>DDFC01000026.1 GCA_002336895.1 Verrucomicrobiaceae bacterium UBA1938 | reverse complement strand
GTCCAACTTCGAGGGGAGCATTACAGGATCAGGTATCAGACCTTTGCCACCTGGCGGCGCAGGCATGGGGCGCAAAGCCCGGCCAGGGAGCAGTGCAGGCCGGTGTTCCTGGAGGTGACGGCGGCACAGCCCGCAACGGCTGCCGCCACAGTGGAGGTCGCCTTGCCAGGAGGCGTACGTGCCACTCTGCATGACGTGCAACAGGTGCCGCTGCTTGCCGCGCTGATCAAAGCGCTTGCCTGAACCCTGCCATGCTCAGCTTCACCGGCAGTTTGAAAGTGTTCGTGGCGCTTGATCCTGTGGACATGCGCAAAGGGTTTGAAGGTCTGCACGCGGCGGTGGGTGAGAAGCTCAAGGCTGATGTGCGCGACGGGGCCATCTTTGCCTTCACCAATAAAAAGCGCACGCGGCTCAAGGTGCTCTACTTTGACGGCACGGGCCTTTGGCTGATGACCAAGCGGCTGGAAAAGGGCACGTTCTTCTGGCCCAGGGCGGCGGAGGCCGGGCAGGCCGGGCTCAAGCTCGCGCCGGAGGCCTTTGCGCTGCTCACCGACGGCATCGACATGCACGGGGCAAAGCCGCGCGGATGGTATCAGCGCGAGTAAAAAAACATCTTCCGCAGCCGCATCATCCGCGTGCAAGTTGGTACGGGTTTTGCTCCTCTTCAGGTCATCATGATGACGCCGCTGGAAGCCCGCCTTACCGAAGAGAACGCGAGGCAGGCGCTTGAGATCAAGCTGCTCAAGGAGAAGATCGACCTGCTCATCCGGCGCATTTTTGGCAAAAGCAGCGAGCAGCTCGATGACAGGCAGCTCATGTTGCTGCTGCAGGGAGGGGATGACGGCGCAAAAAAAGACCCGGCCTCCAGCGCAAGCCCCGGCGCCTTGGAGGCTGAGATCAAGGAGCGCGGCAGGGACAGCAAGCCTGCCAGGGAGCGCAAGGATCGCGAGGCACGTGTGCCGGAGCATCTGCCCGCCGTGGATGAAGTGATCGAGCCTGAGGAAGTCACCGCTGCGCCTGAAGCCTGGCGGCACATCGGCGAGGAAGTCACCGAGCAGCTCGACTACCAGCCCGCACGGTTCCTGCGCCGCCGCATCATCCGCAAAAAGTATGTGAGGCGCGACGAGCCGCACCAGGCTAGGCTCCCATCATTGCAGTGCTCAACATCCTGCAGGAGCGCAGCATCGCCGCACCGGGGCTGCTCGCGCAGATCATCGTGGCGAAGTATTGCGACCATCTGCCGCTCTACCGGCAGGAGCAGATCTACGCCACGCGGCACGGCATCGCCATTCCACGGCAGAGCATGGCCCGCTGGCTGGGACTTGCCGCAGACTGGCTCAGACCCGTTTATGAGCACATCCACACCGGGGTGATGGCGGGAGGTTACGTGCAGGTGGATGAGACTCCGGTGGAGTATCTGAGCCCTGGCAACGGCGAGACGAAGCAAGGTTACCTCTGGGCCTGCAAACGGCCCGGGGCGGATGTGAGCTTCACCTGGGCCACCAGCCGTGCCGCACTCTGCCTGGAGCGCATCATCCCCGCCGACTTCACCGGCACGGTGCAGTGCGACGGCTATCAGGCCTATCCATCTTTTGCCAAACGCAGTGAAGGCCGCATCACGCTGGCTGCCTGCTGGGCGCACGCCCGGCGCAAGTTCCATGAGGCCATCGAGAGCGCCCCGCAGCACGCCGGATGGCTGCTGCTGCAAATCCAGCATCTCTACCGTGTCGAGAAGCAGCTGCGCACGACCAGGGCCGGCCCTCGGCAAAGGCAGGCCACAAGGGCCGCCGAGAGCTGCATGATCGTGGAGCGCATCCACCGTGCGCTCACACGCATCAAGCGCAGCGGTCGGCATCTGCCCAAGAGCGCGATGGGCCGCGCCATCGACTACGCATTGACACACTGGACCATGCTTTGCGTGTATCTCGAAGACGGCCGTGTGGAGATCGACAACAATCCGGTGGAGAACGCGATCAGGCCAACGGCCATCGGCAAGAAGAACTGGCTGTTCATCGGCGAGGCAGAGGCGGGCCAGCGCAGCGCGGTGCTCTTTACGATCATCGAAGCCTGCCGCAGCCGTGGCATTGATCCGCAGACTTACCTGCGTGATGTGCTCACCCGCCTGCCTACGATGACCAACCGGCAGACCAAGGACGTCACACCGAAAGCGTGGGCCAAGGCACAGCAGCCTGCGGCTCAACGCAGGGCCGCATAGCGATCCAAGTTCAAACGCAACCTCAAATCAGAGGTGCTTGGTGTGACGCTAACTGGGGTTTGAAAGCGCTGGATGTTTCGGCGCGCTCTCCGGAGCGAGCTAAATCTCTAGACCTCTTTCTTCTAGCTTCGTCTACCGTGAGCTGCTAGATCCACGAAGAAACGCTTGGTGCCGTCTGCGCTGGAAGCTGTCGGGTGCGGCTTGCCGGGCCTCCATATGGGACATGGGGGGTGGCATAGGAATTGATGTTTTTCAATCCGTGCGCAAAAAGCCTGCCACAGCTCCACCCCCCATCAGTGCGTCAGCGCATAGAAGATGATGTTGATGCCCAGCGGGTAGGCATACTTCTCCGAGAACTCCTTGAAATACCACGGGTCTGTCCCCTCCTGCTCCCAGCCTTCGCCGGTGTCGGTGTTCCAGCAGATGACCATCATGAGGCGGCGTTTGTCGTCGAAGTAGCCGCGATAGTGCACGTGCTCGGAGCCGGGCTTGTCGAACTCATAGGTGATGCCCTGGTTGATCACGTATTCGGCGAAGCGGATGTGCGGGATCTGCGGCTTCACCTTGATGGGAAAGACCATGTGGAAGATCTCGTGCTCCAGCGGGATCTCCTCCATCTTGCGGTCGGGCCAGATCTGCTTGAGGGCCACTTCAAAGTTCTCCCACTCGCGGGTGCCCCAGAAGTCATCGACCATGATGAAGCCGCCGTTGAGCATGTAGTCGCGCAGGGTCTTGGCCTCTTCGTCGGTGATGTTGATGTCTCCCACCTCGATCATGTAGAGAAAGGGGAAATGGCGGATCTGCTCGGGGTCGATGTCCACCACGGCGCCGTTGGGGTTCACCTGCAGGGAGGTGAGCTGCTGCAGGCGGTAGGACATGTTCATGTCCGAGTCCGGATAGTCGGTGGCCCATTTGCGGTTGGAGCGTCCCCAGCCGCGCCCGCCACGGCTGGCGGAGTTGTAGCGCACGCGGGCAAAGGTGAAGGTGTCGTTCGGCAGTTCCTTGCTCACCGGCCAGGTGGGGTACTCATTGCCGTAGCCGCCACGGCGGAAGTCGCGCGGGTCCTCGGGCATGGTGCCGTCTTTGACGCCAAAGTTGGAGGGCTTTCCGCCTTCGCCCCCTTGATCCACCGCCCAGACGACGCACCCGAGCAATGCCAGGGCTAGGACGAAGACGCGGGCGGCTTTGGGTTTGTGCATGAATTTGATAAACGCAGCTCGTTTCGTGCCTCCTGCACACATCTTTGATGGAGCAGTGGCCGGATTTTAACCGTCAGAGCATCACAAATACCGAATTTGATCCAGCCAAAAGAGCCTGAAGCAAGCTTCATGGCGTTTGTTTGAAAATTTCGCCATTTCTCGCATTGATCGGGATCGGGAAAGGATGCGCCGCCGTAATCGTTTTATTGATTAAAAGAAGGCATCCAGCCCACACTTAACATTCTTATTATCAATTTTTTGCGCATGACCACCCACAACCATATGCACCCTGACTTGATTGTGGTGGTTGCACCTGTGTGCAAAATTCAGTAAAGACGGGCGCGATCTCTAAAAAATTTGAATGTCTGAGCCTTCCCTACCCCCCAGCCAAACGGAGGAGACCCCGAGCCACAAGCCGAAAGAGGCTTTCGGGGTGACGCGCTGGAGCATGGTGATACGTGCGGCGGAACTGCATGACGTGCGTGCGGAAAAGGACCTGGCGGAGATCTGCCGGTCATGCTGGCACCCGATCTACGGCTTTGTCCGGCGCATGGGGTACTCGCCGGAAGACGCGCAGGATCTGACCCAGGGCTTTTTTGAGCATGTGCTGAAAAACAATGTGCTGTCCCACGCGGACCCGCAGCGGGGGCGCTTCCGCTCCTTCCTGCTGGGTGCGCTGCGCCATTTCGTGAGCAACGAAGTGCGGAAGCAGAACGCGGAAAAACGCGGCGGCAGGGTGAACTTTGTGCCGCTGGACGCCGGTGAGAGCGAAAACCGCTATGAGCGCGAGATCGCCCACCCGGAAACGCCGGAGAAGCACTTTGAGAGAAGCTGGGCGGAAAACCTGCTGCAGCGTGCTCTTCAGGCGCTGAAGGCCGAGTACGAAAAGGTGGGAAAGCTGCCGCTCTTCACGGCACTGCAGCCTTTCCTGATCGGCAGCTCAAACCCCAACTCCTACCAGGAGCTGGGTGCCTCCATAGGCATGAGTTCCGGGACGGTGGCGGTGGCGGTCTTCCGCATGCGCAAGCGCTACGGAGAGCTGCTGCGGCAGCAGATTGCGGAAACGGTGGAAGATCCGGCGGACATCGAGCACGAGATCCGCGTGCTGCTGGAAGCCGTGGCGGCGTGAGCGCGGCTCAGTGCTGCTGGTCGTGGAATTCCTTGAGCCAGCGGAGCACCTCGGCCATCGGCTCGATGAGGTCTGCAGGGATGAAGCGGTCGATGTCCACCTTTTCGTAAATGGCGCGCGCCAGCGGGATGTGCTGCATGACGGGGATGCCCTCCTGCCGTGCCACCTCGATCATGCGCTTGGCCACATAGTCCTCCCCTTTGGCGAGGACCTTGGGCATCTGATTGTCCTCCTCCTTGTAGTAGATGGCGATGGCCAGGTGTGTGGGATTGGTGACGAGGACGCTGGCGCCGCGGGTGCGCTCCATGGTGTCATTCATGACCATCTCCTGGTGCAGCTGCTTGCGCTTGCCTTTGATCTCAGGATTGCCCTCGCTTTCCTTGTACTCGCGTTTGACCTCGTCCTTGCTCATCTTGAGCTGTTTGATGTGCTGGAATTTTTGGAAGAAGTAATCCACCGCAGCCAGGGCGATGTACACCAGCGTGACATTGATGGCCAGGGTGCTGAGCATGGGCTTGAGCGCCAGCAGCACGCCTGTCTCACCGGCATAGGGCACGCGGGTGAGCGGGTCGAGGCTGTTCTTGGTGACGATGTAGATCAGCACGGCGATGATGATGACCTTGGCGGCGGATTTCAGGAACTCGACGAGGTTCTTGACCGAGAACATCTGCTTGAGCTTGTCCAGTGGGTTGAGCTTTTTGAGCTCCGGCTTCACAGGCTCAAAGACCAGCATGAAGCCCACCTGCGCCAGGTTTGAGCCGATGCCGATGATCACGACGATGGCGAGCATGGGGGCTGAGAGCAGCAGGATCTTCATGGCGATGGCCTTCAAGACCTGATCGACCACGTCTTCAAAAGGCTGGCCTGTAAAGGCCGTAGGCAGCAGCATGAGGGCCTTGAGCTGCTCCACATACCAGGGCCAGAGGGCGGAGATGAGGACAAAGGAGGCCACGGTGAGCGCCGCGGTGGTGACGTCCTGGCTCTTCGCCACCTGCCCTTTCTGCCGGGCGTCCCGCAGCTTCTTCGGTGTTGGGTCCTCGGTCTTTTCGCTCATCTATTTGAAGAGTCCGTGGAAGAACACATGCCACTTCTCCGGCGTCATGATCTGGGTTTTGAAGAAGCCCATGAGAAACACGAGGTAAAAGATGATGAGCAGCGAGGCGATGCCGCTTTTCACCGGCATGGCGAGGAAGAAGACATTCAGCTGCGGGCTGAAGCGGTTCATCAGGCCCAGGCCAAATTCTGCGATGAACATGGCGATGATGATGGGCGCGGAATACGTGACGATGAGGCCCATCAGGGTGTCCAGCATGTTCAGGCAGGCGGTGGCAAAGGTGGGCTGAAACTCCGGGAAAAACGAGAAGACGGGCCACGAGACATAGCTGTCGTACATGATGGTGAGAAAGGCCGCAAAGCCGCCGCCCAGAAAGAAGAGCACGCCGAGCACCTTGGTAAACAGCACGCCAAAGAGGGAGCTGCTGCCGCCGGACATGGGGTCAAACATTTCAGCCATGGAGCTGCCGCGCTGGTTGTCGATGAAAAAGCCCGTGCCCTCGGCAATCCAGAACACGAGCCCCGTGCCGTAGCCGATCAGCAGACCGATGCAGATCTCCTTCACCAGCACGATCATCGCATGCACCGGCCAGCTGGCGGTGTCAGGCAGATGGATGCCAGCTTTCAGGGTGATGGGGATGGCCATGAGGCTGAGGGACATGATGACCACCTGCCGCGCCATGCCCTGGATGAACTGGTCGCCAAAAAAGGGCGAGATGAGCAGCGCCGACATCATCCGTGGCAGCGTGAACACGATGACCAGAAATACCGTGCGCACATCGAGGTCCGTGATCATCGCTGCAGCGTGGGGAAAGTTTCAAAGATGTGGACGGTGTATTTGTACATCTCAGCCCCGGTCCAGCCGGCGGTGACCAGCAGGACCACGGCCACGACGACCAGCTTGATGGCAAAGCCCAGCGTCTGCTCCTGCACCTGCGTCAGAGCCTGCACCAGGCTCACCAGCACGCCGACCACCGTGGCCACGATGATGGGCGGCATGGAAAGCAGGAGCACGAGGATGAGCGCCTGATTGGTGAATTCGATGAGCAGATTTTGATTCATGCGATTGTGGCAGTTCTCATCGGATCATCCGCCGCTCTTGAGCACGTAGGTCATCACCAGGCCATGGATCAGCCGCGCCCAGCCATCCACGAGGACGAAGAGCAGAAGCTTGAAGGGGAGAGAGATCGTCATGGGGGAGACCATCATCATGCCCATGGCCAGCAGGATGTTGGAGACGATGAGGTCGATGGCGATGAACGGGAGATAGAGCAGGAAGCCGATCTGAAAGGCGGCGGTGAGCTCGCTGACGGTGAAGGCGGGGATGAGCACGAAGAAGCTGTCATTGCTGATCTCCACGCGGGCGTCGTTTCCCCAGACGCGGCGTGCGGTGTCGAGGAAGAATTTTTTCTCATGCGCGGAGGTGTGCCGGTTCAGGAAGTCCCGGATGGGGGTGCTCCCCTTCTCCAGCACGAGCCGGAGCCTGGCCGGGGTGAACTCCTTGAAGTCCTCCTTTTCCACCGCTGCAAACGTGCTCTGCCCCACGGGGGCCATGATGTAGATGGTGAGAATGACGGCGATGCCATTGAGCACCATGTTTGGAGGGATCTGCTGGATGCCGAGGGCATTGCGCACGAGGCTGAGCACCACGACGAGCTTCACATACGAAGTGGCCATGATGGCAAAAAACGGCGCGAGCGCGAGCACCGCCGTGAGCACGATGAGCGTGAGCGGATCTGGAATCTGGAACGAGGTCATGATGCGGAAAACTCGGTGATGCGCACGCCGAGGTGGTCTCCCACCTCGATCAGTTCGCCTTTGCCAACAGGCCTGCCATTGGCGCAGATGGTGAGCCCCTCCCCGGCCAGGACCGGCAGCTCAAAAGTGAAGCCCGGCGCCAGACCGCGCAGCTCAGCGACGGTGAGGGTGGTGTGACCAGCGACGAAGGTCAGCTCAATGTCGATGT
This sequence comes from Verrucomicrobiaceae bacterium UBA1938, assembly GCA_002336895.1. Taxonomy (GTDB): domain Bacteria; phylum Verrucomicrobiota; class Verrucomicrobiia; order Verrucomicrobiales; family Verrucomicrobiaceae; genus Prosthecobacter. Next base: position 141,924 of record DDFC01000026.1, on the reverse strand, counting down.
CATTGACGGATGCAGGCTTGGCGGGGTCTCCCATGGTCGTGGCAGGTGTGGGGATGAGGTTTTGAAGTGTGAAGCTTTTGTCTTTGAGCGTGCCCATGGCCAGACTGCGGCCGGCTGCCTGAAGTGTGCAGGTGCGGGTGAGCCTGAACTCGCGCAGTCCTCCGGCCAGCAGCACGTCATGCGCCTGCAGGGCACGCCAGTCCGCGAGAGGCAGTGTGAGAGCGCCTGCCACGAGATGCACCTGCACGGGGATCTCCTGCGCGCCAGCCCCCTCCTGCACCGGAGCTTTGCTGATGAGCCCGGCCAGGTGGCCCAGCGCAGCATCATTGCCCGAGACGTGGCCGTGGATCCAGCCGGTCTGACCGCCGCGATCCACCTGCCAGCCGATGATTTCCTCGGAAGCATCACGGAAGGTGAAGGGCTCCACCGAGGTGATCTTCACATCGATGCCCAGCTTGCAAAGTGCGGTGAAGATCTCGCCAAAGCTGGCCTCCACGAGGCCGCAGGCCAGCTCGGGCGGGAGTGCATGCACATCCACCCCGGCGAGTGTGGGATCGATCCAGGTGAGGTCAGGCAGGCGGCTGATGTCCACCGTGAGCGGGTGCCCGCCCATGACGATGCCAAGACTCCAGCTGCCGCGAGGGTGGCTGGTGGCATTGGAAAAGCCGAAGTGAGCGCGCTGGCCGTTCCAGTCAAAACTCAATGTGCGGCGTCTTCCCGCGATGCGGTTGGCCAGCCTGACGAAATCAGGCCTGGCGGGCAGAGGACGGACAGATGGCGGGGGCTGGCTCACTCGGGAGGCGGGAAGAGAGGGTTAGGAATTGAGCGCCTGCTGGGCGAGCTCCCAGGGAGACTGGCGGTTGCGAGAGCGCCCGTCTTCGGGCTGCCCACCCTGATGCTGCACCGTGACCAGTGCAGGCTGCTCAGGCTGGCCGAGGCGCTCATTGAGACGCTGCGCCAGCAGAGGAGAGGACTCGTTCAAAACACGCGCCCAGTAGGGAGAGACGGTGTCAAACTCCACACGCAGCTGCCCGCCGTCTTCCCGCCAGACGCGGAGGTCGGTGCCGGGCATGAGATCGTCTGCCAGAGTGATGCGGACCTCCTGGGTCTGACCATGCAGAGGATCGGTCACGAGAACACGGTCGGCCATTTCAGTGATCAAGGCGCTGACCTGCTCCACGCGTTCGGCAGAAGGTGCATGAGTCACAGGCGCGGCTGCGGCCGAGGAGTGTGCGCCCAGCGAGTGCAGGATGCTGTGCCCCAGGCTGGAGGTGTCGGGAGGCGGTGGCGGTGTGTCTGCGGGATCGATCTTGAAAGGCTCCGTCACCTCATCCGCAGGTGGATTCAGCGCAGCGCCGAGCGCCTGCTGGAGCTCCTGCAAAGCGGGATCAAGGACGGTGGAAGATGCCGGATCCTGCATGCTGCCGAGAAGCTGCTTCATCAAGGCCAGCGACTCAGGCGAGAATGCCGCCTCGGCAGATGGAAATGCCGCCATTTCAGGAGAGAAGACAGATTTCGGAAGCGTGCCAGCCCCAGGCATGGAGATGGTGGACTGACCTGCAGCAAGCAGAGCCGCCGTCGCATCCACGGGTGCTGTTTTGGCAGAAAGCCTGCCCTGCAAAGCCGTCATGATGGGGGCCAGGGATTGAGACAGAGACTCGTCCGCCAGCGCCTTGGTGAGCAGGGTCTGAATCTTGGTGGAAAGTGTCTTCGCTTCGGAGGCAGTGCAGGGCGCCGATGGCAGCCCGGCGCCGGTCTGCTGCGGAGCGATGCCGCCGATCATGGCGCGCAGCATTTCCAATGCGGCAGGATCCGAGCCCGGCAGGCTGCTCTGGTCTGTGCCATCGCTGTCGAGCGTGCCGACAATGACGGGTGTGGCTGTTTCAATTGAGTTCATAATGCGAGTCCTCCGGCTGCAGTTCCAAATCGTGGTTTTTCGGGCTGATGAAATCTTCCAGCTCGAGATCAGCCAGACGCTCGATCTCGAAGTTTTGCTCCTCCTGCCAGGCGGTGCGGTGCTCGACGAGCTTTTCGAGATCCTGGGTGGCTTTGCGATAGGCAAGCTTCGCCTGCTCCATCTCGGCTTTGACGCGGTCCAGCTCCCCTTCCGCTTTGCGCACCTGATCCACGCAGTCGAGCTCACGGTCACGCATGCCGGTGATTTCAAAGCGGATGTCGGTGATGTCCCCCAGCTTGACCGGGCGTTTGAGGATGGACTGGATGAGGCGCTCCTCCTCCACAGCTCTCCATGCGGCGTATTCCTCCAGCTCCCGCTGCTTTTGAGCCAGGAAGCTCTCCGCCTCCGCCACCGCACGGCGTGCGATGGTGAGGGCCTTGCTGGCCTTGTCCTCGCGGTGGGTGCGCACGAAGACCATGTCCTGGAGTGGGTAGCGTTCCATGCGGTTTTATTTGGTGAGCTGCAGCATGGCCTGGGTGGTTTCGGCAAAGGTGTTCTGCTCCCTGAGCCCCTGACGAAGAAAGCCGTTGATGGCGTCGATCTTGGAGATGGCCTCGTCGGCGGCGGCATCGCTGCCTTTCTTGTATTCGCCAATGCGCACGAGCAGCTCCACCTCCTGGTATTTGGACATGAGGTTGCGGATTTTTCCCGCCGCCCTCATATGGTCAGGCGAATTGATGGCGGTGAAAAGACGGCTGACGCTGGCCAGCACATCGATGGCAGGATAGTGGTTGGCGGCGCCGAGCTTGCGGCTGAGCACGATATGGCCGTCAAGAATGGAGCGCGTCTCATCCGCGACGGGCTCGGTCATGTCATCCCCCTCCACCAGCACGGTGTAGAGCGCGGTGATGCTGCCGGTGTCCGAGCAACCAGCGCGCTCCATCATGCGGGGCAGCGTAGCGAAGACGGAAGGCGGAAAGCCACGGCGTGTGGGCGGCTCACCAGCGGCGAGCCCGATCTCGCGCAAAGCACGCGCAAAGCGGGTGACGCTGTCCATGAGCAGGAGCACCTTCTTGCCCTGATCGCGGAAATACTCGGCGATGGCGGTGGCCACGTAGGCGCACTTCAGACGCTCCATGGAAGGACGGTCTGAAGTGGCGATGACGGTGACGGCGCGTTTCACGCCCTCCTCGCCGAGATCACGCTCCAGGAATTCGCGCACCTCACGTCCACGCTCGCCGATGAGGGCCAGCACCACGATATCTGCGGTGGTGTTGCGGATGATCTGGCTGAGCAGCGTGCTCTTGCCACCACCGGCAGCGGCAAAGATGCCCATGCGCTGCCCCTCCCCGCAGGTGAGCAGACCATCCAGAGCGCGCACACCGAGGCTGATGGGCTTTGAGATGAGCTGCCGCGTCATCGCATTCGGAGGATCTGCGGTGACGGCGTAATAGTCGTCGATCTTGAAAGGGCCTTTGCCATCCGAAGGATTGCCGAGACCATCCAGCACGCGCCCGAGCATTTCTTTTCCCACCGGCACCTTGTGAATCTCACCGGTGGGAATGACCTCGGTGGTGGAGGAGAGGCCGAGCATCTCCCCCAGAGGAGTGATGAGCGCCAGGTTTTTTGAGAAGCCGACGACCTCGCCGAGGATGCCTTCCTCCTCCCAGGGGTTCTTGAGACGGCAGAGCTCGCCGATTTTTGCGCCCGGCGCGTAGGCCTTCAGAATCGTGCCCGTCACCTGCATGACACGGCCGCGAAGACTGAGCGGCGGCACGGAGTCCATGCCGCGGTTCAGGCGTGCGGTGAGGGAGTCAAAATCGAAGGTGGCGAGGCTCATGCTGTTTATTTCATGGACCGGATGAGGGCCTTTTCGATGGCCTTGAGCTGAGTCTCCAGCGAGGCATCCACGACACCGATTTCAGTCTCCAGGATGCAGCCGTTTTCCGGCATGCGGGTGTCAGATTCGATGTGCAGGAACTGCACCTTGGGGAAGGCCTGCATGATGGCATTGAGGCGGCCTTTCAGCCAGTCCGCCTGCGCCGGAGCCACACGCACGGTGACCTGGCTTTCATTCCGCGTGCTCTCCAAAGCACGGCGCACGATGCGCTCGGCCACGTCCCGCTGGTTCATCTCTCCGATGACGTGCCTCACCGCGCGCATGACGAGGTCCACCATGACATCCTCCACCTTGGAGAAGTAGGCGGCGCTCTGCCCCATGCACTGCACGATGTGCTCGGCTATCTGGGCCTTGCCCTCCTCCACGCCCTGCTGAAAGCCCTCCTGCCTTTTCTGCGCCGCCTCCGCCTCGGCTTTCTGGCGAATGAGCCCGGCCTCATGCCGCGCGGCCTCAAGAATGCGCTGCCCTTCCAGGATGAACGCATGCTCATCACGTTTGATCACCTTGGCGGATGGGGCGACGGTGACGCCGCTGTTCTCTAGGCAAAGCATTTGGACTCTCCTTCGGTAAAGACTGCGGGGCTGATTTTGCGAATGAGACTCCAGGCGCGTGCGCGCAGATCCGGGTCCACGGGACGGACGGTTTTTTTGGCGACTGCGGGCGGCAGCTTGAGCATGAGACGCTGCTGCACGGAGTCCGCGTCATCGCTGGCCGCCGTGGTGACGAGGCCCCAACCCGCCTCGATCACCTGAGGCATGAGAGGCACGCCAGACTGAGGGACGAGAGCATCCTGCTGAGCTACCAGAAGCCGGGCGCGGCGGAGTGCGAAGGAGTAGGCGTCTTCGCCGAGGGCGGCCTTGATCTCCTGGATCTCGGAGCGTCCGATCACAGAGGAGAGACGCGGCCAGCAAAGCGCCGCACCGGCAAAGCGTGCCAGTTTCAACAAAGACTCCGGGCTGAGCAAAGCGAGACGTCTGCGCGGCTCCTGAAAATCCCACACCGCCTCCTGTGCCCCCAGCCCCAGAGTTTTGGACAGCCAGGCGGCAAGGTGCCTGCCACCATGCGCAGCCCCGGCAAGCGCCCGCACCACGACAGCGTGCGGCAGTTCTTCCGTGACCGCGCTGTGCAGCCAGAACTGGGGACGGCAGTTGAAGTCATAGACCACACGGAAGAGATCCGGGTTGGCCTTGGCCTGCTGTACGTACCATCCGCTGTGGGGTTTCATCTGTGCGTATGGGTTAGGCGGTGATCTTCTTGCGCAGGAGCACGAGGACGAGCACAGCGAGCCCAAAGCCCGCACCTGCACAAAGAGCTGCAAAGGCGCCGACGGACATTTTCTGCTGCCACTGGGCGAGAAAGCCGGAGGACTCCACCTTGGGCTTTGGCGGCATGGCCTCCGCAGGACTCATGACGAGCTCCACATTTTCAAAGGTGAGCCCTTCGACGGATTTGGTGACGAGGTTTTTCAGGTCGGGAGTGGAGCTTTCCACATCATAGCCGGGACGAAATTTGATGAAGACCGCCGCCGATGGCAGCAGCGTCTTCTCGCTCAGGGGATCGTTGTTTGGCAGGGCGATGTGGACCTTGGCGGCCACGACTCCGTCCACCTTCATGAGCGTGTCTGAGAGCTCCTGGCTGAGCGCATCGATGAAGCGGATGCGCTCCTCCGTGGGGGAGCTGACAAGGCCGCTCTTCTGAAAGACGTCCCCCATTTTCATGAGTTTCTGCCGGGGCAGCCCGATGGCCTGCAGAGACGACATGGCCAGTGCGAAATCTTCCTGCGGCACTTCGAGAATCCACAGCCCTTCTTTCCCGGGCACCTTGCTGCAGTCGATCTTCTGATCCAGAAGATAGGCCATGATCTCATTGGACTCCTCCTCTTTGAGCTCGCTGAACAAGGGAACCTTGCTGCAAGATGTCAGCACGAAGAGGGTGAGCATCAGCAAGGGGCGTATAAATGAGGACAGGCGTGCTATCACAGGGAAAAAAGTCGCAGTTGGAATGTTGGGGAAAGACGAGATCGCATGAGGCGGCATCAGCCGCCTTTGCTCAGCTCCTTGATGGTGTTAGTCCCGGCCTTGGAGGCATTGTCCACGCCCATGACCGACATGGTCCAGCGGGCGATCTCGATCTGCAGGGACATGATCTGGCCGAAGTCGTTGCCAAGCTGCAGCGGATCTGCGCGGGAGATTTCCTCGATCTTGGTGGTGATGCCGTTGAGCGAATCGTTGTAACCGAGATTAAACTTGGACACACCTTCAAGAATGGAGTCGCCCAGGGTGCGGAAGCCGCCCTGCTCTGCCTGAGCAGCCTGATTCACGGGCGGTGTGCCGGTGCCGCCTACGGGCTGCACTCCGGCGACGAGCGCGCGCAGGCGGTCCACATCGGCCATGGAGGAGGCAGGGGTGTTGAGAGGCAGTGGCTGGCTGAAGGCTGCAGGCGCTGGAGCGGCGGCAGCGATGACGGCTGGGGTCATAGCAGGCTGAGATTGGGTTTGAGCTGGTCTGGGCTGAGTTTGGCAACGTTGCGCGCCATGGTGGCGGCGTCTGGGTCTGTCGTTTGAGCGGCCACTTCCTGCAGCAGGGTCAGGCCGGCGTCCTCATCCCCGCGCAGGCGCAGCGCCACACCGAGGTGGGCGCGCGCCAGTGCGCTGTCGGGATTGAGAGTGAGAGCGCCTTCGCGCAGGGTCGTCACAGCGACGTCGTAGTGGCCCGCCAGCATGGCCACCACCGAGGCGCCGATCATCGGCACTTCGTTTTCCGAGCGCACGGCCCCCACGCCTTCAAAGATGGAGAGCGCCTCCTGGTGAAGGCCGTTCCATGCGGCGGTGTACCCCACTCGCATGAGCAGACGCACCAGTTCTGAGTCGATCTGTACCATGATTTTAGGCGGGTGGCGGGAGCTGGATTAGCGGAGGTTTGACACAGCGTTCTTGGAAGGCTCCTGGATCGCTTTCACGAGGTTGGAGACGGCCGTGGCGGCATTGGTCACCTGATTGACGCGCATCTGCAGCAGGACGACGGAGCCGGGGTCGGAGAAGTCGGTGGTGCTGGCGTCTGTGACGACCTGGGTGGTCTCCGTGTTGAGCGTGGTGGCCATGGTTTTGATCTTGGTCCAGACCTCGGAGTCGGAAAACAAGGCGGGGCTGAAGGAGGGAATTGCCATAATGACGTGTGTGTTTGAGTTGTGCTTTTGGGTTTGGTTTTGTGCTACTGCTTGGGCGGCAGCTTTTGCAGCTTCACAAAAAATTCGATGACACGCTCCGCGGTGTCGATGCTGGAGGAAAGCCGCGTCAGAGAGGCAAACTCCCCGGTGGAGACGCCGGCATCCTGATACTGGCGGATTCTCCGCCTCCAGGCAGCGAGATAGGATACGGCATCCTGGTAGAAAGAACCATCTGCGTCGGCGGCGAGAGCCTCCTGAAAATCGGGTGTGTCGAGGCGGGCCTTCAGGGCGCTGTCTGCCAGAGGATCTGTGCTCATGATTTGGTGGAGGTGATGGGTTTGCTCTTCATGACCACGTCGCCCTGCCGCAGGCTGCGGATCTGGCCCTTTTCGATGATGCTGACCTTGTCGGTCTCGATTTTGGCCACGGTGCCGCCGTAGGGCAGACGGGCGCCGATGAAGTAAACACCGCCGGTATTAAGACGGATGTAGCCGAGCCCATCCTCACTGGAACGAATGGTCACGATGGTGGATTCCGGTGTGTCGATGGTGTCTGTGGTGATGAGATAACCTGTCTCCGGGTCAGGCTCTGGCATACTGACCGGCAGTGGCGGGGGCGCTGCCGCTGTCTGAGCTGGGGCAGCGCCGGGTTTTGCAAGGGCGCCGGGAAGCGGCACAGTGGCTGCCACCTGGACCGGTGCTGAGATCCGCGGACGAGGTGCTTCGATCTCCACACTGTCTTCGATCTCGCTGATGCCTGGCACCTCGGAGAGCAGCGTCTGCTTCATGCCCACCCAGTCATTCGCAGAAGCGAGTTTGCCGGTCACTTTGATCTTGCCCTCGCTGAGGCTGGTGATGGTGAGAGCCAGATGCTGGTTGTCGAGAAGAGAGCGTGCGCTGGAAGCGATCTTTTCCAGGCTGTAGATCTTGGTGCGCATGCCGGGGACCGTGGCACGAAACACCGCCTGCAGCTCACGCTGCTTGTTTTCAGTGTCCACGTATCCGACTGCGGTAAGTCGTCCTGCATTTTCCTCCAGCTTGATGCTGCCTGCCAGGCCCAGCTCCTCCACGACCGCCATGGCGCGCGCGATGGGTTTGTCCGGCTTGGGCAGCTCTTCGGAATTCTCACCACGAGCAGAGAAATACTCACTGTAAACAACACCCCAGCCAAGCAGCAGGAGCAGGCCGCAGGCAATGCCAAACAGCGGCCCGATACGCGAGGGCGCACGTGCCGGCTGCGTCATGGGCTGGGCAGATGCCGAAGTGCTTTGCGCGGGTGCTGCGTCTGCTGCCGGGGCGGCGGCTGGCGCAGGTTCTTTGTCGGATGTGGCAGGCGCAGGCTCCGCATCTTTCTCCAGCTCCGGCACATCCGCAGAGGACAACAGGGGCCATTTGCCCTCCGCAGGACCAATGACGAGGTGAGAGCCGCCGATGGAAAGGAAAGCAAAGGATGGGACGGCCAGGCGCGCATCGCGGATGCGTTTGCCATTCACAAAAACACGTCCGCCCAAAGGTGCGGCGGTGATGCCGGAGGCTGCAAGATCGATCTCCAGATGCTGCGGCGCGACGAGCACATCATGCAGCACCACATCGCATTCGTCATCGCTGCCCACCAGAGTCTTGCCGGCATAGAGGCCGATCTCCGCGCCCTGATGAGGGCCGGCGATCACTTTCAGGAGCCATTGTTGACGGGCATCACTCATGGGCGGGAAGGACTGGATGCAGGGGGAAGAAGGACGGAGGGCTCTTCACGCAGAGGCATAGCACGCGGGATCCAGCGTTTTTCAGTGTCTGCTCCGGCTGCACCGGAGGTCTGAGGCGCACGTGGCTGCGTGAGGCCGGACTGATCTCCACCTGCCTGATTGCCGGCGGCGAGACGGCGTGCGAGATCATCGACCTTCTCGCGTGAAATCTGGTCATTGCTGAGATAGCTCGGCAGAGCGAGGTCATTGCCAGCCGTGCCGGCAAAGGCGGCGGGGTCCGTGGCTTCCTTCATCAAATCCACAATGCGCGGCGTGATGAAGAAGAAGCGCTGCGTGCGCTCGTGGGTGCGCGCATTGTTGGAAAAAATCTTTCCAAGCAGCGGCACCTTGGCCAGCAGCGGCACCTGGCGGCTGCTGCGGTTGCGGCGCTCCACAGAATAGCCACCGAGAAGCAGGGTCTTGTTTTCAGGCACGAGTGCCTGGGTATTGATGGCGCTCTCACGAGTGGTGGGAATCTCACCCACGCGCTGGTCGGAGAAGCTGCCGTCGGTGATGTCGATCACGAGCCTGAAGTCCGTGTTCCCTCTCTCCTTCACGAGAGTGGGGGTCACGCGCAACTGAACTCCTGCTGTAACGTCGAATAGGTCCACTTGTAGATTTCCTGCTACCTTCACATAAACCTTTTCGTCGGTGCGGATTACAGCCTGCACGTTTTCCATGGTCAAAACAGAAGGGCTGGAAACGATCTGCGCGGCCCCCACCTCCTCCACCGCACGCAGGCGGCTCAGCATTTCAAAGCCACCGGCGCTGATGAGGGCCGTGGCGTTCAATCCGGCGCCGCGTGCGAGATTGGAGCCGTCCAAGAAGCTCGGGGTCTGCCCCTGGGTGTTTGTGCCATCAAAGAGGCCACGGTCTGCATCAAAGCCGAAGCGCGTGTTGTCATTGCCCTTTTTGCCAAGCCCCAGGATCTCCACACCGACATTGCGCAGATTGTCAGAACCGATGTCCACAATGGCGGCGCTGATCTCGATGGCCTTGGTGGGGACATCAATCATGCGGATCAGCTCTTCATAGAGCGGCATGCGGGCCGCCACATCCCGCACGAGAACGGCATTGAGGCGCACATCCGCCACGATCATGGGCGCACGCGGATCATTCGTGGCTGCGGGCTGGCCCACTGCGCCGCCCGCACCGCCAAATCCAGGAACAGGCGTGGCTTTCTGCTGTGTGCCATAGGGGTCGTAGGGATTGAAAGGTGCCTGAGGAGCGCCTGCATTGGGATTGCCCACAGCGGCCAGTCCGGTGCCGCGCAGGCTGGGATGCGTGCGGCGGCTTTCCGCCTCCTCCACCCCGGCGGAGAGCTGGCTGCCCGGCACCTGGTTGGCCATGAGGTTTTGTAGATTGCGGACCACACCGGGAATGATGCGTGTGGTGCCGCCATTGTTCACTGTGACGTCGCTGGCGGAGGCGTAGTTCAGACGGAAGGTGCGGACGGTGATCTGGTCATTGATGCGCCGGCTCTCCTGAGTGTCGAGATCACGTGCGAGCGCCTCGGTGGCCTGGATGAACTGCGCCCCGCCTATGAGGAGGATGACCCCTTCGCGGTGACCGTTTTTGATCTGCACCTCCCTGCCCTTCGGACCGCTGGCGTAGCCGACGCTGAAAAGCACCTCATTGAGGGCAAAGGCCGTCACATAAGGCAGAGAAAGCGGACGGGAGAAAACCTCGTCGCCGGTTTCAATGATCATGCGCACGCCATCATAAAACCAGACCAGGCCATGAGCTTCGCAGATCTGGTCGAGCAGCCTGGCCGTGTCCACTTCCATGAAGGTTCCGCTGATGACGCCTTTGACGGAGTCGCTGATGGAAACAGGGAGGCTTTGCAGTGTGGCGAACTCCTTGAGCACATCACGCACCGGGCGCTGATGGGCGGTGAGGGTGATGCGCTTTGAACGCCAGGGCACACGATCGTAATCCTGGGCGTGGAGGGCGGAGAGGCCCATCAGTTGCGCGGTGAGGAAAATGAGAAGAATGAATCGGGCGTGGCTCATGGACTTAGACGGTGGCGAGCCAGTTTTTCCAAAACTCGGTCTCGTTGATCAAGGATTCGGCAGCCTGCAAAAAGGTGGGGATGGAAACCTGGCTCTCTCCAAAAGACCACCACAGAACCAGTTCGTCGTTTTCTGGTTCGAGCGTGAGAACCTCAGGAGTTCCGAGTTTGCCAAAGCGAACCGCCTGAAGCCCCAGGCAGGAGGAAAGCAAGGTCTGGCGGGATTCTTCACGGCGTGCTGCGATGTCCCCCGCCTTGCCGATGAGGCCGAGGAGGACGAACCTGCCGTGACTCAGAGGCTGGACACGCAGCTCGTGGTTTTCAATGCGGATCACATGGGCACCCCGCGCATCTGCTTCAGGGGCGGGCGCCCCTGCTTCATCGCACAGCACGGAAATCAGTTCACTCAGGGGGGAAGTCATGAAATCGGGTGGTAGGCAGTGGTAGTCATCAAATAGCGGATCATGCGGCGATGCGGCCCAGCGGCTGGATGGTGATCTCCTCCGTCAGCTCCTGATGGCTGAGGACGGGCAGCTCATAAAACTCCTGCTCGATGAGCTTGCGGGTGTAGCGGCGGACATCGAGGGAGGTCAGGAGGACGGGGCGCTGATTGCTTTCGATGATGTTGCCGACCTCCTTGCGCACGGATGTGAGCAGGGCCTTTACGGTGGCAGGCTCCAGAGCCAGGTAGGCGCCTGCGGAAGTCTGGCGCACGGCCTTGCGCACCTTCTCCTCCAGCCCGGGCTCCAGCAAATAGACAGCCAGAATATTCTGGCCACGGCTGAACTTGTAGCTGATGTAGCGCTTTAAACCCGAACGCACGTACTCGGTGAGCAGCACGGCCTCTTTTTCCTTCTGCCCCCATTCGATGAGAGACTGCAGGATGGTGCGAAGATTGCGGATGGAGACCTCCTCCTGCACCAGACGCTGAAAGACCTCGGTGATCTTCTGCACGGGAAGAACGCGCTGGACTTCGCGCACCACTTCGGGGAACTGCGACTCCATCTGCTCCAGCAGATATTTGGTTTCCTGCAGGCCGATGAAGTCGCCGGCGTAGCGTTTCAAGATGACGCTCAAATGATAGGTCAGCACCTGTGTGGGCGCGAGGAAGGGCACCTTGGCCTTTTCCAAATCAGAGACACGTTCCTTGGGCACCCACAGCGGCAGCAGGCCGCGCAGGAAGGGCTTGTCCTCGGTGAAAGGGATGTTCAGCATCCGCAGTGAGTCCGGCTTTTCACGCGCGAGCACGCAGTCGCTTCTGAACATGCCCTCGGCGATGGGCACCTCATGCAGGAGGATTTTATAGCACCCCGCCGGGAGCGATTCATTGAAGCGCAGATGGATGCCGGGGAACGGCACGCCGAGATCGTGATAGAGCGCCTTGCGCACCCGGATGAGCTCCTCGTTCATGGCATTGGCATCCACCACATCCTGGCTGGCGGCGGACACATCCATGAGGAGAGGCACGGTGACGGAAAACTCATCGCCGTCATCCCTGCGCTGCTTGATGGCGGGCTTGGCGCCGCTGGCGGCTGCGGCAGGCAGGTTGTGCTTGTCATGCTGCACTGCGGCGGGTGTGTTCTGCGTCCTGAAATTGGCAAAGCCGATGAGACCGGCCACCACGCCCAGCAGCATGAAGGGGATCTTTGGAAAGCCGGGGATGAGTGCAAAGCCAAACATGAAACCGGCGGCAATCATGAGCGCCTTGGGCTGCGAGAGGAGCTGCCTGCCTACATCGCCGCCGAGAGCGCCGCCCTCCTCCTCATTGCCCACACGGGTCACGATCATGCCTGCGGTGATGGAAATGAGCAGAGCTGGAATCTGCGAGACAAGACCGTCCCCGATGGTGAGGATGGAGTAGGTGGTGACCGCCTTGCCGATTTCCCAGCCCTTTTGCAACGTACCGATGGCTATGCCGGCGGTGATGTTGATGGCGGTGATGATGAGGCCCGCGATGGCGTCTCCTTTCACGAACTTCATGGCCCCGTCCATGGAACCGTGGAGCTGGCTTTCTTTCTCGATGGCGCTGCGGCGCTTCTTGGCCTCCTCCTGCGTGATGTTTCCTGCACGCAGATCGGCATCAATGCTCATCTGCTTGCCGGGCATGGCATCCAGAGTGAAGCGCGCCGCCACCTCCGCGACACGCTCGGCCCCTTTGGTGATGACCACAAACTGCACAATGGTGATGATGAGGAAGATCACCACCCCCACGACGAAGTTCCCCCCGACCACAAAGTTTCCGAACGTGAAAACAATGTCCCCCGCATGAGCGTGCAGCAGAATGAGGCGCGTGGTGGTGATGTTCAGCGAGAGGCGGAAGAGCGTGGTGACCAGCAGCAATGAGGGAAACGTGGAGAACTCCAGGATGTGCGGCACATACATGGAAAGCATGAGCAGCAGCATCGAGATGGCCAGGTTCACCGCCAGCAGCAGGTCCAGCACTGCAGGCGGCACCGGCAGGATCATCAGCGAGAGGATCATGACCACCACGACCGCCATGAGGATGTCGTAGTACCTGGAGCCTTTTGTCAGGGCGTTTTGAACGGATGAAATAGCAAATGCCATAGGGTTCAGCTTTGTGTGTCCGTGAGCAGCGAGGCCAGAAAGTCTCGTGCGGCCTCATGTTTGCCCTGCTCCCACAGGGCCTTGGCGAAGACGAGCCCCACCGGGATGCGAAGGGCACCAGATGCCTGCTTGAAAGCACGGGTGGCGGCGCGGGCGGCCGCCACGGGAGAGCCGCCCAGCAGTTCGGCCAGGGCAAGGCAGCGCTGCACCTCGGCGTCTTCGGGAAAGGTATGGAAAGCGAGGCGCAGCAGCGTGCATGCTTTGTCCGCCTTGTGCTGCTCCAGATGCAGATAGGAAACCAGCAGCAGCCAGTCGCGCTGGCGCGGTGTGAGCACAAGGGGCGCACGCTGCGACGCTGCTGTCGGAGTTGAGACTGGCATGTGGGTTTCTTGCATGGAGATGTCAGCCCTTGAGCAGTGCGTAGCGGTATTGTTCCCCCAGTTCATGCGCGGCACCGAGGTGATGGAGCAGGTCCATGGCGTCACGCAGCGCTCTGGCGGCCTCGGGGTCGGACTCCTGGCCAAGTGTTTCCTGCAGGCTGGCCAGCACCTCTTCGCGCAACGAATGATAGATGCTGGGATGCAGGATGGACTGGTCCTGCACGCACGGGCGCAGGGCATCCAGCACCACCTTTTCAAATGTCTCCGCCTGAAGCATGGCCTCAAGCTGCCGCTCCACCGCCGCATCGATCGGCTGCAGGCGTGAGTCCTCCGGCAGCTGCGGCGTGGTAGGCTCGTCAGCGATCTCAATGGAGGAAAGCCCCACCCGCGTGTGGAATGACTCTGGAAGGAGCTGGGTCATGACAGGCGGGCTGGACGCACAAAGCTGGTGCTTTGATCGTGAAGACTGATGAGAAGATCCAGCGCCTGATGCAGGCCCGGCAGCGTGAACTCAGACGTGTCCATGCGGACGGCGAAAATCAGATGCCCGGCGCGGGTGAGTCCGGCACGCGCAGGAAGCGGAGCCGGTGCACGGTAGTGACACAGCTCCAGAATGCGCTCTGCGGCGTTGTCAGCGATGGTTTCCACCTGGCGCGTGAGGCTTACGGCCACTTCATCACGGTAGGCCCCCACCAGTTCGAAGGCCAGGCTGCCAAGCTGCTGCATGTCCAGCCGCAGAGATCCGTCATCGCGCAAGCGAAGCCCCTGCATGCCAAGGGAGCGGCCGAACTGATCGATGATGTCATCGTGCAGCGTCATGCCACGGCCTCCTCGCGTGAGATCTCGGTGTCCATGGCCTGCTGCAGGGCGTCCAGCAGCTTCTCGCGGATGTCCGGCACAGGGTAGAGCTTGAGCGGGATCTGCCGCACTTTTTCGCGCAGTTGCGTGAGGAAGTAGATGCGCATTTCAGAATTTCGGACGCCGATTTTGTTGGTGATTTGAATGAAGCGGTCAGGGTCGACCCAGCGCTGAGTGGTCATCTCCAGCAGCTCCCGCATGAGGTCATGAGCAGTGTAGACATCAGCCATTCGTGAAAGGTTGTGCGGGGCTGGGGCGGACCTTTTCGACGAGATCAGCCAGTACGCGGTAGAGGTTTCCCATCTGCTGCACGTAGTTGATGTTGTTGACGGCGGTTTCGAGATGCGCAGGCTCCATGGAGGGACCGAGGCCGTGGGCATCAAGATCGTTGCCCGCCGCCTGGATCAGGAAATCCAGCGCCTGAGGGAAGCGGCTCTCGCCATAGCGGTGCATGATGGCCTGATACATTTCAGACACGGTCTCACGCCCCAGCACGGCATAACGGTACAGCTCCCGAAGTTTGTCCAGCTGCTCCAGGCCCTGGCTGGCGAACTTGAGGACATCCACGGCGATGTTGAGCCCGGCGCGGATGGCAGGACCGGCCTCCTTGAGCAGGGTCTCTTTGACGGAGCTGACGGTGCCCAGCAGCTTCTCATTCCCGCCTTCATTTTGCAGGACCTCTTCGGCAAAGGCGAGTGCGGCGTACTGCTCGGAGACGTCGCTGAACTCACGCTTCACCAGATCACGCACGTCGTCCTCGGTGGCTTTTTCCCCCTTCTTTTTCAGGGCGTCTAGAAACTCATGCAGCTTGTGAGGAGGCTGCGACTCCCCCATCATGTTGACGTATTTTTCCGCGAGCTGGGCGGCGTTGATTTTCATCGCCTCCTTGCTGCCAGCCTTGCGTTCGGAGAGTTTTTTCTCCACTTTTTCAGCGGCGGCGAAGGTCATTTCCTCCGCAGCGTCCGCCAGCGCGGTGCTGGCGTCTTGAACGACCACCGTCTGACCTTTGAAATTGCCCTCCTGGCGCTGCGCCTCGGCCAGGGTGTCGGCCAGTCCCTCCTTGCTGGAGAAGGAGCTGACCAAAGCCCGCACGTCATTGCTGACAGCGCTCATGACAGCACCTCCTGCCTGCAATGCAGGAGGGAATGAAGTGTGAGGCGGCTGTCTGTCATGTCCCCTGTGCTTAACCGGCCGCAGGGGCCGCCATTACACGGCTCCAACGATTTGATGCAGGCCATTTCAGATGTTCGAACGCTGGACGATCTGGCTCTGGTTTGACAGGAAGTCCTGGTACAGCTTCAGCACCATGTCCGACAAAGTTTTGCTGATGTTCATCAGCTCGTCGGTGATGCTTTCTGACTCCTGCAGGAGCTTCTGCGTGGCCTCAAATTTTTTCTGAACCGCGCCGGCCATGTCAGCCTCCAGCTTCAGCGCGGCAGCGTCTTCGCGAGTTTTTCCCGCTGCCAGTCCTGTGCTGCCATCAATGATCTGGCCAAAGGCACCGCCAATGCCACTGCCGAGCTGAGCACCGCCCAGCACGCCGACTCCCTTGTCTCTGCCGCCGAGAATGCCCCCCGCTGCCGTGGTGGCGATGGTGAGAGCTCCGGAGATGATCTTCCCGATGGCCTCTGTGCGCGACGCATCGATCTCCTTCATGGTGGACTCGTAGTTTTTCTGGGCCGCGATCTCCATCTGCTTTGCCTGATCGAGCACGTTTCCATACTCCGCCATGACGAGGCTGTGCTTGGCCTTGGAGGCAAGCTCCCGCAGCTCCTGCGCGGCGATGAGCATCTTGCCGAGGAACTGCTTGAAGTCCGGATAGGTGCTGCTGTTGAGCATGTCAAAGAGCTGCGTCTCCGCCTTCTTTGCCTGCTCTTCCATCTTTGTGAATGTCTCGGTCAGCGCCGGGGCGTTTTGTTTCACGTAGTCAGGCCCGCCGCGTGTGAGAGCAGCTCCGAGGTCGCCAGCCTGCTGATTGAGCAACAGCACGGCCGCCGTGAGATTCGTGGTCTTGAGCGCGCCCAGGTCCAGATTTTGAAGCTCCTGCATGACTTCATTGAGCGCGATGTCCTCGGGACCGATGAGAGGGAAGCTCAGGGTGATAGCCGTGGGTGACACCGGACTGCCACCACCTGTGCCACTGGTGATGCTGATGGTCAGAGACTTGTCCGTCTGCGTGGTGGTCTGCTGAGTCTGGTTGTTCGTGTCAACCTGTGGCGGAGTGATCGTGGGAGCTGTGATGCTGAAAGAAACGTTCATGCTAAAATGGGTGTGTGTATGTTCACGCGGCCTGGAAGTGCATCAGATCCTTCATGGAGCTGGCGGTCTCATCGGCGGCATTGAAGATGGCGGAGATCGTCTCCATGGCGGACTCGAGCATTTTCTGCAGGTCGTCCTGAAGCTGCTCGATGGTTTTCCGCAGCATCTCAATCATCGCCTGGATCGCCTTGGCCTGAGCCTCGGCTTCATCGGCCTTGCGACGTTCTGCAGCGGCATCCTCGCGAATGTCCGCCACCAGGACGCCCGCCACGCCCTGGGTAATCTGGGCCGAGCCCTGGATAATGCCGCTGGTGACTGCCTGCCGACCGATCATCTGCATCATGAGCTGCATGGAGGACTTGATGGACTCTTTGACAGCCTCCTGGATCACCTTTTTGGCGATCTCTTTCATCTCCGCCGTGGTCGATGTTTTGAGGCAGTTTTTCACCGCTTCATACATCAGTTTCTTCGCCGTCTCCTCAGCCGCCTCCTGCATGGCCTTGGTGGGCACTTTGGTGGCGAGCTCTGTAAATGCCTCCTTGGTGGCATTCATCAGCACCTCCTTTGCGCTTTCCTTCATGCCTAGATTGGCAAGCTGAGTCGTGGCCAGCTTGGAGCCTGTCTGGACTGCTTCCACGACAGCCCCAAGACCTCCGACCATGGCCGCCCCCATGGCGACATAACCGAGAATCTCCGTGGCTTTGACCATGCCGGCGATGGCTTTGTCACTGAGGAAGCCGCCACCACCTGCGGCCTTCATGACAGAGTCCACCGCCATCACCATGTTGATCACACTTGAGGCCAGAAGCGCAGCGGTGGCGGCAAACAAACCTGCGGCCGCCACCACGTTGCCCGTGAGAGCATATCCGATGGCGGCAATGGCCGTGAACACTGCGGAGATGAAGTCGAAGATGGCTTTGAAGAAATTCGCGATGGCCTGGAAGATGTTCACCTTCTTGTCCGCCTCGCGCTTCTTTGCCGCCTCCTTCTCCAGATGCTCCATCTGGTCCTTCATTTTGTCGAGCTGCTCACGGTTGTCCCGGTTGAGGTCGTTGAGACGCCCCTGGATTTCGTTTTTCGAAACGGACTGCATCAGCTCATTGAGCGCATCCTGCAACAGTCCAATGCGCAGCGTCAGGTCTGCTGCACTGAGGTTCATCTTTGGCGGGGCGAGCTGCATCACTCCGTCCTTGGGCGGGAGCACACCTGTGGCATCCACGGTGGTGAGCAGCGTGAGGGCCTTGGTGATGGACTCTGTGGCGGTCTTTTTGACCTCGCTCAAAGTGGTCTGCAAAGAGCCAGGATCAAAGCCTGCGATCGTGGAGGGATTGTTGTTGATGTTCATGCGCCGGCTTTCTCTGTTTTGTTTTTGCTGAGGAGTTCGAGCAAATCCTCCGCCTGCTGGACGATCTCGGCGTGCTGAGGTTTTTTGCGTGAGACAAAGACGCAGGCGTGCAGGGCACCCTCGGCATCCGCCACCTTTCCAGCGGCAAGAAAGCACTTGGCCATGAGCAGCGGTGGATATGGGTCTTCGAGATCCAGCATGGCCAGGTAGCCATAGGCCTTGATGGCCTCGTCATACTTTTTCTGCAGTTCGCGGCTGGCGGCCAGTCCCGTCCAGTACCGGCGTTCAAAGTGGTTCAGCACTGCCAGCAGCTGGAAGATGCGCTCCGCCTCGCCATACTTGCCGGCATTGTACTGATTGTATCCAATCATGTAGATGACTTCCATGCTCTGCGGGGAGAGGTTGGTGAAGTCCTGGTAGGTGCGGCCGTTGGCACCAAATTTTTCGAAGAAATTTTTCCATTCTTCGGGGGAATCAAAAGGCAGTCCGCCAGCGGCGGCTTTGGCAGTGTCTGAGTCGGGGGAGGTCATGGTCTGGATAAAATCAAATACTCAAGTCGTGGCGGTGCATCAGCCCACGTTGCGGAGCTGGCCTTTGATGAGGCCGTCCATTTTTTCCTGGATCTTGCTCATCACTTCGTAGGCCTGGTTGAAGCGGTTCAGCGTGGTCTGGTAGTCCAGCATGGCGTCCTGAGACTGGGTGGACTTGCGGTCGATGTAGGACTTAAGGGCGCTGCGGCTGGCACCCCAGTTCGCATAGTTGTGCAGGTCATCGTTGCCGGTGTTGTCAAAGATCGTCTCGCCCTTCTTCGCATTGGTGGCCTCAAAGAAATCCATGTTGGTGGTTTCATAGCTGAGGTCGGGATTGGTGGTCTTACCGTCTGGAGACTGAGCGCGGGTCTTGCCGGCCTGGGTTTCAAGATCCGCATAGGCGGAGTTGGCCTTGGCGAGGTCGTCACGAATTTCCGATGTGACGGCCTCCTTCATGTTTAACTGACCCCGGAGGACGCGGACGCGGGCCTCCATGTAGTAGTAGAGGTACATGATGGGAGAGAGGTTCTTGGCCGTGGTCTGGAAGCCAGCACCGTTGGGGGTGACGGGGTCGAGATTTTTGTCCACCTGAATGTAGTAAGAGGTGGCTGAAGATGACGGGATGGCGGCGACCGTGGCATCTACCTGCTGGCCATTGAGGGTGCCCGGGACGATGACCTTGCCGACGTCTGAAATGACCGCGCCTTTGGCGACAAGGAAGTAGTTGTAAACGGGATTTCCCAGTGAGTCCTTTGTGCCGGTTTTTACGGTGACGACACGGTCGTAGATGATGCTGGGGTCGCTGGAGGTGGGCAGAGTGCGCTCCGGGATGGAGCTGACGATATTGACCACATCTGTAGGATTGTTCTTGAGCTTGTTGCCTTCTGCAAAGACGGCGTCAATCCAAGCGGAGTAGGCGTCAAAGACGGCGGTGCCGCCTTCATTGGGGCCGGTCTTCAGCGCGGCCTTCATCTCGTCATAGGTCATGTTGCTGAAGTTGTTTCCGTCCCAGGTCTGCCCATTGGCCAGGAGGGTACGGGTGCCATTGAGGAGAAGATCCTGCCCATCTGCGGAGTAAGTGACGGGGCCTGACGAGAAGAGAGAAGTGTAGACAGCGTTTGAAGCGCGATAATTGCTGCGCTTGATCAGGATGGAGAAAACTTCCTCCATGAACTCACGCTTGAGGTAGTCCTTGTCATAGGGGAAGTCTTCACTGCCTTGCTTTGCGCCGTCTGTGATGATGTTTTGGAAATTGGCGATGCGCATGTCCAGCGACTGGATGGCGCTGACGGTGGCGTCATCCGTGTTTGTGCGGAAGTAGGACAGGTCGCCGGCACGGTTAGGGGTGTTGCCGTAGGCATACAGATTGGCGAGTTCCTGGGTTTTGAAATTGATGTCGGCCATGATCTGAGAGGTGTTTTTTTAAATTCGGTAGCGATTGCCTACGGCGCGGGTGATAACCGGAACTGGTGCGGGGGTTTTGCTGGAGGGATCGAGCTCTTCGACGCGATGCTCGAGCCTTTGAAGCTCTGCGAGAAGGCGGGCAAAAATGATGCGATGGCGCTCGGGGACATCTTCGCTCTGCAACTGCTGTGCGCCGATGCCAGGCTGGATGCCGTGCTCAGCGTAAAACCGGTCGAGACGGGCCACGGCCTCCCTGCCTTCAGCAAGCAGAGCATCGATGCGCGCTATCTGCGCATCTACGGCTGCGATTTCGCCAAGTGCTGGTGAGGATTCATTCATGAGTCACGAAGCGGGAAGAAAGCGCTCACACCATCATGCCGGACTGCATGGCTTTGGCGGCGAGCTGGCTTTGGCTCGCAGGCGTGTGGCTGTCATCTCCGCCCCAGTCCACTCCCCAGTCTTTGCGCAGCTCGGTCATGCGGTCGTCAAAGAGTGCCTGCTGCTCATCGGAGAGATCATCGCTCTTCACCACATCACGCACGAGGTCATCCTGCTTGATGAGGTTGACAAAGGTCTGCACAATTTTCTGCGACTGGGTGAACAGCGTGGAGGCACGGCTGAGCTGGTCGTTTTGCACTTGAATGGCCTTGTTCAAATTGGCCTGCAGCTGCTTCATGAGCTCAGGGTCCGTGACAAAGTTTCCTGAGATCGTGCTGATGGTCTGTGTGCTGCTCTGGAAGCTGATGCCGCCGGATCCTGAGGGCTGGACTTTCAGCTCACGCGGAGCACCGGGGTTCATGCTTTCCAGTGCAAGCAGCGCCAGCAGCAGGCTTTGCAGTCCCAGACGCAGCTCCGAAGGGCTAGGTGATGTGCTCCCCTGCGTGCTTGTGCTTTGTGATCCGCCCGCCGAACCGAGTGCGGCAGCCCCTGCCAGCACCAGCCGGAGCTGCTCCGCCACACGTGAGAGCTGCGCGAGCTCTCCGGTGGACTGGCTGGTGATGTTGGTACCGGAGTTAGGCTCAGTCCCCGACAGAATGGCACGAAGCTGCCTGGCAACAGCCGTCAAATCCGGGAGTGATGCCGTGCCACCCTCCGTCTGTGTGGGCAATTTTTTGAGCACAGCACCGAGTTCTGACAAAGCCCCCAGAAAAGCAACCATGCCAGTTGTCGATGGCTGGATGCTCTGAGATGGACTTGTTTCGGAAGAAGCACTTAAGCCCAGAAGTGATGAAAGCGATTTCAGCAGATCCTCCTGCCCGCCTTGTGATTGAAGCGCCTGCAAATCCAGCACTCCTGCGTCAGCGAGCACGGTCAGAAAAACCTGCATCCCAGCGGACAAATCGGGGGCTGAAAGATTGACACTTGATCCAGGATCCAGTTGCACGGCCAACGAGGCCAGCGCCGTGGCGAGTTGATCAAGGCCAGGAATGGAGTCCGAAGTCTGACCCGTGGTTGATGTTACGTCACCTATGACCGGCGATGACTCGGTTGTGCTGCCAAGCGTCTGTGTCTGCGGCGGCAGATCCAGAATGTTCAGATTGCCACCGCCGAGAAGGCCGGAGAGCAAACGGCTGGCGCGGCGCAGGCTGTCTCCCAAGGCATCTGCTTGAGTGGACGGCGTAGTGCCGGTCTGACTTGAGACGTCACTCGTTGTGCCGGTGCCAGGAGGGGTGACCACCGAAGGTGTCACGTTCTTCAAGCCCCCCTGCTGCGTGACTTCAGTCAGCTGACTCAGCACCCGCTCCGCGCTGGCTTCGATGCCGCCCGGCAAAGGCGAGGGCTGGGTTTCACCCGTGCCTTGGAGGAGTTGCAAGGCAGCCACCAGCCGCCTCTCAATGTTCTTCAAAGCTGCACTGGCTTCGGCGTTTTCCGAGCTGCGGGCGTCGCTGCGATTACTGGCTTCACGGCGCAGGGTGTCGAGCATTTCATTGAGCTCCTCCAGTGCCTGATTGGCCTTCACCACATTTTGCATGGCGGTCTCATAGGCCGCCTGCATCTGCTCCAGATAGCTGGTAATGTACCCTGCCACCTCGCTCAGCTCCACATTGTTGAGCTTGCCGTCACCATCGTAGTCGGTGGACTTGATGCCGATCTGGCCGAGGAATGTCGTCAGGTCGCTGGAAATCGACACATCCGTCGGATCAAGCCTTAGCTTGTTGGTGATCGCATTTTGAGCGATGACCTCACGCTGGTAAGGGTTGTCTCCCAAGCGATTGCCATTGTTGCTCCAAGTATTGGCATTGCCTTCGAGCTGGATGATGTGGCCGTCATTGCTGGTGAGATCCACATCGCGGCCATTGAGCTCTGTGTAAGAGCTGACGCTTGGATAGGAGCCGCCCTGTATGCCGGTGATCGTGAAAGTGTGGATGCCACGATCCAAAAGAATGCTGGCGGGGGAGCCGGGCGTGAAGGTGACCTTTGTGAGATTGGGCAGCACGAAGGTGGAGGTGTTGTTGAATTTCCACCCCTGGCTTCCTCCATTGAGCGTGTCCGTGGTGCCGTCCGGCCTGATCAAAATGCCCGCCCCGCTGGCATCTGTGAGCGTGGTGTAGCCGGAATCCCCCCAGGTGGCCAGAGAGTACCCGCCACCGAGATCGTGCACCTGCGGCTCCTTGGTTCGAATGATGGCGATGGGCGCTGTATTGAGAAAAGTCAGGACGTTGGTGGCGTGATTGATCACGTCATTTGCCGAATTGATCACGGCTTGCAGCGCATTCAGCCGCGCAGTCGGTTTTGGGCTCTGGGCATTGAGGGAGTTCCACAAACTCTGCGCCTCACCCCGCACTCCATAGGCATTGTTGAGCGCGTTGGAGGTGTGATAGCGGGACATGCCGGGGTCCGCTTGATTGATCAAATAAGCCGTGCCGAGCTCCAGCTCCGCCGCTGTCTGCAGCACACGGTCGGCGTAGCCACGCTCAGCGCTGCCAGCCGTGGTGCCGTAAACCGCGTTCTGCGCGTTGTACTTGACGTTTCCGGCAGTGCCATAGTATGGCCACGCCTGGTTTCTCAAACCGTTCACCGCCGCATCCTGATGCTGGTTTCGCAGGCTGGTTGACGCCGCCTGAAAGGGATCTTTCGCAGCCTCGATGTTTGCCAGCTCAATGTCTGAAGACACCTCCTGCAGCCGGGTGATGGCAGCACCGTAGTAGCCCGTGTCGTTCAGCAGTGTCTGCAGCCCCTGCAATCCGCTGGCCGCAGTCTGGCTGACGAGATCACGATGCGCCGTGAAGGAGGCGGAATACGCAAGGTCTGCATCCAGAGCACCGGCGCGCGCGGCGATGCTGACTTGATCGATTTTGATGATTTCCATGAGCTTGCAAATAAGCCCCCTCCGGCAATCACGAGAGAGCGCACCCTTTGCATCCGCGAAAGACGGCTACGGATTACAAGAAACTTGCGAAGCCTGTCACCCGGGTGAAAAACTCATCACCACATGGCGCGGCAGTTTAAAGATCCTTTCACCCAATGGCTGGCAACGCAGGGCATTGAGGCAGATGTTTACCAGCCTGGCGGCATCTTTGGCTACCCGCCCATGGGCTGGCAGATCCGGCTGCGTCGCTCCTCCATCGCCTACGTGGTGCCGCAGGACAAACCGGACACGCTCATCGTGATCATGTTTGAGCGTGAGCAGTCCCGCCGCGGGCTGGGCAGTCCGTTTGCCGATTTTGTGCGTTTTGTCAGGCTGGTCAAAAACAGCGGCAGCGGCGTCACCCGCATCCGTGGCCGGGTGGAAGCTTCCGAAGGCCGCCCCAAAGACAGCCTGGACAAAGAGCGGATCGCAGGATTCTACCGCAGCTATCTGGGAGGCACCGACACCCTGGACGGCACCGATGTGGAGTGGGTGGTGGGAGAACTGGAAGAGCTGGAGCTGCCACTGAGGGGCATGGCAGCAAAGCCGGAATGATGGACCGAGATCAACCTGGGTCTTCGAGGCCAAGCTTGATGGCAGCGCTGCGCATGTCGAAGCTGAGGGGCTTGCCGTTGAACCTGATTGCGTTTTCCCCCTGCTGTCTCTGGCCGGGATAGAAGGTGGTCTGGGTGGACCGTTCGCCTTCTTTGAGATAGGAGCGGTTGGTGTAGGTGAGGAAGTCGTCCTGCTTGGCGGCCCACATAAAAGCCTGGGTTTGCTCCCAGCTCTGGGTCATGAAGGTCTCGCCGTTGGGCATGATGACGAAGACCTTGTCGTCTTTTTCGGAGAACTGGGTGTTGTCCATTTCGGTGCCGTGCTTGATGAGGTCGCCACCGGTGTAGCCGCCTTCGCCTTTGACGGAGTCGTTGAGCTTGTTGCGTATGTCACGCTGCCACTGGGTGAGGCGCCCCAGCTCTGGATCGAGTTCGCGGCGCTGCTCCTGACCAAGGAGCTTGGTGCGGGCTTCGTTGACGATGCCGACAAAGCTGTTCTGAGCTTCGCTGCGCTTCTGCACGGCTATTTTCAAGCCGAGGCCGACCATTTCTCTGCGGATGGATTTGATCTGATTCTGATCGCCTGATTCCCTGGCTTGAGCCAATCGCTCCCTCGCGGTGCCGAGCTGGTCCGTGAGTTCCTTCATGCGGGAAGACATGGGAGGGGTGTCCGACTTCATCTCGAAGGCGAGTTCTTTTCCGATTAGGGTTCCGTCTCCGACTTTTGGGAGCATGGCAAACATATCGTAGTCTGCGGTCAGGGGAATGGGGGTGCTGTCCTTGCCGGATTTGCCCCCCATAACCTCCAAGGGGGTCCAGTCCTTCACGGGGTCGCCAGCGAGGGGTGTTCTGCCTTCAAGGCTCTTGTAAGAGACCGTGAAGCCCTGGTCAGAGGGTTCCAGCTTGAACATGTAGTTTGCGTTGGGCTCAGATATCTCGTTGGGACCTGCGGCGCGGTTGAGGAAGTACATGGGCCCCTGCCCTGGTGGAGACTGGAGAAGATTTCCGTGCTCGTCGCAGGGACGCATGAGCTGCTTGTCCAAAAGATACTCCAGACGATTGGGGCTTAGGCTGAGCTGGGAGACACCCACGCGTTCACTGTCATGCTCAAGCGAGTGCTGGTTGTCTTTGATGCCTTTGTTGACGTCTCCCAAGCTGTTGTGTTTTTTGCTGAGATTCTGATCTTTGGCTATGTAGCCGGCCATGGGCCCCCAGTCTGAGGACTTGCCGTGGACGTTAAGCCCCTTCGCCGCCGTGCCTTCCTGGAGGAGTCCGGTGCTCATCTGATTGACGGGCCGGAACATGAGGATGGTATTGGTTTCCTTGGCGACGGATTTGAATTTTTCCACGTGCTCGGGAACCAGGCCGGAACCTGTGACTGCCTCCTGGCCAGAGGTCATGCCCTTCCCTTTGAGCTGTTCCAAACGATGATTGAATGGATCCATGCTGCCCTGCTGTGGCTTGGGCGATGTGACCGTGCCTTCCAGGAAGCCATGCTGCGGCACCTGCCCAATGTCATGCACGCCAGCGGACAGCACTCCGCTCTGCGGCGTCTGGGCGATATCTTCCACCCCGTAGAAAAGCACGCCGCTCTGGGGTGTCTGGGAGATGTTCTCCTCGCCATACTGAAGCACCCCATTCTGCGGCGTCTGGGAGATGTCATCAAACTCGATTTTCTGTCTGCCGCCACCCGAAACCCGCTGGTCAAAATCAAAATCGAGCGTGTCCCGCGGCTGGGGAGGCACATCAAATTCATTGAGATCGAGTGAATCGAATTCGGTATCAATCTCCTCCATGCCCTGCAGCAGGCTTTCGATCTCGCTTGCCCGACTTTGCACGTTGGGCGCCGTGTTGCTGTTGCGACGTTCGGGCGGGGTCTGAGCCTCCACATCGCGAGAGCTGAGAACTCTGCCAAAGGCCAGAAAAGGCTGGGCGATGATGCCACCGAGCTGCTTGAGCGCCTGCCCTGCGGTGACCAGCATGTCGTGAAGGTGCGAGGCGAGATCGCGGCCAATGTTTTGCAATGTCTGGCCGGCAACTGCCAGCCTGCCTTGAATACCTTGAAGACTCATGGATGACCTGGGTGAGCGTGTAAAATGAAGGAGCGGTTGCCGGGCTAAACGCGGATCATGGTGGCAAGTGAGGCTTCTGAGAGAAACTCTTCATCCGAAGCGGAGGCTTCAGAGCGACCGAGGCGCTGACGCCAGAGGGACGCTGTTTTTGCAAAGGTGGTGAGATGCTCGCCCAGGGTGGCGACATTGATCTGCTCCGTGTTGAGAGAGAGCTGCAGCAGGACAGCAACGCCGGCGGCATCCAGGGCCAGCGAGGCATGGCCCGTAGCGCGGCCAAGGTAGTTTCCCCGCAGCAAGTGGATGTAGAAACGCGCCCGGCGTTCAGCAGGCACGCTTCCGACCACGGCGTGCAGGTGCAGCACGGTGGCGCGCTGAGGATCAGGCTCCAATGTCACATTGGTTTCATTGTCAAAAAGGAGGCCACAGGAGCCATCCTCGCTCAATTCCACGTTTGTGAGACCCAGCAGGGAAATGAGTTCGACAACCAAGTCACGGGGCGTGCGATAAAGCATGGAAAAGAGCGGTGAAGCGAAATTTGGACAGATTAAAATCAGGCTCTCGTGGCGGCGCCTAGAGCGCCACTTGAAATGCGATCCTCCCAGCCATCCAGGTAATTCACGAATGCCTCCACTTCCTGGGCAAAGCCGGTGAGGTCCAAAACATCCATCCAAAGCCTGCGCTCAAAGAGAACCTCTCCTTCGGGACTGAGGGAGAAGAAAGCGCCGCCAGTGTGAGTTCCAAGCAGATTTGCCCGGAGCAGTTCGGCCAGTGACTCCTCCGTCTCCAGTTCCAGCAGCGAAACTGCAGAGCTCAGGTGCAGGGTGCGACCGTCGGGCAGCATCTCGAAATCGACATTGAAGCGATTATCAAAAGAGAGCCGGCATGTTCCCGCGTCACTGAGACTGAGTCCGGGCTGCCCGAGGAGCAGCCCGAGTTCGGCCAAGGCGTCTGGAATATTCATTAAGCAGAAACGAAGAAGGCAAAAGGCAGGACCTATTGGCTGTGAAATTTTTCAGCAGGCGGCCTTAAACATTATCTTTGAGATCCGTCGCCAAGTATTGCAGCGCGACTTCAATCCGATTAAGGCGATCCTGACCGAGATGTTCCAATCCAATGTTTACCTGGCTCAAAACTTGGTTGCTGTCGTAATTAGACACGCCGGCGTTTTCAATGCTTTCGGAGATTTGATTTCGATTCCTGTTTAAGAATTGCACACCCTCAAGCAAGCCTCGCACCACATTGGCCACGAACAACTTCTGTTCTTTAGGGGAAATATTGTTAAGATTGCCTGATTCGGAATAGACACCTTCTCCTATTCCCGGATCTTTGTAAAAGAAGCTTCCTCCGCCATTTATCGCGCCGAAAACCGACATTAACAGATTCCCCAATGGATTTCCTGCACCATCTGAGTCTTCCCCTTTATACCTGCCTTCTGGTTTTGTGAGCAGATCCTCAATGGTCTTTTCCGCGTCCTCCTTACTTTGACACTTGGCCAAGACATCCAGAACATCCAACATTTTCGCCAACAGTGAAGGCGTTGAAGGTCCTACCTTGCTTGTTTGATCATTATAGGACATGGAAGGATCAATAAGGTGAAGATGCCCCTCAGAATTGACCATGAGATTCCCAAAGTTTGTATTCCCCCCCGAGCCAATGTTCAGGTGATCATTGAAACCGAGAAACTGCATGATGATCATGGACTTGCCAATGTTCTGACCAAACTGCTCAGATTTCAGGAGCGCCAGCTTTGAGTTTACATCAAGCAAATTGAGCTGTTTAGAGTCTGGAACCATCTCCATTTTCATGACTTGAGGGTTCGTCCTAAGATTTTTCTTAACCCCGTAGCTATCCTGCCCTCCCATTCTGTGAAGCTTGGAGTTGAGCATGATCAACTCAGGACCATCTTTCTCACCCTCCTTTTTTCTTTCTTTAGCTACTCGGATCTCGTCGCGAAGATTGGCGATCTCAGTCTCGATTTTTTGATCAACTTTACCACGCAACTCACTTTCTGGCTCCAGGTCAACCACAGTCATATTTGGAACAACAAATGGAAGCGGATCATTAACATTTAACCGGAGCGCATCCAAAAGCTGATAGCTTTTTTCCGCGACTTCGATGGAACCTCCGTCGAATTTCAAAATGCACTTTTCATCGTTCTGCCCCGTCACCATGACAGCCCCTCCCGCGCCATGATCTGACATTTTCCAAACGGCTCCATCAACCAGTCCATCGAGGCCAGAATTCTTGAAATTTTCCATCCGATCACGGGAACCGTTTACGGCCACCCTCAAATGATCCTTACTATCAGGGTGGTCGAACCGAATCACTTTTTCACGCAATGCACTGTCGATGCTACGTGTGGCGTGCTTCGTAATGGTCTTCAGGTCTTTGATCGTAATTCGATCAGATTTAATCAAACCATTTTCGCTCAGGTTTGTAATGAGTCTGGCTCCCGATCCCTCAGGGAAACCGAATTTTTTCAAATGTTTATCCAATGCCTTCGTGACAAACTCCTTGGCAGCGAGCCGCTTTTTAGCACGGTCAATTCTTCCCGGCTCACCCCATCGACTGGGTTTCGAACTTTTAGTATGAAGATTGTCTCCTGAGAGACGCAGTGACAAGCCATCCTTTTTGAAAAACCCCTGAGTTTCCTTGAAGCTATTGTAGATGTTGGCAAACGAAGTGTGGGGATTGGTTTGGAGCGACGTAGGCATAAGAAGAAAGGTGTATTTTTACGTAAGTGGAAATGTAAATTGAGGAAAACTAGACCCGGATACCACTAGGTGGCAGGTCATTGATGTCGTTAATTTGCGTTTCGTTATCTGAGTCGGAAAGAGATTGAATAGCGGACTTCCAGAGAGGAACCAAGGAGAGCAGGCCGCTGATAATCTCCTGCAGTTTGGGAAGATCGAGCTCCGCGACGGGATGGTCGACGAGGAGGACGACTTCGCCGTCATTGGGATCCACGGCCATGCGGCAGCCGCCGGTGGATTCCCAGGCATAGTTGTAGTGGAGGAGCATGGCGTGGACATTGGCGGTGTTTTCCTCGGGGATGGTTCCGAGAAGGCCGCTGAAGACGACTGTCTGCCGATCTTCCACCCACGAAATTTCCATGAGGACATCGTCCCCGCCCTGGAGAAGCCAGAAGTTTTCTTCGGTAAAGGCGACGACTTCGTCGAGATCCATCTGAGGACCGATTTGCTTGACCAGATGAGAGAGATGTTCAGGGATGTTCATGAAAATGTTTGCGTAGCCTCCGGTGCATCCGCCAAAGCGCGGGTCATGATTACAGGCCTGTGAAACTTTTTCAGAGCCCGTGCAGCGCAGCCTGGTGATAAGACCTGGCGTAATGGGGCGAGAGAAAGAAGGTTATGGAAAGAGGATGAGCATAAACTCCCACCGCCAGCCGCCTTCGTTTTCCCTGCATTTGCTGGTGGCCGTGGTGCTGGCCTGCGCCACATGGTATTTATGGCCAGAGGATTCGACGGTTTTACGCCGATGCGCGGCTGTGGTTTTGAGCATTGGGCTTGGCTTTCAAGCAGTCACGGCCTGGAGGATGCCGGGGCAGGACCGTGTGGCGAGAGTGAAGGCGTGGCTGGAGTGCGGGGCTTTCCTGCTGGTGATGGCGGCTGTGCATGAGCTGCCTGCATTCTCCGGCTGGGTGCTGCTGGTGTCTGGATGGAGCTGGCGGCTGCTGGTGCAGAACTTGTGGAAGGCGGATGAGAGCTGATTGAGCTGAGTGGAGGGGTGTGGGCGACGGCTGTTTTGTTTGTAATCCGTGGGGGGGCGAAGGCGGAAGGAGAGGTGTGGCGGAGTTGATCCGCGCATCCAAGGAACCCCTGCCCGACCTGATCTACTATGTCCGAAACTTATGATTCTGCTTCGCCGACCCTGCTTATTTCTGAACTCGGGGGCGTGCTGGGCGTGCCTGAGCTGGCGCTGGATGAGAGCGGGATCTGCTGCCTGGGCCTGGATGATGTGGTGGTGAACCTGGAGCACAAGAGTGAGACGGGCATGCTGATGCTTTACTCAGTGGTGGCCACATTGCCCGAAGAAGGACGTGAGCAGATGCTGAGCACTGCGCTGGGGGCGAACCTGCTGTGGGGTGAAACAAAGGGGGACACGCTGGCGCTGGCCGAGGAGTCTGGAGCGATTCTGCTGCAAAGACAGATGCCTGCGGAGGGGCTGGATGTGCAGGGTCTGGCGGCGAGCCTGGAGAGCTTCACGGATGCGTGCGAAAGCTGGACGGAGAAACTCGGTCAAGCCGCAGCCCAGGAATCCAGCGCAGAGATCATGCCCATGCATGACTTTGCCTGAGCGACAACATTTTCACCACCTGGGAATTTTGATTTAACGAAGACTCATGAGCATCACACTGAGCCAATTCAGAGCCGCTGCGTCACAAACGATGACTGGTGGCAAACTCGCCGTGACTACGGACGGACATGTGGAGACGAAAGGAACAGGGCTGGGGCGTCTGGTGGAATGGTTTCGAGGCCGTACGACCGGGGGGCGCAACTCGAAAAGCCTGGAAAACTTGCGAACGAAGGAGTCCTTCCTAACGGCGATCCGTGAGCAGTATGGCGATGCGATGGCGAAGCAGGCGCACAACGAAATAGGGAAGCATAAGAGCCTGAAAGGAAGGACGGTGGAAATGCTGCTGAAACATGCGGAAACCCACAAAGACACGTTTATCAAGCAGCACAATGCGTCCGTGGTTGTGTCTATGAAGGATGAGATCCGGCGGGTGCTGGGCAAAGATGGAGTGCTGAAGGGCATCTACGAAGACGTGTCCGGCAACCCCAACAGCACAGTGGCAGCGATGTTTCAGAAGCGCTATGGGATGGCCCTGCCGCCATTCGAACCAGGAATGCTGCCTTTTTTTGAAAAGGCTGTTTTGAAGGAAATGATGAGACAGGCGTCCAGGAATGAAACCAATGGTCTTCTCCCATCATTGAGCCTCTCCCAAATTTCTCACGACCAGTTGAAGCAGTATGCTTTTCAAGAGGCTCTGACACACATCTTTGCCACAAAAGGCGCATTGAGCCGTGAACAGATCAACGAGGTGTTATCAAATCCTGAAACCGGGCCTGCCACTCTTTCCGCCCTGATGGACAGAGCGGGAATGACGATGGACTCCCATCCCCACCTGCAGAAAAGCATCCTGCAAAACATGGCCACGCTCTTCACGGAAGCCAACAACCGAGGGCTCGAAGAACTCGCGAATTCCATGGCGATGAAGGGAATCAATGACGGCATGATCAGCCCCGGAACCCCAGGAGTGGGAGCATGCTACGAAAGGGAGGCGGAGAAATATACAGGTGGAGAGAAGGTGAAACGACTGTGCCTGGCGGAGAAATGCTACATGGAAGAGGGGAATCTAGATGATGCCGTGCGAATGCGGGAGGAGACGGCGGCCGGCATGAAAAAGCTGGTGGTGGATGGAACCGGCCGGAAACGCAGAGATGTGAAACCGCCCTCCATTGAACAGGACCGCCAGCGCCTGACCAAGCTGCGGAGTGAACTCACTGCGTCTGCCTCTGAAACCTCCCAAAAGCTGAGAGGGTTTATCACAGACATGTATCGTGAATGCCTGGCCGAATTTGGCGTGGACGAGCAGTCGCAGAGCCTGATGATGCTGGGCTCGGGAAGCAGGGATGAAATGTTCCCGTTCTCTGACCTGGAGTTTGCGGTGCTGACAACGTCCGGCAATGTGGACAAGAAGCTGCAGGACGCGATCACCCTGTTCACGATGCGAGTCACTGCGCTGGGAGAAACTCCGACCGGCCCTGACAAAACCATTCCGATCAGCGAAGGCTTGTGTCTGGACCCAGGGGGCAACAGCCCGAAGGGAGGATGGGACAAGGAAATGGTGGGACCTCCCGAGTCCATTCTCGGGAAGCTCAAAGGGGATTACGTGACTGTGGAAGTGTTTTCGGCGGCGAAAAGTCTGGTGGGAAATGAAAGTCTGGCACAGAGATATAATGAGGGAGTCAGGGATCATTTCCAAAAGGCGTCTTCAATGCCCGAGATGAGCACCGGCCAGTTCTTTGCCGTCAACAACTTGAAAGATGTGGTGGGAGGCATGAGCAAAGGCAATCCCATTGCTGTTCCTGACCCTACAAACCTGCAGAAGATTGATGCGAAGAAGCTTACGCGCTTTCCGTTCTTTGTGGCGAGCGCGCTATGCAAGTACCATGGGGTGCCGCCAAGTGTGACAAACACGGGAGAGCGGCTGAGCGCGCTGCTGAAGCTGGGTGTGCTGACCGGGGAGGAGAAAACGGCGCTGGAAAACGCTTTCAATGGATTTGGTGACCTGCGGCTGAAGGCGGAACTTTTCTACCAGGGGCAGGAGCATGTGATCGTGAAAAACGAAGATTCGAAGCTGCTGAGTCTGCCTGAGAGTGAGTGGAACGACATGCTGAAACTGCTGGAACCGCTGAATGCGATTTTCCAAAAGGTGGAGCGGTTTATCGCGGACCCGAAATCTGAGTTTCAGGTGGTGAAGTGAATGCGGCAGTGGATGAATTCCTGGCTGAGGGCGCAGGGGCGCGCGGTGTGAACGCGCCTGCGCCCCAGGAAGCCGACCCAGGGCGGGTGCTGGCGGCTGCGGTGAATGCGCACCGGGAAGGCAGGCTGGAGGAGGCGCGCCATGTGTATGAAGCGCTGCTGGCAGCGAGGCCGCAAGATGCCGGGGTGCTGCACTGGCTGGCGACGCTGCACCTGCAGGCTGGAAGGCTCAGGCTGGCGCTGCACCTCTATGACCAATGCGTGTGCGTGCAACCTGAGCATGCCGAGGCGCACAGCAACCGCGGAAACACGCTGCGGTGCATGCGGCGACCGCTGGAGGCGGTGGAAGCGTTTGACCGTGCGCTGGAGCTTAGGCCGGGCTATGCGGAGGCGTGGAGCAACTGCGGCATCGCCCTGCAAGATCTGGAGCGCTGGGAGGAGGCGGTGAGATGCTACGATCATGCGCTGGAGCTGAAGCCGGACTATGCGAATGCGTGGAAAAACCGAGGCGTGGCGCTGCGAATACTGGGCCGACTTGAAGAAGCTTTGAGATGCCATGACCGGGTGGTGGAACTACAGCCGGAGGATGCGGCGGCGCACAACTATCGTGGCAATGCCCTGCACCGCCTGCGCCGGCTGGAGGATGCGGTGCAGAGCTATGACCGGGCGGTGGCTCTGCAGCCAGGATATGCGGAAGCGTGGTACAACCGCAGCATCTCCCTGCGTGAGCTGAAGCGGGTCGACGATGCCATTGAAAGCTGCGACCGCGCCATCGCGCTGCAGCCGGAGCACGCGGATGCACAATGGAACAAGGCCGAGCTGCTGATCCTGAAAGGCGACTACCTGCAAGGCTGGCCGTTGTTTGAGTGGCGCTGGCGTTCCATGCGGTATTCCAAGGCGGCGCGCGATTTTGACACACGCATCTGGCTGGGTGCGGAAGACATCGCAGGCAAAACGGTGCTCATCAATCCGGACGGCGGCTTTGGTGACACGCTGCATTTCTGCCGCTATGCGCCGCTGCTGGCGGAGCGCGGCGCGCGGGTGATCCTGGAGGTGCAGCCCGGGCTGGTGACACTGCTGAGTGAAAGCTTTCCGGGCCTGGAGGTCATCGCCAATGGGCAGCGGCTGCCTGCCTTTGACTGCTACTGCCCCATGATGAGCCTGCCTGCGGCCATGGCGACACCTCTGAATGAGGTCCCGGCCAGCCTGCCCTATTTGCACATCCCGCCCGCACACCGCGCACGCTGGGCAGGCCTGCTGGGGCATTCACGACGCCCGCGGATCGGGCTGGTATGGTCTGGCAGTACGGAGCATTCCAATGATCTGCGGCGCAGCATGGCAGCCACACTGCTGGAGCCGCTGCTGACTCTGGATGCGGAGTTTCACAGCCTGCAAAAAGTGATCCGCGACTCGGACCGTGCAGCACTGTCAGCAGGCCGCATCAAGACGTGGGAACCGGAGCTGGAAGACTTTGCAGACACTGCGGCGCTGACTGCGGAGATGGATCTTGTCATCAGCGTGGACACCTCGGTGGCACACCTGGCGGGTGCGCTGGGAAAGCCCGTCTGGGTGCTGCTGCCCTACGTGCCAGACATGCGCTGGCTGGCCGAGGAATCCCATTCGCACTGGTACCCCTCGAAGATGCGGCTGTTCCGGCAGGATGCCTCAAGACAATGGCCGCAGGTGGTGGCACGCGTGCTGGAGGAACTGCGACTGCGCTTTGGCGGGCCCGCACCTGCATGCTGAGGTGACTCTTCACAGCACAGCCGTAATCCTTGTCATATTTCAGGTTATGTTTTATCCAGAGGCTTTCCGCCTTCCAGACGCTGCGCCTCATGCCTGAACAGCCCCCTGCCCCACCTCCTGAAGCCGCCGATTCCTGCTGCGCGGTTTGCGGTGCACGTGTGAGGCCGGGCGCCCCCTGCTCCCAGTGCCTGATGCGGCTGGCCACGGCCTGCGATGAAAGCGTGCTGCTGGATGCGCTGCAGGGGCGGCGCTTTGGAGATTATGAGCTCCTGGTGGAGATCGCCCGCGGCGGCATGGGCGTGGTCTTCCGCGCACGGCAGATCAGCCTGGAACGCGAGGTCGCCCTGAAGATGATCATCGCGGGCGAACTCGCAGGCGAGGAGGCCCTGCGGATGTTCCGGGTGGAGGCACGCGCTGCGGCCAATCTGCATCACCCCAACATCGTGCCCGTGTATGAGATCGGCGAGCATGAGATGCAGAACTACTTTACCATGCGGTATGTGCCCGGAGGGCAGACGATTGCCGAGTGGGCGGAGCATCACCGCGAAAACTTCCGCGAGATCGCGGCGGCCATGGCCAAGGTGGCCCGCGCCGTGGCCCACGCGCATGAGCGCGGCATCCTCCACCGGGATCTGAAGCCTTCGAACATCCTGTGGGATCCGTCAGGCGAGCCGCAGGTCACGGATTTCGGCCTGGCCAAGCTGCTGGACGACACCGGAGGCAAGGCCACCAGCACCGGCATGCTGCTGGGCAGCCCCTGCTACATGGCTCCGGAACAAGTCGGGGGGCAGGTGGACAAAATCACGACTGCGACGGACGTCTATGGTCTGGGCGCCATCTTGTATGAGCTGCTCTCGGGGCATCCGCCCTTCACCGGCAAGTCGGTGCTCGACATCGCGCGGCAGATTCATGAAAACTCGCCGAAAAACCTCACGGCAGTGCCGCTGGATTTGCGCACGGTTTGTGTGAAATGCCTGGCCAAAAAACCAGCGGACCGCTATGCCACGGCACAGGCGCTGGCGGAAGACTTGGAGCGTTTTGTGAAGGGAGAGCCCGTGACGGCCGTGCCGCTGCGGCGGGCGGAGCGGGTGTGGCGCTGGGCCCAGCGCAAGCCGGCACTCGCACTGCTGGCGGCACTCTGCAGCGTCTCCATCCTCGCAGGCACCACCGGCGTCCTCTGGCAGTGGCGCGCAGCCACCCGCGCCAACAAGGCGCAGGCCGCCGCCCTCGAACGCATGCACTGGCAGGACATCGACGAATGGGTGGACCGAGGAGAGCACGCACGCGCCCTGGCCTATCTGGCCTCCTTGATCCGTGCCAACCCTGAGCACTGGCAGGCGGTGATGTATGCCATGTCCATCGTCGATCAGCATGTTTTCCCAGTCTTGCAGGGTCCCGTCATCCGCCCTGCCGTGAAGCTCGTCACCCCGGCCTGCATGTCGCTGGATGGCAAATCCATCCTCACTGCCGGAGACGACCGCGCCGTACGCCTGTGGGATGTGTCCACAGGCAGGCAGACAGCAGAATGGCCCCAAGACAAGCCCGTCACCGCCATCGGCATGACCACCGTTGTGAGCGGGATTTTCATCGCCACGGAGGATGGTGCCCTGTCTCTTCACAGCTCGCGAGGCCAGCCGCTGAGGCTCCGCCGGAAGTACACCGGGCCCATCCTCGAACTGGGAGTCTCCACGGATCAGTCGCATCTCATCGCCCGGAGTGCTGAGGGGATCGAAACATGGACCATGGCCGCCATCGAGCAGACTCCCTGGAGCATTGCCCTGCCAGATGGCATCAAAGGCGCCAGCCTATCCGCAGACGGCTCCCGTCTTCTGGTATGGAATACCAGACAGGCCGCCGTGTGGGACACCTCCGCCAGAAAGGCCGTGCTTCAGCTTTCTGCAGACATCACCTTCCGCAGCGGCGTCCTCGCAGCCGGTGGGGCGAGGGTGGCGTTTATTGATGGCAGCTTCCTTGCCAAGATCTGGGATGTCGCCAGCGGTGATCTGGTGCAATCCGTCGAAAGCCAGCTGGCCAAGTCCAAATTCATCAGCCTGGACCGCGCCGGCAGCCGGCTCACCGTGGCCGGAAACGCCAACCACCTGACCGTTTATGATGTGGAGTCCGGCCTGACAGTCTCCCCACTGATGAGCCACCATTACGCCATCAGCAGCCTCCAGGCCAGCCCTGACGGCTCCTGCACAGTGAGCTACGGCAATGATGACGCCATTCATGTGTGGGACGCACGGACCGGGGCCTCATTCATGACCTCGATTTCATTCGGCTTGCCGAGAAAGAAAACCCATGTTCAGCCTTCTCTGGATGGAAGCAGCGTACTCGTGCACCATCGGCTCGAAGGTCAGTTTGACGAATCGATCACGGTCTGGAAAGGCAACGCGCAGCTCCCCCCCAAAAGGCACCACGTCCCGGGACAACGCGACTTCAACAGTGGCAGGATCAGCCCGGACGGGCGGCTGGGCTGCCTTGGGCTGAATCCAGAAAACCGTGCCTATGTTTACGAACTCGCCACAGACAGGGTGATTCTGGACAAGCCCCTCGTGGGCGACGTCTATGGAATACACTTTTCACCCGACCACAAAAAGTGCTATGGAGTCACCGCCAATGGTGCCGTGTATGGCTGGGAACTGGAAACTGGCCAAGAGCTCTGGCAGCCGAACCAGCAGCCGGGCATGATCCGGCCATCCGCCATCTCCCCGGACGGCACACGCCTGATTGCCGGCCACAATGACGGACATATCCGCATCTATGACACGGCCACCGGCGCCGTCGCGCTGACACTGGACCACCCTGGAGAGGTCAAGGTGCTGCGCTTTGCCCCGGACAAATCCGGACGTTTCATGTCAGGATCCACCGACGGCATCGCGCACGTGTGGGACCTTGCCACCGGGCAGAAGCTGCAGACCTTCACCGGCCACAGCCACACCATCATCGCAGGAGACTGGAGTCCGGACAGCCGCTTCATCGCCACCGCTTCGTATGACAGCACGGCCCGTGTCTGGGACGTGAGCACCGGGCAGATGACAGGCACGCCCATGCCCCACTTTGCCTGGCTCTCCCATCTCGAATTCAGCCCGGACGGACGGCGTGTCGTGACGGCCTGCCGCGATGGTACCGCACGGCTGTGGAATGCCCGTACTGGACAGCCCGTGAGTCCGCAGCTTCAGCAAGGCTACACCTGTGAAACCGTGCGCTTCACCGCTGACGGCGCCACCTTTCTGGTGCGCGACCACGAAGGCTTCCGCTTCTGGGACAGCGAAAACGCCATCCCCGTGAGCATCCACTACCCTGAGCCCGTTTCGGGCGGCCTGGGCATGGACAGCAAAAACTGGCGTGCCATCATGAACCCCGACGGCACCCGCGTCTTCCTGGGGTATTCCATCAATGAAGGTGCGTTGTGGCAGGTCAACCACCCGCGTGGCAAAGCCCCCGCTTGGTTTGCAGACCTGCTGGAAACCCTTTGTCTGAGCAGTCTCGATGAAAACAAACCCATCGGCATCCTTCTCGGCGAGCACGTGCTGGAAGTGCGCAAACAACTGCTGCAAAGCGATCCCAGTGATTTTCACTCCCAATGGGCCAAACATGTCCTGGGAATGACAGCTGCCAGATAAAGCACCCGTGGAGGTTTGTTGCGTGGCAGCAATTTTAAACTGCCCGGTCAGTCAAAGCTCTCTTTGACAGGTCAAAATGATAGTGGCAATCCCCAAGACCTCCCTCTCCGCCCGGGAAAAAAGCACCGATTTGCTTTTCCGCAGTGGGTTCCAAAACTGCCATCGAACAGCCATCAGGATTTTTTACCGCCACTTTTCGGGGACTGTTGCCCCCCCCTGTTTTAACTTCTTTGGTGCCGGCGGTCGGACTCGAACCGACACATCCTCACGGATACAAGATTTTGAGTCTAGCGCGTCTACCAATTTCACCACGCCGGCTGATCTCAAAGAAGAGAGTGTTAATTAGCGAACTCGCCGGAGGATTGCAAGGCTTTTGGCGGGCCAAGTATCTCCTGCATCAAAATAGCCTGCCGCATGAGCGCGGGATCGCGGCGCAGATTCTGCAGCGTGCCCAAAATCCCACCGGCGGGTGCCGGAGCTGTGCTTCTGGCTGCGACGGGAGCCACGGCCGGGACTGAGGGCGATGGCACAGCCGCGGCCACACTGGTGGAGGCGGCTGGTGTGGAGTGGCGCTGAGCCGGAGCTGACAGCGCGGCACGCACTGAGTGCGGCTGAGCGCGTGCCGGTGCTGGCTGCTGCTGACGCACCGTCTGGCGCTGCTGCGGGCGTGCAGGGCGCACCGGAGCTGAGGCGGGTGTTTTCACGGCCTCCTGCAGTTCGGACCAGGCCTTGCGCAGTTCATCCCAAGGCGAAGGGGCGGCCACAGGCGGGAGCGGCGGCGGCCGGGTGGGCGGGGAGTCTTGCCCGGCCTGCCTGCGCCACGCGGCCTCCCGCAGGCGCTGCTCCTCGGGGTCGGGCGGGAGCGGGGGCGGCGAGGCCTGATTCTGCTGCCAGGTCTCCCACAGCCATTTGATGAATCCGGCAAAGACCGCGATGACGATGATCGCCGCCTGCATGGGATCAAAGTCGCTGCTGAGCAGGAGTGGATGCATGGCGTGCACGTCCGTTATTTGGCAGAGGTGTCTCCGGCGATCTTGGCGCGCATCTCGGTGTCGGCCAGGACGTTCTTGTACTTGGCAAAGTCCATGACGCCGAGCTGGCCGTTGCGGAAGGCTTCGGAGATGGCCAGCGGCACCTGGGCCTCGGCCTCGACCACGCGGGCGCGCATCTCCTGGGTGCGGGCGGACATTTCCTGCTCCAGCGCCACGGCGGCGGCGCGGCGCATCTCGGCCATGGCCTGGGCGATCTTTTTGTCCGCCTCGGCCTGCTCGGTCTGGAGCTTGGCACCCACGTTTTCGCCCACGTCGATGTCGGCGATGTCGATGGAGAGAATCTCAAACGCGGTGCCGGCATCCACGCCTTTGTGCAGCACCAGCTTGGAGATGGCGTCGGGGTTTTCCAGCACGTCCTTGTAGGAGGTGGAGGAGCCGATGCAGGTGACGATGCCTTCGCCCACACGGGCGATGACGGTCTCCTCCGTGGCGCCGCCGACGAAGCGGTCCAGATTCGTGCGCACGGTCACCCGGGCACGCACACGCAGGGAGATGCCGTCCTTGGCCACGGCATCGATCTTGCCGCCGCGTCCCATGTCCGGGTGCGGGCAGTCGATGACCTTGGGGTTGATGCTGGTGCGCACGGCTTCCAGCACGGTCTTGCTGGTGCCTTTACAAGCAAGATCGATGGCGCAGGCGCGATTGAAGTCGAGCGGGATGCCCGCCTTGTCCGAGGCGATGAGCGAGAGCACGACATGGGTCACTTCGCCGCCCGCCAGGAAGTGCGCCTCCAGCTGATCTGTGCCGATGGGGATGCCTGCCTTGGCTGCGGTGATGCGGGTGTCCACGATCAGCGCATTGGGCACGCCGCGCAGCCACATGGCCAGCAGCGTGGGGAAGCTGACCGGCGCATTGGCGATGCGGGCGCGCAGCCAGAGATTGAAGAACTTGGCCACAAGCAGGAACAGGACAAGACCGACGATGATGACGGCTCCGACGAGAAAGATTTCGATGGTGGGCATGAATGAATGAGGGGGGGGTGATTGATTGATAAGGTGGAGGACTCAGAGACTGCGCACGAGGAGATTTCCCGGCTCTGTGGCGATGACTTCGACAGGCGCTCCGGCTTCAGCAAGGCCGCTCTGGCAGCGCACGTCAAAGCGGTGGCCATTGATCTCCGCACGGCCCAGCGGGCGCAGCTGTGTGAGCGCCACGCCACGGGAGCCGGGCGCGGCGGAGGTGGCAGCATGCTGTGTCTGGATGCTGGTGGTGAGCGTGAGCGCACGGCGCAGGAACTTCACGGCAAACCAGCGCAGCCAGAGGATGATGACCAAGAGGGCAGACACCACGATCCCCAGCGCCAGGGCCACACGCTGGCCTGAGCTCCAGCCCACGAGCTCCGGGGAGGTCAGGCTGAGCCACAGCGCGGCAGTGATGGCCATGGCCCCGAGGATGCCCGCCACCCAGCCAGGCAGAAAGGTCTCCAGCACGATGAGCAGGATGCCGAACAGCGTAAGGATGGCAATGCTGGCTAGCATGTGTCTTTTAAGCTGAAGGCTGCGCAGCCATGCGTCAACCCAGGATCACCCGGCTACAAAATTCCTCCAACTTTCCACCCGATGCGGGGCTCAGGGGGCGCGCAGCGGCACGAGGGACTGGCGCCAGTCTTTGGCTCCGGTGGGGATGGTGCCCAGCCCCAGATTCAGGAAGGTGGGGGATGCCGGGCTGGCAAAGGCTGTGCGCGCGAGGTGGCTGGGATCTGCGGTGGAAGAGGCCTCCATGAGATTTTGCGTGCTCATCTTGAGGGCGCTGCCCACACGGGCGCGCGCCAGGATGGGGTCTGCGCCCAGTTCGGCACGGGGCTCGACCCGCGTCCAGGTGTTGGCAGACCAGTAGTCGCCCTTCCACGAGCGGTTCGTACTGGTGGGCACGTAGATGGCAAAGCGGTCAAACAGCACCTCTGGCACGTAGCGGCTGCCCACACGGCTGGCCAGCGGCGGATCGCTGGGGTCCGGGCGGCTTTCGGTGGATTCGAGCAGGTATTCCTTGTCCTCGATCTTCACCACGCACCAGGCATGGCCGCCCAGGTCGCCATAGCGCCCCAGGGCCACGCGCACCTGGAAGCCGCGAGACATGAGCCAGTCTGCCAGAAAGATGGAGGAGTCCTCGCAGTCGCCGCGCTGCAGGCGCTGCGTCTCATCCGCATACTGCCAGCAGTCGGTCTGCTCGGCCCTGGCATGGGTGCTGCCCGGCTTGGCGCCCGGATCATTGGTGTAGCGGCAGTTGGCATGCACGGCGGACCAGATGGTGAAGAGCTGCTGCACACGCGACTGGTTTTTGGCAAAGATGGCCGGAGGCGAATACCCGGTGAGGAACTCGTTCACATAGTGAAACTTTCCGGTGCTGTCTGCGGCGATGACCGCGTACTTGCGGTGGCATTTGGGGCACTCCAGAGCCATGCTGCGCTGGGCGCGGGAGAGCTTCATAAAGTGCGGCTGCTTGCAGTGCACGCAGGTGCTGAAAAAGGGCTCGTCATCCCTGGCCTCAGAGAGCGCCTCGGGGCTGAAATCCCGCAGGCGCTGGCCCAGCACCAGCAGGGCTTCATTCATGAGGCCGCTGGCGCGCGGGCGCAGCACCACGGCCATGTGGGTCATCTCCGGCTGGGCACGCTGGGCGTATTCGTGAAAGCGCTGCAGCAGCTCCCTCAGGCTGGGGCTGCTGGCGGCGCAGACTGCCACACGGTAGTAGCGCGGCATGCCATCCTGCACCTGGGCGGTGACTTTGTTGAGATCCGTCGTGTCGATTTTGGCAAACTCCGTCTCCAGCCAGGCCTCCATTTCGGGGTCCACATGCAGGGTGGGAATCTTGGCGGCCATGCGTGCGTAGTTGAACTGATCCACCAGATCCAGGCGGAATTTAGCCACGCTGTACCGGCTGGTGGGGCTGCTCATCATCTCCTTCAGCCGCATTTCCCAGCCATTCAGCCAGCCTTCCTTGATG
This sequence comes from Verrucomicrobiaceae bacterium UBA1938, assembly GCA_002336895.1. Classification (GTDB taxonomy): domain Bacteria; phylum Verrucomicrobiota; class Verrucomicrobiia; order Verrucomicrobiales; family Verrucomicrobiaceae; genus Prosthecobacter. Next base: position 100,020 of record DDFC01000026.1, on the reverse strand, counting down.
GCAAAACCCCCGCCCGCCATCAAGGCGGCACAGGCGACAAGCCAGAATAGGAGGCGGCGGTGCATACAGCGAAAATTATAGTTTTTATAAAATAACGCGCAACGAAAACCCACCGCCTGACAAACTCCTTACGATTGCCTCCAGATGAGGGGACACCCCTCCCAGATGATGCCGGTCAGGGCTTCTTTTTTTCCTTCATCACGAAAGGAATGCGCGGGGTGTAGGGCCAGAGCTTTGGAGCAGCCACACCGATGGCGCTGAAAAGCGTGGTAGGGTGGTCTTCCAGTGTATCATTCACATCGCCAAACCAGGCTGCCTGGGGATTTCCAGGCGCATTGGACACATAGATGCCGCCGGTCTCGGCCCTGCCAATGAGAACGCCTCGTGTGCGCAGCGGTGCGGGAGACTGGTAGTACGTCCCTTTAGCAGAGACCACCTGGGGGGTGTAAAGCCCTGCCGGGAAATGCACCTGCCCCTGACCGCACACGCGCATCTCCGGCGCAGCAAGCACGATGCCGGTGGTGCCCTGGGAAACGGGTTTGATGGAGGTGCAGGCCCCCATGAGGGTGGCGGCCAGGAGGAAAAGGAGAGGGCGGGAGAGATGCATGAGGTCGGAGACTATCCGGCCAAGGGTGGCCGGTTGTCAAAAAACCAGCATCAGATTTCATGCCATGACTCACTTTGTCTTGAGAGTCAGCGTGACGCGCCGCACCTCCATGACTGTCTGCCCCGGGATGTCCAGAGCACGGAGCGTGAGCAGGCCATGCTGGGCGGGCAGCTGGATGCTGCCGAGGGAGAGCGTGTGGAAATCGCGCATGAAGCTCTCACCTTTGCGTGAGGCGCGGTCCTGATCGTTCAGCAGTCTTGGAAACCATCCTGGCGTTACTTTTCCACTGGTCTTGGAGTCACCAAAGCTGAGCTCCACCTTGGATCCAGCATCGGCTTCCGGGCAGGCGTAGTCGATGGCAACCTCATACTCCCCGGCGGTGTGGATGTCGATGTCCCAGGTCATCGTGTCCTCCTTCGTCTTCCAGTTCACGAAGTAGGAGCAGTTCGGCGCATTGGAGCTGCGTTTCACCTCACCATGGGGGATGCCATCGCGAGCCTCCAGCATGGTGATGGGAAACTCCGTGTAGCCCACAGGATAGGGCCGCTCGTCCTCAAAGGGCTCAGCCCCCGGGTTCTTGCCCTTGGGCTTGGCGTTCCCCTTCCCTTTGGCTTTGCCAGAAGCGGGTGCGTAGGGCTTTCCAAAGACCTCCTGGTGCCAGGCGGTGGCCTGGGCGGAGAGCTCGGCGGTCACCTGCGGCTGCTCGGCGGTCACATCCTTGGTCTGGTTGGGGTCTGCCACCATGTCATAGAGCACGCCGCTGGCGTCCAGGCGGTGCGTCTGGCTGCGCACGCTGAGGCGTCCGCCGTTGTAGTTCATGAGCGCACGCGGGCCGCGCTTCCACTCGCCGCCGAGCAGGAGGGAGGACATGTCCCAGCCATCGAGCGGCTTGGTGCTCACCGTTTTCACCCCGGCCAGCGCCGTGAGCGTGGGGTGGAGATCGATGGCCCCGGCGATGGGCGTGATCTCAGTGCCCGCCTTGATCTTGCCCGGCCAGCGCATGAAAAGCGTGGAGCGCACACCGCCTTCATCCGTGGTGCCTTTCTTGCCCTTCATGCCGCCGTTCCAGCGGAAGGTGTTGGGGCCGTTGTCACTGAAATAGACCACGATGGTGTTGTCGCTCAGCTTCAGGTCTTCCAGCTTCTTGAGTACGCGGCCCACGTTCATGTCGATGTTGTCCATCATCGCCAGAATGGTGCGGGTGATGGTGAGATCCTCCTTGTCCCCCTCCTCTCCGCGCATGGAGACGGGGGAGTCCTTGAATTTGTCCCAATGCGAATCCGGCACGCTGAAAGGCGAGTGCGGCGTGGTCAGCGGGATGTAGCAGAAGAAGGGCTTTTCCTTGTGGGTCTCGATGAACTCCAGCGCCCGGCCCACCAGCACGTCCACGATGAAGCCCTTGGCGCGGAACATCTTGCCATTGTGCTCCAGCGGCGGGTCAAAGTACTCGCCCCAGTGGCCGGAGGTGTAGCCCACGTATTCCTGAAAGCCGCGTGCATTTGGGTGGTAGGGCCACTGGCTGCCATTGTGCCATTTGCCAAAGGCCCCAGTGGCATAGCCTGCGGCCAGAAAGCTGTCGGCGATGGTCTTTTCATCCGTGTTCAGACGCTCCAGCCCGGTGGACACACCTTTCACCCCGCCGCGTGAGTGATAGCGCCCGGTGAGAAACTCCCCACGCGTGGGCGCGCAGAGCGCGCAGACAAAGAAGCGGTCAAACCGCGCCCCGGACTGCGCCAGGGAGTCGATGTTCGGCGTCTTGAGGTTGGTGTTTCCATTGACCGAGTAGTCCCCCCACCCCGAGTCATCCGCCAGCAGCACCACCACATTCGGCGCCGCCGCATGCAGCTGGGTGCAGACAATGAGAGAGAGAAGAAGACAGAGTCGGTGGATCATGGTTGTGCGCGGTAACGCTGCACGCGAGGCGGAGTTATCAGTGGGTTCAAACACATTCCCTTGTGCGCCAACTTGAACATTGAACAAATTTGTTGCTGCAAAACAGATCGGATTTTCACTGATTTATTTTCAACCTCACGTATCGTTTTCAATATGACTTTCGATTCTGAAGAGCAGTATCAAAGTGTTCACCGTGCATTTCAGCGTATGCGTGAAATTGCCACTGACATTGGCAAAACGGTTATCATTGGTGACCGTGCGGCAGCCGACGCAACAAAAGCGTTTTTTATTGAATGCTATCACTTAAAGGATTACCTGAAAAAGGACCTGCGGTTTCAGCCACCGAACGACGTGGAAGCTTTCATAACTGCTAATCCGGCACTGTCATTAGCTGCTGACCTATGCAACTCCTTCAAGCACGCAGGGCTCAGGACCCCTCCTCGCTCAGGAATGCATTTGAATCAAATTAACATGGCTTACAGCCTCGACCTTTCATGGACTACCGAACCCGGCATGATCCATTTCTCCCGCAATCCGTCCGATGGCGACACTATAACAATTTCACAAAGTAAACGCATTGGTCCGCCAATTGCGACGGCCAAAATCATCCTGACCATAGGGGGCAATAAGCATGATGCCATCGTCGTTGCGACCCAGTGCATTGCAGATTGGGACAAGTTTCTCACCTCCAAAAATGTTCAATTCGCCATTTCATAATCAATGGAGTCAATCATGGTTGATTCCATTGCTTCCCATGTCGTGACCGCCCCCATTTCTTGACAAAGCCTTTGTCGACGCGTTTCAAGAAGTCACCTGTCGGGTTTCAAGATCCTGGGCCAGCATCTCCTCCGTAAAGGACGGGATGCGCCGCACATAGAGAGCCTGATCAAAGTCGTACCGGCTGACACCGGCAACATCGGCAGCCAGCTGGCGCGAAAGATGCCCAGCAGCATACGCGCCGCAGGCCAGATCCAGGCGGATTTCCTCCTCTCCCAGGGAGGCGAGCGCAGGATCGTCAGGAAGTGTGATGGTCATGATTGGCTCAAGATAGAATAAAACAAGGCTGCGGCAAGCCAGCGCTGCCAGAGCCCCTTCCCCCGCACTCCCCCTTGACCATTTCCCAAAATCCACTATTCTGCCCGCCCCCACGCCCCGGCGAAAGCTGCGTACCGCGCCTCGTCTGACCACGTGGACCCTTCACCACCATGAAAGAAAACATCCATCCCAAGACTCACGAGACCACGATCACCTGCACCTGCGGTGCCGTGTACAACACGATCTCGACCGTGCCGAACCTCCGTATCGGCATCTGCTCCGCCTGCCACCCCTACTTCACCGGTGAGCAGCGCTTCATCGACACCGCCGGCCGCGTGGACAAGTTCGCCCAGCGCTACGGTTCCATCCGCGCACGCCGCACGGCTCCGAAGCTCGAAGCTGCTCCTGCCGCCGCCGAAGCCTAGCCCTGCATCCTCCCTCTTTAGCCAAACGGTGCCCATGCCTCGTGCTGGGCACCGTTTTCTTTTTGCCGCAGACCTCCCCTTCTCCTTTCTCCCCCGCTCATGGACTACTCAGGCGTCATCGCCGGAAAACGCACCCGCTTCGCCGATCTCGAAGACATCATCGGCCGTCCAAACTTTTACGACGATGCCAAGAAAGCCGGTGAGATGCTGCGTGAGCACCGCAGCCTGGACAGTCTGCTGAAGCACTGGGATGCCTTTCAGAAAACGCAGGAGGAACTGGCCGAAAACCGTGTCATGGCCAAGTCCCAGGAGGACAAGGAACTGGCCGAGATGGCTGCTGCGGAGATCCCCGTGCTGGAGCAGCGCCTCGTGGATCTGGAGCGCTCCATCCAGGAGTCCATCCTGCCGCCTGATCCGCTGGAAGGCCGCGACATCATTCTCGAAATCCGCGCCGGCACCGGCGGGGACGAGGCCTCCCTCTTTGCCGCCGATCTCCTGCGCATGTACACGCGCTTTTCTGAAGGCCGCGGGTGGAAGATCGAGTCTCTGGACTCCAGCCCGTCCGAGGTGGGCGGTTTCAAGGAAGTCATCATCAAGATCAGCGGCGAGGACGTGTACCGCGTCATGAAATATGAGAGCGGCGTGCACCGTGTGCAGCGCGTGCCCGCCACCGAGGCGCAGGGCCGCATCCACACCTCCGCCGCCACCGTGGCCGTGCTGCCGGAGGCCGAGGAAGTGGACTTTGAACTCAAGCCCGACGAGGTGCGCATCGAAGTCTGCCGCTCCTCCGGCGCAGGCGGCCAGGGCGTGAACACCACCGACTCCGCCGTGCAGGTGCTGCACATCCCCACCGGCACCATCGTGCGCTGCCAGGACGGACGCAGCCAGATCAAGAACAAGGAAAAGGCCCTGAGCATCCTGCGCTCACGCCTGCTGGAAAAGAAGCAGCAGGAAGAGGCCGCCAAATACTCCGCCAACCGCCGCAACCTCATTGGCAGCGGCGGACGCGAGGAAAAGATCCGCACCTACAACTACCCGCAGAACCGCGTGACGGATCACCGCATCGAGCTCACGCTCTACAACCTGGACCAGTTCATGGAAGGCAGGATCGACCAGATCCTGCAAGGCCTGCTGGCCAGCGACCTGAAGGAGCGCCTGGCAGAAGCAGGGCTGGGCTGATGCTAACGCACCGCAGTGCGGGTGAAGTGATACACACCCGCACCCACTGCCGGGCGGAAGACAAAGCCATCCTGAGTCTTGTTTGAGAACCAGTGTGCAACCGGCAGCCAGGAGGATACCGGAAGGTTAATATATTTCCCCCGCTCCACTCCATCGTGCAGGCTCTGCACCACGACGAGATTGACCCGGTGGGAATAGACCTTCACAGGCTGCAGCCGCTGGATGTCAGGCTGCCAGTAGGCGGCGGGAATTTCTGCGCGCATCTTCTCCCTGCCGCCCAGCACCGCCTGATCGTAGTCCTCCAGCGTCTTCCATGCACTGCGCTGCAGGCCCTTGCTGAAAGTGGAGCCCGGATCGGCAGCAGATTGCATGCAGCCGCAGAGCGCCAGAACGAGCAGGCAGGAGGCCGCCATGGCAAACCACCGCAACCGGCAGGTGAAGTGAGAAGTCGAGGTCATCTTCTGGTCATTCATCACCAGCGGCAGTGAAGATTCAACCAGCTTCTACCCAGCCAGCGACAAGTGTCGGCGGCCATCGATTTAGGTTTTAGGGCGCAATTTAGCCAGCCAAAGCTTGGCCAATGCACTGATATTTAGGTTATTCAGAGGCAAAAAAGTCTCATATTTTCTTATTTTGGTTTTTGCCAATGCTGCAATTTTAGGTGAATAGGAATTCATAACTCACACAATAAGGATTCATCCACCATAAGCATGCCATTGACTGACACTGCCTCTGCACCAGACCTGAGTTTTGTCTTTCCATGCCTCAATGAAGAGCAAACCTTGGGCACATGCGTACGGCAGGTCAGAGACTCTCTGGATGCAGCAGGGATCCGATACGAGATCGTCATCGCGGACAATGGCAGCACGGACCGCTCGCGCGAGATCGCCGAGAGCCTGGGGTGCCGTGTGGTTCCGGTGCCGGTGCGTGGATACGGGGCGGCCCTGCGTGGCGGCATCGAGGCCAGCCAGGCGGAGTATGTCATGTTTGCAGACTCGGACAGCACCTACCTTTATGCAGATGCCGCTCCGCTCTACCGTGCAGCCAAAGAGGGCAATGCAGACATGGCCATAGCCTCCCGCATGATCGGCCGCATCGAGCCCGGAGCCATGCCCACACTGCACCGCTGGGTGGGCACTCCGGTGCTGACCACACTGATCAATCTGCTGTTTCATGGAAGGCTGACCGACTGCAACTCCGGCTTCCGCTGCATTCGCAAGGCGGAGTTTGCCAAGTGGCAGATCCGCTCCAACGGCATGGAATTTGCCTCCGAACTGCTGATCAAGGCGCTCAAAGCCGACGCCAAAACAGTGGAGATCCCATCAGGACTGCGGAAAGGACCCGAGGGCCGGGTGGCCCACCTGCGCACCTGGAGGGACGGCATGCGCCACCTGCTCTTCATTTTCTCGGAGAAGCCCAGGCTCTTTGAACTTCTTGGCTTCTTGACGGTGCTGCTCACCACACTGCTGCAGGTGACTGCTTTTTGCACCGGCCCGGTGAGCATCGGCGGTGTCTTCCACATCTTTGACCTGCACAGCGAGGCACTGCTGCTGCTGGCCGGGATCATCGGCGCGCAGTTCTACCTGTTCAGCTGCATGCTCTTTCTCCAGAGCCGCGACCGCTCCATGGGAATCACCCAAAAGCTCATTCATCTGAATGAAGGCGTGCTCTTCTTCACCCTGCTGGCCACGCTGATGGGCTGCGCCCTGCTGGCTGGTTACATAGGAGCCAGATGGACGCTCTCTGGTTTTGCCAACCTTCATTTGGCCCGTGATCTGCTCTTTTGGTCACACCCGCTTGCGATTTCCATCTCCTTCAGTGTCGGCCTGCTGGGACTGCACATTCTCAAAAAAGCCCAGAAGTAAGATCCCTGCAGTGGTCTTAATCAGCATCATTCCATCAACATCATCATTTCAATAGCCACAAAGCAGGAAAAGCCCATATAACAGCCTTGCAATCACCCTTCTTTGTGACTCATTCTCAAGCATCAAGCTGCTAAGCCCTTCAGATCAGGACAGTTAACCACTTGTCATAACATCTCATGCATAGCATCAACAGAGGCCATTGGCTCAACATAGGAATACGTGCTCTGCGCGACGTTTCGGTGTTTATTGGCGCATACCTGCTGGCCAACTACGTACGTTTCACCGAGCTCTGGCATATTGAAGAATTTATCGCCCCGATCCTGGCGGGTGCAGCGGCCCTGAGTTCATCCGTTTATATTTTGGGGCTTTACTCTGTGGAGTCGCAGCGGCGCTCCAGCTTTCTCATCCACGGCATCCTGTTTACCTTCGCGTTTCTGATTGCTTTTGTGATCATCACCCTGGTGGGGTACATGAGTTTTGATCTGCGGATTGGCCGCGGCTTCATGGCCCTTGGCTGCCTGTTTTCCTACCCTGTTCTGCTGGGCTTGCACTGGCTCATTTACCACAAGCACCGGATCGCGCCTGACAGGATAGCCTTTGTGGCCGAATCTCCCGAGGAGATGCTGGAATACGAACTGCTGCGCACCCAGTGCCCGCCAGGAGTGCATCTCGTGGGCAGGATCGGCATTGATGAGGATCCCGAAGGCCAGGAGGACTTCCTCGGCAGGCTGCGCAATGCGCGCAAGCTCATACGCCAGCACAAGCTGGACAGGATTGTCTTCCTGGAAAAGAGGGCGGAGGACGAAAAGGCGCGGCATGAGTTCCGCCGGCTGCGCTATCTGGGCTTTGCATGCAACAGCCTGATCTCCGTGTGTGAGAAGCACCTGAACTACGTGCCGCTGCATCTGGTGACGATGGGCTGGCTGCTGCAGTCTGAATCGTCTTCCCGCAGCTTCTACTTCAGCAAGCTGAAGCGCTTCTTTGACATCACCACCTCGCTCATCCTGCTGCTGGTGCTCGCCCCCTTCATGCTCATCGGCATGGCCATCGTGCGCTTCTTCTCGCCAGAGGGGCCGGTGTTTTTCCGCCAGGAGCGCGTGGGCCGCTTTGGCAAGCGCTTCCAGATCTACAAGCTGCGCAGCATGCGCCTGGATGCGGAGAAAGGCGGTGCCGTGTGGTCCACCGTCTCCAAAGACCCGCGTGTGTTCCCAGGCGGCGCCTTCCTCCGCCGCTACCGCATTGATGAAATCCCGCAGCTGCTGAACGTGCTGCGCGGGGAGATGTCCTTCGTGGGCCCGCGTCCGGAGCGCCCGGAGTTTGTGACCAAGCTCTCCCGTGTGCTGCCGCACTACCAGGAGCGCCACATGCTGCAGCCCGGCCTGACCGGATGGGCGCAGGTGTGCTACCCCTACGGCGCCTCCATCAATGACGCCAAGTGCAAGCTGGAGTACGACCTCTACTACCTGAAGCACGCGGGCGTGCTCTTCGACAGCCTCATTCTCCTGGACACCGTGCGCGTGGTGCTGGGCGGCGGGCTCAAGTCCCACACCCAGAAGCGCTACTCCACAGGCATCGATTTCGACCTGGAGGCCTCGCCTGACGCCGAACCCGTCACCGAGGGCCCGGAGCTGACGACCGCTGAAAGCTCCCCCATTCGCGGCCTCGCCGAAGCCTGATCAGGCAGCGAGGCTTGGAGGAGGGCGGTGCACTTAAGCCGCACGCAGCAGCTCAAGATACCGCTGCGCGCAGTTTTCCCATGAATGGCTCAGCGCGGCCTGATGCAGCACCTGCTCATCCGGGGGATTTTGCAGCGCATCCAGAAGCACGGTGGCGTAGGCCGTGGCATCACGCCCCGGCACCAGAAACCGCCTGCCGAGAACCGGCTCCACCACCTCTGAAATACCGCCCACGTCCGTGCAGACGGGTGCGCGCCCGCTGGAGAGAGACTCCAGCACCACATTGGGCACGCCTTCGTTGTGACTCGTCATGCACACCGCATCCGCCGCCTGCATCCAGCGCGCCACTTTGGGCGCACCATGACGTCCGAGAAAAAGCACCTCTGAGCTGATGCCGAGCTCCGCCGCCTGCGCGCGCAACGCGCCCTCCAACGGACCGCCGCCGATCAAGGCCAGCCGCACAGGCTGCCCCAGCGCCACCTTCACCTGGGCAAAGGCCGCCAGCAGCAGGTCGAGCCCTTTGACGGGGAGGAAATTGCCCACAAAGAGCAGCAGCCGCGCATCCTGCGGCTGATCCAGCTCCGCACGCGCTTCTGTACGCGATCCGGGTCTGAAGGTGTGAACGTCCACCCCATTGTAAACGCTGTGCACCTTGCCACGCGGAGTGCCGTGCCTGACGAGGCGGTTCTCAAGATCCTGGCTGCGTGTCACGATGGCTTTGGCGCGCCGGCTCATGGCCAGGATGGCGCGGCGCCTGAAGGGCATGTCGAGATAACGATGCACGTCCGACCCCTGGGCTACGGCGACCATGCGCGCCCCCCAGTCCGCATCCTGCAAGGCCACGCCACAGGCATCAGGAAAGAGCCAGGGGGCCAGGACCGCGTCTGGCGCATAGCCAGGAGGAAGCACCTGGCGCGCCCGGGCAAAGGCACGCGCAAACAGCCAGTGGTTCATGCCGCCAAAGCGGGGAATGTAGGGGGCCCAGAAATAGTCGGGCACCAGCCCGGCATCTTCGGCGCGGGGCTTCAAACTCGAAGCTGCACCAAAGTGCCTGTACGAAGGACGAAAGGCCAGCACGCGCACCTTGAGGGCAGGCTCCTGCCGCATGAGAGCATGCACCAGCGTGGCATTGTCGAGCCCGCGCCAGGGCTCCTTTTGATCAGGAAAGAGATTGGTGACGACGAGAAGGTTCATCGATCAGGCTTTCTGCAGGCAGGCTGGCGGCGCGTAGAGGTAGTCGCGCCACAGACCGGCGTCTCCCTGCGCATGGCCGTCCTCTGCTGCATGGAGGATATTCACCATCTCGCGCGAGCTCACGTAGTGCAGGCGGAATCCCTCCTGCGCGGCCAGATGGAGCAGCTCGGTGTGAAAGCGACGCCGGGGCTCGCCAATGACCGAGGGATGATTCTTCTCCGGTGCGCCGTGGGTGTGCAGTTTGATGAAGCACCAGTTTTCCGCACCACGCACGGAGATGTCCGCTTTGAGCCACTGATGGAAGCGGCGGACGGTGGGCGGATTGGCAGGACCGAGGTCGGAGTTTTCCACCCGTGGCATCAGGCCCCATTTTCGCCGGGTGAAGTCCAGCATGAGCGGCCCCTGCACGAGCAGCAGATGATCCGCCTTTTCCCGCAGTGATGGAGAACCATCCGCCAGGACTTTCACCGGCGTGCCGCGATGGTGCGAGCACCCGGCCAGCGTGCTCTGCGAGTAGTAGAGGCTGTTGACGATGGGCGCCTGCGTGGGATGCGGCGCCGAGGGCATGGTCAGGTCTGCGTAGCAGCCAGCCTGCTTGAGCATGGCCAGCTCTCCGCGCACACCGCAGCCTCTGCCGGCAGGATCGGAATGATCCAGCGCCCAGTTTCCGTGAATGAAGCCAAACACGGCCTGCCCTGCTGGCGAGCTGCCCAGCAGGCCGTGACTGCGAAGGTTTGTCTTTCCGAGCTCGATGGCGGCGCAGAAATTTTCCGCCGTGTCGTTGTGATGATGCAGGTGGATTTCCACCTCATTGCGGCTGCGGGTGCAGAGCTCTGCCAGCGAGTGGATCACGTCGGCATCATACTGCTCCACGGGGTAGAAAAAGGTGTGCCGCGGCGTCTGCCCGTCGTGGTCCACACCGGTGGCCAGGATGTCCGGCAGCCTGGTATGCCACTCCTGCATGCGGCGCATGGCACCGGCTTTGTCCGTGTGGTGAAAGGGCTCAAAGTGGTCGCACACCGAGAGCATGACATCGGTGATGGGGGCCCTTTGGCGCAGGAAGGAATCCTTGAGCCAGGGCAGCAGCCAGCGGTCCATTGCTTTGATCATGCGGTCAGGCTCTGCGGGTTCGTGTCCAGGTAGTTTTTTGTCCGCCTCTAAGCCAGCGTATGAAGCCCAGAAGCAGCGCAGCATTCATGCTGGCAAAGTAAGCGCACACCGCCGCCAGCCGCCCCAGCGGCCCGGGCAGGCGATGCGAGTAAAATCCGGCTGCAGTCAGAAGCACCAGCGCCAGACTGACCACACCCAGCACGAGCGATCCGAACGCGCCGAGCAGCATCAGGACAAGCACCGCCAGCAGTCCGCTCAGCATGAACAACGGGGCAAGCCAGCGCAGCACCTTGTGCGAAAAGAACACCCATGCCGCGAGGCCACGCTCAGGCTGCAGCAGCGTCAGGCAGCGGGAGAGAATCTGGTAGTCCCCCGCCCCGATACGTACACGACGCCCGAACTCATCTGAGAGCGCCGGTGGCAGCTCCTCATAAGCCAGCGCGCTGGGCTCAAACACCACCGCCCAGCCATCCATGAGCAGACGCAGCGGAATGTAGAGATCCTCCACCACGATCTCCGGCGGGCAGCCTGCCCAGAGATCGCGCCGCAGGGCGTAGTTGGCCCCATTGGCACCGAGCAGCACACCGCGCCCGCCCTCGTGCTGCTTCAGCCAGGTTTCGAGCTTCCAGTAAACGCCCTCGGACTGGGTGTGCGCCTCCCCTTCCCTGGGCCTGAAGATCAGCTTGCCGCAGACACAGGCCACTTTGTCATCTTGAAAGCGCCGCACGAGGCAGCGCAGCGTGTCGGGGGCAAAGTCCACATTGGCGTCGCTCAGCACCAGAATGCTGCCTTTTGCCTGCGGGCAGACTTCATTGAGCACATGCACCTTTCCGCGCCGCTGCGCGAAATCCAGCACTCGCACGCGGGCGTCTCCGCCCGCCGCCTGCACGGCCAGACTGGCGGTGCCGTCATCGGAACCGTCGGAGGCGATGATGATTTCCAGACGGTCGGCCGGGTAGTCACACTGCAGCAGGTTTTCGACCCGACGTGCGATGCATCCGGCTTCGTTGTAGCCAGCCACGATGACGGACACATGAGGCAGTGCCTTTTCCTCCTGCGCCGGAGGCTGCGGCAACATGGGTCTGCGGCTGCCCAGCAGATGCCACCACAGCGGATAGGAAACGTAGCAGTGCACCACGGCGGCGACGCTGACGATGAGCATGATCCAGGCTGCGGTGATCATGAGCGGCTGCGCTTTTGAATAAGATCCGAGCAGGCCGTCTCAAAGATCTGCGCGGCGGCGGCCCAGGAGCATGGGCGCGCCACCTCCTCCAGTGCATGGCGTGCCAGTTCATCTCCTGCCGCCGGATTCCGCAGCACGGCCAGAACCTGCGCGGCGGTGTCATCGGCGCTGTCTGCCAGCAGCACATGGCGGCCATGCGTCACGGCCAAGCCTTCTGCCCCAATGGTCGTAGATACCACCGGCACCTCGGCGGCCATGGCCTCGTAAATTTTCAGCCGCGTGCCACCGCCAATACGCAGAGGCACCACGATGACATCGGCGCTGCGCAGGTAGGGCCTCACATCCGGCACAGTGCCGGTGACCTCGATGTTTTTTCCACTGGCGGCGAGGGCCTGTATCTCCGCAGGCGGCTTGCGCCCCACCACTTGAAATCTGGCCTGCGGCATCTCTGCCTGCACCAGAGGCCACACGGCCTCGGCAAACCACTTCACGCCATCCACATTGGCATACCAGTCCATCGATCCCATGAACATGACGGTGGGCATGGGAGACTTCGTCCTGGGCTGCGCCTGAAAGTAGTCCAGATCCACGCCTGTGGGCACCACGCCGAGGACATTGGGCAGATGCATCTCCTCTTTGAAAATCCGCGCATCTTCATCGGAGACGGCGAGCACACCATCGAAGCGGCTGCTGGCCTCTTTTTCAAAGCGCAGCATGCGGTCGCGCTGTGTCTGGTAGTAAAGCGCGCTGAGGCCAGTCTTGCCTTCGGCCCTGCGCCGCCAGATCATGGACTCCACATTGTGCTGGAAGAGCACCCACGGGCAGCCGCTGGCCTCTTTGAGCTCCCAGGGGAGACTGGCCGCAGGAAAGAGAAAGTCTGCCACCACCACATCATAGTGCTGCTCTCTGAGCTTGGCAGCAAGCAGCCGACACAGCTGCGCCGACTTGAACCGGGACACGGCATACGGCAGTGGCGAGGCGAGGTTTGCCGCCGCACCGGCGAGAAACTTCCACCGTGCCAGCTGCAGCGAGGCACCGGGCTCATGCGCCCAGAAAGCGTGGGTGGCATACTCGCCCGACTGCCGCGCGCCCGCCACCTGCCCGTCATCCGCCGTCATGCCCACAAAGGTGACCTCATGACGCTGATGCAAGTGCCGCAGCACATGAAAGGTACGCAGATCACCACCTCGCGTGAGCGGGTGCAGCGGACTGGTTTTGACCCAAAGAATACGCATGGTCAAAACACCACAAAGTCCGTGGAGAAAAGGTCCCAATAGTAAACCAAAGTCTCCATGAGACCATACATGATCAGAATGTCCAGGAGACCGATGCGGTTCCACCCGAGCTTGACTGCACCATCTGCCCCGCCTTGCAGCTCTGAGCCCTTTGCATCCGCAACTTCATCCTCTTCCGTGGTGACGATTGATGAGGAAGGGTGGTCATTGGCAGCCTCGTACGTCTGCCCGGTGCTGCTCGCCGGAAGCAGCAGCGTGGCGCCGTGATCATGCGCTGCATCTCCAGCCGCATTGAGTTCGTCAGACTCAGCCGACCGGGGCTTAGGCAGGAATTGCCGGTGAAAGGCTGATACCAGACCTGAGAGAAGGAAATAATCCATCTGATAAGCCCGGTCCACCACCCAGCATGAAATTGCGATGGTGACGAGGAGGGCGTAGATGGCCCGCTGCACACGCAGGGCCTCACTGCCCGGTTTGGTCTGGGCCGTAATAAGAACCCGCGCCCCGCCATAGAAGACACCGGCAAAGAGCATGAGCCCCACGTAGCCAAGATCTGCGCCATGTCGGACATAGCTGCCATGGGTGGCAATGGGCATGTACCAAGTCCTGTGCAGAATGGCGACACGGATGGGCACATACCCCTGAAAAGCCTTCAACCCAACGCCATTGGGGGCCGCCTCCATGCTGGCCTTTGCCTGCTGCCACACAATCATGCGGCCCTGAATGCCCTCGTCGTTTTTGGACAGGGTGTTCATGCGCGGCAAGCTCTTCAGGGCAGCCAGGCCGACCGCGTAGCCAATGATCAGCGCCATAATCTGGAACCATACCGGCCGCTTGAACAAAAACAGCATCATCAGCCCGCCAGCCCCAGCGAGGAACGCCCCCTTGGATTCGGTAAGCAGCACGCAGTGGATGGCAAGAGCGACCATGATCATCCCGAGCAGGCGGTTCTTTGAGCCCGACATGAAAAACCAGGCGATACCGCCGGGAATGAGCGCCATGACACCATGCCCGAGTGCGTTTGGATTACGATAGATCCAGGTGTTGAGGGTCAGACGATCATGAAATGCAACGGTGAGTTCCGCCGAGCCCTTCACGAGTTCAAAACCCCAGTGGGTGGAAACAGCCAGCAGGGCCAAAATGCCAAGGCAGATGAACCAGCAGTTGAGAAAGGTTTCGATGCGCCTCCAGTTGGTGAGCGCCAGAGCGGTGACCATGTGAAAGCTGAAGTAGGTAAAGACCTCCTTGGCCGTGGCCGTGTGCTCCGGAGTAACATAGATGGCCCACACGCAGTAGGCCGTGATCAGCCAGTCAATGGGAACAGCCCATAAGATGGCCGCCTTGAGACCTCCAGGCCGCCGCACAGTCGCGACGATGCCCACATACATCAGGTATTTGACAACACTGACGCCGCTGATGATGGCAAAAATGTCCTGCGGGCGGACATACCACATGAAGAGCAGGAGGCAGGCGCTGATGAAGTCCACTCAGGCGCCCTCCCCTGTGGTGCGGTGTTTGCCAGCCAAGGCGGCATAGGTCGTGGCATACTGGGCGGCGGTCTTTGTGAGAGGATAGTCCTGCTCAATACCCGCACGAGCCTGTGCCCCCATGGTTTTCAGCCGTTCGGGCTGATCTAAAAGAGCGCAGACCGCCTGCGATACATCACCGGCGTCCTCCATGGCCGCCACGATGCCATTGATGTCCTGCTGGATGAGTTCTTCAGAACCACAAGAGGCATTCATGAGCACAGGCACACCGCAGCTCATGGCCTCCA
This sequence comes from Verrucomicrobiaceae bacterium UBA1938, assembly GCA_002336895.1. GTDB lineage: Bacteria > Verrucomicrobiota > Verrucomicrobiia > Verrucomicrobiales > Verrucomicrobiaceae > Prosthecobacter. The sequence continues at coordinate 84,844 of DDFC01000026.1, read as the reverse complement.
GAGTGACATTGGACATTCCTTCAGAGGTGGAAGTCAGCACAAGCAAGTCAAGCGCATTGTAAACGGCGGCCATGTCATTGTGATGCCCCAGGCGGAAGATGCGGCTGGAGAATGGATGACGTGAGACGATCTCGCATGTTTCGGCCTCGCAGTTTCCACCTGCACCGGCCAGCACGAGGCTGACGCCAGGATGCCTGGCTGCGATCTGCTCAAATGCCTTCAGCAGCAGGGAGTGGCGCTTTTCCGGAACATAGCGCGCCGCCATGCCGATGCATGGCCCCTCCACCGGTAGGCCCAAAGTGCGGCGACATTGCGCCTTGTCCTGTGGGGAAAATTTCCGCGTGTCCACACCATTGCGAATCACGCTCACATCAAGATGATTTGTCAGGCCCAGAGCGGCCATGTCCCGCACCTGCCCATGCGAGACCGTGTGCACGACATCACAGCGCGCGTAAAAAAGCCTGCGGAGCCAGAGCCGCCAGGGCGCGCGTTCCCAGCCATAGAGCAAGGCGTGCTCGCCATGCAGGAGAGGTGTGCGGCTGGTGCGAAGAGCCAGGAGGGAATACACCAGGGCATTCCAATTGTGGGAATGCACCACATCAGGCTTCAGTTCACGAATGATGCCGCCCAGCCGCGCCGCACAGCGCAGATCAAGTCCGCGGCGCTTCTGCAGGTCCCACACGGGCGTGGAGGGGGGGAGCCTGTTCCTGAACTCATCCGTTCCAGCCAGGGCGCAGATGGAAACGGCAACACCTGAATGGGAAAGCTCCCATGCCATCTGGCCTATCATGTTCTCCATACCGCCGGCGCGATAGGAGTGAAGCACGTGAAGAACACTGATTCCCATGTGAGAAAAGCCCGAATTCACAACTCCAAGTCAAGCCTTGGTGTGGGGCTTCGAATTTTCAGCACTTCTGCGGTTCGAGCTGCTGTAGTAAGTGGGCTCGTAGTACCTCGAATAGTAGGTGCCGTAGTAGTAGGAGTTTTCCAGGCGGCTCAGGTTGACGCAGTTCAGCACAAAACCATACACTCGCGCGCCAGACTGGTGCAGGATCTCGGAAGCGGTGGCAACATCCCGCTGGGTGGTCTGATCCGAGCGGATCACAAAGATGAGACCGTCCACCGATTTGCTGATGAGCAAGGAGTCGGCCAGGCCCAGCAAGGGCGGTGTGTCCACGATGACGCGGTCATATAGCGGACGCAGCTGGCTGATGAAGCCCTGAAGTTTGCTGGTGGAAAGCAAATCAGGCGTGACCTTCGATTTCTTGCCTCGTGAAATGAACTCCAGATTGCTCACAGGAGTAGGCTGCACCGTATCCTGCCATTCCAGGCCCTTCTCCCCCCCGAGCACTTCGACGAGTCCGACATGACTGCTGTCGAGCGCGAACAGCCGGTGCAGAGTGCCACGCCTGAGGTCAGCGTCGATCAACAGGACTTTCTCCCCGCTCTCAGCGAAGGATCTCGCCAGGTGCATGGCCACGGTGCTCTTGCCGTCGCTGGGACGGGCGCTCGTAACCATGATCACCTGCTGCTTGTAATCCTTCGGTGCATAAAAGGGCAGCGAGGTGCGGATGATGCGGAAGGCCTCCAGGGCATGAGTGCTGGCGATGCCACCGGCCTCAGAATCCCCCCCATCCCCAAGCAGCAGCTGGTCTTTGGCATCCATCAAAGGGACAATGCCGCAGGCAGGATACTGGCAGTATTTTTCCGCCTCAGCCACGAATGAGGAGGTGAAGCGCAGGCGCTCGGACAAAACAGGCGCCCCCACCCCGAGGCCCAAAGAAAGAGCCAGCGCGTAAGTCAGGAGCTTCTGCTTGTTGGGGGAGACTGGGATCTCATCTCGAATATCTGAGAACCCCTTGAACTCGAAATCCACCTGGACTTCAGGGCCGGTGTATTCCATGGCAGCCAGCCGAGATTTCATGGTCACAAAGGCCTGCTCCCAGGCGAGCCTGCCACTCGACTGAAGCCTGAAATCGCGGCGGTAGTCATCATAGCCTGCAATGAGCTGACGGTATTCCGGCAGCTGCTCCTGAAGCTCCTTGAGGCGCTGATTGATATGAGCCCGCTCCAGATGAAAAGCCGCGAGCTCCTTCTTCCATTCACCATCAAGCGCGAAAGTGAGGTTTTCGATCTGCTTTCTGATTTCCCGCATCTTTTCGTGGCCGGGCAGCAAGTTGGCACCCAGGCGCTGATATTCACTCTGAGCCTCGCGCAGACTGCGGTCAATCTCCTCCCATTCGGAGGTGCGCTCGGCGTTTTCGGGCATGACGATCGTGGTGTTAGGGTGGGCGGCTCTGCCTGTGGGCGGAACTGCCTGCGGGGCGGCCTTGGAGCTGTCCCCAGTGGCTCCTCCAACGACTGCCGCGGCGGCGTTTTTGATCAGGAAAGGATCAATCTCTTCTCCACGGCGGACAATGGTGCCAACCGGCAGCGGAGAGGCGCGGTATTTTTGCAGCAAAGCCAGCTTTTCTCCACTGCTGGGCGCAGTAGCTTCGATAAACTTCTCCATCTCATCCATGGCATCAAGCTGCGAACGGTAGGTCAGCATCTGTGAGGGAAGCTGCTCGAGCTTGTTGTTGGCCACGTAGTTTTCAAGAATCTGATTCTCGGACTCGAAACGCCGGTCGCGCTCCGTCTCGGCTTTCAGGTTCTCTTTGATGCGGTCCATTTCCTTGGTAAAGCCTTGGATGAGCTGATCGCGATGCTTGATGCGAGACTCGGTAAGGTAGTCATGATACTCAAGCAGCATGGCCTCAGGCCAAAGCTTGGCCAGCCTGGGTTCATAGACATAAACCTCGATCTCCAAGTGGGATGCAACGGAACTTGTCACCCGGAGCTTGGAGATGTACTTGAGCCAGATGGAGCTAAACTGGGTCACATCCTTGATCAAACCAAGCCGGAGAGCGGTCCGCTCAGCGAGCCACTTGGACTGCAAGCCATTGATCAGCTGAATGTGGATGTTGTCCCAGCGGCTGGTGCCGCGAGAGTCTGAAATCTCGGACTTGATCGGCAGGTCCACATAATTCCACTCAACCAAGCTTTTGGAATAGTAGGAAGGCTTGCCGTAAACAAAATAGGCAAGAGCCAGAAGGGAGCCTAAAATGGAACAAAAGACAGAAAGCCGCCAGTATTTGACATACCTGGACAGGAACTGCAGAACGTCTTGAAATGTGAGGAAGCGTTTGAATTCTTGAGAAGGCATATCTGCGTCGAGAGATTTAGAGTCCAAAAGTCTTTCTGGGAACCACGATGCAGTCCCCCTCTTTAACGATCGGATCCTGAGCTTTGCCCAGCTCTACAGCTTCGAAATTGACGTCGATGCGAAGCACGCCGTCGGGATTGTTTCGAAGGATGTAGGATTTGCGCTTGTTGGCAAAGGGTTTGAACCCTCCAGCATCGACGATGGCCTGGTAGGCGGAAATGGGAGCATCCCCCAAAGGACGGATAGTAACGCGGCCCAACTGGACAACTTCACCGCTCATGCGGACAGTCAATCCTCCTCCCGCACCTGAGTCGCCACGTGTCCCTGGATCCACAATGACAGAAGCCTGCTTGAGCTGGTTCGCTTCAAGCGTTTTCTTGATTCGAGACTCCGCCTCAGCAAGGCTCAGACCATTCACGTTCACACGACCGACCTTGGGCATGATGATGTCGCCACTGGGCCGGATGGCAAAAGTGCCATTGAAACTGGTGTCTTCCAACACAAAGACATCAATCAAATCCCCCACCTGAATACGGTAGTTTGCCGAAGAAGGCAGCTGAGCCGGAGGAAGGGGCATGGGGGGCCCTTCAACGGAGTGCTTCATTCCACCACACGAAACAGAAGTCAGAACCGCAAAAACCAGAAGAGCCTTGTCCAAATGCCGAACTGAAGAATTAACTTTATCAGAAACGCTTGAGAGCACCAATGTAGATGAAATGTTCACTATAGTTGTTAGAAAAAGTGTTGGAACGTACGTCCATGTACTGATAGTAGGCCTGAAACTGTATATTTTCAGTTAGGTTGTGATGCAAGCCAAAACGATGAGTCCAGGTGTCATTGATGTAGCTGTTGACAGCACCGGTTTCCGACCTTGCCCAGCCCGAGGATGCAAACGTGCTGGTGCGGCTGCTGACCAGGTAATTGAGAATCAAACCGGCATACTTTACATTGAAACTGTTACCCTGCTCCCGGGTGTAAACTTTTGCCGTTCCAACGAATCCAGCAATGCTAGTTCTGGAGCCCAGCATATGGTTGATGCGATAGTCAATGTAGTCTTCGATCCCGGCTGGACCTGTGGGCGGGGTGTAGATTCTTCGGCCCACTTCGGCATAATGATTTGTACGCAGGCCCACCCGCTGAACGATGCCCAAGGTGGCCAGAGCTCCTGTGCCGCCGTCCCCCTGGCCTGTGTACCAATAGTAGCCCCCTTGGGCGTAAACGCTTGTCGAGGCACCGATTCGCTTGATGGCTCCGACAGTGGTCCAATGCAAGTAGGTGTTAAAAGGCTGGGATGTGGAGAAGCTGTACCCGCCGTAAACGCTGAAGTATGGATTGCCTTTTTGCAGATAAGCCCCGCCAGATACGGTGGCGAAATCTCCGCGGAAATGAGAGTCCCAAAAATCCGTGCGATAGAGATACAGAAGACTCTTGGTATCATACCCCAGTGTGCCTACGGCGCGAGAACCAAGAACATTGTAGTAGCCAGCAAAGCCTTTCCAGTCTCCCGGATGGACATTGGCCCTTGCCTGAGGGCTGTAATTGGACAAATCCCCAGCACCATTGCCCAGCCCGTAACGTCCCACCCTGTCAATGGGACTGAGGTCGCCGAACCCTGAGGAGGAGTTAACAAAGATGTTCCAGAGGTTATACTGATAAATTCTGGGAGAGAACATGTCGGTGACGGAGAGATTCCAGTTCCCGACTTGTTTGTTCCAAAGAATCGTCAGCAGCGCATTCAGGTTGGGCTGGTAGTTTCCAAATCCAGCCAGGGGCCCGGGGATGCCCCAGCCCACTTCACCTTTGTTTGGAAGCCAGTAGAGATAGGGCTGGATGCTGACGCCAACGGTGTTTCCGATGGTGAGTGACGCACGGAAAGACAGTGTGACGATCTGTGCCCAGCGGTCATCAGGGGGCAGCTGCTCACGTCCAGGAAAATTGCCTTGGATGTCATCATAGAGCAGGCCATAACCAAGGTAAAAGTTGTCGAAGATAAACGGCCAGATGCGGAGCTGAAGGTTGCCACTGGTAGTTCCTGTGAAAGGACTGCCATAGTAGATTCCACCACCAGGCAGCCTGATCTGGTTCACCCCGCCCCACAGAGTGTATGACAGACCGTCTGGATTGTACTGAGACCAACCTGTGGCAACATTGAGGTTGTTGACGAAAGCCCCCACTTTGCCAGCACCTTCCTTAAAGTCTTCGACCCGGTCGCCGAAAGTCACATCTTTGTAGAGTCCCGTTTGAGGAACATACCGGTAGTCGCCAAAGGGGCGGCTCACATCCTGGGAAATAGCCTGATTTCTGGCAGCCTCCTGCCCGGGGTTGCGAACAGGGGTTTGAGCCACTGAATTTGCAGAACCTAACACGAGTACAGCCACCAGCGCGACCCATCGGGCCGGAAAATTATTTCTTGGTGAACTTTCCCATTGGTCCATGGTAATATCTTTAGTCTTCAGGTAAGAATTTTTTAGTCAGTTTGAACTCAGAGGTTCAACTTTTCTGCTTTGCTCCAGCCAGAGAACGAATGAGTGAAACGGAACTGTAAAGCAGCCCACCTACAGCGGGCAAAAGCACCAGAACCGGAAACCAGAGGAATTTCCATCCAACTGCCAGCTTTTCGTCGGCAATGAGATCGCTCAATAGAACGATCAAAGTGCCTGCCCAAGCCACCGCAGCCATCATCAACACCAAAGTGGAGATGTTTTGCGGGTCCATTGCCAGGGCATTTTGAAACAGGTGCATAGAAATGAATAAGAGGCCGCCTAGATAAGGGTGAGTCAGCTGCAAGGTGCGGTTTTAGAACCGCTTCCAAACGGGTGACTTGTCGATGAATGGCTTGGTCTTGGGGGAGGGCCAGACTGAAAGCATCAGGGCATCCCAGCAGGCCTTGTCACCAAAGAGCTTGTCTGCCACAGGACCCAGATTGTTGTTGTCGAGAAGCAGGGTCAGCATCATCACAGTTCCGGAATCTCCGACGGAGACCCCTTCGGCATAGACATGCTTGGGCGGCAGGGAGGAAGCAGCCGGCCATTCGACGCGGCGCTTGCCCGGATCAGCGGAATCGAGCAGAAGAGTCGTGCGGTTGGGATCCAGCCAGATGCGCATGCGCCCGCTGCGGGATTGCTCTTCCTCAAAGGATTTGAAGCTTCCACGACGATGTCCGAGATTGATGGGCCGCAGATCGAGGATGGCGGAGAGCTTGTAGTAGAGGAATTTCAGCTTCGGAGAGCCAGGGGAACCAGGAGTGCTCGCTGTCTGGAGGCTGGCGTTGTGCACGACTGACAGATCAATGCGTGCGAGTTCGCGAGTGCCCACGATCAAGCCTGGAGGATTGCGCTTGAGATTGATGTTGGGATCGAGATCCCCGCTGTCCAGAAAACCATCGTAGTTCGTGTCCCCGGAAATCTTCACCTGCCCTAAAGAGCGGTCCTGCACCGGAAAGTAACCAAGGCCGAAACCGAATCCACCTCCGAACTGAGCGGCAGCGTCGCTAACACCCGCCATAAGCACGCAGCCTATCATGCAAGCAGTCAGTTTAATTTTGTTTATCATATGATCGAATAGTGTTCAGCGTTTATATTTTAAACATTTTTTTATTCGCGCGCTCAGCCATTACATCGTCCGACCGCGTTGGCAATAGGCAAAATTGTGCAAAAAATGTCATTTTTAGGTGCAAACCCGCCTTTGGCTAAAGCATGTTTTATGCCACCGGCCCCTTCCTGCGTCAAGAAGCAACATTATTTTGCGTTTTCTCGCAGGCCCAGCTCCGATACGACGGGGAGGTGCTGTGAGGCAGGCCCGGAGCCTACTGTGCATGACAAAATTTCCCAATGCGAAGAGGCGAAAATGTGATCGATTCGTATCCAAGGGCTGAAAATCCTGCCAACGGATTTAAAATTGCTGGGAAAGGTGAAACCAAACCCCTTTCCTGCTGTGCGGTGCGCGTCTTGCAACAGCCGCTCGATACAACCGTAACTGCTTCCCAGCGGCGGGCAGTTGAGGTCTCCAAGCAAGACTACTGGATACTGCTCTTGGCGCACCCGTGATGCAATCTGCGCCGCCAGCTGCACCCGCGCAGCCCAATAGGAAAGGTAGTCCTTATGCTTATTGTAAAGCGGCGTGAAGGGCATGACACCAAGGATGCCGTAGAGGAAGGTGCCATGCTGAGCATACCAGTAAAGGGTGTCTCTGGGGGTGGGGGTGTGAATGTTATAAACGACCACCCGCTTCCCATTCCAGTCTATGACTGATCGCGTGCCTGCGTGCCAGGTTTTTGATCTTCCCCCGGGCCAGTCCAGGTGCAGCGGTTCGTTCTGCACGATAGGCCAGCGGCTCAGCAAGACAAATTCTCCGCTCTGCAAACCATGGCGATTTTGGGCAAACACCGGCAGCGCGGCAAGCTGGGGCAGGCGCCGGCCGGCATCCTGAAAAACGACTATGTCCGGCTGATTTGCCACCGCGCATTCGGTCAAAATTTTGACTGACCCTTGGCCACGGTTGTACGTCATCACTGTCAAGGAAGCCGCTGGATGAGTGTGGCGAGAAAACGGCACCCAGGTAAAGCTGTAGCCTCCAAGCCATAATGTAATGATGACTGCACCAACCATGGATGCGGCGGCCGAACGCCAGCAGGCGAAAACGATGCCGCCCGCCAGTGTGAGCAGGAGAGGCAAGGCGGTCACCCATGCGGGAAGGTAGGAAAGGAAGACGCTGAGGAGGTTGGCTTCAGCCTGGCTGCGAATGAACAGCGCCAGAGCCCCCAAGACGGTGATGACCACCATGGTGAAACGAAAAATCCACGCGTGGGCCAGTTTCCACACCAGGATTAAACGCTCAAGAATGTGCCGTCCGAGCGGACTCCCTTCGTCGGCCTGGTCAGCCTTTGTCTGCAGAGACCCCATGTGGGCGAGGAGGCGCGTTGCCTGAAGCCAAAGTTAATCCAAGGCGCTCTTTTTAGGCGGGGTGTTCGGCGCTTTTGGCAATGTTTGGTTCTCAGGCAGCACCCTGGGCTTTGTGACATTATCCACACGGGGCTTGAGAATGTCTGGGTCGAGAGGTTCGCCTTTATATTCCGGTGCCTTGTCTCCTTCGGTGACGACCATGGCTCCCGCCTCCTTCCAGCCGAGCCGAACCATGCAGACAGGTATTACAATCCACAGCAGAAGGACACAAACCACCATGACAACCAGTGATTCTAAAATTGTCAGACCTTTGCAGTTTTTAATCATAGGTAATCTTTGAAAGGGATTGGACGGAGCTGCAGGTTCAATCATGGGCCGGGATGGATTCAGGCCGGATTGGGTCAGATAGCCGCGTCATGTAGCAAGGGCAAGGACCAACGATTTTAGAATGCACTTTTTGACAGCTGTTCATGTTTCTGTCACTGAATGAAATCGGTCGCCATGATCATTCTTAACGCCTGCTCCCGACGCCCAATTTTGTGCGACTCATGAAATTTTTATTTATCAGCGCCAACCAGGGGGGCGGCGGCAGTGAGGAGCTCTGGGTGCAAACTGCCGGCTTTTTGAAACGACAGGGCCACGGGGTGCTGGCGCTGACGGAGTGGAAGCAGGGCGCACACAGACGCCTGAAGCAGCTGGCAGCTCAGGGGGTACCCCACCGCTCGCTGAATCTCACCGGCAAGCAGGCGGTGATGGGCAAAATCTGGGAGCGTTTGTCCGGAGCAGAACCTTGGGGGCTTCGCCTTCTGAGATCGACGCTGAAGGATTTTCAGCCAGACCTGATAATCTTTAATTCAGGAACACTGGTGGATGGCATCCCCCTGCTGGAGGTCATTCATGCTGATGGGCGTCGCTGTATCGCTGTCACGCACCTGGTCTCAACAGACAACTGGCCTGAAGACCCTCTGGCAGAAAGGATACATCGGGCGTATGAGCGGGCGCTGGAGGCGTGCTTTGTCTCCCAGCACAATCAAGATCTGTGTTTTCGGCAGACAGGGCGGAGGCTTTCAAATGCCCGCATCGTGAGGAATCCCTTTCTGGTGAGTGTGGAAGCCCTCGCAATGCCGGCACTGGATGACAGCACGTGTGTGAAGCTGGCACTGCCGGCGCGTCTGCACCCTAAGACCAAGGGGCAGGACATGCTCTTTGAAGTGCTGGCACGACCAGAATGGAAAGAGCGGAAGATCCAGGTGTCCTTGTTTGGCAGCGGAGGTTGTGAGAACACTCTGCGGGCCCTGAGCCGGGAGCTGCAGGTCTCAGACAAAGTCGTGTTTGCCGGTCATGTGGATGACATGAACGCGGTGTGGAGGGAACATCACGCTCTGCTGCTGCCTTCGCGGCACGAGGGGCTGCCGATTGCCCTGATCGAGGCCATGTGGGCCGGGCGGACGGTCATTGCCACGCCTGCAGGCGGCATCCCGGAGATGATGGAGCCGTCAAGGACGGGCTTCCTGGCAGCCTCCTGTGAGACTGCGGCGCTGCATGAAGTGATGGAGCAGGCCTGGTCCCAGCGTGACCAGTGGGCAGCCATGGGTGCCGCCGGCCGTCTCATGGCCCAAGAGCGCATCCCGCCTGATCCTGTCAGTCTGTGGGCAGGGCATCTGGTGGAGCTGGCTTCAGCAGGCGGCCGACCTTGAGCCATGCACGCGAAGCCAGATCTTTGCGTGCGATCAGCTTCTGCATCGCCTCCAGAAATGAGGGATATCTGAGACGGGTGAGAGGTGGCAGGCCGTCCAGACGCCTGAAATGGCAGGCCATGCGCCACAATGCAGGCAGGGCAAATCCACTGGAGCGGTCATGCAGCTGCATGGCCACGGACTGCTGGAGCCCTGTGAATGCGGAGGCGTGACGCTCCCATACACGGCGCCTCGACAATGCCGCACGTTTTTCCCGCATGGCCTTCTGCGTCACCCCGGAGGGATTGATGCGGTACCGCAGCAGGCGCTCCGGCATGGTGGCGGCGAGATGATGTGTCAGCAGCCGCACCCACAAATCATAGTCCTCAGACCAGTAGGGCTCGTCAATGGTGCTGTGGTCCTGGTAGTTGCCGACCTGCAGAACGGCGCTGCGTTTGAAAATCACCGTGGGGTGCCAGATGCGCGGCCCCACAAGCGTGGCATGCAACACATCAGTGGGTGCGAATGGAAGCCTGGACCCTCCTTCCACGACGTTTCCAGACATGTCGATGCAAACGCGGTCCGTGCCCACGAGGGCGAGGGCGGGATGCTGACGCAGAAAGGCAAGCTGCTGGCGAAAACGGTCGGGATGGCAGATGTCGTCCGCATCCATGCGGGCACACAGCTCCGTGTCAGCCACCTCCACAAGCCTGGCCAGGGAGAGGCCTAGAGAGAGGGGCGGGCCACGGAAAACGCGTCCCGGCAGGCGGGAGGGCACCCAGCGGTCAAGGATCTCCAGAGTGCCATCCGTGGAGCCGTTGTCCCAGACCAGCACATCGAAATCACGAAAAGTCTGCTGCTCCAGGGAAGCCAGGGCTTCCTCCAGAAACGGAGCCCCGTTGAGAACAGGAATTAGTACGCTGAGTTTTTCGTTGTTCATGACACAGCCTGTTTGCGGGCGAGGGATTGGTACAAGCCGGCGTATTGATCCAGCGTCTTTTCCAGTGAGTGATCCCGCACAATAAGCTCGCGTGCGCCGGTGCGCATCCTGCATCTGGCCGATTCATCCGCCAGAAGCGCCACCATGGCGCGGGACCAGGCTTCAGGCGTCTCATCCAAGACCTGGATCACTCCTTCGTGCTCACCGAGCTGCCCTTCCGGAAAGCCCATGAAGCGGCGGGTGAGGCAGGGCAGCCCCGTGCTCATGGCTTCCAGCAGTGCATTGGGAAAGCCTTCCTGGGTGGAGGGAAACACAAACATGTCAGCCGCCTGATACCAGTGCTGGATGTCCGGCTGCTCAGGTATGTGAAGGACGCGAGGCAAAGCATTGAGCTGAGCAAAGAGGGCCGTTTGATAACCGGCGATTTCCCTGCGTTCCTGCTCGGAGGAGATTGTGGGACGCTGCACTGCGCCGACGAGAACCAGCCAGGCATCCGGGCAGCTGCGGGCCACTTCCGGCCAGGCCTGCAGCAAGGTGGCGACGCCTTTGCGTGGTATGAGATGCCCGACGTAGAGACAGACTTTTGCACATGGGGGTAGCACCTTTTGCAGCATGGGCGGCAGCGCCCCACCCGGCGCGGCGGGCTTGAACCGCCCGATGTCCACCCCATGGGAGATGACATGCAGCCTGCGTGCAGCGACCCCCATGCGGAGCTGGGCTTCAGCCATGACTGGAGACCCGACGACCACGGCATCAAACAAGCGCTGCGCCAGCTTTTGCAGCTGGAAGTTGGCCCAGCGATGGAAAGCAGTGCGCCCCCAGGTCTCAGGCTCGACCATGGTGGAGACAAACATCAGAGACTTGCCCTGGCGCTTGATGGAGAGCAGGCTGCTGAAAAGCCGCCGGTCCATCTTGATCGTCTGCACGACCTTCGCCGCCGCCCCTCCCTGTCTCATGAGAAGTTCGGCGGCGGATTTAAACAGCCTCTGATCACGCTGCCCGGCAACTGACCCGACCTCGATACGGGACACGGGGATGATGCCATCCACGTTCTCTTCAACCGGCAGGGCCGGATCACTGCGGGAGGTGATCACCGAAGTGGTGATGCCGCGCGCCTTGAGCCCGGGCGCGTAACGCCGGAAACGTTCGGCAGCACCTGCCAGCACGGGGGCATAGTGCGGAAATATCTGGCAAACCTGGAGCGCGTCGGGCATGACGTGGAATTCAGATCAAATTAGGATGATTTGGAGCGTGTCAGCCTCCTGCCCAGTTCAATGGCGGGCTTCTCGATCAAGAAATGCGCCAGCAAGCCGAGTCCGATGGTCGATGCCAGGGCCAGGATGAAAGAGATGAACGGTGAGGCGGCCATCCACGGCCCGCATAGCTTTTTGAACGCCACCAAGACGGGGTAGTGCAAAATGTAGATGCTGTAAGACAGATCCACCCGCAGCAGCTGCTGCAGGCGCGTCAAGACAGAGCGCATCTGCGGCCAGCCGACACACGCCGCGATGAAGATCAACGAACCCAGCCCGCACAGGTAATAGCCCAGCCAGATGCTCGGCATGACGTATCTCCAGGAAATGGCTGCGTAGAGCACGAGGCCCAAAAGCAGCAGCCCCCACCAGGCAGGCTGGCTCAAGCGGCGCCAAAAGCCCTCAGGCACGCGGCACAAGATAGTGCCAAGCGCGAACATGCCAAGAAAGGCCGCCGTGCCGACGATGTGCTGATCCATCCAGTGGCTGAAAAGAACCAGTGCCGCGGCCAGCGCAGCGGCCAGCCAGCCGGAGCTGCGCAACATAACCCACGCCAGCAGGGGGAAAATCATCGAGATCTTGGCCTCGGTCATGAGCGTCCAGACCGTGGGCAGCGCGAAGTCGGACTTCATGCCCGGCGCCAGGAGGGTGCTCTGAAGCAGCCACTGGCTGGTCTGCAGAGAGCCGCCGTCAAGAAACAGGGCGGGCATCCCCCTCACCTGCCCTGCGCCATGCTGCTGCACGTTCCACAGCACGACAAATGAGAGCGCAAGAGCAGCCCAGTAAACGGGATACAGACGGAAGACACGCCGCACGCCGAATTTCACATACGCCTTGAAGGACGGCGCCCTGCTGCCGAGCGACAGGGCGAGAACATAGCCGCTGAGAACAAAAAACAGCATCACCGCCGCCTTGGAGTCCAGCACACCTTTGCGCAGCCATTCCGGCCAGTGGAGCTCGAAGACAAGGCGGAAGTGCTGCACGAAAACGATGAACGCAGCGATCAGGCGCAAGGCGTCCAGTGCAATGATGCGCGCAGGACCGGCCTGGGGCGAGTCTGTGAAGGTTTCCATCGGGTTAATATGAGCCGGTTAAAGCGGGATGCTGAAGGCAAAGATGCCTGCTTTTGCCAACGATCTCAGCGTGCAGCACTTTTTTGGCCGGCGGCCCCCCCTATGCCGGGCACGGCCAGCTTTCCGCACCACACCGCAGGCAGCAGGTTCATTTTTTGCACGCCACCACCACATTGTTGAAGTAGAGGCGGTCATCCTTGGGCAGCAGGAAATTCAAAACCATGCCGAGGGGATTCAGGATGGAGCAGAAGAGGATCTTGCCGAGACGATTGAGGCGCTCCGACTGCGGGAGAAGCTTTTGCACGCTGAAAACAAGAAGCAGCTGAACCAGAGCCAGAATCCAATTCCCAGTTTTTTCGATCGCCTTCACCTCAAACCCGCCGGACTGAAAAAGATGCTGCAAGGCAAACGGAGTGTAGCGTGCGTAGTCGTAGGGTTCTTCATGCAACGGCCAGGCAAATGGACAGGTGACGAGAACAACACCGCCAGGACGGAGGACGCGACGGAATTCGGACAGCACCTGGGCTGGATTAAACACATGCTCCAGCACTTCCGTCATCAGAATGCTGTCCACGCTTTCGTCTTCCAGCGGGATGCGGTCGCCAGAGTATAGCAATGTGGAATGCGCATGCTTCAGAGGATACCCCGGGGCGTCAATCTCAAGCCCCAGATAACGGTCAATTTTAAAGAGATGCCGGTAGGGGGCGGTCCCACACCCAAAGTCGAGCATTGTCCCGTGCAGCTCGTCTGAGTGTCTGACGATTGCCTGTCCCAGGGCCTGGCGGATCAGAAAAGAAGAGTTGACGAACATTCCAACTCGAGTGGGAAGAAACTCTTCTTTTTTTAATAGTTTGTAGAACCAACCCATGATCGCAGCAGCAAGGCACCCGGCTGACGGGCGAAAAAAGGAACACCGATATTACGAATTTTGATCCCTAAAGAATTTTTTATCGTGCGACCTGCCACAAACTGCAAGCTTTTTCTCTTTAGGTTCAGTCTTTAAAATAACTTTCAGAAACCTTCGCGGAAGGATGCGGCCGTCCCATGCTGCACTGGCACCGGCCTGTTTTTGTTGGGGGGGGTGACACAGGAAGGATTGATATCCGGCCTCAAAATCTGCAGGCTGGTCGTGCCGCCCCCTGAACCAGACTCACAGCCTGGCTGCTAATTTTCAGCAGCGTTTGTGCCGCGCCTGGTCTTTGATGGCATGCCAAAACCACGAAGGCGGATGTGGTACATTTCCCGGTGGTGGCGCAGATTGGACTCCAGAATGAGGCCCACCAACAGCACGATGGTGGATATGACCATGATGCTGGCCGCCAGAACCGCCATGGGCACGCGACTGACGTAGGCAGTCTGGATAAACTCATAGACCGGAAGCGCACCAGCCAGCATGCCGAGAAGGTAACCACAGGCCGCTATGAGCCCGAAGAACCGCATGGGCCGATAGTCGCGGAAAAGGACCAGCAGGACGCGCAAAATGCGCGTGCCATCCCTGAAGGTCTTCAGCTTGGAACTGGTGCCTTCAGCCCGGTCACCAAAGGGAATGGGCAGGTCCACGGTGCTGAAGCCTTTGTCGATGGCTTGAATGGTCAGCTCGATCTCCAGCTCAAAGCCGCGGGAAAGCACCGGAGCGTTCATGTAGAAGCGGCGTGAGAAAAGACGAAGGCCGGAAAAGACATCTCCCGGCTGGTGGCCGAACACCGCTTTGACAAAGCTGGCGAACAGCGAGGTGCCCCACTGGTGGCCGGGACGGAAAACGTCCTCCTGAGTTTGGCGCACACCGGTGATCATGTCCACGGGCGCCTCGCAGTAGCGTTCGTAGAGGAGCTTGCCGCCGGCGGCCGGATAGCTGCCGTCCCCGTCGACCATGAGGACGAGGTCGGTGTCGATGTGACACAACGCCGTGGCCACCGCCTTGGCTTTGCCACGGCGCGGTTCCACGATCACCTGCGCGCCAGCAGCCCGTGCGCGAGCTGCGGTTGCGTCGGTGGAGCCATTGTCCACGACGAGGATGCAGGCCTGGGGAAATGCCTCCCTGTATTCTGCCACCACGGCAGGAATGGCGACCTCTTCATTGAGGCAGGGAATCAGCACAGTAAGGGTGGGTGCAATCATGGCAGAGAGGGAGAGTCGATGATGGGACCGGCGGGGACCAAGTAAACGCCAGACTGCACCTGTTTGCCGGATTTTTTCGCATAGGTGAGCAGCCATGGCTGCGGGGTTTGTTTCAGCATTTCCCGCAATTGCCGGTCAAATGGGGCGAAATGCACGCCCGGAGGGAGATCTGGGAGGTAGTATTTTTCCTCCACCACCAGCCAGTCGATCTTGTTCTGAGCGCAGAAGTCCTTCACATCATTTTGACTGGCTGAATAGAACGCCTTCAGCAAAGCCGCATTGCGCTCCATGACGAACCTGCGATAACCCGTGAACAGCACGGCGTGAGAACTTTCATTGCTCACAAACACGCTGCGGTGGCAGAGCACGGGGATGAAGTCGCTGGTGCGGGGAAAACTGGCCACCAGCTCCTCCCCGCCAGTCCTTGCCAGCGCCAGGTAGAGCCCGGCATATTCTGATGCGTCGTCGGCCCCCTTGCCCTGTATGGAAGGCGCTCTGGACAGCACGACAAGCGCCAGGCAGATGCCACCTGCCATGCGCCCTCTCCCAGCCTTCAACAGTCCCAGGCCGGAATCAAGAAGCACAGCCCAGCTCAGCACGCCCAGCACAGGCATGCTCCAGATCATGTACCGCGATGGCTCAAACAGACGTGGCAGAAGCAGTGTGGCCAGAACGTAGGTGGCCATCCCTGCCGCCGTGAGAGCAAGGAGAACCATGGCTTTTTCACGGCTGCGACGCCATACCATGACCATGGCCAGCACAAATGCGAGGATGGACGCGGCATTCAGCACCAGCTGAAGAGGGCCGGCAAAGGCGGCCCCATGCCGCATCAAAGGCTCAACGATGGCTTTGGTCCAGGGCAGGAGAGCCCAGGGAAGAATGCCGAGCAAAGGCGGAACCGGCAGCAAAGGCACACGGCCACCTGCCGCATAGAGGGGATCCGCCTGCATCTGCACCTGAGTGACCTGGGGCCCCACCAGGGGGTTGAGACCGAGTTCACGGCTTTTCAACAGCACCAGTGCGCTGCCTGCGGCAACGGCCAGAACCAAAGGCCACTGCGTTTTCCACAGGGTGCGCAGACTCCCCGCCTGACGCCATTGATCCCGCGCCTGGTCTGCCACCCAGACCAGGGCGTAAACCGGAGAGAGCAGGACGAAGGCCACGGGGTAGAGGGCTGCTGCCAGAAACAGACACATGGCGGCCCATCCTTGGCGGCGATGCAGCAGCGCGAGCACAAGCCCGCACACCAGCGGCCATGCAAAACTGCGGGCGAAGCCGCCACTGAGGCCGATCCAGGCGTCTGAGATGAGAAAGAGCCCCACAGCGATCCAGCCCATGCGCACACCACGCAGAAAGACGCCGATGCGATAAACAAACACTCCAGTGAGGGCAAGCAATGCCAGCGCCAGCGCTTTTCCCACCAGCAGGGTGGGAAGAAAGACACGCACTGCTTTGAAAAGCGCGGCCGCCACATAAGGCTGAATGGCCTTGGATGTTGCAATCCACGGATCCCCGGGCTGCAAACCGCTTCCATCTTCTTCATCCAGCCAGACATGGTGCTGGGCGATATCGTCTGTGATCAAGAGAGGCTTCCAGAGCGTGAACCCCTGAAGAGCGAAGGCAAGAATGCAGATGATGAGGGGAGCAAAGCGAAGCATGGCGGAAAGAAGGAAGAAACGGTCTTTGTTGAAAACGCCCACGGGCACGATCTAGGACAACCGCTGAGAAGCCCTGCCACCACCGGCTGAGGTGACGCCGCTGCCGGCCCGGGGCTGCGCTGCACTGGAAAACAAGCTCCAGCGGTTCAGCGGCATCTCGATGTACCTCCACACGATCATGCCGACGAACACCGAGACCACAACCATCATCATCAGCAGCAGGTCCAGCCACCCACCGCCCAGGTTTGCGAACCTCGAATTCATGAAGAGGGACAGGGCCATGAGCACAATGCCATGAGAGAGAAAGATGGAATAACTGGCGCGGCCCAGCAGAAACATGTCTTTGAAACGCCAGTTTTGCGCTTTCACAGAACGCTCCCACAGGGTCAGCCCGGCAATCCCGACTGAAAACACCAAGGCCCAGAACAGCTTCTGCCAGAGCACTGGATGTCCGGCCACCCAGGTGTGGTCTGACGCCCCGGCAGCAAAGCCTGCCAGGGCAATGCCAAAGAGCAGCATGCCGGGTAATCTCCCGCCGCCAACCTGCCTGCGAACGCATTCAGCCGCCAGCGCACCGGCGGCAAACTCCAGGACAGAGGGATGCAGCAGAAATCCAGTCCCATGTGTGGAGGGAACCACCCCCAAGCCAAGCCCGGCCAGGGACAGCACCGCAGCCCAAATCAGCAACACTGGCAAGGAAGCCCACCGGGGCAGCGCCAGACATGCGGCCAATGCCAGGGTGAAGTATATCTCAAATGGCAAAAACCATGCCGCCACGATGATGGGAAAAGGCCTCTGCGGCAGCGCCAGCAAGGAAGGCAGCAGCTCATAGCTCTCCGAGCTGCGCCCCGGCACGAGCCACAAAAGCAAAACTTTGACCATCGTCAGGACGAGCAGCAGCGGATAAAGGCGCCATAGCCGTTTCCTGATGAAGCCCAGCCACGCCCAGGGTCTCCCCGCCTCAGCGCAATGCGCCGTCCAGAGCACAAAGCCGCTGAGCACAAAGAAAAAATCCACACGATAGGTGCTCTCGCTGAAGAGCCCTCCCAGCCATTCATGATTCCAGTAGTTTTCTGACTGCACACCCATGTGATGACAGACCACCAGAACTGAGAAGACTCCGCGCAACGCCTGAATCCCGTGGAAGATGGGGCGGGCTGAAGGGGCTTCAGAATCGGACATGCATCTGTTGAGTCAGTAAGATTGAGCGCGTTTGTTTCAATGAAGCAACCAAGCGGAGAGCTGAAAATTCAGCCCCTGTAAAGATTGCGACGCTGAACGGCAGGGCTAGCTGCTTTCTTCGTCCAGCGATGATTGGTGGCAGGCTTCTTGATTGGCTAAAAAGCCGGCAAGATTGTCTGCATTGACGGGCAGCGGCATCCGCAGCGCAGATGCCATCCGCAACCCCAGCAAAACAAGCGGGGAGGGAACGGGTATGATCCACGCACTTCGGCCGGCTGCGCGCGCCGCTCTTTCCACGACAGCCCTCAGAGTGACGAGTTCTTTTTCAAAAAGGTTGTGTTCCCGTGGAGTCAGGGCTGCTGTCATGATCCGCCGAACATGCCCGCAAAGACTGCCAATCTCGATGACAGGAACTTTGCCAGCCCCACCGTCCGGCAGGGGTATCAGCGGCGAAAGCTTCACAAACGTGAAAATGCGCCCATAGAGCCCGCCCGCACCGAGAACCAGCCCGGGCCTGACGATGACAACATCCTCCATGCCGTGCAGGCTCTCCTCCAAAGCGGATTTTGTCCTGCCGTAAAGCGATGATGCCTGAGGGCCTGCGGAGTAGGAGGAAAACACGATCTGACGCCGCACCCCAGCCTGGCGGAGCTTGTGAACGGCGGCGAGGGTGCCTGAAAGCGTCTTTTCAGCCCCGATGGCTCCGCCAAAGTCATGCGCGAGGTGCAGAGCACAATCTGCGCCCTCGATGGTGGCGTCATTCAACGGACCGCCCAGCGACCATGAATGGCACTCGCCGTCAAAGCCCTGCACGGCGGCTTTGCGGCAAAAGCAAACCACGCTGTGCCCGTGACTGGCAGAGTCCCGTGCAAGATGCGAACCGATAAAGCCTGCGGCGCCAAAGATGAGTACTTTCATGGGAGGAGCGACTGGCTTTACGTCAGTCTTGCGACCGTACGAAGGCTGTTGGCCATCATGGTGAGCGCGGAGGGGCAGCAGCCCAGCTCAGGAAGAACGGTGGAATCCACCGCGTGCACCCTGCCCTGCTGCGTCTGCCGCAGATACTCGTCCACGGGCACTTCAGGCGCATCCCCACAGACCACACGACCGGCGCAGTAGTGAAAGCCACCGCCTGGAGTGAACCCGGCCGTCTTCCATACCTTCGCACGCGGCTTCAGCCATTGGAGGAAAGACTTCATCTCCGGATCGGCACCGGTGCCGGGGGAGCCCTCCACGAAAACGGCATCTTTGCCGCGCTCCAGCCGATAGCGCATCTGCGTGGCTTCGGTCCAGACCTGAACGGGGGTGATGAGATTCATGATCCCGGGGATATTCAGTCCTTTGACCAGGGCGGGAAGGCGCAGCATGGCCAGAAGGAGGCTCAGTGGCGCGTGGCTCAGGCGATAAACGGAAGCGAAGAGTGTGACCTTGTCTTGGAGCACGCGCTCGATGGCCAGTGTGTTGAAATGCTTTTCCCCATCTCGCCGGGTCATGGGCAGCGCGCCAGGCTTGAGAGTGGTGTAGAGCATGACAGGCGCATGGTCGCCAAAGGTGGTGGAACTCACGTCCATGCAGGAGGCAAAGACGAGCTTGAGAGTGCCGACAACGCCAGCGGCCAGCAGCACCTGCCGGCCGGACACGGTCGAGCCGTCTGAGAGCACTACACGCACAAAGCCACCTCCAGCCTCCCACCTCCGGGCGGCAAGAGGCAGCACGGTGGCATTGTGCAGGGCCGCCTGCGTCTGGAAGGCATCTCGCATGGAGCGCAGCCCCATCTGCGGACCAGCCGCGCTGCCGAGCACGAGATTGGGCGTACGGTGGCGGTATCCCGACTCAAGGGTGACCCTGCTGCTGCCATCAGCGCCGGGAGAGCAGCGGAAGAGGGCCTCTATCTCCCCGCAGGCGGTGAGATAGTCTGCATGGCTGGCAAAGCAGTGCCGCGGCCAGGGGTCATTGGCCTCATAGCGGGCAAATTGCTGCCCCCAGTAGTTGGCCAGCCCTCCGGTGATCGCGGGCTGGACCAGCTCTCCTTTGGAAGGAGGTGCGAAGCGGATGCGCTCCCCAATGCCGGCGGGCTCGCCACTCTCGTGGGACACGGAGTCGATTTTCGCGTGCAGGGCCCTGGCTTCTCTGGCTGGAAGCCGGGCATCCTCTCCGGTGAGGACGAGCACCTTGCGACCTTTTGGCAGTCCGGCGAGGGCTGCCACTGCGCTGGGGCCGGCACCGACCAAAATGGTGTCAAACAGCATGCCTCCCCCCTGCCCTTATCGTTCTGAGTTCATCTTTGCCCAGGAATCGTCACCAGCTTCTGCTTCGGCGATGGATTTTTTCACCACCCCGATATTCATGGCGTCGATGATATGCTCATCACGGGCGAAGAGCTGCCTGGCGCGGGCGAGATCACCTTTGCCCAGGTAATACATGATTCTGGAGCATGTCATGGCCACGCGGGCACGCTCCCCCATGACCTCCAGAGACCACTGCCATGAGAGCTCCGCCTCATCATCCTGAAGCTGCTTGAAATCGATGGCTTCGGCGAGCACCTCCGGTGGAATTTGCTTCGTCAATTTGAAGCGGGAGGTGCAGCCATAGGAGACGGAGGATTCATACTCAAAGTAATCTCGCAGCCGGCACTGCAGCACTGAGATCCAGGGATGATTGAATGAAAGGTAGTCCTGGTGGAGGACAAGCGCCCCGACCATCAAAGAAGGATAAAACTCACGCGCAATGGCGCTGGTCAAGGGCCAGCTCTTCATGGCATCCACCAGCAGAAGCCTGATGGGACCGCCCTCCCAGCGGCAGGTGGTGAGATCGGCCTGCACCAGGTTTACCCACGGTTTGAGATCTCCCATGCGGCGGCGCGTTTCAGGCAGAAATGTCTCACCTGGCATGTAGTCGCACCAGTGCTCGCTGGAGTAAAGGTCCATCCATGCCTCCCAGATGAAACGGTCATAGGCATGCACCCTGCCGGAGTCATTCATTTCCCGCAGCCCCTGGGCGAGGGAGAGCGTGGTGGAACCGAGCCAGCAGCCCAGATCGACAATTTCCCCACGCAGCCCGGCCACATCCCTGACAGCCTGGGTGAAGAGCACTTGTTCTTCCTTCGTCGTCATGGCTGCGACCGGGACGAAAGATGGCAGTGCGCGATCCCAAACAAGACGCCCATGACGGATGTAGCGCAGGCCTTCGAGCACACGCGGTGGAATGATTTTTTTCAGCTGCAGCATGGGGCAACGGTCTATAAATGCTGATTTATTTACCGTGAATATCCGAAACCTTTACTGCATGCAACATGATACCGAGATAAAGGCGATGATGCTGGTGGTCGCTGTCGGCAACGATGCGGAAGGCCTCCTGGTGTTTGTCCGCCCAGCGGTGAAAACCGGAGCGCATGCGGCGCCACATGCCACGCAGCAGCTTGAAGGCGAGTCCAAAGGGTGAGTTGTCGGCGGGCAGGCGGTCAAAGGTCAGCTCCAGAAGCTGCAGAGCGGCGCGCGGACCAGTGGTGAGCTTCCAGATTTTTTTCACTTTGAAGCCGGCGGCCTCGAGATCCCTGCGCAGGCCGTTGGTGGTCCAGCGCTGAAAATCCCAGGGCACACTGTGGTCAGGAAAGGTGCCATGGGTGGAGAGCAGCAGCGCACCTCCATCCTTGAGCATGCGATGGCACTCAGCCAGGTATTGATGCGGCACGGCCACGTGCTCCAGAACCTGGGTGGAGAGAATGCAGTCAAAGCTCGCGTCCGGCACATCCAGAGGCTGCCCCGGAGTGATGATGAGATCCAGATCTGTCATGCCCACCACGTCTGCTCGGACGTAGGCCTCGTGCTTGAAAAGGGGGCGGTACGGGCTGCCGCCGCAGCCGTAGTCCAGCACCCTGCCGGAGATGAGCGGGATGAGCTCCTGCATCATCAGGCGCAGGTCGGACAAGTGCAGGTAGAAGCGGTCGCCTGGACTGGGGGTGAGCCTGGATTTGAGCTCCGCCGCGTCTGCCATGGCCTGCGCCTCACGGGAAGTGACAACCTGCTGGCTCTGCATATCCGGGGTGGAACTCATGAAGCAGCAAGTGTCTGGCGCGGCACGGCGACGAAGTCATAAGAGCCAAACTCCGGCACGACACGGCGTGCGGCGGCCTCGTCTGGAACGCGCGTCTTCTTGTCTGCAAGACAGATGTCGTAGTCCAAGGCTGCGAAAAGGGAGACAAACTCGTCAAAGGTATGCCCGCGTTTCTTGTTTTCGTAGAGGCAGAACTCAAAGACGATGATGGGCCGCCAGCGCGTGATCGCCTGCCTGCCGCCCTGGAGGATTTCGAACTCGTGCCCGTCGGTGTCGATCTTGATGAAATCAAGATGGGTGAGTCCTTCCTGCTGCACCAGGAGATCGATGGAGAGCGTGGGACAGGTGACCTTGTGAACGAGGCCGAGATGCACCTCGTGCTTTTCACCAGCGGTGTTGTCGAGACGCCAGCTGGGGTATGCGATCATGGCATCGCCGGGCGGGGAGCCGTCTCCCATGAAGGCCTGGACGGCTTTGATGCGGGGCTGCAGGGCGGGGTTGAGCTCAATGTTGCGAAGAAGGCGCCTGTAGGCGTGGTCGGTGGGTTCCACGGCGATGATGCGGGCATCGGCATTCCGCGAGGCGAGCGGCAGGCAGATGGCGCCAATGTTGGCCCCGATGTCGATGGCGCAGAAGTTGCTCTTGGCAGGCAGCAGCGAGTCATCAATCACCCACTTCTGGAAACTGCCGAAAAGGAACAGGGAGAGGTCGATGCCCTCCGCCAGATCCACATCAAAGCGAATGCCATTGCGGGTGATGATGCGTTGCTGGCTGAGGCCGGCCAGCCGCAAACCGCGGTAGATGAGCCTGGCGAGTCCGATCTTGGTTTTGGTGTTCAAAGCGTGGCGTGGGGCTGGTGTTTCAGTCAAGGCATCGCGGCTGCCTGGGGCCTGATGATAAATGTGTGTGCTGCGGCGCCGCACATGGGCGGCACGTGTGGCGCGGCGGGAGAATGCAGGTGGTGGCTTCCTGGTCCAAGGCCAGTCTCACTCCTTCACCGCGACAACCTGCTGGTTGGACGTCACCTGGCCCAGCATGAGCGCCAGTGCGTCGAAAAGGCAGAATAGAACGAGAAAGAACACGTTTCCATCCCTCAGGCGCGCCCACCTGGGCCAGCCACGGCGCAGCTGAAGAGCGCGGGCCGTGCTCATCCAGATGAGCGGTGCGAGCAGGGAATTTCTCCGGGTGACGCGCAGGCCGAAGCGCTCCATGTAGCGTGAAAGCCCTTCCCTGCTGAAGAGATTGAGATGACGTGGAAAATAGTAGCCGCCCCAGGCTCCGCTGTGAAACCAGGGCCGGTCGTAACCGTCAGTATTGGGCGTGCAGACACTGAACATGCCTCCGGTGCGCAGGCATGAGCGCACTTTTTCCATGCAGGCATCCACGTCCCACAGATGCTCGATGACCTGGTTCATGATCACGAGCGAGACGTTTTCAGGAAGCTGCGCGGTTTCCAGCGCCGACTCGATGACGACGACACCGGCTTTTTCCATCTTCTGCCGCTGACCGGCTGACACGGCAAAGTCCACGCCCACGAGGCGGGCATCCGGCCGCTCACGGCGCATGGCCAGGAGCAGCGCGCCATCCCCGCAGCCGAGATCGACCACCGTGCCGCCGTGCGGGACGCCGCGCATAAAGGCACGAAGACGGCTGCGCACGACCACGTCCTTCATGCGGCCCATGATACTCCAGCCGTCCGGCTGGTGAGAGGCGTCCAGGGTGTAATAGTCGGACGGGTAGATCTCAGGCGCACATTCCGCCGTGGGACGCGGGTTGAGATAAATGTGGCCGCAGCTGCGGCAACGGCCGAAGTGAAACACCTGGGCGGTGGTCTCGCAGTCATAGTCGGCGCCAGACGCCATGATCTCGGCGTCATCCGCTCCGCAAAGGAGGCAGCTGGTTTTTTCGGTGATCATGGGCGTGCTTTTTTCTCCAGCTCCCTGAGTTCGCCCACCAGGCGCCGGAATGCGTTCAGATAGCCGAAAGCGGCGACTTCATTTTCGCCATAGTCCACACGGGCGGCCAGGAAACGATGGGTAAAGGCCAGATCGTAATAGGGCACCTGGGGCATCAAATGATGTTCAAGGTGGTGGCCGTAGCCGTAGGGCGCGATGCAGAGATACTCCAGCCATCCCGTGATTGAGGTGCGGCTGACTTTGATGCCGAGAAAGCCGGGATAGTGCTCCACGATGGTGCGGAAGCGGTTCACGACGAGAGTGACTGTCATGAGAGGTGCGACCCAGAGCACAAACCAGGCGTACCACTGGCCCGTGATCCGGAAGAGCAGGAACCAGAGGCCCGCCTGGATCAAAAGAAAAACAGGCGCGGCGTATGCAGGATTGCCCCTGGCAGCCTTCCCGTCTCCACTGGAGCCATAGCGGGAAAAGAACCTCCGGACCGCGCTGATGCCAATGCAATCAACCAAAAACTGACGGATCAAGTGCCGCACCGAGGGATAGGTATAGAGGTCAATGTATGGGTCCGCCGTGTCCCCGGAGGAGCGGTGGTGCTCAAAGTGGGGGGTGCGGTAGCCCTGAACAGTGTTGAAAATGGGCAGGCACACCAGAACGTCGCACCAGATGTCGCTGGCTTTTTTGCTGCGGTGAAAAAAATAGTGGCTGCCCTCATGCATGAGCAGGCCGAGTGCATTCTGCACAAAGCCGGCGACCAGGGCCGTGAGCCCCCACAGAATGATGGAGTGAGGCCAGCGCGAAAGCAGAAGGCACATGAAGGCAAAGGGCAAGATGGTGAGCGCCCAGGAGCGTATGAAGACTGGAAACGGATCCCGCCCGCGCTGGGCAAGCGCGGCCGTCAACTCGTCGCGAACTGCTTTGAATGCATCCATGTTCATGGTGAAAGCTGCTTGGTTTGCCCCAGCCGGCGGGCTGGGGCGGAGTGGTGGAAAGCGGCCGGGCGGCTATCTGGGCAGCATGACAATGCTGCGCTTGCGAAAGAAGCTGGCACATCCGGCATTGCGCCAGTTGGAAGGATCAGGATGGAGGTCGTTGAAAAAAATGGTGTGCGGGCGGGCGCTCAGGGCACGAACCTGGACATCCTGCTCGGCAGAGCTGCGGATAAGGGCATTCCGGCTGGCGTTTTCCTGGTCATACAGCGCCGCCTTCCCGCTGAGGAGATCTTTCCATGCGGACTTGATGTTGTTGCCGGGGGACATCTGCAAGCTCGCGCAGAAGATGAGGAAGACGCACACTGAGAGAACATGGCCCGCCCGTGGAATCTCAATCTGGCGGCAGCGCAGCAGTGCAATGAGCCCGGCAAGGAAGACAACCCAGTCGATGATGAAGAACAGAAGGACGATGTTCACCCCGCGCTGAGGGATGACCGCCCCCATGCTCCAAGTGCCCAGAAAGAAACCGCCAACGAGAGTGGCTGTCATCAGCAAGAGGGAGACCACGATGATCTCCCAGGCACGCCGGCGTGAGAGCTGCGGCGTTTCCGGCCAGGAGCACCCGACGGCCAGGGAAAAGAGAAAGAAGGGGGCAAACACCATCCAGATGACCGCCTGCCTGACTGCAAGCTTCACGGCCATCATGATGGATGGTGCCAGGACGTGGTTCACTTCATTATGATACCAGCTGCTTCGCACCGCGTTTCCGGGCGTAAGCACCACCACGGCGACGCCGGCCAGCGTGGCCCCCAGGACAATGAGCAGCGGGCGGCTCAGCTGACGATGCCGCCAGAAGAAAAACCCATTGAGGATGGTGACATGCGCCAGCAGGAGAGCCATGGCGATCTCAGAGCATCCGGTGATGAAAAAAGCCGTGAATGAGGCAGCGGCCAGCAGCGCATGAGGCGGGCGCCATTCCAGCTCGAGACAGCGCCGCCCCAGCATGCCAGCAAGGCAGAGGGACAGCACACCTGGAAGTGTGTAGCCAGCGGATCCGGTACCCCAGTAGAAACCCTGCGCAGTGCTGGCCATAGCCCACAGAAGCAGGACGAAAGCGGTGACTGCCAGCATCCATTTCCAGGCGTTGGTGGCTTCTGGAAACCAGCCTCCCACGGACCACCTGAAGCTGGCGCCAAGCCCAAGCACCAATGCAAGGCACCACCACTTGAAGGCGCCGAGCGACAGCTGTATGGGATTCATGAACAGCAAGGCGGAGGAGAAAAAACGGCCTGATTCACCCAGGTACATGTCGATGTTGGCCTTCAAGAAGCCCTTGTCCATGGTGAGGGCCGCCATGTACCAGTCATCCGCAGAAGGCTGGGCATAGAGGCACAAGACGACGAAGGGGAGGATGCCTATGACAGCCAGCAGGAAAACCAGGCTGCGGTTCAGAGACAGGTGAAAACTACGCATGTCAAAATGGGTTCGAAATTTATCAGGCTGGCTGGCGCCTCTGCAGCACGATCAGCAGACGTCCGGCAAAAAGGGAGGGCAGGAAGCGCAGCCCCCGCTCAAGGAAGCGCACGAGCGGCAGCAGCGCGGAGGGGTAGAGCTGCGGGCCGCGCAGACCTCCACACATGAGCCAGGCCCAGCCAGGCTCACGCCCCACATGAATGACCTCCCAGTCTTTGAGCACGTTCTCGGCCAGCCCCTCTTTGTTGACAAAAATGCGCCAGCTGTTTCCCTGAGCCGCATAGTATGGATGATTTGCAGGGTCAAAGCCGGGCGGTGCGTCCCACTCAATCGGCTGCCTGAAAGCAACCGGCTCATGATGGCAGAAGTGCATGATAAGCCGGGGCAGCAGCCCCATGCCAGGCTCGAAAATGATGACTCTGCCGCCTGGAATCACCACGCGGGCCATTTCTGCGAATGCACGCCCGGGATGCTGGAGGTGATGCAGGACGTCGAAGAGGATCAGGTTCTCCACTGTACTTTCCCGCCAGTTGAGCGCATAGGCATTTTCCACCCGGTCCAGCCACGGATTGGGAAACAGATCTGAGGTGAGGCAGTCCGGCAGCACCTTTTTGATGTTTCCCATGCCGGAGCCCAGCTCGACTGTGGCCGCCTTCTTTTCCTTGAGCGTCCATCGGGCGATCTCCTGATAAAAGGCATGGTAAACCTTCTGCAGCACCGGCTTTCGCTCCCAGTGCCTGCGATTTTCCTGAATCTCGATGTCGTGCTGGGAGAGCTCGACCATGGGAGACGCCTTGTTGCTCACATTTGTGGGAGTTTGAGTTTTAGAAATGCCGCCCAGCAGAAGCGCAGCATCACGAGGCCGTTTTTAAAACGGCGGTTCATCTTTGTGTCTCCATAGGTGCGCTCCTGATAGTGCACGGGAAGATCAAGAATGCGCAGGTTTAGCTTGGCCGCGCCGAACAGCAGCTCGTAGTCGCCCCAGCGGTCTTCGGCACCCCAGGTGTCGATCATGCGGCTGATCTTTTCCCAGTCCTTGCGCCACAGCACCTTGGTGCCGCAGAGCGTGTCCCGCACCGGGGAGCCAAGGAGGTAGGAGAAGAGGGTGGCAAACCCCTTGTTTCCGATCATGTTGGCAAACTTCATCGCCTGTCCCTGCATGGGGTAAACCATGCGCGAGCCGTTGATAAATTCGCCTTTGCCAGAGGCGATGGCTTCGACAAAACGGGGCAGCTCCTCGGGCATGACCGTCAGGTCTGCGTCCAGGATCATGAGAATGTCACCGGTGGCCGCACGAAAGCCGGTCCAGACATTGCGTGACTTGGATATGGCAGGCCCTTCGACGAGGCGGATGTTTTTCTCCGGGAACTCTGCCTGCATGAGACGCACCTCGTCTGCAGTGCCGTCCGTGGATTTGTCGTCGCAGAATATGATCTCGGTCTCCCGGCCGAGCACTGGCATTCGTTCCACAGCGCTGCGCACATTGCCTTTTTCATCTTTGCACGGAATGATGACCGAGACCTTGAAGTCCGTGACCGGACGGGGCTGCGGCGCAGGGCGGGCGACGATGAAATTGAAGAGATTGAGGCGGTCGATCACCGGCATCCACGACACGTACTTGTTGAGCAGGCGGCTGAGCAGCGGAATGCCAAACGGCATGAGGACACGCCTGGAGACACGAAGAAGCTCAAAGCCGGAGAGCATCAGCAAGCCCTGGTAGTCAGAGACAGAGAGCCAGTTTGGCTCGACCTTGGGCGTTTTGAGGTTGGTTTTTTCAGCCAGCGCCACCAGCGGCTCCCACAGATGATTGTAGGCAAGAATGACGATGCGTGTGTGAGGCAGGCAGACAGAACGGACGCGGTCAAACATGGACTGGAGGTCCACCATGTCGGTCGTGTCCTGAATGAGAATGGTGTCAAACGGGCCCTCAGGGAGCTGCTGCTCAGGATCCATCAGCCAGAACTGGGCCTGAGGATGCTTTTCGCGCGCCAGGTCGATCATCTTCGGGCTCACCTCCACCGCGCTGGCGGCGGCAGTGTCCAGGTAGTCGAGCAGCTTTCCAGTCTGACAGCGGACGAACAGCAGACGCCCGACGTCGCCAACGAGCGATTTCAACTCCTGCCCGATCAGCTTGTAGAAG
Organism: Verrucomicrobiaceae bacterium UBA1938; assembly: GCA_002336895.1. GTDB lineage: Bacteria > Verrucomicrobiota > Verrucomicrobiia > Verrucomicrobiales > Verrucomicrobiaceae > Prosthecobacter. Next base: position 56,327 of record DDFC01000026.1, on the reverse strand, counting down.
TAGAGATTGCGACTGATGTGGTAGTCACGTTCGCCTGCATGCTGCTCGGCACTGTTGACAATGCTTTGCCGTTTGGCCTCGATGGCGGCCATCCCCCAGGCAGGAGTGTTTTCAGGAGAAGGAGGAGTGTGGATGTCTGGCATGGTGAATTTGAACAAGGCAGGCTGCTGCGTGCTTCAGGATGCCTGAGTGCGTGCGAGCCAGGATTGATGGATCTCCTCAAAAGTAGTTCTGAGGTTTTTGGTGATTCCCCAGCCCGGATAGTGGGCCTTCATCTTGTCGAGATTGGATATGTAGCAGATGTGGTCGCCCTGGCGGTTCTGCTCCACATACTCGTACTGCATGGGCTTGCCGGAGATGGAGGCGATGAGATCAAAGGCTTCAAGGATGGAGACGGAGTTGTCACGTCCGCCGCCGATGTTGTAAACCTCCCCCTGGCGTGGCACGTCGATGAAGCGCTCCATGAAGGCCACCACATCGTGGCTGTGGATGTTGTCGCGCACCTGCTTGCCCTTGTAACCAAAGACGCGGTAAGTGCGGCCCTCGAGGTTGCAGCGGATGAGGTAGCTGAGGAATCCATGCAGCTCCACGCCGCTGTGATTTGGCCCGGTGAGGCAGCCGCCGCGCAGCGCACAGGTGGGCATGTTGAAGTAACGCCCGTACTCCTGCACCATGACGTCCGCCGCCACCTTCGACGCACCGAAGAGAGAGTGCTTGCTTTGATCGATGCGGAAAGTCTCGCGGATGCCATCGGTGTAGGCGGGGTCGGCATAGTCCCAGCGTTTTTCCAGCTCCTGCAGCGCGATCTCATTGGGAGCGTCACCATAGACTTTGTTGGTGCTCATGTGGACAAAGGGAGATTCCGGACAGGCAAGGCGGGCCGCCTCCAGAAAATTCAGGGTGCCCACGGCGTTCACGTCAAAATCATCAAACGGCCTGCTCGCCGCCAGATCGTGGCTTGGCTGGGCTGCGGTGTGCACAATGGCGGACGGACGCAGTTTCTTGATCAGCGCCAGCACGCCGGCACGATCCCGTATGTCGAGTTCATGATGCTCAAACATCGGGAACTGCGTCTTGAGCCGCTCTGTGTTCCACCGCGTGTCACCGCCCGGACCGAAAAAGTCCGCGCGCATGTTGTTGTCCACCCCATGCACTTTCCAGCCGGACTGGCAGAAATGGGTGACGACTTCGGAGCCGATGAGGCCGGAGGAACCAGTGACGATGAGTTCTTTCATAAAGATGCGGTTGGTCTGGAGAAAAGGTTTTGGTTTTTATGACTGAAGGCACTTCAGGCGGATGCCGGGTGAACCAGAAAGGAGGCCCCGCAGCGGAGACTGGGATGCCTTTCGGCCGCAGCGCCGCTGTCACTCAAAAACAGGAAGCAAAAGGGGGCGCAGCAAGCGCGAGCCATGGCCGCTCAGATGGCCGCCGTCTGTGTAGAGCGCCCTGCCGTCGGCGGCGACTCGGCAGAGGCCATGCGCATTCAAAAAAAAGCCGGCGGGGTCCAGCAGGGTGAATTTTTTTGGCTCGATCTCCTGAAAAGTTGAATGCTGCAGCAAGGAGGCAGCGCGATGAGCATCCAGCGGCAGCCCGATTTTTTCAATGTCTCCTCCGAAGAGGGCTGTGGCAGACAGACGGCGTGGGACGTCAAACGCATGAATCGGCACATCCTCCATGATCCAGACCGAGGCACCGCAGTCCCTGAGCATGGAAATGGTCTCCTGAAGGGATTGCTTGATTTTCGGGGCTCCACTTTCCTCCAAGTAGTCGTTCCAGGCGGCGGTGAGGATGAGACGGGGCACTTTGTGCCTGCGAACAAAGTCGACGACAGAAGCACTGAACAACGGTGTCTTGTCTTTGAGGCTGTAGGCTCCGCGGTTTTGATAATTGACCAGCGGCGCCGTTTGGTAATGGACCGCTGCCGCCCCGCGAAAACCCTTTTCTTGGCAAAGGTCTTCGATGACCGGAAGCAGGGCCATTGCGTGGCTGTCTCCCCAGACCAAAACACGCACCTGCGCATCATGCTGAGAGCCGAGCATGATGAAATCTCCGCGCATGGCCTGTTCCAGGCTGACCTGCTTGCGGTAGGGACAGTCCTGCCTGCCATCAGCATAAAGCTGCGCGGCCTCGGGAATGCGGGATGGAATGCCGCGTGCGTGATGCACCCCGAAGCCCAGAAGAAAGAGGGACGCCGTGGAGACCGTGGCAAAGAAAAAGACGGACTGCCTGCTGCCGCAGAAAGTCCGCCTGCGGAAAGGCTGCTCCACCCATTTCCATGAGAGCAGAGCGAGCACCCCGCTGGCTGCCACCAGCAGCAGCCGCTGCACAAGAGAGAGAGGCACAGCGGCCCAATACCTGGAAAAGACCAGCAACGGCCAATGCCACAAATACAGTGAGTAAGAAACCAACCCAACGCCCACAAGCCAGGGCTGTGCCAGCCACCTGCCGACAATCGAACGAGCCCCGCAGCCAATGAGCAGCACGGCCCCCATGGTGGGGAGAAGCGCAGCAACACCAGGGTACGAGGTGGTGCCGTCATAGCAGGCCAACGCGCAGATGATCATGCCCAGTCCTGTGATGCCCATCAATTCCGTCAGCCATGGGCGGGCAAATGCGCCCAGGTCAGGCAGCATGGCCAGCAAGGCCCCCAGCAGCAGCTGCCACGCGCGGGCGGGCAGGAGGTAGAACCCCGCCTCAGGCATGGAATGGCTCCAGTAAATGCCGAGCGCAAACGAAGCCAGCAGCGCAAGCAGAACCGCCTTCTGCAGACGCTTCCCGGACCATGTATTCAATGCCACGAGCACAATGGGAAACAAAAGGTAGAACTGCTCCTCAACGGCAAGAGACCACGTATGCAGCAGAGGCTTGAGCTCCGTGCCTAGCTCGAAGTACCCAAACCTTCTCCAGAAGAACACATTTGAAAGCATCAAAACCTGCGACACCAGGGACTGGCCGAGCTCCTTGTAGTCATCTGCCAGAAGCAGCCACCACCCTCCGGCCATGGTCGCTGCAGAGACCAGCACCAGCGGCGGCATGATACGTCGAATGCGCCTTTCCCAAAAGCCCGCGAGACTGAACCTGCTTTCGTCGAGTTCATTTAGAACCAGCCCCGTAATAAGGTACCCGGAGATCACGAAAAAGACATCCACCCCGACGAACCCGCCCGGCAGGCCTAGGTCAGCGTGATAAAAGATCACGGACAGCACGGCGACTGCGCGCAGGCCGTCAATGTCGGGACGGTAGGTCATGCCGGATGCAGACTACTTCACCGCTTCCATGTAGAGGCTTTCAGTGGCGCGATCTGCAAGGTCGAGACACATGACAGGGTCGGCAGACTGGGCAAATGACTGCTGTTTGACATTGGTAAACCCGGCGTGACGCAGCACAAACTCCAGGGTCTCAGCATCGTAGGCAAAGTGATGTTCCGGCCCCTGACGGAAGACGGCGTTCACCAGCTCCATGGGTGTGTGGTACTTGTGCTTGAACCAGCGATCCGCGCCATCCACCAGGGGACGCAGCGGCACAAACTCCGACCACCCGCCAGCGCAGTAGGCCTTGAGGTATCTTCCCGCATCTGGAACGATGATACGAAGAATGCCGCCGGGCGCCAGGCAGCGATAGCATTCGGCCAGAAAGACGGGTATTTCCTGCGTGTAGTCGAGATGCTCCACCACATGCTCGCTGTAGATGCCGCGAACCGATGAGTCATCAAAAGGCAGCTCCCTGCGAATGTCATAAAGGCAGTTCACGGTTTTGCCGGGGAAGCAGTCCACATTGACCCAGCCAGGGCGGCCGTGGCAGCCGCAACCGACCTGCACCAGCAGGTCTTTTTTACCACGAAAACGCCGTGCACGAAGCGGTGCGAGAAGACGCAGCATGGCATTCCTCAGCTCAAAACTTGCAGCCTCCAGGAAATGCATGGGGAAATAGCGCAGCAGAATGCGCTTCATAAAACCTGCGGAGGCGGCTCTCTCCAGGTAGCGGGGGAAGACACCCAGCGGGCTGGGCGTTGATCGTGATCTCCGAGGTGATGGGGAATGCTGTGACATGACTGGATTAAACTTGGGAGGCCGGGGCCGGGGCGGAAGGAGCGGACAGGATGGCTGTTCTTTGGGCGTCCAGAGCTGCAGCCTGCCTTTTCAAAAGCCGCAGCAGCAGCGCTGCCATGGCTGGGGGGCAGCACGCCATCGCCCTGGCCAGCAGCAGCAGGGCCGTGGACTGGAATGCAGCAGCACCGCGGATGCTCCGCCGGGCAAGGTCCAGCGGCGCCCAGTATGACGGCAGCCCCAGCGTGCAGCCGTCCAGCACCGCCTTGATGCCGAAAAAACAGAGGCTCAGCCGGCGATCCTGCGCCGAAGCCAGAGCATAGTCTTTGTGCCTGACAAGGCAGTGCATGACTGCAAGATAAGTTGAGTGCCGCTTTTGAAGAGCCTGCCTGTCCGGCTCAGTATAAATCACGGTGACCGTGTCTGTGCTGGCAAAGCCCCAGCCCGCCTCCATGCCACGCAGCGCGAGGTCCCAGTCTTCAGCGCGCCGCAGTTCAGGCGCCTCATCGATCCCGCCCAGCTCAATGAGCGCATCCCTGCGGAACATGCTGGCGCTGGGAAGCACATAATTCACATGGAAAAGCATCCGCGCGGCCTGCTGCATTTGAAAAGGTGTGGGCCCCCACGTTTTGGTGCCGTGCACGCCTCCCTCAGGGCGTATCTCAGCCAGACTGACGACAGCTGAAGCGCCTGCCGCAGAGGCCTTTTGAAGCGCCTCCACATGATTGGGCAGCCACCAGTCGTCATCATCCAGAAAAGCGACCCATTCGCCGCTGACGAGCCGAAGGCTGCGGTTTCGGCAGGCCCCCTGCCCTGAGTTCACCTGCATGCGCTCATATAAAATCGGGCACGTACTGGGAGCGGCCCTGTCTGCAAACGCGCGCACCGCATCCTCCACCGGGTCTGTGGAGGCATCATCGATCACCCATATTTCTTTTAACCGCACGGTCTGCCGCACCACTGAGTCCAGCGCACGGAGCAGCTGCTCCACGCGATTGTATGTGGGAATCACCACTGAAACCAAGGCATGCGCGTTCATGCAGCAGGAGGCGTCAGATTTTGAGAAATCATGAGCGGCGAAGATGTGATGTGGTGCATGCCTGTGGCATCTGGCAGCCGGGCACAAATGACAGCATGCCCGGACTCACATGAACAACTCAGATTCCGGCCCGGTAGCTGGACACCCTGAAGTTGAAATCCCGGAGACGGACCACCTTGTAAAGGAGATCCCTGATGTTGCGGATCCATGATTTCGGGTGTGAATCCCGAACCAGTGACATGCCTTCGTCACCGAGATTCAGCATGCCGTCGAGGAAGGCCGCGAGCTCCGTTGCGGAGGAAACAGAGAATTTTGCGCAGTCCAGCAGCAGCATTTTGCGATATTCGTCATAACCAAGCCGCGGACGCGTGCGCGCCTTGAGCGCATGGGCAGCAAATGAGGCATCCGTTTTTCCCTCCACCTTTTTCAAAAGCCGCGCGAGCTGCCCCGGCCGATCTGCCAGCTGCGACCTGAGGCACTGCACATAGGCGCTTCTCAGCCCGGCGTTCATGAGCGGATATTCCTCGCTGAGGACTTTTTCGATCACCCTGATGGAATCCAGCTGGAAGATCTGTCCCGGGATCCCAAAGATCCCCGCCAGCTGAACATAGGAGTTGGTGATGGAAACGCACATTGTCTGCACGGCATTGGAATCCAGGACGATGGATGCCTGCTCGTTCAGGCGGTGATAGTCGTTTGCCGCCCCCAGCATCTGCTCATCTTTTTTGGAGTCGTTGTTCTGGACAAAAAAGCCCTCGGCCACCTGCGCGCCGTTGCTGCAGGATGACTGGGCGCAGATGCTCAGCGGAAAGTTGAGGCAGTAAAACCAGCGGGCGGTGAAGGCCAGGATAAAGCCCGAGTCCACGTCTGGTGATGCTGTCTGAAAAAAACGACCGTTCTTTTCCCTGGCCCTGGCTATCAGATCTGTCCTGATCCAGGAGTTGCTGAGCATTGGCGTGACCGAGTAGGGCAGATTGAGCTTTCCCAGCTGGCCAAGAATCCAGTGCCCATCCACTTTGAACATTGTCTTCCCCAGGGGGAGCATGCAGAGGTTTTCCAGCGCCGGGTTGATGTATCCCGGCCAGTAATAATGAGCGCGGTCCCAGCGCAGCATGGCGATGCCATGTTCTTCAATGAGTCTTCTCCCCACTTTGACAGCTGATGGAAGAAGAGCGTCATCGTCTCCAAGGATCGTGACATACTCCCCCCGGGCCAGCGACAGAGCCTGCTCCCAGGAGTCGCGCATGGCGAGCGGATTCTCAGACCGGACAACCGTCAGGCGAGGATCTGAGACACCTGCCAGCGCGTTGCTGGCGGGGACCGTGCTGGCGTTGTCAAAGACAATGACCTCAAACTCGCCGGCGTCCTCCTGAGCCAGCGCAGAGCGCACCGCGCCGACAAGATACTCCGGCCGGTTGCGAGTGGGGATGATGATGGAAAACAACATGGTCAGTCAGAAAGGCCCGCCGGGCCGCCCCTACTTGCAGAATAGGTTCCGGACATGTTTGCAAACGAGGTCGATGTCCTGCTCGGTTATCGTGAGTGAGGATGGGAGGTTGATGCCGCTGTTCGCCAGGTCATAGCTGACCGGATTGCGCTCCCGGCAGGCGGATTCAACGTGAAGGTGACGGTAGGCCTCAAGAGAACTCAAGGGGCTGAAAAATGGGCGCGTGTCGACCCCATGCACGGCCAGCGCGTCCCGAACATCCTTCTTTCCAATTCCAAGGGACTGATCCCAGACAATGGAAACCATCCAGTAAGCCGCCAGCACATCACTGCCAGGGTTGTTGAGCCTGATGCTTGGAATGTCTTTCAGACGCTCATAATACCAGGAAAACGCCCGTCTTTTGGCCTCAATAAGCTCATCAAGCCGCAGTGTCTGGGCATAACCAAGAGCGGCCTGCATGGAGCTCATCTTGTATTTGAAAGCCACCTCGGAATTTTCAAAGCTGAAGTCCCCCGGCCTCCTGCCGTGGTCACGCAAAAAGCTTGCCCGGTCAAAGAGCGCCTGCTGATTGGTGACGAGCATCCCGCCCTCGCCGGTGGTGAGGGTCTTGGAACCGTGAAAGCTGAACACCCCGGCGTCCCCGAAGCTGCCGGCCGGCCTTCCTTTGTAGGAGGCCCCCACGGCTTCCGCCGCGTCTTCCACAAGCTTCAGACCGTGCCTGCCGGCAATGGCGCTGAGACGGTCGTAGTCGGGCATGTTGCCGTAGAGATCCACGGTGATGACCGCCTTCGTGCGCGGTGTGATGGCCGCCTCCAGTGAGTCCGGACTGATGCACCAGTTTACCGGATCCACGTCCACAAACACAGGTGTGGCACCCACATAGCTCACCGGGGCGGCGGTTGCAATCCAGGTAATCTCCGGGACAATGACCTCGTCTCCGCTGGTGATCCCCAGGGCGGCCAGTGCCAGGTGCAGGCCTGAGGTGCAGGAAGGCAGCGCCATGGCCAGCTTTGTGCCAGTGCGTTCGGCAAAAAGCTTTTCGAAACGATCATGGTACACGCCTGCATTGCCATACCAGGCGTTGGTCACGGCATCATTGACGCAGTCAATTTCCTTCTGCGTTATGGATGGCCCGGCAACGGGAATCTTAGTCATAAATTCAAAAGCTTACAATGTTCATCCGCGTCATGCATGGACTGCTAGGCAGAACGCCAGCGATGAAAGCGCGCCGGGTTTCCGATGACCACTGCATTGTCCGGGACGTCCCGCGTCACGACAGCACCCGCACCGACGATGGCATTGGCGCCAATGCGGATTCTGGGCAGCACGACGGCCCCGGCGCCGATCATGGCACAGGCCCCGACGTGGACACAGCCGGCAAGCGTTGCCCCGGGGGCGATGTGAACGCCATCCGAAAGCTGGCATTCATGGTCTACGCTGGCCTTTGTGTTGACGATGCATGACTGCCCCAGGCGGGCGGCGGCAGTGATGACGGCGCCCGCCAAAATCTGGCAGCCCCTGCCGAGAGTGGCGTCGTTTGAAACAAACGCCGCAGGATGCACCAAGGTGGGTATTTCAATGCCGTGATCCGCCATGAACTGCTGCAGCTGCATGCGGTCTGCGCCCCATTCACCGCCAATGGCGGCCAGACCAAAAACTGGACCGGACGGTTTGGAGCCCAGCCATCGGGCAAAGCCTTCCTTTCCCTGGAACAGGGGGACATCTGCAAACGGCGGCTCGACAGCTTTGTTGTCAAACAAAGCCGTCAGTTGATAGCCCAGCGCGGATGCAGCCTCCCGCAGAACTTTTGCATGGCCGCTTGCCCCCCAAAAAACGATATGCCTGATCATGCCTGTGACCGCTTGTTTCAAACTGATGATTTCCGGAACTTGGAAATCGCTAAATCGGTGTCCTTCAATTTTATCATCCTGTAAGCAGCGTCCCTGGCTTTTTTCATCCAGCTTTTGGGCTGGATGTCGATCAGGATGCTCCTGGTTATCATTTTTAATCCCAGCAATTTATCCATCAAAAGGGCAAGATCTGCGGGGTCTTGAATGCCCAGCGGAGCACAATCGATGGTCAGATACTGCTCAAAGGGATCAAACCCCTGATTCGGGGGCCTGTCCTTCAGCAGCTCTGTGTTTTTCAGGCTGTCAGCCACCACCTTGATTTCTTCCGGAGTAAATTTCAAAGGCTGCCCGCCGCTCGAAATCCTCTCAAGATACAGGTGCTTCTTTTCGAGAGGCATTTTGGGCAGCTCCTCGGCAAAGATGCGCTTGACGATCTGACGCTCGTCGAGCTTGAAAACGCTTTCCGGAATCTGCAATTTTTCCGCCATGGTCTTGTAGGAGTCGGCTATCGACTCCCACAATGTCACCACATGATTATCGGATTTGGTGAGCCGGGCGATTTTGTTGAGCCTGTTGAAGTCGTTGATGACCTCAAGCCCCCCGCTTCCATCCGCCTGCTGCCTGTTGAAGGCATGAGCCTGAGCACCGTTGCTTTTGGGCGACTGCGCACAAATGCCCAGGGGAAAATTGAGGGAGAGATACCACCTGGCGGAGAAGGCGATGGCGATGCCGGAATCCACGTCAGGAAACGTGGAATGAAAAATCCTGCCGGCTTTTCTTTTGATCGCCTGGATCAGTTCCACCTTGACCCAGCTGTTGTAGATCATGGGGGTTACCGAGTAAGTGAAACTGGCACGGCCTATTTCCTTCAGGGTTTTGCGGCCGTCCATTTTGTATGCAGTCCGGCCCAGCGGGATTTTGCATATGTTGTTTGTGGCTTCATCAATGTTGCCCGGCCAGATGTAGTGGGCGCGGTCCCAGCGGATCACCTCAACATCGTGGGCCAGCGCAAGCTCACGCCCCACCTTGACGGCATGGGGCAGAAGCGCGTCGTCATCCCCCAGAATTGTCACGAAGCCGCCGTTTGCCAGCGCCAGCGCCGTTTCCCACGAATCACGCATGGGCAAAGCCTCCTCCACTCTGACAATTCGCAGGTTGGCGCAGCCTTCCAGGGAGCCAAGCGTGACTGAGGCGGGTGTGGAGCTGGCATTATCAAACACTATGACCTCATACTCGCCCGCATCAGCCTGCTGCAATGCGGAGCGCACTGCTGCCGGCAGATATTCAGGACGGTTTCGTGTCGGTATAACTATTGAAAAGAGCATGATCTGAACTGCAAAAGCTTGTTGAATGTCAAATCAGCGGAGGACGGGCGCCGCCATGGGGCGCTCATTTCAGGAAGCCACGGCAAGAGTCTCATTGCCAGCGCCTGCGGCTGCCATCCTGCCTCTGGCCGGGAACCATCTGTCGCGCAAAATCAGCATCGGACGCTCGATCAACTTTGCCAGGAGACATCCGGTCACAATGGAGCCTGCCATGTAGCACGCTGTCCTCGCCCCCCATGCATCCTCAACATGCAGCAGGCGCATGATGCGTGGATTGATCCACATCTTGTAGGGTATGTGCCAGAGATAGATGCTGTATGAATGCTCCCCCACAAACGCCGCCAGGCGCAGAGGTGCGGGCCAGTGTGCGGTGATGCCATGCCCGGCCATGATCAGCAGCCCGCCGCCAAGATAAAAGGCAACGGCACCGAACGCCAGCACCCACCAAAAATCCATGAATGGAAAGATGAATGCCGGAACATAAAGCGCCATTCCCGCGAGCACGAGCAGCAGACGCCGCCCGGCGCTCCAGCCGGCGCCGCTCCAGAGATTGTTCTGCAATGCCCAGGAAATCAACACGCCGAAGAGAAGAGAGTCCATCCGGGCATGGGTGGGCATGAGGTGACGCTCCACATCGAAGGCATAATGCGTGCCGTCATACCACCTGACCGAGAGGCAGAATGCAGCAACCAGGGCAAACAAGGCGGGAAGATGCTGGAAAGGCTGCCGCCGCCTGCTGCGGGCCAGCTTCAGCGAGAGTGCGACACCCAACGCCAGCAGAAAATAGAAGTGCTCCTCGACTGCGAGCGACCAGTGGGTGTTCCACAGGCGGCCGACATAGTTTTGAAGAAACAGAAGCTCGCCAACGATCATCTTCGGCTGAATCCACCCGCCATAATTTCGAAGCCTGTAAAAGATGGTGAAGACGATCACGATCCAGAACGCGGGATAAATCTTGAATCCGCGCCGGATCAAAAACCGCTTCAAATCCACATCGCCAGTGCGCGCATGCTCGGAGAAGATGAGTCCTGAAACCAGGAAGCCGCTGAGCACAAAGAACAGGTCCACGCCGGTCCAGCCACCACAGCGCCAGACTTCGGCCAGGGATCTCAGCCATGGCTGCACGCCAAGGCCGCACTCGTCCATGTGCGCACCAAGCACAAGCACGATGGCAACAAAGCGCAGCACATCCAGCCAGACCTGCCTTTTGCTGTTGTTTGCCTTCACCGACACTTTGATTTATGAAGTGAGCAGACCTGCGTCAGAGGCCGCGTTTTTCACGCTGAAAGTCCTGATACTGGACACACAGCCGCCGCACGAGCGGGAGCACCTCCTGCGGCTGAAAATCAAACTCCCTTTGGACACGCGCGATTGAGGCGTCAGGGAAATGAGAACGCGGCGCATCCTTTTTCACACGCAGAGAGACCCCCAGGGCATTGCAGATTTCTGTGGTGATCTGCTCATGGGTGGTCTGCCCGCCTGAGGCGAGGTTGTAAAGCCTCTGCTCTCCTTTAAAGGCGATCTTAGGCAGCATGGTGACCACGTCCTCCATGGCAATGTAATCCTTGGCGGATTCGAGCGCCGTTTCCAGGTCGATCCTGCCGGTTTTCAGGGCGTCACAAATAATGCTGGGAACAAATGTCAGCGGCGGCAGCTCAAGCCCCAGCACATTTGAAAGCCGGACAACCCGTACCGTGCTGGCAGAATGGGTCAGGCACAGGGCTTCACCTGCAATCTTGGAGATCTTGTAAAAATCATTCAGCCTGGACGGGGCTGAGGACAGAGAGGCGGCCTCCTCTCCAGAGCTGCCATTTTCATAGACACGCGTGCTGGAGAGATAGGTGAAGGAGTCGAAGGCGTGCATCTTGAAGACATCCATGACTTTGCCGACATGCGCATGCATTGTGCCGTGCAGGGAATTTCGAAAATCCGTGGTCACGCCAATGCAGTAGAACAGATGGCCGAGATGTCCCGGCAGCGCCTCACCCGTCGAGTCGGTCAGCACTTCCACTCCGGGCAGTGACTGGAGATGACTGACGAGATGCGAGCCGACAAATCCGCGCGAGCCTAGGACAGTGCAAGCAACAGCCATGGGTCTAAGGCATTGATCAGCGCTCAAAGACAGCGCTCAAAGAGGGCAGCCCTTTGTCGCGGTCCGAGAGCAGGGTCACAGGCAGGGGCCAGGATATGGCCACTGCGGGGTCATCCCAGCGGAAGCCCCGTGCGGACTCCGCAGAAAACGAGGCGCTCATCTGATAGTGGAGCATGCAGTCGTCTGTGAGAGTCTGAAAGCCGTGTGCAAACCCCTCTGGAATGTAGAGCTGCCGCAGATTCTCTGCGGAGAGCACAAAACTTTGATGCCGGCCAAAAGTCGGGGAGTCTGGCCGCACATCCACCACCACGTCAAAGATGGTGCCGCGCAGGCAGCGCACGAGCTTGGCTTCAGCATGGGGAGGCTGCTGCCAGTGCATGCCACGCAGGGAGCCCTGGAGCGGTGTCAACGTCTCGTTGCACTGCGTCCACACGGTGCACAGCCGGCGGCTGCGGAAGGTCTCCTCACAGTAGCTGCGGGCGAGGTAGCCCAGCGGCGTGGCATGCGGGCTGAGTTCGATGAGCCACACCTCTTCAAAATTTGTGGGGTGAAATGTCATTCCTGGCTGGAGGTTTCTTTCCGGCAGGGGGGCCAGTGGGCGGAAATGAAGGCTTCGATGTCCCCATAGAGCAGGCTCTCATTGGCCAGTATTTTTTCCTCCGGCCAGTCCCACCAGGCGATTTCCATCATTTTGGCCTGCTGCGCCTCCGGCATGCGCCAGCGCAGGACACGGGCGGGGACGCCGGCCGCGATGGCATAAGGCGGGATGTCCCGCGCCACCACGGATCCAGCTCCGATGACCGCCCCATGACCGATGGTCACCCCGGAGAGGATCAGCGAGTTGCTTGCGATCCAGACATCATGCCCCACTTGAATGCTCTCGTGCGCCCATGAGTCTTGGTCCCAGTGGTTGCGCACAAATTCACGGATAGGAAAGGTGGTGGGCCCTTCGATCTGGTGGTGCTTGCCAAACACAAAACGCACCGCCGGGGCAATGCTGCAGAAGCTGCCGATCTCAAGCTTCCAGTTGCGGCTTTCCATCAATGGAATCGACTCATGGACGATGCCGTAGGTGTAGCGGCCGATGGATACTTGAGGGTGCTTGCTCCAGTTGATCCTGCCGCGAGATTTTTCTTCGCGGACCACCTCCATGATCTTGCCTCTGAGCCAGGCCCCGGCCTTTGAGCGCAGCGACTGGGGCACCAGCTTTTTGATGCCTCTGATCAGGAGTCTCATGGCTGTTTAGCTTGTTTGTCCGCCATGCGGGGGAGGGGCATCAGACAATGCGCAGCTCTGGCAGAGGAATGACAAACCTCCCACCCGCCGCATGATAGGCCTGCTGCTGTGCGATCACCTCATCGGCAAAATTCCACACGAGCAAGACGGCGTAGCCGGGTCGGGAGAGGGCGAGCTGCTCTGCCGGCACGATGGGGACGTGGATGCCGGGGCTGAACTTGCCATGCTTGTAGGTGCTGCGGTCGGCGATGAATTCGATGACGCGAGCCGCATCCCCCACGTAATTGAGGAGGGTGCTGCCTTTGGCGGAGGCTCCGTAGGCGGCCACGTGCCCGCCCGTTTTCTGCTGCTCCAGCAGGAATGCCTGCAGGTCTGCGCGCACCTTTTCAGCACGGCTGCTGAAGCGCATGTAGTACGCGGGGGTGGCCACGCCGAGCTCCGCCTCCACGACCAGCGTCTGCGGCACGCTGTCACGCACCGTCTCCCGGCCGGCATGGCAGGCGAAGACGCGCAGGGAGCCGCCGTGGATGCCGATGCGCTCCACATGGAAGACGTCCAGGCCATGCTTTTTAAACAAGGTCAGCAATGGCGTGAGGGTGAAGTAGAAGACGTGCTCGTGATAAATGGTGTCGAACTCGACGTGCTCGATCATGTCCACGCCATAGGGGAACTCCAGGACCACCCATCCGTCGGGCTTGAGCAAGGTTTGCAGCCCGGCCACAAAGTCGTTGGTGGAGGGCGCATGGGCAAAGACGTTGTTGCCGAGGATGAGGTCCGCGCCGCCGCGCTCTTTCTTCACCGCAGCGGCGGAGTCCGCGCCAAAGAATTCGCAGCGTGTGTCGACACCTGCCTCGCGGGCCACGGTGGCGATGTTAGCCGCCGGCTCCAGGCCCAGGCAGGGCACGCCGGCCTGCACAAAGTTCTTCAGCAGATACCCATCATTGCTGGCCACTTCGACGACGAAACTGCCTGCGTTCAGCTTTTTTTCCTCGATGTAGCGCAATGCAGCCGAGCGCGAGTGCCGCAGCATGTGCTCGGAGAACGAGGAGAAGTACACATAGTCGCTGAACAAGGCGACGGGCGGCACAATGTGCGTGATCTGCATGAGCCAGCAGTCCGTGCACACAACGACTTCCAGAGGGAAGCGCGGCTCCGGCTTGCCCAGGTCTTCCTTCCGCAGCAGGTTGTTTGCCAGCGGCTGCAGGCCCAGGTCGATGACGGGGTGGTGGTTCTTTGAGCCGCACGCGCGGCACTCAAAATTGTTGTCCATAATTGGGGGGGCGTCCTCTCAGTCTTCCGCCGCCCACGGCAGGCCGCAGTGCTTCGCCTCTTCGGCGTAGTCCATGATCTGTGTGAGGCAAAGTTCGGCAAGATTGATTTCCGCGCCGGAGTGGCGCTGCTTGTACCACTCGGCGGTTTTGGCGATGGTTTTGGCAAAAGGCCAGACGGGCCGCCAGCCCAGCACATCGACGGCGCGCTGGTGGCTCAGGGTGAGGCGCGTGGCCTCCGGCACTGCATTGGGATCTGTCCGCACCTCCCACTGGCCAGGCCATACGTCATGGAATGCCTCGATGACAGCGCCCACGGAGCGCTCGCTTTCGGGATCAGGGCCGAAATTCACGTTCAAAAGCGTTTTGTCTCCGGGCTGGGTGAGCAGCCGCTGCGCCAGCGCAAGATAGCCGCTCAGGCACTCCAGGACATGCTGCCAGGGTCTGGTGGCCGATGGGTTGCGGACAATCAACGCCTCTCCGCTGACATGTGCGCGCACGCTGTCAGGGATGATGCGGTCTGCGGCGTAGTCCCCTCCCCCGATGACGTTTCCGGCACGGGCGGTGGCCATGGCCCCAAGGGTGCTGTCCAGGGCGAAGAAGGATTTGTGCCAGGCGGCGGCCACCAGTTCCGTGGCGGCCTTGCTCATGGAGTAAACATCTGAGCCGCCCAGGGGATCGTCTTCGCTGAAGGGTTTTCCAGCATTGGTGTTGCGGTAGCATTTGTCACTGCTGACCACAAGCACCGGCGCCGCACAGCGGCTTTTGCGAACAACGTCCAGCAGCACGGCCGTGCCCCAGGCGTTGACGGAGAAGGTCTCCAGCGGCTCTGCATATGAGAGGCGCACGAGAGGCTGCGCGGCCATGTGGATGATGATGTCCGGTGCAGACTGGGCGACCGCCTCAGCCAGCAGGGCCTCGTTGCGGATGTCCGCAGCCCATTCACGCTGCCAGAAACGTGGGGGCAGATCTGCACGCAGATCCAGGCCGGTACGCGGGGCCAGGGAGTAGCCATACACCTCCGCGCCGAGGGCGCTCAGCCAGAGGCTGATCCATGATCCCTTGAACCCGGTGTGCCCGGTGAGAAACACCCGTTTGTTTTTGAAGACGCCGCCAAACATCACCAGCATTTCCAGGGAGCCTTGCCGCTGTCCCATAGCTTGTTGAGAATTTCAAACTCGCGATAAGTGTCCATGCACTGCCAGTAGCCATGGTGCTTGAAGGCTCTTAATCCGCCGCTTTCGGCCACGGCCTGGAGAGGCTCGCGTTCAAAGGTGCAATCGTCTCCGCTCAGGCGTGCGCCCACCGCCTTGCTCAGCACCATGAAGCCGCCGTTGATGAAGCTGTTGTCCTGACTGGGTTTTTCCTGGAAGGCGGAAACCTTGGTCCCATCCATCTCCAATTCCCCAAAACGGCCGCCGGGATGGACGGCTGTGATGGTCACCTCCGCGCCGGTCTCATAGTGAAACCTGACACTGGCGCCAATGTCGGAATCACACACGCCGTCACCGTAGGTGAACAGCACGTCCTCCTCCCCGATGTGCTGCATGGCACGCTTCAGACGCCCGCCTGTCTGAGTGGCCAGCCCTGTCTCCAGCAGCGTCACCGTCCAGTCTTCCTCATCATGGGTGTTGTGATAGGTGATCTGGGGGTTGCGCCCCAGTTTCATGGTCACGTCACTGCGGTTCCACAGGTAATTGCGGAAGTAATCCTTGATCACCTCCCCTTTGTAACCCAGGCAGAGCACGAAGTCCTTGAACCCATGGTGCGCATAAGTCTTCATGATGTGCCATAGAATGGGCTGACCACCGATGGGAACCATGGGCTTGGGACGATATTCGGTCTCTTCACGCAGACGCGTGCCGAGCCCCCCGCAGAGAATGACGACTTTCATTTTATTTCGGTAACTGACCAGTCCAATCTAGGGCGAACCGCTCCGGGAATGATGCCTGCAAACCCGTTGCGCCATTGTTCCAGTGTTTCTTCGACGGGCTCAATGACATTGACGCACAGTGCCTCTCTTTCATAAAACAGGACATGGACGCCTTTGTCTATGTAAGAAAGAGCCAGGCCAATGAAATAGGCGCCATTGTTCAGGAGGTTTCCCGGAATGTGGCAGTCCACTTCATAGCAGCCCGCCTTGGTGGGGCACTGGGCCGTCACCGGCGAAGACACCAGAACCTGGTTGCCGGAGCTGTCTGTGACATGAAAGTTGGGAAACGGGGCCATGGGCATGTCCCGGTTCAGACGATAGCGCATCTTCACCTTGAAAGGCTGGCGCATGTCGATTTCAGGCACCCGCCGGCCGCTGGCGTCCACAATGCTTCCTTCCAGAATGGTGGCCGCGCCGCCGGATTGTGCGCGGCCGAGCGCTTCAAAATCGACACGGTAGGCGGAGGCTTTGTCACGGTTGTAATAAGCCAGGATCCCTTCTGAGGCGGTGGTGTCTGCGGCGATGCCGCCCTGCTCCAGCACGATGGCACGCCGGCAGAGCGAGCTTATCAAGCCCATGTTATGGGTCACAAAAAGCACTGTCCTTCCCTGGCTGGCCACAGCATTCATTTTGCCGAGGCATTTCTTCTGAAATTCGCTGTCTCCGACGGCCAGAACCTCATCGATGATGAGAATTTCAGCATCGAGATGAGAGGCCACGGCAAAGGCAAGACGCACGGTCATGCCGCTGGAGTAACGTTTGACCGGGGTGTCCAGGTAGGCTGCGCAGCCGGAGAAGTCGACAATGTCGTCGAGCTTCCGAGTGATCTCGCGCCGCCCCATGCCGAGAATGGCACCGTTGAGAAAGATGTTCTCCCGCCCGGTGAGCTCCTGGTGGAATCCGGTGCCGACCTCAAGCAGCGAGGCGATACGCCCCTTGACGCGAATGCGGCCCGAAGTGGGCGTGGTGACACGGGAAAGGATTTTCAGCAGCGTGCTTTTGCCCGCGCCATTGCGCCCGATGATTCCCAGCACATCCCCCTGGTCCACCTTGAAATTGACATCGTTCAAGGCCCAGGCGTATGCCGATTTGGACTGCGGGGCGGCCTTCCGTTCGCGATCATTGCTGAGGGCGATCTTGGCATACGGGTCCTCCCTGCCCCGGACACGATGCCACCACCTGTTGAGGTCGTGCGCGATGGTGCCGGTGCTGACCTGCCCGAGGCGGTAAAGCTTGGAGATGCTTTCGACGTGAATGACAGGCCTGCTCATCAGACAGTATCCATGAAGCTTTTTTCCACCCGGTTGAAAATCACCACCCCGAAGAACAGCACCGCAGTGACAACGACGGCGCTGTATCCCAGCCACAGCCACGAAAAGGAACCCACCCCAAGATAGATCGAGCGGAAAGCTTCGATGATGGAGGTCATCGGGTTGAAATTCAGCCAGAAGCGATATTTGGCGGGGACCATGGACAGCGGATACACCACCGGAGTGGCATACATGGCGAGCTGCACACCGAAAGTGACCAGGAAAGAAAGGTCCCGGTATTTGGTGGTGAGGGAGGAGACAATGATGCCGACCCCCAGTCCAAGACCAGCCAGCAGCAGGATGAGCACCGGAGTGAAAAGCACCACCCCCAGCCAGTCAGGCCGTATCGGCTCGCCTTTGAAAAGATACCAGGCCAGCAGCAGGAACAGCAGCAGAAACTGAATGCCGAACTGTATCAATGTGGAAATGACGGCTGAGATGGGAGTCACCAGCCTGGGGAAATAAATTTTCCCAAACATGCCCGCATTGCTGACAAAGGTGTTGGAGGTTTTTGTGATGGCTGCGGCAAAGTAATTCCACGGCGTGGTGCCTGCGAGATAGAACAGCAAGGGCGGCAGACCATCGGTGGACAGCTTGGCTATTCCGCTGAAAATAATGGTAAATGTGGCGGTGGTGAGAAGCGGCTGGATAAAGAACCAGACGGGCCCGAGGATAGTCTGTTTGTAAACCGCCACGAAGTCCCGCCAGACAAACATCCGCAGAAGGTCACGGTACCGCCAGAGGTCTTTCAGGTGGAGATTCAGCCAGCCGGAGTGCGCCCGGATCTCCAAGTCCCAGTCGTCCTGATCTTCAGCTGAAGTTGGCGCGTTATGCGTCATGTGTTTAAGTCTTGAATCAAACGGGCTTGCAAAGCAGGAGGCAGGCGGTTTGCGGGCAAGCTGCCGCCCTCGGTTGTGAAAACCGTAGGCTGGAATATCAAAATGTGGAAGCCGCCCACCATGGGTGTGCAACAAAACGCCCGGAAAGGCGGGGTCAGACGAGATTACAAAATGTGCTCAAGCAGCGGATTGGAGAACAATGCATTGACTTTCTGATACAAGCCCCGAGCCAGGCGCAGACGCCTGCAAATCTCCTTGTGCTGTTCGCTGGCGGAGGACGGAGCGTCCGGCAGCTCCCCCTCCTTGGGGGCGACGTTCAGCGTGCGTTCGATCTGCCTGCCCGCGGAGAGCAGTTTTTTCTGCACGCCGGGCAGGAGCCCGTTGCGGAGGATCACGCCGAATCTCAATTCAGCCTGGTAATAGTCCCGCCTGTCAGCTTCTTCCTGAGAGGCCACCTTGTGAACAGCATTCCATGCGGCGAGCTGCCGCACGGCTATGCTGGCGCTGGCCTTGCTGATCTTGAGTTTTTTGGTGATGTCGTCCAGGCACAACGGCTCCGGACTTAGATAGAGCAGTGCAAAGAGCCTGCCTATCAATCTTCCCAAACCAAAGGAATGAGTGGTGTTTCCGCTGGCTTCTATGAAGCGCGCCACTTCACGGTTCCATGCTCCCGATGAACGGGGGGGCAAGATTTCCCGAGATGACTGTTCGGTGTTAGCGGAAGGCATTGTTTAGAAAAATCTAAACGTCGTTAGCGTGTTTCCCACGCCCTGTAAAGCATTGAATGTGCCCGCGTTGCCACAAAATGACAACCCCCGGGCAGCAGTGCGCAATCCTGTTCGTTATTATCAAAAATGAGCGGCCTTGAGGTCAGTGCCGTGAGCTGCTGAGCGGTGCTTCTTCGTGCATGGCCTGCAGAGCCAGCCCGAGTTTTTTGACAACGGCCGGCCAGGTGAAACGGTCGAGCCCGCGCTGGCGGGCTGCCTTTCCGTAGGCTTCGGCTTTGGCGGGATCACTGAGCAGTTCATCAAGGGCGGCGGCAAGACCGTCCTCATCCCCCGCCTTGACATGCAGGCCTGAAACACCCGGAACCACCTTCTCCGCCACGCCCCAGTCACCAGTGATGATGGGTGCGATGCCATAGAGCATGGCCTCGGAGACAGAAATGCCAAAGGGCTCGTAAAAGGAGGGCAGCACAAAGACAGAGCAGCGGCGGTACAGATCCTCAATGACAGCCGCTTCCTCGGGTATTTCCTTGCGTTTGAAGCCGTGCCAACGGACGTTTTCGAGCGGGAGGTGTGGCGGCGGATCTCCGCGTACACCGATGACGTGCAGCACTGCGCCGGGCATCTTCTGGCGGACACGCTGGAAGGCGGGAAGCAGCACACTTCCGCCTTTGCGCTCAAACTCCACGGCGACAAACAACACTTCCTGGGCTGCGTAATTTTTACCCGGGTCAGGCACGGGGATCTCGTCAAGATTGGCTCCGTGGCTGATGTTGACAATGCGGTGAGGCGGCACCCCGAGGTCTTCTTCAAAGGACCTGGCAAGGTAGTCCCCCATGACAAAAACGCGATCCATCTTCTGCGCGACTTTGCGTTCATAGTCCAGAGCCCTGGAAGCCCGGCGCTCGTCAAAACCACGCGCGCCATAGGGGCTGCGCAGACGCATGGCGATGTTGCCGTCGTGGTAGGAAGTGTTGTATGCATCTTTCTGCAGCAGTCCGGCACCGTCAAACATGGCGCCGATCTGAAGCAGGGTGCCGATGCGCCTGTCCTGCGGAACCCTGGCGGCAAGAATACGCGTGAGCTGATCGCGATAGCGCGAATCAAGATAATAACGCATGCGCCAGAGCGCCTTCCGGCGGTGGAAGCTGAGCGCGAGGAGCAGCCACTTGCGCCAGCCTTCAAGCTCACAGCCCGCAGCCCCCAGCAGCAGCCCCTGGCGCCGGCACTCATTGAAGAAGTAGTAGCTGATGCCTGAAAAACTGCGGCGGTCAAAAGGATCGCGGCCGACCAGCCCGCTGCCGATCAATCCATAGAACGCGGTTTTGCTGGCGGTGAGGGCGGGAGAATCGGGCACGTCTGGCTCCATACCTGCGGATAGTCTGCGGCGGGCCAGATGCAACGCACAAAAGCAGCCGTCCGCACCTGCGGGGTAAAATCTTTGCTTTGCATGCCTCGGCAAGAGATGCTTTTTTAGAAGGCTGGAGATGCCCGCAAATGAATCCCATCTGAAACCAGGCCCCCGTTTTTCGCTCTGGCAGCCGATGCTTGTTCTGGTGGTTTCCGCCGTTTTCGCGCTGGCTTTTGCCGCAGGTGGCGGAGGGTTTTCATCAGACATGGGCGGGGATCCGGACGAGGCGGCACATGCAGTGACGGCGCTGATGCTGCGCGACTACCTGGGCGGAGGCTTCACTCAGCCGCCGATGTCCTTTGCCAAAGCCTACTATGCGGATTTTCCACGGGTGGCTCTGGGCCACTACCCGCCTTTGTATTATGTGCTGACGGCGCCGCTGCTGCTGGTGCATGGCTCACTGGGCACGCTGCTCGTGTTTCAAACGCTCACGCTTTCCATGCTGGCGGCGCTCACCTTTCACATCGGCAGAGGCTTTCTCAAACCCGCGCCTGCGATGGCCGCCGCCCTTTCCATGCTGCTGCTGCCGCAGGCGCTGAAAATGATGCTTCACGTCATGGCAGACGCCCTGCTGGCGCTGCTCTGCCTCTGGGCGGCGCTGCTCTGGGCCTGGTATATGAAAGCACCGACCGTGCGCAGGGCGCTCGTGTGGGGCTGTGTGGCTGCGGCGGCCATCCTCACCAAGGGGTCCGCCATGGGGCTGTGCGTGCTGCCGCCGCTGGGCATACTGCTGGCCGGCCGCTGGAGACTGGTCCTCACCCGCTCGTGGTGGTGTGCGGCGCTGCCCGTGGCCGTGCTGGCAGGCCCTTGGATGCTCTACTCCACTAGCATCTCCAAGGAGGGCATGACGCTGCTTTCTCCAGCCCAGTATTTCATGCAGGCGGTGCCGTTTTACCTCAAGGGCATGCCTGTGGTTTTCGGATGGCCTCTTTTCATTCTGGCGCTGGCGGGAGCGGGCCTCAGCCTTGCCTCAGGCTGGAAGCGCAGGGCACTCGAACCTGTGGCAGCATCTTTGTTTGCGATGACAGCGGGCATGACGCTGGTGCTGCTGCTGGTGCCAGTGGGGCTGAGTGTGCGCTACATGCTGACTCTGGCGCCGGTCGTCATGCTGGCAGCAGCCTCCGGCCTGACGCTGCTGCCCTGGAGCGCCTGGACGGCACGCTGGGGCCAGCCTGCGCTGCTGGTGCTTTTTGCACTGGTCCCGCTCTTCAATTCTGATGTGTGGCCGACGAAGGATGCACGTGGATTTGGCAGTGCGGTGACACGCTCCGGCGTGCCGGCACCGGGCCGGCAGAAACAGACCTGGCTGGTGGCCTCTGACCCACGTGGCGAGGGGGCGGTCATCGCTGCAGCGGCTTTCGCCTGCCAGCAGCGCTCCCCTTCTCTGCTGCGGGTCTGCCGCGGCAGCAAGGAGCTCTCCTCCAGTGACTGGATGGGGCGTGATTACACGCTGGCGGTCGGCAGCGTGCCGGAACTGCTCAATCATCTCGACAAGCTGGGAGTGACGCGGGTGTTTGCAGACCCTTCCGTGCCGCCGCAGGAGCAGCACCCGGCCCACCTGCAGCTGCTGATAGATGCCATGCGGTCAGGTGATCCGCGCTGGAAGCTGAGCTTTGAGGAGCCGGTGCGGCGCAGCTGGTGGGAGAAAGGGACGCTGCTGGTTTATGAACGAGTCCCCCAGGAGAAGAGCCGCTGAGCCCAGGGGCCGCGCGGGCCTTAACCTGCCGGGTTCAGGGATTCCACAAAGCGGAGAAACTCCCGGGCTTTGAAGTCCCAGCCTTCCTTGGCGGTCATTGCCTGCACCGCCGTTTCGTCAAACGCAAGCCTGCCCTCGGCGGCTGAAGCAACGGCTTCGCAGAAGGCGGTGCGATCTCTGGCGACATGGACCAGAGGCGCGAGTTTTTCCGCCTCTGGGAGCGCAGTGGCGACCACCGGACGTCCGCAGGCCAGATATTCCTTAATTTTCAGCGGGCTGCAGCTTTTCGACAGCTCATTGACCACAAAGGGCATGATGAAAAGGCTGGCCGTGACCAGGAGCGAAGGCAGCTCTGCAAAAGGCACCTGCGGCTCAAGCACGACATTGGGAAGTGCACGGAGCCTGCGGGGGTCGATGACGACGGGGCCGATCATCCGGATGCGCGCCTGCGGCAGACGCTGTGAGAGCTCGACCAGGAGATCCTGATCCAGGCGTTCATCGATCATCCCGAAATAGACAACCTCAAAGCGCCCTGAATTCTGCCGGGGCAAAGAGCGTGCGAAATGAGCGGCGCACACTCCCTGGGTCAGCACTTGCACGGGTTTGCCGCTGTTTTGAAAGCGCTGCGCCAGGTGCTCGGAGACAGCGACGATGGCATCCACATTTCTGGTGAGTTCCGCCTCCATGTGCTCCACGAGTGAGGCGTTCATGCCCGGCCAGAGGGCATAGTTGTCCGGGCAGTAAAAGATGCTCCGTGCCTCTCCCAGCCTGCCGACGACGTCGCAATGGCTGGGGGCGGTGACCACGAGCGTGTGGTCTTTGAACCCCAGGCGACGGCAGGCGCGGGCGACGCTGCGGCGGATCTGCCAGAGATTGAATTTCCGCACCAGGAGGGAGCGCGGAAAGGGCAGTGTCAGCGGGCTCAGCACGGTGAGCCCGCGCTTTGTGCCGGCAATGTTTTGACGCCTGCCTGAAACGTAGTCGCGGAGCTTTTGCATGCTTCGTGACAGATCTCGCAGGCTCAGCCTGGGCGGGCGCAGGCCCACAGTCTCCACCCAGATGACGGAGTGCGCGCCCAGCAGCTCATTGAAAAGATGCTGGCAGGTGGATGGGTGCCTGCCCCAATCAGGACCGAAAACCACCCATTGGCGGAGATTGCGGCGGTTGGTTGGCACTTCACTCATTCAGATCACAGCAAGCCATTGGTCTTTTTGATGTTTTCTGTCAACCTGCGGATTGCAGTACCTTTATACAGGCCTGCAAGCACGGCCTTGATGCAAAGCCAGAGGCAGTCGCAGCCGCCCATGAGGCCGCTGGTGGTCACTTTGAAGCAGGCCAGTCCCGGCAGGTACCACCACACTTTCAAACTGCCGAAACCTCTGAGGATATCCCACCAGGAGAGGCGCGGATCCGCCCATGACCAGTAGCAGGCTGAGTCGTTGAACTGGGCCACACTTTGCGCTGCCGGCACGAGCAGCACCGGGATGCCCGCCCGATGTGCGCGCAGCGTGTATTCGATGTCTGAGAACGTTTGTTTCATCCAGCGCGCCTCAGGCAGGCCGATTCTGCGCCAGACCGCGGCTGGAATGGCCACCGTGTTGCCATGCAGCCACTCCAGTGCCAGCGGGGCTGACTCGGGGCCCGGCACAGTCTCCAGGCGCTGCGGCCAGCGTTTGTGCATGACACCACCCGCATAGACATAGGATTCAGGAGGGGTGCGGGCAACGCCGCCGCAGACGGCCGAACTCTCCATGGCCAGGCCGGCCAGACACTCCAGAGCTCCGCTCTGCGGCAGCGTGTCATCATTCAGCCAGACGACACAACGGGCGCCAAGCTGAATGGCGGTCTGCATGCCCAGCCGGATGGCTCCGGACCACCAGAGCCCGCCATCACCGTGGAGAATCCGCACACAGGGAAAATCCTGCTCCAGCATGAGGTGCGTGCCATCGGTGGATCCATCGTCAACCACCAGCACCTGCGCCCATTCAAACACACCGAGCATGCGCAGGTGCCCAAGGCAGCGTGCGGTCGTCTCGCGCCTGTTATGCACAGGCATTACAATCCACACGCCGGCCTCTTTGTCTGCATGGTTGGATGCGCGCCCCATCGTGCTGCAAATAGAAGCTTGCCAGAAGTGTGGCAAGCAGAGATTAATGGGGCAGATGAGACTCTGTGAGCGTGCGATACATCACTTTTTCCCACGTGTTGGCAAAGCGGTGCGAATCCTGCAAATCTTGTTTTTCAGGCGCGCTCTGTGGCAAAGCATGGTGACAGGCATGCCGGCAGACGGCCGCGGGCAGCCGGTGCCGTGGCTCACCTTTCCCGCGCTGGACTACCTCTCGCGGCTGGACTTTTCCCAGGCCAATGTGCTGGAATACGGCGGCGGGCAGAGCTCGCTCTGGTGGGCGGCCCGCGCCAGAACAGTGACCACGGTCGAAGGCCGGGCGGCCTGGGCCGGGATGATACGGAGCAAAGCACCTGCAAACCTGCATTTGATCGGTCCGGTGGAGGGCCCGGAATATGTGGAGTCTCCGCTGCAGGAGGGCCGCATGTATGAGGTGGTCGTCATTGATGGCTTTCTCCGCCCGGAATGCGCCAGGGCCTCACTCCCATTTCTGGCGGAGCACGGACTGCTCATTCTGGACAACTCCGACTGGAATGCGCCCACCTGCAGCTGGCTGCGCGCACAAGGAATGATGCAGATCGACTTTCATGGCTTTGGCCCAGTCAATGATTACACATGGTGCACCTCCGTCTTTTTGCGCCAGAAGAGCGCCCTCCCGCACAGCGGAGAACCCTGGGCGGCGGCGGTGTATGGCAACCTGGCACAGCCCGCGTGAAACAAGCCCCGCTCCCCTACCGCGCCATCCACTCGAGGCGTGACCATCTCTTCAACCTGCTGAGGCCTCTGCTGGAGATGTGCCGCATCGGCTGGCTCTCGCGCCCTGCGCTGCACCAGCTTGACCGGCGGCTGGAAAGCCTGCTGCCAGGACGTGGCGGATGGTTTGTAGAAGCGGGTGCGTATGATGGCTTTCAGCAGAGCAACACGTACTTTTTAGCCAGATTGAAGGGCTGGCGGGGGGTGCTGATCGAGCCGCTGCCGCAGCTGGCGGCCCTCTGCAAAAAGCGCCGTGGAGAATCAAAGGTGGTCTGCTGCGCGCTCGGCGCCCCTGAGGATGCAGGCGGCACGCTGCGACTGCGGCATGCCGGCCTCATGACAATGGTCTGCGGCTCGCTGGCGGATGATTCCACGGAGCAGGCACGCGCCAGCAGCGGGCTGAGAGAACAGGGCCTGCCGCCGCTGGAGCAGTTTGTGGAGGCGCCAGTCCGCACACTGACCGACGTGCTGCTGGAAACAGGCACCCCGTGGGATTTTGACCTTCTGAGCCTGGATGTGGAAGGCTTTGAGGTGGATGCCCTGCGAGGGCTCGACCTGTCGCGGTTTGTGCCGCGGGCCGTCTGCGTGGAGGTCAGGCATTCCAATTTTGACGCCGTGATGAAACTGCTCGAAAGCCACTATGAAAAGCCCGTCGTGCTGACCTCAAACGCGAGCTATGCGGACTGCTTTTTTGCCGCCAAAACTCACGCCAGGCCAGCCGCGGCCTGAACCGCCCGCAGGGCTGCCGCCACGGCAGCAGGCTCAATGCGTGTGATGCACAAGGGCTCGGTGTGGATGCAGCGCCACTGGCAGTGATAGCAGTGCATGGCATGGTCCAGCCATACCTGAAGAGCACTGCGCCGCCAGGGGGCAAACATGCCGTGCTGACCGCCGCCAAGCAAAAAGACGCCGGGTTTGTCCATGGCGGTGGCGAGATGCGCAGGCCCCGAATCAGGCGCCAGGACGAGATGGGCGGAACTGATGGCCTGGATGAGTTCCCCGAGGTTTGCCGGATGCACCCAGACCACGCCGCTGACGCCTGCGTCCTTCAGAGCCTGTTCATAAGCTGAACGAGGCGCTCCTGGCGGCAGGCAGAACTTCACCCGCATGGAGGGGCTGGCCTCCAAAAACAACGCCACTGCCGTGGCGAGGCTGGCAGGGGGATACTGCCGGATGGCGCTGCCTGCCTGCGGGCAGACCAGCAGAGCCGCGCCGCCCCCCGCTGGCTCCGACGCCAGGACAGGGATCATGTCATGAAACACCACCGGCTGGTGGAGCACGCCCTGCACCACACGGTGGTGTGCCTCCAGCTCAAGACAGCCTTCGGCGGAGTGTTCAGGATAGGGCACCCGCCGGCAGCGGGGATAATCAAGGCATATGCGCTCCCCGGCCTTCACCCACTCTGAAGCATGCACCCGCCGGGCCTGCACCAGGGATGCAATGGCGTGAAGGTAGTCGGAGGGCTGGTGTCGCAAACAGACCAGGTCATCTGCCTCAATGCCACGAAGCCGGGCTGCATGGCGGACCATGGTCTGGACAAAGTCGGGCCAGAAACACTCGCAAAATGGAGGCAGCACCAGCAGGTCCACCTCGGGAAATTCGCGCCTGAAAAGAGGTTCGGCCACGCTGGAAATGATGAGCAGAGTCTGTGCTGAGCCATATTCCCTGACCAGCAGACGCACCGCCCCGAGAGACAGGACGGCATCCCCCAAGCGGTCCAGCTTTAGAATGGCCAGACGATAGCGGCGCCCCCTGGCCCGGGGTGCAAGACGCACAAAGGCCAGTGTCAGCCGGTAGCAGAGAAGTCGAAACCAGCGGTTCATGCAGACAGTATGGGGCTCAGGAGCCCCAGGTAACGTTCTCTGGCGATGCCGATGAAAGCCTCCGGCTGCTCTCTGGCAGGCATGCGCAGCAAATCTGCGACCAGTTCATCCAGCGAATCCCAGGCTTCCTGCACTGGAAGCACGGTGACCCCCGGAATCTCAGCAGCCATGAGAAGGCGGGTGTCATTTCCGGTGAGGAGCACCTGCTTGCCCATGACGGCTGCTACCACCGCCCCGTGCACCCGGTTGACCACCGCCGAACTGCAGCGCGAGTAGGCCTGCAGGTATTCCCGCCAGTCTCCGCTGTAAAAACGAGGGATCTCAGGCAGCAGGCGCCCGGCCTGCCGCTCTTCCTCGCGGTCATGGCAGATCAGCAGGCATGCCTGCCGCCGTGAAAGGCCACGTGCCATTTTGCAAAAGACGTCCTCCCATTTCCGCCGCGCGCCAGCGCCCTGCCCGGCGAGATCATAATGTCCGCCTTGAGGCATGTAATTGAGAGCGATGTACTCACCGGGCCGGCCTTGGATGTTCAGCGCCCCAGGAGCAAAAATGGAAGGGCATGGAAGCAGAGGCACCTCATGCCCGCACTGGCGCACAATGCTCTGCGCCAGCCTGTCCCGCACCGTGGTCACAGAGCTCCAGCGGGTGAAGACATCAACAAACGAACGGCAGTCCGGATCTGAGACGATCTCCGAGCCGTCGCTGCCCCAGGCCTGACAGGAGCCGGCGCCGAGATTGAGGAGCGGCACATGCTGCGAAATCTGCCGCCAGCGCTTTTCCACCAGCGGCGTGAACCATTCGGTCCGCGCACATGAGGACCACCGGTTCTTCCAATACATCGGAGCGCCCGACTGCACGAGGAGATCGCAGGAGAGCACCTGGTCCCTGGCGGCATTGAAGGGCAGAAGATCCACCGCACGTGAAAGGCGGCCGCGCCAGTCAAACCGATTCTTGAGGCCATGCGTCAAGCCATGCACCTGCTGCCAGAACGCCCCGCGGGCCGTGGCCGGAAAGTGCTTGTGAATGACGGTGGTGCCGAGATCTCCCAGCACCGCTTTCAACAGCCAGAGGATGCCCGTGCGCACAAAGTCATCTCCGACATTGTGATTCACCGTGGATATGAGGCACACCTGCTTCATCGCTTGAAAAAAGACCGGATGACCCTGCGCACGCCACGGAAGGAACATGCCTTTTCAGGCAGCCCCACAACCTGGGCAAGATAGGCACGGTCCGCCTCCTGCCAGGCGGAGACGACCGGGGCATGCTGCAAGGGCATGGGAAGCTCATGCACGGCCAGCTCTGCGCATGGGGAGGCCGGGCTCAGGGTATGCGTGGCATCCGGGCCAAAGCCGATGTTGGAAACAAGATTGACCGAGGGAATCACATTCAGGCCCCCGAGACGCAGTTTGGCAAAGGCCCACTGGTAGTCCCACGTGTCCACCTCACCGCGATGCACCGCCCCAAAAACTTCGCGGCGCCAGCCTGCTTCAAAGGGCTCAGGACACAACTGGCGGAGCCGGGTGGATTTGCTCAGCTCAGGCCATGCCTTCATTTCGATGTCATAAGCGACCCACGCGCGGCGCCAGGAGGCCCAGCCCCATATGGGACCGAAGCGGGAGAAATAATAACTCCGACCTCCTTCAGGGCGCATGCCGGTGAGATTGCTGCCGCAGATCTGCATGATTTCCGGCGCATCCTGAAAGTGGTCGAGCATGGCGGCGCAAAATTCAAAGAAGCTCGGGTGCGGCAGGCAGTCATCTTCCAGGATGATCAGCCGGTCGTGAAGGGCAAAGGCCCACTCCAGGGCCGAGGACACCGCATTTCGGCAGCCTTGCCGCGCATCTAGAAAACGTGTCTGAACCTTGCAGGGCCAGTCAATTTCCGCCAGGACATGGTCTCTCACCTGCATGCAGCGCACATCGTCTCGTGGACCGTCGGCGGCGACAAGCAGAACTTCGGGACGCGCCCGCTTCAGCTCCGCCATGACACGTGCCGTCGGCCCGAGACGGCGATGAATCAAAAAAAGAACCGGAATCCGGCATGGACTGCCTGATGACATGCTGCTGGGGCACTCTTCTCGCGATTGATTCTGAGTGAAAGGGCAAGATGCTGCCGCTGGCAGATTAAGAGACCGCCCGGGCGGGCCTTGCACGGCAGAGGCAGCACTGCCATCCGCCTTTGCCTGCCGCCATGCTGTGTTGTGACAGCATGGCTCATGGAGGCCCTCCCCCCCCGCACTCAAGGGAGGCGGGTGCGGAAAAACCTGCTGGACTGGCCGTTGGACAGCACGGGGAACTCCACGCTGAGATTTTGCATGACCCCGTCATCACTGACCACCTGCGGCGGGATCGCCACCGCCTCCCACTCCTGCAGATCGCTGCTGAACTCATACACATACGACACCCCCGTGCTCAGGTAGTCGCTGCGACGCCGAAATATCGCCCTCATCTTCCCGCTCTGCCCGTCCAGCTGCACCTTGCTGCCTATGTCTCCCCCTCCCTGCACTGGATTGGTCCCAAACGCAAACTCCGCATAGTTGCTCAGCCCGTCCCCGTCAGGGTCCGCCGTGT
Source organism: Verrucomicrobiaceae bacterium UBA1938 (assembly GCA_002336895.1). Lineage (GTDB taxonomy): Bacteria > Verrucomicrobiota > Verrucomicrobiia > Verrucomicrobiales > Verrucomicrobiaceae > Prosthecobacter. Next base: position 26,839 of record DDFC01000026.1, on the reverse strand, counting down.
TCACCGCGTTTCCTCCGTCCTGGCTGCTCCCAAAATACGTCTGCCTCCACTGCTGCACCGGACTCGCCGCCGTCACATTCAACGAAAACGACACCACCGTGCTCGCTCCCGCTGCATCGGTCGCTATCAACTGCACCGCATTGCTCCCCGCTGGCAGCGGACTGGTGTCACAGCTCCATTGCAAATCACCGCTGCTGTCGTCGCGTGCAAACTCCCCGATCACCTGCCCGCTGGCCACATGCAGCGCTCGCAATGTCACTCCCGTGTTGCCGTCCGCATCAAAAAACTGCGCGCTGAACCTGGCCTTGTCACCCTGGATCACACTCAGGCTCGGACCCGCGTTGGTTATCTGCGTCGCACCCGCCCGCACCCCCATCAGCAGCAGGACCAGCAGGGCTTTCAAGAATTTCGTTTTCATGAGTCGGTGAAGAAGGTGAAATGATAAAGAAAAAGGCTGTTTCAACAGGGGTTTAGGGCGTCGGGATGTCACGCAGCACCAGCACCTCCAGAGCTCCTCCGGACGTGGTCGAGGATCCCGTCATCCAGACGACGCCGTTGGGGTCCACCCTCACTTTTTTGACGTTGTCGTTTTTGTTGTTGTCGCCATCAAAGATCTTCTGCCACCGGAGATCGCCGGGGCCTTTGTTGTGCTTGGCGAGGTAGACATCTGTCGTGCCGTCGGATTTGGTGGTGTAGCCGCCGACCACGGGGTTGCCAATCCCGTCGAGAGAGATGGATGTGTTCTCATCATTGCCGTTGTTGGCCCCGTTGAAGCGGCCCTCCCACAGCAAAGTCCCATCCACGCCGGAGTACTTCAGTGTCATGCCATCACGCACACTGGCCGAACGGTAGGAAGTGCCGGTGACGTAGACATTGGCATCCTCATCCACCGTCATGTCCCATGGCGCATCCGAGGAGTTGAAGCTGCTGTTGTAGCGTTTACCCCAGATCAGGGTGCCGTCCAGAGACGCGTATTTGGCGGTGTACATGTCATAATTGCTGCCCTGGGAGTAGGCGGCGATGATGACATTGTTTGCGCCATCCATGGCCAGCCCGCGAACCGCATCAGGCTTGTTGGCATAGTTGTAAACGACCTGCCACACCTTGTTTCCGGTGGCCGCATCCAGCTTGACCGTCCAGGCATCGCTGCCGGATATGCCGGCCAGCGCCACGCTGCCATCCGTACCCACGACGACCTTGGCGGGAACATCCGAAGTGGTTGTCGTGCGGTTTTGCGTGCTGGTCCAAACGGGGGCTCCGGTGCCCTGGTCGAGTTTGGCGGCAAAGAAGTCATTGCCGGTGCCTGAGCCCGCCACATAGCCGCCCACCACGACATTGGTCGTGCCTTCAAAATCCAGAGACACTCCGACATCGTTGCCATTGCCTGCTCCATTGATGGAGTAGGACCAGAGCCGGGTTCCATCAACACCGCTGTACTTGCCCACATACAGGTCCTGCCCGGTGCCGGTGGTGTAACCGGCGACGTAAACATCCCCGCTGGCGTCCACCCTGACAGCCATGGCCTCGTCATTCCCGGCGGTGTTGCTGACGAACGACCAGTCCTTGGTGCCGTCCGCGAGATACCTCGCCAGATACAGATCCCTGCCGGTGCCGGTGGTGGTGTAGCCGGCCACAATGCCAGCTATGGCATCATTGCCGCTGAGTTGGAGGGCAATGTCATTTCCCTCTCCAGCGCCGCTGCCGGCGTAGCGGTCGCGCCAGTTTTCAACGATGTTGTCAAAGATGACGATCGGCGTGTGATTGACGGAGGTCACTGTGGCATCCACGTCCGAGGCGGCATTGTACTTCGAATCCCCCACCTGGCTGGCACGTACGACCACATCGCCTGCTCCGGAGAAGCTGAGGATGCCGCCGGCGATGCTGCCGGGGCCGCTCTGCACGCTGTATGTGACCGCAAGACCACTGGAGGCAACCCCGGTAAGCGGCCACTGCGCCGTAGAACTCAGGCTGGCTGGCAGAATGAAGCTGATGGTCTGCGGGGATTTGTTCACCGTGAAGCTCTGGTCCACCGGTGTGGCGGCCGCATATCCGGAATTGCCGCTCTGTGAAGCACGCACGACCACGGTGCCGCTGCCGGTGAAGCTGACGAGCGAATTGGTGCCTTCGTTGATCTGCGCGGGCCCGCTGACCACGGAGAAATACACCGTCAGACCACTGCTGGCAGTGGCGCTGAGACTGAGCGGCGAACCCGCGCTCTGCGCACCGGGGTTGGCAAAGGTGATGGTCTGCGCAGCCTGAGTGCTCGCATGCTCGGCCTGGTAGTTCTTCACGAGGAAGTCAGTGGTGTTGTTGGATGTGGTGGAATAGCCGGCCACAAAAATATTGCCGTCGGGAGACACTGCCAGAGCGAGCCCGTAGTCGTGACTGTTGGCGGCGCCATTGTAGGTCTTTTCCCAGAGCAGGCCTCCGTCACCGGCGAGCATCTTGCCAGTCAGCACGTCGTAATTGCCGGCCAGGCTGACCGTGAAGCCTGTGGCGACCACGTTGTTGAGCGCATCCAGGTCAATTTCGGCGATCAGGTTGGTCGTGCCGGCACCGCCATTGAAACGGTGCTCCCAGATCAGCGCCCCGCTCGTGCCATTGTATTTGGCCACGTAACCGTCCTGATCTCCTGCAGAGTGGTAGCTGACACCGCCAAGAACCACATTTCCACTGGTGTCTATTTTGACCTGGTGCCCGGCATCAGACGAATCGTTGGGGCCGTTCCATTGCTTTTCCCACACGATGGCACCTGCGGTCTTGTCCAGCTTCACCGTGTAGATGTCATAGTTGGAGCCTCGCACGGTTCCTGTGGCCACCACCTGGTTGGATCCATCAAACACCACGTCATAGGCATAATCATGATCGCTGCTGCTTCCATTTTTGGTGTACTGCCAGTTGACCGTGCCGGTGGATGCAGAGAGGTGCACAACACGGAAATCACGGTTGTTTGAGGCGTTTCTGGCATTTCCGGCGATGACCATGCTGCCTGCCGTGTCCACAGCCACCTTGTAAGCGCCATCTTCGCGGTTGTTGCCACCATCGATCAGGTTTTCAAACCGGACTCCCCCTGCTGAAGAGTAGCTGGCCACAAAAAAGTCGTAGTCGGAGGCCGTGCGGATGCCGCTGCCGGTGACAAAAACATTGTTGGATGCATCGACTGCGACGCTGGAGCCGGTGTCATAACTGCCGCCTGCGCCTGCATAAATCTTCTGCCACAGCAGCGCCCCGTCAGCATTGGCATATTTTGCCACATACACATCCGTGTCAGTGTCGCTTTTGGTGGTGCAGCCGGTGACGATCACATCGCCATTGCCATCAACAACAATCGAATTGGCATAGTCGTCACGATGGGCGGCGCCGTCAAATGTCCGGGACCAGAGCAGCGCCCCGGTGACAGGATGGTAGCTGGCTGTGTAGACGTCAAGGTTGCCGTCTGCGTTGGTGGTAAAGCCTGTGGCGAACACCCCGATGGCCTCATCCCTGGTTGTAGATTTCTGGACGGCAATGGCGCGGGCCTGGCCGTTGCGCGGAACGGCGGGAGCCGTCGGACCGCCATAGGTGACGGTCCAGGGCTCAATGATCTGACGCCCGATGGAGCCCACGCCGGTCAGAGCAAGATTGAAGGGATTTTCATCCAAATCGTTGTTGTCGATCACGATGGCAGCCGTGCGCGTGCCGATGCGGCTCGGGCTGAACGTGATGGTAAACGTTGTGCTGTCTCCGGGGATGAGCGTGGAGGCGGTTCCCGTCAGATCCAGCGTGTAGTCAGACGCGGCAGCGCCAGTGGGCGCGTGAACCACGATCCCCATCAGATCCACCTCACCGTCGTTCTTGATCGTGAAGGTCTTCGTCAGCGGCACTGCGGGCACCAGCTTGTCCACATCACCAAAGTTGTAAGTTCCGCCATCCGTCTGGTTATTGCCGGATTCAGTGATGGTGATCTCCGGAGTCACGATCTTGAGGATGATGTCGTTGCCGGCAGTGGCCAGCGTGCCCGGCGCGGTGGAGCTTCCGGAGTAGTTGATGCGGCCGTAGTAGTTTGAGCCAAGCACGTTTTCCACATAGTCCACCCCGCTGAGCGTGATCACCTTTGTGCCGCCAAAGGTGCCTTTGGCAAACGTGCCCGTGATGGCATCCGTCAGATCGTTGCTGACGAGGGTGAATGCATTGTTCAGAGTGGCGGTGTAGCCGCTGATGGCATCCAGCACCAGCTTGGCGCCGGCGCCCCCTGCGGCGAGATTGATGGTTCCTGCGGTGTTGATCTGGTCGTAGCTGCCGGTGCCGCCAATGTTGAAGTGGAGCTGACCATCCACGATGGAAATATTTCCTGTGCTCAGCGCCCCCGCAGAGGAGGCTCCGCCGGGATTGATGGCACCGCCGCTGTTGAGCTGGATGGCACCCACTGCGCCCGTCCCCATCAAGGTGCCTCCGTCAATCGTGGTCAAACTGCTGCTGGCGATGCTGCCATTGACCACAAGGTTTCCGCTCGTCAGCGAAGTGGCGCCTGTGTAAGTGTTGCTGCCGCTCAGGGTCACCGTGCCAGACGTCGTTTTGTTCAGCCCCACGCTGCCGCCCAGGATGGCGCTCACACTGCCGGACTGCATGTCATAGGTGCTGCTGCTGGTCAGAACGCCGCTCGAGCCTGTAATGCTGCCGCCAGTCAGCTGCACACCAGCAACGGTATCGCTCACTGAGCCGATGGCAAAAGTACCACCCGTAACAACGAGGGAGGAGCTGTCAGAAATCCGTCCAGAACCGCTCAAGGACAGAGTGCCTGCATTTACAGTCGTGGTTCCCGTGTAGGTATTGGAGTTGGTCAGATTCACCGTGCCGCCCGTCGATTTCGTCAGGCCAACGGTACCGCCGAGGACCGCACTCACGCTGCCTGAGCGCATGTCATAGGTGCTCGTGCTGGTGAGAACACCTGAGGTTCCGGTGATGTTGCCGCCAGACACTTGCACGGCCGAAACCGTGTCGCTGTTGGTTCCCATGGCGAGAGACCCGCCGGACACCGTCACCGAAGCGCTGTTGCCGATCTGGTCGGAGGCTCCCAAAGCCAGGCTGCCGCCGCTGATGTTCACCGCCGTCGCGCTGTTGATCGCGCTGCTGGCTCCCAGGGTCAGCGTGCCTGCGGTGACATTCACCGTCCCCGCCGCCGCGGTGCCATTGAGGGCCACCGTGCCGGAGCTGTTGATCGTGCCCGTGCCCAGATTTGCCGTGACCGTGCCACCGCTCAGCCCGTAGGTCGTGGCTGTCAGCGTGCCACTGCCGGTGATCGAGCCGCTGCTCATGTTGTAAACACTCACCGTGTCATTGTTGCTGCCCAGCGCCAAGGTGCCGCCGGACACCGTCACCGTAGCGCTGTTGCCGATCTGGTTGGAGGCTCCCAAAGCCAGGCTGCCGCCGCTGATGCTCACCGCCGTCGCGCTGTTGATCGCGCTGCTGGCTCCCAGGGTCAGCGTGCCTGCGGTGACATTCACCGTCCCCGCCGCCGCGGTGCCATTGAGGGCCACTGTGCCGGAGCTGTTGATCGTGCCCGTGCCCAGATTGCCATTCACCGTGCCACCGCTCAGGCCGTAGGTCGTTGCTGTCAGTGTCGCTGTGCCGCCAATCGTGCCGCTGCTCATCGTGAGCGTGCCAATCGTGTCCGATCCACCCACCGTCAGCGTCCCGCCAGACACCGTCACTGCGGCTGCGTTTGCCAGCTTGTCAGCTCCGCTGGTGGTGAGCGAGCCACCACTGACTGCGATCGTCGCCGAGCTGTTGATGTCACCCGTGATCGACAAAGTCCCCGCGCTCACCGTCGTCGTGCCGCTGTAGCCATTGCTGCCACTGAGCACCTGCGTGCTGGCTCCGTCCTTGGTCAATCCGCCCGTGCCGCCAATCGCGCCCGCGAAGGTCGTGTTGCTGGAAGCATCTCCCACAGTGAGGGTGTTTGCATTCAAGGTGATGGTCGCGGCACTTGCAGCCGTCAGCGAGGCCACGGATTGAGCAGCGCCAAGGGTAAGCACCGAAGTTCCCGTGCCATCAAAGGTCACAGCCGTGCGGCCGTTGGCCGTCGGCAGCGCATTGGTCACGTTCGCGTTGAGCGTGGCGCTGTTGCGGATGAATGTCGGGCCGTTGTAGGTGTTGGCCACGTTCAGGTTCACCGTCGTTCCATCAATGACCAGGTCCGAATTGGCCGAGGCGCCGCTGATGCCCACCGTGCCCACATTGATCGTGCCACCACCGTTGAAAGTCGCGACGGTGCCATTTTTGATGACGCCACCCGTCAGGTTGAGCACCGAGCCGCTGGCTGCTGAGATGGAGCTGCTGGACGCCACGGTGATAGCGCCGCCATAGGTGTTGGTGCCGCTGACGTTGACCAAAGCGCCGGTCTGGCCGCTGGCCGCGCCGCCATTCAGAGTCAGCGCCTCCGCCCCCACCGTGATGCCGCCTTGCAGCTGCAGCGTCGCGCCATTGGTGACGGATGTACCAGCCGCCGTGGTGCCGAGACCCGTGGCGTTTTGAATGTTGAGAATGCCCGCGCTCACCGTGGTGGTGCCGGAATAGGTGTTTGCACCAGAAAGCACCTGGGTTCCCGTGCCAGCCTTGGTCAGGTTGCCGGTGGCGACAGCGCCCCCGAAATCAGAATAACCACCCAAACTGGCGACCCCATCAGTAATGCTCCCTGAGAAAGTGCCGCCTCCATTGTCAACCCCGACCGTCAAACTCGTGTAGCCGCTGCCGCTGTAACCGGTGGAAAGAGTGCCGCCACCAGTCAGCGCATTGACTCTGACATTGGCTTCCACACCCGCAAAGAAGGCTCCGCTGGCGATGTTCAAATCCGACTTGTTGTTCGTCCAAACTTCGTTGGCAAAGTTCCCCCCAACCATCAAACCGCCCTGGATGTCGATAAGAGCCCCCGAAGTCAGCGCGAAGGTAGCAGCATTACCTCCCCACCTGAGTTCACCTGTCCCGGTCTTCAGAAGCTTTCCAGCTCCGGAGAAGGTGGTCGTTCCATAATCCAAAGATGAACCGGAATTGAATTCAAGCGTAGCTCCCGAAGAGATGGCAAAGCCGCTGGAGGCATAGGTTCCCTGCAGCGTCAGATTACCGGCGCTGATCGTTGTAGCCCCCGTATAACCATTGTTGGCGCTGAGGATTTGCGTGCTTGCGCCGTCCTTGGTCAATCCGCCCGTGCCGCCGATGGCCCCTGCAAACGTTGTGCTGCCGGAGCTTCCGCCGATGGTCAGCGTGTTGGCATTCAGGGTCACCGTGGCACTTCCTGCCGATGTCAGAGACGCCACCGACTGGTCGGCCCCCAGCGCCAGCACCGAGGTGCCCGTGCCGTCAAAGGTCACTGCGGTGCGGCCGTTGGCCGTCGGCAGGGCATTGGTCACATTCGCGTTGAGCGTGCCGCTGTTGCGGATGAATGTCGGGCCGTTGTAGGTGTTGGCCACGTTCAGGTTCACCGTCGTTCCATCAATGACAAGGTCCGAATTGGCCGAGGAGCCACTGATGGCCGTTGTGTTCACATTGATCGTGCCGCCACCGTTGAAAGTCGCGACGGTGCCATTTTTGATGACGCCGCCGGTGAGTGTGAGCGTGGAGCCGCTCGCTGCAGAAATGGAGCTGCTGGACGCCACGGTGATCGCACCCCCATAAGTATTGCTGCCGCTGACGTTGACCAAGGCGCCGGTCTGGCCGCTGGCTGCGCCGCCATTCAAAGTCAGAGCTTCAGCGCCCACCGTGATCCCACCCTGCAGCTGCAAGGTGGCGCCATTGCTGACGGAGGTACCCGCCGCCGTGGTGCCCAGACCCGTGGCGTTCTGGATATTGAGGATGCCGGCACCCACCGTCACATTTCCTGCAAAGGTATTTGCCCCCGAGAGCACCAGCGTCCCGGCTCCGGTCTTTGAGATGCCTGCGGCCCCGCCCACGTCCGTCTGAATGACTCCGCTGACCGTGGTCGTCCCGCCTGAGATGCTGAACACTCCGCTGCTGGCATCAGCCGCACGCACGGACAGCGACTTTGACACCGTGTTGGTGCCGCTGCCTGCGTAGCCTCCACGAGCAAGGAGGAAGCCCGAGGCACCTCCGGTGATGGAGCCATTTGTCATCGAAACCTGAGGAGTCATCCCTTCGACGAAACCCTGCAGATCGAAGGTGCCGCCGTTGATGCTGAAACTGACTATCTCATCATTGATCTGTGTCTGTGTCCCCAGCCGCAAGGTGCCGCCCGTGTTGATGACGACGCTGCCGCCTGCCGCGATCACATTCTCGGCGGCGGCACCCGTTCTGTTCAGCAGCAATACACCATCACTCACTGTCGTGGTGCCCGTGTAGGTGTTGGCAGAAGTGCCGCTCAGCGTCAATGTACCAGCTCCCGTTTTGGTGAAACTGCCGCCTGAGCCGCTGATCACCCCGTCGAAAGCAGTGGACGTCCCATCCCCTCCAGCCGTGAGGGTCTTGCCACCAAGAACGACCGATGAACCAGCCACCCCGGCCAAAGAACCCACCGTCTCGCCCGAGGCCGTGATCCCTGAAATATTAAACACAGCACTCGCTCCGGTGACATTTACCGCAGAGCTGTCCGAAAGAGCTCCCGATCCGCTCAAAGCAAGCGTCCCGGCGCTGATGGTGGTCGTTCCGCTGTAGGTGCTGGCACCGGTGAGAGTCAGAGTGCCTGCTCCGGTCTTGGTCAGGGCTCCGGTTGTTGCGGCCCCCGTGGCACCGGCCAAGGTCAGTCCATTCGCAGTGTCAATCGTGGCCGTCTTGCCGGCATTGATCGTGAAGGCCCGGTCGGAAGTGGCGGTGCTGCCGGTGTATTGCAGGGTGCCGCCGTCAAAGACGAGGTTGGAGGCGGCGTTGCTGGCCTGGCCCAGGTTTCCGGCCACACCACCATTGCCGATGCTGCCCACGCTCAGCGTGCCTGCGCTGATGGTCGTGGCCCCCGTGTAGGTGTTCACACCACTCAGAGTGACGGAACCCGCTGTCGTCTTGGTCAGGCCGGCGGTGCCTCCCAAAATGGCGCTCACCGTGCCAGACTGCATGTCGAAAGCTGCGGTGCTGGTCAGCACGCCGCTGCTGCTGGTGATGCTGCCAGAGGTCAATGCGACCGCAGCCACCGTGTCACTGTTGGCCCCCATAGCCAAAGTGCCGCCGGATACCGTTACCGTGGCGCTGTTGCCGATCTGGTTCGACGCTCCAAGAACCAGACTGCCACCACTGACTCCCACGGTGGTGGCGCTGTTGACCGCGCTGCTGGCTCCCAGGGTCAGCGTGCCTGCCGTGACGTTGACTGCTGTCGCCGCTGCAGTGCCGTTGAGAGCGACCGTACCAGAGCTGTTGATCGTTCCCGCGCCCAGGTTGGCCCCCACCGTACCTCCGCTCAATCCATACGTCGTCGCAGTGAGTGTGCCACTGCCGGTAAGCGAGCCGCTGCTCATGTTGAAAACGCTTACCGTGTCGCTGCTGGTTCCAAGAGCCAGAGCGCCGCCGGAGACAGTCACCGTCCCACCATCGGCAAGGAGGTTCGAAGCTCCGAGGGTCAGCGTGCCCGCGGTGACGTTGACCGCTGTCGCCGCTGCGGTGCCGTTGAGGGCGACCGTGCCGGAGCTGTTAAGCGTGCCCGTGCCCAGATTGCCATTCACCGTGCCACCGCTAAGGTCGTAGGTCGTTGCCGTCAATGTCGCTGTGCCGCCAATCGTGCCGCTGCTCATCGTGAGCGTGCCAATCGTGTCCGATCCCCCCACCGTCAGCGTCCCCCCAGACACCGTCACTGCGGCTGCGTTTGCCAGCTTGTCAGCTCCGCTGGTGGTGAGCTGCCCGCCAGAGACTGCTATCGTCGCCGAGTTGTTGATGTCTCCCGTGACCGACAAGATCCCCGCGCTCACCGTCGTCGTGCCCGTGTACGTGTTGGTGCCGCCGAGGGTCAGCGTTGATGCCGCGTTGTTCATCGTCACCGTCTTGCCGCTGCCCGCGATCACGCCACCAAAGGTGCTGCTGCTGGCGCTGGTGTAGTTCACACTGCCGGTGATCGTGCTCGTGCCGCTGCCGCTGGCAAGGGTGCCGCCGGTCACGTTGAGGTTGCCGTTGGCCGTCAGGTTGGCTCCGCTGCCGATGGTGAAGGTTCCGCTGCTGGAGGTCACCAGACCGGTCACGCTGCCCGTGCCGTTCCAGCTGCCACCCGTCACTCCCAAGGTGCCGCCGATTGTGCCGCTGCTCAGGTTGATGATGCCGCTGCCCGTAAGCGTGGTGTTGCCATTGATGGTGCCAGATCCACTCAGCGTGCCTGCGGTGCCCACTCCAACAGTACTGCCGGAGGCCAGGGAGCCATCGACCTGCAAGCTGCCGGCCGTGACAGTCGTCGCTCCGGTGTAGGTGCTGGCGGCGGTGAGTGTCAGGGTTCCTGCACCGTCCTTGGTCAGCGTGCCTGTGCCGGTGCCGATGATGCTGTTGATCGTCGTGTTCCCCGCTCCGCCGACGGTCAGCGCCAGTCCGGAGCCGGTGATCGTTCCGGTGTTGCTGAGAGTGAGCGCGCCAGCATCGGAGTTGATGCGTGTGGAGCTGCCCAGCGTGACCAGACCGCCGTAGGTGTTGGTGCCGCTGATGTTGCGCAGTGCGCCGTCATTGCTCACCCCCGTGCCGTTCAAGGTCAAGGCCTCGGCCCCCACGGTGATGCCGCCCTGGATCTGCAGGGCCGTTCCCGACAGCACGGTGGTGCCCGCAGCCGTGCTGCCCAGCGCAGTGGCATTCTGGATGTTCAGCACGCCGGTGCTCACAGTCGTTGCTCCTGTGTAGGTGTTGGCACCGTTGAGGATCGTCGTGCCGACGCCTGACTGACTCACTGCGCCGCTGCCGCTGATCACACTGGCAAAGTCCGAGCCCTGGGTCAGCGTGTTGCTGCGCCAGAAGGCAAGAGTGGCGTTGTTGACAATGGCGCTGCTGGTGGACAACGAACCCGTCGTGCTGCCGCTGCCGATGACCAGCCTGCCGCCGCTGATGGTAGTCGTGCCGGTGTAGGTGTTGGCACCCGTCAGATAAAGATCGCCAGCGCCGTCCTTGGTCACGGCACCCGTGCCAGTGCCGATGATGCCGGCGATGGTGGTGTTGCCTGCGCCACCCGCTGTGAGGTCAAAACCTGATCCGGTGATCGTGCCGGTGTTGGTCAGATACAACGTGCTGCCAGCATCGGAGTTGATGCGTGTGGAGCTGCCCAGCGTGACCAGACCGCCGTAGGTGTTGGTGCCGCTGATGTTGCGCAGTGCGCCGTCATTGCTCACCCCCGTGCCGTTCAAGGTCAAGGCCTCGGCCCCCACGGTGATGCCGCCCTGGATCTGCAGGGCCGTTCCTGACAGCACGGTGGTGCCCGCAGCCGTGCTGCCCAGCGCAGTGGCATTCTGGATGTTCAGCACGCCGGTGCTCACAGTCGTTGCTCCTGTGTAGGTGTTGGCACCGTTGAGGATCGTCGTGCCGACGCCTGTCTGACTCACCGCACCACTGCCGCTGATCACACTGGCAAAGTCCGTGCCCTGGGTCAGCGTGTTGCTGCGCCAGAAGGCAAGGGTGGCGTTGTTGACAATGGCGCTGCTGGTGGACAACGAACCCGTCGTGCTGCCGCTGCCGATGACCAGCCTGCCGCCACTGATAGTCGTGGTACCGGTGTAGGTGTTGGCACCCGTCAGATAGAGATCGCCAGCACCGTCTTTGGTCAGGGTTCCTGTGCCAGTGCCGATGATGCCGGCGATGGTGGTGTTGCCTGCGCCACCCGCTGTGAGGCCAAACCCAGAGCCGGTGATCGTGCCCGTGTTGGTCAGATACAGCGTGCTGCCAGCATCGGAGTTAATGCGTGTGGAGCTGCCCAGCGTGACCAGACCGCCGTAGGTGTTGGTGCCGCTGATGGTGCGCAGTGCGCCGTCATTGCTCACCCCCGTGCCGTTCAAGGTCAAGGCCTCGGCTCCCACGACGATGCCGCCCTGGATCTGCAAGGCCGTTCCCGACAGCACGGTGGTTCCCGCAGCCGTGGTGCCCAGGGCTGCAGCGTTCTGGATGTTCAGCACGCCCGTGCTCACAGTCGTTGCTCCTGTGTAAGTGTTGGCACCGTTCAGGATCGTCGTGCCGACGCCTGACTGGCTCACCGCACCACTGCCGCTGATCACACTGGCAAAGTCCGTGCCCTGGGTCAGCGTGTTGCTGCGCCAGAAGGCCAGGGTGGCGTTGTTGACGATGGCGCTGCTGGTGGACAACGAACCCGTCGTGTTGCCGCTGCCGATGACCAGCCTGCCGCCACTGATAGTCGTGGTACCGGTGTAGGTGTTGGCACCCGTCAGATAAAGATCGCCAGCGCCGTCCTTGGTCACGGCACCTGTGCCGGTGCCGATGATCCCGGCGATGGTGGTGTTGCCTCCGCCACCCGCTGTGAGGTCAAACCCAGAGCCGGTGATCGTGCCCGTGTTGGTCAGATACAAAGTGCTGCCAGCATCGGAGTTGATGCGTGTGGAGCTGCCCAGCGTGACCAGACCGCCGTAGGTGTTGGTGCCGCTGATGGTGCGCAGTGCGCCGTCATTGCTCACCCCCGTGCCGTTCAAGGTCAAGGCCTCGGCTCCCACGACAATGCCGCCCTGGATCTGCAAGGCAGCACCTGAACTCACACTCGTACCACCGGCCACAGTGCCCAGGGCTGTTGCGTTTTGAATGTTCACCACCCCCGCACTCACTGTCGTCGTGCCGGTGTAGGTGCTGGCTCCGCTCAAGGTCAGAGTCGAGGCCGCGTTGTTCATCGTCACGGTCTTGCCGCTGCCTGCGATCACGCCGCCGAAGGTGCTGCTGCTGGCGCTGGTGTAGTTCACACTGCCGGTGATCGTGCTCGTGCCGCTGCCGCTGGCAAGAGTGCCGCCCGTCACGTTCAGGTTGCCATTGGCCGTCAGGTTGGCACCGCTGCCGATGGTGAAGGTTCCGCTGCTGGAGGTCACCGGACCCGTCACGCTCCCAGAACCGTTCCAGTTGCCGCCAGTGACGCCCAAGGTGCCAGCAATCGTGCCGCCGCTCAGATTGATGATCCCACTGCCAGTGAGCGTCGCATTGCCATTGATCGTCCCCGAGCCCGCCAAGGTGCCTGCGGTGCCCACGCCCACCGTGCTGCTGGCAGCGAGCGATCCGTTCACTTGCAGGGTACCTGCGGTGATGGATGTCGCGCCAGTGTAGGTGTTCGCTCCGGAGAGGACGGTCGTGCCGCTGCCCACTTGGGACACCGCACCACTGCCACTAATGACACTGGCAAAATCCGTGCCTTGGGTCAGTGTGTTGGTGCGATTAAACTCCAAAGTGGCGTTGTTGGTGATGGCACTGCTGGTGGAAAGAGAACCCGTCGTGCCGCCAGCGCCGATCTGCAGTGTGCCTGCGCTGATGATCGTGTTGCCAGTGTAGGTGTTGGCACCGCTCAGGCTCAGTATTCCTGCACTGTTCTTTGTCAGGCCACCACCGCCCCCCTCGGAAGAGATCACGCCGGAAAGGACAGCACTGACGCCACTGTCCACCTCGACACTCAAGGTGGCACCGCTGGCCACCACGGCGTTATTCGCCACGTTGGATACGTTTCCAGCCACACGAAGCGTGTCAGTGCCTCCGTTCGCCCGCAAGCCACCCGTCCCGAGCGAGGTGTTGTTGTCGATCGTCACGCGAGCATTGTCACCTATTGTCACGCCTCCCTGGAAGGTCTTGGCACCGGAGAGCATGAGTCCTGGCGAGCGCATGATGCCACCACCGGAAGTCACCGAGAAACCACCGGTTCCAGAGACTGCTGTGTTGATCCAGATGTCGTTGTGGCCGGAGAAGCTGACGTCCACATTCACCATGCCGCCGCTGAGGACGAAGGAATTGGGAAGAGCACCGGCGACATTGTTACCTTCAAAACCCGTCGTGCTGAAATTCACTCCGCCGGCCAGCGTAACAGTTCCAGTGCCAAAACCGTTTTGGTTTGCCAGGACGATGGTCCCCGCAGTGACATTCGTGCCGCCGGTGTAGGTATTGGTACCGCTCAGGGTCAGACTGCCCGAGGCATTGTTCATCGTCACCGTCTTGCCGCTGCCTGCGATGATACCGCCGAAGGTGCTGCTGCTGGCGCTGGTGTAGTTCACACTGCCGGTGATCGTGCTCGTGCCGCTGCCGCTGGCAAGAGTGCCGCCGGTCACGTTCAGGTTGCCATTGGCCGTCAGGTTGGCTCCGCTGCCGATGGTGAAGGTTCCGCTGCTGGAGGTCACCAGACCGGTCACGCTGCCCGTGCCGTTCCAGTTGCCGCCAGTGACGCCCAAGGTGCCGCCGATGCTGCCACCGCTCTTGTTGATAACGCCGCTGCCTGTGAGGGTGACGTTGCCGCTGACCGTTCCCGAACCCGTCAGGGCACCCGCCGTTCCCACACCCACGGTGCTGCCGGAGGCCAGCGAGCCATCCACCTGCAAAGCACCACCGCTGATAGTTGTGGCTCCGGTGTAGGTGCTGGCACCAGTCATGATCATGGTTCCAGCGCCGGTCTTTGTCAGAGCCCCGACGCCGCCGATGTCCCTGAAAACACTCGATGTCGTGAGTGTGTCACCTGCAAGCGGCGTGGATATCGTGGCCGTGGTATTGCCAATGCCAACATCGACGGCACTGATCGTGTTTCCCGCGCCATTGGCCGTGATAACACCACTGCTGGCATTCACATGATAAGAGCCGTAAGTGGCATTGCCGGAGCTGCTGGTAAGAGTGCCCCCGTTCAGAGTGACACCGCCAAAGGGAATCGTCTGAGCAGCACCCCCGGTGTTGTTGATGGTTCCGGCCACCACCCATTGTTCATAGGAGCCCGAAATCCCGCTGCCGCCCCAGCCAAGGGCGTTGTTGGCGCTGCCGCTCAGCAGGGCCGTGGCCCCTGATGCCACAGTGACTGTGGAGGCATTGTTGTCCTGGAGGACAGATCCTGCGCCGGAAATTTCGAGGGTGCCCGAATTGATATTCAAATCACCGGTGAATGTGCTGGCGGCGGTAAGCACCAGCTTGTTCGTGCCTGCCACAGTGAGGCCGGTCGAACCGCCGAGGATGGCAGCGATGGTGGCATCCGTGTTGACTGTGATGAGTGAACTGGAGAGGGTGAGCACATTACCGGAGCCATTGATCGTGTAATTTCCCGTGCCGGCGTTGAAAGTCATGTTCCCGACGGTGATGCCACCGCCCAGAGTGATCGTGCCAGCCAGCCCGCCGAAGATGGCGCTGTCAGGCGTGCCGTTGTTCCAGAGCACATCCGTAGAACCGTTGTTCCAGTTGCCACTGGCGTCAATCCAGGCGCCCGAGCCACCTGTAATGACGCCACCATCCCCGCTGACAGTGTCCCAGGTAAGGACAGCAGCTTGCAGGGTACCGCGGCTGAACAGCACTGCCGTCAAAATGGCAGCAAAGGCGCGGGTCAGAGTAAGGATGCTTTTCATGGGAGTCAGGCGGGACTAGCGTCCGGGAACAGAGTCGAGTGAAGTGTGAACAAAAGTGGTTGAGAAGCCGTGAGCTGAAGATGCCGCAGCCAGTTTGTGCGAGCGGAGAGGAGGACCGGCGAGCCACGCCCCCCCGCTTCTTTCGCGCGACGCAAGATCACCACGCCGGTTGAAGGCCCGGATGCTAAACGTAGCTTTAGTGATGAAGTCAAAAAAAGGGATGTTCGTCATAAGACACATCGACTCGCCACGCAGAATACGCGGAGAAGTATTTGTCTGAGAATCAAGCTCAACCTAGTCAAAATTAGCGCAATAGGGGTGCCATTTGCCACAAAATCAGCCACTTTCCGCCAAAATCTGACACAAAAGCGAACGCGTCGGGAAGGGCGCGAACTGAATAAAGCTTGTGAAATGATGGGGATCATGAGCAAAAAGAACAGCCGAACGCCTATTTATACCTTCCCAATGCTTCAGCAATCAAGAGAACTAAACCGACCCACCTAGCGAGGCAACCCTCTGTTATCAAGGGAAAAAGCTGTAACCTCAGGATTGGCAGTATATTCGCAAAAAAGACTGAATGCCAACCTTCCACAGCCAGTTTTACGTCGTCTTGGCACCATGCTTTTCCAGGGTCTGCCTTATCTTTAATTATGAATAATACATAAAAGGTAACGCCTATAAAAGCGGCTGAAATTCGACACGGATAAAGCAATACAGCCATCCCCAGCAGCCGGGCATTCATGCCAAAACTGGCACCCCGTCCATCACAGGGTTAAAGATATTCCCTGCCCCGCCGCACTCAAGGGAGGCGGGTGCGGAAAAACCTGCTGGACTGGCCGTTGGACAGCACGGGGAACTCCACGCTGAGATTTTGCATCACCCCGTCATCACTGATCACCTGCGGCGGGATGGCCACGGCCTCCCACTCCTGCAGATCGCTGCTGAACTCATACACATACGCCACCCCCGTGCTCAGGTAGTCGCTGCGACGCCGAAATATCGCGCGCATCTTCCCGCTCGGCCCGTCCAGCTGCACCTTGCTGCCTATGTCTCCCCCTCCCTTCACAGGATTGGTCCCAAACGCAAACTCCGCATAGTTGCTCAGCCCGTCCCCGTCAGGATCCGCCGTGTTCACCGCGTTTCCTCCGTCCTGGCTGCTCCCAAAATACGTCTGCCTCCACTGCTGCACCGGACTCGCCGCCGTCACGTTCAACGAAAACGACACCACCGTGCTCGCTCCCGCTCCATCAGTCGCTATCAACTGCACCGCATTGCTCCCCGCAGGCAGCGGACTGGTGTCACAGCTCCATTGCAAATCACCGCTGCTGTCGTCCCTCGCAAACTGCCCGATCGCCTGCCCGCTGGCCACATGCAGCGCTCGCAATGTCACCCCCGAGTTGCCGTCCGCATCAAAAAACTGCGCGCTGAACGTGGCCTTGTCACCCTGGATCACACTCAGGCTCGGCCCTGCGTTGGTTATCTGCGTCGCACTCGCCCGATCCCCAATCAGCAGCAGGACCAGCAGGGCTTTCAAGAAATTGGTTTTCATGACTCGGTGAAGACTTTCATTATAGGATAAGTTCTGACTTTTCAACTGGCATTGTTGCAGCCCAGGCGGCAAGACGGAGAAAGGCGGCCTTTTGGCATCGCACATCTCTCCCCTGACCATGCAGGCGGGCGTCAGAGCATGAGACACCTGAGTTCAGGGCGAGGCACCCGTGTGCACTTTTCCAGGACTCAGATCCAGCCACGAACATAGTATACCCAGGAGCCGACCGTCTCGTGAAGCCAGGCGCCGAATACATCCAGCCCCCGCACGCTGGGAAGATGCAGCCAGCGCTGCTCTCCAAGGTGATTCATGCTGCCGATGTAATTGCACGGCACGGGAATGACATTGATCCCGGCTTTCCGAAAAGCAGCCAGGGTGCGCGGCATGTGATTGGCGCTGGTGACGAGAAGCAGCAGGTCCAGTCCGCGCTCCCTGGCCAGAGCGGCCACCTTGACGGCTTCATCATGAGTATCATCGCAGACTCCCATGCTGAGCAGTTCGGTCTTGAGGCTCAAGTGGGAGCGCAGGTAGTCGGCCACCGCATCAGCTTCGGAAAAAACGCGCCCCTGATGCGGGTAGCCTCCCCCGCCTAGGATCAGCAGGGGCGCCTTGCCCTTGACGGCCAGGGTCAA
Source organism: Verrucomicrobiaceae bacterium UBA1938 (assembly GCA_002336895.1). Classification (GTDB taxonomy): domain Bacteria; phylum Verrucomicrobiota; class Verrucomicrobiia; order Verrucomicrobiales; family Verrucomicrobiaceae; genus Prosthecobacter. The sequence continues at coordinate 9,212 of DDFC01000026.1, read as the reverse complement.
GGCGGTGGTCAGCCTGTCGGCTCCCGACTGCAGTTGAAAGCCCGCAGGTTCCACGAGCGAGGGCACGAAGCCGCCCCCCAGGCACACGATGGCCTCGGCCTGGGGCAGCTCCGCCACCTTGACGCTGGTGACTTGATTTTCGAGTCCGGCGATGAGCCATGAGGAAAAAGGGGTGCAGGTGACGAGGGAAAGCAGCAGCCAGGCCGCACCAGGAAACCACAGGCCGGCAGAACGCCGCCTGATGATCATGCGCAGCAACCAGGCGCCAAGCACGAGCCAGACGAGGGAGAGGGGATGTAAGAAATGCAGCAGCGTCTTTAAAATCAATGTCATACCTGATGCTACATCCGGATCAGACCTCTCTGCAACTGCGGCAGCAGCAAACAGGCGGGCGCAGCTGGCCAGGAGCGCTGACTGACATGCCGCCCTGCTCGCATGCCTGCCGGAATGCGCTATGCTGGCAAAAAAAGCTGCAAAGCGCCATCCACTTGAAGCACTCCTGCCGCCACACCCTCATCTGCCTGGCCATGTTAGGAATGGCATTGGTTCTATTTATGCTGCCGCTGCCGCATGGATGGTCTGCAGGCTGGCGTGGTGAGCTGACCAACCGAGCGCATGCCCCGCTCATGGGCCTTTGCCTGCTGCTTTTTGCCTCCCTGCTGCGGCGGCCTTGGCCATCCCTCCCGCGCATGGCCCTGGCCGCCACGGCAGCCCTGCTCATGGCGGCTGTGGTGGAGGGGGTGCAGCCATGGTTTGGCCGCACCGCCAGCCTGGAGGACTTTCTGTGGGGCATGGCCGGCATTCTCGGCGGGCTGGTGTGGAGCAGCACCACGCCGCGTGTGCTGATGCGCCTGCTCGGGCTGGCATTCATGCTGGGGCCACCCCTGCTCTGGTGGGGGCAAATGGCTCTGATCCAAGCCGAGGCCACCCGCCAGCTGCCTGTGCTGCTGGATGAATCCCGCCCGCACCTGCACCCGCTGTGGCTCATCGACACCCTGCACCCTCCCCAAGGGCCGGCGCCACTCGTTCTGGAGCGAGATGCCACACACCCCGCCAGCATTCACCTGGATGCCCTGGAGCGCGACTGGAGCAGCTACTCCGGCCTGGAAATCTCTGGAACCCTGCAGGCCGCCGCCGCCGTGGAAATAGGCGTGCGCGTGGATCTGGATGACGGCCCCGCCAACCGACTGCGCGCTGGAGGCTGGATGCAGCCCGGCACCTCTCAGATCCAGGTGCTGTGGCCCAAGGGGGCAGCTACGCCACAGGTGCACCAGCTGGTGGTGTTTCTCGCAGCCCACCCAGATCATGCCCGGCTGCAGATCCATCAGCTGCGCCTGATCCCGAAAACGCAGAACCTGCCGCCCGCTGCGCCCACCTCCGCAATTTTGGCTTCTCCTGACACAAAAAAAACATCGTCTGCTGGTTTACAAGGAACTGGGACAGTCCAATAACACACCCGGCATCTTTATTCCCTCTGTCGCATACGCATGAACATCTCCGTCTTTGGTCTTGGTTACGTCGGTGCTGTCACCGCCGCCTGTCTGGCGAAAAAAGGGCACCGCATCATCGGCGTGGACCTGCATGCGGCCAAGGTGGCGGCCTTTAACCAGGGCATCTCCCCCATCGTGGAGCCGGGGCTGGACGCCCTGCTGAAAGACGGCAGCACCAGCGGCAGGATCACCGCCACCCAGGATGTGGCGGAGGCTGTGGCGCAGTCAGATGCCAGCATCATCTGCGTGGGCACGCCCTCCCAGCCTTCCGGCAGCCTGGACCTGAGCTTTGTGCGTTCCGTAACACGCCAGTTAGCCGAGGCGCTGTCTTCACTGACCAAAAAGCACGTCATCATCTTCCGCAGCACCATGCTTCCGGGCAGCACCCGCAGCATCGTGGGAGAGGTGCTGGCTGGCCTCATCCAGGCTGGCCGCGTGGAGATCTACTACTGCCCCGAATTTTTGCGCGAAGGCACCGCCGTGCGCGACTTTGACGAGCCCTCCCTCTCCGTCATCGGCAATGAGGACGGCTGCTCCACGGTGCCGGAAGAGATCGCCGGGCTGCTCGGGGGCAAACCGGAGCTGCTGCGCTGGGAGGGGGCCGAGATGATCAAGTACTCCTGCAACTACTTCCATGCGCTCAAAGTGGGCTTTGCCAATGAGATCGGCCGCCTGTGCAAGCAGCTCGGCGAGGATGGCAAACGCGTGATGCAGGTGGTGTGCGAGGACAAGAAGCTGAACATCTCCAGCTACTACATGCGCCCGGGTGCGCCCTTTGGCGGCTCCTGCCTGCCCAAGGACGTCTCCGCCCTGCATGCCTTTGTGCGCCAGCAGGGCCTCAGCCTGCCGCTGCTGGAAAACACCCTCTCCACCAATGCCTCCCACCAGCAGCTCTTTGTGCAGCTCATCGAGGGCAAGCAGAAGCGCCGCATCGGCTTCCTCGGTCTGGCCTTCAAGGCGGACACCGACGACCTGCGCGGCAGCCCCCTGGTGGCTGCGGCGGAGACCCTCTACGGCCGCGGGCACACGCTGAGCATCTTCGACCCCCAGATCAATCTCTCCCGCCTCATCGGCTCCAATGAGCAGCAGATCCAGCAGCGCATGCCTCACCTGGCCCAGCTCATGAAAGCCACCGCTGGCGAGGTGCTGCAAAACAGCGACGTCATCGTCATCTCACAAAAGTGCGCCACCATCGACGCCCTGCGTGCGGATGCACGCGCAGACCACGCCGTCATCGACGTGAACGGCTGGGAGGAGCTCAAGAGCCTGCCGTGGCAGTATGACGGCATCTGCTGGTGATCCCGGCACAAAGCCGCTGAAAAGCCTCTGTGGCCAGCTCCGTTCCTTCTGCCCCATGAAGCAGGCAAACCTGCTTGTTTCATGCGGCTGGCTCGTTTTGCTCTCCACCCCAACCATGCTCTCCCTGCGCCATCTCCTCGGTCTCTCCGTCTCGGTCCTCATCGCCACGTCTGCCGCTGCTGGCGAGAGCCTGAAAAAAGTGGCCGCCGCCATCGACGGCTACCGCTTTGAGTTTCCCTGCCGCGATCCCATGCCGGAGAATCCCAAGCCCGGAGCAGACGGCATCTCCGCCCGCATGACCAACGACCCGGCCACGAATGATAAATTCACCGACGTGAAGAAGTTCGGCGGCGATCCCGGCAAACGCTACAAGGTGACCGTCCGCGTACGCGGCGTGGTGGAGCCCATGATGTACAAAGACGGGCAGCAGGAAGGCGAACGCTTCTACATCGGCGGCACTCCCAACAACGCCACCTACAACATCTACCAGCTCAGCGTCTCCTCCCCGTCCTCCCACTTCTTTTTCAATCGTGATGACAAGGTGGGTCACCGCATCTTCACCATCGACTACACCGCCTCTCTGGAGATCGACGGCGGTGCCACGCTGTCCTTTCACGGCGACGGCCAGAACGGCCACATGATCACCAATTTCTCCAAGCTCGTCGTGCCCGGCATCGCGCCCGCGCCGCAGCCCTACAATGGCCAGTTCATCCAGCTGGATGTGGTCGATGTGGCCGAGATGAAAAAGCCTGAGCGCCCGCAGCCGCCTACACGCCCGCTCGATGCCCCCAGCGCCCCAAAATTCACCCGTCTGGATGGCAAGCCGGGAGCCGTCCCACCCGTCAATACCGATGGTGACTACGTGATCGGCCCCGACTACCTCCCTGCCCCCGAAACCAAAGTCGTCCCCGACGTTCCACAGGGCAAGGTGCAGCAGTTCCAGATCGACTCCAAGGACTGCAAGCTCTTCAACCCCGGCATCGCGCGCGATGTGTTTGGGATCGTCGATCCCAAGAACCCCAAGACCCTCATCGTCGAAACGCATCCCGTCGACTACAAGCGCACCGTCACCGTCTATGTGCCCGCCCAGTACACCGCAGGCACAGAGGCTCCCTTCATCGTCACCCATGACGGCCCCGGCATGGGCAAGCCCGACATGAACCTGGCCCGCATCCTCGACAACCTCATCGCCCAGAAGCGCGTGCCTGCCATGATCGCCATCATGATCTCCAGCGGCGGTGGCGATGCCCAGGGTCATGAGCGCGGCCGCGAATACGACACAATGTCCGGCCTCTACGCTGAATTCATCGAAAACGAAGTGCTCCCGCTGGTGGAGAAAAACTACAGCGTCAAACTCACCAAAGATCCCGAAGGCCGCGCTACCATGGGCAACAGCTCCGGTGGCTCCGCCGCGCTCGCCATGGCCTGGTATCACCCCGATCTCTACCACCGCGTGCTCACCTTCTCCGGCACCTACGTGAACCAGCAGTGGCCCTTCAATCCCGAGACACCCGATGGTGCCTGGGGCTTCCACGACAAACTCATCCCTGAAAGCCCGGTGAAGCCCCTGCGCATTTGGATGGCTGTGGGAGATCGCGACCTGCTCAACCCCAACGTCATGCGCGACAACATGCACGACTGGGTGGAAGCCAATCACCGCATGGCCAAGGTTTTGAAGGCCAAAGGCTACCACTACCAATATGTCTATTGCCTCAATGCCGGTCACGGCATCGGCCCCGCACGCCCCCAGATCCTCCCCCAGGCTCTGGAGTGGCTCTGGCAGGGCTATGCGGCGAAGTGAGCATCAAAGTTAGCCAGCCTTCAGCGGTCCGCCGAAGGCCGCCAGACAAAGTAGTTTTCGCCGATCACCTGCTCACACGGCAGGCTTTGGACGGCGGTGAAGAAGGCCCGGCTGCAGCCGGGTTTGTAGCGGTCGTGCAGCTCGATGGCAATGGCATCGATGTTTTGAATCCAGGCGGTGCTGGAGGCAAAGACTACCTTCTCCGCGCCTTCCACATCCATCTTCAGCAGATCCACCCTGCCGCCGGGAAAATGCCCCAGCAGGGTGATCATGCTGACCGCCGGCACAGGACGACAGGCTGAGCCCGCAGCCAGTGGCTCCTCCTCCACCCGCAAGCCCCAGGAGCCGACACCCGGATCCGTGAGGATGATCTCGCCATCGTGACTCCATACGGCGGCCTGGACAAGCACCACGCCCGGCAGCCCGCCCAGATGGCGCTGCATCATGGCAAAATTGTCCGGATCAGGCTCCACGGCGACGATCTGCGCCTCTGGAAAATGAAGGTGGAAGTAGAGCGCGGCCAGCCCCGTATTGGCTCCGAGGTCCAGGATCGTGCCGGGACGCTTATCAAACGGGAGACGGTACTCGTGGTCGAAGAAGATTTTTTTAAAGACCTCAATGTCAGACCCGCCTGCGCGCAGCATCACAGCATCCTTCACTCCCGGGACATGCACCGGTATCACAAACGACTGCCCCAGCCATCTGGCACGCACCCACGCCAGCAGCCCGCGCATGAGGCCCAGCACTCGCATGTGAAGAATGCACTCGCGGACCCGGGCCTTGAGCCGTGCGCCCCCGGAAAGCTGATTTTGCGTAGTGTCCGGAAGATGCGCCATACGAGCACGGGCTGAAGCAAGATTTCTACTGGCTGAGAGAGTGCCACGCATGCCGCACTCCCACACGAGATGCCACCGATATTTGGCGACAGAATGAGCTGCACAGAAGGCATGCTGGAATCGAAGTGAGATCCTATCCCGCCAACATCGCATCGGCAAAACACCCTCAGCGCACCAGCCAAAGCAGCTCCAAGCATTGAGAATCAGCACTCTGAACGCACCTGACGAGCCATCACCAGCCTTGGTGTGAGCTTGACATGAGATTCTTTCCACAGCCATCCCTACCCCATGGACGTATGTCAATGTCACCCGACTTTGCCCGGTTGCACACGCCGGGTCATGCAGTAGTTTTCAGCAGCCATGTTTAAAGACCTCCTCTCCCCCCAGAACACCTTCATCTACGGCGTCGTGCTCTGCGGCATCTTCCTGGTGCAGTCCCTCTGGGGGCACTGGAAGACCAAGCGCGAACTCAAGCGCTACAAAGGCATGCTGAGCGACAAGCTGGACCTCGACTCCAAGCAGACGCAGGACATCAACAAGGAGCGTGCGGCGCTGAAGCAGGAGAATGAAAACCTGCGCATGCAGATCGCCCGCCTGAACGAGCGCCCGGACAACAAGCTGCAGCGCGAGCTGGAGATCCTGGCCCGTGCGGAGAAGCAGATGATCATCAGCGCACCGGGCTTTGCCCCCGCCTGGGAGATGGCCAAGTCCGCCGCTCTCAGCCAGCTGGAGAATGAGGAGCGCGGCCAGTCCTTCCCGCAAAAGATCTTCCGCAAGCTGATCGGCGCAGGCTCATCCCAGACCAATGTGGCCCTGCCGGAATCCGCCGCCTCCGCTGCAAAAAACGGCGAAGCCACCGCTGCCGCCGCCTAAAGGCGCACCCCTCGTGGAATGACGCGCACCGAGGCCTGGCTTGTGCTGAATCTGCTCCCGCAGGTGGGGCCCGTTCGTGTGCGCAAGCTGCTGCAGGTCTTTGGCAGCCCGGAGCGCATTCTCAGCGCCAAGGTCACGGACCTTTTGCAGATCGAGGGCTTTGGCCTGGCGCAGGCGGAAAACATCGCCGGCTGGGAGGCGCAGGTCGATCTTGCAGGCGAGCTGAAGAAGATCAGCACACGCGGGCTGACGCTGCTGACGCAGGAGGACGAGCTGTACCCCCCGCTGCTGCGCACCATTCACAACCCACCGCTGGCGCTGACCGTGTGGGGAGAGCTGACCAAGCGCGACCACAACGCCCTCGGTGTGGTGGGCAGCCGCCACGCCACGCACTACGGGCTGAGCACCACGAAAAAGCTGAGCTTTCAGATCGCGTATGCAGGCTACACGGTGATCAGCGGTCTGGCGCGCGGCATTGACACCGCTGCGCATGAAGCCGCTCTCGCTGCCAAGGGGCGCACGGTGGCGGTCATCGGCTCCGGCATCGGCCAGCTCTACCCGCCGGAAAACATGGCGCTGGCGGAGCGCATCGCCCAAAACGGCGCGGTGATCAGCGAGTATCCGGTGGACCGCCTCGCTGACAAACAGACCTTTCCTTATCGCAACCGCATCGTGGCCGGATGGGGCTGCGGGCTCATCGTGGTGGAGGCGCCGCTGCGCAGCGGATCGCTCATCACCGCGCAGCAGGCCAATGAGCAGGGCCGCACCGTGTATGCCGTGCCCGGCCCCATCGACAAGCCCACCTCCGCCGGCTGCAACCGCCTCATTCAGCAGGGTGCCAAGCTCATCATGGACGGCGCAGATGTGCTGGATGATCTGCAGACGCTCTTTCCCACCGCCCCCGTGGCCCCCAAGACCGAGCAGCCACGCCCGGCAGCCAATCTGACGCTGGAGGAAGAGATACTCTACAAAGCCATCAGCACCGACGAGGCGCACATTAACGACATCACCACCGCCTCCGGCCTCACCTCCGCGACGGTTTCCTCCACCCTGATGCGGCTGGAGATGAAGCGCCTGATCCGCGCGCTGCCCGGAAAGCGGTATGTGCGGATGGTATGAAGACCGATGTCTCCGTGGACGTATTGAGGAGGCATGAAATCGATTTCGCTTCTTCTCTGCCTCCTGGCCACGGCTTCTCAGGCAGCCCTGTCTGACGAATGGACCCTGTGGGCTCCGCGTGATGAGGCGAAACCGACAGCCGAGGCGCGCACCAAGGGCGGACACGAAGGCAAGGGTGCGCTGGTGCTGGAGACGGGCGCTGGCGAGCAGTGGATCGGCTGCTGGACGCGCACGCTGCCGGTGGAAGGCGGGAAGTTTTATGAGTTCAGCGCGTGGAAAAAAACCAGCGCCATGCCGGTGCCGCGCCGCAGTGTGTATGCGCGCATCCTTTGGCAGGATGAGAACGGAAAACCGGTGACGTGGGAGGAGCCCGCCAAGCAGGGCTACGCCAAAGGCACCGTGCCACGTGCCGAGCCCGAGTACCCGCAGATGGCAGAGGGCGAGGCCGGCCAGTGGACCCACTGCCAGAGCACGCTGCGCGCGCCGGCAAAGGCACGACAGGCGAAGATCGAGCTGTATCTGCAATGGGCCGCCAATGCGCGTGTGGAATGGAGCGATGTGGCGCTGACCGCCGTGCCATCCCCTGCCCCGCGCAAGGTCCGGCTGGCTACGGTGCATCTGCAGCCCAAGGACGGCACGAATCCCTCTGACAAGCCGCCGCAGTATGCGCCGCTGATCGCGCAGGCCGCGCAGCAGAAGGCAGACCTCGTCGTGCTGGGAGAGACTCTCACCTACTACGGCACGCACAAGAAGATGGAGGAATGCGCCGAGACAGTGCCTGGGCCGAGCACGGAATACTTTGGCAAACTGGCCAAAGAGCACCAGCTCTACATCGTGGCCGGACTGGTGGAGCGCGATGGCAAGACGCTCTACAACACCGCCGCGCTGCTGGGCCCGGATGGCAAGATGGTGGGCAAGTACCGCAAGGTGACGCTGCCGCGTGGAGAGATCGAGTCGGGCATCACCCCCGGGCATGAGTATCCGGTGTTTGACACCCGCTTTGGCAAGCTGGGCATGATGATCTGCTACGACGGCTTTTTCCCTGAAGTGGCGCGAGCTTTGACGATCAAAGGCGCGGAGGTGATCGCGTGGCCGGTGTGGGGCTGCAATCCAATGCTGGCCGCCGCACGTGCGTGCGAGAACCACGTGTACATCGTCAGCAGCACCTACACCGATGCGCGCAAAAACCAGTGGATGATCTCAGGTATCTTTGACCACTACGGTGATGTGCTGGCCAAGGCGGAGGACTTTGGCACCGTGGCCATCGCCGAGGTGGACCTGAACGAGCCCGCCCACTGGAACAGCCTCGGAGATTTCAAAGCCCAGATCCCCAGCCACCGCCCGCCTGCGCTGAGGGAATAAGGTGGTGCCCCTGCGCACGCATGGGCGCTTGATTTTCGTGCTGTTTTTGGAGCGCAAGTGACACCAAACCCCGGTTGGAAAGCGGGTCTGCGTCTGGGGTGCCATCATTTCATGCCACGCGCAGTATTCTGTAGGAGCGGGATCATCCGATTCCACGTGCTTCTGCATTGCGCGATGTTCACGCATCATTCAAAGCAAGCTGCGGGTGTGGGGATCGAGATGATCTTCCCGGTCGGCGTCCGCCTCCGGCCTCAGAGCCGCAGTCATCGTGGCATGTTCACGTCTTGGATGGCCGAATTGAGTTGAACCAATACGGGTGTTTTTAAACCCCGGTGTGGCCGCGTGGCGGCGTCTATGTGGGCCGTGCTTGAAGTTTGTGCAGTCGCGCCGAGGTGTTTGCGGTGCGGCGTTGCAGATGCTGTGGCGAAACAA
>DDFC01000021.1 GCA_002336895.1 Verrucomicrobiaceae bacterium UBA1938 | reverse complement strand
GTCTATTATGCAAGCCTCAATAAGCTATGGGCGGCACAATTGATGAGCGAGAATGTGGTGGATCAAGACAGCCTCAATCGCATCAAGGCGGCTGCTCTCGCTGAAGCCAGGGCTGCGGCTGAATTTGCAAGGTCGAGCCCCTATCTCCCCTCTGCCGCAATCATGAACGACATCTACTGGGAGGTCGATTGCGCCACTGCGGCAGGCACCACGGGCAGACACTTTTTCAGCCCGTGATGCTCGCTGCGGGCAGCCTCACTTGACCACTCCCAGCACCTCCAGCTCATGAATGGACCAGTAAGTCCCTTTCACTTCGCCAGTCTGTGAGATGCGGATCGCCTTGGCCTTGGTCGGCTTGGGGAAAAGGTATTCGATGGCTCCGGCATCACCTTTGCCCTGAAGCACGGGCTTTTCCCACTCAGTGCCGTTGAGTGAGAGCTCAATCTTGTACTGGCGCGGGTAGTCGTTGTGAGATTTGCCGGTGTCGAGCACGAGGCCGGAGATGTCGGTGGCTTCGGGCAGCTCGATCTGGAACCACATGTCCGGCGTCTGCGGTTTGTGAGTGTCCCAGCGCGTGGTGATGTCTCCATCAATGGCTTTGCCAGCTTCCTTTTCGCCATGGCTGGCGGTGAGCTTCCAGGCGGTGCGATTTTTCAGCGGCTGCGGGTAGAGCGCCTGCAGTTCCTCGATGGTCCAGGCGGTGGTGCGCTTGGAGAGTTCCTTGCGCAGCTTTTCCACTTCCTTCTTCTGCACCAGCTTGCCGTTGTTGCCAAAGGCCTTGCGGATGTAGCTCGTCACATCGGCAATCCACTGGTCGTTGTTGCTGGACATGGGCACCATCTGCGCCTCGTAGGTCTTGCCGTTAATGGGGCCGGTGAGGCCGTTCATCATCACGCGCACGATGGCGTCTCCCTGCACCGCCGTCTTGGAGCCTGCAAGCGGCGGGGCCAGTGTGGCGCCTTCACGTCCGGCGATGGGCATGCCTGCGCCGTCAAAGCCGTGGCAGGCAAAGCAGAGCGAGCGGAAGATCTCCTGCCCGCGCTCCAGCTGCTTCTTCTCGTCCTTGCTGAAGCTGCCGCTGATCTTCGGTGCCTCCACCAGAAGCTGCGCGCCGATCTCTTTCACACCGACGCTGGGCGAGGTCATGAGCACCGTTTGCGCCTCCAGCTTCCAGTTGGGCCAGTTGAAAAGACGGCTGGTATAGAGCGTCTGCAGCACCACGGTCGGGTCTTTGTCGGTGCGCATCGCCTTGATGTCGGCGACCAGCGCCGTGTCACCCTTCTTCAGCAGGCTCTCCGCCACGCGGATGCCGCTCGCACGCATTTGCGGATGCTCATCCTTCATCGCGGTGCGGACGATTTCAGGCGTCACGGCGTCCAGCCCTTCCAGCGTCCACAGTGCATGCAGGCGGGCCAGGTGGTTCTCATGCTTCGCGGCCATCTCAATGAGCGCAGGCACCACGGACTTGTCGTTCTTCACCACCAGCATGCGCTGTGCGGTGTCGCGCCAGAAGCCGTTCTGGTGCGTCAGGTGCGCCACCAGCTGCGCTGGCGTTTCACCGATCATCTTCGGCTGCGGGCCCGGCTTGAAATCCTTGTGTACCAGACGCCATACGCGGCCGTGGCCGATGACGTGCTGCATGCCGGTGGGCTCGATGGCGCCGCGCAGGAAGCTGCCCGGCTGCACCCAGTTGCCCTCCTGAATGATGCCACGATACGCATCCACGATGTAGAGGCAGCCATCCGGCCCCGTGGTCATGTTCAGCGGGCGGAAGTTGGGGTCGCTGCTGCGGATAAACTCGCTCATCTCCGCCTCATACGGATTTGTCACCGTGGTGATGCCATCTTTCATCTCCACAATCGAGCGGCGGATCAGGCGGCCCACCGGCTCAGGCAGAAACGCATTGCCATAAAGCTCTTTTGGCAGCCGGTCACCACGATAGATCGTCTGTCCCGCGCAGCCGGTGAAGTGGTTCAGCCGCAGATCCTCCGGCGAGTGAAAGCGTCCCGGCCCTCCCTGAAAATCTCCCAGAGCCACGATGGGCCACACGGTGTCGTATTTCTCGCTCTTCTGCTGCGGCACATTGATCGCGGCGTAGAGGATCGGTGCCTGGTAGTTCCACAGGCCCTTCTCGCCACCGGCATTGCTCCACCACATCTTGCCGTAGTCATCCTGCGCCAGCCCCCACTGCCCGCCGTTTGGTGCGGTGTTCTCCTTGAGCGGAGCCTCCGCGCCGTTCCAGCGCAGGCGGTAGCCGTTGTAGGTGGTGTAGATCCAGTTGTCCAGACCCCACACCAGTCCGCTCGGCTGATGCTCCATGTTCCCGCCGCGCGGGCCGCCCACATACCAGAGCGATTTTTCATCCGCCACGCCGTCGCCATTCGCATCGCGGTGCATGGTGATGTCGTTTGTGTCCGTGATCCCCACCAGCACGCGGTCATCCAGCGGCAGCACCATGCGCGGCAGCAGGATGTTATCCATATAGACGCTGTGCTTGTCATACACACCGTCGCCCTTGGTGGACTCATGCAGCGAGATGCGGCTCTTCGGCGTCAGCTCGTCCGTGCCGTCGATGTCCTGCATGTACGTGCGCATTTCCACCACATACATTTTGCCATTGCCATCAAAGGCGATCGCCGTCGGCTCCTTGATCAGCGGATCGCTCAGCACCAGCTCCAATGAATAGCCATTCGGCAGCTCGATCGTTTTCAGCTCCTCCTCAGGGCTCAGCGCCTTGATGGGAAAGGTGTAAGTCGGCTTGGTCTGCGCAAACGCGGCGGCGCTGGCGAAGAGGAGGCAGGAGAGAATACGGAGGTTCATGACGGACGGTGGTTGAAATATCGCCATAACATACTCCCGCCGCCCCACGTTCGTTTGGTGACAGGCTGCCAATCTTTGTTAAAATCCGGCCATGCCGCTGCCGCGCCTCCAAGCCGATTTCTTCGCCCGGATCGCCGATCCTCAGGGGGTGCGCGCCATCTTTGAGCACATGCCCGGCGTGTTCTTTTTCATGAAGGACGACCAGGGGCGCCACATCGCCGCCAACAGCGCCACGTTTGAACGCTTCGGCATCCGTAGCGAGCGCGAGCTCGTCGGCGCCATGGACGAAAAGTTCTTTCCGCCGGATGTGGCCAAGGCCTACCGCGAGGACGATCAAAAAGTCATCCGCAGCGGCAAACCTCTCATCAACCGACTCGAAGTCTGGTATGATGAGCAGCGCAATCTGAACTGGTTTCTCTGCACCAAGCTCCCCGTGCGGGACAAGCGCGGGAAAGTCATCGGCGTCATGGGCATCACCCGGCGCAATGAGGACCGCATGCGCCACCACGATGTGCGCGAGGTCACCGCCGCCCTGCAGTATGCCGACCAGCACTGTCATGAGGCGATGACCACAGGAGAGCTGGCCCGTGCGGTCGGCGTCTCAGAGCGTCATCTCCACCGCAAGCTCCGCGCCGCCCTCGGCCTCAGCCCCTACGAGCTGCTCCTCCGCACACGCATTCAGTCCGCCGCCGAGGCCCTGGCCAAATCCTCCACGCCCATCATCCAGATCGCCCTCGATCACGGTTTCTGCGATCAAAGCGCCTTCACCCAGCAGTTCCGCAAACGCACCGGCATGACGCCCAAGGAGTTTCGCATACGGCATCACGGATGAAGTGTTGTCCTGCCAGAGATCAGGGGTTACGCGGCTGTGCTTGCCTTCAGCACGCGGTTCAGGGTGTTGAGTATCTCAGACGTGGTGAAAGGCTTGGACAGCGCTTGGCTGATGCCCGATGTGGTCTGCTGCTCGCTGGCGGACGCCTTGGCGACACCACTGCAGGCGATGATCCTGACTCCGGGATTGATCCGCTGCAGCAGCTGTGCGGTCATTTCCCCGCTCATCACCGGCATCATCAGATCCAGAATCACCGCCGCCACCTCGTTCCGGTGCTCCAGGTAGAGCGCCAGCGCCTGGGCGCCGTCCGCCGCCAGAATGGTCCGGTAGCCAAAGACCTCCAGCGTCTGCTGCGTGATGGTGCGCACGGCCTGCTCGTCATCCACCACCAGGATCAGCTCGCCGTTTCCATGCGGAGCGGTGTCCAGTCTCTGCTTCTCCTCCGGAGTTTCAGATGAAAGCTCTGCGGGCAGATAAATGGCAAACGTGGTGCCGGTGCCAGGCACGCTCCTCACATCCAGCATGCCGCCGTGGCTTTTCACGATGGAGAGCACGGTGGAAAGCCCCAGGCCCGTTCCTTTGCCGATTTCCTTGGTGGTAAAGAAGGGATCAAAGATTTTCTCCAGCACCTCCTGCGACATGCCCGTGCCCGTGTCCGAAACCTCGATCAGCACATGCGGCCCGGTCTTCTTCCCGCCATGTGAGGCGGCCACGGATTCGCTCACCATGATTTCTGAGGCGGAAATCGTCAGCCGCCCGCCTGAAGGCATGGCATCACGCGCATTCACACAGAGATTCAGCAGCACCTGATGAATCTGTGTCTGGTCGCCCATCACCGGGCGGCGGGTTTCGGCCAGTGCACACTCGCACTGAATGTTCTTTGGAAAGGTTTCGCGGACGAGATGCTGGATGTCGTGGATGACCCGCCGCAGGTCGATCGGCTCGTGCCTGCCCTCCACGCCGCGCGCAAAGGAGAGAATCTGCCGAACCATGTCGGCGCCGCGCCGTGCACTGGCGTCGATGGTCGAGAGCATGGACAGCGAGCGCTCGTCACGGCAGGCCATCTTCAGCAGGTCGATCGACATGAGGATGGGAGAGAGCACATTGTTCAGGTCATGCGCTATCCCGCTGGCCAGTGTGCCGATGTTTTCCAGCCGCTGCGCCCGGAGAAACTGCTGCTCCAGCTTGCGTTTCTCCGTCACGTCCGTGTTGATGGAAAAAATGCCGCGTGGTGCGCCCGCGTCATCGCGCACCAGCGTCCAGCGCGACTCCACCGTCACGGTCTTTCCTTCTTTGGTCAGGTGCTGCAGCTCCCCGGACCATTCGCCATGCGCCATCACGTTTTGCGTGGCTGCCTGCAGCTGGGCGGGCCTACGATAGAGCAGATCCATGATCTGGCGGCCTGCTGCTTCCTTGGCTGTCCAGCCATAGAGGCGGGTGGCACCCTCGTTCCAGTAGATCACCCGGTTCTGCAGGTCACGCACCAGGATCGCGTCCTGTGCCTTGTCCAGCAGTGAGGCCTGCTCACGCAGCCGGTCATGGCTCAGTTTGCCCTCTGTGATGTCCTGGGCCACGCCCACCACGCGTTCCACGTCGCCTGAGGCGTTCTCCACAGGAAAGGCACGGTCATGTATCCAGCGCAGAGTGCCATCCGGGCGTATGATGCGGTACACCTCGTCGTATTTACCCTTTAAATGCTTCATGGCATGGGCCTGGCTCACGCGCTTCCGGTCGTCCTCGTGGATGGAGTCCTGCCAGGAGCGGGGCTCTGCGTAGAGGCTCTCGCGCGATCTTCCCCAGATCATCTCATAGGCCGGACTGATGTACAGCACGTTGCCCTGCCGCATGTCGTCGATCCAGAACACCTCATGAATGTTCTCCGCCATCTCGCGGAATCTCTCCTCGCTTTGCTTCAGCTGGTCCTGCATGAGCTTCTGCACCAGCCGCAGGCGTGACTGCTCCAGCGCATGTCTGATTGACTGGCCCAGCCTTGTCAGGCGGTCTTTCAGCAGATAGTCGGCGGCCCCCTGCTTCATGCATTCCACCGCCAGGGATTCCCCCACCTCTCCGGAGACGATGATGAAGGGAATATCCCGCCCGCTTTGCCGCAGCAGTTCCAGCGCCTGCGGGGCATTGAACGAAGGCATGTTGTAGTCGGAGAGAATGATCTCCGGCCGGGTGGCCAGAGCTGCCTTGAAATCTTCGGCGTTTTCCACACGCGTCCATTGCGGTTCGAAATCACGCCGCAGCTCCCGGATGAGAAGCTCGGCGTCAAACGGGTTGTCCTCCAGGATCAGGACACGTAGTGCAGGAATCATGTTATCGTTCTTTATTCTGTGTGTGGTTGAGCAGCAGCCAGTATCTGGCTGCGGTCTGCACTGCCACGGAGAGGCTTTCGTAATCCATTGATTTCACCAGATAGCTGTTGGCGCCCAGTGCATAGCACCGGGTCACATCCACGTGTTCGAGGGAGGACGTCAGCACCACCACGGGGATGTGGCGTGTGCGTTCATCCTGCTTGAGGCGCTGCAGCACCTCCACGCCATTCACTTTGGGCAGCTTCAGGTCCAGCAGCATCAGCCGGGGCTGGGGGCGGCTCAGATCGTTGCTGCCGGCGCCAAATAAAAATTCCAGCGCCTCTGCTCCGTCCCGGGCCACATGCATGTTGTTTCCCAGCCCGGCCTTCTTCAGGGCGCGGCTGATCATCTCCACATCCTCGAGACTGTCCTCCACGAGCAGGACGTCTGCATGGCTCAGGTCTGGTTTCATATGGACTCATTCCCTTCCAGGGTGAAGTGGAAGGTGGCTCCCTCATCCACCACAGCCTCCGCCCACACACGGCCGCCATGCCTGTTGATCAGGCGTTGCACAATCGCCAGCCCCACGCCGGTGCCTTCGTACTCCTCCGCACGGTGCAGACGCTGGAAGACACCAAAAAGCTTGTGCGCATACTTCATGTCAAAGCCGCTGCCGTTGTCCCGCACAAAAAAGGTGTCGTGCTCTTTCTCCCGCCCGCAGCCCACGCTGATCACGGCCTTGTCTCTTTTCCGGCTGTATTTGAGAGCGTTGGTCAGCAGGTTGATCCACACCTGCCTCAGCAGCACAGGATCGCCGCTGCATTCCGGCAGGGTGTCCAGGTGGAACTCCACCTCCCGGCCTTCGCGTTCAGCAGCCAGGTCTTTCCAGATGGCCGACACCAGCTGGCTCATGTTGATTTTCTGCTTGTTCAGGGGCATTCGGCCCAGCCTTGAAAACGACAGGAGATCGTCAATGAGGCTGCCCATTTTTTGTGCATTGCCGCGTATGATTTGAAGCTGCCGCCGGCATTCTTCCGGGAGCTGCGGCCCGAAGTCCTCCATCACGGCATTGGCAAAGCCGTTCACCGCCCGCAGTGGCGCGCGCAGGTCGTGAGACACCGAGTATGAAAAGGCTTCCAGCTCCTTGTTCGCCGCCTCCAGCTGCTTGTTGGCGGCCTGCACCTTGAGCGTGCTCTGGTACATCTCCGCCTCCATCTGCTGCATCCGTGCTTCCAGCGGGGCTCCCTCGGGCTCGGTTCTCCGGCTGTGCAGCACAAAATCCGTCACATCCTCCGCACGGTGGATGATGTACTTGATGTTGCCCTCGGCATCCAGCAGCGGCGAGTTCACGGGTGTCCAGTGGCGTTCCTGAAACTTGCCCTCGGCATCCCGCACATCATACCGCTGGATGGGCATCGTGTCCGCTTTGCGGTCGCGCAGCACACGTTGCAAAGAGGCCCGCAGATTGGACGAGCCGTCGGCATTGGGATCGCCGGGATTGTCAGGAAAGACCTCCAGCATCGTTCGTCCCATAATGTCCTTTCGCGTCGTCATCGTGGCCTTGAGGTAGGCGTCACTTGCGGCGACGATCTTCAGATTCGGGGCCAGCACCAGGTAAAGCCCCGGCAGCGACTCGAACAGGCTCTGCAGCTCCGCTCTTTTGCTGTGGAGCTCCGCATTCGCAGCTTCCAGCTGCTGCGTGCGCTCCAGCACGCGGGCTTCCAGCTCGGCGTTCAGCTCCACCATCCGGCGCTCCACCTTCTTCCGCTCACTGATGTCCAGGGAGAGGATGAAGACGCCCTCCGGCACCGGCTGCAGGAAGAGCTGAAACACCGCCTGCTGGCCGTTTGGATAAATGAAGACATTTTCCATCTGCTCCGCCTGCTGCTGCTCCATGCAGCGCCGCAGTGTGGCAAAGACCTCCGTGTTTTCGATGCCAGGAAAGCACTCTGTCATCGTCCGGCCGAGCAGCTCTTCGGCGGTTTTCCTCGCCTGTTCGCAGGCCTCCGCGTTCAGATAGATGTAGCGCAGGTCATGCCCGATGATCTGGCAGCCTTCCAGCATCTGGTCCAGCGTCTGGCGGTAGCGGGTTTCGGCCTGGGTGCGCCTGTCCTGCTCCAGGATGCGGTCCAGCACTGCGGCTGCGTGTGCTGCCACCGCAGTGAAGTACTCACGTTCGGCCTCCGTCAGCATGAGTACCCCTTCGTCGCCAAAGGTGCCGCTGCCCAGCGTGCCGAGCCGCCTCCCGGCAAGGATGACCGGCATGTTGATGATGGTGCGGTTCGCGTTCCTAGCCACAATGTCCTTGTTGGTCCGCACATCAGTGCGGGCATCCTCCACCACCACGAGATGCTGTGCCGCGGCTATCTCCTCCAGCATGCGGTCGCCTTCCACCGCCAGCTCTTCACCCTGGTGCACCACCGGGCTTTCGTCCTGGTGCTTGCTGGCCATGGTCAGGCACATGTGCTTCCGATCTTCTGAGAAGAGGTAAAACCACACGGCATTCAGTCCCAGCGTCGCCTGCAGCTCCTTCAGCACGGCCTGCAGGAT
The DNA here is from genome assembly GCA_002336895.1 of Verrucomicrobiaceae bacterium UBA1938. Taxonomy (GTDB): domain Bacteria; phylum Verrucomicrobiota; class Verrucomicrobiia; order Verrucomicrobiales; family Verrucomicrobiaceae; genus Prosthecobacter. The sequence continues at coordinate 22,250 of DDFC01000021.1, read as the reverse complement.
GCCGGGAATGCTGTCCGTCTGCTCCAGACTCTGTGCCAGCATCAGCCGGGAGCGGGCATGCTTCTCCTGCGTGCGCAGCTGCTGCTCCGTCCGAAGGCGGGCGCTGATGTCCCGGATGATCACTGTGTAGTGCCTGCGGCCGTTCACCTCTGAGTGGGAGATGGAGGCCTCGATGGGAAACTCCACGTCATCGGCCCGCAGTGCATGGAGGATGCCGAGGGACCCCATGGTGCGCGCCGTGGCCCCATGCACGCCAAACTTCTCAACATGATGCGCATGCGCATGGCGATGTCTGGCGGGAATGAACCTGTCCAGCGGACTGCCGATGGCCTCGCTGGCTGTGCAGCGGAACATGTTCTCCGCCGCTTTGTTGAAGATCAGGATTTTCTGCTCCTCATCGACGCTGATGATGGCGTCCATCGCGGTGGTGATGATCGCTTTCAGGCGTTCTTTGTTATCACGGACAGTCTCCTCGGAGAGCTGCAGCTCCGCCGTGCGCTCATGGATTTTAGATTCCAGATTGCGGCGGGCTTCCTGCAGGCTCTCATGCACCCAGGAAACCCCAATTCCCACGAGGCAAAACACGCTGAGACTGAACAGCCTCTGATAGTAGATGGCGTTGTGGTTGGGCTCCAAAGGCAGAAAAACATGCCATATCAGGATGGCAGACAGGACGGTCCCCGCCACCCCGCCACGCATGCCTCCTATCCACGCGTTGCCAAACACGGCCGGATAAAACAGGACAAAGACGAGAGGGCTGAGCCAGGCCCAAAGGGCCCATTGCAGGATTAAAGCCGCGAGCGGGGGCAGCAGTGCCTGCAGCACCCGCATCCAGTCCCTGCGCGCAGCTTGGGAAGATGCTGGATTGCGTGGCTCATGGTCGGGCTGGTGTTTCTCTGTGAGAGGCGCATCACTGGTCACGATGGAAAATGCTTTAGCACGGTGAAATTTGACTGAATATGAGATGCGCGTTCTCTAATAACCAGGGTATTTAATGCGGTATCAAATAAAAAAGCACTTATTGTAGTGTGTGGTTCTTCCCAAGAGCGGGTGGCGCTCATTTTCCGGTCAGCAAGAAAGGTTTCCGCTTCTTCAGCGCCGAGTCAGACGCTGCGTTCGAAGCTCAGAGGCATCTGAAGTTGACGCTCGAAGAAAGGCGAGCCTCAGGCGCAGGCTGTTCGCGGCAGAGGTGTCCGGCAGCAGGCTTTCATCCAGCTGGAGCGTCAGCTCCCATCCGCCATGCGATTGCCGCACATGCGCTGCCCCGAGGCCCGCCCACCATGTGAGCATGACGTGGTTCTCATCCAGCACATAGGCTACAAATTGCCGGATGCCCGCTGCCAGCGCATCCTCCCACAGCACCGCCAGCAGAATCGTTCCCGCACCCTGCCCCTGAAACTCATCCCCCACGGTGAAGGAGACCTCGGCGCTGTCTGGCTGCTCCGTCGATCGCCAGTAGGAGCCGCCGCCCACGCCGGGTACATCATCATTGTTTTCGATCACCAGGACCCACGTGCGGTGCTGCCCGTTGTCATCCGCACAGAGCCGCTCGATGAAGGTGGGATTGGCACCGCGAAAGCTCGTCCAGAATCTGAAATAGGTGGACTCAGGCGACAGCCTCCTGAACGCATCGGTGATGCGCTCCCTGTCGTCCGGCGTCAGAGGACGCAGGAGCACGGGCAGCTGATCGCGCAGCGTCAGGCGGTAACTGGGCAGCAGGGCGGACATGTGGGTGCAATAGAATACCATCGCTTACGCGATCAAACAGCGGTTGGTGACACATGAATGGCCAAAGCCTCATGCCGGTAATCGGATTTGTGAGAAGCCCCATCCGTGTCTAGCCTGCTTCCATGCCTCCACCTCGCACCACCACCAAGCCCGAAGTCCTGCGCGGACTCGTGGACCGCGTGGTGTTTCACAATGAGGACAACGGCTACTGCATCCTGAAAATCGTCCCCGAGGGGCGGCACGATGTCGTCAGCCTCATCGGCAAGGCTCCTCGCGTGGTGGCTGGCGAAGAATTCGAGGCCAAAGGCACTTGGGAACCCAACCGTGACTTTGGTCCCCAGTTCAAGGCGGACGCACTCAAGCTCCGGCGGCCGGATTCTCTGGCTGGGATCGAGCGCTACCTTGGCAGCGGCTTGATCGAAGGCATCGGGCCGAAGTATGCCAAACGCATGGTCGAAAAGTTTGGTCCCAAGATCTTCGACATCATTGAGAACGAATCGAAAAAGCTCGAGGAGGTGGAAGGCGTGGGCAAGAAGCGCCGCACGGAGATCCGCGAATCCTGGATCAAGCAGAAGTCCATCCACGGCATCATGCTCTTCCTGCATCAGCACGGCATCAGCTCCTCACGCGCCCTGCGCATTTACAAGACCTACGGCGAGGAGGCGCAGGCCGTGCTGAAGGAGAACCCATATCGGCTGGCGCAGGACATCCGGGGCGTCGGCTTTAAAACGGCGGACGACATCGCCTACCAGCTCGGCGTGGCCGAGGATGCACCTGAGCGCATCAAGGCGGGCATCCTGCACGTGCTGGAGACAGCGGCCGGAAACGGCCACTGCTGCTTTCCTGAATCGGAAGCGGTCAAGAAGGCTGTCGAATTGCTGGGTGTGGAAACGTTGATCGCTCCGCAGATTGAAGCCCTCATCGCTGCTGATCAGATCGAGCGCGTCAGTGATGCGGGCACTCCTGCCCGCAATGAGGGTGTGGAAGCCGGAACTGCGGGCAAGAGTGACCACACCACTTTCCTATACCTCCCGCACCTGCGCGCAGCGGAGCAGAGCATCGCTGCGAGTGTGAAAAAACTCACCGCCGCGCCTGCTGCCTATCCGCCCATGGATGAAGAAGCCGCATTAGGCTGGGTGATGAAAAAGACCGGCAAGGAACTGGCCGAGAGCCAGCAGCGTGCCGTGCGCGAGGCCCTGCACCAGCGCCTGCTCATCATCACCGGCGGCCCCGGCGTGGGAAAGACCACCATCCTGCGCAGCATCCTGCTCATTCTGCAGAGCAAGCAGGTGAAACTCGTGCTCGCTGCGCCTACCGGACGCGCTGCCAAGCGCCTGGCCGAAAGCACCGGCATGGAGGCCAAAACCCTGCACCGCCTCCTCGAATACCAGGGCGATGGACGCTGGGGTCGGCACCGTGGCAAGCCGCTCTCGGGTGACCTCTTTGTCGTCGATGAGGCCTCCATGATCGATGCGCCGCTCATGGCCCAGTTTCTTGCCGCGCTGCCAGATGGCGCTCACCTGCTCATCGTGGGAGATGCCGACCAGCTTCCCTCCGTGGGCCCCGGCATGGTGCTGCACGATCTCATCGCCAGCGAAAAGGTGCCCAGCGTCAAGCTCACCGAGATCTTCCGCCAGGCCGCCAGCAGCCGCATCATCACCAGCGCGCACGCCATCAACCGCGGCCAGATGCCCGATCTGAAGACCTCACGCACCAGCGACTTCTTCTTTCTCAAAGCCGCCGAGCCGGAGGAGATCAAACACACGCTCGTGGAGCTGGCGCACACACGCCTCGCCGCCAAATACGGCCTTGATCCCATCCGCGACATCCAGGTGCTCACGCCGATGAACCGCAATCTGCTTGGCACCATCTCGCTCAATCAATCGCTTCAGCTCGCCCTCAATCCCCCCAATGAGCTGAAGTTTGAGATCGAGCGCTTCGGCGTCACCTTCCGTGTCGGCGACAAAGTCATCCAGACGCAGAACAACTACGACAAGGAAGTCTTCAATGGCGACATTGGCCATATCATCACCATCGATGCCGATCCTGTGAAGGTGCATATTCGTTACGATGCCGACCGCATCGTGGCCTACGAGCCCGGGGAGCTCGATGAGCTCCAGCTCGCCTATGCCCTCAGCATTCACAAAAGCCAGGGCAGCGAGTTCCCCTGCGTCATCATTCCCGTCAGCACTCAGCACTACGTCCTGCTGGAGCGCAGCCTCATCTACACCGCCATCACCCGGGCCAAGAAACTCTGCGTCCTCGTCGGCGATGAGCGTGCCCTCTCCCTGGCCGTAGGCCGGCAGGAAAGCCGCAAGCGCTGGACGGGGCTGCGTGGAATGCTCGGATGAAGGCTTGCGCGCCATTCAGGGTGAATTTAGAATCCGTTATGGTTCCCATCCTGAAACAGCCGGGCTTCCAGCAGCGAGCCATGCCGCTGTCCATTCAGGCATGGCATCAAATGATCGCCACTGGCCTCGCTCCGGCGCGGGCCGAACTGATCAGGGGGGTGATCGTTGAGAAAATGAGCAAGTCCATCATCCACACCAAGCTGGCGGCAAGAGTGTTCGCCCTGCTGCAAAAACTCGCGGGGCTTCAGATGTGGGTGCGCAAGGAGGATCCGCTGACCTTCACGGATTCAGAGCCTGAGCCCGATGTCTCTGTCGTGCCTGGCAAGGAGGAAGACTTCCAAAGTCACCCGACTACGGCCTTGCTCGTAGTCGAAGTCTCAGTCTCCAGACTCAATGAGGATCGTGAAATGGCCGCGCTGTATGCGGAAAATCAAGTGGCTGAATATTGGATCGTGAACGGCCAGGAGCGTTGCATTGAGTGCTATCGCGATCTTGCTGACGGTCGCTACCAAACACAGCTCCGCATCGCGGAAGGCGCTGTGCTTGAGAGTGTGGCGCTGCCGGGTGTGAGAGTGGACATTTCCGAGCTGTTTGCGGGTATCGGCGCCTGATACTGACACCGCTCTGGGAATGCTCAGATGAAAGTCTGAGTGTCTTTGTTCCAGATTCTTTTCCAACGGCTCATGGTACTAAACTGCCGTTCTTTGCCTTTCGAGACAAAGAATTCGGCGTGGCAGCGTACGTTGAAAGACATTTCAACCCAACGTCGCTCCTCATGCCCACGTCCCGCCGTTCTTTCCTGAAAAACTCCACCCTCGCCTCCGCCGCAGCCGCTTTCCCGGCCCTGGTGCGCGGGCAGAATCTCAACAGCAAGCTGCAGGTGGCCTGCGTCGGCGTGAACGGCATGGGCTACAGCGATCTACACAATGTCGGCTCCCACGCGGCGGTGAAGTTTGTCGGCTTCTGCGATGTGGATGCCAACCGCTTCGACAAGGCTGACGCGGAATTCCCCGGAGTGAAGCACTTCTCTGACTACCGCGAGATGTTCTCCACGCTGGGAGATGGTTTTGATGCCGTCACCGTGGGCATCCCCGACCACATGCACGCACCCGTGGCCGTGGCAGCCATGCAGAAGGGAAAGCACATCTACTGCCAGAAGCCCCTGGCCCACACGGTCTGGGAGGCGCGGCAGATGCGCCTCTGGGCGGAGAAGAAGAACGTCGTCACCCAGATGGGAAACCAGATCCACTCCTCCATCGAGTACCGCATGGGCACCCGCCTGATCAAAGAAGGCGCCATCGGCAAAATCAAAGAGGTCTATTCCTGGGTGGGTGTCACCGGCAATGAGCGCACGCGTATGTTCCAGCCACCGCCCTCCGCTCCGGTGCCGGCCAATCTGAACTGGGATCTCTGGATCGGCGCCGCGCCCATGCGTGAGTACGCTCCCTCGTATCATCCCTTCATCTGGCGCGACTGGCAGGACTTCGGCGGCGGCGGCCTCGGAGACTTCGGCTGCCACATCATGGACCCCGTCTTCACCGCGCTGGACCTCACCGCGCCGATCAGCGTCCACGCCAAAAACAGCGGCATCAACAACCAGATCTGGCCCACGCATGAGACCATCAACTACGTCTTCCCCGGCACGGCCTACACCGCTGGCAAGACCATGAAGCTCACCTGGATGGACGGCGGCCTCAAGCCCAGCCATAAGCTGGCTCAGATGCCCGGTGACATCGATCTGCCCGCCAGCGGCTCCATCTTCATCGGCGAGGGCGGCACCATGGTGCTGGCACACGTGGCCGGACCACGCCTCTATCCGCTCGACAAGTTCACCGGCTTCAAGTACCCCAAAGAAGAAGGCCGCAGCCACTGGCACACCTGGGTGGACGCCTGCCTCTCCGGCCAAAAAACCAGCGACGGCTTCCACTACGCCGGACCTCTGGCGGAGACCGTCCAGCTCGGCAACGTGGCCACGCGTGTGGCCATTCCGAAGATCGATCCGATCACCGGTCGCATGGAGGAGGCCAACAAGGTGCTGGAATGGGATGCCGAAGGCCTGAAATTCCGCAATGCTCCAGAGGCTGACAAGCTCCTGACCAAGACCTACCGCCAGGGCTTTGAGGTGCCTGCGGCATAATTCATCGTTCTTTTGCACCACCTGCGCGCTGGGCCTCACAATCCAGCGCGCATTTTTTTCGGTGCTTAATTCGAGCGTCTGGCGTAAATATTGCGTCAGACATCCATATGAATTCGGCAGATAAGAACGAATCATCGTCTTCCCTCAGTGGAAGCCTCCTGCTCGCCTCACCGGCCATGCGTGACTCCAACTTCGCCCGCTCCGTGGTCTTCATGGCGGCGCACAACGCCAAGGACGGTGCCTTTGGCTACATCCTCAACCGTCCTCTGGACCAGTGTGTCTCCGACCTGCTGCCTGACCAGGATCTGGGCGCGCTGGGAGATGTGCCCGTGTTTCTCGGCGGCCCGGTTTCCACAGACAAGCTCGCCTTCGCCGCGCTGCACTGGAACAAGCGCCGCCGCACCCTGCGCTGCCAGACCCACCTTTCCGTGCCGGACGCCCTGCACGCACTCAGCCTCGGGCATGATGTGCGTGGCTTTGTCGGCTACTCAGGATGGAGCGGCGGCCAGCTCGAAAGCGAGCTGGAGGTGCGCTCCTGGATCACCACCACCGCCCGCCCGCTGGTGCTCACCGTCGAAAAACCGACGCAGATGTGGTCCGCCATCCTCAAGGACATGGGCCCCGTTTATCAGGTGATGGCCGGCATGCCTGAGGATGTGAGCCTGAACTGAGCTTATTTCGAGAACTCCTTGTCGATCGCGTCCAGGTACTTGGAAATCGGATCGGTGCGTTCAGGGAGTTCTTTCTTGATCGTCTCGGGCAGGCTCAGGTAGCCGTCAAACTTGCCGGACATGCGGCCGCTTTCGCTGGCCTCATACCAGTCCATGTAGTCACGCACGGCGATGGACTTCTGGTAGGCCACCAGGGCAAACTCGTGCAGCGTGGCCAGACGCTTGTCCATGTCCTTGGTTTTACCAGCTTCGATGTCCAGCACTGCGGCCAGATAAGCGCGTACCACCGGGCGGAAGAGCACGCTCACGCGCAGCTCCAGCGCACGCAGGGATGCGATGTTGTAGGAGAGGATCTTCGCTTTGTCCGGATGGTTCAGGATGTGCTTGTACTCCTCCAGCGGCAGCGTCACCTGCACCAGCGCAGGCTCAGCAGTGGTCGGGGCGGATGCTCCGGCGGCGACGGCTGCCTGCGTCTGCAGTGTGGTGGCGGGCTTGGCTTGCGGATTGGTGGTGCGTGGTTTGTCTCCAGCTGGCGCAGCTGGCTTTGCCGCTGGTTTGGAATTGGGATTGGTCGTGTGCGGCTTACTGCTCTTCTTCGCGGCAGGTTTGTCTTCAGAGTCGGCCTTGCTCTTTTGCTCCTCGGACTTTTCGGGCTCTTCTTTCTTCTCCTCGTCAGGCTTGGCTTTGCGTTTACGGAAATCAAACAGCGGCTCCACCGTCTGGCGCGGCGCAGCAGGGCCCAGAAGCTGCCAGGCATCCGCCAGCATGGGGGAGATCAGGCGTGCCACGTCGATGGATTCAGGCTCAAAGAGGGAGGCTTTCTTTTCCTTTTCCTTCACGGGTGCTTCAGCCGGCTTTTCCTCGGCTGGCTTCTTGTCGCCGCGGAACCAGTTCATGGGATTGAGCTTGGTGGGCTTTTTCTCCTCCTTGGGCTCTTCCTTGGCCTCGGTCTCTTTCTTGGCAATGACCTTGGGCTTCTCGATGGCGGCTGCCTTCTCCTTCTCGGCAGAGGAAACTTTCTTGTCTTTGGCTGCGGCGCTGGCCGTCGGTTTATCGGCACTCTTGGCTTTGCCATCCTTGGCGGCAGGTTCGTCCGGAGATTTTTTCTCCTCGCTGCCTGAACCGCCGAAAAGGCGACCCATCAAGCCGGGCTTTTTCTCCTCTTCAGCTTTCTTCACCATGGCGGCAGCGCTGTCGCTGGTTTTTTCCACGGCCTTGGGTTTCTCTTTCGCCGCCGCTTCTTCCGCAGTCTTCTTCTCTTCGCTGGAGGTGCTGCCGAAAAGAAGGCCCATGAGTCCAGGCTTTGCCGCTTCCGCTGCTTTTTTCTCTTTGTCCGCCACGGTTTTATCGGCTGTCTTGATCTCCTTGGCGGCTGCCTCTTCAGGCGCTTTCTTTTCTTCACTGCTGGCTCCGAAGAGGCGGCTCATGAAGCCGGGCTTTGCCTCTTCCTCTGCTTTCTTTTCTGCGTCAGTCGCCACTGCAGTCTTCGGCTTGCCATCCTTGGAGGCAACGTCTTCAGCAGTCTTTTTCTCCTCGCTACCAGCTCCGAAAAGACGGCCTATGAAGCCCGGCTTCTTTTCCTCATCAGCCTTCTTTTCTTCTTCGGTCTTCTCCGTGGCATCGCCCAGGAAAAGAAGACGGCGCAGCAGGCTGCGCTTGGCTTTCTCCGGAGCCTCGGCGGCTTCCTCTTTGGTGTCTTCCTTCACCTTCGGCTTGGCGGCGGTGTCAGGTGCAGACGGGGATGGCCGCGGAGGTTCGCTGGCAGCCACGACCTGCAGCGGAGCAGGCAGGATGAACGGATGCTGCTGGATGTTCTTTGGCACCTCATTGGAAGCCGACTCGTAGTGGATCGAGATCGCCTCCTCGATGGCCTTCACACTCTCAGCAGGGCTCAGCGGCTCGCCGATGCCGGGCTTTGCCAGAGCCGCCAGCTGCAGCGACCACCACTTGTTCAGGCTGGAAGACGACACTGCCAGATTGGGAAAAGCCGCGCCCAGCAGCTCGCGCTCGGTGCGCTGGTCCACGGCCAGCGCGTTGAGAAACTTGTTCAGGCGCTGCGGCCCCTCGGGCTGGTCCACCAGTGCCAGAACCAGCGCGCAGCAGGAGGTTTCGTAGATCGTGCGCGAGAGCCCGTCCATGTCCACCGGGGAGGCTTCAATGATTTCCTCGATGCCGTAGATCTTGCCACTGCGGAAGAGCGAGGAAAACATCGCGCTCGGATTGGCGCTGGAGCGGTAGTCCATCGCCAGCAGCACTCCGGTCATCACCCAGTCCGGCAGCAGCATGCGTCCCTGCGGCGCCTCGATCTTCTGGTGGTTGCGCAGAATGCGCTCGGCCAGCAGTGCACGCACCACTTCTTTGCGCAGGTCCGCTGCATTCAGGCCGGGCTTTTCATTGACCGTCACCTGAATGTGAAAGCCGCCAAAGTTCAGCTCTGAGATGGTGGTGGAAACCGGCGGTCCTTTCGACTTCGCCGCTTCTTCACCGGTGTTCAGCAGCACCACGACGGGCAGCACCCACGGCTCTTTGTCATTCAGTGCCTTGCGCAGCTCCTGGGCGATCTCATCGCAGCGGGAGGACATGCCGCTGCGCGTTTCAAAGACCTTCCCATGCACCACAAACTGCCGGCTGCTGCTCGTGGAGCTCGTCACCGGGATCTTGTCTGAAGGCGCCGCCACACGCGGTGCCTCCATGACTGTGGGCTTCTGTGTCACCGCCTCCAGAGCCTGCATCTTGCTGGCAGAACTGGAGGTGGGCTGTGGTGCAGCGGGTGCAGGAGGCGGGCCCGGCACAGGAGGAGGGCTGGCGGGGGAGGGGGCTTGCTCCGTGGGTTTCGCAGGCGCATTGCTCTGCAACTGGCCCGGCAGCGGCGGCGGCACAAAGGTCTTGGGTGCTTCCACAGCGGCCGCAGCCTCCTTTTGCGCCTGGGTCAGCTGCGGCAATGGCGGCGCAGGGGTCTGTCCCGTGGCGGTCAGGGTGGCACAGAGGAACGAGAGCACGCCCGTCCGGGCGGATGTCAGGCGGCGTTTCATGCGGAGGGGAAACGAGGATCGAGAACGAGCTTGTCTTTGGCGATGGTGATCTGCGTCATCTGAAACAGGGCGCGGATTTCAGGGTCGAGAGCTTCCGTCACCACTTTCAGCGAGGGGGCCAGAGGGCGCATCATGCCGCGTGGCAGCTGCAGGTGGCCGTAGGCACCGCGGAGCACTTCGGCATGAAAATGATCGCCTTCACGATGCACCGCCAGATCCACGCTGGCGGTGCGGATGTGCCCCCGGATGTTCCAGATCATAAAAAGACGCGCGCGGTCAGGCTCCAGGTCGATGCGTACTCCTTCAAAGCTCACCCAGCCGCCACTCAGACCGTTGATCTTGCCCGAGAGCGTCGTGGCCAGATGGCGGTTGATGTCCGCCTCGCTGATCTCGATCACGCCCGCCCGCTTGATGGCTGTCTGGCGCAGATTGTCCAGGAGGTCATCCACCTTGCCGTTCTTGGTCGCGGCGGCTGTGGGCAGATCCGCCGGACGCTGGGCCACCCAGGCGGCCCCGGCCAGCAGGCTGATTCCGAGCAGCCGCAGGATTTGAAAGAGATGGCGGATCACAGCAGCGGCGGGTTTGGTGGGGGAGGGTGGATGGGCTCTGCATCAGGCTCAGGCGGCCGTGCCGCCAGTCTTGGCAGGCGCGGGGCTGCTGGCGGCTGGTGCAGAGCTGGATGACGCCGTCGAGCTCGATGAACTTGAGCTGGAGGAGCTTTCAGAATCCTTCTTGGCCGCAGCCTTGTAGGATTCGCTGCGGTAGTCGGTGATGTAGAAGCCGTTGCCTTTGAAGATGAAGCCTGATCCCAGGCCGATCTTGCGTTTCACCGGACCCGGGCAGCCCTCTTTCGGGCAGTCGGTCAGGTGGGGGTCTTTCATGGATTGTCTGGCCTCAAACTGATGGCCACACGTCTGGCATTCGTAGTCGTAGGTGGGCATGGTGTTTTTTGAAAAAAGCGGCGCAGGGGTTTGCTGAACTGCGCGGCAGGGGAGGGAGTATGCCGCTTTGCCCCTTAGGCTGCAAAAGGATTTTCCCCTGCGCACGATCCTAATTTGCAATCAAAGCTCGACACCCGGGCATGGGGTGATGTATTATTCCGTCATGGCTTCACTGTTTCAGGAAACCACATTCTTGAGGAATCTTTATGCCACTCCCGCCGACTGGCAGCGTGATTTGTTTTATTCGGTGGTGCGCGCAGGCCACCTGAAGGCAGGCCATGAGCACCGCATCGAGCGCGAGACCTACCCCGGCCACGAGCTCATTCTGTGCCTCAAAGGCCGCGGCTGGGTCCAGATCGCGGGCAAACGCCATGAGGTGGGCCCCGGCGCACTCCTCTGGGTCAACTGCCACCATCCCCACCTCTATGGCGCCGCCAAAAAAGATCCCTGGGAACTCTACTGGATGCGCGTTGAGGGGCGTCCGCTGGACCGCATCGCCGAACTCCTGCAGGTGCGCTCCCAGCCCGTGCTGGAGGGCATCAATGAGCAGCTCGTCTCCCAGGAGTTTGAGCGCGCCTTTGAGCACATGAGCGGCACCCGCCCCAGTGATGCCGCGCTGGCCAGCGCCGCCGTCGCCTCCATCATCGGTCAGGCCTTCCATGTGCGCCTCTCAGAGCCCGGGCAGGTGCAGCCCGAGCTGCCATCGGCAGTGTGCAAGGCCCTCGAGCGCATGCGCCTCTACTTCCACCTCCCCATGCGTGTGGTGGAGCTGGCCCAGCTCAGTGGCATGAGCGAGAGCCACTTCAGCCGCCAGTTCAAGGCCGCCATCGGCACCAGTCCCATCGACTGGCTGCGTCGGGAGCGCATCAATCAGGCCAAACGCCGTCTCATCGAATCCGACGACCCCGTTAAAGAAATCGCCCGCCAGGTCGGCTACCACGACCAGTTCTTCTTCTCCAAGGACTTCAAGAAAATGACCAAGCTCACTCCCACGCAGTTCCGCGAGCAGGAAAAGCAGTCATAATAGCCCTCAGCTCGGCAGCGACTTGTGCTGCTTCACCCGCTGCTCCAGCCACGCATGCGTGCGGCGCAGGATGTAGTCCAGCAGCAGCGCCAGCACCGCACCGGCAAACGCCCCGCCGATCCCGCCATACACGGCGATCATCCAGCTCTCGTCCACCTTCTCCAGCACCGCACGGCCCACCCAGGCGGTGACCGCCCCGGCGGGGATGCCAGCCAAAATGCCGCACTGCAGCAGCAGCGCCCGCACAGCCGTGGCCGGGCGGGTGGTAAAAAAACCCAGCGCCACCGAGCTGGACACCACACCCAGCGCCGCCAGCGCACCCGCCAGCAGGCAGGCAAACAAGCCGATGCCGATTCCTATGCCGATCAGTACGACCATGACCAGCAGTGCAATGAGGCCGGGAATTCCCATGAACACAGCATCAAACCCAAATCTCGAATTTCAAATGTTCATTTCATCGCCACTGTCATGCCCATGAGCACCACACACGAACCCCAGGGCCTCCTCGGCATGAAGCCGGAGGAGATCTCCGCTGTGTTTGCGGAGCTGGGGCAGCCCGCCTTTCGTGCCAGGCAGCTTGTCGAATGGGTCTTTGCCAAACGCGCCGCCACCTTTGAGGAAATGACGAATCTGCCCAAGGCCACTCGCGAGGCCCTGGCCACCCGCTTCGTCACGCGCACGTTGAGCATCGCCAAAGTCACAGGCTCTCGCGATACGACTCGTAAATTCCTCCTCAAACTGCGCGATGGCCGCTACGTCGAGACCGTCCTCATCCCGGCCAATCCCGCCCTCTATGGCGGTGCCTCAGACCGCCGCACCCTCTGTGTCTCCAGCCAGGTGGGCTGCGCCTACGACTGCAAATTCTGCGCCAGCGGCCTCGCCGGCTTCACGCGCAATCTCACTGCAGCGGAAATCGTGGAGCAGATCGTGCAGGTGGAAGCCTACGCCGGGGAGCGCGTGGACAACCTCGTCTTCATGGGCATGGGAGAGCCCCTCGCCAATTTCTCCAACGTCACCAAGGCCATCGAAATCCTCAATGCCGAGTGGGGCATCGGCATCGGCGCGCGGCACATGACGGTCAGCACCAGCGGCCTGGCACCGCAGATCAAAAAGCTGGCGGACTTCCCTCTGCAGATCCGCCTCGCCATCTCCCTGCATGGCGCCACCGACGAGGTGCGCGACCAGATCATGCCGGTGAACCGCAAGCACAACCTCGCCGAACTCTTTGAGGCGCTCGACTACTGGAATCAAAAGCGGAAGCAGTTCCTCACCTTTGAGTTCATCCTCATCGCCAATGTGAACGACAGCATCCCGCAGGCGCAGGCTCTGGCCAGACGCGCACGCAGTGCCAATGCCAAGGTAAACCTCATCCCCTACAACACCGTGGACGGCCTGGACTGGGTGCGCCCCAGCGAGGCCAGTCAGGATGCCTTCCTTGCCGTGCTGACGAATGCAGGAGTCACCGCCACGCTACGCCGGGAGAAAGGCCACGACATCGCCGCAGCCTGCGGCCAGCTCCGGCTCAAGCAGGAGACGGAGCTCGGCATCATCGAATCACCCATCCCAGCCAAACGCATCACCATCGGTGGCGGCGCTGGCTGACAGCGCTGCCGCCTCAGGTGGCTTGGGGTTGCCTTATCGGCTCCTCGCAGGTTTTCTCACGGCAGCCGCAGGGGCGCGCTTCACCGGACGCTTGAGCTTGGGCACCACGGGCTTGGCGGCAGGGGCGGCCTGGGCCTCCTTCAGCTCGCGCAGCTCCTTTTCCACCTGCGCCAGACGGCGGGAGGTGGCTTCCAGCTTGCGCACCACGAGGCGGGCCACAAACTCATAGAGCGCGGCGTGGAAATCCGGATCCTGCTCGCGCGGATGGATGTCCTGCAGAAACTTCTGGTCCACCGCCAAGCATACTGCCTTTGAAGAGGCGAGCACGGAGGCAAGACGTTTGTCATGGTTCACGAGCGCCAGCTCGCCAAAAACTTCCCCGATACGGGTGATGGAGGCCACCTTTTTGGTGCCGACCCGCACCTCCAGCTCACCGCTGAGCAGGACGTAGATGCGGGAGTCGATGCTGCCTTCTTTGATGATGCAATCTCCGGGCTCGCACTGCAGCAGGCTGCTGGAATTGAGCACATCATCGAGCTGGTCATCGCTGAAACTGGCGAGAGCCGGAACCGCACGCAGAGGTGACGGGTTGTGCTTCTCGTCATGGATGTAAGCAAACTCTTTCATGGAACTACAGGGATTCTGTCAGGAGGAAGGCGGCGTGGACAAGATAAATTTTGGTCAATTTCCGCTACTTTTCACCGCAGCATCATACGCAGGCCAGAAGCTCGCCGGCGGCATCAGGTCCTTGCCACCATCATCAAAACGCGTGCCGATCTCCTGCAGAGGCAGCTCTTTTGCCACATCAATGCCTGTTTTGATGCTCGCAGGGCTGAAGACCAGCCTTGTCAGCTTCATTCCTTTCAACGGTGTCAGATCTGTCACAGGCGTTTCACCGATGTGCAGCCGCTGCAGCGCCGTACCGCTCAGCGGCGAGAGATCCTTCACCTTCGTGCGGTGCAGCGTCACGCTCACCAGCGGCACCGTTTTCAGCGCACGGATGTCTTCCACCGGGCAGTCCGTCAGCCACAGCATCTGGATCGGGCAGTGGGCTATCCCCGAGATGTCGCCGATCGGGCAGCCCACGGCGTTCAGCTCCACCAGCGGCATGTTTTCCAGCGCCGCCAGATTTTCGACCGGTGTGCGGCTCAGGTAGAGCTTCTCCAGCGGCATGCCACGCAGTGCGGAGAGATCGCGCACCTTGGTGTCTTCCAGATACAGCTCCACCAGTTTCTTGCCCTGCAGCGGACGCAGGTCGGTGATCGGCGTCTCGCTCAGGTCCAGTGCCAGCGGCTCGATGTGCTCCAGAAACTTCACGTTGTCGACCTTTGCTCCACGCAGGCTCAGCGCCACCACATTGCCCTGCTCGATGTTGAACTGCCCGTCACCCAGGTAGCCCGGGTTGTGGTACTTGATCTCCGTGTGCATCATCTCCTGCGTCCAGTACACCTTCTTCGGTTCCTCCTTGGCAGGGGCTGGTGCAGGAGCAGCAGGGGCCGCCGCCGTTTTTTCACCCGCCTTCTTTTCCGCCGCAGGCTTGGCCGCCTCTGCAGGCGCAGGTTTCTTGGGCTCATCACCACACTGGGTCAGCAAAAGAGGCAGCAGAAGGAGCAGGTTGGGCTTCATGGCACCGGCATGCCGGATTTCACCGTGCCTTGCAAGCTGGAAGTGAAACAAGAACGGCAAACGGACGTTTTTCGCACCATCACCATGCGCCCGCTCCTATTCCTCGCCTCCCTGCTTCTCACCGCATCCGCCCTCGCCGCGAAACCCAACGTCTTGCTCATCATTGCAGACGATCTCGGCTACAACGATGTCGGCTTTCAGGGCTCCAAGGAGATCACCACGCCCAATCTCGACCGGCTGGCCGCGCGCAGCCTTGTCTGCACCAATGGCTATGTCTCCCATCCCTTCTGCAGCCCCACCCGTGCGGGTATCATGACCGGTCGCTACCAGCACCGCTTTGGCCATGAAAACAATCCCGCCTGGGTGCCGCAGGACACCGTGGCCGGGCTCCCGCTGACGGAGACGACTTTCCCCAAGCTCATGCGCCAGGCTGGCTACGCCACCGGGGCCGTGGGCAAGTGGCACCTCGGCGCGCATCCGCAGTTCCACCCCAATGAGCGCGGCTTTGACGAATACTTCGGCGCACTCGGCGGCGGCCACCAGTACTTCCCCGGAGACAAGGGAGGTGTGGAGTACACCATCCCTCTCAATCGCAACGGCAAGGACGAGGCGCAGACCAAGTACCTCACCGAGCAGTTTGGCGATGAGGCCTCGTCATTCGTGGAGCGCCACGCCGGCAAGGACAAGCCCTGGATGCTCTACCTGGCCTTCAACGCCCCGCACACGCCTCTCCAGGCCCCGCAGAAGTGGCTGGACAAGTATTCCCAGCTTGCCGACAAAAGCCGCCAGACCTACGCCGCCATGGTCTCGGCCATGGACGAGGCCATCGGTGCCGTGCTCGCCAAACTGGAGGCCACCAAGCAGGACGAGAACACGCTCATCTATTTCGTCAGCGACAACGGCGGCCCCAATCTCCAGGCGAAAAGCGGCACCAACTTCACCAACAATTCCCCCCTGCGTGGCGCCAAAGGCATGGTCTATGAAGGCGGCATGCGTGTGCCCTTCCTCGTCAGCTGGCCCGCCAAAATCAAGCCCGGCACCTACGAGCAGCCCGTCATCGCTCTCGACTTCCTGCCCACTTCTCTCGCCGCTGCCGATTCCGTAGACTTGGCTCCAAAAAACCTCGATGGTGTGAACCTCCTGCCCTTCCTCAGTGGCGAAAAAGCCTCAGCGCCGCATGACCTCCTCTTCTGGCGCACCAATGGCCCCGGCGGGAACAACGCCGTGCGCCGCGGCAGCATGAAGCTCGTGCGTCTCGGCAAGGCCGAGCCCGAACTCTACGATCTCGCCGCTGACATCGGCGAATCCAAAAACCTCGCCGCCGAAAAGCCCGAGGTGGTGAAAGAGCTCGTCGCTGCCATCGCCGACTGGGAGAAAGGCACCATCGCCCCCATCTTCGAAAGCCCCAAGCAGGGCAAACCTGCAGCGAAGAAGAAAAAGAAATAGCCTGCTTCACAGCGTTTCTGGCAGGATGAGCCTCATCATGCTGCGCCCGCTCTTTTTTCTTCTCCTCTGCTCCATTGCTGCCGCAGACGAGTTCGATCCGCTGCGCGCTGTGGTGTCCAAGGCCGTCGCCAAAGGGAATCCTGCCGGTGCCGTGCTGTGGATGGAGAGCGGAGATCAAAAGCTCACTCTCGTCGAAGGCCAGCGCGCACTCCAGCCGGCCAAGGAGGCCATGACCGAAGACACCGTCTTTGACGCGGCTTCTCTCACAAAGGTCACCGCCACTCTGCCCAGCGTGCTCATCCTCATGGAGCAGGGAAAGATCGATCTGGAGGCCGAGGCGTGTCGCTACATCCCGGAGATGCGTGCGGGCATCACCGTCCGTCACCTGCTCACCCACACTTCAGGCTTCAAGCCCGGCATTCCCAAAGAGCCCGAATGGTCTGGCTACGCGTCAGGCATCGAGCGTGCCATCGCCACAGAGCCAGATGGCCCGCCCGGACGCTTCTTCCGCTACTCCGACATCAATTTCATCCTTCTCGGCGAGATCGTCCAGCGCGTCAGCGGCATGCAGTTGAATGACTTTGCGGCAAAGCATGTCTTCGAGCCCCTGCGCATGGACTCCACCTGCTTCCTCCCGCCTGCGGATTGGCAGCCACGCATCGCCCCCACCGAGAAAGACGAGAGCGGCATCATGCTGCGCGGTGTGGTGCACGATCCCACCTCTCGCCGCATGGGTGGTGTCACCGGCCACGCGGGACTCTTCACCACCGCCGGAGATCTGGCCAAATACGCGCGCATGATCCTCCAAGGCGGAGCCGGTGTGCTGAAACCCGAGACCGTCAAGCTCATGACAGCCCCGCAGACGCCCGCCACTGTCTTTGAGCGCCGCGGCCTCGGCTGGGACATCGACTCCGCATTCAGCCGCCCGCGTGGAAAGCTGTTTCCTCTGGGCTCCTTCGGCCACACTGGATTCACCGGCACCAGCCTGTGGATCGATCCCGCCTCTCAGACCTTCGTCACCTTCATGAGTTCCCGCCTGCATCCGCATGGCAAAGGCAGCGTGCGCGATTTGTACGAAGACATCGGCACCACCGCTGCCAAGTGTGTGAAGCTCTCCCCCGCCGAGGGCCCGCCCTGGCCGCGCGATGAAAAGGAAGTGCCCACCGTCCTCAATGGCATCGATGTCCTCGTGCGGCGTAAGTTCGCCGACCTCAAAGGCCTTCGCATCGGCCTCATCACCAATCAGACCGGCATTGATGCCCAGCGCCACAGCACCATCGATCTCCTCGCCAATGCGTCCGACGTGAAGCTGAAAAAACTCTTCAGCCCCGAGCACGGCATCCGTGGAGAGCTGGACCAGGAAAAGATCAGCCACTCCACCGACAAAAAGACCGGCCTGCCCATCATCAGCCTCTACGGCACCCAGCGCGCACCCACGCAGGAGCAGCTTGCCGACGTGGACGCCCTCGTCTTCGACATCCAGGACATCGGCTGCCGCTTCTACACCTACATCGGCACCATGCGCCTCTGCATGGAGTCAGCCGCCAAAGCCAAAAAAGCCTTCTTTGTGCTCGATCGCGTCAACCCCATCGGCGGCCTTCAGGTGGAAGGCCCCGCCGTCATCGATGCCGAAAAACCCACCGCCACCCACGCCATCCCCCTGCGCCACGGCATGACCGCCGGCGAGCTCGCCACCATGCTGAACACCGAGCGCGCCATGCAGTGCGATCTGAAAGTCATCCCCGTTGAGGGCTGGCAGCGCAGCCTGCTCTTTGATCAGACCGGCCTTCCATGGATCAATCCCTCGCCCAACATGCGCTCGCTCAATGCCGCGCTGCTGTATCCTGGTATCGGCCTGCTGGAGTTCAGCATCACAGTAGGGCGCGGCACAGACACACCCTTTGAAGTCCTCGGCGCTCCCTATGTGGACGACCTGCGCCTGTCCTATGAGCTCAACAAGCTCGGCCTCCCTGGCGTCCAGTTCACCCCCGTTCGCTTCACCCCTGCGGCCAGCGTGTTCAAAGGCGAGCCCTGCGGCGGCGTCCGCATGACCATCACCGACCGCGAGGCACTCCGCCCCGTGGAGCTTGGCGTGGCCGTGGCTTGCACCCTGCAGCGCCTGTATCCCAAAGCCTTCGACCTTCCCAAGGTGGACACCCTCATGAACCGCGTCAGCAGCGTCAAAAAAATCGGTGCAGGAGATTCCTGGCGTCAGGTGCTGGCAGACTGGGCGGAGGAGACGCGCGCCTTTGCGCAGCGCCGCAGCGGATTTCTCCGCTATTGATGGACTCCAGGCTTGCATCTCAGATCACTGCCTGTGCTAGCATGCACCCGATGAATCTCCGCCGTTGCCTTCTCGCCTGCGCCCTTCTGATCACTGCCTGTGGCAAAACAGGCGGCGGGCACGCGGCATCCAGGGGCACCATCGCCGTCTCACTGCTCTCCCTGCAAAATCCCTTCTTCAAAGTCATCGGCGACAATATCACCGCCGAGGCGGAAAAAAACGGCTACGACACCCTCGTGGTCAGTGCTGACCACGATGTCGCGCGCCAGAGCAATCAGATCAAAGACTTCGTCGTCAAAGACGTCGCCGCCATCGTGCTCAGCCCCGCCGACTCCAAGGCCATCGTGCCCGTCATCCAGGAGGCAAACAAGGCGGGCATCCCTGTCTTTACCGTGGACGTCCCCTGCAACGAACCCGGCGTCAAGATCGCCACCCAGGTGGCCACGGACAACTTTGGCGGCGGCAAGATGGCCGCCGAGGCCATGATCGAGGCTCTGCAAGGGAAGGGGGGCAGGATCGGCGTGCTCGACCTGAAGCAGATCGAGTCCTGCATCCTGCGCGTGAAAGGATTCAAGGAGGTCATCGCCGCTCACAACGCCACCGCCGTGAGCAAGATCGAGATCGTCAGCGAGCTCGATTGCGGCGGCGCCAACGACAAAGGCTACAAGGTCACCGAAGACATGCTCCAGGCGCAGCCGGACCTCGTGGGCATCTTTGCCATCAATGACCCCGGTGCCCTCGGCGCACGCGGAGCCCTCGAAAAAGCCGGAAAGGCAGATCGTGTGGTGATCATCGGCTTCGACGGCCAGCCCGAAGGCAAGCAGGCCATCAAAGACGGCAAAATCTACGCCGACCCCATCCAGTTCCCGGACAAGATGGGCCAGGAAGTCGTGCGTGCCTGCATGCGCTACTCCAGGGGCGAGCAGCTCCCTCCGCAGCTCCTCATTCCCACAAGCCTCTACCGCAAAGCCGATGGCGCGGCGGATGCATCGCTGCACTGATCCACATTATGTCCCTCCACAAAGCATTCACCCTCCTCGCTCTGCTGCTCCTCAGCTCCGCCATGCTCCGCGCTGCCGAGCCCAAACCCGATTCCGAATTCACCACCACCGATCCCAAGAAGGTCAAAATCCTCGAAGACTCCTCGCGCGAGAAAGATCCCGAGATCGACCACTTCCGGCACCTCTGCCCTGGTCTCGGTGGCTATCAGGTCATCCATGAAGGCGGCGACCTCCGCAGCTGGATCAATCTCATCTACGACGGCGGCAAGACCGACCTCGTGAACGACACCCTCAGCGCCTGCCCTGGTCAGTTCCCGGCCAAGGCCAACCATGTGGTGCAGTGGCGCGGCTTCCGCAAGGGCGGCTCCTTCATGCCCTACGCCATCATCTACCGCATGATGTCCAGCGCCGATGACGCCAAACAGACGCGCCTGGAGACGCTCGTCATCATCAAGCTCGATGGGCAGAAGTCTCGCGTTGTTGGACATGTGGACTCAAAGGAAGGAAATGAAAAAGCCGAGATCTTGGCCGACAAGCTCTGCATGCCTTGAGCACTCGCGCATGAACACATCTGCCTCCCTTCGTCTCCTGCTGCTTTCAGCGCTCGTCGTCTTCGCCTGCTCACTCCGCGCAGCTGAAGAAGGCCCGCCCCATGTCCGCATCCTTTTCTTTGGCAACAGCTACACCGCCTTCAACCGCATGCCCGGAATGGTGGGGGAGCTCATGACTTCCTCAGGCATGTTGTCTCCACACATCGGCAGCAGCTTGCACGGCAGTTACACCTTGGAACAGCACGCCCACAATGAAGAAGGCCTGGCACTGCTGAAAAAAGGGGCCGACGACGGCAAGCCATGGGACGTCGTCGTGGTGCAGGAGCAGAGCATCATCTCCGCTTCCGCCGCCTTGGAGGCAGATTCCAGGAGCCTGATGGAGAGCGGCTTTTCCAAGCTCGTCAAGCTGGCCCACGAGGCAAATCCCAGCGTCCTGGTCGTGGATTTCCAGGTCTGGCCACGGCATGAAAAACTCTGGAAAGAGCAGAGCAAGGAGGCGCTTCTCACGGGGGCCAGCCAAGCCGAGGCCCGTGCCAACATTCATCTCGCCAATGTGCGCGTAGTGAAGGCCGCGCAGGAGAAAAGCCCCGGCGCACAGATTCTCATCAGCCCGGTGGGAGACTTCTGGTGGCTCGTGCACGATCAGTTCCCGGCAATGTCGCTTTACGCCGAAGACGGCACCCATGCCGAGATGCTCGGCACCCTCCTCAGCGCCTACGTCATCGCCGGTACCATCGGAGGTCGCGATGTCATCGAGCACTCCACCTGGATGCCCCCAGACTGCCCCTCCATGCAGGTGCTTCGTCTCAAAAAAGTCGTCCTCGACCACCCCGAAGTGTTCAAGGCCGCAGGCAGGTAGGCGCCAGCTCTTTGCTTTACTGGGAGCGCCGGTTTCTAAACCGGCTCTGGAACCTCGTGGCACTGCCACAAAAACTCCGCCTCATTTCGGCCGCCACGACGTGATGTCATCACTCGTGCGCGGCAGTTGATCCTTGCCACTGCTGTACACAGCCACCTTCAGCGGCAGATACGCCGCTTGGTTCACCGAGATCTTCGGGTCAGTGTTGCTTGTGTCGGGATTCTTTACCTGGTTGTCCCCATTCGTATCCAGCAGAATGTGGTAGGGCTGGCCATACATGTCCGCCAGCTTGAAGGGGCGCGCCGCGCCGACCAGACCGTGGCGGCCATTGTTCGCTGGCGGGAAAGTGGCGTACTGGATGCGCTTGGGGTTCATGTCCATCGTCCCGCTTGATGAAGTGGGGATGCCCATGAGCGTGTCCACCAGGGCATTGTTCCCATCCGTGAGCAGCTCGGGCGCGTCTTCTCCATTTGCTCCACTGACGTTGGAGTCGGTGGGATAGCGCCCATAGTCGGTCAGGTAGTGGTCAATGCCATTCCTCAGATCCATGATGGCCGCTCGCACTTTCACACGATTGGCTTGTTCGGTGATTTGGGTGACTCCCACCGCCGTCAGGCTGGCGAGAACCGCGATGATGGTGATCGTGATGAGCAGTTCGATCAGGGTGAACGCTCTCGAAGCATGCTTACGGTGCGTTTTCATATTCGGAGTTTACCCGAAATGCCGGCCGGGGGTCAATGCTGGTTTTTCTGCGTCATTGCAGGGGCAGGGGCCTGAGGCGGCTGGCTTTGTTGATGAAGCTTGTTGAACACAGCCATGGTCAGGCTGGCCAGCAGCGCCACCAGCACGATCACAGCAAGAAACGGAAAGCTGATGAAAACCAAAGGGCGCTGATGCCGGTTCGTGTTCACGGCTGAACCATATTAGAAACAGTCACGGCAGGTCAATGCTGCTCTTTTCACCCTTGATCCCCCCCTGTTGCCTCAAAAGTTTTGAC
>DDFC01000020.1 GCA_002336895.1 Verrucomicrobiaceae bacterium UBA1938 | reverse complement strand
CCCAAAAGTTAATAACAGGCTCTAGTCATTGGAATGAGCGGTTGGTTGAAGGAGTGCTTCCCGAAGGTCCGGCGGTGAGCGAACGGGAGTTGAAAGGCCGGCGCGCGGCGGCCATCGCCGCGTCGCCTGACAACTCGCAGAGTTCGCAGTCCGTTGTGTCTGCCAGCCGAAGCTGGCTTTCACCCCGGCCCTCCGGGAAGTTTTCCGTGATAAGATGGAGGGTAAGTCCATGTGCTTTTCTCAAAGCATGCCCTCCTCACCGATAGGCGGCGTCCTTCAGCGTATCGCTTCGGTTGCCGCATGGAGTCGGAGAACGACAGGACATATTGCTAGCGGCGTGCCAGGTGCCTGTAACCGCGTGACTGATTGGGGCTGGAAGCCTTGAAAAACAAGGCGAAGAAAGTTTTTCGATTTTTTCAGAGCTCGTTTTATCCAACCCCTAAAATTCTCATTGTTTATCTTTTTGGATAGTTTTTTATCCCATATGCCATCAAGCAAGCCCGTCATCGCATTTGGATTCCTTGGTTCGAACCTGGACCGCGCCTCTGGTCCGGAAAGATGGTCGAAATGGCGGCCTACGGTGGCGATGTGCCAGCAGGAGGACCTGCTGATTTCACGGCTGGAACTGCTGGCGGAGCCGAAGTTTACAGAACTGGCGCGGCAGGTGAAGGCGGACATCGAGAAGGTGTCGCCCGAGACCACAGTGATGGTGCATGAGTTCCCACTGAAGGATCCGTGGGATTTTCAGGAAGTGTATGAGCGGCTGTATGACTTCGTGCGTGGTTACGCATTCGATCCGGAGAAGTCGGACTATTTGATCCATCTCACCACAGGCACGCATGTGGCGCAAATCTGCTGGTTTTTGCTGAACGAGGCGAACTTCATCCCCGCGCGACTGCTGCAAACTTCGCCCTCACGTGAGGGAGGGCGCGATGCGAGTGCGGCGGGGCGCTATGAGATCATTGATCTGGACCTCTCGAAGTATGACCGGCTCTCCACTCGCTTTGCGCAGGAGCAGGAGCGCACGCTGGATTTCCTAAAGAGCGGGATCGCGACGAAGAGCAAGAGCTTCAACAAGCTGATCGAGCAGATCGAGCTGGTGGCGGTGAATTCCAAAGCGCCCATCCTGATCACGGGGCCGACTGGCGCAGGCAAGTCGATGCTGGCCAGCAGGATCTATGATCTGCGCCATGCACGCGCGGGACTGGGTGGCAGGTTTGTGGAGGTGAACTGCGCCACGCTGCGCGGAGATCAGGCGATGTCGGCGCTTTTTGGTCACAAGCGTGGCTCCTTCACGGGTGCGCAATCGGACCGCCCGGGCCTGCTCAAGGAAGCGGACAAGGGTCTTATCTTCCTGGATGAAATCGGCGAGCTGGGTCTCGATGAGCAGGCGATGCTGCTGCGGGCGCTTGAGGACAAGACCTTCCTACCACTGGGCAGCGACAAGGCGGTGCAGAGTGATTTTCAGCTCATCGCAGGAACGAACCGGGATCTGCGTGTGCAGGTGGCCGCCGGGAAGTTCCGAGATGATCTGCTGGCACGCATCAATCTGTGGACCTTCACGCTGCCCAGCCTAGCCGAGCGGCGCGAGGACATTGCGGCCAACCTCGACTTTGAACTGGAGCGCTTTGCCAAAACGCATCGGCGTCAGGTGCGCATGAACAAGGAGGCGCGCGAGGCCTTTCTGAAATTTGCCCGCAGCCCGGATGCAAAGTGGAGCGCCAATTTCCGCGACCTGAATGCTGCGGTGACACGCATGGCCACGCTGGCCCCGAGAGGCAGGATCACCGAAGCCTGCGTGGAGACGGAAGCAGCACGCCTGCGCGATGGCTGGCGCGATGTGAACGCAGGAACGCCGCACAACAGCAGCCCAGTGCTCACGGAGCAGCAAAGAGCGGCCTTTGACCCCTTTGATCTGGCCCAGCTCGACTATGTGCTGCAGGTCTGCAAAGAGAGCAAAACGCTCTCTGATGCCGGGCGCAGGCTTTTCGCGGTGTCACGCACCAAGCGTGCGAAGATGAACGATGCAGACCGCCTCAAGAAATATCTGGCGCGCTTCAAGCTAAGCTGGGATCAGGTGACGCAGTGATCACCTGGCCGCCGGGCGTGTGCGCAGCTTCATCACCTCGTTCTTGCTCAGTTCGCGCCATTTCCCCTTGGGCAGGCTGCCGAGCTCCAGCGTGCCGATCTTCACGCGGACGAGACGAAGAACTTCGATGTTGAAGGCTTCGAGGAGGCGGCGGATGTGGCGATTGCGCCCTTCGTCGAGAACGACTTCCAGCCACATGTTCTTTTCGCCTGCGCGAAGGACTTTGATGGCTTTGGCGGAGAGGTGGCCGCCCAGCTCTTCGTCCTCGACACCCTGCCTGATCTGCGAGAGGCGTTTTTCATCCACGGTTCCACCGATTTGAACGTGGTAGGTTTTATCGACGTGCGTCTCGGGATTGGTGACGGCATCCGCCCAGGTGTTGTCATTGCTGAAGAGCAACAGGCCCTCGCTGGCTTTGTCCAGCCGGCCCACGGGAGAGAGGTGTGGCAGCCGGGAGTTTTCGAAACAGGAATAGACGGTTTCGCGCCCCAGCTCGTCCGAGGCGCTGGTGACGAGGCCGCGCGGCTTGTTGAGCATGACATAAACCTGCGCCGCCTGATTGATGCTGACGTCATCCATGATGATGATGTCTTTTTTCAGCACCACGGGGAATTCCGGATTCTTCCGCACGACATGGTTCACCTGCACCTTGCCCATGCGGATGAGCTCCGTAGCGCGGCTGCGCGAGCAGAAGCCCAGCTTTGACATGGCGCGGGCGAGCCCGGTGCGGGTGGGTGGCGGCTGAGGTGACATGCCTGCAGAGTTAGCGCAGGCGCGATGGCTTTGCCGGTGGAATCTGCTGGAGAAACACTCTGAACAGGTCAAGTTTGGCAACAAGCGCCGCAGCGCCTTCGCAAGCAAACATCGAACTTCATGACATCACGACGCGTGACCAGGCTGACCTTGCCTCTGCTTGCCTGCCTTCTGATGGCGGCTCATGCATGCGGGGCCACGATTGACGCGATCACTTTCGCGGCCGAACCGGGAAAACTGTTTCTGCCAGTGAACGAAGCGGTGGATGAACTGAAATGGCCGGTGGCCAGAGATGAAGCGGGCAAAATCGTCCTGCTGAATCAGCTGGCAGTGCGGCCGGGAACGCTGCGCACTCTGACAGACGGGACCGAACTGGTGAGCACCGCTCTTCTGGCAGATGCCGGTGCAGAGGTGTCTCCGCCAGACGAAGGTGGCACTGTGAGAGTCGGTGGATGGATTCGTGGTTTTACGCTGAAAATCGGAGTGCAGCGTGTGGTGGTCAGCCTCAAGCGGCAGGTGCTCGAGGGCTGGCAGGGTGAACGCCTGGTGGTGCAAACGCACATCAGTTCCGGGCGCAATGGGCGCACGCCTGCAGGCGAATTTCACGCGGGGCCATTCCGAACGGCCATGCATTATTCCAGCCTCTTTCAGAATGCGCCGATGCCATGGAGCGTGCAGATCAACGGCAACATCTTCATTCACGGCTTCACCAGCGTTCCCGACTACCCTGCCTCTCATGGGTGCATCCGGGTGCCGCTGACGAATGGAAATCCGGCAAAATTTTTCTACGAGTGGGTGCTCAGCGGCACTCCGGTGAGCGTCACGAAGGATTGACCCTCAGGCTCGCGGTTTCAGATCGCGCTCGATTTCCTCGCGGTCGACACGATTGCGCGCCTTGATCTTGTGGTCACGCTTGTTGCGGCGCTCGACAGTCATCTGGCGTTTTTTGCGCTGCTTTCGGAGCTTGGCGATCTCTTCCTCCAGTTTCAGGTAGCCTTCGTAACGCTCGACATCCAGGGTTCCGGCATCCACAGCGCCACGGATGGCACAGCCAGCGTCAGAGCCGTGCTTGCAGTCGCCGTATTTGCACTGACGGGCCAGCTCGTCGATGTCGGCAAAGCGCTCGCGCAGCGTGGTTTCATTCGTCCACATCTGCACCTCCTTGATGCCGGGGTTGTCGATGATGATGCCGCCTTTGTCGAGCACCAGGAGCTCACGCGCGGTGGTGGTGTGGCGGCCTTTGCCGGTGATTTCGTTGACGTCATCCACCCACTGCCAGTCTTCTCCCAGAAGGAGGTTCACCAGCGCGGACTTGCCCACGCCGCTGGAGCCGATCACGGCCACGCTCTGGCCGCGCTTGAAGTAGTCCTTCAGCACCTTGAGCCCTTTGCGCTTCTTCACGCTGGTCACATGCACGTCGGCACCGGCATTCAGCGCACGGATGGCCTCTGCGGCTTCCTGGTTCTCTTTGTCGGGATAAAGGTCGGCCTTGTTCACGAGCACGACGGCTTTCGCTCCACTGCGTGCGATGAGCGTGAAATAGCGCTCCATGCGGCGGAGGCTGAAATCCGGCCCGGAATCGGTGACGACGATCACGGCATTCACATTCGCGGCGATCACCTGCTCCTCGGCGCTGAAGCCGGAGGCCTTGCGGGAAAAGCAGGTCTGCCGCGGCAGGCGTGCGCGGATGATGTTGTCGCCATCCTCGCCACCGACTTCAAGAGCAACCCAGTCGCCCACGGCGGGTAGATCGGCATCGGTCTCGGCGTCGTGATAAACCTTGCCGCTCAGGATGACTTCGAACTCATCAAAGCCCTTTGCACCGTCTTCCAGCAGCGCGCCGTAGCTGATCTTGTTGTCACGGATCAGGCGCGCAGGTTTCCAGCCCTGTGCGTGATAAGGCTCGAAGTGCTTCGCAAAGAAGTCATTCCAGCCCAGGTCGATGAGACTCAGCGACGCCATTGGTACATCCAGCGTTCAGAGACCACTTTCTTGCCATCCTTGAGCTCCATCATGATTTCCAGCAGGTTGCTGCTGTCCGGGATGTCGAGTTTGAAGAAGGCGCGCCAGCCGCCGGTCTCGTTGTTGCGCATCACGCGCTTGTCCAGCACCTTGCCTTCTCCACCACTGAGGACCACATCGATGTCAGGCGTCCAGTCCTTGGGCTTGCCAGCTCCATTTTCAGCACCTTTGGCAAAGTCGATCACATAGAGGTGGTCGTCCGAGTCCATCACAAAGCCACGGCGGGAGCTGATGACCTTGCACAGCGATCCCGGCTCATGCTGATCCAGCCAGCTGAGTTTGTACTCCACTTTGAGGGGCTCCTGCGGCGTGGCCGGCAGATGATCGGGCTTCCACATGGCCACGATGTTGTCCCAGGTCTCCTCGCCGCTGGAGAGCTCCACCAGCGTCACCGCACCTTTGCCAAAGCCGCTGACGGGCTGCACCCACACCGCAGGACGGCGATGATAGTTGGCCTCCAGATCCTGGAAGTTGTTGAAGTCGCGATCACGCTCAGCGAGGCCAAAGCCCTTCAGATTGTCCGTCTCGAAAATGCTCAGCCGCATGTCCCGGCTGACATCCAGCGGGCGCCAGATGCTGGGACCGCCTTCGATCTCGATCTGCATGCCGTCTGAATCATGCACTTCGGGGCGGAAGTCATAGGGCTTCGGATGGGAGTTTTCACCAAACCAGAACATGCTGGAGAAGGGAGCGATGCCCAGCATCTTCACCGCCTTGCGCAGATGCAGCGTGGCCTTGATTTTCATCTCCGTGCTGATGCCCGGGGTGGATTCAAACTCATACGCGCCTGTAACGCTCGGACCATTCAGCAGGGCGAGCAGCTTGAAGGACTTGTCCCCCGGCTTGGACTGCTGAAACCAGAAATGGGTGAAATCCGGGAACTCCTCCGGCTCCCCGCCGATGGTATTCACCGCCACACCACGGGCGGAAATGCCGTAGCCGAGCTGTGTTGTCACCGCGCGGTAGTAGCTGGCCCCCATGAAGACCATGAACTCGAAAGGCTGCTTGAGCATCGCATCCGGAGCCAGCACGCGGAATCCGGCATAGCCCACGGGATTCTTGGCACCTTCCGGCACCTTGAGCTCGCCGTAGTCAAAGTGGCTGCCGTCAAAGGGCACGCCTGCGGTCTTGGTGTCCTGAATGTTGTAAAACACGACAGGCTTTTTGAACATCCAGCCCGGGTGGAAGAACTCCACGCGGAAGACATCCCCCTGATCTGCGAAGAGCGCCTTGTCGCGCCGAAAGCGGATCTGGCGGTGACCGTCATACTTCAGCCCCTCGAAAAACGGGTCCAGCTGCTGCGAGGGTGCCTGATAGGGCTGCAGGGCCAGCTGCGCGGCCACCTTTTCGAGATCGGCAAAGCCTTTGACCGATTCCAAGGCGACCTGGGCCGGGCTCGAAGATGCAGCAAGGATCAGGGCGGCAAAGGGGAGGATGAATTTCATGCGGGGAGAGGTGCGCTAGGATGCAGCACACAGGATGCCAGTCAACCGGTGTAGCAGGAAGCTCTTGCCAAAGGTCCGGTCTGGCGTTGCATCGTGACGGCATGCCCACCACCCCACCCGCAAAGCTGCTGCCGGTCGCCCTTTTCAATGCCGCCTACATGCTCGCGGCAGTCGTTGGAGCAATTGTTCAAGGGAACCGGGAGTTCATTTTCTATATCGTGGTCATGCTTGTCCTGATCGGAGTCATGAGCGCCATTCATCGCCGTGTGCAGCTCACGACGCCGCTGCTCTGGGCCTTTTCGGCCTGGGGGCTGGCACACATGGCCGGCGGCCTGTGCCCCCTGCCCTCCGGCTGGCCCTACAATGGGGACCAAGCGGTGCTCTACAGCTGGTGGATCATCCCTCAAAAGCTGAAGTACGACCAGATTGTGCACGCTTATGGCTTTGGTGTCACCACCTGGCTCTGCTGGCACCTGGTGAGCAGCAGGCTGCGCCAGCCAGACGGGAGCGCAGTGCGCCCCACGTTTGGCATCCTCACTCTATGCGTGGCAGGCGGCATGGGGTTCGGCGCGCTGAATGAGGTGATCGAGTTCATCGCGGTGCTGACGATTCCCAACACCAACGTCGGTGGCTACGAAAACACCGGCTGGGATCTCGTTTCGAACCTCGTGGGGTCCACCATCGCGGCGGTGATCATCCGCCGCCGCTGCCAGATCAACCGCTGATTTTAAGACCGCGGAACTCCAGCGCCCCGGCTTTCTCGCCTTCCGGACCGCCCGATTCACCGCCCAGTCCAAAGGTCAGCTTTTCTTCTGCAAGGCAGGGGTGCGTGGCCGAAATCGTCTTGCCATCGATCGTGGCGGTGATGGTTTCGCCTTTGAACACGATTTTCACCTGATGCCATACGCCAGCAGCCAGAGCATGGGGCTGTTTCAGCAGCTCGGCGCTCTCGCCTTTTTTCGGATGCGCCAGGATGCGCAGCTCACGGATGCTCATGACCAGGTGCACGATGTGCCCTCGCTCCTGGTCGCCGTTGAAGATGATGCCGGCAAACTGGGCCTTGCCCTCCAGGCGGAACTCGCACTCGACGACGCCCTCTTTGAGCGGAAATTTGCGGACCTTCACCGGCCCATGTCGGCGCGGCCCTGACTCAAAACCGCGCAGAATCCCATCTTTGGCCGTCCAGGTGCCCAGCCCCCAGTACCAGTCTTTTGACAGACCATCGGCAAAGCTTTCTTCCAGCAGCAGCTTCGCTTCAGCTCCCTGGAGCTGGCTTCCCATCAGGCCGATCGACATCAGCAGTACCGCGAGGCGCTTCATGGCTTTGCCTCCCCGCTGATCTTGAGATTGCGCACCTTCACAGACTTGCCTGCCGCCAGCCAGCTCTGGCGCTTTGGCGTGGCCAGAAAAGCATGCTGAGCCTTGAGCTCATGGCCGTCGAGATTGGCGGCCATCTGGTCACCCTGCCACTCGACACGCAGTTTGTGCCATTCGTTGGGTTTCACCGTCATCGGCAGTTTGGCGATGGTGTGCGAGGGTTTCACCGAATCTTCCGCGATGCTGAGGACACCGCCAGCCACCACCACGCGGCCCACATGCTTGTCTGAGTCGCATCCGACCAGAAAGCTGCCCGGGCCTTCAATCAAAAACTCCACCTCGATGGTGGCGCTGGCCAGCCCCACCTTGTGATGCAGCACCGGGATGTGCTTCTGCTCCGGCAGGTCCAGCACGCTCAGCACACCGTCCTGCGTCGTCCATTTGCCCTTGGCCACACTGAAAGGAGCCTGCAGCGGGCCTTTGAAATCGGGCGTGGCGAGCACCGGCAGCACATGATCATGCAGCAGGGGTTTGGCATCCTCGGCCAGAGCTGCGGATGCCAGGACAGAAAGAAAGACGATGGGAAGGAACTTTTTCATGATTGGGAGAAGGTGAAACGGCTGGAAGCCGCGAAAACGATCTCAAAAATATGCCCTTGCTGCGGCCGATGATCATTCGCCACGATAATGCAAGTGAGCCTCGATTTTTTCGATCTGCGCCGCCCCGGCGGGTGCCGCCCGAATCGTGACTTCATTGCGCCCGAGCTTCCATGCGGCATGAGGCACTGGGAGGTCGAGCCGCAACAGTTGCTGCTCCGGATTAACCTTATAGATGCCCTTGCCGCCCGAGGCAGGCTGGGGGGCAGGAGAAAATATCTGCGGATCTTTCCACGCGGCGTCTGTGGTGACGGCGGACAAAGCCGTGCCGTTGAAGCAGATTTCAAAAGCAGTGCCAGCAGCAGCTTGAAAGAAGATGCATCGCAGTGTCAGCGTGGTCTGCCCGTCATCTGGCGGCGGCGCATCGCTGATGTGCAGTGTGAATTTTGCAGCGCCTGCCTTCTCATCCAGCCTGAGCGGAAGAGGTGCGTCGTCATTGCGGTTGAAGTAACCGTCCGCCCACGGATAGCCGCCGCGTCGCTCGATGGCGAAGACCTTGGATTTACCCGTCAGTGTCGCCGGGGCACCGATCTCGTGGAAGGCGATCTGATGTGTGAGAGGCGCGACTTCACCTCCGACGCTTTTTGCGACCTCAGGGGTGGCCATGGCCCAGTTGAACGTCACCACACTGTCCGCGCCGCGCTGCCAGTGATTGGCAAACACACCACGCAGGACTTCGATCGGCGCATAGCGGTAGCCGTCCGTCGCATGATGATCGTCAA
This sequence comes from Verrucomicrobiaceae bacterium UBA1938, assembly GCA_002336895.1. GTDB lineage: Bacteria > Verrucomicrobiota > Verrucomicrobiia > Verrucomicrobiales > Verrucomicrobiaceae > Prosthecobacter. The sequence continues at coordinate 347,169 of DDFC01000020.1, read as the reverse complement.
AACAGGGCTGAAGCTGCACGTCAGCGCCCACGACGGCACGCACCCCTTCGACATCGACGTCCATGGTGCGAGAGCCGAGCGTGAGGACATCGATCAGGCGCTGCTCCGCCCATGACCGGACATCAAACCCATCCGCATGGCAGCCCTGGACATTCTGGGGCACACGCGCCGCCAGCAGGAGAGGCCTGCCACGCAGCCGCGCCACCTCCAGCAGCATGGTGCGAACCATCCGCATGAACTCGGTCACATGCTCGCGCATTTCCCACTGCCTGCCCACCGGCAGGCAGGGCACATGACGGGCGAAGTCGATCTGGACGCCGTCGAGGTCAAAGCGTGTCGCGATCTCGCGCAGGACGGCCACCTTATGCCTGCGCAGACCTTCAGCAGCAAGATTCCACATGCCATGCGGCCACCACGAAACAGGGAGCACCCAGTCCGGGTGCTCCAGTTTCAAGGGACTAGGCTGCTTTGCGTGCCCACCTTCGGGAAGGATGTCCACCTCGCTGATGCGGTGGTTCCAAAACGTCTCCAACCGGCGTTTGCGTGTTTCGTTGATGAGCTCCTGCCGCCAGTCCACGCCATCTTCATGCCAGCGTCTGACCAGTGGATGCACTTCTGGCTGGAAGACCTGGCTCGGATACACGCTGCCCACGGCATTGCCAGCGATGTCCCACCAGATCGCATCGATCTGACTGCCCGGCTCGTCCGTGTATGCGAAAACGGCGTCGCGGAAAGGCTCAAACTTCGCGCCGCCATCCGGATGCATTTTCAAATAGTTCAGCAAAACCCAGTACACATCATGCTGCATCACGATGCGGCGATGCCGTGCCTTGACCAGCGCGCGATGAGCCTCCGGAAGAATCACGGCCTGAGCAGCGGCATGAAGTCCCGATGCACTCAGCATGGCAGCGCTGGTGCTGGTCAAGAAGTGTCTTCTATTCATGGCGGTTGAGATAAGGGGAAGCGAAGCCCCAGGCAGGAGTTCGCAAAAGATCAGACAACACCGTTCACGACATTTTCCAGCGGAGCTCCTTGCACCGCCGCCAGGGCGATGCGGGCGGAGGTGCTGCGCATCTCGATCTTGCTCTCCACACTGCAAAAGGCGGCGTGGCAGGTGGCGATGAGGTTGGGCGCGGCGGCCTCATCAGCTGTACGCAGAGGTTCGTCCTCGATCACATCCAGCCCCGCCCCCGCGATTCGGCCCTCATATAGCGCTGCGATGACAGCTGTCTTCTTGATGATGGCACCACGCGCGGTGTTCACGATAAAAGCGGAGGGTTTGAGCAGGGAAAGTTCACGCTCTGCGATGAGATGGCGCGTCTCCTGGTTCAACGGGCAGTGCAGAGAGAGCACATCGCTCTGAGCCAGAAGCTCATCCAGGGTCCGCACCCGCGTCACGCCCACCGCCTTGTCCGTGCCGTTGGGCAGGTAGGGATCATAAAAGACCACACGGAAGCCGAGCGCCTTGGCGCGGAGCGCGGTTGCGGTACCGATGCGGCCCAAGCCGACGATGCCGAAGGTGAGTGTGCTAAGGCGGCGGAGTTTCGGCGTCACGCGGATGTTCCAGCCGAGCTGCTTGGCCTCGGCATCCAGCGGCAGGATTTGCCGACACAACGCCATGGCGAGCGCGATGGCATGGTCGGCCACCTCTTCGGTACCGTAATCCGGCACATTGCATACGGCAATGCCACGCTCGCGTGCAGCACTGACGTCCACGCTGTCAAAGCCGACGCCATTGCGGATGATGGCACGGCAGTTCTTCAGGTGGGCGATGCCTTTGGCCGTGAGCGGCATGTTGTGCCAGATGATGATGGCATTCGCGCCGCAGACTTCATCCGTCAGATCGGCATCCGTTTCGCAAAGAGTGCGTGTGACACGTGCGGCACTGCCGATGATCTGGCGTTCGATGGTGGATTCCGGATCTCCCTGTGGCGAGGTGGTCCAGTCGATGATGGCGATGTGAGGCTGGGACATGAGATTCAAGGGGCATCAGGACCGACTTTGCCGGCTGTGAGCATGGTGCGTTCAGCGGCTTCCTGAGTGAACTCTTCGGCACCGAAATCCAGAGGCTCCTGGCGAGCGCGGCCAAAGATATCGTCAGTCACTTTTGCGAGGTTGTTGGCGGCGTTGATGGCCGGGCTTTTGGATGTCAGACGCCATAGTGCAGTCGCTCCCTGCACCAGGTGAAGCTGCGGGTCTGCAAAGCGGAACCAGGACGTCCATTCTGCGGCGGGAGCAGCATCCGTGGTGAACCCCAGGTTGTCATGCGCCTGCATGTCACGGACCCGGCCGAGATTGATGAGAGGTTTGGACATGGGCTTGGTGTGCACCACCAGATTGTTGGTGAAGACACAGTCTGCAGGCACATGCTGGCGTCCTTTCTCCTCTTTCTCAAAGCCGAACTGAAGGGGGGAGCAGTCCACCCAGGTATTGAAGGCGATCCAGCAGCGCGTCGGTGCAGTGGCGGTATTGTCGTCGTACTTTTTGCCGATGTTCTCCGTGGTGGGCGTATCATGCATGCCGGGAACGAGTGCAAACGGCGCCTCATGGCGTCTGCCGGTGAGGCCGTAGAAGTAGTTGTTGAAGACACGGTGCTCATATCCATAGAGCTTGATGCCGCCGAAACCGGGCCCTTCCTCCGTGGCGATGATGAAGTTCCCGGAGGCCACGTTGCGATTTCCCAGCCGCATGCAGATGGCACCACGGCAGTTCAAGATCGTGTTGTTGCGCACGATGTTGTCCGAGGACTTCAGGGACATGAGTTCGTCCTCGCCGCTGCAATGTTCGAGAAGGTTGTCCTCGATGACCGTGAATGAGCTTTGGCCCGAAGCCCCCAGATCATTGCCACCAGTGCGGATGGTTTCGTGGCCGTTTTCGCCTTTGGCAAAGATGACATCGAGAAAATGATTGTGGTCGATGCGGTCATGCTGGGAGCAGACAAGTGCGGCATCGTCACCACGGACAAAAACCGGGCTGCCTCGGTTGACTTTGCGTCCGAAGGAATTGTGATCGATGCGGTTGTCACCGCTGCGGGCGCCGTCCACCGTCACCCAGTGCTCCCAATGACGCGGCTTGGCGCGCTCGGTGGGTCGGAAGACATTGCGCGTCACGCGCACATGCTGGCAGTTTTCCAGCAGCACGGACTGCTGGTCGGCATCGTGCTCAAAAACAAAGCCTTCGAGCACCATATGCTCGCACTCCTTGAGGATGAAACCGGCCGCCCCGGCGATCACCGCCTTGCCACGATGCTGCGCCCGGATCGTGATGGGGTTTTCCAGAGTGCCTTTTTTCCCCACGATCTTGATCCCACCTTTCGTGGTGTAAACGCCGTCTGCCACCTCCATGACCGAACCAGGAGCCAGCGATGGGAAAGCTTTGCTGAAAGCGTCCATCGAAGCGATCACCTCCGCTCTGGCGGCAGCGGCGCCCAGCATCAGGATTGTCAGGAACAGGTGGTATGGCCTCGTCTTCATTTCAGGAAGGCGACAAACTGAGAAGCCAGCCTGTGTCTTCCATAAAAAACAGCTTTTCAGGCGAGGATGCTCTGGATGATGTGCCCATGCACGTCGGTGAGCCGGCGGTTGATGCCATTGTTGTAGAAGCTGAGTTTTTCATGGTCAATGCCCAGCAGATGCAGCGCCGTGGCGTGGAGATCGTAGCAGTAGGCGGGGTTTTCCGCCGCCTTGGAGCCAAGATCGTCCGTGCTGCCATACGCGGTGCCGCCCTGGATGCCACCGCCGGCCATCCAGGCGGTGAAGGCACCGGGATTATGATCCCGCCCCTTACCCTGTGCCGCAGGCTGGCGGCCAAATTCGCTGGTGCAGATGACGAGCGTGCTGTCCAGCATGCCCCGTGATTTGAGATCTCGCAGCAGGGCCGAAGCGCCGGTGTCGAGCACCTGCCCCCAGTAGCCGTGGTCACGTACGAGATCCTCGTGACTGTCCCAGTTTGGGCGGATTTTTTTCGCCGTGGTGTTTTCCGCTCCGCAGTAGATCTGCACAAAGCGCACGCCGCGCTCCACGAGACGGCGAGCCAGCAGGCACTGCCTGCCAAACGGACCGATGTCTTCGTGATCCAGCTGGTAGAGCCCCTTGGTGACAGCCGTCTCCCCGCGCAGGTCGGTGACTTCAGGCGCGCTGAGCTGCAGGCGCGCGGCGAGCTCATACGCAGCGATGCGGGCTTCGAGCTCCGTGTTGCCCGCACGCTCTGCGGCATGGGTGCGATTGAGGGTCTGCAAAAAATCGCGGCTGACCTGCTCGGTGTCGCCACGCAGCTGCGCAAAGCTGTTCGGCGGGAACAGATCAGCGATGGGGGGCTTTGCGGCATCGGTCTGCAGGGTGGTGCCCTGATGCACGGCGGGAAGAAAGCCCGCGCCCCAGTTGATCACGCCACCGGGAGGCAGGCCGCGCTGATCTGGAAGCACGACGAATGCCGGCAGGTTTTCGCTCTCGCTGCCGAGGCCATAGGTGACCCATGCGCCCATGCTCGGAAAGCCGGGCAGGATGAATCCAGTGTTGGCCATGAACATGGCAGGGCCATGCAGGGCGCTCTTGCTCTGCATCGAGTGGATGAAGGCCATGTCATCGACGCAGGTCGCGAGCTGCGGGAAGAGATCGCTGATCCAGCGGCCACACTGGCCGTGCTGGCGGAAGGGCCAGTAGCTGCCCTGGCAGTTGCCGGGCTTGGAGGCAAAGAACTGCAGCTTGCCATCGGGATCGAAGGGTTTGCCGCTGCGCCTGGCCAGCTCGGGCTTGTAGTCCCAGGAGTCCACATGGCTCAGTCCGCCGGGGCAGAAGATCTGGATGACTGCACGCGCTTTTGCAGGAAGTGGCGGGCGTTTGGCAGCAAGAGGATTCGTCGTGGCGTGAGCCTCGCTCAACATTGCAGAGAGCGCCACGCCACCCAATCCGCCACCGAGTTCCCAGAGGAAATCACGACGCGAGACGGCTTGTTTGCGACGACGGCAGGGAAAGGCGGCGTTCATGGCTAGTCGATATACACAAACTCATTCGCATTAAGCAGCATCCGGCAGAGCGCGAAGAGCCCCTGACCGGCCACCAGACGAGTGGCAGCATTTTGTTCTTCAGCCCGGGGTTCCCTCTGAAAACAAAGCTCAAACGCCCGACGAACGGCTGTGGTGCGTGAGTCAGTTTCGTTTTCGATGCGGGTGACAAGGCTCCTGGCCTGCTGCAGCATGAACTCGTTGTTGCTCAGCGTCAGCGCCTGCAATGCGGTGGTGGTCTGCGCGCGCGCCGGGGTGAGATTGGCAGGGTCAGGACAGTCCAGCGTGGACATGAACTGATGCGGCGTGGTGCGCACCACAAAGCGGTAGATGCTGCGACGCAGAAGCTCGGGCTTCTCGGGCGTGATGTAGTCGTAGATGGGCGCGTAGGCCTCGGTGAAATTGAAATCCCGATAGCCGGGCCCGCCCATGGCCGGGTTCAGAGTGCCCGCCACACTGAGCACCGCATCGTGCACGGATTCGGCATCCAGCCTGCGTGGGTTCTGCCGCCACAGCAGGCGATTCTGGGCATCGATGCTGCTGGCCATTTCATTCGATGCAGCAGACTGCTGCTGATAGGCCGCACTCATGACGATGAGCTTGTGCATGCGCTTCAGGGACCATCCGCTGCTCAGCAGCTCTTCCGCCAGCAGGTCGAGCAGCTCTGGATGCGACGGCCTGCCGCCACCGAGACCGAAATCGCTCGGTGTGGCGACGATGCCCTGTCCGAAATGATGATGCCAGAGGCGGTTCACGATCACACGGCGTGTCAGCGGATTGGCGGGATTTGTGATCCATTCCGCCAGCAGGCGCCGCCTCTGCCCTTCGGGTGTGTCATTCGTGCCAAGGTCCATGCCCGCATGACCGGCCCAGGCAAAGGTGCCAGGCTGCACCGCCTGCTGCGGGTCTTCGGGATTGCCACGCCGCTGCACCTGGACCACCGGCGGCCTGGCATCGCTCACCACGGCATAGACCTTTGCCGGTTCATGCAGAGCTTTGAGCGCGGCTTCCATCTCTGCAGCCTGTGCCCGCAGTGCTTGCAGCTGCTCCCTCTCGGCTGCGGCCAGTCTGCTGTGCTCCGCCTCGGGCATCAGACGTGCATCTCCCAGGAACAGCAGATCACTGCCAATGCCATCACCACCGTCTGTGGCCACGAGCGTGAGCGTTTTCGCTGTCGCAGGTATGATCACATCCACATTGGTGGACTCGTCTTTCCGCATTTTGAGCTTCTGAAACTTCATCTCCGCGTCCACATACACGGTGAAGTCAGCCCGCGAGGCCGCTGCTCCCGCATCAGCGCCAAATCCCACCGCCGCCGTGAAATGCATGGCGCCGAGGCCGCTGCTCTGTCGGATTTTCGCGAGATCAAAGGTGACGCCGCTGTTGGCATGCAGCCCCAGAATGGAGTGCTCTTTCTCGGCGTAGTCCACGCCGCCAATCTTGGTGCTGCGCTGCGCATTCAGCGGGCCGTTGCGAATGACGTCCCAAGTATGGCCGTTGGTGGCAGGCAGTCCTTTCGTTTCGACCTTGGCAGCCACCGGCACAGGATTCCTGCCATCTGGCACAAAGACCCACGCCACCTGTCGTTCCGAGTCCTCCACATCCGCAGGCCACTCGATGCGCTGCAGCCGGTTCGTCTGGATGTCGCGATGGTAGCCGAGCTTGTCGCTCGTCAGATTGCCGGTACGCAGGTCAATGCCCCGGCCTTTGACACCGCCACCCACCATCGCGGCAAGATCCAGCCCCTCGCCGCTGAGCTTGGCGATGCGGGCGTGCACAACCGCCTGCCCGCGTGTGAGGCGTGCTTTTTCTCCGGCGATGCGTTTGGCCTCTACAGTATCCACCTCACGGTCCCCGCGCTTCACTCCGGCAAACACAGCCCACAGGCGGTAATACTCCTCCTGCGTGACGGGATCGAGCTTGTGATCATGGCAGCGCGCGCAGTTGATGGTGATGCCCGTCGTGGAAGTAATGACCTGCGTGACCATGTCATCCAGATCTCCCGCACGGGCGGCGCGTTTGAGCATGTCGCTCTTCGTTTCCACCTGCCCCACAAAATCCCACGGACCCGCCGCCAGGAAGCCGGTGGCGATGACGGCGTGCGCATCATTCGGCGCGATCACATCACCCGCGATCTGCTCGCGAATGAACTGATCATATGGCTTGTCCGCATTGAGAGAATCGATCACGTAGTCCCGGTAGCGCCATGCGTTTGGGCGCAGCTGGTCGCGCTCAAAGCCATGCGTGTCAGCGTAATGGGCGATGTCCAGCCAGTGACGCGCCCAGCGCTCCCCGTAGTGCGGAGAGCGCAGCAGCTCATCCACCAGCTTTTCATAGGCTCGGGGATCTGCATCTTTCACAAACTGCTCCACCCGCTCCGGAGTGGGTGGCAGACCGACGAGATCAAAGCTCAACCGGCGGATGAGAGTGCGCCGGTCGGCAGCCGTTGACATGGTGAGATTTTTCTCCTCCAGCTTCGCATTGATCAGCGAATCGATGGTGGCGCCTTTCGCCGAGCGCACGGGCTGCACGGCCCAATGCTGGAGGCGCTTGTCCACGGCGGCGGCTTTGTCGGCGGCGTTTTCGGGCCACACGGCCCCCGCCTGGATCCATGACTGGATCAATGCGATCTGCGCCGGAGAAAGCGGCTCTCCCTTCGGAGGCATGCGTTTGTCATCATCGGTGGAATGAATGCGCTGAAAGAGCAGGCTTTTGGCCGTGTCCCCGGCTACGATGGCCGGTCCGTCATGGCCACCTTTGAAGGCAAAGACCCTGGCATCCAGGCGCAGCTCGCCCTTCTGTTTCTTTTCGCCATGGCATTCGACGCAGTGCTGCTGCAGCAGCGGGCGGATGTCATGGTCGAAATCCACGGCGAGAGCGGGAGTCGCCGCCAGTAGGATGAAGAGCGTGGTTTTCATCGTTTCGCTTTTGGTCTGGCTCCCGTCAGATCGCGCGCCGCTTCCTCCATGTGGTGCTTCATCGCACAGGCGGCGGCATCGGCATCATGTGCCGCCACGGCATTAAGGATTGCCGTGTGGTGATCAATGGCGCGCTGCCTGCCCACATTGCCAATCGTCACCCGCCGGCTCTCACGCCCAAGATCCGCCAGCGACTCCAGCATGAGCTTGAGGATCTCATTTCCTGCGATGCGGGCCAGCGTGCGGTGAAAGTCGATGTCCGCCTCCACCTCGTCTTCGTGAGATTTCGCCGCGACGAGGCGCTCATGGACACCCCTCAGTTGTTTCACATCGGCGGCTTTGGCTTTCACTGCGGCCTGTCGTGCGATCTCGGGCTCAATCGCCGCACGGGCCTCGATCAGCTGGCGCAGTCGCTCTGCCACCTCCGGCAGCAGGATCGCCACAGAGCTGCTGAGCGGCTTGTGCAGCCGGTTCACAGCGCGGATGCCGCTGCCGTGGCGGATTTCCAGCAGTCCCTGCAGTTCCAGCCTCTTCGTGGCCTCCCGCAGCACGGTGCGGCTCACGCCCAGGCGCTCGGCCATCTGGCGCTCCGGCGGCAGCCTGCCATCGCCAGAGTCTGCCTCATCCCGAAGCTGAAGCGCCAGTCGTGAGCACACCTGCTCCACGAGCGAGGGCGATGATTTGAGCGGGGAAATGATCATGCAATTGGTAGGAGGTCATACCAATTACGCGATCATCGGGAAACTCTTTCCTGTAGAATTTCCATAGCGGCGGCATTCTCATGCTCGCAGCACTTGAAACTTGAGCCTACCCCCAAACGCGGGACATTGGCCCGTCTCTCCTGCAGCCGCGCCGCATGCCTTTCCGTGACACATTGCTCAATCTCGCCATCACCTGCGTGCTGGTGCTGATCATTGTGCTCGTGGCAGTGCTGCTGAAAGAAAACCATCCGCTGCCTCTGCAGGCGCTGCCCGTGGGAGGGGCCCAGGTGCCGGGAGGGCAGATGCAGACAGATCCCGGGCGCGCACCGCTGCCGGAGTTCCGGATCTTCCCGAAGGCCCGTCTCATCGAGAGCCGTGCCAACGAGGCCGACACGCTCCGCATCAAGGTCAGCGACACAGAAGATGAGCACATTTTCGTTCTCTACTACGTCGATGCGCTGGACGCCTCCCTGACCCACCCGCAGCGCGTGCAGGAGCAGGCGCGCTACTTTGGTGTGAGCAGCCAGCGGATCATCGAGGAAGGGCAGCGCGCCGTGCAGTATGTGACTCAGCTCCTCAAAGACCACACCTTCACCGTGATGACGCGCTGGGAGGAGGTACCCGGCCTCAGCCGCTACTATGCCCTGATCATGGTGGAGCTGAGACCTGGCAAGCAGGTCTATCTGGCCGACCTGCTGGTGCAGAACGGCTACGCCCGCGTGGCAGGCGTAACCTCCAGCCTGCCGGGAGACGCCCGCTCCATCAATGATTATGCTTTGGAGCTGCAGGTGCTGAGGCGGCTGGCGCAGCAGGGCAAGACAGGCATCTGGGCGGCCTCGAAGCTCTGAAGAGGCCACCCACCAGCCTCAAAACTAAAACATTGATGAATCATCATGCGTTGATACGATGATTTTATCTTGGCCTCCGTCCTGAAATCTCTCAGCCTCATTGCCGACCCCACCCGGGTGCGGCTTCTGCTGCTGCTCAAGCAGGAGGAGCTCAGTGTGGCGGAGCTGCAGGAAGTGCTCTCTCTCCCGCAGTCCAACATCTCCGCGCAGCTGGCCAAGCTGAAGACTGCAGGCTTGGTGAATGACCGCCGCAGCGGCAAGAACCGTCTCTACCAGCTGGACCGCCCTGGCACCAAAGACCAGCCGACACACGAGCACTTTCTGGCCCTGCTGGAGGCGGCGGGTGCTGAGCTGCGCGAGGTGGCCAAGGATGCCGATGCGCTGCAGATCGTGCTGAAGAAGCGCGCGCAGACGGCCAAGGCCTACTTTGACGCTCTGGCGGGCAAGTTTGGCCGCCACTACATCCCTGGCCGCTCATGGAAAGGCCTGGGCGAGACCCTGCTCAAGCTCATGCCCCCGCTGGTCATCGCCGACCTCGGCGCTGGCGAGGGCACGCTCTCCCAGCTGCTGGCCGAGCGCGCCAAAAAAGTGATCGCTGTGGACAGCAGCGAGAAGATGGTGGCCTACGGTGCAGAGCTGGCGAGCAAGCATGGCTTTACCAATCTCGAATTTCGTCTCGGCGACATCGAAGCTCCGCCCATCCCGCCGCTGAGCGTGGATCTGGTCTTTCTCAGCCAGGCACTGCACCACGCGCAAAATCCAGAAAAGGCGCTCAAGGCAGCCTTCAGCATCCTGCGCCCCGGCGGACGCATCGTGGTGCTGGATCTGCTGAAGCACCAGTTTGAGCAGGCACGCGAGCTTTATGCCGATGTCTGGCTGGGCTTTTCCGAAAGCGACCTTCACGAAATGCTGACCAAGGCGGGCTTCAGAAAGATCGAAACCAGCGTGGTGCACCGGGAGAGCAAGAGCCCCCACTTCCAGACAGTGCTGGCGCTCGCTGAGAAGGAAAACCGCCTCACTTCGACGGGGCACTGGATGGGGTCTTGACCCGAGGGGCCGGAACAGTCATCCCGTTTTGCAGCAGGGTGAATCCATTGATCTGCTGCTGATCATCCCGGGTGAAGACGAGAGCCGCCTTTACCACATCGAATTCAAACCGGTCAGCCTCTGTTTCAAAGACGGGCAACACCGGCTGGCCTTCGATCTGGGCGAAAAGAGTGCGCCCACGCACAGAGACGGTGACTTTTTTCATCCCCATCAGCGCATACTCTCCGGCATAGGGCTGCAGCGCCTTGGCGGAGCCCAGCTTGTACTCCGGCGGCGGGGTGGAGCTGAGCTTTGCGGTGATCTCATTGCCATTTTGAAACAATGTCAGCGACTGAATGGCTCCCTCGCGCCGGTTAAAGGCGACCTCCGCCGCCACCTCCTTCATGAAAAAGCGGTCCGGTGCCTTGGCAAAAAGCCGCAGAAACGGCTGGCCGGTCAGCTTTACGAACAGACGGTCTTCTTGGAGCTTCACGATGAAGCGCGTGTCGCGGTCGAGATCATACAGGCCGGGGTACTGCTTCATCATCTCCGCGGAAAGCGTGATCTCTTTCTGGGTCGCAGGATCGACCGGCTTGACTGTGGATGTGCCAGCGATCACCTCGCTGCCAGCCAGGGTGTTGTTGTTGATCAAGACGACACGTACGATTCCCCTGGCAGGGATCACCTGCAGTCCGGAGCAGAACCCTCCGGTACCACCGTCGTGGTGCAGACTCGCATCGCCATCAAACTTCCCCATCAGCACGCCCAGGCCGATCTGCCCGCCCATGGAGGCTGCGTCAGCCTGAGGCTGCAGAGCCAGCGCGAATGCCTCCTTCAGCGGAGTCTGTTCAGGATGGAGCAACGCCTCGCCGAATGTCATGAGGTCCGCCGCTGTGCTGCGCAACGCACCACAGCCAGCAAGGGCATCCATATGCCAGGGCTTGGTCTCCTTGCCACCATCGTGGGGTGTGGCCAGCAGCTGCTTGGATTCAGGGTGGAGAGCCGTGTCCTGCATGCCCAGCGGCCGGCAGATTTTTCCCACCACCGCCTTGTCCCATGACGTCTGATAGACCCCTCCCAGCAGATGCCCGAGGAGCCCCATGCCGAGATTTGAGTAGCTGAATGTGAAAGGGCTCTCACCCTCAAGCTTTGCGGTGGTGAGATAACTCCACAGCAGTTTTTCATCGTAGTTTGCATACGGATCCTCTTCGAGGGCGCCTGCGATGGCATTCTCTGGCAGCCGAGGCAGGCCGCTGGTGTGGGTGGCCAGCTGCTTCAGTGTGATGGCCGCCACACGTGGATCGGCACACTTCACCTTCCCTTCCAGCAGACTGCCGATCGTGGTCTCCAGTGTCACCTTTTGATCCACCACCGCCTGGGCCAGCAGCAGTCCGGTGAAGACCTTGGAGATCGAGCCAATCTCAAACACGATCTTTTCAGGCTTCGAGTCTCCTGCCTCAGGAGCCTTGCCAGCCATGGCATAGGTCACCTGGTCGCCTATTCGCTCTCCGGTCACGATGCAGCCCGCCGGCAATAGCCTGGCCTTGCGTGCAGCTGCCTCGGCCAGAGTGCCCGCATGGGCAGAATGAGCGGTGATCAACAAACCTGACAGCATCCGGAAAAAAGTTTTCATTTCCGCGAGGCTACGAAACTCCGCCGGAAACAGCAAGGCGTCTCATTGACGTGGCACGCTTTCCCGCCTCCTATGCCCGTCTGTGAGAGACACTCTGGAAGACATCGAAAACTTCGTCATCGACGTGGTGATCAACAACCGCCGCGGCATCCGTGCCTCGCTGCTGCGGGTGATTTTCCGTGGTCTTTCGGGCATCTACTCTGCGGCGGTGCGCACACGGCTCTATCTCTACCGCCACCGCTACATCCACGACCACCATCTGGGCGTGCCGGTCATCAGTGTGGGGAACCTCACCACCGGCGGCACCGGCAAGACTCCTGTGGTCGAGATGCTGGCCAAGGCGCTGCATGACCATGGGCGCCGCGTCTGCATCCTGAGCCGCGGCTACAAGAGCAAGCGGCAGAAAAAGCTGCCCTTCTCCAAAAAGCTGGCCGCACGTCTGGGCTTCATCCCCAAGCCCGCCGAGCCTCCGCCACGCATCGTCTCCGATGGCGAGAAAGTGCTGCTGGATTCTCACAATGCCGGGGACGAGCCCTACATGCTGGCGAAAAACTGCCCCGGCATCCCGGTGGTGGTGGACAAAAACCGCGTCAAAGCCGGAGCGCATGCCATCCAGCAGTTTGGCGCGGACGTGCTGGTGCTGGATGACGGGCTGCAGTACCTCAAGCTCAAGCACCGGCATGACATTGTGCTGATCGACAAAACGGCCGCCTTTGGTGTGAATGGCTACATGCTGCCACGCGGCACCCTGCGCGAGCCCCCCCGCAGCCTGCGCCGCGCCAGCTACATCTTCATCACCAAATCCGACGGCGACAGCGAGGACGTGGTGAAGCAGATCCGCCGCTACAACCGCGCCGCCGAGATCATCGAATGCCGCCACCGCACGGTGCACTTTGAAAACATCCACACCGGAGAACGCATTCCCATCGACGGTCTGCGGGACAAGTTTGTAGGCGCGCTTTCAGGAATCGCCGTGCCGGAGAGCTTTGAAAATGGCCTGCGCAGGCTGGGGGCCAAGGTGGAGGTGACCGCACGCTTTGCGGACCATCACCGCTTTCGCGGACCGGAGCTCAAGCAGTTCGTCGAGCGCTGCACGCGGCGGGATGTGCACTGCATGGTCACCACGGAGAAGGACTACGTGCGCTTCACCAAGCTGCCGGAGGCCGACATCCCCTTCTACTTCATGCGTGTGGAGATCGAGATCATCCGCGGCCGAGATGTCTTTGATAAAATGGTGCGTCTTATTGCCGAGCCGCGCCGCGTGCCTGCGGGAGTGCTGCCTGCGGATTTCATGGAGGCATCCTGATGAGCACCGACAATCCAGCCATGGCCACCGTGCACCTGCACAAGGTGGGCGCCACCGGCGGCGCGGTGGAGGTGGATGACGTGACCGCACGCGAGGAGCCGCTGGAGATCCGCGTGGAGGGCCGCTCCGTAGCCGTGGTGATGCGCACACCGGGACATGACGAGGAGCTCGCCTGCGGATTCCTCGTGAGCGAGGGCGTGGTGAAGAACCCGCGTGACATCCTGGAGGTCTCCCAATGCCCCAGCGTGAACAACAAGCATGGCAACATCGTCGATGTGCTGCTCGGCGGCGCGGTGGTGAACTGGGACTCCCTGACCCGTCATGTCTTCAGCGCGTCCAGCTGCGGCCTGTGCGGCAAGACGAGCATCGAGAGTGTGTTTCAGCAGTTTCCCTCGGTGGTGGGAGACTGGCAGGTCACCCCTGCCCTCATCGCCAGCCTGCCTGACAAGCTGCGCGCCGCGCAGGAGACCTTTGCCAAAACCGGCGGTCTGCATGCCAGCGGCCTCTTTGATCTGGATGGGAACCTCATCGTGCTGCGCGAGGACGTGGGCCGCCACAATGCGCTGGATAAAATCCTCGGCTACGCACTGCAGCGCGGCCTGCTTCCGCTGGAGCGGCACATCCTGCTGGTGAGCGGGCGTGTGTCGTTTGAGATCATTCAAAAGGCGCTGGCGGGCGGCATCTCTCTGGTGGCGGCCATCTCCGCGCCGAGCAGCCTGGCCGTGGATTTTGCCCAGGAGGCGGGCCAGACGCTGGTGGGCTTTCTGCGTGGAGAAACGATGAATGTTTACACGCATCCGCAGCGTGTGAAGATGTGCCCATGAAACCGGTGCAGCTTGTCGTCTTCATCATCTGGGGGGCTTTGTGCAGCTCCCTCGTCATCTATGCTGTAATGCTGAGCTCGATGACCTTCGCGCCATCCCAGACCGCACCCAGGTCAATGGGGCAGATCATCGCACTCATTGCAGGCAGTGCCACGGTCTTGAGTTTTCTCATGCGCAGGCTCCTGCTGGGTGGCTTCGCCTCTGGCGCTCTCAGTCTGGACGATCCACAGCAGCGCGGCCGCTTCATCGCGGGTCACGTCGTGGTCTTTGCGCTGAGCGAGGGCATTGGTGTACTCGGCTTTGTGAATGGCATCCTCTCGAACGGCCAGGGCGACAACTGGCTGCCCTACATCGGCCTCTCGCTCGTCCTCATGCTGCTGCACATTCCACTGCCATCCCGTTTCAAGCCTGCTGCATGAACGGCTACTTTGACCACAATGCCACCACGTCTCTGCACCCGGCTGCACGAGAGGCTTGGCTGCGAGCCAGCGAGAAGCACTGGCAAAATCCATCCAGCCTCTACCGCGATGCCGGGCTGGCGAGCCAGCAGCTGGAAACTGCGCGTGAGCGACTGGGCACACTGATCGGAGCGGAGGCCGAGCGCATTGTCTTCACCTCGGGCGCCACGGAGTCCAACAACGCACTGTTTGCCACCCTGCCGCCAGATGCACTCGTTTTGATCTCCGCCATCGAGCACCCCAGTGTACGCGAGGCCGCGCGATGTCGGAAAGTGGTGGAGCTGCCCGTGAACACCGACGGCGTGGTGGAAACCGATGTCCTGAAGCACCACATTTCCACCCGTCGCCCCGCGCTCGTCTCCGTGATGGCGGCCAACAACGAAAGTGGCGCCCTCCAGCCCTGGCAGGAGCTAGCTGCGCTCTGCCGCGAGCAGGGTGTGCTCTTTCATACCGATGCCGCGCAGTGGCTCGGCAAGCTTGACGCCTCGGATCTCGGCACCTGCGATTACATCACCGGCAGCGCGCATAAATTTGGCGGCGGCAAAGGCTGTGGTTTCCTCGTGCTGCCACAGGAGAATTCACGCCTGGGCTTCATCCGTGGCGGCCCGCAGGAGAATGGGCGGCGCGCAGGCACGGAAAACTATCCGGCGGTGGAGGCCATGGTCACGGCTCTGGAAACGGTCACTCCTCGTTTGAGTGAAGTCGCAAAGACGCAGAGCATTCTGCGAGATGCCTTCATCGCCTCGCTGCGCACACGCTTTGACTCCCTGCGGGTGATCAGCGAATCCGCCCCCCGCCTCTGGAACACGGTGCTGATGGTGATGCCGGAGCATGACAACCTGAAATGGCTCACAAGGCTCTCAAGACGCGGCTTCAGCATCTCCACCGGCTCCGCCTGCAGCTCAGGCAAAGAAGGCTCCTCCGTGGTCGTCACGGCCTTGGGAGCGGATGCCGCAGAACTCAAACGCGTGGTGCGCCTCAGCAGCGGCTGGGACAGCAGCGCCGCAGACTGGCAGGCGCTCGCTGCGGCATTTGCCGAAGTGTTTGAAGAGCTGAACCGTGGCGGCAGGCCCTTGTAAGCTTCACGCCCCCTGCTTCGGCCTGATCAGCAGCACGAGCACCAGCGAGAACACGCACACCAGGGCGAAGGCGCTAAAGATGATATTCAGCGGCACGTGCATGTCCGTCATCCGGCCAAAGCCCCAGTCAGCCAGCCCGCCGAACATCATGCTGACGAAATTCATGATGCCGTAGCCAGTGGCGCGCTGGTGCGGACTCACGATCTGGCTGAGGATGGGCATGTTGTTGCAGTCAAAAAAGCCCCACCCCATGCCAAAGAGCACGAGCGCGGCGATGGCCAGAGCGAAGGAGTTCAGTGCAGGCGCATTGCCCACGCCAAACATGGCAGGCACGATGAGCATCATGCCAATGGCGCTGACATAGATGCGGCCGCGCTCGCTGCGCCGCATCCAGCGGTCAGCCAGCCAGCCGCCGAGCACGGCGGAGAGCAGCGCCGCCGCCTGCCAGTAGAGTGCGGCGGAGATGCCCGCCTTGCCTTGGCTGATATTGAAGGCCTTTTGCAGAATGGCCGGCATCCAGTCGCGCACCACCCAGGCGGCCAGCGCTGGCAGGGTGAAGTAGAACACCAGCAGGATGAAGTTTCGGTTGGTCAGCAGATTCAGAATCAAACCTCCACCAGTTCCTGACGCAGCTTTTTCTTCCTCGGCCTGCCTCGGCACCTCACGCAACAGGAACAGCAGAGGAATTGCGTAGAGCACGCCCGCGAGTCCTGTGAAGTCAAACATGAAACGCCAGCCCAACTCGGGCGCATCCGCCACGAGGCCGGCAAAGCCGCCAATCATCTGGCCAAAGTACATGCCCATTTGATGCACTCCCACCGCACGCGAGCGTGTCCCTCCAGTATGATAATCTGTGATCAAGGCCAGCGCCGCAGGAATATAAAACGCCTCGCTGATGCCCATGAGCGTGCGCGCCCAGTACAACTCATTGAAGCTGCCCACGTGCCCGGTAAGCCAGGTGATGAGCGACCATACAAACAAGCTGCCACAGATCGTCAGTTTGCGGCTGAAACGGTCCGCAACATACCCGCCTACAAGACTAAAGATGGCGTACACCCATTTGAACGAGGCCAGCATATGTCCCCAGTTTTCCTCGCTGCCGATGTCCTTGAGGTCCCCCATTACGGACGATTTCATGGAGGCGATCATCTGACGGTCCAGATAGTTCAGCAGCGCCACCGGAAACAGCAGCCCAACAATCAGCCAGGCGCGGGGCATGAGCGGAGAAGGAGCGGCATCATGGGTTGGGGATGAAGGCATGCGCCCCTAAACCACAGGCTGCCGCAGGCGCAAAGCCTGAATTCTTGCCCGGCCTTGACCCCGGCATGACCCGCCCTGCCCCGGAACAGCGGAGACCATCCTGTCACAGTCATAATCTCAGCGGCTAATTCAGCCGGCTTCGATCGAACAAACGAGGCCGCCCCCAACCCACCACCCACTGCTGCTATGAAACCTTTCATGCTGCTTCTTTGTGTGCTGCCCCTTGCCTCCGTCCCTGCGGACGAGGTGCGGCTTGAATGGATGTCCGAAGGATTCTATGACAAGACTCACTATCAAGTGCCAAAGTTTGCACCGTCGCTGCAGGAAAAACCGGAGCAGATCGTCAAAGTTCCTGAAGGTCTGGTCAATCCACGTTATTCCATGCTGGCGACCGGCTTGAAAAGCCAGCGCAGCTACATGGGCATCATCCTTGATGAGCGCTCCCCCAAGGATATCCGGCTGTGGCTGGATGCCAATGGCGACGGAGATCTGACCAACGACCCCGAGGTCAAATGGCAGTTTCATGCGCATACTGAAGGCGATCGTGAAATCATCTCATGGCACGGCACCGCCAAAGTGCAGCTCAAATACCCCGATGCCACGCATGAGATGGGCCTCGTCTTCTATAGCAATGGCCGCTTCAAAGGACAAACCCCGCTGATGTATCACCGTGATTATGGCCGCACCGGCAAAATCCAGCTCAAAGGAAGGGAGATGACAGTCTACCTGAGCGATGATTCCACCACTGGTGAATTTACCACGGAGCACACCAGCCTGTGCATCGATGTGAATGCAAACAGACGCATCGATCTCAGGAAGGAGGAGTTCCATCTCAACAAACCTTTCGTCATTGAGGAGGCTGTGTATGAGGTGAAAAACCTTGCCCCCGATGGCTCACGTTTTGATCTGGTGCGTTCAGACAAGCCCCTGGCGCAAATGCGCGAGGAGAAACAAACCCAGGAGTCGATTGACTTGTCCGAGCTGCGTCCGCTGCCAAAAAATTCGGGTCCACAGATCGGACAGCCAGCCCCCTCATTCGAAGCCAAGACCTTGGATGGCAAGACCGTGCGTTTCCCACAAGATTTCAAAGGCAGGCTGGTGATGCTGGACTTCTGGGCCACCTGGTGCGGCCCCTGCGTGCACGAGTTCCCGGGGCTTGCCAAGGTATACGAGGAGTTTGAGCCGCGCGGCTTCAGTGTACTCGGTGTCAGCCTGGACCATGACGAAGATGCGGCTGATCTGCCCGAATTTCTCAAGACCAGAAATGTGAGCTGGCCTCAGATCTGTGATGGCTCAAGCCGGCAGGGAGACATCGTGAAACTCTATGGTGTTCGCGGCATTCCCTCATGCTGGCTGGTCGATGGAGACACCGGTCGCATCGTGGCTTCCGGCTTCGACCTGCGCGGCGGAGCCCTGCGCGGCACCGTGGAGAAAGCTCTGGGCAACCTGGGCAAAGCCACAGGCAAACCATCCGCCGTGGCCTCCATCCCCCCGAGTGCGGAGAAAGCGGAGCGCGCCGTTCTTGCGTCCAACTCCCTTTTTGACCGCCTGCAAAAACTGGCCGCCAGATCAGAACTCATGACGCCCAAGGGACTTCGATCCCAGCTCGATCATCCTTCGCACGAAAAAATAAAACTGGCCACACCGCTGAACACACCGCTGCGAGGACGCGAAATCGCAAGACGTGCTGCGGAGGCCCATGTGCGCGTGGGCTGGATTTATCAGTGCGACAAGTGCAGCCTCTGGCACAGCAGCCTGGGAGGGGGATTCGCCATTGCACCAGACGCCGTGGTCACGGCCAGACATGTGATGACACCGCCTCCCAACATGAGAGCCGATCATGGCCACCCCGTGATCGTGCGGGGTGAGGAGGAAATCATTGGCATCAAGAACGTGCTCTTCGCAGACGAGCGTGCAGACACCGTCATCCTGCGGGTTACAGCCAAGGATTTGAAACCGCTGGCGCTGACCCGTGATGTGCAGGTGGGCGACCACGCCTACTGCTTGAGCGATCCACGCGATGTGCTCGGCCACTTCAGCGCCGGCATGGTGAACCGCATGCATGCCGCATCTAAGTCGGATGATCCAAACAACCCGCTGGAGCAGCGGATGGATGTCAGCGCCGACTGGGCGCACGGCAGCAGCGGTTCCGCCATCCTCGACGAGTATGGAAACGCCATCGGCCACGTGGCCCGCATCCGCCCCCTGCCAGGTGCCTCGCAAGGCTCGGAGCCTGCCGCCAGCAAAGCCACCATCCCCACACTCATGATGCTGAACGAAGCCATTCCTGCCTCTGTCGTGTTGTCCGTGATCGAGAAGGATTCAGCTCCATGAGCAGGCTTCAGCCTTCCTCCAGGCGATAGCCGATGCCGGGCTCGTTCTTGATCTCCAGGGACGAGCCCTCGAGCTTTTTGCGCAGGTGGTTGGCATACACGCGCAGGTAGTGGCTTTGCTCCTCCGCCTGCGGCCCCCATACCGCACGCAGCAGCTGCTTCAGCGTGACGACCTTGCCTGCATGACGCACGAGCTGCGCCAGCAGCGCATACTCGGTGGGTGTGAGCTTGAGCGGCTGGCCGTTCAGGTGTGCCTCATGATGCACGGGATCCAGCACGAGCGGCCCCGCCTGCAGGCTCGTTTCATCATGGGCTCCATGGCGGCGCTGGATGGCGCTCAGTCGTGCCATGAGCTCCGCAGTGCTGAAGGGCTTGCACACATAGTCATCCGCTCCGGCCTCAAAGGCGGCCAGCTTGACCGACTCCTGATCACGCACGCTGAGAATGAGCACAGGCACGCTGCTCCATTCGCGCAGCCGCTTCAGCACCTCCACGCCATCCATGTCTGGCAGGCCGAGATCCAGCAGGATGACATCCGGCTTGTGAAAGACGGCCTCCTGCAATCCGAGCTGGCCCTTGTCCGCCTCCCGCACGGTGTATCCCTTGGCCTCCAGCGCCATGCGCAGCAGGCGGCGGATCTGGATTTCGTCGTCAATGATGAGAGCGGTCATGGGAACGTAAAACGAATCTCCAGATTCGTTCAGGCCACTTTATGCGCAGGATCAAAAACCGGCACCCGGTTTATTTCGATCACAAACTCCGCACCGCCACCCGGATGGTTCCGCGCCGTGATGTCTCCGCCCTGCGCCTGCACAAAGCCGCGCGCAATGGCAAGCCCGAGACCCGTGCCGCCCACAGGCGAACCCTGCACACGATAGAATTTTTCAAACACACGCCGCTCCGTGCCTGCGGGCAGCCCGGGGCCGTGATCGCGGATCGCCAGCCTCAGCTGCTGATCCCGCAGCGAGACGCTGATGTCTATCCCTGTGCCCGGCGGTGTGTAAATGGCGGCGTTGTGCAGGATGTTGGCCACGGCCTGGGTCAGCAGAGCGTGGTCCAGTTTTAGCAGCGGAAAGTTCTCGTCGAGATGCAGCTTCACTTCATGCCCGGCCAGCGGTGCGCCCACGGCATTCCTGGCGGCAGAGATGACATCGCGCACATCGCACCAGTCCAGGCTGGGCTTGAGCACATCGGACTCCAGCCGCGTCATCTGCAGCAGGCTGTCCACCACACGTTGCAGCCTCTGCGTGGCAGTGGCGATTTCCGTGAGGTAGGGGCTGGGCTGCGCGCTCATGCCTTCCAGCGAGGCATTGATCACGGCAATGGGCGTCTTCAGCTCATGCGACACGCTGTCCAGCAGAGTGCGGTGCAGCTTCTCCGACTGCGCCAGCACCTCGGCATGGCTCACGGCCTGGATGAAGTGCTCCTTCTCCAGCACCAGCGCCAGCTGCAGCGCAAAGGCCTCGATCATCTGCCGTGTGGCAAAATCGAGGCGCGTCTCCTGCTCAAATTGGAGGCCCAGCACACCCATCGTGGCCGTGGCCGTCTGCAGCGGAAACCAGGTGGCCTCGGACTCCGGCAGCGTTTCGGTGAAACGGCCCGCGCACTGCTTGTTCTCATAGCTCCAGGCCACCACGCCCCACTCCTTGCTGCTGGGTTGGAAGGTGCTGGCCTGGTGCGCCGTCTTTGGCAGCGAGCGGTCGTTTTCACGAACGATGAGCGCAGTCTGCACATGCAGCAGCTCATTGATGCTGCGCAGCGCCTCAGCCAGGCCCTTGGCAGGCTCGGCGGCCAGCGCGGCGCTCTGCGTCACGCGCAGCAGCGCCCCGGTCTGGCGTGCGCGGCGGCGCTCGGCCTCCTCACGGGTGCGCAGGCGGCTGGTCAGACTGCCCATGCTCAGCGCCACGATGAAGAACATGACAAACATGATCCAGTCCTCCGCCTTGTTGATGAGGAAGGTGAACTGTGGTGGAATAAACAAATAATCCCAGCAGAGCGCGCTGATCGTGGCCATGACGAGCACCGGTCCCCGGCTGAGGCGCATGGCCGCCAGCACCACCCCCAGCAGAAACACCAGCGCCACAAACATGTAGCCCGTGTACGGCACCACGCCCCAGCACAGGCTGGCCATGGTGAAAACCGCCACCAGCGCCCAGCTGTACTCGCCAATGACCGAAGTGGACTCCGCATCCTGCAGAGCGGC
Organism: Verrucomicrobiaceae bacterium UBA1938; assembly: GCA_002336895.1. GTDB lineage: Bacteria > Verrucomicrobiota > Verrucomicrobiia > Verrucomicrobiales > Verrucomicrobiaceae > Prosthecobacter. The sequence continues at coordinate 325,578 of DDFC01000020.1, read as the reverse complement.
AGCAGATGTTTTTTCCGCAGCCGCCAGCGGCCGCACTACGCAGACGTCGATGTCGCCGCTGCCGATGATGATCTGATCCGCCAGAGACTGCCGCCACCACGAAGGCTTGTCGGGCTTGCCCACCACGATCTGTGAGACATTGCGTTCCCGTGCCACCTGCAGCAGCGCCTCGGAGACATTCTCCCCCGTCACGGAGACGACTTCACCTCCGAGTTTTCGGGCCAGGCCAAGCGCCCGCGTCAGCCGCTCCTGCTCCACCGGCGTGACCACGCGGGAGCTCTCCACCCACGCAACGATCCAAGGGCAGTTCAGCCGCGTGGCGGCGCGGCGTGTCCAGCGGATGAGACTTTCGGCATAGGGGCTGGGGCCCACGCCCACGAGCAGGCGCGCATTGGTTTTCCACGCGCTGCTCACGCGCCTGGAGCGGCGGATGTCTTCAAGATCGCGGTCCACCTGCTCGGCGGTAAAGCGCAGCGCCAGCTCGCGCAGAGCAGTCAGGTTGCCCTCTTTGAAGAAGCCCGCCACTGCCTGCTCAGCGCGCTCGCCCAGGTACACCTTTCCGTCACCCATGCGCTCCAGCAGCTTTTCCACACTGAGGTCGATGAGCTGGATCTCGTGCGCGCGGTCCAGGATGGAGTCCGGCACCGTCTCCTGGATGGTGACGCCGCTGATCTGCCTCACGATGTCCACCTGGCTGTCGATGTGCTGGACATTCAGCGTGGTGTACACGTCGATGCCCATGTCGATCAGCTCCAGCACATCCTGGTAGCGCTTGGCATGGCGGGAGCCAGGGGCGTTGGTGTGCGCCAGCTCGTCCACCAGCACCAGTTGCGGGCGCCGCGCCAGCACGGCGTCGATGTCAAACTCCTCAAGGGTAAAGCCACGATGCTCCAGCTTCCGGCGCGGAAGGACACTCATGCCTTCCAGCAGCGCCGCCGTCTCCGACCTGCCATGTGTTTCCACGATGCCGACGAGCACCTCCACACCCTCGTTCACGCGCTGCCTGGCAGTCTGCAGCATGGCATAGGTCTTGCCCACTCCCGGGCACATGCCGAGAAAGATGTGCAGCTTGCCGGATTTGGCCACGGCATCCGAGCGCTGCACCTGGGCCAGCAGAGCATCGGGATCGGGGCGTGTGTCGTCGGTGGAGTTCATGACGGGAGGCTAGGAGCCGTTTTTGATGCGTTTGTTCTTAACGCGGGTTTGCGGAAACTGCTTCTTGTCTTTCTGATAGTAGCATATTTCCACCAGCGTGGGCCACAGCTCCAGCGAGGCGTGGATCTGGCTGATCACATCATCCACGATGCGGCTGACATTCTGCTGGAAGAAGTCCGGTTCAAAACCATAAAACACCTTGGCCAGGCTCTCGGCGAAGACTTGCAGCGTCTGCCGGCGCTGCGGGTCCCGCGTGCGCTCCGCAGCGGCGAGCACACGTGCATGCGTGGCGGTGATCTTGTCCAGAATGGCAGCCGTGTCCTCCAGAGTCACCTCCCCGTTGTAGCGGAAGCGGATGCCCAGATCATCCCGGTGGGAGACGGAGTCCTTGATCTTCTTTTTCAGCAGGCTGCACAGTTCTTCGTTGAACACCTCCATGGCCAGGGGATTGCGCATGTAGTTGTTCTTGGTGTGGCGCTGCACGGCATCCACGTGGGCGGCCGCCACGCCGGGCTGCTGCACCCAGAGACGGTAGATGTAGTCCTCGAAGCGCAGGCGCGTTGGGAAGAAGGGCGGCAGGCCCAGGCGGTTGTCATAGCCGGCCACGCCACAGTCGATGCGCCAGTTCTTGTTGGTGACCACCGGACGGAAGTTCACGAGGACATAGACGTCGTTCAGCGCGTTGATGTCGGACTCGTTCTCATCGGACAGGAACATCTCGACATAATCGAGGGCATCGATGTCGTTCGTGCCGGAGCGGTAGGTCTGGGCGATCTTCACCACGGAATCACGCGACACCCTGCCCGGCTGCACGATCAGTGAGTTTTCGCGTGCAAATTCGCTGGTCGTGTTGGTCTCCAGATCCATCGACGTGTCCCGCAGGAAATTCCCCTTTTCATAATGTGCGGGCAGCTGGCCGGCCTTTTGACCGAGCACCTCCTTGAATGCCGCCAGGATGTCGAAGGACTTGTGCACAAAGCCTGGCTCCCTGGCTCCGTACAGTTTGCCTCGGCAGACCTCGTTTGTACCGAGGCTCTCCGGGCTTTCCTCAATCAGGGCGTCAGGCCTCATGTCGTCATCCGCGCTGATGAGGTAATGCCCCAGCGTGTAGATGAGGGTGAAGTTGCGGTTTCCCCCGTAGCTGGGGCGGAAGAGATTGCGCACGAGAGATTCGAGCTTCCTGTCGCGCAGCTTGCGGTTGAGAAAGCTGATGAATTCCTCCTTTTCCCGCGGCCCCACATAGATGAGCTCGTTCGCAGTCCGCGTCTGCTCCAGCTGGGCATAGTACTTTTGATGCCCCGCCATGCTGGAGTCGTCAAAGACCATGATCCTGGCCGTGTGGCCGTTGCGGTGAAAGTTGTCGTCATAGGCCTCGATGGTTTCGGGCACATCGCGCAACCGGTAGGTTGGAATGGTGAAGATGGTTTGCGGTGAGTTCATGGTGGCTGGTCTGGCAGGGACAGGGCCCGGCGGGCATCATCGCAGCTGGTCCATCGCAAGGCAGAGCTGGATGGCATGGCTGTGGCTGCCGGCGTCTTTGGGTGCATGCCCGCCTTTTCTGCCGCGCGCATGCTGCTCCAGATTCGCGATGAACCAGAACAGCATGAGCAAAGCCGCCAGGGCTGCGGCAAAAAGCAGCCACGCGATCCAAGGCACTCCCTTGGTTCTGACTGCGGATGGCTTCATTGCGGGCGGGGATGAAAGATCAGAGCCGTGGCGCATGGCGCTTATTTCTGTGCGTCGAGCGCAAGGTTGAGCTTGAGCACGTTCACTCCGGCATCACCGAAGATGCCCAGGTCAGGCTTCGTGGTGCTGGCGGCGACCAGCTCCTTCACCTTCTCCACGCTGAGGCTGCGTGCCTTGGCCACGCGTGCGGCCTGCAGCTCGGCGTTCTTCACACTGATGTGAGGATCCAGGCCGCTGCCAGAGGCGGTGACGGCATCGGCAGGCACCGCCTCTTTTTCGCCAAGAGCGTTTTCCGTGCGATACGCGGCGATGCGCTCTTTGAGCGCGTCATTCAGCTTCTGCGAAGTGGGGCCGAGGTTGCTGCCGCTGGAGCTGGTGGCGTCATAGCCGGTGCCTGCGGCGCTGGGTCGCGGATGAAAATACTGCGCCGCCGCGAAGTTCTGCCCGAGCAGCGCGGAACCGCGCACGGCACCGTCTTTGTCCGTGATGAGGCTGCCTGCAGCCTTGTCTTTGAACGCAGCCTGGGAGATGCCGGTGACGACGAGGGGATACACACCGCAGGTGACCGCAGCAAGCACGAGCGTGGCGGAGATGGCGGGGCGGAGTTCTGAGATGAGAGCTTTCATGGGATTAAGCGAGGTGAAGGGTGGCGACGATGACATCAATGGCCTTGATGCCGATGAAGGGGATGATGACACCGCCCAGGCCATAGATGAGCAGGTTGCGCTGCAGCACGGCGGCGGCACCTGCGGCGCGGTAGGGCACCCCCTTCAGCGCCAGCGGAATGAGGGCGATGATGATGAGCGCATTGAAGATGACGGCGCTCAGGATGGCGCTCTGCGGGCTGGCCAGACCCATGATGTTCAGCGGGCTGATGGCCGGGAAGGTGGCCATGAGCATGGCCGGAATGATGGCGAAGTATTTGGCGATGTCGTTGGCAATGCTGAAGGTGGTGAGCGAGCCGCGCGTCATGAGCAGCTGCTTCCCGATCTCGACGATCTCAATGAGCTTCGTGGGGTTGCTGTCGAGATCGACCATGTTGCCCGCTTCACGCGCGGCCTGCGTCCCGGTGTTCATGGCCACACCCACATCGGCCTGAGCCAGGGCGGGTGCGTCATTGGTACCGTCACCGGTCATGGCCACGAGGTGGCCTTCCGACTGCTCGGCACGGATGCGGCGCAGCTTGTCCTCCGGCGTGGCCTGGGCCATGAAGTCATCCACCCCCGCCTCGGCGGCGATGGCGGCGGCAGTCATCGGATTGTCTCCAGTGATCATGACGGTGCGGATGCCCATCTTGCGCAGCTGGGCAAAGCGCTCCTTGATGCCGCCTTTGACGACGTCCTTGAGCTCCACCACGCCGAGCACCTTGCCGCCTTCACACACGACCAACGGTGTGCGCCCAGCACGCGAGGCGCTTTCCACGGTCTTGGTGATTTCAGGCGCGTACACCCCCCCAAGGTTCTCGACATACGTTTTAATCGAGTCTGCGGCACCTTTGCGAATGCTGCGGCCGTCAAGGTCCACGCCGCTCATGCGAGTCTGCGCAGTGAACGGAACAAAAGTAGCATGCGGGGCGGCGAGCTCGCGACCGCGCAGGTTGAACTTGTCCTTGGCCAGCACCACGATGCTGCGGCCTTCAGGCGTTTCATCGGCCAGGGAGGCGAGCTGCGCTGCATCGGCCAGCTGCTGCTCGGTGATGCCCGGTGCAGGGCGGAAGTCTGAAGCCATGCGGTTGCCGATGGTGATGGTGCCGGTCTTGTCCAGCAGCAGCACATCGATGTCGCCAGCGGCCTCCACCGCGCGACCGCTGGTGGCCATGACATTGCGGCGGATGAGGCGGTCGATGCCGCTGATGCCGATGGCGCTGAGCAGGCCGCCGATGGTGGTGGGGATCAGGCACACGAGCAGCGCAATGAGCACCGGTGTGGAGAACTCCACCCCGGAATAGATGCCAAACGGGCGCAGCGTGATGCACACCAGCAGAAAGATGAGCGTCATGGCGGAAAGCAGGATCGTCAGGGCGATCTCGTTCGGCGTCTTCTGGCGTTTCGCGCCCTCCACCATCGAGATCATGCGGTCGATGAAGGTGTTCCCCTTTTCCGAGGTGATGCGGATGACGATGCGGTCGCTGATGACGCGCGTGCCACCGGTGACGGCGCTGCGGTCGCCGCCGCTCTCGCGAATGACGGGTGCAGACTCACCGGTGATGGCGGCTTCGTCCACGCTGGCGATGCCCTCGATGACTTCGCCATCGGCGGGAATGACATCGCCAGTCTCACAGACCACGAGGTCCCCCTTTTCCAGTGCAGGCGCGGGCACCTGGATCTCGACACCGTTCTTCAGCTTGCGCGCCACGGTGTCCTTGCGTGCGGCTCGCAGGCTGGCCGCCTGCGCCTTGCCCCGGCCTTCCGCCACAGCTTCGGCAAAGTTGGCAAACAGCACGGTGAACCACAGCCAGATGCTGAGCTGGGTGATGAAGCCGTGGTCGGCCTTGCTGGTGAAGATGCTCACGGTCGTGAGCACCGCGCCCACGAGCGTGACGAACATGACGGGATTTTTCACCATCAGGCGTGGATCGAGCTTCTTGAAGGACTCGCCCACGGCAGGAGCGAGGATGGAAGCATCAAAGAGAGATGTAGGTTTGTGTGACATGGTGGTATGGCCTGGGGCCTGTTGAGTTCAAAGAATGAGTGTCAGGAAAAGCGGATGCTGAAGGATGCCAGGAGGGAGGTGCTGCTTCGCACCAGAGAGTCTCCGCGCTGAAAGGCCGGAGAGCTGTTGCGCAGGTATCTCATCTCCACACGGAAGAGCAGGTTCTTGCTGATCTGGCGGTCAACGTTGAAGGAAAGACCGGTGAGTGATGTCCTGCCCGGAAGGCTCACGATCACCCCGGAGGCGTCATTGTAGTGCTCCACTCGGAAAGCCGTGGCCCAGCGGTCATCCAGCTTCCACCGAACGATGGCATTGGGAGACCACCACACGTTGTTTCCGCTGGTCGCACGCTGCTGCCAGCCGATGTCGCAGCCCAGGTACATGCTCACAGCGCTGCTCAGCACCAGGTGTGCATACAGGTTGTTAAAATAGCGCATGCGGCGCTGATCATCTGGAAATTCGCTGCCGACATAGGTGCTCCAGTTCAGCAGCAGACGGTCATGGGGAGTCCACGCCACCTTGGTGCCAAATCCCGGCAGGCTGTTGCCCGCCAGCGGACGCACACGCTGCCAGCCGTCCACCACGAGAAACGCCAGCTCCCACTCTTTTTTTGGCTTCCAGGTCAGACGGCCGCCTGTCAGGAAGTAGGGGGAGTTTTCCGCCATGAGGCTTCGGCTCAGCGTGTAGTTGTCCGCACCGATCGCGCTTTCAAAACCGATGTGCGAGCTGAACTCCCCCACATCCAGCCAGAGGGTGCGGGAGCGGTTCAATGCCACACCAATGTAGGTGTCGTAGAAGTGCTGCAGCAGATCCGGCTCGGCGGCCAGATTGATCCGTGAATAGGTGCCTGCCATGAGGCCCAGGCTGGCGTGGTACCAGCCACCGTTGAGCTCGGCCTGGATGAGCGCCAGGTTGATGGCCGGAGCATCCGTGGTGGTGTGGTTGTAGAGAAAGCCCGGCCTGCGATGATTCGCGGGCTTGTTGAAATCGTACCCGTAATAGCTGTCCAAATAACCTTTGTAAGCCACCGTCGGTGCGTCGTCCGCTGCCGGCAAAATGGCAGGCGCGAGCATAAGAAGACTGAGAATGGATGCTTTCATGGAGCGGAACCTTCGAGACGAGATGCCGGGTTTAGAAAAGTTTTCCCTGAGCTGTGAGGAAGTGTTCGACGACTGGTCCCAGGGCGAGTGCAGGCAGGAAATTGAGCGCACCGATGAGCAGCACGGTGCCGATGAGCAGCACGGTAAACGTCGCGCCATTGACCGGGAAGGTGCCGGCGCTCGGCGGAACGGCCTGCTTGCCCGCAAGCGAGCCCGCAATGGCCATGATGGGCACGATCATGAGAAAGCGACCGATGAGCATGGCGATCCCCAGCGTGGTGTTATACCAAGGTGTATTCGCGGTGAGTCCGGCGAAGGCGCTGCCGTTGTTGCCGGTGGCGGAGCTGAAGGCATACAGCATCTCGCTGAAGCCATGCGGCCCGGCGTTGTTCAGGCCCGCCACGCCCCAGGCGCTCACACAGGCCCAGGCGGTGAAGCCCAGAATGCTGAGAGTGAGGACGAGCAGCGTGAGCATGGCCAGCTTTACCTCCTTGGCCTGGATCTTCTTGCCCAGGTACTCGGGGGTGCGGCCCACCATGAGCCCGGCGATGAAGACAGCGAGGATAACAAACACGAGCATGCCGTACAAACCGGCTCCCACACCGCCGATGACCACCTCTCCCAGCTCGATCATGAAGAGCGGCACCAGCCCGCCGATGGCGGTGAAGGAGTCATGCATGGAGTTCACCGCACCGCAGGACGCCGCAGTGGTGATGGTGGCAAAGAGCGAGGAATTGAAAATGCCAAAGCGCACTTCCTTGCCCTCCATGTTGCCATCAGCAGCAGCCACACCGAGCTGCTGATGGATGGGATTTCCCGCCGCTTCATAATGAGCGCAGACAAGCACACCGCCGACAAAGAGGATCATCATGGCGGCCCACACGGCCCAGCCGTGGCGCTGGTTCTTCACCATGCGGCCGAGGTAGTAGGTCAGCGCGCTGCCAATGGCGAAGATCGAGAGCATCTGCACGAAGTTTGAAAGCGGCGTCGGATTTTCAAAGGGATGCGCGGCGTTGGCATTCATGAAGCCGCCGCCGTTGGTGCCGAGCATCTTGATGGCCACCTGCGAGGCCACCGGCCCCTGGGCGATGATCTGGTCCGCACCCTCCAGAGTCTTCACCTTGGTGTAGGCGTCAAAGTTCTGGATCATGCCCTGCGATACCAGAAAGATGGCGAAGACCAGGCAGATCGGGAGCAGAAGGTAATACGTGACGCGCACCAGATCGGCCCAGAAGCTGCCCACTGTCTTGGATGAGCTGCGTGCGATGCCACGCACCAGCGCCGCGGCGATGCCGATGCCCACGGCGGCGGAGGTGAAGTTGTGGAAGGTCAACCCCACCATCTGGGAGAAGTAGGACATCGTGGCCTCGCCACCGTAGCTCTGCCAGTTGGTGTTGGTGGTGAAGCTGACGGCCGTGTTGAAGGCCAGGTGATGACTCAGCGCCGGGAAGCCCTGCGGATTGAGAGGCAGCACATCCTGCAGGCGCAGGATGGCATAGGTGAACGCCACCCCCACGAGGCTGAAAGCCAGCATGGCAAAGGTGTACTGCAGCCAGGTCTGCTCACGCTTCGGATCGACTCCAAGCACTTTATAAGTGAGCTTTTCGAGAGGCTTGAGCACGGGATCAAGCCAGGTGCGCCCATCGGCATCCAGCACCTGCACGAGGTACAGGCCCAGCGGTTTGGTGATGAGTGTGAGCAGGCCCAGAAAGAGGGCAAACTGCAGCCAGTCGGTGGAGTGCATGAGAGGAGGTGCGGGTTAGAATTTTTCCGGACGGATCATCGCCACCGTGAGGTAGGCGAGCAGGGCGAGGGCAATGAGCCCGACAAGGATGGTTTCCATGGTGGGCGGATTGTTAAAGGGTTTCGCAGCCGCGTGCATAGAGCCCGCAGAGCATGAAGAACGCGACGGTGATGCCGAGGTAGATGAGATCGTTCATGGTATGGTGGATGTTGATCCACCGCCACGATGCCAGCTCACCGCATCCTGCCGAGTTAAAGGCAGGACTTGAGGCGTCAAAAAAGCGTTAAAACCCGAGACCGGACCTGTTTAGATCTCCACCTGCTGCCCGAGCTCGATCACCCGTCCCACGGGGATCTGGAAGTACGTGGCAGGCTGCTGCGCCAGCTTGCTGGCAAAGGCAAAGAGGTGCTCGCGCCAGCGCGCCATGCCGGGCTTGTGGCTGGGCACAATGATCTCACGCCCAAGGAAGAAGGTGGCTTTTTCGGCCTCCACTTCGAGGCCGTGGTTGGCGCACTGCCGCAGGAGGCGCGGCACATCCGGCTTTTGCATGAAGCCATAGCGGCCCGTCACGCGCCAGAAGCCATCCGATAGGGCCTCCACCTGCACGCGGCGCCCGGGGGTCACCCAGGGCTCGTCCTCGGTGATCAGCGTCATGAAAATAACGCGCTCATGAATGGCTCGGTAGTGCTTCAGGCTGTGCAGCAGTGCGATGGGGGTGCGCCCGCTGGTGCTGGACATGAAGATGGCCGTGCCCGGCACCATGACGGGCGGGCGGCGCTTGAGGCTCTCGCACAGCGTCTCCTGGCTGAGCGCACTTTTTTCCATGGAGGCGCGCACCAGCCGGCGGCCCGTGGCCCAGGTGGTCATCAGTGTGAAGATGAGCACGCCGACCACCAGCGGGAACCAGCCGCCGTCAAAGAACTTCACCAGATTGGCGCTGAGGAAGGCGACTTCGATCACTCCAAACACAAAGCAAAGGGACACCGTCTTGAGCAGCGGCCACTTCCACAGATGCCGTGCGGCAAAGTAAAACAGCACCGTGGTGATGAGCATGGTCATCGTCACCGCCACGCCATAGGCCGCGGCCAGGTTGGTGGAGTTCTTGAAGGCCACCACCAGTGCCAGGCAGGCCAGCATGAGCAGCCAGTTCACCAGCGGGATGTAGATCTGGCCGCGGGCATGCTCGGAGGTGTGGCGGATGCTCAGGCGTGGCAGATAGCCCAGCTGCACAGCACTCAGCGTGAGTGAATAGGTGCCTGTGATCAGCGCCTGGGAGGCGATGACCGTGGCGGCAGTGGCCAGCAGCACCATCGGCAGCGTGGCCCAGTGGGGGGCCATCTGGAAGAAAGGCGCGTGCGCCGCTTCCGGGTTCTTCATGAGCAGCGCTCCCTGCCCCAGGTAATTCAGCGCCAGTGCAGGCAGAACCAGGGCAAACCATGCACGCCGGATGGGCCCGGCGCCAAAGTGGCCCATGTCTGCATACAGGGCCTCTCCCCCTGTCACGGCCAGAAACACGCTGCCGAGGATCACGAACGACTTGTGCCCGCCCGTGGTCAGGAAATGCCAGCCGTGCAGCGGATTGAAAGCAGCGAGAATCTCAGGGCCGCTGATCAGATGAGACACCCCCAGCGCCGCCAGGGAAACAAACCACAGACCGGTGATGGGGCCAAAGAAACGCCCCATCTTCGCCGTGCCCAGAAACTGCACGGCAAACAGCACGATGAGGATCACCATGGTGATGCCCATGATCAGCAGCTCCATCTTCTCATCCCAAAGTGCTGCCGCATCCGCGTCCGTCGGCGGACTGCCGAGCAGGCCGCCGTCCTTCAGGCCTTCCACAGCACTGAGCACGGAGATGGCGGGGGTGATGATGCCGTCTCCAAACAGCAGCGCTGCGCCAAAGAGCCCGAGCAGCACGATGACCGTGCGGCGTTTCAAAACCTCGTCCATGCCATGAGATGCCAGCGCCATGAGGGAGAGCACTCCGCCCTCCCCCTTGTTGTCCGCACGCAGCACAAAGACCAGGTACTTGATGCAGACGAGCACGATCAGCGCCCATAGCACCAGCGAGACGACCCCCAGCAGATTTTCATGCGTGGCGGCCACATGGTGCGGACTGTGCGGACTGAAGCACTCCTTCAGGGTGTAGATGGGGCTCGTGCCGATGTCTCCAAACACCACGCCCAGCGCCGCAATGACGAGGGTCGTGGTTGGCAGCCTGGGATGATGGCCGGTCTTTTCAGTAGCGTCACTCATATAACGTGATGATCACCGGGCGGCGCCCGGCCTCCAGTAAGCACCCCTTGATGATGACGGGGCAGAAATTGTGATGAGAAGATGACATGCAGCTATGGCACACCACCCGCAGCTCCTGGATTAATCCAGGAAAGAGCAGATGTACTCGCAGATGCCGGCGCTGACCGTGATGTCGAAGCCGCTGTTGGCGGGGACATCAAAGTACTGGCCGCCGGAGTAGGTCACCTTGGTTTCGTTGCCGTCGATTTTCACGAGGCACTCTCCGGCGACGATCTCCATGCGTTCAGCCTTGGCAGTGCCAAAATGGAAATCACCTGGATAGATGAGACCCAGAGTTTTCTTGCTGCCGTCAGCAAACAGGATGCTGTGGCTGACGACCTTGCCGTCGAAGTAAACATTGGCCTTGGTGACGGCGGTGACTCCGGAAAATTCTGCGGGGATGGCGGACATGAGTCGTGTCAGGTAAGCACAATTACCCCGCACAGCAAGCCCTACCGCTGCGATTCAGTCTCAGCAGCAGCCCCAAATCCCTCATTTTTTCTTGACCGGCACCCCTTGCAGCAGGCCCAGCGTACTCCATGCCGTCCCCCAGTAGGAATAGATTTGGGTGGCAGCCTTGAGAGACTTGGCTTTTTCAGGCTTGCTGCGGTCCGTGGAACTCAGATTCCTGTAGTCCATGGGCCAGCTGCCATCTTCTCTCTGACTGGCAATGAGCCAGCTCTGCGCACGCACGATGGCCGCGCTGGCGGCGGGTTCTGCGGACGATGACAGAACATAAAGCGCCAGCCCGGTGGCGATGGCATCGCTGCCAGGCGCCTTGATCTGCCAGCCCCAGCCGCCATCGGCATGCTGATGGCCCACGATCTCCGCCGAGAGGGCGGCCACCTCCTCGGATTTGCCCAGGCGACGGGCAAACAGCGTGCGGTAGGCCAGCGTCTCGATCGATGTGGGCTTTTGTTCCTTGGCCAGCAGGGCGGCAGCCTTTGCCAGCGCATCATCGGAGAGCTTTTTGTCTCCATCATCCGTCATCAGCGCCAGCAGGAAGATGCGGGTGGAATTGATGGTCGATTCCGGTGCCGGGCGCTTCTGGCCGAGAAACTGGCCCGAGGGCTTCCACGAGCCATCAGGTTGCTGCCCTTCCAGAATGATCTTGGTCAGCTCCGGTGCGGGTTTATCCGGCATGGCCAGCTTGAGAAAAGCCGTCATCTCCCGGCCAGCCTTGATGTTTGTGCCATTTTCATAAGACCACTTCAGCCATTCGTCGAACTTCTTTTCATCGATGGTGAAGCCGCGCATCCGCGCCTCGCGGTGGTTCCACAAAACCTGCGGCAGATGGTGGCAGGCATTGCAGCCTTTTTCCACCATCCACTCATCGCTGCCCCGCGCCAGATACCCCAGCCCTTTGGCGATCACCGCTCTGAGCTGCGCCTCCGTGGGCGGAGGCGCGGCTGTTTCCTCGCCACACGCAGCCAAGGGAGCAGCCATCACCAGCACGCAAAACAGCAGGGGATTGACGGGCTGGTTCATTCCCGATTAAACGCGTCAGGCTGCTTGTTGTTGCAATTCCCCCCACGCCTGCCAGTGCAGGATCACTCCCACACCCCCAGCTTCACCAGCTGCTTTGTCGCGGCGCCGGCCCAGTCGCGGTTGGCGGCGGGGCTGGCGGGGCTGGGGTGGAGGACGCGGCCGGTTTTGAAGCTGCCGCCCATGGCTTCTTTGGCGCGCACGGCGCGCTCTTCCGCAAAGGCCCCCACACCGATGACCCACTCCGGCTGCAGCGCGGCGATGACGGCGCGCAGGTGGGCGTCGCAGGCTTCCTCCATGACTGTGGTTTCGGCTGCAGGGAGCTTGTCGGGCGTGAAATTGCGACCGCTGGCCTCGATGAAAACCAGCGGGCAGTAGTTGGCCACGAAGTGGTCTTTGAAGAAGGCCTCAGCCTTGCCAAAGCGCTGGGCAAAGAGCCCCCACAGCCTCCGCCCGCTCACCTCGGACTGAGGGCAGTCAAAACCGACCACCGGGCGTTTCGGGTGCTCGCGCTCCGGCTTGCCCACAGGCTCACAAATGCCCATCCAGTCGCGCACGGCGGCGATCTCGCCAAACGGCACGCCCGTCTGAGTCATGCCAAAAGGGCCGGGGTTCATGCCCACCAGCACCACCTTCTTGCGGCTGCTGCCAAACCGGCGCAGGTAGGTCTCATGCGGCGTCCACGCGTAGTCCAGCGGCTGATAGACGTACTCCACCGGCGCGGCAAAGCGGAGAGGGCGCAGGGTTTCACGCAAAGTGCGGGCGGCGGAGACAAGGGCATCGGCAGGCATTCGTGCATGAGATGCGTGGACATTCGCCGAGTCAAGACGCGCAAAAAGAACTCGTATCCAAAAACGGCCCCGCTAGACTTTGCCTTCGTAATGCGCAAAAACCTGAGCTTCGGAATTCTGGCGGCCGGCTTTCTCGCGGCCGCGCCCCTGCTGGCGGAAAACGTCAAGATCGTGCTCAAAAACGGGGCCGAGCTGCGCGGAGAGGTGCTCAAGGACAGAGAAGACGCCGTGGTGCTGGATCTCGGCCACAATGTGCTGATCATTCCGCGCACGGAGATCTCCATCTATGAAAAGGCCTCCGCCTCGGCAGCCAAAGCCGCAGCCGTGCAGGGCGAGGACATCTACTACGTAGAGCCCGGCCGTGAGTCCATGACGGTGGAAAAGAACGTCCAGCGCGTGGCGGAGTCGGTGGTGCAGATCCAGACCGCCTCCGGCCTGGGCTCCGGCTTCATCATCAACAAGCTCGGCTACGTCATCACCAACCAGCACGTCATCGCCGGTGAGCGCGAGATCACCGTGGTGGTTTACCGCAAAAAGCCCGACGGCCTGGAGAAGCAGCAGTTTACCAAGGTGAAGATCATCGCCATGAACGGCTTCCTTGATCTCGCCATCCTGCAGATCGACGACGCCGGTGTGGACAAGCTGCCCTTCGTCCCCATGGGAGACTCCGATCTCCTCACCCAAGGGCAGGATGTGTTTGCCATCGGCAGCCCGCTCGGGCTGGAGCGCTCGGTTTCCAAGGGCATCGTGAGCATCCGTGCGCGTGAGAGCAGCGGCCGCTGGTACATTCAGAGCACCACGCAGATCAATCCCGGCAACTCCGGCGGCCCGCTCTTCAATGCGCGCGGCGAAGTCGTGGGCGTGAACAACATGAAGGCTGCTGGCGTGGGCGTCGAAGGCCTCGGATTCTCCATTCCAGCCAATGTGCTGAAGCTCTTCCTGAAAAACCGCGAGGCCTTCGCCTTTGACCCGCGCAATCCCAACAGCGGCTTTCGCTACCTGCCGCCGCCTGCGCCTCCGCAGGAAAAAACAAAGCCCGATTCTGTAACCACTGGTGGCTGATCCTTCAGTTAAGTCTTGGGCCGTCAGATCACATCCCCCCCCTTCTTATGAAACTCCCCTCTCTCTCACTGTCCCTGCTGCTGGCGGGGATCCTCCCCGCCACGGCCGCCGACCGGCTGGAGCAATGGTACAACCTGATGCCGAAAAACACCGTCGGCGTCATCGCCGTGAAAAACACGCCCGAATTGCTCGCCGACTGGGACAAGAGCAGCTACGCCAAATTCATGCAGGACGAGGAGGCCAAACGCTGGATGACCCCCATGCACAAAGACGGCGACGCCCCGTGGGACAAGCTCTTCAAGGACACCTACGGCCAGGGCATGTACGACACGCTCAAGGACTACCCCGGCGCCGTGGTGAGCTATCTCGTGGTCAATGACGTCTCAGAGTTTGAAAAAAAGAGCCCGCCCGCTGTCTCGCTGTGCGAGATCGCCGGCAAGCAGAAGGAGATCGAGGCACACAAGCTCGCCGAGGTGGAATCCAAGAAGAAGGCGAACCCGGACGTGAAGCTGCGCACCGAGGACATCAGTGGCGTGAGCGTGCAGATCGCCTCCGCCTCGGATGCTGCGGACGCCCCGTGGGTCACGGCATGGGCGGTGATCGGGGATGTGATGGTGGAAACCAACACACGTGCACTCATGGAGTACATGATCGGCGCGCTGAAAAACAACGCCGGAGATCCTCCCGGCCTGCAGCATGAGCACCTGACCCGCATCAGCCAGATCACCAATGGAAGCGGCGACATGCTGGTCTATTTCAACGGCGTGAAGCTGATCGACTACGCCGAAAAAGCGCTGACCGCCGCTGATGAGGCCAAGAAGAAAAATGCGGAGAAGCCCAAGGGCTTCAGCATCGACATCAAGCCCAAGACGGTGATGGACATGCTGGGCGCGCAGGAGCTGCAGGCTGTCGCGTTTTCCACAGAGTTTACTGACACGCAGTCGCGCATGGACGTGACCATTCTCCACCCGCAGAAGCCCACCGGGCTGGTCTCCCTCATGCGTGGCTCTGCCAATGAGGTGGCCCTTCCTGCCTTCATGCCCGCAGGTGTCATGAGCGCCAGCGTCTCCCGTGTGGACATTGGCACCGTCTATGACGCAATCCTCGGCATGGTCGGCAAGCTGGGCCCCATGGCCATGCTGGTGGCCATGCAGCTGCCGCAGCTGGAAGCACAGATGGGATTCAAAATCCGCGATGACCTCTTTGGCAGCTTGTCAGATGAAGTCGTGCAGGCCCAGGATGGCACCGGCACCAAGGAGAGCCAGGTCACGGGCTTCAAGATCAAGGACGCCGCCAAACTGGGCGGGGCGTTGGACGCGCTCAAACGCTTCGTCGGTGCCGGCTTCGGCGCTTTTGAAGAGAGCGACTATCTCGGCTACACGATCAACACGCTCAAGACCTCGCAGACGGCCAATGCCGCCACCGAGGTTTCCTTCTGCAACACCGGCAAGTACCTGCTGATCTCCGTGGGCGGACAGGACACCCTGAAAAAGGTGCTGGCCCGCATGAAGGACCCTTCCGGTCCCAGCATCTGGGACAGCGCCCATGTGCAGAACCTGCTCTCCCTGGCACCCAAAAACTACAACAGCGTGGGCGTGACAGACGCCGGACGCCTCATGAATTTCCTGGCCACCACCGCCGCCACTCTGGAAAGCAAATCCGGAGCCAAGGCCAAGGCCGCCGCCAAGAAGAAAGGCCCAGGCAAGAAAGCCCTGGCCCCGGATGAAAGCACCGCCGCAGCTCCGGCCGCCAGCAGCTGGTTTGACCCCAATGCGCGCCCCTCCAATGAAACCTTCCAGCGCTACTTTGGCAGCCTGCTGAATGTCAACTATGCCCACCCGGACGCCATCCAGCTGCATTACCTGACCACCCCCGTCGAGGCCAAGTAACAAGCCCACCTCTCCACCGCCTGCCATGCGCCTTCATCTCCTGCCCCTGTTTCTGGCAACCAGCGCCCTCGCCGAAAAGCCTGCGTTGTACTTTGACGGGCCGGAGATCGTGAAACTCGACTGGAACACCTCCAGCCCGCGTGCCGCCGACTTCAATGGCGATGGCCTCACGGACATCGCCATCATCAACTCAGCGCGTGCGCGCATCGATTTCCTCCTGCAGCGCAAAGACGGCGTACAGCCGGGCGCCCCTGAGAAGACCACCCGCGCCGACCGCTGGAATCCCATCCTGGAGGTCTCCCGTTTTGACAAGCAGCCGCTCGTCATCGGCCATGCCGCCACGGCTCTGGCCATCGGGGATTGGAATGGTGACAAGAAAACAGACATCGCCTTCATCACGGATGAGGACAAGCTGGTGCTGCGCATGCAGGACGACAAAGGCGTGTGGACCGCCAAGCGTGAGTTCACGCTCGACTCCACTGCGGACGACACCGAGGTGCTGGCCGCCCGCGATCTGAACGGCGACGGGCGGGACGACATCGCCCTCCTGACCAGCACGCGCCTCATGGTGCTGCTGCAGACCAAGGCCGGAGAATGGGCGGAGCCGCAAAACTACGCGCTGGGAGAAAGCGGCAGCGCCGGACTGCACTGCACCGACCTCAATGAAGACGGACGCGCAGACATCTTCTACACCGCACCCGAGGGAGATGCGCTGCTGGTGCGCCTTCAGCATGAAGGCACCACCTTCGGTGAAGAGTGGCGGCTGGAGATCCCCACCTCCCGCCACTGGCTGCATGCCATGCGTCTGGGAGGCAAACAAACCGGCGTGGCCTGGATCCAGGACGGCACCGGAATGGTGGAGGTGGCCAGACTGACCCAGGGAGCCGCCGAACCGAATGCCGAGCGTGCCTCCACCATCCGCTATGCCATGCCTCCCACTGAATCCAAAAACGGCGCGGTGGCCTATGGAGACCTGACCGGAGACGGCCATGCGGACGTCGTCATGTCAGAGCCCAAGGCCGCGCGCGCCTGGCTGTTTCAGGGCAGCGCCAGCGGCACCTTCAAAGAAGGGCGCGAGTTTCCCATCCTCAGCGGGGTCGAGTCCCTGGCCATCGCTGATGTGGATGATGACAAGAAAGCCGAGCTCGTGCTGCTCAGCCCCGGAGAGCAGTCCATCGGCATCGCCCGCTGGCAGAACAACCGCCTGTCTTATCCCGAGATCATCTACCAGGCCAAAGAGGGCGAGACACTCCTCACGCTCACCACGGATTCCGCCGTGCTCTGCGTCAGCGAGGTCAAATCCAAGCCGCAGCTCGTCACCCTGCGCAAGACTGCTGGAGCCAAGAGCTTCACCGCCACCACGCAGGAGCTCGCGGTCAAAACCGGACGCATCAGCGGCATCCGCGTCGTCGATGCCAATCAGGATGGCCGCAGCGACATCGCGCTCTTTTCCAATCTCGGTCCTCTGCAGCTGCTGCTGAGCACCACGGACACCAAGACTCCGTTCAAGCGCGTCGAAGGCATCCCGGACACCTTTGTCAGCAAACTCTCCCCTGCCGCGCTCACCACGGGCGATCTCGATGGGGATGGCAAGGCGGAGATCATCATCGCTCATCAGCAGCTGGCACGCGCCTTCAAGGTGGATGCCGAGGGCAAAGCCAGCATCGTGGAGCAGTTCAATGCACCGGACGCCTCAGCCGAGCTGCACAGCGCGCTCGTCTCCCGCAAGGACGGCAAGGTCTCCGTGCTGCTGATCGACGCAGCACACAGCAAGCTGCACGAACTCACCGCCGGCACCGACCGCGTCTATCGCGCCGACCACACCCATGCGCTGCCCGCCATGACACCCGAGCAGTGCGTGCTGATGAATGTGGAGAAAAGCTCCCGACTGCTGCTGCTGGGAAAGACCAGCTTTCAGCTCTCCCCGCTGGATGGCACCACACTCAGGCTCGACACCGTGGCCACCTTTGACAGCGAGTTGAAGGACACCTCCCCCTCCGATCTCCTCGCTGCTTCGTTCTCCGGAGAAGACGTGGACGATCTGGCTCTCATGGACACATCCAAAAGCCGTGTGGTCGAAATCTTCCAGTCTGCCGCCGGGCAGAAATGGGACAGCGCCATGTACTTCCGCGTCTTTGAAACCGACCCTCACTTCCGCGGCAAGACCGGCCTGGAAAACGAGCCCCACGACTACGCCGCCCTCGACCTCAACGGCGACGGCCGCCTGGACCTCTGCCTGCTCACGCACGACCGCGTCCTTCTGTATGTGCGGAAGAAGCAGGAGTGATTTGCCTGCTATGAATGGTCCGAGATGCTCGTTTTGCAGGCAAGAGTGCCTGCATCACTTGGATATGTCCTCCCTGTGGCCCACGAACTCATTTCACAGGCTTGCACAGGCTGAAAACCTGACTGACATCATGGCTTCATGAAACGCCTCTACCGCAACGCCCGGATCGCCAGCGAAGACCGCCCCCAGCTCCAGACCGCCGACGTGCTCGTCGAGGGAGATCGGATCATCGGCGTGGCGGCAGGTATCAGCGGGGTGGAAAATGCGGAGATCATCGACTGCACAGGCCGCATCCTGCTTCCCGGCCTGTTTGACATCCACGTGCATGCCCGCGAGCCCGGCCAGGACGACAAGGAAAACATCGCCACCTGCGCGGAGGCCGCGATCAATGGCGGCGTCACCGGCTTTGTCATGATGCCCAACACCTCCCCCGCCATCGACAACGCAGGCGTGGTGCGCAGCGTGCTGGAAAGCGCCCGCCGCACACGCATCGGCCCCGGCATCTACACCAGCGGCGCCATCACCAAGGGCCGCAAGGGCGAGGAGCTGGCGGGCATCGCCGGCATGAAGGCCGCAGGCTGTGTCATGCTCACCGATGACGGCTACGCTGTGGACAATCCCCAGGTGCTGCGCCGTGCCATGGAATACGCACGTGATTACGAGCTGATGATCGCCAGCCACTGCGAGCTCAAGGCTCTCAGCGGCAAGGGTTGCATGCACGAGGGCAAGATCAGCTACGCGCTCGGCCTGCCCGGCATCCCCAGCATCAGCGAGGAGATCTGCATCACCCGCGACATCCGCCTGGCGGAATACACCGGCGTGCATCTGCATATCCAGCATGTGACCACCATCGAGGGCATGAGCACGATCAAGCGCGCCAAGGACCGCGGCATCCGCGTCACCTGCGAGGTGGCGCCGCATCATCTCATGTTCAACCATGAGCACATCGGCGACTACGACACGCACTACAAGATGAATCCCCCGCTGCGCACGCCGGAGGACAACGCCGCTCTGCTTCAGGGACTCAAGGACGGGTGGTTCGACGCCATCGCCACGGATCACGCGCCGCACACCCCCTTTGAAAAGAACCAGGACTTTGCCAGCGCGCCCTTCGGCATCACCGGTCTGGAAACCGCCCTTGTCTCCCTTTACGACCGCTACATCTCCAAGGACCTCCTGAACTGGCAGCACATCGTAAAGTGCTGCAGCGCCGAGCCCCGCCGCCTGATGAAGCTGCCCCCCGTGCCGGTGAAGGAAGGCGGCACCGCCGAGTTCATCGTCTTCAATCCCGCCCGCACCACCACCTTCAGCCGTGCCTTCATGAAGTCGAAGAGCAGCAACACGCCCTTCCTCGACCAGACGCTTCAGGGCATGGTGGAGCGCGTGGTGTATCGCGGCGAGGAGCTGCTGACGCGCTAGCTCACCCCAGCCCCAGCGTGCGCGCCATGAGGGCGGCGCTGGTTCGGTCGGGCACCTGCAGCTTGTCCAGAATGCGGCTCATGTAGTTTTTCACCGTGCCTTCTGTCAGGCACAGGGCTGTGGCGATCTCCTTGTTGCTCATGCCGCGCACCAAATGCCGCAGGATCTCCTCCTCACGCTGGGAGAGCTGGCTGGCGATGCGCAGCTCCTCGCTGCTCAGCGGGCTGGGCTGGGAGAGGCGGTTGAACTCCGCCACCACATGCGTGGCCACGGACGGGTGCAGGTAGGTCTGGCCTTTGGCGACCGTGCGGATGGCATCCACCAGCTGATCAGCCGGGGTGTTTTTCAGCACGTAGCCGCAGGCGCCTGCACGCAGCGCCTCAAACACATCTTCCTCCTGATCGAAAATGGTCAGCATCAGCACACGCACTTCGGGGTGCTCGGCTCGGAGGCGGCGCGTGGCCTCAGCTCCGTCCATGACCGGCATGCGCAGATCCATCAGCACCACATGTGGCTGGTGCTCGGCGGTCAGCCGCAGCGCTTCCTCCCCATCCGCCGCCACGGCCACCACTTCCACCCGGCCGTCCAGCCCCAGAAGCTGGAGCATGGCCTCGCGAAAAGGCGCCTGGTCGTCCACGAGAAGGGTTTTGATGCGTGTGGTCATAGGATCATGCTGGTATGACCATGCGGCAGTAGCCTCCGCCTTGCAGATCGGTTCCTGCGAAAAACTCACCATTGAGCAGCAGCGCGCGTTCACGCAGGCCGCTCAGTCCATGCCCGCTCTCCGGTATCTTGCTGAAGCCACGGCCGTTGTCCGTCACGCTCAGGGACACTCGATCATCAGAGGTAAAGTCGAGATGCACCGCGATTTCAGAGCCGCCGGAATGGCGGCAGGCATTCGTGATGCCCTCCTGCGCGCAGCGGTACAAGGACATCTCCACCAGCGCCGGAAGAGAACGCGATTTCCCAGACTGCTGCAGCACCAGCTTCAGCCCCGGCCGTTCTGCGGCAGTGATCAGAGAAGTGAGGCTCTCCACCAGCGTGCGCTCCGCCGGTGCCGCGCTGCGCAGGTTCGTAATGGAGCGCCTGATCTCCGCCAGCCCCTCCCGGCTGCTGCGCTGCGCTTTCTGGATCGAATCCAGGGCCTGGGCGGGAGACTCGTGCATCAGCGCCTCCGCCACATCCAGCTGGGCGCCCACCACGGTAAAGCTGTGCCCCACCGCATCATGAATCTCACGGGCCAGCCGGCTGCGCTCCTGCTCCACGGCATTGACCGCCGCATGATCCGCCTGCAGTTCCAGCCGCGCGTTGGCTGTTCGCAGTTCATCAGCCACACGCGCCACGCTGAGACGCTGCCGCGAGACCTGCGTCATCGCAAAAGCACAGCCCATGATGAACACGCTCGTGGTAATCTGGCCGCACATCCAGAAGAGAGCCGACTGCTGGCCGCGCACGGCATTTTCATGCGCTGTGGAGACAAACAAAGTCCCGATCAGCACCAGGATCATGTGCACCCGCCTCCTCAAAAGCACTCCAGCAAAACCCGCCGTTGGCATCCAAAACCACTGCTGCATCCCGATAGGGTTGCAAGCCCCTGCCAGATGAGTGCATGCAGCGGCCAGCACAATCTGCACCCCGAATACTTTCGCGAGTCTGACCGCACCATTCCCACCCACCTCCCCTAGACTATTTTCTGAAAAAACATTATGCAGCATCAGCCTGAGATGGTGCAGATTCCAGCCAAAAACCGTCAGACCGCACACGCCGAGCAGCACCGCTTCCCAGATCATTCTCCTGCCTACCAGCAGCCAGTCGATCCAGACCACCGGCATCAGGCTGATCCATGTCAAAATCGCACTGGCAACGCAAACCATCCACCGGGCTGAGAGGAACTTTCCTTCATGACGCGCTCCTTCTTCCTTAGTGACTCGTTGATCCGATTTTTTTGACACCTCTTTTGAGACCATGCAGGCCGTTAACTTTCACAGATTTCCCTCATCCGCTAATATTCCTAGCAGTTCATGACTTAAGTCATGCTGACGAAGCCCGGCTTGCGTCTGCTGTTATTGAGCATGGCACTGCAGTAGAAACCTGCCTTAAACAACTCAACTCCTGCAGATGCTTCATGAACTTATTTTTTACCAAGGGACATAAATACCATGAAGTCCGTTCAATCAATCCTTCAGTAAATTCGTAGCCTGCAATCCCCGCTTGAATTGAGGCGGACTCGGGGCTTCAAAATACCCTTTCATGTCCGACCTCAAAGAATACCTCTCCCAGCGCTGCCAGTTTGTGGATGCCGCGCTGAACCGCCTCATCCCTGATGCCGACACCCGCCCGGCCACTCTGCACAAGGCCATGCGACACAGCATGTTTGCAGGTGGCAAGAGGCTGCGCCCCATCCTCTGCCTCGCAGCGGCTGAGGCCTGCGGCGGCTCCATCGATGACGCGATCTACAATGCCTGCGCGGTCGAGTGCCTGCACACCTACTCTCTCATTCACGATGACCTGCCCTGCATGGATGATGACGACATGCGCCGCGGCGTGCCCACCTGCCACAAAGTCTATGGCGAGGCCATGGCGCTGCTGGCCGGTGACGCGCTGCAGGCGCTGGCCTTTGAGCTCGTCACCCGCACGCCCATCGCGCCGTTGCATCCGGTCGCGGTGATGGTGCTGGAGCTTGCCCGCACCGCAGGCAGCCTGCACCTCGTGGGCGGCCAGGTGGCCGATCTGGAAGGCGAGGGCAAAAAGCTCCCGCTCGAAGACCTGCGCTTCATCCATGAAGGCAAGACCGCCGCCCTGCTGACCACCAGCGTGAGACTCGGTGCCATGAGCGCCAATGCCAGCGAGGAGCAGATGCAGGCGCTGCATGATTTCGGCATGGCCACCGGCCTGGCCTTCCAGATCATTGACGACATCCTGGACGTGACCCAGACCAGCGAGAAACTCGGCAAGAGCGCCGGCAAGGATGTGGAGGCGGAAAAAAGCACCTACCCCGCGCTGATGGGCCTGGACGCCTCCCGCGCCGAAGCCCACCGCCTCACCGAAGCCGCCAGCCGCGCACTCGATGTGTTTGGAGATTCCGCCGTCAGATTGCGCCAGCTCGCGGACTACCTTCTGAACCGGGATTATTAGACCATGAAGTCATGAGCGACTGGCTCTGCAGAGAGGAGATCATCGGCCATCGCATCGTGGCGATGCACGTGAAGTACGAGGCTCTTCCTGATGATCTCAATTACACGCGGTCTTATCCCACGCTGGAAACCGGGCTGTGCTTCTTTCCGCCGCTGGGATTCAACCGGTTTTATCGAGGCGAGGTTGACCTGACGGGCTATGAAAAGATTGACGAAGCTCTGCCCATCCTGAACTCGCCCATCAAGGCGGTTCATGTGGAAATCGACAAAGAAGGCGACGCCACCGACGGACTTCTCATCGAACTCGGGTCAGGCCTTTGCATCTACGACGAATTCATGGCTCCCACAGGGATTCCCACCGGCTTGTTTTGGGTTCCCCGCACAGACCTTCGCTGGCGGAACTACTGCGACTACTGGGAGTGGCACGCCAGCCATTCGCAGGATGCCACTCACGACTCTTGATCAACAATTCCGCCTTTCGTCGGATCTGGTCTGCGCCTCAGCAGCTACTGCGCCGCGATCTTGTCCTTCTCCTTCTTCTTCGGCGTCTCTTCAGACTGCGTCTGAATGACCTCGCCGCCGGAGGGGAGCACGAGTTCGTCGCGCACCTGGGCAAAAGAGCGGCCCTCCCTCGAGGCGTGGATGTAGAGCTTCTGCTTGCGCTTCTTGAGCGTCTTCAGCACCTGCTCCATCTGCTCGGACTCCACCTTGTCCATGAAGTCGGCAAACCAGTAGATGGTGTCCGCTTCCATGACCTCCTTCGACATGAGCGCTGTTGATGCGTAGGTGATGCCGTTGAACTCCACAAACCAGGTGTTCCGGCGCTTGCTCATCATGTCATAGATGGCCTCCAGCGGCATCGGCTTGGCGGGATCATACTTGAGGTTCTTGCGTTCCTCCTTGGAGAGCTTGAGCGGGGTCTTGCCTTCCCAGACCTGCCAGAAGGTGCGGAATTTGTCGCTGCTCACCGGATTGATGTCGTCGTCGATCTTCTCTTTCGGCTTCACCAGCCCGCAGCCAAAGTAGAGCACCAGCGGGCTGCCAAAGGCCACCTTGTCCAGCTCCTTGGCCACCAGCGGGAGAAACTTGGTCATGGAGCGGGAGACATCCATCACCACGGCGATCTTGCGCGTGTCCTTGAGCTCTTTGCCAAACATCATGAGCGGCTTGAAGGTGCGGCCAGACATGGCCCCCATGCCGACGCCATTGCCAAAACCCCCGCCCGCGCCACCGATGCCGAGGCCGCTGCTTCCCAGTTTGTCACCACCAGCCAGGGAGGAAAAATCCGGCATGTCCAGCACGGCAGGCGGGGCTTCTGGGAGAGTCAGCGCAGCATCGATGCTGGTGGAGATCAGCCGCTGCTGCGGCATGGCTTTCTGCACCTTCTGCTGGCGCTTCATCTGCACCTTGTGGGAGAGCTCGGCGGAGGCCTGCGCCCCCTGCTGCGTGCCGCCGCCGGGCAGGAAGTCGATCTGCTTTTCATACGCCTTGGTGGCAAACACGATGAACCCCGCCGCCACGACCAGCCCCACATGAAACAGGATGCTCAGCGTCAGCGATCCGCCACCCACAGAGCGCCACAGCCGCACCAGACGGTTCGGCTGCCTGTAGGGTTTCACCACTCTGGGCTCGGGAACCTCATGCAGCACGGCATCTGTCGATGATCCATCCTCGGACTCGGGTATCTCGCGGGTTGGATCCATGGCGGTATCCCGGTCTTAACGGGCCCGCCCGCCCTTTCTTCGGCTATTTTTCAGACCCCTCGTTCATCATTGAGGATGAAAGAGTTGATCCAAATCACCACCCAGCTTTTCCGGCGGACCAAAGTTCAGCAGCAGGGTGGATCCATCTCCCTGCACCACTCGAAAGCCTAGCAGCCGCCTGCCGCCGGGATCGATCTGCATGTCCAGCTGGCGCAGGTATTTTTTGATCAGCAGCGGGCGCGGCACCATGGCCACCGTGGTGTAGCCGGGCTCCTGCTGCGTGATCTTGAGTGTGAAATTGTTCGTCAGAGACTCCACATCCATCTCCCGCCCGCTCAGAAATTTCATCCACATGCGCACGCGGCTGTCGTCGGACTTCAGGGTCTGCCAGGGCTCCTCGGGGCTCTCCTTCAGATGCACTGACTCCTTGTCAAAGATCAGCGTCGAGGCAGCAGGCGCTCCCAGCTCCAGGCGAAAGCGCCCGTCCGCCATGCGCCAGAAGCGGCCGCTGGTGCGCACAGGCTCCTTGAGAGCGGGTGTCGTGCGGGTCTGCTGGAAGGCCACCTTGATGCTGCCGATGTCCTTCTGCGCCGCCATCCAGGCCTGCATCACCGGCGGGATGGAGGAAGAATCCGGCGTCGCGAGGACAGACAGGGACAGCAGAAAGGTGGAGACAAAGATGATCAGCAGACGAATCACCCCACAGCCAGACACCCAAATCGCCCCGGGCTCAAGCACTTCGCCGCCATGATTTCCCTTGCCCCCCCGTGCAAATCGTGTTCTCTGACCCTTCACTCCAACCCCTAAATTAAACACATGAGCGAACGTCGCGTAGTCATCACCGGCATGGGAGCCATCGCCCCGAACGGCAACAACAAGGATGACTTTTGGAAAAACCTCGTGGCCGGCAAGAGCGGCATCCGCCGCATCCAGTCGATGGACACTGAGAAGTACGACTGCAAGATCGCCGGTGAGGTGGTGGACTTTGACCCCACGCCCTTTTACAACAATCACAAGGACGCCCGCCGTGCGGACCGTTACTTCCAGTTTGCCATGGCCGCCTCCAAGATGGCAGCCAAGGACGCCGGCCTCAACCCCGACAGCCTGGACCCCCACCGCGTGGGCGTGATGGTGGGCAGCGGCATCGGCGGTCTCAGCACCATCGAGACCCAGTATGAGATCCTGCTGAACAAGGGCCCGAACCGCGTCTCCCCTTTCCTGATCCCAATGATGATCACCAACATCGCCAGCGGCATGATCGCGGCGGAGTACGGATTCATGGGGCCAAACATGGTCATCGTGACCGCCTGCGCCACCTCCAACAACAACATCGGGGAAGCCTGGCGCATGATCAAATTTGGCGATGCCGACGTGATGATCGCCGGTGGTGCCGAGGCCTCCATCCGCCCCTGCGGCCTGGCTGGCTTTGCCAACATGAGGGCTCTGAGCCTCCGTAATGATGAGCCCGAACGCGCCTCCCGCCCCTGGGACAAGGACCGCGACGGCTTTGTGATGGGCGAGGGCGCCGGTGTGGTGGTGATCGAAGAACTCGAACACGCCAAGAAGCGCGGAGCCACGATCTACGCCGAGCTGGCCGGTTACGGTGCCACGGCAGACGCTTACCACCTCACCTCCCCGCATCCGGAAGGCCTGGGCGCCGCCAAGTGCATGGAGATGGCCCTGCGCCACGCCAAGATGAACACCACTGACGTGCACTACATCAACGCACACGCCACCTCCACCCCGGTGGGCGACCTGTGCGAGCTGCGCGCCATCAAGCGCACCTTTGGCGACTACGCCACCAAGGGCCTGCTCGTCTCCGGCACCAAATCGATGACCGGCCACCTCCTCGGCGCAGCCGGCGGCGTGGAGCTCATCGCCTCCGTCATGGCCATCAAGGACCAGGTGATCCCTCCCACGATCAACGTCGAAAACCTCGACCCCGAAGTGGACGTGGACATCGTGCCAAACACCGCACGCCCTGCCAAGGTGGAAGCCGCATTGAGCAACTCCTTCGGCTTCGGCGGCCACAACGCCGCCCTGCTGATCAAGAAGTTCTAAAGCCCGGCATCCAGCCCCCATCTCTCAGCAGCAGCTTTCCCGAGACGGAAAGCTGCTGTTTGTTTTCTGCCCATCCATATGAGGTCACTCAATGAGACGCAGCGTCATTACGCAAACCATGCGCCACGAAAATGATTTGGTGCTGACACAGACGCGGGCCGCGCTTCCCTTCAGGACGGAGAACTTGGGATTCCCTTGAGCAGAATAGAAGCACGAGCCTGAACAAGCTCACGGCTGTTCCACCCTTATTACTTCCCGCCCCACACAAACGTCACCGGCTTGTCGATGTCCGGGTGCACGCTGTGGTGCACGGGGCAGCCGAGGGCGGTGGCTTCGAGGAGCTTGCGGTCCGGGTGGTCTTCCGGCAGCGGGATCTCGATGGTGATGGGCAGGCGCACGATGCGGCGCGGGCTGTCTGCGCTCATGTGCTTTTCCACGCTGACCTTCATGCCGGCGATGTCGTAGCCCTTTTGCTGGGCCTTGATGCCGATCACGGTGGCCATGCAGGTGGCCAGCGCCGTGGCCACGAGGTCCGTAGGGCTGAAGGACTCTCCCTTCCCATGATTGTCCACCGGGGCGTCGGTGATGACCTGGTTCTGCGAAGGGCCGTGGGTGGCTCGGCAGCGCAGGCCGCCTTCGTAGTTGACGCTGATGGAGACAGCCATGGGGAAAGGAGAGGTAAAAGGGGGAATCTTACTGCGCGGTGAGCACGCCGTTCATCAGCGCCACGTGGCCGGGGAAGGTGCAGAAGAAGGGGTACTCGCCAGCGGCGGGCACGGTGAATTCGATGGTCTCGGTCTTGCCGGGCTGGAGCAGGCCGGTGTGGGCCAGGATCTCGGGGGAGTCGGGGATGTAGCCTTTGTCCACCAGGGTCATGGCGCTCATGGCGATGGTCATCATCTTGTCCTTGGTGCCGGCCTTGCCGATGACGATGTTGTGCGGCTGGGGCAGGGTGGGGTGGGTGTTGTTGAAGGTCAGCTTGATCTTCTGTCCAGCCTTGGCGCTGATGGCCTTGGTGTCGTAGGCCAGGGGGTTGGCGGGGTCGGGCTTGATGGTCACTTCCAGCACGGGGGCGGCGGCGGCAGGAGCAGCAGCGGGGGCGGCAGCTGCCGGAGCGGCGGCCGGGGCAGCAGCTGCAGCAGGGGCTGCGGCGGCGGTTTCAGCCTTGGGCTTCGGACGCAGGGAGCCCAGCCCCTGCACGACGAAAGACAGCACCCAGATCAGCACGACGCCGCCGATGGCGGAGCCGATGATGACATTGAGAAGGGACCAGATGGAGGACTTTTCCGAGGCGGAGTGGGCGGACATGGTGGCTAGTGGGGGTGAGATTGAGCCCGCATCAGAGCACAGCACCGCCTGAAAGCAACCACGGTGTACCCTCAGCGTGGCCCTCCAGCCAGCACCGCCGCCATGGCCCGCCCGATCTGGGGCGCGGCCAGCATGAGGATGTCATTGTGGTGCGCGCCGGGCACCTCGTGCAGCGCCACGGCCTGCGGGTGCGCCGCCGCCAGCTCCCGGCCCATGCGGGTGGGGATCACCTCGTCGTCCGTGCCATGAAAGATCTCAATGCGTGCGCCCTGCCGTGCGGCCACATGCGCCAGCGTGCGCCGGTTGTCATAGCGGTGCAGGTTCAGGTGGCAGAGCGGCCAGCCGAGCACGATGCGGCCCATCTCCGTCATGCTGGTAAAGGGGGAGAGCAGCACGCCACGCCGAAGATCCAGATCGTCCGCCAGCATCAGCGCTGCCGCAGAGCCCAGGGAGTGCCCCAGAAAGGCCAGGTGTGGCAGCAGTTCCTCCCGGTTGGTGTGCAAGTGCGTCTGCAGGGCGGCCACGGCGGCGGTGCCGTTTTCCCGGATGCGTGCGGGGTTGGGCGTGCCGGCGCAGTCGCCGTAGCTGGGGTAGTCCACCAGCAGGTAGGCGTAGCGGGCGTCCCAGTCGTCGGTGTGGTTCAGCCAGTCCAGCGCCAGGGAGCCGTTTCCGGCAAAGCACACCCACACCGTCTGCGGCAGCCCGGTGGTGGCGGCGCGTGGCGGGATGTAGAAGGCCGTCTGCGCCCCCTGGCTGGTGCTGAAACGCAGGCGCGCCCCCTTGGCGGTACGCAGCATGGTCTCGTACTCCTCCCGGTAGGGGTTGGGGTGGTAGATGAGCTTTGACTGGCAGCCCAGCAGCAGCACCACGGGGGAGAGCACGATGATGGCCACGATGCGGATGACTCGTTTCCAGAGCGGCACGGGCTTAGTCGGGAGAGTAGATTTTGGATTTCAGCTTTCCTTCCGCAAAGGTCAGCAAAATGCCCTCGCAGTTGGGCTCCGCCTTGTCCTCCGGGTGCATGAAAAAGGTCAGGCTCGTCTCATCCTCGGCGATGATGGTGGGTACCTTCCGTGGGCCGTCTGCGGGGTAGAGGTGCGCTTTGACCTCCATCACCTCTGCACGTGTCATGCCCAGGTGGATGCCCTCGTAAAAGTCCTTGTACGTGCGGATGCGTGCGTCCGTCCACTCAGGGTACAGCGCCATCAGCACCAGCCCGGCGGGCGTCAGCAGCGCCAGCGCAAAGAGCAGCAGCATCGCCTTCAGCCCGCGGTGGTGCACCCGCAACACTGTGACCAGCATGATCACCGCGCCCACCAGACCCAGTACGGCCAGCACAAAGACAGGATGGGTGGAGGAGCTCATGGTGGCGGATGTTGACGGAAGCTCTTTGGAAAGGCGATGAAAAAATGACTGAGCGGGGGATGGCGCAGCTTTCAGCCTCTGCCAGGCGGCAGCATCGTCAGCTTCTTGCGGTGGAAATGCGGCACCATGCCTGCTATGGCAGGTGGCATCTGCGATGAAACTCCCCCGCTTTCTTTCGTCTCCCGCCTTCTGGCGCGTACTGACCCTCATCTGGGCCGGGGTGCTGTGGTGGCTCTCCTCGCAGACCTTTCTGCCCAAGCCGGGAGACTTTGAGGGGGTGGACAAGTTTGAGCACTGCGCCTTCTTCGCCATCGGCGGCACCTGCTTCCTGCTCAGCCTGCGGCTGGCGGGGCGTGCGCAGACCTTTGGCGCGGCGCTGCTGCTCACGCTGGCCTTTTGCGGCCTCGTGGGCGTGGTGGACGAGTGGCACCAGCTCTACGTCCCCGGCCGCAGCGGCGGCGATGTGTGGGACTGGAGCGCCGACCTGAGCGGCGCCCTGCTGGCCACCGTGGCGGCATTGATCGCAGGCCGGTGGCTGGGTGGTGCGAAGAAGCAGCAGGCCCCGCTGTGAGTCGCGCGCAGTGCGAATTTGGACTGTGCCTGCACAACGAGGAACAGCCTGCCCTTTATATCTCACCAAGAGACAAAGGAGGCAAAGCTGCCGCTTTCGTGCCTCTTGCGGTTCAGCTTACTTCAGCGGAAACCACCACATCAGCACGGCGGTGAGGAAGACATTTGCCAGAGCGAGCTCGAAGAAGACCTTCCAGCCGAGGGCCATGAGCTGGTCAAAGCGGAAGCGGGGCAGCGTCCAGCGGATGACGATGAAGAAGACGATGAAGGCAAACACCTTGGCAAAGAATGTGCCCATGTGCAGCAGGCCGGTGTAGAAGGGCGTGGTGCCGGGGGTGTAGTGCAGCTGCAGCGGGATGATCTTTTCAAGATAAGGCCAGAAGGGGATGCTCCAGCCGCCGAGGAAGAGCGTCACTGCCATGCCGGAGCCGATGATCATCGCGGCATATTCACCCATGAAGAAGAGGGCAAACTTCATGGAGCTGTACTCGGTGTGGTAGCCGGCCACCAGCTCGGTCTCGCACTCGGCGAGGTCAAAGGGCAGGCGGTTCGTCTCGGCAAACATGGAGACGGTGAAGATGACGAAGGAGATGACGATGGGGATGAGCAGCACCCAGCGGCTGAAGTTCCAGCCATTGGCCCAGGGAGCAGCATCGCCCCAGAAGGGCAGCAGCAGCCAGCCATTGGCATCCTGGAAGGCGGACATCTTGGTCAGGTTCAGCTCGCCAAAGATCATCAGCACCGGGATGATGGAAAGGCCGAGGGACATCTCATACGAGATCATCTGCGCGCTGGCGCGCACGCCGCCGAGGAAGGGGTACTTGGAGTTGGATGACCAGCCTGCGAGCACGATGCCGTACACACCCAGGGAGGCGATGGCAAAGGTGAAGAGCGGGCCCACGCTCAGGTCGGCGATCACCAGCTTGATGGGCTCCGCCAGTCCGAGGAAGGAGAGATTCAGCTCGCTGCCAAAGGGCAGCACCACGCAGGTGAGCAGGGCGGGCACCACCGTGAGGCAGGGGGCCAGCCAGTAGTAAAACTTGCGCACGTGGGAGGGCACAAAGTCCTCCTTCAAAATGAACTTCAGGCCGTCTGCCGCCGCCTGTGCCAGACCGCCGATGCCAAAGGGCTGCCAGTCTTTCTTGAAGCCAAAGAGCGTCAGCGGCACGCCCACGCGGTTTGGGCCCACGCGGTCCTGGATCACGGCGGAGATGCGTCGCTCAAAGTAAACGGCGATCGAAACCAGGGGCAGAATGACCAGGAAAGTCAGGAAAATGATCTTCCCCACCGAGGCGGCGAGCGCAATGAGATCGAAAGTGGCGAGCATGGGAGTGAACATCGGCAGCCCGATTATCAGGGTGCAGCGGGGGGCGGCAACCGCAATTTGTGAAAAATTTCACAAAGTCGCGCTTCAAGTGCAATGCCCTTGCTGTGCCTACCTCACCGGATCCGTAAAATTGTCCGGCTTCACGGGTGGCTTGGCTCCAGGCTCATCGGGTCTGGGCGCCAGGTGGTCGGCGATGCGGAAGATGGCCAGGATCAGCTCCACGGTGACGCGGGCCACGATGAGGTAGAGCAGAAAAGCCAGCGGGGCCGTGGCCATCTGGAAAAGACCGGTGAAGGTGCCGTTTTTAAACCCGCTGAACATGTAGCTGAAGGCGTAAAAGGCCGCGGCCAGCAGGCTCAGCACGTAGAGCATGCGCACCAGGCGCGGGGTCACAAAGCGCTGGAAGGAGAGGTCCAGCACCAGATCCAGCACGGCACGGATCTGCAGCCAGAGGCTGGAAAGCACGGAACTGGGATTGGGTTCGGCATTCATGCCGGCAGAGTAAGCCCCGCCCCCGCCCCGGCGCAACCTGCCAGATGTCTCAACCTGCCTGAAACGTGAACCTTGGAGCGGCGTTGGAATACTGGTTGCGTGAAATGGCAACCGCAGCCAGAATCCGCGCCTCTTTTTCCACCCCTGTGCACCGGGCTCTGGAGAGGAGATGTTCATCGACTAACCCAACACCGCCAAAGTCATGCCTGCGAAATCCAAGAAACCCGCAGTTAAAAAGCCCGCCGCCAAGCCAGCGAAAAAAGCTCCAGCCAAAGCGGTGAAGTCGAAGAGCAAGCCCGCCCCCGTCAAGCCGGCGGTGAAGGCCAAAAGCAAACCCCTTTCTCAAAAAGCGGCGCCGAAAAAGCCCGCCCCCAAGAAACCCGATCCCAAGCCTGTGAAGAAACCCGCCGCCAAAAAAGCTCCCGCCCCCGCCAAGAAAGCCGCCGCTCCTGCCAAGAAAGCAGCGGCCCCAGCTAAAAAAGCCGCGCCCGTCAAGGCCGCAGCCCCTGCCAAGAAGGCCGCTCCGGCCAAAGCTGCCGCCCCTGTGAAGGCCGCACCGGCCAAGGCTGAGAAGCCTGCCGCCAAGGCCGCTCCCGCACCTGCTCCTGCGCCAGCCCCCGCACCCGCTCCAGTCAAGAAGGCTCCAGCCAAGGCTGACAAGCCCGCCTCCAAGACTCCTGCCGTCTCCATGCCCCGTGGCGCCACCGCCGGCACCCCGCGCTCCCGCGTGAACCGTGGTGAAGACGAAGGCATCACCATCGAGATCGCCAAGGGCCCGGTGAAGATGACCCCCTTCCTCAAGAAGCAGAAGCAGCGCCTCGTGGAACTGCGCGACGCCTACCTCAACTCCATCGAAGGCGTGGCCAGCGAAACCATCCGCAATGAAAACGGAGACGCCTCCGCCTTCGGCATGCACCAGGCAGACGCCGGCAGCGACGCGTATGACCGCGACTTCGCCCTCAGCCTCCTGGGCAAGGAGCAGGACGCCCTCTATGAAATCAATGAGGCCCTCAAGCGCATCGAAACCGGCACCTACGGCGTGTGCGAAGGCACCGGCGTCAAGATCCCGGAAGAGCGCCTGGAGGCCATGCCCTTCGCCCGCTTCTCCGTGGCCTACCAGGAAAAGCTGGAGCGCAACCAGATGAGCGGCCGCTGGAGCCGCCCTGTGCACTCCCTCTTCGGACTGGACAGCGCGGACGACGCCTCCGACGACGAAAAGGACGAGGATGACACGATTCCGAGCTCCAATAACAACAACTCCGGCGAATCGCTTGACTTCTCCAAGGAGTGACCTAACCTCCGCGCCCCAAATTTATGCCGCGAGAAATCATCACACTGGAATGCACGGAAGCCAAAGCTGCAGGAATGCCGCCCTCACGCTACGTGACCACGCGCAACAAGAAGAGCGTCCGCACCCCCGGCCGTCTTGAGAAGGTGAAGTTCAATCACTACATGAAGAAGCGCACCCTTCACCGCGAAATCCGCTAATTTTTACCCAAGACTGCCATGCAACCGAAGACCAAAGAACGCATGTCCAACTTCCGCCGCGCCAATCGCAAGATGCCGCGCCGCCGTGTGGACATCCCGGTGGAAAAGATCGTTTACACCAATCCTGAGATCCTTGCCCGTTTCACCACCGAATCCGGCAAGCTCATCCCCCGCCGCATCACCGGTCTTCCTGCCTGGCTGCACCGCAAGGTCGTGCGTGAGGTCAAGCGCTCCCGCGCCGTCAACCTCCTGCCCTGATCTGCCGGACTTCACACCCGTGAAGGGTTTCTCCTGATCTGCTTCCCACTGTTGCACACCGCGGCAGTGGGAAGTTCCATTTACAGCCCATGTCCGCACTTTCCGACACGCAAAACGAACGTGATGACCGCCGCCTGCCCATCGACCGCGTCGGCGTGCGCAGTCTGCGCTTTCCCCTGAGCATCCGCGACCGCGATGCCGCCGTGCAGCACACCGTCGCCACCGTCTCCCTCGCCGTCGATCTCCCGCACCATTTCAAAGGCACCCACATGAGCCGCTTTGTGGAGGTGCTGCACGCGCACGGCGCGGAGCTCACCGTCTCCAACATCGTGGCCATGCCGCGCGAGCTGATGAAAAAGCTCCATGCCGACAAGGCACACGTGGAGATGAAGTTCCCCTATTTCCGCGCCAAAAAGGCCCCCGTCTCCGGTGCGGAGGGCCTGCTGGACTACGGCGTCATCTTTGAAGTGAACGCCGACAAAGGCACCACCGACTTTGTCCTCACCGTGGAGGTCCCCGTGACCACGCTCTGCCCCTGCTCCAAGGCCATCAGCGCCCGCGGCGCGCACAATCAGCGCGGCACCGTGACCCTGGCCGTGCGCTTCAGTGATCCCATCTGGATCGAGGACCTGCTGGAACTCGTGGAGTCCAGCGCCAGCAGCGAGCTGTACAGCGTGCTGAAACGCCCGGACGAAAAATTCGTCACCGAAGCCGCCTACGACAACCCTGTCTTCGTCGAAGACCTCGTGCGCAACGTGGCCGTGAAGGCCAAGGCGCATCCACGCATCACCTGGTTCCGTGTGGAGGCGGAGAATTACGAATCCATCCACAATCACAACGCCTGGGCGATGATTGAAAGCCACACTCCGACTCCATGAGCTACGTCACCGCCGTTCTGCCCACCGACCAGCCGCCGCTCATGCATCAGGCGGTGGATGAAGCCGTGCGCCTGCTGCGTGAGGGGGAGGTCGTCGCTCTGCCCACAGAGACCGTCTATGGCCTCGCGGCCAATGCGCTGGATGCCACTGCCGTCGCGAAAATCTTTGAAGCCAAGGAGCGCCCCACCTTTGACCCGCTCATCGTCCATCTGGCCAGCAAGGACCAGCTCGACCTCGTGGCCGATGTGCCGCCGGAGATCGCACCGACGCTGAAGAAGATGGTCGAGCGCTTCTGGCCCGGCCCGCTGACCATCCTGCTGCCCAAGAAGCCCATCGTGCCTGATCTCGTGACCGCCGGTCTGCCCACCGTGGCCGTGCGTGTCAGCTCCAATCCCATCTTCCGCCGTGTCATCTCGGCTCTCGGAAAGCCGCTCGCCGCGCCCAGTGCGAACCGCTTTGGCTCCATCAGCCCCACCTCCGCCAGTGCCGTGCAGGCAGAGCTGGACGGGCGCATCCACCTCATCGTGGATGCAGGAGCGTGCATGTTTGGCCTGGAGTCCACCATCATCAAGATCGAGCCCGGCACGCCCAAGATGTTCATCGACATCGTGCGTCCCGGCCCCATCACGCCGGAGGATCTGAAGGCCTACGGCAAAGTGCGCCAGGCCACCCGCACCGTGGTGGATGAAGCCACCGCCGCGCCCGGTCAGCTGGCCTCCCACTACGCGCCCAAGACACCTCTGCGACTGCTGGAGAGCCCGGACGATTTCATTCCTGAAGAAGGCAAACGCTACGCCCTCATGAGCTACCGTGGCGAAGAGAAGGACGGCTATCTCAATCTCTGCGACTGGGAGGAAGTCATGATGCTGAGCCCCGGCAACGGCAAGCTCCCCGAAGCCGCCGTGCGTTTCTTCTACGTGCTGCGCGCGCTGGACAAGCTGGGCGTGGACGAAATCATTGCAGAACCGTTGCATGAACATGGCATGGGAATCGCCATGATGGACAAGCTGCGCCGCGCCAGCCGGCGGGTGTAGTGCAACCGTCCCCTCTTCAACATCTTCGATGACTTCACGTCCTTCGTTCCAGTGGCAGCACAAGTGGCGGGAGCCCTTTGGAGTGCGGTCGCACTCCAAATTCATGCTTTGCGCACGGGCATTTTGAATCACGCATCACCTTCACATGAATGACGCATCTCCATCAGACCCGATGAAAGAAAGCAAACCGGCGGCCACCAAGCCGGAAACCGGTGCCACGGCCCGCTCCACCGGGGTCGTCTCCATCGCCATTCTCTGCAGCCGCGTGCTCGGGCTGGTGCGGGATCAGATGCTCAATGGCTTCTTTGGCTCCGCCTACACCGGCATCTTCACCGCCGCCTTCCGCACGCCCAACATGCTGCGCGATCTTTTTGCCGAAGGTGCGCTCTCCACCGCCTTCGTCACCACCTTCTCCAAGAAGATGAAGACCGAGGGCGATGAGGCCGCATGGGTGCTCGGGCGCAAGATGATCTCCCTTTCCATGTGGTTCATGACGCTCGTGGCCGTCGCGGGTGTGGCGCTGGCTCCCATCCTCTTCCGCATCCTGACGCCCGGCCTGAGCGAGGAGGCCAAGGTGCTCGGCACCTGGCTGGCGCAGATCATGTATCCCTTCATCGCGCTGGTGTCCGTCACGGCGCTGGTCATGGGCATGCTGAACTCGAAGAAGGTCTTCTTCATCCCCGCCGTGGCCTCGGCTTTTTTTAATCTCGGCTGCATCGTCGGCGGCGTGGTGCTGGCTTGGATCATTGATCCCGGCTTCCGCCATGGACACGTCACCGAGAAAGGGCTGACTGGATTTGCCATCGGCACGCTGATCGGCGGGGTGATGCAGCTCGGCATTCAGCTTCCCTCGCTGCGTCGTGTGGGCTTCCGCTTCCGCTTTGACTTCGGCTGCAAAGACCCCGCCGTGAAGGAGGTGCTGCACCTCATGTGGCCCTCCATGCTGGCCGCCAGCGGCACGCAGGTGGCGGTGATGCTCAACTCCATTTTCGCCTCCTTCACAGATGGGCATGAGAAATCGCTCGCCTGGCTGGCCAATGCCCAGCGCCTGCAGCAGCTCCCGCTCGGCTTGTTCGGTGTCGCCGTGGCCACCGTCACGCTGCCCATGCTCTCGCGTCTGGCCACCGAGGGCATGACCCCGGCCTTTCGCGGAGCGCTGGCCAAAGGGCTGCGCCTCGTGCTCTTCCTCACGCTGCCCTGCGCCGTGGGCCTCACGCTGCTTTCCGAGGAGATCATCTCCGTCATTTTCGAGCATGGGAAATTCAATGCCTCCGATGTGCGAAACACCGCCGCACCGCTGCAGGCCTACGCCTTTGGCCTCATCTTCTACGCCGCCATCAAGGTGCTGCAGCCTGCGTTTTACACCATCAACCGCCGCTTCATTCCCATGGTGGTCAGCATTGGCGTCATCGTCTTCACGGCCACGGTGAATTCCATCACCGTCTTCGTCTTTCACTGGGACCACACCGCGCTCGCCTGGGCCACGGCAGTGGGGCTCTCGCTCAATTTCCTCACGCTCTACCTCTGCATGCGCAAGTTTGCCTCCGGCCTTGAGACGGGCCAGCTCATGAAATCACTCGGCAGGCTGCTCGCTGGCATCGCGGCCATGTCCATGATCTGCCTGGCGGCCAAGAGCAGCATCATGTCCGACTGGGCGCATCTCCAGTTTGTGCTGCGCTGTGCCACGCTGGGCATCAGCATTGCCGCCTCTGCCGCAGCGTATTTTACTGTCACCAAAATCCTCAAGGTGGAGGAGGCGGGCGAATTTCTCTCATTGCTAGGCCGCCGCTTTGGCAAAAAGTAGCGGATCATGCCGCTCCAGCGCTTCTGGCTCCAGATCGCCGCCTTTCTCGTCCTCGTGTGGGCCGGAGTGGGCGTGGTCATGTGGGTCACGGAGGACTCGGTCTTTTCACCGGAAAAGACCCTGGCGCTGATGGCCGAGGCCCCGTGGCTGGAAGATGAAAACCTCTCCGAGTCGAAACGGAAAGCCTATCTCGACAAAGTCATCGCCTCCGTGCTCAAGCTCGACTTCAGCCAGCGCAACCAGATGCGCGAGGATGGCCTGGAAACCATGGAGCGCTTTACCAAATCCCTGACCGATGAAGAAAAGGGCGAATACGTGGGCCGCACCGTGGAGGAGAACTTCAAGGCGGTGATGAAAGGCCTGGAAAAGCTCCCCGC
Organism: Verrucomicrobiaceae bacterium UBA1938; assembly: GCA_002336895.1. GTDB lineage: Bacteria > Verrucomicrobiota > Verrucomicrobiia > Verrucomicrobiales > Verrucomicrobiaceae > Prosthecobacter. The sequence continues at coordinate 288,214 of DDFC01000020.1, read as the reverse complement.
CGAGGACCGCCGCCGCATCATCGGCGGCATCCAGCGCGAGATGAAAAAGCGATCCTCCAAAAACCCCGAGATGCAGATGCTGCTGGACCAGGACCCCGCCGGCTTTGAAAAGAACTTCACCAAGGACATGGGCCTCTTCTTCAAAGAAGCCCCGCTTTCCATGAAGCTGGAGATGGCCCCCATGCTGGAGGCCATGCAGGGCCGCATGCAGGGCATGCGCGTGCGGTGAGAGAAATCAGCACCGCCGCCGCAGAAAGTCGCACAGCCACACCAGCCCCAGCACCGTGGCCACGCAGATGCCCACGAGTGAATCGGCGGGCGTGCCTTCGGTCGGGTCAAGATATGTCATGTCAGCAGCCTCCAGTGCCTGGGCATGGAGCAGCGGGCTGGCCGCTTTGAAAACGGCGAGGTCCGCACGCGACAGGTGCCTGGCCTGCCCTCCCGTGCGCCGCAGGATCTCCGGCAGGGCCTGCGTCTGCTCATTCAGCGCCACCAGCGCACTGCTGCCAAACACGAGCATGCCTTCATAACGGTGCAGCCACACCACCACGCGCTGCCCTTTCGCCAGATGGCTCAGCAGACCCCATTCATCTTCGGGCTGCTGGTAGGGATCGCGAGTGTGCTTCGCCGTGAGCCGGACGATACCATCTCCTGCCATGTCCTGCGCCGCACCCATGACAGACTCCACTTTCAGCGTGCAGGATTCCTTCAAAACGATTTCCGAAACCGACCGCTGCATCTCGGCGGATACCTCCTGCACCACGCCGACGAGAATCCCCTCCGCAGGAAAAAGGCGGCCCTCATACCAGGGCGTCATCGGCACCTCACTCGGTGCAGCCGCACACGTGGCGGCTGCTGCCATCAGCAGAAAAAGCACCCACCGCATCGCCTGCCACAGCGTCCAGGGCGCGCGGGCCTCCGAGCCCGCAGCACTCCGCCATCTCCGTTGACTCCGCCTGTGCCTGCCAGTGACGCACAACCGCGTCACAACCGCCGCACAGGATGCCCGTGTTTGCGTCCTGATGACAGCCATGGCTTTACTCATGGGTGTCTGCCACCTGCTGCGGGCTCGGAGGCCCGCGCTCCAGGGACTGCGTATGCAACGGTAAGGCTGGAGGCGCTCACACACGGCCTCAGCCCATCTGGGCGCGCTGGCGCAGGAAGTGGTCTGCCAGCACCAGGTGCACCATGGCCTCCACCATCGGCACGGCGCGGGGCAGCACGCAGGGGTCGTGGCGGCCACGGGCGGCCAGGGTGGTGTCCTCGTGGGTGTTGGTCACGGTCTTCTGCTCGCGCAGCACGGTGGCGGTGGGCTTGAAGGCCACGCGGAAGACGATCTCCTCCCCGTTGCTGATGCCGCCCTGGATGCCGCCGCTGCGGTTCGTGCGCGTGCGCACCTTGTCGCCATCCATGTAGAATTCGTCATTGTGCTGCAGGCCGGTCAGCGTGGTGCCGCCAAAGCCGCTGCCGATTTCAAAGCCCTTGCTGGCTGGCAGGCTCATCATCGCCTTGGCCAGATCGGCCTCCAGCTTGTCGAAAACGGGCTCGCCCAGTCCGGGCGGCACGCCGCGCACCACGCACTCGATGATGCCGCCCACGCTGTTGCCCTCGCTGCGGATTTTCTCGATCAGCTCGATCATCTTATCCGCCGCCACGGGGTCGCAGGTGCGGACGATGTTGGACTCGATCAGCGCCGAGGTCAGCTCCGCCGCAGCGGGCACGGTGGCCTCGATGTTCTGCACGGTCTTCACGTAGGCCAGGCACTCGTAGCCGCCCAGTGTCTGCTGCAGCACCTTGCGTGCGATCGCGCCTGCGGCCACGCGGCCGATGGTCTCGCGTGCGCTGGAGCGCCCGCCGCCGGAGACGGCGCGGATGCCGTACTTGGCGTCATAGGTGTAATCGGCGTGGCTGGGGCGGTAGGCCTGCTGCATCTCCGTGTAGGCGGAGGGGCGCTGGTCGGTGTTGCGCACCAGGATGCCGATGGGCGTGCCCAGCGTGAGGCCATCCAGCACGCCGGAAAGGATCTCGGCCTTGTCGTCCTCCTTGCGGGGGGTCACGATTTTGCTCTGGCCGGGGCGGCGGCGGTCCAGCTCGGCCTGGATGTCCTCCACGGTGAGGGGGATGCGCGGCGGGCAGCCGTCGATGACGACGCCGACGCCGGGGCCATGGGATTCGCCCCAGGTGCTGATGCGGAAAAGTGTGCCGAGACTGCTGGACATGTGGGGGCGCATCATGCGGCAATCCGCCCTGGGTTCAAGGGTTCTTCGGCGGGAGTTCGGGCTTTGGCGGGCGGCAAAGGATTGCATGCGGGCGCAGAATCCGGCATCCTGCGGCATGCTCTTCCCCCTCCGGCTGCTTCTGCTCCTGGGCTGTGCCTTCCTCACCGCCTCACTGCATGGCGCGGAGACTCTGGACTACGAAGGCGGGAGCTATCTGATCTACCGGGTGGACAAGGACGACAGGCCGCGCCTGCAACTGGCCTGGCTGGATGAAGGCGGAAAGCCGCTGCTCGATTTCAATGGCCTGAGCCGCCAGTTGGCAGCACGCGGGAAGAAGATCCTCTTTGCCACCAATGCGGGCATCTACGAGCACGGGCCCCGGCCCTGTGGCCTGACCATCTGCGCGGGGCAGGAGCTGGTGCCGCTGAATCTGAAGGCAGGAGAGGGCAATTTTTACCTCAAGCCCAACGGCGTCTTCTATCTGGACGATCAAACCGGCCCCGGTGTGATGGACGCGGAGGAGTACGCCCGTAGCGGACTCAAGCCGCGACTGGCCACGCAGTCCGGCCCACTGCTGCTGCGCCATGGCGTGATGCATCCCGCCTTCCGCGAAAACTCCCCCAACAAGCGCCTGCGCAATGCCGTGGGCGTGCGCAAAAAGGACGGGCAGATCGTCTTTGTGATGAGCGACCGCGAGGACGGCGTGAAAGGCCGCGTGACCTTCCACCAGCTCTGCCGCTGCTTCCTGCATCTCGGCTGCGAGGATGCGCTGTTTCTGGACGGAGACATCTCCACCATGCTCATCCAGCCGGAGCCCGGTCTGCGCTTCACCTCCAACACCTTTGCGGCGATGTTTTTCATCGCGGAGTGAGGGAGAGCGATACGCCGAAGGCGGGCCTCCATCGTGGTCCGCACAGTCCTCTGTGCGGTTCGTGCCACCTAGAGTGTTCTTTTTATTCAAGCCCTTCGCGTGTGATGTTCGTCGCCTCGCAAGGGCAAGAGTGTGCCAGCTTCATCTCTGGCTCTGGATTCTGCGCAGGCAGAGAGTGGCTCGTGCATCAGCGTGTTTTCGTGCCGCACAGAGGACTGTGCGGACCACTATGCTGACGCCTCCGCAGGCTTCGTCTCAGGCACCATCTTCACCTCATGCATTGCGGCGCGGGTGGGGGCCAGCCAGGTGGTGAGCTCGGCTTTGAACCACACTTTCAGCCCCTCCCAGAGCAGGCGCAGGGCGCTGGTGTCCGGGGAGAAGCTCTGGCGGGGCATCCACACGTGGCCGTTGTTTTTGTGGCCGTAGATGCCTTTGCGCAGGCGCTCCTGCGCCAGGTGTACAAACCGCTGGTTGTAGAAGCCCATGAAGGCGCCAAACACCCCGCCCGGAGCCCCGTCGTAGGGCATGCGCTTCCATTCGTAGTCGGGATGGGCATACACCAGCCGCACGGGGCCGATGAAGTAGGTGGCCAGATCCAGCAGGAAGGTGGCGTTCATGAGCTCGGCGTCTCCCATGTAGGCGTACTTGTCCTTGTAGAGCGCGTTGAACCACAGGGTCCAGCTGCGCGGATAGGCCATGTTCAGGTAGTCGGTGGTCTCCTGGGTGTTTTCTCCGGCGAGGTTCCGCGCCACGAGGTCCGTGGCGGCGCACACCATGTGCCCGCAGTAGTCCAGGCCGTGGCTGTAGAGCGGGTCCATGAACCCTGCGGAGTCTCCGATCATGACCCAGCGGTTGCCGGCGATGCGTTCGGCGCGGTAGGCCAGGTTCTTGTAGTAGTAGGTGTCGTTTTCATCCGGCACGGCTTCGTCAAACATCAGGCGGCCCACAGGGTGCGTCTTCAGGTGGGCCTGCAGACGGGCCAGCGGATTGGCCCCCTGCGGCGGCTCGTAAAAGCGCCGGTCCCAGGTCACGCCCACGCTGTAGCTGCCGTCGGAGAGCGGGATGATCCAGCACCACCAGCCGCGCCCCATGAGGTGATTGGTGGCCGTGGTGCGCAGGCCGCGCATGTTCTCCATCAGCTTCGGGTGCATCTTGCGGCTCTTATAGCTGTCCAGCCCGTTCACATTTCTGAAGCGGCACCAGATGGAGGAGGTGGGGTGCAGGCTCTCCATGGTGCGGTGCACGCCCAGCTGTTTTGCCAGCACGGCGGCCTTGCCGGAGGCGTCGATGAGCCAGCGCGCGGTCACGGTGCGCGGCTGGCCGCCCTGGGGCGTGACCTCCATGGTGTGCGGGGACTCGTCTTCGGAGAGGGCGATGTTCCGGAGGGTGGCCGGGCGCATGAGCTCGCATCCGGCATCGCAGGCTTCCTTGAGCAGGTGCTCGTCCAGGATGGCGCGGTCCAGCTGAAAGGTGGGCAGGCGGGACTGGTAGCGCGGGCCGATCTCGGTGAGGTCGCCCACGGAATCTTCCGGCGTTTTGCAGAACCACATGCGCAGGCCGTGCTTTTGGTAGTGCCGGGCGCTGAGGTGCGCACCCTGGTGCAGCACGCGCGTGAGGAAGCAGCCCGCCACCTCGGAGGTGCTCTCCCCCACCTTGCGGTCAAACTCCACCGTGCGCTCCACGATGAGAATGCGCATCTCCGGGTGCTCGCGTTTGAGGACCATGGCGGCCGAGGAGCCCGAAAACGCCCCTCCCATGACAACCACATCGTAGTCCGTGCCGGGATAATTCATGAGTGAGGGGGTGAAAAAAGTCAGTTGTCGGATGCAGCGCCAGAGTCGAAACAGGACGCCTCTTTCCATCCATTCATGGTACGCCTTTTAGATAATGCCATCCGCTGATTCTGCAACCCACCAGCCGTGCGAGAACGCACCGCCCCCGCGCATGGGGCTGCATGACGCGTGCTGGTCGCGGGTGATCCTCTTTTTCATGAGCTGGGTGCCCACCTGGGTTTTCATGGTGGCGCTGCACCCCATCACGCTGCTGGTGTATGTGCTGGCCGCAGGGCCGCGCGAGACGGTGCGCGCCAATCTCAACGCCCTCATCCCCGGCAAGGGCGCCAGCTCGATGGACGTGTACCGGGTGTTTCTCCAGTTTGCGCTCACCTACCTGGACCGCCTCTGGCACATCCATTTCCGCAAAGAGATCGACTGGGAGATCATCGGCCGGGAGGACTTTGAGGAACTGCAAAATCACAAGGGCGGCGCGCTCATCTTCACCGTGCACTCGGGGAACTACGACATCGGCGCCGGGCTCTTTGCCCGCAAATTCCACCGTCCCATCCACACCGTGCGCATGCCGGAGGCCTCCGCCTCCCTGCAAAAGCTGCGCAAGCAGGAGCTGTGCGAGGAGGAGCGCCGCGAGCCCAATCTGCACATCCACTACAATGAGCCTGGCGGTCATCTGGGCATGGAGCTCTTCCGCCTGCTCATGGCTGGGGAGGTGGTCTGCGTGCAGGGGGACCGTGTGCTGGGCGAGGTGACCCCCATGCAGGCCAGCATCGAGGGCGTGACCTTCAGCATCCCGCGCGGGCCGCTGGTGCTGGCGGAGGTGACCAGCGTGCCGTGCTATGCCGTGTTTCTCTCCCGCCGGGGGCTGCTCTCCTACCGCATCGAGATCGGCAAGCCCTTCCACGAAGGCGGGCAGAAGGCCAAGGCCGCCGAGATCAGCGCCAAGTGGGTGGCGGTGATGCACCGCTTCCTCTCCCAGCACTGGGATCAATGGTTTGTGTTTGAACCGCTCGTCTCCCGCGATCCTGCATGAATGCGGAGCTGAGAGCCCGCACCCTGCGGCGTGCGTACCTGCGCCTGGGGCTCATGCTGGCCCCCACGCTGGTGGTGGCCTGGCTGGCCTCTCAGGGGCACGTAGCTGCTGCGGTGCTGTTTTTCTGCACCGTGCTGACCACCTTCATGATCGCCACGCTGGTGCCACGCTGTGCGCTCTTTGGCCGCATGATCAAGCGCCTGCCTCCGGAGGGAAACCTGGCGCTGCTGACCATTGATGACGGCCCGCACCCGGAGCACACACCCGCCATTCTCGACATCCTGGACCAGCATGGCATCAAGGCGCTGTTCTTTCTGGTGGGAGACCGCGCCGCACAGCACCCGGAGCTGGTGCGGCAGATCGTGGCACGCGGGCACGAGATCGGCAACCACACGCAGACCCACCCCGCCACCACCTTCTGGATGCTGCGCCCGGCGCGGCTGTGGCAGGAGATCGCCGGATGCCAGCAGACGCTGACCGCCATCTGCCCCGATCACCCGCCGCGTTTTTTCCGCCCGCCTGCCGGGCACCACAATGCCTTCACCGCCCTGACCTCCAGCGCCCTGGGCCTGCGCATGATGCTGTGGAGCGCACGCGGTTTTGACGGCGTGCTGAAAGAGGTGCCGTTCATCACCCAGCGCATCGCCAGCCGTCTTCAGCCAGGAGCCATCGTGCTCATCCATGAAGGCACCCCCGTCGCCGTGGAGGTGGCTCAGGCGGTGGCGGCGATGATGAAGGCCAGCGCCCTGAAATGCGACACCCCGCCCGCCTTACTCCCGTTCGGCGACGACGAGGTGGTGGCATAGCCAGCAGCGCACTGAGGGCGCTCATTCAAGCTGGCTCACAACTTCGGGGGCTCGGATGCGCGTCAGCAAACTGAATGTGAATGCTGCGGTGCAGCAAAACGCCTCATGGCATGAGTCTTTTTTTGGCGGATTGGCGCTGGGCTGCCGAACGTTGCCACCAGCGTATTGTTCGCCCTCGTTTGGCCGATGGACTCGTAGCTACTCATCTGTTTCCGACCCTGTTCAGAAGGTAGCACTCGCTACGGAGTGCAGTAATTAGGTGCTCTTCAAGCGCTGATGCGAACGATCTCATCTGTGTAGTTGGCATCGGAATAGCCAGCAGCATCTGCAGGCAGAAAACTGAGCCGTCAGCAGCGTTCTTGGTGTAGCGGCCTGTGCCCTTTCCGGGTTTCAGGTGGCTCCAAGTGCGGAAACCAATCTGTTTCAGGGATGCCTTACCGACGTAAAGCCCGTGGTCGTCATCGTTGTTCTGGCGATGACCCACAAGGAAATAGACTCCGTAAGAGTCTTTGCTGGGCCATGTAACGCCGCCCCAAGGTCTGTCCTCAATCCAGGCGGCAGTCTCGGGAATGTCGAAGCTAATATGCTTCAACTGGTGATCAGCACCCAAGAAGCTATTGAATGTGCTAACGTGGCGATTGATGGCGTCGAGGATGTTCTTATACCGCTGCATGAGCTACAAGTGACGCTGTTGGTTGGGCGAACGTCTAAGCCGTGGCGACGGCGAGCGCAAGACTCCGCTGACAATACAGACTGCTACGAGCCGTTGCCACCAGCGCTTTGTTCGCCCCTGCTTTGGCAATCGTGCAGGCAGTCATGTGTTGCTGTGGCGGCATTCGATCAAGAGAACATACTGTGAACTCTCGCTATCGAATGTAACGAAGCCTTCGAGAATAGAAGGATCAACCTTCAAAACTTTAGCGACTGCCAATCTTGCATCGTTCGGGATTGCTGCGGGAAACTTGTTCGGGTGCCTCCGTTTGCCGCTCATACCCCAACTCACCTCGTAGCCTCCTCCAGTGTCACAATGACCGTGATACTCATCACCGTTGAAATGTGCACTATCACGGCGCGCAGTATACTGCCCAACCGTGGCCCGTGCAGCCTCTTTTAGCAAATCTAGTGTAGGAACTTCCACAATTAGCTTCTTCAATGCTCCGGCGGCAGACACGTGAGCCTCAAGGTCATCAGGGAGAACCCTGCACTCAGACATAACTTTTTCAAAAAATGCGTCGAACTTTGGTGTCATGGCATACAAGTGTGGTGTGGCTCTGTGATGAGGGCGGACAGTTGAATGGGGCACCGAAACGTACGTTTTGTCCCTGTGCTGCGTCATAGTCCATATTTCGTGGCCTGATGTCCAGTTCAAGGCTGCGAATGTGTCACATCTCTCATGCACGCACCTGAAAGCAAGCGCCGCCACATGCTGACAGCGCATGGTTAGGCTTTGCGGTCGCTTCGGAGTTTGAGTCCAGTCGTGGCATCTTCGGTGAGCGTGATGACGTCGGTTGTCTTGGATGCAGCGGTGCCAGAGTAGCGCACAACTACGTTAATGGAACAGTGGTCGTCGGTGATTGAGAATGCGGCAAGCTCAGGCGTCCGAATTCCTCGGGCATACTGCTGCACATAAATCGGCAGATAAAGGCCGGGCTGCGCCTCGCAGAGAAGAATGTAGAGGTCGGTGTAGTAGCTCTCCTTGTATTCGAGGTGTGCCTCGATGATGCGGTGTGTGCGATAGCTGCCAACTACTCGGACGGTGGTGCGTTGGATGACAGCGTCTCGGTCGAGTGGGTCTGGTGAGTAGCGCGGCAATTCAAGAATGTGCGAATCAAGAGGGGTTGGCTCTCGCGGCACAGATGCAGTCAGGTCGCCCTTCTCGGCCTCGCAATGAAACGTCCACCGCTCTGCGGCTCGTGTGGTAGCAAGGACGAGTGAGAGAAGAAAAATGAAGAGCGTCGTTCTCACAGGATGGGTGTAGCAGCGCTTAACAGTTGAATCAGGCACTGAAACGTACGTTTTGTCCCTGTGCTGTGTCATAGTCCACATTTCGTGGCCGGATGTCCAGTTCAAGGCGGCGAATGTGTCATATCACTCATGCACGCACCTCAAAGCAATCACCGCCGACGTGCTTGCAGCACATGCCATCACTTAGCTCCCGCCTCACTCCCGCTCGGCGACGACGAGGTGATTGTTGAACGGCGTGGCACCCCATAGGGGCAGGAGGCGGACGCGCAGTCCGGCAGCGCCGAGCACACTTTCGAAGAGTTCGCGGTCGGGATAGCACACGGGCGCGCTTTTCATCCAGAGGGTCAGCTTGGCCAGCCAGTCTCCCGCCACGGTGATGCGGAAGCGCCACGAGTCATCCTGCAATCCGGTGCGGATGATGAGCCTGCCGCCGTGCGCCACACGGGCTGCTGCGGCACGCAGCAGCGCGGCCTGCTCGTCCCGCGTGAAGAACTGCAGGATGTCCAGGATGACCACATGGCCGCTGCATTCGGGCAGTCCCCGGCGGGCGTCTCCCGTCATGAAGCTGAGGCCCGTGTAGTCGCTGCGCGCCACCATGCTCTGCGCGCAGGCGATCTTGTTCGGGTCATAATCAAAGCCCGCGATGTCCGCCGCATAGCCCGCCTCGCGCAGATAAAAAGCCAGCAGGCCGATGCCGCAGCCGATGTCCAGCACGGGCAGGGCGGAGCCCTCCAGCTCATGCGCCACCGCCGCATAGACGGGGTCTGAGCGCAGCTTCATGCCGGCATAGCAGCGCTCCCAGCGCTTGTTGCGGATGGAGCACAGGCGCGCGATGCGGCTGAGAGACTGGGATGACAGGGGGGCTTTCATCAGGGTGTGCCGATCCATTTGCGCGGGACCTCCCACGGCGCCAGCAGGGAGCAGGCTTTGATTTTTAAGGCGGCGTCGATCTCCGCCTGCGGCAGCTCCAGCTCTGCCACGATGTCCTGGCAGCGCTCGGGGTCGCGGCTCTTCACACCACGGATTTTCACCTGCGGCAGCCCGGAGGCTCGCGTGATCTTTTCCGCGATCTCGGCGGGGCTGAGCTTGCGGCCTGCCACATTGATCCCCGCGCCGGTGCTCTGCTGAAAGTGGAGGTGCCCGTGGTGGATCTCGATCTGGTCGCAGGTGGTGAAGGAGCCTGCGCCGTACTGCTCCTGCGGCAGCAGCTCATCATAGCCCAGGCCCACGGAGCTGCTGCGCACCACGAGGTGCCCGCCTGCATCTGCCTGCGCCTGCACGCCGGGCAGCAGGCGGCCCAGGTCGCGCTCATCCTCACGCAGGTCCGGCGTCTCGTCCCAGGAGACGGCGCCGCACTCGCTGGTGCCGTAGAGGTTGTGAATCTTGAGCCCGTGCTTTTCCCGCGCCAGGCGCTCCAGGCCGAGCGTGAGCGGAGCCCCGGCGGAGAGGGCCAGGCTCACGCTGGCAAAGCCCACATCCCCCGTCAGCCAGGCCTTCCACAGCGCAGGCACGCCGGGCAGGAAGACGCGTGCATGGGGCCGCATGGCGTCCATGAGCGGCTGGGCAAAGGGCTGCGGCGCGTGGCAGGTGGGCACGCCGTGCAGCAGCGTCTGCAGCACGGTCATGGTCAGGCCAAAGGAGTGCGCGCAGGAGATGGCGGCCACGCCCACGCCGCGCGCGCCCAGGTCCAGGGCCGCATGCAGGCGGTCCACGTCTGCGGCGATCTGCTCAAAGGTGAAAAACTGGCACCTGCGCACACCGGAGCCGCCCACAGCCTGCTTGATCAGGGCCGTGCCCTCGGGCGGCGGGCAGGCGGGCACGCGGCGGGCGCGGTCTTTTTCCACCAGCTGCACCGGGATGCCATGCAAAAAACCCGCCAGCAGCTGGCGCAGGATCTGGGGTACATCCCCCTGGGCCAGCACATAGTCCCCCTCCGGCCGCAGGGCACGCGCCTCCTCATCCAGCTGGCGGAACGTGATGGCACGCCCGCCGGCCAGATACAGGGCGGCCTGCGCGCCGCGCTCTCTCACAATACGATCCCAACGTTCACCAAACATTTGCAGTCCTTGCGACGAAGCGTAAACCATGTGCCGCGCCGCGCCTTAGAATGAACACTAGCGCAGGCAGTTCAACCTAACACACCACGAATCTCACCCAGACAAACCGCGTGCCTTCCCCCACCAGCCAGTGCATTTCCATCACCGGAGCGGGGATCGTTTCGCCCCTGGGGATTGGATGGCAGGAAAACGAGCAGTCCATGGCTGCGGACCGCACCGCCTTCCGGCCGGTGGATCTCTTTGACACCACGGGCTTCATCGCCAAGACCGCCGGGCTGGTGGATCTGCCGCAGGAAAACCTCTTCCACCGCATGCCGGCGCACAAGCTGCCCTTCATCGATCGCGGCACGCGCATGATGCTCATGGCCATCCAGGAGGCGCTGCGGCAGTCCGGACGTGAGAGCATGGAAGGCATCGACGCCATGGTCATCGGCACCTCCGCAGGCGCCATGCCGCTGGGAGAGGCCTACTTTGAAAATGCGAGGCAGGACAACGGCCGCGTGCCCTCGCAGCTCTCCCGCGTGGAGCACTACCAGCCGCAGCGGCAGATGAGCAGCATCGCCGCCGAGTATGACTGGCGCGGCCCCGTCATCATCGTGTCCAATGCCTGCGCCTCCGGGGCCAATGCCATCGGCTGGGCGGCGGACATGATCCGCAGCGGCCGTGCCAGGCGCGTGCTGGCAGGCGGCTACGATGCGCTAGCACGTCTGGTCTTTGCGGGCTTTGACAGCCTGCATGCCCTGGCACCCAGCGGCATCCCGCGCCCCTTTGATGCGCAGCGCGACGGCCTCGCCCTCGGTGAAGGAGCCGCCGTCATGCTGCTGGAGGCCGAGGAGGTGCGGCAGAGCCCCGCTCTGGGCAATGTCTCCGGCTACGCCACCGCCACGGATCTGCACCACCTCACGCAGCCAGACCCGGAGGGCAAAGCCGCCATCCGCACCATGACCGCCGCCTGCGCTCAGGCCGGAGTCTCGCCGGCGCAGATCGGCTACATCAATTCCCACGGCACCGGCACCCCATTCAACGACGTGGCCGAGGCCTCCGCCATTTCGGCGTGGGCGGGCGATGCCGTGGCAGGCATCCCCGTCAGCTCCACCAAGTCCGCCATGGGCCACCTGCTGGGCGGTGCGGGTGCGGTGGAGGCGGTGATCTGCCTCATGGCCCTGCAGGGGCAGTGGCTGCCCGGCAGCCTCAATGTGCGAGAGGTGGACCCCGCCGTGCGCTTTGACCTCGTGCGTCAGTTCCGCCGCTCCGCGCTGGACTATGCGCTGACGAACTCTTTCGGCTTTGGTGGTACGAATGCCACCCTCGTCTTGCAAAGGAGGTCTGCATGAACACCCCGCGCCTGCACATCCGTGGCGTGGGTGCCGTGAGCCCCGCTGGCTGGAGCGCACCCGCCATGCTGGAAGCCGTGGCGGCAGGTGTGCCGCTGCCCGCCGTGCCCTGCGCACGCCCTGGAGACCGCACCTGGCCGTGCGAGACACGCCTCGTGCCCGCAGCGCCGCCGGAGAAAGTCACGCGCCATCCGCGCCTGCGCCGTGCCAGCGCCATCACCCGCTACTCCGTGGCCGCTGCACGCGAGGCCCTGACAGACGCCGGGTACGACCCCGCCGCGCCGCCGCCGGGCCTGGGCATGATCTTTGTCATGATGAACGGCTGCGTGAACTACACCGGCCGCTTTTACAACGAGGTGCTGCAAAACCCCGCGCAGGCCAGCCCGCTCATTTTCCCCGAGACAGTCTTCAACGCACCCGCCTCCCACATCGCCTCCTTTCTCGGGATCGATGGCGCCGTGAGCACCCTGGTGGGCAGCTCCAACATCATCATGGAGGCGCTGGATGCCGCCTCCTTCTGGATCAGCAGCGGATTGGTCAAAGAATGCCTCATCCTCGCCGCAGAAGAGTGTGACTGGCTCAGCGCCGAGGCGCTGACCTACTACCACCCGCGACTCATTTCATCCGAGGGCGCCGGGGCCCTGCTCGTGTCTGCCGAAGGCCCGGGCCCGCAGATCCGCTCGGTCATCGGCCCCCTGGGCTACCTCTCCTGGCGTGAACGCGCCGGGGCGCTCCGGCAGATGGCCGCGCAGTCCCGGGCGCAGATCCAGGGGCAGGCCACGCTGATCACCGATCTCACCGGCATCCGCAGGCTGGACAGCGTGGAGACCGCCGCCTGGGAGGGCGGCCCCTGGAGCGCCATGCTCAGCCCCAAGCAGATCCTGGGAGAGAGCATGGGCACCAGCAGCGCCCTGCATCTGGTGCTGGGCGCACTGTCCGCCCGCAGCACGCAGCAGCCCGCCGTCGTCTCCATGCCCGGCACCAACACCGCCGCCTACGCCTGCGTGGTGGAGCCGTGATCTTTCGTGTCTCGTTTCCACCTCAGGGGGCACTGCTGGGAGACACGAAGCTCCTTTTTTTAGGCTCTCAGGAAACCAAGGCGGAAACGAAGGTGCGAGTGCCCAGGGGCGCTGGAAACGACGCGGAAACCTGCGGGAAACGAGGCCGCATGAGGTCGGACACGAAGAGGGAAAAACGAAGGTTTTTCGTGTCCTGAGCCTCAGCGCCGCCTGCCCCGGTTCCGGCTCTGATCAACAACGGTCAGCCACCGTCAACGGCCGCAGGCCCTTCAGCCACCGTCTTCGGTTCCGTCCCCTGTTGGCTGAAAATGTTTCAGAAAGCATTTGAGCTTTCCGGGTCTGCGGGCATGGTGATAATCACCAACCCAAACCGGACTGAGAACATCGCCGGACGAGGTGGCGGGCATCGTTTTCGAAGAAAGCGTGAAGAACGCTGACACCGGGAATGAGGTGCCACGAGTCAGCAGCAGCAGCCTGCTCTTCAGGAGCAGACGCAGGACAGAGCACGCCAAAAAAACACCACCACCACAGCCAGGGCGCTTTTTGCACCCATGTGGCGGGCGGTCATTTCATCAAAACAACATACCACGTCATCATATCATATGCCATTCAGTGAACACATCCACCCGCAGGCTGCGCCGCCGGAGTTTGGCGACCACCGCACCTGCCGCACCCTGTTCAACCTCAGCCGCAGCGCGCTCTACACGCTGGCCGCCGAGGGCAAGATCCGCAGCGTGAGCCTGCCCCTGAGCGGCCGCAAGCGTGGCCGACGCCTCTTCGACTGCGCCAGCATCCGCCGCCACCTGAACTCGCTGGCTCAGGCCGGCCAACCCCTGCCCCCCTCTTTTTAACACCCATGAAATCCATCCTCGAGCGTGCCAGCGCTTATCTGGCCAGAATGCCCGTGTCCGTCCCCGGCCAGGGCGGGCACACCGCCGCCTTTGCCGCCGCCGTGGCCCTCGTGAAAGGCTTTGGCCTCAGCCAGGAGGAGGCCCTGCCGCTGCTGCTGCAGTGGAACCACCACTGCCAGCCACCGTGGCAGGAGAGCGAGCTGCGGCACAAGCTGCGCAGCGCCGCCGCCTCCACCGGCAGACCGGACGGCTACCTGCTGGTGGACGTGCCGGCAGCGGCCATCACGCGCCGCAGCACACCGCCGCAGGCTGCGGTTTTCCGCAGCACGCCTGACGCGGACGAAGCCGCGCGCAGGGCGGAGAAACGCCTGCGCTGGCCCACCTTTTACCTCCCTGAAAGCAATGACCTGATGGATATCGAGGATCGGCGCGGCATCTCCGTCACCGCGATGCGCCATCTGGTGGACCGTGGCCTGCTGAAAAACGCCCAGTGCGGGCAGCACTACTGCTACGTGCTGCATGAGGAGCGCTTTGCCCAGGCGCGCCGCTATGATGGCCTGCCCTTTCTCACCCCGGACGGACGGTCTCTCAAGACCCGAAACCTCCCCGGCAGCGAGGGCGTGTTCTTTGGCCGCAGCCTGCTGCGAGACGCGCCGAATGTGCTGCTGGTGGAGGGCGTGATCGGTCTGGCGGAGGCGGCCACCGTCTTCTGCTTTCTGGGCTCCATGCACCACTGGACGGTGCTGGCCGCCACCAGCGCCAGCTCGCGCTTTGCGCGGGATCCCGCCCTGCTGCAGGCCCTGGCAGGCCGCCATGTGCGCATCCTGCCAGACGCCGATGAGGCTGGCCTGAATGCCGCCGCCTCCTGGCTGACCGACCTGCGCACCGCAGGCGCCAGGGCGGATGTGATGGAGCTCCCGCCCGGGCACAAGGACCTGGGCGACCTCATCTTCGACCTCAAAGAAAACCGCGAAACCCTCAGCACCCTCTTCCAATGAAAGACATCACCGACCTCATCGCCCAGAGAGCCGAAATGCTCTACGGACCTGGAATACCACATCATGGCACATCCACACATGACACTGCATTCCATGCGGGGGCCAGCCCGCCCGCGCCGCCACCGCCGCCGGACTTTGCCAGCTGCCTGCTCACCGCCCCGGAGCTGGCCGCCATGCAGATGGTGCCGCGCACGCCCCTGCTGGGGGAGTGGATGCGGGAGGGGGATCTGGGCTACCTCTTTGCCCCGCGTGGCGGTGGCAAGACCTGGCTGGCCATGCTCATCGGCAAGGCCCTGGCGGAGGGCGTCAGCCTCGGCCGGTGGGCCGCCGGGCAGGGGCCGCGCTCCGTGTACTACTTTGATGCCGAGATGAACCAGCAGGACGTGCAGACCCGCGCGGAGAAGATCGGCATCAGCCACCCCAGCTTTTACTGGCTGAGCAACGAGTACCTCTACATGACGCTGACGCACAGCGCCAACATCGCCGACCCACGGCACCAGGAGGGCCTCTCCAACATGCTGCCGGACGGCTCCGTCTTCATCATCGACAACCTCTCCACCGGCCAGAGCGGCATGCGCGAGAATGAGAACGACGACTTTGACGTCATCAAAGACTGGCTGCTGAGCCTGCGCCGCCGTGCCATCACCGTCATCATCGTGCATCACGCCGGGCGCAATGGCGAGATGCGCGGCGGCTCCCGCCGTGAGGACCCCGCGCACTGGATCCTCAGCCTGAAGGACGCCACGGAAGAAGGCTCCAGCGCCAAGGGGTTTGTGACGCGCTTCAGCAAATGCCGCAACTGCCGGGAACGCGACGCCCCGCCCCTGCGCTGGTCTCTCAAGGAGACAAACGGCCGCTTCATGGTGTACTGCGACCCCTTTGGCAACACTGACGCCATGCTGACCTACATCCAGGACGGCATCACCTCCGCCAACGAGCTGGCCGAGGTGTTCGGCGTGCAGGCCAGCGCCATCAGCAAATGGGCCAAGAAACTCATGAACGCCGGGCTCATCCGCAAGAGGGGGCGGGAGTACCAGCTGATCGAGGAGTAGGCCCCCACGGCTTGGCATCCCCAGCCCCGCCCTTCGTTTCCTCCACAAGTGCCCCCTGAGGGGGAAACGAGACACGAAACGTCCCTCTCCCCAGTGAAACGCGGCAAAGGGGCTGCCAAAATGGAAACGAAGCTGGAAACGAGAACGGCAGCCTGGAAACAAAAAAGTACGCCGGACTGCCAGCGGGCACCGCCCATGAGGCGGGATTCCGCCTTATTTCAGGCCGGGCATGCCGGGCATTTTCATTTCGTTGTAGCCGACGGGCGGCACGAAGGCGCTGGCGTCCACGTCCTGCTGCTTGGCGGAGACCAGCACGGACACCACGTTTTTGCCCATCATCGACATCTCGGACTTCACCACCATGCCGTCAAAATCCGCCGCCTGCGGGGAGAGGCTGGACATGGCACCGCCCACCACCTTGCCGAGCTTGTCGCTGGCGGCGCTGAGCTCCTTGTGGCCGGGGAAGTCTTTGGCCACCCAGAAGCGGCCTTTGGCCATGGTGCTCTCCCAGGTGTAGATCTCGCAGTCCCACTCGCCCACCTTTTCCTTCTGCCCGGTGGCCACCGGCTTGGCCACGGGGCCGCCTGCCATCTTGCCCGCCATCTCCGTGGCG
Organism: Verrucomicrobiaceae bacterium UBA1938; assembly: GCA_002336895.1. Classification (GTDB taxonomy): domain Bacteria; phylum Verrucomicrobiota; class Verrucomicrobiia; order Verrucomicrobiales; family Verrucomicrobiaceae; genus Prosthecobacter. Next base: position 271,606 of record DDFC01000020.1, on the reverse strand, counting down.
GCCTTGATCGTGGCCGGGTCCATCTTCATCATCATCTTCTGCGCGTGCATCAGCATCATGATGCCATCCGCACCCACGATGACAGTCATCTTTTCCCCCATGTCCACGCGTGCCTGCTCGCCTTTGAGCTTGGTGGTCACCTCGCTGGGCTCGCCGGCGGTGTCCACTTTTTGCACCATCACCCAGTCGGCGCTGGCAAAGGTGGCGGTCAGCAGCAGGGCGAGGCAGGAAAGGGCAGGTATTTTCATAAGGTTTAAATCCTAGCGCGAGTCCGCAGCGGCGGTCAATGCAGAACGTCTCAGGTCTTGAACTGCGCTGCCGATCCTGATTTGATCGCTGCATTCCGCATGAGCCGCCCCACCGCCACCACTCTCCGCCATCGCCTCGCCGGGTCCGGCATGCTTGCAGCATTGCTGCTGCTGTGCGCCTTTTTCAGCGTCGCCACCTGGACGCAGCAGTACCCGCAGGATGAGGAGGCCGCGCGGGAGATCGCCGCACGCATCGGCGCGCAGGACCGGGTGCTCATCGTCGTGCGGCCTTCGGAAAAGGACGCCCCCTTTGCCCAGGCGCTCTCCGCCGCCCTCGGCCCGCGTGCCGGGCTGGTGAAGGGGGAGCCCGCAGACGCCCGCGCCGCGCTGCAGCGTGCCGCCAGCGCAGGCGGGCTGGACGTGATCGCCTGCACACGGGCCACCGCCTCCTGGCTGGTCTTTGAGGATCTGGCGCGTGACTTTCCCGCGCTGAAAAACACCCGCGTGCTGCAGCCGCAGGCGCATGGCTGGCCGAACTTTCTCAAGGCCGGCAACCTGCTCAACATCGCCAACCAGATCGCCGTCATCGCCATTCTCGCCATCGGCATGACGCTGGTCATCATCACCGGCGGCATCGATCTCAGCGTGGGCAGCCTCATCGCGCTCTCCGCCGTGGTCACCACCCTCCTCGTGCGGGATGTGTTTGGCGGCACGCAGGCGGGCGTGGCGGGCATGCTGGTGGCGGGGCTCTGCGGCATCCTGCTCAGCGGCGGGTGCGGGCTGGTCTCCGGCGCGCTCATCACGCGGCTGCGCATGCCGCCTTTCATCGTCACGCTGGCCATGATGCTGGTGGGCAGCGGGCTGGCCTACCGGCTGGCGGAAAATCAGTCGGTCTATCAGGTGCCGGACTCCTTTGTGTGGCTGGGTCGCGGCGCCGACCTGCTGGCCCTGCCCAATGCCGTGCTGCTCATGCTGCTGCTGTATGCCGCCGCGCATGTGGTCATGACGCAGACCGCCTTTGGCAGAAACCTCTACGCCGTGGGCGGGAATGTGGAGGCCGCGCACCTTTCTGGCGTGCCCGTCAGCCGCGTCATCCTGCGCGCCTACGTCCTCTGCGGGCTGCTGGCGGGGCTGGGGGGCGTCGTGACCGCATCCCTGCTCAAGAGCGGCTCGCCCACGTACGGGCAGATGTACGAGCTCTACGTCATCGCCGCCGTGGTGGTGGGCGGCACCAGCCTCAGCGGCGGGAAAGGCACCATGCCCGGCACGCTCATCGGCGCCTTCATCATCGCCGTCATCCAGAACGGCATGAACCTCACCAATGTGGAGAGCAACACGCAGAAGATCGTCCTCGGCCTCGTCATCCTCGGCGCGGTGCTGGTGGACCGGATGAAAAAATGAGCAGTGCAGGAGGAATCTCCGTGCATGACCGACACGGATGCTGCAAGACGCGCCCTCCTGACGTATTTGTGGCAAGGTCACGCCCTCCCTCTTTCCCCCATGTTTGACTCCTGGCTCCCAGAATCCAAAGACCACCTGCCGCTCACGTGGTGGAAGACGCACCCCGTTTATCTCGCGGCCATCATCGCGCTCGTGGGGGTGGGGAGCATGGTGCTCACCGCCGTGCTGGGCTACTCGATGGCATGGTATGTCATCTTTAATTACGAAGGCGCATTCCAGCACCTGCGCCTGTGGACGGTGCTGACGTATGTACTCTTTAATCCGCCCAGCTTCTGGACGCTCATCGGCTGCGTGCTGCTGTGGAATTTTGGCGAAGCCGTGGAGCGCCACCTGGGCCGCCGCGCCTTTGTGCGCATGCTGCTGGTCCTGCTGCTGGCCTCTCCGGCGCTCATCAGCCTGCTCGGGCTTCTGGGCGTACGCGGCCTGGTGTGCGCAGGCATCATGCAGCTGGAGTTTGCCGTCTTCATCGCCTTCGCCACGCTCTATCCCCGCGCGAAGCTCAGCCTTTTCATCATTTCCATCGACGCCTGGGTGCTGGCCGCCGCGTTTGTAGGCATCAGCGCCCTCGGCAGCCTCGGCGCGCGGGACTGGTCATCGCTCCTGCTCCTGGCCGCCAATGTGGGCAGCGCCTACCTCTTCATCCGCTTTGAAACCGGCGCGCTCAAGCTCCCCTCCCTGCCCAAACGCGCCCCGCAGTCCCCACGGCCTGCGCAGAGGACCGCCAAAGCCGCGCCCAAAAGCAGCAGCGGCAGCAGCACTCCCACGGTCGATGACATCCTCGACAAAATCAGCCACCACGGCATGCACAGCCTCAGCGCCGAAGAGCGCCGCATCCTGGACAAGGCGAGCGAGGAGATGAAGCGGCGCGCAGACTGATGAAACAGACCCGTCGAACAATGACCAATGAGTAAATCCGAATGACGAAATAAGGCTGAATGACAAAGCTCGAAAGAGCACATCCAACGCCGCAGACGTTGGATTCGTCATTCGCGACTCGTCATTCTTTAGTCATTCGGATTTACTCATTCGTCATTCCCACCCTACCTCAGCACCACGCGGCACGGCGCACCGTCGGCGCCTTCGAGCTTCAGCGGCAGGCAGATCAGCTCGTAGTAGCCGGGTTTGATCTCGGCCAGGTTCAGGCCTTCGATCACCCAGATACCAGCACCGAGCATGATCTGGTGCGTTTCCACTCCGTCCTTGTTGAAGCCGCCGATGCTCAGGTAGTCCACGCCCACCGTCACCACGCCCTGCTCCACCAGGTACTGCGCGGCGTCGGCACGGATGGAGACGAAGTCCTTGTCGAACTCGTTCATGGCCCAGCTGCGGGTGGAGTTGCGTGTCTTGAAGAGCACGCGCTGGCGCGGGGCTATCTTGAGCTTCTTTAGGTCGTCTGCCGTGATCTGGTCCTCGCAGTCCAGCTCAAAGACCCGACATCGGCCGATCACGGGCTCCAGCGGCATCTGCTCCATCGTCATCCCGTCGGCGATGAAATGCCGGGGTGCATCCATGTGGGTGCCCGTGTGGGCGCTCATGGAGAGGTGGGTGAGATTGCACACCGCGCCTTCCTCCATGCTGACTACGCGCTTGATATGGCAGGCGGGGTCGCCAGGCCAATGCACCATTCCGTCGCGTAGCGGAACGGAGACATCTTTCCAAGGTCGTTTCATAGGCAGGATAATAAGGAGTTGTAAAATCATACTACGCAAGAGCTGATCTGCATCTTGCGTTTGCTCGGCATATGACCGATCCCCGCCCTCTCGCCCGCCGCCAGTTTGTCAAAACCGCTGCCGCTGTCTTCGGGTTTCAGGTGGTGCCGCGCCATGTCATTGGCGGTCCGGGATTTACGCCGCCCAGTGAAAAGGTGAATCTCGGCTGCATCGGCATCGGCGGCCAGGGCGGCGGAGACATCCGGGACCTGGACGACTCCGGCCTGGCAAACATCGTGGCGCTCTGTGATGTGGATCTGGACCACGCCGCCGGCACCATCAAAAAATATCCGAGTGCCAGGCTCTACCGCGACTACCGCGAGCTGATCGACAAGCAGAAGGACATCGACGCCGTGCTGGTGGCCACGCCGGACCATGTGCACGCCCCGGCCAGCATCATGGCCATGCGCGCCGGACGCCACGTCTATGTGGAAAAGCCGCTGGCCCACACCATCGCCGAGGCCCGTGCCATGCGCGATGTGGCTGCTGAAACCAAGCGCGTGACCCAGATGGGCAACCAAGGCCACGCCAGCGAAGGCATCCGCCTCACCCGCGAGTGGATCCAGGCCGGAGCCATCGGCAAAGTCACCGAGGTGCATGTGTGGTCGGATCGTCCCGGCAAGTTCTGGGACTCCCAGGGCAAGGCCTACCCCACCGACACCCCGCCCGTGCCCAAGAACCTCGACTGGAACCTCTGGCTGGGCCCGGCCAAGGAGCGCGCCTACCATCCCGACTTCTGCCCGCGCAAGTGGCGTGGCTGGTGGGACTTTGGCTGCGGGGCGCTCGGAGACATGGCGGTGCACAATGCCGATCCTGCCTTCTATGCGCTGGATCTCGATTCCCCCGATTGGGTGGAGGCCGAAAGCGGACCCAACAACAACCAGTCCTATCCCGTGTGGAGCATCATCACCTACCACTTCCCCGCCAAGGGCGACCGCCCTGCGGTCAAGATGGTGTGGTATGACGGCGGCAAGCTGCCCCCGCGCCCCGAAGGTCTCGAAGAAACCCGCAACCTCGGCGACAACGGCATCTACTTCGTCGGAGACAAAGGCTGCATCCTCGCCGGCGGCTGGTCAGGCACCCCGCGCATCGTGCCGGAGACCAAGATGCAGCAGTTCATCATTCCCGCCAAGACCATCCCCCGCTGCCTCGGCGGCCACCGCAAGGAATTCCTCGAAGCCTGCAAAACCGGCAACCCGCAGGATGCCAAGAGCGGCTTCTGGTACTCAGCGCCCTTCACCGAATCGCTGCTGGTGGGATTGCTTGCCGTACGCTTCGGCAAACGCGTGGAATGGGATGCCAAAGCCATGAAGTCCCCCAACACGCCCGAAGCGGATGCCATCATCCACAAGGCATACCGGGCGGGGTATGGGATTTGAGTGAAACGACGACGCATCCAGATGCGACGACATGTCCAGATCTGAAGCACCAAAGGTGCGACCTATCGCAGCCCAGGGCAAAGCCCTGGGTATCGGATGATGGATTGATGTGGAAGCCCTGAAAGGGCGAGCTAACTCCTGAAGCTCCCTCATCACCATGCCGCAATCACTCCGCTCTCACCAAACACAGAGTCCAGTATAACGAGCGGCATGTGTGGAATTGAGCATCCGGGTCAGATCGTAGATTTTTGGAGTTAGGCCGCCCTTTCAGGGCTCCACCATAAAAGGTCGTGGTGTATTCGCATATCCCAGGGCGTTGCCCTGGGCTGCGATAGGCCGCGCCGTTGGCGCTCCGGATTGGGTCATTGGCACTCCGAGGATCGTGGGTGATGTGTCGATACTTGAGAGGTCTTTGGGGCGCTGCATCACTGGATGCCCGCATCATTCGATGCGTCCATGACGTGAGCTTGCACATAGCGTGAATGCGTCCTACGCCAGCAGCTTCGGCACCAGCTCCCCGGCCACGCCGGTGAGGCGCATGTCGAGGCCCTGGAAGCGCTGGTTGAGCTTGGTGTGCTCAAAGCCCAGGAGATGCAGCAGCGTGGCATGGAGGTCGTGCACATGCACGGGGTCTTCGGTGACGTTGAATCCAAACTCATCGCTCTGCCCCAGGGTGATGCCAGGCTTCATACCGCCACCGGCAAACCACATGCTGAAGCAGTTCGGGTGATGGTCGCGGCCATCGCTGCCGCCTTGCACCATCGGCGTGCGGCCAAATTCACCGCCCCAGATGACGAGGGTGTCCTCCAGCAGACCGCGTTGCTTGAGATCACGCACCAGCGCAGCGCAGGGCTTGTCGGTGAGGCCGCACTGCTGCTTGAGTCCGTTCACCAGACCGCCGTGGTGGTCCCAGGCCTCGTGGAAGAGCTGCACAAAGCGCACGCCGCTTTCGATGAGGCGGCGCGCCAGCAGGCAGTTGTTGGCAAAAGAGGCCTCGCCGGGCTTGGCGCCGTACATGTCGAGGATGTGCTTGGGCTCTGAGGAAATATCCATCAGCTCCGGCGCGGTCTGCTGCATGCGGTAGGCCAGCTCAAAGCTGTTGATGCGGCTGGCGATCTCCGGGTCTCCCACCACGCCGAGGCGCTCTTCATTGAGCTGCTTCAGCACATCCAGCGTGTCGCGCTGCGTGGCATCGCTGACGCCCTGCGGGTTATTGAGAAAGAGCACGGGCTCGCCGCTGCTGCGGAAGGGCACGCCCTGATAGACGGTGGGCAGGAAGCCGCAGCCAAAGTTGCTCATGCCGCCGCTGGGGCCTTTCTGCCCGCTTTGCATGACCACGTAGCCGGGCAGGTCCTGATTCTCTGTGCCGAGGCCGTAGAGCGTCCACGCACCAAAGCTGGGGCGGCCAAAAATCTGCGAGCCGGTGCTCATGAGGATCTGGCCCGGCGCGTGATTGAAGGCGTCCGTTTTCATGGAGCGCACAATCGTGAGATCATCTGCAATTCCGGAAAGATGCGGCAGCAGCTCGCTCAGCTCCGCACCGCTCTGGCCGTGGCGGGAGAATTTGAACTTCGGCCCCAGCAGCTTGCTGTTGGGATTGATGAACGCCGCACGGTAGCCTTTGAGCAGATCGGGCGGCGGCAGCTTGCCGTCCCATTTGGAAAGCTCGGGCTTGTTGTCAAAGAGCTCCAGATGGCTGGGCGCGCCACCCATGAAGAGGTAGATCACGCGCTTGGCCTTGCCGGGGTAGTGAGGCTTTTTGATCGCCAGCGGATTCGCCGGAGCAGGCGCGGCACCGGCCGTGCGCGACATGAGATCCGCCGCCGCGATGCTGGCCAGCCCCACGCCGCAGTCTTTGAAAAACCAGCGGCGGGTGCGGTAGCGGGCGTATTCAGCCTGGAGTTCGTGGCGGAGGTTCATGGACAAAGATCAGTTGAGTTTGACGCGCAGCGATTCCCGGTAGCGGTCATTGGAGTTTTTGACGAGGAGGACGATCACGGTGATGACGCTGCCAATGAGCCCGAGAAAGAACCACAACCAGGGCCCGCGCCCGGTATTCTGAGCCCACAGAGCGCAGAAGGTGCCGAACAAAAACAACACCAGCCCGGAAGCATCGATTTTCTTCACCTTGTGTTCCAGTTCCTCCACCTGCGACTTCAAGCGCACGATCTCATTTTTCATCTCAGCCGGGGACGACGTCTGCGCACACAAGCCCAGCGGCATCAGCATCATCAGGCAGAGGAGGAGAAGTTGGCGGTTCATGGCGGGGATTGACGCATAGAAATCGCTGATTGGCCATGCCGTCTATCCGTGCCAGCGGCGCAGCACAATCCCTGCGGCGGGTTTCTCCATGCGGGCGCATTGTCTTGAAGGATCGCAGCCTGTGCCACCGTTCCACCCGGCCCATGAAGCTCCTCAGCCTCTTCCTTTCGTCCTTCATTGTCGTTTCGGCCTTTGCCGCAGACCGGCCCAACATCCTCTGGCTCACCAGCGAGGACCACGGGCCGCACATGGGCTGCTATGGCGACAAGTATGCCGACACGCCGAACGTCGATGCACTGGCGGCAAAGGGCATGCTCTTCAAGCACGCCTGGTCCTGCGGACCCGTCTGCGCTGCGGCGCGCACCACCATCATCGCGGGCATGTATTCCCCCTCCACCGGCGGCGAGCACATGCGCAGCATGGCGGCCATGCCCAAGGGGACCAAGATGTATCCGCAGTTCCTCCGCGAGGCGGGCTACTACTGCACGAACAACAACAAGGAGGACTACAACCTGCAAAAACCCGAGGGCGTGTGGGATGAGTCGAACGGCAAGGCGCACTGGAAGAACCGCAAGGACGGCCAGCCCTTCTTTGCCATCTTCAATGAGCAGTGCAGCCACGAAAGCCAGATCCGCAAACGCCCGCATGTGGCCATTCACGATCCCGCCAAGGCCCGCGTGCCTGCCTATCATCCCGACACGCCCGAGGTGCGTCAGGACTGGGCGCAGTATTATGATCAGGTGACGCTCGCCGATTCCTCGGCAGGAAACCGCCTGAAGGAACTGGAAGCCGCAGGCCTGGCAGAAGATACCATTGTCTTTTACTACGCCGACCACGGCAGCGGCATGCCGCGCAACAAGCGCTGGCCCAGCAACTCCGGCCTGCAGGTGCCCATGGTCGTGTACTTCCCGCCCAAGTGGAAGCACCTCGCGCCGAAGGAATACGGTGCTGGCGTGAAGTCAGACCGCCTCGTGAGCTTTGTCGATCTCGCGCCCACGCTGCTCAGCCTCATCGGCGTGCAGCCGCCGGAGTGGATGCAGGGCCACGCCTTTGCCGGCAAGTTTCAGACCGAGCCACAGCCCTACGTGTATGGCTTCCGCGGCCGCATGGACGAGCGCTACGACTGCGTGCGCAGCGTCACGGACGGCCGCTTTGTCTATGTGCGCAATTACATGCCCCACCTCTCGCAGGGCCAGCATGTGAACTACCAGTTTGAAACCCCCACCACCGCCGTGTGGCGCAAGCTCTACGATGAGGGCAAGACCACGCCGGAGCAGTCCATCTTCTGGAAGACACCCAAAGATGCCGAGGAACTCTACGATCTGCAGAGCGATCCCGATGAAGTGCACAACCTCGCCGCCAAACCCGAGCACGCCGAGACGCTGGCCAAGATGCGCACCGCGCAGGAAGGCCTGGCGCTGAAGATCCGCGATGCGGGCATGATCTGCGAGGGCGAGATGCACCACCGCTCCGAAGGCACCACGCCCTACGACATGGCGCACGATGACAAGATGTATCCGCTGGCCCGCATTCTCAAAGCCGCAGGCCAGGCGTCCTCCATGAAGCCCGATGCCATGCCGGATCTGAAGGCAGGATTTGCCGACAAAGACAGCGCGCTGCGCTACTGGTCCGCCATGGGCATCCTGATGCGCGGCAGTGCCGGACTCAGCGCCGCGCACGATGAGATCGCTCAAGCCGCGAAGGACAGCTCCACCTATGTGCAGGTCGTGGCCCACTGGACGCTGGCCAAATACGGCAGCGACTCCGAACGCGCCGCCGCCCTGACCGCGCTGGCAAATCTGGCCAACTGGAGCCAGCACGATGTCTTCACCTCCATCAGCGCCCTCAATGCCATCGGCGATCTCGGCGACAAGGCCCAGCCCATCGCCGAGCAGATCAAAGCACTGCCAGCGAAAGGCGAGTCTCCCGATGCCCGCTTCAACGGCTACGTGTCCCGCCTGCTGGCAGACCTAAAAGGCGAAAAACTCCCCGCAGGTGATGCTGAAGGCGCGCCTGCTGCCAAGAAGAAGGGGAAGAAAAAGTAGGCGCTCGGATTCTCAGCTGCATTTTGCCCCATGTCCCTGCCCCGCCTCCTCGCCTGCCTGCTGCTTTGCATCAGCAATGCTGCAGCAGCGCCCAATGTGATCCTCTTCATCGCCGATGACGTGAGCTATGACGACCTCGGCTGCTACGGCAACGCGGCCGCACGCACGCCGAACATCGACAAGCTCGCAGCCAAAGGGCGGCGCTTTGACGAAGCCATTCTCGTAGCCAGCAGTTGCAGCCCCAGCCGCTCCAGCGTCATCACCGGCCGCTATCCGCACAACAATGGGCGTGCCTCGGAGCTGCACCAGCCCATCGCCGCGCATCTGCCGTGGTTCCCGCGCCTGCTGCGTGAGGCGGGCTGGTACACCGCGCTGGTGGGCAAGCACCACATGACCTCCGACAAACCCGCCGCTGGCGAGCAGCCGCAGCCCGAGCCGTTTGATCTTGTCGATGCAGGCAACGAGCCCGGCAACAAAGGCGGCCACGCCACCTGGGTGAAGACCGTGCAGCAGCGCCCCAAAGACAAACCGTTCTTCTTCTGGTTTGCCTCCCTGGACGCGCACCGCGCCTGGGACGCCGACAAGGACTGGAAGGCCGACCTCTACGGTCCCAAGCACGATCCCGCCAAGGTCATCGTGCCGCCTTACCTGAATGACGATGCCGCCACGCGCGATGACCTGGCCTCCTACTACAACGAGATCACGCGCTGGGATTACTTCATCGGCCTCGTCGTGGCAGAGCTGGAGAAGGAAGGCACGCTGGACGACACGCTCATCATGATCATGGCGGACAACGGCCGCCCCTTCCCCCGCGCCAAGACACGCCTACATGACTCCGGCATGAAGACACCCTTCATCGCGCACTGGCCCAAGGGCATCGCCAAAGCAGGCACTCCTACACAAAGCCTCATCAGCAGCATCGATATCGCGCCCACCGTGCTCACGCTCGCTGGAGTGACCGTGCCGCCCACCATGCAGGGGCTCAGCTTTGCGCCCGTGCTGGCAGATCCCGCTGCAAGCACGCGCAAGTACGCCTTCTCCGAGCACAACTGGCACGACTACGAGGCGCATGGCCGCTCGGTGCGCTCAGAGGGCTTTCTCTACATCGTCAACTCACGCCCCGACCTCGCCTGGCAGGGCCCGGCGGACTCGGTGCACTCGCCCTCCTTCCAGAGCCTGCGCGCCGTGTGCGATGCCGGAAAGCTCACGCCACCGCAGGCAGATGTCTTCCTCTCCCCACGCCCCACCGTGGAGCTCTACCGCACCGATGCCGACCCGCTGCAACTGCAAAACCTCGCCGATGATGCCAACTACGCCTCCGTCAAAGCACGTCTCGCCAAAGCCATGACCGAATGGACCACCGCCACCGGCGACTCCGCCCCGGCAAACCTCTCCAAAGACTCCTTTGACCGCGAAACCGGCAACAAACTCAAGCTCAAGGAAGCCGACTACCGCGGCACTCCGTCAGGCTGGGACAAAGACGCCGCGCACATCAATGCGCCGGGACCGAGGTGATGTTCAGCCCGTAGCTTTGGCGGGGTCTTTTTGTTGTGAACCGGCTTCGTCGTCGTGCTTTCTTCAGCGGGCTGTTTCTGTTCTTTCCGCCAGAGCTTCCAAACGGGAACCAATCCGCTTTGCATGACTTCGGTGGCGGGCTGAGCGCGCTTCCGGATCGCTACGTAATCTCTGCTTTCCACAGACCCCGGAGGAGGATTCACCTGCTCATCCTGACTGAGCTTTTGCAGAGCTTTGCCGCCAGACTGTCTGCGGATCGCTTGTCGAAAAGCGATGAATTCATCCAGCAATGCATCCAGGAAGACCCGGGCGTATTCCCTGTCCTCACTGAGCGCCTGCACGCCAAACATGCTCGAGCCCTGCATCTGTGGTTCCTGGAGTGATACATGGATTTCAACATCTCTGCCCCTGAGGTCTGGATGTAAGGCCCGAGTGCGTTCCAAAGCCCGGCGTTTCATTTCCGACGACTCCAGCGTTTCAGTGATTGTGCCGTTAAAATCATCGCGCCAGGCCTGCCAGCTTTCAGCTTTATCATCCAGACCTCCGGCCACCAGCTTTGCCTCGCTCTGATACATCGGCGCCTTCGGTTTGAATTCCACCTTCGTCGCCGCCAGCACCGCGAGGATCACCGCGACGAGGGAGATCATGCTCAGCGCCCCGACACCGATGCGGCCGCGCCACTGGCTGGCCTTCATCAGCTCCCGCACGCGCCTTTGTACAGACTCGCCTCCAAACATCGCCACTCCCGGCAATTTGCCCAGGGATGAGGGCAGGCTGGCGGCGATCTCCACCAGCGTCCGCGCATAATCATGCATGCTCTCTCCCGCGAGCACTGCGGCGTCATCTGCGGCGTGTTCAGTTTCGTTTCGCAGAGAACTCCACGCGAGCCATGCCAGCGGCTGCCACCACCAGAGGCAGGCGGTGCATTGCGCCAGCCAGTGCCACGCCACGTCTGCACGCTGCAGGTGGGCCAGCTCATGGCGCAGCACCGCGCCCAGCCGCCGCTCATCCCAGCGGGCCGCCTCTGGCGGCAGCCAGATCACCGGCCTGCGCCAGCCCGAGAGCATGGGTGAATGGAGCCGCTGTGCGACACGGCACTCCATGCCATCCGGTGCACTCATCTTTCGCAGCAGCCGCTGGATGAAATCAGGTGCCTGATCACTCCGTCTGCGCTGCCAGAGCAGTCCGGCCCACGCCCTCAGCACGCGCCACAGCAGCAGCACCGTGGCGGTGCCCAGCCAGATCTGGATGCTGGCTCCCTCCAGAAACATCAGACCGCGCTGCCATACGCTTCTCTCTGGGAGCACCAGTGCGGGTATAGCAGGCTCGTCTGGCAAAGCAGCAGCAGGCAATGACACACGCCACTCCACCACCGCCACAGGAGGAGCCGCCTCCGGCATCAGCCGCCACACACCTACTGCCAGCAGCGCCACCATGGCGATCCGCCAGACCATGCTGCGCGCCCGTGCGGAGCGCCGCCGCAGCTGCAAAGCCACCGCCTTCGCCACACAAACCACCGCCGTGCTGGTGAGCAAGGCGGACGCGAGCAGCCCAAGGTTTGGATTCTGCGCGAGGAACCGGAGCAAGTCTTCGAGCCAGGTGTTCATGATTCACGTGCCTCCTCAATCAGCTGGATGAGTTTTTCCGCTTCCTCCTTGGAGAGCTTCACGTTTTTCTGCCCCAGCAGCGCCAGCGCGGCCTCGCCTGCGGAGTTTTCAAAAAAGCGGCTCACAAAGCTGTGCAGCGCGCTGACACGTGCCTTTTGAGGCGAGACCGGCAGCGAAAACCAGTCGCGCCCCTCCGCCTGCGTCTTGATGAGGTGCCCACGCTCCACCAGCAGGCGAAGGATGGACCGCACCGCCGAATAGGTGGGGGCGTCTGGCAGCTTTTCCTCAATCTCACGGGCGGAGAGCCGCCCATGCTTCATAACGATCTCGATCACCTGCCGCTCGCGGCGGCTGAGCTCACTGGAATGTTGGTCGTTCCACATGGGTGCTGATTTTTCAACACCATCAAGCCAATGTCAAGGACGCATGTTGAAATTTCAGCAGGCAGTTGACTGGATGCCCCACCAACTCTTGTCAGCACATCTACTCACAGCCCCAGCAGCTCCCGCATACGCTCCTTGGGGATGCCGCCGACCTCGCGGCCTGTCTCGCGCCCGGACTTGAAGGCGATGAAGGTGGGGATGCCGCGCACACCGTGGTCGCGCGCCAGCTTGGGGTCTTCATCCACATTGATTCGGATCACCAGCGCCTTGCCCTTCAGCTCCCGGGCCAGCTCATCCACCATCGGGCCCACCACCTTGCAGGGGCCGCACCAGTCGGCGTAAAACTCCACCAGCACCGGTACCTTGGCCGTGCGCACCGCACTGATGGAGGTGCCAGCCCCGGCACCGCCGCCCGAGACCGGACGCAGCATGTCAAAGGCGATCCAGCCGATGTACAGCAGGACAGCCCCGGCGATCCAGATGGGCAGGTTACCTTTGTTCATGCGGTACCATCAGGGCAGGAGGCCACATGGCAAGGGGCGATAACGTCCGATTCCCCCCAGTTTTCGACCTTGAAACCGCCCCCTGTACCAGTAAGGAAGGCGTCCCGCGCTTGGCCGCATCTGGCGCTTTTTTGACCCTACCTGATCCTGAACCAACTCTCATGAACAAAACCCTCCTCGCTCAAGCTGCCAACGAAGCCCGTGGTCTCGCCATGGATGCCGTGCACAAGTGCTCCTCCGGCCACCTCGGCCTGCCCCTCGGTGCGGCAGAAGTCGGCGCCGTCCTTTTTGGCGAAACCCTCCAGTGCGACCCCGCCGATCCGAAATGGCTGAACCGCGACCGCTTCATCCTCAGCGCCGGCCACGGCTCCATGTTCATCTACTCCTGGCTGCACCTCAGCGGCTACGCGGTGTCCATCGAAGACGTGTCCAAGTTCCGCGTGCTGCATTCCATCACCCCGGGGCATCCTGAATTCCATGAGACCCCCGGCGTGGAGTCCACCACCGGCCCGCTGGGCCAGGGCATCGGCAATGCCGTGGGCTACGCGCTGTCCGGCAAGATGGCTGCGGCGAAGTACAACACCGCCGAGCACAAGATCATCGACAACCACGTCATCGCACTCGCTGGCGACGGCTGCCTTCAGGAAGGCGTGGCTCGTGAGGCTGTGGCCTTTGCCGCCCACAACCACCTGGACAACCTCATCGTCATTTATGACTCCAACGACGTGACGCTGGACGCCATGGCCAAGGTGACCCAGAGCGAAGACACCCAGGCGCTCTACACCGCGCTGGGCTGGAACGCCGTGACCATCGACGGCCACGACCTCGACGCCATCAAGGCTGCGATCGACACCGCCAAGAAGAGCGACAACGGCAAGCCCACCATCATCATCGCCAAGACCATCATCGGCAAAGGCATCCCCGAAGTGGCCGGCACGGCCAAGGGCCACGGTGAAGGCGGTGCCAAGTTCGTCGATGCCGCCAAGAAGGGCCTCGGCATCCCCGAAGGCACCCACTTCTACGTCAGCGACGCCGTGAAGGCCTACTTTGCCGATCTGAAGAACAAGCGCGCCGCCGCCCACGGCGAGTGGAACAAGGTCTTCCTGGCCTGGAGCGCCGCCAACCCCGCTCTCGCCAAGGAGCTGGACGCCGCCCGCCATGGCAGCCTGAAGGCCGAAGACCTCCTCAAGGTGGTGCCGGAATATCCCGCCGAAGGCAAGGCCGCCACGCGCAACAGCGGCGGCGAGATCCTCAACCACATCGCCAAGGCCGTGCCGCATCTCGTCACCGGCAGCGCCGACCTCTTTGGTTCCACCAAGAACTACCTCACCGGCATGGGCGACTTCAGCGCCGCCAATCCTACCGGCCGCAACATCTGGTTCGGCATCCGCGAGCACGCCATGGGCGCCATCTGCAACGGCCTGGCCTACGACGGCCTCTTCCTCGCCAGCGGCGCGACCTTCCTCGTCTTTGCCGACTACTGCCGTCCGAGCATCCGCCTCGCCGCCCTAGCCAAGCTGCCCGTCACCTACATCTTCACCCATGACTCCGTGGGCGTGGGTGAAGACGGCCCGACCCACCAGCCGGTGGAAACCGTCAGCGGCCTGCGCGTGATCCCAAATCTGGACGTGATCCGCCCCGGCGACGCCGAAGAAACCGCCGCCGCCTTTGCCGCCGCCTTCAGCCGCGCAGACGGCCCCACGCTCCTCGCGCTCAGCCGTCAGGACCTGCCGCACCAGGGCATCGCCAGCGCCGCAGTGCGTCGCGAAGGCACCCTCAAGGGTGGCTACGTGCTGGTGAAGGAAACCGCTCCGCTGGAAGCCATCGTCATCGCCACAGGTTCCGAAGTGCAGTGGGCCGTGGCAGGAGCCAAAGGCAAGCCCGGCGTGCGCGTCGTCAGCCTGCCCTGCTTTGAGCGCTTTGACCGCCAGGACGCCGCCTACCGCGAATCCGTCCTGCCCGCCGCCTGCACCAAGCGCATCGCCATCGAAGCCGGTGTCACCGGTCTGTGGTGGAAATACGTCGGCACACAGGGCCAGGTGATCGGCATCGACCGCTTCGGCATCAGCGCCCCCGGCGCCACCGTCTTCAAGGAACTCGGCATCACCGCCGAGGCCGTGGCTGCAGCGCTGGCGTAAGCTGACTGGTAACCAACAGTTCTGAACACTCACGAAGAGAGGCTGGAAACAGCCTCTCTTTTTTATTGGGTGCGACACAGCCTTGTTATGTTTCCGAGCTTGTATTGCCACAGACCATCTGACTAGATGACCTCACTATGAGGCTTTCGTGCTTTTGTCTGATTGCTGCTGTTTTTACAGCCATCTCATCCTATGGCCGGGATGATCCCGCAGCGATGCTGGAGCGCGACTGGCGGGACTCAGCTGCGGAGGCGAAGCTCAGCCCGGCGGCCATCAAACACCTTGAGCAGGAGAAGGTGCTGATGACCAGCGATGAGTTTTTGCAGTGCTATCAGGCTTATCTGCCGGGTTATTCGACCCGGCATGATGGCGAAGCCGGACCACCAGCACTGCCTTACTTCATCACCACCGACGCACTGTTTCAGGCCTATGCGTGGTGTTTGCAGAAAGGCACCGCCAGGATGGAAACAGCGCATGCAGGGCAGCTGCGAGAGTATCTCGGCGTGCTGATGGCGTCCCTGAACAAGATTGATTCGCTAGTGGAAGGTGATGCAGCGCAAATCCAAAAGGCAAAGGAGATGGCGCTGTTTGTAGTGGGCGTGGCGGCAGTGCTCATGGATGCCAAGGTGCAGATCAAGTCCGAGGCGCTGCGCCGGGAAGTGGAACAGGAGGCAGCACGTGTGCGCCGGGCGCAGGGAATGACATGGCCCGAGCGACTGAAGGTCTCGCCCAAAGATCCCAGCAGCCTGGACTACACCCTCTTCAAGCCGGTGGGTCTCTATGCTGGTGATGAACTCATGGAGCAGTACTTCCGCGCGGTGCGCTGGCTGCAACTGGCCCCCTTCCGCGCGGCCTCGAACGAGCACATGCTGGCAGCGGCCATGCTGTCTCTATCTCACTCGCAGCAGCGTCTGCTCAAACTCAATCTGGACAAGGATGTGGCCGAAAGGTTTGAAGATCGTCAAACCCGGCTGGAGGCTCTGGCAGGCCAATGCAACGGTGCCAAGGTGTTGCGCTGTGCGTTTTTGCCGCCGGACACCCCTTCAAAGAAGGCGGCGGAGTGGATTCAGGAAGCTCGTGAATGGCTGATGGAAACAAAGGGATCCACGGAGAATTCGGTGGGAGTGGCCATCACCACCTCTCCCAGGAGTAGGTTGGATAATGATTTATCAGCCCATGTCATCCAGCCCTCTGCATTGACGGATGCCATGTTGCTGGAAAAGCTCTCGCAGGCAAAGGGACCGAGTTATTTCCCGGACACCCTGAGCATCGCGAGCTGGCTGGGGTCCGACTATGCAGCCGAATGGGAAAAGGCGGATTCTAAAGCGACAGGGATCCGGAAGGACGCACAGCAGTGGCTGTTACAAAAAAGCCCCAGCATTCATCAGGAAGGGCTGATGCTGCTGCGGCAGCTGGTGATGCCGCAGCCAGCGGACGCACCTGCCTACATGAAAAGCCGCTCCTGGCAGGCGAAGTCATGCCAGACCGTACTCTCAGCGTGGGCTCAGAGCCGGCACGTGTGGGCGCTGCAGGCGCAGCCACAATACAGTGTAGGTGCCGGATTGCGTGAATGGCCCGCCTTTGTGGAGCGGTATCCTGACTTCTTCGTGGGACTGGCCAATCTGTGCCAAAAGGCGGCCCGGATAATGGAGGTGCCAGAATCTGAGGCGGTGGTCAATGAACGCATCGCCCGCAAACTGCACCAGATGGCAAATGACTATGCCGCTCAAGCAGTCAGCAGTGAACAGCACGTCTCCGAGGCGTGGATGACCACCCTCGAGATGCTGCTTCTCGCCGGAGCCAAATACCAGGAAGGAGACTATACCGATCCCGCCGCAGTGACGAAATTCACGCGAATCATGCGCGAAAGTGCGGAGGTGATTGCTCGATGCGAAGGCCTGACACGGCACCCCGTGGCGCAGAAGCTGCGTGAGCGGCTGGCCGAGAACCGCAAGGTGCCTTGGGATGACCTGGAAAGAATCTGCCTGCAACTTGCCGTGCTGGCGCACAAGCAGGCGCGGGAGCTGCCTCCGACCGCTGAAGAATCCCGGTGGCTTCTGGCATTCGGCACCAATCTGTCCGACTTCAGCGACTGCCATTTCACATCACCTCGGGACAATGTCCCCAAGGCCGTGCGGGTGTTCACCAACCCGGAGCTGGGCAAGGCGCTGACTGTGGGCATCGGCAGGCCGCGCTTTCTGTATGTGCTTCATCCTTGGAAGGGGAAGGAAGTGCTGTGTCGTGGCGCAGTGCTCCCTTATCTCGAAAGGCATGAGATGAAGCCCCTCACCGATGATGAATGGCGCAACAGCCTGCATGACGCCCAAAACCCGCCCATTCAGCCCGAGTGGATCGGCCCGCTTATGGTAAAGTAGAGGTCAGGCATTCGTGAGGACAAAGCACCTCGGCCAGCGCTTCGGGCGTAGAACATGATCTGACTGCAGACAGCGCAGATGGTCCTTCCACCTGTCATGCATTCATGAACTTCTCTGTGCCCCCACCATGAACCGCCGCACCATCCCCTCGCTGCAGATGAGCAGGTACGGCCAGGACCGCCTGCGTGCGGAGGGCTGTGTGGTCATGCCGCTGGAGTTTTCCATGATGCAGGAGCCGCAGCGGCTGATCCCGCATTTCCATGATTTCTTCCAGCTCTTCCTCATCACGGGCGGAGGCAGGCTGATGCATGATTTTCGCGATCATGAGGTCACGCAGGTGACGCTGTTCTTTCTCAGCCCGGGGCAGGTGCACACCATCCACCCCGCGCCGCAGATGCGCGGCACGGTGGTGTCATTCACGCAGGCGTTTTTTGATGATCACGCCCCGCCGCCCAGCCTGCTCTTTGAGCTGCCTTTTTTCTTCAACTCCGGCATCACACCCTGGCTGACGGTGAGCAAGGCGGAGGCCGAGCGGATCATCGCCCTCTTTGCCGAACTGCAGTCGGAGTACGACGCTGCGCAAAAGGGCGTGCAGGAGGTGCTGCGTGCCACGCTGCGCATCGTCTTCATCCATGCGGCGCGCCTTTACGCGAAGAAGCATGCGGTCAAGGAGACCACCCGTGCGGCACAGCTGACGCACAGGTTTCATCTGGCGCTGGAGCAGCACTTTCGTGAATGGCCGACGCTGGCACCGTATGCCAAGGAGCTGGGCATCACCGTGAATCATCTCAACGATGTGATCCGTGAGGAAACCGGCCACGCCGCCGGGGAGCTAATACGCCTGCGCCGCCTGCTGGATGCCAAGCGCCTGCTGCTGCACTCGGACCTCAGCGTCTCAGAGATCGGCTATCAGACGGGCTTTCAGGACCCGTCCTACTTCACGCGCTTTTTCCGCCGGCATGAGGGGCAGACTCCGGTGGAGTTCCGTGAGGCAATCCGAGAAAAATACCAGCCAGAGTCCGCCTAGCACCAGAGGCCGGCATTGTCCCCGAGCGCCTCCACTCGAAGAGTCACGGTCCTTATGAACGAGACCATGATCGAGGACCAACCACCTCATGCGGTCACCCCTGCGGCAGCGGACCCGGGGCAGACCGTCTTTGCCCTGCTGTTTGCCATCAGCTTTTCCCACATGCTGAATGACACCATTCAGGCCCTGCTGCCCGCCATCTACCCGGTGCTGAAGGACTCGTATGGCCTCACCTTCACACAGCTCGGGCTCATCACACTGACCTTCCAAGTCACAGCCTCGCTGCTGCAGCCGCTGGTGGGCTACATCACAGACAAGCGCCCGCTGCCATTCTCCCTGCCAGTGGGCATGGGGCTGACGCTGACAGGTCTGCTGGCGCTCTCCCGTGCACAGAGCTTTCCCGCCATCCTCGTCTCATCCGCGCTGGTGGGATCAGGCTCGGCCATCTTCCATCCGGAGGCCTCGCGCATCGCCCACATGGCGGCGGGGCGGAGACGCGGACTGGCACAGTCGCTGTTTCAGGTGGGTGGAAATGCGGGCTCATCCATCGGCCCGCTGCTGGCGGCGTGGTTCATCGTGCCGCATGGGCAGGCAGCCCTGTCGTGGTTTTCCGTCATCGCGCTGCTGGGTGTGGCCGTGCTGTGGCAGATCGGCCTGTGGCAGGCGCGGAATCTGCACCGCATCCAGCGCAAGCCCGCACGCTCATCGGCCGCCTTGCGTCCGCATCCATCCTCCGGCCGCGTGGCCTTTGCCATGGCCATCCTGGTGGTGCTGATCTTTTCCAAATACGTGTACCTCGTGAGCCTGAGCAACTACTACACCTTCTACCTGATCGACCGCTTCCACGTCTCGGTGCAGACCTCGCAGTATTACCTCTTCCTGTTCCTCTTTGCCGTGGCCGTGGGCACCATCGTGGGCGGGCCGGTGGGCGACCGCATCGGGCGCAAGCGCGTCATCTGGTTCTCCATCCTGGGCGCCGCTCCGTTCTCCCTGTGGCTGCCGCATGCAGGGCTGTGGCTCACGGCGGTGCTGACGGTCATCATCGGCCTCATCCTGGCATCCGCCTTCTCCGCCATCCTGGTGTATGCGCAGGAGCTGATGCCCGGAAAGGTGGGCATGATCGCGGGCTTGTTCTTTGGCCTGGCCTTCGGCATCGCGGGCATCGGCTCCGCCGTGCTGGGAAAGGTGGCCGACATGCGTGGCATCGACTTCGTCTTCCACGCCTGCGCTTTCCTGCCGCTGCTTGGCCTGCTGACGGTGTTTCTGCCGGAGGTGGAGGGGGAGGCCCACGCACACAAATAGCCGCCGTGAGCTTTCTTTCCTACAGCTCTGCCAACGTCTTCTGCCCGCGCTCCTTGGTCTCCTTGTCGTCCATCTCGCTGCTCGGCATGGCCAGACCTTGCTGAATCAGCTTCCTTGCCTCCTCCTTGCGGCCCATGAAGGCATAAGTGCGGCCGAGCTCAACGTAGTGAATAAGGCGCTTGGGATTCAGCGCGATGGCTTTTTGGAAACACCGCACGGATTCATCATACGAGGCGCTCGGCAGCCCGCCATACACGATGTAGGCCACCGCACGCGTCAGGCCGCCGATCTCCGCCAGCTCCTGATGCCAGCGCCCGAGAACATGCCAGGCGTAGTCGCTTTTGGGGTTGAGCTTGATCGCCGTTTCCGCCGCCGTCTTGATCTTGAAGGAGGCCTCCACGCCCTCGCGATTGCTCACGAGCTGTGTGATCTTGCCCAGGCAGATGGCAACCGCGAGGTGCGGGTCTGATTCGTTGGGAGCGATCTTGACGGCACGCTCGGCATAGGCCAGCCCGGTGCGTCCTGACTTGAGCCGCGCGGCCTTGTCAGGCAACCCGATCATGAGATAGATGTACTGGCGCGCGATCTTGACCAGCAGCGCGGCATCGTTTGGGTTCAGCTTTTCGGCAGGGAGGTAATACTGCAGTGCAGCCTCCGGCTTGTACTGCGCATCATACGCATCTCCCTGCTTCACCATCTCGGCGAAGTTTGCCCACACAGGCCCTGCCAGCAGCAGGACCGCCGCTGTCAGAATGGCTTTCATGGTTTGATGAAACGATAGTGTGAAACGATCCATTCCTCTCCGCCGCGATACCCCCACAGCTCGGCGCAGGCAAGGAAGAACAGACGCCACCACACCCACCACTTCGTCACCTGGTCTCTGCCGTAGGTCTCGGCAAACAGAGGCAGGATCTCTGCCTTGTGAGCATCCATGTTGGCCAGCCAGGCCTCGCTCGTCTTCGAATAATGCTGACCGCTGACGCACCAGTGGTCCTCGATTTTCAGGTCGTCCTGGAAATAGAGCAGCAGGTCATCACTGGGCATCTGGCCGCCGGTGAAGAAGTACTTGGCCATCCAGTCGTCATCGCTGCGCACCTCGTAGTGGTAGGCGTACTCGCGGTGCGTGAAGATGTGCACGAAGAGCTTTCCTTTCGGCTTGAGCCAGGTGGAGACACGGCGCAGCAGCTCCTGGTAGTTTTTCATGTGCTCAAACATCTCCACCGAGACGCAGCGGTCAAAAATGCCGTCTCCCACGCCCTGGAAGTGAACCATGTTGGCGGTGATGATGGTGAGGTTTTTCAGCCCACGCTTCTCCGCCTCGGCGTCGATGAAGAGCTTCTGCGTGCGCGAATTGGAAACGCTGGTGATCTGCGCGTTCGGGTAATGCTCCGCCATCCACAGCGAGAGCGATCCCCAGCCGCAGCCCAGCTCCAGGATGCGCTGGCCGTCCTGCAGCTCCGCGCGCTCGCAGGTCAGCTTCAGCATCGCGGCCTCGGATTCATCAAAGGTCGTGTTTTCATCCGGCCAGTAGCCGGAGCTGTACTTGAGATGCTTGCCCAGCACGAGCTGGTAGAAGCGCGTGGGCACTTCGTAGTGCTGTTCATTGGCCTCATCCGTGGCAATGGCCACGGGCATCTGCTTGAGATCCTGCACGTAGCGCATGAGCGCGGCACGCTGGGCCTCGGCGGTGGGCTGCTTGTTTTCCCGCAGCGTCTCCGCCAGCCGCTGGCGGATGCCAAGGCGGATCATGGGATCTGGGAGGATGTTCCTGGCGAGGATGGCGTTGATGGTGCTCATGCGTGTGGAGGGTTATGCGGCCGGTGATGGAAAATGGATTCAGCTTTTTGGCGGCCACGGCACAAAGGCGCTCGTGGTGCGCTGGTATTCGCGGTAGGCGTCCCCCTTGCTCTTCACCGCGCACTCTTCCGTGAGCGGGATGCCTGTGACGCGCAGCAGAAAGTGGAGCATGAGCAGCGGCGCATAGAGCGTGACCCAGCCCGACGGCGAGCCGCAGGCAAACAGCCAGAAGCCCCACCAAACCACCGATTCAAAAAAGTAATTCGGATGCCGCGAGTAACGCCACAGCCCCACCTGGCAGACCTTGCCCTTGCAGGCGGGGTCCGCCTTGAAGCGCTGCATCTGCGCATCGCTCAGCGCCTCGCCGCAGATGCCAGTCAGCCACAGCAGCGCGCCGGCGATTTCAATGGCGTTAAGCTGAGGCGCTGGGTTCAGGCATGCCAGCAGCACAGGCACTGCCAGCAGCACGATGAGCACCGCCTGCGCCTGGAAGAAAAAGAAGAAATTGCGCGCCAGGGCATCGCGCCATTTTTCCCGCAGCACCGCATAGCGCACGTCCTCATGCGGGTGGTGGCGTTTGACGCGAAAGAAAAGATAGGTCCCAAGCCGCACGCTCCACACCACCGCCATCGTCACGGCGATGATCTTGCGCTGCGTCCACCCGCCACCGGCCAGCCACGCATAGAGCGGCGCAACCACAGCGAGCGCGTAGGACCACGTCACGTCCACAAAGCTGAAGTTGTCCAGCTTCAGGCTCAGCAGCCAGGTCAGGGTGAAAAGGCCCACGGCCACAGCCGTGCCAACGGCGGTCAGATACCAAAAGTCATGCATCATGATGGGGAAAGCGGATGTGTTTGTGCAGTTTCTCCACGAAGGGCCTGCTGATGAAATAGACTGCGGCAATGAGCAGCGGCGCCAGCAGCAGCCACACCACCACGCCGTAGAGGCCGATCATGCCAAACTCGGCCAGAAACTGCATCGGATCGGCAAAGAAGCGCTCCGTCATCATGGAGATGGAGAGCGGCACATGTTCAGCGCCAAACAACGACTCACCAGCGCGCATGAAGAGCAAAATGGTGGCCAGCTGCACCGGATACACCAATTGAAGAAACACCTGGAGCACCGGCTGGTTGAGCTTCAGCCAGACGCCCAGCGCCAGCCCGAGCACCGTCGTGGTGCCCAGCAGTGGAAACACCCCTGCCGTCACTCCAAACGCGATGGCCTGCGCGATCTTGGGCGGTGTCGTCCCTTGCTGCAGCTGCGCCACCACCGGCTGCACCACCCAGCGGTGCCAGAGAGATTCATGCTGGACGGGGGCATTCATGCCTTGCGCAGGAGGATGTCCTCCATGCGCGCCGTGGCGGGCACACGGAAGAGCTGGATGAGCATGTAAACGGCCATGGCGATGTTTCCGAGAAGGAGAACGCCAACCAGCCAGCCGAGGCGCGCGAGCCAGCCGCGCTCTTTATACGCCAGCCAGCAGTAGAAGGTGAGAAAGGCCCAGTAGGTGTCGAACAACGTGGCGATGAACCACGGGTGCCCTCCTACAGTACCGGGCAGGTCCCACAGCGCACACTGCGCTGAGGCCCAGCTCGTGACTCCGAGCATGGACACCAGAACGATGATGAAAAACACGCGGAGAGACCAGATCATGATCTTTTAGAAAGCGCGGTGAAGGGTGGCGTTGTTGGGGCGGGTATAGACGGCCTGCACCACGCTGATGTTCCGCGTGGCAAAGGCGGCCTCGCAGTACCGCAGGTAGTAGTTCCACTTGCGCATGAAGCGCTCATCAAAGCCCAGTGCCTTGACCTCGGCGGCCTTGGCATTGAAGCGCTCAAACCACAGGCGCAGCGTCTTTGCATACGAGGCGCCCAGATCTTCCAGGCCGTGCATGAACATCTCGCTCGTGCGGTTGATGGCCTCATTCACACGCCCCACGCTCAGCAGCAGCGAGCCGGGGAAGATGTGTTTTTGAATCCAGTCCACGCCTTTGCGCAGGTCCTTGTGCTGGCAGTCGGCCACGGTGATCATCTGAAAGGCCAGCAGCCCCTCAGGTTTCAAAACCTCGGCGCACTTGGCAAAGTAAGTCTCCAGATATTTGTCACCCACAGCCTCCAGCATTTCGATGGAGGCGATCTTGTCGAACTGGCCTGTGATATGGCGGTAGTCCTGCAGGCGGATTTCCACCCGGTCTGCCAGCCCTTCGCGTGCGACGCGCTCGGTGGCATATTTGTGCTGTTCTTGAGAGATCGTCACCGCTGTGACGCGGCATCCATGATGCTTGGCCGCATGGCAGGAGAAGCCGCCCCAGCCGCAGCCGATTTCCAGCACGTGGTCTCCCGGCTTGAGCTGCAGCTTCTGGCACAGCGCCTCATACTTGGAGTGCTGTGCCTCCGCCAGCGGCTGGCCCGGATACTCAAAGCGAGCGGCGGAGTATGTCATCGTCTCATCCAGCCAGAGGGAGTAGAATTCATTCCCTAGATCATAGTGCTCGGAGATGTTGCGCCGGCTGGTGGCCACGCTGTTGGGCCGCAGCAGATGATGCACGCGGTTCACGACATTGAGCAGGTTCACAAACGCCACCTTGCTGGAGGAGGAGCTTCCGCCCTGGGTCTGTGAGAGATTGAGGATGAACCACTCGATCACCGCCGCGATGTCATCCGTGTCCCAATACCCCTCGACGTAGGCTTCACCAAAGCCCACATTGCCAAACAGCACGCAGTGCTTGAAAAATTCACGTCTGCGGATGCGAATCTCCGCCGTGATGGGTGCGCCGGGCGCTCCCAGCGTCTGAGTCCGGCCATCGGGATGCACCAGTCGCATGCCGCCATGCACAAAGGGCTTGAGCGAAAGCATGAAGAGCCGCTCGTAGAAGCCTGGCTTGGCTGCCGCCGCATTGGATACCAGGAGGGGAGGGTCGCAGGTGATGGTGTCGTTCATGATTTTCCGGGTGAAATGGATGCATGAGGCCGCAGCACTCCGAGCTGCAGATCGGCATTGGCCGCTTTCCGATGCCAGGGAATGCGCTTGAGCCACAGCAGCAGCGCATGCCAGTGAATGAGAAAGATGACGCGCAGGGTCAGCAGCGGATACTTCGCCGCGCACAGCAGCAGCGCGGGATTGGTAAGCGGCCTGCGTGCACCGGTCAGGGCAGTGAGAAGCACGCGCTCGTTCTCCAGCCGGTCGTCGATGTGGATCTCCAGCTTTTCATCCGGGAGCCGCAGCTTGAAATCAAAGCTCAGGTCGAGCACGAAAAAGGGGGACACATAAAAGTGCTTGGGCGTGATGAGGCGGAAGCGCTGCGCATCTTCGACCGTCTTAAGAATGTAGGGCTTCTGCTCGTGAAAGGTGTTGGTCACCTCCGCCACGGCGCACACTGGATTTCCAGCGGCATCATAGGCGTAGTAGAAGCACACCGGATTGAAGATGTAGCCCAGCACTCGCGGAAACGTGAGCAGCCGGATGCTGGCGATGCGCGTGGTGTCCACCTCGTTCTCCGCCAGGTAGCGCAGGATGTTGGCCTTCACACCCTGTGCGCCGAGATCGAGATGATCGCAGTCATAAAACGAGAAGAGGTTGAACCGGTTGCGGCTGAAGAAGCGTAGCCTGCTGGAGAGGCTGTCGATCTCATCGAGATCCAGCCAGAGGTAAAAAACATGGTAGCTGAACCGGTGCACCTTGGGCTGCAGCCGGTGGTGCATGACCTTGCATTCGTAGATGGCGGATGAGTCAGGCATCACCAGGGTTCCCTTCCGAGAAGATCGCGACACAGGGCCACCGCCGAGCCAAAGGCGTCCTCGTGGAAGCCGTAGCGGAAGTAGCTGCCGCAGAAGTAGGTGCTTTGGTCCGGCGAGATGCGGTTCAGTTCGGGAAGCTGCCTCTGCGCGTCGATGGCGGCCAGATCGAAGAGCGGGTGCTCGTAGTTGATGCGCTTGAGCACCTTGTCCGGCGCTATCTCATCCGCCGCATTGATGGCCACAAAGTAGTTCGTTTTGTCAGACACACCCTGCAGGCTGTTCATCCAGTAATGCGTACTCGGTTCGATGCCGCCGCCCGCACCTTCACGGATGCGGTAGTTCCACGAGGCCCAGCATTTCTTGGTGCGCGGCATGAAGCTCTCATCCGTGTGCAGAGTGGCGATGTTGGGCTGGTATTTGAAGCAGCCGAGCAGTGCGCTCTCGCGCTCGGTCGGCTGCGCCAGCATGCGCAGGGTCTGGTCGGCATGGCTGGCAAAGACGACTTTGTCAAAGGTCTCTGCGGTCCCATCGCGTGGGTAAACCTTCAAGCCATCGGCGCCCCGCTCCACACGCACCACCGGAGATCCGAGGCGAATGCGGTCACGGAAGGGCACGGTGAGCTTTTTCACATACGAGCGCGCGCCATCCGTCACCGTCCACCAGGGGTGCTGCGTGTGCAGGCCGAGGAAGCCGTGATTGTGCCAGAAGCGGATCAGCGTGAGCGCGGGAAATTCCAGCATCAGCTCCGGCGGCGTGGACCACACCGCAGAGCTCATGGGGATGATGTAGATGTTGAGGAAATCGGAGCCGTAGCCCCGTGCCTCCACATACTCGCGCAACGTCATGCGTGCATACCGTGCATCGTCCAGCGCGGCCACCGCCTCGGCATTGAAGCGGTTGATCTGCAGCATGAAGCGCCAGAAGCGCGGGCTGATCAGATTGCGCCGCTGACCAAAGAGGTGATTCAGCGAGGTGCCATTGTATTCGATGCCGCTCGGCAGATGCGAGACGCTGAAGGACATGGAGGTCGGCTTCGTGGCCACATCCAGCTCCCTGAAAAGGCGTGTCAGCAGGGGATACGTCACGTGGTTGAAGACCATGAACCCAGTATCCACCGGCAGCTCCCGGCCGTCTTCACGCACCGTCACCGTGTTGGTATGGCCGCCCGCGTAGTCATTCTGCTCAAAGATCGTCAGATCAAAATGCGGGTGCAGAAAATGCGCGCAGCCCAGGCCTGCGACACCGGTGCCGACAATGGCAAGACGCGGGCGGCTCATGCTGGGTTCCTCCCGGCAGATAGTTTGAGCTGCTGCGCCTCACGGTACACGCTGGCAGGCACCACCTTGAGGTCCCAGATCAGCCCGGTCCAGGACAGCAGCTTAAGCACATAGTAGGAGATGTCGATCTCCCACCAGAAGAAGCCCTGACGTGCGGATCCCGCATAGCGGTGATGATTGTTGTGCCAGCCCTCCCCCAGGGTCAGCAGCGCCAGCAGCAGGCTGTTTCGGCTGTCGTCCTCCGTCTTGAAGCGCCGGGAGCCAAACACGTGGGCGAGCGAGTTGATGAAAAACGTGGCATGCAGCAGCAGCACCGTGCTGATGAAAAATCCCCACACCAGCATCTGCGGCCCGTTGGTTCCCAGACCCGGCACATGCTTCTCCATCCAGGCACCTGCATACCAGAGCAGAGCAGCATACAGCAGCGGCACCAGCTGATCGTGACGGTTGAGAAACACCAGCTCGGGAAATTTCTCCAGATCGCGGATGCGGCTGTAATCCGTGGGAAAGTTTTTGGGGCTCGTCAGCCAGCCGATGTGGGACCACAGAAAGCCGCGCATCCGCGGAGAGTGCACATCCGGCGTCTCGTCCGAGTGCTGGTGGTGGTGCCGGTGCACTGAGGCCCACCACAGCGCGCCACGCTGGCAGGAGGTGTTTCCCAGCACGGCAAAGATAAACTGCATCACGCGAGAGGTGCGGTAGCTCCGGTGAGAAAAGTAGCGGTGATAAAAGGCCGTGATGGCAAACATGCGCACCCCATACAGCAGCAGCGCAGCCACCAGCGCCGCCCAGCTGAAGCCCACCCAAAGCACCGAGAGGCAGCCCAGGTGCAGCACGATGAAGGGAATGCAGCGCCGCCAGTCAATGCCGTCCGTCAGCTTGTCATCCCCCTGCCAGCCCGGCGGCCGGTAGTCGGAGTCAAACCACTGCCTGAGCATCACGATGATGTGCCAGGCTAAGCTGTGTCTTTGAGGTGAGTGCGCTGGGTCTGCGGATTTCACGCCTCCTTATGCGCTTGCGCCCTTCTTCTGGATTCAAAAAAATGTCGAATGCCAGGTGAACAGCTTGTGCAGGGAGCTTCCGGGGTGCTATGTGGTGGTATGAATGACTCCATCGCCCCGGGCGCGCGCGAGTTTCACACCACGCGCTGGAGCCTCGTGCTGGATGCCCAGCAGGGCGGGGATGCCACCCGTGCCCACCGCGCCATGTCCGCGCTCTGCCAGGACTACTGGTATCCGCTTTACGCCTTTGTGCGCAGACGCGGCCACCCGCCGCACGATGCCCAGGATCTGACTCAGGCGTTTTTTCTCTCGCTGCTGGAGACAAACACCGCCGCCGATCCTGCGCGCGGAAAGTTCCGCTCCTACCTGCTGGGCGCGCTCAAAAACTTTCTGGCCAACGACTGGAACCGCCGCCAGACCCAGAAACGTGGCGGCGGACAAAAGCCGCTGGAATGGGACGCACTGGATGCTGAGGCACGCTACGCCCTGGAGCCCGCGGAGCAGGCCGATGCCGACACGCTCTACGACCGCCGCTGGGCCATGGAGCTGCTGACCCGGGCCATGGACAAACTGCGCGCCGAATTCACTGCGAAGGGAGATGCAGAGACCTTTGAGGCGCTCAAGGGCTCACTGAGCGGCGCCGAGCCCGACCGCACCCAGACCGCACGGCAGCTCGGCATGAGCGAGGGCGCGCTCAAGGTGGCCATCCATCGCCTGCGGCACAGCTACCGGGAGGTGCTGCGCGCGGAGATCGCGCAGACGGTGGATTCACCGGCGGAGATCGATGAAGAGATGAGGCACCTGGTGGCGGTGCTGAGAAGCTGAAGTTTTTTGTAACCCTCCGGGCCGGAGCTTTCAGGAAGTCAGTGAACCTCCAGCCACACACGTCATGACTCCAGCCCAAACCTGTCCCCGCTGCGGCACCCAGCTGCCTGCCGATGCCCCTGCCTCCCTGTGCCCCGCGTGCCTGATGAGCGGCGCTCTGCCGTCTCCATCAGACCCCGATGCGACTCTGATCATGACGCAGTCAAAGCCCCACGCGCTGCCGCGTTCAGGCGAAGTGTACGGCGGCTACCGCATCGAGCGCGAGCTGGGCCGTGGCGGCATGGGCGCTGTGTATGCGGCGGAGCATCTGGAAAGCGGACGCCGCGTCGCGCTCAAGGTGCTGAGCCATCAGCTCGACTCCTCAGACGCACGCGCACGCTTTCTGCGCGAGGGGCGTCTGGCCGCATCGATCAATCATCCCAACAGCGTGTACGTCTTTGGCACGGAGGAGATCGACGGCACGCCGGTCATCGCCATGGAGCTCATTGCAGGCGGCACGCTGCAGGACCGTATTGAGCGCGGAGGCCCGCTGCCCGTGGGTGCGGCGGTGGATGCCGTGCTGCAGATCATCGCCGGCCTGGAGGCAGCGCATAGCGTGGGCATTTTGCACCGGGACATCAAACCCGCGAACTGCTTTGAGGACACAGACGGCACGGTGAAGATCGGCGACTTTGGCCTCTCCATCTCCACCGCAGGCTGCGGGGAGTCGATGCACACGATGGAGGGCACTTTTCTCGGCACCCCGGCTTTCTGCTCCCCGGAGCAGCTGCGCGGCGAGGAGCTGAATGTGCGCTCGGACATGTACTCGGTGGGCGTCACGCTGTTTTATCTGCTGACCGGGCGCACGCCCTTCGAAGGAAAAAACATGGTGCAGCTGCTGGCAAACTCTCTGGAGAAACCCGCGCCTTCTCCCCTGCAGTTCCGTGCGGACATCCCCCAGGGGCTCGCGCGCATCGTGCTGCGCTGTCTGAACAAGCAGCCCACCGAGCGCTACGGCAGCTACGCCGAGCTCCGGCAGTCCCTGCAGGCGTTTGCTTCCGTGGCCCCGACACCGGCCACGCTGGGGCTGCGCTTTGCAGCAGCGGTGATCGATCACTTCATCCTCTCCGCAGCGAACTTCATGGCCCCGCTCTTCCTGGTCAGCTCGCCCATGGATCTCCTGAATCCCGAGCTCCTTCGTTCCAGAGAGTTCTACTGGCTCATGGTGGGGCTGTTTGTGCTGCGGCACCTCTATTTCGGCATTACAGAGGGCCTCTGGGGAGCCTCCGTCGGCAAGGCGCTGGTGGGCCTGCGCGTCGCCACGCTGAACCGCAGCGCGCCCGGCATTCCACGCGCCCTGCTGCGTTCGTTGCTGATGCAGGCGCTCATGATTGTCGAGCTCTTCCGTTACCAGATTCCAGACATCTCTCAGGTCACCATCTGGAACTACGTGTGGCTGTTCGTGCAAATCCTGTTCTTCCTCTTTTTGTTCGCCACTGCGCGTCGGAAAAACGGTTTCGCGGGCCTGCATGATTTGTGGACCGGCACGCGGGTCATCCAGAAGGCCGCGTTTCAGCCGCGCGTGGTCGTGACACAAACCGAGCCTCCCGTCACCAGCACGGATGGCATGCTCAAAGTCGGCCCGTTTCACATCATCTCCACTCTTTGTGACGCAGGCGGCCGCAGAGTGATGCTGGGCTATGACACCCGCCTGCTGCGTCAGGTCTGGATTCATCAGATGCCCCCCGGAGCACCGCCGGTGTCCCCCGCCCTGCGCAACATCTCACGCCCCGGCCGCCTGCGCTGGCTGCAGGGAGAGCGCACCGGGCATGAAGCCTGGGACGCCTATGAAGCCGCCCACGGCACATCTCTGACCCATCTTATCAGCCAGCACCCATCCTGGCGCGAGGTGCGGCACTGGCTGCACGACCTCGCCGCCGAGCTGGACGCCGCAGGCAAGACAGCCTCGCTTCCACAGGCTCTCACGCTGGACCGCGTGTGGATCACCGCAGAAGGCCGCGCCAAGCTTCTGGACTTCCCGGCGCCTGGCAGCACCAGCACCAGGGAGGCCGCTGCCACACCGCAGGCTTTTCTGCATCAGGTCGCCACCTCCGCACTCGAAGGCCACGCACTCCCGGTGCGGGAGACGTCCGGGCGCGATGTCCATGCGCCGCTGCCTCTGCAGGCACGCCGGTTCCTGAAGGGGCTGGCAGGCGCACCTGACCTGCACACCCCGGCCATGCAGCTCCAGGCTCTGACGCAGCAGCCGGCAGAGGTTTCGCGCTGGCGGCGGTTTGCTCTGTTCTTCGGCACCCTGCTGCCTTCCCTGTTTCTCAGCGCCTTCATGGCCATGGGCATGTCCTACTATGAGAGCTGGGCGGCAAAAAATCCCGCCTTCTCCGCCATCCACGGCTGTATGGGATCCTACCAGGAAATGCTCAAAGATGTGAAGCAGCCGGGGCTGGAAAACATACCCGTCTCTGAAGCACGCACCGCCATGGAGATCTACATTGCCGGCACTTACGGCCCCATCGTGCGAGATCCCAGCCAGTGGGACTCGCCCCTCGGGCGCACCATCCTTCAGCCGCCGGTGCGTGCAGCCGTGGAGAAAATGGTGAAGGACCATCCGCAGCCCACGGCGGAAGAGGTGCAAAAGGCCCGGGCGCTGCTGCAGCCGCTGCTGTCCACCCGTGTCGCTCAGCGCGCCAAAGAGATCGGCATGGCAGGCAAGCTGCACAGCGTGGACTTCGTCACCGCCTCCGTGTTGTCCGTCTATCTTCTGCTCACCGCCCTCCTGAGCGTGTTCTGCGCCGTGGTCTTTCGCGGCGGTTTGATGATGCGCGTGCTCGGCATCGCGGTGGTCAGGGAGGATGGCACGGACGCCTCACGCCTGCGTATGCTGTGGCGCAGCCTCATCGCCTGGTCCCCCATCCTGCTCACACCTTTCGTGCTCATGCTGCTCACGCGGTTCATGCAAAAGGCCGGTGTTCAAAACCTGGTGCAGGGTATCGGGCTGAGCTTCATGCTGGTGCTGTTTGCGGTTCTTGCCTTCGCCGTCATCGCCACACGTGGGCGCGGATTGCACGACCGCCTGGCGCGCACCTGGCTGGTGCCTCGTTAGAGCACGATGCCGCGCACCTGCTCCGCGCAGCGCTCCGGCCGCATGCTGTTGATGTACGTGCCGCTGCCGAGCTCAAATCCCGCCAGCTGCGAGATGCGTGAGATGACGCTGATGTACCAGTGAAAGCAGCCGGACTGCATCTCCCCCACGGGCGCGGAGCGCAGGGTGATGTTGTAGTCCGGCGCACCCGCTGCCGCCCTCAGTCTGCGCAGCAGGCGGCTGAGCACACCCGCCAGTTCATCAATGTCCTCGTCGCTGATCTCATCATACGAAGACTGGTGCTTGCGCGGGAAAATCCATGTGTGGTACGGCGAGAGCGCCGCATACGGCATGAAGGCCACAAACGCCTTTCCCTCCTCGATGATGCGCGCCTCGGCCAGCAGCTCGTCATGCAGCACGGCGCAGTACAGGCAGCCGCCTTCCAGCTCATGAAATCGCCGCGCCTCCTGCAGCCGCATGATCACCTGGGAGGATAGCACCGGCGCTGCGGTGATCTGCGAGTGCGAATGCTCCAGCGAGCTGCCCGCACGCCTGCCCTGATTTTTGAAAATGACGATGCTCTCCGCCAGCGGATGATGGCGCAGCGCCTGGTAGCGCTCCCGGTACATGCGCAAAATAAGCGCCAGGTGCCCGGGCTCCATGTCGCAGAGGTCCAGGTCATGCCTCGGATGCTCCACCACCACCTCGTGCACTCCTGCGGCGGCCATGGATCTGAAAGTGCCGTTTTTCTTCCGCTGCGGCTCGCAGCCCGGATCAAAGACCGAAAACTTGTTGGGAAAGGCGCGCACCAGCCACGCGCCATCCGCTGCGGAGATGCGCGCCGTCTCCTCCGGCGTCATCGCTTCATTGCCGGTGCAGAAAGGGCAGTCGGCTCTGTGCACAGGCCGCGTTGCGGACTTCGCCGGGTCTCCATGAAAATCATCCGGACGCAGCGCCCGGTCCGGTGCCATCACGACCCAGTCGAGCGTGATGGGGTTGAAACGCATTTCAGACATGGCTCAGGCAGGTGTGGAGGTTGAATGACTAACGAATGGAATCACGGCAGCTGACAACAAAAAACCGCGCAGGTTTCCCTGCGCGGCTTGATCTTTATTCAAGCTGAGTCAGCGGCCTAACAGAGCCGGCTGAAATGCAGCTTGTCTGACTTACTTGGCAGCCTTCTTGAGGGCTTCGGCCTTGTTGGTCAGCTCCCAGGTGAGGTCGGCGTCGTCGATCTTGCCAAAGTGACCGTAGTTGGTGCTCTTGGAGTAGATCGGGCGCAGGAGGTTGAGCTGCTTGACGATGTCAGCAGGCTTGAAGGAGAAGACCTTCAGCACGGCGGCAAGGATCTTGTCGTCGCTGATGGTTCCGGTGCCAAAGGTGTCGATGTGCACGCTCACAGGCTCGGGATGGCCGATGGCGTAGGCAAACTGCACTTCGCAGCGCGTGGCGAGGCCGGAGGCCACCACGTTCTTGGCCACCCAGCGGCCCATGTAGGCGGCGCTGCGGTCCACTTTGGAGGGGTCCTTGCCGGAGAAGGCGCCACCACCGTGACGGCCCATGCCGCCGTAACTGTCCACGATGATCTTGCGGCCGGTCAGACCGCTGTCGCCCTGAGGTCCGCCCACGACGAACTTGCCGGTCGGGTTGATGAGATACTCGGTGTCCTTGGTCAGCATTTCCTTCGGCAGCACCTTCTTGATCACCTGCTCGATGCAGAACTTCTCGATCTCGGCGTGGCTCACGTCAGCGGCGTGCTGGGTGGAGATCACGACGTTCACGATGCGGGTGGGCTTGCCGTCCACGTATTCCACGGAGACCTGGCTCTTGGCATCAGGGCGCAGCCACTTGGCCAGCTTGCCAGCCTTGCGGATGCGGGTCAGCTCACGGCCCAGGCGGTGGGCGTACATGATGGGAGCAGGCATGAGCTCAGGCGTGTCATCGCAGGCAAAGCCAAACATGATGCCCTGGTCGCCAGCGCCCTGTTCGGCGGTCTTCTTGCCTTCGGCTTCAGCGGCGTCCACGCCCTGGGCGATGTCGGGGCTCTGGATGGTGAGGTAGTTGTTGATGAAAAGCTTGTCGGCGTGGAAGACGTCATCGTCATTCACGTAGCCGATGCCACGCACAGCGTCACGAATGACCTTGCCGACGTTGATCACTTCATCGATGGGCTTGGTGGTGCCGAGCTTTTTGTTCTGAAGCTTCGGGATGGTGATTTCACCACCGACGACGACGACGTTGCTCTTGGCAAAGGTTTCGCAGGCGACACGGCTCTTCGGGTCGATCGCAAGGCAGGCGTCGAGAATGGCGTCAGAGATGGTATCGCAAACTTTGTCAGGATGGCCTTCGCCGACGGACTCGGACGAGAAAATGTAGCTACGGGACATGATGTGGGTCGTGTGGGTTATATGGACGAATCATGATTTGATGATGCGTCTTGGAAGCGGGGAGAGTATTCCCCAAAGCCGGGGCGTCAATGGGGTTTTGCACCCCCCAGGGGTGGGGCCTGGATAGGTGGAGGCGGATTTAATGACGCAGAAACCTCTCCGGCCGCACGTTTACGGGCCCAATGCGCTTTCTTCTTTTCTGCATCATTCTGGCTGTGCTGCCGGGTCCGGCCAAGGTCTTCACGAAACCCACCATCGTTTTTATCTTGGTGGATGACATGGGCTGGGGAGATCCCTCCTGCTTTGGCGGAAAAGTGCCCACGCCAAACATGGACCGGCTGGCTGCGGGAGGCATGCAGTTCCGCCAGTTCTATGTGGCATCCCCCATCTGCTCCGCCTCACGCTGTGGCATTCTCACCGGGCAGTTCCCAGCGCGGCACCGCATCACCAGCTACCTGCAAACCAGAGCGGGGAACCGTGAATGCGAGCAGGCGGACTATCTCGACCCGAAGGCCCCCAGCCTGCCTCGCATTCTCAATGAAGCAGGCTACGCCACAGCACACATCGGCAAATGGCATCTCGGCGGCGGCCGCGATGTAACAGACGCTCCCAAATTTGCCGCCTACGGCTACGACCTCGGCCTGGGCACCTACGAGAGTCCGGAGCCCGTCGCCGCCCTCGGCTTGAAGACCACACCTTGGGAAACCAAGCGCGAGCCCCAGCAAGTGGAGCGCCATGACCGCACCCGCTGGATGGTGGACGAGACGCTGAAGTTTGTCCGTGAGCACCCCGACAAACCCTGCTTCGTGAATCTGTGGCTCGACGACGTACACACCCCCTATCGCCCGGTGGAGGGTCAGGATGATCGCCCGCTGCCAGAGAAATACCGCGAGGTGCTGACAGAGACCGACCGCCAGATCGGCCGCCTCATGGATGCCCTGCCAGCCAATACTCTTATCATCCTCTGCGGCGACAATGGCCCCGAGCCCACTCTGGACCACACCCGCACCAAGGGCTTGCGCGGCATGAAGTGGAGCCTCTACGAAGGCGGCATTCGCACACCGCTCATCATACGCTGGCCCGGTGTGGTGCCTGCGGGCGTGGTGAATGAAACCACCGTCATCAGCAGCGTGGACTTCCTGCCCACCCTCTGCTCGTTGTTATGGCTGCGTCCGCCAGATGCCGACCTGGATGGAGAATGCATGAGCCCTGCTTGGGAAGGAAAAACAATGCTCCGCGGAAAACCTCTTTTCTGGGAATACGGCCGCAAACCCGGCGAGGCTGGCAAGGTGAAAGGCGGCTTCCCCTACCCCAAGGAGCCCGGCTCCAAATCCCCCAATGTGGCCGTCCGTGACGGCAGATGGAAACTCCTCATCAATGCGGACGGCACTCAGCCAGAACTCTACGACCTCCACCAAGACCCCGCCGAAACCACCAACCTGGCCGAGACCGAAAAAGCGACCTCCGAACGCCTGAAAAAGGCCGCTTTGGCCTGGCGGGCCGCATTGCCCTGAAATTTCCCCTCGCCAGCGGAGAAAATGCCACTAGGATGCGCGCCCCCTTACCCCAAACATGTCCGAACCGAAGAACATCCTACGCCTTGGCCTGCCCAAAGGCAGCCTGCAGGAGCCGACGCTTGAATTGTTCAAGCGTGCGGGGTTCAACATCGTCGTTTCCTCCCGTTCCTACCGCCCCTCCGTGGATGATTCCGAGCTGGAACTCCGCCTGCTGCGCGCCCAGGAAATCGGCCGCTATGTGGATCATGGATTCCTGGACTGCGGCATCACCGGCCGCGACTGGATCGTGGAAAACGGCGCCGATGTCGAAGTCATCACCGACCTGCGTTACAGCAAAGCCACCTCCTGGCCCACTCGCTGGGTGCTCGTGGTGCCCAATGATTCCCCTGTGAAGACCGTCAAGGATCTGCAGGGCAAGCGCATCGCCACGGAAGCCGTGGAGATGACCAAAAAATACCTCGCCTCCCATGGAGTGGAAGCCGAGGTGGAATTCAGCTGGGGAGCCACCGAAGTGAAGGTGCCCGAGATGGTGGACGCCATCGTGGACATCACCGAGACCGGCTCCTCCCTGCGCGCGAACAAGCTGCGCATCGTGGACACGCTGATGGAAAGCTACCCCCAATTTGTCTCCAGCCGGCCCGCCGCCCGTGATGAATGGAAACGGCAGAAGATGGAGACGCTCGTGCTGCTGCTCAAAGGTGCGCTCGAGGCCCGCCACAAGGTGGGTCTCAAAATGAACGTGCCCGCAGGCAAGCTGCAGGAGGTGGTCGCGAGCCTGCCTTCGCAGCGCTCACCCACCGTCTCCACATTGGCCAGCCAGGAATGGGTGGCCGTGGAAACGGTCATTGACGAAGCCACCGTGCGGGTGATCATCCCGCGGCTGAAGTCACTGGGGGCCGAGGGTATCGTGGAATACCCGCTGAACAAAGTCGTCCACTAGATCAAAGCCAACCTACACAGGAGAACACAAACATGGGATCGCTCAAAAAGCGGAGAAAAACGAAGATCAACAAGCACAAGCGCAAGAAGCGCATGCGCGCGAACCGTCACAAGAAGCGTTTGCGCTACAAGTCGTAACCGCTAGCC
Organism: Verrucomicrobiaceae bacterium UBA1938; assembly: GCA_002336895.1. Taxonomy (GTDB): domain Bacteria; phylum Verrucomicrobiota; class Verrucomicrobiia; order Verrucomicrobiales; family Verrucomicrobiaceae; genus Prosthecobacter. The sequence continues at coordinate 234,946 of DDFC01000020.1, read as the reverse complement.
TCTCCGGCATGGCTTCTCTCCGCAGTGCGATTCGATCACATCGGGACGCAGGAGGCTTTGTCATGCCTGATTGGCGCCTCACCGGCAGGGCTCTGCGGCCCTGCTGGCTGTTCGCTCTTGCCGCCCTCTTCAGCTCCCTGGATTCAGGCCGTGCCGCACCCGCGGCAGATCTGTCCCTGGGAGTCAGGGCGGCGGATGCATCTGACCTGCAGCTTTCGCCAGCGGTCGCCACACAGGCGGACGTCTTGGCGCATTTTAGCGCTGCGCTTCAGTTTGAGTCGTCCGGAAAGCTGCGTCAGGCGCTGGAGCATTATCTGGCCGTATTTAAAGCCGATCCGGGAAACCCGGACCTCGCCTCCCACACTGCAGGCATCGCCATGCAGTTTCAGGGCCGCCCTGCCGCCCTCAAAATCCTGCAGGATGCCGTGCAGGCCAGCCCGCGCTCGCCCGCCCCGCTGCTGAATCTGGTGCGCTTTGCCAGCACCTACCCGCCTGAGGACCTCTTTGAAAAAGACGAGGTGCCCGCCAAGGCGATGGCCGAGGCCCTGACCAAATTTCCCCAGCATGCCGAGGTCTATGAAGCGGCAGTCCTGCTGCACCTCACACACAAAGAGCGCGACAAAGCCATCGAGGTGATGACCCAGGCGGCCAGTCAAAACAGCCGCGATCCCCACTACTGGCTGGCAACAGGCCGCACCGCAGAGCGTGTGTGGCCGCTGGGACAGGCGGAGTACAGCCAGGAGTACCGCCAGCGCGTGGAGCCCTTCTTTGAAAACGCGCTCAAAACCGCCGGCAAGGCCGATGCCGAGCAGATCACCCTCGAAGTCGCGCGCCAGTACCTGCTGACGAACGACAACGAGCGCGCCCGCCAGCTCTGCGAAAAGCTCTCCTCCGAGCATCAGAACCTCGAAGCCCGCAAGCTGCTCTACCGCCTCTACGTCGCGGCGGAGCAGAAGGAAAAAGCGCTCGCCACCCTGGAGCAGATCGTCAAGCAGGCACCGAATGACGCCGAGCAGCAGCGCCTGCTGGCCACAGAGTATGACAAGCTCAAGAAGCCGGAAAAAGCCATCCCCCACCTTGAAGCCGCCATCCAGGCCGGAGGCGGAGAGTTTGGCGACTACATCAAGCTCGGCTGGGAGCTCTACCAGGTGCAGAAGTTTGAAGACATGATCCGCGTCGGGCAGCGCACCTCGCGCCTCTTCCCCGACCAGCCGCTCGTCCATTACCAGCTCGCCATCGCCCACCGCGCACGGGAGGAGTGGGCCGCGTCCATCCAGCACTTTGCAGAGGCCGAGCAGCATGCCAGCGCCAGCCAGAGCGAACTGCTTGACCACCTCTTCTACTACCAGTTTGGCATCACGCTCGAGCGCGTGGCCCGCTACGAGGATGCCTCCCGCATGCTGGAGAAATCCATCACGCTCACGCCACGCGAGGAGGCCAAGGCCGCCGCCAACACCATGAACTTCCTCGGCTACATGTGGCTGGATGTGGGCACACACCTCGACAAGGCGGGAGAGCTCATCGCCAAGGCCAATGAGCTCATGCCCGACCAGCCCGCCTACATCGACAGCCTCGGCTGGTTCCACTTCAAGAAGGGCAACTATCCCGGAGCGCTCAAGGAGCTGCAACGCGCCGAGACCCTCCTGCAGCCCGTGTCACCGGAGGACGCGGAGATCCTGGAGCACATCGGCCTCACTCATCAGGCCCTCGGAGACAAGCCCAAAGCCCTCGACTACCTCGAGCGCGCTGCCGCCCTCAAGACGCCAGACGACAAAATCCGCAAGCGCATCGAAGACGAGCTGAAGAAAATGAAGAGCGGCGCATCCAGCTCTGACACGCAGAAGAAGTAGATCTCGAAACGATCCGGCGACTACTCTTCGAGCCGGTCATCGCTGTCGATGAACATCCAGCACACCGCTGCGATCACGTACGTGAAGGCTGCGACATACAGCACCTTGTCCCAGCTCTGATTCATGAGGTTCATCAGCCACGGCACCGCCACTCCGCCCAGCGCACCACCCAGGTTGCCGACCATGTTCATGCTGCCGGAGACAGAGCCCGCCAGCTTGCCACCCACCTCCATGCAGGCACCCCACGCGCCCGGCATGGACAGGTCATTGAAGAAACCGGAGAAGCCCAGCGCCAGCATGGCATACACGGGATTTTTCATCAGCGTGGCCAGCACGATCATGCCGCCTGCGGCCAGCATGCCCATCACCCCCAGCGTGCGCCGCGCCTTGCTCAGGCTGCCGGATTTGGCCGCCATGCGCCGTGCCACGACACCTCCGATGAAACACCCGATGCCCCCCAGGAACAGAGGCAGGCCGTTCAGGATCGAAGTCCATGTGTCCTTCATGTCCATCTTCAGTTCCAGCTCCATGTATTTCGGCATCCAGGTGATGTAGAAGTACCACACGTAGCTGATGCAGAAGTAATACAGCCACAGCAGCAGCACCGACTTGGTCGTGAGCAGCCGCTTCCACGGGATCGATGCGTGCCCGCCACTCAGGTTTTTCTGGGCTTCCTCCAGCAGCGCGCATTCCGCCGCATTCACTCCCTTGTGGTCCTTCGGATTGTCACGGAACCATAGGTAGAAACACACCGCCCAGACCACCCCCAGTCCCGCAAAGAGCACGAAGGTGTTCCGCCAGCTCACAAAGCCCAAAATCCATACCACCAGCAGCGGGGTAAAGGCCCCGCCCCAGCGGGCCGCCATCCAGGTGATGCCCTGCGCCACACCATGCTCACGCTCCGGCAGCCACACGCTGAACATCTTGGCGATGTTTGGAAACCCGCCCGCCTCGCCGGCACCAAACAAAAACCGGCACACTGTCATCGACGCCAGATTCCAGGCGTAGCCAGTCGCTGCCGTGAATACGCTCCAAAACATCACCACTCGCAGCAGCACACGCCGCGGCCCCCACTTGTCCCCGAGCCATCCGCCAGGAATCTCAAACAGCGCATACGCCAGGGTGAATGCCGAAAACACATAGCCCATCTGTGTGTCATCAAATCCCAGATCATGCTGGATGAAGGGCCGCCCCTTGGAAATGCACACCCGGTCGATGTAATGAATGATGCCGAGCAGCACGGCGAAAACGATCACGCCGTAGCGGGTGCGGGAGGGTTGGAGTGTGGAATCCATGGTGGGTCGGGAAGGCGCGCATGCTGTCACGTGACATGCGGTGGCGTCAACTCTTCAAACCACATCCTCGCTGTTACGGCTCGCCCACGGTTGGGTTCGTCACCACCGTCGCTTTCGCTTTGACCGCGCGTGTCAGCACTTCCTTCGGCTGCTTGCCGCTCGGCACCTGCTCATATGCCATGCCCTTGTATCGCATCGGCTTGTAGCCTAGCGCCAGCAGCGCATCCAGCGGCGCCTGCTTCAGCCCGGGCTTCCAGTAGTCGGGGCCGCCACCGGTTTCATAGTAGTAGATCCAGGTGTGCTGCGGATCAAACCACCCCGCGCAGAGCACCACATGGCGGTGCGGGATGTTAAGCACATCCCCCGGCTGCAGGTCTTGCGCGCTGGGCAGCTCGGCGCACACGGCGGGCAGCTGGCTGGTGTCGTGCGCAGTCGGCAGCTTGAGGCAGCGCGAGACAAAGCCCGAGCAGTCCACTCCCGCCGCCTGGGCGCTCACAGCCGCATTGTCAGCACGACGTTTTTCCGGAGACGACACATCGCCACCCGCGTTTCCATTGGCGATCGCCAGATCAAAAGAAGCCGGATCATCATAGCCGCCCCACTTGTAGGGTATGCCTGTGTTCACCTCTCCCGGCACCCACCAGCCTTTGCGGTCTTGGCCCGGCTCATGGGTCACGTCCGGTGTGTTGACGAGCACACCCGCCTTGTCCTTCCCATGCAGGATGTTGCGCGCAAACGGCCTCCAGGGGTGATCCGTAAACGCCTGCGCAATTTTCATCGCCTCGCCCGGCGTCACCTGCGACGGCGCAGTGGGATCTCCCGGTATGAGCTGCGGCTCGGCAGCCTGCTTCATCTTCGACATCGACTCACAGCCCGCGAGGAGCAGCATCAGGACAGAAAGGGCGCGCATCATCGGCGGATGATGCGGGCTGCGCAAAACAGTTCAACCAATTGCTTAAGCTGCTCATCGAGTTGACCAGCGCGCAGTCGTTTGCAGACTGCACCCATGCCCTCCCGCATATTCCACACCGGCTGCCTGTGCCTGCTGCTGGCGTTGTTTTCCCCGCACGCCGCTGCCGCGCCCACGCCCGCCGAGCGCACAGCCCTCGTCATCGGCAATGCCAAATACGAAGCCGCCGTGGGCCCGCTGCGCAACACGGCCAACGACGCCAAAGCCGTGGCCAAAACCCTGCGCGATCTCGGATTTGCCGTGATCGAAAAGCACGACGTCACCCGCGATCAGCTGCTGAAGGCCGTGGTGGAGTTCCGCGCCACGCTGACCGGCGCTGAGGTGGGCCTGTTTTACTATGCAGGCCATGGCATCTCTGTAGCAGGCTCCAACTACCTGCTGCCAGTGAAGTCCGGTTACTCGCCCGAAGGTGCCGATGATGTGACGCTGCGCCTGCTGGCGGAGACCAAGCTCTTCAATGTCGAGCAGGCCGTGGCGGACATGAAGACCGCCGGTGCTCGTTGCAACCTCGTCATTCTCGACGCCTGCCGCACCACCGCCGTGGCACGCACCGGCCGCACCCGCGATGCGATCAGCCCCGGCGGCCTCAGTGAGATGAAACCGCCTGCGGGATCGCTCATCGCCTTTGCCACCGATGCCGGACAAACCGCGCTGGATGGCGATGGCACCAATGGGCTCTACACCGAGGAACTGCTCAAGCACCTGCGCACACCCGGCCTCACCGTGGAGCAGGTCTTCAAGCGCACCCGTGCTGGCGTGCTGGAGCGTTCCAATGGCGGACAGATTCCCGCCGAATATTCCCGCCTCGTGGGAGATGACATCTACCTCGCCGGTCAGCCCGCTGTCGCAGCCGCACCCACTCCTGCGGCCATGCCTCCTGCTGCACTGCCCGTGCCAGAACCCACACCACCACCTGCGCCTCCGGCACCAACACCCGCACCCGCCTTGCCCACCCTGACTGCTCTCATGAAACTGGCCAAGGCCGGCAAAGCAGCGGAGTGCCTCGAAGGTCTCCAACAACTGGCTCAGGCCAAAGGCCCCGGCGACTACGCCGTCGAGCCCATCGAAGTGCTGCTGGATCACGTGAAGGACGATCTCAAAGACGCCACACAGTCATCTCCAGCCGTCGAGTCCAGCGCCGCCACCTGCGAACTCCTCCTCAAAGCTCTGCGCGAATGCCTGCCACCCGATCACGCCCAAAAGATACCCTTCACCGCCAAAACCCTGAACCGCCGTGGAGATGCTCTTCTTCTACTCGACCGTGCCGATGAAGCGCTCGATGCCTACAACGCCGCCCTTCCCCTCACGCCCGAGGATTCCTACATCCGCTACAATCGCGGCCGCGCCCATCTGGCCCTCGGCAACACCAGCGAAGCAAAAGCCGATTTCACTGAAGCCGCGAGCCCCAAGTACAAGCAGCTCAAAGCCCGCAAGCTCGCTGAGGAGGCGCTGGCCAAACTCAAGTAGGCTCCCATCAGGCCTGTGCTGCAAATGGATTGATAACCGTCAGCTCAGTGATGTGTTTGAAATCCGCCTCGTTTCGAGTGACCAGCGGCACGTCGTACTCCAGCGCAGTGGCGGCAATGATTGAATCTGCCAGACTCATTTTCTTCTGCCTGCGCAATTGGATCGAGCGCCGGATAATCTCATCGTCCAACGGCACTTCGACCGAGGATGCAATGATCACCTCCAGCCTGTCCTTTCGTTCTTGGGGCAATAAATCGAAGCGCGGGAAACCCAGCACTTCAATGCGTGACACGCTCGCAATCAAAGCATCCGCCCTTTGCACAAAAGGCAGGCAAAGTACATCGCCCGGTTCGGCGGCGTAGATGAGAACATTGCTGTCACACACCATGGCTTACTCCCTGCCGGGCATGACTCGATCCTGCCTCAGTTCGCGCTGCCAGACCGCCGGATCAGGAATGACGTCGCTCAATCCGCCCATCTCACGCAGCTCCTGGTATGCCTCCCGCCGTTTCAAGAGCATTTCCGGTGTCGCCGTCGGCGGTTGTCGCTTGCCATGGACGGCCTTCAGCATCATCACCGCATGCATACGCCCTGGTTTCAGCCAGGCTGGCAGGGGCGACAGCAGCTTCACACTGCCATCGGCGGCGATCTCGATGTCAGTCTCCAGGGTGTTCATAACTACTATTCGTTCATCAACCGCAGGCTGGCAAGAGCTGGCTGTTCCTATGCCATGGCGCGAAGGCATCGCGTAAGCTGCACTCTAGTCATGCCACGTGCGCGCCACGCGCTCAATGCTCAGCGCCTTGCCCGTGGCGGGATCAATCGTGATCAGCGCACCATTCAGCCGCACGGCCCCACGCCCCACGCCAAACCGTGTGGGCATCATGGTGTGAAAACGCTCCAGCACCGGCTCGATCTGGCTGCCGATCACGCTGTCCATCGGGCCGCACATGCCGGCATCACTTTGAAAGGCGGTGCCCTTCGGCAGCACGCGCTCGTCAGCCGTGGGCACATGCGTATGGGTACCGACGACGGCGGACACCTTGCCATCCAGATGCCAGCCCATGGCCACTTTCTCGCTGGTGGCCTCGGCGTGGAAGTCCACGAAGATCACCGGGGTTTCCTCCCGCAGCTTTTCCACGCAGGCGAGGATGGCGGGGAAAGGATTGTCCAGCTGCTGGTTCATGAAGGTGCGGCCCTGCAGGTTCACCACGGCCACCTTGCACTTCTTCGACTCCAGCACCACGTAGCCGCTGCCGGGCGTGCCTGCGGGGTAGTTCAGCGGGCGCAGCATGCGCGGCTCATCGCCCAGGTAGGGCACGATCTCCTTCTGGTCCCAGATGTGGTCCCCGCTGGTCACCACCGCCGCGCCGGCGCGCATCAGGCTGATGGCGATCTTGGGCGTGATGCCGCGGCCTCCGGCAGAGTTTTCCCCGTTCACCACGATGAAGTCGAGCTTCAGCTCCTCCTTCAGCAGCGGCAGCAGCACGGAGACCGCCTTGCGCCCCGGCTCGCCCACCACATCCCCGAGAAAAAGCAGCCGAAAGAGTCCGTCCGCGCTGTCAGCCGTGTTGTCATTCATCGTGGCGCTACTTAGTAGATGATGAAGCCGGGGATCAAGTCTAGGATGCACATAATATGATGATGAAACGAATGCTGTGCCGCTGCTCGCTGCAGGCCATGCTCGCGTCCGCTTGGGTGACGCAGGGCCTGGCGCAGACGATTGTGCCCGCGCCAGCCGCCACCGCTCCTGCCACTCCCGCAGAGGTCACGCCCGGTCAGCCGCCCGCCACTCCAGCACCGGCCACTCCAATACCCGATCCTGCAACCACGCCCCCGCCACCTCCCGCTCCCCGCTGGGACCGCGTGAGCCCCCTGGGCACCAAGCCGGACTGGCTCAAGCTGCAGTCCTTTCACCAAACCCTCTCCCGCGCCGAGTTCGAGGCCGCCATCAAGGACGTCTATTCAGACAACTCCCCCTTCCTGCCGCCATGGAAGCTCGATGTCGATGGCGTCGTCATTCAGACCGGCGACCCGCTCAAGCCTGAGGCACGCGTCGCCTTCGCCAGCCGCTCCGAGTCGCCGTCCCAGAGCAGCCGCACCTGGCGTGCTGCCGCCGAAATGCCGCCGCTCAAAGGCCGCCCGCTGCTCAGCGACATCCACATCGCGATCGATCCCGGCCACATCGGGGGTGGCTACGCGCAGATGGAGGAGCGCTTTCTGAGCTTCGCTCCAAACGAGTCCATTCAGGAGGGAGATCTGACCCTGACCACCGCCCAGGTGCTGGCGGAACGTCTCAAGGCCCTGGGCGCCTACGTCTCCCTGGTGCGCGACCGTCCCGAGCCAGTGACTCCGCAGCGCCCAGCCGACTTCATCGTACCTGCGCGCCAGCTCCTCACCGAATCCGGATTCCCGCAGGCGCAGGAAAGCTACAACGGCCTGACCGGAGACGCCAAGATCCTCACCGTGCAGTGGCAGAGCGAGAAGCTCTTCTACCGCGTCAGTGAGATCCATGCGCGCGGCAAAAAGGTGAATGAGACAATCAAGCCCGACCTCGTGGTTTGCCTGCACTTCAACGCCGAATCCTGGGGCGATGCCAAAAGCCCGCAGTTCTCCCCCATGAACCACATGCATGTGCTCATCAACGGCTGCTACTCCCCCATGGAGCTGGAGCAGCAGGACGTGCGCTTTGAAATGCTCAACCGCGTCTTTTCACGCACGCACCAGGAGGAGCTGCCTCTGGCGGAGGCCGTGGCCAATGGCATGCGCCTGAGCACCGGCCTGCCGGCCTATGTTTACACCACGCCCAATGCACGCCACGTCGGAAACAACGCCTATGTCTATGCACGAAACCTGCTGGCCAACCGCATCTACGACTGCCCCGTGATCTATCTGGAGCCGTATGTGATGAACCACGAGGAAACCTACCGCCGCCTGCTGCGCGGCCACTTCATCGGTCGCACCCTCATCGGGGGCCGCCTGCAGTCCAGTGCCATCGAGGACTACGTTCAGGGCGTGGTCAGCGGGCTCGTGACCTACTACCAGAAAAACCGCCCGCTATGAAGGTGATCGTCGCAGGATGTGGATTTGTCGGCGAACGCGCCGCAGATCTCCTTCATGCCGCCGGGCATGAGGTCATCGGGCTCACCCACTCGCCGGAGTCGGCAGCACGCCTTGCCGCCGCCAGGCCCTGGCGCACGGAGCCGTGCGATGTTTCCAGCAGCGCCGCCGTCAGCGCCCTGGCTCAGAAACTCCGCGCTGACAGCGTGGATGCCATCATCCACTGCGCCAGCTCCAGCCGTGGCGGTGCTGAGATGTACCAGACGGTCTATGTGGACGGCATGCGGCATCTCACCACCGCATTTCCAAACGCATTCCCGCTCTACACCAGCAGCACCAGCGTGTACCCTCAGGTAAATGGCGAAACGGTGGATGAAAACAGCTTTGCCGATCCCGACCGCGACACCGGCCGTCTGCTGCGCGAGGCGGAAAAAATCGCTCTCTTTGCCAAAGGTGCCGTGGCCCGCCTCGCTGGCATCTATGGTCCGGGCCGCTCCTTTCTGCTCAAAAATCTGCTCGAAGGAAAAGCCGCCATCGAGGGAAACAACGGCCAGGGACGCATCCTCAATCAAATCCATGCCGATGATGCTGCAGCCGCCCTCGTGCATCTCGTGACGAACCGTCTGGGCGGCATCTACAATGTGGTGGATGACGCGCAGATGACCCAGCGGCAGTGCCTCGAAAGGCTGTGCACCCTCTTTGGCATGAAGCTGCCCGGCACACGCGGGCCAGACCCCGCGCGCAAGCGCGGCTGGAGCCACAAACGCGTCTCCAACACCAAGCTGCACGCCACCGGCTGGACGCCGCGCTACGCCAGCTACTTTGATGCGCTGCGGGACGACCCCGAGCTCGCCGCCTCCATCCTCAGCCTCGTGCAGAATGGCGGAGAAGTCCCCCTGCACCGCCAGCCCAACATCGTGCTTATCGGCCTGATGGGCTCCGGCAAAACAACCGTGGGCCGCATCGTGGCGCAGATGATCGGCTTCCAGATTGTGGACACGGATCACCTCATCGTGGACACCGCCAGGAAAAGCATCCCGGACATCTTCGCCACAGAGGGAGAGGCCGCCTTCCGCCTGCATGAGTCCGCCGCACTGCGCTCCCTTTTGGGAAAAAGAGGCTGCGTCATCGCCACCGGTGGCGGCATCGTCACCCAGCCGCGCAATCTCGCCATCCTGCGCCATCTCGGCTACATCGTCTGGCTGGACGCCGATCCCGAGCGCCTCGCCCGCCGTACCGCCGCCAACAACAACCGCCCGCTGCTCAATGGCGAGGAAGATCCCAAGGCCAAGCTGGAGCGCCTGCTCAATGAGCGCAAACCACTCTACAAAGGTCTGGCCGATCTCCGCATCCAGACCGCCGAGCTCACTCCGCAGGAGACCGCCTACGGCGTGATGGAGAGCGCGCGCGTCTTCTTTGCCCGGCGGCAGAAGCTGGAATCAGCCGGTGGTTAGCCCCAGCTCCAGCTGATCCTCCGCGCCCAGCGCCCGTGCATCATGGCCGCGTGCACGCAGCTCCGTGGCAAACTCGCGTGTGGAACCGTGCACAAGATAAATGCGGCGCGGCTTCACGATCTCGATCGTCTCATGCAGTTCAGGATGATCAGCGTGATCGCTCAAGGGCAGCGCCACATCCACGCCGTATCGATATTTGGCGCTCGATTGAATGGCCCAGCCGGAAAGCATGGCCGTGCGGACTCCGGGCAGGTCCGGCTTTGATCCCGGTGGAAACACCAGCACATGCCCTGCAGCCTCATCCGCCCTGAAAAGCCGCCACTCCGGCAGCCTGCCCAGATGCGGCGCCAGCACGCTGGTGATCTGCGCCACGCTGGGATGCACCATCACAGGCAGCCCGGCATCCCGCAGCGCGCAGAGAATCTCCTGCGCCTTGCCCAGCGAGTAGCCCAGCAGGACAGGAACACCTCCTGCAGCCAGTGTTTCATGCACAAAGCCCAGCATCTGCGCGATGATCTGCTCCGCAGGTGGAAAGCGGTACTTCGGCAGCCCGAAGGTCGTCTCCATGATCAGCGTGTCCGCCTGCATCAGCTCGCACTTTTCGGCGCTCAGCCCCTGGCGAAGCTTGTAGTCACCGGTGTAGAGCAGCGTGGCTCCGTCTGCCTGGCGCGTCAGATGCAGCATCGCCGAACCCGTGATGTGCCCCGCCGGCAGCAACCGCAGTTCCCAGCCCTCCCACTCGACGACCTGGCGCATCGGCAGAGACATCACCGTTCCGGATTTTTTCGCCGTTTTCCGCACCACCATCAGCTGATGCGTGATCTCCGAGCAGATCGTCAGATCATGCCGCGCCACATGATCGCTGTGCGCATGAGACACAAAGGCCCGCTGCTTCCCATGATGCGGATCCAGCCACAGATCCGCCTCCGGCAGGTAAATGCCGCGTGGATGCGTGACTGCGATGAGCGGGGACATCTCAATCCTGGGTCACTTCCGGGCAGGTGCGGACTGCATGGAAAACAAATTAGGCGCAGGGCATGAAGTTGCAAGGCCGGGCATCCGGCCCCAAGAATGCGCATGGCCGCCCTCGCCGATCAACTCACCGCACTTCTTGGACCCTCACGCGTTTCTGTCACCCAGGCAGACATTGCCACGCACAGCACGGACAAATGGTTCGCTTCCAACCCGCCTGAAGTCGTCGTGCATGCCGAATCTGCCGCTGAAGTGTCCGAAGTGCTGCGATTTGCGAATGCGAACCGCATTCCCGTCACCCCCCAGGGTTCGCGCGTGGGCTATGTGGGCGGCTGCGTGCCGCTGCAGGGAGGCATCGCGCTTTCCGTGGCGCGGATGAACAAGATCAAGGAGATCACCCTCGAAGACGGCGTGGCGGTGATCGAGCCGGGCGTCATCACCGGGCATCTGCAGAATGAGGTGCGGAAGCTGGGGTGGTTTTACCCTCCGGACCCGGCCTCGCTCAAGGAGTGCAGCCTGGGCGGCAACATCGCCACGAATGCGGGCGGTCCGCGCTGCCTGAAGTACGGCGTCACCCGCCATTACGTGCTCGGCTTGGAGGCGGTGCTGGCGGATGGCTCCATCGTGAAGGCAGGCGGGCGCTGCCACAAAAACAAGACGGGATTCGATCTCGTCGGCCTCATGGTGGGCAGCGAGGGCATGCTGGGCGTGGTCACCGAAGCCACGCTGCGCCTCATCCCGCACCCGCCCATGCGTGCGATGCTTTCCGCTGGTTTCAAATCGTTCGCCGAAGCGGCCAATGCGGTACAGCGCATCCTCGGCAGCGGCTTCCTTCCCAGCGCGCTGGAAATTGCCGACAAATTCACGCTTCGTGCCGCACGCGAATACCTCGGCGCCTCGGTGACGCCCGAGGGCGATGCCCATCTGCTCGTGGAGATCGACGGCCAGCCTGAGTCGGTGAAAGGAGAAATCGAGCAGCTTGCCAAGCTTGTAACCAGTCTTGGCAGCATCTGCCTGAACCAAGCGATGGGAGATGAAGCCTGCGAGGCTTTCTGGAAGCTGCGCCGCGAGTTCAGCTACAGCCTGCGCAACACCGGCCTGATCAAGCTCAATGAGGACATCGTGGTGCCACGCGGCCGTCTGGTGGACCTGGTGGATTTCGCTGAAAAGCTGCAAAGTGAGACCGGTTTCCCTGTGGCCTGCTTTGGTCATGCGGGGGATGGCAACATCCACGTCAACATCATGGTTCCCACCATGGATGATCCTTCCATTCGTGAGCGCGCCGAGGCCGCACTGGACAGGCTTTTCCATCAGGTCATCGCCTGGAACGGTGCCATCACCGGAGAGCACGGCATTGGCGTGGCCAAAAAGCGCTGGTGGCGCGATGCCGTCTCCCCCGCCGCGCACGAGACTCACCTGCGCCTCAAGGCAGCTCTGGACCCCAATGGCATTCTCAATCCCGGAAAGTTTCTGGGATGAAGCCGCCAGCTTGCAAGATCATTCGCCTCTAGTCTGTTCCCTTCCACCACCATGACCAAACTGCTGATCCCGACCCTGCTGCTGGCGCTGCCGCTTTGCGCTGCTGATTTGAAGTTCAAAAAGTACACGCTCACCGAGGAGTTTGTGGCTGAAGGCGCGCACTTTGCCGACTTTGACCATGATGGGCACAATGACATCTGCTCCGGCCGCTTCATCTGGAAGGGCCCCGAGTTCAAGGAGAGGGTGGAGTTTGCCCCCAAATTCGAAAAAGAGCCGTATGATCCGGCCAAGGGATACAGCGACTTCTTCCTGACCTACACCTACGACTTCAACGGCGACGGCTGGAGCGACATCCTGGCCTATTCCTGGCCGGGCAAGGACACCTGGGTGTTTGAGAATCCGCAGAACAAGGGCGGCGAATGGAAGCGCACCACCATCTTTGATGTGACTGACAATGAGTCCCCGGACTTCAAGGACCTGAACGGCGACGGCAAGCCGGAGCTGATCTGCCACACGGGCGGGCAGCTGGGATATGCCGAGATCGACTGGAAGAATCCGCTCGGAAAGGCCCGTTTCCGCCCCATCACGCCGAAATCTCCTGAAAACGACAAGAAGTATTTCCGCTACACCCACGGCTACGGCGTGGGCGATGTGAATGGCGATGGCCGCCCGGACATCCTGGACAAGGAAGGCTGGCGCGAACAGCCTGCTGACACCAAGGCCGACAGTGACTGGGTTTTCCACCCGCAGCTGTTTACGGTTCCTGGAGGTCGCGGCGGCTCCTTTATTCTCGTTTATGACGTGAATGGCGACGGCCGCAACGACGTGATCAGCAGTTATGACGCCCATGGCTATGGCTTCGGCTGGTTTGAGCAGAAGGCTGACGGCACCTTTGCCGAGCACAAGCTGATGGGCGCCACGCTGGAAGAGAGCCCAGCGGGCGTGAAATTCAGCCAGCTTCACGCGATGCAGCTTGCTGACATGAATGGTGACGGCGTGCTGGACATCGTGACCGGCAAGCGCCGCTGGGCCCACGGCCCGCTGAAAGATGATGAACCGAACGCCGCTCCGGTCCTTTACTGGTTCGAAATCAAACGTGAAGGCGGAGAAGCCAAAGTCATCCCCCATCAGATCGACGACAACAGCGGCGTGGGCACCCAGGTGACCCCCGGCGATGTGAACAAGGACGGCAAAATGGACGTTGTCGTCGGCAACAAGAAGGGCGTGTTTGTCTTCCTGCAGGAGTAGCCAGTTCAATCTTGAACTGCCGTTTTGAGGAATTATCCTCCCTGCATGCCACTCACGCCTCACGAGATCGAATCTCAGGCTCTTGAACTGCCAGCGAATGACCGCGCCGAACTGGTCGAGCGTCTCGCTGGCAGTCTTTCTGATGACGAACTCAGTCCCTCCAGACAAGCCTGGCTGAAACTGGCGCGGGCACGTCGTGATGAGATTCGTTCGGGTGCCGTCGCCGGCATTCCGGGTGAGGAAGGTTCTGCCCTGGTGCGGAAACTGGTCGGCAGATGAGATTCATCTACCATCCCGATGCTCTGGCCGAATACGCAGACGCTGCGTTGTATTATGAGGAAAGAACGCCTGGATTGGGTGCCGATTTCACAAGGGAGATAGAAGCTGCCATTCAATGCATCTTGGAAGCACCGGACCGATGGCGATGCCTGGAGGAAGATATCCGCAGGTTTTTGGTACGCCGCTTCCCTTATGGCATTCTCTACACCATTGAGGAAGATCATGTCCTTATCCTGGCGCTGATGCATCTCAGCCGAGAACCTGGCTACTGGCGGCACCGAATTTCACGCTGATCAACCCAGCAAGTCTCCAGCCTGCAGGGGATGGCCGCGGAGGAAATCGGCGGCGGGGAGGCGTTTACCGCCTTCGATTTGGACCTCGGTGAGGTTTAAGAGGCCGGTTCCGCAGCTGACGAGGATTCCTTCGGCATTGGCGCGCACGATGGTGCCGGGTGCGGGGCAGGCATCGGCGGCGGGGAGTGCCTGTGCGCGGTGGATTTTCATCTGCGTTTCCTTCAAAAGACAGGAGGTGCCGGGCCAGGGAGTGAAGGCGCGGATGAGGCGGTCGAGCTCCACCGCAGGGCGTGTCCAGTCGAGGCGGCCATCCTGGCGCGTGAGTTTGCGCACATGGGTGGCTTTGGAGTCATCCTGCTTCTCCCGGGGTGGATTGCCACTGGCGAGGAGGTCCAGGGCTTCTTCGAGTGCGGCAGGGGCCTGCAGGGCGAGCCGGTCATGAAGACTGCCGCCGGTTTCATCGGCTGCGATGGGAGTGCGCTTCATCAGCAGGATGTCGCCCGTGTCGAGTCCTTCATCCATGAACATGATGGTGACACCTGTTTCCGCATCGCCATCGCGGATGGCGGCCTGGATGGGGGCTGCGCCACGGTGGCGGGGCAGCAGGGAGGTGTGCACATTGAGGCAGCCGAGTGGCGGCACGTCGAGAACGGCACGGGATAGAATCTGGCCGTAAGCGATGACGATGGCGACATCGGCATTGAAGGCCTTCAGCTCCTCCACGGCGTGGCGGATCTTGAGAGGCTGCATGACGGTGATGCCAGCTGCAAGGGCACGCACCTTGACCTGCGGCGGGGTGAGGACCTGCTTGCGGCCGACGGGTTTGTCGGGCTGGGTGACGACGCCCACCACCTGGTGCTTGGGCGTGGTGAGCAGCCACTCCAGGGATGGAAGGCCGATGTCTCCGGTGCCGATGAAAAGAACGCGCATCGGGTGCGGCTAAACCTTCATCTTTTCCAGTTCCTTCCACTCCTTGAGCTCCATGACACCGCCGATGATGTCGTAGAGGACCTTGGCGGGGGCCTGGCTGGCGTCGATGTCGAGGATGCGGTCGCCAGCGTAATATTCCAGAATAGGCTTGGTTTCGGCCTCGTAGGTGGCAAAACGCTGCTGGATGACGCTTTCGTTGGCGTCGTCAAAGCGATTGTCCTTCAAGGCGCGTTTGCGCAGGCGGCGGGCGAGTTCGGTGCGGTCAGGGCAGGAAAGGTGGAAGACTTTGAGGACTTCGATGTGGGGCTCCATGTATTTGGCCTGCTCCACGTTGCGTGGAATGCCATCCAGCACCAGGAAGTCGATCTCAGGCTTAAATTGGTGCGAATCGATGCGCTGCTTGAGGTTGGCGTGCCAGAGCTGGACGGTGACATCATCTGGCACGAGCTCGCCACGGCTGGAATATTGGACAAACTTCTGCCCGATGGGGGTACGAGTGTCGAGGGAGCGGAACACATCGCCACAGGCGAGATGATGGAAGCGCGGGATGGAACCCAGCACCTTTCCCTGCGTTCCCTTGCCGCTGCCGGGCGCGCCGAGAATGAGGAAGGCTTTGATGCGTTCTTGTGGAAGATGGTCGGACATGATTTGTATGGGGGAGAACTAGCACGTTACGAATTCGCAACAACTTGCGCGGCTGCCAATTTCACCTGCTCGACTGATAAAAAGGTCAGATCTTGTGTCGGATCTCGCAAAACGTGTACCCAAGGCTGTGGCGGAGCCCAGATGGCGGGATCTGTGGGGCCGAACAGGAGGAGCGATGGGACGCCGCAGGCGGCGGCGAGATGGGAGATGCCGCTGTCATGGCCGAGGAAGGCGGTGCAGGTGGCGAGGCGGGTGGCGAGCTCGGGGAGGGGCAGCGCGTGCCAGCAGTCGTGGCCGACGGGCTGGGTGCCGCGCTCGGCTTCGGCCTCGCCCGTGATGAAGATGACCTCCTGGGGGGCGAGGGATTCGGCGACCTGCTGCCAGCGGTCGAGGGGCCAGTTTTTCTTTTCTGAGCCGCTGCCGACGTGGATGGCGATGCGCGGCCGGGTGTGGGGGCGGGGGTCGAAATGGGCGCGGAGGAGGTGCACGTCCTCCAGAAACATGGCGATCTTTTCGAGGCCGCGTGCGAGCTGGCGGGAGGCGTGGGGGCCGCCGGGCTGGACGAGGGGGGAGCACTCGATGAGGGTCTTGACCCCGATGCGCTCCATGCTGGCGCGGAAGTGGCCGTCGGGGTCGTAGAGGAAGGAGACGACGAGATTGAAGCTGCGGAGGTGCTCGATGAGGGCTTCGTCAATGGGGGCGGTCTTGGCGAAGAGGGGCGCCATGGTGCGGTGCTCCAGACTGCGGATGGAGTCGGCGAGGCCGGCGCTGCGGGCGAGCCCGGCGATGGCGGGATAGCCGAGGACCTCGATGTGGCTGTCGGCGATCATGTCGCGCAGGAGGCGCAGGACGGGCAGCGTGAGGATGAAGTCGCCTATCGCGCCGCCACGGATGACGAGGACACGGGGCTGGGTGGGCATGGGTGAGCAGTGGTCGGTGGCCAGTGGTCAGTTATCTGTCAGCAGCCAGAGGTCGGTGGCGGTGCCGCTGAGATCAATAAAAGAGGATGGCTGCGATGAGCAGGACTGCGCCGTAGGCGATGCCGCCGTACACGGCGAGATTCCAGCGCTGGGGCTTGGCGAGGAGGGCATTGACCCAGTCGCGCATGAGGAAGGGCATGCCGATGAAGAACATGCCGACGATGATCCAGACGTAGGCGAGGATGGGGAGGAGCAGGCGGCTGGTCTGCGGCTGCAGGAAGGCGGCGGTGAGGACGGGCCCGGCGACGAGGAGCATGAGGGAGCCGAGGGCGCGGACGGCGAGGAATTCCTTCATGTAGAAGAGGACGGCGAAGTAGCCGCCGGCGACGATGTACATGAAATTGGACCGCATGGTGAAGAACTCGCCCATGTCCATGTTGGCGAGCATGAACTCGGCCCAGAGGAAGTCGATGGTGAGGAGGATGGCGCCCCAGGTGTAGGTGCGGGGAAAGGCTTTGAGGAAGGCCTGGGTCTTGTCCTTGTTTTTGAGGGCCCAGACATGGGTGGCGATGAGGCCGAGCGCGACGACGATGCCGGTGCCCTTGAGCGGAATGCCGCCGGTGGGTGCCTGGTGGTAGAGGTAATCGTAGAGATCAGCGAACATGCGGGGACAAAAAGGGCGGAACTGGTGGCGCAGGGCGTGCGGGGAAGCAAACGCGGAGTTAGAGGGGAGTGTTACGGTTGTTGGCGATGGTTTGCGACGGTTTGCGATTGTTAAGCCGGAGAGGGGGCTGGATCCTAGATCCTAGATCCTAGATGCTGGATGCTGGGAGATTTGATGGGGGTTGGGCGAAATGGGATGGCCAGGGATTTGCACCGCAGAGGTTTTTCAGAAGGGGGCAGGGGTGAGGAGGTGGGGTGGTTTTGCGTCTGTTTTCTGTCCTTTCGTGTTTGAAGGCTGGGTTTGTGGTTGCCTTGGTGTGCGGGTGGGACAGTTTGAGGTCTCGTTTCCTGATGAAAGAAAAACAAGAATCCACGCGTGCCTGGTATGTGGTGCACACTCGTCCGAAGTGTGAGCACATCGCCGCGTCGCTGATGGCGGGGCTGGAGGGTGTGGAGACGTACTGCCCGCGCATCCGGTTTCAGAAGAACACGCGGCGGGGCAAGGTGTGGTTCGTGGAGGCGCTGTTTCCGAGCTATTTTTTTGCGCGGTTTGTACCGATCGAGTCGCTGCGGGCGGTGAACTACTCGCAGAGTGTGATCAAGGTGGTGGACTTTGGGGATACGCTGACGCCGGTGCCTGATGCGGCGATTGAGGAGCTGAAGGCGGAGATGAAGGACGTCGAGATCTGCGAGGTGGAGGTGGGCGTGAAGGTGGGCGACACGGTGGAGCTGACGGAAGGGCCGATGCGCGGGATGAAGGGGATCGTGAATGCGATGCTCAGCGGCGTGGAACGTGTGCGGATCCTGCTGGAGTTTCTGGGACGGGAGAATGCGGTGGAGGTGCCGCTGTCGAAGATACTCACCGAGCACAAGCCGCGTGAGGTGCTGGCGGCGAAGTAGGGAGTTGACGGTTGTTTACCGTTGTTGACGGTGGTTTACGATGGTTGGGCCGGAGGCCTGATGAGGAGTGGCTTGATCGCTGTGGTGATTTGTGATGAAGCGGAGCGGNNGTCAGGAAGAATGCGGTGGAGGTGCCGCTGTCGAAGATTCTGACGGAGCACAAGCCGCGTGAGGTTTTGGCGGCCAAATAGGGAGTTGACGGTGGTTTACTGTTGTTGACGGTGGTTGACAGTTGTTGAGCCGGAGTGCCTGAGGAGGTGTGCTTGATGGCTGCGGTGATTTGTGATGAAGCGGAGCGGTTGGATCGAGGACGAGTTCGAGTAGGAGGACGAGGACGATTCCTGTCAGGAAGAATGCGGTGGAGGTGCTGGCTTCTAAGTAGAAGCGTTTGCGGTGGTTTGCCGTGGTTGAGGGAGAGCCAGAGGGGACCCGTTCTTCGCTAAAGCTTCGAAGGGCAAGCTGCGCCTGAGTGCCGTTGTCGAAGATTTTGACGGAGCACAAGCCGCGTGAGTTGCTGGCGGCCAAATAGGGAGTTGGCGGTGGTTTACCGTTGTTTTGGGGAACCGGACCGGTAGATGGAAATGGTGGAGAGGCTGGCACTAATGCTTGCTGGAGGCGTGTGGCGGAGGTTCTAGCCGCAGAGCTGAGGGTGAATCTGGTTCTTAAGTCGGAGACTGCCTTTTTCGGGGGAAGACACCGCTGTTTGGTGAAGTCCGTCAGCAAACTACCATTAGACAAATCTTTTTAATAAAACAATAATCATGTAGCCTACGATAGAGGATCATACCATGAGCGAGGACAACAACATCACTAATGCGGAAAAAGTGCAGCCTAAAACTGCAAAATCTAAAAATAAAAAGGCTGGAAAGAAGTCGGCAAAAAAGCGTAAGGCCCCCGGCGCACCCGCAAAATACCCTCGTCATTCCGTGGACAAAGCTCTACGAATACCGAAAGCAATTTTAGACCAAAACGCTGGCAAAGAATGCACAGTCAAGGAAAGCGCGGATTTCGTGGGGGTTGGTTTCCATGGCCCTTACCACGTTGAGGTCAGTTCCGGCATCAAATACGGCTTACTTCACCGTCCTGCAGACGGTCGGATAGCCATCACCGAACGAGCCAAACAGATTCTACGCCCGCAATCTCCTTCGGATGAATTACAAGGCCTCAGGGATGCCGTACTTAGTGCACCGATAATTCAGGATGTGTACGGGCACTACCGTGGAGAAAACTTGCCCGATGAAGCATTTTTCAACAATGCACTCACTGATAAGTTTAAAATTCCTCCAGATAAGGTGTTCGAGTTCAGAGCTGTGTTTTTTGACTCACTCAAGAGCGCCCAGTTATTGGAGGAGCATGACGGCAAAATTAGAGTGATTGACATTTCTCATGGCGGAGCGCCGAAAACAGGCTCAACAGAGCTTTTTAAAAAGTTAGAAAAAGCGGTTAGCCTGAAGTCCAACGACTCATGTTTCGTCATGATGCCGTTCGCCCACCCATTGGGAGGGTACTATGAAAAAATATATAAACCTGCCATTGAGAAAACAGGTTTAATACCAATCCGCGCAGACAACGAAATATTTGGCACTGGGAAAATTATCGATCAAATCTGGTCGGGCATTTATAGTGCCAGAGTGCTAGTCGCTGAGTTAACCACTCGAAACCCCAATGTTTTTTATGAACTTGGCTTGGCGCATGCACTTAAAAAACCCGTTGTTTTAGTTTCATCCAATGAGCAAGATGTTCCATTCGATCTTCATCATATTCGTGTCATCTATTATGATGTAAATGACCCTTTCTGGGGAAGTAAACTCATTGACAAGATCTCAGAAAACATCCTGTCTGCCATCGATACACCCGAAGAAGCGATTTTTAAAACACCGAAGTAAAGCCAGATAACAGCCATCAAAACGTAATGCCGCAGATGAGCACCAGCTTATTTCTACTAAACTGCATTCGGAGAGGATGATGAATGCTAGTTGACAGTCTTGGCTTGCCATCTATTTCCGCCACAGCCACAATGCCTGGAAGACCAAAAAAAATTCTCTTTGTTACAGATATCAATCATGTCTTGAGGAATGAAAGTGCACATATTTATAGAGTCTCCTGGGATAAATTAAACACCATCGTCAATTTTGCAGACTTCGATTCAATGGCTGTGAACTTCGGCGTTCGTCCGCTGAATATCCCCAATCCCCTTGAAGAAAGCCTGTGTAGAGCATGGGCAACTATTTTATCAAATGGCGGTATAATTATTTGCCATGGAGTTTCCAGCAAATCTGCGCCTCGAAAGTTGTTGGAGCTTGAGTGGGATATACGACCGTTCGACGTATCACGTGCACCTTTCCAAGCCAATACCCCGCCATGCCTCAGGTGTTATTTAGATCGCGTTGTTATTTGTAACGAATCAATTAACTTTTACAATATACACAATTCTCTTTTTCGAGGCAACCAAACCGAATATAAGGGTCGTGTTACAAGCTACGGCACTGTTTTCGGTCTCTACTATGAGGGACGCAATAAAAGCTCGCTCGCTATCCTTCCGCCCACTGGCAAGGGCCCGCCAGAAGACGACGCTGCTGTGGCTAAGTTTTTTTTGGACGTGGATCTATTGCATCCTTTGCCTGAGTGGATTCAGGGGTTACGCATTCCGGAGGAAATTGACATCCTTCAGGAGCTAGAACGCGACCAACATGCGCTAACTGATCTTCAAAGCAGAATTGCAGAGCATGAGGCAAAACTGTCAACCGAGCGACGATGGTATCAACTTCTTTATGCAGATGGACCTGCCTTGGAGTCAATCGTAAAAGAGGCGCTCGAATTTTTAGGAGCACGAGTTATTGAAGCGTCTTCTGAGAAAGAGGACTGGAGGATTGAAGTCCCGGGACACATCGTTGCAATCGCTGAAATCAAGGGCACGCATAACCCAGTGTTTGGTTCCCCTGCTATTCGCGCTCTTGCAGGATGGATGGACGAATTTATCGTCAGAGAAGACTTCGAGCCGAAGGGAGTTTTCATTGGCAACACGAGCCGAAAGAGTGCCCCCCATACTCGCGGCAAGCTGATTGATGGAGGTAGTATCAGCTTGGCAAAGGCACGTAAAATGACATTGCTTCGCACGATGGATTTATTTGCAGCTGTAGTTTTGAAAAAACTCGGAAGGCTTGATTGCAAAAAATTTTGGTCTGCCGTTTTCACATGCATCGGTGAATTTAACGCCTCCGAATTGCATGAACAACTGCCCGAAATTCATCGTTTGAATTCCTCCCTCCACTCAAGTAGCTCTCACCCACCCACTGAGGACGCTGCATAGACAATCCGCCCTTCTAACAAAAATGCTGTGCAGAGATTGAGGGTAGCATCTCGCCATCACTGGTGCTTGCGATCCTGATATACAATTTCTGTGATGTTTGATTTGTTCCGCTGTCCTCGGTTTCGGATAATTCGAAAAAAGGAACTTGGGTGCGTGAATCAGAATGCGGTGAGCGGGAGACTGGCAAAAGATTAGGGGACAGTTAGCGGTGGGTGATCTAGCGGGGCACTGCTGGAACTCGGCAGAG
This sequence comes from Verrucomicrobiaceae bacterium UBA1938, assembly GCA_002336895.1. GTDB lineage: Bacteria > Verrucomicrobiota > Verrucomicrobiia > Verrucomicrobiales > Verrucomicrobiaceae > Prosthecobacter. Next base: position 212,964 of record DDFC01000020.1, on the reverse strand, counting down.
TGCGATGCGCTACTGGATTTGCTATTCCTGTTTTGTTGAGCTTGATCCAAGGCGACGTTCGCTGAGACTCGCCTGCAATGGGCTGCGCTATTTCGCCCCTTTGGGGCTGGGTGAAGAGAGGCCTGCTGTGGATTGCAGATGGTTGGAACTGTGTGCAGTGGTTGTGGTGTAGCGGAGTGGCAGGCCGGAGCCGATGTGGACTTCGGCGCTCCCAGTACGGAGGGAGGGCGTGGTTTGTGTGAAGGGGGCATGGGGACGTGCGGCGGAGGCTTGAGGACAAGCCTCCCTACCTGTGCGGCCCCTCCTTCGCTCTTCTAGCTACGGGGGACAAGACGGGGGCCATGAGCTTCGGAGGGCAAGGCCAAGCATGCCGCAAAGGCCAGCGCGGCATGCTTGGCCTTGCAAGTGGCGTGGGGTGGGGTAGCTGAGGTGCCCCCCCTTTTTCTCTGAAGGCTAAATTTGAAACGCGAATTTTGGCGAATATCCGCGAATGAGCGCGAATCAGGAACTGAAGCGGAGTGTGGTTCGTGAGAATGGTTGGGGCAATGGGGCATGCTGGGCCTTGCAAGTGGCGTGGGACGACGTACGTCATAAGCCCCCTTCCCTCTGCCATGCTTACCATCCGCGACGTCACGAAGACTTTTAATGCACGCACGCTTTTCAGCGCGGCGTCGATGACCATCAACTATGGGGAGCGGGTGGCGCTGGTGGGGCCGAATGGGGCGGGGAAGTCCACGCTGTTTTCGCTGATCCTGAAAAATGACACGCCGGACGCCGGGGAGGTGATCCGGGATGAGTGGACGACGGTGGGCTTCCTGCCGCAGGAGAGCGAGCCGGTGGGGGATGAGACGGTTTTGGAAGTGGCGACGGGGAAGGCTGGCGAGATCGAGACGCTGGAGAAGGCGCTGAGCGCCTTTGAGGCGGCGGGGGATGTTTCCAGCCCGGAGTATTTTGAGGCGCATGCGAAGCATGATGCGCTGCAGGACCCGCAGACGGAGGCGAAGGCGAAGAAGATCCTGAAGGGGCTGGGGTACAAGGAGGAGGACTTTAACCGGCCGGCGCGCGAGTTCAGCGGCGGGTGGGTGATGCGTGCGCATATGACAAGGCTGCTGGTGATGGAGCCGGATCTGCTGCTGCTGGATGAGCCGACGAATCACCTGGACCTGCTGTCGCTGATGTGGTTCCGGAATTACCTGAAAAATTATCCGGGGGCGCTGCTGATCATCTCTCATGACCGCGACTTCATGGATGAGCTGGTGCAGCAGGTGTATGAGATCGAGGAGAGCAAGCTGATCAGCTACCAGGGGAACTACAGTGACTACCTGAAGCAGCGGGAGGAGAACTACGAGCGGGCGATGCAGGCGTACAAGAACCAGCAGAAGGAGATCGAGCAGATCCAAGATTTCATCGACCGGTTCCGGTCGGTGGCATCGAAGGCGTCTCAGGCGCAGAGCCGCGAGAAGCAGCTGGCGAAGATGGACAAGCTGGAGAAGCCGCGGCCGCTGCGGAAGGGATTCCGCTTTAACTTCCCGCAGCCGCAGCGCAGCGGGCAGAGGCTGATCACGCTGACGGACATCCACCAGGCGTATGGGACGAAGCAGGTGTATCGCGGTCTGGACCTGGAGGTGGAGCGCGGGGAGCGTACGGTGCTGGTGGGGCCGAACGGGGCGGGCAAGAGCACGCTGATCAAGATCCTGGCCGGGGAGGTGCCTTTCCAGAAGGGTGAGCGGAAGCTGGGGACGAATGTGAAGCTGGGGTATTTCTCGCAGCATCGCGCAGACACTCTGGACCCGGACTGCAGCGTGCTGGAGGAGCTGAAGCGCGTGGCACCGGAGCTGCGGGAAGATGAGGCGCGGAGCATCCTGGGCTCATTCCTTTTCAAGCGCGAGGATGTGCACAAGAAGTGCCGGGTGCTGAGCGGTGGCGAGAAGAGCCGCGTGAATCTGGTGAAGTTTCTGGTGGATCCGCCGAACCTGCTGCTGATGGACGAGCCGACGACGCATCTGGACATCTGGGCGATCGAGGGGCTGATCCTGGCGCTGCAGAAGTTTGAGGGGACGCTGGTGTTCATCAGCCATGATGTGCACTTTATCCGGTCTCTGGGGACGAAGGTGCTGCACATCACGGAGGGGAAGGTGCAGGCGTATGCGGGGGATTATGACTACTACCTGCAAAAGACGGGCGCGGAGGAGAATGCGCGTGCGGCGGTGGTGGCGGGGTAGGCGGCCCGGAGGGCCGAGAGCCGTTGACGGTGGTTTACGGTTGTTGACTGTTGTTTACGGTGGTTTGGCCCGGAGTTTCCGGAAGTTGGGGGCGGAGATGCGGGGTGGGAAGGACAGGCCGGAGGCCTGTCTGCCGTGGACAGCCGGGACGGCTATCCTCCGCATGAGGGTAGTGCGGTGGTGTTTGCAACGAGGGGGCGGGTTGTCGGCCCCTCACCCCAGCCCTCTCCCCGGAGGACATTTGTTTTGGTTTTTGTGGGACTGGGGCGGGGAGAGGGAGAGATGGGCTGCGGGGCGGGGCGGTGGTGTTTGCGGAGCGCCCCGCACAGGGGATTGCCTTCGGCTGGCTTCGCGTTGTGCGGACCACTATGATTGCCTGCGGCTGGCTTCGCGTTGTGCGGACCACTACGGGGCGGAGTACTGGGAGGGATGGACAGGCCGGAGGCCTATCTCCCTTGGACAGCCGGGACGGCTATCCTCCGCATGAGAGTGGTGCGGGGCGGTGGTGTTTGCGGAGCGCCGCACAGGGGACTGTGCGGACCACTATGATTGCCTGCGGCTGGCTTCGCGTTGTGCGGACCACTATGGGGCGGAGTACTGGGAGGGATGGACAGGCCGGAGGCCTGTCTGCCGTGGACAGCCGGGACGGCTATCCTCCGCATGAGGGTGGTGCGGTGGGTGAATGCAACGAGGGGGGAGGGTTGTCGGCCCCTCACCCCAGCCCTCTCCCCGGAGGACATTTGTTTTGGTTTTTGTGAGACTGGGGCGGGGAGAGGGAGAGATGGGCTGCGGGGCGGTGGTGTTTGCGGAGCGCCGCACAGGGGACTGTGCGGACCACTATGCTGGCGCAGGTGCGGGCTGCCTGATTTTACTTGGGCAGGGCTGGGACGAGGAGCTTGGCGCGGGTGGCGGCGTCTTTGTCTTTGGGGCGGTAGCGGAGGAGCTCGCGGGCGGCGGCGGGGGAGCCGTGGGTTTTGAGGGACTTGAGGTAGTCTTCGAAGGGCTGGGTCTCGAAGGGAGAAAGGGGGCGCGATGCGGGAGGGGCGAGGAGCCAGCGGGCCCATTTGAAGGCGAGCTCCTGGCCTGGGGCGGGCTTTTTGGGGACGGCGGCGACGGCGGTCTCGTACTCCTCCAGGGTGACGTCTTTGAGATTGCCATCGGGCGAGAGATGGCGGCGGGCGATGCCTTCGGCGAGCTGGAGGAACCAGCCGGGCAGCCGGGCGCCCTGGGGTGGCATGGCGGCGGTGAAGAAGCCGTGGCCGGAGACGCGGAAGAGGACGCTGGCGCCGTCGTCTGACACGCGGGCGACGACGATGCCCTCCTCGTCGCTGCTGGAGCGCGGGGTGTCGCGGATGCCGGGGGTGAGGCAGTCGCCAGTGGCGAGCTCCCAGACGCGCATCTCGCCTTCGTCGGTGACGGTGACGAGGCGTTTGTCATCGGGGCTGAGGGCGATGACGGGGACGTAGGAGTGGTGCTGCATCGTCACGATGTTCTGGCGGGTGGCGATGTCCCAAATGCGCACGGCGCGATCGCGCCCGGAGGTGATGAGGAGTTTTTCATCCTGCGTGACTGTCACAGCACCGACGGCGGGCGGGTGGTGGAAGGGCTTGCCGATGGGCTGGAGCTTTTTGGCGTCGTAGATGAAGACGGTGCCGTCGGGGTCGGCGGCGGCGTAGAGGGATTTTTTGCGGTTGGCGCCACCGGCTTCGGAGTTGCGGAGCTGGTCGGGAGAGTTGTCCGGGCCCTTGATGCGGGTGATGAGGTTTTTGTCGAGCACGTCAACGAATTTGCGGCCGGACATGCGCTCGTGGATGTTCCAGACCTGGACGAAGGGCATGCCGCGTGGTGCGAGGGCGAGGAGGGAGCCGTCGCGGGTGATCCTGGCGTCTTTGACGACGTAGTCGATGTGGGAGGAGAGCAGCGCGCCGGTCTGGATGTCGAAGACGCTGACATCGCCGTGGCGGGAGACGGAGGTGATGAGGCTGGTGTCTGCGGCGGGTGTGGCCTTGAGGATTTCGCCATCGTGCGGACGGGTGGGGAAGCGGAGCTTGCCGTCGCTGAGATTCCAGATGTGGACGTAGCCGCCGCCATCGCCCACGACGATGGATTTGGCGTCGTCGCTGAAGGCGAGGGAGGTGATGGAGGAGGGATGGGTGATGGGGGGGAGGACTTCGCCGCCGTTGCGGAAATTGCCGACGAAGACTTCGCCTTTGTTCATGCCGAGGGCGATGAGCTCGCTGGTGGGCTCGATGGCGACATGGAGGAGGCCTTTGTCCACCTCGATGGGGTCGCCGACCTGCTGGCCGAGGCGGAGGTCCCAGGTGGTGGCGGCACCGTCTGCGCCTTCGGGATTGATGGGGTCTCCGCTGTAGATGGAGGCGGCGAAGATGCCGTCATCGTCCACGGCGATCTCGCCGACGACGCCTTTTTGCTGGAGGACCTTGGCGGGATCCTGGGGCTGGCGGAGGTCCCAGACGTGGATGGTGCCCATGCCTGCGGCGTCCACCTCGCTGCCGGCGAGGAGCTTTGTGCCATTGCCGGAAATAGCGATGCAGGTGACGAGCGTGGGCATGCGCGGCAGGAGGGTGCGGCGCTTGCCGTCTTTGAGATTCCAGAGCTCCACATTGCCATCGTCGCGCGCGATGACGGCGTGCTGGCCGTCGGGGGTGACATCGAGGCAGGTGATCTCGACTTCAGGAGGCACAGGGTGGTCGGTGCGCTCGCCGGTTTTCATGTCCCAGATCGAGATGGTCTCGCGCCTGCCGCCGGGCTCAGGTGCCGCTCCCGCCTTGGGCGTGATGAAGCTGGCCGCGAGCACGCGCCCGGTCTCCTGACTGACGATCACCTTGGCGGCATCTTCCACACCATCCGGCAGGGCCAGCGGGGCGGTGTCCGGGCGGATGAGGTGGACGTTGGCGAGCAGGGAGAGGAGATTGGTGGAGGAGAGCTCGTTGGCGGGGTCTGTGCGCAGGGAGCGGGCGAGGTAGGCCACGGCGTCATTGTGCTGGCCGCGCTCGGTGAACTGGCGGGCCATCTGCTGATCGGAGCGGCTGTAGGAGCGGCGCAGGTCTTCGCGGCCGCGCTCGGCCTCCTGGTGGTTGCGCTCGGCTTCAAAATAAAGCGCGGTGCTGGTGATGCCGCCGATGAGAACGGCGAGCGAGATGGCGATGGCTGCTGCGACACCGACGCGATGCCGGCGGACGAACTTGGTGATGAGGTAGCGCCGGCTGGGCGGGCGGGCGGTGATGGGCTCAAAGCTGAGGTAGCGCGTGATGTCGTCTGCCAGATCGTCGGCGCTGCCGTAGCGGCGATTGGGGTCGCGCTCGAGGGCTTTGAGAGCGATCCAGTCGAGGTCCCCGGCCACGGAGGGCTCGATGCTGGAGGGGCGGGGCGGGTCTTTCTCGGCGAGGTCTCGCAGGAGGATGTGGATGGGCTTTGCCGAGATGTCTGCGGGAGTGATGAGGGGCTTGCCGCAGACGAGCTCAAAGAACACGCCGCCGAGGGCATAGACGTCTGAGCGTGTGTCCACATGGGAGCTGCCGTTTTCGATCTGCTCGGGGCTGATGTAGCCGGGGGTGCCGACGAGCTGATCCACGCCGGTGGCGATGGTGTGGCCGGAGCCCTCGCCTTCGAGGACTTTGGCGATGCCGAAGTCGATGACCTTGGGGACGGCCTTGCCGGCCTCGTCCATGACCATGATGTTGCCGGGCTTGATGTCGCGGTGGATGATGCCCTTCTGGTGGGCGTGGTTCACCGCGCGGCAGACCGGGATGAAGAGGGCGAGGCGCTGGCGGAGGTCGAACTCGTTCTGCTTGCAGTACTGGGTGATGGAGCGGCCTTTGACCATCTCCATGACGAAGTAGGGAGCGCCGATGTCGGTCTCGCCCGCGTCGAGGATGCGGGCGATGTTTGGGTGCTCCATGATGGCGAGAGTGCGCTGCTCGATGGCGAAGCGGCCGAGGATGTCTGCGGAAGTGACGCCGGCCTTGACGATCTTGATGGCGACGATGCGGTGGATGGGCTTGACCTGCTCGGCGCGGTAAACGACGCCGAAGCCGCCTTCGCCGAGCTTGTCTAGCAGGCGGTAGCGATCTCCGATCCAGCCGTCATTGCCGGTGAGGGACTCCATGTGGGAGCGCGGCTTGGAGGTGGTGCCCATGGAGGCCATGGACCCTGCGGTGGCGGCGGGCAGCCCGCCCTGACTGGCGAGCGTGGCGGCACCGGGAAGCGTGGCAGCGCCTGGAAGTGTACCGGGGCGTCCGGTGGGGATGGCGATGGTCTGGTCCTCAGGGCCCAGCGTGATGTGGCCGGTGTCCATCGGCGCGGGCTTGTGACCTGCCCCCAGAGTGGCTGCAGGCAGGCTGCGGCTGGGATTCTGAATGGCGATGGTCAGGTCCTCCGGGCCGAGAGTGATCATGCCGGTGGGGGAGTCCTGCTCAGAAGCGCCCACTGTGATCTGGCTGGTGGCCGACGCGCCGGGGTTGAGGCTGGGGATGGAGATGGTGACATCCTCCGGCCCGAGCGTGACCATGCCCGTGGGAGTCTCCGCCGGAGGCAGATGCGCGGCATCTTTGTCTGCGGATGAGGGTGCTGGTTGGGCCGGGTCAGGGTTCACAGAGGAAATAGGAAATATGACGGAAATGTTTCAGATAACACCGGCACGGGCAAGCCCTGTGATGCGGCGGCGGGCATAAAACAACCTGCCGCTTTATTTAAACCGCCGCAGCCGGAGGCTGTTCAAAATGACGGACACACTGCTCAGAGACATGGCCACGCTGGCAATCATGGGATTGAGCAGCCAGCCGGTGAGCGGGTAGAGAATGCCTGCGGCCAGCGGAATGCCCAGACCATTGTAGAGGAAGGCAAACAGGAGGTTCTGGCGGATGACCTTCATGGTGGCGCGGCTGAGGGAGAAAGCCTGGTGCAGAGCACGGAGGTCTCCCTTTACCAGGGTGACAGCAGCACTCTGGATGGCGGCACCCGTGCCTGTGCCCATGGCGATGCCGACATCCGCCGCAGCGAGAGCGGGGGCGTCATTGATGCCGTCACCGGCAAAGGCGACGTGGCGGTCTTTTCCCCGCGCCTGATAGACCTGCAGGAGCTTTTCTTTGGGCGAGACCTCGGCGGCAACTTCGTCGATGTTGAGGTCTTTAGCGACGCGCTGCGCGGTGGCCTGCAGGTCTCCGGTGATCATCTGCAGCTTGAGCCCCAGTGCGTGCAGCTCGGCGATGGCGGGCGGTGCGGAGTCCTTGATCTTGTCCTTGATGGCGATGAGGCCAAGAGGCTTTTCATTGAGCACCACGACGACCACGGTGCAGCCCTCGGCCTGCATCTTCTGCGACTGCGCCTGGCATTCGGCGCTGATGATCACACCGTTCTTTTTGAGAAAGGACTCCTGGCCCACGAAGACTTCGTTTTCGCCCACGTTTCCCAGCACGCCACCGCCGGTGATGGACTGGAAGTCGGCGACTGCGGCGAGCGGGATGCTGCGCTCCTTGGCGGCATTGACAATGGCGGTGCCGAGAGGGTGCTCGCTGGGGACCTCCACGGCGGCGGCGCAGGCGAGGAGATCGCGTGCGGAAAGACCGGGCAGCGGAAAGATCTCCACCACGGAGGGCCTGCCCTCGGTGAGGGTGCCGGTCTTGTCGAGCATGACAATGTCGATCTCCTGCAGGCGTTCGAGCGTCTCGGCGTTTTTGATAAGCACGCCGAGCTGCGCGCCGCGCCCCAACCCCACGGTGACGGCCATGGGTGTGGCGAGACCGAGCGCGCATGGGCAGGCGATGATGAGCACGGCCACGGCATTCACCACGGCAAAGGCAAAGGAGGGCTGCGGCCCGAAGGCCCACCACAGGAGGAAAGTCAAAAGCGCCACGCCGACAACGGCGGGCACGAACCAGGAGGAAACTCGGTCCGCCAGGCGCTGCACGGGTGCACGGCTGGCCTGGGCCTTGGCGGTCATCTCCACGATCTGGCTGAGCATGGTGTCCGCGCCCACACGCTCCGCACGCATGAGGAAGGTGCCGCTGCCATTGACGGTGCCGCCGGTGACGGCCGCGCCGGCTGCCTTTTCCTGCGGCATGGACTCGCCGGTGAGCATGGATTCATCCACGGTGGAGCTGCCTTCGAGCACGCTGCCATCCACGGGGATCTGCGCGCCGGGCTTGATGCGCAGCACATCGCCCACCTGGATCTCGTCCAGGGGTGTCTCGGTCTCCACTCCATCGTGGACGCGGAAGGCGGTCTTGGGAGCGAGGCTCATCAGCGCCTGGATGGCGGAGCCGGTGGCCCGGCGGGCGCGCAGCTCCAGCAGCTGACCGAGCAGCACCAGCACGGTGATGACGGCGGCGCTTTCAAAGTAGAAGACCATGTGCCCGGCCTGATGCGGCAGCCACTGAGGCACCACCAGGGCGATGGTGCTGTAAGCCCACGCCGCCAGCACTCCGAGGCCGATGAGGGTAAACATGTTGAACCGCAATGTGCGCAGCGAAGCGACAAAGCGCTGCATCAGCGGCCAGCCCACCCAGAAGACCACCGGGGAGGCCCACACCAGCTGCATCCAGCCGGAGGCCTCATGCGGGATGTCGCGGATGACAGGCAGGTCCATGCCCATGGAGAGCAGCACGACGGGAGCGGTCATGGCGGCGCTCCAGCGCACACGCCACCAGAGATCCTTCACCTCGTCATCACCGCCGTCGCCGCAGCATTCGGGTTCGTTGCGGCGGGCCAGCGGGTTTTTCTCCAAGCCCATGCCGCACTGCGGACAGGCCCCGGGCGTGTCTGAGCGCACGCCTTCGCACATGGGGCAGATGTAGGCTGCTGGTGGCAGGTCTTCCTTCACAGCAGCAGCCGGCTTCTTCTCTGCAGAAGAGCAGTGCGGGCAGGATGTCGGGGCGTTCGGAGACATTGCAGCGTTAAATAGCCGCACAAACAACGCCATCACCAGCCGATTCTTGGCGAATGGTGTGCATCTGGGGGGTTAGTGCACAGGGGCGGGTGAGGGATTTGAGGCAGAGAAGGTGTGTTGGAGGGGCGGAAAAAATGTGCGAGGCCGCAGTGATGAATGAAGGCTTCTCGCATACCTCCGGCATGCGCCCTTGGAGATGATTTTGTGTGTTTCTGACTTCGCGGTTTCGCTTCACCATATCTAATTTCTCTGCTCCTTCCAGGAGCCGAGCCTTGTCTTTGGAAGCAATGCCAGCAAGCCGTGTGGCTCCGGCCGCCTTTAGATGCTGCTGGACACGCGGGGGGCTTGGGTGGTCATCATGCGCTCATCGACGGGCAGGAGTGACCATCGTACTCGAGGCTCAGCCTTTGGTGATGCACTCGTCGAGATTGAGGATGGCGCTGGCGACGGCGTACCAGGCGGCGAATTCTGCGGGGGTGAGGTTTTTGGGAAGTTCGATGCCGGTGCTGAGTTCTTTGGCTGAAGGGGCGTCGGCTTTGGCGGATTCGAATTGCGTTTCCCAGAGGGACTTGAGCACGCGCAGCTCCTGCGGCTGCGCGGGGCGTGCCAGCGCGAGGCGGAGGGCATGCTGGAGGCGCACGTCCAGATCGGTGCTGGGGGCTTCGGAGACGATGCGGCTGGCGAAGGCACGGGTGGCTCCGACATAGACCGGATCATTCAGCAGGGTGAGGGCCTGCAGAGGAGTGTTGCTGCGGGAGCGGCGCACGACGCAGGCCATGCGGGCGCTGGCGTCGAAATTCATGAAGCTGGGATAGGGAGAGCCGCGCTTGAGCACGACGTAGAGGCCGCGGCGGTACTGCTCGGTGCCGGGGCTGACGACATAGTTGTACTGCTGGCCACCCACCTTCTGCCAGAGGCCATCGGGCTGGGGCGGACGAATGGGAGCACCGCCCAGCTTGAGATTGAGCAGGCCGGAGATGGCGAGTGCATTGTCGCGGATGGTTTCGGCATCGAGGCGGAAACGCGGGCCGTGCCAGAGGAGGGAATTAGAGGGATCGATGGAGGAGGCGAGGGAATTTATGATTTTTGATTTATGATTTATGATTTCCAGAGACTGAGGCGGAGTGGCTTGAGAAAGGGCGTAGGTGGAGCTGCTCTGCTGGTAGGTGGCGCTGAGGACGATTTTCTTGAGGAGGTGCTTCATGTCCCAGCCGCTGTCCATGAACTCGACGGCGAGCCAGTCGAGGAGTTCGGGATGAGTGGGAGGTGCGCCTTTGACGCCGAAGTCTTCGAGGGTGGTGACGATGCCCTGGCCGAAGAGCTCGGCCCACCAACGATTGACGGTGACGCGTGCAGCCAGCGGGTTGTCACGGCTGGCGAGCCATTTACCGAGGGTGATGCGATTGGCAGGACCGCTGAGCTGGGAGCCGAAGATGGCAGGGACGGCGGCGGTGACGGGGTCGGCGGGATCGGTGTACACGCCGCGTTTGAAGATGGTGCTCATGCGTGGCTGCGGCAGCTCGTGCATGACTTCGGTGGTGGGATCTGCAAGCTCATTGAGCTGCTTTTGCAGCGCGGCTTTTTGTTTTTCGATGCGGGCGAGTTCGGGATCTTTGGGAGCTGCGGCGGTGGCGGCTTTGCCTTTGCGATTTTTTGCAGCCACAGGGGCGGGCTCTTCCACCTCCGGCAGGCATGAGGCCACATCTCCGGTGATGCTGGAGATGCGCAGGCAGCCCATGACGAGGCCCTTGCCATAGTTCTGCGCCATCTGGATTTTAAGCTTGGTGCCCAGTGCGATGGAGACGGGCTGCGTGAGCTCAAAGGCGGCCCAATGCGGCTCATGAAAACGCTGGCCGATGGCCCAGGCGCCTTTGCTGCTTTTGGTGATCAGATTGACGACATCATAACTCTTCTGCGAGTAATCGGCATACGCGGTCTTGAAGGTGACGGGCTGCGATTTGCCATCGGGTGTGGTGAGCGTGCAGTCGAAGGTGTGCAGCACGAAATTGGGGCGGGCCTCGCCGCCGCGGCCGGGGCCGTCTCCAGGGATGGAGGCATGGGTGAGCGCCTCAAGCATGAGGCCGCTGAGCTCTCCGGCGCTGAGTTCGGTCTCAAAGGTGTAGGTGTCTTTGTCTGGCACCGGGCCGGTGAGGAGCACACTGCCGTCTGGCTGCAGCTCGGACTCGGCATCGCTCTCGGTGATGAAAGCGATGGGCTTGAGTGGTTTGACGCGGGAGGAGGCCACACCGGCGGCTGCGGGCTGGGATGCTGTGCCTTTCTTGTCGGCGGCCAGGAGCTTCTGACGAGCTGTGATCTGGGCATCGAGTTCTTTGAGCTTTGCGGCCAGTGGTGCGCGCTGGGTGGCACGTGCGGCATCGCTGATCTTGAGGGGCGATCCTTTGAACTGGATGGAGCCGGGGACGTCGGGATTGGTGCGCTCGGCTTCTTTCTCGGTGTTGTTGTAGTAGGCGAGGAGCGAGTAGTAGTCGCGCTGGCTGAAGGGATCGTACTTGTGATTGTGGCACTGGGCGCACTCCAGCGTGGTGCCGAGCCAGACAGCGCCGGTGGTGTTGACGCGATCGATGACTTGATTGATGCGGCTTTCCTCGGGCTCGGTGCCGGCCTCGACATTGGTGGGCGTGCAGCGATGAAAGCCGGTGGCGATGACCTGCTGCGGCGTGGCATTGGGGAGGAGATCGCCTGCGATTTGTTCGAGTGTGAACTGATCGAAAGGCATGTTGGCATTGAGCGCATCGACCACCCAGTCGCGCCAGGCCCAGACCTCGCGGAGGTCATCGCGCTGGAAGCCGTGGGAGTCGGCGTAACGAGCGAGATCGAGCCAAGGCCGGGCCCAACGGACCCCGAACTGCTTGGAAGCGAGGAGACGGTCGGCTAGATGCTCGATGCTAGTGGCTGGATCCTGAGCGTGCTCTTTAACGAAGGCGGTGACTTCGGCGGGAGTCGGAGGGAGGCCGGTGAGGTCGAGGGAGAGGCGGCGGATGAGGGTTTCGGGAGAGGCAGGGGCAGAGGGGGTGAGTTGAGAGGCTTCGAGTTTGGCGAGGATGAAGCGGTCGATCTCGTTGTGGGGCCAAGGCTGGTTTTTGACGGCTGGCAAGGAGGAGCGCTGAGGCGGGATGTAGCTCCAGTGCCTGAGGGTTTCGAGTTTGTCGGGCCATTTGGCACCGTCGGCGATCCAAGCGCGGAGGTGGGAGATTTCAGCGGTGGTCAGGCGGTCGCCGCGCTTGGGCATGGCCTCTTTGTCTTCTTTGGGAAGGGCAACGCGGCGAAGGAGATCGGCGCCGATTTTGAGGTGCTGCGGGGAGGCGGAGTCGAGGCGCAGATCCGCCTTGTGAACCTCAGGGCCATGGCACTCGAAGCAGGCACGCTGCAGCACGGGATAGACGTCTTTGGCGAAGTCGGTGCCGGCGGCGTGGGCAGTGGCGGTGGCGGTGGCGAGCAGCGCGATGGAGGCGAGGCGGATCATGCTGCGGTATGAACGACAGCGGGAGGGCAGACTTTCGGGATCCGTCCAGATGGGCGTGGGCGAAACCGTGGGGGAGAATGCCGAGCTAGCAACTCACAAATGGCGGAGTGATCTGTAGGCTGACACAAACAAGGTGATATCAGCTCTCAGGGTACAGCGGACCAGTTTGCTGACACCTGAGCGATGCACTATGCGCAACCACTTTTTATGTCACGACAGGCCCCTCTCTCGAAGCCTATTCAAATTACTTCGAGAGCATCGTTGTTGGAAAGGTGTAGGACTTCTGGTTTGATGGATCAATTACGGTATTGCTGCTGACTTCCTCCGCATGCCCAGATTCTAGGACCCTCTCCAGAACCACTTTTTTGCGTTTAAGCCAACTGGCATATAGAACGCGATGATGCGTTTCTCGATATGTCACAGTCACTTCTTTTTCTTTTTTACTGATTTCATCTCTGCGCTCTTCAGAGACAAGCCGGTGTTTTGTGCTCTTAGATGCCCAGCTAGTGACACCACTAACGCCTAGAGAGGCAGAACCCTTCGTGGGAATGATGCCACTAGGCAAAAGAACTGCATCAACCGACACACTGCCCGATAACGGCAAGTTCAAAACCCAGCTTCTTGAGTCTTCTTCGAACTGTTCGATTCTCGAACTGTATAGACGGACCTCTTCTGATTCCAGAATTCTACCGACCTCTGTCGAATTGCCATGCCAATCACGAATATGGTCGCGTTCCCACCACTCAAAAACGCGTATCCGATAGACTGGTTGTTCCACAATCCTATCTTTCCAAGTTGTGATGAGCCTGCTGTCGTTGGCCAGAAAATAAGGAATCAGCCTTTCTTGAGTGCACACAGGCTTTGTGACCTCGTCATAAGCACTGACTTCAAAAGAGGTTGGAATTGGAGGATCTTGAACTTTTAGCGTTTCGCCCGTTAAAAAATACCTCTTTGACGAAGGCAACAAGGTTTGAGACTCTGACATTTTCGACGGATTCCAGCGAAAATTTAAAGCATCCACTTTCGAGGATAGTTTTACGTCCGAATCTTTTACCATCGCAGGCGATCCAATATATTTTTCAATTCCTTTAACGCGAATTTGGAAGCAGCCCTCTTTTTCTGATTTATCCAAGCACCAACAAATCTGATACAAGGAAGCGTCAAGGGGGCTGTCGAATTGGTGGATGCCAACCACCAACCCGCTCTTAGCATTGGCAGCCAGCACACAGCCATTTTGTTTATTGCATATGAAGTAAGCTCCATCATCTGCAGGAATCAGAACAAACATTTGGTGATCGTTCTTCTCTTCGCCGTGCGCATAGTAGATGCTCAAATTGCGATTTCTATCCGAATCTCCCGGAAGGTCTAAAGCCCAATCAGCCGCATTGCTTTCGTTATCGATCAAAAAACGCCCAAATTCAGAGACATTTAAACTAGGAAGCTGCCGCTCTTTGAAGAGGCCAAGTGCTAAGCCAATCCCTAAAAAAGTAAAAAATGAAAAAAGACGACGTGCGGTCTTCATGCTTTTGCAGTCTTCAAGACATACGCTCAGGTTTTCAATAGCAAGACCTTACAATAATTCAATTCGTCGTTTTTTGAGCCTGGAAAGTTGCGAGTGTTGTCGCACTGCCTATGAATCCCAACTAAGAGTTCAGAGCAACCTGCGCGCATTTCGCAGGCCGTCGGCGGTGATGACGGCCTGGTTGCGGGCGGCGACCATGAAGTCGAGGTAGTTCTGCCACTGCATGGGGCGCAGGGAAGCGAGGCCGAGACTGCGGCGGCTGTAGCCGTAGTCGGCGATCTCCCAGCCGTAGTCGGAGTGGCGGTTGCGGTAGTCGGAGCGGTGGATCCACGCGCCGAACTCATCCTTGCGCCAGACTTCGGGATCGTTGCCAGGGATGACCTGGGCCAGACCCCAGACACGGCGGATGATCTCGAAGTCGTAGCCTTCGTCGCTGTGGCTCGGCGGAATTTCGGACATGGAGGGAGTGCGCGCGGCGGTTACTTGAGCTCGATGTTGTCGATGAGACGTGCGGCCCCGAAGAAGACGGCTGCGGCGATGACGACGTGCTGGGTCTCGGCACTGATGGGCTGGAGGGTGACGGCGTCTGCCACGGTGACGTAGTCGATGCGACCAAGCGGGGCCTTTTCCTCAAGCTGGCGTGAGATGAGCTGCTGCAGCGCGGCGGGATTGCTCTCGCCGCCTTTCCAGGCATCGCGCGCGGCCAGCAGGGCTGTGCGGATGGCGGGGGCCTGGGCGCGCTCTTCGGGAGTGAGGTAGCGGTTGCGGCTGCTCATGGCGAGACCGTCGGCCTCGCGGACGGTTTCGATGCCGTGGAGGACGACATTGAAGTCGAGATCCCGCACCATGCGGCGGATGATGGCGAGCTGCTGGAAGTCCTTTTTGCCAAAGACGGCGTCGTCGCACTGGACGAGGTTGAAGAGCTTGGCGACGACCATGCAGACGCCGTCAAAGTGGCCGGGGCGGCTGGCGCCGCAGAGCATCTTGGAGAGGCTGGTCTCGTGCATGACGATGCTGCGGTCTGCGGGGTAGAGATCTTCGGCCTTGGGGGCAAAGATCATGTCCGCGCCATTGTCACGGCAGAGGCCGAGGTCTTCGATGAGGGTGCGGGGGTATTTGGAGAAATCCTCGTTGGGGCCGAACTGGAGAGGATTGACGAAGATGCTGACGGCCACATTGCCGGCCGGGCCGGCGATCTCGCGTGCGGCACGGATGAGTGCGGCATGGCCCTCATGCAGCGCGCCCATGGTGGGCACGAAGACGCAGCGGGTGCCCTTGTTGATGGTGCCCCACGAGCGCAGCTGGCGGATGTTGTTGATGACATTCATGATTTCAGGTCTCGGGATTCAAACACGGCGTAACCGAGGGTGAAGAGGGTGATGTTTACGGCAAGCAGCACGGAATAGCTTCTTGCAATCAGCGGCCAGTCGATGGTTTCAGCGAGGACGCGCGCCCAAACTCCAATGTGCTTGGTCAAAAGAAGGTATTCGCGACTTTCCATAAAACGGCTTTCACGCAAAATCATATCCACAAGAGCATAGGACAAGGCACCAATGGTCGCAGCAGCTGGTTTAATGGGGAAGCAGGAGAGAAAGAAGGCGATGCTGCTGATCGTCGTCATGCCCAGACCAAGCATTAAGGCTGCCAGCATGTAGCGCTGGATGCCAGGCCCCCAATCGTAGAAGGCGACCACACTGATTTCCGGTGCAAAAGCAAAGAATCCGCCGCCCAAGCCTTTCATGACAATCCCCAGAAGAAAAGCCACGAAAAACAAAAAGAGGATCAGTAGCACCGCATAAGCGCTGGCCGTGAGATATTTCAGCAACAGCAGCCGAAAGCGACTCACAGGACGAGCAAGCAGCATGCGCATGTGACCATCCTCCGACTCTTTTGCCACAATATCTCCAGCAACTAGAGTCAGATAGATGCCGCCGAGAATGAACACCGCCAGCTTGACCACAATGAAGGCAAGTGTGAGGCTGGAAATGTAATACTCAAAGGAGTCCGTCTGGGGTGCGATGACCTTGGCCATCCATTTTTCAAAACCCAGAGTCTTGAGCATGACGAGTATGACCACCTGCAGCACCGAGAAGACACCAAAGCCGATGTAGGTGCGCCGGCGTGCAAAGAGCTTCAAAAGCTCGCCATACCACTGCTGGAGGAAGAGCGTCATGAGCGCGAGGACATCCCCATGTAAAGTTCCTCCAGCGTGCGGCGGTGGGGCTGCCAGGAGTGGACCTGCACGCGGCCATTGACGAGCGCGGCGACGAGTTCGTGCGGCTCCATGTTGAGGGGGACTTCCACGATGCCGAGCTTGTCCATCGTGGCACCGCAGCGGGAGAGCACCTCGCGGGCGAGGCCGATGTCGTTGGTCTCCAGCTGAAACATGCGGCGGGATTTTTCCTGCGAGGGCACGGTGCCTTCAAAGACTTTTTTCCCGTCCTTCAGGATGACGCAGCGGTCGCACATCTGCTCCACCTCGCCGAGGAGGTGGGAGTTGAGCATGATGGTCATGCCGTGGTGCTTGCGCAGGTGGAGGATGAGCTCGCGGAATTCGCGGATGCCTTCGGGGTCGAGACCGTCGGTGGGTTCGTCGAGCAGCAGGATTTTGGGCTGCGGCAGCAGAGCCTGGGCGAGGGCGAGGCGCTGGCGCATGCCGTGGCTGTAGGTGGAGGTCTTCTGGTGAATGGCGCGGCTGAGATTGACCATCTGCACGACGCGCTTCACCTCGGCCTCGTCCCACCAGCCGGAGAGGGAGCAGAGCGCGCGCAGATTCTGCCAGCCGCTGAGGTAATCATAAAACACGGCGGCCTCGTAGATGGCGCCGATCTGCCGCAGTGCGGCGCCACGGTCTTTCTGCACGCTGCGGCCGCCGATGCGCACCTCTCCTGCATCCGGCCGCACCATGCCGAGGGTGATGCCCATGATGGTGCTCTTGCCCGCGCCATTGTGGCCCAGCAGGCCGAGGATCTCCCCTTCCCTCATTTCAAAGCCCACGTCGTCCAGCGCCAGACGTCCGGTGGGCCAGCGCTTGGTGAGGTGTCGTACTTCGAGGAGTGCCATGGGCGCAGAGAGTGGCGAAAGGCCGCTGCAAATGCCAGTTTTTACTCAATCTGGCACGGAAGAAGTCGCCAAATTCGCGTTTACACCGCCGCTGCGAGGCTGCATTACTCCGGCTGTCCACGCCCCCTTCTTCACGCCATGCAGTTTACTTTCCCCTCGACCCTGAATCTCGGCCATGAACACAGCGAAGGCTTCCACCAGGAACTGCTGCGCGGACTGACGCACAAGCTGAACAACCTGCTGGCGGTGATCCAGGGCTTCAGCAGCCTGATCCTGATGACGGATGACCTGGACCCGGGCGTGAGCGAAAACATGCAGCACATCCGCGAGGCCTCCGTGGGCGTGACAAACCTGAGCGAGCGCATCCGCTCCGCCGGCGGCTGCGCCAAGATCACCCCGCAGTCCCTGAGCCTGAACGAGTACCTGCCCGTGATCGAAGGCGCAGTGACGGAGCCCTTCCAGAGAGAAGGCGTGCAGCTGGAGGCCGATGTGCAGGCCGGCCTGCCGCCCATCCTGGTGGATCCGACGAAGTTTAAGGACATCCTGACCGAGCTGCTGAAAAACGCCGCTGAAGCCGCCGCCAAGGGTGGTGGCCGCTGCGCGCTGAAAATCTGCGGCCCGGGCACGATCACCCCTGCCGAGCAGCGCCGTGTGGACATCCTGGTGAGCAACACCGGCTCCCAGATCGCGCCGGAAAAGCTGCAGGAGGTCTTCCGCCCCTTCCACGGGTCCAAGAACAGCAATCACCTCGGCCTGGGGCTGACGATTGCCGCCATGCTGAGCCATCAGATGAACATCCAGCTGGGCGTGGCCTCTGAGAACAACACTACCACCTTCTGGCTGAGCTGCCCGATGGTGTGAATTTTCCGCCCGGCGGACACGTTTAGAGTTTAGGCAGATCATTTCGATGCAACGGAGGGCACGCCTTCGTTGTCATACGGAACATCACCCATTTTGGAGGTCTCTCTCATGAAACGATCCGTACTGTTCGCCGCCCTGCTGCTGAGCCTGGCCCCGGCCCATGCCGCCCCGAAAAACTACGGCGTCATCGCCACGCGCGAGGGCAAGATGTACTTCGACTGCAAGGTCTCCCACGTCTATCCGGACGGTGTGACCTTCACCCACCGGGACGGGGTGACGAAGGTCCCCTTTTCCAACCTGCCGGAGAACCTGCGCGCGGAATTCCGCTACGATCCCAAAGCGGAGGCCGAGTACCAGAAGCAGCAGGCCGCCCAGCGCAAAGCTGAGCAGGAGCGGGTGAAGCAGCAGCAGATCGCCATGCAGGAGCAGCTGATGGAGGCGCAGATGGCGGAGGCCAGCTACCTGGCCAGCGCCAGCCGCCTGACACAGCCCACGGCTGCCACCACGGCGCAGACGCCCTCCTGGGTGGGCACGCCGATCACCGGACCGGCAGTGGGCGGGCGGGCGTACAGCGGCTCGGGGTACTCGAGTTACCCGCGCTACAGCTACCCCTACTATGGCTACTACGGCGGCGGGTATTACCCGGGCTATTACTCCACAGGGATCAGCTACGGCTACCCCTACGGTGGCTATTATTACGGCAGCGGCTACCCAGGCTACGGCTACGGCAGCTACTGCAGCCCCTCGGTGTTCGGCTCGTGGAATGTGGGCCACGGCATCCATTTGGGGGTGGGCCTAGGTTCGTTTGGTTTTGGGCACCACCACCACTAGGCTGATTGCTTCGGATAAACGAAGCAATAACTGCTGGCATCAGGAGCGATTTGGAGTCAAATCTAGAACTATTATGAAAACGTTCTCGCTTCTGATTGTCACAATTCAATTGGGGCTCGCCTTGGCTGCTTCTGCATACGAGCCAACGACCATCGAAACGCAGCAGGGGAAGACGTATGTGGGCTGCAAAGTTCTAAAGCGCGATCCGGATGGTGTGTCCTTCACTCACAGCAAGGGCATGGCCAAGGTGCTCTACTCAGACCTGTCCGAGCCGATGAAAAACGCGCTGGGGTATGACGCCGCCAAAGCGGACGCCTATGTCAAAGAGCGCAAGGATGCTGAGAAGGCGAAGCGCGAGCAGCAGGCCAAGCTGGCGGAGGCCTACGCCGCCGCGCAGGCCAAGTACGCGGCGCAGCAGCCCATCGTCTATGTGCAGCAGCCGAATGGCGGCTACATGCGCAGCCTGATGCCCCTGGCCCCTGTGCTCGGACTCGGCCGAATGGGAGCCCCCTTCTACGGCGGCGGCGGTCATCATGGGCACGGTGCGGGCCAGGCTGCTGGCTGGACCAGCGGCAATGGGATGATCATTCCCGGCACCGGCGGGGTGTATGTGCCGCAGAGCAATGGCACCGTCTTCTATGGCGCGCCCGGAGTGAGCTACAGCCCGACACTGGGCTACACCAATCTGAACAGCAACGGGACGACCTTCTTTGGCCAGCCGAGCGGCGTGGTGCAGGGAGCTGCGGTGCAGGGCGGCGCCACCTTTTCTGGACATCATCGCTAGGATTGCTGGCAGCGCCTGAGATCGATCGTCGTCTGGGGAGCGCGGGATGGCGGGAGACTTGCGGAGCACCGCACAGAGGACTGTGCGGACCACTATGCTGGCGCATTCGCAACGCCCAGCGATGATGCGCTGATTATTTGCTCAAACCTACGGGTACGAAAAAAGGCGGATCTGGGTGCCAGATCCGCCTGAAAAGGGGAGAAACCGAAAGGGGCTTGATTAGATCAGGCCGGCCTTCTTGAGCGTGACGTAGGCGCCGTTCTTGTCCAGCGTCTTGAGGGCACGTGCGGTGAGCTTCACTTCCACGTACTTGTTGAGTTCGGGGACGAAGATGCGCTTGGTGCGCAGGTTCGGGAGGATCACGCGCTTCACGCGCTTGGTGATGTGACGACCGATACCGCCTTCTTTCTTGGCCTTACCGCTGCGATGAATGTGGTGGCCGCGAGTGACGCCGACGCCGGTGATTTGACAGATGGTAGCCATGATGAGTACGGGGAAAAAATTTGGGGTCGCGATAGTAGCCTAGGACTTTCTGGCGTCAACCAAAAGTCTGCCTTTCGGCCTCACCGGGTGGGACGTCCCACCATGAGGCAGGTCATCTGCGGGTTCATGAGGTAGCCGATGCCGAAGTTCAGGGGCTTCACCGGATACTGGCCGGAGGAGTAGGCGCGGACGAGGTCGGGCTGCTGGCAGCCGCTGCCAAAGATGGCCAGAGTGCCCTGGTAGTCGCCATAGAGCCAGAGATTCCAGCCGCGGACGCCGAAGTCGCGGAAGGGAATACCGGAGGGGTCCTGCACGATGGCGCTGCTGTGGCGCAGGAGGTAATTGCGGATGTGGGAGAAGCCGTCCTCATGCATGAGGTAGGAGGCGCTTTTGAGGAAGGCGGGGACGCGGCCGAGGCGGGTGACAAAGGTGAGGAAGGGGCCGCCCTCGCTCACGCCGCTGTTGGAGAGGTCCTGGCGGAAGTAGAAGACGCGCTTGGAGGCGCCAAAGGGGGTGTGACAGCGGATCATGAGGCCGGTGTTTCCAGAAGAGCCAGCGAGGGTGACATTCCCCGCGCCATCGAGGCGGACGGTATCCACAGAGTCCACCGTATGCCCGGTGCGGGCCATGAAGGCCATGAGGAGCGGGAGCACGCCACGGAAGCGGGTGGCCTGCAGGTTGCTGCGCATCTCGGTGGTGATGAAATAGCCGCTCTGCATGATGGTGGAGACGGCGTTGTGCAGGCCGGTGAGGCCGTTGTCGATCTCCGACTGGGACAGGGAGCTGAGACGAGGCAGCGGCTCGGCAGGCTCCAGGCCGCAGAGCACGTAGGTTTCCGCCGAGGGAAAGAGGGCGCTGGCAAACAGGAAGTCCGGCCCGCTGAAGGGGTAGAACATGGCATTGGCAAAACGGATGTCCCGGATCTCCTCGCTGGCCCAGGCCTGCAGGGGGCCACGGTGCACGTTCTGGTGCCTGGCCCAGAGATTGTCCATGCGCACCTTGTGCGCTGCCACCGCCGGGGTCTGGCTATAGGAGGAGTCCATGCCGGCAAACAGACGGGCGATGTCATTGATGGAGCCCGAGTGCGTGGGCACGTTCATGGACACGGCCCCGTTGAAGAGCGGACTGTTGCCGGCGCTTTCGGCGCGCCTCACGCTGCTGCCGCCGAGGGCGTCCAGCACGTTGTTCCACTGGTTGATCCTGGTGGCGGCCGAGTAGTTTCTGAAGGCATCATCCGGCAGGGCACAGGCTGCCAGCAACAGCAGGGAGGCGAGCGCCCCGATCACCCGGCACAGAATGAAAACATCACGATTTCGTAGAGCCATCATAGAGGCCAGAGGGTACCAGCGCCCCACTGACCTCCAAGTAAGTGTTTAGAAAGACCTGAGGCTTTATTTATAAAGCGGCACAGTCATTATGAAAATTCAACGCCGCTTATCAGGAGCGCTAAACTTTCAAGCAGTACTAAGTCTCCAATGCCTTACTTCGGCTGGTGCATGCTGATGCAGTGGAAAGCGCCACCTTCAGTCACCAGATCCTTGGCCATCATGGAGATGATCTCGCGGCCCGGGAAGCACTCGGCGATCTTGTCCTCCGCAGCGGCGTCCTTCTTCTTCTGACCGAAGATGGGGACGAGCACGGCGTTGTTCATGATCATGAAATTGGCGTAGCTGGCCGGCAGGCGGCTGAGGCGCCAGTCCTTCATCTCGATGGCCTGAGGCATTTCGATTTCGATGATCTCCAGCTTGCCGCCGTCAGGAGCGCGGACGTCGTCCAGCTTCTCGCGGATTTCCTTGAGCACCTTGTGATTTGGGTCGGAGTCACGCGGCTCGACCATGCAGATGACGGCGTCTTCGCGGATGAAGCGCACGATGTCGTCGATGTGGCCGTCGGTGTCGTCACCTTCGATGCCTTTCTTGAACCAGACGATGTCCTTCACGCCGAGCATGGCCTTCAGCTCCTTCTCCACCTCGGCTTT
Source organism: Verrucomicrobiaceae bacterium UBA1938 (assembly GCA_002336895.1). Classification (GTDB taxonomy): domain Bacteria; phylum Verrucomicrobiota; class Verrucomicrobiia; order Verrucomicrobiales; family Verrucomicrobiaceae; genus Prosthecobacter. Next base: position 190,829 of record DDFC01000020.1, on the reverse strand, counting down.
GTTGCCGGGCTTGCCGCCGTGGCGGTTGGGATTGAGCAGGACGGCCTCGGTGGTGAGGAGGGTGCCTTTGCCGTTGGTTTCGATGGCACCGCCTTCGAGGATCATCTTGGAGGTGAAGCGCTCCATCTTGAGAGCGGCGGCGGCCTTTTCAGGGATGGCGTTGTCGAGATCCCACGGCGGGAACTTGCCGCCCCAGGCGTTGAATTCCCAGTCGGTGATGGCCAGCTTGCCGGTCTCGTTGTGCTTGATGAAGATGGGGCCGTGGTCGCGGCACCAGACGTCATTGGTGTTGTGCTCGTAGATGTCCACCTGGCTGAGGTCGCCTTCGTTGTCGGCGATGCTGAGGCGGATGTTCATGTGGCTGAGCATCGGGGCATTGATGCGCACGCGCTCATAGCGGGAAATGGTGCTGGCGATCTCGCCAAACTTGTCCTGCAGCTTGTGGTAGGTCTTGGGGCAGCTCTCCTTATTGGAAGGCCAGGACAACCAGATAGCCTCCTGCGGCTCGAATTCGGCGGGCAGACGGTAGTTTTGGGGATAGGAGGCTTTACTCATCGATGTAGCGTTTGGTCAGGGGAGCGTAGGTGTCAATGCGGCGATCACGGAAAAACGGCCAGATACGGCGAAAATCTTCCACTGCAGTCAGATCACACGGGACGATCAAAATCTCTTCATCGCTCACGGAGGCCTTTGCAACGATTTCTCCATACGGATTTGCAACGAAGCTCTGGCCCCAGAACTCGCTCTGCTGCTCGGTGCCCACACGGTTGACGGCAGCGAGGTAGTAGCCATTGGCCACGGCGTGGCCACGCTGCACGGTTTCCCAGGCACAGTGCTGGGCGGCGCCGAGGGCGGCTTTCTCGCTGGGGAGCCAGCCGATGGCGGTGGGGTAGAAGAGGATCTCCGCACCCATGAGGGCGGTGAGGCGGGCGGCCTCAGGGTACCACTGGTCCCAGCAGATGAGCACGCCGATGCGGCCAAACTTGGTGTCCCAGACGCGGTAGCCGAGGTCTCCGGGGGTGAAGTAAAACTTCTCCTCAAAGCCAGGGTCCTGCGGGATGTGCATTTTGCGGTACTTGCCCAGCACGGTGCCGTCGGCGTCGATGACAGCGGCGGTGTTGTGGTAGAGGCCAGGGCCGCGCTTTTCGAAGAGGGGGACGATGATGACGACGCCGAGCTCCTTGGCGAGCGGGGCCAGGCGGTCGGTGGTGGGGCCGGGAACGGCCTCGGCGAGATTGAAGAGTTCGGTGTCCTGCGTGATGCAGAAGTAGGGGGTGTTGAAGAGCTCCTGCAGGCAGATGATCTGCGCGCCACGGGCGGCAGCATCGCGGATGAGCCGCTCGTGCTGCTGCACGCTTTCTTCCTTGCTTGAGAAGGCCCGGCTTTGCACCAGGCCGAGGGTTACCTTTGCCATAGGCAGCCGATGGTTCACCGCTTGGTGAGGAATGCAAGGAAAGCTATCAACACAAAAAAGACCCGGCAGGGGTGTGGATGACGCGAAAACGGCAGCTGCGCGAGGCGGGATGGCTGGATGACGCTGCTGGAGGGCGCGGTGTGCGAAGAAGGCGCTGGGTTTGCTGCCCAGAGAGGACGCTCCTGACCTGGGGTGGCGCTCGCTACGCGAGCTTACCCCTGGCTACCGGCTGTGATCCCTACGGGATCAAAGAACCGGAGAGGACGGACTCTGTTTAATGGATCATTGCGCAAACAGCCAAAAACGGACTCATCCATGGAGACCAGCAGGCTGTGCGGCCTGCCAGCACTCTTGAGGAGCGGGATTTTCCAATCTTGGATGCTCTCACATGGCCCCGTGTTTTCGCTTTATCCGCGAACACGCTGCAGGTGGGGGGATCAAGATGATCCCCCTCCGTCGGCTCGTGCTTTAGCCGTCAGAGCCGTTTTCAGCGTGTCGTGGCCTAAGATCAGCCCAGAGCGGACATCATCTCCTTGAGCTTGGCGAGTTTCTCCTGCCAGTCGGTTTTGCGCTGCTGGTGCTCGTCGAGCACTTTTTGCGGGACCTTGGAGGTGAATTTTTCGTCGGCGAGCTTGGCGGTGACTTTCTCCAGTTCGGACTCGGCTTTGGCGACTTCTTTGCCGATGCGGGCGCGCTCGGCTTCGACGTCGATGAGGCCATCGAGGGGGAGGAAGAGGGTGCCGAGCGGGGTGAGGGCGCTGGGGGTGCCTTGGGTGGGAGCGAAGGAGGCATCAACGTCGAGAGGCTCGGCATTGAGGAGGATGCGGAGGACTTCGATCTCGTGGGCGGGGAGCTCCGTGTTCGGCTTGAGGACGAAGCGGACGCGCTTGTTGATGTTGAAGGTGCTCTTGAGGCCGCGGCCGAGATTGACGGCTTCGTATTTGTCGTTGGCGGCTTTTTCGTCTTCGGGAAGGATGCCGAAGTAGGCGAGCTCATCGGCATCGAGAGGCTTGGGCCATTTGGCGAACATGATGCTGTTGCCGCCTTGCTCTGCTGGGAGATCGGTGTTGAAGCCCATGCCGTGCCAGAGCTCTTCGGTGATGAAGGGCATGAAGGGATGGAAGAGGCGCAGGGTGTGGCTGAGGACGAAGTCGATGACGGCGAGGGTGTTGGCCTTGCGTGCGGCGTCGGTGCCTTGGAGGACGGCTTTGGAGGCCTCGATGTACCAGTCGCAGTACTCGCTCCAGAAGAAGCGGTAGAGGGTGGCGGTGGCATCGCTGAAGCGGTAGTCTTCGAGGGCGGCGGTGACCTCCGTAATTGCGGTGTTGAGGCGGAGGAGGATCCACTTGTCATCGCTGCTGAGGAGCGCGGCACTGATCTCGGTCTCGGTTTCGCCACCCTGCATCTGTCGGAAGCGTGCGGCGTTCCAGAGCTTGGTGCAGAAGTTGCGGCCGAGCTCGACGTTCTTTTCGTCGAAGCAGATGTCCTGGCCGAGCGGGGCGCTGCGCATGATGCCAAAGCGCAGGGCGTCGGCGCTGAAGCTGGCGATGAGCTCCAGGGGATCGGGGGAATTGCCGAGGGACTTGGACATTTTGCGACCTTGTTTGTCGCGGATGATGCCGGTGAAATAGACGTTCTTGAAGGGCAGCTCGCCCATCCACTCGAAGCCGGCCATGATCATGCGGGCGACCCAGAAGAAGATGATGTCCGGGCCGGTGACGAGGTCGGTGGTGGGGTAGAAGGCTTTCAGTGTGGCGGTCTTTTCCGGCCAGCCCATGGTGGCGAAGGGCCAGAGCCAAGAGGAGAACCAGGTGTCGAGGACGTCGGGGTCTTGTTCCCAGCCTTCACCCTGCGGAGCTTCGGTGCCGCAGTAAGTTTCCTCGCCGCGATACCACACCGGAATGCGATGGCCCCACCAGACTTGGCGGCTGATGCACCAGTCTTGGAGGCCGGTCATCCAGTGGTCATAGGTTTTGGCCCAGCGGTCGGGGTGGAAACGCATGGAGGGAGCGTGCGCTGCCCTTTGCGTCTCGGTGGCAGATTGGTTTGTGTCGTCGCCAGCGCCAGGGACGGAGTCCGGCGGGACGCCGGACTCTGCACGCGGGACGCGTGCGCTCCCTTCCACGCATTCGCGGGCTTCTTTGACGCTGGGGTATTTGAGGAACCACTGTTCGCTGAGACGTGACTCGATGGGGACGTCGGCGCGCTCGGAGAAGCCGAGGTTGTTTTGATAGGGCTCTTCTTTGACGAGGCTGCCGATTTCGGTGAGCAATTCGGCGGCGCGCTTGCGAGCGGCGAAGCGCTCCATGCCGGCGAGGTCTTTGCCTGCGAGGTCATTGAGGATGCCATTGGGCTGCATGACATCGATGACAGGCAGGCTGTGGCGCTGGCCGATTTCAAAGTCGGCCTTGTCGTGGGCGGGGGTGACTTTGAGGACGCCGGTGCCGAAGGTGAAATCGACGTGCTCATCCGCGATGATGGGGAGGAGTGCCTGGTTTTCGACGGGGAGCGGGCGGCGGACGTGCTTGCCGATGAGATGGGTGTAGCGCTCGTCCTTGGGATTCACAGCGATGGCGGTGTCGCCAGGGATGACTTCGGGACGGGTGGTGGCGATGGTGAGCCAGGTGCCGGGTTCTTCGACCACTTCGACTTTGAAGTGATACATGATGGCGTTCTGGGGCTTCATGACGACCTCCTCATCGCTCAGCGCGGTGAGGGAGGAGGGGCACCAGTTGACCATGCGTTTGCCACGGTAGATGAGGCCTTTTTTGTAGAGGTCCACGAACACGCGCATGACGCAGGCGTTGTAGTCGTCGTCAAAGGTGAAGCGCTCGCGGCTCCAGTCGCAGGAGGCGCCGAGTTTTTTGAGCTGCTCGATGATGATGCCGCCGTGCTTTTCCTTCCATTCCCAGATTTTGGCGACGAGGGCTTCGCGGCCGAGGTCGTCGCGGTGCTTGATGACGCCCTGCTTCTTGAGGGTCTTTTCGACGACGTTTTGAGTGGCGATGCCGGCGTGGTCGGTGCCGGGGAGCCAGAGGACTTCCTTGCCCAGCATGCGGGCGCGGCGGGCCAGGATGTCCTGGATGGTGTTGTTCAGCACATGGCCAAGCGTGAGGATGCCCGTCACATTCGGCGGTGGGATGACAATGGAGTAGGCCGGACGGCTCTCGCTCACACGAGCGGGGTCGGCTTCAAAGCATTTGTCATCCAGCCAGCGCTGATACCAGCGGGCTTCGACTTCCGCGGGCGTGTAGGTCTTGTCGAGTTCGGGCATAAAGGGCGGTCAAGATGGGGGAAAGCGGCCGCTTTGCAAACGCCTAGGCGTTTCAGAATGGAAGGGAGAAGAGGATGCCCCAGGGAGGCGCTGATCTACACCGCGAGAGATTAGAAGACCGCAGAGAATACCTTTTGGATCAAGGCTTTGCGATTTTCCATGTCCTACTGTCGTGGAAACTGCACGCTGGGGACGGCGGCTGGGGGACCAGCCGCCCTACCTGCGGTGGGCGTGCGAGTGTTTTATTGGCCAGACCGGGGCTCAGCGCATGGGCATGGAGAGCGGGCCGGTGGGGGGCATGTCGGGGCGGGGATCGCGGACGTTGTCCGGCACGGTGTGGGTGCGGCGGGCCTCGGCCTCCATTTCACGCTCGGTTTTTGGGGGCGACTTCTCAGTGAGTGCACCGCAGGCTGGCAGGAGAAGGACTGGCAACAGGATCAGGAGGGAGGGTGCTGTTTTCATGGCGGAAGGAGGGATCACGTTAAAGCACAGGTATTTTGAGATCATTTCGGAAGCCGGGCGTTCAAATCGTCCACGTATTTCCGGTCTTCATCGCTCAGGCGGGCGAGCGGCACCTCGACCGGTTTTTGGTTTACGAGGAGGCGGATTTTGTCCTCACGGATGAGGGTGGGCTTGGCAGGCAGCTTGGCGGGCGGGGCCTTGTCCACGGCCTCTTTGGCGGCGGCGGAGTTGGGGGCCTCGAACTCGATGACGGAGTCCTCATAGGCGATGATGGCGCCGAGCAGGGATTTGCCATCGGTGCTCTTCCACTGGCGGGGATCTCCCAGCAGGAAGTAGGAGGTGAGCCTGGTCTTGGTGGGCGGTGGCTTGGGGGAGGGATTGACGCTGACTCCGGTGTTGCCGCCGCTGCCGCTGATCGAGCGGGTCTCAAACTTCTTGCCCGTGGTCGGCAGCACGACCTGCGCGGAGAGCGGAGCCGCAAGCGCCAGGAGGATGAGCCAGGCTTTCATGGGTGGAGGCTAGCATGTTTTTTGGGCGCAGCGCAACGGGGATTATGAGTCGAGCAAGGCTTGCCTAGCTGCTAAGAAACGACTAAGCTCCATCATCATGTCCACACTGACACTTGACGAAACAACGCGCATCGAAAGCCTGCTGGCTGCCGGTGAGCTCGTGTTTCTGTCGAAGGGCGGGAAGAAGCTGGGGGTTATCATCCCGGCAGTGGCGAAAGCGCAGGGAGTGGCGTTGCCAGACTTCCGCGCCCGCCTGCGACAGACCTGGGGCAGCCGTGTGTTCAACGACGCAGAGGTCAAAGAGATGCGCGAAGCAGAGCTTGAACACGGACACGGCTGATGCACTGCGCCGACACGTCTTTTCTCTGCCCCCTGTACCGGCAGCAAAGCCACTCTGAGAGGGCCATTGCCACGCTGGAGGAGATCGGTGCTCCGATTGTGATTTCCTCATTGCTGGCTTATGAATTCCGGCAGGCTGTGAGATTCCAGGTGTTCCTGCGCTCACGAGATGCCCGAAAAGGCTATCTTGAGACGGAAGGTCTGGCGATGCTGGCGCAGTTTGAGAACGATCTGGAATCAGGCGTCATCATCGAGGCGGGCGTGAACCTGGCAGATCTAGCCACTGAAGTGGAACGCCTGAGCGAACGGCACACGATGCAAAGAGGTGCACGCTCCTTTGATCTGCTCCACATCGCAACGGCGCTCAAATGGCAAGCCACGGTATTTCTCAGCTTTGACGCCCTGCAGCGTAAAATCGCTGCGGCAGAAGGACTGAATGTGCTGCCGGCTTTGATCTGAAGACCCCTGTCAGGCCTCCAACTCCGCATAGTCGATGGCTTTGAGGCGGGGCTGCTTGGCGCCCATGCGGGGGACGCAGGCGAGGAGGGCCTTGGTGTAGGCGTGCTGAGGATTGCGCAGGACTTCATCCACGGGGCCGGTTTCGACGATCTTGCCACGGAACATGACGGCCACGCGGTCCACCACGCTGCGGATGATTCCAAGATTGTGCGTGATGAGGATGATGCTCATGTCGAGATCGCGACGCAGCTCGGCGAGGAGGTCCATGATCTGCTTCTGGATGGTGACATCGAGAGCGGTGGTGGGCTCGTCGGCGATGAGGAGCTGGGGCTGCGTGCAGAGCGCCATGGCGATCATGACGCGCTGCTGCATGCCGCCGCTGAGCTCGTGAGGGTAGGCGTTGAGGCGCTTGCGCGAGTCCACGATGCCGACCTTGTCGAGCCACTTGACGATTTCATCATCACGCCCGGCTTTGCTGACATCCGGGCGGTGCAGCGCCAGCGCCTCGCCGATCTGCGTGCGGATGGTGAGCACGGGATTGAGCGAGGTAGTGGGCTCCTGAAAGATGTAGGCGATCTCCTTGCCGCGAATTTTGCGCAGATCGCGCTCTCCCATTTCAAGAATTTCGTGGCCGTTGAAAGACATCTGCCGTGCAGAGATGACGGCGGGGGGCTCCGGCAGGAGGCGGGCAAAGGAGAGCGCGGTGGCGCTTTTGCCGCTGCCGCTTTCACCGACGAGGGCGATGGACTCCCCGCGCTTGAGCTCGAGGTCGATGCCTTTGACGGCTTTCACCGGCTCGGCTCCATGGCGGCCGAATTCGATCTGCAGATCGCGGATGCGCAGCAGCGGGGCTTCTTGGGAGGCGGGAGCTTCGGCGGACATGGAGTTCAGTGGAGTCGGGGTTGTACGATGCGTCCAAGCTGGATCAAACACAAGGCGGCAAGCGCGATGCCGGCGCCAGACTGCAGCAGCCGTGTGGGGTCCGCCAGCGTGTGCGCGGCATCCTGCACGGAGACAACCGCCAGCGGGCGGAGAACCCGGACGATCAATTCATTCAACTCTCCCATCAACCGAGGCAGCAGCGCGCAGGCAGCGGCCAGGCCCAGCAGCGTCTGGGCGAAGACGGTGCAGATCCAAGCCAGGAGCGTTCGGCCCTGCACCACGGCGATGTGATGACGCCAGATCATCATCTCCGGCGCGCCGAGTACGCGCGCGGCATCGAGCGGCAGCTCCTTCTCGATGTGAATCCAGGCCTGATACCAAGCAGCGGCACCGGCCAGCAGCACAGCCAGCCAGAGCGTGAGCCACATGAGCATGGACGCAGGCAGGAGCGCCATGACTCCCAGCGCCCAAAGCAGCCACGGCTGCCAGGCCAGCATGGCCACCCGGCCGCTGGCGGCCCTGAGCCTGCCGCGCAGCAGCTGCGTGCCCGTGCAGAGCAGGCCCATCAGCACACCCGCGCTGGCAAAGCCATATGCGATGCCCACGGCATCTCCCGCACGAAGGCTCTGCGCCATCCACCCGCCCCAGCCCTCAAAGTGCAGCACGTCCTCGATGATGATGAGATACACCGGCGCGATGAGGCACAGCGACTGCAGCCGTACGCGGAGCAACGGCACGAGCTGGCTGAGATGATGCCGCCACAAGCGCGAACCCGCCGGCACACCACGCGCCCGCAATGAGAAACCGAGATCCGTGACGGAGCCGCTGTCCTCGATGACGCCATGGGTCATCTCACCGCACAAAGACAGCGCCAGCACCAGTGCCGGAGCCAGCAGCTCCCATGCATGACGCGCCAGCAGCGTCTGCCAGACGACCTCCGCATCTGGAAATGAGGCAGGCATCAGCGACTCCACCGGCCAGCCCAGATGCCCGATCCATCCGGCGATGAATCCCCACGCCACCACCACCACCGGCACGCAGGCGAGCGCACGCGCCAGCAGGCCCGCGAGCCGCTCCATGCGCGGCCCTGCCTTGCGGGCGTACATGCCCGCGATCACCCCGAGGCAAAGCGCCAGCAGCAGGCCGGTAACGAGCACGATGAGGCTGGAAGCAAATCGCAACGCAAAGTCCTTCGCACCGATCGCAGGAGATGCACCACGCCGCACCGCCAGCAGCACGAGCGCACCCGCGATGAATCCGCCGAGCACGAGGCGCAGCGGCAGCCGGCGGGGGGACAGTGAAAAAGGCTGCAGGCTCATCATTCGGGCAGCCTCAGCTGGAGTTTGAGAATGGAAGGCGAAGGCGTGCGCGCCTGCGGCGGACCCGTGAGCGTCTGCAGCGTCCAGGAGGCCACGGGCACAGCATTCGCGGGCGGCTCGTGCAGCGTGGGCATGGCGGCGGCTTCATCATGCGTGGTGAAGAGCGGCAGCATGGGGTGCATGGGCAGCAGCCGGGCCTCCAGCTCCTGCACGCGGCGGGCCACCTGCGCGGGGTCATATTCTGCGGCCAGCGCCTCCAGGATGAGGTCCACCTTCGGGTCCGTGATGCCGCAGAAATTGCTGCCGCCCGCTTTGGCCTGTGCCGAATGCCACCAGGGCAGCTGATCCCAGGAGACCTCAAAGCGCTGATCCAGCAGCACGGCGTCAAAGCGGTGCTCGTGCAGCCGCTGCGCCAGCGCGCGCTCATCCGTGACGTGCTCTATCTTCACCTCCGCCCCCGCCTTGCGCCACTGCGCCACCAGCAGCTCCGCCGTGCGCGTGTGGAGCGCATCGCCTCCCGGCACCAGAAGGGTGAAGCGGAACGCATGCTCCGGACCGCGCGCGATGCCCGAGACATCCTGCGGCCAGCCTTCCTCTGACAAAAGATGCCGCGCCTTGTCCAGCGCAAAGGGCTGGCCCTGCGCCCGCGTGCTGAACCACAGGCCCGGGGCAAAGAGGCTGGCGCTCACATGCCCCAGACGCCCTGGCAGTGCACGCATGAGCTCCTCGCGGTCCGTGGCCAGCGCCAGCGCCTCGCGGCAGTGCGGATGCTTCAGCACATCGTTCCGCGTGTTCCAGAGCACCACCAGCCGCTGCCTCGGCGGGGTGAAGCGCAGCTGCTCCAGATTCGCCGGATTCGCCGCAGGCCACACCAGATCCACCGCGCGAGTGTCCACCCCGATCTGGGTCATGAGCGGAGAGGCGGAGAAGTGAAAGAGAAAACGCGGCATGGATTTCTCCTGCTCCACCGGCGCCAGCATGAGCGAGCGCGCATCCCGCGCAGCGATGCGGTGCGTGCCCGCCCCGGGCGGCGCATGCTGGACGAAGTCCACCTCCTGCACTGCGGGATGTGCCCGCAGCCAGGCCGCAGGCAGCATGGGCAGATTTACAAACACGCACAGCGCCGCCCCCTGGCGGCGGCGGAAGGACACATGCAGGCGTGCGCCGTCATTCTGCACCTCGGCGCTCTGGATGCTGCTCAGCGCCTCGCGATTGGGCAGCGGCCACTCGCTGGCGCGCAGGTATTCCAGCGTGGCCCGGGCATCCTCAGCGGTCGCTGGTGTGCCATCATGCCAGCGGCGCCCGGGGCGGATGTCCAGATCCAGCACGGGCTCGCTCAGGGCACCCACCTCTCCGAGGGGATTGATGTCTGCCGGCTCGTCCGGACCGCCATCCAAGAAGCGGTGCATGTCCTCGATCAGCCGGGGCGAATCTCCCGCCACGACAAATTCGCAGGCATTCTCTCCATCAAACCAGGAGCGCTGGACCAGCTTTGCTTGTGCGGACTCCGCCATGAAGCGCTTCCATGCCTGGCGCAATGCGCTGCGACGCTCGACACGCCAGAACACCACCGGCCTCAAATCGGGTCCCGCGATCAGCTCAAAGGCCTGCCGCACTCCGGTGGCATTGGGCTCGGTAAAGCCGAGGAGGAGGCGGTTTTCAAACATCCGCACGGAGCCGAGATTCCACTCGGCCCAGCGGTTTTTTTCGCCAATCTGGGCCTGCAGCAGCTCCTGGGCGCGTTTGGCCGCCGCCTCATTGGCAAACCAGCAGGTCACATCCTGCGTCCAGCGCCAGAACTCCGCCAGCCCGGGCTGCAATGTGCCGTCCGCCCCCAGGCGGATGAGCGGCTCGTGCACCAGATCGGTGATCTGGCGCTCCACCTCCGTGGCAGGGAGGTAGGGATTCAGCACAGGTGCGCCCTGAGCCAGCATGACCACCACACCGTCGGCGCGGTCCATGCGGCTGCGCCGGGCCTCCCGCACCGCCCAGCCAGCCACCGCCGCGAGGAGCAGCGGAAAACCAAAGATGAAGGAGCGGGCCAGAATCATGCGCAGTCCCAGACTAGAACGTGCGCCCCACGGCGGCAAGACATCCCTAAATGCCGCTCATGAATCCGTCGTCCGTCACCTGGATGCGCTCGGCGGCGGGCACCTTGGGCAGGGCGGGCATGCGCATCATGGTGCCGGTGAGGGCCACGAGGAAGCCCGCGCCATTGGCGATCTCAAAGTCACGCACGGTGATGGTGAAGCCGCGCGGGCGGCCGCGTTTCTTGGCATCGTCCGAGAGGGAGTCCTGCGTCTTGGCCATGCAGAGCGGCAGCTTGTCAAAGCCGCTGCGGGCAAACAGCGCCAGCCGCGCCCGGGCCTCGTCTGTGAGCACCACGCCGTCCGCGCCGTAGATCTGGGTGGCGATGGCGTTGAGCTTGGCCTCCACGCTCTCCTCCGTCTGGTAGAGCAGCGGCAGCGGCGCGTCCTGCGCAGGCAGTGCTGCGAGCACTTTTTCCGCCAGCTCCACGGCCCCTGCCCCGCCCTCGCCAAAGACATTGGCCGTGGCGCTGGGCACTCCGCGTGCGCGGCAAAACTCATGCACCAGCGCCAGCTCGTCGGGATGGTCGTTGGTGAACTGATTGACCGCCACGATGACCGGGCGCTGAAACTTCGCGGCGCTGTCGAGGTGCGCGGCCAGATTGTCCAGCCCCCGGCTCAGGGCGGCGGTGTTTGTCTGTGTGAGCTGGTCCAGCGCTGCACCGCCGTGCATTTTCAGAGCGCGCACCGTGGCCACGATGACGATGGCGGAGGGGGCCAGGCCGCTCTGACGGCACTTGATGTGCATGAATTTTTCCCCGCCAAGATCAAAGGCGAATCCGGCCTCCGTCACGGCAAAGTCCGCATGCGCCAGCGCCATGCGCGTGGCCAGCACGGAATTGCAGCCGTGGGCGATGTTGGCAAACGGGCCACCGTGAAGGAATGCGGGCACGCCTTCCAGGCTCTGGACCAGATTGGGCGGCAGGGCCTCGCGCAGCAGCGCCAGCATGGCCCCGGTGACGCGGAATTCTTTGGCATAGACCGGATCCCCATCGGCCGTGAAGCCGACGACGATGCGCTCAAGACGATGACGCAGATCGGGCAGAGACTCCGCCAGGCACATGATGGCCATGATCTCGGAGGCGGCGGTGATGTCAAAGCCCGTGGCGCGCTCGGTGGGCTTGCCCACGGAGGTGCGCACGCTGCGCAGGGCGCGGTCGTTCATGTCCATGACGCGCTTCCAGAGCACCTGCTCCGCCTTTACCCGCGCCTCGCCGAGGAAGAGCTGGTTGTCGATCACAGCGGAGAGCAGGTTGTGCGCGCAGGTGATGGCATGGAAGTCTCCGGTGAAGTGCAGATTGATCGAATGCGCGGGCAGCACGCTGCTTTTGCCGCCGCCGGTGGCGCCGCCCTTGCGGCCAAACACCGGCCCCATGGAGGGCTGGCGCAGCGCCAGCGCCACGCTCTGCCCCACCTTTTTCAGCCCCTGCGCCAGACCGATGGAGACCGTCGTCTTCCCCTCTCCCGCCGGAGTGGGCGTAATGGCGGACACGAGGATGAGCCTGCCCCGCTGCGGCTTGTCTTTCAGCGCCTGCAGGCTGACCTTGGCCATGTGGCGGCCGTGGAGGATGAGATGCTCAGGCGCGATGCCGAGTGCGGCGGCGATGGGGGAGATGTCCGGATGCATGCGGGATGAAAGGCTCAAGAATGGCAGGACGGCCTGTGAAGCAAAGGCTTTTCCAGAATCAAAATTGATTGCTTTGCTGCGCAACATTGGTCGAACCCTGCGGATATTGTCTTCAAACAAGCGCTGATATAAAAGAGCCGCCGCCACGTCTTCACCTTTCCCTGCCATGAAACCCGCTTTCCGCACTCTGTTCATCGTCGCCAGCCTCCTGGGCGCCACCTTGCTGATCGCGCAAACCGCCGTGAACACCGGGAAAAAGGGCGGCATGGAAGCGCGGCTGGCCATGGCGCTGAAGCTCTATCCGGACTCGGATGCAGACAAGAACGGCGTGCTCTCGCTCGACGAGGCGATGAAATATCTGGAGGCACATCCGGAGCTGAAGGCGCTGCTGGCTTCCAAAACCAAATCCGGCGGCCCAAACACCAGCACGCCCGGTGAGTTCACCACGCCCTCCTCCTCGGGCCTTCCTGCCGGACCACGGGTGTTTGTCTGCGCCCACAGCTTCATGATCTTCACCGCCACCATGCTGCCCAAGATGACCGAGGCGGCGGGCATTGCCTATCAGGATGCCGGGCGGCAGATGATCGGCGGCTCGCGCACGCAGCAGCACTGGGACGCCCCTGATGAAAAGAATCTGGCGAAGAAGGTGCTGCGAGAGGGCGGTGTGGACGTGCTCACGCTCTCGCCGCACATGCTGCTGCCGGATGAAGGGATCGACAACTTCACCAAGCTCGGACTGGAGAAGAACCCCAAGCTGCGCGTGCTGGTGCAGGCCTCATGGCCCGCGCGCGACGGCAACATGACCGGTGAATTCCACAACGCCATGCGCAACGACGCCACCGTGGAAAGCCTGCGCCATCTGCGCGACATGCAGCGCGAGCAGTGGAACACCAAGCTCGAAGCCCAGGTGGCGGCGCTGAATGCCGCCGTGGGCAAGGAGGCCGTGCACATCGTGCCGGTGGGAGATGCGGTCTTCGCCCTGCGGGAGCACGTCATTGCAGGCAAGGCGCCCGGCATCACCCGACAGGCGGATCTTTTTAAAGATGATCTCGGTCATCCGCTGGCAGCTCTGTCCGTGCTGGTCACGTACTGCCACTTTGCAGCCATCCATCAGCGCAGCCCCGTGGGGCTGCCGGTGCCGGCGGCTTTGAAAGATGCCCCGCAGGCGCAGGAACTGAACGCCCTGCTGCAACAGCTCGCCTGGCAGGCCGTAACTCAGTACCCGCTCAGCGGCGTCAAGACCGCCGCCGCCAAGCCCTCCGCCATCACACGCCCTGTTGCTTTCGCTCCATGATCCACACGCGCCGTTCGTTTCTTCAGCACGCCAGCCTTGCCTCTCTCAGCTTCTGGCTTCCTTCAACCTACGCCGCTGCCACGACGTCATGTCTGGCGCGCAGCATGCCGGAGGCCCAGGGTGTGGCCGGCGGCGGCATCCTGGATTTTCTGGACGCCGTCGCGAGGGAGAATTTTGAGCTGCACAGCTTCATGATGGTGCGGCACGGCCATGTGATCGCCGAAGGCTGGTGGAAGCCCTACGGCCCGGATTACGTGCACACCATGTACTCCATGAGCAAGAGCTTCACCTCCACGGCGGTGGGCTTTGCCGTGGCTGAAGGGAAGCTCAAGGTGGAGGACAAGGTGGTCTCTTTCTTCCCCGATGACCTGCCAGCCATGATCAGCGAAAACCTGGCCGCCATGCGCATCCAGGATCTGCTGACGATGTCCACCGGCAATGAAAAGGAGCCGACGCAGGCCTGCGTGAAGGAGGAGAACTGGGTGCGCACCTTTCTGGCGCAGAACATCGCGCACAAGCCGGGCACTCAGTTCATGTACAACAGCGCCGCCACCTACATGTGCTCCGCCATTGTGCAGAAGGTCACGGGGCAGACGGTGCTGGCCTACCTCACGCCGCGTTTGTTTGAGCCGCTGGGCATCACCGGCATGCGCTGGGAGACCTGCCCGCGCGGCATCAACACCGGCGGCTGGGGCCTGAGCATCCAGACCGAGGGGCTGGCGAAGTTTGGCCAGTTCCTGCTGCAGAAAGGCCAGTGGAACGGCAGGCAGCTCCTGCCGGCTGCATGGATCGCGGAGGCCACCCAGTTCCACATTCAGCAGCCCGGCGGTGACAAGCCGGACCGCCCCAAGGCGAAGAACGACTGGCTCCAGGGCTACGGCTACCAGTTCTGGCGCTGCCAGGGCACCGCCTTTCGTGGCGACGGCGCCTTCGGCCAGTTCACCATCGTGCTGCCGGAGCAGGACGCCGTCATCGTCATGACGAGCGAGAACAAAAACATGCAGGGCCAGCTGGACCTGGTGTGGAAGCATCTCGTGCCCGCCATCGATGACAAAGCCGCCAAGTCCGCCGACCTCAGCCGCCTCAAGTCACTGAAGCTCGCGCCCCCGCAGGGCCGCAAGACCTCGCCCGCCGCCATCGACAAAAAATTCACGCTCGAAGCCAACGACCTCGGACTGAAGTCGGCCTCCTTCGGTTTCAAAGACGACACCTGCGTCTTCACCGCTGACGACCAGAGCATCACCTGCGGCCTGGAGTCCTGGCACCGTGGAGCGGCCACCTTCCCCGGCACACCGCCGCGCCTGATCTCCGGTGGCAAACCGAAATCTCCAGTGCCAGCCAGGATCGCCGCCAGCGCCGCCTGGACGGACGACCACACCCTCGTCATGAAGTGGCGCTACTACGAGACTCCGCACAGCGACACCGTGACCTGCGTCTTTGAAGGTGATAGCGTGACCATCAGCTTCCTCAACAGCATCACTGCCATGAACCCGAAGGCCAAGGATTCGCGTGCGCCGCTGAAGGGCAAAACCGTGGCGTGACCTCTTCAGAAACGCCCTTGCGCTCCTGCCTTCAGGATGAAGAGCGCCCCCGGATCACCTCCTGCAGTGCGGTCAGAATGGTCTGGGCCGAGAAGGGCTTGGGCAGAAAGTGGCTCACCCCTAGAGATTCAGCCCGTGTGGAGCTGCTTTCGCTGGAGAGCCCGCTGGCGGCGATGATTTTGACATCCGGGTCCAGCCTTTTCAGCACCTGGATGGTCACCTGTCCGCCCATGACCGGCATCATCATGTCCGTCACCACCGCAGCCACCTCCGCACGGTGCAGGGAATAGAGCGCCACGGCTTCCGTGCCATCCGCCGCCGTGACCACACGGTAGCCAAAGCTCTCCAGCGTCTGCTGGGTGATGGTGCGCACGGCGGCTTCATCATCCACGATGAGGATGAGCTCTCCGCTGCCGCGCGGGTGCTTGTCGTCATGCATCTCGGCCATTCCGTTCTTGAGGTCATCCGTGGCGGGAAAGCACGCGCTGAAGGTGGTGCCGTTGCCGGGCTCGCTGTAAACATTGAGGAATCCGCCGTGGCTTTTGATGATGGCCAGCACGGTGGAGAGCCCGAGGCCGGTCCCTTTTCCGAGATCCTTGGTGGTGAAAAACGGGTCGAAGATCCGCTCCAGCAGATTCTGGGGGATGCCGACGCCGGTGTCCGTGACCTTGACCATCAGGTAGCGCCCTGGCTTGGAGTCCTGGGTCATGCTGGCGTAATTGGAGTCCACCACCAGGCTGGAGGCGGCCACGCGCAGTGTTCCTCCCTTGGGCATGGCATCACGGGCGTTCACGCAGAGGTTCAGCAGCACCTGATGCACCTGCGTATGATCCCCTGAGAACAGCGGCAGATCCTCGCCAAGCTCCGCCTGGAAGCGGATGTCTTTCGGAAAGGTGTCCTGAACCAGATGCCGCACGTCCTCGATGATGGTGGAGATGTTGATGAGCATGCGCCTTCCCTCCACGCCGCGCGCGAATGAGAGAATCTGCTGCACCATGTCTGCCCCGCGCCTGGCGCTGGTCTCAATGGTGGAGAGCACCGCCTGCGCACGCTCGTCACGGCTGGTCAGCCGCAGCAGGTCGATCGACATCAGAATGGGCGCCAGCACGTTGTTCAGGTCATGGGCTATCCCGCCGGCCAGCGTGCCGATGCTCTCCATGCGCTGCGCACGTAGAAACTGCTGCTCCATCTTCTTTTTCTCGGTGATGTCGCTGTTGATGGCCAGCACCGCCTGCGGGCGTCCGGCCTCGTCACGCACCAGCGTCCAGCGCGCTTCGATCAGGAGTGAATCGCCAGACTTGGTGACCTGCTGGATTTCCCCGGTCCACTCCCCCTGGCTCAGCACCGCTTCCACCGCCTGCTGGTAGGCGGCAAGGTCTCGATAGAGAAAATCAGAGGCCTGGAGCCCGCGCACCTCATCGGCAGTCCAGCCGTAGAGCAGCTCGGCGCTCTTGTTCCAGTAGGTGATGCCATGTTCAAGATGCCGCACCAGGATGGCGTCCCGCGCCTTGTCCAGCAGGGAGGCCTGCTCATGCAGCCGGTCCCGTGCGCTTTTGCGCTCGGTGATGTCCTGCGCCACACCCACCACGCGGTAAACCTGCCCGGCTGCATTGCACACCGGGAAGGCGCGGTCCCGGACCCACCGCACGGAGCCATCCGGCCGGAGAATGCGGTACTCCTCATCGTAGCTGCCGTCCAGCTGACGCGTACTGGCCGCCTGCTGCACACGCCCGCGGTCCTCCTCATGAATGGCCTCCAGCCAGTTCTGCGGTGTGCTCAGCAGACTCTCGGAAGACCGCCCCCAGATTCGTTCATATGCCGGACTGATGTAGAGCACCTGCTGCTTCTCGATGTCACGGATCCAGAACACCTCCTGGATGTTTTCGGCGATCTGCCGGAAACGCTCCTCGCTCTCCCGCAGCGCATCTTCAGCCAGCTTGCGCACGGTGATGTTTTCATGCGCCACCACCACCCGCACCGGGCCCTCGCCGCCGAACTGCGTCACGCGCACCACAAACCAGCGCTTCTCGCTCGCGCTATGGCAGGGGTACTCCAGCTGAAACTCCCGCCGCTCTCCGGCCATCACGGCGCGGATGCCCGCCGCCACCGGTGCAGCCTCCTCTGAAAACCTGCCCTTGGAGGCATCACACAGCTCCAGATAATTGTCTCCAACACCCCGGAGGGTTCCCTTGAAATCATTCTCGCACGCGAACCGGTCCCAGGCGGCGTTGACCTCGATGATGGTGCCCTTTTCGTCCAGAATCGCGATGTGTGAGGTGAGGGCATTGAGGGTGGACTGCAGAAAGCGTTTCGACTCCAGCAGGGCTTCCGCCGTCTTGTTCCGCTCCTTTCTCCAGCGCCCCTGCTCCAGCGCCTGCCTCACGGAGATGCCCAGCCTCGCCAGCCGGTCCTTGAGCAGGTAATCAGTGGCCCCCAGCCGCATCATCTCCACCGCCACATCCTCGCCGATCGTGCCGGAAATGATGATGAAGGGGATGTCCATCCCGCTCTGCTTCAAAATTTCCAGCGCCTGCGGTGCATTGAAAGAAGGCATGTCGTAATCCGAGAGGATGATGTCGAGATCGGCCCTCAGCTTCTCGCGAAATCCCTGCTCCGTCTCCTCACGGCGCCACTCGGGCGCAAAGCCCGCCTGTCTCAGCGCGCGCAGCACCAGTTCGGCGTCATTGGGTTCGTCCTCCAGCAGTAGAACGTTCAGCGGCTCGCTCATGCTACTTGTCCAGCTTGGGTGGTTGATTGATCAGCAGCCAGTACATGCCCAGATCCTGCACGGCGCTGGTAAAGCTCTCAAAATTCACCGGTTTGACGATGTAGCTGTTCACCCCGAGCTGGTAGCTCTTGATCACATCCACCTGCTCTTTCGACGACGTGAGAATCACGATGGGGATGTGCTTCGTGCGCAGGTCTCCCTTGATGCGCTCCAGCACCTCCAGGCCGTCCACCTTCGGCAGCTTCAGGTCCAGCAGGATCAGCTTTGGGGTGTCCTCGATTTTTCTTTCCTTGTATTCACCTTCGCAGAAGATGAAGTCCAGCGCCTCGGCCCCGTCGCGCGCCACTTGAATGTGGTTGCCCAGGTTCGCATTGCGCAGTGCGCGCTGGGTCAGCTCCAGGTCCTCCGGGCTGTCTTCGACCAGCAGAATTTCGACGATTTGGTTGGCGTTCATGATTGGTTCTCTCCTTCAAGTGTGAAATAAAAAGTCGCTCCCCGGTCAGGCGCAGCTTCGGCCCAGACCTGCCCGCCATGGCGGTGGATGACACGCTGCACGATCGCCAGCCCCACACCCGTGCCGTCATAGTCCTCCGTACGGTGCAGCCGCTGAAACACACCGAAGAGCTTGTGCGCGTAGCGCATGTCAAAACCGGTGCCGTTGTCGCGCACAAAATAGATGTTCCTGCCCTCCTCTTTTTTGCAGCCGATCTCGATCTCCGTGCTCTCACGTTTCTGGGTGTACTTGAAGGCGTTGGAGAGCAGGTTCACCCAGACCTGCTTGAGCAGCGCAGGGTCTCCCTCGCAGGGGGGCAGCTCATCGAGCCGCAGCTCGATCTGCCGCCCCTCTCTGGCGCCGCTCATTTCATCCAGCACTCCCTGCACCAGCGCACTTGTGTCGATCGTCCGCCGGCTCATGGCCGCACGGCTCAGCCGGGAAAAGCTCAGCAGATCATCAATCAGGCTGCCCATCCTCTGCGCACTCGTGCGGATGATCTGCAGATAGCGCTGCCCGTCAGGCGGCAGCAGCGCGCCAAAGTCCTCCAGCACCGCGCGGGAAAACCCGTCCATGGCCCGCAGCGGCGCACGCAGGTCATGCGAGACCGAATATGAAAAAGACTCCAGCTCCTTGTTGGCCGCCTGCAGCTGCAGATTGACCGCCTGCACCTTCTGCGAGCTCAGAAAGATCTCCGCCTCCATCTGCTGCAGACGCACGTTGATGTCGGCATCCCTGTCCGCAGCAGCGGCCTTGCGATGCACAAACTCCGTCACGTCCTCCACTCGATGGATGATGTACTGAATCCTGCGGTCCGAACCCACGACGGGCGAGTTGATCGGGCTCCAGTAGCGCTCTTCAAAAACACCGTCCGGACGGCGCACATCGTATTTCTGAATGGCCATCGTGTCCGGCGCGGCATGCTGCAGCACACGCCCCAAAGACGCCCGCAAATTGGCCTCGCCCGTGGCCTCAGGTTCATCAGGATTATCCGGAAAGACCTCAAAGAGGCCACGCCCCAGGATCCCCTCTCGCGTGGTCATGGTGGCCTTCAGGTAGGCGTCGCTCACAGCCACGATCTTGAATTCCGGCGTGAGCACGAGATAAAGGCCCGGCAGGGATTCAAAGAGGCTCTTCAGCTCCGCGCGGCTGCTGCGCAGCTCGGCATTCACCACCTCCAGCTGTGTGGTGCGCTCGATCACCCGCTGCTCCAGCTCTGTGTTCAGGCGGCGGATCTCCTCCTCCGCACGTTTGCGCTCCGTGATGTCGGCAAACATCGTGATCACCACCGGCTCGCGCTCTCCCGGAAAATCCACCATCTCCATGGAGATCAGCGCATCCAGCCTGTCCCGCTTTCTGTTGCGGAACATCCCCTCATGATTCTGCACGATCCCGCAGGACTGCAGCCTCTCCATCACCCTCGTTCGCTCTTCCACCGAATCCCAAAGCCTCAGCTCCACCGCACTCTGACCGATGAGATCCTCCCGGGGAAATCCAAACATCTGGCAGTAGCGCTCATTGACCTCGATGAAGCGCCCCTCGCGGATCGTCGTGATGCACATCGCCGCAGGATTGGTGCGGAAGGCTTTCACAAACCGTGCCTCGCTCTGGCGCAGTTCCGCCTCCGCCTCCCGGCTTTGGGTGATGTCCCGCGCCACTTTGGAAGCCCCAATGATCTGCCCCTGCCGGTTGCGGATCGGCGACACCGAAACCGACACATCCACCAGCCTCCCGCCCTTGGTCAGGCGCAGTGTCTCAAACGGCTCAATGCGTGCACCACTCCGGATCTTCGCCAGGATTTCCTCCTCCTCGTGCATGCGCTCATCCGGAATGATCTGCGTGATGCAGCGTCCGATCATTTCACCCGCCGTGTAACCAAAAAGTCTCTCAGCCCCGGCGTTCCAGCTCGTCACGATGCTTTCCAGATTCTTGCTGACGATCGCATCCTCGGACGAGTCCACGATCGCCGCCAGCATGGCCGTGGCATCCTCATCGCGGCAGCGGTTGAAGGACTCGCCGCCTGGCTTGGCCGTCACCACTCCCCCCCCCTGAGTCATGCATTCGGCAGGTTTCATGACTGAGCTTGCCCGCCCCTATCTCTAAAAACAGCCCCCTCCTCCTGCGGCAC
Organism: Verrucomicrobiaceae bacterium UBA1938; assembly: GCA_002336895.1. GTDB lineage: Bacteria > Verrucomicrobiota > Verrucomicrobiia > Verrucomicrobiales > Verrucomicrobiaceae > Prosthecobacter. The sequence continues at coordinate 170,273 of DDFC01000020.1, read as the reverse complement.
TCGGCAGCTGGCATCAGGAGCTGAATAGGTTGATTGAAGACACATCCACATGGTTGGGCGCGATGATTATTAATTCATGGGTGTTATATCTAATCTCAGCACGCCAATCAAACATTCAATCCCGAAGTGAAAACAGTTTGATCTTAGGTGAATTGCAAGACCCACCCCACATCTAAATCAATATTTATAAACCATTGGAAGCTTGTCACGGCTCCCGTTACCATCCTTTAATATTTATCTTCACGGACCGTGTCAGCAGCCTTTGGCACCCATCCTTTCACCGTCCCTGAAGCGGTTTCATGGCGCAAAAAAAAGAGCGGCCATCGCTGGCCGCCCTCGTAGGTTTTGGGGGTTGAAAAGAAATCGCTCGGTTTAGTAGCGGTAGTGATCGGTCTTGTAGGGGCCTTCCACCGGCACGCCGATGTAGTCGGCCTGCTCCTGGGTCAGCTTGGTCAGCTTCACGCCGATCTTCGCCAGGTGGAGGCGGGCCACTTCTTCGTCCAGCTTCTTGGGCAGCACGGTCACGCCGACAGGGCGGGAGTCCTTGGTTTCCCAAAGTTCGATCTGGGCGAGGCACTGGTTGGTGAAGCTGTTGCTCATCACAAAGCTCGGATGGCCGGTGGCGCAGCCGAGGTTCACGAGGCGGCCTTCAGCCAGCATGAAGATGCTGTTGCCGGCCGGGAAGGTGTACTTGTCCACCTGCGGCTTGATGTTCAGCTTCTTCACGTCCGTGCGGGCGTTCAGCTTGTCCACCTGGATCTCGTTGTCGAAGTGGCCGATGTTGCACACGATGGCCTGGTCCTTCATCTTTTCCATGTGCTCCAGGCGGATGATGTCCTTGTTGCCCGTGGTGGTCACGTAGATGTCTCCGGTGCCGAGCGTGTCCTCGATCGGCATCACACGGTAGCCTTCCATGGCGGCCTGCAGCGCGCAGACGGGGTCGATTTCGGTGACGATCACCTGGGCGCCCATGCCGCGGAGAGCAGCAGCGCAGCCCTTGCCCACGTCGCCGTAACCGCAAACGACGCCGACCTTGCCAGCGATCATCACGTCCGTGGCGCGCTTGATGCCGTCCAGCAGGGACTCGCGGCAGCCGTAGAGGTTGTCGAANNTGCATCTGGTACAGGCGATGCACGCCGGTGGTGGTCTCTTCGGAGACGCCCTTCAGGTCCTTCACGATCTTGTGGAAGATGCCGGGCTGGTTCTTGGCGATGTCCTTGAGGAGGTCCTTGATGACCTTCACTTCGTGGTTGTCGGAGGGGGTGTCCACCCACTTGTCGCCGTTTTCCATCTCATAGCCCTTGTGGATGAGGAGGGTGACGTCGCCACCGTCGTCGACGATGAGCTGCGGGCCGTTGTCTCCCGGGAAGATGATGGCCTTCCAGGTGCACCACCAGTATTCTTCCAGCGTCTCGCCCTTCCAGGCAAAGACAGGGGTGCCGGAGGCGGCGATGGCGGAAGCAGCGTGGTCCTGGGTGGAGAAGATGTTGCAGGAGGCCCAGCGCACGTCAGCGCCCAGTTCCTTCAGCGTCTCGATGAGCACGCCGGTCTGGATGGTCATGTGCAGGGAGCCGGTGATGCGGACGCCAGCGAGGGGCTTCTTGGGGCCGTACTTCTCGCGGGTGGCCATGAGGCCGGGCATTTCGCTCTCGGCGATGTCGAGTTCCTTACGGCCGAAGTCGGCGAGGGCGATGTCTTTTACTTTGTAGTCGGACATGGGTGGGTGGCGTGGGTTCAGGTTTGGGTGAAATTGAACGAATCAACGTATCAAGATACGTTGATATGTTCCAAATAGATGCCCCAATGTCAAACGGGGATTTATCCGGCGTCCTCGGCCCGTTTGAAGCTCACCGACCATGAAACTCGCCTCCCTCCTCCTTGTCCTCGGCCTGGCTGCCTCCCTCCACGCCGAAGACCTCCACCCCGCCGCCGACGCCCCCGGTTTCGTCCCGCTCTTCAATGGCAAGGACCTCACCGGCTGGAAAACCACCGGCAACTGGCTGGTCGAGCCTGATGGCAGCCTCTCCCTCCACCCCCGGGAGGGTGAAACCGGCTGGCAGCGCTACGATGCCTACATCGCCACGGAGAAACTCTACGGCGACTTCGTTCTCGACCTCGAGTTCAAGATCAATGCCAAGGGCAACAGCGGTGTCTTCATGCGCGTGGGAGATATGAAGGAGCCCGTGAAAACCGGCTTTGAAGTGCAGATCCTGGACACCTACGGGCTGGAAAAGCCGGGGCATCATGACTGCGGCGGGATCGTGCACGGCATCGGCCCCTCCAAAAACATGGTCAAACCCGCCGGTGAGTGGAACCGCTACACCATCACCGTCAAAGGCCGAAGCGTGAAGGTCGTCTTCAATGGCGAGGAAGTGATCAACACCAGCCTCGACGACATCAAAATGGCCGACCGTCCCAATGTGGGCCACATCGCCTTCCAAGACGAAGCGCTCAGGGTGTGGTATCGCAATGTGCGGATCAAGGAGCTGTAGTAGAAGCCTCAGACCCCTCTGCTGCCCGCCTAAACTGGCGGATAGATGCGTCCCAGCGCCGCTGTTTCAGCAGACCATGAACCACCTCCGTGTCATTCTCCTGCTGCTCGGCTGCACTTTGATTTCCGCCAGGTCCGCGGATACGCGCCCCAATGTCCTGCTCCTCATGGCTGACGATCTGGCAGCGACTCTGAGCTGCTACGGCCACCCGCAGGCGAAGACGCCGAACCTTGATGCACTGGCAAAGCGCAGCGTGGTGTTTCACCGCGCCTACTGCCAGTTCCCGCACTGCAATCCCTCCCGCTCCTCCATGATGAGCGGACTGAGGCCGAACACGACGCGGGTGACGAACAACGAGGACAATCTTTACACCAACATTCCGGAGGTGCTGACGCTGCCGCATCATTTCCGCAACAACGGCTACGTCACGGCAAGGTGCGGGAAGATTTTTCATCTGGGCGTGCCCAGCGGACTGGAAAGCATGGACGATCCCCAGGCCTGGGACTTTGGCACGCCTTTCAAGAGCGAGCTTCCTTATCCGCCGAAACGCGAGAGCCTTGTGAAGGTGAAGGCCGGCAAAAAGCAGGGCCTGGGCTGGCAGGAAATACCGGGAGATGATGACCAACTGGTGGACGGAAATTTTGCCAAAACCGCCATCGAATGGCTGGAGCGCCGCGACAAAACGAAGCCCTTCTTTCTCGCCGTCGGCTTCCATCGCCCGCATCTGCCACTGGTGGCCCCGGCCAAGTATTTTGATCTGTATCCATTGGAAGACATCACGCTGCCTGAGGCTCCCGCCGATGATGAGGCGGACATCCCCGCCCCTGCTCGCAATGGTGCCGTACCCGGCTACACGCTCAGCACCACGCCCGAGCAACGCCGCGCCGCCGTCCGCGCCTATCTGGCCTGTGTGAGCTATGTGGACGCCCAGGCCGGACGCCTGCTGGAGGCGATCAAGCAGATGGGCCTGGATGACAACACGATCATTATTTTCACCAGCGACCACGGCTGGCATCTCGGCGAGCACGGCCTCTGGCACAAACGCAGCCTCTTTGAGGAATCCGCACGCGTGCCCTTCATCATGCACACCCCCGGCATGAAAACCGTCGGCCAGCAGAGCCGCAGCCTCATCGAGCTGCTGGATGTGTATCCCACTCTCTGTGACCTCTGCGCTGTGCCCGCGCCGAAACATCTGCAGGGCAGCAGCCTCGGTCCTGTGCTGCGCGATCCCGCAACCTCCATTCATGAGGAAGCTTTCACTCAGGCACGCCGCGGCACCGATGCCGAGTTCTGGGGCCGCACCATCCGCACCTCACGCTGGCGCTGCACCGAGTGGGACGAGGGCAAAAACGGCATCGAACTCTACGACCACGAAAACGATCCCCATGAGTACACCAATCTCGCCACCGATCCTCAGCACGCCGCCGTGGTGAAAGAGCTGCGCGCACGCCTGGCCGCAAAGCTGCCGCCCATCGCCCGCTAGTCAGCCCTGCCGGAGTTTCAGCACCGCCTCACGGGCGCGGACGAGAAAGTCCGGCTTCGACTCCTCATCCTCAAGCCGGATCGGCTCGCCAAAGGTCACGCTGCCGAGCACGGGCACTGGCAGGATTTCGCCTTTGGGCAGAATGCGGTTGAGGTTCTCCATCCACACGGGAACGAGCTGCACATCCGGCCGTTTTTTGGCCAGATGGTAGAGGCCGGGCTTGAAGGGCTGCGGCTCGTCCCCGGCCTGTCGTCCTCCTTCGGGAAAGAGGATGAGCGAGTGGCGCTCCCCCAGCGCATTGACCATTTCCACGAGAGGGTTGGCATCAGGCGTGGGCTTCTTGCGCTCGATGAGCACGGCATTGAAGACATGGCAGGCCAGGAAGGGGCGCACGCGGCCCACAGACCAGTAGTCACGGGCGCCGATCATGCGCGTCACGGCACGGATCGGAGGCGGCAGAGAGGCCCACAGCACCGGCCCGTCGAGATTGCTGGTGTGATTGGCAAAGTACACGCGCTGCACCAGCTCCGGTGCGCAGCCCTGCCAGCGGGCCACGGAACCGGAAAACACACGCAAGGACCCGGCAATGAGACTGCGAATCATGAGCATCAAGATGTGTGAAGAAGATCAAGTTGTCACGCGGCTTGCTTGTTCGTAATGCTCATCACCCACGCGCATGCCAAACTCCCTCCAGTCTCCGCCTGATGCATCCACCTGGATGACCGCTCTGGCGGATTTCCTGCTGGAAGAGCCCGCCGTCGAATCCATCCGGCTCAATCCGGACGCCAAGCGCGTCGAGATGGCGACACTGGGCCGCGTGGATGGCGAGCTGCTGCAGGCAAAGCTGTCCGAAATCCTGCGCGCTGTGGATGCACGCTGGCTCAAGCAGAACGGCCATGTGACACCCAGCCACGGCATGCTGGATGTGCAGGAGAAAGACGGCGCCTTTGTGCTGGCCAAGCCCTCCTGCCCCACCGCCCCCAAGCTCTGGCACTGGCGCGACTTTGCCTGGCCTGAGCCGGACGAAATGGAGCAGGAGAGCGAAGACGAGTGGCGTACGCTGGCACTACAGGCGGGCATTTGTGCCGTGGCGCTGGCGGCTGGCTACATCACCGAGCGCTTCTTTTCCGTACCACACTGGCTGCCGAAAGGCCTCTTTGCCATCTCCCTGATTTCAGGCGGCTGGGATGCTGCCAAGGACACCTGGGAAAACCTGCGGGAGCGGCGGCTCGATGTGCATTTCCTCATGCTGGCCGTGGCCCTGGGTGCCGTGTCCATCGGTGCCTGGGAGGAGGGCGCGCTGCTCCTCTTCCTCTTCTCCACCTCCGGCGCGCTGGAGCACTTCGTCATGTTCCGCACGCATCGGGAGATCAATGCGCTGACCAAGTCAGCCCCCAAATTTGCCCACGTACTCCAGCCGGACGGCACCACGGCAGACCGCGATGTGCATGGTCTGCAGGTGGGCGAGGTCATCGTGGTCAAGCCGGATGAACTCTTTGCCGTGGACGGCACGGTCATCTCCGGGTCCACGGCGGCAGATGAGTCCACCCTGACGGGCGAAGCGGTGCCCATTCCCAAGGAGGCCGGTGCCACGATTTATGGCGGCACTTTGAACCAATGGGGACTGGTACATGTCCGCGTGGACCGCCCTGCTACGCAGAGCGCCCTGGCCAAGATCATCACCCTCATCCAGACCGCGCAGCATCTGCGTGCGCCCAGCCAGCGCTTCACGGATCGCTTCGGCACCAGCTACACCATCCTCACACTGGGGGTGGTGGCGGCCATGTTCTTCGTCTGGTGGCTGGCCCTGGACATCCCGCCTTTTGAAAACACGGCGGCGTCCAAGTCCTCCTTCTACCGTGCCATGACGCTGCTGGTGGTCATGAGCCCCTGCGCGCTCGTGCTCTCCATCCCCTCCGCCATCCTGGCGGCCATCGCCTGGGGCGCGCGGCGCGGTGTGCTCTTCCGCGGCGGCGCAGCCATCGAAAAGCTCGCGGAGGTGGACGTCATCGCCATGGACAAAACTGGCACCCTGACCGAGGGCGAGCTGAAGGTGAGCCGGATCGAGAGCTTCCCTGCCGGACGCGAGCAGGATGTGCTGCGAATCGCCGCGAGCCTGGAGGCCAACTCCAACCACCCCATCGCACGCGCCATCACCCAATACGCCAAGGCCCAGGGCATCGAAATGGAGAAGCTGGCCGAGTTTCAGTCCATCACCGGCCAGGGCCTGCGTGGCCGGACGGCGCAGGGGCTGAGCTACGTCGGACGCCGGGAGCTGGTCAAAGACAGCCCGCTGGGAGCGGTGCTGGCCGGGGTGCCGGACGCACCCTTGGGCTTCAGCGAAGTCTGGGTGCTGCATGAGCAGATCGTGGGCCGGGTACTTCTCAAAGACGAGATCCGCGCCGGCAGCCGAGGCGTGCTGGAGCGGCTGGCCGCAGACGGCGTGCGCACGATCATGCTCACCGGGGACCGCCGCGCCGCTGCTGCAGAAGTGGGGGAAAAGCTGGGCATCTCCGAAGTGCGGGCCGGGCTGCACCCGGAGGACAAGGTGGCCGCCATCCGCGAACTCACCCAGGCCGGGCACAAGGTGGCCATGGTGGGAGACGGCGTGAACGACGCCCCCAGTCTGGCAGCAGCCTATGTCTCCGTGGCCATGGGCGCACGCGGCAGCGACGCCGCCCTGGAGCAGAGCGACGTGGTGCTCATGCAGGACAAGATCGAAAAACTGCTCTCCGCTCGCCGCATCAGCCACCGGGCGCGCCACATCATCCGGCAGAACCTCGTCATCTCCCTCGGCAGCGTCATCGTCATGGCTGTGGCCTCGCTCTTCGGCATCGTGCCTCTCACCCTGGGCGTGCTGACCCACGAGGGCAGCACCGTGGTCGTCTGCCTGAACAGCCTGCGCCTCCTCTTCGAAAAAGAGTGATTCCGCGCCCTTTTTTCGTCTGCGCAACTCCGTGCTGGACGATTCCCCCCTTTTCTTCATACAGTAGAGAAAATCGGCATGCGCATTCTCTCCAAAGTCCTCTGGACCCTCGCTTTCTTTGTGGCCACCTTCGTCTGGATGGTGCTCTTTGAGCACGGATTCAGCATGAAGGGCCTCACCGAAGGAACGGGAGCCGAGCTGCGTGGCATCGCCGCATGGTTTGGTGGCGGTAAAAAATAACCGTCCCGTTTTTCGCACCCAGCCAGATCAAGTTTCCCCCTCCAAGATTATGACCGTTACCGAAGCCGAACTCGACCCCAAGTACCAAACCCTTTGGAAAAAAGCACTCATCTCCGCTGAGCGGAAAAACTGGGAGTACGTCGTGGACCAGGTGCTGCCCATCGTGACCGCCAATGTCGGATTTCTCGATGGCCGCAAACTGCTGCGCTCCGCCGAAGGCGAAAGCCTCGGCAACGGCAAGAAATTCGGCTTCAGCTTCGGCGGCCTCAAGCCCAGCTCCAAGAAAGAGCCGGTCGAAATGATCGCGGATCTCGAAGAGAACACCTTCCGCAAGGACCCCTTCAGCCTCACCGCCAACGAGCAGCTCTTTGATCTCGCGATGAAGATCCAATATCCGGACCTCGCCTCCTTTGCCTTGGAGACCATCCGCATGGGTCATCCCGAGAACACCAAGAACATGCACAAGCTGGCGAAGCACTACCTCGCCATCAATCAGCCGGAGAAAGCCGCCGACACCTACAATGCCATCCTGAAGGTGAACCCGCGTGACATCGAAGCCAAGCAGGGCGAAAAAGACGCCGCTGCCATGAGCTCCATGAACCGCGGCGGCTGGAACAGCGGCAACTTCAACGACGCCAAGAAGGACTCCGCTGAAGCCGCCAAGCTGGAAATGCTCAACCGTCAGGGCATGACCCAGGAGCAGATGGAGCAGTTCCTCGCAGAAACCATCGAGCAGTACAATGCCGATCAGGGGAACATCATCATCGTCAAGCGCATGTCGGATCTCTATGAGCGCCTCGGCCATCTGGAGACAGCTCTCACCTTCTATGACTACGCTCTCACCCTGAACACCGGTGACGTGGCGCTGCAGCGCAAGGTGGAAGACCTCCGCAACAAGGTGCAGGACATGCAGATCGCCGAATTTGAGCGTGAGATCGAAGCCAACCCTGACGCTCCGGACATCGACGACAAGCGCGCCCAGGTGGCTGAAATCCGCCGCCAGCGCGGCATGGCCGTCATCAACGAGGCCAAGGCCCGTGTGGACCGCAACCCGACGGACAAAAATCTGCGCTACGAACTCGGCCAGGCCTACTTTGAAGCAGGCATGTACACCGAGGCTCTGCCGGAGCTCCAGCAGGCCAAGTCCAACCCCAAGATGCGCATCAAGGCCATCCTTCTCCTGGGCCGCTGCTTCGAGCGCAAGAACATGAACGACCTCGCCAGGACCTCCTTCATGGAAGCCTCCAAGGAGCTGCTCGTCATGGACGCCACCAAGAAGGAAGTGCTCTATGAGCTGGCCAACGTTTCCGAGAAAATGGGAGACCGCGCCGGAAGCCTGGAAGCCCTGAAGGAAATCTACAACGCCGACTACGGCTACCGCGACGTGGCCAAGCGCGTGGAGTCCTCCTACTCATAACTCCATCAGCAGCCAGTCCTGCCCCCTTGAGCACCCTGTTTCGTGGTTACGAAACAGGGTGTTTTTTCTCCGTCTCCAATTGGTACTTGGAAAGACCGGCCGGGGACTCCATCTTGCGGGCTGATGATATTCGAATTTCTCGCCGCCGCTGACCTCTGGACCACTGTTAAAGATGGCATCCCCGTGGTGCTGGCCCTCGTCGTGATCGAGGGTCTCCTCTCTGTGGACAACGCACTGGCCATCGCCGCCATGGCTTCCCACCTCAATGAGGAGCAGCGCAAAAAGGCCATGAACATCGGCTACATCGGCGCCTACGGCTTCCGCATCGTTGCCCTGTTCACCGCCGGTCTCATCATGGACAACCACTGGCTCATGCTGCTGGGCTCCCTCTACCTCGTGTGGCTGATGTGCTCCCACTTCGCAGAGCAGAGTGCAGAAGGCGGGGACGAAGCGGGCGAGTCCAAGGGCTCCTCCCACAGCTTCGCCAAGACCATCGCGATGATCGCCTTCCTCGACCTGAGCCTGAGCTTTGACAACGTCGTCGCCGCCGTGGCCTTCGCTCGCGACAGCAAGATGCTGGTCTACATCGGTGTGACGCTCGGCATCATCACGCTGCGTCTGGTAGCCGGCTACTGCATCAAGCTTCTGGAGCGCCAGCCCTGGCTGGAGCACACCGCCTTCCTGCTTGTGGGCTTTGTGGGCCTGCTGCTGGGCCTGGAGCTTTTCTGGGACCAGCAGATCAAGCTGGTCTATGAAATCGGCGGCTTGAAACTCATCAGCGAGGCGGAAGGCCACTACCACATTGCCAAGGCCGTGAAGTTTGCCGGCATCATCGGCATCATCCTGATGCACCTGGCTTATGAGAAGAACGCGGCGGTCAAAGCCGTGCTGCGCCCGGTGGCGCGTCTCCTTCTCATTCCCGCACGGATCGTCTCCGGTCTCGTCAGCGCCATCTTCTGGCCCCTGACTGTTGTCGCCGGCGCTGTCCGCAAATAGACGGCTTCTGGAAAAACCGGTCCACCCAGCCTGAGGTAGGGAGACTTGTCCTCAAGTCTCCGCCGGGCGTCTCGTGAACCGCTTTTCGGAAATCAGCATTGAAATACGCCAAAAAAATCCCCCGGCGGTGATGCCGGGGGATTCAGAGAACTGAACTGTTACGACCTTTATTTGGCGGCTGGCTTGGCAACCACCGGCTTGGTGATCATCTCAAAGTCATCGCTGCGGAAAGGCGTCACCGGCAGGCCGTCGATGCTGTAGAGGTTGCACACCGGGTTGTCTGCCCACGCGTAGCGGACTGCCACAGGCTTGGCCACGTCCTTGGCGCTGACTTCCACTGTGTCCTTGCCGGTGATCTTCGCCTCGGCCCAGGCCCACTTCTTGTCCTCGCCGCAGACCACAAAGCCCTTCACCTCATTGATGTCCACCGTGCGCAGGCTGCTGCCGAAGGTGTCCAGCTTGACGAGTGCCTTGCCGTCCTTGAACTCGGCGGACTTAAACTCAGGGCTGCGATACGGCAGCTTGAGTCCGTAGTCCTTCACCAGCGCCCAGCGGGCCAGACGCTCGGCCACATCGCGCTTGTTCTTCGGGTGGATGTCATTGGCATCTCCGAGGTCGATGATGACAGCCTGTCCGCCGTTTTTGATGGCGTTTTGCGTCTTGGTCTGGCTCTCGCGCAGCTCAGCCCAGGCGCTCGTGGCAGCCTGTGTGGCGTCGGTTTTCTCGGCCATGTAATCCGCCAGCTGCACCCAGTAGAAAGGAAAATCTCCCTGCTTCCACTCATTGCGCCAGTTCTGGATCATGTACGGGAAGAGGCTGGCGTACTCATAGGCACGACCGGCGTTGGTTTCTCCCTGATACCAGATCGCGCCTTTGATGCCGTAGCCGATGGTGGGCACCAGAGCGCCATTGTAGATGTTGGCCGGACGCTGATTGCCGCGCAGCCAGGCCTCGGGAGCGCCGGGGGCGCGGACGGTGAAGGGCTTGCCGGCTTTTTTGGCCTCCTCAGCCTGTTTCTTCCAGGCGGCAAGATCCGCCTCGTACTTGGCTTTGGCTTCAGGAGAGGTCTGGAATGCCTCGGTCTTCTTCGTGTTGTCCATCAACAGCTTGAAGCGGGGGTCTTTTTCCAGCTCGGCGCGGTTCACCCAGGCCTCGCAGGCGCTGCCGCCCCAGGCGTTGTTGATCAGGCCCACCGGCACGTCCAGCATGCGGTGCAGCACCTTGCCGTAGAAGTAACCCACGGCGCTGAAGCCGCCCACTGTGGCGGGGGAGCACTCCTTCCACTCGCCTTTGAAATCCTGCTGCCGTTCCTGCGTGCCCACGTTTGGCACCGTGATCAGGCGGATGTTCGGGTACTTCGCCGTGGCGATCTCCAGATCGGCGTCCCAGCTGGAACCAACGTTCCATTGCATGTTGGACTGGCCGGAGCAGATCCAGACCTCGCCGACGAGCACATTTTTGAGCTCCTTGCTGCTGCTGCCCTTGATCGAGATCGTGGCGGGCTTGGCATTGGCCGGCACGGGGTCCAGCTTCACCGTCCATCTGCCGTCGGCTCCGGCCTTGGCGCTCTTGGTCTGGTCGCCGAATTTCACGGTCACCTCCGTGCCCGGGGCATCCCAGCCCCAGAGCGGATTGGTCTGCTTTTGCTGGAGCACCATGTTGTCTCCGATGATGGCGGGGAGTTTCAGTTCAGCCCGGGCGGTGAGCGCCAGCGTGGCCAGGAGTGTGGTTAGCGGTAGAAGTCTCATTGAGTGGATTGGAGGGGCAAAGAAACGCTGAAAACGGCTGTGTTTGCAAAAACTTTTAATTTATACTTGAATAGTGTATATTTGAAACGAGTAATTTAAGCCACGGGACACTCCTCCCCTTCTCTTTTGACCCGCCGCCAAACCTCCCGATGAGCCAGAACATTGCTGAATCCGACACAGAATCGTGGATTAAAATCGTGCACCAGAAAGTCGAGGCCATGCGCTTCGGCTCTGTGCAGATCATTGTGCATGAAGGCCGTGTCACCCAGGTGGAAAGCACCGAAAAAACCCGCCTTCCCGACTCCCCCTCACCCCCTCCACCACGGAAAAAATAGCCCTTTCAATGCAGCTCATGGAACCGCACGCCCCGTTTTCCCTCCAGAAGGCTGACTGGCACGCCTGAAGTCATCACAGAGCAGCCGAAAGCCCCCGCCGCATCTCGCGGCCTTTTTTGCCCCTCCGCCGACCGCCACCCCATGACGGAGGCCCGCCCCCCCCCAGCACCTGCGAACGCCGACCGGACATCCGGACGCTGACGCTCAGCAGATGCCGTCAGATGCCCTCCAAAAAAAGTCTTTCCCCTCAGCCACCTTTCCCATCCCCCCTTCGCAAAAGCCGCAGCGCGCTGCGCTTCCCTGCACTGTGGTTCAGCATTTTTCTCTTATCCCAGCCCGCATCCGCCGCCACTCTGACCTGGCTCGGCGACATCGACAGCTCCTGGTCCGGCGGCACCAGCGGCTCTAATACCAACTGGGTCAGCAATACACTGCCCTCTGATGGAGATAGCGTCGTCTTTGACCTGACAAGCTCCAGCATGGTCACTCTCAGCAACGATCTCGCCGGCCTGACACTCGGCGGCACAAACGCCATCACCTTTGCCAACGATGCCCTGGCAGGCACCGGATTCACCCTGGGTGGAAATACAGTCACACTCGGTGGCAATATCACCTCCAGTGGCACCACAGGCACGCACACTCATGACATCACTCTCGCCCTGATCCTCAGCGGCACCCGCGCAGTCACCTCCGTCACAGGTACAACCATCATCTTTGATGGCACCATCAGCGAAAACGGCGGCTCTTTTGGCTTCACCAAGTCCGGCGTTGGCGCAGCCACACTGAACGGCACAAACACCTTCACAGGCGCGCTTTCAGTGAACCAAGGAACACTGACGGTGAACAGCATCGCAGATGCGGGCGGCAGCAGCGCTCTCGGTGCAGGCAGCGTCATCAATCTCGGCAGCGGCACCACTGCGGCAGGCGTGCTGACCTACACTGGCGCCGGGGGATCAACCAACCGCACCGTGAATCTCGCCGCCACCACCACTGGCGCGGCCACCATCAACAACAATGGCACCGGACCCCTCGTTTTCACCGGCATCTTCACCAATGCCGGAACTGGCGCGAAAAACCTGACCCTGGGTGGCACCAACGCGAACGGAAACCAGATCCAAAGCGTGCTGAGCGACGGCGGCGGCACCCTTTCCCTGATCAAAAACAATGCAGGCACATGGCAGCTCACTGCCGTGAACACCTTCAGCGGCAATGCCTCGGTGAACCAGGGTGTCTTGTCTGTCAGCAGTATCGCCGACAGCGGTGTGGCCAGCGCCCTCGGAGCGGGGAGTGTGATCAATCTCGGCAGCGCTGCGCAAATCGGCACACTTGTTTACACCGGCACCGGAGATTCCACCAACCGCCTCGTTTCGCTCGCCTCCACCAGCACCGGAGGCGGCACCATCACCAGCAGCGGGACAGGAGCGCTGGTCTTCACGGGTTCATTCTCAAACTCAGGCAGTGCCGCGAAGACCTTCACCCTCAACGGCAGCAACACGGGAGCCAATGAATTTCAGCCCGTGCTGACAGACAGCAGCGGCGGTGCGCTCTCGTTTGTGAAAACCGGTGCTGGCGCGTGGATTCTCTCAGGCGCGAGCTCTTATACAGGCGCGGCTTCGGTCAACCAAGGGACGCTGACCATCATCTCCATCTCTGACAGTGGTGTGAGCAGCGCGGCCGGTGCAGGCAGTGTGATCAATCTCGGCAGCGGCACCACTGCGGCCGGAATTCTCACCTACACAGGCACGGGGGGATCGACCAACCGCACCCTCAATCTCGCAGCCACGACGACGGGTGGCGCCACGATCAACAGCAGTGGCAGCGGTGCACTGATTTTCACAGGCGTTCTATCCAATGCAGGCACCGGCAGCAAAACGCTGACGCTGGGTGGCAGCTATGCAGGGGGCAATGCCATTCAAAGCATTATCTCAGATGGCAGCGGCATTCTCGCGCTCACGAAGGCGGATGCCGGCACTTGGACACTCTTCGGGACAAACACCTACTCCGGCGGCACCACGCTGAATGCGGGCACCCTGGCCGTGAATAACACATCGGCCATCGGCACAGGCACGCTGACGATCACAGGCGGGACTCTGGACAACACCAGCGGCTCCAGCCTGACGCTGAGCACGGGCAATGCCGTGGCACTCAATGGCAGCTTTTCCTTCGGCGGCAGCAGCAACCTCAATCTAGGCGGTGGCGCGGTGGTGATCGGCAACATCAACAGTACTGTGACACTGAATGGAAACAGCACGCTGACGATGGGAGAGCTGCAGTGGAACTCCATCAACGGCACCCGAGTGCTGACCGTCAATCAAGGCAGCGGCAGTGGCGGCGCGCTGGTGCTGGGAGGCTTTCAGCTCAACACCAATGCCGACACTGCGGCCCGCAACCGCACCATCAACGGCACAGGCAATGTGACGATCAGCAGCGCCGTTTCCAATGGCAACGCCTTTGCCAACGGTCTGATCTACTCTGGCAGCGGCATACTCACCCTCACGGCAGCAGCAACCTACACCGGCACCACCACGGTGAATGGCGGCACCTTTGCCCTCAGCGGCAGCGGAAGCATCGCCACATCGTCCATTCTGGCCATCAATGCGGGCACGTTTGATGTGGGAGACACGGCGGCGAGTGTGATGGGTGCGTTAACATTTGGCGCAGCCACCACCACGGTGGCAGGGCGGACGATGAGCCTCGTCAGCAGCGTGACAGGCGGCAGCTTCACCCTGAGTGGCAACGTGACTTACAATGTGGGGAGCGCCGGATTTGAAAACGGTCAGGCCACCATTTCTGCCGGTCTCATACTCACCGCCGACCGCACCTTCACCGTGAACGACAGCCCGAACGCCGCTGTGGATGTGCAGATTTCCGGTGTGATCAGCGGCGGCTTTGCGCTCATCAAGGCAAACGGCGGCACCCTGCTGCTGAACGGCACCAACACCTACACCGGCCAGACTCAGCTCAACAATGGAGTCACGATGGTGAATGCGCTGGGAAACATCGGCGTTGCCGGATCTCTCGGCACGGGAAACAAGGACGACACAGCGGGCATCATCCGCTTTGGCAACACCGCAGGCACCGGCACTTTGAGCTACCTTGGTGATGGAGACAGCACGAACCGGCGAATCCAGATCGGCAGCGGCACCGGAGCCACCGCGACGGGTGGCGCTACGATCCTGAGCAACGGCAGCGGCGCGCTCGTTTTCACCGCCACCACGCTGAACAGCGCGGTGGCAGTCAGCGCCACCGGCCCCAGCACTGCGCGTATGCTCACGCTGGGCGGTGCGAACACGGATGCAAACACCATCCAGGGCGCAATCGTCAACAACACGGGGGCAGGCACCAGCGGCACCAATGTCGTAGCCTTGGTGAAACAGGATGCGGGTCTCTGGATTCTCGCCGGCAGCAGCAGCTATAGCGGCGGCACCACGGTGAATGGTGGCACGCTCGTGGTGAACAACTCCTCCGGCTCCGCCACCGGCAGCGGGTCTGTCACCCTCAGCAATGCCGCCCGCCTCGGCGGGAGTGGCACAGCAGGCTCTCTCAATGCAGCAGCCGCCTTTACACAGCAGAGCGGCGGTGTGATCTTTGCCGGACAAGCTGGTGTGGTGGATGCACAGACGCTCACCCTGCAAGCAGGCGGCGGATTTTTTCTCAGCGGTGGCGTGGAACTGGACATCTCGGGAGGGGGCGCAAGCGGCCTGCTGAACTCGCAGACGGGCAACAATGACCATCTTGTTTTCTCGGGTGGCGCGGTGACGCTTACAGGTTCCACGCTCACACTGCACACCAGCCAGCCGATTGCAGACGGCATCTGGACAGCAGGCTCATCATGGAAGCTGCTGGACTGGTCCAGCGTCGCTGGAACATTCATTAATCTGCCGGACTCCGGCCTGGATCAGGGGAATGTGAGCGGACTGCCGGATCTCACGGCCCTCGGCCTCGGCTGGGACTGGAGCCAGCTCTACACGAACGGGACGCTTTCCGTCGTAGCCCTCGCTCCCGAGCCCTCGCGCACCTTGTTTCTCCTGCTGGGGGTGCAGTTCCTCGTGCTGCGCCGCCGCAGAGCTGTCTGATTTCCCGACAACCCATGCAATCCTGCCATGAAAACACATCCTCAAACCCCGCGCCGCAGCCCGCCTGCCCTCTCCCACCTGTCGGAGGAGCAACGCGTGCTGGTCGAGCAGGTCAGCCACAGCCCTGGCGCTGAAAGAAACATCCGCCGCCGAGCCAGCGCCCTGCTGCTGCTGGACGAAGGCGCACCCGTCAATGCCGTCTCCAGGCGCGTGGACATGGATCACCGCACCGTGGTCTCGATCCTGCTGCGTCATCATCGGGGCGGCGTCTATGCGGCACTGCTGGGGGTCAAGCCCTCCATCCGAAAACGGCACTGGCTGGCGCTCAGTCCCATGCCTGCGGCCTGAGAGTCTGACACCCACCCTCATGTTCCTTCTGCTGCTTCTCACCGTCCTGACCGTTCTTTCTGTCTCCTTCCTGTGTTCACTGACAGAGGCGGTGCTTCTGAGCCTGAATCCCCTCTCTCTGCGGCTGCAGGAGAAAAAGGGCAGCGCGGTCTCAGGACAATGGCTGAGGCTGAAGAACAACATCGAGCGCCCCATCTCCGCGATCCTGGTGTTCAACACACTGGCCAACACCGGGCTGGCCACGCTGGCGGGTGCTCTCTCGGCCACGGTGTTCGGCAGCGAATGGCTGTGGCTTTTTTCCGTGATCATCAGCGGACTCGTGCTCTTTGGCGGCGAGATGACGCCCAAGATCATCGGCGTACATCATGCGGAGCGGTTTGCCCCGCATCTGATCAGACCGCTCACGGCCATGCTCTGGCTCTGCCACCCGCTCGTGATCCTGATGGAAAAATTCTGCGCCCGGCTGAAGCACAAGACGGATGCACGCACACAGAGCGACCAGATCATGGACATCATCACGCTCGTGCAGGCCGCCAAGGCGGAGCAGCTCATCCATGGCCGTGAGGAGATCATCATCATCCATGCCGCCACGCTGAGCGCGCGCCGTGTGAAAACCGCCATGGTGCCACATGATGCGGTGAAGATCTTCGACACACGTCTCTCCCTGCTGGAAAACGTGCAGGCAGCCGGCGGCAAGCTGCACCGCAGCTATCCCGTGAGTACGGACGGCACTCTGGCCAGTGTGACCGGCTACATCCGAGTACGTGAGCTTTTCGTGCAGAACCTCACCACGCCTGAAGCTGCCGACTGGCGACAGCTCATCCGCCCGGCACTGCACATTGATGGCAAGGCCTCGCTCACCCAGTTGCTGGCCCTCTTTTTAGACAAGCAGGAGGTGGCTGCCATCGTGGACTCTCCCGATGGCAACCTTCTGGGCTGGATCACCATGGACGATGTGATGAAAACCCTGATGGGTGCGAGGTTTTAATCCTGCCTGCGCCTCACCTTCCCTGCTTCAGACGCAGCAGCTTCTCACCCGCCACATTCAGCGTTTCGACCTGCTTGGCGTAGTGGAAGCGGATGAAGCGGTGTTCGGGCTCGCGGAAGAAGCTGGAGCCGGGGACGCCGGCCACGCCGACTTCGCGCACGAACCATTCGGCAGCTTCGGTGTCGGTGGCGAAGCCGAGGGAGGAGATGTCGAGGAGGACGTAGTAGGCCCCTTGTGGCTCGGTGAAGGGGAGACCGGTGGCGCGGAGGTGAGAGAGGAAGACATCCCGCTTCTCGGTGTAGAGATCCCGCAGGCCGTGGTAGTAGCTGTCTGGCAACTCGAGTCCGGCGATGGCGGCCTCCTGCAGCGGAGCGGCGGCACCGACGGTGAGGAAGTCGTGCACCTTGCGTGCCTGTGCGATGATGTGCGGAGCGGCCTGCACATAGCCGAGACGCCAGCCGGTGATGGAGTAGGTCTTGGAAAGCGAGTTGCAGACGATGACGCGGTCCGCCGCACCGGGCAGGGTGTGCATGTAAGTGTGCTCATGCGGGGCATAGACGATGTGCTCGTAGGGCTCGTCGGTGATGACGAAGGCATCGTGCTTTTCGGCGAGGTCTAGAATCGTCTGCAGCTCGGCACGGGTGAAGACCTTGCCGGTGGGGTTGGAGGGATTGCACACGATGATGGCCTTGGCCCCCTGGGCAAAGGCGCGTGCGAGTTCATCGGGATCAAACCCAAACAGCGGCGGACGCAGCGGCACATAGATGGGCTCGGCTCCGGAGAGGATGGCGTCTGCGGCGTAGTTTTCGTAGAAAGGTGAGAAGACGATGACTTTATCCCCCGGCTCGCAGCAGGTCATCATGGCACACATCATGGCCTCCGTACTGCCGCAGGTGACAACGAGGTTTTGATCCGGGTCCACAGGCGTGCCGGAGAAATGCGTGATCTTCCGGGCCAGCGCCTGGCGGAAGCGCGGCGCGCCCCAGGTCACGGCGTACTGATGGAAAGGGCCACGGGTGGCGCGCTCCAGTGCGGCGAGGATTTCCTCGGGTGGATTGAAGTCGGGAAAGCCCTGGGAAAGATTGGTGGCGCCATGCTGATTGGAGAGGCGCGTCATGGCACGAATGACGGATTCGGTGAAGGCCTGGAGGCGGCGGGAAGTTGCGGGCATCCTTGCGATTTGGACGAGACGCAGCCAACGTGCAACCAACCAATCCGCCCCATATGCCCCGCTGGAATCTCCTGCCCGTCCTGCTGCTGCTCACAGCCCCATGCCTCTCCCGTGCCGAGGAGTGGCAGACGCTTTTCAACGGCCGTGACCTGACCGGCTGGCGCGCCAACGTGATGCCTGAATCCTTCATTGTGGTGGATGGTGCCATCCGTGCACATGCCACAAAGCCCAGCGCCCATCTCTTCTATGCGGGCGACACGAAAACCGGCTTCATGATCTTCAAGAATTTTATATTCGAAGCCACCTGCCGCAGCGAGCCGAACTCAAACTCCGGCATCTTCATCCACACGGACATGAGCACGCGGGACAGCGCGCTGCATCTGGCGAAAGGCTACGAGATCCAGCTCAACAGCACCGCCAAGGAGAAACGCAAAACCGGCAGCCTGTATGCGGTGGTGGATCTGGCGCAGTCTCCCGTGGATGAAAGCCAATGGTTCAAGCTGCGCATCACCGTAAACGGCAAGCGCATCATGATTCACCTCAATGACAAGCCGGTGGTGGACTACACGGAGCCGGAGAACGTGACGCGGCCACCTGAACGCGCCGGGCGGCTGATCAATCCGCAAGGAGGCGGCATAGCGCTGCAGGCGCATGACCCAGGGAGCGTCTTTTACTTCAAGGACATCCGCATCAAGCCCCTGCCCTGAGATCCAATCATCATGCCTGCTGAATCCGAATCAGAATCCGCACCGCAGCTCAAAGAATGGTTTGATGCCGCAAGGCATCGCGCCATCGCGAAAGAGCTGGTGCAGATAACTCCAAAATTTCACACCGAGGTCTTCTTGAACCGGGTGCTGGATGGCCTGGATGACCGCAGCCTGATGCAACGTGTGCATGAATGCGCGGTGGCGGTGGAGGCCGCGCTGCCGGGCACGTACCAGCAGAAGGTCAAAGTGCTGCAAAAGCTGGCGCCGCGAATCGAGCATGAGTTTGTGACCATCTTTCTCTGCGACTTTGTGGCGACCTTCGGGCTGGAGGAATTTGACTTCTCAATGGAGGCGCTGCGGTTTTTCACGGTCTTTGGCACGGCGGAATTTGCAGTGAGGCCCTTTATTGTGGCGGATCAAAAGCGTGCGCTGATGAAGATGCATGAATGGACCGCTGATCCTGATGAGAAGGTGCGCCGTCTGGCGAGTGAGGGCTGCCGCCCGCGCCTGCCCTGGGGGATGCGACTGCACACGCTGGTGCGTGATCCCAAGCCCACGGCGGTGATTCTGGAGACGCTGAAGGATGATGAATCCCTCTTTGTGCGCCGTTCGGTGGCAAACCACCTGAATGACATCACGAAGGATCACCACGACTACGTTTTGCAGCGGCTCGAAGCGTGGGATCTGGAGCGGGAGCATCTGCGCTGGATCGCCAAGCATGCGTGCCGCACGCTGATCAAGCGCGGGCATCCGCGTGCGCTGAAGCTCTTTGGCTTTGGGAAAAAGGCGGAGGTCACGGCAAAGCTGACTGCTGCCCCCGCAATGCTCAAGCTGGGGCAGCGACTCACGCTCACGGCAAAGGTCACTTCCACCAGCAGCCGGGCGCAGCGTCTGGCGATCGACTACGTGGTGCACTACGTCAAAGCCGGTGGCGGCACTGCGGAGAAGGTCTTCAAATGGACGGAAACCGACCTGCCTGCGCATGCGGAAATCGAGCTCGGTAAATCGCAGGTGGTGCGCGATTTCACGACGCGGAAACATTACTCAGGCAGGCACCGAGTGGAGCTGCAGATCAACGGACAGCGCGTGGCGGAGACAGCGTTTGTGCTGTCCTGAGGTTCCACGCCATGGGTCAGCGGTAAAACCGCTCGAGCATCAAGGTGCAGAGCGCCTGCCGGTAGGTGGCATCAGCGGCGTCTGAAGCAGGCCAGCTGGGGCGTCCATGCTTGAAGGAACCGGCCGGTTCCTGGGCGGCGAGAATCTGCGGCATGACCTTGCTGGCAAAGTCCGTCCATTCAGCGCCACCACTGAGGAAGAGCGCATTGCCGTAGCCATACCAGGAGTAGAGATTGCAGTTTTTATTCCAATCCGGCGGCTCGTCCTGGAGGAAGCCGCTGATGAACTTGACCCCGCGCTTGATCTCTGCAGAACCACTGCCACCGCCAAGCATGATATAGCCTGCGGTGGCTCCACCGCTGAGAGACCATTGATTGTAATGAGCATCCCGCGCCGTGCCGCCAAAGCCTCCGTCCTTGGTCTGCATGGAGTCGATGTACTTCACGGCTTTTTTGATGCAGCTGCCAAGCCCGTCGATTTTGAGGCCTGAGGCCTGGGCGATGCTGAGAGTCTGAAAATGCCAGTTGGCGAGGGAGAGGTCATAGCCGCCTTTGGCATTGTACACGATGGCATCTCCGCCATAAGTCCAGGAACCTTTGTCCGTCTGCTGGTCGATGATCGTTTTAATAGCTCGTTCAAAACTCTCGCGCAGGCCGGGAAGGCTCCTGGTACCCAGCCGGGCCATAAGGTAAGCCTCTCCGACAGCGGTGGTGGCGATGGCATGCTCGTAGGTCCCGGCACCCCCTTTTTGACCACCCCAGCTGGTGGAAAAAATGCCGTGCGGATTCTGGCGCCCGAGAGTGATGAGGTACATCAGCCCCTTCAGCACACTGTCGCCATACTCGGCCGAGTCCGCTGTCTCGCCATGGCCCAGGAAGCACTGGAGTACAAATCCGGTCATGGCTCCTTTGTTGGAGCGCCCCCAGGAGCCGTCGGAGTCCTGGCTGGTTTTGAAGAGATTCAAAGAAGTGACCACGGCCTTTTCCATCTCCGGGGTGCCGCCGCCAAGGCGCAGCGCCTCCTGACGAGCAGCGGGATCCACGCGAGTGCGGATGGAGGGTGGCAGGCTTTTGAGAACAGCATCCGGGATGACTGCCGCAGAGCTGCCTGCTGCAGCGGGACCGCCAGCCGGTGTCTCATTCTGCATGGCGGCCCAGTGCTCCCTGGCGTACGCCTTGTCTGGCGGACTGAGATTTTCGATGGGGATCTCGAATTCCGCGCCGTTTTTCAGCCGGACTTTGACCGCACGCTTTTCGACATTGACCCCGAGCATTTCGGCCTCGATGAGCTGCCCGCTGGAATTGGTCCAAACGCGCATCTCCGCGATGGCGATGCCGTGGAAGAGCAGTAGAGCGACGGCAGCGAAATGCGGGGTGAGTTTCATGTGGAAGGCAGGTTATTTCTTCGCGGCCTTGGCCTGCGCCTGGCTTTCAGCAGAGAGCTTGGCCAAGGGCAGGATGTGGGTGACTCCGGTGGAGGGGATCTTGAGAAGCACGCTGTCCCCCTCCAGGCCCATGAACTCGGCCTCGATGGTTTTGCCTTCGGTATTGGTCCACTTCATGGCACCGCCGGCAGGGGCTGCGGCGGGGGCAGGCGCAGGAGCGGCACCACCACCCGTGAGGCTGGCACCTTCATCGATCCAGGCTTTGAGAGTGGCCAGCTCCGCATCGGTCAGACGGTTTTTGCCTTCGGGGGGCATCACATCGCCATCGTCGTTGGGCAGCGTGCAATTGACGTACATGGTGCTCTGCGCGCCCTTTCCAGGGATGATATTTTTGCCGGCACCGATCTGCTCGGAAATTTTGTCATCGTCCAGAGCCAGCTTGCCTTTGACCTTCTTCGTCACGCTGTGGCAGGCGTAGCATTTGGTGCGGAAGATGATGGCGACCTGGGACTTGTAATCGACCGCAGAAGCGGAGACGGTGGTCAGAGCAAGGGCGAAGAGGAGGCTGGATTTCATGATTGGTAGCGACATGGAACGATCAAAGGAGCCTTTTGCCTAGCTTATTTTACGGATTCCTTCAGCTCAGCGCACCGAGGGTTCCACATCCCGCAACTGCTGCAGGGTGGAGATGATGGCGCTGCGATAGGCCTGCAAACGGCTGATGCCAAGCACGGCACGGCTGCCGGAAAGTGAATTGAGCAGCGGGCTGGCCTCCGGCCGGGCAGGATCCCACGGCACGCCACGCAGAGCTGCGGCATTCCTGGCCGCGAGCGCCTGGTACTCGGTGTTTAAAGCAGCGCGCTGGGAAGCAAGCTGAGCACGCAGGGCATCTGCAGCCGTGCTACGAGGGGGAGGAGCAGATGCAGGAACGGCTGGCGCGGGAACTGGCTGGGGCAGTGCGCCGGGTGTCACCGCCAGGCGGGCGGCCGCTTGGTGCTCTGATTTGGTGGGGATGGCCTCGCGGTTCAGGTCTCTGCGCTCCTGCAGATCGAGGCAGACATCCCAGCGCAGCTCCGGAGGAGATTTGACGAGGGTGAGCTTGGCGACGCCCTCGGCGTGCTTGATCGAGACATCATCGGGGCTGATGGCGGTGATCTCCGCCTCCTGCAGCACTTTGCCATTATCCAGCTTCAGCGCCGCGTACTTCCGGCCCACCATGGCCGTGCGGCGCTCAGACAAAAACTGGTCGTAGTGGCTGAGCAGGATCTTGTAGTCCTGCTGGGACTTTTTCAGCGCCAGCTGCGCCTCCTTCAAATCGGGGTCCGATTCCTGGGCTTTCAGCCGCCCCTGGAGCACCCCCACCTCCTGCTGGGATTTTTTCAGCTCCACCTGAAGTTCCAGCAGATCCGTCGCCGTGGCGAGGAGCTTCTGCACCTGCTGCTGGAGGGCGGTCACGTCTGACTGCGAGTCGGTAAGCTGGTGGCTGGTCTGGTCCACCCGGGTCTGCAGGGTCTGGTTTTCCACCTGCAGTGCGTCGTACTCACTCTTTTTGACACAGCCGACCATCAGCGGCAGCAGCAGTGCTGCCCCCGTCTGAAGCGTCAGAATGCAGGCGCGGTTCATCTCTCTGCCCGAGTGTAACCCTTTTCGGGTACGTTTGTCACGCAGGCCCGGCCTGATTTATTAGAAATCCCACGCAGACCCCGGCGCTTGCATTCAGGGCATCCTAGCCGACACTGGACTCCCCCCAAACCAATCCATTATGAGCAAAGCCTCCGTCGAAGACATCAAACTCGCCTCCGCGGGCCTGCGTGGCCAGCTGGCCGAGCAGTTCGCTGATACCAGCACCCCGAACATTCCGGAGGACTCCAACATCCTGCTCAAGCACCACGGCTCCTACCAGCAGGATGACCGCGACGTGCGCGCCGAACGCACCAAGGCCAAGCTGGAAAAAGCCTGGAGCTTCATGATCCGCAGCAAGATGCCGGGCGGCCGCATCACTGCCAAGCAGTGGCTGATCCATGACGACCTGTGCACCAAGGCCATGGGCAACATGCGCCTGACCAACCGCCAGGGCATCCAGCTGCACGGCGTGCTCAAGGGTGGGCTGAAAGAGGTCATTCACAATGTGTGCCACAGCGGCCTCAGCACCATGGGTGCCTGCGGTGACGTGGTGCGCAACACGATGGGCCCCGCCGCCCCGATCAAGGACGCCGTACATGCTGATACTCAGAAGCTTACGGAGGAAATCAGCCAGCGCTTCCTGTGGCGCAGCCAAGCCTATGCCGACATCTGGCTGGATGGCGAGAAGCTGGACCCGAACTGGATTCACGATCCGGAGGTGAACCCCGCTGTGCGCGAGGCGACGAAGGCCCCCGAAGGTGACGACCCCATCTACGGCAAGGTCTATCTGCCCCGTAAATTCAAAATCGGGGTGGCCATCCAGCCCTGCAACGACGCGGACATCTTCTCCCAGGACGTGGGCCTCGTGCCGCACGTGGTGAACGGAGAAGTGGAAGGCTACACCATCACGGTGGGCGGCGGCTTTGGCATGAGCCACGGCCAGCTGACGACCCGCCCCTTCCTGGGCCAGCCCCTGATCTATGTGAAGCGCCCGAACGTCGTGGATGCCATCGAGGCCATCGTGACCACCCAGCGTGACCACGGCAACCGCACCGAGCGCAAAAACGCCCGACTGAAGTACACCGTGCAGACCATGGGCCTGGATGGCTTCCGCGCCGAAGTGGTGCGCCGCCTGCCGGGCATCGAGACCTTCCCGCCGAAGGAGCTGAGCTTTGACACCGTGGAGGACAAGCTGGGCTGGCACGAGCAGGGAGACGGCAAGCTGTACTGCGCCGTGCACGTGAGCATGGGCCGCATCGTGGACCGTGAAAACGGCCCGCACTACCGCAGCGCCTTTGCGGAGATCGCCAAGACGCTGGACCTGCCCTACATCGTGACGCCGAACACGAACCTCATCATTGCCGAGGTGGCCCCTGAGCAGAAGGCTGCGGTGGATGCCATCCTGGCCAAGTACGGTGTCGTCCACGCTGACGGCATGACTCGTGCCCGCAAGGTGGCCCACGCCTGCGTGGCCCTGCCGACCTGCGGTCTGGCCCTGAGCGAGTCCGAGCGCGTGCTGCCCGGCTTCATGGACAAGATCGATGAAGCGCTGCGCGAACTCGGCCTGGAAAACGAGCCCATCCTCTTCCGCATGACCGGGTGCCCGAACGGCTGTGGCCGCCCCTACAATGCCGACTTCGGCTTTGTGGGCCGCTCGCCGAACAAGTACGCCATGTTTGTGGGTGGCAGCATCCGCGGCGACCGCCTCGCCGGCCTGGAGTTCAAGACCGTCCTCGGTGAGGAAGTCCCCGTCAAGGTCCGCGCCTTCCTGGAAGCCTTCAAGGCCGAACGCAAGGACGGTGAGATCTTCGCCGACTGGTTTGCCCGCACCCGCATCAAAGGCGAGGCCCCGACACCGGAGCAGTTCCACATCGAACTGGCCGAGCGCGCCGCCAAACTGGCCGGTGCCAAGGCGTCCGAAGAGGGCTGATCTGCCTAGCAGCGTCGTTTCTGAGGCGGTCCGTGATGAGCGGACCGCCTTTTTTGTGCCTATAGGCAAGGCGCGCCGGACCTTTCCTCACAAATTCTGAACATGCCGGTACTTGTGCGGGGCGGTTCTTTGGGGCACAGACTGGGCATGTCTCTCTCCGTTTACCACTATCTGCATCTCATCGGCCTGATCCTTGTCTTTGTCGGTTTTGGCGGTCTGCTCTCCAGCGAGGGGGCAAAGAAAGCAATGATGTGGCACGGCATCGGCCTCGTGATCAGCCTGGTCTCGGGTTTTGGCATGCTGGCGAAGCTGGGCATCATGAGCGCGATGCCGACGTGGGTGTGGATCAAGGTCAGCCTGTGGCTGGTGCTCGGATTTCTCCCCGTGCTGGCTAAGCGCCGCGTGATCGCCGCTCCGGTGGTGGTGCTGCTGGCGGTGATCGTGGGCGCAGGGCTGGGGTATCTGGGATACTTCAAGCCGGCGTTTTGATCGGAGGATAGGCCGCCGACCTGTATTTTAGAACTGTTGTCAATGGCTTGAGCTGGAGGCGGGACGCCTCAGGCCTTGGTCAGGCAAGATGCCTGACCTCCATCCATCACGCGCCGAGGGCTTTGCTTTTTTCCGTAGCGGCGCGGACGGCCTGGATCATGGCATTTCGCAGGCCGTGCTGCTCCAGCTTTTCCAGGCCAGCGATGGTGGTGCCGCCGGGGCTGGTGACTTCATCGCGCAAGGAGGCGGGGTGTTTGCCGGTGCTGAGGACCATCTCGGCCGCGCCAGCGACAGTCTGCGCTGCGAGGCGCAGGGCGGCGGCACGAGGCAGGCCCATGAGCACGCCGCCATCGGCGAGGGCTTCGATGACGGTATAGACGTAGGCAGGGCCGCTGCCGGAGAGGCCGGTGACGGCATCGAGCAGCTTTTCGGCGACCTCATCGGCCGTGCCGACGGCACCGAGGATTTTGGCTGCGAGCGCGGCGTCCTTGGCGGTGGCCTTGGCACCACGGGAGAAAGCGGCGGCCCCACGGCCGACGAGGGCTGGCGTATTGGGCATGCTGCGGATGACACGCTGCTTTCCACCAAGCCAGGTTTCGAGATTGGCCAGCGAGATGCCGGCGGCAATGCTGAGGTAAAGACGCGAGCCGGGGACCTGAGCGAGAGTTTCGCAAAGGGGCTTCATGTCGCCAGGCTTGACGGCCAGGATGATGACATCGGACGCGGCGGCGACCTCGGCCGGGGTGCCGGCGAGGGATTTGCAGCTCAGGCACTGGCGCAGAGCAGCCACGGCCTCGGGCACGACATCGCTCAGCGCCACCTGCAGGCCGCCTTTTCCAAGCGCCTGCTCCACGCCGCGCAGGAGTGCGCCGCCCATTTTTCCACAACCTATGAGTCCGAGTTTCATGATGGTGCGACGGTGGAGCGGATGCGGCGGCGCGCAAGTGTGTGCCAATCTTCTCTTGTCTTGTTGCTGGCGTTTTTGCCATGCTGATGCAAATCATCGCTAATAAAAATGCACGCAGACCAATTCCAGCCTGAAAAGATGCTCGCCACCGGCCCCTCGGCCACGGTGTACCGAGGAGTGGAGGCAACGACAGGCCGCAAGGTGCTGATCAAAAACCTGCTGCCAGACGCCGAAACAGCGCACCCGCTGGACCGTGCGCGGCTGCAGATGCTGGCCCCTTCGCTCATGCAGGTGCGGCACCAGCAGATCGCAGGCCTGCTGACGCTGATGCCCACGCCGGAGGGCGGCTTTTTCATCGTGTCCGAATACATGCCGGGGATGAATGCGCGCAGCTTTGCCGCAGAACGCAGGCCCACCCCGGCTGATCTCCGTGCGCTGGCGGTGCAGCTGATGCACGCGCTGATGGTGGGCGAGCACCTGCGCATGCCGCACGGTGATCCGAAGCCGAGCAATATCATCATCGCGGATCATCCCGGTGGCGGTCTTTTCCTCCAGTTGCAGGACTGGGGTGTCTCGCTGGCGAGGCAGTCACACCCGCCGGAGACGCTGTGGTTCCGCGCTCCGGAGCTGCATGCCGGCGGCCAGCCCACGCCGCAGAGCGATCTCTATACCGCAGCAGCGAGCCTGTTTTGCATGGCCACCAACAGCGCCCCCGCACAGGGCAACACGCCCACCGAGGTGATCATGGGCCTGCAGTCCTTCAATGCCGCCCATGCGCTGATGCATCTGCGTCCTGATATAGACCAACCGCTGCGCGACTGGCTGGCGTGGCTGATGAATCCGACCCCGCACCAGAGGCCGCAGGCTGTAGCCCAGGCGCTGGACATGCTGATGATGAGCATGCACACCGGCTATGCCTACATGCAGCAGCAGGCACCCATGATGATGCCGGGCGTGCAGACCATGCCACTGATGGCAGCACCAGCACCCGCCGCCGCACCAGCCCCTGTGGCAGTCGCTCAGGCAGCACCTGCTCCGGCTGCGGCCCCTGCATCTCCTGCGGCGAAGCCCAAACCGAGTGCCGCCGCCAAACCTGCCACGGCGGCTGCAGTCAAAGTGGCTGCCGAGCCTGCGGCTGCTCCAGCGCCGAAGAAGCCTCTCGATAAACGCATCGTGCTCGCGGTGGTGCTGAACCTCATCGCAGTCGTGGTGCTCGGGCTGATCTTCTGGCCGCGCAGATTCGTGACTGACACGAATGCGCCGGATAAAAATGCGCCTGCGTCGAAGGTGAAATAGCGAGGCTGTGAAGCGCCGGCAGAAGAGCGGGCGGCACCATTCCATGTTTTAATGCGACAGCATTCTCCATGCTGCAGGCGGTGATTTCTCATGCGGGACCGCGTATTTCTCCACGTCGTGAAAAGCCAACCCGCCCTTCTCTTTCTGCTGCTAGCCGCGCCTGCCCCGGCAGCGGTGGATTTCGTCCAGGACATCCAGCCCATTTTCAGCGAGCACTGCTACCAGTGCCACGGCGGACACAAGCAGGAGGCGGCTTTTCGGCTGGATCATAAACCGAGCGCGCTGAAGGGCGGGGATTTTGGCCTGGCGATCGTGCCGGGCAAGGCGGACGACAGCCGCCTGATGCACGCCGTGCTGGGCACGAACCCGAAGATGCGCATGCCGCGCAAGGGCGACCCGCTGAGTACGGAGGAGATCGCCAAGCTGAAAGAATGGATCGATGCCGGGGCGGTGTGGCCTGACAGCGCCAGTGTGAAGCTGGAGGCGAAGACAGACCACTGGGCCTTCAAGCCGCCGGTGAAGCCGAAGGTGCCTGCTGGGGCGAAGCATCCCATCGATGCCTTTATCCGCGAGCGGCTGAAGAAGGAAGGGCTCTCCCCTTCCACGAGTGCTGATCCTGCCACGCTGCTGCGCCGCCTGCACCTGGATGTGACCGGCCTGCCGCCAACACCGAAGGAGATCGACGCCTTTACCGCCGCCTATGCGAAGGACCCCGCCTCGAGCATCCAGAACGCGGCCTCCACGCTGCTGAACTCGCCGCACTATGGCGAGCGCTGGGCGCGGCACTGGCTGGATGCAGCGCACTACGCGGACAGCAACGGCTATGAGAAGGACCCGATGCGCTTCATCTGGTTTTACCGCGACTGGGTGATCAACGCCTACAACCGCGACCTGCCGTACGACCAGTTCATCATCCAACAGCTCGCAGGTGACGAGCTGCCCAAGGCCACGCAAGACCAGATCGTGGCCACCGGATTCCTGCGCAACACGATGATCAACGAGGAGGGCGGCGTGGACCCGGAGCAGTTCCGCATGGAGGCGATGTTTGACCGCATGGATGTCATCGGCAAAAGCGTGCTGGGGTTGACGATCGGCTGCACGCAGTGCCACAACCACAAGTACGACCCCATCTCGCAGGAGGAGTACTACCGGATGTTTGCCTTCCTGAACAATGACAACGAGCCCTGGCGCGTGGTGTACACCAGCAGCGAGCAGATGCAGCGCACGCAGCTGCTCACACGCATAAACGAGCTGGAGGCGAAGCTGAAGCATGACCACCCGGACTGGAAGAAGCAGATGAACAAGTGGGTGAACGCGATGAAGGCCGCGCAGCCGCAGTGGCACACGCTGGCCTTTGAGGATGATCCGTCAGGCGGTGAAAAAGCGCTGCGCCAGCCGGATGGCAGCATCCTGGCGCAGGGGTATGCGCCGACAAAGAGCGATGTGAAATTTGCGGTGAAGGGATTCCATGAGGAACCCGTAGTGCAAGCCTCAGGCTTGCAGAAGGCAACCGGGACGGTTGCACTACAAACCATCGCGGCGTTCCGGCTGGAGCTGATGAATGATCCCAACCTGCCGGCGTATGGGCCGGGGCGCTCGCAAAAGGGCACGGCGGCGCTGACGGAATTCAGTGCTGAGATGAAGATCGACGGCAAGATGACGAAGCTGAAATTCAGCCAGGCCACCGCCGATTTTGGCGAAGCGGAAAATACTCCGCTGGCACCGTATGCGCGTGATAAGGAAAGTGAGAAGGACAAGCGCGTGACGGGTCCGATTGGCTACGCGATTGATGGCAAGGCGGAGACGGCGTGGGGCATCAATGCCGGACCGGGACGGCGCAACGTGCCGCGCAATGCGGTCTTTGTTTTGGAGAAACCGGTGGAGCTGAAGCCTGACAGCGAGCTGGTAGTGACACTGAGCATGAAGCACGGCGGCTGGAACAGCGACGACCTGCAGACGATGAACCTGGGGCGCTACCGCATCAGCGTGACCGATGCGCCGAATGCAGCGGCGAATCCGCTCTATGGCAGCAAATCGGAGTTCTCCGTCTTCCGCAGCACGGTGGCAGAGTGGCAGCCGGTGAATGATGAGATCGAGGCGCAGTGGAAACAGCACCCCGAAGGCACCACGACGCTGGTACTGGACCGTCGTGCGGAGCCGCGCATGACCTCCGTGCTGAAGCGCGGGGACTTCCTCAAGCCCGACAATCGTGTGACCGCTGGTGTGCCTGCGGTGCTGAATCCGCTGCCGAAGAATGCGGATGGCTCGCGCCTCACCTTTGCCAAATGGCTGGTGGACAAAAAATCGCCCACCGCCGCCCGGGCTTATGTGAATCGCGTGTGGCAGGCCTGTTTCGGAACTGGATTGGTAGAGACTGCGGAGGACTTTGGAACGCAGGGCTCGCCGCCGAGCCATCCCGCGCTGCTCGACTGGCTGGCGGTGGATTTCATGGAGCACGGCTGGAGCACGAAGCATCTGCTGCGCCTGATCACCAGCAGTGCGACTTATCAGCAGAGCAGCAAGGTGACGCCACAGCTGCTGGAGCGCGACCCCTACAACCGCCTGCTGGCACGAGGCCCGCGCTTCCGCGTGGAAGGCGAGGTGGTGCGTGACATTCAGCTGGCGGCGAGTGGCCTGCTCAACCCCGCCGTGGGTGGCCGCCCTGTGATGCCACCTGCACCGGCGTATCTGTTTGAGAAGCCTGCCAGCTACGCGCCCTTCCCGTGGAAGGTGGACGAGGATGCGAGCAAGTTCCGCCGCAGCGTGTATGTCTTCCGCCGCCGCAGCACGCCGTATCCTTTCCTGAGCACGTTTGACGTGCCGAACGGCGAGAGCGCCTGCATCCGCCGCTCCAAGAGCAACACGCCGCTGCAGGCACTCATGACGCTGAATGAAACCATGAGCATGGAGGCCGCGAAGGCCCTGGGTGCACGCATGTGGAAGGAAGGCGGAAACGATGATGCGGCACGCATCGCTTACGGTTTCCGCCTGTGCACAGGCCGCCTGCCAAGCACGAAGGAAACCAGCGTGCTGCTGGGCATGCTGAAACGCCACGAGCCGAAGCCCGGAGACATCGACTCGCATACGCTGGTGGCGCGTGTGCTGCTGAACCTGGACGAGACGATCACGAAGGAGTGAGGCTCAGGGCACCAGCTTCATACGCCAGAGCCAGTCTTTGTCTTTTGCCCCGCCATCGTCGTTTGCGTCGGGTCCAGCGGACCAGAGCAGGTATCCGTTTGTTTCGAGACGATAGCCCAGCGGCATCGCAGGCCGTGCGGGATCGGCAACAGGGAAGAGCTTTAGATCGTTCTGCACGGCATCGAGCGATGCAGGAAATCTGCCGTGCTTCAGGCGATGCTTCTCCAAGGCGCAGGCGATGATGAGGCAGCGGCGGTGGAAGAGTGTTTTGGCGGCGGCTTGCGCGATGTTGCCGATCTGAGGAATGGCGATGCCACCCAGAATGCGGCGGGGATTGGGCCATGAGTTTTCAGACTTGCTCCGACGATGAACGACTTCAGCACGGGATCCTGCTGACAGCCATGCTTCCGGGCCGGGTGGACCAAGCTGATCTAGCATGCACTCGGCGTAAAAGGCCACATTGGCATCATGCCAGCCGATGGGACCCGAGATGAAGGCCCAATTAAACGCGTCTTCCGCCAGACCTTCCCACGACCATGGCTTCGTGGATCGAGTGCTGATGAGTTCGCGCAGTGCGGGCCGGTGATTGCGCAAATACTCGAGCTGGAAAAACATGCCGATGATCTCCTGGCCGTGCGCGGATTGATAATGCTGCAAATCATCGAACTGGCCCAGACGCACCTGCAGGCGGCCCAGTGACTCCTCCGTCCAGGCGGGATTGCTCAGCGCCTCGTGCAAGGCGTCAAACGTGATGTCATGCGAAGCCAACGGCACCAGACAGCCAATCATACCACCGCGCGCCATTCCCTCACTGATGCGCAGCATGATCAGCGCTGCGCTGATGGTCTTTGCGGCATCCCCGACCAAGGCGGCGCTGCGCAAATGGAGGCCGAGTTGACGCTGGAAGTCGTCCAGTCCGAGGAAGTCGGGAAGGGATGCCTGCCAAGGATTGTCTCGCACAGCCTCCAATGCCTCCCGGTGACTTGGTTTGATGATGGAGAAAGGTTTGGTCAGTCCTTCGGCAAGCTTGGGCAGCAAGCCATTGCCATCTCCCAATTCGCGGGCGAGCACCAGGGCAGCGGGTTCTGTATCCTGCCCTCCACGCTTCTTGATCCAGGTGTGCATATGGAGCCTTTCGATTTCGCCATCTCTGGATCTAAGGACCGTTGGACGGATGAAGCTCTTCGGCAGCAGCGCGTTCGGTGGCGGAACGTATCTCAGGTTCAGGGTGCCCGGCTGCTTCACATGCAGCCAGCTTTCGAACAGCGGGTTGGCAAAGTAGTTCTCCTCATCCGGCACCTTCGGCGGCATGAGAGCCATTGGATCGTCCGTTCCCAGCCGCTCTACCATGCGGCGATGGACTGCCGCCAGCTCACGGGCACTGCGCCAGTTCTCCCACTGCCAGCAGAGCGTGACGAATGAGATAAGACAGACGAGCCCCCATCCAATGCGGCGATTCCACACAAGTCGGGCCAGCCAGCGAGCGAGACGGACGCTATAGAGTCGGGATGGGGCCGTGGTGCTGTGGATGGAGGAGTTCATGGGCGAGTCGTTCGACTTGTTTGCGGCTGGAAAGGAGCTGCGCCGGAGTCAAGGGCGGCAGTTTTGCGTAGCTGTTGAGCGTGGACTGCGGAACGGCCTCGGGCGTGGTGATGCGAAAGAAGAAAGCCAGCAGCCAGCACGCGGCGAGTGGCAGGCGGAGGGGGCGTGGGATGAAGGAGAGCCACGCAAACACATGAGGCTTCCGCTTCGGAGCAGCGGCCTCACGGCGCGATGCCGCGAGCGCTGCACTCAAAACGTTCTCAAGAAACTCCGGTGGCGGATCGCGCCAGCGCTGGGCGCGGAGGATGGATTCGGGGTCGTCGTTCATACGAGCGTGTGTTTTTGGGCGCGCAGTTTTTCGAGGCCGTAGCGGTAGCGGCTGGCAACGGTTTGGGTGGGAAGACCGAGAAGCTCACCTATCTCACGAAAGCTCAGCTCCTCCCACACATGCAGGTGGATGACGCTGCGCTGATCCTCGGGCAGGGCTGCGAGTACCGCGGTGATTTGGGCGCGGGTTTCCTCGGCCTCTGCATCAGCGGCGGGGAGAAACCAGCCGGGGGATTCGTCTGCGAATCTCTCCAACGCATCTTCAAGGGTGGAACGACGACGCAGGGCATCGAGCGCGAGATTGCGCGTCAGGGTGAAGATGACGGCGCGCTCAGAATGTGCGGTGGTGATTACCCCAGCGTCCCGGGCGAGCTTGAGAAACAATTCCTGCACGACCTCCTGCGCCAGCGATTCATCCTTCGTCACGGACCACGCAAACCGATACGCACTAACGGCGTAGTCGGCATGGAGTCTGGTGAGGGTGGCTTCGGCGGGCGGCATCCGTGGTCAGTCTGGCAAACGACGCACGGGTTGGGGAATTTTATTTAACTCAAATCGCCAGCGCATTCTCAGCATCGCCGAAGTGGCCGACGTGGAGGCCCATGCGGTCCATGAGGGCGATGTGGAGGCGGCACATTTTGCGGTTGGGGTCGGCGCTGAGGTCGTGGAAGCGACCGGCCTGGATGGTGCCACCGCCGTTGCCGGCGAGGACGACGGGCAGCTGGCGGGAGTCGTGGGCGTTGCCATCAAAGAGGCTGCTGGTGAGCATGACCATGCTGTTTTCCAGCAGGCTGCGCTCGCCTTCATTGGTGGCCTGCATCTTGGTGAGAAACTCGCCCCAGAGCTTCACCTGGTGCTGGTTCACGCGTTGATACATGTCGAGGCGGTGCTCGTCATTGGCATGATGGGAGAGCTCGTGGATGCCGCCGCTGATGCCTTCCAGGCTGGGGAAGCGCATGTTGGAGAGGTCGTTGTTCATCATGAAGGTGGCCACGCGGGTGCGGTCCATCTGGAAGGCCAGGAGCATGATGTCGAACATGAGGCGCAGGTGGTCCTCGCTGCTGGTGGGGATGCCGGAGCCGGGGCGTGCCAGAGTGGGCACTTTGACGGTGGGCTGCCAGCCCGCGCCGCGGGTTTCGGCCTGGCTGATTTTTTCGGCGAGCTCGACGCGCTGCTCGATCTCGCGCACGGAGGTGAGGTACTCGTCGAGCTTCTGTTTGTCGCGCTGGCTGAGCTTGGGCTTGAGTGCACCGGCGTCTTCCATGACAAGGTCGAGGATGCTCTTGTCGCGCTTGCGTTTGCTGCCGTCATCAAAGAGCTGGTCGAAGGCCTGCTGAGGGAAGATCTCCTTCGGCGCAGGGGTGGTGGGAGTGCTCCAAGAGATGTAGGCGGAGTAGATGGAGGTGAAGCCGGAGTCCGTGCTGTAGCTGGGGCGCTCGGTGCCGAGCACGACGCAGGGCACAGGCGTGAACTTGCCAGTCTGCGCGGCCACGAGTTGGTCCATGGTGGTGCCGACTTCGACATCGGTGGTGGTCTTCTTCACCTTGAGGCCGCAGAGCACGTTCATCTTGGGGTAGTGTCCGCCCTCCCCTTCCACGGTGGTGGGATTCCACAGGCCTTTGAACACGCTGATGTGCTTCTTGATCGGCTCCAGCGGCGAGAGCGTCTTCATGAACTCCATGCCGCCAGGACCCTGCGTGGCGCCCCAGTGGTGCGGGTTGACCCCGTTGCCAGTGAAGCACACGGCGAGGCGACGCGGCGCGGTATTGTTTTTCACCGCATCAGCTCCGAAGGAGTTGATGGATTCAAACCATGGCAGCCCGAGAGCGATGCCAGAGCCACGGAGAAATTTGCGACGAGAGAGATTCATAACAGTAAGACGAGTGGCGAGGTGTTTTTATTGATTGGAGGAGGCGACAACGGCCTCGCTGCGGCGGTTGAGGAACTGGCGGCTGTTGACGACTTCCAGCACAGCGGCGGAGAATTTGCCGCCGTTCTGCTTCAGCGTGGCCTGCATCTTGGCGAGCAGCGATTTGTCGCTCGGCATGGTCTGACGGCCGAGTGCGTAGCCGAGAAGTTTGCGGCAGAACTGGGCGGTGAAATTGGCCTCGTTCTTTTTGAGGTAGTCGCGCAGACCGGGCAGACCCTGGAACTTGGTGCCGTCTTTGAGCTCGCCGGTGTCGTCAATCTTGCCGCCGGTTTCATCAGCGGTGCGGAAGCGGCCGATGGGATCGAAGCCTTCGAGGGCGAAGCCGAGGGGATCGATGCGCTCATGGCAGACCGCGCAAGCGGCATCGGTGCGGTGGACCATGAGGGCCTCGCGCAGTGACGCGGGCTTCACGGCGCTGTCCGGCAGCTTGGGCACATTGGGCGGCGGAGGCGGTGAGCTGAAGCCGAGCACCACCTGGTAGAGATAGTCGCCACGGACCACGGGACTGGTGCGGTTGGGGCGGGAGGTCTTGGTGAGGATGGCTCCCATGCCAAGCAGGCCGCCGCGATGCTGCTGCGCGACTTTCACCTCGCGGAAGTCACCGCCGGTGACGCCGGGCACGCCGTAGAATTTGGCGAGGCGCTCGTTAAGGAAGGAGTAGTCGCCGCCGATGATGTCGCCCACGTTGCGGTCATCGCGCACGAGATGGGAGAAGAACTCAATGGTCTCCCGCTGCATGTCATTGCGGATGTCGGTGGTGAATTCGGGGAACTTCTTCTCATCGACGGTGCTCTTTTCGTCGAAGCCGTTGAACTTCAGCCACTGCCCGGCAAACTCCTTGGCGAGCGCGTTTGCCTTGCGGTCGCGCAGCATGCGCTTGGTCTGCGCAGCGAGTACTTCGGGCTTGAGCAGACTGCCGTCGTCAGCGGCCTTGCGCAGCTCCCAGTCAGGCTGGGAGGCCCAGATGAAGTAGCTGAGGCGTGAGGCCAGCTCGTAGGCGTTGAGCTTTACATCGCCCGTGGGATTGCTGGCCAGCGGCAGAGTCTCCGCCTTGAAGAGGAAGAAGGGGGAAACCAGCACACGCACCACGACCTCGCGTGCGGCGGATTCGCGATCGAGCTCTTTTTTGCGTCCTTCAAAGTAGAGGGCGTCAAGCTTCTGGCCTTCCTCGGGAGTGAGGGGCCGACGCCAGGCACGACCAGCAAAGTAGCGCAGGTGTCCGAGCAGGGCGGAGTCGAACTCCTTCTGCTGCTGCGGGTTGAGCTTGGGATTGGCAGTGTAGCCAAAGTCCTTCTTCATGGCCGCGAGGTGGTCGCGGTCCTTGGGGCCCAGGAGCTGACCGAGCTGATCGTCGCTGAAATAGTACACCGTGATGCCCGGCTTCCAGCGGTAGAGATTGCTAGCCACCTCTTCCAGACGACGCTCATACATGTCTGGGAAGGCCTGCTTCATGATGTTGAAATCACCCATGGTGCGGCGGGCCGCATCGGTCTGCGTTTTCCAGACGGTGAGCACGCCGGGCATGATCTTGGTAACGTCGCGGGGCTTGTCTGTCGTGAGCGCCCACTGGATGGTGCCGTCGTTGATGTCGGGGTTTTGCAGGTCCAGACGGGCCTCAGCATGAAGCCAAGTGGCGTTTTCAGGAAGCGGGAGGGTGAAGGCGAGCGGTGCTGCGATGGCGAGCACGCCGGGCTCGATCTGGCGGCCCTGGGGGTGCTTGCCAAAGGCGGCCTTCACTTTTTCCAGCTCGGCGATGCGCTGCTTCAGTGCCTCGGCATTGGCCGGAGGCGGCGTGGCGGCGAGGGCTTTCTGGTCTTCGCCCATCTGCTTGTTGAGCCAGTCCATGTAGATCAGGTGGCCCTTGGTGGTGCGGACGTCGATCTTGGTAATGAGAGCTATGTCGCCTTTGTTGCCGTCGCCATCGTCGCCGATGCAAAGGAAGGCCTGCTTCTTGCCCTTCACCTCGATGTTCATCTGATAAGCGCGGATGCCGTCGGCGTCCTGCTGCTGGCGCTGCACGCCGCTGCCGGGCTTTTTGGGATTGTTCCAGGAAAGGAGCTGGGTCTGGATGGCCTTGGCTCCGTCGGTCACCGCCTGCGGCACCTGGCCGGGCTTGGCTGCATCGGGAGCAGGAAGCTCACGCCAAGCCACGCGGGTGAGGTCGAGGAAGCGTGATTTGGGCTCCGTGGCGTTGACGAGATTGTTCCAGTTCTGCAGGAAGGGCAGCTGCAGCCCGCCCTCCTTGGCGAGCTGTTCGAGCGGGGTTTTGAAGTGTTTGTGCTTCCAGCAGGCGACCATGTAGTCGGCCTCGCGCATGTCATCGAAGTCCTTGGGCAGAAAGGGGGCGGCCTTCTGCTGATACCACACATAGAGGGCCTGCTGAGCCTGGGCCTTGACCTGCTCGGGGCCGCGGAGGCCGATGCGCTGCGGATTGAAGACAATGCCGGTGCCCGGCATGATGGTGGCAAAATCGGCCACCTTGCGGGCGGCGCCGAAGTATTTGTCCAGCGCGGCTGGGCTCATGAAGAGCACGTCACCCGTATTGCTGAAGCCCTCGCCACCGCCGCCGTCTGTCTGGAACTCTTTGGCCAGGCTGTAGTCGTGCCCGGTGAGATCGCGGATGGTGTAGTCGTACTCGGCATTGGTCAGCCGACGCATGGTCACGGGCCCGGGATCGCCGGACTGCGCGGCAGCCAGGGCATCGAGCTCGCCATTGACCCAGCCAAGGAGGGTCTTGTTTTCCTGGTCGCTCATCTGGTGCGCCTTCGGCGGCGGCATGTCGCCATTTTCGATGGTGTCCTTGACCTTGAGCCAGACTTCAAAGTGCTTGGCCAGCTGCGGATCGGCGGCAAACTGCTGGAGATCCACCTCTCCCTTGGTCTTTTTGGGGTTGTGGCACTCGTAGCACTTGGACTTCAAAACGACCTCGGCGTCTTTCCATGCCGGAGCGGCGGAAAGGGAAAACGGGCCGACGACAAGGGCGGCCAGAGCAAAATGGCGTAGATTCAAAGACATTTGGGGGGTGATTTTGATACGCTAAGTAAGCGGATCTTCCATCAGCAGCTTCTGCTCCTTTTTTGCGCTTTCCTGTGCTATAAACTTCGCGCAAAGGATCCTGCGAAAACATCCCCCCTGCGGGACGTATCTTTCATACCCCCAATGAACCCCTCTTTTTCTCATCATGCCCCGAATCTGGAGCATGCCTTTCTGACGCGCCGTGAACTGCTGCAGCGCGTGGGCATGGGCTTTGGTGCCGTGGCCGCCAGCTCGTTGTTTGACCAGCAGGCTGCCGCCGCCACCATGGACCCCATGGCGCTGAAACGCCCGCATTTCACCCCGAAGGCCAAGCGGGTGGTGCATTTTTTCATGAACGGCGGGCCGTCCCACGTGGACACCTTTGACCCAAAGCCGATGCTGGACAAATACGACGGCAAGCCCCTGCCGAACGTGCTCAAAACCGAGCGCCCAACCGGCGCGGGCTTCAAGTCCCCCTTCAAGTTCACCAAGCGCGGCCAGTGCGGCCTGGAGGTGAGCGAGATCTTTGAGAAAACCGGCGCCTTTGCGGACGACATGTGCGTCATCCGGTCCATGCACGCCGACGTGCCAAACCATGAACCCTCTCTGGGCCTGATGAACAGCGGCGAGGGCCGCCTGAACCGCCCCACGCTGGGCTCTTGGGTGACCTATGGCCTCGGCAGTGAGAATCAGAACCTGCCCGGCTACATTTCCATGTGCCCCGGCGGCATGCCCACGCGGCGCACCAAGAACTGGCAGTCCGCTTTCCTTCCCAGCGCCTACCAAGGTGCGTACATCAACACGGACGACACCCGGGTGGAGAAGCTGGTGGAGTTCATTAAAAATGGCTCCCTGGACCTGAAGCAGCAGCGTCGCCAGCTGGACCTGCTGCAGGCGCTGAACCAGCGCAATCTTGTGGCCCAGGACCGCGACCAGCTGCTGGAAGCCCGTGTGCAGAGCTACGAACTGGCCTACCGCATGCAGATGGAGGCCACGGACGCCTTTGACATCATGAAGGAGCCGGAATCCGTGCGAAAGATGTACGGCGACCACGATTTTGGTCGTCAGTGCCTCATCGCCAGACGTTTGCTGGAGCGCGGGGTGCGCTTCATCCAGCTCTGGACCGGCGCAGGCCAGCCTTGGGACAACCATGACGAAATCCTGGATCACCGGAAACTCGGCCAGCAGACGGACGGAGCCATGGCCGCCTTTATGAGCGACCTGAAGCAGCGCGGTCTCTGGGACGAGACGCTGATGATGTGGGGAGGCGAGTTTGGCCGCACCCCGGCGGTGGAACTGCCGACGCCCGGAGCGAACGCCGGCAAGCAGCACGGCCGCGACCACAACCACTACGGCTTCACCATGTGGCTGGCCGGCGGCGGGGTGCGCGGGGGCTACACCCACGGTGCGACGGACGAATTTGGCTTCCAGGCCACCGAAAACCCCGTCCATGTGCATGACCTGCACGCCACGATCCTGCACCTGCTGGGCTTTGATCACGAAAAATTCACTTACCGCTACGCCGGGCTCGATTTCCGCCTGACGGGCGTAAACGAGTGCAAAGTGGTGCGGGAACTGCTGGCCTGACGCCCCGGGAAAGCCAGCCAGCGGCCCCTTGCAAGGCTGGCGCACACGTTTACAATCGCCGCCTCATGCACCGAAAAATCTTCCTCGCCCTGGCCGTGCTGGTGGCGCTCATCTTCGTGATGAACATCAACGCACAGGCCCAGCAGCCTGCACCGGCTGCTGCGGGTGCCGTCGTGACGCCCGCCCCTGCCGTGGATGACAATCCCTACAGCGATGCACTGACGTTCAAGGGCTTTGTGAAGCGCACTGGGGTCATGGCCTACCCGCTGATCACCCTGTCGATGGTGGCGTTTTTCATGATCGTGCTCTTCGCCCTGACCGTCCGCCAGGGCACGGTGGTGAGCGATGCCTTCATGAACTCAGCCGATGCGCTGATCCGCAAGCAGGACTACCTGGGACTGCTGGCCGTGTGCAACCGCCGCAACGAGTGCATCGCCCGCATCACGTCCAAGACGCTCGACTTCGCCACACGCAATCCCACCGCCAGCTTTGAGGAGGTGAAGGAGGTGACCGAGGCCGAGGGCAACCGCCAGTCCAGCCTGCTGCTGGCGCGCATCGCCTATCTGGGAGACGTCGGTGCCGTGGCCCCCATGCTGGGGCTGCTGGGCACGACGCTGGGGATGATCACCACCTTCCACGAAATCTCCGGCAAGGGAGTGGGCGGCTCGAATCAGCTGGGTCTGGCCCAGGGGGTGTCCGAGGCGCTGCTGTGCACGGCCTCCGGTCTCGTCATTGGCATTCCCTCGCTCATTTTCTACGCCATCTTCCGTGGCAAGGTGAACCGGCTGATCTCTGAAATGGAAGCCGCGACGACCCACCTGATGGCCCTGCTGGCGGTGCAGTACAAGCGCGCCGCCCGCGCCGCCGCCGGCCAGTAAAGGGGCATCATTCCTCGCTTTGATTTTGTCTTCTGCCCGCGTCGCAACTTTCCTGACATGAATTTCAGAAAACAGCATTCCATTGAGCCCACGCCCATGCAGCTGGCCCCGCTGGTGGACGTGCTTTTCCTGCTCGTCATCTTCTTTGCCGTGACCTTCCAGTATGCCAAGGAGGAGCAGGTCATGGATGTGAGCGTGCCCGCCGCCGAAGAGGGCAAGGAGAAGGAATCCCGCAACGTGGGCGAGATCATCATCAACATCAAAAAGGACGGCGAAATCCTCGTCAACGGCCAGAAGTTCAACACCGATGAGCTGCTGGTGAAACTGAAGAACATCGTCGCCCTCTACAAAGACCAGGCCGTGATTCTCAGAGGCGATGAAGTTGTCGATTACCAGCACGTGATCCGCGTGCTGGACACCTGCCAAAAGGCGGGGATCTGGAACATTGCCTTCGCCACGCGCAAACCTGACGCCGACCAACCTGCTGCCACGCCCAAGTGAGATGACCGCCGCCAAGCTCCCAACCAGCCCGCGCAGTCATGCGCCCCGCCTGCTGCCAGTGTTTTTCTGTGTGGCCACGATTTCCTCCATGGCCCAGCAGCAGGCTCCGCGCGCCCTGCCCGTGGATGATGACGACCGTGTGCCCAAGGCCGTTCCTGTGGGCAAGCCGCCCAAGGCCCAGCCGGTGCTGGATGATCCCAAATCCCCGCCTCCAGCGGCCAGAGTCAAGGAGCCGGGAGATGACATGTTTGACTTCGCCTCCCTGGCCTATGACCGCCAGGAATGGGGCATGGCCGCGCAGTCGTATGCCAAATACCTGCAGCAGTTTCCCGCCGGCCACATGGTGCCTGAGGCTCTCTTCCGAGTAGGCGAATGCTACATGAAGCAGAACCAGCTCAAACAGGCCAGCGGCTACTACGATGAGGTGGTGAACCGCTACCCCTCCAGTGATGGCGCGCCCTCCGCCGCCTACCGTCTCGGGGCGATGACCTTCAACGACTCGAAGTTTGCCGATTCGGCGAAGTACTTCACCTTCTGCGAGGCCAGGACCAAGAGCGCCCAGGTCAAACTGGCCGCCGCCTACCACAAAGGCCGCGCCTACGGCATGGCTGGTGACAAGGAGAAACAGGCTGCGGCGCTGAGCAGCGTGATCGCGGTCAAAAGCGACAACCCCTACCGTGAGACGGCCCTGCTCACTCTCGGCAGCCTCTATCTGGGACAGGACAAAAAGACCGAGGCGCTGCCCATCTTTGACGAACTCGTCAAGACCAGCGGAGACCGCGCCATCATCGCCGAGGCCAGCATTCGTGCCGCCGTGCTCTATGCCGAGCTGAAGAAGCCGGACGAATCCATCGCCATGTTTGAAAAGGCGCTGCGCATGCCGGAAACGACCGAGCAAAACCGCGGCATCTCCCTCGTGGGCATCATCCAGTCCCTCTATGCCAAGGGGGACTACGACGGGGTCATCGACTACTACAACAAGAACTCCGAAGTCCTGCCTCCGGGGCCCTCACGTGCCAAGATGCTGCTGCTGGTGGGCCACTCATACCGCACGCGCAAAAGCTACGCCCGTGCCGTGGAGGTTTACCTGATGATCGAGCAGTATCATCCGGACACGGACGAGGCCTTTGAGGCTGGTTACTGGAAGCTCTACTGCTTCTACCTGCTGAATGACAAGGATCTGGGAGAGTTTGCCACCGCCTTCATCAGCCGCTATGCGCAGAAGCAGACGAATCATGAGTTTCTCTCCCTCGCGCGCCTGATCCGCGCCGACTTCTACTTCAACAAAGCTGAGTACCAGCAGGCGGCACAGAGCTACAATGAGATCAGCCTGGACAAGCTGCCCGAAAAGCTGCGGCCGGGCACGCTTTTCAACATGGGCTGGGCCCAGGGTGAAGCCGGACGCCATCAGGAGGCTGTGGGCACCTTCACACGCTTCATCAGTGAGTATCCCGGCCACGAGTACCTGCCCAAGGCGTACGCCCGCCGTGGCATGGCCAATCGTGATGCCCGGGATCTGCCCAAGGCGAAGGCCGACTTTGAGCATGTGACCAAGGACTTTCCAAAGTCTGACGCCTGCGAGCTCTCCTGGCTGCAGCTCGGCTTCATCGCCATGGAGCAGAAGGATCCGAAGGCCATCGTCACCGCCTTTGAAACACTGCTGAAAAAATTCCCCACCACCACGGCCGCCGCGCAAGCCTACTACGGCATCGGACGCGGCAACTTTGACCAGAAGATCTACGACAAGGCCGTGCCCGCGCTGCGCCGCTCCATCGAGCTGGACAGCAAGGGCTACCTCGAAAAATCCAGCCAGCTCATCATCCTGTGCGAATACGCGCGACAGAATGCTGACAGCCTGGCCAAGGCGATCGACAATTACCTCCAGTCCAAGCCCGACGGCCAGGTGCCCCCCAATGTCCTGAAATGGCTGGGACTCAAACTTTTCAGCAGCGACGACTTCAAGCGTGCCGCCCGCTTCCTGGAGCTGGCCGTCACCCCGCAGGTCCCGGCAAACACCGAGCCTGTGGTGTGGAACTATCTGGGCATGGCACAGCTGAAGAATGCGCAGTATGACGCCAGCATCCAGGCCACGGACAATTTCCTGCTCTCCAATCCCGACAGCGCCACGCGCTCCCGCGCACTGCTGACCAAGGGACGCGCCCAGCTGGGCAAGGGGCTCTTTGACGATGCGGACAAGGCCGCCCAGGAAGCCCTGCAGGTGGTGAAGGACGGCAAGCTTCAGGCCGAGCTGCTCATTCTGGAAGGCGACATCTATGCCGCCCAAGGCGACAAGCTGGCCGCAGAAGGCCAGAAGGACGCGGCCACTGTAAAATGGAAAGACGGTGCCGCCAAGTATGCCGTGCCCAGCCAGGTCTTTGAAGACCCGGACATCACCCCGGAGGCTCTGCACAAAGCCGCACAGGTGCTGGAAAAGGCCGGAGATGCCGCCAAGGCGAAGCTCATGATGGAGCAGCTGAAGCAGCGCTATCCGAAGTACCAGCCCAAGCAGTAAGCGCTGCTGTGATTTAAGAGCGCTTGTTGCGATCCCAGTCTGAACGGGAATCGCGCCTGCCACCGCCGCCACCACCTCCACCATGGCCGCGGTGTCCTCCACCACCGCCCCCACCGCCAAACTGGCGCTGCGGGCGTTCCTCCTTGGGCCGGGCTTCCACCACGCGCAGTGCGCGCCCGCCGACTTCCTTGGCGTTAAGAGCATTGATGGCGGTGAGCGCCTCGGACTCCACCGGCATCTCCACAAAGGCAAATCCGCGTGAGCGGCCCGTGTCACGGTCCCTGACCACCCGTGCGCTGGAGACATTGCCAAAGGCGGCGAACTCGCCCTGGAGTTCTTCATCCGTCATGGTGTAGGGAAGATTGCTCACGTAGAGGTTCATCGGATCAGATATGAAGACTGTGCCATGGCGCACATTTTCAGAGAACAGGTCATGGCGTGAACCCGATTTTCCGTGTCTGCATCCGTCCGGGGACGCACACGGACCGGAGAGTAGGCTCTGCGGGTGGGGGTGTCAATCCATGCGTGAGCTCCCCCGGCCGGCTGGTGCCGCCCGGTGAGAGTCCCCTTGTTTCCCGCCTGCATGATTCCACGTGCGAGCAGATCGCGTTCCAGATAGTCTCCCGACTGTGAAAGCCGACGCTGCCGCCACTTCCGCCGCCGATGCCCTGCGCGATCTTTTTGACGCGCTGCCGGATGTGCAGGCATGGATCAAGGACGCCCGGCGCCGCTACCTGTGGGTGAACCGCACCTTTCTGCTGAACTACGGCATGCAGCGGCTGGAGGAGGTGCTGGGCCGCACGGATGATGACCTCTCTCCACCACACCTCGCAGCACATTTCCGGGCGGGAGACGAGGCCGTGCTGGCCGGGCAGGTGGTGCAGGGCCGGCTGGAACTGGTGGGCCGCTTTGACCACACAGCTGCATGGTGCTTTACCACCAAGAAGCCGGTGTGCAATGCCCGTGGCCGGGTCGTTGGCACCGCAGGCATCACTCGAATGCTGGATGCAGCGCAGATCGACCAGCGTGGAGACATCCGCCTCGGGGTCGTCATCGCGCTGATGACACGCCGGCTGGGCGAGAC
This sequence comes from Verrucomicrobiaceae bacterium UBA1938, assembly GCA_002336895.1. Taxonomy (GTDB): domain Bacteria; phylum Verrucomicrobiota; class Verrucomicrobiia; order Verrucomicrobiales; family Verrucomicrobiaceae; genus Prosthecobacter. The sequence goes on along the minus strand of DDFC01000020.1, from coordinate 126,087 downwards.
CGTGACCAATGCGGAAATGTCACGCGCTGTGGGCATGTCTGCACGAGCGTTTGAGCGCAGCTTTCTGCGCGAGTACGGCCTGCCACCACAGCAGTACCTGCGGCGCCTGCGCATTCAGACGGCCTGCCGCCTGCTGGTGGACACGCGCGAATCCATCGCCGCCATCGGCCTGCGCTGCGGCTTCGCGGACCAGAGCCATCTCACGCGCGAATTCCGCCGTGTCACAAGCCTGACCCCGGGCGCCTACCGCGACAAATACGCCGCCGCGAATGTTCCAAGCCCTGCCGCTCCTGTTCTATCCCGACGCCGGGCGAAGCGATAGCATACCGGCACCATGAAGCTCCAACCAGGCACCACCGTCGTCAAAAACGGCCAGCTCGTCGATGGCACGGGCAAAGCGGCCGTTCCCAATGCCGCTCTCGTCATCACCGATGGCATCATCACCTACGCCGGTCCTGCTGAGGATGTACCGCCTGCAGCTGAAGCACGTGTCATCGACGCCAAGGGAGGCACCATCATGCCGGGGCTCATTGAGGCGCACATCCACCTGACCTACTTCAATGTATCCGAGCTGCAGGATCTCGATATCAAATATCCCGTGGAGTACGTGACGCTGCAGTCTGGCGTGAATGCGAAGACCGCTTTGGAATGCGGCTACACGGCGGCGCGCAGCGGCGGCTGCCTGCACAACATCGACGTGTGGATGAAGAAGGCCATCGAGGAAGACATGATCCCCGGCCCACGCCTCAGCGCCAGCGGCCGTGAGATCTGCGGTGCCGGCGGGCTGATGGACTGGAATCCCGACTACCGCCGCATCGGCATGGAGGGCATCGTCTTCATCGTGAACGGCCCTGAACAGGCGCGCACTGCGGTGCGGAAGCTGGTCAAAGACGGCATCGAGTGGGTGAAAACCTACCCCACCGGAGATGCGGCCTCTCCGGACATCAACGACCACCACACGCTGTGCATGACCTTTGAGGAAATGCATGCCGTGGTGGCCACCGCGCACAATCACGGCCTCAAGGTCACCGGCCACTGCCGCGCTACTGAGGGCATCCGCAATGCGCTCAAAGCCGGTTATGACGCCATCGAGCACGGCACCTTCATGGATGACGAATGCCTGGATCTCCTGCTCAAGCGCAACGTCCCCATGTGCCCCGGGTTGGGTTTTGAACTCTTCAGCGTACAGCGTGGCAAAGAGTTCGGCCTGTCCCAGCGCGTGCTGGATGGCCACCAGGAGACTCTGGAAGCTGGCGCTGAAAGCTGCCGCAAGGTGCTCAAGGCGGGCGGCACCATGGGCCTGGGTGGCGACTACGGTTTTGCCTGGACCCCGCACGGCACCTACGCGCAGGAGTTGACGTTCTTCGTCAATTACGTGGGTTTTTCCCCGCTCGAGACGATCACTTGCGCCACACTGGGCGGTGCGAAAATGATGGGCCGCGAAAAGGAGATAGGCACTCTCGAAGCAGGCAAGCTGGCCGACGTGCTCGTGGTGGCGGGAGATGTGCTCAAGGACATCTCCCTTCTCGAAAACCGCGACAACCTGCTGGCCGTGATGCAGGGCGGCGTGGTGAAAGCAGGAACGCTCGTAAAGCCTGCGAGTTTGTGATACAGCGGCCGTTCCATCGTCATGAAGCCAACCCTTCTCCTCGCCGCTGTCCTGGCCTCCCTGCCGGTCCTCCGCTCCTTCGCCGCCGACATCCAGGTGGAGAAGAACGGATCCGTTCTTCATTTCAGCACGGGTGGGAAGACGATCTGTGATTATCAGATGGAGGCAGGCGAGGTGCCCGAAGGTGTGTCCGCCGTCTTCAAACACGGTGCGCATCTGCACCCGGTCTATTCGCCCAGTGGAAAGCTCGTCACAGGCAACCATCCTGCGGACCACCGCTGGCATCGCGGCATCTGGATGGCGTGGACCAAGACCGAGTTTGGTGATTCACACCCCGATTTCTGGAACCAGGGCAAAGGCGACGGCAAGGACAAGAGCGGCGACCAAATCCTGGCCGAGGTTCGTTTTGCCAAACTGGACAAGAGCTGGGGCGGAGCTGATGGCGGCGGCTTCATCAGCCAGCACCTGTTTCTGGATCACAGCCATAGCCCCGACCAAAAGGTGCTCAATGAAACATGGGAGGTATCTGTTTCACAGCAGAAGCTCGACGGCACACCGGCCAACATCATCGACCTCACCAGCACGCAGACCTGCGCGGGAGAGCAGCCGCTCAAGCTGCCTCAGTATCACTACGGCGGCCTGGGTGTGCGCGGTAATGCAGCCTGGAATCCTGTGGATGCGGTGACGATGCTGACCAGCGAAGGCCATGACCGACTCAAAGGTGACTCAACCAAGGGCAAATGGATCCACATGGGCGGACAAGTAGATGGTGCACCTACCGGCATGGTCATCCTGATTCATCCCTCCAATTTCCGCTTTCCACAGCCGCTGCGGCTCAACCCCAAGAATCCGCAGCTCTGCATCGCCCCATCACAAGACGGCGACTGGGCCATCGAGCCCGGCAAGTCCTATGTCTCCAAGTACCGCATCCTCGTCTTTGACGGCGTGCCTGACGCCAAATGGATCGAGGCTCAGTGGACCGCCTATTCCAACACCAAGTAACCTCCCCCATGCTCTCACGTTTCCTTGCTTTCGCGCTGCTCGCCGTCTCCGTAGGGCCGTCTCTGGCAGCAGATGGCCCCTTCGACAAATCCAACCTCGCCGCGTGGTGCATCGTGCCGTTTGATGCGGGCAAGCGCGGCCCCGAGGAGCGCGCAGCCATGCTGGAAAAGATGGGCGTGAAGAAGTTCGTCTATGACTACCGCAAGGAGCACATCCCGCAGTGGGACGATGAACTGAACGCACTCAAGAAACACCACATCGAGCTCATGGGCTGGTGGTTCCCGACTTCGCTCAACGATGAAGCAAAGCAAACGCTGGAACTCTTCAAACGCCACGGCGTGCATCCGCAGCTGTGGGTGAATGGCAATGGCGGCGCCATCCAGGTCAAGAACGAGGCAGATCAGCAGGCCCGAATCGCCAAAGAGGTCGAACGCCTGCAGCCCATCTGCGAAGCCGCTGCACCGCTGGACTGCCAGGTGGCGCTGTACAATCACGGTGCCTGGTATGGCGAGCCGGAAAACGCCATCGCCATCGTGGAGGCACTGAAGGCCAGAGGCATCAAGAACATCGGCATGGTGTACAATCTGCACCACGGCCACACTCATCTCGACCGCCTGGCCAAGGTGCTGCCGCGCATGCTGCCGCATCTGCTGTGCTTCAACCTCAACGGCATGGACATCGACGGCGAGGCCAAGGGCCGCAAGATCCTCCCTCTCGGCGTCGGCACCGAAGACGTGAAGGTGCTGCGCATTGTGCGCGCCAGCGGCTACAGCGGCCCCATCGGCATCCTGAACCACACGAATGAAGATGCCGAAGGCCGTCTGCTGGACAACCTGGACGGCCTCGCCTGGCTGGTGCCGCAGCTGGATGACAATCCGCCCGGACCCAAGCCGAAGTACCGCACCTGGAGCGACAAGCCCACCGCCGCCAGCTTTATTCCCATACCTGTCATGACCGCCGAAGGCGTGCCGTCTATCAACAAGGAATTTGGTGAAGCACTGAAGGGCACCTATTTTGAGCAGGACAACGAACCCTTCCGCACGCTGCCTATCACCATCGAGTGTCGCGCCAAACTGAACGGCAAAGATCATTTCAACATCCTCATCGCCTCAGACAGCAAATCCTCCGCCACGCACTGGGAGATCTACACGCATGCCAAGCGCGGCACCTTCGCGCTCTACATGCCAGGACGCGGCGGCGACTATGATTCGCAGGTGAACATCTGTGACGGCAAGTGGCATGACTTGCTGGCCAGCATGGATGAAAAGAGCGTGGCTCTCTGGGTGGACGGCAAGCAGGTGCTGGACAAACCCGTCAAACCCATGACCGGTGCAGCCAAAGCAGGCGGCATCGCTTTTGGCAGCCTTGTCGATGGCACCATCGGCTGTGACGGCCTCATTGACGATGTGCGTATCGCACGCGGTGTCATGAAACCGCGCAAAGGCACCGCTCCACGCCTTCGCATGGACAACACCATCGGCATCTGGGATTTCGACCACCTCGACGCCATCAAGCCGCCGAAAGCCCCGCCGCCCGCCGCCTTCAAGCCGGACCGCAAGCCGCTACATCCAGAAGACAACGTGCACTGGGAAGAATTTGTGAACCGTGAGCGTGTCTTCGACTTCTACGGCAAGCAGGCGTTGCAATTCATGAAACAAAAACCGCTGCCCGAGCTGCTGCCGCAGTTCCCCGGACTGGACGGCGGCCAGCAGGGCCACTGGGGCAATCAGAATGACCAGGTGACATGGAAGGACGGGCGCTTTGCCGAAAGCGATCACGGCAGTGTGTTTAGCTGTGTTTTCAAAGGCGCAGGCCTGACGATTCCGAAGGCTGTTTGTGTGCGCGCCGGGGACACCTCGTATGTTTTCAATCCTGAAACACTTTCCTTCCCGGTTTCCTGGACCGGTGGCTTCATCAAGCTCACCGACCACCGGCATGGCTTTATGGGAGGCGCTGCGATGAATGGAAAGATCGCCTCCAAGTCTGACATCACCCGCACGGGTGTTTACCATGGTTTTTACCGCCATGGCAAAGAGGTGATCCTCTCCTGCACGGTGGACGGCAAGAAGCTTCTCCTCACGGCGAATGCCGAGGACAAGGGCTTTGAGCCGCTGACTCATGGAGGCCCTGCCCAGTGGCCACAGTGGATCGAAACCAAAGGCAAACTCGGCGCACAGAAGCCCTTTGCCACAGATACCATCGAGCTGCCTTTCGAGAATCCGTATGGCGCGCTGTTTTTCATCACGGCGCATGATTTCTTCAGCGACGGCACCGCCGCCATCGCCACCATGACCGGCGAGGTCTGGCTCGTGAAGGGCATCGACGAGAAGCTCTCCAAAATCCGCTGGAAACGCTTTGCCACCGGGCTGAACCAGCCGCTGGGCATGAAGATCGTGAAGGACAAGCTCTACGTCCTCGGCCGCGATCAGATCACCTGCCTGCACGATCTCAATGCCGATGATGAGGCCGACTTCTACGAGTGCGTGAGCAATGTCATGCAGACCTCCCCCGGTGGCCATGACTTCATTGTCGGGCTGGAGACGGACAAGGATGGCCGCTGGTATTTCGCCTCGGGCAATCAAGGTGTGTGCCGCATCACGGGACGTGATCAGCTCGAAGTGCTAGGCACCGGCTTCCGCAATCCAGATGGTCTAGGCATCTCACCGGATGGCCGCTTCGTCACCAGCAGCGGGCAGGAGGGCGACTGGACTCCGGCCTCCTCCATTTTCCAAATTGAGCTGGATCACAATCTCGGCGCTCACTTCGGAGCAGGCGGCCCCAAGAACGGCCAGCCTCCTGAACCGGTGCTGATGTACCTGCCACGTGGCGAGGACAACAGCGCGAGCAGCCAGGCCTTCATCTCCGGCGACAAATGGGCCTCTCTCAAAGGCGATGATAATTTCGTCCACCTCTCCTCCGGCGGCGGCGGCGCGTGGCTGGTGATGCGGCAGAATGTGAAAGGCCGCTGGCAGGCTGCGGCGGTGAAGATCAGCGGCAACTTCGACTCCGGCCCGCAATGCGCACGCTTCAATCCCAACGACGGCCATCTCTACGTGAACGGCATGCAGGGCTGGGGCAGCTATACGCCGAAGGACGGCTGTTTCCAACGCGTGCGCTTCACCGGCGGCGAGAAGCCCGTGCCGGTGAGCTTTGAAGCACGCGACAACGGCGTGCTCCTCCGCTTCAACCAGCCGGTGAAAGATGCCGATGCCGCCACCTGCTTCGCCCAGTGCTGGAACTACCGCTACGGCCCCCAATATGGCTCGCCGGAATATTCGGTGAAGTATGCGGACACGCCTGGCCATGATCCCCTGGAGGTGCACAGCGTGCAGAAGCTGGATGGTGGAAAGACGCTTTTCCTCGAAATTCCGCAGATCGTCACCGCCAGCCAGATCCATCTGCATCTGAGCACAGGGCATGATGTCTTCCTCACCGCGCACGCGCTCGCCGAACCCTTCACCGAGTTCCCTGGCTACGCCAAGATCGCCAAGACCAATCATGCTGCACAGATCGGGCTGGAAGCACCGAAGTCAGGCAAGCCCAATCCGTGGGCCAAGGGCGAAGGTGGCAGGCAGCTCGTGATTGAGGCTGCGCTGGGCCTTCAGTACGTGCAAAAGCAGCTGACAGCCAAGGCGGGTGAAAAGCTCAAGATCACCTTCAAGAACCCGGACGTGGTCCCGCACAACTGGATGCTGGCCAAGCCGGGCACACTGCAAAAGATCGGTAATCTGGCCAATCTCATGATCACCGACCCACAGGGGCTGGCCAAGCACTACGTGCCAGACTCCGACGACGTGCTGGCCTACACCGACATGACGAATCCCGAGGAGGAATTCACCATCTACATCACCGCGCCGAAGGAAAAGGGCGACTACCCCTACCTCTGCACCTTCCCCGGCCACTGGATGGTGATGAACGGCGTGCTGAAGGTGGAGTAGCGCAAGCCTCCGGCTTGTCCGTGACGCCAAAGCGCGAACTTTGATCTGACAGTGAACTTTTTGCCCGGTTCCTCCGTCAAAGTTAATGATGCGGCGCTGCCTGTTCATCTCCCTGCTCCTGCTCATGGGCTTCACGCTCAGGGCGGAGCAGTGCCTGGTGATCGGCGACAGCCTGACGAAGGAGTACCAGGAGGAATTTCCAGCTCTGTATCCCAACAACCCGGCCTCCTGGCAGGCACGGAACTGGATCGAGCTGCTGCACCAGAACCGGACGGACTGGTTCGACACCGGCACGTGGGGTGCCTATTCGGATCCAAGGCTGACAGGGCATGCCTACAACTGGGCTTTCCCGGGTGCGACAACGACAGACATCCGCAACCAGCTCAGCAGCATCTACAACTTCTGGTGGACCAACACGCTGAAAGACCAGCTGCGCAATGTGGCGGAAAGGGTGGTCATCTTCGCAGGTGGCAATGATGCCGACAGCTACTATGCCAATCTCTACAACGGCACTGCAGACGCCTCCGTGACCACGACAACCTACGGAAATCTGCAGTGGATCATCAGCTTTGTGCGTGGAGTGAATCCATCAATCCCCATCGTGCTGGTCAGCGTGCCGCATGTGGGCTGCACCCCCAAAATCCAACAGGGCTACCCCACTGATCCAGTGAAAACGGCCCGCGTCACCGCCGCGATGGATTCTCTGAATGCCAGCCTGGCGGCGTATGCGCAGTCCATCGGCATCGGATTTGTGCCAGGAGTGTATGAGTTTACCAAGTCGCTCATCTCGCAGCCGTTCCGCATTCAGGGCATCGAATTCTACCGCATGGCGGATGCCGATGCGCGGACACGCTATGCGTTCTCCGGAGATGGCTTTCACCCCAACACCTGCGCACACACCAAGATCGCGCAGATGATCGTGGATGCCTTCAATGCCCAGTATCCGGCCACGGCGATCACACCGGTGAGCGACAGCTACATCATCTCGACCCTGCTGGGGCTGGACCCCAACATCCCTTTCACCGAATGGCTCGCCTCAGTGGGGCAGAGTGGCAGCTTCACCGCCGACTCGAATGGCAATGGCATCCCGAACGGAATCGAGTTTGCACTGGCGAACGTCACTGGTGCCTCCAGCATGCCAAAGCCTGTGCTGCAGAATGGCGCGCTGACGCTGACCTACCAGCCGCGCACGGTCTTCACCGAATGGGGCAGCATACAGGCGCAATCCTCCACGGATCTGGTGAACTGGACCAACATTCCTGCGGCGCAAACCACGACTAACGCAGACGGCACGATCACTGTGAACGTGAGCCTGAGCGGCAAAGCTTTTGTGCGGCTGAATTGCAGCCCGGTGAATACGGGACCTTAGCTCACACTGATGCGCCAGCACCATGTGAGCTAAAGCCCGGTGCTAAATCATGCCGCCACTGCGGTCTGTCCCTGCACACCGAGACCTTCGACGCCAAGCTCAATGACATCTCCGGGCTTCATGAAGACCGGATCAGGCTTGAAGCCAAGACCGACGCCAGGAGGCGTGCCGGTGGTGATGATGTCTCCGGGCAGCAGGCTCATGAACTGGCTCAGGTAGCTGACCAGTTTCTGCACGCCAAAGATCATCTGCGCGGTGCTGCTGTTCTGGATGGTCTTGCCGTTCAGCTTCAGCCAGAGCTTCAGGTTCTGCGGATCAGGGATTTCATCACTGGTGGCGAGGAAGGGACCGATGGGCGCGAAGGTGTCGCAGCTCTTGCCCTTCACCCACTGGCCGCCGCGCTCGAGCTGCCACTCGCGCTCGCTGTAATCGTTGTGCACGCAGTAGCCGGCCACATGGCTCATGGCGTCTGCTTCGGAGACGTAGCTGGCCTTTTTGCCAATGACGAAAGCCAGCTCGACTTCCCAGTCGGTCTTCTTGGAATTGCGCGGGATGACCACGTTGTCGTTCGGCCCCACGATGGCGCTGGTGGCCTTGAAGAACACGATGGGCTCCGCCGGAATGGGCATGCCGCTTTCCTTCGCGTGATCCACATAGTTCAGGCCGATGCAGATGATCTTGCTGGGGCGGGCGATGCAGGGGCCGAGACGTGTTTCCGCAGACACTGTGGGAGCCGTGGCGGCATTCGCCTTGGCCCAGGCGGCCAGACGCTCCAGGCCGTCTCCGCCGAAGAATTTTTCATCGTAGTCGCTGCCAAAGGCGCTCGCGTCGATACGGCGTCCGTCCTCAAGCTGCAGGCCGGGTTTTTCTTCTCCAGGGTTTCCAAAGCGGATCAGTTTCATGGTGTTTTGTTCTCAGTTAGCGGTTTGCAATTCGTCATTACTTTGCGTGATCCTGCTGCTTGAGCGGATCGCCTTCGTGATTGGTATAACGGCCGATGAGCGGGTACTGCTCCAGCTCGGCCACGGTGCCTGTGACGGGGAAGCTCTCGCGACTGACCCAGTAAACGGCGGCAGCGGCGATATCCTCCGGGTTCAAGAGGCGGCCCATCGGCACCGCGTAGGCAGGCAGGCGCTCAGGCCAGCCTTCGCCGAGGCCGTCTCCTAGCTTAACCTTGTATTCGTTCTCCGTGAGCGTCCATCCCACGTTGAGCTGGTTCACGCGCACGCGGTCGTTGCCGAGTGCATCGGCCAGATTGCGTGTCATCGTCATGAGTGCGCCCTTGGACATGGAGTAGGCCAGCAAGTTTGCCTGCCCGCAGTGGGCCAGCACGGAGCCAATGTTCAGCACCACGCCTTGGTTCTTCTTCAGTTCAGGCAGCAGCGCTCGGATGAGAAGCATGGGCGCACGCGCGTTCACGGCGATGATGCGGTCAAACATGGCGGCATCTGTCTCGGCGATGCGCGCACGGTTCGTCATTGCCGCGTTGTTCACGAGGGCGTCGATTTTGCCAAAGGCCGCAATAGCATCGGCGGCCAGCTTGGCCGGAGCCTCCGGGTCTGCGAGGTTGCCCTGGCAGAAGGCTGCTTTGTCGGTGCCCAGCTCCTGCCGCAAGGCTTCACCGCGCTCGATTTCCAGACCATGCAGAATGACCCTGGCGCCCTCGGCGACGAAGCGCCGCGCCATGAATTCGCCGATGCCGGTACAACTGCCGGTGATGAGGATGACCTGGTCTTTGAGTCGCATGGTAGCTGGGTGGGTTTGGTGAGCCGCTTCCTATGGCGAGCGCTCGGCGATGCTCAAGGCTGCACCACCAGCTCGCCGAAGAAAAATATCAGGGTTTCTGCAGAGCCCAGCCGATGCCATTGAGCAAGAAGAGGCGGAATGCAGGCAGCTTAAAATCGTCCCAATGGCCCATCGATGTGTAAAAGATGCGCGCCTTCTTTTCCCCATAGAAATGAGTCCACGCCACAGGCTCTGTCTCCGCCCCGGGCAGCGTTCCCATCAGCAGCGGAGTCGTCCCGCCTTTGAGCGGCGTGTTTTTATACAAGCCCCCGTGTCCGATCAGTTCCGCCACGGCAACCCCTCGCAGGATCGGGTGTGATTCCGCACCTGGGACCACTGTAATCTTGGCGGGATCTTTGCCATAATGCCCGGTGTAGTTTCCGCCCAGCACTTCCGGGTCAAAGTCCTGCCACTTCGCCAGTCCTGCCTTGGGTTCAGGCTCCTTGGGCCGCAGTGCAAAGCAATGGCTGGCCGTACGGATCCCCACCAGAGGCTTCCCCGCCGCGAGATGTGCTCTCACCGCGTCGATCACCGCCTGCGGTGGAGTGCGGCGCCTTACACTGATCAGGAGAAGATCCGCATCACGCATCGCCTCGACGAATCCCGGGAACTGGTTTTTGTCCGTCGCATCCGCATGCACCACAGTGACGCGATAAGGCGCGGCCTTCAGTTCCTTGGCAGCAAACTCAGGCAGAGTCTCCCATGTATGATACTCGTCCTCGCCGATCATGATGACGACATGCGCCGACTCTGCCGCATGCAGCTGGCAGCCGAAGACAGCCGCGATGAAGATCAAAGCGCGAAATACAAAGGATAGGTTCATAAGAGTGAATGTCTGTTCAAGGTTTTGCAGTCGCCTGCAGTGAGGCCTTCGCCGCCGTCCAGCCTTCATTCGGCAGGGCCTCCCACACGCGAAGATGGCGGAAGCTCGCTTCCGTGCCTGCACCCAGCATGATGCTGTGCTTCGCCGTGCCAATCAGCGAATTGCTCACTGTCGTGCTCTTGCCGTCGATCGTTCCCACCGCCTCGCCCCCCTTGATCTCCAGCACCACTGTGTGCCATTCGTTGAGTTTGACCGGAGTCAGAGCACGGCCCGCTGTTCCCTTCTCGCGCTGTTTGGTCGCGGGATTGATGCGTTCCGCATCATACGGCGTTAAAAAAAGACCGCCTGGCCCGACGCTCAGCGAGATCACGTAGTCTTTGGCATCCGTCGCCTTCACAAACAAGGAGCGGTATTTGCGCCCTTCATCGGGCACGTCGTTCAGCCTCACCTCGCATTGAATGATGGCGTCGGTGAACTGAAAGCCAAACGAGGCTGTCGCCGGATGATTTGCCCCGGGGCTTTCCACCCCGGTGAAAATTCCGTCGGCCAGCTTCCAATACCCCGATTTTCCACCTGCGGGCCCTGTATTGTAACGCCAGCCGGTGAACCCGCTGGCAAACCCCACAGGCTTTCCAACCACAGGCGCGAGCGCCGGCGTAAAGTCCTCGCTGACCAGCAGCTTGCCACGCGTGGTCATGAGCGTCTTGGGCAGGTCATCAGCGGCAAAGGCGGCGCAGGTGCACGCGACAAACAGGAAGGTGAAAAATGAATTCATGAAAAAGCTTATCGGCTGAGATCACGCAAAACTTCCAGCGCCTTGGTCTCAAAGAGCTTCTGCCACTCAGGAGCCACCAGCGTGTCGCAGTCCTCCTGCGCATAGCCAGGGTTCATCCGCTGCTCCATAGTTGGGGTGTACCAGATGTAGCCATTGGTGTAGCCGGAGACAAAGGCGCGGGCGTCGTTCGCTGCTTTCTTGATGTTCAGCCCCACCTGCACGGTCACCTCGCCAGGAAAGGTCACCAGTTTGAAATCACCCACGCGCAGCCCGCAGACCTCGGCATCCAACGTTGGGCTGGCGGCAGCCTCGGTCTGCTTCAGGTGCATTTTCAGCAGCGCGAGATTGGAGTTCAGCCGCGTGAGCCGCTCCATGATTTCGATGTTGGCCAGGTAGCTCTCCACCAGCGCGCGGTTGTCGGCATCAAGCTGGGTGATGGCTTTGCGATCAAGTGCCTGGTCATGCAGGTAGCTCTGCGAATAGTGCGATGGATTTTCCGGCCATAGCCTGTGCTGCAGCAGCAGGGGCAGAAAGGTTTTGAAATTGATGTTCGTGGACTTAAGCGAAGCGACGAGTTTTTTCTGCTCCGCCTCGATGCTGGCAATGCGTGCCACGTAGTCTGCGGCACGTGGCAGGACGATGGTTTCATTGCTCACGCGGAGAAGCGCGTCGCTTTTTGTTTCCATCTGCCTGACTGCAGCCAGCACCGTCGCCCCGAGCATGGTGCCGAGAGGCTCGGCATCGGCGGGGCGGGACACTTCTTTGTAGCGAACGGGATTGATGTCGCCACCGCAGCCCTGAACAAAAAAAGCCATCGCACCGCCACCAAGCGCGTCTTCAATCACCTTCGAGGCAAAGCCTGGATAATCCGCCGAGCAGCCTTTGCTGGGCGGGTTCATGATCGGGTGGCAGGCAAACTGGTAGAGCACGGCCAGTGGCTTGCCGTCCATGCGGTCCAGCCGCAACAGGGCCACTTGTGGATCGATGGGACCCACGCCCGCCACATCTTCATCCCGTGGCATCGAGTAGGCACGGCGCATGTCCACCGTGCTGCCGTCCTTCATTTTTAGACGGCGATTTTCACTGATACGCGTCTCCGTGGCAGTGCCGGCGCCTGCTTTCACCGGCACCAGATTTTTCGCCGCATCCTTCACGGCCTGGATGACGAGCGGCTCCAGATCTCCACGCACAATGCCATGACAGTGGCTGGCATTTACCACCACGCTGGAAGGTGAAATGCCCAGGTCTTGCTGCAATGCTGCACGCACCGTCGCCATGAAGCCGTTGCCAATGCGCCCGATGCCGCCCACTGCCACCGCATCCAGCGTGATGACCACCGCCGTTTCACCGCCGCTTTTGAGCACCAGCGCCTTGGCATAGCATGAATCATTCACCGGTCCGGTGCGGTCCGTAATATCGACCTTCGCGACACCCGCGAGCATTTCAGCCCTCGCAGAGACCACGCAGACGAGAAGGAGGAGGCAGATCAATTTCATGGCTCGTTATTTCTGCAAAGTCCACGCCACGGCATTGAGCAGCAGCCGGTGAAAATCCACACTGCGCATGTCTTCCGGGGCCCCGAGGCTGGTGTAAAAGATGCGCGCTTTTGCGCTGCCATAGCTGCGCGTCCATGCCACCGGCTGGGGCGGCGTGGTGGCTCCGGCCTGTGCAGTGCCAATGAGAATCGGCGTGGCATCAGCGGCCAGCGGCAGCACTCTGTAGAGAGATTGATAGCCCTGGATGTTCGCCACATTGACGCCATCGAGCAGCGGTGTCTTGATCCCTGCGGGCACACTCACGCTGTAGGGCAGCCCTTTGGTTTCATAGCCCGCATTTTCACCGCCCAGCACTTCATGGGTAAAGTCAGGCCATGGCACCAGCCCAGGCTCCACGACCTCCTTGGGCTTGGGAATGAAGGCATGATTCGCCGTGCGGATGCCGAGCAGCGGCTTGCCTGCGGCCAGATGCGCACGGATGGCCTCCATCTGTGCCTGCGGCGGAAAACGGCGACGGGAGAAGAGCACCAGCAAATCCGCCCCCTTCAGCGCTTCGACAAGCCCGGCAAAGTGATGCGGCTGCGGCTTGTCGCCATGAATGATCGTCACCTGATGCCCAAGTGGACGTAGATCCTTTTCCGCAAATTCGCTCATCGTGCGCGGTGACTCGTAGTTGTTGGGGTCTTCCACCGTCATGATGACGATGTTTGCAGCAGACGCGGCGCAGCTGAGCAGACCAAGGCAAAGCAGGATGGATTTCATGATGGGAGATTATGGAAGTTTCGAGAACAGTTCCTCAAGCCCGGCGACGATCTTCGTCGAGGCATCGGCCTCCAAGCAGGCGGATCGTGCACGCCAGGTCTCATAGCCGCCGAGCTTGTGCTGTTCCGGCGTGGGAAGATAACCGTGGTAGGCATTGGCCAGGGACACAGTGAATGTCTGAGCATGACGGCTCTTCAGGCTGAGTCCGATTTCGACAAAGACCTCTGCCGGAATGGCCGAAATACGCAGATCCCCGATCTTCAGCACCTGCAGCGGCGCGGAGACCTCCTTCGGAAAGTCCGCCAGCAGCACGGTTTCACGTGCATACACCTGCTCCATCGTCTCCATGCGTGGAAACATCTTTGACTGCTTCGTAATGGCGCGCGCTTTTTCCACTTCGTCGGGAGTTGGGATGCGCAGCCCCAGAGTGACCTCCTTCTGCGCCACTCCCAGCGGCACCCAGTCCTGATACTTCAGGCTTTTGCACGCACCCGCGACAGCCTGAGCCACATCATTCGCCACGAGATTGATCTGCCCGTACAGCGGCTGCTTGGCCTGCCCGCCACGGCAGTCGATGTTGTTGATGTCGCCGCTGGCCCCATTGGACATCGCGCCGACAAAAGGCGGATCCTGTTTGTCTGCGCCGAGAAGCTCGCCAATGCGACTGGCAAACGCACCGAAGTAGTCTGCCGAAATGTGGCCTGGGCCGGTGCCTCCGACGTAATGCAGCGAGTAGTTGGCATGGAGCGCGATGGGTTTCCCCTCCGCCGACTGCACACTGATGAAGCACACCTGAGGATCCGTGGGTCCGGCAGGTTCGAGCAGGCTGGGATTGTTCACACCTGGATTCGTCTTCACCTGATCTGTGGTGACGCCATGTGGGGTGGGCGGCACGCCGCCCGGCTTCATTTTCCAGCGGCGGTTAAACACATGCTGCGGCACATCTACGGAACCCCACGCGATCTTCGCAGGAGCCAGATTGTCCAGCGCGCAGCGCACCCCGTCGGCGATGCGCCGTGCGAGAAAACGCTGGTACATTGGATTCGGCTCGCTCTGCCCCACGGCCTGAGCGGTGGCGCAGGAATGCGAATGCGTGGCGGACATGAGCATATTTTCCACCGGCAGGCCGGTGGCTTCGTTCACCATCTTTTTCGCCTCGTCGAAAATACCGCGTCCGATGACGCAGCTGTCAGCCACTACCAGTACGAGCTTCGTCCTGCCGTCGTCCAGCGCCAGACAGCGGGCGTGCAGCTCATCATGCACAAACACCGCCTGCCGGTCCTGAAAGCCGCCGTTCATCGAGCTGCCAAGATCTGGTGTGATGTTGCTGGTGGCAGCTCCCGCCCGGAAGACAGGCGCGGGATCCGCTGCGTAGACCGTCGAAAGAAGAAAGCAGAGAGTGAGAATGAACCATCGCATTCCTCCCATACGGTCATTAGATGAAAACTTAATCGGCCAAGTCCTGCCCACCCCCTGAGTCTTGGCTGGGAGTACCAGAATGCGTTTCATTCATACCAGTCCAAAAAGCTGCCGCGCATTGCCTGAGAGGATCTTCTGCTCATCCGCGGCGGGAAGCTTCAGGGATCGCAAAGGGTCGAGAATTTCCGCGGGCTCCACCCACGGGTGGTCGCTGGAGAATAGCAGCCTGTCCGCACTGCTGAAATCCAGCGCAAAGCGCATGGCCTCCGGCAGAGGCGAGACGATGTCCATGTAGATGCTGCGCAGGTACTCGCTTGGCTTCCGCTGGAGATTCTGCGGCCCGCGCTTCAGCACCGTGAGCTGGTGGTCCATGCGCCCGCTGATGTAGGGCAGCGTACCGCCCAGATGCGGACACACCAGCTTCAGCTTCGGATGTTTGTCCAGCAGCCCGCTGGCGATGATGCGTGCGATGGCGATGGTGTTTTCAAACATGTTTCCCAGCGTGCTGGTCAATTCGTAGCCCTTCACCTGCTCTGTGGTCATCGGTTTGGCTGGGTGCAGCAGGATGGGCACTCCCAGCTCCTCCGCGCGTGCATACAACCATTGAAACTGCGGCTCATCACACCACGCCCCGGCCAGATTGGTGTAAAGCAGGATGCCTTTGAAGCCGAGCTTTTTCACACAGCGGTCCAGCTCTTCGGCGGCAGCCTTTTCATTCTGCAGCGGCAGCACGCAGAGCCCGCGAAAGCGTGTGGGATGCTTTGCGATCACCCCCGCCAGCGAATCATGGATCAGCTGCGCCACCGCCGGACCATCCGCGCCGAACCACTCGGGTCCGGGGTCATTCGTGCTCAGCATGGTGATCTCGATGCCATTCGCATCCATCGCCGCCAGCTTGGCATCCACATCGAGGTAAAACGGCGGCACCTTGCGCAGCCAGTCGCCCATCTTGAGATACACGGTGCCTTTCTCATCGTACACCAGCGGCTCCGTTTTGCGTTTCCGCATCATGTCGAGCACCTCGGGAAAAAAGAGGTGGCTCTGACAGTCGATGATGCCGGCTGGTGGCGCGGCTGCGGCAGCCACGGCACCACCCGCGACGGTGGCACTCAGGAAATGACGGCGGTTCATGGAATCATCACTTGGCGGGTTGCATGTACAAGGCGCTGAACCGGATGTCAGTGCTTCGTTTGCCTTCAAACGTCACGTGGATGCGAATGCGTTCAGGCAAATCATCCGCATTTTTCTGCCAAGCCACCGGCGTTTGGAAACCGCTCTGGCGGATGATGCTCGTATAACCCGGCAGCGGCGTCTCGCCGGCACTGAGGAGTTCGATCTTCAGCGCAGCCTCAGGTCCAAGACCGTCTGCATTGAGGAAAAACCGCTGCGCCCCCTTCACAGAAATGGCCGCTGTGACAAACTCGCTGGTGATCTTCGGAAGCTGGTAGTCGCCCCGCCCTTTGCCAGCGGTCTCGACCACCAGATCGCCAAAGCGGTCCCGCGGCAGCTTGGCAAGGCCCACGCCACCACGTGCTGGTGAATCTTTCCAATGCCGGGGATCCCACGCACCATAGTAAATAAAGGTCTCGTCCCCGATGTTTTCAAATCCCTGCCCCTGCAGCACACCACCCTGATCCCATGTGCCATCCTCTCCGCGCTTGAGGAAAGTCCACTCGTGCGCCGGCTCGCGGAAATTCAGCCCGTCGTTGCTGAGCACAAAGCCGAGATCAATGGTGATGTCCCGCCACTCCTTTGCGCCGTGCCACTGGCCGACCACCCCCAGCAGCACGTTGCGCCGGTTCCACACACTGATGCCCTCATGCGTCTGCTCGCCTTCGAGACTGCGCCCTGCACCCAGCACCTGGTGCTGCGGCTCGCGCACAAATCCAATGCTCTGCGTGGGCAGCCAGTGCACAAAATCGGGCGAGCGGTACATGCGTGTCACACGTCCCTGATAGGGGCGCGTGGCATTCAGCGCATTTTGACCGCAGGCATAAAACATACCCTCCCATCGGTACAAGCCGCCGCTCGGTTCAAAATGAATGGCAGGCAGCAGCAGGTCCTCTTTTCTTAGCTCGGCCTTCACGGACTCCACCTCATGCACCGGCTTCCAGCTATAACCATCCGCACTCACAAACGGCAGCAGCGTTCCCAGCCGTCTCTGACTGCGGAAATAGACATGGGCTGTCATTTTGTAGCGCCTGGAGGGATCCGGATCTGCATCGTCCTTGAGCACTTTGAGATTCACAAATCCCCACGGCCCACCACCCATGTCCAGCAGATTGTTGCTCTTGCTGCCTTTGTATTCCACGAGCCCCAGATCCGGCTTCGTCCAGTTCAGGCCGTCCGTACTCTCAGCATAAGCCGCCCGCCAGCGCGCCGAGGCCACTTTGTTTTCGGTGTCATCATCAAAGGCCACATACCACAGGCGATACTTGCCGCCGTCTTTGATGATGGAGCCATAGAACTGCACCCCCAGCGCATCCGGTGCCCCTGACGGACCACGCTTCACCACGGGATTCTCAGCATGCCGAATGGGCTGCCTCATCTCCAGCCGCAGATTCTGCGAGTATGGGATCGAGATGCTGTCGAAGGCAAAAACCGTCACCGCCTTCGCCTCATCAAAGTCATCCGCGGCATTTGCCGTCAGTACACCGCCCATCAGCACCAGGCTGAGGATGCTGATGGGCGTGCACCGGATCATGCGGATCAGCCGTCGATGTTCCAGCCGGCGCGGTACTCCTTCGTCATGAAGGCGTTCGCTTCGGGCGTGTCCGGACTGGTGCCGGTTTTGCCATCGTATTTGATTTTTTTGCCCACTCGATAGGCGACGAGGCCGAGGAGCATCATCTCGATCATGTCAGCACTGTAGCCGAAGTTGCACGCAGTGGGCTTGCTCGGATCGCGGCAGGCATCAAACCACTGCTTCTGGAAAACCCCGACTGGAGGCAGCAGCTCTTCCTTCTTGCGCGACTTGTAGTAGCTCATGTCGGCATCGTCTCCGAATGGCAGGATCATGCGGGAATCAAAGTCGGCGATGAGGAAACCTTTCGTGCCTTTGAACATGGCGCCGTGGCCGATCTTGGTGAGATCAATGAACGGCTTTGGCGAGCGAGGCATGGCACCGCCTTGGTACCAGCTGACCGTGATAGGTCCGCGCCAGTCATTGGCGGGAAGCTCGAAATGCGATTCACAGTTCACGGGGGTCACATCCGAGTTGTACGCCTCTCCCTTTGCCTCGGCAGAAGTGGGGAGCGTACCGTCCACGGCGTTCCAGAGCAAATCCATCGTGTGGCTGCCCATGTCACCGATCTGTCCGGCACCAAAGTCCCAGAACATGTTCCAGGAAAGGCAGTTCGCGCCCGCCTTGCCGGAGAAGTAAGCAGGGTTGTAGGGGTGAAACGGGGCCGGACCGAGCCACAGGTCATAATGAAACCCAGGAGGCGGGCTGCCTTCTTCGGGGAAGTAGCCAGGCTTGGGAATCTGCCGGTTGCCCCAGGCATAGGCGTCTTTCAGTTCACCGATGGCCCCATCGCGGATGAGTTCCTTCACGCGATTAAAGTTAGGCTGTGCATGACGCTGCATGCCCACCTGCGTGGCAAGCTTGCTCTTCTTCGTCTCCCATGTCGCACGCACGGTGCGTGCTTCATTCACAGTGATGGCCAGCGGCTTTTCGCAGTACACATGCAGGTTGCGCTTCATCGCCCAGTTGGCAATGAAGGCATGCGTGTGGTCTGGCGTGCAGATCATGACGGCATCGAGCCCCTTGTGGTCGAGGCATTTGCGCCAGTCGATGTAAGTCGTGGCTCCGGGAAAGCGCTTCAGGGCGCCTGGAAAGTGCGCCTCGTTGATGTCGCACAGCGCCACGACGTTTTCCTCGGAGAGGGCTTCGTAATGCGCCAGGCCACGGCCCCACACGCCGATCAGGGCGACGTTGAGCTTGTTGCTGGGCGCGTTCTGACCGAACAGCGGGCGGGTGATCATGCTGCCGGCGACGAGGCCGGCGGCACCGACAAAGCGGCGGCGGGAGAGTGGCGTGGGTTGGGTGCTCATGGCACCTCATGAAACGACGCGGGCGGCCTTTCTCAAGCATGAAGGTTGGGTCCAACCGGCAGCAGCCGGGAAAAGGAAGCTTGCCTTGCAGCGGCCAATTTAAGTAAATAGCTTCACCAATCACCCAGTCGCCATGGAAATTTCCACCGCAGCCAAGACCTTGCTGGAGCACAAGTGCCGGAACATCTGGACCATCGCGCCTGCAGCCACTGTGTATCAGGCCATCCAGATGATGTCCGAGAAAAACATCGGCGCGCTGCCTGTGGTGGACGGCACCCGCCTCGTGGGAATGATCTCCGAACGCGACTACATGAGCAAAGTGGCGCTGCATGGGAAGTCCTCCCGCGAGACGCCCGTCAGCGACATCATGACGCGGGACATCGTGACGGTGGGACCGGATCAAACCGTCTCCAGCTGCCTGGAGATCATCACGGAGCATCACATCCGCCATCTCCCCGTGCTGGATGGCGAGCAGCTTCTCGGCATCATCTCCATCGGCGACCTCGTAAAGTGGATCATCGAAACCCAGCGAATGACGATCCAGCAGCTCAATGCCTACATCTCCGGCGGCTACTCAGCCTAGCCGGCTTCACACCAGGGTATTTGGCCTGCTCCAGCGGATCCTGCCCAGCAGCAGATCGCCCTTGAAGCCATGCTTTGGCAGCATGCCGCCATCGGTGACCCACGATTCGTCCGGCGAAATGTTGGTGGTCTGGAAATTACCCATCAGCGGCACTTCGTCGGGTGCCTTCACGCCATCGCCTTCCAGCGGGAGGACCACGCGCTCCGTCTCGCGGATAAGACGCAGCGTCTTCAGATCCACCTGCGCCATGAAGAGCGGTGAGCGCCACCGGATCACATTCACATTGCTGGCATCTTTGCGTGTATAGACCAGATGCAGCGCCTCACTGTGCGGCAGCCAGTGTTGCTGTGTGGTGCTCATTTCCAGCGGCGTGCCATCATCCCAGCACCAGGGCTGCTTTTCTTCAAAGTCGAGTCCGTCATCGCTTGAGGCCACATAGCCGCGATTGTCCTCGGCGCGCAGCGTCACATAAAACTTCCCGCGATAGCGCACCAGAGACGGCTCCAGCAGCCCGCGCCCGGCGGAGTGTTTGATTTCACGGCCCACTTTCTGGATGGCCAGCGTCTCCCCGTCAAACGAGCACCTCACTCCCGCAGCGGAGCGCCCGTTTTGCTGCGCGCCAAACGACATCACAAAGGCGATGCTGCCGTCCTCCAGCACCTCGCGCTGGCCGCAGTTGTTGGTGTAGATGTTGGATCCGCGAGGGTCATCCCACACCAGGCGTTTGCGCCAGGACCAGCGGCCGTCTTTATAAACCGCATACACCGGCCAGCGTGCTGGCTGGTTGCGGTCAAACTTTGGCCCTCGGTAAAAAACATTGTGCCCCATCGCCAAAACAGTGCCGGTTTTGGCGTGATATTGCGGCACCACATCGCACACTCCCTCATCACCACGACCATCCGTCATCGGCACACGGCCCAGCGGCGGTACAGGCTGTGGGTCCGACCATGTGCGGCCGAGATCACGGGATTCCATCCAATGCACCGGCATGAAATAATCCGAGCCTCGGATCTCCTGCATCAGCATGAGAACCACAGGACCGTCTTTGGCAGGCACCACACAAGGACGCGGATGAAACCACGAAGGCCCGCTGCCGTCACGGCCACGTTTGAGCGTGACCTTTTCCAGCGAAGCAATCAGCGGCGCAGCTGACTGCCCCGAGGCCAGATTCACGGCCAGCATGCCCGCCGTGCTTTGTTGGAGAAATTGACGGCGGTTCATGGTGGCGGTGGCTCTTGGTTATTTTGCTTTCGCGGCCGGCTTGGGCTTCTCCGGCAGACCCTGGCCGGGCTTGAGGTCCAGATTCGCCTTCATGTCGTCTTCCGTGACGCTTGAGGCCACGCCATCCGCAGGGATCTTTGCTTTCGCGGTCCACAGGATGGCATTCAGCACCAGCTTGCGCTGGTCGTCATTGGCCCAGCCTTTGTGGTAATGACCGCCGGTGAAGCCAAAGCCGCGGCCGCCATCTGCACGCTCGCAGGCCCATGCCACATGCTGCTTCTCCTTGTTCTTCACGGACTCACGCACGGTCGGGTTGCCGCTGTGTGCACCGTCCGGGCGGCTCATGGTGGAGTCCGGGGCCACATCGCTGAGGATCGGCGTCACACCCTGCATGTTGGGGCGGAAGCGCATGTAGAAGTACCATTCGTCATTCGTGCCAAAGGGCTTCACTCCAGAGCTGATCGGGTGGGTGGGCAGTTCCTTGAAATTCGCATCCCAGTGCGGGTTCACGCTCCAGTTGATCTCAAAGCAGCCGCCCATCCAGTCGATGAATTCCTTGCCGCCCTTTTCGATGGTCGGCTCCACAGCGTAATGCAGCGTCAGGAAGCCGCAGCCGCGCTTCATCTCCTTGTCCAGCTGGGCCAGGCGGTCTCCCTGCAGGGCAGGGTGTCCGCCGCCGCCATCGGAGTAGATCACGACGGTGTCCGCTGCAGAAAGCTCCTCCTGGGAAGGCCACTCGCCGTTGAGGTGAAACTTGATGTCCACCTGATCCGCCGCGCCCTGCTCCAGGCACTTTTTCAGCAGCTGGATGCCCGCATTGTGCTCATGCTGTCCCGGGCCGTGAGAGGGCTTCCCCGCGATCATGACGATGGATTTCTTGCCCGCTGCAAAGGCGGAGCTGAAGAGGCTGAAGGCCAGGATGGCGGTGAAGAGATGCTTCATAGGGTGGGAGCGGAACGTGGCAAGCAAACGCCCGAAGCGCACGCGGCATTTCATTCGTCAGTGATGATCTTCAGCGGAGCGCCCTGCTTCTGGCACGCCTTTCGCTCCTAGGTGTCTTCCGCCCGACTGCATGCCCATCTCCAAAAGCCGCCCGCAGACCAACCTCCTCTACGCCTTTGCCTACGTGGGCCTGGTGCTGGCGGTCTTCACCCTGGGCTACCGTGCCGCCGGGTGGTCGTGGGGAGACTCCTTCTACATGGTCGTCATCACAGCCTTCAGCGTGGGCTACGGCGAGGTGGTTCCCATCACAGACCCCTGGCTGCGAGCCTGGACGATCATCCTCATACTCTTCGGCTGCACGGGCATCATCTTCGTCACTGGTACTCTGGTGCAGTGGCTGACGGAGGCGCAGATCCAACGAGCTCTGGGAGGCAAACGCATGGAAAACGAAATCGATAAACTCACCAACCACGCCATCATCTGCGGCTACGGTCGCATCGGGCGCATGATCGCCTCGCAGCTGCAGGCTGGCGGCATCCCCTTTGTCATCGTCGATCAGGCGACCGACCGTGTGGCGGAGGTGCGGGATGCGGGCTTCCTCACGCTGCAGGGAGAAGCCACCGATGAATCCGTGCTGAAAGCCGCAGGCATCAGCCGCGCCCGGGTGTTGGCCACCGTGCTGCCAAATGACGCCGCCAATGTCTTCATCACCCTCAGCGCCCGCAACATGAACCCCGCCATCCAGATCATCGCTCGTGGCGAGGTGCCCTCCACCGAGCGCAAGCTGCTGCAGGCTGGGGCCAACCGCGTGGTGCTGCCTGCGCACATCGGCGCGGACCGCATCGCCCACCTGATCCTCCACCCGAACACCCGCGACCTGATCGGCGGCAAGACCAAGGCCAGCGTCGATTTTGACCACCATCTCACCGAGCTGGGCCTGGACATGGAGGAGATCGAGATCCGCGCAGACTCCCCCTGGGTGCACAAACGCGTGAACGAGATCGAGAACGGCCTCAGCGGCCGCATGCTCATCGTGGCCATTCTGCGCAAAGAAGGAGCCACCGACCTGAACCCCAGCCCCAGTGCGATGCTCATGCCCGGAGATGCGCTCGTAATGATGAAGCGGGTGCTGCGACGCTGAGCAGACCCCATTTTTTGCTCAAGCTGGCTCGCCCCCTGCGCTTGATGGCTGTTCTATGCCCAAGCAGCCCGACCGTATTTTCAAAGTGGCCATCATTGGTGGAGGATTTGCCGGAGTGTACTGTGCGCGTGAGCTGCTGCGGCTGACCGAGGACATGGCGGGAATGTCTGTGGGCGTCATCGCCAGCGAAAACCACATGGTCTTCCAGCCCATGCTGCCGGAAGTCGCGGGCGGCTCGCTCTCCCCGCAGCACGTGGTCAATCCCATCCGCATGATTTGCCGCGGTGCGGAAGTGCTGAAGGGCGAGGTCACGCACATCGATCTGGAAAACCGCATCATCACCATGAACGGCGGCTCATTCACCCCGCAGGTGACGGTGGGCTTTGAGCACATCATGCTTGCACCCGGCGCTGGCGTGGACCTCAGCCGCATCCCCGGCATGGCGGAGCACGCCTACCTCATGCGTACCGTGGGCGATGCCATGAAGCTGCGCGCCGCCATCATCAGCCGCATGGAGGAGGCCAACCTCATCACCAGCCCCAAGCTGCGCAAGGAACTGCTCTCCTTTGTCATCGTCGGCGGTGGTTACTCCGGGGTGGAGACCGCCGGTCAGATCCAGGACTTGATCGTGGGCGCGCGCCGGTTTTACGAAAACATCGAGCCCGATGAGCCCAGCGTCACCCTCATTCACAGCGGCGATCGCCTGCTGGGCATGCTGAGCGACAGCCTGGGCACCTACACGGGAAAATGCCTCGCTGAGATGGGCGTCAAGATCGCCTACAAGAGCCGCGTGCGTGCCGTCACCTCCAGCACCGTGCAGCTGGGGGATGGCACCCGGCTGCCCGCCACGCTCGTCGTTTGTACGGTGGGAAATGCACCCCATCCGCAGATTTCGGCACTCGGTGCCATCGGCGCACTGCCCGTGGAGAAAGGCAAGGTCGTGGTGGAGCCCAGCGGCCGGGTCAAGGGACTCACAAATGTCTGGTCTGCAGGCGACTGTGCCGTGTTTCCGAAAGCAGATGGCGGCAACTGCCCCGAAACCGCTCAGTTTGCCATGCGGCAGGGGGCGCTGGTGGCGCGAAACATCGCCGCCAGTTTCACAGGGCGTGCCTTGAAACCTTTCCGCTTCACCGGCCTCGGAGAGCTGGCCACCATCGGCCATCGAAAGGCCGTCGCTCAGATCATGGGCATGCGCTTCTCGGGCATCATCGCCTGGTTCATGTGGCGCACCATTTATCTCATGAAGCTGCCCGGCTTTGACCGCAAGCTGCGCGTGATGGCGGAGTGGAGCTTTGAGATGTTCTTTCCGCGTGACATCAATCTCCTCACCCCCAGCTTCACCTCCCCTCTGGGTGAGATGCACCTGGAACCTGGAGACTCCCTTTTCCATTCAGGCGAGCCTGCCCAGTCGCTCTACGCCGTCAAAAAAGGTTGTGTCGAAATCACCGATGCCCAGGGCCAGCTCGTGAAATCCGCCGGCCCGGGCGAGCACTTTGGTGAACGCGCCCTGCTGGGCGACGGCATCTGGCGTTTTGACGCCACCGCCAAGGAATCAAGCGAGCTCGTCGCCATCGATGGCGAAACTTTCAAGACACTCGCCAACAGTATCGGCTCCCTTGGCAGCCTCTTCCGTGGCACCGCACAGCAGTACCACCTGCCCGAGGAAATCCAGCAGACGGTGGAGATGATTCCCGAGGCCACACGCAACGCCTGTGCCGCCGATGTGATGACACGCAGCATCGCCTCTCTCGATGCGGAGGTGACAGTCCAGGATGCCGTGGCGGAGTTTCAGGCACACCCGCACAGCACCTACCCCGTGCTGGCTCAGGGCTGCGTGGTCGGTCTGCTGCGCCGCTCCGTGGCCTACGAATGGCTCAAAAACCACGGCCTCACCTGCGTGGACAAGCTGCAGGACCTGCCGCTGGCCAAACCCTTTTGCGTCACCGCAGACACACCCGTTCCCGTGCTCGTCGGCACCCTCATGCGCAGCGGTGTCAGCAAGGCCGTGGTGGTGGATGAGCAGAAGCGCCTGCTGGGCATGATCACGCTCTTTGATCTGCTGAAGCAGCCGAGCGTTGCTTGACCTCCCAGCGCCACGCCAAAATCCCGCACCATCCGAAACCAAACGCGTTCAGCGTGCCGTGGATCATCCACATCTGTGGCATGCTAAGCGCGAAGTTCGGGATCACGTATCGCATGCCAAATCCCAGCGCCAGCAGCATGGCCGCCAATAGGGACGCGCCTGACAGTACAAATCCCAGCCGCACCAAAAACGGGCGCTGTTTCTGCAAACCCTGCCTCATCTGCGATACAGCTACACCCAACGCTCCCAGCACCAAAATTGCCACCCCAAACGGCTCCACAAACTTCAACACGCCAAAGTGCGTGCACATGATACCCACGGCCACAAGCGGCACGCCGCTCAAAATCGCCACACAGGAAAACCGCGTCAAGCAGCCCGGCGTCGTCCTGGCATTCAGCCCGGCCATCAGTGGAAGTGTGAATCCGGCATGATGAAAATGGGCCGCAGTCAGCAGCACAATAAGCGGGTCAAAACCCCACGGGGTCCAGTTTGCCCGATGCGCAACGAACCACACCGCGCCCACAGCAGGGAAAATCCGCGCCGCCAATAAAGTCATCGCGGCCGGATCTCTGAATGTCTTGGAGGAGCAGTACCGGGCCGCTTCAACTGCCGCCGCAAAACGAAACATGAGCCATGGGATGGCCTCAACAGCCGAATTGGTGAAGAATGTGGTAGCCATTCCTATGGCCCACGCCAATTCCAGCTCATGCCACTTTTTCGGTGGCGAGTCAGACTGCCAGAAACATCTCGCCAGCGGCATCAGAAACATCGCTGAGAACAGCAGCAGGATCACGATCCAGTAGATGCCGGCAGTTGCCTGCTTGAGCATCCACAGCTGCGCCGCCCATGCCAGCAGTCCGAACAGCCACTCGCGCTTAAATCGGTCTGCCGTTCTCATACGCCAGTCATCCTCCGCTGCGAATCCCTCACAAACCGGCACTGCCACCATCGTGCCAGAGGAAACCCCAGCCACGCCATCCAGTGACGCGGATGTGAAAACGCACGGATCACATACCACACACTGCCGTCTGAGCGGTGCTCGATGACAAACTGCTCCTCGCCACACTCCGCATGCTCCGGCAGCGTACCATAGACAAAACCGTGCGTATTTTCCGAATCGCAACGCCGCAGGATGCGGCACGGGTTCACCCACCACAGGCCGCAGATGCGCACCACCATGGCCACGATCTGTCCGGCCACCTGCCCCGTCTCCTGCGTACGGACGACTTCCGCCCATTCTGGAAACATGCGCCATGCATCCAGCGCCTCGCATGCGCGCCTGTACACCTCCTCCCCGCTGCCCAGCCGCACCGCATGTTCATCGGCGATGAACCCGTCTGCCAGTGGCGGCGTGTAGCTCAGCAGCTCGTCACGCCATGACACCAGACATGCCCGCAGGCATTCGGGCGCTGGTTTTTGCAGGCTGAGCATCGTGGAGTATGGAGAGCCGACGAATCGTCGGCCAGTCAGAATCTTTTTTTGCCGACGAATCGTCGGCTCTCCATAGTCACCCATGCCCCAATCCATCCGCGCCGTCATCTTCGACTTCGACGGCCTCATCGTTGATACTGAAAGCACCGGTTACCACACCTGGAGAGAGATCTTTGACCAGCACGGCCATGACCTGCCCGTGGAGCGCTACGCCCAGGCCGTGGGCACCGATTTCCTGACCGGTGCCTACGATCCCAAGCGTGACCTCGAACAGCTCACCGGCCGGGATTTCGACTGGGCAGCCATCGAGATCGAACGCAAGGTTCGCGAGGGTGAGCTGCGCAAGCACCTGCTGCTGCTTCCCGGCGTGGCGGACCGTCTTCAGGAAGCGGACTCACTCGGCATGCGCATCGCCATCGCCAGCAGCAGCCCGCGCGTTTGGATCGACTCGTGGATGGACCAGCTGGGCCTGCACGACCACTTTGACCACATCTCCACCGTGGATGACACCGGCAAGGTCAAGCCCGATCCCAGCCTCTTCCTCCATGCCGCCGAAAAACTCGGCGTCCCGCCTGAAGAAGCAGTCATTTTCGAAGACTCCCTCAATGGCCTCCGCGCCGCCATGGCCGCCGGCATTCGCTGCATCGTCGCGCCGGGGCCCATGACACGCCACCTCGACTTCACCGGCGCGTGGAAGCGTGTGGACTCTCTCGCTCACGTCTCTCTCAAAGATCTCATGTCATGAATCTTCATTCCCTGCTTGCCCTGTGCCTCGCCAGCACGCTTCACGCCGCTGATCCAGCCTGGCTGAGCACCGGCGAATTCCAGTGGCAAAGCTCTCCCCCGCTCATCGGTCCCGCCACAGACGTAGCCGATCCCGACGTGGCACTCAAAGACCCGTCGATGGTCTTTCATGAAGGAAACTGGCATCTCTTTGCCACACACCGTCGCGCCTCCGGCAAGGTGGACATGCAATACCTCTGCTTCGCCGACTGGAAAGACGCCGGCAAAGCCACGCGCCACACGCTGGAATTCCATGATCAATACCACTGCGCGCCCCAGGTGTTCTTTTACACCCCGCATCAGAAGTGGTATCTCATCTACCAGCTCGTTGATGAGCGCCGCGGACCAAAGATGGCGCCGTACTTTTCCACCACGTCCACCCTCGCCGATCCCAAGTCCTGGACCAAGCCGCAGCCCATGATCGAAGCACTTCCTGAAGGCGGCGACAAAATCAAATGGATCGACTTCTGGGTCATCTGCGACGCCGCAAAGGCCCACCTCTTTTACACCAGTGATGACGGCCATTTCTGGCGGCGCGAAACCACCAAAGCCAGCTTTCCTCTCGGCTGGTCCAAGCCCGAGCTCCTGCTCAAAGACACCAAGGAGGAGCTCTTCGAAGCCTCCCACTCCTACAAGCTCAAGGGCCGCGACCAGTACCTCACCATCATCGAGGCACTGGCTCCTGGTCGGCGCTACTACAAAGCCTGGCTGGCGGACAAACTCGAAGGCCCATGGAATCCGCTGGCAACCACCCGCGACCACTCTTTCGCCTCTGCCGCCAACGTCACGCAAAAGGAGCCCTGGACCACGAGCATCAGCCATGGCGAGCTCATCCGCAGCAGCAACAACGAGACTCTTGAAGTCGATCCCGCGAATCTCCGCTTCGTCTTCCAGGGCGTCGATGACGAAGGCTACAAGGCGAAAAAATATGGCAGCATCCCATGGCAGATCGGGATTCTCGATCTCCAAACCAACCGCCCAAAGTAAACATCACGCCGCATCGTCTTTTCAAAGAACTCGATGCGGCAGATGTCGGCCTTGAGGCTTTTTATTTCGGCCCTGGGGCAGATGTCGGGTGATTGGGAAAAGTGTTTAGGTGCACCTTTTTGCTCACTGGTTTTGTGGCTGCCGCTGTCGTGCTGGCAGTTCCTTCCGCACCGGTCTGCTGCACAGATGCGCCGTCCTTTTGGACTGGCGCAGTTGGTTCGGAATGGTGGAAGATGCTTTTCACCTGGCTGATGTGCAGCGGCTTTTTGATCTTGGCCGGGGTGATGGGCGGTCCAGCTTGCGAGATGGAAATTGAGACCAGCATGGCGGCAAGCATGAGTTTCGTTTTCATGGCTTAGGTTGGGTCGGGCGGTGGTTGGATTGGGATTCCCCCAGAATACGACTTCGCTTTGTCTGACGCGATGAGACGCTTCTGAAGTTCTTTCGTGACGATAGCCAGCATCCATGAGTTGCAGCGACTTTGTGCGGCCAAAATAAAGGCCGCCCCTCTTCGGCGGCGGCCTTTAACTGCGACGTGCTGCCCAGGAGCAGCCCTCTCGCACCAGCCATGGACCGGCTGGAATTCGCTTGGGCTGTTAATGTGGGCCGGGAGCAGTGTCAGGATGATTCAAGAACGGGCCTGACACCACCACGCGCAGGTTTCCGGAAACCCCATGAGGTGCGCTGGGCTTGCGCGCGATCCGGTGGTAGACGCTCTTCACCTGACTGAGGTGAATCGGCGCCTTGGGTGTGGCAGTCGTGATGGCTGGAGTAGCCTGAGCCGCAGCGGCGGTGGCGAGTACGATGAGCATGAGCTTTGTTTTCATGGCTGGTTATGATGGATGGTTGGATTGGTTGGAATCTAGTCCGGGATGCAGCCCATGGCGTTTGGTTGCCGCGCTGGAGTGTTTCCGGGAGTGCCCTTTTATATTGCCACTTTCATGCCACACCTCTCCAACGGATCTCAAACCATTTGTTTTGAACTCTTTAGAATGCATTCAAAGCCCCACGACCCGCGTTGCTTTCCGCTCCGATTGTAAAGTTTCAAAGCACCCCGTGTAAACTATCTGAGCGATCACCGTTTGAGCACGCGCTTGGGCAGCAAATCATAGCGGTCCAGTTTTTCCCGCACCGTCACACGCGAGACCCCCAGCCATTCGGCCACCTGACTCTGATTGCCCGCAGCCTGTTTCAATGCAGCGGCGTAGAGCGCCTGCTCCAGTTCTTCCACCGCCGCATTCAGCGCGCCACCGGGCAGCGTGCCTGCCCGGGCGGCATGCAGGCAGGATCCCACCAGATCGTCGATCGAGCGTGAATGAGATTCATTGAGAGGAGCGGTTCCCAGCAGAGTGCGCACCATTTCGGCCGAAATGGGAAACCCACGCGCCTCGATCAGCAGCGTGCGGGTGACATTCTCCAGCTCGCGCACGTTGCCCGGCCAGCGCTGCTGCTTCAGCACCTCCAGGGCATCGCGCTCGATGGCCGGCTCCGTGATGCCCAGCTGCCCGGCCACCTTGGCCAGAAAGTGCCGGGTCAGCGGAGTGATGTCCTCCGTGCGCTCCCGCAGCGGCGGCAGGCGCAGCACCGCGCCATTGAGGCGGTAGAGCAGGTCCTCCCGGAACTCGCCTTTCTTGATCATGGCGGGCAGGTCACGGTGCGTGGCGGCGATGACGCGCACATCCAGCGCCAGCTCCTGGCTGCCGCCCACGCGGCTGACGCGCCGCTCCTGCAGCACACGCAACAGCTTGGCCTGCACCGGCGGCGGGATGTCGCCGATCTCATCCAGAAACAGGGTGCCGCCCTGCGCCTGTTCAAAACGCCCTGCCCTGCGTGCCACCGCATGGGTGAAGGCGCCCTTCTCATGGCCAAAGAGCTCGCTTTCGATCAGGTTGTCCGGAATGGCCGCGCAGTTCACCGCCACAAAGGGCTGCTCCGCACGGCTGCTGTGCATGTGCAGCGCACGCGCCACCAGCTCCTTGCCGGTGCCGGTCTCTCCCAGAATGAGCACCGGCACTGGAGTGGCGGCATAGCTGCCCAGGTGCTTGAAGACTTCCTGCATGGCCCGGCTGCGACCGATGAGCGCGGCTTTGCCTGTCTCCCCCTCGCGCAAAGGCACAGGACGCGCCTCGGCGGAGGACACATGCAGCGCCCGCTCCACGACTCGCAGCATCTCAGGCGGATCAAAGGGCTTGAGCAGATAGTCAAACGCCCCCGCCTTCATCGACTCGATGGCGCGTTCGGTGGTGCTGAAGGCCGTCATCAGGATCACGGGCAGGCGAGGCTTGGCCGCATGCAGTTGCTGCAGCACGTCCATGCCGCCGATGCCCGGCATGCGGATGTCGCAGATCACCAGATCAAACGGCTCCGTCATCGCCATCTGGATTCCAGTGGTGCCGTCACTGGCGCGCTTCACCTGATGACCACTCGTCTCCAGCACGGTGAGGAGCGATGACGCGAAATCGTCATCATCATCGATCAGCAGCAGCCGTGCGCTGTGTTCAGACATGCCGTATGTTGCCGTCGTCTGCGTGCTCATGCAAGCGCCTCAAATGCGCGGCAGCCGCAGTTCAAACCGCGTGCCCTCCGCCGAGGTGGAGGCCAGCACAAGATCTCCCCCATGCCTGCGGGCGATGCTGCGGCTGATCGTCAGCCCGAGCCCGGTGCCGCCGCGTTTGAGTGTGGCAAAGGGCTTGAACAGCCGCTCCTGGAGATCCTCCGGCACGCCGGGGCCGTTGTCCGTGACTGCAAGCACGATGCGGCGCTCCAGCGCCAGCGCCTCCAGCTGGACACAGCCGTCCGCACGCCCGGAACAGGCCTCGGCCGCATTGCGCACCAGATTCAGCAGCGCCTGACGCAGCAGTTCGGGGTCGGCATGAAAAGCCGTATCCTCCACCACGCCCAGCTCAAAGCGCACACCACGCTGCTGCAGCTCCGCCTGGTGGTCATGATGAAAAGTGTCCACCAGCTCTGCCAGCGCACAGGAGACGATGCGTGGCTCTGACGGCCGGGCGTAGATGAGGAAGTCCCCCACGATGTGCTCCACCCGGTCCAGCTCCCGGTTCATGCTGGCCACCTGCGCTGCCACTTTGGGCTGCAGTTCGGCATCCACCAGCAGCCCCAGCGCATAGGCACGGTTTTTCAGCGCCCCGACCGGATTACGAATTTCATGGGCCAGCCCGGCGGCCAGGCTGCTGAGAGATGCCATCTCATCGCGCGCGGTTTTGGCATGCTCTGCCAGCGCCGCCTGCTCTTGCAGCGGCCGGAACCAGCCGCGGTGGATCATCCATAGCAGCACGCCAAACAGCGGCGTCATCACCGCCGCGGCGCTCAGCACCAGCCACTGACTCTCCTTCATGGAGTCGCGCATCTCCGTCACGCGCTCCAGCAGGCGGAAGCCGCACGCATCCCGCATGGCTTGCAAATGCCTCAGCACTTCACGAAAAGGCTCATCCACCCGCATTTCACCCGCCAGCCGCCCTTGTTGTGGCAGTGCCAGCCAGGACTGCACCTGCTCGCTGTAGATGCGCAGGTCTTTCTGCGCCTCCTCTAAAGAAGCGGCCTCAGAACCAGTCAACGATACTGGCGGGTGGCGGAAAAAAGCCTCCGCACGCGCCAGGAGCACGGCGTACTGGTCCTGCTTGCCTACATTCACTTCGCCATCTCCCAGGCGCAGGGCAGCACTGTGAAGGTCCAGCATGAGTTCGGCCCCATCGCGATGAAACCGCAGACCGATCTCCTGCTCCTCATGCGCCAGCACGCGCAGCTGCTCCACCTCCTGCAGACGCCCCACCGTGAGCAGCACCAGAGACACCGTGGCCGCCGCCAGACACAGCGCCAGTGCCACGGCGGCTTGTCTCCATGCGGAAATCGTCATGCCTCATATACGCACAGGATTCTCGCAGATTCACCACGGTTCTCACTTGTCGGCGTGCATGCTTTCATAAATCCAGTGGCATTCCATGCAGTACCATCCTTGGTAGCGCACCCCTCATGACGCCGCTCCCGCTCGCCGACCGCTACACTCGTTTTCGCGACTCCGTGTTCTCCGGCGTGGCCGAGACACTGCCCGGCTTTTCTGAGCCCGTGACCGAGATGGAGCTGCAGAGCCTTTGGTTCTCCGGAGCCTTCGGCAGCAAGTTCACCACCACAGACGGCCGGGAATTGCACATTGCCGATTTTGGCGTGTGGAATTCCGGTGCTGGCCCTGACTTCACAGGCTGCGCCATCGCCATCGACGGCCAGCCCCTGCGCGGAGACATCGAGCTGGACCCTGATGCTCGCGACTGGGAGCGACACGGCCACGGTGCCAATGAGAACTTCAACCGCGTGGTGCTGCACCTCTTCCTGCACGCCCCAGAGGAGCGCTTCTACACCCGCACCAGCTCCCACCAGGAGGTGCCTCAGGTGATGCTCAGCGCCGCCATGCTTCCAGAGGGGCTCAAGCCCAGACACCATCAGGCTCCGGCACGGCTGGGCCGCTGCGCCCTGCCTCTGCGCGTAATGGAACCAGCGCGCGTGCAGTCCATCATCGAGGCCGCCGCGCAGCACCGGCTGGAGATCAAATCGAAGCGCCTTCACCGCAGCGTGGCCGCCCAGGGGCGGGAGCAGGCGGTGTATCAGGCCCTCGCACAAGCGCTCGGCTACCGCAACAACCAGCAGCCCTTTGCCATCCTCTCCCAGCGGCTGCCTTTGAAAAAAATCCTCCAGCTCGATGCTGTGCAGCGAGAGGCCTGGCTCTTCGGTGTCTCCGGCTTTCTGGAAAGCGTGCGCAGTGATGACACCGAGCCCGCCACACGCTCCTACCTCCGCCAGCTCTGGAGCGAATGGTGGAAGCTGCGCAGCGGCGCGGAGCGCTGGCTGGATGGCCGCCAGCTCCTGCGCTGGAAACTCAATGCCATCCGCCCAGGCAACCACCCTCAGCGCCGCCTCGGCGCACTGGCCGCACTGCTGCGCTCATGGTCTGCCATCATCATGCCGCTGGCAGATGCCACGCGCTGGAGCCAGGCGGCGTGGCGCGAATCTCTGCTTGGGCTGAAACACGAATTCTGGACCACCCACTACACTCTGCTCTCGGAAGAAGCAGCCAAGCCAGTCGCCCTGATCGGTGAGACGCGCGTGCAGGAGATGCTGGCCAATGTGGCCTACCCGCTGCTCGTCCCCGAGCGCACACGCCTCTGGGCCGAGTACCTCGAACTCCCCGCTTTGCTGGACAATCAAAAGGTGCGCCTGGCTGTGCATCGACTTTTTGGCGAAGAGGGCACCCGTGGCAACGACTTCACCCAAAAGCTGCACCATCAGCAGGGCCTGCTGCAGATTTATGAAGACTTCTGCCTGGAGGACGACTCCGCCTGCGCAGACTGCCCCTTCCCGGAAAGACTGAAGGACTGGAGCTGAAGCCGACGTTTGCATGGCCTCCTAGCCATGCGCCCGCTCCTCCTGCTCGCTCTCTCGTCTTCGTTTGCCTTTGCCGCAGACCTGCCCGATCCCGCCGTCATCATTGCAGCCATGAAGAAGGCCGTCACCTACGCCCACACGCATCTCGCCCGTGAAGGCGGCTACGCCTCCTCCTATGACAAGGAAGGAAAAATCGGCGAAGTGGAACACGCGAAATCGCCCACGGTCACCTCCATCCAGCCGCATGGCACCACCACCATGGGGCTCGTCATGCTGAAGGCCTACCAGGCCACCGGAGACGCAGTCTTCCTCACCGCTGCAAAGGACGCGGCCAACTCACTGCTCAAATGCCAGCTCGCCACTGGCGGCTGGGACAGCGACTTTGATTTCGATCCCGAGAAGATCAAAAAATACCACCTGCGCAGCGACAATGACGTCGGCGACAAGGACCCCGGCAAACGCAAGAACTCCTCCACGCTCGACGACAACAAGACCGAATCCGCGCTGCTCTTTCTGCTGGAGATGGTGCACGAACCAGCCTGCAAGGACGATGCGGAGCTCAAACGCTGCACCAAGTTTGCCTTCGATTCCCTGCTTGCCGCCCAGGCCCCCATCGGTGCCTGGCCCCAGCAGTTCACCGGCCCCGCCGACCCCGCTGCCCCCGTGCTGAAGGCCAGCTATCCCGAGACCTGGAGCCGCACCTTTCCCGCCGTCAAATACACCGGCTTTTACACGCTCAATGACGACAACCTGCAGCAGATCGCCAAAGTCCTCTTCCGCGCCTACGAGCTCGAGAAAGACGAGCGCTATCTCACGGCGCTCAAAAAGCTCGGCGACTTCTTCATCCTCGCCCAAATGCCCGAGCCCCAGCCGGTCTGGGCGCAACAGTACGACCGTGACATGCACCCCGTCTGGGCGCGCAAGTTTGAGCCCCCTTCAGTCACCGGCTACGAAAGCCTCGGCGCCATGGAGGTCCTGCATCAGCTCTGGGTGCTCACGGGAGATGACAAATACCTCAAGCCCATCCAGCCCGCACTCGCCTGGTTCGAGCGCTCCAGGCTGCCCGATGGCACTCATGCCCGATTCTACGAGCTGCAGACCAACAAGCCCCTCTTCTTCGTCAAGGACACCTACGTGCTGACCTATGACGACAGCAACATGCCCACCCATTATTCCTTCAAGACCAGCCAGCAGAGCAACCTCGACCTCTTCAAAAAGCAGCTCGCCAAAGGCCGCGAAGAACTCCAGATCAATCTCGCCGGCCCGCAGACGCGCAAGGAGTGGCTCAGCCGCGCCAAAGCCGCCGCCTCCAAAGCCCGTAAAGCTGCCGAATCCCTCGACAGCGAAGGCCACTGGCTCAAAAACGATGAAATCGACTCCGGCGAATTCGTCAAAAACATGAACGCCATGACGAATTACATTGAGGCACGGAAGAAGAGCGGGGAGTAGACATTCTGTGAAGCCTCCCCTCGATTCGCCACCTGGATTCATGCCGGACAAGGCGCTGCGTCTTTTCATTGTCACAGAAATCCTCACCCCCTTCATCGAACAGAAGGCGGCAGAAGGCATCCGGCTGTCCGTGCATGTGGTTTATTCGAATGGCGGTCAGATGATCTCCGGCCCTGGCCTTGAGCAGAAGGGGAAGGCAACCGCGGTGCAAGCGACCATTGTTTGCAAGCCCAGCCCCCTTCAGAACCTTCTGGCTGCAGAGATCGTTTTGCGACCCATGCCTGAATCCAGCCTGGACTGCCCGTCTTACGCGATTCGATGCGTCGTGCGCAAAGACGACAAAGGTTACTACCTGACGGAGAGCCAGGTCAGCACCTTGTCACCGTAAGATCCTGCCACCGTCTGCCGGGTCGTGTTTCAACGCCGGGCCACCACCAGCGAGCTCATCACCACGCCGATGAACACACCAGCTCCCGCGATCAGCCAGAAGTTCGTCGGCGTGTCGGCCACGTCCGCACGCACATACATGCTGAACAGCCCCGTCAGCGCTGTCAGCGGCAGAAACAGCGCTGCCATCACATTCAGGCGGTGCGAGGTGTTTGCCATGATCTGCGCGCTTTGCGCCTGCGCCTCGGCCTGCTTGGCCACCGTGAAGTTCAGGCCAAATTGCGCATCCTGCAGCAGCAGCTCGGCGGTGCGCTCCACACCTGCGGCCTGATCCCGCAGATTGATCACATCGCGGTCCGCTTTCACAAATTCTCGCGCCTGCTGCAGCGCGCGGTGCATGCCGCGCGAGCTGCGCAGCACCGGGGCGATGGCCTCCAGCACCTCGTGATACTCGGCCGCGGTTTGCGCCGCATGCTCCGCCTTGTCCAGTTCCTCCAGACGGGCTGCGTAGGCCGCCAGCTGGTTCTGCAGCGCCAGGCTTCCGCCGTTGTCCGGGGTCGATTTCCACACCCCATCTGGCTGGCGCCAGAACAAAGCCGGTCGCCGTTCCACATCATGCGGTCCCGGCAGCTGATGCAGGATGATGAGCAGATGCCCTTCTTCAAAGATCGCACGCTGCGTTCCCGCCTCCCTCCCCACCCGGTTGCGAATCGCCTCCGGAATCGTTGTCCACAGTTTCGGAATAATCTGAATGTCTGGTTTCATGCATGGGATTTTTATTCCCGCGGATATGAGAGCAGACCCCGCTCATGGAGGCGATGACAAATAATGGCCAAGATTTCAGGCTCCCTAAGAAGTCCCCTTCTTGCCCCCGTGCCAATCACGGCCTAGCTTCCGTGCTCACTCCATCATGACCCACGCCGTCCTCAGCCTCCTCAAAGAAAGCCGTCACCCCATGCGCATCGACCTCATTGGCGTTGCGGGTTCAGGCATGAGCGGGCTGGCCCTGCTGCTCCTGGGGCTGGGGCACAAGGTTAGCGGTTCGGACAAGGCCACCACTTTGGAGACGGACCGCCTGCAAAAGCTCGGCCTTCAGTTCTTCCACGGCCACACGGAAAAGGAGGTGGAGGACTGCGACATGGTCATCTACTCCAGCGCCATCAAGCCCGGCAACGTGGCCTACGAGGCCGCCTACAAGCAGGGCATCCCGCTCATCCGCCGCGCTGAGGCACTGGCCGCTGTGATGGCCAACAAGCAGGGTGTCGTCGTCTGCGGCACCCACGGCAAGACCACCACCTCAGCCCTCACCGCCCACGTGCTGCGCCAGGGCGGCCTCAAGCCCAGCCACTACGTGGGCGCGGAGATCCCCATCCTCGGCTCCAATGCGCACTGGGACACCGAAGGCCAGCTCTTCGTGGCCGAAGGCGATGAAAGCGACGGCACCTTGGTCAATTTCCACCCCGAGCACGCCATCGTCCTGAACATCGAGCCCGAGCATCTCGACTTTTACGACGGCATCGAGGCCATCAAGGCCGTCTTTCGCCAGGTCCTCAGCCAGACACGCGGCCTCTGGGTGCATTGCGCGGAGGACCCCGTGGCCCGTGAGGTCTGCGCTGGCCCGCAAGGCGTCAGCTACGGCTGGAGCCGTGAGCATGATTTCTCGGCCACCATCCTCTCGATGAAGCCGGATCATTCCGAGTTCGAGGTGTATCAGAAAGATCAGCTTCTCGGCACGGCCACGCTCGGCATTCCTGGAAAGCACAACGTCTCCAATGCGCTCGCAGCCATCGCGCTGGCCACCCGCTGCGGCGTCTCCTTTGAGGCCATCCAGCACGCGCTGCGTACTTTCCGCGGAGCCAGGCGCCGTTTCGAAATCCGCCACAGCGGCGAGCGCTTCACTGTGGTGGACGACTACGGCCACCACCCCAGCGAAATCGCCGCCACGCTGGCCACCGCGAAAGGCCTGAACGCCAAGCGCATCGTCTGCCTCTTCCAGCCGCACCGCTACAGCCGCACCCAGCTCTTGAAAAAGGAGTTCGGTGCCAGCTTCGGCGATGTGGACGAGCTGTTTGTGACCGATGTCTATCCGGCCAGCGAAAAACCGCTGCCTGGTGTGAGCGGTGAGACGATCCTCGAAGAGGTACGCCTGCAAAACGACCACACCAAGACCGGCAGCACGCCCACCATGCCTGTCGCGCGTGACAAAGTGGGCAATGCCCTCCGCCCCGGCGATCTCCTCATCACCCTCGGCGCTGGCAATGTGCACGAAGTCGGCCGCTGCATCGCGCGCGATCTCCCCGTGCTCGAAAAACTCTGCGCCATCCTCGAAGCCAACGGCGGCGGGGTCGCACGCCTCTACGAGCCGATGAACCGCCACACCACCTGGCTCATCGGTGGCCCCGCTCAGTACTGGATCGAGCCCCGCAATGAGGCCTCTTTTGCGGAGGTCGTGCGCTACCTGCGCTCCGCCTCCATCCCCATCCGCGTCATCGGCCGTGGCTCCAATCTCCTCGTCAAAGACGGCGGCATTCGTGGCGCGGTCATCCACACCAAGGGCGACTTTGAAAATGTGACAGTGAATGGCGATCTCATCACCGCCGGAGCGGGAACACGGCTCAAGAAAATCGCCAGTGCAGCACGGAATGCAGGTCTCGGCGGCTTTGAATGGATGGAGGGCATTCCTGGCAATCTCGGCGGTGCCATCCGCATGAACGCCGGGGCAATGGGCAGCGAAACCTTCGACCAGATCGTCAGCGTCCGCTTCATCGACACCGATGGCGCCATCAAGGAAAAGCCGCTCGCAGAAATTACCCACCACTACCGCAGCGTGCCCGAGTTTGAGGAGCGTTATGTCGTCTCCGCCGTGCTTAAGGGCACCCCTGCCCCTCGCGAGGAAATCGACACCAAGCTCGCCGCCTCCCATTACAAGCGCCGCACCTCCCAGCCCGTCGGTGCCAGCGCCGGCTGCACCTTCAAGAACCCCGAACTCTGCGGTGCCGGCAAGCTCATCGATGATCTCGCCCTCAAAGGCCGCAATGTGGGCAAGGCCATCGTCAGCGACATCCACGCCAACTTCATCGTCAATCAAGGCGGTGCCACCGCCCGCGAAGTCCTCGACCTCGTGGCCCAGATCAAAGAAACCGCCCTGCAGGAGCGCGGCGTGACTCTGGAGATGGAAGTAAAGGTCATCGGTGAAGATCAGCCGCTGCCGCTGTGATCTCGTCTAGCTTAGTATCTGCCCGGAAATGGCATCCGTGGAGAGAAACTGCTGCACATGCATGGCGGGATCGCAGGTGGCAAACCGTGCTGGTGCCATCATGGTGGAATTGATGACCCTCGATGCCGTTGGATCGGGGCACGAAATGCTCGCCCCGTGCAGCACGCCGTGAGTCGAACCAAATGAATCAGGTGCTGCCATGCTGTTGTTGATGACTACGATACGAGACCGGTCTTCATGCCAGTCTGAAAGGGTGATGAGATGCTGCCGCAGCATTTCCGCACCTGAGCTGAACATGGGATTGTGCTGCCGGAGAAACTCCGCCGGACTCATCCCCAGATCGTGGGCACAGCGGGTGAAATCAGCGATGTGGAAATCACTGCGCACGCGCGTGGGCTCGTAGCCAAGCATCAAAAACGACCTCTCAGGTGCGCCGTCCAGATGAAGCCGTGTGGTGTTCTGCTGATCAAACCGACCCATAGAAAGATACTCAAGCCCCTCTCCCCATCGCGCCGTATGCAGCTCGGAAAGGCGCGCTTTCAAGACCGTCATGTGATGCCTCAGTTCATAAGAACCCGTCCCAGCCGCCAGCACCATCACTGCAAAGCCCGGCTGGGTATAATCAGTGCGAAACACGCGTTTAAAAACAGCCTCGGCATCCTGACTGGCGTCATTCGTTTCCATCAACAGGCTGGCGGCAGTCTTCATGCTGTGACGAGAAACCTGAACCGGCCTTGCGCAAGCCACAGCTGGTTTTTTGCCCGCTTTGACAAGCCCCTGACAACTCAGACACTTTTTTCAGTGTCCAACACCTCGGAATCGGTGTTCATTTTCAGGCTGTTCCGTCTTCGGGCGGCTTTTTGGCATGCAGAAACTCGCTTTCATCTTCTTTCTCCTCGGTCTGTTCGTGACCGGGCTGCTCGGCACGGAGACACGCCTGCTCTTTTTTTGGCCGGGTTGCCTGCTGCTCGGGATGGCGGGAGTGGTGGCCGTGCTGCGGTGGAAGCTGCGCGTACGCTTTCAGCCCAATGACTGGTGCCTGCTGACGATCCTGGGACTGGCGGGCTACATCGGCTGGCGGGCCTGGACCTCGCCAGTGGAGATCTATGCCCGGGAAGACGGGGCAGTTCTTCTGGCCTGCTTTGTGGCCTACATGCTGACGGTCACGGCTGTGAGCCAGTCGAAGTGGCGGCTGGGCATCGTCTGCGTGCTGCTGGTGCTCGTGGCGGGAAATCTCACCGCCGGGTGGCTGAACTTCAAAGGCCGCTGGGATTTCCATCTGGTGCCGGGCTTCGCCCGCTCCTTCCCCCCGGGGCGTATCGGCGGCTTTTTCAACAATCCCAACCACCTCGCGGCCTTCCTTTCCTTTGCCTCCTTCCTGTCGGCGGGAGTCATGCTCTTCGCGCGCATCCATATCGCCTCACGCCTGCTGCTGGGCTTTGGCATTCTGGGCATGCTGACCGGGGTGATGCTGACGCAGAGCCGCGCGGCGCTTTTGGGCCTGGCTGTCGGGGCCGGAGTCTTTGTGCTGCTGAGCCTGTGGGTGGTCTGGCGCACGAAGCGCAAGCTCTTCATCTGGCTGATCCTGGCCCTCCTGCTGGTGGGCGGTGCGGGTGCGGGTGCATTGTATAAGGTGAACGAGGACTCCCTGCTCACCCGGCAGCTGGTCACCCCGGTGGGCACGGATGTGCGCGTGCACATCTGGCGCGCGGCGCTGGCCCAGCATGCCGATGCCCCCTGGACGGGTGTCGGCGCACGTATGTTCTACGAAGGCGGCATCACCCACCGCGACCCGGAGTCCTCCGCACTGACAGGGGATTCTCTCTTCGCCCACAATGAATACCTGCAGATGATGGCTGACTACGGCTGGGCCGGGCTGGCGCTGGTGGTCCTGGCCGTGCTGGCACACCTGCTCAATGGCCTGCGCTTCCTGCGCTGGTTTGCCGCAGAGAGATTCCCGGCCACCGGCATGCTCGGCAGCAATGCGCTGGCCTTGGTGCTGGGGGGCATTTCCGCCCTGCTGGCCACACTGGTGCAGGCCGCCTTTGAATTTCAGGCCCATATCCCGGTCACAGCGGTGGTGGGAGCCATCCTGCTCGGGCTGCTGGCCAATCCTGGCATCGAGAGCGAGGTCTTCCGCCCCCGCCGCATCTGGAGCCTGCGATTTCTCATGAAAGTGGCCCTGCTGGCGGCCTCGGCAGCCCTCATCGGCGGGACGGTCGTCTTTGGCATCGCAGACGGCTACGCAGCCTGCGCCCGCCTCCAGAGCAGCCAGAAGGAGACCGCCAAGGCTCTGCGCAACTTTGAAAACGCCACCCGCATGGACCCCCGCAATGCCGTCCTGGCCTACCAGCACGGGGTTGCCCTGATGGACTCGATCCGCCAGGACATGACGAAAGACACCTACCTGCGCACCGTGGATGCCTCCCTCAAAGAGCTGACCCGGGCCACAACCCTGAATCCCCACAACTACCTCTACCAGCTGGCGCTGGCAGATGCCCAGGACGCCGCCGGGAAGCACGATTCCGCGTTTCAGTCCGTCCAGCACGCCCTCGCGCTGGCCCCCCTCTACGAAGAGCCCCGTCTGGCCTTGGGCATGCACTACCACCGTCTCAAGCAGTACGAGCAGGCCGAATCCGCCTATCTCTGGGCCGGACAGGCCAAAGTGCTGAACCCCGAAGGCACCATCAACTGGCAGGACAACTACCGCGAGCTCCTGCGCCAGACCGCCTTGGAGGCCGAAAAGGAGCGGGCCGCCCGCCGCCAGCAGCAAGGACGCTGAGAAGTGCATTTGCCCTCGCGCCGAATTCCGCTACTGTCGCGCCCCTCATGGCACTCGCAAAAATCACCCAAGTCGCCGGTCGTGGCGTTTACGTCCCCGGTTCTGACATCGACACCGACCGCATCATCCCGGCACGCTTCATGAAATGCGTGACGTTTGACGGCCTCGGCGAATTCGCCTTCTACGACGTGCGTTTCGACAAAGACGGCAAGCCCACCGGCCATCCGCTCGACGATCCCCGCTTCAAAGGCGCCAACATCCTCCTCTCCGGCACCAACTTCGGCTGCGGCAGCTCCCGCGAGCACGCCCCCCAGGCCCTCTACCGCTTCGGCATCCGCGCCGTCATCGCCGAGAGCTTCGCTGAAATCTTCTTCGGCAACTGCACCACCCTCGGCATTCCCTGCGTGTGTGCCTCCGCCGCAGACATCCGCGTGCTGGCTGCTGAGATCGAGCGCAACCCGCAGCTCGAAGTCACCATCGACGTCACCGCTGGCAAGGTCTTCTTTGAAGACCAGGAGTTCTCCATCACTCTTCCGTCCACCGCCCACGAGGCGCTGACCACCGGCAAGTGGGATCCCATCGCCGAGCTTCTTGAAAACAAGGACGCCGTGCATGCCCGCATCACCGCGCTGGGTTTTGCCTGAGTGATTCCGGCCTCCCCTCCACCCCACCCGCATGGCCGCCTCTGAAACAGCTGCGACGAGCAGCTCGTCGCCGATGATCCGCATCCCCAGCTCGCTGCATCAATCCACCACGCCGGACACCATCCACGTGATCGGACACCGCAACCCGGATACGGATGCCATCTGCTCGGCCATCGGCTATGCGGCGT
This sequence comes from Verrucomicrobiaceae bacterium UBA1938, assembly GCA_002336895.1. GTDB lineage: Bacteria > Verrucomicrobiota > Verrucomicrobiia > Verrucomicrobiales > Verrucomicrobiaceae > Prosthecobacter. Next base: position 83,824 of record DDFC01000020.1, on the reverse strand, counting down.
TTCTGCGCGATGTGCGCGGCATGAAAGCGGTGGCCGCCTGCTGCGGGGAGCTCAGCGTGCGCACCAACTGGGTGCTGCAGACCGCAGGCGTGCCCGGCCCCACCCTGCTGCTGGATGTGCGGCCCACCGCCGCCACCATCTGCCGGCGCGATGTCTTCACCGCCAGCCCGCACCAGACCTTCCTCTCGGTGTACCGCATGATGATGATCCACAACTTCCGCAGCATCCCCATCGTGGATGAAGAAGGAAGACTGCTGGGCATGCCCGCCGTGCAGGAGCTGGCACAGCTCTTTCTGCCGGCGCAGACCAATGACAAAACGGACGCCGCCAACCGCGAGGTGCGCAGCAGCCTCCTGAACATCGTCAACGCGCTCGACGGCATCCTGGGTGCCGCCGCTCATGAGCTGGAAAAGATCCAGGACTTCGTGCTCGTGGTCGCCGCCTCCAGCCTTGAGACCACCCGCAAGCGCGCTCAGCAGTTCCCGCCCAGCCTCCTCGTCATGGTCACCGGCGACCGCCCGGAGATCCATGAGCTGGCCATCGAGATGAACGCACGCTGCCTCATCATCACCGGCAAGTTCAAGGCGGAATCCAGCATCCTCAAACGTGCGGCGGAGAAAGGCGTGGCCGTCATTTACTCGCCCTACGACACCGCCAGCACCTCCCAGCTGCTGCGTTTCTCCCGCCCCATCGGCGAGGCGCTGACGCATGAGTTTCTCTCCTTCGGCTCCCGCACCCCGCTGCGCGAGATCGTACCCGCAGCTCAGCATTCCAGCCAGCCGCTCTTCCCCGTGGTGGATGAGGAAACCCAGAGACTCCTCGGCGTCTTCTCCAAGTCCGACCTCATCGACCTGCCGCGCATGAAGCTCGTGCTGGTGGACCACAATGAATTCGCCCAGGCCGTTGCCGGTGCTGACGAAGCGGAGATCATCGAGGTGATCGACCACCACCGCCTCAGCGGCAACCTGCGCACCAAGGAGCCCATCCGCTTCATCAATGAGCCCGTGGGCAGCAGCTGCACCATCGTGGGCATCATGTACCGCATGCGCGGAGCCGCACCGGACAAGGCCACCGCCATCTGCCTCTGCGCTGGCATCATCTCCGACACCCTCCACCTCACCAGCCCCACCACCACGAGCACCGACAAGGAGATTCTGGAGTGGCTCAGCGGCATTGGCGGCATTGACAGCGCCCAGTTCGTCAAAGACTTCTTCGCCGCCGGCTCCATGCTGCGGGAGAACACCCCTGACCGCGCGTTGGAAAGCGACCGCAAGGTCTTCGAGGAAAACGGCTGGCACATCAGCATCTCCCAGATCGAGGAGCTCGGTCTCGACGAATTCTGGAAACGCGAGTCAGACCTCCAAGGCGCGCTGCAGGCCCTGCTCTCCAAGCACAATCTCCACTTCGCCTGCCTCATGGTCACCGACATCACCCGCCACCACAGCGTCTTGCTCGTGGCCGGAGACCAGCGCGTCATCGACGCCATCGACTACCCCCAGGCCAAGGAGCACGTTTACGACATGGCCGGCGTCGTCAGCCGCAAAAAACAGCTTTTCCCCTACATGAGCCACGTCGTCACCAAACTGGCGGCGCCGTGAGTTAAGACTAACGTGATCAGAGTATCGCCCCCTCACCCGGCCTCTCCCCGAAGCTTATCATCGAGCAGCGGAGTCTGGGACGGGGGAGGGGATTCGCATTAGACCACCTCGAAAGCGAACCTGGGGCCACGACGCATACCCCTCTCCCCGTCGAGAACATGCATTGGTGAATCATTACTTCGGGGAGAGGCTGGGGGAGGGGCCGCTCAAAGTCCCGTTGACGCTTCCCCGCATCTCTTGCTTTAGTCACCCATGCTCACACGCCTCGAAGAAATCCGCCATGAAATCACCGGCGAACGTCTTCCTCTCATCGAGTTCGCCCGCAAGCTCCGCCACGACGCCACCGAACCCGAAGCTCTCCTATGGGCCTGCCTGCGAAACCGCCGCATGAACAAACGTAAGTTCCGCCGCCAGCATCCGGTGGCTCCTTACGGACTCGATTTCTACTGCGCAGATTTGAAGCTGTCGATTGAACTGGATGGCGGCCAGCACAACACCGCAGAAGGAAAGCAGCGCGACAAAGCAAGGGATGCCTTCTTACGATCTCAAGGCATCGAAACACTGCGATTCGCAAACGACGAGCTGATGCGTCATACCGACGGCGTCATGAACATGATCTGGCATCGCACCACTTTTATTCAGCAAAACTCCCCGTCTTCAAAAACCGGTTCACCGCCCTGAAAACCGCCGGCTGTAGAATAATCGTCGCATGATTCGTCGGCAGCAGCACATGGTCCGCCTCTCCCTCTCCATGCGAGCTGGCAATCGTCACCACACCATCCGACTCCTCTCCAAGGAACCGTCGGAAAATCGGCAGCGTGTCCTTGTTTCCCATGATGACACCCGTCTCCGGTGGCAGTGGACCCAGAATATTCGGCGTGCTGTTCGCATCCGTTCCCAGCTCGGCTGACACCGGGCCCAGCAGCCAGCGCACCCAGCCCCACTGCCGCAGTTCATCGATGATCTGGCTGCCCTGGTTCGGCGGCGCCAGCAGCACGGCACGCCCCAGCGGAAACGACGGATCACGCTGCGCCGCCCATGCACGGAAAACAATCCCGCCCAACGAGTGCGTGACGAAATGCACTTTCGCCCCCTCCTCAATCTCCAGGCGCTCCAGCGCCGGATTGATGTGATTCTGCACCGCATCCGCGATGGAACTGCGGTGTGATGGATAACCAATGCTCTTCACTCGGTACCCACAAAACTTCAGCCACAACCCCACCAGCCACATGCTGCGCCGGGTACGCCCCAGCCCGTGAATGAGGACGACGGTGGGAGCGGGTGGAGATGCGGCAGGCATGCAAGAATTTACCCCTATTCTGCCATGCAGGTAGCAAGCAATGACAGCTTTGAAGTGTCTATCTGTGAAGTCAGTTTAATCTGTCCATGGACAGGTCTTTTTCTTCACGTTTTCGAAATGATGTGTACGACAAAACGCACTAAATTTCACAGTCCCTCGCTGACAGTTTTCAGCCTGACATTTTTTGGCACTGTTTTCAGGGCCAAAAAAATCGTAGTATTCCCGGTCTGTGACTGGCATCCTATTCTTTGGTGGAGGTGGACCTGCCTTTCGGGCGCGTTCCTGTGGTTCCTCTCGGCCTGATGCATCACGGTATTGTCGCCACAAGTCATTTAAGCGCTCAGGGTTTTTTTCTGTGACATCAAAAAGACTGGTGTCAGGCTTCGACTCTGAATCCACCCATGCCACAAGCTGTTGAATGGCCGTCAAACAATCATGGGCTCCAATTTTGAGGAGCACTCTCACATACTCACGAAGATTTGATAAATCGCGGTCAAAGAGAAAGTTATCCCAGCCATCGCAGCAAATTTCAACATCACATTCTTCAACAGTATCTACTTCGTATTTTGTGAGCTGCATAGCATTGGCCATACCATCTCTCCCTGGCAAAATGAAACGGAATTTCAGTTCTTGAACAAGAGCGCCGGCAAATTGATCAGTGCCAACTCCGGATCACACTGCCGACTAGGCGCGAAACACAATGCCCCCGAGCGAATTCGTCACGAAATGCACCTGCGACTTTTCTTCGATCTCCAACCGATCCAACGCCGGATTAATATGATTCTGCACCGCATCCGCGATCGAACTGCGGTGGGACGGATAGCCGATGCTCTTCACTCGGTACCCACAAAGCTTCAACCACAGCCCCACCAGCCACATGCTGCGCCGGGAACGCCCGAGCCCGTGAATGAGGACAACGGTAGGTGTGGGTGGATTTGTAGAGCCGACCTTCATGACATTCGGCTGCGAAGCTCACTCCACCAGCCATCAGGATCACGACGAATATCAGCAACTCCAAGGATAACAATGCCTCGAGGTTCTGGAACGTAAAACAAGGCAAGCTTGCTACTTTTGATCATAAGGCGTCGAACTGGAAACCTCCAGCTTGCTGCCATGCGCGGATAGTGCGCCAACAAGACTGTGGCAGTTTCTACATGATTCAGCAGTTTCAGGCCCCGGCCTTCCTGATAGTCCTCAGCTTCGGCAAAGAAACGCTGCATGTCGGCTTCGGCAGCCCACGTCCAGACGATTTCATGCTTCATGCACGAGAAGCGACAATGCGGGCTTTGACCTCACTCCATGGAGACACCCGCTCCGGGTGCTGCCGATACTCCTGCCAACGTTGCTCAACGAACTCAGCCAGCGCTGGATCATCAACACTTGTGTCGTCCATGACGTCTTTCCAAAGCTCTGCCATAAGCGTCATCTTGTCCTCGTCGGGCAATTGCGCGAGACCTGGAAAGCGTTCGACGATCATGGAAAGAAGTTATGGTATCCATGCCGCCGAGTCAATGCCTGACAAGCGAGGGCATACGATCCAGCCCAGTTGCGCCGCAACTGGGCAACTTTGCCAAAGCGCTTTAGTGATTAAACAAGAACGCCGGTGAATTGATCAGAGCCCACGCCAGGTCCTGCGCAGCAGTAAGGCGCTTGTTGCCGAGTTGGGTCTGGCTCAGGGCGGCATCACGACGGAGCTGCACGAGCTTCGGATCCAGCATGATGGGCTTCTGGCTGTCGCCGTAGGTGGTCTCAAGCGCCACGAGCTGCGGGTCCACCGGCAGCGGCTTGCGGGCGTTTGCCAGCACCTTGTTCTGAGCTTGGAAGTCCTTGAACTGATCCAGGAAGTGCTGGGCCAGCAGCGCCTTCTGCTCTGGCTTGCGCGCAGCGGCGGGAGTCTTCTGGGCGGCGATCACGGCGGCAGGCGCACCGAAGCGCACGGTCGGGCTGGTGGTGACCCACAGGCGGAAGCGGCCGGGATTGTACTTCCCATTCTGGAAGTTGGAAGTGATCTGCACACTGAACTGCGAGCCCCCCTCGTGCGCCACGGGCTTGGCGAACTCAAAGGTGGCCTCATGGCGGAAGCCACCCTGCGGGCTCACGGCCCAGCCACGGTCACGATTTCCTTTCTTGAGCGCCTCGGTGACGACAAAGTTGGTCTGCTCAAAGTCAGCCTTCGGATTCTTCAGCAGCTGCTCCTCGCCGCCGCGCTTGCTGCGTTTGGCATCGATGGGATCGGTGCGCACAGTGATCTCGCCAATGACAAAGTTGCCATCGGGGGCGAGGCCGGGGCCGTTGTTCGGCAGGCGGTCATCAGGCAGCATCTCCAGCTTGATGGCGGTGATGTTGGTGAGCGTGGTTTTGCCAATGAGCAGGTAGTTGCCGGTGCTCTCACGACCCGCGGGCATCGCCGTGGCAAAGAGGCTGCCATCAGGCTGCACCTCCAGCTTTTCCACGCCCCCCGCGCGCTGCACCTTGATGCTGTCAAAGGGCTGCCACTCGGTGGTGAGGTCCAGATAGTTTTCCCAGGCGGGCTGGCTGGCCGGGGCGGTGTCCTTGATGGTTTTCGCCTTGGATTCGGCAGCGGTGATGGCGGCTTTGCGAGCCGCCTCCTTCTTTGCCACATCCGGCGCGATTTTGGCCTTGTAGGCTTCCAGCTCTTTCTTCGCGGCATTGATCGCAGCCAGACGCTCCTGCTCAGCCTTTTCGATGATCGGCTTCTGCTCGGCCTCCTTGGACTGGAGGGCGGTGGCAAGCTCCTTGTTCTCAGGATCAATCTCCTGCATGGAGGCCAGGGCGGCGTTGATTTCCTTGTCGCTGGCATGCGTGTTGAGCACGCGCATGAAAATGGCGTCCACCAGCTGACGGTCATCCTTGATTTCATTCGTCAGCTTGGCGATGGCGTTGTTGGGATCGCTGATGGCGTCTCCCACCGTCGGGCCGCTCATGAGCGCCATCACGGGACCAAGGTTCACCTCATTGCTGCGTTCGCACTCGCAGACAGACTCACGGGCGGGTTTGCCAAAGTTGGCCAGGAAGCCGTCCTGCAGCTTGATCTGGCCGTCGGCCAGCGCAGCAGCACGGGTGCCCTTCGGCACACCGGGGATGTTGGGCATGCTGCCGGTCACGGCAAAGACGGAGTCAAACAGCACTTCGGCGGGCAGGCGGCGCGCCTTGGCGTGGCTGTAGTTGGTCTTGTCGTCCTCGTTCCACTTGTTGGTAGCCAGGCTCAGATTGTAGGTGCGGCTATTGGCGATGATCTTCATCAGGTGGCGCACGTTGAAGCCGCTCTGGATGAACTCATTCGTCAGGTACTGCAGCAGCTCGGGATTGCTCGGCGGATTGCCGGCACGGATGTCGTCCAGCGGCTCGATGACGCCGGTGCCGGTGAGGTAGCCCCAGACGCGGTTGGCGTAGCTCATGGCAAAGTAGTCGTTCTGCGGGCTGGTCATCCAGGTGGCAAACTGCTCACGGCGGGTGCTTGCGGTCTTGCTGACGAGCTCGGTCTCATACGGCACACGCGGAGCCACGGGCTTGTTGGTGCGCAGGTGCATCACATCGCCGTCCTTCTTGTCGCTCACGATTTCAAACAATGGCTTCGCACCTTCCACAGCCGTGCCGCCGATGGTCTGCCCCTTCGCGGCGGGGTCGCCTTTGAGGTCGATCTGTGCAAAGTAGGACGCGGTCTCATAGTACTGGTCCATCGTCCAGCGTTCGAAGGGGTGGTCGTGGCATTTGTTGCAGTTGAAGCGCGTGGCCAGGAAGAGGTGCGTGGTGTTCTCGCTGATCTCCTCCGCCGTGCGCACGGTCTTGAAGTAGGCGGCGGCGGGGTTGTCCTTGTTGGAGCCCGTGGCGGTGATGATACGGTAGGCAAAGCGGTCGTAGGGTGTGTTGTCCGCCACCTGCTGCTTGATCCAGGTGCGCAGGCCCATGGCCCCTTCGGAGCCGAGGAACTTGGAGTTCACCTGCAGCATGTCAGCCCACTTGTTGGCCCAATGCTCCACGAAGTCGGGATTGCCGATGAGCTTGTCGATGATCTCGCTGCGCTTGGTGCGGGTGTCGCGCTTGTCGGCCAGGAAGGCGGCCACTTCCTCCGGCTTCGGCGGCAGGCCGGTCAGGTCGAGGTGGATGCGGCGCAGGAAGTCCTCGTCGCTGCACAGGCCGCTGGGCTCGATCTTCATGCGCTGCCACTTCTGCGCCACCAGCTCGTCGATCTTGTTCCACTTCTCCGGCTCCTTCCAGGCAAAGCCGGTGCGGTCGCCCATCACGGTGATGGTGGTGGCGGCATACGCGCCTTCAAAGCGGGCCAGGATGGGAGCCTCGCCGCGGCGCAGGCTGGTCATGAGGCCCTTCTTGTCTGCCTCGATCACATCACCGTTGCCGCTTTCCAGGAAAGCCTCGGCGGTAACGTCTTTGACATAGCCATCCGCATAATGAGCGATGACGCGAAGCTGCTGGCGACCGCCGATGCGCTCGATGACGGGGTTCTTCGGCGAAAGCTCGATGCTGGTCACGCGCGGCGTCTTCAGATCCAGCTTGGCCCCTTGGCCGATCCAGGCCTTCAGAGACTCATAGTAGAGCTCTCCCGGCACGGTGAGCTGGCCGCCCTCATGCGGTACGGCACCGCTGGCCTTGAGCAGCATGAGCGAGTGTTCCGGCGAGGCCACGTTGGCACGGCGGCTGGAGATGTCGTCGGTGAAGGCCAGCACGTCATACACGGGGTCATAGCCGCGCAGGGAGAGCTTGAAGCCCGCCTTGCCTTCCTTGGCACCGTGGCAGGTGCCCTGGTTGCAGCCCAGCTTGGACATGATGGGCATCACATCGCGCACGTAGTCAGGCTTCAGCGCCACGTTCATGCCCGCCACGTTCACCGGAATGTTTGCGGTCTTACCCTGGAAGGAGATCTTCACATTTGTGGCGCCATCCTTGTCCGGACGCACCATGCCGCGGGTGTTCACATCCACCACGTCTGTGTTCTCCGCCGTGATCTTGGCCATGCGCGTCACATCCGCGCGGGTGCCGTCGCTCATGCGTGCGGTGACAAGGAGCTGCGCGTACTCGGTGGGCTTGCCGATCTTGATCGTGGTGGGCTCCACCTCAATGGAGGCCACCGTCGGGCCTGTGTGGAGGGTTTCCACCTTGGTGTCTTTTTCCAGCACCGCACGCACGCTGTCGTCCACGATCACATCCGTGGCGGCCAGCACCTTTTCCTTCACCAGCGGCACGGAGGTGAACTCCTTGGAAATCGCACCCGTGGCGGCATCAATCACGCGCACCTGGCCATCCTGTCCTGCCACCGCAACCGTCTTGCCATCCGGGCTGAAAGTCACGCTGAAGATGCCGCAGGGCACTAGAGTGCTGCTCAACTGCTTCACATCTTTGACGATCCACTCGTCCAGTTCCGGGCCTTTGCCGTTCACCGTTTCGACGATCTTCTTCACGCCATCGGGCATGGTGCTGTCATAGTCGCTGGCATAGATGTTCACCGCGCCCACGCCTTCGTTCGAGGAACCCACGGCGATGCGCTTGCCATCAGGCGCGAAATCCACGCCAAAGATGCGGCCCTGCATCGCGGGGAATTTGCGGATGAGGTTCGCGTTGTCGCCGATCACACGCTTCGTGATGCGCTCCATGCGGTAGATCGCAGGCACGCCATCCGTGCCACCGATCAGCACCTCATTGCGCTGCGGATGCCGCGCCAGCACCTGCACACCGCCCTTCAGAGCACCAGGAGTGATCGAAGTAATATTATCAACAAAACGCTGCGTGGCCACTTCCGTCAGCTTCACGCTCATGTCACGGCCGCATGATACGACATGCTTGCCATCCACACCCCACACGGTGTCCAGCACCCAGTCGCTGTGGCCGCCCATGAAGAGGGTTTCCTTGCCAGTGGCCGCCTCAATGCCGCGCACGGCGTTGTCGCCGCAGCCAAAGGCCAGATACTTGCCATCCGGCGACCAGCTCGCGCCATACAGTGTGTCAAACGTGAGCGACTTGGACAGCTCCAGCTTCTTCGCAGCCACGTCCCAGATCTGGATTTCACCCATGCGTGCCGGGCTGCCACCGGTGACGGCGATCTTCTTCCCATCCGGAGACCAGGCCAGCTTCTGAATGCGCTCCGCCAGACCCACCAGACGGGCCACGATGCCGCTGCCATCCGCCTTGTGCACCAGCACTTCATGATAACCCGCCACCGCGATCATGCTGCCATCGGGTGAATACTCGATGGAGGTGATGGCCGGTGCCTTCACATACACCGGAGGGTGTGCCATGTCGTATTCCGCCTTGGCAGAGGCAGGCGTGTCATCCTTCGCACCTTCCGCGATCCAGCGCTCGATCAGCGCAATCTGAGTCTCGTGCAGCGGGTCCGCCTTCTGCGGCATTTCCACCTTGCCCTTTTCGTCCGGCTTGATGAGCTTCAGCAGGTTGGATTCAGCGGGCTTGCCCGGAATGACTGCATGCCCTTCCTCGCCTCCTTTGATCAGGGCGGCAAACTCCGTCATGATGTAGTCGCCCTTCTTCTTAGCGGGCTGGTGGCAGCCATTGCACTGGGCCTGAAAGATGGGGCGGATATGCTTGTAAAAGGAGACCGGCTTGTTCGGGTCGATGCCCTCCTCCTTCTTCGGCGGCGCAGCATGCACGGCGGCGGAAAGGAAGAGCGCAGGGATGAGGAGACGTGTCTTCATGGGTTGGTGAAGGGCGTTTTTTGACAAAATTGGGGCAGTCCGGGACAACGCTGGTCCAATTCCACCTCTTACGGATGCCAAGTCGCAGGGCGGAATCGTCCATGCCTAGAGCGGAGTAGGACGGGCAGTTGCCACGCGGTGAAGTCTCCGCATGGTGGGCGGCAGATGATTGCCGAATCTCTCAGCACCCGACTCAGCCGCAGTGTGTCGGCGGACTTTTTCCGTCCGCTCGCACGGCCTTCCGCGCCGGTTTACGTGGACTGCGCTGACCGACTGATCGAGGAAGCAGGCGAAGCTGGCAGGCTCTCCCAGCGCGAAACCAACGAAATCATCCGCGAAGTCATCGCGCGTCACCCCCTTTCCCTCCTCTCGGAAGATGAAGGAGCCGCTCTGCGCGATGCCCGCCAGCGCGCCAGCCAGTTTTTCAACCGCCTCATCGCCGCCGGATGGCTGGAGGATCAGACTCTGGGCCTGCACGAGCGCTGGGCCGTCATCACTCCCGGCCTGCGCCCCCTGCTGCGCATGCTGCGAGATCTGGCCGAGGACCGCGTGGCAGAGCTGAAAACCTTTGCCGATACCCTGCGCGGGCTGTGCCAGACGCTGGAGGAGCGTGGCGTGCTCGATCCCACTCTGCAGCAGCCGGACCAGCTCCGCTCCACCGTCACAGATCTCTCCCAGCGTCTGGAGCGCGCCATCGAGCAGCTCCATGCCGTGGAAAAAATCGTCACCAGCTTTGAGCAGCGCCAGCGGCAGACCGCCACCGCCGCAGATACCCTGAGCCTGCTTTACGAGGAGTTTGGCCAGGGCCAGCACATGGTCTGCTACGACGCCCTCCGCCGCGGCGGCCTGCTCATGCGCATCGAGAAAGCTCGCAGCATCATCGCCGAGCGTCACGATGATCCGCTCATGCGCGAGCGCCTCGCCGAAGGCCTGCGCGAGCACTACGGCTACGACAGCACCGAGTCCTACGACCTCGCGCTCTCCCTGCTCACCCGTCTCGACCGCGATCTCGGCGGCCTGAAGCGCCGAGCCGAGGCCATCGACCTGCGCATGGCCGCCTTCAACCGCCTCAGCCAGCAGCGCTACCGCTACCAGACCGAGCTGCGCGGACGACGCCCGGAAATCATCAAGACCTACTGCGATGCCATCAACACAGCGCAGGCTGGAGGCCGCTTCTCAGAGTTCAGCGGTCAGGCGGCAGACTTCACCCCGCGCTGCATCGAAACCCGCTTCTTCTTCGGCACCGAGTCCCTCTACAAGCCCCGCCGCACCAAAGCGCCTGTCGATCTCACGTTCGGCCAGAGCAGCACCTCCAAGCAAAGCGCAGACGATGTGCTCGCCGCCTGGAAGGAGCGCCAGCGCCTAGCCCTCACGCCGCAGCGCGCCGCGCGCCTCGTCGCCAAGCTCCTTCCCTCCAAAAAGAGCAGCACCAGCACCGAGGAGATTCACCTCGAAACCACCGACGACCTGCTCGACCTCCTCGCCGTCGTCGCCTACGAGCACGCCCCTGCCCTCGCCGGCAAACGCGTCCGCTGGAGCGTGGACGGCCTCCGCAGACGCAATGGCCTTGAGCCGCATATCTTGGAACACGACACGCATGCAGGGCACCGCGTGGAGCGGTTTACGGTGAAGCGGGAGGGGTGAGCCGAATGATCAATTCTGGGCTTGGCAGCCCATGGTGACGGACTATTTTAATGCGGACTCATGACAACCCTGCCGACATCCACATTCGATCTCCAACGGGCCATCCGCAGAGAGAAGGTGATGCGTGCGCGTTCCATGAGTGAAGAGGAGCGTCTGGTGGCTACTTTGGACCAGATCAATTCTGCGTTTGAGTGGATGCTGGAGGGAGTGCGCCAGGAATCGCCAGGTGTTACTGACGAGCAGGTCCGCCAAATCCTCGCTGAACGACTAGACCGCCAACGCCGCCGAGAGGATCGCGGACTTTTTGTTCCAGCCACAACGGGTGCCTGATGGAAAAGCATCTCGTCATTGCCATTATTGAAGCGCTGGAGGCCGAGCATGTAGCTTACATGTTGGCGGGTTCATTTGCGTCCATGGTGTACGGCATCCCTCGTTCCACGAAAGATGTGGATTTCGTGGTGGAGCTTGAGGAGCCCTCCTTCAGCCGCTTGATCAAGAGGCTGGAACCGCAATTCGATCTTGATCCCCAGCAATATCTGGAGACGTCCACCTGGACGCGCCGCTACATTCTCAAAGCAAAACGTTCGGCCTTTAAGATCGAGTTCTTTTTGCGCAGTGATGATCCGCATCACCTGAGCCAGTGGTCGAGGAAGCGCACAGTGTTCAACTCCATACTGCAACATCATGTCACCATGCCCACAGCGGAAGATGTGATCGTGCAAAAACTGCGCTGGGGCAGACCTCAGGACAGGATTGACGCTGAAAATGTGATGGATGTTCAGTTTCCAAACCTGGACTGGTCCTATATCGAACATTGGTGCAGTCAGCACGACCGTCTGGCCCTGCTGCAAGAGATTCGTTCAGGCCTTGAACCAATGGCTTGAGCAGTCCTGCAATCACTGCATCCTCTCAGCTCCTCATGTCCGCCTCCACCTCAGATCCCCTCTGGCCGCGCTTCTTTTGGAGCGACGTGCCAGATGCTGACCGCACTGCCCTGCGCGAGGTGCTGGCGGAACTGCTGGGGCGTGGTGTGTTGCTGGGAGACGAGGGCAGCGGGCGCGAGCTTTATCTGCTGGCCCGCGATCATTACCGCACGCACATCGAGGATTACCTCTCCCCTCTGGCGCTGGAACTGATTGTCGATGAAGACCATTCGCTGCTGCAGGCCAGGCCGCGCACCGAGTCCTGCCTGCTGCTCGGCCGTTTCGACAAGGACGAAACGCTGGTGCTGCTGGCGCTGTGGCGGCTGTACGATGACGAAATCAGCACCGGCAGCCAGGAGGCGGTCATCGTCACCGTGGATCAGCTCTGGGCCGCGCTGAAGGTCTATTTCGACAAAGTCGCCACCCCGGAAAAATCCCAGATCGAGTCCTGCCTGGTGCGCCTGCGCAGGCATCGGCTTGTGCGTACGCTCAAACCCGAGGGCATGACGCAGGCCGGGGAAATGCAGATTGAGATCCTGCCCAGCCTCGCGCGGGTGATTCCTTTTGACGATATCGCCACGTGGCAGGCGCGCACTGACACCTTTCAGCCGCCAAAAGACGGCAGCACAACTCCTGAGGAGGTGCAGGCATGAGCCAGTCACGCATCACCCTGAGCCGCATCCTCGCGGTCAATTGGTACGGCTACCGCCAGATCATCGACGTCTCCGGCCTTTCCCTCATCACTGGTGCCAATGGCAGCGGCAAGAGTGCGCTGCTGGACCTCATCCAGTTCGTCATGCTGGGCGAGCAGCAGAGCAAGTTTAACAAAGCCGCCGCAGGTGCAGGCAGCGGACGCAGTCTGCGCGGCTACTGCCTCTGCGACACCAACACCACCGGCCGCGATGGCAATGAGCGCTACCTGCGCCCCAGCAGCGTGACGCTGGCCGGCCTGGAGTTTACCTGGCCGCTGCAGCCTGGCGAGGAAGAGCCGCGCCGCGAAACCTACGGTGCACGCATCGAATACGAAAGCCCCACGGCCAAGCCTTCCACGATCTGGTTCCGCGCCGGACGCAGGCTGGCCTGGCAGGATTTCCTGGACAGCGAAGCCGGACCGCAGGCGATGAAGTTTCTGCCTGAAGACGAGTTCCGCACCCGTGTGAAGCGCGAGCTGGACGGCGACGTGTGGGACCGCCAGAAAGCCTATCTGGAGGAGATGGCGCTGCGCAGCCACCTGGGCTTTGACCCGGAGCAGATGGGCAAGACCCTGCCACGCGCCATGGCCTTTGAGCCGGAGAGCAATTTCGAAAAATTCGTGCGCGAGTTCCTCCTCGAACCCGGCATGCCAGACGTGAAAGCCGTCAAAGCCAGCGTGGATGCCCACCGCCGTGCGCAGGAGCGGCTGGAGAAAATGTACGACCAGCTCGAGCGCCTGAAAGGCATCTCCAAACACCATCAGGACTGGGTCAACTCCAAGCGCGAATCCGCTCTCTACAGCCACCTCAGCGACGCCTTGAAGCATGAGGAGGCCCTGGAAAACCTCCAGCGCAGCCGCGCTGAACTGGAGGAAAAACAGGCCGAGTACGAGGACAATCGCAAGGTTCACGAAAACACCCTGGAAGAGCGCGACCGCCTGCGCCGCTCCGTGGAGGCTGCCCGCGCCGCCCTCGGCGACAAAGCAGCGCGCATGGAGGAAAACGACCGCCGCCGCCGAGACCTGACCAAAGAGATCAGCCGCCTCGAATCCGCCGCCGCCACTCTGCACGAGCAGGTCCGCACCCACCAGCGCCACTGGCAGGACTGGACGCTGCACGCCTCCCGCCTCGGTCTTCAGGACATCTCCGGTGCCTCCGCCGCGATCTCCGGCATGCAGAGCAAGGATGAAAACAAGGCTCTTACCGCCGCACGCGATTCCTCCCACGCCTACATCCGCCTGCGGGATGAAGCGATGGAGCAGCTACGCCCTGTTGAGGCCCGTCTGGCCGAACATGAGATTCGCAAAAGCGCGCTGCACAAAGACCTCACACAGCTCCGCGAGGGGCAGTCCGCACCCTCGCCTCTGCTGAATGTCCTGCTTGCACGTGGGCAGAAGGCCGTGGTGCTGGGTCGCGTGGTGGAGGTCAAACCCGCCGCAGAAAAATGGTGGCCGCTGCTGGAAACCGTACTCGGCCACAATCGCCGCGCCGTCATTCCCGAAGACTTCCGCGCCGCCTGGGATCAGGCCCAGCAGGCACCTGGTGCAAACGAGCCGCTGATCCACCCCGAAGAAGCCGCCAAGATCAGCGCCAGGGTGGAGAAAGGCTCCCTGCGCGAGATGCTGGAGACGCAGCACGAACTCGCGGGCAAGGTGCTCGATCAGCTTCTCGGCGGCATTGTCGCTGTGAACAAGGCCGCACAGCTCGACAAACATGAGCGCGCCTTGTCACTCGACGGCTGGCTCAAAGACCCGCCTCGCCGTATCAGGCTCACGCCTGAAAAAGAGCTCACGCTCGGTGAAGAAGGCCTGCGCCGCCTGCGCGACACCCGTGAAAACGAACTGCGCGAAACTGATGCCGTGATCGAGGAAGTGCGCCGAGACCGTGATGACCTGCGCGCCTTTCTCAATCGCGGCGCGGAATGGCACCTGGACCGATTCACCGTGCCGGATGGCGCAGACGAAGTCCCTCTGCTGCCCAAGCTGCGCAAAGAACTAGGCGAGCTCCAGGCCACCTGGGACCTGCTGGCCACGCCGGACAACGTCAAGGCCATGGAAAACCTGCGCGTGGAAAACGCCTCGCTGGAGGGCATTCACGAGCGCATTGGCAGCCTCAAGTCCGCCATCACCGCCTTCGAACTGGCCAAGGCACGCCTCGAAGAATCCATCAGCGAAGACATCTTCCAGGAGGAGCAGGCCCGCATCGCCCGCCAGGCTTCACGCACGCTGGTGCGCGGCATTTCGGACGACGACATCGCCGCACGCATCAACGCACAGCGCCAGAAATCCACCTCCTGGCGCAAGTCCATCGAAATGGCCGCCGCACTCTCCGTGCAGTTGGAAACACACGCCCAGGAAGCACGCCGCCAGCGCGATGAACAGCGCCGCGAACTCGTCGCCGCCCATGCCGACCTGAGCGACGCCCTCGATGCCGAAGCCGAGGACAACGAGGCCTACGACAAGCGCCGCGAAGATTTGGAAACTCACGAGCTGGAGCGTTTCAAAACCGCCGCCCTCGAAGCCAAGCGCGAATGGGAGGATCGCCTGCAGCACCAGGTGCTCGACGTGCTCCGCGAAAAACTCAGCGAAGCCGACCGCACCAAGCGCGAGCTGAACCGCGCCATGGACCACGAGATCGGCGGCTGGCGCTACCAGCTCACCAGCCGTGCGGACAAGGCCCACACCGCCATCTGGACACTCGTGGAAAAAGGCCTGCCCAGCGGCTCCGAAATGGAGCTCTTCAACGCCGCCGGCCGCGAAGACATCGAGCGCGCCAAGAACGAGCTCATGGCCGCCATCGATGCTGCCGACAATCCCGAGGACAAGCGCCATCAGCGCGCTCTGGACTACCGCTACTACCACCACTGGGACATCGAGGCCAAGCCCGCCGGTCGTGGCGATGCCGCCGCCATCAGCCTGAACAAGAGCGCCAAGAAGCAAAGCGGTGGCGAAAACCAGGCCCCCTTCTTCGTGGCCACGCTCGCCGCCTTCCGCCGCGTGTATGACCTCGGCCGTCGCGACGATCCGCAGAATCTCGGCCTCGTCGTCATGGACGAAGCCTTCAGCAAGCTCAGCGGCGACCGCATCGACGACTGCCTCGCGCTCGCCCGCAACTTCGGCCTCCAGCTCATCATGGCCTTCCCCGAGGACCGCCTGCCCACCATGTTTCAGCATGCCGACACCGTCGTGCAATGCCGCGTGGAGCGCACCTACGATGAGGCCAGTGAGCAGATTCAAAACATCGAAAACTGGGTGGTCCGCGTCGAGGGTTCACGTCTTGCAGAGCTGATGGAATGAAATGGCTGGCCCAGCTGCACAAAGACTGGATGGCCGCCCGAAAAAGGCGGGTGACAGACGCCGTGCAGCCCTTTCGCCGCGACTGGGACCAGCTCTTGGAAGACGCCGGCATCACCTCCGCCGAAGATCAGCAGGCCGCCCTTCGCGAGGCGCAGCGCACGCCTCAGCTGCGCCTTGCTCCACGCAAACGAAACCCTCGCTTCATCGACAAGATCATCCTGCCCCTGGAGTCCGAAGCATGGCTGCACGCGCAGTTCGGCACCCAGCCCGGCGCCGCATCTCAGCAGCAGTCACTTGAGGTGGTGCGTGCATGGTCCGCAAAAACACACCCCCTCATGCCAGAGGCATGGGCATCCGTATGTCAGCGCCTGGAGGCCGCTTTCAGCATCCCACGCGTGCTCGAGCCTTTCCGCTGGCTGGAGCCAGCGCGTGTGAATGACCTGATCTCCCTGCTCTTCCAAATCACCTCCCGCGAATGGCCCACAGGCACGCTGATTCGCGATGCCAGCTCCCAGCTCGGCCACGGCTCCAAGCATCTCGAAGAACAGCAGAGCTTTATCGAACGCGCCCTGGAAGCTCTCTTTGGCCGCGAGACGCCTCTGGAGGCCATCGGCATCCAGACGAGCCACAGCACCCTGCATTACTGCGGTCCGCTCGTACTGCATTTCGCAGACCATTCAAAGCCGCTGGACCTTCGCTTCGAATCCACACTATCCGTGGCGGAACTCGAACAGGCCGCTCATATCACCACCACCGCCCAGCGCCTGCTCACTGTCGAAAACCGCAAAACCACCTTCCTTCAGCTCGCGCGTGCAGACGAGCCGCGCAGCACCCTGATCGTAGCCACGTCATTCCCTACTCAGGCAGTAAAACTCCTCATGGAAAAGCTGCCTCCAGATCTGCCTCGCTATCATTTCGGCGATACCGACCCCAGCGGTTGGGACATCCTCCGCAGGCTGCGCGAGATCTCCCCCGTCCATCCCATTCACATGCACTGGCGGCCTTCCGCCCATGCCACACCCCTGACCCAGCGCGACCACCAGATTCTCGGCCGCCTCCTCGCAGATCCACACATGGCAGACTGTCACGCGGAGCTGCAGGCCATGCAAACCTCCGGCACCAAAGGCGACTTCGAGCAGGAGTCTCTGGGAACGCCAAACCTCACGGCGTGGCCGTTTTACCGATGATTTTCGAGCCTGGGCTCCGCTCGGGCTTTCGATGAGTGCGGAGCTTTCGTCAGTATCTGGGTCAGCATCAGGACCAGCAGGGCCACAGGCATCAGCAGCACCACCCATCCCGGCCAGGCCATGATCCCCGGACGCTCAGGGCGCGCATAGTCAGGCGTCACCCCGGCGGCGAGCATACGGTCATAGAGATGCGGGTGCGCCATGCTGTTGCTTCGCATCACGGCGGGCATCTGGTTGGCCTCGTAAAGCTTTTCCAGCGCACGCGCATACTGCACCGGATCAGCCCCCTGGATGGCGGCATCATCCGCACGATGCTCCATCCGCCGCGCGATCGCTCGTGCAAGACGTGCACACAGCACGGGGCAGAGAAACAGCAGCACAATGCCATTCAGGCCATGGAGATGCTCCACAGGATTCATGAAAGCCAGGGCGGAAATGCCCACGATGGGCAGCAGGCGCGAGAGCTTCACCCCAAACCCCTCTCGCAGATGCGCCACCTCATGGTGCAGCACAGCACGCAGCTCCTCATCATTCAGGATCTCCATCAGGCGGGAGGTCAGCACCAGACTGCGCAGATGCACCAGCGCACCGGCAAAGGCCTTGGGCGACTTGCTGAAAAAAGTCCACCGCGGTGTCAGCCCCGTCTGTGCGGCGACTTCCTTCACAATGGCCTCCAGCCGATCCTCCTCAGGTTTGCGCTTGTGCGGAAAAAGCCTCAGCAGCGGCAGCCACACCCCTGTGGCGATGACCAGCACCCCCACCAGCCCCACGGCAAAGCGCAGCCACTCAGCGGGTCCGACAACGTTCGGCATCGACCACATCAGCCCGAGCAGGATGCCGTAGATGCCAAACTGCACCAGCGCCGTCCAGAACGTCTCATTCAGCCAGGTGAGGAAGCGGTAGCGCGGCTCGATTGCGCGCGTGAAAAAGAACGTGCCCGCCAGAAAGCCGCACACAAGCCCCGCCACGGAATAGGCGTTCACCAGCCAGCTGGCGCGGTCCACACCTCCCAAAAAGCCGCCCGACAAACTGCTGGCAAACACGAGCGCCAGAGACACCCGCCGCGCAGGCCAGAGCAGCCGCGCACGCTCCGTCCAGTGGCAGCCCGCACTCCGCCGCCACGGCGCCAGCGCCAGATGCATCACCAGCGTGGTCAGCAGCGCCATGCCTGCCGCTGCACAAAGAAAAAACTGCCATTTCAAAGCCATCTGCGCATCGAAGCGGAAAAGCACAGCCAGTGTCAATCCTCTGCGCAACATACTGCGGCCGTTGACGAGACACCGGTTGACCATCCGCCTGCATGGACGGACCATGCCCCATCATGGCAGCCCACCCAGACCGCACCCACACCATCGCCGTTTTCTGCGACTTTGAAAACTTGGCCATCGGCGTGAAGGATGCACAGTATGACAAGTTTGACATGAGCAAGGTCCTCGACCGCCTTCTGCTCAAAGGCAGCACTGTCGTCAAGAAAGCCTACTGCGACTGGGACCGCTACAAGAGCTTCAAGGCCGCAATGCACGAGGCCTCATTCGAGCTTATCGAAATCCCCCACGTCCGTCAGAGTGGCAAGAACTCCGCTGACATCCGCATGGTCGTGGACGCGCTCGATCTCTGCTACACCAAGCCCCACGTGGACACCTTTGCCATCGTCAGCGGCGACTCCGATTTCTCCCCTCTCGTCAGCAAGCTCCGCGAGAACAACAAGACCGTCATCGGCGTCGGTGTAAAGCAGAGCACCAGCGGCCTCTTCATCGACAACTGCGACGAGTTCATCTTCTACGACGACCTCGTGCGCGAGGAGGAGAAAACTCGCAAGCGCCTGGCCCGCGCCAAGCCTGTCCCCGCCGCCGCCAAACCGGCTGCTCAGGAGAAGAAAGCTGGAGGCGATCCTGAAAAAGCCATCCAGCTCGTTGTGGAGACCGTCGAGGCCATGCTTGGCCGCAGCGGCAGCGACACCGTCTGGGCCGGCCCGGTCAAGCAGGCCATCCGCCGCCGTCAGCCGCAGTTCGACGAGCGCTTCTACGGCTTCAGCACCTTCAGTGCGCTGCTGGAGGCAGCCGCAGAACGCGGCCTCATGAAGCTGGAGAAAAACGAAAACGGCTACAAGATCAAAGCCGTGGCCGCAGAGGAATAACACCTCTCCTCACTGCGCACTCTTCTCAAACGCAGCCGCCTTGTCTTCCATCAGCGCCAGCGCCTCGCCAGCTAGATAAAGCGAGCCCGCGATCAGCACTCGCGCCCCCGGCTTCATTGCCTGCAAAGCATCTGCTATGCCCTCATGCTTGGTCACAGGTCGGGCGGCAAACCCGAGCCCATCCCAGATCCCGCACAGCGTTTCCACTGGCAGCGCCCTCGGCGACTCAAAGCCCGTGAAATGCCAGCAGCCAGCAATCGGCGCCAGCTCTCTCAGCACCGCCGCAGTATCCTTTCCAGCCACCGCGCCAAAGATGATCTCCGCCTTCTCACCCGGAAACTGCTCCCGCCACGTCTGCGCCAGCACCTGGGCCGCATCGATGTTGTGCGCCCCGTCCACAATGCAGCCCCCCACCCTTTGAAAACGCGCAGGCCACTGCACCTCGCGCAGTCCACGGGCGATCACCTTCTCCTCAAGCTCAAACCCAGCTGCACGCAGCGCCGCCACGGCCATAGCTGCATTCCACCGCTGATGCGGCCCCGCCAGCCCTGTCTCGCCATCCCACGGCGCATCGACCACCGTCAAAGCCGCACCCCGTTCAGCAGCAGTGCGCTTGATCACCTCCAGCGCCTCAGCCTCCTGCCTCACCGTCACCACCGGCACTCCCGGCTTGATGATACCCGCCTTTTCCGCAGCGATCTTCGCCAGCGTGTCCCCCAGCATGTCCATGTGGTCCCAGCCGATGGGCGTGATCACACTCACCTCGGGCGTGATCGCATTCGTCGCATCCAGCCTTCCACCCAGTCCCGTCTCCAGCACCACCCACGGGCATCTCTGTTGCGCAAACCACTCCAGCGCCAGCGCCAGCGTCAGCTCAAAAAACGTCGGGTGCAGTTCCCACCCCGCCACACGCTCACGCAGCCGGTTCACCCCCGCCGCGATCTCCGCCGGAGTGATCATCCGCTCCGCATCACGAATCCGCTCCCCGAAATGAATCAGATGCGGCGAGGTAAAAAGCCCTGCGTTGATCCCGGCCGCCTTCAAAATCGAATGCATGAAGGCGCAGGTGGACCCCTTCCCGTTCGTCCCCGCCACATGGATGAATTTCTGCCCCGCCATGGGCAGCCCCAGTTCCCGCAGCAGACGCTGCACGTTTTCCAGCCCCAGCTTGATGCCAAAGAGCTGCGTGCTGTAGAGCCAGTCGATTTCTGTTTGCGCCGTGGGGTCCGTCATTTCGAGCAGTCATGGTGCCAGCGCAGCCGCAGGGCGCAAGCTCTTCACTCATCGTCAAGAAACAAGCTCTCCCCGGCGGATTCCCTTTTCCCCTCCCGCAGTCGTCGCTATCGTGCACCTGCATGGCTGAGACTCCCGCAACTGACTCCCCGACCTGGACCCAACGCTTCTGGTGGCTGCTGGCCGCCGTTTTCATCGCGCGTGTCGGCGTCATGCTGCTCTTTGTGAATGGCGCCGACCT
This sequence comes from Verrucomicrobiaceae bacterium UBA1938, assembly GCA_002336895.1. Lineage (GTDB taxonomy): Bacteria > Verrucomicrobiota > Verrucomicrobiia > Verrucomicrobiales > Verrucomicrobiaceae > Prosthecobacter. The sequence continues at coordinate 62,887 of DDFC01000020.1, read as the reverse complement.
CGCCGGGGACGAGGCCTACTACTGGGACTGGGGCCGCAGACCAGACTGGTGCTACTACAGCAAGCCGCCCATGATCGGCTGGATGATGGGCGTCATCGGCTGGCTCACCGGCAATGAGGAATGGGGCATCCGCTTCTCAGCCCTGCTTCTCGGCACGCTCACGCTGGCCATCATCCACCGCATCGCGCTGCTGCTCACAGACGCACGCACGGCTTTCCTCACCGCCGTGCTGGTACTGCTCACCATCGCCAATGCCGGGCTGAACCTCCTGCTCACCATCGACGCCCCACTCCTCCTCTGCTGGACGCTGGGCCTGCTGCTTTTCTGGCTCGCTGCGCAAAAACCCTCCTGCAACATCCGCTGGATCGCGCTCACCCTGGTCATCGGCCTCGGCACCCTCAGCAAGCAGATGATGCTGGTCTTCCCGGCCCTCATGATCTTCTTCGCCATCATCTCTCGTGAAGACCGCGCCTTGCTGCGCAATCCCCGCATGTGGCTCACCATCCTCTGCGGCATGGCCTTCATCATCCCCGTGCTGCGCTGGAATCAAAGCCACGGCTGGATCACCCTGGAGCATACCAAGCACCACTTTGACGCCGCCAAAATGGACTTCCTCGGCTGGCTCAGCCGCACCTTGGAAAACGTGGGCCTTCAGGCCCTGATCTACACTCCGGTCACATTCGCTGCCATGGTGGGTGCCATGGTGGCGGCGGCGAAGCTGCGCAAGGATCTCTCCCGCCAGCTCACCTACATCGCGCTGGCCGCCGTTCCAGGGCTGGCCTGCTTTGCCCTGCTGGCACTGCGCCAGCGCATCAATCCCAACTGGCCCGCCGTTTTCTTCGTGCCCTCATTCATCCTCGTGGCTGTCTGGCTGCGCGGCCTGTCTCCCTTCAGGCCTCATCCCGGCTGGGAGCGCTGGTCGCTGCGCGTGGGCGGCACGCTCGTGCTCATCGTGCATCTCGCACTCGTCATCATCTTCAGCACCGATTTGAAAGGCATCGACCGCCTTGCCAGCCTTCGCGGCTGGAGAGAGGCAGGCCTCGAGGCGCAGAAGTTTCTCGATCAGGTGCCAGACAAAAAGAACACCTTCGTCATGTCGCTGAGCCATCGCTACAATGCCGCAGAAATGGCCTTCTACATGCCCTCTCATCCGCGTGTTTACCGCTGGGAGCCCAGCGGCACCGTGCAGTCCCAGTACGAAATCTGGCCTGGACCTGAGGAGCGCATCGGCTCAGACGCCCTCATTCTGGAGCCCGGCCCAGCCCCGGCCCTCTTGAGAAATCCCGTCTTTATCGATGCCTTTGAAAAGCTGGAGCAGCGCGGCAGCATTCGTATCCCCCTGGGCACACAGGTGATGGAGTTCACCGTCTATCTCGGACACAATTTGAAAAGCTGGAAACCTGTCCGCCCGCAATGACCGCCTGGGATCTCAGCCTGCTCCATCAGATCAACTCCGCCTGGTCCCACCCGGCGCTGGACTGGCTCATGCCCGCACTCTCCGCCATCGAGGCCTGGCTGCCGCTCATCATCGTGGCTGTGCTCCTCACAGCATGGCGCGGCGGCAGGCGGGCGCGCATCATGCTGCTGTGCGCAGGCATCGCCATCGGCCTCGGAGATGGCGTGATCTCCAACACCCTCAAAAAAACCGTCGGCCGCGTACGCCCTCGCGATGCCAGGGCCGATGTCATCATCCGCGATCTCGGCCACGGCTCCCCCGCCTTCATGCGCCTCTTCCAGCCTCCCGTGGTCAAACCCAGCGAGCCCAACGGCGCCACCCGCGGCAAGTCCTTCCCCTCCAGCCACACCGTCAATCTCTTCGCCGTGGCCACCGTCATCGCCTCCTTTTATCGCGGTGCAGGCATCATCGCGTACCTGCTGGCGGCGGCTGTGGCGTACTCTCGCATCTACTGCGGTGCCCACTGGCCCAGCGACATCCCACCCTCCATGGCTCTGGGGGTTTTGGTCGGCCTTCTCGTTGTGGCTGTCGCCAGACGCACTCTCTGCAAAGCCCCTGCAAAGACAGATCTCTAAAAGCCCGCGCTTACAGCGGCCACTCGATCTCTGTCTCCCCGTGCATCACCTCTGCCAGCACCGGCACGTCCAGAAAATGCTCCAGCACCATGCGGTTGCTGATGCTCGCCGCGTCGCGTTCCTCCTGCACATAGTTCAGGATGACCCCGGCACAGGTCATCCCACGAGCCTGGATGTTGCGCACGGTGAGGATCGTGTGGTTCAGGCAGCCCAGCTTGTTGTTCACCACCACGATCACCGGCAGCGCCAGCCGCTGCGCAAAGTCCGCCATGGTGGAAAAATCATTCAGCGGCACCTCCCAGCCTCCCGCACCCTCCACCAGCACATGCTCATGCCGCTGCGCGATCTCTTGAAACCGCTCGATGACCTCGTTCAGCTCAAACCTCCGGTTCTCCATCAGTGCCGCCGCATACGGGGCCGCAGGCACCTTGAACCACACCGGATTCACTTCGTCCACCGTCAGACTGCCGCTGCCGGCATTCGCCAGATGGATCGCATCATCGCGCTGACCACAGACAAACGGCTTGAAGCCCGTCACCCGTTTGCCTTCGCGCTTCAGCGCCTCCAGCAGCAGGCAGGTGACGTAGGTCTTGCCTGCGTCCGTATCAGTTCCGGTGATGAAATAATGGCTCACGCTCATTCCTTGTTCGCGCTCTCCATTGCCTGCTTGAGCAGCCAGCCGCCAAAGGCGATGGCGAAGAATGCCACGATCTGGCCTGACTCTCTGGCAAAACCCACGGTGACAACACCGCACCCGATGATGATGCAGGCGCCAAGGGCCAATGCCGAATGAAAGTGGCTCTTCATCGCAGAAAAGGTTTATCCAATCTGCGCCAGCACCGCCGAAGCGATCTTGTCCGCCTGCGCTTCGAGATATTCCACATCACGGCCTTCCACCAGCAGGCGGATCAGCGACTCGGTGCCCGAGTAGCGCAGCAGCACGCGGCCGTAGTCGCCCAGTTTCTTCTCCGTCTCCTTGATGATCTTCTGCGCTTCCACCAGCTGATCCACCGGCGGCTTGGAGCGCACACGCAGGTTGCGCGCGCACTGTGGGAATTTTTTCAGGCACTTGCGCAGCTCGCTCAGCGGCTCGCCCGTTTCCTTCATGATGCGCAGCACCTGCAGGCCCGAGATCAGACCATCGCCAGTCGTGGCCCAGTCGCCAAAGATGATGTGCCCGCTCTGCTCGCCGCCAAAGTTCAACCCACGCGCGCGCATCTCTTCGAGCACATAGCGGTCACCCACCCCCGTGCGGATCACGCGGCCGCCCAGGCGGGACACGAGATCATCCAGGCCGTAGTTGCTCATCACCGTCACCGCCAGCGTGTTCTGCTTCAGCGTGCCTTTGCGCAGCATGGACTCGGCTGCTATGGCCATGAGTTCGTCACCATCCAGCGCGATGGCCAGCTCGTCACACAGCGCCCCGCGGTCAGCGTCGCCATCATGGGCGATTCCTGCCTCCGCCTGGCACTGGCGCACGATGCGCTCGATCTCCTCGGAGTGCGTGCAGCCGCACTCCTCGTTGATGTTGAAACCGTCCGGCTCGGAGTGAAAGACCTGCACATCAGCGCCCAGCTGCTCCAGCGCCAGCGCGCTGGTGAAAGAGGAGGCGCCGTGCGCGTTGTCCAGCGCCACGCGCATGCCATCCAGGCGCACACCGCCCATCGAGGCGATCGCATGTGCCACATAGCGGTCCACACCGTCTGCCAGCTTCGTGATTCGGCCGATGCCCCGCCCTTCCGGACGCGGCGTGTCTTCCGTACCCAGAACCAGCCGCTCGATCGCGGATTCCGTCTTGTCATTGAGCTTGTGCCCGTCGCCGTGCACGAATTTGACGCCGTTGTCGGTGAAAGGGTTGTGAGACGCGGAAACGACCACGCCGAAATTAGCCCCCAGCTGCGCGCTCAGCATCGCCACCGCAGGCGTCGGCAGCTGCCCTGCCAGAATCACGTCCACACCGGCGGAGTTCAGCCCGGCGGCTATCGCCGACTCCAGCATCTCCCCGGAGGCGCGTGTGTCACGGCCCAGCACGGCTTTCGGACGTTCGCCGCCCTCCGGTTTGCCGCCCAGCACGACGGCTGCGGCCTGCGCGAGGCGCATGACAAACTCGGGGGTCATGGGATGACGGTTGGCCACGGCACGAACGCCGTCGGTGCCGAAGAACTGACGCTTTTCAGACATAGGACGGCGCTTCTAGCTCAGGACTCCCTGAGTGTCAAAGCCCGGCGGCGCCCTTGATGGCCTCCCCGGACTTGGCCTCTGGGGTGGCGGCGCTGGCTGGCGGCAGCGTGGGCTCCAGCTGCGGCGGCACCTGTGTCGGAGGAGGGATCACCGGCGTGAGCTGCGGCGGCGCGATGGTCGTGGGCTGCGGTATCCGCGGCGGCGGCATCGTGTACGGCAGCGCCTGCCGGGCGTCCTGCGCCTTGATCATGAACCAGAACAAAAACGCCAGCACCAGGGAGATGATCTTTTCCCGCCAGTTGCGGGTGATGAGTTCTTTAAGTTGGTGCCCCCAGTTCATGACCGCCCTCCGTGGCTGACTCTGGATGGGCGCCTGCACCGCCATCCGAGAGAATTTCATTGATCCGCCCGCGCAGCTCATCGGGCTCCAGATCGTGCTCCAGCTTTCCTTGGAAGCACAGAGAAAGCGCCCCCGTCTCCTCCGAAACCACCAGCGCGATGGCATCCGTCTCCTCTGAGATGCCCATGCCCGCACGATGACGCAGCCCGATGGCCCGGTCCTGGATCTCACGCTGGCTCACCGGAAACACACAGCCTGCGGCGGAAATGCGCCCCTGGTCAATGATGGCCCCACCGTCATGCAGCGCCGTCTTGGGGTGGAAGATGGTGGTGATCAGCTCCGGGGAAATGACCGCATCCAGCTCCACACCGGATTCAACGTAGGGCTGCAGATCGATTCCACGCTTCAGCGCAAACAACGCTCCGCAGCGGCGGGAGGAGAGCTGCTGCATGGCCTCCATCAGCACATCCAGCGCCTCGGGGTCCGGGCGGTTGAAGGAAAAAATGCGGCTGCTCCCCAGCTCCGCCAGCACACGGCGCAGCTCCGGCTGGAAAATGATCACCAGCGCGATGGCCAGGAAGACGGAAAAGCGCTGCAGCAGGCTGCTGATCACAGACAGCTCCAGCAGCAGGGAGATGAGCGCCAGGCTCAGCAGCAGCACCAGCAGGCCCGTGAGGATGCGCGCACCACGCGTGGCTCGGAAGAACAAATAGCCATGATACGCCAGCGCGGCGAGGATGAGTATCTCCACGCCGTCTCGCCAGTGCTCTGTCAAAAAATGCCACATGCCGTTGCGTTCCGTGCTGCTGAATTCAAACCATCGCACGGGCAGGTTTGTTTCTCAAAAGAAGAATCGTATTTGGCCTGCGATTCACGAAGGCTAGGATGCAGCGCATGCCCACCCCCCAGCCGACCAACGCCCCAGCCCCCGGACAGAGCGATCTGTTTGGCCTGCCTGCGGCTGCGCCGGCCACTCCTCAGCCGCAGGCCACACGCATCGCCCGCGTGCAGCTGGAGGGTGCCGCTGCCATGGAGCTGGACTACGCCATCCCCGCTGCTCTGGCAGACGGCGTGGTCGTGGGTTCCCGCGTCAAGGTGCCGCTGCAAAACCGCCAGATGGTCGCCGTGGTTCTGGAGCTGCTCACAGAGTCCTCCCATCGCGGCCGGCTCAAGGAAATCTCCGCCATCGTGGCCCGGCGGCCCATGTTCACCCCCGCCCTGCTCCGCCTCGCACGCTGGATCGCCGACTACTACCTCGTCTCCGTGCACACCGTGCTGCGCACCATGCTGCCCCAGGCCGTGCGGGACAAACCCGGCAGCTTTGTGATGGACAGCCATCTCAAGCTCCTCCGCGATCCCTCCCCCGCCGAGATGGAAAAGCTCATGAGCAAGGCCCCTATGCAGGCGCGCGTTCTTGAGATCCTGCGGGCCAGCAAGGGAGAAGCCACCCTGAGCCAGATCCGCCGGGATCTCCCGCGTGCAGCCTCCATCCTCAAGCCCCTCATCAAGGCCGGCTGGATCACCCGTAGCGAGGTGCGCGTGGAGCGCGATCCCTTTCAGGAGGAGGTCTTCCTCCCCAGCCAGCCGCTCACACTCACGGCAGAGCAGCAGGTCGCCTATGATCGCATCTCGGCTGCCATCGACTCAGATCAGCCCTCAAAACCCATCCTTCTCCACGGCATCACCGGCAGCGGCAAAACGGAAGTCTATCTGCAGGCCATCGCCCGTGTGCTGGAGCGCGGCGGCACGGCCCTCGTTCTGGTGCCGGAGATCGCCCTCACCCCTCAGACCATCGAGCGCTTCAAGGCGCGCTTTTCTGACCGCAGCGACCGCATCGCCGTCCTCCACAGCCATCTGAGCGATGGCGAGCGCCACGACGAATGGTTCAAGATCCACGAAGACCGCGCAGACATCGTGATCGGCGCACGCAGCGCCATCTTCGCTCCGCTGGAGCGGCTGGGCATCATCATCGTGGATGAGGAGCACGAGCCCTCCTTCAAGCAGGACGAAACACCCCGCTACCACGCGCGGGATGTCGCCGTGGTGCGTGGCAGCATCGAGAAATGCGTGGTCCTGCTCGGCAGCGCCACACCCAGCCTCGAATCCTTCGAAAACGCCGCCAGCGGCAAATACGATTTGCTCGAGATGCTGCAGCGCACAGACGGCCGCACGCTGCCCCTCATCCGCATCGTGGACATGCGCATGGAGCGCCGCAAAGGCACCGGCGTGAGCGTGATCAACTCCGGCATCCTCTCCGAAAAACTGCGCGCTGCCATCACCGCACGCCTGGAGAAAAAGGAGCAGACCATCCTCTTCCTCAACCGCCGCGGCTTCAATACTTCACTCTCATGCATCACCTGCGGAGAGACAGTTCAGTGTCAGGACTGCAGCATCCCCATGACGCTGCACAAGCACGAAAACCGCCTCGTCTGCCACGTCTGCGGCTCACGGCGGTTGCCTCCCACCCGCTGCCCCTTCTGTGAGGAGCCCGGCCTGAAATTCTCCGGCTTCGGCACCGAACGCGTCGAGACCTCTGTGCGCGAGGTCTTCCCCCACGCGCGCATCGCTCGTGTGGACACAGACACCATCCAGCGCAAAAACCAGCTGCGCGATCTGCTCCGCGATTTCCGTGCCCAGAAGCTCGATCTCCTCATCGGCACTCAGATGATCGCAAAGGGGCTCGACTTCCCCAATGTCACCCTCGTCGGCGTGTTAAATGCCGACCTGGCGCTGAACCTGCCGGACTTCCGCGCCGCAGAGCGCACGCTCCAGCTGCTGGTTCAGGTGGCAGGCCGCGCCGGGCGCGGAGAGGTCAAAGGAGAGGTCGTCGTGCAGACGTACGCACCCCACAGTCCCGCCGTACAGTTCTCCCGGCACAATGATTTCGCAGGGTTCGCCCAGCAGGAATTGGAGCAGCGGCGGGCGTTTCACTACCCCCCCTATACACACGTTGTCATCCTCGCCAGTCGGGGAAAACATCAGGCCATGGCCGAATTTGCCCTGAAAACCCTGCACCGCAGACTGCTCGAAGGTCTCTCTGAAGAGGTGCTCATGGGAGAGCCCGCCCCCTGTGCCATGGCCAAGGCGCATGGCCAGTATCGCTTTCAGCTTCTGTTGCGTACGCCAAAAATTCGCCCCCTCTGCCGCCACATTCAGCAGGTTCTCCAATCCACCTCCCTGCCAGCTGACGTCATCGTCACCTGGGATGTCGATCCCGTCTCACTTTTGTGAATTCTGTGCTGGCATGATGAAGAATCGAAGGGGAACGTTGACATCAAGCGTCCAGAACTAATATTCCCACTCCACATGACACAAGAGAAACGCGCCTTCTGCCTCCGCCTTGGATGCCTTGCCATCTTGGCCTTTGCGCTTTCTGCTTGTTCCAGCGCCGTCGAAGGCCCCGGAGGAAAGATCACCAAGGTGAAGTACTACCACCTGATGCCTTTCTTCACACCGCAGACGACCAACCAGACGATCCTCTTTGAGCGCCAGCATTTCATTTACGGCGCCGTGACCAAGAAGGAGATCGTGGACCGCTTCGGCCACTACTACGCTTTCTTCTGGAAGGCGGATGACCGCACCGGCCCGGTGACCATTCGCTTCGAATATCAGCAGGCCAAGTCAGGCCTCAGCAAGCGTGTGCAGGAGCAGGTCGTGGATGACATCCATCGCAGCAACGTTTCCAAATTCCAGGTGGTCGGCCCAGAATATCAAAACAGTGGCCGCGTAATCGCTTGGCGCGTCAGCGTCCTGCGAGGCAAGGAAGAGCTGGTCAGCCAGCAATCCGCGCTCTGGAACTAACCCCCGCACGCATGACTCCTCCCACTCATATACTTGTAGGCACCATCGGACGTGTATTTTGGATGAGAGTGGATGGCAGGGGCACCTTCCAAAACAGCCTGCAGGCCAAAAAAGCCCTCCAGCGCGTGGTCGCACAGGGCATGAAAAATCTCGTCGTCGATCTGGAACGCTGCCCCATGATGGACTCCACCTTCCTCGGCATGCTCACAGGCGCAGCCCTCAGCCTGCGTGAGACCGGCGGCGGCTCCCTCAGCGTCGTCAATGCCAACCAGCGCAACCTCCAGCTCCTCACCAGCCTCGGCCTGGATCACATCCTCGACCTCGACCGTGAAGGCACCCTGTGGGAATCAGAGCGCAAAAAAGTTTCCTCCGCACTCCAGCAGTGCAATGAATCCAACGCCGACTGCAAAGAGGTGCAGACTCAGCACGTGCTCTCAGCCCACCAGGCTCTGGCGGATGTCAGCGATGCCAACGAAAGCCGCTTCCACGATGTGATCGAGTTTTTGGAAAAGGAGCTGGAAGCTGGAACCTCCGCCGCGGCATCCGCCTAGGCGCTTCCCCGGAATGAGCCGGGCCGCCTTATCAAGCCATGACCACAGCTTTACTTGTCCTGATCGTGCTGCTGATGACGGCGGGACTGGTGATGCTGGCGCAGATTGCCCGGCAGCAGAAGCACGCCATCGCGGAGCTGCGCGCCGAGGAGGAGGCCATCGTCGCCGAAGAGCGCCGCATGTTCCACTACCTGCATGATCTCGGAGAGGCCATCTGGCGGGACGACCAGCAGGCCTCCATGTACCGCCTCATCGTGGAGGGGGCCATTCGCGTGACCCAGAGCACCGGCGGCGCACTCTACCTTTATGACGAAGCCTCCCAGCAGCTCGTCCCCCGCCACTACTCCGACTTCTGCGCCCCGCTCATCTCCCTGCCAGAGCGTGTCCGGCTGCAGATGAAAGAAAACCCCGCCACCCTGCTCAGCACCCTTCGCATGCATGCCGAAACGGTAAAGAGCGGCCTGCTCGGCAGCATCTTCATCCAGCAGAAAACGGAGCTCTTGTCAGACCTCGGCACCGAGCAGCGTCTTGGAGAGCACCTGGTGTCTGCACAGAGGGAAGTCACCGCCATGATCGGCCCGCTGAGCTTTGGCTCCCGCAGGCTCGGCATTCTGGCCGTCACCTCGCCCAAGGATGGCCGTAGCTACAACGCCAACGACTTCGAAGTTTTCAATTCCCTCATCGAGCAGTCCGCCTTCGCCCTGGCCAATGCCATGTCTCATCAGGAGGCGGCAAAAAACCGCATGGATCAGCAGGAGCTCCAGAACGCCAGCCAGATCCAGAAGGTGCTCCTGCCAGATGCCGACCCTCAGGTGCCGGGCTTCACCATCGCCGGACGAAACATCCCGGCACGTACACTCAGCGGCGACTACTTTGACTACCTTTACCTGCCCGACGGCCGCTTCGGCGCGGTCATCGCTGATGTTTCGGGCAAGGGCCTCGGCGCCGCCATGATCACCGTCATGTGCCGCACCCTCATGCGCGCCAAGTCCCAGGGTTCCCCCTCACCCAGCAACGTCCTCGCCGCCGTGAACCGCCAGATCGCCCCCGACATCCGCGAGGACATGTTCATCACCATGTCCTACGTCGTCATCGAGGAGGACGGCTCAAAGCTCACCCTCTCCCGCGCCGGCCACAATGCCGCCCTGCTCTGGCGCAAGGCCACCGGCAAGGTCGAGTCCATCCACCCCCCAGGACTGGGCGTCGGCATCGACAAAGGCTCCGTCTTCGAGCGCGTGACCAAGGACGCCTCCTTCGACATGGAACCCGGAGACTGCCTCCTGCTTTACACCGACGGTGTCAACGAGGCCATGGACCCCAAGGGCATCGAGTTTGGAGAGGAGCGCGTCGAGGAGGAACTGGCCAAACACGCCCCCCACGGCCCCAAGGCGGTCATCGGCGGCATCATCTTGGATTTGGAGCACTTTTTGAAAGGACGCCGCTCCCACGACGACATCACCTTGATTGCCATCCAGAAGACGGCATAGTCGCGGCCCCCCAAAAAACCGCGATACCCTTATGACCGAGCCGAGTCCCGAAACGACCCAGCAAGCCCCTGTTGACGAAATCCCCGCTGCCGATGCCGCCGCATCTGCGCAGGAGGCCGCGCCGCTTGACCCCGTCACCGCCCTGACACAGGAGGTGGAACGCTGGAAAGACATGGCCTACCGCAGCCAGGCTGAGCTGGACAACTTCCGCAAACGCTCCGCCCGCGAGGCCCAGGAAACCCGCGCCTACGCCAATGGCGAGCTCCTCCGCGCCCTCTTCCCCATCCTCGACAATTTCGACATGGGCCTGGAAGCCGCACGCGTGGAATCCGAAAAATCCATGATCTTCATGGGCATGAACATGGTGAACCGCCAGCTCCAGGACTTCCTGCGCGACAGCGGCGTCCAGGAAATTGAGGCCCTGGGCAAAGCCTTTGACCCCAATCTCCACGAGGCTGTGGCTCAGGAAGCCAGCGCACAGGCCGCTGAAGGCACCATCATCCGTGTCACGCGCCGTGGCTACAAGCTCAAGGACCGCCTCCTTCGTGCAGCCAGCGTCATCGTTTCCAGTGGCCCTGCTCAGGCGTAACCTCCTCTCTACCCTGTTATGGCCGACAAACGCGATTACTACGAAGTCCTTGGCGTCTCCCGAGACGTCCCCGCGGATGAGCTGAAAAAAGCCTACCGCAAGCTCGCGGTGAAATATCACCCCGACAAAAACCCGGACGACAAGACCGCCGAGGCCAAGTTCAAGGAAGTGGGAGAGGCTTACGACGTGCTCAGCGACGAGCAGAAGCGCGCCGCCTACGACCGCTACGGCCACGCCGCCTTCGCCGGTGGCATGGGTGGCCCGGGTGCCGGCGGCGGCGGCGGTGGCTTCCACGATCCCTTCGACATCTTCCGCGAAGTCTTCAGCGGCGGCGGTGGTGGCATCTTTGAGCAGTTCTTCGGCGGTGGTGGTGGCGGTGGCCGTCGTCGCGATGGCCCCCAGCGTGGCAGCGACCTCCGCTATGGCATGGAGATCACCCTCGAGGAAGCCGCCCACGGCATGGAGCGCGAGATCGAGTACGAGCGCAGCGCCTCCTGCAAAACCTGCTCCGGTTCCGGCTCCGCCAGCGGCGGTGGCGGCAAAAAGACCTGCCGCACCTGCGGCGGCGTGGGTCAGGTCATCAGCTCACGCGGTTTCTTCCAGATCCAGCAGACATGCCCGGACTGCAGCGGCAGCGGCGAAGTCATCAGCGACCCCTGCCGCAACTGCCACGGCACCGGCCGCTCCAAGGAGCGCACCAAGGTCCGCGTCAAGGTGCCTGCTGGCATTGAGGACGGCTCCCGCCTCCGCTCCACTGGCAATGGCGACCTCGGCGTCAAAAACGGCCCTGCTGGCGACCTCTACATCGCCATCCAGATCAAGCCGCACGAGATCTTCGAGCGTGAGGGCAATGACCTCCACTGTGACATCCCGCTTTCCTTCGGCGTCGCCGCCCTCGGTGGCGAGATCACCGTGCCCACCATGGAGGGCAAGGCCTCCGTCAAAGTGCCCTCCGGCACCCAGAACGGCACCACCTTCCGCCTCCGCAGCAAGGGCATGAAAATCCTCGGCGAAGACCGCCACGGAGACCTCTACGTCCACGTGCAGATCGCCGTCCCCACCAAGCTCAACGCTGAACAGCGTGAAAAGCTCGAAGATTTTGCCAAATCCCTCGGCGAGCAGACCTCCCCTATGGAGGAAAGCTTCTTTGAGAAGGCGAAAAAATTCTTCCGCTGACCACCATGACCACCCGCGACCTCCTGACCCTGACGAAATTCCGCCTCAGCGCGCTCGTCATCGTCACCACGCTGGTGGGGTTCTGGCTCCGTGCACCGAAAGGCTTCGACTTCTGGCTGCTCTTCCACACCATCGTCGGCAGCACGCTGGCGGCCTTCGGTGCGGCGGTGTTCAACCAGCTCATGGAGATCGAGCCCGACTCCCGCATGCAGCGCACGGCAGACCGCCCCCTGCCCTCCGGGCGCGTCAGCCCCTCGGCCGCCTTCGGTATCGGCTGGCTGCTCAGCGCCTGGGCGCTCATCCACCTGACCATCCGTGTAAACATGGAGGCCGCCGCGCTCACCGCCATGACGCTGGCCGTTTACCTCTTCATCTACACCCCGCTCAAGCGCCAGAGCGCCACCAACACCCTCGTGGGCGCAGTCTCAGGTGCCTTGCCACCCCTCATCGGCTGGGCCGGCGCAGCAGGTCCCCTGCCTGCGGGTTCCCTTCCACACTTCCGTTGGGAGCTCATGATCGAGCCGGGTGCCATCTACCTCTTCCTCCTGCTCTTCCTCTGGCAGCTCCCTCACTTCCTGGCCATCAACTGGATGTACCGCGACGAATACCGCAAAGGCGGCTTCGTCATGCTGGCCAACGACGATGAAATGGGCGAGCGCACCTCGCAGCACGCTCTGGCTTATGCCGTCAGCGCCGTGCTCCTGATGTTCTACCCCGTCTATGCCGGCGTGGCCTATCCTTGGTGGTTCCTCCCTCCTGCTCTGCTGCTCAGCGGCTGGCTCTGCCTTCTGGCCGTGCGCTTCAACCGCCAGCCCGAGCGGCCCACGGCCCGCAAGCTCTTCTTCTGCACGCTGATGTATCTCCCGGCCATTCTGACCGTATCCATTCTCGCCTGGAAAAGGGCATAACCACCCCCGCCATGAACGAATCCCCCGCGCCCGCTCCCGCCAAGCTCAGCCCCTGGACCATCTGGGTGCCCATCATCATCGCCACGCTCGGCCTCGTCGTCTTCTACAACTACCTCATCTACCGCTCCCGTATCGACAATGATACAAACCGCCCCGCCATTCTCGGCCGGTTGGAAAAAGATCTGGAGCTGACAGAGCGCAGCGGCAAAAAAGTACATCTCGCAGATCTCAAGGGCAAGGTCCTCATCATCTCCTGGGTCTTCACCCGCTGCCCCCGTGGCTGCGCCGCCGTCATCGCCAAGCTCAAGAAGCTGCAGTCGGAATTCGCCAACGAGCCCGGCGTTCACTTCATCAGCTTCACCCTCGATGCCGACGACACGCCGGAGATGATGCAGAAATTCGCCCGCGGTCTCGACATCAAGGACGACGCCAACTGGTGGTTCGTCAACGGCGAGAAAGACGCCGTCCGCAAGTTCATGACCAGCCAGGTACAGTTCCGCCCTGTGCAGGACATGCCCGAGGCCGACCGCCTCTCCCCGGATGACAAGTACATCCACGACCTCCGCGTGGCCCTCATCGATCAACTCGGTCACGTGCGCAGCCTCGCAGACATCCTCAATGCCGACCCCGAGTTCGCCAAATTCTGGGACGAAAAGCTGCGCAAGGATCTGCGCTACCTGCTCGCAGAGCAGAAAAAGAATCCCTACAAGCCCCTCGCCAACTGATCTGACTCATGGACGTCACCGAACTCCCCAAGCTTTACACCATCTTCAATGGCTGTGCCCTGCTGCACATCATCCTCGGCCTGACGATGATCAAGCTCGGCCACCGCAAGCCCCACATCGTCAGCATGGTCATCGCCCTGTTGTTCTCCACCGCCTTCCTCGGCTGTTACCTCTATTACCACTTCCACGCAGGCCACGTGAAGTTCGCCGGCACCGGCCTCTCCCGCCCCATCTACTTCACTGTCCTCTTCACCCACATCCCTCTGGCCGTCCTCAGCCTCCCGCTCATCATCATGACCGTCATCCCCGGTCTGAAGAGCCGCTTCGACAAGCACAAGCGCATGGCTAAATGGACCGTTCCCGTCTGGCTCTACGTCTCAGTCACCGGCATCATCGTTTACCTGATGTGCTACGTCTGGTACGGCCCGCCCATCCGCGCGTAACGCCGTTCGTGGGATGGGTGTGGCGACAGCCCGCCCGCCCATCAGCGTGTGGCAAACACCCGCAACCCTCGGCACAGGCATAGACCTGTTCTCGAAAAGAATGTCCGGTTGAACCGGCGAGCGCAGCGGCCCCAGTGGCAAGGAGGAAGCGCCGCCTGCTATTGGAAAATAACAGGCAAGCGACCATCGCAGCCAATGGGGCCGCTCCGCCGTCGGGCAATGTAATACCACGATCTCTTGAAAACAGGTCTGTTCTCTTTTCGTCACTTTGCCCCGCTTCGCACCAACCCCAAAGGGGTTGCGTAGTTAAGCCCAAGGGTCAGCCGAGCCTCAGCGAGGCAGACCCTGGGTATGGACGGACGCGAGCGGGAAGCAAACCCATCGCCTTCTTTGCACGCCGCGCTCTCCAGCAGCGTCTCTCCGCCATTCCGCCTCGCCGTGACTCCCTTCCCGCCTCGAGTCCACAGGATCAGTCGCTTCTTCAAGACGGCTTGATCAGCTTGGAAAAAGACCCGTTTTGAATCGCCTGTGGTATCACTCCTCAAACTTCCACGTCTTCTGCTTCACCGGCTTAAGATCCGTGCGTCCGCGCTTCTTCCGAAACACGTCAAACACCACATCGGACCCATCCGCCTTCATCTGGTGCACCATTTGCAGCAGCAACCCCAGGCGCCCTTTCGGAAACCCCGCCTTGTTCGCAAACCACCCCAGATACTCCGCCGGGATGTCATAGATTGGCACCCCGTTGGGCGGAAAATGCTGCGGTCCGTATTTGCCAAACGGCATGAATGTCCGCCCGATCTCCTCAAAATCGGCGCGCATCCGTGCTTCCAGGTCGTCCATGCCACAAAGTAGTGCGGGCAATCCTGCCCGCGAGTACCTTCTGCAACCGCAAAAAGAGACTAGGGCTATTTCACAGCCTCAGCGCGCCCCGCTAAGCAGTTCCTCCACAATCGCCTCCGTCCCCAGAAACGGCAGCGAGTAGTGCCCGTCCTCTTCCCACACTTTCAGCGTGGCATTCGGGATCTTCTTCACAAAGCGCTCCACCATCGACACCGGGATGTTGCTGTCCCGCCCGCCATGCCAGTAGCGCATGGGAAAGCTCACGCTGCCGAGATCAATCCCCCAGTCGCTCGAATAGATGTTACCATCCAGCCTCACTGCATGCACCGGCGATGTCACTCCCACACGCCCGCTCGTGGTCAGGATGCGGTAGAGATCCGGCCGCGCAAACGCCTGCTGATCTCGCTCGCACATCTTGCACACCTGCGCCGCCACGATCGGCGAGGCCGCAGGCAGCCGCATAAACTGCGCCGCCACCGCCAGCCCCGCCCCTAGAAACCACGGCACCCGGTCCTGCGCCCACAGCGCCAGCCTGTAGGCCCACAGTAGATCCTTCGTCCCCACCTCTCTCAGTGGCGGCGCTCCGCAGACCACACCCGCGCTCAGCAGCCGCTCCGGCATCGCATGCGCACAGGCCAGCACATACGGCCCACCTCCAGACACACCCAGCACATGAAACTTTTCCCACCCCAGATGCGCCGCCAGCTCACGCATGTCCTCAGGCCAGTCCAGCAGCCTGCGCCCCGGCTGAAAATCCGAAAGCCCGATGCCCGGTCGGTCCGGCGACACCACACGCAGGCCAAACTTCTTGCCCGCTTCATCCAGCATCTCACCCTGCAGCCGCGAGCCCGGCCAGCCATGGAAATAAAACATCGGCACTCCCGCCGGATCACCGTACTCGGCATAGCCAAGCTTCCTGCCGTTTGAGAGCGTGAGGGTATGGCCGTCCATGTCCGGACCATACCCCGATGTACTCCCGAATAAAGAAGGACGACCTTTATTCGGCAGGCGTCATTTCAAAGCCGCATGCGCCTCGCGCAGCAGCGCGTCCGTCGTCTCCCAGTCAATGCACGCATCTGTAATCGACTGCCCGCGAACCAGCTTGTCCAGCGGCTGCGGAAACTTCTGGCTGCCGCCCACCAGATTGCTCTCCAGCATCGCGCCGATGATCGCCTTCTGCCCTGCCGCACGCTGACGCACGATCTCACGAAACACATCCGGCATCCGCCGGTGGTCTTTCGCGCAGTTGCCGTGGCTCGCATCGATCATGATCGCAGGCTTCAGCTTCGCACCCTCCAGTCCGTCGATGGTCTCCATCACATTATCCGCTCCGTAGTTCGGGCCGCTCTCGCCACCACGCAGGATGATGTGGCAGTCCGGATTCCCGCTCGTCGTCACTGCAGACGCCACGCCATCCTCGCTCACACCCAGGAAAGTCTGCGGCTGCATCGCCGCCTTGATCGCATTGATCGCAGGCGCGATGTGTCCAAACGTCCCGTTCTTAAACCCGAGCGGCATCGACAAACCCGACGCCATCTGCCGGTGCGTCTGCGACTCCGTCGTCCGCGCACCGATCGCGCTCCAGCTGATCAGATCCGCGATGTACTGCGGTGTGATGGGGTCCAGCAGCTCCGTCGCCGTTGGCAGGCCGAGGTCCAGCACATCACGCAGGATCTTCCGCGCCAGCCGCAGTCCTGCCGGGATGTCGCAGCTCCCGTCCAGATGCGGATCCATGATCAGCCCCTTCCACCCCACCGTGGTGCGCGGTTTTTCAAAATACACACGCATCACGATGCACAGCCTGTCCTTCAGTTCTGTCGCCAGCGCCGCCAGCTTCCGTGCATACTCCATCCCGGCCTCGGGATCATGAATCGAACACGGTCCAAGAATGACGAGAAATCGCTCATCATTGCCAAACAAGATGTCCCGAATCTCCTGACGTGAGCGAGCCACGAAAGAGGTCTGCGCCTCCGTCGGCGCGATCTCGCTCATCATCCCGCGCGGAGCGGGCAGCGGAATGTTGGAGGCGATGTGGAGATTGGCGGTCTGGCTCATGGGACGGGTTCCATAAGGCCTAAACCGCCTGTGTTCAATCTTCCTGCGCCACCGGATTCTTCGGCTTGAGCATAAAGTAAAGCACCACGCTAATCAGCACCACCGCTCCCGCGATCAGCGGCGCCGTGCGCTGCGCGGCATCCGTGCTGGTGATGCCACTCTGCACCCGCACCACGATCAGCGAGGCACACACCAGCGCGCCTAGCACCGGCACAAACGCCGGAGGCTCAAAGCCCCCCTTCGGCTCATCGGACCGCCGCTTCAGAATGATCAGCGAGATGTTCACCACCGTGAAAACAATCAGCAGCAGCAGCACCGTGGATTCCGCCAGCTGCTTCACCCCTCCGCTAAGAATCAGCACCGACACGATGCCAAACAGCACAAACACCGCCACATGCGGCGAGTGCCGCGTGGGGTGCAGACTGCCCAGCACCGCAGGCAGCAGCCCCTGGCGGCTCATCCCATACAGCAGCCGCGATCCCATCAAGTAGTTCAGCAGCGCCGTGTTGCCGATCGCAAAGATCGTGATGAAGGCATACACCGGCTTGATCCCGGTAAACCATGGCGCAGCACGCCGGGCCACTTCCATCAGCGGCGCATCACTCTTCGCCAGCTGCTGCCAGGGCACCACGGACACCGCCGTGATCGCCACCGCCAGATAGATCATCGTGGCCAGCACCATCGCGCCGATCAGTCCCAGAGGCACATTGCGCCCCGGGTTTTTCACCTCCTCGCTCACATTCAAAATATCCTCAAAACCGATGAATGAATAAAACGTCAGCACCGCCCCCTGCATGATCAGCGCCATCGTGATGCCTGAGCCCGCACCACCTGCCGCCGTGTCCCCCGGAGATTCCAGGTAGTTCACCCCGCCCCAGTAGCGCACGCCGATGATGATGATGAAAATCAGCCCGCTGGCCTCGATCACCGTGCACAAAATGTTCAGCCACATGCTCTCTTTCAGCCCCCGGTAGATCACACAGCCCACCATGCCCACCACCCCGATGGCACACAGCTTCACCGTCATGTCCGCCAGCTGCCAGCCCATCAGTTCTTTGATTTGACCGATGATCGCCTGCGCCCCGGTGGCCATGCTCGTGAGCCCGCTCATCATCACCGCGATGCCGATGATGTAGCTCAGCAGCGGCTTGCCCAGCCCGCGCTGCGTCACATACGCAGCACCGCCCGCCTTCGCATACCTCCCGCCCACACACGCATACGTCAGGCCCGTCAGCAGCGCTCCCACCATCGCCATGATGAAGGCCAGCCACATCGCATTCCCCAGCCCCGCCGCCGCCTTGCCGATCAGCGCATAGATCCCCGCCCCCAGCATGGACCCCAGACCATAAAACATGATCTGCCAGGGTCCGAGGGTCTGCTGCAATGAAGGCTGGGGAGAGGAAGAGTCGGCCATGCCCACGCTACTAGCCGAGATCGTGCCGTGCTGGAAGCCAAAAAGAGGCCGCCCGCATCGCACATTTCGGCGAGGCGGGCGGCAGGGGGCTTTTCAGGCGCTTTCAGCTCAGAGATTACAGCACCGGGATCTGGCGAGGCTTCGCCACTTCCTTCAGCGGCAGGCGCAGCGTCAGCACGCCGTCTTCGAGCTTGGCCGTCATCTGTTCCTCATCCACCGGGGTGTTGAGTCGCAGGCGCAGGAGGTAGCTCAGCGGGGAGAGCTCGCGGTGCAGCGTCTTCATGCCTTCCGGCACGGTGGCGTTGCGTTCGCCGCGAATGGTCAGGATGCTGTCTTCGAGATCAATCTTCACGCCGCCCTTCGGCACGCCCGGCATTTCGACGCGCACTTCATACGCTTCGGCGTTGCCATTGACGTTGTAGAGGGGCTTGCGCAGAGATTCAGTCACGCCGGAGGTGGCAGGAGCGCAGGAGCTGGGAGAGCAGGTCGTATTCATGGTAGTTTTAAAGATAAGTAGATGGGATTGGAGTTGGGGAGGATGGGGCAGATTAGTTCAGAGTGATCGTGCGCGGCTTGCTGCGTTCCTGCTTCGGCAGCGTCACGGTCAGGATGCCGTCTTCGAGCTTCGCGGAGATGGCTTCGGCGTTCACACCTTCAGGCACGGACACCGAGCGGGTCAGGCTGTAGGAGTTTTCTTTGTCGCCGTCCTTCTCGCGCTTCTCCACGGCCACGCTCAGCAGGCCGTTGTTCAGCTCGATCTTCACGTCCTCCTTCTTCACGCCCGGCACCTCAAAGCTGGCCAGGTAGTTGTCTTTGTCTTCATGCACATCCACGGCCAGCTTGTCATTGGCCACGCCGGGGAAGACCTCGCCGAGGTTGTTGAAAAGCGTGCTCAGGGAGGGCATGCCCGCAAACGGATGGCGGAACCATTCGTCAAAATCGGAGACGCGGTTGAGGCTGAAGGGATTGGTGCGGATGAGTTTCATGGCTTGGGATGGTTTGGTTTGAGTTTTTGGGTTGGAGTAATCTTCCGCCCAATACCACTGCATCAGCCGTGCCAGCCGCGTTAACCTCACATCAAACCATTCATCATCAATGACTTGATAAAATCACACCCACCGCCACACGAGCCAGATTGTGCCACAAAAATGGCACCTCTTGTCACACCAGTGAGACATTTTTGCCAATTCACCCCGACTCTCAAAAAGCCTCCCCTGAATGACGTGCACCACACCCTCGCCAACCCGATTCCGCCTGCAATCCATTCGTGAAAATCCGCGGATATTCGCCTCCATTCGCATGGGTCACTTCAAGCCCGCTTCTCAGCTCCAGGTGCTACGATGAGTGTGTCATCAGCCCATCCGTCCTTCAGCGATCATCAGACACGCGACGTGTGAACGACATGACACCACGATCTTTCGAAAACAGGTCTGCTCACTTTTCACCATCCTACACCACTTCCCACCAGCACCAACGGTGCGGCCTATCGTAGCCCAGGGAAAGCGAGCCTTGGCGAGCGCCGCCCTGGGTGGACGATCACCAACTCCGGATAGCAAACCCAGCGTTTTCTCTGCACGCCGCGCCCTCCAGCAGCGTCTCTCCGCCATGCCGCCGTTGTAAATCAGCGCCCCCAATCGCGCCGCCCTATGCCTTGGCCGCACCCTTCTTCTTCGCCTTCAGATTCAGCATCTCCACCGCCATCGAGAAGCCCATCGCAAAGTAGATGTAGCCCTTCGGAATCTCAAAGTGGAAACCCTCTCCGATCAGCGCCGTCCCAATCAAAATGAGGAAGCTCAGCGCCAGCATCTTCACCGTGGGATGACGCGCTACAAACTCGCCCACCGCCTTCGCAAAGAACATCATGAAACCCACGGAGATCAGCACCGCTGTGACCATGATGGAAATATGCTTCACCATCCCCACGGCGGTGATCACTGAGTCCAGCGAGAACACGATGTCCAGCAGCGCGATCTGCACCATCACCGCGCCAAAGGCCGCCCCTTTGCCCACGCTGTTGCGCACCTCGCCCTCGGGGTCGCCTTCCAGTTTTTCATGGATCTCGTGCGTGCTTTTATAGATCAGAAACAGCCCGCCAAAGATCAGCACCAGGTCCTTGCCCGTGATCGAATGCCCCAGCAGTGAGAAAAGCGGCGCGGTCAGCGACATCACCCACGTGATCGAGAGCAGCAGCAGAATACGCGTCAGCATTGCCAGCCCCAGCCCCATGAATCGCCCGCGCGCACGGTCTGCCTCCGGCAGTTTGTCCACCAGGATGGAGATGAACACGATGTTGTCGATCCCCAGCACAATCTCCAGCACGCACAGCGTCAGCACCGCGATCCAGGCCTCCAGGCTCGTGGCCCAGGAAAAGTCGAGCACATTGAGGTTGGCGGTTACAGCAGCAGCGGCGTTGGCGATCATCGTGCGCCGATGCTAGCGGGAAATGCCGCCTCGGCAATCGCCGGAGAAAATTTTACTCATTTTGCAAAGGCAGTTCCACCTCTCCGCACACGTTTGCATCAAAGCATTTTTCGAATCGCAAAACCCGTTCATACATGCGCTTATGCCCTTGATGAACCTCACGGAACTCGAAGAACGTCTCAGCCGCCCCACCCCTGCCGTGATCGAGATGATGGCCCGTCTCCCGGGAGACATCGTCATCCTGGGTGCCGCAGGCAAAATGGGCCCCTCCCTCGCACGCATGGCCAAACGCGCCAGCGATGAAGCCGGCACCAAGCGCCGCGTCATCGCCGTCTCCCGCTTTAGCACCCCCGGTGCTGAGTCCGCCTTTGTCCAGCACGGCATCGAGGTCATCTCCACCGATCTCCTCGCCGCCAATGCCGTCGCCTACCTCCCTCATGCGCCCAACGTGGTGTACATGGCGGGCATGAAATTCGGCTCCTCCGGCCAGGAGCCCTTCACCTGGGCCATGAATGCCTGGCTCCCCGGCCTCGTCTGCGAGCGCTACCACCGCAGCCGCATCGCCGCCTTCTCCACCGGCAATGTCTATGGCCTCGTCCCCGTCGAGCGCGGTGGCAGCCACGAGGAAGACGCCCTCAATCCCAAAGGCGAGTACGCCATGAGCTGCCTCGGCCGCGAGCGCATCTTTGAATACTTCAGCCAGACACGCGGCACCCCCGTCTCACTCATCCGGCTCAACTACGCCTGCGACCTCCGCTACGGCGTCATGGTGGACATCGCCCGCCAGGTCTGGAACGGCGATCCCGTGGACGTCACCATGGGCTACTTCAACACCATCTGGCAGGGCGATGCCAATGCCCTCTCCCTCCTCAGCCTCGCCAAGGCCCAGAGCCCCGCCTGGCACGTCAATCTCACCGGCACCGCCACCCTCAGCGTCCGCGAGCTGGCAACCCGCTTCGGCGAAATCTTCGGAAAACCCGTCCACATCACCGGACAGGAAGCCCCCGACGCCCTCCTCAGCAACCCCTACCGCAGCTTCGTTGACCTCGGCGTCCCCTTCGTCCGCGACGAAGAACTCACCGAATGGGTCGCCCACTGGATCTCCTCCGGCGGCGAATCCCTCGGCAAACCCACCCACTTCGAGTCACGGGATGGGAAGTTTTGAGGTAAGAGACTACTCAGTTCACTTTACAACACAGACATAAGCGTATGACGGATGTTTCAGAACTCTTAAAAACACTGGGCGAATCTGTCCACCACGACGAGCAGCTTGGAGACTTTTTTACCTCCTTTGGCACATGGCGCCTTCAGAGCATGGTCGACTTTCCATTTCAGTCTGATGTGGAGATGCTTTTTGAACTCACCGAGAAAGTCGAAGCTTTTCCTCCGTCCATGCCCGGGAATGTCGGATGGATTCAAGATCATCTCGTCGAGATATGGAACCTGTCAGCAAAAGCAATCAATGACTTGGCCGAAGTCCAACGCATAGAAATGCCTGATGAATTCAGTGTCGATACTGTTAGCGTTCAGCTGTCAGACAAGCCTGTGGCGAATTCAAATTGGAGACTCATGATCGACCTTTCCTGTGGATTGGTGTCCTTCGAGATAATTTTTTGTGGCCTCACTGTCGTTGACTGTAGCTTAACCTGACGAGTTGTTATTTGCGGCCCTTCAAAGCTGGGTGCTCTATGACCGGTCACTTTACAATCTTAGCGCCTTTTACTCCGCCGCCCCCGGCCTCAGCCAGTACAGCACGCTCATCCTCACCGCGATCCCATTCTCCACCTGCTGGTTGATCAGGCACTTCTCATAGTTCATCCCCGCATCCGTGATCTCCACGCCGCGGTTCACCGGCCCCGGATGCATCAGGTGCAGCCCGCGCTCGCGCAGCACCTTCACCCGTTCATCCGTCAGCCCGTAGTTGCGGTGATATTCCGCCGGACTCGGGATCAGCGGCTCATCCAGCCGCTCTCCCTGCACACGCAGCAGATAGATCACATCGGGCTTCCAGTCGAAAGCATCCGTCCAGTTCCCAAACTGCGGGATCTCCTGCGGCACCTCACGCGGCATCATCGAGCCCGGCGCCAGATACGCCACCTGCATCCCCAGCCTGCGGAAGATCAGGCTCGTGCTGCGCGCCACGCGCGAGTGCTGGATGTCTCCCACGATCAGCGCACGGCAGCCGCGCAGGTCCTTGTGGATCTCCCTCAGCGTAAAGGCATCCAGCAGCGCCTGCGTCGGGTGTGCATGCCAGCCATCACCGGCATTGATCACACTCGCCCGCGTGTTTTTCGCGATGAGATTCGGCGTACCCGACTGCTTGTGCCGCACCACGATGTAGTCCACCCGCATGGCCTCCAGTGTCTCCACCGTGTCCAGCACCGACTCCCCCTTCACCACGCTGCTCGACTCGATGTCAAAGTGCGTCACGTCCGCAGACAGGCGGCTCGCCGCCACCTCAAAGCTCGACCGCGTGCGGGTCGAGGGCTCGTAAAACAGCGTCAGCACCGTCTGCCCCTTCAGCGTCGGCACCTTCTTCACGCTGCGCTTGAAGAGGTCCTTGAACGGCCCGGCGTTGTCGAGCACGAAGGAGATTTCCTCATCCGTGAGCGAGGCGATGTCGAGGAGGTCTTTGCGCGGGGTCATCTTGCTGGGGCTTGGGTTTGCACGGTGCAGGCGTCCTGCCCGTCCACTTCTTCAAATCGCACGGCCACACGCTCTCCAGGGGCCAGGGTCACCTTCAGTGCGGAAAAATCAGGCTGCACCGGCAGCTCGCGTCCGCAGCGGTCCACCAGCACCGCCAGTTGCACACGCTTGGGGCGGCCAAAGTTCAGCAGCTCATCCAGCGCAGCACGCACGCTGCGCCCGGTGTAGATCACTTCATCGACTAGCACCACGTTCAGGTCGTCAATGTCAAAGGCGATGTCAGACCCCTCCAGCTTCGGCACCATCTGAAAGGTGTTCAGGTCGTCCCGGTACTGCGTGATGTCGATCGTTCCCACAAACACCTTCAGCCCCGCCTTTTCAATCTCCGCCGCGATGCGCTTCGCCAGCGGCACCCCACGTGTAAAAACACCCACCAGCGCGATGCTCTCCGCATCCGGGTTCGCGGCTCGGATGCCCTCCGCCAATGCCTTCACGCCATCGGCCATCTGGGCCTGTGTGAGGAGCGTGCGTTCATTGCCTGGCATGGTGGGAAAAAGGGTGCACCGACACTCCGGCGATTCGCGGGCTTGTCAAATCAGGGGATGCCTCCGCAGGCGGAGAAGTTTTACCCCGCTGCCTTCCTCCAGAGTTGCAAAGCATTCACAGCTTTGATTTGATAGGTCCATGCAAAGATTTTCCTCCGTCATCCTGCTGCTGGCCGGCTCCGCACTCCTCTCCAGCTGCGACGTGCTTCGTGAGAACAAGCTCCTCATCACCTCTCACGTGCAGACAGACCAGATCGAGCACCCCAGCGAGCTCATGCGGCTCCCCATCGGCGGGCAGCAGATGACCTTTCGAAAAATCCCCGAATTCAGCCAGCGCAGCATCTCTGGCTTCGAGCCCTTCCCTGCGGAAGACATCAATGAAGGCTACGGCGCCCTCCTGCAGCTCGACACAAAGGGTCGCAATGCTCTTGAACTCGCCTCCCGCACCTATCACGGCATGTCCATGCTGACGATGGTCAATGGCATCCCCGTTGACATGATCGAGCTCGACCAGCCGATCACCGACGGCAAATTCACCATCTGGCGCGGCCTCACCAAGAAGACCATCGACGAGATGGACAAGTTCTATCCTCGTCTCAAATACATGACCCCAAAATCCACCTCTCGCTGGATGGACGACATGCTTCCCTCCACCTCCAAGGAAAAGCTGAACTCACGCCGCGAAGCCAAAGCCCTGGAAGCCGCAGAAAAAGCCGCCGAACGCGACAGGGCACTCGGCAAGCCCCGTCCCGCCCCGCGCACGCCCGAGGGCATGATCCCATTGGAAGGCTTCAAACTGCCCGGCACCTGATGATGACGCGTCTCGCCCTTTCATCCTTGCTGCTCTGTCTGCTTGCTGGTGCACTGCCTGCGCAGCAGCTCCTGCTGCCCACGGCCAACCACGCGCTCTTTGACGCGCCTGCGGACTTTTTCCAGTTCGTGGACCGCACCTTTGAGGGCGCCAAGACCACCCCTTGGGAGGGCGGCCAGTTCGGTTTTGTGCGTGATCCCCGCCGTATCGGCAGCCGCATAGCCTACGCACGTTTTCACGAAGGCCTCGACATCAAGCCTCTGCAACGCGACTCCAAAGGCAATCCTCAGGATGCGGTGTGCGCCATCGCCGATGGCGTGATTGTGCACGTCGCGGCATCCCCAGCGCATAGCAACTACGGCCGCTACATCGTGGTTCGGCACGACTGGGGTGGCAGCTCATACTATTCCCTCTACGCCCACCTTGCCTCCGCCACCGTCAGCCCCGGGCAGCACGTGAAGGCGGGCACCACATTGGGCATCCTCGGCTACACTGGCAGTGGCATCGACCAGCGCCGCGCCCATGTGCATGTGGAGCTCAATCTCTTCCTCTCCAGCCGCTTTGAGGCCTGGCATGCCGCCAGTTTTGCCACCCCCAATCACAACGGCTTGTACAATGGCCTCAACCTCATCGGGCTTGACCTTCAGTCTTTCTACCTCGCGCAGCAGAAAAACCCCTCACTCACCGCAGCCGCCGCTGTGCAGTCCACTCCGCCGGCCTACCGCGTGGCCATCCCAGGAGATGCCGAAATGGAGATTTTGAAAAATTACCCCTGGCTGCTCGATGGCCCACGCCAGTCAGGCCGCCCCGCCAGCTGGGAGGTTACCTTCAGCCGCTGGGGCCTGCCGCTCAAAGTCAGGTCCTCCGCCAGCACCGTGCCCACTCCCGTCGTCACTTGGGTGCAGGACTCCGACCTGCCGCATTACCTCAGCACCCGAGGCTGCGTCACCGGCAGCGGCAGCTCAGGAAAGCTCACCGCTGAGGGCCTCCGCTTTGTAAAGCTCGTCTGCGGCTGGTTTTGAAAGAGTGCACGCAGCCCGCTGGCGCTCCACCGCCTCACTCCGGTTTGTAAAACCGGCCCATGTACTCCAGGATTTTCGCACGCAGCTCATCTCCGTCGATCGATCCATTGTGCCTGAAGATCACTTCCCCGCCCGGGGCCACCACCAGCGTGTGCGGGATCGGCCCCGGCCACTCGGGGTCCAGCGCCTTGATCAGCTCGTCGTGGCTGGCTCCTTTGAAGACATACGCGTTTCCCTTGCGCCCCTCGGCCTTGAGGCTGGGCTTCAGCTTGTCTGGCACGATGGCGTTGTTCTTCTCCAGAAACGCCTTCACTTCATCGATCGTTCCCGGGTCATCAATGCTGATGCTGATGAACTCGAAGTCGCGCAGGCCAAACTTCCGCGAGGTGGCCACCAGCTGTGGAAATTCCTCCACGCACGGCCCGCACCATGTCGCCCACACGTTGAACATCCGCACCTTCTTCGTGTCATTCTTGCGCAGCGCCTCCACTCCCTTCGGGTCGATCAGCTCCACCTCCACCTCGCCTTTTTCCCACTTCTCATTGTCGGTCGCGATCTGCTTCCGCTTGTCGATCCACTTCGTCGAGCAGCCGTGCGGCTTGGTGATCTCCACCGGCACCGGCTTGCCGGCCAGCAGCGCCTCGATCGCATTGCGCGCATCCGGGGAGGTTACGGAGGCATCGTCTGCATAGCGCGAGTCGTCCAGCCGGCCCTGGTAGCGCAGCTTGCGCTCCTTGTCGAAGAGGAAGACATGCGGCGTGGCCAGGCAGCCATAGGCCAGCGCCGTCTTCTGCGTGTCGCCATCGTAGAGGTAGGGAAAGGTGAAGCCCTGCTCCTTGGCATGCTGCTTCATCTCCGGAAAACTGTCATTGTACTTCGAATACCCCAGCTCGTCCGCCCGCAGTGCCGCCGGGTCGTTGGGATTGATGGCCACCAGTTGCAGCCCCTTGCCCTTGTAGTCCTTCACCAGCTTCTTGATCCTTCCCTCCACCCCCTGGGACGTCGGGCAGTGGTTGCTCAGAAACGCGATCATGAGCAGGTCAGCGTCCGCATATTCCTTCAGCGTATGCCTCTCCTCGTCGATGCCCACCAGGTCAAAGTCAGGCGCGGCATCTCCGATCTTCAGTTCATGAAACCCCTCCGGCATGGCCGTTTTTTTGGCGGCGGGCGTTTCCGCCTGCGTCAGTACAGGCAGCAGGGCCGCCAGAAAGGTGAGAGCGAGCTTGTTCTTCATCGGGATCATTCAGGTTTGGCCGTCTGGCATTTCCAACACAACTCAAACGAGACAGGATTCGATTCTTTGCACGCAGGGCAGCACCAGTCGTCTTCTGCACTGAAGACGGCCTCCTCCGGCGCCTGGTGCGGCAGCAGCAGCGCACTCGCCTCGGCAAAGTCCGCGTCATCCACCAGGCACAGCGTGGGCTGCAATGGCCCAATGAAAATGTTCGTCAGCTGTGCGGTGGTCTCATTTCGGATGAAGCAGGCGATGCCCGCCTCATCCAGGATCGACTTGAAAAAGCCGAGCCGGGCGGAATCGAGGCTGGTGATGAGGTCGCGCATAATCAGGGTTCACACTTCAAACTCATCCGCCGGATCAAACGGCGGCATCGGCACATTGATGATTTTCAATTTACCCACCGCCCGGTGCACACACCCCGGCCGGATCATCACCGTCGTCATCGGCTTCAGCGGCACGATCTGCCCGTCCACCTCCAGGTGCCCCTCGCCTTCCAGCACAATGTAGATCTCCGTCATCTTCTTGTGGTAGTGCGCCTTGCTGTCCGCATGGATGTCCGTCAGGTGCACCGTCGCCAGCGTGTTCCAGTCCTCCTTGAACGCCCTCCTCGCCTGCCCGCACGGACAGGGCGTCGGAGTGATTTCATCCAGCTGGGCGACGGCAAAACGAGGTTCGGACATGCGCAGAGGCTACTGGCGACGATGCTCTTTGGCAAATGCCGCCCACCCTTGCACGCATGAATCATTTTGCCATGGACTGCCCGTCACCCTTCCCACACAAACTTGAATCACAGGCTATAGCGCCCCTGTCGCGTTTTGTATGAGCCCCCCCTTTTTACAGCGCCGCCAGCGCCGCCGCAGCCACCTCCGCCGTCTGCTCCAGGTCATCACGGCTGTGTGCCATGCTGATAAATCCCGTCTCAAACTGGCTCGGCGCAAAGTACACCCCGTTGTCCAGGCAGTGGTGGAAGAACTTCCGGAACGCCGCCAGGTCGGACGTCTTCGCATCCTGCAGATTGTGCACTTCCTTCTCCGTGAAGAACAGGCAGAACATGCTGCCTTTGCGGTACCAGCGGTAGTTCAGCCCCTTCTTCTTCAGCACTTCCAGCACCGCGTCCTCCATGATCTGCCCCAGGTTTTCCAGCAGTGCATAGCCGTTCTTCTTTTCCAGCTCGCGCAGTTGTGCCAGACCCGCCGCAAGCGCCACCGGGCTGCCGCTCAGCGTCCCGGCCTGATACACCGGCCCCACTGGCGCCAGCTTGTCCATGATGTCAGCACGCCCGCCGAAGGCACCCACCGGCAGACCACCCCCGATCACCTTGCCCAGGCAGGTCAGGTCTGGCGTGATCTTCTCCAGCTCCTGCACCCCGCCCTTGGCCAGGCGGAAGCCGGTCATCACCTCATCAAAAATTAAGAGCGCCCCATGCTTGGCGGTGATGTCCCGCAGCTTCTGCAGAAATCCTGGCTTCGGCAGGATCAGCCCCGCATTCGCCGGATACGGCTCCACGATCACACACGCGATCTCGTGCCCCTGTTTCTCAAAAAGCTCCTCCAGCGCCGCCTCGTCATTGAAAGGCAGCACGCTCGTCAGCTCTGCAAAACTCTTCGGCACCCCGGCGCTGTCCGGATTCCCATGCGTCAGCGCCCCGCTGCCGGCAGCCACCAGCAGGCTGTCAGAGTGGCCGTGGTAGCAGCCGTCAAACTTCACCAGCCTCTCCCGTCCCGTAAACCCGCGCGCCAGCCGGATCGCCGACATCGTCGCCTCCGTGCCGCTGCTCACCATGCGCACTTTCTGGATGCTCGGCACCCATTCACAAATCATGCGTGCCATCTCCACCTCATACAGGTTCGGGATCCCAAAGCTCACACCATCCTTGGCGGCGGTGTGGATCGCCTCAATCACCGGGATCGGCGCATGACCTAGGATCGCCGGACCCCACGTCCCCACGTAGTCGATCATGCAGCGGTCATCCACATCGTAAATGCGGCAGCCCTTGGCACGCTTCACGAAAAAAGGATCGCCCCCCACATTGCGAAAAGCACGCACGGGCGAGTTCACTCCGCCGGGAATGTACTGCTTGGCAAGGTCGAAAAGCTTGGTGGAAAGGGGTCCGTTTGGCATGGTCAGTGGGGGCTTAGGATTACGCGGGATATTTTCTGCGTCGAACAAAAGGTTGCCCGGATGCGTCAGAGTCGGCTATTCTCAGTCAAATCCCGACCACCCTGTTATGAAAGCGTTCTGTTTGGTCCTCCTCGCCCTGTGCATCCATCAGACCGCTCCGGCGCAGTCCGTCAGCCCCTCTGCTCGGAGTCGCTCCTCCCTCCAGACTGTCGAGCCAAACACTTTCGCTCTGGAGGGCCTGACCCCCAAGCCCATCGTGCTCAAGGTCCAGATCGAAGCTCCCGTCTATCCCACCAGCAAGTTTCAGGGAGCCCTCGGCTCCTTCGCCCCCGGCACCCCCGTTACTTTGCTGGCCATGTCAGACACCGCCTACCGCGTACGCGGCCGCGCCCGCCATGGCGATGTCGCCGGATGGGTGCACCTCACAGACGTCCAGTCATCAGACCCAAACCTCTACGCCAACCTCAAAAAACTCTATGAGCGCACTCGTCAGGTGGACGAGCTCATCCAGCACAAACAAGTCGCCCTCGGCATGACCAGCCAGGAAGTCCAGGCCTCCATGGGCAAACCCTCCCGCAAGTCCAGCAAGATCACCGCCGCAGGCAAGGAGGAGCGCCTCGAATACAGCATCTACGAGCAGGTGCCCCAGACCTCCACAGGCGTGAATGCCTTCGGCCAGATCGTGCAGACCGTCGTCTATGTCCGCGTGGAGGTCGGCACCCTCAGCCTCAGTTTCAAAGACAACGTCGTCTCCGAAATCACCGAGGTCAAAGGCAACCCCCTTCGCGGCGGCGGCGTCATGACCGTGCCGCCGCCCGTGGCCGGATTCTGATCAGCGCGCCACCTTGCGCCGTATCTCCTCCCGCACCCGCTCTGGCGTCCACCCCGCCTCACGCAGACTCCTCAGCGACCTCGCGTCATCCCGCTTCGCCAGCCGCTTCCCGTTCTCGTCCGTGATCAGCCCGTGGTGCCGCCACTCCGGCACCGGCAGGCCCAGCAGCGCCTGCAGCAGCCGGTGCAGATGCGTCGCCTCCAGCAGATCCTCCCCACGTGTCACCAGCGTGATCCCCTGCAGCGCATCATCCACCACCACCGCCAGGTGATAGCTCGCAGGCGTGTCCTTACGCGCCAGCACCACATCCCCAAACACCGCTGGCTGCGCCTTGAAAGTCCCGCGCCCTCGGTCCGTCCACACCAGCTCTCCGGCCGCCTGCTTTACCGCCTTCGCCACATCCAGCCGCAGCGCATACTGCTCCCCCGCTGCCATCCGCTGCACACGCTCTTCCGCACTGCGTCCGCGACACGTCCCCGGATAAAGCGGCCCATCCGGCCCCTGCGGCGCGTTGCCCGCCCGCGCGATCTCCTCCTGAATCTCCCTTCTCGTACAAAAGCACGGATACAGCACCCCCATTGCCTCCAGCTTCCTCAAAGCCGAACGGTAATCATCAAAGTGATCCGACTGCCGCCTCACTGGCTCCTCCCACTCCAGTCCCAGCCACGCCAGATCCTCTAAAATCGCCCCCTCATACTCCGGTCGCGCCCGCGTCCCGTCGATATCCTCCAGCCGGATGAGGAATCTACCGCCTTCTGCCTGCTCATGCGCAAACAACGCCGCATACGCATGCCCCAGATGCAGCCATCCGGTCGGGCTTGGGGCGAATCGTGTGACTTCAGGCATGCATCTCAGATTGTCACAGCCAGTTCATCTTGGCGTCTTTTTTTGCACGTCTCGACATTTCCCACAAACCCTCCACACTGACTCGCATGAATCTCGCCGACCTAGTCTCCCATCTCGACACCGAACTGCGCATCGCGGAGATCCCCGACTACTCCAACGCACTCAACGGCCTCCAGCTCGAAAACCGCTCCGGCAAGGTCTCCAAAATCGTCGCTGCGGTGGATGCCACCTTGCCAGTCATCAAAAAAGCCGTCGCCGCAGGAGCAGACCTCCTCATCGTCCATCACGGCATGTTCTGGACCGGCCTCCAAACCTGGACCGGCCCCGTCTTCCAAAAAATCCAGGCCGCCCTCGATGCCGGCCTCGCCGTCTATAGCTGCCACCTCCCGCTCGATTTCCATCCCACCCTTGGCAACGACGCCGTCCTCGCCCGCGCCCTCGGCCTTGAACCCTGCGGCAACTTCATGAAAACCAAGGGCACCGAAAACGGCGCCAAAATCGAAACCGAAATCAGCCGAGATGAGCTCGTGCAGCGCCTCGCCTCCGCCACTGGCTCCCGCGTACACGTCTGTGCGGGCGGCCCCGCCACCTGTCGGAAAATCGGCATCATGACCGGCGGCGCAGGCTCCGAAGTAGCCACCGTCGCCAAAGCCGGCATCGACACCTTCATCACCGGCGAAGGCCCCCACTGGAGCTACACCCTCGCCGAGGAGATCGGCATCAATCTCATCTACGGCGGCCACTACGCCACCGAGACCTTCGGCGTCAAAGCCCTCTCCGCCCACATCGAATCCAAGTTCGGCATCCCCTGGGAATTTGTGGATCATCCCACCGGCCTCTAAAGTAGCGCTGAACAAATCACCCACTGCATCGGATAGAACTCCGCGAAATTCGGACTCTGAAGGTATTCTCTGCAGTCTTCTAATCTCTTGCGGTGTTAAATCAGTGTTTCTCGATTCCATGCCCTATCTCGGCACATCCTTCTTCCAGCGCGACGTCCTCACCGTCGCCCGCGACCTCATCGGCGTCGAGCTCGTCTGGCACGGCTGCGCCGGCACCATTGTCGAGACAGAGGCTTACACCGTCGAGGGAGACCCCGCCTGCCACACCGCCACCCGCCCCAGCTCACGCGAGTTCGTGAAAACCCACCCACCCGGTGCCGCCTACGTTTATTTCAACTACGGCATGTACTGGCTCTTCAACCTCCACGTCAAAGGCGGCTCCCGGGACGGTCTCATCCTCATTCGCGCCCTCGAGCCCACCCGTGGCATCCCGCAGATGCAGCAGCGCCGCCAGCGCGAAAAAACGCGCGAACTTTGTTCCGGTCCCGGCAAGCTCGCCCAGGCCCTCGCCATCGACGGCACCCACCACGGCCTCCCCATGGCCGGCAAAGGCCGCCCCTCAGGCTGCGGTCTCGTTCAGCCAGCCACCAGCACTCACGAAGTCGTGACCGACATCCGCGTCGGCATCAGCCAGGCCATCGACTACCCCTGGCGCTTTCTCTCCCTCCACAGCCCCCACCTCAGCGTCAAACACGGCAAGGTGAAGCTGCCTCACGGCAAGTCTTAAACAAGACCGCCGCCAAGAAACAACCGCAAAGCCGCCACCAGCGCCACCGCGATGTTGATCGTCAGCCCGATCTTCCTTTGGCAAAACGAGCCAAAGATGATGCCCAGCACACACCCCGCCAGCACAGCCCACTGCAGCCAGCCAAACAGAGGAATGAGCCCGGGAATAAGCAAGACCGCGCACACCAGGCCGATGAGAACAGAGAAAAATTGCATGACGCAGCTAAAGACCACCACCCGCTGGTGAACACAACTGCAATTCTGAGACGCCATTGTAAGCCGCGCCTTGCATTCAGGCGCGGAGGCTGTACTCTCCTCGCCTCGCAAATGATCCGGAGAGGTGGCTGAGTGGTTGAAGGCACCTGACTCGAAATCAGACGTTGTCGTAAGGCAACCGAGGGTTCGAATCCCTCCCTCTCCGCCATTTTTTGCCGTCTAAGCGGCAAAAAATGCCCTCCGTAGCTCGAAGAGCGAAGGACGGGCCGCCCCCTTCCTCCAAGTTTAAAAGGACTTGCCCTCACCTGTCCCCATTGCCCAGATTGAAGTCCATGTTCTACGTGTACCTCCTCCGCGGCGAATCCCCCCTGCACAGATTTACACAGGCTTCACAGAAGACCTCCGCCAGCGCCTCGCAGAACACAACTCCGGCAAATCCCCCCACACCGAGCAATACCGCCCGTGGCGCCTAGAAACCCACCTCGCCTTCTCCGACCGCCCCCAAGCTCAAGCCTTCGAACGTTACCTCAAGACCGGCTCGGGAATCGCATTCGCAAACAAACGACTGCGCTGCTCTTCAACTCACAAAGGCGGCAAAAAATGCCCTCCGTAGCTTCAGCGAAGGAAGAAGCTCTCAGTGCGTAGCAAGAGCCCACGCATTAACGCGTCCCGTCAGCAAAGCAGAACGACCGCTTTGCTCACCGCTTCGCCACAAACGGCTCCGGCGTGTCCGCAAAGAACTCGCCCACATCCCCATCCGGCATGCCGTGATTGCGGATGCCTTCCAGCCGGCGGCGGCTGCCACGCTCGGTGCTCGGGCGGTTCGCCGTACGCTGCACCAGCTCGGTGATCACCGGGGCGGCGATGGCGGCACTAGCCGCCAGCAGGGTCAGGGCGATCACATTGGAAGACCCACGGCGCATGCCCCGCCCAAACAGGATGCCCAGCGCGCAGCCAGCGGCCGCAGGGGCGATCAGTGACGCATATGTTTCATATCCAGGGGCTGAGGGAGTTTCTTGCATGCTTCAACATAACCTCACTGAGAGAATCACCAAAGAGGAATTTGCCCGTATCCTGCTTTCCGGCTAATGGAAGCCCGATCCCAAACCCACAGCCCATGTCCCAAGCCGAATCCAAAAAACGTTATGCCCTCATCCTGGCCGGCGGTAGCGGCCAGCGCTTCTGGCCCATCAGTCGCGACGCCCAGCCCAAGCAGCTCCTCAAGCTCTTTGGCGAAAAGACCCTGCTCGAGCTCACCATCGACCGTCTGGACGGATTCGTGCCCAAGGAAAACATCCTCATCCTGACCAACAAGCAGCAGGAGGCCTCCGTGCGTGCTTTGATCAAGGATCTCCCAGCGGAAAACATCGTCGCCGAGCCCGAAAAGCGCGACACCGCTCCTGCCATCGCTCTCGCCGTCGGCTGGGTCGTCTCCCGCGATCCCACCGCCACCATGATCGTGCTCCCGGCGGATCACCTCATTCAAAATCATGCCGAGTTTCAGCGCGTGCTCTCCAATGCCGCCCTCGCCGCCGAAAACAGCGGCAGCCTCGTCACCGTGGGCATCACCCCCACCTGGCCCTGCCCCAGCTACGGCTATGTCGAGCGCGGTCGCCGCGCCAGCATCGGCGGCCTGAATGACCTCCCCGTCTGGGAAGTCGCCCGCTTCCGTGAAAAGCCCAACCCGGATCTGGCCGAGCACTTCATCAGCCAGGGCAATTTCCTTTGGAACGCAGGCATGTTCATCTGGACCATCCCCGCCATCTTCAGCGAGCTCAGCCGCCACTGCCCCGTGCTGGCAGACTTCGTCTCCGAGCTTCGCGGCTCCAAGGACTTCAACGCCACCGTGGAAAAACAGTTCGGCAAGCTGCCCAAGCTCTCCATCGACTACGCCCTCATGGAGCACGCCTCCCGCGTTCTCAATATCGAGTCCACCTTCGACTGGGATGACGTCGGCAACTGGACCAGCGTCGGCCGCTACCTCAAGACCGACGAGCATGGCAATCAGCACAACTGCGCGCTCTCCCAGCTCGACACCCTCAACAACATCGTCTTCACCCAGACCGGCCAGCACGTGGCCCTCATCGGTGTGCAGGATCTCATCGTCGTCGCCTCCAAGGACGGCCTCCTCGTCGCCACCCGCAGCAAGGCCGAAAACATCAAAAAGATCGTGGACGGCCTGCCTCACGAGCTGCGCTGATCCAAGCATCAGGCCCAGCATCCAGTCCCATGCCGCGCATCCTTGCCATCGACCACGGCACCGTGCGAATCGGTCTCGCCCTCAGCGACGAGACCGAAATCGTCGCCAGCCCGTTTAAGACCATCGATGCCACTCACGAGCCCGAGCGCACCATCGCACGCATCGTCAAGGAGAAGCACATCGGCAAAATCGTCATCGGCATGCCCTTCCGCATGAGTGGGGAAAAAGGCAGCGCCGCCGAACGCGTGGAAAAGTTCGCCACTAGTCTCGGCAAGGAGTTGCAGCACTCCGTGCCCATCGAGTTCGTCGATGAGCGCCTCTCCTCCGTCGAGGCGGAGGCCTCCATGTCCCGCTCCGGCATCACCGGGAAAAAAGAGCGCAACGAGATCGTCGATCAGCTCGCCGCAGTCGTCATCCTCCAGGAATATTTGAACCAGCAGCGCGGCCCCGCAGGCTTCCTGCTGCCCGACGACGCCTACGAACTCGACTGGACCCATGAGCCGAAGCGACGTCGAAAGTAAGGCCGGTCTGCGCCATGCCCCGCCTCCTGGCTGGAAGCGCCTGCGCCTCACCATCGCCTACAACGGCGCGCCTTGGAAAGGCTGGCAGAGCCAGGAAAGCGGTGGCGGCATTCAAGATGAAATCAACGCCGCCATTCGCAAAGCCACCCGCATCGACGCCCGCGTGCAGGGCAGCGGCCGCACCGACGCCGGCGTTCACGCCCTCGCCCAGACCGCCCACTGCGACGTGCCCGAAACCGTCCGCATGAGCGGAGAGGCCTGGGCCCACGCCCTCAACGCCTGCCTCCCACTCACCATCCGCATCCTCCTCGTCGAGGAATGCCCTCCCCTCTTCCACGCCCGCTTCGACGCCATCGGCAAAACCTACCGCTATCGCATCTGGCGCCCGCGCATGCTCTCCCCCTTTGAAGCCGACCGCGCCTGGCACGTCTATGGCCCGCTCGATCTCGATGCCGTGCGCTGGTGCTGCGAAAAACTCGTCGGCACCCACAACTTCGTCCGCCTCTCCGCCAATCGCGGCGACATGCCCGAAACCGAGCGCCGCCAGCGCACCGAAAAAACCACCCGCACCATCCACCGCGCCGAAATGCGCGAAGACGGCGACCTCCTCACCCTCGAATTCTCCGGCGACGGCTTCCTCTACAAAATGGTCCGCCTCATCGTCGGCAGCCTCATCCACGTCGCCCGCGCCCGCGAACCCAAAGAATGGTTCGCCCGTCTCCTCACCGACCCCACCGGCCCCCAAAGCAACCAAACCGCCCCCGCCTGCGGGCTGTATTTGGTCCGGGTGGAGTATCCCGTATAATGCTCGTTGAAAATGACAGCCTTGCCTCAGCTTGTGCTTTCGATTAATCTCTAAGCATGACTGCCACGATTTCTGCCGTCACTGAGGCCGCCCTGCAACTTCCCGTTGCAGACAGAGCCGCAGTCCTGCTCAGCATCTTTGACAGCCTGCCCGACGACAGGTCCTATGCGGATGACATCTTGGACGAAGCCATGCGTCGGGATGCCGAAATCGAGTCCGGATTGGTTCGTGAAATGTCGCACGAGGAATTCATCGCCGGACTCCGTCTGCCTAAGGTCGCATGACCCTTTCTTACCACCCGTCCGTGCAGGACGATCTGAACGCCCCATACCACGTGCACGAAGCTTTGGTGTGGGGCAGCCCGCCCGAAAATCAAGTCGCCAACTGTGATGGGTTTGCCTTTTGCCATGATGGCGACCGTATGCACTTGCAAACATCATTTCCAGGAAGAAGCACCTTTCGGCGCTAAACGATGCGCTAGGAGCGACGTCTATGATTTGCGGATTGCTGACAAAGCAAGGGCTAGTCGGTCCCCGTAGCTTGTGAGGACAAATCCGCTGCCCGCACCACGAGGTTTGATCAGGCCCAATGCTCGGAACTGATTTATTACGCGTGCGACCTCGGCTTCCGGCAGTTCAATGATCGCCTTGGCCGATGGGTAGTGACCAGCTTTTTCTGCTTCAGCAACAGCGAACCGATGGATTTCCATGCATTTGTTATCCAAAGCGGCTTTCCATCCCTGTTTAGTTGCTTGTGAAGAAAGAAGCGGGGCTAAAGCTTCAAAAAGCTCATTCCATGAAGCGACAATTTCGGTCTTGTCGCCAGTTCTGTCCCATTCGCGACTATAAGTGTCCCTCCAACCACGAGCGGCCAGCATAATTGTATCATCGCCTTGTGCTAGATTTTCGACACCTGGAGGCGGCCCTGAAGCCGCGTCCAGTTTGGCTTGGAGATCTCGGACCTGCTTTTGCAAATCCAACATTTGCTGAACATGCTCTTCCGTAAGGAGCTTGTCGCCTCGCACCCATCCTTTTCTCGGCTCGTCTTTTTCAGCAATTGAAATAGCACGACTCACAGCGCCTCCAAGTCCTTCGGCAGTTTCCCAATATTTCACCATTTTGTTGGATTGAACCAGCTTTCGAAAGGCTTCGAGCTTTTTTCTGGCTTTTAGCGATTTCTCCAGCTTCTCGCCTGCAATTTTCTCGGGGTTTTTGTGAACAAATCCATAAACCGGAATTCCCTTTTTAACGGCATATCGATATTCCTTTTCAGTGTAACTCAGGCCTGCAGCGTCGGTGCTTCCATACCTCCCCGCAACAATGACGACATAGTAATCGGAGTCGTCGATGACTCTCTGGATCAAACGCCATTGTTCATCATTTGCTGCTGGAAACATTTCCATGCCCGCCGGTATACAACGAAGTTCGAGTAAAGCTTTCATTATCTCCCTGCGCTCCTCTTCTAGATCGGTGAAGGTCGAGCTGACAAATACTTGGTAGCGCTTTTGCATGGATTCAAAAAGTAACCAAACGAAATTTCACGGCATTATCAATGAACTTGCACTATCAGTTCCTATATATTCTTTCGCCTAGCTTGCTTTGTTATGTTCCAACCGACAAGTAATACAAGTCCAGACATAGACATGCCAACAGCGGGCGACATAAAAAGCAGGTTTTGTATTGCGGCTATCTTTCCCGCGAGTGCGGCAGTCCAACCAGAGAGGAAGCCAATGACTATCGCAGTAAATGCGTACCTGGAGAGATACTTCAAGGTCTTACGGGGTAAAAGCAAAGCAAGGAGCATCGGGGGGAACAGTGCCAAGGCTCCGCCATAGATCGAAAATATGATGTCCTCAATCTTGTATCCAGTCTTCTCAAACAAGACGACCACGCTGCACGAAGCAAAACATGAAAAGATTATAGCGATCTGAGATACTCGCAGAGATGTCGCCGTTGTGGCCGTGGGTGCTGACTTGTGTTTATAGTTCAGAATGTCAGTCGTGATCGTATGCCCACTGGCTATTAAAAAGGTTGACGCTGTTGACAGCTGAGCGCTATACAGTCCCACCACTATGAGGAAAACCAACGCGAAACCGAATGGGGTTCGTGCTGCGCCATTCAGTAACTGCACGCAGAGTTCAGCCGGAGTAGTTGCAGTGCCAGTTGTTCCAGCCGCCCATGCGATTACCACTAGCAACGACCAAGCCATGAAAATGCCCACTGCGCTGCGGCGAAGACCAGCTTTCAAAATTTTATCACTCTCGCAGGCTGAAATCCTCTGCCACACAGTGATGTTGCTCAAGGCAGTGGGGATGTTCATCAGTGCTATTCCAAGCAGAAACCACATCAACCCAGTGTCGACTGCGCGAAGCGGTGCTGCTTGACGAAGGCGCTCAGGGGGATAGTCTCCGGAGAATATTATTACAGTTAAAAGCGAGCAAATCATCACCCAGATAAGAGCCATCTGAATGCGATCAGTAACTACCACCGCTCCAAAACCACCCATTATCACATATAACAGCGGCACCGATGCCAAGATGGCCGTCACAACCCACCTATCAGATCCGGGAATTAGCTGAGCAAGAAACGCGCCCCCAACAAGCAATTCTGTGGCAAGTAACAACAGCAGGCCAATAGCCGTAAAGATGGCCGCCACCGGCTTGATGTGCGGAACATTGTATTCCTCCGCTAAGAATTCATGGATGCTCGGCACGTTAGAATAAGCCTTCAACTTTGCGGAGATACGGGGGGACAGTTTGTAGACTACACACATACCCAAGGCTGCTGTTAATGCAGTCCACAACAACCAGAGACCGAAGTGTTTAGCCAGTCCGAAATAGGCAGCCACTAGCGTTGCCAATGAGATCGAAGTTGCGATTGTACTGGTGGAAAATGTTTTGCGCGAGCGAACGCGAGCCTGGCCGTGTTTCTCGACAGGAACAAAATCTGAAAGGTTCTTGATGCCAGTACGAAAGAAGACACTGATCAGAATGAAGGTGATAGCAGTCACTGCTAGGGCGCTGTAGATCGTGAAGTTCATGATTCAGATTTGTTTAGTGTCCAACGTGGACGTCGATGCAAATTAGCCTGTTTAATTCAGGGATAGGAGTGATGAGTTTCTGCGCAGCTAGAGACCTGAAGACCCGAAGGTGCCGTCCGGGATAAACTTGCACCCGATGACCTTCGTCGACTAACTGGGAAAATAGGGCGAGTTCTTCCAAAATATATGCAATTGAGTTCTGTACTCTTTCTTCTCTTACCTCCTTGGTCATTGGGGGCTTGCGTTCAAGATATTCATCAACGTCGGTCATGACAGTCTCATTGAACCCGTGATCGATCTCAAAGTGTTTGACCAGGCTTCTGTATGCGGTTGTGAATGCCTCTTCGTGCATCAGGTCGTAAGCACTTTTGAGAACAAATTTTCCAGGCGAAAACTTGGAGATGCAGGCTTCTATGTAAGACTGGAGTTCGCGGCCTTTATGCATTGCTGCCTCGGCTGCAGTTGCGGGATCAGGGGCAGGAATATTATGACGTTCAAGGTAATCCCCCACTAGGATTACTAGTTGGTCGAAATGCAAATCCGCCCACTCCAACAGACGAGGGAGCGAGGGGCCTGAAAAGGTTGGGTTGCCAAGGCTCATGCCTAAAATAGCGCTTACACGCGGCACATCCTTCATCAATAGCTCGCTTGGATGAATAGCGGTGACTCGAAGTCGGCGGCGATGTTGCATAGCTTACAGAAGCGCTGGAAAGAACTCGTTGAGGGTTGCGAGGGCCGTGCTGCATTCCGAGAAGGTCAAAAACATGATACGTGAGGCTTTAACAGACTTTGGGTCGATATGCGAGGCAGCCCCTATAAAGGCTTTATCGCTGGTTCGAAAGAACCACATGGCGTTCGCGATGAGGTCCTCAGGACTAAATTCTTCTAGAAGATGCTGAGCAGCGTCATTTGCCGGGCCTGGCGGACAAGGAAGGAATAACGTTTTGTCACGTAGGAGTTCCTTGCTAGCGTTATAGTCTGCCAACAACTCTCGGGCATGCTGGCTTTCTGTGGGATTTCCTGTTCTATCGTTGGCCCGCTCATTTAGTCCGAGCGCAAGGTTTGCCCAGAATACGCTCTTGAGGGCCTCTTGATCCATGCCTGACACGTCATCTAGTAGCACAAAGACCGCCCGCCTGAATTGTGCTAGCCAAAGGTAATCAAATTTGTATCGCGTCAAATTTTTGACGTCAACCAGTTGTGTCCAGTGACATACGACAAATAGCTGCTCGAAAGTGGCATAATTCTTTCGCTCCCACTCCCAAGAGCTTTCCGGCGCAAAAAATCGAGGGAACCCGAGAACGCTGCTTTTTAGTCCGTCAAAAAATTCTTTATAAAGAGACGGGATATCGCTGAAAAACTGCTCTGGATAATCTTGGCGAATCTGGTGCGCACCTGCGGCATAGCCATCGTAAGCGGTGAGCAAGTCACGACATTCCTCACCAAGACGAGCTTTAGTAATGACATCTCTCAGGGACGCCGGATCAAGAGCCACAGCCTCAAAAATGTTCGCCGTCGGACTGAATCCCTCAGGAACGGGCATGCCAAACGTCTCGACTGGAGCGGTGAATTTTTTGAGGAAAACATGAAAGGGGTGATCTCCCCTCAAAGCAGCACTGATGAAAGTTGCCCTTTCGCTAAGTTGAATTCCTCGCTGTTTCGAATCCTTGATCTCAGCTCCAGAATCCTCCAGAGCCGCAATGGTACTGAGAATGAAAACAAGAGCTTCATAGCTCAGTTGCTTTTCGAAAGCAGCGTGAAGAGCCGAAACCTTGCTAACAGCGATATGGTTTCGTCCACCCTCAATAAGGCGAAAAAAAGTAGGACTCACTCCAGCTGCGTGAGCGAGGGCATTTATGGACCTGCCTTTCCTTAGCATTCGCAGGGCTGCACCAAATGCGATAGCGAGCGGGTTTAATGTCGTGGGGCGTGCCATTATTCGGGACGGATCAGGAGCTCCAGAAAGTCAGTGGATACAGTTAAGAGTGCTTTTAGCATCATTTTCGAAAAAATGTGCATCCACAAGTTGACTTTACAAGCTGTTTCAGCGACGATGCAAAAAGCTATGAAAACGCTGCATAATGCATCCATGCCCATGGCTGGCGAATTGTTGATTGACACACGCCCCAGACTTTCATCTGGAAACGGGGGAGGGAACGCTGAGCCTGTTTCCCAACCATCAGAGCTGCTGCGGGAGGTGAGACGCTACTCTTGCGATTCCCCCTACCTCTGGGTGGCACACGGCGGAAATACTCTTTTTGTCGACTTCGAAATTACTGATCTTAGGGACGACCTGTTGTTCCTCTCTGGTAAAGGAGTCACGTTGATGGACCACCGTCAGCATCCAGAACTAAAGTGGCACAAGGTTGTTGGGTAGGACTCGACTTCCATCTTGTTAATCCTGTCCACTCACTCCGCTTATCCCTCCCCCCTTCGTCATTCGGATTTCGTCATTCGTCATTTGAATCCCCCCCCTCCTTGCGGCATGGACACTCCCCCTTGCTGCCCCATGCCCCACGAAGCCCAAATCGCCCGCCGTCGCTCTTTCGCGATCATCTCGCACCCGGACGCCGGTAAAACGACCCTCACCGAAAAGCTCCTGCTCTACGGCGGTGCGGTCGCGCTCGCAGGCTCCGTCACCGCACGCAAAAACCAGCGCGCCACCACCTCCGACTGGATGGAGCTGGAAAAGCAGCGCGGCATCTCCGTCAGTTCCACCGTCCTCCAGTTTGAGTACAAGGACAGCGTCGTAAACCTGCTCGACACCCCCGGTCACAAGGACTTCTCCGAAGACACCTACCGCGTGCTTACCGCTGTGGACGCCGCCATCATGGTCGTTGATGCCGGTAAAGGTATCGAGGCCCAGACCCGCAAGCTCTTCGAAGTCTGCCGCCGCCGTGGCGTGCCCATCTTCACCTTCATGAACAAGCTCGACCGCCCCGCGCGCGAGCCCCTGACCCTTCTCGACGAACTCGAAACCGTTCTCGGCATCGGTGCCTGCGCCATCAACTGGCCCCTCGGCCTCGGCCAGCAGTTCCGCGGCGTCTATGACCGCCGCAAAAAGGACGTGCATCTCTTCGAGCGCACCGTGCACGGTGCCTACCGCGCCCCCGAAAAAGTCGGCGGCCTCGATGACGACTTCGTCGCCCAGCACACCGTCCCGGAAGCTCTGGAGCAGGCCAAGATGGAGCTCGAAATGCTCGACGGCGCAGGCCACGCCTATGACCGCACCAAGATCGATCGCGGCGAGCTCACCCCCGTCTTCTTCGGCAGCGCCAGCAACAACTTCGGCGTGCAGATGCTCCTCGACGGCTTCCTCGAGCTCGCCCCGCCGCCCGAAGCCCGCATGGCCGCCGACGGCCGTGTCATCGAGCCCACCGCCGAAGGCTTCTCCGGCTTCGTCTTCAAGATCCAGGCNNTGTCGCCGGCGCCGATTGCCCGCCCGGCGGTGTCGCGCCGTGTCGAACCGAACGAGCCGAAATTTTCCGGCTTTGTCTTCAAGATCCAGGCCAACATGGACCCCCGCCACCGCGACCGCATGAGCTTCGTGCGCATCGTCAGCGGCAAGTTCGAGCGCGACATGCAGGTCACCCACACCCGCACCGGCAAGCTCGTCCGCCTCGCCAACTCTCAAAAGCTCTTCGCCCAGGACCGCGAGACCGTAAACGAAGCCTACGCAGGCGACGTCGTCGGCATCGTCGGCAATCACGGCTTCGGCATCGGCGACACCCTCGCCATCGACCCC
Organism: Verrucomicrobiaceae bacterium UBA1938; assembly: GCA_002336895.1. GTDB lineage: Bacteria > Verrucomicrobiota > Verrucomicrobiia > Verrucomicrobiales > Verrucomicrobiaceae > Prosthecobacter. Next base: position 19,768 of record DDFC01000020.1, on the reverse strand, counting down.
AAGCTCAAGTTCGACGAAATCCCCCGCTTCGCCCCCGAAGTCTTCGCCTACCTTCACAATCCCAGCACCGCGCACTACAAGCGCTTCCGCGACGGCCTCGAGCAGCTCCTCAGCGAAGGCGTCGTCCAGCAGTTCATCCAGCCCCACGCCGGCCAGCGCGTGCCGCTCCTGGGCGCCGTCGGCCCCCTTCAGTTTGAAGTCGTGCAGTTCCGTCTCGAAAGCGAATACAACGCCCAGAGCCGCCTCGAAAACGCCCCCTACACCGTCCTCCGCTGGGTCCGCACCAAAGACGGCGGAGCCATCGAAGACTTCGACATCCCCAGCGGCGTCGCCACCGCCCAGGACAGCGAAGACCGCTGGGTCGTCTTCTTTAGCGACCAATGGGCCATCAACTACTTCGAACGCCGCAACCCCAACGCCGAACTCTCCACCATCCCCTGGGACGAAGTGGAAAAGGCCAAGACATAACCTGACGCCGCAACACGCTGGAAATCCGGCACTTCAAAAATCAAAAATCGATTGTTCATCAATCGTCAATCACTCTGGAGAAAGCAAATCCAGCGCGACTCACTCACACATCACCGGCCAGCAGCGCCTGCCATACGTCCCGCCCCACTCCAATGCCAGCAAAGCTTCGGAATGTAGTCTGAAGATTGCAGCGCCAACGGCGCGACCTATCGCAGCCTAGGGCAACGCCCTGGGTAAAACACAAACGCAACGGGAAGCAAACCCACAACTTCGCCACACACTGCGGCCACCAGCAGCGTCTGCAAAAAGCTCCGCCACGTTGTCTCCGCAATCAGACAGCGCTCTTACATCAGTTAAGACCCTCGATGCCCCTCGTGGACCGAACTGGCAAAATCCAAGTCCTAAGCTATCCTGGCGTATGACGCCCTCGAAACTCAAATCCAGCCCCGAGCGCACGTGGACCTGGGAGCAGTGGCAGGCCGGCCGCGCCGAGCGCCGCCGGGTGGGCAATCTCGTGGCTCCGAAAAACATCCGCCGCGAGAAAAGCGAAGGCGACGAATACCTCCGCGAGACCTACGGCGGCGAACGCGACCCGCCTTTCAACAAGCCCTTTGATCCTTCCGCAGACGAGAAGTAACGGTGGGTTCGCATGAACCCCAAAACCGTCGTCATCACCGGCTGCACACGCGGACTCGGCCGCGCCATGGTCCCCCTCTTCGTCAAAGCCGGATGGAACGTCATCGGCTGCGGCCGCAACGCAGCCCAAATCGCCGATCTCGCACGCACCTTCCCCGCACCTCACCATTTCCAAACCTGCGACGTCTCCCGCGAATCCGACATCGCCGCCTTCTGCGCCACCCTCCTCGAAAAATTCGGCGCACCCGACCTCGTCCTCAACAACGCCGCCATCATCAATCCCAACGCCCCCCTCTGGGAAACCAGCGCTGAGGACTTCAGCCGCATCATCGACATCAACATCAAAGGCCCCGCCTCCATGATGCGCCACCTCCTCCCTGCCATGCTCAAGCGCGGCAGCAGCGTCATCGTCAATTTCTCCTCCGGCTGGGGCCGCTGCACCGCCTCCGACGTCGCCCCCTACTGCGCCACCAAGTACGCCATCGAAGGCCTCTCCATGGCCACCGCTCAGGACACCGGCGGCAAAGTCGCCGTCATCCCCATGAACCCCGGCATCATCGACACCGACATGCTCCGCAGCACCTTCGGTTCCAGCGCCGGCGGTTTCCCCGATGCCGAAAACTGGGCCCGCCGCGCCGTCCCCTACTTCATCAAACTCGGCCCCAAAGACAACGGCAAGCCCCTCACCGTCCCCGGCGGCTAAAATTCCACAATCTTACTCCTGCTCCCCCGCATGGAAGGCCGTAAAGCATGGATTCAAAAAAGTATTCTCTGCGGTCTTCTAATCTCTGCGGTGTAAAAAATCAGCTCTCCCTTCCCCCACCCCAATGCGCCTCCTCATCACCGCCGGCCCCACCCGCGAGCCCATCGACCCCGTGCGGTTCCTCTCCAACCGCTCCTCCGGCCGCATGGGCTACGCCCTCGCCGAGGCCGCCCACGCCGCAGGCCATGAGGTCCTCCTCATCTCCGGCCCCGTCACCATTCCCGCCCCCTCCGGCGTCCAGCTCCTCCGCGTCGAAACCGCCCGTGAAATGTACGACGCCGTCCGCACCCATCTCCCGGGCTGCACCGCCGCCATCTTCAGCGCCGCCGTCGCCGACTACCGCCCCGCCCACGCCGCCACCCAAAAAATCAAAAAGTCCGCCACCACCCTCACCCTGGAGCTCGAACGCACCGAGGACATCCTCGGCTCCGTCCGCTCCCAGTTCGGCTTCCAGGGCTTCCTCGTCGGCTTCGCCGCAGAAACCGAAAACCTCATCCCCCACGCCCAGGACAAGCTCCGGCGCAAAGGCTGCGACCTCATCATTGCCAACGACGTATCCCAATCAGGCATCGGGTTTGACAGCACAGAAAACGCAGTCACCCTCTGCTTCCCTGACGGCCAGACGACCGCCCTCCCCCGGCAGTCAAAAACCGCCCTCGCGCGCGAACTGATCGCGCACATCTCCCGCCTCTCATCCCCCCACGCTCCGCAGTGAAAGAACTCCTCGCCACCGCCACCGCAGCCGCCCACGCCGCCGGCAAACTCATCACCGAAAACTTCGGCTCCGAACTCACCGTCAACGAAATGCAGCGCCACGACATCAAGCTCGAGCTCGATGTCCGCTCCCAAAAGCTCATCACCGACATGATCCTCGCCCGCTTCCCCGACCACGCCATCCTTGGCGAGGAAGGCGGCGAAACCGGCGGCAACGGCGACATCGAGTGGATCGTCGATCCCATCGACGGCACCGTGAACTACTTCTTCGGCATCCCCCACTTCTGCGTCTCCATCGCCGCTCGCAACCGCGCTTCCAAAGAGCTCCTTATCGGCGTCATCTTCGACCCCACCCAGAACGAAACCTGGACCGTCGTCCGTGGAGAGAAAACCAAGCTCAACGGCAAAACCATCGAAGTCAGCAACCGCGCCCAGATGGCCGAAGCCGTCGTCACCGTCGGCTTCTCCAAGAGCAAGGAAGCCCTCGACCTCGGCTTCGAGCGCTACAAGCGCATCGCCTACGAAGTCCGCAAAACCCGCATGCTCGGCAGCGCCGCCCTCGCCATGGCCTACATCGCCACCGGCCGCCTCGATGCCTACGTGGAGGAGCAGATCAGCCTCTGGGACATCGCCGCCGGCCAGCTCATGGTCGAAATGGGCGGCGGCAAAGTCATGCTCAAGCCCAGCACCACCAAGCCCGGCACCATGTTCATCTGCGCCTCCAACGGCAAGCTCCCCATCGAGGAGTATCTATAGTTACCGCCAGCGCTTTGCGTCCTGGAGTGCGTGCGCTTCAGCGCCGCTTTCGAGCGTCCCATGGCACGCGCAAACTCCAGAGAGGTAGGGCACTGAGCCGCTGACGCTCATCCTTCGGGCTGCATTCGGTTGTCTGCCTCCACTTCGCTTCGGTTCCAAGGCGCAACGCGCTCTTTCGCTCGCTGCTGCCACAGTGCGCCGCGGTTTTCAGGCGTGGGCCTCCTTGTTTCTCCGCTGGCAAAGGGCTGCTTTCGCCAGATGATACCCATTATGGACTTCGTGCCCTCAAATACGCCAGCTTCGCCCGAGGATGGAAGGCTCCAACTGGTGAACAGTTTGACTCCAGCCACCCAGATTTTCCCCCATTTGGAAGCCGAACAGATTCAAGAAGTGCGGCGGCGCATCGATGACATTCGCACTGGCTCTGTCAGCACCATTCCTGGCGAGCAGGTGTTCACAGAAATTCAGCATTCTCTCGCCGGGCGCCGCTCAGCATGACGTTTGATTTTCATCCAGACGCTTCCACCCACCACTTCGTTCCGCCACACACCAGCCCCAAAGGGGCTGCGTAATTGAGCCCAGGGTCAGCCGAGCCTTAGCGAGGCGACCCTGGGTAATCCAGCAACAACCCAGGAAGCAAACCCACACCTTCGCCACACCCAGCGGCCACCAGCAGCGTCTGCAAAAAGTTCCGCCACACGCCAGCCCCGTGATCAGACAACGCCCCGCGCCCAGAGCCAAGAGTGATCCCGCCCCCAAGGTTTCACCTTTTCTAACATGACAATCTGCTCACCCCCTGCGAATTAACCGCGCATGTCCGCCACCCCCGACACCCGCGAAGTCGTCCTCGAAGCCCGCGAACTCACCCGTGAGTTCGACGGCGTCAAGGCCCTCGACCGCTTCAGCTTCAAGCTCCATCGCGGCGAGGTCCTCGGCCTCCTCGGTGCCAACGGCGCCGGCAAAACGACGGCCATGAACTGCCTCCTCGGCCTCACCCTGCCGACCTCAGGCGAGCTGAATGCCTTCGGCCTTCCTCTGCAGGCCAATCGCATCAGCATCCTCCAGCGCTCCAATTTCTCCTCCGCCTACACCGCCCTCCCCGGCAATCTCCTCGTCTGGCAAAACCTCAGCGTCTTCGCCCGCATCTACGGCGTTCCAAACCCGAAGAAAAAAATCGCCGAGCTCATGGAGCTCCTCGAAATCTCCCACCTCGGCAAGCGCGTCACCGGCCAGCTCTCCGCCGGAGAATCCACCCGCGTCAATCTCGTCAAAGCCTTCCTCAATGACCCCGAGCTCCTGATGCTCGACGAGCCCACCGCCAGCCTCGACCCCGACATCGCCGACAAGGTCCGCAAAGTCGTACGCAAGGTCCAGCGCGAGCGCAGCATCGCCATCCTCTACACCTCCCACAACATGCGTGACATCGAGGAGGTCTGCGACCGCGTCATCTTCCTCCACAAAGGCAAGATCGTCTGCGAAGGCACTCCGACGGAAATCATGTCCAGGTCCAGCAGCAACAACCTGGAGGATGTCTTCATCAAAATCGCCCGCGACGGCGAAATCCTCGACGAACCCAAAAAAGAAGAAGCCCCATGAATCTCCGCATCATCAGCGCCCTCGTGATGCGCTACCTCTTCCTCTACTCCCGCACTCCCATGCGTCTCGTGGAGCTCGTCTTCTGGCCGCTCGTCGATCTCGTCGTCTGGGGAAACGTCACCGTCTTCATCCAGAAAAACAGCGATGCCAAGTTCGGCGAGTTCATTCTCTTCTTCCTCGGGGCCATGATCCTCTGGGACATCCTCTTCCGAGCCCAGCAGGGCGTGGCCATCTCCTTCCTTGAGGACGTCTGGACCCGCAATCTCCTCAATGTCTTCGTCGCACCCGTGCGCACTGCGGAATACCTCGGTGCCACCTTCGTCGTCGGCTTCCTGCGCATCCTCGTCACCTGCTGCGTCATGAGCCTCGTCTCCTGGATCGGCTACTCCTTCAATATCTTCCAGCTCCAGTGGTGGCTGCTGCCCTTCTTCCTCAATCTCATGGTCTTCGGCTGGGCGTTGGGCATGATCTCCACTGCCCTCATTCTCCGCTGGGGACAGGCCGCCGAATCCCTCGCCTGGGCCGTCCCCTTCTTCATCCAGCCCGTCGTCTGCGTATTCTACCGCGTCGAGGACATGCCCGCATGGTCACGCCCCATCGCCTGGCTCTTCCCCGCCACCCCCATTTTCGAAGGCATGCGTGAGGTCATGAAATCCGGCACCATGAACTGGAACTACCTCTGGCTCTCCGTCGGCCTCAATGTCATCTACCTCACTCTCGCGGGCGCGCTCTTCGTCTGGGTCCTCAACCTCACCCGCAAACGCGGCCTCCTCACCAAGTTCGCCACTCAGTAGCATTGAAGTGATGCGGGCACTCCTGCCCGCAACGAGCGGCCCCGCAAAGCCCCACCGCCACCGCACTCTTCCCTTTGGACTGCGGTCGCGAAGTGAGGCACGAACGCAGCTACCGCTTTCGCCGTGCATCACTGTGCACGAACACCACCAAACCTCCAAAAGCGGGAGCCATTGATCTCTGCCAGCCCATTGAGCACGCGACCGCCACGAGACACTCGAAAGCAGCATTTGGCGCAGCCACGCACTATGGCAAAGTGATGCAGGCACTCTTGCCTCCAAAGATTACTTTCTTCGCGGAAAGAAGCACCCTCACTTCCCCCACACCCCCGCCGCCCTCATCACCGTCTCATGCACGGCGATGTCATGCGCCGCATCCCACGCCAGCTTCTTCTCCCCGCGCACCACCTTCGCCAGATCTGTAAACTCCCCCGCATACCGGTCCTTCGGCACCTCCAGTTGAAACGACTGCGTCCCCTTCTTGTAGATCCCTCGCGCCTTCGTCAGCGACAGGTTCACCTTCCCGCTCTCCATCGGCAGGATCTCCAGCGTCCCCTCCGTCCCCGTCACGTTAAAGCGCCTTCTCGGCCCGCCAAACGGGTCCGCATGATTCACCCGCACCACTGCCGTCGCCTTCGCGTATTGCAGCACCGCCATCTGGTTGTCCTTCACGCCATCATCCCGCGTCGGCGTTGAAAAAGCGCTCACCCCCTGCGGCTTTCCCAGGATCGTCACCATCGCGTCGATCACATGGCAGCCCAGCTCAAAAAGCCCGCCCCCCGGCAGCGCTCCCATAATGCTACGCTGCCTCGCATCCCCCAGCTTCCCCATCGCTGCATCGATCTCCGTGATCTCCCCCAGCCACCCCTCGCGCACCGCCTGAAACAGCAGCTCAAACGCCGGATTATAGCGCAGCATATACCCCATCTGCACCGTCAGCCCCCGCTTCTCCGCCTCCAGCCGCATCGTCTTAAATTCCTCATGCTTCAGCGCCCCCGGCTTGTCCAGATGCACATGCTTCCCCGCCTCGATGCACCGCAGCGCCGTCGCACACGAGTCCTCCATCCGCGTCTCCACCGCCACCGCCTTCAGATCCGGCGTCCCCAGCAGCTTCTCCTCCGTCAGCGTCGGCACTCCCTCATACCCCTTCTCCTTCGCCACCACGCCCACCACCTCCCAAAGCTCCGGCAAAGCACGCATCGCCGCCATCTTCCCCGCCGCATGCGCATGCTCCGTCCCGATCTGCCCAATCTTCAGCCTGCCACCACCGCCACCAGCAGCAAAAGCAGTGGACCCACAGGCAAGGAGAAAAGCGCGTCGTTTCATCATAGTCCCTCTCAAACGACGCCAAACCCCCATTCCTCACTCCAAAAGCATCTTCACTCCACCCACCACTCCATCACTCCACCTCCACACCGCGCTCCGCCAACCACCAGCCCCAAAGGGGCTGCGTAACACAGCGAAGGGTTGCCGCCTGTCCTCCGAAGCTCGCAGAGCGAAGGAGGAAGCCTAAGCGAGGCTACCCTGGTACCCGCCATCAAATCCGGAAAGCAAACCCACCGCACCGCCACACCCCACGCCCACCAGCAGCGTCCCCAACACGCCCCGCCACACGCCTCCTGCCACATCGCCTTCGTCCCTCACCTCACCTCCAAAGCCCGCCGCAGCTCCTCCGCGCTCACCTCCAGATCCACCACCCCTCTCTCCTCCGGCCACCACACATCCAGCGTCGTGTCATCCACCCAGTCGTCAAATGTCAAACCGGCGATCTCCATCTGCGCACGCGGATGCCCAAACTCGAATGCCGCGGGCCGGTTGTTGAGTCGGTGCAGCAGCTCGTCGCCTGACCAGTAGTTTTCGTCCCCTTTGTCCCATTCACCCGCCGTAGAGACCTCGCGAATGCCGGGAGAGTGCAGCAGTACCAGAAAGGCCTCTTCCGTGAGATCGCCTGCCACTCGCAGCCGTTCCTGCTCACCTGCCGGTGCCAGCAGCGGAAACCGGCGGCGCAGCATCGCCCAGAACTTCATCTCGCTGTAGTCATTCAGCACACTGATTCCGAAATCCAGCCTGCGCCCCGCATCCAGCACGATGCGTTTCTCCCCTTCAATCGCCTCACCCAGCGGCATCGTCACCACCCGCTTCATTCGCTGCACCGCCAGCCTCAGTCTCCATGGCCTGGACAAGTCGCCGTACACCAACACAACCTTCTGCAGCGTCTTCATCGGCTCCCTGTCTCCATTTTCTTCATCCTTATGCCAGAGCGATCCCGCAGGATAATGCGGCATCAGGGCGCGCGTGTGCCCCATCCTCATCTTCCACGGCCGGCGCTGATTCCAATGGCCGCTCTCGCCCAGCAGCATCCTGTAATCTGAAAACGCCTTCTTCGGCGGCCACGCCTCACCCACAGGTGCAAACGCCACCACAGACGCCACCTGGTCCGCAGGCAGTCCCGTCACATAGATCCCTTCCCACAGCTCCTGCACCGCACCCTCGGGCCGTTCGCCAAAATGCAGCGCCAGTTTCGCATCGGCATACATTCGCTCAGGTTGCGCACGCCAGTTCCAGTGCCCCAGCTTCACCACCAGCAGCGCCGTCAGGCCTCCCACGGTCAGTGTCATCCACGCTCGGCGCCTCATCGTACTCTGCCACCAGGCCATTAGCAGCGTCACTCCCAGGACAAGCCCCGCCACCACCAGCATGCAGCGCTCCGCATCCTCGGGCATCTTCGTTCCAAACTTCCACCACATCAGCCCCAATCCGGCGATAACGCCGCCGATCAACGCCCCGTTTTTCCACGCCACACCGCTCCAGCTCGCACCCAGCGCCGTGCCTGCTCCCAGCATGACCGCCGGCAGCGCACGTCCTGCGATCTCCGCCATCCACTCCACCGGCCCAAACCCATAGCCACGGCATTCCGGCCACGCGCAGGCCAGCCATGGCAGCAGCAGCGCCATCTTGAAAAACAGCACCTTCGCCAGCCACACCGCTCCACGCCCCAGCGGCCGCACATGCGTGGCCACCTCCGCATTCCCCGGCGCATCCGCACGCACCGAGCGTACGATGATGATCATCGCCAGCAGCCCCGGCAGAAATCCAGGCATGGCAATTGCCGGGCGCTCATCCTGCATCGACTGCCAGCAGTCCGTCGCCACCGCCGCCAGCCACAGCAGCACCAGAAACCACTGCGCGCACCACTCTTGCACCAGTTGGTGCCGCACACGGAAAGCAAAGGAAGTTGGGCACATCGTTTTCATGGTCGTTCAGGCCTCAGTTCCCAGATCATTTTTTCCGCGTCATACCGGTAGTCCTTCGCGCTGTAGCGTCGGGCATCCTGCACAAATTTTAGCAGCGTCTTCGTATCTGGTTGCCCTTGGTCCTGCGGCGCAAACATCGCGTGGTACTGCATCATGGCACCGCGTGCCAGCTCATCCTCCCTCATTGCCACGTCGCGCAGCATCCAGTCCAGCGCCTCCGGCATGCCCAGCGCCACTGCGGCTTGCAGCGGCTTCTCAAAGCCGCGCTCCAGATGCACCACCCTCGGCAGTTCCGCATACGCCTTCCGTGTCAGCCGCTCCGCTTCCTCCCGATACTTCACATCAGGTCGCCTCATCAGCCAGCCCAGGTAGCCTCGATCAAACGACTTGGCATAATCGGCCAGCACCTCATCCGTGCTGGGCGGCTTGCCATCCATCAGCGGCCACAGCGGTTCATCCGAATGCCGCCGGATCGCGTTCACATACACATCCAGGTCGTCAGGCCGCCAGGGTGCCAGCCCCAGCATTTCCATCACTCGCTTTCGTACCTGCCCCGGCTTGCCCGCCACCGGCACCTCACGCTCATACCTTGCCCACCCTGTTTTCTCAGATCGCGTGATCCCCGGAATGCCCGCCTGCAGCACTGCCTCATGCATCACCCCCTGGGTGAGAGAGGCGTTGTCATGCACCAGCGCCGCCCGGAACACGTCCGCATGCTCCACAAAATACGGAGCCAGCAGCAGGCACACCTCCCGGTCATTCCCCGGCCATTTCAATTCCCCCTCCTTGCCGAGATAAACGCGTTCGATATACACAGCCGACGCCGCATACACCTCCGCCACATATTGCGCGATTTCTGCACGCCCCGCACCCTCCGCCGGCCGCGGCAGGCTGCGCACCTGCCTCAAAAAAGCCTCCCGCGGATTCCCTGCCTCCGTGGCAGGCGTGCTCCACGGCCAGCCATCCCTCTTCAGCAGATAACCGCCAATTTTGAGATCCTTCATCTCCATTTCATGCTGCGAGCTCCCCAGATACTCCGGCTTCAGCCACACCAGCCGCTGCTCTCCCAGGTTCTTCGGCGTCACTCCGCTGCCACACGTCATGACCGAGTGAAACGTCTGCTGCTGGATCATATGGCACCAGCCCAGGCTCGTACCACGCACCTGCTCAGAACCGGAACTCACCATAAACTGCCACAGGTATCGGTTCTTCGGCGACAGAATGCACGGATGTGGAAACAGCGGCATCAGGTCATTCCGCCATTCGAAACACCGCGCCGACATTCGGTACACCACGGTCACACAGGAGTATGCCTTGTCTCCGCGTCCGTCCTCATTCGGCCTCACCTGCAGCAGTTCGATCTCAAACCCCGGTGCTTGAAAGCGGGCTCCGGCTTTCAGGGGCACCTCCCCCAGCCTTTGCACACGCATCCATTCGGCCGTGAGGCCCAGATGCACGCTCACCGGCTCCTCCAGTTTCTCCGGCTGCGGCAGGCTGATCTGCATGTTCTGCGCAGTCTGCTGCGCGTCCACGGAGAGCAGCCCGTCCGGCTTCTCACCCGGCAGCGCCGCTGCCATGGGGTAGTGCATGCCCAGGTACGCCAGACCTTGAAACGGCAGGCGCGGGCCCTCCCCCTTCGGCGGTGCGGGCATCGCCTTTCCCTTCTGCATCATCGCTTCGGACGTCGCCCGCCAAAACGGCACATACTCATCTGGCATCCCACCCAGCAGCGCATGCGCGCGGAAGAGAATGTATTTCCTCCCATTAAAGTTCTCCTGTTCAAAACGCCGGTCCCGCTCGGCGATCGCCACTTCCCGCCCCGCCGTCAGCCTGCGGATCAGTTCAGGATCGCTCGGCTTCTCGTACGCATTCCGGAACAACGCCGACGCCTCCATCCCATGCTGCAGCGCCACCAGAAGCACCACCACCCCCAGGCGCGCCAGCATTCCAAACGGCCTGCGTTGGTGCCACATCACCACCACCGGCACCAGCAGGCCCACCAGCCATGTCGCCTTCACCACACGCCCGCACTCCATCGCCATCTGCGGCGAATCATACACCCAGTGCAGCTCCTTGAAGACCACGTACAACACAGAGGTCAGCCAGGACTCCTTCAGCAATACCACCAGCACAATCGCCGCATATCGTTCCCATCCTCGCAGCAAAAGCGGCAGCGGCAGCAGCCACAGCGTCATCGATCCCGCCGCCCATGCCCGCTCCGCCATTCCCAGCGCCACCTCATCCCACGGCCGCCCGTTCAGCCACAGGTACACCGCGCTCTCCAGCATCAGCGGTGTTACCACCAGCAGCACCCACACCATCAGCCGTCCTGCCCAGTAGCTCACACGCGAAAGCGGCCTCGTCTGCGCATAGCCGCGTCCGTCGTTACCGCTCTCCTCGGGCGGCACGCTCAGCATGAACCACCACGCCACCATCCACAGCACCAGTCGCATCAGCGTGTCATACGACACCGTCACTCCAGCAACACTGCCAAGCTCCGCCGCCCTCATCGGCAGCACCCACTCCATCTGCACCCCCAGATCCAGCAGCACCACCGCCAGCAGCACACACCACCGCAGCCGCAGGTATCGAAACTCTTTGAGAAAATGATGTAGTGTCAGGTTCATGCTTCATTTCCCCTCCAGTCGGTAAGCCCTCGCCAGCGCCACAAAGATCTCCCGCAGGCTCATCGCCCGCACCTCATGATGTGCCGCCCCCGGCATCGCCTCCCGCAGCGCTGCCGCCAGCGCCTCCTCATTCCCAAACCGGCTCGCCGTAAACCGCAGCGTCCGCCCCGCCTGCTCCGCATGCAGCCAGTCATTCGGCAGGCTCACCGGCGCTCTACCATCATCTGGTAGCACCACCTCCACCGCACGAAACCGCGCCTGCAGGCTGTCGCTCGTCTCATCCAGAGCCAGCTTCCCCCGGTTGATGATCGCCACCCGGTCCGCCAGCCGCTGCACTTCCTCGATGTCGTGCGACGACACAAACACCGTCCATCCTTCCTGCCCCGTCAGCTCCAGCAGCCCCCGGATAAACTCATCCCTCACCAGCGGATCCAGCCCGCTGAAAGGCTCGTCCATCACCACCAGCTTCGGCCGGTACGCCAGGCTGCTCAGCAGCGCTGCCTTCATCCGCATGCCGCGCGAGAGATCCTTCAGCTTCGTCCCCGGCGGCAGGTCAAACTGCCCCATGAGCTGCTTCTCAAACGCCGCATCCCAGTTCGGGTAGAGCGGACGACAGTAGTCCAGAAACTGCTTCACCGTCATCCACAGCGGCAGCTCCATGTTTTCAGACACATACCCAATCTGCGTGAACTGCGCAGGCCCAAGCTTCCGCGAATCCCCGCCCAGCACCGTGATCGTCCCGCTGTCAGGCCTGTGCAGATTGAGCAGGCATTTGATCGTCGTACTCTTCCCCGCGCCGTTCGGCCCCAGGAAAGCCGTCACCTGCCCCTCTGGCACCTCCAGGCTCAAACCGGCCACAGCCTCCGTCTTGCGGAAGCGTTTATGCAGATCGTGGATCGTGATCATAGGCTTTTGAGATGTTGGATGACTTGTTCCAGCGTGAGATTGAGCTCTGCTGCCTCTTTCAGCAGCAACCGGCATTCCGGTGTGATCTGCGCCAGCCGCTCCGCCACATCCGGCTGGTCAGGCACCGTCACCACCATGCCGATGCCCGGCCTCGAATTGAGCCAGCCCGCGTCCTTCAGTTGCAGCACCACCTTGTGCGCCGTCGTCGGGCTGATCCTCAGCTCCTGGCTCAGCGTCCGCACACTCGGAAACGCATCGCCGGCCCGCATCTGCCCTGTTAGGAGCGCCTTGCGCACAGCCCCAAGAATCTGGTCAGACACCGGACTCCCATCTTGAAGCTGGATCGAAAACGGCAGCATATTCGTAGGCGTTTTGAGTGTAACAATACAACTGTTACACTGCAAACAAAAACTCTCTGCCTCTTCCTACCGCCCCTTCTTGCCCCCGCGTTTCGGCTTCGCATACACCACGTTCTTCCTCTGCGCTGGCAGCGCCCCCGTGTCGTCCGCATTCAGCCCCGCTCGCTTCTTCAGTTCGCGGATCTGATCTCGCAGCAGCGCCGCGCGTTCGTACTCCAGCTTGGTCGCCGCGGCGGCCATCTCCTGCTCCAGTTCACGGATCGTCTCAGTAATCGCAAAATCCCCGCCGCCTTCACGCACCACGCTCTCCTCCACCTCGCGTGCCTTGCCCAGGATTTGCAGGCTCTCCTGCACCGCGCGCTGCACCGTTTGCGGCGTGATGCCATGCTTTTCGTTGTACTCGATCTGCAGGCGTCTGCGATGCCCGCTGATGCTCAGCAGCGCCTGGATGCTCTTCGTCTGCAAATCCGCAAACAGCACCACCTCGCCGTTCACATGGCGTGCGGCACGTCCCGCCGTCTGGATCAACGACGACTCGCTGCGCAGGAAGCCTTCTTTGTCCGCATCCAAAATGCACACGAGGCTCACCTCCGGCAAATCGAGCCCCTCTCGCAGAAGGTTGATGCCCACCAGCACGTCGCAGTCTCCGGCGCGCAGGCTTCGTAAAATTTCCACACGCTCGATCGCGTCGATGTCGCTGTGCAGGTAGCGCACTTTGAAGTTCAGATTGCGCAGATAGTCCGTCAAATCCTCCGCCGTGCGCTTCGTCAGCGTCGTCACCAGCACACGCTCACGCCGTTCCACGCGCTGCCGGCATAGCTCGATGGTTTCGTCAATCTGCCCCTCCAGCGGCTTCACGGTGATGATTGGGTCCAGCAGGCCGGTGGGGCGGATGATCTGCTCCACCACCAGCGAACGGCCCTTGCTGGTCACGTCAAATTTCTCCACCGGCTCCGAGCTGCCGCTGATCTTCACCATGCGGGTCATCGGCACCGGCTCCGCCGCCTTGGCGATGTAGCCCTTGTTCCCCACCACGCTGTTCTCGATCTCAAAGCGCGCAGGCGTGGCGCTCACGTAAACAAGCTGCCCCACTTTTCCCATGAATTCCTCAAAGCGCAGCGGCCGGTTGTCCAGCGCGCTTGGAAGCCGGAATCCGTGCTCCACCAGCACCGTTTTGCGCGATTTATCGCCTTCAAACATCCCGCCGATCTGCGGAATGGTCACATGGCTTTCGTCGATGAAAAGCAGCGGCGGCTCCTTGAAGAAATCCAGCAGCGTGCCCGGTGTCGCCCCCGGCTCGCGCCCCGTCAGGTGGCGGCTGTAGTTTTCGATGCCCTGGCAGAAGCCCATCTCCTGCATCATCTCAATGTCATACTGCGTGCGCATCTTGAGCCGCTGCGCCTCCAGCAGCTTGCCCTCCTTCTCAAACCACGCCACCCGCTCCTCCATCTCCTCGCGGATCTTCACGATGGCCTTCCGCAGCTTCTCGCCCGGCGTCACGAACTGCTTCGCCGGAAAGATGGTGTAGTTCGGCATCTTCAGCGTCACCGTGCCCGTCAGCACGCTCACCGCGCTGATGCGATCGATCTCGTCGCCAAAGAACTCGATGCGTATGGCCTCGTCTTCCAGGTAGGCGGGCACCACCTCCACCACATCTCCGCGTGCGCGGAATTTCCCGCGCTGCAGCTGCACGTCATTGCGCTCATACAGCATGTCCACCAGCTTCGTCAGCAGCGTCTCCCGGCTCATCTGCATGCCCACGTTCAGCGGCAGCATCATCCCCTCATAGTCCTCCGGCGAGCCCAGGCCGTAGATGCAAGACACACTCGCCACGATGATCGTGTCCTGCCGGGTGATCAGCGCGCCCATGCTGGAAAGCCGCAGGCGCTCGATCTCGTCGTTCACCGCGCTGTCCTTCTCAATGTACGTGTCCGTCCGCGCGATGTAGGCCTCCGGCTGGTAGTAGTCGAAGTAGCTGACGAAGTACTCCACCGCGTTGTGCGGAAAGAAGTTCTTAAATTCCGAATACAGCTGCGCCGCCAGCGTCTTGTTGTGCGAGAAAATCAGCGCCGGCTTGCCCACCTCCGCGATGACATTCGCCATCGTGAAGGTCTTGCCAGATCCCGTCACGCCCATCAGCGTCTGGTGCCGGTTCCCGGCACGCAGAGACTTCGTCAGCTTCGCGATCGCCTGCCCCTGGTCGCCCTGGGGCTGGTACTCCGTGTTGAGCCGGAAACCAGACATGGCATCAGCCTAGGACAGGCCCGGGCCCGCCTCGCTCGGTGCCGGCAGGTCAGCCGGGTCCACCTCTTCCGCCGCAGCCGCAGCCACGGGAGTCTTCTGGGCGTAGCGCTGGCGGTATTCTTTGAAGGAGATCAGGCGGCGGTCGCTCTCATCCCACAGACGCAGGTTGATGCACTTCAGGCTCTCCAGGATCGTCAGGGGCTTCACCGAGTGAAACATCGGGTGCGAGTTGTGGCAGCGCTCCAGGTAGTAGTTCGGCACGCGGCTGCTCAGGTGGTGCACGTGGTGGTAGCCGATGTTGCCGGTGAACCACTGCAGGATCTTCGGCAGCTTGTAGAAGGAGCTGCCCTCCAGCGCCGCGGTCGTGTAGTCCCATTCCTTCCCGTGCTCCCAGTACACGTCTTCATACTGGTGCTGCACGTAAAACATCCAGATGCCCGCCATTCCGGCAAACATCGTCACCGGCAGCTGCATCATCACGTAGTTCTTAAAGCCAAACAGCCAGCTCATCGCCACCACCATCAGCACCACCGCCACGTTCATGTACATCACCGAGGCGCGGTCCTTGGCCTTCGCACGCGGAGACGGAATGCGTTGATACAGCAGGAAGAGCACCAGCGGCCCCACAATGAAAAGCGTGAACGGATTGCGGATGATGCGGTAAAACATCCGGCGCGTCGGGCTGGCTTCTTGGTACTCCTTCACCGTCATCGTCCAGATGTCCCCGTCGCCGCGGCGGCTCAGGTCGCCGGAGGTCTGGTGGTGCACCGCGTGCTGCCAGCTCCAGTGCGCATACGGCGTGAAAGTCACCATCCCGCAGATGAAGCCCACGATGCTGTTCGCCCGGTTCGACTTGAAAAACGACCCATGGCCGCAGTCATGGAAAAAGATGAAAACACGCACCACCAGCAGCCCCGTCACCGCCGCCAGCGCCAGCGTCAGCCAGTAGGAAACCGCCAGGCTCTCATACATCGCCCACCACAGCAGCACCATCGGGACAAACGTGTTCACAAGCTGCCATACGGCTCGTGGAACGGAGGGAACTTGGAAGGGGGCGACAATCTTTTTCCATTCGGAAATCTTCATCTGAGGCTTGTCGGCGGTCATCTCTGGAGCACTGGTCATGGTATTTAAACGAGCCCATTATCTAGCACGTTTTTTGCATTAGTCCCATACTCAATTTGTGAAATTGTTCTCATCCTTTGCCCTGTTGAGATCACTTCTCATTTTAAAGGACTCATTATCAATGCCGTGACCCTCAGTAGTCACGAAACGGCCCCCTTGGCTCGGCCGCGTCCGTCTCCGCCCGCCAGGCCGCAAACCGCTCTTTCAGCCTCCGCAGCACCTCCGGCTTTTCCGCGCTCAGGTCCTTTTTCTCCCCCAGGTCGGTGCTCAGGTCATACAGCCCGCCGCCCTTCTCCGACTCCACCCATTTCCAGTTCCCCACCCGCGCCGCCTTGTCTCCGCGACGCTGCCAAAACATCTCCTTCCGCGGCGATTTCGCCTCCCCCTTCAGCACCGGCAGCAGGTCGTAGCCATCGAGACTGCTTGCAGTCTCGCCCTTCGTAGCGCGCAGCGCGAAGGAGGGCCTCCCATCTTTGCCCACCGTCTCCTCAAGCCCATCGTAGTTCGCAGCGCGCAGCAGCGTCGGCACCAGTTCCAGCGACGTGAGAAACTCATCCGTCACTCGCCCCGCCGGCACCTTGCCCGGCCAGCGCACGATGAAGGGCACCCTCAGCCCGCCCTCCCACATCGTGCTCTTCTGCCCGCGCAGCGGCGCATTCCCCCCGTTCCCGCTCCCTCCGTTGTCAGACAAAAACACCACCAGCGTGTTCTCCGTCTGCCCCGCCTTCTCCACCGCCTCCATCACCGCGCCGATCGCCTCGTCCATGCACGTCACCGCCCCGCAATAGCGCGCCAGCCGCTCGTCCTTCACCTTGCCCCGATACATCGCCACATACTTCTCCGGCGCCTGCACCCCCTCGCTCAGCTTCTTCTCCCCCTCCTTCGTCCCCTCTCCAAAGCTCGACGCCCCATGCGGCGCATTGAAAGGCAGGTAGAGGAAAAACGGCCGCTTTCCCGCATGCTGCTTCACAAACCCCAGCGCCTCCCGGCGGAAAACGTCCGTCACATACGTCCCCCGGTCCTCCTCCGTCCGCTCGTTCCCCCGGAACAGCGACGGCACCCCGTACCGCTCATGCGTGTAGTAGTCGATCCCGTTGTTCCCATGCCCGTAGAAGAAGTCGAACCCCCGCTGCAGCGGCAGGTAGCGCCTCGCCTGGCCCATGTCCCACTTCCCCACGCAACCCGTCGCATACCCCGCCTTCCGCAGCAGGTCCCCCAGCGTCAGCTCCCGCACATCCAGCCCCAGCGTCATCTCAGGCGACACCGCATACTCCTCCGCATCGTAGCGGTGGCCAAAGTTCACCAAGTCATTCCGCACCATGTCATAGAGCCCGTTCCGTTGCGGATACCTCCCCGTCAGGATGCTCCCTCGCGACGGCGTACAAGCAGGCCACGTCACATAAAAACTCGTCCCCCTCACCCCCTCCGCCGCCAGCTTGTCCAGATTCGGCGTCACCAGCGGCTTCGTCCCGATGCACCCCAGATCCGGGTAGCCCTGATCATCACTCACGATCAGCACAATGTTCGGCTGCGCGGCAAAACCCGCGCTCACCAGCAGCAACAACCAAGCAGCAAATCGAATCCACATCCCCCCATAACGACGCCCCGCCCCCATCCTAGCAGCCCTCTGATCCCCAAAATCTTTGCCCCCCATCTTTGACCAGCCCCCAACTCTCTGCGTCTTTCCAATCTCTGTGTGCCCTCCGTAGCTTTAGCGAAGGGGGGCGGTGCAAAATCCGGATGCCTTTTAATCCGTGTTCACCCGTGCCCATCCGTGGTTAAAAAACCTCCGCCCCCTCCGCCTCTCCGCCCCTCTGCGACAAAACCAAACGTCCCTCACACCACAATCCCCTCTCCATCCCTCCGGCACTCCCCTCTTTGCGCCCTCTTTGCGCCTCTTTGCGGCCAATCCATCCGCCGCACCCACCAAAGTGATGCGGGCACTCCTGCCCGCACTTCCATCTCCGCAAACCACCTCAGCCCGCCCTTCCCCCACCCAACTTTAAACTTTAAACCTGAGCCGAGTCTGCGAGACAGGCGAAGCCAAACTTTAAACCCTCCGCCTCTCCGCTCCTCTGCGGCAAAACCAAACGTCCCTGCCGACCTCGCAGCGCATGGGCACAAAAAAACTGGGCGGCACAACACGCACCGCCCAGCACAAAAAAAGAGAACCGAGAACTCCGAACAGAGAACCGGCTAAACTCACTTCACCTTGATCAGCTCCACGTCGAAAATCAGCGCCTCATTCGGCCCGATGTCCCGACCCGCACCACGCGGACCATACGCCAGCTTCGACGGAATAAAGAAGCGGTACTTCGCCCCCTCTTGCATCAGCTGCACACCTTCCGTCCAGCCCGCGATCACGCGGTTCAGCGGAAACTCGATCGACTCCTTCCGGCGGTAGCTGCTGTCAAACACCGTCCCATTGATCAGCGTCCCCTCGTAGTGCACTTCCACCGTGTCCGTCGCCTTCGGGCTCTTGCCCGTGCCCGGGGTGATCACCTTGTACTGCAGCCCGCTGGCCGTCACCACCACGCCCTCCTTCTTGGCGTTGTCTTCGAGAAATTTTTCACCTTTGGCGAGAGCGATGTCGGACATGAGATTCAGTAGATAAGGGGTTGGTTAATCAGGGAACCCCGACGCTAGCATCCAGCCCCCAATTGTCGAACACCGATTGCACCCACCCTGGGCCAAAGTCCCCTCCAGCAATCACCACAGAGGCACTCCTGCCCGCAAAGAAAGTCCCATCCGCATTTGCTTCTGAACTCTGTGCTCATCGTGCCTCTGTGGTTTCATCTTTCCACATCCTGCCGCCCCACTCCCCATCCGCATTTGCTTCTGAACTCTGTGCTCATCGTGCCTCTGTGGTTTCATCTTTCCACATCCCGCCACACCCACCACCCCGCACCCCATCCAGCATCCAGCATCCAGCATCCAGTTCACCCTCCGTAGCACGCAGTGCGAAGGATGGGCGCCCCGCACCCGCGCCAGCAAAGTGGTCCGCACAACGCGAAGCCAGCCGAAGGCAATCCTCTGTGCGGCGCCCCGCCACACCCACCACCCCGCACCCACCCAAGTGATGCGGGCACTCCTGCCCGCAAAGAAAGCCCCATCCGCATTTGCTTCTGAACTCTGTGCTCATCGTGCCTCTGTGGTTTCCTCTTTCCACATCCCGTCACCCCCACCCACTCCGCAAAGTCCCCTCCGTCATTCGTCATTCGTCATTATTTCGTCATTCGGATTTACTCATTCGTCATTCCCCCCTCCGTCTTCCCCCTCCCCCTTTTTTGCGCCTCTTTGCGCCTCTTTGCGCCTCTTTGCGCCTCTTTGCGCCTCTTTGCGCCTCTTTGCGGCCAATCCATCCGCCCCACCCACCAAAGTGATGCGGGCACTCCTGCCCGCAAAGAAAGCCCCGCAAACACCACCGCCCCGCGCAAGCGCCAGCAAAGTGGTCCGCACAGTCCCCTGTGCGGCGCCCCGCAAACACCCACCACCCCGCACCCACCCAAGTGATGCGGGCACTCCTGCC
>DDFC01000007.1 GCA_002336895.1 Verrucomicrobiaceae bacterium UBA1938 | reverse complement strand
GTCTATTATGCAAGCCTCAATAAGCGGGCCTCTGGAACTGGCCACGGCCTATGTGGGAGTGGCGCAGTATCTGCAGCCTCTGTGGCCGCAGAGCAGCGAGATGGTGCGGTTATGCGCGGGGGCGGCGCTGGGCGTGGGCATGATAGCCCTGCTTTACAGGCGCATTGAATCGATCGGCACGATCATGGTGACACTCTGGGGCGGCGCCCTGCTGGCGATGGCCGTGGTGATCGTCACAGGTGTGCTGCATTTTGATGCGCGTCTGGCTTTTGATTTTCCGCCGGACGCCTGGAGCTTTGATGCTGCCAAGTGGGTGGCGCTGGGGGCGGCGGCGCGCATCGGGATGTACGACTACCTGGGCTATTACGACATCTGTTTCATCGGCGATGAAGTGAAGCAGCCGGGGCGGGTGATCCCGCGTGCAGTGATGATCAGCCTGGTGCTGGTGGCACTGATCTACCTGGCGGTGAACCTTTCGATCATCGGTGTGGTGCCGTGGCAGGAGTTTGTGAGCACGGAAGGAGTGAACAAACCGGTGGTGACGATGATGATGGCGAAGGTCTATGGGAACGATTTTGCGCAGCTCTTCACCATTCTGGTCCTGTGGACGATGGTGGCGTGCTGCTTTGCCATGCTGCTGGGGTACTCGCGCATCCCGTACGCAGCGGCACGTGATGGCAGCTTCTTCCAGGTCTTTGGCCGGCTGCATCCGCGGCTTGGCTTTCCGCACGTGTCCTTGATTGTGGTGGGAGTGCTCGCGGCTGCGGCCACGTTTGTGAAATTGGGCACGCTGATCGATGCGCTGCTGACCACGCGGATTGCGGTGCAGTTTGCGGGACAGATCGGCGCGCTGATCCTGCTGCAGCGGATGCGGCCTGAGATGGAACGGCCGTTTCGCATGTGGCTGTACCCTGTGCCTGCACTGCTGGCCTTTGCGGGCTGGGGCTATCTGCTCTGCACCACGGACCGCCTGCTGCTGGGATATGGCATGGGTGCGCTGCTACTCGGGTGCCTCTCGTTTCTGGCCTGGAGCTGGCGGGCGCGCACGTGGCCATTTTCTTCGGCAATACGAACTTGATTTGAGGACGTGCTATGGATGTGTCCGGGCATGAACCGAATCCTCGCCTGCCTGCTGCTGTTTACGATCTGTCTGAAAGCGGATGAATTTGATCCGAAGGACAACACCGTGGTGCCCGGGCAGCGCGTGGGGCTGATCAAGCCGGGCATGACGCTCAAGGACGTCGGCCGCGCCTATGGGCAGCAGAACCTCAAGTTTCAAAAAATTCCAGGTGCCGAAGGGGAGGAAGTCGATGGTGCCAGGCTCTTTCCTGACACAGATCGTGAACTGGTGATCACCTGGGACCCGGAGAACAACAAGTCACAGGTCGTTTTTGACATCTCCGTCGTCGGCAAGGCGTGGAAGTTTGACAACGGGCTGCGGGTGGGAATGACGGTGGAGGAGGTGGAGAAGGTCAACGGCAAGGCCTTCAAAATCTCGGGATTTGGCTGGGACTACGGCGGCTATGCCAACTTTGAGGGCGGCAAGCTCTATGAAAAGGTGAGCGTGCGCTTCACTCCTCAGGTGGAAAATCTCCCAGATCAGATCTGTGGAGAGAGGCAGATTCCTTCCACAGACAAAGTGCTACGCTCAGTGAAGCCTGTGGTCGAGGCGGGGATCGCTGTTTTCATGCGGTGAGGCAGAAATGAAACAGGCATGCGATCGAGCATGCCTGCAACATGGATTAGCGAAGTGAATAGAGTGCTTTATGCAAACAGCTTCGTCACCGGCTTGGCCTTCACCAGCTCGCGCGGCTGATTGAGGTGATTGTAAACAATCGTCTCGGGATCAATGCCAACGGCGTGGTAGATGGTGGCGAGGAGCTCGGTGGGATGCACGGCGTCCTCCGCAGGGGCGGAGCCGGTGGCGTCGGATTTGCCGTGGACGTAGCCGCGCTTGATGCCGGCACCACCGACGATGGCGGTGTAGCAGTACGGCCAGTGGTCGCGGCCGTCGGCGCTGTTGCCATTGCCGCTGGTGGACACGCCTTTCTCAGGGCTGCGGCCAAATTCACCGAGGGCCACGACGATGGTTTCATCGAGCAGGCCGCTGGCGTCCAGATCTTCAAACAAAGCGCTGAGCCCCTGGTCCAGCATGGGGCCGGACTTGTTCTTCATGCGCTCGGTAAGGCCCACATGGTGGTCCCAGGAGTGATTGTCGGAATTGGCGACCTTGGGCCAGATGACCTCGACGACTCGGGTGCCTGCCTCAAGAAGACGGCGGGCAAGAAGGCAGCTCTGGCCGAAGGTGTTGCGGCCGTAGCGGTCGCGAAGCTTTGCGGGCTCACGGTCGAGGGCGAAGGCATCTCGCGCACGGCCGCTGGAGATGAGATTCAAAGCCTGGCTGTAGTAGCTGTCCAAGCTCATGTCTTTCACAGCGGCTTCGATCTGCGGCATCTGGTCATTGATGGCATCGCGCAGCTTGGCGCGGCGTTCCAGGCGCACGCTGAAGAGGTCTGGGCGGAGCTGGAGGTCGTCGATCTTGATGCGGTCCATCTTGCCCATGTCGAGGTCGTCGCCATCGGGGAAGAGCGTGTAGGGATCGTAGGCCTTGCCGAGGAAGCCTGCGCCACCGCCTTTGCCGACGACGTTGGACTCCTGCAGGGGGCGGGGAAGCTGCACGAAGGGGAGCATGGGCTCCTGAAGCGGTTTGAGGCGAACGATATTGCTGCCGAAGTTTGGGAAGTCTTTGGCGTTCGGCGGTTCCAGCTGGCCAGAGGGGCTGACCTTGTCCGTGGTGTAGCCGGTCATGATCTGGTAGATGGCAGCAGTGTGGTTGAAAAGACCATTCGGCGTGTAGCTCATCGAATTGATCATGGTGAATTTGTCGTTCACCTTGGCGAGGCCGGGCAGGATCTCGGTGAAGTGCTTGCCGGGAACCTTGGTGGGGATGGTTTTGAAGGCGCTGCGCACCTTGTCCGGCACGTTTTCTTTCGGATCCCAGAGGTCCAGGTGGCTGGGGCCGCCCTGGAGATAGATCATGAGCACGTGCTTGGCCTTGCCCCAGCCGGCGCGGCCTGCATTGGGGGAGTTTGCCGCCATGGCCTGGCCACGCAGCACATTGTTGAGCGTGAGGCCCATCATGGAGCCTCCGCCTACGCGCAGGATGTCACGGCGCGAGAAGCCGAGGTTTTTGTCGCAAAGGTCTTTGCCGGGGACGCCAGGAATGCGGAACATGGTGTGCTAAGGGTTGAGATGGAAGGTCAATATCGGGGGCATGTACGACAAGGAATGCGTGATCTTGCCGGTTTAGGGGCGGATCGTCTAGGCCGGGCAGGAAAGTCCATGCCAGGGGAGGGGATGTGGCAATGGCCAGTTTCAGAGCGCCGGGGCGGTTTTGCATCGACTCGGCGGCGAGCTTTGTGATATGCGCCATATGTCATGAACGAAGAATTCAATCCATATGCCGCACCGCAGGCCGCTGTCTTGACTGCGCCATTGCCCGATCAGGAACTGCCTCTCGCGAGCCGCTGGCATAGGCTCTGCGCTTCATTTCTCGATTCACTCATCCTCATGGCCATATTCATGCCACTGCAGTTTCTGACCGGTACCTTTCAACGGGAGGCTGCACGACAGGCTGCCGGCGGCTCTGCATTCGCTTTCAGGCCTGAGAACGCCTTGTGGGCCGTCGTAGGGCTGCTCGTCATGATTGGCATCAATTGGAATTTTCTACACAACGGCCAGACGATCGGGAAGAAGGCTCTTAAAATCCGCATCGATAATATCGACGGAGGCCCGTGTGACAGGGCGCGCATCATCACCCGGCGCATTGTGGCCTTGCAGGTTGTTTATCTGATTCCAGTGGTCAACTTCCTCTTCATGCTCATCGACACGCTGATGATCTTTCGCAGCAACAAGCGAACACTGCACGATGAGTTTGCCAGGACGAAGGTGGTGGATCTGCGTTCGCAGCTTGGCTGATCGCTCCGCTTTGCGAAATGAAGCTTGAGCTGGCCTCAAGGCGACAAGCATTGTGAGCCTACTGAGGATCAGGGTTGGGGATGGGAAATTCGTCTCCAGCCCGAAAGGTGTACCGCCGGAGAGACAGATAAGCGGTGCCTGAAGGTCCCTCGGCCACTGATGGTGTCGATGTGTGATTGTCGCTTTGTGTGGAGCCAGTCTGGCTGCTGTGTGAGCCGCTGCCGGTGGATTGATTGAAGGAACCAGCGACCAGCCATCCTTCCTGCTGAGGGACTGCCCCTGGTAGCGAACCGGGGGCTGAAGCGCCGCCTCCTGCAACCTGCGGCGATGTGGATGGAGGAGGCTGAGCAGCGCCGCCGGAGTGCTGACTGACTGACTGCTGGCGTTTTTGCAGGACAGACTGTGTTGGCTGGGCAGTCCCCGAGGCTGACATCTGCCTGAGGTAGTCTGTGCCATAACGGATTTCGGATGTCTCTGCGCCCATGGACACAATGGCCAGCATGTCATCCCGTTTTCCATTTCCTGTGTGCAGGCGAACCAGCTGAATGTTGCTGGCATTCGACCGGCTCGTTTGCAGGCGTATCCTCTCATGGGTTTTAACGTTGGCCAGAACCACGGTCGGATCCGCCAGGTTTCCGTACACAGATGCGATGACCAAGTGCTCGGCAAAGGATGCACGTTGCTCCGTGGCTGGAGTTGTCTTGAGCGTGAAAGGATTTTTTTCCCACGAGGCCACGTATCGGGACAGGGAATAAGGATGGGGGGGAGAGAATGAGGGCGGGGTCTCTGATTGGGCAGAAACAGCAGCCATCATCCATGCCATGAAAAAGCACTGCATGGCGTGGCGATTCGTGGTGTGATGAATGCTGGAATGATGGGGCATGTTCCAAGTGAAATCAGATGGCAAGGCACATCAGAAGATGTGAGCTGTGTCTGGCTGGCAAGTGACACAACGTTCACCATTTGCCGCCGATTAAGTTTTCGTTTCTGAAGAAGGCAGGACATGTTCATCGCAACATTTTCGACTCATGGGTCTGCGCAACGAAAACGTTCCCGGAACGATTTCGTTCCGCTTGATGCATTGATGCAAAAATGATGAGTGCTCCTGTCGGCGGCGATGAAACTCCGCCCGCTTACATTGCTGATTCCACTCACTGCACTGGCTGCGGCGTTGTTTATGACTCTGGCAGGAGGCGGTGCTTCAGAGGAGGCCAAGCCAGCCGGGGCAACGCAGGTGGAGCAGGAGCCGAAGGCCTTTCCTGAAGAGAGTCGCAGGAGTCATGAGCCGCTCTCTTTTGATGAAGTGTTTGTGACGCCAGCCGGACCCAAGGGGCTGGAATACACCGCCAAAATCAAGGAGCTGAACGGCAGGAAGATCTGCATCACGGGTTTCATGGTCAGGCACGCTGACATCGACACCAGCGCCTTTCTTTTTTGCGCAACTCCGCGTGCCTACAACGAGCGTGAAGAGGGGCTGGCGGACAGCATTCCGCCCCAGATGCTTTATGTCATCCTGCCCGTGAGGGGACATGATGCGCCTGCGTGGAGGCGGGAAAAGATGACCCTCTACGGCACGCTGGAACTGGGGTCCCACCAGGAGCTGAGCGGTCGTGTCTCGCACCTGAGGCTGCGATGTGAAGCTGTGACCGACGCCCGGACCGGAGCCTTGTTGGAAGTGCGGAAGCCCATTGCCTTTCAGTCAGGCCGGGCTGTGCCGCTGCCAAGTGACGTGGGCGCGCTGCCGCGCTCAGACGCCCCAGCCCCTTTCTTCAACCCCAGAAGAAACCGAGACAACAACCTCACCCCCGACACTCCATGAAACTCAAACATGCCACGCACTTCATTGCTGCGTTGAGCGGCCTAAGCGCCCTCAGCAGCGCCTTCGCGGCGCCTTCCGTCACCCGTCTGAACCCGCCCAGCGCTCTGTTCAGCTACAACGACTCCACACCGCCCTACATCTCCCGCTTCCTTCCGGCCCAGCGGTTTGACCTGCAGGCCACCATCCAGGCTGATGCCGGGAAGACGATCACGAGCGTCGTCTTCAAGGTCAATGGTGTCGCCGTGGTGCCCGCCTCAGGAGCTTCTGCCATCACCAGCATCGGTTCTGACAAGTTCAGCGCCACTGTCCGTGCGTATTCCAACAACACCCCCGGTGTGAAGACACTGACGGTCGAAGCCACGCAAAGCGACTCTCTTCAGGCAACCGCCACGGGTAACTTTGAGATCGCCAGCATCACGCTGAATGCCGGACGCAAGGCGAAGAACATCATCTGGGTCATCGGTGACGGCACGGGCATCGCCCACCGCACTGCCGCGCGCATCGTCTCCAAAGGAGCTGCGCTTGGCAAGGCCGTGGATCCTCTGGCCATCGACACGTTGCCAGTCACCGGCATCGTCACGACACATTCGTTGAACTCGATTGTCACGGACTCCGCCCCTGGCGCCCACTGCTATTCCACCGGCAACAAGGCCAACAACGGCCAGGAAGGCGTCTTTCCTGATGACACGGCTGACAAGTGGGACAACCCGCGTGTCGAGCACATGGGCAACTACCTTGCCCGCACACAGGACAAATGGCTCGGCATCATCACCACGGCTGACGTGGAAGACGCCACGCCTGCCGCCTTTGCCGCCTCCACCCAGGACCGTGGCGCCGGCACCGGCATCTGTGACATGTATCTGGATGAAGCCGCTGCCAATCACAACCTTCACGTTTTGATGGGCGGTGGCCGCAAGTGGTTCCTCCCTTCCACCACAGGCGGGTCTGGACGTGTCAACAGCAGCACCGCCTCCGGCGCTGACTATGTGGTGCCAAGCGACATCCAGGCCGGCTGGAGTGTGCCTGCCGGTGCCGTGGACCCGAACCGCGACTTGATCGCCGATTTCCAGACCGCGGGCTTCTATTATGCGCCGAACCTCGCTGGTCTTAATGCGATGACCGGCAGCGAGACCAAGCTGCTCGGTCTCTTCAATTCAGGCCACATGGATGTGTCCATGGACAAGATCGCCTACCGCCGTACCAGTACCGCAGCTGCAGGGAGCCTGATCAGCACCTATCCTGACCAGCCCATGCTTGAGGAGATGACAGACAAGGCGCTCAGCGTACTGAGCAAGAATGCCAATGGGTTTGTCATCATGATCGAAGCCGCCTCCGTGGACAAGCAGGCCCACAACATGGACACCGAGCGCTGGGTTCATGATGCGATCGAAATGGACAAGGCCGTCGCTCGTTGCATTGCCTTCCAGGCTGCGAACCCGGACACGCTCATCATCGTGACCGCCGACCATGAGTGCGCTGGCATCAATATCATCGGCGGCAGCCTCGTTACCAACAGCTCCCTGGTCACACGTGCAGCTTCCGGCGGTGGCGCCGCTCAGCTCCGCGCTCCGGTCGTGGGCACCTATGACAATGCCAAGTTCCCAGCTTACACCAATGCTGCCGACGGTTATCCCACCACGATGGATGTGGACTACCGCATGCTGATTGGCTATGCAGGCAACTCGGACCGCTATGAAGACTGGCTGACCAATCCGACCTACAACCAGGACCCCATCGCCCGCGACACTGCCGGCAATTTCCTGGTCACCGGCCAGCAGCCTGGCACGGGTGTCCAGAGCGCCGTGCACACGGCATCCGACATTCCCCTCTCTGCTGGTGGCCGTGGTGCCGCCGCGTTCACCGGTGTCTTTGACAACACCGACGCCTTCTTCAAGGCGATGCAGGCCGCCATTGGTGGTGCGAAGTAAAACTCCCTTCATCCGCTATTCTCATGAAGCGATTTCTTCCTTTCCTCGCGCTGGCCGCCATGTGCGCCAGCTCGCAGGGGGCCACGGTTTTGAATTTCACTTTCAGCTCCGATGCCACGCCCTCTGTCTCCGGCAGCCCCCTTGTGGGAACGCTGTCATCTGCGTACGCCTACATCGAAACCGTCGATTCCAATGGCGATCCGCTGCCCGCGCCCAGCTACCGTCCTGATACCACCGCACCAGCCATCACCGTCGGGGATCCGTCGGCGCGTGGATACGGTGCGCCGATCTCGGGCAATGCGCTTGATGCCGTGGACCAGTCGGTCTTGTTGAGCTTCAGCACTCCCCAGGACATTTCGGCCTTTGCAGTGACGCTGGACAACAGCACGCTCGGCACCCCGTTTGGCACGGCGATCGAGTTCTACAACGCCTTGGACTCTCTGCTCTACAGCATTGATGTGAACCAGACGTCTTCTGGATTCTCGGTCAATCAGTCGTCTCTGGCGCTCTCCGGGGTCAGCAAGGTCGTGCTTCCTGCCGGTGCGTTCTATGACAATTTGAGCCTGACCACCGTGACGGCAGCTCCTGAGCCTTCGCGGGTTCTGCTGCTTGGCCTTGGTGCATGCGGTGCGGTGTTCCGCCGTCGTCGTGTGTAAATGATGTGTTGCTGGCCTGGATGACCCGGTGGGGAGCTTCTTCCCGCCGGGTCATCTTTTCTGTTTGTGCGACCCCGCTGTTTTTCCTTCAGGCAGATGAAAAAACTCCGCTCCAGTTCTGCTGCTGAACGCCAGCCCCGCCGCCATTTCCCATGGTTGAGCCGGATCTTGCTCAGTGGCTTTCTGCTTTTGATGACTTTGTGGCTGGGAGGCAGACCAGCAGTGCGCTGGTGGCGCTCCCGTCAAGCCGGGGAGTTGCTGACATCAGCCCGTCTTCAAATGGAGAAAGAAGAGTGGGGCGAGGCCGCCCGCTGCATTCGAGAAGCTTCTGAAATGGCCCCGGATGATTCTGAGGTTGTTCGGGCCATTGCTGCATTCCAGATTCAAACTCACTCTCACCCTTCCGACGTTGTTCAAACGCTGCAGCGACTTTCCGGCGGGCATGATGCGGTCACTGAGGATCTCACCAAGCTGGCGCGAGCGCAGGTCGATCTTGGATCTCATGAGGCCGCGCGCAAAACTCTCGCCCAACTGCCCGAGGCCATTCGAGCAAAGAATGCACAGGCTGCTGAAGCTGAGGCCTACCTGCTGAAGATGGAGCGACGTGACAGCGAGGCAGACTTCCGGCTCAGGGTGGCGTTGAATAACACGAGCGGTGACGCGCAGGCCCTGCTCAAAATGGCGATTCTTGATCTCAAGCAGCCGCATCCAGACGTGCGCCAGCGTGGTCGAAGCAGTCTATGGCTCATGGCTCAGGAGGGCGGTGTGAATGCTGCGGAGTCCATCAGTATTCTGGCGGCTGAACCCACCTTGTCAGCGAGAGAGGCCGAGCGACTGGTGGAGATGGTGGAGAGGCTGCACCAAGCCGATGTTGAAGGGCTACGGTATTCAGTTCTCGCAGCTCTTGTGAGGCTCCGGCCGGAGGAGCGTGAGGCCATCTTGAATCGTGAGACATTGGCTGCCGCTGGCGCAGATGAGGGGCAAAGGCTCGCCTGCGCACGCTGGCTGTCTTCTTTGGGCGAGCATAAGCGGCTCATGGAGTTCCTGCCGCCTGAACTGAAATGGAAAGACATGCCCGCAGATATTGCGAAGCTGAAGCTGGAGGCGCTGGCGCAGGCCGGTCGGTGGGACGATCTGCGCATGGTTTTGAACCGTGACATGGAGAAGGTGCTGGGTGCCGTTTCATTTCACCTCTGGCAGGCAAGGCTCGTTTCCGTTCAAGGAGCCGAGGCTGCCCGTGTGCGGCAGCATTTGAACCTGGCATTTGGAGCTACGGGGCGCGGGCAGGATTCTCAGGCTGCAGTGCAGGTGGCTGAGGCTGCGGAAAGGCTGGGTGTTTTGGATCTGGCCACAGATTGCTATCGTGCCACTGCCACCCTGGCATCTGCACCGCAGTTTCGCCTATCCCTTCTGGAGAAGGCGTATGCGCTGCATCTCAATGTCCACAACACTCATGGGATGCTCCAGATGGCCACGGAAATCGCAAGCCTGACACCGGGTAATCAAGCCAATGCCTTTCGCGCCGATTATCTGGCACTGCTGGCAGGGGAGTCGATCGAGGTGGTGACCTTCCGGATCACGTCCATGCAAGCGTCAGCAGATGGCGAAGCCTCTTCACGACTGCTGCTGCTCAGAGCCATGGCCGCTCATCGTCTTCATGCTCCGCTGCAGGAGTCCGGCATGCTTAAAAGACTGCTGCATCTGACATGGGCACCGGGAGAGCGCGCTGTGCTGGCCGCCATGCTGGCAACTCAGGGCGACGCAGCGTCGGGGTTTCAAATAGCCGAAAAAATATCTGCCACACTCCTGCTGCCAGAGGAGAAAAAGTTTCTCGCTCTGGCGAAGTAAGCTAAACTCAATCCTCAAACATGAACTCATTGCTGATGAGCAGCACCTGAGCGAGCTGGCTGAGGGGGCTCTGAGGTTTGGCACGGCCGAAGGGCCAGCGGCTGGAGTCGCAGAAGTCGTTTTTGAGGTTGGTGAGCATCTCACCGGTGTCGGCACGGCTGATGGTGGGCTGCCAGTCAAAGCTGTCGCTGTCGGTGCCGCCTTCGTTGTGAATGATGAAGCAGAGGATGTCGCCGCGTTTCACCTCGGTGGTGAGCTGGACGGGGATTTTCTTGTTCTGCGGCGTGCAGAGCTGCTCGGCCAAGATGCCGGTGCGCATGTTGTAGATCCAGCCGCGTACGCCGTCTCCGCGATCACTGCTGCGGCTCAGTGTGCTGTCGATGGAGACCTTCATATCGGTGGGGACATGCCAGCGTGCGGTGACGACAGAGCCGTCTGGCGCGGCATGACCGCCATAGTTGGCCCAGAATACATGGCCCCATGTGGGGTCTGGGATCTTGGGGCCGGGGCTCCAGAGTTTCTGGCCACCGTTGCCGCGTTCCGTCAGATTCGCGAAGGCCTGGAAGTCGGTAAAGGAGGGCTTGCCATCGGGAGAGCGAGAAAACTTCATGGTGCCGTAGCTCCAGCGGAAAGGTTTCTCAGCATTGAGGGTTGTCGCATCGGCAGCGAATCGCTGGGCCAGCTCCACCTCGTCGGGCTTGGGGTCGCGGGCCAGCACCCGGTGGTACATCGAGCGGATGGACTCGGAGTCCAGCGTGGTTCCATTTAGCGGAGTAGCCTTGGCAATGGCATCGGCACGGCCACGGATGAAGGGGCTGTTCATCAGGAAGAGCGCCTGCTGTGGGACGGTGGTGTTGAAGCGCTGCGGGCTGTGGCCATCTGGGTTGGCAAAGTCAAACATGGCAGGCACGCTGGCCTGATCGTAGCGGTCCACTTTGAGGTAGAGGGTACGCCAGGTATCGGCGTCCTTGGCATTGAGCTCCACGGCGCGTCCGCCATGCTTGCCTGCATTGAGTTCACCGCTGGCGGCCAGGATGGCATCTCGCATGGTTTCGTAATCCAGACGCTGGCGGTTGAAACGGCTCAGCAGATCGTTCTCGGCATCCTTCACGGTTTTTTCCGGCGTGGCATGACTGCTCTGCTGGAAGGTACGGGAGGAGAGGATCATGGTGTGCAGCTTCTTGAGGCTCCAGCCGTTTTCCATGAATGTGGCGGCCAGATAGTCGAGCAATTCAGCCTGCAGAGGCTTGGGCGTCTGCACGCCAAAGTCGCTGGTCTGGGAGACGAGGGGCTTGCCGAAATGCTGCAGCCAGACGCGGTTGACGATCACACGTGCGGTGAGCGGATTATCCTTGCTGGCGATGTGTTTGGCCAGCTCCAGGCGGCCGCTGCCGTCGGTGAATTTCTCGCCACCGAACATGGTGAGCCAGGCGCGTGGAGCGGGATCGCCCTGACGTCCGGGATTGCCACGGATGAAGACGCGTACGTCCTGAGGCTTGGGCTTGTCCAGCATGACCATGGCGCGCGGCGGTGTGCCGGGATGCGTGCTGTCGAGCTTGGTACGCTCGTTGTTGTAGCGCACCACCGTCTCGCTGTCCTTGCGGGTGAAAAACACATTCGCTCCCTCCACTGGCACGGACATGGGGGAGAGCTTGTCCTGCATGAGCTGGCGCACGGGCTCGACCTTGCTGTCGAGGATGATGCGCGCGTAGGAGAGGGCCACGTCCTTCATGGACTTTGGCGGTGTCTGGGTGAAGACGGCGGCGATCTCCGGAGTGCAACCGCTCTCGGGCTTGGTCAGCTCCTGCACAATGGTGGGAGATTTGGCGGCGAACTCCGCCTCGGGAAGCTTGGCAAAGCGGTTCCATGCGACCATGGCTGCATGCGGCTTGGCAGTGAGGGCATAGCGTTTCAGGAAATCGCGCCACTGATTGGCCACGCGGTCGCGCAGCTTCATCTGACCGGCCTTGCCTTTGAAGTCCGTGCTGTCCTTGATGTCCACGGTTTCCTGAGCAAAGGCGAGGTACTCTGCCAGACGCTCCGGCTTGCGGAACTCGTCATAAACGGTGCGCTTGAAGTCGAGCTCCTTCTTCGCGATCTCGGCCACCTTGGCATCGTAGTCTTTCGCGTCGTTTTCGTTGGCTGCTTTGCCGATGACGGGCATGGCGGTGTCGTCAGGCTCATCACTGCTGTTCAGGATGCTGTAGATGGCATAGTAGTCGCGGCTTGGGATGGGGTCGAATTTGTGGTCATGGCAGCGTGCGCAGGCCACGGTGAGACCCAGCAGGCCACGGCCGATGACGTCAATGCGGTCATCCGCGATGAGCAGGCGGTCATTGATGAAGCGCTCTCCTACGTTGTAGAAGCCCATGGCTGCGAGGTTCGGCGAATTGGGCGTGTCTGCGGTCATGCGGTCCGCTGCGAGCTGATAGCTCACAAATTTGTCATAAGGCATGTCGTCGTTGAACGCCTTCACGATCCAGTCGCGGTAGGTGTAGGCGTAGGGGTAGAAGTTGCTGCGTCCGGCCACCTGGTAGCCGTTGGTGTCGGCGTAGCGCACCACATCCATCCAGAAGCGTGCCCAGCGCTCGCCGTAGGCAGGATTGGCCAGCAGCTCGGAGATCAGCTGTTGCGGGTTCTGCTTTTTCTGCAGTTCGTCGTAGGTCGGCGGCAGGCCCGTGATGGTGAGGTAGAGACGGCGCGTCAGCGTGGCGGTATCGGCGGGGGCGGCGAAATCGAGTCCGGCGGCTTTGAGCTTGGCCCCCACAAAGGCGTCAATGGGATTGCCAGTGAAACCGGCGGGCAGGGCGGGTTTCTGCACGGGCTTGTAGGCCCAGTGTTGCATGGGGTCGGCCTTGGCATGGGCGGCGGGTGCGGCCTCGGCGGGCCAGGGCAGGCCCATGCTGATCCATTTTTCCAGCGCAGCGATCTGCGGTGCGGACAGTTTGTCGCCTTTTTTGGGCATGGCCTCAACGCCTGCTGCGTGGTTGACGGCCTTGATCAGCTTGCTGGCGCTGGGATTGCCCGGTTCCACGACTTTGCCGTAGTCGCTGCCGTGAATGACGGCGGCACGTGAGTCGAGGCGCAGGCCGTTCTGGTGCTTGTGAGCGCCGTGGCAGTCGTAGCAGCGTTCCGCCAGCACAGGGCGGACGTTTTTCTCAAAGAACTCGATCTGGTCCGGTGGGAACGACTCGGCGGCGGACGCGAGCGAAGAGGCGACGGCGAAGCCGCCCAAAACGAGAGAGGGAAACTGGAAGCGCAGGGTCATGTGGGGG
Source organism: Verrucomicrobiaceae bacterium UBA1938 (assembly GCA_002336895.1). GTDB lineage: Bacteria > Verrucomicrobiota > Verrucomicrobiia > Verrucomicrobiales > Verrucomicrobiaceae > Prosthecobacter. The sequence goes on along the minus strand of DDFC01000007.1, from coordinate 143,132 downwards.
GGTAACGGGGTGATCCTACATCACTTCCCGCCAAAATCCATACGCGCAGCACCTGTGCCACCTTGCAGGCGGCAGGATGCGGTTTTTGTCACATCTCAGACCTGATTTGCCTTCAGCACCCGGAGCATGTTCCCACCGAGCACCTGCCGGATGGTGTCGTCGCTATGGCCGCGCATGATCATACCGAGGGTGAAAAGAGGCCAGTTGGACCAGGCAACGCTCTGCTCCGCTGTCACAGTTGTGACAAAATCATCCTTCGGCCAGAGGTGTTCCCACTTGTCCGCGTTGCCGCCAGGGGCTTTGAGAAGCTTTGCACGCTCCTCCTTGTCAAAACGGGAGGTGTAGGCCACATCGCAGCCGATGGCGGCGTGCTTGGACCCGAATTTTTTGATGAGGTGATCCAGGTGATCGAGAAGCGTGGTTATGTCCCCCTTGCCGCCGAGGAAGCGGGGGATGCAGCAGATGCCCACGAGGCCGTCGGTGTCGCAGATAGCCTTGATTGTGTCGTCAGGCTTGCCGCGGAAGTGCTCGTAAACACCGCAGCAGGTGGTGTGGCTGGCCACCATGGGCTTGGTGCTGGCCTTGGCTGCGTCATAGGCCGTCTTCCAGCCGCTGTGCGCCACGTCTGCGATGACTCCCACCTTGTTCATCTCCGCCACAGCTGCATGACCAAAGTCACTGAGTCCGCCATCGTGGGGCTCTCCGGCGCCGTCTCCGAGCGGATTTCGGCGGTTGTAGGTCACGTGCATCATGCGGGTGCCCAGCTCGTGGAAGATGCGAATGAAGCGCAGTTCGTCCCGCACGCTTTCCCAGTCCTGCAGCAGGGGGACACCATTGGTGGTGAAGCACAGGCCCACGGTTCCCGCCTTTTTCAGCGCCACAATTTCGTCCGCCGTCACCACTTTGGAGAGTGTCGGTTTCAGCAGATCGGTGGCCTTGGTGAAGTGCGCCAGGCGTTTGATCAGCCGCATGGGGTCGCTGCCTTCCTCTCCGGTGTTTTGGAAGATGCAGGTCACACCGGCGGCGTGGAAGGCATCCAGGAATTCCTTGCGCTCGCGCTCGTTGGTCGCATTGCGATTCATGGACATGGACTCGCGCAGGTCATTGATCTCCGCTGCACCGACACCGGCCTTGATGGCTTCATTCATCGCCTCGGCGTCGATGGCGCAGCGGGGTGCGAAGCCGTAGCTCTCAAAAACGACGGAGCCAAAGTGCAGCTCCCAAGCGTGGTCGATCTGGGCCTGAGTGGGCTTGAGCAGGCTGAGCGCGATCTCGCGCGGCTTGTCGATGGCTGGATTTCCCGTGATCCAAGACTGCCGCACCTCCTGCGAACGCGCGTGGATGTGGAAACTGCCGGCGAATGCGGCGAGCGGAAGGGTCTGAAGCAGACGGCGGCGGGAGATTTGGGCGCTCATGAGAGCAGACACCAACGCTCCAGCGGCGTCGTTTTCGTGAGATAAATGCGAAGGCTGGGATTAGCGGCGCAGCTTCTTCTTCAGGCGCATCCAGGTCGGCACATCAAGGTCCTCTCCCTGCACAATGGAGGGTTCGGTATCCTTGAAGCGGCCGCGGTCTTCCTCGCCAAGGCTGAAGGTCTGCTGGCTTTCCGCTGTGGGTTTGGTGCGGGTGAGCACGGCGGTGGCAGCACTGATGGTGGTGGCTGCTTCCTCGGGCTCATCAAAAGAGATGAGGTCATCCTGTGGAGCAGGAGCGGCCTCCGTCTGCAGAGTCACGCTGCGTGCCACGACGGCGGCGAGGGTGGACTCCTTGGGGCTGCGGGCGGCGTCGGCCAGTTCTTTGGCGATCGGGGTGCGCACAGGGATGCGTGCTGTTTCCGGAGCGGGGGCGATGACGGGTGCCGGAGTGATGACGGGGGCAGCCGGGATCTCCAGAGCTGGCGGCTCTTCGATCATGAAGGATTGAGGAACAACGGGCAATTCCTTGGGCAGCGCTGGGGCGGCGGCTTCAGCGTGGAGGCTGGACAGCGGGAAGGCCTCGCCCACGGCGGGCACAGAGATAAACTCCTCAGCCTTGAAAAGCAGGTCCGGGGCGGACTCCAGCTGTGGAGGAGGAGCGTACTGAGAGTGAGCAGGGGCCTTCTTTGGGGCGGGCTCGCGCTTGGGTGCGGGCGCGGGGGCCGGAGCAGGGATGAGCGGAGCGGGGGCTGGAGCGACGGAGACAGGCAGTTCGGCGCGCGGCTGCAGCATTTCCGAGGGCGGTGCGGCGGCGGCGTGGGCATTGAGCTGGTTCAGCCCCAGGGAGCTGATCAGGGTGACGGCCACGGCGTCTCCCAGCTTGGCATCCACACCAAGGCCGAAGAGGATGTGTGTCTGGTCCGGCACATGACGGCCCAGCTGCTTCATGACGCCTTCCACTTCCACGAGCGTGAGTGATTCGCCGCCGGCCACGTGAACCAGCAGGTTTTTGGTCTGGTGCAGGAGACGACCGGAGTCGATGAGAGGGCTTTTGAGGGCTTTTTTGAGCGCCTCGGATCCGCGGTTCTGGCCACGGGCTTCGCCAAAGCCGAAGAGGCAGCGACCATTGGCATTGGCCAGGGCGGAGGTGAGGTCGTCCAGGCCGAGCTTCACAAGGCCGGGTGTGGTGGTGATGGTGGAGATGGCACGCAGACTCTGGGCGATGAGCTGGTCCGCCTGATTGAAGGCCTTCTGGATGCCGTCTTTGGGCAGGATGAGCTCGCCCATGCGGTTGTTTTCAAACAGCACCAGGGCGTCTGCGCGCTTCTGCAGCAGCTCGAGAGCCTCCTCGGCCTGTCCCAGACGACGACGGCCTTCAAAGCTGAAGGGCATGGTGGCCACCACGAGCACGAGGGCGTTGGTGTTTTTGGCGATCTCTGCGATGACCGGTGCCGCACCGCTGCCGGTGCCGCCGCCCAAGCCGGCGCTGATGAAGATGATGTCGTGATTTTCGATGGCCTGTCGGATCTGCTCACGGGAGAACAGTGCGGCCTCACGCCCCAGATCGGGGTCGCCCCCGGCGCCGATGCCCTTCATGAGCTCGGCACCCAGCTGGATCTTGACCGGAGCCATGGAGTGGCCCAGCACACGCACGTCCGTGTGCGCGCAGACCAGCGTGGCATCCACGATGCGGTCCAGAGTGATGCGATCGACAACATTGGAGCCTGCGCCGCCGACACCGACGATGCAGATGCGTGGCGCCGCCGTGCTGGCACCTTCAGGGGAATGGGAGCGGTCGTATTCTACCATAATCGTGGGTGGTTGAGGTTGGGGTGCTGGCTTGCTGAAAATTTAAAGTGTGATGGATGAAAGGAGCTCCTGCATGCGCCTGCCGAGGCGTTTTAGAGGAGACAGGAAGGGCTTCTCGCTGTCCAGAATCTGCGCATAACGAATGAGGCCGATCGGGGCGGAGTATTGCGGATTCTCGAAAGTGGCGGTGATGCCGCTGACGGGGGCCGAACCTGCGCGCGTAACTTTGATCCCAAACACTTCGCGGGCCACGGCGTCAACGCCTTTCATCATGCTGACGCCGCCGGTGAGGTAAATGCCTGCGCCGAGGCGGCCGAGGTGATCCTCCACGCGAACGCGGACCTGAGTAAGTATCTCTTTAGTGCGTAGGTTCATCACCTCGAAGAGAAAAGCGCGCTCGATCTCTCCGAGCACGAGCCCGGTGTCGTCCTCGATGCTGAGCATCTCGCCCTCGGCCACATCTTCATAGAGCACGCTGCCTTCCTCCACCTTGAGGCGCTCGGCGCGTCCATTGGGGATCTGCAGGGCCATGGCCACATCATTGGTGATATGGTCTCCGCCGAGAGGGACGCAGCCGGAGGCGGTGATCATGCCGTCTTCATACAAGACGTAGTCACAAGTGCCGGCACCGAAATCGATCATGAGCGCACCCTGCATTTTCGCTTCGCGTGTGAGCACAACCTGTGCCGCCGCGACGGGATTGAAGACCACATCCTCGACTTCCAGCGGGATCTCGCGCACGCAGCGGATGGCATTTTGTACGCGTCCGCGCACGCCGTGAATGATATGGTAGTCGGCCTCCAGCACGCGGCCCTCGCGGCCGATGGGCTGGCGCACGGCCTCCTGGCCGTCCACGATATACTGGCGTGTGACGCTGTGCAGAAACACGTTGGACTGTGGAATGGACACGCTGCGGGCGATTTCCTTGGCCTCCTCCACATCGTCCTCGGCGATCTCCGTCTGGTCGTCAGGCAGGCGGTGGCGGCCGCGGTTGTTCAGGCTCTCGATGTGTGCGCCGGTGACGCCCAGGAAGACGTTGCGGATCATCACATCGCTGCGGTCTTCCGCACGCACGAGGGCGTCGTTCACGCAGGTCTGCACTTTTTCAAAATCAACGATCTCGCCCTTGCGTACGCCACGTGAGGGAGCCTGGCCCACACCGAGGATCTTGATGGCACCGTCACGCTTCGCCTCTCCCACGACCACACAGATTTTGTGCGTCCCGATTTCAAGACCTGCATAGATGGTGCTTTTGGCCATGAGATTCAGCGTGCGGGTGGAGTGGGGGCGCTGTCCGCCAGATTCAGCCCGGCGACATCCGGTGTCTCGTGAAAGGTGACAGGGGTGTTGATGGTGGCAATGAGATTCAGCGTGGCGATCCGCCATTTGCGCTCTCGGGCTTCGTGCATGACGCGGTCAAAGCGCGCCAGCTGCGGATCCAGATCATCAATGCCAAAGGTGATTCTGGCATCGCCGTTGAAATGCGCGACGAGCGACCAAGGGTTGGGAATTTCGATCGATTCCAGCATGGGGAGCTGGTCCTGGCGGCTTTGCAGCTTCTCCATGAGACGCAGGGCAGCGTGCACCTGCAGGTCGGTCGAGGGCTTGCCTGGCGTGGCCTCGCTCAGTGCCGGGAACTGAATGCGAGGCATGGCCAGGTATTCACGGGTGATGACATCACAGGGAACCGGGGCGCCTTCAGCGTCCATGAGGCAACCTTTGCCGGTGAGAGGGCCCAGAAGCTTGTGCTTCGGGCATTCGATCCAGGCCACGGGCATGCGCTGCTCCACATCGAGCGTGAGCCTGCCGTGGTAGTCGCGTTTGAGCACTGCGGACTTCACCTGAGGGAGGCGTTCGATCTTGGCACGCACCTCGCGCAGGTTGACGGTGAGCAGGTTTGTGGCTTCGGTGAGTCCGGTGGCGGCCACGAGCTGCTGGCGAGTGAGGGTGCCCTGGGTGTTCACCTCCACGGTCTTCAGCAGAAACTGGGAGTTCTTTTCCAGCGCCTCATGCCACGTGACCCAGCAGACGCCGATGACGATCATCGCAGCGATCAGCCACATTGCGGTGCGGAATCCTCTGCGGCGGCGCTCCACGGCCTCGTGCTCGCGAATGACGGGGGACTCGGGTTCGTAATCGATCACGTGCGTGCCAACACCCTTGCGCTTACGGGAAGGGCGCTTGGCTGGTTTCTTCGAACCATTCTTTGCGGCAGACATGAGCAGACGAACTGAGAAAGTCCGGTGACGAAAAACATACGAAACCGGTAGTTAATATCTCTTAAATAAGAGATTATCAGTGCGTTTGCCATAATTATTCGCGAAAAAATACTCCTCCTGTATTCACAAACTGTTCAATTGTTCACAATTTGGTCGCGAATTTGGGAAGGTGTGGGGGCCATGGATGACCACGAGGGGGCTCTCCCCCCCCTCAAACGAGACCCGCAGCAATCAGCAGCCGAGGGCGTCAGATGGTAGGCAATTCTACCACAAGATCTGGAATGAAACCCGGGTTTGGTTTGTCCGGGTAGGCTCGCGGATTGGCCAGAACGCGAGTAGTGCCAATCTTGTAATCGTTGTTGTGATGAATGTGGCCGTGAACCCAGAGCTGCGGCTGAAATTCGTGGATCAGGGCTTCTAGATGGGAGGCATAGGCGCAACTGATGGGCTCTGTGCGTCTGTGCTCTGGCAATGAAATGAGCGATGGGGCGTGATGAGTGACGACGACAGATCTTTCAGCCTCACCAGAACTGAGAAAAGATCGCAGCGCTTCGACAGACGCCAGATGAGCCAGACGAGTGTCACGTGGGGAGAGGCGCTTGTATCCTCGGGAAGAGTTTCGCACTCTTTTGTAATCATTCATGGCAGGTCCGGCCTCCATTGCGCCATCCATCCAGTCGCCCATCAGCGCCATGTCGGTCCATAATGTGCAGCCAAAAAAGCGTACGCCTTGGATGGTAATGGATTCATTTTCTAAAAAGTGAACATTGGTGCCTCGTGACTGCTCACGCAGCTTGTCGAATAAGCTTGGGTAGTTCTCTCCGTAAAACTCATGGTTGCCGCAGATGTAGATCACTGGGACATCGGTGATTTCACGCAGGATCCATTTCAGTCCATTGGTCTTCGTCGAGACATCTCCTGCAAGGATCACACAGTCACAGTCCACCTTGGGCAAAGGAATTTCGCCAAACTCCTGATGGAGATCACTGACTATATGAATGCGCATCGATAACGATGCAGCATACATAGACTTGTGAGGCAGCTCAAAGTTTCGAACTGAGAAATTCGAGTGGCTCAGATCAGCTCCCGGATCGGTGCGCCTTGGTCCACGATGAAGTTGGGGCGGCCCTGGTGGTCGGTGTAGGTGGTGTCGAGAGGCACGCCCATGTGATGGTAGATGGTGGCGGCGAGGTCGCCTGGGGTGACGGGGCGTTCGTCAATCTGGCCGCCGTCTTTGTCCGAGGCACCGATGACCTGGCCGTGGCGGAAGCCGCCGCCGGCGAGGCACATGGACATCACGTAGGGCCAGTGGTTGCGGCCATCGGTGCTGCCCTGGGTGCCGAGGGTGGGGGTGCGGCCAAACTCTCCCATGCACATGACCAGCGTGTCATCCAGCATGCCACGCTCTGCGAGATCGCTGACGAGCGTGGTGATGACGTGGTCAAACACCGGCAGCAGCGGACGCAGGCCGTTCCAGATGCCGCCGTAGGGCGGGATGTTGTCTCCGTGGTTGTCCCAGGTGCCGGAGGCGCCGTGATTGCTGAGATCGATGGTGACGAAGGATGAGCCGCGCTCGACAAGGCGGCGGGCCAGCAGCGCTTGCTTGGCCCAGTCGTGGTCGCCGTAGCGGTCGCGTACTTTTTGGGGCTCGCGGCTGAGGTCAAAAGCCTCCTGCGCCCTGCCTCCGGCCACGATGTCGAAGGCGGTCTGGGAGAAGCTGTCCATGGCGTTCATCATGCCGCTGGCGTCGATCTCGGCGCGCAGGCCGTCTATTTGCCTGCTCAGCGTCTGGCGTGCCTGCAGGCGGTCCATGCTCAGACCGGCGGGTAGCTGGAAGAGCTTGGTGGCGTTGTTTCCATCAAAGGGATCGTACTGCGTGCCGAGGTAACCGCCCCAGCCCACATGCGAGCGCGATTTCATATTCAGCACCACATACGGCGGCATGGCCGGGTGGTTCGCCCCGCGATGCTTCGCCACGATGCTGCCAAAGGAAGGGTAGTACTTCGCTTTCGGATTCGTGCGCGGCTCATTGGCGAGGTTTGCGGTCTGCATGACCATGTTGGGCTCATGGTTGCTGAAGCGGCAGTCCACCGAGCGGATGAGTGTGAACTTGTCCAGCATGGCCGCCTGCTTGGGCAGGTATTCGCAGATGTGCGTGCCGGGCAGCTTGGTGGGAATGGTTTTGAAGGGGCCGCGAATCTCGCGCGGGCGGTCAGGCTTCGGGTCCCAGGTGTCGATCTGGGAAGGGCCGCCGGTCATCCACAGCAGGATCACCGCCTTGCCGCTTTTCGTGGTCTTGCCTTCGGCCCTCAGTTTGGTTAGAGCCGGGAGTGTCAGGCCGCCCAGTCCTGCGAGGCTTGTCTTGAGCACGGAGCGGCGGCTGTGGACGACCACTCCGTCCCGCAGGCGTGGGTTCATGAAGCTGAAGGCATGCGGGCCGCCATGGCCGCTGCACGGATGATCGGGAGAAGACATCGTGATCGGATACGCGAGAGAAAGCAGTTCTCTAGCCACATAGTGCGAATTCGAAAATTACTTCGGCGTCTGCAGGTAGGCGATCAGGTCTGCCAGAGACTGTGGAGTGAGCGCGGCCTCCAGGCCTTCCGGCATCAGAGAGGCTCCGGTGCTCTGGAGTTTGGCGATGTCGCTGCGCAGCACCGATTTCGTCAGGTTGCCGGCCATTTTCAGGGTCAGGCTGGCGCTCGTTTCCGTGGCGACCACGCCGTAGAGCTGCTCGCCGTTTTTCAGGGTGCAGTGGTAGGCCATGAATCCCGGCTCGATGATCGCGCTGGGATCGAGGATGGAATTGAGAAGCTTCTCGGCATCATGCTGCACCACGCTGCGCAAGTCCGGGCCGAGCTCGATGCCGACGCCGTCGAGCTTGTGGCAACTTATGCACACCTGGGAGAAGGTGTTTTTTCCTTTGCTGGCATCTCCCTTGAGCTTCAGGGCGGGCTTGAACTTGTCCACCACCGCTGTGCGCGAGGAGCTGGAGGCATCCTCGAACACGGTCGCGGCCAGTTTGGCGATCTCCTTTTTGGGATGCTTGATCAGGCGTGCCCGCGTGGCAGCATCGCAGCCTTTGGCCTCCGGACGCTTGAGCAGCGCGAGTGTCCAGCCATCGTTGGAGAGGAGGGTTTCGAGGATCTGCAGGCGCACCGCAGGCGTGCGCTCGTTCCAGCCTGCGAGAAGGAATTCAGGGCCGCTCTTTGGCTGAAGCTTGGTGACCAGACGCAGCACTCCGGCGTCTGCCGATTTCTGCCAGAGCTCCGGAAGCAGAGCTTTGACCATCTCCCGATGCTCGCGGTCTGAGGCCAGCAGCTCCAGATCTGCCATAGGCGGGGCTGTGGGTGTGTTTTTGACTGTTTCTGCCGCCTTGGCGAGCATGTCGGCTATTTGTTTCAATCCCAGCCGAGCTGCTTCTGAAGTTGTCTGCGGTGTGAAGCTGGACAGCGACAGACCAGCCTCATCCAGCACGGCCAAAAACTCCACTGCATGCTTCTGTGCTTTCTCGACTGAAAGCAGGGATGCGAGGGCTTTTTCATTCTTCACTGCCAGCGCGCAGCGGAATAGCAGGCCGATGACCTGAGGGTTGCTATTCACAATGTCAGGAAAACCTGCGCAGACGCGCTCCAGGTGAGGCATGACGGAGCTCATGGCAGCGCCTTGCAGGGGCGAAGCAGAGGGAGCGGTGCGCAGCAGGCCAGCCAGCAGATTTGCAGCCCAGCCGCCCTGAAGATCTCCCAAGGTGCAGGCCAGTTGGAGTCGAACTTTTTCATCTTTGTCTTCAAGGAGCTTGGTCAGCGCTTTTTGCAGGGAGGGGCTGTCTTTTTCCCAGTGCAGCTTTTCCGCCATCTGCAGCGCTTGCTCGCGCACGCGAGGGGATTCATGCTGAAGCAGTGACAGGCAGGCGTCGTGTGTCAGTTTGCCTTTTTGAAGAGCCAGCCAAGCCGACTGCGCAGTGGTTTCTGCGGCTGCCGACTTCGAGGCGAGAGTCGCGGGCTTGTCTGACCACAAAGCCTGCATCTGTGCTTTGTCCCGCAGCCAGCCGTTGGCGGATTCCAGGCTGACTGTTGTGGATGCGAGCTTGGCAGGTGCATCTGTGCGGCTTATTTTCCAGATCCTGCCTTTGTCATCTCCTTCGCGGTAGTGTGGCAGCAGTTCGTCTTTGCCGTTTTGCGGCAGCCATTGCGGGTGCTCGATCATGTAGCGGTACATGTCTGCCACCCAGAGGGCGCCGTCAGGCCCGGTGCGGACCATCACCGGGCGGCACCAGCGGTCTTCGCTGGCGAGGAAGTCCATCTTTGATTCGGCTGGATCGCGTGTGGCTTTGAAGGTCGCGCCATCGTCCTCCAGAACATGGTGCTGCACCACATTATGAAACGGCTCGCAGGTGAAGGCGTGGGTCTTGCCATCATCAAACAGCACGCGGTCGCGATACACCTCGATGCCGCAGGCGCTGGTGAAGCGCCCCGACTGGTCAAAGCTGTGAAAGCGTTTCTCCTTGCTGCTGGCGGGATACACCGGTGGATTGCGCGGGAAGAGCTGATGCACCGGGTCCGGTGGAATGACGTACGGGTTCCGGCGCAGGTAGTGGTCCTGCAGTACGTAGTGCCACAGCGGAAAGCTGTTCTGCACACCGAACCAATGGCCCCAGTCATCATGAGCGCGGCCAAATTGAGAAGGGCCGCTCTGCGGATCAAATTCACCCGTGTCTGGCTTGAAGCGGAAGTCGCGGCTGCCGAGATCAACCTTCTGCCCGGTCAGCTTGCATTCGATCTGCGTGCCTTTGTTGTAGCCGCCGTGGTGCGCCCCGGCTGCGCAGTAAACCCAGCCGTCCATGCCCCAGCGCAGGCCGTTGACACGGAGCTGCTGGTTGCCGGTGCTGAAGCCGGTGTAGAGAATTTGTTTTTCGCCGCTCGGCTTGATGAAGAAGATGTCTGGAGCGGCGGTCACGAGGACGCCTTCGCGCCAGGTAAGGATGCCTGTGGGATAGCTGAGGTCCTGCACGATGACGGTGCGCTTGTCGTAGCGGCCGTCGGTGTTGGTATCTTCCAGCATGACTACACGTCCGCCCGCCTTGCCATTGCCATCCATGCCGAGGGGGTAGTCCGCCATCTCGACAACCCACAGACGGCCTTTGTCATCCCAGTCAAACGCCACCGGGTCAAGCACCACGGGCTCTGCGGCGACGAGGTCGATGTGGTACCCTTCACGCACATGCCATTTTTTCGCCGATTCATCCGGGCTGAGCGGTGGCGTGGCTGTCTGCAGCTTGGGCGGTGAGGGGGGCGTCATGCCACTGGCCTTGTAGTGTGCTGCCGTTTCATCAGCCGTGAGGGCATCATTGTAGAGAGCCACTTCGTCGATCTTGCCTTCGAAGTTGAAAAGGTTGTCGCTGCGTCCGCCGATGAACCACTGATCCTTGGGCGTGTGTGTTATCTCCAGATCGGCCTCGATTTCCGGCTTGCCGTCCAGAAACACTTGCAGCCGTTTGCCGCTGCGGTTTAACACCACATGATGCCACTGTTTGAGGGCCAGCTTGGTTTTGCCTGAGACGAGGCCTTTCGACTTGTTGCCATTGTAAACAAACAGGCAGCCCGAAGTAGCATCGGCATGAGTGCCGCCGATGCCGAGGTGATCTCCTGGGCAGTCTTTGTCTCCATCAGGGCCGCGCGAGAAAAGATAGCCCGTGACGACGCGGGCATTGACGGGCAGCGCATTCCAGAACCAGAACTCCACACTGTAGTCGGTGCCGCTCATCTCAAAACCATCCACGCGGCCCCCGGCGAAATGCGGGGCGCGGTTGATGTCCTTGCCGGAGAAAGCCTCTCCCTGTGGCCCTTCAAGGTAGCGGGCCACGCCGGGCTCATACTGCGGCTCTGCACCACGCCAGTCATTCACAGGGTATAGTCTGTCTCCTGCGATCTCGTCCATGCGCCAGTAGGAGACGGGATTGGAGGCAAAGACGGACTGCGGATAAGCACCGAGTGCGTGTGTGATGAGCTGGCGGTTTTTGCCCGTGATTTCCTCCAGCGCGTCGAGCAGGGTCTCGACCATCTTTGGCTCAGCCTGCACCTCAAGTCCTGCGGTGCGTGCGGGCCAGGTGGTGTAGCCGCCGAGGGCGTGCTGTTCGGGCGGGGGGATGTAACCTTCGCCGCCGTTGGCCAGCTCGATGTTGATCGTTGTAGGCAGCGGACTCTGTGCCTTCAGCTTGAGTCCGGTGATGGCATAGACCTCGTTGGGCAGAGTGGCGATGGCCAGGTCGCCGATGCGGATGGCCTGCAGTTTGATCTCCGTCTTCTGCCGCTCGTGCAGGATGATCGCTTCGCGGGCATAGACCTCCTGCTTGTCCTTGGGCACATCGTTCACGATTTTTGCTGCAATCGGGCGCGCCCAGGACAGGCGTTTTTCGCTCGGCACACGGTAGTTCAGCGTGAGCAGCTTTTCCGCCATCGCGATGGGGGCCTGCTTCTGGTGCTTGATCTTTGCGTAGGCCTCCATGGCTTTCTTGGCCACCTCCTCGGCATACGCATCCATCGTGATCTGAGGACGAGGCTTGCTGTAGTCCATCCACTGCTGGTCGCCGCTGGTGCCCTGAGTCATCGCAGCCACAAAGTCCGGCCCCTCGCTGCTGCTCTGCTTGAGCATTTTGGCGATGTGCCGGGCAAAGGCCCCGTAGTAGTCCGAGGAGATGGCCTTGGCTCCAAAGTAGTGCATCGAGTAGTTGGCGAAGAAAGCCATCGGTTTGCCATTCGCAGTCTGCACTGAGATGACCGACAGTCCGGGGTCTGAGGGGCCGGAAGGGCCAGTGACATCCGGGCTCTCGTGGCCCGGGTGCATGTTGGCACGTGCAGTGAGTTCACCGAAGGGATCGGCGATGATCTTGTCTGGCTTGCGAATCCAGCGTCGGGTATGCGTGTGTTCCCAGTCGTTCACCGCCCCCCAGCCGATCTTCGCAGGCTGCAGGCGCTTGTGCGCCGCCACGATGCCCTCTGCGATTTTAGGCACAAGAAACTTGGCGTAGTCCACATCCAGCCGTGTTCCCAGGCATCCCATCGCCGCAGGGGCTGCATGCGTATGGGTGGCGGAGACGAGCATGCGATCCACCGGAATACCTGTCTGATAGCTTGCCTGCGCCTTGGCTTCATCGATCAGCGTGCGAGTCATCATGCATGTGTCCACAATGACTATGGCGATCTGCGTTTTACCATCGTCCAACACCAGACTGCGTGTGTAAAGCTTGTCGGTGATCGTAGAGGACTGCGCCTCGATGAAGCCGCCCGCGATGATGCGCGGGAAAGCCGTTGGTGTGATGTCCACGGCAGAGGCACCGGCACGAAATTCCGCCTGAGCCTGCGCGGCGAGGAGGACGAGACCGAAGAAAGCAAGGAGTGTCTTCATGAGGCTGGCTCAAACCAACGCTCATGCAGACCACTTGTTTGCCTTGGATCAGGCGATCAATGGACCCAGGGCGGGTTCAGAGAGCAGGCGCTGTACTTCGGCCACGAGTCCATCCACCGCCACCGCGCTCTGAGAGCGTGCCAGCAGGTTCTTGATCACCACCTCGGGGTATTCAGCGCCGAAGGTGATGGCAAAGCGTGCCTTGCGATCCTCGGCGGCCTGAAACTGCTTGCCCACTTTCTGCGCACCAAAGCTGTAGTCCACGCGCACGCCGGCGGCGCGCAGAGCCTGCACGGCAGCCAGTGCGTTGCTGCGCTGAGCCTCGTCGGCCACCACCACGTAGGCGTCGATGCTGCTGGAAGCCAGCAGGGCGCTGGTCAGTTTCATCTGGGCACCAGGGGTCTTTTTCAGCAGGATGCCCAAAACCACATCGCCCATGGCAAAGCCGGCGGCAGGCATGTCCACCTTGCCGTCGCTCATCAGCGCGCAAAGCCTGTCATAACGGCCGCCGCCTGCCACGGCGCGCAGGCCGTGCTTGAGGTCGAAGACTTCAAACACCGTGCCCGTGTAATAGGCCAGGCCACGCACGATCGTGGCATCAATGCGCACCTGCTGCCAGAGGCCACGTGCGGTGAGGTTCTCACGCAGCGCCGCGAAGGCGGGATGATTTTCGTCGGCAGAGGCCATGAAGGCACGCACATCTGCGAGGCTCAGGCCGATGGCGGAGAGCTTGTTTTCCGTGTCCTCGGGCTTCGCGCGTTCGATCTTGTCGATGATCTGCAGGAAGGTGGAGGTGTGCTCGGCGGGGATGTTTCTCTCCGCCAGATACGTGTTCCAAATCTCACGGTTGCTCAGGCGGATGGCGAAGTCCTCCGTGCTCACACCGAATTCCCGAACAGTGTCGATCGCCAGCGCAATCAGCTCTGCATCCGTTGCGGGTGAGGCATCTCCGAGGATGTCTGCATTGAACTGCACAAACTCGCGTGTGCGGCCTTCCTGCGGCGCCTCGTAACGGAAGCAGGAGCCGATTTGAAACCACTTCATGGGTTTCTTGAAATCACGCTGCCGTGCCGTAGCCATGCGAGCCAGGGAAGGGGTCACTTCAGGGCGCAGAGACACGTCGTCTTCACCTTTGGTGGTGAAGCAGAAAAGCTGGCTGGTGATTTCATCGCCGCTCTTTTTGCGAAAGAGGTCTGTGGATTCCAGCACCGGGCCTTCATACTCCACAAAGCCGTATCGACGGGCGACCGCGCGCCAGGTGTCGAAAATGTAGTTACGCAACGCGCATTCTTCGGGGAAGAAGTCGCGAAAGCCTTTGACTGTTTGGATGGAGGCCATAGAGGGGGCGGGATTCATCTTCATGTGCACCGTGAACGCAACCGGAAATGCGGCGTGGCGCAGAAGTGCCAGACTGCATGCTCTCCGACCTGTTCGTGCGCGATTTCCGCTGCTTCGCCGAGGCGAGGGTGGAACTGCATCCTGATGTGACGCTGCTGGTGGGGCGCAATGCCCAGGGGAAAACCTCCCTCATCGAGGCCGCCTGCGTGCTGCTGCGGCTGCAGTCTCCGCGCACCACGAACCGAGGCGAACTGGTGCGTTTTGGCGCCCCGGCCTGTGTGGTGGAGGCGCACTGGCATGGCAGACGCCTGCGCTATGCGCAGTCCGCCACCACACGGCGGCTGGCGGTGGACGGAGCCACCTGCGGCCGGTCGGCCGACTATCTGGCCGCCTCCGGGCTGGTGGTGTGGATGGACCACAGAGACATGAGCCTGCTGCGCGGCGGCGCCGAGCACAGGCGCAGGTTTCTTGATTTTGCCGCCAGCCAGATGTTTCCCGACTATCTGCATGCGCTGCGCGGCTACGAGCGCGCTCTGCGCGGGCGCAATCACGTGCTGAAACGTGATGCTGTCATCGCATGGAAGCAGGCGGATGCTTTTGCACGAGTGATGGAGGGCTTTGCCAGCACACTGTGGCAGCGGCGTACCGAGCTGTGCGCCGCTCTGCAGCCAGAGGTCTCGCTGGCGCATGCCAGGCTGAGCGAGGGTGCAGAGAAGGTGAGCATCACATTCCAAAGAACAGGCGACGTGGAGCAGGGCTTGTTTGAAGCGCTGCTGGCAGTGCGGGAGGAGGAAGGGCGCAGCCGATCCACCGCGCTAGGCCCGCACCGCGATGATATCGGGATGCAGCTGAATGACCTGGATGCGACCACCTTTGCCTCCGAAGGGCAGCAGCGCTCCTTTGCCCTGGCCATGAAGCTGGCCCAGGCGCAGGTGCTGGAGCATGCCTGTGGCTCGGCTCCCCTGATGCTCATGGACGACGTCTTTGGTGAGCTGGACGCCCACCGCCGTCGTGCCCTGCTGTCCCTCCTGCCGCCCGGGACGCAGAAGATCATCACCACGACGAATCTGGACTGGGCGGAAGCGGATCACCTGGTTGGGCGGGTCTATGGGGTGGAAAAGGCGTTTTTGAGCCGAATCCGGGGGTGAAGGTGGGGCTTTTTGTCCGAAAAGGCCAATTCCCAGCTTCTTAGAAACATCCCTTGACGCAATTTCAGGCGGTTTTAGCTTTATAGTGGGTTAGAATAACGCGCGCGCGTTGCCTTTCGTGATTCTCAAAACAGATGGAATTCTACGTCGCGCAAACGGTTCTGATCCCTGATCGCATCAACACTTTTCCCATTTATTCTCAATGTTCGGCAAACTTTTCGGCTTCGTCGCCCAAGACATCGGCATCGATCTCGGCACGGCAAACACACTCGTCTATGTAAAAGATCACGGTATCGTTCTCAGGGAGCCCTCGGTGGTGGCGGTAAAATCCGGCAGCAACGAAGTGGTGGCTGTGGGTGATGATGCCAAGCGCATGCTTGGCAGAACGCCCGGTGGCATCACAGCCATCCGCCCACTGAAGGATGGTGTGATCGCCGACTTCCGCGTGACGGAGGCGATGCTGCGCCACTTCATCAAAAAGGTGCAGGGTGGCGGCCGCAAGGTGCGCGGCCCGCGTGTTGTCATCGCCGTTCCCTCTGGCATCACGGAAGTGGAAAAGCGTGCGGTGAAAGAAAGCGCCGAGCAGGCTGGTGCACGTGAAGTTTATCTGATCGAAGAACCGATGGCTGCCGCGATCGGCGTGGGCCTGCCAGTGCAGGAAGCCGCTGGCAACATGATCGTGGACATCGGCGGCGGCACCACTGAGGTGGCGATCATCTCGCTCTCCGGCATCGTGTACAGCCGCAGCGTGCGTGTGGCAGGTGATGAGCTCGACGAGGCGATCATCAACTACATGAAGCGCGCCTACAATCTCATGATCGGCGAGCGCACCGCAGAAGAAATCAAACTGCGCATTGGCTCCGCCTTCCCGCTGGGCAAGGAAACGACGATGGAGGTGAAGGGCCGCGACATGGTGGCCGGTCTGCCGAAGACCATCACCATCACGAGCCAGGAAGTGCGCGAGGCCATGCTGGAGCCTCTCAATGCGATCATCGATGCCGTGCGCACCACGCTGGAACGCTGCCCGCCGGAACTCTCCGCCGACCTGGTGGACCGCGGCATCATGCTGGCTGGTGGCGGCGCACTGCTGCGAGGTCTGGACAAATTGCTGCAGGAAGAAACGGCGCTCCCAGTGCATGTGGCGGAAGATCCGCTGAGTGCTGTCGGCGAAGGCACGGGACGCGTGCTCAGCGAACTCGAATTCCTCCGCAAAGTGAGCACGACCGAAGTCTGATGACCGATTCGTGCTGCATCGCGGCGACTGCCTGACAGCGCCGCTTCCAGCCCGGAGGAAAGGCAATCATGAAAAAGCTCAACATCCTCGCGCTTTTGATTTTCGTGGCAGGGCTCGTTGCCGTGTTTACGTTTGATACAGCGACCACCCGGCAGATTCAGGCTCGTGTCATGAGCCTGCTGGCGCCGTTCATTCACAGCAGCGCCGCCATGGAGCAGGCTGCCGAAAACGCCGTCGCGCCGCAGGTCAATCCAGCGGAGCTCAAGCGTGAAAATGACGAGCAACGTGTGCAGCTGGAGCGTCTGCGCATCATTCAGCAGAAGTACAACCAGATCATCGAGGAAAATGCCAAGCTGCGCCAGCTCATCGAGTTCAAGCAGTCGGCACCGTTTAAGATGACGGCCGCCAAGGTCATCCGTCGCAGCTCCAGCACGTGGTGGAACAGCCTCATCATCGACAAAGGCTCTCTTGACGGCATTGGTACTGACAGCCCTGTGATCACATCCGTGGGTCTGGTGGGCAAGACCTCCACCCTTGCGCCGCATATGGCCAAGGTGATCCTGCTGACAGATGAGATGTGCCGCGTCTCGGCCAAGATCGAGGGCACGCTGGAGCAGGGCATCCTGGCCGGTGAGCGTGCTGCACTGGAAGTGCGGCCGGAGCTGCATCTGCGTTTTCTCAACCGCAACTCCAACATCAATGCCGGCGCAGGAGTGTATTCCTCCGGTGAAGGTGGAGTGTTTCCGCCAGATCTGCTGCTGGGGCGTGTGAAGCGGTTTGAAAATCGTGAGATATCCGGAGAGGCCGTCATCGAACCCGCCGTTGATTTCTCCACCTTGGATTATGTCTTTGTGATCGAAATGCAGGTGGCCGAACCCACGCCGGAACCTGCAGCGACACCGGAACGCGCCAAGCCCTGAGCCGCCATGTTGTTTCATCCGATCTCCATCATCCTGCTGCTCCTCACCTTCATGGTGCAGGAGTTCATTCCTGGTTTGGAGATCGCCCAGTTTGCCACGCTGTTTCTTCCGGCCGTGTTTTTCTTCAGTGCTTCCGTGGCTTCGCCGTTTGCAGTGATGCTGCTGCTGGCATTCATCACCGGATTCATCTGGGACGCGCGGTTTCTGCCGGGCGTGGCGGAGAGCCTGTCTGGAGCCGAGGACATTTTTGGCACGGGCGCGGATGTGGAGCTGGGCGCTGGCAGTCATCCGCTGCCCTTCGGCCTCTCCATCGCGCTGTTTGGCATGCTGGGCATTTTGCTGCAGGGGATTCGTCCTTTGTTCAAACGTGGCCGCCTGGAGCTGCCGGTGCTCATGGTGGGGGTGGCCACTTTCACATGGCTGCTGTCCCAGTATCTGATCATTACGTTCCTGCGAGGTTCCTTGCAGTTTCCCACGGGGGTGTGGTCTAAGATGATCACCGACTCCCTGCTTGCCATGCTTGCCGCGCCGCTCATCTTTTTGCTGCTCTATTCACTCGCCCGCCTGTCGAGCTACGAAATCAAATACGAAGGCCTGAGGTATCGCTTCGATGGTCGTTAAATACCGCTTCAGACTTTACCTGTTCACCCTCGCCATGCTGTGCGGGTTTGGGCTGCTCGTGTTCAGGCTCTGGTCACTGCAGATTGATCGCCGGGAGGAGTTTGCCAAAATGATTCCGGGAGCAAAGAAGGAGCGCGCCCGCATTCCCGGCCCCCGTGGCGAGATCAAGGACCGCAACGGCATCGTGCTGGCCACCAACAAGGCCAGCTTTGAAGTGCGTGTGAACCTCGCGGAAGTCGTGGCTGAGTACAAACGTCTCGTCAAAGAGAAGAAGCGTCCTGCCATTCCAGAAATCACCTTTGAGATCGTGGAAAAGGGCATCAAGCGCCAGAAACCGGAGCTGGATATCTACAAGGTCTTTGAAGAGACGATCACGCGCCGGATGCTGGAGATGGGGGTGCACAAGGACTACTCTGTGGACTCCCTGCGCGTGCATTACCGAAGCTTTGGCGGTGCCGTGCCTTGGGTCTATCGAGACGATCTGACCTTTGCCGAGTTCAGCCGCATCGCCGAACACAACCTCGGATTGCCGGGGGTCACCGTGGCGGAGCGCGCCTCTCGTGTGTACCCTCTGAAATCGGTGGCCTGTCACATCCTGGGATATGTCCGCCTGCCGGATGATCAGCGTGCATCCGCTGAAGACCGCAAGGGCTGGGACTACTACGTGCCTGATGATTTTGGTGGAGCTGGGGTGGAAAAGAGCTTTGATAATTACCTGCGTGGCAAGCCCGGGGTGCGCGTCATGCAGCGCGACCAGCGCGGCCGGCCTGTCGGCGAAGTGGATGAGGAATATGTGGAGCCGCGCAAGGGCAACGATGTGTACCTCACCCTGGATGCACGCATGCAACTGATTGCAGACAGGGCGCTGCGAGATGGCAAGATAGGTCGTGGTGCTGTGGTCGTGATCGAGCCAAGCTCCGGCGAGGTGCTGGCGATGGTCTCGGTGCCATCCTTTGATCCAAACCAGTTCATCCCAAGCATCCAGCAGTCTGACTGGGATGCGCTGCTGGGGAATCCCACCATCCCGTTGCTCAACCGCGCGGTGAAAGGGCACGTGCCGGGATCGACATTCAAAATCCCAATCTCCTTCGCAGGCTGTCTTGCGGGGATTCAGCTCAGCCACTTCAACTGCAGCGGCAGCGTGACCTATGGCAACAAGGCCATGCAGTGCTGGATTCAGCGTCAGAGCGGCGGTTCGCATGGCACGCTGGGCCTCAGCGATGCCATCAAGTACTCCTGCAACTGCTTTTTCTACCGATACGGCAATGCAGCAGGCATCAGCAACATCACCAAAGTGGGCAAGATCCTCGGCATCGGCACCAGAACAGGGATCGAGCTGGAGGATGAAAACCCCGGCATCCTGCCCAATCCGGACTGGCTGCGCGCCACGCATCCCAATGAACGCTGGAGTGATGGAGCCACGGCCAACACCTCCATCGGCCAGGGATATGTGCTGGCCTCACCGCTGCAGATGGCCTCGGTCAGCGCCACGGTGGCAAATGGCGGCAAGGCCTGGAGCCCGCATCTGCTCAAGCGTGTCATGGATCATGACCAGGTGGTGCTGGATAATCCGCCAAGCCTCCGCGGTGACCTGTCCGCCAGCGTGAAGCCTGAGGAGATCGAAGTCATTCGCAAGGGAATGTGGAAGGTGGTCAACGATCCATCCGGCACCGGCAAGGGCGCCCGCATCACCGGAGTGGAGGTGGCGGGCAAGACCGGCACTGCACAGAACTGGCGGCTGGACGAAAAACACGTCAAGCATGACGACAATCACACCTGGTTCATCTGTTTCGCGCCTTATAAAGATCCCAAGTTTGCTGTAGCCGTGCTGGTGCAGAACGGCAAATCCGGCGGTGGCTGCGCTGCGCCTGTGGCACGACGAGTGCTGGAGCAGTGCCTGGCACTGGATAACCCCAAATTTAACATAGCCGTCACGCCGATGGAGCCGGCGGAAGGCCATTTTAATCACATAGCAGCCGTCCAATACGCCGATGCTGCAGTGCCCGCTGAGGCACTCGGTGCGGATGAGGACGGAGACGTGGGCACGGGTGTGTCTGCGCCTGAACCGGATGGTGATGACGCGCCGCGTGTGAAAACGGCGCCCAACATCAAGCCGAAGGCCGATTCAGCGGGATCGGCCGGAGCCAGCTCTGAGCAGAAAGTACCACAGGCCGTGCCAGTGCGCAGGGTCGGTATCTTCAACCGGGGAGGCTCCCAGGAAAACAAACCATCCGACGCTGCGCCAAGTGGTGGCGGATTATTCCGCAGACTCTTCCGCTGAAGACTGCACTCATTTTCCCCAAGGAGACTTTACATCATGGCATTGACCTTCGTTCAAAGAATCAAAGAGCTGCTCACCGGCAAACGCGACATCAAGAGCGGCGTGCGGCTCGTCATCAACTGCGAGAAACTGGAGAACCGTGTGGCTCTGCTCGACAAAGGCGTTGTCGAAGAGTACAACATTGAGCGCGTCGGCACCAACAGCCTCATCGGCAGCGTGTTCAAAGGCCGCATCCGCAACATTGAGCAGGGGCTCAAGGCCATGTTCATCGACATCGGCTTCGACAAAAACGCCTTCCTGCATTTCTGGGACGCCATTCCTGCCGCGCTGGATGCCGGACTGGAGGAGATCAACCGCGGCGGCAGCAAGAAAAAGAAGCGCATCGAAGCCAAGGATATTCCGAGCCTCTACCCGGTCGGCTCTGAGATCATGGTGCAGGTGACCAAGGGGCCCGTGGGCAACAAAGGCCCGCGCGTGACCACCAACATCTCCCTGGCAGGCCGCCTGCTGGTGCTGATGCCGCTGAACGACACCTGCGGCATCTCCCGCAAGATTGAAGATCCGAAAGAGCGCTCACGCCTGCGCAAGATCATCGAGAAGATCAGCCTGCCTGAAGGCATGGGCATCATCCTGCGTACTGAGGCCTCCGGCAAGCGTGCGCGCCATATCGTTCGAGACCTGAACATCCTGCTCGATGAGTGGGACCAGATCGTGGCCAAGCGCGATGGACAGAACGCCCCTGTCTGCTGCTTCCAGGAGCCGGATCTCGTGGAGCGCACCGTTCGTGACTTCCTCACTGAGGACATTGATGAAGTGGCCTGTGACGACGGAGCCACTGTGGAGCGCATGCAGCGTATGGCAGCGCTGATCTCCGGGCGCGCCAAGCGCCGGATCAACTACTACCAGGGCCAGACCGCCATCTTTGAGCATTACGGCATTCAGAAGCAGATCGACAACGCCTTCTATCGCCAGGTCTGGCTGCCCTGCGGTGGTTATATCGTGATTGATCAGACCGAGGCGCTTGTCTCCATCGACGTGAACACCGGCCGCAACAAGGGCCACAAGGATGTCGATAAACTCCTGCTCGAAACCAACCTCGAAGCCGCCGCCGAGGTGGCCCGCCAGCTCCGCCTGCGCAACATGGGCGGCCTCATCGTGGTGGACTTCATCGACATGAAGCACCGTCGCGACCAGCAGGCCGTGTACAAGCTCATGATGGAGCACCTCAAGCGAGACAAGGCCAAGACCCAGGTGCTGCCCATTTCGCAGTTTGGTCTCATGGAGATGACGCGCCAGCGTCTGAATGAGAGCCTGGGTACCACGTTGTACGAGCCCTGCCCCTACTGCAAAGGCCACGGCCAGGTCAAGACCCCCCTGACCATGAGCGTGGAGCTGCAGCGCAGGCTGGTTTCTGTGCTGGGCCGTGCCAAGGAAGATCAGAAGAGCCTCATCGTCATCGTGCATCCTGAGGTGCTCAACCGTCTCAAGACCGAGGACGGCGAGCTGCTCGTGGATCTCGAGCGCAAGTATCAGGCACGCCTCACCTTCCGCAGCGATCCCGCCTTCCATCGCGAGCAGATCACGCTGGCCAATGCGACCACGGGCGAGGAAATCCGCGTTTAATTTCCATCGCCAGACTGGCTGTTCACACGGGGAGACGAGACCGCTCGTCTCCCCTTTTTTGTGCACTGGCAGAGGCTATTTTTGCTGACTGGACTCCAGTTTCTCAAAAGGCACATCCAGGGTGGTATAGCGTTCCCAGTCTGCGTCATCAAAGTGCCACCATTCGCTCTCGAAGAGGGCAAAGCCGTGCCTCACCATTACTGCCTGAAGCCTGGCCCGGTTCTTGAAGGCTTCGGGGGACACCAGATTAAAATGGGCGCCTGCTTTTTCAGAGAAGTCATCGTGTGCCGTTGGCATGATCAGTTCCACGCCATGCGAATCGACGAGTGTCACATCCACCGCCGCACCCCGGTTATGGCGTCCGCCTTTGGCAGGATCGGCGACGTACCGCGCATCTGGCAGTGTCTTCCACATGGCGCGCTGGACCGAAAGCGGACGGTAGGCATCCCAGATTTTCAGGGCCAGTCCCTCGGATTTGAGTTCTGCCTGCGCCTTTCTCAGCTTGGCGGCCGTTTCCGGGCGCAGCAGGGCGCGTGCGTTCTTAGGGTAAAAGGCAGTTTTGAAGTAGTTGTTCGCAGTCGTGTAGCGCAGCTCAATGACCATGCCATCAGCTGCTGTGCCGACATCGACAAGTGATTGAGCCGTGAGGCTGGAGACGCTGAGCAGCAGCTGCAGGATCAGGATTCTCATGGCAGAAGAGCTTTGGAATCCCGGTTCTGACTGTGCGCTTATCGCTGGGAAACCTTGCCGCCTTGGAGCAGCTTTTCCAGATTGGCATCCGGGCGGACGCCTTTCTTGATAGCCTCATCATATTCGGCGCGCGCCTTGTCCCACTGGGGAGGATCCCAGGTGATGTAGAGCACGGCGAGATTGAAATGAGCTTCGCCATAGCTGGGGTCAATGGCCAGTGCTGTCTTGAATTCACGCTCGGCGCGTTCGATCAGGCTCAGCTTGGTGGCGATGATGCCCAGGTAATGCCTGCCGCTGGCGTTGTCGGGGCGTTTGGCCAGGCTTTTCTCAAAGTAGGTCATCGCATCCTTCCAGCGCTCCTGCTTGAAGTAGGTGACACCCAGGGCAAACGAGGCGGGTTCGTTGTTCGGATCATAGGCCAGGGCCTTTTGCAGGGACACCTCCGCTTCGGCGTGTTTGTTTTCGCGCTGGCGGGTGATGCCCAGGCCGATGAGAGCCGTGACGTTCTTCGGCTCTGCACGCAGTGCATCCTGGTAGAGCTTGGCGGCGGTGCCGAAATCCTTGTTCATGTAGGATTCGTTGGCCTGGTTGATGAGCTTTTCGACAGAGGTCGGCGCAGGCGCAGCCATCTTTTTGTCACTGTCTGGGGAGGCGCTGGCAACGAGGGTGGCCTGTACTCCCTTGGCACCGAGAAGCTCACGCGCGACGGGGTCTGTGAAGAGCTTTTCCTCATCGGGGGTCAGGATCATGCGTGCATCCTTCATTTCCTCGACCTGCTTGATGAGATCGGTTGAAGCGTTTTCCATCTTCTGCAGCTCGGCGATCATGAGATCCTTGGCTGCCTGCTGGCGATGCTGTGCACGGAGCTGGCGCATGATGATGCCACGCAGCAGTTCGTT
Source organism: Verrucomicrobiaceae bacterium UBA1938 (assembly GCA_002336895.1). Classification (GTDB taxonomy): domain Bacteria; phylum Verrucomicrobiota; class Verrucomicrobiia; order Verrucomicrobiales; family Verrucomicrobiaceae; genus Prosthecobacter. The sequence goes on along the minus strand of DDFC01000007.1, from coordinate 119,531 downwards.
CTCCTGGGTGAGTTCCGGGGTGGCGGCCATCTTGCCATCCATGCCCCCGGCCTGCAGTTCCTTGAGCTGTTTGGTCAGCTCGGCCACCTGGGTCTGGTAGGTGGCGCTTTCTTTGCGCAGTTCGGCCATCTGCCCCTGAAGGCCGGTGAGCTGGCCGCGCAGATCGGCGATTTCCTTGTCCTTGCGGCCCACATCCGCCTTCAATGTCTCCACCTGCTTCTGCGCATCCGTAAGCTCTTTTTTGAGGCGCTCGTTTTCAGCCAGCAGCCGCTTCATTTCGGAGCTGACAGTTTTCTTTTTCAGATCGTCCACTTCTGCCTGAAGCCCCAGGCTGCGGGCGCTGGCAGCATCGCGGTCCTTCACTGCTGCGTCTTTTTGCTTCAGAGCGTCATCTCGCTGGGCGATCGCATTGTCACGATCCTTTACGATCTGCTCACGCTCTTTGAGGATTTTGGAGCGCTCCTGTTCGATGTCCGCCATCTTGGTGGAGGCATCGGCCAGCTTTTGTGAGGCCTCCTTGGCGGCGGCCTCGGCAGCCTGCAGGCGCTGGCCGTTTTTGCGCATTTCAAGCTCCACGGCCATCTTTTCCTCCATCAGCTTGCCCATCTTGTCCTGGGCGGCCCGGCCTTCCTCCACGTCCTTGCCCATGGCGAGGATGGTCTGCTCCATCGCGGCGGCTTTTTTACCGAGGGCGTCGTTCTGTTCGCGTGCGGTGGTGATTTCTCCTGAGGCCCACTGGTACCAGTTTTGCCACTTGCCGAGATCCAGCTGTTGTTGATTGGCCTTTGTTTCCAATTCCAGAACGCGCTGTTTGTACATCAGCTCCCACTGGCCCAGCATGTCGCTGAGGCTGGGAAGGACGCCAGGTGTAGTGGCGGGGACTACAGCAGCAGGCTGTGAGAGCACCCCTGGGGTGGGAATGGCCGCCATGGCGGCTGCCGCTGCTACGGGCGCAGTGACTGCGGGTGTCGGAGACACTGCGGGGGCTGGTGCTGCAGCAGGTGTCTGCGCAGCGGCGGCTGCGCGGGTCTGGAGCCGCATGAGGGCGTCCTGAATCTTCTGCTGGCGTGCAGTGCGCATCTCCGGCTGCCAGGTGGGGTAGTTCCGGGCGATGCTGTCCATGATCTCGCCAGCCTGCTTGAACTTGCTTTGAGCCAGCGGGATGTCTCCAGCGGCTTCCAGTTTGGCGGCCTCATTGTTGAGAACAAAGCCGCGGAAGTACTGCTCCGCCACGTCACTGCCTGCGTCGATGGACTGGGCATGTGACACCGGAGCGGTCAGGGCAAGCGCCGCCATGAGGGTGAGGACGGAAAAACGACGATTCATGGAATTTTCAGGGGGAGGGGGGCGAGAATACCGCCTCGCAGCGGCCTTGTAAATGATCTTGCGGCCTGGTCAGGCCTGCCGCTGCCGCAAAACGGCCACCCAGCGGTCCACGGATTTGCCCGGAGCATCCTTCAGGGCACGGCTTTCCTTGTTGCGCTTGTTGCTGACGACCTCCATGCCGAGCGCCTCCAGGGCACGGAGGGCCAGCCGGTGCTCGACGTCGAAATAGCTCGTGATGACCAGCATGCCGTCTGGGCGGAGCTTGGCTATGCCCTGGTCAAAAATCTTCTTCCACAGCTCCTGCCCATGCCAGAAGTTCTGGTGGCGCAGAAAGACCATGTTGAAGTCTTCTCCCAGCTCTTTGTGCTGGTCGATCTTGGTGGCGTCTTCGATCAAAAACTGCGCTGGCAGATCCCGGTGGTTTTCCCGTGCCTGGCGGATTTCCCGGATACGGATGTCCGCACCGATCATTTCCACGCTGCCTCCTTGGGTCAGATCAGAGCCGACTTGAATCAAGGTTTCCGCCTCATCACAGCGGCCGCAGGCAAGGTTGAGAATGCGCATATCCTTCTGCCCCTCCGGCAGGTGGGGGGAGAGCGAATCATGCAGAAGCGATTTCAGCTTCGACATGTCTTCGTCGATGACGTTTGTCGCCGTCAGGAGGGGATTATGGGGCTGGATAAGGGGATTCATGTCACTCCAGTTTTGAAAATACGCCGGCCGCCGCTTTGACTGAGATGCCCTGATTTGCAGCATACGCCCTGGCCGCACTCATGCGAATTTCAGATCGGGAGCCCTTTCTGAGCCAAACCTCCAAAGCATCTCGCAGTAGAAAAGAGCCGGGATACATCAGCTGTTCAGTGGTGAGTACAGGGCGTGCCTTCAGGGCTTCAAGATGGGGTTTGAAAAAGCTGCCGCTCACGCAGCAAAGAATGATGGCATCCGTCGGCTGAGCTGTTGCGGGCAAAACTGAGACGGCCACTGGTTCATCCATGAGTCCGTTATGGCCTATGAAGGCGGTGAGGTCGCACTTTCTGTCCCGCAGGCTGGTGAAGAAAGCTTCGAGACACTGATGGATATTTTTACCGCGCCATGCCTCGGCGACCAGGGTGCAATCCTTGACGGCATGCCGGTAAGTGCGCCGGTCAAGGATCTGCGCTGAGGGGTTGGCTTCTGTTTTTTCGAGCTGCCAGGATTTGCTGTGGGCAAATATGGATTTGAATCCTTCTGACGCACCCCAGTATAGGTTGGCTTCAGCGTCATCCCCGCTGCCGATTTTTGCAGGCACCGGAGAGATGCCCTGGCTGACATTGTCGGCCAGGGCGACATAAACTTGGATGCGTGTAGTGCCAGCTGATGCATCGGCATCGCAGGCAATGACAGCCAGACCGATGACGATGCTCCACAGTTTCATGGCTTTTGTTTAGAACTTTAATTCCTCGCCAAAAATCATGCGGGCCGCCTGGGCGACATCCTTGTCGCCACGACCAGAGAGGTTGGCCAGGATGATCTGATCTTTGCGCATGGCTGGGGCCACCTTCCGGACTTCGGCGATGGCGTGGCTGCTTTCGAGGGCTGGGATGATGCCTTCTACGCGGCTGAGCTCCTGGAAGGCGGCGAGCGCTTCGTCATCCGTGGCGTAGTTGTAGGTGACGCGGTTCTGGTCATGCAGCCAGGCGTGTTCCGGACCGATGGCGGCGTAGTCCAGGCCGGCGCTGACGCTGTGGGTGAGCTCGATCTGTCCGTCGGCATTGGCCAGCAGCCAGGTCTTGGTGCCCTGCAGCACTCCGAGACGGCCACCCTGGAAACGTGCGGCATGACGCTCGGGGATGATGCCATCGCCTCCGGCCTCCACACCGGTCATGCGCACGTCTTTGTCATTCAGGAAAGGATGGAAGAGGCCGATGCTGTTGCTGCCGCCACCCACGCAGGCCACGAGGAGGTCTGGCAGGCGTTCTTCACGCTCCAGAATCTGCCGGCGTGCCTCCACGCCGATGACGCGGTGAAAGTCGCGCACCATCATCGGGAAGGGGTGGGAACCCAGTGCGGAGCCAAGGATGTAGTGTGTGGTGCGCACGTTGGTGACCCAGTCGCGCATGGCTTCATTCACGGCTTCCTTCAGGGTGGCCTGGCCTGCGGTGACTGCCACCACCTTGGCTCCCAGGAAACGCATGCGGGCGACGTTCAGCGCCTGGCGCTCCATGTCCACCTTGCCCATGTAGATGACGCACTCAAAGCCGAAGCGTGCACATACCGTGGCGGTAGCCACGCCGTGCTGTCCTGCCCCGGTTTCAGCGATGATGCGCTTCTTGCCCAGGCGCTGCGCGAGGAGGATCTGCCCCAGGGCGTTGTTGATCTTGTGTGCACCCGTGTGCAGCAGGTCTTCGCGCTTGAGGTAAATTTTTGCACCGCCCAGTTTTTCGGTCCAGCGCTCGGCGAAATAAAGCGGCGTAGGGCGCCCGACGTATTCGTGCAGCAGCCGGTCCAGCTCCTTTTGGAAAGCGGGGTCGGCTTTGGCTTTCTCATAGTGGTCCGTCAGCTCTGTCAGCGCAGACATGAGCGTCTCAGGCACAAACATGCCGCCATACTGGCCAAAGTGGCCGTGGGTGTCTGGCATCACGGGGAGGGGAAGGATGGAGGCGGCGGTCATGGGGGAGGGGAAATTAATCGAGGGCCGGACATTGGCAACGTCCGGCCTTAGATTCCATCGGGCTGTCTGTGAGGTGTCCGCTGCTCTGCTCAGGCACCGGCGGCACTGCCTTCGAGCGCGGCGATTTTCTTTTCCAGGGCGCGTACGCGGTCCAGCAGGTCAGGAATTTTGGCCGGTAGGCTGAGCATTTTGCGGCCTTCCATAAGCGGACGTGCGGGGTAGCCGGTATAGGCCCCGGGTTCCAGAATGTTTTTGGTGACACCGGATTTGGCCAGGAACATGACCTTGTCGCCGATCTCCAGATGGCCCGCCACACCAACCTGCCCGCCCATGGTGACATAGTTGCCCAGGCGAGTGCTGCCGGAGATCCCGGTCTGGGAGACGATGATGCAGTGCTTCCCGAGTGTGCAGTTGTGCCCGATCTGCACCAGATTGTCGATCTTGCAGCCCTCGCCGATCCATGTGCGGCCAAAGCGCGCGCGGTCGATGGTGGTGCAGGAACCGATTTCCACATCGTCATCAATCTGTACGATGCCGACCTGGTCGATCTTTTGATGCCGTCCCTGGACCATCTCGTAGCCAAAGCCATCGCTGCCGATCACAGAGCCGCTGTGCAGGATCACGCGGCGGCCAAGCACGCAGTACTCTTTAATGACTGCGGTGGCGTGAATGATGCAGCCTTCGCCCAGCTTCACACCACGGCCGATGTAGGCTCCGGCGTGGATCGTGCAGCCATCCGCGATCTGTGCGCCGCTCTCGATGACGGCGTGAGGACCAACGCTGACTTTCTGCGGATCCAGCACGGCATCTGCGGCGATGGTGGCCGTGGCATGCACACCCGGCTTGAACTCGACGGCGGGCGGACCAAAGAAGCTGATGACGTGTGAAAACGCCAGGGTGGGATTTTTGAGGCGGATGAGGGCCAGGCCTTCGCGGGCATCTTCTGCATTCAGATCTTCCGGGACCAAGGCGGCGGATGCTTTGGTGGTCTTCAGTGCGGGCAGGTAGCGCACGTTGCCAAGAAACGTCACATCTCCAGACGTCGCCTCCATGAGGGAGTTCAGTCCAGTGATGAGAATGTCAGGGCTGCCCGTGGAGATGGAGCCTCCGACGAGCTCAGCGAGTTTCTGCAAGGTGATGGATTGGCTCATGAATTCAGACTAGGGAAAGAATGCTGAAACAAAAAAAGGCACGACGCAATACTCTGCGTCGTGCCTTTTGAAAATTTATCCGGGCAGGTTACTTCTTGCCGGCATCAGCCTTGGGGGCGGCTTCTTCCTTCTTGGGCTCAGTCCCGGGAGGGGGGGCGTCTTTGTTGAGTTCGACGATGAGCTGGTCGGTCAGGTCGGTGGCGGCACCTTCACGGACGTGCAGGATGATCGGCACGGTGGAAAGGCTGACGCCGGTCTTGTCGAACACAAAGTCAAAAGCGTCCTTTTTGGCGCGGGCGCGGACCACGTCCAGGATCTCCTCATACAGCCCCTTGCGGATGCTCATGTCTTCCTGCTTGAGCTGGGTCTGGCGGCGCTCGGCAAATTCCTGCATTTCCATTTCCATGGAGCGGAGCTCTTTCATCTTGTCATTGAAGTCGGCACCATATTTGGCGCGCTGTTCAGGAGTGATGATGGAGTCCTGGGCCATTTTCTGCAGCTTCTGCGCTTCGTTGGCCAGGTTTTTGTAGGCCGTGGAGCGCTCGTTCATCTCCTGGGAGGCCTTTTCGTAGTTGCCCTTGTACTTCTCCGCGGCGGTTTTGGTCTTGTGGAATTCCTGGAAGACCTTGGACATGTCGATGACGCCAATTTTGAGGTCTGCTGCCTGAAGGGAGGCTGCGGCGAGGAGTAGGAGGGCGGTAAGCGCGCTGCGAATCATAAGTAGGGGAGTTTGAAGGGGATTGTGGAAGTGAACAAACAAAATGTCCGTTACAGGCTTTTAGAACTTGTAGCCCATGTTGAACTGGAAGCGGCCGCTTCCAGACGTCTGGTCCTTGCCGATCGGCACCGCGTAATCAACACGGATCGGACCCACTGGGAGGAAGAGACGCAGGCCGATGCCGGCATCGGAATAAACGGTGCTGTTTCCGTAGCTGGCACCTGATGCACCTGAGATGGTGCCGATGTCTCCAAAGAACACGACACGAGGAGATTTGTCGGCATTGGCGGTGATGTGCACCGGAACAGAAAACTCGCTGGTGGCGTAAATGGAGGTCAGGCCGCCGATCGGTTCACCAGTGTTGTCCTTGGGACCGGCGTGACGATAGGCAAAACCGCGCAGGTTGTTGGCACCACCGAGGAACTGGCGTTCGAAGATGGGAACGCGCTTGCTGCCCTGCCAGCTGTTGACCACGCGGAACATTCCCTCAAAGCTGAGGATGGTGTCTCCGGGAAGGTTGAAATACTGCTGACCGCCGATGTTGGCGCCATAAACGGGAACGTTGCCCCCCAGGCCAGACATCAGCGCACCGGCTTCAAATTTGTGGCCGCTGCGGGTGATGAACACGCTGTCGCGGGTGTCATGCACCAGATTGGCTTCCACCTTGCTCTGAATATACGAGCCAGCCTCCTGGGCGATGAGGGGGGAGGCACCGCTGGCAATGCCCTGCACCTTGATCTGCTGCAGGGTGTATGTGGTGTCGATGTAGGCGTGCTCGCCAAGGCGTTTGCGCAGGCCAGTGGAAGCACCCAGGTTGGTCTGGTTGAAGAAGTTGGAGAGGTAGTAGAGGTTGTGGAAGAAGGCTTCGACGGTGAGGGAGAGCTCGCGGCCCAGGAACCACGGTTCAGTCCAGCTGACGGTGACGTCACGACGCAGCGCACCAGCACGAATGTTGGTGTTGAAACGCTGGCCACCGCCTCGGAAATCCTTCCAGTCGCTGATGTCGAAATTGGTCTGCGTCACCTGGATGAAGCCGGTGATGCTGTCGATGGAGCTGAAGCCTGCGCCGAAGTTCACCGTGCCGGTGGCCTGTTCCGCCACATTCACATCCACATCCTTGTAGCCGGGAGCCGTGGTGGGAACATTGCGCACGTCCACGCTGCTGAAGTAGTTCAGGTTTTGCAGGCGGTTCTTACCAGTCTCGATTTTCGTGGTGTCGAGGATTTCGCCCGGGGCAAAGGGAAGCTCGCGGCGGATGACTTCATCCTTGGTGACCGAGTTTCCGGAGATGTTGACCTTGCTGATGTAGGACTTGGTGCCTTCGGTGATGCTGAACGCCACTGCGACCTGTCCGGGGCCGGATTCGGTGATGCTGGTTTCGACACGGGCGTCAGCGTAGCCGCGGGAGCCATAGTAGTCCTGGATCATCTTTTCATCGGCCTTGATGTAGCTGCCCACATAGGGGAAGCCTGCTTCGGTCTTCACCCCGCGGTTCAGTTCTTCAAAGGTGAAGATGCTGTTGCCTGAGATTTTGACGCCCGAGACATCATATTTGGCACCTTCATTGACGACATAGACGATGTCCATCTGCTTGGAGGAGACGGGTTCGCGGCGCACCTCGGTCACCTTGGCATACACAAAGCCTTTGTCCTGAAAGGCCTGCTCGATCTTTTTGATGTCCTCCTGCAGGTCCTGGTTGTTGATCTTGCCTTTTTTGCCCCAGAGATTCCAGAAGTGGTGCTCCTGGGATTTGATGAGGCCGCGCAGAATGCGGGATTTGATGGCGGTGTTGCCCTCAAAGCGGATGTCGTGGATGATGCCCCTTGCACCTTCTTCGATCTTGAAGGTCACCGTGGAGAAGCCCTCGCGCTCGGAAGGGGTGATGTCGTAGTTGGCCGTCACATCGGAGAAGCCCTTCTTCTCATACATTTCCACGATCTTCTGGTTGGCGGCGGAGAGCTTGATGTCATCCACAGGATCACCCACTTTGACGGAGATGTCTTTGCGCAGCTTGGCGCTGTCGATGGCGGTGTTGCCGTAGAATTTGATTTCGGCAATGCCACCACGGCCGATGATTTCCACGATCACCTTAACACCGCCGGCCACGTCCACGGCGCGGATGTCCAGGTTTTCCACGGCCCCAGTGCCGTAGAGGGTGCGGATGTCGCGTTCCACAGACTCATTGGAGAAGGGCTGGCCCACGCGGGTGGACATCTGGCTGCGGATGCGGTTTTCATCCAGCTTGATCGCGCCTTTGAGGACGATCTGCACATCCTGCACGATCTTCTTGGCTGCCGGGGCCGCTGGCAAACCAACCTGGGCCTGCACCTGCAGCGGAGTGGCGATCAAAGCTGAGATTGCCACGATGGAAGACAGCGTCAGGCGAGACATGAGGTGGGATCCGTAATTCATAGGCAGAAACAAAATGTGCAGGACAAAAACAAACTGGGCGGCAAGGCCTGCCCAAACGGGGGCACGACAAGCACGCAGTACTGCTTCCACAGTGCTCCACGTCAAGGCGTAAGTTCTAGGGAGGTTCTTGCCAAATTTTGCGCATGGCGAATGCACAGCCAGGGGGTAATGGCGGATTTTGTCCTGCGTGAAGCCGGGTAATTACGAGCTTTACGCTGTCTCGCCGCCGAAGAAACAATTTCGTCACCAGCCATGATCCGCCTTCATTTGCGCAATTACGTACAGCTGCACCTTGTCGTGCTGGCCTGGGGGCTTACGGCTATTCTGGGCAAGTTGATCGCCCTGCCGCCCGTGGATGTAGTGGTCTGGCGCACAGTACTGGCGGTGGTTTGTTTCGTGGGAGTGGCCGGAGTTTGCGGGCATGGGCTGATAGTGCCCCTGAAAAAAGCAGCGGCCATGCTCAGCGTGGGGGGCGTTCTCGGGTTGCACTGGGTTTTATTCTTCTGGTCGGCGCGGCTGGCCACGGCCTCGGTGTGTCTCGCGGCCATGCCCACGGCCATGCTTTGGTGCTCATTGATCGAGCCGCTCATTGATGGGAGCAGGCGCTGGCGACTGGCGGAACTCGTGGTGGGGGCGGTCATGGTCGGGGCGGTGTGGTCCATCTATCAGGTGGAGTTTCGCTACTGGCAGGGCTTCTCGGTGGCCATTGCCGCTGCAGTGCTGGCCGCTTTCTTTGCCACGATGAGCAAGCAGCAGGTGGCCCGGGATGTGCACTGGAGCGTCATTGGCACCTATCAGATGGCTGGTGCCTGTGCGGCGGCGGTCATGTCGCGTCCATGGCTGGAGGGTGGGCATTTGCCTGCCATGCCTCAAGGCTCTTCGGTGATCTGGGTGGCTGTGCTGGGGCTGATCTGCACTGCGGCCGCTTATGCCGCTTTTATGGATGTGCTGCGCCGTGTCAGCGTTTTTACCGTGAACGTGGTTTACAATATGGAGCCGGTCTATGGCATCGTGCTGGCAGCACTGATCTTTGGGCGCTCGGAGTTCATGAGTTCGGGGTTCTATGCCGGAGCTGTCGTCATCATTGCCGTGGTGCTGGCGCTGCCCTGGATCCGGCGCTGGGTGGAGAGGTGAGAATGCTGGACATGGCGCGGCCTGTGGGCTTGCATCATTCACCCGCTTGAGCCGTCTTCGTCACATCCTTGTTTCCGCCTCTGCCGGCTCCGGTAAGACCTACCAGCTGGTGAGGCGGCATCTGCATCTGCTCACGCTCGGGCAGCCGCCGGAGAGCATTGCGGCCATGACCTTTACCCGCAAGGCGGCGGGGGAGTTTTTTCAGCGGATTCTTCAGAGGCTGTCTGTGCTTTCCCAGCAACCCGGAGATGCTGGGCCTTATCTCTCTGGCATGGAGCCTCTGCCGTCCGACTGGCCTGATTTTTCGGTCCTGCTTCGCAGAGTCACGCAGCGGCTGCACCGGCTGAGGCTGGGGACGATGGACAGCTTTTTTTCCAGCATCACGGCCTGTTTTCCCCTGGAGCTGGGGCTGCCTTTGGGAGCCACCGTGATGGCGGAGAATGAAGCGGCGCAGGCCCGGCGTGAGGCGCTGGATGCCCTGCTGGAGCAGATTCATTCTTCAAGGGATGATCAGGCGGGCCGGGCGCTGCTGGAGGGCTTCAAGCAGGCCACTTTTGGCATTGAGGAGCGCAGTGCCGCAGGCAGTCTGGAGTCCTGGATCGATGATCATCACGCCACATGGCTGGACAGCGGGGATGGCTCCCGCTGGGGGGCGCTGCCTGGACTGGAAAGAGAGGTCAGCGGAGCTTTGGGGGAGGCGCTACAGGCCTTGCAGGATCGCTTTGTGCCTCGAACGGACGAAGGGAGAGACTTTTTCGATCAGTTCATTGCTCAAGCTTCCACGTGGGAACCCGGAGCCACGCTGCCACTGCGAGTGAAGTATTTCCTGGAAAAAACGGCTGCCATCTGGCCTGAACTAAAGGCTGGCAGGGCTGACATTGGCTGGGCGCGGGGAAAGAAGACGGAACTCAGCGGCGAGGTGGCGCGCGCCTGGGCGCGTGTAGCTGGGATGCTGCTGCTGCAGGAGCTTGACTGCCGGGCGCAGCGCACGCGGGGCATGGCCGCGTTGATGTGCATATACGAGGCCGAGTATTCACGGCGGGTGCGCGCACGGGGCAGGCTGTCCTTTGCCGATGTGCAGCGTCTTCTGGCGGCCGCCTCTGTGGACGGGGCGGAGTGGGCGGATGGCGAGAGCGCGGATCTGTGGTTCAGACTGGATGGCCGCTATGACCACTGGCTCTTTGACGAGTTTCAGGACACCAGCCGGGTGCAGTGGAACGTCGTCAGCGGGCTGGTGGACGAGGTCATGCAAGATGACACCGGGCGGCGCAGCTTCTATGCTGTGGGAGATCCCAAGCAGTCCATCTATCTCTGGCGTCAGGCGGAGCCGGGCCTTTTTGACGACGTGCTGCGACAGTGGCCGGGCGAGGGTGGGGATGGACTGGAGCCGCAGACTCTCAGCAAGTCATTCCGCAGCGCGCCTGCGGTGCTGGAGGCGGTGAATGCAGTCTTTGAAAATGTGGCTGGAATCGAGGCGCTGCTGCCTGGATGCACCACCGGGTTTGCCTTCGAGAAGCATCAGGCGGCAGATAGAAACAAGAGTGTGACAGGCCATGCGGCGCTGCTCAGTGTGCTGAATGAAGAGGGGCGGCGCAGCACTGACACCACGCCTGCGGTCACTGCGCTGCTGAACGAAATACGGCCTCTGGAACGCGGCCTGACATGTGCTGTTTTGGTGCGGGGAAACAAAAGCGCCAACGCCATCGCTGAGGAACTCCGTGCCTCTACAGGCATGGAAGTCGTCTGCGAATCACAGATCTACCCTGCCACGGACAATGCCGTTACGCTGGCCCTGCTCTCGCTGCTGCAGCTGGCGGCGCATCCGGGGGACACGCTGGCGCTGGAGCATCTTAAAATGACGCCTCTGTGGCCGCAGATCGAACTTCCCAGCCGGGGCTGGAAATGGACCTGCCAGCAGGTGCGGTCCAGAATTTTGGAGCATGGCTTTGTCGGTTTTGTGGAGGTGTGGGCCGAGTGCGTGCGCGCGGTGTTTCCTGAAATGGATGTATTTCACGAGCTGCGGCTGCGGCAGTTTGGCGAAATGGCCGCCGTCTTCGACGCGGGCGGCTCAAGAGACATGGATGCTTTTCTGCAGCATGTGCGTGAGATGCCGGTGCAGGTGCGTGGTGCGGCCAATGCGGTGCAGGTGATGACGGTGCACAAGGCCAAGGGGCTGGAGTTTGACGTGGTCATTCTGCCGGATCTGGACGGAGACGCGATGAGTCACGTGCGTTCGCGCTCGCTGCTTGTAAGCCGGGACGCGCTGGGAGGGGTTTCCTGGGTGCTGCAGGAGCCCCCGCGCATTTTTGCCCCATTTCATGAGGCATTGAAGCAGGAGCAGGACACGGCCAAGCAGCGGGCGGGATTTGAGTCTCTCTGCCGCCTCTACGTGGCTATGACACGTGCAAAACGCGGCCTCTATCTGATCGCCGAGCCGCCACCCAAGACCAAAGAGCCGACGATGAAGGAGGCGCAGTTCGTTCGTCGGATGCTGGGAGTGGAGGTGGAAGGGGAGGCTTCGGAGTCCTATCTGACCGAGTGGCAGACGGGGGATCCGCAGTGGTATTCCCATCTGCCCAGCCTGGCCCCCAGACCGCCCGAGGTGGCGTTGGCAAAGATATCGCTGGGCGAGCTGCTGCGGGAGCATCAGCCTCTGGCCCGACGGGTGACGCCCTCCGGCGAGGAAGACTTTCAGGTGAAGGGCTCCATGCTCTTCAGCGCGGATCGCGAACCCGGCCGTCGGCTGGGAAACCTGGTGCATGAACTCTTTTCCCACGTGGAATGGTGGGGCGCTGGGTTCAGCATGGAAACCCTGGAGTCCCGCTGGCGGGAGTCCGGTCTCCTGCGCGGAGAGGCGGTGGAGGCAGCAGCGCTGGCCATGGTGCGTGCTGTCCTGCAGTCCGCTGCTGCATTGTATGCCTTTGGCCGGCCGGAAGCCGGGGGCGCCGCGTGGCGCGAAAAGCCCTTCGATCTGATCCATGAAGGAAACTGGATCAGTGGTGTATTTGACCGGGTCATCGTCAAGCAAGACTCCGTACGACTGATTGATTTTAAAACAGATGAGGTGCCAGATGAGGCGGCATTGGAGGAAAAAACTGCGGGTTATCGCCCGCAAATTCTACTCTACCGTCAGGCGCTGACTCGTCTGACAGGGGTGTCACCTGACAAGATCGAGTCGTCCCTGCTCTTCACCCGGAATTGCCGGCTGGTGGACATAAAGTGACTTTTTTTGAATCCGGCGCGTCTTTCATGACGCAAAAACTTGTGTGACTGCAATAGCTCTGGCATGGAATCCGCGCTCGGCAGCCCATCCGGCTATGCCAGCGTGCCACCCCCCCATGAGCCAACCAGAACTCAGCGAAGAAGAGCTGCTCCAGCGTGCTGGACGCGGGGACGCGCGCGCGTTTGACCAGCTCTACGACAGGCTGGCACCCCGCCTTTTCGGCCTTCTGCGTCAGATGCTCTATGATGAAAAGGAGGCAGAAGAGGTGCTGCAGGAGGGTTTTGTGCAGCTCTGGGAGCGTGCTCCCAGCTTCGATCCTGAGCGCAGCAAGGCCTTCACCTGGGCGGTGATGCTCTTCCGTCATAAGGCGATCGACCGCATGCGCATGCTGGGCCGCAGGAACCGCCTAGTGGACGGTGCGGTGCTGGAGCAGACCACTCTCCGCAGCTCCTCCCCGTCTGCAGACGAAGCCATGCAGGATGCAGAGCGTGGCGAGGCGGTGAGTCGGGCGCTGAATGAACTGCCCAAGGAACAGCGTCAGCTCATCGAATGCGCCTTTCTCAAGGGACTCACTCACCATGTGATCGCTGAATCACTCGGCATGCCGCTTGGCACCGTAAAGACCAACATTCGCCGCGGGCTTCTGCGCCTGCGTGATCTTTTGAAAGGAGGGGCATGATGGAACAGGAACGATTTGAAGAACTGGCCGCCATGAATGCTCTCGGCATGCTGGAGAGCGACGAAAAGCGTACTCTGGACGGCACCGTGGCGCGTGACAAAGACCTGCGCACGCTTGGTCTCGAACTCGACATCACCGCTGCTGAACTGGGCTATCTTATCAAGCCGACGGAGCCTCCTTCCGACATGAAGAAGCGCATCCGTGCCAAAATGCGTGTCAAAGGAGTCAAGGGCATGGGCCTGTCTCGTGGAGCCATCGTTGGTGGCGCGGGCTGGGCGCTGGCCGCCAGTTTTGCCCTGGCCTCGATTTGGCTCTGGAATGAGCGTGCTGGCATGACAGAGCAGCTTGCGGCAGCATCGCGCGCGATCGCGCCTCCTGCCAATCCCGTCACACCTGTGGTGGACGATGGCAAAGCCAAGGCACGTACGCTGGAGGAGGAACTCAAAAGACGCCGTGATGAATACGAGGCGCAGAAAAAGGCGCTTCAGGATGAGATCGACTCGCTTCGCAAGCGTGAAACCGATGCCAGCGCTCAGATTGCCAGGCTCACCGCTGATCTGGATGCACTGAAAAAGCAGGAGCAGGAATCCCAGCTCCAGATCGCCACACTTCAGAGCAAGGTCTGGGAATACCGCCGCAGCGAGATGCTGGTGGTCTGGGACCAGAAGCGCAGCCAGGGCGTGCTTGTGCTCGACAAGATGCCCCGCGTGGAGTCTGACAAAGATTACCAGCTCTGGGTCGTGGATCCCGGCAAGCCTGATCCAGTCAGCGCCGGCGTCGTGACCGTAGATCCCAAAGGATCTGTTAAGACCGTTTTCAAACCCGTCGAAGCCGTGACGGGAGAGGCAAAATTTGCTCTCAGTGTTGAGAAGAAAGGTGGCGTGCCGAAAAGCGAAGGCCAGCTGCTGATGGTTGGCCCATAAAGCTGGCCGGCTCGTGCTCGCAGGTTTTTGAGGAAGTGAACTAGCCCGGTCATCTCTGAGCGGGCCGATACACCAGCTCAGCCGTTCCAGCCGCCGCCCATGGCCTTGTAAATCGTCACCCAGGCTGTGGCCACGCGTGTGCGGCTCACGACGATGTCATTCTGAGCGCCAAGCGCCATGCGCTCTGCATCCAGCACTGTCAGAAAGTCGGCAATACCGTCCTGGTAGCGTTTGCGCGCCAAGGTGGCGGCTTCACGGGCAGAGGCGGCGGAGGCTTCCAGATGGCGAAGGCGGAGGCGTTCACGATCATAAACCGTCAGGGCGTTTTCCGCCTCTTCGAGCGCCAGCAGCACTGTCTGCTCATAGCGGGCCAAGGCGGCGTCCGCACGCTTGCCGGCGGCGGCGATCTGCTGCCTGACGCGGCCCAGATTGAATGCCGCCCAGGTGATGCGGGGGCCAAAACTGTAACCATCGGCGTTGTTACGGTCGCTCATATAGGCAAGTGCGGCGGCTTCAAAGCCAATGCGTCCGTTGAATGTGACGCGGGGGAACAAATCCGCGACGGCAACTCCGATGCGTGCGGTTTCCGCCGCCAGAATGTTTTCGGCGGTGCGGATGTCCGGGCGGCGGCGCAGCAGATCGGCCGGCTTGATGATGCCGATGTGGGCCGGAACTGCGGGCTGTTTTTTGGTCACCTGCAGTTTGGCGCGGAGTTCAGATGGATTTTGCCCGCACAGGACGGCGATGCGGTGGATCGATCTGGCCACATTCTCCTGGTAGGTGGGGATCTGCGCCATGGTGGCATTCCACAGGGCGTTGGCGCGCGCGACATCGAGCTGCGTGCCACGCCCGCCTTTGAGCGATGCTTCTGCAATATGAAGGGCATCACGCTGATTGCTGGCGTTTTCGTTCGCCACGGTCAGCTGGGCCTGGGCCCCACGCAGTTCCATGTAGTTGCTGGCCACCTCAGATTGCAGGGAGATCAGCAGGTCCTGCAGGTTGGTGTCCATGGCGCTTGAGTTGGCCTTGGCGGCTTTCACGGAATTGCGAATGCGACCAAAAAAGTCCAGCTCCCAGTCCGCATCAAATCCTGTGCGGTACAGCTCATAGTCGCGCGTGCGCAGGCCTGAGAAGGATGTGGCTCCATTGCGGGTGTTTTCATACGTGGAGCCCAGGGTGACGGTGGGCGCATAGTTGAAGCGTGACTCACGCCACAGGGCGCGGGCCTCCAGCAGGCGGGCGCGTCCGGCGGCCAGATCCTTGTTCTGCACCTCGGCCTGGGCCACCAGTTCGTTCAGGGTGCTGTCGTTGAGCTTGCGCCACCAGGCTGCGTCCACCTCCTGAGCCTTCTGCTCCATCTTTCCACGTGACGCATAGTCCGCAGGCATCTTGGGCTGGGGTTTGACAAACTTAGGCCCCACATTGCAGCTGGAAACCAGACAGGCGATGAGGAGGAATGAATTAGTGGGCTTCATGAATCACAGGGACGGGAGCGGCTGAGTGGAGGCGACGTTCGCGGCGTTCCACGAAGGCACGGATGATAACATAAAACACAGGTGTAAACAGCAGGCCGAAGATCGTGACCCCGATCATGCCGAAGAACACCGCCGTACCAAGGGCCTGGCGCATCTCCGCGCCCGCACCTGTGGCCAGCACCAGCGGCAGCACGCCCAGGATGAAGGCAAAGCTGGTCATCAGGATGGGCCGCAGGCGCAGGCGGCAGGCTTCCACGGCAGCCTTCACTCGGTCCATGCCGGTGTCCTGCAGCTGTTTGGCAAATTCCACGATGAGGATGGCGTTTTTGGCCGCGAGGCCGACGAGCACCACAAGGCCGATCTGGGTGAAGATGTTGTTGTCCTGCGCGCGCAGCCACACGCCGCCGATGGCGGAGAGAAGGCACATCGGCACGATCAGAATGATGGCCATGGGCAGGCTCCAGCTTTCATACTGGGCGGAGAGGACCAGGAAAACGAAGATGACGCACAGAGGGAAGATGTAGATGAGGGTGTCTCCAGCCAGGATCTGCTGGTAGGTGAGGTCCGTCCACTCGATGGCAAATCCCACCGGCAGGTGTTCCTTGGCCAGGCGCTCGATCTTTTCGATCATCTGGCCGGAGCTGATGCCGGGAAGGGTGTTGCCGTTGATGTCTGCGGAGTAGTAGAGGTTGTAGCGTTGCACACGGTCGGCGCCGCCCGTTTTCACCACTCTCACCAGTGCCGCCAGGGGCACCATTTCGCCTGCCTGATTACGGATTTTGATGCGGCTCACGTCTGTGGGGTCTTTGCGGTATTCCGCATCGGCTTGCGCGGTGACCTGGTAGGTGCGGCCGAAAAGGTTGAAGTCGTTCACGTAAACAGAACCAAGATAGATCTGCAGCGCCTCATTCAGGTCAGCCAGGGAGACCCCCATCGTCTTGGCCTGGGCACGGTTGATCTCGAGTTTGAACTGCGGCGTCCGGGCACGGAATCCGGTGATGAGAGAGATCAGGCCCGGCTCCTGCTGAGCGGCCGCCAGCAGCTTCTGCGTGGCTGCTTCCAGTGCTGGCAGGCCAGCGTTGTTGAGGTCCTGCACCTGGATTTTGAAGCCACCGGCATTTCCCAGACCGCGGAGTGGCGGCGGTGGCAGCACCAGCACACGGCCCTCCTGGATGGTGGAGAACTTTTTGCGGATGACAGCCAGCAGGCCATCTCCCTTCAGCTCGGGAGACTGGCGTCTGGCAAAGTCGTCAAACACCAGGAAGGCCGCGCCCACGTTGGGCTGATTGGCCTGCAGCACGGAGGAGTAGCCGGAGATGGCAAAGGTGTGTGCCACCCCGGGAATCTCACGCGCCATGGCATCCATGCGGCGCACCACGGTATCGGTTCGCTCAAAAGAGGCGCCGTCGGGCAGCTGGACCAGCACGATGGCGTAGCCCATGTCCTGGGAGGGGATGAAACCTGCGGGTACATCTTTGAAAAGCTTGCCTGCCAGACCGATCAGCCCGGCATAACCAATGAGGACGATCACCGCCAGACGGATGAGCTTGCCGACGAGGGACGCATAGAGGTCCGAACCGAACTGGAACACGCGGTTGAAGCCTGCGAAGAACCAGCCCAGCAAGGCGTTCAGCAGGCGCGTGAACCAGTCCGGCTTTACTCCATGCGGCTGCAGCAGCAGAGCGCAGAGCGCGGGGCTGAGTGTCAGGGAATTGAAGGCGGAAATGACGGTGGAAACCGCGATGGTCAGCGCAAACTGGCGGTAGAACTGGCCAGTGATGCCGCTGATGAAAGCCGTGGGCACGAACACGGCGCAGAGCACCAGCGCCACGGCAATGACGGCTCCACTCACCTCATTCATCGCACGCACGGCCGCCTCCCGCGGGCTCAGACCCAGCGCGATGTTTCGCTCGACGTTCTCCACCACCACGATGGCGTCATCGACGACGATGCCGATGGCAAGCACCAGCCCGAACAACGAAAGGTTGTTCAGCGAGAAACCCATCCACTGCATCACTGCTAGGGTGCCGATGAGGGAGACCGGAACGGCCAGCAGCGGGATGACGGATGCGCGCCAGTTTTGCAGGAAGACGATGACGACGAAGACCACCAGCAGAACCGCCTCCATGAGGGTGTGAAGCACGGACTCAATCGAAGCACGTACGAATTTGGTGGTGTCATAGTTGATGACGTAATCAACCCCCGGCGGGAAGCGCTCCTTGAGCTGGTTGAGGCGCCTGTAAACGGAATCGGCGGTTTCAATGGCGTTGCTGCCGGGCAGTTGGAACACACGGAGTGAGACGGCGTTGTAGCCGTCCATGTAGGTGCGGCTGGAGTAGTCGCGGGAGCCGAGCTCGATGCGCGCCACGTTGGCCAGGCGCACCACATCGCCCTGCGTTCCGGTCTTGAGCACAATGTCGCCAAACTCCTCGGCCTTCTTCAGGCGGCCCGGTGCGGTGAGGGTGTATTGGAACTCAGAGTCCTTGGAGGCTGGCGGCTGGCCAAGCGACCCGGCGGCCACCTGCACATTCTGTTCACGGATCGCGCGCACGACATCGCCGGCGGTCAGACCTAGGCTGGCCACTTTTTCAGGGTCGAGCCAGATGCGCATCGAGTAGTCCAGCCCGCCGAGGGAGGATGCCTCCGCCACCCCTGGAATACGGGCGATTTCATTTTGCACCTGCAGTGTAACGTAGTTGCTGAGATAGGCGACTTCCCGCGAGCCGTCAGGGCTGTAAAACTGCGCCGCCAGCGTGAGGTCCGGCGAGCGCTTGTTCACATTCACCCCCAGGCGGCGCACCTCTTCCGGCAGGCGGGAGACAGCGGCGTTCACGCGGTTTTGCACCAGCACCTGCGCCTCATTCAGGTCCGAGCCAAGGCGGAAGGTCACGGTGATCTGCACCTTGCCATCGCTGGTGGAGGAGGAGGAGAGGTAGAGCATGTTTTCCACGCCGTTGATCTCCTGCTCCAGAGGGGTGGAGACGGTTTCAGCCAGCGTTCGCGCATCCGCCCCGGGATACGTGGCCGAAACCACCACTGTGGGCGGAATGACCTCGGGATATTGCGCGATGGGCAGCGCCACGTAGGCGAGTACACCCAGCAGCGTGATGACGATGCTCAGCACGGCCGCAAAGATGGGCCGGTCCACAAAGAAGCGGGCGAAATTCATGTCGGTGTTATTTGGTGGCTTCCGCCGCTGGCTGCATGTCGGTCAGTGTGGCCTTCACCTTGGCGCCGTTGCGCACGCTCATCAGGCCCAGCACAACCACCCGGTCTTCTGCTTTCAAACCTTTGCGGATGACCCGCATCTCATCCAGAAGCGGGCCGAGAGTGACGGGTTTGTAAACTGCCTTGTCCTCGGCGTCCAGCACCCACACAAAGCTGCTGCCCTGGTCGTCACCCACGGCGGAATCACGAATGAGCAGGCCGTCGTACTCGCCGCTGCCGGGAATGCGCACCTTGGCAAATAAGCCGGGAGACATCAGATGGTCGGCGTTGGGAAACACAGCACGCGCACGGATCGTTCCGGTCGCGGGGTTGAGCTGGTTGTCCACGAAATCGATCTCGCCGTGGTTGGGCCAGCCGTCCTGGTTCAGCAGTTCCATCTGCGCGGGAATCCGGGCAAACATGGCGCTCGTGCGCTCGCCGGTCTTGTGCATCTCGCGGTATTTGAGCACGGAACGCTCATCGGCCTCGATCTCGCAGTAGATGGGATCCAGCTCCACGATGGTGGTCAGCAGCGTGGCTCCTTGGTTGCCACCGCTGACGAGGTTGCCCTCTGTCACGCGTGCGTCACTGATGCGGCCGCTGATGGGGGCGTGGATTTCGGTGAATTCCAGATCCAGCTTGGCGGCGCGCACGGCGGCTTCGGCTCCACGTACGCCGGCCATTTCGCCGGTGGCGCTTTTCAGACGGCGTTCGGACTCTTCCACAGAGATGGCCTGCCCCTGGCGCAAGGCGGTGGCATTCCGCGCTTCCACGCTGGCCACCTCGGCGGCTGATTTGGCCTGGGCCAGCATGGCCTCGGCGCGTTCAACAATGGCTTGGTAAGGGCGCGGGTCGATGGTGAAGAGCAGATCGCCTGCTTTGACTTCCGCGCCTTCTTTGAAGCTGACTTTCGTCACGTAGCCCGAGACACGGGCATGCACTTCGACACGTTTGCGCGCAGTCAGGCGTCCGGTAAATTCATCCCAGTCCATGAGCCGTTTGGCGATGGGCTTGGCCACGGTCACTTCAGGAGCCGCTGCCGGCGGAGGGCTGGCTGTTGCGCTGCTGCTGCGTTTGCAGGCGGTCAGGGAGCTCAGGAGGAGCAGGCCTGCTAGAGCCTGCCGCAGAGCTGGAACGAAGGAAAAGGGAGGAAACAATGCGCGCTGCATGCTCAGACTTACGAATCCTGCGACAGCTTAAATAGTGCATAATCGACATATCACTTATACATTAGCTGCATGAGCAGCCTGAATGACCTCCAGCATTTGCGTGAATTTGTGCAGATTGCCGACTCCGGCAGCATCTCTCGTGCCGCCAGAGTTTTGGGAATCGCGCAGCCCACGCTGAGCCGGCATCTGGCGGCGCTGGAGGCTCAAATTGGCGCACCCCTCATCCGGCGGGACACCCGCACTATGAGGCTGACGGACGCTGGCATCGTCGTTCTGGCGGACGCCCGGGAGCTTCTCACCGTGGCGGATCGCCTGGGCAGCCGCCTGCGTGCCGAGCGCCGCGCCCTGCGGGGGCACCTGCGTATGGTTTCTGTGGTGGATGTAGGGCAGTGGATCGTTTCCCGGGTGCTCTCGCGTTTTCAAAGACAGCACCCTGATGTCACGACGGAACTGCACCTCATCAACAGGCCCACGAAATTCATCAAGGAGGGCTTCGACTGCGGCATCATGGTCGGTGCCGCCACGGACCGGCGGGTGACGATTCGCAAGATCGCCCAGCTCCACCGCCGGCTTGTAGCGGCTCCTTCGCTGCTCAAATTTCACAGCCTGCCCATCCGACCGGACGACCTCAATCATCTGCCTTGGCTGGGAATTTTGCAGCCGCATTTCTACTCGCGCGATCGTGTGGAGCTTGTGAAGTCCAGGCAGGTCAAGAAGCTCAAACTGAGCCCGGTTATGCTGCTGGATACCGTCACGGCTCTGCGTGAGGCCGCGATCGAGGGGGCCGGATTCACGATCCTGCCTGAGTGGATGGCAGCCCGGGACATCAATGCCGGACGGCTGGTGCAGCTTTTGCCAGAATGGCACTTGGCCCCGCTTGACCTCCAGATCGCCCACTCAGCCCACGAGCATCTGCCCCAGAGGGTGAAAAGCCTGATCGAATACCTCGAACAGGAACTGCCCCTGGAGATTCACCGCTTGGACTTGAACGAGAGATAGGCATTTGGCCCAGCCTGCCGTGCCGGTCTGCAAAAAATTGCATGCGCACCGAGCACGCTCTGTGCTAGGAATCCCGCCCCCGCCGCCTTGCGGCTTGTTTACCCCTCATCAAAAAACACCATGCCCAAGCAGACCATTCGTGACCTCGACCTCGCCGGAAAACGCGTTTTTGTACGCGTTGATTTCAACGTGCCGCTCGAAGAGAAGGACGGCCAGATGGTCATCACCGACGCCACCCGCATCCAGGAGACCCTCCCCACCCTCAATTTCTTGATCGAAAAGGGTGCCAAAATCATCCTCGCCAGCCACCTCGGCCGTCCCAAGGGCCAGCGTGATCCCAAGCAGAGCCTCGCTCCCGTAGCCCCGGCCCTGAGCGCCCTGATCGGCAGGCCTGTGGCCTTTGCCAGTGACTGCGTCGGCGAAGAAGCCAAGACCAAGGCTCTCGCGCTGGGCAACGGCGATGTGCTTCTCCTCGAAAACACCCGCTTTCACGCTGGTGAAGAAAAGAACGACGCCACCCTGGCCAAGGGCATGGCTGAACTCGCCGAAATCTTTGTAAACGACGCCTTCGGCTCCGCCCACCGTGCGCACAGCTCCACGGCCGGCATTGCCGACTACCTGCCTGCGGTCTCAGGCCTCCTGATGGAGAAGGAACTCACATGGCTGCACGACGAGCTCGAAAACCCTGAGCGCCCCTTCGTGGTGATCCTCGGCGGCGCGAAGGTGAACGACAAGATCGGCGTCATCAACCGCCTGCTCGAAAAGGCGGACAGCATCATCATCGGCGGCGGCATGGCCTACACCTTCCGCAAGATCGTCGAAGGCATCTCCATCGGCAAAAGCCTCTACAAGCCCGAGTGGGAACCCATCGCCCAGGCCGCACTGGACAAGGCCAAGGAGCGTGGCGTCAAGATCCTCATCCCGGTGGATGCCATGATCACCGACTCTTTCGACTTCGACACCAAGAAGCTCGGCAACCTCAAGTTCACCTCCGTCGGCGAAAGCATTCCTGATGGCTGGGAAGGCGTGGACATCGGACCTGAGTCCGTGAAGCTCTTCTCCGAGGAAATCGCCAAGGCCAAGACGGTCATCTGGAACGGCCCGATGGGCGTGTTTGAAATCAAGGACAGCGCCAAGGGCACCTTCGACGTCGCCGCGGCCGTGGCGGCCAACTCCAGCGCCAAGACCATCATCGGTGGTGGCGACAGCGTGAAGGCGGTCAAGAAAGCCAAGCTCGGTGACAAGATGACCTTCATCTCCACCGGCGGTGGCGCCTCCCTCGAACTCCTCGAAGGCAAAGTCCTCCCCGGCGTCGCCTGCCTCAAAGACAAGTAATCCGAATCGTTTTAAACAACTGTAAACTTCCTCTCATATGGCCTTCGCCCACTTCCGCAAACCCATCATCGCCGCCAACTGGAAAATGCACATGACGCCCCAGGAAACGGATGACTTCCTCCGCTCCTTTGCCCGTCTCGTGCCTGACAAGGTGCCTGTACAGATCGTGGTGGCTCCGCCCTTCGTCAGCTTGGCCAAAGCCCAGGACGTACTCATGAACGCCCGTGAGCAGAGCGTGGAGCTGGCCGCCCAGAACATGAGCGCACAGCCTGCTGGTGCCTTCACTGGTGAGATCAGTGCACGCATGATCAAGGAGTGCGGCTGCAGGCACGTCATCCTCGGCCACAGTGAGCGCCGCAGCCTCTACGGAGAAACCAACGCCATTGTGAACGCCAAGGTGCTCGCGGCTCTCGAAGCCCGCCTGCATCCGATCCTCTGCATCGGTGAAACCCTCGCCGAGCGCGACAACGGCCAGATCGAGCAGGTGCTCGGCAGCCAGCTTCGTGAGTCCCTCGCAGAAGTCGGCCCCCGTCGCATCACCGACTGCGTCATCGCCTATGAGCCCGTCTGGGCCATTGGCACTGGTCGCACTGCCAGCCCCGAGCAGGCGCAGGAAGCCCACGCCTTCACCCGTCAGGTGCTCGGAGAGCTCTTCGGTGAAGATGTCGCCGCCAAGATCCGCATCCAGTACGGCGGCAGTGTGAAGCCTGGCAACATGGCCGAGCTGATCAGCCAGAAGGACGTGGACGGCGCCCTCGTGGGTGGAGCCAGCCTGGAACCCGGAAGCTTCTGGGAAATCTGCCGAGCTGCCATCGATTGGACGAATGCCAACATGTAGTGCTCGTTGCTACATTCTTAAATGATCTTGTAAGCTTTTGTCGCATTTGTCCATAATCGGACAAATGCGACGAATCATTCTACCGGTTCTTCTCCTGGGCCTGCTTGCTTGTCAGGCTCATTCACAGTCTTTCTGGAAGGCTGGGGCGGCGAATGTGGACATCACCCCGGGCTATCCGGTGCGCCTCAGCGGTTATGGCAGCCGCACCACGGAGTATGAAAAAGTGGCGCAGAGGCTGCATGCCAACGCCCTTGTCATGCAGTGGCAGGATGACAAACCTGCCGTCATCGTCAGTGTGGACAACTGTGGCGTGCCTGCGGCGGTGCGCTCCGAAGTTCTCAGACGTCTCGCTTCCGCAGGCAGGCATGTGGCAGATGAGCGCCTTGCCCTGCATTCGACCCACACACACTGTGCACCCATGCTCACGGGCGTGCTGCCTTTTCTCTTTGGAGCAGACTTGCCCGCAGATCAGGTTCAACGCATTGCGCGCTACACTGAAGACCTGACTGCGCATATCGTAAGCATCATCGTCAAGGCTTGGGACAAAATGGAGCACGCCCGGCTGGAATGGAGTGTGGGCAAGGTCTATTTCGCCTTCAACCGGCGGCTGAAGACTGACAAAGGGTTTCAAAACGCGCAGAACTTCAGCGGACCTACGGATCGCGCACTGCCGGTGCTTTGTATCCGCTCGGCAGATGGGAAAAAGCTCATCGCTACTCACGCCAGCTATGCCTGCCACTGCACCACGCTCGGCATGAATGAGATCCACGGAGACTGGGCCGGTCTGGCACATGAGGAGCTGGAACTAAGGTTCCCGGACTCTGTTTGCATCATCGCCATCGGCTGCGGGGCCGATCAAAATCCTTATCCGCGAAAAGAGAGCCGCTTTGCCATGCAGCACGGCATCAGCATCGCCAAGGAGATTGTCCGCCTCATTAACAACCCGATGCAGCCTCTGAACGGTCCGCTGAACTGCGCGCATCGGGAGGTGATGCTGCCATTCGACAAGCCTCTCAGCCAGGCCGAGTGGAAAGCTAAGGTGGCAGACCCCAACAAGTGGACCGCCTACCACGCCAGAAAGCATCTGGAGATGCTGGAGCGTGGCGAGAAGATCCCACCCGCCCTGCCTTATGACATCCAGGTGTGGAACTACGGCAACTCCTTGCTGACGATCAACCTGCCCGGAGAAGTGGTGGTGGACTACAGCCTGCGCTTCAAGCGCGAATACGATCCCGCCCGTACCTGGGTGAACGGCTACACCAATGACGTGCCCTGCTACATCCCTTCCCAGCGCGTATGGGAGGAGGGGGGCTATGAGGCAGGCGGTGCCATGATTTATTATGCCCGCCCGAATCGCTTTGCCTCGGGTATCGAAAACATCATCGCAGCCACAGTTAGGCAGCTCGTGCCCCCGGCATTCGCCGCTCCGGGAACGGCCAATTAAGCCAGCTTCAGCACACGGAGACACTCACGCCCCTCGCGGCCCGGGTAGGCTTTGGCGGGGATGCAGCTCTCCAGCACTTCAAAGCGAGGGTCAAAGAGGGCACCGAGTTCGTCTTGGGTGATCCCAAAAGGCGGCCCCGTTTCACCGGGGTCCATTTCAGGGTTGATGAAAAACACACCGATGAGCAGTCCGCCTGGCTTCAGCAGTCCCGCCACGGCATCCCGGTATTTGGTTCGCCATTCCGGCGGCAGTGCACAGAGGCAGGTGTGCTCCACGATGACGTCGTACTCTCCACGAAACTCAAAGAGATCCGCGCAGTTAAAACGCTCCGCCAGCTCTGGATAGTGCGCCTTGGCACGCGCCACGGCGGTGGGGGCGATGTCGAGCCCGTGAGCATCTATGCCACGCGCAACCAGATGCGCCACATCGTGGCCCACGCCGCAGCCGGGTACCAGGACCCTGCCGGTCAGGGTATTGTGGTCCAGCCATTCAGCCAGCGGCGGCGCTGGCAGGCCCTTGTCCCATGGGGTGAAGTTCTCTTGATACGCCTGGTCCCAGTTGGTGATGTTCACTACGGTTGTTTCTCCTTCTCGTGCTTGATTACGCCCTCCAGGGTCGTCTGGCCTGCATCTCCGGTGAAAGTCACCTTGCTCTCGATGACATCTTTTGCCCCGCTTGTGCCCGCAAATGCCTCGGTGATGGTGATGCTGCTCTGGCCGCTGCCGGTGATGGCCTTGAGCTCCAGCGTGAGATTCACCTCGGAGACATGTCCTTCAAAGTGGATGTTCTGCGAACCTTCTGCCCCCGTTAGATTGGCCTCATAGCTGTCGGCGCCCTCGTTGTAGGTGATGGTCCACTGAAACGGCTGGGTGTCGCCATTGATGGTACGCGTGCCTTTGATCACAAAGGAATTGTCCCCCTCCGCAGCTCCGGTCCACTCCTCCTTGAGGTCGAGCACACTGTTCTCCCCCTTCAACTCGCCGGCGGCCTTCCAGGTGCCGATGTAGTGTTTAAACATCGGATTCATGCCAAGGTCCTTGGCGCTGGTGCTGGCACAGGCCAGCAGGCAGAGGGTGGCTAGCAGCGTTTTCATGCGATGATCTCCTGGATGACTTTTCCATAGCTGATCGGCACGGGACGGTTCACCACGTCACGTACCTCCGTGTCTGGCTGGATTCCCAGCAGGTGATACATCGTGGCCGCCAGATCGTCGGGCTTCACCGGCTTGTCCGCAGGGTGCTCTCCGTTTTTGTCCGAGGCGCCGTGCACATAGCCGCGCTTCACACCGCCGCCTGCCAGCAGCGCGGTGTAGCACTGGGGCCAGTGGTCGCGGGAGACGTTCTTGTTGATCTTTGGTGTGCGGCCAAATTCTCCCATCCACACCACCAGCGTCTCATCCAGCAGCCCGCGCTCATCGAGGTCGGTCAGGAAAGTGGGCAGCGTCTGCTCCGTGATCGGCAGGTGATATTTTTCGATGATCGGGAACATGCGTGTGTCATTGAAGCCGTGCGTGTCCCAGCCTCCCTCGGTGGTGCTCTGCCCGCCGATGCTCTGGGCAAAGTTCACCGTCACAAACTTCACGCCTGCCTCCACCAGTCGGCGTGCCAGCAGCAGACTTTGGCCGTAGGGAGACCGGCCGTAACCGTCACGAACCTTGTCAGGCTCCTTGGTCAGGTCAAAGGCAGTGCGGAGCTTCTCGCTGTGCAGCATGGCCAGGGCCTTGTCGTAGTAGCTTTCGATGCCGCGTGCCTCGGCCGAGTAATCCAGCAGCCGGGTCTGGGAATCCACCAGCTTCTGCAGTTCCCGTCTTGCGTTCAGGCGCTCAAAGCTCACCCCGCTGGGCAGGCTCAGCTCTGGCAGTGCAAATCCGGCCGCGTTCGGATCGCGCAGCACGATGAAGGGATCGTGTTCTTTGCCCAGAAAGCTCCCGCGCTGGCCCGGGGTCACCGAGCCGTCGCTCACGATGTAGGGAAAAGTGGCGGATGTGGGAATCTCCTCCCGCAGCGGCGCGATCTTGTCCACCACGGATGAGTAGGCGGGAAAGAGATCCGGTGAATCCTTCAGCCGCTGGTCGTCGCTCGGTGGTGCATGGCCGCTCAGCGCATAGTAGCCTGCGCTGTTGTGGTTCTTCATCGTGTGGTGCACAGACCGCACCAGCGTCACCTTGTCCATCACCTTCGCCGTTTTCGGCAGCTTCTCTGACACCCAGATGCCATCTGCATTGGACTTGATGGGTTTGTGAAAGCCGCGGATGCCCTCCGGCGCATCCGGCTTCATGTCAAAGGTCTCCAGATGACTCGGGCCGCCCCACTGAAAGCAGAAGATCACCGATTTGGCGCGGGCCACCAGCTTGTCCATTCCCTGGTTTTCCAGGCCTTGGAGAAAGCGCGGCATCGTCAGGCCAAACATCCCCAGACCGCCGGCGGATAGCAGCTGGCGGCGGCTGATGCGGGTGCAGGCACCCGCTGGATTGAAAGGAGAACCCATGCAGGGAATCAAACGTCGCACAGCGGGCCGCACTTTCCGCGCTCTGCCGGCACTTGCGGGCTGCGGAGCGGCGATGTATCCGCAGGGCATGCCCAACCTCACCTCCCCCACCGGATTCAAAGAATGGTCCTTCGTCTGCGATGCCCTCGTGCAGGGCCGGCTCAGCATCATCCTGCGCAAAGGCGGGATTCACGAGGGCCGAGGTGGCTTTGAGTGGAAACACCGCCAGTTTTTTCTGTTTCCCACCTGGTTCCACAACCAGGCCGAAAAGCTGAGCTGGGTGCCGGAAAACACCCAGCGCGACTTCCCGCCCGAGGAGCAGCGCACCAGCGTGGACATCGACGGCTGCGCCACCCTGGAGCAGGTCTGGAAGGTCACGGACTGGGACAAGGTGGCCGCCCTGGCCCCGCTGCACATCTGGAATGAGGATGTGGTGAAGGAGCGCTTTATCTATGACGACGAGAGCTGCCTGCACATCGCCCTCGTGCGTGCCTACAAGCTGCCGCAGAACTGGCATTTCCCATACGCAAAAAGCTACGGCGGCTGCCGCTCCTGGATCACCCTGCCCGAGGAGGGACTGCCACTGGTTGCGGCCGCAACGCCCGCACTCAGCGACGAAGCTTTTGCGGAGATCGCTGGAAAACTGCGTTCCATCTTGGATTGATGTGGAGCGCCGACGATTCGTCGGCATAGAATCTTTGGGCGACGATTCGTCGCCACTCCATGGAAGCCATCCGCCCAGCCCACGTCGAGGTCAGCCTCGGCGCCATCTCGCAGAACTATGACGCCATCCGCGCCCACGTGGGTGCGGCGCAAGTCATGCCGGTGGTAAAGGCCAACGCCTACGGCCACGGCATCGTCGAGGTGGCGCGGCATCTGATGAATCACGGTGCGCCCTGCCTCGGCGTGGCTCTCCTCGAAGAAGCCATCGTCCTGCGGCAGGCGGGCGTCACCATTCCCATCCTCGTTTTTGGCGGTGTGGCCACACGGCAGATTCCGCAGTTCATCGAGCATGATTTGATGATGGCCGCCTCTTCCATCGACAAACTGCGGCAGATCGATGAAGCCGCCGCCGCGATGAAAAAGAATGCCCGTGTGCATTTGAAGATCGACACCGGCATGGAGCGCATCGGCGTCCATTGGTACAGCGCAGAAAAGCTGCTGGTGGCCAGCCTCAAATTTTCCAACGTGCAGGTGGCAGGCATCTACTCCCACTTTGCCAGTTCGGACGATGCCGATCTCTCCGCCGCCAGAGAGCAGCTCTCGCGCTTCCTTGAAGTCCTCGAGTTTTACCCCAAACACGGACTGCAGCCACCGCTGCGTCACATCGCCAATTCTGGCGGCATCCTGCAGATGCCAGAGAGTCATCTCGATCTCGTGCGTCCGGGCATCATGCTCTACGGTGTGTATCCCTCAAAGGAAGTACGCCGCACGGTGCGCCTCACCCCCGCACTGAGCTGGAAATCCCAGGTCGTGTTTTTCAAAGTGGTGCATCCGGGCAACCCGGTGAGCTACGGCGGCACTTGGCGCAGCGATCACCAAGTCCGCGTTGTTACCGTACCCGTCGGTTACGGAGACGGTTATTTCCGTGCCCTCTCGAATCGCGGCTCTGTGCTCATTCGTGGCCAGCGGCATCCCATTGCTGGCCGCGTGTGCATGGACCAGTTCATGGTCAATCTTGAATGGGGCACCGCCTACAATGGCGATGTCGTCACCCTTATCGGCAGTGATGGCGCTGAAACCATCACGGCTCAAGATGTGGCGGATGCGGCCGGCACCATCGCCTACGAGGTGCTGACCAACATCAATTCACGCGTGCCACGCGTGTACGTCTGAGTTACTCCGCACGCTCCAGCTTCTCGTCAATGCGGGCCACCAGGGTGTCCAGCAGCTCGCCGTTGCCAAAACGTTCGATCACACCCGCCAGGAAGCCTTCGATAATGAGCTTGCGGCTTTCGCTGTCGCTGATGCCGCGCGCCTTTAGGTAGAAGAGTTCTTCATCGCTGATGGGGCCGCTAGTCGCGCCGTGGCTGCACTTCACCTGGTCCGCGCTGATTTCCAGGCCCGGGAGGCTAGTCGCCTCGGCTTCGTTGCTGTTGAGCAGATTGCGGCAGGTCTGGTACGCGTCCGTGTAGTGCGCGCCTTCGTCCACGGTGATCAGGCCGCTGAAAATGCTGCGGGACTTGCCGTAGAGGGCGTTCTTGTAGAGCAGGTCGCTGCTGGCGTGCGGTGCCTTGTGGTTCTGCAACGTGCGCTGATCCACAACCTGCTCGCCGATGGGCAGGGACACGCTCAGCATGTCGCTGCGGGAGCCTTCGCCGATGAGGTCGCTCACGCTCTCGCTGCGGCTGAAGCTCGCGCCCAGCTGAACCTGAAAGCTCTTCACCGCGGCATCACGTCCGGCCACGATGCTGGAAAGATGCAGCGCCTGCGCGTCATCCGCCAGTTCCTGGCAGGCCGCGTAGGTGATCTTGCTGCCACGGCCGCCCACGAGATCGGCAATCGCGATGCTCAGACCGCCTTCGCCTTCCAGGCTTCGGTAATGATCCACTACGCTGACCTCGGCATTGTCTCCGGTGACCACGAGCGTGTGCGGGAAGATGGCGGCATGATCGCCCACCACCCAGTGGAAGATTTCCACGGGCTTCTCGATCGCCACGTTCTTGGGCACGATGACGACCACGCCTGCTTTGACATGCGCCAGGTGCAGTGCGGCAAATTTGGCGGAGCCCAGCGTCATCTCCCGCTGCATGAAGTGCTGCTTCAGCACCTCGCCATGATCACGCAGTGCGTCGGCAAACGTCACGCACACCACGCCTGCGGGCAGGTTGGCTGTGTCGGATTCCACGAGCACGTCGTTCACAAACACGAAGCGTGCTGCGCGCTCCTTCAGCCCCTGGGTGGCCGCCAGTGCTGCGGCAGTGTTGGCAGCGGTGGGGGCTGCTGCCGGGGTGTGATCAGCCAGCTCGATCTTCTTGGAGCTGGAGTAGCGCCAGTTTTCATCCTTGATGCCTGGCATGGGCAGCTTCTGAAACTCAGTCCAGGCGGCTTCGGCGCGGGCGAGGAACCAGCCGGGGGTGTTCTTTTCATCACGCACTGGCACGGTGATTTCCAGGCCGGAAGGAGAGGGTTGTTCAGAAATGGCTTCGGCGGACATGGATGGAGATTGGGAAGCTAGAAGCGTGGCAGACATCGAAAATGAAAGGAGGGGTGAAAGTCAGTGGTTAATGGTGCGCCGCAGCGGCAGGTGTGTGGGAGAGATAAAAGCGGCTGCAGCCTTTTGAAGTGCGCCGGTTCTGCGGCGCTTGCGCGTGATCACAGGCATGCGGAAAGAACCCGAGGGCTGAAACACAGCATGAGACTGCATTGGAGGAGTCCATTCCTTCAAAGCTGTTTGATGATGTTGGTCATTCCTCATGTCGGGTTCCACATGGGGGCGTCAGCCCACGCTGCCCTCCATTTCGAGGTCGATCAGGCGCTTCAGCTCCACGCTGTACTCCATCGGGAACTCTTTCACGAGGTCATTGATGAAGCCGTTCACAGAGAGGCTCATCGCCTCGGCTTCGGTGAGGCCGCGCTGCATCAGATAAAAGATCTGGTCCGCGCTCACCTGGCTTACGCTCGCTTCATGCTGCGTGGAGTGCTGGTTGCCGCGCACGCTGATCGCCGGGTAGGTGTCCGTGTGGCTGTTGGCGTTGATCAACAGCGCATCACACTCGGTGTTGTTCTTGCAGCCCTTCAGGTGTTTCGGGATATGGACAAGGCCGCGGTAGGTGCTGCGGCCCTGGCCGATGGAGATGGATTTGGAGATGACGTTGCTCGTCGTGTCATCGGCGGCGTGGACCATCTTGGCTCCCGTGTCCTGATGCTGACCGCTGTTCGCCAGGGCGATGCTGATGACTTCGCCGCGCGCACGCCTGCCCTTCATGATCACGCCCGGGTACTTCATCGTCAGGCGGCTGCCGATGTTGCAGTCGATCCAGCGCACTTCAGCGTCTTCATGCGCGATGCCTCGCTTCGTCACCAGATTGAACACATTGCTGCTCCAGTTCTGCACGGTCACATACTGGATCTTCGCACCCTTCATGGCCACCAGCTCCACCACCGCGCTGTGCAGCGTGGCGGTCTCAAATTTCGGCGCCGTGCAGCCTTCCATGTACATCACTTCAGAGCCTTCGTCGGCGATGATCAGCGTGCGCTCAAACTGGCCGAACTGCTCGCTGTTGATGCGGAAGTAGGCCTGCAGCGGATGGCTCACCTTCACGCCCGGGGGCACGTAGATGAACGAGCCGCCGGAGAACACGGCGCTGTTCAGTGCGGAGAACTTGTTGTCTCCCGTCGGGATGACTTTGCCGAACCATTTTTTGAAGATCTCAGGGTATTTGTGCAGGCCTTCTGTGCTGTTCACGAAGATGACGCCCTGCTCTTCCACGGCAGCCTTGATGTTCGAGTATGCTGCTTCGGAGTCATACTGTGCTTCCACACCTGCCAGGAACTTCCGCTCCTGCTCCGGAATGCCCAGGCGGTCAAAGGTCTTCTTCACGTCCTCGGGCACATCATCCCAAGAGCGCTTCGGCTTCTGGCCGTCGCTGAGGTAGTAGCGGAATTCGTCGAACTTGATGTTCTCCAGGTCCTTCGTGGCCCAATGCGTCGGCATCGGCTTCTCATTGAAGACCTTCAGCGCTTTGTGACGGAACTCACGGATCCAGTCAGGATCTCCCTTCACATCGGCAATGTAATCGACCGTCTTGTCGGTGATACCGAAGCCGGAGTCGAATTTGTTGCGCTCAGGGAAGGTGAAATTTCCCGTGTTATCGACTTTGATGTCGGAGATGTCGCTGTCGACGGGTTCTGGGGCGGTGACCATATTGTTAAAGTTTGGCGAGTTGCAGGTTTTAAAGTTTCAAATTGAATCTGGAGACGACGGGCATGGCGATGGTTAGTTGATCACTGAATGCTTTGTTTTGGCGGCGAGGAGGTCGAGGAAGCGGTTGTAGTCGGACTCGGAGGTGAAGGCGGCCTTGGGGAGCCAATGATAACTGCTTTTGTTCCAATAAATAAGCGCGCCGTCAGGACTACTCACGCTCTCGGTAAAAAGGGGCCATTCGGTCTGTGAGCGGGACCCTTCCGTGGTGCATTCCACCGTCTCAGCCTGAAACTTCCAATGCATAACTTTCTGCCCAGAAGGCAGCTCCCGAAACAGCTTGCTGAGCTTTCTCCTAGCCAGGGAGCGATCAATCAAGGCGGCTCCGAAACTAAAGGTGGTGACGCAAACAAATGAGATGGCGAAAACGAACAAATCCACTTTCTCTCCTTTGCTGGTATTTGCGAGATAGTAGAGGGCGAAGACAATCGCGACTGCGATTGGCCATTGCATCCACTTTTTCCATCTGAACCTCCGATGGTGCCACCGGGCACCTGACAGAGTATCAGGCATACTCAAAGTTTGTGTGACTGTAATCTCTTCGCTCATTGATTCAGTTATGCCGCAGCCACCAGTGACTCATCAGTGACCCAGTCATACCCACGCTCTTCAAGCTCCAGCGAGAGCTCCTTGCCGCCGGTCTTCACGATGCGACCGTCTTTGAGGACGTGGACGATGTCCGGCTGGATGTAGTTCAGCAGGCGCTGGTAGTGGGTGATCACGAGGAAGCCGCGGTTTTCGCTGCGCATGGCGTTCACACCACGGGACACGATCTTGAGCGCGTCGATGTCCAGGCCGGAGTCCGTTTCATCGAGGATGGCGTACTTGGGTTCCAGCATCATGAGCTGCAGGATTTCGTTGCGCTTCTTTTCACCGCCGGAGAAGCCTTCGTTCACGCTGCGGCTGGTGAAGCTGCGGTCCATTTCCAGCTGGTCCATGCGGGCGTAGAGCTGCTTGTAAAATTTCACAGCGTCGATGTCCTCGCCCTTGGGCAGGCGGGCCTTCAGCGCGGCGCGGAGGAAGTTCGCATTGCTCACGCCGGGGATCTCATGCGGGTACTGGAAGGCCAGGAAAAGACCGGCGCGGCTGCGGGCATCCACTTCCATGTCGAGGATGTTTTCGCCGTCGAGAAGGACTTCGCCGCTGGTTACTTCATAGTCTTCGTGGCCGCAGAGGACCTTGCTCAGCGTGCTCTTGCCGGAGCCGTTTGGGCCCATGATGGCATGTACTTCACCGGGGTTGATCGTGAGGTTCAGGCCTTTGAGGATTTCGCGGCCGGGGATCTGGGCGTGGAGGGCTTTAATTTCGAGGGACATGTGGGGGAAATGGGGGGGTTATGATTTGGCGGCACAGGCGGAGCAGGTGCCGTGGATGGCGAGGTCCGTGCGGGTTACCTTGGTGCCCGGAGGCAGGCTCCAAAATTTGGCAGGATCAAAATCCGCCACCGGATGTGCATCGATGACCTTGCCGCAGGTCTCGCAGTGGAAATGGACGTGCTCGTGCAGGTTGGCGCAGTAGCGGGACTGTCCGCGCTCCAGATGGACGAGCTTGATCAGGCCTGCGGTGGTCAGGTGCTCCAGGCAGTTATAGACCGTGGCCAGGGAGATTCCCGGGCTGCGGCTTTTCACCCGGTCCAGAATGTCGTAGGCCGTGGGGTGGTCCGTGGAGGAAGCCAGTACCTCAAAGACCTCGCGCCGGTGCGGCGTCAGGCGTACGTCCGAACCCAGCACGGCAAGACGGCAGTCCAGACCGGAGGGCTTGGCAGGAGTGCGTGAGGGGGAAGGGGGCATGACAGCTTTAGAATTAGAATGATTCTAACTGCATTGGGAACGCCTGCTTGGCAAGCGGGGATGCCGTTTTTGCTGAAAAATCTTTGCTCCTGGGCACGCCAAACCGCTCCTGGCATGCTACATCCTGCCCGCATGACCCGTACCCACGCCGAAGACCTCCCCTGGACCCAGCAAAACTCCCCGCAGGGCAAGTATGGCCTCGCCCGTCGCGCGCTCTCCATCGCCGCCGGTGGGCAGAAGGACGTGGGCACCTGGGGTGGCGGCCACCCCTTTGATCTCGAAATCCAACGTATCCCGCCGGGGAAGATCAATTTCCCCCTGCATGAGCACTCGGCGCAGTGGGAGGCCTACTACATCCTCAGCGGCAGCGGTCAGGTGCGCACCCCTTCCGGCAAGGAGGCCATCAAGGCGGGCGACTACCTCGTTTTCCCGCCTGGCGAGGCCCACCAGCTGATCAACAACGGCTCTGAAGACCTGACTTTCATAGTCATCGCCGACCAGCCGCGCGCGGATGTCATTCACTACCCGGATTCCGGCAAGTGGATGACCAAGCCGCAGAGAAAAACCTTCGAGATGCAGGAGGCGGATTACTTCAAAGGCGAGGAGTGAGCCAATTCCCGCACAAGCATTTTGATTCCTCAGTCCTCAAAAGACTGGCAAAGTGTGGGCATGAAACATTTCCTGCTCCTGGCGTGTTCGCTCTTCCTTTCCGCATGCTCTCTGCCTGCGGAGGCTCGCGGATCCGCAGTGCGTTCTGCGCCTGAAGATAGCAGCCCGGTGCTCTCTGTGCTGGAGCACAACTGCGTGCACTGCCACGGCGCAGGTCGGCTCACCACCATGCCGCCGATCAATGACACCCATGCGCTCGCGAAACTCATCGGCTCGCGCTGGATCGTGCCCGGCAGGCCGGAAGCCAGCCGCTTCTATCAGGTGGTCATTTTCCCGGACGAAGTCCCCGGGGCCATGCCGCCCAGCGGGCATGCCATCTCAAAAAAGGATGCGCACATTCTGCGCCAGTGGATCAAAAACGGCGCCACCCTGCCTGCACACAATGTGACACTGACACCGCGTGGCCCGCTGCCGCGTTCGATTTGAGCTATTTGGCCGCCTTGGTCCGTGTGTGCGCCAGCTCCCGCAGCAGGTCCAGCTGAATCTGCTGCACCTCCATCAGCTTGGTGGTGTGCTGATGCAGCAGGTAGTCCATTTTTTCGTGCAGGTGGCGGATCTCCAGCTCGGCTTTCAGGTTCACCTTATAGTCGCCCTCCGCATGCAGGCGGTCACGCGCCTCCTGCCGGTTCTGGCTCATCATGATCACGGGAGCTTGGAGCGATGCCAGAAACGAAAGCATGAGGTTCAGCAGGATGTAGGGGTAGGGGTCAAACGGTTGCTTCAGGAGCACACCTGTGTTGATCACGATCCACGCCAGCAGAAACAGGCAGAAAGAGATGATGAAACTCCAGCTGCCGCCAAAGTCTGCGATCTTGTCCGCCAGCCGCTGGCCAAAGGTCAGGTGCTGCTCCTCCTCCATCTCGGAGAGCGGGCGCTCGCTCAGCACCTCGTGTTTGTGCAGGCTGTCCACCACCTCCTCGTCCAGCCGCGTCAGGTCGCCCACCTGCGTCTCCAGCACATGGCGCACATACTCCAGCCGCGCGGCATTGACCGCCTCTGCGCACAGCAGCGAGTCCTCCGCTAGCTCCGGATGCCGGTTGCGCAGGGTTTGGGAGATGTTGGGCCGCAGCTCTCTCAGTGCCTGCATCTTGGCCAAGGGCAGTGATTTGCCGGTGACGGAACAAACGCCCATGGGGGCTGATTTGGAGCGGGTGGATTCCATCCCGGACAATACATCTCCGGCACATTCGTCATTCGGAATTCGTCATTCTTCATTTTCCGCCTACTCTTCCCGCCCCCTTTTTCGCCCCATGCCGCAGATCAGCTATCCCGCAGACCTCCCCATCACGGCCCGCCGTGAGGAGATCATTGCGGCCATTCGCCAGCATCAGGTCGTCATCCTCGCTGGCGAAACCGGCTCCGGCAAAACCACGCAGCTGCCTAAGATGTGCCTGGAAGCCCTGCAAAATGACATGCGCGGGCAGATCGGCTGCACCCAGCCGCGTCGTGTGGCGGCGATGAGCGTTTCCAAGCGTGTGGCCGAAGAGCTGAACGTGCCATGGGGCAGGGAAGTGGGCTGCAAGATGCGCTTCAGCGACGACACCAGCCGCGACACCCGCATCAAATTCATGACGGATGGCATCCTCCTGGCCGAGATCCAGAGCGATCCCATGCTCCGGACCTACTCCGTCCTCATCCTTGATGAAGCGCACGAGCGTTCCCTGAACATCGACTTCCTCCTCGGCTACCTCGTCGGCCTGCTCAAAAAACGCCCTGACCTCAAGCTCCTCGTCACCTCCGCCACCATTGATACCGAGGCTTTTTCCGCTGCCTTCGGCGGTGCTCCGATCATCGAGGTCTCCGGTCGCCTCTATCCCGTGGACATCCGCTACGCGCCTCTTGAGGGCGGTGAAGACGATTACGGCTTTATCGACGGCGCCGTCGCTGCCGTGGAAAACGCCCTCATCGAAACCGACGATGGCGACGTCCTCGTCTTCATGCCCACAGAGCGCGACATCCGCGACACCCGCGACATGCTCGATGGCCGCTTGGGGGCTGGCTTCGAAGTGCTCGCACTTTTCGGCCGCATGGCCTCGGCCGAGCAGCAGCGCATCTTCCAGCCCGGCCGCAAACGCCGCGTCGTCATCGCGACGAACGTCGCCGAAACCTCCATCACCATCCCGCGCATCCGCTACGTGGTGGACACCGGCCTTGCCCGCATCAGCCGCTACAATCCACGTACCCGCACCAAGCGCCTGCCTGTGGAGCCAGTGTCTCAAAGCAGCGCCAACCAGCGCGCCGGCCGCGCTGGACGTGTGCAGGACGGCATCTGCATCCGCCTCTACTCACAGGAGGATTTTGAAAAGCGCGACCGCTTCACCATGCCGGAGATTCAGCGTGCCAATCTGGCCGAAGTCATCCTGCGCATGAAGGCCTTCAAGCTCGGCGAGATCGAGGACTTCCCCTTCATCAATCCCCCCGTCAGCGCCGCCATCCGCGCCGGTTACGATCTCCTCCACGAGCTCGGCTCGCTCAGCGAAACTCACGAACTCACTCCCCTCGGCCGCGAACTCGCCCGCCTCCCTCTTGATCCCACCCTGGGTCGCATGCTCCTTCAGGCCCGCACTGAAAAAGCTCTGCCCGAATTGCTCATCATCGCCGCCGGCCTCAGCATTCCGGACCCGCGCGAGCGCCCCGAAGAAAAACGCGAGCTCGCCAACGCTGCCCACAAAGCCTTCGCCGCCCCCGAGTCCGATTTCCTCACCCTCCTCAAAATCTGGAACGCCTCGCCCGAACCCACTGGCAACTCGCGCAACGCCCTGCGGAAATTCTGCAAAGGAAACTTCCTCTCCTTCACCCGCATGCAGGAGTGGCGCGATGTCTGGAAGCAGCTTTGCGATTCCTTCAGCGATGATTTAAAAAACAGCCCCATTCCCAGGGAGCCGCAACGAAATCAAAATCGGACTGCGCCTGCCGCTGATGAGATCAGCGGCCTGGATCAGGCCACGCAAAACGCCATCCACCGCTCCATCCTCGCCGCACAGCTCGGCCACATCGCCATGAAGGAGGAGCGCAATCTGTATAAGACCGCAGGCAATCGCCAGGTCTGCGTCTTCCCAGGTTCAAACCTTTACGAGCGCCGCGAAAAAAACGGCAAAGGCAAGCCCGGCCAGGACAAGGGGCGTCAGCCGCAGTGGATCGTTGCTGGCGAAATTGTGCAGACCTCGCAGCTCTTTGCGCGCACGCTCGCCCGGATTGACCCAAACTGGATCGCCGAACTCGGCGCGCATCTCTGCCAGTTCAAATACAGCGAACCCCACTGGAACCTCAAAGCCGGTCGTGTTCTCGTCACCCAGCGCGTGCTCATTCACGGCCTGGAGGTGCGGCACCAGCACATCGACTTTCTCAAGGTTGATGCCGTCGCTGCCACGCACATGTTCATTCGCGCCGCGCTCATCGACACCCAGGAGGCGCCCATCACCCAGCGCTTCTACGCGCACAACAACAAGCTGCGTCAGAAGATCGAGACCATGCTCACACGCGTGCGCAGTAATCGTGTTTACGCCATCGAGGAGCGCCTCTACCGCTTCTACAACGACCGCATCAAAAACGTCTCGTCCATCCACGACCTCAACCGCCTCGTCAAAGAACACATCGAAGAGAAGCCCGACTTCCTCTGCGCCACCGAGCAGGAACTCACCGCCGGCGAAGACTTCGAGGCCGACCTGCAGATGTTCCCCGATCAGGTCGCGCTCGCCAACACCGCGCTCCCTCTCACCTACAACTACCAGCCCGGCGAAGAAACCGACGGCGTTACTGTGCGCGTGCCAGCACAGCTAGCCGGTCATCTCACCACCGGCCAGATCCAGTGGATGGTCCCCGGCATCCGGGAAGAGCTCGCCAACGTCATGCTGCGTGCGCTGCCCAAAGTCATCCGCCGCCAGTTGATGCCCATCGATCCGAAAGCCAAGGAAATCGCCGCCGCCTTCGATCCTGGACGCGAAGACTTCCATACTGCGCTGGCCGATTTCATCACGCGCCGCTACCGCATCCATGTTCGTGCGGAAGACTGGCCTCCTCAGAGCTTGCCTGCGCATCTGCAGCCTCGCGTCGAGGTGCTCGATCCCAAAAAGAACACCGTCATCGCCGCCAGCCGCGACCTCGACACCATCCGCACCAGCATGCAGAAGCAGGACCTGCGTTCCGATGCCTGGGACAAGCTCCTGCCACGCGTCGAACGCTTCGCTCTCAAGTCCTGGTCCTTCGGCGATCTCCCCGAAACCATCGTCGTCGAAGAGCTCAACGGCACCCCCGTCCTTGGCTACCTCGGCCTCGTCTTGCGCGAGGGCGAGATCGACGTCCGCCTCTTCCGCACCTCCGCCGAAGCCGCACGCGGCACTCCCGCCGCCGTTCGCCAGCTCGCGGAAAACACATTGAGCAAAGACCTCGCCTGGCTTCCCAAGGAGCTCCGCAGCATCGGCGGCCCTGCTATCAAGCCGCAACAACCCGCCAGCTTCCAGGCCGCCCTCAGCCAGCTAAACACGCCCGCAGCCACACCCGTTTCCAATCTCGCCCAGCAGGCCCACGAGCACATCCTCGTCCACATGCTGCGCCTGCAGCCCACATTTCCTCTGATAGAGGAGCGCTTCTTCAAACTCTGCGAAACCGTCCGTCGCGAACTCCCCGCCGTCACTCATCGCGTGAAGACTCTCTTCACGCAGATCCACGATCTCCGCGCGAAGCTCCTCGCCCTGCCCAAGCGCTACCCCGGCCTCGAACACGATCTCGCCCGCCTCATCCCCACCGATCTGCTCGCCACCACCCCGCACGAGCAGCTCCAGCATCTGCCACGCTACCTCAAAGCCATCCAGATTCGCAACGAACGCTGCCTCGCCAATCCCGCCAAGGACATCGAGAAATACAACTTCATCGCCGACTTCGACGGCTGGCAGTCTCATGTGCCCAAATCCCAGCACGAAACCTTCCGCTGGATGCTCGAAGAATACCGCGTCCAAATCTTCGCCCAGGAGCTCGGCACTGCCCAGCCCGTCAGCGCCAAGCGCCTGGAGGCCATGTGGGTGTAACACTCAGTTGCTACGACCGCGCACTTCTTTGCACTTCCGGTCATACGTCCGCACATCCCCCGCCTCGGACACCGTGAAGTTCCCACCCGACACACTGCGTACAGTCACCCCAATGGCGCTCATGCTGCCCAGGCGTTCGCACTCCTGGTCATAGGTCCGGATCCACCCACCCTCCACAGTCACAAAAAAGTCCGACGTAAACCCCGCCACTTCCACCCGCGTGTTCGGCATGCTGCCCACACATTGGCTGTTTTCATCATAGACCCGGATCTGGGCTTCCTTGTTTTCAATGTTCGAGATCGCCATGCAATGACTCGAACCAAGCACGGCCTCACGCTTCAGAGAAGCACAAACTCGCTTTTTACGACGTTGGTATGACAATGAAATATTCCCTCCTGGCCATCCTCCTCGCCACCACCCTCCACGCCGCGCCCGCCCTCATCCTCCATCACGGCAAAGTCGTCACCGCTGACAAAAATTTTCACATAGCCGAGGCCGTTGCCATCAATGCAGACGGACGCATTGCAGCCGTTGGTGCCAATGATGCAATCCTCGCGTTAAAAGACGCTTCCACGCAGCTCCTCGACCTCGCTGGTAAAACCGTTCTCCCCGGCCTCATGGACTCCCACGTCCACCCCGGTGCTGCCATGATCGAGTTTGACCACGAGATCCCCACCATGGAAACCATCGCCGATGTGCTCGCCTACCTCAGCGAACGCGTCAAAGTCTCCAAGCCGGGCGATCTCATCAGCGTGCGGCAGATTTTCATCACACGGTTGGAGGAGAAGCGCTATCCCACCCGCGCAGAACTTGACCGCATCGCTCCCAACAACCCCGTCGTTTTTTCCACCGGGCCGGACTCCATGCTCAACAGCCTCGCCCTCAAGCTCGGTGGTTACACACGCGACTACAAAGTTCCCGCTGGCAGTGCCGGAAAGATGGAAGTGGACGCCAGTGGCGAACCCACCGGCCTGCTGCGCAGTCTCAGCCACAATGTCAAGGCCCCCACCTCCACGAAATCGCCAACCTCCGAAGACACCTACCGCCGCACCGTGGAGCTCTTCCACGACTACAATTCCGTCGGCCTCACCACCGTGGCGGATCGTGATTCCAGTCTCAAGCAATGTGAGCTTTACCAAAAGATGCTCGCCAAAGGCGATCTCACCGTGCGCATGCGTCCCTCTCCCGGCATTCCTAGCATGAGCCTTTGGCCCGCCTGTGAAAAAGCCATCGACGAAGTCATCCAGCATCCGCTCACCAAGGAAGACCCCATGCTTCAGATCATCGGCACCAAGGTCTATCTGGATGGCGGCATGCTCACCGGCAGCTCATGGATGCTTGAGCCCTGGGGCATCAGCGAAGCCTACGGCATCACCGATCCGCAGTATCGAGGTGTGCAGAAAATCCCTGCCGACCGTCTCAAGCAGCTCGTCGAAAAAGTCACCGCCTCAGGCCTGCAGTTCACCGCCCACAGCGTCGGCGATGCCGCCGTGCAGCTACTCATCGATACTTACGAGTCTGTCGATGCCCAGAGCCCCGGCAGTGTCCGCGCTGCACGCAGCAGCGTCACGCATTGCAATTTCATGCATCCCGACTCCATCGCCAAAGCCGCCAAACTCGGCGTCTGCATCGATCTCCAGCCCATCTGGCTCCACATGGATGGACGCACCCTCATGGGGCACTTCGGCGAGCAGCGCATGTCACGCTTCCAGCCCCTCCGCGCCTGCTTCGATCTAAAAGTCATCGTCGGCGGCGGCAGCGATCACATGCAAAAGATAGGCTCTTTTCGCAGCATCAATCCTTACAATCCTTGGCTCGGCATGTGGACCTCCATCACCCGCAAAGCCCGCAAGCTCGACCAGCCCGTCCACATTGAGAACGCCCTCACTCGCGAAGAAGCCATCCGTCTCTACACCATCAACAACGCCTTCCTCCTCAAGTCCGAAAAAAACACCGGCAGCCTCGAACCCGGCAAGCTCGCCGACATCATCCTCGTGGACCGCGACCCCCTGACCTGCCCCATCGACGACCTCGTTCAGACCCAGGTCCTCAAAACCTGGCTCGGCGGCAAACTCGTCTTCGAAAAGAAGTGATGCAGGCACTCTTGCCTGCAATTCGCCGGAGCGACACAGTGTCCTTGCAGACATGGATGCAGTGACCTCTCAGTTCATGGTGAATGCATCGCCTGCATCCATCTGCCAGCTCACGCCACCACCTCGATCCGGCTCGTCCCACCCGCTCCTCTCACCACCCGCACCTGCGTCGTCAGCCGCTCCTTCAGCAGCTCCACATGCGAGATTAGTCCGATCGTCTTCCCGCGCGATCTCAGATTCTCCAGCGCACTCAGCGCCACCTCCAGTGTCTCGGTGTCCAGCGTACCAAACCCCTCGTCAATAAACAGCGAATCAATCGGGTGATGCCGGCTCGCCAGTTCGCTCAGTCCTAGCGCCAGCGCCAGACTCGCCAGAAAGCTCTCTCCACCCGAAAGACTCTCCATCGGCCGGTCCACATTCGCCTGATACAGGTCCACGATGCGCAGATCCAGTTCATCCCCATCTGCAGCCATCAGCCGGTAGCGCTCCGCCAGCGCTTTTAGGTGCTCGTTCGCCAGCCCGATCAGCTGCCGCAGCGTCAGCGACTGCGCAAAGCGTGAAAACTTGGCCCCATCCGCCGAGCCGATCAGCTCCTTCAGTCGTCCCCAGCGCAAGGCATCAGCCTCTGCCGACTGCAATTCAGCGCCGCTTGATTCCCGACGCTTCCGCGCCGCATCATCATTGCGCACCTGCTGCTCCAGCGACCCCAGCTCAGTGCGCTTCGCTGCAAAGTCATCGCTCAGCCGCTTCACCGCCACTTCCAGATCACGCAGCGCGCCTTCATCAGGCACCGCCTGTCCTTCAAAGGGCTTCCGTCGCACCTCCAGCTGTTCCAGCTTCGCCCGCATTGCAGTTGCCTGCGTTTGCAGCTCATTCAGTTTTGCCTCCGCTTCTCGCCAGGTCTTCTCCGCTGCAGCCACGCTGCCATCATGCAGCTCGCGGTCCTGCACCAGAGTCCTGCCGCCGAGCAGTTGGCTTAGTTGAGCCTTCAGCGCATCCGCCTTCGTCCGTAGCGTCAGTCCTTCGTTCTTCAGTTCTTCCAGGCGCTTGGCTTTCGCAGCCTCGTCCAGCTTCACCAGTTGAATGTCACTTTCCATTCGCTGCCGCTCGCCGCGTTTTTGAGCCGCCTCGTCACGCTTCTTGGCAAACATCATCGCCCGCTGTTCCAGCATGCCGAGTGCGCGTTCAGCTCCATCAGGACAGAAGTCATGTTCGTCAAAGCGTGGCAGCCCTGTCAGCTCCATGCGCTTTTCATTTTCTTCGGCCTTATATCTCGCCAGCACTTCATCCGTGGGTGCCGCCAGCTCCTTCACTCGCTTTTTCATCTCCTCGGCTCTTTTGCTCTCTGCTGTCACTTCAGTCTCATTCTTCACCAGCTCGCGCTCCAGCACGCCGAGGTCACGGTTCGTCTTTTCCCACTGCTTCTCCAAAGTCACGAGCAGCCTTCGCGCTCCCTGCAGCTGCGATTCAAAGTCGGTGGTCGCTTCTGCAAACGGATGCTCCAGCGACCCGCACAGCGGGCAGGCTTCGCCCGCCTTTAGGTCATGCCGGTGCTCGTCAAAGCCCGCCACCAGTTCTGCCCTTCGCGCCACCTCTCGCTGACCTTCCAGCATCTTGCCCAGCCGCTCCACCTCCGAGCGGTCCTGTTTCAGCTTCGCATCCTTCTCAGCCCGTTGCTTTGCCAGCGCATGCACATGCGCCTCTGCCTCGGCGATACGTTGATCCACAGCCGCTGCCTCGGCATGCCGCTTCCTGCCTTCGGCGAGTTTTTCAAACACACCCCGCCATTCACGCGCCGCTGCACGTAGCCGGGGCAGCGTTTCTCCCAGTGCTGCATCACTCTCGTTCTGCTTCAGCCACGCTTCGAGCGCTTCAGTTGTCTCAAGATAAGAGGCCAGCTTCCTCTCGGCGGCTTCTCGGCGTGCGGCAGCCTCCTTCAGCTGCTTCGCCCACGTCTGGTACATTCCCCGGCTCTCTCCGAGCTGTTTTTCAAGCTGCTCGCTTTGCGCCGCCATGCCCGCCGCCTGCTCCCACACCGGCTCGCGTTTCGCTCGTTCCTGCTTCGTCGCTTCGGCAGCAGCCTTGGCCTTGGAAACATCCGCGCCCGCGTTGGTCACTGCCTCCTGCTGCATCCGGATCGCCACGTTCAGCTTCGCCATTTCTCCCGTGATGCTCCCATGCTCTCTCTGCGCGTTCAGCTGCTTGCTCGCGGCATCGCTTTCAGTGCGCAGGCGTTCCGCATCCGCCCGTGCTGCTGCCAGGTCAGTCTCCAGCTGAACTCGCCTTTCAGCATCCAGCACCAGCACTGCCCCCAGCCGCTCCTTCAGCAGCTTCGCCGCCTCATCCTTGGCCTTGTGCGTCTCATAGGCCAGCACGGAGAGATCACTGTAAATCTCCGTCCCCGTGATCTTCTCCAGCAGCTCCGCTCGCTCATTCGGCTTCGCCTTCAAAAACGCCGCAAACTGTCCCTGCGCCAGCAGCACGGATCTCAGAAAGCGCTGCACATCCAGCCCCGTCTTTTCTTCGATGATGCGGTCCATCTCAGCAGCCTTCTCGGCCAGGATCACTCCCGTCGCCGCATTAGCCAGCCGCCGCTCCACCGGCTGCAGTTTTCCATCGGCCTTGCCACGTGCGCGGCGTAGCCGCCAGATGGCCCGCAATGTCTCGCCACCCGCTTCAAAATCCACCTCTGCCAGGCACTCCGCAGTATGCCTGCTCATCATCTCATCCGCCTTGTCATTGCCATAACGTGCCGCGCGTCCATACAGCGCCAGCGTCATCGCATCCAGCAGCGTCGATTTCCCCGCTCCCGTCGGCCCCGTGATCAAAAACACTCCCGCCGCACTCAGCGGTACCGCATCAAACCGCACCTCGTGCATCCCGCTGAGAGAGTTGAGGTTCTGAAGTCTGACGGCAAGAAGGCGCATAGAAATGAGAAGGGTAAATCTAGGCGATAGTCTGCTTCTCCCGGATTGCCAGCAGCTCATCAAAGACCTCGCACAGCTCCTCACCGGCTATCTGCTTCTCCTTGATCAGTTCACGGAAGACCTCTCGCGGCTGCAACTCGCTGAGTGCGGGACCAGTATGCTGCCACGCACTTGTCTGGCTTGGGGGGAGATCCGCCAGCACCTTCATCACCTCAAAGCGCCCTCCCGCAGCCTCGCGTACTTGCCGGTCCAGATCCGCCTCCGGCGCTTCCAGCTTCACCGTCACCTCAGCCCAGCTTTCCGCAGGCACATTTCCAAGATCAGC
Organism: Verrucomicrobiaceae bacterium UBA1938; assembly: GCA_002336895.1. Lineage (GTDB taxonomy): Bacteria > Verrucomicrobiota > Verrucomicrobiia > Verrucomicrobiales > Verrucomicrobiaceae > Prosthecobacter. The sequence goes on along the minus strand of DDFC01000007.1, from coordinate 74,609 downwards.
CGCCAGCGTCGCCCGGTTCACGTTCACACGCGTGAGCACACGAGACGCCGGCACAGCCCGCGTCTCGATCTGCATGCCCTGTGTGTCCACAATCACCACGCTCTTCTTGTCCGCCGCCTCCGAAAAACTAAGCGCCACTGGGGAGCCGCTGTACCTCACAGTCTCCAGTCCTGCCACCTTCTGCGGTCGGTGCAGATGACCCAGCGCCGTGTAATCAAACCCCTCAAACACATCCGCTCCCACCGCGCCCAGATTGCCGATGTGAATGTCCCGCTCGCTGTCGCTCGTTGTCGCACCCAGAGCCGTCAGATGCCCCATCGCAATCACCGGGCGCGCTCCCGCCTGCGCCCTGCATGCAGTCAGCTGTGCTGCATAATGATCCCGGATTCCCGCGCGCACTTGCGCCTGCACCTCCGTCATTGCCTCACCTGTGGTGGTCTGCCGCAGATCCCGCTCACGCAGAAACGGCACCGCCGCCACCACGGCATCTCCGAGATCCACCACGTTCTCACCCGCATGTCCAAAAACGTGCACCTCAAAGCGCTTCAGCAGCTCACGCGGTGCATTCAGGTGCGAGGCCGAATCATGATTCCCGCCCGTGATCACCGCCTTCACCGTGCGCAGATCCGCCAGCCGTTTCAAAAAATCAAAATACAGGCTCACAGCATCCTGGGGTGGATTCGCAGCATCAAAGACATCCCCGCTCAGCAGCAGCGCATCGATCTTCTCTCCCCGCAGGGTCTCGATCAGCCAGTCGCAAAAGGCGGCATGCTCCGGCAGGCGGTCACGCTCGACGAGCCGTGCGCCGAGATGCCAGTCTGCGGTGTGGAGAATGCGCATGCATTTGCATAAGCAGGGGCAGGCTGCACTGCAAGCACCGGCATCAAATTCAAACCTTGCCGCCCAAAGTCAGTTTCTGTTCAGCAGCCGCCTCACTTCATCCTCGGAGTAGGCGCTTTTTTTTCCGCCTCGGTCATTATAGTTTTCGATGATTTTCGGCGCTCTGCCGATGCTTTTGGAGCGCGTCAGCGCGGAGTTGGTTTTAAAGGTGTTGTCCGCCCCGCTGAATACCGAGCTTGCCTCCTTGGCCTGCTGGCTGCCGAGACGTGACGCATCGGTCTTGAAGGTGCTGTTCATGGCAGGTGCCTGCTTGTCTCCCAGCGCGTAAGTCATGTTCATGCCCGGAGCTTTGGATTTGCCATAGATGCTCTGGCTTGTCTTAAACTCTTTCTGCCCCGCGTAGGAGTCGGCTCCGTTGAATGTTTTCGAATGGTGCGCCTGCTTTTGAAAATAGGATCCAGCACTGCTTTTCCCCATCTTTGGGTCATTCATGTACTTTTCGTACCGGCTGCGCTTGCTGAGATCGGGGCCGGATGTGGTGCGTTTGGCCAGGGATTGATCCGCAGGATCCGCTTTCTTTTTTTCTCCAGTGGAGCACTGGCAGAGCAGCAGGCCCAGGCACAGAAATGGCAGGTGTTTAAAGTAATTGTTCATGGATGCATGCTGGCGGATTTTTTTGACTGCTGTGTGAGAAACATGATCTCATGAACCACACCTCCGGGCAGCCGGAATTTGGGGAGCTCTGCTTCGATTTCTCCCAGCTTGCCCCAAGCCTGGTGGAGTTCAAAGATGAGTTTGGCAGAGTCGGCAGGCATCGCCCAGTTCATCCGCATCAGGAAAGCTTCGGCGGCTTCGTAATCTCGCTGCCGCATGAGAAACCGGGCCTGCTCGGCATACAGTTCCGGCTGTAGCGCCGAGGTCTTGTCCAGATGCTGCAGCGCAGCCTCCAGCAGTTCACGCGCCAGCGCTGCATGCCCCGTCTCTTCAAAGGCGCGTGCCCACTCCATGGTTTGAGCACCGCCTGGACTGGTGAGGCGGAGCGTCTCACTGAAGAGTTCCTGTACGGTTGCTTCATCCTGCATGGCGTGAGCCACGCGCACAGCCAGCGGCAGCTTTCTTCCGAGTTCCCGCAGCGTCGGGATTCCGGAGACTATTTCGCATGCGTCTCTGGCCCAAGTTGCGCGGCCTGCTTCCAGCATGGCTTTGGCTGCCAGTTCGATGCATGCCCTGTCTTTTTCCTCCGCTTTTTGCCAGGCGCCTATGAAATCCGCATGGGCCTCTTCAGGCAGAATGGCTGCAAAGGCGCTCAGTGCCAGGGCTGCCAGCGGGCGGTCAGCTCCCGCTCGTGCTTCAGTGCGCAGCAGTGTGGTCCAGTTCATCGCCTGCTTCCCAGCTGCCAGCTTCACCAGCCACGCATGCATGTCCTTGATCGTATCTTCGTCACGGGTGGATGTGCGAAACAGCGCCGCGATCTGCGCGCGCCCACGCTCCGGTGCCCAGTCGTCTCCACCGGCCAGCACCTTCAGCTGTTCCAGCCTTAGCACAAAGCGTTCGTGGTCACCTTTGATGGTGCGGTCCGCCTGGGTCAGCAGGTTCAGTGCTTCCGTTGCCCGGTTGTGAGTGCGGAGGCCTGCCGCCAGTGCCAGCACACAGGGCAGCGACTTGCGCTCCACGCACAGCGTCATGAGATCATGCACATCATCCCATGCCTCCGTATCAGTCGCTATCTGGCATCGCAGCTGCAGCACTTCCTGCGCCACGGGATCCAGCGGATCTGCCATCGGCACCTCCTTCAATGTTTTCAGCGCCGCTTGCGGCTGCCCCAGCCGTTGTTGGATCTGGCCGCGATGAAGGGCGGCTTCGATGTCGATGTCCGTCCCTGCTTGATCATTGGCCACATAGGCTGCATGCAGCCTGTCCCATGCTGAGAGGGCGGCCTTGTCATCCTGCATGCGCTCCAGCAGCAGCCCCAGTTCCCGCAGGTAGGAGACTTCATGCGGACGGCGTCTTTCCAGCACCTGGGAGAACTGTTCACGGAATCCCTGACGGCGCAGTTCATCCACATTGAAGCTTCGTGCCAGAAAGAGGGCATGCTTTTCACGCAGCGTGTCATCGCCAGGCTGCGGTGGTTTGAGCGGCGGCTCAGCCAGCAGCAGCTTCAGGGAAAAGCTCAGTCCGGGCTCCACCTCCATCGAGGTCTCGCACACACGCAGCAGCCATAGCGCGTAGTCCGGATTCGATGGCGCGCGGTCAGGCAGCATGGTGTAGATGTCGATGGCCTCGCGCACCATCCCAACGCTCTCCAGCCTGCTGCCCAGATTTCCGAGCGTGTCCACTGAGTGCTCGGTTCGTAGATCGACCGCCGCCAGGTGCTCGCGGATGAGACGGCGCCTGGTGGGATAGTCCGCTCCACGCAGCCTGCCCAGCAGTTCATTGATGCGCCATTCACCAAACTCAGAATCCGAGCGCGGCCCAAGCATGGAGGATTCATAGTGTCTCGCGATCGTGCTGTTGGCCTCCTGCGCCATGCTTCCCAGCCCTTGCTGGGTCAGCAGGGCCTGGATCTCCTTTGTCTCCTCCCAGAGACTGCGTAGATGGGGCGGTTCTTCGTATCGTGACGAGCCTTGTGACAGCAGGCTGCCCTTGCTGTCAGACATTTCGCGCTGGGCCAGGAACGGGCCGGACAGAAACCGTCCCAGGATGTCCGCTCCAGCATGCTCTGCGCCTGCCAGTCCGGCGATGGCAGACTGGCGTAGCGTGGTCATCGCAGACGGCTGGGTGCGTTGCAGCCTGCGCCATGCTCCACGCAGGGATTCTTCCCGTTGCTGGGCAGAGCTGGTGATCCGGCTCAGAGACGTGAGGCTCAGCAGGAAGGGATCGTAAGTCGTGCGGTAGTTCTCCGCCGTCACCGGACCACGCACAGCCACTTCCAGGTAATGCTGCGCCAGATCCCAACGTTCGGCACTTTCGGCGATGCGCGCCAGAAAGAGCGAGTATTCGGTCTCCATCTCCGGGGTGTTGAGGGGCAGGCAGGAGCCCAGAGCCAGCGCCTCTTCGTAGCGTTGCTTGTCCTGCAGTTTGCGTGTCAGCTCCACCAGGGCGGAGTTGCGCAGCACGCGGCTGAGACCCAGTTTTGTAAGATTGCTTTTCTCGAAGCGGAATCCGTTCAGATCCATGAGCATCGAGACGCAGGCCTGCAGCAGGGAGGAGCGCTCGCGCATCACCTCGGCCGGCCATCCTTTTTCACCGGCCCAGGCCAGCGCGTCATCCATGCCATGGCTGCGCAGTGTCAGCCACAGCAGGGCGTACTTTTCCTCGAGTTTCTCAGGATCTGGCAGGACCTCCTTGAGCACGGTGCGGAATTCCGTGCCTGCACCCGCATAAAAAAGCGCCCAGAGCTTTTCTACAATGTTTGTCTGCTTCTCGGCAGTCCACTGTTCGATCCACTGGTGCAAAGCCTCTCCGCCCTTGCCGCTGCGCAGTCGGGCCAGTTCTTCAATGGCTCTGAGTCGCACCAGGGCGGCATCTTCCGGCAGTTCTGCAAACTCCGCCCGCGGCTGTCCCAGGTAAGCCCGCAGAGTGTCCATTTCCTTTCGCTCCAGGCCGGGGGCAAAATCCAGCAGGGAGACGAGATCTCCGGTGGTCACACCCGAGCCCGTGCGCCTGGTGTCCGTCAGTGGCAGGGGGGCGCGTGCACCGCTGATGGCATAGCTTCGCACTTTCACAGGAGTGGCCAGCACTGCTTGCAGTTGCTTTTCCGCCTCAGCCTCATCCGCAAATCGCAGGCATTTCAGCGCCAGTCGCAGTCGTGCCCGGCCATCCCACCCACGCACCTGAGTCATCTGCTCATACACCCGGCGCTCAGCTTCATCCTGGCCGGAGCTTTGGTAATACTTCGCCAGCTCCTCCAGTGCAGTGGCATCCTGGGCAAAGCGGCTCTCCAGGCGCCGCCGCACGCGGTCTGCCTCCGTGATCTGAAAAGTCTGCTCCAGCAGTTCCACCAGCCGTCGCGATTCGGCGGCGACTTCCTTGGGTGGTGCCACGGCTGCGATCTGTTTCTGGAAGTAAATCGCCGACTTCAGATCTCCCACTTTCAGGGCGGCATCGCGCAGCTGGTCCAGTGAGAAGGGGGTGTCAGGCGCGGTATAATAAGCCTGCTTCATGCTGGCAAATGCCTTCACGTGATCTCCGCCGCGCTCATAAACCTGTGCCAGCGCTTCGTGGTAAAAGCCGTCAAAAGGATGCCGCTGCACCCGCTCCAGCAGCGCGCGCTCCAGCATCTTCAACCGGTCCCGGGCTACGGTAGGGGCCAGTTCTCCGCCGTTGGAGTCAGAGAAAATCAGCCGGTCTATGCAGCGGCGCAGCACTTCGCGCCGGCGTTTTACATCGGTTTCGCGTTCCAGGATCTGCGCCTGCACTTCCACGTGGTCGGTGATTCGGTGCTGGCGCAGCAGAATATCCGCGTAGTTTTCAAGAAGGGGGATTGCCGAAGGCCCCTCCGCGCGCCTTACCGCCTGCTTCCACAAGGCCAAAGCGTCGTCCGCACGGCGCTGCAGGAAGTAAATCTGGGTCAGTGCTGAAAGCAATTGTCCAGAGTCTGGATACTCATGGTAAACACGCTCCAGCAGTTTGGCGGCCGCCACACCCGGCGGGGCAAGGGGATTGTTGCTCTTCCATCCTGGGCTGCTCGTTTCAGAGTCCGCACGGCGTTCAGATTCCATCAGCTGCTCTGCCAGACGCAGCGTGTAGCGTATCTTTCCTGCAGCATCCAGTTCTGAGAGACGACGCAACTGACGCTCCAGGAGGGCAAAGTTTTCATCATCCTGCGCCAGATCCAGCTTCAGCTGCTCCACCGCCAGCGAGACCTTCTGCGGCTTTTCGGTCTGGGGATCAAACTCGAGTGCGGACAGCAGCTCATAAGCGGCGTCAAATTGCCTGGTTCGCGTCGCCCACCAGAAGCCGCGAAATCGCAATGCCTGAGACTGGTCTGATTTTGCCCCGGCATTTCTGGCAGACGAAATGGCACTGCGGGCAAATTCCATCACCCTTTCCGGAAGCTTCTCATGCTTGGGGCCTTCATTCTCATCACTGGCAAAATTCATGCCGGTGAAGGCATCCGGCAGCTTGAATTCGCCATTCGCTGCAGGTTTGGCCGCCACCTTGGTGTCCCCCATCAGGACTGAGAGCATGCGCTCGTCCACATCCACGCGCTCATCATCGGTGGTACTGGCATGCCAGGCTTTTTCGATCCACTCGGCCGCTTCGTCATTCTCCCCCTGTTCGGCCAGCAGTTCAGCCAGGTGCAGCCAGGCGTCACGTCCTGCGCCGGGTTTGGACACCGCCTCGCGTGCCAGCATGATGGCGCTGTCGATGTTGTTGCTGGCCGCCAGAAAACTGGAGGCGTCTCCGAGGCGCTTCTGCCGTTCCTCCAGGGTGGTTGCACTTTCGGTGAAAGTGCGCAGCAGCTTGTCCTCTGCGGCAAGATCCCTGCGCGCCCGGAAAAAGGCGGCCAGATCAAAGACCGCCTCCGCCTTCTGCGGGTCCCGCTCAACGCGCGCGCGCAGGATTTTTTCGATCACTGCATCCAAAGCCCGTGCCTGAGCAAAATTAAGGACCTGTTTTTCGACATCGGGGGAGTTTTGCGCATCCAGCAGTTTCAGCAGACGCTGTCTGGCGTTTTCCGTGGATCCTCCGCGCAGATCCGCCTCACAGCGCAGCAGCACCAGTGCAGTCAGGTCAGTGCCGTCGTTTTTGAGCCGTTCATCCAGCAGTTTGGCAGCCTCAGCGGCGCCTTCATGGTCCAGCAGCGTGCGCACCAGTTCCCAGCGGTAGTCCTCCATCTGCGGCACCGCCTGCACCAGTGCCCGCAGCCAGCGCAGCTGCTCGTCGGGTTCCACGGTCAATTCAAAGAACCGCGTGGCATCCAGCAGCGCCTGTTCTGAAGGAGGGGTGCTTTTGGCTGCATCCACCAGTGTTTTGCGCAGATCCTCCAGAAGGCCGAAACGTTCGTGCAGACGCACCCTCCTGCGGAAAAAATCCAGATAGCGGCCATCGCGGAAATGCAGCAGTGCCAGGCCGTCGGTGAGCGCCTTGTCCGCCTTGGCAAACTGGTCGGCGTGCTCATAGATGCGCGCCAGATCATAGAGGGCGTCCAGCTTGCGCTGTGGGTCTTTCTGATCTGCCAGCTTGGAGAAGAAATTGGCGGCACGGTCAGGAAAACCTGACTGCAGGAGCAGCTGCGCCACCTGCCGCGCCAGATCAATGTCCTGCGGCTTGAGCTTGGCAGCGCGTTCATAGGCATCAGCCGCCTCGGCATTTTTGCCGCCCGCCATGGCCATGCCGCCGAGCTCGATCCACATCTGAGGCGCCTGAGGATCATCCTTGGGCATGAGCTCCGCAGCTTGTTTGATCAGGGAGAAAGCTGTTGCAGGATCTGCCAGTTCGCGCGCCACTTCAGCGCGGGATCGCAGCACGATCAGGTTTTTCGGATCAGCTTTGAGCAGTTCATCATAGAGCTGGGCAGCTTTTTTCAGGTCTCCGCTGCGCCGGACCAGATGCGCCTCCACGATTTTGACGGCGGCAAACTTCGACTTTTGCGCCTGCTGGGAGACATTATCCACCAGCAGCTTGGTGGCTTCGTGCTTTTCATACAAAGTCCACAGCAGATCCAGCACGCGCCCATATTCCGGCTGCTGCACCAGGAGGGAGAGGTATTCATTGGCCAGTTTGGTCTCGCGCGCAGCCCAGGGCTTCAGAGCATTCTGTGCATCTGCATTCAACGCCAATGCCGTCAGTGCCCCAATGAGGCACCTTAGCCTGTGCAACTGACCCGAAAACTTCACAGCCTGATCATAGACGGAATTGCCGTCAGAGCCAAGAACCGTTGAGGGGGCTTATTTCAGAAGCTGGGCGAGGTCGGGGGCCACTTTGCGGATTTCTTCGGCGATGATGCCTGCGATCACCTCGGCGCCATGGGCGTTGAGATGGGTGCGATCCGTGGTTTTTAAATCCTTTCCAGGCGGATTAAATGTGTCGGATTCAGCAATTCCGAGCCGGTTATGGAGCTCCACACTGCGCTTGAAGAGGTCCACGAGGGGGACTTTTTGTTCGGTGGCCACCTTGGTGGCGGCGTCGGCCCAGGGCTTGAGTTCTCCGCGGATTTTTCCGTTGTCAAAAGTGCGACGGGCGAGGGAAGTGACGAGGATGGGTTTGGCACCGATGGCGCGGGCTTCCTGGATGAAGCGGGTGAGGTTTTCCGGGTAGGTGGTGGCGGGGTCGGTTTCGCGCTTCGGGCCTTTGCCTGGCATGTCGTTGTGGCCGAACTGGATAAGTACGTAGGCGGGCTTGGAGTCGATGACTTTTTTCCAGTTGCCGGTGTCGCGGAAGCTTTTGGAGCTCTGGCCGCCAGCGGCGAAGTTCAGGCACTCGGCCTTGGGGCCGAGGAGTTTGGCAAAGGCGGCCCCCCAGCCGGCTTTGTCGGTGACGGTGGAATCTCCCGCGAGGGCGACGCGGGTGCGGGTTTCCGCGGCAAGGCTGGTGCCGAGGGCGAAGATCAGGGCAAGGAAGAGGCTGCGGCGGAACATGGACGCATTTTAACGTCCGATCCGGCGCCATCTCGCACGATGAATGGAGCGGCCCATGTTCAGCCAGTCCTGCTCGAAGTCCGTGGTGGGATAGAAGAAGGCGTCTGCAGGCCAGTCGAGGCGGGTGAACTGATGCTCACGGGCGGCGAAGCTGGCGAGGGCATCCTCGAAGTAGGGCTGGTCGTCGGTTTTGAGCAGAAACTCGCCGCCATCCACCAGGATGCGGAACAGACCGTCGAGGAACTCGGCCTGGTTCACCAGACGGCGCGCAGCATGGCCTTTCTTGGGCCAGGGGTCGGGGCAGAGCAGGTGAAGGCGGGAGACGCTGGCCGTGGGCAGAAGCCAGCCGACGGTGTAGGCGCTTTCCAGGCGCATGATGCGGGCATTGCGGAGCTGCTGCTGCTCGATCTTGCGGGAGGTTTTGACCACACGCCCGAGCATGCGCTCCACGCCGAGGAAATCGCGCTCGGGATGGTGGGCGGCCATGCCGGTGAGGAATGTGCCGTCTCCGCAGCCCAAGTCCACCTCCAGCGGGCGGGAGGTGTCAGGAAAAATCTCGGTGCGCGAGAGTTCGCGGAAGTGATCGGAGGGCGTGAAGATGGCAGGCACTGCAAATGGAGTGCCGATGAATCGCGGCTCTGCCAAGTAAAGATTTCAGAGCCTTGTTCAAAATGGCGGTGCTTGAGCGGACCAAGTGGGTGGTTATGTTGACCCGAAGAATCTTTTTCCAGCCATGCCGATTTACGAGTTCTACTGCCCAGACAACAACAAGCTCTATTCCTTCCTGGCCCGCACACTGGCCTACCGTGACAAGCTGCCGGTCTGCCCGGATGGAGAAGGACTCAGAATGGAGCGGCGGGTTTCGCCGTTTGCCGTGATCGGCAAGGCCAAGGAGGAGTCAGCAGATGATCCGTTTGCGGGCATGGATGAAACCAAGATGGAGAGCTTCATGGAGGACATGGAGCGCGAAATGGGCGGCATGGACGAGCAGAACCCCGATCCGCGCCAGCTCGGCCGCTTCATGCGCAAGATGACGGAAATGATGGGAGACAAAACCCCGCCTGAACTGCGTGAGATGGTGCGGCGTCTGGAAGCGGGGGAAGATCCAGAAAAGCTGGAGGAGCAGTTTGGAGGCATGGACGAGGGGGATGCCGGAGACGCCCTGTTTTCACAGATGCTCAAACGAGCCAAGGCCTCGCGCAGCCAGCCGGTGCGTGATCCCAAGCTCTACGAGATGCGGGACTACGTGAAGGAGTGAAAATGAGCATGCCTGCGGTGCAGGCATGCATGATTCAGCGGCCGGCACGAAAGCCATCCATGTATCCGCGCTGATAGTCGCCCTCAAAGCCCGGGTGTGTGGTGGGATGGCGGCCTGTGTTTGGGGAATTGCCCGCACGGCGGTCACCGCGGCCGTCATTATAGCCTTCCTGGTAAGCGGCGGCCCCTTGTGCCGCGCCCGCGCCTCCCGGCCGTCCTGGAGCAGGTCCGCCCGGCACGATGCCAGCGCCGCCATTCACACTATTGTAGCCGTTCATGTACCCGTTTTGGTAGTCCGCCACAAAGGCCGGATGCGTGGTGGGGTGGCGGCCTGCGTGGGGAGAATTGCCCGCCAGGCGGTCTCTTTTGCCATCATTAAACCCTTCCTGATAAGCCGCCGCTTTTTCTCCTGCGCCCATGCCCCCCTGGAAGCCAGGGCGACCGCCGCCTGCACTGTTGTAGCCGCTGGTATAACCCTCGCGGTATTCGACCTCAAAGCCGGGATGAGTTGTGGGGTGGCGGCCTGAATGAGGGGAGTTGCCTGCGGCACGGTCTTTCTGGCCGTCGCTGAAACCTTCCTGGTAGGCGGCTTGTTTGGAAGCCATGCCGCCACCGCCGCCGAAGCGTCCATTCTGGTACATCTGCCAGCCCTGCGCGTGACCGCGGGCGTAGCCCTGGGCATAGCTGGCTTCGGTGTAGGCATTGTAGCGGAAATTGCGCCTGCGGTAGTTGCTTTCCCGGCCGTCTTTGGCGTCTGACATGCCGTCATTTTGTCCGTCGAGGAAGGCCTGCTCCGCCTGAAGCTGGGGATTCTGAAAAGGATGGGTGTCGTCCTGCCAGGAAGGGGCCTGCGGGCGAGCATGCTCAACAGCCAAGCCCTGAGCCAGAAGCAAGGCGGATGCGATGAACGAGACTGAGGTGCTGGAGCACGTGTGAGAAGGGAAACGAGGCCGCATATTCATAACGGAAGCTTAGACGGCCATGCGCCTAGAAGCATTCAATCTTTCCCGTATGATTGCGCCTGCGGAGTTTTCCGGGAGGAGGGTGGTGGGCGCGGAGTGCGCGTGCTTGGTAGAGCCTAGTTTTTCAGCGACACCGCACCCATGGCAGGAACCATGATTTCGTCTCCGGGCTTGAGCATGGAGCCCGGGGCCAGGCGGTTCATCTCACGGATGTGATCCGGCGTGGTGGTGAACTGGGTGGCGATGCTTTCGATGGTGTCGGCACGGTCCACACGATAGGCCAGAATACCGCGGTGTGAGTCGGTCATATCCGGTGCTTTGGGGGCTGGAGATGCCGGCGGGTAGGAGGGTGGGGGAGCAGGAGTGGAAGCCATGCCTGCTGAGGGCGGGGGGACTGCGGCCAGACCGGCCGCAGGCGGTGGCGGGCTGCCAGTGGTGCCAAACCCAGGCAGGGGGATGGTGTCTGAGGGGGCGGGGCGGGGTGCCTGAGGCTTTGCCGCCACCGTGATCTTGGTGGTGCGGCCCGGGATCTTGAGGCGCTGGCCCACGGTGATTTTGTTCACGTCCTTGATCTTGTTGGCCGTGGCCAGAGCAACAGCGGTGGTCTTGTGCTTGAGGGCGATGCCTTTGAGACTGTCTCCTTTTTTGACTGTGTAATAGAGGGGGGCTGTGACCACAGTGGTGGTCGTGGCGGATGAGTGGGGAGCGGCTGAAGCGCCACCGGGAGTCAGGGGCGTGTAGCTGGCGGTCGTGGTTTCCGGGGTGCGGTGAGGGGAGGGGATGAGGAGCGTCTGACCGACGCTGACGTCTTCACCCGTCATGCGGTTGAGCTGCTGGATTTCGCCGACACTGACGCGGTGCTTGGTGGCGATGCTCCAGAGTGTGTCACCGGGACGAGAGATGTAGGTCGTGTAGGCTGCCAGATCGCTGCCGCCATCGTAGCGCGATCCGCCTTTGCCACTGCGCTTGATGCTGCTGACATCACGCTCCAGAGCGCCGATGCGGAGGTTTTGGACTTTGTCGCTGTCGCGCAGTTTTTCCACCTGGCTGGTCAGGTCTCCGGTAGGGCCATAGACTTTGGGCGGAGGAGGTGGGCCTGCGGGTTTGATGGCAGGTGTCTTGGAGCTGGTTTTTCCCTTGGCTGAGGACTTCTTGGCCGAGGCGGAAGGCTGATTCATGCCGTAACCCGGAGGTGGCGGGTAGGTGAAGCCAGGAGGCGGGGGATATGTGCCTTGGTACTGAGGATGGGTGACAGGAGCCTGAATGGCTGCTGCGGACTGGCGGCTGGCCTTGGTGGAAGTCTGCCGCGGAGCCAAGCCCGTGCCGGGTGCTGGGTAACCCGGCGGTGGCGACCCAGTGAAAGTGTTGGAGACCTGCGCGGATGCTGGCACTGCCGATGCGACACCCCATGCAAGGATGAGAGAACTCAGCACACGAGTGGCAGGGCATGGCGTCTTCATATAGCAATTGTAGAAAATTCGATTGTTAATTCAAATAAATATTTTAAATAACCGAATAATTTTTTGAAATTTCGCCTGTCCATTGCTTCAAGCCTGCAGACCCTGGCCTCTCTGGCGGCTCTGGGCGGAAGTGCTTTTTGCCTTGTGTGGCAGCAACAGAGGCAGGCCTCAGAGCCTCTGCCGCATGACGCGATCTGGTCTGAAACGGCCCCTCTGGTGGTGGTGGATGCCGGACATGGCGGGCATGATGGCGGGGCGGTGTCTCATGGTGTGACCGAAAAAAAACTCAGTCTCGACATCGCCAAGCGGCTGAAGCAGGAGCTGGAAAAGGCCGGTGTACGGGTGGTGATGACACGCCAGGATGACAGCTACCTAACTCTGGATGAAAGGGCTGCATTTACCTCACGATACAATGCAGATGCCTTTGTGAGCGTGCATCTCAACACGGACGGGGAAGGCAGCGATGCGGAGGGCATCGAGACTTATTATGCAGCGAACACCTCCTTGTCGGCACGGCAACTGGTGTCTGCCGAGACTCGGGCCAAGAAAGAAAGTTCTTCAGCGAGTGCCGAGTTTGCCGGTGTGGTGCAGAGGCTGGTATGCAGCACGACCAAGGCGGGAAACCGCGGCACCAAAGCCCGGGACTATGCGGTGGTGGCGCGGGCGGCATGCCCTGCGGTGCTGGTGGAATGCGGGTTCATCACCAGTGCATCCGAGTCGGTTTTGATCAAGCAAGCCGAGTATCGTGACCGGCTTGCTGATGGCATCGCGCGCGGAGTGGTGTTGTTTTTGCAGAGCCAGCCTGCCAAAGCACCGGTCATTGCTGCGGTGGCCGGGGCCAGTGTTTCTGCTGCTGTTCGTCCGTGAACTGGGGACTATCCCAGTGATCGCACGCGCAGCTGGCGCAGTGTGTAGAAGGGTTCGGTGGATTCTGCGAGGCGGCGGGCTCCGTTTTTGCGTCTGGGGCCAAAGAGCTCCCGCTGGGATTCAAAGATGCCTTCGACGAAGTCTTTGCTGCCGAGCACCAGGCCATCGGTGAAGTAGCGCACGCGCAGGCGGACGAGTTCGGCGGTGCTGAGCTTGCCTTTATCGGTAAGCACGGAACGGGCGCTGTCGACGCTGAGACCGCGACGCACGACGCTTTCGTTTTGGGCGTCTTTGACCTCGCGGCCATCGGTATGCAGCAGACAGCGGTAGGCTTCCGCAGCAGCGGCGCTTTTCCAGCCGTCCACCGGTTTGCCCAGGGCTTTGCAGAGGCCGCGCTGGGCACGGCGGCTGCCGCCGAGGGCCTCGGCGTAGCCGCACCAGCGGTAGTCTTTCGGGTCTTTGACGAGGCCTGCTCGCACGGGGTTGAGGTCGATGTAGGCGGCCATGGTGCGGAGGGGATCACCTTTGCCTTCGACCAGCACGCTCTTAAAACGGTCCATCCACAGGGTGCCGCGACGGCCACGGCGTTTGTTAAACCAGCGGCTGAAGCGCTCTTTGATTTCTTTGACGAAGAGGGAGAGATCGCAGAAGCGCTTTTTGAGGGCGTCGATTTTCTGGTTGGCGAGGATGGCCATGCCGCGCTGGCGGAGGTCGGCGAGTTCATCGCGCAGGAGGCCGAGGTAGGTCTTGCTGTAGAGGATGCTGAGGTGCTGGAAGAGCTTGGCTTCGCCGTCGGGTCCGTCAAAGCGTTCCAGCCAAGTCCGCCGGTGCGGCACTTCGGCGAGGAGGTGGAAGTGATTGCCCATGAGACAGTAGGTGACGATCTTGATGCCGGAGAACTCGGCCATGCGCCAGATGATGCGGCGGAGAGCTTCTTTTTCGATGTCGTCGAACCAGATCTCGCCGCCACAGGTGCGGGACATGACGTGGTAGCAGTAGGACTCGAAGGGCCCCTTGCCGAGGATGCGCTTGCGCCCGCCGGACCAGGACCGCGCGGCAGGATAGAGGCCGGTTTTGGCATTCACACCGAGCAGCTGCGCCTCAAGCGGGAGCGACTGGGGATGAGGGGCTTGGACGGGATTCATGGGCGGAAAATGGATGAAATTTGAGAATAATCAATCAACTAAATGCCTGGCATATTTTCGTGGCATATTTTCCAAGTCTATTGCCAAGAGCGTGTTGCGCGCAAAAAGTCCCGCAATTATTCCCGACAATTGGTAGTCAAATAATTCTAACGATCCGATATTCGATCATGAGTGGTGAAACCTGGTTGATCAAAATTTATCACTTGAGAGAAGGTCAGGTGCTCGCTCCAATGACGGCGGCTTCACATGTCATTTTACGTGACAGGCACCTTTTTGGGAGACTTTACAGTATTTTGCATCGCTTTATTCAATCTGCGGGCAGTTCCGATTGGGTGCATAACGTTAAGATCGACTCTTCGGCACCTGAACTTCAGGAAGCGCTGGAACTTCTCGCAGAGGTGGGCTTAAAACCGGTATTTCAATCGTTTACTTCTCCCGAGCAAAGGGGCAAGTTTTTCCCTGTTCGCCGTGAACGGCCTGAATTTCCGCTCGATAGTTCGAACTGGCTACAGCTCATGTGTGTAAGGGCCAACCGAGGCGGAGAAATCATTGCTTTCCGTGATGGTCAGCTCGTAGCCAGAGCTGACAAAGTTGAAGCACGAAGGCCAGGGCATTGCTTGGATCTTACATTCGACGCATTTGCCGTTACAGAAGATTTTAAGAAAGCGTTCGAAGATGCCGGCCTCGTTGGTGGAGTCTTTCGACCTCTGACGTATGATCCTCCGGTGTCTAACTGCAAACGTCAGTATTGGATGGACACCAATGTAATCGCGCCATGGAGTCCATGGCCTCGTCGCATTCAAAGGCTAGATGGAGTGGAAAATATTGTAGGCACAGAAATCAAGGAGACGAATGAACCGCTCGTCGGGCACACGGGCAGCGCAGGTTTTGACGACGAAGGCTATCAGGGGCCAGGCATAGCTTACCGGAGGTCTGACATGTCCTCTTTTGATGGAGTGGATTTCATGCGCCAAGCTGAATGGACTGTTGAGCACAATGGAGTCTGGTGTTCCGAACATATCGTCAGTCAGCGGTTTCGTGCATGGGCAAAGAAGTTTGGATGCCGTTTCGTCATGAATGGCGTGAAGCTGATAGATTGAAAGTGACGATCTCACGAGAAAAATGAACCCACGCGCCAACCAAAAGCGTGGGACGTGCCAGCCTATTTGGAAAGATGAAGTCAAGATGCAGAGCTATCGGGCAAGAGCTATAAGAGACAATGGCACTAGGTCCACATGGCAAGATGGGTTTGCATCTTAAATTCAAAACCGTTTACAATAGCGTCATGAAGGCAAAAGGTTTGATGTCACACATAATTCCAGACGACATAGATTGATGAATATTACTCCAGATCAAACGTGGAAATTCACGATCCAATATGTCCCCTCCAGAGTGTCTCCGCTGCGGTTGGGAACTGCGGCAAGGCTTGAAGACTTTGGACAGTTCCGTAGTTTGTACAAGATGTTTCATCCTCAATGGAATAAGCCGGATAGTTTCATCCCTGAGGGGCTAGTAGAAATGGATGTGGAGGCTACCGCTGACGATCCCAAGTTGCAATCCGCAGTAGTGGCACTCGAAAAGCTTGGATGGAATCCGGTGTTTCAGGGAATGGCTGGTCCAACTGAATGGCACAACAGCTACCCCATTCAACGCACCCGCCCCGACTATTCACTGGACAGCTCCAACTGGCTCATGCTGATGGACGCTGGCGGAGATGGTGGAATCATCCTAAAATTGGATGAAAATGATTTGACGGTTATTACGAGACCTGAATGGGCAAAAAAGAAAAGCCACTGCCTCAATCTGCTATGGTGTGAGTTGGCGGTCTCACAAGCGTTCAAAGACAGCTTTGAGCAAGCCGGTCTCACGGGGGCAGTGTTTCGGCCCATCACTTATGTTTCTTCAGCCCCTGGCTTTCATCCGAGACTCTATCCCGACAAACCCCTTCCATCGTGTAATCGGCTTTATTGGATGGATAGCACCGTCGTCGCGCCATGGTCACGCTACCAGCGCCGTTTGCTATTGGGCATTGACAATCCGCTGCGTGGTACTCTCCTTGGCCATACTAACTCCCCTCTTGTGGGACAACGTGGAGAGCTCGGTTTTGATAACGAAGGCTATATTAATTGTGGCATTGATTATTCCAGATCCGAAATGAATGCCATGGAAGGAGTGGACTACATGCGCATGGCTGAGTGGGCGTGCGAGCGTAATGGTGTCTGGCGTTCTTATCACATTGTCAGTCAGCGCTTTCGCAAGTGGGCGCATCAGTTTGGCTGTCGTTTCAGAATGAACGGTGTGAAGTTGGTGGATTAGATCCAACGCCCTGCCAGAGACGATCCTGAGCACGGAGGAGCACGCGTTCTATGTGCTGGGCGCAGCGCCTGCCTCCGGAGCGGATGGAGACACGCGGCTGCAGGGCACCAAAAAAAGATGCCAGGCATGAATGGCACTCGGTTAAGGCGGGTTTTCGTGGATTTTTGAAGGGTCTGGATCATTCGGTTTTCGTACAACGCGGCGATGGGTTGCGGGTTGAACGTGCATGGCTCTTCGCACCTGTTTCCTCCCTCACTTTCCCCGCACGCTGCAAGGCCGTGCGAAGCCTTCACCTGCCAGCCGGATCGCCAGTGGTCTGCAGCAGCTCCGTCATCTGGAGCTGCCCGATCTGGCCGCCCTTCTCGGTGGCCTGCTGCCCGCCGATTTCTTTGCCAAAGCCCCTGATGCCCAGGCCAGACGTGAACGCATCTACCCGCCCATCACCCTGTTCTGGGCCTTCCTCTTCCAGGTGATCAACCCCGCCATGCCCTGTCAGGAGGTGGTCGGCAAAGGGCGTGCCTGGCTCATCATACGCAGGCGTAACAAACGGCGCCCGGCACTGGGCACCTCCTCCTATTGTGAGGCACGCAGCGGCCTGAGCATCCGTCTGCTGCAGGCCGTTTTCGAGGCCTTGCGCGACCACCTCGGCCAGCGCGCCGCCGCCACCTGGCTGTGGTGCGGACGCCAGGTCAAGGTCATCGACGGCACCAGCCTCTCCATGCCCGACACACCTGCCAACCAGAAGCGCTGGCCGCAGCATCGCGCACAAAAGAAAGGCTGTGGCTTCCCCGTGGCCAAGATGCTCGGTGTGTTCTCGCTGTCCACCGGCGGCTGGCTGGGCCATGCCCTCTCCAAATGGTGCAGCCACGACCTGAGCCTGTGGCACAAGCTGAGCCACCTGCTGGTCAAAGACGACGTGCTGGTGGGCGACGCAGGCTTCTGCGCCTACGCCCTGATGGCCGAGCTCAAGGCGCGCGGGGTGGACACCGTGTTTCGCCTGCACCCGATGCGCAGCAAGGACATGCGCAAGGGCAAGGCGCTTGGTCCCAATGACCGCCTGCAAACCTGGGACAAGCCGCTTAGCCGCCCGCAGCACAGCCCCTGGAGAAAGCGCGCCTGGAACAAGCTCAGCGGGCAGCTCCAGATCCGCGTCGTGCGCGTGCATGTCGAACGCAAGGGCTTCCGCACGCGCTGGTTGTGGATCGCCACCACGCTGGACGATGCCAGGCTCTACCCGGTGGCCCGGCTTGCAGAGCTCTACCACCGGCGCTGGAGCATCGAGCTGTTTTACCGCGATGTGAAGACGATCATGCACATGGAGGTGCTGCGCACCAAAAGCCCCGCGATGATCGAGAAGGAGCTGCTCATGCACGCCATCGCCTGCAATGCCATTCGCGCCCTGATTTTACAGGCCGCCAGGAGCCACCAGCAGGAGCTTGGCCGCATCAGTTTCAAAGGCGCAGTGGACCTGCTGCGCCAGTGGCTGCCACAGGCGGCGGCCTGCCATGACCAGCCACGCAAACTAGCTCGCTGGCATGCCGAACTGCTGGGGGCCATCGCCAGCGTGCAGAACCCTCTGCGACCTGAGAGGCGCGAGCCCAGGGCCGTCAAACGACGACCTAAAACGTTCCAGCTGCTCACCAAGCCGCGCCAAAAATTCCACGAAATACCCCACCGTGACCGCTACCGTCTCGTCGCTTAACCGAGTGCCATTCATGCCTGGCATTTTTTTTTTTCGAAAGGCTGCCGCTGATGATGTCCAGGCTGAACCCGTCCGGCAGCATTTCGTTTTGTCAATTATTCGCTGAGCCCGTTTCCCAGCTCACAAACGCCGCTTGAGCAGCAACCACAGAAAGCAAGTTGCCGCTACGATCAACACAACGATGATGCTCCACGGTGTTGATGCAGCCGGTTCCTTGCTAGGCTTTGCTTCAACCCTTGCCTTCGGTGCTTCCCTGGGAGTAATAGATTCTGGCGACTCACGTTCTGGATGTGGTGAATCCCATGAAGGCGGTTTAGGCAGCTTCAACTCGCAACCCAATTTTTCGATCATCCGATCACGCTGCATTGGCACAAAGTTGTCGACTTCAAGCAGTGGGTGAGCCGCCTCCAATCCCAACTTTGAAACAAGTATGTTATACGCAACATCGCACACGCGCTTCCCTTCACCGGAATATGCACGCGCCTCTCCGTATCGCCTGAGGCCAGGTCCTTTGTCATAGAGCACAGTTGAAGCAAGCTTTCTGAGAGTATCATCATGGGGCTGATGCGGAGCGCTATGACCCAGCAAATGTAAAGTGTAAGCACGCTCTGTTGAAGTCTTGCTTTTGGTGAAACGATCACACAATTCATCAAAAGGAAATCGTTTCATGGCCAAGATAAATTGCATGGCTACCCCTTCTTCAGCAGCGTTGTTGCTGGAAAGGAGAAAAGAGACAGTTTCGTCAACTATGATTTGTGGAGTCATAGTTGATTCAGCCTTCGCAACCTCTTGGAAAAATAGTTCCCGACTGTTGCTTTGTGTAATGGTGCGCAGCGAACCTTCTAGGACCGCTGCATCTGCGCTAAAAATTAAAAACACGCAACTGACTGCAAAAGTGGCAACTAATGTCGATTTCATAGGCAGACCTCTCAATATTGCACCACCCGATAGGAAGGCTTGGTCGGATCAATTTCCGGCAAGCCGATTTGAGTGTCATTCATGCTTTTCAGCAAAAAATAAGATGCCAGGCATTTAGTAAGGCAATTGTGCGATATGCAATTGAAAAACAAAGGTGTAAGTTTGCTTTGGGGTGGGGCTTGAGGGCGCGTGTGTTTGCTGCGGAGGCGGGGAACTGGGGTAAAATTTGTGGGACAAAGGGGGGCTGGCTGGCGTATGTGATGGCGCTTTGTCTGCTGCTTCTGCCATCTCTGTTTCGAAGACGCGCCGTGTGCTTTATGCGGCGGGGTTGTTTGTGGTGGCGTCGGCGGCTTTTTATGGGGTGTTTGCGTCGGTGGCGTATCCTTGGAACTGGAGCGGGGTGTGGAAGTATCGCTTCCAGTTTGGGCATGGGTGGCTGACGACGATGGGGCTTTCTCTGGTGGCGATGGTGGTGAGCATTGGCTTTGGGTTTGTGCTGATGCTGGGGCGACGGGCGCCGTGGGAGCCGGTGCGGATGGCCTGCGGCGGGGTGGTGGAGCTGGTGCGGGGCTCGCCGCTGCTGGTGCAGCTTCTCATCGGGCATTACATCATCGCGCAGGCGCTGAGCATTGAGCAGCCGGTGGTGACGGGGATCATCCTGCTGGGGTGTTTTGAGGGGGCGTATCTGGCGGAGATTTTTCGCGGTGCAGTGGAGAGCATCAGCGCCTCTCAGCTGGAAGCAGCGCGAGCGGTGGGATTTGGGAGGGTGCAGACGTACCGCTTTGTGATCATTCCGCAGGCGCTGCGGCGGGCGCTGCCGGGGACGACGGGACAGCTGGTGTCTCTGATCAAGGATTCGTCATTGCTGTCGGTGATCGGGATCGAGGAGCTGGTGCAGAAGGTCAAAATCATGAACTCGGCGAGCTATGCGCCGCTGGAGGGGTGTCTGCCGCTGGTGGTGGCTTATCTGGTGGTGACGCTGCCGCTGTCGTACGTGGCGCGGCGGCTGGAAGGGAGGTTTGCGTATGAAACTTGAAGCGCAGGCGGTGACGAAGCGGTATGGCGCGCACGCTGCGCTGGATGGGGCGGCCTTTGCCACGGGCGGAGAGGCGCGTGTGATCGCACTGCTGGGGCCTTCCGGTGGGGGAAAGTCCACGCTGCTGCGTGTGCTGGGCTGCCTGCTGGTGCCGGATGCGGGGCAGGTGAGCCTGGATGACCGCCTGCTGCCGCATGATGAGGATGGCGCGCTGGCGGAGAGGCGCGGGAATGGTTTTGTGTTTCAGGGCTACAACCTGTTTCCGCACCTGACGGCGTTGCAGAACATCACGCTGCCGCTGAAGGAGGTGCATGGGATGACGGAGACGCAGGCGACGCAGCGAGCGCTGGAGCTGCTGCACCGGCTGGGGCTGGAGGGGCATGAGCACAAGCGGCCGAGCCAGCTTTCAGGAGGCCAGCAGCAGCGCGCGGCGATAGCCCGGGCGCTGGCACCGAAGCCACGGCTGCTGCTGCTGGATGAGCCGACCTCGGCGCTGGATCCGGTGATGACGGGGGAGGTGCTGGATGTGATCCGTGAGCTGGCTGAAGCTGGGCAGAGCATCATCCTGGCGACGCACGAGATCAGCTTTGCGCGGAAGGTGGCGGACTGGGTGGTGTTTCTGGCAGCGGGGAAGGTGCAGGAGTCTTCGAGTGCGGCGGAGTTTTTTACGAAGCCGAAGACGGAGATGGCGAGGCGGTACCTGGAGGGGCTGTCGAAGTACCGGTGAGGCCGGGCTTTTTGGGGCGGGAGGTGTGGAGATGTGGGCCAACCCAGGGCTTGCTCGTTCCTCGCAGCGCCCTGGGCTGAGTCCTCAGCCCCTTTGGGGCTGGGACATAGCGGTGTGTTTATGGTAAAGAGAGCGCACATCTGTTTGCAACGTGGGGGGATGAGATGTGCGGGGGCGCTGGACGATGTGGGGGCGTGAGGGATCGGGACGATCCCTCTCCTCCAGAACGCTGGGGTTTGAGGAGGCGGGTGATGGCTTGTGCATCAGGGTGCGGGCGAGCCGCACAGAGGACTGTGCGGACCACTATGGGGGGGAGCGCGTGTTGTGCGGGCCACTCTGCTGGCGCCTGTGGCGATGCGGTCTGGCCACGGGGTAGTTCAAATGCTCTGATGGGGCATTGAACAGCGGCCTCAATTGTTGAGTGCCGAGGTGGGGGCCGGGGTGTCGAGGCTGGTGGGGGGCGGCTGGCCGCCGTTTTTGATGGTGTCCACCATGCGCTTGATGCCTTCGCGGGCCATCTCGCTCATGGGGTGCATGCGGCGGGCTTTGAGATACCAGGCGAGGGAGGAGCCGATCTGCTGCTTTTCCTCCTGCAGGCGGGCGTTTTCGATGGCGGTGACGAACTCGCTGGCCTTGACGCCGAGGTCTGCACGGAGCTTGCTGAGGACGGGGTCGTCGGGGTAGTTTTTGGATTCCTTTTCCACTTTCTCCCAGGCTGCAGGAGGGCTGCTGGAGGAGAGCTCCCTGGCGCCGCCGAGGATGAGCTCGAGCTTGCCCATGTCTTTGAGGACTTTTTCGAGCTGCTGCTTGCGGGTGAGGTCGTCTGCAACGGCGGCGATGAAGGGGGCCTGGTTTTCGAAGATCTGGCGGTAGTTGCGCTGGCTGAGGAGGCGGTCGAACTCCATGAGGGCCTGGGACTTCATGTCGGTGGACTGCATCATATGCTCGCTGAGCTGGGTGACGCGGGGATTGGTGGGCCAGATTTCTGCGGCGGCCTTCATCTCTGCCTCGACGGTTTTGGCGTCCTTGCTGCCCATGGCCGCATTGGCGTTGTTGACGTGGAGATTGCTCATGGTCTTGGCGGTCTGGATGGCGGCCAGAGGCTTGGCGTATTCGAAGTCCTCTGAGGCGGAGCGGAGCTCCATCACCACGGTCTCGGCGCTGGCGTAGTCCTTCATCTCGAGGAAGGAGAGGAGCTTGTTTTTCTTGCGGACGAAGTCGAGCACGCGGGCCTTTTCGGTCATTGGCAGGCGGCGGACGCGGGGGAGGTATTCGCCGATGCCGTAGGCCTCCAGCAGGCGGTTGCCGGCGCTGTCGAGATCCCGGCGTGCGACGAGGTTTTCAAAGGAGACGAGAGATTCATCGACACTGCGCATGGCCTCGAGGGAGAGGCCGTCGATCATGCTGACGGTGGGGGGGACACCGAAGCTGCTGGAGAGGATTTTCTGGACGTCGCTGTTTTTATCCAGCTGCAGGATGCTTTCTCCATCGCGGAAGAGATTGGGGTAGAAACGGCAGGCGATGACGGCGTGCTCGAAGCGGCGCTGGAGGAACATCTGGATGATCATGGCCTGGAACTGGGTCTTGCTGGTGATCTCCGAGAGGCCCATGGCGGTCTCGTTGAGCTTGGTGCGGGCTTCGATCTCGGCGATGCCTTTGATGTAGCCGGAGGTGCGGCCGACGGTGGCGCTGTTGTTCTGGCCCTGGTTCTGCTGGTTGCTGGACTGGGTGCTTTTGACGGGGGCGGAGCCGGTCTTTCCCAGCGGGGCGCTGTTCATGCCCAGCTCAGCGTTCCATTCGAGCTGCTTGCGGCGTTTCATCATCTCCTCGTTCGCCAGCTTGCGCTCGTGGACACGCTTCTGGGAAGTCCAGACATCCCAGACGGCATTGGCCAGGGCATTGCAGAGGCCGCCGTCGATTTTTGCGGTGCTGGCCTCAGGGAGAAGAGCGAAGGCTTTCATGACCTCCGGCCCACGCAGCTGCACCTTGGTGACAGGGTCCGGAGCCTGTTTGTGATTGGGGGAGAGGAGCTCCATGATCTGGGCCATGATGTCGCGGTAGGCCTGATCCTCCGGGCCGCTGGCCTCGGGGGTGGTGAGATAGGTCTCAAACCGTGAGCGCATGAGGCGGTTGTTGGTGACGTTCCAGAGCTTGCCGTTGAACGAGACGTTTTCGGAGCCGGGATCTGCCATGGGCATGTTGCCCAGAGCGGTCTGGGTGTCGGTCTGCCGATCTGAGGCAGAGCCGGGGACCATGTTGTAATTGTTGTTTGACGTGGTGGTGGTGGCGGCGGGTGGTGCACCGGTGCCGGGAGCGCCCGGGAGCACCTGAGCGCTGACGGGGGCCAGAGCAGCGAAGACGAGGAAGGGGAGGAGGCGCTTCATGACGATGGGGAGGCTCAGACTTTGTGGAGTTCGATGACTTCGAGCACGCCGGTCTCCAGGACGTGTACTTTGACGATGTAGCGCTGCCCGCGCTGGATATTGGGACCTTTGTAATCTGGCGGGACCCAGACTGGAAGGAAGGTGCTGCCGGAACTGTCGCTGACCTGAACGCTGAAGAGGCGGCCGTCAGAGCTGCGCCAGTTGTCGAGGCGGTCATCGACGACTCCCTCGACTTTGTATTCATTGCCGCTGAGGGCGGTGGCGTTTTCCATGAACTCACCGGTATCGAGCTCGGTGACGCCGGTCATGGGGTCGGTGGTGCGGTGCATGAGCAAGAAGCCGCCACCGCCGACAAAGGCGATGATGGCGATCAATCCCAGCCAGTGGGTGGGGCTTACCCCGGATTGTGCGCGTCGTGACATAGGAGAGTCGGGAAGTTTTGGGTGGGGGGATCGGTGAAAGACGGGCTAAAAATCGGCGACAATTGCTAGCTGTCCAATCCAAGATGGAGCAGGGTGGGAAGAATGGGCTACATGGACAGAAGAGATATGCGCACTTATCGCGGTTCGTTTCAGGGAAACGGCTGCCTGGGCGGCTGCATGTTTCATCTGGTCTGCGTGGCGCTGCTGGTGCTGGCGGGGGTGGTGTGGGTGATCAAGGAGCGTGCCTGGGAGCTGACGGTGACGGTGGAACTGCCGAAGGTGGAGGAAGTGGCGGCGGAAGAGGAGGGATCCGAGCCGTAGCGGGAATGGACCGGCTGCAGTAGGGGGGCGGTTATCTTCTGTCGTGCTCCTGGATGTCGAAGAACTTGCCAGCGACACCCCAAGCGAGATCGGTGCGGGGAAGGATGCCGTCTCCGCCGATGTAGTAGCGGCTGAAGACCAAGTAATTGTCGCGGGAGATGCCTGAATTGGTGCCGGCGGAGAAGATGGAGGCCACTTTGAGACTCAAGGAGCCGGCGATGCCGTACTTGTTTTGCATGTAAGTGCGGAACTCGGCCTCGTTGGGGTTTGTGAGGATGAGGATGACCAGGAGCGAGATGAGCAGGAAGCCGATGAGTCTCATGGGAGGGGAGTGGTGGGCTGGCTGGAGGAGGTGAGGATGTGACGGGGAATCTTCCAATTAGGCTTGCAGTCGTGGCTGGAGACGTGGATCAGGCTAGGGCTGTGGGCATGGACATTCACATCGGAATGACGAGGGCTGTGAAGTCAGCAGAGTCTCCGGCGGTCCGGGATCTCTGTGTGGTGGAGGTTTGTTTTACCATCCGCGATTTAATACACGAAATTCCAGCGGGTTGCCAGTGCTAAGCGCGGAGGGCGGAGTCTCCGGGGGGGAGGGCTTGCCAGGGGCATGGAGAGGAGTAGGCTCCTGTGACATGCGCAGCCTGACGGCCCTATTCTATTTTCTGGTGACGGTGTGCGCGCTGGCGCACCCCGTGCATACCTCCACGGCGGAGGCGGAGTACAATCCGCAGACGAAGCGGCTGGAGGTGAGCCTGACGGTGTTTGTGAGCGATCTGGAGACAGCGCTGATCCGGCAGAGCGAGCGGGAGATGCGGATGGAGAAGACGCCTGCGGCAGAATTTGATGCGCAGGTGCTGGCGTATCTGAAGCAGACCTTTGTGGTGACGGACGCAGCAGGGAAGGTGGCGAAGATGACGTGGGTGGGACGGGAGATGGAGAAGGAGAGTGAGAAGAGCGGGGATCCGGCGGTGGTGCTGTTTTTTGAGCTGGAGATGCCGGAGGGGCTGAAGGGGGCGACGGTGAGGGATGCCGTGTTTTGCGAGATGTTTGGGGATCAGGGCAACCTGGTGCTCATTAAGGATGCGCAGAGGAGAAAAGAACTGCGCTTTCAACGAGGATCGAATGAGCAGCAGATCAGCGCGGAGCGTTGAGGTAAAGCGGAGTGACAGGGTCGAGGACGATCAGACACGAGGTGGCGATTAGCCGAAGTAGGGGGCGAGGATGTTGCGGGCGACTTTGATGGCGCGCATGCGGCCGTCGAGGGTTTTGCCGAAGGTGTCGTCTTCGACTTCGATGCAGAGGGGGCCGGTGTAGCCGATGCGCATGAGCTCGGCCATGAAGGAGGGCCAGTTGATGTCGCCGTAGCCGGGGATGCGGGGCTGATGCCACTTCAGGGGGAAGTCGAAGCGGCCGACTTCGTTGAGGGCGGCGCGATTGATTTGCACGTCTTTGGCGTGGACGTGGAAGAGGCGGGATTTGAACTCAGCGAGGGGGCTGAGGGGATCCATGTCCTGGAGGATGAAGTGGGAGGGGTCGTAATTGAGGCCGAAGGAGTCGGAGTCGAGATCGTGGAAAGCGCGGCGCCAGATGGCCGGGGTGGTCATGAGGTTTTTGCCGGCGGGCCATTCATCACGTGTGAAGGACATGGGGCAGTTTTCGATGGCGATTTTGACGCCGTGGTCTTCGGCATACTGGATGATGGGCTTCCAGATTTTGAGGAAGCGTGGCCAGTTTTCATCGACGGTCTTGGTCCAGTCGCGACCGACGAAGCCGGTGACGAGGCCGACGCCGAGCTTGGGGGCGGCGGCGATGACTTTTTTGAAATGGGCGACGGCGGAGCGGGAGACTTCGGCGTCGGGGTCGAGCATGTTGGGGTAGTAGCCGAGGGCGCTGATGCTGACGCCCTGATCGTCGCAGTGGCCGAGGATTTCCTGGGCCTTGGTCTTGGTGAGCGAGGTGACGTCCACATGGGTGACGCCGGCGTATTTGCGCTCGGCTTTGCCGACGGGCCAGCACATGACCTCGACTGTGGAGAAGCCTTCGTGACGGGCGAAGTTGAGGACGTTGTCGAAGGAGAGTTCGGGGAGGATGGCGGTGACGAAGCCGAATTTCATGAGGGCAGAAGTTGACGATTGTTTACAGTGGTTGACGATCGTTGACGGTTGTTTCCAGAGTGGTGGAGTATTGAGATATGATGTGTGTTTGCCATACGCTTGAAGACGGGCGGGCTATCGCCACACTCGTCCTACGGCATGCGTGTGGGCACAAAAAAGGGCGGGAGGATGAGTCCCGCCCTTTTGCAGGGAGTGGATTATTTGGCCTCGGTGGGGAGGTCTTTCTTGCCGACGAGGACCTTGTCCACGAGGCCGTATTCAGCGGCCTGGGCGGCGGACATGTAGTTGTCGCGGTCGGCGTCGCGCTCGATCTGCTCGACGGACTTGCCGGTGTGGTGAGCAAGGATGCGGTTGAGGCGCTTCTTGAGGCCGAACATGTACTCGACGGTGCGCTCGACATCGCTGGCGGTGCCGCGTGCGCCACCGGAGACCTGGTGGATCATGATGTCGGAATTGGGCAGGGCGTAGCGCTTGCCCTTGGTGCCTGCGGCGAGGAGGACAGCGCCCATGGAGGCGACGAGGCCGATGCTGTAGGTGCAGACATCACAGGTGAGGAACTGCATGGTGTCATAGATGGCGAGGCCTGCGGTGACGCTGCCGCCGGGGCTGTTGACGTAGATGTTGATGTCTTTCTTCGGGTCCTGCATCTGGAGGAAGAGGAGCTGGGCGATGATGATGGAGGCCATCGTGTCGTTCACTTCGCCGCCGAGGAAGATGATGCGATCCTTCAGGAGGCGGGAGTAGATGTCATAGGCGCGTTCGCCACGGCCTTCGGACTCGATGACGGTGGGGACCATGTAGCTGGACTGAGGAGCAATTACGGAGGGAAAATCGGAGGAGGAGCTGGGGATCATGGCAGGGAATGAAGAGGTGGGGGGGAGGGTTGTCAAAGGAGAGATGGAAGAGGCGGGGCGGGAAATGACGAATGAGTAAATCCGAATGACGAATCCAGAATGCTGGATCAGGCGGGCGGGGTGGCGGCGAGTTTGAGGCCGACGACGCCGGAGACGATGAGCAGGATGCATACGATCCGAGCGGTGGTGCGGGGCTCATGGAAGATGAAGAGACCGATCAAGGCGGTGCCGACTGCGCCGATGCCCGTCCAGACTGCATAGGCGGTGCCGATGGGGAGCGTGCGCAGGGCCAGGGAGAGAAAGAAGAAGCTGGCAATCATCAACACGATGGTGATGAGGCTGGGCCAGAGGCGGGTCCAGCCCTCGGTCTGCTTGAGGCCTACGGCCCAGGCGACTTCGAGCAGTCCGGCGATGAGAAGATGAAACCAAGGCATGATGAGAAGAAACTAGGATACGCCACTGCCGGAGTGTGTGGCAGGTTTTTTGACGCAGGCTGTCTGACGACCACAAAGCTAGAGAGATGCCTTGGCTGCGCGCTGCCTGCGGCGGGCGGAGACATCTTCGCGTTTGTTGCGCACGATGGCGGCTTCGGCGCTGCGTCCTTTGGCCATGATCTCCTTTTCCAAGGCTGCCAGCACCTCCATGTAGCGATCATAGAGAGGGAGAGAGCCGGCATCTCTCTGGCGGGTGTATCTTTTCTCTGTGGAGCGATAGGTATTGCGCAGTTTCACCACCGTCTGGTGCAGGCTGGAGGGGTCGATGGACGGCATGAACTTGTGGGTGGTGAAGCGCTGCTTTTCTTCGCGCACGGCCAAGGCCTCATCCAAGCGGCCAGCCTTGGTGGCATCCAGCAGCGCACGGTCCAGCGCGGTGATGTAACCAGCGCCGAGTGTGGTTATCTGGTCGTTATAGGGGGCGTTCACCTCGCGCTCAAAAGCGGCCTGAAACTGGGATTCCAGCTGGGAAAGGCGCTGGGCGGTGGTTTCCGGGGGCTCCGCAGGCACGACAGGCGGGGAGGTTGGGGCGGTGGGAGCTTTGGCCGGTGTGGTGGGTGGCGTCATCGGCACGGACGGGGCGCTGGCGATGGAGGGCGTCTGAGGTGTGGGTTTGGCCGACGGCGGAGCAGGGGCCGGAGATGGTTTATTCTGCGGAGGAGTCGCAGGCTGCGGTTTGGGAGTGGTTTTCTGGTCAGGAGTGACGGATGGAGCCAGAATGGAGGGGGCTTCGCTGACTGGCTGCGGCTGTTGTGTGGGAGTGGTTTTCGGCTGATTGGCGATGAACCAGCCGCCTAGGCCAAGAATGAGCAGCGCGCCGATGACGTAAGGCATCGTGGAGCCCGATGCCGGTGTGGGTGGCGGCGGCTGGTGTGGCTGGGGCTTGGGTGCGGCGACAGTGTTCTGCTGGGATGTGGAGCCTGGATTGCGTGCGGAGGGGACCACGGTGCGGCCGGGCTTTTGCGGCTGCTGCCTGGGCAGGACAGCGCTGGATTCCCGGCCTGACTCTGCATAGGGGGTGGTCAAAATCACATCCAGTGCGATGCGCAATTCGTGGCTGCTCTGGTAGCGCTCCTCGCGGTCATGCTCCAGAGCGCGGCGCACGATGGCGTCGAAGCGTGGGTCGATGCTCTGGAACTTCTGCGAGGGCATCTTGAACATGCCCCGTGGGATGTCTCCGGTGAGCATCTGGTAGAGCATGACACCCACGGCATAGATGTCCGCACGACCGTCCACGTCAGAGCCGTACATGAGCGCCTCCGGGGCCACGTAGTCGGGGGTGCCCATGGCCATGCCGGTCTGGGTGAGGCTGGAGTGGTGCGCTTTGCCAGAGAGCTTGGCCAGGCCGAAGTCAGCCACCTTGACGCGGCCCTCGACGTCGATGAGCACGTTGGAGGGCTTGATGTCGCGGTGGACGATGCCCTGCTTGTGGGCGTAGCCGAGGGCATCGCAAAGATGGGCGGTGATGGCCAGGGCGTGCTCTGGCGGCAGACGGCCCTCGCGGGCGATCATGTGCTGGACGTCAGTGCCATCGACATACTCCATCACAAAATAGAGCTGGCCGTCCGCTGTGCTGCCAAAGTCGTAAACGCCTACGATGGCGGGGTGGCTCATGCGGCCCATGAGGCGGGCTTCGTTTTTGAAGCGTTCGGCGAAGGCCTGATCCTGCTGCTCGACCGCCGGGGGGAGGAGCTTGATGGCCACGGCGCGGTCCAAGCTGAGCTGTGTGCCTTTGTAGACCGCCCCCATGCCGCCACGGCCGACGAGCATGTGAACCTCATACTGGGGCAGCATCTCCTGCAGCGCCTCCGGAGAGGGGGGCTCCCAGCGCCAGCTGCCGCCGGTGGTCCGCGGCGGAGGGGATGGGATGGGGGAATCACTCATGACTGCGCTAGGTAGGAGTGCCTTTTAAATTAGCAGAATTACCACCAGTCGTACGGGAACTTGCCGCGCAGCACAAGCATTGAGACAGAGAATGACGCGATGGGTTGATTTCTGTGACAGGCTCGCCTAACTCCGCGCCCCATGAATGAAAGCCTGAAGATCCTGAGCGGCTCCGCGCACCCGACGCTGGCGCAGTCGATTGCCAAAAACCTGAACATTGATCTTTGCGCAGCCGAGCTGACCACTTTCCCGGACGGCGAGACTTTTGTGCAGATCCATGAAAACATTCGTGGTGGAGATGTCTTCATCGTGCAGCCCACCTGCCCGCCGACGAACCAGAACCTGATGGAACTGCTGATCATGGTGGACGCCGTGCGCCGTGCCAGCGCCTCACGCATCACGGCGGTGCTGCCCTTCTTTGGCTATGCCCGCCAGGACCGCAAAGACCGCCCACGCGTGCCGATCACCGCGAAGCTGGTGGCCAACCTGCTGGTGGCGGCCGGTGTGAACCGCGTGCTGACGGTGGACCTGCACGCCGGGCAGATTCAGGGCTTCTTTGACATTCCTGTGGATCATCTCTACGCAGCGCCAGTGCTGATGAAGGCCATCCGCGAGCGCGGCATCAATGACCTGGTGGTGGTGTCTCCGGACGTGGGAGGCATCAAAATGACGCACGCTTTTGCCAAGGCGCTGGGCGCGCCGATGGCGATCGTGGCCAAAAACCGCGTGAGCGCCGAGGAAGTGGAGGCGCACAGCGTGATCGGTGACGTGGCGGGCAAAAATGTGCTGCTGGTGGACGATCTGACCGAGACCGCCGGCACCCTGACCGCAGCCTCCGACCTGCTGCTGAAGCACGGAGCCAAGAAAATTTACGCCGGTGTCTCCCACGCTGTGCTGGGGGAAAAGGGGCGCAACCGCATCTTGAAATCCCCCATTGTGGAGCTTCTGGCCACGAATTCCACCCCCCAGGCCACCGGGGAAAAAGTGACCGCTTTGGACATTTCCCCCCTCCTGGCGCAGGCCATTGCCCGCATTCATGGGAATGAGTCTGTCACATCCCTGTTTGACACGCGAGGATAGGCGTGTATTCTCCGCGCCCTTTTTCCAAAACTTAAACCTCCTCCCATTGAGGAATCACGACCATGGCTAAAATTCTCGATCTCCAGGCAGAAGTCCGCACCCAGTCCGGTACCGGCGCCGTCAAACGCATGCGCAAAGCAGGCAACATCCCGGCTGCCCTCTATGGTCGCAAGGTAACGGCTTCCAACATCCAGGTGCACGGCAAGACCTTTTCCAAGCTCCTCGAAGGCAGCGCTTCCGACAACATTCTTGTCTCTCTGAAGATTGCCGGTGGCGAACAGCTGGCGCTGGTGCAGGAAGTGCAGCACGACTACCTGCGCGGTGGTATTCTTCACATTGATTTCCACGCTGTGGCGGCTGACGAAGAAATTCACGCCAATGTGCCTGTCACCATCGTGGGTGAGGCCAAGGGCCAGAAGCAGGGCGGCATGGTGGAAGCCATCCATCACGAAATCGAAGTCCGCTGCCTGCCGAAGGATCTTCCTGAGAGCATCCAGATCGACGTCTCCAATCTCGAAGTCGGCCAGGGCATTCACGTCAGTGAAATCAGCTTCCCTGCCGGTGTCACCTCCCGTCTGGGTGGCGATGTGGTCATCGTGATGTGCGAAGAGCCGAAAGTGGAGGCCGAACCCGAGCCTGCCGCCGCAGCCGCTGCTGCTCCTGCCGCCGCTGGCAAGGCCGCCGCCGCACCTGCTGCCGCCGCTGCGAAGCCTGCCGCCAAGAAGTAATCTCCGCACCCTTTCCACGATGTGGCTTCCGGCGCGGACACAAAGAGCAGCGGCATAAACGTGCCGCGACTCATTGTCGGCCTCGGCAATCCCGGAGAAAACTACCGAGACACCCGCCACAACATCGGATTTATGGTGCTGGACGAAATCGCACGACGCCTGGGAGCTGCTTTCCGCGAGGAAAAGCGCTGGTCAGGCATGGTGGCGAAATTCACCGGAGGCTATCTGCTCAAGCCGCTGACGTTTATGAACGACAGCGGTCGTTCCGTGCAAGCTGTCGGGCATTTTTACAAAGCCCGTCCGGAACAGACGCTGGTCGTTTACGACGATGTGGATCTGCCGCTGGGCCGCCTGCGCTTCCGCACGAATGGCTCCGCTGCCGGGCACAACGGCATCCGCTCCTTGATCTCCTCCCTGGGCACGCAGGAGTTTCCCCGCCTGAAGGTGGGCATCTCCCCGGCGGACGGTCGTCCTGCTGGCGAACGCATGGTGGGACACGTGCTGGGCAAATTCCACACGGGTGAGCAGGCCGAACTACAAACTGTCATCCAGCGCGCCGCAGACGCCGTGCTTTCTGCTGTTGATAGTGGGCTGGAAGCCGCCATGAATGTCTTCAACCGACAAACCGAATCTTAAACCCCGAAACCACACCACCTATGAACCGCAAATACGAAGCACTGATCGTGCTCGACACCAAAGGCAAAGAAGAAACCGTTGACTCCCTCGTCAGCACCATCAGCAAGGACATGGAAAAGTCCGGCCTGAAGCTTGAGCAGATCGACAACATGGGCAAACGCAAGTTCCCCTTCAACCCCCGCCACGTTGAGGCCGGCCACTTCATCAACATCCAGTTTACCGGCGCTCCTGCCGCTCTGGACAGCCTGCGCTCCAAGCTGAAGCTGAACGAAAACGTGTATCAGCAGTACTACCTGAAGCGCAGCGCGTAGTCTGACGCGTCGGTGTTTTTTCATTACCCCGGTTTCGTGCGTGAGCGCGGGCCGGGGTTTTGTGTTTTTGGGTGGGGGATGGGACGCTGAACGATTTTAAACCGAGAATCGGAAATTGGACGGGCGTGGTCAGGGTATGACAGTTTTCATTTGTTAGGTTATAAGCCTAGGTCTGACATTCAACTCGGCCTTGATAAAGCTTTCAATCCTGCAGACAATGGGCGCATGAAAATTCGCGTTTTCGCGCTGGCGGCGTGCCTGATCTGGAGCGGTGCATCCGTCCTGGCCCAAAGTCCGGATGGAGCGCGAACCAAGGCTGGGAAGGAAGATGCCCGAGCGCAGAGCGAGCCCGGTGGGGAGAAAACCGAAGGCGGAGGTGTGCCCAAAGACGGAATGGCGGCGGTGAGATGGTACCTCAAGGCGGCTGAACAGGGCGATGTGGATGCGCAGAGCAATCTTGGCGACATCTATTTTGCAGGAACAGGTGTGCCAAAAGATCTGGCCGAAGCGGCGAAGTGGTACCGCATGGCGGCGGAGAAGGGAGATGCCAAAGCGCAGGATCATCTCGGCGTGATGTATTTTGACGGCCTCGGTGTGGCAAAAGACGAAGCTGAATCCGTGAGGTGGCTGCGCAAGGCGGTGGAGCAGGGTTATCCCAGCGCACACACCAATCTCGGTGTCGCCTACTTCAAGGGCAGAGGAGTGGCAAAAGACGAGGCCGAAGCGGCGAGGTGGTTCCGCAAGGGAGCGGAGAAGGGCGATGCGAGGGGGCAGTTCGGCCTTGGCGAGATGTATGCCGGAGGAATGGGGGTGGCGAAAAACTTGGGCGAAGCGGCGAAGTGGTACCGCAAGGCGGCGGAACAGGGTGAAGTTCCGGCGCAGTACAATCTCAGCCTGATGTATGCCGCAGGCACCGATGTGACAAAAGATTTGGCCGAAGCGGCACTGTGGATGCGCAAAGCGGCGGAGCAGGGCAATGCTATTGCACAGAGAGGTCTCGGCGTGATGTATGCCGAAGGCAAAGGTGTGAAAAAAAACGAGGCCGAAGCGGTGAAGTGGTATCGCAAGGCGGCGGAGCAGGGCGAGGTTGCGGCGCAGTACAACCTCGGGCGGATGTATTCCCAGGGCAGAGGGGTGGCGAAAGATGAAGCTGAAGCAGTGAAGTGGTACCGCAAGGCGGCGGTGCAGGGGAGTGACTGGGCACAGAGCAATCTCGGCGACATCTATTTTGCAGGAACAGGTGTGCCGAAAAATCAGGCGGAAGCGGCGAAGTGGTACCGCAAGGCGGCGGAACAAGGCAATGCCAAGGCGCAGTACAATCTTGGCTGGATGCATGACCACGGCAGCGGTGTGGCGAAAGATGAAGCTGAAGCGGTGAAGTGGTATCGCAAGGCGGCGGAACAAGGCTATGCCAAGGCGCAGTACAATCTTGGCTGGATGCATGCCCACGGCAGCGGTGTGGCGAAAGACGCGGCCGAAGCGGTTAAGTGGTATCGCAGGGCCGACAAGGGATTTCGCGAGGCTGCGGAGCAGGGGGATGCTGAGGCGCAGACCGCTCTCAGCAGGATGTATTTCAACGGGGAAGGCATAGCCAAAGATGATGCCGAAGGGCTGAAATGGCTGCGCAAGGCCGCAGATCAAGGCGATGCAGAAGCGCAGTTCAATCTCGGCTGGATGCATGACATCGGCACAGGTGTGGCAAAAGACGCGGCCGAAGCGGTGAAGTGGTACCGCAAGGCGGCGGAACAGGGCGATGTCAAGGCGCAGTTCAATCTCGGCGGGATGTATTCCGCAGGCAAGCGTGTGGCGAAAGATGAAACCGAAGCAGCGAAGTGGTATCGCAAGGCTGCTGAGCAGGGCAATGCCAAGGCGCAGTTCAATCTCGGCTGGATGTATGATACCGGTACCGGTGTGGCGAAAGACGAAGCCGAAGCGGTGAAGTGGTATCGCAAGGCGGCGGAGCAGGGGCATGCGAAGGCGCAGAACTATCTTGGCGACATGTATGCCGCAGGCCTAGGTGTGGCCAAAGATAAAGCAGAAGCAGCGAAGTGGCGCCGCAAGGCGGCTGAGCAAGGCAATTCCGACCGGGTGTTTGTCGCAAGCAATAGCATGGCAGTCAAAGAAGGTGGCAAGGATGACAACGCGGTGGCGAAGTGGGTGCGCAAGACAGCGGAAGAGGGCGATGCTGAGGCGCAGAACAACCTTGGCCAGTTGTATGCATCAGGCAAAGGTGTGGCCAAAGACGAAACTGCGGCGGCGAAGTGGTACTACAAGGCAGCTGAGCAGGGCTTTGCCCGAGCACAGTTCAATCTCGGAGTGATGTATGCCGAAGGCAGAGGTGTGAAAAACGACGAAGCCGAGGCGGTGAAGTGGTACCGCAAAGCGGCGGAGCGCGGCTTTGCGGATGCGCAGTACCAGCTCGCCCTCTGCTATGCCCAAGGCCGGGGCATCGCCCGGAACCCGTTGGAGGCTTACAAGTGGGTCAGCTTTGCCGCAGCTCAGGGAATGGATAAGGCGAAGAGCAGTCAGGAAGCGCTGGAACTCACCCTCACGCCCGGGCAGATTGCGGAAGCGCAACGATTGGCGCGGGAATGGAAGCCCAAAGTGGAACCGGGGACAAAGCCTGCCAAGTGAAGGGGGCAGATCAATGCGATCGCGCAGGGGGGTGACGTGGTCCTGGATTAGTGCTGATGAGCAAGTAGTGCGGGCTCTGAGTGGGGGACGTGTTTGCCAAGTGCTGAGAAACGGGCGGGCTGTCGCCACACCCACCCTACATATGTGCAGCCAGTTTTGGCAACTCCACCCTTTTTACCCAGTTCGAGCGATAGTATCGAGGACGACGCGGATTGCAGGCAGGACAGCCTGCGCTCCAAGCTGAAGCTGAACGAAAACGTGTATCAGCAGTATTACCTGAAGCGCAGCGCGTAGTCTGACGCGTCGGTGTTTTTTCATTACCCCGGTTTCGCATGTGAGTGCGGGCCGGGGTTTTGTGTTTTTGGATGATGGCCGGGGCCAGTTGTTCGCCTGGTGGTGCGTGGCGAACAGTGACCAGGTCAGCGTCTCCTTATGGGGGGCTGATTCTTCTTTGAAACAGGAGCAAACAGGGCTCCAAGAATGCCTCCAACCAGAGCGTCCACAGCTGTCAGCAGCGGCCAGATCATGAGGCTGTCTGGCTCACCAGACAGCAAAGCCATGAATAGGAGAACCACAGGGACGAGGCACCCGCAGCCTAGAGAGCCGCGTGCGCATCCAGCCTTGCGGTCACGTGGCAGTGGTGTGTGCCCAGATGAGGACTGCGGCAACTGGTTGGGAGGAATGCTCATTGCCAGAGATAGAAAAAAGCGTCCCATCTTGGGCAAGATGGGACGCTTGGATTGCAGGCAGGAGTGCCTGCATCACTTATGATTTTCAGGCGTCGAGGCCGAAGGCGGTGTGGACGACGCGGGCGGCGTTTTCGACTTCGGCTTCGTCAACGATGACGGCGGTCTTGATCTCGCTGGTGGAGATCATCTGGATGTTGATCTTGGCGTCTGCGAGGGCCTTGAACATCTTGGCGGCGACGCCGCTGTGGCTGCGCATGCCGATGCCGACAACGCTGACCTTGGCGATGCTGCTCTGGGTGCGAAGCTTGGCCTTGTCTCCGAGGGTGGGCAGAACGGCATTGAGGACGGTCTCGGCCTTGGCGAGGTCGGCGCCACTGAGGGTGAAGGAGATGTCGGTGATGCCGTCAAAGCTGACGTTCTGGACGATCATGTCGATCGTGACATTGGCCGAGGCGATGGCGCCAAAGATGGCGGCGCTGATGCCGGGACGGTCTGCGACGTCGTCGATGGTGACTTTGGCCTGATTGCGCTCAAGGCTGACGCCGCGGACGACGACAGACTCCATGCCGGGGGTTTCTTCTTTCACGATGGTACCGGGGTTGTTGTTCATGCTGTTGCGCACTTCGAAGCGCACACCAAATTTGTTGGCAAACTCGACGCTGCGGCTCTGCATCACCTTGGAGCCGGAGGAGGCCATTTCGAGCATCTCCTCGTAACTGATTTCCTGGATTTTCTGGGCGGTCTTGACCACGCGGGGATCGCAGGTGTAAACGCCGTCCACGTCGGTGTAGATCTGGCAGAGGTCTGCCTTGATGGCGGCGGCCATGGCGATGGCTGTGAGGTCGCTGCCGCCACGGCCCAGGGTGGTGATTTCGCCGCTGGCGGTCTCGCCCTGGAATCCGGCGAGCATGACGATGTTGCCCTCGTCGAGCATCTGCTTCACGGCGTCCGGGGTGATGTTGACGATGCGGGCCTTGGTGTGCACGCGGTCAGTGGAGATGCCTGCCTGTGCGCCCGTGAGGGAGACGGCCTTGCCGCCGAGGGCATTGATGGCCATGGCGGTGAGGGCGATGGTGGTCTGCTCACCAGTGGCGAGGAGCACGTCCATTTCACGCTCGATGGGGTCGCGCTCGGGGGAGACTTCCTTGGCCAGCTTGATCAGATTGTCCGTGACGCCGGACATGGCGGAGACAACGGCGACGACCTGATTGCCTGCGCGCTGGGTCTCCAGAATGCGGCGTGCGCAATTGCGGATTCGCTCGGGGGTGCCGACGGAGGTGCCGCCGTATTTCTGGACGATGAGGGCCATGCTGAGGGGTGGGGAAAGGGCGCGGAAAATGGCATGGCAGGGCAGGTGTGCAAGGAGGGATTTGGGGCGGCGGAGGGGAGTTGGCAGTTGTGGCGGTTGTTTCCGGAGGACAGGGGGGAGGCGGGAAACTTCAAAAATCAAAAATCGATGGTCCATTCAATCGTCCACGTCGCGCCTAGGCCCGGAGGATTGACGATTGTCGAGCAATCGATTTTTGATTTTCGATTTCTTAAGGGCTGCAACGCGTTTAAGCGTGCTTTGAGGTGGGGAGGACTCGATGCTGTTCTTCGGAGGTCAATTCGCGCCAATGGCCTGCGCTCAGGCCCAAATCGGACAGTTTGAGGGAGCCGATGGAGACGCGGATGAGGCGGAGGGTGGGGAAGCCGACGGCGGCGGTCATGCGGCGGACCTGGCGGTTTTTGCCTTCGGTGAGGGTGAGTTCGACCCAGGAGGTGGGGATGTTTTTGCGGTAGCGTATGGGGGGATTCCGCAGCGGGTGAGCGGGCTCGGGGTCTAGGTGCCTGGCTTTGCAGGGAAGGGAGCGGAATTCTTTCAAATCGACCCCGGAGCGGAGTTTTCTCAGCGCCTCTTCGGTGATCTGGCCATCCACCTGGGCGTGGTAGCTGCGGGGGTGGGCATGGCGGGGATTGAGAAGGCGGTCATTCCAGCGGGCCTCGTCGCTGAGCAGGAGGAGGCCTTCGGAATCACGATCCAGACGGCCGATGGCATAGACGTCCGGAGGAAAGCCGAACTCCGCGAGTGTGTGATGCGATGGATGCTCCTGGGTGAACTGGGAGAGGACGTCGAAGGGTTTGTAGAAGGCGAGGAGCATCACCGTGAGGCTGCACCGTCACGCATCACTTCTTCCAATGCCAGACGCTTCTGCTCAAACTCCTCCTCGGACATGCGGCGCGGGATGTGGTGGGGTTTGTCGAAGACGAGGGTGACTTTGGAAAAGGGGAGAGGCAGGAGGAACTCGTCCCAGGTCCTGAACTGAATGGCTTGGCTGTAGTGCAGGTGCACGGGGATGATGGGAACGCCGGTGAGCTGGGCGAGCTTGACGATGCCGGGCTGCACGCGATGCAGCGGGCCGCGCGGGCCGTCGGGGGTGATGCCGATCTCGTAGCCTTCGCGTGCCTTGGCGGCGAGGGCGATGAGAGCGCTCATGCCTTTCTCGGGCTTGGAGCTGGAGCCGCGCTCGGCCTCGATGCCGAAGCTCTCGCACACATCAGCGATGATCTGGCCGTCGCCGCTGGGGCTGGTGAGGATGGTTCCGGGGACATTGGCGAACCATTCGTGGTGCAGCCAGGGGATGAGGAACATGCGATTGTGCCAAAAGGACCAGATCCAGCCCTTGCGGGAGGAATCAAAGACGCCTGCGTCATCACGCACCTCCCAGCGCAGAGTCATGCCGATGGCGCGCATGATCCATGCGATGATTTTGCCGGCGGATTTGATGCGGATTTTGGCCATGATCAGTGAGGCACTGCATGGCGGTGTTCTGACCCGTGGTCAAGGCGAGGGATGGCATAGCCGGCCCAGCCCCTTTGAAAAAACACCTGATGCCCGGAGTGATCACAAAAGCTCCGATGCCGACTCTGCAGTGCATGGTCGTATCGTGAATGCAGACTATGCGGATGGCTATGGTGCCTTGACCAGCTCAATCACGGACCTGCCGTCTTCCCGGCGGAAGTCGATGGAGTCAAAGATCTCGCTGATGACATGCAGGCCCAGGCCGCCGATGCGGCAGTCGATGCTGGGCGGGGCAAGGAGCTTCTGGAAATCCTCATTGGTGATGCCTGCGCCGTAGTGCTCGATGAGGATGCGAACGGCCTGCTGATCTGTGGCGATGCGGCAGGTGGCTGCGCGCCCGGTGCTGGTGGAGCAGTAGGCGTATTTGCAGATGTTGCTCATCACTTCATCGCAGCCCAGGACGAGGAGGCCGGTGAATTCATCGGGCAGGCCATGGTAGGCGCACCAAGTCTCGATGAATTCGCGCACGAGGCGAAGCGTGTCCGGGTGGCATGTGAGGGCGATCTCTGCAGGTGGCGGCGCGGAGTGGTCTGTGAGAGTGAGGACGGTGGCGTCATCCTGATAGACGGAACCACGGGCAAAGGACTGCCATTGTGAGACGAGATGGCGGAGGAAGTCGCCATTGCCGCCGGAGTGCTGCATGACCTCCGCGAAGGCTTTGTCTTCAAAGTATTCTCCGGCGCTGTTTTGCACCTCGAGGATGCCGTCTGTGTAGAGCATCCACTGACGGCCGGTGCTGAAGGGGAGAGACATGGCCTCATAGCGGGCGGCGCACGTGATGCCGAGGGGGGCATTGCCTGGAGCAGGGACCTCCTTCCAGTCCGTGCCATCGTAAACACGAGCTCCCGGAAGACCGGCGCAGCAGAGCCATACGCGGCGCTTTTTAGGACAGACGAGCATGGCATTGATGGCGATGAAGCGTCCCGCTTTCATCACGCCGCAGAGGCGCTGGTTCATCGTCTGCATCCACTCAGCGAGTGGTGTGGAGACGCAGAGGTGTGCGGTGGAGGCGATGAGAGTGGTGCCACGCGCCATGTCGAGAGCAGCAGGCAGGCCTTTGCCGCAGACATCGCCGACGCCGAGGAGGATTTTGCCGTCGTCGATCTGATGCCAGAAGTAGAAGTCGCCACCGACTTCACTGGCGGGTTCATAGAAGGTCTCGACCGTCACGCTGCCCAGCTCCACCTGAGGTGCGGAGAGGAAGGAGTTCTGGATTTCTTTGGCGAGTGAAAGCTGCTGGCGGGTTTCGGCCTCGGTGATGGCTTTCTTTTGTGATTCGAGACGAATGAGGGTGACGGCGATGAGGCTGCCGAAGGTCTCGAAAAGCTCCACGTCCTGCGCGGTGAAGGCTTTGCTGTGATTGGGATTGATGGCCTGCATGACGCCGAGGCAGCGGTCTCCATCCAGCAGAGGGACGGTGACCATGGCGCGTGCGACGAGGATGGACTTGTCCGAGGCGGGACGGAAGTGGCGGGGGTCGGTGAGGGCGTCCTCGATATTGACGACTTTTTTGGTGGCATAGACATCGCCGGCGATGCCTTTGCCCTTGGGGACACGGACCTCCATGGCATTGATGGGGTCGAGCGTGGAGCGGATGAGAAGATCCTCGCTGGGGCCGTCTGGCAGGAGGATGGAGCAGACCTCGCAGTCCATGACCTCACGTGAGCGCTGGAGGATGTAATCGACGAGTTCGACAGGATTGTGGGTGCTGCTGAGGCGGCGAGCGACGTCGAGCAGGACGCTCTGGCGCGAGGTGATGGGCTGGGGATTGCTCACGGCTTTTTGAAGAGCTTGAGGAGGCCTTTTTTCTTTTCCTCCGGGGACGAGTTTTCCGGTGGCATGGGAGATGGGGCGGGAGTTTTGGACTTGGATTCGAGTTCTTTGATACGCACGGGGTAGGGGGTGTTGGTGCGTCGCATGTGCTCGATGATCTGCTCCTTGGTGGGGACTTCGTTTTCCTTGCTGCCAAAGATGAGGCGGCTGGGCTTTTCCGCGAGGGTGCCGGTGATGTACTCGCCCCAGACGACGAAGGCGTCCATCTCCTCCACGAGCGTGTTGATCTTGCGCATGGTGGTGTCGAGGTTCTTTTCCAGCCCGGGCCCTGAGGCGTTTTCGCCACCGGCGAGGATCTTGTGAAGGTCGGTGGTGATTTCTTCGATGCGGGACTTCAGGCCGGGCTTGCCATCAGGAGTGCCGGCAAAGGTCTGATTCAGCTCCTTGGAAAAGCCTTCCAGATTGGCGAGGATGGCGCCGGCGCGATTGGTGAGTCCTTTTTCAGGAGAGTCCTTGGGGCCTTTCACCAGTTCCTGAATGCCGGTGGCGGTGTCTTCGAGCTTGTCTGCCACGGCGTTGATCTTCTGGCCAAAGCCGGGGGTTTTGCCGTCACCTGCGAAGGTGTTTTTGAGCTGCTGGGTGAAGGACTCGATGTTGGCGAGGGAGTCGGAGATGTTTTGGGAGGCGTTGCCGTGGCCGAGAGGGCTGGTGATTCTTTTGAGGTCGGCGGTGATCTCGCGGATGTTGGCAAAGATGGCGTCGCCGCCGGGCATCATCACCTCCAGCAGGCTGCCGAGGCTGGAGGAGGTGAGGTGCGTGCCGTCTGCCAGCAGGCCGGACTCGTCATCGAGACGGACGAGGGCGATGTGCTTTTCGCCAAGGATGGATTCGGCGCTGACGATGATCTTCAACTTGGCGGGAATGGGGGCGGGTTTGAAGACCTCGATGTGCACGCGCACTGTGTTGCCGGGCAGGATACGGGCTTCGGGGGCGAGGTGCTCGATGCTCTCGACCACACCGATTTTATCTCCGGCGTAGAGCACGCTGGTATTGCGGCGGATGCCGGTGACGTCGGCGAAATCGACGGAGAAGCGAAGGTGGGGCTTGCGCCAGGGATCTCCGGAGATGGCGAAGATGAGAGCGCCCAGCAGCATCAGGGAGCAGAGAATGACCAAGGTGGCCACGGTGGCATCTTGCTTGTTTTTCATGGCTGGGAGGAGAGGGATGTGCCGGTGCCCTTGAGGCCCAGCAGGGTGTCGCGGTAGAGGGTTTCGCCAGCGCAGTCGTCGCCGCCGCCTTTGGGGTCGCCATTGATGAACTGCTGGACGGCGGCATCTGGATGAGCGCGGATTTCCTCAGGCGTGCCGGAGGCGATGATCCTGCCCTGATGGGGGCCGGTGCCGAGCATGATGATGCGGGTGCCGATGCGGAAGACGCTGTTCATATCGTGCGTGACGACGACGACGGTGGCGCCGATTTTTTGCGTGAGGCGCTGGGTCAGCTCGTCCACGACGGCGGTCATGATGGGGTCCAGGCCGGCGGTGGGTTCGTCGCTGAAGACGAGCGGGGGATCGAGGGCGAGAGCGCGGGCCAGGGCGGCGCGCTTTTTCATGCCGCCGCTGATCTCGGAGGGTTTTTTGTGGCCGTGGCCGGTGAGGCCGACCTGCTCCAGCTTCATTTTCACCACGGTGTCGATGAGGCCGGAGTCGAGCGGTGTGTGCTCCTGCAGCGGGAGAGCCACGTTTTCAGCCACGGTGAGGGACTGCAGAAGAGCGCCGGACTGGAAGAGCATGCCGTAGCGGCCGCGGAGCTTGTGCATCTCGTCCGGGTGCATGGAGCAGATATTCTGGCCGAAGATCTTGATGCTGCCGGAGGTGGGCTTTTCGGTGCCGATGAGGTGGCGCAGGAGAGTGCTCTTGCCACAGCCGCTGCCACCCATGATGACAAAGGTGTCTCCGGCGTAGACTTTGAAGCTGACACCATCCAGCACCTTCTGCGGCCCGAAATAACGCACGAGCGAATCGACCTCGATGATCGGTTCGCCGCTGGCGGGATCTGGCGGAGCAGTGGACATCAGAAAAAGAACAGGGCGGTGAGGAGGGCGTTGGCGATGAAAACGCTCAGCAGGCAGACGACGACGGAGCGAGTGGTGGCGAGCCCCACGCCCTCGGCACCGCCTGAGACATTGAGGCCGATGCTGCTGGCGATGGTGACGATGAGCACGCCGAAGACGCCGCTTTTGAGCATGCTGATGCCGACATCCCGCAGCGCGACGTAATGCAGCGCGTGATTGACGAAGTAGGCGGTGGACATGTGCAGCGAGAAATGGCCGATGAGCCAGCCGCCGGCGAGGCCCACGTAAATGCTGAACACGGTGAGCAGAGGGAGCATGATGACCATGGCCAGGAAGCGCGGGACGACGAGCCAGGACATGGGGGAGATGGCCATGACCTCAAGGGCCTCGATCTCTTCCGAGACCTTCATGGTACCGAGCTCAGCTGTGACAGCGGAGCCGCTGCGGCCGATGACGATGACGGCGGTGACAAGAGGTGCGAGCTCGCGCACGAGGCTGGAGGACACCAAGCCGGGGACAAAGACAGTGGCGCCCATTTTGGCCAGCTGGGCGGCCGACTGCATGGCCAGCACCACACCGATGGTGAGTGCGGTGAGCGAGGTCATCGGCACGGCATGCACGCCGATGCGGACGATCTGCGCAAAGGTGTGGCCCACACGCCAGCCTCTGCCCCGGCACGGCGCCACAAAGAGCCAGTAGAGCAGGCTTCCGCACAGGTCGAGGTATTGGCGGAAGGCTGTGGTCATGAATGAAGATTCGGAGGCTCTAGCGCTGGTTGGTCAGATCTGCGGCG
Organism: Verrucomicrobiaceae bacterium UBA1938; assembly: GCA_002336895.1. Lineage (GTDB taxonomy): Bacteria > Verrucomicrobiota > Verrucomicrobiia > Verrucomicrobiales > Verrucomicrobiaceae > Prosthecobacter. The sequence continues at coordinate 31,763 of DDFC01000007.1, read as the reverse complement.
TTCAGGGCATCCTCCACCGTGGGGAGATGGCGGATGAAGTCTCCCAGGCGGACGATTTTAAAAGAGGCATCCACGCGGCCCTGAATGCCGGTGAGTGCAAATTCCGTGCCCGCGCCGCTGGCGTGCTGGAAGTATTCCACCACCACAGCCCAGACGGGAGTGTTGACGAAGGTGACCTTGGAGAAGTCGATGATCAGGCGCTGCACGCCCGCCTTCATCTGCTCACGCACGACTTTCTGAAACTCAGGGACGGTGGCCAGGTCGGCCTCGCCTTCGAGTTCGATGACGACGGCGTTTGGGTGGGTGCGGACAGTGGGCTTCATGAGAGGGCGGTGAGATCAGAGCCAGCCGGTTTGATTGAGGCGGCCGGTAAGTTCCATCTGGCGTTCGAGCTGTGCGGTGTAAAGCTCCGCGTTCTGGGGATTGGGTTTGCAGCGGGTGGATTCATCCAGGGTGACGAGCCGTGCGCAGAGCTGCTCGTAGCTGACGCATTCCGTGCCGCCCTGGTTTGCATGGGCGTAGGCGGCCTGGATGGCTCCGCCGAGGGCAGCGCCCTCGCTGGTGCTGAGGGTGACGACTTCGGCATTGAAGCAGTCTGCAGCGATCTGACGCCAGACGCTGCTCTTGCTGCCGCCGCCAGTGAGGCGGATCTCGGTGGGGTTCATGCCGAGATCACGGAAGCGCTTGAGGCCGTAGGCGAGGCCGAGGGTGGCACCCTCGACTGCGGCGCGTGCGATATTGGCCGGGGCCATGTTGGTGGGGCGCAGGCCGTGGATGACTCCGGTGCCATTGGGGAGGTTTGGGGTGCGCTCGCCGTTCAGGTAAGGGAGGAACATCACGCCATCCGCACCGACGGGGGCTGATTTCACCGCAGCCTCCAACTGGCGCAGATCCCAGCGGAACATCTCGCGCACCTGCTCGGTGACGACAGTGACATTCATGGTGCAGACGAGCGGGAGCCACTGGTCCGTGCTGTCGCAGAAGGCGGCCACTTCTCCCTGGCCATCGACCACGGGAGAGCCCGCCACGCCGTAGAGCGTGCCGCTGGTGCCGAAGCTGGCGGTGACGACGCCGGGCTTGATATTGCCAGTGCCGATGGCTCCCATCATGTTGTCTCCGCCGCCGGCGCTGATGATCACGTCGAAGTTCAGCCCCCATTTGACGGCGAGGTCCTTGCGGATGGTGCCGTGCACGGCCTTGGAGGAGCCCAGCGGCGGCAGCATGGCGCGCACGGAGGGATCAATGTAATCGCAGATGTCATAGGCCCACTGGCGGGTGTTCACATTGAGGATGCCCATGCCGGAGGCGTCTCCGTATTCCATGCGCTTCACGCCGCTGAGCCAGAAGTTGATGTAGTCGTGCGGGAGCAGGATGGTCTTGGTCCTGGCGAAATTTTCGGGCTCGTTCTGCTTCATCCAGAGCAGCTTGGGAATGGTATAGCCGGGGAGCATGGCATTGCCTGCGGCGGCAATGACGCCCTGCTGGCCGCCGAAGTGATGGGCGATCTCGGCGCACTGGGCCTGGGTGGAGGTGTCACACCAAAGCTTGGCAGGGCGCACGGGCTGGTCATCTGCCCCGAGGGCAACGAGTCCGTGCTGCTGACCGCTGACGCCGATGCCGGCGATCTTGGTCTTGTCCTTGCCGATCTGCTCCAGGCACTGCTGCACGGAGGCGTCCACGGCATCGATCCATGACTGCGGGTGCTGCTCCAGGTGACCGGGAGGCAGGCCGTCGATCAGTTCATAGGAGCTGTGGCCGGAGGCAAGGATCTTGCCCGAGTCGAGGTCGAGGACGATGGCCTTGGTGCTTTGCGTGCCGCTGTCGATGCCGAGGAAATACATGATGGGGAGCGAGGTTGGAGTCGGCGAAAGGTTTACGGTGGGGACCGAGGGCTGGTCAAGGAAGCAAGCTGTCAAGAATCGGTCATAATTCGTGAAGATTCAGACATGAAACCGTCTCAATCCTTGGACTGAATGTTGCCGGATTTGCGAATGGCGCGCAGAAGCCGCCAGCCGAGGAAGAGAGAAACGGCGTAGCCCAAGGCGCCAAAGACTGACACACCATAGAAAAGAGGGGCGGCTTGGCGGCTCCACAGTTCGCTGGAGCCGAGGAAGATGGCGGCGGTGAGGATGCCGAGCACTAGGCGGTTGATGATCGGGTCGAGGTGGCGGTGGTCCAGATGTACGGTGAAGGAGCCGTCACGGAAGCGGGCGAGGAGGTCAGTGATGTCCCGCGGCAGAGAGTTCAGCAGGCGGTCCCAGCCGCGGAAGGTGCGGCGTGCGCGCCTGGCCATGCGGCCCGGCGAGAAACGGCGGAGCATGAGCCGGGTGCAGTATGGCTGCATGAGCCCGGCCAGACTCACCTCCGGGCTGAAACGGCGGGAGGTCCCCTCCAGAACGATGAGAGTCTTCAGCAGCACTGCCAGGGACGGCGGCAGCATGATCTGATGGTTACGGATGATCTCCACCAGGCTGCTCAAGGCTGCGCCGACGTGGATGTCATTGAGAGGATGGCCGGTGTAGTCGGCCATGAATTCCTGCAGGTCTGCACGCAGTTTTTCACGCGAGCAGTCGTGCGGCACGGCCCCCAGGCGCAGCACCTGCTCCGAGACGAGCTCGGAGTCGTTTTCGACGATGCCAAGAAGCAGGGCCTCGACCTCGTCCCGCAGATCTTCATCAATGCGGCCGACCATGCCGCAGTCGATGACGCCCACGATGTTTCCGGGCAGGAGCATGAGGTTTCCGGGATGGGGATCGGCATGGTAGAAGCCGTCACGGAAGACCATTTCCAGATACATGTTGGCTCCGCGGCGGGCGAATTCACCGAGGTCCTCACCCGATTGCTTGAGCGCCTCGATGTCCGTGCCGCTGATGCCTTCCAGCCGCTCCATGGTGATGACCTGATGGGAGCAGAGCTCGGCATACAGCTCCGGGATGCAGACGGTGGAGTCGTTGACGAAGTTGCGGGCAAACTCCTCCTGGTTCTGGCGCTCGTAGGTCAGGTCCAGCTCCCTGAGCAAGGAGCGGCGGAACTGACGGACGAGGGCTACGGGCTGGTAGGAGCGCAGGGCGGGGGAGTTTTTCTCCAGCAGCTCTGCCAGCGCCTGGAGGATCTCCACATCGGTGGCAGCCTGCTCTGCCACGCCAGCACGCCGGACCTTGACGACGACACTCTGCCCGGTGTGGAGCTGTGCTGCGTGGACCTGGGCGACGGATGCTGCGGCAAGCGGGGTGTCATCAAAGCCGGCGAAAAGCTGGTCGATGGGCAGACCCAGCTCTGATTCGATGGTGGCGCGCGCCACTGACGAGGAATCCGGCGGCACATTGGACTGCAGCTGGGAAAGCTCACCCGTGAGCTCCGGGCCGAGGAGGTCGGCACGGGTGCTGAGCATCTGGCCCAGCTTGATGAAGGTGGTGCCCAGCTCTGTGAGGGCCATGCGGACGCGTGCGGCCTGAGTCACGCCCTCCGTGAGAGACTGGCCGTCGGCGCTCTTGAGGCGGTCCTGAAGCCAGGAGTATTTAAAGCCGCCGAAGAGGTCTGCCAGACCATACCGACCGAGCACGGCGGCGATTTCCGCGATGCGTTTGGCATAGCGTTCCAGGCGGGCCAGGGCGTCGATCTTCATCAACCACCATCCTCCGCATGAAAAAGTGATCTGACAATGTGGAATGATCACACTCTTAGCTGGCAGGAGAGGTGCTTGCGGTTATTCATCCGCCATGAGCACACCTAAAATCCTTGTCTTTGCGGGAAGCACCCGCAGCGCTTCCTACAACAAGCAACTGGCCCGCTTTGCCGCTGAAGCTGCTCGTGGCGCCGGGGCTGAGGTGACGCTGCTGGACCTGCGCGACTACACACTGCCTTTGTTTGATGAGGACCTGGAAGAGCAGCAGGGGCTGCCTGAAAATGCGAAAAAGCTCAAGGCGCTCTTCCGCGCGCACGACGCCTTCATCATCGCCTCCCCCGAGTACAACAGCTCCATCACGGCCGTGCTGAAAAACACGATCGACTGGTGCTCCCGCAGCGAGAGCGACGACGAGCCCGCACTGGCGGCATATCGAGGCAAAACGGCCCTGCTGCTGAGCGCCTCTCCCGGAGGATTTGGCGGGATGCGGGGGCTGGTGCACCTGCGCTCGGTCCTGGGAAACATCGGCGTCATTGTGCTGCCTGACCAGGTGGCGGTGCCGAAGGCTCATGAGGTCTTTGACAGCGCAGGCGGGATCAAGGATGAGCGCACAGCCGGGCAGGTGACGCGTGTGGTCAAAGGACTGGTCGATTTCCTGAAAAAGCTGGTGGGCTGATGCCTGACGCGGGGACGACTACCAGTTGAAGAAAAGCCGGGCGTAAAGAGCGCCCGTGAGGACCTTGTAACTGGAGTCTTCCTGCGAGGACCGGGATCTGGTGTAGCTGCCGATCACATCAAGGGCCAGGTTCTTGAGCGGCTGCCACGTCACCGTCATGGCAGGAGTCCAAACTTTATCGGTTCGGACAATGTGGATGAACTGTTCCACGGAGTACTGCACGGATGGGGCGAGGTAGAACTTGCGTCCCTTGAAGGGGGTGAAGATGGCTCCGAGGTTGATGTTATGCCTGTGCTGGTCGGGCACGAAATCGGAGGGGCTGCCGTTGTCCTGATAATAAAACTCGTAGCTCCAGGCGGGAGTAAACCAGGGCCTGCAAGACCAGGTAAACTCCGCCGCTGCACGGTAGGTGTAAGTGTCCAGCGTGTGTGCGCCTGTGGAGCGGGTGAACATGCGAGAGAAGCCCCAGCTGAGCGGCAGGTTCAGGTCCAGCTTTTTGTCAAAAAAGGTGCGCTCGTAGCTGAGCATCTGCCCGCAAGTGCTGGTGCTGAAGTCCTGGCCGGCATTGGCCGCCCTGCCGTAATAAAACCAGGCCTGGTCAAAAGTGCTGGAGAGCGTCCAGTGCTCGTCAAAATCCGCGTCCAGGGAGAGTCCGGCAAACTGTGCATAGAGGGAGTCTGTCTCAGCGTCTTCCTGCGTGTTGAAGACGTTGTTGGACAGGGAGTACATCGTGCTGGAACGGAACTGGATCGAGAGCATGTCTCCCAGTGCTTCATACCAGCTTTTTCCCAGGCCTGCGGCCGCCGTGATGGAATCCTCATCTGCCGCGAGGGATGAGCGCTGCTGCGCGGCATGCATCCGGGGCAGGAGGCGAAGGCGGGACTGAATGAGATTGAGGCGCCTTGTCTTGCTGGCGGCCTCGATGCCGCCAGTGAAAACATAGAAGGTCAAAAGGATGAGCGCAGGGATGCGCCAGCCGCCACCTGAATGCGTGCCGATGTGCTCTTGTGAGTCCATGGCTTGGGAGTGAGCTGGATCGGCTGACGAAGCTTTCAAGGCCAGCTAACCGGCCTTGGCGGTTTTTTTGGTGGCTGGGCCTCGGGTGCGTTCGGATTTGATCGGGACCGGTGTCAGACGGATGGTCTCCACCTGCACAATGACGGGAGGTGGGACGGTGGATGCCTCCGAACTGCCCTCGACCCAAGACGCTGCCTGCGACTGCTTGAGGGAGGCGATTTTAGATTCCAGCTCTGCCAGCTCTTTGCGTGCTGCTTCCAGTTTTTCTCCGACCTCGGCATTCGAAGATTTGAGTTCCGAGTCTGGTGAGGGAGAGGCTTTGGCGGGGGCTTCCTGGGCGCTGGGGCGTTTTGGCAGGGAGGGGAGGTGCGCTCCGTTCTGGCCACCGGCGGCAACGGCATCCCGGTAGCGCTGCTCCACGGCGGCGAGGCGCTGTCTGGCATCAGCCAGCTGCTGTTTGGCCCCGGCCAGCTCCTGGTTCTGCCGTTCCAGCTCGATGCGTTCAGCCCTGGCGGCTGCAATGCCTCCGGTTTCAGTGGCGAGAGCCGCCTGATGGGCAGCAATGGCTGCCTCGCAGGAGGCGAGTTCCGCTTTTCGAGCCGCCAGCTGTTTTTCGCATGAGGCGCTTTCTTCCTGCATGCGCTGGAGGGAGGCTTCTGCAGAGGCGCAGCGCTGCTCCAGGCCCATGAGGAGGGACTCGAGATCCTTGACGGCGGCTTCATCCCTCAGGTGTTTTTCACTGAGCGCAGCCGTGGCGGTGTTGAGGCTGGCATGTTTTGCCTCCTCCTCGGTGATGCGATTCTCGTGCTCGATGATCTGCTGGCGCAGGGAGTTTAGCAGGGACTCATCCTGCTCGCACTCATCGCGTATTTGTTTGAGACGGGCGGCGGCTTCATCTTTCTGTGAGGCCATCTGCTCAAGCTCCTGCTGCGTCGAGGTGAGGGCCGCAGTGAGGCGCTGGAACTCGGTGGACTTTTCGTAGTGCTGGGCATTGAGGCGCTCCAGCGCGGCAGTTTTGTCCGCATGCTGGCTGCCCAGGGTGCTGATGGCGTCCAGCCATTCATGGTGGGCGGTTTCAGCCTGTTTGAGGGCGGCCTTGGTGGGTTCCAGTTTTTTTTCCTCGGCCAGCAGAGCTTCCACACGGGCCGAATGCAGGGCGCGTTCTTTTTCCGCGCGTTGCTGCCAGTCGCGCAGCTCCTTTTCAGCGGCCGCCACTTCGGCTTTGAGGCGGTGTTTTTCCGCCTCCAGTTTGGCATTGGCCTCCAGCAGCGCCTTGTCAGGAGAGACTTCAGCAGGAGCTGGTTCCGGGCTCTTGAGAGTGGAAGCGGGCGGCTCTGTGGCCGGGGCCTTCACAGGGGGGGATGCTGCAGCTGGTGAGGCTGGCTCTGCAGGCGGGGGCTGCGTGGCGGGGTCCTCCATGTCGAGTTTGCCGACGAGGGGGCCGAAGGCGATGGTGTCTCCGTGCAGCAGGGTGCAGCTGAGCTGGCTCTCGCCATTGACGAAGGTGCCGGCGGTGGATTTGAGGTCGAAGACCTGCAGGCTGCCGTCGGCATTCTGCACGATCTCGGCGTGGTGCATGGAGATGCGGTCGTCATCTACCAGAATGTCGTTGTCCTCGGCACGACCGATGGTGATGTGTTCCTTGAGGGGAACCACCACTTCCTGGCCGTCTTCGAGAACGAAAGTGATTTTTGCCATGGGGGGGATTGGAAGCTAGGCTAGCCAAGCAAAGTCGATGAAGTCCGTGGAATCAAACGGGCATTTGAAACAAGGGCGCAGATGAATGCAGGATTAGTGCCTCAATGGATGGTTTTTTGAGTCCTGTGCCCGGTCTGGGTGTGGTTTGCTCTTTTGATGTCGGTGAAGGGGGGAGCTTTTTGTGCAGCATGCACTTTTTCCGCCTTTGAAGCTCGTTCATCTTGTGACCAGAAAGAGCGGTGGCGGCGCAGTGATGATCTGCCGAAGTGACGGGGGGGATTGCCATGGACGGGAGGGGAATGTGGTTCGCTGTGTTTTGAAGACAATTTGATTTCGTGCGTTGAATCAATCCTGCAATGAGTCAGGCGTTCTGCCATTTTTCTGCGGCGGAGAGCGCCATGCCGCCCCGCTGACAGGGACTTGTGCCGGCGGCGTCCGCCGGCAGAGTGGCGGCTGTCCCTGCCATGCACTCCGAAGCCGAAGCCCACCTCTCCAAGAAATGCCCAGTGATGCGCCGCCTGATCAAGGCGCACGGCCCCTGCCTGCTGGTGGCGCATAAGCGCACCCCCTATGAGGCGCTGGTGAGCGCGGTGGCACACCAGCAGCTGCACGCCAATGCGGCGGAGGCGATTTTGCGGCGCTTCAAGGCGCTGTTTCCCAAGACTCGGTTTCCCAAGCCTGAGCAGGTTTTGGAAGCGAAGGATGAAGTGCTGCGAGGCTGCGGCTTTTCCACGGGGAAGATGATGGCCATACGGGACATCGCCGAAAAGACGATGAGCGGGCAGATCCCGGGAAGGGCTGCGGCGCTGAAGCTCACGGACGAGGAGCTGATCGAGCGCCTCGTGGCGGTGCGTGGTGTGGGGCGCTGGACGGTGGAGATGCTTTTGATTTTCACCCTAGGTCGGCCGGATGTGTTTCCCAGTGACGACTACAGTGTGCGCAACGGCTGGCGCGTGGCGAAGAAGCTGGATGAGATGCCGAAGCCCAAGGAATTCCGTGAGCTGTCTGAGCGCTGGCGCCCGCATCGCACACTGGCGGCGTGGTATCTCTGGCGCGCGGCAGATGCTGCCAAGGGCTGAACGGGGGCATCTGGAAACGTGTGATTGCCAAGCTCCTGATCGGAGACTAAGGGGGCGCTGCACATGTCTTTTAAAGAACTCGGTCTCGACTCCCACATCCTCACAGCCATCCAAGAAGCCGGTTACACGGAACCCACGCCGATCCAGGCGGCGGCCATCCCGGTGGTCATTCAGGGAGGGGATGTGATCGGCATTGCGCAGACCGGCACTGGCAAGACGGCGGCCTTCACGCTGCCAATCCTGACACGTCTGGCGGCCAATCCGATTCCGCAGGGACAGCGCCGTCATACTCGGGTGCTGGTGCTGGCACCCACGCGCGAGCTGGTGGCGCAGATCGAGGAAAACGTGCTGGCCTATGCCAAGCACCTGCCGCTTAAGATTGCCAAGGTGTACGGTGGTGTGGGTGAAAAGCCGCAGAAGGATGCGCTGCGCGCCGGGAGCGACATCGTGATCGCCTGCCCGGGGCGACTGCTGGACCTGATGGGGCAGCGCTGTGCGGACTTTTCCAAGCTCGAATACCTGGTGCTGGATGAGGCGGACCGCATGCTGGACATGGGCTTCCTGCCGGACATCCGCCGCGTGATCAACCAGCTGCCAAGGAGGCGGCAGACGCTGATGTTTTCCGCCACGCTGTCCAAGGAGATCGAGAGCCTCACGCATGAGTTTCAGCACTCGCCGAAGATCGTGCAGATCGGCAAGCGGTCGAACCCGGCTGAAACGGTGACGCAGCTGGTGTATGAGGTGCAGAAGCATCTGAAGCTGAGCCTGCTGATGCATCTGCTGCAAGATGACTCCATGCAGATGGTGCTCGTTTTCAGCCGCACGAAGCACGGTGCGGACAAGATCGCCCGGAAGCTGGAGCAGAGCGGAGTGCGCTGCGCCACGCTGCATGCGAACCGCTCGCAGAACCAGCGCCTGCGTGCGCTGGATGATTTCAAGACAGGCACGGTGCGCGTGCTGGTGGCCACGGACATCGCGGCACGCGGCATCGACGTGGACGGCATCTCGCATGTGGTGAACTTTGATTTCCCACACATTGTGGAAGACTATGTGCACCGCATCGGCCGTACCGGGCGTGCCCAGGCCATCGGGGATGCGATCAGTTTTGTCTCACCCGATGAAGCGGCGGATCTGCGCAAGCTGGAGAAATTCATCAACCGCGGACTCATTCGCAAAAAGGCCGAAGGCTTTGACTACAATGCCACGGCCCCCGCGCCCACGGCCAATGAACGGCCTGAGCGCCGGGAGCAGCAGCGGCAGTTTCAGCAGCGCCGCCCGCAAGGGCAGGGCGGGCAGCAGCGGCACGGGCAGGGTGGTGGCGGCGGGCGGTCAGGCGGACATGGTGGCCAGGGCGGTGGACGCTCCGGAGGGCACGGTGGCCAGCAAGGCGGCGGACGTGGTCAGCAGCAGGGAGAGCGCCGATCTGCACCCTCTGCGAATGCTGCGCCGAGAGGTCAGCAGGGCCAGGCTCCCAAGCGTGATGGACAGCAGCCTTCTACAGCACGCAAGCTGTGGAACCGGCTGACTGGGAAGTGATGCAGCGAGCTTTTGTTTCTACTTTGCAAACCAGTCTTTAGCCAGAGGGCTGGTGGCGAAGAACTCGAGGAGCTGTGTGGCGACTTTTTCCCGGCCTGAGTTGCTGGGGTGGGTGCCGTCGGGGCCGAAGTCTTCCTTGCTGTATTTGAGGTCGTCAAACTTGCGGCCTTTGTCGCCATCGGCCCAGAGGTAGGGGCCCCAGAGGAGGAGGGGAGATTTGGAGAGGGAGAGAGCTGCATCTCCGCCAACCTGCTGCTGGATGAGGTGGCGCACAGCAAAGGCACCCTCATAGGCGTAGGGCTCGGGGTTGAGGCCGGTGGTGGCGTAGCCGGCGTAGATGCGGCTGCCGAGGTAGGCGATGCGGAGATTGGGGAAGCGCTCTTTAAGGAGGTGCAGGACTTTGATGGTGTCGGCCTCCAGTGTGGCCAGGTGCTCGGTTTTGGAGCCGGAGGGGCCGGCATTGGCCAGCTTGACCCAGGCCACCTGCACCTGCTGGGGGCTGACATCGGCGCGCTGCAGGCGGTTCATGGCCTCAGGCCAGGGACGGCCCTCCGGCTGGGCCCAGGCGGCCATGGTCTGCCCGCCTTGGGCGCAATCGACGATGGTGAGCTTGTCTGATTTGCGCGGGTCTTTGTCGGCGATGTTCCTGAAGAAGGAGAACTCCTGGGTGGCGTTGGACATGCTGATGGAGACGAGCGCGATCTTGCCGCTGTCGGAGGGCTTGCCCGCAGCATCGAGAGGCTTGATTTCTGCTAGCGCAGAAGCGGCGGATTTTTGAAGCGCCTCAGGTGGTTCGTTGCTGCCTTTGCCATAGAGGCCACCGTCTTCGCCTTCATACTTGTCCTCGGCGGTCATGTCCGTGAGGGGCTTGAATCCGTTCTCGGGAGCCTTGCGTTGATTCGCAGGACGTCCGCCGCCACCACCACGGTTGCCGCCGCGGCTGCGGACTTCTTTGGCGTGATCGAGGTACTTTTGGTCTTCGTCGCTGAGCTTTTCGCCGTTTTGCTTGCGGCGATGGAGTGCCTGGGCTCTCTGCCAATCGATGCCGTCTTGCCCTGGGGATGACTGCTGGCCGCCGCCGCTTTTCTGCATCTGCGCTTCATGGGCGGCGCGTGCCTTTTCCAGGAAGGCGTTTTCTTCATCGGTGAGAGTGCCGCCGTTCTGGCGCTTGGTAAAAAGCTGACGGGCCTTGTCAAAGTCGACCGGGGCGTCGGCGGACTGGCTGTGCAGAGGGGCTGCGCCGAGGAGGGAGACCAGGGCAAGGAGGAGAGTCGTCTTCATGGGGTGGGCATGAAACCCCGGGGGCGGGGATTGGATGCGGCAATAAGCTTTTCGTCTTGTATTGCGCACGCCGATTCGTCAGCCTCGCGGGCTCCAACCCATGTCTGATCACAACAGCACCCGCCGTGTCGTCATTGCCAGTTTCATCGGCACCACCATTGAGTGGTACGATTTCTTCCTTTATGGAACGGCTTCGGCGCTGGTCTTTAACAAGCTGTTCTTCCCGAACTTTGACGCGCTGGCAGGGACGATGGCCGCCTTTGCGACTTATGCGGTGGGCTTTTTCGCGCGACCGGTGGGGGGCGTCGTCTTTGGGCATTTCGGTGACAAGCTCGGACGCAAATCCATGCTGGTGACGACGCTCATGCTCATGGGCGTGGCGACGGTGCTGATCGGGCTGCTGCCGACGTATGCGCAGATCGGCGTGTGGGCACCTGTACTGCTGGTGCTGCTGCGCTTCATCCAGGGCTTTGGGGTTGGTGGAGAGTGGGGGGGAGCGGTGCTCATGGCGGTGGAGCACGGAGCTGCCGGTAAGCGCGGCTACTACGCCAGCTGGGTGCAGGCCGGCGTGCCAGTGGGGCTGCTGCTGGCGAATGCGGTTTTCAAGCTGACCTCATCGATGGAGGCGCAGGCTTTTCTCTCCTGGGGCTGGCGCGTGCCTTTCCTGCTCGGGGTGCTGCTGCTGGCGGTGGGGATGTTTATCCGGCTGAAGATCATCGAGAGCCCTGTCTTTACTCAGGCCAAGGCGGAGGATGAAGGGCCGAAGGTGCCCATTTTGGCGGTGATCAAAGAGCATCCGCGCAATGTGCTGGTGGCCATGGGGGCGCGCTTTGCGGAGAATGCGTTCTTTTACATCTTCACCGTGCTGGTGCTCAGCTATGGCTCGCAGCAGCTGGGGATGAAGAATGAGGAACTGCTCAATGCGGTGCTGGCAGGATCGGCGGTGCAGCTGGTCGCGATTCCGTTTTTTGGAATGTTGTCTGACCGATTTGGCCGGAGGCCGGTTTACCTTGGGGGCGCACTGTTTCTGCTGCTTTTCGCGTTTCCGTTTTTCTGGATGATCGAGACACGCCAGATGGGGCTGGTACTGGCCGCGGTGGTGATCGGGCTGGTCGGCCACGCAGCGATGTATGGACCGCAGGCGGCGTTTTTCTCCGAGCTTTTCGGCACCCGTGTGCGCTACAGCGGAGCCTCGCTGGGCTACCAGCTGGCTTCGCCACTGGCGGGTGGGCTGGCACCTCTGATCGCCACGGCACTGCTGGAGAAAAGCGGTGGCAAACCGTGGCCGGTGGCGGTGTATCTCATTGCCATGGCGGTCATTACGCTGGTGTCCGTCTGGCTGGCGGAGGAGACAAACCGCAAGGCGCTCTGAGGCGGGGGTGTCCAATTCGGCCTAAAAAGTGTCCATCCCCAAGCTGACGAACCAGTTGCACTCCGCCGGGTTCCGACTCCCTTGCCTGTCCAATCATGAACGAAGCATTTCCTGACATCCCCAAAATTCAGTACGAAGGACCCAAGAGCCGGAATCCGCTCTCCTTCAAGCACTACAATCCCGACGAAGTCGTCGGTGGCAAGACGATGCGTTCGCAGCTGCGCTTTGCGGTCGCCTACTGGCATGCGATGCGCAACTCTCTCTCCGACCCCTTCGGCGGAGGCACGGCCCAGCGCCCCTGGGACGATGGCAGCAACTCCGTGGCCAACGCACAGCGCCGCGTGTGGGCCTGCTTTGAGTTCATGGAAAAACTCGGCGTGGACTACTACTGCTGGCATGACCGCGATGTGGCTCCTGAGCTGAGCACACTGGCTGAGAGCAACGCCGCCTTTGACGCCGTGGCTGATGAGCTGGAAAAAGCACAGAAGCAGACCGGCAAGAAGCTGCTGTGGGGCACGGCCTGCCTTTTCTCCCACGCACGCTACTGCCAGGGTGCTTCCACCAGCCCTAACGCCGGCGTTTTTGCCTATGCTGCGGCGCAGGTGAAGAAGGCCATGGATGTGACCCACCGTCTCGGTGGCGAAGGCTACACCTTCTGGGGTGGCCGTGAAGGCTACGCCACACTCTGGAACACCGACATGAAGCGCGAGGTCGATCATCTGGCCCGCCTGCTGCACATGGCGGTGGACTACAAAAAGAAGATCGGCTTCACCGGCCAGTTCTACATCGAGCCCAAGCCACGCGAGCCCTCCACGCATCAGTATGATTCTGATGCTGCTGCCTGCCTGAACTTCCTGCGTGAGCACAACCTGCTGGAGCACTTCAAGCTGAACCTGGAAACCAATCACGCCACACTGGCCGGGCACACCATGCGTCATGAGATGCAGGTCGCCGTGGCTGCGAATGCTCTCGGTTCCATCGATGCCAACACGGGTGACACCCTCATTGGCTGGGACACTGACCAGTTCCCAACGAACATCTACCTGACCACTGAGATCATGCTGGAAGTCCTCAAGATGGGCGGCCTGACCACGGGTGGTCTGAACTTTGACGCCAAGTGCCGTCGTGAATCCTTCGAGCCTGTGGACCTCTTCCACGCGCACATCGGCGGCATGGACGCCTTTGCACGCGGTCTCAAAGTCGCTCACGCGATGATCGAGGACGGCCGCATCGACGCCTTCATCAAGCAGCGCTACAGCACTTTCGACTCCGGCATCGGCGCGAAGATCGAAAAGGGCGAGGTCGGTTTTGCCGAACTCGAAGCCTACGCGCTGGCCAATGGCGAACCTCTGCTTGGCAGCGGCCGTCAGGAGATGCTCGAAAACCTGGTGAACGACTACCTGTAACCAGCATCTGCCAGAAGCATTCCACTTGTGAGGCGGTCGGAGACGACCGCCTCATTTGTTTTCTGTGAACGCCTGCGCCTTGCACCAGCACCCGATCTGCAGCAAGCATCGGCATGGCCGAAACGGGGCATGATCATGAAAAGCCAATGACGCCAGACTGGGCGGAGGCGCTGCAAAGTGCGTCATTCGCAGAGTATCTGCGCGGCTGCCGCTGGTTTGGCGGCAAAGCGCAGACGATGCGCGGGGTGCAGGTGCTGGAGGCTCTGCCTGTGGGGGATGCCGGGAATCTCGTGCTGCTGCGAGTCGATTACCTCGAAGCGCCAGCGGAGACTTATCTTGTGCCGATGAGGCTGGCTTCTGCGGATGGCACAGATGTGTGGAGAGACGCGTTGGAGGATGAAAAGTTCCGGGCAGCTTTGCTGGAGGTTATTCTTGAGGAGAGACGACTGTGCTGTGCCACAGGGGAGCTGGCGGGGATTTGCGGTGCTGCTTTCAAGACCCAGGCGAGGGTGATGGTGGAGCAGCGGCATTCGCATGTGCTGACGGTGGAGCAGAGCAATTCATCGGTTCTGTATGATGACCGCTGGTTTCTCAAGCTCTACCGCAGACCGGAAACGGGAGGGAATCCGGATGTGGAGATGCTGCGCTATTTGAGCGAAAAGCAGAAGTTTGCCAATGTGCCCGGCTACTGTGGTGGCATCGAATATCGATGTCCGGGTGCCGAACCCCGAGTGCTGGCGCTGCTGGTCACAAATGTGCCGAATGCGGGCACTGCCTGGACGTCAACATTGCGTGGACTGATGCAAAGGAGCAGTGCGGATCCAATCGCTGGCAGCGAGGATCTAGGACGAGCGAGGTTGTTGGGAGAGCGCACTGCGCAAATGCACCTGGCACTGGAGGCTGAGAGGAAGAACCCAGACTTTGTACCTGAGGCGTTTGACGAGTCCTATTGTGCCATGCTGCGAAGGTCGATGGCCGAAACCACACGGCGCATGATTCAGCTGCTGGAACAGAAACTGGAGGCGTTGCCTCTGCTGATTCAACCCGAAGCGGCTGAGCTGATTCGCCGGGAAGATGAAATCCGGCAACGCCATGCACGACTGCTGGAAAGCGACATTCCTGCCTCACGCATTCGGATCCACGGGGATTACCATCTGGGGCAAGTGCTCGATACGGAAGGTGACTTCGTCATCATCGACTTTGAAGGCGAGCCTGCGCGTTCTTTGAACGAGCGGTGCATGAAGCATTCGCCTTTGCGAGATGTGGCCGGAATGCTGCGCTCTTTTGATTATGCGGCACACACGGTCATGGGGCAGCAAGGCAGCGACGGGGTTGATTTGAAAGAGTGGACGGAGCGTGTGGGCGAGGAATTTCTCAATGCCTATCTGAGCACGGCACAGGGAGCGTCCTTCCTGCCAGAAGACGAGAAACTGCTGCACGAGCTGCTGGATGCCAGCCTGCTGGAGAAAGCAGTTTATGAAGTGTGCTATGAACTGAACAACCGGCCTGATTGGGCGGTGATTCCGTTGCGAGGGGTGCTGCGCATCCTGGATCGCAGCGTGTGAGATGACGGCATGCCGGCGGGTCTTCAGTCCTTCTTTGTCTCTTCCTTCTCGTCTTTCTCCGGCTTCGTCAGCTCACGCATGGGATTGGGCGCCTTGTCATCTTTGTAGAGCTGGAATTTGCTCTTCACCGGACGGCGGGGCCAGAAGTTGTTTTCGATGTTGGTGTCCACCAGTTCCTGGCGTGGGTCAAAGGTGACGGATTTCAGCTCTTTCTTGGTGAAGAGGAGCTTGGAGGCTTTGTCTGTATTGAAGCGCCAGATCTCTGCTGGGAGATGAAGCTCCTCGCTGCTGCCGTCGGTGTATTCAGCTTTGAGGATCACTGGTGTGACGAGGCCACCGACGTTGCTGAACTCAATGAGGTAGAAGTTGTGCTTTGTCTGCAGCAGTGCGGGGTCGATCTTCTCCTCCTTCAGCTCCTTGATGAGTGACTCGAATTTTTTCTTCTCGCTCGGAAGCACGGTGGCTTCGTCATAGCTATCGTAGAAGTCTTTCAGCTCAGGATAGCGGTCGATGCGCTTGGAGAGCGGGTAGTTGCGCTCGCGGGTGAGCGTCTTTGGCAGCTCCTCCTTCTCCTTTTTCTTTTTTGGCTTTTCGATGGCGGGATCGCGAGTGTCGAGCTGCAGCCACTTCACCTCATCGACGGATACATCCACATGGTCGGTGCTGTAAAACCAGCCGCGCCAGAACCAGTCGAGATCGACGCCGCTGGCTTCCTCCATGGTGCGGAAGAAGTCCGAGGGAGTGGGGCGCTTGAACATCCAGCGATTCGAGTAAGTCTTGAACGCATGATCAAAGGCCTCACGGCCGAGGATGTGCTCGCGCAGGATATTGAGCGCCACGGTTGGCTGGCCATAGGCATTGGGGCCGAGATCAGCGATGGATTCCGAATTCGTCATCACAGGTACACGATCCTTCAGGCGCATGTAGTCCGTCATGCCGCGCTCGTTGCGGCGGTGCTTCCAGTCGTTTTCCCATTCTTCTTCGGTGAGAAATTCGACAAAGGAGTTTAGCCCCTCGTCCATCCAGGTCCACTGGCGCTCGTCGCTGTTCACGATCATGGGGAAGTAATTGTGACCCACTTCGTGGATCACCACGCCGATGAGGCCATATTTGGTCTTTTCCGGATAGGTGCCGTCTTTCTCCGGGCGTGGGCCGTTGAAGCAGATCATCGGGTACTCCATGCCGCCGATGGGGCCATTGACCGACCATGCGACGGGATAGGGATAAGCAAAAGTGAAGCGTGAATAAGTCTGGATGGTGTGCGCGACGGCGTGCGTGGAGTATTTGTCCCACAGCGGCATGCCCTCCTTGGGGTAGAGGGACATGGCCATCACCGGCTTGCCGTTCACGCTGGCACCTTCCACCGCCATGGCATCCCAGACGAACTTGCGTGAAGAAGCGAAGGCGAAATCGCGGACGTTGTCGGCCTGGAAGATCCAGGTCTTCTTTCCCTTGGGTTTTCCTTTTTCAGCCGCCTTGGCCTCATCGGGTGTGACGATGAAGACAGGCTTGCGCTTTTCTTTTTCGGCCTGCTGAAGTCGCTCCCGCTGGGTTTTGCTCAGCACGGCCTCCGGGTTTTGCAGCGCGCCGGTGGCGGCCACGATGTGGTCGTCTGGCGTGGTGAGCTGCACCTTGTAGTTGCCAAACTCGAGCGTGAATTCTCCGGTGCCGAGGAACTGTTTGTTGATCCAGCCTGCGTAGTCTGTGTAGGCCGCCATTCGCGGGAACCACTGCGCGATGGTGTAGATGGTGTTGCCGTCTTCTTCAAAGAACTCATATCCGGTGCGCGCACTGATGCGTTTGCAGTCGTTGATGGGGTAGCTCCAGGCGATCTTGAAAACAAAGTCGGCTCCTGCTGCGAGAGGCTCGCTTAAATCTATGCGCAGCATCGTTTTCACCACCGTGTGCGGCAGCGGCTCGCCTTTGGCATCGGTGAGCTTCAGGATCTTCATGTCGCCGTCGTACTTCTCATAGGCCAGCAGGCGGTCGAGCGCGGAGTAGGTGATCTTTTCCGGGTCGACACCGCGCTTGGTGTTCGGCACGGCGCGTGAGTCCGCATTGTGAGAGAAGTAATTCTGATCCAGCTGCACCCAGAGATAGCTCAGCGGGTCCGGGGAGAGATTGTGGTAGGTGACTGTCGCGTCCGCAGAGATTGCGCGCTTCACATCGTCCAGCTCCACCCGGATGTCGTAGTCGGCGCGGTTCTGCCAGTAGGCCGAGCCCGGTGCGCCTGAAGCATTGCGCTGCGGGGAAGGCGTGGGGATGGAAGAATCGAGCTGCTGAAACTTGCCGACCGGAGAGCCGGACTCGGCTGCGGCGAGGGACAGGGCGGCTAGGAATAAAAGCGAATGGTATTTCATCATCTTCATTTGTTCGGGCTCTGGAGACAGTGACAGGCTCCGCCTCAAGGTTACAGTGGCTGCATCAATCGTGTTCGGGCCATGGTGATGGCTTCGTGCAGTTTGCGTTCCAAATGAGTTTTTGGAAGTGTTTCGGTGAAGTAAGTGGAGACTTGGATGCCGCTGCGTTCGAGGTTGAGCAACTCCACGGTTTCCTGCCGCTTCCCGGCGCAGAGAATCAGGCCGATGGGCGGCTGCTCGCCTTTCTGGCGTTCGTGTTTGTTCAACCATGCCAGATACAATTCCATCTGGCCCTTGTATGCTGGTTTAAAATCTTCAAGCTTAAGCTCCACCGCCACAAGGCGTTTGAGATGGCGATGGTAAAACAACAAGTCTAGGTAGTGATCCACTCCATCAACCGTGATGCGCTTCTGTCGTTCCAGAAACGCAAAACCCACGCCCAGTTCCAGGATGAAAGATTCCATTTCACGCAGTATGGCTTCCTCCAAATCTTTTTCTGCATAGACGTTTTTTAAGCCCAGAAAATCGAGGAAATATGGATCGCGAAACACCAGAGCGGGCGTCAGCTTGTCTTCCTCTCTGAGTTGTTTCAGTTCCATTTGTGCCAGTCTGGCGGGCTTTTTTGACAGGGCTGTTCGTTCAAAGAGCATGCTGCTGATTTTTTGATCTAACGTCCGCACGCTCCAGCCTTCAATGCGGCACATTTCGGCGTAGAAGTCGCGCTTTAACGGATCATCCAGACGAATGATGAGAATGAAGTGGCTCCAGCTCAATTTTCCAGACAGCGTCTGGACAATCGCGGCATCAGGAAATGACTCGGCAAAATTGATCATTTGAAACAGATTTGCCCGGCTGAAGCCGCGACCAAATTCGGCGGTCAATTGTCCAGACACTGTCTGGACAATTTTTTCTCCATAACCGCCCCGAGACTCCGCCAAAACATCTCGCAAAATGCGATCTCCTATGTGCCAGTAAAGCATGGTCAGCCCTGCGTTGACAGTGAGTGCTACAAAATCGCGAGACTGAAGAATAAGCGCCCGGAGGTCTTTCACCAAGATGGACGGCGGTTTCCGTGCCAGCTTGGCGGCAGCTGTCCTTCTTGGGCTGGAAGCATTCCTCGATTTCATAGTTGGTGACATACAATGGTCAAAAACAGCTTTGGCAAATCAGAACCCGCTTGTCCATTCGGCCTAAGTCTGATTGCATCCCCACCATGAATCCCACCCCCGACACCTTTTCCCGCCGTGATGCCTTGAAAGCCACTATCGCCTCGGTGGGGCTGGGGGCCATGGCTTTTGAGCCTGTGAGGGCTGCACCCGCCGCAGCTGCAGATGCACGACGCGGAGCGGTGAAGAAGTACAACATGCTCAAGTCCATCAATCTCTGGGCCTTTCCCTATCCGGAGCGCATGACGCTTCGTGAATGCATGCAACTGGCCAAGGACGCGGGGTTTGACGGCATCGAGCTTAACTACGACTTGGACAATGATCTCTCGCCCAAGCACGGCACGGCGGACTACGTGAAGATCCGCAAAATGGCGGACGAGATCGGCATTCAGATCAGCGGACTGTGCTCGTTCCTTTTCTGGCCGTATCCGCTGACAAGCAATGACCCTGCCAAGCGAGCGCAAGGCATGGAACTGGCCGGAAAGATCGCCCAGTGTGCACATGACCTCGGTGTGGAGAATGTGCTGGTGGTGCCTGGCGCGGTGCACATTCCGTGGCGCACGGACCACGAGCCGGTGGCGAACGATGTGTGTGACCAGCGTGCCCGCGAGGCAGTGGGGCAGCTGGCCAGGCAGGCGGAAAAACTGAAAGTCTGCCTCAACATCGAAAACATCTTCTTCAATGGCTACCTCATGACGCCGATGGAGATGAACAGCTTTGTGGACAGTTTTGGCAGCGAGCATGTGCGCGTGCATTTCGACACCGGAAACATCAGCATGTTCCAGTTTCCGGAACATTGGGCCAAGGTGCTTGGCAAGCGGACAAAGAACGTGCACCTGAAGGAGTTCACCAAAAAGGGGACCGACTTCAGCCTGGAAACCTTCCGCCCGCTGCTGGACGGCACCACCAACTGGCCTGCGGTGACGGATGCGCTGGCGGACACTGGGTACAATGGCTTCCTGACTTTTGAATACTTCCATCCCTACACGCATTATCCGGAGGCGTTGATCTATCAGACTTCGGATTCTCTGGACCGCATTCTGGGGCGCAAGTCATGAACTGGGAGACGATCTGTCTTCTCTTTGCAGCCGGGCTGAGCGGTGGGTTCATTGATGCGATTGCGGGCGGTGGCGGGCTGATCTCGCTGCCTGCTTTGTTGTGGGCCGGGCTGCCGCCGCAGATGGCGCTGGGGACGAACAAAATGCAGGCTGTCTGGGGCACCCTGATGGCGGTGCGGAAGTATGCCAAGGCAGGACTGGTGTCGTGGCCGCAGGTGCGGCTGACTGTGTTGATCACTTTTGTTTCCGCCATGGCCGGTGCATGGGTGGTGACACTGATCAGCAACGCGGTGCTGAAAATGATCGTGCCATGGATGCTGCTGGGCATTGCGGTGTATGTGCTGTTCAGTCCCGGGCTGGGAAAAACAGCTGCGCAGGCACGATTAAAAATCGGTGCATTTGCCTGCGTGGCGGGAGGTGTGCTGGGATTTTATGACGGCTTTTTTGGTCCTGGCACCGGCACGTTTTGGACGCTGGCCTGCATCTCACTGATGGGGCTGGAGCTGACACGTGCCACAGCCTTTACCAAGGTGGTTAACCTCACGAGCAACATGGCTTCGCTGGTCATCTTCGTTTACTACGCGCGGGTGAATTATGAAATCGCGGGTGTGATGATTGCAGGCCAGCTCATCGGTGGACGGCTGGGGGCGGGAATGGCTATACGTCATGGGGCGCCGTTCATCCGCATTATTTTCATCACCGTGGTCTTTGCGATGGTGGCCAAATTATTATGGGACCAGTTCTCATGAAGCCGGGGTGCAGTTCTTTGAATCCGCGTGAAAATGCAGGGCGTATTTGCCTGACACTCTCCCATGCCTATGATCGCTGCTCCCATGACCACCGTCCAAACCTCTGCCCAAGGGCGTCAGTTTCCCAAGTTTGATCTCGCACGCCTTCTCGGCACCGTTTTCAAACCCACCTTCGGCCGCAAGATCTGCATCCTCATCGACCTGCCGGATCTTGACGAGGCCAAGGATTACGCCTTCCTGGCAAATCCGGAGAGGCCCATCCAGAAGCGTGCGCATGATCACTTTTATCAGGGGCTGAAAAACGGCGTGGCCGAGGAGCTGGCGCTGAAGGGCGGCGAGATGTACGCCTACCAGCAGACCACCGGCAGCAATCTGGACCTTCCTGATCTCTGCGTGGACATGAGCGGCAAAGAGCTCAGCCTGGAGAAAGACATCTATCCAAACTACGACATCATTCTCTGCATCTCCACCTTCTCCGCCACCGCGCCGCTGACGGCGTTTGCGAAGCAGTACGGATTCCGCGGCGCGACGCTGCACGGGGTGAATGATGTCATTCTGAACTCCGGCCTCGCGGTCGATTATGAAGTCGTTAGCAAAGATGCCGAGAAGCTGCGCAAGGCGATGACTCGTGCGGATGCGGTGGAAATTGATTTCACCGTGGAAAACGGCCCTGACATGACGGTGCGCCTGGAATTGAGTCAGCAGGAGGCGCAGAAGAGCCACGGCCTTTGCCAGGGCGATGCGCCCGACATTGCCAACCTGCCTGCAGGTGAAGTGTACTTTGTGCCGACAGGAGCAGAAGGGACCTTCCCGCTGAAATATGAGGACGGCACGCTGGGCAAGCTGACGGTCACCAAGGGCTGCATCATCAAGGCGGAGCTCATCGCTGGAAATCAAAGCACCATCGATGCGCACAATGCCAAGCTGGCCGATGACCCGATGACCGGTGTGCTCGGAGAGCTGGGCTTTGGCACGCAGGTGCTGCCGGTTTCCGGTGCCGACATTCAGGATGAAAAAGTGCTGGGAACCTGTCATCTGGCCACGGGGCGCGATGATCATCTTGGTGGCCACATCACTCCCGCGCAGTTCAAGCGCCATCAGAACGCCACACACGACGACATCCTCTTTGCGCCGCATAAGACTCCAAATTTTGACATCAAGCAGACCCGCATGTTCCGCGATGGCAAGGTGACCGTGCTCAACGAGCACTTTCAGCCCTCAAAGTACCTGCTGGAAGCTCTGGCCGCTGAATAGACTGACTGATGAACATCTACGAAACGCGCCGGCTGCTCGACGAATACCTGCTCTTCCACTACGGCCAGCCCTCTGAGGTGCTGCCGTGGGAGAAGGGGCCGCGTGAGGCGCTGGGCTTCCCCGTGCGCACGGTCATGGAGCTGATCGACCTGCCACGCACACCCTGCGAAGCGGTGGTGTTGGATCTTGGCTGCGCCGTGGGCAGGTCGAGTTTTGAGCTGGCAAACTTTGGCGTCAGTGTGCTCGGCATCGACTACTCGCAGAGTTTTGTGGATGCCGCTGCCGCACTGGCCCGTGATGGCAGCATGCCTTATGAGCGCGTGGATGAAGGCAGCGCAAAAACGGCGCTGGTGGCTCATGTGCCGGAAAATCTGCGACGTGACCGCGTGCGCTTTGAGCAGGGCGATGCCATGAATCTGCGCTGTGATCTCGGCGACTATGACATCGTGCATGCGGCCAACCTGCTTTGCCGTCTGACCGATCCGCTTAAGCTGATCGAACGACTGCCGCAGCTGGTGCGCCCCGGAGGCCAGCTGCTGCTGACCACGCCCTGCACCTGGCTGGAGGAATTCACGCCGCGCGGGAACTGGCCGCAGGGCTCCACACGCGAGTGGCTCACTTCCTTGCTGGAGCCTCATTTTGATCTCAGCAAGACGGCGGACATGCCGTTCCTCATCCGCGAGCACGCGAGGAAGTACCAGTGGAGTGTGGCGCTGGGAATGCGCTGGAGGCGGAAAGTCGAGGAAGTGCAGGCAGCTGGTCTGACAGCCGTCTGATGTGGGGAGGCATTTTGCATGCTTGCATTCTCCGAGGTTTGTGGCCTAAGCTGCGCTTGTATGAAAGTGGCAGCTATTCTCGCATCTTTTTCACTCGTCGTGTGCCAGTTTTGCCGTGGCGCTGAGCCGCCTGAGCTGCAAACACTTCGCAACTCCTATCAGGCGGCGGTTATTCGTACGACCAAGCCTCTATCGGAGACCTATCTCGCCGAACTCAAGAAGCTCAGAGATCAATACACCAAGAACGGCAAGCTGGATGAAGCCAGCGCTGCGCAGACGGAAATCACGCTCATCACGAGCAAACTGAGCGCCATGGCTTCCACTCCGGAACTGGCCTTGGGGGCCGAAGTCAAGGTGCTGGAGGCGACGGCTGTGATCCCTGCTGCCTCCCCTGAGGGGTTCAAGCTGCCGCCACTGCGCAGGGGAGACAAAGTCGTGCTGAGCTATGTCTCAGGAATGTGGAAATGCGACGGCAACATTGCCTCGGTCAATCCGGATGAGGAGGTGACGGAGCGCGGGGACCGTGCAAGGCTGGTGCTGGCGGAAGGTCCCAAAAACAAGGTGCCGGGGAGCATCATCAAAATGGTGCCGCCGGGGACAAAGGACAAACCCTTCGTCTATCAGGTGCAGACGACGCGTGAGGACGTGGTGCTAAGAATCCACAGCGGCAGCGACAACCCCAAAGCGCCAGGGGAGGTGACCTACACGGTGAAAGTCATGCGCTGAGTCTGGCCAGCGGGGTTTTGTTGTTCGGCCTTGCCTGAAGCAGGCCATGCCGTCTAACCTGCGGGTATGACGAAAAAATCCCTCCTTGCCCTCTGCTTGGGCATTGCCTCCCTGGCAGCCGCACAGACCCCGAGCTTCAAAGAACAGCAGATCGATGATGCGGTGGGCGTCGGCTATGGACTGGCCGTGGCGGATGTGAACGGGGATCAGCGCACGGACATCCTGCTGGCGGACAGCCATGTGATCGTCTGGTATGAGAACCCCACCTGGACCAAGCACGTCATCGCCGAAAAGCTGACGGAGAAGGATCATGTGTGCATCGCAGCGCGTGACATCAACGGCGATGGCAAATGCGAGATCGCCGTGGGGGCGGAGTGGAATCCGGGAGACACCACAGGCAGCGGCGCGGTGTTTTATCTCATCCCACCGGCCGATCGTACCCAGAAGTGGGAGCCGGTGAAACTGACACACGAGCCCACGACGCACCGCATGAAGTGGGTGCGCAACCGCGGCGGGCGCTATGACCTGGTGGTGGTGCCGCTGCATGGCCGGGGCAATGACAAGAATGGCGAAGGGGCGGGTGTGCGCGTGCTGGCCTACCACATGCCGGATGATCCGCACAAGGAGTGGAACACCAGCCTCGTGCAGGGCACGATGCACAAGGCGCACAATCTCGACATCATCCCCGCTCCAGGCACCGAGGCTGAAAGCCTGCTGCTCTGCGGGCGCGAGGGCGTGGTGCGTCTGGATCAGACTGACAATGGCTGGAAGGAGCACTGGATCGCTCAGCACCCCAAGGACTCCACCGAGCTGCTGGGGGCAGGGGAGGTGCGCTATGGCGCCTTTTCAGGCGGGCAGCCCTATGTCACCACCATTGAGCCCATGCATGGTGACAAGCTCGTCATCTACACCCCGAAGCCTGAAGGTCCCAAAAACGGCATCTGGGAGCGGCGCGTGCTGAGCCAGGAACTCGTGGATGGCCACGCCATCGCAACGCATGATTTGCTCGGGCTGAACAACCGCCAGATCGTGGTGGGCTGGCGTGCGCAGCAAAAGATCGGCAAGGTGGCAGTGAAGCTGTTCTGGACCACCAAAGAGGATGGCAGCGGCTGGAATGAGGCCATGATTGATGACGGTGGCATGGCTTGTGAAGATGCTGTTTGTGCCGATCTTGATGGGGATCGTGATCTTGAGGTCATCGCGGCTGGTCGTCGCAGCAAGAATATCAAGATTTACTGGAATCAGCGAAACCAGTGAAATGTAAAAGTTGATTCCTCTTCCGGCAGAGGGTTGCGCGGGCGTGAAAATTGCTCCTACAATCCCGCCAGTTATGAGAGCTGCACGCCTTTTCATCGCTACTTTAGGAACCCTGCTTCTGAGCCAGTGCTCGTTGCCGGAGTTTCCGTTGTTTTCATCACGCACGGAGGTGGTTCGTCGTCCCATGACGATCATGCCGCCTTTTGCTTCGCAGCCCGTGCTCTATGTGTGGAATGGCGGTGGCAAGCCCGGCCCGATGAGTGTGAACATCGACCTCAGCGAGCAGAAGGCCTATCTCTTTAAAGGCGGCGAAAGCGTTGGCTGGACCTATGTCGCCTCCGGGCGCAGTGGGTTTGCCTCGCCCACGGGCACCTTCCACATCATGGAAAAGATCGTGGACAAGCGCTCCAACCGCTACGGCATGATCGTGGACCGCAATGGCGATGTGGTGAACAGCAATGCCACCGCCGGAGTTTCCCGCGTGCCCTCTGGAGGCCATTTCGTGGGTGCCAAGATGCCGTATTGGATGCGCATCACCGGGTACGGGGTGGGTCTGCATGCAGGTGCGATTCCGAATCCCGGCTCTCCCGCCTCCCATGGCTGCATTCGCCTGCCTTACAGCATGGCGGAGACGATCTTCCAGAATGCCCCGGTTGGCACCCGGGTGACGATCATGCAGTAGTCACAGCGTTTGCGAGGATCTCTTCAAAGCGCTGCAGCCACACTTCCGTGTTCGTTTCGCGCAGGAGCCATTCACGGCCCGCAGTGCCTAGGGCCAGACGTGCTTCTGGCGGCGTGGCCTCCATGGCCAGCACACCCTGAACGAGCGCGCTGACGTTTCCAGGCTCATGCTGCAGGCCGGTGATGCCGTGTTGCACGATCTCGCCCAGACCTCCAGATCTGGCGGCGAGCACGGGCTTGAGATAATCGTAGGCCTCATAGACCACCAGCCCGAGCGGCTCCCACCAGGTGGAGGGCACGATGACCGCACGGCAGCGGCGCAGGGACTCGCGCTTGGTCTCTCCGCCGATGTGGCCGAGCTGACCGATGTAGGGATTCGTGCGCAGCCGCTGCTGCACGGCGGCGTTCAGCGGGCCTTCTCCGGCGATATGGAGCAGCGGCGTGTTTTTGCCCAGCTGGCGGTGCAGTTCATCCCAGGCGTCCAGCAGCGGGATCACGCCTTTGGTTTCTGCCAGCCGACCCATGAAAAGGTAGTAGTCTGCGTCTTCCACCACCGGCGTCTGAGGCAGGGCGTTCCAGGAGTGGCGCAGGGTGTGTACTCGGGCCTCAGGCAGTGCGCCGGATGACACCAGCTTGTCCCGCATAAAATCCGAGACGGCGATCCACGCCTTCACGCTTTTCAGCCAGCCGCTCAGGTGCAGCCACTTCAGCATCAGGGCAAAGAGGGCGCTCTTGACCACAGAGTCCTGCCAGGCTCCAGCGCAGACCTCCTTCCAGTAGCCGCCGTAGAGGGCATCCGGAGTCAGTTTGCCATTCACCAGCAGCGTGCCGCCGACGGAGAACGGGCGGAAATTGTGCAGAAACTGCACCACCGGCAGGCGGTTTCTCCTGGCGGCATGGTAGAGGGCCGGAGAGCCCACGGGGTGGATGTTGTGAAAAACCGCCGCCCCTGCGCCGCTGGCATCCAGGGCTGACTCAAAACGCTGGCGTGCATCCTTGTTGTAAATCAGCCGCCGTGCCTGCTGGAGCTTGGATGGGGCGTTTTCCCCCGTCCACTCAGCACTGTCAAACTGGCACCAGGTCATATCGTGCCGGGTGGAAAGATCCGCATGGATCTTGTCCACGATCAACTCCTCGCCGCCCTTGAACAGGTAGCGGTTGAAAACATGCAGC
The DNA here is from genome assembly GCA_002336895.1 of Verrucomicrobiaceae bacterium UBA1938. Lineage (GTDB taxonomy): Bacteria > Verrucomicrobiota > Verrucomicrobiia > Verrucomicrobiales > Verrucomicrobiaceae > Prosthecobacter. Next base: position 5,308 of record DDFC01000007.1, on the reverse strand, counting down.
AGGGCGCGGGGAGTTTTGAGGGGGACTTGAGCCATCGAGAAGCGGGGGAGCACGGAAGCCAGCGCCACAAGCAGATGGGGAGCAGGACGCGGGCCACGAGGGGCATTCTTGCATGGATTGCAGAGCCGTCTTGCCTAATTTCAGGCCACATGATATTCCCATAAACCATGAAGCCCGCCAACCGCAGCCTCTTCATTGTGGCAGCTCTCGTTTTTCCGCTTAGTGCCTTTGCTCAGGAGGCCGCAGTCCGACCATGGAAGGACGCGCAGGGCCGGATCATTCAGGCTGCGTTTGTCAGCGCCACGGCGGACAGCGTCACCCTAAGGATGGCCGATGGCAAGGAGCATCAGGTACCTCTGGGGCGTTTGAGTGCTGAGGATCAGGCTTTTGTGAAGGGTCAGTCTGCGGCCGGCACGCCCGTTCCGGCCCCTGCCACAGCCCAGGGGGCCGCACCTGAGGTCAGCGCCTCGGCCATGGAGCGCCTGCCTGCTGAAAAGCGCACCTGGCCGGAAAACGTGGTGGTGCCTCCCAAGTCCATTGAGATCCAGATTGTGGAGGAAAATGTGCCGGCTCGGAAGTGCGTTTACCGCTCAGAGGGTTTTGAGTTCACCTCCCAGGCCAAGCTGGCGGGCAGTGTGATGAAGGAGGTGGCGCGCACCTTTGAGGCCACCAAGACACTCGTCTCCTCACTGCCCTGGGGGGTGGTCTGCCGCCCGGCGGAGGGCTTTGAGCGCTATCAGGCTGCGCTCTATGAAACGCGAAAGGATTACATCGATGCCGGTGGCCCGGAAAACTCCGGTGGTGTGTACATGAGCGGGGACAAGGTCTTCCGCGTGCCCTTCCCCAGCATCGGCCTGAAGCTGCTGGGGAAGACTTATGCCAAAGACCAGAACTACGATGGCGGCACCCTGATCCATGAGATCACGCATCAGGTCATGGACTCCTACCTCACCTTCCTCCCCGTGTGGGTCATCGAAGGCACGGCGGAGTACACCGAGATGCTGCCCTACAATGCGGGGAAGTTCCGCGCGGAAGCGCACCAGAAGGGGCTCAAGGACCATATCCAGGAGATGCAAAAGCGCGGCTATGCCGTGGAGATCGGCAATCTGGAGACGCACCTGACGATGAACCGCTCCACCTGGTCCGGCATCACAAACGTCTCCAACAAGAAGATGGGTGAGCTCTACTTCCGCTCCGTGCTGGCGGTGTATTTCTTCTGCCACCTCGACGGCGACAAAAAAGGCACCCGTTTCATCAAGTTCATGGACGCCGTCTATGGGGAGACCGAGGCCCTGCGCGCCTTTTTCAAAGACCCACGTGTGAAGCACTTCCCTGACGGCCGCTTCAGCTACCCCACCAGCTTTCCGCCGCCGGACATGAAATCTGACACCGCGCCTTTCAAGCACATGGAGCTGCTGATGGACGGACGGGGTTATTCACAAATCGCCAAGGAAATGACTGAGGCGTACAAGGCCATTGGGGTCAAAATTTCCGTGGATTGAGCCCTGCGGGGCGGAAAAACGCTGATTCAGGGCGTCTATTTCACGTCTTTTCCACCCCCGCGTTTGACGCACCGCATCGACTGTGCAAGATGCCGCGCTTTCCGGCCACCCGTGAGCAGGCTGCCAGCCTGTAAATGAAGTCCCGCACCTCCTCGCGGCCCCTGAAAGCGCCCAGATCATACGCTTTCACCCCACCGAAGACTCATCTTCCCCCATTCGCGCGCCGCGCCTCCTCCTTCCATGCCCAAAGACACCTCCATCAAACGCATCCTCGTCATCGGTTCCGGCCCCATCGTCATCGGCCAGGGCTGTGAATTTGACTACTCCGGCGTCCAGGCCTGCAAGGCCCTGCGCGAGGAGGGATATCAGGTGGTGCTCATCAACTCCAACCCCGCCACCATCATGACGGATCCGGAGTTCGCCTTCCGCACCTACGTGGAGCCGATCACCCCGGAGATCGTGGAAAAGATCATCATCAAGGAAAAGCCGGACGTGCTGCTGCCCACGCTGGGCGGCCAGACCGCGCTGAACTGCGCCATGGCTCTGCACCGCGCAGGAACGCTGGAAAAGCACGGCGTGCGCATGATCGGCGCCAAGCCGGACGCCATCGAGAAAGGGGAGGACCGCCTCCTCTTCAAGAACGCCATGCTCAAGATCGGCCTGGACCTGCCGCAGTCCGGCGTGGCTCATACCATCGAGGAGGCGCGCAAGATCGCCGAGGAGATCGGCACCCTGCCGCTCATCATCCGCCCCGCCTACACCCTGGGCGGCACCGGCGGCGGCATCGCCTACAACCGCGAGGAGTTTGAGACCATCACCGCCCGCGGTCTGGACCTTTCTCCTGTGAGCGAAGTTCTCATCGAGGAGTCCCTGCTCGGCTGGAAGGAATTCGAAATGGAAGTGATGCGTGACCGCGCGGACAATTGCGTGATCATCTGCTCCATCGAAAACCTCGACCCCATGGGCGTGCACACGGGGGATTCCATCACCGTGGCACCGATCCAGACGCTGACGGACCGCGAGTACCAGATCATGCGCGATGCTTCCTTTGCCTGCATCCGCGAGATCGGGGTGGAGACGGGCGGGTCGAACATCCAGTTCGCCATTCATCCGGACACCGGCCGCATGATCGTCATTGAGATGAATCCGCGTGTGAGCCGCAGCTCCGCGCTGGCCTCCAAGGCCACCGGCTTCCCGATTGCGAAGATCGCCGCCAAGCTGGCCGTGGGCTACACGCTGGACGAGTTGAAGAACGACATCACACGCGAGACCCCCGCGAGCTTTGAGCCGTCCATCGACTACGTCGTCACCAAGGTGCCGCGCTTCACGTTTGAGAAGTTCCCGGGTGCTGACGAGACGCTGACCACGCAGATGAAGTCCGTGGGCGAGGCCATGGCCATCGGCCGCACGTTCAAGGAATCCCTGCAGAAGGCCCTGCGCAGCCTGGAGATCAAGCGCTTCGGCCTCATCGGAGATGGTGCTGACAAGGAAGTGGATGACGAGACGCTGACCTCGAAGCTCACCGTGCCAAATGCCGAGCGCATCTTCTTCCTCGGCCAGGCTTTTGCCAAAGGCTGGAGTGTGGACCGCGTGTTTGATCTGACGAAGATCGACCGCTGGTTCCTGCGGCAGATTGAGGAGATTGTGAAGGAGAGCCTGGCCATCGCGAGTCAGTCCGGTGAGTCGCTCATCAATGCTATACCTGAAGCCGAGCGGACTGAAGAACGCAAAGCTCAAGTGCTCAGCGACGCCATGCGCAACTGGAAGCGCAAGGGCTTCTCTGACAAGCAGATCGCGAGGGCCTTTGGCGTCCAGGAGAGCTACATCCGCGCTGGTCGTAAAAAATACGGCAGCACCCCCACCTACCGCCTTGTGGATACCTGCGCGGCAGAGTTCGAAGCCTACACGCCCTACTACTACAGCACCTACGGCATCGAGGACGAAGTGCGGGACAATGACAAGAAGAAGGTCATGATTCTCGGCGGCGGCCCAAACCGCATCGGCCAGGGCATTGAGTTCGACTACTGCTGCGTGCACGCCTCCTTCGCCCTGCGTGAGCTGGGGTATGAGACCATCATGGTGAACTCGAATCCCGAGACCGTCTCCACAGACTACGACACCTCCGACAAGCTCTACTTTGAGCCCCTCACGCTGGAAGACGTGCTCAACATCTACGAGCGCGAAAACCGCAACGACCAGGTGCTCGGCGTCATCGTGCAGTTCGGTGGCCAGACGCCGCTGAACCTCGCCAAGGGCCTCGAAGAAAACGGCGTGCGCATCATCGGCACCTCGCCCAAGAGCATTGAGCTGGCGGAAGACCGCAAGCTCTTCGCCAAGCTGCTGGATGATCTCGAATTGAACCAGGCTCCCAGCGGCACGGCCACCTCCCTGGAGGAGGCCCTGGCCATCACCGCCAAGATCGGCTACCCCAGCCTCGTGCGCCCCAGCTTCGTTCTCGGCGGCCGCGCCATGCAGATCGTCTATAGCGATGCTGAACTGACCCACTACATGAAGAACGCCGTGGAGGCCACGCCTGACCGCCCCGTGCTGGTGGACCGCTTCCTGGAAGACGCCACCGAAGTGGACGTGGACTGCATCAGCGATGGCGAGACCACCGTCATCGGTGCCATCATGGAGCACATCGAAGAGGCCGGCATCCACTCTGGCGACAGCGCCTGCGTCATCCCGCCTTTCTCCCTCAGCAAGGAGATGCAGGACCGCATCCGCGATGCCGCCAAGAAGCTGGCCAAGGCCCTCAACGTGCGCGGACTCATGAACATGCAGCTCGCCGTGAAGGGAGACGACCTCTACGTCATCGAAGTCAATCCCCGTGCCTCCCGCACCGCGCCCTTCGTCAGCAAGGCCATCGGCGTGCCGCTGCCAAAGCTGGCCGCCAAGATCATGGCCGGCAAGACGCTCAAGGAGCTCGGCTTCACTGAAGAGGTCATCCCCTCCCACCACAGCGTCAAGGAGGCCGTCTTCCCCTTCAGCAAGTTCACTGGCGTGGACATCATCCTCGGCCCGGAAATGAAGAGCACCGGCGAAGTCATGGGCATCGATGCCGATCTCGGTCTCGCCTTCGCCAAGAGCCAGATGGCTGCCGGTGGCACCCTTCCGACGAAAGGCAATGTCTTCATCAGCGTCAAGGAAGCCGACCGCCCGAACGTGGTTCGTATCGCCAAAGGCTACGCCGACCTCGGCTTCACCATCTACGCCACCAGCGGCACCGGCGGCGTGATCAAGGAAGCTGGTATCGAGGTCCACATCCTTCCGAAACTCGCCTCTGGCCAGCGTCCGAACGTCATCGACCTGATGAAAAACAAGGACATGGCCCTCGTCATTAACACGCCGAGCGGCAAGAACCCCCGCGAGGACGAAGTGAAGATCCGAACCGCCGCCATGCAGAACCGCATCCCCATCATGACCACCCTGCGTGGCGCCGATGCCGCCCTGCGTGCCATCAAGTCACTGCAGCAAAGCGATGTGCAGGTGCGTGCGCTGCAGGAATATCACAAGTAGGCCGGCCGGTTCTGGCATGAGTGCCCATCCAAGCGCGGACGAAAGTCCGCGCTTGTTTCATTTCAGGCTCTCGCTGTCCATGCCTGATTTTTGAGGCCGCCTGCCGTTTTGCCAATGGCGGCTCATGAAGGCAGAGCAGGCCGTGCGTCGGTGAAAACAAGGAGGGGTATTACTTCAAGGTTCGTGTCACCTGCGATGCTTTGTGGCAGGCTCTCTTGTTGCCTCAAAAGTAAATGACACCCGGGAAGGGTGGGGGAAGAGAGATCGTTGCCTCAGAAGTGATGACA
>DDFC01000017.1 GCA_002336895.1 Verrucomicrobiaceae bacterium UBA1938 | reverse complement strand
GCAGACGGTCACCACCGAGACGGCAAGCACAGATCGCAGCGCCACCTCACGCACCCGCACCTCAATGCGGCTGCTGGGTGGTGCGCTGTATTCCAGTGCCATCGAGTATACCTCAGACGGTTTGGTCACCACCGTTGCTACCAGCACTGACCCATCGTCGAAGACCGTCACGACTGTCGCCGCCACCAATCGTTCTAATTTGTTGCAGACGCGTACCGCAGTCAATGGGTTGCTGATGACCGAAACTGGCAAAGGTGGCACCGGCACCATTTCTTACGATTACGATGCCCTGGAGCGCCCGACCGTGGTGCAAGACATTGCGGGTATCAGGAGGCGCACCGTTTATGCTGACCTCAATGACGGCACCGCCCGCAGTCTTGTCTCACATGAGGATCTCATGCCCGCAGGGGACACCACCTACACCCCCCAACGTTCCTACACCTATCATCCAGCAGGCCAACCCGGTGCGGGACAGGTGGACACTGTCACTCAGGCAGATGGATATACCCTCAGCTACACCTACGATCTTCTCGGGCACCAGATTTTCGTCGGCGGCACCGCCACCTCGCCCATGCGCTATGTGTACGACGAATACGGCGACCTCTGGAAGATGCACACCTACCGGGAGGGCACCCCCATCGCCACCAGCACCGGTGACATCACCACCTGGATACACGATCCCGCCTCCGGCCAGCTCATGGGCAAGACAGATGCCCAGAGCAGTGGCAGCTCCCAGACCTACGATCCCATCACCGGCCGCCTCTACCAGCGCACCCTGGCACGTCGCACCCCCAGCAATACCCCCATCACCATCACCTACCACTACGACGATGCCGGTCATGTCTCGCTCATTGACTACAGCGATGACACTCCCGACGTCACCTTCACCTACTACGCCGACGGCCAGCTCAAGACCACGACCGATGCCGCAGGCCTGCACACCTACGCCTATGCCGGGCCCAATGGCCTGCTCAGCGGAGAAAGTGTTGTAGGCGGTCTTCTTGACGGCAGCAGTTGGAGCACCACCTTTGAAACGGATACCAACCGCCGGGACGTTTACACTTGGGCCTGGGGCAGCGTGGCCAGCCGCAGCATTGACTATGACTACGACCTCGCAGGCCGCCTGGGCAAGGTGTCGGCCTTCGGCTACAGCGCAACCTACGGTTACGAGGCCAGCACGGGCCGCAAGACCAGCCTAACCTATAGCGGCGCCGGACTCACCGGCGGCTGGCATATGGACACTTTGGGCAGGCTCGAATACACCACCTGGACGGTGGGCAACACCCAGCTGAGCAGGCACACCTATGGCTACAATGAGATGCACCGGCGCACCTCCGCCCAGCGGGAGACCGGGGAGACCTGGCGCTACGACTACGACCCGCGTGGGGAGGTGACCAGCGCAGTCAAGCGCCTCACCTCCGCTCTGGATGCTCCGGCCAAACGCGGCTTGCAATTTGGCTACGGGTACGATTTAATTGGGAACCGCATCATGGACGCACAGAACACTCCTGACAGCGGCACCGGCCTGGACCAGGTGACGTGGACGGCCAACAGCCTCAACCAGATCACTCGGCGCGAGCAGCACGCCAGCCGCTGGGTGTTCGGTCACGTCAAGTCCCCGGCGCAGCTCAGTGTCACCGGTGGTGGCACCCTCATCCGCGAGGGGGATGAGTTCATCGTGCCGGTCACACGTACCGGTGCAACCACCAATCCCGATTGGCACAGCCTGGAGGTCAGTGCCACGCTCCAGGGTGCAGGCAGGATGGAGAACGGCACTGCCAAGGATGTCACCACCCAGCGCCATGGCAAGGTATGGTTCCCAGCCAGCCCCGAAAGCCTGGCGTACGATGACGATGGCAACCTCATCCAGGACGGTCGCTGGGCTTACACCTGGGACGCCGAAAACCGCCTGGTCTCCGCAGCCACACGCACGGACGTGGCCACCGCCACTGGCATGCCGCAGATGCGCCTGGACTTTGCCTACGACGCCCAAAGCCGCCGTGTACGCAAGGCGGTGAGCGAGCTTCAGCCAGGAACCGAAAACACCGCGCCAACCTGGAAACTGACGAGCGATCTCAGGTTCCTCTACGACGGCTGGAATCTGCTAGCGGAAATCGAGATGGTCAATCCCGTGGGGTTTTCCACACAGCCCAAGTCCTCACTGGCACGTGCTTATGCCTGGGGCACGGATCTCAGCGGCACGATGGACGGAGCCGGCGGAGTGGGTGGTCTGCTGCTGGTGCAACGTGCTGGGAACGTGGCGGAGGCCCCCTGCTATGATGGTAACGGCAACATCAGCGCCTATGTACTCGTGGCCACCGGAGCGGTAACCTCACAGCATGACTATGATGCCGTTGGACGCCCGATATGGAATGAACTCGAAGGCACTGGGGGACGGCAGGCGGCAGCGAGTCCGTTAGGGTTTAGCACGAAGTATACGGATGTGGAGACGGGCTGGTGCTATTACGGTTACAGGTACTATTCCCCGGAATTGGGCAGGTGGCCAAACAGAGACCCAATCGCAGAGCAAGGTGGCAACAATCTATATGGTATTATGGGCAATGATCTACTGAATGCTTGGGATGTGCTTGGTCAAAGAATAGTGACGGGGGAAGATTTAGATTACCGGAATAAAATCGCTGATGCGTTCACTACTATTACTGATGTAAAGGTCGTATGGTGCGAATGCACAGAACCTGGCTTGAAAAACAAGTATCCATGGCAACTAATTAAAGACAAAGATGCATCAGTAGCCAACAAGACAAAGCTTTGGAACTTGCTAAACAAAGGAATTTCTGAGTCTGCAAGCGGCCAGCCTTCAATCATACTCGAAAAAGGAGTTCCAGAAAATAACGCATGGGCTCATAATAAAATAACCCAGACCCGTGGAGTCCTGATACATCCTGATTCAAAAATACCTAATATGGTCGAAGATGGTAATGGCGGGTATGTTCAAGAAATAGCGCGTTTTGAAGTCATATTGTGGCATGAGGTAGTGGGGCATGCCATTTTAAAATTGGATCATCCCCATGAAAAATGGAACTCGTGGGATAACATAGACTATCAAGGCAACGTAATTAAGTGGAAAGTCAAACCACCTGGATGGGGAAAAAGCGATCCAACTGTTGCCGTTGAAAACGAGGTTCGCGCGAAACTAAAAGAAAAGAAAAGAAGACCTCAGTATTGGGACTTCTACAGACAGTGGAATAGATGGAGGTAATAAGTGAATGAAAATTCTAATCGTTGCAACTTTAATTTTTTTCGTGTACTGCCAAGTTGGATTTGGAGGTGAGGCTTTAACTGGCATAGACATTTATTGTGTGGTGGGTGATGAGGATGTGAACTCCACCCAATTTGTTTTTCAAAACATCTTGAGTCATGAGACTATAAAAGGTAGCCGATCTCTAACAACATTGTTAAACAAGAATGATGTTAGTAATGTGACGATCGAAAATGTGGAGCGTTCTGGCATCCCAGTTGATGTAATTAATTTTACTTTTAAGCCAAATATTAAAATTAAGTTAATCGATGCCTTGAAGGAGAGTTCTGAAGTTGTTATTGTCTTTTGTGGGGAGCCCCGAGCGACATTAAAAATCAAAGAAATTCTAAACTCGATTCAATTTGATAGTACAATTTCGTTAATTTATCCAATTAAAAACAAGCGGGAATATCTAGAATTAAAATCAACAATTAGAACAATATTGAACGGCACTTGGCATCGAAATTTTAATTCGAAATAGATTTGAAAGATACCAGGCATGAATGGCATTTGATTAAGCCACCTTTCGATACTTGTCGCGGTGGGGAATTTCCTGGAACTCGCGGCGCGGCTGCGTCAGCAGCTGATGCGTTTTGGAGCGTCGTTTCTTGGCTCTGGGTTCGCGTCGTCCGGGGCGCTGCGGGTTCATCACTGAGGCGATGGTTTCGAGCAATTCATCCCGCCACTGTTCCAGTTTGCGAGGCTTGTCGGCATAGAGGTAAGCGTCACGGTCAGCACCGTATGAAGGAGCTGGCGTCATAGAGGTCAAAGCTCACAAGCTATGAGCTCTATGAACAAAGAGGCCATAGTTTTGAAGAGCGACGGAGCCGGCCGGGTGCAGACGCCTGTGGCGCGGCAGGTGGAGCTGGTGCGGGAGTTTGAGCGCAGCGGCTTTCAGCTTCGCGTTTCGCCGAGCTAGCCGGGGTCAGGTATCAGACCTTTGCCACCTGGCGGCGCAGGCAATGGGGCGCATGGCCGAGTTCTTCGGTATCAAGATCGTCACCTACTGCCTTATGGGCAATCACTTCCCCCTCCTCGCCGAGGTTCTACACAAGAGGACCTGGCTTGAAAGCCTTGACGGCCCCGGTGGCGAAGCCAAGCTCTTCCAGCACCTCGGCATCGTCTATCAGCAAGACCTACTTCGGCCTCCTGTGCGATAAACTCGTCGACTTCCGCCAGCGCGGCATGGCCATCCAGTCCGATTAGATAATCAACGCCCTCAAACAGAACGCATCTGTGGCTTCTGCTTCTTCGCCAAAGAAATCAAGCGTGCTTCAGCCGCTGGTCAACAAACGCAGTGACGAACGGGGGCATTATTTGGATAGACCGTTTCAAAAGCCTCTTCATCAAAGATGAAATCGAGCCCTCTCGCACTATGGCTGCCTACGCTGACCACAGTCCATGCATGCGTACCGGTTCAATGACAGTAAATCTAACGCATAGACGACAATCGTTTGTTCTATCAGATTCCGATTGATTTCTAATTATATTTTATGATAAGAAATATATTGTAATATTTATCACATAAAATGTCACAACCAACTTCATTGCTTTTTAAGATTTTAAGTCTTTTCATCGTCATTTGGGGACTTCTGTCTAACTTTGCCCTAAAAATGCAAGGAGCAAGTTGGCTCCCTTGGCTTGCACTCATGCTGCTTATGCTTCTTGAAGCTTATAGTTTTGATGCAAGACCTGCGACATGGGCTCGCTGGTCTGCAGGGCTCACTAACCTCATCGGCCCCGGGATGTTGCCGTATTATTCCGCATTGATACTTAGCTTATCCATCGGACCCAGTTTGATGAATCATGGAGAGCGTCCTATACCTCGTGTAAATGCTTCTACCTCTCCGCAGACAAGTTCGCTACCTGTAAGGCCGCCTTTTCCATCAGGAACTCCAAGCACGATTTCGACTCCACAGGCTGTACGCTCGCAACCCCTCCCCGGTAGCAAATTTCCACGCCCTGCACCGGTACCACAAAGTGCTACACCCTCATCTGGAGCCCCCATTAAGGTGGGACAGGCAGGAAAGCCTCCTGCTATAAATACCACCCCACTGACACCGCCCACTGCACAAGCCAAAGCTATAACATCTCCCAAGCCCGCAAACTCGGCTCCAATCACTCAGCCATCACCATAAGCGGCTATTGCACCTACAGTTCCAGCTCCACCACCTACAACGACTAAATAGTGCACTCATTGACTTGGTGCGGTCGTCGAGCATTAGTGTCATAAGTCACTGCAGGAACCGACGCTGGAGGAAAAGCTGGAATGGGAATCCGATCTTTTTGGCTTCACCATTTCAGGGCATCCGTTGGACCTGTATCCAGAGGTGGCATGGGAGACATATTGCCCGGTGGAACGATTTCACGAGTTCGTCGGTAAACGCGTTGTCTGCTGCGGTCTGGTGATTGAGCAGCGCCTTCACCATCAGACTACCGGAGAGCTGATGAAGTTCCTGAGCCTGGCTGATCGATCCGGGATTGTTAAAACCGAGCTTTTTGCAGAACCTTACAGGAGCTACGGAGCAGTCACAGTGCGCTATCCAGTTCTCGAAGTGGAAGCGACCGTGGAACCGTATGAGAATGGCCGTGGCTGCTCACTGAGGGTTTGGAGAGTCAGTAAACCACGTACAAAATCGTGATCGTCCAGGACCTGAGAGAGCTATTTGATGCTTGATGAGGAATTCAAGAACCGCTTTAATTCATCCGCGCTGATGATAACATGGCTAAACGCTCGTGATGGTCGTATCAGTCCACGTTGAATTGCACGGCGCATTGAGACGGGCGAAACTCCGAGCAGTGTTGCCGCATCCTTTAGTTTGTAAGCCAGTGGAGGAGGGTGTTCTGTATTCATGGGAAGACCAGCATAAGCCACCTGCTGAACACGCAATGACATTCAAGAATCATCATTTGCGATCGTTATGCCTTTGCCGCGTGGTCCCTCCTTGATCATTGACCTGGCTCCATTTGTTGCTGACAACTAGGGGTGATCAGTTGTGTCTTCTGCGAAATGCTTGGGGCTGAGCATCAGGGCGAACACCTTGTTGCATCAAAACAGGCATGCTGCGGCTTTAAGTGATGGATTCCCATTCAGTGATGAACACACGCTGATTGTTCCCAAGCGTCATGTGCAGTCCGTCTTTGAACTAGCCGCCGGGGAACAGCAGGACGTTTGGAACCTAGTCGCGGAAGTCAGGGATCGTCTGAGGTCATCATTAAACCTCGCACCGGATGCATTCAACGTCGGACCCAATAACGGTCTGGATGCTGGTCAAACGGTGAAACACGCTCATATTCATGTCATAGCCTTTGAGCAGTAGCCTGCATCCGCTTTGTTCGGCTTCATGTTATCGTGGAGACTTTTTACGTATCTCAATCGTGCCTGGAGTCATCAGGAATGAACAACTTACCTCCAAAACACCCTTGATTCGATTCTTCGATATGGCTGATTCGGTCAAAATTCTTTATGAGACAAGTAAGCTGTGCAGGCGCAAAGTCCTCTGGCAAGATTCTCATCACACCCTTGTGCTCAGTGCGAAGCTCGATGAACTTAAACGGAGATCCAAACTTCGTCGCAAACTCTGGCCATCGAGATCTAACAGCCCCGACCAGACAGTCTATAACCGTGGTTGTGAGCTTCTCATCAATCTTCGAAACCAATTTGGCACCAAGCCATCCACCCACCATTAGAAGAGCAGTTTGTGGGTCGATCTGCAGAAAGAACTCAGGGCCGGACTCGTGCTCCAGCATAACTGACTTCAGACCAACGGTGGAGCCATCTGGACATTTTACAGGAACCTCCACATTCAAGCCCACAGAAATCGGGTAACGGCTATTTAGGTGCTCAACTTCTCTGCTGAACTCTGACAACGTCCAATTGTGATGCACGCGCAGTGCGTCGAAAAACTTCTCATAGCTGCTCTCCGGCACGTCATAGCGGAGCCGAAATTTGATAGCTATCTGGTGAGCGACAAAAATGTCCCGCTTGGACTTGTATATATTCATGGTGCTAAACTGTGTTTCCGAGGCCGGATGCTTCGGATCAGGCGACGGCGAGCGGGAAGCGTCGATGAAACGACAGATGCCATACTAGCCCTTGCCTGCATCTGTTTTGTTCTCCCTTGGTTGTGTGTGTGATCCAGTCATGGCCAGCATCAATCCGTTGGATGATCTGCCTTACTTGGCTAGACTGAAAACGTCCTTCCAAAAGGCGCAGATGTCCGTGTAGTTGCTTATGATCGCCCAAGTCACGCAGGCAATGAAACCAACAACCCAAAGAATCTTGCGCTTGAGCCAGCCAAGGAACCGCTCAGTGCGTTTAGGCATTGGTGGTATGATCACAGTGTCTCTACATATATATCCCGATGGATCTCGGCGCTCGTAAACTTCAATTTTGGGTTCGGTTGGCATAGCAAATGGTTCTAAAGTGGCGCTTCGTAGTTGGGCGAACATTGAAGATCATTCACAGATCGTGAGGTTTGTCAGCAGCTTTATAGCCGACACTTTGACGGGAATATCACGGGTTTGGGGCTTCATGGTGTCCTTTTAAGTTTGCATTATGGAATGAGACTAAAAAAATGTGGTTTCGCAACTGCAGAGGGATCAAATTCCAAATACGGATATTGGCGTTAAAATAACACAAAAGTCTGACTTCCATTTTCATTCTGAAATTGAGCTTTCATGGCGCACCATACCTCTTGTAAAAGAGTGTCGTTGAGTTCGTTGTAGATCGGTAATAGCTTTTTCAGCTTTAAACCTTCGCTAACCAGTTCAGCAGCCTTTCCAGGTGCTCCAGATATTCCCTTCGAGGTCAACGCCTTCAAGATGGCGGCATAGTCGAGGTTCTTGAGCACACCCGCATAATCTGCACCTGCATCACGCGGGATACCGAGTTCATCACAGAATGTAGCAAGCCTTAAACTGATCGCGACATAATCGGCAACATCGGAATCTGTGATGGATTTCAAATCGATCTGGCTGAGCATCAGCTTTGCACCCCCGAAGGTTTTTGCTGATGCGGCCCGAGAGGCTCTATGATATGCATCTTTGTTGGAATCAACTTGTTGAGTCGGTTTTTGTGCCGTTTCCTCAGCCTTGTCCTGTCCAAAAGAATGAAATGCCAGACATGTGGTTACGGCAGCAAGTAACAGAATAGATTTCATTGTGCGACTGCTTTGAGAATTAAAACTTTGAGAATGAATCAGGCCCCGGCATCCGAAGCCAAGACCTCCTCTTTGGCCTTGCCTGTTGATGAAAGACGATCATGAGCGCTTTTAACGCGTAGTATCATTTCATCAGCACGTCGAAAGATGACCGGTGACCACAATCGTTCAATTTCCCATCCCTGTGAGCGAAAGACACGAGTGCGGAACATGTCCCATTCAATTGGGTCTGGCGTCTTATGGAAACGACTGAAATCGGTCAGCACCCCAACAGTGACATCAGCGGGCATCAAAGGATGGATGCAGGCAACGTCGATGCAGAACCCTTCATTTCCCCAATTCACATGTGAACCTGTGTTGTGCTTTCCCAACAGCGCACTGCCGAAGGATGAAGCCACAGAGGAAGGCGTCGCACTTGGCCATTCCTTCACTTCGGGCTTGGTATCACGACGCATTTTTTCCAGTTCCTCCTGGTATTCGGCAAAAAGGGCAGCCAACGATTCTGCGTAACGCAAGTATGCATAGAGCTGCAAACGGCCATTTGGCAGTTGTCCTGGTGGTACTGCCTCAACAGCACTGTATTCTGCCACAGGAATCGAAGTGAGGACATGCACAGCATCTCTTGCCCTTGTGACAAGAACGTTGAGGCGTCTTCCACCCTCACGCTGGGATAGTGCTCCAAAATTACGTCGAAACTTGCCCTGTGGATCTGGCCCGAAGGTGGTGCAGATGATCATCACGTCACGTTCATCTCCTTGAACATTTTCGAGATTCTTCACAAACAACCCTTCGAATGAGTCTCGCCCTTTACGACGCTTTGCTTCTTCATATCGGCGAGCAAACTCAGCGTCCTTCGTTACTCTTGCTGCCAGAGCTTCATGGATGGCCTCCTTCTGTGTCAGGTTAAAGCAGGCTACTCCAATCGAAGGCGGCTGTTCTCCTGTTAGCAGCTCTGCAATGAGATCAACCGCTGCTTCCGCCTCCTTCACGTTGGCCCGCTCGGAATAAACTCCATTTACACGGTGCAGTTGGATAGGCGTGCTGAGAGCCTTGCTTCGAGGATGTCCCGGAATCGGTTGAAGCCGAGATCCGTAGTAGTGCTCATTTGAGAACCCAATGAGCGCTTCGTTCCGGCTGCGATAATGCACATCAAGATACGCCTCACGAACATCAATGTTGAGAGCAGCGGTCAGCAAGTCTTCAGCTTCCTGCTGCTGCTGATAAAACAATTCTTCAGCTGTTTCGGCGTCACTATCACCTGAATCCGCCAGGGCCGACTCAAAGAAGCGAGTGGGCGGAAGCTGCTTTTGATCCCCTGCAATCACCACCCGACTTCCTCGCATCAGCACAGGCAAAGCCTCCTCTAACCGACATTGAGAAGCTTCGTCAAAGATCACTACGTCGAAAATGGCATGCCGTGGGAATATCTGTGCAACCGTGGAAGGGCTTGCCATCCAAACCGGGCACAAGTCATAAATGGGGTCTCCACCGTCCACCTCAGCTCCAGTGGCAAGCATCTGACGAAGTTTGAGGGCTTTCTTGCCTCTCACATAAAGCCGCTGACGAAGCCCTGCACCGAGCTTATTGAGCTGGGTGCCTGTGCTCGAAAGCAAACGGGTCTTCTGATGATGGCGCCAGATGAACCGAATATAATTCGTAACCAATTGAGGCTTTTCAGACGACAGCTTCAGGAAGGCATCGAATGCCGCCTCGATCCTCTCTCCGTCGATCGTTGCAAGTTCATGATCCTGCTGCAGACGGGCACGCAATTCGTTTTCAACAGCCTGTCGGTTAAAGCAATCGCGCACTTCCTCGAATCCAGCCCCCTCGACGACCAGCTTTTCGGCCGGCTTTTGTAGACTCGATGGAAGCTGGCCAATCGCAGTCTGCAAGCGAACAACATCCTCCACTGTAGATTGATTCGTCACCCAGGCTTTAGCGATCTCAGCTGCGTCCGAGCCGCTAAGCCAGGCCGTCACAAGTTCTTTCATTGCTGCTTCTGAAAACAGAGCACTTTGGCTCAACAGTGCGGCCAAATCATTAATCCCAGCGCCCCAAGATGCCTCCTGTTCCAAGCCCTTCTTCAACAGACTCACAGTTTCCGCATTCTCCAAGCTTTCCACCAGCCTCTTTGATAGCCCTAGTGGTTTCAGCAAGGCTAGAAGCTCCCAAACGGTCTTGGCAATGGATGAACGGGACCTCAACACTGCATCATCTTGTAAAGCGGCATCCCCTGCATCCGTAATGCGACCGATCCAATCTGAGATTTGCAGTCTGCTTTTTACCCCCTTGTAGAACACCAAGCCTTGTTTCCAACCGCTTTCCAAAGCAAGTCCCAGCGGTGCCAAAGCAGCGGTTGCCGCCTTTTTCACTGCACCAGCGAACAGCTTCTTGAAGAAACTTCCATGAATTGCCTCCCAAGCGGTCAGTACAGCCAAATGTTGGTTTGTCGATGCCAATGTCAGCAAGCCAGCCCCCCGGGCACTGCTCAAAAGCGAACGGTCGAGGGAAGCCCCTTCAATGTCTGAAACCCAAGCAAGAACGTCTTGAAGTTCGCTATTCAATTCTTTGCTTTTCCCCTCAGGCAGGCTTGCGACCGTCTTTGCAAACGATAATTCATCGCTCTCCACGACGTCTTTCAACAGCCCAGCTGCGTCGCCTCTGATCTTCACCTGGTTTAACAGGGGCTTGTTCGCGTCATACTGACAGACACAGTCTGCAGGTCTAAGGAGGTCTGCATTCTCAGCTGCAACCAACAGCCCTTGAAGCACTGAGGCAGTATCACTGCTAGTCCGAGCCAGAAAAGCTGTTAGACTGATCCCCAGCTTATTCCTGAAGGGATTGCTCGGATAAGAGGCTCTCTCGGAACGGCGGCAAATTTCATCCAGGGTAGTTGAAGCAGCGACGACATCTGGCACCGTGAGGTTCGGCAGAGATTCCACCACAGGCAAATCAGACCGACCAGCATACTTCAACCAGTATCCCAGAAGATCATGGAAACTGCGAGCATTATCCCCCGGGGCGTGATGAAGCTTGCGCCTGTAGGACTCAAGCTCAGAATGAATCTTCGAGAGCTGCTCGTTGACCGAATCGAGTGTCAAACGAGGGTCTTCCAAAGGTGGAGTATCAGCCAGATTTTCCAATTGATCCCGCAACCCCATGTAGAAATCCTTTCGGTCGCTGCTTGGATCATGCACAACACCGCAAAGGTCGCCGATTCCAACCGAATCTAGACGGTATTTAACCACATCGAGAGCGGTTCTCTTGTCACACACAAAAAGAATCCTCTCTCCGCGTGCCAGATGGTCCGCAATCATGTTTGTGATGGTCTGGCTCTTACCCGTGCCAGGCGGTCCATGCACAACAAGGGCCTTCGCCTCACGAGAAGCCAGCACCGCATTCGCCTGACAAGGATCGGCCGCAGAAACCAGCCATTCAGCTTTGAAGTCGCGCTTGCTGATGGTCACAACCTCATCTTGCACTGGTTTATTCTCCTCCTCATGCAGCGCCTTAGGACTGAGGAAGGCAGAAAGAGGCTCCTGCAATGAGTCCTGATTCTCCATCATCCACTTGGTGTCTCTGAGCAATGATTGGTTTGAGAGGGGAAACAAGCCAAGCACCACAGATTGCAACACGCACGTTTGCTTGGGGATCTGTTCAGTGGAAGGCACCGCTGTCAGTAGGGTTTCCCCGTTGAAGGGTGGTGATCCTTGAAGATCCAATAGCGCGAGGACCTGCTTCAACAACTCATCGACCTCACGCCATGGATCAGCTCCCTCCTCATCAAGAAAAATGTCGCCCAGTGATTTTCCTGTCTGCCTTTCCAACCATGCGATTAGCGCTGGATTTGCCACCATCAAGTCTGCCCCCTCGCCAACGCATTCGATGGTCACACCTGTTCTGGATGCTGTCCTAACCTGCAAATTGATCGGCATTAGCAGTAGGGGAGCGAGAATGCGGCTTGAGCCTCGAACTGAGTTCTCATCCCCGGCCGGCGGAATCGACACCAGGGGAAAACCCAGAGCCAAGCAAGACTCCCCATGATCGTTCATGAACTCCAAGGCATCGTCCGCAATATCCCGGAGTTTGTTCAAAAGCTTGGTCTGCTTCTGGTAAGCATCCCGTGCCTGCTTCTGTTCGTCGGACCACTCAGCCTCCGGGTAGGACGGAGCACTAAAGGCTGGAACCTTGGCGGGGAATTCGATTTTCCGCTTCTCCAACAACACTTTAAGAGCTGATTCTGGAGCCAAGCCTTTCAAAATTGACAGCTCCATCCAATCACAACGCTGGCGAGAGCGATGGGGACGAGCATTCATTGAGGGACCGTGAACAAGGCTGGCGTAAAGCCGCTGAATCATTGCTTCCAAAATCATAGCAACTGCTTTTGCCCCAAAATTACTGCGATGTCCATTGCATGCGGTTGAAAATCTCAGCTTCTTCTTAAGAATCTAACACTTATGCATGCAAATTTGTTCTGGAAGGTCCACCGGCTCTTTCCATATTCTGTGTGAAATGAAACGCCTCCTGCTCCTATTGTGCCTGTTCCTCTGTGCGGTTTTGGCTTTTGGAAGTGACGTCCCCATGGAAATCAACCTTCTGGATGGTTCACGCATCAAAGGCCGTGTAATGTCTGCATCCGCTACAGAGTTGACCTTCCTCACAGATTTTGGGGTCTCTCGGATTCCTCTCGAAAAACTCACCGCCGATTCAAGGCAGGCGATCACAATAGGAGCAAAGCCCGATACAGAGGCATTGCTCAAGAGAATATCAGAACTCGAAGCCCGTGTTTCACAGCTGCAGCAGGAAAACGAAGCGCTACGCCGTCAAGCAGTTGCCCCCCCTTCCCCGTCCTACAGGCCTCCGGCAGGCGGAAATTCGCTGACCCCATCCGCCACTCCCCAGCAGCAACCTGCCTCTTCTGGAATGAGCTACACCATCAGTTCCACAGGAAAGCGCCACAATTCGGGGTGCCGATATTTTGGATCTGGTCGGCCTTGTGGAGCAACTGACGGAATCGCATGCAAAATCTGTGGTGGTTAATGGTATGAACAAAAGCCAATTTCTATCCTCTCTCGCTGGGAAGGCGATCGATACGTATCAGGCTCGTTACCGGCATCCCAATCAGCCTCCTTTCGAAATAGGCAAGGTTGTCCATTTGCATCCTGCACAAACAAGAAAGCATGAAGATGATGGAAGCTCTCCTTGGAGTGATCCTTGGCCTTTTGATCAAAGAGCAGGCGTATATTTTATCTTCTCAGAAGACCATCAAATTCTTTACATCGGCAAGACCTCAATGGGACAGTGTCTCGGCAAACGCCTTTACTGTCATTTCGGCGGAGGCACCGCATGCGAATATGATGTTGCCGGGTGGGGGACCGAACCGTACTTCGTAGTCAATATCGCTGTACCACTCGAATCCTCTTTCGAAGCTCCCGCATTAGAAGAGTTCCTCATCGCCAAGCTCTCGCCCAAACTCAACGTGCACGGGATCTAACCAAAAATCAAAGATGCGGATGATGAAGTGGATCATTGCAGCGATATTTTGGTGGGGGTGCAGCTTATTTGCGCAAGACGTCGTTCGCATTGTCACATGGAACCTTGAATGGTTCCCAGGTAAAAAACCTGGAGCATCCCAGGAAGAGCGAGACAAGCATTTTATGGAGGTGGCCGCGGTCCTCCCTCAGATGCGTGCAGACATCATTGTCTTGGAGGAGGTCCGAAATAATGAGGCTGCACAACGTCTGGCGGAGATCCTGCCGGGCATTTCGGTGCATGTCACTAGCCGATTTCCAGACAGTTTCACACATCAACTCGGAGAACAGCAGATTACCATTCTTTCGCGCTTTAAGGCCGATGCAGCTTGGTCTGAGTCGTGGAAGAGAGGATGGGCCAATGCTCCTCGTGGGTATGCCTATGCGAAGCTGTTGATCTCTGGCAAACCACTGCACGTTTACGGGCTGCATCTGAAGAGCAACCTTGGCAACCCAGTCGAGAACACATCCAAACGAGAGGATGCGATGGAACAGTTGATTGAGCACACCAACGAATACTGCAAACCCGGTGAAGGCGTGGTTGTAGCGGGGGATTTCAACACGTCCAAGGATCAGGTGAAATTGGCATCCGACACCACCCTCCTTAAAATTGAAAAAGCTGGATTCTTCTGGACCTTTGAAGGGCTGCCTCTTGATCAACGCATTACTGTTCCAAGAAAAGGCTCATATCCGGACGCCTGCTTTGACCACATCTACGTCAGAGAACTTGGCCGACCTGTTGCAAAGCCACTGACAAACACACCCGGAAGCGATCATTTTCCTGTGGTGCTGGATCTCGTTGTCGAAAGAAAATGAAAGACCGTTGAAGATGACCACTGACATCAAGAAGCCTTGCTAAAATTCTAAGCAAAGGATTTTCCGTGCTGCATCTCTTCGTATAAAAAGCACATAAAATCGTGTGGACGGGTCATGAAGCTGCTGACGAAATGACGATCGCAAATGCGATAATGACTGCGGCAAGAACGATCGCCACAGCAATATTGCCTTTCTTCAGTTCCTCCCATTCATCGATTGGCGTGATCCAGTTCCAAACCTTGACCAGTATCGTCAAGGCCAGCGACATCATTAAAGCCCCTCCAATGCCATATCCAAACATCAAGGTGAAGTTCTGAAAAATAGGATTCATGTTAATTAATTATCGTAAGCCCTCCGTAATACCAGTTTAGTCAAAAAAGACAACTGGAAATGCGTTGCATGCAATCCGGTCGGCCTCACCTTGAATTGAATCAGGTGCTCCTACGCCATACGAACCCAAACTTGCGTGAGCATCGCATTCCGAATCCCAAGACAAGGCATTGCACCCGACGGCTTGATGAAGAGCATACTTGGAAGCGATCCTTTTTCAGCAAGCACTGATACTCATATCAGTGCTGCATGAATCGGCTTAGCGATTTTAGGCACCCGCTGAAGGAATCATTTTTACGGACTTGCGTGACCGTCTAGCGTTTGACAATAATTCGGCATGGCAAAAAAAAATGATGCGGGTTGTTTGTCGCTTATAGTGGTAGGCGCAGCCATGTTTTTTCTCGGGTTGATGTTCAAGGGGTGCTCTGGAGACAATAGCCCTTCCCTTGCGCCAACTGATCACTCCGGAGATTACCAAATCACTCCCGTGGCAGCTCCAACTCCAGTGAAGCCTGCCTTTGCAAGAGACGGCACAATGATCAGCAACCCAGAAAATTATATCCCAAAAACTGTCCGCATCCAACAACCGGTGAGTGTAGGGGCATGGGATGGAAAAAAAATGAACGGAACCAAGGTCCTGCCAGTTGGTACCGAGGTTAAGGTCAAAGCACTTGAAGGATACAACATCTACATCGAAGTCGACGGCCAGTGGCAGGTCATCGCGGCGTCGGCAACCGATATTCTTGACCAGATGGCTCAGGCGGCGGGCTCAGAGGGATGAGCAAGCAAGGGCCGGATGTGATCGCTATATTTAAAGGGTGCGGAGGCAAAGAAACCCGCGCACTCGGATTTGAGGGTGCAGGATTCACAAACAGGCATGTACATGGTTTTCCAGTCGCTGATGGATCTTTGTGCAAAGGGCCATAACTTTTGGGGCATGAGACAGAGAGGTAGATTGTATATCATGACTTTCATGCCAGCCTCAGCCAGGACGCTGACAGCCTCAGCCAGTGCTTCACGATATTCCCAAGGATCAATCCACAGCACGGAGACATTGGTCCGGGTGAATCCGATGGTCTCCAGGCCCATCAATGCCACTTGCGTGGCAAAGGGTAGGTTTCTAGTAATGAAGCGGGCCGTCTGCACCAACCTTGCCACGGTTTGCCGGTGAATGACGAAACGAATTTCCACTGGAACCTCGAACCGTGCGAGGTTCATTATTCCCCGCAGAGTCTGATCGAAGGCATATCGAGCTTGCACCACGAAGTTGTGCAAACTGGCGACGTCTGCATAGAGCGGAATGCCAATCATGATGTCACGGATGCCTGATTGACTCATCGCCTTGGCTGTCTCCTTGTAGGCGAATGCCCGTCCATTGCTTAGCATGTGGAGTGCTGTGTCAGGAAGGTGCCTAGCCACGCTGGTCATCACCTCCATTAACCGCCAGCCCAGAATGGTTGGCTCCCCACCAGTGATACATAGAACCCGTGTATCAGGATCCATGAGAGGAATTGTCTCCAGCATGTCGTCGATGAGGTATCCATCGTCCAAATCGCGGGGCGGCTGCGAGCACATGAGGCAGCGGCTGTTGCATCTCTCGGTGAAAAACAGGACGTTGTGATGGGATCCCTTGCGGTAAAGCACTCTAAGCTCACCCATGACTTCATTGATCCTTACAATGTCGCCGTCCTGGAGATGATCAAATGTGCTCGGAATACTCACTTCATTGCCTGAGCAACTAGTTCCTCCAACACGAAGCACACACCGAAATCCCTCCACTTTTCCCGGCTCCTCACCCCTCAAAAGTAGCACTTCATTTTCACGCAAAGGCTCGGGCAAGTTGACATCGTCCGAGAGTCTAGCTACGAAGCTGCGGCCTTCGGATCGTTTCTCGAATGTGGCGTTCAGTGGTATCACAGCCAGGACTTTAGAATGGTTGAGACCTCTTTGTCATCCTCCAGCAGGGTGATAATGTGACGTATTACCTCCATGTTCCTGTGGCAGAACGCGCTTGAAGGTCTATGGCCGATGAAATCTCCCTGCGTTCGGTGGTGAAATACGGGATCAGTGCCGCAGTAGGTCTGGAAGGCGCAGTCACTGCACCCAGGAACTCCTTCCACCATGGATTCATGAATCATTGCCAGTAGTGGAGAGTTTAGAAACAGCTTTTCGTAACGATCGTCCACGGTTCCAAGCTTGAAGGTCTTGTCCCCCATCTCGGCAAGCATTCGCCCCTCATCTGAGGCGTACACTTCGCCGTTGTAGTTGTAAACGATACCGCCTATGCCAATGCCTGCGGGAGACTGGAGATCGATGTAGCCCGACGCTCCGGGCATCAGTATCTTCTGGAGAATAATTTGAGTGTAGGTCTCACGGAAGAAAATGCCCTGCTTGTTCAGTTCCAAAATGTAAGCAAGCCCCTCTTTGAAGAACTGAATAAACTTCTCGGTTTCATAGCCTATTTTAGACGCGCTTTTGACCGCAAAACCGTAAGGGCTGATATATCTCAGGAAGACACTGTCAAAGCCCAGGCGCACGTACTCGTCAACAATCTGCTTTGGCTGCTCAAGGCTGGATACTGTGGTGGTCATCAGTGCGGAGACAGCTTGGGAGCCAAGTCTTGTTCTGATTCTGCGTATTCCTTCCTCTGTTTTGCCATGACTATTTTTGCCTGGTCGGGGTCGGTTTTTGTTATGAAGAGTTTCAGGGCCGTCCAACGAGGTGGAGAATGAAATCCGGTGCTCCTCGGCAAAATCGAGCATCTCGTCGGTCAGGTTGGCCAGATTGGTTGTTATAACGAATTCCAACTTTCTCCCGTCATTTCTGGTCTTTACCTCTGAAACGACATAGCGGATCAAATCAAAATTCAACAATGACTCGCCTCCCTGAAACTCGACTTTGATGCACGGAGACGGGCTCTTGAACATAAGACCAATGGCCTTGGAGGCGATTTCAGGCGTCATGTCAAAGCTGCTCCTGTCTTCAGACACACGGGACACCTGACAGTATTGGCAAGAGTGATCGCAACGCAGAGTAGTGACAAACATGTGAAGCGCCGTCCAATCTGGCAACCGGGATTGTCGAGTGCGGTATTTTGCGGCGACCAGTTCACGATAGATGTCTGAATCCTCATCCGCGATGAGATGAGAAGCCAGCAGGTCAGCGTAAAGAGGATCGGTGGTTGAAACTTTGCCCTGAACCACTTGCTCCAGTTTCGAGCGTTCCATGAATAAATATTCGCCTCCCATGCCTGAAACGAAATACCGGTTTCCGTCAAACCGCATGAAGCGGAGAGGCAGTAGCTTGTAACTTTCTGCCCTTCGGTAGAATTCAGGTGATTTGAAACTGCGGTTGAGTCCGTTCATTTTGGATCCGAAGTCAGAATGCTATGAGGATCCGAAAAAGCCGCAGCCGACTCATATTCGGCATGTAGAACAGGGTGTCGTGAAAGTGCATGCGCTAGAATGAGATCCCGTTCTAGCCGGGATTCTCTGGCGACGACAGCCCTAAGACCCTCATCGAGAAGCTCACTCCGAAAGAGATCCTCAGTTCCTTCACAAAGGTTCTGGTCTTTTGCTTTCAGTATGACCTTCACCTCACCATCATTACAAGCGAGTATGGAGACATGATATCTGCCGGAAAAGCGATGTGCGGCACGTAAGATGACCTCCGTCGGGAAAAGGGATGTCTGGACGGTAATCGTCTTCTGTTCCTTCGTTTCCTCGACACAGGCCTCCCTTACAACTGCGTGGGAGATGGAAGAACTCATGGCGCTAATTTCTATTGCTTTTAGGTATTGGATTGTCAATACATACAGCAAATCGCCGTTGCCATGCAACCTACACTGCTGTTTCAAAAAATCTTTTCACTTGCCGGTGCCGTGTCGGCTCTCTTGTCTTCAGAGGCCGAAAAGCAAAAGCCTCAGCTTAAGGATTTCCTTTTTCCGGACAACAACCAATTCCAAGATGAGACTGATCCTCCTCTGGTCTTAACGCCTTCCCGGGCTCGTGATCATGACATTTATCTGGTCGGCCACCGATCCCACAGTTCACATCGATCGCACTCCTCCCACTATTCTTCCGCGACATCGGGCCATTCATCGCACAGCTCTCATTCTTCGCACTACAGTTCGTCGGGCACCTACTATCCGTCCAACGCCCCCTCGGTGCAAAGCCCGGCACCTCCACGCCCAAACACATTCTCCCCAGCCCCTTCATCCCCCCAATCAGTTCCTGTGGCGAGGACTTACAGTCCTGCTTCTCCCCCTCCCCCTTCCGCTGCCACTTTGGCACCACAACAGCCTGCGCCTCCCACTTCGCAGCCCGCCCTTCCTACTTCGATTCCGCCCCAAAAGGTTGATTTGGTGTTCAACAACGGCCTTAAGGTATCAGGAGAGGTCATCGCCTATACTGGCGATTCGATGCATCTGCGCGTGGAAAGCGGGAAAGTATACAAGATTCGCCTTATCCTTCTGACCAAAGACTGTGCGATGTCAGTGATGAAAAAGATGATTGTTTCGAATTAATTCGTGTTTGGCCGTTTAAATGAGGCTCCAGGGCCAATGCTTTTTGGCCCCTGAAATCACAAATTTGATTCTTGAGCACCTACAGCGACACAGTCGACATGACCAGAGACTCGTTCATCAAGTTGTGTGAGCAGGCCGAGGGCTATATCGAACTAGGCCTGTATGACGAGGCATCTAATGTCCTGGAGACGCTTCCCAGCCAACTCAAGATCACGCAAGAGGCGATTCAGCTCCAAATGACAATCCTCGTCAAGACTGGTCATTTTCTCAAAGCGTCATACCTGGCTGAGTCCTTGAGCATGGGTGATCCTGAGAATACAGATCGAATGCACCTGGTCGCACAACTTCGTTATGACGCCGGCGAACCAAGGGAAGCACTCGACTGGTTGAATCAGATCGAGCCCAAACGCACACATCTGGTGCATTACAATCATCTCAAAGCCAAGTGTTTTGCTGCCTTGCAGGATCTTGAACAGTGCCGACATTCTCTGGCAGAAGCACATTCCATTGATCCTGACCTGAGATGGATGAGCCTTGAAGATCTAGCATTTGACCTGATATTCGGCAAAGATCCAACCATTTAACACCATGCCCCTCCCCTCCGTCTCTCAGCTCAAACAAGCCCTCAAACTCGCAATCAAGCTCGAAGAAGCACAGTCTGAACTCGCCTCCATCTTGGGGGAATCCTCAGACACGGCAAAGAGAGGCCCTGGACGCCCAAAGAAGCAGCGAACGATGTCTGAAGAAGGCAAAAAGCGTATCGCGGAAGCCCAGAAGAAGCGTTGGGCAGCTCAGAAGAAGGCTGACGGGAAAAAGTAGCCATCTTTCGAACAGAGAGGCATGCAACATTGTTAGCGCATCTCTTTCTCGGCGTATGAATTTCGCAGATGTCGTCCTACAAGCAGGTGTCACTTTTTTAGGGGCTCTGGGAGGAAGCTGGCTCGTTTTATCCCAGCACAAGCAAAAAGCCTGGTGGGAGAGCAAACGAAATATTTACACCGAGTTGATTGAATCGTTCTTGATTTGCATTCGAAGATCCAACTGCTTAGCCAACGAGGCTTATCACTTCGACGAGAGACAGAATCCCGTAGCGCCGACCGACGATGATGAAATCGAAGGTGAATTCTTCAATAAGGCGATTAAACGAATTTGTGAAATCAGCCTTACAGGTGAATATTTCGTAGGATCGGATGCGGCTCAGTTATTGAGGGATTGCGTTCATGAGTATGAAGGAACCTTTTATGGAGACATGCTTCCCTTTGAGCATTGGGAGAAAGCCAATGATGTCTTCAAGCTATACCTACCAAAGCTGATTGAAGCGGCACAATGCGACCTTCATGCTTGGCCGAAAGTCATTCGCTGGTGGCAACAGGTTTCTGCGTGGTAATCAAGACACTTTTGACTCTCAAGGCGCTTTTTGAAACTGTTCCTCAGCCATTCACCATCTCGAAGAAGATCCTCACCAAACAATGCACATGCCGGAGGGAAATGACCGGATCATCTGCGGGCTGGACCACGTCGATCAGCCGGAGTGAGACGAAAAAGTCCAGATCCTCCTGTGTCATACCGGTCAACTGGCTCACCTCGGACATCCGCATTGCCGGTTCAGTTTTCTGCCTCTTTGCATTTTTGAGGATCTTGCGCCCTTCCAGCAGTATCCCCAGGTGATTGAGGCCCGCCATTCGTGACAAGAGCCCGTTAAAGCTGTCGGTGATTATTAATTCGCGCATCGGAGTTTTTCAGGCTCAAACAGCGTTGGTGGTTATTCCCAGCGCCAGAAGGGCATCCAGGAGCCCTTGCCCCCCCCGAGGGTGGATTGCAGCCGATACACCTACCAAGCCGTCAAAAAGCCTCCAATGCTCATTTGTGAAGTCATGAGCATTGGAGACCCTTTGAAGCCGGGTCATGCCGCCTCTCTCACGTTTTTCAGTGGTCGCAGGTTCTGGACCTTCCTGTAGGCCACCTTGAATCCAGGGCGGGTCTCATGGATCACGTCAAACCTCACCCTCTTTCCATGCAGCAGGTTGAGTTTTTCAGGGAGGATTTCACCAGTCTCGTCGGTCAAATGGACCAAGTCAGCACCCAAGAGCTCATACATGTCATTGAATAGGTTGTCGGTTTGGTTTCCCCAATAGTCCCTCCTCACCCGGTAATCGAGGAATGGTTCCTCTGGAACCGGATCAACCGCAATCGTGAGGCGAAGGTTTTCCCTCTGCCTCCCGTTCTTGGTGTCCTTGTTCAGAGTGGCATTGATGATGGTCCCGTTGTGTGTGTCTTCTGGTGTCTCATAGGACACCTCTCGTATTAGTTTCATATGCTAGTGTATGCTTTATCCAAAATGCTTGTGAATGAAGGTCTTCCTTTCACAGCTCTTTGCCCATGCATCGAGCGACGGATTTTCCGCCAGCTTTTTTAATTTTATCAAACTTGGATTGGCATGTACAGATCAAAGAATCCTCATGCTTATTTAGGAGCACGCAGTCGATTAAACCGCTCCCCGTAATCTCCTTCCATTTCTTTGACGATCTTGTCAAAGTGTCGCAGGAACCAGCTGACCGAGGCCATGTTGGTACTGTAAAAACGACGCCTCTTGAAGCCTTCACCTTTTTTTAGCCCAGTGGTGAACTGTCTCATATAAACCCGGAATCCTTCAGTGAGTCTGTCGGCGGATATCCAGGGTCTTTGTTCAAACAATTCGGCCACTCGTTCAATATCCGCGTTTCGACAGTGAATGCCTTGAAATCGGATGAGACAAACCGCCACGATATTGTGTTGCCTGTCGAGCACGGGAATCGTTACAGGAACTCCTGCGGCCTTCATTTGCGCCACCGCCTTCATGAAGATCCTTGCTTTGGATGCTGACGGTAAAGCTGGATTCCAAGCGTTGTCGTCCTCTCCCCAGACAAAATCCTCTCGATGTTCTGCATGGCGATCCACAGCCAAGCTCCTGAGAGCGTCAAACCTTCCTTTCTCGGTCTTTGCCACGCTGGTCAGAACCTCATCGCATACGCTCTCCACAGCTTCCCATCCCACCCCTGATTTGAGGGTGTCCGAGGGAACCAGATCTTGGGCGTTCTGTATTCCACGCGCCAAAAGCTCAAGACCAGCGTAGAGCCCACGGATTTTGAAATCTTCACCTGTTAAACCAGCACGTTGAAGGTAATCGGTCTGACCGCAGTAGAAGTTTAAAAATGATGATGCAAAAGCACGCATAGAAAAATCAGGATCATGCTTTTCCACTGCAAATCTGATCAGTTCTGCATCCTGTGTACTGATGAATTCCTTCACAATTCTGCACAACCACCATGATCTAACCACGGCTTCGGAATCACCGGGATCAAACAACACCCCATGATGTTCACATTCCTCGGTGACATGATTCCAGTCGTAATCACTGACGATGCTATTTTTGACCTTGTTGATAGTCTCATGCTCAAGGTCATCCAAGGTGACAACATCATCATACCTGCTTTTCAGTGATGCGATGAGTTCGTCTATTGTTACATCTTCATCCTGCACAATGACTGTCTCCTCATTTGCCGAATCAATCTTTGCCATCCTCAATGCGTCCTTACCCAAAAAAGCATATGCCTGATTCTTGGGTCTCTCTAAATAAACGGGCTTATCAAACGAATACGTGAGAGGGATTGGTTTTTGCACATGAAAAGACCCGGCTTCGCCGGACTTTTTTAATGTGTTTTTAATGGAATCTTCAAATGGTTGTTTCAAAGGGTTTTTATAATGGGTATAGTTGTCCGGATTTTGTCATTTGCCATCCGGATCACTTGGCACCTCGTCCGGATTCTAACGCCCCTGTCCGGATTATATCTCATGTCGTCCGGATGCTGACATTTGCATGATCACGACAGCAGCGCTTTCATTCTGAGAACACGCATACGACTAGGGGGAAACGCATACTCGCTTTTTTTGTCCGGCACCTTGATTAACGCCCCGACGCCCACAAGCTTCGCCAACGTGGTTCTTATCGTCGAGGCCTTCAGTGGCAGATGCTCGGCCAGTTTTTCGGGGCTAATCGCATGTGTCTCGCTGCCGGCTTTTAATTTTTTCTTCAGCCAGTATTCGAGGTTGAACATGATCACCGCCGCAGTCACTCCATGAGCTTCTGCGTCTGAGGCATGAAAACTGATTTTGTGATCTTCAGCGGCTTCCCAGTACTGCTCAGGGACATGATACCACCGAGTGCGGTCATAGGCATGTTTGTTGAAGTTGCCAATCTCAACCAGACTTTTTTCACCGAGTTCTCTCAATGCGTCATCAATGGTGCTTCGCCCGAGGTAAGGAAACTTTTTCTCAAGTTCCGTCAAGGTGTCGAAGTACCACTGTTTGTTGTCACGGATATTTGTGCTTTTGCGGGTCTTGTATGCCAGGTATTTGAGAACTATTGCCGCGCTGACTCCGTGGACATCTGCGATCGTTTTAGAAAATGAATGAGGTTTCATTAGGGCGAAAAAATGAGGGCGGCCCGTGAAGTGCGTTTACAGCGTCCTGCAGGGGTTTGAAGCTGAGCCCGCAGTGGTTCACTTCCGCAGGCCGCCCAAGGATTTAGATCAAGCAAGAAACAGCACAGCGCCATGGCCCACTGTTTTACGGGAGATAGGCACCAGGTTGTGGAGGGAGAAGCGGCCGTGCTCGATCTTGTTGGCGGCCATTGTGTTTTTCAGGCCTCGGCATTCCTGAGCCCAAGTGACATAGTCAGCTGCATCCACTTTGAAGATCACAACTACGCCGTCATGCGCTTCAACAATGGCACGAATACCATTGTCATCGGTTTTCAGCAGCTTCACCAGGGGTGGGATGCTGCCGAGAGGAACGGAAACTGCAGCGCGATCCCACTGCAGTACCTCGTATCGGGTCATTCGAAAATGTCTTTTGTGGCGAGGTACGAACAGCTTCCGGCTATCCACAGCAAACGGCCAGAAAAAATCTCGCCATCCCTGGAGAGCCTGACCACGTGTCCATACCACATCGTCATTTTGGCGGTGACGGGACATAATCAGGCTCTGTCCAGATTTGCACAACGAGCTGAAGAGGTACTCCATGGGGTCTTTCACCCCTTCCCTACAAGACAGCTCGATGATTTTTTTGTAGAACTTCCGAGGTTGGATCGGTAGCTTTGAGATTGGCACCAACTGGGGTAATCTTGGTCTCATTATTTGAAAAAGTATGGCCGCCCGCTTTGGATTGATTCCTCCACGGGCGGCCGAGTTTCAGTTATGCAATCTGCGGCGCTGGGTTAGCTCCCTGAAGAAGACGGATCATGATTTTCGTCTTGTCTTTCGGGTCTTTGTATTCCTCGATCACCTTTGGAGAACCATCCTTCGGATCACGAAGCTTTTTACGGGCCTCCAGAAGCAGGGTTGGATCTGGAAGAAGCTGGCCAATGTAGACCAGCCCCATAGGCTCCGCGCAAGCCTTCAGAAGCTCGACCAAGCTGACGCAGTAATCGTCGTCGGCCTTGAGTTCCTCCAGCTCTTTGAGTGCATCCCGCAGCTCGACGCGTTTAATTGCGACGAACTTTTGTGTTTCCTCTTGCGCTGCTTTGAGGACGTTCTTTTTTTCAATGCGTGTCATTTTATGCTACTTTATGGTTTGTTGCCTGCCTTACAGGCTTGAGATCGACCGCTGAAACAGTACTCAGCGGTCGAAAGGTTTTTCGCTTCGTGTCATTCGGCTCCTTGGGCGTTGATGTAGGCGAGCAATGATTCCGCCGAGTAAAGCCTTTGTCCCCTGGTTGCTTGCTTCGATGCTTTCAGCGATTTACTGACAACTGGCGGATTGAAATTATTGGCCTCACATGGCAAAATCAGTGTACAGATTTTTGCTCTACTTAGAGATGTGAGGGGGCACCGAGCTGGCGGCTTTGGGAGCCGAAGCCAGACTGCGCGTTGCAACTCTTGGACTACGGGATGGCTGGATGGTTTGTTTTCCATGACGGACGACTATTTGCCGCCGAGCCCCTCTTTATCCTGACCTTTCCCGTACTTGTGATAACCCTAAAACATGTCTGGCTGTTGCATTATTTTGGTGTTTTCATTTGACAATCGCAATTACCCAAAATGGATGCACCTTGATGAGCGAAATAAATCTCAAGAGCATTGCCCAATTTCTCACACACACCATCACCTATGAGAAACTGATGGAACTGTGCCAAACTCAAAAGGGAGCATCAAACAGTATCGTCCTGTGCCACATAAGCCCCCCACCTCCTCCGCAACCCCAGGCCAAATCTTCTAGCGGTTGGGGTGGGCGGCTGGAGAAAGTGAGCAGGGATGCTTTCTTTTTCATAGGACAGACCTGTGATTCCGAGGCCCCAGCCGTCCACGTTTCAAGACGTGATGACCGCTGGGTATTTCGACCCACTGTTTACAAAATTCCCGTTTCGTTGGCTCCGATAGTGCAATTAGACACACCATGGGTTGAGGCGCTATGCCGACTTTCCGAATCGACACTCAGGCCCCTTTTACATTTTCGCTCCTCAAAAGACTGGGTCAACAAGGCAATAAATCATGAAATCCAGGCGCGCTTGCTATCGTTCGATTTCCATGGTCCATACGCATTCTTTGCCAGTTTTGATGAGGCTACTGCTTGGCTAGTGGCATGTCAGTGGGAACACTGGGATCAGCAGCAGATCGCGATTGGCGAACGTTTGAGCCACCTCGCTAAGCATGTGGATCTGAGAGTTAATGGAATGGATATAATGCATATGCATCCATCAGCAGTAGTTGCTCGGCTTCGAAGTGGGGATCTCCCGCAGTCGATCAAAGGTTTGCCAATCAAGAATCATCACGAGGGACAAAGCTCTTCCTCCGCAATCAATCGTGCTAACGAACTCTCTTTGTCACAACAAATGAAATCGAGAGGCGGTGCAGCGACCTATAGACGGCGCACATTCCGCCAACCGGTTGCAGGGAAATTCAAGACCGAGGCTGAAATCGAAGCCAGCGGTTTGTGGTGGTGGCGTCGTCTTGATTCCGTTAACCGCCTAGAGGAGTTCGCTCAGTTCAGTAGATTCTGGGAGCGCAGCGCCTTCTTCTATGAATTTCGCGCACGCCTTCACAGCAACAGTGCATTGCCGACATGGGAGGGTTTTGCACGTCTTTGGTGGGACTTGGATCGCACACAACGGGGCATTTTATACTATCTGTGGCCACCGGATCTCGAAGGCACCAGTTCGCTTCAGGCACGACACAGACGGATTTCGGATATCATCAGGTTCTGGATAAAAGTTGATTTCGCGAGACCTCTTGACGACGTATTGGAAGATGTTCGTCAGATCTGGCAAGGCCTGGAACCGGAATTGATTCACCTGTGGGGTATTGGAAAACACAAGAAAGCCAACGCGGACGACAAATCAATACCGTCACCGAAGAACAGGCTAGATGGAAAATGGGCCATGCTTGAGGCAATCGATCGCCAACGCCATCTTGGAATGCAGCTGTCGCCAGCCGAGAAAATCACCATGAAGCGGCAGATTGGGTATTATCAGGCAGCATGCGAGGAGGCGGGGATACCGGCCAATTTTGCCAACGCATCACATACTCACACCGTGGCATGATGCATTCGCCCATCATCTTCGGCTAGACTCATAATTCTAATACCACTTTTTGAAACTGGTCGAAGGTGCCCTTGTCTGTCACAAACCGGATTCCTTGCAGCATTTGGAATGCCCCCGAACCTCCTGAGCTTTGTGGGAACAACGTTCCCACAATGTTCCCTTCCCCCCTTGATCGTGCACTTTGTTGACATAAACCACTCTCTTTGAGAGTGGTGCGCAGGGAGGGGATCGAACCCTCGACCAATTGGTTAAAAGCCAACTGCTCTACCGCTGAGCTACCTGCGCATCCCTGAGGAAGGGGGCCGGTATTTATTCATAAGTCGGGGCTGCGCAAGCCAGAATATGCCCCGAGGCGGACTTTCTGCACCAGCACGCCAAGATCGTTTTCGGGTCTTTTCACTTGAAATGCCTGAATGCCATGGCTTTGCGCACCTGCAATATCGCAGCGCACGTCATCGCCAATGTGCAGCGCCTGCCCCGGCTGACAGCCCGCCGCAGCCAGCGCCGCCTCAAACATGCGCGGGTGCGGCTTGGCCGCTCCTACCTCGCTGGAGATGATCACTTCATCAAAAAAACGCAGCAGATCATGCCCGCCCAGGATGCTGTGCAGGCGGCGGTCAAAATTTGACAGCACCAGCAGCCGGTGATCCTGCGCCAGATCTTCCAGGGCAGGCAGCACGTCATCAAACACGCTCCATGCCTCGGCTCTGGCATAATGCGAGTAAAGACCGTCAAACAGGTCATCCAGTGTGCCTTCCTGCAGCGGAGCCCCCAGCACCAGGCCAAAAACATCCCCCACCAGCCTGCGCCACCAGCCACGATCATCGTCCTCAGCAGGCTGCCCCTCTGGATGCAGCGGCGGCGATGTCTGCTTCCACACCGTGCGAAAGGCCTGCATGATGGCCTCAGGCTCGGCTGGAATGCCATGCCTCAACGCATGCTGAGCGTAGGTGAGGCCAACTGACACCGCTGGCCTGATCAGGGTCCCGGCCGCATCAAAAAACAAGGTGTGCAGAGGCATGGCGTCCAGAAAACAAAAAAGGGAGCGGCCTCGCAGCCGCTCCCGTGGGGAAATCAGGTGAAATTACTTGGAAGCCGTGACCGGATTCTTCGGATTTTTGCCAGCGGTGACTTCCTGCTCAGGCTCGACGGGGAGCTGGGGCAGACGGCAGTGCCAGCTGGAGCCGGGGAGAGGATAGCCGGGGGTCAGCTCATTCAGGCTGCCCACCATGTAAGGCTTGGGCTCTGGAGGAGTGACGATGTCCACAGCGCCGAAGAAGCCGCGGCTGACAGTTTCGCCGTAGGAATACATGGCGCTCTGATAAACTTTCTTGGTGGCAACCATGCCACGCTGCATCGTGCCGGTCACATAGTCAGGCCAGCGGCGGATGGCGCGGGCGCCAAAGCTGGCACCGTCGTCGATGGTGTCCATGCCGTAGTCGGTGTAGCGGTTGGCTTCGCGATAGACGACGTCATCTGCGCGGAACACCACGTTTTCGCCCATGTTGGTGTAGTCGCGTGCCTGACGGTCAGCCACTTTGCCGATGCCATTGCTGACATCATCCACGCCGTCGGAAACACCGTTCACGGCCAGATTGGTGCCCTGGCTGACATAGGACAGGCCTTGGTTTGCGTTCGGAGCAGCAATGCAGGGCACAGCAGCCGTAGGACGAGAATTGGTCTTTACGAAGGTGCAGGATGCGAGTGTGGAAAGCAGAACAAGGGGCAGGAGCAATTTCATAGAATAAGGTGCGATTCTGTCGGAAAGTGGGTCGGGTTGTCAAAGCTAAAATCCGCCAATCGGTTTTAAATTCAATCTGAAAGGCAGCATCCGCTGAAAGACACTTCTCATCAGGTCGTTATCGCGCCATCCCCCTCCTCCACGCGCCCACATGAAGCTGAATCCCCTCTGCGCCATCCTCGCATCGCTCGCCACCTCGGCCCTCATGGCCCAGGCCGCCCCCGACCTCAAGGCCACCGCAGCCAAAATCGACGAACTCGTCAATGCCAAGCTGGCCAAGGAAAAAATCCAGCCCAACAAGCCCGCCAGCGACGAAGTCTTTGTACGCCGCGTGTATCTGGACGTGGCAGGCCGCATTCCCACCCTGCATGAAACCACCGAGTTTCTCAAAAGCAGCGACGCCGACAAGCGCTTCAAGCTCATCGAAAAACTCCTCGCCAGCGACGGCTACGTGCAGAATTTCTACAACTACTGGGCTGACATCCTGCGCATGAAGAGCCAGATGGTCGGCGGTGGCCAGAGCCTGCCTGCCTTCTACGGCTACTCCAAATGGCTGAAGGACAGCCTGCGCGACAACAAGCCCTACGACCAGATGGTGCGCGAGGTCGTGACCGCCGACGGCAAGTCCTATGAGAACGGTGCCATCGGCTTCTACAT
Organism: Verrucomicrobiaceae bacterium UBA1938; assembly: GCA_002336895.1. Classification (GTDB taxonomy): domain Bacteria; phylum Verrucomicrobiota; class Verrucomicrobiia; order Verrucomicrobiales; family Verrucomicrobiaceae; genus Prosthecobacter. The sequence goes on along the minus strand of DDFC01000017.1, from coordinate 63,623 downwards.
CCGCGACTACAACATGCCGCTGGATAACATGGCCGTGACCACCCAGATCTTCCTCGGCACCAGCATGGTCTGCGCCCAGTGCCACAACCACCCCTTCGACAAGTGGACGCAGATGGACTACTACCAGATGGCGTCCCACACCTACGGCATGACCAGCACCAATGGTCTGACCAACCCGCTGCTGGCCCAGGCCATCTACGGTGGTGGTGCGGCCAAGAACAAGAGCAACCGCTACGGCGGTGCCGTCTCCAAGTTCCCCCTGCCCAAGGGCATCGAGCGCAAGGACGTGGGCCGCGCCATGACCGAGATCTTACGCCCGCTGCGTTACAATGCCGTGCTCGATCAGTCGGATAAAAAGCCGCTCCTCCTCCCGCACGACTACCAGTACACCGACGCCAAGCCCAAGCAGAAGGTCTCCCCCGTCATCCCCGCCTCCTTCAGCAAGGACGGCAAGATCGTGAAGGACGGCGTCAAGCCCGTGGACTCCTACGCCGCCTGGATGACCAGCAAGGACAACCCCCGCTTCACCACCGTTATTGCCAACCGCCTGTGGAAAAAGCTCATGGGCCAGGGCATCATCGAGCCTGTCGATGAAATCACCGACAGCACCGTGCCGAGCAATCCCCAGCTCATGACCTTCCTGGAAGACACGATGAAGGCGGCCAACTACGACATGAAGGTGGTCCTGCGCGCCATCCTCAACTCCCAGGCCTACCAGCGCGAGGCCTACACCAAGGACGTCGAACTCGGGGAGATCTACAACTTCCCCGGCCCTCTGCTCCGCCGCATGAGCGCCGAGCAGATCTGGGACAGCATGGTGGCCCTTTACAAACCGAACGCCGACCAGCCCAGCATCGCCACCAAGGTGGATGCCGAGGTGGCCCTGCGCCGCATCGAATGGCTGGACCGTGCGCTCAACAGCCTCTCCCCTCAGCAGCTGCAGGAATGCACCATCAAGGTGGCACAGAAGCAGAAGGAGCTGGCCGCCGAAGTCCGTGCCGCCCAGGAAAGCATGGAAGCCGCCGCCAAGGCCAAGGACGAGGCCGCCATCCGCAAGGCACGGGACCTCATTAAGAACCAGCGCAAGCACATCGACGAAGCCGTGGACGCCGTGGTCTATGACGCCGGCTTCAAGCGCTTTGCCGAGCTGGCCCGCGAAGGAAAGCTGGATGAATTCACCAAGGACGAAGACTTTGCCAAGGAAGTCGCCGCCGTGCTCAAGCTGAAAAAGGACGGTGAAGACCTCGGCATGGACGAGGCGCTCGCCATCCTGTCCAAGCAACGCCGCTCCAAGCTCAACGAGCAGGCCAAAGCCCGCTATGCCGCCGACGCCCAGCGCTTTGACGTGGATGACAAGAATGAAAAGACCTCCCTCGTGGCCTGGGAAAACTTCCGCGACACCTACATGCTCCGCGCCGCCGACCTGCGCAGCCCCGCCCCCAACGGCCACTTCCTGCGTGAATTCGGCCAGAGCGACCGCGAACTGGTGGAAAACGCCAACGACGACGCCAGCGTGGGACAGGCGCTCATGCTGCTCAATGGCAAAGTCTTCGGCAATCTGATGAACCGTTACACCGTCATCGCCCGCGCCATGGACAAGGCCAAGGCCGAAGGCCCCGAGTCAGTGATTGACACCGTGTACCTCAGCCTGCTCAGCCGCAAAGCCACCGCTGATGAAAAAGCCCTGCTCAAGCCCATCGCCGACAACGCCGACGCCACTGACCGCGGCGATGTCCTCTGGACCGTGCTGAACACGAGGCAGTTCTTCTTCATTCAGTAAGTTGCCCAGTTGCGCCGCAACTGGTCTGGGACTTCCGGTTGCGGCGCAACCGGACTACTTTACGCCATCACACCCTTCACCACCTCACCAGCCACATCCGTCAGGCGGAAATCGCGCCCGGCGTAACGGTAGGTGAGTTTCAAATGATCCAGCCCCAGCAGGTGCAGGATCGTCGCATGCAGGTCGTGAATATGTACCTTGTCCACAGCGGCGTAGTAGCCGTAGTCGTCCGTGGCACCGTAGGCCGTGCCGGGCTTGCTACCGCCGCCGGCCAGCCACATGGTGAAGCCGTGCGGATTGTGGTCACGGCCATCGCTGCCCTGAGCCACAGGCGTACGGCCAAACTCACCGCCCCACACCACCAGCGTGTCATCCAGCAGTCCACGGGATTTCAGATCCGCCAGCAGTCCGGCGATGGGCTTGTCCACCTCCGCCGCATTCTTGGTGTGGCCTTTGAGCAGATCGCTGTGCTGGTCCCACTGCACAAAGCTGTCGCTGTGCGTCACCTGCACAAAGCGCACGCCCCGCTCGGCAAAGCGCCGCGCCATCAGGCACTGGCGTCCGAAATTCGCCGTCACCGGGTCATCCAGGCCGTACATCTTGCGCGTGGCCTCGGTTTCACCTGAGATGTCCTGCAGCTCCGGCATGGTGGACTGCATGCGGTAGGCCAGCTCAAAGGAGTTGATGCGCGCCTCCAGCGCCGCATTCGCCCCGGCCTGTTCCAGATGCGCGTGGTTCATCTGCGACACCAGATCCAGCTGCGCACGCTGCATCTCCGTGGAGATCATCTTGTTGTGAATATGTCGCACCACCGCCTGTTCGGCAGGGATGCTGGCATTTCCCAGCGGTGTGCCCTGGCAGTGCGCTGGCAGGAAGGCGGAGCCCCAGTTGTTCACACCGCCGTGAGCCAGCGTGGGGCAGATGGTGATGAAGGCCGGCAGATCGGAGTTTTCCGTGCCCAGACCGTAGCTCACCCACGAGCCAAGACTCGGACGCACAAAGGTGTCGCTGCCCGTATGCAGCTTTAGCAGCGCGCCGCCGTGCGCCGGATTCGTGCCGTGCATGGAGCGGATGACGCACAGGTCATCCACATGCTTGGCCACATGTGGAAAGAGATCGCTCACCGGCAGGCCGCTCTGACCATACTGGCGGAATTTCCAGGGGGAGCGAAGCAGGTTCCCCGTTTCGGCAAATTTCACGCGCGGCAGCGCAAAGGGCGGCGGCTTGCCGTTGTCACGGTCCAGCAGCGGCTTCGGGTCAAAGGTGTCCACCTGAGAGGGCCCGCCCTTCATCAGGAGAAAGATCACCCTCTTGGCCCGGGCCGGGAAATGCGGCTGCTTGGGTGCCAGCGGATCAATGACCGCCGCTTTGGCCGATTCCAGGCCCAGCACGCCCTGCAGTGCCAGATAGCCAAATCCCGCGCAGGAGCTGCGCAGCATCTCACGGCGGCTGAAGGACGACAATGGAGACGAGGGTTTCATCACTGCACAAACCTACGCACAAACCACGCCACCTCTTGCTGGCCATCGTTCTCCCTACGCCCTGCCCGTGGCAGGTGTCGTCCGGCGGCGGCGGTCTTCGTCGCTGAAGTAGGTCTGCATGCGCTCGCGCAGGTCGGCGTAGAAATTGCGGGACATCTCCTCCAGCACCTCCGCCGTGTGGCTGACACCGCTCTTGGCGGCCAGCTCGCGGGCCACGCGGTTTTTCTCCTCAAACTCACGCTCAAGATCCATGAGATAGACAAGGAATTCCTTGGCCGAGCGTGCGCCGTCCACGCCGGTGACGAGGGCGCGCTCCAGCGGCTTGTTGCGCGTGAGGTTCAGCACCTTGCTCTCGCTCAGCTCCTTCATCTGGCGGCTGAAGCCCTCCAGGTAGGCCTTGCGCTCGCCATCATAGAGACGCTCCTCGCGGTCCAGCAGGGTGTCGTAGGGGCCGGGCTTGGAGAAGAATTTCACGATCAGCGGAATGGTGTCCACCAGCATGAAGAGCATCGTCAGCACCAGATACGCCACCAGCGCAAAGGTGCCGCCCTCAGCGCCCTGCTCAAAGAGTTCGTGCAGCGCCAGCGTCTGCGTCAGGATGTCCCGGCGCGGCTCGGCGCGGATGCCGGAGATGCGCGTGTCCTCGTCCTTGATCAGCTGGGCGATCTCCGCGTGCAGGTTTTTCTGCTGCAGCAGCAGCGCATCAATCTGCGCCTTGAGCGTTTCGCGGATGGCGTTTTGCTGGGAGACAAACTGGTCCGCCTGCTCGGTCTGCACCTTCTGCTTCAGCGCGGAAATGCGGTCCTGCTCTGCTTTGTTGCGTGCGGCTTCTTCCAGCGCCTTCGCGTCCAGTGCGGCGTTCACACCATCCTCGGCGGCCTTGATCTCCGCCACCAGCGCCACGCGGTTCTTGGTCATCGTGTCCAGCACACCGCTGAGGCGGGCGGACTCCGCACGACGCCAGGTGAGCTGGTCTTCCTGAATGCTCTTGGCGCGCGGCCCCAGGCCCACGATGCCGCTGCGCTGGCCGTTCACCTCGCGCTCAAATTCCGACTGCCAGTGATTCAGCTCTTCGGCGATCTTCTGGTAGTCCTGGCTCAGCTTGGCCATCTCGGTGTCCAGCTTGGTCAGGCGTTCCTTGCCCGGGGCCACCGCATCGGCGATCTTGCCTTCGCGTTCGGCCTTGGCAGCTTTTTCATCCGCAGTCAGCGGCTTTTCCACGGGCTTGCCATTCTCATCGAGGAACTTGGCATTGAAGGTCGCGTTCCAGTTCTCGCGCTGCTTGGCGATGTCTGTCTCCAGCGTGGCCAGCCGCTCCTCCACGGCGGCCTTCTGCTGCTTGGCGGTTTCACGCGCGGCCTCGATCTCGCCCTGGCGGTGCTTTTCCACCACGGAGGTGATCGTGTCCTTGAACAGCAGCAGCGTCAGCGGATGGGAAATCGTGATGCCCATGAGCGCCGCCACCACCATGCGCAGCGAGAACTGCGCCGCCTTGCGAAAAATGGACTGGTAGGCGCGGTAGGTAGCCAGCAGCGCACGGTCCACCGTCAGGATGATGAAGGACCACACCAGTGAGACTGGGGCAATGACCAGCCAGTTGTCCGTGAGCGTGCTCAACGCATACGCACAGGCGATGATGGCAAAGGTGGAAGGCACCAGCACCGTGGCGCCAAAGGCCACATACTTACGCCGCTCCCATGCCGGGCAGTCATCGAGGTTGTCGGACGAGGCTGAGGAGAGCCAGAAGAAAACGCGTTCGATGCGCTGGAGGAGGTTCATGGGCGTGTGGGGGGCCGTTGGCGGAGTGTGCGGGTACGGACGGGATTGTCAATCTGCGGGTCTGGATTATTAAGACCCACCTATGACGCCAGTCCTCGACGATGCATTCATTTGCGATTCCGTTCCTGCGGAAGTCATGGACCAGGTGTGGGCGGCGGGCTGGCGTCATTTTGGCCGGTACTTCTTCCGCTACAGCACCCAGCCGGACCCGGAGGGCGGGCTGCAGACCATCACCCCGCTGCGCATCTCCCTGGCCTCCTGCACTTTCAGCAAAAGCCAGCGCCGGGTGCTCAACAAAAACGCCGACCTGCGCTTCGAGATCGCCCCCGCCGCCATTGGCTCCGACCTCCGCGCCCTCTTCCAGCGGCACAAGCAGCGCTTCACCCACAACATCCCGGACACTCTGGAAACCTTCCTCGGCCCTGATCCCGCCCACGGCCCCTGCGACTGCCGCATGATCCGCGTCTTCGACGGCCCCCGCCTCATCGCCGCCAGCTTCTTCGATGTCGGCCAGCAGGCCGCCTCCAGCGTGTATGCCTTCTTTGAACCCGAGCACTCAAAGCGCAGCCTCGGCACCCTCACGCTGCTGCTGGAAATCCAACACTGCCAGAAAGCAGGGCTGCGCTGGCTTTACACTGGCTATGCCACGCGTGAGCCGAGCGTGTATGATTACAAGAAACAGTTTCGCGGAACGGAGTATCTGGAGTGGGGGGCAGGTGTGTGGATGCCGCTGGCTTCTTGAAGATTGACTTTCGAGGCGCGGATGCGGCATGCTTCGGAGTCAGCAGCCCCAATTCTCCCCATGCCCTGATGAAAACAAAACGGCATTTCTTTTCCATTATTCTTGGACTCATGGCTTCGCTGCTGCTGGGAGCCATCTACTGGTGGTCAGGCGAGCTGGCTGATCTCTATAGCGGCAGCGGACAGCCTTCACAGAGAGCTGCGGCAGCAAAGGTCATCATCAACTTCCCCTTTCTGCGCAAAGCGAGCCTCGTTGAGGTGGCGGCATCGCGTTGCTTCAAGAGAAGCGAGATGGTTCACATCGTACGAGCGCGATACTCTGAAGCCGTGCTACTTGACGAGGTAGAGACCCAGTGGCTTAGCAAGCTGGCCGCCGGCGAGTACTACAAGGCAGGAATCATGCTTGTCTTTGCACACACTCTTTCTGCCGAAGGCTTTCGCTCGCGGGTGAGCAAAGAGCAGGTCGCACAACTCATTGCGGGGCTGGGCACCAGCCTGAACGGGTTCCTGACATGGAACTGGAAACGTGTCGCCGCCATGGACGATCAGGCATTAGAGAAATTCGTCGCATTCACTCCTGAGCAGCGCCTTGAGTTCCTTCTGACCGACCTCAAGGCCTACCCGCTGAATTGAATACTCATGTTCCACCCAAAATATCGCTGATGCCTGATGCCATCACCGGCTTTAAGTGGTCCGGCCCTGTCCTTTCATGGCAGGCAGCCGGAGCGCCTCAACATCTGGAATTTCAGCGAGAGGTGAAGCACGCGCTGACACTGCACTCAGCGGGCATCGCCGTGGTGCTGGAAGGCACCAACTGGGATGACCATGCCCTGATTTTCAATGCCGATGGCTCAACACGTGCCGAGTTGAAAAATCCCTTCCCGCCCGAAGAGGGAACAGTGTTCTACTACTTCTTGTACGAGCGCGAGCACCTGATCGTGGTCCTGGCCAGCAATAGAGGAGATTTCAAGTGCGATGTGAATGAAGCCACGGGGGTGCTTTCGGAGCCGCGCGACACCCGCTGATGCGATCTCTCGCAAATGCCGGCCTGGATGCCCATCCCCTTTGCTCACGCTTGACTGAATTTCATGCCCCGCATTATCTGCGCCTGAGAGCTGCGATGCCTGGCGCATGCAGCCTCGCCCCGCCAACGGAGATTCACACACTTCATGGATAAGCACAGACACGAAGAAGATGCCCGGCACACCCATAGTGCGGGGTTCACCATCCTTGGTGAAATTGATTCTGAAGAGGATGGGCGCTTCATCGGTGAAACGTTGCAGGAGCTTGGCATCACCTTTGAAATGTTTCATGGCGGATCGAGGGCGGATGTGCTCCGGCGCTTCTTCGGAGAATGGCATGAGGGCCTGAAGCTGATCGTAAAACCTCAGGATGCTGAGCGCGCGCTCGCGGCACTCGGCTCCAGGCTGGCGTCCGCAGAACGCTGGGCAGACGAAAGGCAGTACCTCGAGCAGCGTAGCACGGAGCAGCTCGTCAGGCTTCTGGACTTCCGTGCCATCTGGAAAGAGCCCTGGGAGGAGGCTGCTCTCGGCATCGCTGCCCAGGTCCTGGCAGCACGGGGCGTCAGCTACCCGCCTGACGGCGCCTGCTCCAAATACACGCCCGCTGTCTTCCTGCTGGCCACCACGTGTCTGGGGCCCTTCAGTCTCTTGTTTATCCAGTCAAATAGGATGAGACGCACAGCGGAAGGAGGCTCTCGCCCCCGGTACAATCAATCAACAGAAGACAAGCTGGAGCGCTGCCGCAGGAATGGATTGATTGCCTGGTTTTCGCTCTATCTGGGCCTCATGATTACCGCACTGTTGTTTCCTCCGGGGCAGAGAAGCAACCCTCCGCAAAAAAGTGCGGTTCCCGCCATATCTGCGCCCCGGCGTTGACAGAGGATGTTCAAGCCCCCCGCCTACCGTCGGATGTGCAAAAACAGATTCACGCCCTCCGGCTCCCACATCACCTCGATCGAATCCGCCGCTGCTCCGGCCTCCAGGGCCAGGGCGCGCAGTTGATCGCGGGTGCGGTGGTGCAGCACCCAGTCTCCCAGCAGTTCCATGTAGTCGCGGCTGGGGTTGTGGTCGGAGAAATTCCCCACCACCACCTCCCCGCCCCGCTTGGTCACTGCCATGAGCGCCTTGAGCAGAAAGACAAACGTGCGGTCTGTGAGGTAGTCGAACAGACCGGCTGACCACACCAGCTCATACCCCTTGGTGGGCAGAAAGCGCAGCACATTGCGGTGGTAAAACTCCACCCGCTTTCCAAACGGTGCACACAGCTTTTTAGCCCGCTCGATGGCATGCGCCTCGGCGTCCACGCAGTCGAAAAACACCTCGCACTCAGGATTGTCCAGCACCCACTCGCGCACATCCCGGGCCGGGCCGCTGGCCACATTCAGCACGTTCAGGGGCGTCCGGGAACGCCCGGCGGAGTGGGAGTGCAGAAGCTGGTGAAAGTAGGCCTTGCGATTGCGCACCGCATTCGGCGCCGCTTGGGAGTGAAAGTAGAGATCCCAGCGCCTCAGATGCGGCTCCTGCGCGATCTGCATCGTGTAGATGGCCTCAATGATCTCAAAATCACCGCTGTAGCCGTACTTCTTGCCCAGCGCCCGGGCCTGCATGGTGCCCTCCAGATGGCGGCTGGTGATGTCCTGCGCATAGGCCAGCACATCTTCCCGTGCTATCACCCCGGCCTTCACCGCATCCCCGAGGTGCCTCAGCGCACGGTTCATATGTGCGTAATCACTCGGCATGGGCCCGCCACAGGCGATGAGTTCGCGCAGCAGATCATCACACTCGATCAACGGCGCAAACTCATTCTTACGAACAGAGTAGCCTTCTTGGAGGAGGATGGGCGGCATGCGCAGAGGAGACAGGTTGAAACTCAGAAACTTAGATATTTTTAAAATAAGTCTTCCCAGATCATCCCGAAAGTAAAAAATTATGGAGATGCCATTTCTACGGGCTGTTTAAATATTGTGATTATAGTATATTTATTAAAAATTAATGATTCCGGAAAACAACCAGCCGCAGGGCTCTCTGAAAGTCCTCTGGGTGCGCCTTCGAGGCTGCCATCCGCTCAATTACGGCGGTGCCATCTACTCCTACCATCTTCTGGTCCAGCTGATGAAGTCCTGCGAAGTGCATGTGCTGGAGCTGCATCGCTCGGGAGAAAACAGTGATGCGGCCGGGCCGCCCTATGCCCATAAGCTGGAGCGCTACTTTTCCAAGCTGCTGCCGGTGTGGACTCCTCGCAGGTTCTTCAGCTTCATCGGCCCCATCCTGCTCAATCTCTTCGCCTCCCGTGAATCCTTTGCACTCTCCATGTTTCACAGTCCCGGGTTCAGCCAGCATGTGCGTGAGGTCGTGACCCGTGGAAATTACGACCTCGTCATCGCAGACGGTCTGATGATCGCCACGGCTTTTGAGGGATGGGCGGAAGAGCGCAACTCCCCCGCCATCCTGCTGCAGCACAATGTGGAGGCGAATATCTGGAAGGGAATCACCAGGCTGCAGCGCAATCCCTTCACCCTGCTCTTTTATCATGAGATGACGCGCCGGCTGCAGAGACGCGAACCCGAGCTCTGCGCTCTCTTTGACGGCGTCACCACCATCTCAGAACCCGACGCGGACTTTCACCGCCAGCATTACAGACTGGGCAACGTCCTCGGCACGGTGCTGCCTGGAATCAATCTCAGCGCAGGTAGTCTCCCGGCGGCTGTGGTCCGGCAGGACGAAGCACCCTGCCTGGCATTTGTCGGGGCCATGAACTGGCCGCCAAATGTCGACGGCGCGCATTGGTTTATACAGGAGGTGCTGCCGCTCATCTGGCGCACCATGCCCGGAGTGCGCTTTCGCATCATTGGCAGAGAGCCGCCGGAGTCATTCCACCGCATCGCAGCAGCAGAAGGCAGGATTGAGGTCACAGGCACGGTTCCGGATGTTCAGCCGCTGCTGCAGGAGTGCGCCCTGCAGGTGGTGCCGCTGCGGGCGGGGAGCGGGGTTCGCCATAAGATTTTGGAATCAATGGCCGCTGGAGTGCCCGTGGTGAGCACCACACTGGGTGCCGAAGGCCTCAATCTGCGGGATGGCCATGAGGTGCTGCTGGCGGATGACGCCAAAGCACTGAGCGCCGCCATTGTCCGCATGCTGCAGGACAGCGGACTACGAAAGCAGATAGCTGAAAACGCCCGCGAGCGAGCCTCGGCAGACTTCTCGTGGGGGCAAAGCGCGGCCCGGCTTATGCAGCTCTGCTCCCGGCTAGCGAGGAAGGGCCGCTGATCCTCTTCTCATAAAATTTTAAGCTCGCGCGTAAAAAGCCGCCTCCCGGCGGAGATAAGAGGATGACTCCGCATGTCTCCCGCCGAAACCGAACGCCACCGCCGCTTCCTGCGCAGCTTTACCGCGCACGAGCCCGCCATCCGCGCCCACGTGCGCCGGCTGGTGCCTGCGTGTGCAGATGCGGACGATGTGATGCAGGAGATCAGCGTGGTGCTATGGGAGAAGTTTGACACCTTGGAAGAGGATGCCGATTTCAAACCCTGGGCCTTTGGCGTGGCACGCTACGAGGTGCTCGCCTGGCTGCGGGATCGCGGACGCGACCGACTCGTTCTTGACGAAGAAGTCATCACCAAGATCGCCGAGGAAACCACCGCCATAGAGCCCCTGCTGGAGCGCCAGCGCGAAGCTCTGGAGCACTGCATGCAAAAGGTACCTGCAGATCAGCGCGGCCTCCTCATGCAGGCCTACCAGCCGGAGTCCAGCATCCAGACTGTGGCGCTGGGCAGCGGACGCAGCGTGCCCGGATTTTACCAGTGGCTTCACCGCATGCGCCGCATGCTGCTGGACTGCATACGGCGTGCACTGACACAGGAGGTAGCGTCATGAGGGCTGAGCTGATACTTCTCACCGAGGCCTATCTCGAAGGCTCCATCACACCGCCGCAGATGCAGCAGCTCAATGCCCTGCTGCTGGCAGATGCGGAGTCACGGCGGGAGTTTGCCGAACTGCTCAATGTGGACTCCGCCCTCGCCTCACTGGCTGCGGGGTGGGTGCCGGAAGAGATAACGGTGAGGCCGCAAAAGCAAACGCGCTGGCTCACACATTCACCACGCTGGATCGCCGCCGCAGCCGCCTGCATCTCCCTGCTGCTTGCCGCCTGGCTCTGGCAGGACACCCACCGCGCCTATGCCACCGTGGGAAAAGCCGCCGGCGTGGTGGAGCTGGCAGATGGCGCAAGCCTGCGCGGCGAATCCTATCACATTGATGCTGGCAGCGTCTCCCTCATCACCGCACGCGGCGCACGCATCGCCATCGAAGCCCCGGCGGAGTTCCGCTTTGAGTCCGCGCAGCGCCTGCACATGAAGCATGGCCGCCTTGCCGCAGATGTGCCACCTTCAGCCAAGGGCTTCACCGTCATCACCCCCACCGGCGATGCCGTGGATCTGGGCACCCGCTTCGGAGTCGATGTCCCCTCCAGCGGCTCCGCAGAAGTCCACGTCTTCCAGGGAGAGGTCATCACCAAGGCCTCCGGCGCGCGGGCCAATCAAAGCCTGCGCGGTGGCGATGCCGTGACCTTTGAGCAGGGCGCCAGCACCGCACGCGAGCTGCGCTCCTCCGCCTTCATCCTGCCGGATGAAATGCCCGGCCTCACCGCCGGACTCGCCGCAGGTCAGCGTGCTCAGGCCGAAACCGCGCTCGCTTCTTTGCGCAAAGATCCCGCCCTCATCGCATTGCTGGACTTTGAATCCGCCGAGCCCCTGCCCGGCGTGTACCGCATGGTGCAGGGCCGCTGGCCGGGATCTCACGCACCGGAGTTTGTGAATGTGGGCGACCACTTGAAGCTCGATGTCGGCGGGGGCCGCGACTGGCCGCAGCTCACACTCGCCGCCTGGGTGCGCATCGACCGCCTCGGCGCGCCCTACCAGTCCCTGCTACATACGGATGGCTGGAGCGGCAACAATCCCGGCCAGGTGCACTGGATCATCAACCGCGACACCACCATGCGCCTCGCCCTCATCGGCAATGTGCTCGCCCCCGGCTCCATCGAGCGCCAGGGCCACCCCGACTCCCGCACGCCCGTGCTGCCGGAGCAAGGTCGCTGGGTGCATCTCGCCGCCGTGTATGACTCCACGCTGGGCACGGCACGCTTTTACCTCAACGGCCAGTTCGACAGCGAGACGCACCTGCAGCTCGCGCATCCCGCACGCCTGGGCCCCGCGCAGATCGGCAACTGGAACCAGCAGGACCGCAAGCTCAGCGGCCGCGTGGACGAGCTCCTCCTGCTGGGCCGCGCCATGTCAGACGCCGAAATCCACGCCCTCCACGCCGCCGGCAATCCCTACCGCTGATGAAGCTCGTCCTCGCATCCCTGCTCGCCTCCTCCGCTATCGCCGTCGCCGTCGATTTCACACACGACGTCCGCCCCATCCTTCAGCAGCACTGCTACAGTTGCCATGGCGAGAAAAAGCAGAAATCCGGTCTCCGACTCGACATCAAATCCGAAGCCTTCAAAGGCGGTGACAAACACGCCCCCGACATCATCTCCGGCAAAGCAGGCGACAGTCCCCTCATCCACTTCATCACCTCCGATGACGAAGACGAGCTCATGCCTCCCAAGGGCAAACTCTCCGCCAAAGACATCGCCACCCTCACCACCTGGATCAACGAAGGCGCCCCATGGCCCGACGGCATCGACCTCGCCAAACTCGAAGACCGCCGCGACCACTGGTCCTTCAAGCCAATCCAAGTTCCAAGTTCAAAGTCTCAAGTTTCAAGCTCCCCCCAAAGCCCCGCATCCGGCCAACTTTCAACTTCAAACCTTAAACTTTTAACTTCTCAGCTCGACTCCTTCATCGACGCCAAGCTCGCCGAAAAGCATCTGCACCGCTCCCCTCCCGCAGATCCCGTCTCGCTCATCCGCCGCATCACCTTCGACCTCACCGGCCTGCCCCCCACACCCGAAGAGACCTCCGCCTTCGAAAAAGAGTTCATCCAGGATCGAGCCTCCAGCATCCAGCATCTGGTGGACCGCCTGCTCAAGAGCGAGCGCTACGGCGAACACTGGGCCCAGCACTGGCTCGATGTCGTGCGCTATGCCGACACCCACGGCTTTGAGGTCAACACCGAGCGCCCCAATTCCTGGCCCTACCGCGACTACGTCATCCGCTCCTTCAACAACGACACACCCTATGATCGCTTCATCAAGGAGCAGATCGTCGGCGATGCCATGGGCCAGGACGCCGCCACCGGCTTTCTAGTCACCGCCTCCGTGCTGCTCCCGGGACAGATCGGCAAAGACGACGCCTCCAAGCGCCTCGCCCGCCAGGACTCCATCGATGAAATGGTCATGAACATCGGCCAGACCTTTCTCGGCCTCAGCATCGGCTGCGCCCGCTGCCATGATCACAAATTCGACCCCATCACCTCCAAGGACTACTACGCCATGCAGGCCTTCGTCGCCGGTGTCGAGTATGCCGACCGCGACCTCCACACACCTGAGGCCGAAGCCGCACGCGCGGAGGAAAAGCAGCTCAAAGCACGCCTCGCTGAAATCGACAAAGAACTCGCCCACTTCGTGCCCATGGCGAAATCCGGTGCCGAGCGCCCCATGATCAACGCCCGCGAAAACTCAGACCGCTTTCCGCCCGTGAAGACGCAGCGCCTGCGCTTCACCATCAAGGCCACCACCAACCTCGAGCCCTGCATCGATGAACTCGAAGTCTTCAACACCCGCGGCGAAAACGTCGCCCTCGCCACCACCGGCACCAAGCGCAAATCCTCTGGCGACATCGGCGTGGCCGAGCGCCACGAGCTGAAATTCCTCAATGACGGCCGCTACGGCAACTCAAGAAGCTGGCTCTCCAGCAAACTCGGCCAGGGCTGGGTGGAGCTGGAGTTCCCGCAGGAACAGCTCGTCGAGCGCATCGTCTGGAGCCGTGACCGCGACGGCAAATTCACCGACCGCCTCGCCACCGATTACCAAATCGAAATCAGCGATGCCGCCGGTCAGTGGCACACCGTCGCCGATGCCAGCGACCGCCAGAAGTTTGACCCAAAGAACAAGAAAATCGCCAAACCCACACTCAGCGGACTCAGCCCTGGTGAAGCCAAACGCGCCAAACCGCTCATTCAGGAAAAAGCCGCCACCGAGAGAAAAATCATCCTCGCCACTAACGCCCAAAAAGTCTTCGCCGGCACCTTCCGCACTCCGGACGACATCCACCTCCTCAATCGCGGCGATCCCGAGCAGCCCAGGGAAGCCGTCACCCCTGCCGTGCTCAGCGCCCTCGGCAACGTGACATTGCCCAAAGAATCCGCAGAACAGGACCGCCGCCGTGCCCTCGCAGACTGGATCGCCAGCGCGCAAAACACCCTCACCGCCCGCGTCATGGTCAACCGCATCTGGCAGGGCCACTTCGGCACCGGCCTCGTGCAGACCCCCAGCGACTTCGGCCACATGGGCATGAAGCCCACCCACCCCGAACTCCTCGACTGGCTCGCCTCCGAATTCATCCGCAGCGGCTGGAGCGTGAAGCATATGCATCGCCTGATTATGCTCTCAGAGACTTACGGGCAGTCTTCGCAGATCGCCGAAGACAATGAGACAATCAGACAATCAGACAGGGAGAAAAGCCCCGCCTCTGAAGTCTCCCCATCTCCCCATCTGATTGTCTCATTGTCTTCCTCCGCAACGACCATCGACTCCGAAGCACGCTACCTCTGGAGCTTCCCCTCCCGCCGCCTCGAAGCCGAATCCATCCGCGACTCCATGCTCGCAGTCAGCGGCCGTTTGAATCTGCAGATGTATGGCCGCGGCTTCAATCTCTTCGACCAGCGCGGCGGCCTGAGCGGCTTTGATCCCATCGAGACCTTCAACGCCGACAACCAGCGCCGCATGATCTACGCCCACAAAGTGCGCCGCGAACCCGAGACCGTCTTCGGCGCCTTCGACTGCCCGGACGCCGGCCAGAGCACCGCCCGCCGCAGCGAAAGCACCACCCCCATCCAGGCCCTCAATCTCCTCAACAGCCGCTTCACCCTCGTGCAAAGCGACGCCTTCGCCGATCGCGTGAAAAAGGAAGCCGGCCCCGACATCTCAAAACAAATCACCCGCGCCTACCTCCTCGCCCTCAGCCGCGCCCCCACCGCTGAAGAACTCGCCGACACCACCCCGCTCGTCCGCGCACACGGCCTCACCGCCCTTTGCCGCGCCTTGTTCAACAGCAACGAATTCCTCTTCGTGCCATGAGTCCCCACGCCGAACACCTCTCCCCCGCTGGCCACACCCTGCTCGACCGCCGCCGCTTTCTTTCCAGCAGCGCCACAGCTCTCGGCTCCATCGCGCTGACCAATCTCCTCGGCCTCGATGGCCTGATCGCAGCTCAGGCAAACGGCCCCATCATCGACCCCGCACGCCCCTACGCCCCACGCCAGCCGCATTTCCCTGCGAAGGCCAAAAACGTGGTGGTCATCTTCTGCGCAGGAGCGGTCAGCCAGCTTGAAACGTGGGACTACAAACCCGAGCTCATCAAGTGGGACGACAAGCCCCTGCCCGGTGGCCCCGCTGTCACCTTCCAGGGACCAGCAGGCAATCTCGCCCGCCCACAGTACGCCTTTCGCCAGCGCGGCCAGACTGGCAAGTGGGTCAGCGACATGATCCCGCATCTCGCGGAGCTCACCGATGACTTCGCCTTCGTCCACTCGCTCACCAGCAAGTCCAACACCCACGGCCCCGCCGAAAACTTCCTCTCCACCGGCTTCAATCTCGACGGCTTCCCCTCCCTCGGTGCCTGGACCACCTACGCCCTCGGCAGCGAGAACCAGGACCTCCCCTCCTACGTCGCCATCCCCGATCCTCGCGGCGTGCCGCAAAACGGTGCCAACAACTGGGGCCCCGGCTTCCTCCCCGCAGCCTTTCAAGGCACCACCATGAGTTCCAAGGCCCCCGTGCGCCATCTCGCCGCCCCAGGCATCTCCCCGGCCTCCGACCAAGCCGCACGCTCGCTCCTCCAGCGCATGAATGCCCGCCACCTCGCCTCCCACCCCGGCGATGGCAAACTCGCCGCTCGCATCGCCAGCTACGAGCTCGCCGCTCGAATGCAGCTCAGCGTGCCGGAGATCAGCGATCTCAGCACCGAACCCGCACACATTCTGAAACTCTACGGAGCCGACGACACTCAAAACGCCGACAAAGCCGCCTTCGCCAAAAACTGCATCCTCGCGCGCCGTCTCATCGAAAAAGGCGTGCGCTTCGTGCAGCTCTTCAACGGTGCCTACGCCAGCGGCGGCAAGCTCAACTGGGATGGCCACAATGCTCTCAAGGAGCAGTACGACGTCCACGCCCCCATCCTCGACCAGCCCGCCGCCGCGCTCATTCGCGATCTCAAATCACGCGGCCTCCTCGACGACACCCTCGTCGTCTGGTGCACCGAATTTGGCCGCATGCCCTTCTTCCAAAAAGGAGCCAAAGGCCGCGACCACAACCCCGACGGCTTCACCTGCTGGATGACCGGCGCAGGCATCAAGCCAGGCGTTAGCTGCGGCGAAACGGACGAACTCGGCCAGAAAGCCGTGAAGGACATCCACCCCCTCTACGACTTCAACGCCACCATCCTCCACCTCCTCGGCCTCGACCACGAACGCCTCACCTTCGAACACAACGGCGTCCAGCGCCGCCTCACCAACGTCGAAGGCCACGTGATCAGGCAGATGCTGGCGTGAGGCTCCCCATTTGGACTGCGGTCGCGCAGCGAAGAATGAGCGCAGCTACCGCTTTCCGCAGGCCGCTCGCTTCATTCCTGCCACAAGATAATCGAAAATGTCAGACTTCTTCAACCCCAACGGGGTTGCATACCATAGCGAAGGGTTGCCGAGCCTCGGCGAGGCTACCCTGGTACCCAGGCCAGTCCAATCCAGGAAGCAAACCCGGCACTCCGCCACACGCCGCGCTCACCAGCAGCGTCCGCAACGAGTCCCGTCACACGCCCGCCGCGAAGACATTCATCCCCGCACAAACGCCTCAATCTCCTCCCTCGTCGGGATCGCAGGCTGCGCCCCCGCCTTTAGCGTCGCCAGCGCACCCGCCGCATTCGCAAAACGAATCGCATCTCCCCTTCCCTCACCACTCGCCACTGCAAACGCTCCCGCAAACGTATCCCCCGCGCCCACCGTGTCCACCGGCGTCACCTTCGGCGGCATGATCTCCGTCACGCCCTCCTCTGTAACACTCAGCGTGCTCTCAGCACCACGCGTGATGATCAAATGCCTGCACTTCGCCTCACGTAAATTTCGATTCGGCGCAATCTGCTCCGCCTCACCCTCATTCACGATCAACACATCCACCTCGAACCTCGCTGCCAAATACTCAGCACTCAGAGGCGAAGGATTCAACACCACCCGCACACCCGCCTCACGCGCGATCTCCGCCGCCCTCCGCACCACCGCCAGCGGACATTCCAACTGCAGCAGCAGCGCATCCGCCCCACGAATCAGCCCAGCATGCTTCTCAATGTCCTCCTCCGTGATCGCATGATTCGCTCCCGCATTCACAATGATCGAATTCTCCCCACGATCATCCACCGCGATGAAGGCCGAGCCCGTGGGAATTGCCGCACGCAAAACGCCCGCCGTATCAATGCCCTCCCTCTTCAGTTCCTCAATATATCGCGTGCCAAAATCATCCTCCCCCACGCAGCCAATCATGCTCACCGCGCCACCGGCACGCGCCGCAGCCACCGCCTGGTTCGCCCCCTTGCCGCCAAAGCACGTCAGCATACCGCTCGCCGCGAGCGTCTCCCCCGCCGCGGGAATGTGCGGCACACGCAGCGTGTGATCCACGTTCAGCGAGCCGACGACGACAATCCTTGGGCGCAGCTTGGACATCACTTCTTGGCGGGTGGTGGTTCCACGCTGAGCTGCACAATAGCCTCGCGCACACGAGCGGTCTGCTCCGGACTCATCACCAGAAAGCGATGCCGTCCTTTGCCATCTTTGCTTTTGCGAAACAGCGTGGCCGAATCGTTTTCCACCACCACATTCCCCGGCGGCGAGAGATCAAAGTAGCCGCGCTCCGGCAGCACCGCATACAGGACAGACGTGGGGTCCCATGTCGGGCGGTCATGCGGTGGTGGATTGTAAAGATAATAAGCCTCCTTCAGCGGATGATGCGGGAGATAGTCCAGATCCTGCTCGATCACCACATGCGGAAACGCCGCCGCCACTCCGATCTCATAGCCGCTCCACACCACTGGCGTGGGCCACTCCTTGGCGAGCTTCTGCGCAGCAGGCACATCCAGCTTCACGTTGTACTCCAGATGCCGCGTGTCCCACTGCACCGTCTGAAACGCGCCCGCCATGATGCTCAGAAACTTCACCTTCTTCGCGATCAATTCCTTCCCGCCCGGCGAATCCAGCAGTCGCGACAGATTGGTGAAAAAGCCCACCTGCGCAATGACCACGCTGCCATCCGGCTGCTTCGTCAGGATGTCCTTGATCAAGCCAACCGCCTCCGGCGCATCCGCCCCGCTCTTGAGATCATGCGGGTAGCGAAGGCTCCCATCTGCATTCTTCTCATCGGCCAGCAGGTTAAACTTCCCCGCCTCCTTCGCCGCGCCATCGCGCACCACGCCGATGGGAATGTCCGGGTAGCCGTAGAGCGTGTTCACCGCATCCACAAAAGCTGCCGCCTGCGGGTGGTCCTTCGTGATCGTCACCGCCAGCAGCTCGCACGCGCCGCGTTTTTGCAGGTTGTGGATCATCGCCAGCGCCATCAGGTCATCGACATCGTTGCCCATGTCGGTGTCAAAGATGAGCTTCACCGGCACCGCCTGGGACAGGCCGCAGAGCGCACAGCAGAGGAGTGTAACGAGCTTTTTCATTTCTTGGGTGGTTGCACAGTGGTTTGTACGATGGCCTCCAGCATGCGTGCCTTCTGCACTGAGGTCAGGGTGAGAATATGGTCACGTCGGGCCACCTTCGCAGATGGGCCCGGCGTCACAACTCGCGTAAAACCATCATCGCCCACTTTCACACGACCCGCAGCAGAGATGCCGAAAAATCCACGCTCAGGAAACACCGCCTGAAGTACACTGCTTTCGTCCCAGCACGGGCGGCGATGCAGAGGCCCGCTGTGCAGCAGGTAGGCCTCCTTCACGATGTGATGCGGAATGTAGCCAAGATCTTGTGCAATTGAATCGCTTGGAAACGGCAGAGCCTCGCCAATCTCATACCCGCTCCAGTACACCGGAACCTCATCAGGCCACTCATTCGCCACCGTCTGCATGAAGCCGATGCCATTGATCACATTCGCCTCCAGGTGGTAGTTGGTATGATTGCAGAAGGCGAAGGCACCCGCCATGATGGACAGCATCTTCACCTTCTTGCGAATCAGCGCAGGCCCGTCGAGTGGCGAATGCGCATCGCCCTTCGATTTGAGCAAGTTCGCCATGTTCGAGGCAATGCCCACGCTGATGATCGAAACACTCCCGTCCGGCTGCTTCGCCAGCAGTTCACGCAGCAGATCCACCGCCTCGCGTGCATCCTCATTTCTTTTCAAATCATGCGGATAGTCCGGTGAATCCGCCAGCTTCAGATACTTGCTCTCACGCTTCTGCGCCGTCGGATCACGCGTGACACCAATCGGCAAATCGGGCCTTCCATAAAACGTGTTCTGAGCATCCACAAAACTCGCCGTGAGCGGATTGTCCTTTGAGATCGTCACCCCGAGAAACTCGCACGCGCCGCGATCCGCCAGCGTGTGGCACATCGTCAGCGCCAGCACGTCATCCACATCTCCGGTGATGTCCGTGTCAAAGATGATGCGCGGCTTCTCAGCGAAAGCCGGCGCGGCAAGCAGCAGTAATAGAACGAAATGTTTCATGCAGATCATTTTCTCCTCCAGGTGTCCGCCAGCACGGCAACGACGATTACAACACCGGTAACCACACGCTTCACCGGCTCGGAAGCTCCGATCTGAATCAGCCCGGCCTCCAGCGTGGCAATGATCAGCACACCCATAAAGCTCTTCATCACCGAGCCACGTCCTCCCATCAGGCTCGTTCCACCCACCACCACCGCAGCAATGGCACTCAGCTCAAAACCCGTGCCCGCATTCGGATCAGCCGAGCCAAGACGCGAGCAGTTGAAGACCGCCGCCAGCCCCGTCAGCGCCCCCAGCAGCGCATGCGCAAAAATACGCGGCCGATCCACCGAAAGCCCCGAAACCAGCGCCGCCTCACGGTTCGCGCCAATCGCAATCAAATGCCGTCCCAGAGCCATCTGTGAAAGCATCACCTGCCCCGCCGCTACAACCACCAGGCTGATCACAAACGCAGGCGAAATCACCAGCCCGCCAAACGGCGCGCCCAGCGCCTCAATGTCCACGCCGATGTACTTCGTCTGCGAGTCCGTCGTCAGAAAGGCCAGCCCACGCGCAATCTCCAGCATGCCCAGCGAAACAATGAACGAAGGCAGCCGCAGCTTCACACTCACCGCACCCGTCGTGCCCCCCAGCAGAGCCCCCACACCCACGCAGGCGGTCGTCGCCAGCGCCAGCCCCCAGTGCATGTCCGCCATCAACACTCCGGCCACCGCCCCGCAAAAGCCCAGCAGTGAACCCACCGAAAGATCAATCCCTCCCGTCACCATCACCAGCGTCATTCCCGTCGCCACCAGCGCCAGCGCCGGTATCCGGTTCGCCACCGTCCCCAGCGTCCCCATGCTGAAAAAGCTCTCCCTCATCAGTCCAAAAAGCACGATCATCGCCGCTAGCACGGCCATGAGGATGAAGAAGTCGGTGAAGCGGCGCATGGGCTCTAAATTCAAGTATAGTGCTCAGTTATGTAGTCCTGCACAAAACGAACGCGGCGCAGGCTCAGAGCTTTTCTCGTCGTCTCATTCAAACTCAGAATGGTCTCATCCTTCGAAAGTCCATCCACAGCAAGCCTCTGCACATCTTCGCCAAGCCCCGCCCACCATTCAGCGATATCGGCACAGAGCACGTCAATCTCGACAGCTCCTTTGTTTACTTTTTTAGAATCAATCAACAGCGCCCTAGGCTCTCCGGCGAAGGGCGTCTCCAACCAAACTCTTTTCTTTTCACTGCCCCGCTCGACGAAGAACTCAATTGATCCTCCGTCGCAATAGATTTCGATGTCCGTGATGTTCATTGAAGCGATGCGTTGCAGTCTCACTTCGTGATCACATCCACCTGCGTCTGCTGATCCCCCGGCACCGTCTTGTCCTTCAGCACCTTCAGCGCAGCCTCGATGCCAAACACCGCCAGTTGATCCCCATGCTGATCACACGTGGCCAGCACACGCCCGTCAGCCAGCAGCGGCTTCAGCGCGGCGATGTTGTCAAAGCCGATGATCTGCACATGCCCCGCCTTGCCCGCCGCCTGCACCGCTGCCGCAGCCCCCAGAGCCATGTTGTCATTCGCACACAGCAGCGCCTTCACATTCGGATTTGCCGCCAGGATGCCCGCCGCCACGCCATTCGCCTTCTCCATCTCCCACTGCCCGCTCTGCGTTGCCACGATCTTCATGCCCGCCGCGTTCATCGCATCTTCAAAGCCCGCCTTGCGCTGCTGTCCGTTGAAGGCCGTCGTCACCCCTTCGATGATCGCCACCTCATCCCCCGCCTTGAGCTTTTTCGCCAGCACCTCGCCCACAGCCTTCGCACCCGCACGGTTGTCCGGTCCGACAAACGGAATGCTCAGCCCCGCCTGCTTCAGCGTGTCCGCATCCAGCTTGTTGTCGATGTTAATGATGAGCACGCCCGCCGCCTTCGCACGCTTCAGCACGGTCACCAGCGCCTTGGAGTCCGCCGGGGCGATGACAATCGCCTGCACGCCCTGCGACACCATTTGGTCCACCAGCCCAACCTGCTCCGCCAGATCCGTCTCGTTCTTGATGCCGTTCACCACCAGCTCATAGTCCCCAGCATGCGCCGCCTGGTGCTTCTTCGCGCCTTCCGCCATCGTTTGGAAGAACTCATTCGCCAGCGACTTCATCACCAGCGCCACCTTCGGCTTGCCTGAGCTGGAGTTCGCAGGCCCGCCCGCAGGCTTGCAGGAAAGCAGCGCCAGGGAGGCAAACAGGAGCGGAATGAGGCATTTCATGGCTGGAAAGGTGGTTTTGCGCAAACGATTGTGCAGAAGGAAACCTTTCGGTCAATCTTTCTTCTTGGGGCCAATGGAAGCTCGCTCGATCAGCCGCACCGGCAGCTTCGTCAGCGCCTTCCGTGAAGTCTTGGCGCCGGGCTTGATCTGAGCGCACAGACTGTCCACAGCCTCAGTCCCCATCTCCTCCACCGGCTGCGCCAGCGTCGTCAGCGGCGGAGAGAGCAGCGAGGCCCACGGCTGCTCATCAAAGGCGATGAGCGAAAGATCGTCCGGAATCATCAACCCGCGCTCTCGCACCGCCTCCAGCGCTCCCAGCGCAAGCTGATTGCTCAGCGCAAGAATCGCCGTGGGGCGCGACCACGCGGCCAGCAGCTTCAGCGTGTGCTCTCGTGCAATGGCCAGCGAGTGCTCACCACCCGCGAGAAACTTCGTCTCAAACCGCAGCCCCGCCTCGCTCAACCCTGCGCGATAGCCGCGCACCCGCTCCGCAATCACAGAGCTGTCCTCCCGCCCCTGCAGGCAGGCAATGCGCTTGTGACCCAGCTTCACCAGCCGTGCCACCGCTTCACGTGCCCCGGCAAAATTGTCAGCCACCACAGCAGCCGTCTTCAGCGAAGCAAGCACGCGGTCCACCTGCGTGAGCGGCAGCCGCGATGCAATGAGCGCCTTCAGGTGCTCGGAATCACCACCTACCGGCGCGAGAATGAGCCCGTCGATGCGGCGGTCCAGCAGTATGCGAATGCACTCACCCTCCACTTCCGCAGACTCTTCCGAATCAGCCAGCAGCACCGTATAGCCGAGCGCCCGTGCACGTCTCTCCACCGCACGCGCCAGCGCGGCAAAGAAGGGGTTGGAAATATCCGGAATCACCAGCCCCAGCGTGCGCGTGCTTTGCAGCCTCAGACTCCGCGCCAGTTCATCCGGCCGCACACCCATGGCGGCAGCCTCTTCAAGAATGTGCCTCTGCGTCTCCTTCGCGATCCGAAACTCATCCCCCCGCCCCGCCATCACACGCGAAACCGTGCTGGCGGAGATGCCAAGATGCTGGGCGAGAGATTTGAGATTCATACGTTCAGACCTTTGAACTCCGTCACACTGGCGACAAACCCACGGCCCCGCAACAACGCCCTCCCCCAGATTCAATCAAAGAACCAAAGAATACACAGAACACACGGAAATCAGAAACCTGGGATTGGTTCCGTGTATTCAGCGTATTCCGTGGTTGAGCATTCTGGTACAATTTTGGCACTTCTTTCACCTGCCCCGGGAATACCCATGGCACATGTCAGACTCTCCTTCCAGCACCGAAACCCTCGTCCTCCTGCTCACACAGCATCAGGAGCCGTTGTTTCGCTACATCTTCAGCCTCGTGCCTTGCGAGGCTGACGCCCGCGACATCCTGCAGGAGACGAGCCTCGCTCTCTATCGCAAATTCGCCGAATACGACCCCGCCCGCCCCTTCCTCCCCTGGGCATACCGCTTCGCTTTCTTCCAGGTGCAAAAGCACCGCGAGAAATCATCACGCTCACCGCTCCTCTTCAGCGAGGACGTCATGGACCTCCTCGCCAGCGAGCGCTCCCACATCGAGCCTCAGCTAGACGACCGCCTCCGCCTCCTCGACGCTTGCTTGCAAAAGCTCACCGCTCAGGATCAGGAGCTCGTCACCAGCCGTTACGCCCTGCGCCAGAGCGCCGAGGAAATGATGGCCCACTTCTCCCTCAGTCGCCGCACCCTCTTCCGCAATCTGGAGCTCCTGCGCCAGCGCCTGCATGAGTGTGTCACACGCCAGCTTCAAACCGAGGGCCTCGCATGAACCTCGAATCCCTCATCCACGCCGCCATTGATGGCGAGATCCCCCCCGAGCAGCACGCCCAGCTCGAAGACCTCCTGCGCTCAGACTGGCAGGCCCGCCGTCTCTACCTGGAACTCGTCGATCAGCATGCCCGGCTGTTGCAACAGCCCGCCGTCAATACCGGCCGTCTGCAAGCCACCACACCCAAACGCAAGACGCGCCAATGGTGGCCTTCCCTCACCGCAGCCGCTGCCGCCATCGCCTGCGCCCTCATCTTTTGGCCGCAGCGCCCCGCTGAAACGGAAGCCACCTCAAACGGCGTCGCCATGCTCAGCCAGACCATGGATGCTCAATTCAGCGGCACACTCCGCAGTGGCGACACACTCAAGCCCGGTCCTCTTCATCTCACTCAGGGCCTCGCGCAGATCGAGTTCTTCAGCGGCGCCACTGCCTTGATCGAAGGCAGCGCCGAGATCGAAATCCTCTCCGCCTGGGAGGCCCGCTGCCTCAGCGGTCGCGTACGCGTGCATGTGCCACCAGCCGCCAAAGGCTTCCTCATGCACGCCCCCGGCATGAAACTCGAAGACCTCGGCACCGAGTTCGCGCTCAATGTGAAGGACAACACCAGCGCCGTGCACGTCTTCGAAGGCGAAGTCATCGCGCATACAGATCAGTCACCCACCAGCTTGAAGCAAGGCATGGGCCTGGGACACAGCACATCGGATTTCCTCTCCATCACCGAACTCCACGGCCTCGTGAAGGAGCGGGACACCCGGCGCTTCGCAGACTGGCAGCAGTGGTCTCTCACTGCCAGCAAGGACTCACGCCTCATCGCCTACTACACCTTCAAGCATCTCGAAGACGACCGCTGGGACCGCCTCGTGAAAAACGTCACCGAGCCACGCCACCCTCAGCGCGCCGGCGGTGCCGTCGGTGCCGCATGGACCCAGGGCCGCTGGCCTGAAAAAACCGCGCTCGAGTTCAAACGCCCCGGCGACCGCGTGCGCCTGAATCTCGACGGCACCTACCACGCCCTCACTCTCGCCTGCTGGGTCAAGGTCGATTCCGTGGACAAAAAGTACAATTCACTCCTCCTCACCGACGGCTACGACAATGGCGAACCCCACTGGCAGATCTACGAAGACGGCAGCCTCATGTTCTCCATCATGTATCGCCCCGCAGACGCGGCGAAGAGCGCCAGATACAATCAGATGTACTTCAGCCAACCCGTCTTCACCGCAGACAGCCTCGGCCGCTGGCACCACCTCGCCGTGACTTATGACAACACCAGCGGCACGGTCATCCAGTACTTCGACGGCCAGGAAGTCGGCCGCGAAATCTCCAAGCTCCACCAACCCGGCCGCGACATCGTTTTCGGCCCCTGTGAAATGGGCAACTGGGGCCTCCCCACCCAGGGCCACCAGTTCCCCATCCGCAATCTCAACGGTGCCATCGACGAGTTCGCCATCTACAGCACCGCCTTGAGCGCCTCCGAGATCCGCAGTTTTTACGACCACGGCAAACCCGAATGATTCGCATAGCTGGATATGGTGATGTCTCGCACATTCAACACCTGCCGGCACATCACACCTCCCGTACTGACCCCTCTCCAGGCCACACCGCCCCAGCAGCCTTTGAAAGGTAATTGCCCTGGCCTAAAATCACCCCAGTGCGCCCCACCCAGCCTCAATGTAGGTTTTTTTCACCTGCCCTAGATGAGTGCTTGGCAAAACCGGCGTTTTCCCTGAGTATTCTTGCAACAACCAGCGTAAACCATGCCGCGTCAAATCAGCCACATCGCACCTGAGTGGTGGGACTACACCACGCTGGACAATGAATTGATCGAAGATGCCGCACGGCTGACCGAGCGCGACCTGCGGCAGCTCTCGCGACCGGGATTCAAAGTGGTGATGCACGACACGCTGGAGGATTTTTACCTGGCAGAGGCGCTGGAGTACATCCACGCCTGGAAGCAGGCCACACCGGACAACCCCGCCGGCATCTGCGGCCCCGTGGGGCCTACAGAGCACCTGCCCATGGTGGCGCGCCTCATCAATGACCTGGGCATCTCCATCAAGGACGGCCACTTCTGGGGCATGGGCGAGTGGTACGACGAGCACACCAAGAAGGAGGTGACTCTGGAGCACCCGCTCTCCTTTGAGAAAGTGAACCGCGACCTGTGCTTTGACCGCCTGCAGCGCAAGCTCTGCATGCCAGACACACAACTGCATTTCCCCAAAGCAGACACCGCCGCCTACACCAAAAGCTGGCAGAGCGGAATACGCTGCGTGGTGATGCAGGGCGGCCAGGGCGAGATCAAGCACTGGGCCTTCAACGATCCGCCAAAACGCGCCGGCAAATTCAAGAACGAACCGCCCGCACCGGCAGAATACCGAAAGCTGACCACACGCCTCGTGGATCTGCACCCCGTCAGCTTGATGCAAACGGCCCGCACCTCGGGCGGTGGCAACATCAATCTGGTGCCGCAGAAAGCCCTCACCGTCGGGCCCAAAGAAACCTGGATGGCCGAAAAAGTGAGCATCTGGCTGGCCGGGCAGCACGACAACGCTCTGGGCCAGCGGCTCTCCGCGCTTATGATCTCCAAGCGCATCACCGACTCTGCCGTGCCCATGTCTCTGCTGGCGGATCACCCGAATGTGCAGTTCAACTACTACCGCGGCGCCGTGGGCGAGTGCGTGGTGGAGCAGCACTAAAAAGCCGGTTCCAAGTTTCAGGTTTAAAGTTGGCGGCACGCACCGCGACGGATACAGCTTTGCACTCAGAACATGAAATTTTAAACCATTCCTCATGATCCAGACACTCGACGTCGCCCTTGGCCTCTCCTTCATCTTTTTCCTCTTCAGCGTGCTGGTTTCCACACTGAGCGAGATGATTCTCTCCTGGTCCAATGCGCGCGGCAAGATGCTCTGGAAGGCGCTCTCCCACATGCTGCCGCAGGACGCACATGGAAAGGATGCGACACCGATGAGCGATCTGGTGCAGCATCCGCTGATCTCCTCCCTCTACCGCCACACTTCGGCGGACGAAAGCGCGGAAAAGCACTTTCCTTCCTACCTTTCCAGCAGCCAGTTCAGCCAGGTGCTGATGGATGTGCTGGAGACCAAGGGCACCGCAGCCGCCAGCAACGATCCGCAAAACAAACCCGAGACGCGCTGGGAGCAGGTGCGCACGGGCATCTCCCAGCTTGGGGCCGCCACCGGTGGTCCGCTGCAGGCTCTGAGCCGCGATGCCGAGCGCAATCTCCTCCCCGGCCAGGAGCCCTCCAGTGTCTTCCAGTTTCTCGTTGGCCAGTGGTTTGATGCCATGATGGACCGCAGCACCGGCTGGTACAAGCGGCTGACACAGCTGTGGAATTTCGGCCTGGGCATAGCGCTCGCGATCGCGTGCAATCTGAACGTGATCGCCATCACACGTGCGCTCTCAACCAATGACGAGTTGCGCACCGCCTTTGTGCAAAAGGCAGAGGCCTCCGTGCAGGCGCAGAGCCAGCTGGCGGCCAAAATGGGAGCAGAGCAGTCCAAGGGAGCACGCGCGGTGTTTGACGAAGCTGTGAAAGAAATCTCCGACGCCGGTTTCCCGGTGGGCTGGAACAGCGCCACGGCCAAGGCCTGGCGAGAGCACCCCATCAGCTCCTTTTTCGAGAGCCTGCTTGGCTGGTTCATGGCCGGAGCGGCGGCGGCCCTCGGAGCGCAGTTCTGGTTCGATCTGATGAAAAAGATCATCAACATGCGCGGCACGGGGGCCAAGCCGGATTCTGGTCAAAACGTACCTCTCGGAGAAGCTGGCATGACAGGCCCCATCCCACCCGCCGGCCTGATCATCACCGGCACGGAGTCCCAGCAGGGCTGAGGTCAGAGGGAAACACGGCCATCCGGTTTATTTCCAAACTAAGGTTTGCTATTGCCTCCGTTGAGACGAGTATAGCCACTGCAAGTTAACCTGATAAAGGCGAAGCTAAGCCGTTCATCAGGTTGATTCTTTGGTGTTCTTAAATCCGATCTCGGAGCTTGGTTCTGGCCTCATGCAGGCTGACTGAACCCTAGACAACGATATGAACACCAAAATGTATGTGGGCAACCTGCCCTTCTCTGCCACCACTGACGACGTGAGTGTGCTTTTCTCCGAATTCGGCACTGTGACCGACGTCCATCTGCCCATGGACCGCGACTCCGGCCGCCCCCGCGGCTTTGCCTTTGTGACGATGGACACCCCTGAAGCCATGAACGCAGCCATCAACGCCCTCAACGGCCAGGAATACGGCGGCCGCAAGCTGGCCATCAACGAAGCGCGCCCCCGTGAAGAGCGCCCAGCAGGCGCTGGCTTCGGCGGCGGCGGCCGTGGTGGTTACGGCGGCAAAGGCGGTGGCCGTGGCGGCTACGGCGGCGGCGGCGGTGGTCGCTACTAAACAGCCCCTGGCACCTTAAGCCATTCAGAGCGGCATCCTGGCAACAGGATGCCGCTTTTTTCATGCACCGACGTGCGTCAGCTATCCACAGCACCCACCACCGCCGCAGCAACCACCTTTGTCACCACCATTCTTGCCTTTGCCGATGGTATTAATGCCCAGCGGGCAATAGAGAGGGCAGAAACGCACGAAGGCGGTGAGCAGCGGCACGGCACCAATGGCGCCGACCCAGCTGTGATTGACAATGCCGTGGGCGATGAGGCCGAGCCCGAAAAGGACGCGCAGGATGCGGTCTGCTGTTCCCATGTTTGGTTTCATAATCGTTTAGTTTTGGGTTGGAGATTCGGGATGTGAATGCTTGTTGGCCATGAAGTAGAGTACCGGCACGGCCATGCGGCTGATGAAGAGGCTGGCGATCTCCCCGGCCATGAGTGCGATGGCCAGGCCCTGGAAAATGGGGTCGGCAAGAATGACCGCCGCCCCCACCACGACTGCCATGGCCGTAAGAAGCATCGGACGGAAGCGCACGGCACCGGCGTCGATCACGGCCTCGCTCAGCGGCATTCCTTCCTGAATGCGCAGCTCAATGAAATCCACGAGGATGATTGAATTGCGCACCACAATACCACCTCCTGCCATGAAGCCAATCATGCTGGTGGCTGTGAAGAAGGCATCCATAAGTCCGTGCGCAGGCAGGATGCCCACGAGGGAGAACGGGATGGCCACCATGACGATGGCGGGCGTGATGAAGCTGCGGAACCAGCCCACCATGAGCACGTAGATGAGGATCAAGCATGCACCAAACGCGGCACCGAGATCACGAAAGACCTCGATGGTGATGTGCCACTCGCCGTCCCACTTCATCGCGGGCTCGGCATCGCTGAAGGGCATGGTGGCATTGAGAATCTTGAGCTCCGCACCGCTGCCGCCAAAGGCGCGAGTGTCCAGTTTCTTCAATGCCTCGTTCATCTGGAAGATGGCGTAAACGGGACTCTCCACCACACCGGCCACATCGCCGATGACGTAGGTCACGGGCATGAGGTTCTTGTGGTAGCGGCTCTTCTCCACCGGCACGTGCTCCACCTTCACCAGCTCGCGCAGCGGCACCAGCGGTGCGCCGCTGGCTCCAGGCTCGGGCAGCGCATTGGCATCGCCAGAGCGCACACGCAGCGCCAGCAAGTCTTCCGCTGTAGTCTTGGCGGAGCGTGGCAGCTCCAAGCGGATGTTCACGTCCTCCTTCTCCTGCGGCTGGTGCAGCAGATCCACGGACTCGCCATCCACGGCGATCTTGAGCGTTTGTGAAATGGTGGCGGCGCTGATGCCGTGGAGCGCGGCTTTCTCTTTGTCGATGATGAAGCGGGCCTTCTGCTGGTCGGCCTCCACATACCAGTCCACATCCACAACGCCGGGTGTGGCCTTGAAGATGTCCTTCACTGCACGCGCCATCCTGAGGCGGCTCTGCTCATCGGGCCCATAGATCTCCGCCACCAGCGTCTGCAGCACGGGTGGGCCGGGCGGCACCTCGGCGATGGCCACTCGTGCGTCGTAGCGTGCGGCAATCTCCGCCACGGCAGGGCGCACACGTTTGGCGATGTCGTGGCTCTGCGCCTTGCGCTCGTGCTTGCCCACCAGATTCACCTGGATGTCCGCCACATTGGCTCCACGACGCAGGAAGTAGTGGCGCACGAGGCCGTTGAAATTGTAGGGCGAGGCCACGCCGGTGTAGATCTGGTAGTCGGTCACCTCCGGCTCCTTGCGGATCACGGCGGCCATCTCGCGTGCCACAGCGGCGGTCTGCTCCAGGGAGGCCCCCTCGGGCATGTTCAGGATCACTTGAAACTCGCTCTTGTTGTC
This sequence comes from Verrucomicrobiaceae bacterium UBA1938, assembly GCA_002336895.1. Lineage (GTDB taxonomy): Bacteria > Verrucomicrobiota > Verrucomicrobiia > Verrucomicrobiales > Verrucomicrobiaceae > Prosthecobacter. The sequence goes on along the minus strand of DDFC01000017.1, from coordinate 33,639 downwards.
AAAGGGCAGCATCTTCACCTTCACCCAGCCAAGCCCCACCGTGGCCATGGCACCGAGCAGCAGCACGGTGATGCCGATTAGAAACATCCAGCGCGCACCGGTGTGGTGAATGAGCGGGCCCATCATGCGGCGATAGAGCTTCGTGAAGAAATCCTCCTCATGCTCGGAGGCAAGGTGCTTGTGACCATCGTCCACGGCTTTCCCCTCGGTCAGCTTGGAGTACTTGCCGCCCCAGCGCAGGATGCGGATGGAGGCCCAGGGCGTGACGATGAAGGCGATGAGCAGCGACCAGAACATCGCCGCACTGGCGCCGATGGGAATGGGCCGCATGTAGGGCCCCATGAGCCCGCCCACAAAGGCCATGGGGAGCACGGCGGCGATCACCGCAAAGGTGGCCAGGATGGTGGGATTTCCCACCTCGCCCACGGCCTCCACAGCAATAGCGGACCAGCTCCGCCCTTTGTTCTGCGGCAGGTGGAAATGACGCACGATGTTTTCCACCACCACGATGGCATCGTCCACCAGGATGCCGATGCTGAAGATCAGTGCAAAGAGCGTGATGCGGTTCAGCGTGAAGCCGTAGAGGTAAAAGATGAGCAGTGTGAGCGCCAGCGTGGCCGGGATGGCCACCGCCACGATGCCGCTCTCCCGCCAGCCCAGCGTGAGCCAGATGAGGATGGCCACGCTGAATACCGCAATCCCCATGTGCAACAGCAGTTCGTTGGATTTCTCAGCGGCGGTCTCGCCGTAGTTGCGCATCACGCTGACCTGCACGTCGGAGGGAATGATCGTGCCTTTAAGCAGCTCCGCCTTGTGCAGCACTTCGTCTGCCACGCTGATGGCGTTGGCTCCGGGGCGTTTGGCGATGCTGAGCGTCACGGCGGGCTCATCCGCGCTTTTGCTACCGTGAAAGACATACTGCGTGGGCTCTTCGCCACCATCGATGATTTCGGCCACCTCGCGCAAATACACGGGGCGTCCACTGAATACGCCGATGACCACATCTCCCACTTCATGCGCGGTTTTCAGGAAGGCTCCCGTTTCCACCAGCACCTCGTTGTTTCCCGTGGTCAGACCGCCTGCGCGGAACTGGCGGTTGGCCTGCTGCAGCATGGGCACGAGACCTGCAGGACTGAGATTGCGTGAAGCCAGCTTCACAGGGTCCAGCATCACACGCACGGCACGGCGGGAGCCGCCCAGCAGCGTGGTCTCCGCCACCAGCGGCACCTGCTTCACCGACTCCTCCACCTGCGCGGCCAGACGGCGCAGTGTGAGGTGATCATAGCGCGCACTGTGGAGGGTGAGAGCCAGGATCGGCACGTCGTCGATACTCTTGGGCTTGATCAGCGGCGGGGTGACGCCCATCGGAATGCGGTCATAGTTGGACCGCAGCTTTTCCGTGATCTTCACCAGGCTGCGCTCTGGATCCTCGCCCACTTTGAAGCGCACGATGACTAGGCTCTCGCTGTCACGTGAGGTGCTGTAGAGATACTCCACGCCGGGCACCTCCCAGAGCAGCTTTTCCATCGGGCGCGTGGCACGCTCCTCGATCTCATTGGCCGAGGAGCCGGGCATGGACACCAGCACATCCACCATGGGCACCTTGATCTGCGGCTCCTCTTCGCGCGGAAGCAGCACCACGGCGGCAGCACCGAGAATGACGGAGGCGATGACGACCAGCGGCGTCAGCTTGGAGTCCACAAACGCGGCGGCGATGCGGCCCGCGATGCCGAGGTGGGGGGAGTTTTCGGCGGGAGTGCTCATGGCTGGATCGTCACAGGTTGACCGTCGATGAGTTTGGCGATGTCGTTGATCACGACCTGCTCACCTTCCTCAAGACCGGAGAGGATCTCGATGCCATCGGCGAGCACCTTGCCCGTCTTGACCAAGCGCAGCAGCGCATGGCCGTCCTTGGCTACAAAGAGCAACTCCATCTGCCCGCGCCGGATCACACTGGCGGCGGGCACCACCAGCAGCTTTGTTTCAGCCACTGGCACTGCCACGCGGCCAAACTGCCCGGTGCGCAGGCCGTCTGCGGCAGGCAGGTCCAGCTTGACCAAAAATGTGCGGCTGACGGGATCGGCCACCGGGGCGATCTCGCTCACCACGGCCTCCAGCGGTTGCGGCAGCGTGGCGATGCGCACCTGCATTTTGGCACCCATGCTCACGCGGTCCAGCATGGCCTCGGGCAGATCGGCTTCAAAGCGCAGAGAGGTAGGCGCCTCGATCTCCAGCAGTGGCTTGCCCGGCATGGCCAGGTCTCCCACGTCCGCCAGCTTGCGCGTGATCACGCCATCAAACGGTGCCGTCACGCGAGCGTATCCGGCCATGGTCTCGGCCTCGCTCACGCTGGCGGTGGCCACCTTCACGCGAGCCTCGGCGGCGTCAAAATCCTGCCTTGTGGTGGCCTTGCTCTCGATGAGCTGCTTCTGGCGGGAGAAGTCGCTCTGCGCCTGCTCCAGCATGGCCTTGGCCTGGTCCACCTTGGCCTGGATCTCCTGGTTCTCCAGGCGTGCCAGCAGATCCCCCTTCTTCACCTTGGTGCCGGGGATGGCGGTGTATTCCAGCAGGCGACCGCTGATCTTGGCCTCCACCATGGCGCGCAGCTTGGAGCGCACGGTGCCCACCACCTCCTCGGCGGCGGTGTGAGGCAGCAGCCTTGCCACCTGCACCTTGACCGGGGCGGCGGGAAGGGCGGCTGCCTCATGGGTGGCCGCCTCATGCCTGCCGCAGGAGGCAAGGAGCGGGAGTGCTGAGAGTAAGATCAAAGATTTCATGGTGATCATAAGTCGGATGGAGCCTGTTGCGCCACACTTACGGCGGCAGACGAGGCGATGCTGCTCCTCTTTAGCGTTTTCCACAGCAGGAACCGCCTACCCCCAGCTTTTTCAGGATGGTTTCAGCGGGACAGAAGCCGGTGAAGGCAGACTGCAGGAGATTGGCCCCCACAAAGACGGTCAGCCAGATCCAGTTTGGATTAACGTAGTGGCTCAGGGCCAGGCTGATGAGGATCATGGTGCCGGCAAGGGCGCGGATGGCGTTTTCAAGTTTCATAAGGATGTTTTGATTCGGGTTTGACTTCAGATGGGGCTCAGTGAATAATCCATTATCAACTATATGAGTCTATACGCATATAGCAGATGTCTGCAAACCCTTTTTCAACTCATGCCCGCAGCACGCAAAAAAAACCTGCCGCCGGTTTCGGAGGAGGCCCTCGTCTTGATCGCCTCCTGGTTCCGAACCCTGGCCGAACCCAGCCGCCTCAAAATCCTGCGCGCCCTTGAGGAGGGCGAAAAGAACATCACCGAGCTTGTCGAGGCCACGGGCCTCACGCAGGCAAATGTCTCACGCCATGTGCAGTCGCTGGTGGAGGCCGGCATGGTAGGCCGCCGCCGTGAGGGGCTGACCGCCATCTGCTTCATTGCAGATCCCACCATCACCGAGCTGTGCGACAACGTCTGCACCAACTTGCTCAAGCGCCTCTCCCAGCAGATGAAGAAGCTGGGCGGAGCCTGAGACGGCCGCCTCGAACATCAACCCCATGATTCTGCGCACCATGACGTGGACGATCATCACCCTCGCTGTCGTTGCAGCCCTTTGGTTTTGGTATGAGGGGAGCTGGGACCGCCGGCTCTTCTCCGCCTCCCCAGGCTGCACCTGTGCCAACCTCAACGCCGGACAGGCCAATGCCTGGCTGCACGCACACCCTGAGACCCAGGTGCTGGACGTTCGCTCCCATGGTGAATACGCTGATGGAGCGCTGCCCGCAGCCGTAAACATCTCCATCGGCGATCCCGCCTTTGAGACCAAGACCGGTGCTCTGGATAAAAACAAACCCGTGCTCGTTTACTGCGCGGGCGGCTACCGCAGCCGCAAGGCCGTGGCCGTGCTCAAAGAACTCGGCTTCCGCAACATCCAGCACATCCACCGCGGCTACATGTCGTGGAAACCTGACGCCCAGCCATGAAACGTCTTTTACTGCCCCTCCTGCTCCTCACCGCCTCCGCAGCCTGCGCCGCCGAACCGGAGGTCATTCCCATTCAGGTACGTGAAAACCTGCGCATCGTCTATCAGGTCACCGACGACGTGACACACGATGGCGTGAACAAGGGTCTCTTCTACGCCCGAAAACTCATCAACACCTACGACAAGCAGGCCATCGCCGCCGACCAGGTGCATCTGCACCTCGTCTATCACGGCACCGGCATAGCCGCTGTGGTGAATGACACCGCCCGCAAACGCCTCGGCGTGGATGCGCCCAATCCCAACGCAGACATCCTCGCGGAGCTAACCCGGCGCGGCGTGCAGATCGAGCTGTGCGAGAACACCATGCAGCAGAAAGGAGTGAAACCCTCCGAACTCATGCCCGGCGTGAAGCTCGTGGTGGGCGCCTTTCCGCGCCTCATCGACCTGCAGTTGCAAGGCTTTGCCTACATCAAGTTTGAGTAACAACGCATCTCTCCATTCATGAAACGCCTCCTCCTTCTCCCTCTCATCGCCACGCTCTCCTGCGCCCAAGACGCGAGCGTAAAACCGGGCATCAATGACAAGTTTCTCGATCCCAATCTCAAGGTGGGAGAATGGACGCAGAAGTTTGAAACCGAAAGCCGCGAGATCTTCCACCAGCGCGAGAAGATCGTGGCCGCACTACGGCTGCGGCCCGGTCTCAACGTCGCGGACATCGGTGCAGGCACGGGCCTCTTCACCCTGCCCTTTGCCAAGGCTGTCGGCCCCAAGGGCCATGTCTATGCCGTGGACATCGCCAAAAACTTCCTCTCCCATATCCAGGCTCGCGCCGTAGAAGCCCAGGCTGCCAACGTCACCACCGTGCAGTGCACACCGCGCAGCGTGGAACTGCCGGAAGCCAGCATCGAACTCGCCTTCATCTGCGACGTTTATCATCACTTCGAGTACCCACAGGCCAGCCTCGCCAGCCTGCACAAGGCTCTGAAGCCCGGCGGCCAGCTGGTGCTCATCGACTTCAAGCGCATCCCCGGAGTAAGCAGCGACTTCGTCATGGGCCACGTGCGCGCCGGCCAGGAGGTCTTTGAAGCCGAGGTCACCGCCGCCGGTTTCGAAAAACTGACTGAGACGACCGATGTGCTGAAGGAGAACTATTTCGTTCGGTTCAAGAGGAAGTGAAACCTCACCCCTGCCGCGCCCACGCCAGCAGCCGTTCTGCTGGCTGGAAGCCGGAGGTCTGTGAGACCAGCTTTCCACCCTTGATCAGCGCAAAGGCTGGGATGCCCTGGATGCGGAACTGGCGGGCGATGTCCTGCTGTTCATCGGTGTTCACCTTGACGAAGACGAATGTGCCTGCGGCCTTGGCGGCAGCTTTGGCAAACTCCGGCGCCATCATCTGGCACGGGCCGCACCACGGGGCCCAGAAGTCGATCACCACGGGCAGCGTGCTGCCGGACACCAGAGCGGCAAAGCTGGCCGGGCTGTCGATCTCCACCGGTTCGGCAATGTGGGGCAGCTCCGCCTTGCAGGAGCCGCAACGGCCCTGCTGGGCGGCTTTGGCGTAGGCGATGCGGTTGGCGGTGCCGCAGGCGGGACAGGGAAGGATGATGCCGCGCTCGTCGGCGGAAAGATGAGAGCTCATGGATGACAAAATAAGAGGGACGTTTGTTATTGCATATACGCATACACTCATATAGGCGTACTGCAACAAAACATAGCATCACATCATGAGCAGACATCTTCTCATCCTCGGCGGCGGCACGGCCGGCACCATCATGGCCAACAGCCTGCGCAGGCGGCTGCCCGCGCAGGATTGGAGCATCACCGTGGTGGACCGCTCTGAAAAGCATCTCTACCAGCCGGGCCTGCTCTTCCTGCCCTTCGGCAAGTATGAGGAGAGCGACATCATCCGCAGCACCCGTGACTTCATCCCTCAGGGTGTCGATTTCATGCACGCGGAGGTGGAGCAGATCGTGCCTGAAGACCATGAGGTGAAGCTCAAGGACGGCCGCGGCCTGCGCTACGACCTGCTCATCGTCGCCACCGGCTGCCGCACCGCGCCTGAGGAGACCGCCGGCATGCTGGGCCCCAAATGGCGTGTGAACGTGCACGACTTCTACACGCTGGACGGCGCACGCGCGCTGCGCGAAAAATTGAAGACCTTCCCCGGCGGTCGCGTGGTGGTGCACATCAATGAGATGCCCATCAAATGCCCCGTGGCCCCGCTGGAGTTCACATTTCTTGCAGATACCTTTTTCCGTGAGCGCGGCATCCGTGACAAGGTCACGCTCACCTACGTCACGCCGCTGTCTGGAGCCTTCACCAAGCCCAAGGCCTCCAAAAAGCTGGGCCACCTGCTGGGAGACAAGGGCATCGAACTGGTGACTGATTTCGTGGCTGAAAAGGTGGATCAGGAAAACAACAAGCTTGTCTGCTTCGACGGCCGCGAGGTGCCCTACGACCTCCTCGTCACCACGCCCACCAACATGGGAGACGAAGCCGTGCGGCGCTCTGCATTGGGGGATGACCTCGACTTTATCGCCACAAACAAGCACACGCTGCAGTCCATCGAATACAAGGACGTGTTTGTGATAGGAGACGCCACGAACCTCCCGGCCTCCAAGGCGGGCTCCGTGGCCCATTTTGAAAGCGAGACGCTGGCGGACAACATCCTGCGCCACATCGCAGGCCAGCCGCTCAAGGAGGAGTTTGACGGCCACTCCAACTGCTTCATCGAATCCGGCAACGGCAAGGCGCTGCTGATCGACTTCAACTACGAGTATGAGCCTCACGAAGGCAGCTTCCCCTTCGCTTTTGGGCCCATGCGCCTGCTTGAGGAGAGCCGCATCAACCACTGGGGCAAGCTGGCCTTCCGCCACATCTACTGGAACGTGCTGCTGCGCGCCTGGCCGTTGCCGGGCATCAGCAGGCAGAAAAAGAAACCCGTCGAATCTTGAAACTCACCCCGTACAACGATCATGAAAAAGAACATCGCAGGCACTGAAGTGGACGTGAACGAAGAAGGCTACCTCACCGACATGTCCCAATGGAACGAAGCCATCGCCGCCGCCATCGCAGCGGAGGAAGGCGTGGGCGCGCTGAATGACGCGCACATGAAAGTGGTGCGCTACCTGCGCGAGCAGCAGGCGAAAGGAGCTGCGCTGACTATCCGCAGCATGGGCAAGAGCGGTGTGGTGACCACCAAGGAACTCTACGATCTTTTTCCCGGCGGCCCGCTGAAAAAGTCCTCCAAAATTGCCGGCATCCCCAAGCCCGTGGGCTGCATTTAAAACCATCCCCCATTTCATAAACCTATGAGCACTCCTGACGACAAACAACCGGTGAAGAAGATCTGCATCATCGTGAGCCGCGGCTCGCTGGATGGCATCTATCCGGCGCTGATCATGGCCAATGGCGCACGCATGGAGGGCATCGAGGCCTCCTTGTTCTTCACCTTCTTCGGCCTCAACGGGCTGGCCAACAAAACACTGGACCACATGAAGGTCTCCACCGTGGGAAATGCCGCGCTGAACATGGCCATGCCCATGCTCGGCATGCCGATGACGATGCCCTTCCCCACCTGGATGGGTGCGCTCCCCGGCGTCTCCGCCTTTGCCACAAGCCTGATGAACAAGGAGATGGAAAAGCTGGACATCCCGCCCGTGCGCGAGTTTCTCGAGCTCATCTCAGACTCCGGCGGCAAGATCTTCGCCTGCAAGCTGGCCATGGACATGTTCAAGCTCAAGAAGGAAGACCTCATGGACCGCGTGGACGGCGTGCTGACGGTGGGCCAGTTCTACGAAGAGTCCACCGGTGCTGGCACGCACATCCTTTTCACGTAATCACCACTGCAGGCTGGAGACCGCCGCGCGGGTGGCGTTGCGACTTTCCTTGATGATCTGCCCGTCGGAGAGGTGCAGCACGCGGTCAGACATCGCGGACATGGCGGCGTTGTGCGTGATCACGATGGTCAGGGTGCCTAGCTCGCGGTTGATGCGCTCGATGGCCTCCAGCACGGTGATGCCGGTGTTCACGTCCAGCGCACCGGTGGGCTCGTCGCACAGCAGCACCTCGGGTTTTTTGGCGATGGCGCGGGCGATGGCCACGCGCTGCTGCTCCCCGCCGCTGAGCTGGGAGGGAAAATGGTCCAGCCGGTGGCTGAGGCCCACGCGGTCCAGCGCCTCCTCAGGCTTCATGGGGTCGGGGGCGATGTCTGTGATGAGGGCCACGTTTTCCCGCGCCGTGAGGCTGGGGATGAGATTGTAAAACTGGAAGACGAAGCCCACGCAGTTGCGGCGGAACTGTGTCAGCGTGCGCTCACCGCCGCCGGAGAGGTCCCAGCCCTTGTAGCGCAGGGTACCAGAGGTGGGGATGTCCAGCCCGCCGAGGATGTTGAGCAGCGTGGACTTGCCGCTGCCGGAGGCCCCCAGCAGCACGGCCAGCTCCCCGGTGTGAAAGTCCAGATCCACCCCCTGCAGCGCCACCACGTTGAGATCTCCGGTGTGGTACACCTTGCGCAGCCCCCGGGCCGCAAAGATGGGCGGCTGGCTGGCTGGGCTGGGGCTGGTCTGCTGGGGGGTGTGGGACATTCCTGCTACCTTGCATGGTCTAAGGGATTGTGCCAAGTCGATGATCGGTGGTTGCGTCCGGCGCTCATCGCGCAAGAATGCCCGATGCCCATTCTGGTCAGCGACGAAGCCCCCGACATCCACACGTCGAGGGTCCAGCTCCCCACCCGCGAACGCAAAAGCGGGCGGACTCTCGTCATTGGAGACATCCACGGCTGCTCCACCGCGCTGGATCTCCTGCTCCAGGAGCTGGCCCCCCGGCACGACGACACCATCGTCACCTTGGGAGATTATGTGGACCGCGGCCCGGACACCCGTGGCGTGCTGCACACACTGCTGGACCTGGAAAGCCACTGCCAGCTCGTCCCCATTCTGGGAAATCATGAAATCCTGATGCTCGATGCCCGCCAGAGCCTGGTGGACTCCACCTCCTGGTATGGCGTGGGCGGCCGCCAAACAATGCAGTCCTACGGCTGCATGGACACCCCGGACTGGAACGCCATCCCGGAGGAGCACTGGGACTTTCTCAGCAAGCGGCTACGCCGCTGGCACATGAATGACACGCATATCTTCGCCCATGCGAACGTGAATGCCATGCTGCCAATGCCGGACCAGAGCGATGACTGGCTCTTCTGGCGGCGGTTTGACGACTCCCACCCACACTTCTCAGGCAAGACACTGGTCTGCGGACACACTGCGCAGAAGACCGGGCTGCCCCTCATTCTTCCCGGCCGCATCTGCATCGACACCTGGGCCTATGGTGAAGGCTGGCTGACGGCACTGGAGACCGCCACGGAAAGCGTGGTGCAGACCAATCAGCGCGGTGAGGCGCGGCGCTTCAGCTTTGAGGAGTTGCGCATGCTCAGCGAGAAAGAGTGACCTCCCCACGCCATGACACGCGCGCGCTGGATTCTCTCTGCTGCATCGCTCTTCGCACTGTGGCTGCTGGGTGCGCTGGTCTTTCTGCCCGGCATGCAGCGCACACTGGAGGCCGCTGCACAGGAGACTCTGTCCAAGCAGCCAGAGCTGCAAAACCGCCTGGGCGCCCTGCAGCTGACCTTTGATGGCCAGCAGGCGCATCTGCGCGGAAGCGTGCGCACTTCGCAGGACCGCAGCCGCATCGAGGCTGCCGTGGGGGATCTCGTGCGAGCGTCCGCACCGCTCTCCGGCGGACTGGGGCAGCACCTCAATCCGGTGGGCGGCGTGCGCAGCGAGATCCAGATCGTGCCCTACGCGCCCGGCTGGCTGCTGCTGGCCGCCGACGGCCCCCGGGCACGCCTGCTGGGCACCGCCGCCAGCGCCTACGAGGCGCGGGACCTGGCACGCAGCGTGCAGGACCAGTGGGGCACCCGTGGCGGCTCTGCTGCAGGCACGCCCGGCACGGATGCAGAAGCCCATGACGAGGCAGCCAGCGTCTCCGCCACCCTGCGCGGCATCCCGACGCCACCCACAGGTGCGCAGGCGTGGCTGGCATGCATCGGCCAGGGCTGGCGCCAGCTGGCGCTGCAAAGCGCAGACGCCACCCTGCTGGCCCAGGCCCGCGATGCAGGAGTCAGCGAGCACGAGTGGCAGCGGCAGGTGCTGCCCGCCATCCATGAGCTGCGCGCCACACAGCTCCTGGAACAACGCGCCGAGATGGATGCAGAACGCCTCGTCCGCCTGCCGCCGGGACATCTCTTTCTCGCAGCAAGCGGCCAGGAGATCATCCTGCGCGGAGAGGTGGGCAGCGAGGCCATGAAGCGCACTGTTTTGGAAGAGGCCCTCCAGGCTTTCTCCCCACGCCGCCTGCATGATCAGATCCGCGTCAGCACTGATCGACGGCCGAGCGGCGACTTTGGCCCCATCACCACCGCCCTGCTGCCGGAGAAGGACAAGCCCAAGGGCAAGACCTGCTTTCTAGGCGTGGCCGGAGATGCCTGGAAACCGGTGGACTGGCAGATCGCGGTGAAAGAGCAGACATGGAAAAACGACCTGTCTGGCATGCTCGACCTGCAGGAGCTGCAGGCAGACAGCGCCGTGGTCAGCAGCTGGCTGGATGGCACACTGGCCCATACCCCTCCCTCCTCCCAGGTGGTGCAGCCTGCATTCCTGAGCCTGGCCGTGTTTAGCCACCGCGTCATTCTCTCCGGCCAGGTGGCCGAGGAGGCGGCGCATGCCCGGTGCATTGCTGCAGTGCGCCGCGCCTACAGCCCGCCATTTCTCGTCATCAGCGACTCTTTCCGCGTGCATGCAGACTGCACGGCGTCCAGGGGCATCCTCCACACGGTGAAAAGCCTTCCTCCAGCGCCCCCTGCGCGCAGTGCGGGCATCTTTGCCATCGCCCGGCCGGGCGGCGACTGGGAGGTCATGCCTGTGACGCAGGATCTGGTGGAGGCCGGCGGCATCTCGCGTTCTGGCAAAGTCCCCGCTGGCATTCCTGCCGCTGTTGTTGAAGAACTCTCCGCCGAGACCGTAGAAGAGCTGCGCCTGCACCTGGCCCACCCTGAATTTCCCTGATGTCCTCCTTCCTCTGGCTGCTGCTCTACCTCGCCCCCCTGCTCGGCCTCACCGCCGCGCTCTTCGGCTGGTTTGGCTGGCAGTGGCGTGGCAGCGACCTGCTGAAGCGCATCCAGGATCTGAACACCCAGATCGATGACGCGCAGAAAGCCCTGCGAGAATCCGAGACCGAGCACGCCGCAGCACTCAACCGTGCAGCCACAGCCGAACCGACGCAGCCGCCAGAACCAAACACCGCCGAACTGCAGCCCCTGCGAGCTGAACTGCAGGCAGCCCAAAACGAACTCCGCCTGCAGCAGGATGCCGCCGCCAAGGCCCGCGAAGCCGCACAGGCGCTGGAAACCGAGAGCGCACGCCTGCTTTCTGACATGCAGCAGCTGCGCTCGGCCCACGCTGCCGCCCAGTCAGAAGCCGAAACCTCCAAAACAGAACTGGCAGCCGCCAAAGCGGAGTACTCAGCGCTGCAGCAGGCGCTCTCCGCCTCCGAGGCCGAGCTGGCCAGGCTGCGCAGCGCGCCACCTGCCGAAGCCGCGCCCGAAGCCCCTGCCAAGCCCAAACGCAAACGCAGCACCACAGCCAAACCGAAAGCAGCCGCGCCTGCCGCCAATCTCGGAGAAAAAATCGCCGCGCTGGAGAGCCTGCTGGCCACGCAGCACGCCAGCCTGACCACGCTGACTCAGGAGCACGAAGAATGGCAGCGGCGCATTCACTCCCTGGAAGAACAGACGCCGTCTGATGACTCCGGCCTGGAACAGGCGCGTCGCAGCCTCGCTGACAGTGAAAAGCGCCTGGCCGCAGCCTCCGCCGAGCTCGAGCGCCTGCAGACTCAGACGCGCGTGCTGCGCCGCATCGAGGAAACCGCCAGCAGCACCGTGCCTGACGACGACCTCACTCAGATCAAGGGCATCAAAAAAGTCATCAGCGAGCAGCTCTACTCCCACGGCATCCGCACGTGGAAGCAGATCGCGCTTTGGAATGAGGAAGAGCTGCGCGCCTTCAGCGAGCTGCTGGGCTTTAAAAACCGCGCCGCCCGCGAACACTGGCAGGAGCAGGCACGCACGCTGCATGAGGCTGCCCACGGCCCCCTGCCCTGATCTGTTTTACACGCTGCAATGCCGCCCGCCTTTCGTCTCTCCACTCTGCTGCTGCTGTTCATCCTGGCCTCCTGCGTGAGTGTCGGCACACCGGCGCAGCGCCAGGAGAGGGCGCGCCAGCTAAGCGGTGCGCTGCAGCAGCTCTCCCCCACCGTCAGCGCCAAAGAGGCCGACAGGCTGGCCTCCACCGCCATCGAGGAATCCGCCAGGCTCTCCGCTGACTTCAACCCGATGTGCTATCCCTGGCTCAACAACGGACTGGTCAACACCGGCCTGCGCAAGCGGGGCCTCTGCTACCAATGGCGGGACGATCTCTTCCCGCATCTCTTTGTCCTGCACCTCAAGACCATGGAGCTGCACCTGACTGCATCCAAGCGAGACACCTGGCTGGAGCATCACGGCATCATCGTCACAGCCAAGGGGCAGCGCTTTGAAGACGGCCTCGTCATCGACCCCTGGCGCCACGGCGGCCGCCTCTGGTGGGGACGCGTCTCCGCTGACAAAAAGCATCCGTGGAAGCCGCTGCCCTACGAGCTCACGCCCATGGTGCTGCGCCCGCTGCTGATGCCGGACCTGTACCCGACCAAGGAGTCTGCCGAGCTTCCAGCGACGAAGCGCTGAACGCGCCAAGCTCAAACCCGCGCCTGGCTGCTGGCCACGGCAAAGGAGCGCGCCACAAAGTTCCAGTTCACCACATTCCACCACGCCTCGATGTATTTGCGACGGTCGTTGCGATATTTCAGGTAGTAGGAGTGCTCCCACAGGTCCAGGCAGAGGATGAAACGCCCGCTGACTTCCGCCGGCACGACGTCCGCCATCAGCGGGTTGTCCTCATTGCGCATGGTGGTGACGACCAGCCTGCCGCCCGGGCGGTAAACCACAAACGCCCAGCCGGAGCCGAAGTGCTTCATGGCCGCCTCGGTGAAGGCGGTCTTGAATTCGCCGATGCCGCCAAACTCCCGCACGATGGCCTCCGCCACCCGTCCCTGAGGCCCGTCTGGCGCGGTGCCGGGAGGTGCCAGATAGCGCCAGAAGGCGGTATGATTGATATGCGCGCCACCATACATGCGAAGAGCGCGCTGGATGTCCGCAGACAACGTCTGCGGCGGGCCGCCCATGCGCACCATGCTGCGGCGCGGATCCGTGGGCACCACCAGGCGGCTGGTGTTGGACATGAGCGTGCTGACATTCGCCACATTGAGGTTCAGAGGCTGCAGCGTCTCCCGAAGTTTGCCGAGGATCTCCGCGTGGTGCCTGCCGTGGTGCAGTTTTAGCGTCGCAGCATCCAGATGCGGCTCCAGCGCGGCGAAATCAAATGCCAGCGGTTCTTGCTTCAGCGGAATGCCCAACGGCGCGACCACCTGCTCCTCCGCAGCCAGAAACGCCCCCGTCACGGCAGTAAAGCCGGTCGATACAAAGGCGCGTCGGGTTACTCCGGATTTTTTCATGCGGACGGGAAAGAAATACCTCATTGCTGCTTCAAACAGCAAGCAACTTCCGCGCCGCCGACAGGCAGATTTCAGCTCACGGTTTTGTCTTCTTTGAGGGTGTAGCCGCAGGCTTTACAGTAATGCCAGCGGACTCCATGACCAGATGCTGAAAGGCGTCCTTAGGCTTGCCACTTTCGGGCACCAAAACATTCTGCACCATGTACACGGTGACGATGCCGCTCTGCGGATCAATGCAGCCATTTGTGGCAAAGGCACCGCCGTGGCCAAAGCTGCCTACGGGCATCTGCGAGTTCACGCGCTGCGTCTCGGTGTTCACCTGCCAGCCGCAGGCGTAGTTCAGCGTCTTGCCACCAGCGGTTACGGGTGTGGTCATGTCGGCCACGGATTTTGCGCTGATGATGCGCACGCCATCCAGCTCGCCGCCGTTGGCGATCATGGAATAAAAGCGCCCCATGTCCGCTGCGGTGGAAAAGAGGCCGCCCGAGGGCTCCACCATGTGCGTCACGCTGGCGTCGCTGGTCACAAAGGGGTTGTAGCCACGCACCAGCTCGTGCTTCTCGTCATCCATCTTGTAGGTGCGGGCGATGCGTGCGCGGTGCGCGTCATCGGGATTGAACATCGTGTCTTTCATGCCGAGCGGCGTGAAGATCCTGGCCTGCAAAAAGGCGTCATACTTCATGCCGGAAGCCAGCTCGATGATGCGTCCGGCCACCGTGGGGCCAAAGCCGTACTCGTAGGCACTGCCGGGCTGAAAGGCCAGGGGCGTCTTGAGGAGCGATGCCACGTATGCCTTCAAAGAGATGGCTCCGTCCGATGGTGCACGGCGTGGAAAGGCGATGCCCGCCGTGTGGCTGAGCAGCATGCGCAGCGTGATGGGCTTTTCCGGTGCGCTGCCATCGGCCAGCTTCACCTTGCCCAGCTCTGGCAGCCATTTGGAGGCGGGCTCATCCAGCGCGAGCTTGCCCTCATCCACCAGCACCATGACTGCGGTGCCATTGATGGACTTCGTCATGGACGCGATCCAGAACAGCGCGTCCTTCTCCATCGCGCGACCCTTGGCTACATCCGCCATGCCTGCGGCGTCGTGGTGTACCACCCTGCCCTTTTCCATCACCAATGTGACGATGCCTGCCGCCTGCTTGGCCTTCACCGCTGCCTCCATGGCCGGGTGAATGGCCGCCAGCCGGGCCTCATCCAGAGCAGGCAGGAGGGCGGGAAAGAGCAGGACGGAAGAAAGCGCAGTGCAGAGGAATCGGTGCATCGCAAAACAACGCGACAGCAGCGCCACATCTACCCGCGATTTGAAAATCGAATCCCTGCCGCTCTCACTTCCTCCGCCGTGTGCCCAGCAGCATCACGCCGCCCAGCAGCACCAGCACGGCCCCAGCCGGCTCGGGCACGAGGGCAAAGTTGTTGCCCAGCACGTAGTTCGCCACGTTGGCGCCGATGGCCTGGCCGTCCGTCACAGAGGTCATGAACTGAGTGCCGCCATAGACGCCTGCCATCCCGGCCTCATTGGCCGCCTGGCTGAAGCTGGTGAAATGGCGCGTCAGATCGATGTTGCCGTCTCCATTGATGTCGCTGCCCAGGCTGAAGGACACGCTGTCTCCCAGATAAGAGGCCAGCACTGTCGCCGCTGCCTCGCTGATCGTGGCGCCGAGGGACACATACTCCGGCAGAGAGGGCGAGGCGATGAGCGGCGCCCAGGAGGAATCCACATCCGTGTTCACGTTGCCATCGATGTCGCCATTTGCGATCGCCGTCTCAGGCCGCCAGAACTGCTGATCGTAGCTCGTGGCCATGGCGGCGGTGCTGGCATCTGCCATCGCCACGTTCAGCGTGGCCATGAGGCGCACCGTTTCTTCAGTGTTCAGCCCTGCGGTGGTGGCCACGGTCTGCGCTATCTGATTCCACATGCCCGTGATTTTCACCGTATTGTCCCCCGCTGCCCAGAAGTAGGCCTGGTTCGTCTGGTCAGAGGTGCGCGTGGCGCTGAAGTTTGAGCCCAGGTCCTTCACCTGATTGTAGTCCGTGGCGTACTGGGTGGTCTGCAGGTAGCTGGAGAGTGAGCCGCCCGGCAGCGTGGTCATGTAGGAGCCGGTGTTTGGGATGGCAAAGGCACCCACACTGCCCCAGCCCGGCAGCACCGGGGCTGCGGCGGAGGTCTGCTGCCAGTAGCCGATGAGGCCCACCGGGGTGTAGGGCGTGCTGGCTGCGGCTGAGGAGCCGTCTGAGGAGCGCCAGTTCAAAAGATTGTTTCCAATGGAGACTCCCCACCCGATGCCATCCGTCTTGGCCTGGCTGTCGGCGATGGAACTGAGCCCGCTGTTGTAAAGGGAGGTGAAACTGCTGCTCGATCCCGGGTAGAGGCTCTGCATCACTGTATTGGCCGCAGTGATCATGGCCGCCTGGTAGTCTGCCCCCGTGGGGCCCGTGCCGGGGTCCGGGTAGCTGCCGTAGCTGTAGGGGACGTAGGTGCTCTGCAGGCTCTCGACCGCATTGTACATGGCGAGGTCCAGGATCGCCAGATCATGGGCGATCTGCGGGGCCTCCACGCCCGTCATCTGACTCAGTGCCAATGAGTTCCAGTCCGAAACAATGTCCCCACGCACCGCCGGGACCGCCATAAAAAGCAGTCCCACGGCTGCCATCGCGCTGGAAACTGGGGGGCGAAAACGCAACATTGGCTGATAGAACATCTAAGTTTACTATAATTTTTATAACAAAACAACGTCTTTTTAGCCTTTTCCATTCCCGAGACATCGGGATGTGGACCTGGACTAAAGGGGGAGGTCGGGCCCACTCCACGAAGATGCGCAGGGAGAACGCATGGCACCGAGGCAACAGCGGCGCGGCAGGATCGAGGATAGCCGAGTGAAGCGAACCGGAGCGTAGCGGAGATAGCCGAAGGCAAACAGACGACTGAAAGGAGCCCGAAGGGTGAGCCAAGCGAATCAACTTCGAGTAGGAGAACGAGGACGATTCCAAGCCCCCGCCCCCACTTCCCCTTGACCTTCGCCCCGCCACCCCGACAATCAGCGCCACATATCATCACGACAGGGGCGTCCCGCCGCAGGGACTGAGACAGGCCTTCCTTGGCCCGAACCCTCCGAACCTGATGCGGGTCATGCCGCCGAAGGGAGTTCGCTCGGAGGTTCGTCTCAGTTTCTTCAGGTCACAGGCCCCCATTTGAAACTTTAAACCTGAAACTCCGCACCTCCTCATGATCGCCTCCACCGACTCCTTCGAGCCCCATTCCTCTGACCAGCTCCCCGCCTCCACCCGCGTGTATGTGCAGGGCCAGATCCACCCGGACGTGCAGGTGCCCATGCGCGAGATCGCCCTCTCCCCCACCAAGAGCTTCAACGGCCGCATGGAGATCAATGAACCCGTGCGCGTCTATGACACCTCCGGCCCCTGGGGCGACCCCGCCTACAAAGGCACGGTGGAAGAAGGCCTCCCTGCCCTGCGCAAAAACTGGATCCTCGCCCGCAACGACGTGGAAGCCTACGAAGGACGCGCCATTGAGCCGCGTGACAACGGCTACCTCACCGCCAACCACGCCGAATACGCCGCCGCCAAGCGCGAAGGCATCCTCAGCCCCCTGAAGGCCCCCATCAATGCGCAGCGTCAGCCTTTGAAGGCGAAGGCGGGCAAGGTGGTCACGCAGCTCGCCTACGCCCGCGCCGGCATCATCACCCCGGAGATGGAGTTCATCGCCATCCGCGAAAACATGAAGCGCGCGAAGATCGCCGACTTCACCAGCGACATCGTGCGCAACGACCTGGACAAACAGCACGTGGGCAGCGCCCAGGCGCAGACGGAGTACACGCCGGGCATCTTCAAGCGCTTTCCGCAGCGCATCCCCAATGAGATCACGCCGGAGTTTGTGCGCAGCGAAGTGGCCGCCGGACGCGCCATCATTCCGGCGAATATCAATCACCCCGAGCTGGAGCCGATGATCATCGGCCGCAATTTCCTGGTGAAGATCAATGCCAACATCGGCAACAGCGCCGTCGCCTCCAGCATCGAGGAAGAGGTGGAGAAAATGCGCTGGGCCACCAAGTGGGGCGCGGACACCGTGATGGACCTTTCCACCGGCAAGAACATCCACGCCACGCGCGAGTGGATCCTGCGCAACAGCCCCGTGCCCATCGGCACCGTGCCCATCTATCAGGCCCTGGAAAAGGTGAACGGCAAGGCGGAGGACCTCACCTGGGAGCTCTTCCGCGACACGCTCATCGAGCAGGCGGAGCAGGGCGTCGACTACTTCACCATCCACGCCGGCGTGCTCCTGCGCTTTGTGCCCATGACGGCCTCCCGCATGACCGGCATCGTCTCCCGTGGCGGCTCCATCATGGCCAAGTGGTGCCTGGCCCATCACAAGGAAAACTTCCTCTACACCCACTGGGACGACATCTGCGACATCATGGCCGCCTACGACGTCTCATTCTCCATCGGCGACGGTCTCCGCCCCGGCTCCATCGCCGACGCCAATGACAAGGCGCAGTTTGGCGAACTCGAAGTGCAGGGCGAGCTGACCAAGCGCGCCTGGGCCAAGGGTGTGCAGGTCATGAACGAAGGCCCCGGCCACGTGCCCATGCACATGATCGAGGAAAACATGGCCAAGCAGCTCGAGTGGTGCCACGAGGCCCCCTTCTACACCCTCGGGCCCCTCACCACCGACATCGCCCCCGGCTACGACCACNNTGCTCTGCTACGTCACGCCCAAGGAACACCTCGGCCTGCCCAACAAGGAAGACGTCAAAGTCGGCGTCATCACGTATAAACTCGCCGCCCACGCCGCCGACCTCGCCAAAGGCCACCCCGGCGCCCAATACCGCGACAACGCCCTATCAAAAGCCCGCTTCGAATTCCGCTGGGAAGACCAGTTCAATCTCTCCCTCGACCCTGTCACCGCCCGCTCTTTCCACGACGAAACCCTCCCCCAAGACGGCGCCAAATCCGCCCACTTCTGCTCCATGTGCGGCCCGCACTTCTGCAGCATGAAGATCACCGAAGACGTCCGCAAGTACGCCGCGGAGCAGGCGATTTCTGAAGAGGAAGCGCTGGCCCAAGGCATGACGGAGAAGAGCAAGGAATTCGTGGAGAGTGGCGCGGAGGTTTACGTGAAACCAGTTTAATTACCTCAAACATGATCAAGAGCCTCACTCTCTCGAACTTTAAGAGCTTTGGTGACCAAGAAGGGAACAGTATTCGATTTGGTCCAATGACGTTAATTGTTGGCACTAATGCTAGCGGGAAAAGCAACATCAGAGACGCTCTCAGATTCCTGCACGGCATTGCGCGAGGCTACACTCTAGCAGAGATAATTGGAGCTAAGTATGGTGAAGGGGGGGAACTTCAGTGGAAAGGCATTCGCGGAGGCGTTCGCGAAGCCGTTCGGTTAGGCGCTAAAGAATCTAGTTTTACGCTTTCCGTCACAACGGTTACAGAGCAAATCTCAAAGCGTTTATTTCAGGGTAAACCGCTTGAATTTAGGCGAGTTTGGAACTTGTCATACGCTGTCACAGTCGAGATTCCTGAGAAGGCTGGACGCGCTCGTATTAGCAACGAGTCACTGAAGTCGTTCGGATCGACTTACTTTTCAACCAATCCCGAAGTTTTGCGCGTAGAGCAGCCAGCAGATCCCAAGCTGATTCTAGCACGAGTGCTAAATCCCAAAGCGAAAAAGTATATTGGGCCAACAGTCCAGCTCCAGCGTGATCAACCATTGGTTTGTCAGCTTGCAGACCATGGCGAGTCCACTCAGACAACTCGCACTGCCTGTCGGATGTTTCTCAAGAGTCTTGAGTCGATTCGATTTCTAGACCTCGATCCCCAGTCTCTTCGCCGCCCGTCAATTCCTGGTCAGAATGTGTTCGGCGATAAAGGCGAGAATTTGTCTTCTGTGCTTCAATGGATTTGCGAAGACAAGCAGCGCAGGAACGCTCTCGTTGAATGGACGAGAGAGTTAACCCCTCTAGACGTAACCGAATTCTCTTTCCCAACAGTTAGCTTGGAAGGGAAAATCCAAACGGTCCTCGTCGAAGAAGGTGGAAGGCAAGTTTCAGCCGAAAGCGCTAGCGATGGGACTTTGCGCTTCCTAGCATACGCTGCAGCACTGTTAGGACCCGATCCAGCAAGTGGATACTTTTTTGAAGAAATTGAGAATGGGATACACCCCAATCGAATACATCTTCTGTTGGAACTTTTACAGCGAGCGACGGCCAAAAAAGAGACTCAGGTAATTGCCACCACACATTCCCCTGCTTTGCTTAACTTTTTGCGGGGCAATGCCCTCAAAGATGCGGTTTTGGTTACACGACGCAACGGACTTTCAAGAGCAATATCGTTCCAAGACTTGCCTTTGTCAGATGATGATAAAACGGTCGCCGGCGAGCTTCTAGAATCTGGGTGGTTTGAGAATATTGCTGCCTTTTTGAATGGATCCAAGGAGGAACCATCATGAGCTACAACGTTCTCGTAATTCCAGAAGACTTCACCAAGGACGAGCACATTTTGAAGCCCTTGGTTCAAAAAGTATTGTCTGACGCAGGCAAGCCTAATGCTGTTGTGGAGGTGTGCAGAAATCCAAATTTCCAAGGGATCAGCGAGGCCCTAAAGATCGAGCGACTACGCGAGGAGGTGGTGCGCCGTTATCCTATGGTGCACTTATTTTTGTTGTTTGTTGATCGAGATGGAAAAGAGGGACGTGAGCGATCACTTCAAGATTTAGCGGCCCAGCTTGCGAATGACCTCAAATCTGCACAAAGGTTTTTGACCGAAGTAGCGAGGCAGGAGGTGGAAATTTTTCCCATCGCCGGTCACGATTTGAGCGCAGAGTGGAAGTGGAATGATATTCGCCAAGATGAGAGTGTGAAGGACACGTATTTTCAAAAACTCGTTGAACGTGAAGGGACATCACTTTTTCCGCACAATGGTCGCAAACAGCTTATGGCTGCGGCAATGAGGAACTGGCAGCGAATGTGTTCCAGATGCCCTGAAGAAACAACAGCTCTGACTGAAAAGATAAAGAAAGCGTGGGAAGACTGATGATGAATAGTCAACGGCAGCCAAAAGGCCGAGAGAACTGCTTTTCCTGTTCCCCATGAACCTCCTCTTCCTCACTCAGGCCAGCTTTCTCACCTTCGCTGCCGATGCGCCCAAGCTGCCTTCTATTCCCGCAGAGCCTACGGCGAATAAGATGGAGCTGCTTTTCTCCGATGACTTTGAGCGGGCGGAGCTGGGCAAGGACAAGGGCTGGGCCATTGAGGTGCCGACGTTTTCGGTGGAGAATGGGGCGCGGACTCTCTCCGCACTGCGGAGACAATTCACCTTTCCCGAAGCCGCCTGACCGCGCTACTCTGACGGAGCCATGCCCGCCAAGCCCAAGCCTCGCACGCTCGCTCCCAAACCCGCCGCCCCTGCCGCGCCGCTGCTTGCGGATCTGCGCGAACTCATCCTCACGGCCCGCGAAGCCGTTGCCCGGACGATTGATGCCAGTCTGGTGACGCTTTACTGGCACATCGGTCGCCGGATTCATCAGGACATTCTCAAGGAGAAGCGCGCGGAGTATGGAGTGGAGATTGTCGCCGCACTGGGGCGACAATTGTCCGAGGAGTTTGGCCGGGGATTCACCGCCAAGGCGTTGCATCGCATGGTTCAGTTCGCGGAAGTTTTCCCGGACGAGCAAATTGTCGCCGCACTGCGGCGACAATTGGGCTGGACTCATTTTCGGATGATCATCCCGATGGACGACGAACTGAAGCGCGACTTCTACGCCGAGATGTGTCGCATGGAAAACTGGAGCACGCGCACGCTGGAGCAGAAGATCAAGAGCATGCTCTACGAGCGCACGGCGATCTCGAAGAAGCCGGACAAGCTCATCAAGCAGGAGCTCGCCGCCCTGCGCAGCGAGGACAAACTGACGCCCGACCTCGTCTTTCGCGATCCCTACATCCTCGACTTCCTCGGGCTGAAGGACACCTATGCCGAGAAGGATGTGGAGTCGGCGATCTTACGCGAGGTGGAGAGCTTCATCCTCGAACTCGGCATCGGCTTTGCCTTCCTGGAGCGGCAGAAGCGGATGCAGATTGATTCCAAGGACTACTATCTCGACCTGCTGTTTTACCATCGCAAGCTCAAGCGGCTGGTGGCGATTGATCTGAAGCTTGGCGACTTCGAGGCGGCGGACAAAGGACAGATGGAGCTGTATCTCGGCTGGCTGAAACGCCACGCCGTCGAGCCGGGCGAGGAAGCGCCGCTGGGCATGATCCTCTGTGCGGGCAAGAACGATGAGCACGTCGAGCTGCTCGAACTCGCCAGCAGCGGCATCCACGTGGCGACTTACTGGACCCAACTGCTGCCGAAGAAACAGCTCGAACGAAAGCTCCACCAAGCCGTCGTCCGCGCCCGGCAGCGCCTCACTTTGAGTGATGACAAAGCTGGGAAGAAGACGACCAGCAAGGCTCAATAAGCTGAGAAACCGCCGCATACTGCACGTTTCCTTCTCCACCATGAATCTCCGCTTCCTCACCCTGGCCAGCCTTCTCACCGCCTCCACCTTCGCTGCTGATGCGCCGAAGCTGCCCCCGATTCCCGCCGAGCCGACGGCGAAAAAGAAGGAGCTGCTGTTTTCCGATGACTTTGAGCGGGCGGAGCTGGGCAAGGACAAGGGCTGGGCGATTGTGGTGCCGACGTTTTCGGTGGAGAACGGGGCGCTGAAGGGCATGCAGATGCGCTTTGATGCACCGGCAAAGGATGGGAAGCCGCCGGTGAAGGGGCATCAGGCGGTGATCGGCAATGACATCCCGACGAAGGACAGCGTGATCGAGTTCCGCTTCAAGCTGGGCGGAGCGCAGTCGGTGACGGCGGAGTTTGACGACCGGAAGTTCAACGGCTCGCACTACGGGCACCTGTGCATGGCGCGCATCGCGGCGGACAAGATCATCCTGGTGGATCAGAAGGGCCTGGCCGAGGCCCGGCCTGAAGGCGCCACCGGCGAGCCGCCGACGCCGAAGGGCCGCAAGAACGTCTCCTTCCCGCTCAACCTCGACGCGGAAGCCTGGCACACCTTTGTGCTGGAGACGGTGGGTGATACGATGCGCGCCTCCATCGACGGCAAGGCCGTGGCCTTTTTGCAATCTCCGGGCATCGCGCATGCGACAAAGTCGAAGGTGGAGTTTGGCTGCATGGGCAAGGGCGGCCTCTTTGACGATCTCAAGATCTGGAGCGCGGAGGCGGTGAGGTAGGGGGGCGAAGTCTTGAGAGAAGCCGGATTTTTGAGCCACTCATGGACCCGAATCTGGCATTCCTTCCTCTCGGATGATCCTCCGTGTTTCTCCGTGCCCTCTGTGGTGAAATGAGGGGGTAACGATTTAACCACAGAGTCCGAACCGAGAGGCACAGAGGTGATCTCAAGGTCTGGGGTGCGGAAGGAGGCCGGGGACAGCTTGTGCGCCGGGGGTGTGGCGGAAGGCAGGTGCCACGGGCGCCCGTTAGTCACTGATTCATAAACAGATGCGCGACTCCGCTCTTGTGCGGCGTAGATTCCATGCTTGTTAGGCAGACAAAACCATGAATGGACCGCCCCCTCAACCTCCGTCTGAATACTTCTTTGAGCGGTATCCCTGGAACGACAGGCGGGTGCTGTTTGTCATCGCGCTGCTGATGGCGTGCAGCGATTTCCTGGCGGGGCCGGTGGTGTTCTTTCCCTTCCTGTTTGTGATCCCCGTGGCGCTGATGGCGTGGAACTGCGGCCTGCGCACGGCGCTGTGGCTGGGGGCCGTGCTGTGCGTCATCCGCTTCTGCGTCCAGTTTGCGTGGGGCATTCCGTACACTTTCCACGTGGCTGTGATCAATGCCGTCCTGCGGCTCGTGATCCTCTTCCTGATCACCTTTCTGTGCGGCAAGCTGTCTGAGCAGACCCAGGCCCTGCGCGCGCG
This sequence comes from Verrucomicrobiaceae bacterium UBA1938, assembly GCA_002336895.1. Classification (GTDB taxonomy): domain Bacteria; phylum Verrucomicrobiota; class Verrucomicrobiia; order Verrucomicrobiales; family Verrucomicrobiaceae; genus Prosthecobacter. The sequence continues at coordinate 10,120 of DDFC01000017.1, read as the reverse complement.
GGTGCGCACCCTGGAGGGGCTGCTGCCGACGTGCGCCCACTGCAAGGACATCCGGGACGAGAACGGGGAGTGGCAGCAGATCGAAGAATACGTGGCGTCGCGATCCGAGGCGAGGTTTACCCACGGCATCTGCCCGAAATGCGTGACGAAGCATTTCAGCGATGTGATGAACCTGAAGCCGGAGACCCATGACGCAGATGCCGGTCAATGACCGAGCGCGCAGGTGCTGCTGAGCCACCCGGACGCCCTCCCGCCTTTCCACAAATGGTCTCGCGGCGGCTGCGGGATCTCGTAGTGTGGCGGTCTTGATCTGGCAGAAACTAACCGTCCATGACACCACGGCGTCCATGCCTGCGCTCCAGCCTGCAGCTTCACGCTCATTTTCCGGCAGGTCATCGCGCTGCAGCAGCCGCTCTCTGTCGGGGGCCAGTGCGGCCTAGGCCATGGGGCTAGTGCTGCCGGATGCCCCAAGGCAAGGCCACGCTTGGCCGATGTGGAGAAGCGCGACGTGAGTGAAATGACAATGCCGACAGCACAATGAAGACCTCTCTTACGCCATCCTAAAGCCAGCTTTCGACTCATCAGGATGAGGTCAAATAAACCGAGCAAATCGATAGCATGGGTGTCTCAACAAAACGAGATACACCTCACCTTAATCCAACCATCAGCTCCTAAAAATATCATGAAAACAAACCTCATGTCTTTTGCCCTGACCTCCTTGGTCATGGGCCTGTCCAGCTGCGCCATGCCGTCCGGCATCCAGTTGGTGAGCACCACACGGGTCATCGATTCTCAACCGGGCGTGATCGGCCCGGTCACGACCGTCAATGGAGTCGCCATCCATCAGTACAGTCCGAAGCTCTACTCGCCCTTCCTCTATGCCCACGAAAGCCTGGCGGACAACGAGTACCAGCGCGAACGCAACCTGCGGTATGAGCGTAGAGGCAGTGTGCATGTGGGCCCCCTCATGGCCGCCAGCCACACCAGCGCCTCAGCCATGTATGAGGTCAGGCATGCCATCCCCATGCGCAAGAAATGACCAGGCACCTGCCGAAGCATGCCCCCTCGGCAGCGGGAATCCAGCGCCGGCCACCCTCATGGCCGGCGCTTTTCTTGCCAGTCGGAGCATGTCGCTAATGAATGGCAGGCAGAGATTTGCGGAATCAAATCGCCCTTTTCCTTCGGTTGCGCGCGCGTGCATTCCCCGCCACATCTCCAGCACCATGAAGCACGCCACCTCCGCCCTGATCCTCTCCGCAGCACTGCTGCTCATAGCCACCGGCTGCCAGAGCGGTGGCAAGTCTGAGTCCGCCCAGAAATCCGCCGCCAAGAGCAACGCCACGCCCAATGGCGTGACCACCACCGCGAGCGGCCTGCGCTACAAGATGCTCACCTCCGGCCCCGCAGGCGGCAAGTCGCCTACAATCACGGATTCCGTGACTGTGCACTACCGCGGCACGCTGACGAACGGCACCGTCTTTGACAGCTCGTATGACCGCGGCCAGCCCGCCACCTTTGGCGTGAACCAGGTGATCCCCGGCTGGACGGAGGCGCTGCAGCTCATGAAGCCGGGAGATGAGTTCGCGCTCTACATTCCTTCCTATCTTGGCTACGGCCCGCAGTCGATGGGCAGCATCCCCGCCAACAGCGATCTCATCTTCCAGGTGCAGCTGCTGCAGGTGAATGGCGCGCCGTGAGGCGGAGCGGCAAGCACCGCCGCAGATTCACACCCCCTCCCAAAGCCGCACGGAGTCGATCTGGCAGGTGCCGAAATCGACGGCTTTGAAGTCGATCTGCGCCTGGCCGGACATGTCGATGTTTTTGCTTTCAAAGACATGCTTCTTGCCGTCGATGCTGAGGAGGAGCGTGCCTTTCTTGAGCTCGATCACCACATCGTGCCATTGGTTCAGCGCAAAGAGCGGCTGCTCCACGGGCAGGCTCTGCACGTTCTTTTTGATGGTGAGCGTGGTGGCCTTTTCCGCAAAGCTCAGCGTGTGGATGTGGTGGCCCAGATCAAACAGCGGAAAGCCTTTCTGGTAGGCGGTGGCATCGTAGCGCACGCGCATGACGCAGACGAAATTTTCCGGCACCTTCTTGAGCCAGATGACAGGCTTTAGCCCGGCGTGGGAGGGATCGCTGCTGGCCTTTTTCTTGTCCTGAAACTCCTTGGATGACGGACTGCCCAAGAGCACGCCATCCTTCACCGCCCAGGTGGTGTTTTGTCGAACCTCCCAGAACTCTGTGTTGAGCGTGTCGCTGTCAAAGGTGTCTGCATACACCGGCTTCAGCTTTTGAAACAGCTCCGGCTTGTAGTCCGCGCCACCGGTCTGGGCGTGCGATGGCAGCGCGATGAAAGAGAGTGCGAAGAGTGCAGCGAGACGGAGGGGCGTGGTCATGGTGCGCTGAAACGCCGGGCCGATGCAGAAATATCAGCCGGATCGCGCGCTTGACAATTTAGGACATTTGTCCTAATTCGGCAGCATCAGGCCAGCATGAGCGCGCCCACCACACGAGACCGGATCATCGAGACAGCAGACCGTCTGTTTTACCATAAGGGCTTTGAATACACGTCCGTGGCGGACATCGCAGCGGCGGTGCAGATCACGCGCGGAAACCTGACCTTTCACTTCAAGACGCGGGACGACATTCTGGAAGCCGTGATCGACCTGCGGCTGCGGCGCACGCGTGGCATGCTGGAGCAGTGGGAGGCTGAAGGCTGCACTGCGATGGAGCGCATCCGCTGCTTCATCAACATCCTGATCATGAATCGCGCGAAGATCCTGCTGCATGGCTGCCCGGTGGGCACGCTCTGCACGGAACTGGCCAAGCTGGAGCACGCCGCGCTGGCGCATGCGAACAAGATCTTCAGCCTCTTCCGCGACTGGCTGAAACGCCAGTTTGAGCAGCTCGGCTGCGGCGGGGAATCACGGGCGCATGCCATGCACCTGCTGGCGTGGAGCCAGGGCACCGCCACGCTGGCGCAGGCTTTCCACGATGAGTCTTTCATCCGAGCCGAAGTACAGCGCGTGCAGGAGTGGCTGGCCGGTCTCGGCACGAAGCCCGCCCGCCGCAGCAAGCGCTGATCCTTTTTTCCACACCACACACTTCATCATGTTCATCATCTTCCTCCGCTTAACAGACAAAAAAGATCAGGCCGGCCAGTTCATGGACGGCCACAAGGCCTGGATCAAACGCGGCTTTGCCGAAGGCGTCTTCCTGCTGGCTGGCAGCCTGGAGCCGGATCTCGGCGGCGGCATCCTGGCCCATCAGACGACGCACACCGCACTGCTGCAGCGCGTGAACGAAGATCCCTTCGTCGCTGAAGGCATCGTGAGCGCTGAGATCCACGAGCTCGATCCCGGCATGGCTGATGAGCGCCTGCAATTCCTCGTTTCCTAAACTGCCATGAGCCTGACACACACCTCTGAAGACGGCAAAGAGCGCTGCCGCTGGTGCGCCTCTGCGCCGGAGTTTCCCGCCTACCACGACACCGAGTGGGGCTTCCCCGTGTCGGATGATCACCGGTTGTTTGAAAAGCTCAGCCTGGAGGGATTTCAATCCGGCCTGAGCTGGCGCACCATTCTGGCCAAGCGTGAAAACTTCCGCCGTGCCTTCCACAGCTTTGACTTCAGCCGGGTGGCACGCTTCACAGAGAAAGACGTGGCACGTCTGCTGCAGGATGAGGGCATCATCCGCCACCGCGGCAAGATCGAGGCCGTCATCAACAACGCACAGCGTGCGCTGGAGCTGGTGAAGCAGGAGGGTTCCCTGGCCGCCTTTGCCTGGAGCTATGAGCCGGATCCGCAGACGCTCGCAGAGCCGCAGACGGCCTCCACCTCGGCGCAATCTATCGCGCTCTCCAAGGAGCTGAAAAAGCGCGGCTGGAAATTCGTCGGCCCGACGACGGTGTATGCCTTCATGCAGGCGATGGGGCTCATCAACGATCATGCAAAGGGCTGCTTCATCCGCGCCAAGGCGGAAAAAGCTCGCAAAAGCTTCCAGCGTCCGCATAGCTGATATGACATGGCTTACGACACCTCGCTTGCGGATCGCATCACCGATCTGCTCACCGCACTCCACCTCCGTTTTACCACGAAGGCGATGATGGGTGGTCTGTGCTTCGAGCCAAAGGCCAAAGCCTCGAAAAAACGCAGCTCTTCCGTGAAATGAGCACGCAGAGCACCAGCACCCGTCCCCTGCCCGACCTCTCCCTCGCAGATCTGCGCGAGTGGATGCAAAGCCAGGGCTTCAACACCGCACACGCCCCACGCGTGATCCGCAGCCTGCTGGCAGCGCAGCCTCCGAGAACCCGCACGGATTTCCTCCTGCCCGAAAAGCTGGAAGAGCAGCTCAACACCGCCTTTCCCACCACCGCCGCCAGCCTCGCCATGCGGCAGGTTTCCGAAGATGGCACCACCAAGCTGCTGCTGCGCCTGCACGACGGGCGCACGGTGGAGTCTGTGCTGATGCCGGACTACCATCCTGAACGCGCGGCGGGCTGCATCTCCAGCCAGGTGGGCTGCGCCATGGGGTGCGATTTCTGCGCCACCACACAGACTGGCTTTGAGCGGAACCTCACCTCCGGAGAGATCGTTGAGCAGTTTATCCACCTGCGACGTGAAGCGCGCTCCTCCGGGCGCACATTACGCACCCTCGTCTTCATGGGCATGGGCGAGCCGATGCTGAATCTGAAAAACGTGCTGGCTGCAGTACGGCGCATCGCTGATCCCACGCTCGGTGCCTTTGGCTGGCGGCAGATCACAGTTTCCACCGTGGGCATCGTGCCCGGCATCGATGAACTGCGGGAGGCAAATCTGGGTGTACATCTCGCGCTTTCTCTGCACGCGCCGGATAATGCCACGCGCGCCGACCTGCTGCCGATGGGCAAACGCTTTGATGTGCAGGACGTGCTTGCCGCTGTGGACCGCTATCAGGCCAGCAGCGGGCGCATTACCACCATCCAGTACTGCCTGCTGGATGGCGTGAACGATTCCCTGGCACAGGCGCGCGATCTCTCGTGTCTGCTGGAAGGACGGCGCATGCATGTGAACCTGCTGCGCTACAATGCCACCGGCCTGAGCCTGCGCGGTCGCACCTATGCGCCCAGCAGCCTGGAGCAGACAGAGGCATTCCTGACAGAACTCCGTGCCCACGGCACCGTGGCGCATCTGCGCCGTGCACGCGGGCCGGACATCGATGCCGCCTGCGGCCAGCTGCGCAGACGCGAGGCGGCGCATACTTCTGCAAACTCATGAACCCCGTGCAAGGCTACACCTCATCACGCCGGATGATCTCACCTGGCGCCTGTCCAATATCATGCGCATCCCGAACGCGGACTTTCTGGAGCGCACCGGCAGCGAGAACATGGGCGCGCGACTCTGGCGCATGCCGCCGATGAGTGCGAACACGCTGCACAAGCACATCCGCGCAGAGGAGTTTTATTTTGTACTCGAAGGCACAGGCCGAATGCGTGTGGGAGATGAGACGCTGACCGTGCCAAAATACGGCGGCGTACTCGTGGGGCCCGATCAACTGCGCCAGGTGTTTAACGACACGAATGAAGAGGTGCTATGGCTCATCATCGGCGCACCGGAGGAGACAGAACTGCTACCGGGCTCCACCAACAAGCCGGACATGAAGCTGATTTATCCCACCGATCCGGCGCAGCTGCCCAAAGAACTCGCAGGTGCTGTGTGGCCACCGCAGTAAAATCAAAACAGCTCCCCCTGCGCCGAAGGCTTGGGCGGTGGTGGTGGCAGCGGCGAATGTCGGCTGATGCTGCGGTCCGGTTTTATCGTGCCGAAGAGCGCGCATCGGGGCTCTCGGAAATAGGCCTCCTCGGCCTCGGTGGCTTTCCGGGTCACCATTTTGGCAATGCGGTAGGGCGCACCGTTCTTCCCCTTCACAGGAGCCTCAAGCACAAACAAGAGACGTGCTCCTTCCGGAGCCGCGCCCCAGGCGATGTCCTCTGTCTTGTTGTCTTTCACACCCACCTCGGCGACCTCAGCCGTTTGGGTGAGTTCATTCCCGGGCTTCTTGAGCCACCAGTCCAGCTTCTCCTCCTGGGCTGATCCTCCCCATACCCCCTCCGTTTTGCTCCCATCGGCCAGGGACAAATCCACCGGCTTGCTGGCCTTGCAGACCTTGCCGTTTTTGGTGCGGTAGATGTTGCACATAGAGGCGGCGATTTACCGTCATGCGCCGCCAGAATGAAAGCAGTTTCACACAAACACACGAACTGAGCGCAAGCCTGATTGATTGCATGCGCTTCTTGCGGCAAGCATGCCTGCGTGATCACATCCGCACGCTCCTCCCCCAGCTCAGCGCCTCTGTCCTGGATAACACCCGCCCAAGGCAAGACCATCGAAGCCGCTGGCACCACGGCTCACCGTCTGGCATCAGGCCCGGGCGGATGGGTGGAAAGACTGGCAGATGACGTGATCATTTCCTACAAGCACGATGCCGCACGCGATGAGATGGCCGCTGGATTGAACACCTGGTGCCAGAAAGCTGCATGGCAGCCCGTGCGCGTGTTTCACCGCCACATGCCAGTCAAAAACGCCGACCGCATCTGCCCCGTGCTGTACAGCGGAGATGCCACGCTGCCGCTGACCACCGTCGTGACGGAGGCGGGCATCCGCTACGGACTGGACATCGGAGCCAGCTACAGCCACGGGCTGTTTCTGGATCAGCGCGTCAACCGCGCCACTCTGCACGAGTTGAAACCTAAGCGTGTGCTCAACACCTTTGCCTACACCTGCAGCTTTTCCGTGGTGGCCGCGCTGGCAGGTGCGGAGACAGTGAGCGTGGATCTCTCCCGCAAGTCGCTGGATCGCGGCAAACATAACTTCACACTCAATGGCCTCGATCCTGCGGGGCATCGCTTTCTTGCGGAGGACACCAACGAGCTGCTGCCCACGCTCGCGGCACGGGGCGAGCGCTTTGACGCCATCATCCTTGATCCACCCACCTTCTCCCGCAGCAAAACAGGACGCCGCTGGCAGGTGGAGGACCACTTTGAAAACCTGCTCAATGCCGCGCTGGAGGTGGCCGCACCGAAGTGCGCCATTCTGCTCTCCACCAACTGCACCACGCTGGATCAGACCGCCCTGGAGCGCCGTGCACGCTGGTGCGCCAAGGTGAAACGCCGCAGCGCCGAATACATCCGCCACGCCACGCCACCGGACTTTCCTGCAGGGCATGGAGCCAGCACGCTGTGGATGATGGTGCGGTGATCAGCGCAGCGCCTTCAGCCTCGGCCCCAACACTTGCGCGATGGCCGTGTTCCCAGCACCATCAGGATGCACGCCGTCTTTGAGCAGTGCTGCATCCGGTACGATGCCAAAGAGGCTGACAAACTCGCACTTCGTTTCTGCAGCCAGTTTCTCGAATGCAGCACCGAGTTCACGCAGCTTCACCTCACGTTCATTGGCGATGGGCTTGGTCGGACCCAGTGCCGCCTTGTTGATGTTGCTTGGACCCACGAGCAGCACAGGGAGGCTGGCACCATAAGCCGCACGCGCTTTTTCGATCATTGCCCGCACGTTGGCCACGGCCTTGGGCACGCATTGCGGTGTGATGTCGCGCGAGTCGTTCATGCCAAGAGCGATCACGAGCGCGGCCGCCTTGGAGTGCCGTGAAAGCACCTCTGTAAACTCCGGCAGCGAATTTGTCGGTCTGCCACCCTTGGCCTCATTGATCAAAGTGAGCGCCCCATCTGACTGCTCCTGCACCTGGGCCACCCATAGCTTGCCGCGTTCTTCTTTGGGCAGCGCACTGCCTGCGGTGATGGAATCTCCAAACAGAATCACTCTTCGCGCGACAGTGCTCTGCGCGAAGATGCCAAGACTCAGGGCAAGCCAGAGGATGAGAACACGCAACATACGTCAGGCGGGAGTCGCAAAATACTGGCCAAAGTAGCAGAAGGCTCCCACGGCAAGATGGCAGCAGCAGGTGACATAAAATGCCGCAGGCTGATCAGCGCGGCGGATGAGACCGCTCCGCCCCAGAGTGGTGCCGCACATCAGTCCCAGCGCGCCAGCCCCCAGCATGAAGACACCAAAGTTCGCGGCCATCTGGATGTTTTGCGGATTGGCCATGAAGCACGTTCCGTTATTCCTTCTCTTTGTCAGCTGGCTTTTCAGCTGAAGGCTTGGCTTCAGGCGCTGGCTTGGCCGGACGCACTGCGGGCTTGGGACCTGAAAAAGGAATGAATCCCTGGCCGCCGGACCAGCGGTCCGACTTGGTCTTGAAGGGCCGGGGAGTACGGTTGTTGATTTTCTGACTGCGCATGACGTCCCGATATATTTAAAAAAGGCCGAATTGCAAAGGGTGCTTCTGACTCAGGTGTTGCTTGAACTGAGTATCTGCGCTCGCGATGATCGCCTACCATGGCACTTCCCTACCCCACTCTCATTCCTGGACTCCGCAGCCCGTACGATCAGGTGAATGGCCTGGTCTATTTCGGCCGGATGCTCGACAAGATCCGCCTCTTTGCCGCAGGCAGGCTGCCCGAGGGCTGGCAGCCCATGCGTGGCAATGCGAAAGGCAGCTTTGACTGGCGCTGCTGTGAGTTTCTCAAGATCGACTACGACACGCTCGAAGCTGAGACGCTCAAGGGCGGCAGCGATGAAAGCCTGCTGGCCTGGGCTTATGCGAATGGCCGTCAGCCCACCGGGCAGGAGATCGAAGTGTGGAACGCCTTCATGACCAAGCGCGGCTGGCGCGATGCCGGCACGCAACGTCTCAATGAACGCCTGGAAGAAATCGGCCTGCCAGCAGGTACGGTACAAACGATGTTTGAATTTATCGAGATCGACGAAGGCAGGCTGACACCCGGATCGAAATAACGAACACCCGCCGGATCATGGCTGAATGATCTGCAGCACCGTCTTGCCCAGCCTGCAGCCCGAAGGAGTCGGCCGCCATGCCTGATGCACCTGATCCAGCGGAATAGCACCGGCGATGCGGACACGCAGCTCTCCGGCATCCAGCCGCCGGGCGATTTCCGCAAGCTGAGTGCCATCCGCGCGCACGAGCAGAAAGGCATCGTGCACGCGTGGCTCAGCAGAGCCCGCGCTGGAGGCGGCGAAGGTGACGATGCGCCCGCCCTGCCTGAGCACACGCCAGGAGCGCTCCAGCGTCTCTCCGCCCACGGCATCAAACACAACATCGATGTCGCTGACGGCTTCCTCAAACCGCGTGGTGTGGTAGTCGATCACCTCATCGGCACCCAGCGACTGAACAAACTCCCTGCAGGCACCTGATACCGAGGCAATGACATGTGCGCCCAGTCCTTTGGCCATCTGCACGGCAAACTGGCCCACACCACCGGCAGCTCCGTGAATGAGAATCCGCTCGCCGTGCAGCAGCCTGGCTTTCTCAAAAAGAGCCTGCCAGGCCGTGAGTACAGAAATGGGCACCGCAGCCGCATGTGCGTGGTCGAGTTCCGCCGGTTTGTGCGCCAGCATTGCCACAGGGGCCACGACGTATTCCGCGTGAGCGCCGTTGGCAAACCAGTCATTGAGTCCATAAACCTCATCTCCCAGCTGGAAGCCCGCCGCATCAGCGCCCAGGGCTTCGATGACACCGGAGAATTCATGCCCCGGTACAATCGGGAACGGGCGCGCCGCCCCCGAGGCCAGATGAAAGGAGGGATACCATTCAAGCTCACTCGGAGTGATGGCGGCAGCATGGACTCTGACAAGAACCTCTCCGACCTTCGGAGAGGGTTTCGCCAGATCACCGACGATCAAAGCTTCAGCGCCAGCTTTACGATCAAGATAGGCTGCTTTCATGAGGCTTTACCTTTCAAGTGCTTTGCGTTGAAGGCGTGCCTGTTGCCTCAAAAGTTTTGACACCCGGGGAAGCAGGGATGGGCATGCGGGGAAAGGACGTTGACTCAAAAAGGATGACACCGGCAACCCAAGTCGATGTTCATGAGTCAAAAAGTCAGAGAAGAGATGCTGCCGCGTCTGCGGCAGCGGTATGTCAATCGCGGGCGGCAAGGCCGCTCACGCATGATCGACGAGCTGTGCGAACATTTCGGTTATAGCCGCAAGCACGCCATCAAGCTGCTATGCGCCCGCACAGGCTGGGGCGGTGACCCAGCCGTGCGCAA
>DDFC01000034.1 GCA_002336895.1 Verrucomicrobiaceae bacterium UBA1938 | reverse complement strand
GCAGACGGTCACCACCGAGACGGCAGGCACAGATCGCAGCGCCACCTCACGCACCCGCACCTCAATGCGACTGCTGGGTGGTGCGCTGTATTCCAGTGCCATCGAGTATACCTCAGACGGTTTGGTCACCACCGTTGCTACCAGCACTGACCCATCGTCGAAGACCGTCACGACTGTCGCCGCCACCAATCGTTCTAATTTGTTGCAGACGCGTACCGCAGTCAATGGGTTGCTGATGACCGAAACTGGCAAAGGTGGCACCGGCACCATTTCTTACGATTACGATGCCCTAGAGCGCCCGACCGTGGTGCAGGACATGGCGGGTATCAGGAGGCGCACCGTTTATGCTGACCTCAATGACGGCACCGCCCGCAGTCTTGTCTCACATGAGGATCTCATGCCCGCAGGGGACACCACCTACACCCCCCAACGTTCCTACACCTATCATCCAGCAGGCCAACCAGGTGCGGGACAGGTGGACACTGTCACTCAGGCAGATGGATATACCCTCAGCTACACCTACGATCTTCTCGGGCACCAGATTTTCGTCGGCGGCACCGCCACCTCGCCCGTGCGCTATGTGTACGACGAATACGGCGACCTCTGGAAGATGCACACCTACCGGGAGGGCACCCCCATCGCCACCAGCACCGGTGACATCACCACCTGGATACACGATCCCGCCTCCGGCCAGCTCATGGGCAAGACAGATGCCCAGAGCAGAGGCAGCTCCCAGACCTACGATCCCATCACCGGCCGCCTCTACCAGCGCACCCTGGCACGTCGCACCCCCAGCAATACCCCCATCACCATCACCTACCACTACGACGATGCCGGTCATGTCTCGCTCATCGACTACAGCGATGACACTCCCGACGTCACCTTCACATACTACGCCGACGGCCAGCTCAAGACCACGTCCGATGCCGCAGGCCTGCACACCTACGCCTATGCCGGGCCCAATGGCCTGCTCAGCGGAGAAAGTGTTGTAGGTGGTCTGCTGGACGGCAGCAGTTGGAGCACCACCTTTGAAACGGATACCAACCGCCGGGATGTTTACACCTGGGCCTGGGGCAGCATGGCCAGCCGCAGCATTGACTATGACTACGACCTCGCAGGCCGCCTGGGCAAGGTGTCGGCCTTCGGCTACAGCGCCACTTACGGTTACGAGGCCAGCACGGGCCGCAAGACCAGCCTCACCTATAGCGGCGCCGGACTCACCGGCGGCTGGCATATGGACACTTTGGGCAGGCTCGAATACACCACCTGGACGGTGGGCAGTACCCAGCTGAGCAGACACACCTACGGCTACAATGGCATGCACCGGCGCACCTCCGCCCAGCGGGAGACCGGGGAGACTTGGCGCTACGACTACGACCAGCGCGGGGAGGTGACCAGCGCGGTCAAGCGCCTCACCTCCGCTGAGGATGCCCCGGCCAAACGCGGCTTGCAATTTGGCTACGGGTACGATTTGATTGGCAACCGCATCATGGACGCCCAGCACACCCCTGACAGCGGCACCGGCCTGGACCAGGTGACGTGGACGGCTAACAGCCTGAACCAGATCACCGGGCGCGAGCAGCACGCCAGCCGCTGGGTGTTTGGTCATGTCAAGTCCCCGGCGCAGCTCAGTGTCACCGGTGGTGGCACCGTCATCCGCGAGGGGGATGAGTTCACCGTGCCGGTCACGCGTAGCGGTGCGGCCACCCATGCCGACTGGCACAGCCTGGAGGTCAGCGCCACACTTCCGGGCGCTGGCAGGATGGAGAACGGCACCGCAAAGGATGTCACCACCCAGCACCACGGCAAAGTGTGGTTCCCCGCCAGTCCCGAAAGCTTGGCCTACGATGACGATGGCAACCTCATTCAGGACGGTCGCTGGACCTACGCCTGGGATGCCGAAAATCGCCTGGTCTCGGCTGCCACACGCACGGACGTGGCCTCTGCCACCGGCATGCCGCAGATGCGCCTTGACTTTGCCTACGACGCCCAAAGCCGCCGCGTTCGCAAGACAGTGAGCGACCTTCAGCCAGGAACCGGAAACGGCGCTCCAACCTGGAAACTGACGAGCGATCTCAGGTTCCTCTACGATGGTTGGAACCTGCTGGCGGAGATCGAGATGGTCAATCCCGTGGGATTTTCGACACAGCCCAAGGCTTCACTGGTACGTGCCTATGCCTGGGGCACGGACGTGAGTGGAAGTATGGACGGAGCTGGCGGAGTGGGTGGTCTGCTGCTGGTGCAACGTGCTGGGAACGTGGCGGAGGCCCCCTGCTATGACGGGAACGCCAATATCAGCGCCTATGTGCGTGTGGCTTCAGGCGCGGTGACTTCTCGGCATGACTACGACGCCTTTGGGCGCCCCATCTGGAATGAACTCGAAGGCACTGGGGGAAGACAATTGGCAGCAAGTCCGTTTGGTTTCAGCACGAAGTACACGGATGCGGAGACTGGTTGGTGCTATTATGGGTACAGATATTATTACCCGGAAATTGGGCGGTGGCCAAGCAGAGACCCCATCGGCGAACGTGGCGGTGTAAATCTGTACGGCATGGTTGGAAACGATCCGGTGAACCGTGTGGATATACTTGGGCTTGAAGGGATTGAGTATCCAAATCCCAATCCAGCTCGTGATCGGTCCAGTGGAACTGTTGCTAGCACAGTAACCGGCCAACAAACCGTTGCGATGGTTAATGTGTCGGAATACTACCCATTTTTTAACGCGGGAGTGACAGGAGACTCCACCATCCCTGATCCAACTGTTCCAGGTGGATTAAACAAAAAAGGCGTGAGCAAAGGATGTTCAGTCTGGGTGTTATTGGCTGCTAAATCTACTCGGGGAACAACAAACCATTTTTGGAATGACCCAAATCGAAGGATGCCCAATGGGTATTCCACGACGGGCGCGGGCTCTACGCCAGCCGCTCCAGGTAGTGGCATTATCTTTCCAGAGGATAAGGATTATTTTAAGGGCGATGGCAAGCCGGAGGATGATCCTCCTTCTCCCAAATGGGCTTACAGCATTGCTCAGTGGATCAAGGTTTCTAATGAAGGTGGTAAATGGGTGGTGAAGCAAGGTAAATCCAATCAGACTTGGTCTGTAAACAGTGATCTAAGTACGGCCGGTTTTTACACCGGATATGGTTCAGCGCTTGCTGCTCAATTTAGTTACAGAGTGGTCGACAACGAACTCAGAATGCAATATCTGGCTTCAGGTGGTTGGAGCGACGCCGGGGTTGTTACTCATGAAGGGTTCGGTTACTATGATAATAATCCTCCAGCCTTTCGTCAGGTCATACAAAATAATCCACGCGGAAGGGTTACAGATGATATGAACCATGGCCCAGGAACAACTCTGAAGGTATTAGTGACGTTGCGCAAAAAGTGAGCGGTTAAAAACTAAAATTTGATGAAAAAAAAGTGTTTAATTCTGCTGTCGTTGGTTGTGGCGCTGATTGTGGTGTGGTTCTCGATTCGCCGAATGCACTTCATGGTTCTTCAAAACACTGATTCAGTTGTTCAGTGGACTAATGAAGGCGACGCTTGGTTTTGGAGGCGGCCAACCGATGTTGACCTCAATGAAGACAGCCTTGATCCTATATTGATCGGATCTGCTTTGAATTATTATTCTAGCGCTAGGAAAGTGACACTACGCCGGAATACCAAAAAATGGCTTGATCTTTTGTTTTCAAAATGGCGAAATCATCAAAGTCTGAATGTTCTTTTTGTCATGTATAGCGATCTTAATGACAGCCACATGGCGGTCCTTTCAGGATCTGATTTTACGAGAATTGTCTTCAATAACAATCAAATCAGCGGGGAGATATTCCCCCTTTCTTTACATCTGCAATATCTTGAATTCAACGGCACTCCGATCACTGACAAGGGGCTCAAAAATGTTGCCGCAAAATGTCCGATGATCGAAAATCTGCGCCTTTATGAAACCAAAGTGACCCCGGCTGGTGTGCTTGGTTCTGGTATTTTAAGGCACCCGACGCTAAAACAAATAACAATCTCGGGACTCAAAATTGCTAAAAGCGAGCAGCAACATTTGATGGAGCATGGTTCCAGACTCAATCCTGGTTTGCGCATTTACTTTGAGTAAACATAGGACAACCCACAGCGGGCACTATGCCAGTGCCAACCGAACAAAAAAGGGTCTTCGCTGTTTTGAGTGGGTAACGTCGGATGGCCTCCGCCGGAGCAAGGCATTATTGGGCAAGACACTGATCGTCAAAGGGCTGCATCAACCGGGCAGGACTGTGCTCTCCTCGAAGCCCCATAATGACGGCTTGCCGATGGGGATTCGAAGAGGGCACAGTCGCGGTGCGGAGCAACCCAATCCAAGGCGTCGAGCTAGCCCTGGTGCCCGGAATGCCGCGTGGCCGGCTTCCGCTACCGCTTCAAAAGCCTCTTCATCAAAGATTAAATCGAGCCCTCTCGCACTATGCCTGCCTTAGAGGACCACAGCCCTTGCATGCGTACCGGATCAATGACAGAAAATCTAACGTATAGACGACAATCGTTTGTTCCATCAGATTCCGATTGATTTTTAATTATATTTTATGATAAGAAATATATTGCAATCATTATCACATAAAATGGCACAACCAACTTCAATGATTCTTAAGATTTCAAGTCTTTTCCTCGTCATTTGGGGACTTCTGTCTAACTTTGCCCTAAAAATGCAAGGAGCAAGTTGGCTCCCTTGGCTTGCACTCATGCTGCTTATGCTTCTTGAAGCTTATAGTTTTGATGCAAGACCTGCGACATGGGCTCGCTGGTCTGCAGGGCTCACTAACCTCATCGGCCCCGGGATGTTGCCGTATTATTCCGCATTGATACTTAGTTTATTCATTGGACCAAGTTTGATGAATCATGGAGAGCGTCCTATACCTCGTGTAAATGTTTCTACTTCTCCGCAGGTAAGTTCGCTACCTGCAAGTCTACCTTTTCAATCAGCCACTCCAAGAACGATCTCGACTCCACAGGCTGTACGCTCGCAAACCCTCCCCGGCAGCAAATTTCCACGCCCTGCACCGGGACCGCAAAGTGCTACACCCTCATCAGGAGCCCCCATTAAGGTGGGACAGGCAGGAAAGCCTCCTACTATAAATACCAACCCACTGACACCACCCACTGCACAAGCCAAAGCTATAGCGTCTCCCAAGCCCGCAAACTCGGCTCCAATCACTCAGCCACCACCAGAAGCGGCTATTGCACCTACAGTTCCAGCTCCACCACCTACAACGACTAAATAGTGCACTCATTGGCTTGGTGCGGTCGTCGAGCATTAGTGTCATAAGCCACTGCAGGAACCGAATTTGAAGGAGAAGCTGGAATGGGAATCTGATCTTTTCGGCTTCACCATTTCAGGGCATCCTTTGGACCTTTATCCGGAGGTGGCCTGGGAGACATATTGCCCGGTGGAACGACTTCATGCGTGCATCGGTCAACGTGTGGTTTGCTGCGGTCTGGTCATTGAGCAGCGCGTTCATCATCAGACCACTGGAGCGCTGATGAAGTTCCTAAGCCTTGCTGATCGAACCGGGATTGTCGAAACCGAGCTCTTTGCTGACACCTACAGGAGCTACGGAGCAGTCACAGTGCGCTATCCAGTTCTCGAAGTGGAAGCGACCGTGGAACCGTATGAGAATGGCCGTGGCTTCTCACTGAGGGTTTGGCGAGTCAGCAAATCTCGAACAAAATCGTGATCTGCCCAATCCGACACCGCAGATCTAGAAATTGCACAGGTCGGTCATTTAGTGTGCTCTCGATTCCAAGCGTCGATAAGCTTTTGTGCTTCCTCGATTTCTTCCGGTTTCAGCCATCTAATCAAATAGTTTTTTTGGTCAATGTAAAAGTTGAGATTCCCGTTTCGCTGGATACACTTAGCCGATGCTAAGGCGTACCACATGTAGGCATCGATCAGCAAGTAACTATCACGGTAAATTGTTCCCAAGGCCTGCATCGCATCCTCTGAGCCCTGCTCAGCGGCTTTAACATACCACTTCACAGCCTCTTCAGGATTATTCTCCCTTTCATATAAGTGGCCCAAATTCACTTGCGCAAGAATATGCCCCTGTTGTCCAGCTTTGATCAGTAACCGAGTCCCTTCAATCGCGTTTGCCACGTTATTATACACCCTTCGGGTTTCAGCGGGCCTACCAAGTGTTGAAGCGTTTAGGCCTACTCCTATTGGACTACCAGGTGTGATGACCTCAATCCGCGTTGCCAGTAAAGGCTGAGCGATCAAAAACTGAGCATTTGCATTACCTTTAGCGGCTAAGGCTCCCATCTGCTCTTCAGATATGCCGGCGGGCCAACGTGCGTTAACCCCGAGGGGCCAACACCCTCCATTCAACTCAAGTTCGGCTAAGCCTGGAGATGCGCCATTTTGGGCTTCAGCAGAAACAGAAAGAGATATTATCAAGGCTCCGATTAAATGTCTGGCCATGAACGAGAATGTTTGAATTGAACCTTTTTGACTATCTTTAACGCCGATCAAAAATTCATTCTGCCGCTTCTCAAATGGTGGCTTCAGGGCAGCTTCAGGAGCAACGCCTTTCAGAGCGGCCAAATCCATCCAGTCGCAAGGCTGCCGGGACCTGTGTGGACGGGCATTCATTGACGGGCCGTGGACGAGGCAGGCATAAAGCCTCTGGATCATTGCTTTGAAGATCATAAAGGTAAAGGCGATCATGGCGTAATCAGTCTCCCTGTCCATCGAACGAATCAGGATTTCTCGCTCTTTCTTAAGAACGGAGAATAAGTTTTGCCTGGCGCTTTGGTCACCCCTGCTTCAGTTTGCAACCGATCACACCACGCTATGCCTATGAAGACAGGTTTCCTTGCCCTCCTCTTGCTCTTTGCCGGGTTGATCGCGTTCGGCGCTGATGTCCCCACGGAAATCAACCTCCTCGACGGCTCCAAGCTGAAAGGAAAGATCACTTCAAACAACGGGTCAGAGATCACCGTCATCAGCGACCTGGGCGTTTTTCGCATTCCCCTGGAGAAGCTGACTGCAGAATCCAAAGCAGCGGTCTCGGAGGCGACAAAACCCGATGTGGACGCCTTGTTGAGAAAGGTTGCTGAGTTGGAGGCCAAAGTGTCTCAGCTTCAGCAGGAAAACCAAGCACTTCGTCGGCAGGTGGCAGCATCCCCCTCCCCTGGCTATACTCCCTCAGGTGCCAATTCATTGACGCCTTCCACACCGACTCCAACAACCCGAGCAGCACCAGGAGGCAGCTACACCATCAGCTCTACTGGTAAACGCCACAATTCAGGGTGCCGATATTTTGGATCTGGTCGGCCTTGTGGAGCAACTGACGGAATCGCATGCAAAATCTGTGGTGGTTAATGGTATGAACAAAAGCCAATTTCTATCCTCTCTTGCTGGGAAGGCGATCGATACGTATCAGGCTCTTTACCGGCATCCAAATCAGCCTTCTTTCGAAATAGGCAAGGTTGTCCATTTGCATCCTGCACAAACAAGAAAGCATGAAGAAGATGGAAGCTCTCCTTGGAGTGATCCTTGGCCTTTTGATAAAAGAGCAGGCGTATATTTTATCTTCTCAGAAGACCATCAAATTCTTTACATAGGCAAGACCTCAATGGGACAGTGTCTCGGCAAACGCCTTTACTGTCATTTCGGCGGAGGCACCGCATGCGAATATGATGTTGCCGGGTGGGGGACCGAACCATACTTCGTAGTCAATATCGCTGTACCACACGAATCCCCGTTCGAAGCTCCCGCGTTAGAAGAGTACCTCATCGCCGATCTCTCGCCCAAACTCAACGTCCACGGGATCTAACCAAAACCAAAAAGATGTGGATGATGAAATGGATCATTGCTGCGATATTTTGTTGCGCTTGCAGTTTGGAGGGGCAAGAGGCGGTACGTGTTGTGACCTGGAATCTTGAATGGTTCCCAGGCAAAAAGCCGGCGGCATCACAGGAAGAGCGGGACAAGCACTTCAACGAGGTTGCTGATGTCCTGCCCAAGATTCATGCGGATGTGATGATCTTACAAGAGGTCCGAAACGATGAGGCTGCACAACGTCTAGCGAAGATCCTGCCGGGCTTTTCAGTGCATGTCACGAGCCGATTTCCAGACAGTTTTACACATCAACTTGGAGAACAGCAGATCACCATTCTTTCGCGTTTTAAGGCCGATTCTGCATGGTCTGAATCATGGAAGAGAGGATGGGCCAATGCTCCTCGTGGCTATGCCTATGCTAAACTGTTGATCTCTGGGAGGCCATTGCACGTTTATGGATTGCATCTGAAAAGCAATCTCGGCAATCCAATCGAGAACACTTCCAAACGTGAGGACGCCACGGAACAGTTGATTGAGCACGCCAAGGAATACTGCAAAACCGGTGAAGGCGTGGTTGTAGCGGGGGATTTCAACACGTCCAAGGAACAGGTCAATCTGGCTGGTGATACGACCTTGAAAAAAATCGAGGCGGCTGGGTTCTTTTGGACGTTTGAAGGGCTGCCTCTTGAGCATCGCATTACGGTTCCAAGAAAAGGCTCATACCCAGATGCCTGCTTTGACCACATCTACGTCAGAGATCTTGGCCGACCTGCCGCCATGGTACTGAAAGACACGCCCGGCAGCGATCATTTTCCTGTGGTTGTTGACCTGGTATTCGCCCGAGGCAAACATCAATAACCCCATGCCTTCACCTAATTATTCCCTGAGTTGAAGCACTCTCCCCAATAACGCACACATGATTTTACAAAGTTCACAAATATCGTCCGCCCTTGACGAGATCCTTGCAACCATTGGCCGAGCTGCAACAAATTTTGACGAAG
This sequence comes from Verrucomicrobiaceae bacterium UBA1938, assembly GCA_002336895.1. Lineage (GTDB taxonomy): Bacteria > Verrucomicrobiota > Verrucomicrobiia > Verrucomicrobiales > Verrucomicrobiaceae > Prosthecobacter. Next base: position 56,103 of record DDFC01000034.1, on the reverse strand, counting down.
CACAGGAAGACGGTCCCGCAGAGGACTGGTTAATTAGCACTGCGGATTGGAATGTGGAGCTTTCGTATGCAAAGTTGTTAGCTCTGTCTGAAATACTACAACTTCCAACACTTAGATCGGATATCGCCTTGGACTATGCAGAAGCAAAGAAAGAAGGATTCAGGTCTGTAGACCATGACCCTGATGGTTTTCCGCACCTAAAATGGCTGGGGCCAGCTCGCAAATATCATGCTGCCCTCGAATGTGTTGCCGGAGTAACCCCGTCAAGAACAGTCACCAAAGACTTAGAATCAATCATTCGAGCCGCAACATACTCCATCACTGATAAAAATGTTTTTAAGACTCTCCCATCCGATGAAAATGATGTTCACCTGCGATTGGAGGCCGTCCTAAAATGCGTTTTCCCAGATTTGAAACATAAACCAACGCTGACAAAACCAATTAAAAATTTCGAACCTGATACAGGAATTCCATCCATACAGACGTTGATTGAGTATAAATATGTTTCCAGCAAGAGCCAAATCGGCCAAATTACTGACCAATTGCTTGCTGATACACGCGGATACACGTCTCCCGAGTGGAGTTCCTTTGTTTATGTCATCTACGAAACAAACCGGTTTAGACCGGAGCATGAATGGCGTCAAATGCTTCGAGCATGTCTTGTAAGCGAACAGAGCTCAGTTATCGTCATATCTGGTGAACCCTTGACAGAGAACGATCGATCCATCGCCAGGAGAACGATACCGGCCAAAGCATCGGCTGCCTGAAACCATCTTCTTATTGAATCCTGCGACCTCGTCATGAGCCTCACCACAATCATTTCCGGTGGTCAGACAGGTGCAGATCGAGCAGGATTGGACGTAGCGATTGCTTCGAACATTCCTCATGGTGGTTGGTGTCCGAAGGGCAGAAAAGCTCTTGATGGCGCCTTGGACCCAAAATACCAACTCAAGGAGACTCCCAGCGCATCATACCCCCAACGGACGGAATGGAATGTCCGTGATTCAGATGGCACGATCATTTTCAGCATGGAAGATCAGCTTACTGGAGGCTCACTGAAGACGAAAGTTTTTGCTGAACGCCACAAAAAGCCATGGATTCACATCTCACTTTCCACTGCTGATCCCGCGAGCACAATTCGAAACTTCATTCTCTCCAACTCCATCCAAACGCTGAACATTGCCGGGTCTCGTGAGAGCAAGGAGCCAGGCGTGTATGAATGGACAAAGGGCATCCTCTTTGAAGCACTGAAAGTCCTCGATTGATGCCTGCCCTCTTCCGGGTAAACAAGCGGAATGACCAAAGAATCGTTCATTCAGGCATGTGACAAGGCTGAAGGCTATATTGAGCTGGGCCTTTTCGAGGATGCACTGAACATTTTGGAGGATCTTCCCACACAGGCGAAGGTCTCCAAGGAGGTCATCATCCTTCACATGACCATTCTTGTGAAGTCGGGCCAGCCACTCAAAGCGTCATACCTGGGGGAGAATCTGTGCTTTGGGGATTCTGACAACGTGGGCCTGATGCTTGAGGTGGGTCAGTTGAAGCATGACGCCGGCGAATTCACTGATGCAATTAAATGGCTGAAATCCGTGGAGCCTAAATGCCAGCACACCGGACATTTCCATCTGCTCAGGGCTAGGTGTCATGCGGGATTGGGCGACCGAGAAGCATGCAGCTTGGCTCTTCGCGAGGCACACAGAATCAATCCAGACCTCAGAATGAAGAGCCTTGAAGATCCGGCGTTCGACCTGATATTCGGCAAACCTCCACCCCTTTAACACCATGCCCCTCCCCTCCGTCTCTCAGCTCAAACAGGCCCTCAAACTCGCAATCAAACTCGAAGAAGCACAGTCAGAACTGGCTTCCATCTTGGGTGAATCCTCAGACACGGCAAAGAGAGGTCCAGGACGCCCAAAGAAGCAGCGCACCATGTCAGAGGAAGGCAAAAAGCGTATCGCGGAAGCCCAGAAGAAGCGTTGGGCTGCTCAGAAGAAGGCGGAGGGGAAGAAGTAGCTACTCATCATACTTCTCCAGACTTCTGGTGAACTGAGAGAGCTTTACCAATTTTTGTAGTTACTATTCAGACTGATTCAGCGGACTATACACAAACTCAACTGTGACATGAGTCGAAGCTAACTATATGGAAAAGCTATACGCATTGGGATTTCTTCCTTCCGCATTTGTAGAAAAGTCGAGAGACAGTTGGAACATCAAAATTGCAAACAATCGGAATGCGACCAACATTCTCTATGCATTCATTTTTGTATCTGGAGAGGGTGATTTCACAATCTCTCATGTAGTCTATATAGGACACACACGGAAGACTTTCGAAAATCGAATGCGAGGTTACCAGTACGGTAACGGCCAAGCCGTCAATCATCGAGTTCATACCGCCATCGGCGACCATTTGAAACATGGAGGGCGTGTTGAGGTGCTGTGCCTACCTAATACCAACCGAATGACAATACATGACATCCCAGTTGATGTAGCAGCCGGCCTTGAGTATGGGTTGATTAGCTTTTTTGCGCAATTCAATAAGGATAACGATCACCCTGCATTACTAAACATCGCAGGCAATTCTCTTCGACTGCAAGGACGCCATTTCGACGAGAAAGAGCAGGAAGAACTTGCCGAACACGAGCAGGCTGAAGAAAACATGGAATATCCGGATGCTAAACCACCCCATCCACCGCAACAGCATCCAAATAATTTTGTGCGAGAAGATCAGTACTTTGAATTGACTCTGACCGAGAAGACCTATTGGCCAGTCGGATCAATAAATGTTCCCATGCGTTTCACTGATTGTTTCGGTATCCATGGTGGCGTGGTCACAGTCACCTTAATCTCGAATGGCCGCAACCATCAAGTTGAGGCAGTAATAAACCGCACTGCCAACCCCAACGGCTCCCCTCGCGTTCTGTTCCAGGGAGAGAATGGAAAGCTTTACCGAGACTGGAAGCAGCGTCACCACAAAGTAAATGACGTTGTCCGCGTCTACGTCATCGGTACCGATTCAATCACAGTTCAATAAATGTAACATGAGTCGGCGTCGTCAGGCATGTAACAAAGAACCCTCATGGCTTGTCGTTCAGTTGCTTTATGAGCCATTCCAACTGCGTGCGTGCATTGGCGATCACCGCACGATATGAGAGGAAGCGGGTCTTCCTGCCAGAATAGGCCATCTGGAGTCTCGGATCAACGCTGCCGCCTACAACAAGAATGTCCAATTCGACACCGAGTTGACCTGTGAGCGTGTCGGCATAGGTCACAGCTTGGTGTTCTGCGTCTCTGCCAACAGGCACTGAAGGACGTTTGAATTCGATAAGCAGATGCCGGTTCTCGACATTTGCGGCAAGGAGAAGGTCTGGACGATCAGCAGCATCACTACCGGCATAGGCCTTGTCCGTGAAGTCGCGAACAATGGTTTGCAGTTGTCGATTGCTTGACATGAGGCTGTATTCGTTTCCGAATATCCACAGGTTGTGCTGGAGGGCTGTGTGCATCTGTGCCTCCGTTGTTTTGGGATCCTTGGCTAAATCATCTAGGCCATCCAAAAACGCCCGACGGCGGTCCGCTTGATGGGCAATAAATGCAAGGTCACTCAAACCAAACTTGTCGAGGGCATGGGCGAAGATGAATACATCGGACTTTTCAGCATCTTCAATTTCCCTACATACCGTCCAGTATTCGTCCATTTCGAGTGCATCAAGTACGAGGTTAATCAAAATAGTGATACGCTCCTCCTTTTCGCCCTCTTGATAGCTCCGAGAGATTAGGCGTTCAAGCTTCTCCTCTGCGATGGCCCGTCGGTGTTCAGGCACAGCTTCCAACCGACGTTTCATTGTTTGTGTCCACCTGCCTTTGGCCAATGCAACTTCCTTGCCATGTATCTCTGTTAGGCTCGTTTTCACGTCCTCCTGAATAGCAGCGGTCAATTGTTGCAAGCCCTTATCGCTTTCAATGACGTCACCTCCAGAAGCGGTGAGCTCGATGGTATCACTACCAACCTTCACCTCTCCCACCACACGATTCCGGAGGCGATCACTCAGTTGCTCATCTTGCTCAAGTCCCCAATGATGAGGTTTGCCAACGGATTTTTCGCCTGAACGCAAAATTAAACCAGCTTTGCGTCCTGGAAGCGGCTTTTCAGTGACAGTCCAAATTGCTTCGGCTTTGGTCCCGTCGGGCATTTCGTACTCCTTCGTGAAAGTGACTCCTTGCACGTCATGCCGAAGAACCGGTTCCCCGTTGATTTTAACCTGAAACCCCATCTCTCTCCCGTAATCGTAAGCGACTTGTTCCCGGAGTTTGTCGGGTTGTGGAAAATTCAAACGCGGATTCAGCTTCCGAATCGTAATAGTTGTACCGTGAGCCTCAGGATCACACGGCACATGACTGATGGGCAAATCGACTTCTTCAATGTCCTTGCCCGCCTCCAAAAGTAGCTCTTTCGAAATTATCAGAGTAGTTTCCACCCCCTGAGCACGTGTTACGATTTCCATTTCGTCGCCAACTGTCAGACCAGAGAACTTCCCAATACCTCTCCGCCCCTTAACTTTTCGGTCAAGGTTTGGGGTTCGCTCTCCTTTCCGACTGAATCTGGGGCTGGCAATCTTGAGGTACTCCTGACGAACCTCTTGGTTCTTCATGCCATGGCCGTCATCACTAATAACAACTGGTTCATCGCTAAGGATCTCCGGCAGTGTAATCTCCACAACGCGGCTCTCAGCGTCCCAAGCATTATCCACCAATTCCCTCAACGCACGCTCGGTGGAGGTATAACTTTCTCCGAGAAGCGCAGAAAGTCGGGGATCAACGGAAAATCGGGCTGAGGTTTTCATAAACGAATTACTAGGTCATTAGCTTAATCAAGTCTTAACATAGAGATACGATCACCTGCCGCAAAGACTTCTTTCATGGTCAAAACAAAAGAATGGAGTTGGGATGCCCTTACCTCATGCGTTTGATCATTCCTTCATTTATCCTGCACATTTAGATCCTCACCAAACAATGCACATGCCGGAGGGAAATGACCGGATCATCTGCGGGCTGGACCACGTCGATCAGCCGGAGTGAGACGAAAAAGTCCAGATCCTCCTGTGTCATACCGGTCAACTGGCTCACCTCGGACATCCGCATTGCCGGTTCAGTTTTCTGCCTCTTTGCATTTTTGAGGATCTTGCGCCCCTCCATCAGCATTGCCAGGTGATCAAGCTCAGCCATTCGTGACAGGAGCCCATTGAAGCTGTCGGTGATGACTAATTCGCCTGCTTCATTCATTCCCCTGCCCTCCTACCTCTGCGACAGTCATCTGAGACTGCAAGTAACGCACAGCATCGTCTTCTGAGGTGAAGAATCCGGTCCTGCGGTCATCTGTCTCAAGAACCCAGTAGAGGCCGTAAAACTCCAATACAACCGCTTCCACGTCACAAAGCATCACAGACGACACAGGACGGGAGAGGAGCAACACAGCCAGAGAGTGAAGCCCTTGATTGAATAGCGTTGAGATCATGAATCAACCTCCCCTCTTTTGAAATAATTCGAAGTCGGGTTTCGAAACAACTCATCATTGCCGAAAAACGACTCCATCTTCCTTTGCCTTAAGCTGCCCTTCCCGATGTAGTGCTGCTTGATCGTTTGCGTGAGTCTTTTCTGTTCCACACGCGTCCATCGATCAGGCGGCATAAAATAGGAAGGCTTCTCACAAAGGACCATTCCCTCATTTATTGGCATGCAGTCACCACAGCAGAAGGCCGACATACCCAGCCCGCCCGAATGCAGCGATAAAGCCCTTCTGACGACTCTTCTTTCAGTGCAGTACCGACATACTTCAGACAGCGCAGAGGCCCTCCTATGCAGCTCTCTGAAGCAAGAGCGGTCCTCCTCATCATACTCGTCGCGGCTTTCAAGCACCTCCTTCCTGTGAAGCCAGTCAGCATACCAGGGAGCATTGAAAAAGAGCCAAGCAAACGTTCTTCCTTTAAATTGACCAAAAGTAATTACTCGATCCATCGCCTTTATTTTCTGATAAAAAGTTCAGCAGATGAGGTGCTGCATGTGCAGCAGCGGTTAAGTATAACCGCTGCACTGCACACTGCACCTCTGCACCGATAGTCATGCTGCAACAGGTGCAATTGCACTAGTTGCACTCTGCACCTCCTTGTTTGAATCGGGGTTTAACAATAGCCGTTGGGGAAGTGCTATGCGCCACTTCCCTTCTGGATTTTTCACAATCTTCCCAGCTTCCTCCAACTTGCTTTTTTTGCCGTTGAAGGTGCCGTCACCCATTCCAGTCGAAGCCATCACCTTCCTTTTCCACTCTGTTGTGGTAAGGGCGCCTTCTTGGAGCGGCACAAGCAACAGATCGGCGGGATATTCCTCCTTTTTCCTCCCAGCAACCTTGAGCTTCGTTGGATTTTTTTCTTCACATCGCACCATGAGAGGATGATCGAAACGAATGCAAAAGGGATCGATACGTCGATGGTTTCTCAGCGTCGTCTCGACCGTGTATACATCCTGTTCCTCGTGTGGTGTAATAATGAGAATTGCATCAGGAGATCGTGCAAAAACTCCAGAACCTGAAATACGGTCCATGGATTCTTTACCGGCTTGATTTCCTTTTGAGAAGTGATGTCCGACAACAATGGCTGCACCAGATGCAACCGCAATCCTGTCGAGTTCATTCATCAGCGAATTAATATCGCCGGCGCTGTTTTCGTCCCTTTCTCCCAACACCTTGTAGATCGGATCAATGATGATTAACGAATATGATTTTGCACTAATTCGCTCAATGATTTCGTCCACAATTGCAGAGAGGTCGGTCGCATGCCCTCGAAGGTTCCATACCTCCAAGTCCTCCAGAGACTCAATGGTAACGCCTTTTCGATCGGCAATGTGGTTTAACCTCCTGCGGAAAAACGTTTTTTGAAGTTCGAAATCGAGGTAGAGAACAGGTCCCTTGGTGGTATTGAATCCCCACCAAGGAAGCCCCGCAGCAACACTGATGGCAAGGTCCATCATTCCGAACGTTTTATTGGTCTTTGAACCGCCGCCAAAAATCATAGTGGAGCCTCGGTAAAGCAAACCTTCTATCAGTTCAGGCGGAAGAGGAATACTCTCCTCGATTAATGCAGATGCCTTTTGAATCGGCGGTAAGCGGTTCTCTCTCAGCTCCTGTTCACGACGTCTTGTGATAGGCGCACGATACCCGGTAAGAATGGTGCGGACCTCGGTTGGAGTGCGGCCATTGGCGATGTCTGAAATGTCCGTGCCCATTATGCCACCTCCTTAAAGTTGAAGGTTTGCACCGAGGCACAGACATCGAGAAGCATGTCTGCAAGCTTTTGAGTCGCTCTGTCGCCAGCTTCATCATCATCCATGCACAGCGTCACATGTCTCCCCTGAACATGCTGTGAAAGTTCACCTGGAATCGTTGAGGCGCTGGGTAATGCGATGACAGCCATCGAACCATCTTCCTCAATGCCTTTGTCAATGAGTGAAATACAGTCGGTCTCCCCTTCACAGATGAAGATCTCCTTGGCATTTTTGATCTGATCACCACGCCAGACACTACCTCTTCCAAAATCCCAGATGATCTCCTTATGCGGCCAATTGCGAGACTTCATGCCGGTCGAATAGAGGAATGCCAGTGCGCCCTCATCCCAACCGAGAGAGCCTTCTTCAGCGAGTGCCTTGATGGTAGCTGGTCTCCACCCTCTTTTGGACGCGATAGATACACAGCGAGCATCATCCTCCGCAAGCCGCTTTGCCGCCGCTTTAATGGCATTCTGCTGCGTTTGGGTGAGTTCTTGGGGTTTGGTAGCCAGGTTGGGCCTCACCTCTAAAACGGGCTTTAAACGGCGAACAGTATGGATCTGCTCGGACAGGTAATGCACCGCCTCGACAAAGGTCATCTGGTAGGCATCCATAACGTAGGTGAAGATGTCTCCCGACCATGAGCAGCCGTAGCATTTTGCCCATCCACTGTCCTCATAAACATGAAAGCTAGGTGAACGCTCTCCGTGAAAAGGACACAGGCAGCAGTTGGTCTTCCCTTGCCCTCGGACTTGATGCCCGTCAGCTTTGAGCAGCCGGGTGAAGGAGATGATTCTTTTGAGGTGATCCTTGATACCGCCTTTCGGGCTCCTGTTGGAAACCCAGGACTGTGCTGGGCTTTCAACAGGGGCTATGGAGGTGGTCAAAGGCGAATTGTGATTTTCATTGTGTTCGTCCGCTTCAATGCGGTTTTTGGTCATGTTCATTGTCTTGAATAAATTCCCGTTCGGCCCTGCGATACGAAGCCCACGGGATTTGAGCTTTGAGAGCGTTGATTGAATCGTTTTGGTTCATCGTTGATAGACCCTGGTCGTAAAAAAGGGTGGTTATGCGTATGTGAGCGTGGAGTGGATTTCAGCCATGCGGCCCCCATCGAGGCGCATCCTCAAGGACTGCCCATGGTCGGACTGAATCAGCTGGAAGTGGCAGAGGTCTTTGGGAGCTATGCCCGCAGTCCTGAGCTGTTTGGCGATGAAGTTGAGGAACAGTGCCGGGTAATCCTTGGCTTCGCTTAGAACCCGGTCTGTGCATGTGCTCACCGCTTCCAGGACAAAGGACTCTAGCTCCGGTCCAACCAGAGCTAGAGCTTTGCCGATTTTCCGCGCCTGGAGCTCCCCGACGCTTCGGCTACCGGCTTGGAGACCCGCTATCAATGAAGAGGGCACAGAGGCACGCATCGCTAAAGAGCGATTTGTTAGGCCCCTGTCCTTTCTCATCCTTGAAAGCTTGTCTTTGAATGGCTCGGTAATCACGATTAATCGTAGCACTTTTTCTTAGTATTGTCAAGCCATTTCTTCACCTTTCGACTTGCCCATTATTTCGCTGCCCGTCGATTATTTGAGTCACACGGGATTCAAATAAATCAGCCGCGTGAAGTGTGGCTGAATCATCGGGCAAGCCCAGTCATACCGAAACGCAGGACATGAGGCACCGAGCGCCTGGATGTCCGCCCGCAATTTCCGGCACTTATTTCGCCACTCAGCCTCGTCGGCGGCTTCGATGGCAAAGATAACGGTAATGCTTCTGTCGCCTTTTAAAATCAGCTTAACCGGCAATTCCTGCTTGATGATCTGGTCGCACATCAAAACAAGGCAGTCCTGAGAAAAATTGGCCGTCGCTGAATTCCACGCAGCCACAGAGGCTTTTGACTTGTCGATCCACTCGTCTGGGTCCTCACCCACACGAACCGGAAGGGGCCAGAACCAGCTCCCACCGAAGTCTTCGCCAATATCGGTGTTCCATGGCAGCCCTTCTTTTTGCCTCGACGAGTTTAGCATGAGAGCAGACCTGCCTTTGGGAAACAGAGCCGCCAGCAAATCTAGGCGTGTGACACCTTCAACAGGAAGCGGGGACGCTTTGATCAATGGCCGGTAAACCTCCTCAAATTCCAGTGCTGACATTCTGGCTTCGATCTCATGCTCCAAGGTGAACCAGATGTACTCGTTCCGCTCCTTAGCCATGAAGTCGTCTCGTTCGCTCCGGCGGTCTTGAATAATTTGAAGCAACTCGTCGCGTGTGAACAGCCTCAAGGCGTCGGGATTAAAGGCAAGCACGTGCTCCAGAGCCTCGGTGTCATCAATGATTTGTGATGCCTTGCCACACTGACTCAGAATGTCGCGCTTTGCCAGCAGATCGTTCAGCTGGCCGTCAGCGTCGTAGGGGTCGATATATTCGTCTTCCATAGAATTTTATGAATGAGGCCGCCCATGCCAGCTACAGCACGGGCGGCCAAGGTTTATGGTTTAGGCGAGGAAGAGAAGAGCCCCACGGCCCCTCGCGCCACGAGAGAACGGAATCAGCGTATGCATAGAGAACCTGGCAATTTTCAGGTCCCGACATGTGCACTTATCACGAAGAGAGCTGCATTCATACTGCCACGACTCGAAGTCATGCGCTACCACACGGAAGATCACCATCACTCCCCCATCAGCAGCAACGATGGCCCGGACATGGGCCACGCCGCGTTCAATGATATGCACGAGATCTGCCACTTTCGCATCAGGAACATATCCACAGGCACGATCCCACTCAGCAACATTGCGTCGCGTTAAATCGACACTGAAGCGCTTGGTGGACGCAGGCAATGTCTGAAGTCGAACAGCGAACGGCCAGAAGCCGTCGGACAGAGTGGCTAACGGTCTATCTTCGGTCACCAGCACACACGCGTTGCCTTTCGGCTGTTTAAAAATCAGCCCGTTTTCAGGACCTGAAAGGCTGCGAAGCAGATCCCCCCAGCCATGGTTGCCGATAGACTGCGGAGACAGGTTGATGATCTCTGCATACTTGAAGGTAAACGTCGACTCTTCGGTTGCCTGAGCGAATGCGGCTGTGATGCCATGCACAATGTCTTTGCGCAGCAGTTGGGTTTCTGCTTTGAGCAGCGAAGGAGGAAGACGCTCTCCTGCACGAGCAAGGTGCTGTTTGAGCATCGGGGTCAGTTTGAGGTTTGGAAATAACATGTTCGGTTTTTGAAAGGGCCGCTCGCTTCGGCATCTTACGTCAGCGAGCGGCCGGGTTTGGGTTATGCAGTTGCTTTTGGAGTGGAAGCAGTGCTGTCGGCAGCAGGCTCCACTGGTTTGGGTTCAGGCACGGCAACAGGAATCAGCTTGATCATTGTACGAGTCTGGGCTTCGCCATCCTTGTATTCGTCAATCTCTTGTGGACGCTCATCCGTAGCTTTGCGAAGGAGTTTGCGCACCTTCAGCAGTTGTGCACTATCAGGCAAGACCTGACTGATGAAGCTCAGGGGCAGTGGTTTGTCATAATACTTGAGGATGGCTTTGAGGCATACCTCATAGTCCTCGGGGATATCAAGCTCTTCGTTTTCACGTTTGACTTCGAGAACGGCAATGAGCTTATCTGAAAGATTCAGGTTGCCTTTGATTTTAGCATCTTTGAGTTGTTGTTTGTATTCGGACATGGGGTCTGGTGTTGTTTAGTTTGTGTTGGATCCACGCAGCTTGTGCCCGTGGTTTGTTTGCGGGCGAGGAGTTGTTCCACAGCCCGAAATTCATCAGCCTGCTTGTTCCACTGCGAAGCCGGATGGCTGGGCCTCTATGAAGGCCAAAAGACTGGCTACGTTCACCAAGCGCACGCCTCTGGACGCGTGCTTGTGACTTTTGACGGAACGCGAGATCACAGGTGGCCGGAAGCCGTTTGCCTTCGTGGGCAGGATCGCAGCATTGATTGCACTTCTGCTGAGACCTGAAATTGGGCAACGCTGTCCACTGCGGGGAAGCTGAAGCCACTCAGGTCTGACAACGTTAGTGGCGTTTGGGAAAGTCGGAGTTTTGGTGTTCACGTCCCCAAGATGATTCACGGGTTGTGGTTCACCATGTCACCACAGTATATTTTGAAATGACATATTATGGTTTTACAAGATGCGGCTCAGCACATTCTCGATGTTGCCGACGGCTTTTTTATTGGCCTTGCTGCACTGCGACTCATTCTTCAGCGAGAGTTTATGACCAACCTTATCCAAGTGACGAAGCACCGCTGGCCAGGTTACCAGGCGCTGGTAGAGCCGAGCCAGAGAAAGGTACTGGAGATTTTTGCCCGGACGTTGCGGCCCCGGTTCCGCTGGCGCGAGTTCAGCAAGAGCCCGCATTACGGCGGCGCGGGGAGCGCGGCGATGTATGCGGACCAAGACAGTATCCTTTGGTGATCCATTTGCATCGTGACCATCATACAGGCCCACCTGCAGCTTCCCACGAAGACAGTCCAGCAGACAGCACCTCTCCGCTCGCATGGTGGCATTCAGGCTGAGAAACGGCACCTCAGGAAACTCCGGAAATGCATCGATGAAGGCTTTACCGAGAGCGGATGAACTGTGGTCCGGAAAAAGGCCAGCCGCTGTCCACTCCTTGGTTCTGCGATAACGCACCATGATCGCCAACACGAGTTTGTTATCCCGCATATGTTCGTACATGTCGCACCAATGCAGTTGTTTTTCCGGGCATTTTTCAAACTGCCACTCAGGATCAAACGACACCGCAAAGAGCGAGGCCTGTCGGTCGTGGGAGTTCATGGCTGCACCTCCTCAATGAGCTCCACGCCCTTATAGCCACGAACCTCTGCGCCAAAGCGACGGATGTGGTTGTCACGCTCAACTCCAAACAGCTCAAACATCACCTCCGGAAAGTCCTCATGGAACCGCTGTTTTCGGGGCAGCTTCCACTTCCGTTTTCGTGCAAAGGCGCAAAATGCATTCCACACCTCTTCGACCGTGATCGTCCCAGGGCCCTCCTTGATGCATTCGCGAGCAAAAGCACGCAATGCATCGCTCTCCATGAGCCAATCATCCACCCGCTGCTGCTGCTCGTGTGTCAGCCTCAACTTCCCGTGTTCTCGAAGCTCCTGTCGGTGTGCGAGGAAGCCGGAGATCAGAAAATTCAATATTCCGCTGCCCTCTTCCTTCAGGAGGACTTCGTCGAAGTCTGGGATACGCACTTCAGGGGCTTGGCGACTGAATTCGTACACGACTAACCGCCTTCTCCAGGCGCTGACATCACCTTTCAGCCTGATGATCAACCGGCTGTTCGTGGTAATGACCACGTAGAATGTACCCCGAATGTTATGTTTGCCGCCGAATTTCTGTTCGGTCTGAATGCGATCAGCTCCCGTTAGCGACTTGATGACAGCCGCACCACGATTGTCCAGGTAGTCTGAAGGGACATCTTTGCCCAGTAGCGTGGTCTTGCCACGAAACGCGTCGATCTCAAAACGTCCGCCAAGCTGGTCGCTACGCAGTTGCGCCACCTTGCCAGGACCGATCATGGCCTCCATGATCAGAACAAAGACGCTTTTCCCAGACTCAGCCAATCCCCAAAGAACCGAAATGGTCTGTGCTCGATTGCCTTCGAAAAGTTGGCGACCAAAGTCTCGCTGGATCAAATGGATATCGTCCTCATTGGGAAGCGCTGGACGCAGCAACTCATTGAGGAAGCGCTCGCACTTTGCATCTGGATCGTAAGCCCAGGGCAGCTTTTCAGTCACCCAGTCGCCGGGCACGATGGGGCGAAGAGCTGGCTGATCGGTCGTAAAGTTTAGGATCCCGTTTTCGACAGCCAGGAATGCTCCCTTGGGTGGAGCCGGGACGCCAAATGGGTTGACGATTTCAATCAACTTCAAAAGGTTGTTGAGCAGGCCCACGGTTCGTTTTGCCAACAACTCGGGGATGTTGATCTTGTCGGCCAGCTCCTCCTTCAGCATGGAGGCCATAAGCTTTTTCAGTTCTCCTCTGCCCACCTCCTTCCAGATGTTGTCAGCTGAGCACTGTAGAAAGGCGCCATCAGACGATCTGAAGGTCACTTCGTGTTTCCGGGAGAACAGGGCGACGAAGGCTACCTGATTCAGGGACGGACGGTCACCTACGTTGATGAGGCTGGGACCGAACTCCTCCTCGATGATTTTACGGAGATTCGTCTCAGGGTCGTCCAGGTCGTCCGCAGTCGTTTGAGTTGGTTTGGAATGATGTGGGTTGTCCTTATTCATGGGACGCCGAAAGTGGCCATCAGCCGCACCTGAACGTCCCTGATAGAATTAATTTCTTGCTCTCACGGTAGCTGAAAACAGCTCACTTTTCTGATTTGGTGGTACCCTTGGATGCCCGTGGGCCCGTTCGAGGAAGGTCGATCACACTGCGCAAAGCATCCTTGAGACTGAGTAAAATCCCTTCCCTGTAACCGCCGTCCGTTTCCTCACCATCTGCGTTTGGGTGATTCCGAGCATAGGACCGACCGTACTCCCGCAGTTTCGCACCAGGGAGGAAAAAGCCTTCGTCGATCTTTACAAGAACATTTCGGCATTGTTCGAACCAGTCAGGAAATGTGTTCTCCCCGAGTTCAGGTAGCTGGGCCGCGCGCAATGCTACCTCCGAAAAAATTTTCACCTCCAGTGTTGGAGGGATGGGAAGTTCGAGCGCCTGATGAAGATCATTCAAGAGGTGCCGCAGTTGTAGAGTCTCCAAATGAGCCCACTGCTCCAGATAGGCTCCAAAGCGCCGGAATTTCTCGGCTTCCGGAGCGCCCACAACAACAGCTTCTTTCAGGAGTCTTCCGACGTTTCCATGCTGTATCGCTGCAGCAGCAAGTTGCACAAATCTCAGGAGCAGCGCGGCCACATTCTTGATGTCTCGCGGTGTCTTCACTACATGCTGGCTGCTCGAAGTCGGCCTTGGCTCTGAACCCACTCCCAGCCGTTCTAAAAGTGCTTCCCGGTCGAGCTTTGCTGCACGAGAATTGGGCATCAGCAGCACTGGCCAAGAGGGCTCATTCATTGCAAAAGGCTTGAGGTTCTTCTCGCCTGCAGTTTCGAGGCTCATAATCGCGTGCTTGGCCGAAAAATGCAGCGCGGCCACAGCTTTAGCATTCCCGCCACTAGCAGCCCTTCCCCACCGCTCAAAGATTCGTGCGATTGCAACCTGCTCTTCCATCATCCGCAGATCATCATCTGTAAGGTCTGAGGTAACATCATGCTCTCTCAGTATTCTACTGATGTCCTGACGCGTCGCCGTAGCTGGTGAATCGCTGTCCTTTTGCGGTTTTTTCATGGTCCGAGGGCATTATTGTGGCTGAGACCGGAAGCAACCCTTTTTGGCGTAGTAGGTTCGGGTTGACACCCTTGCCAGAAGCCAATGAGTGGAGGGGAATCCCGACACACTAGGCGTGCGGTCAAGGTCGTCCGGGTCGTCCGTTCCCCCTGTCATTGGACCAGCCCCGGCAACGCCTCAGCCGCCTTCCGCATCGCTTCTTGGCCGACGTGGGTGTAGTGCTCGCTCGTCTGTTCGGAGTCATGGCCGAACCAAGCCACAACCAGTTCAGGCGATTATTGGTCCCCGCACCAACGTCGACACACTCTTCCACACATCCCAGAACGTGTTCTTAGTCATGTTCTTAGTTTTTAGATTCCCCATTCCACCCCATTGAAAATCAAAGAAGTGGAGGCGAGGGGAGTTGAACCCCTGTCCGAATCACCGTTGCCCGTAGCGTCTCCATGCTCAGTCTCATCTTTGGTCTCGGTGGGAGGCGGCTTGAGACAGCCTACTCTTCACCCAGCGTCCTGTTTGGTCTCGTTTGTGACCCGGTCGCCCGGCCGCCAAACCAGCCTGGTAGTGGCATCGTTCAGGCTACCAGACATTGCCTGAAGGATGTCGCAGTGCTTAAGCTGCGAGTGCTAGCTCGTTAGAGTTTGCATTTATGTTTTTGATCCGGTGTTTAACGAGGCCAACGAATCATCCTCGGCATGCAGCTCCGAACTAAGACGACCCGTCGAAACCAGTACGCCCCCGTTTTGGAGTGGGGAGGAGAATACGCCATGGTGGCGCGGGGTCAAGGGGCATCGGTGTCTGGTTCTTCCTCTTCCTCCTGCTCGTTCTCGTCCTCGATCCTGCCGATTCCTCCAGCTCTACCGTGTCCGACTTTCCTCAAACGTCTCACTGGCTTTCCACTCAGGAGGCTGCGATGGCGCTTTAATCGAGGACGAGTAGGAGCACGAGAACGAGGACGACGCCCCCTTCCCCCCTCATCCCGCGCTCGACATTCCGCATTCATCATTCACCTTCCCCGCCCCTCATGTCCGCCGCTCTGAAACTCCACGACACCCTTTCCCGCACCGACCGCGCTGTCACGCCACTCGATGGCAAGACGCTGCGCTTTTACTGCTGCGGACCCACGGTGTACGGCCCGGCGCACATCGGCAACTTCCGCACCTTCGTGGCGCAGGATGTGATGCGCCGCGTGGTGGAGGCCTCCGGCACGCCCACCCTGCACGTGCGCAACATCACCGACGTGGACGACAAAACCATCCGCGACTCGCAGAAGGCAGGGCAGAGCCTCACGGACTTCACCCAGGGCTGGACGCAGAAATTCCACGCCGACTGCGCCGCGCTGAATCTGCTGCCGCCGCACGTGGAGCCCAGCGCCGTGGCGCACATCCCGCATCAGGTGGCCATGATCGAAAAGCTCATGGCAGGCGGGCATGCCTACGCAGCGGCGGATGGCAGCGTGTACTTCCGCGTGTCCTCCTTCAAAGACTACGGCAAGCTCAGCCACCTGGAAGACCGCGAGCTGCGCCTTGGCGCCAGCGAGGCTGCCAGCGCCACTGACAGCGATGAGTACACCAAGGACTCGCTCACCGACTTCGCCCTCTGGAAAGCCCGCAAGCCCGAGGACGGCGCCAACTACTGGCCCAGCCCCTGGGGCGAAGGCCGCCCCGGCTGGCACCTGGAGTGCAGCGCCATGATTCTCGAATACCTCGGCGAGGACTTCGATCTGCACAGCGGCGGCGTGGACCTCATCTTCCCGCATCATGAAAACGAGATCGCCCAGAGCTGCTGCAGCACGCACGGGAAGTTTGCCCATCACTGGATGCACGTAGCCCACCTCATGGTGGACGGCGGCAAGATGAGCAAGAGCATCGGCAATCTCTACACGCTCGCGGATCTGGCTGCGCGCGGCTACACCGCCGCCGAGGTGCGCTACGTGCTCATCTCCGGCCACTACAGCGCGCCGCTGAATTTCACCATGCACAGCCTGGACTCCGCACGTCAGGCCCTGCAAAAACTCGCCAAAGCCGACAAGGCTCTGCTGGAGCGCGGGTCTCCGAACCCGCAGCACTCCGCAGACTCAGGCAACTCCACCTCCGCGCAAAAAGAGAGCGCAGCACTTCGCTCACCTGCTGCGGACTCGGAGGTCCGCGCGCCAGGCCCCTTTGCCGAGGCCTGGGAGGTGCTGCTCAATGACCTCAACGTCCCCGGTGCCATGGGTGGCATCTTTGGCGTGCTGAACAAGCTCAAGCCCGCAGCGCTCTCTGTAGAAGAAGCCGCCGCCGCGCGCAGCGGACTGCACTTCATGCTCGGTGCCCTCGGCATCGTGCTGCCCCCCGTGGCCGATGAAGCCGCCGCCGACGTGCCCGCCGAGATCCAGGCCAAAGCCCAGCAGCGCTGGGACGCCAAGCAGGCCAAAGACTGGGCCGCCGCAGACACTCTGAGAAAAGAACTCGAAGCCGCCGGCTGGCTCATCAAGGACAGCAAGGAAGGCTTCACCGTGGTGCCTAAGTAAGGTGGAGCAGTATGCGCTGATTTTTTGCAGCAGTTCCTCACCGGCCGACTCTCAAGCAATGCTCAGTCGAAATGTCACTGGGCACACCACCATGATCAACACAGACCACCCTGCTGCGGGCGGGTCACCTGCAGCCGCATAAAACGGCGGGAGGCATCCTGCAGACTGACAGCATCGGAAACTTCGATGCACCCGTAGCTGGCGGTGAGGCCATGCTGCGCCCGCACTTGAAAGGCTTCCCCCCTGCGGATCAATGGTGCCGTTTATCGAGGCATTCGAATCTGTGCCCCGGTGGCGGCGGTGGTGGTGACCACGGGCGTCACTGCCATGGCGGGAGCGGCATTCAGCAGCCACAGCCCCGCAAGTCATCCCCGTGCCGGAGCGGCGGGCGTTTGCGTCTGCGCAGGTTCACGCCACACTGCGGGCATGCGCCTGATTTTCTGCCTTCTCATGCTCGTAGCCGCATCCCTCCCGGGCCAGCAGCCTCCGGCAATCCCGGAGCGCAAGCTGGAGACCCTGCTGCTGATGCCGGAGCCCAAGGCCATGCGCGGCCCCTACTCGCTGGCGCTGGCGCAGGCACAGCAGACCGTCTTCACCTGCTACAAGGAGAGCCCGGGCTCGCCGGCCGGTGTGGAGGCCTACACGGAGCAGACCTTTTCCCGCCTGGGGCTCAGCGTGGAGTCCTTTGCCGCGCGTGCCCGCTCCGCTGCGGACAAACGCCTGCTGCAGATCCGCCCTGAATTGATCAAGGGGGAGGACGGCAGGATCGCCTACGCGGTGTACCGGGGCGACTCGCCGCTGTACGCTACGCTGCTGCTGGCCCCCTCCCTGCCCAAGATCTTCGCAGAGCTCTTTGGCCAGGAGATCTGGGCGGTGAGCCCCGACCGCCACTCCCTCTACGTCTTTCCCGCCAGAGCAGATTTGCTGCAGGACTTTGCCGAAGACCTGGCCGAGCGCTACACGACCGATCCCTATGCCGCGAGCTGCGAGGTCTTTGCCCTCAAGAGCGGGGCCGAGCCGCGCGTGGTGGCCTCGTTTGTGGTGAAGGAGTAGGCCTGGTGTTCTGGCTGGACATGCTGCGGTGATCATGATTGGCTGATGCCCCAACCATGAAAACCCATCTTCGGCAGCTGCTCTCCGTGCTCCTCGTTTCAGCCGCCTGCGCCACGGCTGCTGATACCCCGCCGCCAAAGCCCGGCAGCACCGCTCCCGCCGCCACGACACCAAAAGAAAAAGCCGTGCCGTCAAAGCCCGGCGGCACCACGATGGATGTGCGCGCCTTTTTGATCAATACCAAGTGGAGCTGGCGGAATGTGCGCGCAGGCGTGCCGGACCGTGAGTGCGTCTTCATGGCAGATGGCACCTTCCGGCATCCCAATTTCGTGGCCAAGTTCACAGTCAAAGATCCGCACACCGTGGTGCTGACCCGCAAAGGCGGCAAGGCCGTGCTCACCTTTGATGCGGAGTTCCAAAACTTTGAGGCGCTGGACTTCAATCAGGTCCGGATCACCGGCAGCAGGCTATAGGCACCGCGCTTAGATCCCGACGAGGATCTTTCTTGATTGAACAACTGCGCGCGCAGGCTGTCCACCCATGCACATGCGCACTCATGCGCATGTGACTTCAGTCATCAGCTCTGCGCGGTTTGTGTTTGAAGGCTCATTCAATTGCCCGCGTGCCTTTTTGACAAACACTCTCCCTCATCATGAACGAAGCTGAAGTCGTGGCAGCTATGAGAAGGCATCTGGAAAGCCAGTTTCCCAAGACATGCCCGCTCTGTCAGCGTGAATTCGGCAGCCTGCGCGAGTATCTGATCAACACCGCGCCCCATGGAGATGCCGTCCCTTATGATGCGGAGATGGGCAACTGGCAGCCTCTGCGCCCGCTGGGCACCGTGACCCTGGCCAACTGCCGCTGTGGCAACACCCTGGCGCTGACCTCCGAAGGCATGCCCCTCACCAAACTCTGGCGCCTGCTGAACTGGGCGCGCATCGAAACCCAGCGGCGGCGCACCACCCCGCGTGAACTGCTGACCCACCTGCGGGATCTCATCGGCACCCAGGTGCTGGCAGAGCCCCTGCTCGCGGAAGAGAAGCAGCCAGCCACCGTGTATGGCGGCAGCGCGCTGGGAGAGCCGTCTTTGAGTGCCTCCGATCAGGCTGCGTAAACCTGTTCTCGAAAAGAATGGCCGATTGAACCGGCGAGCGCAGCGGCCGGGCAAGGTGACAGGCTTTTCGAGGACAGGTCTAAAGCCGCAGACTCACGGTCCGTCAAAGACCACGGCATCGTCTCCACTGGATTCTTTGGCTGCTCCCTTTTTGTGTTCCAACCCCTCCGCGCGGCGGCGGCGGGCGGCGGCAAAGAATTCTTTGAGAATGCCCACGCACTGGTCATTCAGCACGCCGGAGGTGATCTCGGCGCGGTGGTTCAGGTTGGGTGCCTGCAGCAGATTCCAGTAGCCGCCGGCACCGCCGCCTTTCACATCCGGACAGCCAAAGATGACGCGGCGGATGCGGCAGTGCATGATGGCCCCGGCGCACATGGGACAGGGCTCCTTGGTCACGTAGAGGTCACAGTCCGTCAGCCGCCAGTCGCCCAGCGCGCTCTCGGCCTGCGTCAGCGCCAGCATCTCGGCGTGGGCGGTGGCGTCTTTGAGCGTTTCCACCTGGTTCCACGCGCGGCCGATGACCGTCCCCTGATGCACGATGACGGCACCGATGGGCACCTCGTCCTGGCTGGCGGCTTTGCGCGCCTGGCGCAGGGCCTCGCGCATGTAGTGCTCGTCGTCGAAGGGATTGATGATGATCTGGGGCTCGGTCACGCCGCTTTATTAAACGCAGTCTGCGGCAACTCAAACCTTGAACTTTAAACCCTCAACCTTATCTGAAGGAATGGATCACACGACGAACCTCATCCTCCCCTCCCTGCTGGCCGCCGACTGGTCCAAGATCGACTCCGAAGTGAAGCGCGCAGAGGCCGCCGGGGCGCAGTGGCTGCACCTGGATGTGATGGACGGAAACTTCGTGGACAACATCTCCTTCGGCCCGCAGATGGTGCAGGTGGTGCGCAAATCCACAGGCATGTACCTCGACGTGCATCTCATGATCCACCGCCCGGACCACTACCTGGAGCGCTTTATCAAAGCCGGTGCGCAAAACATCACCATCCACGTGGAGGCCAGCTACGACACCGGCGTGGAGGAGACGCTGAAGCGCATCCGCGCAGCGGGCCTGCACTGCGGCCTGGCGCTGCACCCCAGCACCCCCTTTGAAGCAGCGCTGCCGTATGTGAAGGACATCGACCTGCTGCTGATCATGACCGTGGTGCCCGGCTTTGGCGGGCAGCCCTTCATGGAAAAGGAAACAATGCCCAAGCTGGCAGCCGCACGCGACTACCGCGATGCCCAGGGTCTCAAGTATCATCTGGAAGTGGACGGCGGCATCTACACGAACACCGCCCCCATCGCCAAACAGCACGGGGCGAACCTCTTCGTCTGCGGCACCTCCTCCTTCGGCCCCGCCGACATGCAGCAGGCCATGACCGATCTGGCGGCCTCGGTGGCGTGAGGTTTCATCAGCAGAGTTCCTGAGGCAGCCATTCTCACAAGGGCATGAAAAAAGGGCGGGATGTCGTGCATCCCGCCCTTCGTGATTTTGAGTGCTGGAGATCCAGACAGATTACTCTGCCGCAGGGGCCGGAGCAGGCTGAGGAGCGTGGTCGTCTCCATGATGATCGTCATCATGGTGATCGTCGTGCTCATCGTGCTTGTCCTCGCGCGGGTCATGCCCTTCAGCATGCAGGATGTCCTTGTGCTCGGTGACGCCCTTGAGGTGCGTCTTGAACTTGCGGTGGCGCTGGCGCTCAGGGAGCGGGCTGATCTGCATGTTGATGTTACGACCAGCCATGCGCGGATCCTGGTCCACGTGTCCCATGGTGATGAGGTCTTCCTTGATCTTCTTGGCCAGCTCATGTCCGAGTTCCTGGTGCGCCATCTGGCGCCCGCGGAACTGGAGCTGGATGCGGACCTTGTGACCTTCAGCCAGGAAGTCTTCGGCGTGCACGATCTTGATCTGGTAGTCGTGGGGATCAATGCCGATGCGGAATTTCATTTCCTTCACCTTGCCGCCCTTCTGGTGTTTGTGGGCCTCCTTCTTGTGCTTTTCCTGGATGTACTTGTACTTCCCGTAGTTGACGATTTTGCACACGGGCGGGTCGGCATTCGGGGCCACTTCCACGAGGTCAAGACCGCGCTCCTTGGCGATGCGGATGGCCTGCTGTGTGGGCAGGATGCCGAGCTGGTGGTGCCCGTCCTCCTCCACGACGCGGACCTTCGGCGCACGGATGCGCTCATTGATGCGGGTTTGATCGACGAAACGGCCGTTGTTCGGGCGGTCACGGCCGCCGGGACGGTTGCCACCACCGGGGCGGAAGCCGCCGCCTGCACCACCTTGATAACCACCCGGACGCGCCGGGCCTGTGGGACGCGGCGCACCGCCCATGGCCGGGCCTGTGGGGCGCTGTACTGAATTGGGCGGGCCTGCCGGGCCCGTGGGCCGCTGTGGCGGGCCGCCTGTGCCCTGGCCTTGCTGGGGACGCGGCGCAAAACTGCCGCCGCTCAACTGCTGGAATGGATTGCTTATGGGATACCTCCGGTTGTGTTCAAGACTCCAAGCCACCATGTGACAGGCACTTGGAAAGTGTTTTGGGAATGCCGCGCAGAAACAAATATCATATCAACGCGGACTCGATTCCTGCATGCACGCGCCCTCTGCCACCTGATCAAGCAGGGTGAATGGGCGCGAAAAAGTAAAAATCATGCGGAGAAAATCGAAAAGAAAAAAAGCGCTCTCTGAATTTTGAAAGTCGCTGGCAGAGCCGTATACCGTACTCTAACGCCGCACATAGGTAACGACTTTCATGAGAATGAGCAAGCCGATTTATTTCCGCACAACATTTCCTAGTGGTCTTTGCCACAGACCCGGCACATGAAGCGGTTGGCGCGGGCAGGGATTTCGTAGCTTTTCCCGCCACAGAATGGACAGCGGACCGCGACATATGCTCGCACGGCCCAGCGGGTGCTGATGGCGGAGATGAGCGCCCCCACCAGCATCGTCACGAGCGGTGCCATTCGGTGCTCCTCCAGCATCTTCCAGTTTATAAAAACCAAGCCGCAGAAAAGTGTGGCGGCCACGACTGGGCCGAAAAAACTCAGGGCAAAATGTCGCGTGGAGCTCATACACAGGGGTTAAACGCGCCATCCATTCACGCCTTAACGGCATTCTGCAAGCCCTCTCGCATGACTTCCAGCGGAGCAGGGCGGCCAAACCAGTGCTCAAACGAGATGGCCCCTTGGTGCAGCAGGAGAGAGAGACCGTCCACTGTTCGGGCCCCGGCGGCGGCGGCATCTGCCAGCAGAGGAGTGCGGCCATCGGCGCGATAAACCATGTCGAAAACCAGGTGGCGCTGGAGAAGTGCGTCGGCAGGGAGAAGCCTGACATCATTAGGCCTCATGCCTAGCGAGGTAGCATTGACGATGAGATCTGTTTTTGCCAGAGCGGCTCTGAGCGCATCGTCCCGCCACGGAATCACGGAAGTTTCCGCTCGCCTGCCAAGCAGGAAAATCTCTGCGGCCACGGCCTCCGCCTTTTCATGGGAGCGATTGACCAGCATGAGCTGGCGGCAGCCGCTGAGTGCGCTCTGCACCGCCACGGCACGCCCGGCGCCACCACCTGCGCCGATGATGAGCACACGCAGATCCTGGATGTCGGTGCCAAAGGCCTCCTTCACACTGCGGAGGAAGCCGGGGCCGTCGCTGTTGTAACCGTGGAGTTTTCCCTCGCGGATGGCCAGCGTGTTCACCGCGCCGAGCTGGCGGGCCAGAGGATCGAGCACGTCCACGGCGTCCAGTGCTTCAAATTTGTGCGGGATGGTGATGTTGACCCCGAGGAAGCCGCAGGCGGCAAACTGGCGGAAGGCCTGCGCCACGCTGCCCACGGGCACCTGCACACGGATGTACTGTGCATCGATGCCGCTGGCCTGCAGCGCGGGATTGTGCATCTGCGGGCTGCGCGAGTGGCCGATGGGGTCGCCAATGACCGCCAGGCGTGCCGGCGGCGTGAAGCGCCCGGCCACTGCGTTCCAGTTCATCAATTCATCGAATGGTAAAAAATCTCCCACGCCGCAGACATGGCGTGGAACCACGGGCTGTCAAAGCTGCCCGCAATTTTCCCGCTCGACATCCCGTTCCATCCGCGCTGCAATCTGCGGCTCTCGTTTTTTCCCAACCCCATCCATCCCAGCCATGCGCCTTACCCTTCCCCTGATCGCCCTCGCCGGCACTGCCGCGCTGTTTTTTGCCCACGCGGCCGACTCCACTGTGAAGCCGCTGCGCGTGCTCATCGTGGCCGGCGGCTGCTGCCACGAGTATGACAAACAGCACCTCGTGCTGAAGGAAGGCATCGAAAGCCGCCTCAACGCCATCGTGGATGTGGCCTACAATCCCGACAAGACCACCAAGGCCACCTTTGAAATCTACAAGGCCAAGGACTGGGCCAAGGACTTTGACGTGATCGTGCACGACGAATGCAGCGCCGATGTGACCGACCCCGCCTACGTGGGAGCCATCCTTGACGCGCACAAAGCCGGCAAGCCCGCCGTGAACCTGCACTGCGCCA
Organism: Verrucomicrobiaceae bacterium UBA1938; assembly: GCA_002336895.1. Taxonomy (GTDB): domain Bacteria; phylum Verrucomicrobiota; class Verrucomicrobiia; order Verrucomicrobiales; family Verrucomicrobiaceae; genus Prosthecobacter. The sequence goes on along the minus strand of DDFC01000034.1, from coordinate 32,312 downwards.
TGCACAGCTACCGCTGGGGTAATTTCCGCGAACCCGTAAAGGCTGGCGCGGACAACGCAGGCTGGTATGAAATGCTGGGACTGCAGTCCACCGGCCACGGCCCGCAGGAGCCCATCGCCATCACTTTCACTGACAAGACCCACCCCATCACCCAGGGCATGGGAGACTGGACCACCATCAAAGAGGAACTCTACAACAACGTGCAGATCCTCACCGGCAAAGCGCTGGCCACCGGCCTGCAGATCCAGCCGCCGAAAGCCAAGAAAGGCGAAACCCTGCCTCCCGACGCCAAGCCCACCGAAGCCACCAGCGTCGTCGCCTGGACTAATGAATACGGCCCGAACAAAACCAAGATCTTCAGCACCACCATCGGCCACAACACCGCCACCGTCTCCGACGCCCGCTACCTCGATCTCATCACCCGCGCCATCCTCTGGACCACCGGCCACATCAATGAAAACGGCAAGGCCGAGCCGGGATATGGGAAGTAAGTCCTGCTGATCATCCCTGAATTCATCCAATGCCCGATGCTCATAGCTTCGGGCATTTTTCTTTTTCGCACCCAGCAGGTCAGCTTCTGACACCAAACTGCGTTATAAACAACTCACCATGCGCCTCATTCTTCTCCCAGCCCTCTCGCTTGCCCTGGTCATTCATGCCTACGGAGACCCCGGCCATTCGGCGAATGGGGAGGCCTTCAATGAGGGGCCGCGGCAGGCGGCGGTGCTCATCCCCGGCTGCGGAGATGCGGTGCATTTCACCATCAGCACCAAGAACGCGGAGGCGCAGAAGTTCTTCACGCAGGGCGTGGGCCAGCTCCACGGCTTCTGGTATTATGAAGCGGAGCGCTCCTTCCGTCAGGTGGCAGCTCTGGACCCGGAATGTGCCATGGCCTACTGGGGCATGAGCATGGCCAACGTGAACAACGACCGCCGCGCCAAGGCCTTCATCAAAAAGGCCACGCCGCTCAAACCCAAGGCCACCGCACGCGAGCGCAAATGGATCGCCGCACTGGAAAATCTCTACCGCGACGACGACAAGCGCGACAAAAAGCAGAAGAGCCTGGACTGCATCAAGGACTTCGAAGCCCTCGTGCAGGACGATCCCGCCGATGTGGAGGCCCGCGCCTTTCTCATCTGGCGCATCTGGTTCTCCCGCGAAGAGGCCCCCATGTCCAGCCTGCAGGCCGTGGATGCGCTGCTGGACCAGGTCTTTGCCAAAGAACCCAACCACCCCGCGCACCACTACCGCATTCACCTGTGGGACCAGAGCAAGCCCATCCTGGCTCTGAAATCCGATGCGCTCTGCGGGCAGTCGGCCCCGGGCATCGCGCACATGTGGCACATGCCGGGCCACACCTTCTCCAAGCTCAAGCGCCCGGACGACGCCGCCTGGCAGCAGGAGGCCAGCACTCGGGTGGACCACGCCTACATGATCCGCACCTATATTTTGCCGGATCAGATACATAATTACGCCCATAATGAGGAATGGCTGACACGTACTTTCAATGAAATGGGCCGCGCCAATGACGCCGAAGCGCTGGCCCGCAGCCTCATCGCCATCCCCCGCCACCCGGCCTACAACACGCTCGACAAGCCCAGCACCTCCGCCAGCTACGGCCGCACACGGCTGATCGAGACGCTGACCAAGTGGGAGCACTGGGAGGCGCTGCGAGATTTCACCCTCGCACCTGTCGGCGTGGCGGCGCATGACATTGCACGGCTGCGCGCGCTGGGCATCGCCAGCTATCATCTGAAAAACACTGCTGCTCTGGCCACGGCGCTGAAGGATCTGGAAAAAGTCTCCACCGCCGCGCCCAAGAAACCCGACACCAAAACCACCGCAGCCAGCACCACGGAGAAGGAGAAGAAAACACCGCGCCCCGAAGTGAAGGCCAAGGAAAATGCCCTCGCCGAGCTGAAAGCCCTGGCAGCGCTGAGCGCCAAGGACAAAAAAGGCCGCACCGCCGAAACCCGCCGCCTGCTGACCGCCCTGAAGGACACCGACACCCCCAAGGAACGTCTGGCGCACTACTGGCTGTCTTTTGATGACAAAACCCAGGCCGCCGAACTGACCAAAAACTTCGCCACCGACCTCCCCGGCGCTGCTGCCAAGGCGGAAGTGCTGCAGGCCTGCGGCAAGACAGCCGAAGCAAAGAAGGCCTTTGAGGAAGTGCGAAAGCTGGCCTTTGCCATGGACCGCAACCTGCCCCTGGCCAAGCGGCTGGATGCTCTGGCCAAGACCTTCGGCATCTCAGACGCATGGGCCGCGCCTGCCCCCAAACGCACCGACAGCGGCGTGCGCCCGGAGATCACCAGCCTGGGCCCCATCCACTGGCAGGCGCCTGACGCACCTGTCTTTGAAGCACTTACGCTGGAGGGCCAGGTGGTGAAGAGCACGGACTACACCTCCAAAAAGCCCACGCTTTTCCTCTTCTACCTGGGTCACGACTGCGGCCACTGCGTGGAGCAGATGCAGGCCTTTGCCAAGGCGCTGCCCGACTTTGAAAAAGCCGGCATTCAGCTCGTTGCTGTGACGCTGGAGACACCTGAAGCCGCCGCAGGCATCCGCACCAAGCTGAATCTCAAGGAAGGCCAGCCCCTGCCCTTCCCCGTGCTGAGCGACGCCAGTCTCGCCGCCTTTAAAAAAGTGCGCGCGCACGATGACTTTGAAAACGACAACCTGCACGCCACCCTCCTGATCGACCCAGAGGGCAAGCAACGCTGGTGGGACATCAGCTGGGAGCCCTTCAAGGACACGAAGTTTGCGCTGGAGGAGTCAGTGCGACTGCTGACCAAATGATGAGTCAGGCTCAAGGCCTGTAAACGTCCGTGTACACACGAGGAGGCTGCCAGCAAAGACTGCGACTCATCCTTGAGGTGACGGCGATGTTAAGCCTCCCGTGGGGATGGGAGGCTTGTTCGCACCAGTTCCCTGCGTAAAAGACACTTTTTGACAGGTTGTTCACAATGCCAGCACCATTCTCAAAGCTGTGTCTCAATCAATCAGGTGGTAGAAAATCATCCCTAGTGAAAGGCGTCATCAGCGGCAGGGGTTTTGATGCGTGGAACCCTTGTGTTTGAGGTGTGGAACTTAGTTCGAATTCAACCCAATGAAACACTCTCGTCACACTTTGAGCCGTAAGCCTAGGTAGGCAGCATTCACTAGGCAAAGTGTGTCCAACACAGTTAATAACCATTTAACTTATTGATTTTCAATTTTTTAAATCAAACTCCAAGCCAAGTAACACTTCTCAAACCGTGTGGATATGCCTACCCGGCCACACCCAAACAGGCCGCTAGAAGACCCACAAGATGCGTTTCGAACCAGTCACAGACCTCGTTTGCGGGGATCTGCGTCTCAGAAGTCCGCACAAGCTTTTTCTTTGCGATTTAAATCATTTCATTTTTGACAATTTTGATTCACCCCTCCGCCTGGGCGAGATTTTGGGGGCGAGTTGCTGGCAGTTTGTTCACACCGCTTGTTGAGAATCGTTTTTTCTTCCCCAAAGCTGCCTGGCGACGCACTTGAGTGGCGGGATGCAGTTCCACCTTGTGGCGGCGGGCAGCTCCAGTAGCGTCCTGCCCCGACTCACCATGAAAGCCTATCAAATCACCGGAACCGACGGCCTGAGCTCCCTGCAGGCTGTGACGCTGCCAGACCCCACCCCCGGCCCTGGAGAGGTGCTGGTGCGAGTGCGGGCCACCTGCCTGAACTACCGCGACTACATGAACGTCATGGGTATCAAGGGGGTGACCGGCCCCATCCCGCGCATTCCCTGCTCCGATGGAGCCGGAGAAGTGCAGGCCGTGGGCGAAGGCGTGACCCAGTTCCAGCCCGGAGACCGCGTCGTCTGCCCCTTCATGCCGAGCTGGCTGGACGGCGGGTACACCCAGGTGCATGCCTCCAAGGCCCTGGGCGGCGCGGTGGACGGCCTGCTGCGGGAGCTGGCGGTTATTTCTGAAAAAAGCCTGCTGCGCATCCCGGACCATCTTTCCATCGAGGAGGCGGCCACGCTGCCCTGTGCGGCCGTGACTGCCTGGGACGCGCTGCACTGCCGTGGCGGCCTGAAGGCGGGAGAGACGGTCTTCATCCAGGGCACGGGCGGAGTCTCCATCTTTGCGCTGCAGTTTGCCAAGCTGGCCGGTGCCCGCGTGCTGGCCACCACCAGCAGCGATGAGAAGGGCAGGCGCCTGCTGGAGATGGGGGCTGATGCCGTGCACAACTACAAAACGGACCCGGACTGGGACAAGTGGGCGCTGGCACAGACCGGTGGGCTGGGCGTGGACAAGGTGATCGAGATCGGCGGGCCGGAGACGCTGAACCGCTCGCTCAAGGCCACACGCTTTGGCGGGCACATCGCGCTGATCGGCGTGCTCACGGGCACCAGCGGGGAGATCCAGACCGTGCAGATCCTGCGCAAGGGCATCCGCCTGGACGGCATCTACGTGGGCTCACGCGAGATGTTTGCCGAGATGCTGGCGGAGATGGAGCGCGTGAAGCTGAAGCCGGTGATCGACTCCGTATTTGAGTTTGCCGATGCGCCGGCCGCCTTCCAGCACATCGAAAGCGGCAGGCATTTTGGCAAGATCGTGATCCGGGTGTGAGAATGCGCAGGCAGTCTCGTTTGGGGTGGTGCATGTCTTTGCGCTCTATTTCCATTCGTTTCCTCATCGCCGCTGTGATGGCGGCGGGTTCTCTCTCCGCCGCCCAGCCGAACATCATTCTCATCATGTCGGATGACATGGGGTTCTCGGACATCGGCTGCTATGGCGGCGAGATCGAGACACCGAATCTGGACCGGCTGGCGAAGGGCGGCGTGAGGCTGAGCCAGTTTTACAATACCGGGCGCTGCTGCCCCACGCGGGCCTCGCTGCTCACGGGGCTGTACCCGCATCAGGCGGGGATCGGACACATGATGGAGGACCGCGGGCAGGACGGGTATCGAGGAGATCTGAGTCCGCGCAGCCGAACGATCGCCGAGGTGCTGCGGCCCGCCGGCTACCGGACCTACGGCGTGGGCAAGTGGCATGTGACGAAGCACGCCGTGCCCGAGGGGCCCAAGCACAACTGGCCGCTGCACCGGGGCTTTGACCGCTTTTACGGCACCATCACCGGCGCGGGCAGTTTTTATGATCCCGGCACGCTGACGCGGGATGACGCCATGATCTCCCCCTTTGCCGACGCAGAATACCAGCCGAAGCAGTACTACTACACTGATGCCATCAGCGACCACGCGGTGCGCTACATCGGCGAGCATGCGCGGGATCACGCGCAGCAGCCCTTTTTTATGTACATGGCCTACACCGCCGCCCACTGGCCCATGCACGCCCTGCCAGAAGATGTGAAAAAATACCACGGCAGGTATGACGAGGGCTACGAGTCCGTGCGGCAGGCGCGCCTGCTGCGGCTGAAGAAGATGGGACTGGTGGCTGCGGACGCGGAGCTATCCCCCACCAAGGGAGACTGGTCCCAGGTGAAGGACCGCACCTGGGAGGCGCGCTGCATGGAGGTCTTTGCGGCGATGATCGACCGCATGGACCAGGGGATCGGCCGTGTGGTGGCGGAGCTGGAGAAGCACGGGCAGCTGGAGAATACGCTGATCTTTTTCCTGCAGGACAACGGCGGCTGCCAGGAGCCGATTGGGAGGCAGGCCACGCCGCCGAAATTTAATACACAGACCTTTCCCGTCATCGCTCAGGATGCCATCCGGCTGGACGTGATCCCCAAGCAGACGCGGGACGGGCAGCCGGTGCGGCAAGGCCAGGGCATCACGCCCGGAGGGCCGAACGACTACATCGCCTATGGCGAAGCCTGGGCCAATGTGTCCAACACCCCGCACCGGGAGTACAAGCACTTTGTGCATGAAGGCGGCATCTCCACGCCGCTGATCGCCCACTGGCCCGTAGGACTGCTTGCGGCGCAGCGCGGCAGGATCGAGAGCCAGCCTGGGCACCTGATCGACATCATGGCCACGTGCGTGGATGTGGCGGGCGCGAAGTACCCGGCCGAAGTGGATGGCCGCAGCATCCAGCCGCTGGAGGGAGTGAGCCTGATGCCTGTGCTGCAAAAGAGCGCACGGGATGATGCGCGCTCCATCTTCTGGGAGCACGAGGGAAACCGCGCGCACCGCATGGGCCCGTGGAAGCTGGTGGCCAAGGAGGACCAGCCGTGGGAGCTGTACGACATCTCCAAAGACCGCGCCGAGCAGCACGACCTGGCCGCTGTGGAGCCCGAGCGCGCACGCGCCATGGCCGCCGCCTGGGACGCCTGGGCCGCCCACGCCCAAGTGCTGCCGCTGGGCACGTGGAAGAAGCCGGATATAAAAGCCAAAGGCGCACGCAAGAAGGGCGCGGAGAAAAAGGCGGAGGCGAAATAGCAGGAGGAACGCGACAGCATCTCTCGCATTCTTTTTTGCAAACCTGATTATCAGGCTAAGCCTGCGCTGGGGCAAAAATAAGGATAGCACATTGCGTTATGGAACAGTTCGTGCTCTCGTGCGCCGCCATGGATCTTTCCCAAATCGCCCTGGATGTGCCGACTCTGAAGTTGAGTTTAACCATCGTGGGAGGCTTGCTTCTCCTGTCGATGATTCGGATTGTTTTTCTGCTGCGCAAAAACGAACGCCTGCGGATCAATGCTGAAAAGATGGAGCAGCAGGTGCTCTTTCAGCACCAGGAGATTCTCTCAGTGAAGTCGGATTCCAATGCGTGGCGCGGTGAGCAGCAGAGGATGTTTGACGCCTTCCGCGCGGAGTTCTCCAAGCGCCTGGAGGAGTCCGAGGCACGTTACCAGGACATCCAGAAACGCACCGAGATGCTGAGCAAGCCCGCCCGTCCCGTGGCGCTCTCCACCCCGCCGCTGCCCTCCGGCACGGTGGTGACGCGTGGTGTGGATGCCGATGAGAAGCCGGTGCTGCCGGTGCCTGCGCTGAACATTTCCTGAGCTGCCGCCCCCCTCAACGTGCGAACCCGGCAGGAGTCTTGAAATTTCGCGAAAGCGAAGAACTTCGTGCCTGATTGATCTGGAACACTATTTGCTGATATTTTTAAGCTAATGAACAAAGAATTGAGTCAGGACGTCATGGCCATGATCATCGGCCTCAGCATTGTCTCCATCATGTTTCTGCTGTCGCTGGGACGAATGCTGGCGCTCTACCGCTCCAACCGCCGACTGAGTGCTGAAGGAGTCAAAATGGACAAGCAGCTGGCCCTTCAGGAGATGGAGGTGACAGGCGTGCATCATGACTCCATGTCATGGCGCGCCAAGATGCAGCGGCAGTTTGATGCGCTGCGCGCAGAGCTCTCCACCCGGCTGCTGCAGACGGACATGAACGGAGCGCATGCGCTGAAGGAGCTGGACAAGGCCTGCCAGCAGGTGCGCAGCGGCGCCGATGCCAAGGCGGCGGAGCTGGCTGCCGCCAAGATCAAGATCTCCGAGCTGGAGGCCGCGCTGGCGGTGAAGCCCGTGGCAGCACCGCCTCCGCCGCCCTCCATTCCCAAGCCTGCGCTTCCCGCGCTTCCCGCCATGGAGACGCTGCGCGTCCAGGCTCTGGAAACCGAACTGGCGGCGGTGAAGGCCGAACTGGCGCTGGCCAAGCAGCAAAAGTCCAGCCTGCAGCTGACAGCACTGCTGGCACGCCGCAAGACACCCGTGACCAACACGACCGCCCGCAAAAGCACCCTGCCGCGCGGCAGAGCCTCACGCTGCGCGTAAGCCGCCGGATGGGCTGCGTGCGCATGCACTGAGAATTGCGTAGCCGTTGGAGGCATTGATTTCATGCCTGCAAAGCAGCTGCTGACCTCATGTATCATGAATGGTGCTTTAGGCTTCTGGAAGCTGGGCACCATATGCTCCATCAAGATTAAGCGCGGGGTTGTTTTTTCCTCTCGCCAAGCGGCAGGAGAGTCTTTATTCTGCCGTGCCGAGCTGGAATCTCCCATGAGTGAAAGCTCCTGCATAAACCCTTTACTGTCCGCCCCCATGACTGAGAACCCCACCGCAGAGTCGCCTTTTGGCAGCGCCGTGCCTCATGATCCCTTTCAGGCCGCGAAGGCCAGCGCCATGAAAGCCGCTGAAGAGCTGCGCGCCGCCGCCGCCCAGAAAGTGACTGAATTCCGCTCCGCCGCAGAGACACGTGCCCAGCAGTTCCGCTCGACGGCGGAGCAGCGCGCCACGGACATCCGTGACAAGGCGGAGGAGATCGCCGACCAGACGCTGAACCAAGCCCGCGTGCGCTATGACGACCTGCGCGCCGAGGCTGAGAAGTTTGCCCGTGAAAAGCCGCTGCAGGCTCTGCTGACGGCCTTTGGCATCGGCTTTGTCGTCGGGGCCATTCTGCGACGCTGATACACATCCTGCATCCGCGCTCTCTTTTCACCCCCGCTTCATGAATCCAGGTTCGCCCCCCGCCCCTGAGGAACGCGCCAGCGCAGCAGGACTGCTGCGTGCCGTGGCGCTGTATATCGAGGCCCGTGGCAGACTGCTCCACATCGAGGGGCAGGAGGCCGCAGGCCGCGTCTCCGGGCTCACGGGCATGTTCATGCTCTCGCTCACGGCCTTCATCATCGGCTGGACGCTGGCTGCGCCGGCGCTGGTGTGGATGATCGCGGAGTCTTATGGCTGGCACTGGACACGCGTGGCGCTGGGCGGCGCCGGCATCCACCTCTTTCTGGGCCTGCTGCTGCTGGCCGGACTCAAAAACCGGCTGCGTGGCATGCAGCTCTTTGAGGAATCCTTCAACCAATTCCGCCGGGACCGCGAATGGCTCGCCCGCAACAAGAACGACTGACCCCCAAGCAGCAGGCACTGCGGGATCTGGAGGACGCACGCGCGTCCCTGGCGCATCATGCCTCCCTGGCGGCCGAAGAGTGGAGCCCGAAGGCGCTCTTCACCCGCAGTGTGGAAAAACACCGTGCGCTATGGATCGGCGGCGCGGCCGTGGCCGGGCTGGCGCTGATCAAGCTCATCCTGCCCTCCTCATCCGGCAGAGATGGAGGGCGGTCCGAGAATTTTCTTTCCGGAGCCAAAAGCGGCGGCCTCATGGCGTTGCTTCTCGGTCCGCTGTTCGCTTTCGCCCGCAAGTCAGTTTTAAACTACGGAACCCAATGGTTTGAGACTTACCTGCGTTCTAAAGTTTCTCCGAACGACTCCGACTCCGGCGTAGTCTAGCCATTTTTACAACCTACATGTCTGATTCCAACCCACCCCCTCTTCAAGAACTCCTCCCCGTTTTAGGCTCTGTGGATGACTACCTGCGCTTCTGCATGGAGTATGATGCATCCGACCTTCACCTGGCCACGGGCGCGCAGCCTGTGTGGCGCCGCTACGGCAATCTGCAGCCCATCTGGGACAATGCCGCGCTGCTGACACCTGAAGACGCACGCCGCCTGGCCTATGGGTTCCTGGGAGAGCCGCAGATCAAACAACTGGAGTCCCGCGGGGACGTGGACTTTGCCTACTCCCCCGGCTACGGCCGCTTCCGTGCCTCCGTGGTGCAGCAGCGCCTGGGGATCGACATGGTGTTCCGCGTGATCAAGACGCAGATCAAGTCGGTGGACGAACTGGGCCTGCCGCCAACCGCCAAGACGCTGACCCGATTCCACAACGGTCTCATCCTCGTGACAGGCCCCGTGGGCTGCGGCAAATCCACCACCCTGGCCGCTCTGGTGGACTCCATCAATGAAGAGCGCGAGGACCACATCATCACGCTGGAAGACCCGATCGAATACATCATCGAGCCCAAGGGCTGCCATGTGAACCAGCGCGAGGTGCACACCCACACGGCCTCCTTTGCCGCCGCGCTGCGTGGTGCTCTCCGTGAAGACCCGGACGTGATCATGGTGGGTGAAATGCGCGACCTGGAGACGATCTCCCTGGCGATCACCGCTGCAGAAACGGGCCACCTTGTGCTCGGCACCCTGCACACCGGCAGCGCCGCGCGCACCCTGGACCGCGTGCTGGACGTCTTCCCCATCGACCAGCGCGACCAGATCCGCATCATGGTGTCTGAATCCCTGCGTGGCATCCTTTCCCAGCAGCTGGTGCCGAGGATCGACGGCAACGGGCGCGTGATGGCGCTGGAGGTGCTGGTGAACACGCCTGCCGTGGGCAACTGCATCCGCGAAGGCAAGACCTACATGCTCGGCGGCGTGATGCAGACCGGCAAGGGCGTGGGCATGGTGACGATGGATGACGCCCTGCGCAATCTCTACGCCACCGGACAGATCAGCCGCGAAGAGTGCGAATTCCGCGCCGAGGACAAAGTGATGATGAAGAAGTACTTTGAATCCTGAGCCCCCCCACGCCAAACCGATCACTGACACAGTCTCATGCCAATCATTGACCAATATTTCCAGAAGCTCATCGAACTGGGCGGCTCCGACCTTCACCTCAGCCAGAAGCAGCCGCCCAAGGTGCGCGTGCATGGCAGCATCAAGCCCATCTCCGACCAGATCCTGGACGAGCGCCTGCTGGAGACCATGATGCGGGAAATCTGCGAGCCCCGCGCCTGGGAGCGCTACAAGGAGAAGGGCGACCTCGACTTTGCCTACGAGATGGATGAAAACAGCCGCTTCCGCTGCAACTACCTCAAGCAGCAGCATGGCTACGGTGCCGTCTTCCGTATCATCCCCACCAAGATCGCCTCGCTGGAGCAGCTGGGCATCCCGCCGGTGGTCAAGGAGTTTGGCCACATGCGCAGCGGCCTCGTCCTGGTGACGGGCCCCACGGGCTCCGGAAAGTCCACCACGCTGGCCGCGCTGCTGGACTACATCAACACCAACTTCCGCCGCCATATCATCACGATCGAGGAACCGATCGAGTTCGTGCACCGCAACAAGAAGAGCATCATCACCCAGCGCGAGGTGCCCATCCAGACGCCCTCCTTCGCCGACGGCCTGCGCGCCGCGCTGCGTGAAGACGCTGACATCGTGCTGGTGGGGGAAATGCGCGACCTGGAAACGATCTCGCTGGCGCTGACCGCTGCGGAAACGGGCCTGCTCGTCTTCGGCACCCTGCACACGAACAACGCTCGCAAGACCGTTGACCGTATCATCGACGTCTTCCCCTCCGACCAGCAGAGCCAGGTGCGCACGATGCTAGCCGCCTCACTGAAAGGCGTGGTGGCGCAGCTCCTCATGAAGAAGTCCGACGGCAAAGGCCGTGCGGCGGTGAATGAGATCATGGTGTCCAACCCCGCCGTGGGCGCGATCATCCGTGAAGGTGCCACGCAGAAGCTCTATGACGTCATCATCGGCGGCAAGGCGCAGGGCATGCAGTTCATGGACGAAGCCATCTGGCAGAAGCTGCGAGACGGCTATGTGACGCCGATGGAGGCGTACATGAAGGCCATCGACAAAAACCGCTTCAAGGCCTTCCTGCCTGCTGAAGACGCCGAGCTCGGCGTGGCTAGCGGCGGCGACGCTAACAAGTAATCCCGGCCACCGCCGGACTCATCCTTCCCACCGCGTCGGCTGGCAGATCTGCCAGCCGACTTGTTTTTATGGGGTCTGCGAGTTCGTGAGTGCGCAGTCCTGCCGCAGATGAATCTTGCTGCCGCAGTGGCTGTGAATAAGATAGGTGAATAATCAAGGATGAGCACCGCTCCTGCAGGCCCACTGCCAGACCCGCCCCCCTCTCAGCCCGGCCAGCCGCCGGGTCCGTGGGCCTTGCTGGCGGCCACGGCAGTGGGCGGTGTGATCGGCACACGCCTTGGCCGCACACCGCTGGTGCTGGCCGCAGGGGCTGCGGCGCTGGCCCTGCTGCAGAAGCAGAAGAGGAGTGCGCCTGCCTCTTCGGCATTCCCTTCCCCACATCCGCTGGAGCCGGTGGACCCCGCACCAGGCACCGAGTGGAAACCAGCCTCCCCCACCCTGCTCCCAGCGGTGCAGCATGTGCAGAGCCATCCGCCAGCCCATGAGAGCCCGCAAAGCCAGGTGGAGGCCTGGCTCTCCAGACAGATGCAGCGGGAGATGGCAGAGCCCGTACTCGATCTGAGCCTGCATGCGCAGGATGCTGCCGCTGCACCTGCGCCAGCCGCCGGGCAGGCTTTTTTTCCCGCAGGCTTTTCCACGCCCGTAGCGCAGGCCATGCCCGCCCCTGTGCCTGAGAATGATGGTCGTGAGCCGGCCCAGAATGAAGATGACTACCACCCGGGGGCCTTTCTCCTGGATGAGGCGGAGAGCCTTCCACCGCCTGGGCAGATGCCCGCACAGGAACCAGGCAGGCACGAAGCCTTTGCCCGGCTGACGGCGCCACGTGATCTCTACGTGAACCTGGAGCCCAGCGAGCCCGCCCAGCCACTGGAGCCCACCGCAGCCGAGCCTGCCGTGAAGATGCCACTGCAGGTGGAACCGACACACTCTGAGCCCGCCTTCTTTTCCACGCCCGCGCCTGCGCGCGCTGCGTCACCTTTTCAGGCGGGCGCCTCCGCCATGGTGCAGATGTACCCGCCGGTGGATGCCACAGCTCAGCTGAATCTTGAGCCACTTCCCAGCCTGACCGAATCAGCCCCCCACGTGCCCACGGCGGGCGCGCTCTTCTTTGCCGCGCCACCACCGCTGCCGCAGGTGGAGCGCGACCCGCAGCCACACGCACTGCAGGAGGTTCCTCCGCCTGAAGCAGCCGCGCAGGTGTTTGAGGGCGCGGCTTTTCCAGATGCCATCGAGGTGCCCATGGTGTTCGGGCTGGATGAGATCCCGGCCGTGCTCTTCAAGGAGAAGACACCGGCTTCTGAAGGTGCCCTGCCAGACACCGCCACTACGGCGCAGACGGGCGCACACACACTCCCCCATATGCATCTGCATGCAGCAACGGCCATGCCTTTCTTTAATGCGGTGGAACCGACGCGGGAGATCGAGGTGCAGCTGGCGTCTCCGGGAGAGGCCTCCTTTGATCCGCCGCTGGCCGCTGCACCGCAGGATCCCTGGCAGGCACAGATGGAAGCCGCCATGGCCGGAGCTGTGTCAGCCCCTGAGCTGGATGCGGAGACAGGCCTGCTCACTGCGCACGCCTCTCCATCCAGCCCCTACTGGCCCGTGCCCCGCTCAGACGCTGCCTCCGCCACTCCGGTGGATGCGGCGGCCCCCGCACACGCCTTTTCCGGTGGTCCGGTGGTGGACGCCGAGATCGTGATCAAACCGCGTGCGCAGGACGACACACGCCCCGTGTTTGTGGCCAAGCCACGCCCCCTCGCGCCCAGCTTTGCCGCAGCAGCAGCAGCCCAGCAGGCGCAGGTGAATGTGCAGCTGCACCTGCACGCCCATTCGCACCCGCATGCAGGCCTGCACGGCACTCAGGATCTGCCCGCCCCATTGGAGACGCCTCCTGAGGCGGAGGCCCCCTTCCCCAGCCCTCTCCAGCCCCCGCGCCCACACACCCGCCGCTCCAGCTGGCACTCCTGGTGGCAGGGAGATTAAAAGACCGTTCACCCGCGCGATGGGTGATCTTAAAACGTGGCCTCGGCCGGGTTCGGCGTTTTCGAAAGATTGCCAACATTGCCGATTAAGTTGATCATCAACATCGCTAGTACACTCAGAGAAGCATCGTCACCATTTCGTTGTTGTCAGCCCTTCTCCAGCCCTGTGCCAGCCCCTGAGGGGAAGTGGTGCTGCCCTTCCCTGCATCTTCCTTCCAACCTTTGCTGGACACCGCAGCCGCCACCGCTAAGGCAGAGGGCATGGCTATCACAGGCGGCAAACTTTTCATCACAGGTCATCGGGGTCTCGTCGGGCGCGCGCTGCTGCGCTATTATGAAGACAAGCCCCAGTGGCAGATCTTCACCCGCACCCGCGAGGAGCTGGACCTGCGCGACCCCCATGCCACGGACGCCTTCTTTGCCGCCGAGAAGCCGGACGCCGTGATCCTCTCCGCCGCCAAGGTGGGCGGCATCAAGGCCAGCTACACCCACCCGGTGGACTTCCTGCTGGACAACCTGCAGATCCAGAACTGCGTCCTTTCCGCCGCGCACCGCTTTGAGACGCAGAAGGTGCTCTTTCTGGGCAGCACCTGCATTTACCCGAAGGCCGCGGAAATCCCCATCAGGGAAGACAGCCTCATGACCGGCCCCATGGAGGAGACGAATGCGCCCTACGGCGTGGCCAAGATCGCGGGGATCAAGCTCTGCCAGGGCTACCGCCACCAGCACGGCCGCGACTTCATCTGCGCCATGCCGGCCAATCTGTACGGCCCCTACGACAACTTTGACCCCGAGCACTCGCACGTGCTGCCCTCCCTGATCCGCCGCTTCCACGAGGCGCGCCTGCAGGGCGCCCCCAGCGTGACTCTGTGGGGCAGCGGCAATCCGAAGCGGGAGTTCCTCTTTGTGGACGATCTGGCCTCCGCCTGCGGCTTCCTGCTGGAAAACTACAGCAGCCCCGACATCATCAATGTGGGCTGCGGCTGGGAGGTGAGCATCCGTGAGGCGGCGGAGATCATCCGCAGCATCGTGGGCTACGAGGGGGAGATCCGCTGGGACACCACCCAGCCGGACGGCAACCCACGCCGCCTGCTGGACGTGAGCCGCATGGAAAAGCTGGGCTGGAAGGCCCGCACCGACTTCCGCGAAGGCGTGGCCCGCACCTACCAGTGGTTTTTGGAAAACCGCGCCACTGCCCGCGTCTAACTTTCGCCCGAGCCGTAAAGTCAGGCTGGACACTCCATCGCAGCAATGCCAATTGGAGGACCACTCATGGCCATCCAAGCTTTCCGTCCTGTCCTCATCACCCGCAACACCTGCCGAATCTGCGGCTCCCGCAGCCTCACCCCTGTCGTCAGCCTGGGAGATCAGTTCATCGGCGGAGTGCTGGCGAGTGCAGACGGCAGCGCGCTGGTGAAGCGCAAGGTGCCGCTGGACCTCGTGCGCTGCGACCCCTCCCAGGACGAAAACGCCTGCGGCCTGGTGCAGATGCGCCACTCCGTGCCGCCCAAGGTGCTCTACCACCGCTACTACTACGAGTCCGGCATCAATCAGTCCATGATCGACAACCTCACCGGCATCACCAAGCTGGTGGAAGAAACCGTGACGCTGAAGCCGAAGGACATCGTGCTCGACATCGGCTGCAACGACGGCACCCTGCTCTCCAGCTACCGCACGCAGGGCCTGCGCCACATCGGCATCGACCCCTCAGACGTGGCCCTCAAGGCACGCGCCAAGGGCTTCACCGTGGTGAATGACTTCTTCACTGCCCGCGCCTTCCGCAGCGAGCACCCCACGGAAAAGGCCCGCGTCGTCACCAGCATCTCCATGTTCTACGATCTGGAGAACCCGCACGCCTTTGTGCAGGACATCGCCGATGTGCTGGCCTCTGACGGCATCTGGATCCTGGAGCAGAGCTACCTGCCCGCCATGCTGGACATCAACAGCTTTGACACCATCTGCCACGAGCATCTGGAATACTACTCGCTGGCCGTGCTGGAGCGCCTGTTTGGCGATCATGGGCTCGAAGTGATCGACGTGCATCTCAATGACGTGAACGGCGGCAGCTTCCGCCTGGTGGTGGCCAATGCCGGCCAGGTCAAGCCCTCCCGCGAGGCCGCCGCCCGCGTGCAGGAGCTGCGCATCCGCGAGTTTGAGATGGCGCTGGACTCCGACGCGCCCTACGCCGTCTTCCGCGACAACATCGAGCGCATCCGCACCGATCTGACCGCCTTCCTGCAAAAGGCCAAGGCTGAAGGCAAGGTGGTGCACGGCTACGGCGCATCGACCAAGGGCAGCACCACGCTGCAGTATTGCAATGTGACGCCCGATCTCGTCCCCTTCATCGCCGACCGCAATCCCATCAAGTGGGGCAGCTACACCATCGGCACGCACATCAAGATCATCTCCGAAGAGGAATCCCGCGCTGCCAAGCCGGACTACTACCTCGTGCTGCCCTGGCACTTCATGCCCGAGTTCCTCAAGCGCGAGAGCGACTTCCTGGCCCGCGGCGGCAAGTTTGTGGTGCCCATGCCCCAGGTGCATCTGGTGGGCTGAGATACTTTTCCAAGCCAAGGGTTGTGCTGAGAGCGAATCATTTAGCGCCACTCAGCCAATCCTTGGGAACGAAGAGCCGGAGTGCGAGACCGGCGGCTGTGGGATCGATCCCACAAACGAAACCCGGACCACCAATCCAAAAACACCCCTCGGCTTCGCAAGCAGAGTGAGCATCTTCGGCCAAATATGCGAAGCATTCATCCGATACGCGAATGACGATGCTTGCATTGGTGGTCGCATTCCAGCGAAATAGCTGACCTTGATCGATCAGAAACAGCGTTTCTTTGTCTGGATTGGGCAGAATTTTTAACAAGCCGCTTCCGCTGATTTGAAACGCATCCAGCGGCTTGAGCTGAGGAGTCCCGCCTGGAACAAGCTCTAAAAAATCAAAAGCATACTTTTCTGAATCATATGTCGTCGCGAAATACCGGCCTTTTACAGTCGCCAGTGTGACAATTTGGTTCTTTGTCAGCAATGTCTTCGTTTCTCCTGCATTGGAGAAGAGCCAGCAGCGATTGCCAAACTCGCCGTAGGCATAGGCGCAGAGCCAGTCTTTTCCCACGGGCATCATGTGAGTGGGTTCTTTGAACAGTTTGTTGATGCGTGTCATGTCCGTATCGAAGCTGACCTTCTGCGGGCACCACTCTTGGGTTTCTGGATAGGCGAGCCTGCGAACCAGAACGGCAAGCTTGCCGTCTCGAACGGTGACGTCACACATCGGCCATCGATCCACCGGAGCGATGAAGTTATTGCCCAGTGCCTTCCATGCGTCCTGAACCTCGCTGGCCGTCACCTTGTAAAACTCGGACAGGGTGAGCGCGGCAGGTGTGTGCTCTTCAGCCACCACACCTTGCGCAACAACCCCAACCCAGCAAATGATGATCGTCAGCAAGGGAACGCTGCGAAATGCGCATGAATTCATCAGAAACTGAGGATGTCATATTGGCGGTTGAACTGCCAGCTTTTTGCATGACGGCTCGATCATTCCTCTTCCAAACAGGTTTGCGCGACGAACACCAACATGTGCTTGGATTCCACATCCGCTTGAATCCCGCGCCACGCTCGCTCGTCTAGCCTTTGCATGGAAGACAAGCCCGCTCCCATGACCAACACCAGCGCCCTGCGGCGGCGGCTGGGGTTTGCGCGGGGGCATTGGCGGATCGCGCTGCTGCAGCTGGCGCTGGGTGATGCGGGAGGTTTGGCTTTGTGGAGCGCGAGAACGCTGGGCGTTGTGAGAGCGTGAGGGATCGGGACGATCCCTCTCCGCCAGAGGCTTCGCCACAGAGACGGAGGGGGATCATCTTGATCCCCACACCTGCAGCGGGTTCGCGGGTGTGCGATGGCGCTGGATGATGCGGGAGGCTCGGCTTTGGGGACACGCGAGAATGCTGGGCGATGCGGGAGCGTGAGGGATCGGGACGATCCCTCTCCGCCAGAGGCTTCGCCGCAGAAACGGAGGGGGATCATCTTGATCCCCCCACCTGCAGCGTGTTCGCGGATGTGCGATGGCGCTGGATGATGCGGGAGGCTCGGCTTTGAGGAGACGTGAGAACGCTGGGCGTTGTGAGAGCGTGAGGGATCGGGACGATCCCTCTCCGCCAGAATGCGCGCTGGCAGCGTGTGATGGCGGCTTCACCCAGCAGACCTGTTTTTAACTCTGCGTGGTCTAACTTTCCCCTGCCCTTACTTCTGATAAATCGGCAGAAAGTGGTGATGCACGCTCAGGCTCAGCAGTGCTAGAGACGTGGCATACACGGCTCCGGCGCTTTTTTCGTTGCCGTTGCGCGGGTACCAGCTGCCGTCCTGGCCTTGGGCGGAGATGAGGGTCTGCTCGGTCTTCTGGCGGGCGGCGGCGGCAAAGTCTCCGCCGCGCTGGTACATGCCCTGCGCGTAGTAGTAGCAGCCGTAGAAGAACCAGGGCTCATTGATCTCGGGCGGGGATTTCACCAGCCAGTTGGCCGAGCCGAGCACCTCGGGCGCCTCATACTGGCCGCACACCTGCAGGGAGAGCAGGCCCGCCGCCGTGGTGGAGAAGGTCTGGCGGCCGCCGTAGGGCTCGTAGCTGAAGGCCGCGCTGTCGCTCTTCGGGTTGCCATTGGAGTCGCGCTCCACGCGGTAGCTGCGCTTGATGTAGGACACCGCGTTGTCGATCGCGCCCTTCGGCACCTCAAATCCGGCATTCTTCGCCGCGCGCAGGGCCATCACCTGCCACACGCTGACGGAGATGTCGCTGTCGCTGGAGCTGGGCTCATAGCGCCAGCCGCCGCGGTTGGCCTCGCTCTTGGGCACCTGCTGGGAGCGGATGATGAGCTGGATGGCCCCTTTCAGCATCTGGTGCAGGCGCTTGTCCGTGGCCTCGTCCGGCGTGTGGCCGATCATCTCGGCCATCATGAGGGACATGATGCCGTGGCCGTACATGCGCGAGCGGTCGCTGCGGCCCAGGTAGCCGTTTTCATCAGGCTCCACGCCTTCCACCACATAGCGCAGCGCCTTGCCGCAGGCCTGCCCCTCGGGCGTGGGATCGTCCGGCATGTGGCCCACGGAGGCCAGCCCCATCAGCGCCAGGCTCGTCATCGCCGCGCTGTGGGAGGGGAGATCGCCGCGCTTGGGCTTGGCGTCGGATTTTTCATCCACGATCAGTCCGGCGGACTTCTGCTGCTTCATGAGCCAGCCCACGGCCTTGTCCACGGCGGCCTTCACCTGCGGGGAGATCAGCTCCGGCTTGGCGGTCTCGGCACTCGCACAGGTGGCTGCGGCCAGCAGAGGAAGGATAAAAAGTGATCGGGGAAAGCGCATGCGAGGACGAAAACAGTCCATGCACCCTCAACGTGCGTTCATCCACGGAATTTGCGGCTCTTCGCGCAGTTGGCGCCAATTGTTCATCGCCATCAGGCCAAACAGGACGAGGGTGAAGAAGCCGCCGCCGATGCGGTTCACCGCGTGGATGTCCAGCACATTGAGCACGCCGTTTTGCAGGCCCAGCCACAGCTCCCGCTCAAAGGACAGCCCCGCCAGCACCACGGCGCAGACCAGGCTGATCGTCAGCGTCTCCTTGTGCCGAGCGGGACCCAGGGAGGTCTGGCAGAGCCGCCCGCCGTCCAGTGGCAGCACGGGCACCAGATTCAGCAGCGCCCAGAAGAGGCTGACGACGGTAAAGGCATCCATAAACTGGTGCAGCCACAGCGTGGGCGGGCGCCAGAGCGTCATGGTCCATCCCACGGCCAGCCCGGCCAGGATCTGCAGCACCGGCCCGCCGGCGGTGATCATGAGGGACTGATTGCGCGAGCGCGAGCGGCTGCCCATGGCCACGCCGCCAAGGGCATACAGCACGATCTGCACGCCGCGGTCGCCAAAGTTTCGCATCGTCAGCGCATGGCCCAGCTCATGGATGAGGATGGACACCAGCACCGCCGCCACCCAGGCCAGCAGCGCGCGCAGCTCCGCCGGGGTGTTGGCATCCAGCGCCCCGCCCATCAGCGCGGTGTTAAACCAGAACATCCAATGAATCTGCACCGGAAAGCCGAGGAGGTGAAAGCGAAGCATGCGGGGGTAAAAGAGGCCGCATCATGCGGGGACGAAGGGCGCGGTGTCAATGATACTTTCTGGAATATGACTTAAGGGAGGTGGGGGCGGATATGAGCATCAACAATAATGAGTCAACGCTTTGATCATGACAGCGGTTGAGCAAATATAGCGCCACCATGCAAGCTGTTACCTGGCCAGACGACGCAGATGGAGACGTCTTTCGCAGACTGGTCTCTGTGGGATTTTATTTCTCACGCTTTTACGACGTTGATTTCAACATCGATTTTGATCAATGGCCGCCACCCCAGCGGGTTGTTGATGCCATCAAAAACGTTTTTCCTGCGATGAGCCTGCATGAAGACGACGAAGGTGGAGGCTATGTTCTGGTTAAAGTTCACAGCATGATTTCATACGAATGGGTCGTGGAGACCCAGGCAAGGGCATCAGATCTGGTGGCTGCGGACGGTGGAAGGTGTGACTCCTGGGGTGTTCTCCATTGAACGAGCGTGCAAACTGCCTGGCCGAGCGGCACGATTGAAAAAAAGGCAGCAGGCATGTAGGCTCAGCCTATGACAAGCATCCGTGAGTCCATTGCGCGCGAGCTGCCAGCCGCCAAACTGATGGAGGTCTCCCATGACATCCATGCGCTGCACCCTTCCGCAGGTAGTGCCAGCCGTCAGCGCGCCGCCATCCGCGCCACTGCGGGATGCATGAGCGGAGAGGATGGCGAAGACTTTGAACGTGCCGTCCGAGAAACCGCCGACCGCATCGAGGCTGATGATACTTCTCAATTGCTCCCATAGAAGTTATCCCATGGCCGTTAAAATCATCGCAGAAAGAGACGCGTATGCCCATGCGACTAAACCTTTCAATCCCCCGATCATTCGAAAGGATTCAGATGAGGACGGATTTTATGAGGAATGGCATTCGGCTAAACGCGGATTGGAAGCCATGTTAAAAATGTTTGGTGAACCGGATGCTTATGGTCAGGCGGATTATCACGTTGGCGATAGCGCAATCTTGTCGAGAGGAATTGGTGTTTACATTACATCATCGAAACCCCTTACTGCGGCCCTCATAACGGAAACCCAGCGGTTCCTCGAATCTTTGGAGCAGGCATACGAGATTGATTATACCATATCGACGAGAGACGGAGATTTTGAAGTCTTCGTAAACGCAACTGACGTTCTTGCTTGGTGTCCTGCTGCGATCATGAAGCAGTTGGGAATTTGCGAGGAATCAGATGGCAAGTAATCGCATCTTCTTGGCTGGCCATGGAAAAAACAAACATGCTTGAGGCAATTAAATCAGATTCAAAACTGCGCGGTCTGTTCTTTTTGAGAATGCTTGATTATCTTTCGATTGAGATGCGGAATCTGCTAGCAGCGGAGGAGATTCCCCGGGAAGCAATCAGGAGGATAAATGAAATCAATCATAAGCTGTATCCTGCTGTGTGGGATGTTGTCCTTTGCCCGGAGTCCAGCATGCCAAGCTGTGACGAATGGCTGCTCAGCATGCTTGAGAAGGTGGGTTTGTCTGATCTGATGGAAACGTCGTTAAGTGAGTCACAAAGGCTGATGAACGAACCAGTAAGCGCCGCACTGAGGCCCACCTGAGAGCGATGGCGTCATAAACATCATGGAAGGGGGCGCGGACATAGCGTGCTGAAGACGGTCAGGCGCCAGTGGTGCATGGTTTCGCAGGCTGTAAACATGTTGGTCCTCTGTGTGGAGAGCGCCAGTGTAGAATAAGAGCTCTGCGGGCAGCGGAGTGCTGCGGAATAAATTCCGCGCTCCGTTCCTGCAAAAAAACCCCGGAAACATCCGCCCCGCTGGCATCGTTACGCGCTGTTCCTCAACCGCATGAAACGATTCCTCACCTGCCTCCTCCTCTCCACCGCTGCTCTCCGTGCGGATGATGCCGCCGATCTGATCTCCCAGTCCGGGGTCAAGGGCGGGATCGTCGTCCATGTGGGCTGTGGCGATGGCAAGACCACCCTGGCTCTGCGCGCCAGCGAGCGCTACCAGGTGCAGGGGCTCACGCAGGATGCAGCGGCGCTGCCCGCCATTCGCGAGTCGATCCACCAGACCGGCAAATACGGCCCCGTGGCCGTGGACACCTGGACGGGCCAGCATCTGCCCTACATCGAGAATTACGTGAACCTCCTCGTGCTGGAAGACGCGGCCGCCGTTTCCAAGGCGGAGATCGACCGCGTGCTCACCCCGCTGGGCGTGGCCATGGTGCGGAAGAAAGGCGGCGGCTGGGACAAGATCGTGAAGCCCTGGCCCAAGGGCATGGATGAATGGACGCACTATGCGTATGACTCGAAGGGCAATCCCACTTCCAAGGACATGCTCACCGGCCCGCCCTCCCGCATGCAGTGGGTGGGAAATCCGCGCTGGAGCCGCCACCACGACCGCATGTCCTCCGTCAGTGCGGAGGTCAGCTCCCAGGGCCGCATCTTCTACATCATGGACGAGGGCAGCCGCATCTCCATCCTCATGCCGGCCAAGTTTGCGCTGATCGCGCGCGATGCTTTTAACGGCACCGTCTTGTGGAAAAAGCCCATCCCGCAGTGGAGCACCCACCTCTGGCCGCTGAAGTCCGGCCCCACGCAGCTCGCACGCCGCCTCGCCGCCATCGGCGACAAAGTGTACGTCACCCTCGGCATCAGCGATCCCATCACCTGCCTCGATGGCGCGACGGGCGAGGTGGTGCGCGACTACCCGCAGACCAAGGGCGCTGAGGAGCTGCTCTACCGCAATGGCACCCTCTACGCGCTGGTGAACCCCGAGCCCTGGCGTCTCAATGAAGAATTCGCCGTGAAGCAGCAGAGCGACCAGAAGCGCGTGGAGACGGAGTTCAACTGGGACGGCAAAACCCGCCACCTCATGGCCATCGATGCCGAGAGCGGCAAGACGATCTGGAAAGCCGATGACAAGGTGGGGCCCATCACGATCGCCCTGGATGACAAGCGCATGGTCTATTACAATGGCGATGGCCTCACCAGCCGCGATGTGAGGACGGGCAAGGTGCTCTTTGCCGATGTGCCCGAGGCACGCCGCAAGCTCTATGAGTTCAACTTCGCCCCGCGTGTGGTGCTCAATGACGATGTGATCCTCTATGCCGGCGGCGATGGATTGATGAAGGGTATCAACGCGGACACCGGCAAGGAGCTGTGGTCTTCCTCCCACGAGAAGAGCGGCTACCGCAGCATGGAGGATGTCATTGTAGCACAGGGTCTGGTATGGAATGCCGGCACCACGCAGGGAAATCAGACCGGCGAGTACACCGGGCGCGATCCGCTCACGGGTGCGGTGAAAAAGCAGTTCTACCCCGACGTGCCGCAGGGCACCTACTGGTTCCACCACCGCTGCTACATGGCCAAGGCCACGGAGAAGTACATCATCCCCTCCCGCACCGGCATCGAGTATGTGGACATGGACAAGCAGCACTGGGACCTCAACCACTGGGTGCGCGGCGCCTGCCTCTACGGCGTGCTGCCCTGCAATGGCCTGACCTACGCCGGCCCGCACAACTGCGCCTGCTACCCTGAAGCGAAGCTGGACGGCATGGCCGCCATGGCCTCCGCCCCGCGCTACCCCATGCCGCCTCACACCGCCGACAGCGCCCGCCTGACCAAAGGCCCCGCGTATGCCGAGCCCATCGAGGAAAAGCCCGCCGATGCCAAAGACTGGCCCACCTACCGCTCTGACAATGCGCGTAGCGGCTACTCCAATCAGGATCTGAAGAAGGATCTCGGCATGGCCTGGGAGGTCAAGCTCACGCCACCGCTCAGCACCACCACCACGGCTGCGGGGCTCACCTTTGTGTCGGAGGTGGACAAGCACACGCTGCATGCCATCGACTCCGCCACGGGCAAGGAGGCATGGCATTTCATCGCCGGTGGTCGCATGGACTCACCGCCCACCTACTGGCAGGGCCGCGTGTACGTCGGTGGCAATGACGGCAACGTGTACTGCCTGCGTGCCAAAGACGGCGCGCTGGTGTGGAAGTTCCAAGGCGCACCCGTGATGATGAGCCACGGCGCGTGGGAGATGATGGAGAGCGTGTGGCCCGTGCACGGCAGCGTGCTGGTGGAAAACGGGCTCGTCAGCTTCGTCTCCGGCCACTCCTGCTTCCTGGATGGCGGCCTGTGGTTCTACCGCATCGACGCCAAGACCGGCGAGATGAAGGTGAAGGTGAACTACGACGACCGCGACCCCGAAACCGGCGGCGATTTGAACGACCGCCACAAGACCCTGCAGATGCCCGTGGCGCTGAACGACATCCTCAGCAGCGATGGCAAGTGGACCTTCCTCCGCACCCAGAAGATCGACCCCGCCGGACTGCGCGTGGAGGTCGGCCCTGTGAGCGGCGACTTTGACAAGCAGGGCGGCGCGCACAAAGGCGAGGGCAAGCACCTCTTTGCGCCGATGGGCTTTCTCGACGACTCCAATTTCCACCGCAGCTACTGGGTCTATGGCAAGAGCTTTGCCGGTGGCCACGGCGGTTACTTCCAGGCAGGCAAGTACGCGCCTGCGGGCCGCATCCTGGTGCACGATGACAAGAACGTGTACTCCTACGGACGCGAGGCGCAGTACTACAAGTGGACCACCACCATGGAGTACACCCTCTACGCCACCTCCAAGGAGCCGCCGGACGAAGCCTACGACACCGAAAGCGCCACCACCGAGCGCAAGGGCAACAGCGTGGTGCTGGACAAAGACGGCAAGCCTCTGGCCGTGCAGCCTGCCAAGGAAACCCAGGTGGGCCACAGCGAAACTCTCAAAGCCCAGGCCGAAGCCCGCAAGAAGGGCAAGGGCAAAGGCGGCGAAGCCAAGGGCAATGCCAAAGGCGGAGCCAAGGCCAAGGGCGCGCCGCTGCCCGGCAGCGTGCAGTTCCCCGATGTGCCTGCGCTTGATCCTAAGGAGACCGCCATCACCGTGGAAGCCTGGGTGCTGCCAGACAAGCCCAGCGGCACGATCATCAATCACGGCGGCCCGCGCCTCGGTGTGGGGCTCGATTTCCATGATCGCAAGCCGCAGTTCCACATCCGCGACGACAGCAAGGTCAGCACCATCGTTTCCGCCGAGGCCTTTGGCGAAGGCTGGCACCACATCGCAGGCGTGCTGGCGGCAGACAAGAAGATGAGCCTCTACATCGACGGCAAGCTGGTGGCCGAAGGCACCGCCGGAAACCTCATCTCCGCCAAGCCCGCCAACCCGCTCATCGTGGGCAATGGCAGCGGCGTGGCCGAGGAGAGCGCCGGAGCCTACAGCGGTCTGCTGGATCAGCTGGCCATCTACCACAAGGCCCTCACCGCCGCCGAGGTGCAGCGCCGCTTTGAAGAGCCGGACACCAAACCCGCCGACGCCGTGCTGGTGTGCAACTTTGACAACGGCGACTCCCGCGACAGCTCCGGCAATGAAGTCCACGGCGTGGGCGCAGGCGTGGAGTCTGGCAAGGGCAAGGTGGGCGGCGCGCTCTGGTTCAAAGGCGATGCCGCAGGTGGCGGCAAGGGTGGCAAAAACAGCGGCAGCTTTGTGAAGCACACCTGGGACCGCTTTGTGCCCATCGTGGCCCGCAGCATGGCGCTGGCCGGCAAGACCGTGCTCGTCAGCGGCGCGCCCGACATGATCGACGAAGAGTACGCCTTTGAGCGCCTCGCCGCCAAGGACCCCGCCATCCTGCAGGAGCTCAAAGAGCAGGACGAAGCCCTGGACGGCAAACGCGGCGCCAAGATGTGGGCCGTGAACACCGAAACCGGCGAGCAAAGCACCGGCCTGGAACTCACCAGCCCGCCTGTGTGGGACGGCATCACCGTCGCCCAGGGCTGCGTCTTTGTGAGCACCATGGATGGAAGGGTGCAGTGCTTTGGGAAGTGAGGGAGCGGCAAATGACTAATGAGTAAATCCGAATGACGAAATAATGCCGAATGCCGACGCGCTCTCCGGAACGTAGGTTGGGTGTGTTTGGCGCATGCCGATTTCTTAGCCACATGCAACCCCCTCCGCCAAACCGCCCGACCACCAGGACGTCCGTACGCCGTGGTGTTTGCAGCGCGCTGATGGACGGGCGGGCTTGCGCCACACCCATCCTACAATCACGCGCCACACGCCCATCATTCGTCATTTGACCCTCGTCATTATCTAGTCATTCGGGCTTACTCATTCGTCATTCGTCCCCCCCCCCATGCGCCTCGTTTCCCTCCTCATCGCTCTCGGCACCAGCGCCGCCTGCGCCTGCACCATCCCGGTGTTCCGCTTTGCGCTGGACCGCTGGGAGGCCGACAAATTCCACCTCGTCATGCCTGCCGCCGTCTCGCAGACACCCGAGGTGCAGGACCTGCTGCGCCCCCTGCGTGCCAATGGCAAGGCCAACCTCGACTTCTCCACCTCCAAGGACCCCGCGCAGCAGGACACCGTGCTGCGCTACTCCCGGGGCGATGGCGAAAAGCAGGTCTGGTCCGGCAAGCTGGACGCCGCCAGCCTCGCCGCCGTGCTGGACTCTCCCGCACGGCAAAAGCTCGTGCAGCAGATCCTCGCCGGAGACTCCATCATCTGGGTCATCGCCGACAGCGGTTCGCCGCTGGACACCGCCGAAGCCGAGCGCGTGGAGAAGCGGCTCAAATTCCTCGAACAAGTCGCCTCACTGCCCATCCAGGACCCAAACGACCCCGACAGCCAGCTCGGCCCCGGCCCGGCCTTGAAGCTGAAATTCACCACCCTCCGCCTGCGGCGCGACGACCCCGCCGAGACCCTGCTGCTGCGCATGATCGCCGGACCCAAGACCGCCTTTGATCCCGCCACCACCAGCTTTGCCGGCGCGGTGTTTGGCCGTGGCCGCGTGCTCGGCGCCTGGCCCCTGAGCATCCTCGACGACGCCTCGCTGGAGGACGCCTGCATGTTCCTGGTGGGCCGCTGCGGCTGCCGCCTCAAAAACGAAAGCCCCGGCTGGGATATCCTCCTCAATATCGACTGGGAAAAAGCCCTCGCCAAAGCCTCCACCGCTCCCGCCTCGGCAGAGGCCGCTCCAGCTGCCCAACCCGCGCCCGCCATGGCCGCCGCTGTCACCGCCGACATCAAGCTCAGCCCCGCCGCCACCGCAGCTCCTGCCACCGCGCCCACGCCCGCCCCTGCGCCAGCAGCCCCCGTCAAAGCAGCTGCAGTGCCCGAAGTCGTCGCCATCATTCCCGACCATTCCTCTTCCGGCACCACCACCGCCGCGCCTGCTGCCAGCAATCCCAAAGCCGCGCTCATCCTCGGCATCGCCGCCAGCTTGGCCATCATCCTTCTCATCCCACGCTGGCTGCGGAAGTGAGCAGCATGTGCGCTTGGCAGCGCGCTGGCTTATTTGGAGTGCGGTCGCGGAGGGAGGAACGACCGCAGCTACCGCTTTGCGTGGGCGGGACGGTTGGCGAATTTCTTGGAGCCATGAGAGGCAGGGGCTCTCGGGAGTGGTGGGACGCTCGCAGGCCGGGGAGCCCCACGCACGCCACGAGACGCTCGAAAGCGGTAGCTCCGATGCACGCCTGCGCCGTGCATCTTCGCGACCGCACTCCAAATTTGCCCTCGTGCTTTCGCAGCAGGATATGGACTGCGGTCGCGGAGGGAGGAACGACCGCAGCTACCGCTTTCCGAAGGCTGGATGAGAGTGCGAGTGCCTGGAAGTTTTCGAAGGCAGAGGCTCTCGGGAGGGGTGGGACGCTCGCAGGCCGGGGAGCACACGCACGCCACGAGACGCTCGAAAGCGGTGGCTCCGATGCAGGCTTGCGCCTCGCATCTGCGCAACCGCATTGATTCGCTGCGCTCACCCCTTCGGGGCAGCCTGCGGCTGTCTATCTCCGCTTCGCTACGGTTCCAAATTGGCTTCGCTTCCAAATTCGCCCTCGTGCTTGTGCCAGCATCTACTCCCCCACCCTCACTGCGGGCTGAGGAAGAAGGTGCCTTTGCGGCGGCGGTGGGGCAGCAGCTCGTCGGCCTGGGCCTGAAGCACGCACTGGAGACCCAGGCGGATGGCGGCATGGCGGTTTTCCACGCGCAGCTTGTGGAAGATGCTCTCCACATGGCCTTTTACGGTGTCGATGCGCACCTTGAGGATGGTGGCGATCTCTGGATTGCGCTTTCCTTCCACGATCCAGTAAAAGACCTCCATCTCCCGGGGGCTGAGGCCCAGGCCGCTGAAGTGGGTGATGTGCGGCTCGCCAGCCTGGCTGCGGGCACGGCCGAGCGCACGCGCATTGCGCAGGTGCGGGAGGAGCAGGGTGAGCACAGAGCGCTCCTCTTCGGTGAAGTCCACGCCCTGGCGCTGCACGCTGAGAAAGAGGCTGCCGCCGCTGGTTTCGTCGGCGCAGAGGGGGATGGCGAAGAGGCTGCCGCCGCTGGTTTCGTCGGCGCAGAGGGGGATGGCGCAGTGGTTGTCCAGCCCGGCGGGGCGGTAGGTGGTGGCGTAGATGTCCAGGTCGCGGAACTGGCGGCGGCTGAAGAAGTCGCGCAGAAAGAGCACGCCGCCACCGCGCACGGAGAGGTCGGACTTCCAGAGGTCGTAGCGGTTCTTGACCTGCATGTAGTTCATGAGCACGTCCAGAGAGGGCGCGTTATCGTCTGAGAAAACGATGTCAAAGGCGCCGGTGGCGTGCGCTTTGGAGTAGGTGATGAACTCCCCGGGGACGAGCGCCTTGACGGCATCGATGGCGCGGGGGACGCAGCACGGACTCCAGGCGGCTCCAAGAATGCGAGGAAAGAGGTGGCGGGTGGGAGTTCAAAGGGAGGCGTGGATTTTGGGTATAGCAAACTCTGCCCCGGGTGGCAATACGCCTATGCAGGCGTGGCCTGGAAAACACCCCACCAAAGGGGGGTTTAGCGCAGCAGGGCGGCTCCTACTGTGGCGCACTCCTCCTCTCATGCCCTGCCCCCGCCCTTTTCATGCCCTGCTCTCCGCCTTTCACTCCACGCGCCTCGTGCGTGGCATGCTGCTGGCCTGCCTGCTGGGTGCCACAGCACGAGCGGCGGACCTGATCCCCTACGGGACGGCGGCAGGTGACACGGCGATGGGAAAGGCGGATGACGCCTCTGTGAACGTCTCCTGGCAGAACCTGGGGCCGGGGGGCAGCACGCCGCTGCTGAACTTTGCCGGCAAGAGCTACACCAGCATCTACGTTAACAACAACGGCTGCCTCTCGTTTGGCCAGGCCATCCCCGCATATACACCCATCCTCTTTCCCTATTCGTCTACGCCGATCATTGCCCCGCTGTGGTGCGATGTGGATACGCGCGGCACGGGCGGCGGCACGGTATGGTACCGCCTGGAGCAGGATGCGGGAGATCTGGCGCAGATCAGCACGCAGATCACCTCCAGCGTGCCTACGGCGGCGGGGTTTCAGGCCACGTATGCCTTCATCGCCACATGGGACCACGTGGGCTACTATGCCAGCAAGGTGGACAAGCTGAACACCTTTCAGGCGGTGGTGGCCTCCAACGGCCTGCAGAGCTACGTGATGTTTATCTACCCGGAGAATGGGATCAACTGGCTGAAGGGAGATGCCTCCGGCCCCGGATATCCCGGCATGGGACTCGATGGCGGGGACAGGGTGGCGTATTATAATCATCCGCTCGCAGGCACAGCTGATCTCACCACCCTGCCCACGCTGAGCAACACGACTCCGGCTGTGTCCGGCCTCTTCATCTTCCGCATCGATGGCAGCACCATCACGGAAGTGCCCGCCGCCCCCACGACAGGCACGGTCACGGCCACCAGCAGCACCAACAACTGGAGCACCAGCAGCGGCACCTGGACCGGCGATGCCACCACGTGGCGGAATGGACTCAACGCCATCTGGAACGGCCCAGCGCGCACGGTGATCCTGGACAACGTGACGGCGAACAATCTGCAGCTCAACGCCTCGGGCTTCACCTTCAACTCTTCCTCCAGCCCGGGCGTTCAGTTTAACAAGCTCCTGCTCACCGCCCCGACAGACGAGGTCACTTTCGCCAGCGGCGGGGTCATCATTCCCAATGCAGCAGATGCGGTGACGCAGGGCACGCTGAAGTTTCAGAACACCACGGTGCTGGTGGCGCGTGGCACGGGCACGATCAATGGCGGCACGATCTACCTGCGCAACACGGCGCGGCTGCTCTCCTACTCCGCGGATGCCATCACCAGCCAGACGGCGCTGATTTTTGACAGCAGCTTTGGCAGCCCGGGCGGCACGCTGGACCTGCGCGGCATCGGTGCCACGGCGGGCACGATCAATTCGGTGAGCACGGGCGGGCTGATCACCAACAGCGGCAGCGCGGTGGCGGCGCTGAATGTGGCGGGGGCTGGCAGCAGCGACTTCCGCGGGCAGATCGTGAACGGCACGGCGGCCAGTGCGCTGACCAAGAGCGGCGCGGGCACGCTGACGCTCTACGGCACCAACACCTACACCGGGCCCACCAGCATCTCCGCCGGCACGCTGCGCCTGGCGGCGGCCCCTACCCTGCCTGCGGCCAGTGTGGTGACGCTCTCCGCCGGGGCCACGCTGGACCTGGGCGGCTATGCCCACACCTTTCCCGCCAGCACCGGAGACGGCACGCTGGCCATGGGTGCCGGTACGGCTACGTATAACTTAACGACGGATGCCACGATGAACACGGTGCTCACGGGCACGGGCGGCTTTGTCAAAACCGGCAGCGCCGCGCTGACGCTGAATGCCGCAACCAGCCACACCGGCCCGACGACGCTCTCCGCCGGCACGCTGCGCCTGGGGGTGAATGATGCGCTGGCCACCTGCTCGGCGGTGTTTGTAAACGGCAGTGCCACGCTGGATCTCAACGGCCATGACCAGACGGTGACGAATCTGGACTCGTACAATGCGGGCACCGGCCAGTTTGACTCCAGCACGGTGATGCTGGGCGGGGCGCGGCTGAAGAACGTGGCGGCGGTGACGAACAACTGGGCGGGAAACATCACCGGCACGGGCACCTTTGAAAAAAGCGGGCCGGAGCCCATGCACTGGCTGTGGGGCGGCAGCAGCTTCAGCGGCGCGCTGGTCATCACGCAGGGGGTGCTCTCTGCAGACGCGGTGAATGTGCTGAGCCCGAATGCGGGCGTGGCCGTGGCCAGTGGCGCCACGCTGTGGCTGGGCGGTGCCTCGCAGACGGTGGGTGCGCTCTCTGGCGCGGGCGCGGTGGCCATCGGCGCAGGCTGCACCTTCACCGTGGGCGCGGGAGATGGCTCTGGCGAATTCAGCGGCAGCCTCTCCGGCACAGGTGCACTGGCCAAGACCGGCACCGGCACGCAGACGCTCAGCGGCAGCAGCAGCTTCAGCGGCGCCACCTTCGTCCTGGGTGGCACGCTGGCGGTGACTGCGGGCGGGGTGCTGAGCACGCCGGAGGCGGGCATGGTGGTGGCCAGCACAGGCAGCGGGAATTTCGTGCTGGCAGGCGGCACGGTGACCACCCAGGCGGTGATCCTGGGGCACGATGGCGGCAGCGCCAACGCCGTGCTGAATGGCGGCACGCTGACCACCGGAGAGATCGCGCGGTGGTCGGTGACCAGCGGCATCGTCTTCAATGGCGCCACGCTGCGGGCGCTGGCAGACACCAGCGTGCTGCTGAATGGCTTTACCACCGGCTCGGCGGAGATCCAGGCCGGTGGACTCATCATCGACACCAATGGCTTTACCGTATCCACCGTGGCGGAGCTGAGCGGCAGCGGCACACTGACCAAGACAGGCGCGGGCAGCCTGAGCCTGGCGGGTGCCTTTGGCCACACTGGAAACACCGTCGTGGCGGCAGGCACGCTGAGCCTCGGCTCCGCGCGCCTGGCAGACAGCGGGCAGGTCTCTGTGAGCGCCGGGGCGGTGCTGCACCTGGCCTTTTCCGGCACCGACACCGTGCGCGCCCTGACGCTGGCGGGTGTGCAGCACCTGAGCGGCACGTGGGGCGGCATCGGCTCCGGCGCGCAGCATGAGAGCGCGCTGATCACCGGCCCCGGCCTGCTGGTGGTGGTGAATGAGGTGATCTCCTGGATGAGCGACAACGGCCTCAGCGCCTCCACCCTGGCGGCGGATGACGACGGCGACGGACTGCCCAATGCGCTGGAGTACTGCCTGGGCACCTCCCCCACGCAGCGCAGCACCGCCACCACTGCCACGACGCTGCAGGGCAGTGTGCTCAGATTTTCCTACCCACGCCGCAAGGGCGGCAGCCTCGTGACCTCCGTGGTGGAGTGGAGCGACGACCTGAGCACCTGGAGCAGCGCCGGCGTGGGCCCACCCGCCGTGCAGGCCGATCTAGGCACGGCCGAGAGCGTGAGCGTGGACATCGCCGTGCCCGAGAGCACGCGACGACGCTTTGTGCGCCTGCGAGTGGTGGTGCCCGCAAGCCCGTGAGGCCGAAGAGACTTCCGCAAGGCCATCAAGGGCGTGCAGCGCAGGCTCAGCCACCTGCCCAACGAGGCGGTGGAAGGGCAGCACGACGACCGATGCCCGGAGAGGTTTCATACCACAATCTGTTGAAAACAGGTCTGACTCTGAGTCGGCAAAGCCTCACCGCTGCAGACCGCCGGGAGGCGGGGCTTTTGGAATGGGGGATCGCGATAAGGTGGCAGGCTGCTTGGGAACAAAGGATTCCAGGGACGCGCACAGCGCATCCCTACCATCCAGAGTAGCGCGTGCCAAGGGGCTGGTAGGGCACCGCTGTGCCGGGGCCGCATTTTCGGGTCTGTGGTATCGCAGGCGCTGAAAAAGGTGCGCCGTCCTTGGAATGTGGAAAGCCTGGGAGACGTGGAGGTGATGATCACCACCTTATTGAGACTTGTATAATAGCCT
>DDFC01000033.1 GCA_002336895.1 Verrucomicrobiaceae bacterium UBA1938 | reverse complement strand
CGCATCCCTACCATCCAGAGTAGCGCGTGCCAAGGGGCTGGTAGGGCACCGCTGTGCCGGGGCCGAAGTTTCGGGTCTGTGGTATCGCAGGCGCTGAAAAAGGTGCGCCGTCCTTGGAATGTGGAAAGGCTGGGAGACGTGGAGGTGATGATCACCACCTTAAGATGGCATCAAGACTCCTTTTCAACTGCTGGTGGTATTAACATCGAGCATCCTGAATACGACGATCACTCTCACGGTTGCCCTTCTCTCTGATAAGCTCGCATCAGTCCTCTTCCGTCAGCGGACCCGGTCCGAGCATCGAGAGAAATGCAGGCAGGGAGTTTGCGATCTTCAGCGTACATTCGTCGGTCGCATCATGGTGTGCAGTGTCTATCCGGCAGTTGTGGTCCCAGAAATGAATTCCGCCATCGGGGGACAAGAGCAGGTAGTTTCCATCACCGTCATGTCCAAATAGGACATGATTGGGTGGAAATGCAGGCTCCAGCAGTTCCAGCTCTTCCGTCATTTCCTCCAGTGAGCAGGTGTATATTGCCGCTACGCTGCATGGCAGGCCGCTGATCTTTTCCATGGGCAGGAAATAATTCTCCAAGCCCAGCATCGCGCCGCTGTGCTGGGCCAGCCATGATCTGAGCTCCGCAGGCAGTGAAAGGCCGTGGCATTTCTCAAACTGATCCAGCTCTTCTATCGAAGCCGGGTTACCGTTGTCGAGAAACTGCAGTTCGGGAAAAGGCAAACTCATGGACCAATGTGCAGGATGAAACTTGGCTGGAGAACTTGTTTCCAGCAGCGGAACTTCTTCCTCCCCCCCTCACCCGGCCTCTCCCCGAAGAAGTTGTGGAGGACTTGCGTCTTGGGCGGGGAGAGGGGATTCGCTTTCGGGTGCTCTCAAAACGAACTGAGAATTCCTGCGCCGTTCTCCTCTCCCCGTCGAGAGCTGGTTAGCAGACAGACATCTACGGGGAGAGGCCGGGTGAGGGGCCTGCATGAGGGCACATGCCCAGGCCGTGACTTCCATATCCGTTCTCTCCGCGCATGAACCGATCTCGGAAGTTCGGTTTACGTTTCAGCACCTCACGGCACTTCCTTGATCTGGATGTGCCGATACTCCATCACGCCACGATCTCCCTCCAGGCCGATGGGGCCGGTGGCGGGGAGTTTGAGGGCGGCTTCGAGGACTTCGCCGTTGCAGGTGCAGTGGGCCACGCCGTCTTTCACGGTGACTTCGATCTGGTTCCACTCCTGGGGCTTGTAGGCTTTCAGTTCTTTATACGGACCGGCCACGAGGTAGTCGCGGCACTGGAGCTGGGGCTTGCGGATGAAGACGCCGCTGTCGGCGTTCACGCTGGCGCGGAATTCGAGCTTGAGCACGAAGTTCTTGGGGAACTCGGCCACGGTGTAGAGCTGGCCGGTGAGCTTGTCCATCTCGGTGGGGAAGGTGACGGCGATCACGCCGTCTTTCACGATGTACCTGCCCGCATCGGCGGCCTCGGTCTTGCCATCGTGCTTGGCGGTGATGGCGCCGGGGTTGGGATCGTCCTTCTTGGTCTTCTCGCGGAAGCACCAGCCGGTGAGGTCCTTGCCATTGAAGAGGGAGGTGAAGCCCGCCTCCGGCTGCCAGTCCTCGGAGTGCAGTGGGAGAGTGGCGAGGGCGAGGCAGAGGGCGGCGATGCGTTTCATGGTCGGAGTGGTGGATGGAATGAGAGAGCAGATAAACGCAGCTTTTTCCCCGGCCCTGCGGAAAAAAGCAAAACAAAACGGGCGGCTGAGCACATGGCTCAAACCGCCCGTTTGGGGGAGAGGCTTTCAGGCCGGTTCCTCAGAGGGGAACGGGCCGCCGGAGGATCAATGGTTGAAGTAGAACTCCTTCGAGTTCAGCAGGGCCCAGAAGAGGTCTTCCAGCACGGTCTGGCGGCCGTTGGGATCGTCGGCGATGGCCTGCTGCACGTTGGTCCATTCTTTCTCAAGAGGCATGCGGCCAAAGACGCGCAGGAAGAGGTCTTCCACGATCTCGCGGTCGGTCTTCTTGTCCTTGATCATGTTGGCCACCACGCGGCCCTGCTTGATGCGGTCGTTCACGGCGTCGCCGTTCATGAGGTGCAGCGCCTGGGAGAGGGTGGGCTCCATCTTCACTTCGCAGGAGCAGACGGATTCACGCTTGGCGCGGCCAAAGGTGGTGAGGAAGTAGTTCGTCACCGCACCGTCGGCGATCTGCACGGCACGTGCGCCCAGCGGCAGGCCCTGGAACTTGTTCGGCGTGTCGGTGATCTGGGAGATGGCGTCCAGCAGCACCTCGGCGCGCACGCGGCGGACCTGGGCGTGGGAGAAGTTGCGTTTGTCCCCGGCATTGGTCTCGTTGACCTTGGTGCTGCGCTGGTAGGTCTGGGAGGTGCAGATGTCCCGCACAAACTTGCGCATGTCGTACTTGTACTCCGTCAGGTGCTCGGCCAGCGCGGCGATCAGCGCGGGGTTGGAGGGCGGGTTGGACACACGCACATCGTCCACGGGCTCCACCACACCGACGCCGTTGAAGTGCGCCCAGATGATGTTAGCGATGTTGCGTGCAAAGAAGGGATTGCGCGGGGAGGCCATCCACTCGGCCAGCACCTTGCGGCGGTCTTCGCCGGGCTTCATTTCCGGGATGTCTCCGCCGAGGAACTTGGGCTTCATCACCGCCTGGGTGAGGAAGTGCTTCGATTCACCGCCCTTGCTGTTGTAGATGATGACTTCCGCCGGGTCGTCCGTGGGCTTGCGGCCGATCTGGGAGAAGAAGGCCTTGAAGCCGTAGTAGTCATCCATCGTCCAGCGGTCAAAGGGGTGGTTGTGGCACTGCGCGCACTGGATGCGCATGCCCATGAACACCTGGGCCACGTTTTCCGTCAGCTTGAGCTGGTCCAGCTCGGTCTGGTAGAAGTTCACGGCGGGATTGGAAACGGTGCCGCCGGAGGAGGAGAGCAGCTCCTGCACGATCTCGTTGATGGGGATGTTCTTGCCGATGCGCTCGGAGAGCCAGTTGTAGTAGAGCAGCGCGTTCTTGTAGAAGGGCGGCTGGTTGTTGTTGCCGGCGATTCCGGAGCGGATCTGCAGCAACTCGGCCCACTTCATGACCCACAGCTCGGTGAATTCCTTGCGCTCCAGCAGGACGTCCACCAGCGCGGCGCGCTTGTTCGGATTGGTGTCGGTGATGAAGGCGCGCATGTCCTTGGACTCTGGGTACACACCGGCGATGTCGATGTAGGCGCGGCGCACAAACTCCTCGTCCGAGCACACGGGGGAGGGCAGGATGCGCAGCTTGTGGAGGTTTTCGTCCACCAGCGTGTCGATGTAGTTCGTCTCAGCCAGCTTGGGCCGCTCATACTTGAGCTGGGCCGGGATGACCAGCACCTGGGCGGTGACGGAGTACACATCAAAGCGGGCCAGCATGAAGGCCGCGCCACGGTCGCCGGAGGTCACGAGGCCGCTCTTGCTGATGGTGGCCGTGGGGTCGTTGTTGGACATGAACAGCGCCATGTTCGTCACGTCGCGGTCAGTGCCGTCGGAGTAGGTGGCACGCACGGTGATCTGCTGCGTGGAGTTCTTGCCTTCCAGCACGATCTGGCTGGGATACACCTCGATGCCCGTGACCTTGGCCACATCGGCTTTGTCATCCACAGCGCCTGCGGCGATCCACTCCAGCAGGATCTTGTTGTACACGGAGTCGGGTTCAAAGCACTGGTTGCCGGAGTGCGGCACGGCGCCCACGGCTTTCTCGATCAGCGCGCTCTCCTCCGGGATGGCCAGATTGATGCGGCGGCCGGGCATCTCGCGGGTGATGCGGATGTAGTCGCCAGCGGGGTCCATGCCAAAGAGAGAGGTGCGGAAGCCGTCCTTGCCACGGGCAGCGCCGTGGCAGCCGCCCTGGTTGCAGCCGCCGCGCATCAGCACGGGCATGCAGTCCAGGCGGAAGGAGATGGCGCGGTCCTTGGTGCCGTTCTTCACGTCCACCGGAGCCTTCACCGTCTGTCCGCCGATGGTGGCGATGATCTCCGTGCTGCCAGCATCGGCCACGGGTTTCAGCGTCAGGTCTTCGAGCGTGGCCACTTTGGGGTCGGCCACTTTGAGATCGCACATGCCGGTCACGTCCTTGGTGGTGGCATCCTGAAAGGTGGCCAGCACGACCACACGGTGGTAGTCGCGCTTGGTTTCCAGGGAGTACTTGTCCGGCAGAATCTGCAGGTTCTTCAGCGTGGGCAGCTTCTTGCTCAGTTCGGCCAGGGCCTGGCGCTGTTCGGGCGTCTTGTACTGCAGGGTGAGGTTCTGCGGCCAGGGTGCGCCTGCGGCCACCCAGCGCTTGAGCACGTCGATCTCATTCGCGGCCAGCGGTCCGCCCTTGGGAGGCATGATGTCGTCATGGTCCTTTGGCAGCACGAGGCGCTTGATCATCTCGCTCTCATCGGGCTTGCCAGCCACGAGGGCCGGGCCGGTGGAGCCGCCTTTGAGCAGCGCGGCCAGGGAGTCCATCAGCAGCTTGCCTTTGATCTTGCCGGGGTTGTGGCATTCCAGGCACTTGGCCTCCAGGATGGGCTGCACATCACGCACAAAGTCCAGCGCGGCGACGGCCGGAGCTGGCGCTGGTGCAGGAGCAGCAGCGGGTGCCGCAGGAGCCGGTGCGGGTGCAGGGGCTGCCGCCACAGCCGGGGCAGGGGCGGGCGCTGCGGGGTCGGCCGCAAAAAGGCTGGTGGAAACGGCGAGTGTGAAGAGAGAAGCTCGCAAGGGGCTTTTCATAAAGGTAGGCTGAAGGGGTTAATTCATGCTACGCCCCTGAGGGAGGGCATTTATCACGGATGCGAAAAAACACTGTGAATAAGCGACTCAGCCCTCCAGCGCCGCCAGCCGCTGCCCGATGGGCGGGTGCGAGTAGTGCAGCCACACCGTGAGCGGGTGGGGATTGGGGTGCGTGAGGTGGTCCAGAGAGAGCTTTTTCAGCCCGTCCATCAGCGGTGCGCTGCCGCACGCGGTGCGGGCATAGGCGTCTGCCTGAAACTCATGCCGGCGGCTCAGCGCGCTGCTCAGCAGCCCCAGCAGCAGGCTGGCGGGCTGGTAGAGGATGCTGAAAAGCACCAGCCCCAGGCCCAGCGGCTGCCCGGTGATGCCAAAGGCGCGGAAAAACTCCGGCGACTGCAGCGCCGCATGCAGCAGGTAAAACATGAGCCCGCTCTCCAGCAGCCCCAGGATGAGCTGCTGCGGCACGTGGCGGCATTTGTGGTGGCCTATCTCATGCGCCAGGATGGCCTCCAGCTCCGCCTGCGAGTGTTTCTCGATCAGTGTGTCAAAGAGCGCGATCCGCTTGTTTTTGCCAAAGCCGCTGAGGAACGCATTTGCCTTGCTGGAGCGGCGGGAGCCGTCCACCACCGAGATGTCCACCACGGGAAACTTCAGCCGCGCTGCCAGCGCCAGCAGCCCCTCGCGCAGCGGGCCGTCATCCAGCGGCTTGAACTTCAGAAACAGCGGCATCAGCAGCCGGGGAGAGAGCCATGCCATCACGATGCTGAAGCCCGCCACCGTCAGCCAGGTGTAGAGCACGGCGTGGACCTGCGTCTGGAAAAACCACAGGATCAGCCCCAGCAGCGGCCCGCCCAGCAGCGCGGTCAGCAGCAGGCCCTTCACGCGGTCGCCGATGAAGGTGCCCACCGTGGTGCGGTTAAAGCCATACTCGGCCTCGATTTTAAAGGTGTCCCACGCATCAAAGGGCAGGGAGAGGAGATTCTGCGCCAGCAGCAGCACACCGATCACGCCCACGCCTGTGTACACCGCGCTCCAGCCCCAGCCGGCGCTCCAGCGCTGCAGCCAGTCAAAGCCGCCGCCCCACCAGAAGCACACCAGCACGGCCACGGACGCCGTGCTGCGCAGCACATCCAGGTGCGAGGACTTGCCGGCATACTCGCCCGCCTTCTGCACCGTCTCCTCGGAAAAGATCTCCCGCAGCCGGGCAGGCAGCGCGTGGCGGAACTGCGCCAGATTCAGAAACGTGGCCACGATCTCCAGATGAAAGACGCCGAGCACGCCGACGACGGCGGCGATGAACCAGGGATTGGACAATGACATGCGGTTGGGGGTGGGGGAAAAAGAGAACGCTTGATGTGCAGGCTGCAGCGTCTCACAATTTTGTGTAACCACTCGCCCCGTGCGGCATTTCAGTCAATGACCACCTCCCAACCCCACCCGCACGCCATGATCCGCCCCCTCCTTTATCTCCTCGCCCTTCTCAGCGTCACTCCGGCCTCCGCCCAGCTCGGCGGCAGGCTGCGTGATCTCATCGCCAACCGCAGGCAGTCCGGCACAGGCTCCGCGCAGCAGGCCCCCGGCAAGGAAGAGCTGAGCTACGGCAGTGACTCGATGCAAAATCTCGACTACTGGCGGCCCACCACGCCGGGCTCTCCGCTGGTCATCTACGTGCACGGCGGTGGCTGGAAGCGCGGAGACAAAGGCCTGGCTGCCGGTGAAAAAAGCGTGCACTACCTCGAGCAGGGCTACGCCTTTGCCTCGCTCAATTACCGCCTCGTACCCTCCTGCACTGTGGAGGAGCAGGCCAGCGACGTGGCCCACGCCGTCTCCTTCCTGATCCGCCGCGCCGAGCAGCTCGGCTTTGACGGCAAGCGCGTGGTTCTCATGGGGCACAGCGCCGGGGCGCATCTGGTGGCGCTGGTGGGCACGGACATGAGCTACCTGCAGAAGGCCGATCTGGGCCCCAAGGCCGTGCGTGGCATCATCCCGCTGGATGGCGCGGCCTATGATGTGGCCCGGCAGATCGCCGAAGGTGGTGACTTCATGCATGACACCTATCTGCAGGCCTTTGGCACCGAGCCCGAGCGCCAGGCGAAGCTTTCACCCACCAAGCAGGCTGCTGCGCCCAATGCCCCCGCCTTCCTCATCCTGCATGTCCAGCGCGTGGACGGCACCGCCCAGTCCATCGCCCTCGGCGAAGCCCTGCGCAAAGCCGACACGCCTGCGGAGGTGAAAGGTTTCGAAGGTCACGGCCTCATGGGCCATGCCGAAATCAACCGCCGCATGGGAGACCCCGCCTACCCCGCCACTCCGGTGGTGGATGCGTGGCTGAAGAAGATCTTCGCGAAGTAGAGGGGAGGCGGATGAATTTGGGAAGGCTCGCGGAGTGAGGTGCGAGCGCAGCCACCGCCTTCGGGCGTCTCATGGTAAACGAGAACCAACTGGCTTTCGAGAACCACAGAGCGGCCGCCTGCGCGCATCTCCAGGGATGTCACATGCCATCCTGCCTGCGAAAGCGGCAGCTTCACTCATTCTGCGTTACGCAGCCGCACTCCAAACAGCGACGGGGTGGCTCGGAGGCAGGTGGGCATGTGAGTTCGTGTCCGATTGCACCCAAAAGTTGTCCGCACATCAGGCTGGTCATGAGGCGTTGTTTCGAGTGAGAATCAACCTCACCGACCATGAAAGCCATCCTGCTTGTTTTTGCCGCCGCCGTTTTCGCCCATGCCGCCCCCGCCGGGCCTGTGCGCGTGCTGTATCTGGACACCGAAGGAAAAGAGCAGTCCGCCGTGGGGCCGCTGCATGAGGCCATGCGCGATCTCGGGCGCGATGCCATCTGGTTTGACTACGCCAAAGAGGAACCGAATGCCGGAGACTATGACCTGGTGGTGAAGCCGGGCAGCGACCTGAGCAAAGACGCGATCCTTTCCAAACTCAGCGCCGAGCGCAAAGCCGGCTACGAGGCCTTTCTGAAACAGCGCAGCCCCGAGGAGCGCAAGAAGCACCCGCAAGTGGCCAATTACGAGAAGCGCCCGGAGCCGCTGACACTGCAGCTGCCCATGAGCGTGAAGGCCAGCATGGAGCGCACCCAGGTGCCCGCCGACTGCGAGCTGAAGCTCTTTGCCAGCGAGCCGGACATCGCCAAACCGATCGCCTTTGCGTGGGATGAGCGCGGCCGCTGCTGGGTGGTGGAGACACGTGACTACCCGCATGGCGTGACCGACAGCGGCGAAGGCCAGGACACCATCAAGATCTGCGAGGACACCGATGGTGATGGCAAGGCGGACAAGTTCACCGTCTTTGCCGACAAGCTCAATCTGCCCACAGGCATCGTCTTCGCACGCGGTGGCATCATCGTGAGCCAGCCGCCAAAGTTCATCTTTCTCAAGGACACCAATGGCGATGACAAGGCCGACGTGCGCGAAACAGTGATCGACTGCTGGGGCATCCGCGACACGCATGCGCAGGCCAGCAATCTGCACTACGGATTCGACAACTGGCTCTACGGCTGCGTGGGCTACAGCGGCATCGAAGGCTACGTGGGCGGGAAGAAGCACCAGTTTGCCATGGGCACGTATCGCTTCAAGGCGGACGGCAGCGCCATCGAATTCCTGCATCAGTTTACCAACAACGCCTGGGCCCACAGCATGAACGCTGCGGGAGATCAGTTTGGCGGCACGGCCAACGGCGCACCGATTTTCTTCGGCGGCATTCCCTCCACGGCTTATCCCGAAGGCTCGCGCGGCATGACGGCCAAGAAGATCAATGTGGTGGACATGTGCCACACCATCACGCCGAACTTCCGCCAGGTGGATGTCTTTGGCGGCTATACCGCAGCAGCCGGCAGCAATTTTATTGATAGCGGCAATCTGCCCAAACGCTTTCAGGGCAAGGCGATGGTGTGCGAACCGACGATGAAGGTGGTGTCTGTCTTTGACGTGCAGCCGGATGGCGCAGGCTGGAAGGCGCTGGACTTCATGAACATCTACGCCAGCAGCGACGAATGGAACAGCCCCGTGCATGCCGAGGTGGGCCCCGATGGCGCGGTGTGGGTGGCCGATTTCCAAAATTTTATCATTCAGCACAACCCCACGCCGAGCCTGGAGCGCGGCGGCTTTGTGGCCACCACCGGCAAGGGCGGAGCTCATGAAAATGACCTGCGCGATCACAGCCGCGGGCGCATCTACCGCATCGTGGCCAAGGGCACGAATCCAAAAGCCGAGAAGCCTGCTCTCACCGCCAGCACGCAGTATGCCCGCCTGGAGGCCCAGCGCGAGAAAGTGGATAGCGGCGCTGCTGATGCCAGCCTGCAAAAGACCGTGCTGGATGCGGATGCCACGGCGGCCATCCACGCACTCTGGACGCTGCAGGGCCTGGGCCAGCTCGACGAAGCCACGCACAAGGCCGCGCTGCTGAGCAAGGACGCCGGTCTGCGCCGCAATGCCATCCGTGCCCTGGGCTGCGATGCCAAGGCGCAGTCGCTGCTCTTTGGCGCAGGCGTCATCAGCGATCCCGACCTGCACACACGCCTCGCGGCTTTTGTGAAGCTGGCGGACTTCCCCACCACACCGGAGATCCAGACGCTGGTGAAGAAGCTGGCCTCTGATCCCGTGGTGAAAAACGACGAATGGCTGGCGGAGGCTGCGAAGATGCTGGGCCGGAAACACAACGCGCTGAACTACAAAGAAGGCCCCAACCTGCTGCCCAATCCCGGCTTTGAAGAAGTGGTGGCCGGAGCCAAAACACCCACGGGCTGGAAGCACCGCGACTACGGCAAGAAGCCCGGAAACGCAGGCGCTGAGTGGAGCATCGTGACCGATGAGAAGATGGTGCACAGCGGCAAGAACGGCTTTCGCGTGATCACGCGTGATGAGGCAGACACGAGCTTCTTTGCCGATGTGGCGCTGAAGCCCAACACCGAGTACAAGCTGAGCGCCTGGATCAAGACCCATGGCTTCCGTGGCAAAGCCAGCCTCAATGATCACCTGGGCCGCTCTGAAACCAGCACCGTAAAGCGCACTCAGGACTGGACGGAGGTCGAAGTCACCTTCAACAGCAAGACACGCGACAAGGCGAGCATCAACCTGCTGCATGTGGGCAAGGGCGACACCTATTTCGATGACGTGAAGCTGTGCGAAATGATCCCCGAAGCTGAAGATGATGAGTCCAAGCTGGTGGGCGATGTGAAGCGCGGTGAGAAGATCTTCTGGGAGCATCCCGTGGCTGCGTGCAAAAACTGCCACATGCTGAAAGGCCAGGGCAGCGCCGTGGGCCCGGCGCTGGATGGCATCGCCACGCGCAAGGATGCCGCCTACATCCTGGAAAGCCTGATCAATCCGAATGCCAAGCTGGCCGAAGGCTACACCGCCACGCCGATCTCGCCGATGCCGCCGATGAACCTCATCCTGAAGCCGCAGGAGTTTGCGGATGTGAAGGCCTTCATCATGAGCCTGAAGTAAAACACAATGAAGTCCACTGCATACGCTCTGCTAGTCATGCTGACGGCTCTGCCTGCGCAGGAGCCGCCCGGCCAGCCGCGCAAGGCCTGGAGCCCCATCGTGCTGCAAGCGGATGACAAGCCCGCCTTTCCCCCACCGCCCGAAGGCTGGGACAAACGACGCGCGGACATCCCGCATGGGAAGCTGACGATGGTCGAGTATGACTCCAAGACCGTGGGCACACGGCGGTACATGAATGTGTACACCCCGCCGGGATACACGCCGGAGAAAAAACTGCCCGTGCTGTATCTGCTGCACGGCATCGGCGGAGACGAGACGGAGTGGCAGCGCTTTGCCCAACCCGAGGTGCTGCTGGACAACCTCATCGCCGACGGCAAAGCGGTGCCCATGATCGTGGTGATGCCCAATGGCCGCGCGCAGAAAGACGATCACCCCAAGGGCGATGTCTTCAAGCATGCCCCTGCGTTTGCGGTGTTTGAGCAGGATCTGCTGCAAGATGTGATCCCCGCCATCGAGTCACGCTACGCCGTGCTGGCTGACCGCGAGCATCGCGCCCTCGCAGGACTCTCGATGGGCGGCGGGCAGTCGCTGAATTTTGGCCTGGGTCATCCCGAACTCTTCGCCTGGGTGGGCGGCTTTTCCTCCGCGCCGAACACGCGCAAATCAGCCGATCTGATGCCAGATGCCGCTGCCGCCAAACACCTGCGCCTGCTGTGGCTCTCCTGCGGCAGCCGGGACGGCCTCATCCACATCAGCCAGGATTTTCACGCATGGCTGAAGGACAAAGGCATCCCCCATGTGTGGCACGTCACGGACCACGGCCACGATGCCCCGGAGTGGAAGCAGGCGCTGTATTACTTCCTGCAGCAGTTGAGGTTTACACCCAGCACCGCCAGCTCAAAGATCAGTGAATGATTCACGAAACGCCTCCGAATAAACCACCTTCATGCCACGAGCGTCCTGGCTGCGGCAAAGACTTCATCATGGCTCAGGCCCCGTGCACGGCCAGCCTTGAAGTCTTCGAAGCGTCTCTCCACCTCCGCAGAGATCGTGGCATCATTTTCCCATTGGGCAGGCAAATCCGCGTCCACCGTCTCCCAGATGATTTCCGCCAGAAAACGCCGCTCTTCAGAGGAAAGACGCGCAGCTTGGGCAAAGAGTTCTTGAGCGATCATGATGCCTGAGGATAACGGATGCCCAGAGAACTGCCAAGGTGGATTTCGCCCCTCCAGCGTTCCGCTCT
The DNA here is from genome assembly GCA_002336895.1 of Verrucomicrobiaceae bacterium UBA1938. Taxonomy (GTDB): domain Bacteria; phylum Verrucomicrobiota; class Verrucomicrobiia; order Verrucomicrobiales; family Verrucomicrobiaceae; genus Prosthecobacter. The sequence continues at coordinate 54,686 of DDFC01000033.1, read as the reverse complement.
CACACATCCTGCACCTTCAGCACCGCCCCCTCATCCGCGCTGGAGACCATGCTGGCGTAGCGGGCCAGGTAGCCGCGGCCGAGATTGGCGTGCGGGCGTGGTTTCCACTGGCTGGCGCGCTGCTGCAGCACGGCTTCATCCACACGCAGCGAAAGACGGCGTTGGGGAATGTCGATCTCCACGATGTCCCCGGGCTCAATGAGGGCAATGGGGCCACCCGCTGCGGCCTCCGGTGAGACATGGCCGATGGCTCCGCCACGTGTGGCACCGGAGAAACGCCCGTCCGTGATGAGCGCCACGGATTCGGCGAGGCCACGCCCCGCGAGTGCGGCGGTGGGGGCCAGCATCTCCTGCATGCCGGGACCGCCACGCGGCCCCTCGTAGCGAATGACGACGACATCGCCCGCCTTCACCTGACCGACGAGAATGCCAATGCGTGCGGATTCCTCGGACTCAAAGATCACAGCGGGGCCGCTGAAGGTCATCATGGCGGGTGCGACACCAGCAGCTTTCACCACAGCGCCGTTGGGAGCCAGGTTGCCAAAGAGAATGGCCAGCCCGCCACGCTGCGAGTAGGCATTGTCCAATGTGCGGATGACATCGGCATCTCGCACTTTCGCTTGGGCGATGGTCTCGCCAAGCGTGCGGCCGGTGACGGTGATGGCATCCAGATGCAGCAGACCAGGGCGTGTGCTCAGCGTGCGCAGGATGGCGGAGATGCCGCCAGCGCGGTCGATGTCCTCCATATGGTGCAGACCCGAAGGCGCGACTTTGCAGAGCTGCGGCACGCGGTCTGAGATGGCGTTGATGTCTTCAAGGCGAAGATCCACCCCGGCCTCGCGAGCGATGGCAAGCGTGTGCAGGATGGTGTTGGACGAGCCACCCATCGCCATGTCCAGCACCAGCGCGTTTTCAAACGCAGCACGCGTGAGGATGTCAGACGGGCGGATGTTGCGCGCGACGAGATCCACGATGGCGCGGCCTGCGGCCTCAAAGAGCGCATCGCGCTGCGGATCCACGGCCAGGATGGAGCCGTTTCCCGGCAGCGCCCAGCCCAGTGCCTCGCAGAGGCAGTTCATGGAATTGGCGGTAAACATGCCGGAGCATGAGCCGCAGGTGGGGCAGGCGCTGCGCTCGATCTCTCCCAGCTCCGCCTCAGAGATGGCGTTTTTGGAATGCCTGCCCACAGCCTCAAATACCGAGGCAAGATCCAGCGCCTGACCGGTGAGAGGATTGCGCCCTGCGGCCATGGGACCGCCGGAGACAAAGACGGCGGGAATGTTCACCCGCGCCGCGCCCATCATCATGCCGGGCACGATTTTGTCGCAGTTGGGGATGCAGACCACACCGTCAAAGCAGTGGGCGCGCAGCATGGTCTCGATGGAGTCGGCGATGATCTCGCGCGAGGCCAGGGAGTAGTTCATGCCGCCGTGGCCCATGGCGATGCCGTCGTCCACGCCGATGGTGTTGAACTCAAAGGGCACACCGCCTGCGGCACGGATGGCGGCGCGGACTTTGCGCCCCACGACATCGAGATGCGCGTGGCCGGGGATGATCTGCACAAAGGAATTTGCCACGGCAATGAAGGGCTTGTCCCAGTCGCTTTCAGACTGGATGGCGCCGGTGGCGCGGAGGAGACTGCGGTGGGGAGCACGGAGGGTGCCGCGTTTGATGGTGTCGCTGATGGCCATGCGCTGAGGTAAGCCGCAGCATTTCATGACAAAACTACTGCTTTTGTCGGTTTATGATACCATTTCGGTATGGACTTTACTTTGCGCGAACTGGAGTGCTTCACCGCCGTGGCGGAGGAGCTGTCATTCACCCGTGCGGCACAGCGGCTGCACCTGGCGCAGCCGCCGCTCTCCCGGCACATCCGTGCGCTGGAGCAGCGGCTGGGCACGGTGCTGTTTGACCGCAGCGGGCGACGGGTGGCGCTGACGGCGGCGGGTGCGGTGTTTTATGAGGAAACGCGCAGCGTCATGCCGCAGCTCATCCGCGCCGGAGAGACAACGCGACGCTTTGCCTCCGGGCAGACGGAGCGGCTGCGGCTGGGCTTTGTCAGCGCGGTGCTGAGCCCGGAGCTGGTGGAGGTGCTGCGTGTGTTTCGGGAAAAGCACCCGCAGGTGCAGCTGCTGGTGCAGGACCTGCCGCCTGCGGAGCAGCTGGCGGCGCTGCGTCACGGCACACTGGATGGCGGCTTCATCGGTCTGCCGCCGGAGGAGCGCACGCCGGGCATCGAGCTGCTGCCATGGCGGCAGGAGGCGCTGGCAGCTTTTGTGCCTTTTGGCCATACCCTGGCAAAGCGGCAGCGCATGGACCTGCGCGCACTGGCAGGCGAGGCTCTGGTGGAGGTGTCCAGCGAGGCCGCGCCCGCCTTTGCTGCCTATCTGCGCCGGGTGTGCGGTGCTGCGGGCTTCCGCCCACGCATCGTGCTGGAGTCTCCACGCGCCCAGGCGGTGGCGGTGATGGTGGCGGCGGGCGCAGGCATCGCCCTGCTGCCAGCCTCTCTGCGCCGTGTGGTGGATGGCGCGGCAGCGGTGGTGCCCATCCGCGATGCGCCCAAGATCTCGCATGTCTTTGCCCATGCCTCAGGCACAGTCTCTCCGGCCATGCGGCGCTTCATGAAGCTGCTGGGGAAGTAGAGGCAGGCCCAATCACCCCGCTGTGAAAGTTCAGGCCGGGCTGCGCGCGTATTGCATGCAGCCACCATGCCCCTCCACACCTCAGCCCATCCGCAGCGCTGCTCAGGCCCCATGTCGCGCCGCAGCTTTCTCAGCATGGGCACGCTGGGGCTCTCGGGCTGGAGCCTGGCTGACACGCTGCGCGCCGAGACGATCGCCAAGGCGGCGGGCAGACGGCTGAAGGACAAGTCCGTCATCTTTGTGTGGCTGCCGGGCGGCATGTCGCAGCTGGAGAGCTATGACATGAAGCCGAATGCGCCGGTGGAGTATCGCGGGGTGCTCAATCCCATCCGCACCAATGTGCCCGGCACGCACATCTGCGAGCTGTTTCCACGACAGGCCAAAATCGCGGACAAGTTCAACATCATCCGCAGCGTGCATCATGAGTTCGCGGACCACGGCGGCGGGCACAAGCGCTTCATGACCGGGCGCAATCCCGCGCTGCCAGTCGGCTTTGTGAATGATGCGCCGTCCGTGCAGTCCATCATCACCCGCAAGCTCCAGCGCGCCGGGCAGGCCATGCCCACCTGTGTGGCAGGCGTGGATCGCGGGCGCAGCGGGATCGATGTCTTCTCCATGGGCGCGGCGTATCTCGGCCCCTCGGCCTCCCCCTTCATGGTGGTGGGAGATCCCAGTGCCAAAGATTTCAAGGTGGAAAACATCGGGCTGACGCCAGACATGGAGGCGCGCATCGACGACCGCATTCATCTGCTCAAGGGCATGGACAATCTCAAGCGCGAGATGGATCGCAGCGGCCTGATGGATGCGATGGACAGCTTCAGCCAGCGTGCCGTGGGCATGCTGACCACGCCTGCGGTGCGCGATGCGTTTGACCTCAGCAAGGAATCCACCAAAACCCGCGAGCGCTACGGCTACAGCACCTACGGCCAGCGCGGCCTCATGGCACGCAGGCTGGTGGAGGCCGGGTGCCGCTTTGTGACGATGGTGTGGGAGAATCCCTTCTCCACGACCATCCCGAAAAACTGCACCTACAACTGGGACAGCCACGCCGTGAACTGCGACATGTATGCCGACGCACGCTGGCGCATGCCGGTGTATGATCAGGCCGCGTCTGCGCTGATCGAGGACATCCACCAGCGCGGGCTGGACAAGGACGTGCTCGTGATCATCACGGGCGAATTTGGCCGCACGCCCAAAATCAACACGCAGATCGGCACGCAGACAGGTGTGAGCCAGCCAGGCCGTGATCACTGGCCCAATGCGATGTCATTCATCGTCAGCGGCGGTGGCATGCAGACGGGCCAGGTCATCGGCGCCACGAATCCGCGCGCGGAATACCCCATCGAGCGCCCGCTGAGCCCGAACGATCTCTGGGCCACGGTGTACCAGCACCTGGGCATCGATCCTGAGGACACCTTTGACGACTTCCAGGGCCGCCCCATGCCCATCCTGCCGTTTGGAGAGCCCATCAAGGAGCTGATGCCGCTGGCTTGAGGATACGCTTTTGTTTAAAAACGACAGCCGCAGCACTCAGCAGGCGCATCACGCAGGCTCCACGATGATCTTCTCACCGCGCACCTCGCGCACACGCACGGCGGTGCCGCTTTGCAGGTAGTCGCCCTCGGCCATGGCCTCGATGAGGCGGCCGCCGATGTCGATGGTGCCATACGGGCGCAGGGCGCTGCGGGCGGTGCCGGTGTCCCCGGCCCGGGCGCGCGCGGCAGCCTGCATGGCAGGCGCGTCATTGAGCGTGCCGCCTGCGGAGGTCTGCAGAATGAGCGAGCGGAAGGGCCGCAGATCCGGCAGCCAGAGGCACAGCAGCGTGATGAGGATGGCCGCACCCGTGACACCCAGCGCAAAGTGGCGGAAGCCCGTGGCATAGGCGGCCAGATGAAAGCTGCCTGCATCCACCCCACCAGAAGGCACCATTTCCCAGCCGGACATGGCATAAACAAGAGCGACCATGACGCACAGAAAGCCAAAGATGCCCGGCAGGATGGTGCCCGGCGCGGCCAGCAGCTCCACGCCAATGAGGACGATGCCGAGGATGAAAACCGCCGCCACCACCATCGTCTCCTGCCCGGCCAGACTGCCCGCCACATAGTGCCCGAAGAAGAACAGGGCAAAGGCCGCCACGGATACAAAGCCCGGCAGGCCAAAGCCGGGGGACTGCATCTCCAGATACCCGCCCGCGAGCCCGATGAGGATGAGGATGGCGGCGTAGCGTGTGACCCAGATGGCGATGCTCTCAAAGCCGGTGGGCTCGGCGGTGATGAGCTCGCCTTTGAGAGATTCCATGCGCTTGAGTTCGTCGATGCTTTTGATGATGCCCTTGGCCAGCAGCGGCTTGCCATCGATGAGCATGGTGGCCTGCGCGGAGTCGAGCGTGACGATCTCGCCCTTGGGCACGATGACCTGGCCGTTGATGATGAGGCCGCGGTTCATGTCCGTCATGCCTTCGATGATGCGCACGTCGTGCCCCTTCTCGCGCACCACGGTGCGTGCCATGCCCATGAAGGCGGAGTTCTGCTTGGCGCGCTCATCCTTGGGCAGCGCAGCGCCGTCTCCTGAGACCGGCGTGCTGGCGCCGATGGCGCTGGCCGGGGCCATGTAGATGGTGTCCGTGGCCATGGCGATCATGGCTCCGGCGGAGATGGCGCGCGTGTTCACAAAGGCGAAGCTGCGCGCCTTGAGCCCCTGCAGGTCCTGCATCATGAGGCTGGTGGTGTCCCAGGCCAGACCGCCTGGTGTATCCAGATTGAAGATCACCGCCTCCGCCCCGTCCTGATTGCAGCGGGCCAGCGTGCGCTTCATGAATTCAAAGCGTGCAGGCAGCAGCAGATCCTCCTCCCCCACGGGGATGATCACCACCCGGCCCTTGTAGCTCTGGCGGCTGGAAAAGGAGGCCGCCTTGCCGGGGTGTGCGGGCTTTTTTTCAGCAGGCGGCGTGCTCTTGTTTTCTGCCACGGCAGCGGCTGCATGCTGCTTCTGCTTTTCAAACCAGGTGACATTCAGCGTGACGAGCTGCGCGGCGGGCATGGCGGCTTTGAGGAGCGCCGCCACATCCGGCACGATGGCGCGCGCCAGCAGCGGCCTGCCCTCCACGGGCTGCACGGCGGCGTCGGCATCCAGCAGGAGGAGCTCGCCCTTCTGCGCCAGCGTGGCGGTGCCGAGCGTGAGCCCTTTGTCGCTGTCCACAAAAGCCTCGGCGATCTCGGGGCGATGGCCCTTGAGCTTGCAGAGGCTGCGCGCGCCGGCCTTCAGCACGGCCAGAGATTCCGCCAGCAGCGTGTCCTGCGCTTTTTGAGAGAGGGAGTCGTCAGAGGGCACCTTGGGCGGTGCCGCGCCGATGCGTGAGCCGGGGGCCATCCAGATGTCATCGCAGGCCAGCGCCAGCAGCGCGCCGCCTCCGATGGCGGCGGTGTTTACATACGCCTGCGTTTTGATCTTCAGCCGTGCCACCTCCTCCGCCAGCGGCAGCGCCGCCTGGGCCTGGCTCTGGGAGACGTTGATGTCCAGCAGCAGACCCGCCGCGCCCTGCCTGATGGCCTCGTCCATCCACAGCCGCAGCTCACGCCAGCGGCGCAGATCCTCGATGTCAGAATCCCGCACCACCACCTGCGCCATCTGGCCTTTGAGTGAGGGCGCAGAGGATGACTCAGCCAAACCGATGCCCGCAACGGCATGCAGCGCGAGGAGGAAGACAGGAAGCAGCAACAGCGACAGTGATGAACGGCGGTAGTGCATGGCGGAGATTACGTTGGGGACATACACGCCGCAATGAGCATGCGGCTCAGCCTTTCTTCCCAAACAGAAAGCGCCAGGCATACAGGAAGATCAGCGCGCCGCCCACGGCGGTGGCGATGCCGCGGATGCTGAACTCTCCCTCCACGCCCCAGCCGATGAGGTGCCCCACCTTGCCGCCGATGACACTGCCCACGATGCCGAGCAGGATGGTGGTGATGGGATTGATGCCCTGACGCCCTGGCATGATGAGCTTGGCGATGATGCCCGCCACAAATCCTAGCGCCGACCAGATGAGAAGTCCTTGGAGTGACATAGTGCGCCCATCTTACCGACTCCGCCCCTCCGCCGTCAATTCCATTCCAGAGCTCACTTTGCAACCCCTGCTCCCAGGCATGGCCGCCCCCGCAGCCCGGCGCTCAGCGCGCGGCTTTCACCTGATCCCAGATCCTGGTATATTTGGCGAGGTCGGGCCCGAGGTCCTGGATGACCTCGCAGCGGGCGCGGACTTCGGGGGCGATGGTGATGGCGGGGTTTTGCAGGAAGGCGGGGCTGACTTTTTCCAGCGCGGGTTTGTTGGGGCAGTAGTAGCCCATCCATTCCATGTTTTGCGCGGCGGTGGCGGGATCGAGCACAAAATTGATGAAGGCGTGGGCGAGCTGCGGCTGGTGCGCCCCCTTGGGAATGACGAGGGCATCACACCCGATTGTCACGCCCTCCTGCGGGATCATGATCTGCACGGCGGGGTTTTCCATCTGCACCTGGAAGAGGTCGCCGCTGTAGCCGTGGACGAGGAGAAACTCGGCGGAGTCGATGCCGGATTTGTACCCCTCATTGTCAAAGAGGGCGAGGTTCTTCTTCCAGCGGATGAGGACATCCCGCGCGGCGGCCAGCTGGGCGTCGTCGCGCGTGTTGAGGCTGTAGCCGAGGGACTTGAGCGCGGCGCCGATGGTCTCGCGCATGTCGTCCAGCAGGGTCATGCGTCCGGCGAGGGCACTGCGGTCAAACATGGCCCAGGTGGCCTGCGCCGGGGGGAGGCGGCGGGACTGGAGCTTGTCAGCCCGCACGGCGATGGCGGCAAAGGCAAAGGTGTAGGGCACGCTGTGGTGCATGGCAGGGTCTGGCACCCTGGCCAGCACCTCGGGGTCGATGTGCGGGAGATTGGGGATGAGGCGGTGGTCCAGCGCAGAGAGCATGCCCTGCGCGTGCATGATCTGGATCATGTATGCGGTGGGGATGACGAGGTCGTAGCCGGTGGCGCCTGCCTTGAACTTGGCGTACATGCTTTCATTGGACTCAAAGGTGTCCACCACCACGCGGCAGGAGTGCTGCTGCTCGAACTGGCGGATGACATCGGGGCTGATGTAGTCGGCCCAGTTGTAGATGTGGAGCACGGGCTGCCCGGCTGCCTGCGTGGAGAGGGCCAGGAGGAGAAGGAGGCAGCAGCAGAGAAGCGGCGGCAGGAGGCGGCGGCGGTTCCGGTACATGGCGTGCGGGTGGAGTGGGCCGGGCGGCGGCGCGGCGCAGAGGCGCTGCATACTGCCGTGCATCGCTGAGCTGCCCAAGGGGAAACTTTCTGAAACAAAAGCGCGCCTGGCCGGGCGGGGGCGGACGCCCTACCTCGGGACCGCAAGCCCGCTCGGCACTCTTTCCGGCGCGGTCTTGTCGTAGTCATCACTGTTCAGCGCATCGAGAAACGTTTTGATCAGCGCGTGATCTTCCGGCAGCAGGTTCATGTGGCGGAGCAGGGGATCCAGCGCGGGCAGGGTGGCGGTGTCGGCGCCTTCCAGGGTCTCGGCGGCCTGATCCATGAGGCGGTCGTAGAAGAGCAGCACCTCATCCAGCGTGGAGCTGCCACCGTGGTGCATGTAGGGCGCGGTGTGTGCGAGATTGCGCAGCGTGGGTGTGCGGAATTCGCTGCGGCTGGTCGCGTTGTCGGTGAGCCCGATGGCGTGCAGCTTGTAGTCGGAGAGCATGGGGCCATTGTGACACAGCGCACATCCGGCTCTCTGGAATGCGGCCATGCCCTGCTGCTGCACGGGAGTCATGGCCGTCTTGTCGCCACGCATGAAGCGGTCAAACGGCGTGTGTGGCGTGATGAGCGTGCGCTCATACGCGGCGATGGCCTGCGTCACTTTCTTTGACGTGATCTCTCCGCCAAAGAGGCGCACGTATTCGGGGATGGCGCTCAATCGTGCCACCATCGCGGGCACGGCCTCGGCTTCGGTGCACGCATTGCCACGCATCTCCTCGCGCTGGCGGATGGGGGCCAGCGCCTGGGCCTCCAGGCTGCGCATGCGGTTGTCCCAAAACATCGGGGCCTGCGCGGGATCATACGGCTTGCTGATGGCGATGCCATTGAAGGCGGTGTTCAGGATCGTGGGCGTGTTGCGCGTGAGCGGCAGAAAGGCGCCACCCGCCACCAGCCTGCGCGCCGGGCCTGTGCCGCTGGCATTCACCCCCAGCGGCGTGGGGCGTGCGTCCGCCCAGCCATGCTGCGGGCTGTGGCAGGTGGCGCAGGCCACCGTGCGTGTGGCGGAGAGGATGGGGTCAAAGAACAGCAGCCGCCCCAGCGCCACCTGCGCAGGCGTGTCGCCCGGCAGCGCCGCACTCTGCGGCAGCGCCTCCAGCCGGGTGTCCGGCAGAGGCTCCGCAGCAGCAGCGGCCAAGATGACGAGCAGGGTGGAGAGCATGTGTATTTCAACGCGCCTCGGGCCGTGCTTCATCCAGCGGGCGGCTTTCGTGCTTGAGATATTCCGCCACATCGCGCTCGGCCTGGGCGGCGCGGGGATGGCCGGCGGCGCGGTAGGTTTCAAGGCGGAACTGCAGAAACTCCAGCTTCCACGGCGGGTGCGGCTCGAAGAGGGACATCACCTCCACCTGCTGCGCGGGGCTCAGCGGCGAGCTGAGGCCCAGCAGGGTGTTCACGCGCAGCGGCTCCGCCAGTCCGCCGGGAAAGGGCCGCTGCAGCAGCGGGAGGAATTCGCGTGCGAGTTCGTGATTGTCCGCCACCAGCGGCGGCACCAGCGCGAGCGCGGCGCGCACCAGCGGCGGGCGCACCCACACCTGCGTGCGCAGCGCGGCAAAGCCCTGCATCAGCTCCGCAGCGGCGTCATCGGCAGAGCCCTGGCGGTAGGCCAGCACCGCAGCGGCCAGATGCGCATCGGCAGGCCAGTCTTTTTTCACGGCCTCATGCCATGGGCGGAACTGCTCCGCCGTGCCGGCCTGCGCGGCGCACTCCAGCAGCATGAGCTGCTCGCAGGGGCTGGTGGTGGTGCCCGCCCATGCGGCCAGGGCGCGGTCATGCTGGCCCATGGCGTAGGCGGCGCAGGCATGGGCGCGGCGCGCGTCATCGCCCTCCAGCTCATCCATCAGGGAAAAGCTGGCGTGGTCTGCCGAGAGCATGCGCTGGCGCTCGTAGGTCAGGCGTGCGCGGTCCACCTGCGGGGCGAGATGTGCGGGCACATCCGTGCCATCCTGGATGGATCGAGACAGCACCTGCGTGGTGCTGAACCCGCCCTCCTGCGACAGCGCGCGGGCAAAGCCGTACTCCAGCAGGTTGCGGTCGTCGGTGTTCACCATGGCGGGGCGGGCCTGCAGCAGCCTGCGGGCAAACTCCGGCGTGGCCAGATGCCGCGCCAGCACGCCCTCGATGCTGTCCGTGAGCCACACGCGGCGCAGCGCCTCGGTGAAAAGCGGCAGCGCCATGCGTGCGCGCAAATGGTTCATGGTATAATCTGGTGCCACGAGGTGCCCGATGAAGAGCAGGTCATTCGGACCCGAGACCCACGTCTCCACATGCGGAAAGACGGAGCACAGCGTGGCATACACCTGACGGATGGCCTGCGAGTCCACCTCATACCCCTGCACCCACTGGGCAAAGAGCCCGCGCTCATTCAGCCGCGCCCTGGCTGCGGCGTAGAATTCCTGGGTGAAGAGCGTGGACACTCCGGCGCGGTAGGGATTGGACGGCTCGGAGATCACCAGATCGTATTTACGGCCTGCAGAGAGAAGCGCCTCGCGGGCATCGCCGGGGATGAGGCGCACGTTTTTCCTGCCCAGCACATCGCGGTTTACGGGGGCGAAGTGATCACGGGCCAGCGTGGTCATGGCGGGCTCCAGCTCCACCACGTCCACCTGCTGCATCTCCGGCACATCAGCCACCCAGCCAGCGGTGGTGCCGGTGCCCAGGCCCACCACAAAGGCGCTGTGCGGCGCGGTGTGCAGCAGCGCGGGCACCAGGCCCTGCATCACCTGCGTGTCTGCATCGCCAAAGGCGGAGCCGTCGCTCTTGCCGTTCACGTAGAGGCACCAGCCGTCGTCGCTGGCCACGGCGGCCACGCTGGCCTCACGGCCTTCAAACTCATGCGCCACCCGCATGCGCGCGGCATTGAGCCAGGCATGCAGTTCATTCATGTAGCCCGGCAGCACCTCCACGCGGCCGTAGCCGATGGGCTTGTGCCGCCATGCGGCGGTGGGCCCCGTGCCGCCCAGCATCAGCCCGCCCGCACCCAGCCACAGCAGCGCGCACACCGCCCACGCGCGCCACGGCGTGCCACGTGCGCCCAGCAGCGCCGCACCCACGCTGAGCAGCAGCGTCAGCAGAAAAACCAGCCGCCACGCCCCCGGTGCGGTGAGCCACGGCAGCAGCACAAAGCCGCCCGCCAGAGAGCCTGCGATGGAGCCCAGCGTATTCGCCGCATAGGCCATGCCTGTATGCCGCCCGGCATCGCGGCTGCCACGCCCCAGCAGACCCACCAGCAGCGGAAACTGCACACCCGCCAGTACCGACGGCCCCAGCACCAGCAGGCCCGCGATCAGCGTCCAGCCCGTGATCTGCCCCGGCATGCCGAGCGCACGCAGTTGATTCACATCCACCGCAAAGACCGCGATCCGGTCTCCCAGCGCCCACGGCAGCGCGAGAAAGAGCGCCTGCCACCCCGCCACGCGCGCCAGTGCGGCGGGAGTCACCGCTCCAGGCCGTGCCGCCCACAGCGTGCGGTACAGCAGCCCGCCCAGCCCGATGCCTGCCAGCGCCAGCGCGAGGATGAGCCCAAAGCCATACACCGAGCTGCCCAGCAGCGGCGCCAGGATGCGAAACCACACCAGCTCCGCCAGGAAAAAGGTGAAGCCGGTGATGCCTGCGGCTGCATACACGAACCTGCGTTTCAAAGCACGAGCGGAATTTTCCTCCTCCTCTTCCTCATACTCCTCCTCCCTTTCTGGCATTCCATTCCCATCCTCCCCGCGCGCTGCATACCACGCCATACCACCAATGAGCAGGTTCACCGCCGCCGCCGTCATCACCGTGGCGCGGATGCCCCACAGCTCCAGCAGCCAGAAGGTGCTCAGAAGCACGCCCGCCAGAGCGCCGAGGGTGTTCACGCCATACAGCACTCCCAGGCTGCCGCGCTGGGCATCGCGGTCATTTTCCACCCACTTGAAGGCCGCAGGCAGGCTGCCGCCCATGAGCAGGCAGGGCGGAGCCAGCACCACCGTGGCCAGAAGTAGCTGCAGCAGCGTGGCCGGCACCACCCCCAGCGCGGCGATGCCGCCCGTGCTCAGGTACAGCGCACGCACCGCCCACAGCAGCAGCGGCGTCAGCAGCGCCGCCACACCCACCCCCAGCTCGATGAAGGCATACAGCCGCAGCGGATTGCACGAAGCCTCCGCCTTCCGGCCAAACAACGCACTGCCCGCGCCCATGGCCCCCATGAAGATGGCCAGCACCGCCGCCGTGGCCGGAGTGGCCCCGCCAAACATCAGCCGAAACTCCCGTAGCCACGCCATCTGGTAGATCAGCGCACAGGCCCCGGAGAGCGCCAGCAGCGCGGCGAGGAGGGGAAGGCGGGGTAGGGGGGGGGGACCGTTGTTTACGGTCGTTGACGGCGGTTGGCGGTTGATGGCGATAAGGACTGAGGTGGTTTGGTGGTGCGGACAAATTATCGTCAGCGCGGCTGGAGAAAATCCACTTTTTTGTCTGCAATGATATCAAGCGCCTTTTGGGCCGATCCGGTGTCATACTCTGCCTGAGTAACAGGAATGACGTTCAAGAGCTTGATCTCGGTGTCTTCAAACGTCACGGTGTCCCAGCCATCGGTGACAAATCTAGGATGGAAGAACAGCGAAGAACATGAAGGAAACATCGGGATGTTACCCGGTTGCCGGAGGCGGTGCCACCAATCGAAATACGTTCGATGAAAGAAAGGATAGAGTGCCAGATTAGCCATAAATGCCGCTACTTTCTTTGCATGTGCCGGTAATAGTGAATCGCGGATGCCAAAATGAAGCTCCGCACGATGTTCGGCTCCGTGCATCGGACGCGATGCCATGCCAATCGTTGCAAACGTTGTCACATCGCAGTCCACATTCGATCGCCAGATAAAAATGTCCATTCGGTTCGGGAATGAATCGTCGGGCGGCGGAGGGGCATCAAACACGATAGCGTCGTCTGGTTCGCCGAAGTGCTCGATATATTCACGATAAAGTTTTTTCAGAACGGGGTCGGCAGACATGACGATAAGACTGACCTGGCCTCGGCCTGCATCTGAGTGCAGCACGATAAGTGAAAGAGGCGGTGTAGAACGAATGGGTGACGGTTGATGGCGATGGGAGTTGAGTGGTTCTGCAGGCTACTTCCGGATATTCGCCGAAGGGGTGTTCTTGGAGGTGGTGACGGTCATGCTCAGCTTGAACTTCTTGTTTCCGACCGTCTCGTACGCGCTCCATGGGTGGCCTTCGACGAAGGTCACGTTGCGGCGGGAGACCTCCTTTTCACTGCCGTCCGGCTGCACCTCGCTGATCACCGCCCTGAGCAGCATGACGGTGGGTTTGACATCGATCTCGGCCAGCTTTTTCCGCAGCTCGGCATACTGATCATGCGCGGAGTTCAGCGTCAGCGCATTGGGGCCGATCTGGATGTCCTTCACCATCTCCTCGATTTTCGGGAAGGATTCTTTGAGCTTCTGGTAGGCCTCGGCGGCATCCAGGTATTTCAGCGGCACGCTCTCCATGAGGGGCGCTGCTGGCGGCACCTCCTTCTTGGCCTGGCTGCTGACGACGAGAACCAAAGATGCGGCAAAAAGACAGATCAGCGTTTTCATGCCCTCATCATGCCGACTAAGACGATTGCGGGCAAGGAAAATGGATCGTGTGGGGTGTAGTTCGGGCAATCCTGCCCGAGGCGTGCGCTCTCTTTGCGGACAGGATTGCCCGCGCTACCCCATGCATCCAGAAGCGCGGCTCCTGCTCACTCCCCCACCACACTGAGCACGATGCTGCGGGTGTGTGGCGCGCGGCGGTGCTCAAAGAGGAAGATGCCCTGCCAGGTACCCAGGGCCAGCCTGCCGTCCACCACGGGGATGACCTCGGAGGTGCGTGTGAGGGCCATGCGCAGGTGGCTGGGCATGTCGTCCGGGCCTTCGTAGGTGTGCACAAAGTAGGGCGTGTCCTCCGGCACCAGATGGTCAAAGAAGCTGTGCAGGTCCGTGCGCGCAGACGGGTCTGCATTTTCATAGATCACCAGACTGGCGCTGGTGTGCTGCACAAAGACGGTGGCCATGCCCGTGCGTATGCCGCTGGCGCGCACGATCTGCTGGCAGCGCTCGGTGATCTCGTAGGTGCCTTTTCCCCGCGTGGGGATGGAGAAGTGGTCTGCGTGTGCGGCCATGAAATCGGGGGAGGGGAGTGCAGGTAGAGAAGCCACTTTCTGCCCCTGCGCTCAACCACAAAAAAGATGCCATGCGATTCAGCATCGCATGGCATCAGATTGTTTTGAGGGGCAGTGGGCGGCAGCTTACGCCAGCTCGGCCAGCTTGGCCTTCACGGCTTCAAAGTTCGGCAGATCCTTCGGGGTGGGGGTCTGCTCGGAGTACTGGATGACGCCGTTCTTGTCGATCACGAAGGCGGCACGGGCGGAGGTGTCGCCGATGCCGGCGAGGCCCGGGAAGAGCACGTCGTAGGCCTTGGTGGTTTCCTTGTTGAGGTCGCTCACCAGGGTGATGCCGATCTTTTCCTTCTGCGCCCAGGCTTCCTGTGCGAAGGGGCTGTCCACGCTGATGCCGATGACTTCGGCGTTCAGGTCGCTGTAGGAGCTGAGGCCGGCGGTGATGTCGCACAGCTCCTGGGTGCACACGCCCGTGAAGGCGAGGGGGAAGAAGAGAAGGACGGTGGTCTTGCCAGCGGGGAGCGAGACATCGCTGAGGCCGGAGGCGGATTTGGACTTGAGGGTGAAGCCAGGGGCTTTGGAACCGACGGAGAGTGCCATGGAGGTTGAGTGGAGTAAGGGTTGCGTTCAGGCCGTGAGCGGCCAGGAGTCCGGCTATCAAGGCCAGACTGGCCTCCGGGTCAAATCCAATGCTGCCTTTCTCGGCGGGGGGGCGCGGAGCAGCCCCTACTCCTCCAGCTCCAGCGCCTCCACGCCCTCATAGCGTGCGCACAGGGCGGCGATCTCGTCTTTCTCCATGATCATGAAGGAGGTCGACAGCGCGTCAGACAGCGCGGCTGTGGGGGCGAGGGCGTAGGTGCGGCGGTTCCTGATCGGCACGGGCATGAAGAGGCGCGGGTTCATGATGTGCGCTCCCTTCACGGCAAAGCCGGAGCCGCTCACAGCGCGGTCGATGAGAGAGAGCCTGCGCTGGCCGCCGCCGAGGGTGATGCTCCATGCGTCCTTCCCTGCTGGGGTGCCCATGGCCAGGATGGTGCTGTCTCCGGCATTGAGCACAAAGCTGCCGATCTTCCAGTCCTGCAGCACGTCGGCGGCCTGGTCGAGCGCGTAGCCTTTGCCCATGGCGCCGAGGTCAAAGATCATGCCGCTGGCGTGTACGGTCACGCTGAGGTTTTCCTCATCCAGGTCAAAGCGCTGGCTGCCGATGATGCCGCGCGCCTGCTCCAGCACGGCGGCGCTGACCTGACGCGGCTCGCCATCGGAAGTGACGAAGAGGGTCATGAGCGGGCCGATGGTGATGTCAAAGGCCCCCGCCGTCTCCTGATGCATGGCCTTGGCCAGAGAGAGGCAGTCCCACGCGGCCATGCCCACGCGGATGCTCTCGCCGGCCTTGAGCTGGCCGAGGCGGTAGATGTCGCTGGTGGCGCGAAAGCGGCTCAGCTCATCCTCCAGGCGTGCGATCTCCTGAAACACCGCCTGCGCGGCCTGTGCGGCGTAGGTCTCGTCCGCCGCATCGTGGCTGATGATGACATCAAAGGTGGTGGCCATCGCGTTCTGGGTGAAGCGATGGTGCTGCGGGGGTGGTGCGGCGTCTTCGCTCACGGTGCGGGGGCTTCCTTTTTCTGCTGCTGCTTGCGCAGGGTGTTCCGCTCCCAGAGGGTCTGCTCCACCCAGAGGTTCAGCATCACGCCGGGGCGCAGGCCGTACAGGTCCAGCGTGGTGTAGGGGGTGCCGTCAAACCGGGCCTCCAGCGCGGTTTTCATCTCGGGCTCGGCGATGATCACGCGCGCGTCGATCTTCTCCGGCACGGTGGTGGTGTAGTGCACGCTCTTGATGTCGCGCAGGTACCAGGGCAGGGGCCATCCGGCGTCGCGGTTCACCACCAGCACGTTGAAGGCACCATCCGGCGCGGTCTTCTGCAGCTCGCGGATCACTGGCAGCAGGCGCAGCAGATTGGTGGAGGTGTGGGAATAGACATACGGGTTTCTGGAATCCGCCGCATACAGGTGGATGGCCAGGTTTGTCTGCGCCACGAGGTGGTAGAGGCCCAGGCCAAAGGCGATCCTGAAAACCAGCTGCGGGAAGGAGCCGCTGAGCGCGCTGGAAATGGCCGCCGCGCCCACGCCTGCCAGCAGTGTCAGCGCATGCTGCGCGCTGAGGATGGACCACGGCGTCTTGTAGGCGAGGAAGGAGTAGATGCCAAAGAGCGCCAGGGTGTAAACGGAGAGAAACACCAGAAAGGCCTGCCTCGCGGGATTCTTCATGTGGTTTCCCAGAAAGGCGTACAGCATGCCCACGATGCCCAGGCCGCCGATCATGGCCTCGCTCCACACCAGGCCGTCCTTCCGCCAGAAGATGAGGGTGAGGTAGTAGTACCACGGCTTCTCGTGGCCGCTGCCCTCGGCGCGCTTGAGGTAGTTCAGGTAGGTCAGCGCGCTGTCCTTCACCGCCACCCAGTCCTTGAATCCGCCGGAGTAGAGCGTGATGCTGGTGACCACGGCGGGGATGATGACCCACAGCCAGGGGCGCAGCGCGCGGCGCTTGCTGGAGGAGCCCATGTCAAAGCCACTGCGGCGCGGGGCAAAGTCTCCCACCAGCAGCTTGGCGGCGGCAAAGCCCGCCAGCGCGGCGGCCACATTCAGCACAAAGGTCTCCTTCGTGGCGTGCTGCAGGCCCAGGCACACACCCGCCAGCACCAGCCACCAGCGCCCGCTGCCCTGCGAGTAGTGCCACAGCGACGCGATGCTCAGGGTGATGAGCAGCACCAGCGGCACCTCCATGATGAAGTAGCGGGAGTAGTACACCATCATGGGGGAGATGGCCATCAGCAGCATGGCGTAGCCCGCCGCCGCGCGTCCCAGCGCGTGGCGCAGCAGCAGCGTGGCCAGGATCAGCCCCAGCCCGCACACCACCGGCACCATGCGCAGCTGAGCCTCCGTCCATGTGCTGGAGTCTCCCCAGCCCGCCAGCCAGCCCCACACCCGTGTGATGTAGTGCAGCCCCGGCCCGTGAAAATCCTTGGGGTCATACTGGAAATGGCCCGTGGCCTGGTACTCCGCCGACTTCATGGCCAGGATGGCCTCGTCTGTGTGCATGGGCCGCTCCCCCAGCGAGGGCAGGCGGTAGTACGCCCCCACCGCGAGGGAGATGATGGCAAGGATGATCAGGCCGATGGGGCCCAGGGGTTGTTTCTTCGGGGAAGGGGGCATGTGGGGGGGAAATGGGGCGGATGATGGAAGCAGGATGGCTGCCAGCAGGCTCAGCAGACGGGCGGGGCGGTGTGCAAATTCACACGATCTCGCGCCGCTCCACCTGGAGGCTCTGCTGGCGGGTCCGCCGCAGGTGGAAGCGCTCGCGCGTGGGCGGCAGGGTCTCGCTGCCGCCGTGCTCGATCACCACGGTCACATTCTGCGGGTGCACGCTCATTTCCAGAAAGCGCATCACCGGCGTGCCGCGCGTGCGGAAAAAGATGTGCACGGGCACGTGCCGGTGGGCGGCGTTCCACAGCCAGCGTGCCGGGGGGAAGCGCTCCTCATCCATCAGTGCGCACAGGATCTCGCGCATGACCATCTCGCCGTGGCGGCGGGTCCATTTCCAGGCCTCGCGGCGGTTCATGAGCTCGTTGAACTTGGCCACGAGCGGGTTTGCATGCGCCTGCTCCATCTCCTGGATGATCTCCCCCGCGTGCACGGCCATGGCAGTTCGGAATTCCTCACGGGTGATGCGGCCGCTGTCCAGCCAGCGGAAAAGCTGCTGCGGGGTGGGGACGGGGTCGGTGGGTAGCATGGTGGGTGGGCCTGCCATGATGGGCGCGTTCCCGCCTGCGCGCAAATTCACTCTGCGGATGTGTGGGAGCAGGGCTGGTGCGGCGGAGGGCTGTCCCCAGCCCTCCGCCGCCGGAGCCCGGTGTTTGCGTGAAACCCACCCGAGCTGAGAGCCGGTCATCCTTCTCTTCCTCCTACTCTTCCTCTCGGAAAGGGAGGAGGAGTAAGAGGAAGAGGAAGACTGCTGGCGAGGGTGGATGTCCTACAGGGGTGTTTTCAGTGTGGCAGACCGCGGCGCTTGGAGGACCAAGCGCCCTACCTGCGCTGGGCATGTGCGCGCCCAGCGCGAGAAGGTAGGGAGGGCTGTCCCCAGCCCTCCGCCATCGGAGCCCGGCGTGTGCTGGATGCCCACCCGAGCTGAGAGCCGGTCATCCTTCTCTTCCTCCTACTCTTCCTCTCGGAAAGGGAGGAGGAGTAAGAGGAAGAGGAAGACTGCTGGCGAGGGTGGATGCCCTACAGGGGTGTTTTCAGTGTGACAGACCGCGGCGCTTGGAGGACCAAGCGCCTTACCTGCGCCGGGCATGTGCGCGCCCTCACTCCTTCACATTCTCCGGGATGTCCAGGATCCGCAGCAGGTTGTGGTAGCGGTCGGTCCAGAGGCGGACGTCGTGCTTCAGCTCCACCTCGTTGCCCACGAGGCTGGGCGGCGTGGCCTTGAGAAAGGCTTCGTTGCGCGTGACGAGGATGTAGTCGGTGGAGTCGTGGTCGCCTTCCAGCTCGGTGGCGATGCGGGTGGTCTTGAAGCCGGTGGCGGCGGCGATCTTTTCGATCACCGGCGCCAGCACCAGGTAGCTGTTGGTGATGTGCACGGCGATGATGCCGTCCTTCTTCATGTGGCGGTCATAGATGGCGAAGGCCTCCTGCGTCAGCAGGTGCACCGGCACGGAGTCGCCGCTGAAGGCATCCAGCAGCAGCACGTCAAACTGCTGCGACTTCTCGCGCTCCAGCGCCAGGCGTGCGTCTGAGACCACCACCTCCACCGTGGCGCCGCGCTTGCGGGCGTCCGCCAGGTAGGTGAAGTACTTGTCCGCGATGCGCACCACATCCGGATTGATGTCGTAGAAGCGGATGCTCTGCCCGCTGCGTGCGTAGCAGGCCGCCGTGCCCGCGCCCATGCCCACCACGCCGATGCGTGCGCCCGCCTTCTCCTTGATGCTGTCCAGCGCCCTGCCCACACCCGTCTGGTGGCCGTAGTAGGTGGTGGGCTCCTCCTGCAGGGAGCTGCCCAGATTTTGCATGCCGTGGATGATGCCGCCATTCACCAGCTCGCGGTATTTGAGCAACTGGCCATCGCTCTCATAGTGGTCTTCGCTCACGGAGAGCATGCCGTAGAAATTGCGCACACGCTCGATCTTCTCGTCCTGCTTGAAGCCGAGGTCGCTCATGGCCATGAGCAGAAAGGTGAAGAGCATGGCCAGCTGCATGGCGGAGAAGAGGCCCGGGCGCAGACGGCCGCGGCGCACCATGCGCCAGCCCAGGATCAGGATGCAGAGCCCGATGCCCGCCAGGGAGCCATACAGCGCGCCTGCGGGCAGCTTCCCGGCATCGATCTGCTTTTGCACCAGCTCCCAGTCCAGCAGGCCTCCCTCATGCATCATCCACAGAATGCCGCCCGTCATGCCGGTGATGAGCACCAGCAGCACCCACTCCTTCCAGCGCCGCATTTTCAGCACCGCACGCAGAAGGATGATGCACACCACGCCGCACACCACGATCAGGCTGATGGGCCACTCGGCAAAGCTGGTGAAGACATGCGGGGCACCCAGGCTGACGAAGAGGCCGCCCAGCGCCCCGCCTGCGGACATGAGCAGGTAAAACTCCGTGAGCCGGCGCGGCGCGGGCTTCAGCCGCACCAGCTCGCCGTGGCAGAGCATGCAGGCCAGAAACATGGCGCCAAAGCACCAGCCCAGCTCCCAGATGAAATTGGGCGTCACATCGATGCTGGCAAGGTTCCAGTCCTGCCCTGTGACCTTGTTCAGCACAGGCTGCACGTGGGTGTGCATCATCTGCTCAAACTGGGTCCACACCGGCTTGCCCTGCAGGCGGTGCTCCGTGCAGGTGAGAAAGAGCACCGGCAGCGCCACCACCGCCCACAGCACGGAGATGCGCACATACCAGCGCTCGTGCTCAAAGCAGATGATGAAGGTGAGCAGGTAGAGGCTCAGCGGCACCACCCAGAGAAAGGGGATGACGGCCACGTCCTGGCACACGTGGTTCGTGGCCGCCAGCAGCACGCTGCTGGCCAGCGCAGGCAGCAGCACCCAGAGCAGCCGCCGCCACCAGCCGGGGTGGTCATTGGCAGCCACCTCGGCCGCAGAGGGGGCGGGGGAGTCCACCACCTGAGGGGCCTCGGCTTCCAGCGCCTGCCGCCGGTCCAGCCACACGCCAGCCAGAGACAGGACCACAAATGCGCCAAAGCCCACGGCCCACAGCGTGGTCTGCTCCAGCACATCCCAGTGCACCTCAAAGAAAAGCGGGTAGCTCAGCAGCGCGGCCAGGGAGCCGATGTTGGAAAGCGCATACAGACGCCAGGGATTGGCCCCGCCTGTGGTGCGTGTGAACCACACCTGCACCAGCGGACTGGTGCTGGAGAGCACAAAGTACGGCAGCCCCACGCTGGCCAGCAGCAGCAGCAGGATGCGCAGTGCGGGGTCCTCCGTGCCCGTGGGCTTCCACGTGTCTCCGGGCGCGATGGGCAGCATGGCTATGGCCGCGCCCAGCAGCAGCCCGTGCACCATGCCCTGCCATCGCCGGGGCAGCAGCGTCAGCGTGTGCGCATACGCATACCCCGCAAAGAGCACCACCTGAAAGAACAGCATGCACGTGGTCCACACCCCCGGGCTGCCGCCAAACCAAGGCAGGATGAATTTGCTGATGATGGGCTGCACCTGAAACAGCAGAAAGGCGCTCAGCAGGCTCAGTGCCGCAAGGATCAGACCGGGGACGGCACGGGAGGATGGGGTGGGCATGGCTGGAGAAACGGCGGTGGAGGCTGTCATATCGCGTCTCATCATGGAAGATAAAAGTAAGGACATTGTGCGCTGCCGCTGGCATTCCACGCCCGCTGCGGCATCATGCCACCATGCCGCCGCCCCCACGCCGCCCTTTCAGCTCACAGCCCAGCCCCCGCCCGGGACCACGCCCGCGTACACGTCCTGCCGGCGGCCCGGCTGCTGGTCCTGGAAAGCCCCTGCGGGAGCACGGCACCTCCTGGGAAAAATCCGCCGACTGGTACGACCGCATCATCGGAGAGCGTGGCTCGGAGCTCTACCAGGCTGTGGTCATCCCTGGTGCCCTGAAACTGCTGGCACCCAAGCGCGGCGAGCGCGTGCTGGATCTCGGCTGCGGGCAGGGCGTCTTTTCCCGCGCACTGGCTCAGGCCGGGTGCCAGGTCACCGGAGTGGATGCCGCGCCCACGCTCATCCAGAAAGCGCGCACCTACCCTGTGAAGCCCCCCGTGCGCTACCTCGCGCGCGATGCCGCACAGATCGGCGACCTGGGAGAATTTGATGCCGCCTCCGCCATCCTCTGTGTGCAAAACATGGAGCACCTGGACACCGTGGCCGCCGCCGCCGCCAAGGTGCTGCGCCCCGGCGGCCGCATGCTCTGGGTGGTGAACCACCCCGCCTTTCGCATCCCGCGCCAGTCCGCCTGGGGGCATGATGAGGAGCGCAAGATCCAGTACCGCCGCACCGACGCCTACAGCAGCACGCTCAGCATCCCCATCGTCATGCACCCCGGGAAGGCCGACAGCGAGAGCACCGTCTCCTTTCACCGCAGCATGCAGACCCTCACCGGCACCGGCTTCTCAGCAGGTCTGGTATTGGCTGGTATGGAGGAGTGGTACTCCCACAAGGAAAGCCAGCCCGGCCCCCGCGCCCGCGCCGAAAACCGCGCCCGCAAGGAGTTCCCCCTCTTCCTCGCGCTGCTGTGGGAGAAGCGCTGAGCGCGTGCTCCCATTTTCAGTCCTCGGGCGGTTCTATCCGCCCACCGGCCCTTGCCCCGTCGCGTGGGCACGCTAATTTTCCGCGCATGGCCCTCGACACCATCCAGACCCTTCTCCATTCCGAATCGGCACGCAACGGCATCACCGCCCGTGGCTGGGTGCGCACCAAGCGCGACTCCAAGTCATGCTCCTTCCTGGAAATCTCTGACGGCTCCTGCTTCAAGGGCCTGCAGGTCGTGGTGGACGCCGCGCTGCCCACGGCCGAGCTGCTGCCGCGCATCCTGACCGGCGCGTCTGTGGAGGTGGTGGGCGATCTCGTGGCCTCTCCCGCCGCCGGGCAGAAGTGGGAGATGCAGGCCGCCGAGCTACGCCTGCTGGGCGAGGCCGATGCCACCTACCCGCTGCAAAAGAAAGGGCACACGCCCGAGTTTCTCCGCACCATCGCCCATCTGCGCCCGCGCACCAATCTCTTTGGCAGCGTCTTCCGCGTGCGCAGCAAGATGGCCTACGCTGTGCACCGCTTCTTCCAGGAGCGCGGCTTCTTCTACGTGCACACGCCCATCATCACCAGCAGCGACTGCGAAGGGGCAGGGGAGATGTTTCAGGTGACCACGCTGAAGCCCAATACACCAACGAAACCCGAGCAGGACTTCTTTGGCCGCCCCACCTACCTCACCGTCAGCGGCCAGCTTCAGGGAGAGGCCTTTGCCTGCGCGCTGGGAAACATCTACACCTTCGGCCCCACCTTCCGCGCGGAGAACAGCAACACCACGCGCCACGCCGCCGAGTTCTGGATGATCGAGCCCGAGATGGCCTTCTACGATCTCACCGCCGACATGACGCTGGCGGAGGAGCACGTGCGCTACCTCGTGCAGGCCATGTTTGATGAATGCCCGGACGAGCTGGAGTTCTTCAACAAGTTCATCGACAAAGGCCTCATCGACCGCCTCAAGCAGACGCTGGAAAAACCCTTTGAGCGCATCAGCTACACCGACGCCGTGGACATCCTGCTCAAATCCGGCCGCACCTTTGAGCACCCCGTCGTCTGGGGCGACAGCCTGCAGACCGAGCACGAGCGCTACCTGGCTGAAGAGCATGTGAAAGGCCCCGTGACGATCTTCAACTACCCCAAGGACATCAAGCCCTTCTACATGCGTCAGAACGACGATGGCAAAACCGCCGCAGCCATGGACCTCCTCGTTCCCGGCATTGGCGAAATCGTCGGCGGCAGCCAGCGCGAGGAGCGTCTCGATGTGCTGGAGTCCCTCATGGCCAAGCAGGGGCTCGATCCCGAAAATTACTCCTGGTACGCCGACCTCCGCCGCTACGGCAGCGTGCCCCACGCCGGCTACGGTCTCGGCTTTGAGCGCCTGCTCATGTTCGTCACCGGCGTGCCCAACATCCGCGACGTCATCCCCTTTGCCCGCACGCCGGGGCATGCGGCGTATTAGGGGCGCGGGCCTCCGAGCCCGCAGCACCCCGCGTGCATTCACAGCTCCGCCTTTTCCCATGACATGGGCAGTGCCACTCGCAGAGTGCATACCAGCGTCTCTGCGGCATTTGATCTCAAGTCACACACGTTTGACGTGGACGACCTGCTGCGGGCTCGGAGGCCCGCGCTCCCTGCCCACGCTGGACGTGCGATGAGGGCAAGGTAAGGCAGGCTGTCCCCAGCCCTCCGCGAGAGGCCGTGTGGTATCGAATGGTATGCTGCGTCGATGAAGCCCATCACCCGGCGAATGACGGCTGATTGAGGCCAAGCAGCCCTGCCCACTTCACCTCCTTTTCACACAACCGCTCTTGGAAATGCGCCAGCCTGCACATAGGTAGAGACTGCTTCACGCCCCCGCCTCATGCGCAGCCCACGGCCAGCCCCCCTGCATTTCCCAATCACCATCCGGCGCATCGTCAGGCTGCTCTGGCAGATGCCGCTCGTGGCGGCCATGCTGTGTGGCGCAGGCATGGGTGTGCTTTTTCTACGTTCAGACGTGAGGTCATTCCGGCCACGACTGCCGCAGATTCGAAAGATGATCGAGGTGCAAAAGGCCGCGACTCCCGTGCTGCCGCCATTTCTCATTCAATGCCTCCATGCGGAGGGCTTCCCCGATCAGCACACCGCCGGATGCCTGCTCTCGCAGTACGGGCTGGACGACACGACCTCTCTGCACCGGCAGGCACGCAGGCTTTTGTGGACTGGGTCCCTTTACTGGCATTTGAGCGGGGAAGAGCGCGACATGCTGTACTGCGCGTTCATGAATGACGGCGCTGGCAGAAAGGGCATCCATCATCTGGCCTCGCGCCTGTTTGGCAGACCCGTCGAAAGGCTGACGGACTCAGAGCTGGCCGCCCTCGCCGTGGCCAGCAGATCTCCCACCCGCTTTCTCAGAGACCGTGCGCTTCTGGAAACCTTCGCCGAGAAACTCTTGGTGAAATCCTCCTCTGGCCGGCTGTACTTTGACAAGCTGGAGATGGATTGATGCTGCCTCACCCAAACCGCACGCAATACACCGGAGGCAGGTCGGCGCTGAGGCGTTCCCAGGTGTCTCCGCCGTTTTCGCTGATCCAGACGGAGCCGGTGGTGCTGCCAAAGGCGAGGGTGCGGCCGTCTCCGCTCACGTCCAAGCAGTGGCGGTAAACGAGGTGGTAGGCGTGCACCTGTGGCAGGCCGCTGCGCAGGGCTTCAAAGGTCTGGCCGCCATCGCGTGTGCGCATGACGCATAGTGCGCCGTCGCAGGCCACGCGGAATTCATCTTTGATGCCGGGAACGAACCACGCCGTCTGCGGGTCCAGTGGGTGTGCTACCACGGCGAATCCGAAAGTGGAAGGTTTGGCGTCCGTGATCTCGCGCCACTGCTGCCCGCCGTCGGTGGAATGGAAGATACCATTGTGATGCTGCATCCAGATCGTGTCCGGCTGCGCGGTGCTCCACGCGATGCGGTGGGGATCCTGAATGCCGGGATCAAAGGCCATCTCTGGAGGCAGGTATTCGGCGCGGATGCCGGAGCCGATGTTTTTCCAGCTCGCGCCATTGTCCACCGACTCCCAGACGCCGCCGCAGGAGATGGCGATGAGGAGGCGGTGAGGGTTGCGCGGATCGACGAGGATGGTGTGAATGCCGGGCCACTCCGCGCCGCCGCCCATCCATTTGGCGCGGCCTGGATCATTCCACAGGCTTTCCACCAGATGCCATGAGGCACCGCCATCCAGCGAATGAAACAGACCGCCCGGCAGCGTGCCGCACCACAGTTCTCCAGGGGCTGCACCTGCCTCCAGCGCCCAGACTTTTTTCAGATCCCACGGGATGGCCTGCTGGCTCGCGGGATTGATCACGTCCGGCACATTGTCCAGCTTGGGTGGATAGGCCGGGCAGGCGCGCTCCTCCCAGGTGGCACCGCCATCCTGAGAGGCGTGAAATTTGGTGCCAAAGTGGCCGTGCTCCACGGCGGCGTAAACCATGCCCTCGGCTGCGTGTGGCAGCAGCATGGGCACCTGCACGCCAATGAAGGAGCAGCGCGTGATGCTCCACCCTGTGGTGGTGCGTTCCGCCTCGATGAGTCCTTTGCGTGTGCCGAGATAGAGTTTGGTGCTCATGGTGTGTTCATCCTCCCGAGAGTGACTGCATGACGAAAATTTCCGACTCCGGCTTCACGGCATCGGCTTGGCTACGGCGGTCGGCGATGGCCGTGCCATCTACAAATACCACGACATGCTGTCTCACCGCGCCCTGGTCATCCAGCACGTAGCCGCGCAGCGTGGGATGTTGTGAAAAGACGGCGTGCAGCGCCTCGCTCACCGTGGTGCCGTCCACCTCGCAGACTGGTGCCGTGGTCTGGCGGGCGAGATTGGCAGTGAAGTGGACCGAGGGCATGCGGCGCGTGCGTTTACTCCGGCAAATCTTCCCCGTGTGTCTCCGGCAGGCAAGCCAGGAAGACCAGCCCCAGCAGGAAAAAGCCGCCGAGAGAGGTGATGGCCAGGCGCAGGTCCATGGTTGACTTCATCCAAGCGCTCAGCCAGATGAGCACTGGTGCGGCCAGCAAACGGCCTGTATTGAAACAAAAGCCGGAGCCCGTGGCGCGCAGGTGTGTGGGGAAGAGTGCGGGGAAATACGCGGCATAGCCCGCATGGATGCCCTGCGCAAAGAAGCCAAAGACCGGCAGCAGCACGAGCAGCAGCGTGTAGCTCCCGAAAAAGGAGGGGAGCCAGCAGATGATCGGCGTAATGGCCAGCGCGGCGAGGTGCATGATGACAAAGGTCTTCTTGCAGCCCCAGCGGGCGCTCAACGGCCCAAAGGCCACCATGCCCGCACCTGCACCTGCGGTCTGGATGTACCCGAAGGCGATCTTGGATTTGTCCGCCCATTCATCATCTCCGGCCTTCTTTAAAAAATCTGCCGCGAGATCCTGACCGGCAACCACCACACCCCAGAAGGTGGCCAGCCCCACCATGGCCAGCAGCGCGCCAAAGATCGCCCGTGAGCGCCAGCGTACATCTCCCAGCAGTTCGCTGAAGCTGCCCATGCCCTTCGCCTTGGAGGTGCGAGCCTCCTTCCATGCTTCGGGTTCCTTGATGCTCAGACGCACCCACAGCACCAGAAGCGCAGGCAGCACACCAATGAGATAAGCCTTCTCCCATTGATGACCCACATAGCGTGCTGCTGCCGTGGCCAGCCACAGACCGGCCACGCTCGTGGCGTGGAAGATGCCGCCTGCGCGCTCGCGTGCTTCTTTGGGAAAGACCTCCGCCACCAGAGCCGCGCCCACAGCCCACTCGCCGCCCACGCCCATGGCCACGAGAAAGCGCAGCGCGCCCACCTGCCAGATCTCGCTGGCAAAGGCGGTGACGCCTGAGAAGAGCGAGTAAAAGAGAATGGTGAGCGCCATGACCGGATTGCGCCCCCATTTGTCCGCCAGCGAGCTGAAGAGCAGGCCGCCAAAGGTGCCGCCCAGCAGGAAGATGCCCAGAAAGCGCTCTCCCCACACCTTCACCAGCGCATCGTCCGGCTTCACATGCAGCAGATCGGGCAGCATGTCGGCACGCGTGAGATTGTAAATCTGCCCCTCAAAGGCATCAAACACCCAGCCGAGCGAAGCCACGAGAAGCACCAGCCACTGGTAGCGGGTGACAGAGGAGTACCATTTGGTGGAGGCTGAGGACATGGGCTGGATGTGGCGTGTGACGATGGCCGGTTGGCGGAGCATCAGTGACGTGCCAGAGTGGGGCTACATTTCAGAGGCTTGTCGGTTTTACTCAAAACGGGGGCGGCTGCACAAGAAGGGATATGCCGGGACTTGCGGGCGGGGGCATCCCCCCTGAGTCTGCGCGGCCTATGCAGCCTGCAGACATTGCCAGAAGTTATGATGAGATCGCGCACCAGTGGCTGGAGCCGCATCTGGAGACCAACGGCATGCGCCAGCACGAGCACGCGCTCAGGTTCCGCAAGCAGCAGGGCGGCGGTCGGGCGCTGGATGTGGGCTGCGGCTGCCACGGGCGCTTCATCCGCCTGCTGTCACAGCATGGCTATGCCGTGGAGGGGATGGACATCTCCGCACGCATGATCGAGCTGGCGCGGCAGCGGCATCCGGGCATCACCTTTCATCATGTGGATGTGTGCCAGTGGGAGCCGGAGGGGGCGTATGACTTCATCACCGCGTGGGACAGCATCTGGCACCTGCCGCTGGCGCAGAGTGCGGAGGTGATCACGCGGCTGTGCGGCGCGCTGGCTCCTGGCGGCATCCTCATTTTCACGCTCGGTGGTCTGGATGAGCCCGGAGAGAAGCAGGACTGCAGCATGGGCCCGCCGATGCACTACAGCACCCCCGGCATTCCGCAGACGCTGCAGGTGCTGGCCTCTGCTGGCTGCATCGTGAGGCATCTGGAGTATGACCAGCACCCTGAGATGCACGTGTTCGTCATCGCGCAGAAGAGCTGAGAAGATCAGGCAGGCACCATTGCGGTCTGGAGTTTGGATGAGGCCAGATGGGCGAGTGCGTCCGGGCCCACGGGCTCCTCCGGCTGCCAGGGGAGCCATGCGGTGCGCCGGGCCTGCTTTTCCACCACCTCGAGCAGGTAGCGGTGCTCTGAAATCTCGCGGCTTTGCAGCAGCGGATCGCAGGTGCCGCTATGGAGCAGGCTTTGATTGATGACCCACGCAAAGGGCTCGATCCGTGCACGGCGCAGATCCTCCTGCAGAGCCGCAGCCTCATGCACCGGCGTAGCCTCCGGCAGCGTGATGAGCAGGATGCGGGTGTAGCCGGGATCCCGCAGACGCTCCAGCAGCCTGAGCACCTGCTCGGGCTGGGTGCTGCGCGCCTGGCGCTCCAGCTCGCGGTGATAGGCCTCGCTGGCATCCAGCAGCAGGAGGGTGTGCCCGGTGGGTGCGGTGTCCAGCACCACGAAACGGTTCACGCCCTGGCCGACCTCGCGGGCAAAGGCGCGAAACACCGCGATCTCCTCCGTGCATGGGGAGCGCAGATCCTCCTCCAGCAGCGCACGGCCTGCGTCATCCATCGCACCGCCCTGGGCCTGCATGACCTCGTGCTGATACGCGGCGGTCTCTGCGGCGGGATCGATCCTGCTGAGGGTGAGCCCATCCACTTTGCCATGCAGGGTCTGGGCCACATGTGCGGCGGGATCGGTCGTGCTGAGATGCACGGCGTGGCCGCGCCGGGCCAGCATGACGGCGATGGCTGCGGCCACAGTGGTCTTGCCCACGCCGCCCTTGCCCATGGTCATGATGACGCCGTGGCCCTGCTGCTCCATGGAGCTGACGAGATCTGCCAGGCTCTCCATTTCAGGCGGAGTCCAGCCGCCGGGCTCTTCGGGCGGGCGGCTGCCCGGCGCCTCGCCGCTCAGCAGCACACGCAGCCCGCCGATGCCGAGAATATTGATGGCACGCAGCGGCACGGTATAGCTGGGCATGCTGTGGATGAAGTCTGCCGCCGCCTCCAGCGCGGACTGGCCGCGCTGCTGCATGGCCTGTGCGGTTTGATCTTCTGCACACGGTGTTTCAAAGGTGCCGTTGATCACGAGGCATTGGTTTCCCACACCGATGGCGCGCAGCTCCTTGGAGGTACGCTCCGCTTCGCGCAGGGCTGCGCCTTGAGGCCGGCTGACGAGCACGAGCGTGGTGGCCGTGGCATCCGCCAGCGTGCGGACCGTGGCCTCGTAAATGACGCGCTGCTTTTCCAAGCCCGCCAATGGGCCGAGGCAGGAGGTGCCGCTGGTGTTGCTCTCCAGAAACTGATCCCAGGCTTTGGCCAGGCTCATGAGCCGCAGCGTGTGCCCGGTGGGTGCGGTGTCAAAGATGACGTGGTCGTAGCCCTGCACCGCCTGGGGATTGCCGATGAGGCCGGAGAATTCATCAAACGCCGCGATCTCCACGGTGCATGATCCGGAAAGCTGCTCCTCCATGCTGCGCAGCGCCGCCTCTGGCAGAAGGCCGCGCATGGGGCCGATGAGCCGCTCACGATACGCTGCGGCTGCGTCCACGGGATTGATGTTCATGGCATCCAGCCCGGGTGCCCCCGCGATGGGAGTGGGATGGTTCGTCAGCCGGGTCTCCAGCACCTCGTCCAGGTTTGAGGCCGGGTCGGTGCTGACCAGCAGCACACGCCTGCCGGATTCCACGAGCCTCAGCGCCGCCGCACAGGACAGCGAGGTCTTTCCCACACCTCCCTTGCCGGTGAAAAAGAGAAAGCGGGTGGCTGTGGCGGCTGAGGGCTGATAGAGCGGGAGTTTCATGATGGCTCCTCCTGAATGCCAAGCGCGGCGCGGAAAAAGACCGGGCGCTCGTCATGGGTGGGATAGCGGCCTTTCATGTAGATCTCTCCATCGAGAAAGATCAGGGGCAGCACGCCGGTGCCCTCCTTTTGCAGCGCCTCTTTGACTACCGGGTTTTGCGCAAAGGCCATGGGCTGCTGGCCGAGATTCTGCCGCTCCACCTTCACACCCTGACCGGCCAGTTGGGAGAGAATAGCGGCAAAGTTGACCAGATTGGGGTCCACATTCGTGCCGCAGATGCCGGTGGAGCAGCACATGGGAGGATCGTAAACTTGGATGGTTTTCATGGTGGTGGAAGGCTACGCCGGGGTGAGCGGTGTTCTTGTATTGTATGGCTGGAACTCAAACTGCTTGGCAAAACGGCCAAGTAAATGGCCGGTCTTGTGCCGAGATTGTTCTCCGGACTGCGTGCGGCCTGCGCTCTTTCTGCTTTGTTTCATGCCTGCCAGCGGGCATTACTGCTTTTTCATGACCATCCACTCGTCATCGCCCGCCATCTCTCCCTGCCAGAGCTGTGGTGCATGCTGCGCGCACTACCGCGTCTCCTTCTACTGGCAGGAGGCGGCGCAGCGCGGGCTGGATGAGAGCCTGCTGGTGCAGGTAAGCCCCTGGCAGGTGTGCTTTCGTGGTACGGAGCAGAAGCCGGTGCGCTGTGTGAACCTGGAAGGGGAAGTAGGCGCATGTGTCTCCTGCCGCATCTACGAGCAGCGTACCACGCCCTGCCGCAGCGTGGAGGTGGGAGACGAAAAGTGCCTGCATGCCCGTGCCGCGTATGGGCTGGGCATTCCAGCCACGTAAGGCGTGTGAACGCAGCGGGGGGCCGTATGGTGTGGCGCGCGCACCCGCACCACTATCCTACCGCAGCAGGCCAGCCCAGGCCTTGCGGTCGGCCCAGACCAGGTACACAGCCAGGAGTGAGATGACGATGAGCATGGGCTGCAGAATGCCATCTCCTGCCACAAAGTGGTGGAAGGCCAGGATGTTCAAAATGATGGGGCCCAGGCAGAGCAGGCCGAGATTCCGTGTCTTTGGAATGACGAGCAGGATGCCGCCGAGAAGCTCGATCACCTTCACAAACTTCATGTACCCTGTGGGGCCAAAGGCCGCCATGAAGTGGGAGATGGGGGTGTCCTTGGGCAGCTCCGGCATGGGGGCCAGATTGAACAAGACAGTGATGGCGGACATCACAAACAGAAGTCCGAGCAGGATGGAGGCAACGGTGGGAGCGTATTTCATGGGAGCGGAGGTGGCGTGTGGGGAAAGCAGAACGGCGAAGGATACGAGCCTGTGCGGCACGGGGCTGCTTTATTTGATGTGGGCGGCGAGGCGGTCAAAGTTCTCTTCATTGGCGGGCACGCAGATGGGCTGGAAGCGCGCACACATTTCTGCGCTGGGAAACTGCATGCGCCACGTCATGCGTGTGCCGCCGTCCTCATCTGCCAGGGTGATCGTCATCTGGAAATGAGGTGCGATGTGCTCATACACGATGCGCTCTGCGGGCACGATCTCAATGAACCGGGTGTGATTGGCGTAGTCCTTCCCGTCCGGGCCGTGCATGGTGAATTTCCAGTCGCCACCGGGGCGGAAGTCGAATTCGTCAAAGGTGTTGGTGAACCCCTTGGGGCCCCACCACAGCGCGAGCTGCGCCGGGTCGCTGAAGGCGGTGAAGAGCCGGTCGCGGCTGGCGGAGAAAAGACGGGTGCTGATGATTTCGGAGGAAGATTGGCTCATGAGGTGGAAAGGAAGATGTAGGAAATCAGGCGGCTGCGGCAGCCTGCTGGAGAGTGGCGATGTCGAGCTTCACCATCTTGAGCATGGCGCGATTGACGCGCGTGCACAGAGCGGGATCGCCGGAGGCCATGAAGTCGATGAGGACAGCGGGGACGATCTGCCAGGTGAGGCCGTATTTGTCCCGCAGCCATCCGCATTGCACCGGGGTGCCGCCGTCTGCGGTGAGGGCATCCCAATAGCGGTCCACCTCCTCCTGAGTCTGGCAGGAGACGGCGATGGAGATGGCCTCATTGAAAGTGAAGAGAGGGCCGCCATTGAGTGCGGTGTAGTTCTGGCCAAAGAGCTGGAACTCGATGGTCATGACGGTACCCGCGGGCGGGCAGGGCGGCCTCTCCTCCTGCGGCACCTCAGGGTAGCGGGTGGTGCGCAGGATCCGGCCGTCTTTGAAGACATCGAGGTAAAAGCGCACGGCCTCCTCGGCGTTTTCATGGAACCATAGAAAGGTGCTGATCTTTTGCATGATGGCCTGGGGTCACGCATTCAGAGGATCAGCACCCGGGGCCAGCGTTATCATCCAGCCCATGCCGAATTTGTCCTGCAGCATGCCAAAGCAGGAGGACCAGAAGGTCTTGCCCAGGGGCATGGTGATGCTGCCGCCTGCGGCCAGGGCGTCAAAGGCGCTCTTTGTCTCCGCCTCGGTGGGCAGGGCCACGGAGAGCGAGAAGCCGCGGAAGCCTTTGCTCTCCTCGCCACCGCAGCCATCGGAGGCCAGGATGACGCTGCCGCCCACCTTGAAGCTGGCGTGCATGACCTTGCTTTCATAGCCTTCGGGCAGCATGCCGGGCTGTGCGGGCTCGGGGCTGTCGCTGTAGCGCATGAGCATCTGCACCTCGGCGCCGATGGCGGTCTTGTAGAATTCGAGAGCTTCTTCGCAGCGGCCGCCGAAGAAAAGATAGGGCTGGATGTAGGACTGGGACATGGTGGTGGTATGGGGTGGATGTGAAGTTGAAAGGTGTTACTTGCTCATGAGTTCGACGAGCTGGTCAAAGGCCTTGCCCCAGCCGTCCATAAAGCCCATGGCGGCGTGTCTTTCGCAGGCCTCCTTGGTCCAGTGCAGGGCGCGGGCGGTGTAGCGGGTTTTGCCGGTGGGCAGTGTCTCCCAGGTGAGCACGGCGGTGAAGAAGTTGTTCGGATTGGGCTCCCAATCTGGCAGATAGCCATCGGTAAAGACGAGCTTCTCATTGGGCACGATCTCCAGATACACGCCCACATTGGGAAACTCCTGGCCTTCGGGGCTGCGCATGGTGGTCTTGCAGGTGCCGCCAGGGCGCAGGTCGATCTCGCACGCGGTGGTGACCCAGGGCGCTGGCGTGAACCATTTCACGAGAAGGTCCGGCTGAGTCCATCCAGAGTAGAGTTTCTCGCGAGGCACGTCGGTTTCACGAACGAGAACGAGTTCGCGCTCAGAAATGGGGGATTCGATGGGGGCGGGTAATGGCATGGCGTGGTATTTTAAAGATTGGGGTGGTTCAGTTCCGTCTGGTAGTCGGCGGGATTGGGCGTGGTGGTCGGGTCGGTGAGGTAGCACTCCCAGAGATTCGGGGCGCGTGTGTGGCCTGCGGCTTCGATCATGTCGATGAAATCTCCCCAGGCATCTCCCAGGCCCTCGTAGGGGCCGGTGTAGATCGTGCGTGCCACCTTGCCGCCGGGCAGCTGGCTTTGCTTCACACGACCCGTCGCGGCCACAGGGCCGGAGACCGGCACGCCCACTTCAAAATTAAAGATGCCCGGCGTCATGTCGAAGTGGTGCGCAAACACCGGTCCCGCAGGGCCGATGCCTTGTGCACCCGCAGCGGCCACGGCCTCCTGGATGGCCGCGCCCATCACCTCCTGGATTTTTTCACGCGGCACGGTGATGTGGATCACCGCCGCAGGGCGGGGCTCGGTTTGCAGCACGGTCAGCGGAGACAGCATGGCAGGATGTGGTGGAGTGTGGTGGTGGCTCAGGATTTCGGCGCGGCCTCGGCCAGCTTTTTCAGACTGGCCAGACCTTCGAGAAACTGGTCTCCGCACATCTTCTCGCAGTCCATGAACATGCCCATGATCTTGCCGATGAAGGGCTTCTTGCTCTGCATGGCCCAGGTGATCTTGGTGCCGGTGCCTTCGGGGGCGAAGGTGAACTGCACATCGCTGCTGCCGGCAAAGGGGCGCACGAATTCCAGCTTCATGCCGATCTTTTCGCCTGGCTTGCTCTCCACCAGCGTGGTGCTGCCTTCGCCCACTTCGTTGTTGCCGCTCCAGCGGTAGATGGCACCCACGCCCTCGGGCGGGCCTTCCAGCGTCTTCTTCATGGCGGGGTCCAGCTTGGACCAGGGGGACCACGCATCCCACTGGCGGAAGTCGTTCACGATTTTAAAGACCGTGGCGGGTGCCGCCGTGGTGGTGGCGCTGCGGGTCACCGTCATGTCGTCCGACTGAAACGAGGCGGCGATGCAGATGAGGGCGATGACGGCCACAAGGCCGAGGAAGACTTTCTTGATCATGGTGTGTGCTGGGTTGGGTGATGCTGCCTGGCTTATTCCTTGGAGGCCGGGCACTTCTCCGTCATGGAGTCCCAGCGCTTCTGCATTTCGGCAGGGGATACTTTTTCGATCTCGTGCTGCAGCAGCCAGATGTGGCCAAAGGGATCGCACACACAGCCGCTGCGGAAGCCGTAAAACATGTCCGTCGCAGGCATCTGCACCGTGGCTCCTGCTGCTGCGGCCCTGGCCACGGCGGCGTCCGCATTTTCCACCATGAGGGAAAACTTCACCGGGGTGCCGCCCAGCGTCTGGGGAGATTTGTTCCAGGCCGGATTTTCATCGGACAGCATGAGGAGGAGGCCATTGAGATTAAGCTCGGCGTGGCCGATCTTTCCGGTGGAGGCGTCCACGAGGCGG
The DNA here is from genome assembly GCA_002336895.1 of Verrucomicrobiaceae bacterium UBA1938. GTDB lineage: Bacteria > Verrucomicrobiota > Verrucomicrobiia > Verrucomicrobiales > Verrucomicrobiaceae > Prosthecobacter. The sequence continues at coordinate 20,415 of DDFC01000033.1, read as the reverse complement.
AAGCGCTCGGTGGCGCCAAAGGCCTGCTGGTAAAAGGAGATGGCCGCTGCGGCATCCTGCACGGTGATGTAGGGGCTGAAGGCGGGGTAGCTGTGGTCGGGGGTGCTCATGGTGGTGCTGGGTGTGGTGTGAAATCAATGCATGCTGGAGCTTTTCACCTCGGCCATGGGGCGGCAGAGATCGGCGATGGGGCGCACCTCAATGCTGGCGCCGTATTGCAGGATGGGGCACTCCTGGGCGATGCGCACGGCCTCGTCCACACTGCCCACGGCGATGCGGAAGTAGCCCGCGATGGCCTCCTTGGATTCGGCAAAGACGCCGTCGGTCACATTGGCGCCCTTGGGGCCGGAGACGATCCTGCCCTCCTCCATCAGCGGCTGCGCACCGCGGTGGATGCCCGTCTTGCCCAGGCGGTCCACCCAGGCGTAAAAGTCGGTCATCACATGCTGCAGCTCCGAGGGGGACATGCCGTGGTTCCAGTGGGTGCCGCGAATGAGCAGCAGATATTCATCAGTGGGGTTTTGGGGATTCATCGGGGCGGGGTTTCGTTGGTGAGATCTGAGGCGGTGCAGGCTCTGGACTCCAGCGGGCGCACCTCGTAGCGGAGGCCGCACTGCAGCGTGGGGCTGTGGGAGAGCAGCTCGGCGGCCTCCTGCAGGCTGCGGGCGCTGACAAACCAGTAGCCGCCCACCACTTCCTTGGCCTCGCCAAAGGGGCCGTCCGTGACCACGCCTGCCTTGGACACCGACGCACCCTCGGTGCCCAGGCGGCTGCCGGCGCGCATGCGGCCCGCGTCGATGTGGGCGTAGAGCCAGGCGTAGAAATCGGTGATGGCCGTGTCGATCTGCTCCTTGGTCTTGGCATTGTCCCAGTGGCCGCGTGAGATCACGAGGTAGTCATTCAGTGGTGTTTCAGGATTCATCGGAGCAGGGGAAAAGCACGGGGGTTCAAAGAGGACGACGAACGGGCGGGACGGAAAAGGACAGCGGTGACAAAGTTTTTTTAATTTGTGCCGGCTGCGGCTTCACAGTCGGCGATCCGGCTTTCAAAAAAGCGGCGCTCCGAGGGCAGCGCCGCGAGTGCCAGCGCCCGGCAATAATGGGTGGCGGCGGTCTGGTGCTGCCCCAGCTCTGCGGCAAAGGCGCCGCGCGCCGCGTGCAGGGAGAGGTAGGTGTCCAGCCCCTTCACGGCGGCCAGGGCGTCCAGCCCGCTCTGCGCGCCCTGCACACGCCCCACGGCGATGGCGCGGTTCAGCGCCACCACCGGGGAGGAGGTGAGCAGCACGAGCTGATCATACAGCGTGAGGATGCGCGCCCAGTCCGTGGCTGCGTGAGTGGACGCCGTGCAGTGGCAGGCGGCGATGCCGGCCTCCAGATGGTATTCGGAGAGCGCCTCTCCGCGCGCCGAGAGCTGCAGGTGCTGGATGCCGCGATGGATGAGCGCCTGATCCCACAGGCTGCGGTCCTGCTCATGCAGGCGGAGGATGTCTCCGGCCTCGTCCGTGCGTGCAGGCAGGCGCGAGGCGCTCAGCAGCATGAGCGCCAGCAGCGCGTGGCACTGCGGCAGACCGGTGGCGGGGTGGGTGACGAGCAGCCCCGCGAGGCGGATGGCCTCATGGCAGAGATCCGCACGCACCAGATGCTCGCCGCTGCTGGCCTTGTAGCCTTCATTAAAGAGCAGGTAGAGGGAGGCCAGCACCGCCTCCAGCCGCTGCGGCAGCTCATGCGCCTCGGGCAGTTCAAAGGGCAGCTCCAGCTCGCGGATGCGCGCCCGTGCCCGCACCAGTCTTTTGGAAATGGCGGCCTCGGTGGTGACAAAGGCTGCCGCGATCTCCGCCGGGCTGAGGCCGCACAGCGTGCGCAGCGCCAGCGCGATCTGGGCCTCTGCGGAGAGCTGCGGGTGGCAGCACACAAACATGAGGCGCAGGGTGTCATCGCGCAGGTGGGCTTCGTCCCACGCGGTCTCCTCCACCGGCACGGCCATCCAGCGTGCCTGCTCGGCGGAGATGCCCTCCTGGCGCTCGTCCCAGCGCTGCTCACGGCGCAGCTGGTCCAGAGCCAGATGGCGGGCCGTCTGCGTGAGCCACGCGGCCGGATTGTCCGGCACACCCCGGTAGGGCCAGGTCTGCAGGGCGCGTACCAGCGCCTCCTGCACCACGTCCTCCACCCACTGCAGCCGCTGCGCGCCAAACTGCCCCGCCAGCGTGGCCACCAGGCGCGCCGACTCATGCCGGAAGAAATGCTCCGTGGCCAGCTGCGCGCAGGAGGTGGCGCTGGTGGCTTCGGTGGGCGTGGCCGGTTCGTTCATGCGGAGTCGTCGGCGGGGAGTCAGGGCTTTTCAAACAGTCCGTCCACATAGGAGCGGGCCAGCTTCAGATTGTGACGGATCATTTCCTGGGAGCGACAGGTTTTTCCCACGAGCATGGAGCCCTGCCACAGGCTGTTGAGAAACCACGCCACCTGCACGGGGTCAAACTTTGCCCTCGGCCGGTGCTTTTTCTTCGCGGCGCTCAGCATTTTGGCCGCATGGGTGGTCCAGAGGGTCAGCTCCTTTTCACAGGCGGACCGCAGGGCAGGGCTGGTGGCGGCCAGCTCCTGTGACATCATGCCCACCATGCACGTGCAGTGCACTCCGGGCCTGCGGGTAAAGCCGGCCATGATGTCCAGCATGCGGTGCAGCTGCGCCAGGGGATCGAGCGTCTCGTCCTTCCACGCCTCCGCATACTGTGCGGTGCCCATGCGGCCCCACCACTCCACGGCGGCGAGGGCCAGCGACTCCTTGTTTTCAAAGTGGTGGAAAAAGCCCCCCTTCGTCATGCCCGCCTCCTGGCAGATCATGTCCACCGAAGTGCCTGCAAAGCCCTGCCGCAGCATGAGCCGCACGGTGGCGTCGATCAGCCGCTGCCGGCTGGCGGCAGGATCGCGCTCCCGTTTGGTCCTGGCGGCTTTCTTTGACATACAGACCGGTCGGTATGTAAAGGCGGCTGCCTTGCGGTCAAATGGAATTCATGCGGGCAGCCTGCCGGCTATTTCTTCTTCCCGTCCTTCGGCGCCTCCAGCGCCTTCACCTGCACCGCTGTGTTTGGAGCCTTGCCGGAGTAGTAGGAGAGATAATGCGTGTCGCCGATCACCGTGGCGTTCACGTTGCCGGCGTCGATGGTGCTGTCGCTCCCGGCGGCCACGGCTTCGGGGGCGGGCCATTGCAGCGGATGCTCAAACACGGTCTCCGGCTTCACCAGCCTGCGCCAGAGCACGCCTGCCTGGCCGCGCTGGTAGTAGTAGTTGCTCAGCAGGCCGGTCTTGGCATCGAGGATCAGGCTGGGGGTGGAGATCAGCACGTTGGTGATGTTGGTCTGCTCGCGCTTCCAGGTCTTGCCATGGTCGGTGGAGGTCATCTGGAACTGCGCACGCTCGGTGGTGGGTGCGCCGCTCTCCGTGCGGCCGATGGCGAGGATCCTGCCCTCGCCGAGGTACACAGCGGAGGGCTCGGTGGGCCACTGCGCTTTCGTCAAACCGGACTCGATGGTGGTTTGCGTCCACGTCTTGCCATCGTCCGCGCTGGTCAGCATGCCCCAGGAGTGGGTGGGGCCCTGGTCGCCATAGTCACCGGCAAACCACAGCGCCATGAGGCCGACGGTGGGCACGGAGAAAATATCCGTGATCTGCACGGGGCGCGGGTCCAGCGTGGGTGTGGTGATGAGGGTGAAGTTCACACCATCGGTGCTGCGGTAGAGATCCTGGTGCCATTCCTTGCCCACACGGCGCACCCAGGCGAGCAGCGCGCCGGTGGAGTCCAGGCCCTTGCCCACGGGCACATCGCCGTAGCCGGGGGAGTTTGCCACGGTGGTCTCGGGCGTCCACGTCTTGCCGCCGTCGGTGGAGGTGCGTGCGTAGGTGGCGCGGGCGTCTTCGCCAATGGTGTGGCCGGAGCCGCGGGTGTACACGCACACCAGCTTGTCGCCCATGGCCTGGAGCATGGGCCAGGAGTTGTAGCCCGGCACGTCCTGCACCACGAAGGGCGCGGCGGGGGCTTTGATGGGGGTGATTGTCACGGCTGCAAGACCCATCGGGCGGGTGAAGGTGTCGGCAGGGTCTCCGGGCTCGCGCTGAATGCGCACGCACAGGGGCGCGCCGGGCTGCACTTTGTAGTAGGCATTGAGCACGATGGTGCGGGAATGCAGCGGCCCGGCAGGCAGCGTGGTGCGCACGGGATCGCCCTGCAGATGGCGGGCGGTGAAGGGGGCCCCTTCAATCATCTGGGAGAGGTGCACGCGGTACACATCCTCAAAGGCGGGGCCCGTTTCCGCATCGGTGGAGGTTACGGTGATCTCCACGCGCACGCCGCCGCAGTCGCGCGGCAGCCCGCTCACCACTCCGCACACCGACTGCCCCTCGGTGCCACCGGAAAGCGACCACACCGGGATGTGCGTGGAGCCGCTGGACATGAGCACCAGAGAGGGCTTTCCCGTGGCGATGGAGAGCTGGTTCGCGCCCAGGGTGAGCGGGGCGTACTCCGCCGCGAGGCTGGCGAGGGCGGGTGAGAGCAGGGCAGCGGAGAGGATGGAAAGGCGCATGGGCAGAGGTTGTCGGCAAGAGTGGTCAGGTGGTCAAGCGGAGGGTCGGTGGGGCATCGAGAAAGGGCGGGCGCTTTCTCTCCCCCACTTGCGGTGGTCCAGCGTCGCTGGCTGCGGTGAGAGGCTGCATTTTGAATGTTATTCCCGTCTTTACACATGCCCATCTCTGATCATTCATGCCCGCCCGATTTTTCCGCCCATGACCACCAAGCTCGATCCCAAATTCATTGCCCTTCTTGCTGACACTGCGCAGAAACTCCAGGTGCTGGAAATCCAGCCGCGAGTGCTGGATGAAGCCGCCGCTGAACTGACCGCCACGGCTGCGGAGCTCAGCCAGAAGATGATCGACTTCAGCCTGCAGCTCACCGCCGCCACCGAGGCCAGGGTGGCCGCAGACATCGCCGCACGGGAGGCCGCCAAAGCCCAGGCGCTGGCAGACAAGGAAGCAGCACGCCTCGCAGCCATCGCCGAGAAGGAAGCTGCCCGTATCGCCAAGGAAGAAGCCGCCGCCGCTGCCAAGGCGCAGGCCGCACTGGAGCTGGAGGCCATGCGCGCCGCCGCCGCCGCCATCAAGGCCAAAGAACTCGCTGAGAAGGAGGAGGCCAAAGCCCGTGCGCTGGCCGAGAAGGAGGCCGCCAAAGAAGCCGCCCGTCTGGCCAAGGAGCAGGCCGAGGCAGAAAAGATCGCCGCCAAGGAGCGCGCCCAGGCTGAGAAGCTGGCCGCCATGCTGGCCGCCGCCGAGGCCAAGGCGCAGGCACTGGCCGAAAAGGAAGCCGCCAAGGAGGCCGAGCGCCTGGCCAAAGAACAGGCTGCCCAGGAGAAAGCCGAGGCCAAGGCCCGTGAACTGGCCGAGAAGGAGGCTGCCAAGGAAGCCGCGCGACTGGCCAAGGAGCAGGCCGAGGCTGAGANNGCCGCCCGCATCGCCAAGGAGCAGGAGGCCGCCGAGAAAGCCGCTGCCAAGGAGAAAGCCGAGGCTGAGAAGCTGGCCGCCATGCTGGCTGCTGCCGAGGCCAAGGCCGCTCTCCTGGCCCAGAAGGAGGCCGAGAAAGCTGCCGCCGCCGAAGCCAAGGAAGCCGCCCGTCTCGCCAAAGAACAGGCCGATGCCGAGAAGGCTGCCGCCAAGGAAGCCGCACGTCTGGCCAAAGAGCAGGCCGATGCTGAAAAAGCCGCCGCCAAGGCCCAGGCCCTGGCTGAGAAAGAAGCCGCCAAGGAAGCTGCACGTCTGGCCAAAGAACAGGCCGAGGCTGAAAAGGCCGCCATCAAAGCCCAGGCCGAGGCCGAAAAAGAAGCCCTCCGCGCCGCCGCTGCCGAGCTGAAGGCCAAGCAGCAGGCCGAGAAGGAAGCCATCCGTTTGGAGAAGGAACAGCGCGCCGCCGAAGCCGCCGCCATCAAGGCTCAGCAGGACGCCGAACGCGCCAAATCCACCCAGGCCGAGGAAGAAGCCAAAGCCCGCCGCGCCGAAGCCCGCGCCAAAGCCATCGCCGAATACGAAGCCAAGCAGAAGGCAAGACAGGCCGAAGCCCTCGCCCAGATGGCTGCGGATAAAGCCGCGCTGAAGGCGGAGATGAAGAAGTAGTGAGGGACGAGGCTCGTCTGATTTTTCTCCTCCCGCACATGGGTGGGCATGCGGCCCAATCGTCGCATGCCGCCTCGTGTTTGAGTCGTGAACTTGAGATGAAATGTTCCGTGACAGCTTCACGCGCTGTGCGGAGATTTGTGCATGTCGCGGCGCGAAGAATCCATTCCCTACATGCTCGTTCATGACTGCCCGTGGTGGGTGAGTTTCATCCTCGCGGGAGCCGTTTACTCAGCCATGCGCTGGCTTGCGCCGACGATATGGCAGGACAATCTTGTTCTCGGCGGCATCATGAAAGCTATGCCCACGGTGGCTCCGATAGCTGCATTGATTGTGCTGTGTCTTACGTGGTTGAATATCTTGGCGACGGTTCTGAAAAAGAGGGCGCGGAAATCACCTCCAGGCTCATTGCAGGGGCTGAATAAAAAATAGCCGCGCATTTCCTCTGAGTAGCACCCGGCAAAGTGTGCGTGCTACCAGCACTGCAGATTCCAATCCACGCTCGAGAGTGTCATTGCCAAAAATGCGGGGATCAGATTCACTCGGGGGCATGCTGAGTTACCGCTTATGTTTCTATGCCATTCGTAGCGCTCCGTGGGTGCTGGGGCTGGGGTGGATGCTCAACATGCTGCTGTATCCTCGGCAGTCCTGCGGGGACACCTCTCCGATTGAGGGGTACTTCTTCCCGCTGATGGTCGTCTATGGGCTGGTGGGTCTGGTGCTGGGGGTGAAGATCACGCGGCGCAGTCTGCTTCTGATGTGCCCGTTTTGCGCACGGGCGGGGCTGGCGTATTTGGAGCGCCCGGAAGGGCTGAAGATGGAGTGTCCGAAGTGCGGGGAGATCCGTGGCGGCGGGCTGCTGGGGTGGAAGATCGTGCGAGACAAGGAGGAGGTCAGCAGGCTAAAGCCGGAGAAGGCCATACGGATCATGAAATTTGACTCACCTTGGTTTTGGGGATTGTTCGGACTTTCGCTGGTTTCGGCCGCGTGTGGTGTGGCGATTCATCAGTTCAGCGGGGTCACATGGTTTGTGCCAGCAGTGGTGTTCTTCCTGGCGGGCTGTGTTGCGCAGGCTCTGAGCACGGGCTGCCTGTTTACCCGAGGTTATAGGGTCTCGCGCAATCGGCAGCCGCGGCGGTACTGGCTGCTCATGGCTATGCAGGGGCTTTTTTGCATTTTCATGATTTACATGCCTGTTGGCTATGCCCTGCATAAGAGCCACCAGTTGAAAGCGAAGGCCGAAATGAAGACGGGTGTGAAGTGAGCAGTGTTTTCATCTTCTGTCGGCAGCATTTGCCATCCCACCTCAGCACGCCTATGGCAGACGCCCCCTATGAAGAAAACGATCTGGTTCATCCGTCATGCTGAAAGCCTGAGCAACGCGGGCTTTCCCACGGACACGCCGCATGCCATCGGGCTGAGCGAGAAGGGGCTGGCGCAGGCGGTGGCGCTGGGGGCGCAGTGGCGCACGGTGCCGGATCTCATCGTGGTCTCGCGCTACTCGCGCACGTCGTACACCGCAGCACCCCTGTGCAAAAGACACCCGCAGGCGCCGGTGATAACCCTGCCGCTGCATGAGCTGACCTTTCTGGCCCCGGCGCGTTACGTCGGCACCACCGAGGATCTGCGGCGCGAGCCCGCACGCCAGTACTGGGAGCGCTGCGACCCCGACTACTGCGATGGCGAGGGCGCGGAAAGCTTTCGCGAATTCTGCGCCCGCATTGACCAATCCCTCGCGGCACTGCGGCAACGTGCGGAGCAGCGCATCGTGGTGGTCTGCCACGGCTACGTCATCAAAGCCATCCTCTGGCGGCAGATGAATCCGGAGGCACCCGTGACGGCGGAGTACATGCGCGCCTTCTTCGACTTCCACCTCCGCTGCGTGGTGCCGAATATCCAGGTGTACCCCTTTGAGGACGAGGCTGGCGCGCCGCTCTCCATGCTGACGCCGTTTCAGATCGAGGTGGGGGCGGAGTGAGGATCGGGCAGCCGCCACCGGAGAAACTTCGGTGGGTGGGCTGTGCCTGCGGTTACCCCACACCGAGGGAAATGGGGCATTTGTGGAAGATTCTCTTGGGCGGGGCATTCGTCCCGGCCCTTCGGTTCACGCTGCACTCGGAGTTCTTTGCGCTCTACCACGCCGACAGCAAGCACTTCCGAAACAGGCTGCACAGGTATGTGCTCGAGCACGTGGAGGATTGAAGCGGGATCATCAGGCATGGCTGTCTAGGCGTTTTTGGAGTGCGGCTGCGCAACGAAGAATGAGTGGAGCTGCCGCTTTCGAGCGGTTTGTGGCATTCGAAAGCACATCGCGCCTGCGCATGCCAGCATGCTCCCGCCATCGGGTGCCTGGGGCTGCGCATGCTCACCCGTCCCGTCGAAAGCGGTAGCTGCGTTTCCACCTTCGCTCTACGAGCTACGGAGGACTGGCCGTTCCTCCCTTCGCGACCGCACTCCAAATTTGCTGCGCGTGTTGAGATCTGTCACCATTCAGGCGCAACAGGGTAGTCGTCTTCGACCTTGATCTGGTCGAATTTGAAACCGCAGATGGTTTTGACCCGGGCTGCGTCGGTCACCTCCTCAAACCATCGGGCGGAGCACCAAGGGTAGTCACGTGCGACCGGCACAAGTCCGTGCTTGACTGCGTTGTGGTGCGTGTAGTTCAGGCGTGCGAGGTAGCTCTCTTCATAGGTGAGCAGCGTCTCGCGGAAGTTGTACCACACTCTGCGCCCTGGTTCCTCGTCCAGGCGGTTGACCCAGGCGGCGAGTTTGGCATGAAAGCTCTTGAGCAATGTGCCTAGATTTTCAGGCGACTTGCTGCTGGCCACAAAATGGTAGTGATTGGAAAACACAGCCCACGCTTCGAGCTGCCAGCCGCCGTCGTGCAAGGTTTTCAGCAGGCCACGCTGAGCCACTTCGAGCCTCTCACGACCGCGAAAGTGATGGGCTTTCTGATAGGTGCCCGCAGTCACAAAGTAAGTGCCGCCAGAAGTGAGCCGATGCGGAGGCGCATGAGGCCATTCGATGAGGGACTTGGGCATGATGCCGATGATTCATCGTGAAGAGCTGCCCGCAAGGCAAATTTGGAACCGGTACGAAGTGGAGATAGACGAAGCCAAATCGCAAACGCACTCCAAATGCGCCCCGTATGCTGCGGCGTGAATTTGGAGTGCGGCTGCGCAGCGAAGAATGAGCGCAGCTGCCGCTTTCGAGCGTCTCGTGGCATTCAAAATCACCCCACGCCCACGCCCACGCCCACGCCCGCCAACCAGCACCCGCCTTCGGGCATCCATGGCCTGCGCACACCCACCCGCCCACGAAAAGCGGTAGCTCCGTTCGTCCCTCACTCCGCAACCGCACTCCAAATTAGCTGCGAGTCACCCAGCGCTATTTGGAGTGCGGCTGCGCAGCGAAGAATGAGCGCAGCTGCCGCTTTCGGGCGTCTCGTGGCATGCGAAAGCACACCCTGCTTGCGCGTGCCAGCATGCTCCCGCCTTTGTGTGCCATGGCCTGCGCACAATCACCTCGCCTGCGGATAGCGGTAGCTGCGTTCGTTACTCACTCCGCAACCGCACTACAAATAGGTGCGGCTGCTTTACTCGCTCTCCCCGCTTTTCGGCTCACGCACCACGCGGTCCACCGCGTGCTTGGTGATGATGTTTCCCTGGGACTCGCGGCCTTTGACGGCGATGGAGTTGAAGGGGAATTTGATGGAGAGATTGCGCAGGTAGAGCGCGGGCTTGAGGTGGACGACGACGGTCTGGGCGTTGGACTCCTCCTCGGTCTCGTGGCGCATGAAGTAGAGCACGCTGGTGCCGGGGGTGCCTTTGGTGAGCACGTATTCCTTGTCGCGGGTGAAGCCGCCGATGCGGAAGCGCTTGGCCATGAGGCAGCCCTGGCGGCCGTCGCGGTAGATGAGGGTGTAAACCGCCGTGTCGTCCTTTTTGAGGAGGTTCACATAATGCGGGTTTTTGCCCACAAAGAACTTCGGCGCTGCCTTGGTCACGCTCATGGTGCCTTCCTTGGTGAAGAAGATCACGTCATCGAGCGGCGAGCATTTGCAGATGGGCTCGCCTTCGCGCTTGAGGCTGGTGCCGGCAAAGCCGTCCTTGGCATTGAGGTAGAGCGTCTCTCCCTGGATGATGACCTCGGCGGCGGCCACGCGGTCAAAGCTGCTGATCTCCGTGCGGCGCTCGCGGCCTGCGCCGTAGGTCTTCTTGAGCTCTTCAAAGTGGCGGATGGTGTACTTCGTCAGGCCTTTGAGGAATTTCTCCGCCTGGGCGATCTCCTCCTCCAACTCACGGATGTGCTCGTCGGCCTCGAAGCTGTTGAATTTGGAGATGCGCTTGATCTTGATCTCCGTCAGGCGCGCCACGTCGTCATCGGTGACCGGGCGCTTGAGCACGCCCAGGTGCGGCTCCAGGCCCTTCCAGATGGCCTTCATCACGGCCTCCCAGGTCTCGGCTTCTTCAATGCGGCGGTAGATGCGGTTTTCGATGAAGATTTTCTCCAATGAGCTGAAGTGCCACTTTTCATTGAGCTCTCCCAGCAGGATCTCCAGCTCCGCGCCGAGGATCTTCTTGGTGTTTTCCGCGCTGGCCTTGAGCAGGTCGTTGACGTTGATGAAGCGTGGCTTGTCGTCCTGAATGACGACGGCATTGGGGGCGATGGACACCTCGCAGTCGGTGAAGGCATACAGCGCCTGCATGGTCTGGTCGGGGTCGGTGCCGGCGGGCAGGTGCACCACGATCTCCACCTTCTCGGCGGTGTTGTCGTCCACACGGGCGATCTTGATCTTGCCCTTGTCGTTTGCGGCCACGATGCTGTCCATCACGCCGCCGGTGGTGGTGCCGTAGGGGATCTCGGTGATCACCAGCATGTTCTTCTTGGCACCTTCCTCGATCTTGGCCCGCACGCGGATGCGGCCGCCGCGCAGGCCGCCGTTGTAGTCGCTGGCGTCCATGATGCCACCTGTGGCAAAGTCGGGCTTCAGGTCCACCTCTTCGCCTCGGAGCGCAGCGATGCTGGCATCGCACAGCTCAATGAAGTTGTGCGGCAGGATGCGGCAGGAAAGACCCACGGCGATGCCTTCCACGCCCTGCGCGAGCAGCAGCGGGAACTTCACCGGCAGGGTCACGGGCTCCTTGTTGCGGCCGTCATAGGAGGCCACCCACTCCGTCACCTTGGGGCTGTAAACGACGTCCAGCGCAAACTTGGACAGGCGCGCTTCGATGTATCGCGGCGCGGCGGCGTTGTCTCCGGTGAGGGTGTTGCCCCAGTTTCCCTGCGTGTCGATCAGCAGGTCCTTCTGGCCGATCTGCACCATGGCATCGCCGATGGAGGCATCGCCATGCGGGTGGTACTTCATGGTGTTGCCCACCACGTTGGCCACCTTGTTGTAGCGGCCGTCTTCCAGCTCGTCCAGGCTGTGGAGGATGCGGCGTTGCACGGGCTTGAGGCCGTCATTGATGTGCGGCACGGCGCGCTCGAGGATCACGTAGCTCGCGTAATCGAGAAACCAGTCGCCATAGAGCGTGTCCACCGGCTTGTGCTCCACCGGGGCGGCGGAGGGCAGGATGGGGGAGTAGGCGTCGTCAGCGGATTTTTTGGAGGACTTTTTGGCCACGGTGCAAAGAGGGGAAAGAAACAGGGGCGGCGAGAATAGACAGTGCCGGGGGGAGTGCAAGGGCGCGAAACGCGGGGGGAGGGGACATTCAGGGCCGGGCGACAGTTCAGGATGCGAAATATCTTTTACAATTAACTGAATTGTCCTGAGGCGGAGTTGGGCGCTTGATCTGCGTCTTTGAGAAAATACTTACTTATGAATCTCAGGATTGCTGATTTTTGGCGGTGCTTCCTGCCTATGCGGCTCGGGGTGGCCCTAATCTGCGGGCTGAACCTGGCTGCATTCTGCGGCATGGCCCGGGCCGATGGTGCCAGCCACTCTGAGACAGACGCGCTGCTGGCGGAGGCTGCGCGGCTGGCCCCTGCAGCGCAGGCGATGGTGATGAATGTGGGGCTGGTGAATCCGGCGGACTACTCCACCAAGGGAAACTGGAGCGCCGTCATCCCGTGGACGCCGCACATCCCCACCTCGGCGGCGCTGCTGCCGGACGGGCGGCTGCTCACCTTTGCCTCGAATCAGCGCACCACCTTTCCAGACGGACCGCAGTTTACCTACGCTGCGGTGTGGGATCCGGCCACGGGGCAGTTTACCGAGATCAACAACGGCCGGCACGACATGTTCTGCGGCGGCCTTTCCTTCCTGCAGGACGGGCGGCTGCTCGTCAGCGGTGGCAATGGCATCAATGGCACCACCGCGCTGGCCAGCCTCTTTGACTGGCGCACGAATGAGTGGGTGCCCGCGCAGACGATGGCGGACGGCCGCTGGTACAATACCAGCATCTCCCTGCCGAATGGCGAGGTGCTGACCGCAGGCGGGAATGGCGGCGCGAATGGCAACGGCACCATCGAGCAATGGAACGCCAGCAGCGGCTGGCGGCGCATGAGCGGCATCAACTGGCAGGCGGTGGCCAATCCACCGATTGCGAATGCCATCGAGACCAACTGGCATCCCTTCTTCCTCGTGGCACCGGACGGGCGTGTGGCGCACTTTGGACCGCACCAGGCGCTGAACTGGATCACCGCCAGCAGCACGGGCTCCATGGCGGCGGCAGGTGCCAGCATCCCCGGCACGCACTACCCCAAGCAGGGCGCGTGGGCCATGTATGCTCCGGGCAAGGTGGTGGTGGCCGGGGGGCTGACGGCCATCGACAATGGCGTGGTGGTGAACAAGGCCTTCACCGTGGATCTCAATGGCGCCACGCCCACCGTGACCGCCGCCGCACCGATGGCCAATGCGCGCTCCTTTTCAAACTCCGTCATGCTGCCCAATGGCGAAGTCATGATCGTGGGGGGCAACACCTCGGGGGAATTTTTCAGCGATGTGGGCGCTGTGATGACGCCGGAAATCTGGAACCCCGCCAACGGCCAGTGGCGCGGTGTGGCGGACATCTCCGTGCCGCGAAACTACCACTCCCTGGCCATGCTGCTGCCGGATGGCCGAGTGTGGTCAGGTGGGGGCGGCCTCTCTGGAGATGCGCTCACCGACCATCAGGATGCGCAGGTCTTCACCCCGCCGCAGCTTTTCAATGCCGATGGCAGCGCCGCCGTGCGCCCGCAGATCACCGCCGCGCCGGACCGCATCGGCCCGGGCTCCGTCTTCACGGTGAGTGCCAGTGATGGCGTGCAGTACTTCAGCTTCATCAGCATGTCTGCGCTCACGCACTCCGTCAGCACCGGGCTGCGGCATGTGCGCTTCACGCACACCAGCCCGTCTGCAGGCGTGTATGCGCTCACGGCACCGTCCAGCATCAATGTGCTCACGCCGGGGTACTGGATGCTCTATGCGGTGGATGCGAATGGCGTGTGGTCCGTCTCCCGCATCATCCAGGTGACGAACTCCACGCTGCCTGTGGTCACCAATCCGGGGCAGCAGAGCGTGAACCAAAACAGCGTCGTCTCGCTGCCCATCAGCGCCAGCGCCACGGGTGGAGCGCTCAGCTATTCTGCCACCGGGCTGCCAGCAGGGCTGGGCATCGATCCCGCCAGCGGCCTGATCTCCGGCACGGTCACCTCCGCGCCAGGCACCTACCGCTGCACCGTGCTCGCCACTGCGGCAGGGCAGGTGACTTCGGTTTCGTTTAACTGGATCGTGCTGCTGCCAAACCTGGGCACCGGCCAGATGATGCGCGAGTACTGGACGGGCATCACCGGCTCCACGGTGGCCAGCCTCACCAGCAGCGCGGCCTATCCCTCCAATCCCAATGGCCGCGACATGATGTCCCTCTTTGAAGCGCCCTCCAACTGGGATGACAACACCGGCCAGCGCCTGCGCGGATTTCTCTACGTGCCGGTCACGGGGCAGTACAAATTTTACATCGCCAGTGATGACCAGTCCATCCTGCTGCTGAGCACGGATGCCAATCCCGCCAATGCGGTGCAGATAGCCACGATGCCCGTGTGGTGCCCGCCGGAAACGTGGACGTGGTACCCGCAGCAGTCGGCCTCTGCCCTGATCACCCTGCAGGCCGGAAAGCGCTACTACATCGAAGCGCTGGTGAAGGACAATGTGGGGGACGATCACCTCTCCGTCGGCTGGCTCAAGCCGGGAGACACGGCTGTCTCCGTCATCCCAGGCACCTACCTCTCCCCCTATCTGCCGGTGGACAATCCGGTGGTGGCATGGAGCTTTGAAGAGAGCGCGTGGAATGGAACCGCAGGCGAGGTGAAGCCCGCCAGCAGCAGCCTCTTTGCCCTCAGTGGCACAGCCGGCGGCGGCGCCAGCGTGAGCAGCCTGAATCCCGCGCTGAGTGGGAACCCTGGCACGGGTGGCAGTGCTTTGTTCAATGGCACCAGCCAGAGCCTCGTGGTGCCCTACAGCGCTTCATTGAACCCTGGGGACTTCACCATTGCCGCGTGGGTGAGGAGCGATGCCGCACCGGGCGCCGCGCGCTGCATCCTGGCCTCGCGGGATGAAAGCACCGGAGTGAAAAAGGGCTATGGACTGTGGGTCACCGCAGGCGGCCAGTGGCAGGTGCGCACCGGGGCGGATGCCGCAGGGCTCAGCGGCGGCTGCGTCACCCCCGGGCAGTGGACGCATGTGGCGGCCACCTTCCGCACCACCAGCGTGAGCAGCGGTACACGCACCGGCCTGCGCAGGCTGTACCTCGACGGCCAGCTCGTGGCAGAAGATACCAGCACCTATGTGCCCAATGCCGCACGGCCTCTCGTCATCGGCGCAGCGGACAGCCCGGGCACGGCCTTCTTTGCCGGGGCGGTGGATGAGGTGGCGCTGCATCAGGCCCCGCTCTCCCAGCCGGACATCCAGGCACTGCGGGATCTGCGCCACGCCACCACCATCACCGTGGTCAACCTGCCGCCGCAGATCACCAATCCCGGCGCGCAGACCTCGCTGCTCGGCGCGGTGGTGTCTCTGCCTCTCAGCGCCACCGATCCTGAAAACAACCCCGTCACCTTCAGCGCCACGGGGCTGCCCACGGGCCTCGGCATCTCCGCCAGCTCCGGTGTCATCTCCGGCTCTGTCACCGCCGCAGGCGCCTACGCCGTCACCATTCGTGCCAGCGATGGCCTCAGCACGCCCTCCAGCATCAGCTTCACGTGGTCGGTCGTCACGGGGCTCACGCTGCAGCCGCTGGCCGCTGCGCCCAAAGCCTCCGGCGGCGCGCTCACCTTTACCGCACAAGCGGCCAATGGCGTGAATCCGCGCTATAAGTGGAACTTTGGCGATGGTACAGCCGAGACCGCCTGGCTCACCACTGCCAGCGTCTCCCACACCTACGCTGCGCCGGGGCGCTACCTCGTCACGCTCACGGCTACAGATGACACGGGCGTCACCATCACCAGCACTTTTTACCAGGCGGTGTATGCAGCCCTCACGGCCAAAAAGCCCGCCGTCTCCAGCAGCATCGTGTATGAGCATCCTGCCACAGGCAATGATCGTGTGTGGTGTGTGAACCCGGACAACAACAGCGTCAGCGCTTTTGATGTCGTCACGCGCACACGCTATGCGGAGATCGCCGTGGGCGCTGCGCCACGCAGCCTCGCACTGGCACCTGATGGCAGGCTGTGGGTGACGAATGCGGATGCAGGCACCCTCAGCATCATCAACACCACGAGCCGTGCGGTCGTCTCCACCGTCGCGCTCGCGTATGGCTCGCGGCCCTTTGGCATCGCCTTTGATCCTGCGGGCACCGCCGCCTGGGTGGCGCTGGAGGCCACGGGCCGTGTGCTCAAGCTGAACCCCACCAGCGGAGCGCAGGTGGCCAGCATCGATGCCGGCGGCCCGGTGCGTCATCTTTCCATCTCGGCAGACAGCGCGCGTGTGTATGCCTCACGCTTCATCACGCCTCCGGTGCCGGGGGAAAACACCGCCACGCCTGTGCTCACGGGTGCGGGTGGTCAGGTCGTCGTCATCGGCACGGCCACGCTCACGGTGCAGCGCACCATCCTTCTCGCCCCCAGCACAGCGGCGGATACCTCCACCTCTGCACGTGGCCTGCCGAATTACCTCGGCGCTGCCGTCATCTCGCCAGACGGTCTTTCCGCCTGGGTGCCCTCCAAGCAGGACAACATCCAGCGCGGTGTGCTGCGGGATGGGCTGCCGCTCAACCATGAAAACAGCGTGCGCGCCATCGCCTCGCGCATTGATCTCACCGCGCAGGCCGAGAGCCTGGGCTCGCGGGTGGACTTTGACAACACCGGCATGCCCAGTGCCGCTGCGTATGATCCCTGGGGCATGTACCTCTTCACCGCGCTCGAGGCCGGGCGTGAGGTGGCCATCGTGGATGCGTGGTCGCGCAAGGAGATCACGCGCTTTCCCGCAGGCCGTGCGCCGCAGGGGCTCGTGCTCTCGCCGGACGGCGGCACGCTCTACGTGCAGAATTTCATGGACCGCACCGTGACCGTGCATGACGTCAGCGGCATCCTGCAGGGTGGAAACACCCCGCCTGTGACTGCGGCCACGCTCAGCGCCATCACCACGGAGAAGCTGACCGCGCAGGTGCTGCAGGGGAAGAAGCTCTTCTACGATGCACAGGACCCGCGCCTGGCGCTGCAGCAGTACATCAGCTGCGCCGTGTGCCACAACGATGGCGGTCACGACGGCCGCGTGTGGGATCTCACCGGATTCGGCGAGGGGCTGCGAAACACCATCACGCTGAAGGGCCACGCCAATCACGGCATGCTGCACTGGAGCGGGAACTTTGATGAAGTGCAGGACTTTGAAGGACAGATCCGCGCTCTCGCTGGCGGCACCGGATTGATGAGTGATGCTCAGTTTAACACCGGCACGCGCAGCCAGCCGCTGGGAGATCCCAAGGCTGGCGTGAGCACCGACCTGGATGCGCTGGCCGCGTATGTGAAATCTCTGACCACCAGCGGCAACAGCCCAAACCGCACCAGTGCAGGCGCGCTGAGCAGCGCCGCCACTGCGGGGCAGCAGGTCTTCCGTGCACAAAACTGCGCCTCATGCCACAGCGGGGCAAACTTGACCAACAGTGCACTCAACGTCTTTGCCGACATCGGCACTCTCAAGCCCAGCAGCGGCCAGCGCCTCGGCGGCCCGCTCACCGGCCTGGATGTGCCCACGCTGCGCGGCGCCTGGGCCACCGCGCCGTATCTGCATGATGGCACCGCCGCCACGCTTTCCGCCGCCATCACCGCGCATCGCGGCCTCGCGCTCACTTCCACAGATCTCGCCAATCTCGCGGCCTTTGTGGGCAGCATCGATGACGCGCCCGCCACCGCGCCGCTGCCCTTCACTCTGGCGCTCGTCACACCCGCAGCCACGGTGACGGGCACCTTCACTGTCACCGCCACATTCAGCTCCGCCGCCACCGGCTTCACGCTCAGCGATGTCGTGGTGGCCAACGGCACCGCCTCCAGTTTCACCGGCAGCGGAGCCAGTTACAGCTTCAAGGTCAAGCCGACCGCCGCAGGCGTGGTGACTGTGCGCGTGCCCGCCAGCGCCGCCACAGACAGCACCAGCCTGGGGAACTCCGCCTCCAACGTGCTCAGCGTGACCTACGGCGTGCCCGACACCACACCGCCGAGCGTCGTGCTTTCCACATCGAGCACCAGCGTCAGCGGCCCCTTTGTCGTCACCACCACCTTCAGTGAAAGCGTCACCGGATTGCTCGCCTCCGAATTCACCGTGACAAACGGCAGCGTCACCGCGCTCTCCTCCGCCGGGGCCGTGTGGTCCGCCACCGTCACGCCTGCGGCAGCAGGCAGCGTCACCGTCAAGCTGCCCGCCGGAGTGGCGCAGGATGTGGCAGGAAACAGCAGCCTGGTGTCCAATCTGCTCACCGTCAGCTACACGCCCGCTGTGACCACCAACGGCCTCACTGGCGACTACTACATCGGCAAAAACTTTGATCAGTTCAGCTTCACGCGCACGGAGGCCACGCTGGACTTTGACTGGGGCACGGGCAGTCCGGACGCGCGCATCCCGGTGGATGGCTTCAGCGTGCGCTGGCATGGCTGGATCACCCCGCGCTACACGCAGACGTACACACTCATCCCCGTGACGGATGACGGCGTGCGCCTGTGGGTGAACGGCCAGCAGGTGGTCAATGACTGGAACGACCACGGCGCGACCTGGAACAACGGCGTGGTGGCGCTCCAGGCCGGTGTGCCCGTGAGCATCGTCATGGAGTACTATGAGAACGCTGGCGGCGCCGTGGCCCGCCTGCTGTGGGAAAGCCCCAGCCAGACGCGCGAGGCCATCCCGCAGAGCCTGTGGTCCGTCGATCAACCCGGGGCTCCTGCCGCTGCGGCGGCCATGACCGTCACACGGCTCTCCGCCACGCCCACCACCGTGCCGCTGAGCATCGGCCTCGCCGCCACCGACACCGATGCCGACGGGGCCTCCGATCTGCTGGAAACCGCGCTGGGCAGCTCCCTCACCAGCGGCATCACCACACCCGCGCAGGGGCTCAAGCTCATCTCGCGCAGCGGCAGCAGTGTGGATGCCACGCTGCTGCGTCCGTATGGACTCGGCAGCCTCACCTACACGCTGGAGACCAGCAGCGACCTCATCACCTGGACTCCGCTCGCACTCATGCCCGCGATTACCGCGCAGGGCGGCGGCTGGGAGCGCGCCACCTGGGCAGACCTGCAGGCGCAGCCCGGGCAGAGCAGTGCGCATGGCCTCGTGCGCCTGCGCATCACGCAGAGCAGCGGTGGCACCACCACCAGCGCACCGCAGGGCTGGCAGCAGGTCGTCTTGAATCAGGGCACGCAGAGCTTCGGGCTCAACTTCATGAGCGACGCCCTCTTCACCGGCCTCATCAGCAGCGCCAGTGCGGCAGGCGGTGTGGTGCTGGGAGAGCAGGCCGCGCTGGCCTCCGCCATGGATCCCGCGCAGTCGTATTATCTGGAAATCCTCAGCGGCCCGCAGTCCGGGCACCGTCTGGATCTCAGCAGCATCACCGCAGGCGCCTGCGCCGTCATTGCCGACTCTCCCGGCACCACACTGCCTGCCGCCGCCTTCAGCAGCCTCGCGGGGGCACGCGCCAGCCTGCGCCCGCACCGCACGCTCAGCTCGGTGCTGGACCCAGCGCGCTACCAGGGCTCCACTGCTGCCACCAGCGCGGACCAGGTGCTGTTTCATACCAGCTCCGGCTACACCACCTGGTGGCTCCATGCCTCCGGAGCCACGCGTGGCTGGCTGCTCAATGGCAGCACGCCTCCCATGTTTGGTGATCCTCTGATTCAGCCCGGCACCGGCATCCTGCTCCAGCTGGCCGGTGCCGCGCCTGCGCCGCTGCTCACCACCGGCGGCGTGCGCAACACGCCCTTTGCCTGCCGCCTGCAGGCTGGCTACAATCTCTTTGCCAATCCCTGGCCCTTCGACAGCACGCCTGCGCACTCCGGCCTCAGCACGCCCGCCTTTGTGGCCACCACCTCCCCCGCCACAGCTGACCAGCTCCAGCTCTGGAAAGGCGACCTCACCGCCGCTGCCAGCGGCTACCTCGGTTACTGGCTGCTGCAGATGCCCGGCCAGCCCGTGCCCATCTGGATTCCCTCCGCCAGCGCTGTGATCGACTCTCAAAACAACGCCACACTCCTCCGCGCCGGACGCGCCACCTTCATCAAAGCCCAGTCCAAAGCAGACCGCCCCGTGTGGATTGTCCCGGCGCCGTGAGTGCAGGGCGGGGGATGATCTGACATCACGGTGCGTACCAAGCGCTTTGCAGTCAGGCGAGGCTGTCCATCATATACATAGGCATGATGACGGATGGGAGATCGTTGAGAGGTCGGTTTGAAAGCAGTGTGGCAAGATGACATGCCCTCAGGGCTGCGAATCACAACAGAGCGAGGTGAAGCTGTGAAGCTGTGAAGCTGTGAAGCTGTGAAGCTGTGAAGCTGTGAAGCTGTGAAGCTGTGAAACAAGCGCTATGAAAGCGGTGCGGTAGAGGTGGTTTTCAAAGTCAAGCAGCGGCTGCGGGATGTTTAAAAAACACGGAATCAAAAATCTTCATTTTTTATCAAAATACAGTTGCACGAAATCTGAGCTGAACTACTCTCCTGACCCCCGACGAAAAGCGGCGGCTGAAACAAAAGGAAAAGAAAAGCGAGAAGCGGTTCTTGGACTTGGAAATCAGAACGATCTTTTAGAAAACACAGAGGCAACTTTAAGGGATGAAAATCCTGAGGAGTTGCTGGAAAACAAAAAGGCTAA
>DDFC01000009.1:13850-244037 GCA_002336895.1 Verrucomicrobiaceae bacterium UBA1938 | reverse complement strand
TTAGCCTTTTTGTTTTCCAGCAACTTCTTCAGGATTTTCATCCTTCAAAGCTGCCTCTGTGTTTTCTAAAAGATCGTTCTGATTTCCAAGTCCAAGAACCGCTTCTCGCTTTTCTTTTCCTTTTGTTTCAGCCGCCGCTTTTCGTCGGGGGTCAGGAGAGTAGTTCAGCTCAGATTTCGTGCAACTGTATTTTCATCTTTTTTTCATTTTTCCTGATTATGCACTAAAACGACGCACCTCCGAACCCCTCAAAACGGCCTCTGAAAGCATCAAATCATCGCCATCTGAGCATGTGTTGATGCGATGATGTGAGTGAAACAACAGCGGCAGCATGAGGTGATTAACACCGATTGTACGCAGGAGAAACCTCATCATCACGACATGCGCTGACAGACATTCATGTCATAAGAGCTTCTGATCTTGGGTGATTACCACCCGACGAACACACCGCCATCTGCATGAATGAATGCGCTCATCACGCACAAGCCTTCACCTCTGATGCAGCATCATGAAATGCGGAGGCAACAGACCCGACCTCGCCAGCTTAAATAGACGGCCCCGGCCCCTCGTTCATTTGCTCACTCAGGGACTGCAGCACTCCAAACGGCGAAACACACATGATTGTCTCTTATAGCCAGAGTCGCCTCTGCCAGTTCTATCATGAGGTGCCATTCGGCTTTCCAGGTTCAAAGAGTAGAGCGGGGCAATACGGGCAGGCTCCCAGCCTAGCCGCCACCCGGAAAGGGCTGGAAGCCCGCCCAGATGCGACTGTGGCCAAAAAAATGCTGTTATTCGTGCCACGCCTGCTATTTCCTTGGCCTGCTACCCATCCCAATGAACACCCCGCATACCTTCACCACTGGCTCCGGAACTCCCGGCAAGTATTATTCCCTCCCTGCACTTGAAGCAGCCGGCATCGGCAAAGTCTCCCGTCTTCCGGTCTCCATCCGCATCGTGCTGGAGTCCCTGCTGCGCAATCTGGATGGCAAGAAGGTCACCGAGGCAGATGTGAAGAACCTCGCCAACTGGAATGCCAAGGCTCCTGGTGAATATGAGATCCCCTTCACCGTCGCCCGTATCGTGCTGCAGGACTTCACCGGCGTGCCTCTTCTGGTCGATCTGGCCACCATGCGCTCCAAGGTGAAGGAGCTGGGCAAAAATCCGAAGATGGTCGAACCTCTCGTACCCGTGGACCTCGTCGTGGACCACAGCGTGCAGGTGGACTTCGCAGGCACGCAGGCGGCGCTGGATCAGAACCTGGCGCTGGAATTTGAGCGCAACAAGGAGCGCTATCAGTTCCTCAAGTGGGGTGAGCAGGCCTTCAACACCTTCAAGGTGGTGCCTCCGGGCATCGGCATCGTGCATCAGGTGAATCTCGAATACCTCGCCAAGGGTGTGCTTGAAAAAGACGGCGTCTATTACCCGGACTCCCTCGTGGGCACGGATTCCCACACCACCATGATCAACGGCCTCGGTGTTGTTGGCTGGGGCGTGGGTGGCATCGAGGCTGAGGCCGGCATGCTCGGCCAGCCGGTGACCTTCCTCGTCCCTGAAGTCGTCGGTGTTTACCTCACTGGCTCGCTGAAGGAAGGCGTGACCGCCACGGACCTCGTGCTCGAAGTCACGCAGAAGCTGCGCAAGCTCGGCGTGGTGGGCAAGTTCGTGGAATTCTACGGCCCAGGCGCTGTCAGCCTGCCCGTCACCGACCGTGCCACCATCGCCAACATGGCCCCTGAATATGGCGCCACGATGGGCTTCTTTGGCGTGGACGAAGAAACCATCGCCTACCTGCGCGGCACCGGCCGCAGCGAAGAGCTCTGCACCACCGTCACCAATTACTACAAGGCCCAGGGCATGTGGGGCATCCCCACGGAGAAAGGCGCGCTCGACTTCACCACCGAGATGGAGATGGATCTCAGCACGGTCGTCCCCTGCGTCTCCGGCCCGAAACGCCCGCAGGACCGCATCGAAGTGCCTGTGCTGAAGAGCAAATTCCGCGACCTCCTCGGCTCGGAAGTGAAGGCTGGCGGCTTCGGCAAGGCCGACAGCTTCAAGCCCGCCGAAGTCGTGGTGAACAGCAAGGCCGATGTGAAGGACACCATCACCGACGGCAGCGTGCTCATCGCCGCCATCACCAGCTGCACCAACACCAGCAACCCCAGCGTCATGCTGGCCGCCGGCCTCCTGGCCAAGAAGGCGAACGCCAAGGGCCTGACCGTGAAGCCCTCTGTCAAAACCAGCCTCGGCCCAGGCAGCCGTGTGGTGACAGATTACCTCAACAAGACCGGCCTTCAGGTCGAGCTCGACAAGCTGGGCTTCCAGACCGTGGGCTACGGCTGCACCACCTGCATCGGCAACTCCGGCCCTCTGGACGCCGGCATCGAAGATGTGGTGAAGAGCAAGGATGTAGTGGCCGCCAGCGTGCTGTCCGGCAACCGCAACTTCGAAGCCCGCGTGCATCAGAGCATCAAGGCCAACTTCCTCATGAGCCCCCCGCTCGTGGTGGCCTACGCCATCGCAGGTACGGTGGACATCGACCTGAGCAAGGACGAGATCGTCGCAGGCAGCGGCGTGTATCTGAAGGACATCTGGCCCACCCTCAAGGAAGTGCGCGACGCCATGGAGTCCGCCCTCTCCCCTGAGGTCTTCCGCAAGCTCTACACCGACTTCGCTTCGCAGAATCCGAAGTGGAATGAAATCCAGGGCAGCGTGGGTGACGTGTTTGAGTGGGACGCCAAGTCCACCTACATCCAGCATCCGCCGTTCTTTGCTGACTTCAGCATGACCCCCGGCGACATCACCGAGATCAAGGGCGCACGCCCCCTCGGCATCTTCGGCGACAGCGTCACCACGGACCACATCAGCCCCGCTGGTGCGATCAAGAAGGCCAGCCCTGCCGGCCGTTTCCTGCTCGAAAACGGTGTCACACAGGCCGACTTCAACAGCTACGGCAGCCGTCGTGGCAATGACCTCGTGATGACCCGGGGCACCTTTGCCAACGTACGCATCAAGAACCTCATGCTGGGCGGCAAGGAAGGTGGCGACACCCTCCTGCAGCCTGCGGGCACCGAAATGAGCATCTACGACGCAGCCGAGGCCTACAAGGCCGCCGGCACGCCCACGATCGTCATCGGTGCGGAAGACTATGGCATGGGCTCCAGCCGCGACTGGGCTGCCAAAGGCACCCGTCTGCTGGGCGTGAAGGCCGTCGTGACCAAGTCCTTTGAGCGCATCCACCGCAGCAACCTCGTGGGCATGGGCGTGCTGCCCTGCAACTTCAAGGACAAGGCCGACTACGACAAGGTCAAGGATCTCAGCGATGCCACCTTCGACATCCTGGGCCTGAGCAATGACTTCAAGCCCATGAGCGAAGCCACCCTCCGCGTCCACAAGGCCGACGGCAGCAGCTTCGACATCCCGGTCATCGTCCGCATCGACACTCCCGTGGAGATCGACTACTACCGCGCCGGAGGCATCCTGCCCTACGTGCTCGCCCAGATCCTGCGTGCGAATGCGTAACCCGTAGAACGAGCTTCCAAGTTCGTTTTGCCCCAGACACGACTTATCCGGCAGCCCGCAAGGCTGCCGGATTTTTTTGTGCCCGTTGCATGTTGCCGCATAGAGATCACACTCTGGCGCATGGACACCTCGATTGTCTTCCCCATCATCCCCGCCTCTTTCAAGTCGCTGTGGGTTCTCGCCATCATCGCGCTGGTTCTGATTCTGGGGGCCGCCCTCATGGGCTACCTGGCATGGTCCACGCGCCACGTCACCTGCACCGTCTCTACTGAAGGCCTGCGTATTCAGGGAGACCTTTATGGCCGCCTGATCCCCCTGCGCGCCCTCCAGCTGGACAAAGCAGTGGTGACCAATCTCAAGCAGGACAAGGACCATCAGGCCAAATGGCGCACCAATGGCACCGGTCTGCCCGGCTATGCCTCCGGCTGGTTCAAGCTGCGCAATGGCGAAAAGGCGCTGCTCTTCATCACTGACCCCACGCGTGTGGCGCGCATTCCCACCACAGAGGGCTACAGCGTGATGCTGAGTGTCAGCGAGCCCGCCGCCCTGATCGACGCGCTGAAGCGGCAAAACGGGCCTTAAAACGGCCCTGCAGGCCATTCACTGCACAGCCACCAGCTTCTCCACCTTCTGCGCCTCCTCCTCCACGATGCCCAGAAAGGTGTCCCGCAGTGCGGAGGGGAAGTTCTTATCGTAAACCGCACAGAGGTTGTAGTGCAGGCTTTTGTCTGCGACGAGCAGCGGCACGCAGCCAGGCGTGCCGGTGCGCTCGGCGATCTTTGGGATCAATGCCACCCCCTCTCCCGCCGCCACCATGGTCACCAGATTCTCCGCATTCGCGGCAGCGCTGCCAAACTGCGGCAGAAAGCCGATGCTGCGGCAGATTTCCCGCGTCCAGACGCGCTGTGCATCGCTGCCATACATGAGGATGTGCAGAAAGGTCTCGTCCTCCAGATCCCGCAGCCGCACCGTGGTGTTTCTGGCCAGTGGGTGATGCTCGGAAACCAGCACGATGAGCGGGCTGCGCAGGATGTTCCGCACCGCCAGCTTTTTGGCCGCCGAGAGCTTGGCAAAGATCTCCGGGATGAAGCCGATGTGCGCACGCCCTGCGGCGATCTGCGCCAGCTGGTCTGAGGGGCCCGTCTCCACCACGCTGATCCGCGCCTTGGGCAGGGCGGCGTGCAGTCGTGTGAGGCAGGCTGGCAGAAAGCTGATGGTCAGCGGCCCCATGGAGCCGACACGCAGCTCTCCGGTGGTTCCCGCCGCAGCCTCCTTGGCACGCGCCACGGCCTTGTCCGCCCGGGTGAGCACCGCACGCGCCTCCCGCAGAAAGACCGTGCCCGCATCCGTAAGCGCCACATGGTTCCGGTTCCTCTCCAGCAGTTGCAGGCCCAGCTCATTCTCCAGATCTCGAATCTGTGTGCTGAGAGAGGGCTGCGCCAGCCGCAGACGTGTGGCCGCGCGGCTGAAGCTCAGGGCCTCCGCGACGGCGACGAAGTAGCGCAAATGACGCAATTCCACTCAGCACCTTATAGCTTTTAGCTATCACGCGCAAAGGAAACAAGTCATGTCCGGCAGGGGGGCGGTGAGGGATGATGGTGCCGAAACAACACCTCAGAAAGAAATGAGCACCCTCACCCTGACCGCCAAAACCCTCGTCCACGACGACATCGAGTTCGACGAAGCACCGCCCCCCAGCTCCCGGAGCGCCACCCCCCGGCGCACGCTGAGCACCCGCACCCGGCTGCTGCTGGTGGGCATCCCCCTGCTGGCCTTGGGCGTGGCCTCACTTGCCTCCTGGCTGGCCTATGCGGCCAAGTTTGAGGAAACCGACGACGCATTCGTCGAAGCAGACGTGCACCCCGTCAGCAGCCGCATCACCGGAGACGTGCTGGAGGTCTTCGTGGAGGACAACCAGTTCGTCACCAAAGGCCAGCCGCTGGCCAAACTCGACCCACGCGACTACGAAATGAAGCTGGCATTTGCCAGGACCGCGCTGGAGCAGGCCGCCGCTCAGATCCCCCAGGCCGAGGCCGCCCTGGCACGGGCGCAGGCAGCCGGACGGGAGGCCGCCGCCAAGGTGGAGGTGACCGTGGCGCAGAAAGAAAAAGCCCGGCTCGACTTTGAGCGCGCCGAAAAACTCTACACCACCGAAGGCCGCGCCATCTCCCGGCAGGACTACGACAGCGCCAAGTCAGCCTACGACGCCGCCACCGCCAGCCACACGGCTGCTTTAGCCGCCACCGAAGCCGCCACCGCAGGTGTGAGCGCCGCCGAGGCAGACCTCTCCATGGCCAAAGCCGGACGCGACCACGCCCAGACCGTGATGGATGACGCCGAACTGCAGCTCTCCTACACCGTGCTGCGTGCGCCGGATGCAGGACGCATCGGCAAGCGCACCCTCCAGACCGGCCAGCATGTGCAGCCCGGCCAGGCCCTGCTGGCTGTCGTCTCCCAGGACACCTGGGTGGTGGCCAATTTCAAAGAGAACCAGCTCTCCCAGATGCGCGCAGGCCAGCCGGTGGAGATCAAGATCGACGCCATCCACGGCCAGAGCTTCCAAGGCCGCGTGGACAGTTTCTCTCCCGGCACGGGTGCCAAGTTCACCCTGCTGCCCCCGGATAATGCCACGGGCAATTTCACCAAGATCGTCCAGCGCCTGCCGGTGAAAATCCTGCTCGATGAAGCCGAGGCCAAGGCCTTCTCTGCGCAGCTCTCCCCCGGCCTCTCGGTCATCGCCACCGTGCGGGTGAAATCCTGAGCCCCGGCCTCCTGATCTCAACCCTCAACCGACACCGCCATGACCCGCAGCCACGCACTCTCCATGCCACTGGATGATGCCTCCACGGCTTCCCGCGAGAACCTTCGCAACTGGGTGGCGGTGCTCGGCTCCCTGCTGGGTGCCTTCATGGCGGTGCTGGACATCCAGATTTCCAATTCCTCTCTGCAAAACATCACCGGTGGCATCGGAGCCACGCTGGATGAAGGTTCATGGGTCTCTCTTTCCTATCTCGTGCCGGAGATCATCGTCATTCCGCTGTGCGGCTGGCTGGCGCAGGGCTTTGGCATGCGGCGCTACCTCATCTGGAACAGCGTGCTGTTTCTGCTCTTCTCCATCTGCTGCGGCTTCGCATGGAATCTCTCCAGCATGATCGTCTTCCGCGCGCTGCAGGGCTTCACCGGTGGTGCGCTCATCCCCATGGCGTCCACCATGGTGCTGCTCAAGCTGCCTGCATCCAAGCAGCCCGTGGGCTTTGCCCTCTTCGGCCTCAGCGCCATGTTTGCCCCGGCGATCGGACCCACCGTCGGCGGCTGGATCACCGAGAACTACTCCTGGCCGTGGATCTTCTACATCAACCTGGTGCCGGGCATCCTCCTCGTGGCCGCCATCGCCTGGGGGCTCGATGCCACCCCCGCCCGGCTGCCGCTGCTGAAAAAGGGAGACTGGGCCGGCATCGTTTTCATGGCGCTTGGGCTCGGTTCACTGACCGTCTTTCTGGAGGAGGGCACGCGGGAGGACTGGTTTGGCTCCGAGTTCATCACAAGGCTTGCCATCATCGCCGCCATCACGCTGCCGGTGTTTGTGGTCATTGAGCTGATGCGCCAGAAGATCACGCCTGTGGTGAACCTGCGCCTCTTTGTGCGGCGGAATTTCCTGCTCGGCAGCATTGTTAATCTGGTGCTGGGCCTCTGCCTCTACGGCTTCATGTACCTGCTGCCCGTTTATCTGGCGCAGATCCAGGGATACAACGCCATGCAGATCGGCTCCACCATGATGTGGGTGGGCCTGCCCCAGCTCGTGGTCATGCCCTTCATGCCGCGTCTCATGCAATGGTTCGACAAGCGCGCCATCGTCGCCTTCGGCCTCGCGCTGTTCGGCCTCAGCGCCATGATGATGAGCACCATGAGCGCCGACACCGCGCACGACCAGCTCGTGCTGCCGCAGATCGTGCGCGCCCTGGGCCTCACCTGCATCATCGTCCCGCTTTCCCTCATCACCACCGGCGGCATCGAGACGCAGAATGCCGCCAGCGCCTCGGGTCTCTTCAACATGCTGCGCAACCTCGGCGGCTCCGTCGGCATCGCCATGCTTTCCGCCCTCCTCACCCGGCGCGAGCATTTCCACTCCCATCATCTGGGAGAGGCGATCAGCTTGTACAATCCGCTCACGCGCGACCGCATCGCCGCCATGACGCAAAACCTCATCTCCCAGGGCATCGACGCCGTCGGCGCACAGGAGCGCGCCATTCATCTGCTCGACGCCACTGTGCGCAAGCAGGCCTTCATCCTTGCCTTCAACGACTGCTTCCATGTGGCCGGGCTGCTCCTTCTGGCCATGATCCCTCTCATCTTCCTGTGCACCAGGACGACCGGCTCAAGCGCGGCGGGCGCGCATTGAGTCGTGGTTGTTTTTTGCACCGGAAACCACCCGGATGATCAAAAAACATTCACAGAGGTGGTTCGCCATTTCCACCTCCCAAGAAAAATCAGCGTGCCTGGCTCATGCACGCCGTCATGAGCGAAACCCCGCCTCCAGCCGCCCCTGTTTCTCCTCTTCTGCAGGAACCTCCAGCCCATCCGGGCATGCAGCCCCTCATGCCGGGGGCTTCTTTGGGCTACCCGCCAAACTTTGCCTATCCGCTGCCGTCGGTGCCATACGGCTATATGTTGCCTGGCCATGGCATGCATCCAGGCGGTTTCACTCCGCCACCGGGTTATGTGCTGCCACCCGGGTACCCCGTCCCAGCAGGCTTCGGCATGCCGCCTGGCTATGGCTACCCACCAGTCAGCCACCCGGCAACTCTGGGCTACCCTCTGCCTCCTCAGAAGGCACCTGCTGTCGAGGCCATTCCAGCAGCAGTCCCTGTGGTCTTGGAGCCAGAGGTATCTGTCACCCGCACCCCTGCGCCGCAAGCCGCCGCAGCCACACCCGCCGGTGCAGACGCGATGGAAAAAGCGGTCGTTCCGTCCATGGCCGCCCCGAGGTTCATTCCTCCGGCGTCAGCGGTCACCTCGGCCCCTCCCAGTCGTTTCGTGCAGATGTGGCGGCGCGTGGGAGGTGGCTCTCTGACTTTTTCGATTCTGATTCATGGGGCCATTCTGCTCGTGGCCGGACTGGTCGTGATCACCACCTCCGTCATGTCGGACAAAGCGGTCGATTTCCTGCCCGGCGGCGGCACCCAGCAGGGATCTCGTGCCTCCGACGAGCTGGCGCATCAGGTGCGGCAGAAAAAGCGGCAGAAGCTGAATCAAAGCATGCCGAAATCTCGCCTCGTCTCCACCAGCCTCAGCTCCTCCATCACGCTGCCGGATCTTCCGCCGGACACACTCGACATGCCGGATGCCAGCTCCACTCTCGGAAGCAGCATGAAGCTCGGCTCTGACGGCTTTGGCAGCAGCGGCATGGGGAGTGGTTTCGGCGGCGGCCTGGGTGCGGGTGCCGTGAAGGGCATGGTGGGCATGACGTTGTTTGGCAGGCTCGGCGGCGATGGCATGCCCGGTGTTTTTTACGACATGAAGCAGACGCCCAACCGCACACCCACGGCGCTGGCAGATCTCGCCAGCGATGCCGACTTCGCCGGCGTCATCAACACCGCCGCTGGCAAGAAATTCAGCGGCAAAGGGCTGGACCAGTTCTTCCACTCCACCCAGAAGATGAGCTTCACCTACCTGCTCATCCCCTACATGTCTGCCAACGAAGGGCCAAAGGCGTTCAAGGTGGAAAGAGAGGTGCAGCCTCGCGCCTGGATGGTGCACTACACCGCAGACATCCGTCCGCCCGTGCCCGGGGACTACCGTTTCGTCGGCATGTTTGACGATGCACTCATTGTCTATGTGAACGGCAGGCCCGTGCTCGACGGCTCGTGGTATTCCATCGTTGATTATGGCGGAAAACAAAAGACCGAAGGAATCCGCCAGGACTTCGGCGGCCCCGTCGTGCCAGGCACCAGCAACCGCCGCTGCTACGCTGGCAAATGGGTGAAGATGGATGGCCTCACCCACATCGACATCGTCGTCGGCGAGCGCCCGGGCGGCCGTGTCGGCGGCCTGCTGCTCGTTCAGTCCAAAAAAGGCAAATATGCCCAACGAGCCGACGGCACGCCCATCCTGCCCGTCTTCACCACCACCAATCCCGCACTCGAAGACCAGAAGCGTATGCGTGACTACACCGCCAGCGGCTTCGAGATCGCGGACGATCCCAGCGTCTTCGCCCTCTCCAAGGACATTTTCGACCGCCGTTGAACCCGCGCCTTCCCTCACTTCCCACCTGTTCCTGTGTCGTGAAAAACCCCGCCGACCACTCCCCTGATTTCGATGCGTCATCCAAGACGACACCGCTTCCGCTGCCACCGAGGCCTGCAGCATTTCCGCATGGCTTTTTCCCGCCAGTGATGCCGCCCGCCACGAACGCACTCGGCTACCCATCCGACCCGATATGGGCGCCACCAGGTTATGGCATGCCGCCTTCGCACTACACCCTGCCTCCCATGGCAGCCCCGGCCATGCCAGATTATGACATCCCAGTGGCCACGCCCGCAGAGGTCGTTCCCCTGGCGGAGCAGGCATCTACGGTGCGCAAACCCATGCATGCACCTGCTGCGGCGTCCTCACGCCCGCCCAACCGCTTCGTGAGAATGTGGCAGCAGATCGGTGGCGGTTCGCTTACTCTGTCCCTCCTTATTCATGCCGGCTTTCTGATTGGAGCAGGACTGATCGTGCTGACCCAGACCCTGCAGGACAAGCAGGTGGACTTTCTCCCCGGAGGCGGCACACAGCAGGGGGCACAGGCCAGCGCTGAACTTGCGCATCAGGTGCAGCAAAAGCGGCGGCAGAATCTTCAGAAAAGCATGCCCAGGCAGCGGCTTCTGTCCAACAGCCTCAGCGCCAGCATGGTGCTCCCCGAGACGCCGGCTGACACGCTCGACCCGCCCACCAGCGCCATGTTCGGCAGCAGCAAGCTCCTGGGCAGCGGTGGCTTTGGCAGCAGCGGGGCAGGCGGTGGTTTCGGCAAGGGCCTGGGAATGGGCTCACTGGGCGGCATCACCTTCAAACCCCTGATGATGTTTGGCATGGAGCTCAAGGACACGCGCAAGATCGCTGTCGTCATGGATGTCTCCCGCTCCATGACCAGGTACCTTCCCATCGTGGCCAGGGAGCTCGACAAAGTGGCCTACGGCAGCCCGCTGGTTCTTTATTTCGGCTGCGGCCTGAAAACACCCCCCGCTGATCTGGAGGACAAGGTCCGCAAGGCCAGCGATGACCGCTTCGACAAGTTTTGGTACTACTGGGAGGGCAAGGAAGACATGGGCATGCTGCACACCGACTACGCCAAGCTGAAAGTCCCCTCCGGCGAACCCATGCCGCTGGAGGCGGTGTACAAGCAGATGAAAAAACGGCCGCACACCTATTTCATCGATTTCAACGGCATCGCCTTCACCTCCACCGCGCTGATGTGCAAAGAAGTCATGGAAGCCGACACGATCTACTGGTTCTCCGACTTTCAGGATGCCGTGGATGAAGAGCAGGTGAAGCGCGTCATGCGCAAGCTTCGCGGCCGCAAACAGAAGCTCTACATGCATGCCTCCGTACGTGGAAACTCCTTTGAAATGGTTCGCGACGAACTCTGCCTCCCGCTAGGCGGTGAAGTGCTCGAAACCAAGGTGGAGTGAGCCCGACTCTATCCGCCGTTCACCACCATGCCACGCAGGGCGCTGGAGGACATCATCGGCTGCAGCAGGGCCAGACCGGCGCGCAGCTGGGCGGGCGTGGTCCTGGCGGGGTTGTTGACGATGATCACGTCCGTGGCCAGCGGGGCAAGCGGGGCCACGTTGGCAAAGCTTTTCAGCAGCGGTGAGGCATCCAGGATGATCCAGTCCACCTCAGACTTGGCGCGGTCGATCCAGCGGCGGTAGCCGTCCAGCAGCTCATTGGTGGCGTGCGCGGGCAGATCGCAGCCGGGGAGCAGGAAGAGATTGCTATGGCCATAGCGCAGCGCCTCCAGGTCGTGCGCATAGGCACCGCAGCCCTGCATGGCACGAGGGAACCACTGATGCAGCGTGGGGGAGGAGGGATTGCACTCCATCATGAACACCCGTCGGCCAAAGTGGCAGAAGGCGGCGGCCAGCACGGCGGAGACCAGCGTCTTGCCCTCTCCCGTACTGGCGCTGGTGACGAGGATCACCCCCGCAGTGCCACTGCGCGTGGCAGCCTGCAGCTCCAGCACGCCGGTCAGCTGATGCAGCGCGCCGGAGGCCCCCACGGGTTCTGGTTTGAGCAGCTCTGAGAGCATGGCTTCCGGTGTGGAGCCGCCGACATACGGCAGACGCGCCAGCACAGTGGTCTCCCCATTGGCAGGCTTGATCACCGGCATCATCGGACGGCTCATGGGACGGCTCATCGGCTGAGGTGGTGCAGGCTGGTAGGGTGGCGCTGGCGCGCGCGTCTGCGGAATGACATGCGTCGGCTGCGGCGCTGGCGCAGCGATGGCAAAAGGCGAGACCTGGGGAGGCGGAGGCGCCTGCGGGTAACCGTAGCCAAAGGCCGTGTGCTGCATCTGCTCCTCCGGAGGCGGGGCTGCGGCCTTGGGGCGGAAAAGCTTCCGCACGTGATCGTCAAAGATGCCCCAGCCCACGGGAAGCCCGAGGAGGGAAAGGCCGAACATCAGCACCGCCGCCACGGCCGCAATGGGCTTGCTGGGCTTCACGGGCTTTTCCGGCACGGTGGCCACATCAGCCACGCGCAGCATCCCGCTGTCGCGGAACTGTCCTGTCAGTGCCGCCTGGCTGCGGCGCATCTCGATTTTCTCATACAGCTCGCGGTCCATTCGCACCTGATCACGCAGCAGATTCTGCTGCACGTTCTTGCCGTTGATGTCCAGTGCCACGCCGCGCGCCGCCTCCAGCTGGCGGCGGTAGTCGGCGATCTGCCGCTCCTGGGACTCCACTTCGGAGTTGATCATGCCCACCACGCTGTTCACCGCACGGTCCAGGGAGCTGCGCAGTGTTTCGATCTCATTGGCCAGCCCGATCATGCGCGGGTGCTTGCGCCCGCAGGTGGCCTCCAGCGGCGCACGCTCGGCGATTTTGGCATCCAGCTGCTTGCGGATGAAGCTCACATCCGCGTTGTCGGCAAAGATGCGCAGCTCGGTGAGGTCGCGCCCCACCTTCTTGGCATCGGCCACATCGTTGAGATCACTCTTGGCCTTGGTCAGCTTCAGGTCTGCCTCGGTAATGGCGGCATTGAGCTGGCGCACCTTGTCGCTGGAGACATCCTTGGTGTCCGTGTCTTCCATGAGGCCTTCCTTCCGGCGGTACTCGGCCAGCTTCTGCTCGGACTCACGCAGGTGCTTGAGCAGCTCTTCGGACTTGGATTCCAGGAAGGTGGAGGCATCGGCGCTCAGCTGCCCCTCCTGCTCTGCCACATAGTGCGTGTATTGCTCCACGTAGTGGTTGGCCAGGTCTGCGGCCAGTTGTGGATCACGATCCCGGATCTGGATGCGCAGCACGTGAGATTCCTTCAGCGGCTCCACACGCGCGTTGGCGATCATGAGGTTGATGAAGCGCTCGCGCGGATCTCCCAGCTTGCCGGGTTTGTAGAGGCCCACCAGCTTCAGCAGCTCATCCTTGCGCCCGAGCGAGTGCGCCTCGCGCTCCAGCAGCGCATCTCGTTCCTCTGCGGGAAAGTGGTCATACAAATAGCTCAGGTAGCGCCGGGAGAGCAGCTCGGCGCGGTGGTTGTTGATGAGCTGCACGGCGCTGAGCTCCCCGGGTCCGCGGGCCAGCTTGCCGTCGATGTCGATCACACTGCCATCCTGGATGCGCAGCAGCATCTGGGATTCCGCCTCGTAGATCTTCGTGCCCATTCCGAGGATGTAAAACGTCGCCGCCGCCAGCAGGAGGCCCAGCATCGCTCCGCGCAGCCAGCGCTTGCGGATGTAGCCGATGACGTCCACCAGGCTGATGAGGGACTGCACCTCAAAGTCCTGCGGATTCATCGGCGGCAGGAAGGCGCGCGGATCAAACACCGGCGACATGCCCGGATGCGCCGGCACCGTCATGGACGGAGCCATGGGCGAAAGATTGCGCGGTGGTGCCAGGGCCAGCATGGCTCCAAAACCGTCCGGTGGTGCGGCGGTTTTGCTGGGCTCGATGCTGTAGGGAATGGCCATGAGTGTTATTCGGCAGAAGGGCGGTGAGCAGTTTCATGCCCATTCTCGCATGCGCCAGAGGAATTCACCTCCTTGCGACGCGGAAGCCAGCGGCGCAGGGTGCGGAGGGAGATGAAAGCGGCGGCGCGCCAGCTATGCGGATTGAAGGCTTCCAGATCCAGCAGCCAGCGTGCGTCGTCGGCCCAGTGGCGCTTGTATTCGTAGTCGCTCGGCAGCAGGTCATACACCCGCAGCCCGCGCTGGATGCAGCAGTCGATGGCCCAGCGGATGACCAGCTTGCCCGGAGACATCTTGGAAAGGGACTGCTCCCAGCCGGACTGATATTGGAAAAACTGATCGCGTTCGACGAAGCCGTACAGCACGGCGATGCACTTGCCATCCATCTCCAGCATGGGCATCAGCGTACGCTGCTGGGGCAGCCAGCGCTCCGCCAGCCGCTGGTGGAAACGCCAGGCCGTGTCCGTGGTGAAACTGCTGATGCCGGAGGGCCACTGCATGGCATGCAGCACCCGCAGCTCCTTCATCGCCTCGGCGAAGTCCACCCGCTCGCCAGCCAGGGTGGCGGTGCCTGCGTGATCACTCGTAAAGATGCGGCGGCAGCGGCGCAGACCGTAGCGCCATTTGGAATTGTGGCGCGCCTCGTAGTCCTCCCAGGTGGCGGGCAGGTTGATAAACCGGCAGGTGCTCCGGTTCAGCACCCCTGCGCCTCTGAAATCCTTCTTCAGCGCCGCGAGAATGTGCGGTGTGTTGGGGGACTCTTCCGGAAGATGATTGAGCCGCACATTGTCGCACTCAGGCTTCAGCAGCTTGAAGGCGCGGCAGAGCTGCGGCGTCAGCTCATCCTCCTGCCCTGCGGGCACGATGAAGTCCAGCCGCTCTCCATGCGCATCTCCAAACCCGGCCAGAAAAGTCAGCGTGCAGAGATGCCGGCGCGCAGGATCCGCCTCATGCGCGAGCATCAGCGGAGCGATGGCATGCGGCACGCCCTCGTCATCCCGCAGCAGTACGAGAGCGAGCCGGGCATCCTGGCGGCACTCCTCCCACCACAGGCTCAGCCAGTCCCAGCGCAGGAAAGGCGAGCGCACCATCATCCGCTCCACCAGCGCATCCCAGTACGGCTGCAGCGCAAAGAAGGCGGCCTCGTCTCTTACAAGATCCAGCGTAAGCGGTCCCCGGCGTCGTGTCGTGGTTTCTCGCACTGCTTCACTGCGTGGTTTGATGCTGACCTGCGCCGTGCTCATTGCCGCCCTCCTCCCTGCCTCCCGGCTGTTTGCTGGCTGCGCTGGGCGGACTGGATCAGCGCGCCCAGCTGCAGGCGCGACTCTTGCAGCACGCCGGCATTGTCATCCCAGTCTCCAAAACCACGGGCAAACCGCTCGGTGAGGCGGCACGCTTGGTCCTCCAGTCCCAGCTGCCGGGCCAGCATCAGATAGTCGTAGTCTTCCACCGTCTCGCGCAGCCACTTCAGCCGCATGGATGCCACGGGCGCATGGCGGCCCTGGCGCTTTTCCGTGGCTGGGTAGATGAAGGAGCCATCGCCATTGTACACGGCTCCATCCGGTGCCTTGAAGGTGCCTGCGTCCTGCCACACGTCCACGCCCTCGGCGGCGTAGATGGTGTCCCAGTATTCCATGCCTGTGATGCCGTGCTTTGGAAACAGCCAGCCCATGAGGCGGTGCGTCATCGGCGGGTAGTCCATGGCCCACACTGGCGGAAAGCTGTGCGTCAGCTTTTCAGGCCTGCCGTGCAGTTGTTCCCAGGCGTCCGGCATCTGCACCAGCGCGGCGTAGGTCCACACCTCTTCGCCAGCCTGACGGCGCATTGCGATGTCGTGCCCGCCGCCGGCCCACTCCATGTCCTTCCACACCTCGCTGAAATGCGGCCCCCAGATGTCCACGGCACCCACGAGGGAGCCCCACGCCGGTTTTTCGGGTGTGGGCTGCTCGGTGACATGCAGCGGCACGCGCACGCCGTGCTTCTTTTCCACTTCATTGAAAAACTGGCCCCAGGAGCGCACCGTGTCATAGGCCGCCCGGTCATTGGGTTCATCCAGATCTCCCATGATGACGTAGCCGCGCGATTCGCAGCGGATTTTGGCCAGCAGCTTCATCCACTGCGCCACGTAGCTCATCGCCGCCTCGCGGTCCTGGCCCAGCGGGTCTTTGAACGGCCACTTGGGCCAGATGGGCAGGCCGATGCTGTTGCAGTGGCGGTGCAGCAGGTGCTTTCTCAGCGCACGCTCCACCTTGTCCTCGTCCAGCTTTCCGGTGTCGGCGTCAGGGTAGCTGCCATAGATCTGATCCACACTGAGGCGGTGTGCCGCGAGCATGTCATAGTACGCGTCCAGCACGCTGGCGTGGGCCGGAGAGGGCGGCTTGTCGTTGTATTCCAGACCATGCACCTGGGCCACATGGCGCATGGTGGTCATGATGGAGGTGCGCAGGCTGGGCACCACCGGCAGGTCAAAATCCCACACCTCCAGCGTGTAGCCCGCCAGGGCCACCATGCCGTCGGCAAACTCAAAGCGCACCTGGCCGCCGTAGGTGCCAGGCGCGGCCGTGTAGGGCACAAAGACATCCACCCAGAAAGGCTGGTTCACCACCTCCGTGCCGTTGAGCTCCTGCGCAGGCATGTCCAGCGGCACCAACGCATCCGGGTAGTCGCCCGGCGGCAGCGGGGCACGCGGCGTTGACTTGGAAACACGCACATAGTGCTCTCTCAGCACCTGCGGGGCCGGCAGCAGTGTGTCCGCCCCTTCTTTGATGATCGCACTGACGCGCACCTGCATGCCTCTGAGCTGCTCCGGCGTGGCGGTCACGATGATCTGCAGCGGCTCCCATTCTCCACGCGCCGCGTGAATCGTATGATTGATGGCAATGGGCGCCGCCCCCTCGCGGGAGATGCGCGTCATGCCATCGCAGAAAGTCACGCTCACCGGCTGTGCGACAGCCAGGACGGGCGCGAGCATGAGCAGCAGAGCCGGCGTCTTCATGCACGCACCTCCACCAACTCGGCATAAGTTTCTGCATACTGCCGTGCAGCATGCGCGATGGTAAACCGCTCCTGCACCCGCTGGCGCGACTGCTGTGCCACGGCCTCACGCGCAGCCGCATCCATCTGTAGCGTCTGCTCCCAGGCGGCGGCGAGTGCGGCGTGATCACGCATCGGCACCACGCGGCCCACGCCCTCCAGCAGCCGGCCGCAGTCTCCCACATCTGTGGTCACACAGGGCACTCCGCAGGATATCGCCTCGATGACAGTCATCGGGCAGGCCTCGGTGCGCGAAGACAGCGAGAAAACATTCAGCGCCGGATACAGCCGCCACGGATTGGGACGGAAGGAGTCAAAGCGCACCTGCTGCGGGCTCGGCAGCTTTGCCAGCAGTTCGCGCTCCACTTCTCCCAGCTCCACCTCCACTCCGCCGCAGAAGACGAAGTGCGCTTCCGGCACCCTGCCCTGCAGGATGGCGGCCGCACGCAGAAAGGTGGCCAGATCCTTCATCTCATGAAAGCGCCCCACATAGCCGATCAACGGCACATTCGGCGGCAGCCCCAGCTCCGCTCGTGTGTCCAGCCCAGCATCCGCGTCCGGTACAAAGCGCGCGGCATCGATGCCGTTCGGGATCCACCGCATCTTGGCGGCGGGGTATCCCATCGCAGTATGATCCTCGATGGCGGCGGCGGAGCATGACACAATACGCCGTGGAATGAACCGGGAGCTGAAACCCAGCGCACGGCGGAAGAGCGCGATCCGCGCGTCACTCTCCCCGGGGTTGCGGTGGATCTCACGGCAATGGATGCCCCACACCACATGGCGCACCCCGCTCAGTCTCGCTGCCCAGCCGCCCACGAGATCGGCGTGGTGCGTCCATGTCTGCACCACGTCCGGGCGCTCTTGCCGCAGCACAGCGCGCAGCCGTGCCAGAGTGCGGGGATTCAGATAGGAGGTGCTTTCAAGATCATGCACCGTCACGCCCGCGTCGTGCAGGCGCCTGAGCTGAGGCGTCCATGGGCGGGCATTGATGGCCACCACCACGCTGCGGAACTGCGCCGGATCGAGAGACTCCGCCAGATTCATCAGCATGGCTTCCGCGCCGCCGCCGCCGATGCTGTACGTGAAGTGCAGCACCGTGGGACGGCGATCGCGCGCAGGGGCCGGCAGGCTCTGCTCTGGCACGAAAGCACGCACTGGCTGCCGGAGAGGCAGCTGCAGCGTGTCACTAGCGCCAAGCATGATTGTCCTCATAGCATCGACCTCACTTTCTGGCAGCGCTGACGCCAGTCCTTGAGAGTTTCAAAGGCACCGGAAACAGTGGCTTTGGCTTCCCAGACCGATTCCGGGGAGCCATATCGCGGAAGCTGAAACATGGACGCATTGTCCGGCACACGGCCGCTGACTGTAGTGCAGGCGGCTTTAAATCCCGCCTCGCGCACGAGCATGAGTGTTTCCCGGGTGAAGTCTTCGCTGCCACCATTCGGGTACGCAAAAAGAGTCGGCAGTTCGCCTATCTCAGCATGAATGCGGTCACGGCACGTGGCGATCTCAGCACGCATGGACATGGTGTCGCAACGCGCCAATATGGGATGTGTGTGCGTATGCCCGCCGATGTCCACATGTCCGCTGAATGACATCTCACAGGCCATCTCCCAGGTCATCGGGCGCATGGCGGCAGGCAGATCGTCAAAGCCGGGTTCGCTCACTTCCAGCGCAGCCTCCAGGCGGCTCACCTCTCCCAGCAGGTCGGCAT
This sequence comes from Verrucomicrobiaceae bacterium UBA1938, assembly GCA_002336895.1. Classification (GTDB taxonomy): domain Bacteria; phylum Verrucomicrobiota; class Verrucomicrobiia; order Verrucomicrobiales; family Verrucomicrobiaceae; genus Prosthecobacter. The sequence goes on along the minus strand of DDFC01000009.1, from coordinate 225,603 downwards.
CCGGCAGCTCTTTGAGCTCAACCAGCAGCTGATCGAGTGACTGCTGACGCAGGGCGTATGTGCCCAGGTACAGCCGCAGTTTCCGGCCGTTGATCTTCCAGTCGAGCAGCTCTCTCTTTGCTCGTCCCAGCGCCAGATCCACGCGCTGAAACCAGAACATCTCCTCGCGGTCCAGGAACCCCGTGGTCACAAAGATCGTCGCATGCAGGTCAAACTCCTTCAGAATGGGAAAGGCCAGCTCGTAATTGGAGGCATACCCGTCATCAAAAGTGATGACCACAGCATTGTCCGGCAGTGAGCCCCCCTTGCTCCGCGCCTCGACCAGATCCGCCAGCGAGATCACCTGGTACTCCTTGGCCAGCATGGCGCAGGTCTGGCGAAACACCTCAACCGGCAGATGCAGCGAGTAGTCCAGCACCTGGGGATCACTCTTTCCGCCTCTCAGACCGTGAAAGGTGAGGATCGTGGCCTCCTTTGACCGCCGCGCTCGTGCATAACACGCCAGCCCGCTGCACACGAGGGCGGCAGCTTTGATTGAGCGCGAAATAAAACTGAACGGCATAATCAAAGAATAAGGAAAGATTTAGGCCCGCGGTCGAAACCGGCCTGCAGGCTTGGTGGTCATGAAAATTTAGCCATCGCGACGAATTCCTACAGTTTAGGGTGCGATTTATTAACTTCAATAGAATTATCATAAATACTGTATCATTCTTACGCTTTCCTTACTTTTGAGTTTTGCTGGCTAAATAAAAAAGGCCGGAGGGGGGTACCTCCGGCCTGAGTGTGTAAATGGGCGTTTCGGCTCCGGATCAGAGCGGCCTGATCCAGATATTTCGGATGCGCACGGGGGGCTCGTTTTTATGATCCTGAATGCGGATCGGAGCCTTCTCAGGGAAATCACCGCTGTAGTCTGTGATGTTCTTGTGCTTGGTCGGTCCCATGATCTTTGTGTGGTTCTGCACGCAGATGCCGTTCACAAAGGTGGTGATGTAGGCGGGCTCCACCACCTTGCCATTTTCCAGTTTTGGAGCGGTGAAGACGATGTCATAGACCTGCCACTGGCCGGCCGGACGCACCGCGTTCACCAGCGGAGGAGTCTGCCCATACACGCCGCCGGTCATGCCGTCTGCGTAGGTGGGGTTGTTGTAGCAGTCCAGCATCTGGGACTCATAGCGGTCCATGAAGAACACGCCCGCATTGCCCTTTTTCTGGGAGTTGCCCTTGGTGTTGGGCTCGCTCATCCACTCCAGGTGCAGCTGGCAGCTGGCAAATTCCTGCTTCGTCCAGCAGTCGCCGCCGGTGATCAGCATCACGCCGTCTTCGATCTTCCACGGGCAGGGCACCAGGTTTCCGGTTTCTTTGCCCTTGGCGTCCTTTTCCTTGGCCTGCAGAGCGTCAGAGCTTTTGCCGTTGAAGATGATGATCGCATCCGCAGGGGGGTCTCCGGGTTTCTCTCCAGGGGCCACTGCCTCAGGACGCGGACGGTCGATGTCATGCACCTTCCATTTGGAGCCTGGAATGACGGGCGTGTCGGAGTAGCCGATTGGAGAGGGTTTGTCAGCGGCAGGTTTGGAGTCGGCGGCAAAGGCCGGGAAGCTCGCGAGAGCCAGCAGGAGAGTAGAGGCGATGTTTTTCATGCGGGTAGCAGCAAACGAGAAGCCGCAGGGGATGTTGCAGGTCAAGCGGTGAAGTTCTTGAAATAACAGGTTGCCAATCTGTCAGGAAGCACGACTCTACCCCTCCAAATAAATCGCGGGATGGAGCAGCCCGGTAGCTCGTCAGGCTCATAACCTGAAGGTCGTAGGTTCAAATCCTACTCCCGCAACCAATTTCAAAAACCCTGCAATTCAATGAGTTGCAGGGTTTTTTGTTTTACGAACTCACCGTGGATGCCAGCAGGACGCCTTCGCCGGGCTTGGGGGTGCCTTCCGGGCTGGCTGGAGCGCTGCCAAACCGGCGGTGTAGATGCTCGCTGAGCATGCGGTGAAACCGGTGCCGCGCATCGGCGGTGGAAAAGGTGTGGTCCGCATTGGGGATGAAGTGGCACTGCAGACGCCCCTGCCTGATGAGCTGGTTCGCCTTGCGACGGGCCTGGTACATCAGGAGGAAGTGGCCTGGATCATTGTCCGAGACAAACATGGCCAGCGTACGCCCTGCTGAGGCGATGCGCTGCAGGTCTCCCGCCAGATCCTGCCGTGCCGGGTGCCCGCACTCCACGTCCTGCTCCGGCACGGCCGGGCGGGCGGGCTGCAGGCTGGCCACCAGCTTTTTCCCCACTTTCTCCGCCAGCGGCTTCAGATGCCCGGAGAAGCGCTTGATCGATCCCACAAAGCCTGTGCGCGTTTTTCCAGTGAGCAGCTTCTTCCAGTGGCTCCACTTGAAGAAGGCCCTTCCATACTCACGCCAGGCCACCAGCTGATCCATGTTCGTGTCATTGATGACCATCCCCTCCTTCCAGAAGAAGACGAGCGGATTGATCAGGATGCTCTCGATGATGGCGGGATCTGGAAGCTGCGCCGCAGACTGAAAGGCCACATACGCCCCTGAGCAGAGCCCCATCAGGACGATGGGCCTGCCCGGCTGGCGTGTGCGCAGGTAGTCGCAGACCAGGCTCACATCGCGAAAGGCGGTGGCGGCATAAGCGTCATTTTCCTTGTCAGGCACTGCGGCTGCACTGTCGCCGATGCCGTTGATGTCAAAGCGCAGGCTGGGATAGCCCAGTTCCGCCAGCTGCCGTGCCAGCGGCACATGCAGCCGGCCCGGCCCCACACGGTAGGCGGCTCCTGCATTGGCCATGACCACCCACGGCAGCGCTGTCTCATGCGCAGCAGGCTCCGCCACGATGCCAAACAAATCCGGTCTGCTGCTGATGCGGTGGATGCTCTCCCTCGCCCCGCCGGTCTGCATGGCGGTCACCAGCGCGGAGGGTGAAATGGCTGCGGCAGCACGCATCGGCGGCGCCTTGGCCTTCATCCATTCCGAGATGCTCTTGAGCGCCTCATGCGGCACCACGGCGTCGTGCGGCTCGGCCATCATTTCAGGGTAGCCGCCCAGCACCACCGACTCCGCCACCATGCCGTGCTTTGTCAGATGATCCAGCACCCCGCCATCGCCTGAGATGGGGGCGACCAGCGCGTGCTTACAGCGCGGCGTGCAGGAGAGCAGATCGATCTTGCTCAGATCAGACACCATCTCGCTGGTGTAAACAAAACCCATCGCCTCGATGCTGCCTGCCTCGGCTTCAGATGCGGCCATCTGCGCAGTCTGCGCCAGGGCAGAGAGTTCGCGCACATAGCGCCGGCCTTTCACCACCGGCGCCCAGAGCACCAAATTTTCCACCTCATGCCGCGCCGCATACTGCACCGCCAGTGCGGCCCCAAAACGCAGGCCCACGAGGCTGATCTTCCGGCACCCCGCCATATCGCGCAGCCATGCGGCGGCATCTGCCACATTCGCCAGCCATGTGGCCAGCCGCTGCGGGTCCTCCACCGCACCGTCAGAGTCTCCGGTGCCGTGGTAGTCCGGACGCAGCACCGTGAATCCCGCCGCAGCCAGCTGGTCTGCCAGATGCCGTAGCGTGCGGTGGGCATGCACCTGCTCATGCCCCAGCGGCGGGCAGATCAATACGCCGTGATCACCAGCGCCTGCGGCACGATGCAGCCACGCAAACAGGGACTGCCCGCTGCTCTCAAAGTAAAAAGCCGTTCTCTCGATGTGGCCCGCCCCTGCCCGCTCCTCCGGCACGCACGGGCATGGTTCATCGGAGGCGGAGGTCATACGGGGCTTCGTGGCGTGGGGCTCAGTTCCACAGGAACTTCGCCCATCATGTTCAGGGCTTCAACATAAGCTCTCAGCGTGCCAGCTCCGCTGCTGCGCGGTGTGAAAATGACCACACGCGGCCGGTTTGGCATGAGATGAAAGTAGTTGTCCGCAGGCAGGTGGCCCTTGGCGGAAAGCCGCACGCTGTGCAGGAAGCGCTCGCACTTCAGCGTCACGCAGTAGCGGCCGTCTCCCAGCGGCTCCGCCTCGGCGCGCAGCATGCCCGCCGTCATGGGCTGTGCCTCGGGATCGCGCGCACGGGTGAAGTGGAAGGCCTCGCTCAGAACTTCCCTCTCCGCCGTGTACCACGTGGCCGCCACCGCATGATGCACCGGCGGGCCAAAGCGGTAGGCGTAGTTCACATCGTAAAACGAGCCCAGGATCTCATCCACGCTGCGTGTCTCCAGCGCACGCGGCCCCACCGTTAGTGCAATCTCATGGCAGGCCACGCTGACATTCGGCTCTCGCAGCAGCTGCACCTCCAGAAAGCCCTCCACGCTTTCGGCGCTCTCATTGCCCAGATGCAGATGCAGACCATCCAGACCTTCGTCCGTCAGCGTCAGCTGCCGCGTCTGCCACAGGCGCTTGAGCTGGTAGTACGCCGCCTTGGGCGCACCGCTGCTGTCCACGATGCCCCATCCAGCCGCCGGCCAGAGATCCTGGTAAAACCACACCAGCGCGCCCGCATTGCGGCTGTGGCTGCTGCGCCACTCCGCAAAGGTGCGCGCCATCATCTCTCCGGATGCCACGCGGCTCAGCTCCAGATAGCGCGGCATGTCAAAGCAGCGCAGCGTCACCGGGTCCACGCCAAAGACCTCGCGCAGGTAATGATCCCGCACGTCTTCAAAATCCCAGCCCGCGCCGGTGTCACGTGGCACGCGCTGCTTCCAGCGCGGGTGGTGCATCACCGGCATGAGGCCGCCCATGATCTCATCGATGGTCTCCGGCTCCGGCACATTGGAGAAGCCCAGGCACTCGCTGGTAAATTTCACATCCGCCTGCCGCAGCTCGCGCAAGGAGCGCAGATACGCGCCGATGCCGTAAAAGTGCGTGATGCCCGTGCGCGTGTGGAAAGGCAGGACCCCGCCGCTGGGCGAGGAAGGCACATACACCGTGCCCGGATGATGCTGGCTGCACAGCGCAGGAAGCTGCCCGCCAAACCAGGCATTGCGCCAGAGCTCGCGCGCCATGCCCAGCATGGCCGCCTGCTGCTCGATCTCGCTGTTGCCGCAATACACCGCCACACAGGGGTGCTGCGCCATGCGGGCCAGCTGCTGCGTGGCTTCGATGGTGATGTTCGCATTAAAAGCCGCGTCCTCCACCGGGTAGTCCATGTTGGCAAACATGAAGTCCTGCCACACGAGGATCCCTAGTTCGTCACAAAGGCGGTAAAAGGCATCGCTTTCGTAATTCATCGTGCCGCCGATGCGCAGCATGTTCATGCCTGCATCTCGTGCCAGCATGAGCTCATGCCTCAGCGACTCTCCGGTGCCGCCAGGGTGGAAGATGTCATGCGTCGTCCAGCACGCGCCACGGCAGTACACGCGCTCTCCATTCACCTGCAGCGCAAAGCCGGGCTCATAGCTCGCCTCGATGCGGCGGAAGCCCACCGCCTCCAGCGGAAACTCATGCGCTCCGCTTTCTGTTTCGATCCAAACAGCCGCCTCATGCAGCGCCTGCGCGCCATGTGTGTGCGGCCACCACAGATCAGGCTGCGGCACACGCAGCTCTCCACTGATCACATCATCCTGAATCTCAAGCGCGGCCTGATGCCCGCCGACCTGCAGCCGTGCTGAGACAATCTTCTGCATCGATGCCACACGCGCCTGAAAGCGCACCACGCCATCCTCGCCCTCCAGCACGGCCGTGCGTTTCACTTCACTGAGCCGCACCGGGTGGCACTCCAGACGCACCTCACGCCACGGACCGATGGCAGGCACCGGCGGCGACCATCCGGGAATGCGCCCCAGCAGGCCGGTGCGCAGCCAGCGCAGCTGCTGGTTGTTCACGAGATTCGTCTTCCAGCGCGGACGCGGTCTGCGCTTTTTCAAATCAGCCGTCACCGAGCGGAAACAAATCACCAGCTCATTCTCCGCTTTCAGCGTCGTCGAGACATCGATCTGGTAGCTGCGGTACATGTTGTCCGCATTCAGAACACACTCACCATTGAGCCAGACCTCCGCCAGCGTGGCCAGTCCGTCAAAGCACAGCACACCGGGATCCCCAGGCGGCACGGCGAAGCTGGTGCGGTACCACCAGTCCTGCGAATCGATGTCCGGCGGGCTTTGATGGTTCCACTCTCCGCGCGCACGCAGTGCTCCGGCCACGGTGCCCGGCACCTGCGCCTCAAACCACGCGCCCTGCACCGCCGCAGGCTCCGGGCTGGCGCCGGGTGCCTGCGCGCAGCAGGTCCACGGGGCAAAGGGCACGGAGTCGGTCATGGCATGTTATGCGGGAAACGCACTCTTAAGCTGCCGCATGGCCTGCGTCCAGCGCTCCGCCATCTGGTCCACCGGAGTGAAATCGATCGGCTTCTTGCGCGCCATGGCACGGGCCAGCTGAAACTGCAGCGCCTTAGCCGTGGTGGAAAGGCCCACCACATTCTCGATGGCCGCCTCCAGCCCTGCCACGCCCTGGCCTTGCAGCCATTTCAGATAGGTGGCCGCCAGTTCATAGCACGAGCCAAACTGCCGCAGCGTGGCAAACGAGTACTGGTGAAAGGTGGTGATGGGCTCGTGGATCAGCCACTGCATGTCCGCCTCAAAGCGCGCGCGGAATTTAACAAAGGGATTCTCCACCGGCAGGCGCTGCAGCTGGCGCTTCAGCAGCACCAGGGAGGCATTGAGGAGGGCCTCTCCCTGCAGCGCGGGCGCAGGGGCTTTTTTCACCACCTCGCAGTAGGGCGGCAGGATGGCGGGGTTCTTTTCTCCACGCAGGTGGAAGATGTTCACAAAGTCATCTCCCTGCAGCTGGTAGCAGCCCTGCGCATGGAAGTACACCAGGCGCTGCTGCTCCATGTCGATCTCCGCCACGGCCACAGTGGTCTTAACGTGCTCCAGCTGATAGGCGCTGCCGGCGGTGTCAGGCAGGTAGAAGGAGTCCAGCTCCACCAGCAGCGTGCGGCCCATGCCCAGCTGCTCCTGGATGTGCGCCGTCAGCGGCCGGTAGAGGGCCAGCTCCTGCACATCCAGCCCGTAGAGGTCATACAGATCCCCCAGCTGGTATTTGAAAAAGGTCCACTGGTCGCCCTCAAAGTCGATGCCCAGCGTGAAGGGCAGCGCCGCGATGGGCTCCAGCCCGAGGGCGTGCAGCACCTCGATCCACACATCCACGTAGCAGTTGGTCTCCGCCCACTCGCGCTCCTGCGTGTGCAGGCGGTGGCGGGTGTAGCTCTGCACGTCCAGCGCTGGAAAAGGCAGGCTCATAGCTCCAGGGCGTTCTTCACATCCGCAGGCCAGCGGTCGGGATCAAAGCCATGATGCTTGAAGAGCGCCAGCGTGATGCGCTCCAGCCCAAAGCCGATGCAGGCCGAGTGCGCGGGCTCGCCATTCGGGAGCTTGATGTCGAAGGCTTTGCCAAAGTAGTCCAGATGGCAGTTGGTCGAGGCGATGGCCGTCGGCTTCTCCGCCGTGGCCACGGCAAAGGTGAACTCATGCTTGAGATCCTGGTCTTTCTGCGAGGCCGCCATCACACGCCCGCCACGCCCGAAGAAGGGATCATTGGCCAGCACGATGTCCACCTCCAACCCCACTTCGGCCAGGGTGTCGCGGCCCAGCTCCAGGCAGCGTTTGCGGTGCTCCAGCGCCTGCTCGGCGGTGCCGATGCGCACAAACTCACGCTGGCGGAAGAACTGCAGACGGCACGGGTCGATGGAGGGCTCATGGCGGAACACCTGTGACAGAAGGTCCACGATGCGCCCTTCGCTTGTCAGCGTACCAGTGGCGGTGGGATACAGCGGATAGCAGCACGCGGGGGAGAGCATCAGCTCGCTCGGCTTGAGATCCTGCGTCCAGTCCTCGCCGTTCTCGCGCTTGGCCATCATGGCGATGTGCTCGCGGTCGCGGCCCATGAAGCTGTGCACCGAGCCCATGAGGTCCGGGAAGTTCTCCATGTGGCTGGTCTTGAGATAGTGCTCACGGCTCAGCAGCCCCGGCAGGCGCATGACGTCCGCCTTGAAGCCCGCCGCACGCCTGGTCACCAGGCGGTCAAAGCCCTGCAGCACGGCGTCAAAGGTGCCGCCGTAGCCATACACGCCGCGCACCCCCAGGGAGATGAGCAGCCCGGCTTCGGTCACCTGGTCCAGAAAGGCCTGGTAGGCCTCGGTGATAGGAAGAGAAGAGGTGGAGGAGCAAGTCATGAGATCAGCCTTCCCGGTGCACCATCAGCATGGTGGCGTTCAGTTTCAGAATGCGGTCGTTGTTCACCATCAGCGCGGCGCCGTAGGCATCCCGCAGGTGGCGGGCGATGCTGAATTTGGAGTCGTTGCGATAGCCTGAAATACCACAGATCAGCATCGCGCGGCCCACGATGTCCACAAACTGCTGCGAGCAGGAGAGCTTCAGGTTGTTCGTGCGGATGGAGAAGCCAAAGTCCTCAAACACGCCCGGGCAGTTGCGGCTGCGCAGTTCGTCGTATTCACGCGCCATGGCGGCCACGTTGTGCCGCATCACCTGCAGCACCTGGTCCACTTCACCGAGACGAATGGCCGAGATGGGCGTCTCTCCCGGCGTCTTGCGCGCCTCGGCACGCACAAAGGCGCGCGCCTGGTTCACCGCGTCCATGCAGATGCCGGACCACAGCGCCCCCCACACGATGTGGGAGTAGGGATGCATCGTCTGGCTGAGGATCTCCGTGAAGGATTCGGGAATGACCTGCTCGGCATTTCCCTCTGCGGTGAGCTCAAAGCCGGAGCTGCAGGTGCCGCGAAAGCCCATGGTGTCCCAGGTGGAGATCGGCACCGCCGTGTACTCACCTTTGCGCACCATCACATGAGACTGCTCATTGGCAGGTGCATCCGGTGCGCGGCGGCAGGTCACCAAAATCTCATCCGCCGCCTCTCCATAAGAGATGACCGGGGCCTTCTTGCTGACCTTGAAACGATCTCCCGTGATCTCCACCGCGCAGATGCTGGAGCGCAGGTCGCCACCCGTGCCGATCTCCGTGGTGGCAGAAGCCATCAGACGCTGCTCCTGCACCAGCTGGCGCAGGTAGCCGCGAAAGTACTCGGACTGCTGCGCGTGGTGCACCACGCAGGCCACCTGGATCTTGTGCATGGCGTAGATCATGGCCGATGAGCCGCAGTACTGGCCCAGCGCCTCGCAGATCTTGGCGGTCTGCTGCAGGTTCAGTCCCATGCCGCCATATTCCTGCGGAACGTACGCGCTCAGCAGCTTGGCCCCGCGCATGGCATCGACCGACTCCTGCGGAAAACGCGCCTGCTTGTCCACATCAGCAGCATGCACTCGGAGCACCGATTTGCCGATCACATGCACCTCCTTGAGAATTTCGTCAAAATTGACGCTGGCTTGGATCGTCGTGCTCACAGCAGTGGGTGGCAGGGGGTGAAGGATGGCGGTTTCGATGAAATCGCGCATGGGTTTGGGGGGAAGGAGGTTCAGGCCGCAAGCTGGGTGATCGCCTCAGCGATCGACTCCATGCTCCTGAAGGTGCGGCGTCCGATCATGGTGTCTGGAAACTCGACATTGAACTTGTCTTCCAGCGCCAGCATCACCGCCACGGTGGCCAGGGAGGTCAGCCCGGCGTTGTAGAGGTCATCGGCTTCGGAGAGGTTCTCCACGGGAAACCGGCCGTGCTGGGCCAGGATTTCCTTGATGTCAGGTATTAGCGGGCTGAGGGCGGCTTCGCTCATAATGATGATAAATTTATTGGATCTGAATATTTATAATAAAATTATAATTTTCATCATGGTCCAGCGATATTTATCACATTCAGAGTGTTTCGCAGGCCTATAAAAGGCTACTCAAAAGAAATTTTCGACACGCTGTTTATAAGCATTTTCATTCACGCCCCTGACCTGCGCCCGTCTCAAGTCGCCAGACGAAGTCACATATTTCTTTGATCATCAGTTTTTTATAAAAACGATCTCCGGTAAGCACAACCCTATTGTCTTCCCCTCTTAGAGGCAAGAAATTCACCCATCAAACCAAAAAGGGCCCACGCTGAACACGTGAACCCTCATAGGAAGAGATTTGTTTTATTAAAAAATCTACAGGCCGATCAGCGGATCGGAGACTTGGAGATCTTATAGATCCAGTGCTCCACACGGCCATTGCGTACACAGGCATAAGCATCTGTGGAATGCTGGGAGGCACCAAAGCGGGAACGGGAGACACGTGGCAAGGGACGACCATCCATGCTCAGCTGCTGGTAGGAAGTGTCTCCGCCAGGAGTGTAAAACTGCACAGGCACCAACCAGTAAACCTGGCCGTTGTATTTGCCGATCGTAGGGTAACCATACCTGGTCACATTGTCTGGGGTGATGGAGTACACCTGCCCTGCGCGCATGCTTTTGAGAAGCGCAGGATAGCGGCCTCTGAAGTCCATGGCAGGCCGCTGTCCAGCCAATGGATGGTTGAAATTGACGTCTGTGGCAAAATCCGAGGCAGTGGCAACCGTGGCCGTTCCCACTCCGAGGACCACGAGAACAGCTAGCAGCAGGGTATGGATTGTGGTTTTCATCGTACAATAGCTAAAGAGTATTTCACCACGGCGCAAACAAAGATTTATGATCTATAGGCCACTAGCCGAGCACGATTCGCGCCAATTTTCTGACTGGATCTCCGGCTTCAGCCCGCCTCTCCCACTTCGAAATAGTCGTCTTCGGCGATGTCGGGTATCCCCACAACCAGTACGCGCATCTTGCCACGGGCCCCATGCACCACCCCGGGCGGGATATGCACCAGCGAGCCCTTGCTCACAGGCTGCTCCACGCCATCCAGCACCACCGTGCCTCCGCCTTCCAGTACATAGTAGAGCTCCGTGGAGCGCTTGTGGTAGTGCAGTTTGGCACCGTCGATGTCCACGGCATGCGCCCAGGCGGCGGGGTTCAGCGCCACGTCCTCGCGGCTGATCAGACGGTCCCGCCAGCCGCAGGTGCTGCGCTCGCGCGGGGTGTGGCCTTCATGGCGGATGAGAAGCGGGCCGGAGGCTGACATGTCTGCAAATTGGGTTCAGCCTACCGCCTTACTTCGGGCGGTGGGTTTTGATCTCGTCTGCCAGATGGGCAAAGTCTCCCTTCTCGCACAGGCGCACAAAGCCTTCGGTGAAACGCTTCAGCTCATCCCACACACCACGGATGTGCTGCGCCTCCTTGGCATTGATGTGGTTGTCTGAGGCCGCATGGCTGATGGCGGTGAGCAGATCGGCAAACTGCTGCACGATCTCCTGCGTGGCGGGCATGAGGTCCATGCCGCGCGGCCCGCCCGTGGTGGGGTTTTGTACAAAGACACCGTTTGCCTTGTGGCACAGCCACTGGATGAGCTGCGGATCCTGCGTGATCTCATAGAGCTGGCGCACGCGGTCCAGAGGATTGGAGGTGCCGCTGCCCTGCTGCTCATCGGGCTGCGACCACTTGTAGGCGAGCGAAAGGGAGACGCCCATCTGTGCCGCCACCTCTTTGAAGCTGGTCTTCTCAACGGCCTTGCTGATCACTTCATGGGATTCCATGCCTGATTTGTTTCAGCATTCACCCCCTTTGGCAAGCGGCATCCTCGCCGTTTTGCCATGGTAAAAGCCGCAGGCACCATAGGCATGCGCACAGGCGGCTTTTTGCGTCCCCGTCGGAATCGGCATGAGTTTTCGTTTGCCGCACCGCGCTGACACCGGAGATTCGGCGGCCATGTTTCCCCAGATCCTCGACTTCGTCCTCCACATCGACAAACACCTGCAGACCTTCGCTCAGGATCATGGCGCGATGATTTATGCGCTGCTCTTTGCCATCGTGTTCTGCGAGACCGGTCTGGTGGCCACCCCCTTCCTTCCCGGCGACTCCCTGCTCTTTGCCGTGGGCGCGCTCTCCGCGCAGGGGCTCATCCGCATCGAGCTCATCATCCCCCTGCTCATGTGCGCCGCCATCATCGGCGACAACCTCAACTACTGGATCGGTCGCAAAGCGGGCGGCTGGATCGTGAACCAGCGCTGGTTCAAGCGCGACTACCTGGCCAAAACGGAGGCCTTCTTCGTCAAGCATGGCGGCAAGGCCATCATCCTCGCGCGCTTCGTTCCCATCGTGCGCACCTTTGCCCCTTTCACCGCCGGCTTTGGCCGCATGGACTACCGCCGCTTCCTCTGCTACAGCCTCGGCGGCGGCCTGCTCTGGGTGCTCAGCTTCACCATCGCCGGCTACTTCCTCGGCAGCATCCCCATCATCAAGAACAACCTCAAGCTGGTCTTCGTACTCATCATCGTCGTCTCCCTGCTGCCCATCGTGTTTGAGGTGCTCAAGCACAAGGCCGAGGCGAAAAAGGCGCAAGCGACCAAAGGCGAAGACGCCTGAGTCTCTCTACGGCCCCGGCACCCGCTGCCCCGTGCTCGGGTTCAGGTAATAACCTGCCGCTCCATTCACCCCGGGCACATACACCGGCTGCGTGGGCAGCCTGCCGTAGGTGCCCCGGCCATAGTTATACCCCGGCACCGCCATGCCGGGATACACCGGCATGTTCCCAATGGTCTGGTAGCTCTGCACACCGCCTGAGGCATTGATCACACTCGTGGAGCTGCTGCTGCCAAACGGCCCCGACACATTCTGCTGGTACATGAACTGATTCCCTCCCGGCATGGCCGTGGGCCCCGAGCCCGGCGCGTAGCCGCCACGCGGCACAGGCGCACCGCTGCTGCCGGCCATTTCGGCGATGCTCTTGCTCCTGGGTGCATTGGCGGTGCCTGCCGGCGGCTGACCGCTGGACGGATGGTAGTAGCTCGATCCATCACGCGATGGGGTGTCGCATGCAGCCAAAGTGAATGCCAGCAGCACCAGCACGCCGGTTCGTGTTTTCATGCCTGCATGCTATCATGAACGTCAATGCAGGTGGTGGAAAACTTTGCCAGCACCGGCAAACGCGGCACAGTGCGCCCCATGCAGCAGCCTGTCGTCGTACAGCATCCTCTGGCCCAGTGCCACCTCGCCGCCATTCGTGCCGTGGGCACCTCTTCGCACGACTTTCGGCGGCACCTGAACCACCTGGCGCGCATCCTCTTTCTGGAGGCCACCAGCCGCCTGCCCGTGCAGCCGACCCAGGTGCAGACCCCGCTGGCGGAGACGCAGGGCGCCCGGCTGGCACGCCCGCTGGTGTGCGCCCCCATCCTGCGCGCTGGGTTGGGCCTGCTGGATGGCATTCTGCCCCTGGTGCCCGAGGCCGTGGTGGCCCACGTAGGCATCCGGCGCAACGAAGAGACCGCCCTGCCACACGCCTACTACGCCAATCTACCCGCCAGCCTCCCCGAAGCCGATGTCTTCCTGCTGGACCCCATGCTGGCCACTGGTGGCAGCGCCTGCGAGGCCGCACGCCAGCTCAAGGAAGCCGGAGCCGCGCGCATCACGCTCATCTGCGTGGTCAGCTGCCCTGAGGGCCTGGCCGCCATGGCGCGCACGCATCCGGACATCCCCGTCTTCACCGCCGCCGTGGATGACGGTCTCAACGAGCGCAGCTACATCGTTCCCGGTCTTGGAGATGCGGGCGACCGCTATTTCGGCACCTGAGACGGCGCAACTCATCGCATCCCGCGCGCACAAACCAGCCTCGCATCTCCGTTTCATTCTCCCATGCCAATCACCCTGCCACCACTCTCCCGCCGCAGCTTCCTGCAGCATAGCGCCGCCGCCGTCCTGGGCACCGCCGCCACGCAGCTCCCCGCCCTGGAGATCCCCGAGCAAATCTGGGTGCTCTTTTCAGACCCCCACATCGCCGCAGACGAGACGCTCAACGCACGCGGCGTCTGCATGGCGGAAAACCTGCGGCGCTGCGCCAACCAGGTGCTCAAGATCGGCCAGAAGCCCTTTGGCCTCATCGTCAACGGCGACTGCGCCTACCTCGACGGCAAGACCGAGGACTACGTGACCTTCACCCACTGCATGCAGGCTCTGCGGGAGCAGTCCATCCAGATCCACTGCACGCTGGGAAACCACGACCACCGCAACAACTTCCTCAACGTCATCGTCGGCCCGCCGCCGCCCAATGCCGAGCGCCCCATGAACGTGCCGGACAAGCACGTGGCCACCGTCACCAGCGCGCAGGTGAACTGGGTGCTGCTCGACTCCCTGGACATCGTCAACAAAACCCCCGGCCGCCTCGGCGAGCAGCAGCTCGTCTGGATCGAACGCGAGCTGCGCAACGCCCCCAACAAGCCCACCTTCGTCGTCGCGCATCACAACCCCATGCAGCCCAGCATGACCGACAACCTCAAAGGCACCTGCCTGCAGGACAGCGATCCCCTCTTTGACCTCATGGCCTCCTACCCCAAGGTGCAGGGCTTCATCTACGGCCACACGCACACCTGGATGAAATCCAAACACGAAAAGACCGGCCTCCCGCTCATCAACCTGCCCCCCGTGGCTTACACCTTCAATCCCAAGCGCCCCAACGGCTGGGTCATCGTGCGCATCAACTCCGACCGCGCCGAATTCGAGCTACGCGCCCTCAACCCCGCGCATGAGGAGCACGGCCAGAAGCACGTGATACGGTTTGTGTAACCCCTCGACTTTGCACTCAAACTTTGGGGCTTTGCTGAACATCCACGACGATCTGGTCCACTCCATCATCGATACGAATTTGATGACCGCTGACTTCGATTTTGGGCTGGTGCGGCGTCTTTTCCTGAAACACTGCTGATTTCTTGTAGAGAGTCATGTGCTCTCCGGAGCGACTGATCAGCTGCACTTTCCATTGGGTGAGCTCCATAAAACCCCAGCCGTCATATTCAATGTAGGCAATGCCGATCACCTGCCTGTCGTCGAGAGTTCCCCGGTAGAAAGTGCCCAGCTCAGAATAGTGGTGAATATGCCGCAGCGAATAGCCACCTAGAAGGATGGCTGTGAGAAGCACCCCGGTGAGAAAGCCCACCATGCATCGCTGGTTTTTCCCCGTCATGTCCGGGAGAAGTGAAGATTTGCCAGATACGGCTGCTTCCAGCGAAGGCTCACTCATCCACACCTGCGGCGTCCAGGGTGCGCATCATCGCATCCATGAACTCCTGCGCGGCATCGATCGGCAGAATGATCGTGTCGCGGCGGCCGCGCACGTCTTCCGTGATCTTGATAAACTTGCCCCGGTCATTCTCCTTGAGGTCGAGGAAGAAGATCTTCCGATCTGTGACGATCTTTTCGGAATGCAGCGGCGGATTTGGCGGACGCCGCTCATCTTCAAATTCTGTGTTCCTCATGCCGGTAACCTCCACTGACTGACGATTCGCTGTGCTATTGTTCGGGGTGAATTCGAGGCCGATTCTAGGAGCCCTGCCCGTATTGTCAACGCTTCTCACGGTTCATAATCAGAGCACCATCCAGCTTTCGGAGCCCATGGACTGCCCACATCCTCTGCACCCGGGAGCTTTCGCATCCCTTTCACCGGGTTGGTCATCTCAGCATTTTGTTTACGCCTTTGACATTCCTGACCTGCTCCCTCTAAAAGCATTGAAGACGTTCTGGAAAATTGTAATCGCCCGCCCTCAGGTCAGTTGCTTATATCACTCATCGCTCTTCAGCCAGCCATCCTGCCGTGATCGAACTCTTCCAGGCCGCCATCCTGCCTCACCAGCTTTTGCTCTCGCTTCTTTTGACGCTGGTCATTTGCTACTGGCTGCTGGTCCTGATGGGCGCGCTCGATTTCGAGGCGGATCTGCCAGATGACATCGGCCTGGATGCAGACGCGCCTTCCGGAGCTGACTCCTCCCACGGACACGGACTGAACACAGGCGGGGCATGGCTGGCCACAGGCCGCTTTTTTGGTTTTTCGCAGGTGCCTCTGGTCGTGTGGCTCAGCTTCCTGGTCCTCTTCATGTGGCTGGGCTCCCTGGCACTGAACGAATGGTACAATCAGGCTGGCACTGTGCAGCAGGCCGCCTTGCTTCTGCTTCCCAACCTCCTCGGCAGCCTCATCCTGACCAAGATCGTTACCCTCCCCGTCGCAAAGCTCTTCAAAGCCATGGGAGATGCCGATTCCGAAGCCGAGGAGGTCCTAGGGCGCATCGGCGTCGTGGTTTCCACGGAGGCGGACGCCAGCTACGGCCAGCTTGAGATCACCACAGCCAATGTCCCGCTGCTGATCAATGTCCGCACGCGGCCCGATGCGGCACCGCTGAAACGCGGCACCCCTGCCAAGGTCATTGCCGCCGGCCCTGACCATCTTTTTTACCTGATCGAATCCGCTCCTCAGACCTAACCCACCGACTCCACAACCAGCCCTTTCCTATGACCTCATC
The DNA here is from genome assembly GCA_002336895.1 of Verrucomicrobiaceae bacterium UBA1938. Classification (GTDB taxonomy): domain Bacteria; phylum Verrucomicrobiota; class Verrucomicrobiia; order Verrucomicrobiales; family Verrucomicrobiaceae; genus Prosthecobacter. Next base: position 209,349 of record DDFC01000009.1, on the reverse strand, counting down.
CCCACACCTCGCCGTGCTGCTCGAAGGCAGCCTCCTCGTCGGAGTCATCATCATCGGCATTTTCCTTGGCATTCTGATCCTTTTCTCGCGGTTCTTCCGCAAAGTGCAGCAGGGTCAGGCCATCGTGCGCAACGGCATCGGCGGCACCAAGGTGTCATTCAACGGCATGATCGTCATCCCCGTGGCGCATCAGGCCGAGTACATGGACATCTCCGTGAAGCGCATCGAGATCGAGCGCAAGGCCCAGGAGGGCCTCATCTGCAAAGACAACCTGCGCGCCGACATCAAGGTGGCCTTCTTCGTCCGCGTGAATAAAACGCCTGAGGACGTGCTGCGCGTGGCCCAGAGCATCGGCTGCGCCCGTGCGAGCACTGTGGACACCATCCGCGTGCTGTTTGACGCCAAGTTTTCCGAAGCGCTGAAAACCGTGGGCAAGCGCTTCGACTTCGTGCAGCTCTACAATGAGCGCGACCACTTCAAGAGCGAGATCCTCAAGGTCATCGGCACCGACCTCAACGGCTTCACCCTGGATGACTGCGCCATCGACTTCCTGGAGCAGACTCAGCTTGAGAATCTCGACCCCGACAACATCCTCGACGCCGAGGGCATCAAGAAAATCACCGAGCTCACCGCCGCCCAGGCCAAGCTCTCCAACAACATCCAGCGCGACAAGGAGAAGGTCATCAAGCAGCAGGACGTGCAGGCCCGCGAGGCCATCCTGGAGCTGGAGCGCCAGCTCGCCGAGACCGAAGCGAAGCAGAAACGCGACGTCGAAAGCGTCCGCGCCCGCGAAACGGCCGAGATGATGAAGGTGCAGGAGGAAGAGCGCCTGAAATCCGAAAAGGCCAAGATCACCGCCGACGAGGAAATCGCCATTGCCACACAGAACAAGGAGCGGCAGGTCCTCGTGGCCCAGCGCAACAAGGAGCGCACCGACGCCGTCGAAGTCGAGCGCGTCACCCGCGACCGCAATCTTGAAATCATCGACCGCGAGCGCATTACCACGCTCAAGTCCATCGAGAAGGACAAGGCCGTGGAAGTGGAGAAGAAGAACATCCAGGAAGTCATCAAGGACCGCGTGGCCCTGGAAAAGACCGTCGTCGTCGAGCAGCAGAAAATGAAGGACACCGAAGCCTTCGCCACCGCCGACCGCGAGAAGCAGGTCGCGCTCACCAACGCCGAGAAAAACGCCCAGGAGCAGCTCATTCAGAAGATCAAGGAGGCCGAGGCCGCCAAACAGGCCGCGCAGCTTGCCGCTGAGCAGGCTGCCTTCACCGCCATCAAGGCTGCAGAAGCCGCCAAACAGGCTGCGGAGCTGCATGCTCAGGAATTGCTCACCCTTGCCGAGGCCCGTCAGGAGTCTGCCGCCAAGGAAGCCGCTGCCGAGAAGGCCCTCGCCGAAGGCAAAACCGCCACCTCAGCTGCCATGGGTCTCGGTGAGGCCCAGGTCCTGCTTGCCAAGGCCGAGGCCTCGCAGAAGCAGGGCTCTGCGGATGCCGAAGTCACGCAGCTCAAGCTCGCTGCGGAAGCCGATGGCATCACCAAGAAAGCGCAGGCCATGAAGCTCCTCGAAAACGCCGGACGCGAACACGAGGAGTTCAAGCTCACGCTCGACAAGGAGAAGGCGATCGAGCTCGCGCAGATCAACATCCAGAAGGACATCGCCGCCGCCCAGGCCAATGTGCTTGGCGAGGCCATGAAGTCCGCCAAGATCGAGATCATCGGCGGCGAAAGCCAGTTCTTCGACAAGATCACCACCGCCATCGGCAACGCACGCGCCATCGACCGCATGGTGGAAGGCAGCCGCACGCTGACGGACGTGAAGGAAACCTTCTTCACCGGCGATCCCGACTACTTCAAATCCCAGCTCAAGAACATCATCGACCAGTTCGGTCTCACCTCCGAAGACACGAAGAATCTGACGCTCAGCGCCCTCTTCTCCAAGCTCATCGGCCTGAACCCCGACGCCACCACGCTGAACAAGCTCACCGGCATGATCGGCGCGGCATCACGCTTTGGCCTGACTGAGCAGACTGTGAGCACCTTGCTCGCGGCGAAGGCGGTGAAGAAGTAAGCTGATGAAACCTGCGGCTCCAGCAGTGCAACGCACCTTGGTGAATTCAGGCAAGTCCGTTTGGACGCTGCTGGTGATCGGCATGACAGTGGTCGATGTCTGCTCTGGCCCAAACTGGTTTGGCATTCTCGCACCTCTGCATGCCGCATTATTTCTCAAATTGATCTGGATGGATACACATGGCTGATCCGGCACCATCTCCCCCCCCCTCTCCGCAGCTCGAAGCCGGTGCTTACGAGGTCATCCGCCAGCGGCTGAACAAGCACGGCGCTGAACTGCAGCGGCGGCTGGATCTGCTGAATACCGACCGCAAGGCGGAGTTTGGCGGCATCGAGACGGCGCTGCTGGCCACCACGCGGCTCACCACGGAGAACAACTGCGTGCCGCGCGACCTTGCCGCCATCGGACCGCATCGTTTCCTGTTTGGCTACAATGTGCACCTCGGCCTGCGCAGCACCATGCGCATCGAGGACGTGTTTGCGGTGTATGATTTCCACCCGGACGACCACAGCTTTCATCCCAACAAGGACAGCCTGCTGGGCGACCCCCAGTTTGTGGAGGACTTCGCCTACCTCTACAACTACTACAAGCACGCCTCCTTCCTGAAGTTTCACCGCATCGGGCCGCATCTCTACCTGGGCTTTCAGGTGGGCCAGCGCGCCACGGAGGTCAAGACCTTCAAGTGGCTGGTGGATGACGACAAGGGCACGCTCAAGTACCTCGGCAACCGCAGCGACCACGAGTTCATCTTCCCGCCCGCGCAGGAGTTTGAATGGAAGCGCGCCACGCGGAACATGTACATCCACGGCAACCACCCGCACATCAGCATTGAGGACCGCGTCTTCGTCGAGACCATCGGCGGCGACCTCACCGTGAAGGTGGAAAACAACACCGACTCCGGTCGCGGCATCTACAACGAGCCCGTCGAAAACAGGGACCAGACGCTCGACGACGCGGAGGTCTACTACGCCATCGTCGGCAGCCTCATCCTGCTCAAGGTGCTGCCCTACCAGGAGAAGACATGGCGGCATCTCGTCTTCAATGAACGCACGCGCCAGGCGCATCGCATCGACAGCATCGCAGAAAGCTGCGTCCTCCTGCCTGACGACCACGGTGTCCTCTTTCCGCACGGCTACGTGCTTCAGACAGGCGAGGTACGGCGTTTTGAGACCGGCCTGCCGCCCATGCGTTTTGAAAAGCGCATCGCCGCCGCCAATGGCGAGGACACGCTCTTTGTCTTCAGTCATCTCGAGAGCGGCTCCTACCTGCTGCTCAGCTACAACCTCATCACGCAGAGCATTGCCACGCCGCAGCCCTGCCACGGCTTCAGCCTATTCCCCAGCGGCGAGCTTGTCCTGTTCCTGGCCGATGATGAGCCGCGCAAGCACCACGTCATCCAGGTCTGGCGCACACCCTTTCTTACCTCCGATGTCAGCGCCGCCAAGGCCTCGCAGACCTTCCTGAGCAAAATCGGCAATGCCGAAATCGTGCGCGCCATGGCGGAGTGTAATGGCGTGCTGACACTTCTGGCCAAGGACGACTCGTTCTCCGGCCTCTACGTCGAGCTGGCCCGCTCCTGCGGCGACATCGCCGACAGCTATTTCTGGGTTGGCAATGCGGAGGCGCACGATCTCAAAGGCACGCTCCTCGAAATCAAGAGCACGGCCGAAGCTGCGCTGGGCGAATTTGAAAAAGTCAGCCGCATGCGCAAGACGGCGGCGGACCAGACCGCCGCCCTGCAGGAGAAATCCCAGAAGGCTCTCAACGCCGCTTCCAACACGGACCCTGACGACATCCTCGGCTTTGTGGGGCTGCTCACCTCCCTGCGCGAGCTGCGCGGCCAGATCATCGCCCTGCGGGATGTGCGCTACACCGACGCCGCCGAGATCGACCGCATGGACAAGGCGGTGGCGGAGGGCGCGGACAAGCTTTCGGCCAAGTGCGTCACCTTTCTGCTCAAGACGGAGTCGCTGGACCCTTACCGCAAACAGATCACCGAGCAGCAGGCCCGCATACCCGCGCTGGCCAAGGTCACCGAAGCGCAGGAAGTCGAATCAGCGCTCGCCAAATCGAGCAGCGAACTGGAGATGCTCACCGCCATCGTCAGCGGCCTCAAGATCGAAGACGCCACCGAGACCACCCGCATCATCGAGGGCATCTCCACGCTTTTCGCTCAGCTCAACCAGGTGCGCAGTGTTTTGCGCAACCGGCGCAACGATCTGGCAAAGACCGAAGGCGCTGCACAGTTTCAGGCACAGCTCGGCCTGCTGAGTCAGAGCGTGCTGAACTACCTCGAGGTGGCCACCACCCCGGAGAAGTGCGACGAATCACTCACCCGCGTGCTGGTTCAGATCGAGGAGATGGAGACGCGCTTCTCCGACTTCGAGGATTACGCCGCAGAGCTCATCCAGAAGCGCGAGGAGGTGCAGTCTGCCTTCGAGTCCCGCCGCCAGAGCCTCAGCGATGCCCTGAACCGCCGCTGCAGCAGTCTCGGCCAGTCCGCCGAGCGCATCCTCACCAACATCCGCAACCGCCTCGCGAATTTTGCCAAGCCCGAGGAAGTCCACGCCTGGCTGGCTGCCGATGCCATGGTGGCCAAGCTGCGCGACCTCATCGACGAACTGCGCAAGCTCGGCGACAGCGTACGTGCCGATGAACTGCAAACCCGACTCAAGACCGTCCAGCAGGACTCGCTGAAGCAGATCCGCGACAAGGCGGAGATCTTTGTCGGCGGGGGCGAGCTCATCCAGCTCGGCCAGCATCAGTTCAGCGTGAACAAGCAGCCACTGGAGCTCACCATCCTCCCACGCGACAACTCGCTCGCCTTCCATCTCACCGGCACACGTTTCTTCGAGACCGTCGAAAACCCGGAGCTCACGGCGCAGCGCAGCGTGTGGGACCAGGCCGTCGTTTCGGAAAACGCAGACGTGTATCGCGCCGAATACCTCGCCTGGCAGATGCTCAAAACGGGTGCAGGCGATGACGCCTCCACCTTCATGGCCCAGCGCTACCACGAAGGCTACACCAAGGGCGTGCATGACCACGACGCCGCCCTGCTGCTGAAACCCCTGCTCGAGATGCAGCAGGCGCTCGGCCTGCTGCGCCATTCCCCTGCAGCACGCGGCTATGCGCGCTTGTTCTGGCATGCGTGGCCGGAGGATGATGCCAAGAAAGCCCTCCTGGCACGCATGCAGTCCAAAGGCAGGATGCGCGACCTCCTCGGCATCTCCCATGCAGCCCCCGATGACGATCTGATCCAGCGTGTGAGCAGCCTCCTGCCTCAAGCTTCGGCCCCCCAGATCTCCGCCTGCCTGCTCGATGAGCTGCAGTCCAAATCCCCCTTCACCCGCTCCGTCGCCGCCATCGAGCTGCTGCGCAGCTTCCGCAAGGAGCTCACCGCCAAGCGTGCGGCGAAGGACTTCGAGGAGACGCTTGCCGCTCTCACCGCGCAGCCGCTACTGGCGTTTGAGATCGCCCTGGAATGGGTCACCGCGTTGAACCCCGCCGCTGATCGTGGAGTGCTGATTGAAACCGCCGCCATGGTCGTGACCAACGACCAGCCACCAGCCGCCATCCCCACCGAGCCCGCCGCACGCGCCACGATCACCGGACTGACCGGCACGCATGCGCGTATCGCAGACGCGAAGCTCGAACTCGACTACCATGAGTTCACGACGCGCCTGCAACGCTATGAGGCGGAGGTCGTACCGGCCTTTGAAGCTTTTCAGCAGCTCAAGCATCGCCTCGCTGAAACCCGCCGCCGTGAACTGCGACTGGATCAGTTCAAAGCGGGCGTGCTCAGCTCCTTCGTGCGCAATCGCCTCATAGATCAGGTGTATCTGCCGCTCATCGGCGCCAACCTCGCGAAGCAGCTCGGCGCGGCGGGCAAGGACACGCGCACCGACCGCATGGGCATGCTCCTGCTCATTTCACCGCCCGGTTACGGCAAAACGACGCTCATGGAATACGTCGCCAGCCGCCTCGGCATCACGCTGGTAAAAATCAACGGCCCCGCTCTCGGTCACAAGGTCACCTCGCTCGATCCCGCCGAGGCCGCCAACGCCAGCGCGCGTGAGGAAGTCGAAAAGCTCAACCTCGCCTTCGAGATGGGCGACAATGTCATGATCTACGTCGATGACATCCAGCACACGAACCCCGAGTTCCTGCAAAAATTCATCTCCCTCTGCGATGGCACCCGCAAGATCGAAGGCGTGTTCAAAGGCGAGGCCAAGACCTACGACCTGCGCGGCCGCAAGGTCGCCGTCGTCATGGCCGGCAATCCTTACACCGAAGTCGGCGGCAAATTCCAGGTGCCTGACATGCTGGCCAACCGCGCCGACACCTACAACCTGGGAGACATCCTTGGCGGGCATCAGGAGGCCTTCAAAGACAGCTACATCGAAAACTGCCTCACCAGCAATGCCACCCTCGCCCGCATCGCCGCGCGCAGTCATGCCGATGCACTGGCCGTTTTAAAAGTCGCACAGACCGGCACCCGCGAAGGCGTCGAGTTTGAAGGCAGCTATAGCGCCGAAGAAATCAACGAAGCCGTCGCCGTCATGGAAAAGCTTCTCCACGTTCGCGAGATCATCCTGCGCGTGAACCAGGAATATGTGCGCAGCGCCGCCATGGAGGACGCCTACCGCACCGAGCCGCCTTTCAAGCTCCAGGGCAGCTACCGCAACATGAACAAGATCGCGGAGAAAATCCTCCCGCTCATGACCGATGCTGAAGTCGCCAGCCTCATCGCCGATCACTATCGCGGCGAGGCGCAGACGCTGAGCCAGGCGGCGGAATCCAATCTGCTCAAATGGCGCGAGATCAACGGCCTCTCCACTGAGGCCGATGTCATCCGCTGGACCGAAATCAAGAGCACCTTCAAGCGCAACCTGCTCACCGGAGGCGCAGGCGAAAACGATCCCATCAACCGCATCACCGGCCACATGAACGCCTTCACGCTCGGCCTGGAAAAGATCGAGCAGGCCGTAAGCAAGCCGACCTTGTCTGACATCACCATCGAGCACCTCCAGCGCATCATCGAAGGCCTGCGCGCCGTGCCGGTGAATGTCGAGATCCGCGTGCAGCCCGTCGAAAAAGAAGCCGCTGGCGAGCCGCCTGTGGATGTGACGAGCAGCGTGGAGCAGGAATAGAGCAGCCTTGTTCCTGTGGAACAAGGAATCCCTCTCGTAATCACCCAAACCTTCCGGTACTCCCGTGCGCTACGCCCTTTGTTCCGCAGCAACAAGGCTGCTTTGCCTCGCCGCCCGCAGCGCTCCCAACGTCCAGACAACAGGATAGAGCTGCTCGTGGTACCAGAGCCGTGCAAAGTAGAGTCCGATGGGGGCTGAGGGAAAACGGGTGCCATTTTCCGTGGCAGCGATTAACCAATGGGCACTCTTCTGCACATCATCGCCCCCGTGGCTCAGCGCATGCAGCGCCACCGCCGTCTCTTCAATGCTCGCAGGCGCACTGGCATCGCCACCGAACGAGCCGTCGGGCTTCTGAACGCGGCGCAGGTATTCACGCCCCGTTTCGATCAGCGCATGAAACAGAGCGGCAAGCTGCTCACTGCCGCTCAGATGATTCACCACCTGCGCCGTGCCATAGACGGGGTTGTTTTCATCCGGTGTGTGCTCATTCCCAAACCAAAGCGGAATCCACGAACCGTCCGCCAGTTGCACTCGCTCAAGGTAGATGAGGGCATGCCGGGTGGCTTTGACGATGCGCTTTTGCAGCGCCTCCGGCAGCTCATCATGCCACACCCACCACGCACACAGCGCATGTGCCGTGATCTCCGGCGTGCTGCGGTCAAAGGGCAGCGCACCCCAGCCACGGCAAAAGGTGGGGATGCCACCATCACGATTTTGCAGATCCAGCAGCCAGGTGATGCCCTGCTGAACGGCGGCATCGCAAACATGACCGGTTTTCCTGAGTGCGATGAGCGCACTCGAGGTGTCATCTGCATCCGGCACGCCCCCGGGCAGATCCGTCCAGGCCCAGCCGCCCGGCGGCGCATTGGTAAAAGGATGCACCTCGCGGTACTGCTGCGCCAGCAGCCACAGGAGAGGCGGTGTGCTGAAGTTTGTGCTGCGCAAAGACAATGTCGTCCCCCACGTCGCCAGATTGGTGTCGATGGGCCAGCTCCCATCTTCCCGCTTAGACCGGAGCAGGAACTCCACTGCCAGCGGCAGGCAGGGATGATCCAGCTGCCCCCCGCCCGCCAGCGCCATGGTGACAAAGCTCGTCAGCGGCGTGGCCTCCAGATAGCCGCCACTGCTGGGCTGCAGCGCTTTCAGCATGGGCCGAATGCGCGGCCACGCCAGCGCACGCACCCAGCGCAGCGGATTCCACCACGCAGGCGGAGCGTTTTTAAACCGTGTGTACCCGATGGCGATCAGCGCCGGCAGTGCATAGCTCACCACCGGCAGGCCGATGGCTCCAAACCAGTTGCGTGGCAGTGCGGCTAGTTCGAAGGGCAGCGCGATGACATGCCGCCACGGCCTCTCTCCCAAAGTGCCGCAGAGGCAGCAGAGCATGAGGATCGGTACGGAGAAGGTCTTGTCCTTGCCATACCGTGCCACCACCGCACCGGCAATGGCCGCAGGCTCCAGCGATCCCACCCGGGCGGTGATCCACGCGTCAGCAGATCGTGCCGTCGTGGAATCCCTTTGTGCGACGAGGTGCAGTGCGCTCCAGCACAGCAGCGTGGTGGACAGGTTGCTCTTGCTCAGCGTCGTGTCTCCCCAGCCGCCATCCGAGTTCTGGTGCTCGCACAGCCACTGCGCACCGGCAGCGATATGTGCCGCATGTTTGCCGCGATCCACCAGCGCCAGCGCGACGACGGCGGTCGCCGTCGAAAGCGCGCTGCTGGAGAGACGCCCCTCCCAGTGCCCACGCTCATTTCGCAGGGCATCGAGATGCGCCTGCGTGTTGGCGATGGCGCGGTCCAGGGCGTCCATCATGGCACGGGACTCAGGCTTCGAGCTTCAGCTCAGGACGGGCCTCAATGGCCTTGGCAATCGATGCCCAGCCGCCTTCGCGCTGCTGCTGGAACATGTAAAGGTAAAGCGCCACCTGCTTGGCCGGATATGCGGCCAGAAGAGCGGTAACAGCGGCCTCGGCCTTCTCGTCCGTGATTTCTTCCGGCAGCTCGCTGACCTCTCCCTTGCCGTCGTGGCTGATGCCTGCGGCATCCAGGAAGGTAATGAGCATCTGCGGCTGGCCCTTGAGCAGCCAGATTTGGAAAATCTGCGCTGTTACTTCTTCGTTCGACTTCGTGTTGAGCTGCTCCAGCAGCCATTCGGCCTGCTTGGCGCGGGATTTCTCCAGGATGAAGGCAGGACGCAGGCGCTTGGCGGGTGCGAGCGAATCAATCACGGCCTTGTAGGCGGCACGCTGGTCGTTCTGCATGTAGGTCATGATCTGCATGCGCAGCTCGGCACCGATGGCTTGAAGAAGTTGGTTGGGTCGCATCTGGAATGGGGGAAAGAGACGGGTGGTTCTGCTAGCACCACGGCACCGGGGTCGCAACCGTTTTGCCTCACAGCAGGCGAATCGTCAGCGGGAAGCGGTACACCCTCCCCTCCGAGGAGCGCACGATGCCGATGATGGTCAGCACCACCGTAGCCACCCCGACCGCATAAAGCAGAGGCACGCCGATGAAGATAAAACAAAGCAGAAAGGACAGAAACGCGTAGAAAAGGTAGCTGAGCTGGAAGTTCAGCAGCTCGCGCCCCTGCACGTCGAGGTAGCTGCTCTCGTCCTTTTTGATCAGCCAGACGATGAGAGGCCCCAGGATGGGAAACCCGGCGAGGCAGAGTGCGTGCATCACAATGCCAAGCGTTTTTTCATCCTGCGTGACGGCATAGGGCGGAGGCGGCGTGTCCATGACTGGTGCGAGCTTACCATGCCGCGCCACGAGGCCAAATACAAACGCGGAGCCAGTTTCCCGGCTCCGCGCTGTGATGGGCAGACTCGAAAAGTCTTTTCCCGTTTAGATTTCCGGCAGCTTGAACTCCTCCACGTAGTTCTCCACGGCCAGCTTGTTGGCCTCGTCGGCAAACTCACCGATGAACTTCTCGGAGACCGGGTCAAACTCCAGCCATGGGCCAGCGCTGATCTTGTCCACGTTGAGGTCGAGCTTGTTGTCCTCGAGGTTCTTGACGAAGTGGTCGAAGGTTTCCAGACCAGCCGCGTCGTTCTTGAGGCGTTCCTTCACTTCAGCGACGCTCACGGCCTTGCCCAGACGGTAGGAGATGTTGGCCAGGTGCGCCAGCGACGCGGCGTGGAAGCCTTGGACCACATTCAGGTTCTGGTTGATGAGCTTCCCGGCGCGCACGGAGTTGATGAAGTTCAGCATGTGGTCGGCGCCATCATCAAAGTCGTCGAACTTCTTGAGAGTCTGGCCTTCGTTGTCGTAGGCCTTGGCCTCGATGACGTAGCCGCCTTCGCAGTGGATGACGTTGCCCACGCGTGCCGCGGCGGTCTTGCCGTTCACGCGGTACACCGGCTCCAGCTTCCAGTCCATGTCCTTCAGGGGGAGGCCGCGGTTGTCAAACAGCAGCGGCGCGGGCTCATAGGCCCAGAAGGCCATCTGGTTGTTGGCGGTCTCGCCGTCGTCCTTGTAGCCCCAGCGTCCGCCAAAGCTCATCACACGCTTCGGCAGCAGCTCCGGATCTCCCAGCGCCCAGCGACCCACGTCCAGCTGATGCGGCCCCTGGTTGCCGATGTCGCCGTTGCCAAAGGCCCACTGCCAGTGCCAGTCATAGTGAAACTGGGTGCGGTGCACCGGCTGCATGCCGCGCGGGCCGGCCCAGAGCTTGTAGTCCACATCCACCTCCTGCGGTGCGCCGGCGGGGTCGGTCTTCACATTGCGCAGATCATGGAAGGTGCCTTTGACCATGCCGTCCTTGGGCTCAATGGCCGCGCCCACCTGGCCGGTGGAGATGCGGGACTTGTAGTTCACGCCTCGGGAGAGCTTCACCTTGCCGATGTGGCCTTCCTTGACCCAGTCCATGACCGCAGCCCAGCCGGGGCTGGAGCGGCGCTGCATGCCGTGCTGCACCACGATGCCCTTCTGGGCCACCTTGTTGGCGGCGTTCACCAGCTGGCGGCCTTCCCAGATGTTGTGGCACACGGGCTTCTCCACGTACACGTGCTTGCCGTGCTGCATGGCCGTCATGGCGATGAGGGTGTGCGTGTGGTTCGGTGTGGCGATGGTCACCGCGTCCACTTCCGGGTCCAGCATGAGCTTGCGGTAGTCCGTGTAGGCCGTGACGGTGTTGTTCTTCTTGGCCTGATTGGCCACGCCTTTGGCCAGCACATTGGCATCCACGTCGCAGAGGGCCACGATGCGCACGCCCTTGATTTCCTCCAGGCTCTTGATGTGGCCTGCGCCACGGCCGTTGAAGCCGATGACCGCGACACGCACGTCACCATTGGCACCGATCGGTGCGGAAAAAGCTCGGGATGCGACAAGACCGGCGGCGCCGGCCACAGTGCCGCGAATGAAGGTTCGGCGGGTGGTTTGGTTTGGATGGTTTTGCATGGGAATGATGAGATGGGATCAGTCGCTGACACGTCCGGATGGGCGGGCGCGTCATGGAATTTCGTGAGCCTAGCGAAAACGCCAGACAAAAGGCAACCTTTCCTTCCTTTCCCCCTCTCTTTGTGCCCATTCTCCCGCTGTTTGTGACCTTTCCCCACCACAGCCTCTGAAAATCAGGGTGCCTGTGGGGCGGCGGCTGCATGCGGCGGGCTTTCGGCTCCGCTCATTTGCCACTCGGCGCTTACGCTCAGGGCTGCGGTTTGGGGGCTGGCAGGCGGGGAGCTTCGGGCTCAAAGTCCAGCACATCCTGATGGGTGCGCAGGGCTTTGCGCGCCTTGTCAAAGAAGGAGGAGAGATCCTGCGCGTTCTGCTGCTGCTTGTCGTCGATGTAGGCGTGCAGCTTCTGCAGCTGGGAGTCGGCGTCCAGATTCACAGAGCCCATGACCTTCTGCGCCTGCTTGTAGGTGGCGGAAAACTTCCCCTGGGCCTGCTCAAAGGCTTCCTTGGCGCCTTCCTGGCGCAGGTATTCTTTCTCCGCCTCGCGGAAGTCGCTGCTGAAGAGGCGCTTGAAAAAGCCGCCCTTGGGTTTTTCGAGGTGCTTGGAGGCCTGGGCGTCAAAGTAGTTCGCCAGCTCCTGGAACTCCTGCATGGGCTTCTGATACTGCTTTTTCAGGTAGCTGAGGCCGGTGGTGATGATGGTCAGTTTTTCCACCTCGGCCTTGGAGAGCGTCTGCCCAGCCTTCACCTTGTCCTCCAGCAGGTCGATGTACTGCATGGTGGTCTTGTTGCCTTCAAAGATGTTTTCAAACTCCTTGGCGGCGATGGCCAGGCGCTTGCGCTCGCCTTGACGCAGCTCGTCGATCTTCTTTTCGTGCTCATCATTCAGCGCGGTGATCATCTTCTGATGCTGCGCGGCCTGGGTGTCCAGGGTGCGCTGGCATTCGGTCTCCTTGGCCTTCAGCTCTTCCAGATGATCCGCCTTCATCTGCTCGATCTGGGCATGTGTGGCCGCGAGGTCCGTGCGGGCCTGAAACAGGAACCAGCCGAGCACGCCGGAGGCGAGAAAGCTCAGCACAAGCAATGCGGTAAGATTTTTAATAGCCGTCATGATAAGGGAAAGGATTGGTCAGACTGCAAGGTGCGCAAGTCTATTCAAAGCGCCGCTTTTGCGCCGCAACATCCGGCACATGCACGCCATCAGACTGTTCATCAAGCCGGAATCCTGTTAGGGCTGGCTGAATTTCTGCGTCTTGTCTCCCTGATGTCCTCCTCCGCAAGCCCCACCATCGTCCGCCATCAGATATTGACCACCGCGACGATCGTCGCCTTTCTGATGTACCTGGACCGCATCTGTCTGGCGCAGATCATCGCTTCGGACTCGTTCCAGAAAAACATCGCGCTGGAGGGCTGGCAGATCGACTGGGTGAAGGGCGCGTTCTTCTGGGCCTACGCCCTCGCGCAAGTGCCCGCCGGGTGGTTGAGCGACCGCTTTGGCACGCGCATGCTCATCACCGTTTACATTGCCACGTGGTCGGTCTTCACCGCCGCCACCAGTTTTGCCACGGGCTTCACCACGCTGCTGCTCGCCCGCCTGTGCTGCGGACTGGCGGAGGCGGGCTACTACCCAGCCAGCAGCGGCCTGCTCACCCGCTGGGCCCATATTGAAGCGCGTGGCCTGGCCAGCAGCCTTATCTCCTGGGGCGGGCGCGTCGGCGGTGCCGTGGCTCCAGGACTGACGGCCTTTGTCATTCTCAAGGCCGGAGACTGGCGCTGGGCCGGCTGGCTCTACGGCCTCATTGGCGTGGTGGTGGCCGCAGCCTATTGGCGTGTCTTTCGTGAGCATCCGCGCCTGCACCCGCGCTGCAATGCGGAGGAAATCTCCCTGCTGGCCGAAGGGCGTGGCGATTTCCAGCCTGTCAAAGACCCGCCCAAAAGCTTCCCCCTCAAGCTGTCCTGTCTGAGCGCCAACCTGTGGATGGCCAATGCCGTGCAGTTTTTCACCAACATCGGCTGGGCCTTCCTCATCCTCACCCTTCCGGACTACCTCAAAAAAGTGATGCACCTGGAGGAGGGCATGACAGGGCTCATCACCACGGGCGCGCTCTCCATCGGCATCGCCGCGCTGCCGCTGGGCGGTTTCATCACAGATTACATCAGCCGGCATCATGGCAAGCGCCTCGGCCGCATGCTGCCCATGAGTGTGACCAAGTTTGCCGCCGCCGCCTGCTACATGCTGGCGCTGTGGACGGACTCCCCCTGGGGGATGGCCGCCGCCTTTGGACTGGTGGCCTTCTTTGGAGATGTGGGCCTGCCAGCCATGTGGACCACCATGCAGGACATCAGCGGCAAATATCAGGCCCAGCTCTTCGGCTGGTCCAACATGTGGGGAAACCTCGGCGCCGCCATCATGCCCATGCTGTTTTCAGTCGTGCGGGAAAAATTCGACGCCAACCACGACTACCACGAGGGCGTGTGGATGTGCGCCGGAGCCTTCGTCCTGGCAGGTGTGTTTGCGCTCTTCGTGAACGCAGAAAAACCCGTGATCCAAGAGTCCGCCTAGAGAGGCGGCAGCTCCGGACCACGGGCAAAAAGAAGGAAACTCAGGGGCAGGGATTACCAGCCGCCTTCGTCGTCGCCGCCACCGCTGCGGTGACCACGGTCATAACCGCCGCCACCACCGCCGCGCTTGCCGCCGCCGTCACCGTAGCCGCCACGGCCACCGCCGCCGCCACCGTAACCACCACGACCGCCGCCATCACCGTAGCCGCCACGGCCACCGCCGCCGCCACCACCGTAACCACCACGGCCGCCGCCGCCGTAGCCACCACGGCCACCGCCGCCGCCTGCAGGGCGCTCTTCACGCGGACGTGCTTCGTTGATGGCGAGCTTGCGGCCCATGAATTCCTGGCCGTTCTGCGCATTGATTGCTGCATTCATGGCTTCTGCGGAGTCCATGGTCACGAAGGCGAACCCGCGCGGGCGGCCGCTCTCGCGGTCCATCGGCAGGAAGACTTCGGTGACGCCACCGTATTGGGAGAACAGCTCACGAACGTCTTGCTCCTGAGCGGCGAAGGGCAGATTGCCCACGTACATCTTGGTATTCATATCTTTGTTGGGTGCGGTCGGCTGCCTCACGGTCAAGACCAGCCCGAACAACAAGTTTGATGAACGCCAACGGATTCACAATCACCTGATGAACGACTGAGCCTGACCCTTAACAGGTGACTTGTGCGGTCTTATCGCCAGAAACGGGCCAAAGGCAAACAAAAGTTTTCTACGGTTATGCCCTGATGGCTGCTACCCCCCGGGCGGTATGCCGCCCTCCCTTAGGCACCTGACAGGCACGTATCTCCTTTTAATCCCGGCTGCCTTGCAGACGGCTGACACAGAGCAGGTTAAGCTCCAAAGGCTGGCCCAGCCTGCCTTTACTTCTTCAGTTTACCCTCGGCATAGGTCAGGATGCGGCCCACTTTCTCGGCATCCTGGGCCTCCTTGGCAGCTTCAAAAGCGGTTTTGGCCTGCAGCATCTCACGCAACAGCGGCAGGGAGATGATCTCCTGCCCGGCCACCTGCAGCCTTTCAAAGCGCTCACGCAGCGTTTCGAGGTCCGTGCTTCCGGGCTCGAACTTGGAAAAGTCCACTTTTTCGACCTCGGCCTCCAGTTCTTTGAAATGGGAGTCCTTGATCAGTTCATCCAGTTTCGCATCGGCATCGCCAAACTGACCGTTTTTGACCAGGCCTTCGATTTCTTCGCCACGATACTTCATCGCTTCGGTAGGCGAGATGCCGAGGGACTCCACTGCCGCCCTGAGTTTGTGGGCTTTCTCATGCACACGTGCCTCCAGCCCCGCACCTAAGGAAGTCTGTCCGGGCGGGTTGAGCTTCTGGGCTTTGGCCAGCTGTTCGGGCGTCAGCACATCACGCACGCCGATCAAAGTCCGCAGCTGCAGCTGCTTGATGGTGCCTTCGGCTTCGAGCAGTTTGGAAAGTTGCGCGGCGGCTGCCTCGGCGGTGGAGGTTCTGTCTTTGAGCAGCTGGTTGAGGGCCTTCTTCTGTTCTTTCACGGCCTGCTCCAGCGGCTCGGCCTGGGCACGCGCCTCGCTGAGCTGGGTGTTGAGCTTTGACTGCTGCTCTTCAGTCAGGGCCAGCTGATCACGCACGGAGGCGATCAGGTCCGGGTGGAGCAGTCCGCTCTTGAGCCAGTCCTCCACTTGGGCGGCAGGCAGGTGGGCGGCGGTCAGCAGGAGCAGGGAGCAGACGAGTGTTTTCATGGAATGGAGAGGGTGAAGTGATCTGTCAGCAAAAAGTCGGAAGGAGCTTCAAAGGCCAGGGGAGAGGGTTCCAGGCTGGCAAAGAGCTCACCAGCCGGTGCCTCAAACAGCGGCGGCAGGGCCTCGCTGAGCCTGGGCTCATCGTGCATGGACCCGCCGAGAAAGACCGCCAGCAGGATGACGCATGCCGCAGCCAGAGCGGCGGGGTGCCAGCTCCAGAGCACGCTGGAGCGCCGCGCTGCCGGGCGCTGCTCCAGCAGCTCCGGACGCCAGGCGGGCGCGTCTTCGCGGTCGCAGCGGCGCGCATGCTCAAAGCGGGCGAGCAGATCGTCATCGGGGTGGGGTTTCATGGGTGGGGGTCGGGTTGCAGCAGGCTGCGCAGTCGTGCCTTGCCGCGTTCATAATGCTGGCGCACGGAGCCGATGCTCACGCGCATCACCTCCGCAGCCTCGTTGAGTGTCAGATCCTGGTAGAAAACCAGATGCAGCACCTCCGCCTGTCGTGCAGGCAGCTGCGCCAGGCAGCGGCGCAGCTCCGCCGCACGCTCGTCCAGCTCCATCCTGCGGGAAGGGGAGGGCCGGGGATCCTGCTCCTGCCCGGAGACCTGCAGCAGCAGCCTGCCCAGCAGAGATTCGCGATAGCGCAGCCGCCGGAACTCCTCGTGAGCGGTGAGACGGATGACTCCGAACCACCAGGTCTTGAAGGTGGAGCGGCCGTCGTGCCGTGTCTGCTCCCGCGCCATCTTGAGATAGGCGTTTTGCAGCACGTCCTCCGCCCGTGCATGATCTCCCGCACAGCAGTGCAGCGCCCAGCCAAAGGCGGCGGCGTGCAGAGTTTCGAGCTGGTCGGCGATGGAGCGTTCCATTCATTTCCCGCTGAGTGCCGCGGGCAGCCGCTTTGTATGACACTGGGGCGGAAAAAACCAGCCGCTTGCGCGGGTGCTTTTCACTTCAGCAGCGCAGCCAGCCCCAGCAGCAGCGTCAGCGCCAGCATGCCCCCAGCGGTGGCCCACAGCTCCAGCGTCTGCTGCGGCAGAAACGCCACGGCATATGTCATCCCCACCTGCAGCCAGCTGAAAAGGATGAAGGCGGTGGGGCTTGCGGCCTTGGTGTGCGCTTTCTGCGCCTCCTCCATGGTCAATGGTGCCGTCTCAGAGACAGCCAGTGCTTTGGCCTGCTGCAGCACCACCGGCCGATGCGCCGGCGCCTCCACATGCAGGATGGTCTTCTGCCCCGGTCTGGCGGCTTCTTCTTTGGGTGCCTCTGCCTGCGCCTGCTTGGAGATGATCTTGGGCCCGCTGTCCACGCTCTTCGGGAGAATGGCGGTCACTTTGGGCACGACTGCCGCACTGGCCATGTGTGCTCTGGCTGCAGTGGCGCTGCTGCTCAGGAGGAGCATCCTGCTGTTGATGCTCAGGCTCAGAGGAGGCTCCAGCACTGCCTCGGCTTCTGTGGCACGCCCCAGCCAGCCCACCATCGCGGAATCGTCCAGCAGCTGCACCTGCACCCTGCCGCCGGGTGCCGCCCACAGGGCCAGGAGACAGGGCGGGCAGCCTGCATCGGCAATGACCACCTGGCTGTCTGCGCCGGAGCCCAGCAACAAAGGGGCATCCTGGCGTAAAATCACAGGCAGTTCTCCTGCAGTCAGTCCTTGGAGCATCATGACACGCTCCTCGGGTGCAGCCGTCTCAGCATCCGGTCTGGCAGGCCGGATGATCTGCAGCTCCGTGCCGCCCAGCGTTGTCTTCCACGGCAGCGGCTGCGCGTAGGGTACGCCGCCATTGGCCGGGTGCACCACTGCGACCTCGCAGCGGTTCACCAGCTGGGCCGTCAGCTCCACCTCCGCCACTGCCTCTCCGCCCACCTGGATGCTGCATGCCGCACTGCGCCCGATGCTGATCGTCTCCCCGTCCTGCACCAGCAGGCAGCGGCGGCGGCCGTTCAGTTCATAGGGCACGGGGATCTTCATGGCTGGGGGCTTCCTTACGCTGCATCTGACCTCAAGTCGAACGAACGATCATCCCCTGCGCAGGCTACAATCATACGGGAAAATCCGTCGCCGCAGCCACGTCCCCCCAGCGCTCGGCCTCGCGTGTGAGGGCTGCAGCTTTGTCCCGCATCTTTTTCACCACATACCTGCCCAGCGGCAGGCGTGGCGGGGGCTCGCCATCCAGCACCATTTTCACAATGGCCTGCGCGGCGCGTACCGGATCGCCAGGCTGCTTGCCGTTCACGGTTTCAAGAAAGGTGGCAAACTTCCGTGCGCTGCCATCATAGTCGGAGATCTGCGTGGCGGCTTTCTCCAAACCGCGTGCGATGAAGTCTGTGCGGAACGGCCCAGGCTGCACCAGCGTCACCTGGATGCCCAGCGGAGCCAGCTCCAGACGCAGGCTTTCGCTCATCATCTCCAGCGCAGCCTTGGCCCCGCCGTAAATGCCAAAGCCCGGATAGTTCGAGATCGCCGCGGCAGCGCTGATGTTCACGATATGCCCGCGCTTCTGTGACCGCAGCATCGGCAGCGCTGCGCGGATCACATTCAACGGGCCGAAGAAATTCGTCTCCAGGCTTCGGCGGATCTGCTCGTCGCTGCATTCCTCTACCGCACCGATCAAGCCATAGCCCGCGTTGTTCACGATGACATCCAGCACTCCCGCAGCAGCGATCACTTCGCGGATGTTCGCCGCATCGGTGATGTCCAGCGCCATGACCTCGCAGCTGCCTGGCTTTTCCAGATCTGCGATGCTGCGCACATCACGCGCTGTGGCGATGACCTGCTGCCCGGCCGCCAGCGCCGCATCTGCAATCGCCCGGCCAAAGCCGCTCGAACATCCGGTGATCAGCCACTTTTTGGAACTCATGCTCGTTTTGTTTTGGGAGTGTGGGGTGGAAAGTCAGCCAGCATATACGGCACCCGCCGCTGCACGGACTCTCTCAAACCTCAGCCGGGGAAAATCTCCCGCACGGCCTTCTCTCGGTGCGCAAAGACGCGCTTGAGCTCCGGTGCCACCAGCCATGGATGCGCCAGCTCTCCCAGCGGGCCGAAAGGCATCACATACGTCACGCGGTCGGTCGTCTGCGTGCGCCCATCGCCGAGATCCTCGAAGTCATGCTCATGATGCCACACCGCATACGGCCCCACGCGTTGCTCATCCACAAATCGCCTGCCCTCCACCACGTGCGTGATCTCCGTGAGCCATGTCATGGGAATGCCCAGCAGAGGCCGCAGCCGGTGCGTGATCATGAGCCCGGGCCGGATCGTGGCAGGCAGATCTTTCTCTTCCGTGGAGAAGCCCATCCCTGGTGGCGTGATGCGGGAAAGGTTGCGCGGATTGGAAAAAAACGCCCATACCTCCGGCAGCGGCGCGGGGATGATCTGCTGATGAAACAAGGTGTGCACAGCCATGCAGGAGCGGGTTACGCGCGTGGCTGCCAGGTAGATTCCACAAGCAGCACGCTAGTCCTGCGCCGGTCTCGCCAGCCGGATCGGTCCACGCGCAGCCAGTGGATCAGAGGGCACACCCTTCTGCGTGCAGACCAGGAGGCCTTCATCCACCAGCACTGCCGCCACCTCCCGCACCGGCTGCATCAGCGGGCGCCAGTCCTTGCTGAGCTGCCGCGCCGCCTCGGAGGGGCAGTAGGTGGCTCCCTCGCTCCGGCCTGCTGCCAGACGTAGCAAGCATGCACGAATGGCCGCCGCATCCACCACCGCAGGCTTTGAGCATGCTTGTGCAGGTTTCATCATGGACTCTCAACCGTTCAGCCGCCAGATCGTGACGTTCAGCACCGCCGCAAACGACACCCACATCAGGTACGGCACCAGCAGCCAGCCTGCGGGATTGCGCACGCGATGGAATGAAACCAGCGTGACCGCAATCATGAGCCAGAGCGCAACGATCACCGCCACCGAGACTCCCAGCCAATGGAGGCCGAAGAAAATCGGTGTCCATGCTGCATTCAGCGCCAGTTGTACAAAGTAAAAAACATGGGGTTTTGAAAAGCCCGCGCGCTTCCACACCAGCCACGCCGCCACCGCCATCAGCGTGTAAAGCAGCGTCCACGTGGGACCGAACACCCATGGTGGCGGATTCCATGTGGGTTTGTTCAGCGCCGCGTACCACGCACCCGGCATGGAGCCCACACCCACACTCAGCAATGGAGCACAGAAGGTGATGACGATGAATCCGGCCAGCGCGAGGCCGGATTGCAGTTTGGAGAGAGGCTTGCTCATGAGTGGGTTGGCTGCTGCCAGATACGTCTCTCACCGCAGCCCTGAGTGCGGCTGTGCGCAAAAATCTCAGGATTGTCCAAAGCCAATGCATGCACCCTGCATGTTCAAGCGCGTTGGTTTCAGCATGTTGCGTCTCATGTCGAAACACCTGCTGCCACTCCTCGTCCTCTCGCTTTCCGCCCACGCGGATCCAGTGAGCTTCAGCCGCGAGGTGCTGCCGCTTCTCTCAGACAACTGCCTCTCCTGCCACGGCCAGGACGCGGGCCATCGCAAGGCCGACCTGCGGCTGGACACGGCGGAAGGCGCCCGCGAGGTGCTGAAGTCCGGCGACTTCATGGCGCGCATCGTCAGCACCGACCCCGAAGAGATCATGCCGCCGCCGAAGTCTCACAAGCCCGCACTCAAACCCGAGCAAGTGGCCATGCTGAAACGCTGGATCGCCGAAGGTGCCAAGTGGGGCAGGCACTGGTCCCTTGAAAAGCCGGTGAAGGCGAAGGTCGAAGGCCATCCCGTGGACTTCTTCGTCAAAGCCCGCCTCGCCAAAGAAGGCCGCACGCTTTCCCCCAAAGCGCCTGAGCACACCCTGCGCCGCCGCCTCTCCTTCGATCTCACCGGTCTGCCTCCGGCTTCCGATATCCAGCATCTAGAATCCAGCATCGAGCATCTAGCCGACAGCCTGCTAGCCTCCCCGCATTTTGGCGAGCGCATGGCCATGTGGTGGCTGGATGCGGCGCGCTACTCGGACACGGATGGCTTTCAGTCCGACGCCTCGCGCACCAACTGGCCCTGGCGCGACTACGTGGTGGAGTCGTTCAACGCGAACAAGCGCTTCGATCAGTTCACGCTGGAACAGTTCGCGGGTGATCTGCTGCCCAATGCCACGCCTGAGCAAAAGCTGGCCACCTGCTTCCACCGCAATCACATGACCAACGGCGAAGGCGGCCGTGACAAGGAGGAGTCCCGCATCGACTATGTGATCGACCGCGTGAACACCACCGGCACCGTCTGGCTCGGTCTCACGCTCGGCTGCACGCAGTGCCACTCGCACAAGTTTGACCCCATCTCCCAGCACGACTACTACAGCCTCAACGCCTTCTTCAACAGCATCGACGAAGACGGCTCCGCAGGCACCAAGGCACAGCCGTATTTCAGTTATCAGTCACCGTATGCCAAGCGCGCTGTGGAGGAGTCCCAGAAGCTCGTGGATGCCCGCAAGCCCGTCGAAGCCAAAGCCAAGGCGGATGCGGAGAAGCCCTTCTCCCAATGGCTGACCGAGCGTCAGAAAGAAGTGAAGGGCGGCTTCA
The DNA here is from genome assembly GCA_002336895.1 of Verrucomicrobiaceae bacterium UBA1938. Lineage (GTDB taxonomy): Bacteria > Verrucomicrobiota > Verrucomicrobiia > Verrucomicrobiales > Verrucomicrobiaceae > Prosthecobacter. The sequence continues at coordinate 187,926 of DDFC01000009.1, read as the reverse complement.
AGGCATGGCATGTCATTCACGGGGCGGTGGAGTCCCAGGAAGGCTCCAGGCTGGCTCAAGCGAAAGACGGCATCGTCTCTGCCAGCGGGCCAAATCCCAAACAAGACGACTACCGCCTCATCTCCGTCCTCAAGCTGCCGCGTCTCACCGGCCTGAAGCTCGAAGTGCTGCCGCAAAACGGCGTGCTCTCGCGCGGCAAGGACGGCGAATTCATCCTCACCGACATTAAGGTGCAGGTGCGCCGCAAAGGCAGCTCCCAAATCCGCGACATCCTCGTTAAAAGCGCCGTGGCCGACACCAAAGTCGAAGGCAAGGCCCGCGAGTATGGCGATGTGAAAGGCACGCTGGATGACGACCCGCGCAATGGCTGGACCACCAAGGGCTTTCCCAAAGACCAGCCGCACACCGCACTCTATGCCCTCGCCGAACCGCTCGAACTCGAAAGCGATGAGGAGCTGATTTTCGAACTCCGCCAACGCTCCACCAATGGCGATGCGAACATTGCCAGCTTCCGCGTTTCCGCCACCGACCAGCCCGGCCCCGCCGTGCGCGAACTCGGTCCCACACCACTCGAACAGCTCGCCACCGGCAAAGTCGAGCGCGAGCGCCTGCTTGCACAGTTTCTGGAAGACTACACTCCCTACCAACTCGCCAAGGCATCGCTGGATCGCGCCAACGCGCAGCTCAAGGAAGTGCAGGCCGCCGCCGGCAAGCTGAATGTCATGGTGCTGACCGAGCGCAAAGAGCCGCGCGTGACGAATGTGCTGGTGCGCGGTGTCTGGGATAAAAAGGGTGATGTAGTGCAGCGCGATGTCCCTGCCGCCATCGCTCCATGGCCCGCAGGTCTGGCGCGGGATCGTATCGGCCTCGCCAAATGGATCACCTCCAAAGACAATCCGCTGACCGCCCGTGTGTTTGTGAACCACATCTGGCAGATGTTCTTTGGGGCTGGACTTGTGCGCACACCGGATGACTTTGGTCTGCAAGGCCAGCGCCCCACCCACCCTGAACTGCTCGACTGGCTGGCCGTGGACTTCATGGAAAACGGCTGGGACGTGAAGAAGCTGATCAAGCTCATTGTTACCAGCGCGACCTATCAGCAGTCCTCCAACCGAACAGACGCCGCCGATCCGCAGAACCTCCTGCTCTCACGCGGCCCGCGCTTCCGCCTGCCTGCCTGGATGATCCGCGATGCCGCGCTGACTTCAGCAGGGCTGCTCAATCCGGCACTGGGCGGCCCGCCTGTGCGCCCCCACCAGCCGGACGGCGTGTGGGAGGAGATCTTCATGGGCCGCTTCACCTACGAGCCCAGCCAGGGCGCGGCCCAGCACCGCCGCACGCTGTATGCCTTCTGGCGCCGCAGCATCGCCCCCACCTTCCTCTTCGACAGCGCCCAGCGCCGCGTGTGCGAGGTGGCCATGACGCGTACCAACACACCGCTGCAGGCACTCACCCTGCTCAATGACGAGACCATGATGGAAGCCTCCCGCGCACTGGCCAAGCGCATGCTGGCCGCCAAGACGGAAGACCGCCTGCCGCTTCTCTACCGGTCCGTCCTCACCCGCCTGCCTACCGCCAAAGAGCTGGCCGTGCTCCAGCGCGAGCTCGACAGCGCCCTGGCCCACTACCGCGTCCATCCCGAAGACGCCCGCAAGCTGCAAACCACGCCCGAACTCGCCGCGCACACGCTCGTGGCCAGCCTGGTGCTCAACCTCGACGAAGCCATCACCCATGAGTGAATCCTCCCTCAACACCACCCGGCGCTATTTCCTCGGCCAGTGCACCGGCGTCTCCGTCGGTGCCATGGCACTGCACTCGCTCGCAGAGCAGCCGGAGGTGCCCGGGCTTCCCTCGCTGCCGCATTTCGCACCCAAGGCCAAGCGCGTCATTTTCCTCACGCATTCAGGCGGTCCTTCGCAGCTGGAGCTGTATGATCATAAGCCCGGGCTTATGCGCCTGGCGGGAACGGAGCTGCCGGAATCGGTGCGGCAAGGCCAGCGCCTCACCACCATGACGGCGAACCAGAAGCAGCTCATCCTGCCGGGGCTCACCCAGTTCAGCCGCTGTGGCAAAAGCGGTGCCACCATCAGCGAATGGCTCCCGCATCTTCAAGGCGTGGCGGACGATCTCTGCTTCATCAAGTCGATGACGACAGACCAGATCAACCACGCGCCGGCCATGACGCAGTTTCTCACCGGTCATCAGCTCCCTGGCCGCCCCAGCATGGGCTCATGGATCAGCTACGGCCTTGGCAGCCTGAACCGCAATCTGCCGGATTACCTCGTGCTCATCTCCAAGATGCAGCGCCCCAGCGACCAGCCTCTCTACGATCATTACTGGGGCAGCGGTTTCCTCCCCTCGCGTTATCAGGGCGTGAAGCTGCGCAACTCCAAAGACCCCGTCTTGTATCTCACCGACCCTGAGGGCCTGCCCCGCCATCTGCGCCGTGGCATGCTGGACGGTCTCGCGGAGCTGAACCAGATGCGCTTTGAAAAAACTCACGATCCTGAGATCACCACGCGCATCCGCCAGTATGAGATGGCCTACCGCATGCAGAGCAGCGTGCCGGAGCTGACGGATCTGAGCGACGAACCCGATCACGTCTTTGACATGTACGGCCCCGACTCACGCCGCGCCGGTAGTTATGCGGCCAACTGCATCCTCGCGCGCCGTCTGGCCGAACGTGGTGTGCGCTTCATCCAGCTTTTCCATCCCGACTGGGACCACCACAGCCGACTCCCGAGCTGGTGCACCGCCCGCTGCCGCGACACCGACCAGCCCAGCGCGGCACTCATCAAAGACCTCAAGCAGCGCGGCCTTCTCGATGACACCCTCGTACTCTGGGGCGGCGAATTCGGCCGTGGCGTCGCGGGCCAGGGTAAATGGGACAGCCCCGAGGCTGGACGCGATCACCATCCGCGCTGCTTCACCATGTGGATGGCCGGCGGCGGCATCAAGCCCGGCATCACCTACGGCGCCACGGATGACTTCAGCTACAACGTGGCCGAAAACCCCGTCCATGTCCGCGACCTGCACGCTACCGTGATGCACCTGCTCGGCATCGATCACGAGCGCTTCACCTTCCGCGCCCAGGGCCTCGATTTCCGTCTCACCGGCGTGGAGCCCACCAAGGTGGTGAAGGGCATTCTGGCCTAGCCAGATTTTCCTCGATCCAGCAGTTCCGCACATCAGCCCTCCTTTCCGCATTTCGCACGCACCTGCTGCGCCTGCTGCTGGATCTCGCCTCTCTGCTCTGGGCTCAGTCGCGCCAGATTTTTCAGCTGCATGCTCATGCGCTGGTTTTTCTTCAGTCGGGGCTCATGCTGCAGCAGGTAGTCCCAGTAGAGCGTGTTAAAGGGGCACGCTTTCGGCCCGGTGGACTGGGCAGGGTCATACTTGCAGCCGGTGCAGTAGTTGCTCATGCGCTGGATGTACTTGCCGCTGGCCACGTAGGGCTTGCTGGCCATCAGGCCGCCATCGCCATACTGGCTCATGCCCAGCGTGTTCGGCAGCTCCACCCACTCCACGGCGTCCACATACACCGCCAGATACCACTCATGTACCTGATATGGGTCAACTCCGTAGAGCAGCGCAAACAAGCCCGTCACCATCAGCCGCTGAATGTGGTGCGCATAGCCGTAGCGCAGTGTCTGCCCTATGGCCTGGCGCAGGCAGTTCATGTCCGTCTCTCCCGTCCAGTAAAAGCCCGGCAGCTTCTCATGCGCCTGCATTTCATTCAGCCGCACATAGTCTGGCATCTTCAGCCAGTAGATGCCGCGCACATACTCCCGCCAGCCCAGGATCTGCCGGATGAAGCCCTCCACTGCCGCCAGTGGTGCCTTGCCGCTGCGCCACGCTTTTTCCGCAGCCGCAATCACCACACGTGGATCCAGCATTTTGAGATTCATCGCCGCGCTCAGTCGCGAGTGGTACAGCCACGGCTCATTCATCCACATGGCATCCTGGTACTGCCCAAAGTCCCGCAGTCGATGCACGATGAAATCCTCCAGCGCCTCCAGGCTCTGCGGCGCCGTGACCGGCCAGTCAAAATCCTTCAGCGTACCCGGATGTTTGGCAAAACGCTCCTCCACGAGTGCGATGACCTCCCGCGTGATTTTGTCTGGCAGAAACCGTTTTGGCGGCACGCGCAGCAGGTCCGGCCCCTCTTTGCCAAAGGTGCCGCGGTTGTCGTGGTCAAAGTTCCACTGACCGCCCGCGGGACCGTCCTTCTCCATCAGCACGCCTGTGCGCTGGCGCATCTCACGATAAAAGAACTCCATCCGCAGTTGTTTGCGGCCGTTGGCGTGGCGTGCAAACTCCGCAGGCGAGCATAGAAAATGGCGGTCCTCCCGCACCTCCAGCGGCAGGCCCAGTTCTGCGGCGGCGGCTTCCAGATCCCGCTGCACTCCCCATTCGCCAGCGTGTACCATGACCAATTGTGAGGGGCGCAACTCGCGCACACTCGCATGCAGCGCCTGCACAAGCGTCTCGTGCTTTCCGAGTTCATGATATTCCACCCGCCATCCTTTTTCCCGCAGCGCCTCACGAAAGTGCCGCATGGACGCGAGGAAGATGGCGATGCGCACCTTCACGCTCCACACCTTGGTGGACTCCGCCGCCACCTCCGCCATCCACACCACATCCCGCTGCGGGTCGCAGCCGTCAAAAGCTGCTGACTGCAGATCTAGCTGGTCTCCCAGCACGAGGATGAGACGGGGGCGGGATGGCATGGCGCATGCCCATTACGCGCCCCAGAGTCTAGAGGCCGCATCAGCTGTGCGACTTCAGGGCTTGGAAACCTGCAGGCGCAGAAAGTAGCGCGGCTGGCCGCTGGCGCTGTCCGGCATGCCGATCTCCACCGGCAGGCGTCCGCCGGAAGCCGTGCCGAGATTGATTCGTGATGTGCCACCCACCTGCCAAGTCCATGCTCCCGGGCCTGCCTTCTTGGCCAGGTCAGTCCAGGTCCCGCCTGGCGATGTGCTGCCCTGCACCGTGTAAACCACATCGCCCACGGCGGGCTCCGGCACGTCCAGATGCAACCACGCACGGCTGCTCAGCACCACAGCATAACCCGTTCCTGCGGCACCGTTGCTGCCTGCGGCGATCTTTGGATCGCGTACCAGGGCATATTCAATGAGATTGGCCACGCCGTCGGCATCTGCATCAGCAGTGGAAAGCGACGCTGCCCCGCCACCAGGAAAATTGGTTGTCTGCCAGCTGGCAAAAGTCTGCGCCGGCGTGGTGTCTCCGCTTTGCCAGATGCTGCCGCCCGCCCCGGCTGTGATGAAAGTGTGCTTGAAAAACACCGCTGCATTGCGGTCGCTCGTGGTCGGCGCTGTGAAGGAATACCAGTTCGTACCATCGAGGGAGAGAACGTCCACATCGGCGCTGCTGGAGTCGAGGTTCACACCGGCGGTGAAGTAAACGCCGTCTCCATACGACATGGCGGGGTTCTCCTCGCGCACCGAGCGCGTGGTGGTGAAAGTCTGTGCACCATCCGTGGAGCTCCGCAGGGAGGAATACCAGCCGCTGGCCACAAAGCGGTCGTTCAGCCATGCAATCGTTCGCAGGTCCTGCCAGCTGGCCACGCCAGCACCGTTCGAACGGTCGATCCAGCTGCTTCCATCGGTGGAGGTGAAGACCACTGTGCCGCCATTGGAACCGGCATATCCCGTGAATGCAAACACGCTGCCATTCCACGCGATGCCATCAAGCGTCTGTGAGGTGATGCCCGTCACCGTGCCTGTGCTCCAGCTGATGCCGTCGTTGGAAAGGAGCACCGCCCCGTTGTTCCCCACTGCGACCGTGCGCGAGCCGCTGCTGGCCACTCCATAAAGCTGCTTGCTGCTCGCGGTGCCGCGATAGCGCTGCGTCCACGTGATGCCATCCGCCGAGGTGTACACAAGGCCCACCCACGCAGAGACGCTGAAATTGTAATCCTCTCCAACAAGAATGAATTTGGCGCCGTCCCACGTCGCCCCGTAGAAATACATGTTTGTTGCAAATTCAGTGACGCTCCGTGTCGTCCAGGTGATGCCGTCCGTGGAGGTGCGGATGACACCGCCATCCCCTGCAGCCACAACGATGGATCCATTGGTTGCCAGCGTGTTCAGGCTGTTCGTCGTGCCGCTGCTGCGCTGCGTAAAGCTGCGCACTGGATCAGACACGTTGATCGTCTGCGTCAGTGTGGAGAGCCCTCCACGGCCATCGCTCACACGAAGGGTCAGCGTGTAGCTGCCGCCAAAGGCAAAGGCCGGTGTGGTCTCTGCGCCGTCCTGGATGGCCAGCTGGCTGCCCAGATCCCAGGCATAGACGAGGGTGTCGTTTTCGGCATCGGACGCGGAGGCGCTGAAGTCCACCAGCTGCCGTGCGATCCCTGTGGATGGATGCGAGAGAAACGAGACGGCCGGAGCTGTATTTGTGGGATGAAAAGCCGCGCTGGCACGTGTGACACCGCCGTTTTCCACTGTGATAAACCTGCCAAAACCAAAGGCCAGAGCATTGGCACCACCCACCGTCGTGTTGCCCCCATTCACCGTCGTGCGCGACCAGTGTGTGCCATCGGTGGACACCAGCAGCGCGTAAGGTGTGCCGGACTCATCCATGGCTTCGGCGGTGACAAAGAAAGCGCCGTCATCGCTGATGGCCATGCTATACGTCGTCCAGCGCGTCGTGCCTGGCAGCGCTGCATTCTGCCAGGTGATGCCGTGGTCCGCGGAATACATAACACCTGCATACCAGCCCAGCGCATACATGACACCACCGGCCCCGATCACGCGGAAGGTGTCCACTCCCAGGGCACTGCGCTGCGTCCAGGTGCTGCCATCGAGTGAAGTCCACACGACTTCAGGCCGCGACTGCGCTGCATTCATCGCCACGGCGATCCAGGCGCTGCCATCATAAGCCACATGCCGGAAATTGGGACTCGCCCCCACCGTGGTCAGAGACCAGGTCTTGCCGTCGTTCGAGCGCAGCACCACGCCGCTGTCCGCCACTGCGAGGAACTGTCCACCGCCATACGCCACCTCCCGCACTTGCGGCACTCCATTGGGAAAGCTGGCCTGGTTCCAGATGCGCCCGTCGGAAGACCAGCAGATCTGCGCAGCGGAGGCATTGACGATCTTGCCTGCCATGACGAACACATTGCCGCCAAAGGCGAGGCGCGGCTGGCTGTCAAAGTTGGGAGGATCTCCAATGGCTGACCACGTGGTGCCGTCCCAGCTTTCGAACACGCTGCCCCAGTATTCGGCGCTGACAAAGCGCCCCTTGCCCCACACGATGTCCTGCAGGTCCTGTGTGGTGCCGACGCTGTACTGTGTCCAGGTATCCAGCGGATCGGTCACAGTCACTGTTTTGCTCACGTTGATGGTGCCGCCCTTCATATCGCTCACCGTCACAGTCAGGTTGTAGGTGCCGCCCACCGTCCAGGTGTGCGTGTGACTGGAGGTGTTGTCGTTCACCGTGCCGTCAAAGGCATTCCAGGAATAGGCCAGCGTGTCCCCGTTGGAATCATTCGCGCTGATGGTAAAAGTGGCGCTGCTGCGTGCCGCCACAGTGCTGGGTCCGCTGATGCTCCCGGCGGTCGGCGCCGCATTGCCCGGAAAGGAGCCCATGTTCACCGTCACATCCAGATAGCTGTCCGCCCCAGAGCCGCCCACTGCCACTGGTGTGATGTAAACGCCCGCTGTCGCATCTGCATACGTGCGCCCGAGATCCACTGGCGCGTCCGAGGTGTCTCCGCTCGTGGTGGGTGTGGTGTCCAGCAGCCAGCAGCGTGTCTGCCCGGCTTGCTGCCAGTTCAGGTAGGCTCCGCGCTGTAGATGCGCATTGCTGGTGAAGGCGGGCTTGTAGCCGATCCAGTAGTACTCCTCGCTGCCTGCGGCAGCCACTTTTGTCACACGCAAACCTCGCAAGGCTCCGGTGGTGGCGCTGCTGTCCTCCCGGTAGATGCGGTAGGTGCCGGAGCCTGTTGCCGTGGCATCCGTCCACTGGCTGCTGGTCAGCCAGTTCAGCTTCGATTTGCCCTGCGGGTGGTAGTGCCCCTGTGGCGCCGGGCCGCTGCCCATGACGTCAAACGGGTCGCCATACTCCACACTGCTGCCTGAGCCTGTTACAGACCCGTCGCTGGTCTGCCAGAAGCTCGCATGCCCCAGGCCATAGTTGTGGCCCCACTCGTGGGTGTAGAGGCTGGTGTAGTTCGCGTTCTGCACCCAGAGATTGCCCCCGCCTGCCAGACCTGCGTAGAGCACGCCGCCGCTCACCATGCCGATGCTGTTGAAAAACACGCCCACGATGTCGTAGCTGCCCAGACCTCCTGCATCGCCGTTTCCAGTAGTATCCACCGGACCGATGTTGATGGCGGCATCTCCACCGCTCTTCGTGTTGCGGAATGTGTTTCGGGCATCCCGGATCAGTTCGCTGTTCAGCCCGTTGCCGCTGTTGGAGTAGTACGCCGCAGTTTTTGGCATCGTGTACAAGTTGGCGCTCACGGTTCCCTCCACCCACGTTTTGCCGTAGGACATGGCGTTGATCATGGCGCTGGACGCGCCGTTGATCTCCGTGGCGGCCGCCGCTTGTGTCACGGGCTCGGCGGTGTTGTCAGTGAAGTTCACGCGGATCAGGAAGAGCGTCTTCTTCGTCTCCGTCCACGTGGAGGCCTGCTCGGTGGCAAAGGTCTGCACCGCGCTCAGATCGATCTGGCCGTTCGGGTCCGTACTGTCCGGCAGCACCAGCACCGAGGAGGCCGCCACCTTTCCCGGCAGCGCATCCAGCCGCGCCAGCTGGGTGGTCACCGCCGCCAGTTCAGCGGTGCTGGCAAAGGTGTACGTCTTGCCCCCGGCCACGGCATGCACGGCTTCGGCCCCCACTGGTGCTCCGGTTGCGGCGCTGCGCCCTGCCACACTCTGCCCAGGAGTGAAAAGCCCCAGCTCGCTGCTGTCCACGCGCTGCAGCGCCCCGTCCCGGATCGCTGCCATGCCATCCAGAGAGATACCCTGCACCGGCAGGCTTTTCTTGCTCATCAGGCCCAGGTTTTGGCCGTAAACAAATGCCTCCAGCCGCAGGCCGTCGCCCAGAGTCACCGCTGCCACATAGTCAGGCGTCCCTGCCGGGCGCTGGGTGCCGGGCGGCGTGCACACAGGGTAGTACTCGTAGCTGGCCACTGCGCTGAAAGGCTTCTCCACCCAAGGCTTCACCTCCTCAGGTAGTGCTGCCCATTGGGCAAAGCTGAGGCCTTCGGCGATGGCCTGCTGCGGATTTTCACGGATCAGCCGGGCCATGCGCTGCCTGCGCGCTTGCGCCGCCGCCACCCCTTGCGCGGTCCACTGGGCGCGTTCCTGCGCTGTCAGGGCAGGCGGTGCCTGCTTCAGCCAGGTTTGAAATGCGGCCACGGGCTGCTCATCGTCAGCGGGTGGGCTGGTGGTGGATGCTGCAAAGCCAAGTGCCTGAGGTGGCTCGGATGGCGCTGTGCCTGAGGTCGGTGCTCCGCCCTCAGGGGCCTCCTGATGCACCACCATCAGGAGGACAAGCACGAGGACAACTACGGGCAGCAGGAGCGCGAGGAATCTCAGGGCGCTGCGCGAAAGGTGCGGGCTTCGCATGGACATGGGAGCAGACTCCGACAAATCCGGCGAATCTCAAACAACATGAAGTTATCTCTTATGCGCTCAGCGCCTCATCACGCCGCCATCGGCACACCATACGGCAGCCCATCTGGAATCGGAGCAAACTCGCGGATCTTCTTCCACAGGGAGGTGTAGTCCTTGTTCACATCGCCTGAGAGGCAGTCGGTGATCTCATCGCCCGCGTCGGGGTACTTCATCACCACGTCCTTGAAGGAGAAGTTCGGATCGTAGAAGGCATAGACGAGCTTGCGCATGTTGTCGATGCCCTGGCGCATCAGCTCGGAGTATTCGCTGAAGCGCTGCGGGGAGAGGTCCCTGGCTTCCAGCGCCGCGTGCACCGCGTCTCCCGCCAGCACGCCGCTCTTCAGCGCCAGCATCACACCGCTGCTGAAGACGGGATCCAGAAAGGCAAACGCATCTCCCACCAGCAGCAGGCCAGGGGCTGCTCCGTACTTGGAATGGCGGGAGTACTCGCTCGTGATCCAGTATTCCCCCGTGCTGCTCCCGGCGGAGAGGTGGTCTTTGATCCACTGGTTCTCGCCGATCTCGCGCTCAAACATCGCCTTCGGATCGCGCACGCCATCACGGCTGAGATACTTGCCCTCGGCCACCACTCCCACGCTCACCATGTCATCGTGCATGGGGATGTGCCAGAACCAGCCCTTGTCCGGCACGAATGCGATCGTCGTCGCACCTTCATCGATTCCCTCTTCGCGCTTCGATCCCTTGTAATACGTCCACACCGCCACCTTGTTCAGGTAGGGGTCTCCCACGCGCCAGCCTTCACGCACTGAGGCAAAGGCCTCCTTGCCGGAGGCGTCGATCACCAGCTTGGCCAGCAGGTGCTCCGTGCTGCCATCCTTGTTCTTCACGGCCACGCCGATGACCTTGCCGCTGTCGTCTTTGAGAAGCTGCGTCACCGTTGTCTCTTCGCGCACCTCGGCACCCCGGCCGCGTGCGTGGTCCATCAGCATGTGGTCAAATTCCGAGCGCATCACCTGCCACGTCTGCGCCACGGTGTCGCGGTCGTAGCGGTTGTAAAAATAAAAGGGCTGGGAACGGCGGCCGTCCGGCTGCACAAAGCTCACGCTGAATTTCTTCATGAAGTGGGACTTCTTCATCGTCGGGATTAGCCCCAGGCGGTGTAGCGGGCCAAAGGTGAAGGGGATCAGCGACTCGCCCACATGGTAGCGGGGAAATTTCTCTCGCTCGATCACGAGAACCTTGTGGCCATACTCCGCCAGGATGGCCGCAGTGCTGGTGCCAGCAGGGCCGCCGCCGATGATGAGGACTTCGTATTCGGTGTTCATGAGATGTTGGAAATTTTGACTGGGTTGGCAAAAAGTCACCTCCAAACACCAGCCAGAACTGCTGGTTTTCAGGGGGTTCTGTCTAGTACTACGATGCCTCCTCTCTTGCCGTCTATACTCCTTTGGCATCGTTTTGATGCCGATTGGCGATAGGCTGTTGCGCGCCAAAACAAAACTTTCCATTCCAGGACGCGTTTGGTACAAACCAGCCATGAACACGATCCACACCCCCACCGTCAACCGCCGCGACTTCCTCTCCCGCAGCGCACAGGCCGCCGCTGCCGGACTGCTGGGCTCCGCCTTCGGCGCCAGTTCTGCCGCCACCTCCGAAACCCTCGTCCAGCAGCTCTACGGCAGCATGGACGAGGCCCAGCGCAAGACCCTCTGCTTTGCCTGGAGCGATCCCCGCCGCCTCAAGGTGGACAACAACTGGCACATCACCCCGCAGAAAATCCGCGACGTCCTCAAGCCCGACCAGCAGGACCTGGTGCGCCAGATCTTCGACAAGCTCCACAGCGACGAGTACAAGTCCGAAGTCTGGCGTCAGTTTGACCAGGACAACAAGGGAGACGGCGGCTTTGGCAGCGCCTCCATCGCCATCTTTGGCCAGCCCGGCACCAGTCAGTTCGAGTTCGTACTCACCGGCCGCCACTGCACCCGCCGCTGCGATGGCGACAGCGAGAAGGGCGCGGCCTTCGGCGGCCCGATCTTTTACGGCCACGCCGCGCAGGGCTTCAATGAAAAGCCCGACCACCCCGGCAATGCCTACTGGTTCCAGGCCCAGCGCGCCAACGAGGTCTTCCAGGCCCTCGACGGCAAGCAGCGCGAGACCGCCCTCCTCGGCGAATCCCGCGATGAAGACGGCAGCGACACCGTCAAACTCACCGGCAAGACCAAGGGCCTCGAAGGCATCTCCGTCGGCGACCTCAGCGCCGACCAGAAGGACCTCGTCAATAAAGTCATCGCCGATCTCCTCAAACCCTTCCGCCAGTCCGAGCGCGAGGAGTCTATGAAGTACATCGAAGCCGGCGGCTTCGACAACCTCCACATGGCCTTCTTCAAAAACCAGGACGTCGGCAAAGACGGCGTCTGGGACGTCTGGCAGATCGAAGGCCCCAACATGGTCTGGTTCTTCCGCGGCGATCCCCACGTCCACTGCTGGGCGCACATCCGCGCCCCGCAGGCGGCGTAATTGTCACGCCATCCGTCATCACTCCGCGCCATGCCAGCCAAAGCACTCTTCGGCCTTGTCTGCCTGCTGTCAGCGCCCCTGCTCAGCCAGGCGCACATGAATCCCCATGGGGACATCAACCCCAGTGTGGAAGTGGAGGACGGCAAATTCTCCATCCATTTTATATCGCGGGTGGAAACCGAAACTCTGAATTGGGGCATGGTTTTCACTCCGGAAGGAAAACTCATTCTGCCGAGACATCGAATCTTGGTCAAACGCGAGCAGCAGCCTGTACCTTCCGATACCATCAAGGTGGAAACCCGTGAAGAACCCCGCTCAGGCAAAACACGATTTATACTGACGCAAACCACAGCTGGGCAAAAGGTCGAACACCCCCTGCCGCTGGCGCCCGTGAAATTCGCATTCGTTGGGCAATCTGCATTGGCCGGTGAGTGGGCAGGCTTCACTTGGACGGCACCAAGCTATGACTGGTCTGACAAAAAGCGTGTTGAACCATCAAATTCGTTGAACCTGATGTTCTCCACCGCCACCACCAAAGGCTTGGCTTCCGGCAAGACCGTGCTGCTCGGCGAGCCAGCGACGATCTATGATTCCCCGACTGCATCTGCTCCCGTCTGGGCCGCCGGTCGTTGGTGGGTCGCCTGGGTGCACCAGGCGGAGACAGAGGCAGAACGCAAAGATCCGTTGCGCGCTTGGGAGACTATCTTGACGAGCATCGACCCGGTGAGCGGAAAAGTGGAACACAAACGCCTTCCTGGCATTAGCAGTTGGAACACTCCCGTCTCCATGAAAACCACCGGCGGCTGGCTGTGCATCGCATGGAATGCCTCCATCGACGGCAGCTATCCCGGCGTCGCAAAGATTGTCACGGCCTTTGAAAAACTGCCGGAAGGATGATACCCGCACGCCAAGATCGCGGTCACCTCCTCGCCTTCACCTCTCCCAGCAGCCTTAGCGCCACCTCCACCAGCTTCTCGCCGCTACCCACCTCATTCCGCGCGCTCACCACCTCATAGTTCCCCTGCGGATACGCCTCGCGGTTCGGCACATACCCGATGCTTCCGTTCGCCAGCTCCGCAATGAGCGTGGTCTTGAAGGGCGACTCCTTTTTCAGCGCCAGTCCCAGCTCCACAAAGATCTCTCCGGGCAGCGCCACGATGGCCAGGTCATCGCTCAGGGCCATCACCTGCACCTCGGCCAGCAGCGGGATGTTTTTCTCCTTCTTCTCCTCCGTCTCCAAAATGCACACCGTTTCCGCCATCGGCACGGTGCCGAAGTTCTTGGTGAACATGTTCGCCGCCATGTCCTTCGCCTTGGCGATCTGCTCCGGCGTGTAGCTGCGGCGCTGCAGCGTCACCTGCTCGGAGCGCACACGGGGTGCGTAGGCGGTGGTAGGTTGCAGCTTCGCCCACGCGGCATCGGCGGCATCCGCCAGCGCGGTGCCCAGCTCCAGCGTGCTGCGGCGCTTGCCGCTGATGTAGTCGCCGTGATTGATGTTGCCGCAGCAGCCGTTGGCGAAAACGGAGATCATGCTCAGGCCGTGGCGTTCGGTGATCAGCCGTGTAAACACGCCCGGATAGTCCGCCGAGATCTTGGTGCCGCCGCCCACGGAAGTGGGATGCATGGCGAAGTTCAGAAACGAGGCCAGTGGCGCGGCATCCGCACCGGCACCATGAAAGGCCACCACGCCCACATCGGGATCAATGGGCCCCGCCGGTTTGTCCGTGGCAGGATTGAGCTTCTGCGGCTGCCAGATGGCCTCCTTCACGCCCTCCCGCAGCACACGGCGGTTGAAGCTGATGCCCTCCTCTTTCCCCACCGCCACCGAGGCCTTCGCAGGTGTCAGCTTCGCCTTCGCCTCCTTCACCGACTGGGCGACGAGCCCCGGCAGCGCGCTGATGTAAGACACTCCGGCAGGCGAGTTCACCTTGGTGATGTCATCCATCAGCGATCCGCGCGGCTGCTGCGGCCCGGAATGCGTGTGCGTGCCGGAAATCATCACATGATCTCCCTCGATGCCGCACTGCTCCTGGATGGCCTTCCGCATTTCAGCCACCAGCGGCCGCACCGTGCCCGAGAGATCCAGCACCACGATCACCGCATGGGCGCCGTCTTTTTCAAACACCATCGTCTTCGCATACAGCGGATCCAGCACACCCTCCGAGCCGCGAAACTTGTAGTAGCCACCCAGCGGCGTCCCGTTCTTCGGCGTGATGTCCACCTGCGCAGCCCCCACGCGGAAGTCACTGGCATGGATTTGAGAAACAACCAGGAAACAGCAGGCGAGAAGAAGTCGGTTCATCTCACTCATACGCTCTTCGTTCTCACTTTTTCGCCCAGTCTGGTGTGCCAAACCAGGCATCCATTTCCATCACAAAGGGGGCATAAACTTCGGGTGGCTCAGGAATTGCACCTCGGTCACCGCTTTCCACCATCCAGGTGTCCAGCGCGGCACGCAGCCGTGTCAGCGCCTCGCGGTGCTCGGGTTTTTCCGATGCGCTCAAATCATGGATCTCATGCCGGTCCGCCTTCGTGTCATAGAGTTCTTCACTCGGCCCCCGGCGCAGCATCAGCTGCAGCGCCGGACCCTTCAGCTCCCCTTTGGCCTGCATCTCACGCATCAGCGGCAGGATGGGGAAGCACTTCTCCTTGTAGCGGTTCAGCGAGGCAAACGTGGGCCCCTTCGTGAACGTGCGGATGTAATGAAAGCGCGCATCATGCACCGAGCGGATGCGCTGCACCGTTTCATCAATGCGGTCCCGCGCCGAGAAGGCGTAGCTGCGCGGGCTCTCCGCATGCGGCCCCAAAATCACGCGCCCCTGCATCAACGGCGGCTTTGTGACCCCGGCAAAATCGAGCGTCGTCGCCGTCACATCGATCAGGCTCACGATCTGCTCATTCACACTCCCCGCCGCACAACCTTCGGGCGCTGGGAAGTGCTTCGGCCAGCGGATGATCATGGGCACCCGCACGCCACTGTCATAGCACCAGTGGATGCCGCGCGGCTCCAGCCTCCCATTGTCGGCAAAGAAGATCACGATCGTATCGTCCTCCAGCCCGTCTTTGCTCAGCTGATCCAGAACCCAGCCGATGCGTACATCCATGCCGGACACCGAATTCAAATACCGCGCCCACTCCTCGCGCACGAGCGGATGATCTGGGTAGTACGGTGGCGGCGTCACGTTTTCCGGAGTGGCATGCTTCACATGCTCGCGCTCGCCCACCCACTCCACGCGTGCCTTCTTTGCGCTCTGCCGATCATAGATGTCGTACTCCACCTCATGCGAATTGATCTGCGCAAAGAACGGCTGCTTTGATTTCAGCGCACTCCAGTCATCCGTCTGATAGATCGGCCCCTCGTTCACATAGTTCAGGTCCAGCTTTCCGGTGCCCACCGCCTTGCCCTCGATGGTCTTGAGGTTCGCCGTCGTATAGCCCGCATCCTGCAGCCTGTGCGTCATCGGCCGCACGCCCTGCGGCAGCTTGAAATCATCCGTGCGATGCGAGCGCATGTGGTGCGTGTCTGTCGTCGTCTGGTACATCCCCAGCATGAAGGCGCTGCGGCTCGGTGCGCAGGCCGGATTCGTCGAAAACACATTCGTAAAGCGCACACCCTCCTTCGCCAGCCGGTCGAGATTCGGCGTATGCACGTTCTTTGCGCCGTAGCAGCCCAGGTCGTGCGAGATGTTCTCCCCCACGAGCCACAGTATGTTCGGCTGCCTGGCCTGCAGGCCGGACATCAGCCCCAAAAACAACGTCGAAAGAATGAATCGCATCATGCTGGGAGGAAACGCCTGAAAGAGTCGTTTCACTCCGCCGATTCTTTGTTTCATGTCCATCCTCGATCGCTTCAATCTTTCCGGCCGCCGCGCCCTCATCACCGGCGGCTCTCGCGGCCTTGGCTTGGAAATGGCGCGTGCCTTGGGTGAGGCCGGAGCTGAGGTCATCATCTCTGGCTCAAATGCCGACCATCTTCACAAAGCCTGTGAGGAGCTTTGCAGCGAGGATTTGCATGTCACCTCGGTCCAGGCCGATCTCTCCAAGCCCGAAGAGGCCGAGCGTCTGTGTTATGTGATCCTGCGGGATCACGCCCCCATCGACATCCTCATCAACAACGTCGGCGGACGTCGCATCAACACACCCACGGAAGACCTCCCGCTGGAAGACTGGCAGCGCATCCTCGATCTCAATCTCACCCAGGCCTTCATCCTCACCAAGCGCATCGGCGGCGCGATGATCCCGCGCCAGTGGGGCCGCATCATCAACATCGCCTCCATCAACGCCCTCTGGCCCGGCAAGGCCATGCGCGGCCGCAGCTACGAGACCTCCAAAGGCGCGCTCACCATGTTCACCAAAGCTGTGGCCGCAGACTGGGCCATGCACGGTATCACCGTCAACGCCATCGCCCCCGGCCCCTTCCTCACCGATGCCAACAAACGCTGGATCGGCGAGCGCCCTGAGTTCGAGGGCGAGGTGGCCACCAGCATCCCCATGGGCCGCTGGGGCAGCCCCGAAGAAATCGGCCCGCTGGCCCTCTACCTCGCCAGCGATGCCAGCAGCTACATGACCGGCAGTGTTCTCGTCATCGACGGCGGCAAGCTGCTGTGGTGAACTCCCTCAACTCGATATGACCTCCCTCAAACACGAACTCCACGGCGTCCTCCCTGTCTTCCAAACCCCGTGGCATGCCGATGAAACCCTCGATCTCGAAACCCTCGAGCGTGAAATCTCGTGGCTCTACGACTGCGGCTCCCACGGCATCGTAATGGCCATGGTCTCCGAAACCCTGCGCCTCGACAGTGAGGAGCGCGAAGCACTCGCTGCCGCCGCATGCCAGTTTGGCAAGGCGCGAGGCGCCGTCGTCATCAGCGTGGGTGCAGAATCCTCCAAAACCGCCGAACGCTACGCGAAGCACGCCGAGAGCGTCGGTGCCGATGCCGTCATGGCCATCCCACCCGTCTCCATCGGCATCGGTGAGAGCGAACTGCTGGCCTACTACACGCGCATCATCACCGCCATCCAGATTCCCGTCATCGTGCAGGACGCCAGCGGCTACGTGGGCAAGCCCATGCCCATCGCCATGCAGGCGCGGCTGCTCGATGAGTTCGGCCCCGAGCGTGTGCAGTACAAGCCCGAGGCATCTCCCATCGGCCCCAAGCTCTCCGAACTCCGCGACGCCACCCAGGGCTGCGCCCGCGTCTTCGAAGGCACTGGCGGCATCGCCCTCGTGGACTCCTTCAAGCGTGGCGTCGTCGGCACCATGCCCGGCGCGGATCTCATTCGCGGCCTCGTTCCTTTGTGGAATGCGCTTACTGCAGGAGACACTGAAAAAGCCGACCGCATCCACGGCCCCCTCTCCGCCCTCATCTCCATGCAGACCAGCCTGGACGGCTTCCTCGCCGTGGAAAAGCACCTCCTCGTCCGCCAGGGCATCTTCAAAAACACCCTCGTGCGCGGCCCCGTGGGCTTCAAGCTCGACGACGAAACCAAACGCGAAGTGGACCGCCAGTTTGACCGCATGATCGCTGCGGCATCATGAAACGCTGGCTCAAACGCCTCGGCATCATCCTGCTTGGCTCACTGCTCGTCCTTGCGGCGGTGATGTCCTGGAACGTATGCCACACTGCCATACCAGAACCCACCATCTTCGGCAAAGCCTCGCCTTCACCCACCTTCCAGCCGCTGCGCCTGCGTGTGGTCACGTGGAATCTCTGGGGCATTCTCTGGAAGACACCGCGCCGCGCCGAGCGCATGCAGGTCATCGCGCGGGAGATCGTGAAGATGAAACCGGACATCGTCGGCTTTCAGGAGGTGTTTGTGCAGGCAGACCGCGAACTGCTCGCCTCAGCCCTGCGGGAAACCGGCCTGCCGTATGCACGCTATTTCCCCAGCGGCCTCGTCGGCAGCGGGCTGCTGCTCGTCAGCCGTTATCCCATCGAGTCAGACGGCTTCATCCGCTACGCCAATGGCGGCCGCCCCGAAGCCGTGCATCATGGCGACTGGTGGGCGGGCAAGGGCCTCTCACTCTCCACACTGCGGCTGCCAGACGGCACGCCGCTCTATCTCGCCAACACCCACATGCACGCGCGTTATCAGGGGCAATATCAAGCCACTCAGCTGGCCCAGGGCCGCCAGCTCATCCCCTGGGCCAGACGCGTGAGAGAAACCGGCGCACCCGCACTCTGGCTGGGCGACTGGAACAACAAGCCTGACAACGACGTGCTCGCGCCGCTGGCCGAATCAGGCGGCTGGAATCTCCTCACCGCAGACAAAACCGCCATCGACCACATCTTCGGCAGCGGCGATGCCTGGCAGTGGCACGTGCTCGGCTACGGCAAAGTAAAAGGGTTCCTCCAGAGCGATCCCAAGGTTCCCTGGAGCGACCACGCCGCACGCTGGATCGAGGTCGAGCTGCAGAAGCGCCCCTGATTTGTCCCACCCATCATTCCGCCATGATCATCGACGTCCACTCCCACGCCTGGAACTTCCCCGCCGACTTCTCCGAAGATTTCATCCAGCAGGCCGGGCGTGCGCGCCCCGGTGTGAAGGTGGACATCAGCACCAGCTACGACGCCTACCGTGCCAGCGCCCCGGAGAATACCCGTACCATCGTCTTCGGCGGCAAGGCCCGGCTCAGCGGCCTGTGGGTGGATGACCAGACCGTGGCCGACTACGTCGCGCGCGATCCGGACCGGCTCATCGGCTTCCTTGCGCTTGATCCCACGCAGGAAGGCTGGGAGCGCGAGATGCGCTTTGGCCATGAAGAGCTGGGCCTGCGCGGCATCAAGCTCATGCCCATGTACGCCGGCTTCAGCCCCGATGACCCCAGCCTGGAGCCCCTGTGGCAGTACGCGGAAAAAAACGGCCTGCCTGTGCTGCTGCACACCGGCACCACCTTCATCGCCCAGGCGCCGCTGGCATGCACCCTGCCACGCCTCATCGAGCCCGTGGCGCTCGGTCACCCGGAGCTGAAGATCATCCTCGCCCATCTCGGCCACCCCTATGAGGGCGAATGCCTCGTCACCATTCGCAAGCACGCCAACGTCTATGCCGACGTCAGCGCCCTGCACTACCGCCCCTGGCAGCTCTACAACTCCCTCATGCTCGCGCAGGAGTACGGCGTCTGGCACAAGCTCCTCTTCGGCACCGACTTCCCCTTCACCACCGTGAATGCCTCCATCGACGGCATCCGCAGGCTCAACGACATGCTCGAAGGCACCCAGCTCCCGCGCCTGGATGTGAACCAGATCGAAGCCATGATCCACCGCGACAGCCTGCACCTCCTCGGCCTGGACCGCTGAAAACCACGATGGGGATTCATGCCCGTCGGTCAGCGCTCCGCTACTTCCACAGCGCCTCACACGTCGCCAGCATCACCGCCCGGTCCGGGGTGCCGTGAGAGTCGCGGTGATTGTGCGCAAAGTTTCCGCCGGTGTAAAAAAGATACCACTTTCCACCACGCTGCACCATGGCATGCGGCGCGTGCAGCATGTAGCTGCCTGCGGTGGCGCCCGGTGCATCCCGGGTGATCCACGGCTGGCGCAGCGGCCGCTCCCAGGTGATGCCGTCCGTGGAAAAGCAGGGCTCCATGTCCATCGTCTGCGTGTCCAGCCGGTAATGTCCCAGCAGGCCGATGCGCCCGCGCTCCGTGTGTGTCACAGAAAGGTAGTAAAACTGCAGATCCTGCGGATCGCCCGCATCCGGCATCAGCACACGCCTGCGTCCGCCCCAGTGCAGGCCGTCATCGCTCACGTAGCGGTCCATCACCCGCAGGAGGCCGGGGATGTTGTCCTGTGCGGCATAGCGCCGGTCATTCCTGCCCACCTCCATGAGTCCCACGGAGTACATTTCAAAACTGCCGTCGGGGAGCTGGTAGACATTTGTCGCGTCATTGGAGATCAGCACGGCGGGTGCCAGCGGCTCGTTTTCCACCGGTTTGGCGCGGCGTTTGGAGAAATGCTGCAGCCCGGCCTCCAGCGCCACCTTGCCATCCACTGCGCGGTCCGCCGGATGGTAGAGGCAGGGCGTCAGCGCATTCACCACCTTGAAGGCGCGGCCGTCCGCGCTGTCGGCGGCGAGGTAGCGCACCACGCCTCTGCCATGTGCCCAGAAGTAGAGGCGCGTGCGACCGTCCTTCAGCCGCAGCGTCACCACCTGCACCGGGTGCCAACCCTCGGGCAGGCCGCCGATGGCCAGCTCGGCGGTGGCATCCGGCTCGCCGGGGGTGCACACAGCTACGGTGCGCTTCCACTGGCCGCCCACTCGTCCGGTGTGGTAGCCGATCTGCTTCAGCTCGCCCTGGATCTTGGGCAAGGAGACGCTGGTCCACACGCGCCAGCGGTCATCCTCCAGCGGCTCCACCGTGCTGGTAAAGTTCTGCACCCATCCGCCGGCAGGATCGCCTGAGTGTCGGAAGAGCTCGCCGTGCTTTTTCCAGTCGCCGGGTACCGCCAGTGTGGGGGCGTCTGCGGCCGAGAGGTGTGCTCCTGTCAGCACCCCGCATCCGGCGGCGCTCCATTTCTTCAAAAACTGCCTGCGTGTCCAGTGCGGTGTCATGGGGAGTTGCTCGTTGTGATCCATCTACCTGCTGCCACGCCACGACTCAGCCCCAGCTCTCTTCACGATAGGCGGCCGGGGAGGTGTTGCGGTACTGGCGCAGCATGCGGCTGAAGTAGTGGCGGTTCACCAGGCCGCACTGCTCGGCGATGGTCTCGATGCTGTCCTCCGTGTGCCTCAGCCGCCGGCAGGCCTCGTCCAGCCGGTAGTCCAGCAGCACACGCATGGGCGGCTGCTGCAGCTCCTGCTGAAAGAGGTGGTTCAGATTCCGCAGGCTCAGCCCGGCATGCCGCGCCACCTGCTCCGCCGTCAGCTTCAGCCCCAGGTGCTGGTGCATGAACTCCATGGCGCGCTGCACGCGGGCATCCATGTGCTGCTTTTCCCACACGCTGTCAGGCAGGCACTGCACGGCGGCGATGACGAGCTGGATGGTGGGCCATGGGAACCGCACCGCCTCCTGCTGCCTGCTCATCTCCATCAGGCCCGGGATCAGGCTGCGCAGCGGCGCGGTGGTGGGAAAGCGGTGGATGCCCGGCGCGGCGCGGTCCGCCAGAGGGCCCAGGTTGAAATGCGCGTACCACTTGCTGAAAGGCCGCGTGGTGGTGGTGCTGAAAGTGGTGTGTGGCGGAATCAGATACATGCAGCCCGGCTCCAGCGGCGTCTGTTCGCCGCCTATTTCCACCACCCCACCCGCGCTCACCGGCCAGTAGAGACGCCAGTAGGGATCATTCAGCCGCCGCAGCTCCCACTGCTGCAGTTCGATCTTGCGCGTGGTCAGGATGTCCACCGTCACCCCGGGCAGCGCCACGGTCCGCTGGCCCTGCACACGATGCGCGGAACCAACGGGGACGAGACTGAGGATGCTTTTCTTCGTCTGCATGCGATTGCAAAATCCGACACAAATCTGGCGAGCCCGTGCATGGACGGCAAGCGGGGAGTGACTATGGATTTAGACTCCACCAAAACTGAACACACACCATGGCCGACATCCAAACCAGCGCAGCAGACAAGAAGGAAAAGGAATTTTTCACCGACGTCCCCCAGGAGGCCCCCGGCTTCTTTCTCAAGGGCTGCCACCAGTATGACTGGGGTCTCAAGAACCGCCTCTCCAAGGTCTTCAACCCCAAGGACGGCCGCACCGTGATGCTCGCCTTTGACCACGGCTACTTCCAGGGCCCCACCACCGGCCTGGAGCGCGTGGACCAGACCATCCTCCCCCTGGAGCCCTACGCCGACTGCCTCATGCTCACCCGCGGCATCCAGCGCTCCGTCATTCCTGCCTCCACCACCAAGGCCATCGCCCTGCGCGCCTCCGGCGGCACCTCGATGATCAGCCCCATGGAAGAATGGGAAGGCGAACTCGACGGCAAGAAAGTCAAGTTTGGCCGCCCCGGCTTTGAACCCCTCTCCAATGAGAGCACCGCGCTCAACATCGAAGAAGCCATCCGCCTCAATGCCTCCGTGCTGGCCGTGCAGGTCTTCATCGGCAGCGCCTACGAGCGCCAGTCCCTCAAGAACCTCACCGACCTCGTCGATGCCGCCAGCCGCTATGGCATCGCCGTCATGGGCGTGACCGCCGTGGGTCGCGCGATGGCCCGCACGTCGCAGTATTTCCGCCTGGCCACCCGCATCATGGCGGAACTCGGCGCCAACATCGTGAAGTGCTACTACACGGAAAAGGAATTTGATACCGTGACGAGCTGCTGCCCGGTGCCGATCGTGATCGCCGGTGGCAAGAAGCTGCCTGAGCTCGACGCGCTGAAGATGTGCGCCAACGCCATCAAGCAGGGCGCCAGCGGCGTGGACATGGGCCGCAACATCTTCCAGAGCGATGCCCCCGTCTCGATGATGCAGGCGGTGCACGGTGTGGTGCACGGTGGACTGAACGCCAACAAGGCCTTCGAACTCTACAACGACCTCAAGAAGAAGGAGCTGCGCAAGAAGTAAGCGCCAGCAGTCTAAACACATTCACAGGAGGGGGATCATCTTGATCCCCCTTCTTTCACCCACCGCTCCAACCACTCTCTCTTTTTTCTCCAACCATGGAACTCAAGCCCAACCAAGTCCGCCTCATGATGCTGCAGGTGGCCGATGCCATCATCGCCGCCGAACCCATGCTCTCCCAGGCCGACCGCGATCTCGGCGATGGCGATCACGGCCTCGGCATGAAGCGCGGCATGGAGGCGGTGAAAGCCCAGCTGGAGCCCATGGACCCCGCCAGTGTGGAGCAGGTCTTTGTGACCACCGGCACCGCCATGATGACGAGCATGGGCGGAGCCTCGGGAGCCATCTTTGGCACCGTTTATCGCGCCGGTGGCAAGGCCCTCGCCGGCCGCCCGACCTTCGACGCTGAAGGCCTCTCCCTCCTGCTCTCCACCGCCCTCGAAGGCGTGATGAAGCGCGGCGGTGCCAAGCCCGGCGACAAGACGATGATCGACGCGCTGGCCCCCGCCGCTGAGAAGGCCCGCGAGTCCGCCGACCTCTCCCTCACCGAAGCCCTCGCCGCCGTGGCCGCCGCTGCGGAGTCCGGCAAGGAAGCCAGCAAGAACATGATCGCCCAGTTTGGCCGCGCCAAGACGCTGGGTGAAGCGTGCCTGGGATTCCCGGATGCAGGTGCGTGCTCCGTGGTGGTGATGCTGAATACGATGCGGGATTTTGTGAAGGTGTAGGGGCTATGCACCTGGCAGCAGCCTACTGCCAGGCAAGGTTGACATGGGTGTGTCGGTGAAGAATCTTTGGCCCATGACTGCCGTGATCGAAATCCCAGACGACCTCTACAAGAAAGTGACTGATCGTGTCGCTTTGCTTGGACGTCGCGTGCCTGAGGTGACGGTGGAACTCTATGAACGCTGGCTGGTGGATGACCAGGACGCATCCGTTCCATCAGCTGCTCATCCTGTGGATGTAAATTGGCTGGAAGACTGGTTCCGCTCGGCGGACGAGGCGGTTTCTCGTGCTCCAGCAGGGCCCTCGGCGCGGGAGCTTCTCATGCAAGACCGCAACCGGTTTGAAAAATCGTGAGCTTGACGATTGATGCAAGTGTCTGGATTGCCGCCGCAGATGCAACTGACAGGTTCCATCAGCCCAGTCGCGAGCTCCTGAGGAAAATCGCCGCCGCTGGGATCGCGGTGATACAACCGGCTTTTGGAAGAACCGAAGTTGCCTGCGCGCTGGCCCGTCGGCTCCGCGATGGGGTGCAGGCGCAGCAATTGACGCATTTGCTCATGAATCGAATGGTCACTTCGGAGATTGCCATGGGCGCCGCGTTCTTGAGTGCGGTGGAGACCATTGGCACCTGCCAGTTTCTTCGAGGTGCCGATGCACTTTATGCCACTGTGGCTCAGCAAAGCCAAAGTCCCCTGATCTCGTGGGACAACGAACATCTACAACGTGCGGGAGGCATGACGCCGACGGAATGGCTCGCGGCGAATCCATGAGAAAGCCGGCCATCAGTGGCGCTGTCAAAGCCCGTAGAGATGTCGCAATCGCAGCCTTGGATGACAACCCAAGGACAGCGGCAACTTAACGTTATCATTTCCGTGGAGCCGCACAGCGGTGATACAAACCGTCGCTGGTCATACCCTTTTGAGGGCGGCAGCAACAGCAACCGCCTGCCATCCCGCGAAAAGCAGAAACCACAAGGTCATGTACAATGGCACGGCCTTCCATGCGCGTTCGAAGTGGCCTGCACCTTCCTGCAACGTCACCCGAAAAAGATACACATCCGTTCCCAGCCCAACCACGATGGCGACCAGAGCAAATGCCAATGCAGAGATCTTGCGCGTACAGGCCCACGAAATGGCCGCCAACGGAGCGCCCACCAAACTTGGAATCGCGGCATAGAAGCTTGAATTCCAGCCATGCCCCGCTCCGGCGAACATGATGGAGAGAATGCCAATGCCCAAAGCCACGACGACTGCGAGAAGTATGTATCCGGCCATGCGCATACTCTATTCAGGTGAGAAATTTGAAGTTTTGTCAAGAGCCTTACTCCACCATCCAATCTCCCACAAAAATCCTGTCCGGTTTGCCCTGCCGGTGTGAGATAATGACAGACGCATGAACACGCACGAGACGCAGGCTGCGCAGGTTTTCCTGGCCCATCACGATTTTGTGAGAGGGGTGGCGCTGAAGTATGCACCGTGGCCGGGGCTGATGGAGGACATCGCGCAGCAGGTGTTTCTGGAGTTCATGGCCAAGGAGTCGCAGTGGGATCTGAGCACGGATGCCCGGCCGCTGCTGGCCACGATGACGCGGCACATCGCGCTGCGGCAGTGGCGCGAGCGCACCAAACAGCAGCCCGAGGTGGTGCAAAAGCTGGCCGACCACATCCGCCTGCTGGCGGAGGAGCGCGAGGCGCCGCCACGCTACGAGGAGGAGATCAGCGTGCTGCGCAGCTGCCTGCAAAAGCTGCCGGAAAAAAGCCGCGAGCTGGTGGAGCTGTACTATTACAACGACATCGGCACGCCGCAGATCGCCGATCAGATCAACATGAAGGCGGACACGGTCTGCCGCGCTCTTTCCCGCGTGCGGGAAAAACTGCGCGAGTGCATCGAGCGCACCACCGCCAGCCAGGGAGGACACGCGCATGCCTGACACGGACACTCTTATCCAACGCTACCTTGAAGGCACGCTGACGACCGGCGAAGCCGAGGAACTGCATGCGCTGCTGCAAGCGCACCCGGAGCTGGGCGAGCGCCTGCTGCAGCACTTTGAGATGGACGCCATGCTGCGTGCCACCAAACCGCTGGTGGTGGAGAGCATGGGAGCCCGCCCTGCGCTGCTGCCCAAGCGGCGCTTCACCTTTGCCACCGTGACCAGTGTGGCGGCCATGGCGGCATGCATCACTCTGGTGGGTGCGTGGTTGATCAATCAAACGATGAGCCCGCAGCCCGAGGCCGAGGAGACCACGGCCTCGGTGGCGGTGCTGACGCGCGGGGTGAATCTGGAATGGGACTCCGCTGCCGTGACACCCGGCACGCCGCTTTCCCCTGGGTGGCTGAGGCTGAAGTCCGGCATCGCGCAGATCGAGTTTTACCAAGGGGCGCGTGTTTTGATCGAAGGGCCTGCCGAGCTGCAGCTCGTGTCTTCCGGAGAGGCCACCTGCACGCGTGGCAAGCTCAGCGCGCAGGTGCCGCCGCAGGCCAAGGGCTTTCGTATCAACACGCCCAAGGGCACCATTGTGGATCTCGGCACCGAATTCGGCGTGGATGTGGGCGCGCAGAATGCGGAGGTGCATGTGTTCAAGGGCGAGGTGGAGCTGCACCAGCCTGCGGTGACGATGAAGTCGCTGAAGGAGGGGCAGGCCATGGCCATCGCGGGAAATACGGCGGTGCTTCCGGCGAATGCGTCCAGCTTTGCCTCGCTGAACGAGATCGACGCGCGCAGTGCGATGTCCCAGCGCTTTCAGTTTGAGAAATGGCTGGCCTCCAGCGCCAGGCTGAATGCCGACGCCGGGCTGCGCCTGCGCTTTGATTTCCAGGATGACGAAGGCTCGCGCTCGCTGCGCAACCATGCGGTGAATGGTGCTCAAATTGCCGATGGCAGCATCGTCGGTGCATCGTGGACGACAGGCCGCTGGCCGGGCAAACGCGCGCTGGAATTCCGCAACGTGAGCGACCGCGTGAGGCTGAACATCCCCGGTGAAACCAAGGCGCTGACCCTGGCTGTGTGGGTGCGCGTGAACGGACTGGATCGCACCTTCAACTCCCTTTTCATGTCCGAGGGCTGGAGTGACCGAAAGACCCACTGGCAGATCACACGCGATGGCAAAGTGCGTCTCGGTATTGCTGGCGGTGGTGGCTCGCATCATGTGGACCACGACACGCCCGTGCTCTTCACCCCGGAGCGCTTTGGCCGCTGGACACATCTGGCCGTGGTCTATGATCCTGCTGCCAGGGAAGTCAGGCACTACGTGGATGGCGAGCTGCTGACCCGCTCCGCGCTCAAGGACACCACGCCGCTGAAGATCGGCATTGCCGAGCTCGGCAACTGGAACGACCGCCGCAGCTCCGGCGGCGTGGCCATCCGCCTTCTGAGCGGTGCCATGGACGAGTTCGCCCTCTGGGACCGTGCACTGAGCGATGAGGAGATCGCGGTGCTGGGGCGGTAAGCAGCAAAAAGCAGTGCAGACATTGCCTACAGGCTGAACTGATGCAGGCCCTCACATGGCTCCTTCGACTTACTCACAATTTTTTCTTGTCCGGTTTCGCCGCCCTGTGCGGTACTAGCTTTCCCGCTCGTTTTTTCCCCAATCCATGAAGCAGCTCCTATTCACCCTCGCACTCCTCGGCTCGGCCCTGTCCGCGCACGCGCAGGAATATCTCGAAGTCGCGGCCAATCCGGTCGGCGCCGGCAAAGGCAAAAAGATCGTCCTGGTGGCCGGCGACGAGGAGTACCGCACGGAGGAGAGCATGCCCATGCTGGCCAAGATCCTGGCCAAGACGCACGGCTTCAACTGCATCGTGCTTTTCTCCACGGATGAAAAGGGCGGCTTCATTGATCCGAACAACCAGAAGAACATCCGTGGCACCGAGGTAATCGACGATGCGGACCTGCTCATCATCGGCACCCGCTTCCGCCAGCTGCCGGATGAGAGCCTGGCGCACTTCGCCAAGTTCCTGAATGCGGGCAAGCCGGTGATCGGCTTCCGCACCGCCACGCATGCCTTCACCGGCAATGCCAAGACGGGTGACTTCAAGTGGAGTGAGTTTGGCCTGAAGATCCTCGGGGAAAAGTGGGTGAGCCATCACGGGCAGCACAAGAAAGAGGGCACCCGCAGCGTGGTAGTGGAAGCCAACGGCAAAAACGAAATCCTGAGTGGTGTGGGCGAGATCTTCTGCACCACGGACGTGTATGGCGCGCCCGATGTGAAGCCAGAGAGCGACACCATCCTGCTGCGTGGCGCGGTGACTGAGTCGCTGGACCCGAAGTCCAAGGCGGTCGCAGGCGCGAAGAACGAGCCGATGCAGCCCATTGCCTGGCTGCATGACTACACCTCTCCTGATGGCAAAGCCAAGGGCCGCTCCTTCTGCACCACCATGGGCGCCTCGATGGACTACACGGACGAAAACCTGCGCCGCCTTATTGTGAATGCGGTGCACTCCCTGCTGAAGCTGCCGGTGCCTGCCAAGGCGGACGTGGCTTTCATCGACCCCTTCAAACCCAGCGCCTACGGCTTCATCAAAGACTCCGCCTATTTCAAACAGCGCAATCTGAAGCCCGGCGACTTCGCCACGGGCAGCAGCCCCAGCATGGGCACGCCGGATGACAAATCCAAGAAGACCGCCGCGAAGAAGCCGGAAGAGGTGAAAGCCCCGCATCAGCCCACCGCTGAACCTGCCGCCGCCACCGCAGCACGCGCACAGGCCGTGGCACCGCCGGAAAAAGGCGAGCACATCGTGCTCATCGGCAACGGACTGGCCGAACGCGACACCTGGTACAGCCAGATCGAGACCGAGCTGCAGCTCCGCTACCCGGACCGCGAACTCTTCTTCCGCAACATGGGCCATGTGGGTGACACCCCCGGCTTCCGCCCGCACCCCTCACGTGGCTCGCAGTGGGCCTTCCCCGGCGCTGAAAAATTCCATCCGGACAAGACCATCCACAACGGCCAGGGCTTTTTCTCCACGCCGGACCAGTGGCTCACTCATCTCAAGGCGGACACGATTGTGGCTTTCTTTGGCTACAACGAGTCCTTCGACGGCCCCAGCAAGGTGGGCAACTTTGAAGCCGAGCTGGACGCCTGGGTCGTCCACACCTTGAGCAAAGCCTACAATGGCAAAGCAGCTCCTCGTGTGGTGCTGGTGAGCCCCATCGCCTACGAAAACCAGAGTGCCAAGCGTGACCTGCCGAAGGGTGATGTGGAAAACGCCAACCTGCTGCTGTATGCAGGCGCGATCGAAAAAGTGGCCAAGAAGCACGGCCTGACCTACATCGACCTCTTCACCCCCACGAAGGAGATCGAGGCGAAGGGCGGAGAGTTCTTCACCACCGGCGGATTCATCCCCACGGAGAAGGGCTATGAAGAGATCGGCAAGCTGCTGGCCACCGGCCTCTACGGCCACGCCAGCCATGAGTCCAAAGCTGACCCCAAGCTGGTGCGTGAGGCGGTGAAGGAGAAGGACTGGTTCTGGAACACGGACTACAACATCCTCAATGGCGTGCACGCCCACGGCCGCCGCTACAATCCCTACGGCCCGCAGAACTACCCCGATGAAGTGCAGAAGAGCCGCGAGATGACCGTGCTGCGCGACAACCTGATCCACGCCGTGGCCACCGGCAAGACCACAAGCCTCAAGGTGGACGACAGCAAGACCCACGCCCTGCCCCCGGTGCCCACGAACTACGTGCCGAGCGTGAAGAACGGCAGCGAGAAGTATCTCTATGGTGAAGAGGCAGTGAAGTCCCTCACGGTGCCGGAAGGCTACAAGGTGGAGATGTTTGCCAGCGAGAAGGAGTTCCCCAATCTGGCGAACCCGATGCAGATGTCCTTCGACAACAAGGGCCGTCTCTGGGTGGCCACCATGCCCACCTACCCGCACTACCGCCCGGGTGACGCGATGCCGGATGACAAGATCCTCATCTATGAGGACACCAATGGCGACGGCAAGGCCGACAAGGAAACCGTGTTTGCTGACAAGCTGCACCTGCCCATCGGCTTTGAGTTCACCCCCGAAGGCGTGTATGTGACCCAGGAGCCGAACCTCGTGCTGCTGCGTGACACCAACGGCGACGACAAGGCGGACAGCATGGAGATCGTGCTCGGCGGCTTTGACACGCACGACACGCACCACGCCATCAGCGCCTTCACCGCAGACCCCAGCGGTGCCTTCATGCTATGCGAGGGCGTCTTCCTGCACTCCAATGTCGAGACGCCCTACGGGCCTGTGCGCTGCGTCGATGGCGGCTTCTTCCGCTACAGCCCGCAGCGCGGCCTGCTGGAGCGCACCATCCAGATGAGCATCCCCAATCCCTGGGGCTTTGTCTTTGACCAGTGGGGCCAGGACTTCCTGCTGCACACCTCCGGCACCACCATGAACTGGGCCCTGCCTGTGGAGGTGAAGCCCACCTTTGGCAGCAAGACCCCCTCCGCTCCCGACCTGGTACCAGACGGTCATAAGGTGCGCCCTACCAGCGGCCTGGAGATCGTTTCCTCCCGCCACTTCCCCGATGAAGTGCAGGGCGATCTGATTTACTGCAATGCCATCGGCTTCCTCGGCATCAAGCAGGTGAAAATCGAAGACAACGGCACCGGCTGGAAAACCGCCCACCGCCATGACCTGCTCACCAGCAAGGACGGAAACTTCCGCCCGGTGGACCTAGAATTCGCCCCAGATGGCTCCCTCTACGTCATCGACTGGCACAATGTGCTCATCGGCCACATGCAGCACAATGCGCGTGACCCCCTGCGCGACCACGTGCACGGCCGCATCTACCGCATCACCTACCCTGGCCGCCCGCTGGTGAAGCCCGTGCCGGTGGCCGGAGCGCCGCTGAAGACACTGTTTGAAGACCTCAAGGAACCCGAACTGCGCACCCGCTACCGCGCCCGCCGTGAGCTGCGCGCCCGCGACGCCAAGGAAGTGCTGCCTGCCATCAAAACCTGGGCCGCTGACCAGAAGGAAACGCACGCCAAGCTCGAAGCTCTGTGGGTCACCTGGGGTCTCAATGAGGCCGATGAGGGGCTGCTGCGTGAGATGCTGGCCTCCTCCGACTTCCATGCCCGTGCCGCCGCCGTGCGCGTGCTGCGCTACAACACCCACCGCATCGCCGATCACGTGGCGCTGCTGGAAAAAGCCGCTGCCGATGAGCATGGACGTGTGCGCCTGGAGGCCGTCGTCGCCGCAAGCTGGCTGCCAAACATTCCCGCCGCCAAGAACATCGTCGCCATCGCAGCCAGGCTGCCGCAGGATGACTGGAACAAGGCCGCCATCAAAACCGCCGCCGACCGCCTCGCCGGCGTGGCGGAAATCGTGAAGCCCGAGCACCCCGTGGTGCCCGCCCCTGCCTACCTGAGCGACGCCGCCAAGAAGCAGTTCAAGCTCGGCCAGGAGATCTACAACCGCGAAGGCCACTGCGTCACCTGCCATCAGCCGAACGGCGCCGGTCTTGACCCCGCCTTCCCCAGCATCGTGAACAGCCCCTGGGTCACCACCGACCGTGACCGCCTCATCAAGATCGTCATGTACGGCCTGATGGGGCCCCTCAAGGTCGGCGGCAAGGAATACAACGGCCAGGTGCCCATGACGCCCTTCGGCGGCATGCTCAAGGACGAGGAAATCGCCAGCGTCCTCACCTTCGTGCGCAACCACTTCGGCAACAAAGCCGACCCCGTGACTGCAGCCGAAGTCAAAGCCGTCCGTGACGCCAACCCCGGTCGCATGATGCTTTTCACGACGGATGAGCTGCTGAAGCTGCACCCGATGAAGTAGGAGCAGGTATACGAACAGCGCGACAGCGTTTTGGAGTGCGGTCGCGAAGATGCAAGGCGCAAGCCTGCATCGTAGCTACCGCTTTCGCGAGGGGTATGTGGCGTCCTCAATCCTCACCCCGCGACCGGCCCGCAAAAGCAACGTTGCGCCTGACCCGCTGCACGCATTGATTCGCTGCACACAGCCATCCGATCATTCACCCTTATGCAGCACACTCCAGACGACATCGATGTCTTCCAGATCGAGCGCAGCGTCTGGATTGCAGAAGCTAAAATTCAATCCCCCAACTACGACTTCGCCTTCAGCCAGCTCATGGCCTGCTCGCACACGCGTTTCGGCCTCGATGAAGTAACCGCCGTGGCTCGCTTTGGCGCTGTCGTTGATTATGATGCCCTCTACAACGAACTGTTGGAGCACGGCGTCAAACTCATTCACTCCCCTGCACAGCATCAGCTCTGCAGTGAGCTGCCACAATGGTATCCGCTGCTGGAGGGACTGACTCCGGAAAGCTGGTGGTTCGACAAAGCCCCGGATGCAGAAACTGCGGGTGAGCTGGCCGGATGGCCGCTGTTCATCAAAGGCAGTCGCCAGACCAGCCGCCATCAATTCAAGCTCTCCATCATTCACAATGCAGACGAATACCGTGCTGCTGTTGACGCATTTGCCACAGACCGCATGCTGCACTGGCAGCAGGTGGTCATACGTCGCTTCGAACGCCTACGTCCCATCCAGGCAGACATGGGCCAGCGTATTCCCGCATCCTTCGAATTTCGCTCCTTCTGGTGGCACGGCCATCTGGTCGGCGTCGGTCCTTACTTTGCGGAGTTCGCTAAATACCAGTGGACCGAAACAGAAAAAGCCGATGCCATGAAAATGGCCGGAGAGGCCGCTCGGCGGGCAGCTCTGCCATTCGTGGTCGTTGACATGGCCCAGTGCATCGACGGCCGCTGGATCGTCATCGAAATCAATGACGCACAGGAATCTGGCTATGCAGGGGTGCCACGTCTGGCGATGTGGCAGCTAATCGTGGAACTGGAGCAGCAACAGTTGAATCCTGCGTAAGGGCATCTGTATTTCTGGGGCATCGAAGGCTGATCAGGCCGTTTTGCCGAATCCGACACATCCTTTGCCGGTAGTTTTGGACAGACGGGTGCGTTTATCCACGCGCCCAACCATGAACCGTCTTCTTTTTCTATCCCTCCTGTTCACCTCCTTCGCCTCCGCACAGGACGGCTTTAAACCGCTTTTCAACGGCAAGGACCTCACCGGCTGGGATGGCAATCCCGAGCTGTGGAGCGTTGAGGACGGCTGCATCACGGGCAAGACCACCGGGCCGGAGCAGCTCACGTACAACCAGTTTCTCATCTGGCGCGGCGGCAAGGTGAAGAACTTTGAGCTGCATGTGAAGATCAAGGAAAGCGGCAACAACACGGGCATCCAGTACCGGAGCAAGGAGCTGCCGGAGAACGGCAAGTGGTCCATCGGCGGCTATCAGTGTGACATTCACCCGGCAACGCCGAACAACGCGATGGTGTATGAGGAGCGTGGCCGCGGCATCATCGTGCAGAACGGGCAGGGGGTGGTGATTGATCCCGAGGGCAAACGCTGGCTGGCCTCCGAGCACGAGCCGGTGAAGGTGGACATCGCCGAATGGCACGAGTACACCGTCATCGCTCAGGGCAATCATTTGATCCATAAGATCGACGGCAAGGTGACGATCGACCTGCTGGACTTTGAGGAATCAAAGCGTGCGCTGGAAGGCTTGGTCGCTTTTCAGATTCACCGTGGGCCGGCGATGAAGGTGCAGATCAAGGATGTGATGCTCAAGGAACTGCCGGACGGCGGCGTGATCTCGTTTGAGAAGTCGGCCATCCCCAGCGATGCGCAGATCATCGAGGCCAAGGCCCCCGCGAAGGGCAAAGGCAAGGCAGCTGCACCGGCCAAGGGTGATGCCAAGGGCAAGAACGCTGCCGCCAAGGGGAAGCCGAAGCGCGCAGAGGCGGTGGGGCCGGCCATAGGTGCGAATGTGGCCACACCGGTCACGAACATCAAGACGCTGCCCGATTTCAAAGTGGAGCTCCTCTATTCCGTCCCCGGCGGCGAGCAGGGATCCTGGGTGAACCTTTGCGCGGACGACAAAGGCCGCATCTATGCCAGCGACCAGTATGGCGCGCTCTATCGCTTCAACCCACCTGCCGCAGGGCAGCCGCTGAAGGCTGCCGATGTGCAGAAGGTGGCTGCGGAGATCCGTGGCGTGAACGGCATGCTCTTTGCCTTTGGCGCCCTTTACATCGGCGTGAACGATTACGAAAAGAAGATCCCCAGCGGCGTGTACCGCATCACTGACAGCAACAATGACGACATGCCGGACAAAGTGGAGATGCTGCGGGAGTTTGATGCGGGCAGCGACCACGGCGTGCATGCCATTTTGAAAACACCGGACGGGAAGGGGCTCTACCTCATCAGCGGGAACAATGCTGTGCTGAAGGAAGGGCCGAAGGCTGGTACGCTGGACACCTCTCCCGTGGCCAAGCTCTGGGGCGATGACCACCTGCTGCCGCGCATGCCGGACGGCCGTGGCCACAACCGCCACGTCATGGCTCCGGGCGGCATCGTTTACCGTTTCTCACCGGATGGGAAGCAGTTTGAGATTTTCGCCTCCGGCTTCCGCAACATCTACGACGGCGGTGTGAACCGCGAAGGCGAGCTCTTCGTGTATGACGCGGACATGGAGTATGATTTCAACACCTCCTGGTACCGCCCCACGCGCATCAACCATGTGGTGAGCGGCGGCGAATACGGCTGGCGCAATGGCGCGGGCAAATACCCCGAGTTCTACTATGACAACCTGCCCGCCACGCTGAACATCGGCCCGGGCTCGCCCACCGGCTGCACCTTTGGCTACGGCGCGAAGTTTCCCGCCAAATATCAGGACGCTTTTTATGCGCTCGACTGGAGCTGGGGTAAAATTTACGCCGTGCATCTCACGCCCAGCGGTTCCACTTACACCGCCACGAAGGAAGAGTTTGTCACCGGCGGACCGCTGCCGGTGAGTGATGCGATCATAGGCCCTGATGGTGCGATGTATTTTACGATCGGCGGCCGTCGTGTGCAGAGTGGGCTGTATCGTGTGACATACACGGGCAAGGAGTCGACCGCACCCGCGATACACGAACCGCAGATCACGGCAGGTGCCAACCTGCGCCATCAGTTGGAGGCATTTCACGGCAAGGCAGACGCGAAGGCTGTGGCCTTTGCCTGGCCACATCTCAGTGACAAGGACCACTACATCCGCGCCGCTGCGCGCACGGTGCTGGAGCACAATCCGCTTTCTGAATGGGAAGCCAAGGCGCTGAATGAAAAGAATGCCACTGCACAACTTGAAGCCCTGCTGGCGCTCGTTCGTGTCACGGGCGTGTGCCCCACACACCGCGCTCCGGACCATGTGGTGAATACGGCGATGCGTGACAAGATCTTGGCTGCGCTGCTGAAGCGTGACTTTACCAAGCTGAACAATGAGCAGCGCATGGCCTACGTGCGCCTCACTGAGATCGTGCTGCATCGCTTTGGCAATCCGGACGATGCCATCGTGGCTGCGATCATCGCCAAGCTCGATCCTGCGTATCCGGCGGACAACTTCGAGCTCAACTGGCTGCTCACGGAAACCCTCGGCTATCTCCAGGATCCGAAGGCTGCCGCCAAGGGCATGGCGCTCATCGCCGCTGCTGAGAGCCAGGAGCCGCAGATGGAATACGCCCGCAGCCTGCGCTTTCTGAAAACCGGCTGGACCAAGGAGCTGCGCACGCAGCAGCTGGAGTGGTTCCTCAAGGCCGCGAACTACAAGGGCGGCGCCAGCTTTGACAAATTCATCGAGTTCATCCGCAACGACAGCCTGACCACGTTCACGCCTGAGGAAAACACGCAGCTGGCTGAACTCATCGCGAAGAAGCCGGAGCGCAAATCCGCCATTGAGAATGTCGGCGCGATGTTTGTGGGCCGCACACCGACGATGTGGACGCTGGATGAACTCAGCGCCGCCGCCAAAACCGGCATGAAAGGCCGCAGCTTTGAAAACGGCCGCAAGATGTTCACCGCCGCCGCCTGCTACACCTGCCACCGCTTTGGCAATGCCGGCGGCATGACCGGCCCGGACCTCACCGGCGCAGGCGGCCGCTACAGTCCGCATGACCTGCTGGATAACATCATCAACCCCAGCAAGGTCATCAACGAGCAGTTCGCCCCCATCATCGTCACCAAGAACGACGGCAGCGTGATGAGCGGCGTGGTGGTGAACCTCAGCGGCGACGGCGTGACCCTCAACACCGACCTCACCGACCCCAACCAGCGCGTGAACGTGGACCGCAAGGAGGTGAAGAGCATCGAGCTCAGCACCGTCTCCCCCATGCCGCCCATGCTCCTCGCCATGCTCAAGAAAGACGAGATCCTCGACCTCGTCGCCTACGTCCTCAGCGGCGGCGACAAGGGGAATGCGATGTTTGGGAAGTAAGCTAAGCCAATATCCTTTCCTCGACGGTTTTTGAAAGCTCCCTGCTTTTGCTGGGAGATCAATCTCTGTGCTTCGTTATCAACGTCCCATGAAACTCCATTCCACGATTCTTCACGCCTTCCGTGGCTTGATCCTGGCCGCAGCTTTTCCTTCCATGGTTTCTGCTGCGGAAAAGCCCAACATCCTCGTCATCGTCGCGGATGATCTTGGTTATGCGGACATCGGCGTGCATGGCGGCAAGGCGGTGCCGACGCCGAACATTGATGCTCTCGCGGCCAGCGGGGTGCGGTGTACGAATGGGTATGTGACGGCGCCGTATTGCAGCCCTTCGCGAGCTGGGTTCCTCACGGGGAAATCGCAGACGCGGTTTGGGCATGAGTTTAACCCGCATGTGGGAGACGAGGAAAAGCTGGGGCTGCCGCTGGATCAGCGTACGATTGCCAATGTGCTGCACGATAACGGCTACTCCACCGCGCTCATCGGCAAATGGCATCAGGGCTTTGATGCGGCACATCACCCGCAGTCGCGCGGGTTTGATGAGTTCTTTGGCTTCCTCGTGGGCGGGCATAACTACCTGCTGCACAAGGATGCCGAGCCTGAGTTTGGCTCCGCGCATTCGCACAACATGATCTACCGCGGCCGCGAGCTGCAGCATCTGGATGGTTACGCCACGGACCTTTTCACCGATGAAGCGCTGGGCTTCATGGGGCGGAATGCGGCCAAGCCCTGGTTTCTCTACCTGGCCTACAACGCCGTGCACACGCCGCTGGAGATCGCGGACAGGGTGAAAGACCGCATTCCTGCGGATGTCACGGACCCCAACCGGCGTGGCTATCTCGCCCTGCTGCTGGCGCTTGACGATGACATCGGCCGCCTCACTGCCGAGCTGAAAGCGAAGCATCCCAACACGCTGGTGTTCTTCTTCAGCGACAACGGAGGCTCCGGCAGGAAGCCCTTCTTTGCTTACAACACGGGCGTCAACACCCCGCTGCGTGGAGACAAGGGCCAGACGCTGGAGGGCGGCATTCGGGTGCCGTTCTTTGTGAGCTGGCCGGGCAAGCTGCCCGCTGGCAGGACCTATGACCAGCCGGTGAGCACCATGGACATCCTGCCCACGGCCTGCGCCATCACCGCCGCGAAGCAGCCCGCAGGTGTGGAAGGCGTGAATCTGCTGCCTCACCTGAAAGGCGAGGTCTCCACGCGGCCGCATGACATGCTGGCCTGGCGCTTTGGACCGCAAAAGGCCATCCGCGAAGGAAACTGGAAACTGGTGGATGTGCGAGACATGGAAGCCAAGACGCAGTCCGGCTGGAAGCTATACGATCTGAGCACGGACATCGGCGAGGAGCATGATCTCGCGGCGGCAAAGCCTGAGATCGTGGCCAAACTCTCCAAGGCCTGGGAGGAGTGGGACGCCAAAAACATCGCTCCGCAGTGGCATGGGGCGATCAACGAAGATCCCACTGCTCCGGCAAAACCGGCCGCAAAGGCTGGCAAGGCGAAGAAGAAATAAGCGGAACGGCCTTTGCACAGGCCGCAGGCATCATCCTACAAAGCACAAAGGTTGCACTGAAAGCGTTGAGCGTTTCACTTCTCTCTTCCTATGCCCGCTTTCTCAGACCCCTTCCGCGAAGCACGCAGCACCTCCGGCGTGATGAAGTGCCCTTTTCATGGTGAAGACATTACCATGATCCTTCGCCATGAGGACGTACGCAAGGCGGCGAAGGACTGGCAGGCCTTCAGCTCGGACGCACCCTTCAGGGTGCCGATTCCCTCCGAGGAGGCCGTGCGCACTATGCGCCAGCTCCCCATCGAGACCAATCCGCCTGAGCACACCGACTACCGCGCCATCGTGGAGCCCTTCTTCCAGCGCTCCAAAGACCCGGCGATGATCGCGCAGGTGGAGGCGCTGATGGAGGGCATGCTTACGGAGGCGCTGAGCCGTGACTCCATCGAGATCGTGAACGAGTTCGCACTGCCCATCCAGTCACGCGCACTGACCCATCTTCTTAATGTGCCCGCGTCCGAGGGCGAGACCTGGATCGGCTGGGGCATCCATGTCTTCAAGGTCACCGGCGGCGAGTTTAAAAAAGGCAACGTGCTGGAGGACTACCTGCACGCGCAGTTTGACCGTGCTGAGGCGAATCCCGGCGAGGATTTTTTCAGTGCGCTGACGCAGGCAGAGTATCGCGGACGCAAACTCACCCGCGAGGAGATGATGGGCTTCGCTAATCTCGCCTTTGCCGGGGGGCGTGACACGATCATTCACACGATTTCCTGCGCACTGGGTTATCTGGCGGAGCATCCGGAGGCGCTTGAGTTTCTGCGCGAGGACCCGAAGCGCATCACGCTGGCCAGCGAAGAGTTTTTCCGCGTCTTCATGCCGCTCACGCACATTGGCCGTGTGTGCCCGGTGGATACCGACGTAAACGGTGTGACGGTCAAAGCCGGGGAACGCATCTCCCTCGCATGGGCCTCGGCCAATTTTGATGCCGCCGCCTTCCCGCAGCCAGAAGAGGTGCGCCTGGACCGCAAACCGAATCCGCATCTCAGCTTTGGCTTTGGCACGCATCTCTGCCTGGGTGCACCGCACGCGCGGCTCATCCTGCGTACGCTGCTGAGACTGTGCTGCGAGCGCGTGAAGAGCATCACTATTTTGAAAGCCGAGGAGCGTGTGGAGCATGAGGCGAAGTTTGATCGCACGCTCGGTTATGACTCGCTCGTGGTGAAGCTGGCAGCGCTTCCTTGAACATAGCAGGCACTTTACATACCACAAAACCAAAGGGCCGACGGGATGACTGGGTAATGCGGAGGGTGGGGTGTCTGAGGAGTGCTGCGGACTCGGAGGTCCGCGCGCCTTAGGCGCCGGGCGATTCTCACCACCCGATTAGCCGCGTGATGGCAGCCCTCAGCGCGGTTTCGAGGATCGCCGCCTCGGAATGTGTCACTGGGATGGTGACTTTCTTCACGCTCTTGGAGGACGCCTCCTGGCGTGACATGCTCATGAAGTAGGGGGCCTTTTGCGGGTCGTCACGAAAGGTCAGCTCGAAGGCGCTGTTGGCTTTTTCAGACTGATGGAAGAGCTTGGCCTGCTGCTGACGGCCCTGCAGCGTGGCCAGCACAGTGCCGAGATCAGAAAGAGCCCACTTCATGGTGATCTTCTGCTCCCAGTCGAACTGCTTCTCCCCGCACTGCGAGGCGGCGTCCACAAAGACGGCACCTTTGGCGCGATTGAACTCGAAGCGGATCACACCACCGGTGTTACGGCTGTTGGGCTTGTAGATTGCGTATTCGGCTGACTGCTTGGCGGTGGCATTCGTAGGTTTCGAGCTCATGTCGGCATGCTAAAAGAGGCCCGGCAAATGACAAGCCCCGCTGCTGAATCAGACACATTATTTGCTGAGATGTCATGAAAGTGCCGTTCGTTACACGGGGCCATGCACCGTTTCCCGGCCATACTCGTTTTGTCATTCTTCTGCGCGCTCTCGTCTTTCGCAGGAGAGCCGCGGACCAACATTCTGTTCATTCTCACTGAGGACCAGGGAGCGCATATGGGGGCCCTGGGCACGACGGATGTGAAGACGCCGCACATGGATGCGCTGGCGGCTAGCGGGGTGCTCTTTCGTCGTGCGTATGTGGGGTATCCGGTCTGCTCTGCGTCCAAGGCCTGCATCATGACCGGCCTGCAATCGCATACTAACGGGCTGATCAACAACACCAACAACTACCTCAAACCGGCCGACAAACTGACAGAGGCGGAGAAGCAAGCGCCGCCATACCTGCACACACGCGTTCGCTCGCAAGGTGCGACGCTGGTGGAAATGCTCGCCGCGAATGGCTACCACACCGCAGTGAGTGGAAAGCTGCATGTGTCTCCGAACGAACGCTTTCCCTACAACGACTTCATTCCAAAGGCAGGCTCCAAACAAGCGCTCGCCCGGGTGATCCAACGCGCGGCAGGAAAGCCGTGGTTCCTGATGCACAACAGCACGACATTTACCCACCGGCCTTTTGTGGACAGCGAGAAGCAGCCCATCAGCATCGAC
This sequence comes from Verrucomicrobiaceae bacterium UBA1938, assembly GCA_002336895.1. Taxonomy (GTDB): domain Bacteria; phylum Verrucomicrobiota; class Verrucomicrobiia; order Verrucomicrobiales; family Verrucomicrobiaceae; genus Prosthecobacter. The sequence goes on along the minus strand of DDFC01000009.1, from coordinate 148,259 downwards.
CCGGCAAAGGTGAAACTGCCAGCCCATCTGCCGGACACCCCGGTGGCGCGGCGTGACTGGGCCGAGTATCTTGACGGTGTGCAGCGCAATGACCACGTGGTGGGGGAGGTGATGGCTGCTCTGAGGGAATCGGGACAGGAAGCAAACACCCTTGTCATCTTCATGGGGGATCACGGACCGGCCTACCCGCATGGCAAGATGACCCCCTTTCATCTAGGTGTGCATATTCCGCTCGTCATTCGTCTGCCCGGAGGCAGGCCGCTCGTCAGCGATGCGCTGGTCAGCGAGCTGGACCTGCTGCCGACGCTGCTGGACGTACTCAGCATTCGTTATGAGACCCCGCTTCATGGCATCAGCCTCAAGCCGCTGCTGGAAGGCAGGGCTGAAGCCAGAGGCCATGACTTCATCTTCAGCGAGGTCTCCGGTCGTTCCCTCAATCAGCCGCGCGGCATGGAGGAGCGAAGCGTGATCGACGCCACTCATCAACTGATCGTCCGCTGCCGGCTCGACGAGCCCAAGGTCATCAATGCCGACCTCCGTGACATGAAACCGTGGATCAACCGCATCTACGGAGAGACCGTGAGGGTCAAAGCGCAGTTTCCTGAGGCTTTTCGCATCCTGCAGGAGATGGACCCGCATGCCCTGGGTGGGAAGCCGCCGCTGATCGAGCTTTACGATCTCCAAAGTGATCCCGACGAGCTGCATAATCTCGTGGGCGACCCGACGCAACGCCAGCACCTCGAACGTCTCTTTGCCGCCTTGAAGCAATGGCACGCAGCCACCCAGGACAGCGCCATGATCCTGCCGCCGCTGCCTTGAAGGTCATCCATTCAACTGCTTGCCAGTATTTGCTGAGATGTTGCCGCAGATCCCGACGTTACACGCCCCATGTTTCAACAGACCCTGACCTTGTTTGCCGCCACTCTTCTGAGCGTGCCGCTTTGTGCTGCCGACAAACCCGTGCCGACAAACATCGTCGTCTTTATTTCGGATGATCATGGCATGCTGGATTCCGAGCCCTATGGAGCCAAGGACATCCGCACGCCCAACATGGCCAGGCTGGCGGCGGAGGGGATGAAGTTTACGCATGCGTTTGTGGCCTCTCCTGCCTGCGGGCCCAGCCGCACGACTCTGTGCACGGGCCTGTGGCCGGCGCGCAATGGGGCGGAGCCGAATCACAAGGCGAAGAACCCTGGCGTGCCCTCCCTGCCGCCGGTGCTGCATGCGCTGGGGTATGAGGTGGCGGCCTTTGGCAAGGTGGCGCATGGTAACTACGGCAAGGACCACGGGTTTGATGTTTTGGGCGGGCAGCAGCAGGGCGACACGGACACTGTGGAAGTGGCCAAGTTTCTCAACACTCGCGATGCCTCCAAGCCGCTGTGTTTATTCTTCGGCGCGCGTCATCCGCATGTGCCCTGGGGTGAGAATGCGGGCTATGACGCGGCGGCGCTCAAGCTGCCCCCTAAACATGTGGATACTGCGGCGACGCGGGAGCAGCGGGCGCGATACTGCTCGGACATCACGCGTGCGGACACACTGCTCGGCGAGCTGCGGGCACTGGCCAGGGACAAGGTCCCGGGAGACACGCTCTTCATCTACACCGCTGATCACGGCGGGCAGTGGCCGTTTGGAAAATGGAATCTTTATGATGCAGGCATCCGCATCCCCTTCATTGCAGCCTGGCCGGGGCATCTGCCACCGGCTTCCACGAATGACGCCATGATCGCCTGGCCGGATCTGCTGCCCACCTTCATCGATCTCGGTGGCGGCACGGTGCCGGAGGGTATTGACGGGAAATCGTTTGCAGGTGTGCTGCTGGGGAAAGCCACGGGGCACCGCGAGCGCATTTTCACCACGCACAGCGGCGACGGTGATTTCAATGTGTATCCCATCCGCAGCGTGCGCACGCGCGACTGGAAGTATATTCGCAACCTGCATCCTGAGTTTCAGCATCACACGCACATCTCGCGCTCCAGCAACGTGACCAGCGGGCTCAACTACTGGCAGAGCTGGCTCAGCGCCGCCGAGACCAGCCCGGCTGCGGCGGCGGTGGTGAAGCGCCATTCCGTGCGCCCTGCGGAGGAACTCTACGATTTGAAAAAGGATCCCTCCGAACTGCATAACCTCGCGGACGATCCTGCACAAGCCGAACGCCTCAGGCAGATGCGCAGCGAGGTGGATGCCTGGATGCAGCAGCAGGGAGACAAGCAGACGGTCTTTGGCAAGCCGCTCATGATTGGCGAACCGGTGACGATGGTTGATCCCGGAGCAGGCAAAAAGAAGAAGGCCAAAGGCCCGGGTAAATAAACGCCCCCAAAGATTCTCGAACTCAGACCCAACGCCCCCATGAAACTCATCACGGCTTTTGCCCTGTCACTCACCCTTGCTGCGGCCTCATTCGCTGCGGAGAAACAGCCGAACATGGTCTTCTTGCTGGTGGATGATCTTGGTTACGCGGACTGCGGATTCAATGGAGGCAAGGAAATCCACACGCCGAACATCGACAAGCTCGCGACTGGAGGCACCGTGCTGGAGTCGCTCTATGTGCAGCCGGTGTGCTCGCCCACGCGTTCGGCGCTGATGACTGGCCGCTACGCCACACACACGGGCGTGTACACCATCGTGCGCCCGCATGCCACGTGGGGCCTGCCGCTGAATGAGCGCACGCTGGCCAATGCGCTGCATGATGCCGGCTACGCCACTGCCATCACCGGCAAATGGCATCTGGGTGAATTTGAGCCTGCCTACCTGCCCACCTCACGCGGTTTTGACCACCACTACGGGCACTACTTTGGAATGCTGGACTACTTTACCCACATGCGCGGCCCGGATCTGGACTGGTACCGCGACGGCCAGCAGATCAAAGAAGAGGGCTACACCACGCATCTCCTCGCACGCGAGGCCTGCCGCACCATCGCCGAGAAGGACAAGGCGAAGCCGCTGTTTCTCTACGTGCCGTTCAATGGAGTGCATGGCCCCCTGGAGGTGCCGGAGGAGTACTTAAAGCCTTATGGCGCTCTGACGGGCGGACGGCAAAAACTCGCGGGCATGCTGGCAGCGGTGGACGAGGCGATCGGGCAGATCGTGGCCGCTCTGGAAAAAGGTGGCGAGCGTGACAATACGCTGATCCTTTTCTCCACCGACAACGGCGGTCCGCCTCCTGGGACCAATACTCCTCTGCGTGCTTTCAAAGGCAGCATCTACGAAGGCGGTGTCCGCGGGTGCGCCTTTGCCAACTGGCCGGGGCATATTCCGGCTGGCAAGCGTATCAAAGAGCCCATGCATACTGTGGACTGGTATCCCACTCTGGTAAAACTGGCTGGCGGCTCCCTGGAGCAGAAGACGCCGCTGGATGGCAAGGATGTCTGGCCCATGCTCACCCAAGGCGCGCCCTCTCCGCATGATGCGATTCTCTGCGTGCAGTCTCCAACCGTGGCCGCGCTGCGCATGGGCGACTGGAAGCTCGTCATGAATGGAAGCGACGCCGACAGCGAGGAAGCGCTCGCAGAAGGGGCGAAAGGGAAGGGGAAAGGCAAAAAGGGCAAGGGGGGTGCGAGGGCGGCCAACACCGCAGACAGCTTCGCCCTCTACAACCTCGCCAACGATATCGGCGAAAAGAACAATCTGGCCGCGCAGGAGCCTGAGCGCCTGGCCACGATGCGTGCCAAACTGGCCGAGTTCCTGAAAGACGCCGTGACACCGGGCCAGGTGGGCCACGAAGCTGCAGCGATGTTTGACCAGACCAAGAAAAAGAAAGCTCCATGAAGACCCGCATCCTTCTCGCTCTAGGCCTCTTCATTCTGGCTGAAGCAGCCAGTGCTGCGGTGAAGCCCAACATCATTGTCTTCTACACCGATGACCACGGCTATGCCGATCTCGGCATCCGCGGTGTGGAGAAGGATGTGAAAACGCCGCACATCGACGCGCTGGCGCGCAGCGGTGTCGTGGCCAAGCACGGCTACAGCACCGCGCCGCAGTGTGTGCCGTCACGCGGTGGACTGATGGTGGGCAAATTCCAAGGACGCTTCAATCTGGACAACAACAACTCTGCGCTGGATGGCTTTAACAATGAGACGACCATCGCCACGCGGCTGCAGCATGCGGGGTATGTGACGGCGCAGTTTGGCAAATGGCACCTGGGGCCGCAGAGCGAGATCACGAAGCATGGGTTCAAGCATGTGTATTCGCAACACGGGCAGCAGAAGTTTCCCGCCAACATCACGGTGAACGGTCAAGACCAGCCGATGAGCGAGATGAAGCCGGAGCTTTTTCACATCGATGGCTGCACACGGGCGGCGGCGTCCATCATCACGCGCTACAAGGAGCAGCCGTTTTTTCTATACATCGCCCTGCGCGCGCCGCACACGCCGCTGGATGCACCGCAGTCTTACAAGGACCGCTTTCCCGGGCCGATGCCGGAGCGCCGCCGTGCTGCGCTGGGCATGCTGGCTGCGGTGGACGACGGCGTGGGCCTGATCACGGACACGCTGAAGCAGCACGGACTGACTGAGAAGACGCTGATCTTCCTCATCGGCGACAACGGAGCACCGCTGAAGATTCACAAGACCGACTCGCCCCTGGAAGGAGACGCGGGCGGCTGGGACGGCAGCCTGAACGCACCGCTGAATGGTGAAAAGGGCATGCTGACGGAAGGCGGCATGCATGTGCCGTTTCTCATCGCGTGGCCCGGCACGATTCCCGGCGGGCAGACGTATGAGCATGCGGTGAGCGCACTGGATGTGGCGGCCACGGCGGCGGCGCTGGCAGATGTTTCTGTGAAGCCGGGAGATCTCGATGGCGTGAATCTCTTGCCTTATCTCAAAGGGGAAAACACGCAACCTCCGCATGAGTCGCTGATGTGGCGCTGGATGGCCCAGAGCGCCATTCGCGAGGGAAACTGGAAGCTGCTACGCGGAGGTGAGCGCGAGTATCTCTACGACCTCTCCACCGACCTGGAGGAGAATCACAGCCTCGCCTCGCAGCATCCGGACATTGCGACACGGCTGCGTGGCAAACTCATGGCTTGGTGTGCGGAGCTCAATCCGCCCGGTCTTGCGCTCGGGCCCATGTCCCCGGTGTGGAATGACTACTTCGACTTTTACCTCGAAGGGAAGCCTGCGCCGAAACCTGAGGCCAAGGCCGATCAACCCGACACCAAGGCCACACGCGGCTGGCTGGCGCGTGGAGGCAGCCTGATCAATAAGAATGGAGTGCTCGTGCTCACGCCAGACAAGGCTGGCAAAGGGACCTTCATCACCCGCAGCCAGATCAAGCTGGCCGCTCCTGCGACAGCCAAAATCGTTTTCAAAACGGCTGCCTCCGGCCAGGGCGCCATCGCCTGGCGCATGGATGGAGACAAAGACTTTCCCCCTGCGAACCGTGCGCCGTTTGAAGTGAAGGCGGACGATGAATGGCAGACGCAGGAGGTGTCAATCCCGGCGAAGGGTCGGGTCATCCATGTGCGTCTGCACCTGCCGCCTGGTCCTGCTGAGTTTCGCACCCTTGATCTTCTGCCTGCGTCACGATGAAAAAATTCCTGTTCTGCTTCCTGACCCTTTGTCCTGCACTCCTCGCTGCTGCGAACAAGCCGAATGTCATCATCATTCTGGCCGATGATCTTGGCTGGAGCGACACGACGCTGTATGGCACGACAAAGTTTTACCAGACACCGAACGTGGAACGGCTGGCGCAGCGTGGCATGACCTTCACGCGGGCGTATTCAGCGAGCCCGCTGTGCTCGCCCACGCGTTCGGCCATTCTCACGGGATTGAGCCCGGCGCGCACGGGCATCACCGTGCCGAACTGCCACATGCCGCAGGTGGTGCTGGAAGCGACGCTGCCCAAAAAATCGGCAGCGGACCAAAAGGCGATCCAGCCCACGCCGCCGACGCGCCTGAAAACTGAATATCGCACACTGGCGGAGACGCTGCACGATGCGGGCTATGCGACGGGCCACTTTGGCAAATGGCATCTGGGCCCCGAACCCTACTCGCCGCTGCAGCAGGGCTTTGATGTGGATGTGCCGCATCACCCTGGGCCCGGCCCTGCGGGCAGCTATGTGGCGCCGTGGAAGTTTGCCGATTTTGACGCGGACCCGAACGTGCCGGACCAGCATATCGAGGACCGCATGGCGAAGGAAGCTGTGGCCTTCATGGAGAAGCACAAGGACGGGCCGTTTTACATGAACTACTGGATGTTCAGCGTGCATGCGCCGTTTGATGCGAAGAAGGCGCTGATCGAGAAACATCGCGCACGTGTGAATGCCGCTGATCCGCAGCACAGCCCGACGTATGCGGCGATGGTGGAGAGCATGGACGACGCCATCGGCACGCTGCTGGATGCGCTGGACCGGCTCAAGATCGCGGACAACACGATCATCATCTTCACCTCCGACAACGGTGGTAACATGTATGACAAGGTGGACGACACCACGCCCACCAGCAATGCGCCGCTGCGTGGGGGCAAGGCCTGCCTGTATGAAGGCGGAACACATGTGCCGGGCGTGATCGTCTGGCCGGGTCTTGCCAAGGCGGGAGCGCGCAGCGATGCGCTGATCCAGAGCGAGGACTACTACCCCACGCTGCTCGAAGCCCTCGCGATCCAGCCTGAGGCGGGGCAGATCTTTGACGGCCACAGCCTTCTGCCCGCGCTGAAAGGCGGCGATTTGCCAGGCAAGGCGGTCTTCCAGTACTTCCCGCATTCCTCTCCCAATGTGCCGGACTGGCTACCGCCCGGAGTGTCTGTGCATCGCGGCGACTGGAAGCTCATCCGCCTCTTTCACGGCGGGGAGAAAGGCGCGCACCGATACCTGCTTTTCAATCTGCACTATGACCCCGGCGAGAAGAGCAACCTTGCCGCACAGAAGCCCGAACTCGTGCAGGAGCTGGACACGCTGATCGAAGCGTTTCTGAAGGAAACCCATGCGGTGGTGCCGGTGCCGAATCCGGCCTTTGATGCGAAGCAGTATCATCCCGAGCTCGAAGGCAAGCCGCAGGCCAAGGCGAAAGCCAAGGCACCTGCCAGAGATGACGGCGATCCCGCACTGCAAGGCTGGAAGGCACGCGACTGCAAGGCGACGGTGAAGGACGGCATCGTGAGTGTGACCAACATCGGCTTTGAGTGCTTCCTCGGGTTCGCTGCAGGCAAGCACAGCGGGCCGACGACAGCGAAATTCCGCATCAAGGCCAAGGCGGGGACTTCGCATTTTGACTGGGTGCCAAACGGCGGCAAAGCGCAGCGCGTGCTCTTCACGCTGAAGGGAGGCGGCTGGGAGGAGATCAGCGTGCAGATTCCTGCTGCTGGACCGCTGGGCATCGTGCGGCTTTACCTGCCCATGCAGGAGCAGCGGATGGAGCTCGACTGGATCGAGCTTCGTTCGGAGGATGGCGGCAAGGTGACGCGGACAGAGTTTTGAAACAGCTCCACAGGCAATGGCCGGCTTGCAAATGAGCGGGAAACGCGCAAGCGATCGGCAGAATGAATCTCGCATCTCATCTGGACGCTCACAGGTTCGTCATCGTGCCGAATGTGCTCGATGCTTCAGCCCGCCATGCTATGGCTGCCTTGCTGGGTGATGCGAACGGAGCAGGCTCCCGTGGCATGCTGCGCGTCCGCGAGGTGGCTGAGCTGGCGCAGTCATTGCTGGCAGATCTGGTGAGTCCATATCTTGCCTGCAACCCCGTCCCGGTTCGCGGCATCTACTTTGACAAACGTCCGGAGACCAACTGGCTCGTGGCATGGCACCAGGACCTGACCCTTGCTCTCAAAGAGCAGACGGAGATGACTGGATTTGGTCCCTGGAGTGTGAGGGAAGGTGTGCCACATGTGCAGCCACCCATGATGCTGCTGGAGCAGATGCTGGCCGTGCGGCTGCACCTGGATGATGCCGATGCAGACAACGGAGCCTTGCGAGTGCTGCCGGGCACGCATCGGCTGGGCAGATTGAGCGCAGAAGCCATTCAGGAGTATCGTGAAACACGTGAAGAGGTGCTTTGCGAGGCCAAAGCCGGAGACGTGCTGCTGATGCGGCCTTTGCTGCTGCATGCGTCCTCCCGTTCCTCCAGCCCGAGAAGGCGACGCGTGCTGCACATTGAATATGCAGGTTTTGCACTGCCGGCGCCGCTGGAATGGCATGAGGCTCCTTGCCAGAGCGGCGACAAGCAGTGACTGGTGCGGCATCTGATTCCATCCTCATGAAACACCTCGTCCTGCTGCTGCCTGCACTTCTCCTGGCCCAATGCACCGCTCCGCTGCCGGACGGCATGCCGGGGAGTCTGACGCCGGTAACTTCCTGGGGCATGCCGCAGATCATCAATGTCTCGGCGTATGACCCGAAAGAGAAGCAGCGTGCCGGGCAGGGATACTCCGAGCATGATGTGTCTGCACTGCGGGCTAACGGGGCGAGCGCGCTCATCGCACGGGCGGGCAAAGGGGGAAATCTGGATGAGAAGTGCGGGAGTTTCCTCGCGGCGGCGGACCGCATCGGGCTGTTGCCGGGGGTTTATTACCGGCTGCAAAATCATGTGGATGCAGTGGCGCAGGCGGATCAGTTTTGCGCACGGGCGCACTCGCTGGCGCGTGGCCGGGCGTGGAATGCGCAGGCGCTGCTGCTGTGCGCAGACTTTGACGCGAACTCGCGGCTCGCGGACATCCTGCGGTTCATGGAACGGGTGGAATCTCGCACGGGCGTGGTGCCAGTGGCGTATCTGGAAAACAGCACGCATCTGAAGCAACTGCTCAGCAGCGCCGACCCGGCCACCAAGGCGAAGCTGCGCCGCATGCCCTACTGGCTGGCGCTGTATGCGCACGACAGTGGCGCGGGGCCGGTGTATCCGGCGCCGGGCAGCCCGCACGGACTGCTGAACCAATACCAAGTGTGGCCTGACTGGACGCTGTGGCAGTACGGCGGTGTGGACTGGGCGCATGGCCGCTCGCAGCCGAAGGTGTACAATCACGGCGCCTACCGCAACAGCCTCTACTTTGGCCATCTGGACCGCCCGGTGGAGCGCAATGTCTTCAATGGATCGCATGCGGAGCTGCAGTCGTTCTGGCAGCGGCATGGGCTGCCGCTGCGCTGAGGCCACGTCTCAGCAGGAGAAAAAGGCTATGCCGATTGGGCATATCCGTCACGACGAGGCGGCATTACCCGATGGTTGCCATGGCGTCGATGATGGTGGTGATGAAAGCACTCGACCTCACCCAACGTCCTCCCCACAGCCCCCGCGTCCGCCTCGGCGGTTACACCATCCTTCCACGCCTGCTCGACAAGGCACGGGCCACACTGGCCGGCACCCAAGGCGAATACGTCTATGACAGCCTGAACGACCGGCGCTTTTTCAGTTTCACCGGCATCGAGCCGGAGGCGCTGCTGGCACAGGTGAAAACCGGGGCGGGAGACTGGGACCTGCTGCTGTGGGTCAACGAACAGGCGACGCACAAGCGCAGCGTGCTGGAGATCAACCAGTGGTCCGACTGGACCGAGACGGTGGCCTTTAATGACGTCGCGATGCGTGAATGGTTCACCGAGCAGATCAAGCGCCTCAATCCCGCACGCGAAGACCTGCGCGGCACCTTCGACTACCTCGACCTGGACGACCACGTGAGCTTTGGCGGCGATGCCTAGGCGAAGGCTGCATTTTTTCACCACGCCTGCGGCGTCGTGAGCAAACCCAACAAACCCCAAAACAAAAACCAGATACGAACATGAAAACCAGACGACAAACCTTCGCAGCACTCGCGCTGATGGCCGCATGCACCTTCACGGGAGGCGCGGCCAGCGCCGCCAAACCCGGCAGGACGATGATGAACCCCGAGCCACATCCCATCACCTTCGGGAGCATCCAGGTGGACGGATTGAACATCGCCTTTCGTGAGGCGGGCGACCCGGCCAAGCCCAAGCTGGTGCTGCTGCACGGATTCCCATCGGGATCCCACCAGTACCGCGACCTGATCCGCTCGCTCTCAGACGCCTTCCACGTGATCGCGCCGGACTATCCCGGCTTTGGCCTCAGCGAAGTGCCTGACCCGGAAACCTATCGCTACACCTTTGACGGCATCTCCGAGATCGTGGAGCACTTTCTCAAGCTCAAAGGCTTTGAGCATTACGGGCTGTTCATGCAGGACTACGGCGGTCCGGTGGGATTCAGAATTGCAGTGCGCAATCCTGAGGCCCTCGACTGGCTGATCGTGCAGAACTCGAACGCCTATGAGTCCGGCTTCACCGCAGCGTGGGACGGCCTTCGTGGCGCGCTCTGGAAAAACCGCACGGCAGATACTGAGAAGCCGCTGACTGGCTTTTTCACCCATGACGCCATCAAGGGCATGTATGTCCAGGGTGCGAAGAATCCGGCCCTGATCAGCCCTGACAACTGGGAGTCTGACTTTGCCTTCATGCAGAGGCCGAACGCCGCGCGGCTGAACTTGGACCTATTCTACGACTACCGCAAAAACGTGGAGCTCTATCCCGTGTGGCAGGAGTTTCTGCGCAAGAACCAGCCGAAGACCCTCATCTTCTGGGGACAGGCGGACATCTTCTTCACGCCTGAGGGTGGAGAGGCCTACCTGAAGGACTTGCCCAATGCCGAAATGCACCGGCTGGAGGCGGGACACTTCGCCGTGGAGGACCACCTGGAGTTCATCTCCGAGAAAATGCACCGCTTTTACACCGAGAAGGTGGCGGGCCGGATGACGAGCGTGAAAAAGTAACCGGCTCTCGCATTCTCCGAGGAAGCCCCCCTGGGGCTTCCTCATTTTATTTCCGCCGCGACCTGCTTCAGCGCATCGACCAGCGCGCGTGTGGCGGTGGAGGCGCGGCCTTTCTGCCAGAGGACGATGAAGTCCCAGCGGGCCTCCTTATCGCTGACCGGCACAAAAGTCACGCCGGGGTGCTGCAGCTTTTCAAAGTAGCCGGGCAGCAATGTCACGGCGGACTCCGAGACGACCTGGGAGAGCACGTTGGAGATGCCGTCCACGACGACGGCGAAACGCGGCTTGAAACCAGCCGCTTTGCATAGCGCCGCCACCCAGCGATTGCGCCCGGGCACCTGATCTTCATCCACGCCGATGAAGTCGCGGCCCTTCAATTCTTTGAGAGCGATGTTTTTTCGCGCCGCGATGGGATCGTCATCCGCCACCGCCACACAGACATGCAGTGAGCGGAGTTTGGCGCTGTGAAACTCCCGTGCGGCCACCGCGCCCTCCTGGCCGATGAGGGCGAGATCGAGCTCTCCGGCGCGCAGGGCGTCGAGCTGCTCGCGAGGGGACATGTCGTGGAGCTTCAGTTTCACCTCCGGCTGTGATTTGCGCAGCCTTGCCAGAGCGGGGGTGAGCATGCTCTGCGCGGCGGAAAATAGGTAGCCCACGCGCAGCTCGGAGCGCTCTCCGCGTGCCTGACGGCGCAGCTCCGCCAGCGCGGCCTCGTAGCCTGCCACGAGCGGGGTCATGGACTTCACCAGCGCGTGGCCGAGGCCGGTGGGCTTCACGCCGCTGGTCTCGCGCTCCAGCAGCCTGCCGCCGAGCTCATGCTCCAGCGCCTGCATCTGGCGGCTCAGCGCGGGCTGGGTGATGCGCAGGCGCACGGCGGCGCGGTTGACGCTGCCTTCTTCGATCACGGTGAGGAGGGCTTTGATGCGGTCCATCATGACCCGGAGGGTATGCACATCCGGCATAACGGCAAGAGGAAGCCGGCATTACCCGCAGGTTCACGGGTGGCGCAGACTACGGGCGCTCCAGAAAGAGCCGAACCAACACCCACACCAACATACCACCCCATGAAACTTGCCATCATCATCACCTCCGATCCTCAAAACGGCGAAGAAGCCCTCGGCCGCGCCTTCAATGCCCTGGCCCTGGCGGTGGAGGCCCAGGCCAAGAACGACGAGGTCAATGTCGTGTTTGTCGGCACCGGCACCCGCTGGCCCGCCAGACTCGCGAAACCCACGAATCCGGCGCACGGCCTGTACGATGCCGTGCGTCCGGTCATCACCGGCGCCTCCTGCGGCTGTGCTGCTGTCTTTGGTGCGACGAAGGAAGTGGAAGCCTGCGGACTGCCTGAGATCAAGGACCATGCGCTGGCCGGCACACCCGGCCTGGCGAGCATCCGCCGATATCTGGCCGAAGGCTGGCAGACGCTCGTATTTTAAACCAGCGGACGAATTCACTGACATCAACCCCTCACTCCACCTCGACCATGGCCGACCGATACATGCATACCGTGCTCACGCCTGCCGTGCTCGAGGCGGAGCGTCATTACTACGGGCGGACGTATCCCGCCTTTGACAGCATGCCAGAGCGAGATGCGCTCACCGCCGCGGAGGCGGCCTTCATCTCCGAGCGCGATTCGTTTTACATGGCCACCATCACGGAAAACGGCTGGCCGTATCTCCAGCATCGCGGCGGGGCCAAGGGCTTCCTGCGCGTCACCGGACCGAATGAGCTCATATTTGCCGATCACGGCGGCAACCGCCAGATGATCAGCGTGGGCAGCCTGGAGAAGAACGACCGCGTGAGCCTCTTCCTCATGGACTACCCGGCGCGCGAGCGGCTGAAGATTCTCGGACATGCCCGCGTGCTGGATGCGCGCGAGCACGCGGATCTCGTGGCCAGGATCGCCCCGCCCGGAGGGCATGCGGCGAAGGTGGAGCGCATCTTTGTCATCGACGTTTTATCCTACGACTGGAACTGCCCCAAATTCATCACCCCACGCTTCACAGCCGCCGAAGTGCAGGAGGCCATCGCCCCGCTGAAGGCGCGCATTGCCGAACTCGAATCCCAGCTCAAACTGCAAACACCATGAACCCACGACCACCCCTGCCGCCGTTCACCGAAGAAACGGCGATCAAGAAAGTCCAGGCCGCTGAAGACGCCTGGAACAGCCGAGATCCTGAGCGCGTCTCTCTTGCTTACACACCCGACACCGAATGGCGCAACCGCGATGTCTTTCTCAATGGACGAGCCGAAGTGGTGGCGTTCCTGAAAAAGAAGTGGGCCAGGGAGCATGACTACCGGCTCAGGAAAACGCTGTGGGCCTTCACGGGAAACCGCATCGCCGTGCGCTTTGAGTACGAGTGGCATGACGACGCCGGCCAGTGGTGGCGCAGTCATGGCAACGAGAACTGGGAGTTTGATGAAAACGGCTACATGGCCAGACGCTACGCCAGCATCAATGACCAACCGATCCGCGAGGAGGAGCGTAAGTTCCGCTGGGAGCGGGCCTGAGGCTGCGCATCCCGATGCATCTCCATGAAACCAGTCATCCTCATCACCGGAGCCACACGAGGCATCGGCCTTGCTACGGCGAAGCAGCTCGCCGCACGCGGCGCGCAGGTCATCATTGGAAGTCGAGATGCGAAGCGGGCGGCTGAGGCAGCTGCGAAGGTGGGAAGTGGTGTGGCCAGCGTGGCACTCGACATCACGGATCAGGCGAGTGTGGATGGGGCGGTGAAACAGATAGCGCAGCAGTTTGGTCGGCTGGATGTGCTGGCAAACAACTCCGCCATCCTGTTGGATCACTATCAGAGCCTGCTGGAGCTGAAGCCCGAGGTGCTGCTGGAGACGCTGAAGACGAACGTGGTCGGCACGCTGCGCGTGAGCCAGGCCTTTGCGCCGCTGCTCGGCAAATCCGAAGCACCGCGCATCGTCAATGTCTCCAGCGGAGCGGGACAGCTGGACGGAGAACCGCAGGCCTGGGCGCCAGCGTACTGCATCAGCAAGACGGCGCTCAACATGCTCACGCAGCAGCTCACCGCCGCACTGCCAGAAGTGATGGTGAACAGCATGTGCCCCGGCTGGTGCCGCACGGAGATGGGCGGTGATGGCGCACCGCGCAGCCCGGAGGAGGGAGCGGACACGCTGACGTGGCTGGCGCTGGAGGCACCGCACACCCTGCGAGGGAAGTTCGTGAAGGACCGTGTGGTGATTCCCTGGTAGTTTGGAAGCATCCGCTTGTCAGCAGCGTTCTGGGTGCCATGCAACCAACCATTCTCTGGAGCTGTGCCGTCCTCACTTTGCTAACTCCCCTCTGCGCTGCCGATCTGGCAGGAGCTCCGGGCCCGGTGGGCACGACCTCAGGTGCCAAGCTGGTGCACCGGCTGGAGATCACGAAGCCGGGGGTGTATGAAAACTTTCGTGTGGATGCGCAGGGCCAGGGCGGGAACATTGTGAAGATCACGGCGGACGATGTCACGCTGCGCAACTGCGAGATCTTCAACGGCACCGGCAATGGCATGGGCGTCTTTGGCACGCGGGTGGTAATCGAGAACTGCCGCATTCACCACCTCCTCAACGGCACCTTTGAAAAGCAGAACGATGCCCATGGCATCACCGGCCGCTGGGGAGATGTGACCATCCGCAACTGCGACATCTCGCACATCACAGGCGACTGCATTCAGTTTGATCCGGACCGCAAGCTGCGCGGCAGCCTCACCATTGAGCAATGCCACCTGTGGGCAGGTCCGCTCGCTGAAGACGCAGCTGGATTCAAAGCGGGGCAGAGCCCGGGCGAGAATGCCTTTGACTCGAAGACTCCGCCCGATGGCGAGCGCTGCAAGCTCATCATCCGCCAGTGCTACATGCATGGGTGGAACCAGCCCAGCCAGATCTCGACACGTGCTGCGCTCAATTTGAAGGAGCACATTGATGCGGTGATCTCGCACTGCGTATTTGATGACAATGAGGTGGCCATCCGCGCACGTGGTCCGGGCGGGCGCGGAGATGCACGCGTGAGGGTGGAGGATTGCGCGATCTATCGCACGCAGGTGGGAGTGAGGGCGGAGGACAAAATCGAAAGCCTGAAGATACTACGCATGGCTTATGGCCCGGAAGTGAAGGTGCGCGAAGAGCGGCACGGCGGCAAGGATCTGCCCGGCTACGAAAACACGGGAGAGCATGAGGCACCGCCGATGGAGAGCCTGATCGTCAAACCCCGGTCTTGAGCCGGGCCTGCTGTGATTTGGTGAGGAAGTTCAGCGCCCTGGCCGAATCGGTGCGGATCCATGCGTTGACCTTCGTGGCTTGGGCAGGGGAGAGCGTCAGCCTTTCCGCCGGGGTGCCGCTGATCTGCTTTTTCTGATCGCTGACGGGTGCGGTGCGGTAGCCGGAGATGGTGCCGATCTTGAGCCGCGTGGCCTTGGCCGTGGGCAGCTCCGTCGCTGGCACCGAGACGGTGTTGGCGCACTCCACTTTCTCCGCTGCGGTGATGAGCTGCGGCAGCGAGATGACGGCGGGGTCGTATTTGACGAGTGTCACTTCATGCCCGCCCATGAAACCCGCCTCGGTGGTAATCACACCATCGATCTGGCCCAGCGCCATCTCGCCGGTCCAGAAGCAGTACATGGAAAACACGGCCTGTTTCAGCCCCGGTGAATTTTCAGCGGCCAGCAGCTGGAGGTAGGCGGGCACGGGCCGTTCGGCCTGCGTGAGCGCCGCGATCATGCGCTCGGCGATGCCACCGGTGTCCCACACCTGATCCTTGCGCGGGATGAGGTCCTCGCCCTGCCCATTGAGAAAGCGGACCACCTGGTAGTTCCACGCTGGCTCGCCGAAGCGCAGCAGCACCTCGGTGTCCCTCCCTCCCTTGTTGTTGTGGATGAGCAGCGGGGTGAACTCGGTCTCCACGGCTTCCACGATCTGGGGGTGGGACATCACCTCTCGGCCAAACTGCTTGCAGCCTGCGCAGCCGGGGATTTCCTGAAACAGGGCGAACACCGGCCTGCCCGTCTGGGCGCTGGAGGCCAGGGCGGTCTCCAGAATGCGGCCCCAGTGCACCTTTCCAGCCTCCTCGGGCTGTGCGGTGGTGCTGGCGGCAGAATAGGAGAGAGAAGTCAGCATGAGGGCGAGGGCGAGGAGTGCGTGCTTCATGCCGGTGAGAGGCGGCAGCCTGGAAATTATTTCACGAAAGACTTCGCCGGGCCAGCGTTTGAGGGGCAGACCATGAAGCGCCCTATATTCACCGCTCGCGCCCGTAACTCCATGAAGATCCTTTTGTTCGCATCTTTGTTCCTGGCTCTGCCGCTAGCATCCTTGGCAGCAGATAGACCCAACATCATCTTCATCCTCGCGGATGATCTCGGCTGGGGGGATCTGCGTTGCTACGGGCACCCGTATGCGAAGACGCCGAACCTCGACAGGCTGGCGGCGGACGGGACGCGGTTTACGAAGTTTCATGCCACGGGTGTGACGTGCTGCCCGGCGCGGACGGGGCTCATGACTGGGAAGTTTCCCGCGACGTTTCAGAAGTACCCCGCGAGCTATGGCTTTGGCAGCCGTGTCACCATCACGGAACTGCTGCAAAAGAACGGCTATGCCACCGGGCACTTTGGCAAATGGCACATCGGCCCGGTGCTGGAGCCGGGGACGTATGGCATCGATGTGATCGGCTCCGACCAGGGTGCGCCGGGCAAGCACCGCCAGTCCGATGACAAGCGCGGACGCGATGCGCCGATGTATGACCAGGCGATCAGCTTCATCGAGAAGCACAAGGAGGGGCCGTTTTACATCAACATCTGGGACCACATCTCCCACCATCCGGTGAACCCCACGCAGGCGGTGCTGGATGCGTTTGGCCCGCTGGAGCTGGACGAGTCGAAGTTCACTCCCGCGATGCAGGAGAAGTTTGAGACCTGCAAAAAACAGGGCGGCGACACCACCGCGCACCTGCGGGCTTTTCTGGCGGACGTGAAGTCGATGGATGATGAGATCGGGCGGCTGCTGCAAAAGCTTGATGAACTGGGCCTGCGCGAGAACACGCTGGTGGTTTTCTCCAGCGATCAGGGGGCTGCAGCGCTGCGTGACACGGAGGGTTCTGACACCAGGCCCAGGAAGAAGATCAAAGGGCCCGCCGGCAGTGACATCGATGCGATCCGTCTGAATGCGATGGGTTATGCGGGGCCGAACTTTCGCGGCGGCAAGCACACGGACCTGGAGGGCGGCGTGTGCGTGCCCTTCATCGTGCGCTGGCCGGCGAAGGTGCCTGCGGGGCGTGTGGATGAGCAGTCTGTGATCAGCGGTGCGGACTGGCTGCCCTCCCTCTGCGCCGTCACCGGCATTGCCATCAATGTGGCAGACTTTGACGGTGAAGATTCCTCCAAAGCGCTGCTCGGCAGCGTGCATGTGCGCAGCAAGCCGCTGTTCTGGAAGACGAACACGGAGAGAAGCGACCCCACGCTGCTTGTGGAAAACTGGAAGCTGCATGGCTCCCACCGGCGCCATGGAGAGGTCACGCTCTACGATCTGGCCGCCGATCCCGGTGAGAAGGTGAATCTGGCGGAGAAACAGCCGGAGGTGCTGAAGCGGCTCAGCGAGCAGCTCGACGCATGGACGGCCACGCTCCCGAAGACCTATGACCATGGCGATGACAAGGGGGACTGATCCGTGATGTGGTGATAAGCCCGAGGCGGCCACCACGTTCCGAAGTCCATCATGAAGAGCGCCGTTGTTGCATTCCTCCTGTCTGCCGCCTGCTGCGTACAGGCCGTCACTTTGAGCGAACTGGCCGCGAAGGGGCCCATCACCCTCTTCATCGCCAAGAAGGGTGTCGAGATGCCTACACATCACGACCAGACAAACAACCTCAAGGAAGACGACCGCGCGCTGCTGCTTTCTGACAAGGGACTCACTGACATCACCGGCATCAGCAAGCTCGTCGTTTTGGACGACGGAAAGCAGACGCCGCTGGGCAGCGTCAAGAACCTGCACCTCTTTCTGAACCACAACGACCTCACGGCGCTGCCGGAGGAGCTTGGCCAGATGAACAACGTCGCGTTCATGTATTTCGAGCACAACCAGCGGCTGCACAGCATCCCGGAAACGATCACGCAGATGGACGCGCTGGAAGGCATGTACTTCACCGACTGCGACTTTGCGGCGATTCCGCCGTTTGTGTTTGAGATGACGCGGCTGAAGAAGCTGCAGTTCTCCCAAAACCACCTCACCGAGCTGCCGGTCGCCCTTGGCAACCTCACGGAGCTGCGCCACTTCAACATGGCGGACAACCAGATCTCCAGCATCCCGGAAAGCATTTCCAAGCTCACGCGGCTGCGCGTGTGTGATCTCTCGGACAATCCCATCACCACGCTGCCAGAGGCTTTTGGGAAAGTGCAGATCGTCAACCAGCTGAGGGTGAAGAACTGCCCCATCACGTCCCTGCCCGCCGGCTTTGCCAGGATGCGCGCCACGATCGACATCACCGGCACGAAGATCGATGAGAGCAAGCTGCCGCCGGAGCTGCGCGCGAAGATTGGCACCGAAAAGCCGCCAGGCTCAAAAGAGCCGGAGAAGATGATCGTGAAGAAAAAGGAGAAGCCGCAGAAAGACCGCAAGTAGCCTGCGTCAGCCGTGGATTTCAACAGGACGGCGCCCTGTTACGGACCAAGTGCCCGGAACGCAGAGGCATGCGTGAAAGAGTTCCGAACTGGCTTCGTGCAGTACATCGACACAGCCCCGACCATCTGCATGAAGACTCTGCTCATCTCCCTGATCTCCTCCTTTGTCGTATTGCTGGCACCGCTGGCTGCCAAACAGCCAAATGTGGTCATCATCCTCGCGGATGATCTGGGCTATGGAGACCTGGGCTGCTACGGGCACCCGAAGATCAAGACGCCAAACCTGGACCGGATGGCGGCGGAGGGTGCGAGGCTCACGCAGTTCAACTGCCCCGCACCGTTTTGCGCGCCCACGCGATCGGCACTAATGACGGGTCGGTATCCGTTTCGCTGCGGCATGACGCAGAACCCGGCGCCCGATGGAGGGCCTGCGGCAGATGCGCTGCACCTGCCGGAGAAGGAGGTGACGCTGGCGCAGGTGCTGAAAAAATCCGGCTATGCCACGGGCATGGTGGGGAAGTGGCATCTGGGCCACAAGGCGGGATTCCTGCCCACGGACCGTGGATTTGACGAGTACTACGGCATCCCGTACTCGAATGACATGAGGCCGGTGCAGGTGCTGGAAGGCACGCAGGTCATCGAATACCCCGTGGTGCAGGCCACGCTGACGCGGCGCTACACGGAGCGCGCGCTGGGCTTCATCGAGCGCAGCAAGGAGCAGCCGTTCTTCCTATATCTGGCGGAGGCCATGCCGCACAAGCCGCTGGCGGTTTCGGAGGCATTCTACAAAAAGAGTGATGCCGGACTCTATGGCGATGCCGTGGCGGAGCTGGACTGGAGCGTGGGCCAGGTGCTGGCGAAGCTGAAGGAGCTGGGGCTGGATGACAACACGCTGGTGCTCTTCAGCAGTGACAATGGTGCTTGGTTTGGCGGCAGCTGCAGCGGCCTGCGGGGCATGAAGTCCGCCCAGTGGGAGGGTGGCTACCGCGTGCCAATGATTGCGCGCTGGCCGGGCCGGATCCCCGCCGGGCAGGTGAGCGAGGAGATGGCGATCACGATGGACTTGTTTGCCACGGTGCTGGAGGTGACGGGGGCGAAGATGCCGGATGACCGGGTGCTGGACGGGCGCAGTCTCATGCCGCTGCTCTCCGGGAAGGCGAAATCGCCGCATGAATACCTCTTTGGCCATCTCAACTCCAAGCTGGCCAACGTCCGTGACGCTCGCTGGAAGCTGCACGTGCTGCCCGCCACGCAGATCAAGCTGAAGCCCGAAGCCGATGGCAAATGGCTGGACCCGCGCGCGCCGGATGGTGTGACGATTCTCGCCCCGTATGAGCAGTACAACCTCGATGCCTTCCCCGGTCTGAACACCGGAGACACCGCTGCAAAGATGCAGCTCTTTGACCTGAAGAATGATCCCGGTGAGCAACATGATGTGGCCGCGCAGCACCCTGAAGAGGTGAAGCGCCTGCTGGCCGCCTACGAGGCGATGAACAAGGATGTTCCGGTCGTGGATGAAGTGAAGCGTGCGCCCTACAAAAAGTAGCACACGGGAAGAGGCGGAGGCACTGTGTTGAAAGAGCGGCGCTTTCGCTTCGTCCTCACTCTTCCGACCATGAAACTTGCCCTGACTTTTTTCTTTGCCCTGGCTTTGAATGCGTTTGCTGATCTTGCAGGCAGCAGGCCGAACATCATACTCGTCATGACAGATGATCAAGGCTACGCGCAGATGGGCTGCGTAGGCCACCCCTGGCTGAAAACACCGAACATCGACGCGCTGCATGACAAGAGCCTGCGCTTCACCCGCTTCCTGGTCAGTCCCACTTGCTCGCCCACACGCAGCGCCATCATGACCGGGCGGCATGATCTCAAAAACGGCATCACGCACACCATTTTGGAGCGCGAGCGCATGACGCTGAATGCGACGATTCTGCCGCAGGTGCTCAAGACCAAGGGCTACAGCTCCGGCATCTTTGGTAAATGGCACCTGGGCGACGAAGAAGCGTATCAGCCGCACAAGCGCGGCTTTGACGAGGCCTTTATCCACGGGGCAGGCGGCATCGGTCAGGCCTACGACTGCTCCTGCGCAGATGCGCCGGACAACAAGTACATGGACCCCGTGATCCGCCACAACGGCAGCTTTGTGAAGACGCACGGCTTCTGCACGGATGTCTTTTTCACCGCCGCGCTGGGGTGGATCAAGCAGCAGAAGGACAGCGGCAAGCCGTTCTTCACCTACATCGCCACCAACGCGCCGCACGGCCCCTACACCGCGCCGGAGAAGAATGCGAAGCGCTTCACCGATCTCGGCTTTGCCAAAGAACAGGCCGGATTCTACGGCATGATCGAGAACATTGACGAAAACATGGGCCGTCTAGCGGAGAAGCTGAAGGAGTGGGATCTGTACAAAAACACGGTGGTCATCTTCATGTCTGACAACGGCACTACCGGTGGTGGACCGGGAGTTCCTGGCAAGGACATCGTACCGGGCTATCCTTTCTTCAATGGTGACCAGGTCGGCCTGAAAGGCTCCACGGATGAAGGCGGCGTGCGCGTGCCTTTCTTCATCCGCTGGGACGGCCACATCCATCCAGGGCGCGACATCAAGACGATCGCCGCGCACATCGATCTGCTGCCCACCTTTGCCGCGCTGGCCGGTGCCGAGCTGCCGAAGAACCAGGTGGAAGGCCGCAGCCTGCTGCCGCTGATCGAAGACAAGGCCGGGAACTGGGAGGACCGCTACCTCTTCAGCCATGTGGCCCGCTGGCCCACAGGCGTGGAGCCGAACACGCAGGAGTTCCTCAACTACGGCGTGCGCAACCAGCGCTTTCGCTACGTGGGGCCACGGGCTGCTGGCGGAAATCCCAAAAAGAAAAAGCAGGCCGCCGCACAGCCTGCCAAAGGAGCACTCTACGACCTCGAAGCCGACCCCTATCAGAAGACGGATGTGAGCGCCGACTATCCCGAAGTGGTGCAAAAAATGAACACCGCCTACGAGGCCTTCTGGAAGGAGGCGCGCCCGCTCATGGTGAACGAGACCGCGCCCATGTCTCCCACGAAACCCTTCTGGGAGCTTTATGAGAAGCAGCAGAAATCCGGTGGCATTCCCGACTGGGCGCCGCCTGCGCTTTAAGCGGGAGCGGTGCTGGCCTGTCGTGGCTGATACACGCAGGCCGGATCTTCTGAGAAGGGATCGCCAGTGACGCCGTAGGCGCGTGCGCGGGAGCCGCCGCAGACGGTGCGGAACTCACAGCGTCCGCATTTGCCGCCGAGGGCGTCGTTGTCGCGCAGGGAGACGAAGAGCGGATGATGGCGGTAGATTTCTGCCGGGTGCTCGTCGCGCACATTGCCGCAGTCAAAGGGCAGGAAACCGCTGGGAGACACCACGCCGGTGTGCGAGATGAACATGACGCCGCGCCCGTCGCGAATGCCGAGCGGTGAGCGCATGCCGGGACGCTGCCTGCCGCCGGCACCATGCCGCTGGATGAGCACGCGGCGGAAGTGGTGGCCCTCGGTGGTTTTGATTGCGAACGGGGCCTTGCCAACGAGCGAGGCCATGTCTTGAAATACGTGTTCGATGTCCAAAGGATCAGGCAGATCTGCGATGCCTGCACGACCTGTCGGCACCAGCAGAAAGACGCTCCACATGGCGGGCTTCAGCTCAAACATGAGCTTCTTGAAGGCTTCGTATTCGCGCAGGTTGCCGCGTGTGAGCGTGGTGTTGATCTGCACGCTCAGGTCCGCCGCATGGGCGCGGTGCACGGCGGCGATGGTGCGGTCAAACGTGCCGCCCACACCGCGAAAGGCATCGTGAGTCTGCCGTGTGGCACCGTCCAGGCTCAGCGAGATGCGCTCCACACCCGCTGCTTTGATTTCGGAAAAGTCGGCGTGCATCAGCCGTGCCGTGGCCGAAGGGCTGAGACCCACGTGCAGTCCAGCGGCTGTGGCTTCGCGCACGAGATCAAGTGCATCCGTGCGCATGAGGGGATCGCCCCCGGTGAGGATGAGCATGGGGGGGGTCAGCTCTGCGAGCTGACGGATCAGGCGGCTTGATTCCTCGCGGTTCAGCTCATCCGGATGGCGGTGGGACTGCGCCTCGGCCCGGCAGTGTTTGCACGCCAGCGCACAGGCTCGGGTGATCTCCCAGAAGACGAGGAAGGGGCGGGCATCAAAGCCGTCATAGGCCATCGATTCCACCTTGGACCATTCGGGATTGTTCAGCGCGGTGCTCATGAAGGAACTAACGGGAGAAGTGCGTGGCAGTCCCTTCTGCACGTGGGGAATGCTGTGCTGATTTTGCGGGCCTACTCCTCGTCCCGCTTCACGAAGCGTCTGCGGTGCCATAGCAGCCAGAAGAGAGCCAGCAGCGCCCACGTCACTGCGGCGTAGATGTGATGGGAGACGGTGGTGGAGGGAGCCCAGGCGGGGGTGGCGCGAGTGATGGCGGCTAGGACGCCGAGGAAGACCAGAAAGCGCACCCACTTGCTCGTCGCAAAGAAGCCGTCGAGGTCGCCGCTGTGACCGAAGAGTACGCGGCTGCCCACGATGAGCATGAGCATGCCGAAGCCGCCGATGTAGAGGAGGTGCTCCACGCTGACGTGCTGCGTGTAGAAAGGCCCGGCAAGCGCCAGACCGAGCCAGCCGACAGCAAGCGCCCAGAACAAGCCTGTGGTGAGGGATCCGCTCTGCGATGTTTTCCAACGCACCTCAATGAGCAGATAGCCCGCCGCGATGCCAGCCCGCAGCGCATAGCCAGGCAGCACCCAGCCATGTGCCTCCATGAAAAAGCTCATCACCACCAGCACCGCTGCAGACGCAGCCCTCTGCAGCTTCGCTCGGCTCTGAGCCGCAGTCTTCGGATCACCAAAATCTCCGCCGAGCATGCGTGGAAACACAAACGCGCCGATGCCGAGAACGGGGGGTAGCAGCAGGCCCTGATAGAGCAGCAGATTTGCCAGACGCAGGCGCTGAGGATCAAGCAGAGTGGCTGGAGCAAGCAGCAGTGATGCACCTGTGATGCCGCAGAGCAGGCCGGTGAGTGCGAGGAGCAGCTGCGGAGGCGGTGCCTCTTTGCGGAACTTCGCCACGCGGACCACGAGGCATAGCAGCAGCGATCCAAGCAGTGCGATGAAGCAGGCGTCCCCCCACGCCATGCGCAGGCTGAGGTGCGCGATGCCGCAGGCCTGATGCAGCACGAAGAGCCAGAGAAGCTCCGGCGGTGTGAGCTTGGGTGCGGTGGCCATGCGCGGCCCGGCGGTGCCGAGAAAGCCGACGACGAAAGCCGCGCCAAAGGCCTCGATCATGATCCGTGCGTGAATGAGCCCCGGATAAAAGCCAAACTGCTGCGCATAATACAACGGCCACAGAGCCACGCCGATGATGCTCCATACTGCACCGCTGAAGAAGAAGATGCGATAGGGCTCTGAAGCGAGCCAACGCAGGCCGCCACGACGTGGCCCGGTGGCGCGGTGCTTCTTGTGTTTGCAGGCGGGAAACTGGCTCATGCGGCTGGCTGCTGATAACGTGAGTAACGCGCGAGTTGTTCCGGGGTGAGGTTTGCGGGATCGAACCGGGGATCCGGAACACCATTGATGCGGGAGTAGATGACGTTCGCCATGTCAGCCGCACAGTTTTTGATGTGCTCGGCACGTTCTCCGGCAAAGAGATCGTCCACCGTGCGGCGGAAGAGCTGCAGCCAGTGGTCAAACTTGTCGCGGCCCATGTCCGTCAGCGGCACGAGTTTGGCATGTGCCGCGAGTGGATTGCCCGTGAAGCCGCCGGTGCGGAAGAGCACCGTCTCCCAGAAGGCGTACATTTTCGGCAGGTGAGTGGTCCAGTTAGTGTGAGCGACCTCGTTGAAGATGAAGCCCAGCACCTCGTCGGTGCGCACGCGGTCATAGAAGGTGTTCACCAGTGTTTCTATTTCGGCGCAGCCGGTGATGTCAGGCTTGGTCTCAAACATGCATCCACCATGCAACATTAACCGGCCATGTCGCTCTCCTCTTTCTGTGACGTCGTGTGCAGAAATTGGCGTGGCGGCCTGTGCGCAATAAAAGCGCATCTCTGCACAGGATCGGCGCATTGATGCATTTCCGATGCAACTTATTAGATGGTCCAATCCAACCATGAAACTCATCCTCTCAACTATCGCCACCATCACCGCTGTCATGACTCTGCTGGTCAACGCCGCCGCACTTGCCGTCGATCCCGCAGCTGTGGCCACAGAAGCAGCCACCAACACGATCTGCCCGATCAGCGGCAAGCCTGCCGATCCTGCAATCACCGCCAGCTATGAAGGCCGCAAGTGGTCGTTTGCGAAAGAAGAGTGCAAAGCCAAGTGGCTGAAGGCTCGGGAAGACAGCCTGTACCAGAAGCTGGGTGGCAAAGCCGCCATGGACGCCGCGATTGACGCCTTCTATGTGAAGGTGCTGGCCGATGACCGTGTGAAGCACTTCTTTGATGATGTGAGCATGGACAAGCAGCGCCGGAAGCAGAAGGAATTTCTCAGCGCTGCCTTCGGCGGCCCGCTGCCCTGGACCGGCAAGGACATGCGCAAAGCTCACGACGGCATGGGCCTGACCGAGGAGCATTTCAACGCCATCGCAGAAAACCTTGTGAGCACCCTGAAGGATCTCAAAATTAGCCAGGATCTCATTGACCAGGTCGTGGCAGTCGCACTCACGACCAAGGACGATGTGCTTGGCCGTCCGAAGAAGGCCAGCTGAGAGCGGTCCATCTCTCGTTGACCCAAATGCCGCCGCAGTGAGTGCCAGGAGTCGCTCGCTGCGGCGGTTTCGTTTTTGATGAAAAAGAGGGTGAATCGCGACCTGTCAGAGCGTTTGATCACCCGTCATGAGGTTTGCTTTCTTCTCCACCATTCTCTGTTTTGCCACTTCCCTGCATGCCGAAAAAGTCGGCCCCTGGGATCTGGATGCGCTCAAAAGCAACGTGCCCGCCATGAAGTGGGTGAGGCAGGACCAGCCGATCCATTCGCTGACCT
Source organism: Verrucomicrobiaceae bacterium UBA1938 (assembly GCA_002336895.1). Taxonomy (GTDB): domain Bacteria; phylum Verrucomicrobiota; class Verrucomicrobiia; order Verrucomicrobiales; family Verrucomicrobiaceae; genus Prosthecobacter. Next base: position 122,942 of record DDFC01000009.1, on the reverse strand, counting down.
ACGCGGGAGAGAAATACCAGGGCAAGGAAACAGAAGTTTTTGCCTTTTATGCCTCGCCGATCACGCTGGGGGAGGCGAAGCCGGGCGCAAAGTTTCCAGGCGTGGTACTGATCCACGGTGGTGGCGGCACAGCCTTTGCAGACTGGGTGCATCTCTGGGCCAAGCGCGGCTACGCGGCCATTGCGATGGATCTGAACGGCTCACGGCCGCCGGAAGCGGAGTTTGATCCCAAGACCGGCATGGCGATCGGCAACGGGCATCGTGGCGAACGCAAGCGTCTGGCCAATGGCGGCCCGCCGCATGGGCATCCGGAAAAATTTGACTGCATCTTGACACCGGACACGAGCGATGACTGGCCCTTTCACGCTGCTGCCAGCGTGATGCGTGCGCACTCGCTGCTGCGCAGCTTTGCGGAGGTGGACGCAGAGCACACAGCGGTGACAGGCATCAGCTGGGGCGGCTACACGACCTGCCTCGTGGCTTCGCTGGATGACCGCTTCAAGGCCGCCGTGCCTGTCTATGGCTGCGGCTTCCTCCATGAGGGCGAGTCCGTGCAGAAGCCCAGCATCGACAAGCTGGACCCCGAGCACCGTGCGCTGTGGGTGAAGGAATACGACCCCGGCAGCCTGCTGCCCCGCTGCCGCGTGCCCATGCTCTTTGTGAACGGGACGAACGACGTGCACTACGTGTTGGACAGCTACATGAAGAGCTACAACGTAGTGCCCGGAGAGAAGCACATCCGCATCCAGGTGAAGATGCCGCATGGACATCCGCCTGGATGGGCACCGAAGGAGATCGGGATCTTTATTGATTCGAAGTGCCGGGGCGGAGATCCGCTGCCGAATCCGGCTGCACCTGTGGTCTCAGGTGACAAGGTCACGGTGAGCTGCGAGAGCAAGGTCCCGCTGAAGAAGGCTGAGCTGAACTATACCACGGACACGGGCCTGCGCTCGAAACGCGAGTGGAAGTCCATCCCCGCCACAATCCAGGGCAGCACCATCACCGCGCCCAAACCACCCGCCGAGGCCAACACGTGGTACATCGGCGTGACCGATGAGCGCGATGCGATGGTGAGCACTGTGGTTGAGTTTGCCAAGTAACTCCTGATTGGTGCACTGCCATGTTTGCTACTGCGCAAAAAATCCGGCTCGTCTCCATCGACGCCTTGCGCGGTTTTGACATGCTCATGATCGCTGGAGCGGGGCAGGTGATCCATCAGCTGCAGGGGAAAACAGGGCTGGCATGGGTGGATGCGGTGGCAGGGCAGTTCACGCATCCGGCGTGGTTTGGCTTTACCTTTTACGACTGCATCTTTCCGCTCTTCCTCTTTCTCGCGGGGGTGTCGATTCCGTTTTCGCTGGCCAAGGCTGTGGCGCAGGGCACGCCTAAAGGCGAGCTGTATCAGAAGGCCTTCCTACGCCTGCTCATCCTCGCCGCGCTGGGCTTTCTGGACAAAAACGCGCCCATCCCGTTCTTTGACCCGCACCAGATGCGCTTGGGCAGTGTGCTGGGACGCATAGGTCTGGCGGGTTTTGTGAGCGTGGTGCTGTATCTGAACCTGAACTCCACCAAGCGCCTCTGCGTGGCGGCAGGCATTCTGCTGGCTTACTACGCCACGCTCTTCCTTGTTCCGGTGCCCGGCTTTGGTGCGGGAAATCTGACCTTTGAGGGCAATCTCGTGGGATGGTTTGACCGCACGTTTCTTCCCGGCCGTTTGCTGCAGGTCACCTACGATGAGCTTGGCCTGCTCACGCAGTTTCCCGCCATGTGCCTGACGATCTTCGGTGTCTTCGCCGGGGAGCTGCTCCAGAGCCACACGAGCAAGCCATCGGCAAAGTTTCGCCAGCTGGTGTTCGCGGGGGCGGTGTGTCTCGCCCTCGGCCTGCTTTGGAGCGTGCATTTCCCCATCGCCAAGCGGATGTGGACGAGCTCCTTTATCCTGGTGACGACCGGCATCTCTTTCACGCTGCTGGCGGTGTTTTACGGCATCATCGACCTCCTGAACTTCAAGCGCTGGGCCTTTCCGCTGGTGGTCGTGGGCATGAACAGCCTCACGATCTACATGGTGTACCACTTCGTGGATTTTGGCCACACTTCCAAGCTGCTCTTCAGCGGCCTCTATCAGCCGCTGGACCCAAAATGGCATGGCGTGATGGAAAGCACCGGCGGCCTGCTGCTGGTGTGGCTTTTTCTCTATGCGCTTTATCGCCGGCAGATCTTCTTCAAGGCATGATGGTTTGAACCTGGAAAAAGCAAATTATGTGATGGGCGCACCTGATCGCCAACGTTCCATCGCGCCATGAAACGAAAGATTTCCCGACGCACCGGACTGAAGCTGATGACGGCAGGCACACTCATGGGCCTCGGTTCCCGTGAAAGGGCCACCGCCGCGCCAGCCAAGACCGACGCCGCAACAGATGTCTGGGCGAAAACGCATGACCGCGTGTTTTTGGGCGGGGAGTTCTGGGCGAATCCGATGGAGGACTGGCGCGTGAGCGAGGGCGGCGCTGAGTGTCTGAGCATGGCGGGTGGACGCAGCGTGCATTCGCTGACACATCAGCTGACACAAGGTGGCGGTTTCACCATGAGCGTGACATTGACGCGGCTGGAGACTGGCAAGGCGGACGGCGGCGCGGGCTTTCGCATCGGCCTGCGCAGCGAGATCAAGGAGCATCGCAGCAACTGCTTTGTGCAGAAGGGCATCAACGCCGGATGGCAGGGAGATCAGCTCGTGCTCGGTCCAAAGACTGTGCCTGTGAAAGACGGCAGTGCTTTGAAGCAGGTGCGGCTGACGCTGAAAGGAGCAACGGAACTCGACAAGAGCATTTTGACGCTGAGCGCGTACGCCGTGGACTCCGGAGCGCTGCTAGACACGGTTACCGACACATTCCGCGCAGACGAGATCCTGGGCAATGTGTCCATCGCCAACAACTTCGCCGCCGGTGCGGTGGCGGGCGCAAAGAAGAATGCGAACAAGGCCAAGGCAGGCGCGCCAGGCGCAGGACGCTACCGTTTTCAAAACTGGACGATGGAAGGCAATGCCTTCACCGTGACACCAGGCAACCAGTTTGGCCCGCTGCTGTGGTCCATGTATTCTCTGAGCGATTCGCGCACCGACGAGGGCTTTGTGATGAAGCTCAGCGCGCTCACGGGCCCGATGGGAGCAAAGGACAACCAGGTGGTCGAGCTGCTGGTGAAGAAGGGTGGCGAGTGGAAGTCTCTTGGCGAAGCGAAGCTGGACCTGGATGCCTGGGTGGCGACCTTCCGCATTCCCAAATGGGATGCCAAAAAGGCCACGCCCTACAAGGTGGTGTATCGTGAGAAGCATACTGACGGCAGCGAGACGCCGCATGAGTGGGCGGGCACCATCAAGGCAAACCCCGAAGGCAGACCGCTGCGCATGGCGGCGTTGACCTGCCAGAACGACTACGGCTTCCCCTACGCACCCGTGGCGGAGAATCTCATCAAGCTCGATCCCGATCTCGTCTTTTTTTCCGGGGATCAGATCTATGAGAACCACGGCGGCTTTGGCATCATCCGCGAGCCTGCGGAGCCGGCCATCCTGAACTACCTGCGCAAGTTTTACCAGCATGGCTGGGCCTTCCGCGAAGTGATGCGCAATGCACCCACGCTCTGCCTGCCGGACGATCACGATGTCTTTCAGGGGAACATCTGGGGCGAGGGCGGCAAGAAGATGGACGTGGGCGACACAGGCGCCTCCTCCAAGGGCGGGTACATCGAGCCCGCGCGCATGGTCAATGCGGTGCACAAGACAAATGTGGCGCATCATCCTGATGCATATGATCCCAAGCCGGTGCTGCAGGACATCAGCGTCTACTACGGCGACATGGTCTATGGCGGCGTGAGCTTTGCCATCATCGCCGACCGTCAGTGGAAGAGCGGCCCAGAGCATGTGGAGACTGGCGCTGGCCGTGCGGATCACGTTCCTGATCCCAACTTTGACACTTCGAAACTCGATAAGCCAGGCCTGGTGCTGCTGGGAGAGCGGCAGGAGGAGTTTCTCAAAAAATGGGCACGGGACTGGCGCGGGCACACGCTGAAGGCCGTGCTCAGCCAGACGGTGTTTGCCAATGTGGCGACCCACCACGGCGGGCCGGACGGCTACCTGAAGGCCGATCTCGACTCCGGCGGCTGGCCGCAAACGCCGCGCAATCGCGCTGTGGAAATCCTGCGCGCCTCCATGGCGCTGCACATCAATGGCGACCAGCATCTCACTACGCTGACGCAGTACGGCGTGGAGAAGCAGCGCGACAGCAACTGGTCCTTCTGCACACCTGCGATCTCCGCCGGGTATCCGCGCTGGTGGCGGCCGGATGAACTCAAGATGCCGCATGAGAACCGCCCCAAGCATGGCCTGCCAGACACGGGCGAATTCATCGACGGCCTGGGCAACAAGGCCTACGTGTACGCCGTGGGCAACCCCGAAGTGGGCAAGGCGCCGAACCGCTACGACAAGGCGCACGAGAAGGGCAGCGGCTTTGGCTTCATCACCTTCGACACGGAGAAGAAGACTTACTTCATCGAATCCTTCCGCTTTCTCATCGACGCCACGGACGGCCAGCCCGGCAACCAGTTTCCCGGCTGGCCGGTGACGATTCACCAGAAGGAGAACCGTGGAGAGAATGTGATCGGGTGAAGGACAGATACGCGCGCGTCTGCCTGCGTGTCAGGCATTCCGATTCATCGACCTTTGGTTCCTTCAGCGGATGTATATGCTCGCATTTCCCGCATGACTTCCTACTCCGAGCGACGAGCATCCGTGCCGCTCCGCCCCCACCTATGCGCCGCCTTGACCAGCTTCTCTCCTCTCTCGGTTACTGCTCACGCCGGGAGGCGATGGCGTTTGTCAAAGACGGGCGGGTGAAGCTGGGTGGCGTGGTGGTGAAGCGCTCTGACCAGCGCGTGGACGCCGCGCAGATCACCGTGGATGACCAGCCTCTTGAAGCGCCCGACGGGCTGCTGGCGATGCTTCACAAGCCTGTGGGCTATGCCTGCACGCACAGCGCCGACGAAGGCCCGAACATCTACGAACTCCTTCCCTCCCACTGGCCGGACCGCAACCCGGTGGTGACGAGCGTGGGCCGTCTGGACAAAGACACGAGCGGCCTGCTGCTGGTGTCTGACATTGGCAGCCTCGTGCATCGCTACACTTCGCCAAAGTCGGAGATCGAGAAGACTTACTTTGTGGAGGTGGACAAGCCGCTCGATCCGGCGCTGATGGAGGTTTTTGCCAAAGGAGACCTCATGCTGCGCGGAGAGGAAAAGCCCTGCCTGCCTGCGAAGCTGGAGGTTGTTTCGGATCTCAACGCGCGGCTTACGATCACGGAAGGGCGCTACCATCAGGTGCGGCGAATGTTTGCCAGCCAGGGCTGGCATGTGGAGAAGCTGCACCGGGAGCGCTTTGGCCCGTATGAGCTGGGAGATCTGGCTGAGGGGGAGTGGAGGATGCTTTCGCTGGAACAAGCGGGCTTATGATCTCGTTCAGGCAGCATGAAAATGCTGCTTCCGTTACTCGCGCTGGCCTTCACCTCGGTCGCGTTCGCTGCTCGCCCCAACATCCTGCTCGTGCTGGATGACGACCTGGGCTACGGCGATCTGGGGTGCTATGGAGCCAAGGACGTGTTCACGCCCAACCTCGACAAATTCGCCGCCGAGGGGCTGCGCTTCACCTCCTGCTACGCGGCCCATCCAAACTGCTCGCCCTCGCGCACGGCGCTCATGACAGGGCGTACACCCACGCGCGTGGGTGTACGGGACTGGATTCCTGAAGACTCACCAGTGCACGTGCGCAGGAGCGAGATCACCATCGCAAAGCTGCTGCAGGAGGCAGGCTACAGCACCTGCCACGTGGGCAAGTGGCACATGAACGGGGAGTTCAACAAACCCACGCAGCCGCAGCCCAATGACCACGGCTTTGACCACTGGTTCTCCACGCACAACAACGCCTACCCCAATCACCACAACCCGGACAACTTCGTGCGCAATGGCGCAGCCGTGGGCAAACTGGAAGGCTACGCCGCGCATCTTGTGGTGGATGAGGCGCTGCGCTGGCTGGATGCGCGGGACAAAACCAAGCCCTTCTTTGCCTATGTCTGCATCCACGAGCCGCACGAACCCATCGCCTCAGATCCGAAGTACGCCGCGCTCTATCCTTCGGCTGATCCCAGCTACAGCGGACACCATGGCAACATCTCGCAGATGGACGCCGCTTTTGGCCGACTGATGAAAAAACTGGATGACTCCGGCCTGCGGAAGAACACGCTGGTGCTCTTCACCAGTGACAACGGGCCTGCCATCACCGCGCAGCACCCGCATGGCTCCGCCGGGCCTCTGCGCGATAAAAAAGGCAGCATCTGGGAGGGAGGCATCCGCATTCCCGGCATCCTGCGCTGGCCGGGAAAAACGAAGCCCGGCACGGTAAGCGATGCACCGATCAGCGGTGTGGATTTCCTGCCGACGATGTGCGCCGTGGTCGGACTGCAGACGCCGCAGGACCGGGTGATCGATGGCACCAGCTGGCTGCCGGTGCTGGAGGGACACACCTTGGAACGCAAGACCCCGCTCTACTGGCACTTTAACCGCGCCACGAGCGAACCCAAGGTGGCCATGCGTGTGGGCGACTGGAAGATCCTGGCCACGCTGGTCAAGCCCGCAGCGACTCGTGGCAATGACATCACTGAACGAACCGAGCATGATTTCAAAGAGGCAAAGCTGCAGGATTTCTTGCTCTTCAATCTCAAAATGGACATCGGAGAGAAGCAGGACATGGCTGCCTCCGAACCTGCACGACTGGCGAAGATGCGGAAGCAACTGGAAGCCAAGTACGCCGAGGTGCAGCAGGAGTCTCCGATCTGGCCGGCTTGGAAGTTTACCGGAGCTGAGGGAAAGAAGATCCAGTGGCCAGACTACGTGAAGCAAAAAAAAGCAGCGCCCAAGAAACCTTGAACGCTGCCCTAGGAAAGCTGGGCTGGTCTTCAGCCGTGCGGATCAATGATGATGACCGCCGTGGCCACCAAAATGGCCGCCGCCAAAGGAGCCACCACCAAAGGAGCCACCGCCATGCAGGGTGTGGCCGCCACCGAAGGAGGAACCGCCAAAGGGGCCACCACCGCCGCCATGCAGAGTATGACCGCCGAAGGAGGAGCCGCCAAAGCTGTGCCCACTGCTAAACGGAACACCTCTGAAGCCGATGGAGTCGCCGTGCAGGGTGCGATGCATCGTCGGGTATGAAGAACCGCCAAAGCTGCGACCGAAGTTGGCAAAGTTGGTATGGCTCAGGAGCGGAGAGCCATAATGACTGCGGTTGTAGCCGTAGCTGCTGTAGGAGCGGTAGGGGTAGTAGCTCCGGTAGCTGCTGTTATAGGCATAGGGGCGGGAGTAGCCGCCGTAGAAGGTGCTAAGTCCGAGCAGCGGAGCATAACTGCTGTAGTAGGGGTAGCCATAACTTCCGTACCCATTGTATCCGCCGTACCCGCCATAGCCACCGTATCCGTAACCGTACCCTGGATACCCATAGATATCGCAGGAGGTAAGTGAGCATGCAGCGATGAGCGCGCCGCATAGGAGGAGAAGTTTCGTTTTCATAACATCGAGTTCGACGCCCTATGCCGGGAACTATTCAGAAAAAATTACATCTTTCTTTAAAACCAACCATACCCTGAGTTGATCACCGGCTACAAGAGTGAATGGTGGACACTTATTCATTCGCATTCATTCATGTCCGCAGAATCCGTCACACCTGCCATACTTTTTACACTGACTCAGGAATCCGCCCGCGTGCTGGGCTGCCTCGTGGAAAAGGAGATCACCCTGCCGGACTACTACCCGATGACGCTGAATGCGCTGGTGACCGCATGCAACCAGACGACGAACCGCGACCCCATCGTGCGCTATGACGAGCGCACCGTACTGCGGGCGCTGGAGTCTCTAAAATCACACGGCTATGTGTTTGAGGTCAACATCGTGGGCGGACGCACGCTGAAGTACCGGCATAATCTGAAAGGCAAGCTGCCCGGCCTGGAGCGCCAGCACATGGCGCTGCTGTGCATGCTGCTGCTGCGCGGATCCCAGACCGCCGGAGAGCTGCGCCAGCGCACGGAGCGCCTGTTTGAGTTTCCCGAGATGCTGAGCGTGGAGAATGCGCTGGCGGAGCTGATCGGCTACAATGAGGGGCCGCTGGTGCAGTGCATTCCTGCGGGGCCGGGGCAGCGCGTGGCGCAGTTCATGCATCTCTTCTGCGGCGAGGTGGCTGGTGCGACAGAGGCCGCGCAAAATGCCGTACCCGCCGCGGCGGCCCCGATGACTGAGGAGCCTGCAGACGCTGACTGGCGCGCACGCATGGAGGCGGAGATCGCGCTGCTGAAGGCACAGGTGTCCCGCCTGCAGACGCTGATCGGTGCGGTGAAGTAAGCGTTGCCAAGGCGGCAGGCTTTCGGATGATCACGGCATGAACTGCCGTCTGGCCCTTTTTTTCACGGTTGCCTTACCCTTGCTCTCCTCAGCGCTGAAAGCGGCGGATGAGTCCCCGTTCAAAAAGGAGGAAGTGCATGCACTGATCCGCGAAGTGGCAGCCAAGGTGGAGGAGAAATACAAAAGTGTGCATCCCGAAGCTGACGGGCTGGTGCAGCGCGTGGAGGAAACGCTGGCCGCTCCGGAACCACCCAAGGCCAATGAAGATGACCGGCAGCAGACGCTGGCAAAGGAGATGATGCTGATGAACTTCCAGGCAGGTTTCAAGACCCAGATCGGCGGGGTGCGTGGTGCTGTGTTTGACGACACTGACACTGGCTACATGCAACGGTATCAGGATCTGGAGTCTGCCAGCACCCGCGATGCCGAGGAAGTCTGGCGCTGGTTGGAAATGGCAGACGCCGCAAAGCGTCTGAAGTGGAAGGATAAGGAGGAAACATGCACCCAGCGGGCTCTGGGCGCCGCACGCGCACTCGTCAGCCGCAAGCCGAAAAACGCGGAGGCCCACGCGCTGCTGGGGCTGGCGCTCGAATGGAGCGGCGAAAAACTGACGGCGCTGCAGACTGCACTCAAACTGGACCCCGGGCAGCCCCTGGCACTGAATGAGCTGCTCCAGCGCCGCATGGATCAAACGCTGGAGGCCGCAGCTCTGCGTCAGGGCATCCGCTTGGAGGAAAAGCCCAGAGATGTGGCACGCGCCTTGTTTGACCGGCCGCTCACAGAAGAAGAGACTGCGGCCTTCGAGCGCCAGATGCAGGAACTGCACAGCGAAATGGTCCGGCTGCTCGCGCTTGCGCAAAAGCGCGGAGATTTGAGCGCCTGCCTCCATGCCGTGAATCTCCGGAACAGACTCCGGATTCAGCGTGAAGAAGTGGCCGCAGCGGCAAAACGCGGACCGGATGAAAGCTTTGAGATGTTCCAGTCAAGGCTGCGCAGCATGATGATAGAGAGTGTGTTCATGCTGTTTGACGATGATACGCTGTTGCAGACAGCACTGCGGCTGGCGGCCGACGATCCCGAAACCACGGGCTCCATCATTCTGATGTCCTTGATCGGTGACAGCATGCGCACAAAGACCGAAGGGTGGCGGCCTGCGGAGTCACACATGGAGATCATTCATCAAACTTTTGGCAGGCTGCTCGAAATGGCTCATGCTGATGACAGCCTGCGGGCGGCCCGCGCCGCTGAGGCAGCGTCTCTCATGGAATTTGGCCTGCTGCTGGGGCTGAACCAGAAGCCCTCGCATTTGGATCTGCTGCTGCGCGCCGTTCATCTGGATCCCTTTCGTCAGCGCACCCAGCACATGCTGATGGGCCTGTGCATGGGCTTTTTCCCAAAGGCCAGCGACCTGGCTGCCGTTGCCGCGCTCTCATTCACCGAACTGGCCCTGCTGCCAAGTCTGCAAACCCGCCGAACCTGCGCGGCTGCAGCAGCCAAAGTGCATGAGTGGACTTCCGCACACCGCCTTTTGGACACCTGTCTCCGGGAACACCCGGAGGATCTGGGACTGCTCAATCAGAAAGCGGTGACCCTTCTGCGGGAGAGCCAGTCCAAGGCTGCGCAAAAGAAGGCGGCCATCTATTTCCACAAGATCGAATCCCTGGTGGAAAAGCACAACCCCAGCCCCGACGACCCAGACCTCAAGCTCTTCGTGCGCGATCACATCCTCTTTCTCATGATGGGCGGCAAAAACGAAGAGGCGCGCAAGCAGCTGGCCGAGTCAAAAGACGAGAACATTCTGGACGAAAAAGAGCGCCAGGAACTCGAAAAGCTGCTGCCCTAATTCCGATCAGCCGCGCTACTCCAGCCGCTTCAGGCTGCCGATGCGGTAGGCGCCGCCGAGGAGGCGCATGTTGTCGCGCTCGGCATTGAAGCCGTCGAGATACAAGATGTGCGGGAAGTCATTGAGCTCGATGACGTGCACGGTGCCTTTGTTGTTTTTGAAGGCGTCGGCGAGGTCGTTGAGATCCTTGATGGTCTGGCCGTTCACCTTGTTGATGACCTGGCCGCCGAGCTTGTCGTAGCCCTGGGCGCTGGGGGTGGGCAGCACGAGGCTGAGGAAGACGAGCTTGCGACGGCCCTCCTCCTCATACTTGTCCGGGTGCGTGGCGATGTGAGCCAGGCGCAGGATGGCACCGCCGCGCTGCTCATCGCCAAAAGCATCGAGATAGGGGCGTGAGAGCTCCTGGAAGAGCAGGCCGCCCATGAGCACGTAGCGGGGGCCTTTGTCGAAGAGATAGGGGAGCACGAGGAAATCTTCCGGCTTGCGGCGGGCGAGTTCGCTTTTGAGCACGACCTCCTTGCCCTCGCGGATGACCTTGATCTCGACCTTGTCCCCCACGTAGGCGCGGCCGCGCACGAGGTGGCTGGAGCTCAGGGGGCCGAACTGGGGGTCTTTGTAGTCGCCGCGGGAGTCGATGGAGAAGCCATTGATAGCCACGAGGATGTCTCCTTTTTTCATGCCTGCCTTGTCGGCGGAGCCGCCTTTCATGACCGCACTGACGAGCACGCCGGGGGCATCCGGCTTGAGCCCCAGAAACTCGCGGAACTGCTCGTCCATGGTGGACTGCATCTCCATGCCGAGGCTGGGAAAGCCCTCGTAGCTGCCATCGGCCACGTCTTTGAGGAAGTGCTCGATGATGGGCGCGGGCAGGATGGTGGTGACCTGGTTTTTGGAGTCGTAGCTGAGCAGCAGGCCGACGAGCTTGCCGCCTTTGACCACGGGGAGGGTGAAGCTGTTGGCCTCGCTGCGGACGATGTTGTTGGCCTCATAGACGAGGAAGCCGGAGCCTTCGACATTGTAGCGGCGGGTGAGCACCTTGCTGATGACGAGCGGGCTTTTGATCAGCTCGCCCACACGGCCGGCCTGCAGGATGTCCACCTTGTCCTCGATGCGGCTGCCGCTGTCCACGGCCATGGGCTTGAGTCCGGAGAAGAAGGCCTTCTGCTTGTCCGAAGCAGGAGACTCCAGCAGAGCCAGATTGGCCTCATAGTCCACCGCCACGACCTTGGCAGGGACCTTCTGCCCGTTCTCAGGCAGCTCCAGCTCGATGTAGGTGGCATTGGCCACCATCTGGCCGGTGACGAGGACGCGACTGCCCGCCAGCACCACGCCGAGACCACGCCGGCCGGAGGGGGACTCCTTCTGCCAGGGCAGATGAAGGCTGTAGGGCTGGGAGGTGGCGTTCACCTTCACCAGGGAATTGCTCTGCACCACCTGCTGCGGTGCCGCGCCGTTTTCAGCTGGCGCAGCGGCGCGCTTCTTTTTCGGAGCATCGGGCGAGGGAGTCTGTGCGGACAGTGCGCCTGCACTGACGGCGAGAAGGAAGAGGGGGAAAAACTGGGAGAGCTTCATGGAGGCGTCGAGGCTGGAAGGTTCGGAAGGCGGAGCGGTTATTCGTCTCCGAGGTAGGAGTCCTCCTGGATGTTGTAGTTCTGCATGATGCGCTTGTGGGCGGCCTCGGCGAGCTCGCGCTTGAGCACGAGCGGGCGGTTTTTCTCCAGCAGAGAGATTTCGATGAAGGGCTTTTCCTTTTTGGCCAGGGCAGTCTGCACATCCTTCAGAGAGCGGATCTTCACGCCATTGATCTCATCCACGATGCTGTGAGCGTAGGGGGTGATCCAGGTGTTCACCTCATCGGGCAGCACATTGGTGAGCACCACGGGCTCCGGGCGCTCGACGTAGAGCTTGTCGGTGAGGAAGTTGTCGAAAACATAGCTCACCGTGTCATCGCGGATCTGGTGGGCGTCCACGAGGTTGCGGTCCAGCGGCTGGAAGACGAGTCCGGCGTTCACGATGTAGCGCGGGCGCTGGTTGTACTGCGCCCCGAGACGCACATAGGGGTCAAAGCGCTTCAAAGTCACCGTGGCCTCCTGCTTTTTGCCTTCGTGCAGGTACTTCACCTTGATGGTGTCTCCGGCAAACTTGCGCTCCACGATTTCATTCATGTCCATCAGCTCGCCTTCGAAGCGGACGAGGCCGTTGTTCATCACGGGATTGTCATCGATGCTGAGGATGACGTCGCCGATTTTAAGGATCTCGGCCACGCTGCCCTGAGGCTCCACATCTCCCACCAGAACGCCCACGCCGTCGCCATTGATGCCGAGGGCCTTGGCCTGCGCGGGGTTTTCGATGGGGAAGTCGCTGGCGGCGAGGTCCACATAGTGGTCATAGCGGCCGTCTTCGATGTCCTTGAGGAAGCGCTTGATCACCGGCACGGGGATCATGTAGCCGACATTCTGCGCCACGCGGCCGCTGAAGCCCTGGAAGGCCACGCCGACGACCTTGCCGGACTGCATCACGGGGCCGCCGGAGTTGCCGGGATTGATCGCGGCATCCACCTGGATGGCGAGGTGGGAGTCCACGCTGGTGTGGCTGTAGGGGCGGAAGTCGATGCGGGAGATGACCCCGCGAGTGACGGAAATGCGGTCTCCACCGATGGGGTAGCCGATGGCGATCACCTCGGTGTTCAGCTGAGGGATGCTGCCAAAGTCCAGCGGCTTGAGCTTCTCAAAATGGCTGGCGTCTTCGGCCTCGACCAGCGCGAGGTCGCAGTCATGCGCGATGTGGACGATCTTGGCTGCGTGCGGCTCGGGATCGTTCGTGGTGCGGATGAGGATGCGCGTGGCGTTGCTGACGACGTGCGCATTGGTCAGGAAGCGGTTTTTCCCGATGAGGAAGCCGGTGCCGCTGCCGCCGCTGGGCTGGCCGGCATTCCAGGGCTCGCGGTAGTCTGGCATGAGCACTGAGACATCGATGTTGACGATGCCCTCCCATGCCGAGGAGGAGGTGTCGATCGCCTGGTTCGCCGTGGGGGAGGGGGGGGCGGATTGCGCACTGAGGGCGGCGGGCAGCAGAACCAGAGCGGGGACGAACAGAAGCGGGCGGATGTTCATGCGGGTGACGTGAAGTCACCAACATACGCAGTCCGCCGCTTCTAACACAAGTTTGCAGATGAAATAATCGCCATCGGCACAGGTCCTACTTCGCGGCCTTGGCCTTCTTTTTGGCCTCGTTGGCTTTTTTTGCCTCCATCAGCTTCTTTAGCTCTTCCGCACGCTTGGCGTTCTGAGCCTCGGCGCTGTTTGGATTGGCCGGGTCGGTGATCATGGGGAAGTCATCGGTACGGAAGGGCGTGACAGGCAGGCCTTCGGCGGAGAAGACGTTGCAGATGGGATTGTCGGCCCAGGCGTAGCGCACGGCCACGGGCTTGGCGATGCCGTCGGCGCTGACTTCGATCTGGTTGGTGCCTTTTTTGGAACCGCCGATGATGCTGGCCTTGGCCCAGACCCATTTCTTGTCTTCGCCGCAGATGGCGAAGCCTTTGACGTCATCGGTATCCACGGTGCGCAGGCCCTGCGGGGCGTAGTCAAAGGTGAGAAGTGCTTTGCCGCCTTCAAACTTGGCGTCCTTCAGCTCAGGGCTGCGGTACACGAGCTTCTGACCGTAGTCCTGCACCAGCGCCCAGCGGGCGAGGCGCTCGGCCACGTCGCGCTTGTTTTTGGGATGGATGTCGTTGGCTTCGCCCAGGTCGGTGATGACGCACTGGCCGGTGTGGGGCAGCTTGCGGATGGTGAGGGTCTGCGCCTCGCGCAGCTCAGCCCAGTCGCTTTCCACGGGCTCGGTCTGGTAGGCTTTAAAGTCGGCCAGCTGCACCCAGTAGAAGGGGAAGTCTCCCTGCTTCCACTCCTTGCGCCAATGCTCGATCATGAAGGGGAAGAGATCGCGGTATTCCTTGGCGCGGCTGGCATTGGATTCGCCCTGGTACCAGATCGCGCCTTTGATGCCGTAGCCGATGGTGGGATGGAGCACACCCGCATACAAGTTGCCGGGGCGGTGCTGGCCGGTCATCGGGTTCTGCGGCGGGCGGGGAGCCTGGGCGGTAAAGTATTTGCCGGCCTTGGCGGCTTCGTTGCGTGCCTTGACCCATTCGGCCACCTTCGTCTTGTTTTCGGCCACCTGCTTATCAAAGGCCTCTTGAGTGAACGTGGACTCCGTCTGCTTCCAGCGGGCGATGATGGAGGCAAAGCGCGGGTCTTTTTCCAGCACATCGCGCTTCACCCAGGCCTCGCAGGCGCTGCCGCCCCAGGCATTGTCGATGAGGCCCACGGGCACGCCGAGCATCTCGCGCAGCACGCGGCCGAAGTGATAACCCACAGCGGTGAACTGCGCCGCCGTGGTGGGGGTGCACTCCTCCCACTGGCCCTTGAAGTCATTCTGAATCTCCTGCGTGCCGACCTGCGGCACGGAGATGAGGCGGAGCTGCGCGTCCTTGGCCTGCGCGATGTCCAGATCTGCATCCCAGGTGCTGTTGAGGTTGAAGCCCATGTTGGACTGGCCGGAGCAGACCCACACCTCACCGACGAGCACGTTTTTCAACTCCTTGGAGCTGCTGCCCTTGATGGAGATGGTGGCCGGCTGTGCATTGGCGGGCACGGCGTCCAGCTTCACAGTCCACTTGCCATCAGCACCCGCCTTGGCGGTCTTGGTCTGTCCAGCAAAGGTCACCGTCACCTCCGTGCCCGGAGCGTCCCAGCCCCAGAGCGGGTTGGCCTGCTTTTGCTGCAGCACCATGTTGTCGCCGATGACGGCGGGGAGTTTCAGTTCCGCACGGGCGGAAACGGCCAGGAGGGAGAAAAGGCAGAGGATGCGCATGGGCAGGGAAAAAGGAGGGACGTTGGGAACGCTGTGGGAAGGCGGTTCATTGCAGTGTCGCACGCATTTGAGCAGCTTTGCGTTTGTATGCCGATTTTTCTCGACGGCCCACCGTGGGGTGTTGCATAAGAATTTTCGTCATGCCTCAGATTGATTACGATACACTTGCCAAAGCCCCCGTTCTTGTTCACCTCGCCATTGCCTGCGCCAAACCGGAGATTACCGACACCGACCGTCAGCGCTTCATGGGGCTTGTTGCAGAGGCCGCCGGGCCCAATGCCCGCGTTTGTGCTTATACTGACACCCTGAACCATCTGAGGGCCAATTGGCGTCGTCTTTATGACGAGGTCTACCAAAACACTGACACTCGTCCTTTGCTCATGGCCATCCGCCCCCTCCTGATGGAGCTGCCGCAGGATGAAAGCATGCGCTTCCGTGCCCAGCTTGCCAGAGTGGCGATGGCGGCCACGCGTGACGATGCCGGTCATCCTTCGGCAGCGGCCGTTGAAGTGGCCCAGACACTCGCCCCGGCTCTGGGCATGCCAGGCTATGACAGGCTCAGCAAACGCTTCACGGACGACCTGGTCATCTTGGACTACTGGCCTGGCAGCGATCCTGCCTTGCAAAGATTCAGCGAGGAGGAGTTGCGCCAACTGGCCGCCGTCTTTGGCACCCTCCATGCAACCCTTGGAGGCTCCCACGGTTCGCCGCGGCCTGAACATGACGAGGCGGTAAAACACTGGCTCCTGGCCGGCTATGCCTCAGAGAACCAAAACTGCTGCGTGCATGCGTTGATTCGTTACCTCGACCAACTGTTCATGCTGGTGCAGGTTGAAGTGCAGTACACGCAGTCCTCCCGCCCGGTCTTTGAACAGGGCTATGCCCTGATGAAGGAAAAGCT
The DNA here is from genome assembly GCA_002336895.1 of Verrucomicrobiaceae bacterium UBA1938. Classification (GTDB taxonomy): domain Bacteria; phylum Verrucomicrobiota; class Verrucomicrobiia; order Verrucomicrobiales; family Verrucomicrobiaceae; genus Prosthecobacter. The sequence continues at coordinate 106,896 of DDFC01000009.1, read as the reverse complement.
CAGTGACGAAGAGCAGACGGTTTTCTTGCAGTTCTTTGACAGCCTCGGTGCAGTCTTCATGACACCAGGCGCACCGCCTATGGTCTCCGAGATGCTGACCAAGATCACCGCCATCATGCACGGCGAACCGGTTCCGGAGGAAGACTCCGAACTGACGGAAGAGGAATGGGACGTCCTCAGCCTGGGTCTTGTGGCCACCTTTGTCCTCGTGGCCACTGCGGATGGAAAAGTAGGCGACAAAGAAATCAAGGCGTTCGCCGACATCATTGAAGTCCTGACCGGGGCGGCTGATCTCGGTCCGGCAGTTCAGGCCGCAGCACGCATTAGCGACAACTTTGACAAACTTTTGCCCATTGTTCTTTCCGGCACAGTTCCAAGACCACAGTATGTCTTCGATGCGTTGGAACTCATTGCTCTGCGCCTCTCAACGCAGGATCTCCAAGCGTACAAACAGATTGCAACGACCATTGCCGAAAAAACAGCGGAAGCCGAAGGCGGCTTTCTCGGCCTGGGTTCAAAGATCAGTGCAGATGAGCGCAAAGTGCTAGACGGCCTGAAGGAATTGCTGGCCATGGTATGAGCATCATCTTTCCACTGCGGCCCCACGCAACCGTGTGCTAGCCTTTCCTCGTGTCCCGCCTCGCCTTCGCCGCCGCACTTCTGCTCGCTTTCGTCTCCTGCGGCAAATCACGCCCACGCGCAGACCTCGTCTTCATCAACGGTGCGGAGCCCGAAAGCATCGATCCCCACGTCGTCACCGATCAAGTCGGCATGCGCGTGGCCTCCGCTTTGTTTGAGGGGCTGTGCCGCATCGATGAAGCGGGCAGACCGCAGCCCGGTCTTGCCGAGCGCTGGGAGGTGACTCCAGACCGCAAGACCTACACCTTTCACCTGCGCCCCGGCACCCTGTGGAGCGACGGCACGCCGCTCACCACGCAGGACTTCCTCTATTCCTGGCAGCGCATCCTCTCGCCGGACTTTGGTGCGGACTACGCCAGCCAGCTCTACGTCATCAAAAACGCGCAGGCATTCAACGAGGGCATGCTCAAAGACTTCGCTCAGGTCGGCGTGGCCGCACTCGATGACCTCACCCTCCGCGTGGTGCTGGAAAACCCCACGCCGTACTTCATCGACCTCTGCGCCATCACCCCCTTTGCCCCTGTGCCGCGACACATCACTGAAAAGCTCGGCACCGCCTGGATCAAACCCGGTGCGCTCATTGGCAACGGCGCCTACGTTCTTGAAGAATGGTTGCTGGACGACCGCATCGTCCTGCGCCGCAATGAGCGCTACTGGGACGCCGCCAACGTGCCGCTGAAGACCATTGAAATCCTGCCCATCTCGGAGCCGAACACAGCGATCAACTACTTCCTCACCGGCCAGGCAGACCTCATCATGGACAAGGGCATGGTGCCCACCTCCCTCACCGCCAAACTCAAGCAGCAGCCCTATTTCCACACCGGCCCCTTCCTCGGCAGCTTTTTCACCCGATTCAACGTCACCCGCCCCCCCTTTGACAATCCCAAGATCCGCCTCGCTTTCTCACTCGCCATCGACCGCAAACGCATCACCGAAAAAATCACCCAGCTCGGCGAGCGCAATGCCTTCAGCCTGACGCCCCCTGGAGCCGGGCAGAACTACCAGCCCCCGCCCGGGCCGGAGTTTGATCCCGAACGTGCGCGCCAGCTTCTGGCGGAGGCGGGCTACCCCGGCGGCAAAGGCTTCCCCCGCGTGGAGCATCTCTATTTCCCCAAGACCTTGGAACGCAACATCGCGGTCGAGCTCCAGGCCATGTGGCAGCAGCACCTCGGCGTGAGCGTGGATCTGGCCAAGCAGGAGTGGAAGATCTACCTCGACTCCATGAAGGAGAAAAACTACCACCTCTGCCGCAGCAGCTGGGTGGGCGACTACAACGACCCCGGCACCTTTCTGGAGATGTTTCTCTCCACCAACGGCAACAACCGCACCGGCTGGGCCAGCCCGCAGTACGACGAACTCATCGCCGCAGCGGCACGTGAACCCGATCAAACGCGCCGCAACACCCTCTTCCAGCAGGCTGAGAAACTCCTCGTCACCGATGACTGCGTCATCATCCCCATCTACCACTACGTCGGCGTCCAGTTTTACCACGCCGACCGGCTCGGTGGAGTGCAGGCCAACATGATCGATGACCATCCGTTTCGGTGCATGCGGTGGAAGTGATCACTTTGCCACCGCCGCCATGGCGATGCCGACTTCCACTGTGGGCTCCATGACGTTGCTCATGGGAGGTTCGGTAGGCGAGCCGCTGGCGGACTTGAGATCTCTGCCCACTGACCAGATGAGGCCGCTGGTGCGGCTGTACTGCAGCGGAGCACCGCAGTAGGGATCTGTGGGAAGATCGAGCAGGAAGTTGAAGGTGCGCAGCTCTTCGAGGCTCGAAGGCACCGATTTCTTTTCGGCGATGCAACGCCGCACCGCAAACAGGGCGATGATCAGGCTGGCACGCGTGCGAGCCAGACCAAACTCGGCAGGCATGGAGGTGTAAAGCCGCATGCGCTGATGGTAGTAGGCCAAACCGGCGGAATTGGGCTGGTAGGAGGCCTCACTGGAGATGGACTCCTTGAGCCGAACCTCGGAGGTAAGCGCGAGAGGTGAAAGCACCTCCGATTTGATCTGCCGGAAGGCTGTGGCGAAATGCTGCAGGGTTTCATACGGCTTGAAGAAAAGCCGCCCGGGACGGCGCAGCTGCACGCCGCCGGGCATGGCGTCCAGATTCTCCCCGCTCCTGGACCCGAGGATGAGCTTCTTCTCATGCACGTAAAAGGCGCTCATGGCACCCACCAGCATTTCCGGTGTGGGCTGGCACACGCTGAACTGACGCTGAAACTGACGCAGCGTGGACTCAGGCAGCCGGGTCTGACGCAGCAGATCGGCCATGGTCTGCGCAGCCAGCCTCTGCGCCTCCAGCGCCTGCTGATAGCAGGAGGGCCAGGCCCAGAGCTGCTCCAGCCGCCAGCCGAGCTCGGCGAGATCGATCGCAGCGGTGAAGGCGGCCTCCTCCTGCATGCGGCGGGAGAGGTAGGCGGCCTCAGCCTGCTTGAGCACCATGACCTGACGCCAGCGCGGATCGGCACAGGGATCGGCCGCATGCCAGGCCGCGTGCGCGGGATGCCAGTCAGCGTCTTCCAGCAGGTCGCGCAGGTTTTCGAGCGCCAGGCCGTTGGCCTGCACCACACGCGAGAGAGAAGGCGTATCCCACAGCCAGGGCGGACGCCCTCGGTTCTGACTGTCATCAAAAGGAACCAAAGAACCCAGGAACTTGCGCAGCTTGTCCGGAGTTTGAATGGCCACTGCCTGATCGACAGGACGGTTCGTCAGCAGGTCCGTGTCCAGACCAGGGGCCTGGTCGTCCACGTAGAGCCAGATGATGAAGACAAAGGCCAGCAACCCCATGCTGAGAATGATGAGCGTGGGCCAGGAGGCCTCGCTCTCGCTGGAAGAGGCGGGCTTCTTCCTTTTCACCAGCCGTGAAGGCGGAGCCTGAAGAGGCGTGGACGGCTTTTTTTCCACCTCCAAAGGGGCGGACGGTTTTTGCACAGGCGGGGATGAAGGGGGCTGATACTGACGCGCCGACGCTGGCGGCGGGGCCTGTTTCGGTTCCTCGCGTCGGATTCTCTTTCCCGGCGGGGCATCCATCCACTCCAGATCCAGCTCCCAGGGAGACGCCCACGCACCAGCCGCCTCGCCGCTGCGGGCGGGCTTGTCGGCGGGAGTTTCTGGCGGCGTGTGGGGCCGGATCATGTGCTGCAGTATGAATGCACTCCTACGAGAGGGCAACGTGCGTCATTGCACAGCCGCCCAGACGAGACGAAAACTGACGCAGCCCCAGCCCCGCATGGATTCGTCTTCCACACCTGCTCCCGCCAATGCCATCATCACGCGTTTTTTCGTGGAGCATCGGCTGCTCGGCTGGCTGGCGATGACTGCCGTGCTGGTGTGGGGCTGGCTGTCGTTTCAATGCCTGCCGCAGCAGGAGGACCCCACCTTTCCCACACATGATGCGGTGCTCATCACCGTGCATCCACTTCTCAGCGCCGCGCAGATGGAGCAGGAGGTGACGGCCAAGCTGGAGGCCGCGCTGGCGCACCTGCCCACGCTGGAAAAACTGCAGTCGCAGTCTCAGGACAACGTCTCCACCATCGTGATCAGACTCCTCACGGACCGCAAGGAGGCCATTGAAGAGCAGTGGCGGAAGACGCGCGAGATTTTGAAGACGGTGGCTTTGCCCGAAGGCTGCCTGGAGCCACGCCTGGAGACGGACTACCAGCTGCCCGCCACACTGCTCTTTGCCGTGCTGGGAGAAAAGGCCGCAGCGGGTGCGGATGAGATCGAAAAAGCGCTGCGGTCCGTGCCCAGCAGCGGGCGCATCAGGCAGTTTGGGCATGCGCCGGAGATGATCGCGTCCTTTGAGGACATGGTGGCCGCCGGCTACAGCGTGCGCACCTTGCACCGCGAGGGCACCGGCCCGCTGAAGCCCGCAGCAAGCGTGCTGGTGGCGGTGGAGATGAAGGCGGGAAACATCATTCACGACTTTAAAGACGCCGTGCTGGCAAAGATCGGCAGCCTCAAGCTGCCGGAGGGTGTGAAGGTGATCACCGTCTCCGACCAGCCTGCGGCCACGGCGCACCGCATTGGTGAATTCCTACGCTGCTTCATCGAGGCGGTGGTGGTGGTCGTGCTGGTGGCACTGCTGCTCATGGACTGGCGCACGGCGGTGGTGGTGGCCGTGGCCATTCCACTCACGATTGCGATGACGCTCGGCGGCATGGCAGTGCTGCATGTGCCGCTGCAGCAGATCTCCATCGCCGCGCTAATCATCTCGCTGGGCATGCTGGTGGATGATCCTGTGGTGGCCTCGGACGGGATCAACCGCGAACTGGCAGACGGGCAGCCGCGCGGCATCGCGGCGTGGCTGGGGCCTTTCAAGCTGCGGCGCGCCATCTTCTTCGGCACCATCATCAACATCGTGGCCTTCCTGCCTCTGGCGCTGCTGCCGGGAGACATGGGCGCATTCATCATCTCGCTGCCCATCGTCATCACACTGGCGCTGGTCTCCTCACGCATTGTGTCCATGACCTTCATCCCGCTGCTGGGCTACTACCTGCTGCGCGGACAGAAAGGCTTTGATGCCGCCACGGGTGTGCATCCGTTGCATCGCCTCATTCCGTTTTACAAAAGCGCGTTGCAGTTCGCTCTGCGCAGGCCGCTGCTCACCATCATCGCCGCGTACGGCCTGCTCGGCGCCAGCACGGCGCTCATTCCATTTTTTGGCAAGCAGTTCTTCCCCGTGGCGGAGCGCAACCAGTTCCTGGTGGACCTGCGCCTGCCAGAAGGAAGCAGCAGCGAGCAGACGCAGAAAGTCACTGCACAGATCGGCGACAGACTGCAGCGTGAGGAAGCGGTGCAGAGCGCCATCCTCGTCAGCGGCGGCGGCACGCCGATGTTTTACTACAACGTCCTGCCGCGCCAGCCTGCGGCGAATGTGGCCCAGGTGCTGGTGAACACTCGCCATGCCGAGGATGTGCCCGTGCTCATCGTTCATCTGCGCGAAGTCTTTGACCGCGAGATCCAAGACGCGCTCTGCCTCGTGAAACAGATCGAGCAGGGCCCCGCGCTGGAGACACCGATCCAGATCGAGATCAGCGGTGATGATGTGAAGGAAAAGATAGACCAGGTGGCCAAGGCGCTGCGTGAGGCGGGGGCCTATAAGGTGCATGACGACTCGGGCGTCATCACCCGCATCCATCAGCAGCGCACGGTCACTGTGAAGGCGCTGGCTCCCTTTGGCATGCTGGCCTCAGGCATCCTGAACAAGGCGCGCACGTCCTTCCCCGCCTCCGGCATCACCTTCGGCGGCGAAGAGCGGGAGCTGACCACCAGCCAGCGTGAGATGGAGCGCGTGCTGAAGATCTCCCTCGCCCTGATCGCGCTGGCGATGATGATCCAGTTCCGCTCGGTGATGAAATCTCTCGTGGTCATGCTCACGGTGCCGCTGGGATTGACCGGCGCGTTTGCCGGCATGGCGGCCACGCATGCGTCTTTTGGGTTCATGGCGCTGATCGGCATCGTCAGTCTGGCGGGCGTCATCGTCAGTCACATCATCGTGCTGTCGGACTTCATCGAGGAGGAGCGCGCTGCGGGCATGGCGCTGGAGCACGCGCTCATGCGGGCTGCGCTGGTGCGCCTGCGCGCGGTGCTGGCCACGGTCTTTGCCACGGTGTGCGGACTGATCCCACTGGCGGTGACCGGCGGAGAGCTCTGGCGCCCGCTGTCGGCGGTGCACATTTTCGGCCTGCTTTTTGGCACGGTGCTCACGCTCGTGCTGCTGCCGGTGCTTTACCTCCAGTTTGCCCGGTGGCGCTGGATCAAGTAGCGGAGAAAATCAGCGCCACATTCGAGCCGCCAAAGCCGCTGGAGTTGCTCATGGCCACACGCGGGGCCTGATCGGTCGGGCTGGTGAGGATGGACACGCCTTCAGTGGCAGGATCGAGATTCTGGATCTTGGCGGAGATGGGCATGAAGCCCTCGCTCAAAGCCAGACAGCTGATGCCAGCCTCCAGCGCACCGGCAAGACAGAGGCCGTGGCCGGTCAGCGCCTTGGTGCTGCTGACCTTGGGCCGCTTTTCTCCGGTGAAGACGGTTTTGAGCGCGCTGAGTTCAGCGATGTCCCCGGCCTGGGTGGCCGTGGCGTGGGCGTTGATGTAATCGATCGCTTCCGGAGCGAGGCCCGCGTCCTGCATGGCATTCGTCATGGCGCGTGCGAGGCCGCTGCCGGATGGGTCCGGAGCCACCACATCGTAGCCGTCGGAGCTCTGGCCCCAGCCTTTGACCTCGGCATAGACTTTGGCACCGCGCTCAGCGGCGGACTCCGCCTCTTCGAGCACGAGGACCACACCACCACCGGTGATGATGAAACCATCACGCCCCGCATCAAAGGGGCGCGGAGCCAGCGCAGGATCCGTCTGCGGGCTCAGAGCGCGCAGGGAGGCAAAGGGAAGAATGGTGTGGATCTGCTGCGCATCCTCCGCACCGACGACAAACATTCTCTTCTGGCGGCCAAGACGGATCATGTCGCAGGCATGCCCGAGGGCGTGGGAGGAAGAGGCGCAGGCGCTGTTGAAGGCCAGCGTGGCCCCTTTGATGGCAAAACGAGCCGTCAGGTTGAGATGCAGCGAATTCGGCATGCCGGCAATGATCACGGGGGCCGAGGTGCGGGCCGGGCCGCGCTTCAGGGTCGAATCCATGGCCAGGTAGGTCATCCAAGGCGAACCGGCGGACGCACAGTAGAGGCCCGTGTCGGGGTCTGAGACCTGCCCGGGCTGGAGCCCGGCATCGGCAATGGCCTCCTGCATGGCGGCGGTGGCGAAGACCGAATTGGGCACCATGGTGCGCAGCTGGGCGCGGTTGAGCTGCACGTGCGCGGGGTATTTCCAGTCCAGCGGGTCGGGGGAGGGGAAATCAAAGCCCTTCACCGTGCCCGCCAGCTTCACGCGGTCATTGGCAGCGGCGAGTTCAGGCACAAACTCGATGCCTGAGCGCGCCTCGCGCAGGCTCTGGGTCACTTCGGCCCGGTTGTTGCCAATGCTGGAAATGAAGCCCAGACCGGTGACGACGACGCGCTTCATGAATTGCTGGCGCCGAGTTTGGTCCGCAGGAATTTCTTGAGGTCGCCCAGGGTGCTGATGCTGCCCATTTCTTCGGTGGCGATGGTGAGGCCGAGCACTTCCTCGGCCGTCATCACCACTTCGATCATGCCAAAGGAGTCCATGCCGATGTCCTCGATGAGCTTCATGTCATCGGTGACGGAGGCCATGCCGTCCGGGCGGGGGTTGGCGGCATCACGCTCCAGCACGCCAAGAATGATGGCGGGCAGTTCGTCGAGATTCCGGGTCTCATCAAACCGGATGGCGGCTGCCACAGTCTCCTCGCTGCAACGCTTGAGGGATTTGGTGAGTTCTTGTTTACGTTCTTCGCTGACGGCCATGGTGGGTGTTTAATCAATTCTGCTGCTGGTTCAACGCTTTTCGGCACTGAAGACGCCGTACCTCTGGATGCCAAGCTCATAAGCCAGCCAGATGCGGAACAGAGTCAGGGCAAAGATACGGTTCGGATTGCGGGAACTGAACAGAAAACGCCGGTAGCGCGACTGGGTCAGCAGCCCCTTCACCGTGCGCAGGGCGCAGAGCGGCCAGGTGCGCTTCACCTGCGGGGCGTAGTCCTTGAACTGGTAGTTCACAAAACCGGCCCCCTCAGTGGCTTCGCGGAACTCGCTCTCCGGCCTGACCCCGGCGATTTGCGCCTCCCGTGTGATGGCGTCGATGAAATGCCGCCGGGCAAAGGTGTCAGGATTTTCACACGACATCCAGGCCGTGGCCACCAGACGGCCGCCGGGCTTCATGACCCGGTAACATTCACGGAAAAACCCGGGCAGGTCCGGCATGTGCTCAAGGCTTTCCACGGTCTGCACGATGTCGAAGTAATTGTCCGGCAGCTGGTTGTCATACCAGTCCCGCAGCATGAAATGGGTGAGTCCGGGCACGGAATTGTGCGCCTCGGCGTAGGCCACCTGCACGGCGGAGATGGTCATGCCGGTGATGTTGACGCCGTGGTTCTGCGCTAGGATGCGAGCGGTGGTGCCGTAGCCGCAGCCGATGTCGCAGACCTTCAGACCGGTGCTGTGATGGCCGAGGTCGGCGACGATTTTGACCAGATTTTCGGCGGCTTCCGTGTCCGTTTCCCGGCCGGTGAACCAGACGCCGTGGTGAATGTGCTCGCCCCAGATTTCGCGGTAAAACTGGTCGAGGTCGTCGTAGTGCGAGGCGGCGCCCTCGATGGTAGAGACGTAGGTGGAGGAGTCGGACATGAATCAGAGGGTGCGTGGCTGCAGGCTGGCGGCAGGGACGCGTTTGAGAGTGTTGAAAGGAATGGTGAGCATGGCGTAAAACGAGCCCATGTGCCTGGAGACAGGCCCCTGGCATAGCAGGTATTTCAAAATAAAGTCCCGCAGCATGGAACGCGCACGCCCGCGCCAGGTGCCCAGCCACATGCCCCACTCGGCGCGAAAGATGGCGGTCTTGGCAGCCTTGCGGCGGTAGCGGTTGTAGGCGGGCAGCAGCTTCAGCGGATCGTCATGGGTCAGGATTTCGGCCAAGAACTCCGCATCGGCAAAGCCGGTGTTCATGCCCTGGCCACCCACGGGGCTCATGCCATGCGCGGCGTCTCCGCAGAAGATGATGCGCCCGTCGTAGTAGCGGTCACAGTTGAATTTGCGCGGGGTGAAGACGCTTTCGTTGATCTGATCCGCCGCAGGCACGTCGATGCCGGTGCGCTGCTTCGTCAGCAGGCTGACCAGTCCGGGTGGCGGGCGATCCATGCGGGAATCCGTCTGCACCACCCAGCGCCGCTGGCCACCGGGCAGGGGAAAGGACTCCACCGAGCCCGCCGCCGTGAAGTAGAGATGTGCCTCGTCTCCAAAGCTGCTGCGGTCCACAAAGTCTCCCATGACAAAATGGCAGTCATAGGAACGACCCGGCGCCCGCATGCCGATGATGCTGCGCACAGAGCTGCGGCTGCCATCACACGCCACCACATGGCGTGTCGTGAGCCTGCGCCCGCCGGCCTGCACCTCGCAGAAGTCGGACGTCTGCCGCACGTAGCTGACCTCACAGCCTGCCTCGATGTGCTCCTGCCCCAGATGATTTTGCAATAGAGCGATGGTGGTGGCCTGCGGCAGCGAGAGGATGAAGCGGTGCTCGTCCGGAATCTCCCGGAAAGAGACGCAGCCGAGCTTCCCCCGCTGACCATGCACAAAGCAGTCGCGCACCTTGATACCGCCGCTGATGAACTCGGAGGCGAGGCCCAGCTTTTCCAAAATGTGGAGTGATGGAGGCGTGATGCCGATGGCCGCCGAGTGCGCGATGGGCTCAGTGCGCCGCTCCAGCACGCGGATGCGCCGCCCCTGCCGCCTGAGCAGGCAGGCCAGCAGCAGACCCACGGGGCCGCCGCCGACGATGATGACGTCGTAGTCGATGGCTTTCATAACACAGCGGCCTGAGTCATGATGGCGGGTTGCATTGTGTCCACAGACGGGATCGCCGCGCCGCAGCGCTCCAGCACAGCGGTCTCCACGGTGAGTCCGGGGCCAAAGGCGATGGCACAGGTCATGGCACGATCCGTCTCTGCCTCCTCTAGGAAACCCTTCAGCACAAACATCACCGTGGGGCTGCTCATGTTGCCGTAGTCCCGCAGCACACTGCGGGACATCTCCAGCGCCGAGGCTGGGAGCGCGAGCTGCTGCTCGATCTGGTCCAGAATGGCACGCCCACCGGGATGCACAGCCCATTCGTCAATGTCCGCAGGAGTGAGTCCATTCTTATCCAGAATGCCGCCGAGGATCTCGCGGATGTTGCTGCCGATGAGATCGGGTACATAGGCTGAGAGCACCATTTTGAAACCATGATTGCCAATGTCCCAGGCCATGTGCGCCTCGCTGGAGGGTACCAGAGCGGAGCGGAACCCATGCACGCGGAAGCTGGGCCTGTCTCTCTGCGGCACGCGCGCACTGACGATGGCCGCAGCGGCGCCGTCGGCAAAGAGCGCGTTGGCCACGATGCTTTCCGGCTTCTCGCTCACCTGCAGGTGCAGAGAGCAGAGCTCCAGGCACATGACGAGCACCACAGCCTCCGGATTGGCCTCGCAGAACTGCGCGGCCATGCGCAGCGCGGGGAAGGCGGCGTAGCAGCCCATGAAGCCCACAGTGTAGCGCTCCACGCTCTCATTGAGCCCCAGCTCACGCATGATGTGGTAGTCCGGCCCCGGATTGGCAAAGCCGGTGCAGGAGGCAAAGACGATGTGGGTGATCTCCTCCCTGGCAAAATGCGGACACTCCGCCAGCGTCTTGCGCGCCAGCTTCACGGCCAGCTCACGAGAGGCTTTGGCGTAGAGCGCATTGCGCTCTCCCGTGCCGGGCGAATTGAGCGAGCCGTCCGGCTGCGTGCGGAAGAGCGTGCCGTCTTCCTTCATGAAGTCATCGCTGGCGCTGTAGCGCGTCTCGATGCCGGTGCGGTCGTAGATCATCTCGACCAGACGCTTGGCACGCGGCTCAGAGATCCAGCCCTTCATGCGCTCGCGCGTGAACTCATTGCTGTAAATGAACTCCGGCGTCTCCGTGGCGATGTGGTGAATGTAAGCGGGCATGAGTCAGGAATGGTGACGTTTGAGGGAGACGGTGGCATGCACGCAGATGGTGTCGCCTACACGAATGAAGAGCAGCACAGAGGGGACTGTGATGCCGCTTTTCTTCAGCGAGAGATCGAAATCGAGCTCGAACGAGGCCTTGTCTCCCTGCTGCTTCCACTGGCTGATCTTGCCGATGACTGTCTGCGTCTGGCCCAGCATGGTGAGCTTCAGCGGCAGTGTGGCAGGTGCCGCATCTCCCTGGCGGACGGCGGTGAAGGGTGTGTCGATGACAGCAGTGATGAACGGGTGCGCCGCGGCCTGCATGGCCTTGCGCATGTTTTCGTCACGCTTTGTCTCGGCGGTGTCCATTTTGGCCACCTCCACGGTCACGGTGGCCTCCAACTTTGTGGGGTTTCCGGCAGAGTCGGTGGTGACGGTGGTGGTGAAGGGTCTGGCATCCACCCTGCCACCCCATTCATGGAGCGTGGAGGAGCCGTTGAAGGCGATCGTGCTGGTGCCAGACCAGCGGGAGGTTTCGGCCAGGACGGAACCGGCCATGAGAAAGAGCAGAAGAAGAGATGTTTTCATGAAGTGCGCGTGATACGGGCAGGGCGGCTACGGAAGCAGAGAGAGCAACTCCGAATGCATACGCATGAACTGGTGCGTTTAGAGTCGGAAGCAGGAGCAAATGGCAAACCGCCGCCGCCAGCATGAAAATGCCGCGGCGCTGTTTGCCTGCATCAGATCAAATCAGCAGCCTGACGGTGGCGATCTGTCTCAGTGTATCAGCGGCATTTTCATGCTGCCCATTCCAGGCCAGGCTGGACACATGAAGCGGTGATGTTCGTGCAAAGCGGGGTGTGAATTCCAAGCATGGCAGGGGGCCCCAGTGCTTGTCTTTGATGAGACGCTCCTCCTCATCGTCCGGACCTGCGAGGGTTCCCGTGCCTTGATTGGTGGAAAGGCTGTGATCCCCCTCCGAGGCAGGACGGCAGAAGCTCACCACCAGCCTGGCCAGCATGCCACTGTGGTCACAAACCTCAGGCGTATAGTCGTCCTCACGATGATGGAGCCGTACCTGGGTGCCTTGCTCTGTCCGGCAGATCAAGACCCGATGGCTGCCATCGATGGTTGCCAAAGCCGCGAACACAGCCGGCATGATCGCAGTGGCCGAGCCTGCGTAAGCAAGCAGCAGCAGCAAGGCTAGCATGCGATAGATGCGGGTCATGAGAGAGATTCTCGTGATATCAGAAAACCGATCTTCCCACAGGCCAGTGGCTGTTCAACCGAATCCTGCTCAGACCACGCTTCATGACGCGAGTGATGTTGAAACTCAATCTCACATATGAATATGATCCAAGGTATCATGACACATGCGGACATCGAACTCAGGGCCTCAAGAGACGGAAGAATTTCGAGCCCGCGCTGATGGGCACGTCCACACTGCAGGTCCCGCCTGACGAAGTGACAGGACGCGTGGAATTCGTCCAGCTGGTGGGGCTCAGATCCGCAGCCTCCTGCAGGATCCAGCCGCTGAAGGAATCAGGCCAGCTGACCGTGAGTGTTCCCGGATTGGAAACGGAAAGAGCCACGTCGGGCTTCACCACCACGTCATTCACTCCCAGCATGAAGGGGGAAAGGCTGGGGCTCACGGCCTCGATGACGTTGTTGGTCGTGTCCACCTTGCCGCTGAGTTTATCCCAGACGCCATTGCGAAAGTGGTAGATGACGAGCTGGTTTTCATCGTAGCCAGCCGGCAGCAGGCTGGGATCGTAGGCAAACTTCAGCTTGATGTTTCCTGTGTGGCTTCCGTTGTACTGCAGCTTCCAGAGCTGCCTGCGCGTGGCATGCGGTGTCTGGAAAGATGGCAGGGCAAACTCTCCCTCCGTGGTGCGCTCGGAGAGTTCAGAGTCGTCGGCATCCGAGTACTCGCCAAAGAAAGTTCCCTCCTGGGTGATGTCGTCGAATTCAAAGTCCACGCCGCCTACATGGGTGGAACCGCCATTGCAGCTGCCGCCGCCACCCTGACCGCCACTGCCGCCGCCGGTGATGGTCACCTTGGTGCCGGTGAGAAGACTCAGTACGATGTCAAAGCTGACGCTCTGACCTGCTGCCAGCGTGCCCAGATTCCACCTCTGACCACCAGCGATCCATGGGCTGGTGGGAGTGAACAAGTCACGCCCGAGACGGCTGGTGTAGGGTGCGCTCTGCCAGTTGTTTTCGATGGAGAGGTGCACTCCGTCCGAGGGCTTGCCAGTCACATGGTCGTCAATGCCCGCAATGCCGTAGCTGCCGATTTCGTAGGCTGCCGGGGCGACTTTGGACTGAAAGCCGATGTAGTCCTCAAGCCCGATGTTCGAGCTCTGACTGCCCGCCGCGCTATCATCGACACCTGCCATGGTGGCGTCGTAGCGGTACTCGGAGAGCTTGCCGGTGTAGCTGCGGTTGTCATACTGGCCATGCTGGGAGATGAGCCCGTGCAGCAACTGGAAAAGCTGGAGATTGGTGATGGTGGCGCCGCTGATGTTTCGCACCACAAAGGTCTGGTTCATCACATAACGGTTGCTGGCGATCGAGGCTCCCGCGCCGGCGGCGCTGGCCGGTGTGATGCCCATGGGCGTGCCCACGACGGTGTCCACCATCTCAAAGCGCAGGATGATCTCGATGTCGTTGTTGGCGATCACCGATTCCGCCACCGGCAGCCCGTCCTTGTTTCCGCCCACCAGATGGATGCCGGTGACGACGTGGAAGTCCGAGTTCGTCTGCCAGTCGGGGTACAAGAAATTGGGGTCCAACCAGGTGGGGGCATGAGCCTGACCGCCCACCTGATAGGCGACGGCGCTGGCCCATTCTCCGGAGAGATACTCGCGCCCGACAAACCCCGGGGTGTTGTCGAGCAGGAAGTCGGAGTAGCCGAAATCCGAAAGCGTGATGTTCCAGTTGGGGTTCGCCAAGGTCATGGTTCCTCCTGTGCTGCCACCGGGGCTGACCTCAATGTTGTCCACGATGAAGCGCTGCGCTCCGGCGGGCAGATCCGGCAGCTGCAGGATGACCTCGTCAAACACGGCACCGGCAGCATTGAAGCTGATGCTCCCAGAGGGGAGCGTGTCGCCGCCAGTCACAGTTCCATGCGCGATGACGGTGCCGACTACGACGGGGGCTCCGGAGGAATTGTCGATGGCTGTGAGCTGCAGCGTGGACGCCACCGGTACGGTGAGCGCCTCGATGGTGGCAAAGTCCAGGCTGATGCCCGTCACAGACTGATCCAGCCTGATGTCGAGCTTGGCAGCATCGACGGCGGATTCGAGATACAGCCCCGAAAACTTGGAAAGTGTGCGTCCACTGGCGGCGTCTGACCGCGTGGTGAAGGCTCCATCTGCATCTGAGCTGAAGGTGGCGGTGTATCCCACCATGAGCTGCGTGAATGGCACTGCGGCATCCGTGTTCAGCGCAGGCGAAGCATTGTCAAAGTTGAACGGAATGCCTGAGACCAGGGAGCTGAAGTTGGCGGTGTAGGCACCACTGGCTGCTGGCGTGAAGGCATAGCTGGGATTGGTACTGACCACATTTCCCTGGCTGTCCGTCCAGTTGATGAAGGAGTAGCCGGCATTTGCCGTGGCGCTAAGAGTGGTGCTGGCACCCACGCTGACAACTCCGCCACCGCTGGCGGTACCAGCCGTGGGTGGAAGCACACTGGTGGAGATGCCGTAGCCTGCGACAAAGGTGGCGACCAGTGTTCTGTTTGCCGAAGCCACAAAGGTATAGCTCGCAGCGTTGCTCACGACAGCGCCGCCCTCAGTCCAGGCGGAGAAAACGTAGCCGGCATTGGGCGTGGCGGAGACGGTGACGCTGTCTCCCACCACGCAGGCGCCTCCGCCTGAAACCGCACCACCGGCAGCGGGCGAGGCACTCAGCGACATGAGCAAGCCGCCCACCGGCATGAAATTGGCCACGTAACTGTGATTGGCCCGGATGTTGGTGAAATTGTAAATCGCGCTGGCGCTCACCACGGTGCCGTTTTCTGTCCAATTGATGAACTGGTAGCCCGCCGCCGGCGTGGCTCTCACATTGCCATTGTCTCCAGCGCTGTAGCTGGGGCTGTCTGCCTCAGTGCTGCCGCCATTCGCCGGATTGGAGATACATGTAACCGTGTAAGACTGAGAGAAGGAGGCAACCAGGGTGCGATTCGCCGAGACGGTGAAGGTGTAGCTGGCCGAGGTGCTCACTGTGGTACCACCTTCCTTCCATTTGGAAAATTTGTATCCTGCGGCCGGACTGGCCGTGATGGTGACACTCGTCCCATCTGCATAGGTGCCAGCGCCGGAGACCGTGCCGCCTGCCACAGGGCTGGCACCGGCGGCGATAGTCCTCAAAGCGCCGCCCGTGAGCACAAAATTGGCCACGAGGGCACGACTGGCGGTGGCGCTGAACGTGTAGCTGGCCGCTGCGCTCACCTGGGCGCCGTTTTGTGTCCAGTTAACAAAGGTATAGCCGGCGTTCGGTGTGGCCGACACCGTGACACTGGCACCGCTGGCATAGGTGCCGCCGCCGCTGGTGCTGCCACCGGCCACCGGAGACGCCGAGGTGGTGATGCTGTAAGTGGGAGCCAGGGTGAAATTGGCCACCAGAGTGCGATCAGCAGAAGCTGTGAAGGCATAAGTGGAAGCGGCGCTGACGAGCACACCGCCCTCCGTCCAGCTGGTGAAGACGTAGCCGGCATTGGGAGCGGCAGTAAGCGTGACGCTGGTGCCGTCGTCCACCATGCCATCTCCCGTGATCGTCCCCCCAGCCGCAGGGGAGGCGCTGGCGCTGATGGTCCATTGTACCGTCACGGGAGCAAAATTGGCCACCAGCGTGTGGTTCACATCCATTGCCAGCGTGTAGTCCGGATTGGTGCTGACGATCTGGCCATTGTCAGTCCAGTTCAGAAAAGTGTAGCCGGCCGTTGTGGTGACGACTGTGACAGCGGCATTGTCTCCGGGATTGTAGGAGCCGTCGCCTGAAGTCGTTCCCGCACCCACCGGAGACACCACCGTGTCCAGCAGAGACTGCGCCGGCAGAGCCGCTCCTGCAGCGGCGATGTTCATGGTGTAGTTCTTCTGCACGTCGGGATTCACCCCGTCGCTGGCGGTGACGCTGAACATGAACTGCCCTGCAGTGCCGGGTGTGCCGCTGAGAATGCCGGTGACTTCATCAAACGCCATGCCCGGCGGCACCGTGCCGGTCTGCACGGCGGTGAATGGCACGCCGCCCTCCACCACCATCCTGCGTGCTGCATAGGCTTTGCCGACCTGCCCATCTGCCACGTGGTCGATAAGGCCCAGCGCCTCGTTCACATCCACGGCGGCCATCTGCGCGCCAGCGTAGTCTCCCACCAGCACCTGGGTGGTCATGTCTGTGGTCACAGTGACCCACTCTCCCGTGGCTCCATTGAAATGGTCCGCATAAGTCGCACTGCCAGTGCCATGCACTCCATCGGCCCCCACCGCCGTTCCCATGGCCTCGCCAGTTTCTGCATCCAGCGGACCCACGTACTTGTAGAATTCGTATCTGCGCGTGACGACTTCATTGCCATTGGGAAGCGGCTCGGCGGCAGCGGCCACGTTGTTGTTAGGCCCCCCATCGGCGGCACTGGTCTTTTTCTGCAGGATGCGCCACTCGACCTCCACCTCGTCCGGCTCGCCGTTTTTCCAGTTTTTGCCGCCGGGATCGTTGGGATCTTCAGACACGAGATCCCGCAGCTTCACCTTGCCTGCATTGTGCGTCGTGGTTTTGATTTCCTTCATCCAGACGGCCTTGCCAAATTCCTTGGGTGGTGGCGCGGGCGGTGGCGGTGGCACGATGACCGCCTGGACCTGCGCTGGTGCCGCACCCACAGGAGGATTGTAAGTGAAGGTGGGTGTGGATACCTGCACCGCACCACCGCGCACGAGGGTGCCGCCGCCGTTGTCGATCAGCCAGTTGTAAAGAACCGCCGAAGGCTGGGTGATATAGCCCACACCAAAATGCTCCCCGCCAAAGTTCACGGCAGGATTGGTGAACTGATGCCCCTGGGTGGGTGGAATCGGAGCAGCAGGAATAGCGGTGTAAGCCGACCATGTACCATCGGGATTCTTTTTTGCCTGCCAGCGGATGAAGACTTTCGGGTGTGCAGGGTCCGTGTTGTCCTCCTTGATGTCCGGCACGCCGTAGTGATTGTAGTTGTAGGTGTAGGTGATGTCGGTGCTGTGGATGTCATCCAGCTCGATCTCAAAACCGTGACACTCGACACCCGTGTCGTTGACTGTGTCGAAGTTGTTGATGCTGCCGTAGGCAATGCTGGCCTGCGCTGCGGGTGTCCCTGCTGCTGCAAGGACGATCATGAACAGGCACCTCAGCATTCTGCTGCATGCGGTCGTCATCGGCGATGTGCTTTGCATCGCATCTTCGGAGGGATGGCTTATGACGTGGTGTTTCATGGGCTTGCTGCGGTGAAGGCTTCGATCCTGGATGAAAAAGACTCGCGGGCAGCACCGCCCAAGGCAGATGACGCACCGAGCTGCGCCCGCAATTTTCGGCACAGGCGGTGCATCTGCACCGCCACGGCGCTCCGCGTGCGGCCATGCAGTGCGGCGATGTCACGGCTGGATTTTCCCTGCACGTAATGGAGCAGCAGCAGCTCCCGCTGAGAGGAAGGCAGCCTGGCCAGAAGATGAGTCAGCCTGAGATGCCGCTCATGAAACTCTACCGCACGGGATGATCTCTCACTCAGGGAGTAGAGTTCCTCACGGGCTTTACGCCGTGTTTCATTCCGCAGGGTGTTGAGTGCGCGGTGCCAGCCGATGCTCCACAGCCAGCCGCAAAACGAGCCGCGCGGCTGAAACTGATCCCCCTGGCGAAAAGCCTCCGCCATGGCCTCATGCGCGACCTCCTGCGCCACATGCTGGCTGAAGCGCTGCGCCAGCCACCCCGCCAGCAAAGGCACGCACCGGGCATAAAGCCGCTCCGCCGCCACGGCATCTCCTTTCAGAGCCAGTGCAAAGAGGCTGGAGTACTCGTCTTGGGGTGGATGACAAGCGGTGGTGGTCATGACGCGCAGTGGCCTATTTCGCCATACCACGTCCCGCTCTACACGTTATCATTTGGTAATGAACACCAAGGTGTGCATCTTTTGACCTGGACCACCCCATGATTGCGCCGCTTTCAAGGCGTGGCCGGGCCGCTGGCTTCAATGCGTAGAAAACGTGCGGGGGCGGCGTTGCTGCTGATCGTGTCGCGCACCTTGAGTTCCGTGGAGGTATCGTTCAGGATCGTGGCAGGGATCCAGTTGATGAGATCGCCGGAGACTTTGACCGTGGCACTCATTTCTGCAGGGCGCATCGGACTGCGAAACACACGCAGGGTCAGGTAGGAGGTGCCGCCCACGTTTTCGATCTGATGCTGGGGCAGCCGCGTGGTGCGCAGCGCAGGATCAAGTCCGAGGGCATACTCGAGCCAGTCGCTCAAGCCGTCGCCGTCGGAATCACGCCGATAATCCGTGGTGCCAACCACAACGGAGACCGTCGCGGGCTGCGAATCAACAAAGCTGCCGGAATCACTGGCAATGTAGGTGAAGACATCCGGCCCCTGATAGCCGGCATCGGGGAAATACGTCGCGAGAGTGCCTGAGATGCCGACCGTGCCGTGAGTTGGCTGCTGGATCACGCGCAGCTGCGGACTGGTGCCGCTGGCGGTGAGTGTGACGCTTGCCTGTGTGTTCAACGGCACCGCCAGCTGGGCATTGGCCACAGTTGGGCCGACGTGTGTGCTGGCATTACTGCTGCCAGGACCATTGTGGCAGTAGTAGCAGCTCACCTCCATGCCGCGCTTGAGCGTGAGCAGGCCAAACTTCGTCGTCAGAGCGCGATCCGCCTGCGCGCGTGAGAGCGGAGTCCCGCGCAGGTCGGTGCCATGGCATTCACGGCAGGCGGCATAGTTGGGACTGATGGCACGGGCTATGTCCGCATGATCCTTGACCCAGGTCTGGCTGCCGATGGGGTGAATGCCATGCGGGCCACCCACGCTGTTGGAGGGCATGGAGGGATGGCAGACGGTGCAGTCCGCCAGCTTGCCTCGGTGCCCCTGCTTGTTCCAGGAGTAGAGGTTGTCATCCCGATGCAGTGAAGGGTATTCCGCATGCGTGCTGCCATGGCAGGCGCTGCAAACCAAGCCGCCATGCCCTTTTGAAAAGCGGAACAACGATTTGCCCGCCATGGGTGTGTCCGCGTTTGTGGCAAAGCGCTGGTTGGCTGGCACACGCACCACACCTGGTGCGCTGAAGACACTGGTGAAGCGGATCGATCCTTCATTCGTCTGCGCATCTCCGCTATGGCAGGCCTGGCAGTTTGGCTCGTCGAGCCAGCCGGTGCGTGATACGCTGCCCACGGTACTCATGCTGCCATGACAGCTCTGGCATTGCATCACGAGGGAACCATCTGCCGCATTCACCGCGCCCCCCATCGCTCCACGCAGGCAGCGTGTCTGTGAGCCCGGATGGCAGAGGTAGCAGGCATTGCGGCTCAGGGCGGAATCCATGAGCTGGCCGTTGGTGGGATTCGTCACCGTGGCATGCCTGCCGTGCATGGCTGCAGTCAGCGGTTTCACCCCTGCATAGCCGCCGGTACCGAGCGCCTCGGAGGCATGGCATGTGGCGCACAACACCTGCTTGTGGTTGGTTACAACACTACGATACAGCCCTTCCGGCGCGTAGCCCATGGCCGCAAGCGCTGGCGCGTAGAGCGGATCGGCGGCGCTTTTTTCATCGTGCAAACGCAGGATGTTCAGGCGGAAGTCTCGCTTGTCACTGGCATCGTTCACCCAGCCGGCGGCAGGCATCGCCGCAAGTCCGGAGCCGGACTTGTGACAGGCGCGGCAGTCCATCTCATCTGACACCGGCGCCACGATGTCCGCGCTGGCCAGCACGCTGCCGACAGCATTCTTCACTGAGACACGCAGCAGCGGATACGGATTGTGACGGCCCGCATCATCCGTCGGTGTGAGAGGGATGCCCGCAGCCTCAAACCAATTCATGCCGGCAGTCCATGACATCACCTGCGGAGTGTTGGCCGTGCCGGGCATCGATTTTCCGGCAAGCCCCTGATCGGCTCCCAAGCTGGCACCGTAAAGCACCGCCGCGTAGTCGTAGAAGTTCGTCTTGCCGAAGGAAGTCGTATTGATCGAGCCGTCCGGATTCGCCAGGGCCTCATACGTCACCGTGATGCCTGCGGCCGTCGGATCAGTGATCAAATGACCCGCCGCATCCATGACCTGTGCATTGATCGTGTTGAAAGGCGGCAGGATGGAAAAGACGCTGTAGTCGTCGTCCATGCAGTGCATGCCGAGGTTGTTCCAGGCCACCACAGTCCACTGGCCATTCCCAGCTAGAAGCAGCACAGGCTGCATCAGCAGGCAGGTCAGCATCCAAATGCGCCAGAAACGAAGACGGTTCATCTGCCGACATTTCGACAGATTTCAGCGCATACGGCACGTTATCGTTTGGTAATGAACTCTTAATTTGGGTGCCTTTTGAAACAGCCTGTGCCTATGCTGCGCGCGACCATGCATATTTTGCTTGTTGAAGATGATGTCGAGCTGGCGCGCCAGATGATGCTCTGGCTGCAAGAGGCGGGATACACATGCACCCACCGTGCGAGCGGTGCTGCAGCGCTGCCGCTTCTGGCGCAGGAGCCTTTTGATGCCGTGGTGCTGGATGTGGGCCTGCCGGACATGGACGGCTTCACCGTGGTGGAGCAGATCCGTGCACGCGGATTCTGCATCCCCGTCGTCTTCGTGACGGCACGTGGCGATGTGACCGACCGCGTGCGCGGCTATAAATCCGGCGGCGACCAGTATGTGACCAAACCCTTTGCAGTCGAGGAACTGCTCGCCTGCCTGGAGGCGGCCATGCGGCGTCAAAGTGCTGGGCAGCCAACCCCAGCAGCAGGTGCGCGTCATTTTGGCAGGTGGACTCTGGACCCGATCAAACGCCGGCTGCATGACGGCACGGAAACGGTGGAGCTGCAGCCGCGAGAATGGACGCTGCTGGAGGTGCTGCTTGCCAATGAACAGCGCACACTGAGCAAAAAATTCCTGCTCGAAAAAGTCTGGGACATCCAGTTTGACCCGGGCACCAATGTCGTGGATGCGATGATCTGCCGCCTGCGCCGGAAGATCGACACTCCGGGCAGGCCCTCCCATCTTCAAACCGTCCGAGGCAAAGGCTATGTTTTCACGTCTGCTACCTGAGCGCATGCCGTCCACCTGGCGGCTCGGTCTGCTGCTGACAGTGCTCATGGTCTGCAGCACCGCCCTGTGCATCACCGTGGCCGGGTGGGCCATGCGGCAAAATCTCAGCAGCATCGCCCGTGCCGTGGTGCTCGATGACCTGGGTGAATACGCCGTGCTCTACAACCGCAACGGCCTCAAGGAACTCAGGGAGGTTTTTGAGGCGGGAAAACATGAGGAAAGCCAGGCAGTCCGCATCACCAATCCTCAGGGCAATACTATTTTCGAGCAGACGCCTGACGCCGTCTCAGGCTACAACTGGCCCAAGCGACCGCCCAAGAAAATGAAGCCTTCGGAGACCTGGCTCATGACCATTGAGCACCCCCAGCGGCAGCAGCAGCTTCTCGTCGGCTGTCAGGTTTTGGAGGACGGCAATGCCCTCTGGTTTGGCCGCACCGATGCGGAAGACCTGGCCTATGTCGAACACATCCGCCGCCATCTCTGGCTCGCGGGTCTGGCCTCGACGGTTTTCATGCTGCTGCCCCTGTGGTGGTTTGTGCGCCAGGTGATGAAGCCCGTGCAGGAGATGATGCTGAGCACGCAAAAACTGGCCCAGGGATTCACGACCGCACGACTTCAGGCACCCGGAGCCGTGCCTGAGCTGAAAGCCTTTGCCACCGCGTATAACACCGGCCTGGACCGCATCGAGGCGCTCACCGAAGAACTGCAGAGCGCCAATGACAACCTGGCGCATGAGCTGCGCACACCCCTGGCGCGCATCCGCGGCAATCTGGAGACCTTTCACGACCACATCGACAATCCCACCGCACGTGAGGCAGCCGCCCGCGGTCTGGAGGAGATCGACCGCGCTGCGGATCTGGTGCAGACCATCCTCACCACACGGGCGGGTGAGCACAAGGCGCTGAAGCTGCATCTTGAGATCGTCGATCTCAAAGAACTGCTCACTGACCTGCACGATCTCTACAAAGCCGCTGCGGATGAACGCGGCCTCACCTTCACCCTGGAGGCACCCGCCACCTGCTGGGTGCTGCTGGACCGCCAGCGCATCAATCAAGCCGTGGCCAATCTGCTGGATAATGCCTTCGCCTACACACCGCGAGGCGGCATGGTGAGCCTGACGCTAAACATGCATGGCGAGCAGGCCCGCCTCTCCGTGAGAGACACCGGCCCGGGTCTGACGCCTGCGGATCTGACCAAGATCTGGCGGCGGCACATGCGTGGGTCGGCAGCCAGCGCCAGCACACCCGGCATGGGGCTGGGCCTCAGCCTCGTGCAGGCGCTGGTGCACGCACACCATGGCAACACAGGCTGCTGCAACCAAGATGAAGGCGGCGCGGAGTTTTGGATCGACCTGCCCGCAGGGGACCCGCTCAGCTCCGCCAATGTGGTTTAGACCAGTTCTCGAAAAGATTGTCATAGATGAACCGGCGAGCGCAGCGGCCCCAGTGGCAAGGCAGGAGCGCCGCCTGCTATTTGAAAATAACAGGCAAGCGACCAACGCAGCCAATGGGGCTGCTCCGCCGCCCGGGCAATGTGACAAGATTTTTGAGAGTTGGTCTAAGTTCGTGCATGCAGGCCGATTCGTGGGGAATGAACTGCTGATGGCTTTTTCCCCTGGCAAATGACCCGATAGCGCAGGGTAGGCGCACGGACCTATGTTCAAGTACGCAGTCCTATTTTCTGAATCGAGGCGTCAAAACGTGCGTTTAATCTCTGTACTATGAAAACCACATGCATCCTCCTGATTTCTCTGGCGGTGCTGGTGCTCACCACGCCTGCCAAGGCCCAAACGTCGGCGGAAACCATTCTGCCAGCCATCATTCCCTCCGGCACGACTGCTGCCAATGCTGCAAGCGCCACCGCCGTTGCACCGGCACCTGCCAAATCATCAGCGGTGAAACTCACCCCCACAAAGCCGGTCTTTGCAGAGAGTAGCAGCCCCATAAGAGTCGAACCCGTGGTTTACTACCGCCCGGTCGGGGCTGTCTCGCCGATGTCCGGCATCCGCACTTACCCTGGAAATACGGCAGCGCACATCACCAACGGTGCCACACGGTTTTCCACGGGTGTTCCTGCGGGCAGCACCTTTGCCAGGATTGTAGGCAGCAATGGATCACGAGCCACCCGGCCTTCGACCAAAGCACGCACGGTGAGCACCCGCTGAATATTGGCCCTAGATTTCGTAACAATCTTTGCGTCGTTCCAGCTTCTGCCATGCTCACATCGGCGGCGGAATGAATACCATCTGTCAGTATCTGCAGCAGCCGCTGATCGCTGATCTGCATGCCACGCTCGTCCAGAGCCCGCTTGGGACGAAGGCGCGGCGCATCTGGTGCTGACGCGTCAATGAGGACTGGTTTCGAACGATCTCCTCTGGTAGGGTTGAACCCAACATGAGCAGCGTGGAAAGACATCGTGGCAGGCATCCGGCGGATGAAGAGCTGTTTGGTGCGGAGGCGGCACCGACACTGCGGGTGGCAGTGGAGGAGCTTTCGTGGCTGATGAGCCGAGGCTATGCCCGCAACTCTGCAGTGAAGCTGGTGGGAGACCGCCATGAGTTGCGAGAGCGCCAGCGCCTGGCCGCAGGCCGTGCCGCGTGCGCGGATGCAGCGCGTGAAGGTCGGACGCAGCGGCATTTGCCGCTGGAGGCATTGTGCGGTCGTGCGGTGATGGTGGATGGATTCAATCTGCTGGTGAGCCTGGAGGCAGCCCTGAGCGGGGGCGTGCTGCTGCGCTGCCGGGACGGTTGTTTGCGTGACATGTCGAGCGTGCACGGCTCCTACCATGCGGTGGCGGAGACGGATGCGGCGGTGGTGCTGGCGGGCAGCCGCCTGGCGGAGCTGGGGGCGGCGTCAGTGCACTGGCTGCTGGACAAGCCAGTTTCCAACAGCGGGCGTCTGGCCATGCGCCTGCGTGAACTCGCGGAGAAGCATGGGTGGCCATGGACGGTGGATGCCGTGTTCAACCCGGATGCAGAACTGATCGCCGCCCGCGACGTGGTGGTGGCAAGCTCTGACGCGGTGGTGATCGATGGTGCCCGGTGCTGGTATAATCTGGCAGCGGACCTGATTTTGGGAGGACGCTGCGGGCAGTCATGGGTGGTGGATCTGGGGGAAGTGCACTGAGAAATTGGCGGAAAGAAGGAGAAAAATCTCTGCGGCTATATGATCCCTGCGGTGTAAATCCGTATCTTCTCCTGACACGCCGCCATGCCCACCACACTCCGCTGGAAATCCACCGCCCTGCGCCTCTGGCGCGTGGGGCTGCTGGCGCTGGCGGTGCTGGCCATCCGGCGCTCGCACCCGTCCGCAGCAGTAGCGCTGACGGTGGACCGCGTGCGCGATTTCTTTCCTGCGGCTGCGACGCTGACGGCACAGAACGGCATGCAGATGGTGAAGGATGAATCTGGCATCACCCTTGGTCATGTGATGCAGACCTCCCCAGAGGCGGATGACATCATCGGCTACTCGGGGCCGACGAACACACTCATCGCCCTGGATGCACGCGGCAAGGTCCTCGGGCTGCGCATTCTCAGCAGTGGTGACACCACCGATCATCTGGCCGAGGTGATAAGCGAGCGCTCGTTCTTCAAGCAGTTCACCGGCAAGAAAGCCGCCGAGCTGGCCGACCTGCAGCCGCAAGCTGTCACTGGCGCCACGCTGACGAGCAGCGCCATCTCCGAGGGCGTGCTGCGCCGTCTGGGCAAAAGCGCCACCGCATCACTGCGCTTTCCTGATGCGATCACGCTGGACGAAGTGAAAAAGATGGAGCCACGCGCGGCGCAGTTGCGCGAGTCCAAGTCACACCCGGGCTCGCACGAAGTGCTGGATGAGAAAGGCGTGGTGATCGCGCTGGCCGTGCGCACGGCCCCGGCCTCGGACGGTACGGTGGGCTACAAAGGACCGAGCGACACCTTCATGCTGATGGACACCAGCGGCACCACGCTGCGAGGCATCGCGCTGCGGCGCAGCTACGACACGGAGCAGTATGTGGGCTACGTCACGGGAGATCCGGCGTTTTTGAAAACTTTTGATGGCATGACGACGGAGAAGATCGCTCACATCGACTTCAATGCCGCCGGTGTGGAAGGCGTGTCTGGCGCCACGCAGACGAGCTACGGCATTGCCGAGGGTGTGCGAGTGCGTGCGGAGGCGCTGCTAAAGGAGCAGGAGGCGCGGCGCAGCTGGTGGCAGCAGATCCGCTGGCGCTGGCAGGACAGCGGGCATGCGGGGATATTGCTGGCGGCGATTGTGATGGCCTTCACTCCGCTGCGTGGTCGTGCATGGTGCCGCCTCCTGCATCATGTGCTGCTGGTGGTGTATGGCGGATTCATCGCGGGCGAAATGCTCTCCCAAGGGCTGCTGGCGGGGTGGGCGGCGCATGGCACGCCCTGGCGCACGGCCCACGGGCTGATGCTGCTGGCCGCCGTGGCGCTGCTGGGGCCGGTCTTTACCAGCAAACAACTCTACTGCCACCACATCTGCCCGCACGGCGCGCTGCAGCAGCTGCTGGTGCGGCGGCTGCGCTGGCAGTGGTCGCCTTCAAAAAAGGTCGATGCGCTGCTTTCCAAGATCCCCTTCATGCTGCTGGGGCTGGTCTTCTTCAGCGCAGCGTTTGCACTGCCGGTGAATCTGAACGCATTGGAGCCCTTTGACGCCTATGTCTTCCGCGTGGCGGGGTGGGCCAGCATGGGGATCGCCATCGGCGGCGTGCTCTTCTCTCTCTTCACCCCGCTGGCCTACTGCCGCTACGGCTGCCCCACGGGTGCGGTTTTCAAGCTGCTGCGCTTCACCGGAGATGCCGATCTCTTTGGCACGAGAGATTGGCTCGCCGCATTGGGCGTGGCGTTCGTTCTTCTCTTGGCTCCGGGCTGAAACCGGAGTACCTGAAGCCCTACATGCCTTTGATTTCCAAACTAGAATCCAAACTCGGCCGTTTTGCCATCCCGGGCCTGGTGCAGACCATCGCGATCTTTCAGCTCCTGGTGCTCATGATCGTCACGCTGATGTCCAAGGAGGGTGCCGCGGCCTATCTGCAGTTTTTGGAGCTGAATCCAGCCCGGGTGATGCGCGGCGAGGTCTGGCGGCTGATCACGCATGTGTTCATTCCTGGCAATTTTTCGCTCATCTGGGCGCTGATCGGCACCATGTTCATGATGTGGATCGGCCGCAGCCTGGATTCGGCCTGGGGTGCGTTTCGTGTGAATCTCTACATTTTCGGCTGGATGCTGGCCGTCACGCTAGGCGCGCTGTTTCTGGGCTGGCCGGCCCCGGGGATGTTCCTCTACCAGACGCTGCTCTTCGCCTTTGCCACGCTGTTCCCAAACGAGGAGATCTTTCTTTACTTCATCCTGCCTGTAAAAATGAAATGGGTGGCCGCGCTGACTGCCGGGATGACGGCGCTGATGGTGATGCGCGAGCCTCTGCTGGTGCTGCCCGTGCTGCTCTGGCACCTGAACTACCTCGTCGCCTTCGGCCCCGCCTTTGTCAGCGAGAGGGCGCGCATGGCGCAGGTGGCCTCACGGCGCAGCCGCTTTGAATCCGCCAGGATGCCAGCGAGCACCTTCTTCCACCAGTGCTCTGTCTGCAAAAAGACGGACCTGGATGATCCGCAGCTGGACTTCCGCGTGCTGGACTCCGGCGAAGAAATCTGCAGCGCCTGCCGCGCCAAGCGGGCCACCGGAGGCTGAATGCCATGGAGGACAAGCTGGCCGCCGAGTTTCTGGAGTACATGGAGGCGGAGCGCCGCTCCTCCGAACGTACGCTGGCCAACTACGAGCTGGCCCTGCGCCAGCTGCGCGAATGGCACACGCCCTTCAAAGGCTGGAGCGAGCTGAGCGCCGACGACTTCCGCGCCTACCTCTTTGACCTCATGAAGCAGGAGCGCGGGCGGGCCACGATCCGCCTGCAGTTCGCGGCGCTGCGCAGCTTCTTCAAATGGCTGACACGCCGCCGCGGCTGGAAGACCAATCCGCTGCTCGAAGTCCAGCTGCCCAAGCGCGAGAAGAAGCTGCCCGTGACGCTGACCGTGGCGCAGGTGGAGGCCATGCTGGCGCTGCCGCTGACGATGGAAAAATCCAAGCGCGATGCCGTGTGGGCGCCGGAACGCGATGCCGCCATCCTGGAGCTCTTTTACAGCACCGGCATGCGCCTGAGCGAGCTGGTGGCGCTGAATGTGGCGGACATCGACACCTACACGGAGACCGTGCGCGTCCTGGGCAAGGGGCGCAAGGAGCGCATCTGCCCGGTGGGCTCCAAGGCGCTGGAGGCGGTGCAGCGCTACCGCGCCAAGGCCGGGGTGCATGACGGCGCGCTCTTTCTCAGCAAGCTGGGCCGGCGCATCACCACGCAGGCCGTGGATGATGTGATCTCCAAATACTGGCGCGCCTCCGGGCAGCCGGTGCACCTGACTCCGCACAAGCTGCGGCACAGCTTTGCCACGCACCTGCTCAACAACGGCGCGGACCTGCGCAGCGTGCAGGAGCTGCTGGGCCACGCCAGCCTCTCCACCACGCAGATCTACACCCACGTCTCCACCCAGCGGATGAAGGAAGTGTACGAGGCGGCGCATCCGCGCGCGTGAGCCAGAGCAGGCCCGGTTTTACTTCTTGGGCGCACCCCACGTGGCCACCGGCGTGGCCGTGTGTGTGGCGGCTTCATCCAGCGCGAAGGTGATGCACAGGCTTTGCGGGCCTTTGGCACCGTCCAACGAAGCCTTGAGCACATGCACCTTTTCCCTCACGAGATCGCGCGACTGTTCGGTGGCGGCCTCAGGCGGCTCCGCAGAGCTGAAGGTGGCGTTTGCAGGCGAAACAATCGTGGCCACCAGCGTCTTTCCGCCCTGCGTCAGCTTGGCGGTCGTACCGCTGGCGCTGATTTCGGCCTTGGTATGCATGCTCCAGGTGATGCCGCCGGTGTTTTTCATGATGAGGTCATCCTGCACCACCACGTAGGGCTTGGCCCCGCGCACCACCATGATGCCACGATGCACGTCCTTGGCTGGCTTTGAGTAGGCCTTGGTCATGTCCACCACGGCGGTGCCGCGCTCCGGAGTCGAATACCCCAGAAGCACTGCCGCCTTGGCATCCTGATCCTGCTGGTTGCCATCGATCACCAGGGTGTTTTGCCCCAGGGTGTTCTCAATGTAGAGGGCAAAGCGCTTGGTCCGGTCTGCTCCCGGCTTCACTTCAAATCCGGGCGCTTTGTCCTGTTCGGCGCCCAGCTCGATGCCCCAGCGCTCTCCGCCGGCGTCCAGTACAAAGCTGCCGATGTCGAGCTGCGCGGTCGTGTCTTCATTGTCTCCGCCTTTCACCGCGACGAAGTAATCCGTCTTTTCCCAGCCGGAGCGCGAGGTGGCCACAAAGCCCCCGGGCTGCGCGTAGTCCATGCTGTCCGCCGTGCCGTCACCAGCAGCATGCGGATTGTAGTACAGGAAGTTGCCCACCTGTCCGAAGTAGGAGGCGGTGACAGGCTGCTTCCCAGTGGCGGCCACCGCTCGGATGCCGGGGTTTCCAGCCACACCGCACAGCCAGGTGGTCACCCACGGCCGCAGTGAGACGGCACCCTTGGTGTCGCCAAAATTGAAGATCTGCCCGGAGGTCCCCATCATGTGCATGCGGGCCACGCCAAACTGCGGAATGCCCTCCAGATAACTGATTCCCAGATCTTTGCCGGTGGCGGATTTCAGCGACTGAGAGAGCATGGCCACGTAGTCCATCACGGCCTCGCCAGCCTGCAGCCCCTCAGGCCACACACCTGCAGGAGCAAAGCGGACAATGCCTTTGCCAAACACCTTTGCCGCAGCTTCTGCCGCTTTTTTGGCAACGGCGGGCTCCTCATCCACGAGGCAGATGGCGGAGAGCAACAGCGCCGAGGCGGCGGCCATCTGCTTGCTGTCCGGCAGCAGCTTGCCGGTGTCAGACTTGGGTTGGGGTCTGGGCGGGGCCTTCGCCGGTGCAGCCTTGGATTTTGTTCCTGTCTGACCACCAGACACGCCTTTGGCGCTTTCGGGGATTTCCTCGCCTTCGAGATGGGCGATCAGGGCCGCAATGCCTTTCTCTGCCAGATAGGTGCGCACGCCCGTGGCCTGCTCGGCATTCAGACCGGTGCGGAACCAGTCATATCCCAGAGCGGAGGCCACCACCATGTCCGTCACATTGTCCACCAGCTCGGGATGCCAGTCACGGAAGGAAATTTTGTCCGTGAGGGCGATGAGCTCACGCACGCCGCGCTCCTGCCATTTGAGGTCGCCATCGCCGTAGTGCAGCGCACCCAGGAGCCCCATGCGGTACACCGCCTTGGGGCCTTCGCCACCGGTGTCTCCATTGATGCGGGCCAGCTCGGGGTCTTTGAGCAGGTCTTCACCGGAGGCCTTGAGCGCCTCCATGATCTTGGCCAGCACGGGATCCGCCGCGATCTGTCCCTTCAACGAGGCCCAGCTGGCGGCGTTGTGGATCAGGCGAGGGCGTACTTTGGCGATGCCGCTGAGGTAGTCATTGGCGGAAGGAGCCTTGAATTTGGCCACCGGAACTATGGGGATGGCAGGCCGTGCCGGCGCTGGCTTCTTTGATGCCACGGCTTTGGCTCCACCCTTGGCGGGAGCGGCTGGCGGTGCCGCAGGTGCCGGAGTGGTGGCTGCTGGCATGGCAGCAGGTGCTGCAGGCGGTGTGGCAGCAGCGGCCGGAGCAGCCTGCATGGCTGCGTATCGTGCCTTGGCGTATTCAAAATCTGCCGGGCTGAGAGTGGCGATCGGCACGTCAAACTCGCGTCCGTCCTTCATCTTGATCTTCAGGCTGCGTGCGGCGGCATCCACAGACACCAGGGTGGCCTCCACCTGTTTGCCGGCAGTGTTCGTCCACATGCGGTACTCTTCCGCGAGCTGGGCGCTGGCGCTGGAGGCAGCGAGCAGGCAGGCGGATGCGAGGGTAAGGAATCGCGGGGCGGTTTTCATGAAGGGAGTAAGTGCGGGGCTTAAAGCAGCGGGTGCAGACGCAGAGGTCAAGCATAAACGCAGTTCAAGGGCGGGAGTTTGGCGGAAAGATGGGGGCCCGTGTCACATTCCAGGTGGCATCATTGATAAACCGTATAGCCTCCAGCCGGAATGAACGTCCATCACCTTGAGCTTTTCTATTATGTGGCACGTCACGGCGGGGTGAGCGCGGCGGCGCGGGCCATGCCCTACGGCATCCAGCAGCCGGCCATCAGCGCGCAAATTCTGCAGCTGGAGGATGCGCTCGGCATCACTCTGTATCAGAGGCGGCCATTCCAGCTCACTCGGGAGGGACAGACACTTTACGACTTCATCTCCCCGTTTTTCGGCGGCCTGGGGGAAATGGCGGACCGACTGCGGGGCGGCGGGGAAAACCGGCTGCGCATCGCTGCGGCAGAGGTGGTGCAGCGGGACTACCTGCCGGTGCTTTTCGGGCGCATGCGACGGCGCGTGAAGGGCTTCCACTTCACCCTCACACATGGCCGTCAGCAGGAGATCGAGGCTTTGCTGGCTGCACAGGAAATCGACATCGGCTTTGGCACGCTGACGGAAAAGACCACGGCCAACATCGAATCCCGCGAGCTGCTGCGCCTGCCCATGGCCCTGCTGGTGCCAAAACAGAGCGGCATCTCCCGGGCGGCGCAGATCTTTGAAAAGGACCGCATCAACCTCCCGCTGGTGGCACTGGACGCGCAGGATGTGGTCTCGCGCACCTTTCAGGCGGCCCTGCGCCAGCGCGGGCTGGAGTGGCTGCCGAGCCTGGAGGTGGGCAGCCTGGATCTGGTGCTGCGCTATGTCGTGGAGGGCTTTGGAGCAGGCCTCGTGCTGATGCACCCGCACTTTGAGCCACCTGCGGAGATGCAGGTGCTGGCGCTGGATGACTTTCCACCGCTGTGCTTCGGCGCGCTGTGGACGGGTCGGCTCTCGCCGCTGGCAGAGGCTTTTCTGGCAGAGGCCACCGCCCTGGCGGGAGAACTAGCGAGGTAGAAAACGGCGGTCACAGGCGACTGGCAAGCACCTGCCTCTGCAATCGAATGAATAAGCTATGAGCCTATTCGTCGGATAGGGAGACTATGAAAACCCGTCTGCTTCTCCTCTTTGCCTCACTCACTGCCGCCTCTCTGCCCTCCTGCGTGGACGGCCCTTATGTTTCGGGTTACGGCCCTGGCCCCTCATACCCGCGGTCCGGCTACTACGGCAGCAGCTACTACTCGCGTCCGGTGGTCTCATACAACAGCTACCCTTCACGTGCATACACGGGCTACTCCGGCCGGTCCTATGCCCCGTCCTCGCCTGTCTCCTTCTTTGGTGCGCCCCCGCACCACTCCAGCGGCAGGCATTCGCCCGCTCCCTCAGCCGGTCATTACCCGCATCATTCGGGCAGCCATTCTGGCGGGGGGGTCTCAGGCTCGTCTTCTTCCTTCGGCGGGGGGGCACAACACCACTCGGGCAGCGGCTTCAGTGGCGGCTCATCTGGTGGTGGCGGCTTTGGCGGCAGTACCCATCATCATTCAGGCAGTGGTGCACCGGGAGGCTCTGGCTTCGGCGGAGGCTCCCATGGCAGTCATCATTCAGGCGGTGCTCCCTCTGGAGGCACTTCGGGATCGAGCCACAGTAGCAGCGGACATCACGGCGGAAACCACCATGGCATGCATTGATGCCGGGAAAGGGTGAATGAAGCTGCGCCTGGAGCCGCTCTCCACGCGCAGCGGCTAGTGGATGGCGCGAAAGCTTTTCAGCAGCTTGAGCAGCTGCGGTAGCTCGCGCCAGTAAAGCCAGCGGCTCCCAAGCCTGGAAAGGCGCCTGATCTGCCTGCCACGGATCGTGTGGGTGGGCGTGCTGCCGGAAACGATGTGCTTTCCCCCGCCCAGCCTCTCGTTTTCCATGGCTTCCGCTCCAGTGACGTATGCCATTTTGCGTGAGCCCTGGGTGTGCCCATAACCGTGGTTCTGATGGATGGCGGTGAGAGAACCGGTGCCGTCAATGACAGGGATCTTCCGCAGCTTGGCATCGTGCAGCATCCAGTTGTCCCAGTTGCCACGGCCCACGGCAAAGGCGGGGATGGTCTCATAAACTGATCGGGAAAAGAGAAAGTAGTCCTTGCACCCCCGGTAGGCCAGTACGCCACGCTGAGAAGCATCCTGCCTCAGCTGCTGCTGCCATCCGGTGTTCTCCATCGGAATGGCCTCCGTCACATCCAGATCCGTGCGTTTTCCACAGATGAGAAACCGCGGATGCCCAGACTGCCGCACGATTTCCAGCGTGATCCAGAGATCATCGAGCAAAATGATGTCTGCATTCACGTAGATCAGGCAGGGGGCGGCGCTCAGATGGTGGGCATCGGCAAAAACACCGTCCAGCAGCGGGGTGCCGTGCTCATTGCACCTGATGTGCGGGATGTGCTGTCCCCCGACCTCCTGGGCCATCTCACGCGTTCCGGGCTCGTCGCCAAAGAGCAGGATCTGCACCTGCGCACCCAGCTGGTGCCAGCTGCGCACGGCATTGCGCTGGATGCAGCCGATGTGCCCTTCGAAGGGTTTCGGTACAGCAAAGAGGGTTAGCTGCGGGGACTCGCTAGGAGGCATATAGGTCATGCATGTCACGGCAGGGAGGCGGATGGCAAGTCAAGAACCGTCACGCGCCACAGAAGCCGTCCGGCATGGCATTTGAGCGCAACTGCCAAAAATCCTGAAATAAAACCCGCCCCCGGAGCATCATATGAGGCGTTACCCTTCTTATCCCCCCCCTCAACCCATGAAAAAAGCCATCCTTCTCTTTCTGGCCGCAGCCACCGGGCTCGTGTTTGCCGGTGACTTCCCCAAAGGCAGTCCTGCATTTAAAGACAACGGCAACAAAGCCGTGAGCGCAGCTCAAAAATCTGGCAAGCCCATCATCATGGTCTTTTCCGCCGCCTGGTGCCCGCCCTGCCAGATGATGAAAAACGAAGTGTATCCCAGCGCCGAAGTGAAGGCATTTCACGACAAGTTCGTCTGGGCCTACCTCGATGTGGATGATCCGCAAAACGAGGAGATCGCCACCAAGTTCAGCGTCCAAGGCATCCCACACATCGAGTTCCTGGACTCCTCTGGCAAGGAGATCGACAAGCAGGTCGGAGCCAATTCACCCGAAGCTTTTGCCAAGACGCTCTCCAGCGTACTGTCCAAGGTGAAGAAGTAAGACGCTGCGCTCAGACCTTCGGAGCCGGGAAAGCCCCGGCTCCTGCTTTTTCCTGCTAGATCTGAGAATACGGCGCAGGCACCAGCACGATGTTGGTGATGCGTGAGACAATCTCCTTGTCCGTAAATCCAGGCGTAGTTTTCAGCTTGGTCCAGTCCGGGTCCACCCGGAAGGTGCCCCAGGCTTTGTCCTTGGCAGCGGCATCGCTGAAGCTCAGCATGTAGGTCAGGTTGGGCATGAGCGGACCGATGAGGGTCTCGCCAAAGAAGACGGCGTTCAGGCCGCTGCGCTTGAAGATTTCCAGCTCGCCGATGTTGAACATCTCGATCTTCTTTTTCGCGGTCTTCTCCGTGGGGCTTTCGTAAATGCGCAGCTGGTACACCTGGCCGCCTTTGGCTGGCACCTCCATCGCTGGCATGCCGGAGATGCCCTGCGTCAGCCAGCTCTCCACACGGTCAAAAACGACATCCGTGGCAGGGGCATCGAGATGGGCCGCGCCCTGCTGCTGCAGCGCGGTGTCGGAGAGAAGCCCGGCGGTTTTCGCCAGCTGATCCAGGGTGCTGTAGCGCAGCACCACATACACCAGCGGCGCCCCCTCCTGCTTCTCCGGCAGAAACACGCCCACATTCTTCACGCCAAGACGGTTTAGTGCGGGAATGGCCGCGTCCTTCAGATAAGCCTCCAGCACCGCCTGCTTTTCCGGGCTTTTGAGCGTGTATTTGCGGATTTCAAAGTACTCTCGCACACCGGCAGGTGCGTCAGCGGCGGACAGGTTTTGCACAGCACCGACCAGCCCGGTGGCGGCCACGGTGGATTTGAGAAAGGAGCTGCGAGTCATGGGAAAAGGGATGGTGTTAAAGAATCAGAAAGACGAAAACAAGATCAGCCAACTTTCGCCAGCGCACCGGCCAGGGCGGTGTAGCTCTTCCTCGCCGCAGCCACGGGATCATAGCCGGGCTTGCTGAAGATCTGGCCGCTGACCTCCACCACTGCAGGGCCATGGTAGCCGTGCTGCTTGAGCAGGGTGAAGTACTTCACGTAATCGGTGCGTCCTTCACCGGGCAGGAGAAACTGGAACTTGGCGGCATCGCCGGCAGCATCTTTCACATGGATGAATTTGGTGCGTGGCAGAAGCAGCTTCATGCTTTCCTCCATGTCGATGCCCTGCAGCTCAAAGTGGCTGTAATCATAGGTCACCTGGATGGCGGGAGACTTCACCTGATCCAGCAGCCAGAGCAGGCGCTCGGGGGAGTTCACTGCGCTGCCCACATGGGCCTTGATGGCGACGGTGGTCTTCTCCTTTTCCGCCGTCTCGGCCCAGGCGTGCAGTTTCTCCACCATGCCCGCCTTCTGCTGCTCCCAGGTGGCCGGTTTGCCACCGCACACGGTCTCGATGATGGGCGGCTGCGCAGCGTTCATGTCACGCGCCACCTGTGCGGCATCACGGATGGTTTGCAGGGCCTGTGCATGCGTTTTGTCATCCACGGTCAGGCTGATGTTCACCATAAGGCAGGGCAGGTCGAGCTTCAGCGCTGCCAGCTGCCGCACCGCCTCCTTGCGCGCCTCGGCGGTGAAGACCTTCGGCTCGGTGGGAAAGCCTGCATTCAGAGCCAGCTCCACATTGGCGTAACCAATCTCCGCACAGGTTTTGAGCGCCTCACCCAAGCTCAGCGTCTTCATGCCATACAGGCTGAACCCGAGACCGATGCTAGCTGGTGCCGCCGCCTGTGTGAGATGAGGCAGGGCGGCGAACCCAAGTGCTGTGTGAAGAAAGTGGCGGCGTGTGGACATGGAGAGTGAGGGGTTGGAGGACTCGAAACAATGGGGCTCGTACCCGACGTGTGCGCAAGCCCGGTTGTCACCCGCAGGGCCTATCCGCGCTTCCACACCACCCAGAGCTCCGGCGGGGAGGCGGCGCGGTTGATGGGGCGCAGGTGCTGCACCTCGTAGCGGCGGGACTCCAGTGCGGCGGTCCAGACGGCGATGCTGCGCCCCTCCTCGGCTCCGCCTTCATGGCCCGGATACACGGCGATGGTGAGCAGGCCTCCTGGCCGCAGGAGATCCAGCGCTGCCTGCACGGCGGTCATGGTGGTCTCCGTGCGGGTGATGAGCGTCTTGTCCGTGCCGGGGAGGTAGCCGAGATTGAACATCACAGCGCTGATCTTTCCATGCACTTCCGCAGGCAGGTGCTCGCGCATGGTTTCATGGCCGGAGTGGATGAGGGTCGTCATGTCCGCAGGCACGCGCTTGGCGGTCTCCACCAGCGCGGTGGCCTGGACATCAAAGGCATACACATGGCCGCCGGGGCTGACGCATTGGCTTAAAAACAGGGTGTCGTGTCCATTGCCCATCGTGGCATCCACCACCACGTCTCCGGGCTGCAGGCGGTCCTTCAGTATGAGCTGCGCCCAGAGTACGGAAGAGGGAAGACCGCCATTCGGGCTGGCGAGGTGAGGTTTGGGTGGAGTCGGGGTCATGGAGCAGTCAGCTGCTTCTTTTGGAGCAGGAATGGCGGGTTTGCATGCGGGATGTGGAAGGGATGCAGTGCCGGCTTTTTCCAGCCGCGTGAGCAGTGGACTTGCCGCCCAAGCTGGCGAATGAAGGCGTATCCCATTCATGCCTGAGTCCACACCCGCCACCCCCAGCCCATGCGGCTGGAATCTGGAGCACACCTACGCCCGCCTGCCCGCTCTGTTTTATGAGCACCTGGAGCCCACGCCCGTGAAGGAGCCGCGCATGGTGGTGTTTAATCACACGCTGGCGCAGACACTGGGGCTGAATGCTGAGGCGCTGGTGCAGCGTGTGGCGGTGTTTGCAGGGAATGAACTGCCGGAGGGCGCAGCGCCGCTGGCGCAGGCCTATGCGGGGCATCAGTATGGAAACTTCACCGGGCTGGGAGATGGCCGCGCCATCCTGCTGGGAGAACAGGTGACGCCCAAAGGCGAGCGCTATGACGTGCAGCTCAAAGGCTCCGGGCCCACGCCCTTCTCACGGCGAGGAGACGGCCGCGCGGCGCTGGGGCCGATGCTGCGCGAATACATCATCAGCGAGGCCATGCATGCACTGGGCATCCCCACCACGCGCAGCCTCGCCGTGGCAGCCACGGGGGAGAAAGTGTGGCGCCAGGAGGTGCAGCCGGGCGCGGTGCTCACACGCATCGCCGCCAGCCACATCCGCGTGGGCACCTTTGAGTGGGCGGCGGCGCATCAGAACCGCGAGGCACTGCATGCACTGGCGGAGTACACGCTGCAGCGGCACTACCCGGAGCACGCCGGAGCGGCGGAGCCCGGCATCACGCTGCTGCGTGCGGCCATGCAGCGGCAGGCGCGGCTGATCGCACAATGGATGTGCGTGGGCTTCATCCACGGCGTGATGAACACGGACAACATGGCGCTGAGCGGCGAGACGATCGACTATGGCCCCTGCGCTTTCATGGATGCCTTTGATCCCGCCACGGTGTTCAGCAGCATCGACCGCCACGGACGCTACGCGTATGGGAGCCAGCCTCAGATCGCGCAGTGGAATCTGGCGCGGCTGGCGGAGGCCCTGCTGCCGCTGCTGCATGCGGATGAAAAGCAGGCCGTGGAGGTGGCCAACGCGGAGATCCCGGCCTTCCGTACGCACTTTGAGCAGCACTGGATGGCTGGCATGCGGGCCAAGCTGGGCCTCTTCACCGAGGAAGCGGAGGACCGCACGCTCATCGAGGGTCTGCTGACGTGGATGCGGGAGCAGAAGGCGGATTTTACCAACACCTTCCGCAGCCTGAGCGCAGGAGAAAACCCAGCGCCGCCGGAAGATGCCGCGTATGCCTCATGGCACGCGCAGTGGCAGGAGAGACTCAGCCGCCAGCCGCAGTCCGCAGATGAGGCACGGCAGCGAATGCAGGCGCACAATCCGGTGGTCATTCCGCGCAATCACAAGGTGGAGGAGGCACTGGCCGCAGCCGCAGAGCGCGATGACCTCAGTTTGATGCAGCGCCTGCTGGAGGTGCTGGCGCAGCCCTATGATTACCGTCGTGATATGCCCGCCGAGTACACCACGCCCTCAGGCCTGGGTCCTGGTGAGTACCAGACCTACTGCGGGACGTGAGCCGCTTCAGGCACACGCCGTTTTAGTGGTGCCCGCCATGGAAACCACCACCGTGGAAACCACCGCCGTGGAAGCCGCCACCCGTATGGGCAAAGCCACCATGATAGCCGCCGAATCCAGGGTGGTAACCGCTAAAGCCGGAGCGACCATAATACGGCCCACGATAGCCCCCATAGGCGTAGCCAGGGCGGCCATAGTAGTTGTTGTAGATGCCGTAGCCCCATGGACGGTAGTAGTTGTTGTAGCCGTAGCCATAGTAGCCCGGCACGTAGCAGGAGCTCAGGGAGGTGGCGGCAACGACAGCCGCCACGAGGAGGAGGAGTTTTGTTTTCATAACCGCAGTGGGTTGTTGCCAGATTGGACGCCCCTCTTTGCACCCCTATTCAAAAATAAACCGCCACGCTGCCCCCTGCATTCCGTCTTCCCATCCGCCGGGCTTCATGCCAGCATTGGCGCCGCCATGAAGCACCTCCTCAGCCTTGCGTTTGTCCTTGCCAGCACCTGTGCCGCCCTGGCACAAAAAAGCGGTCCCATCATCTCTCCCGAAATCGCGGAGGATCACAGCGTGACCTTCCGCCTGCGCGCGCCGAAGGCCCAGACCGTGGCCGTGCGCGGCCAGTGGGACCGCCAGACCGTGGCCATGACCAAGGGCGAAGATGGCTTGTGGACACTGACGCTGCCCGGCGTGCCCGCCGGCGTGTGGGAGTACAGCCTGGTGGTGGACGACCTCAGCATGATCGACCCCGCCAACACCGCGCAAAAACCCCAGCGCAGCCCCACCTCCAGCATCCTGCACATTCCCGCCACACCTCCCGCGCCGTGGGATTTTCAGGATGTGCCCCACGGCGCCGTGCACCAGCACACCTATCTCTCCAAGGCGCTGAAAAAGCAGCGCAGCGCCTGGGTGTACACCCCGCCTGGCTACGAGTCCGGCACACAGAAAGACTACCCGCTGCTCGTGCTGCAGCACGGCTCCGGCGACCGCCACGAAACCTGGGTGCAGCATGGCAAGGCGCACTGGATTCTCGACAACCTCATCGCCGCAGGCAAGGCACAGCCCATGATCATCCTCATGATCGACGGCCACCCGCTGGGCCAGGTGCCAAGAGACATGGCCGACCGCCGCGCCCTTTCGCTGGCGGCTTTCAAAGACGAACTCTTCACCGATGCCATCCCGCTCGTGGAAAGCCGCTATCGTGTCTCGCCTGACCGCGCCCAGCGCGCCATCACCGGCCTGAGCATGGGCGGCTGGCAGTCCCTCAGCATCGGCCTGACGAATCTCGACCGCTTCGCCTGGGTCGGCTCCTTCAGCGGCGCGGTGGACGAAAACGAAATCAAGCCCGCGCTGGACGACGCCACCGGCACCAACACCAGGCTGAAGCTCCTCTGGATCGCCTGCGGCGAAAAAGACTTCCTGCTGGAGCGCAACCACCAGCTCATCGACAAGCTCAAGTCCAGCGGCATCACCCACGAATGGCACGAGACTGCAGGCGATCACTCCTGGCCTGTGTGGCGTCAATATCTCACCGACTTCGCGCCAAAGCTGTTTCGGTGAAAGGCACCTCAGCGCCCATCGGTTGACTCAGGCTACGGCGTGGCCACGCGCAGGCGCAACATGAGCTTGGGCAGGCTGCCACGGGGCAGGGTGGCCTGCTGGACGCGTGTCTGGCCGTCGTCGGAGAGCGTGATGGTGCTGGTGGGACTGGCGGCGGTCCAGTTGAGCAAATCGCTGCTCTGCTCGATGGTGTAGGTCAGGTCGGTGGCCGAGATGTTTTGCCGGTAGGTAAAGGTGAGATCGCCACCGCTGCTGCCAATGGCGGGCAGCAGGCCCGGTGTAGCGGCAGCAGGGCTGGCATTGAGGGCGTATTTCAGCAGATTGCAGATGCCGTCGTGTGCGGGCGTGGCCAGCGGGCCGCTGATGGCAGGATCCGCAGCCTGCGCGGGACTGAAGGCGGAGGTGAGCCAGCTCTTCCACGGCGTGCTGGCGGTGACGCTGCTGTCAGTGCTGCTGAGCGCTCCGCTGCTGGCGGTGACACTGCCAGTGCCGGAGGTGTAGGGAGTGGTGTAGAGGCCACTGCTGTTCACACTGCCGTAACCGGCGACCGCCCAGGTAAAGGAGGGCTGAGCAGTCAGAGCAGTGCCAAACTGATCCCACGCCGTGGCGGTGAACTGCTGCGTGATCTGAGAGCCGATGACGGGCGCTGCGGATGAGACAGTGACGGCGGTGGGTGTCTGGCTGACGGTGACAGGCACGCTGCTGAGGGTGGAACTGCCGCCGGGATCTGCGATGCCGACGGTGAGGGTGTAGCTTCCTGCCTTGCTGAAGGTGGCGGTGCTGCTGCTGGCGGTATGGGTGCCATTGACGCTGAATACGGGTGCGCTGGCTCCTGAGGGCAGAGCAGTGGCGCTCCAGCTGTAGGTCAGCGCACTTTCGGCGAAGACATTGCTGGCTCCAAGCACGGAGAGCGTGGTGCTGGTGCCGACGACGGTGGCAGGAGTGGCAGCCGCGGCAGCAGCCACGGTGGGCGTGGCCACGGCCAGCGCGGCGATCTGCGTGGCATTGAGCGCGGTGTTGTAGATGCGCACCTCATCCAGAGCGCCGTTGTAGCAGCGAGTGCTGCTGTTGGTGTCCTGCCCGAAGGTGGTCACACCGTCAAAGGCCTCCACGGCATGAGTGGTGGTGTTGGAGGCGGTCTGCATGCTGCCGCCCAGAGGCTGCATGTAGATGGTGGCCTGGGTGGGTGTGACGACGAGGGCCACAAAGGTCCACTGCGAGTCCGCCATGACGAGGCCGGAGTTGAAATTGTAGGTGGGAGAGTAGCTGTTCCAGTTGTAGCGCAGCTCGTTGGCGTTGCCGAAAAACAAGCCGCTGGCCGTGGTGCCGGCGCGGCAGAAGATGATGCCCGCGTTGGCGTTCTGCGTGCCGTTGCGCTTCACCCAGGTGGTGATGGTCACGGTGTTGGTGTTCAGATTCATCGCGGGAATGGTGGCGATGCTGGTGCTGGCTCCGGCAAAGGACAGCGCACCGGTGCCCTGCAGGCCGGTGGCGCTCCACGTGGCGCCGCTCAGCGTGCAGGTGTAGGCGTCTCCGGTGGTGTCCGCGCTGGTGGTGCCGGTGCCTTCGTCAAACTTGTAGGCGGCCTGCAGTCCGTTGATGACGACATTCACCGTAGCCGTGGTGGTGTCTCCGATGCCATCGCTCAGCGTGTAGGTGAAAGAGTCGATGCCCACCTGCCCGGCCTGCGGAGTATATTGCAGCACGCCCCCGCCCAGATTGCTCACACTGCCGCGCGTGCCCTGGGAAAAGCTGCTGACGGCCAGTGTGGTGCCAGCAGGACCGGCATCGTTGGCCAGCACGTTCACACTTCCTGTCACCCCCGGGTTCACATTGATGAAGTCGTTTGCCGCCACCATGAGGGAGAGGTTGTCAAAAGTGGCGGTCGAAAGTGTGGACGTGTTGGTGCTGGTCACCGCCAGGCCCACGAGGGCGGTGCTGCCTGCCAGCGTCACGGTGGCGGAGCTCTGCTGCGTCCAGGCGGTGCCGTTGGTGGAGTAGTATCCGGTGATGGTGCTGCCATGGCGCACCAGCTTGAGCCACACAGGCACGGCATGCCCGCTGGAGGTGCTGGTGGTGGTGCTGCCCGCTGTGGCAGACCGATAGCCAAACACCGTCGTGCCAGCCGGAGTGGCCACCATCATGGCATGCGCTGCACCGGTGTCCGTGCTCTCCCGGATCATGATGCCAGCCTTGGCCGAGCTGGAGGTGTTTTGCTGTGATGCCACTCGCGCGATGATGGTGCCATCCCCGCCGAGGCCGCGATAGATGTAGTGAAACTGATCTGCGGTGCCGCTGATGTTGCTGCCCTCTCCATGGATGGTGAAGGTGCCGCTGCTGTCATACCCGCTGCCTGCGATGGCCACCGTGCCCACATCCGCCGAGACCCATGGAGAGGACACCACATTCACCGTGGCGGAGGAGCTTACCCCTGAGGTGGTGGCGCTCACGCTGGCCAGAGTGCCGCTGGCGGGAGTGGTGTACACCCCGCTGGTGCTCACACTGCCCCCGCCCGAAACGACGGCCCAGGTGAAGCCGGGCTGCGAAGTCAGGTTCACGCCAAACTGATCCTGCGCCGTGGCCACGAGCTGCTGCGTCTGCCCGGAGGTGAGATTGAGCAGGGAAGGCGCGACTGTGACACCCGTAAGCGTCTGGCTCACCGTCACAGTCACGCTGCTGGTGGCGGAGAGGCCGGAGGTGTCTGTGATGGTGACGGCAAAGGTGTAGCTGCCTGCATGGCCAAAGGTGACGGCGGTGCTCTTGGCCGCATTGGTGCCGTTGACCGAGAAGTTGGGAGTGGTCACGCCGCTGGGTGCAGCAGTGATGGTCCAGGTGTAGGTCAGATTGGCCTCTCCGCCGCCATCACTGTCAGCCCCCAGCACAGAGAGCGTCGTGGTGCTGCCGGTGACGGTGCCGGGCGTGGCGGCCGCAACCGTGGCCACCGTGGGCGCGGCATCGCCAGCGGTGTAGGGCGTGGTCAGCGTGGTAGATGCGGATACTATGCCGCTGGCGATGACGACGACCGTGTACGTGTCCGCGGGTAACCCGAGCGGCAGCGTGAACTGCGTGGTCTGCGATGTGGCACCCGTCTGCACGGCGGTGCTGCTCCAGTTGAAGCTGCGCGCAAAGTAAACATTCCCCGTGGTGCCCGTAAGACGCACGATGGGGTAGTTGGTGGCCATTTGGAAATCGTCACCGTATGAGGCACCCTCGGTGAAGCCGTTGAGGTTGGTCCCCGTCAGGAGGTAGGTGCCGTCGGAGTTGTGCTGGATGCTGCTGATCGTGGGCTGAAAAGCCGTGACCGTCGTGCCGGCGCCGCTGACGTATTCGTAGAGCGTGGAGCCCGTGTTCACCAGCACGGCACCGTCCGGCAGGGAGAGCATTTTCATGGCATAGGGCACCGTGTTGAAAGTGGTGCCCGTAGGACCGTCCACCTGGCTGATCGTTCCAGCGGTTGTGTTGTACTCATAGAAGCTCGTGGGCCCGACGAGATAGCCTGGACCAGCCATGAAAAGCACATTGCCATTGGTCATCACCGCTCCTGGGGAGTCTCCGCAGTTGTTCCCTCCTGGCACATCCGGTCCCGCCACCCAGCTGCCGGGAGAGCTGCTGCCGCTGGGTGTGTAGATGGCGGTATGCGTGTAGCCGCGAAAGAACGCGGTGCCATTGGCCAGCATGTGGCCGCTGCCGGTCTCGCCGCCGCTGTACATCACATTCGGCGTGTTGGCATCTGCCACCCACTGGTTCAGCGCGGGGATGTAGCGCTCAGACTGGCTGCTGCCATCCGCACAGAGGATGCTGCCATCCGGCAGCTTCAGCCAGGGCACCTCGTCCTGACCATGCAGCGTGGTCGGCCCGGCGCTCCAGGTGTTGGTGGCGGGATCATAGATGACGGTACCATTGCTCACCGAGGGGCCCACCGGTGCCACCAGCACACGGCCGTCTCCGAGCAGCTCGGACACAGAATCGACGAAGTTCTGGCCAGAGGAGGGAGCAAGCGTCCAGGTGTTGGTGATGGGATTGAAGACCTCCGCAGTCCTGCTGCCGGTACCGTATTCTCCGCCAGCCACAAACACACGCCCATCCCGCAGCACCTGGAGGGAATTGTAGAGCCGCGTGTCGTGCATGGAGGCCAGCGTGGTCCAGGTGCCGCTGACGTAGCTGCCGTGAATGTCAGGCTTCAGGCGGAACCAGCCGTTGCCGCTGCCCGCCTGCACCATCACACTGCCATCCGTGAGCAGCAGCATCACGCCCGGGCTGCTGGGCGGGGAATTGGTGATCTTTGTCCAGGTGCCCGCCTGCACACCACCTGCCTGCAGCAGTACACCGAGCCACAACCCTGCCAGCAGAAAAGAATGCTTCAGCCACAGGCCGCAAGATGGCCGCGCAGTGAAAGAGCGTGAGGCTTGGCGCTGCATGGCGTAATTCAGCATCCTAAACAAAACGACTCATCAAGGCAAGCGGGGTCTGAAAACAACAGCCAGCTCCTCCCCCCTTCTTTGCGCTTTATCACCCCTAATCTTTTCGCCTACTCGACCCTCTTCTCCATGTCCATCTGCAAAGGCATCCTCACTTCAAAAATCGTCTCATCTTCCTTCGAGCTCACCAGCCTCAGGTCGGCGCCATTGGCGCGGGCGAGTTCGGTGGCGATGTTGAGACCGAGGCCGAAGCCGTCTTTCTGGCGGGTGTGGGCTTTGTCGCCGCGGAAGAAACGCTCGAAGAGGCGCTGCTGGTTCTCCGCCGGGATGGCGGGGCCGGTGTTGGTGACGGTGAAGATCATCATGCCATCCTGGCATGAGAGGCCCAGAGAGACGCGGCCCTCGGGGCGGTTGTACTTCACGGCATTGCTCAGCAGATTTTGAAACACCTGCTGCAGCAGCGCACGGTCTGCATGCACGGAGATGCCGGGCTGGATGTGGTGCTCCAGCGTCAGTCCGGCCTGCTCGCAGAGGATTTCTCCATC
Organism: Verrucomicrobiaceae bacterium UBA1938; assembly: GCA_002336895.1. Classification (GTDB taxonomy): domain Bacteria; phylum Verrucomicrobiota; class Verrucomicrobiia; order Verrucomicrobiales; family Verrucomicrobiaceae; genus Prosthecobacter. Next base: position 62,641 of record DDFC01000009.1, on the reverse strand, counting down.
CTCGATGAGGCGCTCCAGATCGGTGCTGAGATCGTAGGCCTCCGGGTGCGTGGGCAGGCGGCCCGCATCGGCCTGGGAGAGCAGCAGCAGGCTCTGGGTGATCTGCTTGAGCCGCGTGGCCTCCTGGAAGAGCGAGGCAAAGCGCTCGTGCTCCGCGCTGCCGGGGGCGGAGTGGCGCACGGCATCGTCCAGATCCGCCAGCATGATGGCCAGCGGTGTCTTGAGCTCATGGGAGGCGTCTGCGGTGAAGCGCACAGCCTGCTGAAAGCTGGCCTCCAGGCGCTGCATCATGCCATTGAGCACGTCGATGAGCTGGGCAAACTCGCGGTTGTCATCCTTTTGCAGCGGGATGCGCTCGGCGAGGTCGCTGGCGGTCAGGCGCTGCGCGGTGCCCACCACGCGCTCCAGCGGGCGCATGGCCTGCCGGGAAGTCCACAGCGCGCCGAGGCCCGCCAGCGCCAGCCCCAGGGTACCAGCGCCCACGTACCACCAGGCCATGCGGTTGGTCTCTGCATACACGTCTGTGAGAGAGAGGCCGACAAAGATGGTGTAATTGGGGCTGCTGAAGGCACCGAAACGCCAGTCGATGCCGCCGGAGCGTGCCGTGAAGGTGGTGGGCTCACGCACCATGGGCATCTGCGGGCGGAAGGGCAGCTCGCGGTCTGGCGGGGGCGGCCGTCCCAGGTCATAGCCCGGCGTGCCGAGCAGCTCGTCAAAGCCTCCCTCCCGTGGTGGCGGTGGGTGATCGCGACGCCTGTTCCCCGGGGGGCCTCCTCCGGGGGGACCGCCTGGAGGACCGCCGGCAGCTCCGGGATGCGGCCCCTGCGGGGCACGCTGGATTTCCTCGGCCGTGGGAAAGCAGCTGCGGAAGTACACGTCCAGATCCTTGGGTGCATTCGGCGTGGCAAAGAGTGTCTTCCCCTGCGTGTGCTCCTGCACCACGAGCGCGGCATGGGTGGCATTGCTGTCCGGAGAGGTGCCAAAGACGAGATCGGCGATCATCTTGAACTGCAGGTCCGTGGTGTAAGGATCGATGCGGTTCCACACCCGCTGCGCGGGCGCGATGATGCGGTCGTCCACACTGCGCTCCAGCGTCTGGCTGGCATACCACCACGCAGCGGTGCCAAAGCCTGCCACCAAGGCTCCTGCGACGACGATGGTCTGCAGGGCCAGGCGGGTGCGGAAGCTGCGGGTGTTGGCCGGGGCGCTCATGCCGGGAGGGGAAGGAGTGTCTGCCGGGAGTTTCACCCGTCCCCGGGCGCAGCGCACGAAGATAAATGCCAATTAATGTTTCGCCGCAGGCTGGCGTCATGCGTGGCGGCTCAAATGCATCAAGAAACAACCCCACGCACGCCATGCACCTCGGAGAAGACCACGCCACCAGCAGCAGCTGCAACCAAAGTCATACCACAGACACCTCCGCCCTCGCGGCCACCTCCCAGCTCTACCGCCGCCACTGGCCGGTGCTATGCGCCTTTGCCCGGGCACGCGGCTGCGAGGTGCACGATGCCGAGGACGCCGTGCAGGAGCTCTTTGCCAAACTGGTGGCACAGGGCCAGCACGAGCGCGCCGCAGCCATCGTGGACCACGGCGAGCAGGCAGCCTTTCTCTTTGCCCGGCTGCGCACGCACCTGATCAAGCGCTGGCAGCACCGCACCCGGCAGCGCCGTGGCGGCGGCGCGGTGTGCTTTTCCCTCAGCGATGAAAATGGCGAAAACATCGACGTGGCGGACAGCCGCCCCGCCCCGGACAATGAGATGGACCGCGACTGGGCGCGTGGCGTGATCGAGCGCGCACTGCACTCCTGCTGCGTGGAGCTGCATGCTCAGGGGCGTGCTGATGTCTGGAGCTGCCTGGAGGACCACATCGTGAAAGGCTGCCGCGCCGCACAGCCCATGAAAGGGGCCCTGCGCACCGCCCTGCACCGTGCCAAACGCCGCCTTCGCGCACTGATCCTGGAGGAGTTTCAGGAGGATGAGCAGTCGCTGCATGCAGTGCTGGCCTAGGCCGATGCGAATGTTAATCTTTCGTCACACAGCGCGGCACGGGCAGATGGTTTTCCACAAGCTGTCAGCCCCTGCCAGTTCAGGTTGGCTTTGCTCTATTTTGCCAGGGCCAGCCTTCAGGAGTGACAGGCTGTCAAAGATTTGGCCTGCCTGGCACCAAAGCACTGAACATTTGCCGTGCCGGAGTGTCAGGTAGAGGGCGCCGCCACCATGAGTCAGGTCCTATGATATTGACGCCGTCATGCCAGTACGGTTACACTCGCAGCCCCTCCCCCAAAAAACCTTCAAATCATGCTCCCCAGCATTCTCTCCCTCCGGGATTTGCGTCTTCTCGTCATCAGCTTTCTGGCGCTTTTTTGCGCTTCGCCCTCTTTCGCAGGTGTGCCCAATGGCGCTCCAGCCGCACTCGGCGCGGCCGTCATCGACAGCACAAGTGTCGTCTATTTCAGCTTTGACGACAACTCCACCGATGAAACCGGTTTTGACTTTGCCTACACGGCCAATTCGGGGTCGTTACAGCATACCCAGGTGGCATCAGGCTCCGGCAACACCACCGCCACCATCACAGGCAAGGGCAATGTAATCGTGGCCCTCCAGCTGACAGCCGGCGTTACCTACACCTTCCAGGTCTGCGCCTACGTCGGCGCCTTCAACGCAGGCAACAGCACTAGCTACACCAACACCATCACTGTCACTCCGGCGTCCTTCAGCACGCCTGCGATCGCCACGACGACGATCACCAACGAATCCGCCGTGCGATTCGCCATCGTGGACAACTCGTACTCCGAGGCGGGCTATTTCTACGAATACAATCCCGCCTCCACCGGCTTCCTTTCAGGGGGCAGCACAGCTGCCAACGTCTCCAACGTGAACTTCCCCGGCCTGGCTCCCGGCACGGCCTATCAGTTCCGCATTCGTGGCTTTCAGGGCACGTCCGCCAGTCCCACGGCCTACACTTCATATTCCAACACGGTGTCTGTCACCACACCCTTCTATGCGCCCACCGGCCTCACGGCCACCACCGCCTCTGAGAGCACCGTGAACCTGGCCTGGACGGACAACTCCGCCGCCGAGGGTGGCTACGCGGTCTATTACCGCACCAGCGGCAGTGGCAGCTATACCCTGCTCAATTACACGGCGGCAAATGCCACCAACTACTCAGTGACAGGCCTGACTCCTGGCACCGCGTACGACTTCCAGGTTTATGCCGCCTACCAGAGCACCTCGGTCATTCTTTCCACCGCCAGCAACACCGCCACCGCGACAACCAAGGACGGTTTCACCAGCCGGACATATCAGCCCATCACTTACAACCAGGCGTTCTCCTACCAGGCAGTGGTGAGCACGGCCTCCTCCCGCACTTCGTGGAACATCACGGGCCTGCCCACAGGCCTCACCTTCAACAGCAGCACCGGAGTTGTCTCCGGCACACCCACGGTCACAGGCGCATACCTGTGTCCCATGACGGCCACGTTCGCCAGCGGATGGACAACCAATACCACCCTCCAGCTGCGCGTCATTCGTTCCGCCGCCTCTCCCGTGGCCGCCACCACCATCAGCGGGCAGACCTTGGCCAATGGTGGCAACACCTCCATTTCTCTGACAGACAAATTTTCTGATCCAGATTCTGAGTCTGCCGTCCGCATCATCACCAACGTGGGGACCATGGACTTCATCCTCTACAACACCGCCACACCACAGACGGTGACGAATTTTCTCAGCTACGTGAACAACGCCAGCAGCTCCGGCAACTACAACGGCGCAGTGTTTCATCGCTCCGTCCCGGGATTCGTCGTGCAGGGCGGGGGATTCAAGGTGCAGTCTTCCCCCAATAATTTCACATCCATCACCACCACGGCCTCGCCCACCAACGAACCTGGCATCTCCAATCTGACGGGCACCGTGGCCATGGCCAAGCTGGGCTCCGACCCCAACAGCGCCACAGACCAGTTCTTCGTCAACCTGGCGGACAACAGCAGCAACCTCGACAACCAGAACGGGGGCTTCACCGTGTTTGCACGCGTGGCAGGCAGTGGCATGACCACGGCCAATGCTATCGCCGCTCTGCCAACCGTAAGCAGCACCGTCAACATCGACGGCAATGCCAACAGCTCGCTGACCGGCTGGCCGCTCACATCCGCCAGTGCTTCGATGGACACCAGCAAGGTCGTGTCCATCACCTCCGCCGCCCCCGTGGCCGTGCTGAGCTATAGTGTCACCGGCAACACCAACCCCTCCGCCGTCACTGCCAGCATCAGCGGCACCAATGTGCAGATCAATGGCGTGGCCGGCGGCCAGAGCAATGTGACCGTCACTGCCACGGACCTGGACGGTAACACGGTCTCCCAGACCTTTGCGGTGACCGTGAACCAGGCGCCCCTCATCACCAGCAGTGCTCCGAGCACGAATGGTGCAGTAGGCTCTGCATACAGCTTCAGCTACACTGCCACCGGCTATCCTGCGCCCACCTTCTCCGTCACCTCCGGGGCTCTCCCCGCTGGCCTGAGCCTGAGCTCATCTGGTGTCATCTCCGGCACCTGCACCACCGCAGGCACTTACACCGGCGTCGTGACTGCCAGCAACTCCAACGGCACCGACACCCAAGGCTTCAGCATTGTGGTGCCCAAGCTGAGCGGCACCGTGAATCTAGGCAGCCTTTCTCAGACCTACGATGGCAGCGCCAAGAGTGCCACCTCCTCCACCACCCCCAGCGGTCTCACCGTCACCTACACCTACAATGGCTCCTCCACACCACCGACCACAGCCGGAAGCTACACGGTGGTGGGCACCATCAATGACACCAACTACCAAGGCTCGGCGACCGACACACTGGTCATCGCCAAAGCCACCGCCACAGTGAGCCTCGGCAGCTTGTCTCCGACTTACGATGGAACCGCCAAGAGCGCCACTTCCACGACCACGCCAAACGGCCTCACGGTCGCCTACACCTACAACGGCTCCTCCACTGCACCGACCAATGCTGGCAGTTACACGGTTATTGGCACCATCAGTGACACCAACTACCAGGGCTCGGCCACCAACACACTCAACATCGCCAAAGCCAGCGGCAGTGTGAGCCTCGGCAGCTTGTCTCAGACCTACGACGGCACCGCCAAGAGCGCCACCTCAACGACCACGCCAAACGGTCTCACGGTGACCTACACCTACAACGGCTCCTCCACCGCACCGACCAACGCAGGCAGCTACACGGTGGTGGGCACCATCAATGACACAAACTACCAGGGCTCGGCCACCAACACGCTGAATGTGGCCCAGGCCAGCGCCAGCATCCTGCTCAGTGGCCTGACTCAGGTGTATGATGGCACCGCCAAGTCGGTGACGGCCACCACCACTCCGGCGGGACTGACGGTCAGCATCACCTACAACGGCTCCTCCACCGCGCCCTCTGGCTTCGGCAGCTACACCGTGGCGGCCAGCATCTCCGACACCAACTACACCGGCACCCAGGGCGGCACCCTTGTCATCCAGGGGCAGAGCTCCAGCAGCTGGAAAACCCAGCACTTTACCTCCGGCCAGATCTCCGCAGGCCTTTCCGCAGACAATGCGGACCCCGACGGCGACGGTCTGGAAAACCTGGCCGAATACGCCATGGGCAGCGACCCGCTGGTTCGCAACACGCCGCCGCAGCCCACGGTGGATGCCAACGGCCTCACGCTCATCTTCACCCGCCCCAAAGCCCTGCCAGACGTCATCTACAGCGCCGAGTCCACCGATTCATTCGGCAGCTGGAGCCCCGTCACTCTGGAGGTCATCTCCGACGGTCCGGTGCAGACCGTGCGTGCGCGTGACACTCTCAGCAGCGGCAATACCGCCCGCCGCTTCATGCACCTGATCTTCGGCACACCGTAGTCAGACCATAGATCGCCTCTTTAACTGCAGCAGAGCGCATGACATGCACTCTGCTGCATGCTGCGGCCTCACGTTCACTGCAGCCTCAAGCCTCCAGCAAGTCTCCGCCTACCCCGGTCCCAAGTCCTCCCCAAGCGGACCCCCAACATAAGGAGAAAGGCTCTGGAAGGAGAAAGACCAGAAAGAGAAAGTCTGGAATGAGTCCGGAGGACTCAAACAAGAAGGACCTGCGGCACGCTCTGCGGCGGAGTGACAGCGCCACCCCTCATCTGTGCATGGTGATGCACCGTTCCGTTGACTGCCACCCCTTTAGCGGAAGATGCCGCGCTTGGGCTGGGATTCTTCAGGATGCAGCTTCTTGGCCTCTTCCGCACGCAGCCTTTCGGCGGTGTCCTTGTACCACAGCGGGCCGTTGACCTTGAAGTTGTAGATCAGGTCGCGGAAGTCGTTCATGAGGCGCTCGTCGTTCATGAGCGCTCCCAGCAGGCCCTTGCCGGTGGAGATGTTGGAGGCTGCCACGGCAAAACTGTCGGCGGCCTTTTTGATGGATTTCAGGGACTCATCCGCCGTGGTCATGACTTTGTCCGCCTTGGCGATGGCGGGGTCGAGCTTGTCAAACATGGGGCCGAGCTTGGCGCTGGACTCCTCCACGTTTTTGGCGGCCACCTTGAAGCTGGCAGCAGCAGCTTTGAAATCAGCCAGCGCCGTCTTGAGGGCCAGGGAGTTTTCATCTCCCAGCACCTTTTCATCCACACGTTTGAGCGTGTTGTTCAGGTGCTCGATGCCTTCCTTGAAGTTCTGGATCGTGGTGTCTGAGAGCGCATCCTTGTTCACCTTGCCCATGGCGCCCTGCACATCCTTCAGCGCAGTGCGCACATCATCGAGAACGACATCCACCTTCTTGCCCACCTTCTCGGCCTGGCTCTGCAGATCATTGAGGCCGCCGCCTTTTTCACCTTCGATGACTTTGTCGAGATCATGCGGGAGGAAGACGTCCGTCTGCTTGCCGGTGGGCTTGATTTCCACCAGCGCATCTCCCATCAGGCCTGCGGAACCGATGGCAAAGGAGGCGTCTGCGGGGACCATGACGTCCTTGAAAAGCTCCAGGTCCAGGATGACGCCGGTGAAGGTGTCGTTGAGCTGCGGCTTCTTATCCACCTTGCCCACGCGGGAGCCTCCGAGGAAGACTGGAGAGCCCTCCTTGATACCAGCGGCGTTCGGGAAAGCCACGCGCAGATGATAGGTGTCCTTGAAGACCTCGCGCACGCGCCCAAACATGAGGATGAGGCCGCCGAGCAGGAGCAGCCCGACGAACATGAAAAGCCCGACGAGCATTTCGGTTTTTTTGTCGCTGTCGATCATGAGATGATGAATTGGAAAGGGGGAATGGAAAAAGACGATGCGGATCAGCCCGTCACATCTGAGCGGCCGTTGATGAAGTCCTGCACGATCTGGTCGGGGGAGTCCCGCAGCTCCTGAGGCGTGCCCAGAAAGCGGATCTGCCCACGATAGAGCATGGCCACACGGTTGGCGATCTTGAAGATGCTGCGCATGTCATGCGTGACGATGACTGAGGTGACGTGGTAGCGGCGCTGCATGCGCAGGATCATCTGGTCGATGATGTCCGAGCCGATGGGATCGAGGCCGGAGTTGGGCTCGTCGTAGAGAATGCACTCGCTGCGGTCGATGATGGCGCGGGCGATGCCGGTTCTCTTGCGCATGCCGCCGGAGAGGCTGGTGGGGTATTTGAAGCGGTGCTCGTCCAGATCCACGGCCTGCAGGGCGGCCCGCACTCGGCGGTCGATCTCTTCACGATCCCGCAATCCGTGCTCCAGCAGCGGGAAGGCCACGTTTTGCTCCACGGTCAGGTTGTCAAAGAGCGCACCGCCCTGGAAGAGCATGCTCACCTTCTGGCGGATGGGGGCCATCTCACGCTCCTTCAGCCGGTTCACATGCATGCCATCCACGTAGATGTCTCCGCTGTCCGGCTTGAGCAGGCCGATGATGTGCTTGAGCGTGACCGTCTTGCCCTCGCCGCTGGGGCCGATGATGCAGAGCGTCTCCCCGTGCTGCAGGGAGAGGTTGATGTTGTCGAGCACCACCTGGCTGCCGAAGCGCTTGCAGACATTGATGAGCTCGATGAAGGCACGGCCGCCATCGGCAGAAGCTGGGACAGGAGCAGTCGTCGTGCTGGGGGTGGATTCAGCCATGGCTTAGACGGTCCCGATGGGAAAGACGTAGTTGAGCAAAATGGAGAGGAAGAAATTGACGATGAGCATCACGAGCGATGAGATCACCACCGCACGCGTGGTGCCTGCGCCCACACCCACCGCACCGTTTTCTGCATTCAGCCCCTGATGGCAGGAGATCAGCGTGATCAGCATGCCAAACACAAAGCCTTTGATCATGCCGATGCTGAGATCCTCCATGTTGGTGTGGTCGAGCATGTGTGTCAGGTACCACGCGGAAGGCATGTCATAGCCAAAGCTCGTCACCAGATACGAGGCAAAGAGACCGAAGGAGATGCTCTCCGCCACGAGGAAGGGCATGGAGATCATCATGGCCAGAAAGCGCGGCAGCACGAGGTAGTCCACCGGATGCACGCCCATGACCCGCAGTGCGTCCACCTGCTCCGTCACTTTCATGGTGCCGATGTCGGCGGCCATCGCCGCGCCCACGCGCCCTGCCACCATCAGGCCGGCCAGCACGGGGCCCAGCTCGCGGCACAGCGCCACGGACACCACGGCGCCCACAGTCGTCTCAAAACCAAAGTCTTTGAACTTGGCGTAGCTTTGGAAGGTGAACACCGCCCCGGTGAAGGCACCCGTCACGATGACCACCGCCTGGGAGCCGTAGCCGATGGACACAATCTGCTGTGCCACCAGCCTGAGCCGCCAGACGCCCGAGCGCACGGCGATGGACAGCTCCTGCATCAGCGCAGTGAGCTGCCCGAGATAGACCAGAAAATGTAAGAACGTGCGGCCCGCAAGGGTCAACGGGCCTGTGGGGAATTCCATTGGCGCGCATCATCGCATGTTGTGGCGTGAAGGCAAATCACGGCGCACAGATGAAAACGAAAAGCCCCGTCCGGATTTTCTCCAGACGGGGCAGGTGATTGAACGCAGCTGAATAAAGCGGAAGCCTACTGCGGCGGCACGCGGAAAAGCTTGCCGGTGTAGGGGCACTTCACTTCCATGCCCACAGGCAGGCCGGTCACGTCCACCAGCTGGTGCTTGGCGGCGTAGGGGCTGTTCACAAAGCCCGGACGTCCGGCGATGGCCGTACCATAGGGCAGCTCAGGAGCCGCAGTGGTGGGGGCCGTGGCAGGAGCCGGTGTGCTGGGGGCAGAAGGCGCAGGCTTGGTCATCGCGGCCACATTGCTGTTGGCTTCAGCAGGAGGTGTGGTGCGCGGACGCTCCGGTGCTGCTGGAGCCTTCGGGCGGCTGGCGGCCACGTTGGTGGTGGCGCTCACGCTGCCAGGCACCAGGAACGGACGCTGGGTGTAGGGGCACACCACTTTGGAGCCGGCAGCCATTCCACGCACGTCGACAAGACGCGGAGGATTGGTGAACGGAGTGCGCACATAGCCAGGGAGGTCAGGCACAGTCTGCGCCACGGGCATCGTGGAAGCATTCAGCATGGCCGGAGGCGGTGTGGAAGGACGATCAGGACCCACAGCTGGAGTGACGGGAGCCTGTGCAGCCGGATTGTTCTGCACGATGACGGGAGTGCTTTGGTTGCCAGCACCCAGAGGGCGGCTCTCATTCCCCATGTAGTAGGAGAAGAGACCTTTGGTTTGGATCTGCTGCCATGCCTGACGCGGTGGCACGGCACAGGAGGCCATCATAACCGCCGCAAGGCCAGTAGCGACGAGATGAACCGAGTTAAGAGTTGCTTTAGACATAGGCTTATCGGGCGGTTAATTTTGGAATTAGCATTCTCAATTTAACGATCTTTTTAAATTATGCAACAACAAGGATGGTAATGCTGAGTAACAATATCCACTTTTATTAAAACCACAATAATATCATGGACTTCTTGATCATCTCCTGCTGATGTGGGCTTTTGTCTGTCATGCAGTGGCGCATCATCACCGTAGGAAAGCCCGGCCACCCCTGGGTCAAGGAAGCTGTGGACCTCTATTGGAAGAGGCTGCAGCACTACAGCCACTTTGAGCATGTGATCATCAAAGAGGGGCCGCTTGAGAAAGTGGAGAAGCAGATCGAAGCCGCATGCGCAGGCGATCTCTATGTACTGCTCGATGAACGTGGCAAGCAGCTGCGCAGCATGGAAATGGCGCGCTGGATCCAGCAGGAGGAGGTCTCCGGACGCAAGCGCGTCTGCCTCGTCATCGGTGGTGCGGACGGGCACTCGGCCCAGCTGCGCTCAAAGGCGCGCGTGTGCTGGTCTCTCTCCACATTGACCATGCAGCATGACATCGCCTGGGTGATGCTGATGGAGCAGATCTACCGCGCTTATACCATTATCAGGGGCGAGCCGTACCATCGTGAATGAATATTCCGCCCAATTGATCTGTTTGAACTTTGAGCTTAATTATTGCTGAACTGAGAATCATTTCTTCTGTTTTTCGCCTTGCTGATAACTTGGGAGGACTTAAATTTTAAATTTTCTCAACAAGTCACAAAATGTCTTCCTCGGTACTTAGAAACGTGATTCATCCCAAGGCGCAGGCAGCGCCAGGGGATAAGGCGCGTGATGAATACCGAGATCCGCCCACCACGAAATCCACTGCAGGTGCGGAGCCCGGCAAGAATGAATCTGAGGACATGGAGCTGGTGCTGGGCGTACTGGTGGAAAACGCCCCGGTGGCCATGGCCATGTTTGACCGCAGCATGCGCTACATGCTGGCCAACCGGCAGTGGATCTCCGAGTTTGGCCTGCAGCAGGTTCAGCCGCTGGTGGGCAAGAGCCAGTATGAGATCTTTCCCGGCTTGCACCCAGGCTGGAGGCAGGTGTATGAGCGTGCGCTGCAGGGCCACATCGTCCGCAGCGAGCACGATGCCCTGAGCGGCCCGGACGGACGCCACCTGGTGTACCGCTGGGAGGTGCGCCCGTGGCGCAAAAAGCGCGATGCCTCTGTGGGAGGCCTCATGGTCACCTGCGAGAAGTTCAGCTCACGCCAGCGCTCCAGTGAAGAAGATTCCAAACTACCCTCCCACATCGAGGATCTGGAGGACGCACCGCCTGAGGCGAAGGCCCCTGATGCTCTGGACTGCGCCATGCCCATGCTGGTGCTGAATGAGGACGGAGTCATCCTGCGCGCCAATGTGGCCGCAGCTCATCTAACCCTGGACAAAGGCATTCAGGAGGGCAGCACCTGCTTCTGGGAAATCTTTGGCCCGGGACGCGACCACGGTGCCCTGCGCCTGCAAACCCTGGAAGTGCTGACCAATGTGTCGCTCAGCCAGGACCCCACTCCCGGCTGCATCATCACCCGGAATGACTTTTCCGCTGACTATGGCGCGCCATCTCGCTGGCTCGTCTCGGCACTGGCCAGCAAAGGTGGAGAAGATGCGCCACGACAGTTCATGCTGATGGGTCTCTCCCCGCAGACGGCGCTGGAAGGCGGCCTGCTCTACAGTCCGCCTGAGCCGGTGACACCAGCTCCTGTCACACCGCCGCCGGCTTTCCTGGCACAGCCAGCGCCCGTACCAGCTGTGGACGACGGCACCGTACTGCGCCTGGAGACAGAACTCTCCCGCGCACGACAGGAGCTGCGCACTCTCTCCGAGGCACAGCAGACCATTTCCCGCCGCGAGGGGCGTCTGCGCAGCTATCTGGAGAGCATCCCCTGCGGTGTCTTCGTGCTGGATGAGCGCGGTACGCCCGTCTTTCAAAATGAGCGCCTGGCCAAGCTGCTGGGCCGCCCGCTGGATCCTGAACAGAATGTGGAGAGCTGGCTGGCACACGGCTGCCCTACTGAGGAGCACCGGGCGCAGGTGGTGCTGGCCTGGCGGGAAAGCGTATGGCGCAGGCAGCTCACGCGCACGGTCTCTCTCGCCACGGCGGACGGCCTGCTCAAGGAGCTGGAGTTTCATCCCGTCTCGCTCCCCAGCGGCGGGCTGCTCGTGAGCATCCAGGACGCCACCGAGCACACACGCCATGAGGAGCAGCTGCGCAGCATGGAGGCCAAGCTGCGCACGCTCATGCAGGGCAGCCCTGTGGCCCTCGTGATGACAGACAAGGCGGGCGTGATCTTTGAAGTGAACCAGCAGGCTGAAACGCTGCTGGGCCACGCCAAGTCCGAGCTGCGCCGCTACCCGCTGGATGCGTGGCTGGACCCTGAAAGCGCGACCGCGCGGCGGGATGCGCTGCGCACCCTGCGCATCAGTGGCAGGCAGTCAGAATCCATCAGCGTGCAGATCAAGCGCCCAGGCGGCGGCTTCTCCCGCGCCATGCTGCACATCGCCATGGTGCAGGATGCCCAGGGGGAGGCGCACTGCACCATTCATTACCTGCAGGAGTTGCCGGAGCATGCGTCCACGCCCGTGCCTGCCTTTCCCGCAGCGCCGCCTCTCACTCAGCATTTCCCATCTCATTCACAGCATGCCAGCCACATCCTGCTGACCACGGACGCCAACGGGCGCGTGCGCAGCTGGACGGAGCACGCGCAGCAGTTGTTTGACATCGAGTCCGCAGCCGCCATCGGCCGCCCGCTGCACCAGTTCTTCCGCCCCTCAGATGCCACCGGCTTCTTCACGGATCTGGCGGATCAGGCCGCGCATCCTGGCAGCATCATCAGGCGCCCGTTCTTTGGCGGCAACGGCAAACGCGGCGAGGTGGAGACCACGGCGCGCGTGCTGGAGTTTGGCGGCATCGAGCTCTCCAGCCACAGCAGTCCTGCGGGCGATGCACCGGCAGCTGCGCAGATGCAGTCTGCACCTGCCGTCCGTGCCGCCATGCCGGTGGCCTACCAGGTGGTGTCTCCCTCCAGTCAGCGCTGGCCGGTGGTCGATCTCGAGCGCGAAAAGCTCCTGCTCACCGAAACACATCACCGCATCAAAAATCATCTCCAGATCATCTCCAGCCTGCTGAACATGCAGATCAATGGTGTGAGTGATCAGGATGCACGCAATGCCCTGCGCTCCAGCCAGAACCGCGTGCGCGCCATCGCCGCGCTGCACCAGCACCTCTACCAGGTGGCGCTGGGGAAAGGGGACACCTTCAATGACTTTGCCCGCGATCTCGTGGCGCACCTGCGCGAGTGCTACGAGGTCAAGGAGGAGCAGATCAAGGTGAAGCTGCAGCTGCAGGAAGGCTCCATCGAGCAGGAGTGGCTCATGCCGCTGGCGCTGACTCTGAATGAGGCGCTCTCCAACTGCTTTGAGCACGCCTACCCTCATGGCCGGAAAGGGCAGGTGAGCGCCGTGCTCAGCTACAAACATGGCACCGGGGAGCTCATCATCCTGGACGATGGCGTGGGCCTTCCGGCAGATTTCCATCCCGGAGAAGGCAGCGGGCTGGGCCTCAAGATCCTCGCCGTCTTTGCCGAGCAGATGCGCGGCCAGCTCTTTGTGCGCGGCAATCCAGACCAGGGCACCGAGATCAAGCTGCGCTTCCCGATTTCCTCCGCCGAGGTCTGAAGCTACATCCCAGCACATTCCTTTTGCGAAGTGCCGCGCCGCTGTGACAATGCGCGCGTGCTGCATCCACCCACGGCCTGCCTGAGCCTCCTGGCGTTTCTGACGCTCGGTGCATCTGGCGTCTCTGCACAGCCAGTGACTCTCCGCACTGACAAGGTGGCGGTCATGATCAATGACTGGTTTGCCAAAGGCACCGCAGCCGGGCTGCAGGCCATCACCTATGAAAACCGCGACGGCCAGCACTCGCCGCTGCGCACGGACCAGTATCCGCAGCTCCAGGTGTACCCTGCCAAGACGGGTGAGACAGGCGCCGCCACTCAGGTGCGCCCCATGCCGCTGCTGGGAAACTGCTCCATGGCCTCCGCCGCCACGCAGCTGGGCTGCCTGCCGCGCATCTACATGATGGACCCGGGCGGCAACCGCTTCCTGGCGCAGCAGTACCTCTCCAACAATCTTTTCATCTATCCGGAGCATCAGGACTACGACATCGGCGGCAACGGCGCAGGTGGCGGTGGCTATGGCGACCTCCTGCCGCTGAACACGCCCAGCCTGCTCATCTCCCAGGGCTCGTCATTCACCGACCAGCCCTTTCTCCGCGCCCTGCTCTCCACCACGGCGGCCTTTCCACCTGAGACTCAGAAGCTGCTCATCGAAAAGCATCTGCTCGCGCCCACGCTGCAGTCCATCTTCCGCCGCTCCTACAAGGCCGTGGAAAAACCTGAGGACTACTATACCGGCAAGGCGCACCCACCCGTCTTTGACGGCACGCTGATCGACGAGGAAAAGATGGTGACCATCGCACATGAGATGACGCCGGAAAAAATCCCGCCTCTGGTGCTGCTGCGCGTGATCGAGGAAACCAAGATCGAGCAGGGGAAGAACTACTTTGAGCTTCCCGCCCCCCTCTCGTGGCAGCTCTCGGACTCGCCGGTCTCCATCGCACGCATCCTGCGCGGCAACGAGGCCGAGCACGGCATGCTCATCAGTTTTGACAAGACCTTCAGCCTCGTCAAAGCACCGCTGAAGATGCGCGCCTCCCTGCTGCAGGGAGATCCGCGCTTTGTGCAGCTCGAGAGCCAGCCGGGTGGCGATGTGATGCGCCTGCGAGTGCGCTGGGCACCGCCTGTGACCACGCCAACGGGCATCCGCAGCCATCGCATCGACATCGGCATCTTTGCCGACAACGGTGGCAGCGTCAGCGCGCCGGCCATCATCAGCTTCTACATGCTGCCCAGCGAGATGCACTTCTACGATGACAAGGGCCGCGTGTCTGAAATCCAGTATCAGACGCACAACCCAGATCTGGGCCTGCCGGTCACAGACATCGATCCACGCTGGGTGAGGGTCCTCCTCGCCTTCAGCCTCAAGGACATCAATCTCCGCAGCCGGCTGCTGGATCAGATCCTCTCCACCGAAGAGCGCCGCGGCCTGCAACGCCAGTATCTCAAGCTCAAGCCCAAGCTCGATGCACTGTCCTCCCTGGAGAATGACCCGGGCCGAAAGGACCTGGCCACGCAGATGCGCAATGTGCTGGGAGAAAACATCCGCGAGACGCTGAAGGCACCGGTGGTGGAAAAGTCGGACCTGACCGTGCGCGCCACGATCGAGAAGGTGATCAACGCCATCGGCAATTTTCATCCGCTCTATCTCGGCAGCCAGCGCGAGCTTGATGCTCTCGCATCCGCCTCTCCAAAGTCCACCGCCGTGGCGGATGTACGCGCGGAGCTGCATCGCCTCATCACCCAGGGTGTGCTGCTGGAGCAGGCCTCAGGGCAGGTGGACACCGTGTCTCCGCCGGACAAGCTCTCCCCCGGAGAACGCTACATGCTGCGCGGTCTCAACCTCACCCTGGTCAGCCAGGTGCTCTTCCCCGATGTGCTGGAGCGCTCCACCGCACCTGCATATGTGAACCCGCGTCTCACCACGCCCAAGGTGTGGCGGGACGTCTATCGTTACGATCCCGAGTCCGGTGCGCTGCAGGGCTGGATCCGATATGCGGACTCACGCATTTCCAACTTCGACGCTGAAGGCCGCTTCCTGCCCGAAGGACCAAAGGGAAAGCCCGTGCCAGTGCTCTACCTGATGGATGCAAAAGCCCAGCTCTCCTGGCGTCCGCAGCCCGAGCCGAAGCCGGTGATTTCAAAGTGAGCCGCACAGATCTTGAGCTGCCTCAATCATAGCTCAGCACATCGTGCATCTGCCATGACAGGCGCGATCTGCCCACATCCTGCTCGCTCCACTGGCGGAGGTCCAGGGCATCGACGGGCTCCATCCACTTCAGCGCCGCTTTCAGCTCGGCATCACCGCCATTCTGCGCACGTGCGGCGGCGAAGGCTTTCAGAAACTCGCGCAGTTTGACAAAGTTCAGCTTCATCCGCAGGCCGGTGACGGTCGCTTTGGATGGCTGCGACAGCACCTCCGCCAGATGCTCCTGCTGCACACGCGAGGTGCCCAGCATGAAGAGCTTTGCATTCAGCGACGCACAGGGGGCCAG
The DNA here is from genome assembly GCA_002336895.1 of Verrucomicrobiaceae bacterium UBA1938. Classification (GTDB taxonomy): domain Bacteria; phylum Verrucomicrobiota; class Verrucomicrobiia; order Verrucomicrobiales; family Verrucomicrobiaceae; genus Prosthecobacter. The sequence continues at coordinate 46,667 of DDFC01000009.1, read as the reverse complement.
CTCGCGTGAATCAAACGGCAGCTCATAGCTGTAGCTCGTCAGGTCTCCGCTGCGCTTCACCGTGGCCGTGGGCAGCTGTATTGGCAGAGGTATGGGCGAGCCTTTGACGAGCTGCTGCAGGGAGGACTCCATGTTCTGCCAGGCCACGCCGATCAGCTCGCGGTTTTTCATCTCATGCACGACGGCAAAGCGTGGCAGAGGCACGGATTCACCACCCGGCGGCAGGCCGGGAAGCGCAGGCATCTTGCCACCCACATCCAGCAGGATGGCGCCATCATTGCCCAGCCCTTTCTGCCAGATGGTCCTGGTGCCGTCATACATGCCGATGACGGGCGGCAGCACGGCCAGATCCACCAGCTTGTAGATCTGGGCTGACTGCGCGCCCCCCACACCAGCCTTGATCAGTTCGTGCGCTGTGGAGTGCAGCGCGTGCATCCAGGCCTCAAAATACGCCCTCCCTGCGCCTGTGCCCGCACTCTGGCCGCTCAAGCCGAAAACGAGCTGGGGCTCGTCCAGCAGCGCCGCAAACTGCGTGGGCTGCGCCAGAGCCTCGATGTCTTTGGACGACATGCCGCCCACCATATCCATCTGCAGGCCACCCTCCCACCAGACTGCCGCCGCACCTGTGCTGTGCTCGCTGTGGTAGTAGGCACGCTCTGCGGCCGCCAGCGTCAGCGCCTCCGGCTCCAGAGCACGCACCACTCCCTCAAACACCTTTTCCTTCTGCAAGCCCGCCAGCGCACCGCGCACGATCGGCTGGAAAGGATGATCAGAATACACCGCGTCCAAAAACACGCCGTCCCAGCACGCGATGAGGCCCAGGCGCTTCACTGCATGGGCATCCAGCAGGCGCATCTCAGGCCGTGACAGCAGAGAGTCCTCCACGCCATTGGCCAGGCGGATCTGATCCTTGGACTGGCCCACGGCCACAAAGGCGCGCTGCGGGCCCAGGCCCAGCGCCAGCACCCACTTCTTGCGTGCCAGCACCTCCAGACCACGCGCGATGCGGTCCTTCATCTCCGGTGTGATCTCAGGCACGGCCTTGGTCAGCGCCTCCAGCCATTCATGCCGCCGGTCCTTCGTCAGCACCTGATCCATGGCGATCTCATTGACGGTGATCTTCTCTCCCTGTGCCGTGACGATGCGTGACTGCGGTGCATTTCCCAGCCAGTCCGCCAGATGCAGCAGCTCGCTCATTTGATGCAGAACCTTCTCAGGCTCAGGCGAGGCCACACCGATCATCACGGGCGGCATCTCAAAACGCTCCAGCAGCAGGATCAGAGCCTCCAGCACCTCGGGATCCCGCAGCGCTGCATCGATGAGTTTCTGCGCGTCAAAGCTGGTGCCCAGCCCGGAGAGCACACCGCCGCTCATCATGCCGCGATAGGAGGTCTCATTGTACAGATCGTTCAGCTGTCGCAGCAGCAGCAGGCTTTTGGCGCTGTCTTTGCCAATGGCCAGAAAGGCATCGTCCACCACCACACCACCGGTCTTGACCGCCGCCGGGGTTTTATCTTCCAAAAAGGCCTGCACCTGCTGCCACCAGCGGGAGGCCTGCAATGCCGCAGCATGCCGCCTGAACTGCACACTGCTGACGCAAAACTCCACATCTCCCGCCACGCGCGCCGCCAGCCCCAGCCGCTCCGCCTCGGTGAGCAGGGTGGGCTGCACCATGACGGGAGTTTCGGCCTTGGGCTTTGGCGCGGCCTTCTTCTTGCCGCAGCCGCAGAGGAGCAGCGCTGCGGGCATCACCAACAATGCTGAAGCTCGAAATACGCGCTGCAGGAGCCGCTGCCGACCCCTTTCATCCTTCGGGCTTTCGCATTCGTCATTCATTCGTCATTTCAGCGCAGCGTACACGCGGTGCACATCATCGTGTCCGTCCAGCGCCTGCAGGAAATTGGTGATCTCATCGCGCTGCTCATCGGTCACCTCCGGGTACTCCTTCGGTACGTAGCTCATTTCGGAGGTGGTCACCTGCCAGCCTGCGGCTTTGAGGGCTTTGGTCACAGCGTCCAGCGTCGTTGTCTGGGTGAAAAAGCGTGCGCCGATATGGCCTGCGGCTTCTTCGTCTTCGACTTCCATCGGCTCCACGTTTTCCGCCTCGGCCTCCAGCGCGGCCACTTCGATGTCCAGCGTCTTGTCCGCATGGTGCGCCTCGACCATGCCCACATGGTCAAACATCCACATCACCTTGCCGATGCTGCCTGCGCGGAAGAGCACCTTGATCTCCGAGGAGGTGCGGTTGTTGTTGTCCGTCAGGCATTCCACGATGACCGGCACGCGATGCGGGGTGAAACCCTCATAAATGGTCGTCTCATACTGCACGGCATCCGGACCGGTGCCCGAGCCCTTGGCGATGGCGCGCTCGATGGTGTCCCGCGTCACGCTCTGCTTCTTGGCATTGGCCACCGCAGCAGCCAGACGGGCGTTGTACTCAGGGTGCGGGCCGCCCAGCTTGGCCGCCACCTGGATTTCACGCACCAGCTTGCCCGTGATCTTCCCCTTCTGGTCCGCGGCCATTTCCCGCCATTTCTGTTTCCATTGTGCGCCCATGATGATGTGTCGTTCAGTTCAAAGTTAGGCAGCCATCAAAGGTGGGAGCAGGGGGAATGCAAGGAGCACCAAGCTACGAAGCACGCTCATTTTTTGCCTATTCAAAGGCAATGTTACCCGGGTGCAGGTCGGAGAGAAAGATGCCGTGGTATTCAAGTTCGAGCATGACTTTCTTTACCTCAGGCCAACGGTCTTCGAATTTTTCCATGCGATCCATTTCCCATGCCTCCCAAGTTTCCTCGTGGAAATCGAATGGTTCGTCCAGCAGTGCACCGGCAAAATCAAGGAGGTAGGGAGGGCGCACAATGGTCATTTCGACCACGAGCCATGCGTCATCGTGATGCAAGTACGCCGGAACAGCGAAGCCACGTACATTCTCCACATTTTGTTCGCGGAGACGCAGGTAACAATCCCGTTCACGGCAGTAAGGTTTGTCCGCCCGGAAAAGCTTGGCCGCCCAAGGTTGAATTCGTTCCTTGCTGTGCAGAAGCCAGACGCTACCATCCACTCCGAAGCCAAGGCTGTCGCTCAGCTCTGCCTGACGGCTCCCGGCATACGCCACCGCTTTTTTCTCCATGGAATCAAACACCATCCGTTCATCCTCGCCGAAGACCGGCTACAGCGCCACTGTGGAGATGTTTCTTGATATCGGAGGCGTGCATCATGACATCTCACACATGGGGCCCGATTTCATCATTCTTGCTGAATCGACGAACTGCCCGCCATGCGATGGCATCGTAGGTCTTGTGGTCGATGGCAGGCTCAAGCAGTGGGCTGTGCGCCTCCCAGATGGTATCTCAACAGGCACCAGCCGCGTACGAACTGCGAAAGCCGCATAGGATTCGGAAGGCCCTGCTATGGGGCAGCAGGCTTGCGGACAACCGTCTTTTTGTAAGCAGGCAGAATCTGGGGCTCCATCTGTCGCACGCACTTTTCCACAGCATCCACCACCTGCTCAATACTGTAAGGAGAGCCTTCGGGTTTGTGAGCACCTGATGCGTCGATCATGAGCGTGAGTTTTTGGTTTGCTGAGTCGATCGTTGCCGAGATCACAATTCCGAAAGTGGCGGCGATATTTACATTGCCGGGCTTCGCCCACTTTGCAGCACTGGGCGGGAAGTATTCACTGCAGATATAGCCAAAGTCCTGATCAGGAGCGCCTCCCGCCCTCAACACGGGCACGTCGAGAAGGGTGATGGAAGGAAATTCCTCGCTCTCGTCTGCGAGACAGACAGGCATCTTGACCATCAAAAATGATGTCGTCGTTGCCTGCGCCAGTGAGACCAGAGAGAACAACAAAAGCAGTAGGGCTTTCATGAGGAAAGCCATCTCCGATAGCGCTACTCGAACCCACGATTTGGTTACTTCCATATTGCGCGAATCAGGTCTGCTAACTTGGGGAGAAAAAAGGTGCCAAAGAACCAAGAAGGGATCGATGTAAAAACAAATGTTGAGTACGTCCGCCATTTCTTGATTGCGGCTTGGCCATCGCCGAGCCCAAGTATTACCTTGGGTGCAAACGATAGTAAGATAGCAACCACAATAGCAAAAACAGATGACCACCAAAACCATGCTGGTATAGGCGTGGCATATTCATCGGGAACAAGACGAGCCTCGAAGCAGAGAATAAGCTCTACCGCTCTTGTTTTCTCCGAATCCGACAATCCGTCTTTCAAGAGTTGAACAGCCTCTTTTCTATACTGTGATCTGCCAGCTTCTCCTGTGCTTGAGAAAAACTGAAGCGAAGTAGCGAAGTATATAAGGAGAAGAAGCCAATGCAATCCCGACAAATTGGTCCAAATGCGCTGCCATAATGGAGGTCGTTTCGACTCGATCCAACTGCGAATTACAGTGAACAGTTCTCTGGACTCTGAAAGGGTATCGGGCGCCACGTGAAGTTTGATTGATGTCGATGTGTATGGAAGCTGGATACTGCAACTGACATCGGCGCATCTCATGATAAGTATGAACCCAGTTGGTGTGTCAGTGGAGCATTTGGATTCCCTATTAGCGGCCACAAACGATTCCACTTCCAAGCGTCGATCATTCGAGTACAAAATCGTCAATGATTTGCTAGATTCATATTTATACCTCGATTCGATTCGTTCTCGAAGGTCTTTTTTTAATGTTCTCCTGTCTTTTTTCTCCCACTCATGAAGGATTGAATACTCGGAAATTTCAGCTTCTACTGCCTCACGTATTTTTTCTTCACGATAAGAGATCAAACGCCTCCATTCCTCATCAATGAGACGATCAAGTTCCTGCAAGGACTCGTAATTTAAGAGCCATGGTCCAGAACTGTAATACTCCGTCTTTTCGATGAGATCAGGCATTTTTCACATCTAACCAAGCAATCCAATTTTGCATCACAAAAACCGCGCCGTCTGGCTCGCCTTGCACTTCTTCACCTGCTCAGGCGTTCCCGCTGCCACCAGCTTCCCACCTTCAGGCCCGGCTTCGGGGCCGATGTCGATGAGGTAGTCGGCTTCGGCATAGACGTCGGGGTGGTGCTCGATGACGATGACGGTGTGGCCTTCATCCACGAGGCGGTGCAGCACATCGATGAGACGCGCCACGTCCTGCATATGCAGTCCGATGGTGGGCTCCTCAATGAGATACAGATTGCGCTTTCCGGCCACGGTGAGGCCTTTGAGCCGCTCCTTGGCCGTGCGGCCGTCGCCGCTGCGGAGCTCGGTCACCAGCTTGATGCGCTGCGCCTCACCGCCGCTGAGCGTGGGGCTGGGCTGGCCGAGCTGGAGGTAGCCCAGGCCGGTGTCTGCCAGCAGCTTGAGCGGGCGCGCGATCTTTTGCACGGAGGCGAAAAACTCCGCCGCCTCGGTGATGCTCATACGCAGCACGTCGCCGATGTTTTTGCCGTTGTACTCGATCTCCAGCGTGGAGGCGTTGAAGCGCTGACCGTTGCAGGTCTCGCAGTGAACGCGGGTGGTGGGCAGGAAGGCCATTTCCACTTTGATCTCGCCATTGCCACCGCAGGTCTCGCAGCGACCGCCTTCAGTATTGAATGAAAAGCGGCTGGCCGTGTAGCCACGCGTACGCGCCAGCGGCACCTGGGCGAAGAGCGCACGGATGTCATCCAGCACGCCCACGTAGGTGGCGGGGCAGGAGCGGCTGGTCTTGCCGATGGGGGACTGATCCACCTCATGCACCGTCTGCAGGTTTTCGCAGCCAGTGAGGCTCTTCCAGGTCTTTGTGAACTTCTGCTTGGTCTTGCTGATCTTCTCGCGCACCGCAGGTGAGAGAGCGCCATGCATCAGCGAGCTCTTGCCGCTGCCGCTCACGCCCGTGAGCACGGTCAGGCGACCGAGCGGGAAGGATACATCCACGTCCTTGAGATTGTTCACCGTGGCGCCGGTCAGGTGCAGCCAGCCGTCCTTGGACTTGGCCGCAGGCAGGGGGCGGCGCTTGCCATTCACCGGATGCTGAATGGGGGTGCGCAGGCTGGCGCCGGTGACGCTGTGCTTGTTCTTCAAAATCTGCGGCAGCGTGCCCTGCGCCACGATCTGCCCGCCGAACTTGCCCGCGCCCGGCCCGAGATCGAGGATAGTGTCCGCACGCTTCATCGTCTCGTCGTCGTGCTCCACCACGAGCAGGGAGTTGCCCTTGTCCCGCAGCGCGCTCAGCGTGTCGAGCAGCCTCTCGTTGTCGCGCGGATGCAGGCCGATGGTGGGCTCATCCAACACGTACAAGACACCGCGCAGATTGCTGCCGAGCTGTGCGGAAAGGCGGATGCGCTGCGCCTCGCCACCGCTGAGCGTGTCCGCGCTGCGGTTCAGCTGCAGATACCCCAGACCGACCTCCTGCATGAACTGCAGGCGTTGCGCGATCTCTTTCACGATGTCCCGCGCGATAATGGCCTCCGTGCCTTCAAACTTCAGCTTCGCCAACAGACGCCCCGCATCTCCCGCCGTGAGTCCGGCAAACTGCTGAATGCGCGTGCCCTGCAGCTGCACGGCGCGGCCGATTTCATTGATGCGGCTGCCCTGGCAGCAGGGGCAGATCTCGCGTGGTTTTTCCTCCTCGTCATCCGCGCTGGCAAAGCGGCGCTCCTCTTCCAGCTCAGCCTCCAGCACGGAGACATCCGGCGCACGGTCGCTGTGGTCGCTCCTGTGCCCGGTGACGCCAAAGCCACGGCAGTCTTTGCACCAGCCGTGCGGGCTGTTGAAGCTGAAGAGGCGCGGGTCCAGCTCTTCAAAGGACAGACCGCACGAGGGGCAGCTCATCTCCGTGCTGAGCACGTGCGTGGTCTTGTCATTGATGCGCAGCTTGATGGTGCCCTTGCCCATTTTGAGCGCGGCCTCGATGTGGGTGCGGAGCTGGTCGGCATCGTCCTCTTTGGAAACACGGGCGATGACGGCGTCGATGGTATGTTCCTTGAAGCGTTCCAGCTTCTTGAAGCCCATGGTGTCGCGGAACTCGCCATCGACGAGCAACGTCTCGATGCCATGCTTGGCCGCGTTTTCGGCCACGTCGGTGTGGAAGCCTTTGCGCGCCTTGATCAGCGGTGCCATGAGGTGCCCGCCACCACCGCTGCGCAGGTGCTGCTGCACCGTTTTCAGAATGGCCTGCACGCTCTGCTTCTTCACCGGCACCTGGCAGGCGGGACAATACTGCGTGCCCAGCTTGGAAAAGAGCAGGCGCAGGAAGTGATACACCTCCGTGACCGTGGCCACGGTGGACTTGCCACCGCCACGCGAGATGCGCTGCTCGATGGCCACCGTGGGCGGCACGCCCGTGATGAGGTCCACCTCCGGCTTTTCCATCTGCTCCACAAACGTGCGCGCATAGACGGACATGCTGTCCAGGAACCGACGCTGCCCCTCGGCAAAGATGAGATCAAACGCCAGCGAGGACTTGCCCGAGCCGCTCAGACCTGTCACGACCACAAACTCATCGCGCGGAATATCCACAGAGATGTTTTTCAGATTGTGCTCGCGTGCACCACGAATGCTGATCGTGTTCGTCGTTCGGGTTTTAGCCCGCTCTGGAGCGCTCGCACGGGCTGTTTCCCGAACGACAGAACCGGAGCCCAGCACCTGCTTGAGATATGTGCCGGTATGTGACGCACTGCACTCTGCCACCTCCTCCGGCGTACCCGCGACGACAAGCGTGCCGCCCGCCTCGCCGCCATCCGGCCCGAGATCGATGACCCAGTCGGCGCATTTGATCACCTCCAGGTTGTGCTCGATGACGAGCAGGCTGTGGCCTTCGTCCACGAGGCGCTGCATCAGCTTCACCAGCAGCGCGATGTCGTCAAAGTGCAGGCCCGTGGTGGGCTCATCCAGCAGCAGCAGGCTGCCAGCAGAAGTGCCTGCGGGATTTTCAATGAGATGGCCGATGAGCTTGAGGCGCTGCGCTTCACCACCAGAGAGCGTGTTCAGCGGTTGGCCCAGCTTCAGGTACCCGAGGCCAGCCTCATTGAGCAGGCGCAGCTGCGTGACGATCTGCGCGGCCTTCTTAGACGACTCAAACAGCGGTCCGCCAAACCACTCCACCGCGGCCTCCGCCGTCATGCCCAGCACGTCGTGAATGCTGCGGCCGTGCAGCAGGATTTTGAGCGCATGCGGCTGGTAGCGCCGCCCCTCGCATTCGGGGCAGGTCACATACAGGTCGCTGAGGAACTGCATCTCGATCTTCTCAAAACCATTGCCCGCGCAGCGCTCGCAGCGCCCTTCGCCGGAGTTGAAGCTGAAGAAGCCCGGCATGATGCCCTGCGCTTTGGCGTCTTCCGTTTCACTGAAAAGCGTACGGATGTGATCAAACGCACCCAAAAACACCGCCGGTGTGGAGCGCGGCGTACGTGCCAGCGGCGACTGGTCCACCATCACCACTTGGTGCAGCTTTTCGTGGCCCGAGATCTTGCTCACTCGTCCCGGTTCCTCCTCGCACACCTCGCCGCGCAGGCGCTGCAGATTGCGATAGAGCACCTCGTGCACCAGCGTGGATTTGCCTGATCCGCTCACACCCGTGATGCAGCAGAAAACTCCCAGCGGGATGTCCACATCCAGCTTCTTGAGATTGTTCTGCCGCGCACCGTGGATCGAAAGAGTCCCAGATTTCAGGTTTGCAGTTTCAGGTTGTCCCTTGCGCCCGCCTTTGACCTTCTCAGGTGCTGAACTTGAAACTTGAGACTTTAAACTTGAGACTGAACGCCTCTGCGCAGGAACCGGCACCGACTTCCTTCCAAACAAGTAATCCCCGGTGAGCGACTTCACCTTCGCACCCAGCTTCTCCAGCGGGCCGCTGTACACCAGCTCGCCGCCTTTTTCGCCACGGCCGGGACCGATGTCGATGAGATTGTCCGCGCTGCGCATCACCGCTTCTTCATGCTCTACGACGAGCAGGGTGTTGCCCTTGTCACGCAGGCCCTCCATCACGCCGATGAGGCGGCCGATGTCGCGCGGATGCAGCCCGATGCTGGGCTCGTCCAAAACGAAGAGCGTGTTTACCAGCGAGGCGCCGAGGCAGGTCGTCAGGTTCACGCGCTGCAGTTCGCCGCCGCTCAGCGTACGCGTCTGGCGGTCCAGGTTCAGGTAGCCCAGGCCTGCGCGGTCCATGTAGCTCAGACGGCTGACGATCTCTCCGCGCAGCATGGTTGCCACGTGATCGCTCTCCTTGATCGGCCACGACAGCGCGAGCGGATGCAGATCACTTACCGGCAGGCGCGAGAGGTCGGCGATGGTGTGCGTGCCGATGCGGAAATTGTACGCCTCCTTTTTCAAACGCCCGCCACCGCAGTCGCCACACTCCGTATAAGCGCGGTAGCGGCTGAGGAAGACGCGCACATGCATCTTATAGCTGCGCGACTCCTGCCATTTGAAAAAGCCGCGCACGCCATACCACTCGCCACGGTTGTAGGCCTCCTCGGGATCATCCCGCGTGCCTTCGATGAGCCACTTGCGATCCTCAGCCGAGTAGTCTTCAAACGGCTTGTGAATGTCCACCCCACACTTCCTCGCCGCGCGCTCCAGGTCCAGCTGGGATTCGCCATACGTGCTGCCCTGAAACGGACGTACCAGCCCCTGATTGATGCTCAGCGACTCATCCGGGATGGCCTTGCGCATGTCCAGCCCCAGCGTGCGGCCAAAGCCACGGCAGGTGGGGCAGGCTCCGATGGGGCTGTTAAAGCTGAAGAGCCCTGGCGTCGGTGCAGGCAGCGTGATACCGCAATCCGCGCAGCTCCAGTCGGTGGAGAAATGCAGCGTCTTGTCGTCGATGCTCACCGCCACCTTTACCTTGCCGTAGCGCAGCGCAGCCTCCAGCGCCTCGCTCACGCGGGCGCGCTGCTTCGTCTCCAACAAGATGCGGTCCTGCACCACCAGCACCTGGGCGGGCAGCTTGCGGCCTTTGAGCGCGTCCTCATCATCCAGACGAATCACCTGGCCATACAGCCAGACACGTAGAAAACCCTGCGACTGCAGAAACGCCGCAAAGTCCGCCGTCACCGTGTTCTTCGGCACCGGCACGGGAAACAGAATCAGCGCCTGTTTGCCCGCATGCCTGCTTAGCAGTTCGTTGAGAATGCTCTCCGGAGACTCCGGCCTCACCGGCCGCTGGCAGGATGGGCATGAGGCCTCCGCCAGACGCGGGAAAAGCATCTTCAGGTAATCATTGATCTCCGTGATCGTGCCGACCGTCGAGCGCGTGCTGCGCATGTTGTTCACCTGCTCGATGGCGATGGCCGGCGGGATGCCTTCGATGGCCTCCACCTTCGGCTTGTCCATGCGCTCAAAGAACTGCCGCGTGTAGGGGGAGAACGTCTCCACATAGCGCCGCTGCCCTTCCGCATAGATCGTGTCAAAAGCCAGCGAGGATTTGCCCGAACCGCTCGGCCCCGTGATGACATTGAGCTTCCCCAGCGGCAGGTCGAGATCGATCCCCTTCAGGTTGTTCTGCCGCGCCCCACGAATGCGAATGACATCATCGAGAGACTTTTTGGCGGCGGATTTTGGAGCGGCACGAGACATGAGGGTGCGAGAGTAGCGATACGCCCCGCCGAGGCAAACGGGCGCTCGGGATGATGAAAAGAAAGCGCGGGGGTAGTGGGCGAAGGTGGACGCCTCGATCCCGAAGGGATCATGGTTAATGATCAACTTGGGGCTGTACCAGGCATTCAATGGAGCTTATCTTAACCCGATCCGGAGTGGCCCAGGCCGTCAAAGCATCTCGAACCTTCTCTTCAGAAGCCGCCGCAAACGCAATTTTTCTGCTTGGCTGGATTTCCGAAGACAATCGATGGTCTTGATCATGATGATCATGGGGGCGACCTTCACTGCACTGTCGGCATAACAGGCGAATGGTGGACCAATCTTCAATCTGGAGCTCGTCGGAATGCAATTGCACCAGCGCATCAATTTCAACGTTTGATGCATGCTCAATCACGACCACAAACAGCCCAAGGTTGGATGCTTGAAGGATCTGCAGTTCATTGAAGACTGGGACATCACGATCGCCATTCCACCGCGAGCCAGAGGGTTCTCCGTCAGTTAGCAGCAAGTCCCCGCAGCGATGCAGGCTGTCTGCCGTCGGAACGTTGATGATTTTCGCCCTGGCAGGGTCGAGGCGATCGCACCACACCACTTCGTTGTTGGCTGTTTTTAAGCGAATCGGAACACGGCCGAGTTTCATTTCCAGCGGGGCATCAGAAACTTCGACTTCTACTCCGGCTTTGTTCCATGCTTCACGCGCTTCTCTCCAAAATCCAAGGGCTGTTGCAGCAATGCCGATATTCCACCAGGCCCCTTGAAAATCTTCCCGTAGCTTCGCGGCTCGTCGGGATGCCTGAATGGACTCATCCCAATCACAGAGCCATTTGGCTGCTACACCAAGGCCAAAATGCGCCTCCCATGAACTTGGAAGAAGCCTGCACGCCCGACGAAAATGATCAGCCGCTTGTGCATACTCCATTCGGTCATAGCACTGATATGCTCGGCCTATAGCTCGATTGTGTCGGAACAAATTGAACATACGCCGTCACTTCCCCAGCACCCTCTCCAGCCCCTCCACCGTCGTCACCGGAGCCTGGCAGGTGAAGTTCTGGCACACATACGCCGCTGGTTTCCCATCAACCGGTTTCATGCCGGCGAGGGCTTCATTATGCGTGGCGAGCCATTGCTGGCCTGCGCCACCATCGGCATGAAGGAGGACGGCGGTGGGGAGGAAGCGGCGGTGGAGGCTGGAGGCGAGGGTCTTGAAATCGGCGCTGCTGGAATCGCCAGCGAGGACGATCTGCTGCTTGCCACGGAAATCCATGTCGAAGGCCATGGCCATCACCGGCACGGAGGAGGGGCTGCTCTGCAGGGTGGAACCAAAGAGCGCGAAGATTTTCTCGGCCTGCTTCTTCCACTCGTCTTTGGCGAGCAGCGCGCTGAGGCGCACGAGATTGAGAGCAGCGAGGGAGTTGGGCGAGGGCTCGGCACCGTCGTAGTCTTCCTTGATGCGCAGCACGCTGTTTGGCATGTCGGTGTGCACGCTGTAGTAGCCGCCGTCTTTCGTGTCGAGGAAGTGGGTGTCCATCTCGGTCTGCAGCACAGCGGCCCATTGCAGCCATTTCACATCGAAGGAGGCCTGGTAGAGATCGATGAGGCCGTGGATGAGGCAGGCGTAGTCGATGGCAAAGGCGCGCGGGCCGCGCACGCCTTCGCGCCAGGAGCGGTGCAGCTCCTTGCCCGGCGTGGTGCAGAGCTGGTCATGTAGGAACTGCGCAGCATCGGCGGAGAGCTTGATCATTTCGGCATCGCCAAAGGCGGCCCCGGCGCGGGCGAGGCCGGAGATCATGAGTCCGTTCCAGGCGGCGATGACCTTGTCATCCAGATGCGGGCGCGGGCGTTTGGAGCGGGCCTCAAAAAGCTTGGCGATGCTAGCGTCGATGACGGTTTTGATTTCCTCCGGTGACTTCTTGAAGTACTCGCCGGTCTTCTTGAAGGAAATAGCACGGTAGAGGGTGTTCAGTCCCTTGAGCTCGCCATGCGGATCGCTTTCGTGGCGCGCGTTGCCATCGCGGCGTGCGCCGTAGGCATAGCGGAAGATGTTGCCGTCCTCCTTGCCGAGGATCTCGTCGATCTCGGCGGCTTTCCACACATAGAAGGCACCCTCGGTTTTGTGCTCGGCATCGGCGCTCGCCAGGCTGTCGGCATCCTCTGCGGAGAAGAAGCCGCCTTCCGCGTGCCGCAGGTCGCGCTTGGCATAGTCCACAGTGCTGCGCACGATGTTTTCAAACAGCGCATTTTGCGTGAGCTGCCAGCCCTCGGTGTAGGCGGTGAGCAGCTGCGCCTGGTCGTAGAGCATCTTTTCGTAATGCGGGATGTGCCAGTAACCGTCCACGCTGTAGCGATGGAAGCCGCCGCCGATGTGGTCGCGCATGCCGCCATTGGCCATGCCGCGCAGGGTCTTCACGGTCATCTCCATTGCCCAGTTGCTCTCGGACTCGCGGTCTTCACCCTTCCGCTCGGCAAAGATGCGGTGCACTCGCATGAGCAGGTTCAGCGTGGTGGGGCGGGGAAACTTCGGCGCGCTGCCAAAGCCGCCTTCATGATAATCGAAGGAGCCGGAGAGATCATCGTAGGCCTTCTGCACGAGCGTCTCGTGACTGATGTCCGCCAGCGCGGTATTCTCATTGTCCAGATGCTCCTGCAGCTTTTCCACAGAGCGCGCGGCGCGTTCGTCGATGCCCTTGCGGTCCTCCGTCCACACCTTGTGCAGCTCATTGAGCAGGTTCTTGAAGCCGATGCGCCCTGGCGAATTCTCCGGCGGGTAGTACGTGCCGCCGTAAAAGGGCTTCAGATCGGGCGTGAGGAAGACATTCATCGGCCAGCCACCGTGACCGCTGGCCGCCTGCACGTAGGTCATGTAGGTCAGGTCCACGTCCGGCCGCTCCTCACGGTCCACCTTGATGGGCACAAAGTTGTCGTTGATGAGCTTGGCCGTCTCCTCGTTTTCAAACGACTCGCGCTCCATCACATGGCACCAGTGGCAGGTGGAGTAGCCGGAGGAGAGAAAGATGGGCTTGTCCTCAGCCTTCGCCTTTTTGAACGCCTCCTCGCCCCACGGCAGCCAGTTCACCGGATTGTGCGCATGTTGCAGCAGGTAGGGCGAGCGCTCCTTGGCGAGGGCGTTGGTGTATTTAGGGGGCTGTGCGGACGTTTCGCTCATGGGTGGGGGTGCAGGAGATAACGTCCGCATCATGGCGGGGGTTGCAAGGGGGGAGGTAAACTGGCACGGTGCTTCCAGCAGAGCAGGAAAGCCCGCCCCAGCCCCTGTCACGCCTCAGGCAGTGACGCTGCCGCACACTGCGTCTGTCGCGTTACGACCTTCTGCCAAACAAAATTCTCGAGAGAATCTTCACCAGCAGCATCACCACGACCACGAGACCGAGAACGTGCCAGTGATTGGTCGTGTCAAAATCAGCGACCATGGCCATGATCTTGGCTTTGATGGCATCCAGGTTCCAGGTGACGTTGCCCACTACATGGTTGATGCCGGCGGCATGCACGGAAGGTTTTTCCTCTCCGCCCAGAGTGGCGGCGACCTTCGGGCCATTCGCGAAATCGCGCCGGCTCACCTGCATGTCATAGCGCGGATTCAGAGCCTGGGGATTGCCATAGCAGAGATAAACGGGCTCTGTGTTTGGCACACGGAAAAGCAGCCGCACCAGGGGATACATGACACGAGCCGACTTGATTTCCAGTCGCGGGGTGCTGCCATCCGTGGCGGTCATGCGGATCGTGGCGCCATGAGGCGGGGTCTTCAGCTGCAGTTGGAAGGCGCTGGCCGCTTCACCAGGCCTGCGCAGCCAGGTGCCGCTGCCCAGGGACAGCTCCTGAGGCCCTGAATTTGTCTCCGTGATCTCAGTGACGCTGAGAGTGTACTGAAATGAGGGCCTGCCGGTTTCAAACAGCAGCCCGGTGGCTGGAAAGCCGGCGGCAGGCAGCTTGATATCCCACTTGGACAAAAGCGGCGTCTTAGGATCGATCACCTCCGCCACAGACACTTCCACACTTCGGTCTGCACCGGGCTTCACCGCGAGAAACGGGATCTGCCGCCCGGCACGCACAATGCGCAGGTCGTTCAGCCCGTTGCCCGAGTGCATGAATACCGTGGGATCAAGATCCAGCTCCACTACACCTCCCTGGCTGAACTGCACCGCACGCTGGTACTGCCAGGTGGAGACATCGATCGGCGGCCCCACAAAGCGCTCGTTGGAGGAGTCTTGCGCTCTGGCGGTCAAAGAAAGCCCCAGAGCGATGAGCAGCAGGTGTGATTTCATGTATGATGAATGCGAATTTTGAAAGCAGTTTAGTATTCCGTCTTATTCCGATTTGATGGAGCTTTTACAGCAAACGACGAGCCAGTGGAAGCCTGTTATGCCTTCATTCGACATCTCAGTAAATGAAAAAAGGTTCGCTGGCTGAAACTGCCAGCCATGAAACAAATACGACACACGAGGCACCTCACCCCTGCGTCACCAGCACCAGGCGAAAGCGCGCATCATACTGGCCACCGGCGTGCTGGCGGCAGCAGCGCAGGCAGGCGGTGGGGCGGCGGAATTTCCGCACGCGCTGCACGGTGGTCTGGCAGGCGGGGCAGGCGTAGGTGAGCTTGCGCTCGACTTCATTCCTCGGCAGCGGCAGACGGTGCTGGGCCTTTTCTCCCGGGATGCCGAGATCAACGCAGGCCTGGCGCCATTCGCGGCCATGCGGCTCGATGCGCCGGCGGCCGCTGCGGTGGTAGGCGATCAGGTGCGCCAGCTCATGCTTCAGCGTACGCTCCACCTGCCCCTCAAACTCGCGCAGCAGGGGATTCAGCTCGATGGACCAGCCCGGGTAGCGTGCATAGCCCGCCGTGCTGCGCAGGCGGGAGTTCCAGGTGACGGTGACCAGCTTGGCCCCGCCCGGCAGGTCCAGCGCCAGCAGCATGGCGCGCACCTGCTCCTCCAGCACGGGATCACGCCCGTCCTGGATGGGCCCCTCAGACTCCGCTGCGGGCGCTGGTGCTGGCTCCAGCTCGCGCACGGAGCGGAAGGGCACCCACGGCGGCAGCGCGGAGAAGTCCATGTTGAGCTGGGAGAGGTCGAGCATGCTCACTTCTTCTTTTTGACGTGCACTTTGTGCTCCTGCTCGCCCAGGGCGTAGAGCATGTCCGGAGCCACGGATTCCAGAATAAACACATTCGCGCCGATGGTGCTGCGCGCGCCGATGACGGTGTCTCCGCCGACGATGGTCGCATTCGCATACACCGTCACGTGGTCTTCCAGCGTGGGGTGGCGCTTCTTGCCGCGCAGCGCCTGCCCGGCGGCCAGGGAGCGCGCCACGAGACCCACGCCCTGGTAGAGCTTCACATGCTGGCCGATGGTGGCCGTCTCACCGATCACCACGCCGGTGCCGTGGTCGATGAAAAAGTGCGTGCCGATCTCCGCCCCGGGATGGATGTCGATACCCGTGCGGCTGTGCGCCCACTCCGTCATCATGCGGGGGATCACAGGCACGTTTTTCTGATAAAGCACATGCGCCGTGCGCTGGATGGCAATGGCCTCCAGCCCTGGATACGCGAGGATGATCTCCTCAAAGCCGCGCGCGGCTGGGTCGCCCTCATAGGCCGCCTCCACATCCGTCTGCAGCAGGGCACGCACCTCCGCCAGACCCAGCAGGAAGCTGCCCACAATGCCCGCGACCTCTTCATCATGATTCTCCAAAACACCATTCAGCCTCAGGCTGCGGCGCACCTCGAGGTGCAGACGCTCGCAGATGCTGCCCACCAGCTCATTCGTCATCAGCTCCAGCTCCTGGGAGGACACCGCCTCGTCCGAGAAAAAGCCGGGAAACAGCAGCTGCAGCAGGTCCTCGCACAGCGTGGCGATGGCGCGCTTGGAAGGCAGGTTGCCACAATCGACATGGTTGATCCCGCCTACCTGGTGATATGAAGCCATGAGGCTGGAGACGATTTCTTTTTGTCGGCAATCCATGTGTGCACTCAGCGATACCGCGCTGTGATCTGGATTCAAGCGCGGGGACGAGATGATTGCTGTGAATAACTTGCTCGAAGCGCAACACCGGCTCCTTTTTGATGCGATGAAAAACAAGACGGCCATCTGCCCGGCTGACTCAGGACGTGTCTTGCTGCGAGCTCCGGTTCGCTGCCTGCGGTCTTTGCTTTTAGCAGTGATCTGCGTCGCATGCCTGGGTGCCTGCGATTTCAGGAGCTCTTTTGAATTCTGGCATGACAGCGACCACTTTGTCGATGGAGACGAGTTTTCTGCGACCGTTTCCCGTGAATCCGGAGTGTCGGTATCAAGCTGGATGTCGCATGGGGGTGGATACACAGCCCGGGAACAGCATGACTATTGGCGTGTCACCTGGAGAGTCACAGAGCTCAAGCCAGACATGGAGAATCCACCAACAAACGTGACATACCTTGGAAGGTATGAAGCAAAACGTGATCGGGGAAGCAGCAGTCCAGCGTCCGAGGCGGGATTGAATCTGGAGATGTCCGATTTCACCGGGCGCGACCACGTTTTGCAATGGAAGGATGGCCGCTACCTGTCGCCAAAGCTTCCCATCACCGGCAAAAGGGCGGATTGCGCCGAACGCAGAGCCGATGGAAAAACACCCACGCTTCTCACGGCTTCAAGGCGCCACATGCTTGTTTGGGGCGAGCCTCTGGTCATATGTGACACCCACGATCTCAAAATCGTACGTGAAATCACCGAAACCGAAGCTGTCGCCAAGTTGCGTGGACTGTACGATTCATCAATGGGAGCTCATCACGTCAATCTTACCGATGATCTGCGGTATCTGTGTGTGGTTTCACACAATAGGAATGATCACCGCCGGGTCTGGGGGTACGACATTCATGAAGACCGCTTTTTTGAAAAGACTTTCCAATTCGGCAGCGGCAACACCGAGGTGGTAGAAATGCAGTCCTTGCTGGGGCGGCCATGCTTTCTTGTGTATTCAGACACGCAAGGAATGGGCATTTTGGACGAAGAACAGCATGTGATCGCCCAGTTCCCCCCAGAGCTGACGCCTGCTGGTGGCAGGGGAACGTTCTGGCGGCCCGGCGAACCCAACGTCTGGTATCCTCTAGGCCAGCACCATATAGAGCAAAAAGAAAAACGTATTGAACTGCGCCGGTTCAATTATTCCGACAACACGACCGCCATCTACCAGCTCAATGCGGGCGAGCTCCGGGTGCCATGAGACCCAATCTCCAAAACTGGCAGTCTCTTTGGCACCGCTGCGGCATGTCGGACGATGGCACGGTGTGGCATGAACGGCTTCTCGCCGCCTACTCCGAATCCCAACGCTCCTACCACACGCTGCAGCATCTGGAGGAATGCCTGCTCGTCTTTGACGAGGCCGAGGCGACGGGTCTGATCGCGAAGCCGGACCTCATCGAGATGGCCCTGTGGTTTCATGATGCAGTTTACGATCCTCAGGGCAGCCGCAATGAGGAACTAAGTGCGGAGATGGCGCTGCAAGCGCTCGGCGACACGGAGCTGGCGTGTGAGGTGGCGCGGCTCATCCTGCTGACGAAATCGCACAAGCCGGGAGACGGGCCGGATGATGCGTGGATCATCGACATTGATCTCGCCATTTTCGCACAGCCGATGGCGCGCGTGCTGGAGTATGAGCGACAGATCCGTGCAGAGTACTCCCGGGTGCCGGAGGCCGTGTATGTGGAGAAGCGCGCAGAAATCCTGAAGGAGTTTCTCGCCCGCCCGCAGATCTACCTCACCACATGGGCATGCGAACACTTTGAGGCAAAGGCGCGCGAAAATTTGCAGCTTCTCATCGCCTCAGTGAAGTCGCTCACTCCCTGACCTTGCGTGCACCCCAGGGATAAGGACGTGCGGCTCCTTTGGAAAAGTACTGCTTGAGCTGAGCCTCGGTGCGCCGTGGCAGATCGAGTTCGATGCGCCGTGGTTTCCCCTCCACCTCCAGCTCCAAGACCGCATGGATTGAAGTACCGTAGTTGAAAATGGGAAAGCTGCCGGCCGGCCGCTCCAGCTCCTCGTGCGGACCCACGGAAAACAGTTCGTTTTGGAAGTCCATTGTGCCGCTGGGAACAGTCATGCTTTTGAACTTCACCTGATGAGCCACGGAGTCAAAGTTCCACAGGGTGAAGGAGAGCTTGCCTGAAGCGAGAGAGTCGCGCGGCCCAAGAGCCCCAAGCACCTGCGCCGTGCTGTGCGCGACGGGGATGACTTTTTTATCGTGATCAACGAGGATGACGAGTCCCAGCCTGTCCTTCAGCAGCCAGTCGCCGTTGTCGTAGTACTTGGAGTATACGGTCGTGCTGGTTTCGCCGGTGGTGCCGTCATAGTGGCCCATCCTCATGGTGTTGGAGCTGCATGCGACCAGCAGCGTGACAAAACCTGAGACAAGCCAGGCGCTGCGGAAACTTTTCAATCGTCCGCGAATGAGAGAAGGAACGTTGATGAATCTTGCAAAGGCCATGAATCGATACTAGGCGCGAGCATTGCCGCGTCCAATCTCAAAGAGATGCTTCCTTCACTCAACCAGCTCAAGCTTCCCGATCCCTGGCAGCACCAGGCGGTGAATCTGCTGCGCACCGGCAGCGATGTGGTGGTGAGCGCGCCGACCGGGGCGGGGAAGACGTACATCTTTGAGCTGCTGCATCAGGGCCGCCATTTGCAGGGGCAGGCCATTTACACGGTGCCCACGCGCGCGCTGGCGAATGACAAGTATGCGGAGTGGAAGGAGGCGAAATGGAATGTGGGCATCGCCACTGGGGACATCGCGGAGAACGTGGACGCACCCGTGGTGGTGGCCACGCTGGAGACGCAACTCGAACGACTGGTGCGTGGCGAGGGCCCCGCGCTGCTCGTCATCGATGAATACCAGATGATCTCCGACCACTCGCGTGGTGCCAACTATGAGGCCACCATCGCGCTGGCTCCGCTGGACACGCGGCTGCTGCTTCTCAGCGGCTCCGTGGCCAATCCGGAGGATGTGGTGGCATGGCTGACGAGCCTGGGCCGCAAGGCGGAGGTGGTGATGACACGCGAGCGCCCCGTGCCGCTGGAGGAGGTGCCCATGGAGGCGCTGCCGCAGAGGCAGAAGCAGTTTCACAACTACTGGCCGCGCTTTGCCGCGGCGGTGATGATGGGCGACCTCGCGCCACTGCTCATCTTTGCCCCACGCCGCAAAGAGGCGGAATCCATCGCACGCAGGCTGGCCGCCGATCTGCCGCTGGGAGATCCGCTGGAGCTCACGCCGGAGCAGCGCGCCGTGTGCGGCAAGGACCTCTCCACGCTGATCGAAAAACGCATCGCCTTCCACCACAGCGGCCTCTCCTATGGCGCACGTGCGGGTGTGATCGAGCCTCTGGCCAAAGCGGGGCAGCTTCGCGTCATTGTGGCCACGATGGGGCTTGCCGCTGGCATCAATTTCTCCGTGCGCAGCGTGCACGTGGCGGGCACCACCTTTCATGATGGCAAGAGCGAGCACAAGCTGACGCCCGATGAGCTGCTGCAGATGTACGGCCGTGCCGGACGCCGCGGGCTGGATGACAAAGGCCACGTGATCACCAGCCGCGACAGCCCCTCCATCTTTGATGCACGCCCCGCACGCCTGCACCGCAGCGAGCTGCTGGCCTGGCCCATCTTTCTGCGCGTGATGAAGCATGCTGCGCTGCAGAAGGAAAACCCCTTTGATGCCGCCACGCGCTTCGCCGGCCGGCTCTTTGCCAAAGTGCCGCCGCTGCTCGGGCTGGAGGAGCTGGAGCCGGATGTGGTGCAGCCGAAGCATGAGAATGCGAAGGCGCTCTTTGGCCTGGAAGCCACGGAAAAGCAGGTGCTCAACTCCTATGGCGAGTGGGAACGCAAGCACCGCCACGCCCTGCAGCGCGTGCCGCTGAGCCGTGTGCATGCGGTGCTGGAGGTGCCGTCTTTTGCCGCCAAGTTCGCCCATGGCATCGGCCGCGTGGGAAAAATCCGCCGCGAGAAGGGCGTGATCTACGGCGTGGAAATCAGCCTCGGCACACCGGTGGAAGATCAGGTGAAGCCCACCAAGTCCATCCGCCGCCTGCTGAAGCTTCCGCGCCATGCGGAGACGGTGCCGCTGGAGGAGATCACCGTGCTGCACGCCGGAGAGCTGGCGCGGCACATCCTCGCCAGCGTGGAGGAGGCCATTCAGGATGTGGCGCCGGAATTCATCGGCACGGTGATGAAGGAGAATCTCGTCTTCGCCTGCTTTGACCTCTCGCCCGTCGAGGTGATGGCTTATGAAGACGCCCATGGCAGGCTGCTCTTCATGCCGCAGGAACGCAGCATCGTGGTGAAAAACGAAACCGGCGTGCATCTGGCCGAAACCGCCACGACCGACCGTGAGCCGCGCGGCGGATCGCCCATCCACTCCTGGCGCTCGCTCGGGCTCATCGATGCCGAGGGTGTGCCGACACGGCGCGGGGAGATCTTCAGCTTCTTCCAGCATGGCGAAGGTCTGGCCGTGGTGGCCGCGCTGGAAGACGAGAGCTACCACGCCGACGAGCTGGTGCACCACATGGCCAATCTGCGCAGCGGTTCCAAGTTTGACCTGCCTCTCACCTGCGGCTCAGAGCGTCTCGCGGCGGTCTGCCGTGGCACCTACGGCTTCGTTAATCATCAGGGCTATCTGGACAACGGCCTGCCTGAAGACTACGGCGAGGGCGCAGCCGAGCTGCTGGATGCCCTGCTGCATCCCGAGCAGCCCGGCGCGCAGGATCTCAAAGCCGGCATTGCCGAAGGCGACATCTCCCGCGCCTACGTGGAATGGCTGAGCCTGCTGCGCCACATCACCCACGCGCCCGATCATCCCTGGCGCAGATGGAAGGAGCTGAAGGAAGCGGCGAAGCAGACGCTCAAGCACCACACCAAAACCCTGCGCCATTTCTTCCACCTGGACCTGCCGCCGCTGACGAACAAGCAGCGGCACGGCAAGACGCGGCATTATTTGATGGTGAAGTGAGGCGCCTTAGCTCCGCTGGTCGCGACAGCGTCCTGGAGTGCTCCAGTCCTCTGGAGCTTTGCGAGCGGCTCTAGGCGTACGAAAAACGTTCGCGTAAGCACTGCGGCACAACAACATCACAAAACAGCTGATGCATGATGATTTGAAGAATCCCCGACGTCACGCAGACTAAGCACATGAATCTCGATCACCCCCGCATCGCCATCGTCGGCTCCGGCGCGGTGGGCTGCTACTATGGCGGGCGGCTGGCGCAGCATGGGCACGAGGTGCGCTTCCTCATGCGCTCGGACTACGAGCACGTGAAGCAGCATGGGCTCAAGATCACCAGCCCGCAGGGCGACTTCACTCTCCCACAGGTGCTCTGCCACCGCAGCACGGCGGAGATAGGCGAGTGTGATCTTGTGATCATCGCCATGAAAGCCACGGCGAACGAGGCGCTGCTGGAGCTGCTGCCGCCGCTGCTGAAAGAAGAAACGATGATCCTCACGCTGCAAAACGGCCTGGGCAGCGATGATTTTCTGGCTCAGCACTTCGGCTCCGGGCGCGTGCTGGGCGGGCTGTGCTTTGTGTGCATCAACCGCATCGCGCCGGGGGTGATCCACCACATCGCACAGGGGCAGATCTCTCTGGGCGAGCACAGCGGCGCACCGCAGCCGCGCACTCACGAGCTGGCGGCGGAATTTCAGCGCTGCGGCATCCAGTGCCGCGTGGAGCCCAGCCTGATCGCGGCGCGGTGGAAGAAGCTGGTTTGGAACATTCCCTTCAACGGCCTCTCCATCGCCGCAGGTGGCAAGGACACGGCGGCCATTCTGGCGGATCCGGTTTTGGAAAAATGCGTGCGCGCTTTGATGCACGAGATCATCGCCACGGCGGGGCGGCTCGGCCATGAGATCCCGCTTTCGCTCATCGATGACATGATCGAGCGCACACGCACCATGTCCGCCTACAAGCCCAGCAGCCTCATCGATTTCCTTGCTGGCAGCGAGGTCGAGCTGGAGGCGATCTGGGGCGAGCCGGTGCGTCGTGCCGCCGCCGCTGGCATCGCCATGCCGGAGGTGCAGAAGCTGCATGAGGAGTTGAAGGCACGCATTGCCGCAAGGTAATCAGCAACCTTTGGCTACAAGCCACGTAGCCTTATCCCACATGGCTTGAAAATTTTCATCACTTAGCGGCCCCGTTTCCTTTCTCGCGTTGGCATAAGCTTCCCCATTTGAAACACTTTGAGTTCCGAGACTCGCGTGGATGTGGCGAATGCATGTGTTGATGTCCTCATGAAGACCTTTAACCGCCTCAAGTGCTTCATCGAAGCCGACCTCATAAACAACAGAGATACCACGAGCGACGTCTTCTTTGTTCATGGGTTGACCTAGCAATGGCCAGGTTAGATTCCGTAGATCTATGAGGTTCATGGATGATTGTATTCTGAAGTTCGTCACTCTCAATGATTCTGACATTGGAGTATGTGGGGGTTGAAGCAACGCATTGCCGCCAGATAGTAGTCCGCACAGTCCCCAGTGCGGCAGACCGAGCGTCTCGTGACGGCGATCCCCGCACAGAGGACTGTGCGGACCACTCTGCTCACGCCCATGTCGCTCACTGCTCTTCAAAACGCCCGTCCTGAAACGGCCATCGTACTCGGCTCCGGTCTCGGCAGCGTGGCGGAGGCCTTTGGCATCGAATGCGAAGTGCCTTATGCCGATGTGCCCGGCCTCAGCGCCTCCACGGTGCCGGGGCATGCGGGGCGCTTCGTGCTGGCGCATCATCATGGCAAACCCATCCTGCTGGCGCAGGGCCGCAGGCATTTGTATGAGGGGCTCACAGCGCACGAGGTGACGGCAGGCATCCGCTTCATGCACGAGATCGGCGTGAAGCGCGTGGTGCTCACGAATGCAGCCGGTGCCATCCACGAGAGCTTTCACGTGGGCGGGCTGATGCTGATCACGGATCACATCAACCTCCAAGGTACCACCCCGCTGCTCGGCGGTCCCAACTTCCACGACATGAGCGAAGTTTACTCACGGGCATGGTGTGAAAAATTTCATGCGGCGAGTTTGGAGATCGGCCTGAAGCTGCACGCAGGCATTTATGCAGGGCTGCTGGGCCCGCAGTATGAAACCCCCGCCGAGATCCGCATGCTGCGCACGCTGGGCGCGGATGCCGTGGGCATGTCCACGGTGGCTGAGGCGATTCAGGCGCGCGCGCTTGGGATGGAGGTCGCAGGCATCTCCATGCTCACCAACTGGGCCGCCGGATTGAGAGCCCAAACGCTGCATCACGCCGAAGTGGTGGAGGTGGGGAAGACAGCGGGGATGTACCTGGCTCGCCTGTTGAAGGCGGCGGTGTGAGCGTTCAGCGTTTATCGCGTGTTATCAAAACTGCGTAGCTAATCAGTGTCCAAAATAAACAAGAACACACAAAGAAGATGGGAGTCTCCAAAACAGATGGCAGAGGCAACCATGCAAAAGGTGCCGCAATAATCACTCCTGGTATCTGAAGCAGAGTGGTCACAACGCCCAGCTGCGTATTTGGCCCGCATGGCCCCCATCCATCCAGATACATCAACGAAAACAAAACACTCTCAATCACGACCCCCGAGATGATGGCTTTCACTCGGAGGCTCATGTGAGTGTGATTTCAACTCTCGATTAGCAGCACCCGTTCGCTTTCTCCATCTCGCAGGCATGCTCCTCAGTGCAGCAGGGCATCAGTGGGCGGCCTTCGGTGGCCTCGGGGGCTTCCATGTCAGGATTGGGCTGCTGGGCGGCGAGGCCGAGGTCGCGGAGGAGTTTCATGTCCTCGTTGGCGCGCGGGTTGGCGGCGGTGAGGAGTTTGTCTCCGTAGAAGATGGAGTTGGCACCGGCGAAATAGGCCAGGGCCTGGGCTTCGCGGCTGAGGTTCGTGCGGCCGGCGCTGAGGCGCACCTTGGCCTTCGGCACGGCGATGCGGGTGACGGCGATCATGCGGATGAAGGCGAAGGAATCGACGACTTCGTTGTCGCCCATGGGGGTGCCTTTGATGGGCATGAGGGCGTTGATCGGGATGCTCTCGGGCTGGGGATTGAAGTTGGAGATGACCTCCAGCATTTTCAGGCGGTCCTCGATGGTCTCGCCGAGGCCGAGAATGCCGCCGCAGCAGACTGACATGCCGGCATCCTGCGCGTGGCGGATGGTGCTCAGGCGGTCCTCAAAGGTGTGGGTGCTGACGATGTTCGGGTAGTGCTCCGGGGAGGTGTCCACGTTGTGGTTGTAGGCGGTGACACCGGCTTCCTTGAGGTCGGTGGCTTCTTCTGCACCCAGCTGGCCAAGGGTGACGCAGACTTCCATGCCGAGCTTGGACACGTCGCGCACGATGTCGAGCACCTGATCAAATTTCTGGGTGCCTTTGCGCACGCCTTTCCAGGCGGCCCCCATGCAGAAGCGGGTGGAGCCGCTGGCGCGGGCGGCCAGGGCGCGCTCCATGATCTGCTCCTTGGGCATCAGCTTTTCCGCCTGCACGCCGGTGCTGTAGCGGGCGCTCTGGGCGCAGTAGCCGCAGTCCTCGCTGCAGCCGCCGGTCTTGATGCTCAGCAGGGTGCAGAGCTGCACCTCGTTGCCGGTCCAGTGCTCGTCATGCACGGCGCGAGCCTGCTTGAGGAGGTCGAAAAAGGGCTGGTGATAGATGCGGTGAAGGTCGGCGAAAGTCATGTGAAGGGGATTCTTGGCGCAAAAAGCGCATTTTGGCAATCCTGCTCCTGCTCTTCCTCATACTCCTACTCCCGGTGGGCGGTGACGATGGGCACTCAAAGGGAGGAGGAGGAAGATTTGATTGGCCGCAAGACCCAGCCCCCCGGCACCGATTTGGTCTCACCATCATGAACCGCCGCACTTTTTTCCATCAAACGTCCGTGCTTGCCGCAGCCTCTGCTCTTCCAAAACTCTACGCGGCGGATGAGGCCGGTAAGAAAGTGAAGGTGGCCGTGGTGGCTCTGGGGCGCGGCATGCAGCACGTGCAGGCCCTGCTCAAGCTCCCAAACGTGGAGATCGCCTACCTGGCCGAGGTGGACCCCAAGCGCCTGGAAGCAGGCCTCAAGGTGGTGAACGACACCCAGAAAGTCTCCTGCGTGGGTGTGAAGGACTTCCGCACCATTCTCGACGACAAGACGCTGGATGCCGTCTTCATCGCCACGCCGAATTTCTGGCACACCCCCGCCGCGCTGCTGTGCATGCAGGCCGGCAAGCACGTCTATGTGGAAAAGCCCGGCAGCCAGAACGCGCAGGAGGCCGAGATGATCGTGGCCGCCTCCAAGAAATACGACCGCCTGGTGCAGATGGGCAACCAGCGACGCACCTGGATGAAAGAAGCCATTGAGGCGCTGCACGGCGGCGCCATCGGCCCCGTGCGCTTTGGCCGTGGCTTCTATTACAACACCCGCAAATCCGTGGCCACCAATGAGAAGCCCGCAGCACCTGACATCGACTACGACCTCTGGCAGGGCCCCGTGCCAGATGATGTGAAACACGATTTCAAAAAGCTGGCGCACTACGACTGGCACTGGTTCTGGCACTGGGGCAATGGCGAGCTGGGCAACAACGGCATCCACACCCTGGACATCCTGCGCTGGGGCATCAAGGGCGACTACCCCCTGCGCACCACCTACAACGGCGGCCGCTACTTCTACCAGGACGCCCAGGAGACACCGGACACCGGCACGGCGGTGTATGATTTCGGCCACGCCGGTTGCGAATGGGTACAGAGCAGCTGCCATCCACGTGCGGCGGAAAAGCCCCTGGGCGAGGTCATCTTCTACGGCGACAACGGCACCATGGCCGTGCAGCGCGACTCCTGGACCATCTACGACCCCAAAGGCGCTGAAGTCAGCAAGGGCAAGGCCGCCGGTGGCGGCGACCCCGCACACATGGGCAATTTCATCGAGGCCATCCGTGGCAATGCCAAACTGAACAGCCCCATCGAAGAAGGCCAGAAGAGCACCATGATGTGCCACCTGGGCAACATGGCCTACCGCACGAACACCGTGGTGAAGTGCGATCCCAAAACTGGCAAGGTGCTGGACAATGCGGAAGCAATGAAGCTGTGGGGCAGGGATGGTGGGTACCGCAAGGGGTGGGAGCCGAAGCTGTAGCCGACCAGATCACATGCCGCCTTACTGGAAAACATTTGTCGAACAGCACCATCTGGTCGGACGAGAGATTTCGTTGCCTGTTGAAGTCGATTTGTCAGGTGTTGGAGCAGAGATTGAGATTCTCAGTGAAGCCAACATTTTGAATGAGCAGACCGAGGCCTACCCGGGAATAGCGGTGGCTCCTGCTGGATTCGTACCTGTAGGAAACTGCGGCATTGGAACTGGCGATCCCTACTTCATCAATGTTCATGATGGAGAAGGTGGTCCTTTATACCGAATTTATCACGATGAGGTCATCAATGAGCAATATGATGCCAACACTGCCATCGCCATTGTCCTGAAGGACTATAGGCATTTATTGGTGCACAAGCCCTCGTAGGCGCGCCGGGAGTGAAGGTGTCTTTCACCGGAACACCACATCCACACCCATCGCGCTCTCTTTGGCAAATCCAGGTATCCAGTGCGGCTTTCGAACTGCGATGATGCGGTAGATCATGGACAGCACGTGCAGGATGAGCAGGCGGTCGATGAGGCGGTAGCCGCGGCGGCGGCGCATGAGGAGCTCCACGGCCCAGCCAAGATAGCGGCGCTTGACCCAGAAGGGCTTGAAGTCGGTCTTGATGCGGTAGCGCGCGCGCAGCCCGCGCTTGGGGTACTTGGCCTTGTAGGCGCGCTTGGCTTCGCGCAGGCGGGTCTCCATCTCGGGGGTGAACTCCGTGAAGCAATACTCCCGCGCCATCGCCAGCAGGCGGAAGGTGTCGCGCATGTATTCGAGATCGGCCACCGGCACCCCCGCACGTGGTGCCAGGGCGATCATCTGCTCCAGGCGGTCCATGCAGCGTGCGGCACTGCGCAGCGCAGCCTCAGGCTCCTGCACAAAGTAGCGCAGCAGCTTTTTGATGCTGTGATTGATGAAGATGTTCCCCCAGTACACCTGCAGCAGCGGCGGGATGCGCACGCGGCGGAAGAAGAGCTTCTGCTGCGCGAATTCCTCGGTGTAAAGCAGCTCGCGGATGACCTCATCCGAGTAGCGCAGCAGTTCGATCAGCGCCTCGGCATCCCCCAGCGCACGCTCTTTGGCAAAGGCGCGCACGGCGTCCTCCACCGGCATGCCGTCCTTGATGATGCGGATGGTCACAAAGGTGTTCAGGTCCGTCCAGATGGCCTCCGGATCGATCAGCGCGATGCGGCGGAAGGGCACCCAGCCGCCGGTCTGGCACCACACCATGCAGCCGATCACATTCTTCGCGTGCTTCAGCTCGCGCGCGTAGCGCTCATACTCCCAGCCGATGAAGCTCGGGTACTCACCACAGCCCTCATACTCGCGCCGCGTCTGCAGCTCCACGATCTTGGCCACATCGGTGCGGAAGAAATTGGAATTCAGCGGCAGGTAGCGGAAGAAATCGGACTCGCCGTATTTCATGGAGATGACCAGCGCCGGACTCTCCAGTCCTTCAAACACACTGGTGAAGGTGCGGCGGTGCCACATGAGATCGCCGATGCGGTACGCACCCACGGTCCAGGTGCGGAAGATGAGGCGGCGCGCGTGCTTCTCGCACACGGGCAGCAGATCACAAAGGAGCTGGCGGGCCTGCGCGGGCTTTTGGATGATGAGCTGGCTGCGGAACTCATCGTGCACGCCTTTGCCATCGGATTCACCAATGCGGATGATGATGCCCGCCACCTGCGGAAAGCTCACAAAGAATCCGTCAAGCAGCTCTGCCAGATAATCGTTCACCTCGCGCTTCGTTTCCGTCATGCGCCGCTGCAGCTCGGGCGTGTAGGTCATGACATCCATCGTCAGATGCACCTGCATGCCGCGCGTGGTGAAGATCTCAAAACAGCGCGCAAACTCCCTGCGATAGTAGGCGATGCGTGCGCGCAGCTCGGGCTCCAGCCAGGCGTGATCGGCCAGATGCGTCACGTCATCGAGAGAGACGGCATTGAATCCCCAGGCCGATGCCTGTTCTGCGAATCGTGTGAGGTCCGCCCGCACCAGCGCCCACCAGGCCTCCGCATCCGGCCCGCCCGCCTTGGGCAGATGATGCCAGGGGATCTTGGACCAGTTGATCGTACGCACGTCATGCCCGCGAAAAAAGGGACCGATGGCGTCGATGAGGTGGAGCGGTTGCAAGCGCCGCGAATGAAGCACGCATAGGCAGGATGCAAGTGACGATGTGGTGGCGGGGCGGGGGACCGTGAGACAGGCTGCCCGTTTCACGCCCTCACTTCACCCGTTCCTTGAGGATCTCGCGGAAGGGCTTGCCGTCGAGGCTCAGGTCTTGCAGCACGGCGCGGCCGTTGTACACGCGCACCTCGGCGGTGATGCCTTTGGCGGTGCGGATGTTTTCGGCGAACCATTTGTCGGCTTCAGGGGCGAGCTTTTCGTTCACGTAAAAGCGGTCAAAGGGCCACTCGAAGGTGATCTTGTCGTTGTAAACGTACTGTGCTTTGAGGCGGATGTAGTCACCTCCATCCGGCGGGGTGAGCGAAAGGCTGGAGACGGTGGCCAGGCCATCGGAACCGGGGGTGAGCTGCGCATACACCTGCATGCCTTTCTTCAGCTTCATCCCCGCTGGCACGGTGGCCTCCCGCTGCTGCGGGCGCACAGCGAGATAGCGCCCGCGCAGTGGATCGTAGGGATCGGGCGCCTGGCACTTGAGCTTGATGAGCGTGCCTTTGGCCAGCACCTGCTCGTGCGTCCAGATCTGGGACAGAGGCGCCGCCCACTGCGCCAGCGCGGCGATGCCGAAGATGATGAGAGGAAGCGTTTTCATGCGGGAAGGGGAGCAGCGGCTTTCTGTTTGAGCAGGCGGCCCATGAGGATGTTGAAGCCCAGGAAGGCGATGCCGACGCCGATGAAGGCCACGCCTTTGGCCAGAAGGGAGAGATCGCTGTCCGCCATGCGGGCGATGATGAGCACGGAGAGCAGCGTGGCCCCGAGACGTGGTGCACCTTTTTTGCCGGCAAACTCCAGCACGATGAGCGTGATGCCGATGGCCGCCAGATGCAGCAGCGCCAGCCAGGAGAGCAGCGTGCCGTCTGGCCGGACATCAGGACGATGGAGCGGGATCATGAGCAGGGGCAGCAGGGAGATGGACGCGATGGCCAGCACCGCCCAGCGCCGGCGCAGGAAGGCCAGAGCGACAAACGCGGCCAGCACGGTCAGCAGGCCCCAGCACCAGGGCAGACGCAGGGCATAGGGCACACCCCGCAGGATGTCACCGCTGGCATCCCGGAAAGTCGCGGCCACTCCATAGCCCAGCAGCCAGAGACCGCCCAGCAGCACCTGCGGCTTGCGGCGGGTGGGCTCGTCGAGGCAGTTTTGACTGAGCGGCAGAAGGGTCAGCGCCGCTGCGGTGAGAGTCCAGAGCCAGAAGAAGGAGTCCTCGTAGTAGCCGTAATGCTCCTGGCTGCGGGAGCAGGCAAAAACCGCCGCGCTGCACAGGCCGAAGATGGCGCTGAGCGTCATGACCCAGCGCACGGAGAGGGAAAGCGAGGTCCGCATTTTCCAGCCCGGCCACCAAGGCAGCAGGCCCAGCAGCAGCACCGGATAGAGCAGGGGACTGTCATACCATGGCCTGCCATGCTCCACCTGGTTCACGCTCCACACCGCGATGCCGATGAGGTAAAAGATGGCCACCGAGCTGGAGCGCAGCACCCAGACCAGCGGCAGGCTGAGCAGCAGCCACCAGAAGAGGAAGTCCGGCCACTCGCCGCCGAGATTGTAGATCTGCGAGACGATGGCGATGCACGCGCCCGTGGTCAGCGCCTGCAGCAGCGCCGCCGTCTCCCGCACCCAGGGCGCGGTGGCAGCGCCACGCTGCAGCGCACGGAAGCTGAAGAGCTGCGCGAGCAGCAGCGGCACAAAGGCAAACAGCAGCCGCACCGGGCGTGTGAAGTCATCCCAGTTGAACCCGATGATCGCGATCAAGCCGCTGCCGATGAGCAGCGCACCCAGCGCCCCCATCACGATCTGCGCCGCGCCGGGCTGGGAGTCGTCCACGGCATGGCGGTCGCGCAGGGTGCGCGCCGCCTCGGGGGTGAGAAGACCTTCACGCTCCCACTGCGGGAGCTGTTCGAGGAGCCAGCGTTGATGATTGTTGCTCATGGCAGGAAACGGACTGCACCCACCCTGCGTGAAACAACGGGCCGGTGCGAATTGATTTGCTCAATGGATGAATTGCCCGGGGCAATCATGGTCACACCACCGGTGTCGGGATCTGCGGCGGCTTGGGGGCGCGCACGAGGAGCAGGCTGAACATCAGGCCGGCAACGCCTGACACCCCGCCACCTACGAGGGCGCAGAGGGCGGAGGGCATGACCCAGTCTTCGACGTTTTCGCTGGCAGGAGAGGCGCGCTCCTGGATGGAGACATAGTCGCCCTGCGTGTTGAAGAGGGTCTGCAGCCTCTCCACTTCGTTGAAGAGCTTCTCGTAGGCCATCTTGTCGATTTCGCATTTTTCACGGGCTGCGTTCAGTTCAGCGAGAGCCGTTTCCGCATGATCCAGTTGTTTTTCGATGTCGCTGATTTCCGATTCAATGGCTTCCAGCTGGGCCTGAAGTGGCGCACGTTCGGCATTGTCGCTCTTCATGGGTTTGATCTCCAGCCGGAGGTCGTCGCGCCGGTTTCGCTGGGCGTTGAGGCGAGTCACCAGCCGCTCCCGGTCTGATCTGGTGCTGATCGTGTCCGCGCCCCGGCTGCGCACTTTCTCCAGCTTCTCCATGGAGTCTTCCATGGTCTTCTGCTTTGACACCACCTCCGTCAGAAACCGCTGGAGCACCTTGCCCTGCGCGCTCTCACGTATGCTCTGCCGGAAGCCGATGAACTCGTCCAGCAGAGCATCGAGAAAGACCCGGGTGAATTTGGGATCGGCCCCTGTCGCGAGGATGTTGATGATGCCGCTTCCCTTGGTCTGTACGGCGCGGATGGCCACATCGCATTCCTTGTCTTGAAGTTCTGAGTTCAGGGCCCGCACACGCTCCAGGGCACGGCGGCTCATCTCGGCAGATTCCACGGTTTCGATGATCGTGCCGTAAAAGTCCTGCCGCTGCTCCTGCCAGTTTGGGACACTGCGGCTGAGATCCCCGCCGGCCACCAGCTTGGCCAGAGATCGAAACTTCGGCTGCTGGCTGGTGATGAGCCAGGCCTGCCGTGAGACACCGAGCCAGCCGCCCACACAGGCACCCGCAAGCACAAAACCCAGAACGATGAGGATACGAATAATGATGCGGGTGGCGCTCATGAGAAATTTTATGGCCGTCAGTTTCTTCTGCCCAGCGGCTGTGCAGCAAGCTAAATTCACCGCCTAAGAGATCAAATTACAATCCGGGACTGTTTTGATAACATCTCCCAGTCCCAAAACTACAGAGAGCATGTCTTTCTGAGGAGGCCCCTGCATTGCACCGGCGGCTCATCGCAGGCAAAAAAAATGCGACCCGGAATTGCTTCCGGGCCGCATAGGTTTCTGAGCCGCAGGGTGGGTTGGGTCACCCAACGGTTCAAAATGGCATTACATCATGCCGCCGTGGTCGTGGCTGTGACCGGCGTCAGCCTTCTCTTCCTTGGGGATGTCTGCGATCAGGCATTCCGTGGTGAGGAGCAGGCCGGAGATGGAGGCGGCGTTCTGGAGAGCGCTGCGGGTCACCTTGGCAGGGTCCACGACGCCAGCCTTGATGAGGTCCACGTATTCGCCAGTGGCGACGTTGTAGCCGCTGTTGCCCTTGCCCTTCTTCACTTCGGACACGATGAGAGCGCCTTCCACACCGGCGTTGGCGGCCAGCTGGCGGAGGGGGGCTTCGATCGCACGAGCGATGATTTCAGCACCGGTCTTCTCGTCGCCGACGAGCTTCAGATCGCCAACGGCGGCCTGAGCGCGGATGAGAGCGACACCGCCGCCAGGGACGATGCCTTCTTCCACGGCTGCACGGGTGGCGTGCAGGGCGTCTTCGACGCGGGCTTTCTTTTCCTTCATNNTCTCACGGTCGTAGTCGCTGGTGGTTTCGGCGATCTGGTTCTTGATCTGGGAAACGCGTCCGGCGATCGCGTCGGAAGAGCCTTCGCCCTCGACGATGACGGTGTTTTCCTTGCCGATGGTGATGCGCTTGGCACGGCCGAGGTCGGCGAGCTCGATGTTCTCAAGCTTGATGCCGAGGTCT
>DDFC01000009.1:0-13802 GCA_002336895.1 Verrucomicrobiaceae bacterium UBA1938 | reverse complement strand
CCAGGGCTTCGCCTTCCACGTCTTCAGCGATGATGAGGAGGGGCTTGCCGGAGCGGGCCACCTTCTCAAGCAGAGGCAGCATGTCCTTGAGGTTGCTGACCTTCTTCTCGTTGATGAGGATGTAGGCGTTCTCCAGGTTGCACTCCATCGTTTCCGGATTGGTCACGAAGTAGGGGGAGAGGTAGCCCTTGTCGAACTGCATGCCTTCCACCACTTCCAGAGTGGTTTCGATGCTCTTGGCTTCTTCCACGGTGATGGTGCCTTCCTTGCCCACTTTGTCCATGGCTTCGGCGATGATGTTGCCGATGCTGGCGTCCCAGTTGGCGGACACGGTTGCGACCTGGGCCACTTCCTTGCTGTCCTTCACGGGGGTGGAGATTTCCTTCAGCTTGGCCACGATGGCCTCGGTGGCCTTCAGGATGCCGCGCTGCAGGGAGGTCGGGTTGGCGCCTGCGGTCACGTTGCGGAGACCTTCGGAGTAGATGGCTTCGGCCAGCACGGTGGCGGTGGTGGTGCCGTCACCAGCGGTGTCGGAGGTCTTGGAGGACACTTCCTTGATGAGCTGGGCGCCCATGTTTTCATAGGGGTCCGGAAGTTCGATTTCCTTGGCCACGGTCACACCGTCCTTGGTGATGGTGGGGGAGCCGAATTTCTTTTCCAGGATGACGTTGCGGCCGGCAGGGCCGAGCGTGGCCTTCACGGCCTTGGCGAGCTTGGTGACGCCGCGGAGGAGGGCCTGACGGGCGCCTTCGTCGAAGTTGAGTTGTTTAGCCATAACAGTTTAAGAGTATTGAGTTTGGGGGTGGGTTTGAGGGGGGATTAGCCGATGATGCCGAGGATGTCGGTCTCGTTGATGATGAGGACGTCGTCGCCGTTGAGCTTCACTTCCGTGCCGCCGTACTTGGAGATGAGGACCTTGTCGCCCTTCTTCACGGTGAAGAGGGTGGAGACGTCTTTGCCTTCGTCATCCTTGCCGGTGCCGAGCGCGAGCACTTCGGCCTCCTGCGGCTTTTCTTTGGCGGTGTCAGGAAGGAAGATGCCGCCAGCGGTCTTTTCTTCGCTGCTGGAGCGCTTCACGAGGACACGGCGTCCGAGGGGTGTGATGGAGTTGGCCATAGTTGGTCTGCTTTATGCTTTTAGGGTTTGCGGTTCTGGTTTGGTTTCGGGTTGTCTGCCCGGCCTGCTGTCACACGGGTTGGGTGTGCCGGCTGGCCGGGCGGAAATCTGAGAAGAGGAAAAAAGGGGTGAGAGAGCGTGTGAAAGTGGGGGGGTGAGTCTTGCGGGCTTCGGAGGAAATTCTTTCGCTATTCTTCCGGGGGTGCGGGCTGCGCGGCGGCAGGCGCGGGAAGGGTGTTTGGCACGATCGCCACGCCGTTTGGAGCGCGGTCCAGGCCGCCGTAGCTGATGTCCGGGGTGGCTTCGCCGATCTCCGTCACGAGGAAATCCACGATGCGCTGCGGCTGCTCGGAGAGCACGGACTGCAGCATGCGGGAGGTGCGGCTGCGGTCGTAGCCCTTCATGTCCAGGTCCAGCTTGGCGGCGCCTTCCAGGCCTTTGATCTGCGCGGCCAGCTCCACGGTGGAGTTCACGCGCTTCAGCAGCACGGGGTCTTCGCCCAGCTTCTTCATCGCGGCGGCCAGCTTGTCCTTCACCTCGGGCGTGTTCAGCAGCTCGGTGGCGGTCTTGCCGGGGTGGCGGGAAATGATGTCGTCAGCCTCGGTCTTGAGCGCCTCGTCCGCAGCAGAGGCCGTGGCCTTCTCGGGCTCAGGCGTCAGCGCGCTGGAGATCTCGGACTGCAGCTGCGCGTCAGAGACGGCAGGCTTGGCCGCAGGCGCAGGGGCTGCGGTCTTGCGGGCTTCGGATTTGCCGCAGGCGCTGAGGGCCAGCGCTGCGACGAGAGGCAGTGGGCTGGTCTTCATGGGGCGCGTGGGGCGATGGCGGCGTTGGAGATTTCACGCAGTGCGGTTTTCACCGCCTGGTCAAAGGTGGAAAAGGACTCGTAGGGCCCGCCCAGCAGGCCGGTCATGCCGCGCAGCTCATTGGGGTTTTCCAGCCGGCCCATGACATACCACTGGTCCGCTGCATGGCTTTCGATCAGGGATTTCAGGTACTCGATCTCAAGCTTCTTGTTGGTGATCTGGTCGTTCGTGTCGGAGCTCTGGTTGGTGAACTGCACCATCGGCTGGCGGCACAGCAGGATGCCGTAGGCGTGGTTCGGCGCCAGGGAGCAGGTCACCGTGTACTTCGCCTGGGAGTCCACCAGGATGTGGGAGGGGTCCGTGCAGCTGATGGCCAGCTCCGTCTCGGAGAGGCGCGCGCTGGCGCCCATGGGATCGCGCTTGATGATGAAGCCCTCCGCCTCCGTCGTCATGGCAAAGCATTCCACGATCTGGATCAAGAACCGCCTGCGCATGGCGAGCAGCTGCTCATCATGCCGCGCGAGAAGGCGCTTGGCCTCTCCATCGAGTGCAGACAGTTCTTTGAGGGCTTCGAGACTCATCGGGGGGAACGGAGGTTTACGAACGCAAGCCGTTCAGTTGTGCCGGAGGCACGAAAGAAATTAGCCGGTGGTGAAACCACCGGAACAACGCGATTCCCCACCATGGGGGAAGGCAGCGCCCTGGAGGGGCGCGAGAAGCTGCCGCGAACCGACGATGTGTTGCTGGCGGATGCTTCTCGCGCACCTGCCGGCGCGCCACCGGAGAGAACCGAGGACGTGCGATACGAACCGGTGGTTTCACCACCGGCTAATATCTCGCGTCCTTCCAGGCCGCCGTGTTGCGGCGCGCTGGGGAGAAGAAGCAGTTGCCTGGACGGCAGCGACTGTACTTGGAAGATCATCAATTACTTCTTTGAAGGAGGATTGCTTTGCTGAGTAATCACAATTCTCGTGGGTAGAGGAGCACTATTAAGAACCAGCTTCATGGGCGCTTGAATTGGTGGCGGATTGCTTGACTGCTGCTGTGAAGTTGGTGGCGGCGGCGGTTGATTTGGAGTGCTCATAATCAATGTTGGAAAACCATGCGAAACACAAAACAAACGCCAGCGGCGGCGAATACAGAAACCCCAATCATCAATGTCGTTCCCACGTGACGGACAGTTTGTTTCTTTTTAGCAGCGACATCGTAATAGCTTGAGGCGGCGTTGGCTAGATAGCCAATAACTTGCCGACGAAACTGATCCCCGGCATCTGCATGAACTTCAAGAGACTGACGAGTCGCGATGATGTCCTTAGTATCAGGGATTTCCCAAGTCCCAAGTAACCGGAGAGAGTATGCGCAAAGAAGAAAGGCGCATATCAGGCATCCCACACCGATCAAATAAAGGCTTTGTGCTATAATAGTTATCTTGCCAATACCAAAAGTGGCATTAGGAAAAATCTGAGAGGCACAGGCTGCCACAATCGTTAGCATAACACCAACTAATCCAGCCATTGTGGTCGCTTTGGTTTCAATGCGCGCAAAGTAATTAGTTGCACGATCAAAAGAGCGCCACGCATAATCCAACATCAGCTCAGAGAGCTGATGTTGGTTAACGGATGTGTGCTGGCTGTTTGTGGCGATCATTGGCCCGCTACTATTTACTTGTCCTTGTCCACGACTTCGAAGTCGGCATCGACCACCTTGCCTTTGTCCTGGGACTTGGCTTCGGGGGCGGAGGCTCCTGCAGCGGCACCCATGTCGGGCATGCCTCCTTCGGCTCCGGGGGCTCCGGCTGCACCTGCGGCGGCAGCGGCCTGATAGGCGGCGGCAAAGAGCTTCTCGATCTCCTCCGTCTGCGACTTCATCTGGTCGATGTCGTTCGCTTCGATGGCGGACTTCAGAGAGGCCAGCTTGTCGGTGATCGGCTTGGTCTGCTCGGCGGGGACTTTGTCTCCCCACTCCTTCAGGGTCTTCTCGATCTCGTAGCTGAGGCTGTCGGCCTTGTTCTTGACCTCCACGCCTTCCTTGCGCTTGCGGTCTTCTTCGGCGTGCTCTTCAGCGTCGCGCTTGGCCTTCTCGATCTCGTCCTGGGTGAGGCCGGAGCTGCCCTGGATGGAGATGCGCTGCTCCTTGCCGGTGGTCTTTTCCTTGGCGGAGACGTGCAGGATGCCGTTGGCGTCGATGTCAAAGGTCACCTCGATCTGCGGCACACCACGGGGCATCGGCGGGATGCCGTCGAGCTTGAAGGTGCCGAGGGTCTTGTTGTCGCGGGACATCGGGCGCTCGCCCTGCAGCACCACGATTTCCACGCCGGGCTGCTGGTCAGCATTGGTGGAGAAGGTCTGGCTGTGCTTCTTGGGGATGGTGGTGTTGCGCGGGATCATCGGGGTGGCCACACCGCCGGCGGTCTCGATGGCGAGGGTCAGCGGGGTCACGTCGAGCAGGAGCACGTCCTTCACGTCGCCCTTGAGCACACCGCCCTGGATGGCAGCGCCGATGGCGACGACTTCGTCCGGGTTCACACCCTGGTGCGGGTCTTTGCCGGCCAGCTTGCGGGCGGTTTCCACCACCTTGGGCATGCGGGTCATGCCGCCCACGAGCACGAGTTCGTCGATCTTGCTGGCGTCCAGCTTGGCGGCGGCCAGGCAGTCACGCACGGGCTTCATGGTGCGCTCAAAGAGGGAGTCGCAGAGCTGCTCCATCTTGGCGCGGGTGAGGGTCTTCATGATGTGCTTCGGCCCGGTGGCGTCGGCGGTGATGAAGGGCAGGTTCAGGTCGTAGCTCTGGCTGGAGCTGAGGGCGATCTTGGCCTTCTCAGCCTCTTCCTTGATGCGCTGCAGGGCGTCCGGCTGACCGCTGAGGTCGATGCCGCTGTCGCTCTTGAATTCATTGACGATCCAGGTGATCAGCGTGTTGTCCCAGTCGTCACCACCCAGGTGGGT
Source organism: Verrucomicrobiaceae bacterium UBA1938 (assembly GCA_002336895.1). Classification (GTDB taxonomy): domain Bacteria; phylum Verrucomicrobiota; class Verrucomicrobiia; order Verrucomicrobiales; family Verrucomicrobiaceae; genus Prosthecobacter. The sequence goes on along the minus strand of DDFC01000009.1, from coordinate 8,938 downwards.
GTCGCCGTCCGTGGCCAGCACTTCAAAGACGCCGTCGCCGATTTCGAGGACGGAGATGTCGAAGGTACCACCGCCAAGGTCATACACGGCGATCTTTTCGTCGGACTTGCTTTCGAGGCCGTAGGCCAGGGAGGCGGCGGTGGGCTCGTTGATGATGCGGCGCACGTTCAGGCCGGCGATCTCACCAGCGGCCTTGGTGGCGTTGCGCTGGGAGTCATTGAAGTAGGCGGGGACGGTGATGACAGCGTCGGTGATGGTTTCGCCCAGCTTGGCCTCAGCGTCGGCCTTCAGCTTGGAGAGGATCATGGCGCTGACTTCCTGCGGGGAGTAGGTCTTGGTTTCGCCGCCGACTTCCACCTGCACGTGGGCGTCGCCATTGGAGGCGGCCACGATCTTGTAGGGCATGCGCTTGTCGGCTTCGGTGAGTTCAGCAAACTTGCGGCCCATCAGGCGCTTCACGGAGAAGACGGTGTTGCGGGGGTTGGTCACGGCCTGGCGCTTGGCGGCCTGACCGACGACGCGTTCGCCGCTCTTGGTGAAGGCGACGATGGAAGGCGTCGTGCGTGCGCCTTCGCTGTTTTCCAGCACCGTGGCCTTGCCGCCTTCGAGGACGGCCATGCAGGAGTTGGTGGTGCCGAGGTCAATGCCGAGGATTTTGCTCATGGTTTTGGGGTTGGGGGGGAAAGGTGGAACTGATGGTTTTGGTGGTCTATTCCTTGGCTAGAGGCGTGCCAAGTGGGTCTTTAGAAATGTAATTCACTGAATGTGAGTGAACTAATAAGATCATGGCACAATGAGCCATGAGCCAAAAATTGTGCCAAAGTGCCAAAATGTGGCACAATTGGGGTGTCACTTGGCACAATTGGGGCCGACGTCTCGTGATCTTGTCTTCTTCAGGTGGCAATCCAGACAGCCTTTGGTATCGTGTGCGGCATGTCCCTCATGGAGAAAATGGCCGTGGGCGTAGGTCTGCTTGCGCTCTGTCTGGGGCTTTTCTCGCTCGTCAGTTCCTGTGCGGCGTTCAATTCGTGGCGCGGCGAGGTCGACGGGCGGACGGATGCGCGGAAGGATCTGCAGGCTGGCAAACTCATCCTTGAGACCATGGGGCCGCCGCCGGCACCGTGGGAGAGGACCTATGAAAAGCTGCTCAAGGAACGGCACGGCATCACGTACTCCTGGGTGGCCGGGTGCATTGTGAACGATCGCGTCAGCGGTCACGCCAGAGCTTACAATCAAATCATGGAGGCGGAGATTGAGCGGCGGTTTGGGAAAGACGTCCTGGAAAAAACAGCGGATGAAGCCAGAAAGCAGACGCCAGCGCCGGTGCGCTGATTCCTTCCGCCAGCTTGCGAAAAGCCTCACCGCCTCCGACGGCGTCTTTCTATATCAGCAGGAAGAGGTCCCACGATGATGACGTCGTCCTTCCTCACGAAGAGATCATACTTCTCGTCTTTCAGAACCAGGAGGGCGCGGGTGTTGACCCGGATGAATTTATTGCCCTGCGGTGTCTTGCGGATGATCGTGATCTTTGGCACTGCTTCCGGAGAGGTGTGCCCGCCAGCGATCTCGATGGCCTGCCGAAGGGTCAGGCTGCCGTCGTACGACAAATCATATCTCCCAGGCCGTGCCACCTGACCAAAAATCACGAAAGGAGGCTCCATATAACATCTCTCCCGTACGGCATCGGGGCGGTCGCCCGGTTGGGTGATGAGACCCGCCTGGAGGCCCGTGAGAGGAAGCAGAAGGAAAAAGGTGAGCCTGCGGTACATAGGATCAAGGGATGCCGGGCTGCTTTGAGGGGGCGGGGCTGGGGGACGTTCAAATAACAGCCTGGGGCGGTTTGTCCGCGCTTGTGAAATATTTCACAATCCGATTGCCGCCCCTGCGCAGGGGGCGTAATTCTCAGGGTCCCAAACTTTCCCCTGACTCCCATGGTCGCCCCTGCTGATTCCACCGTTGCTGCTTACGACTCCAAAGTCGAAGGCAATATCATCTTCACCAAGATGGACGCCGCCATCAACTGGATGCGCAAGAATTCCATGTGGCCGATGCCGATGGGCCTGGCCTGCTGCGCCATCGAAATGATGGCCGCCGCCTGCAGCCGCTATGACCTGAGCCGCTTCGGTGCGGAGGTGATGCGCTTTTCCCCCCGCCAGGCTGACGTCATGATCGTGGCCGGCACGGTGACTTACAAGATGGCCCTCGCGGTGAAGCGCATCTGGGACCAGATGCCGGAGCCCAAGTGGTGCATCGCCATGGGTGCCTGCGCCTCCAGCGGCGGCATGTACCGCAGCTACGCGGTGCTGCAGGGCATTGATCAGCTCATCCCGGTGGACGTTTACATCTCCGGCTGCCCTCCGCGCCCCGAGGCGCTGCTGGAAGGCCTGATGCGCCTGCAGCACAAGATCGAAACCGAGCACTCCTTTGTGGAACAGAAGAAGGAGCTCATCGCCGAGCTGACGGCCTGATCTGCGCGCAGGAACGACAAACACCCCTTTTCCATCTCATTCTCTCATGAACGCCGCCCAAATGGTCGAAGCCCTGAAGCAGAAGTTCGGCGATGCCGTGCTGGAGACGAAGGAATTCCGCGGAGAGCACACTCTCGTGGTCAAGCTGGCCAGCGCCAAGCCCCTGCTGTGCTACTGCCACGATGAGCTGAACTTTGACTACCTCATCGACGTGTCCAGCCTGGACTACATGGGCAAGGAGCCGCGCTTTGAGATGGTGTATGAGCTCTACGGCTACGGCCACCTGCAGTACCTGCGCGTGCGCACCCAGGTGGCTGAGGACGTGGAAGTGCCCACCGTGAGCGACATCTGGCCCACCGCCAACTGGCACGAGCGCGAAGTGTACGACATGATGGGCATCAAGTTCAGCGGCCATCCCGACATGCGCCGCATCCTGATGTGGGAAGGCTACCCCTTCTTCCCGCTGCGCAAGGACTTCCCCCTGGAAGGCAAGCCGAGCGATCTGCCGGAAGTGGGCTTTACCCGTGTGGCTCCGATGGCCGACGGCCCCTTTGTGACCACCGCCGGTGCCGAAGACACCCAGACCCGCGAGCCCCGCTCCCGCCGTCCGGTGGAGTGATGCCGCTGCTTCGCTGACCTGATCAGCGAGGAAAGTACGAAGGCTCGAGTCTCATACAAGCAGCAGGGCCTCCTGCCTCGAATGACGAGGCATACCCGTGAATTTTCACGAAGATCGCTGGTCGCCTGCGCGCTCATTCGTGGACATTCCTGCTCGTTCGCGTTTTAATACAAGAATTCCGCAGCCGCGTTCATCTCTGTGACGATGCTGTGCGATAGAGCCGCACCGCCTCACCCGTTCCCCTTTTTCCTTCGCATGACACGCACCCACATCACCACCGTACTCGGTCTGGCCATGGCCACGACCGCCTTCTCCGCCGACTCCTCTGACTGGGGCACCTTCCGCGGACCTTCCGGCAACGGCATCGTGCCCGCCGTGGCCGGCAGCAAATGGAGCCTCAAGCAGGTCTGGAAATCGCCCACAAACAATGGCTTCAGCTCCTTCGCCGTGGCAGGCGGCAAGGCCTACACGCTCGTCACTGGCGAGAGCGATGGCAACAGCGGCGAAATGCTCGCCTGCCTGGATGAAAAAACCGGCAAGGAATTGTGGAGCAAACCCCTCAGCGTGGTGCCCAAGTATGATGGCGGCGGCGATGCCGGCACGCCTGACAACAAGGGCGGCGACGGCTCCCGCTCCACCCCCGTGGTGAATGGCGGCAAGGTGTATGCCATCGACTCCATGCTGGGCGTGTTCTGCTTTGACGCCGCCACCGGCAAGGAAGTGTGGAAGCACGATGTCATGAAGGAAAACGCCGGCGTGCAGATCAAATGGGAAAACGCCGCCTCCCCGGTGATCGATGGCGATGTGCTGCTGCTGGCTGGCGGTGGTGCAGGCCAGGCGCTGATCGGCCTGAACAAGAACACCGGCAAAGTGGTGTGGAAGGGCGAGGATGACAAGATGACCCACGCCACCCCCGTGCTGGCAGACATCCTGGGCGTGCATCAGGCCATCTTCTTCACGCAGACCGGTCTTGTGGCCGTGGACCCGCAGAAGGGCGATGTGATCTGGCGCGCCGCCTTCCCCTACAAGGTGAGCACCGCCGCCTCCCCGGTCGTGTTTGAAGACATCGTGTACTGCTCCGCCGGCTACGGCGTGGGCGCTGGTGCCTTCAAGATCAGCAAGAGCGGCAGCAAGCTGGAGGCCACGCAGATCTGGCGTCGTGAAAACCAGTGCTTCAACCACTGGAGCACCCCGGTGGTGAAGGACGGCTATCTCTACGGCATGTTCAGCTTCAAGGAATACGGCGCCGGCCCCCTGGCCTGCGTGGACATCCGCACGGGCGAGGACAAGTGGGCTGAGAAGGGCTTTGGCCCCGGCCAGGTCATCCTGGCAGGAGACAAGGTCATCGCCACCAGCGACAAGGGCGAGATCGTCGTCGCCGAGGCCTCCCCTGCTGGCTACAAGGAAGTGGCCCGCAAGGACGTGCTGGACGGCAAGGTATGGAGCTACCCCATCCTGGCCAATGGCAAGATCTTTGCCCGCAGCACCGTCGAAGGCGTGTGCCTGGACCTGAACTGAGGCACCCGCAGAAGATCCAACGCATTCAAAGCCCGGAGCACCGCGAGGTCTCCGGGCTTCTTTTTAGACTCATTCTCAGCAGAAGAATCCACCACCACCCCTCATCCGGGGACTGTGCAGCTTGACGCATCGGGGGCTTTAAACGACTCTCCGGGCTCTCTTGGCATGAAGCAGTGGCTGCAACGGATGAACGAGGCCTGGCAAAAGGCACGTGAGCTCCCCTACATCGGGCGGAGTTCCTTTGCCGTGGCCATCGTGCTGCTGGTCATCTCCATGATGACGGGCTGGCACCGCACACACCCGGACGATGGCGTGGGAATGGCCATGCAGCAGGCCCAGCAGGCGCAGATGGACGTGCCGGAGGGCATCCTGGTGCTGTCCCGCGTGCTGCCCTACCTGAACCTCTGGGTGCAGCTGGGCGTGCCGGTGCTGCTCATCGTGGTCTGGCGCCGCTGGGGAGACCTGCGCCGCCTCATGCTGCCGGTCAGCATTTCCGCCGTGTCCATAGCGCTGTGGGCCATCGCCAGCGAGCTGGTGGACTACATCGCCCATGCACATATGACGGAGATCGGCGAGCCGCCGGTGCCGGTGGCCTTTGCGTTCAAGCTCGTCTTCATCGCGCTGGCGTATCTCTCGGTGCCCTTTGCGCTGCACTACTACCGGCGCATCGGCGTGCTGGAGCGCTACACGCTGCGCACCTTCATGCACCCGCTGGTGTTCTGCTTTGTGTCCTTCTTCACGCTGTGGATCATCATGGATCTGCTGGACAACATGAAGGACTTCCAGGAATCGAACGTCGGTCCGCTGCGGGTGATCACCTTCTACCTGAGCATGATCCCCTTTGTGTACACGCAGATCCTGCCGGCGGCGCTGCTGCTGGCGGTGCTGTACGCGCTCACGCGCATGTCCCGGGCCAATGAGCTCATCTCCATGCTGGGCACCGGGCGCAGCCTGCTGCGCGTGCTCAGCCCCATCTTCCTGTGCAGCGTGTATGCCTGCCTGCTGGACATGGCGGCCAACTACTACTGGGCCCCGCGTGCGGAGGGCAATCGAGAGGCCGTCTTCCGCGCCATGAGCGTGCATGCGGCGGACTCCATCATGGCCTCCCAGATCATGTTTCATGACGAGCAGAGCCGCCGCACCTGGTACGTGGGCACCTTCCCCTTCTCCATGCGCAGCGGGGCTGAGCGCATGCACGAGGTGCAGATCCGCGAGGAAACCAAGGACGGCCAGCCCCTGCGCACCATCATCGCCCCCTCGGTGGGCTGGTCTTCACGCACCGGCTGGCGCTTCTACGACGGCAAGGAGCTCATCTACGACAACGGCAGCGTGGCGGACATCCGCTACTTCCCTGTGGACAAAAACGGCCAGCACATGCTGCAGGTGCCCGGCATCGAGGAGACGCCCTGGAGCCTCGTCAGCTACGCACTGAGGCCGGATTTCATGGGTGTGCCGGAGCTCGTCTCCTACCTGCGCGCGCACCCCAAGGCGGCCGACGACAAGCTGGCCCCCTTCCGCACGCACCTCTGGCACCGCTTTGCCCTGCCGTGGCAGCCCCTGGCGCTGGTGCTGGTGGCCGCGCCGCTGGGCGTGGCCTACTCCCGCCGCGGCTCGGTGGGCGGCATCGCCGTCAGCGTCTTCCTCTTCTTCATCTTCATGTTCACCAACAACCTCTTCCTCAACCTGGGCAAAGGCGGGCACCTGCCCACCTGGCTGACGGTGTGGATCCCGCATATGCTCTTTGGCGGCCTGGGGCTGGTGCTCTTCCACTACCGCTCCGCCAACCGCGACCTGCCCAGCTTCAAGCTGCGCCTCTTTAAAAAGAAGGCCGCGCCGCAGATCGCCCGCCCGCGCAACCGCCGCACCGCCGGTGCCTCCGCTACTTGAAAGTGCGCTCCTGAAACTTTAAAGACAGCCGATGCAGCAAAACTGGTCCATCCGCAGCCGCGCCCACACCTGCGCCGTCACCCAGCGCCCCTTTGAGGACGGCGAGCTCTTCCACACCTCCGTTTACTTTGACCCCGAGGAAAACGGCTACGTGCGCCGCGATGTGTGCGCCGAGGCCTGGGCCCAGGAGCAGGAGCAGCGCAAGCCCATCGCCGCCTGGAAGACCCGCTACCAAAAAGTGCTGGCCGAGGCCAAGCCCGAGATCGCCCCCAAGGAAAGCGTCCAGGCCCTGCTGCAGCGCTTCATTGAAGAAGGCGACCCCCGCACCGAAAACGCCCGCTACATCCTGGCCCTGATGCTGGAACGAAAGCGCCAGATCACGCAGACGGCGGAAAAGGAGGTGGATGGTGCCAAAATGCTCTTCTACGAGAACAAGAAGACCGGCGAAATCTTCATCGTGCGCGACCCCGAGCTGCGCCTGGATGAAATCGCCGACATGCAGGACGAGGTGGCCACCCTCCTGGCCTTCGGCGGCCCTGCGGCAGATGCCGCCAAAGCCGTGGGCGTGACCCTGACTGTGGACGGCGTGGTCCCCACCCCCGATCCCGCCGCCCCCGAGAGCACTCCTGCCGAGACCGAAGCCACCGCTGAGGCCGCTGCGCCAGCGGAAGGCGAAGAGGCGGAAGAAGAACTCTCCGACGAGCCCGAAACAGCCGGGGACGACACCACGGTGGACGACATTCCGGAAGACGGCACTGCCGAGGACCAGTCTCTGGACATTCAGATCGGAGCAGCCGCTTCAGGCCTTGAAGCCGAAGACACGGTCACTGAGGAAGGCGCGGATGAGACGCAGGCAGCCGAGCCCTCACCGGAGGACTGAAGATCACAGGCCCAGCTCTTCGCGCACCTGCGGTTCATTGATCAGCTTTTGATAGGCGGCCTTGGCACCGCCTGCGGCATTGCGGCCCCGGGTCATCATGTCCGTGTAGCGGGCGCTGCCCCGCGTCGGCGGGTTGCTGATGAAAAGGCGGACGATTTCGGCATAAGCTATCAGGGCGTCCACATACGGATGCACCCGCGGGTCCAGCAAGGGGCGCAGACGGCGGAGCTTGTTCAGACCGCCGCCGAGCTCGTCGCCCGTCAGGGTGCTGATGCCGTCGATGTCGTGATTGATGGCGGTGAGGATGGCCTGGGCGTTGGCCTGCGAGGCCTCCATGGAGCCGCTGAGGGACAGGGTGCGCGGTGCATTTCCCTGCAGGTACATCAGCAGGTACTTGGCGGACAGGCAGTTGGGCGCCGCCGCGTAGAGCGCCTGCAGGCGCTGCGCTGCGTGGGGATTTCGCAGCAGCGGCACGAGCTGCTGTGGCGTGCGCAGCATCACCGTGCGCATGCTGTCAAAGTTGGCCAGGGCGGTTTGCAGGGCTGCAGGGCGCTCGGAGTCGGCCACCACCAGGGCGTCTTCAAACTTGGCCAGGCTGAAAATATTGACGGCCACCAGCAGGGCCGGACCATCTGTGACGAGGAGATCCGCCACGGCCTTTTCGTTCTTCATGGGCACTCCCACGATTTTGCAGGGCCCCTTCACGGCGCCGCGGATTTTGGCGGCCACGCCTCCCGTGGGCAGCACGCTGCCGTCGGCATTCATATCCCCCGTGACAGCAAAGGCCGGATCCCATTTCTTGCCGGTGATGGCGCTTTCCAGCAGCAGGGCGCATGCCACTGCGGCGGAGGGGCCGTCCTGGCCGGCGTACTTGTCCTGAAAGCCGATCTCCAGCGAATGACCCGCCGGCCAGCCCTTGTGGCGCAGCTGGGAAAACTTGACCGCCTCATTGATGGCTTTGTGCATGTCATCCCCCATGCCCACGCCAAACCTCAGCGTCGAAGGCCCGGGGTCGAGCGAAGTCTGCGCCTTAAGATTCATGCGCGTGATCTGCCCGGCCTCCCCACCGGTGGAGAGCTGGGCGATCAGCAGCCCGTTGGCACTCGTCTGCAGGGATTTGAAGGTGATGGCCCCCGTCCCGGTGGAACCGAGAGAAGACAACTCCAGGACGGGAGATTTCATCTGTGCGGCAGGAGGCACCCCAGTGGCATGCGCCTCCTCTGACTTAGGCTGCCACAAAGACTCGGGCACAAGGCCTGCTTTCCAAAGCAGCATCGAGATAATAACTAACGCCAGAAGAACAAATCCAACTTTCATGCGGAACAAATATTAGGCTCCTTTGCGAAAAATCGTCAACTTCAAAGAAGTGTCTAATTTGCAAATCTGTGCCTGGCCCCCCGGCTCCTTACAGCCCCAGCTCCTCGCGCACTTGGGCGTCGTTGATCAGCTTCTCGTAGGCGGCTTTGGTGGCTCCGGCCGCCTTTTTGGCCTTGCTGACAAAGTCTGTGTAGCGCGCACCGGTGCGCACCGGATTGAGCAGTGCTCCACGGATCACCTCTCCGTAGG
>DDFC01000013.1 GCA_002336895.1 Verrucomicrobiaceae bacterium UBA1938 | reverse complement strand
TGTCAAAACTTTTGAGGCAACAGGCTCTTCTCTTTGGAGCAGGGTTCCGGATTGACGCATTTGCTTCAAGAGTGATATAAAGCGCCACAAATAAATAAAGAAATGGCTTATTGTCTGATTTTGATGTTTTTGGCCCCCTCTCACTCCTCCTGACCATTAATACAGTTTCTGTCATAAACCGTCCCGGTGATCTGCCGAGGAATGCCGCAATCTCCCCACTGCTTTTGATCGCCTGGCTGGGTTTTTTGTCCTATCTGCCCATGCTGCAGCCGTATGTCTGGGCGATTGATGACTACCCTTTGTCACAGGTGGCCCGGGTGGGTGGGGAGGAATATTTGAGAAATGCCTTCCAGGAGAGAGGCGCATGGCGGCTTTTGCAGCATGGCATGGTCGGATGGATACTGAACTGCGGGCCGTGGCTGCCCGGTCTTGTGGCCATCTTTTCACATGTCCTCACGTGCCAGTTTTTCTTTCTGGTGTTCCGCCGTCTGTGCGGAAATCAGGAGGGCATGCTGCAGCTGGCGCTGATCGCCGCCTGCTCGCCCTTCGGATTTCAGGCCATCACCTGGACATCTGCGCTGCCCTACATCCTGAACTCCCTCATCCTGTGGGTGTCCATCTGGATGTTTTTGCGCGCCCGTTCCATTCCACGCTGGGGGTGGCTGATGTGGGGGGTGGTTTTTGCCGCCTCCCTGCTCATTCATGATCATCTGCTTTTTGCCCTGTCCTTTGTTGCCGTCGCAGCATGGATGTTGTCTTCACAGCCTGAATCATGGAGAGCCTGGCTGAAACCCTCCGAACGCTGGATTCCCCCGCTGATGGCATGCCTGTATCTCGCTTCTTACATCTTGTTCAAACCGAAGGGCCACCTGCTCTACATGGAGCCTCATTTTCACTGGCCGTCAGTGCTGAGCCCGCTGGTCCATCTCTGGCATTGGCTGGACGTATGGGCTCCCTTTTCCAATCCTGCTTTGTGGCTCATTGCCGCCAGTGAATGGCCTTTGGGCTGGCTTGGCATGGTCCTGGGGGTGCTGGGTGCCGGAGCCGCCCTGTGGCTGACTCCTGCCCCTCCGAATGCACCTGCGGAGATTGACATAAAGCATGGCAAAAGAGTCATGCTGGCGATGCTGATTCTGTTTCTGCTGGCGAGTTTGATCTATGTCCCTGCCGGAGGCTATTCTCTTGATTCACGGAAGAGGTATCCACTGTTTCTGTTTCTCATCGGTGGTGGTGGGATGATCGCTTTGACCTGGGGACGTGCAGTCGTGTGGCAGATGAAGTCCTGGCAGAAAAAGGTCGCCATGACCTTGCTGCTGACGGCCCTGATGCCGGCGTGCTGGCTGCATGCTGGCTTGTGGAGGGCTGAAGCCCGGGCAACGCGTCTGCTGTCGGACTTTCTGGCGGCAAATCCAAACTACGGCCAGGTCCATGTCAGCAAGCTGGTGGATCCTGAAAAGATTTCCCCTGCCACGCTGCGTCTGCATGGCCAGCCCTGGCTCCTGGCCATGTATGTGGGGCAGCCCTTTGTCATGGACCATCCAGACCAGACGCTGCCAGAGATCAAAGAGTCTCCCGGTCCGGGCACCCTCTCATTGATCTACGACTACCGAAGCCGGGAGTGGAAGGCTGTCCAAACGGCCGATGCTCAATGAGGCAGGTGCGGCTTGTTGTCGATCCGTCGCGGAATGGATGGCCGGCACCTCAAATCTGCACTATGGAGCAGCCATGAACGACCATCCGCTTCCTGCCCTCCGCAATCAGCTTCTCAGTCTGCACAAGCTCCTCATGAACGCCGAGCGGGCTGCGTATGAGAAGGAGGGGAATGTCATCCAGTCACCGATGCAGTTTCTCCAGCTGCTCATGGAGCACGAACGCTTTGCGTGGCTGCGGCAGCTCTCTCAGCTGGTGGTCATGATGGACGAGGCCATGGAGGAGAAGCCTCCTGTCACGAAAGAGCGAATGGATGCGCTGGTGGCGGAGGCCAAACATCTGCTGATGGGCTCTGAGGCGCCGGAGAGCTTTGCTGTGCGCTATGCCAGGCTCCGAGAGCGTGAGGCCGCAGTGGCGGTCGCGCATGCGGAGATTAGCAAGAGCTTGGGTTAGGTCCGTGGCAGGCGGTGATCGAGAGGGGCGCGGTCACTCCTGCCCGCTTTATTAAAATGGCGACGAAGGTGGATAAAGAGGCGGACAAGAGTGTCCGCGCTACCCTCGCTGCGCTTCTGTTCGGCAGGAAAGGTCCACTTTCCCTTTTTGATGAGCTGCAGCACTTCCTTGATCGGGGTTCGGGCTTGGCGCAGAGGACGGTTGAACCGTCCAGATGCACTGCGATTGGCTTACAGAGCTGAAGATCACAGGCTGCATGGCCGTATGGCAATGGAAGCCCCGTTCGCAGTCCCCCATGAATTTCACACGCATCTCTCTCTCCCGAATCCTCGCTCTGCCAGTCTTGTTTTTTGTCTCAACGGTCCATGCCCAGAATGGGGAGGCCATGGCGAAGGTGCCTCCTTCGCTGGTGCCGGCGGAGCTTGTTCCGGACACGCGGGCATTGTCTGCGGATGAGGAATTGAAAACTTTCCAGGTGGCACCGGGCTACCGGGTGGAACTGGCGGCCAGTGAGCCGCTGGTGGGGGATCCGATCTTTGCGCAGTTTGGTCCGGATGGGCGGCTCTGGGTGGTGGAGATGCTCGGGTACATGCCGGACATTCAGGGCAATCGTGAGGATGAGCCGGTGGGCCGGATCGTGATTCTCAAGGACACCGATGGCGACGGGCGCTTCGATCAAAGCAAGGTCTTCCTCGATCAACTCATCATGCCCCGCACGGTCCTCCCGATTGGTGAAGGCGCGCTGGTGGGCGCACCGCCGATGCTGTGGTATTGCCCGGACAAGAATGGCGATGACAAGGCGGATGAGAAGATCGAGGTGGCGAAGGATGCCGGCGCACAAACCATCCCTGGCCGCCCCGAATTGGCGAACCCGGAACATGGTGCGAACTCGCCGCTTTGGGGGCTGGACAACTGGATCTACTTTGCGGAATACGCGGCGCGTTTTCGCTGGCGTGGCGCGGGCGCTTTCGAACGCAGCCTCTCGTCCATGCGCGGACAATATGGGCTCAGTCAGGATGACTTTGGCCGTCTCTATTACAACTTCAACTCCGGCCACTTGCAGGGCGACATGTGGCCCTCGCATTACCGCCTGCGCAATCCGAACTATGAGAGGTCAGGAGGCCGCATCAACCCGCCGGTAAACCAGGCCGTGTGGCCCATCCGTGTGACCCCCGGCACGAACCGCGCCTACATTCCTGAGAACATGGCGGGTCACAAACTGAAGAACTTCACCGCCGCTTGCTCGCCCTGGATTTACCGGGGCGATCTCTTCCCGACGGATGCTCTTGGCAATGCCTTCGCCTGCGAGCCGGCCCTGCATCTCGTGAAGCGAGACATTCTCACTCTCGAAAAAGGCAAACTCGTGGCGCGTGAAGCCTACGATCAGCGTGAGTTTCTCGCGTCCACGGATGAGCGCTTCCGTCCTGTCAGCATGACCACGGGACCCGATGGAGCGCTTTACGTCGTCGATTTTTACCGGGGCATTATCCAGCATCGCATCTCCCTCAGTCCCTATCTGGAAAAGTACATCCAGGAGCACGATCTGGTGAATCCACGCGGCCTGGGAAGGATCTGGCGCATCGTTCCTGAAAATGCCAGGACCCGCCCTGCACCCAATCTGGCGAAGCTTGGCTGTGCAGAGCTCGTCCCCATGCTCGCTCACACCAATTCCTGGCATCGCGAAACCGCCCAGCGCCTCCTTGTCGAGCGTGCGGATGCAGCGGTTGTCCCCGCACTGGAAGCTCTCACGCGCAGCGATGCCGCGCTCGGCCGCCTGCATGCCTTGTGGACGCTCGATGGCATGGGCAAGACCACCTGGCCGGTGGTTGAGGCAGCGCTCGCTGATGCCGATGCCCGAGTGCGCAACAGTGCCGTGCGCATCGCTGAAATTTTCCTGGCCGGGAAAGGGCGCGCCGCTGTGGTGACCAGGCTCATCGCCCTCTCCGCCACCGAACCGGATTCGCAGGTGCAGACTCAGATCGCCCTGACGCTTGGCGAGTGCCAGGACCCGGCGGCCGATGTGGCCATGGCTGCGATGGCCAGCCGCGTGCCCGATCATCCCTATCTGACCGACGCCATCCTCAGCGGGGTCAAAGGTCGCGAGCTGGAACTGCTGGAGCATTGCCTTGCCACTGGAAGCGGCAAGACTCTGATCCCAAGCCTGGCGGGCTGTGTGGCCAGCGAACGCAATCCAGCCCGTGTCTCACGGTTCCTGGCACTCGCGGAAAAGGCCGGGGCCACGCCTCGCAAAACGCTGCTCGCGGGCTTCACCGCCAATGCGGCGGACTTCACACGCCGGAAGGTGAAGCTCGAAGCCAAACCTGCCCTTCTCGACACTCCCGGCACCGAAAAGGTGGCGGACATGCTCACGTGGCCAGGCAAGCCTGCGCCCGCAGGGTTCAAGCCGCCGCGCCCGCTGACGGCGGATGAGCAGAGCCGTTTTGAGATGGGCAAGGCGCTGTACTCCGGCATCTGCGCTGGCTGCCATCAGCCAAGTGGTTCAGGACTCGATGGCATCGCCCCGCCGCTGATTGATTCCGAATGGGTCAATGGCTCGCCCGAACGGCTCAGTCGCATCGTCCTCCACGGCGTGCGCGGCTACATCACGGTCAAAAAGAGGCGTTACCAGCTCGACATGCCTCCGCTGGGTGCTTTGGGCGATGAACCTCTGGCGGCCATTCTCACTTATCTCCGGCGTGAGTGGGAGCATGGTGCGGAGCCCATCTCACCGGAGTTTCTCAAAGCGGTCCGCGAAAAGGAAGCGCGACGCACCGATTCCTGGACGGAACAGGAGCTGCTCAAGATTCCGTGACCTAGCGATTCGCCGCCCCGCACCATTCGGTGTTCTCCAAAACAACAGGCCTCGGAGCCGCATCGAGCAGCTCCGAGGCCGTGACTTGCTGAAAGGAGCAAGGTTCGCTTACGCCAGCGCCTCTTTGCAATACTGCACGCACTTCTTCACCTCGGCGATGGCGTCAGAGCCTTCAGGGATCTTGTATTCCAGCTCGATCTCGGCAGGGAAGGTCCACTTCTCTTTCTTCATGAGCTGCAGCACTTCCTTGATCGGCGTCTGGCCCGTGCCCCAGGGCACGTTGCCGCCGTCGGCGGTGCGGTCCTTGAGGTGCAGGTTCGTGATGCGGTCGTGATACTTCTCCAGCACGGGGATGGGGGACTTGCCCTTGGTGCCGGCGACGTAGTGGCCGATGTCCACGTTCAGCCCGATGTACTGGCCGAGTTCCAGAATGGAGTCGAACTTGTCCATCTCCGGCAGGTTGTTGGTGTGGTTGTGGAAGCCGACCCAGATCTTGTGCTTGTCCGCAAACGGGGCGACGCGTGCTGCGAGGATGGCATTGCGCTCGGTGGTCACGGCCGTGCAGCCCAGCGCCTTGGCCACAAGGAAGTTGAACTCGATCTCCTCATCCGACTGGCCGAAGCCCATCTTGTGGATGTGGATGTTCACGCCGGCGTCGTTGTACATCTTCCGCATTTCGGCGCACTTGGCGAGCTGCTGCTCACGCTCGGCGTCGGTGATCTTGCCACCTTTGAGGCCTGCGTAAAGCTGGGTCGGCCCGCCCATGAGCTCGGTCTCGCTGAGGCCATCCTCCAGCAGCGCCTTCAGCGTCTCCTCGGCCGTCTTGGCCATGCTGCGATAGCTGTAGGTGATGCAGCCGATGCGCACGCCGTTGAAGATAGAGTTCGGTTTCTCAGCGGCAGAGCCGAAGCGTGGAAGCGTTAGGCCGGTGGCGGCTGCGAACGCGGTGCCAAGAAAGTGACGGCGGGAAAAAGGGGTGGAGGTCATGTGAAGGGATGAGGTGCAAATTTAGCGGTTCATTTGGCACCATGTGTTTGCCATATTCCTCTGATGAAGTCACGCCAAACTGCGGATTGCGCTGCTGAGGCCTGTTGCCTCAAAAGTTTTGACA
>DDFC01000025.1 GCA_002336895.1 Verrucomicrobiaceae bacterium UBA1938 | reverse complement strand
CACCAAGCATGTCCCCACCGCCGGCGCCACCACCTCCCAGACCACCAGCGAGTTTGCTGACACCGCCTAGCATATCACCCATCCCGGCTCCTCCCACGCCTTCCGCAGGAGCTCCACCACCTCCTCCCAAAGCACCGCCAAGACTGCTCGCCGCGCTGTCCACAGCCTGATCCGCAGCTCCACCGACTGCGCCCCCCACCTGTCCGCCGATCTCGGAGCCTACCTGGTTGCCAATTTGACCTCCAATTTGTCCCCCCACCTGCTCTCCCACTGCCGCACCGACGGCATTGCCAATAACAGGCACAGCCGTGCCGATGGCACCACCCACGGCCCCGCCCACGGCCTTGCCACCAGCAGTGCCCACGGCCTTGCCTGCGGCACCACCTACTTTCGAGCCAACACCTTGGCCAATGGACTCGCCGATTCCGGCTTCTTCTTGTTCTTCAGGCATAAGAGTTGTGGTATGGAGGATTAAATTCAGGGGGAGACATCGAGCGGCTGCTTGCCAAATGAGTGCACTTGGGAAACTCGGACAGGACCGAGCGAATGCCCCTTGGGCAGGTCGGCCACGACGTAGTAGTGCGTCCACAGCTTGCCCGCATCGCGCCTGCCCACGCCTTCAGCCCACAGGCGCACTTCCTTGCCGCTCATTTCTCGCGGCAGGCATGTGATGTGGATGTTTGACTGCACCCAGCCGTTTTTGTCGTGATAGACCCAGAAGTGGACGCTAGTGCCCACGGGGAGCACATCACCATCCGTGAGGTAGGCGGGCGGTGTCGCGCAGCTGGCCAGCACGAGGGCGCATAGAATGAGAAAAAGCTGCTTCATTGTCTGGACTTGGATTTGAACATCTGTTCGCCACGGCGTCGCCAGGACTCACCCCAGCGGTTGTAGGCATAAAGCACGGGAATGGCCAGGAAGCCCGCCGCAGCAGCGGCATTGCGTCCGGTATAGAGGGCTGCAGCCATGAAAAAGAAGGCAAACCCATACCGGCGCACCTCGGCACGGTGGCTGCGGTGGTAATCAAGGATGGATGACCAGGCGTCCATGCTGGGCTACGAGGGTTCCGTTGGTTTTCTGTCCTGATAGCAGGGCGTTGCGCAGCGCCTCGCGGCAAAAAGTCTCCACCGTGGTGCGCATGCGCCGCACACCGAGGCGCGGCTCCACGCCGTTGGCCACCATGATCTCCAGCACACCTTCGCCGGCTTTGAGCTCGTAGCCTTTGGCACGCAGGAGCTTGAGCTCCTTGTTGAGCATGATGGTCGCAATGCGCTTCTGAGAATCGTACCCGAGCTTCTGAAACACACACCTCACATTGAATCGCGCCAGCACTTCCGGGCGCAGCTCCGCCGCAGCGAGGTCTTCGATGAAACGCTCCACCGTGGCAATCGGGCTGTTCTTCAGCTCCATCAGTGCATCGGCTCCGATGTTGGAGGTCGCCACAATGTAAAAATTGCAAAGGTTCAGCGTCTCACCGCTGGCCACGGTGATGCGCCCGGCATCCAGCACCTGCAGGAAGATGTCCAGAACACGCGGGTGGGCTTTTTCAATTTCGTCAAAGAGCAGAAAGCCGCGGCCTTCCGCACGGTCATAAAAGCGGCCGATGTTGCCGCGGCTGGACTCATTCTGCCCCAGCAGCAGCTGCAACGACTCCTGGTTTTGATACTCAGACATGTCCAGGCGGATGCAGTGCTTCTGCACATCTCCGAAAATGTACTCGGTTAGCAAGAGGGTGGTTTCCGTCTTGCCCACCCCTGTGGGACCAAGAAAAAGAAACGTCCCCTTGGGCCGGCCGGGATCGCTCAGCCCCAGCTCTCCGTTTTGCACAATAGGCACCACCCTGGGTATGACGTGCCCCTGCCCGATGATGCGCTCGTCGAGGAAGCCTGTCAGCCCCTGGATGTGGGCGATATCAACAGTGGTGGACATGCGCGGATTGCTATTTCTTCTGGAAAAGCCCCTGGTTGGAACTGCGAATGCGAAGACGCTCGGATTCCTCCAGCTCCTCGATGCGGGTCTGCGCCTGCTTGAGCTGGGTGGTCAGTGCGTTGCGCTCCTGAATGGTCTTTTCCAGGTATTCCTTGATCTCCGCCACATCCTTTTCCGCCTGCTCAAAGGCGCTTTTCTTCTTCAGCAGGTCAGAGCGCAGCTTGTCGAGATCGCCCATTGTATTGCGCAAACTGACTGACTTGGCGGCAAGTGCTTCGCGCTCCTGCTTCACACGGGTGTCGTCCGGCACGTCTTTACGTGCGGGATCTATGATGCCAAGCACCACCCCCTTGGAGTCCATTGGCGTGGCAGGCAGGCGGGTGTCCCAGCGCGGAGGCTGCTCCACACGATAAACCGTGTGCGCCTCATGCATCTCACTCCGGTCCTTGCTCGGAAGACGCCCCAGGTGGTAGGCGTGCACCTGCTCGCCCAGGCGCACGCGGGAAACATCTCGCGGATCCATGGAGCGCCCCTTGGGCCAGTCGGCGAGCACGTTCTTGCTGTAAGTCGGGATGTACGCCAGCTCCTGCTGATCCACCGGACGCACCAGAGGATCGTCCGAGAGCTTGACGCTTTTGGATCTGCACGCCGAAAGAAGTGCGCAGAGGATCAGTGCGGCGCAGGGGAGTCCGGCTTCGAGATGCTTGCGGTTCATGGATTGCTGCTGGGAGTGGAAGTTGTGGAGGCGGTGGTGTCACCGCTCGCAGGTGTCGGGGTGTCCTGGGGCCGGGCGATGATGTCACGCACCTGCTGGATCTGATCTGCAGTCTGCTGCTGCTGGCGGTTTTTCTCAGCCTCAGCCGCTGCCTCAGCTTCACGGCGGGTGCTGGTGGCATTCTCCACCTGCGCCTTTGCGTAGGTGTCTTCAGCCAGCTGCCAGCTGGAGACCGGCAGGCTCTTCTGCCTCAGCCCGGCTATGCTGGCCATCTCCGGCTCGAAAACATCCGTGGTGTAAATGTAAAACTGCGTGCCTGCAGCCACGCGGACAAAATCAAGATCCTGAGAAAGCTGCGTGGTCAGGAGCTTGGAATATGCTGATGCCGCCTGCGCCCCGCCGCCCAGCGCGGCATTGGAAGTGCTGTTCTGCGGCACAAGTCCGTAGATGCTCTGAAATTGCTGCCGGTTGTTGAGCATGATGCCCTGCAGCGCCTCGGCAATGAGGATTTTCACCTGCGCATACTGGTCGTTCTGCACGATGATGCCTTTGATGCCGGCGGAGCCATCTGTGATGGCGTAGGTGTTGTCGCTCAGACGCTCATGATCAAGAGCAATGCCATTGATCGTGTACTCGCGGCCATCCGCCCAGATGAAGGTGTAGGCGCCATGCACTTCGATGCGGTCACGCGTGCGTCCCTTGCCGGCCTTCGCATGCACCTGGGTGCCGGCTGGAACGATGAGCTGGTGGTTCCAGTACACATCCTCGGTCACGAGCGCCAGCACCGGTGTCTGCAGCGAAGACGAATCCACCGTGATGACAAGAGCCGCCTTGATGAGAATGCCCCGCGGGGCAAAAAGCTTCGGCGTGGCAGGCACAAAAGGCTCTGTGACGGTGTTGCTTACATGCACCAGCTTTGGAAAAGGCGGCGGCTTCTCTGCTTTCTTGCGCTGGGCGGAGGATGTGGAGCTGACCAGGCTCGGAGGCGGCGGCTTTTTGGCCGGCACGATGAAGCGTTCCACCTGCTGGTCGCTGCCCATCATGGCGGTGCGTTTGTCACCGAGGTTCACCGTCTTGGACTCAGCCACCAGCGAGGACTCCTGCGCAGGCCTGCCCGCGCTTTCCTTGGCACCTCCTTTGGCGTTCTTCGCGTTTTGCACCTCCTTCGGCTTGTTCACGGCCTCGGCGGGCTGCTTGCTGAAATAAAAAGCCAGCCCGGCGACGGAGACCACCACCAAGAGCAGCATCATCTGCACGGCCGGTTTCTGGAGTTGTTGCATCATGACGGGCGCTGGGGTGAAAGATTATTTGCCGGAGGCGGAGGCGTCCAGCTCGGCGGCATCATTGCTGGAAAGCGGCGGCAGCAGCTGCGGATGCCGCCCGGGTTCAGGCAGTTCGATGCGGAAATCTTGATTGATGGAGACGCCTTCCCGGCTGCCGCCGGGGCCGCCTTGGAGCACCACATCCATGGCCACACGCTGGCCGGGCGCCACTGTGTCTGCACAGTCCACCATCTGGCAGTCATAGCTGCGGTTGCCCACACGCACCTTGGTCCCCGCAGGATCAAATTCAAAGGGCTTGGCCCCGTTGTTGGTGAGCCAGCAGCGAAAGACCATGAGGTCCTTGGCGGGATTGCGGTGAATCTCGTAAATCGTGGTGGCCTGGTCCATCTGAGTCGAGGTCATGGCAAGGTTGTTGCGTTCCTGCCAGCCGTTGAACAGCCCCGGATTCAGCGGCTGGAGCGCCTTGCGGTTGCGCACCTTGCTGAGCATGCCCACCAGCTCCTCCGCATTGTACTGGATGCGGCCGTCCACCACCTTGTCCGGCGTCACCTCCTGAGCAGCTCCGTTTGTCTGCACCGGCGGTGAGACGATCACCGCCAGATTGGCCTCTTCAGAGGGAAGAAATCGCAGCAGGTAAATGCTGCGCGTGGTGCGCACAGTGGCATGGCAGGGCTCCCCTGGCTTGACCAGCCGCACGACAAGAGTGTCGCCAATGACATTCTCATAGTGGACGATGCCCACCTTTGTCGCGGTCATTTGATTGACCTGGGCAGGATCAGTCACCAGCCCGTAGCCCGTGAGCAGGTTGATCTTTTCCGGGAAGGTGATCGTGGTCGCCACGTTGCTGTTGATGGCGATGTCGTGCACAAGGTTTTTAGGATCAAGCCGCACGAGTTCACGGCCAGTCTGCACCTGAGCCAGAGCCTCAGCCGTGAAGACCACCGGGAGCAAGCAGGCTGCTAAAAGCCGGCACCAGCTGTATGGGCGTAAGTTCATGATTCGCTGATGGGATCCAGGCTGAGTTTGACCAAGGTCTCAACCTGAGAAGGAAAGCCTTTGTTGGACATGATCTTGGCGTTTTGATGCCAGATGACGATGAGCTTGAAGCGGTATGTCTCCATTTTTTCCTTGCCGCTGAAGAAACTGCTCCTGTGCACCACTCCCGTGGTGACGGTCCCCACCCTCGTGTTGTTGGCCTTTGAAATCTCCGTTTTTTCCACGACCGCCGTCTGCGTGCCCTTCTGCGTCTGAAAATATTTCTGCTCTCTCTGCACTTCCTTGCGGATCTCCGTCATGCCAGGCGTTTCGTGCTTCTCATTCTCCCAGCAGAGCTTGGGGAGCCGGTTTTCATGCACAAGCCCCTCCGGATTACGCTCCAGCAGGGTTTCCGCCAGCACCTCGCAAAGCTGGATGTGCATTGGCTTCATCTTCGGGTAAAGCTCCCCGGGCGGGACGTAGTAGGCTCCAGCCGTGTCCATGACCACAAAGGGCGGGCGCAGCCTCAGGACTTCGGACATGAGCATCACATACCCGGCGCAGCAGGCGCCAACGGTGCAGGCCGCCAGAAACCAGAAGACGGCCGTGCGGTCCCTGATCACGAGCGTGTCAACCGCGCCGCGCCTTTTTTCCTGCTGTGTTGGTTTGTCTGAAGGGGGCATCACTCGGAGCTTGATATGGGGCTGATGGAATATTCAATGTTGTTGCAGACAAACGGAAAGCGCCTGCTGTCACGCAGGTTCTGATTGCGCTCCCAGTTGAGCCGCGCAGTCACTGCAAAGGACTGCGTGATCGCCTCCTTGCTGGTGGGGTCCACACTGACACGCACAATCTGGCCTTGGGCCACCGTCTCCGCATCCCCATTCGGGAAGTGCTGCACCCGCACCTGCCCCACCTCCATGACCTGATGGATGCTGCGGGCGCGGTAATCATATCGGGAGTCCTGCACATCCTTGACCACCTGGGCCATGCCGTTTCCGGTAAACAGCAGGGAGAGACGCTCTGCTGTCAGCGGCCCTTTGGGTCCGCGGTTGAGAAAGGTCTCCATGGCCAGCCGGGCATGGTAGTCCACCACCTCGTCGAGATCCTGCTGCTGAAGGCTGCGGTCCAGGTAGATGTGCGAACCCTCGATGGGCACATACAGCATGCTCCCACGGCTGGTCACGGCCACGTCATACACATACCAGGCAGTGACAGCGAGGCAGGCGCACGCCGCTGCAAACCAGAAGAAGGCCAGCTTCTCTTTGGAAATAAAAATATCCACGACTCCTTTCATATTATTCCTCTCCTCCTCCTCCGCCGCCACCGCCGCCGGCAAGGCCGCCTATTTGATTGCCCACTCCGGTGACCGCACCTGTCGCGCCGCTGATCGCAGAAGATGCCGTGCTCCCCACCCCGGGAACCATCCCGACCACCGAGCTGGCCACCGCACCTCCGGCGCTGATGCCACCCATGGCGGCGCTCACAGCCTGCCCGGCAAAAGCTGTCCCGATCTGCGCCCCCGTCGTGATCGCCGCCTGGATCAGCCCCGGTGCCTTAAAGAGCACAAACATGATCCAGATGGCCACGGCCACCACCAGAACAAAAATAGCGATCACCTCCACCCCAACCCCAAAGCCAATGATGTTCAGCGTCGCGCAGCACACCGTGATCACATCAATGCCGATCGTCAGCAGCGCGTCCGCCAGCATGAGCCCGATCCCCCACCCCAGCGGCCAGAAGCAGATGGCGATCAGGCCCGTAAAATAGCTCACCGCAGTCTTCTGCGTCTGATCATACAGAAACATCCCGAAGAAAATGGGGGACGCCGCAGCTCCCACATACAGCGCCATGATCTGCACCTGGTAGGCAAAGAAGAAAATCACATAGCACACCAGGCCGATCACGATCATGCAGAACGCCGCAATGATGTTGGCAATGTAGTCGATGATGGAAAGCGGATCGATGATGAGCCCGGCCAGCGCGCTCGCGTCCGTGTCGATGTCGAGGTCCCCAAAGCTGTCCCCAAAATTTTCAAAGAGGCCGATCGGGTCCAGATCCAGCTCCTGGAGCAGGTCGTCAGACAGCGCCGTGCGCACATCCACCACCAGCCACTCTGGAAAGAATGGCATGATGGTGAGAACCACTCCCATGGTCACGATCTGCCCGAAAGCCCCTTCAAGACTCCCCCCCATGATGCCCTTGTACGCCATGATCAGCAGCCCCAGAAAAGCCAGGGTGAAGGTGAAAAGCTGCAGCACGTCAAAGATGTCCGAGCAGGTGTTCTGCAGGTCGTTGTAAAACGTGTCCATCAGACCAAAGGCGCTGGCCATTCCCTGGCCGGCGGCAAGGATGGGCGTAAATGGCGTGAAGTTCATGAATTTGACGTGGTATGAGGTCTAAATGGCGCAGCGCGGCGGCAGGACTATGGTGTCGTGGTCTTGCCCCAGCCAAGTCCGCTGAACGGACTGGTGGTGGTCGTGGAAGAACCCGAGGATGATGAAGATGATGCCCCGCCCGAGCCGCCCGCCGCACCACCGGACTGCGCGGTGTGCTGCTTCTCCAGCTTGCGCTCCTCTCCTTTGGCCCGGGCCTCCACCATGGCCTGCAGCTTCAGCTTCTCGTTAAGCACATCGTAGTCGAGCTTGCTCTTCGTCAGGTCCGCCTTCGCGCTCGCGATCTGATTGTCGATCAGGTTCAGCGCCGCTTGTACTTTCAAAATGGTGGCCTCGTCCTGCGCCGAGCTCAGCTGGTCCATCAGCGGAAGCTTCTGCTGTTCCAGCTCGGTGATGCGCTGGTCCGTTTCCTGGGACTTTTGCGCCAGTGTATTGATGTCTCCAATCAGCGCTCCATGCAGCTTGTACAGCGCCGGATCACGGTCCGCCGTGGTGCCATCATCAAAGGTGACTGTGGCGCTCACCGCCGGGACCAGCCCGTAGGCGTTGTCTCCAAACGCCTCGGCGCCTGTCGTGGCACGTATCCGGTCCTCCCGGCTGACTCCGTTGGCCGCAGCCTGGGCGGACTGTTCCACATCCTGCTTGATCATCGCCATTGCAGACACTGTGACAGCTGCCGGGTTCCCCATCCGCGTCAGCTGGTCATTCAGCGCCTGCGTCTGCTTCTGCGCTTCATCCAGCTGCTGCTGCAGCATGCTCATGATGTTCTGCGTGTTGGTGACCGTCTGCTGGATCAGCGTGTTGTCGATGACTTCCTGTACCGGTGACTGGGCGCGGGCGGCAAGGCTGAGACTGAACAGCCCTAAGGCGAAACAAGCGAGTGTTTTCATGGTGCTGTATTGGGTGTGTTTGTGTGGGACGAAAATGAAAGTCACTCCACGACCTCGATGACGACCTTGCGCGGCTCCACCAGGACACCGTCAGTGGTCACATGTTCAGGCACCGGCACTTCGTAGTAGCGGCGCTGGATGCCCCCGTCCCCGCTGGGTCGTTCGGCATCACGCTTGAGCCAGTAGAGGTCTTTGATGGCGTCGCTTCGGCCCTTGTTGTAGCCGTCGAGATATTTCTGCCGCACCTCATTCTGCGACATGGAGTCACTGATGGCGCCTGCGGCATAACCTGCCACCGCACCCGAGATGAGACCCGCGTGGCTGCTCAGCCCCCCGGAGCTGCTGCTGCTGGAGGTTGTTCCACCGCCGCCCGTGGTGGTCGAAGAACTGCTGTTGTTGCTCTTGAGCAGGTGATCTCCCACGATGGCTCCGAGAAGCCCGCCGGCGCCGGCGCCGACAAGCCCCTTGTTCACACCACCGCTGGAGTTTGAGCAGGCGGGCAGCAGGGAGCACAGGCCCGCTAGAAGGATGAGGATGGACGTTTTCATTTCTTCGATTTGGCTTGGCTGAGAATCATCTTGTAGGCATCGCCGCCGTAGTTCTTGAGCTCGGCGTTCTGGCGTTCAAACGCCTCCCCGGACGTGGCGGAGGCCAGGATCATCTCCTTGGAGGCATAGTGCCTGCCGATGGCGATTCGCGGACGCCCCGTGGCCTCGTGGTAGTACACGAACGAGCCAAACGGGTCCGACTTCATCTCCGATGGATCCGGGAAGCTCGTCACCTGTTTCTTCGTGATCGAGGGAATCCGGAAGCCCTCGCTCATGCTCTCCACATCCCGCTGGTCGGGCTGCTTCAGCATGTACATCACACGGGAGTTCCCCACCACAGACGACCGCACCGGGTGGTCCTTGATGCGCTGGAATTGCTGGATGATGGAGAACACCCAGCAGGAGTATTTGCGCATGCGCTCGTAGTACTCACGCGTGATGCGGTCACCATCCGGCATGGCCAGGAAGGCGGAGAGCTCCTCCAGAATGACACGCTTGCGGGTGGAACGCGGGCGGCTCATGATCTCTTTGCGCAGGTCGTTCGTGATCAGGAAGGCCGCCACGGTGCGCAGCTCCTTCGCAGACTCGGGAA
This sequence comes from Verrucomicrobiaceae bacterium UBA1938, assembly GCA_002336895.1. Taxonomy (GTDB): domain Bacteria; phylum Verrucomicrobiota; class Verrucomicrobiia; order Verrucomicrobiales; family Verrucomicrobiaceae; genus Prosthecobacter. Next base: position 292,860 of record DDFC01000025.1, on the reverse strand, counting down.
TGTACGACAGCTCAAAGTGGACCACCTTGCCGCTCAGACTCACATTATTCACACCATCCAGGATGGCCCCATAGCGGCCGGTACGGCTCCACGGCTCCAGCAGCATGCGGAGCAGGCCCAGATCCTCATGCGCGCGGCGCTGGCGGCTCTCGAGATTCAGCAGTTCTACGAACTGGCTGTGCGTCGGCATGTCCTCGGGCTTCATGAGAGTATACGCCATGCTCATGAGGTCCCACTGGTTGCCCGGATTGTTCAGAAAGTCCTCCAGCAGCGCGGGATCCACGCTCATGCGATCATACTCCGTGGCCATGGAGTCTCCCTCCATGAGGCTGCCACGGAAATCCATCCACGCGTCCGAAAGCACCGTGCCGCCGGGCATGCGCTTTTTGCGCCATTCATCGGCCACGGCCACCCTGCGTGCCGCCTCGGCGCGGCCTTCGGCATTACGGCTGGCCCAGCTTTCAAACTGGTCGATGTACAAGCGCTCGATCTGCTTGGCCAGCAGCGCCTGACGGATGCGGTCTTTGTCAATGTCAGGCGGAGGGCCCGCCATGAGGTGAGCCACAGCTGTAGCCCCACCGAGCTGGTCTGAGCTCAGCGGAAGGCCCCGCGTGTCGAAGTAGTTGAAGGTCAGGTTGCCGTTTGGCTGGACGATGATCGGCTCGCACCCGTACAGGCGGGTGAAGAGATTGTACGAAAGCCCCTCCTCCACGATCGCGGTAAAGTCGTAATAAGGCGCGGTCTGCGTCAGTAGATCGATGGTAAACACCGACTTCCCTGCCCCCGAAGCCCCAAACATGATGCCGTGCTCCGGACGCATCGCCCCCTCCTTGCCCACAAAGGTGGTCGTACCCACGAGCGCTCCACGCGGCCCGTCATAAATGGCCTCGGCTTCTTCGAGATCCCCTGTCGGCGTGCTGGAGATCGGCAGCAGATCCGCCAGGTTCACATCCTCGACGTAGAGCTTGAAGTCGTTGTAGTTGGCCCACGTCCAGCCCGGCATGCAGAGCTGCCAGTAGTTCCGCACGCTGGTGGGCAGAGTGGGCTCGTAGGATTGCGCGCCTCCCAGCTTGAGGATGGAGTTGCGGATCGCAGAAAGCTTGCTGGAGCAGGTGTCTGCATCCTTGTCCCACACACGCACGATGAGGTGCATGCGGTAGGGCACCACCTCGTTCGTGCTCAGGCGGCGGATGCGGGTGCGCAGCTTGATGAGCGTGGCTTCGAGAGAGGGCGTGATCTTGCCGCGCTCCAGTCGCGCCACCTTGCCCTCGGTGGCCACCCGGTCCTTCTCCACGTCTCCCGCTTCGATATTGGTGATGATCTGGTAGTCCAGGATGTCCAGCTGCGTCAGCGTGCGCATCATCCCGATGTAGGTGAACTTGGGCAGGCTCTTCAGCACGCAGATGCCTTGGTAAAACCCGTCCATCTTGAAGGTGGAGGTCCCCATGCGCACAGGTGCCGCCTCGCTGTTAAAGCACATCTCGCAGACAGTCTTGGTGGGATCGTACAGATCTTCCAGCTTGAGCGCTTCATTCTCAAAGGCGCTCGGATTAAAGTACCGGTAGAAGGCCTCAAAGTGATCCATGTCCGTCATGGGCATCACACGGCCGCCCAGCGTGCCAAACTGCTGGCGCAGGGCCTCTTCCAGCTCCCCCTGCTCTCGCTTCGCGGCCTGCAGCAGCTCTTCATAATACTGTCGTCCTCCACCCATGGCCTTGCCCTGGATGCGTGACGTGAAATAAAACTGCAGGTGTTCGCGGCGCAGCTTGTGCTCGCGGATCTTCTTGTCATACCGGTTGTAGCGCTCCTCCCGCTGCCGGGTGGACCAGCGGTCCTGGGGCAGCTCCTCAGTTTTCTGCCGGTAGCGCTCCAGCTCCTTCCGGTAGTCGCTGTCCACACTCCAGGACACCTGCATCCGCAGTTCCGGACGGACCATGCGCAGCAGCACACGCAGATTGTCCTCCAGGGCCATCAGCCAGGAGGCGTCTGTGTTCTCTGTGTCCGGCATCTCGACATTGTAACCTCTGCCGATGGCACCTCCTCGCTGGAGGCCCCGGTAGATGATGAGATCCTCATCGAGGTAGGAATTGATGAATTTCGCCATCAGACAGGCTTATTATAGAGGAGGGTCTTTGGCGGGATCATCCACCCAGGGGAGCACAATGGGCTCGACTTTTCTGGGGGAAAAGTAGGGGGCCTTGGCTGCTTTGATGATCAGCCATTCAAAAAGCTCCACATCGTAAGACGGAGGCTTTCCCTGCTTCAGCCCGAAGCAGTAGAGTGAAACCAGCACCAGCGGAATGGAGGAAACCAAGATCGCCATGGACATGTTGGCGTCCGGCGCGCTGGCCATGTTGCGGAAAATCAGCATCGCCATGCCAAAAGCCAGCATGAACCAGAGGGCGTTGGCCCCTTCAAAGCCCGCGATGCCCTGCTGGCTGTCGCGGCCTTCATTGGTTTCGTGCAGTTTGACGCTCTGCTGTTCCATGGTGTGCTCGTTTTGGCATGCAACAACGGGCTCCCAGCCCTGACGCACCCCGCAGGGGGCGCATCAGGGAGAGAGCTCCATTGCCAGGGAACTAGTTCGTACCCATGTCGATGGAATCCACATCGCTGGAACCGCCAGCCGTGGAGAACATGACCTTCGTGATGATGAATGCGAGGCCGCCAATGCCGGCGCCCACGAGTCCGTAAAGCACGCGCTCGGTGTTGCCCATCATGAACATCACGGCGGAGAAAAGCAGGCCGCCAAAGGCAAGCACCAGGCCCACAAGGTTCAGAATGTTGATGATGCCGCTGAACTTGCTTGTCAGATCGCTGGAAGAGGCGGCAAGCGGCATGGTAAAGCGCAGGATGTTGGTGCCAAGAGTGGTGATGGCAATGGAGTTCATTTCAGTGGGTGATGTAGTTTGATGTGTGTTGGAGTCAGCTCGCGGGGCCTGTGCGCCGTCTGCTTGCCGGTTGAGTAGCCAGGTGGTCAGCTCCTGTGACAGCAATTTCTCACCGATTTGTCAGCACAGCCTCTACTCCCTCCTCACGAGGGCATTTCGCAGAGCCGCCAGCTCCTCCTGCACCATCTCCTCTGTGGGAGAGGCCAGGGTGCCCGCCACCAGCGTCCGCATGATCTCGCGAAATCGCTTTCTCAATCTTGAGATGGACTGGCGCACGGCATCATGCGTCATGCCTAGTCGCGCCGCCAGTTCAGCATCATTGCCAGAGCCCGCCACAGTGGGATCAAGACGGGGGCGCAGGAGCTGAAACTGCTCTCTCTTTCCAGCCTCTTCCTGCTCCTTGGCCAGCTGCTCCACGGTGGCTTCGATGATGCGCAGGGCGCACATGCGCTGGTAGATCAGTTCCGGAGTACGGTGGTCTGGAGGCTGGATGGACAGCTCGTCCTCCGCCTGCGACGCTTCTATCGACAAGATCTCCCTCCCCCCACCGCGTTTCTGCGCAGACGACTGGCGCTGCCAGTGTTTGATGTGCCTGCTGAAGGCGGTTAGCAGATAGTTCCGCATGCGCCCCAGTGATGAATCTGCACTGCTGAATAAAGCCTTCTCCAAGACAAAGCTGAAGAAGCTCTGCGTCAGGTCCTCCGCATCAGCAGGGGAATGCCCCTGAAAGCGTGCGTATGAATAAATGGGCCGCCAGTAGATTCTGCACAGCTCATCCAGGGCCAGCCTGCCTGCCTGCAGATCTCCGCCTTCGCGCAATGCCAGCACCATGCTCCAGCGTGTTACCGGAAATGCGCCATGATGCGTAGGGGGAGTTTTCGACATGCCGATAAACTAGAAGCATGGCTACGCTTTTGTGACAGCAGAGGTTGTAAAAAAAAAATCCGTCACAGTCACAATCCTGCAGGGGTAAATCAGCCCGTGCATACCGCTCGCCGGCCCCATCTGGCATGAGCCTTGCACTATCGCTGCCCCCACCTCCATGCATCCTTCCAAGACACCCTGCTGATGAGCGCCCACTCCCCCGGGCAGGATGCCCGTGACAGTAATCATGCATCACCCGCACCTTCGCCTCTCCTCGGCCTGAATCCCGTAGGCCTCATGGATGGCGTCCTGGGTGGTCAGGCCACAGACTGGGAGCCTCCGCTCGCAGAAGAGCTTGAGTCGTGCTTTCCTGGTTACACCGGCTTTCGCTTCATCGACCGCGGCGGCATGGGCGCGGTCTACTCGGCCATGCAGACTTCCCTCGAGCGCCGTGTCGCGGTGAAAATACTTCCTCCAGACCTCGGCAGAGACACCCTGTTTGTGGAAGGCTTTCATCGTGAGGCACGCCTTCTCGCTCGGCTGCAGCACCCGCACATCGTCGCAGTCTATGACTTTGGCCGCAATGAGGCCGGCTATCTCTTCATCGTCATGGAATATGTGGACGGCACCTCTCTCTTTGAGATCATGAAGCACGGCCAGCTGCCGCTGCAGCGCACACTGCAGATCATCGCCCAGGTGTGCGAAGCACTGCAGTTTGCTCACGACCACGGTGTCATCCATCGCGACATCAAGCCCACCAACATCCTGATCGACGGCCGCGACAGTGTGCGCGTGGCGGATTTTGGACTGGCCAAACTCATGCAGGCAGAAAGCACGACGACGGCGCAGACGCGCAGCGCCCTGATCATGGGCACGCCTGTGTACGCCGCTCCTGAGCAGCGCCGCCTGAGCACCGAGGTGGACCACCGTGCAGACATCTTCAGCGTCGGTGTCACCCTGTATGAAATGATCACGGGGCACTTCCCGGTCGGAGTCTTTGAGCCCCCGTCCAAAAAAGCAGGCAGCCCCCCGGGGCTGGACAAGATCGTGACCAAGGCTTTGCGTGAAAGCCCCGCCGAGCGCTACAAGACCGCCGCAGACATGCGTCAGGCCGTTTTGCGCGCAGCTGACCGCATGAGCCAGCCGATGATCCAGCGCACCATCTCCAAGCGGCCCATGATCTCCATGATGACGACGGTGATCGTGACCGCCGCGCTCATCTACCTTTTTGACGAGGTGAACAAGCAGGTGCTGCAAAAGATTCCTCCTGCACGCACCGTGCAGCCCCTTCAAAACTTCACCGTCGTCCCGTTGAACAAGACCTTCTCTCTGCTCAACACTCGCATGACGTGGCACCGTGCACAGGTGCAGGCGGAAGCCTTGCCCGAAGGCGAGCTCGCGAGCATTCACTCAGCCGCCGAACTGGCCGAAGTGCACCAGCTGCTGGAAGAGCACGGCATCCGTTCCGGTGTCTGGACCGGCGGCCTGCAGATAGAGACTCAGGCATCCGACATCTACGAATGGACAGACCAGACCCCTTGGAATTTCGAAGCATGGATGCCCTCCACCGGCGAACCACCCGTGGTCGTGACTGAGATTCAGCCAAAGAATGACGGAGCCCTGCGCACCCCGCGTGGAGACACTCCCGACTGGATTGAGCTGTACAATCCCTCCTCCAAACCCGTGGATCTGACCGGCTGGCGCCTCACTCATTTCCAAGGCCAGGGCCGCGAATTTTTTGAAGACCGCCTCGGCTCAGGCCTGCCACCGGGCTCACCTGGCCTGATGCTGGCCCCCGGGGAATACCGGGTCATCTTCTGCAGCGCCATCTCAGAAGATGAAGCTGAAAACCCTCAGTTCCACTTCCGGCTTGAGGCTCAGCGCGGCCGTATCGCATGGGCGGATCCTCGCGGCCGCATCATCCAGTCCTTCAGTAGCGCCTGGAACAACTTCCCGGCCAATGCCTCCATCACCTCCGACACCGAGGGCAAAAACTGGGGCGTCAGTCCCCATCCCACCCCAGGCAAGCCAAACCCTCCTCCAATTCGCCACCTGGCCATCGACGTGACACCGCGCCCTCCTGAGCGGCAGGCTGTCATGCTCCTGCCACAGTTCAACAGCCGCTGGTGCACCGCCCCTCTGGACCGCAATGCACTGCCTCTGATAAGGCACCGGAAAAAATAATCCACCTCCTCTGTGGCGCACCCGGCAGGGATCGAACCTGCGACCGGCCGATTAGAAATCGGCTGCTCTATCCACTGAGCTACAGGTGCCTCACAGAAAGGGGAAAGTCGGTCACGATCATAAAGCCGTCTGCGCATTGAGCAAGGCCGCGCTTCAGGTCTTGTTCATCACTCCGGATGCAGGCCAAACATCTGCAGCACCACACGCAGCATGTCCCCCGCCTTGGTCCGGTAGGGGCGCTCAGGCCGCAGAATGGCCCAATCACGCTGCCGGCCGATCGCCGCCAGACTGCCTGAAGGGTGAATCAGCACCCCATAGCCCGCATACTCCAGCAACGGCAGGTCGGCGGCGCTGTCAGAATAGCTCCAGCAGTCGGCGCGCTCTTTCTCCGTCAGTTCCACCAGCCCGGGCACGACCTCCTCCATCGCCGCGATCTTGGCTTCGTGTTTGTTGTTCCCCGTCACCAGCCGCGGCATGCCGGGAAATTTCCTGCCGACCTCGAAACGCGTGGAGATGCAGTAGTCAAACCCCAGCACTTGCGCAATCTCCCGCGCATAGAAATCCGGGCTCGCCGTGTTGAGCACCAGGACACGGTTCTGGTGCTTGTGCCGAAGAATCTCCGCCCTCAGATCCGGGTAGGCCCAGCGTGGCACACACACGCTGGCAAACTCATGCGCATAGTCCGCCAGGCGCTCTCGCGGCATCCCCCGCAGGTAGCTTAAAAAGGCCCGCTTCGCCGTCGCCGTGCTGGCCAGCCCGCACGCACGCGCCAGCGCCACCGGCACAAAGAGCGCATGCAGCAGCACCCGCCACGGCTCCCGATGCAGCACAAAATTGCAAAACAGCGCCTGCGTGTCGAACGGCAGCAGCGTGTGATCAAGGTCAAAGAAGGCGTAGGAGCGGGCGGGCATCAGGGCTGAGCCTAGCTCCAGCTTTCCATCTGGCAAAACATTCCCAGCCTTGACGGATGGCTGCGCGGACGGCACTGTGCACACCCTTTTCCCCCTAAAAACCTGATCTCATGGCCCAAGAAACCACCCTCATCCTGCTCAAACCCGACTGCGTGGCACGCGGCATCAATGGCGAAGTCCTCAAGCGCCTGGAAGACGAGGGGTTCCGTATCCGTGGCTGCAAAATGATCCAGCTCACCGATGAACTCCTCAAGGAGCACTACTCTCACATCGCAGACAAGCCCTTCTTCCCGGACGTCGCCAGCTTCATGAAGAGCAAGCCCGTCATCGCCGTGGCCATCTGCGGGGAAAACATCATCTCCCACGTCCGCGACCTCCTCGGCCCCACCGACTCCAAGGTCGCCCCCAAGGGCACCATCCGTGGCGACTTCGGCACTGACAAAATGACCAACGTCGTCCACGCCTCCGACTCCCCGGAAGCCGCTGCAGTCGAATTGAAGCGCTTTTTCAAAGACGGCGAGATTTTCAGCTATTGAGGCCGCGCACATCGCAGCCTACACTCCGCCCGGCTCTGGGCCACTGCCCGACGCCGATGTGGTGAAATGGTAAACACAGCGGACTTAAAATCCGCTGGGAGGCAACTCCCTTGCCGGTTCGAGTCCGGCCATCGGCACGGGTGAGGCGCTGCTGCCCGCCACGCACCTGACACAGGTTTTGCATACAGCGACCAGCAAGCGGGAAAAACACCGCCCGCTTGCGCTTCCGGCGGGCCAGCAGCCAGCCCGCACATCTTGTCACGTCACAAGATCCGCCCTCTGTCGCCCCCCTGATTCCAGGAGCCTCCCTGCACATTCACTAGGGGGGATGCCCCCTCTAATGGAATCCATTATTCCGAAATTGCGGTCCCCCACGAGGCGGCGGCTGCGGCTCTGCACGAGGGTGCGTACCGTAGCTGACGACAATATCGGATTCCTCTTGTCATGGCAGGATAGGTCCCGTGAACACGAACCTCAAACGCGCCACTGACATCATGAGCACGACCACTTCCCACCTCTCCATTGCTGCCTCCACTCACACCAGCCCACGCCAGCGCTTCATCCAGAATCTGGCCGAGAGCGAACTCTTCCAGCACTACCAGAAAGCCTTCCACACCCTCACCAGCCTGCCGCTGAGCTTGGAAGCCGCCCGCGAGGAAAGTCCCCTCGAAAAAATCATCACCCGCCAGGGCGTCGCCGGAGTCGTGGAGACCCAGGTCCCCGTCCGCGTCGGCAAGAACACCATCGCCATCATGCTCACCGGTGGCGTTCGCCTCCAGCCCGCCAATGCAGACACCTTCGCTCCAGTCGCCAAAGCCCTGCTCGACGACGGTCGCTCCGCCACCGAAATCCGCAGCGCCCAGGTCCATTTCGAGCACGTCCCTGTGATGGAACCCGCACGCTACGAGGCCGCCGTCGCCATCCTGCAGTCCTTCGCCCTCCAGCTCGGTGACAGCGCCCACCGCATGCTCTTCGCCACCGCCACGCATGAGCCTGAAGCAGTGCGCAATGCCAAATCTTTCATCCACAATCACCTGGCTGAGCCCATGTCTCTGGAAGCCGTCGCCAGCGCGGTCAATGTCAGCCCCTTCCACTTCTGCAAGCTCTTCAAGCGCGCCACCGGCCTCACCTTCACAGACTTTGTGAACCGCGCCCGTGTGGAAAAGGCCAAGCGCATGCTCATGAAGCCCGCAGCTCGCATCACCGAAGTCGCCTACGACGTCGGCTTCCAGAGCCTCTCCCACTTCAACCGCAGCTTCCGCCGCATCGCCGATGAATCCCCCACCGAATTTCGCAGCCGCATGAAGCACGGCAGCCCGGCCCTCATGGCCGCCTAAAATTTGTCGCCATGCGCACCGCACTGCGGTGTTTCGACGACAACAGCCCCGGAGAGGACGCCTGAGCGCGTTGGGCCCAGCCTCTCCGGGGTTTTTTGTGCCCGCGCACCGCGCCTGCGCTCGCGGATGCACTTGACCCACCCCCGCCCGCTGCGCACACTCGCCCTTCACTCACACCCTAGACACCCAACCCTCTTTAGCTCTCCCATGAACCGGAAAATTCGTTATGGCATGATCGGCGGCGGACGCGGCGCCTTCATCGGCGGCGTGCACCGTATCGCAGCTGCAATCGACCAGCAGATCGAGCTCGTCTGCGGTGCCTTCTCATCCGACCCCCAGCGCTCCAAAGACAGCGGAGCCGACTTTTTCCTGCCCCCCGAGCGCTGCTACGGAAACTTTGAGGAAATGATCCGCACAGAGTCCGCCCTCCCTGCGGACAAGCGCATGGACTTCGTCTCCATCGTCACCCCCAATCACCTCCACTTCCCTGCCGCCAAAGCCGCCCTTGAGGCCGGTTTCCACGTCCTCTCAGACAAGCCCGCCACCTTCAATCTCGCCCAGGCCAAGGAACTGGCCGGAATCGTCAAGGCCACCGGCAAGCTCTACGGCGTCACCTACAACTACACCGGCTACCCCCTCATGCGTCAGGCCCGCCAGATGATCGAAGAGGGCAAGCTCGGGGAAATCCGCAAGGTCGTCGTCGAATACCCCCAGGGCTGGCTCGCCACCATGCTGGAAAACACCGGCCAGAAGCAGGCCTCCTGGCGTGTGGACCCCGCCATCTGTGGCGCCGCCGGCTGCATGGGAGACATCGGCACCCATGCCATCAACCTCGCTGAATACGTCACAGGCCTCCACATCAAGGAGCTCGCAGCAGACCTCACCATCTTCCTGGCCAAAGAAGGCCGCCGCCTAGAAGACGATGGCAATGTCCTCCTCCGCTTCACCAATGGTGCCAAGGGCGTTCTCCACTCCAGCCAGATCAGCATCGGCTGTGAAAACAACCTCAGCCTCCGCGTCTACGGCTCCCTGGGCGGCATCGAGTGGTCCCAGCTTGATCCCAACACGATGATCGTCACCTCTTTGGACAAGCCGAAGCAGATCTACCGCACCGGCCTGGGCTACCTCGGCAGCGCCGCCGGTGCCGCCACCCGCACCCCCTCCGGCCACCCCGAGGGCTACCTGGAAGGCTTTGCCAACATCTACCGCAACTTCTCCAACCACGTCCGCGCCGTCATCAACGGCACCACCCCCAACCCGCTGGACATGGACTACCCCACCATCGAAGAAGGCGTCGCAGGCATGGCCTTCATCGAGGCCGTTGTCGCCTCCTCCGCTGCCAACGCCGCCTGGACCCCGCTGGACTACACCCCCACACCACGCGCCAAATACGGCGACGCCGCCCTCAACAGCGACCGCGGCGGCCTGTCGTAAATAACTGAGTATTCAAATGCTTGAGTGATGCTCGCGCATACGGGCATCACTCATCAGGCTGCGCCGGAACCGCAGGCGGCACTGTCTGCGCAGGTGAAGCAGCGGCCTCAATGCTCACACCGTTGCTGCTGCGCTCCAGATTGGGATCAAAAGCGAACTCAAAAATCGCGCCATCTAGGGTATTGAGAACCCAGTCGCGCATGAGTTCCGCATCATCCGCCACCGCAGCCTCCAGCCACGCACGGCCTTTGGCGTCATCCAGCATTTCAAAATCCATCTTCACCAGGCCGTTCTCCCCTTTGGATGGCAGTGCGGAGATCCGCTTCAACATCTCCTCCTCAAACTCCGGGCCTTCCACCGCGGAGATGAAGCGTTCCATCAGCTTGTTGAGTTCCACGCTCTTGCTGAGTTGCTCTTTGCTCACCCCGGTATGGCGTCTCAAGATGCCCTCCACCTTTTGCTTTACCTGAGGAGACACCGCCGCCGGCCGATAATGATTGGCTGCGGTGGCAGTGGCGGGCCGCTGAACATTGCCCTCCACGGCAAAAGTTCCAACCAAGGTTGGGCCAGGGGCTGGGGCTGGACGCTCTCCCCCGTCTTGCAGTACCAGCGGCATGCTCAGGGCTGCAGCGGCCACAGCTGTGGCGATCAGGATTTTGGTAGTGGTAGTCATGGCAAATAAGGAGGTCGTGGTCAGAGACGTGCCTGTTAGGGCACCGCTGCCGCCGCCTGTTCCGCTTAAGACCAGCTTTCCTAGGGAACCGCCCAGTTTTGCAGGCAGCGCGGCCTCCACTCGCGGTGCGCTCAGGACCATGGCCAGCCCGGAACCGCACAGCACTCCACGGCCGCGCAATAGCGTGCGCAATTCCCTCACAGCAGATTCCAGCTGCCGAGAAACCGTGGACTGACTCACCCCCAGGCGCGACGCCAGTTCCTGCTGCGTGCAGCTTTCCAAATAATGCGCCACCAGCAGTTCTCTCACGGCCTCCGGCAGGTCATTCAAAGCGTCATCGATCTGCGGTTCCAGTTCCTCCCAGGCAGGTTCGACGACTTCGGCGTGGGACTCGTCCTCGGCAGCGGCTCTCCCTTCATGCCTTCTGCGGCGGGACTCTCCGCGCAGCGCATTGCAGGCCTTCCGCCAGGCCACCCGGTGCAGCCATGCCGCCACGGATTCCACCGTCCCCTGCCCGCTGCGCGCCAGCTCCAGAAACGTCTCCTGCACCACATCCTCCGCCAGCGCCGCGTCTCCCGTGACCCGCTTCGCCGTGGCAAAGACCATTCCCGCATGCTCCCGCACCAGCGTCGCAAATGCTTCAGCGTCCCCATCGCAATGGTAGCGCGTAAGCAGATGCAGATGTGAGTTCATGGGAGCCTGAAACGGAATGCTCGTTTCACATGAAAGACACCGGCCCGGGGCGCTTCATGCAGGGAATGTGAGATTCATGCTGAAAATAGACTCAGGTCCTAGATTTCCCTCGCAGCAGCTTGTAAATGTAGATGAGTCCCCGCCCGAGCAGCGTCTGCGGCTGCGAAGTTCTCTTCCGAACCTGAGTTTGCGGCGTGCTCGTGACCTTGTAGTCATCCTCTGTTTCGCCCGGGAATCCGCGAAAAAGGCCGTCTCCGTCCACAGCCTCGGCAAAATCCTCGAAGCCCATGTTCCCGATGGATAAATTGTTCTCAATCGCCCCGATCCGGGTCGGCAAAGCACGGAAGCTTCTGCCAGGTTTGTCGAGGAGATTCACCACCAATAGCGGAGCATCCGCCTCCGCTAAGGTACGGTGGTCGGCGATGACAATGAAGCTGTGCTGATACGGTTTTGGCAAACGTTCAGGCAGGGACTCGGGCGTCACATCCACAAGCTCAGGATCGTTCAAAAAGCTCATGCACGCCCGAAAACCTTCTGCACCGATGGGGCTGGAGATCAAACCGCACAAGCGGCACCATGAGGCATCGTCGGCGAAGTCGGTGCGCAGGACGGCGGGGTCTGTGGTGTCAGGAATCAGCTTCATCTGATGCGGAAACGGATGGTGTTTTCAACGCTGTTCGGCCAAAGGAATTCATTGGTTGGGGAGACTGGTCGTTTTTACTTCCCTGATCTCCCAGTCGAAAAAGGCCACTTCATCAGCAGCCTCGGCTGAGGTCAGTTTCACAGTGAATCTGGTTCCTGCTCCATCATGGGTGCCTGTGATGACTCCCTCTTTGCCAGAATGCGGCCCCACGCTCACCCGGACCCGATCGCCTATGCTGCAGTGGTCCCGTCGGGCAAGGTACAGCGTCCAGAGTACCAGCCCCGCCAGCGGCATCAGCATGGCAGTCGCAAAGAGCCAGTGCCCCATGACAAGGTTCAAAACCGCCGCCAAGATGTAAATCAGCAGAAGCATCTCGACGGATCCTGACCGGGCAAAACCCGCAGAATGTCGATTCCTTGGCTGGACCAGCTTTTGCATGGTCAAATCATCTCAAAACAAAACGGGGAGAACAAGCCTGCGCTCATTCTCCCCGCTGATTTCAATCATTCTCCTGCTCAGATAGCCACCGGCTTGCCGCTCTGTGCGGAAGCATAGATGGCGTCGATCACCTGCATCAGGCGCAGAGCCTGCTCCAGGGTGTTCAGAGGCTCGGCCTTGCCTTCCAGCACTTCGATGAAGTTCGCGGCGGAATCAATGCGGCCCATGTCCTCGCAGGCGGGGACGGTGATGCTCCGGTTCACGCTGTGTCCGTTTTCCTGCACGTAGAGCTCGCAGGTGTCGATGGCGGTGTTGTCCAGACCGTCGCTGCCAAAGAGGCGCTGCACGCAGCCGCCGGCCTTTGTGCCTTGGAAGACGACGGAGACTTCCTCGCGCTTCACCATTTCCGCCCAGGACACCTGCAGGGAGAGCACCTGCCCGGTCTTGAAAGTCACAAAGCCATGCGCCGCGTTTTCCACGTCAGTGGTGCCGCCCACACGGTCGGGGATGCCCCAGGGGCCTTTGAACTGCTTGTCCGTGATAAAGTCGGAGAATGTCTGGCCCAGCACATGCGCAGGCTCGGGGTAGCCCATGAAGTACATCGCCAGGTCCACCATGTGCAGCAGGTCGATGAGAGAGCCGCCACCGGCCAGTTCCTTGGTGGTAAACCAGCCGCCAAAGCCGGGAATGCCTGTGCGGCGGATCCACTTGGCCTGCGCCGAGTTGATCGTGCCCACAGCCCCTTGGCTGATGTAAGTCTGCATGGCCTTGGACTCAGGCCGGGCGCGGTTGTTGAAGTTGAAGAGCACTTTCTTGTCCGCCTTCTGTGCGGCGGCGATGATTTCCTTCACCTCATCCGCATGAAGCGCAGGCGGCTTTTCGCAGAAGACATGCTTGCCGGCTTCGAGGCACTGAATGGTGAGGGACTTGTGAAATTTATTGGGAACGATGACGCTCACGGCATCGATCTCCGGTGCGGCCAGCATGGCCTCCACGGTTTCATAGGGAGTGGCGATGCCCCATTTCGCCGCCGCCTTGGCCGCTGCGCCGGGCGCGGCATCGCTCACGGCGATGATCTCGGCCCCTGCCTTGCGAAACCCCGCCGCGTGATACTGCAACATGCCGCCGACTCCGATGACTCCTACTTTGATGGCCATAAAGGTGATTGATTAAGATAATGGGTGAATGTGACTGGGCCGCGAGAATGGAGATTCGGAGCAGCGGAGTCAAGATGGGAAATGACCATGCTGGTCAGGCCTGGTGTGGGCGTTCTTGCCCTCATCACGCTCGCACCTTCGCCATCCACTCCAAAAGCATCGCCGTATCACCCGGATGGCGCAGCCTCATACGGGCTTTCACATCCACGTCATTTCCGACAAGAATCGTCCATCCATCGGGCAGCTCACGAAAGGCATTGAGGTCCGTCACATCATCCCCCATGAAAGCCGTGGCATTGGAGGGGACCCCCCATCGGTTCATGAACCAGCGCAGCGCAGTGCCTTTGTCCCATTCGCCGGCAGGAAGAATTTCCCAGATGCATTTGGCTGGCCTCACCTTCAGCGCCTCCAGCCCCTTCACAGCCTCCCTCACGCATGCCTCGAGCTGGGCACGGCAGTCCTCAGAGGCCTGGCGGTAGTGCACGGAAGCAGTCAGCCCTTTGTCCTCGATCCACACACCTGGCATCTCCCTTGGCAAGGGGGCCAGACGTCCCAGCGCATGACGCAGCGCGGCTCTGGCATCTTCAGCTCCTGGAGCCACCACCGTTGAGCCGTCTGCCGCCGCCATCTCCAGCCCGTGGTTTCCCGCATACCATGCGCCATCCAGTGCCACCCGTTGTCGCAAATCCGCGATCGCGCGTCCTGAGATCACCGCCAGCGCCACCCCGGGCAGCGCTATAAGCCGCTGCATCGCCTCCCCTGTGACACGTGGCAGCCGCGCCTCATCCGCATGCGGCATCAGAGGCGCCAGTGTACCATCAAAGTCACATCCGATGAGGATGCGCGGATGGGAGAGCAGCCATTCCCTCAGGGCTTCGCGTTGCTCGGTCCAGTTAGGAGTCATCGTTCACAGCAGTCTCGGGCATGTCCAGCTTCATGAGATGGGAGAGTATGTTGGCAGCCCAGCGGTACACATTGCTGGCGGCCACTTTTTCACGCATGCTTTTCATGCGTCGCTGCCGTTCTTCAGGCTCCATGGTCAGCGCGTGGCGGATGGCCTCGGCCGTGTCATGGATGGCAAAGGGGTTGACGCCGAGGGCCGCATCCAGCTCACGCGAAGCACCGGTAAATTTGCTGAGAATGAGCACGCCGTCGTTGTCCGTCCGGCTGGCCACAAACTCCTTCGCCACGAGATTCATGCCATCGTGCAGCGAGTTCACGACGAAGAAGCGGCTCAGCCGGTGCAGCGCCGTCATTTCCACCGGCCCGTGTTGCTGCTTCAAAAACAGCACCGGCTGCCAGCCCATGCGGCCCCAGCGCCAGTTCACATGCTCCACGAGTTTTTCGATCTCATCCTCCACCGCCTGGTACTCCGGCAGGTGGGAGCGGCTCGGAGCGCAGACTTGCACAAACGAAAATTTGCCGCGCCATTCTGGGTGCGTCTCAATGAAAAAATCCAGCGCACGCAGTCGCTCCGGGATGCCCTTGGTGTAGTCCAGCCTCTCGATCCCCACCCCCAGCAGGCGGTCTCCCAGCCTTAGCCTGCGGCGCCACCTTTCCATCGCCGCCTCCACTTCCGGGGCCATGGCCAGGGCTTCGTTGGTCACAAAGTCGATGCTGATGGGAAAAGGCCGCACGCTGGTGACGTGCCCGCCGCGCATCACATGCCAGCCCTCGCGGTCCACCATCGCCTCCACGGAGCTGTCCACCGTCTCAAAGAAGTTCTGGCAGTGGTTCCGGATGTGGAAGCCCAGCAGGTCATTGCCCAGCAGTCCGTCCACCAGCTCCTGCGACCACGGGCAGGTGCGGAACATCTCGCGATTCGGCCACGGAATGTGCCAGAACTGGGCCACGATGAGCTTGTCCCCGCCCATCTCTTTCAGCATGCGGGGCAGCAGGCAGAAGTGGTAGTCCTGGATGAAAATGATGGCCCGTTCTCCGCCCGCCTCCTCGATCACAGCCTGGGCAAAGATCCGGTTCACCTCCTGATACGTCTCCCAGTTCGCCAGACGAAAGACGGGGCGCTTGAAGGCAATGTGGCACAGCGGCCACAGCCCTTCGTTGGCAAAACCGTAGTAGTACCCCTCCTCCTGCTCGGGCGTCAGCCACACGCGCCTCAGGGTGTAGCTCGGACGATCCGGCGGCACGTCCAGCCGCCCATGCTCGTCTGCGGTATCCCGGTCGGCATTCCCCGCGCCATGGGCTATCCACGTGCCTTTGGTCGCCGCCATGATAGGGCGTAGTGCCGTGGCCAGCCCCCCGGTGGTTTCGACACACTCCAGATCCCCGCCCTCTCCGTAGCGGTGCATGTGTGGCTCCCGGTTGGAAACCACGATGAACTTTACATCACCTAGCCGCGTCTCGATCAGCTCCCGCAGCAGCTCTTTGGTCCATGTACGACTGGAGATCATGGTTGTGGATTGGTTTATTTTGTAGAAACCCACGGCTTACATCCATGTGTGAGCCGTATTAGCTTTTGCTTATGGAACGCACGCCGCAGGGCCGCAGGCTGTAAATAAATCACTCAACCCGTGAACAAGGAAGAACCACCTTTTCCATCCACGAGCGACATCGCCCGGCTTGTCCACCACATCCAGACGGAGTGGCATGGACTGAGCCGCGGGCTGCGCCAGGTGGCCGAAGCCGTCTCTGACGTGAAACTCGGCGACTCAGGTGCCTGCAGCGCCCCCATATACATCGCGCGCTCAGAAGATCTGCCGCGCGTGCAGCGCATTTTCGAAAAATCACTGTCCGCCGACCAGCTGAACACGCTGTGTCTCAAGGTGCTGCCGCCTGATCCCGCGCGCATCGACACTCACGGGCTGCTCTTTCTGCCCGGCCGCTATGTGGTGCCCGGCGGCAGGTTCAATGAAATGTACGGCTGGGACAGCTACTTCATCGCCCTGGGGCTGCTGCGGCAGGGACGGGTGCCTATGGCGCGCGCCATCGCAGACCAGTGTCTCTATCAGGTGGCGCACTACGGCACCGTCCTCACGGCCAACCGTACCTACTACCTCACTCGTTCGCACCCTCCATTTCTGGGGCGGCTGGTTCTAGCTGTATACCGTGCCACCGGGGATCTCACCTGGCTGCAGCGCACACTGCCCCTGCTGGAAAAATTTTACTACTACTGGGCGGTGCCTCCACACCTCGTCTCCGGCATGAATCTCTCGAGGTACTATGACTTTGCCCAGGGACCCGCTCCGGAGGTCGCCCGGGGGGAGATGGATGAGCACGGCCGCAACCACTACGAGCGCCTGCGCATGCACCTCGCCGAAGGCGGCGAATACGTGCAGGACGCCAGTCTCTTCCTCGATCCGGAAACCGGAGCACTGACCCCCCACGCCTACCACGCAGACCGCAGCATGCGCGAGTCGGGTTTTGATGTCAGCGGGCGCTTTGGCTTCGCCAATCTGGATGTTCTCGACATCCTCCCCGTCTGCCTCAACACGCTGCTGTGGCGGCTGGAAGTGGACATCGCCAAAGTGCGTGCCTTTCTCGGGGCCACCTCCACTCTCGAAGTCTGGAATGAGCGTGCCCGCCAGCGTGCTGAGAGCATCAACGAGCACCTGTGGGATGAAGAGACCGGAATGTTTTTTGATTACGATGGCCGTGCCGGACGCCGCCGCGCCTACCCTTTTGCCACCACTTTCTGGCCGTTGTGGGCCGGGCTGGCCACAGAGGTGCAGGCGGCACGTATCGTGGCGCACTTGCCGGACTTCGAAGCCAGCGGCGGCCTGCTCACCAGCCTGCACCTCAGTGGCTGCCAGTGGGACAGGCCTTTTGGCTGGGCGCCGCTCAACTACATGGCCGTCATGGGCCTGCACCGCTACGGCTACCGCCATGAGGCGCGCAGGATCGCACGACGCTTTGTGACCCTCGTCACCTCTGAATTCTGCCGCACCGGTCAGCTGTATGAAAAATACGATCTGGAGGGAATGACCAGCGACGTGACCGGCAAGATCCAGTTCGGCTATCCCACCAACGAACCCGGCTTTGGCTGGACCAATGCTTGTACTTTGGAATTGCTCGACTACCTCGGCTTGCTTGGCGACCTGGACACTGAGCAAACTTACACTGCACGAATCCAGCTGCCGCCACGCACGATGCAAAAGCCCATCGTTTGACCGAGACGCTCAGCGGCTGCGCATAAATCAACGGGGCGGCTACACAGCCACGACCCTCGTCATTCTGATTTAGACATTCGTCATTTGGACGCTTTCATTCTCCTCCTCCTGACCGCTGCCCCATGCCCGCCACTCTCCGCCCCGCCACACAGGCCGATCTCCCGGCCATCAATGCCATCTACAATCATTACGTGGAGCACAGCACCTGCACCTACCAGACCGTCCCCAGCACCGCTCTGGAACGGCAGGACTGGTTTGACGCCCACGGCCCGGAGCACCCCGTCATTGTAGCCGAGGAAGACGGAATTGTGGTCGGCTGGGGATCCCTCAGCCGCTTCCACCCCCGTCAGGCCTACTGCCACAGCGTCGAGGACTCCGTTTACCTCCACCACGAGCATCAGGGCAAAGGCATCGGCAGCCTCCTTCTCGCTGAGCTCCTGCGCCTCGCCAAAGAAATCGGCCACCATACCGTCCTCGGTGGCATCGATGCCGACCAGGCAGGCAGCATCGCCCTGCACGCCAAACTCGGCTTCATCAAAGTCTCCCACCTCAAGGAGGTCGGCCACAAGCACGGTCGCTGGCTCGACGTGCTCTGGATGCAGAAGATGCTCTAGCTGCGGGCACGCCACCCATTCCCGTCTTGACCTTTTGTACCCGGTTCCGCTAGAACCAGCACTCCGCCTACGTCTAGACGCCATGCTCCCGGATCCCGCACACTTCTCCCGCCGCAGGTGGCTTGGCGCCACAGCCATGGGACTTTCCAGTGTGGCGCTTTCCCAGCTCATGGCAGAGTCGCGCTCCCATTTTCCAGCCAGGGCCAGGCGCGTGATCTGGCTCTTCATGCACGGCGGCCCCAGCCATGTGGATATCTTTGACCCCAAGCCCGAACTCATCCGCCATGCTGGCAAGCCGCTTCCGCAAAGCTACGGCACAGTGGAGACACGACGCAAAGTGGCGCAGAATCCCCTGCTCGCACCCGTGAAGCCCTTTCGAAAGCACGGCCAGAGCGGCATCGAGATCAGCGATTTCCTCCCTCACATGGCGGAGCTGGCAGACGAGATGTGCGTCATCCGCAGCTGCCATGGAGACAGCGTGAATCATCCGCAGTCTGTCTATCAGATGAACACCGGCTCCATCCAGATGGGAAAGCCTAGCATGGGCAGCTGGGTGTCATATGGTCTGGGCTCTGAAAACGAGGACATGCCCGCTTTTGTGGTCATGCCAGATCCTGGTGGTGGCCTCAAAGGCGGCCCACCCGCCTGGGGCAGCGGCTTTCTTCCTGCCACCTACCAGGGCACCACCATGCGTGCCGGTGGCAGCCCCATCCTGCACCTGCAGAGCTCGCAAAGCAGCGCACGCCAGCGCGCCACGCTCGACCTCATCCAACAGATGAATGCACAGCACCTCGCACGCCATGCGGCCGACTCCGAACTCGATGCCCGCATCCGCAGTTACGAGCTGGCCTTCCGCATGCAAAGTGCCGCCCCCGAGGCCGTGGACATCTCCCGCGAATCCGAGGCCACCCAAAAGCTCTACGGCATGGACGACCCGACCACGCGCGAGTTTGGCACCCGCTGCCTGCTGGCCCGTCGAATGATCGAGCGCGGCGTCCGCTTTGTGCAGCTCTACTCGGGCGATACCAATGGCTGGGACGCCCACGAAAACGTGCTCAAAAACCACACCGAATACTGCGCCCGCACCGACAGGCCCGTCGCCGGGCTCATCCGCGATCTCAAACAGCGCGGCCTGCTGGAGGACACCCTCGTCATCTGGGGCGGTGAGTTTGGCCGCATGCCCATGAGCGAAAAAGGCGTGGGCCGCGACCACAATCCCTGGGGCTACACCACCGTCCTCATGGGCGCAGGCGTAAAGCACGGCCACGTCCACGGTGCCACCGACGAGTTCGGCCTCCGCGCAGCCCAGGACAAAGTCCACATCCACGACCTCCACGCCACCATCCTCCACACCCTCGGCCTGGACCACGAGCGCCTCACCTTCCGCCTCAACGGCCTCGATCAGCGTCTCACCGGAGTGGAAGGAAATGTGGTGAAGGGAATCCTCGCATGAAAACGCTCGGTCATGCGATGGATAAGGGACTCAGCCACCTCACCGTCTTTTTTACTCTGGGCCTTCTTCTCACCGCCCCCTGCGCCCACGGCGTCTCCATCCATGCCTCTGCAGATCCCGTTAAAGACGAGCGCCCCATCAAACCAGAAGACACTCAGCACTGGTCCTTCCAGCCGCTGCAAATCACTCCCGGCAACAAAGGCATCGACGATCTCGCAGCGCCCTCTCCATCTCCTGCCGCAGATCCCGCCACCCTCATCCGCCGCCTCACCTTCGATCTCACCGGCCTCCCCCCTTCTCCTGAAGAAGTCGAAGCCTTTTCGAAAACGTACATCCAGCATCCGTCATCCAGCATCGAGCATCTAGTGGACCGCCTGCTGGCCTCTCCCCGCTACGGCGAGCACTGGGCCCAGTGGTGGCTCGATCTCGCACGCTATGCAGACACGGACGGCTTCGAATACGATGCCGAGCGCAAACGCGCCTGGCAGTACCGCGACTGGGTCATCGACGCCCTCAATCGCGACATGCCCTTTGACGTCTTCGTGCAGCGCCAGATCGCCGGAGATCTGATGGGAGACGAAACCGCCACCGGTTTCCTCTTCTCATGCCCGGACATGCCGGACCTCAACAACCAAAGTGAGCGCCGCCATGTCCTGCTCAATGACATCGCTGCTACCGTCGGCTCGGTGGGTCTCGGCCTCACCGTAGGTTGTGCGCAGTGCCACGACCATCCCTACGATCCCATCAGCCAGGCCGACTTCTATCGCCTGCGCGCCTTCTTCGACAACACCGTCCTCACTCAAAACAGCAAACCTCTCGGCCCTTCAGTACACATCTTCACCGAAGGCATCCCCGCCAGCACCGTCTTTGTGCGTGGAGACTTCAAGCGCCCCGGCGCAGTAATTCAGCCCGCCATTCCTCGCATCTTCGGCTCCACTCTTGCCAATGCCGGCCGCGCAACGCTGGCTGAGTGGCTGACCAGAAAGGACAACGCGCTCTTCCTCCGCGCCATGGCAAATCGCCTCTGGCAGCAGCACTTTGGCAAACCTCTGGCCGCCATCCCCAGCGATCTCGGCCACCAAGGTCAGCCCCCTGCAAATCCCGCCCTGCTCGACTGGCTGGCCGCCGAACTGCCTCGGCAAAACTGGAGCCTCAAGCGCCTGCACAAGCTCATCGTGATGTCGAAGACTTATCAGCAAAAGAACGCTGCTCCCAAGCGCCTCACAGGGGAGATGCTGCGAGATGCCATGCTCAGCGTCTGCGGCCAGCTCAACCTCAAGTCAGGTGGCCCCGGCGTAAAGCTGCCGCTGCCAAAGGAAATCAGCAGCACCCTCATCAAAAGCCAGGCCGAGGCCACCAAGGACACCAGCGAGCACACACGCCGCAGCATCTACATCTTTGCCCGGCGCAATCTGCGCCATCCGCTCTTCGAGCTCTTTGACCGCCCGGATGCCCAGATGAGCTGCGCTCTGCGCAACACCTCCACCACCTCTCCCCAGGCCCTCATGCTGCTCAATTCCGAATTCACTCAGTCCATTGCGGCAAAGCTGGCCGCACTCCTTCAGGCGGAGCATGGCTCGGACGCCAGCGCCCTCATCACCGCCGCCACCCTGCGCTGTTACTCCCGCCAGCCCACCCCCAAAGAGCTCTTTAATGGGGAGATTTTTTTACAAAACCAAACCCATCTCACAGCGAATTTTAGTTCCGCCTTGACTGACTACTGCCTCGCCTTGCTGAACTCGAATGAGTTTGTTTATTTTGAATAGCTAGCCCTTCCCAGCCCTCAATATTCATATTTTTCATGATTTCCTAACGACCGGCAGTTTTTTTGTAGCGCTTTTCACCACTTCACATTTAAAGGCTAATTGGAAATCACGCTGCTTGCTGCCCCAATTCAATGGTGGATCTTAGGCATTCATGCCCAAACTCGACATCAGCCCCTACCCCGACACCCCTGAAGCACGGGCGGAGCTGGTGCAGTTTCTGAACCGGAGTTTCAGCCCCCTGAACGGCCCTGCCTGGGAAGAACGCCTGCGCTTTTGGTGGGATGAAAACCCCGCAGCTTCAGTCAATCCTGAACGCGGACGCTGGGTGCATGCTCAAGGACGCTTGGTCGCATACGGTGGTTCCATCCCAGCCCTCCACACCTGGCAGGAGCAAATCTGTCAGACAGTCTACGCCACCACCTTCTGCATGGACGGGCAGTTCCCCAAAGCCGCAGCCATGGTCTTCCTCCAGCAGCGTGAAATTGCCGCACAGCGGATGATCATTCACTCCACCCCAAGCCCCCGTGTCCAGGAGGCGCTGCACAGAATGGGGGCACGAGCTGAGCAGACAGTGACTCGCCACTTTTTTGCGGCCGGGCTGGCCTCACATCTGCGCGGCCGCTCCTGGTGGCCTTCACTTCCTGCAGGCAGGCATGTGGTGACGTCTCCCTCAGCGGTCACCGCCATCGCCCGGCCTTACCAGCGCCCAGACCGCATTGAAAAATGGATCACCCCAGACTACCTGCGGTGGTTTTGCAGCGCCACCACACGCCAGCATCACTTCCTCGGCCTCGTGGATGCCTCGGGCGTGCTCAGTAGCTTCCTTCTCGTCACGCGTCGTCACACGCGCGGCCTCCACGGCTGGGATATACTGGAAAGTTTCACCACCTGTGAGGACAAGTCGGAACTCTACGCCCTGATTGGCCTCTTGGTCAAAGAACCCGGACTTTTTCCCGGCGGTGCCCACCTCGTCACAGCCGCAACTTTTCCCGGAGATCTCGTCTTGCATCCCACCCCTGCCCTGCTGCGTCGCACCCAGCAGGTCTGTCACTTTTTCCTGTTCCCTGAAACTCTCCGCCACGCCCCAAAGCACACCATCATGGCTGAAGGTGACATGGGGCTCTAAACGTGTGCCCCAACATCCGCCCCCCCCCTTCAGCCATTCATCTGGAACTCAAGCCTGACTGAAGCTCACTCTCCCACATTGGACTCAGGCACAGGAACCAGCAGCCTCGACGGATGCTCCGCATCACAGTAGATCCGGTTGGTCTGCTTCACTTTTTCACCCTCTTCGCTCCACTGCTTTCCTGTGCCTGGATTCACATCAAAGCGCGGAAAATTGCTCGAGGTGATCATCACACGCACGCGATGCCCCGCATTGAAGACGACACTCGTGGACCAGCAATCGACTGTGACCTCCTCGATCTTTCCAGGCGTCAGCGGCTCGGGCTTCTCGCGGGACTTGCGGTAGCGCAGACGCTGAATGCCTTCCGCCATCAGCATGCTTCGCCCATCGGGATAGACGTCGCAGATGCGCACAGAGAGATCCGTGTCCACCGCGCTTGAGGACACAAAGATCTTCGCCCATAGACGGCCGGTAACCTCCACCGGCTTGTCCAGCGGTTCGCTGGTAAAGACCACGGCATCCTCCCGGTCCTCCACCTTGCGCTGATCCATGGAACCTCGGGCGATCGTGAGATTGTGCCCTCCTTGGGTGGGGCAGGGATTGGCAGGGTCAAAAGTGTATTCATGAAACGACTCCGCCTGCTCAGGAGCCCTGAGCCCCACGCGTTTGTCGGCCGTGAGGTACACAGGCGTCTCCTTGGCCGGGATGGGCCAGTCGTCCGCATAGCGCCACTCGTTGCCAGGAGCACCTTGCGTGCTGGTGTCTCCCATCACGTAGTAGGCCACCGCAGGCTCCTTCTCCACGCCGTTGTCGATGCCGTTCAGGTAATGGGCAAACCACCGCGTGGGATCATACCTGATGGGCACACGGTTCGCGTCAGGAAAGGTCAGTTCACCCGCTGGCATCTTGCCGATGCCATGATGCCAGGGCCCCATGATCAGCTTCTGCGTTCCTTTCGAGCCTGCGCCACCCTGGTGCTGCCTTCCGATGAACTGGTCGATCGTCCCTTGCGCAAACATGTCAAACCATCCGCCGATGTTCACCGCAGGCACATTCATCACCGCAAACTTCGTGTGCGTGTCATGCGCACGCCAGTAGTCATCATACGATGGGTGCTCATGATTGATGACTAGCGCCCTGGGGTCAAACTTGTTGCCGTTGGTCCAGTTCTCCACATCCGCTTTGCGGAAGGCCCCGCCGATGTAGCTCACATCTGAATACATGTCCGTGGGCGCCACGCTGATGTACTGCGCCTTCAGCCCCTCGGGCACCGCACCCGCCAGCAGATTTTGCGTGATGCCTCCAGCTGAACCTCCAATCGTGGCGATGCTGCCATTGCACCACGGCTGCTTTTTGATCCACTCGATCGTGTCCACTCCGTCCTGATGCTCGCCCCAGCCGCAGCCGATGAAGGGGATGTTCTCCCCCTCGGACTCATACCGCCCGCGCATGTCCTGGTTCACAAAAACATAGCCGCCTTTGGCAAAACCCGGTGCGCTTTCGTTATGCTTCACCCGGTTGTAAGGCGTACGCGCCAGGATGACAGGGAAAGGACCCGCCCCGCTCGGCAGATAGATGTCCGTGGCCAGTTTCACGCCATCACGCATGGCGATCTTCTCCGTCTTCTTTTCCACAGGTCGGGTGGCAGCCTGCACCTGGCCGCCCCAGCTTTGCACGCTCACAGTCTTGTCCTCCGCTGCAGCTCGGCCAAACATGGTCGAAATCTGTCCCGCCCACATTTCCCCATAGGTGTCTTTAACAAACGCCACCGCCTGCTTCTGCTCTT
The DNA here is from genome assembly GCA_002336895.1 of Verrucomicrobiaceae bacterium UBA1938. Taxonomy (GTDB): domain Bacteria; phylum Verrucomicrobiota; class Verrucomicrobiia; order Verrucomicrobiales; family Verrucomicrobiaceae; genus Prosthecobacter. The sequence goes on along the minus strand of DDFC01000025.1, from coordinate 268,227 downwards.
CGGGGGAAAGAATTTCATCATGGTTCATGTCCGCCTTCGGAAACAAGGCACGCAGCTTGGCCGCCAGCGCGTCATTTTCATCTGCATGACATGAGGAAAAAGACAGAAGAATGGAAAAGGAAAATAAGAACAGGGAAGTTTTCATGGCTGAGCGTGCAGTCCTCCTGAGTGACACTGCAGGCGCCATGATATGACAGTTGAGCAAAAAATGCGCCCCAGCCCAGCGCCTCACTTCTTCTCTGCACCATGATCATGCTCGCAGATGCAGGCATACTCCTTGTTCTTGCAGGTGGGACACTGTTCCAGATTCAGATTAAATTTCTCGTTCACCGCTTTCTCTCCCGCCTTGGCTTTGATCTGCACCACTGTGGGGTGGTCGTTGCCTGCAGGAATCGTTTTGTCACTCACGAGTTTGTCCCCTTCCTTAACGAAAGAGAGACGCGTTGGCGCACTGCGGTCGCCTAAAGTCACGACCACGATTTGCTCTCCCGGCTTCACCACCTTGTTGTCATCATCCACAAAGCGGATCTCCACCTTGTTGCTCTTGTTCACAAAAAACTCCGCATGCGGCTCCACAGTGGTGATCAGGCGGCCTCCGCTCGGCCCGGCTTTGATGCCGTGATGATGATGACCATCTTTGTCAGCAGCATTGACAGTGAGAGCCATGATGGCGGCGATAAAGGTGAACAGCAGTTTGATTTTCATAGGTGTTTAGGATGGGTGGTGTCTTGACTGAATGAGAATGTTTAATGTGAAGCTGGAGCGTCCTGGGCTATCGCCTGCTCTGCTGCCCTGCGGCCAAACAGCCAGAACATCGCAGGCGTAATGGCCATGTCGAGAAAGGTGGAGGAGATCAGTCCGCCCACAATCACAACTGCCACCGGGTGCAGAATCTCCTTCCCCGGCTGATCTGCGGCGAGAACGAGCGGTATCAACCCTATGCCCGCGCTCAGGGCCGTCATCAGCACGGGCACCAGCCTCTCCAGAGTGCCGCGCACGATCATGCGCTTTGTGAAGCCCTCCCCCTCATGCCTCATGAGGTGCAGGTAGTGGCTGATCATCATGATGCCATTCCGCGCAGCCACCCCGCCCACGGCAATGAAGCCCACCAGCGTGGCGATGCTGATGTTGTTCAACTTCACATACGTGAAAAACAGCCCGCCCATGAGCGCCAGCGGGATGTTGACCAGCACCTGCAGCGACAGCGAGGCGCTGCGGAAATAGCCGTAGAGCATCAGAAACACCGCCACAAAAACCATCACTGAAAAAAGCGCGATGCGCTGCGTGGCCTCCTTCTGCGCTTGAAACTCTCCCTCAAAAGTAATGAAGCATCCCTGCGGCAGATGAATCTTTTCGTTCACCTCCTGGCGCAGGCGCTCTACGAGATTGCTCACATCCTGCACCGTGGGCTTGATGGCTAGTGCAAACCGCCGCTGCCCGCCTTCTCTAAAGATGACATTCGGTCCCTTTGCCTCTCTCACATCCGCCACCAGATCCAGCGGCACACGTGGCCCTTCCTCTGTCTCGATAGGCAGCGCGGCGATTTTGTCTGGCGAATCCCGCCACTCTGCCGGAAGCCTCATCACCAGATTCACCACTCGCTGTCCTTCCCGCAGCTCAGACAGCACCTGCCCGCCGATCAGTGCAGACAGCATGCTGTTCAGCCTCCCCGGCGCGATGCCATAGGCCTTGGCACGGTCTCGGTTGGCTTCGATGCGCAGTTGCGGGATGGTTGATGTCTGGTCCAGCTTGCAGTCCTGGAATCCCGGAATGGCCTGCGCGATCTTTTGAATCTCGATGCCTAGGCTGCGTAGCTGCTCCAGGTCAGGACCAAAGATCTTGATCGCTACCGGCGCAGAGACACCGCTCATCATATGCCCTATGCGGTCCGCCAGCGGACCTCCCACCACTGCAAAAACTCCGGGCACGCTTTTGATCTTGGCGGTGATGTCAGCCAGCACCTCCTTGCGGCTGCGCCCTCCTGCATCGTGCCCCTCGGCCTGCGGATGGCGAAAATCCACGTCAAATTCCGCCGTGCTCACAGGCACCACATGGTCTCCGCGCTCGGCACGCCCCAGCCTTCGCCCCACCTTCCTCACTTCAGGCACACTGAGAATCTGCTGCTCGATGACATCGGAGATCCGGTTCATCTCCTCCAGAGAGGTGCCTGGCGCTGCAGTGGCCGCCACCAGCGCCGTCTCCTCCTGAAACTTGGGCAGGAAATCCTTGCTCATCTGCGGATACAGGGAAAACGACACCGCCAGCATCACCAGCGCCAGCGTCAGCACCACCGCAGGCTGGCTCAGCGCCGCACGCAGCAGGGTGTGCTCCAGTCCCCACTTCATCAGTCTTGTCACAGGCCCGTCCTTGTGCTCATGCCCCTCACGCGGCTTCAAAAACAGCGAGCACAGCACCGGAATCGCAGTGAGGGAGACGATGAAGGAGGCCACCATTGAAATGATCGTGGCCACCGCGATGGGCGCAAAGAGCTTCCCTTCCACACCCGTCAGTCCGAGCAGCGGCAGAAACACCAGAATGATAAGCACCGTGGCATACAGAATGGAATTCCTCACCTCGCCGGAGGCCAGAGCTATGACTCGCAGACGCGGCTGCGGCGTGGCAGCCGCCGCATTCTCCCTCAGACGTCGGAAGACATTCTCCACATCCACGATCGCATCATCCACCACCATGCCGATCGCCACCGCCAGCCCGCCCAGTGTCATGGAGTTCACGCTCACCCCCATGATCTGGAAGATGAGCATCGAAATCTCAAAGGAGAGCGGCATCGCCATCAGCGTGATGAAAGTGGTGCGCAGGTTCAGTAGGAAAAGAATGAGCACCACCGTCACCATCACCGCCCCCTCCAGGATGGCGCTTTTCAGATTACCAATCGCGTTGTCGATAAAGTCCTTCTGCTGAAACAGAAGCGTGGTTTCCACACCCGCAGGAAAAGTGGGCTGCAGCTCCTCCAGCGCGGTCTTGATCTGCTCCGTGAGCTTTCGCGTGTCAAAGCCCGGCGCCTTGGTGATGCTCATGATGACGCCATACGTTGGCGACTTCTCCGGAGCCTGGCTCACAGTGGCATCACCGCGCATCGGCTCGATCCCCCACGCCACTTTCGCCACATCTCCTATGGCCACAGGTCGGTCATTGACCTTCTTGATCACCGTCTTGGATATGTCATCCAGATCCACGGACATGGCCAGATTTCGCACCATGATCTCCGTGGGTCCTGTGTTGATGAATCCCCCCGTGGTGGTCGTGGCCGCCTCGCTGATGGCTTCCTCCAGCTCCGCAAAGCTCACATTGCTGGCCTGCAGCTTCCACGGATCCGGCTGCACCTCGATGCGTTTCACCCCTCCTCCCATGTTGAGGATTTCAGCAATGCCCGGGATGCTCTGCAGCCTGCGCCGGATGGTCCAGTCAGCCAGAGAGCGCACCTCGCGCGGCGGGATGTATCCGGCTTCTCCTTCCTTGCTCGTGCTGCGCACGCCCACCAGCAGAATCTCCCCCATCAGGGAGGCCACGGGTGTCATGAATGGCTGCACTCCTGCGGGCAGGTTGCCGCGCGCACTTTGCAGCCGCTCCTGCACCAGCATTCGCGCACGGTAGATGTCCGTGTCCCAGCCAAACTCCGCATACACCAGAGAGAGCGCCACATCCGAGTTTGACCTCAGGCGTGTCAGACCCGCCACGCCCATGAGCGCGCTCTCGATGGGCTGCGTCACACGCACCTCCACCTCTTCCGGTGCCAGTCCCGGGGATTCCGTCAGTACGATGACGGTGGGTTTCGTCAGATCCGGCAGCACCTCCACCGGCAGCAGCGTGGCGGTGCGCAGCCCCATGACCATAAGAATGATCGATGCTCCGATGACGACGGCGCGGTTTCTCAGCGCCCAGTGTATCAGGTGGTTGAGCATGGCTCACTCGCCCCCCTGCGCGGCGGTGTTCCCCGGCCTCTCACTCACGCCCTGCGCTTTGCGTGTGAGAAGAGATAAAATCAGCAGCACAAAAAGCACGCCGCTCACAGCTTTCCAGAATGCACCGCCCTCGCCCGCATGTTCATGCGCAGGCATGTCGCCTCCATGTTTCTTCGCCTCCAGTTCAGCACGCTTTTCCGGCGTCAGCTCGCTGCCGTCTTCCGCGTGCTCATGCCCGTGCGCGGCATCCAGCGCCTCCTTGAGCGAGATGCTGCTGGCTCCCGCAAAGGAAAGCGAATACGCACCCCGCGTCACCACCTCGTCCGCAGGCAGCAGCCCGCTCACGATCTCGACATGGCGGTCATTCATCTCCCCCACCGTCACCGGAGTTTTGATAAAGGCATTGGGCAGGTCAAAATCCTTCACATACACAAAGCGGTTGCCGCCCTCCCCTTGCAGCGCCGCACGTGGCACGCTCACCACTCCGCTGCGCCTGCTCAAGACGATGCTGAACTCCGCACGCATGTCCGCACGCAGTTGCCCGCCTGTGTTGGGCAGTCGGAAAATGGCATCCAGCGTGCCGCTCTGCTTGTCAGCACTGGTGCCAAACCTCAGCAGCACCCCGTCAAACTTCTCCTCGGGCAGCGCCGCCACCCGGATGTGCGCCACCGTCCCCGGCTTCATCTGCCCCGCCTGATGCTCCGGCACACGCGCCACGGCATACACCTCGCTCAGGTCGGTGATTTCCAGCAGACTGTTGCTCGGCTCGATCGGATCTCCGAGACGCAGATCCACCCGCGTGATGAGTCCCCCGATGGGCGCTTTCAGCATCACGGCTGGCGGCGGATCCCCCGGCTGGCGGCTCTCCACCTTCACCAGTTCATCACCAGCCTTCACCGTTTCGCCAGGAGCAGTCCGCAGTTCAATAATACGGCCGGGAATGCGGCTGCTCAGCGCCGCCACATTTCCCGGAATCGCCTGAATGCGCCCCAGCGAGAAGAGAGTGGTCTCAAAGTCCGCCTCCTCCGCCTCCACAGTCTCGATGCGGAGGTTTTTCACTCCGGTCTCATCCAGCACGATGGTGCTGGCAGCGCGTTTGCTGTCGTCTGCGGCGTGCAACACGCCTGCAAACACAGCTCCAAAAATCAATGCAGAAGAGGCTGTTTTCATCATGTGGCAGGGTGGGAGTTTCACGGGGCAGGAGTGGTGGAGCCTGTGACCGAAAGGGCGGCGGGGGCATGCTTGCCCACGGCGGCCTCATAGCGGATGCGTGCCAGGTGAAAGTCACGCAGCGCATCCAGCGTGGACGACTCCAGCTGTAGCCGCTGGTCTCGTGTGCGCAGGACAGCCTGCAGATCCGCCTGCCCGGCTTCATAGGCCTTTTGCATGGCATTCATCTGCTCCATCGCCAGCGGCAGCAGATCCTCACGCGTCTCCCTCACGATCGCCGCCGTGGTCTCCATCTCCTTGCGCGCGGTGCCCGCTTCGCCGTTGATCTGCATGGCCAGCGCATCCCGCTCCAGTTTCGCACGTTCAGCAGCCGCCGTTTTTTCTGCGATCACGCCCTGGTTGCGGTTCCAGAATGGCAGTGGCAGCGAGATTCGGAATCCGACATACCCTGTGCGCACACGCCCCGTTCCCGGTACATCCTGCATTTCATTGGAGGTAAAGAGCCCCATCTTCAGGTCTTGGACACGATTGGCTTTGGCCAGGCTTTTGTCCGTCTCTGCAGCGGCGATCTTTGTCTGTGCCAGCTGGTAGTCGGGTCGCAGCGTCCAGCGTGTCACCGTTGGCACTTCCATCGGCGGCAGGTCTCCGGAAATCGAGAGCGCATCCTCTGCTCGCAAACCCAGCATCGGCTTCAACTGCCCCAGCTGGCTCACGCTCTGCACTTCCAGCAGGCGGGATTCCACCTTCAGCCGCTGCGCATCCAGTCGTAGCTGCTTGGCGTCCAGAGGCGAGACCTCGCCCGCCTTCGCCCTTCCTTCAGAGAAATCAGCCAGCTTCTGCGCCAGCTCGGTCTGCTGCTGCCTGAGCTCTCTCTGCCGTGTCAGCGTCAGCAGCCGCACCACCTGCAGCTGCGCCTCGGCAATGAGTTTGCGCTCCATATCCCTCACCTCCAGCTCTGCCGCCTGAACCATCTGCGACGTCAGCTTTTTCTCCAGACTCAGGCGTTTGGTCACTGGAAAGGCCTGATCCACGGAAAAGATGCTCGTCTGCGGACTGACGTGGCTTTGGTTTTGAAAATCGTAGTTCACACTCGGATTGCTGAGCCTGCCGGATCCCAGCTGCCGCCCCTGTGCCTCCGCAATGACAAGTCGCGCCGCCTTCAGCGCGGGATGATGGGAGCGCACACGTGGCGCGACCTCGCCCAATGACAAATCCAGGGCCGGCGCACTGCCGGCAAACGAACATAAAAGCAAAAGTACAGAAATGGTTTTCATAGGTGGTGAATGCTGAGACATGCAGACATGGACCGGCCATGCCCGCGGAGGGGATGCAGTCATCACGGCCATTCAGCCATCCGGTTTGGGATGGCAGGCCGTGGCTGCCCTCAAATTCTCAACACCACCGCATGCGCGAGGACATGCGTCCACGCTCGCGGGCCGTCAGGCACTCGCCACTGGAACCGTGCGGCCATCGGCTGACAGGCAGACACCTCAGCCTGCCACGCCTGCGTCCACTGCGGCAGGGTGAAACCGATCACCACAGGGGCGGGGGCCGCCACCTGCACATGCGACACCGGGCTGGCTCGCAGACTCTCGATCAGCGCCTCATGCGGATGACTGTCTCCTTCATGGTGGTGATCATCGTCACCGTGGCACGGTAGATCCTCCTCATGCTCGTGGCAGGCCTCAGAATGTGGCCCATGGCAATGATCCGCCATCGTCACTTTCTCCACTCCGCCGCAGTCGCAGAGATACCCTCTTCCCAGACCAAAGACCTGCGCACATGCCACAGCCAGGACGGCCAGCACGGGGAGGATTCGGCGTGTGAAGCTCTGCATGGTGAACAAGCTCAAGATGCCAGACACCCCCTGTTTGTTCAATTTGATTTGTGCCTTCCTTCCTCAAAAAGGCGAAGGCGCCGGGAGCTCTCCCGGCGCCTTCATTGTGGATCGGCCCTCATAAGCCGGATTCTGTTTCCTCAGCCCTTTCGGCCTGCGGTCATGATCATTTATCTGTCAGGCTGGAGGACCAGCCCGCCCCTGCTCGCGCAGTGGTGCGACTATTACCCGGAGCTATCCATCCCTTTCGGGACTTGTGGCCAGGCGGGCCGTTTCTCCTGTTCTGTCTTGCACCGCATGAGGTTTGTCGTGCCCCCTTCCTCGCGGTCGGGGCGGTGGGCTCTTACCCCGCCTTTTCACCCTTGCCCACGCTTTCACGCAGGCGGTTTGTTTTCTGTGACACTGTCTGTGACTGCGGCTTGCACCGCAGCCCCCACGCTTTCACGTGGCATGCTGCCCTGTGGTGTCCGGACTTTCCTCCAGCGCCCCGCCTTTCGGCAGCACACCGGCGATCACTCCGGCCGACCCGCCCCCAGACTAAAGGCTCCGTCCCCAAAGGGCAAGCCGGGCCGCATGGAAAAGATGCTGCGAAACTTTCCTGCAGCCCCCGTGGTTTAAGCCCCCCTGAACAAGCGCCACCCGCCATGAAAGCTCTCTCCACCTTCCTCCTCGCTCTCACTGCATGCGTCTCACTGTCCCAGGCCGAAGACACCCCCAAACAGCGTCCCGGTGCCGGACAGGGCCGGGAAAAGATGAAGGAGATGATGCTGCAGAAGTTTGATGCCAACAAAAACGGCACCCTCGACCCCGACGAGAAAGCAGCCATGATGAAAGCCATGCAGGAGCGCAAAGGCGGTGCTCCAGGTTCCCCAGGTGCTGCCAAAGGCGGTCCGGGCAAAGGCCCCATGCAGGAAATGATTTTGCAGCGCTTCGACGCCAACAAAAACGGCGTCCTCGACCCCGATGAGAAAGCCGCCGCCATGAAGGCCATGCAGGAGCGCAAAGGCAAAGCAGGCAGTCCCTCATTCACTCCCGGCTCCTCTACGGACTCCGGTGGCAGCAAATTCCGCCGCCCGCCCGAAGCCCCCAAAGAAGGCTCTGCCACCAAGTGATGCAGGCACTCCTGCCTGCAATACGCACGTCCCTTTCACACTCACATGCAGCGCCGGGAGCTCTCGGTGCTGTTTTGCAGCGGCATATGAGTTCATCATCATGAGGCTCGTCAAAGTCGGGCACGTTCACTCATCCGCCCCCTTCTTGCCCTTAGGTGCCTCAGGCAGCGGGATGCCCTTCTGCTTCGCCTCCCACTCGGCATAGCCTTTCTTGCTGCGGTTGCCCAGGTACTTGTAGGTGTCAAAGATCGCCTCATTGCCCAGCACACGCGGGTCTTTTTCCTCCTTCAGCATCGCCTCCAGCTTGGCACGCAGCTCCTGCTTCTTTGCGGCATGCTGCGGGTCTTTGGCCAGATTCTTCAGACACTCCGGATCTTCAGCCATGTTATACAGCTCCTCCTCGGGGCGGTAGTTGAAGGCCAGATCATAAAAGAGCCCCTTGTTCTCCACGATCCATGATTTCGTGGGGCCGTCATCGCAGTTGCCGTAGCCGGTTTCAGGATTGCACGCAGGCCAGCGCTCCGGGTGGTAGTTGTGGCTGTAGAAAAACTCCGGCGTGCGGATCGCGCGCACAGGGTAGCCCCAGTCATTGGGCCTTCCCAGATCATGCCGCTCCTTGCCTGCCAGCATGATTTTGCGGTCCTCCACAAAGCCGCTCTTCTCACTGCGCAGGATGCCCGCCAGACTGCTGCCGCTCATCTGTTCATGCTTTGGCAGCCCCGCGAGCTCCAGATACGTCGGCGCCAGATCTCGCACATTGATAAAATCCTCCACCACACGCCCTGGCTTGATCCCCTTCCCCCAGCGCATGGCCAGCGGCAGGTGGTAGCCGTCTTCATAAATCTGCCCCTTCACGCGTGGAAAGGGCATGCCGTGATCTGAGGTCACGATCACCAGCGTGTCCTCCAGCTGTCCGGACTTCTCCAGCACCTCCAGCGCACGGCCGATCTGCTGGTCTCCCCACTCCACCTCGATCGCATAGTCAGCCATGTCTCCACGCACCGTCGCATTGTCCGGCAGATAGCCAGGCACCTTCACGTCCTCCAGCTTTTTGCCAAGGCGCACACCCGAATCGAGTTCATAGCCACGATGCGGCTCCTTGAACCCCATCCAGAAGCAGAAAGGCTGCGCTTTGTCTCGCTGCGCCAGAAAGCCTTCAAAATTGCGCGGATAATCCGTGGTCGCGATGCCCTTGGTCGGTGGCTTCTGGGTAAACTGATCAAACGCCGGCCCGGCGGGATTACGCGTGCGCCCGTCCAGCTTGAACTCACCCGGTCCCCACCCCTTGCCGGTCAGCCCCACAGTGTAGCCGCTCTTCTCCAGCAGGTCCGGATACACGGCAAACTTGGAGGGAAAGATACCCCCGTGGCACACCGCCTCCTCCAGCTGCCAGGTGTTGCGTCCCGTGAGGATCGTTGCTCGGCACGGACTGCACTTCGGATTCGAGGTGAACGCGTTTTTAAACAGCACCCCCTCCTTGGCCACGCGGTCAAAGTTCGGCGTCTTCACCCACTCACAGCCGTACGCGCCCGCATGCTGCCATCCCCAGTCATCAAAGATGATGAAGAGAATGTTCGGACGCGGCGCGTCTCCAGCATGGGCGCTGGAGACAAACGCAAGAGCGGCTAGGACGACCGGCAGGAGAAACTTCATGCGCCGTGAAACGACGCATGTCTCCTCAACTTGCAGCCGCTTCTTCCACGCTCACGCAGGTGCAGATGAGATGGCGGTCGCCGTACACATTGTCGATGCGGGACACCGGCGGCCAGTACTTGGCCTCCTGCACCCACGGCAGCGGGAAAGCGGCGGCCTCGCGCGTATAGGCGTGCGGCCACTCGCTCTTCACCACCGAGGCAGCCGTGTGCGGAGCCTGCTTCAGCGTGTTGTCCGTCGGGTGGTAGCTGCCGCTTTCCACACCGATCATCTCCGCATGGATGCACCGCATCGCTTCGCAGAAGCGATCCAGCTCGGCCAGGCTTTCGCTCTCCGTGGGCTCGATCATCAGTGTGCCAGCTACCGGCCAGCTCATCGTGGGCGCATGGTAGCCAAAGTCCATCAGGCGCTTCGCCACGTCTTCGACCGTCACCTTGTGGAAATGGCTGAAGTCCAGAATGCACTCGTGCGCCACGAGTCCTTTGGCCCCCTTGTACAGCGTGGGGAAGCAGTCCTCCAGCTTCTTGGCCACATAGTTGGCGTTCAGGATGGCGTTCTTGGTCGCATCGACCAGACGCGGCCCCATCATGGCGACGTACATCCAGGAGATCGTGCAGATGCTGGCGCTGCCCCACGGTGCAGAGCACACGGCACCTTCACGGCGTTCCGCCGCCCAGGTGTGATGCCCCGGCAGATGCGGCCTCAGATGTGCAGCCACCGCGATCGGCCCCACTCCGGGCCCGCCACCGCCATGCGGGATGCAGAAAGTCTTGTGCAGGTTCAAATGGCACACGTCAGCACCGATACGTCCCGGCGAGGTCAGCCCCACCTGTGCATTCATGTTCGCGCCATCCATGTACACCTGCCCGCCGTGCTCATGCACCAGCCGGCAGATTTCCACGATGGATTCCTCAAACACACCATGTGTGGAGGGATACGTCACCATCAGCGCGGCCACCTTGTCCTTGTTCGCCTCCAGCTTGGCCTTCAGATCATCCACCGAGATGTTGCCCTGGTTGTCACACGTCACTGCCACCACCTTGAATCCGCACATCACCGCGCTGGCCGGATTGGTGCCGTGTGCCGAGGTGGGGATGAGGCACACGTCACGGTGGCCTTCCCCTCGCGCCGCGTGGAAGCGCTTGATCGCCAGCAGCCCGGCATACTCGCCCTGTGAGCCCGCATTCGGCTGCAGAGACACCGCATCAAAACCCGTGCACTCCGCCAGCCAGGCTTCGAGATCACTGAACATCGAGCGATACCCCTCCGACTGATCCGCCGGCACAAAGGGGTGCAGCCCGTTCACCTCGGGCCAGCTCAGCGGCATCATTTCCGCCGCAGCATTCAGCTTCATCGTGCAACTGCCCAGCGGGATCATGCTGCGGTTCAGCGCGATGTCCTTTGACTCCAGTCGATGCAGGTAGCGCATCATCTCCGTCTCGGAATGGTAGGAGTTGAAGACCGGATGCGTCAGGAATTCAGACGCACGGTGATGCCGCGCCGAGCAGTGCAGCGGCTGCTCGGCATCCAGCGTCGGCTTCTGCTGTGCCTTGGAAATGCCAAAAGCCGTCAGCAGGTTCAGCAGTTCCTCCTCGCTCACTCGCTCATCCAGCGCCACGCCCACCGTGGTCGCATCGATCTTCCGCAGGTTGATGCCAAAAATCAGCGCACGCTTCAGCAGGTCATCCGCATTGGGCACTCGCACGCTGATCGTGTCAAAGAAGTCGTCGCTCAGCACATCCAGCCCTGCACGCAGCAGTTCTCCAGCCAGCCACACCGCCGCACCATGCACCCGCAGCGCGATGCTCTTCAGCCCCTGTGGCCCGTGATACACCGCATACATCGAGGCCATCACAGCCAGCAGCACCTGCGCTGTGCAGATGTTGCTCGTGGCCTTCTCGCGTCGGATGTGCTGCTCGCGTGTCTGCAGGGAAAGACGGTAGGCCGTGCGTCCGGACGCATCCTTGGATACACCGATCAGGCGTCCTGGCAGGCGGCGCTTCAGCGCGTCCTTCACCGCCATGAAGGCGGCATGCGGCCCGCCAAAGCCCAGCGGCACGCCAAAGCGCTGGCTGTTGCCCACGCAGATGTCCGCGCCAAACTCACCCGGCGGGCGCAGCACCGCGAGGGACAGCAGATCTGCACTCACGACCAGCAGCGCGCCCGCATCATGCACAGCCGTCGCCAGCACGCCGTAGTCATGAATGACTCCCAGCGTGTCCGGGTACTGCACCAGCACCGCCGCCAGTCCCTTGGTGCCGTCATGCTTCCACTTCATCACATCCCCCACCTCCACGCGGATGCCCAGGGCATCCATGCGCGTGCGCACCACCTCGATGCTGTGCGGGTGGCATTTGTCAGAGACAAACACACGAGAGGCTCCCGCCGTCTGCGCCACGGCCAGTCCCAGCGCCTCGGCGCATGCGGTGCCTTCGTCCAGCAGCGAGGCATTGGCCACATCCAGCGCCGTCAGGTCGCGGATCATGGTCTGGAAATTGATCAGCGCCTCCAGTCGCCCCTGCGCGATCTCTGCCTGATAGGGCGTGTAGGCCGTGTACCAGCCAGGATTTTCAAGGATGTTCCGCTGGATGACCGGCGGCGTGAAGGTGTCGTGATACCCGAGTCCGATGAAGGAGCGCAGCACCTTGTTCAGCCCCATGATCTGGCGCATGCGGCGCAGGGCCAGTTCCTCGCTCAGTGGCGGTGCCAGATTCAGAGACTCACGCACCCGGATGCCTTCCGGCACCACCTGGTCGATGAGTTCATCGAGCGATTTAAAACCAAGCGTTTGCAGCATGCGCTCCGCCTCGGCAGCGGAGGGACCAATGTGACGGCGGGAAAACTGGGTGGGCATCGAAGACGGATCAGTTTGGGATGTCCCGCCACGCTACCGAGCCAGCGCCCGGTGTCACTTGCCAAACAGCGCCCAGAACTTTTTCTCGGAGTCTTTTTGCTTGCCCTTGGCTTCACGTAGGAAGGGGGCCAGCGCAGCCAGGTTCATGATCCAGTTGTTGAAAAAATTCAGCGGCGCGCGCAGCGGTCGTTCAAAGTCCACAAAGAGCACCACACGATAGCCGTCAGTGTCATTCCACACCTCGTGATTGTACGTGTCGTCAAACACCACCGCCTTGCCCTCTTGCCAGGAGTACACCTGGTCGGCGATTCGGATGCGGCACTGCTCGCTCGGCTGCGGCACCATCAGTCCCAGGTGCAGACGCAGCACGCCGGCCCACGGGCCGCGGTGCTCGGGGATGTGTTTGCGCGGTGAGAGGATCGAGAAGAAGCCCGTCGTGCAGCCGGGGATCTTGGCCAGCACCTTCATCGTCTCCGGGCAGTGGCGCGCGTTTTCCTCGCAGTCCATGCCCACGCCTTTGAGGAAGAATGTCTTCCACTGGTCGTCTCCCTGGATCATGCCCACCTCTTTCACGATTTCCTGAAAGCTCGGCATCGCATCACGATACTTCATCACCGCATCCAGCTCAGCGCGCACCTTCTGCCAGTCGGCCTCCACGTCTTTGACCCACGGGAAATGCCGGGAGTCATAAATGGGCGGATCTCCATGGATCGAGCAATGCGCGATCACAGCCTCCACCACATCCTGCAGCCAGTTCGTAAAGCTCTCCACCAGCCCTTTGGCCGGAAAGGTGCGGTGGCGGCGGTGATACGCATCAAGAGGTTTGAGCTTAAAACCGGCAGGAACAGTGGCGACGGGTGGGGAGGATGCTTCGGGAGGCATGGGGTCTGATGTCGATGATGAGTAACGAATTTGTCACTCAATGCAGCCAAAAAACTGCGGGCAAACCACTCAAACGGCACGCGGCGCTCAGCCAATGTGCTTGCTGTAGGCTTCTGCGGTCAGCAGGGCGTCAAACTCCGCCGCGTTGGCAGGCTTGATTTTGAAGATCCAGCCACCGGCATACGGCTCACGGTTGATCAGGCCCGGATCGCCGCTGAGCGCTTCGTTGACGGCCACGATCTCTCCCGCCACAGGGGCATAGATGTCGCTCGCAGCTTTCACAGACTCGATCACGCACACCTGCTGTCCTGCAATCACCTGAGTCCCCACTTTGGGCGGGTCCACAAACACGACATCCGTCAGCTCGGCCTGCGCGTGGTCCGTGATGCCCACCGGAGACGGGCTCTGGGTCGGGTCGATCCATTCGTGGGAGTCGCGATAGCGGAGAGTGTCAGGGACGTTGCTCATGAGAGTGGATGGTTGAAAAAATAAATCAGGGCGCGGCCGGACGGCGGTAGAAGGGCTTTTTCACCACTTCAGCTGGAAAGCGCCGCCCGCGGATTTCGATCTCCAGCGTGCTGCCGAGCGCCGCTGCCTCCAGCGGCACATAGGCCATGCCGATGCCTGCGCTCAGGCTGGGAGACTGCGTGCCGCTGCACACCTCTCCGATGACCTGCCCGCCAAACACCACTGGGTAGTGCGGCCTCGGCGGCGGTGCGGCTCCAGTCATGCGGAATGCGGCCAGCTTGTCCGGCAGTCCGGCGGCCTTCTGCACCACAAGCGCCTCGCGGCCAGTGAAGTCTCCCTTGTCGAGATCCACAAAGAAACCCAGCCCGGCCTGCAGCGGCGTGCGCTGTTCAGAGAGGTCGTTGCCATTCAGCGGGTAGCCCATCTCCAGGCGCAGCGTGTCGCGGGCGCCCAGACCACAGGGCATCCCGCCCGCAGCCTTCACCGCCTCCACGATCTTGCGAAACCACGCCTCAGCCGTCTCCGCTGGCATGAAAAACTCAAAGCCTTCCTCACCCGTGTATCCTGTGCCGCACAGCCACATCGGGCCGTTCTCGCTCATGGTCACCAGGATCGTGTTGTGCTCCGGGAAGGAATCAGCACTGCCAAACACCGCAGCCGCCACCTCGCGCGCCTTCGGTCCCTGCACGGCCAGTCCTGCGGTAAAGTCACTCGCATTGGCCATCAGCACATCGTCATCCTGCGTCAGCTGAGACTCCAGCTGCTCCCAGTCGGCGTCGATGCGAGAGGCGTTCACCACCAGATAAAACTCCCGCTCGCTCGTTCGGTAGGCGATCAGGTCGTCGATCACCCCGCCCTGCGCATTCAGCAGCAGCGTGTACTGCCCCTGGCCTGGCTGCAGTTTGGAGATGTTGTTGGTCAGCACCCGGTTCAGAAAGGCCTCGGCCCCGCTGCCGCTGACAATGAACTGCCCCATGTGCGAAATGTCGAACACCCCGACGCTCTGGCGCACCGCCTTGTGCTCGTCCACGATGCCCGTGTACTGCACCGGCATGTCCCACCCGGCAAAGGGCACCATGCGCGCTCCCATTTCCACATGCACGGAATGCAGTGGGGTGCGGCGGAGTGAGTCAGAGGCGGACACGGCGAGCGCGCATGTTGTTAAGCCAGCGCGGTTTGTCAATCGGCTCGGTAGGCCGCGCGACTAATGCCTCGTTTTGAACATGTATTGACTATGGCAATCTCATTTGCAGCGCGCTGCAATCGTTCCATAATTACCATTCCCCCTCCGCCAGCAAAAAAGACCCAACCCATGGCAGCTCCCTTCCTTACCCAGGACTTTCACATCCGTTGGTCCACACTGACCCCCGACCATATCGAAGCCGACATCCGTGCTTCCTTGGAAAAAGCTCAGGCAAATCTGGACGCAGTCATCGATCAGGACCGCGGCAAGATGAACTTCGAGTCCGTCGTGTTAGGCCTGGACGAAAGCACCCGCGAGCTGAACGAATCCTGGTGCCTGGTGAGCCATCTCGACTCTTTGTGCAACTCCCCCGCCCTCCGCGAGGCCTACAACAAGATGCTCCCTGAGGTGAGCGCCTTCTTTGCCAAAATCCCGCTCAATGAGCATCTCTGGGATCTCTTTGTCACCTACAGCAAGACCGACGAAGCCCGTCATCTCGACCCAGTTCGCAAACGCGCCCTGGACGAGTCCATGGAGGGCTTCATCCAGGCAGGTGCCGACCTCCCTCCGGATAAAAAGAAGCGCGTGGAGGAGCTGGAAGCTGAACTCTCCAAACTCACTCAGAAGTACTCCGAAAACGTGCTCGACTCCACCAACAAGTGGGAGCTCATCATCGACGACGCGGAGCGCCTCAAAGGCCTGCCTCAGACCGCTCTGGACGCCGCCAAGGCGGACGCTCTGTCCAAGAACCACGGCACCGCTGAAAAGCCCGTCTATCGCTTCACCCTCAAGGCCCCTTCGATGATTCCTGTCATGGAGTACGTCGAGGACGCAGCCATCCGCCGTCAGGTCTGGGAAGGCTCCTGCAGCATCGGCCGCGGTGGCGAGCACGACAACACCGAGCTTGTCTGGAAAATCCTCCGCCTGCGCCATGAAAAAGCCCAGATCATGGGCAAGGCCAACTTCGCCGACCACGTGCTGGCCCACCGCATGGCCAAAAACGGCCAGAGCGCCCTCCGCTTCATCACCGATCTTTACGAGCGTGTAAAAGAAGCCTTCGAGCGCGAGACCATCGAGCTTCAGGAATTCCGCGCGGACAATGCACACCAGACCGTCGATCTTTTTGAGCCCTGGGAAGTCGCCTTCTGGAGCGAGCGTCAGCGCAAATCAAAGTACGACTTCGATGAGGAGGAGCTGCGTCCCTACTTCCCCATCGACAAGGTGCTCAGCGGCATGTTCCAGCTCGCGGAAAAGGTCTTCGATCTCCGCATCACCAGCCGCGAAGTTGTGTACGTCGAGCCCGGCAAGGCAGCCCCCGCCAATGTCAGCGCCCAGCCCGGCAAAACCGGCCCAGTGGAGGTCTGGCACCCCGAGGTGAAATTCTACGAAGTGCGCAACGACAAGGGCGTGCACATCGGCTCCTTCTACGCCGACTGGCATCCCCGTGACTCCAAGCGCGGCGGTGCCTGGATGAACTACCTCCGCATGGGCGTCCCTCCCAGTGGCGAACGCGACCGCCGTCTGCACCTCGGCCTCATCTGCGGCAACATGACCCCGCCCGTGGATGGCAAGCCCGCACTGCTCACCCATGACGAAGTCACCACCGTCTTCCACGAGTTCGGCCACCTCCTCCACCAGCTTTGCGGCAATGTGGAGATCCCTTCGCTCAATGGCGTCAGCGTTTACTGGGACTTCGTGGAACTGCCCTCCCAGCTCATGGAAAACTTCTGCTGGGAGCGCGAGAGCCTCGACCTCTTCGCCCGCCACCACGAAACCGGCGAACCCATCCCCGCCAAGCTCTTTAAGAAGCTCATCGCCGCCAAGAACTACCGCAGCGCCAGCGACATCATGCGCCAGCTCGCCTTTGGCAAACTGGACCTGGAACTCCACATGCACCACGCCACGGATGAAGGCGCGGATCTCGACAAGCTCTCCCGCTCCATTCTCAAAGGCTGCCTCATGCAGCTCAAGACCGAGCAGCCCACCATGGCCCGCCGCTTCGGCCACCTCTTCAGCAGCCCCGTCGGCTACGCCGCCGGCTACTACAGCTACAAGTGGGCCGAGGTCCTCGATGCAGACGCCTTCACCCGCTTCCAGCAGGAGGGCGTGCTGAACCCCGCCGTCGGCCGCGAATTCCGCGACACCATCCTCAGCAAGGGCAACTCCGAAGACCCCGCCAAGCTCTTCCACGACTTCATGGGCCGCGACCCCGACGCCATGGCCCTCCTCGTTCGCGCCGGCCTCGCATAAGCATAAGTGGGATGGGTGTGGCGACAGCCCGCCCGTCCATCAGCGTTATCGCAATCCCCCCTGACAATTGCCCTACCCAGCGCTGGATAGGACAGCTTGTCGCGTGCCACCCCGCCCCCTTCACTCGCTCCTCACCCGCCCCCGGTACGCCAGCGCAAAAAACACGCTCACCACCGCCGTCAGCGCCGCCTCCCCCCACCAGAAGAGCGACCAATCCGTGACCTTGTCCACCGTCGTGGTCGCATACCACCAGCCCCCGCCCAGGTAGCCGATCAGGTTCCCCAGCCCGCCCATCAGCATGGCCAGCAGCGCCTGCGCACGCACACGCCACTTGGGATCAATTCGCTCCTCCAGATAAATCTGCGTCGTGATGAAATACAGCGTGTAGGCAAAGCCGTGCAGAAAGGTCCCCAGCATCACCCATGGCAGCGTGTTGAACGTATTGAATGAAAACCGCACCACGCAGATGAGAATGCCGGAGAGAAACACCCACTTAAGCCGGAACCGCGCCAGCATGCCCGAGAGCAGCAGCATGGCCATCACCTCTGTCGTCTGCCCCAGCGAGATGACCGCAGAGATGTTTTTCACCCCCAGATCCCTCAGCTGCGCCGAGGTGTAGGGGTAAAATGCCGCCAGCGGCACACAGTAGAGGGCCGAGGTGATGAAGAGCACCCGGTGGTCCCGGTGCGTCAGCAGGCAGAGCGCATCCAGCCCCAGAATCTGCTTCCACGTGCGGTGCTGCACCACCTCACCGGGCGGAATCATCGGCAGCCACCAGCTCAGGCACGACACCACCAGCCACAGCCCCCCGGCCGTCATTCCCGCCAGCAAGGACGCATCCGCCATCAGCACAAAACTCACGATCCAGCAGCCCACCATCCAGCCCGCCGTGGCACAGGCCCTCAGCGGGCCAAACTGCTTCTTGGCATTCTCCAACTGGGAGAAAACGATGCTGCTCGTCAGGCTCCACACCGGCGTGGCCACCAGCGTGTAGATCTGCGCCCACAGCAGCACCAGCGCATCACTCCAGCCCCAGGCCAGCGACCCGCAGGTGATGAAAAGCACGATGCCCGTGATCGCCGCCAGCCAGCGCAGCAGCAGCACCGGGGAGTGCTTCTGGTCCGCCATCGCCCCCACAAAGAGGGGGGAGATGAAGGCGGCGATCGCCGTCGTGGCAAACACCCACGGCACCAGATGCCCGCGCTCATGCGCCTTGAAAACATTCGCCAGCGGCACGCTCCACATCCCCATCGGCATCGCTGTGCAGAAAAACAGCGTCGCCAGCGATTTGCGGCTGGCTTTGGCATCCGAGGCAGGGTTGGACATCGTTGGTTTTTTGAAATAAGCCGGGAGGAGCCAAACTCCAACAACGAGTCTGCAAAAAGCGTTGGTTGCGCCCCCGCCCGGCCTTTCCATCTTCCGCGACCTTTTTTCTCCCACCCTCAAGTCCTACCCGTCATGGAAAACGTCATCATCATCGGCACCGGCTGCGCCGGATACACCGCAGCCATCTACACCGGCCGCGCCAACCTCAAGCCCCTGATCTTGTCCGGCAACATGCCCGGCGGCCAGCTCACCACCACCACCGAGGTGGAAAACTTCCCCGGCTTCCCCAATGGCATCATGGGCCCTGAGCTGATGATGAACATGCAGACCCAGGCCGAGAAATTCGGCGCCCGCATCGAGTACTCCCTCGTCAGCAGCGTCAAAAAGACCGCCGCAGGTCATTTCGAAGTCCACACCGAAGGCGGCACCATCTATGAAGCCCGCACTGTCATCGTCGCCACCGGTGCCTCCCCAAAGCATCTCGGCCTGCCCAACGAAAAAGGCCTCATCGGCAAGGGCCTGACCAGCTGCGCCACCTGCGACGGCGCCTTCTACCGCAACGTCCCCGTCTGCGTCGTGGGCGGTGGCGACAGCGCCTGCGAAGAGGCCGGCTTCCTCACCAAGTTCGCCAGCACCGTCTATCTCATCCATCGCCGTGACGAGCTGCGCGCCTCCAAAATCATGGCAGACCGCGCCTTGGCCAATCCCAAGATCAAGCCCGTCTGGAATTCCACCATCACCGAATACCTCACCGATGAGAAGGGCGAGATGCGCGCCGTCACTCTGGAAAACCTCGTCACCGGTGAGAAGAGCGAGCTTGAGCTCAAGTGCGTCTTCGTCGCCATCGGCCACGTTCCAAACGGCCAGTTCCTCGGCGACCTCGTGGACACCGATGAAAACGGCTACATCCTCCAGACCGAAGGCACCCGCACCAAGACCGAGGGCCTCTTCGCCGCAGGCGACGTCGCCGACCACGTCTACCGCCAGGCCATCACCGCCGCCGGCCAGGGCTGCGCCGCCGCCCTCGAAGCCGAGCGCTACCTCGCCGACCACGGCGTGCATTGATCTGCCCCCCCGCCGTAGGACGGATGTGGCGCAAGCCCGTCCGTCCATCAGCGCGCGGCACACCTCACGTCACACGAACACCGCTCAGTGCGGCATGTGTGGGCCTCTTGGCATTCATGCCTCGCCTAGTCTCTGCGCCGCGGGCCTAAGGTCCGCAGGACTCAGCTCGGGAAGCGGCAGTGAAAAACGGCGCATCAGAGTGAAAAGCGGCAAACCAGTCTTTTCCGCCTTCCCACTGGTCTCACCCACATCCCGGCTCGCCAGCAGTGATTCAGCCACCTTCCCCCCTGCATTGAAGCTGGACAGAACCGCCCCGGCACGGCATATGGTAGCGGCTTTTTCCGCCCTGTACACGTAACCCCCTACGCATGAGTCAACTGGTGATCCCCAAGGTCGTACGCTTAGCCCTGCTCCCCGCCCTCGCTCTGCTGGCATCCTGCCAGACCAGCGGCACACGCGGACAGACCCAATACCTCGAAGCCTTCCCGTCCCAGAGTGTGCCCCACTCCGCCATGTACAATGCCGACCAGGACTCCTACTGGGATGGCGACGGTGTGGGCGGTGCCCCCAATATCATCATCGACCTCAGCGACCAGAAAGCCTACTTCTACAAAGGCGGCACCCTGGCCGGTGTCTCCGCCCTCTCCACAGGCGACGAGCGCCACGCCACCAAGACCGGCAAGTTCAAGATCTTCGAAAAAGACCAGTGGCACAAATCCAACCTCTACGGCGACTTCGTGGACGGATCGGGCAATGTCGTCGTGGCCAACATTGACGTGACCAAGGACAAGCCCCCGCCCGGCACCCGCTTTGAGGGCTCCAAAATGCACCACTTCATGCGCTTTACCGGCGGCATCGGCATGCATGAGGGCTTCCTGCCCGGCTATCCCGCCTCTCATGGCTGCGTGCGCATGCCGCCGCACATGGCCGCTACCTTTTACAACCATGTCTCCATCGGCACACCCGTCACGGTGCGCCCCTGATGCACGTCATGACTCAGGAGACACCTCTCGAGATCAGCCCCACGGATGTCAGCTCTCTGCTGGCCCGGACAGGCCCGCGAACCTGCCGCATCATCGACTGCCGTGAAGAGAGCGAGTGGCAGATCTGCCGCCTGCCGGAGGCGCAGCTCGTCCCGCTCTCCCGCTTTGGCGAGCTGGCATCCCAGGTATTCTCCGAACCCCACGAGCACATCATCATCTACTGCCATCACGGCATGCGCAGCCTGCGCGCCACGGAGTTCCTGCGGCACCACGGCTTTGTGAATGCACAGAGCATGCACGGCGGCATCGATGCCTGGGCTGACTTGGTGGACCCGGCCACGCCACGGTACTGACACATTTTCCAGAAGACTTTGCTCTGGCGCATGCATCCCATGCGGCTACCCTGCGCACCCCACCCCTCCGCTAGCACTCACGCATGGTTCGACTCCTCACACAGCAAGGACAGCTCATCGACTGGAATGACGAAAAGACACATCCGTTTCCGGACAATCTTGTCTTCCTCGATTTGCTGAACCCCGGCCGTGCCGAGGAGCTTGAGGCGGAAAAATGGCTCGAATACCAGCTCCCCACGCGTGAAGAAATGCAGGAGATCGAGGAATCCAGCCGACTCTACACCGAAAAGGGCACCCTCTACATGACCGCCTGGCTGCCCGTCGGCCTGGACACCCCCGACCCGGACAACACCTCCATCTCCTTCGTCATCGCGCCCGACTGCCTCACTACAGTCCGCTATGCCGACCCCCTGTCCTTCCGCATCCTCGCGGATCAGGCCAAGCGCCAGTGCACCGCTCCTCTCACCAGCGACGCCGTCTTTCTTCTTCTCCTCGAACTCATCGTCGCCCGCATCGCCGACGCCCTGCAGCAGGTCGAGGGCGACATGAAAAAAATCTGCCGCGACATCTTCCGTCTCGATCCCCACAAGGCCCACGCCGCCGTGGAAAAAGACCTCAGCGATGTCGTCAAGCTCCTCGGCCGCCGCAGCGCCCTCGTCGCCAATGTCCGTGAGAGCTTGCTCAGCATCAGCCGCATGCTGCAGTACTTCCTCAACAACGCCGCCACCTGGATGCGCGCAGATCTCGCCGCCCAGTTCCGCAGCGTCATGCGCGACATCAAGAGCATGGACGACTACACCAATCAGCAGACCCAGGAGATGACCTTCCTGCTGGAGTCCACCCTCGGCCTCATCAACATCCAGCAGAACCAGATCATCAAGATCTTCACTGTCGCCAGCGTGCTCTTCATGCCGCCCACTCTCATCGCCAGCATCTACGGCATGAACGTCGGCCTCCCCGCCGCCAGCAACGGCTGGGCCTTCCTCCTCGTCATGGTCATGATCGTCCTCTCAGCCATCCTGCCCATCGTTTACTTCAAGCGCAAACGGCTGCTCTGAAGCTCTTCACTTCGCTAGAACTGGTAGCTGAACCTGACGCTGCCAAAGTGGGCCTGCAGATCATGCCTGAAAAACTGCCCCTGGTAGGAAAGCATCAGGCTGAACCTCTCGCTGAATGCAATGCTCACTCCCATGCCCGCCACCAGGTAGTCCTGACCAGGGTTCTGGTTGCCCGCAAACGATGAGAACGGCACGTTGATCAAAGACACATTGGTGCCGTTGTTGTTTTTGATGTTCTGCCGCTCATAGCTCAGTCGCACCTGCGGGGTGATCATGCCATAACGGGTCTCAAACTTCTTCGAGGCCGACCAGCCGACTCGGCTTACGAGAGATTGAAAACTCTGCGCGCCGTAATGCAGTGCCGCCAGCCCTCCGCCGGTTTCGCTGTACGCATCCACCGTTCCATGCAGGTAGTCCACCCCGGCAAAGGGCCCGGTGACCAGCGTCTTGTTCTGGAATCGGAAGTTCCAGCCCGTGTTATACTGCACAGAATGTGTGTAGGCACGCGTTGAGCCGTTCGCCGTGGGAAAGGGGGCCCCGGGATTTCGCACAGTATCCATCTGATAGGTGCCAAAACTGTACAGCAGGCTGTTCCAGAAAGCCCCGCGCACATAGGACACATAGCTGGAAAGCGCCGGACCTTCCATGTACAGGCTTCCCAAATTGCCCGAAAAGCCCTGCGTGCTCTGCAGAAAAGACACGGCAAACCCCAGCCTCAGCCCTCGTGTAAAGTGGCGCTCAATGCCCGCCCCGGAAGCCCATGAGTCCACCTGCACCCCGGACTGCGTCCGAATGGGGCTGAGTTTCACATTGCCATAGTTCACCGTCGCAAAGACCTCCCATTGGCGTGAGCGCGGCACACTCTTGACGATGGGCGACTCCTTTTTCTCTGAATCTCCATCGCCCTCGCCCACGATCACCTCTTCATAGAGCGCGGCGGCTATGGAGCCAGAGCCTGCGTCCTCCTCTTCACCACCACCGGCACGGAGATTGAAGAGATGGCCGTTGAGATCCGCTGTCACAGTGTTCCCAGCTCCTATCAGCGCCTGCCCTTCGGCGGCCGCTGTCGCCAGACCTCCATTCGTGTCGATGATGGAAAAGACCCCCGTGCTCTGGTCCAGATAGCTCGTCACCCCGCTCGCCAGACTCAGACTGCTGTCATTCAGCGCCAGATTCGAGATAAAGCTGCCCGCATTCGCGCTGCCGCTGTTGAGATTAAACAACTGCCACTGGTCACCGCCTCGGAAGCCCGTCATTCCATTCGGATTGCCAATGACCAGCGTTCCTCCCGCAGTCGCGTCGATCTTGCCATGCAGATTGATGGAATCCGCAGCCGAAGCGTTTGCAAGGTTGTTGCCAGCACCAGCTCCGGTGAACAAATCCAGATGGATCAGGCTGCTGGCACCCAGCACCACCGCTCCCGTACCAGACGTGGTGAGCGCAAAGCTCGTCGCCGTGGGAATGATGGCAGGGTCTCCCACGCTCATCGCACCATTGATGAAAATGGACTGGTTCATTGCCGTGGTGATGCCCCCTGTGCCCGCCAGGGTGCTGTCGCTGCTGAGGTCAAATTGCGTCGTCGCCACCGCCGCATTGGCCACCAGCACGGCCCCGTTCTTCACCGTGGTAGGGCCGTTGTAGTCGCTGTCCGCGCTCACCACCAGGTTGGTCCCATCCACCACAAGATCAGAGTTCGCGCTCCCACCGCTGATGCCCGTCCCGCTCACATACACCGTGCCGCCGCCCGTGATCGTCAGGACCGTCCCATCCTTCACCAGCCCGCCAGTGAGGTTCAGGATCCCTCCCCCGGCATTGATGCTCGCATCCGTCGCCGCAGTGATCTGCCCGGTGTACGTGCTCGTTCCACTGTTGCGCAGCGCCCCGCCATTGCCGGCTCCGCTGCCGTTGAGCGTCAGATCTTCAGCGGTGCTGTAGTTGACATTGTTCAGCAGTAGCGTGCCGCCACTGCTCACTTGGGTGCCGGCGGCGTTCGTTCCCAGCGCATTGTCGCTGGTCACCTCCAGTATGCCTGAGCTGACATTCGTTGCCCCTCCATAGGTGTTGATGCCAGTGAGGCTCAGCGTTCCGCTGCCGGCCTGCGTCACCCCGCCGCTGCCGCTGATCACATTGGCAAAATCTGTCCCCTGCGTCACCGTGTCAGAGCGGTTGAAAGCCAGCGTCCCGCCGATGTCCAGCGAGCTGCTGGTGGACAGGGACCCCGTCGTGCCGCCATCCCCGATCTGCAATGTGCCCGCATTCACCGTGGTGTTTCCCGTATATGTATTCGCTCCCGTCAGCACCCATGTTCCCGTGCCTGCTTTTGTCAGCGACGTCGCCCCGCCATTGTCACCGATCACTGCGGCAAGCGTGTTGCCGCCGCCGTTGGCCCCGGTGAGCGTCAGCGTGCGGATGCCGCTCTGGCCATTGAATCCCATGCTGCCTGTGTTGGCAAAGTTCACCGTCCCAGTGCCTGAAGCATCCAGCGTGCCTCCGTTCGTTCCCATGCTGAACAAGCGGTCCGTGCTCACATCCTCACCCGTGTATTGCAGCGTGCCGCCATTGAGCAGCAGATTGCTCGCCGCATTGCTAGAGGCTCCAATGTTGCTGCTTGCCCCCCCGTTCGCCAGGACGGCCACACTCAGCACTCCACCGCTGATCGTCGTGCTGCCGCTGTAGCTGTTGCTTCCCGTCAGCGTCGTGGTGCCGGCACCCGCCTGCGTGAGCGACCCGCTTCCACCAATCACATTGGCCAGCGTGATGGCGTTCGAACGGTTGATCGTCAGCTGCGCATTGTTCGTCACCGCACCGCTGCCCAGCGTGCCCGTCGTTCCGCCCGATCCCACCTGCAGCTCACCGCTGCTGATCGTCGTCGTTCCTCCGTAGGTGTTGGCTCCTGTGAGCGTAAACGTCCCCGTGCCCGTTTTTACCAGGGACAGCGCTCCTGCTCCGCCATCTTTGATCACACCGCTGAAAGTCGTGCTCAGGTCGTTTCCTCCCACGGTCAGTGTCGCCGCAGTCACCGCATTGTTCCGCACAGTCCCCGATCCCGCCAGCGACCCGATGCTCGTGTTCAAGCCGTCGATCTCCAGAATGGCGTTTGCCCCCACGATGATCGCAGACGCCAGGCTGCTGCCGCCGATTTGCAGCACCCCCGCGCTCAGAGTCGTGGCCCCCGTGTAGGTGTTGGCTCCCGTGAGCACCCACGTGGCCGCACCATCGATCACCACTGAGGTCGCTCCGCCAAAGTCACCAATGGCTGCCGCGATGATGTTCGGCCCGGACGTGTTCGTCCCTGTGAGAGTCAGCGTGCGTGCGCCGCTCTCCCCGTTAAAGCCCATGCTGCCCGTGTTGGTAAAGTTCACCGTGCCGCTGCCGGACACATCGATCACCGCACTGCCGATCCCCACGCTGAACAGCCGGTCCGTGCTCACATTGCTGCTTCCCGTGTATTGCAGCGTGCCGCCATTGATCACCAGATTGCTGGCCGCATTGCTCGATGCTCCGATGCCGCTGCTGCTCCCGCCGTTGGCCAGGCTTGTCACATTCAGCACACCCGAGGTGATCTTTGTCACCCCGGTGTAGGAGTTGCTGCCGGTCAGCGTCGTGGTCCCTGTCCCCGCCTGGGTAAAGGCCCCGTTGCCGCTGATGGCATTGCCGATGGTCACGGCGTCCGACCGATTGACCGTGAGTTGTGCATTGTTGATCACCGCACCGCTGCCCAGAGAGCCGCTGGTGTTGCCATTGCCCACCTGCAGCACACCAGCGTTGATTGTCGTGGTCCCGGTATAAGTGTTCGCTCCCGTCAGCACCCACGTGCCCGCACCAGATTTCACCAGCGTAGTAGCTCCCCCGTTGTCACCGATCACGGCGGCAATCGTGTTGGCTCCGGTGTTTGTGCCCGAAAGCGTGAGTGTTCGCGCGCCGCTCTGGAAGTTGAAGCCCATGCTGCCGGTGTTGGTGAAATTCACCGCCCCCGTCCCGGAGGCATCCAGCGTGCCACCGCTTGTAGTCACAGAAAACAGCCGGTCCGTCGACACCGCAGCTCCCGTGTACCTGAGCGTCCCACCCGTAAGAATGAGGCTGGATGCTGCATTGCTGGACGCTCCGATGTTGCTCGCCACACCGCCGTTCGCCAGAGCGGAAACACTCAGAGTTCCGGCGCTGACCACCGTCCCCCCCGTGTAGGTGTTGCTGCCAGTCAGGGTCAGCGTTCCCCCGCTTCCGCCTTTGTTAATGGCAATAAATCCACTGCCACCGTTTTGGATCAATCCGTCAAAAGACGTGCTTGCAGAACCGCCGATGTTCAGGGTCGCACCTGTGGCCGTGCCATTTTGGATTGTCCCTGATCCAGACAGTCCGCCGATGACGACATTGAAGCCGTTGATTTCCAGAATCGCTCCGCTCGCAATGGTGATCGCAGAACCGGTGCTAAATGCATTCGTCCCACCCGCCTGCAGTTTGCCCCCGTTCACAAAAGTGGCCCCCGTATAGCTCTTGGTCCCGCTGCTGAATGTGGTTGCTCCAGTTCCTGCCTGCGTAAACGTTCCAGTGCCGCTGATGGCGTTGGCAATCGTCACCGCATCCGAGCGGTTGATGACGAGCGCGGCGGCGTTGTTCACCGTCCCGCTCCCCAGCTTGCCCGTGGTTCCGCCATTCCCCACCTGCAGAGTCCCCGCAGTGATGCTCGTCGTGCCGCTGTAGCTGTTGTTACCTGCGATCACCCAGGTGCCCGCGCCAGACTTCGTCAGTGCCGTGGCTCCTCCGTTGTCTCCGATCACTGCTGCCAGCGTGTTGTTCCCTGTGTTCGTACCCGTCAGCGTCAGCATGCGCGCACCCGTCTGGCCGTTGAACCCCATGCTGCCGGTGTTGGTAAAATTGACCGCTCCAGTTCCGGAGGCATCCACTGTCCCGCTGCTGCTGCCGATGCTGAAGAGGCGGTCCGTGCTCACTTCGGCACCAGTATATTGCAAGACGGCCAGTGAGTTGTTGATGATGAGGTTGGCGGCGGCGCTTGAGGAAGCCCCCATGCTGCTGGCGCTGCCGCCATTGGCCAGCGTGGAAAGGCTCAGCGTCCCCCCCGAGATCGTGGTCACACCAGTGTAGGTGCTGCTGCTGCCGGACAATGTCAGCGTGGTCAATACTCCCATCTTGGTCAGAAACAGCGTGCCCGTGCCGCCATTCTGAATCACACCGCTGAAGGTGCTGCTGGCGATTCCGTTGACGAACAGCCCCGAATTGGTGGCGCCGCCGTTTTGGACGGTCCCCGAGCCGGAGAGCGAGCCTACGGTGGCACCCAGTACAAATCCATTGGTGGCCAGTGTCCCGCCGCTGTTGACCGTCATCGGAGACAGGCTTCCCAGCCCGCTGGCGGATCCCGCCGCCAGAATCCCCCCATTCACCGTCGCACTGCCCCATGCATTGCCATTGCCGCTGAGCGTCGTGGTTCCCGCTCCGTTTTGAATGAAAGCACCCGTTCCGCTGATGACTCCGGAGATGGTGACCGCATTGGACCGATCGACGATAAGCGTACCGTTGTTGGTGATCGTCCCGCTGCCGAGAGTTCCTGACGTGCCGCCATTGCCGACCTGGAGCGTGCCTGCACTGATCGTCGTGTTGCCGTAGCTGTTCGTGCCCGTGAGAGTCGTGGTGCCTGTTCCGGATTGCGTGAGTGAACCGGTGCCTGAAATGGTGTTGGCCAGCGTGAACGCATCAGAACGGTTCACCACAAGGCTGGCGTTGTTGGTCACCGTACCGCTGCCCAGTGAGCCCGCAGTACCGCCATTGCCCACCTGCAGCACGCCTCCGCTGATCGTAGTGACACCCGAATAAGTATTGTTGCCAGACAGCACCCATTTGCCGACTCCAAGCTTCGAAACCGAAGTGGCTCCGCCATTGTCGCCGATGACTGCCGCAATCGTGTTGGAACCCGTCCAATTTCCTATGAGCGACAGTGTGCGCGTACCGCTCTGGCCATTGAATCCCATCGCGCCCGTATTGGTGAAATTCAGATCCCCCGTCCCGGAGGCGTCCAGCGAAATGCCATTGGTCCCCAGGCTGAACAACCGGTCTGTAGTTGAGCCCGCCCCCGTGTATTGCAGCGTGCCCCCGTTGAGGACAAGATTCGTCGCGGCATTGCTCGAAGCACCGATGTTGCTGGCCACCCCGCCATCAGCCAGATTAGTCACAGCCAGGAAGGTGACCCCGGCAGGCCCTCCAATAGTGGTCACCCCGGTGTAAGTGTTCGCCCCTGTCAGAGCCCAGATGCCCGCATTGATCTTCGTGACCGATGTCGGCCCGCCATTGTCCCCGATCACTGCCGCAATCGTGCTCGTGCCGCCGCTGGCATTGGCCAGCGTGAGGGTACGAGCGCCGCTCTGCCCGTTGAACCCCATGCTTCCCGTGTTGGTGAAAGTGATCGCACCGCTGCCAAACACATTCAATGTCGCTCCGGAAGTCCCCACGCTGAAAAGCCGGTCCGTACTCACCGTCCCGCCTGTGTACATGAATGTGCCGCCGTTGAGCACCAGGTTGCTCGCGTCATTGCTCGAGGCGCCGATGCTGCTGGCCACTCCCCCGTTCGCCAGAGTGCTGGCCTTCAGCACCCCCGTGCCGGTCATCGTGGTCGCGCCGGTGTAGGTGTTCGCCCCGCTTAATACCCAGATGCCACCTCCTGCCTTCGTCACTGAAGTCGCGCCACCGTTGTCACCAATCACCACCGCCAGCGTGTTGTTGTTCGCATTGTTGCCAGTTAGCGTCAGCGTTCGTGTGCCGCTCTGGTCGTTAAACCCCATCGCTCCCGTGTTGGTGAAGTTGATGTTGAAGCCGCCCGATGCATCAATGGTGCCTCCGCTCGTTCCCACACTGAATAGCCGGTCCGTGCTCACCGCCGATCCCGCACCCGGCGAGTATTTCAGCGTCCCTCCATTCAGCACCAGATTGCTCGCCGCGCTTGATGACGCCCCGATGTTGCTGCTGCTCCCGCCATTGGCAAGGGATGTGACATTCAATACCCCCGCATTGATGACCGTCGCTCCCGAATAGGAATTGGCACCGCTCAGCGTTGTCGTACCCGCGCCGGCCTGCACCACAGAGCCCGTGCCGCTGATGACATTGGACACCGTCACTGCATCAGAGCGGTTGAAAGCCAGGCTGGCATTGTCCGTCACGCTCCCGCCGCCCAGCGCACCACTGGTTCCACCGTTCCCGATCTGCAAGACACCACCGCTCACCGTCGTCACACCGCTGTAGGTATTGGCCCCCGTCAGCACCCACGTGCCGGCACCAGACTTCGTCAGCGCGGTGGCTCCACTGTTATCACCGATCACCGCTGCCATTGTGTTGGCCCCCGTGTTCGTCCCTGTCAGCGTCAGCGTGCGCGTCCCGGTCTGGCTGTTAAATCCCATGCTTCCCGTATTGGTAAAATTCACCGCCCCTGTGCCAGAGGCATCCAGCGTGCCGCCGCTCGTCCCCACGCTGAACAAGCGGTCCGTGCTCACCGCAGCCCCTCTATATTGCAGGGTGCCGCCATTCAGCACCACGTTGGTCGCGGCGTTGGTCGATGCGCCGATGTTGCTGTTGCTCCCTCCATTGGCCAGGCTGGAGACGCTCATCACTCCGCCGGACACAGTCGTCACTCCCGTGTAGCTGTTGGCTCCGGCCACCACCCATGTTCCCGTTCCGGACTTGGTCAGCGCTGTCGCCCCCGAGTTGTCTCCGATCACCGGCGTCATCGTGTTGTCCTGCGTATTGGTCCCGCTCAAAACCAGTGTTCTCGCCCCGGTCGAACCGCCAAACCCCACGGCCCCAGCATTCGTAAAAACCAGCGCTCCAGAGCCAGAGGCTTCAATGGTTCCTACTGGATTTGGCGTCCCGGTTGGAACTGAAAAAAGACGGTCGGTCGTCGCTCCTGCTCCCGTGTAGCGCAACGTGCTCAAGTTCGTGATGGACAAATTGCCTGCTGCGGAACTCGATGCCCCGATGCTGCTGGCCACTCCTC
Source organism: Verrucomicrobiaceae bacterium UBA1938 (assembly GCA_002336895.1). Classification (GTDB taxonomy): domain Bacteria; phylum Verrucomicrobiota; class Verrucomicrobiia; order Verrucomicrobiales; family Verrucomicrobiaceae; genus Prosthecobacter. The sequence continues at coordinate 238,117 of DDFC01000025.1, read as the reverse complement.
CATTTTCAATATCACTCACGATCACCACCCCTCCATTGCCCAGAATCGTGGTCACGCCGGTATAGGTGTTAGTGCCGCTCAGGGTGAGTTGTGTGTTCCCATTCAGGGTCACTCCGCCGCCCCCGCTGATCGTCTGGGAAAGATTGACCGCACCGGAACGCGATGAGACCAATGTCCCCCCGTTGTTAATGATGATGTTTCCGCTGCCGATGCTCCCGGTGCTGCCGCCCACCACGCCAATCGATATGCTGCCCCCGTTGATCGTCGTCGTGCCTGTGTAGGTGTTGTTGTTGCTGGTCAGCCGCAGGATGCCAAATGTATTTGCCTTCACCAGAGAAGTGGCGCCTCCATTGTCAGTGATCCCGCTGGAAAACACAATGGTACCGACATTTGAGGGACTGTCGCTGAAGGCAAACGTCAAAGTACGCGTGCCCGTCTGTCCGTTGAATCCGATGTTGCCAGTGTTCGTTAGATTGAGTGTTCCAGCCACAGGCATGCTGATCGTCCCACCCGCCGTGCCCACGCTGAACAGGCGGTCCGTATTGGCGGTCGTGGTGCTGTTATACTGCAATGTCCCGCCATTCAGCACCAGGTTGCTCGCCACATTCGTTGCTGCCCCGATGCCGCTGCTGATCCCGCCGTTGGCTAGGCTCGTCACGCTCAGCACACCGGCGGTGATCGTCGTCACTCCCGTGTAGCTGTTCGTCCCGGAAAGCGTCAGCGTCCCCGTGCCGTCCTTGCTCAGTCCTGTGCTCCCGCTCAGCGCCGCGCTGATCGTCGCAGCCGCATTCGCCGTGATCGTCGAGTTGGAAAGCGTCAGCGCATTGCCCCCGCCCGCGATCGTGTACCCGGAGTTAAAGACCATGTTCCCCACCGTCACTGCCCCACCCAGCGTCACCGTCCCCGCCGTCCCGCCAAAGATCGCCGCATCCGGCGTCGTGTTGTTCCAGGTGGTGTCGCCGCTTCCTGTGTTCCAGTTGCCCAGCCCGTTTGTCCATGTCCCGCTGCCTCCCGTAATGGTGCCGCCATCCCCCGCTGTAGTGTCCCAGGTCAAAGTCGCCGCATGCAGCGTCGGCGCCACCTGCCACAATCCAGTCAGGGCCATCATCAGGAAAGCCATCGGCTTTCTGAATCTCTTGGCGCTGCATTTCCGAGTCGTGCTGCTGGGGGAGGCAGGAGTGGTTTTCATGAAAAAAAAGCAAAAGTGGTTGTCGGTAATTTCTTAAATCAAATCAGGCCGGCGCCATCAGCGGCAGACACGTCGCCACCGGCCACGCCACTCGCTGCAGTGCATCAGCTCAGTTCGACGCCAATGAACGGCTTCCATGACCGCTCATCGCAGAGGCGTCTAAACCTCATGGCCCTCAGGCAAAATTCCGCCCATCCACTACAAGCACTCAAGCTTCGTTTCTCACCTCCCCATAAGGAGGCAACAGAGCGTTTGGCAGTTTGCATAGTCCACCGGCAAAAGGTCATATTTAATTCTATTTAGACAAAATTAAGATATAAGCCTATCGCTCAGCAAGAACAAGTATCCTCCCCACTCGAATTATCTCGAAACCCTACCCTGGATTTACCCTTTCACCTGCCTGGACACACCCTTCATCCCAGGCACTCCAGGCTCCCCGCTTGTTCATTTTTCTAGTCCAACGCCTTTATTGGAAAATCCATGCTGACAGTATGCTGCCCTGCCATGATCCCCTTCATCTTCACCACGAGGTCCGCATGTTCGGCCGCCACGTCCTTCGTCTCCGCCGGGTCCTGAGCGATGTTAAAGAGTTCCTCCGTCACCGCCGCAGCTTTGGCCTTGCCCTTCCCCGTGAGATTCCGCCTCACCAGCTTCCACTCCCCCATCCGCAGCATCTGCTGCCCCCCATAGCTCGGAAACTCACGATACAAAAACTCCCTCTCCTCCTGCTTTTGCCCCAGCAGCGTCCCCGCAAAGCTGATCCCATCCGTCCTCGGTGTCTTGCCCGTCTTCGCCCCTGCCAGCTCCAGCAGCGTCGGCATCCAGTCTTCAAATCCCGTCACGCGGTCACTCATGCTTCCCGCCTTGATCTTCCCCTTCCACCGCACGATGCACGGAGAGCGAAAGCCCCCGTCATACAGCGTTCCCTTGCCGTCCCGGCGGCTTTCGTTGGAGTTGAAGAAGGCGCAGTCCGTCCCCGCCAGTCCCTGGTGCGTGCCCGTCAGCGGACCGTTGTCGCTCACAAACACAAAGATTGTGTCCTCATCCAGCCCCAGCTCAGAGATCAGCGCCACCATCCTCCCGATCTCACGGTCCATTCTCGTGATCATCGCCGCATACGCCGCCTTCGGCTTGAAGTGCGGCAGGTAGCCCTTCCCACCGGGATACGGCGGATCTTCAAACTTCCCGAGGTACTCCTGCAGCGAGTCATCCGGCACCTGCAGCGCCACATGCGGCACCGTCGTGGGCCAGTAGAGAAAGAATGGCTTGTCCTTATTGTCCCGCGCAAACTTCAGCGCCTGCTCCGCGATCAGATCCGCAGAGTACTCCGTCCCTTTAAATCGCGCATAACTCTCCGGCTTCATCGGATCCTCATCCGGCTTGAGCTTGTCAGCAGCAGGAAACGGCGGGTTCTTCAGATCGATCGTGCGGTCATTGTCCCACAGGTACGTCGGATAAAAATTGTGCGCCACTCCCTGGCAGTTGTAGCCAAACCACCGGTCAAAACCGTGCTTCATCGGCTCTCCCGTCGAGCCAGGCCCACCCAGCCCCCACTTGCCAAAGCCGCCCGTCGCATACCCCAGCGGCTTCAGCACCTGCGGAATGAGCACCGAGTCCGCCGGTATCGGAAACTGCCCCTCATGCTCCGGCTTGCCCATCTTCGGCAGCCCTTTCGCATCATCCGCCTGGCGGTTGTCGCGGATAAAGGCATGCCCCGGGTGCAGTCCGCTCATCAGCACGCAGCGCGAGGGCGCGCACACCGCATTGCCGCAGTAGTGCTGCGTGAATTTCATCCCCTCCGCCGCCATCCGGTCCAGGTTCGGCGTGCGGATGATCTTCTGCCCATAGCACCCCAGATCCCCCGGTCCCAGATCATCGGCCAATATGAAAACGATGTTGGGCTGGCGGGCGTTTGCTTGGAGCGTCAGCACCAGGGCTAGCAGAAGGACGAGCGGCTTCATGGTGGATGAGAAACGGTCGTGGGAGCCGTTTCTTGTTTCACTTTCCGCTTCGGCAGCGAGTCGAGCTTCCACTGCATCCACAGCGTCAGCATCAGCATGGCGGCGATCAGCAGCAGAATCAGATAAAATCCAGGACGGTTGAGAAACTTCATGGGCAGACCGGTGACGATGAAAACGGATGAAAAAAGCGAGTTTCTCCCCTCTCGCACCGTCTTTCCTAAGCCATGCGATTTCCCGTCCTGCTCGCCCTGTTTTTCATCCTGCTCCAGTCTGCCCACGCGCTGCCGGAGGCGGAGTTGCAGCGCTACATTGATGAAGCCATCAAAGCAGGCGGCGGCGAGGTCGTCATCCCTCCGGGCATCCATCTCATCGAGCACGGCCTCATGATCAAGGACGCCAAAAAACTCCGCATCGTCGGCCTCGATGCCGAGGGCACCATCCTGAAGCTTCCCCCCGTAGCCTACGCCCTGGCAGCACGCACCACCGAGGCAGGTGCCACCTCCATCCCGGTCAAAACCCAGCAGGGCTTCCGTCCCGGCATGCGCCTGAAAATCGAGGCCGATGGCGAGGTGGACAGCTTCACCAAAAAGCCCCGCCCATACCATCTTGCCAAGGTCAAATCGACAGCCGGAGAGCTCATCGAGCTCGATGCCCCGCTGAAGTTCCCCGTCCCCGATGGCACTCTCATCCGCCATGAGGACGCGCCAAACATCATCAATATCAGCGGCACGAGCGAAGACGTACTAATCGAAAAGCTCACACTCGACGGCGGCCGTGTGGAGGGAGATCCCCACATCCGCGGCCACACCCAGCTCTGTGCCGTCCTGGCCACCGGAGCCTACAGCTATGAAAAAGGCCCCACCGGCCCCCAGGTCAAAAAGCTGCACATCTCCCGCTGCTTCATCCAGAACTGCCACGGACGCGGCATCGCCCTTTATTCCGTGGAGAGCGCCGAGATCGACGACTGCACCATCCGCGATACCTCAGACGAAGCTGTCGATCTGGATCACTTCACCATCAAGTCCACAGTCACACACTGTCACATCGCCCGCTGTCACATCGGCGTTGAGCTCAATGACGCCAGCCACTGCCTCGTCGCGGGCAATGAATTCCGCGAATGCTCCACCGGCATCAATCTCTGGCGCTGGTGCAAGCAGCCCGGACTGAACGAAGGAAACCTCATCGTGCAAAACGCCTTCGATCACACCCGCGGCAATGCCGTCCAGATCGCCACCGGCACCAAAGGCAACACAGTGGCCCAAAACGAAATCACCGCGTCCGGCAAAAACGGCATCATCATCTCCGGCGAATCCCAGATCGTAAAAGCCAACAAAATCACCGCCAGCACCATGAAGCCCATCCTCGTTCAGGAGGGCAAACACGACATCGATGCAGAATCAAAGTGATGCAGGCACTCCTGCCTGCAAAAGGCGCTTTCATCGCGCACAAATGCCAGCCTGCACTCACGCATACAGCGCCCGCACCAGCCCCAGCACACGCTCCCCAGGCAGCGCCCCCACCTCCATCTGATTCATCGTGTAGGCAAAGCTGATGCCGTTTTCCGGATCGGCAAAAGCCAGGCTGCCACCTGCCCCCGGATGCCCAAACGCCAGTCGGCTCGGCCCATACAGCTGCCTCAGCTTGCCCCCGTCAGACTCCGGGTCCTCATTCAAAGGGTCCTGCATCATCCCCGTTGAAAAAGCGATCGGCGTAAGCAGCACCGCATCATTCTCCTGCGTCAGCGTCTGTTCGAGATGGTGCACCACTTTCTCCGGCACGATCTGCGTCCCGTTCCAGTATCCGCCCTGCGCCAGCATCGCGTAAAATTTGGCCAGCCCACGCGCATTGCCCACGCCGCCCATGCTCGCATAGCCACGCGCCCACATCTCGCTCTGGTTAAAGTCGCTGATCGCATTCAGCCCGATCGGCGAGGTGAAAGTCCGCTGCGTCAGCGTGCCTCCCGTATTGAAGGCTTTGATGAATGGCTGGTCCCCGTTGGCGATGCTGATCTTCCCGGGATACACCGGCGAGACCCGGTCCCACTGCGCGCTCGGCAGGCCAATCCAGAAATCCAGCCCCATCTGGCTGCCAAACACCTCTCTGAAATATTCCCCCAGAGACTCCGCCTCCGTCAGACGCCGCACGATCTCATCCATCAAAAAGCCAAAAGTCCGTGCGTGGTATCCCTGCCGGGTCCCTGGCTCCCACAGCGGGTGCTGGCGCTCCAGCGCCTCGATCACCGCATCGTAGTTGTAAATCGGCGCACGCTCATCCAGCGCACACAGCCCGGCGGTGTGGGTCAGCAGATGCACAAAAGCCACATTCGCCTTCCCTCCGCCGACAAACTCCGGCCACACTTCCGCCACCGGACACTCCAGCGGTATGCCCGCCTCCTCCAGCGCCAGCAGGCAGCACACCGCCGCCGGCCCCTTGGTGGCAGACCACACTGGCACCAGTGTGTCCTGGTCCCACTCTCGGGTCCGCGCCCGGTCACGGTGCCCATGCGCCAGGCTCAGCACTTCCTGGCCATGCTGCCAGATGGACACAGACGCCCCCATCTCCCAGCGCGTGCGAAAGCTTTCCTCATACCACTCTCGGACGGCCTGCAGATTGGCGGGGCTGGCAGGGGCGCTCATGCGTGGTGGGACTCCAGTTGCGCACGTAGGCAGTCGAGGTCTCGGTCCTTTTTGGCGTGCTGCCGCAGTTCACCGTCCATTTCAAAGGCACGTTTCAGATACACCAGAGATTTGTCCAGCTGCCCCAGGCACGCATGGTAGCAGCCCATGTTGTAGTAGTACACTGGCTTGGCCCGCAGCGTCGCAGGACCACGCGACAGCACATCCACAGCCTCCGCAGTTCGGTGCAGCTCGTGCAGGCAGAAGGCCGCATGGATGTATCCACCCGGCTCCATCGGCTCCTGGGCGCAGAGCTTGGTCGCCAGCGCCAGCGCCTCCTCCCAGCGGTGCGCCCCCATCAGGCACAGCAGCAGGATCTCGATCACATCCACCCGGTTGTGCATCCCCTCCGGCAGCGGCGCCAGCTCCGCCTGGGCCTCGTCATAGAGCCCCAGCTCCACGTATCCTTGAGCGGCGATGATCCTGCGTTCAGCTTCGGTCATGGGTGATTGTGCGTCAGGCCGGATGAGAACGCAAAGCGTGCGCGGGAACAAGGTTTTTCGCACCTGAAGCAGCGCAAAAAAGACATTCCCCGCTCTCTGCCGGGCTCAAACAGCCGCCGCCTTGGCCTCACGCAGTTTCTTTGCCATCTCCATGCGCAATCCCACCTCCCAGCATCCCCACGTGATGATGTAGCTCAGCAGCGCCACCACCGCACCGAGGATGGTCCCGCCGATCAGCATCACCGGACCATGCTCCTTGAGCATGGTCCACGCATCGGCTATCGATGCTGGCATATGCAAAGACGAGGTGGGGACAGCAGTGTGCAGGCCCAAAACCCATTTGCCGATGGCGTATTCCAGCCAGGCCATGAACGGTACCGTGGCAGGGTTGCTCACCCAGCACAGCGCGATGGCAATAGGGATGTTCACCCGGAAGATGGCGGCTAGAATAGTCGCTGTCGGCATCTGGATCGGCAGCAGCTGCAGCGTCACAAACATCCCCACCGCCATGCCGCCGGAGAGCGTGTGCTGCGTCGGCTTCCACACCCGTTTGTCCAGGAAATGACGGGCAAACCACCGCATCGCCGGGCTCTGCCTCAGCTTCCGCGGGTGCTTGAGGAAACGGATGGTTTTGAAAACCGAACGGCGAAACCACCCTCTGGCAATGGCAAACATGCTCAGTGCCCTCCCCCGTTGTAAACCCAGACCAGCAGCGCGCCACCGAGCGCGATGCGGTACCAGGCAAAGCCGTTGAACGTATGCCCCTGCACAAAACGGATCAGCCACTTCACCACGATGAAGGCGGACACGGCGGCCACCACCGTCCCCAGCGCCACCATCGCCCAGTCTTCACCCCCGGCCTCGCCATCCTTGAGGGCGGACAGCACTTTGAAGGCACCCGCGGCCATCAGCGTGGGAATACCCAGCAAAAAGGAAAACTCCGTCGCCGCCGGACGGGAGACGCCAAAGGCCAGCGCCATCAGGATGCTCGCCCCGGAGCGGGACGTGCCCGGAAACACTGCCGCCAGCAGCTGCGCCAGCGCCACCGCCACCACCACCGTCCAGGTGATCTCCGCCGTCCCCTTCTTGTCTTTGTGCAGAAACTCCAGCACCAGGATGATGAAGCCCCCGATCAGGGTCGCCCACGCCACCGGCGGGACCGTTTCCGGCAGCTTGATGTTCAGCTTTTTGATCACCAGCCCCCCCACCGCAGTGATGAAGAAGGACACAAACAGCTTGGCCAGATAGGACCTCGTGGAGGGATCCCCCAGGGTGCTTGCCAGATGCTTCAGCCGCTGGGTGAAAACCGCCAGCACAGCCAGCACCGCCCCGCTCTGGATCACCACGTTAAAAAGGTCGCTCTTCTGCGGCAGCCAGTGCAGGTTTTGCGGTATCAGCAGGTGCCCGGTGGAGGAGATGGGCAGGAATTCGGTGACACCTTCAATGATGCCGAGGAGAATGATCGCGAGCCAGTCGGGCATGGCTAAGTTTTGGGGGGAGTGTTAGAGACGGGAGTGAGACGGGCTGCCAGCCCAGTTCCATCAGGCAACATGGTTATGAGCAGTGTTGGAAAGGGGCTGTGAACAACAAACAGGTGGGCGGCACAGTTTGCAAGCCCACTGCGCTTTAGTCAGTCCATAGAACCTGATAATTTTGTCACACTCCGCCAATCTCTCCGCGGTGGTGGTTTTCAGGCTGGCCTTTGCCACGATTTCGACTAGTCTCACTTCCCCCCTCGGCATGCCAGCCAGTGCTCATTCCATCCCAACCACATTGCCAGACCGCCCTTCCTGCTGGTGGCCCGTCCTTCTTTGTGCCTGCGCCTTGATGTGCCTGGTCGCCGATGCCGCCGCCCAGGCGGGCTCCACGATCCGGGTCCGGCTGGCGGATGGTTTCGACTTCCCAGTGGGCAAACCTGACGCCGACGGCTTCTACAAAGCCCGAGGTTACTGGCCCAACGGCCACCTCGGCGAGGACTGGAATGGACGCGGCGGTGGAGATACCGACCTCGGAGAGCCCATCTACGCCATGGGGCGCGGTGTCGTGATTTTCTCTGAAAACATCGGCGTCGGCTGGGGAAACTGCATCTTGGTACGCCACATCTTCCGCGAGTCCGACGGCAAGGTCGCCATGGTGGACTCCCTCTACGCCCACCTCCACGAGCGCAAGGTCAAGCTCCACCAGCTTGTCGAGAAAGGGCAGCTCGTCGGCACCATGGGGGGAAACAACGGCATGTACCCCGTTCACCTCCACTTTGAGGTGCGGAAAAACCTCCACATCGGCATGAACCGCTCCCAGTTCGCCCGGGATTCTTCAAATTACTACAGCCCCACGGCCTTCATCAATGCCCGCCGCGTCCTGCCCTCCAGCATGCAGAAATACGACATGCCGGTGAACAATTTCGCCCCCTACGGTCGTGCTTTGGCTGATGTGGGCAGTGACGGTGCGCGCACCGCCAGCGTGGACATCCCCTCCTTCAAGGGTAATTCAGATTCCTCCAAAGACGACTCCAAGTCGGATGATGATTTCTGGTCCCGCCTCAAGGCCAAGATGCGCTCCGGCCAGACCACCAGCGGCACCGAGGAGAAGCGCTGAAGAGGCTGAGTCACGGCATATTAGCCCTTGATTCATCACCCCCCGTGGTGGCATCTTAAATGCTGTCACAGGACAGCTTCCTCCCGGCCATGCATTTCCCGCCCCGCTCCCACTCTGTCCGCGCCGTTCTCGGCGGCAGTATCGTGCCTGTCATCATTGTCGTTGCCGCCCTCGCGCTCAGCACCGCCATCTTCTTCCTGTTTACCAAAAAGAAGATGGAGGCTCAGAAGGAGGCCTCCTCAAAAGCGGCTGAAAAAACCGCCGCCGTGGCTGCCGCCAAGACGGCACCAGCCACAGACAAGGCTGCGCCTGCTCCTGCCACCCCCGCCCCGGCAGCCCCTCCACCTGCCCCGCCCAAGCCCGCCGCCCCCGCCTTCGCTTTTGCCCGCCCTCTGGATCTGGGCCGGCAGCTCATGCGCAGCCTCTCCACGGGAGATTTCGCCACCGCCGGCAAACTGGCCGCCACTGCGGACTCAGAGCAGTCTGACTCTGCCGCCAAGCTCTTCGAAAAGCTTGCCTCCATGGGCTACAAGCCCGCTGGCGAGGATCAGGCCGAACTCCTCGGCCTCGTTGAGGACCGTACCCGTATCGCCCTGCCCTTTGTCATGCCCGGTTCCCAGGAAACCGTGCGCATCCAGCTCGATCTCGAGCGCGACGAGCACATGGGCTGGAAGGTCGCCAAGGCCACTCTTCCCAAGGCCATGAGCAGCGCCGTCGCCGCAGCCCCCATGCCTGCCGTCCCGGCCGCCAATCCCTCCGCCCCGGCTGCAGTTCCCGCCAAGCCGATCTTCGGCGTGGACGACGGCACCGACGCTCTCGCCTTTGCCAGCGACTTCGTCCGCCACCTGCTCAAGCACGACTTCACCGCCGCTCGCGCCTATGTTGACGAGAAGAAAGTCCCCGCCGAGCGCCTCGTCGGTCTCTGCATCGTCTTTGAGGAAGGCCAGTACAACCTCAACCCCGCCAAGCCGCTCATCGTCACCATCGCCAATCCCGAGGTCTCCTGGGTCATTGCCCAGGTTCAGTCGGAGTCTCTCCAGCAGAACACCGAGTTCGGCGTGGAGCTCAAGCGCGCCGACATCGCCCAGCCCTGGAAAGTCGCCGGACTCAACCTCTCGGACATCCTCGGCTCCTTTGCCAAAAGCGCCTCCAAGCTCGGCGTGCCCTACACCCCCATCGTCAAGAACCCCAAGGGCGGCGAATCCCTCGCCCTCTACTTTGAATACGACCGCGCCGAACTTCACCCTCGCGCCCTCAAGCAGCTCGAAGTCATCTCCGCCCTCATGAAGGCGGACCCCTCCAAAAAACTCCGCATCGCCGGCCACACCGACGAAAAAGGCGAGGACGACTACAACATCCGCCTCTCTCGGGATCGCGCCGAGGCGGTTAAAAGGCAGCTCGCCGCCCTCGGCGTGCCCGCAGATCAGGTGGAAACCACCGGCCTCGGCAAGGCTCAGCCTCTCAGCCCCAACAAAAAGTCCGACGGCACGGACGACCCCGAAGGCCGCAGCCACAACCGCCGCGCTGAGATCTATCTGGATTTCTGATTCTTCGCCTCGCCTTGCAGCGTTATCGCGTCCGCCTAGTCTGGCGCACGCATGAAGAAACACACCCCGCCCTCCTCCCAGCCACCCGAGTCCTCGTGGAAGGCTGGCATGTGGATAGGCGGTTTGGGCGCGGCGGTGGTGGCTCTCATCGCCTGGGCGCTCTGGCCTCAGAAGAAATACACCCAGCTCCCGGTCACTCCGGTCACCATCTCTTTGGCCAAGGCGGAACCTTATGCCATGCCGGAGGAGAAAGCCGTATTCGCCCAATACGCCGGGTCCCAGAGCTGCCGCGAATGCCACGCTGATCAGTTCGCCAAATGGCAGGGCTCTCATCACGGCCTCGCTGAACGCAAACCAGACTCAAAGCTCGACGACCCGGCCTTCGTCCCCACCCGCACCTTCCAGCACGGCACCCAGACCACCGAGACGCGCAAAAACGGCTCCGACTACGAGCTCGTCGCCCTCGGCTTCGAAAACAAGGTCGCCCCCTATCGTGTGGAGCGCGTCATCGGCCACGATCCGCTGCGCCAGTTCCTCGTGGACGGTGGAAACGGCCGCCTCCAGGCCATGGAAGCCTGCCTCGACCCGCACAAAAACGAGTGGTTCAATGTTTATGGCCACGAAGACCGCAAGCCCGGCGAGTGGGGCCACTGGACCGGTCGCGGCATGGTCTGGAACCAGATGTGCGCCACCTGCCACAACACCCGCCTGCGGAAAAACTACGACGCCAAAACCGACGGCTACCACACCACCATGGCCGAGATGTCTGTGAGCTGCGAAGCCTGCCACGGCCCCATGAAAGCCCACAACACCTGGCAGCACGAACACCGCGGCGCCAAAGGAGATCCCACGCTCACCAAATGGACCCGCGACCAGCACATCGACAACTGCGCTGGCTGCCACGCCCGCCGTGGCGAGATCACCGGCGACTTCGTCCCCGGCGAATCCTTCTGGGACCACTACCATCTCACCATCACCGATCAGTCAGACACCTTCTTCCCAGACGGTCAGATCCGGGATGAAAACTACGAGTTCAGCAGCTTCCTCAGCAGCCGCATGCACAATGCCGGCGTGCGCTGCATGGACTGCCATGACATGCATAGCATGAAGACCATCCTGCCAGGAAACCAGCTCTGCATGCGCTGCCACACCCCGGGCGGTTTTCCAAACGCCCCCCCCATCATGCCGGAGGCTCACAGCTTCCATCAGACCGCCAGCACCGGAAACCAGTGCGTGAACTGCCACATGCCCCAGACCGTGTACATGCAGCGCCACCCGCGCCATGACCACGGCTTCACCATCCCAGACCCGCTGCTCACCAAGCAGTTCAACATCCCCAACGCCTGCAACAAATGCCACACCGACAAATCCACCGACTGGGCTCTAGAGGCCACGCAGAAATGGTGGGGTCCAAAGATGGACCGCAGGACCCGCACCCGCTCCACTCTCATCGCCAAGGCACGTCAGGGGAATGACGAAGCCCGCGATGGCCTCGTGGACTTGCTCGGCAGCGATGAAATCCCCCACTGGAAAGCCAGCGCCACCCTGCTGCTGGATCGCTGGATCGACCAGCCGTCAGTCCAGACTGCCGTGCTGGCCCAGCTCCAGCACACCCACCCGCTCGTGCGCGAAAGCGCCGTTCGCACCCTCGAGCCCATGTTGCAGGAAGGCTCCGTCCGCAAAGCCGTCGAGCCTCTCCTGAACGACAAAGTACGCGGCGTGCGCGTCACCGCCGCCTGGGCCCTCCGCGAAACCCTGCACCTCGACTCCGCCGCAGGTCAGGACCTCCAGCACATGCTCGCTTGGAATGCCGACCAGCCCAGCGGCCAGATGCAGCTCGCCCAGTTTGAGCACGCCCGGCGCAATGTCTCCTCCGCCATCCAGCACATGGAAACCGCCATCCGCTGGGATCCCAATTCCCCGCCCTTCCACCACGATCTGGCCCTCATGTACAGCTCCACCGGCCAGATCCAGCTCGCCATCGGCAAACTGAGGGACACCATCAAACTCGCCCCCAATCACGCCGAGTACCACTACGAGCTCGGCCTCGCCCTTAGCGAATCCGGCGACATGCCCGCCGTCATCCACTCGTTGCAGGAGGCCACCCGTCTCGACCCCGGCCTCTCACGCGCTTGGTACAATCTCGGCCTCGCCAAAAACAGCCAGGGAGACATCCCCGGCGCACTCGATGCCCTCCAGCGCGGAGAGCTCGCCAATCCCCGCGACCCCGGCATCCCCTACGCCCGCGCCACCATCCTCGCCCAGCACAACCGCCGCCAGGAAGCCATCGCCGCCCTCGACCGCGCCCTCCTCATCGCCCCCGGCTACGGCGAAGCCCTCCAGCTCCGCGCCGCCCTGACAGGTCGGTGAAAGGCTTTTATTGAGAATTGCATTATAGACTGACGAGGCACCCGATTAAGCCGGGTTGGCATCGGCCTTGCCTGCAGGTTTTAGCACCAAAGGTGCGGCCTAGCGAAGCCCAGGGCAAGCGAGCCTAGGCGAGCGCCGCCCTGGGTATCTGCACCACCAGCAGGGCAGCAAACCCAGCGCTCTCTTCACACACCGCGTGCCCCAGCAGCGTCCTCCCGCCACACCGCAACAGGCATCCTGTGTCTCCGCCACACCCCCGCCTTGGCTCAAGCATGCACATGCGCTTCATTCGCGTCAGCCTATTGCGCAAGACTCAATAGTATCATCCAAAGATGATGCCACATTCAGTTGAACACAGGTCTCTCTTTTGTCGCAAGCCCCCTTCTTCGCACCAACCCCAAAGGGGCTGTGTAGTTGAGCCCAGGGTTAGCCGAGCCTGAGCGAGGCAACCTTGGGTTGCCGCATATCATCCTGGGAAGCAAACCCAGCGCCGTCTTCGCACGCAGTTTTCACCAGCAGCGTTTCTCCGCCTCTCCGCAGCAGAAAAGGTGTTCGCGCATGTTGCAGCATCCAGCTACCCATCCGCCTTTTTCCACTCCTCGCCTTCCTCGTCGTCATCATCTCCGCCGAAGCCATCATCGTACTCGTCATCCCCCTTCTCCTCGGGCTCAATTCCGGCAATCGTGTCGATGTCTTCATCACTGAATTCATCGATTTCGTCATCATCATCGTCCCCTCCCTCTTCTTCCGAGGAAGCCTCGGCCTCCTGCTGCGCTTGCAGCCCCTTCTTCTCGATCTGGGCCAGCGTTTCACTCACATCTTCGACCGAATCCCACACGGACTTGGCCACAAAAATCGGCGCCCCCTGCTGCACCGCCATCGCGATGCTGTCGCTCGGCCGCGCATCCAGCTCGATCACCTTGCGCGTCGTGTGCAGTTCATTCTCGGCGGAGATGATCAGCCGTGCATGAAACACGCTGCCGTTGATGTTGTTGATCACCACGCGCTCCACCTTGGCGCCAAACGCCAGCAGCAGATGCCCCACCAGATCATGCGTCAGCGGCCTCTCCTTGGAAACCCCTCGCATAAACATGGAGATCGCCGTGCCCACGGACTCATCGATGTAGATGACGAAGACCTTCTCTTCATTCCCCAGGAATACGGCAAAGCTGCCCTCCAGCGGCAGCACCGCACGCACCTGCACTTCAATGACATCCTTGTTCATTCACTCCTATTAAAAGCCGCCCGCGCCTGCTGGCAACACGCAGGGTGCGTTTTTCTATGCCTCTCCTGCACTGGCGATCTTCACCACCCCTGCCCCCAGCCCCATCGCCAGATACCTTCTCGACACCTCCACATACTTCAGCGCCAGCTTCGCATTCGCCCGCTGCTCTTCCGGGGAAAGCACTCGCACCACCCGCGCCGGAGACCCGATCACCAGAGATCCCTCCGGTATCACCGTGCCTTTCGTCACCAGCGCCCCGGCGGCGATGATGCTGCGCGCCCCCACCTGCGCGCCATCCAGGATGATGGCCCCCATGCCCACCAGCACCTCGTCTCCCACCGTGCACGCATGCACCACCGCGCGGTGTCCCACCGTCACCCGCTCTCCCAGCACGCAGGCGCAGTCGTCGCTCACATGCAGCACGCTGCCATCCTGCACATTGCTCTGCGGCCCCACCACGATCCGGTTGATGTCCCCCCTCAGCACCGATCCATACCACACGCTCGACTGCTCACTCAGCTCCACCGCCCCCAGCACCACCGCCCCTTGGGCGATGAAGGCATCGGCGGCCACAGACGGCTCTGATTCAGGAAGCAAGAATTTCTTTAGTGGCTCCATGGCGGGTCGGTAGATTTTATGATTGTGAAATTAGGCGGCCAGCGCCATAAACAACGCCGCGCCGCATTCATTCTGGAACGGACTCACCTTCAATCCAACAACGAATCTCTCACGCCCATGAACAAAGCTCAGCTCATCGACGCAGTTCAGGAAATCCTCGGTGGAGACACCTCAAAGCGCGCCGCCGCAGAAGCCCTCGACGCCGTCCTCCAGGCCATCGCCGGTGGCTTGAAAAAAGAGCCCGTTCAGCTCATCGGCTTCGGCACCTTCAAGCCCGTCGAACGCAAAGCCCGCATGGGGCGCAATCCCAAGACCAAGGTCCCCGTCGAGATCAAGGCCTCCAAAACCGTCCGCTTTGTCCCCTCCGCCGCCCTCAAGGACTCCATCTAAAAAACGGCTGTTTCAGCACACGCCTTTCAAAAGGCGCACCACTGTCCGCTCCGGAATCATTCGTGAAAATTCGCGGATATTCTCAGCCATTCGCGTTGAAAGCCTGCTCCCAAAAAAGCCTCTGGCCGCATCATTCACCGCAGCCTCTTCACCGGCCTCCTAAAGCCCGTAGGGCTGCCACAACAATAGCCGTGGGTGCCAACCCACGGTAAGCGTCCCGTACATCGTTCTCTCCCGTGGAACCGCGTAGCGGTGACACAGAACCACCGCCACCCGCACACCTGCCTCACATCACTCAGGTCGCCTCAGCACTTACTCCTCCTTCAGCTCCTGCTCCATCCGCTCGCTCAGCCACTGCTTGATCATGCTCTGGTAGTTCAGGTACCGCCGCCGCGCCACACGCTTGATCCGGCTCAGCATCCTCGGGTCAAACCTCAGCGTGATCGTCGTCGACTCCCTCACATCCGTGCGGTGAATCGAGGACTGCATCAGCCGCGCATCCAGCTGGTGCGCCCCCCAGAATTTCCCTTCCGCCTCGTCGGATTCAAAGACGGGCACGTCTCTCCACGCTTTGATGAGCTTCAGGTCTGCAGGTGCGGTTTCCATGTCGGGTCTGGGTGAAAATCAAAGGTCTTCCGCCTTCTTGCGTTCAAAGAAATCATGCTCGGAGGGCGACATCACGCGCGCAAAGATCACCCGGTAGTGCTTGCCGTCCGTCCAGAACACGCTGAACACCGGCTTCCCCTGCAGCGACTTGCCCAGGTTGTAGTACCGGGCTTCCGCGCTCTCATGCTGCCCGTCCGGCAGCAGCTTGATGGAAAACGGGTCCTCAAACGACTCCTCAATGTCCTTGGGAGGCAGCTTGGAGAGGTCAAAGGCGGCGCCGATCCAGTCAAAGTCCATGAGGCGAATAATACGGATTTATTTGCGGTATTCGATCAGTTCTATCTCATACCCCTCTGGCGCGTCAATAAACGCAAACACCCCGCTCGAGCTCGGCGTGGGTCCATCCGAAAGCGGATACCCCAGCGCCGCCGCATGCTTGGCAAATTCCTCGATGCTCTCCACCTCAAACGCCAGATGCGTCAGGTCGCTGCAAAACGTCACCGCTCCGCTCGCCGGATAACTGCAGATCTCGATCAGCTCGTCGCTGTTCGGTGTCTGCAGAAACACCAGCTCAGACCCACGTGGCGACTTGTGCCTGCGCACCTCCTTCAGCCCCAGCACCTGGGTGTAGAAGTTGATCGTTTTTTCGAGATCGTTCACCCGGTAGCGGGTGTGGAGGAGTTTTTTGACCATCCCGGCCTATGCCACAGGCTCCCCGGCGTGGCAAATGATCCTCAGTGTGGAGGAAAGCTTGATGTGCCGCGCACCGTCTCATAAAACCACACCATGATTTCCATCGACCTTAAAGGAAAAGTCGCCCTCATCACCGGCGCATCTCAGGGCATCGGCTCCCAGGTGGCCCGCACCTTCCATCGCGCAGGCGCCACCGTCGTCCTCAATCACCTCGGCACTCCCGGCACCACCGCAGACGCACAGGCCCTCGCCGGCGAGCTCAATCTCCTCCGCACAGACAGCGCCTGCGTCATGCCTGCAGATGTCTCCCAGCCCGATCAAGTCCAGGCCATGATGGGAGAGATCCAGGCCCGCCATGGCGGCCTCGACTACCTCGTCAACAACGCCGCCATCATCAAAGACCGCACCATCGCCAAGATGGGCCTCGATGAATGGGATGCCGTCATCGATGTCAATCTCTCCGGCGTCTTCTACTGCTGCAAATTCGCCCTCGAAATCATGCGCGACCACGGCGCCATCGTCAGCTTTGGCAGCATCGCCGCCATCCAGGGCTTCTTCGGCCAGGCCAACTACGCCGCCGCCAAGTCCGGCGTCCAGGCCATGATGCGCGTCCTCAGCCGCGAGGCCGCCCGCAAGCATATCCGCGCCAACGCCATCGCCCCCGGCGTCATCGACACCTCCATGGCCGCCACCATCCCCGAAGCCGTCCGTGCCGAGATGCTCAAAAACGTCCCCCTCGCCCGCTTCGGCACCACCGAGGAAGTCGCCAATGTCGTCCTCTTCCTCTGCTCCCCCCTCGCATCCTACGTCACCGGCCAGACCATCGAAATCAACGGCGGCTGGCGCGGCTGATCCCCCGCCAATCTTCCTCTTCCTCTTCCTCTTCCTCTTCCTCTTCCTCTTCCTCTTCCTCTTCCCGGCGCCCCTCACCCCATCTCTGCGTTTTTCCAATCTCTGCGGTGCAACCTCCGCCCCCCCAGCACATCCTCATCACCCACCCCAGAATGAAAACCTCATCTCTGCGGTCTTCTAATCTCTCGCGGTGTTAAATCCGGTCCCCCCCAGCCTCCGCAGCCACTGAAACATGCGCGCACCCGCCATCCTCGCCAGCGCTGACGAAGCCATCGCCGCCATTCCCAGCGGCTCCACCATCACCATCAGCGGCTTCGTCGGCTCCGGCCACCCCGAGCTCCTCACCCTCGCGCTTGAGCGCCGCTTCCTCCAGACCGGCACGCCCACCGATCTCACCCTCTACTACTGCGCAGGCCAGGGAGACCGCGGCGAGCGCGGCCTCAATCACCTCGCCCACGCAGGCATGCTCCGGCGCATCGTCGGCGGCCACTGGAATCTCGCGCCAAAGCTCGGCACACTCGCCCTCGCCAACAAAGTCGAGGCCTACAATCTCCCCCAGGGAGTCCTCTCCGTCCTCACCCGCGAGATCGCCGCCAAACGCCCCGGCCTCTTCACCAAGGTAGGGCTCCATACCTTCATCGATCCCATCCACGGCGGCGGCATGCTCAATGCACGCACCACCGAACCCCTCGTCGAGCGCGTCCAGCTCGATGGCGACACCTGGCTCCGCTACAAGCCCATCCCCATCCACGTCGCCCTCATCCGCGCCACCTACGCCGACCCTCGCGGAAATCTCAGCATGGAGTGCGAGGGCATCATCAGCGAGCTCCTCCCCATGGCTCAGGCCGCCAAAAACCACGGAGGCATCGTCATCGCCCAGGTCGAGTCCGTCGTCGATCAGATCCCAGATCCCAAATCCGTCCGCGTCCCCGGCCTCCTCGTGGACTACATCGTCACCTCCGGCGGCCTCCATCACGATCAGACTTTCGGCGAAGCTTTTATTGAGGACTTCGTCGTCACCAGCGACGGCTCCTTCACTCTCCCCGTCATGCCCGAGTCCGATCGCAAACGCATCGGCGCACGCGCCCTCCAGGAGGTGCGCAAAGGAGACATCGTCAATCTCGGCATCGGCCTCCCCGAAGCCGTCGCCATGGTCGCCGCCGAAACCGGTCGCCTCCACGAGTTCACCCTCACCGTCGAGAGCGGCCCCACCGGCGGCGTCCCCGCCTCCGGCCTCAGCTTCGGCTGCAGCCACTTCCCCGAGGCCATCATCGACCAGCCTTCCCAGTTCGACTATTACGACGGAGGCGGCCTCGACATCGGCGTTCTCGGCGCCGTCGAAATCGATGCCCAGGGCAGCGTCAATGTCGCCAGTTTCGCCGACCGCTTCGCCGGAGTCGGCGGCTTCGTAAACATCGCCCAGTGCGCCCGCCGCCTCGTCTTCTGCTGTACCCTGCAGGCCAAAGGAAACGCCAAATTCGTCAATAAGATCCAGCACGTCTGCTTCCACGGTCCCTCCGCTCTCGCCCGTGGCCAGCAGGTCCTCTACGTCACCGAGCGCGCCGTCTTTGAGCTCACCCCCCACGGCCTCCGCCTCATCGAAATCACCCCCGGCCTCGATCTCCAGACCGACATCCTCGCCCACATGCAATTCACCCCTCTCATAGACATGCCCCAATAACGGCTTCACCGAATTCGTAAAATAAAGCATGGCACCATACCAGATCGTAGGATGGGTGTGGCGACAGCCCGCCCGTCCATCAGCGCACGGCAAACACCATGTCGCACGAGTCCCCTCGCAGCCAGACAACTTGGCAAATCGGCGTTCGTCGTACTGTGATCATTCATTTACCCACACACCACCTTCCGCTGATGGCGCAGCCATCAAAGCCTGTAGCGAGGGGTTGAGCGAAGCGACACCCCTCGTTACCGCCCATCGGCCTCCTCAAACGCACTCGCATCGCGTAGCGATGCCAGCACTCACGTCCCAGCGCATGCTGAAAACGCCGTTCCCCCAACCTCGTCCAATATCTCTCCTTCCGGCCATTCACGTTGCCCCCACTCCTCCCCCGCCCCGCGCCCAAAGAACTTTAAACTTCAAACTTTAAACCTGTAACTTTCCCCTTCCCCATGTCCCCCGTTTACATCATCGACGCCCGCCGCACCCCCATCGGCCGTTTCGGCGGCGGCCTTAAAGACCTCTCCGCCGCAGATCTCGGCTTTATCGTTGCAGACGCAATCATGCCCTGGGAGCTTCGCGAAAAACTGGATCAAGTCATCGTCGGCCAGGTTCTTCAAGCGGGCAGCGGTATGAATGTCGCACGTCAGATTCTGCTCAAACTTGGGCAAACAGAACACGTACCCGCCTACACCGTCAACATGGCCTGCGGCTCCTCCCTCAAAGCCGTCGCCCTCGCCGCCGACTCCATCCGCTCGGGCGAAAACGACCTCGTCCTCGCCGGTGGTGTCGAATCCATGAGCCGAGCCCCCCACTACGCCACCGATCTCCGCTTCGGCAAAAAGCTCGGCGACTCCTCCCTCCAGGACGCCATGTTCGTCGATGGCCTCACCGACCCCTTGCTCAAAATCGGCATGGGCGAAACCGCCGAACGCATCGCTGATAAACATGACATATCACGTCAGGAGCAGGATCTCTTCTCAGTGCTTAGCCAGATCCACGCCGCCGCAAGTCGCGCCGCCTTCAAACGCGAGATCATCCCCGCAGGCGACCTCACCGAAGACGAACACCCACGTGCCGACACCACCGTCGAATCCCTCGCCAAACTCAAGCCCGCCTTCCGCAAAGACGGCACCGTCACCGCAGGCAACGCCTCCGGCATCAATGACGGCGCAGCTTTTGCCCTCCTCGCCAGCGCAGACGCCGTCTCCCGTCACGGCCTCACACCCCGCGCCCGCATCATCGCCAGCGCCGCCGTCGGTTGCGATCCCGCACTCATGGGCCTCGGCCCCGTCGGTGCCATCCGCAAACTCTGCACCCTCACCGGCTGGGCTCTCAACGAAGTGGACGCCATCGAAATCAATGAAGCTTTCGCCGTCCAGGCCCTCGGCTGCGTCAAGGAACTCAGCCTCGACACCGCCAAGCTCAACCCACGCGGCGGCGCCATCGCCCTCGGCCACCCCATCGGCGCCAGCGGCACCCGTGTCCTCGTCACCCTCCTCCACCACATGGAGGACAACCACCTCCGCCGCGGCATCGCCTCCCTCTGCATCGGCGGCGGCATGGGCATTGCCCTGGCCATCGAGAGGGAAAAATAACAAAGCATTCGCCAATTCTGCCTGCATCGGCATAAAAGAACCCCTGCATGATTGGCATTGATCTCGGAACAACGAACAGTCTGGTGGCCGTATGTGATGAGAACGGACCTCGCATTCTTCCAAACGAATTGGGCCAGGATTTGACGCCCTCTGTTGTCGCCGTGGCTGAGGACGGCACCCTGCTCGTCGGGCGCGCCGCGCGGGATCGCCTCATCTCCTCCCCGGAGTCTGGCCGCGCCTTCTTCAAAAGAGACATGGGCACCACCGCCGGCTATCAGTTCGGCGGCAGACGTTGGTCTCCCGTGGAGTGCTCCGCCCTCGTGCTGCGGGAGATGAAGCGCATCGCCGAGCTTCACCTTGGGCATGAGGTGGACTCCGCTGTCATCACCGTTCCAGCTTACTTCCATGACCAGCAGAGGCAGGCCACGGTGGACGCGGCCAAGATCGCAGGACTCAAAGTGGAGCGCCTGCTCAATGAGCCGACGGCAGCCGCACTCGCCTACGGATACAATCGTCAGGACGATCTCAGCACGCTCATGGTCTTTGATCTTGGCGGCGGCACCTTTGACGTCACGGTACTCGAATGCTTTGAAGGCGTGGTGGAGGTCAAAGCCTCTTCTGGAGACGGCCGCCTGGGTGGAGAAGATTACACAGACGCCTTTGCCGCATGGGTGGCCAAGGAGCTCGGCTACACACCTCCGAAGGACCAGGAGATGAAATGGCGCAACACCTTGGAGCATTTGAAACGCAGGCTCACTGAGGAAGACAAGGTCGATCTGCCACTCGGAGATAAGACAGCACCGGTGACCCGCAGTGACTTCATTGAGGCCACCAGGCACATCACCGCACGCCTGCGGCCCTCCATGCGTCGCGCGCTGAGTGACTCGCAGCTCACCCCAAAGCAGGTGGAGGCCGTGCTGCTCGTCGGTGGTGCCAGCCGCATGCCTGCGGTTCAGGAGATGGTGGAGCACGAGTTCGGCCAGCAGCCTCAGCGCAGCCTGGACCCTGACCGCGTGGTCGCCCTGGGAGCTGCCGTCCAGCAGGCGCTTTGCGCAGGTGGCTCCGCGGTCAAAGACCTCGTCCTCACAGACGTATGCCCCCACTCCCTCGGAGTGGAGGTTTCCAAAGCCCTCCTGCCAGGCCACGTCCAGCCGGGTTACTTTGATCCCATCCTCGACCGCAACACCACAGTTCCTGTCAGCCGCAGCCGCACCTACTGCACCATGCACCCGCAGCAGGATGAGGCCATGCTCAAAGTCTATCAGGGGGAAAGCCGCCTCACCAAGGACAATCACCTCATCGGCCAGGTGCGCATCCCCGGCCTGCGCTGCACGCCAGACCAAAAGGACGGCGGCGTGTTCGACGTTCGCTTCACCTATGACATGAATGGCATTCTGGAGGTCGAGGTCACCATCCGCACCACTCAGAAAAAGCTCACGGAAGTCTTTGAGCAAAGACCCGGCACCATGAGCAGGGAGCAGATAGCCGAGGCTCTGAGCAAGCTCGCCCCCATCAAGGTTCATCCTCGTGAAGCCCCGGCCAACCGCGCCAGACTCGAGCGTGCGCAGCGGCTCTATGCCGAGCTCACAGGCGTCCTGCGGGACAGCCTGAGCCAGGAGCTCGATCTCTTCGAGGCGGCACTCGCCAGCCAGGATGCCAGGCTGATCGCCACTGCCGCCAGCCGTCTGGATGCCTTCATGCGCCCCTACTTCTCCAATGAAGACTGAGGACACCCCGGATGATCACTGGAAGGTGCTGGAGCTTGAGCCCGGCACAGCCTCGCTGCAGGACGTGAAGCGCTCATACGCACGCCTGCTCAAAAACTGCCGCCCTGATCGTGATCCTGAAGGCTTCATGCGCCTGCGCGCTGCCTATGAGGCCGCTCAAAATCACCTCAAATCCGGCTCTCCTCCCCCTCCGCTTCCCCGGCTCGATCCCGCACCGGACGCCGCCCCTGCATCCAGCCACCCCGCCACGCCTCCCGTCTCAGCACCAGCACCCGAAATCCCCGCCGCCGTCCAGGCTGCCCTCGCAGCTCTGCAAGCCGCCGTCGCTTCCAAAATTCGGCAGAAAGTCCGCATCGCCTGGGCAGCCTACGAAGCCGCCGCTGACCAGCACGACCTTCTGAAAGAAAGTCGCTGGCTGCTCTTCATCGAGGTCTTCGCCGGAAACATCCCCCTCCTCGCAGATGCCTGTACCGACGACCAGTTGCTCGCACATTTAAAGTCCGGCGAAATGCGCCTGCTGCGCCTCGTCACAGATCTCTGGAGCAGGCAGGGAGATGCCAAAAGGCTGGATGAATTTTGCGTCTCTCTGAACCGCCAGAAACAGCTCCTCGACACCGAGCCCGGGGCGCTCGCCATGGTCATCAGCGCCATCGCCCTCGCTGCGTGGAATCCGGAACAGGCGGCCCGTTTCGCCCAGCGTGCATTCCCTCGCCTGCCCACGGCGGAACGCACGCAGCTCGTGGGAGTGGTGGACTTTGAAACCATGCTCGGTCGCTTGGTGCTGCCCCTGCCACAGCAGTTCAAACTGCCTTGGATCGAAGTGCTGCGCCATGGCGAGAGTTCAAAGCCTTGGAACGAAATCATCTCCCGGGAAATGGTCGTGGCCTTGCTGCGCTGCTGCGGCCCGAAATGGCCCGGCTTGGCCATTCTCAGCCAGAAGCTCAAGCCCGAATCATGGCAGCAGCTTAAAACCCTGGCCGAATCTCTTCTGCGATAGACACAGAAAGCGCATAGGCATCGCGCCGAAGCCGCGAACAACATTGAGACCCGTTCGCAGCAGCTTTTCGCTGGAAATTTGAACCCTCGGCTTGCGCATACGCAGCGTATGTTCAAGATGAAAACCTCCCACATGAGCGCTGTTTTTGACTCCCTCTCTCGATTTTACGCCTCCTCCATCGGCAAGAAGTTCCTCGTCGCCCTCACCGGCCTCGTGCTGATCGGCTTCGTCTTCGGTCACATGATCGGCAACCTGCTGATCTTCGTCGGCAAGGATGCCATCAATGAATACGGCCACATGCTCCAGACCGCCCTGCACGGCGGCGGCGTCTGGATCGCCCGCCTCGGCCTGCTGGCAGCGGTCGGCATCCACATCGTCGCCACCATCCAGCTCACCAGGGCCAACCGCGCCGCCCGCAAAGACGCCTACGGCCAGCACAAGGCCCAGGTCAGCAGCAAGGCCTCCCACACCATGATCTGGAGCGGCCTCACCCTCCTCGCCTTCATCGTCTATCACCTGCTCCACTTCACCGTCCACGCGGGCAACGACTACGGCACCTACCACACCACCCTCCACGGCGAGACCGTCCATGACGTTTACCGCATGGTCATCGCCGGCTTCTCCTGGGCTCCCGCCTCCATCTTCTACATCATCGCCATGCTGCTGCTCTCCACTCACCTCAGCCACGGCTTCAGCAGCCTCTTCCAGACCCTCGGCGTCTCCACGGACAAAACAGAGCCCCTCTTCAAAAAGCTCGGCTACGCCTTCGCCGGACTCGTCCTCGTCGGCAACTGCTCCATCCCCATCGCGATCCTGTTCTTCCACTACGGCCGTTAATTCTTCCCGCGACACGCCATGTCTCTCAATTCCAATATCCCCTCCGGCCCGATGGCCATGAAGTGGTCCAAGCACAAGCAGGACTCCAAGCTCATCAATCCGAAGAACAAGCGCAAGTTCACCGTCCTCGTCGTGGGCAGCGGCCTCGCAGGCTCCTCCGCAGCCGCTACGCTTTCAGAGCTCGGCTACAAAGTAAAATGCTTCTGCTTCCAGGACAGCGCACGCCGCGCCCACTCCATCGCAGCCCAGGGCGGTATCAATGCCGCCAAAAACTACCAGAACGACGGCGACAGCGTCCACCGTCTCTTCTACGACACCGTCAAAGGCGGCGACTTCCGCGCCCGTGAGGCCAACGTCCACCGCCTCGCTGAGGTCAGCGTCAACATCATCGACCAGTGCGTCGCCCAGGGCGTCCCCTTCGCCCGTGAATACGGCGGCATGCTGGCCAACCGCTCCTTCGGCGGCGCCCAGGTCAGCCGTACCTTCTACGCTCGCGGCCAGACCGGCCAGCAGCTCCTCCTCGGCGCCTACTCCGCTCTCAACAAGGAGATCGCCTCCGGCGGCGTCCAGATGTACACCCGCATGGAAATGCTCGACCTCGTGACCGTGGACGGCCACGCCAAGGGCATCATCACCCGCAACCTCGTCACCGGCAAAATCGAAGCCCACGCCGGCGACGCCGTCCTCCTCTGCACCGGCGGTTACGGCAACGTCTTCTACCTCTCCACCAACGCCATGGGCTGCAACGTGACCGCCACCTGGCGTGCTCACCGCAAAGGCGCCTTCTTCGCCAACCCCTGCTACACCCAGATCCACCCCACCTGCATCCCCGTCAGCGGCGACTACCAGAGCAAGCTCACGCTCATGTCCGAGTCCCTCCGCAACGACGGCCGCGTTTGGGTCCCCAAAAAGAAGGAAGACTGCGGCAAGGCCCCCGATCAAATCCCCGAGGCCGACCGCGACTACTACCTCGAGCGCAAATACCCCAGTTTCGGCAACCTCGCCCCGCGTGACATCTCCTCCCGTGCCGCCAAGGAAGCCTGCGACGACGGTCGCGGCGTCGGCCCCGGCGGCCGTGGCGTCTATCTCGACTTCGCAGAGGCCATCCAGCAGTTCGGTGCCAAGACCATCGCCGAGCGCTACGGCAACCTCTTCGAAATGTACGAGCGCATCACCGGAGAGAGCGCCTACAAGCGCCCCATGCGCATCTACCCCGCTGTCCACTACACCATGGGCGGCCTCTGGGTGGACTACAATCTCATGAGCAATCTCCCCGGCCTGCACGTCCTCGGAGAGGCCAACTTCTCCGACCACGGCGCCAACCGCCTCGGAGCCTCCGCCCTCATGCAGGGCCTCGCAGACGGCTACTTCGTCATCCCCACCACCATCGCCAACTACCTGGTGGGCCAGAAGCCCGGCAGCATCACCACCGATCACCCCGAGTTCAAGAAAGCCGTCGAAGCCTGCACCGCTCAGACCAAGAAATTCCTCAACATCAACGGCAAGCGCAGCGTGGACAGCTTCCACCGCGAGCTCGGCCTCCTCGTCTGGGACAAATGCGGCATGGCCCGCACCCGCGAAGGCCTCACCGAAGCCCTCAAGCGCATCCCTGAGCTCCGCGAAGAGTTCTGGCAAAATGTGAAGGTTCCCGGCAGCGGCGACTTCACCAACCCCGAACTCGAAAAAGCCGGACGCGTTGCCGACTTCATGGAGTTCGCCGAGCTCCTCTGCCTCGACGCCCGTCACCGCGAAGAAAGCTGCGGCGGCCACTTCCGCTCCGAATACCAGACCGAAGACGGCGAAGCCAAGCGCGACGACGAAAACTTCAGCTACGCCGCCGCCTGGGAATACACCGGCAACCTCAGCCAGCCCACGCTCAACAAAGAGCCGCTGACCTTCGAAGAAGTCCACCTGGCCGTCCGCAGCTACAAATAACGTTCCTCTCCCGTCCCCATGTCTCTACTCAATCTGCACCTCAAAGTCTGGCGTCAGAATGGCTCGCAGCCAGGCCACTTCCAGGACATTGAAGCCCCGGAAATCCCCGACCATGCTTCCTTCCTGGAGATGATGGACATCGTCAATGAGCGCCTCATCTCCAAAGGCGAAGACCCCGTCGCCTTCGACCACGACTGCCGCGAAGGCATCTGCGGCATGTGCTCCATGCAGATCAATGGCGTCCCCCACGGCCCTGAGAAAGCCACCACCACCTGCCAGCTCCACATGCGCAAATTCCGCACCGGAGACACCATCTGGATCGAGCCCTTCCGCGCCAGCGCCTTCCCCATCCTGAAAGACCTCATGGTCGACCGCACCGCCTTCGACCGCATCCAGCAGGCCGGCGGCTTCGTCACCGTCCGCACCGGTGCCCCTCAGGACGCCAACGCCCTCCCCATTGGCAAGGAAGTCGCAGACGCCGCCATGGACGCCGCCGAATGCATCGGCTGCGGAGCCTGCGTCGCCGCCTGTAAAAACGCCAGCGCCATGCTCTTCGTCTCCGCCAAGGCCGGCCAGCTCAATTCCCTCCCCCAGGGCCAGCCCGAAAAAGACCGCCGTACCCTCGGCATGGTCCGCCAGATGGACAAAGAAGGCTTCGGCAACTGCACCAACCAGTACGAATGCGAAGCCGCCTGCCCCAAAGGCATCAGCGTCCGCTGGATCACCAAGCTCAACCGCGACTACGCCATCGCCTCCGTCAAAGAAGCCTTCGGCAACACCCCCAAAGTCGCCGGCGGCGGCGACTGATAGCCCGTAGTGCAAGCGTCCCGCTTGCCACAGTACTGGTAATACCATGATCTGTTGAAAACAGGTCTGTTCTCTTATCGTCACTCTACCCCTTTTCGCACCAACCCCAAAGGGGTTGTGTATTTAAGCCCAGGGTCAGCCGAGCCTCAGCGAGGCGACCCTGGGTATGCACGTGCAAGACGGGTAAGCAAACCCGTCGCCTTCTTTGCACGCCGCGCTCTCCAGCAGCGTTCCTCCGCCATTCCGCCTCGCCGCGACTCCGTTCCTGCCTCGATTCCACAGGATCAGCCGGAGAAAGACCCGTTTTAAATCGCCTGTGGTATAAGTCTCCGCTGTGTCGGCCCCAAAATCCCGGGTCTGCGCAGCAGCCAGTCTTTACTGGGAGCGCCAGTGTTCCACTGGCTCCGGGTGCCGCTCCGCAGCACCTGCATCCCCGCCACTCGTAGGATGGGTGTGGCGACAGCCCGCCCGTCCACCAGCGCGCGGCAAACACAATCGCGTACGAACATCCCCACACTCCGTTCCTTTGGCAAAAGGACATATAGATGCCGCTCCACAACACCTGCTGCCCCCGCCATTCGCATGACAAGTGTGTCGACAGCACCTCATGCCACGCTGCGCTGAAAACGCATCCGCTGTCGAAAGCACAAGCCGACGGAGGGGGATCATCTTGATCCCCCCACCTGCAGCGTGTTCGCGGATGCGCCATGGCTCCAGCTGCCGCTCCGCATCCCTTGCTCCCCCGCCACTCGTAGCACGTGTGTAGCGACAGCGCATGAGTCCTTCGAAGCACGAAGTGCGAAGAATGGGCCCGCCCGCCCACCAGCGCGCGGCAAACACAATGGCCCTACGAGCATCCTCGCACTCCGTCAGCTTGCCCAAAGGGCATCCAGATCAAATCCACATCTCCCTCAGGCTCCTCCCCACAAAGGCCGCTCACAACGACAAAGGGAGCACAAGCATTCCTCGTATGACGGAGTTGTTCTGCCATCGTAATGGCGGCCAAGCTGCCCGCTCACATCGCTTTTGCCCGGAGACATGCCTTTGAGCACCAAAGGTGCGACCTATCGCAGCCCAGCGCAACGCGCTGGGAAGAACCCACCATCCCCCCACTCTCTCTGGTAGAGCCCTGAAAGGGCGCCCCAACTCCCACACCCCACAAAATCACCTCCCCCTCCGCAATCACCCACCCCCACAGCACGTCCCTCCACCTCCCCTCTCCCAAATCATAAATCACAAATCGTAAATCATAAATCCCCATCCCCCATCTCCCACCTACTCATTCCCCCCGGCCTCATCTCCGTAAATCCTTGCATCCTCGCCCCGCTCCGCTTTCATCCACCACCCATGTCGCAGCCCGCCCTCACTCCCGCCTCCTTCATCGACCACTGGTCCCGGGCCGAGGCCAATGAGCGCGCCAATTCCCAGAGCTTCCTCATCGGCCTCACCCAGCTCCTCGGCCTCCCCGCCCCCTCTCACAATCACGCCGACGGCTACAGCTTCGAATACCCCGTCAAAGTCCCCGGCGGCACCAGCACCAATTTCCTCGACCTCTACCGCCGCGGCCACTTCGTCCTCGAGTCCAAGCAGTTCACCACCCAAAAGCTCGAACAGTCCGCCCTCGAACTCGCCGCCATCGATGCTGGCGCACTCGCCCAGCAGAAAAAATCCGGCCCCGTACGTGGCACCGGCTCCTGGGACGATGCCATGATCCGCGCCAAAGGCCAGGCCGAGCGCTACGTCCGCTCCCTTCCCGCCGACGAGCCCAATCCCCCCTTCATCCTCGTCTGCGATGTCGGCCACAGCATCGAGGTCTATGCCGACTTCACCCAGGCCGGAAAGGCCTACCTCCCATTCCCAGATCCTCGCACCTTCCGCATCCTGCTCAAAGACCTTGAGCGCGAGGACATCCGCGAACGCCTCCGCCTCATCTGGACCAACCCCACCGCGCTCGATCCCGCCAAAGTCAGCGCCGAGGTCACGCGCGAGATCGCAGGCTACCTTGCGGAGCTCGCCAAATCCCTCGAGCAGGAAAAGCACGACCCCGAAGTCGTCGCCCAGTTCCTCACCCGCTGCCTCTTCTGCATGTTCGCAGAGGATGTCGGCCTCCTCCCCGACCACGCCTTTACAGAGCTGCTGCATTCCGTCCCCGCAGACGGCACCGGCTTCCCCGAGCTGCTCAGCACCCTCTTCCGGGAGATGAACACCGGCACCGGAAAGAGCATCTCCGTCGTCCTGCGCAAAAAGCTCCTCAAGTTCAATGGCGGCCTCTTTGCAGACGACACCGTCCTCCCCGTCAATGGCCTCCAGCTCGGCCTCCTCAAGCAGGCCGCCAAAATGAACTGGCGCAATGTCGAGCCCGCCATCTTCGGCACCTTGCTCGAGCGCGCCCTTGTGCCCTCGGAGCGCCACGCCCTCGGCGCTCACTTCACCCCCCGCGCCTACGTCGAGCGCCTCGTCCTCCCCACCGTCATCGAGCCCCTGCGCGAGGAGTTTGAAAACGTCTATGCCGCCGCCGTCACCCTCGCCAGCAAGGGCGACCTCAAAAAGGCCCGGCAGGAGATGAACACCTTCCACGACAAGCTCTGCCACATCCGCGTCCTCGACCCCGCCTGCGGCAGCGGCAATTTCCTCTACGTCGCTTTGCAGCATCTCAAAATCCTCGAAGGCGAGCTCCTCGAGCGCGCCGCCCAGTTCGGCGAGGACATGAAGCTCGAGCTCGAAACCCACACCATCGATCCCCACCAGTTCCTCGGCATCGAGCTCAATCCCCGCGCCGCCTCCATCGCCGAGCTCGTCCTCTGGATCGGCTACCTCCAGTGGCATTTCAAAATCCACGGCCAGCGCACCCCGCCAGAGCCCATTCTGCGCGCTTTCAAAAACATCCAGTGCCGCGATGCCGTCCTCGCCTACGACGGCGAGCCCCAGCCCGCACGAGACGAAGCCGGAAACCCCATCACCGTTTGGGACCGCCGCAGCTACAAGACAGACCTCGTCACCAATCGCGACGTGCCCGATGAAACCAAACGCGTCCCGCTGCTCACGTATGCCAATCCACGCCCGGCAGCATGGCCGGAGGCAGATTTCATCGTGGGAAATCCGCCGTTTATTGGTAACAAGCGGATGAGGGATGCACTCGGAGACAGTTATGCTGAAACGCTGCGCACTACTTACCCCGAAATATCGGAAAGTGCCGACTTGGTAATGTTTTGGTGGGAGAAAGCAGCGCAATTACTTCGTCAAGGCCGTGTAAAACGTTTTGGATTAATCACTACCAACAGCCTCCGCCAGGCTTTCAACCGTAAAATTGTCGAACAACATCTCAGCGAAATTTCTCTCGTATTCGCTATCCCGGACCATCCCTGGGTTGACTCAGAAGAAGGGGCAGCGGTTAGGATAGCGATAACGGTAGCGGCAAAGGGGCGTTACAGAGGTGAACTCAATAAGGTAGAACGCGAGGAGCTTGGTTCCGATGGTGCTATAGATGTGACGCTTTCGAGTGTGATTGGGGAGATTGGTTCCGATCTGACAACTGGAGCTACCCTCACGCAATTGCCTTCACTCAAATCGAATATCGGTTTAGCGTTACGCGGAATGACTTTGGTCGGTGAAGGCTTTCTGTTAAGCCAAGAAGAAGCAAAAGACATGCGACTGAAGCAGTCAGCCGAGATCGAAGATGTTCTTCGTCTATATATCAGCGGCTCTGATCTCACAAACGCGCCACGTAACCGCCATGTTATTGACTTCTTTGGACTGACAGAGGATGAAGCTCGGTCGCGCAGTGCCGTTGCCTATCAATGGATTCTGAATCGTGTTAAGCCCGAGCGACTGCAAAACAAGCGTGAAAGTTATAGGGATAAATGGTGGACTTTTGCCGAGCCTAGAACGGAATTTCGTGAAGCAATTATTGGCCTCTCCCGTTACATCGGCACTTCGATGACTGCCAAGCATCGCACTTTCACATTTCTGGCACCTTCGTCGCTTCCTGATCAAGGACTCATTGCGTTCCCAATCGACGATGCTTTATTCCTTGGAGTATTGAGCAGCAGAATTCATGTCACATTTGCATTAGCTGTTGGAGGCACGCTCGAAGACCGTCCCCGTTATAACAACTCTCAGTGCTTCGATCCCTTCCCATTCCCCCTCTGCTCTGAAGCCGAGAAAGACCGCATTCGCAAACTCGCCGAAGAACTCGACGCCCACCGCAAGCGCGTGCAGGCCGCACATCCCGGTCTGACGCTGACAGGAATGTACAACGTCCTCGAAAAACTGCGCGCGGGCGAGGAGCTGAGTGCAAAAGACAAACTCATTCACGATCAGGGGCTCGTCTCCATCCTCCTCCAGCTCCACGACGACCTCGACGAAGCCGTCTTCGCCGCCTACGGCTGGCAGCATCTCTGGCAGGCACGCAAAGAAAGCCATCAGGGCATCATCCACGACCTCCAGACCGGAGACGTCCGCATGCTCGATGCCACCGGCGACCAGCTTGACGCCGCCATCGCCAAGTTCGACCAGCAACTCGACGCCGAAATCCTCCAGCGCCTCGTCACACTCAATGCCCAGCGCGCCGAGGAAGAATCCCGTGGCATCATCCACTGGCTGCGCCCCGACTACCAGAACCCCGCCGGAAAAGCCTCAGGCATCCAGGACACCCTCGATCTACCCAAGACCAACGGCACCAAGTCCAAAACCAAAACCCCGGCTGCGAGCAAACCCGGCACCAAAATCCCCTGGCCCAAACCCCTCGCCGAACGCATCCGCGCCACCGAGCAGGCCCTCCACGCCGCCGCCCACCCCGTCACCGCCGAAGAACTCACCACCCACTTCTCCCGCGCCAAGACCCCAGACCTCCAGGAAATCCTCGAAAGCCTCGTCACCCTCGGCCGCGCCCGCAAGGATGGGGAAAAGTTTGGGGTATGAGAGTGGAATGCAGAAGCTTCAGGGGCAGATGGGGTCAGGGTGCAAAAAATCAACAAAAGCACCCGCATCTTCTCCTCAACTCCCCCACCTCATCTCAATCACCAGCCCCCTCTGCGTTTTTCCAATCTCTGCGGTGCAAAATCCCCCCTCCTTCTGCTCAGTCTCTCAACCATCGCAAACAGCCGCAAACCAAAGCCACCCAGGTCTCCTCCGTAGCTTTAGCGAAGGGGGATTAGCGAAGGATGGTCGGTGCCAAATCCTCCGCCCCTCATTTCCGGCCAGTCTCTCAACATTCCCCTCTCTGCGGCCTTCCAGCCTCTGCGGTGCAAATCTCAGCGCGAAGCGCACCCTCCGAAGCTCGCTGCCTGTCCTTCGAAGCTTCAGCGAAGAATGGAAGCGAAGAACGGGCCCATCTGCTTGTCTCATTGTCCAACAGCCTCCCAATCTCAGTCTCTGAATTTTTTCTGCCCCCAATCTTTCTGCCCTATTCCCGCTCCTCGTCCCCCAGCGCTCACTCGTCCCCAATCCCTCAAAATCTTTTACCCCCCATCTTTTACCAGCCCTCCGGAACTCCGGCCAAACCACCGTCAACTCTGCGCGAAGCGCACCCTCCGAAGCTCGCTGCCTGTCCTTCGAAGCTTCAGCGAAGAATGGAAGCGAAGGACGGGCCGCACCCCTCACAGCTTCGGCTCCCCAGGCGGCGGCCCTGGCTTGTCCTGATCAGGCGGCGGCCGGCGAAACCCATCCTTCGGATCTCCCCCCCGCTCACGGAACTTCATAAATTCCTGCGCAGCCGCCTCTCGATAAGTATCCCGCAATTTCCGAAACGCCTCCATCCGCTGCTCCGGCGGCAGCTCAGCCAGCCTCGCCAGCGCCTCCTTCACCGCAGGCAGTTGCAGCAGCCGGTCATGAAACCGCTTCGTCTCCTCTCGGCGCTCAGGCCTGGAGATCGACAGCAGCTCAGCCCCCAGCCGGATCGCCGCCATACGCGCAAACTCCGGCGACTCCGGCTTCGGCATCTCCGGCAGCCCACGCTGGTCCATCGGGAACTGCGGTTTGATCTTCTCCAAAATCCCCACCACCTCCGGATCAATCTCCTTCAAAGCCGTATGCAGCGTGTTGCGCATCTCCTCATTAGCCCGTAGCGCTTTGTCTCTCGACGCAATCACCTCCGGCCTCTGCCACGCCTTTTCAAACGCCGCGCGCACCTTCTGCTTCTCTTCTTCGGAAAGCCGTTCAAAGCCATCAAACCCATGCGGCCTTCCCTTGCCCGGCATCATCCCCGGCGGTCCGCGATGCTCCCCCTCACGATGCATCGGTCCCTCGCCCGGCATCGGGGGCGGAGGCGGGGGTGGCGGAGGGCTGGGCTTGTCGCCTTCAGACTGGGCCACAGCCGCTGCGGTGAAGGCAAAAAAGAGGACCAAAGGACGCATGCCGGCCATTTTCCGCCGCTGCGCCTGCTTGGCAACTTGATAGCTGGTCTCCGTTTTCATCGGAGCTAATAACTCACCCACCCATGAAAAGTTGCACTCACCTGATCCGCTCCAGCTTCAGCAGCGGCGCCGCAGGGGAGGAAAACTGCGCCACAT
Source organism: Verrucomicrobiaceae bacterium UBA1938 (assembly GCA_002336895.1). Lineage (GTDB taxonomy): Bacteria > Verrucomicrobiota > Verrucomicrobiia > Verrucomicrobiales > Verrucomicrobiaceae > Prosthecobacter. Next base: position 204,865 of record DDFC01000025.1, on the reverse strand, counting down.
AAAGGTTCCCCACCCCATCCACCGCCACCCCATGCGGGTGGATGAAAGTCTTGCGATCGCTCTGCATCGGCTGCAGCACCCCATCCACATAAACCGCCGCCGGAGCCCCGATGTTGGACACGATCCGATACTCCCGGTCCACAATCGAAATGAACCCCGGCGAGTTCCGGTCCTTCGGCCACTGGTCCCCCAGATGCGGCACGATGATATGCTCCCCCCAAAAAACGATGTCCCGCGGATTACCTCCCGGCATCGGGATCTTGTCGATGAACCGCCCCTCGGCCGTAAACCGTTTGATCTCCTGCTGATCGCTCATGGCCACAATCACCCGCGTTTTTGCCGAATCCGACACAAAATCTGACCTTTCCAGCGCGCCGCCATGCGGTCCCCAATGCTTTAACTGATTCTCCCCTTCGCCCAAATTCCCACCCCACCAGCGCAAAAGCGTCCCATCCGGCTTGTAATGGAAGATGTAGTCTTTTCCATACCCGTCGAACACACAAAAGGAACCATCTGGAAAATGGATCGTCTTCGAGGGCCGGTACTCATTCGCGCTCGCATGCAGCTTCGCGCCTTCAGGCCACGGATAATGCGCCAGTTCCTCCCCATCCAGCGTCAGTTTCCGCACCTCATGCAGCTGCGTGTCCGTGATATACAACACCTCGCGTTCTCCTTCCCGAATCAGGCTCATACCGTGCGCGCCGGGCATTCGTGCCGTCCAGTGCTTGATCATGCCACCCGATTTCGCATCCAGAATGACCACATTGTTCCGCGCGTCATCCGTCAGAAAAAACAGCCTTCCTGCAGCATCCAGCGCCACCGCATGCCCATTTTTCACCTTCACCTGCGTCAGCGCCTCGTTCCCCCACCCAGGCACCACCCGGTAGCGAAACTCCCCCTGCCCCAGCACTTCTTCGGAATGGGAAGGCAAAACAGCGCCGATCAGGCAGATGAGCAGCAGGAAAACAGGACGGATCATGCGTCATGCAATCATGCCGTGCCGCAGAACGCAAGATCAACGCACGGATGCGTTGCCAGCCACCGTATTGCTGCCACGGTGCATCTGCTTCCATGTTTATCATCATCGTCATCGCCCTAGCCGCCAGCCTCGCTCTCGCCCGCTGGGCCCAGGGGCGTTATGAGGGCATGATGCTAAAGGGCTCCCGCGTCAACGCCCCCCTCGCCTACACCGGCGCAGAAATCGCCCTCCAGTTCCTTCATTCTGAAGGCGTTGAAGACGTGCAGATCGTCGAGCACAACGCCGTTGTCTCCGACTACTTCGACCCCACCCGCCGCCGCCTCTTCCTGCGCCGGGACGCAGCCCAAGGCACCACCCTGTCGGCATGGGCCACCGCCCTGCACGAAGCTGCACACGCCCTCCAGACCGGCGAAACCCTCGGCGACCTCAAATGGCGCCAGAACTGCATCCGCATGAGCCGCTACATCCCCACCGCCGCAGGCATCGCCATTGTCGGTTTGATGCTCTCACGCGTCCTCATGCCACGATATGCGCTCTTCGCCGTGGCCGGAGTGCTGACACTCCTTCTTCTCCTAAACCTCGGCAGCGTGCCTCTGGAGTTCAATGCCAACAAGCGCCTGCGCCGTTTCCTGGACACGCTCCTGCCAAAACATCCGCAGGCTGCCAGCAGACTCGATGAATTGCTCTTTTGCATGGCCATCCGCGAAGTGGGCGATGCCCTGCGCTCTCCACGCTACTTTTTCTTCAGCGCGCTGCCCGGCACCAGCAAGATGCGGCCACGGTGATCTGTGCGGCAAGGCGCTGCACATGAGCGGCGTTATCCATTCATGGTCAAACTTGCCGCCTTTTTCCTCCTCGCCGCCACCTCCTTCCTTTTCGCAGACACTCAATCACCTTCCTCCTACAGCGGTGATTTTGTCATTCCTGTCCATTATCGCTACCTTCTGAGCAAACCCGAGGGCTATGACAGCAAGACGGACCAAAAATGGCCTCTCGTCATCTTCCTGCACGGTTCTGGCGAACGCGGCACCGATTTGGAGATGATCAAAAAGCACGGCCCGCCAAAGCTCATCGCCGCAGGCCAGAAGTTCCCCGCCATCATCGCCAGCCTGCAGTGCGAGCCCAACCACCTCTGGAATCCCCACGGCGTCAAAGCAGTCACTGACCATCTCGTCAAAACCATGCATGTGGACGCAAAACGCGTCTATCTCACCGGCCTGAGCATGGGCGGATTCGGCACCTGGGACACCGCTTTTGAGTATCCCGAAACCTACGCCGCCATCGCCCCCATCTGCGGCGGGGCCGGCGTCCGCTGGGTCACGGCGCAGATCCTCAAGGACATGCCCTGCTGGATTTTCCACGGAGACAAAGACGGTGCCGTTCCCATCGAAAACAGCCAGAAGATCTATGACGCGCTGAAAAAGATCAATGCTCCCGTCAAATTCACCATTTATCCAGGTGTGGGCCATGATTCCTGGACGCAGACCTACGACAACCCAGAATTCTGGAAGTGGCTGTTTGAGCAGAAGAAGCCATGACAGGCGGGCGTTTGATCTTCCATGATCCGCCCACTCCTGCTGCTGCTCGTTGCTTCCTCATTGCGCGCCCAGGTGCTTCCAGGTACCCAGCCCTTGGAGCCCAATCCCGACTTCTCCGCCACCATGGTGGCAGGAATCGACAAGATGGCGCTCAGGCTGATCGAGAAGTCAAAAGAGGGACGCAAGCCGACTCGTGAGAAATTAAAGGCAGCTCTCGGCATGGTGGACGCACGGCTGCCCATCACCGCGCTTGAGCTTGTCGGAGACACCACAAATCCGTCGCTGCTGGCAGAAACGGCCACAGCCCGCATCCTGCGCGTCCGCTGGCCGGTGTTTGATGGCGTGCACGGAGAAGGCATTCTCATTCAGCCCAAAGACAAACCCGTCGCTCGGGTGATCTACATTCCTGATGCGGACACCGATCCCGAGAAGCTGGCCAATGATGCCATGCTGGCCTACAGCGGCTGTGAAATCGTCATTCCTGCGCTCATCAGCCGCAGCAGTGAGTTCAGCACAAACGAGAAGTTTGGGGTCAAAACAAACATTCCGCACCGCGAATGGATCTATCGCCAGTCCTACGAGCTCGGGCGGCACATCATCGGCTACGAAGTGCAGAAAATGCTCTCTCTGGTCGATTATTACAGCACGCAGCCAAAGCTGCCTCTGCTGGTGGCAGGTCTGGGAGAAGGCGGCCTTCTCGCCATGTACTCAGGTGCCATCGATGAACGCATAAGTTCCGTTTATGTCTGGGGCTCCTTCGAACCGCGCGAAGGTGTGTGGGCTGAGCCGATTTACCGCAACATCTTCGGCCTGCTGCGCGATTTTGGCGATGCCGAAGTGGCATCGCTCATCGCTCCACGTCCGCTGGTGGTGCAGAACCTCGGCTTCCCCAATGTGCAGGGCCCGCCTGAGGCCAAACAGGGCGAGCGAAACATCGCAGCCCCAGGAAAAATCACCAAGCCCAGCCTGGCCGCCGTGCAGGCCGAAGTCGCCCGCGCCAAAGCACTCGCCCCCGGAGACTGGATCATGCTGGCCACGGAAGAACATGGGCTGAAAGAGGTGGTCACGCACCTGCTGCCAAAAGAGATCGCAGCGCAGCTGGTAAAGACCATTGAACCCGTAATGCCGCAGAAAAATGAACAACGCGCCAAAGTGGACGCCACGCGGCAGAAGCGAATGGTGCGCGAACTGGAAACATTCACCCAGCGCCTTCTCGTCACCACCGAACTGGAACGCAAAGCGCAGTTCTGGGACAAGCTGCCGCTCAAGTCTTTGGCGGACTTTGAAAAGCACACGGCCGCAGAACGCGACCGATTCTGGAACGAAGTCATCGGCCGCCTGCCAGATCCGAACCTGCCGGTGAACGCCAAAAGCCGCTTCGTGCGCGAAACGGACAAAGTTTCCATCTACGAGGTGACGATGGACGTTTGGGACGACGTCTTTGCCTGGGGCTGGCTCTGCCTGCCAAAAGATCTCAAGCCAGGCGAAAAGCGCCCAATTGTGGTCTGCCAGCACGGCCTGGAAGGCATCCCCGAAGACACCATCACCACGGATGAGACGCAGAAAGCTTACGCACCCTACAAGGCCTTCACCCTGCGTCTGGCAGAGCAGGGCTTCATCACCTTTGCCCCGCACAATCCCTATCGCGGCAAGGACGCCTTCCGTACCCTGCAACGGAAGCTCAATCCGCTCGGTCTCACGCTCTACAGTGTCATCAACGGCCAGCATCAGCGCATCCTGGAATGGCTGAAAGCACAGCCTTTCACCCAGCCGGACAAGATCGCCTTCTACGGCCTGAGCTATGGCGGCAAGTCCGCCATGCGGACGCCTGCCGTGCTGACGGACTACTGCCTGAGCATCTGCAGCGGCGACTTCAACGAATGGGTGCGCAAGTGCGTCAGCACTGACATGCCCATGAGCTACATCCACACGCACGAGTATGAAATCTGGGAGTGGAACATGGGCCGCACCTTCAACTATGCCGAGATGGCCGCCCTGATCGCCCCGCGCCCCTTCATGGTCGAGCGTGGCCACAACGACGGCGTGGGTGTGGACGAATGGGTCAACTATGAGTTCGCCAAAGTCCGCCGTCTCTACAACAAGCTCCTCATCGGTGACCACACAACGATCGAGTACTTTGACGGCCCCCACACCATCCATGGCGTGGGCACTTTTGAGTTCTTGAAGCAGCGGCTCGGCTGGAAATAGCCACCGTGGCGCATGCCACCTAGGCAATCGTCAGCCCCAGCATTACGAAACAAAGCCTTAGTGCCTTTTGAATCAAGTGCCGGGGGATGCCCTGAGCGTTTGATTTATCGTCCGGGCGATGAGCGTGACCAATTTTTTGCAAAAGCCTGTTTTTTCCCTGCCGGCACGCCAGGAACTGCCCAAATTGCAGGATTTTTTTAGGCGCTTGTGGCTGATTTTCGGCGGGGCTGCCGTGTTGCTGGTGCTAAGTTTCATCTTTTTTGAGAGCACGGGCTCGCACCTGGAGCAAAAGCGGATGGACAGTGTCAGCGCCATGAATCTGCTGGGGCGACAGAGGGCGGACAGCCAGACGCTCAGCCGATTGATCCTGCAGGCTGCAGAAAGCACGCCGCCCATGCAAACTTACTACCTGGGACGCATCGACCTCGTCTGGGGGCTCATGAGCACCTGCCAGGAGGCCCTTCTGAAGGGCCCGATGCTGCAGTCCGCCACAGAGGCTGAGCGCACCGAAATCAGTGACAAACTGGAACAGGCCAAGGCGAGCTTCGCCAAAATCGCAGTGGTGATCAAAAAGCTTCATCCACGCACGGAAGCCACCAACACCGTGCTCAAAGGCCTGGAGGAAATGCTGACCGATGAATGCGACTCCCTGGCCGGTGCCATGGAGCAGGTCTCGCAGAAGGTGCTGGCCATCAGCGCAGGCATCAACGCCGAAATCCGTCTGCTGGACTGGCTGCAGATGACTGTGACAGGGGGGATAGCCCTGGTGACGGCGCTGCTGCTGACACGCGGCCAGATTTCCACCATGGAAAAACTGATCGACACCAGCGTGAAAGTGCAGGAGCTCACCTACCTGCAGAACGCCGTGCTGGAGAGCGCAGCCTGCGGCATCATCAGCATGAACACGAAAGGGTTGATCGCCACTTTCAACTGCGGTGCGGAAAAGCTGACCGGCTACGCCAGGCAGGAAGTGGTGGGCAGCCTGACTCCGGAGCTGTTTCATGAAGCCCCGGAGCTGGAAAGGATGGCCGCCGAACTTACCCGGGAAACAGGTTCCGCAGTCAATCCAGGGTTCGACATCTATGTTTCCTACGCCAGCTGTGGCATCATCCGGGACCGGGAGTGCACCTATGTGCGGAAGGACGGCAGTCGTGTGTCTGTCTCCCTGAGCATGACGGCGATGCAGGATGACAACGGTGAGGTCACCGGCTTTTTGGGCATCGTGGCGGACATCACCGAAAAGAAAAAACTGGAGCAGCAGTTCCTGCGGACCCAGCGCCTGGAGAGCGTGGGCACGCTGGCCGGCGGCATCGCGCACGACCTGAACAACGTGCTGACACCGATTCTGATGTCGATCGAGCTGCTGCGGCTGACGAATTTGAATGACCGCACCCATTCCATCCTGGCCGGCATCGAGACCAGTGCAAAGCGCGGCGCCGACCTGGTGCGTCAGATTCTGACCTTTGCACGAGGCGTGGAAGGCAAACGGACCGAGTTGTGCGCTGCCAAACTCATCAAAGACATCAAAAAATTCATCAAAGACACCTTCCCGAAAAACATCGACTGCATCAGCAGCATCAAGGACGACCTGCCCTCCTTTGAAGGAGATCCCACCCAGCTTCACCAGATTTTGCTGAATCTGTGCGTCAATGCACGCGATGCCATGCCGGCTGGCGGCACACTCAAAATCGCGGCAGGCAGCGAGACCTTGAACGAAGCCGCCGCCGCCCTGCAGATGGATGCCAAACCCGGCACGTACATCACTTTCAGCGTGAGCGACACCGGCGTCGGCATTCCGCCGGAGGTGATCGACAAAATTTTCGATCCTTTCTTCACCACCAAGGAGGTGGGCAAAGGCACGGGGCTCGGTCTTTCGACCGTGCTGAGCATCACCAAGGGCCATGGCGGATTCATCACTGTCACCAGCCATCCGAACGAGGGAACGACTTTTACCATCCACCTGCCAGCCAGCGCAGCATCCACCGGCAAATGCCCCACACCTGCGCCTGCCGAGCATCAGCCTATGCCGATTGGGAAAGGGGAGCTGATCCTGATCGTGGATGACGAGGAGGCCATACGCACTTCCACACGACAAACGCTGGAGGCACTGGAGTACCGCACCCTGGTGGCTGCCGATGGGGCGGAGGCGGTGGCCCTCTACGCGCAGCACAGCCAGGAAATCGCCGTGGTGCTGACTGACATGATGATGCCCGTGATGGACGGACCGACCACCATCCAGACCCTCAAACGGATCAATCCTGAGGTGAAGATCATCGCCGCCAGCGGGGTGCCCCACCAGGGAGGCCCGGCGAGGGTGGCCGAAATGGGGGTGCAACATTTCCTGCACAAACCCTACACCGCCCAGACCGTCATGACGACGCTTGGACAAGTGCTCAACAACACAGACTCCTGGCAGCAGCAGGCCCCCGGCAGCATGACCATGAGCGTGACGCTCTAGCCGAAAGCCACCGCGACAGCCTGTTTGCATTCCCTGCATCGTCCATTAGGCTGGGGGCGTAAACCCAACGCGTCATGCAAACACCCAAAATCACTGCCTACCTGAAAACCTACTGCGGCTGGAGCGAAGGCGTCCGCGCCATCTTCCGCAAATACGACCTTCCCTACGAGGAGAAGGACATCATCAAGAACCCTGCCTTCCGCTGGGAGATGGAACAGAAGAGCGGCCAGCCGCTGTCCCCCTGCGTGGAGATCAACGGCACCATGCTGGCCGACATCAGCGGCGCTGAAGTGGAAGCCTGGATGAATGAGCAGGGCCTGCTGGAAAAGAGCGACGCCCCTGCCGATGCGCCGACGAACTCCGCCTGCTCGGACGCACAGCACGCCGCCATGGCCGCAGGCCAGGTGGGCACCTTGAAATTCGTGGGCTAATTACTCATGCGTTCCCGGCTTTTCCTCTTCGGACTGGTGGCGGCTCTCGCAGCCTGCAACAGCATCTACTATGCCGCCTGGGAAAAGCTGGGCTACGAGAAGCGTGACCTGCTCAAGAGCGCGGTCAAGAAAGCCCGTGGCGAACAGAAGGAGGCCGGAGAGCAGTTTCAGGACGCCCTGACTCAACTCAAAAAGCTGACCAACTACAACGGCGGCAATCTTGAGTCGGCCTACAACCGCTTCAAAGGCGAGTATGAGGACTGCGAAAGCCAGGCGAGCCAAGTGCGCAGCCAGATCCGCGAAGTGGACACGGTGGCCCGGGACCTCTTCCGCGAATGGGAGGGTGAAATCCGGCAGTACCAGAATGCCTCACTGGCCGCCGAGAGCCGTCGTAAGCTGGCTGAGACCCGCAGCCGGTTTGAACCTCTCTCACGTTCCCTGCATTCAGCCGAGGCAACGATGGATCCTGTGCTGCGCCAGTTTCACGACCAGGTGCTCTACCTGAAGCACAATCTGAATGCCGCCGCCATTGGCTCACTGCGAGGAACGGCAGACAACATTCAAGGAGACATCCAGCGCCTGCTGGACCAGATGAACCGCTCCATCGCGGAAGCTGACCGGTTCATTCAGACGTTGTGAATAAAGGGGCCGCCGCCCTTTCATGAAAAAGCCCTCCCGCTTCGCAGCGGGAGGGCTTTTTAGTGATCGCTGAGCAAGATCAGGATTTGATCATGCCATGCGGGTCGATGACGTACTTGCGGGCCGCACCCTTGTCGAAGTCCACATAGCCCTTCGGCGCGCCCTTGAGGGAGATCACCTGCACGTTGGTGGCCTTGGCGATCTTGATCTTGTCATGCAGGATGGCCATCATGAGGCGGCGATGGTAGCGCATGACCGGGCATTGACCGGTGACGAAGGTGTGGCTCTTGGCCCAGCCGAGACCGATGCGGATGGAGAGACTGCCCACTTTGGCGGCTTCATCCACAGCACCCGGATCTCCCGTGACGTAGAGACCTGGGATGCCGATGGCACCGCCTGCCTTGGTGATTTCCATGACACTGTTGAGCACCTGGGCAGGCACTTCCTTGCTGTGGTTGTGGCCGCAGCCACGGGCTTCAAAGCCCACGCAGTCCACCGCGCAGTCCACTTCCGGCACACCGAGGATGTTCTCGATCTGCTCCTGGATGGTGGCGCTCTTGGAGACGTCCACGGTCTCGCAGCCGAAACGACGGGCCTGAGCCAGACGCTCCTTGTTCAAATCCCCGACGATGACGACGGCGGCACCGAGGAGATGACAGGAGGCGGCGCAGGCCAGACCCACCGGGCCGGCACCCGCGATGTAAACGGTGGCCCCCGGGCCCACGCCGGCAGTGACAGCACCATGATAGCCGGTGGGGAAGATGTCGGAGAGCAGTGTGAGGTCCTTGATCTTGGCCATGGCCTGATCGCGGTCAGGGAACTTCAGCAGGTTGAAGTCGGCGTAAGGGACCATGACATACTCAGCCTGTCCGCCAACCCAGCCACCCATGTCCACATAGCCGTAGGCGGCGCCAGGACGGGCGGGATTCACGTTGAGGCAGATGCCAGTCTTGCCCTCTTTGCAGTTGGCGCAGCGACCGCAGGCGATGTTGAAGGGCACGCTGCAAATGTCCCCCTTCTTGATGTATTCCACATCACGACCCACTTCGACGACCTCGCCGGTGATTTCATGACCAAGGATGAGGCCCGCAGGGGCGGTGGTGCGACCGCGCACCATGTGCTGGTCAGAACCGCAGATGTTGGTGCTCACGACTTTGAGGATCACCCCGTGCTGACATTTGCGCTTCTGTTCGCGCAATTCCAGTTTGGGATAGTCAATGCTCTGGATCTCTACTTTGCCGGGTCCCATGTAGGCGACGCCTTGATTGCTGGCCATAATAGTATGTGGTTGTGGTTGGTTGAATTATGGGGATTCCCGGTCATGCTATTGAAATCCGACGGATCGCGTCAATCCCAGTGAAGGGAAAATGTTCACGGTCGGAAAGTCCACAGTGCAGGGGCCGGGAGAGGCTGACACCGCTGTCCTGCACAAACGAACGGCCCTGTGCGCTCTTTCGGATTGCCTCCGCACGAGCAGCCCGCCACAATCCACATGCATGAAAATTACATCCCTTGCATTGTCCCTCCTGCTGCTTGCCACCACTGCTCTCCGCGCTCAGACGGCAGCTCCAGCCACCACACCAGCCGCTCCCGCCGTGGTGCTGCCGCCGCAGCCGCCGGATGTTCCTGCCGAGAAATATGGCAAGGATGGCAAGATCAATCCCGGCTTCATCGCCTCTCATGAGAAGTTCGTCGGCATCGCCAAAGAAGGGAAGGCCCAGCTCGTTTTCCTAGGCGACTCCATCACCGCAGGCTGGGCAGGGAACGGCAAGGAAGTGTGGGCCAAAGCCTTCACCCAATACACGCCTGCCAACTTTGGCATCGGCGGCGACCGCACCCAGCATGTGCTGTGGCGCATTCAGAACGGGGAGTTGGAGGGCATCAAACCCAAGGCGTTTGTCCTTATGATCGGCACGAACAACTCCGGCTCGGATCCGGCTGAGGGCATTGCCAAAGGTGTGACCGCCATCGTCGAAACTCTTCGAGCCAAGCAGCCGCAGGCGAAGATCCTGCTGCTGGCTGTGTTTCCCCGTGGCGACAAGCCCACTGGCAAGCTCGGTGCAGCGAATGAAAAGCTGAAGCAGGTCAACGCCATCATCTCCAAGCTCGATGATGGCAAAAGCATTTTCTATCTGGACATCGGCGGCAAATTCCCGCAGCCCGATGGCGCGCTGACAAAGGAAGTCATGCCTGATTTCCTGCACCTCTCACCTGCAGGCTATCAGATCTGGGCAGACGCCATCGGTCCAAAGCTGGCCGAGCTGATGAAATAATCTGGCTTCAGCCGATGCCGCGTGCATAGAAGGGCCATGCCCCAGCCCGCCATTCTTTCCGACGTCGGCAAAGTACTCATCGATTTCGATTTCAGCATCGCCGCCCGCCGGCTGGCGCAGCAATGCGACCACCCGGCGGAGACGGTGATCGGTCTCTTTGATGACATCAAAGTCCCCTACGAGGTGGGGGACATGGATGACGGGGCATTCATCCGCCACGGCATGGAGCGCACCGGATTCCGCGGCAGTCCGGAGGAGTTTGCCGCCATTTGGAGTGAGATCTTCGCGCAAAACGAGCCCATGCATGCCACGCTGAAATCCCTGGCAGGCAGGCTGCCAATGTACCTGCTCTCAAACACGAACGAGCTGCACAAAGAGTACTTCCTGCGCGAATTTGAGATCTTCCGGCTTTTCCAAGGGGGAGTGTACTCCCACACCGCGCGTTGTGCCAAACCGGGGGAGGAAATTTTCCTGAAAACCGCCGCGCAGCTGGACCTCGATCCGACCAAGACCTTTTACATCGACGACCTGGAGCCCAACATCGCCACGGCCGCACGGCTGGGGTTCCGCACATTTCATTACAGCTTTGCTAAACATCCCCAGCTGCAGGCGGAACTGGACGAATGGCTGCTGGCACAGGGCATCGGTTGACGGGGGCGAGTACCTGTCATAACCAGTACGTGCCGCCGTTCGTATCACACTGTGTGTGGCATGAAGGCTGGCACGACTAATTCCATGAAATGTGACGTTTGCGAAAATGAGGCCACGGTGTTCCTCACCCAGATCATCAACGGTCAGATGACCACGGTGAATCTGTGTGAGACCTGCTCCAAGGCCAAAGGCGTGACCGAAGAGACCGGCTTCGGTCTGGCGGAGGCGTTTTTGAGCCCGTCTCAGCGTTCCGAGTCAGACGTGATGGAGGTCGTGTGCCCTGCCTGCGGGTTTACAGCGTCGCAGCTGAAAAAGATCGGCCGCATGGGCTGCCCGGAATGCTATGCCGCCTTCCGGGATGGGCTGGACGCGCTGCTGCGCAACATGCACAAGGGAACCAAGCATGTGGGCAAGCGCCCCACCCATGTGAGCGCCGTCTCCCCTCAGATACTGCCGAGGCAGCGCATGAACCCTGCGCCAACGGCCCCTGTGCCCCCACCCGCACCGCCTGCAGCCCCCGCTGCGCCGCCGCCCCCGGACCTGGCCAAGCTCCGCGCCGAACTGGATCTGGCCGTGAAAGAGGAGCGCTACGAGGATGCTGCGAGGTTGAAATCCGAGATCGAAAGTCTCCAGCCAAAGACTTCCAAATGACGCACTCACCTGAATGGCGGCCGATGAAGCAGGAGAAAACATCCTGCACCGCCATTCAACGCGTATCCCCATTTACACGTCCAAGATTAGCAAGCCCATGATGCGTTTTGCCACCCTGATCAAGAACCCCGCCGACTGGATGAAAGGCGCGGGGCCGCACTCTGATGTCGTCATGACATCTCGTGTGCGTCTGGCGCGCAATCTCCGCGGCCACCCCTTTCCCGGCTTCAGCCAGGAGCGCCAGCGCATCGAGCTGCTGGAGCGCGCCCGCCCGGTGGTGGAGCAGCTCCCCGAAATGCGGGATGGATACAGCGAGGACTACACAGACCTGAGCAAGATCCGAAAGCAGGTGCTGGTGGAGCGGCATCTGGTGAGCCGCGAGCACGCCGCACGCTCCTCCGGCTGCGCCGTGGTGGTGGACCGCAAGCAGAGCATCTCCATCATGATCAATGAGGAGGATCATTTCCGCATACAGGGCATCCGCCCCGGGCTGAACCTGCACAGCGCCTATGAGGCGGTGGACCGCGTGGACTCCGAGCTGGAAAGCATGCTGCCGTATGCCTTTGACCCCAAGCTGGGCTACCTGACCGCCTGCCCCACCAACCTGGGCACGGGAATGCGTGCCTCTGTGATGCTGCACCTGCCTGCGCTGGTGCTCACGGAGCAGATCAACCCGGTGATCAAGGCCATCGGCAAGATCGGCCTGGCGGTGCGCGGCCTGTATGGCGAAGGCACCGAAGCCCTGGGCAATCTGTTCCAGATCTCCAACCAGCACACGCTGGGGGAGGCGGAGCCAGAGATCATCGCCCAGATCGAGAAGGTCATCGAAGGCGTGGTCCGCTCCGAAATGACGGCCCGTGCCAAACTCAAGGAAGATCACCAGACCATGCTGCAGGATCAGGTGGGCCGTGCTTTTGCCATTCTGAGGTATGCGCACATTCTTGCCTCGAAAGAGGCACTGAACCTGCTTAGCATGCTGCGGCTGGGTGCAGATCTCGATCTTGTCGGCAACTGCGACCGCAGCCTGATCGACATGCTGCTACTTGAAATTCAACCTGCGCATCTGCAGCTGAATGCTGCGCGAGAATTGTCCCCGGAAGAGCGGGACAGCATGCGCGCCGAATTAACCCGTGCACGGTTGCAATCCATTGACGGCCCGGGTAGCTTTCCCCAATCTCCATCAACCTCCGGAGGCACCGCCTCCCCCCCTACCAATGAATAATTTCACACCACGCGCCCAACAGGTCCTGGCCCTCGCCCGCAAGGAGGCGGACCGCTTCAACCACAATTATGTCGGCACGGAGCACCTTCTGCTTGGCTTGATCAAGCTAGGCCAAGGGGTGGCTGTCAACGTGCTGACCAAGCTCGGCCTGGATCTCGAAACCGTGCGCATGCAGGTCGAGCAGCAGGTCGGCTCCGGCCCTGAGACCAAGATGGTCGGCAACATCCCCTACACCCCCCGCGTGAAGAAGGTGCTGGCCCTGGCCTCCAAGGAAGCCAAGGCGCTGAACCACAGCTACGTCGGCACGGAGCACATCCTGCTGGGGCTGCTGCGCGAAGGCGAGGGCGTCGCCGCCCAGGTACTGCGCAACCTGGATGTGAATCTCGACAAGGCCCGCAGCGAGATCCTCAAGGAACTCGATCCGAACTTCTCCTCCCAGAACGAAGAAGAAGAAGGAGAAGAGAGCGAACCCGTCAGCCCGACTGGCAACAATCCCACCGGCGACAAGAAGAAGAACGAAAAGACTCCGGCGCTGAAAGCCTTTGGCCGTGATCTGACCGAACTCGCCATCAAGGGTGAGATGGACCCCGTCATCGGCCGCGCAGACGAAATCGCCCGTGTGATCCAGATCCTGTGCCGCCGCACCAAGAACAATCCTGTTCTCATCGGTGAAGCCGGTGTGGGCAAGACCGCCATCGTGGAAGGCCTGGCGCAGGAAATCGCCGCCGGCAATGTGCCTGAAATCCTGCGCGACAAGCGCGTGATCACCCTGGACCTGGCCCTGATGGTGGCCGGCACCAAATACCGCGGCCAGTTTGAAGAGCGCATCAAGGCGGTGATGGACGAAATCCGCCGCAACAAGAACGTGATTCTCTTCATCGACGAGCTGCACACCATCGTGGGTGCAGGCGGTGCTGAAGGTGCCATGGACGCCAGCAACATCATCAAGCCCGCACTGAGCCGTGGTGAGCTGCAGTGCGTGGGCGCCACCACCCTGAACGAGTACCGCAAGTACATCGAGAAGGACTCTGCACTGGAGCGCCGCTTCCAGAGCGTGAAGGTGGAGGAGCCCTCCGTGGAGGACGCCATCCGCATTCTCTTCGGCCTGCGTGGCAAGTATGAGATGCACCACAAGGCCCGGTACTCTGAGGATGCTCTGAAGTCCGCCGTGAATCTCAGCTCGCGCTACCTGCCCTCCCGCTTCCTGCCGGACAAGGCCATCGACATCATGGACGAAGCCGGCTCCAAGGCCCGCATCGCCGCGATGACCCGCCCGCCGGAGCTGAAGGTGATCGAGGCCGAGATCGAGCAGATCCGCGTCGAGAAGGAAGGCTCCATCAAGGAGCAGGATTTTGAGAAGGCCGCCCATCTGCGCGACCGCGAAAAGAACGCCAAGAAGCGTTTTGACGACGTGCTGGAAAGCTGGCGCTCCAACAATCAGGAACGCATCGTGGATGTGACTGAGGAGGACATCATGGCCGTCGTGTCCAAGTGGACCGGCGTCCCGCTGCAGCGCATGGAGCAGGCGGAAGCTGAGAAGCTCCTGAAGATGGAAACCGAGCTCAAGGGCAAGGTCATCGGTCAGGACGAAGCTGTCATCGCCATCAGCAAGGCGCTGCGCCGCTCCCGTGCGGACCTCAAGGATCCGCGCCGTCCGATCGGCTCCTTCCTGTTCCTGGGCCCCACCGGTGTGGGCAAGACCTTCCTGGCCAAGAACCTGGCCGAGTTCATGTTTGGCACCGCCGAGGCGCTGATCCAGATCGACATGTCCGAGTACATGGAGAAGCACACCGCCAGCCGTCTGATCGGAGCACCTCCAGGATACGTGGGCTACGAAGAAGGCGGCCAGCTTTCCGAAGCTGTGCGCCGTCGCCCCTACTCCGTCATCTTGTTTGACGAAGTGGAGAAGGCCCACCCGGATGTGATGCACCTGCTGCTGCAGATCCTGGAAGAAGGCCAGGTCACGGACAACTTTGGCCGCAAGATCGACTTCCGGAACACCATCGTGATCCTGACCTCGAACATCGGTGCGGAGCAGATCAAGCGTCAGACCAGCCTGGGCTTCATGGCCATGCAGGAAGACACTGCTGACAATGTGGGCATCAAGGGCAAGATCACCGAGGCTGCGAAGAAGTTCTTCAAGCCGGAGTTCCTCAACCGCCTTGATGACATCGTCATCTTCCGCATGCTGGAGAAGGAGCAGCTCAACAAGATCGTGGACCTCGAAGTCAGCAAGGTGGTCACCCGCCTGAAGAAGAAGAACATCCACATCGCGCTGGACGACAGCGCCCGCGAGTTCCTCATGAAGGAAGGTTTTGACCCGCAGTATGGCGCGCGCCCGATGCGCCGTGCAGTGGAGAAGAACATCGAGGATCCGCTGGCCGAGCACCTCCTGCGTGGAGACATCCGCGAGGGAGATGTGGTCAAGATCTCCCATGACGCCGAGCAGAACCGCCTGAAGTTTGCCGCTGAGAAGCGCGAGAGCACGGACGTTCCTGCTGAGACGCCCGCCTCACCCGCCCCTTAACCGGCGGCGATCCTCCGGGCACCGCCTGTCATGATTCGCGCCCTGATCCTCGTCGTCCTGCTGGCCAGCCTCGGCTGGTGGCTGGACCGCGAACAGCACACAGGGCGCTTTCAGCGGGTAGATGAGGTGTTTTTGGACTTCCTCGTGGCCAATGCACGGGACCGTTTTTCCGTGGATGCCAGCGCCACGGCAGCTGCGCCGGTTGTTCTGGTGAAGATGCGTGCTGCTGACAAGGCTGAGTATGCCGGCTGGCCTCCGCGCCCGCTCGACTGGCAGATGGTCCTCAAGGGCCTCCAGGCTTACGATCCCGCCGTCATGGTCATTCCGGAAACACTCTTCTGGGGCCGCCCGTCTCCGGAGTTTGTCAGCGAGGCAGCCCGGGCGCTGGTGCCCGTGCCCAGCACTGTGCTGGGGGTGGAGGCCCAGCTGGCCACCAGCCGTGATGCGCCTGCCTTTCTTGGCGGACTGGACAGCACCCTGCCAAAATTTGAGAAAGTGCAGGGAGACGCAGCCCCTGTGCCCCCCCTGGGAGCTCTGGTGTCTGCACCAGATGACCTGCTGCGCCGCCAGGCTGAGCTGGGGATCGCGCTGCCATTGAGCCCTGGCGCGCCTGGCAAAGTTCCCTACGCCCTGCAGGAGGGCGGCAGACTGCTGCCCACGGTGCTGGCGCAGGCGCTGGTGCGCTACACGCAGACGCCCTACTCCACCCAACGCCTGCTGCTGGGGCCTGGAGCCGGTGCTTTCCTGGCCAACGGCAGCTTTGTCCCACTCTCCCCAGCCGCCGAATTTGTCGTGAAAACAGAGCTGCCGGTTGCTGAGGTGGATGCCCTCAACCTAATGACCTCAGAGCTGGCCGAAGCCCTGTCTGCGAAGGACAAAGCCAGCCTCTCGGGAGGCAAAATGATCGTCATCGGCACGGATGACGACACGCAGGGCGGACTGGCCCGCCAGCATGCCCAGGCACTGGCGCAGATGCTGGCCATGCCAAGGCTGCAGCTGCTGCCTGAGTGGGCGCAATGGATCGCCTGGGGGGTATCCGGGCTGGTGGGAGCATGGCTGGTGTTTTTCGTGCCACGTACCAAAGCCGTGCTCCGCGGGCTGCTGTGCGTCTTTGCAGCGCTGGTGGTCTGCTTTCTGGCCTTTCAGTCCCGCCTGATCTGGGCTCCGCCCACCATTCCTGCCGCCTTGATCGTGGCTTCCACACTGTTTGCGCGGCTCGCCGGCCGCCGGGTGGAGGTCAAGGCCTGAACTTCTCCTTGTGGAACATGGGGATGCCCCTAGTATCGGCCTCCCCCTTTTTTAGACCTACTGCATGCGCTTTCGCAATCTGACCCGCCGACGTGAGATCGGTGCCAACTCCTACCTGCTCGAAGCCGGGGAACATCGTGTCGTGCTGGACTCCGGCATGCACCCAAAAATGGCAGGCTACAAGGCCACACCCGATTTTGGTCCGCTGCCCAACAAAGGGGCCAATGCGGTGATCATCACTCATGCGCACCATGACCACATCGGCTCGCTGCCCCTGCTGCAGCGCCGGCTGCCGGACACCCCTGTGCTGATGACCGAGGTCACGGGCGAACTTTCCTCCGCGATGCTGCACAACTCCGTCAATGTGATGACGAAGCAACGCACCGAGGAGAGCATCCCGGAATACCCGCTCTTCACCCACCGCGAGCTGGATGAGATCCGCGCCATGTGGATCTACCGCGACATTGAGCGGCCCTTTGAAATCCCGGACACGAATCTGGAGGCCACGATGTTTGACGCAGGCCACATCCTGGGCTCCACCGGCGTGCTGATCCGCGAAGGTGGCAACACCCTGTTTTACACTGGGGATGTGAACTTTGAAGCGCAGACGATCTGCCGTGCGGCGGACTTCCCCACCAGCGGGATCGACGTGATGATCGCCGAGACCACGCGTGGCGACTACGCGCGCCCGGAGGGCTTTTCCCGCAAGGCTGAAAAGGAGCGCCTCGCCTCGGTCATTCGTGAAACGCATGAGGTGGGCGGCGCGGTGATGATCCCCGTCTTTGCCCTGGGCAAGACGCAGGAGGTCATGCTGATGCTGCATGAGCTTCATCAGGAGGAGCTGATCCCTGAGATGCCGCTCTATATCGGCGGACTGAGCACGAAGATCACCGTGCTCTATGACCACTATGCCTCCCGCAGCCGCCGCAGCTACCCGGGCTTCCGCCTGCTGGATGACATGAAGATGCTGGTGCCGCGCAAAAACCGGAAGCGGGTGGAACTGGAAAGCAACTCCCGCACACTCTACGCACTCTCCAGCGGCATGATGACGGAGAACACGGTCTCCAACATCTTCGCGCAAACTTTCCTGGATAACCCGCGCAACACCGTCTGCTTCGTGGGCTACACGGACCCTGAATCTCCCGGCTACAAGATCAGGAACGCCACGCCGGGCACCAAGATCAAGCTTTCCAAAGACAAGCCTGCCGTGGAACTGCGGGCGCGCGTGGAGAGCTTTGACCTCAGCGCGCATGCGACCCGCGAGCAGATCGCCGACTACATCGAGAAAGTGAAGCCCAAAAAGCTCCTGCTCGTGCACGGGGAGGAACCTGCGCAGATGTGGTTCACCCGCCGCTTCAACGAAACGATCCCCGGCACTGAGATCATCCGCCCGGAGCCGCATCAGCCGATCGATCTCTGGTAAGCCCCCGCCTTTCCACCGTCATGCGCCTCATTGCCATCGTCGCCATGTCCAGCAACCGTGTCATCGGGCGCGAGGGCAAGCTGCCGTGGCATTTCCCCGAAGACCTGAAGTTTTTCAAACGCACGACGCTCGGCCACCCTATTCTCATGGGCCGCGCTACTTTTGACTCCATCGGCAAACCGCTGCCGGGCCGCCAGAATATCGTGCTGAGCAGCAGCATGGCTCCGCGAGAGGGCGTCACCGTCATTCGCAGCGCCGCAGAACTGCCTCAAGTCTGCGGAGATGCCGAAACCGTGTTCGTCATCGGCGGAGCACGAGTTTTTGAAGAGTTGCTGCCGCGATGTGATGGGCTCTACCTCACCTGGATTTCCCAGCCCTACGAAGGAGATGTGCTGCTCCCGCCCTTCGAGCACCTCTACCAGTTCAAGGAGACCGTGGGGCAATCAGAGGGATTGGAATTTAGGTATTATGAAAGACTGAGGAAAGCGGAATAACACCTCCCCCAAGGAGTTTTCACATCCTCCTTACAACTCATTTACGACCACCTGACGCAAGGTTTCCGAACTGGGCCAGACTACCCTCAGACAATGAGTCAGCGATGATTCAGTCGAAAATTTCAAATAGTGGTTCTTCTGGCTGTTGGACTTCTATCAAGCGACGGGGCGGGTCGGGTGATCCGCCCCGTTTGCTTTTCCAGCAGCGCACCCCCCCGTTGTCAGAGGATGTTTCTGATGCTGAATTGCTTGATTTCCC
This sequence comes from Verrucomicrobiaceae bacterium UBA1938, assembly GCA_002336895.1. GTDB lineage: Bacteria > Verrucomicrobiota > Verrucomicrobiia > Verrucomicrobiales > Verrucomicrobiaceae > Prosthecobacter. The sequence continues at coordinate 185,864 of DDFC01000025.1, read as the reverse complement.
TGCCCATGTCCCGAAGGTGGGGTGTTCGCCGCCAACCATCAGCCGATGAAATTTGCCATCTTTGGAGACATCCACGCCAACCTCGAAGCCCTGCAGACCGTTCTGTGGGACGCTCAGGAGCAGGGCTGTGCCAATTATGTCTGCCTGGGTGACATCGTCGGCTATGCCGCCAATCCGGCCGAGTGCCTGCAGGCGGTGCAGGATCTGGGCTGCCCGGTGGTCCGGGGCAATCACGACGAGGGGGCTGCCAGCGAGAGCTCCCTGGAAGAACTGAACCCCCTGGCCCAGAACGCCCTGCTGTGGACCCGCAGCCAGCTCAGCGAGGAACAGCGCCAGTGGTTGAGAGACCTGAAACTGGTGCGACAGGTGCGTGATTTTACCATCGTGCATGCCACGCTCGACTCTCCCGGCAACTGGGGCTACGTGACCAACCGCTTTGATGCGATGGCCAGCTTCAGCTATCAGTTTACGCAGGTCTGCTTTTACGGCCACACCCACGTCCCCCGCATTTTTGAGAAGGACGATGCCGTGCGGGCCGCTCGTGGCACGGACATCACCCTGCAGCGTGGGGTGAAGTATTTCGTCAATGTGGGCAGCGTCGGCCAGCCGCGAGACGGCGACTGGCGTGCCTCCTATGCGATCTACGATGCGCAGGCGCAGACGATCTCCATCCGCCGCCTGGAGTACGACATCGAATCCGCCCAGGCTAAAATCCGTGCTGCCGGCCTGCCCTCCCTGCTGGCGGACCGTCTTGCCTTGGGCAAATGAGCGCCGCCCCGCGCCAGCTTCCCAGCCTGCGCGATTTCCGCTCCGCGCTCATCGTCAAGCCGAGTTCTCTAGGGGACATCGTGCACACGCTGCCAGCTGTGAAGGCGCTGCGAGACGCCCACCCGAGGCTGAAGATCCGCTGGCTGGCCAACACGGAATGGACCCCCATTCTGCAAGGCAGCCCGCTGCTCGATGAAGTGATCCCCTTCCCGCGCAAAAATTTCCGCGGTCTGGCTGGTCTGGCGCGCTTCTGGGTATGGCGACGCACCTGGATGACTCTGCCGCGAGAGGAGCCGGAGATCGTGCTCGATTTCCAGGGCCTGCTGCGCAGCGGCGTGATCAGCAGCTGGCGGGGCTCGAAGATGGTCCTCGGGCTTTCAGATGCACGTGAAGGCTCCCGTTTCTTTTACAATCAGACCGTGCCTGTGGATGCCGGGGCACATGCCGTGGACCGCTATCTGGAGATGCCGCGCGCGCTGGGCATCAAGATCGAGGCGGATGATGTCTCCTTTGAGCTGGCTCCCGGCTCGGCACCCGCTGGCTGGACTGAGATGCCTCAGGGTTTCGTGGCCGTACATCCCTGGTCACGTGGCGAGGGCAAATCGCTTTCCAATTCCGCGCTGCAGGCGCTGTGCGATGCCCTGGCCCCGCACCCGGTGGTGCTCGTGGGCATGACGTCAGATCTCACACGCCCAACCGGCGCTCACATTCATGACTGGAGCCAGCGCACCACGCTGCCCGAGCTGATCTGGATCATGCGCCAGACAAAATACTGCATCAGCGTGGACAGCGGCCCCATGCACATCGCGGCGGCGGTCAATCCACAGACACTCGGCATTCACACCTGGAGCGATCCGCGCAAGGTCGGGCCGTATCCATCCAGAGTCCATGTCTGGAAAGCCGGGCGGATCGCTGCACGAACGGAATTCAGCGCCGAGGAATGCCTGCACGATGCGAACGTGACCGATGAGGATGCACGCGGCATCGGCGCATGGGTGAGCCGGCGTTTGTAAAGCTGCTCACTTTTTCGCGGCAGCGTCCTTCACCATCTTCACGTATTTGGCTGGATCAGCCTTGAAATCCTTGAGGCAGGATTTGCAGCAGAGGTACACGTCCGTGCCTTCATGCGTGACTTTGACCGGCTTGCCCATCTCGCCGCCAAAGGGCTCGTCTGAAATGACGCACTTTTTGAGCGGATAAGAGGCGGGGACGCCGTCTGCAGCACGGGAACAGCTGAGACTGAAAACTACGGAACCGAGGAGTAGATGTGAAAACTTCATAGCATGCGGCAATTGTGGATCAGATACGATACGCTTCCCAGGCGGGATGTTTGAACAGAATAAGCGGCAGGCCACCTCCGACATTGAAGGCATCACTACGCAAGAGACAGCACCTAGATGCAGGGACCGCCTGCAAGCAAGTGCCTGGCTGCTTTTTCCAAACTCAGGCCATGCGGCAATAACGACGCTCTGCAGCATGCAAAAAAATCCAAGGCTGAATGGGCTTTCTTCCATCTTGAAAGCAAATCGACATCCGCCGATCCGTACGGTGGCAACCGGCATGTGCTCTCGCGCAAAGCCTGGAAGCAATTCATTCAGCCATGAAGCATGCCACAAAGTCACCCCTGCTGCTGAAGCCAGAACCCAGCACCACGAGCACACGCGGCGCCTTGATGATAGCGGCCGTGTTTTTAACGATCATGCTGCTCACGCGCATGGCCCTGCTGATCCAAGGAAGGCATGACATCGCCTGGGATGCCTCGCTGCTGGGTTCGTTTGGCTATGGCCTTTGCTATGATGTGCTGGCGGCCTGCTATGCGGTGGTGCCGTGGTTTCTGCTGACAATGCTGCTGCCCGTGGCCATGTGGAGGAGCAAAGCTGCGCGGTGGGTTGTGTCATTCCTGCTTTTTTTGTACGCGGTGGTGTTCATCTTCATCGGCGTGGCGGAGTGGTTTTTCTGGGATGAGTTTCTGGTGCGATTCAACTTCATCGCGGTGGACTACCTCGTCTTCACTCAGGAGGTGATCGACAACATCCAGCAGTCCTACCCCATGCCGCTGATCTACGCCGGGCTGGCGCTGGCGGGCACCGGTGTCGTGTGGGTGGCGTGGAAGCTCGGCGGCATTCGCTGGGTATGCGCCGGAGACAGCGCATGGAGGCTGCGTATTCTGCCGGTGCTGGGCATCGCTGCGCTCGTGGTGGGCATTTCCAATCTCTTCTCGCAGTCGCAGCTCCCACGCTTCAGCAATGAGTTTAATCGAGAACTGGCCAAGGACGGCCCGTATGCCTTCTGCGCCGCGTTCTGGGAAAGCGAAATTGATTACGAGCGCTTTTACCTCAAACAGGATACGGAGAAGGCGCTGGCGCGTGCGAAGGAACTTCTGCTCCTGCCCGACACGCTGCCAGCCAGCTCTGATCCGCGCGATCTGAGGCGTGTGATCAAGCACGAGGGTCCGGAGAAGCGGCACAACATGGTGTTCATTTCGGTCGAAAGCCTGAGCGCGGCCTTCATGAGCCACTTTAAGGTGAACTTCAAGATGCGCTCCTACCTGACGCCGAATCTGGACCGGCTGGCTGATGAGGGCATTCTTTTCACCAATCTTTATGCCACAGGCACACGCACCGTGCGCGGGCTGGAGGCGCTGACTCTCAGTGTTCCGCCCACACCCGGCCAGTCCATCGTCTGGCGGCCCGCGAATACAAATCTCTTCACCTCCGGGTCCGTGTGCCGCAGCCGTGGCTATGATGTGAGCTACGTGTATGGCGGCGATGCCATGTTTGACAACATGCGCACCTACTTTTCCCGCAACAACTACCGCGTGATTGACCGAGGCACCAAACCGAAGAGCGAGATTACATTTCAAAACGCCTGGGGCGTGGCGGATGAAGACCTCTTCCGCTGGGCCATGCAGGAAGCCGACACGAACCATGCGGCGAGCAAGCCCTTCTTCATGCACGTGATGACAGTGTCCAACCACCGCCCCTTTACCTTTCCGGAAAATCGCATCGACATGCCGCAGGGGTCCCGCGAAGCCGCCGTCAAATACACGGACTGGTGCATCGGCGACTTTCTGGAGAAGGCGAAGTCGAAGCCGTGGTTTGCTAATACGATCTTTGTCGTAGTGGCAGACCACTGCCATGGCAGCGCAGGCAAGATGGAGCTGGATGTGACCAAGTACCACATCCCCTGCATCATCTGGAATCCGCAGCTCATTCAGCCGCGCTCGTACGACCGGCTGTGCAGCCAGATCGACGTGGTGCCCACACTCTTTGGCATGATGAACTGGAGCTACACCACGCGCAACTTTGGCCAGGATGTTTTCTCCCCCGGCTACACTCCGGACAAGGAACGCATATTTGTCTCGAACTACCAAAAGATCGCCTACATCACGCAGGGAGACTTTGCCATGCTGAAGCCCAAGCAGGAGTTCACTCTGGGGAAAGTGGACCTGAAAGCGGGAACCATCACGCCGGATAAATCGGACTCTCTGCAAAGCCGCCTGAGCGACACCATTTCTCTCTATCAGTCAGCGTCATGGCTTTTCCGCAACGGTCATCTCGGCGCGGAAACCTACAAACCGTAAGCTACTGGCCCATCCGGAGCGGACCGCCACTGCGCACCTCGGTGAGCTTGCCATCGCGCATCACGACGCCCCCGTTGACGATGACATGATCGAAGCCTTCGGCGTAATGATGCGGATCGCTGAAGGTGGAGGGATCCGCGACTTTTTCAGGATCGAAGATGACGATGTCGGCATGGGCTCCGGCCTTGAGCATGCCACGATCTTTCAGGTGAAAGGTCTGCGCGGGCAGCGATGTCATTCGGCGCACCGCCTCCGGCAGGGACATCAGCTTTAAATCGCGCACATAGCGGCCCAACACGCGTGCGTTGTTGCCATAGCTGCGCGGATGCGGGACATCCTCGCCGAGGCGACGTGGACCGCCGTCACTGGCGATCATGGTCAGAGGGTGTTTGAGGAAGGCCTGCAAATCGTCCTCGTTCATGCCGTGGAAGATGGCGCTGGCGCCGCCCTGGGCCTCGATCTCCAGAATGACTTCGACCTGGTCTTCGAGTGTGTCTGAACCACGCCTCACCTTGGCGGCTTCCGGGATGGTCTTGCCATTGAGCGAAGGGTCGGCCTTGCACCGCGCGATCACCGCATAGCCGTAATCCTTTCGCCCCTGGCGGGTGCGCATCTCGGCCATCTTGGCAATGATCCCGGTTTTTTGCTTCGGATCTGCGATGCGTGCCACGAAGTCTGCATGCTCTCCTTCAAGCGCGCTGTCCGGCAGCGTCTGGCGCAGGCCTGTGCTGGAAGCGGTGTAGGCGTATTGGTCTTGTGTGATCTTGAGACCGGATGCACGTGCACGTTCCAGCACGGCCAGCACTTCATCGGCCTTTCCCCAAGCGGTGGGGCCGGACAGCTTGATGTGAGAGACTTCTGCTCGAACTTTGGCCTCACGGGCGATGCGGATGAGTTCATCCAGCGCCTGAAAGATGCGCGTGGTCTCGTAGCGCATGTGGCTGACGTAGATGCCGTCATGCGCGGCGGCGGCCTTTGCCACGGCAATAAGTTCATCCGTTTTGGCAAAGGAGCCCGGCACATAGATGAGCCCTGTGCTCAGCCCCACCGCGCCATCCTTCATGGCCTGATCGACCAGCTCCTTCATGGCTGTGAGCTGTTCATCATTCGGTGCGCGGATGAAACTGCCACCCATGGCCTGCTCGCGCACGGAGCCGTGGCCGATAAGAGTGGCGACGTTCAGGGTGACCTTTGACTCCTCGATTTCTTGGAAGAATTTGCCCACATCCGTGCGGGAATGACCGCAGTTTCCGGTGATGATGGTGGTGACGCCCATGCGGAGAAAATTCTCTGCCGCTGGAATGAGGCAGATATCCTCCGAGTGAGTGTGCACGTCGATGAAACCGGGGGCGACCACTCTGCCACCGGCATCGATCACCTCAGTGGCGGTGCCCTGAACCTGACCCACGGCTGCGATCCGCCCGTCTTTGACCGCCACCGAGCCCTCCACCAGCGGCCCGCCGCTCCCGTCCGCGATCCGGGCATGGGTGATGAGAAGGTCGAACTCCGCCGCGCTGAGAGATGCGGTGAGAAGGCAGGCTAGGAAGAGGCCGAGGTTCATGGTGTTGGCAGGGAAAGACGTGGCTCATGGCACGGACATTGCCAGGATTCCTTTTGCCAATCCGGCCTCCGCATTCCATATCTGCTGCACCATGCTCGACCTCACGAACAAGAAAATCGCCCTGCTGATGGGCGGCCCTGGCTCTGAACGCAAAGTCTCCCTGAAAACCGCCGAAAGCGTGGCCGAGGCGCTGCGCAGCAAGGGAGCCACCGTGGTCGAGGTGGATGTGACCGGACCCGACTTTGAGGTGCCTGGGGATGTCTTTGTCGCCATGAACCTGATCCACGGCACCTTTGGCGAGGACGGCCAAATTCAATCAATCCTGGAGCAGCGCGGCATCCGCTACACCGGCGCAGGCGTGGCCAGCAGCCGCACCGCTTTTGACAAGCTGCTGAGCAAGGAGCGTTTCATCGCCGCTGGTGTGCCCACACCGCGTTCGCAAACCTACCTGCTGGACGGCAGCCAGCCGCTGGCCATCGGCCTGCCACTGGTGGTGAAGCCGCCGCGTGAAGGCTCCAGCGTGGGCGTGCACATCTGCCACACTCAGGCCGAACTTGAGGCTGCACTGGAAGACGCCAAGAAATTTGGCAAGGACACGCTGATCGAAGACTACGTGGCTGGCAAGGAACTGACCGTGGGCGTCCTCGGTAACCAGGTGCTGCCTATCATCCACATCGAACCCGTGGAAGGCTTTTACGACATCAACAACAAGTACCCCTGGATGGGCGGCACCGGCAAGACGAACTACAACTGCCCCGCCAATCTCAGTCCCGAAGTGACCAAGGCCGTGCAGGATGCCGCGCTCAAAGCCTTCCGTGCATGCGGCACGGAAGTTTACGGCCGTGTGGATGTGATGCTGAGAGACAGCGATCAATCCCCCTTTGTACTGGAGGTGAACACCATTCCCGGCATGACGAGCAGCAGCCTGCTGCCCAAGGCCGCGAAGGCAGTGGGCATTGAGTTCCCGGATCTGTGTGCAAAGATCATCGAGCTGTCGCTTGCCGCGAGGCCCTGAGACACCTCAGGCCTTGGCAGGCTTTCGCAGCCATAGATCGCCGCAAAACAGGAGCACCCCCAGCCAGATGAGGCCAAAGGAGACGAGGGCTCCTGAGCCGACTGGTTCGTGATACATCAGAGCTCCCACCAAAAACTGACCGGTGGGGGCCAGAAACTGCAACACCCCGAGCAGGGCAAATGGCAGCTGCCGCGCGCCATGCGCAAAGCCCAGCAGTGGAATGGTGGTGATGATGCCAAGGCCGATGATGAGCACAAGATCGTGCGCAGACGTGGTGCCCCAAATGGGCAGGCTGCTCTGCTGCGCCCACAGCAGGTAAACTGCCGCCACAGGAACGCCCACGACCGTCTCCATGGCCAGCCCGGGCAAAGAGCCCAGCGGCGACCGCCGCCGCGCCAGTCCGTAGAGAGCAAAGCTCCCTGCCAGCAGCAGCCCGATCCATGGGAACCGGCCCACCAGCACGAGCTGTGTCAGCACGCCGCAGGCAGCGGAGAAGATGCTGAGCTTTTGCAGGCCCGTCAGTCTCTCCCCCAGCAGCCGGCTGCCGATGAGCACATTCAGCAGCGGATTGATGAAGTAACCGAGGCTGCAGTCGATGATGCGCCCGTGCTGGGCTGCCCAGACGAAGACGCCCCAGTTGATGGCCAGGAGAAAGGCGGACCACGCATGGGCGCCGACAAGCCGGACATCCCGCAGGGAGCGAAGAAAGCCCTGCCACTCTCTGCGCAACATCAGGAGGGGCAGCACGGTGGCCATGGTCCACACCACGCGCTGGGCCAGCGCCACATCGCTGCCCAGGTGGCCGAGTTGCTTCCAGTACACCGGCAGAACACCCCACAGGCCGAAGGCCAGCACAGCGCTGCAAGCCGCATTGGCGGATGTTTTTTCAGAGTTCATACGAGGTGATTTTGCGGGTGGAAAGAATGAGCAGCGCCGCCAGCAGCCCTAGTGCCGCATTGATGCCCCAGAGCAGGCCGGGGTGCTGATCATAGAGCGCCATGCCCAGAGCCGAACTGGCGGTATTGCCCGTACACCAGGCGAAGCTGAGGAAGCCGACGTAGCGCCCCCTCATGTCCTCCGGAGCCAGACTGGCCGAGTAGGCCTGCTGTCGTGAAAAGGCGGACATCTCGCCAAGAGTGAACACGACCATCATCAGCACAAAGGCCGTGAGCGAGCCGCTGACAAGGAAGGTGAGAAAGCTGATGCCCATCAAGATGTACCCAAGTGCAAGCACCTGCCTGACCGGCCATGCGCGCAGGCCCACGGCCAGCGGCAGCTCAAAGAGGCAGATCATGACGCCGTTCAGAGCCAGCACGAGGCCGCAGTCATGCAGCGGCAGCCCGTTCCGCTCAAAGTGCAGCGGAAAAGTGGTGTTGGTCTGCCGGAAGATCCACGCCGTGCAGATGCAGGCTGCGAACAGGGCCAGGAAAGCGTGATTGCTTTTTATAGACTGCCACGCATGCCCCCAGCCTGCGTGCTCGCGGGCCGTGCGCCTGCCCCGGGGAAGGCAAACCCAGGCGATGATGCCAAAGAAGGCCGAGGTGGCAGCATCGACAGCGAAGAGCCAGAAAAAGGAGTATTCTGCCAGAAAGCCTGCGGTAGCGGGTCCAAGAGACCAGGCGAGATTCACCGCAAAGCGCTGCACGGCATAGGCGATGACGCGGTGCTCAGGCGGCACCAGATCCTGCACCAAAGCGGCGCTGGCCGGGCTGCCAGCCTCATTGATGGCTCCGGTGATGAAGGAGAGCAGGGCCAGCGTGCGCCAGTCCACCGCCTGAGACATGGCGATCATGCATATCGCGCCCGCAAGTGCCGACACAGCCATGGTGACATTCCGGCCCAGGCGGTCGGCCATCCAGCCGCCGATCCAGGCTGCTGCGAAGCCACCGACCGAATACGAGGCCACCGCATACCCGGCCTGGGCGGTGGTGTGGCCGTTGCGCGTGATGAAAAGCGCCAGAAACGGAACGACGAAGACGCCGAACCGGTTGACGAAAGTCGCGCCTACCAAAACCCAGAAGGGTCTGGGCAGGAGTCGAATTTGAGAAAAGAAAGACATGGTTGGAAATCGAAAAAGAGATGCATGGGAATTGGGTGGATGAGCAGGTACGCAAAACGGGCCGGCTCATGTGAGCCGGCCCGTCGAAGGCTTTAAAGGGTGTCTGTGTTCGTTAGGATTACAGGCCTTTGCTCACAATGTATTTCACGAGATCGACGACTCGGTTGGAGTAACCCCACTCGTTGTCGTACCAGCTCACGAGCTTGAAGAACTTGTTGTTCAGCTCGATGCCGGAACCGGCGTCGAAGATGGAGCTGTGCTGGTCGTGCATGAAGTCGGTGCTCACCACTTCGTCGGCAGTCCAGTTCAGGATGCCCTTGAGGTAGGTTTCGCTGGCCTTCTTCATGGCGGCGGAGATTTCCTTGTAGCTGGTTTCCTTCTCCGTCTTCACGGTCAGGTCCACCACGGAAACCGTCGGCGTCGGCACGCGGAAGGACATGCCGGTGAGCTTGCCCTTCACTTCAGGGATGGCCAGTCCGACGGCCTTGGCGGCACCGGTGCCGGAAGGAATGATGTTGATGGCAGCACTGCGGCCACCCTTCCAGTCCTTCTTGGACGGGCCGTCCACGGTCTTCTGCGTGGCGGTGTAGGAGTGGATGGTGGTCATGAGACCTTCGGCCACGCCGAATCCTTCCTTGAGCAGCACGTGAACGATCGGCGCAAGGCAGTTCGTGGTGCAGCTGGCGTTGGAGACCACGTGGTGCTTGGAGGCGTCATACTTCTCATGGTTCACGCCCATGACGACGGTGATGTCCTCATCCTTGCCAGGGGCGGAGATGATGACCTTCTTGGCGCCGGCGTCGATGTGGCCCTGGGCCTTGCTGCGCTCGGTGAAGAGACCGGTAGATTCGATGACGATGTCCACGCCCAGCGCCTTCCATGGCAGAGCGGAGGGGCCTTCGCGCACGGCGAGGCATTTGATCTCGTGGCCGTCCACCACAAGGATGTCGTCCTCGGCCACGTCAGGGCTGGACTTCTTGGAAAAGACTTCCTCCTTGGCCTTGCCCTGGGTGGAGTCATACTTGACGAGGTAGGCCAGATTGTCAGCAGGCACGAGGTCGTTCACGGCGACGACGTCGATTTCCTTGCCCAGGAGACCCTGGTCACAGATTGCGCGAAACACGAGGCGGCCGATGCGCCCGAAACCATTGATGCCGATTTTGACCATGTTGTTTGAGTTAGTTTTGAATTTTGAGGGGAAGCAGGATTACTGCCGGGGGGGGTGGGTGTCAACCGCCGAGGCAGCAGGTTTCGGGCCGGAATAGGCTTCCCAAAGGCCGGCCACCAGCCCTATCCTGCCCCCATGAACAGGTCCGCCACAGTACTTTCCTTGCTTGCGTGCATCGCCCTGGCAGGTGGCTGGTTTTGGCGTAAAAAGCCAGCCCCGATGCTCGAAGCACCGCCAAAGCCACACATCGTGTCGCTGGAGGAGAAGCTGAACACGATCATCATCCCGGACTATCCTACGTCCGAAGTCGCCCTTGAGGAAGCCGTCGAAGTCCTGCGCGTGAAAAGCCGTGAATTTGACACCACCTCCGCCGACTCCGGAATCAAGGGAGTCAATATCGTCATCGTTGCCGGAGGCGAAAGAAAACTGCCAGCCTCGTCTGGCCTCAACATGCATGGCATGCCCCTGGCCGAAGCCTTGCGGCACATCACTGGTCTGGTCGGGCTCAAATACACCGTTGAGCGGCACGCTGTTGCCATCCGCGAGCAGAATGAACCGAGGGTTCCTATCTATCAGAAGACCACCAGCCTCCAGAACCACATGGAGAAACGAATTCTTCCGACTGTTCAGTTTCAAGACGCCAGCCTTGAGGAGGCGTTGGAATACCTGCTGGCGAACCGCGGCTGCTACGATATGGGTTACAAGATCCCCCCTCCGTTAAATTATGCCCTGCATCTGCGCGAAGGCGTCAAGCGCACTCCCATCTCTCTTGCTCTGCACGATATTCCGCTGGATGAAGCCCTCCGCTACTGCGCTGAAATCTCCAATGTCAGACTGCGCTACGATCCCTTTGCGGTGATGGTCACAGACCTGGAGGACGTCACATCTGCTGCTATTCCCCCCAACTCCCTCATTCTGCCGACAGTCGCCTTGCAAGGAGCAACACTTGCGGAGAGTCTCGATTTCATCCGCATCAAGTCACGCGAGATCAGTCCTGACCACAGCGAGGTCAATATCGTGGTCAAGCCGGGCTCCGGTGACACCTCCATTTCTCTCGATCTCAAAGGCATTCCCCTCAGCGAAGCCCTCCGCTACATCGCCGAGCTTTCCGGCCACACACTGGCATGGGATGGCCGGAGCTATGTTTTTACCCTGTTGAGCAGCAAGTAGTTTTTACGTCGCGCAAGCGCCACTACATTTGTAGTTGCCATTTCACGACAAATGTAGTGAAATGCATTTAATTCCATTAAATATGCCCACCGCACCCGACATCTCTGAATCCGAATGGTCCATCATGGAGGCTCTGTGGGAGTCCTCCCCGAAGACGGCCTCCGAGGTCACCAAGGCCCTCCGCCCCACCATGAACTGGGCGGAAAACACCGTCCGCACACTGCTCACACGACTGGTGGAAAAAGGAGCGCTCAAGACCGCCGAAAACGCCAGCGGCACCCGCACCTTCCTCCCCGCCGTGAAGCGCGAGGCCTGCGTGCGCGCCGAGAGCGAGTCCTTTATGCAGCGCATCTTCGGCGGCGCGGCCAAGCCCCTGCTCGTCCACTTCGCGCAGAACAGCAAGCTCACCGCCGAGGAGGTGAAGGAACTCAAAAAGCTGCTCGACCAGTCTCTCAACTCTTGATCCACCATGAACACGCTCACTCAAATCTTTGACTGGCTGCTCGCCGCCGGTCTTCGTGCGTCGCTTCTCACTCTCGCAGTGCTGCTCATTCAGGCGGCGCTTCATCGGCACCTCACCGCCCGCATGCGCTACGCTCTCTGGCTGCCGGTGCTTGTCGTACTCCTCATGCCAGTCTTCCCGCAGAGCCGCTGGAGCATGGAGTATTTTTTCCAGACGCCACCTCCCACGGTGCATGCCCCGATCATGCCCGCAGCCCCCGCTACGGCAATCGAGTCAGCCCCGGTTCTCTTTGAGGCAGCCACACCTAGGCCCGCCCCCATCAACTGGCAGCGCATCTTCCTTCTCACCTGGCTCTCCGTCTCCGCAGGCATGCTCGTCCTCGGCGGCTTTTCCTTCATCCTCACTCTGCGCCGATTCCAGCGGTCCCGTCATCCCGCCGGCGAGGCACTCCTCTCCACTCTGGCACAAGTCGCCCGGGAAATACGGCTCCGTCATGTCCCCAGGGTTTTAATCGCCTCCACGATCAGCAGCCCGGCCGTGACCGGCCTTCTGCGCCCAATCCTGCTTCTGCCCGCAGAGTTTGACCACGAATTCTCACCCGCCGAAGCCAGGCTCGTGCTCAAACATGAACTCATGCACCTCAAACGAGGCGACCTACCCATGAATGCCCTCATGTGCGTGCTCATGGCGCTGCACTGGTTCAATCCGCTGCTCTGGATCGCCTTCTTCAAAATCCGGGCCGACCGCGAAGCCGCCTGCGATGCCCAGGTGCTCCATGATGCCCCTCATGACCGCCGCATCGAATACGGCCATGCCCTCCTCAAAGTCGAGACCGCCTTTTGCCCGCGTGGTTTCAGCCTCGGCTTTGTCGGCATCTTTCAGCGCGGCACAGCCTTGCGCTCCCGCATCCGGTTCATCGCAGCGCATCGCGCTCCTCATCCCGTCATGAAAGCACTGAACTCCCTGTGCATCGTGCTCCTGACCTTCCTCGGCATCACCCGTGCGCAGCAGCCAAAAGCAGCGGACAGCGAGCCGTTGATCGCCATAGAAATAAAAGTCATCAAGTTCAAGCAGGCCACTGATTGGAATTTTGATGGCAGGCTGCCAGCCCAGGAAGCCGCCTCTCTTCTCCCTGCTCCCACTGTCCTCTCTCCCGCAACTCTCAAAACCTGCCTGGAGGAATTGACGAAAAAGGAGGCCAGCATCACCTCCTACCCCCGCATGGTCACTGCCAGCGGGAAGGAAGTCGTGATTAAAAACATCGTGAACCAGCCCACCACAGGGGAGAATGGCAAAGTCGTCTATGTTCCGATCGGCCTTGTCTGCAAGCTCACCCCCTCAGTGAAAGACGAGATGATCCATCTCGACATGGATATCACCGACTCCAGTCTCATTGCCCCGCCAACGGGTGCTGCAATTTCCGAATCCCATGGCGAGCACGTCAGCGCCCGCAGCCGCACTTACAAATCCACTCACGAAACCCTTGCCGGTCATTCCTGGGTGGTCGCGGATTGGGCGGATGGCAAACCTGAAAGCAAACGCCCTGTGCTCTACATCATCACGCCTCATGTCATCGACCCGAAGAAAGGAGGACTACCCGAAAGCGCCGGCAGTGACTTTACCGTCGGAAATTCAGCTTTTCGCCCAGGCGACACCATCCTCATCACCTCGGTCACCTGCTCAGATGACAAGCTCACCGTGGGACTGGAGTACGAGCTCAGCAGCGCAGACGAGGCCTCGACAGCCCTCTATCTGACTTCCAAAAGCAAGGCGTCCAACATCAAATCCCCGCCCTTTGATCCAGCACAGCAAGCCCTCGTGAAGCGCGGGCGCGGCAGCATCGTCCTGCACCATCCGCTGCCTGCAGAAGGGCTGCCACACGTCACACTCTATGACACCCAGACCAGGCGGCCGATTGGCGGCATTTACTTTGGCACTGCGGCGGAGGCGGCTGAGTCCAGGAAGCTTGATCTGAGCTACATGACCGAACCCACCAAGGCCCCCGCTACGGATCCCGCCGATTTCATCAAGGCAAAGCTGAACAAGATCATCATACCCGTCGTTCAGTTTCAGGGCGCCACGGTTGAGGAGGCTCTCGAATATCTCCGGATCAAAGGGCGTGATTTTGACACCTCAGCCACAGATCCCAAAACACGTGGGGTCAGCATCCTCTATCGTGCAGGCAACCCACCGTCTAAGGCGATCATATCACTGGATCTCAAAGACGTCCCTCTAGGCGAAGCCCTGCGTTACACCGCGAAGCTGGCCAGCCTCAAAATGAGCATTCAGCCTTATGCTGTCGTAGTCGGTGAAACCGTTCCTGCAGCCAACGTGGAGAGACTCAAAGCAGAGGGTTCTACTTCTCAAATCATCATTCCCAGCATCGAATTTCGCGAAGCCTCTCTTGCCGAATGCATTGACTTCATTCGCGCCAAGACACGAGAGCTCGACCCAAAGAAAGTGGGAATCAACGTCATCATCCAACCCGGCGGGGATGAGCAAATCCGCATCAGCCTGTCCCTCAAGGACGTTCCCGTGGAGGAAGCCCTGCGCTACTGCGCGGAGCTCTCGCGCCACAAGCTTATCACCGACGGGCGGTCTTATCTGCTCTCCCCTGTCTCTATAAAGGCCTCAGCAGGCAGGGATCAGGACGCCGCTCCGCCAGCGGATTCAGCTTCTCTCAAAGCGGCAGACCTTCGCAAAGCCAGCCAGCGGCAGTATGATTTCAGCAAAGCGCGGCTCGGAGATGTGCTGCGCTTTCTCGCCACGGATGCTGGCATCAACTTCTTTGCCCTCCCAGACGACAATCCCATCAACCAGAAGCTGGTCACGTTTAGCATCCGCAGCAGCCCTTTTGAAGTGCTGGAAACCCTCTGCCGATCAAACGGCCTGACGCTGTTGCTGGACAATGAACGTTGGTTCATCCGTCCTGCTGACGACAGGGATCTTGTCTCGAAAATCTATCCAGTCCCTCAAAGCAAAGCCGCCATCGAAACCATTCTCAACGACATCAACGCCATCCTGGGCGGAGACGACTCAAAAACCGCAGACGGCGCTCCCAAGCCCAGTGTCACCTTCAAAAAGGATGAAAACTCACTGCTTGTGAAAGCCACGCGGATTCAGCAATTCTGGGTCAGCGGGTATTTTCAAGGAATGAACCGTTCCATGCAGAAGCAGAACACCAAGTGATCCACGGTTGAACTTGGGTCACAGCTTGCTCTGGATGCTGCACTCATGGCATCCACTCCAGATCTCGACCTCACCCAGCGCCTGCGCGAAAACGCCTGGATAGGCGATGCCGTTCTAGAGCTTTACGTGCGCAGCTTCATCCTGAGGCAGCATGGCAAGGTGGATGCAGAGATGAAAATGCGCTTCACCTGCAACCAATTCCTCTCCTGCACGGGCAACCCTACAGCGGTGGAGGCTGACATCGGCGTGATCTACCAGCGGGAGGGGCTCGATGCCGCATTCGCCTGGATTCACGGTAATCTGGAGCCCCTCTTCCTCAAACAGGAGGCGAAACGAAAACGCACCGGCAAGTAGCTACCCCCGCTGGCCCAGGGCCTTCAGCTTGGCTTCAGCCTCGCTCCAGGTCACGTCATGCGGCAGGCGTTTGGTCGTGGCTGCCAACGCAGCGGTGACACCGGCTGCCTCACCCATGGCTACTGAGTTCCCGGTGACACGATAGCTGGCATGCGCAATGAAATCGCCGCTGATGTTGCGACCCGCCATCATGAGTCCGTCCACGTCCTTTGCGATGAGGGCACGCAGCGGAATGTCATACGGCTTCACCTTGATGCCCGCATTATGATAGGCGGTCTTCTTGTTCATGTCGGCACTGAGGGCATGAATGTCCACGCTGAAGGTCGGGCGCACCACGGCATCGTCGTACCGTGCACCTGTGGCCACATCGTCCTTCGTTACAGTGTAGCGCCCGGCGATGCGACGGCCATCGCGAACGCCGATCTGCTCTGCCGTGGCGGCAATCTGCAGGGCCTCCCAGGGGCCGCCCAGCTTGCGCAGGGCATTCACGATCTTGTTCATCTCTGCACGGGCCTGCACGGTGGCCTCAGTGATCTTTGCCGCATCAAAGCATGGCACGGCATACTGGTGGTTCATCATCACCAGCAGCAGATTGTCCCGCACCTGCCAGAGCGTGGGCTTGGCATAGGAGGGGAAGAGTCCCGCACGCTTGATCTCCGCGAGAAACGCGTCTTTGGCCAC
Organism: Verrucomicrobiaceae bacterium UBA1938; assembly: GCA_002336895.1. GTDB lineage: Bacteria > Verrucomicrobiota > Verrucomicrobiia > Verrucomicrobiales > Verrucomicrobiaceae > Prosthecobacter. The sequence continues at coordinate 169,853 of DDFC01000025.1, read as the reverse complement.
ACCATCGGCTTTGCTGGGGTCAGACTTGTGGATGAACGCCTCCAAAGCCGCGACATCCTTGCACACCAGCAAAGCATTGAGAGACATGGGCTGGCAGGGGCAGGCGTCCGCCTCGCCGTATTCAAAGGAGCAACCAGCGAGAGCGCCAAGGTCGCCATCTCCGGTGGTGTCGATGAAGACCGGTGCCTTCCAGGCCTGACGGCCCGATTTCGACTCCGTGACCACCGTCGTGAGCCGCTTCCCTTCGCGATAGGCGGCGCACACATGGGTGTGGAGCTGGAACTTGATGCCTCCCTCAACAAACATCTCCTCCAGCAGCAGCTTCATACCTTCCGGCTCGTAGCAGATGCTCTTGTGGCTGGTCCCACGGCGCATGCCGCGCTCGTCCAGCCGCTTCAGCAGCTCCTGGTTGAAGCCCGGCTTGTCAAAGTCCAGCAGATACCCCAGCAGGCCCGCCGTCCACACGCCGCCGAGACAGCCGCGCCACTCAAACACGCGAACCCTGGCCCCTGCACGTGCTGCCGTAATGGCCGCCGCAATCCCTGCCGGCCCGGCTCCGCAGACGATCACATCAGCATCTTCCACCAGCGGCAGATCCCGTGCGGCTTCATTAAAACGCCCCTCAGAAGTGGCGATGGCTTTCTCCACATCCGCAGCATTCATCACGCCCGGAGTGACGAGTGCGCCGGAAAAGGCGGCACGCAGAAAGGATCGGCGCTTGAGATCAGAGGAAGAGGTGGGTGTGCTCATGGTGGATGATAGAGTCAGCTTTACTGCCGCTTTGGACAAAAATCACGGGGCTCTTTTTTCCATCAGCGACTCCGCCTGGACCACCACAGCCTCGTCACAACGTTTCAATGCCTGCCGAATTTTCTCCCGATCTCCGCCGCTCTCCTGGATCAGCCGCTGGGCGATCCCGACTGCAGGCTCAAAGCGGCCATCGCCATCGGCATCCAGCCAGATGGGATTCGTGGACCCAACCACCCGGGGCACAAAGGTTTTGCTGCTGGGCTGATACGGCCGAGGAACCTCCCAAAACGGCTCGGTGACACCCGGCCCTGTCGCGATGACCACCAGATGCACATCGTGCGCAGGCTTTGGCAGCTTCCAGACGATATGCGCTTTTTCACCCGCACGATGATTGTCCTCAATCTTCTGCTCACGAATCAAGATGCCGTTGGCATAGAGTTCAATGTGGTCTGCCTGCGTCCATGCCGGTCCAGATACGATGGCATCGACTTTGATCTGCTCCTTCAGCCCGGTGGCCAGATCTCCCACGGTGAACTTGTCATCCACCCTGAGCTGCGCCAGCAGTCCCAGGCTCACCAGCAGCCGCCCCTCCTTGTAGCTGCGCCAGATTTCATCCAGATCAAGATTTGCCGGATCAGCATCCTTTGCAGCCACATAAGTCCTGCCCTGCCCCAGGATGAAGCGGTTCACATCATGGCTGTCGCTTGAACCCACCGCCGAGATGCGGTGTCCTCGGTTCAGCAGGGCAAACCAGTCCCGATACAGCAGATAGATATCTGACTGCATGGCCGCCGAAGTAATCACCTCCATGGCGTCTATATCCAAAGCATCCTCCTGCCGATGTCTGCCCGTCTTCGGATTGAACTGAATGCCGCCGAACGGGATAAAGCCACTGTGCAGATCCCGCGGGTGATTTAGCGTGATCACTTTCACGCCAGGGGTGGCCCGGATATCCGGCAGCAGCTTCGCCCAGTCCTCCTGCTGGTGATCCACCACGTGAGCCCCTGGCTCGATCGGAAACGCATTGAAGTGGCCATGCTTGGTCGTCACCTCATTGCCGATCACCGGCGTAAAGCGCTTCGCCACTCCCATGCTGGCAGCATGCGGCGCATAGTTCGTGTGATGATTGTGATCCGTGGAAATCGCCAATTCGATTCCTTCGCCCGCAATGGTCAGCATGCGCTCCTCGATCTTCGCATCTCCATGGCCGCTGTAGGTCAGTGTGTGAATGTGGCTGTCTGCCGCAATCCAGCCAGTGGTGTCAACCTCGCGCCGCAGCTTCACCGCCACCTTTTTGCTCTCCCCTTCCTGAAGAGTTAGCGCGTTACGGCTGACGTCCCATTCAAAGCCACGCCCTGCATGGAGAATGTAGTCTCCCGGCGGCAGAGACAGCCTGGCTTTCCCACTCCGTGTGTAAACCACGCCCACACGCGCGGCCACATCTGCGGCAGGCTCGGCTCTCAGCGGCTGCAAGGTTCCATCCAAACGCGTCACCGTTAGCCTGCAGGGTAGATCGCCTCCCACATCTCCATCGGTCACGGTGACTTCCACCCGGGCACCGCTGAGCATTTCAGCACTCGTCTTCGGTGCGATGATCACGGGCCCCGCCTCGATGTCATCCAGAGCAGCAGGCGCCTCGATCACCAGAAGATTATCCCCATCACGCAAGGTCCCCGGCGGAATCGCCAGAAGGCTCTCCATCGCCGTTTCCGCCGTCACCAGCGCCCCCAGCTTTTTGCCATTCAAGAAGACAGGCCAGCCGAGCTTCACATCCCGCTGCCAGATGCGCAGCGTCTGCTCCGTGGCATTTGCCCTGGCTTCAAAGTGCTTCTCCAGCCGCTCGGCGTCCACAGCCCTGTCTTTGAACTCCTCCCATTCAAACTGCCCCGGCTTTCCGAGGTGCATCTTTCCAGACAGCACGATCACGTCTTGCGCCATGAGGCTCAATGCAGGCAGACATGCTAAAATCCATTTCATCCACTATCAACGCCTCCGCGAGCTGGCAGTTTTCCAGCCGTCATTGAAATGCAGCGCTTGCTTGCCAAAGCTGCCGCATGAAACGCTACCATGTGCGCCACACCTCCGCTGCCGCCCTCGACTGGTCGGTGGCCGAATCATTGACCGACTTCTCTTTTCCCTGGGAGGAGAGCGCGGCCCCGTTCACCGAATTCCGCGCCTTATGGGATGAAAGCAGCTTTCATTTCCGCTTTGACTGCCAAGATGACGACCTCGTGCTACCCGATGGTGCTGATGCGAAAGAGCGCGTGCTTGGATCTGATCGCGTCGAAATTTTTCTATCGCCCGATCTCAGCCTGAAGCCCTACTTCTGCCTGGAGATGTCCCCTCGTGGAGATGTGCTCGACTACGAGGCCAGCTTTTACCGTGAAATGAAGTGGGACTGGCAATGCGCGGGCTTGAGCCTCTCAGCCGAGATCATGGAAAACCGCTACACCGTCACGGGCAGCATCCCTTTGGACACGCTTCACGCGCTCCAGGTGCTCAAAGCCGGCAGCCGCGAGTTTTATGCCGGGCTCTACCGTGCGGAATTTCGCCACAAACCCGACGGCTCCGTGCAGTCCGGCTGGATGCCATGGGTCAATCCACAGACAGAGCGACCGGATTTCCACGTCCCTGCCTCGTTTGGCATTCTCGAATTGATGTGACGAACCAGCAGGTCCTCTCTCGCTACTTTCTTTTGATCTTGTAGCTGTGTGCCACGGAGCCATTGGGCACTTCATCACGCGTCACTCCGGGCACGATGGATCTCACATAATCCACCTGCGCCTCGCCCGGCCCCACCATCACCCTCACATGCCCGGAGCTGCCAAGAATGGTGCCCGTGTAGCCATACTCCTCCGCGCTGCGCGTGCCACCGCTCGGGTGTCCGGGCTGGGGCACCTCCTGGTAGATGACCCCATCGAGCTCCTCCTTGGCAAAAAGATGGTCATGCCCATGAAAAACAATGCTCACACCATTTTTGACCAGGAGCTGATGGATGGGCAGAGCCCAGCCTGGGCGATGCTGTTTGAAGCCCTCGCTGCCATCCGCATTTTTGCCGCCCCATTCCATGTAAGGCGCGGGCGTCACGGCTCCGCGCACATCCTTGCCCAGTCCACCCACGAGATGATGCAGAAAAACAAACTTGAACGGCGCCTTGCTCGTTTCCAGCGTCTTTGTGAGCCAGCGGTATTGCTCCTCCCCCAGCGTCATGTCCCAATTGTCATCACTTTTGCGCTCCCGAGTGAACCAAAAAGGATCCAGCGCGATGAACAACGCGCTGCCCCACTCAAAGGCAAAGTAGTCCTGCAGCATGCCCGCACCTTCTTCAGGCTTTGGATTCCCCGTGTAGATGCCACCGGGCTCGGGGTTGGGAAAATACTTCTTCCGCATGGCGATGGACCACAGCGGCATTGAATCCGGCTGCCCGGTGAGGCGAAAGCCCTGCTCACCATCATGATTGCCCAGCGCGAGAAGAACCGGCACACTGTGCGCAATGCGCCCCAGATAATAACGCTGCGCCTTGTACTGCGACTCCGCCCGTGTGTAAAAGCTGCCAAACTTGTCCACCATCGTGGTGTCTCCGAGATCAATCATGAAATCCGGTTTGTCGGCCAGCATGTTGGTCAGTGTCTGCTGATACACGCGCACGTCTGTGCTCATGTCGAGATGTGAGTCCGCCTGCAGCGTGAAGGTGAAGGCAGACGCAGGAGCACGCTGGGTATGGAAGCTGCGCACCTCATCACGCACCGCCTCACCACCGCCGATGCGATAAGTCAGCTGATAGACATAGACGGTGTCCGGCTTCAGCGGCCCCAGCACAATCGTCTGCGGCTCCCCCGCTGAGAGTTTCACCACGGCTGAACGCTGCGTCAGTGTCGCCGGGCTGGCACCGTAGGAGACAAAAGCCTCCATGTCCTGCCAAGCCAGCACGCTAAGGGTCACGGATTCCGCCTCGGGGCGGCAGAGCCAGACATTGAAAAGATAAGGCGGCACCACCGCAGGCTCCACCTGCCCGCCAGATCCAGCCCCCTTGCCTTTGCCGCCACGCTCCCCCTTTGCCTGTCCGGCTTCGTTTTGTGCCACGGCCAGTGCCGCAGCCATGACGATGAATGCGGCCAGTAAAGGCAGTGACATGGAGGTTTTCATGCAGGGAATTGATATTGGCAATGTCAAAGAGCCATCAGGCCACAGCCGGAGAATTGTCAGTACCGTGTCAGCACCGCTATGAGTCCACCTCCGAATGCCATGCCTCGTCCAGAACCGCCAGCTCACGCAGAATGGCGGTGGCATAGGTGCCCTTGGGAAGATCAAAGCATATCGAAAGATCGCCATCCGCCATCACCTCCATGACTGGCTGCAACGGCAGCAGGCGCATGACCCGGCGCTCCTGTCGCAGACCGCGAGCTTTGAGCCCCTCGTTGATTTCAGGAAACCGGTCTGCCACGCTTTGCTCAAAGTCACGCACCTCGCTCACACTCTGAAGCTCTCCCTCCCCCCACAAAGGCGCGGTGAGCTCCACGATCCTTTTTTCAAACCTTGCCACCTCATCGCCGCGCTGGTTTTCCGGCAGCAGAATGGTGCCATTGTCAGAGAATCCAAAGACCTCGCCAGCAAGCGGCTTGTCCCAAGTGCCTGCCGCCATGCGCTCCGCCACCACGGCATTAAAAAGATAGCTGCGCGCGGATGAAATGAGAAGTCCACGCAGCAGTCGATCTCCCGGATTGAACTCGCCACGAAACATCGCCAGCGCTTTTGAGAGATTCTGCCCGTCATTGCCAAAGCGTTGCGCCCCAAAAAAGTTCGGCACCCCCTTTGCAGTGATCTCATTCCACCGCCGCATGGCGGAATCCGCGTCGAATTCCGGCTCGCGCAGACGGATGCTGAATCGGTTGCCCTGGTGAATGCCCCGCCGCAGCTTGCGCGTGTTGCGTGTGATTTGCAGCACATTCAGGCCCTCGGAATTCAGCGCATCAGCCTCTGGAGAAGGCTGGCCGGGCATGTGCAGGCTGAACCACTGACGCGTGACTGCATGGCGGTCCTTCAATCCGCAATGGCTGACCAGCCTGCGCCGGATGCCCACGGCATCTGCCAGCTGTGCCGCGGCGGCATTGCTATCCAGATTCCGCTTCTCAGCCCACACCAGGCAGTGCTCGCCCACACCCGAGGGCTCAAAACCCAGGATCTCCTCCACCACAAAATCATCCGGCTGCACCTTGAACCGTGCCCGGCCCAGAGGGCCGCCGTGCAGATAGGGAAGTGCCTTCGGATCTGAAATCATGTGCTTCAAGGTCTGCGCCACATCCTGCACGGAATCAATCCAAGATGCAGGATGTTTGCGGCAGCCTCACTCAGGCCACAAGATGCTTTGGCAGATCGGCCACTCGTTCACAGCCCACCTGCTCCATCACCTGCTTGAGCTGGCGCTTGAGCATCGTCATGGTGTGGTCTGCCCCATCTTTGCCCAGGGCTCCCACCCCGTACATGAAGGAGCGCCCCATGAAGGTAAACCTGGCGCCGCTGGCCAGCGCACAGGCCACATCAGGGCCGGAACGCAGACCACTGTCCAGCATCACGGTGGTGCGATGCCCGAATTTCTTCGCCAGCTCTGTGAGCGGCTTGATCGTGGACTGTCCGGCATCGAGTTGGCGGCCGCCGTGATTCGAAACGATGAAGCCGTCCACGCCGAGTCCCAGCGCCGTCTCAGCGTCTTCTTCAGTCACCACGCCTTTCACCACCAGCTTGCCTTTCCAGCGCTCGCGGATGGCGCTGATCTTTGCGGGATTCAGGCGGCCGGAGAAGGTCTTGTTCATGAAGAGCCCGAGATGTTTCATGTTCAGCCCCTTCGGCAGATAGGGCTTCATGGTCTTGAACTCCGGCGCACCGGCCGCGAGCTGGCTGAATGACCACGTGGGGTGCAGCATCATCTGGATCACATTGCGCAGCGTCATGCGCGGCGGGATGGAGAGCCCGTTGCGGATTTCTTTGGGCCGATAAGCAAAGGTGGGCGTGTCCGCGAGAATGACGAGCACCGGGAAGCCCGCATCCTTCACACGGTCCAGCAGCTTGTCCCGCAATGAATCCTCGGCGGGATGGTACAACTGAAACCATGCCTTCCCTTCCGTAAGTTCAGCCACGGTCTCGATGCTGGCCGTGGCCACGGTGCTCAGGGTAAAGGGCAGGTTGTGCTGATGCGCCGCCTTGGCGATGATCTCGGTGGCCTTGGGCCAGATCAACCCCTGCAGGCCGATGGGCGAGACTCCAAAAGGAGCATCATAGGTGATGCCAAAAAGCTCCGTCTTGAGGTCTGAGCCGGGATAATCCCGCAGATACCACGGCCTCAGCTGCACCTGCCGGATTTCATCTGTGTTGCGCTGGAGATTGATGTTGGAAAAGCAGCCGCCCTCCAGGTACTCAAAGGCAAATCGCGGCACCCGGCGGCGAGCCCTCTCGCGCAGATGTTCGATTGAGGGGTAGTTGGAATTGAAAACTTCTGGCATGGCGTTCTGGAAAGCGGGAGTGAGGGCAAAAGTGCGGATCTATCATCGCCCTCACAAGCTCACTTCATTCGCAGTAAATCGCCGGATTTGCAATCTTCCTGCTCCCACGCTGCCAGTGCCAAAACACACCTGCGTCAGATCACTGCCCCGCCTTCTTCGTTCCCTTCTTTCTGCCTGCGGTGCCCATGCCCTTGCCCGGTTTGGGCCCTCTCCCCTGAGAAAATTCGCCCCGCTCCAAAGCCGCGAACGCCTGCTCTCCCAGTCCAGCGCGCAGGTGTGCCATGAGTTCCGCCTGCATTTTTTCAGCCAACGCCGGATTCTGCTTCGCCAAATCACGCGTCTCTCCCAGATCATGCACCAGGTCAAAAAGCAGCCCTTCCTTGCTGTCCCAAAAATAGAGCAGCTTGTAGTCGCCTTTTCGGATCGCAGACATCGGGTGCTCCACCTCCACCACCTGATGCCAGACAAAGCGATCAATCGGCCGCCTCACGGGTTCTTTTCCACCGCTCAGCAGCAGCGGCTTCCAGCTTCCGCCCTCCACGCCCTTGGGCAGGGGAAAGCCAGGCGCGGCAAAGTCCAGCACCGTCGCCATCAGATCGTAGCTGATGACGGGCGTGGCGCAGTTCACGCCGCCTTTGACTCCCGGGCAGCGGATGATCATCGGCTCGCGTATGCCCCCATCTCCCAGATCTCCCTTTCCGCCATTCAGCAGACTCGTTCTACCACCATTGTCCGAAGTGTAGATGACGAGGGTGTTTTCCGCGATGCGGAGTTCATCCAGTGTTTTCAAAACCTCGCCCACGCAGGTGTCGAGGTCCTCGGTCATGGCGGCCATCACAGCACGGTCACCCTTCCCTCCCTTTCCAGCATTCGGCATGCTTTCGTATTTTTTCAGCGTCGAGGCCAGCGCCTGCGGCGTCTGATGCACGGCATAGTAGGAAAGCTGCAGGAAAAACGGATGCCCCTCTTTCACCTGCTTCTCCATGAACGTGCGTGCGCGCCGCGTGATGCCAAAGGACTGCTTCGGATCTTCCGGATCTGTCGTGTCTCCGTCCTCGTTCATGGTGATGCCGTCGCTGGCGTCATAGCCCATGGACTCCGGCGTATGAAACCACTGCCACTTGCCGAAATGGGCCGCACGATAGCTGCCGTCCGCCTTTTTCAGCGTGTTGACCAGCGAATCCGTCACGGGCGCATTCCAGTTGCGCGAGTTTTTGTCCGTCGCGTTGAGCGAACTCGTCGTGCGCCCCATCTGGATGGAGGCACGCGAGCACTCGCATTTGCAGTGCGCCGCATAAGCCTGCGAGAACACCATGCCTTGCGCGGCGAGTTTTTCCAAATTGGGAGTGTGAAACTCCCGCCCCGCACTGCCAGGTTCATTGGGCATCATCCGCACGGAGGTGCCGCTCCACGACTGGTCATCCGCAAGGATAAACAGGATGTTGGGCGCTTTGGCAAAGGCACCAACCGCCAGGAGGTGAAGGCCAATGATGAATGGAATGATTCTCATGGTTCAAAAACAAGGTCTGATATTTGGCAGGGGTTCTTGGCCGCTCAATCACTGAGAGACAGCTTTGAGCTCCGTCTCGGCCTTCTTCATCGGCATGGGTTTTCCACCCTTGCCCCCCTTCCCACCCTTTCCGCCTTTGCCTCCTTTACGGTCGCCTGACTTCTCTCCTCCTGCGATGTAGTCAGGATTGGGTTTCGGCAGGCCTGCATTCACAGAGCGTAGATACTCCGTCATGCGGCTGTCCAGAGCGCCTGCTACTTTGGGCTCCGTCTCCGCGAGATCCTTCTGCTCTCCGATGTCCTTGGAAAGATCAAAGAGCATTCGCCTTTCAGTTTCAAACACACGGATCAGCTTCCAGTTTTGGTAGAGGATGGCGGAAGCCGGGCCGATTTCGTCTTTGTCATAATGGGGGAAATGCACCACCAGTTCATCGTGGGGTCGCCTTGGCGGCGTGTTCGGATCCTTTTTCAGCACACCCACTAGGCTGGCACCATCGAGATCTTTCGACAACACGGTCAGTGGCGCGCCCGCCAGTTCCAAGATTGTCGGCAGCACATCCACTGTGCTGGCACGCACATGGGAAAACTGCCCCGCCTTGATGCCTGGCCCGGCCACCAGCAATGGCACCCTGAGGCCCCCTTCCCACACCGTTCCCTTGCCGTTGGTGAGAGCGCCGTTCGCGTTGCGCCCCTGCGCACCGTGATCTGCGGTGTAGAAGATGTAGGTGTTCTTGAGGGCATCGAGTTCCCTCAGCTTTGCCAGCACGAGGCCGATCGTCTTGTCGATTTCTTCGCAGCCTGCTGCCTGACCGATGCGCATGATGTCCAGACGGTTGCTCAGCCGGCGCTTCACAGACTCGATCATCTCCGGTGTCGCGCTTTCTGGCTGCTTGCCCGGGTATTGCGAAATTTGCAGGTAGAAAGGCTTTCTTGCCTTCACCTGCCGCGTCATGAAATCCATGCCCAGATTTGCGATCGCATAGCACTGTTTCGGATTTGGTTCATCGACGTTGTCAGGCCCGCCATTGCTGTTTGGCCCGTCGTTTTCGTCAAAACCGCTCTGCTGCGGGTTCTCACGGCCCACGTGCCATTTGCCAAAGTGCGCGGTGGCATAGCCCTGCTTTTTCAAAAGGGTGCCGATGGTTTCCATACCAGCGGGAATCTGTGTCGTCGTCGCAGGAGCGATGACCTTGTCTCCCGGATTCCCCCCGCCTTCCTTCCTGGTTTCACCCACAAAGGTCATGTGCAGCCGCGCCGGGTTGCGCCCGGTAAACAAAGCCGCCCTTGTGGGAGTGCAGCGTGGAGATGAAGCGTAGAAATCAGAAAAACGAATGCCGTGCTGGGCAATGCCGTCTAGATTCGGAGTGCGGATGAAGCTGCTCGTCGATCCTTCAGCATTTCGATCATCCTGCGGCACGGACATGGACGCCCACCCCTGGGCCTCTCCCATGATGACGAGGAAGTTTGGTGGCGCGCTCTCCACAGCAGCGATGCACTGGCATGCCGCCAGGAAACAAATCAAGCGAAGGCTTTTCATGGCTGAAAAAAAATCAGGTGTTACCGCAAGGGCGCGCCACTCACATCGAGATCAGGCTTCGTGTTCCAGCGCGGCTGCCAGCCGGGCTTTTCCACCTTGGTTCGGAAGATGATCGTGTTGTCCAGCGCGAGGTCGTCGGTCCAGATGAACTTCGCCCCTTCGAAATCGTGCTCAAAGTAGGGCTGCTTGGGATCCACTTCTTCGACGGTGTACTCCTTCGCTTGCTTCCACGAACTGTCATCAAAGTCCACTGCCCACCAGTTGGCAGGCAGAGGCTCTTGCTTGAACTGCGGATTGGCCGTGTCGCCGTTGACCGGACCGTGGAAAAAGCTTTTGGCCTTCCAGGTGGCGTTCGTCACCGTGCCGTCGGCAAACTTCAGAATGAAGCCGCCATCGCCGATGCTGCTGCCGTATTCGAGACCAGTTTTGGGATCAGCGTTGTCCTTGGCAAGCACCGCGATTGTCATGGGATACTCTGGCAGGAAATCCACGCTGACGACATTGTGCGGCGTGAACTGAATTGGATCCACCGCCACGAGACGCCCGTTCACGTAGAGCATGAACCAGTTGTCCGCATAGACATTGAGTTTCATCGTGTCGGCAATGCTCGGCTTGATGAGCCCGGGTGGTCCACCGCCTTTTTTCTTTTTGCCACCACCACCCTTTCCAGATTCAGCGGGAGCACCACCCGAACGCTGGCCGCCCTGACCTGCGCCAGCCTGCATTGGCTTCGGAGCTGAATCCCCTGCTCCAGGAGCAGTGGCAGGAGGTGGCGCGGGCGGCTGATCTCCACTGGCAGGCGCGGCTGCACGCAGTGGCGCATTCGGTGCATTTTGCACTTCCTCGGTCGTGAGCTTGCCATCATGGTCCAGATCGGCCGTGCCAAAAATAAATTTGGCTGCATCTGCGAGTTCAGTGCCGCTGAGGCGGCTGTCCTGGTTCACATCCAGTTCGTAGGCATGCCGGAAGATAAAGCCGGCAAATGCAGCCCCATCGCGGATGTCTCCTGCCGCATCGATCTCAGCAGGCGTGATGACGCCATCCATGTCCGCATCATACTTTGAGGCGGCGGTCTTCATATCCGCAAGAATCTCGGATACAGTGACAATGCCATCCTGATTGCCATCCAGCTCAGCACCGTGCATCTGCATCCATGGCTTGCGTTGCCCCCCCTGCTGCCCTCCGCCACCGCTCTGCGCAGGCATGGGTTGCGTGCTGCCGCCGGGAGTCATGCCGCCCGGGGCCATTCCGCCAGGACCACCAGGAGGCGTAGTCACCCCAGCAGGCATGCCGCTGCGCCCGCTCCCGCCACCTGCAGCGGCGCCACCACGTGAGTAAACAACACTCAAGTCGGCCTTGGCGAGAATCTTGCCATCCATCGCCGCCAGCAAGTCTTCGCGTGTCACACCACCACGGCCTGTGGCCGCTGGCTTCGGCTCTGCAGAGAGCGCATAGACGTGCAGCACATAGGTCTTTTCTCCCGGCCCTTGCGAATGCGGCGGCTCATAGCCCTCCTCGCCTTTGAAGCCCACCCCCAGTTTGCCCACGCCTTTCACATTCTTGGGCAGGCTGGTCGTTCCGGCCGGGATGTCCCACATCACCCAGTAGCTTTTCATCTCATTGCCCGGTGCCAGGTGGTCCATGATCAGCGCATAGCTCTTCGTTCCTGCTGGAGCCCCGCCCCACGCCAAGGGCAGCGTGACTCCGCTGCCGTCTCCGGTGTAATCCGCAGGCAGACTGCCGCCATCTTCCACCTCAGGGCTGGTCAAAACAAAGCCGCCTGCCTTGCTCGCAGACGGTGCACCGCCACGCCTCTCCGGCTGTTGGACTGCTGGCGTTGCGGCTGCTGCGGGCAGCTCGCCCACAACCAGCCTGCCATCGCCATTTCGGTCCAGTGCGGTGAATTCGCTCCGTGCCTTGGTCATGGCGGCCACCAGCGTGCCAGCGCTGCGATTGGCTGCAAATTCACGCTTCACATTGTCCGCAAACTCCTGCGCCGTCACCACTCCGTCGCCATTCACATCCATCAGGCTGCCGGTGGCCTGGGCAGGCTGCGGACGTGGTGACTCATCAGGTGCCTGTGGCGGGTTCTCATCCGGCTTCATGCCTTTCCCCTGACCACCCTTTTCACGCGGCATGCCCTTGCCTTTGCCGCCGCCTCCACCAGGTCCCTTGCCACCACCCCCTGGACCACCTTTGCCACCTCCACCGCCGGGCCCCTTGCCACCACCGCCACCACGGCTTGCATAAACTTCCTTCACCGTCCCCTCACGACCGTTGTTAAATTCAAAGGGATAGGTGCCGTCGCTGTTGATGCTGTAAGAAATCCAGCGCTTTTCACCGCCCACCTGATAGCTCAGTTTGTAGCTGTTGGACCCGGTGCTCTCAAAGCCGGTGATCTCCGCCCCACGCAGCGGCGGCGTGTCCGGACGCACTGGCTGCGCACGCGGCTGCGGATCCACCTGTCCCTCCGCCTCGACGACCTCTCCATGAAACGCGCTCTGCAGATACGGCCTCTTCGTGGAGGCATGGTAATGGTAGCCCACTTTCGCATCCTCGTGGCCATGGCATTCGTCCAGCTTGCCCACCGGCGATCCATCCGGCTCGGTGAGGCCATAGATCGGATACCCGTCCAGCGCATAAGCGATCGGCATCCCCTTGCCCACCACCGTCTGCAAATGCAACGGCGCAATGTGGTAATGGTAGTCATCCGCACGCCCGCAATGCCCGCCCCATTGATCCAGCTCGCCGATTTCAAATGACACCTCCCCACGGTTGTTCTGCGGATTGAAAATCGGGATGCCATTCACCGCCAGCGCGATGGCACCGCGCAAAAAGCGCCCTTCCACAACGGCTGGCGTTTTCGCAGGAACTGGCTTCAGAGGAATGCGCCAGGCATTGTCGCCAAAATAAGCCTGCGGCAGCGGCACCTGCTGTTGCCAGGCCGTGATCCCCACCATCATGTTATGCTCCGGCCAGCCATTGGACCCCACATACAGAAAGTCTTGATCCCATTTCAGCTCCAGTTTCGGAAAGGTCATGAAAGCCTTGGCCGCACGCGGAGCGTTCGCCGCATTGGCCGCTGCTGCTGCGACAAGCTGGATCGCCGGGCCATTGGCGGCCAAGCGCATATTTGCACTCCCTCCCTGCGCTGGCTCTGAAACTGAAGTGCTCTTGTGCTGCTGCATCCACTCTTCCAGGATGTGCTGCCGCAGCACTTCTTTGTCAGCAGTGTCCCCAGCTTTCCAGGTGTGGCCAAAAGCAGCCGTGCTGGTGAGCAGCCCGATGATAAAACAGAGAGGCGTGGTTGTTTTCATGTCTCCAGAGTGAGACAGAGGTGTCAGCCGATCATCAGCAAAGGCGCATCGAATTGTCAGCAAACCGTAAAGAAACTCGCGAAATCGAAGCCGGCAGCCCATATTTTCCCCATGCCCACCGCCACGCGCATCCTCGTAATCGACGACGACACCGAGCTGTCTCAGCTCGTGGCGGATTATCTCAAGCCCATGGGGTTTGAGGTCGAATGCGAGCACGAGGGAGACAGCGGAGCCGAACGTGCCACCAGCGAGCCTTGGAATGCGATCATCCTCGACGTGATGATGCCTGGCTGCGACGGCTTTGAGGTGCTGCGGCGCATCCGCGCCAAGTCGAAGGTGCCCGTCATGATGCTGACCGGCCGCGGCGAGGAAGTGGACCGCATCGTCGGTCTGGAGCTCGGTGCCGATGACTACCTGCCCAAAACTTTTTCATCCCGTGAGCTCCTGGCACGGCTGCGCGCCGTTCTACGGCGTTCAGGCTGGGTGGCGGAAAGCTCGCCTCAGCCCCCCATGAAAGAGATCGTCGTCGGTGCGCTGCGCATCAATGCGGATTCCCACGTCGTCGTACTTGGCGACTCCCCTCTGGACCTCACTCCTGCGGAGTTTGGCCTTCTTCTATCCCTCGCCAAAGCCCACGGCCGCGTGCGCACGCGCGAGCAGCTCATCGAAGACGTGGCAGATCGTGAGTGGGATGTGTTTGACCGAGCCATCGACATGCACATCTCCACTCTGCGCCGCAAGCTGGGGGACGACCCGAAGAACCCCCAGTTCATCAAGACCGTGCGTGGCTTCGGCTATCAGCTCGTGACCCCGAACCGCTAAAGCCGCATGCCACGCGTTCATCTGCCTCTGTATCTGAAAATCCTGCTCTGGTTTGGCGTTAACCTGGCGCTTCTCGCCGTGCTGTTCTTCGGGTTTCTCAGCATGCAGTTTCGCATGGGCCTGGACTGGATGCTCTCCGGCGAGGCAGGCGAACGCGTATCGGCGATTGGCGACACCATCACCGAAGAACTCTCCCAGCTTCCTGAGCAGGAGTGGCCGGACCTGCTGCTCAAGCATGGCGAGCAATACGGAGTCACCTTTGCTCTCTTCAACAGCAGTGGCAGGCAGATGCTGGGCCAGCCTCTTCAAGTGCCGTCGGAAGTGCTGCCCAAGCTCATCGACAAACGCGGCCCTAATGACCGGCCTCCGCCGCCTAGAAGGCCCCCGGCTGGCACGCCCAGAAAACGCCCCGCCGATGCACCGCCGAAACCCCGCTTCATACTTCGTGCGGGAGAGCCTGCACGCTACTGGGCGGGCATTCATCTCGACCTCACGCTGCCCAGCGACAATCGCCCTCTGACGTTGCTCATGATGTCCCGCACCATCCACGGTGGCGGTTTGTTCTTTGATCTGCGCCCCTGGCTGGGACTGGCGGCAGTGGCCCTGCTGCTTTCAGCGCTGGTGTGGATGCCCTTTGTCCGTGGCATCACCGGCTTCATAGGCAGGCTCAACCGCGCTGCGGGCCGCATCGCCGAGGGAGACTTCAAGGAACGCATCTCCTCTGCCCGCAAAGATGAGCTGGGCGAGCTCTCCACCTCCGTCAACAAAATGGCCGCGCAGCTCGGAGAATATGTGGCTCAGCAGCGGCGCATCACGGCAGATGTGGCGCATGAGCTGTGCTCCCCCATCGCACGCATGCAGATGGCTCTGGGGGTGGTGGAGCAGCGCGGCACGCCTGAGCAGTCTGCTTATCTGCAGAAGCTCGACGCTGAGCTCCAGCACATGGCCCGGCTGGTGGAGGAGGTGCTCGCCTTCTCCAAAGCCGAGAGTCTGCCCGAACGTGAAACCGCCGAGGAGATCGACCTGCAGGACCTCATTCAAAGCGTCATCGCCCGCGAAGCTCCTGAAGCCGATGTTCGTCTCACGATCCCCGAAAGCCTGCGCCTGCATTCACTGCGCCATGCACTGGACCGAGCCATCGGCAACGTGCTGCGCAATGCCGTGCGCTACGCCGCCGATGCCGGACCGATCAGCATCCACGCCGCACGAGAGGGCGTGAACATCGTCATTCGTGTTTCAGATCAAGGTCCAGGCGTCCCCCCCGAAACCCTGCACCGTCTGTTTGAGCCCTTCTACCGTCCTGAAGCCGCCCGCCGACGCTCCACCGGCGGCAGCGGCCTCGGTCTGGCCATCACTCAAAGATGCATCCACGCCTGCGGCGGCACCGTCACCGCCCAGCTCCGTGAGCCCACCGGTCTGGAAATCACGATCTCCATTCCAGCGGAGTGAGCTGCGCTCATGGGGCCTTCTTCAGCTCCGCCATCATCTCCAGCAGGTTGTTGGTGAGAATGACGCTCGTGTCCTCCTGCACCTGGTTCGTCCCCAGCCACGTCTCGTAGCCGCCCAGCTTGTGCTGCTCCGGGGTTGGCAGATAGCCATGCCGGCCATTCGCCAGCCCCACCACCATCGTCTGCGGAAACAGGCTGCGCTTTTTCAAATCGAGGCCGATCTCCACAAACGTCTCGAAAGGAATGCCGCACACGAGCAGATCGCCAATGCGGATGGCCTGCAGTTGCACGGTGACCGTTTCTTCTTTCCGCTCAGCCGCAGCCACAACACTGCCAGCGTAGTTTTTTGCCAGGCGTGGAAGCTTTTCTACCGCCTCCTTGTCTTTCACCGCCAGCACCGCCTGCGCTTCCGCGACTTCCTGCTCCGATGGGCGCCGATATTTCAGCGTGATCTCCCGCTGCAGCATGCCGAGCGTCACATCCCCGCGATGCTTTTCGATTTTCCGCTGGGCAAACCAAGCCGTGTCCGCCGCCTTCTGCGCCACAATTCGGATCTGCTCAAACGGCTCGCGCGGCGGACGGATCACGCCAAACGGAATGTTGTTGATGTCCCCCGAGGTGCCATTCGACATCATCGCGACAAAGTTTTCATCCCCACGCACACGCGAGGGCATGACTCTGGCAAACTCGCCAAAATAATCCGCAGACATCTCTCCCTCAGGCGCCCCACCCACGTAATGCAGCGAGTAATTGGCATAGACAGCCAGCGGCTTCCTTTTGGCATCCTGCACCGAGATGATCGTGATGTCTGGATCCGTCGGTCCCGCCGGACGGTCCAGGGTGTTTGGATCGGTGCCCGGATTCATCTTCACCTTGTCCATGCGGCCAAAGGGATTGAGCGGCATCTTGCCAGGCTTCAGATACCAGCGCCGGTTGAAGACCTCATCAGGAAGCGGATGCGCAGCCGCACCGACAGACGCCGGCCGCAAAGCTCCGTGCGCCTTGATGATCGACTCGGCAATGCCCTCGACAAAGCGTTTGTAATAACGGGCCGCCAGTTCGCTCCGCGTATTCACCGAAGGCCCGCTGTGCGTGTGTGTGGAGCTGATGAGCATCTTGTCCACCGCCATGCCTGTCTTGGCCGCCGCGATGGCCTTGGCCTCATTCAGCACATCCGGCCCTGCGCCCAGCACATCCACCACCACCATCGCAAGAGTCGTTTTGCCATCATCCAGCACCAGTGCCCGTGCATGAAACGGATCATGCGCCTTGGTCGCAGGATTGGCGCTGAATCCCCCGGGCATGTTCATTGGAAACTCGGCGGGCGTGATGTCCACCGCCGCCGCACCTGCACGCAGTGTTTTGTTTTGCGCGAACAATACGGGTGCAACGAGCAGAAGGGCAAAAACGACAGATTTCATGGCTCTCCAATACGTCTCAATAACTCCGATCCTCCTGCCTGATGACATTCGGACCGAAAAAAGCAACGCAGCTCCTCCTACCAGGCGGTCAGGAAGGCCAGCAAATCTCGCAATTCTTCATCCGACAACGACATCACCAGTCCGGCGGGCATGAGTGATGAGTCGATCTCGATGCGCTTGACAATGTCCGTCTGTGGAAAGCTGCGTTCTTTGCCGGTGATGTCACGAAAGACCTCCGTGCTGGAAGACCTCAGCATGATGCCCACAAACTCGGTGCCGTCCTTCAGCTTGACCTGCGAGGGGTGATACTGCGGTGCCACCTCCCGGCTGGGCTCTAGAATCGAGCTCAAGATCGCCATCCGATCGCCCTGCTGCGAGACTAGGCTCAGATCCGGCCCCACCACGTTGCCGCGCCCACTGTGGCGATGACACGTGGCACACAGCCCCACCTTGGCGTGGAAGAAAATGCGCCTGCCCGCTTCTGCATCTGCCTTGCCGGGCAACGCATCCAGCAGCTTCAGCCAAGCGGCAGTGTCATTGAATGCAGGCCTGTTCGCATTCATTGCGAACCACTTGTCCTTGTCAGTATAGCGCAGTGCACGCCTCGCCTCATTGCGCAGAGCTCCTTCACTGTCGTTGGCCAGCTTCACCAGCAGTTCCTGTTCAGATGGCTTTGTGGAATTCGCGCACCCTGCGACGGCATCTGCCCGCACCTCCAGCATCTGAGACTCATCCGCTGCGATCTCCGCCAGCACGGCACGCGCATCATCCACATTGCGGGCAGCCAGCGTTCGCACGACCTCCAGCGAGAGGACCGGGTCACCCGCCGCAAAGAGCTCCTTCAGCAGCGGCACCGTGATGGCCTTGTGCGTCGCCGGGGCGAGGCGCAGCGCATATCCCTTGAGACGTGCCGGTGTCTTGGCGTTGGTGATTCGCTCCACCAGAACCTCTGGATTCGTCACACCCGCACCGGGTTCACCCCGCAGTGTGTTCCATGCTGCGAGGACAGCCTCAAAGAGATGATAATCCAGCGTGGCATCCGAAAGCATCGCCTCCACCTGCGGCGAAAACTGGGTCATGACGGCATCCGCGATCCAGCGCAGGCACTCAAAGCGCATTTCAGGATCAGCGTCGTTCATGAAAGCCTTCACCCACTGGTCATCCTTCAGGTCCACCCGGCGCAGGGCCACCAGCACCCACACACGATCCGTAGGTTCCAGCTTCTTCATCGTCTCCACCGTCCATTTCTCGTGCGACAACGCGGTCAGTGCCGCATCGGCCAGATACGCATCCTTGCCCTTCGCCAGCTCCAGCAGCGCCTTGGCATCCATCTTCGCTTTGCCAGTACGCAGGTCATGGGCCAGCCGTGCCTGCTCATTGAGCGGATCAGCCTTTGCTTTGATCCACGAGGCCTTGGCTGTATCAATCTCCACTTTCCACAGACGTCCACGTTTATGTATGGGATAGGAGCTGAACACCCAGTCGTTCAAATAATACGCACCATCCGGACCGACGGCCATGCACGTCGGGCGGAAAAAGTCACCGCCTTTGAGCAGCGGAATGCGCTGGGAAGCATAGCCCGCACCTTTGCGCGTGAGCGGATAATAGTCGACACTGTGATCACTCCAGGAGGGAATCAGCACGCCACCACCGAGTTCCAGAATATCGCACGGTCCTTCACCGCACGGATGCACCATGCCGATGGTGCCGCGCAGCTCGCCATTCATGCCCACAAAAGGATGCACCGGCGCGCTGCCATACACCCATTGAAAGCCATAGTCCGCTCCTTCCACCACATTCAGCAGACGGCAGGGCGGACGGCTGCCGGGATCATTCTCTGCGGCGAAGATCTCACCATCCTTGCGCACCAGCAGGCCAAAGGGATTCCAGAAGCCCAGCGCAATCCGCCGCATTTTGGATCCATCAGCCGTGCAGCGAAACACACCACCTTCTCCACGACCGCTGACCTTGCTGCCATCCTTGCCGGTGAGCGTCCAGTCCTTGCCAAAATTTTCCCCCAGCGAGAGCACGAGTCCGCCATCGGGATGCCAGCACATGCCGCTGAGGCCGTTGTGCGGGTAGTCCGCCACCGTGTCCAGCGTCACCACGTTTTCCTCCACATCCCCCACACCATCACCATTGGTGTCCTTCACACGCAGCACACGGTCTCGCTCCGCCAGATAGATCCAGCCGTCAGGGCCTGTCTCCACATGCATGGTCGCATCCGTCTTGTTGTAAAAGACCCGCCGGTTTTTGCCATTCGCATCAAAGACCACCACCTCGTCATGCACTGGGCCGTCATAATCATCCGGGCGGAAATGCGTGTGGCAGGAGATGGAATAAATGTTCCCGTTCTTGTCCACGGCAATGCCAGTCGGCGTGACTAGGTCTGGATGCTCCGTGATCAGCGTGATCTTCACACCTGGCTGCAGCGTTTCGAGCTGAGGCGGCAGTTGATCTGGCACGACCGGCGCCTTCGTTGGCGTGACACCCAGCGCAGCCATGGCTGGCAGCAAAAAGAGAAAGTGGCGTGATTTCATATAATTAAGCGTTTCGAGCCCGCCCCAACGCGGCGGCGATTTCTTTTTCGATGACCGGCAGCGGATTGAGCAAAGCAAGCGGATCAGGCACAGGCGTCACCTCGTTCGTGCGCGGATCCCAGTTCACCGGACCGAACCGGCAGGGCGCGGGGTTGCCCGTGAGGATATGCATGCCGGCGTCGTCTTTATCAAAGTGCCAGAACTCGAACGGAAAATGAATGAAGCCATGCTTTTCCATCATCGCGGCTATCTCCAGCCGCGCAGCCACGTGCTCAGGCGCGACAAAAGGCGACCTCATCGGCGTGCACTCGCTCATTTCAAGATACGGATAGCCCCGCCAGACTTCGCTGCCGTCGTCTCGCCGAAACACCGAAATATCAATGGCGGAGCCCGACATGTGCGCCCCGATTTTGGGCATGTTCGCCGTCAGCACGATGGCACGGCGAAACATCATCTCCGTGCTCGGAATCTCTCCGCCGAGCTCCCAGATGCATTTCTTCAGCACCGCGGCAAACACCGACGGCTTGCGCACCAGCTGCCGCTGCATGTCCAGGGAGCGAAACCCATCCTCGATCTTCAGAATCCATCCGCGTTTGTTCATTTCGCGCCCAATCGTGATCACGTCACGCACCAGGCTCTCGCGCAAGAAATAAACACGGTCCAGATCCCCGGCGATTTTGCTGGTGGAAAAAAGCATCTCCACATTCGCAGCCGTCGCAGCATCAGGGATTGAGGCAAAACGTTCACCGCATTCATTGACCGGAAACTTGATCAGCTTCTGCACAATCTCATAGCCTTGCTCCATTTGCTCCGCCCAGTAGGCTCGGCGCGCTGCTTCGTCGTTGCTCATGGTCAGTTCAGTTGGGTTTGCGCACGGCGACGGCCTCCACCTCATAGCGCAGAGACGGCGGCAGACAGTTGGTGATCGTGGTGCGTGCTGGCGACGGCTGCGGGAAGTATTCGCGGTAGAGCTTGTTGTACAGCGGCAGATCCTCCGCATCCCGCACATAGTTCCGCGTCTGCACCACGTGCGCGAGGTCACTGCCTGCGGCCTCCAGCACCTTGCGCACATTTTCAATGCTCCGGCGAAACTCCCCTTCAAAACTGTCGCTGATGATGTTCCCCGCTTGATCCACAGATGCCTGGCCGGAAACAAAAATCAGATCTCCCACCACCACACAGGGGCTGAAGGGCAGATGAGATGTAGGTGTGTCGGGAAGCTGGGGATACGAGACGAGAGGATGAGTCATGAAAATAAGGTGGTCAGGGTTTCGCCGTTGGTGAGGGCTGCAGCCGGGCCTTCTCCTCGGCCTCTCGCTTTTGCATATCCTTGGGGTGTTTCGAGAAGCTCGCAAACACATCTCCAACGACTCGGTCAGCCAGTGCTCCGAGCTTCCTTAGGATGATCGCTTCCGCCTCCGGTTTGAGCTTGGAGAGATTCGGCTCGTAACCTCCAAACTTATGAGACTCTTCAGTGGCAATGTAGCCAATGTTCCCGTTCGCGTAGCCGATGATGATGGGCGTGGCCCGGTTTGCGATGGATTGTTCCAGCTTGAACCCATATTCCACCATCGGCTCGCCAGGCATGGTGAGCAGAAGAAAAGGGCCGATCTTCATCGCCATCAGTTCAGCACGCACCGGTTGTTCTTTGCCCGGTAGTTCCACCACCTCACTGGCCACGCGGATCGGGTAAAACGTCTCTCGCTTGCGCAACTGCTCGCGCGTCACGCTAAAAGAAGCCGCACGCGCCACCGCCCCTCCTAGATCGCGCCCCGCCCACTGAATGTCCGACTCATCTGCACAGCGATACGGATACCCAGGCAGATTGGGTCGGATGTCTCCGGCACAGCCTTGCATGAAAAGTGCGCTGGTCTTCTGCGCGTAGCACATCTCGACAAATGTCTGAGCCTCCCCAGGAAAGTCCGCACTCATCTTGGGATATCCTTTCGGGTACGGCTGGGAGCCCTTGTCGCCCCAGGTGAAAAAGCACGGATGACACACCGCATGCATGATGACCGCCAGCGGTGTCAGCGTGCTGCCGTCATCAAACCGCAGCACCTTCACACGCGGGTCGTTGGGACCGTCGGGATTCAGGCTCACCACCGCACGGCCATCGTACGTTTTCCGGCGGTTGATGCCAAAACTGATGCGGTCTTCTGCATAGCCAACGCTCACCGTCCTCACGCTGGCGGCAGCCTCCTTGGCTGCTGCCCCCAGCTTGTTGATCAAATCAGCCGCCCACCGCACGTTTTCGATGTATCCAGGCCCGGAGTGGTTGTGCGAGGCCGAGACAAGGATGTTCGCGGCAGGAACTCCAGCCTCTGCCTCGATCCGCGCACGCGCATCTTTCACCATGTCGTCCCACGCACCGATGGTGTCCAGCGTGACAATGGCGGCCTTTGTTTCACCATCATCCAGGATCAAAACCCCGGCACGCAGCGGATCACGCACACCACTTACCTGACGCACATGCCCGACAACTTTGGTCACCGCTGCATCGGGCGGCGTGATGTCCACCTTGGCCGCGCCAGCCTTCAAATTGGAGACGACGGCAAACCTTCCATCCATGACTTCCTGCGCATGAGCGCTGAAAGACATGATGCTGACGACTGCAAGAAGAGCCGGACGGAAGTGCATGACACTCTTCTACGTTCTCAGATGCCGCAAATCATCAAGCAATCAGCTCAGCAATCGGCCTGCCATTTTCCACAATATGAACGGGGCGGCCATTCAGGTCGTCAATCGTGACTTTGGAGTAGTCAATACCCAGATGGTGATAGATGGTGGCGAGGAAGTCGCTCGCGTTGCACGGGCGCTCCACGACGTCTTCGCCACGCTTGTCGGTTGCTCCGATGACGCCTCCTGTCTGGATGCCACCACCAGCCCAGACATTGGTGAAAGCACGCGGCCAGTGGTCGCGTCCGGGCTGCAGCGTCCCGGTAGGTCCGCTGGCATCGCCTGCGCCGGTGCTGCGGTCAAAGCTGATCTTCGGTGTGCGGCCAAACTCGCCGGTCACGATCACCAGCACACGCTTGTCCAGCCCCCGGGCATAGATATCCTCGATGAGCGCGGAGACCGCACGGTCATAGGTGGGCATGCGGAAGCGCAGCGCTTCAAACTGATGCTGGTTCACCGCGTGGTCGTCCCAGTTGTTTACACGTCCGCACAGGGGGCCGCTGAGGCTGCTGGTAATGATCTCCACACCAGACTCCACAAGACGGCGCGCCAGCAGCAGTTGCTGCCCCCAGCGGTTGCGCCCATAGCGATCACGTGTCGCGGCATCTTCCTTGCTCAGATCAAAGGCGTCTCTTGTGTGCGGATTGGTCAGCAAAGTGGCCGCCTGCGCTTCAAATTCATCCAGTGCACCCAGCTCCCCTTCCCGGTCAAACGCGCGCTCCAGCTTGTCCAGGCTCTTGCGCAGCGCGATGCGGTCGCTCAGACGGCGGGTTTCCGAATCATCCGAGAGACCAATATTCGGCACCTGGAAGTTCGGGCGGTTCGGATCATCGCTCACGGCAAAGGGGGCAAATGCATCTCCCAGATACGCAGGGCTGGAATACTCAGGGGATGCAGCAGGCACGCCGATGTAGTTCGGCAGCGGATTCGAGCGCCCTCCCTCCTTGGCTCTCAGGTAGTGCGCCACGGACATCCAGTCTGGCAGGCGCGGCTTGGGCTTGTCGCGTGTGTCGCTGTCACCGGAAAACATCTGCATCGTCCCTGCCGGATGCCCCCCGGCCGTTTGATGCATGGAGCGCACGATGGTGAACTTGTCCGCGATCTTGGCGTTCATCGGCAGCATCTCCGTGAAGATCGTGCCTGGAACCTTGGTGCTGATCGTCTTGAACGGCCCGCGATACTCGCTGCTGGCGTCCGGCTTCGGATCATAGGTGTCGATGTGGGACTGCCCGCCCGGCAGCCAGACCATGATGATGGATTTGCGCTCCCCTTTCGGCTTGGCCGCGTTTTCAGCGCGCAGCTTCAGCAGACCGGGCCAGCTCAGCGTGGCCATGCCTGCCAGGCCAAACTGCATGAAGCCACGCCGTGACAACGGGCCGGCACAGCGCACAAGTGAAGGAGGCTGGATGATGGAGGACATAAGGGAAAAGCAGGCTGAGGGTTGAAACTTGAACTTTGCTGTCGGTTTACTTGGAGCCAAACACGGCCAGCTCCTTGCCAGCACCATCCCAGACACGCAGGATGCTGTCTTCACCGCCGCCGATGAAGGTGCTGCCATTCGGCACAGAAACGGCGGCCTGCATGTAGTCGGGAAGATCGGCGATGGAGCGCACCTCGGTGCCGTCGTCCGTCACAATGCGAATGCGGTTGTCTCCGGCGGAGGTCACGAGCTGGTTCGTGGCCCCGATGAATTGCAGAGAGGTCACTTCCTTGGTCCAGCCCTCGATCTTCCTCTTCCGCTCTCCAATGATCATGTCCCACGTCACCACAGTACCATCCGCACCTGCGGTGGCCAGCACCCGTCCATCGCTGCGATAGGCGATGCTCGTCACATGATGCGTGTGTCCCTCAAAAAGATTCAGCTGCTTGCCCGTGGCCACCTCTGTGACTCGCGCAATTTTATCCGCAGCCCCCGAGGCGAGCCGTTTTCCATCAGGTGAGTAGTCCAGGCAGAGCACGGTGTCGCTGTGTTTCTCTTTCCAGGTCTGTGTGACCTTCCCGCTCGCTGCATCAAAAAAGATGATGTCGCCGCTGCGTGACAATTCTCCGCCACCCGTGGCCAACGTCTTTCCATCCGGACTGAAGCGTACCGCATTCACGCGATCCGCAAAAAGCCCCTTCTCATCCAGCTTGCGCTCCAGCGTCCAGCGTGAGGAGCTGCCAGCAGACTGAATGAGCGTTTTCGTGGCTGCAAACGACCCATCGGATGATGCCGTGATTCCAGTGACAGCCAGGCTTCCTGAGCTTTCCTCGATGGGCAGCCCAGAGGCGGTGGCCCATACCCGCAGAGTGCCATCCTCAAAGAAGCCCGCCACACGGCGAGCATCGGCAGAAAACGACACTGCAGCCGGCTTGACCGTGGCAGCAGCCACCGTTTTCTTCAGCTCGGCCAGTTCAGCTGCAGCCTTGTCCTGAAGCGCCTTCGCAGCAGCGATGGCCTTGTTCGCCGCCTCCACAGCCTTGGCATTCACGGCCTTGGCATCGGTGATGCGCTTCATATCCTCCTCCGCATCCTTGACATTGCTCTGCGCAGCCGAGACGGCGGCCAGCGCAGACACCTCAGTCATCTTGGCGGTGATCAGCTTGTCCTGCGCGTCTTTGAGTTGTTTTTCAAGAGCAGCATCTGGCTTGTCAGCCGGAAGTGCTTTGACCTTAGCCGCAGCTTCATCCACCGCTTTTTGCGCAGTCGTCTTGGCCTCAGTGGTAGGAGGTACGGCCTTCTGCTTTTCCGGCAGCGCCTTGTTCATTGCCACGATGGCCTCCTTTGCCTTGCCCAACAGAACGTCGAGCGCCTTGTCTTGCGTATCGATCCGGGTGATCTCGCTCTTTTGGAAAGTCTGCTCCAGCGTCTGCGCCGCGATTGCCAAGTCCAGTTCCGCAGTCTTCCTGGCTGCAGCCACACTGCCACGCAGCTCGGTCAGTTGCTTCACAGCGGCTGCGTCCCATACACGCACAGAGCCATCCGCACAGCCCGTGGCCACCTGATTGCCATCGGCTGACATGGCGCTGTTTAGCACGGTCACTTTGCCAGCTGCAGAGATCTTTTTGATCAAATCTGCGCTCGCTGGTGCCGACGTCGATTTCTCCACCGCCTGCGCGTGTTTGCCTTCGTCAAGCTTCCAGACCTTCACCTCACGATAGCTGCCGCTCGCCAGCCGTGTACCGTCCGGGCTGAAGGCCAGCGACTGCACCAGCGCCCGATGTGCAGCACCGTTTTTCTCCGCAGGATCGCTGAGCTGCGCGATGAACTGCCGCGTGGCCAGGTCATACACATAGATATGATTGGACCGCCCGCAGGCCACGTAGCGCCCGTCTCGGGTCAGCGCCACGGTGTAAATGGGATCAATGCTGGCGGAAAAAGCCTGCAGTACCACGGCACGCTCCTCCATGACCGAGCCCTTGGCCCCCTGGTCAATCCACAGCTTCAGGATGGCGATCTGCTCGGGGATGAGATTCACCGCGCCGGATTTGTTGTTCGGCGGCGGCATCTCCATGTCATTCGTGTGCAAGGAGGCCTGCACAATCAGGCTCTCAGCCCCTTTCCCTGGAATGATCGATGGCCCGTTTTCGCCACCTTTGATCATCAGCTCCGGCGTCTCCATGTTCAGATCCGCCTTTGCAGTCGTCTTGTTGTGGCAGGAAATGCAGTTTGCCTTCAGGAAGGGATAGACATCCCGGTAGTAGTCCAGCTCCTCCGCAGCCAGTGCGGCAGTGGAGAGGCTGCTGAGAAGCAGTAGAAGAGACGCTTTCATCACTTGCTCGCGGTGGTGGCTGCTGCCGGTTTGATGGAAACACGAATCGGTTCAGAAATCAGGATCTCGACTGTGTCGGTCGGAGACGCTGCTGTGCTCACGGCTTTCATCCGGCTGCTGGCGGCGGCCATGGCAGCCTCGGCCTGCTTTTGCTTTTCCGCTGCTTTCTTAGCGGCCTCAGCATCGGTGGCGGCGATCTTTTTAGCCTCTGCCGCAGCAGCCTCGGCCATTTGGGCGGCCTTCTTCTGCTCGGCCTCCGCCAGCGGCACAGCGGCGGGATTATAGCGGTACTTGCAGATTCCGAGGCTCTGAAAAGCAAAGGTGTAGTCTCCGGGCACGACCTTCAGCGCTGCCAGATCGATCACAGCCTCATACGTGGCGGCCTTGAGTGGAATGTCGAACTCCTTGATGGCGCTGAAGCCATCTCCATAGGCCTTCACCTTGATCGACGCCCCATTAAACTCATCACGCCAGGTGAGCTTGAGCGGGATCTTGAGCTTGTCGCCCGCCGTCGCCACGAAAACCTTGTTCTCCGCAGGCGCGATCGTCAGCGGTGCCTGCTCGGAGTCGCTCACAGAAACAGGCACATCGGCCATGAGACGCGGCGCGGGAATCTCCCCCTTCGCATCCTTTACCGGCCACTCCATGCTCGCCATCCGTACGGGGCGCGTCACAGGGGTGCCATTGATCGTCGCTTTGCCCACGATCTTCGCCAGCGAAAAGCCATGCTTGGCATCGCTTGATGCCGTGAGAATCAGATGCCCGTAGGGCTTCCCCTTGGCGATTTTCAGCCCCGTAGCACTCACTCCGGGCGGCAGATTTTCCATGGCGATTTCAATCTCACCGTCAAAGCCGTCACGGCGCTGCACCACTACCTCAAATGCACGCGTCTCGCCTGCACGCAGCGCCATGGGCTTGGAGAGCGCGGCACGGTCGCCGTTGCGCAGGGTCATGTGCACAGCCCAAGCGGCCAGGGAGAAATCAGGCACGGCCTGGCGAACGATGAGTCGATAGATGTTGTTCGCATCGCTGCGCGTGCCGCCGAACAAATCGCGGATCTGAAGACGATATGTGCCGTCCTCTTTCACCTCAAACTTGCCATTCACATCCGGCGATCCCGCGTCATAAGGAGGGCCATCGTACGAGTAGCCATTGCTGGTGACCTTCATCGGGGGGGCAATGTCATACAGCTCGGCCACATCAGCCATCTTCTCTTTGTCGCCATCCTTTTTCACCTGCTGCACCAGCACAAAAGGATCTGTGTTCAGCCCCAGGCGCTCAGAGGCCACCTCCACCCACCAGACATCGCCTTTCTTGGCGGTGAACTCATAGGTGTCCACATCAGCCGCAGGGTAAAACGAGCCCGCGATGTCGCATGGCAGCGTGATTTTCAGTGCTTCTGCTGGTTTGTTGTTTGGCTCAGTTTCGTGCATCTTGGCTGCCTCGGCCAGCCCGGCTGGCGGCCAGGACATGGCGCTCACCGTCTGGGTCTGCGGCTGGCGTGGTGCAGGGCCGCTGCCCGCCACTTCCTGCAAGGCCAGGCGGTAGAAGAAGCGCTCGCCCCCTTGATAAGTCAGGTCACTGACTTTGATCACATAAGTCCCGTCCGCAGGCGGGGTGAAGTCGATGACACCCCCAGTGCGGTTCACCTTCAGGTCTCCCCCCTTCGCATCGGCCAGGATCAGCACAGGAGTGAGACGCGAGTCGATTCCGATAGCAGCACAATCCACCGCCACGCGCTTGCCCTTCGCACCTTGGAAGGAGTAAAAATCCACAGCTCGCTTGGTCATCGTGGCATTGCAGATCGTGCCCACGGGCAGCGGCATTGCAGTCTCCACGGTGTTGTTCGCCTTCGCACGCGTCACCTCTGGCAGCTTGCCCACGGAGAAAGCACGCGCCGAGGACACCCCCAGCCGCGAAATCACCCGGGCGTCATAAACACCTGCGGGTGCATCAGCGGCAATGCTCACGGCAAACTTGTTCGCAGCACCCGCCACCGCCTTTGCTGTGATCTTCGGCGTTGAGAAAAGCAGCTCGCTCACGTCCTCGGTGTTTTCACCTGTGATCGTGACTTCCAGATTCGTGCCCGCCTGCCCGCCCATCGGCATCAGGGTGAGCAGACGCGGCAGCGGCAGAGTTACCTGTTGAGCCAGGGCCGAAGCCCCCATCAGGGTGCAAAATGCCAGTGTGAGTGTGGTTTTCGCGAACATAAAATCAATGATTGTACATGAACTCCTTCGTGTTCAGCAGCGCCCAGAGCAGATCTTCGTAGCCGTTCCTTCTCGATTTTTGGGAATCCATGGGCTTGCCGGCCGCATCAGTGCGTGGCTTTGCGATGTAGGATTCGCTGATTTTCACTTCATCCGCCGTGGGCTCCCGTGAAAACGCCGCCAGATACAGCTCGCGGATACGTTTGGGCTCGGGCATTTCCGCCTTCGTCAGCAGCTCGGCGCGTCCGCCGCTGGCGGTGAGCTTGGCCTTCACGTCGGAGGCGTTCATGAGATGCAGGCTCTGCGCCAGACTGGCGGACTGCACACGCTCGCACTCGCACACGCTGGCTCCTTCAGGGCGGCCGAACACCTTCAGGAAAGGAGCCGCGCGGTTGTAGCTGTTGTCCGGCAGCGAGATCGCCCGTGTCCCCGGAGGCAGGTCGGCAAAGTCCGTCTTCGATCCGGTCAGCATGTCAATGCTGTCCAGCATCACCTCCGCCGTCATGCGCCGCGGGTAGTAGTGCGAGAATGCCTGACGGTCGATGGCGTTGTATTGGTTCGGCGTGGAGCTCAGCTGGTAGGCATGGCTCTGGGCGATGACTCGCACCAGCTCCTTCAGGTCATAGCCGCTGGCCGTAAAGCTCTTGGCCAGCGCCTCAAACAATTCGGGGTTGGTCGGAGGATTCGAATCACGCAGGTCGTCTTCGGGCTCCACCAGGCCGCGTTTGAAGAAATGTTTCCAGTAGCGGTTCACCAAAGCTCTGGCGAAAAAAGGATTGTCCTTCTTGCTCATCCAGTCCACCAGCGCCAGGCGCGGATCATCATCCGGGGCGATGTCCAGCTCTGCCTCCCCAAGCCCTGCCGGCTTCAGCATCACCCGTGTTTTGCGGTGTTCTGTCTGAGCGGTGCCACGCTTGTGAAAAATGAGATCCTCTCCCGCGATGGCTGTCGGCTTGCGCCCGATCTGGCTGAAAAACGCCGCCAGATGATAGTACTCCGCCTGTGTCCAGCGCTCAAAGGGATGGTGGTGGCACTGCGCACACTGCATACGCACGCCCAGGAAAAGCTGCGCCACGTCTTCCAGCTGCGTCGTCGGCTCCTTCACACGCTTGTACCACGCCACAGGAGGATTCGAGACAATCGTGCCGGTCGATGCCAGGATCTGGCGCACGATCTGGTCATACTTCATGTTGGCCAGCAGGCTGTCCCTCATCCAGGCGTGGAAGGCGAAGTTGGAGGTGATGTCCGCATTCTCAGAGCGCGTGTTCTTGAGCAGGGATGTCCACTTGTTGGCAAAGTAGTCCGCGTAGTCAGGACTGTTGAGCAGCGTATCGATCACCTTGTCACGCTTGTCCGGCTCATGGCTTGCCAGGAAAGCCTTGGTCTCATCTGCTGTGGGCACACGCCCGCCGATGTCGAGATACACACGGCGCAGAAAGGTGGAGTCATCGCACAGCGGCGAGGGTGGCACGCCGATCTGCTTCAGATTGGCAAACACATGCTGGTCGATGAAGTTTTTCACCGGCGGCGTCGAATCTACCGGAGCCCCCAGAGGCACCGAGACGCTGCATACAGACACCCGCCCGCCGTAGCGCACCATCACCGCCACGTTGCCAGGAATGTCCAGGGTCTTCACCATTCCGGCTTCACTCGCCTCGGCCATGGCGCGGTCATTGGCTTCATACAGCGCCAGCTTGGTCACATCCCGGCTGCTGCCATCAGAGTAGCGCGCCGTCACTTTCAGCTGCTGCGTGGTTTTCACCTTCATGGTCACCCGCGCAGGTTCCACAGATATGCCGCTGAGCTTTGCCTCATCCTTCAGCGTGTAGTTCATCCCCTCGGCGATCCAGCGCACCAGCAACTTGTAGTCCTCGGAGCCGGGTTCCAGCTTTTTGCCACCCGTATGCGGCACGATCGCCGCTCCTTTGGTAATCAAGAGACTCTCCTCCGGAGCTGGTGGGAACACCCGACGCCCCTTCCCCTGCTTCACGATCGCCTCATAGTCCTCTTCCGGCTCAAAACCCAGCACGCTCAGTCGGAATCCGCGTTGTCCAGTGATCGCCTTGGCATGACAGACACCGGCATTGCAGCCTGCCTTGGTCAGGATCGGTTCAACGTCGTTCACAAAACTCAGTGGACGCGACGGCTCCGCTGCGCTGCTCGATGCAGCGAGCAGTACAAACATCCATGCTTTTAGGGGGACTTTTTTCGACATCGCTTTAAACCTACGGATCGTAGCAGCGGTTTTTCGCAATGAATGAATCCGAACTGGAGATGGTAATGATGTGATCATTGCAGTGAGATGGATCAGTAAGTGGCCCGTCCACCTGAGAAGTCGAAGACGGCCCCTGTGGTAAAAGAACATTCCTCAGAGCACAGCCACGCCACCAAGCCTGCAACCTCCTCCTTTTTTCCGAAGCGGCCCATGGGTATTTTTGAGAGCATGTAGTCGATGTGCGACTGCTGCATCTGCAGGAGGATGTCCGTCGCGATGACCGCTGGCGTCACGCAGTTCACGGCCACATTGCTGGTGGCGAGCTCCTTGCCCAATGACTTCGTCAGCGCGATGACCCCTGCTTTTGACGCACTGTAGTGGGATGCATTCGGATTACCTTCCTTGCCCGCGATGGAGGCAATGTTGACGATACGGCCATAGCCGTTTCCCAACAAATGAGGGACCACCGAACGACAGCAGTTGAAGGGCCCGGTTAGATTGATGTCCATCACGCGGCGCCAGTCGTCGGGATTAAGTTCCCAGGTCTTGGAGTTGCCACCCGTAATACCCGCGTTGTTAACCAAAATATCGAGCTTCCCAAACATCTTCACGGCCAATGCGGTGGCGGTTTCAACAGATTCGGCACTGCTCACATCCACCACGGCAGTGTGGACGCTGCCGAGCGGCTTCAGCTCTTCTGCCGCCTGGGCAAGAGCCTCGGCATCCATGTCCCACAGGGAGACACCGGCTCCCGATTGAAGCAGACGCGTGGCAATGGCGAGGCCAATACCGCGCGCTCCGCCGGTGACAATGGCGTGACGTTGAGTGAGATCGATTTGGTTCATGGGACAGCGGTTCATGACCACGGCAGATCCGTGGCTGCGGCAATTGCCGAGCCGCACCCTGCACATGTCTTCGTATCAGGGATAGGCGGTGGCGGACAAAGTTTGGCACGATTCAGCCATGCCGCGCCCCCAGACGGCTGCGGAACATCGCAGGTGTCTCACCCGTGAGCTTGCGGAACTGACGCGTGAAATGACTCTGATCGTAAAAACCGCAGTCCACACCGACCTGTGCCAGCGTTGCATCCGTATGCAGAGCCGTCATGGCCGCCTGGATGCGACGGTGCATGATGAAATCGCTGGCGGACAGGCGAAAGATATTTTGGAAATGACGGTTCAACTGGCGCTCTGAGCATCCGCCCAGTTTGGCGAGTTCAGCCACGGAGAGCGTCTCCGCGTAGTCCCGATCAATGCACTGGAGCACCGGCGCAAGACGGGCGCATTGCGGCAGATGACTTAGACTTCCATGGTAAGGACGATCCATTCCCATGAGGCCTATGACCTTGCTTCCGGCATCCAGAATCGGCAGCTTCGTCGTGCAATACCAGCCCGACCCGGGCAGCGACGAAAAGAGCATCTGCACACGGTTGATCAACGGCTTCCCGCTTCGCATCACCTCCATATCATCAGCACGGATCGCCTTGACCGTATGAGGTGAGTGCATGTGGCTGTCGTTGCGCCCCAGCAGTTCCTCCTCCCGCTCACATCCAGCCCACCGCAGAGTCAATGGAGAAGCCGCCACCACCCGGCATTCATGGTCCTTGGCAAAGAATCCGATCTCAGGCAGGTGGTCGAACAACTGCCTGAATTGCTGCGCGTCACCCATGCGCTGAAAGAACGCCTGCTGAAACGCCCTGCCGGTGAGAGTAGTCTTAGGCATGAGGGTCAAAATGAAGTTCGCGGCAGGAAGTGAAACCGAAGCATACCAAGGGCCGAAATCAGAAAAACAGGGATCCGCGATGATTCTTCGTGCTCACTTCAATCCTACGGATTCCAACAACGACTTTTCGCAACGAATGCTTTCAGTGCCATCTTGATGTCCTGCCTACAGCGCCATGAAACACCTTGTCCTCGCCACCCTGCTCTCGCTCACGCCCTCCTCTCTGGTCTTTGGCTGGGGGCAGCCCCATCATGCCATCACACGCGGGGCGCTGGACGTTCTCCCCTCCTGGCAGAAGGAGCTGTTGGGCGCCGAATTTACGGCTCTGGGGGACAGCTACTGCATGATCCCGGACAATGTCTTCTCGGACAAGGAAAACGCACGCTATGCCAGGATGGAGTCAGCGCCTGGGGAGGTGTATTTGAAAATCCTCCACCTGCCCACCCAGCAGCCTGAATATCTGGAAGTCATGCGCTACTTCATGGACTTGGCAGTCAAATCTCTGCGCGAAGGCAGGACTGGAGATGCGGCTCGTTACATCGGCACCATCTGCCATCAGATTGAAGATTACGGCAGCCCCTCTCACACGGTACCTGGAGACAACATGTTCACCCTCCTGCAGCAGTTCCTGCCGCCCTCTGATGTCATGAAGGACCAGCTCATGCATGGCCCCATCGAGAATGGCGACTTCTCGGTGAGCATTTCCGGCTATCAGCCCAGGCTTCTTGGCACTACTGTCGATGAAGCCTCATGGCGACTCGTGCACCGGGTGCATGATGAAATCATCAACGCCCGCAGTACCACAGTGCCGATCATTCAGGCCTTGTATGCCGCTGATCAGGAGTCTGTGGTAAAAAACCAGCTGCGTGCTGCCACCATGGACGCACAGGTCGTGGCCGATGCCGTTTACACCATCCTCTGCCTCGGCTCGGAAAAATACCCTTCGGAGGAAAAATCCGCACTCCAGCAGGTGCAGATCGGCGGCTTTTTCCCTCTGGAGGCTGCCAGCCTCTACTATCCGCAGCAGCAGTTCTACAGCTCACCCCACTGGGGCCACCCTCGCAGCGGCATCATTCTGGCCGGAGGCAGCAAAGCCATGCCACTCAAGCTCAAGCTGCCATCAGGCGAAAAGGAATTCTCCAATGGCATAAGCGCTGGAATGGGCAAGACGCTCACCTTCCTGCTGCCAAAGAATATTTACTCACGCTTCACCGTGCTGGCGGGTCTTCACCCTGATCTGGGCGCCAAAGGCCGCGTGGAGTTCACCGTCAGCGGCGATGGCAAACCACTGCGCACCATCACACTCAATGGCACAGATCCGGCCACACTGCTGGAATGCGATGTCAGCGGCGTTTCACAGCTTCAGCTCACCCTCACCTCACGTGGCGTGGATTCCAAAAGCAACTACGCCATCTGGGCCGTGCCCACTCTGCTTAAACAGTAAGCTTCATTTGAGCATCTGATCCAGCCACTGATACGCCGCCTTGCGCTCCGCCTCCGGAAAATCATGTGGTGCATCAGGCGTGAGCAGCCGGAGGTTTTTCTCCGCCTTCAGCAAAACAAAAATCTCCCCGGCCTTGGCTACGGCTTTGCGGACGCCACCCACGTCAAAATTGCTGTCGCTCACCGGTGAGTTCGAAAACACCCCGCGCGGAGCGATGGCCGCTATCACCTCGTAAAAATCAAAGGGGATCTTGTCCGCATTGTTTTCATACACATCCCTGATGCGTGGCATGTATCGGTCGCTGGTCCAGCCCGCCACCTTGCCGCCATAGTAGTCATGAAAAGGAGTGAACCCGCAGCTCGTCACCACCGCTTTGATGCGTTCATCAAATACGGCGGTGAACAGCGCGTTGTGCCCACCCAGTGAATGCCCGATCACCCCGATGCGGTCTTTGTTCACTTCAGGAAGCGCCTGCAGCACATCCACGGCGCGCATGTTGTTCCATACCGCCTTGATCGACCCGCTGGCCCACTGCGCCCCCTGTGTTTTAAAATCATACGGATACTCGCCAAACGACGGATAGTCCGGGACCAGACAGACATAGCCGCGCTCGGCCAGCTCATGCGCATAGTGCAGCGAGGGCTTGCCCCCCAGACCTGCCGGTTCGTCTTTGCCCATCTTGGTGGTCTGGTGCAGGCACAGCATGGCCGCAGTTTTTCCACCCACAGGCAGTTCGTTCGGGATCAGCAGCCATGCGGGCACGCGGTCGCCCGTCTCAGGGGTGAAGCTGATTTTGCGTCTCAGATACTTCGCCGTCTTCTCCTCAGAAACGATCTTCATATCCAGCGGTGCCCAGCGCGATGTGTCATTCAGCGCCCCCATTGCCTGCTGCATGCCCGCTTTGATGTGCGCCACGCGCACAGCCCAGTCTGCCGCGTTTTGCACCGGCCGCTCAGCACCGGCGGCATCACGTACCACCATCAGCTTGGAGTGGTCTGGGTACGCCACCGCCACAGGATCTTCGATTGGTTTGACCTGCTCCGGACGCGTCAGAAAGCCTTGGGGCATCACCTCATGCACCGCGCCCATGATGCGCTCCTCCACATCCGGGGCAAACTTCGTCGGCCTGTCGTAATAGACCATCGCCCCGGCTCCTTCATAGCCACCTTCCTCCAGCACACGGCGCGAAGGCACGTAGCACGGCACATCATTCGAGTAGCCGTTCACCCACAGCCTTGCCCGGTCAAACTCACGTTTGATGCGTAGCGAGTAGTCCACCGTGATCTCCCCTGGCAGAAACACCATCGCCATGTCCTCCCCAAAACTCCAGCGCTGCACCAGATAGGGCAGCTCCGTTGGCAGTTTCTCGCCTCGATCCAGCCTCGCGAGGTTCTTCTTCGCATGATAGGCGATGGCCGCCGTCTTGGACCCAGCCAGTTCCTGCCACTCCTCACGCGTGGGCAATTTGTCGAAGGCCAGCTCGATCTGCTTCGCCTTGCATGTCAGCACTCCGTTGATCGGGCTCATTTCCCCCGTGGCCAGCCGTTTTGCTTCCGCACCAACGTCTTCACCGTACTGCTTCACCAGCTCCATCGTGCGACGCGGATTCGGATTCTGGTCTGCACCACAGCCAAGCGCAGTCAGCGCGATGGCCCCCGGAAACTCTCTCTGCAGCGCCTCCTGAGCCACGCCGGCCCAGTCGCCATGGATTTCATCGATGCCGATGGTGGTGCAGTGGCAGGCATAGCTCGTGAAGATCGCCCTCACTTTGCCATCAGCACCAGTGGCTCGCAGCACAGGCAGATCATGATCGATCGGCTTTAGGGGAAACAAACGCCGGTTTGCCGCAAACCCCACCCTGCCCACTCCCCAGGCCAGCGTGGCTGGCTTCCGATCTGCCAGAGCCTCACGCACGACCTTTTCGAGATGGCTCGATAGTTCACGCGTGTAGCGCTCAATGGCAGGCAGATGCTCCGGCGGAATATCCATGCCAAAGAGATTGGGCAGCACGCCGATGAGCATCGGAGCGCAGTGGGTATGACTGGAGCAGATGGCGAATCTCTCTCCCTCCACCTTCGTGTCTGGCTTGAGGCGTCTCAGCACTTCGTCGCGCATGGAGGCAGGCACGCCCACGTTGTCCACCGTCACCAGCACAGCAGGCCCGTCATCATCACCGCCAATTACCAGAGCCTTGGCAAAAATACGCTGCTCCACCCCCGTGTTAGGCGCACGCCGGTTTCCGTATCCGCTCAGCCTCACCGGATAATCCGGCGTGATGTCCACCGCTGCCACCCCCACCTGCCGGAAAGCGTCTGCCGCAAAACCCGCCAGCGGCACCAACAGAAAGAATAGAACAAGAAATCTCATACGCGGGAGACCACTACGCGCCCCCGGTGTCAAGACTTGCTGCATTCAGCTTCCGCCGTCGTCCCGTGAGTTCACTTGTCTCTGTTTGAGATAAAAAAGAAAACCGGCCCCCATGCGGAGGCCGGTCACATTCATTGCATTTTTGGATTTGGCACCGTCACATGCGGCAGATCAGCAGCTCGCGCTCGTAGATAAGCTCCTTGGGCAGATGCGTCTTGAGGTCGATGAAAAGCTCCTCATGCGAAAGGATCTCCGCACGCCACGCAGCACGGTCAAAATGCTGCAGCTCCTCAAACTTCTCTTTTGGGAAATCCATCCCCTTCCATTCGATGTCGGCATACTGCGGCACCCAGCCGATCGGTGTTTCCTTGGATTTGCCGTGGCCGTTGGCACGGTCCACGATCCACTTCAGCACGCGCATGTTTTCACTGAATCCGGGCCAGAGGAATTTGCCCTCGGCATCTTTGCGGAACCAGTTCACGTGGAAGACTCGTGGCGTCTCGCTCAGCGTGCGCTGCATGCTGATCCAGTGGCGGAAGTAGTCGCCCATGTTGTAGCCGCAGAATGGCAGCATGGCCATGGGGTCGCGGCGCACTTTGCCGATGGTGCCCGCAGCAGCGGCGGTCATCTCACTGCCCATCGTCGCGCCAGCATACACGCCGCCACTCCAGTTGAAGGCTTGATAGACCAGCGGCATCGTCGTGGCACGCCGTCCCCCAAAGATGATCGCGCTGATCGGCACCCCCTCTGGCTTTTCCCAGTCAGGGTCAATCGTCGGGCACTGCGAGGCAGGCGCGGTGAAGCGCGAATTTGGGTGCGCCGCCTTG
This sequence comes from Verrucomicrobiaceae bacterium UBA1938, assembly GCA_002336895.1. Classification (GTDB taxonomy): domain Bacteria; phylum Verrucomicrobiota; class Verrucomicrobiia; order Verrucomicrobiales; family Verrucomicrobiaceae; genus Prosthecobacter. Next base: position 132,799 of record DDFC01000025.1, on the reverse strand, counting down.
GTTCCCTTTTCCTTCGCGATATCTGGCGTCCACAGGTTGCCCTGCCAGTCGGTGCAGCGCGCAGGCGGCTCATCTGTCATCCCCTCCCACCACACACCGCCATCCGGCGTCAGCGCCACATTGGTAAAGATGGTGTTCTTCCGCAGCGAGGCCATCGCATTCGGGTTCGTCTTGTCACTCGTACCTGGGGCCACGCCAAAGAATCCCGCCTCCGGATTGATGGCATGCAGTCTTCCGTCAGCACCCGGTTTGATCCAGGCAATGTCGTCGCCCACCGTCCACACTTTCCACCCCTTCTCCGCAAAGAACTTCGGCGGGATGAGCATGGCAAAGTTCGTCTTCCCGCAGGCGCTTGGAAAGGCGGCGGCCACATAGGTCTTTTTGCCTTTCGGATCCTCCACACCCAGGATCAGCATGTGCTCAGCCATCCAGCCTTCATCACGCGCCATCGCAGAGGCGATGCGCAGGGCAAAGCACTTCTTGCCCAGCAGCGCATTGCCGCCATAGCCGGAGCCATAGCTCCAGATCTCACGCGACTCAGGGAAATGCACAATGTACTTCTCCTTGTTGCAGGGCCACGGCACATCCTTCTGCCCTTTCTTCAGCGGCGCACCCACCGTGTGCATGCACGGCACCACGCGCTTTTTCGCCTGGTCGATCTTCTCAAAGACCTTCTTCCCGATGCGCGCCATGATGCGCATGTTCACCACCACATACGGGGAGTCCGTCAGCTGCACCCCGATCTGGGACATCGGCGAATCCACCGGCCCCATGCTGTAGGCCAGCACATACATCGTGCGGCCGCGCATGCAGCCGTTGAAAAGCTTGCGCAGCTTCTCCTTCATCTCAAAAGGGTTCACCCAGTTGTTCGTCGGCCCGGCGCCTTCCTTGGAGTGGCTGCAGATGAAGGTGCGCTCCTCCACGCGTGCAACGTCGCTGGGATCGGACTTCGCATAAAAGCAGCCCGGCCACTTCTTCTGATTGAGGCGGATGAAGGTGCCCGCTTCCACCATCTCATCACACAGGCGGTCATATTCGCCCTTTGATCCGTCCACCCAGTGGATGCGGTCAGGCTTGCACAGCGCGGCCATTTTGCCGACCCAGCGCTGAAGATGTATGTTTTTACTCAGGGGTTTTGTCGAAGGAACTTTTGTCATGGGAAGTGGGGGATTGATTTTAAGATGCCGAAAGCATGCCAACTGTCACGGCGCTTCATACTACCGTTTTTGGCACTGTTGAGGCACCGCCCTTGCTTGCGGCCAGCTCCACCTCCTCCGGCGCATGAGCACGCCCTGGCATCCTGCCAGCAAAAGCCAGATTCGGTCCGGCTCAGGAGCAAGCGCCACGATCGAGATGACCCCGCTGGTGGCAAACAGGGATGTATCCCAAGTCCAGGAGTCATCAAACCCCGTGGTGTTGAGGTTCAGCAGGCTGATGCTCAAACCAGACACAGCAGACCAGTCGAGCAGATCAAAAGAATCATTCAGCATGGGTGTGTAGCCTGGAGCAAAAGCCACGTTCAAGCTGCCTGCCAACATCGCTGAAAAGTCCATTATACCGCTCCCCGAAGCCGTGAATACAATCCGGTCGTTCAAATGGTTGGCCAGGACTTCCAAGGTGATGGAGCTGTCTTTTTGAAAGGTTACGCCGCCTTCCTCCAAATCGAAGCTGAGCGTGCCAATGCCATAGTTGAGGAATGGAATGCCAGGTGACACGCTCCCGTCGATGTCGATGCCGTTGCCCCCCGTTGGAGCAATTGTTCCCGCGCCTCCAAGGATGCTGCCATAGGATGTGACCACAGGCCCAGATCCCGTCGCAGAACCCGCCGGATTGCTGACAAGAAGAGAGCCGGCCGCAACTAACGTGCCACCACTGTAGGTGTTTGCATTCGACAATGTGGTGGCGCCCATCCCAGCCTGCCGCAGAGACCCAGTACCGCTGATCAGATTGCTCAATGCGTAGGAGTTGCTGCGGCTCAATACCAAGGCGGCATTGTCAACCACACCACCCGAACCAAGACCACCCGTGGTGCCACTGGATGGTGAGCCGACCTGTAAAACACCTTCCGAAATCGTCGTGATCCCTGAATATTCTGTGTTGTTGTCCTCGATGCTAACCGTCCCTCCCCCAGTCTTGTTCAGATTTTTCGCGCCTGTGATGGCTCCGGTGAGACGCAGCGCATAGCCACTGGTTGACTCGCTCTCCAGGACAAGATCATCGTAGAGCATGATGTTGCCGCTGAAGCGGGAATTGAAATTCGCGCCGCTGGTGTAGCCAAGAGTCAGGACTCCACCGCTGTCGGCGACTACGTTGATGTCATTGGCAAAAGCATACCCGCCCAGATAGCTGATGAGCGCCGCATCCCCCCCTCCTGCACTGCCTAGATTCACCACGCCATCCCCCAGAGAACCACTGATCCCCACACGCAAGGTCCCTTCCGCTATCGTCGTCCCTCCAGAGAAAGTGCTGGCGGCGTTCATCGTCAGGGCCCCTTCACCGGTTTTGGTGAGAGCTCCGCTCTTTCCACCATCCCCGTCTGCAACAATGCCTGCAATGGAGTAGCCGCCGGCACCGGAAACGCAGATCACACCACCTGCACTGCCGATGGTGAAGCCGCGGTTGGCCCCTGAATTGAAGTCTGAATCCGCTGCGTATTCCAGCGTGCCACCATTCAAGACCACCTGGTCAGCGACATAAGCGGCAGGCAGGGGGCCTATCGCCGTTCCTTTGGTGATCTTGAGCGTGCCTGCATTGATGGTGACACCTCCTGTGAAAGAACCTGACGCGCCCATGATCAGCGTACCAGGCCCCTCCTTAGTGATGCGAAACGCGCCGCCAACGGCCACTGCCGGTCCAAACTCCAAAGTAGACCCGGCCGAAGTGGTGAAGCTGCTGTCAGCACCCAGCACGACTGATAGTGTGCCATTGGCGCCGGCAAAGACGACCGAAGTGCTGGTGTTCTGCAAAGTGATTCCCTTGTACAGAGTAAGCGTTCGAGAGGTGGCTCCTGTGCTGTTGGTGTCGATTTCCAGGCTTGCGGGCAGCTTTGAGTTGCTGTTGTCAAAGACCATCAGTCCAAATACACGTGTGCCGCTCACCGTCATGTCGACCAGCGTCCCGGTGCCGTTGCGCCCCTTGAAGACGACATCTGAATCCGCAGAATTTGGAGGCACCGAGTCACCAGCCCAATTGGATCCCAGGCTCCAGAACCCGCTTTCACCCGTGCTGCCGCCATCCCAGAAAGTCGTGGTCTGCGCCATCATGTTCAGCGGCGCCAGCCCACTGCCAGCGATCAGCAAAAGGCAAAATGTTGTCCGGGCAAGATTTCTCATGACTCAATCAGAATCCGCTTCACCGCAGACAAGCCTCAGCAACCGCCTTTGATCGGACGGGAACCTGAGATCGGGTGATTTTGAAGATCCGAATTGCCATGAACAGTTTTGCCTAACTCAAACACCACGGAACACGCCCAGCAAAAAGCGCGACACATCCTGTGCTTAGCAGCAGGGCGCGTGCAAACTATTCGCTGATTTTCAGCATGACGACATCCTCCGGTGGCTGTTCGCAGAAGGCGATTCCTGAACTGGACGTTGGAATTGATGCAATCACCGGCTACAGCCTAGCAGCCCATAACTCTGGCTTAATTCTTCAGCACCGCCTCGATCGACCTCGCCACCTGCTGCCCCATGAGTTCGTAGCCCTTGGCGTTGAAATGCACGTCCTGCGGATTGGCAATGCCCGTGAGCTGGGGAGCCAGGAAGCCATGCAGATCATCGATCACAATCCCATGCTTCTTCATCACCCGCAGGGCGATCTCATTCTTCTCCGCGATCTGGGTCACCAGTTCAGGCCCGTCCTTGGTGTCAGGAGGCACGGGCGTGGTCGTGGCAAAGATCAGCTTCGCCCCCGTCTTCTGCATCCGAGCGATCAGTGTCTCCAGCCTCTGTTCATAGTCAGCCGCGGGCGTTTTGCGGTCATGAATCCCAAAGTTGAAGTGGATCACGTCCCATTTTCCGTCTCCCAGCCAGATGTCGATCTTCTTCATCCCGTTCGCCGTCGGCCCGCAGTTTTCAGGAGCGCGGTGCACATTCGCCTTGCCCGCCATGGCCTTGCGCACGTCCAGTGTGTACCCGCGCGAGATGGAGTCGCCGATCAGCAGCACGCGCGGCAGTTTCGGATCATCCTTCACAAAGTCCCACGCATTCGAGCGTCCGGCCACCTTGTCCTTCTTGTGCAGCGGCAGGTAAAAGCCGTTGCCCAGGTTCTGCTCCAGCACCGTCTCCCATGCCTGCTGCTCCGCCGGCAGCGTGGCCTTCCATGCCTGGTACTTTTCGTCCACCGCCTTGTCTTCGGCAGCTTTTTTGGCGGCAGCCTCGGCGGCGTTGGTCGGTTCGTTCTGGGTTTTGATCTGGGCATGCGCCAGCCCTGCAAAGGCCAGCAAGAGTAGGACGTGTCTCATGGTTGTTATTTCGGCAGATTTTCGGCGATCACAGCTGCGACTTTCTCCGCCAGATAATGATAGCCCGAGGGGGAATAATGCACATTCGCTGGAAGCTGCACCTCTTTGAGCTTGGCGGCGGCATGCGCACAGAGATCATCGGTGGTTATCCCCGCTGCTTTCATCACGCGCGCAGCGGCTTCATTATATTTGGCTTCGTCACCTTCCACACGCCCGGAGGAGCCCGCAGGCACCGGTGTCGTGTTGCACCAGATGAGCTTGGCGCCCGTCCCCTGCATGATCTTCACCAGCTCGGCCAGGTTCTTTTCATAATCTGCCAGCGCCACCTGCGGGTGTGCACCTGCTGCCTTGGGATCTTCCAGCTTCGCCGGATCTTCACCGATGTATTTCAGGTCGTGCAGCCCCCAGTTGAAATGAATCACATCCCATTTGGAGCTGCCCAGCCAGTCCTTGATGTTTTTGAGCCCGTTCGTTGTCGGACCTCCGTTCGTGGGGATCCGGTGCACATTGGCCTTCCCCTTCAGCATCTCGCGCACATCCAGCGTGTAGCCCATGGAGATCGAGTCCCCGATCAGCAGCACACGCGGCAGCCCCGTCACGTCCTCCATCTTGACCAGCGAGGGGTGCGGCCCGCGCTTCGCAGCTTTTTTGGGTGCCTGCTTGGGGGCATCAGCAGCCAGGGCTGCACTCGCGGTCAGGGCTAGGATCAGAATGAATTTCATGAGGCCAGTTTAAACGCCGCCCCGCCGCCAGAATATCACCCCATGAAAAAAGATGCTGGCAACTCAGCCCGCACGACGTTTCATGCCCCCACGTTCCTTTTTCTACCGACCACCATGCGCACCCTGCTCTCCCTCCTCGCCCTGGCCACCATCGCCACCGCAGCCGAACCTGTCCACCTGACGCTCGCCGACTTTACCGACGCCAAAGGCGAGCCCCCCTCTAGCGGCTGGGTTACTGAAGGAGACAACACCATCCACCTCGCTGGCAAAGGAGCAGGCGCGCTCATTTCCAAAAACGAATACTCCAACTTCGAGCTGGAATGGGAATGGAAGGTCAACGCCAAGGGCAACAACGGCATCAAATACTGGGTGGCCAAAATCGGCGGCAAGGAGTGGCTCGGCATCGAATATCAGATGATCGATGACAGCGGCCACCCCGACGGCCTCAAAGGCGGTTCCCACACCACCGCATCCATTTACGACATCAAGGAACCCGTGGCCGGCAAGGCAGTGAAACCCGCAGGTGAATGGAACACCAGCAAGATCATCGTTCAGGACGGCAAGATCCAGCACTGGCTCAATGGCGCACTGGCTTGCGAGGCAGACACCACCACTCCCGAGTGGAAGGAGCGCATCGCCAAAAGCAAATTCAAGAACAAAGAAGGCTTCGCCCCCGGCAGCGGCAAGATCATGCTGACCGAGCACGGCGACGAAACCTGGTTCCGTAATATCAAACTGACCGCCAAGTAGACCGTCAGCTCTCCTCCGCCCTGTTGATCTCCCAGCCTGTGTCGCTCGCATCTGGGAGCTCGGCACGGTCTTTTTCAAACAGCTGCGTCAGCTCGATGCGCCGCTCGCGCACGATGCTGGCCACCGCGTCATCATCTTCCTGCACGGGCAGCAGCAGATGCACGGTCTCCTCGTCGTAGCGTCTCCACCGGCGCGCGGCGCGCTCGGTGGCATAGGCCGGTTTTCCCAGCGCACGCAGGGCTCGCACGGCCAGCTCTAGGCCGCTGTGCATCTGCTCGTGCACGCTGTCCTCGGCCTCCAGCCCCAGGCTCATGAGTTCAAATCGTTGGTCATAGTCGCGTGCGCGCGCCATGATGTGCAGCTTCGGAAATTTCTCGCGCACCTCCGCGATCAGCTGCGCCACTTTGGCCTGATCCGCCAGCGCGATGATGAGCAGCCGTGCATGCTCGATGCCCGCCGCATGCAGCAGGTCCAGCCGCGTGGCATCGCCGTAGAAAACCTTGAAGCCATACTTGCGCAGCATGTCCACGTGGTCGGGATCGCTCTCCAGCACCGTCACCTTCACCCCCTGTGACATCATGAAGCGTCCCACGAAATTCCCAAACCGGCCAAACCCGGCCAGGATCACCGGGGCTTGCTCGTCGATCCGGTCTGGGGCCCTCTCCTCCCGGCTCACGGCTGTATAGCGCGGCGCGAGCACACGCTCATACAGGATGAAAAGCAGCGGCGTCACGGCCATGGAGAGCGCCACTACCGCCACTAGCAGCCTAGCCACCTCTGCCTCCAGAATCTCCTGCTGGATCGCCATCGAAAGCAGCGCAAAGGCAAACTCTCCACCTTGCGCCAGCGCCAGAGACAGCAGCCAGCGGTGGCTGCCTCGGATCTTCAGCAGCGTGGCGATTCCATAGATCACGCCCACTTTCAGCATGATCAAGACGGCCACCAGCCCGGCCACCAGCAGCGGCTTTCCGGCGATCACGCCAAAATCCAGCGACGCCCCCACAGCCAGGAAGAACAGCCCCAGCAGCAGCCCCTTGAAAGGCTCCAAATTGCTCTCCAGTTCGTGCCTGTAGTGGCTTCCCGCCAGCACCACCCCCGCCACAAAGGCCCCCAGCGCCGGAGACAGCCCCACCTGCGTCATCAGCAGCGCCACCCCCACGATCAGAAGCAGCGCAGCAGCAGTCAGCAGTTCGCGCAGCCCCGTCTTCGCCAGAATCGCAAACCCACGTGGCACGATGAACTGCCCCGCAAACACGATGGCCACCACCGCACCCAGCGTGACGATCGGCTGCGCCCAATGTGGCAGTTCCTGCAGCCAGCCATGGTGCTCCACCTTGGCCCCGCTCGCAGCCAGCAGCGGGAACACAGCTAGCATCGGAATGACCGAGATATCCTGAAACAACAGCACCGCAAACGAGTCGCTGCCGCCATCCGTACGCATCAGCGCCTTCTCCTGCAACGTCTGGATCACGATGGCCGTGGATGACAGCGCCAGGATCATCCCCGTGGCCAGCGCCGGCTTCGCCTCCAGCCCACACCACATAGCCACTCCCATCGCCGCCAGCGCGGTCAGAGACACCTGCAGCCCTCCCAGTCCAAAAATCGGCCCGCGCATGCGCCACAGCCTCGCAGGCTCCAGTTCCAGCCCGATCATGAAAAGCATGATCACCACGCCAAACTCCGCAAAGTGCATCGCCTCCTCCCCCTGCCTGCCCCCCACCCAGCCAAGAGCAAACGGTCCAATCAGCGCCCCGCCGATGAGATAGCCCAGCACGCTCCCCAGGCCAAGCCGGTGCGCCACAGGCACCAGCAGCACGGCGGCAGAAAGGTAGATGAAGGCGGAGATAAAAAAATGCGGTGCGTGCATGGCTTACGCAGGAATGAGATCGTTGATTTTTTCTGCCTGCGCCGCCTGTTCCAGCGGCAGGGTTTCGTCCCGCAGCGCCTTGAGCAGACGTGCATACCTCTGCGCCAGCGGCTGGATGCTGGCGGCATCCGCCAGTTGATTCGCCCCATGAATGACGTGCGGGGCCAGGTATCGCATTCCGCAAAGACAGGCCGTCTGGTCAAACGGCGCCAGCAGTTGCCGCACGGTAAAACGGTTCCGCCCTTGCGAGCAGTACACCTCAGCCGATCCCCCGGCGCTGATGGCCTGCAGCAGGCTCTTGCCCTGCAGCGCAGTTCCCCCTTCTCCATAGGCCCAGCCATAGGTCAGCACCAGGTCCAGATACTCCTTCACCAGAGACGGCGCGCTGTACCAGTAAAACGGATGCTGAAAGACGATCACGTCGTGCTCACTCAGCAGCCGCTGTTCCTCTTCCACATCGATCATGTAATCGGGATAGAGCTCATACAGGTCGCGAAAAGTCACACCCGCCACTTCACGCGCCGCTGCCGCCAGCCTGCGGTTGATGCGCGACTTGTGGGGTGCTGGATGGGCATAGAGAACAAGAACCGAGGCCATGATAAACGCGCCTCAGAATGGCCTCTCAAGCCATCGCGGCAATCGTTTTCGCGCACCCCACTCGCATGCAGTCATCACCTGCCGCGCGCCAGCCACACCCCCAGCGCCGCCACCACCATGCCGATCAGGGACAGCCCGGTCAAAATCTCGCCAAAGATGCCCCAGGCCATCAGCGCCGTCACCGCAGGCACCGTGTAGAAAAGGCTCGCCACGTTCACCGCCGTACCGCTTTTGATCAGATGGTTGAGCAGACTGATCGCACCGATCGAAAGCACCAGCGCCACCCACAGCAGCGCAAACACAAACTGCCCGCTCCACTGCACCTGCATCGTCTCAGTGCTCACAGCCAGCACCGCTGTGATGAGCAGGCTAGCGGCATACTGCACCACCGTGCTGGTTCGCAGATCAAACGCCGGGCAGTGCCTCTTCTGCCACATCGTTCCCACCGTGATACCTACCAGCGCGGCAATCGCCGGCAGCGTCATCACAAACGTCAGCCCGCTGCCCGTCTTGTGCGCCACCACCAGCGCCGTGCCCACAAAGCCCAGTGCCAGCCCGCCCCACTGTCTTGGCAGCACCTTCTCCCCCAGCGCCACACCCGCAAACGCAGCGGTAAAAAGCGGCTGCAGAGACACGATCAGGCTCAGCACTCCCGCCGGCAGCCCCAGCTTCAGCGACCAAACACATCCGCTCAGGTACAGCGCATGAATCATCAGCCCCGCAAACGCCACATGCGCCATCTGCCCCTTCCCCTTCGGCCACGGCGCGCGTGTGATGAGTGCTAGCGGCACCAAAATCATGAGCACAATGCAGTAGCGCAGCGTCAGGAAAGTAAACGGCTCCGCGTACGGCACCCCCAGCTTCGACCCGATGAACCCGCTGCTCCACAGCAGCACAAACAGCCACGGAATGGCGGCGGTCCAGCGGGAGGATCCGGGCTTTCTCACAGGCACGTCACTCATCCAGTTGCTGAATCCTCGCCAGATGGCGCCCTCCTTCAAAAGTGGTGCTGAGAAACACATCCACGATCTGCAGAGCCGTGCCCACGTCCATCATGCGCTCTCCCAGCGAGAGCACATTCGCATCATTGTGCAGGCGCGTCAGCCGCGCGGACTCGACATTCCAGCACAGCCCGCAGCGGATGCCGCGCACACGGTTCGCGGCAATGGCCTCGCCATTGCCCGACCCGCCCAGCACAATTCCACGCTCAAAATTGCCCGCAGCCACAGCTTCCGCAACAGGCCGGATGAAGCGCGGATAATCCACCGCTGCCTCCGAGTGCGTGCCAAAATCCTCCACCTCATGCCCCGCCTCCAGCAGATGCTGGAGGATGGCCTGCTTGTAGCGATACCCCGCGTGATCGGAACCAATGGCGATTTTCATCTTGGCTTAAAAGTGATCCCGGATCACCACTTCTTCAAATGCCAGTTGCCCCGGCCTCGGCCAGGCAGGCTGCGTTCCCTTGCCCACCGCGATCATGAAGGAGATCACATGATCCTCCGGCAGCTTGATGATCTTGCCCACGGCATCGAAATCAAAGCCGTCCATCGGGCAGGAATCATAGCCCATTTCTTTCGCTGCCAGCATGATCGTCATGCCCGCCAGTCCGCAGGAGCGCATGCACTCGTCACGCTGCACTTGGTCACGTCCCTGGTAATACTGACCGATGGCCGGCACCAGAAAGTCCTGCACCGGCTGCGGCGCATTCTTCCAGTAGCGTCCCGGCTCCTTTTTCCACGCATCCTTGTCGGCGCACAGCACAATCAGCAGCGACGCATCGGTCATCTGCGCCTGATCCCAGCCAGCAGCTCGAATCTGCTTCCGCACTTCCGGATCGGTCACGGCGACAAATCGCCAGTTCTGGATGTTGAAGGCGGTCGGGGCCAGCATCGCCGTCTCCAGCAGCTGGCGGATTTCCGCTTCGGTCATGCGGTGGTCGGGGTCATAATGCTTGATGGCACGGCGTGTATTGATGGCTTCGAGGGTGTTCATTTGCTGTTGTCTGTTTTGGGGAGATTAGTTTCAGTGGCTGCGTTTCGCCTGCACCTTGAGATGCAGGTGCACATGGTCGTTCACGACATGCTTTCCTAGGAAGGCAAAGAGCCGCCCGGAGCCGTAGTGGCTTCCGAACTGCGTCCGGTCGAGCTCGAACTGCGCCTGACCGGTCAGATGATCTGCATCCGCCGCCGCAATCACCGCCGGAAAACTCAGCGGCCGGGTGACACCGCGAAGGGTGATGCTGCCATGCATGACGTAATTGGGTGTCCCGGGTGTGCATGCCGCCAGTGGCTCTGCACGCTCACAGACAAACTCCGCGATGGGAAAGCGGTCCACGGCAAAAAAATCGTCGTCTCTCAGATGGCGGATCAGCATCGCATTGTAGCCCGTGTCCACCAGGTCCTCGCAGGCAATGCTGTACATGTCGAGCGTGAATCGCGCGTTCTGCAAAACTCCGCGCCCCACTACGATCCTGCCGCCGGCCAGCTTGATCGTGCCATGATGATGGTTGAAAAGATTCCTCCCTGTCCAGCGCACGATGCTGGTGGACGTATCCACGTCAAAAACACCATCAGGAGTCATCGCGGCTGCTTCTGTCCCTGCCCCATCCGTTGGCAGTCCCAAGCTGCGCCACTCGGTCAGCCCGCCCTCAAAGACACGCACATTCGTGTACCCTGCCCTGCCCAGCTTTTCCGCAGCGGTGGCCGCATCCAGAGAACCGCCGCCAGCGCCATAGACGATCACCGCAGCATTCTTGTCAGGAAGCAGTTCAGCCACACGATCCACAAAGACCATCTCATACACACAGGCATTGATCGCCCCTGGCAGGTGTCCGCAGGCATAATGCTCTTCCGGCAGCACATGGATCAGCGCAGCACCGTCTTTCAGTATCTTCAGTTCAGCGGCGGAAATCGTTTTCATGGTTTAATTCAGGATTGAATGGGCGCTTCTGCAAGCAACGCTTCGAGATCCAGCGCATCCGTGACCATCTCCAGCTCCCCCTTCGCATTACGCGGCCACAGGCCAGGATCACGGTCCACATACAGCTCCAGCCCGTTGCCATCAGGATCATGCAGGTAGAGGGCCTCGCTCACGCCATGATCAGACGCGCCATCCAGCGGCACACGATGCTGGATCAGCCTGCGCAGCGCATCCGCCAGCGAGGCGCGGTCCGGATACAGGATGGCCACATGAAACAGCCCGGTGGTTCCACGCGGCGGAGCCTTCCCACCACGGCTTTCCCAGGTGTTCAGACCGATGTGGTGATGATACCCGCCCGCAGACACAAACGCCGCCTGCGTGCCGTAGCGCTGAGTCAGCTCAAATCCCAATACGCCGCAGTAAAAGGCCAGCGCTCTCTCGAGATCGGACACCTTCAGGTGCACATGGCCGATCCGCACGGCGGGATGAATGGGCTTGTCCATATATAGGAGGGGTCTTGTGAAGACAGAGGTTAAATCAGCAAGGCGGACCGGATTCAGTGACGAATCCGGCCCGCCACAGGATGCATTATTTGGCGGCAAAGAGGGCGCCGAGGTAGTCTTTGCGTCCGGCCAGGGCCACCAGCGAGAGCACGCCCAGCACCACAGGCATTTCATACCCGCCTTTGACCAGGAAGAAGTGATACAGGGCGATGTTGACCACCACCGGCCCCACCAACGTGAGGGCCAGATTGGTGAAGCGTCCGCTCAGCAGCAGCAGACCGCCGGTCACTTCCAGCACCTTCACCACCGTCAGGTAGCCGCTGCCATAGATGGCAAACATGAAGTTTGCGGCAGGACCTTCCGGGGGCGGAGGGATCGGGATGAAGTGCAGCCACATGTTGGCGCCAAAGACGGTGAAGATAAGGCCGAGAAGCAGGCGGGCGGCGGTAGGGATGTGTTTCATAGGATTTGGAGTCTGTTTATTGTTTTTTTGGGGAGGTATCAGGCGAGATCGAAGAGCAAGGCTTCTGCATCCTCGCTGGCATTGAGGGTCAGGGTTCCGGCATCCTCGGTGCTCACCGCATCGCCGGGGTTCAGCTTGGTCCCGTTCACGTTCAGGACGCCCTTGATCAGCTGGATCCACACGCCACGGCCGGCCTTGACCTCTTGCGTGGTCGATTTGCCAGCGCCAAGGCGTACACGATAGATGTCCGCATCCTGATGGATCGTGGCGGAGCCGTCACGCCCGTCTGAGGAGATCACGAGCACCTTTTCGGCAGTCTCATGCTCCGGTTTGGGATGCCACTCCGTGTAGCTCGGCTTCAGGCCGCTCTGTCGCGGGCGGATCCAGATCTGCAGCAGGCTGCCGGGTTCCGTTTTCGAAGGGTTGAATTCACTGTGCGTCACACCGCTTCCGGCGCTCATGAGCTGGATCTGGCCTGGCTTCAGTACACGTCCGTTGCCCATGCTGTCCTTGTGCTCCAGCGCTCCGTAGAGGATGTAGCTGAAGATTTCCATGTCCCGGTGCGGGTGCGTGGGAAATCCAGCCCCGCCAACGATCACGTCCTGGTTGATCACACGCAGGCTGCGGAAGCCCATGTGCGCCGGATCGTAATAGTCGGCAAAGCTGAAGGTGTGGTAGCTGTCCAGCCAGCCATGCTGGGCATGACCGCGTTCATCAGAGAGGCGAAGTTTGAGTTTCATAACGCCCATGCTTTCGCGCATGATGCCCCCGCCCTCCAATGCCGCTTGCTTTACAAGTTCATGCTTTGAAGTAATGAATTCAGCCATGGAATTTCACCAGCTTCGCTACTTCATCGCCGCCGCCGAGGACCTGAGCATCTCCTCCGCAGCCAAACGCCTGCACGTCACTCAGCCCGCGCTGAGCCGTCAGATCGCCGTGCTGGAGGCGGAGCTCGGAGTCCCTCTCTTTGACCGCATTCGCAAACGCATTCATCTCACCGACGCCGGTCGCTTCTTTCTGCCAAAGGCCCGGCAGATCGTGTGTGATGCAGAAACAGGCGCACAGCAGCTGCGCGAGCAGTTTGGCAGGGCGCGCCGCACCCTGCGCCTGGGCTTTCTCCCTCCCTTTCTCGATGATCTGGTGGCTCCCGCTGTGCGCGAGTTCCGGCAGCGACATCCCCGGGCGCAGGTCAGCCTGTTCGAGCTGCCTCCACGCGCCCAGCTGGACCGCCTGCGCAATCATGAGCTCGACGCAGCCATCCTCGGAAACATCTCCGAAAGCGACCGCGCCTTGTTCGCCATCCGCACACTCTCACGTCATAAAATGGCCGCAGTGCTGCCGGAAGACCATGCACTGGCCAGGAAAAAATCCATCAAACTTTCCGCCCTCAAAGCAGAGTGCTGGATCTCCCTCTCTGACGCTTTCTTCCCGGGAAGACGCGAATTTTTGCGCAGCCTCTGTGCCAAGGCGGGCTTCGAGCCTGAGATCGTCAGCGAGGTGGACTCACTCTCCATGATGATAGGCGCCGTCACCGCAGGCGAAGGCGTTGCCCTCATGCCCGAGCACTGCCGCAAGCTGCCTCACTCAGGCTGCGTCTTTGTTGCACTCGCAGCCCCCGTGCCCACCACGGAGTTGCTTCTCGTTCTGCCCAGGCAGGAGCTGAGCCGTGAGCTCATCACGCTCACAAGCCTCATCGCCGAACTGGCCGCGCAGATCGCCAAAGACTTGAACGACCGGCGCTGACTCACCGCCCTATTCCTGCACCTCACCAGTCGCTGCCCGGAATTGCGGCAGGTCGGCCAGGATGTTCTGGCTGCGCATCAGCGTTTCGCCGATCAGCAGAGAATCAGCCCCGGCAGCCGCCAGACGCGCGGCGTCCGCCGGCGTCTTGATGCCGCTTTCCGCCACCAGCACGATGTCATCCGGCACTTCTTCGGCCAGTGCCTCTGTTGTTCCGAGATCCACGGTGAAGGACTTCAGATTGCGGTTGTTCACGCCGATGATGCGCGCATCGGTCGCCAGCGCGCGCTCGAGTTCCGGCAGATCATGCACCTCCACCAGCGCATCCAGCTGGAATGTATGGGCCACTTCCAGCAGATGCTCCAGCGTCGGCTGGTCCAGCGCCGCCACGATCAGCAAAATGGCATCCGCCCCCGCCACCACAGCTTCAAAGATCTGCGCCTCATGGATGATGAAATCCTTGCGCAGGCAGGGGATGTCGAGCTGCTCGCGGATCAGCGAGAGGTATTCCAGCCGCCCTTGAAAGTATTTCTCGTCCGTCAGCACCGAGATCGCGCTCGCGCCGGCCTTCTCATACCCTCGTGCGATCGCCAGCGGATCAAAATCGGCCGCAATGGTGCCTGCGGACGGAGATGCACGCTTCACCTCGGCAATGATGCTCAGGCGGGTCGGATCAGCGCGCAGTGCGTCGTAAAAGGAGCGCACATCATTGCGCTGCGTGGCGGCGGCACGCAGCTTTTCCGCGCGCGGCAGCAGGCGTTGCAGTTCAGTGTGCTTATGGGCGATGATTTCGTCCAGCTTGTTCATGGGGCGCGCATGGTGCCTGTGGCACGGCGATGTGCAACCTTCTCCTGAAAGCAAAATACAGGCATAGGGCTTTCTTGACGTCCTACAGGATGCAGGCTCTCTCTAGGTTAGAATGCCTGAAGCGCCCATCAGCCCCGCAGCCGTCATTGCACTGCTCACCTCCGAACACATCCTCGAACCCCAGGAGCACCTCACTCCTGACACCGACCTGTTTTCCATGGGGCTGGATTCCATGGCCATGATGCAGCTGCTCCTCCAGATCGAGGAGCACTTCCGCCTCACCGTCAGCCCGGCCGAGATGACGCGCGAGCGCTTTGCCACAGCCTCTGCCCTGGCCAGCTTTCTGGAAGAAAAACGCCTGCTGGCCGCCTGATGCCCCTCCTGCCTGCCACCTCAGTCGATTTCTTCCTCTCCGGCCTTGAGTCATTCATGCGCCGCAGCGGGCAGGGCACGCATTGGGGCGTGACTCAGTTGAGACTCTCCGGCAGGCCGGATAAACACGCCCTGACCCGCGCTTGGGAGCAGATTCACAGCTGTCATCCCATGCTCGGCGCCCGGCTCAGACGCCAGTGGCGCGGCTGGCAGTGGGTCTGGGAGACTCCCTCGCAGCCCATCCCCGCCCCCGCCATCCACTGGCATCCTGCACAAACGGCCCCGCCCGACTCGGCGGCAATCCGCCTCAGACTGCTCGGCCGCACAGAGAGCAGCCAGCTGACCACCCCTCTCTGGATCGAGGTCTTCCCCTGGGGGCCTGAAAATGACCACGTCATTTTGCTGACCTGGCGGCACTCATTGCTCGATGGCACCGGGATCAATCTCCTGCTGGAAAAACTGGCTGCGGGATCTTGCGCCTGCCCACCTCCGCCTGCGGCACCCGCCAAGCGCGAAAGCTTTGCCTCCCTATATAGTAAGGCCAAACCACTGATCGACCGCCTTCATGCCATGACCTCAGCAGGCTGCCTCTCAGCTTGGTCCCGGGGGATGCACCAGGGTGGGCCACCCGCCTACCGGTTGATCGAATTTTCGGATCAGGAATCTCAGCAGGCTACAGCACGTCTGCGCTCCCTCTGCGGAGATTTCCTGCACATGCCCTTCCATGCAGCCGTCGCGGCCCGCGCTTTACACCTGCTGCATTCGCTACGTGGCTGGATCAGCCCTGAAATCCACCTGCATTTGCCTGTCCAGATCCGTGGTCGTAGCCGGGACCTGATTTTCGGCAACCACATGGGCTCCCTGCCGCTTTTCCTCAACTCATCCACTCTAACCACTATGGATCAGTCGGTTGCACATGTTTTGGAAAAGTATCGTGAGTCCACCAGAAAAAACGTTCCCCAAGCCTCTGAAGCCCTGATGACCCTGGCATCCCACATGCCCGTGGGCGCATTCATCCCTGCCGTACGCCTGACAAATCGGGGTCAGATTTGCAGCCTGTTTCACTCTCACACAGGCGCCTTTTTGCCTGGGCGCTCGGATTTTGCAGGCGCTGCATTGCAAAACATTTGCACCATTCCCAGCGTCTGCACACCTCCCGGGCTGGGCGTCTTTGCATCTGACTATGCCGGCCGTATCACCGTAACTTTGGCTTGGAGGGAAAATGGCATCTCTCCTGACGAGCTGGATGCAATCGAAGAACAGATCCGCATCGACATGACCGGCGGCCAGTAGCACTCACGGTCATCCACAAAGTAAGTGCCAGGGAACCGCGACATGGACAGGCAGGCTGCCGTTGCTTCCGTCAGGACCTGGCGGGGTTCGCAAGCTGAACATCCGCGGCCCCTGACATGTGCTGTTTAGACTCGGGCTCTGCCATGCACAAGCACGATTCCCACCCCTAAGCGCAAAAACCGGAAAATTTGCTGTTGTCGAATCCGAGCGTTTCCGGTAAAAAATGAATCCTTAATTCTCTATAATAGCGCTTTCGTATGCTCTGGAAAATCCTCTCAGCCCTCTCAGTCGTCTGCCTTGGCACCGCCTGCTACTTCGCATGGTCCAATCAAAAACTGCTGGTCGAGGAGCGCAAACGCGAGACCTACACCCAGGCCAACCTGACGGAAATCAAAGCCCACATCGCCAAAGCTGAAGAGAGCAAAAAAGCCCTTGAGGCTCAGCTTGCCTCAGCCAAACAGGAGCTGGACGCCACCAAGACAAGCGTCGCTGAAACTAGCGGCAAGGTTCAGTCCACCGAACAGGAGCTCACCCTGGTCAAGACCAACCTCGACCAGATCGCCACTGTGATCTCAAAAAATCAGAAGCAGATCGAAGAAGCTGGCAACATCAAGGCTCTGCTTGAACAGATCGACTCCATCACAAAAGAAACAACCCAGGCTGAAGCAGCCCTCGCCGCTCAAAACCAGCGTCTGGCTTACGCTCAGGAAAAAGTCAACAAGCTCAATGAAGAGGCAAAGGCTGCTGAAGAGCGCGAAGCCCGCGGGCGCCGCGGAGTCGTTGACAGTGATTTCACCGCCAAAGTCGCCCATTCCTACACCGACTGGGGTTTTGTCGTGCTCAACAAGGGCAATGCCGGCGGCGTCTTTGCCAACGCAGACCTCGAAGTCAAGCGCGGCAAAAACGTGATTGCCAAGCTTAAAGTGCGTGACGTTGAACCCAATTCCTGCGTGGCAGACTTGGTCAAAGGCAGCCTCTCCGATGGCGACCATATTCGCTCTGGCGACCTCGTGGTCGCGGCAGCCGAACAAAGCGCCAATACTGCACCCGCCAAATCCCCCGCTGGCGCAGCTCCTGCCGCAGGCGGAGATGCCCCTGCTGCACCATCCGCTCCTGCCCCCATGGGCAATGATCCTTTCGGCGCTCCTGCTGCACCGGCACCAGCCGCACCTGCCATGGGCAGCGATCCCTTTGGTGCTCCTGCAGCCGCTCCGGCACCAGCTGCACCAGCACCTGCCATGGGCAGCGATCCCTTTGGCGCACCAGCAGCCACTCCACCTGCCGGTGGCGCACCTGCACCCAGCACTGCTGACCCATTCGGCACCGCTCCTCCTGCCGCCAAGTAAAAGCGACAGGTTGTTTCTTATTCCTCGACTACTCCCGCCATTTTCCTCCCCATGACCAAAGTCCTTTTTATTCTCAGCGCCGTGGTGATCCTCGTCGCCAGCTTCTTTGCCTATCAAAACGGCCGCGAATTTGCCAGCGTCCGCACCAAAGTCGCTGAGATCAATGCCAGCATCCTGCTTGAAAAACAGTCAGAAACCAAGCTGCTCAGCCCAAATGGAGCTCTCTCCAAAATCAAAGCTGAAATCGCCAGTGTTCAGAGCGAAATGGACATTGAGGCCGAAAAACTCAAGGCTCAGAAAAACAGGCTCGCCAATACCGCCAGCGAAATCTCCAGCACCAAGCAGGATCTGGGAACCAAAGAAAAGAAAAAGGAGGAGCAGGCCAGTCTTCTCAGCGGTCTCCCCAAGGGCATGACCCCGGAAACCATGGTGGAAGGCATCAACAAGCTCAAAAAGGACAAGCTTGAATACGAGGCTCAGGCCGAGGCCAAGAAAAAAGAAGTCACCGCAGAGGAAGACAAGGTGGCAGGCATCCAGAAGCGCCTCGACGATGTCATGCAGAAGATCAAGGACCGCAGCAAGAACTTCGAGCGCAACAGCCTCTCTTCTCGTGTTGTGGCTGTGAATCATGACTGGGGCTTCGTCATCATCGATGCAGGCAAAGACAGCGGCCTCACCGAACAGACCAAGCTGATCGTCACCCGTGGCGCTCAGACGGTGGGCAAAGTCAGCGTAATGTCCGTCGAAGGCAAAAATTCCATGGCTTCCATCGTCCCAGATGCCGTCGCCAACGGTCAGGTCATCATGCCCGGCGACCACGTCATCCTCGAAAACTTGGTGCAAAACTGATCAACCAAGTGCATAAAACGGCGTCATGAAAACACGCTTTTTCTGCTCCCTGCTCCTGGCCGTCACGGCTGCGTGCTCTTTTACTTCTTGCGCTTCGGACGAGCCCAAGCGCAAGAAAGTGGTCGGACCTGACAGCCACGACAGCAATCTCCCATGGAATCGCCCTCGTTCTTGGGAGGGCAATGCCCGCTACGGTGGCATGGTGCCTGTCAGCCGCTGATCGTGGCCCGGTTCACGGAGCAGGTTCCAGCAGGGCCTCCCCATCAGCGGCTTTGACCACCCGGTAAAAGCATGTTGCCCTCTTGGTATGGCAGCAGCCGCCGCCATGCTGCTTCACTCGCAGCACCAGCGCGTCTTGGTCACAGTCCGTTTTGATCTCGACAATTTCCTGAAACTCGCCGCTGGTCGCCCCCTTGTGCCAGAGCTGGTTCCGGCTCCGGCTCCAATACACCGCCTGCCCCAGTTCCAGGGTCATTTTGAGCGACTGCTCATTCATGTAGGCCAGCATCAGCGGCGCGCCCGTGTCAGCATCCACCGCCATCGCCGGCATCAGCCCATGCTCGTCAAACTTCGGGGCGAAGAGCATGCCTTCTTCGATGGCTTGCTTGGACTCTCGGGCGGCAAACGAAATGGGAGGATGTGCAGACATGACGAGGCATCATGCTAGCGGCACATCCTCTTCGTGCAACCACCTCATTTCCCGGGAAAAAGGGGCAGCACCTTGTTGAGCAGTCCGGATCCGGCATTCACTCCGCTCTCGATCACACCACTGGCTCCATCGAGGACTTTGCCGGGCATTTTGGCCGCATCATCCCCCAGAACCGGCTTCAGCAGGGTCTCCGCCCCCTTCCCCACCACCACCCCGGGGGTGTCAAACAGCAGGGACATGCCCGCAGCCCCCATGAGGCGGCTGCTAAGATCTTCCTGCGGGGCGTCCATCGTCCCTGCCACATGCACCCGCACCCATTTGAGCCCCGGCGGCGCTCCAGGAGCCCCTGCATCCACAAAGACCCGGCTCTCAGCCCCCGGAATCCCGCTCAGTGTCTCAGGCGTGACTCCCAGCATGAAATCCCCTTCCACCATTCGGCCTCGGAGGCTCATCGCCCCCTCGATTCGCATCAGTCCGTTGGACTGCACGATGATGTTTTCGATCCTCAGGGCATCCCCCTGTGGGTGCACCGAGGCGCTGCAGATGTCCAGCACCAGGCGCTTGAATCGCTGGGTGTTCGTGTAGGTCACCAGTTTGTCGAGAATGGGCAGCCCGCTCAGCCCCCCCCCCTTCAGAGACACATTGGCTTTCCAGGTCACCGGCGCATCTCGCATGCCGGACAACTCCACATCCCCCTCCACCCTGCCGCTGAGACGCTGTTTCCACCATGCGTCCAGAAATTCGTCCAGTGGCACCGCCTTGGCATGCACAAATGCCTGCCACGCCCCCGTGTCATATTTCAGCGATCCCCGCAATGTCGCTTCAGAATTCTGTTTCCAGCTCAGCGTGGCATCATTCACCTGGATCTGGCGCCCGCCGGCACGCAGCGTGGCCTTGGTCAGGTCAAACTGCAGTGGCTCCTTCTGCTCCGGGGCCTGGATCGGAGTCCGCAGCTTGCCTCCGTTTAATTTGGCCGAAACCGACACCTCCCCGCTTTGCCAGCCCCCCAGCGCAAGCTCCGTGTCGGCGATTTTCCATCCTCCCTGTTCATAGGCAAATCGGTGCACCTCAACCCCCCTGATGCTCGTCTTGGTGGGGATGTAGCGGCGTAAAAAAACCGGAATCCCGTCGCCACTCCCCTCAAACGCCCCCTCCTCTTCTGGCGGGGCACTGCTTTCCATGCCCGCAGATGCGATACGGCTCAGGCTCAGATCATCCGCTCCGGCATTCTCGATGCTCCACTTCCCGTGCCTTATGGCCCCGAAATCCAAAGTCGCATGCAGTCCACCCGCATCAAGCTTCCAGCTGGGAGAATCCAGCGACAAATCAGCCGCCGTGGCGCTGTCATCATTCCAGACGATCGGGGCCATCTGCGCACTCCCACCTGTGCGCGCTGCCATCAGCGCCTCCGCCTTGTGGCGAAATTCATCCTTCTGCAGATACGCCCGGATGTAGCCCGTGACCAGTGATGGCGCCAGCATCACCAGCACTCCCCCGCACACGATGAGGAGCACCGCCAGCCATCCCAGCCAGCGGAAAGAAGATGCGGGGGAACGCTTGCCCGGTCGGTTGCGGCGTTGCATTGTGGAGGCGGGTTGAATTTTTTAATCGCCAGAGCAGTTTACCCCGGCCTAGTGTCAGCCACTTATTTAACCTGCATGCTCAAAGCACACAACGTTTGTCTTGAAGTCGATGGTCCGCCGGACTCGGAAAACAACACTGCGGTGCACCTGCTTCGGGAGGTCAGCTTCAATATCCCCCCCGCCCATCTGGTTGCCATCGTAGGCCCTTCCGGCTGCGGCAAGACCACCATGCTCAAGGTCATCACCGGCATCCATCAGCAGACTTCCGGAGATCTGCTTTGGGATGGCCGAGACCTCAGCATTGAGGAAGATCTCCATCCTGGAGACCTCGGCTACGTCCCTCAGTTCAGCATCGCCTACGACCTGCTGACCGTGGAGGAAAGCATCGGCAGCGCCATGGCCATGCGCACCCAGCTGGCTCAAACTGAGGACTTCATTCCAGCACTGGATCATATCTTGGAAGTCACAGGCCTGACCCACCTTTCTGACCGTCAGGTCAAGGTCCTCTCCGGCGGCCAGAAGCGCCGCCTCGGCCTGGCCCTCGAGCTCGTCACAGATCCCTGCCTCCTCCTCTGTGATGAGGTCACCAGCGGACTCGATCCCAAATCCGAGCGCGAGATCACCGACCTGCTGCGCGTCCTCTCGCGCGGGCACCCGAAGCGTGTGGTCATCAATGTCACCCACAGCCTCGCCAGTCTGGATGCCTACGACAGCGTCATGGTCATGTACCAGGGCGTGCTGACCTATCACGGTCCGCCCGGCGCCATGCTGCACTACTTTGCCGTGCAGCACCCTGAAGAGGTCTATCTCAAACTCACAGAGCGCAAAGCCGGTGACTGGCAAGAATCCTGGGTGAAGCACCGGGACGCTTATTACAAAAGCCACGGCTTTGATGGCAAAAGCACGCATCACACGGAGAAAGAAGTCAAAAAAAGCAGTGGCCCCTCCAAGACCTACGTCCGTGAGAGCCGCTCAGTAGCCCAGCCGGAGCTCGCCCTGCCTCCCGAGCATCACGAGATCCCCACCGTGGAGATGCCCTCCATGATTTCGCAGCTCTTCGAGCTCCTGCGCCGCCGCATCACCATCTTTCGCCGGGACAAGGCCCAGGTCTGGATGCACCTCGCCATGCTCGTCGGCTTCCCCCTGCTTGTCGTCATTTTCGCCCTTGATGGGATCAAGCCTCTCCGCTCCCTCTCGACTCATAAGGATGACAATATCGTGCAGGAAATCCAGCAGCGGGGCCAGCACCAGGAGGAGCAGCTCAAGGCCGGCGGCCTCGTCTCCGGCCTCATCATGCTGCAGGTCGTGCTGGTCACGCTCATGGCCAGCAACAACGCCGCTCGCGAGATCGCCTCGGAGCGTCTCATCCTGGAGCGCGAAAAACTCGGCGGCCTCCACCCCTTCGCCTACATCGGCAGCAAGGTCATCTTCCTCGGCATGTTCGTCCTCGCTCAAAGTTTATGGATGGGCTTCTTCGTGGACATGGTTACAGGCGGCTTGCCGGGGGACCTGATCACAAAACTGATCCTCCTCGTCCTCGCCTCCGCTGCCATGACCAGCGTCTGCCTTGGCATCTCAGCCCTCAGCAAGACGCCGGAAAAAGCCACCATCCTCTGCATCTACCTCGTCGGCTTCCAGCTTCCGCTCTCAGGCGCCGTCCTCACTCTGCCGGGCTGGTTGGAAAACTGGGTGCAGCCTCTCATCGTCGCCTTCTGGAGCTGGAGCGGCAGCCTCAGCAGCATGCGCAGCACCGCCTTTTATGACGCGGTCAAGCAGGTCACCGACACCGATCTGGTCAGCCCGGCCATCGCAGGCTTTGTCCTCTTTGTCCACGTGCTGGTGGGCCTCGGTATGTGCTTCATCGGCGTGCAGCGCAGCCAGTGGGATTCCTGACCCCCTCAGTGCGGCAGGCCAAAGCCATAGTACGCCGCACACAGCAGCGCCAGCACCACCGTGCCCGCATTCAGCTCACGCCCCCGTCCCGCCGCCAGCTTCAGCACCGGATGCACCACCAGTCCGGCAGTCAGCCCGTTGGCGATGTTGTAGGTGAATAGCATCATCACGATCGTCACAAAGGCCGGCACCCATTCTGTCAGGTCGTCAAAATCAATGCGCCTCACAGAGCCCGTCATCAGCACCCCCACGGCGATCAAAGCAGGGCCATAGGCAAAGCGCAGCTGCTGCAGCGGCTCGATCAGTGGAATGAAAAACAACGAAACCGCAAACAGCCCCGCGGTCACCAGTGCCGCCATCCCCGTGCGCGCACCCGCACTGATCCCTGTCGCTGACTCGATATAAGCCCCGCTGGTGGACGTCCCCACCAGCCCGCTGAAAACGCACGTCAGCGCATCCACCAGCAGCGGCTTCTCCACCTGCGGGAAATTGCCCTTCTCATCCAGCAGATCCGCCGCAGCGCCGAGCCCGGTCAGCGTCCCCAGCGTATCCAGAAAACTCATCAGCAGCAGGGTCAGCAGCACCGGCAGAAAGCTCAGCTTCAGCGCGCTGGTCACATCCAGCTTGAAGGCGATCTGGCTCAGATCGTACTCACCTGCAAACGGCAGCGCCATCACCGCCTTGGGCGCATGGCCAAAGCCCAGCACCACGCCAGTCAGCGCCGTGGCCACAATGCCCAGCAGCAGCGCCCCGCGCACCTTGCGGATCATGAGCACCGTCATCAGCACAAAGCCTCCCAGTGCCAGCAGCACCTGTGGATCACGCAGATCCCCGATTTTCACCGGCACTGCCGGAGCCAGCAGCAGCCCACGCACATCCGCCTGCAGCGCCTGCGCTGGCATGCCCGCCACAAAGCTCGTCACGATCCCCGTCTCATACAGGCCGATGAACGCCAGAAACAACCCGATCCCCACCGCAAAGCTGTGCTTCAGCCCCGCTGGCACCGAGTTCGCCAGCCAGCCGCGCACCCCCAGCAGCGTGATGATCAAAAACAGCACCCCGCTCACAAACACCGCCCCCAGCCGCTGCTCCCAGCCAATCCCCAGCGCCGCCAGTCCAAACGCAATAAACGCATTCTCCCCCATGTAGGGCGCCACTGCGATGGGCCGGTTCGCGATCAATCCCATCAGCACGCATCCCACCACCGCCGTCAGGATCGTCGCCACCGTGCTCGGCCCCGTTGGAATGCCTGCAAAGGACAGGATCGCCGGATTCACCACCATGATGTACGCCATCGTGATGAAGGTGGTCACTCCACCGATGACCTCGGCGCGGATGTTTGAGCCATGCTCACGCAGCTTGAAGAAGTTGCTCATGCTGCGTCGCAGAGGAGCGCTAAAGCACCACATCGCAAATCCATTCCTTTCATATCAACCTCTGATTCTCCGAAATTCACCCCCGGCCGCCATCGTTCTCCGCACACCATGAAATCCATCCTGGCGCTGCTCCTCTCATCATTCCTCTCTGTTCACGCCGCATCAGCGGCCAGGCCAAACGTCATCCTCTTTCTCGTCGATGACATGGGCTGGATGGACTGCGGCGTTCAAGGCTCCAAGTACTACGAAACACCCAGCATCGACAAATTCGCCACACGCGCGATGCGCTTCACCAATGCCTGTTCCCAGCCCCTCTGCTCACCCACACGCGGCAGCATTCTCAGTGGTCAGTACAGTGCACGCCACGGCATCACCACAGCCAGCGGCCACCAGCCGCCACAGCCGGCCGGTCACGTCTTCCTTCGTGAAACCGCACCCGCCAATGTCCCCATGCTGCTTCCAGAGAGCAAAAACTACCTGGACCCTTCACAGATCACCCTGGCAGAAACCCTCAAGGGCGCAGGCTATCGCACCGCCCACATCGGCAAATGGCACCTCGGCCTCACACAGCCCCACTGGCCCGAGCAGCAGGGCTTTGATGTCGCTTTCCACTGCCACCCCGACCCCGGCCCTCCAGGCGAATACTTCTCCCCGTATGGCGTCGCCGCCGAAGGCAAACCCACTTCCAAAAACCGCGTCGGCACCATCACCGATGGTCCGCAGGGCGAATACATTGTCGATCGTCAGGCGGCAGAGGCCGTGAAGTTCATCTCCGCCAGCAAAGACGGCCCCTTCTTCCTCAATCTCTGGTGCTACGGCGTCCATGGTCCCTGGGGGCACAAGGAGGAATACACCAAGTACTTTGCAGCCAAAAAAGACCCCGCAGGCAGGCAGGGAAACCCCATCATGGCCTCCATGCTCAAAAGCGTGGACGAATGCTTCGGCCGCATCCTGGCAGAGCTCGACCACCAGGGCATCGCCGACAACACCATCATCATCTTCTATTCTGACAACGGCGGCAACACTCACAGCAACGTCCCCGGTTCCGGCAAAACCGAAGCCGCCGAGAAAAACAAAAGCGCCTTCCTCGCAGACTGGCGCAAGTGGGCAGGCAGCCAGCCTCCCACCATGAACACCCCTCTGCGCGATGGCAAAGGCACGCTCTACGAGGGCGGAACACGCGTCCCGCTCATGTGGTCCTGGGCAGGAAAGATCAAGCCCGGCACCACCAGCGAGGCCGTCGTCGGCCCCATCGATATCTATCCCACTGTCATCGATCTCCTCGGCATCGCCAGGCCCGCGCAGCAGACCATCGACGGCGTCAGCTACGCCAATGTGCTCAAAGGAGAGGGCACACTGCAACGTCAGGCCTACTTCAACTACCACCCGCACGCCGGCGCCAATCGCGCAGGTGGCGTCTGGGTTCGCAGCGGCGACTTCAAGCTGCTCCGCTGGTTCGGCAATCCCTCCACCCATGAGCTCTACAACCTCCATGACGACATCGGCGAAGCTCACAACCTCTCCAATGAAATGCCCGATAAAGTGAAGGAGCTGGACGCTCTCATCGACACCTTCCTCAAAGACACCGGCGCCACCTATCCCCGCCCCAATCCAGCTTACAAACCTGTTGCCACTACAAAAGCCCCCGCAGAAAAAACCGATCCCCTCGAAGCCTGGAAGGAGCGCCAGTGCAAAGCCACCGTCACCTCTGGCATCCTCACGCTCAAAGGCACCGGCCTGCCCGGCACCGCATTCCTCGGTCATGGCATGGCCAGAATGAACGGCCCCGCCACCGTCACCCTGCGCATCCGCAGCACGCAGGGTGGCGCAGGCAAAATCGACTCCCTGCCGCACACCTCGTCAGACTCCAGCGTCATTCATTCCACGCCATTCAATGTCACAGCCGGAGACTGGCAGTTGCTTAAAGTCTCCCTCAAAGACGAAGGCCCCCTCGGCACGCTTCGTCTCTATGCTCCTGATTCCGAGATCGACTCCATCGAAGTCGCCCCCGCCAAAGGCAAAGCCCAGCGTTGGGACTTTTGACATCGCACCTCCTGCATCCATTCTTCGGCCATGATCCGCCACACCGTAGCCTTCCGCCTCAAACACGCCCCTGGATCTGCCCCCGAGGCAGACTTCCTCCGCGCAGCCTGCGCGCTCTCCAGCATCTCCGGTGTGCAAAAGTTCGAGTGTCTCCGCCAGACCAGCCCAAAGAACAGCTTCACCTTTGGCCTCTCCATGGAGTTCGCAGACGAGGCCTCCTACACATTCTACAGCAGCCACCCGGATCACACCGCCTTCGTCCAAACTCGCTGGATTCCCGAAGTCGCCGAGTTCATGGAGCTCGACTACGTGGTGCACTCGCCCTGATCCCGCCCCTCTCCTTCTCCTCTGCGACGAACGGACAAAAAAAGCGCCGCGCCGGGTATGCACCAGGCGCGGCGTCATGGAATGCAGGATCTAAGCTCAGGCGATGTGTTTGGAGACCAGCTTGGTCATCTCAAACATCGTCACCGTCTTCTTGCCGCCGAACACCGCCTTCAATGCGTCATCGGCATTGATGTTGCGCTTGTTCTTCGCGTCCTGGAGACCGTTCTTCTTGATGTAGTCCCACAGCTTTTTCGTGATCTGACCACGAGGAGCAGCTTTGTTACCGACGACGGCTCCGAGAACCGCATCAGGCTGCACCGGCTTCATGAGAGCAGGATTGGGTTTCCGTTTTGCTTTGGCAGCCTTCTTGGCTGCTGGTTTTGCTTTGGTTGCTTTCTTGGCCATAGTGTTGTTGGCGGCTGTTGCCGTGTGGGGAGGTTATGAGAGCGCCCTGCGGAGCGTCAACGCAAATTTAATCAATATTTGTGGTTGTTTCCCTTCGTAAAACCGCTCCATCCCCTGCGTAAATCCAGTTGTCAGCGAGCCTCCGCGCAGCTGTTTCCACCTGCTCGCACACTCATCATGGCTGCCTGCTTTTTTCAAAAACCAGCTGCCGCACGCATGCCTTTGGCGGCATCTCTCATCCCAATTTTTTTCTCCGTCAAAAACGAATCACGGCATGCGCATCATCATCGCATTCGTCATGAATCAGAGATCGCCTTCAGCCGCTGTTACAGCTTTGCCTGGCTCTCCACCCACTGCACCGCATAGCGCACCAGCGCCGCGCCGTCGGTCATGCTCAGCTTCTCTTTGATGTGCGCCCGGTGGGCCTCCACCGTCCTCGCACTGATGCTGAGCTGCGCGGCGATCAGCTTCGTCGCCACGCCCTTGCCGATCATTGTCAGAATCTCCAGCTCACGGTCTGTCAGCGAATCCACTCCCGTGGCTTTGGATCTCGCCGCACCAGTCACCTGTTCCAGCATCCGTGCATTGAGGGTTTCGCTCACGTACAACCCGCCGCCCAGCACCTTGTGGATCGCGGTCACCAGCTGGTCCGCAGCCTCCTCCTTCATCACATACCCGCGTGCTCCGGCGCGCAATGCACGTTCTCCATACATCGTCTCGTCATGCATTGATAGCACCAGGCACTGTGTGGCCGGATGCATGGCCCGGATGTCCTTCACCAGTTCCAGGCCGTTCTTGTCTGGCAGCGTCAGGTCGATCACTGCCAGATCCGGCTTGAGCTTGCCCACCACATCCAGCCCCTCTCGCGCATTGCCCGCCTCTCCGATCACATCCAGCCCCTCTTCGGCACGGATGAGCTGCGCCAGCCCGTGCCGCATGATTGGGTGGTCATCCACAAGGATGACTCTCTTCACTGATTTTTCGCTGGTGCGGGTACGCTGCATATGACCTGGGTGCCTCCGCCGGTGCGGGGCTCGATTTTGAGTGTGCCGCCTATCATTTGAGCGCGATGATTCATGGTCAAGAGTCCCATGCCTGTTCCTTTCGAGGCCTGCTCGGGTATCCCCGCTCCATTGTCACGCACAGTCAGCACGATGTTCCCGCTCTGCCGTGCCAGATGAATGTCCACACGCGTCGCCTGCCCATGCTTCACCGCATTGGACACCGCCTCCTGCGTGATGCGAAAGAGCTGCACGGACATCTTGTTGTCCGCCACCTGCACCGGATTGTCATAGCGGAAATCACACTCGATTTCGTAGGCCCGCGCGGTGCTCTCTGCCATCTCCTCCAGTGCCGCCATCAGCCCTCCGGAATCCAGCACCACCGGCATCAGTCCCCGGGACGTCTCACGCGCACGCGTGTTCGCCTTGCCCACCAGTTGCACGATCTCCGCCAGGCTCTCCGCCTCAGGGCAGCCCGTCTTGGCCAGCTTCTTTTGCGCCACCTTCGCCAGACATCCGATCGCGGCCAGCTGCTGGCACAGATCATCGTGGATGTCCTGGCCGATGCGCGCCTGCTCCTCCTCGCTGATGTGCAGCAGCTTGTCCTCCAGCACCTTGCGCTCAGTCAGGTCGCGGATGATTCCCGTAAAAATTCGTCTCCCGCTCGGCAGTACCGCCTCACCCACGGAGAGGTCGATCGGAAAGACCGAGCCGTCCTTGCGCTGCGCCACGGCCTCACGCCCGATGCCGATGATCCGCTTCACCCCTGTTGACAGGTAGTTCTTCACATACCGGTCATGCCGGGCCCGGTATGGCTGCGGCATTAGCATGCTGATGTTTCGTCCGATCAGCTCCTCTCGCTTGTAGCCAAACAGCCGCTCCGTCGCGCTGTTCACCGTCTCGATAAAGCAGTTCTCGTCGATCGTGATGATCGCGTTCACCGCCGTCTCCACGATCGCGCTCGATATCTGCTCGCTCGCCTGCAGCGCTGCCTGCAGCTCCTCAATGCTGGGATCTTCAGACGCGTCTTTTTTCTTCATGGCAGGTTGTTTCAATCAGCAGAAATGACAAAGCCGTCCGGCTTCACCGCCAGGATCGAGCACGGCACATGCTGCACGATTTTTTCCGCTGTCGTGCCGATCAGCATCTCGCGCAAGCCCGTCTTGCCGCTCGTCCCCAGCACCACCAGCGTGGCGTGTGTCTCGCTCACATGATCCAGGATGGCCTCGCGGATGTTCACACGTTCCGTCACATGCTGGGCCACCGTCACGCCCCCTCCATCGCGCGTCAGCGGCTCTAGAAATGACGCCAGATCCTTGCGCCAGTTGTCCACCGCCAGCGGGTCATACGTCGCGGGCAGTGAAGGTGCAAATCCGCCGTAGTCCAGAGACATCGCCAGCGCGCTCTGAAACACATGCAGGCAGTCCAGCTCCCCGCCATCCTGCTGTGCCACGTGCAGCGCGCACTGCACCGCCTTCGCGGAGTTCTCGGAGAAATCCACACAGGCCACGATCTTCTTGAACGGCCCCTGCGCATCCTGCCTCACCACCAGCACGTCCACCGGAGCCTTGCGCACGCATTTCGCTGCGATCACTCCGATCCGGTGCGGCTCGTTGCGCGATCCTTTCGCCCCCATCACCAGCAGGTCGGCGTTGTGCGCACGGCAGGCTTCCACCAGTTCGGTAAACGGCGTGCCGATGCGCACCTCCGCGTTCACAGCGCTGCTCACCTCCGCATCCGCCACAAACTTCTTCAGCCTCTCCAGCCACTCCGCGCGCACGGTCGCTTGGTCGGTGGCCAGCGCGCTCTTCAGTTCATGCACAAGAAATTCGTCCATCACATGGACGACGGTGATGGATGCTCCATCGAGCGAGGCTCGGCGCACCGCCTCGCGCAAGGCCACGCGGCAGGAGTCGGTGAAATCAATGGCGGCGATGACGTGATGCAGTTTTTTCATGGCTTGCTTGGGATTGAAGTTATTTCATCATAGCCCTCCACGAAAGGCAATGCCGCGCTGCACTTGCGCCTTGCTGGGCTGCGATTGCGCCTACAGCCCCGCCTCTTCCTGGGCCTGCTCCACGGCGGCCTCCAGAGTCCACAGGGTTTTGTCAAAGCTCTTCTGCCGCGCACGGAACTGTGCCTCGTCAGGAATGCTGCTGAGCGTTTCCATTTCCTTGACCGCAAAGGCGTGGTGCTGCTCCAGTGCGCTCACTCGTGTCTTGAAGTAGTCGCGGCCGCCCTGGTCTTTCAGCACGTCGATGTCCGCCTTCCACCCCGTCAGCGCGGCTCCCGCCTGCTTCAGGTATTCCTCGCGGCTCGTGGTCAGACGGTCCTTGGCTTTCTTATACCACTCGCGTCCTTTCACCTCGCCCTGCTCCTTCACCTTGGCGAATTCGTTTTTGAGTTTCTCAGCCGCACGGCGCAGTTGCTCGTTGAGGCTGTCATCCGCATTCAGTGCGGTCAGGCTGAAACTCAGGGCTAGGCAGGCAAGAATGGCTTTTTTCATGGTCAGTCGGGGTTGCGGCTGGATGCTGCACAGCAATCATGCTCTTGTCCATCGGCGAAAGAATTTCCCATCTGCTCCGTCAACTTCAGGCTCATGATCCGCACGCCAGCCCTCACCGCCCTTTCCCTCGCCCTGCTGTCCGTACTCACGCACGCCCAGCCGGCCACCACGCCTGTCTTCTGGCCGGCCAAAGGCGGCCCTGCCCAAGACAACATCGTCCCTGCGGCAGACGTGGCTCGCATCCCTCTGGAGTGGGACGGCGCCACGGGCAAAAACATCATCTGGCGCACCGAACTGCAGGATCAGGGCCACTCCTCCCCCGTCATCGGCGGAGACATGATCTGGTTCACCTCTGCCACCACAGACGGCACCAGGCAGTACCTCTACGGCATTGATCGCCAGAGCGGAAAGATCATCCATCACAAGCTGGTCTTCGAAAACGCCACCCCTGAGGATCTTGGCAATCCCATGAACAACTACGCCGCTCCTTCCCCTGTGCTGGAGGAAGACGCGCTCTACGTTCATTTCGGCACCTACGGCACCGCACGGATCGATCCCGCTACCGGAGAGAAAGTCTGGGAGCGTCGTGACATCAATGTCCGTCACTTCCGCGGCCCCGGCTCCTCCCCCATCATCTTTGGCAATCTGATCATCCTCACCTTCGACGGCATCGATCAGCAGTTCGTCACCGCACTCGACAAAAAGACCGGCAAAAGCGTCTGGAAAACCTCCCGCACCACCGACTACGGGGATCTCGACAAAGAGGGCAAGCCCACTCGCGATGGCGACATGCGCAAAGCCTACCATACCCCCGGCGTGTTCGAGATGGGCGGCCGGCAGGTGCTCGTCTCCATCGGCTCCCGTGCCGCCTTCGGCTACGATGTCGCCACCGGCAAGGAACTCTGGACCATCCGCCACGGCGGTTTCAATGCCGCCATCCCTCCCCTCCGCATGGGAGACATGCTCATCCTCAACACTGGCTCCGAACGCGCCCACACCGTCTGCGTCCGCATCGACGACAAGATGAGCGGAGACATCACTGAAAGCCACGTGCTCTGGGACCGTGAAAAGCGCAATGCCAGCGAGGCCGCCCTCGTCATCGTCAGCGGCACCCTCTACCAGATCACCCGTGGCGGCATTGTCAGCGCTGTGGACGTCAAATCAGGCAAGGATCTCTGGGATGACCGCCTCGCCGGCAAGCACGTCCCCGCCCCTCTCGCCTTTGGGGACAAGCTCCTCTTCTCCAATGATCGCGGAGAAAGCTTCATCGTTCGCGCCTCCCCTGAAAAATTCGAAGTCCTCGGTCAAAACCAGCTCGGCGGTGAAGCCATCTCAGCATCCCCCGCCATAGCCGATGGTGCGCTCTACATCCGTAGCAGCGGGGCAATTTACAAGATTGCCAAGAAATAACCGATGCCACATAGGCATTTAAACCACCGTAATTTAGCCATGCCTTGTAAATACAAATTAAGACATGGTATTGCGCTATAACGAAGCCGGCTGAGGCTTTCTATCAATCCTTATGCGTCATAGGAGAAAAAGCCTCTAGCGCACATAAAAGCGTCGCGAACACGACTGTCCTGTGCTAGGCTGAAGGTCCATATGCCTACCACTACACCGACACGCAAGACACGTTTCTCTCGCCGGGTACCTGATCATGTCACTGACGAGCTGGTTAATGTCCTCTCAAAGCCTGAGACTTATGAGTTCAACACGTTGTTTGGCTTGGTTTATGACAATCTCAAGCTGAAAAATGCCGTGAGTGGTGGTGAGGAGATGCTTCGCCTGCGCTCCTATGAGAAACTGCAGAATCTCGTCAGCCGCGGCCTTTGCGCCAAAGTGGGCAAGACCTACCGTGGCCTCGATGGCCTGCGTGCGGCTCACAATGCCGCTATTGCAGCCCGCAGCGCAGCTGTTGTCGCCCGCACTTCGGCCGCAGCAGCAGCCCGCGCCTGATTGCCCAGGGCTCCACTTCGGGCCGTTCTGCCTCGTGCAGAGCGGCCCTTTTTGTTTCCGGGTTTGACGCTGCACCAGCTCTTGCTACCCATTCCGAAACCTTTCCCCCATGTTTGAGAATTACATCCCAGTCCTGCTCCAGATCGTCCTAGCCGGTGGCTTTGCGGTCGTGACTCTGATCGCCTCCGCGCTCCTCGGCAAATCCGCCAAGCGCAACGCCATCAAGGACTCCGCCTACGAGTGCGGTATGCTTCCTGTGGGCGACAGCCAGCCGCGCTTCAGCGTGAAGTTCTACATCGTGGCCATGCTCTTCGTCCTCTTCGACATCGAGGTCGTCTTCCTCTACCCCTGGTCCATCGTTTACAAGGACTACCTTGCCGCCTTTGGCCCTTCCATTCTCGCCGTGGCTTCCGGCTTCGTCGCCGTGCTTCTGGTCGCCTTCGTTTACGCCTGGAAAAAAGGCGTCCTCGACTGGAAATCCTAGTCTCTTCTGACTCCTCGGGCCGCCCCTGCATCTGCCTCCATGATCGCCTACCTCAGCCTGTTTCAGCTCAAGCCCCAGGTCGATGAGGAAAAGCTGGAGACCATGATGTCCCAGACCCGCGTCATGCTCCTGCGTGTGCCTGAGGTGCTCACCGTCAAAACCGGCAAGCGCGTCAACACCTCCGACGCCTACCCCTGGTTCGTTTACATCGAGGTCGAAAGCATGGACAAGCTCGCCATCTGCCAGGACGACCCCCACTACATCAAGTTCCGCGAGGAAGTCCTCAAGCCCAACATCTCCGAGCAGGAATCCACCGCCTTCGAGATGGAACCCCGCAAGGACGTCAAATACTCCTGACACTCTGAATCTACGGAGAAATGCAACCCCGCCTGTGGCTGAGGCCAGGTTGCTGCATCAAATCAGCATCCAGGCATCCTCCGCGCATCCCTCGCTCCACCACCGGAGAATGCGACAGGCGTTTCGAGTGCCGCCCTTTCACCTCTTCATCACTGTGGCGCGAGGCCGAGCGGTCGGTTTTCCGCGCCTTTGATTTTTTGCAGGGCGTCACCCAGTTCTAGGCGTGTGGGTTCAGCGAGCTTTTTCAGGCGCTCGACGATTTCGGGGTGATCCTGGGAGACGTCGTGGGTTTCGCCGGGGTCGTCTTTCAGATTGAAGAGGGAGAGGCCGATGTTTTCCACGCGGTAGCCGTGGCGTGAGGCGATGCCTGCGATGCCGCTCTGGGTGATGGATTTGGGCTGCATCTGGCCGAAGCGGGCGGGCTTGCCATCGCGGCCGGGTTCGCCGTCCACGGTGATGTAGGGGTGGGGGAAGTGGAGCTTCCACTGGCCGCTGCGGATGGCCTGGAGCTCATCGCCACCGTAGAAGACGAGGGACTCGTGAGGTGATGTGGCGTTTGCTTTGCCTTCGAGGAGCGGGAGGATATTGAGGCCGTCGATTTTACCTTGAGGGAGCTGGGCACCGACGAGGGAGGCAATGGTGGGGAGGAGGTCGATCTCCATGACGGGCTCGTCGCACACACGGGCAGCGGGAACGTGTCCGGGCCAGCGGGCGATGAAGGGGCTGCGGACGCCGCCCTCGAAGGTGGTGAGCTTTCCCTCACGGAGAGGTTTGGCGCTGCCGGCGTGGTTGCCATAGCTGAGGAAGGGACCGTTGTCTGAAAAGAGGATGACGAGGGTGCGGTCATCGATGCCGCAGCGCTGAAGGGTGGCGAGGATCTGGCCGACGGAGCCGTCCAGCTCCTGCACGACATCGCCGTAAAGTCCGGCGGCGGACTGGCCACGAGCCGCAGCGGAGGCGAAGATGGGCACGTGCGGCATGACGTGGGGCACGTAGAGGAAGAAGGCGGTGTCTTTGTGCTGCTCGATGAACTGCGTGGCTGCTGCGGTGAAGCGCTGGGTGAACTGGCTCTGGTCGGGGTCGGTCTCGATGACTTGGAGGCCATCGTAGAAAGGCAGGGGCGGCATCTCCTTGGCCAGAGAGGGGTGGTATTTGCTGTTGTCGTTGGAGTAAGGGATGCCGAGGAAGGAATCGAAGCCGTTGTGAAGGGGATTGAATAGCAGATCGGTGCCGAGGTGCCATTTGCCAAAAGCGGCGGTGGCGTAGCTGCGTGTCTTCAGGAGCTCGGGAAGAAGCTGCTCGTCGGGGTGGATGCCTTCTTTGCTGGTATGATTCAGGGCGCCCTGCATGCCGACGCGGTTGGCGTAGCAGCCGGTCATGAGTGCGGCGCGTGAGGCGCTGCAAACTGCCTGGGCCACGTAGAAGCTGGTGAAGCGGGTGCCCTCAGCGGCCATGCGGTCGATGTGGGGTGTTTTGATTTTGTCCGCGCCGAAGCAGCCGAGGTCGGAGTAGCCCAGGTCATCGAGAAGAATGAGAACGACATTTGGCGGGCGCTGATCGGCGGCGGCCAAGGGCAGGGTGAGAAGGCAGAGGGCTAGCAGGAGACGCATGACGGGATGGTGGCAAGAGGGTGGGGCGATGGCGAGATTTTTTGCGGTGAAAAACTCGGCGGGCTTGCTTCTGCGAACGTTTCCCAGCTAGTATTTAAATCATGCTCTGGCGTGTCGTGGCAGTCCTTACAGTGGCGTTCTGGTCGGTGATGTCCGGGCTGCTTGTGCGTGACAGCTATTTTCCAGAGGAGTCGAGGTTTGCGGTGGTGCCGCCGAAGATGGTTTTTGATCTGTTTTTAAGACAGTCGGAAAACTTTGGCTGCACGCTGCATCTATACCATCAGAAGGAAAAGGTGGGGCATGCAAACCTGCAGGTGGCGCGGCGGATCAAGCCGAACCATCAGACGGTGTATGACATCATCTCGCATGGATCTGTGGAGCAGGAGTCGGAAGCCGGAGTACCTGCGCACAGCATCCTGGCGGCATGGAACATGGGCTGTACGCTGGCAGATGCAGAGCGGTGGCAGCATCTGGGGCTGAAGGCCACCTTTCCCCATAAGGATGCGAGCATGCAGCTCTCGTGGGATGAGAGGAACCCCACACCCGAGCTGCTGGTGAAGCAGGGGGATCGTGTGGTGATGAGCTCGAAGGATGTGCAGATGCTGATGAACTTCGGTGGTGGTGGCGGGCTGGATGGCGCGCCGGGAATGCTTTCGATGATCAGCGGCGGGCTGATGAAGAACGAGGCCTCTCCTGATGCGATGAAGCTGCAGGCGCGTGAGGGGCAGATGGTGCTGGCCGGGAGGCAGAGGAAGTGCTTTGTGCTGACGCTGCCGGTGATGGGGATGCACGAGGTGAAGATGATCTTTACCGAAGCGGGAGAGCTGGCCCGCATAGACCTGCCGAGTGACTATGTGCTGCTGGAGCCTGCGATACACGGGCTGCAGGAGGGCGCGGAATGAAGGGAACTTTTTAACTGACGCATGATCGAGATCGAAAACCTGACGATAAACTACGGCGAGCTGCGGGCGCTGGACGGGCTGAATCTGACCATCCAACCCGGTGAGCTGTTCGCCTTTCTAGGGCCGAATGGCGCGGGCAAGACGACGGCGATGAAGCTGCTGACGGGGCTGATGAAGCCGGATGCCGGCAAGGTGCGGCTGTGCGGGCATGATGTGCAGCAGGAGGCGATGAAGGCCAAGGCGCTGCTGGGCTATGTGCCGGATGTGGCGGTGTTTTATGAAAAACTGACGCCTGTGGAGTTCATGGAGTTCATCGCGGAGCTGTTTGAGATGGAGCCTGCGAAGGCGAAGGCGCAGACGGATGCGCTGTTCACCAAGTTTGCGCTGCATGAGCATTCGCGGCAGCGGATTGAGAATCTCAGCCACGGCACGAGGCAGAGACTGGGGATCGCCAGTGCGCTGCTGCATGATCCGAAGGTGTTTGTGATCGATGAGCCGATGGTGGGGCTGGACCCCATCCATGCGCGCACGGTGAAGCGTGAAATCAAGGAGCGGAGCCTGGCGGGTACGACGGTGCTGATGAGCACGCATCTGCTGAACATCGCGGAGGAGCTGGCCGACCGCATTGGCATCATCCACCATGGCAGGCTGGTGGCGCTGGGCACGCTGGAAGAACTAAGGCGTGAGCATGAGCAGCGGGGGAGCCGGCTGGAGGATATTTTCCTCAGTATGGTGGAGGAGAAATGACGAATGAGTAAATCCGAATGACGAAATAATGACGAAGCCAGAAGTGTGAATGGTGTGCCGTTCTCCGTTTGTTGCTCGTAGATCCTACCTGAATATGAAATCGCTTCTTCTTTCCCTTCTCATGACTTCCATTGCAGTGGCTGCCGACACCAACGTCCAGGATATCGCTATCAAGGATATTGATGGGAAGGACACGACGCTGAAGGCTTATGCTGGGAAGGTGCTCCTGGTGGTGAATGTGGCCTCAGAGTGTGGCTACACGCCGCAGTATGCGGGGCTGGAGGACCTGTATCAGAAGATGAGCGGCAAGGGGCTGGTGGTGCTCGGTTTTCCCTGCAATGATTTCGGTGGTCAGGAACCGGGTGCGGAATCGGCCATCAAGGCGTTTTGCACTGAGCGTTACAAGGTGACCTTTCCGATGTTTTCCAAGGTGGTGATCAAAGGAGATGCGAAGCACCCGCTGTATGCGGCGCTGCAGTCTGCCGTGGGCGGCGAGGTGGGGTGGAACTTTGAGAAGTTTCTCGTGGGCAAGGACGGGAAGGTGCTGCAGCGGTTTGGCTCGGATGTGGAGCCGGATTCGCCTGAGTTGAAGGCGGCAATCGAGGCGGCGCTGAAGTAAATCCAAACGAATATGGACACCTTGGCCAAATGGATGATCGCTCTGTTGGTGGCCGTCCAGTTTGTTTCATGCTCGACGCCGAAGCCGCGTTCTCCATGGGGGGATTACACGGAGGCGCTGAACAAAGTCAGGGCCGCAAAGTCATCTGAGGGTATGCCGAGAGAGAAAGTGTTCTATCACTTCCGACTATATGGGGTGCCGAGCACACGTTGGATGGGTGGAGTTCGTGGCGGATACGCATCTCAATCGGAACACTGGGACATGCATGACGGATATACATTGTCAGCCTACAAGCACTGGAGAGCGAATTTCAAGATTGTGCCTCTGAAAAAAGGATCTCCAGATGCGGAATTGTTGCCAACATTTGAGGATGAGAAATACTACCATGAACCCCGCCTGGAGCCGTATTTCGACACGTTGATTTTGACAGATCGAAACAAGAAGATCGTGGGAAGGATTGATTTGCCTTACTATCGTTGATGAATTGAAGAATGCTCCAAACAGCGGCGGCTGGCTCATTTATTCGCCATCCAGTCGGCGAGTTGGCGGCGCTGGACGGGGAGCTTGCGGTGGAAGCTGTCTTCGATGGCGGCGGCAGCCATGCCGGGCTCGCCTTCGGGGATGATGCCGAGGTGCTCGGCGAGGCGCTGCTCGAAACGGGTGATGAGGGCGGGGACGGGGTCTTTGGCGGCGAGGTAGTCGAGGGCTTTGACGAGGAGGTCGTGGATCTCGGGAATGGGCGAGCCGCTTTCGGCGACGAGGCTGATAAGCTTGACGAGGTAGGTGGCAGCGAGGACGCGGCCGTAGCTTTCGCGCAGGCCGAGGCGGGGATGGGTCCAGCGGGCCTCGGCGAGGGTGTGGAGGTCGCTGGATTTGCTGCGGACAAAGCGGAGATCTGCGGAGACAAAGAGATCGAGCACGCCAGAGAAGGGGGATTTGGGACGCAGGGCGCCTTTGGCGATGGTTTTAAAGAGGCCGACGTCCGGCGAGCACCAGTGCACGATGAGGCTGGCTTCCGCATAGCGCGTGCGCCCGATGAGAATGGCCTCGGTTTTTTCCATGATGACAAAAGGCGTTGAACTCGTGTGCCGAGCCGTTATCTACGCTGCATCATGGAAAAGACCAGCAAGACCATCCTCACCGACCTCCAGGCCCTCGACACCACCGCCCTCAAGGCAAAATTGGGAGAACTCCGGAGGTATCTTTGACGTACCGAAATTAAAAGACGAGCTGGCAATGCTGGAGGACCGCCTGGCGGCCCCCGGCTTCTGGGATGATGCGAACGCGGCGCGCAAGCTGATTGACCGCACGAACGTCATCAAAAAGAAAATCGGACCGCTGCAGGAGCTTGAAGCGCGCGCCGCAGATTTTGACGGGCTCATCGAACTGGCCAAGGAGGCTGGCGACATGGAGACCTGGCGTGAGGTGGAGCAGGAGCACAAGAAGCTCGAGGCGGACGTGGGTGCCTTTGAGCTGAGCCAGCTGCTGAAAGGCCCCTTTGACCGTGGCAATGCCTTCATCACCATCCACTCCGGAGCCGGTGGAACGGAGGCCTGTGATTGGGCGGACATGCTCATGCGCATGTACCAGCGCTGGTGCGTACGCCGTGGTTACAAGGTGGAGCTGATCGACCACGAAGCCGGCGATGACGTGGGCACACGCTCGGCGACACTCGAAATCATGGGCGAAAACGCCTTTGGATATCTGCAAGCCGAGCGCGGCGTGCATCGCCTCGTGCGCATCTCACCGTTTGATGCCGCCAAGAAGCGCCACACGAGTTTTGCTTCGATCGACGTCACACCCGACTCGGAAGAGGATATCGACATTCAGATCCGCGAGGAAGACCTGAAAATCGACACGTACCGTGCCGGCGGCAAAGGCGGGCAGAACGTGAACAAAGTGGAGACTGCGGTGCGAATCACGCACGTGCCGAGCGGCGTGATCGTGGCCTGCCAGATCGAACGAAGCCAGCCGAAGAACCGTGCGAAGGCGATGGCGATGCTGAAGGCCAAGCTGTACCAGATCGAGGAAGACAAGCGCAAGGCCGAGCTGGACCGCCAGTATGGCGAGAAGAGCGACATCGGCTGGGGTTCACAGATTCGCAGCTACGTCTTCCAGCCCTACCAGATGGTGAAAGACCTCCGGACAGGCGTGAAGACCAGCAACATCTCCGACGTGATGGACGGCGACCTGGATGCCTTCATGGAAGCCATGCTCAGAGGCCAGAAGGCCGGGGAAGGCGACAAGGATGACGATGAGTAGCAACTAGATGCCAGATATTCGAGGCTCTTTGGCGGTAAGAGCTACCAGGACCTCGAAATCTGGCCATTGGCCGGCCCCTTGTGCTCCGCCTAATATAAGTGCTGGCTTCGAATGACGAAGCTATTGATCATTTGGACGCCTTGCATGAAACTGGGGTGCCACTGCTGAGCCAAGGTGCGCCGATCTTCGAAGTAGCTATTCTGAATCCAGCAACTACACCGCCATGAAGCCTGTTTTTGAGAAAGTGCCGAAACGCCAGTGGGAGTCTTTTCACTGTGAGGTGGTGCGGGCGCTGGACTATGGAACGCGGTGGCATTTCCATCCGGAGTATCAGCTGACGCTGGCAATCGAGAGCCGGGGGCACCGGGTGGTGGGGGACAACATCGGGGCGCTGACGGACGGGGACATCGTACTGATCGGGTCCAACCTGCCGCATGTGTGGCACCAGGACACGAACGTCAAATCCCGGCGGGTGAATGCCATCATCGTGCGCTTTGACGAGACCTTTCTGGGGCGTGACTTCATGGCGCTGCCCGAGATGGAGCCGGTGAAGAGGCTGCTGCAGCGTGCGGCGCGGGGACTGGAGGTGCGCGGGGCTGCCCGTGCGGCGGTGACCGAGCACATGAAGCGTCTGGCTGACAGCGAGGGGCTGGGGCGGGTGATCGAGCTGCTGGCAATCCTGAATGCGCTGGCGAAGTCCGAGGAGCTGAAGCCGCTGGCGAGTTCGAACTTTGAGCCCAAGCTCGAGTCTGCGGACCAGGGGCGGATGGAGCGGGTGATCGATTTCATCCACACGCACCTGACCGAGGAAATCGACCGCGAGCGGCTGGCAAAGCTGGCGCACCTGAGCCTGGGGGCCTTCAGCCGGTTCTTCCACTCGCGCACGGGCAAAACGGTGCCGCAGTATGTGAATGAGGTACGAATCGGCCGTGCGTGCGGGATGCTGGCGGAGGATGTGTCGAACATCACGGATATCGCGATGGACTGCGGGTACCGCAACCTGGCGAACTTCAACCGCCGCTTCCGGGAGGTGATGGGGACCACGCCGAGCGCGTACCGGCAGAAATTCCGCGGCATGGCGGGGAAGTGAAGGCCGGAGCCACTTGCGCCGCCGGGCATCCGGTGAGATAGGCAGGGCATGAGTCAGATGCTAGAACCGGATCTCTCCGTGGTGGACCTCCGCTCCTACTTTGTGCGGAAGCGCAACGCCCTGCTGGTGCGAGGGCGCTTCAGCCCGCTGTATCTGGATTACTACCTGCACCTGATGCAGCACGGCATCCAGAACAAGGAGGCGCTGGACCAGATGCTGAAGGATGCGCTGGCCGGGCTGGCGCTGCACCTGTGCTCGCGCCCGCAGGACGAGTCCTGCGCATGGACGATCCATGTGAAGGAGCCGCAGAGGGCTAATCTGTTTGTGACCGGCAGCACCAGGCCTGGGCGGGTGACAGGGCGTGTCTTCACCGAAGACGTGCGGCAGGAGGGGGAGGCGCTTTTCATCGCGCAGACGACGCGGCCGGAGCATCCCACGCGGCAGAGCATGATCGAATTTCAAGGGAGTGACATGCTCAAGGCGGTAGAGACTTTTTACACCACGAGCGAGCAGCGGCTGACGCGCTTTTTCCGGCTGGAGGAGGAGGAGTTTGTGCAGATCTCCGCAGAGCCGGACTGTGACGAGGAATGGCTGGCGGCGCTGACGCTGGAGCAGGTGCTGGCACTGGAAACGGACGAGCATCTGACGCTGCTGGAAACGCGCGGGTATGTGTTTGAGTGCGGGTGCTCGGTGGAGCGGCTGATGCCGATCATCCTGCGGCTGCCGAAGGATGATCTGGATCACATCTTTGCCGATGGCGTGGCCATCATCACGTGTCCGCGCTGCGGTGCGGTCTTTCGCACGGCGAAGGAGAGCTTTGAGCAGTGGCGGTCTGCGAACTCGTAGCTAACGCGTCCTTCTTGCAATTTCCTGAAGCCAACGGGACGTTTGAGCCATCCGCATGAAACTTGCCCTCATCCGCCGCCAGTACTCCGCCACCGGAGGTGCGGAGCTGTATGTGCAGAGGCTGCTGGGGGCGCTGGCCGCCGCCGGGCACGAGACACACCTCTTTGCGGAGAAATGGCAGGGGCAGGCCGAGGGGGTGAAGTTTCACAGCGTCAGCGTGGACGGGGCACGGGCGGAGAGGCCACGGCGTTTTGCGGAGGCGGTGAACGCCGCGCTGCAGCATGAGAGGTTTGACTGTGTGTTCAGCCTGGAGCGCACGCTGAAGCAGGATGTGTATCGTGCAGGTGACGGGCTCCACCGCGTGTGGCTGCAGCGGCGCAGGCAGTTTGCGCCGTGGTGGAAACGGCCGCTGGTGGGACTGGGGGCGTTTCACCGGAACATGATGGCGCTGGAAGCGCAGACCTTTGATCCGGCGAATACGCAGCGGGTCATCGTGAACTCCGAGATGGTGAGGGGGGAGATAGCACAGCATTTCCCGGACTTTCCTCAGGAGCGTGTGCACACCATCCGCAACGGGGTGGAGGTGAAGCGCTTCAAAAAGGTGTCGAGAGAGAATGCTCGCAGGCGTTTCGGTCTGGAGGAGAAAGATTTTGTGCTGGTCTTTGTGGGCTCCGGCTGGGAGCGCAAGGGGCTGCCGTGGCTGCTGAAATTCATGTCAGGGCACGGAGATGATCCGCATCTGAAGCTGCTGGTGGTCACGCGGGACCGCATGCGCGGGCGCGTGCCGCCGAATGTGATTCTGACCGGGCCGATGAGCGATGTGGAGGCCGCCTACGCCGCGGCGGATGTGCTGACCTTTCTGCCGATCTATGAGCCGTGCTCGAATGTGGTGAGCGAGGCGCTGGCCACGGGCATCCCGGTGATCACGACGAGCTACAATGGAGCGAGCGAACTGATCGATTCGGGAGTGAACGGACATGTCCTGGATGATCCGACGGATCTGGCTGCGCTGGGCATGTGCATCAACCACTGGCGTGCACGCGGTGGTGGCACCCCTGTGAAGACGAGGCTGCCGCTGGATCTGGAGCTGAATGTGGAGCTGACGCTGCAGGTGCTGGAGCAGGCGGCGAGAGGATAGAGGTTGAACTTGGGGCGTCGGGGCGGCATTGCTCCCGCACGATGGAGTCCGTGTCATATGCCGAAGCAGCCACGCGCCTGTGCACGGCGTGCGGCATGTGCTGTGACGGGACGATGTTTCAGATCGTGCGCATGCAGCCGGGAGATGTGCCGGCGGCGCTGGGGCGGCTGGGACTGAAGATCCGCAACCGCGATGGCGAGTACCACATGGAGCAGCCATGCCCGGCGCTGCAGGAGAAGGGATGCACTGTTTATGAGAAGCGGCCGGTGCGCTGCCGGTTGTTTCACTGCCAGCAACTGCGCCGCATGGAGGATGGTGAAACGACGGAGGCGGAGGCCATGACGATGATTCAAGAAACGCGTGCGCAGGTGGCGCAGGTGCGCGGATTGATCGAGGCCTGCGGACTGCGCGAAGACGGGCAGTCGCTGATGGAACGCCATGAGCGGGTGATGTCCACGCCGGTGAATGAAACACTGGAGCCGGAGCTGGTGAGCGTGCGTGCGGAGCTGGATGAAGCGATGCGAAAACTGAAGCTGAGATTGAACCGGGAGTTCCGGGTGCCGCCGGGGCGCTGACGCACGTCGGCCAGCCCCCCTTTCGCATATTGTGTCTGACAGCATCTCGCTTTCACACCTGTGCCAAATCGTCCTTCCCGCTGTGCCAGCCATGCACACTAAACACTTCGCTTAGCCTCATCAAATCGCGCTGCATCCCAGGCAAATCAGGCGTAGCAGCCCATGCCTCGCCTGTGGCATGCTTCCAGCAAGAAAGACCGAGAAACAACCCTTCTCCCACCAACCATGTCTCCCGAAAAATTCACCGTCAAACTCCAGGAAGCCTTCAATGCCTCTCAGTCCGTCGCCACCCGCCACGGCCATCAGGAATTGAAGCCTTCCCACCTCCTCCTTGCCCTGCTCGAGCAGGATGGCGGCATCGCCGTTCCCCTCTTTGAAAAAGCAGCCGTCAATCCCGCAGCCGCTCAGTCTCTGAAATCCAGCGTCGAGGCCCTCCTTGCCCGTCAGCCCAAGGTCAGCGGCGGCACCAGCGGCCTGCATCTCTCCAATGAGATGCGCGAGCTCATGACCAAGGCCGAGGACGAGCAGAAAAAGCTCAAGGACGAATACCTCAGCGTCGAGCACATCATCCTCGCCCTCTTCAAAACCAAGACCGAGCTCTCCGATCTCCTCAAGCAGTCGGGCCTCACCTACGACACCGTCTCCAAGGCCCTCACCGCCGTGCGCGGTAGCCAGCGCGTCGTCGATCAGGACCCCGAGGGCAAATACCAGACCCTCGAAAAATACGGCACCGACCTCACTGCCCGCGCCAAGCAGGGCAAGATCGACCCTGTCATCGGCCGCGATGAGGAAATCCGCCGCGTCATGCAGGTCCTCAGCCGCCGCACCAAGAACAACCCCGTCCTCATCGGCGAGCCCGGCGTCGGCAAGACCGCCATCGCCGAAGGCCTAGCACGCCGCATCGTCGCCGGAGACGTCCCAGACTCACTCAAGGGCAAACGCCTCATAAGCATGGACCTCGGCGGCATGATGGCCGGCGCCAAGTTCCGTGGCGAATTCGAAGAGCGCCTCAAAGCCTTCCTCAAGGAAGTCACCGCCAGCGAAGGCGAGATCATCCTCTTCATCGACGAGCTCCACACCATCGTCGGCGCAGGCAAGGCCGAAGGCGCCATGGACGCCGGCAATCTCCTCAAACCCCAGCTCGCCCGTGGCGAACTCCGCTGCGTCGGCGCCACCACGCTCGACGAGTACCGCAAATACATCGAAAAAGACCCCGCCCTCGAGCGCCGCTTTCAGCCCGTCAAAGTCGGCGAACCCAGCGTGGAGGACACCATCGCCATCCTTCGCGGTTTGAAGGAACGCTATGAAGTGCATCACGGCGTCCGCATCCAGGACGGTGCCATCATCGCCGCCGCCACTCTGAGCAATCGCTACATCACCGACCGCTTCCTGCCCGACAAGGCCATCGACCTCGTGGATGAAGCCGCCAGCCGCATCAAGATCGAGCTCGACTCCATGCCCACGGAGATCGACGTCATCGAGCGCCAGATCATGCAGGGCGAAATGGAACGCCAGGCCCTAA
Organism: Verrucomicrobiaceae bacterium UBA1938; assembly: GCA_002336895.1. GTDB lineage: Bacteria > Verrucomicrobiota > Verrucomicrobiia > Verrucomicrobiales > Verrucomicrobiaceae > Prosthecobacter. The sequence continues at coordinate 88,221 of DDFC01000025.1, read as the reverse complement.
AAAAGGAAAAAGACGCCGCCTCCAAAGCCCGTCTCGAAAAACTCGACAAGGAGATCGCCGATCTCAAGGAAAGCTCCGCCGCTCTGAAAGCCCAGTGGCTCAAGGAAAAGGAAACCGTCGATGCCGGACGCAAGGTGAAGGAAGAAATCGACCGCCTGCGCACCGAACTCGAACAGGCCCAGCGTCGTGGCGACTTCGGCCGCGCCGGTGAGATTCAATACGGCCTCATCCCCGATCTCGAAAAGAAACTCAGCGCCGCCCCCGTCGAGGCCTCCCAGCCTCGCTCCGCCCACTCGCTGCTGCGCGAAGAAGTTACCGAAGAGGACATTGCACGCGTCGTCGCCAACTGGACCGGCATCCCCGTCTCACGCCTTCAGGAAGGCGAGCGCTCCAAGCTCGTCAAAATGGAGGAGCGCCTCAGCCAGCGCGTCATCGGCCAGAAGGACGCCATCGCTGCCGTCAGCAATGCCGTGCGCCGCGCCCGTGCAGGCATTCAGGATGAAAACCGCCCCATCGGCAGCTTCCTCTTCCTCGGCCCCACCGGCGTCGGCAAGACCGAGCTCTGCAAAGCCCTCGCCGAATTCCTCTTCGACGACGAAACCGCCATGACCCGCATCGACATGAGCGAGTACATGGAAAAGCACAGCGTCAGCCGCCTCATCGGCGCCCCTCCCGGCTACGTCGGCTACGAAGAAGGCGGCCAGCTCAGCGAAACCGTCCGCCGCCGCCCCTACAGCGTCGTCCTCTTTGATGAAGTCGAAAAAGCCCACCCCGATGTCTTCAATGTCCTCCTGCAGGTCCTCGACGACGGCCGCATCACCGACGGCCAGGGCCGCACGGTCGATTTCAAAAACACGGTCCTCATCATGACCAGCAACATCGGCAGCAACGCCATCCAGGACGTCAGCAATCCTGAACAGCGCGATGCCCTCGTGCGCGACAGCCTGAAGCAGTTCTTCCGCCCCGAGTTCCTCAACCGCATCGATGAAATCGTCATCTTCGACCGTCTCGATGCCGCCCAGCTCGACAGCATCGTCAAGATCCAGCTCGGCCGTGTCATCGACCGCCTCGCCAAGCAGAACATCCACCTCACCGTCACCGACGACACCACCCGCTACCTCGCCGATGCTGGCTTCGACCCCGTCTTCGGCGCCCGCCCCCTCAAACGCGCCATCCAAAAACACCTCCTCGATCCCCTCTCACTGGCGGTTCTTGAGGGTGGCTTCAAAGAAGGTGATCACATCACCGCCGAGATGAAGGGCGGGAAGGTGCAGTTTGTGAAGAAATGAGCCCCTGCCATCATACCTCGCCCCTAGTGCAGTAGCCGTCGTCGCTGGCGATGTTTGAAAGGCCTCACCCTGCCCGAAAATCTCCGCCACTCATCAACACCTCATTGCTCCACCCAGCAGCCTCCGAAAGCCCGTAGGGCTGGCACAACAATAGCCGTGGGCGCCAGCCCACGGTAACCGCCACACGCATCATTCCCTCACATGGAACCGCGTAGCGGTGACACAAAACCGCCCGTGCTCCTACATGATGCAAATACGTCAAGAGCCACGTTCTGGGACAGGTCATGGCCCTGAAGGCCAACTGCCTTCCGTCTTTCAGCCCAAGGGATGCCGAGCGATAGCGAGCGCTTCCCTGGGTTGAATGCACAACCCCGAATCTCCCATGCGCGAACCCTGAAAGGGTTCCGTCATCAGCGCCTCGGTTAATTGCATCAGCCTGTTTCAGAAGCATGAATAGCCGCCCCTTTGAAGTCGATACTCGCTGTTACCAGCCCAAATAGTGAAAGGAAGCATAAACTGTTTCGCTGGGTTCATCATAATAGAGAAGAAGAAAATCTTCTCCCACATCACGTCGCAGGCATTCGTCCATGGTCTCAAGTACCTTCGGCCAGCCGTTGGGCCTCTCTTCTCTGCTGAAGAAGCTGCTGCCTCCAAGCAATTCCATGGAAAACGCCGGTTTGATAAGGTGATAAAAGTCCTGCGTCGAAATGTGGAAAGTCAGAAGAAAACCGTCCATGCCGAGAGGCTTCAAGCTTTGAAGTTCCTTGGCATGCAATTGTACCTCCTTGCCAAAGAGTCGTTCGCATTCTGCCTCCGCGTCTGGAGGCGTACTCGCCAGAACCAGCCATAGCAAGATGAGCAACGGACACGGCACTGCAAGCATGACCAGGCGTCGCTTCTTGGCGACCAGTGCAATGATAAATACGACACTTCCGAGCAGGACACCAAGCGCGATGAAGGCCATCAGAGGAGACATAACTACACAAAGCGGCTATTCCCGAGTTTGTCGATGATGCTTCTCTAAAAAGCCCGTTACTTCCTCCGCCCCCTCTTCGGCTTCTCCGGCACCAGCGTCATCTGCGGCGTCACCTTGATGCCCATCCGTTTGTAATAGTCCATCATCTCCTCCGTAGCCTTTAGGCTCGCTTCGAGTCCAATGCGAACCATCTCCGACATGTCCGTTGGCGGAGCTTCCCGACGTTTGGCGGCGACAAACTTCATTGAGAACTGGTCGATTGAGTGGGTACAATGTGTTTTGCCGATCAGAGGCTTCTTCCTCCGCCCCCTCTTCGGCTCCTCCGTCGCCAGCGTCATCTGCGGTGTCACCTTGATTCCCATACGATTGTAGTAGTCGAGCATCTTTTCCGTGGCCGCACGGCCTGCTTCTAGCACGATCTTCGACATCTCGGACATCTCACGCGGCGGACCTTCTTGAAGACGTATGGCATCGATGATGACTTGAAGCTTGTCCATGGTGTGGGGCTATCGTTGCGGAGGACGAGCATGATCGTTCCACAAATCCCAATCATGGGCAAGCCGCAGATCATTCCGCCCCGTTGCAGCCCCCAAGAATGCACAGCGTCGGTGTCATGCCTGTTGCGTCTTATCTTCCACAAAATCACTCGGACACAACCGCTTCACTCCCTTCGTCAGCGGATGCTCATCCTTGCGCCCGTGCACATACAGCGCCGTCCACTCCGCCAGCCTGCGCCCCAGAATCCGACACGCCTCCTGCGTCTCCTCCTCGCGCGGTTCCTTCGAGGCCACCGCCCCGTAGTGCAGCGTCATCTTCCGGCCCGAGTAGTCCGTCACGCCAAAGACCAGAAACCCAAAATTCATGAGCACCGTCAGAATCGACTGACACGCCATCTCCATGCCGCCGCCCCAACCGCCCGCGCTGCTGAAGGCGCAGGCGATCTTCCCATCCACCTCCAGCCACTTGTCCGCCATCGTCTCGTCCCAGAAGCGCTTCATCTTCCACGACAGAATCCCCATGTTCGTCGGGCTCCCTACCGCCAGCCCGTCGCACCACACCACATCGTCAGCCGTGGCCTCATCCACATGCCTCACCCGCACCTCCGTCTCCGGCACCTGCTGCGCTCCTTCAGACACCAGCGCGGCCATCTTCGCCACATTGCCGCTGCGGGAATCGTAGAGCACAAGGATTTGATTCATGAAGCAAGATCAAAACGGCAGCCGGATTGTCAAAGGGGAGGATGCGACGCACAAGCTTGCAGATGCGCCAGAATACGTCCTCTGCGATCAGGACAAAGGCTTTCACCCATGCTCAAAAAGCCATTGGCCAGCCATAGCAGCCCCCAGCCACCCAGAGGAATAATCACTGTCCAGACCATCACCACCGAAGCCAGAACGATGGCACCACACCAGACAGCCATGAAGGCCCGACCACGCGGATCGTGCGACATGCATCCGACAATCCGGCTGCCACCATCGGAAACCTCAACCCTCCCTCGAAACAGAGGTTCAAAACCATCTCTTAACCAGGCGCTTTTATAACGGACATCTATTTTATTTCCGGTCACGCGCCCTCGCACAGCATCTTCATTCCATGAGGATCGCGCGTTCAAGGATTCCCGCAGGCATTTCAGAAGGGCCTCGGATGGCAGATCGGACATGAAAACGGTTTCAGGTTCGTCTTCAAAAAACTGACGCAGTTTCGGGGGCAGTTTCTGCCAAAGGTGATGAATGAATCCCATGCTGCCATATGCTAGGGACCGCTTTTCCTGAAGCAACCCTCCACTTCCAGCGTTTGCTGCTAAACCATGAAGCACCTCCTCATCCTCACCCTGCTCCTCCTCGGCGCCTTTGCTCACGCCGCAGACAAGCCCAACATCATCTTCATCCTCGCCGATGACATGGGCTACGGCGACGCTGGATGCTTCGGTCAAAAAACCCTCACCACGCCGCATCTCGACAAGATGGCCGCCGAGGGCATGAAGTTCACCCGCATGTACGCAGGCTGCACCGTCTGCGCACCATCACGCTGCGTGCTCATGACCGGCCTGCACACCGGCCACTGCCGCGTGCGTGGCAATGGCGAAGGTCACATTCCGGATGAGGACCTCACCCTGCCCAAAGTCCTGAAGTCCGCCGGCTACCACACCGCATGCATCGGCAAATACGGCCTCGGCAAACCCATCCCCCTCGACGACCCGCAGCGCAAAGGCTTCGATGAATTCTTCGGCTACGTCGGCACCAGCCACGCCCACAATTTCTATACCAAGGCCCTCGTCCGAAACGGCAAGATCGTGGATCTTCCCAACACCGTCATCCCCGGCTCCGCCAAAGATGCCAAAGACTACTCCGACAGCGACCTCGTCGGCACCGGAGTCGCCCCTCTCGATGGCCGCAAGGCCTGGGTCCCCCAGCTCCTTTCCGATGACGTCCAGCGCTACCTCGGCGAGCGTGCCAAAGAAAAATCTCCCTTCTTCCTCTACTACGCCTTCAACATCCCCCACGCCAACAACGAAGCCGGCAAGACCTCCCCTCTCGGCCACGGCCTCGAATCCCCCGACTACGGCGAATTCAAGGACAAGGACTGGCCCGACGCCGAGAAAGGCTTCGCTCAGTTCATCCGCTTCCTCGACAATGACGTGGGCAAAATCATGGCCCGCCTCAAAGAACTCGGCCTCGCCGAAAACACGCTGGTCATGTTTTCCAGTGACAACGGCCCCCATCAGGAGGGCGGCCATCAAAGCGACTTCTTCAACAGCAACGGCGACTTCAAAGGCATCAAACGCGACATGACCGACGGAGGCATCCGCGAGCCCTTCATCGCCTGGTGGCCCGGCAAGATCAAAGCGGGAGCCACCAGCGAGCACGTCTGCGCCTTCCAGGACGTCCTCCCCACCCTGGCAGACCTCAGCCTCACCAAACTCAGCAGCGATCCCCAGCTCGACGGCATCTCCTTCCTCCCCACCCTCCTCGGCAAACCGGGACAGCACCAGCACTCCCACCTCTTCTGGGCCTTCGACGAACAGGGTGGCAAGCTCGCCGTGCTCAAATGGCCCTGGAAACTCATCCACCTCAACTCCGGCAGCATCTCCAAGGACGTGAAGGCGAAAGCCAAGGGCAAACCCAAGCCTCTCGAAAAACTCCTCTACAATCTCGAAACCGACATCGGCGAAGAAAAGAACCTCGCAGCAGAGAATCCCGAGATCGTCTCCGAGCTCGAAAAGCTCATGCAGGCATCATACCGCGCGCCTTGATGGTGCATAAGCGATAGGGTGAGGTGTATGATTAACGATCACGCTGCTGTTCACGTGCGCGCGGTTGTGTCTCCTGCTCCCGAAGGGAGCCTGGAAGGTAGCCGGTGGTGAAGCGAGGCTTGGCGAGCGGGAACCACCGGATCATGCCACGATCCCATTCCCGCCCATGGCCGCATGCCGGAGGTATGCGAGAAGTATCCGCAGGCTAAACCCCGTCCCTTACTGCCCGGCTCTCTTCAAGGCCCCGCGCAGCATGCCCACCCCGCCGGCCACAAACAGCAGCGGAAACCAGATGGAATACAACGCAGCCCGCGAGCCATGCTGCAGCACCGCCTCATCCGGTGCTGCCGGATTCACATAACACACCCGCTCCGTCCCGGGAGGAAACTCCTGCTGTCTCTGCATCGCCACATCCAGGTGCGGAGTGGGCGCAGCCTCCACCTGGCGGATGCGTGTGCTGCTGTGCCTGGTGCCTGCAAACTCATACTCGTAGCGGATCTCCACACGGTGTGCGGGGTCTGTGTGCGGAGTGGGGCGCTCGCTCACCACGCGGGAAGACACGATGCGGCATGGAACCTGCGACCACTGCCGCGTGACCTGCGCCTTGTCATACGAGAGCCACATGCGCCATGCAAAGAACGTCCCTGCGATGATGAGGAACACTCCCATCGCTCCCAGCCACAAGCGGCCTGATTGAGATGCAAATTGATTCTGCGACATGGCTTCGGGAAGCAGGCTTTGACTACGCTTCACACGTGTTCCATACAGAGATGCCGCCATCTCGCAAATTTCCACATGTCTGACCCCGCACCCATTTCCATACGCCCGCCGCGCTGGCTGCTGAAGCCTGCCGTGGAGGGCGCTGCCGAGCTGGCGGCGGACATGGGGCTGTCTCCGCTCATGGCGCAGCTGTTGGTGCAGCGCGGGCTCACTTCCGTGGAAAAAGTGCGCGATTTCCTCGTGCCCAAGCTGGCCTCACTGGGAGACCCCACCGTGCTGCCGGAGATGAATCTGGCCGTGCAGCGCATCCTGCGTGCCGTGGACGCGAAGGAAAGCGTGGTGCTCTACGGCGACTACGATGTGGACGGCGTCACCTCCATGGCGCTGATGCACCTCATCCTGAAGGCCTATGGCCTCGACACGCATCTCTTCCTGCCCACACGCATGGAGGAAGGCTACGGCCTGAGTCTCGACGGCATCTCCAAATGCTACGAGCAGTTTGGCAAGCCCGCCCTCTTCATCGCGCTGGACTGCGGCACCACCTCACTCAATGAAGTGGCCAAGCTGCGTGCCGATGGCGTGGACTGCGTCATCATCGACCACCACGAGCTCTCCCCTCTGGGCCGCCCGGACTGCCTGGCGCTGGTCAATCCCAAGCTCGGCGCAGGCCACCACTACTTCTGCACCGCGGGGCTGGTGTTTAAAGTCTCCCACGCTCTGCTGAAGGCGCGCATGATCCCGGGCTATGACCTGAAGGAGACGCTTGATCTCGTAGCACTCGGCACCGTGGCGGACCTGGTGCCGCTCATTGACGAAAACCGCCTCCTCGTGCGTCGTGGCCTCGAAGCTCTGGCGCAAACGACGCGCCACGGCCTCAAGGCCCTCAAGCAGATCGCCGGTGTCGAAGGCATCGTGCAGACTCATCACGTCGGCTTCCGGCTCGGCCCGCGTCTCAATGCCGCAGGCCGCCTCGACACCGCCGCCACGGCGCTGCAGCTCCTGCTCGCCACCGATCCCGATGAAGGCGCCATGCTGGCTGAGCTGCTGGAAGCCCACAACAAAGACCGCCAGAATGTGGAGCAGCAGGTGCATGCCGAGGCCGAGACCATGCTCGCAGGCATTGGCGATCTCGAATCCGTCTCCGCCATCGTCCTGGGCTCGCGCAAATGGCACCCGGGAGTCATCGGCATCGTGGCATCCCGCATCTCACGCCTGTGCCACCGTCCCACCATCCTGGTCTCCATCGATGAAAATGGCATCGGCAAAGGCAGCGGCCGCAGCATTCCCGGCTTCTCCCTCGTCGAGGCCATCGACATCTGCCGCGCACACCTCCTCGGCGGGGGCGGCCACGCCATGGCGGCGGGCATTTCCGTGCATGAGGACAAGATCGACTCCTTCCGCACCGCCTTTCAGGAGGCCGCACGCGAGGCCCTCAGCAAGGAGGCCATGACCGCCGTGCTGGAGCTGGATGCCGAGGTGAAGCTGCGGGATCTCTCCCTGAGCTTCTTCGAAAGCTACAAGCTCCTTGAGCCTTTTGGCCAGAAAAACCCGGAGCCCCTCTTTCTCTGCCGCAATGTGAAGCCCAAGCTCCCGGGCCGCATCATGAAGGACAAGCACCTGCGCATCATCCTCACTCAGGAGGGTGCCTCCATGGAGGCCCGCTGGTTCAATGCCCCCATCGGCAGGCTGCCTCCCGCCCCGTGGGATGTGGCCATGCGCATCCAGCGCGGCTGGTTCCGTGGCGTGGAGCAGTGGCAGCTCACGCTGGAGGCCGTCCGCTCCGCTGAGTCCTCTCAGCGTGGGTGATACCGGTAGTGCCCGGTGATAGGAAACTCAAAAAGCCGGTTCTCATGCTTGGGCCCCTGGCCGATGTTGTGCACGATCCACGGCGTCGCACTCCCGTCCTGCGCAGGCACCACGATGGCGATGTGCGGCAGATTCTCCGGCACCGTGCAGGTGATGATGTCTCCGGGCAGGTAATCCTCAGCCTTTTGCGTCACCGGCAGTGCTGTACCACGTCGTTTGAAAAACGTCTGCAGATTCGGCACCCGGCGGTGGTCGATGTTTTTGTCCGTGCTGCGCAGGCCCCAGATCTTCGGATAAGTGGCAAAGGCCCGCTTCATGTCCTCGTGCACCAGCTTCTGCAGGTCGATGCCCAGAGCCCGGTAGCTGCGGATGACCTCATCCGTACAAACCCCGGTGTCAGCGGGGACGTCGCCATTGGGATACTCCAGCACCACATAGGCGGGATCATAGCGCACAGTATGCTTCACCCGCTCCAGCGCTGCCCACACCAGCCTCTCGGCAAAGGGCGGTGCCGCTGTCTGCGCCACACAGACGGCCGTGCATGCCAGAAGCAGGAGCGGACGCAGAAACAGGTCAGTCATGCGGGACTTCGACACCGGAGATGAATGTTTGTTGAACTTCCAGCCGCCGGTTCAGCACCAGCACATCCGCCTGCTTGCCCTTCTCCAGGCTGCCGCACTTCTTGCCTATCCCGGTGCGCTCGGCCGGTGTCAGGCTCGCCATTCGCACAGCCTCCGGCAGCGTTGCGGAGGTGCTCTTCTTCATGTGCCTCACCATGTGGTCCAGCCCCATCACCGAGCTGGCCAGCCCCTGCCCGGGGACAAATCCCACCCGGCCGTCGCTCTCAAAGAAGGCGCCGTCATCCTCTGAGCCAAACCGATACCTTCCCGGCGGCATGCCCATCGCACGGTTGCAGTCCGTCACCAGGCACAGCAGCTCCGCGCCTTTCATGCGGAAGGCAAAGTCCAGCAGTTCCGGTGCCAGATGCATGCCATCCGCGATCACCTCCGTGCTCATGTCAGCCGTGGCCAGCACAAACTGCTCCATGCTCGCCTGCATCGGCGTGCCAAAGCGCGTTCGCAGAGAGGCCACCGAGCTCATCGCACACCAGAAGTGGTCCACATGCCTCATGCCTGCCTTGTAGGCATGCGCCATCTCCGCCCAGTTTGCATTCGAGTGCCCGCAGGTGATCAGACAGCGCTGCTTGCGCGCCATCTGGTAAAACTTCTCCGCCCCCGGCAGTTCCGCCGCACACGTGGCTATCCGCACCAGATCATCGCGAAACCACAGCGCGTATTCTTCCGGATCTGGTGCACGGCGCCCTTCACGCGAGTGGCAGCCCACTTTGTCCGGGGCGAAATACGGCCCGTACAGATGCACCCCGCCGATGCGTGAACCATGCACAGGCGCCCAGCTCCTCCGCGCCTCTCGGCATGCTCCCAGCATTGCCATGATCTGCACCGGCGCTCCCGTTGTGGTCGTGGGGAAAATCGTCGTCGTGCCATGCCGCGCATGCACTTTCAGCGCGGTGCGCACCGCCTCCACCGTGCCATCCATGAAATCGGCCCCCGCGCCGCCATGCACGTGGATGTCGATAAATCCGGGGCTGATGTACCCGCCTTTGGCATCCACCACCACCGCACTCTTTGGTGCGGAGACACGTGCACCCACCGCCTTGATTTTCCCGCCCTCACACAGCACCGCCCCTCCTGCGATCAGCTTGTCCGGCAGGATGAGCGTGCCGTTTTGGATCAGGAGTGGCGGAGCAGGGGGTGTTTTCATAGAAGTGTGAGCGGATTCACCCGCGTCTGCAGCGGGAAGGTCACCCTCTGCCCGTTCAGGCGGTGGGATTCAAAGATGGCGCTGACCATCTCGATGGTCTCCCGCCCCTGCACAGCATCACAGAGCGGTGCACGCTTCTCTTGAATGGCCGCGATCAGGTCCAGCCCCGCCGCCTCGTGGCTGGAGAGCTTTTTCCCCAGGTCCGCAATGGGCTCCGGCTGGTTCACTCCCCCTGTGGTGATCGGCACCCACTGCCTCGGCTCCTTCGCAGCAGGATCAAAGGGGCTGCCTGCGCACAGGTGTGCCACTGGCTCTTTGTCGATGCGGAAATCGATGATCCCCTTGGTGCCGATGATCTGCAGGCCAAACCCCGCCTCCTTCGTTCCAGCGCTCTGGATCGAGTCAAAATACAAAGGCATGCCGCCTGCCAGCTCAAACCGTGCATGCACCTCATTGCCTGCCAGTGCGCCGATCCCTTCATCCCCCTCCTTCACGTCCGTCTTGGTCACAGGCTTCCCGGCTTGCAGCACGGTCGCGGAGCACGACTGCGGCGCTCCGCCGAAAAACGTGGCCAGATTAAAGATGTGCGTCCCCAGCACCCACAGATCCAGAGAGCCGCCACGCGTGTCCTCCTTGCCACGTCCGCGCATTTCCAGCACACGGCCTATCACGCCTTCCTGGATCAGCTTTGCCACCACCGGCAGCACAGGGTGGTAGCGGTTGCGGTGGGCAATGGCTATCTTCGTGCCCGCCTTGTCCGCCGCCGCGATGATCTCGTCCGCCTCAGCCAGACTGCGGCAGAAGGGCTTCTCAATGTAGACGCCCTTCGCCCCCGCCTGGATCGCCGCCAGCAGCATGTCGCGGTGCTGGTCGATGTGCCTCGGCCCGATGGCCACGAGATCCGGCTTGGTCTCGGACAGCATCGCCCGGTAGTCTGCATAGCCTTTGCTCACCCCCAGCTTCTTGAGGGCGCCAGCCAGTCCTTTTTCGTCCGCATCGGCCACGGCGGCTATTTCGACACTGGGAATCTTCAGCCACATGACATCAAGGCCGTGACCATAATTTCCATGCCCGGTGTGTCCTATCACGGCCACGCGCAGCTTGGCATCAGCCGCAGCTAGGCTGGATGTGACAAAAACGGCAGGCAGGGAGGCGAGAAGTCGGCGGCGGTTCATGCGAGAAATGAACGTTAGCACCGCCCTCAAACACTCAACAGGATGATTTCACCCCTGCCAGATGGCTGGAGAAACCACTCATAAGCGATTGTGAATCCACCTTTTGAGTTTGTTTGCTTCAATTTGTGCCTATCCATGTAGGCTGCACTCCCCGCAGCCACCCCCAACCCCCACATGTCAGAACCCCAGGAACATGCCGCTGGAGACTCCGTGCCGGAGTTGAAGCAGCGTATTCGAGAGCTCGAGTCCATGCTCCACGCATGCCGCCTGCGCCTGCCCAATGCTCCGGCGGAGGCCATGCGCGAACTGGCGGAAAGCGAGGAGCGCTTTGCCCTGGCCGTGCGCGGCACCAATGACGGCATCTGGGACTGGGACATCCGCACAGGGAAGGTCTTCTTCTCTCCGCGCTGGAAGAGCATGGTCGGCTACGGGGACGATCAGCTCGAAAACAACTTCACCACTTTCGAAAAGCTGCTCCATCCGGAGGACCATGACCGCGTCATGGCCATTCTGGATGACTACCTGGCGGGGCGCACCACACTCTACGCGGTGGAGTTCCGCTTCCAGCACAAAGACGGCGACTGGCGCTGGATTTTGGCCCGCGGACGCGCCCTGCGTGATGAGAATGGGAAGCCCTACCGCATGGCAGGCTCCCACACCGACATCACGGAGCGCAGGCATGTTGAAGAGGAGCTTCGCCAGGCCCGCCGTGAAGCCGAGGCCGCCAGCAGCGCCAAGAGCTCCTTCCTGGCCAACATGAGTCACGAGATCCGCACGCCCATGAACGGCGTCATCGGCATGAGCGAGCTGCTGCTCGGCACCGAGCTCAATGAGACCCAGCGCGAGTACCTGGAAATGCTCAAGCTCTCCGCCGATTCCCTGCTGGAGCTGCTCAATGACATCCTCGACTTCTCCAAAATCGAGGCTGGACGCATGGAGCTCGACGCCCAGGAGTTTGATCTCGGGGAGGTCGTCACGGAGGTGGCCCAGGCCATGGGCGTACGCGCCTTCCAGAAGCGGCTGGTGCTGCTGCATCACATCACTTCGGATGTCCCCCTCCGCCTCATCGGCGATGACGGCAGGCTCCGTCAGATCCTTGTCAATCTGGTGGGCAATGCCATCAAGTTCACCAACGAGGGCGGCGTCACCATCGATGTCAGCCTGGACTCGCTCACCGCAGACAAGGCCACTCTCCATTTCAAGGTCAACGACACCGGCATCGGCATCTCCGATGACATGCACGAGAGCATCTTTGAGGCCTTCACCCAGGCGGAGACCACCACCTCCCGGCGCTATGGAGGCACCGGCCTCGGCCTCGCCATCTGCCACGATCTCGTGGCTCTCATGCAGGGCCGCATCTGGGTGGAGAGCCAGCCGGGCAAGGGCAGCACCTTCCACTTCACCGCCGCCTTTGGCCGCACCAGCGGCATCTCCATCAAGCCCAGGGCCCCGCGCAAAAAACCGGTGCTCACCACCAATGTCTCGATGAAGATCCTGATCGTCGAGGACGGCCACGTCAGCCAGCTCGTCGGTGCGCGCATGCTGGAAAAGCGCGGCCATCACGTCACCCTCGCCTCCAGCGGCAGAGAGGCCATCGTCCGCTGCCAGAAAGACACCTTCGACGCCATTCTCATGGACGTCCACATGCCCGGCCTCAATGGCTACGAGGCCACCGCCAGAATCCGTCGGCTGGAGCAGAGCGCCGGCAGGCATGTGCCCATCATCGCCATGACCGCCAATGCCATGAAAGGCGACCGCGAAAAATGCCTCGCCGCTGGCATGGACGACTACATCTCCAAGCCCCTGCGCTCCGCCGAGCTCTTCCGTGTGGTGGAGCAGTTTGCCCAGCGTGCAGCTCCGCAGGAGTCCGGCCAGCAGGCTCCCCCAGCCGCCCCCGCTCCCCGCCGCACCAAGGTGGAGCCCCCGCCCTTCAATCTCGCTGAATTCCGCGAGTCCACTGGCGATGAAAAACTCGTCCTCAAGCTCGTGTCCATCTTCTCGGAGGACTCCCAGAAATACCTCCGCAAAGCCGAAAAAGCCCTCGCCGCAGGCAAGACCGACCCTCTCTACGAGGCCGCGCACGCGCTCAAGGGCATGCTGGGTGTGTATTCCGCCGGCATCGCCTTGAAGCACTGTTCAGAGCTCTGTGAGTACGCCCATGCCGGAGACATGAAGGGCGCGCAGATCATGCTGGATCAGGTCAAAAAAGAATGCGTCGTGCTGGGCCAGGCCCTCGCCGCCGCATTCCAGAACGGTTGATCACCGGTACTCCGTCATCCCGTCAAATCCGTGCACCACTTGCACGGGATTGCCCAGCTCCTTCAAAATCTGCCTCGTCAGGTTCAGCTTGGCCTGCAGCGTGGCGTCGTCGTGGTCGGGATCATGGTGCACCACCACCCACTTTTTGACTCCAGCCAGCTTGGTCAGTGCGCAGGCCGTGGCCAGATTCGAGTGCCCCCAGCCGATGCGTTTGGGATAGTCCGCAGGCAGGTACTGCGCTTCATGTATCAGAAGATCCACCCCGTCCAGAAACCGCAGCATCGGTTCATAAGGCACCACCAGGTCGGAATCACGCGTCAGCGCTGCAGGAGAGCCCGTGTAGCCTTGCAGAAACTCATTGTCCGGCACAAAGGCCACACTCCAGCCGTCGTGCATCACCTTGAAGCCGACCGTCGCGCCCGGATGCTGGGTGAATTCCCGCGTCACTGTCACATCTCCGATCTTCACCGGCGCATCGTTCAGGAACACAAAATTGATCTTCGCTCGCAGATCCTCCCGCTGGATCGGGAAATAGTCCCGGTCCATCTGGCCGCAGAGCAGGGATTCGATGTTCTTTCCAAAGCCGCGCTCGCCATACACGGTGATCTCATATCCAGGGATGTAGATCGGTGTGAAGAACGGGAATCCCTGGATGTGATCCCAGTGCGTGTGTGTGATGAAAAGATGAATATGGCACGGGCCGCCTGCCAGGAAGGAGAGGCCAGCCTCACGCAGGCCGGATCCGGCATCAAACAGGATGCGCTCCTTTCCGGTGTTGTATTCAAAGCACGTTGTGTTGCCGCCATGCTGCGCATAGCGCGCTCCACACACTGGGATGGACCCTCGCGTGCCCCACAGCTTCACATGCGGGCGCTTGGTGTCCAGCACTGGCGCATATTGCTCCGCCGCCACGGCCAGATGCTCACGATGCGTGATGCCCTTCGCCTTGCCGGCCTCATGAAAATACTGATGCAGCTTTTCGATCAGCAGCGCAGGGTCAAACGGCTTGATCAGCACGTCCACCGGCCCGGTCTGCTGGATGTGCTTGAGCTCGGTCGCGTAATCTTTCGCCGTGCAGACGATCACCGGCAGGTGCTGTGTGGACTGCTGTGCCCGCAGGTGCCTCAGCACCTCCAGCCCGTTCATCTTGGGCATGATCAGGTCCAGCACCAGCAGATCCGGCTGAAACTCCTCCATCAGCTCGAGGCATTCCTCGCCATCCTCAGCCACGCGAACGATGTAGCCGCTCGCCTCCAGGGCATGTGACAGCCGCATGGACAGCGCACGCACATCTTCCGCCAGCAGGATTTTTTTGGGTGGGGTTGGGGACACCATGTCTTGCCTCAGTCTCTAAGATAAAAACGCGCAGAAATGGTGGTCGGGCTGGCGGGATTCGAACCCACGACCTCTTCGTCCCGAACGAAGCGCTCTACCAGGCTGAGCCACAGCCCGCCTTGATCATTGCTGACTCTTGCGGTTCCACCTTCAGCATTGCTGCACTCCAGCGGTCGGGACGTTATATGTAACCTTTTCAGGGAATCGCGCAAGTTAGAAGATGTCCGGCTCCGGCACGGCAGGACCGTGTTGAAGGAAGTCAAAATCCGCCCCTTGGTCCGCCTGTGTGACATGTTCGACAAAGAGCTTCGCATAGCCGCGGTGGTAGCGCTGCGGCGCGGGCTTCCAGGCCGCGCGGCGTTTTTCCAGCTCCTCATCACTCACATGCAGGTGCAGCTTCCGGTTCGGCACATCCAGCTCGATCAGGTCGCCCGTCTTCACCAGCGCCAGCGGTCCGCCCACCGCGCTCTCCGGCGCGATGTGCAGCACACACGCTCCGTAGCTTGTGCCGCTCATGCGGCAGTCGCTCAGGCGCACCATGTCGCGGATGCCCTGCATGATCAGCTTCTTCGGAATGGGGAGCTGCCCCCACTCCGGCATGCCCGGCGCGCCCACAGGCCCCGCATTGCGCAAAATGAGCACCGTGTCCTTCGTCACATCCAGATCCATGTCGTCGATGTGCTTTTTCATCTCCGCATAGCTGTCATACACCAGCGCAGGTCCCGTATGTGTGCACAGCTCCTTGGTGGCGGCGGCGTGTTTGATCACCGCACCATTTGGGCAAAGGTTGCCGCGCAGGATCGCCGTACCGCCATCCGGCTGCAACGCATTCGCAGGTGTGCGGATCACATCCTCATTATGAATGATCGCGTCCTCGATGTCCTCGCCCAGCGTCTTGCCCGTGATCGTCGGCACATCCGTGTGCAACAGCTCGCGCATGCCATTAAGCAGCGCACGCAATCCGCCCGCCAGGAAGAACTCCTCCATCAAATACTTGCCCGCAGGCCGCATGTTCGCCAGCAGCGGAATCTTCCGGCTGATCTCGTCAAACTTCTCCAGCGGCAGCTTGATCCCCAGCCGCCCCGCCATCGCCACCAGATGCACGATCGCATTCGTGCTGCCACCCAGCGCCATGTCCACCGCGATGGCATTCTCAAACGAGCGCTCGCTCACGATCCCGGACGGCTTGCGGTCCAGCCACACATTCTCCACGATCTGCCGTCCCGCTGCCGCCGCGATGCGCGTATGCGCGCTGTCCACCGCAGGGATGGACGAGGCTCCCGGAATGCAAAGCCCCAGCGTCTCAGCCAGCGCCGTCAGCGTGCTCGCAGTGCCCATCGTCATGCAATGCCCCGGGCTGCGGGCGATCCCGTCCTCGATCTCACACCATTGCTCCCAGCTCAGATTGCCAGCACGCTTTTCGTCCCAGTATTTCCACACGTCGCTGCCGCTGCCCAGCGTGTCGCCACGCCAGTTGCCCTTGATCATCGGCCCGCAGGGCATGTAGATCACCGGAATGTCCATGCTGAAGGCGCCCATCAGCAGCCCCGGAGTGGACTTGTCGCAGCCACCCAGCAACACAGCCCCGTCGATCGGATTCGCCCGCAGCATCTCCTCCGTCTCCATCGCCAGGAAATTGCGGTGAAACATCGCCGTCGGCTTCGTCAGCATTTCGCCCACAGACATCACCGGAATCTCCATCGGATGCCCGCCCGCCTGAAAGATCCCGCGCTTCACCGCATCCGCCGTCAGTCGCAGGTGCATGTGGCAGGAGTTCAGATCACTCCAGGTGTTCAGAATCCCGATCACCGGCTTGCCCACAATATCCTCGCTCCCCCACCCCGCCTGCTTGGCACGTGAGCGATGTCCAAACGATCTCAGTTCATCACGGCCATACCAGCGCCAGGAACGAAGTTGCTCAGGAGTTTTGCGAGTGGGGGTGGTTGCGGAGGACATTGGAAAAAGATTTACAGGATGAAGATCTGTTAGCGAGCTTGCAGCAGATTCCTCACATTTTTCTCAAAATTCGGAGTGACCACGATTTTATCAGCGTAGAGCCAGACGATGAACGTCTCCTCCTCAGATTGAAAGTAAATGATCCAGTCATTCCGAGCATGACAGAGCACCGTTTGAATTTTTTTAACAAGGAGCGGAAACGCCTTCACGGCCTTTTCACTCAGCAGCACCACTGTTCTCGATCTGGCACCCGCCCATTGAAACGGAATGTCATAGTCCTCCCCCTCTTTGAAATCTGGCGCGAAAGCCCGATCGATTCGGTGCTCCAGCCATTCACTCTCGGACTGAAGCAATTCCTCGTTTCCATCAGTTGGCAGCATTCCAAACGGCTCTCGTACATCAAACCGGTCAAACTCCTCCTGACTGATGACTTCCAGCTTGGTAGAAGGCATGTGCCTGGGCTTTTCAGTTCGAAACTCAACATCCCAGCCAGTCAGTCTGCCTCGAAAATCTGCCACGCCCGGCAGTTCATCTCGGTCTCTTTTTATACTGACACCATGAAGTTTCGGCAGGCTCATCAATGGCGTAAGATCAATCTTATCAGCCTGTGTGCCGAGCCATAGCTCCCGCAGTTCATTCGATGTCGATAGCGGACTCACATCCGTGATCATGCCTCCATGCAAATTCGCGTGCGAGAGTCCTTTCAGGCTCTTCAAAGGTGCCAGCGAGATAAAATCCCCCGAGATATTCACCAAATTTTCCAGACTCGGAAACCTCTCCAGACCAGCTAGGTCATCCACATAGGCGCCCCAGATGATTCGAAGCCCCGGCATTTCTGGAAAGCCCTCAAACGAATGAAAAGTGTCTCCATGAATTTCCAGCTTGCGGAGTTTTGTCAGCTTCCTGAGCTTGGAAAAAACGGGCAGTTGATCCGAGGATACTTCCAAGATCTCGAGTTCCGGCAGCACCTCCAGCACCGTCAGATCTTTCACAGGATTTTTTGCAATTTTTAACTCCTTAATCGCAAGGCATGCGGCGAGTTCAGACATGTTCTCGATTTGATTGTCGGACAGATCGAGTCTCTTCAAAGCCTTGCAGAAATGAAGATGTTGGATGTCCTTGATCTCGTTTCCCTGAAGGATCAGCCCCGTCAGAGACGGCATGTAACGCAAAGCCTCAAGTGAGCGTATCGGCCGCTCGTCCTTGTTGAGCCGTTGAAAACTGATCCACTCGGCCTTGGCTAACGAAGGCCCAGATTTCGCGGCCCACACCTGCGGAATCGATGGAATGTAGCCAGGTTTGGCCCAGGCATCGTGGCGTTCCATCCACCCGTGGGAATAATAGTCCTCCTCAATGTGTCCACGCGCGTTTTCCACCAGCCTTTCGATCGTATAGGTCTGATCAGCCGTCAGTCCGGTCGATCTCGCATAATCGGCAAACAGATCTTGGCTCATGGCATGGGTGGTGGCTCCAAAGAGCATGCTGATAAAGATAATCTTCATATGATGCTCGATTGTTTCTATCACGCCTGAGCCGGTTCAAACAGGGTGAATGTGGGATGCCCCGCATGCAAGTTCGCCGTCCGATTCCACCCAAACCGCGTCCGACATCACCCTTGTCCTTTCTTCGTAGCTTCTGCTACAAACAGTCCCCAACCATGCGCCCGTTCCTTTTCCTTCCGCTGCTCCTCCTCACCTCCCACCTCCTTGCCGCCGGCAAGGAACTCGAAGGCGAACGCGCCGCCGCCACCACCGTGTGCCCCACGCCCGAAGAAGCCCGCGCCAAAATGTCCGTGCCCGAGGGCTACGAGGTCCGCTGCTTTGCCCACGAGCCCATGGTGCAAAATCCCGTCGCCATGACCTGGGACCATCGTGGCCGGCTCTGGGTCGTGGAAGCCTACGAATACCCCCTCGGCACGCCCCTCCCCGAAGACCAGCGCCCCTACGGTGGCGTGGCCAAGGACGACCAATACCACCCCATGCCCAAGCTGGGCGAAAAAATCCCCCGCGACCGCGTCATCATCCTCGAAGACACCGACAACGACGGCACCGCCGACAAGCGCACCGTCTTCGTCGAAGGCCTCAACCTCGCCAGCGCCATCATCTGCGGAGACAACGGCATCTACGTCGGCCAGCAGCCCCACCTCATCCACTTCCGCGATGACGACGGCGACGACAAACCCGACGCCTGGCGCGTCGTCCTCACCGGCTTTGGGCGCGAGGACACCCACGAGCTCGTCAACAGCTTCACCTGGGGCCCCGACGGCTGGCTCTACATGACCCACGGCGTCTTCACCAACAGCAAAGTCCGCAGCCCCACCCAGCCCGAAAACGAAGGCTTCAAATTCGACGCCGGCATCGGCCGCGCCCGTCCAAGTAGCGCGGGCAATCCTGCCCCCAAAGAAGCTCCCGCCCCCTCCTGGGAATTCGAAGTCTTCGCCGACGGCACCAGCAACCCCTGGGGCTGCGACTACGACGCCGCAGGCAACTTCTTCGTCAGCGCCTGCGTCATCGACCACTTCTTCCACATGGCCCCCGGAGGCATCTACACCCGCCAAGGCGGCGCCCCGGAGAACCCCTACGCCTACGAACTCCTCCCCAGCATCGTCAAGCACAAGCACTTCCGCGCCGCCTACGCCGGCATCCAGATCTACCAGGGTGGCCGCTACCCTGCCGACACCCACGGCCACGCCTTCATCGGCAACATCCACGACAACGCCATCCACGAAGAAATCCTCACCCCCGTCGGCGCCACCTTCAAATGCGAGCCCCGCCGCGACTTCCTCCGCGCCAACAACGGCTGGTTCCGCCCCGTCAGCACCCAGACCGGCCCCGACGGCTTCCTCTGGATCATGGACTGGTGCGACAAATACCCCTGCTACCAAAACGCCAAGGCCAACCCCGAAGGCGTCGACCGCGAACGCGGCCGCATCTGGCGTGTGTGCTATGGCGAAACTCAGCCCAAGCCATCAGCTGTCTCCAAAGAAGTCACCCCGGGAGGCATCGAATTCCCCATGTTTGCTGATCACAAATCTCCATCGCGTTGGTCGCAAACACTGGACCTCAAAACCCTCCCCACCCCCGACCTCGTCAAAACCCTCGAACACCCCAACAACTGGATGCGCCGTATGGCCCGTCGAGTCCTCGTCGAAAAAAGCGATCGGGAAGACACCATCGCCCCTGTGGCCACGCTCGCAAACTCCTCCATCGACAAAGGCTCTAGCCGCCTCGATGCCCTGTGGGCCTTGCTGCAAATCGATCACGGCGGAAGCAGCGCATCCAGCCTCGACAACGCAGCCAAATCCAAACTCCCCGCGCTTCGTGCATGGGCTGCGCGCGATTTTGGCAACAGCATGTCCGGAACTACTTTTCGCGAGGGCATGGACATTGGCGTACCGGGTTATCTGGAAACGCTGGCCGCAGATCCAGAACCAGCAGTGCGCTTGGCCATCGCCATCGCCCTGCGTCAATGCAGCGCCCGCAGGCTCACCGTGGACGGCCGTAAAAACGATGGCTTTCGCCTAGCTTGGCCCAATGTTTTTGACGCCATTACGAAAAGCTCGGCGCAAAATGCCGATGCCGTTCTGCCTCTCGCTATCTGGCAAAGCTTCGAGCCTGCCCTCGCTGATGCACCCAAAGAATGGACACAATGGCTGTCCGAGTCGGCTGCTCGTTTCCAGCCTCTTTCCCAGCCGCTGGTTTACAAATCCACACGCCGTCTCTGCGACACCCGCAAGCCCGAGAACCTCGATCTCGCCATCGACTTCTGCGAAAAAATCGCCGCTCACGACATCATTCTCGCCCACGCCCTCGAAGGCCTCGTCAAAGGCCAGGAAAGCGGAGTGATCAAGCCCACCAAAGACGTCTCCGCCACCCTCGCCAAATGGCGCGCGCACTCCAATGCAGACATCCGCAAGCACGGCCAGACCCTCGCAGTCCTCTGGGGCGATGAAACCGCCCTGCAGGAAACCATCCCCGCCCTGCGCGATACCACCAAACCCGAAAAAGAGCGCGTCGCCCTGCTGCAGTCCATCTGCAAAGTGAAGTCAGACACCGTCAAAAAGGCGCTGCTGCTCATGCTCTCCGAGAGCACCTCCCCCGCTCTCTCCGTCGCGGCCATCCGCGCCGCCGCAGACTTCGGCAGCGATGACTTCATCGCCCCGCTTCTGACCGTCGCGCAAGCCTCAACCTCACACGCCGATCCCCAGGCCCGCGGCCTTCTCTACAATGCCGCCGTCGAAGCCCTCTGCTCTCGCACGCCCTGGATGCACGCCCTGCTCGATGCCATCGGCGAAGGCAAAGTCAGCGCCGCCGGTTTCCCCGCTCCCGTGCGCCGTGCCCTCGCCACCAGCCAGGACACCGCCACGCGCAATCACTCCTTCAAAGTCCTCGGTGCCTGGCAGGACTCCTCCGACGACGTGAAAGTCCTCATCGCGAAAAAGAAGCAGGCCTGCCTCACTGGCGAGCCCGACCTCGCCAACGGCAAGCTCATCTTCACCTCCACCTGCATGGTCTGTCATGAGTTCCACGGCGGCGGCCAGAAAGTAGGCCCCGATCTCATCGGCAGCGGACGCAGCAATCTCGACGCCATCCTCGCCAACGTCATCGACCCCAATCAGATCATCGGCAACGGCTACGAAAACTTCACGCTCAGCACCAAAGACGGCCGCACCCTCGCTGGTCGCGTGGTGGAGGATACCCCAGCCCACGTCAAACTCCTCGGCGCAGGCGGTGCCTCCCAGATCGTCCCTCGCGATCAGGTCGCCACGCTGACCAATACCAAACAAAGCCTCATGCCCATGGGCTTCGGCAATCTCCCCGACACCGCTTTCCGCGATCTCATCTGGTACGTCCTCGCCCCGCCTGAGGAAGGCCCGCTCACCAAGGAGAAAAAAGACCTTCTAATCAAAGGCGTCGAAGACACGGTTCCCTCAAAGCCCAAAGGCAACAGCACCCGCTCCATCGACTGGGAAAGCGTCAATCTCTGGAACCCCGCATGGACCGTCAGCGCCCCTGACTTCGAGCGCACGCCCATGAAACTCAGCGAATACTACGGCCGCAAAAACGTCCTCCTCATCCATCCTTTCCCCGACAAAAAAACGCCCGCCAGCTTCGAGCGCACCCTCAAGGTCGAACCCGGCAAAACCAAGCTCACCGCCACCATCGCCGCCGATGATCGCGGAGACTGGACTGCCAAGGCAGTTATCAATGGCCAGGTCGTCAAAGAGCTAACTGTCGACCACGAAAAGCCCCGCTGGAAAACCATCGAACTCGACCTCTCCAAATTCACCGGCCAGGAAATCACCCTCCGCCTCGAAGCCCACGCCAACGGCTGGAACATGGAGTTCGCCTACTGGGGCTCGATCACCCTGGAGTGACCACCCGTTGGCCGTCCTCACTTACTACCCCGCGCGAGCGAATGCATGGAAGTACGACAGACACTCTTGTCTGTCGGCCAGCGCTCCAATCGTCCAACTCCGCGTTCTCTCGCCCAAAAACCGTCCGCCCAAAGCCAGCCCCCTCCGGCCATTCCGCAGCCAAAAATGAGCGGATCTGCCTGCCCGTCGTTTGGTCACCGCCATTCACATTCCCCCCAGAATTTCCCCTGTCCCAATTCGCTGATTCATGCACTGTGCCCTCATGCGTCGCGCCCCCGCACTCCTCTTCCTTCTGGCCCTCAGCCTGAGCCTTCACGCGGCCCCACCATCCCCGGCCCCTGCTCCGCCCACGGCTCCGGCAGCCACCCCAGCGCCAGCGTCCAAGCCCGCCCAAAAACCCGCAGAGACCAAGCCAGCTGCTACCAAAGCCGAGCCCAAGACGCCCGCCGCACCTCCCGTCAAGCCACCACCTGAGGACGCCTATACGCAGATGGAGATGCTCACCCGTGCCATGGAGATGGTGCGGCAAAACTACGTGGACGAGTCCAAGATCACCTACGCAGAGCTCGTCGAGGGCGCGCTGGAGGGCATGCTGCACCGCCTGGACCCGCACTGCGAGTACATGGGAAAGTCTCTCTTTGAGGACATGCAGCGCGAGCAGAGCGACACCTCAGAGGGCATCGGCATCACCATCGCCCTGCGTCAGAACATTCTCACCATCATCACCGTGCGCGAGGACGGCCCCGCCTCCGCCGCAGGCGTGCTTTCCGGCGACCAGCTCGTACGCATCAATGATGTGCTCACAGACTCCGTCGGCGTCGCCGAGGCCATGCAGCTCCTCCAGGGAAAGACCGGCGAGGAGGTCCGCCTCACCGTCCGCCGCCCAGGCACCAAGCAGTTCCTCGAGTTCAAGGTGAAGCACGAAACACTGGCCGAAACCTCCGTGCACGATCCCATGCTGCTCTCCTCCAAAATGGCAGGAGATTACAAGATCGGCTACATGCGCATCTCCCAGTTCAACCAGCCCACCGCACGCGAGATGAGCAAGGCGCTCGATGATCTCGAAAAGCAGGGCATGAAGGCCTTCGTGCTCGACCTGCGAAACAACCCCGGCGGCCTCGTGGACAGCGCCGTGGCCGTCTGCGGCGAGTTCCTCCCCGAAGGCACCGTCGTCGTCACCACCGAGGGCCGCGTCGCCTCTCAAAATCCGCCGCCCTTCCGCACCCCCGCCCGCAATGGCAAAGAGCCGCGCAAGTACCCCATCGCTGTGCTCATCAATCAAGGCAGCGCCAGCGCCTCCGAGCTCACCGCCGGAGCCCTGCAGGACCTCAAGCGCGCCATTATCGTGGGCACCACCAGCTTTGGCAAAGGCAGCGTGCAGACCATCCTGCCCATGAAAAACGGGGCCGCCATGCGCCTCACCACCGCCAAGTATTACACCCCCAGCCATCGCACCATTCACGAAGCCGGCGTCGAACCAAACATCATCTCCGCCCTCACCTCCGAGGAGGAGCTCCGCATCGCCAAATGGCGCGCCTCCCACGGCACCGGCGAAGCCGCCGCCCTCGAACTCGCCAGCCTCGGCGACAAACAGCTCGAACGCGCCGTGGACTCCCTCAAAGGCGTCCTCGTCTTCGACGCCTTCGTCGCCCCCACCCTCGCCCCCGCCGCCAAGCCCCTCGAAAGCAGGTAGTTGAGTCAAGTTTCATGGCACCTCGCGCATGCGCCAGCATAGTGGTCCGCACAGTCCTCTGTGCGGAGCTCCGCCACACCCACCATCCCGCACATCCCCAGCCCTCTGGAACTATTTCGCGTCGGAAACACCAAATCGCCTCACCTTACTCCAGTAGCCCTCGCGCGATGATCGCATCCACCGGATTGTGATCATCCGAAAACACCACCTGCGAGCGCGGCACCGTGCCCGCCGGCACCAGCGTGCGGATCAGCTTCTCCTGCCACGATCCCGGCGTCACATACCGGTCCGTCATCAGCGCACGCACGTTCTCGCGCGAGCACATCAGGATCACATTCTGCGGTTCATCCTTGCGATAGCCCACGCCAAAGGCCTCCACCGAGGGAAAAACCTGCCGCAGCGTGGCCACCATCCCGGCTGTGAGATCCGCCTTGGGTCCGTTCACCGCCGCGATGATGTTCATCACATACACGCCCTTCGGCTCCAGATGATCCGCCACCAGCTGGAAAAACTCACGCGTGGCCAGGTGCGAGGGGATCGCATGCCGCCCGTTGTACGCATCTCCAAAAATCAGATCCCACTTCTGATTGCCCGCCTGGCGCAGAAACCGCCGCGCATCATCAGCATGCGCATTCACACGTGGGTACTCGTCCAGTTTGAAATACTTGCGCCCCACCTCGATCACCTGCGGATCGATCTCCACCACGTCCACCGCGGCCTTCGGAAAATCACGCGACACATTCTCCGGCATACCAAACGCCCCCGCGCCGATGAAGAGCGCGCTGCTCACCTCCGCAGGCTCGCGCAGCAGCGCCAGCTTCCAGTACTCCTGGTAGGGCAGGATCAGTTCACCCGTGTCCGGATTCATCCCGCCCTCCTGCGTGGAGTCCAGCGCCAGAGTGCGGCGCTTGTGCGGTGCCTCTCCTTCATCATAGACGCTGATGTGGTGGTAGAAAGACTCGCGCTCATGGATCATGCCGATCAGCGGCGGCCGCTCAGACGTCCCGCCCACCACTCCGGCGATCAGCCCCGCGATCAGCACCTGCACCTGCGGCCCGCCCGCTTTCTTTGCCAGGATGAATGAAGCCACCGCCAGCAGCAGCAGCACCGCTCCAGCTCCCACAAAAATCCCGCGCACACCAAAGTTTGCCAGCAGGTAAAAGCCGGACACAAACGTGCCCACAAAGCTGCCCAGAGACCCCAGCATGCTGATCGTCCCTGCGGCCATGCCCACATGAGTGTCCTTTTGCGTCAGGCTGTAAAACCGCACCGATGCCGGCGACACCGCACCCAGCAGCACCCCTGGACACGCAAACAGCACCAGCGAGATCAGGAGCGGCCCCGTGATGACGCCATACGCGCTCAGCCCCAGGCTGAAAACCATGTGCAGCGCAGGAATGAAAAGCGTCAGCACCGCCGCTGCAGCCAGCAGCCATCCGATCAGGTCCAGCGCCGGCTTCCGGTCCGCCAGCCGCCCGCCCAGATAGCCGCCCACGCTGAAGGCCACCAGGATCACTCCGATCAGCGCCGTGGAAGTGTAGATCGTGTTGCCAAAATACGGGGCCAGCAGCCTGAAGGCGCTGATCTCCACCACCATGATCGCCGCTCCGGCAAAGAAGCACACCGCCCCCAGAAACAGCCGTATTTGATGAGCGTAGGCATTCTCCACAGCAGGGGTCTCGGGAGTCTTGGTGGAAGTGGATCGTGACATGGGATTGCTGGCGCGGTTGGGCCGTTCAGTCGTTGTAAAATACCAGGCTCATGATTTTCCAGCCCGCCGGGGTCTGGATGAGCGTGAAACAGTCGGTGCCCGTGGTGATCTCGCCGCCCTTCGTCAGCTTCCAGCGCACGCTGGCCTGCGCCGTGCGGTCATCACGCAGGATCTTCATGTCCGTGGGCACCTCGGTCATCGGCACCGTCGTGGTCGCATGGCTCAGCTTCTGTCCATGCAGGAAATCGGTCAGGCCATAGCTGTGCGGCGCGCCCTGATGCACAAAGACCACCCTCGCCTGCTCATGGAAACACGCGCCATACCCGTCCATGTCCTTCGCGGACCACGTGGAAAAATAGTGCGTCAGAAACTCGCGCACATCAGCCGTCTCAGCTCGGGACGCGGCCTCCTGCGCACCGCAGCCGGAGAGAAAGACGGCGCTCAGGATAACAAAAGACGACAGCATCACCAGCCTTTTCAGCACGAGGGTCAGCAGCGCTGGTTCGTCATTCTTCATGCGGGTTTCGTCATTGGCGCTCAGCGCCAGTTACTCCTCGGCAAAGGTCTCCTCCTGCACGCCGATCACGCTCAGGATGCGGTTCAGATCCTCCACGCCGTAGTAATCGATCTCGATCCGCCCCTTCTTCTCAGCGTGATGGATGCTCACGTTCGTGGTCAGGTGCTGGATCAGCTTCTGCTCCACCGCCTGGATGGCTCGGGTCAGGTCGGTCTCCGTCGGCTTGGGGGCCGGCGGGGGCGGCGGATGCAGGATGGCATCCACGGCCTTCTCCGTGGCGCGCACCGTCAGGCTCTTGGCCACGATCTGATGTGCCACACGCTCCTGCTCCTCATGCTGCTTCAGCATCAGCAGCACCTTCGCATGCCCCGTGGAGATCTTGCCTCCCACCAGCATGTCGCGGATGCCGCCCGGCAGTTCCAGCAGGCGCATCGTGTTGGCCACGGTGGCGCGGTTCTTGCCCACTCGTTGGGCAATGTCCTCCTGCCTCATCTGGAAATCTTTGGCCAGCCTGGAGTAGGCCTGCGCTTCTTCGATGGGGTTCAGCCCCTCGCGCTGCAGGTTCTCGATGAGAGCCATCTCCAGCACATCCTTGTCGCTGGCCTCGCGGACGATCACCGGCACTTCCTTCAGCCCCAGCTCGCGGGACGCACGGAAGCGGCGCTCACCGGCGATCAGCTCCAGCTTGCCGTTCACCCGGCGCACGATCAGCGGCTGGATGATCCCATGCTCGCGGATCGACTCCATCAGCTCCGTCAGCATCTCGGACTGGAACTCCTTGCGCGGCTGCAGCGGGCTCGGCACCACCTGGTCCAGCGTCACGCGGTTCACCACATCTCCAGGGGCTGGCTGCGCCAGCGCAGGCACGCGCGCTACTCCCGACACCGCAGGAGATGCCGAAATAAGTGCGCCGAGTCCTTTGCCGAGTACCGGTTTTGCCATAGGGCTGGCGAGACTAGGGAGCACTCGGAACGTTGCAAATTGGAATCGCGACGAATCTGCGCCGCCCACAGCCAGGACTTTACCAATGTCAAATACCGTTCCATCTGGTGATCATGAAAAGCATGACAGGATTTGGCCGGGGCGAGGCTCAGCGCCCCGGCGTCACTTGGAGCGTGGAATGCAGTTCCGTGAACCGCAAGCAGCTCGAGGTCGCCATCAATCTCCCCCGTGAGCTCTCCGAGCTCGAAAACGCCGTCCGCACCGAGGTCGCCGCCGCCGTCTCCCGTGGTCGCGTCAATGTGGCCGTCCGGCGGGAAACCGGCGCCACAGGCACCGAGTCAATCCAGGTGGACCACGCCCTCGCCGCACACTACCTCCACGCCATGCACTCCCTGGCGCTCAAGCTCGACATGCCGCCGGACATTTCGCTCACAGACATCACCCGACTCCCCGGCGTCATCACCCAGGCCCAGGCGGAATCCGCCGCCGAGGACGCCTGGCCCCCTGTGCAGGAGGCGCTGGCCCAGGCGCTGAAGCATCTGAACACCATGCGCTCCACTGAGGGTGCCAGCCTTCGCAGCGACATCGAGTCCCGCCTTTCTCAGATCGAGTCTCTTCTGGAATCCATCCGCCTCAAGGCCGCCACCGTCCCCGAGCACCATCGCAAAATGCTCCGCCAGCGCCTCGAAGACGCCGGTCTCCCCCTCCCGCTGGACGACGAGCGCCTCGTCAAAGAGATCGCCCTTTTTGCCGACCGCACAGACATCTCTGAGGAGCTCACCCGCGCTGCCAGCCACGTGAAGCAGTTTCGCGCTTATCTCGACGGCGGCGCTCCCGCCGGCCGCAGCCTCGACTTCCTCCTCCAGGAGTTCTTCCGCGAGTTCAACACCATGGGCTCCAAGTGCAACAACGCCGAAATCGCCCACCACGTCGTTACCGCCAAGACCGAGTTGGAGAAGATACGCGAGCAGGTGCAGAACGCGGAGTAAGACCGCCCGCTCTTGCGAAAGCCATGATCGGGCCTATCTTCAAAGGACGTTAGACCTCTAGTCCGCAGCACCTATGACGCTTCAGCAACTCATCATCTCAGAGGTCGCGCACCAGCCGGAGCCGCTGTTGCGTGAACTGTGGCATTACCTGAATTTTCTCAAGTCCGCCACGCGTGATGAAGCTGTCCCCGTAGCCCAGCCTTTGGTGCGCAAAGGCTATGGCTCCGTGCCAGGAATCGTCATCGCTGATGACTTTGACGCCCCATTGGCTGAATTCGCCGACTACCGCCCATGAATATGCTGCTGGATACCCATGCCTTGCTTTGGTATCTGGCAGGCAGCAGCCACCTCAGCACTGCTGCTCTTGCGGCTATTCAAGATCCCGCCAACATCCTCTTTGTCAGCCCTGCGACGCTCTGGGAGATCAGCATCAAGGATTCCTTGGGCAAGCTCACCCTCCCGCAGCCATTTGCTCAGTTGTTCCCTGCACGATTGGACGCAGATGGTATTTTTTTGCTGCCGATCCTGGTGCCTCATCTGCAGCAGCATCGCCGTTTGCCTCTGCATCATCATGATCCTTTTGACAGGCTCATCATTGCTCAGGCACAGGTTGAAAACCTCACCCTGATTTCGCGGGACTCGGCTTTCTCCGCTTACGGAGTGAATCTGCTTTGGTAGCCCATCTTTGAGATGAGGGAAAACGCGGAGTGATCACGATCCGCTCGGCTTCGGCAGCCCCTTCGGCACCGACTTCGGCATCTCATGCTTCACCTTCCCGTCCTCCGGCAGCCATGCTTCTGGCGCACCGGCCTTCACCATCACCTCCCGTAGCGTCACCCGCGCTCCATCGCGGTGCTTGCTCTCCTCCGCCGCTGCCATAAAAGCATAAATCTCCAGCGTCTGCTTCGGCGAAACAGGCGGCTGCTTCGTCTGGAAAAATTTGATGATCTCCCGCAGCATCGGCGTGTAGTCCCCTTCGGACTTCTGCTCCGTGATCTGCTTCTCACCAAAGCGGATCAGCTTGTAGGCCATCGCCCCTTCATGGATCGCCTGCAGCGTCCCCGTCCGTCCTCCAGCCCACAGCCCCGTCACCACAGACTCAGACTCAGTCGTCGTGCGCACCACCGAGAGGCACCCCTGCCCCATCACGGTAAAGAGAGCCTCCGTCGGGTGGATGCCGTAAAAGAACAGGTCGGGATGATGCGGCAGCACATGCGCTGGCCCGTATGAGATCACACTCCGCGCCGGCGTCGCCTCCGCATTCGCCACCTCCAGCACCCCTGGGTACCAGCGCACCGCAGACGCGCTGAAGACCGGCACCTGCGCCACCCCGGCCATCTTGTAGATTTCCACCGCATCCTTCAGAGACACCGCCACCGGCTTGTCCATGAAGACCGGTTTCCCAGCCGCAATAATCTGCTTCATCTGCTCCAGACGCGGGCGCCCTTCCAGGCTCAGCAGCAGCACCGCATCCACATCCTTGCAGGCCTCGGCCACACTCCCCACGATCCGCACGCCAAATTTGTCCCGCACCGTCGCCGTAAAGCCATCGATGCGCGTCTTGCTCTCCTCGATGTCAGGACTCCCCCCCGGGAAAGCCACCACCACTCTCGCCCCGGGGATGTGGTTCGGATTCGCTGGATCGTTCAGCCGCAGCGTGAACTGCTCCGAATGCGAGGTGTCCAGACCGATGATGCCAATGCGTAGGTCGTCTGCCATGAGTGGAGTGCTGAACAGCGCCACCACACATCCCGCAGCGAGGATGCAAAGAGCTTGGAGGCGGCAGGGTGGGCGCATGACCTTAAAATGCAGGCTGGACCAATAAAGCGCAACTGTTGAGTCGCTTGACCGTGCCGCCAGACCCGCTAGGCTCGCATTCATGGAAACCGTCAGAATTGGCATCGTTGGGCTTGGAAACATGGGCAAGGCACACCTTGCAAACATCCGCGCTGGGAAGATCCCCGGTCTGCGTGTCACCGCTCTTTGCGAGAGCGTCGGCACCCTGCCAAACCTCATCGAGGGTGAAAAAGCCTTCACCGACGTCAATGCCATGATCCGCAGCGGTCACATCGACGCCATCCTCATCTGCACCCCCCATTTCAGCCACACCACCATCGGCATCTCGGCCCTCCAGGCCGGACTCCACGTGCTGGTGGAAAAGCCCATCTCCGTCCACAAGGCCGACTGCGAGCGTCTCATCGCCGCCCACACGGACAAAAACAAGATCTTCGCCGCCATGTTCAACATGCGCACCAACGCCTGCTTCAAGAAGGTCAAGGACCTCATCGACAGCGGCGAACTCGGTGCCATACGCCGCGTCCACTGGGAGGTCACCAACTGGTTCCGCACCAATTACTACTACGCCACCGGCGGCTGGCGCGGCACCTGGAAGGGAGAAGGCGGCGGCGTCCTCATGAACCAGTGCCCTCACAATCTCGACCTCTTCCAATGGCTCTTCGGCATGCCTCAGAAAATCCGCGGCTTCTGCCAGTTCGGCCGCTTCCATGAGATCGAAGTCGAAGACGACGTCACCGCCGTCATGCAGTATGACAATGGCACCACCGCCACCTTCGTCACCAGCACCGGCGAAGCCCCCGGCATCAACAAGCTCGAAATCTCCGCCGAGCAGGGCCGCCTTACCGTCACCGACGGCACCCGCATCCACTTCCAGCGCAACCGCCAGCAGATGAGCAAGTTCTGCATGGAGGCCGAAGCCGCCTTCGCCATGCCCGAAAGCTGGCACATGGACATCCATGTGGACCAGACCGGTGGCCAGCACATCGAGATCCTGCAAAACTTCACCAACGCCATCCTCAAGGGCGAGAAACTCCTCTCCCCCGCCGCAGAAGGCATCCGCAGCGTCGAGCTCGCCAACGCCATCCTCCTCTCCACCTGGCAGGACAAGACCATCGAGCTCCCCATGTCCTCCGCAGACTACGAGAGCCTCCTCATCGAGAAGGGCGAGAAATCCACCTTCCAAAAAACCAAGGTCGTCGCCAAAGCCACCTCCGACGACTTCGCCAAGAGCTTCCGCTAAAAACTCCGTCAAAATCAAAGACGCCGCCCGGGAAACCGTGCGGCGTTTTTTGTCCTCACGCGCCCCACTCCTCAGCTATTCCGGCACAAGATTTGCTCGAAATCTTTGAATAAATCCGTCCGTACTAGCATCTGACACACGAGAATGCCCGCCCGCCTCACAGCCCTCATCCTCATCCTCAGCCTCTGCATCGCCCTGCCGATGTGCTGGTGCTGCATGGCTGTCGCCGCCCCTGAGTCGGAGACCGCAAGCTGCTGCGCACACAAGCATCACGCCGCCGCTGGCCATCAGCATGGACACTCCACAGACCAAAGCTGCCCCTGCGCCCGCCATGAGGCTTCGCGCGATGTCGCCTCCACCTTCGTCAAAGCCCCGGCTCCGGTCCTGAAACTTCTCACCGAGCCCCTCTGGCTCCTCTCTTCCGCCGCAAATCTCCACCTGCAGCTTTCCCCCGTTTCCGCTCCTCGTCACGACCACGGGCCGCCCCTGCACGCATCGCCGCCGCTCTACGCCCGGCACTGCGCTCTCCTCATTTGAAGCCACGCACCCCGCGTCTGGAAGCCAGACGCTCCGGGCAGCAGTGTTTTTCCCTTCCTAGCGGCCGCTGACTGACTGCGCCGCACCCACCAGACAGCCTGCCCGGCCGTCTGGCCTCACCGCCAGTTCAAACCGCCACTCGATGGCACACCCGGCACGCGCATGCCTGCGCCGCACACCGGAATCTTCAAAGCAGGCGCCTCAAAAACACAAACAAACACAACACTATGAAAACCATCCTCACCCTCATCGCCGCAGCCTCCGTCGCCGCCCTCTCCGTCAACGCCTACGCCGCTGAAAAGTGCGCCAGCTGCGCCGCCTGCTGCAAGGCCGCCACGAAGACCTGCACCAAGGACTGCTGCAAGAAGTAAGTCCCCTTGCAGGCCACGCCGCCACCTGGAAACGGGTGGCGGCTTTTTTATCCGTTCCCCAGACACTCCAGCCTTCCCCCGGCGTGCCTCACGCTGGTTATTCGGCTGCTTTTTGCAGCGCCTTGAGAGACGGCGCTCCTTTCAGTTTCTCCACTTGTTCAGCCACAATTTCGGCACGCCTCGCCGCTTCCTGGCGCTCCCTGACCTTCGCCAGCAGAGTTGCCTGATGTGCTTTGCGCAGCTTTTCAGCCATCTCAGAGTTTGGGCTTTGATCCGCTCCCGTCGCCGCGCAGTCTTCGGCAAATGAATGCAGCAGCTTCGTCAGCTCTGCGTCATCATGCTCCAGCTTCTGCATCACCTGTTGGATTTCCACAGGAGTGGCCCCAGCACCCGCCTTGATCACTGTCTCCTTCGAGCTTGGCCGGAAAATCAACGCCAGCAATCCACCCAGCACCACCCCCGCCGCCCCGGCGGCCACCATCAGCTGCTGCTGTCGCGGCCCTCGGGTGGCCGGCTTTGCCTGCACGGCAGGTTTCATGCTCCCGGCCATCAGCGGCCCCTTCAGGCCGGCGATCCTTCCCGAATCCAGGCCCAGCCCAAGATCGATGGCTATCGGCCTGGCAGGTGCTGCGCCCGGTTCCGCCGCCTGCTTCATCGCCACGTTGATGTGCGCACGAAACTCCGACGCATCCTGATACCGCTTGTCCGGGTCGGCGTGCATCGCTCTGGCGATGATTTCGTCCCATCGCTTCGAAACCTGCGCAAACTCCGTGACCGAACGCCTCGGCTCCTTCGGCACCGTCCCCGTGATCATCTCATACAGCACCACACCCGCGGCATAAATGTCCACCCGGTGGTCCACCACGCTGCCGCCGCGGATCTCCGGCGCCGCATAGTCCGGCGTGCCGAAAGGGTTCTCCTGCTCCGCTTCATCCGAGACAGGCCGCGCCAGGCCAAAATCCGCCACCTTCACATGGTCGGCGTCATTCACCATGATGTTCCCCGGCTTGATGTCCCGGTGGATGATCTGGTGCTCATGCGCAAAGCTCAGCGCCTCGCACAGCTGCATCGCCAGGTTCGTCGCCTTCCGCAGGGAGAGTCCCCCTTTGTGGATCATATCATGCAGCGACCTCCCTTCGATCCATTCCATCACCAGGTACAAATGCCCCCCGGCTGTGATGCCAAAGTCATACACCCCTACGATGTTCGTGTGGTTCAGCTTCGCCATCGCACGCGCTTCCACCTTGAAGCGGTCCGAAAACTCCCTTTCAGCCCCAAACTCAGGCGGCAGGATTTTCACCGCCACCCAGCGGTCCAGGCTTTCCTGATACGCCTTGTACACCGCTCCCATCCCTCCGCATGCCGCCAGCTTTTCAAATTTGAACTGCGGCAGGTAGGCGTCCATCGCCTCCAGGCTGGGTATGTCAAATGAAGGCTGTTCATCAGGAGGGGACTCTTCGGGCATCAGGTCACATTACCCGCAAGTACCTCATGCAGCTAGCAAAAAAATTCCGATGCCAATATCTTAAGATAATAATTTATTATATATCAATATAACATTCATTACTTCACCGACACCACTTCCTGCAGCGCCTTCAGCGACGGCGCAGCTGTCAGCCGGCCCAGTTCCGCCGCCACGGTCTCCGCCCGCTTGGCATCCTCCATCTTTCCGGCCGCCGCTCGTTCACGCGCCTTTTGCGTCACCTGTTCGATCTGTGCCACTCGCATTTTCCGCGCCGCTTCGGCTGCAGCTGCCTGCATCGCTTCCACCTGCGCATCATACGTCATGCGCAGGGTCTTCAGCACAGGTGGCCACGTCTCCTGCGGCTCGTCCATCGCCTCATGGTTGGCCACATGGGAGATCTCGCTCAGCACATGGTCGCGCTGCTCAGGCATCAGTCCCGCCAGGTTGCGTTGCAGCGCGGGGATGTATTTGGAGCCCAGTTCACGCAGCTTCGCCTGCATGTCGATGTCCTCGTTCGCACCCCATTCGCTCTCAAATCCGGCCAGCATCTGCACCAGCTCAGGGTCGTTGACATCCAGCTTTCGGATCATCTCTGCCGGCGTTTCCGCCACCGGCGCAGGTTTCATCTCAGGCGCTTGCTCGGCAGGTGCTGGCTTGGGAGCAGGCGGCGGCTCCACCACCACCATTTTCTTCGGCTCAGGCTCCGGCTCCTTCGGCTTCATGTCAGGCTTGGGCTCAGGCGCCTCCACCACCGGTTCCACCTTCTGGGGCGGCTCCGCTGCCTTGGGCTTCTCAGCTTGCAGCTTCGGCTCCTGGGCCACCTTCGCAGAAGCCACCGGCTGCGTGGAGGCTGGAGCTTCCGGCGCAGCTTTAGGCCACAGCAAAAGCGCACCTCCCACGACCACCACCACCGCCCCGATTAAAGCCAGATGCATCGGCACCTTGACCTTCGGCTTGTCTTCCACCACCACCACGCTCACCGCCTGGTTCACCAGCATGGCGATGTGCGCCCGGAATTCGTTCGCATCCTGAAACCTCTGGGCCAGGTCTGCATGCGTCGCTTTGTCGATCAGTTCATCCCAGCTCTTCGACAGCGGCGCATACTCCTGCACAGATCTCCTCGGCTGCTGCGGCACACGCCCCGTCAGCATCTCATAAAGGACCACGCCTGCTGCATAGATGTCCGCTCGCTGGTCCACCGCGCCTTTGCCCAGGATTTCAGGCGCTGCATAGTCCGGCGTTCCATACGGATCCTCCTCCGCCTCCCCTGTGATCGGCCTCGCCAGACCAAAGTCCGCCACCTTCACCTGCCCCTCCTCGTTCACCATGATGTTCCCGGGCTTGATGTCACGGTGCAGGATCTTGTGATGGTGCGCATACGCCAGCGCATCGCACAGCTGCATCGCCAGGTTCGCAGCCTTCTTCGCAGGCAGGCTCCCCTTGTGGATCATCGTGTGCAGCGTCGGCCCTTCCACCCATTCCATCACCAGGTAAAGATGCCCCGCCTTGGTGATCCCAAAGTCATACACCGCCACGATGTGCGTGTGGTTCAGCTTCGCCATCGCCCGCGCCTCCGCCTTGAATCTCTCCGCAAAGTCCTCCTGCCTCCCAAACTCAGGCGGCAGGATCTTGATCGCCACCGGCCTCTCCAGGCTCACCTGCCTCGCTCGGTACACCGCCCCCATTCCCCCAAACGCCGCCAGCTTTTCAAACGCATACTGCGGCAGCAGTTCGCCCATCTCCTCCACGGTGGGCACTTCAAAGGGGGGCTGGTGATGGGCGTGGGACTCTTCGGACATGTATAAAAAACGGCGTTTTTCTCTCAATGCGGGGACTTATCAAGGCAGACGCCTTTGCAAGCGCCCTCCATGCCGGAACAGCAGCGAGTTTACGCCCTGACACACGCCGTTCCTGCATTCCACATTCGCACATCCCGCCCCAATTTCGCAGCATAAAAAGAGACTTCGCATGAAAAGCGCCGGTCCGTTATGCCTGTCTTTGATACTTTTGTTCTTCGGGCCGGGACCAGAAGCGTTCTTGGCGCGGATTATGCATAAAAGGAGGTCGCGCCAAATCCCCCTCGGTGCATGCCAGTCGAATGCGACGTCACCCCTTGAACCCCCACCTTCTTCCTATATGCCACACTCTCCTGTCTCCGAAGAAAAGCTCGTCGGCTTTCCTGCTCGCTGCCAGTCCCTGCGTCAGAAGCTCCGCGTCTCCAAGCCCGAGCTCGCCAGCTGGCTCGGCGTCGGCCGCAGCTATGTCAGCGTCATGGAAAAAGGCCGCCTCGCCCCTTCCCGGCCTGTATTTCAGTTGATCGAAAAACTCGAAGCTGCCGCCAATCTGAAACAGCTCGCCATGCACATGCCTCAGCCAGACACCACCGCCGCAGCCGCCACTGGCCTGGCTGGTCTCCCTCCTGAAGCCATCGCGGCTCTCGATCGACTGATTCAGCCCGAAGAAGAAGCCCCCTCTGCCGCCGCCCCTCTCCCCGCCCCCGCCATGCCTGAAGAAAAGCCCGTCCAGCGCGAGAAAAACGCCTTCTCCCTCCGCGTCGCCGCACTGCGCGCCAGGATGGGCGTCACACGTCCAAAGCTCGCCCAGCGCCTCGGCGTCTCCCGCCAGTACGTCACCAAGATCGAAAACGGCGCCCACGCCTCCCTTCCCGTCATCAAGCTCATCGAAAAGCTCGAGGCCGAGGTCCTCAATGGCACCGCAGACAGCACCGCCGCCACCATCCACGAGACTCCCGTCGCAGCCCTCGCCGCCGCACCAGCCGCACAGCCTGCCACTGTGCTGGAGTCCCCCGCTGCCACTCCTCCTCAGTCACCTTCTCTCGCCGTCCCTCCCGCTCCGGCATCCGCCATGCCCCGCATCAGCGCCCTGCCGGTCCTCACCATCCCTGCCGCACGCGATCTCACCGCCCCCGGCCTCGCCTCCTTTGCCGCCTCCGAGCACTTCGCCTTCAGCGTCACCGACCCGGATGCCTTCGCCATGCGCCTCGCAGGAGACGCCATGCTCCCTCAGCATCACGATGGCGAGCTCGCCATCCTTTATCCCAACACCGCCCCCCACACTGGCAACCGCGTCATCGCACGCCTCAGCGACAGCCTCGGCGGCGACATCCTCTTCCGCATCTACAGCACCGCAGACCACGGCCACTCCATCGTCCTCTCCAGTCTCAATCCCCTCTACCCCCCCGTCACTCTCACACCCGACGAAATCGCCTGGATCTACCCCGTCGCCACCACCGTCCGCCAGATGCTCCTCTGATCCCCGTGCCACGGGCTGCCAGCCCGCTCTGAAATAGCCGCCGTCAGCCAGCAATTTTCAGTTCTCACTTCCCAGTTTACAATCACACCGTCCCCTTGCCCTTCTCCGCCCTTGGCGCGAAGAAGTGCCCATGCTCCCCCGCATCCTCGCCCTCCTCTTCTCTGCCGCCTCCCTCTCCCTCGCCGCAGACATCCAGCTCTCCCCCTCGGGCCCCATCTCCACCCCTCAGGCCGCTCGCGATGCCGCCCGCTCTGCTCCCAAGCCCGCACGCATCGTCGTAGCTCCCGGCACCTACCCTCTTGCCGAGCCCCTCACCCTCGGCGCTGAGGACTCCCAGGTCACATGGTCCGGCAAAGACTCCACCTTCACCGCCGGCACGCCCATCACCGGCTGGAAAAAAGCAGACGGCGGCCTCTGGAAAGCCCCCCTTCCCGACAAAGCCTGGACCTTCGAGCAGCTCTGGATCAATGGCCGCCGCGCCACCCTCGCCCGTTCGCCCAACAAAGGCTACTACCACATCACCGAGGCCGTCGGCGCCGGCGTGTTCCCTGACCTCATGGAGAACATGAACTTCCACGCCTTCTCCATCGCGCAGGAGCAGTACGACGTCCTCAAATCCATCCCCCAGCCCGAGCGCGACCACGTCCTCCTCACCGTCACCCACGCCTGGGCCGTCGGTCAGTGCCGCATCAAAGACCTCAACGACGAAACCCTCGCCGTCCGCATCAAAGGCCGCTCCCGCTATCCCTTCGTCGAGTTCGAGCCCGACCAGCGCTGGTGGGTCGAAAACTTCCGCGCCGCCCTCGATGCCCCCGGCGAGTGGTTCCTCGACCGCGCCAGAGGCGAAGTACTCTATCTCCCTCTTCCCGGCGAAGACATGACCAAGGCCGAAGTCATCGCCCCCGTCGTCGACAAATTTCTCTCCATCAAAGGCGCACACGATGTCAGCTTCGAAGGCATCTCCTTCCAGCACAGCAATCACCTCTACCCCGCCGAAGGCCTGCACGATACCCAGGCCGCCACCACCACCCAGGGCAGCATCGAGATCGAAAACAGCACCCGCCTTCACTTCACGCACTGCGAAGTCGCCCACACCGGCCTGCACGCCATCTGGTTTAAAAACGGCTGCTCAGACTCCACCGTCACCCACTGCCACATGCACGACCTCGGCGGCGGCGGCGTCTATGTCGACGAAATCGCACGCCCCGCCGACGAGCGCGTCAATCACCACATCACCATCTCAGACTCCATCATCCAGCACGGCGGCCGCCTCCACCCCAGCGCCTGCGGCGTCGTCTTCACCCACACCCAGCACTGCACCGTCAGCCACTGCGACATCGCAGACTTCTACTACACCGGCGTCAGCGCCGGGTGGAATTGGGGCTACGGCGACACCGCCTCCCGCGAGACCACCGTGGAGAACAATCACATCCACCACCTCGGCTGGGCCTACCTCAGCGACATGGGCGGCTACTACGGCCTCGGCACCTCCCCCGGCACCATCATTCGTGGCAATCACGTCCACCACGTCGCCAGCCATCGCTACGGCGGCTGGGGCCTCTACAATGACGAAGGCAGCGCCGACACCCTCATGGAAAACAACCTCGTGCACGACACTTGGAACGCCGGCTTCCATCAGCACTACGGCTACTTCAACACCGTTCGGAACAACATCTTCGCCTTCGGCCACACCGCCCAGATCCAGGCCTCCCGCAACGAAGCCCGTCTCCGCTTCCGCTACACCAACAACATCGTTGTCTGGGACCCCGCATCCCCGCTCCTTGATGGCGGCGAGTGGAACTGGAAGTTCTTCGACAAAACCGAGCGCGGCGACCCCAAAGACAGCCTCGTCTTCCGCAAAAACCTCTACTGGCCCACCGACGGCAAAATCCCCGCCACCCTCACCAAATCAAACTTCACCTGGGAAGAATGGCGCAAGATGGGCCGCGACAAAGAAAGCCTCTTTGCCGATCCCCTCTTCGAAGACATCGCCGCACGCGACTTCCGTCTCAAGCCCAACTCCCCCGTCGCAAAAATCGGCTTCAAGCCCTGGGACCTCACCCTCGCCGGTGTGAAAAAAGACGACCCCTCATGGCGCACCCTCGCCGCCCAGGGCCACAACTACCCCACCTGGGACACCGACGCCAAACCCTGGCCCGCCCCACCCTACAAGGTCGATCAAAACTTCGAGCACTCCGCCCTCGGCACCCTCGGCATTCGCGGTGCCAAATACACCCACGAAAACAAAGGCGAATCCATCGGCGTCACCGACGAAACCTCCTCCCCCTTCACCCCCGGCTCCAAACGAAGCCTCAAAGTCCAGGACACCCCCGACCTCAAACACAGCTACGATCCCGTCCTCGACATCTACCCCACCACCTGGGACGCCGGCACCTTCCACATCGAATTCGACATCATGGCACAAGCTGGTGCCGACTGGTTCTTTGAAATACGCGGCAAAAACAGCGACTTCGGCAACGGCCCCTACCTCCGCTGGCAGAAAGACCAGCTCGCCGCCAGCACAGACGGCAAAGTCCAGCTCATCAAAATCCCCGCAGGCGAATGGTTCCGCGTCTCCATCACCGCCACCACCGCCGCAGGCAAGTGGTCCCTTGAGCTCACCCGCCAGGATGGCACCAAACACTCCTACCCAGACCTCGCCTGCAAACCCGCCTGGTCCAACGCCGGCTACCTCCTCTTCAGCTCCCTCGGCACCACCAAGACCGCCTTCTTCATCGACAACCTCAAGCTCGAGCAGCTCAAATAACAGAGCCGTTTCCAAAGGAAACCTCCACCTCAGTTTGGAACCGCGTAGCGGTGACACAACCATAGCCGTGGGTGCCAACCCACGGTTCACGCATCCACGTTGATTTCCATTCCGTGGAACCGCGTAGCGGTGACACAAATCTCCGCCTCACCACATCCCGCCCTTGCTCCCCCTGCCCCCTCAACTTCAAACTTGAAACCTGAAACTTCAAACTCCTCCCCCATTCCCCGTCCAAAATCCCCTCCCACGCGCCTCTCATAGTCCATCCATGACACGCCGCCTCCTCATCCTCGCAGCCCTTCTGGCACTGCCGCTCCAAGCCGCCACCGAGGCGGACATCTGCATCTACGGCGGCACCAGCGCAGGCGTCATCGCCGCCGTGCAGGCATCCAAAGAAGGCCGCTCCGTCCTCCTCGTCGAGCCCGGCCAGCACCTCGGCGGCATGAGCGTCGAAGGCCTCGGCGGCACCGACATCGACAACCACAAGGAGTTCCAAAACAGCCACGCCATCGGCGGCCTCGCTCTCGAGTTCTACCGCCGCATCAGCGCACGCTACCACCGCGAGGCCAAATTCGACGCCATGGTGCAGCAGCGCCTCAAAAACTCATCCCTCTGGGGATTCGAACCCCACATCGCAGAATCCGTTTTCGACGACTGGGTCCGCGAATCCCCCCGCATCACCGTCCTGCGCGGCCATCGCCTCAAAGAAAAAGACGGCGTCACCAAATCCGGCACCCGCATCACCGCCCTCCATTTTGAAAACGGCGCCGAGGTCCGCGCCCGCATCTTCATCGACGCCACCTACGAGGGCGATCTCCTCGCCTTCGCAGGCATCAGCTTCGCCGTTGGCCGCGAGGGCAATGCAAAGTATGGCGAAACCAAAAACGGCATCCGCACAGACACCCGCCACGGCCAGCTGGATAAACGCATCGATCCCTATCTCACCCCCGGCTCCCCCGCCAGCGGCCTCATCTTCGGCGTTCAGGACTCGCCGCTCGGTCAGCACGGCAGCGCAGACGAAAGCATCCAGGGCTACGCCTTCCGCCTCTGCCTCACCAAAAACCCCGCCAACCGCATCCCCATCGAAAAGCCCGCCGCATACGATCCCGCTCACTACGAGCTTCAGCGCCGCTACATCGCCGCGGGCGGCGTCATCTCACCACCCGGAGCCAATCTCCCCAATGGCAAAACCGACCCCGGCTCCTGGCACTCCCTCGCGGGCAACTTCACCGGCTGGAACCATCGCTACCCCGTCGCCACCTACTCTGAGCGCGAGCTCATGCTC
Source organism: Verrucomicrobiaceae bacterium UBA1938 (assembly GCA_002336895.1). Classification (GTDB taxonomy): domain Bacteria; phylum Verrucomicrobiota; class Verrucomicrobiia; order Verrucomicrobiales; family Verrucomicrobiaceae; genus Prosthecobacter. The sequence continues at coordinate 47,706 of DDFC01000025.1, read as the reverse complement.
CGCACCAGCCGCGACTACATCCAGGGCGTCTATTGGTTCATGTCGCACGATCCCGCCGTCCCCGAGGCTCAGCGCCTCACCTGGTCCGCATGGGGCCGCTGCAAAGACGAATTCACCGACAACGACGGCTGGCCCCGCATCTTCTACATCCGCAATGGCCGCCGCATGGTCGGCGACTTCGTCCTCACCGAGGCCCACGTCCGCAAAGCCAGCCCCGAACCAGTCACCGACAGCGTCGGCCTCATCTGGTGGCCGCCAGATCTCCATCATGCCCGCCGCATCGTCAAAGATGGCCGCGTGTGGAATGAAGGCGCAGTCTTCAATGAATCCAAAGACGCCGACTGGATCCCCTGCGGCATTCCCTATCGCAGCCTCGTGCCCCGCGCATCGGAATGCACCAATCTCCTCTCGCCCACCTGCCCCTCCTCCAGCTACGTCGCCTACGGCGCTTACCGCATCGAGTTCACCTTCATGATCGCCGCCCAGTCTGCAGCCACCGCCGCCTCCATCGCCCTCGATCACTCCCAGGACATCCAGCAAATCAGCTACCCCGCCCTGCGCACCCGCCTGCTCAAAGACGCACAGATCCTTTCCATCCCGCAAAAATAAACGGCCCATCTCTCAGATAGTCGTTCAGGCCTCACCCAGTCCCCTCTCTCCGTGCCCCTCAGATTGGACTCTGTGGTAAAAAAAGAAAAAGCCTCATCCTCCCCATCGCATCCTCACACGATCCCCGTCTCTGCTCCCTCTGCCTCTCCGCCCCTCTGCGGCAAAATCGCACATCCCAGCCCCACATCTGTCTCCCTTTTGCACGGTTGATCACCCAGCCTCAGCCATCCACCATGCTGCACATGAAACGTCGCACCTTCATTGTCTCCTCACTCGCCGCATCCGCTCTGCGCCCTCTCCATGCCGCAGACGTCTCCACCGCCGCAGCACAGGCCCACACCGAAATCTGGCGCCGCTTCATCGACAAATTCGGCATCATGATCGACTTCGCCGACCTCGACGGCTCAGTCTCCCTCCCCACCGCTGAAGAACTGCGTGAGGGCAAACCCAACGCCCTCGGCTGGTGGGCTCCCATCGAAAACGGCGCCATGTTCAATGGCCTCTACATGGACGCCGCCATCCTCCGCTGGCAGCGCACCCGCTCCGCAGAAGATGCCGCCAAAGCTCGCAAGCTCATGGAAGGCCTCCTCCTCCTCAATTCCATCAGCGACGTCAAAGGCTTCGTCGGTCGCGGCGTCGCCGCAGACGGCAAATCCCACTACCCCATGGGCTCCAATGACCAGACCCTGCCCTGGTTCCTCGGTCTCTGGCGCTACTGGAGCTCTGCTCTCGCCACCGCAGAAGAAAAACAACGCATCGCCAAACACCTTGTCGAAACCGCCGAAGCCATCGTCGCTATGAAATGGCAGATGCCCGCCGAGCAGCCCTTCGGCAAGCGCGGCAGTTTCGCTGGCTTCAGCTTCGATAGCTCACCCCGCCTCCTCTTCACCTGCAAAGCCCTCTATCAGATCACCGGCGACGCCAAGTGGGGCCAGCTCTACCGCACCTCTCTCCACGAGCGCGGTGGCAAGGAAAACCGCACTCGCCTCGAAATCTGCCAGCACGGCATGGTCTTCGAATACGCCCGCTACCACACCTGGACCTCCTGCACTTGTGTCGGTGCCGTGCGCGCCCTCTGGGAGATGGAAAAAGATGACTCCATCCGCGCCGCCTACGCCCAGGGCCTCCAGGCCAGTGCCGACCTCGCCTTCAAGAGCCTCCCCATGGCCGAAAAATTCGACAACGCCGACACCTCCCATTTCGAGATGAACTGGCGCGTCATGAATGCCGACTGGAAACCCCAGCAGACCGAGCAGGAGGCACAGGATCTCGCACACGTTCAGTTGAAAAACTTCCTCAAAGTCGCCCCCCGCCGCAGCAAGGAGACCGAGTTCGTCCGCGAGCCCACCGCCGCCGCCTGGGTCGTCACCCTCGCACCCGACTCCGCCATCCTCAAATCCCGCGCCGCTGATGTCGAGCGCGTCATCGCCCACTACGACTACAGCCGCCTCTACTACTCCCAGTTCTTCTGGGTGGACTCCGCGTGGGAGCGCTTGCAAACACTCAAGTGATAAGGCAATTCTCTGCCCTGTCATGAATGCATCGGTGACCATCCGCCTGCTGGATCAAACCGACTCAGCTGTTTTGGAGAACGTGGCAGCCGAGGTGTTTGACCACGCCATCCATCCGCGCTGGCTCGCAGAGTTCTTAGCCGACTCCCGGCATCATCTCGCTGTCGCACTGCTTGAAGGCCAGGTCATCGGCATGGCTTCAGCAGTTCACTACGTACATCCCGACAAGCCGCCCGAACTTTGGATCAATGAAGTCGGCGTCGCTTCTTCCTATCGAGGCTGCGGGATCGGAAAACAGCTCATGCAAACCCTCCTCGCCCACGGCCGCACTTTAGGCTGCCGTGAATCCTGGGTTCTCACCGATGAAAGCAACCTCCCGGCTCGTCGCCTCTACGCGTCCTCGGGCGGCACAGAGCACTCAGCCATCCTCGTGTCGTTTCAATTGGAATAAGCTCCTGCCCCCATCCCTCCATGACCCACAGCGTCACTGAGCTACCCTTCAATCGCTTCCTCGGCCTCGAATCCGCCACAGACCCCGCGCAGCTCCTCCGCCTTCCCTCCGGCCCTCAATACCTCAACCACCTCGGCACCGTCCACGCCAGCGCCCAGCTCGCCCTCGCCGAAGCCACCAGCGGCGAGTTCCTCCTGCGCTCCCTCGGCCCCGACTCCGGCGTCATCCCCGTCGTCCGCCGCCTTGAATCCAAATTCCGCAAACCCGCCCGCGGCTCCCTCACCTCCACCGTCACCACACCACCCGAAGCACTCGACCAGCTCCGCGCCGACCTCGCCGCCAAAGGCCGCGCCATCATCAGCATCACCGTCGAGCTCCACGACGAATCCGGCGCTCACACCCTCTCCGCCACCGTCGAGTGGTTCATCACCAAACTTCCATGAACGTAGGCATCTTCACTTTCGACGACATCGAAGTCCTCGACCTCGGCGGCCCGTTCGAAGTCTTCTCCGTCGCCTCCCGCGTCAAACCTCGCCTGGAACCCGGTTCATCGCCTCCCTTCAATGTCTTCATGGTCAGCGAAACCACCGCGCCCGTCCGCGCCCGCAACAACTTCATCGTCACCCCCGCCTTCTCCTTCGCCGATCACCCAGCCATCGATCTCCTCGTCATCCCCGGTGGCATCGTCACAGCAGAGCTCAAAAAAGAAACTGTCATTCAGTGGATCACCTCCACAGCGGCAAAAGCGCAGCTCATTGCCGGTGTTTGCACCGGCTCATTCCTCCTTGCCAAAGCCGGACTTCTCGACGGAAAACACGCCACCACTCACTGGTCGGACATCGCCGCAATGAAATCCATGTTTCCAAATGTCACCGTCGAAGAAAATGTCCGCTGGATCGATCAGGGCTCCATCATCACCTCGGCAGGCATCTCCGCTGGCATCGACATGTCCCTCCACCTCGTCTCCCGCCTCCAGTCAGAATCCCTCGCCCTCGCCACAGCCAGACAAATGGACTATCGCTGGCTCCGCGACGGCCACGACACTCCACCCCACACCCCATGATTCAGTGCCCCCTCGCGCTCAGTAAATGCGGCCTGCGACAATAAGAACACACTCGCTACGATTTGCTTTTCAGCCCCAAAGGGGCGGCATATCGCAGCCCAGGGTCAGCCGAGCCTAAGCGAGGCGACCCTGGGTATTGACATGCACAACGGGGAAGCAAACCCAGCACACCTCCACATCCCAAGCCCACCAGCAGCGTCTGTCAAGAACCCCGCCGCGCTAAGATCGCCCCGCCACCTCCAAAACCCACGAGTGACTCCATGCCCCTCAAAACAGAAAACGCTGACCTCAGCAACGCCGAATTCATCAACACCCGGCTCAGCTCCGCCAGATTCCACGATGTGAATCTCTCAGAAGCCCGCTTTGTGGATGTCAATCTGTCCTCCGCACACTTGGAGGACGTGAATCTGTCGAGTGCCGTCATCTCTAACGCCAACTGCTCCCACATGAGCATCGCCAACGCCTGCTACGAAGGCATGCGCATCGACGGCATCCTCGTCACCGATCTGCTGCAAGTTTATCGGAACCAGTCGTCATGAGTGATTCCCACACCGCCTGGCGCCTCACCACCGCATCAGACACCACAGCCCCCGGCTGCGACCTCGTCCGCCAGTGGCTTCGTGAGCACAACTGGGCCGTCAATCCCGCGTTCATGACCTTGCTGCACGATCCACAGCACGGCGCCCGCCCGCTCACCCTCCTCGCTCATTCCGGTGCTGCCGTCATCGGCGGCCTCTTCGCCGAAACCCAGCTCTCCTGGCTGCGCATCTCCATCATGTCCGTGAGCCCCTCATGGCGCTCCCAAGGCATCGGCTCCGCCCTCCTCGCTGAAGCCGAACGCATCGCCATCGAGCGCGGCTGCAAGCATGTCTATGTCGATACCATGGACTATCAGGCCCCTCAGTTCTACCTGTCCCACGGCTTCAAAATCGTCGGCCAGATCCCCGACTGGGATTCGCACGGACACAGCAAAATCTACTTCTTCAAGTCAGTCTAGTGTCCTACGACACAAATCTTTTACACAAGTAAGGAACTTTGAAGATTTCTTTTTCTCATCGCTCTGCTGCACACCAGCTCCAACGGAGCTGTGGAGTTGAGCCCAGGGTCAGCCGAGCCTGAGCGAGGCGACCCTGGGTATGGACATTCCCGACGGGGAAGCAAACCCAGCGCCTTCTTCCCGCTCCGCGCTCACCAGCAGCGTCTGCCACGACATCCCGCCGCGGGCCCGTTCGTGTCACGACTGCGATCGCTTGATGCAAGGAACTTCCGTGACAGCACACTAGACACGCGCCCTCAACCCCGCGTTAATGGCGCGCTTCCAGGCTCATCCGATTCTAAGGTGTGGATACAGGTCCCAAATATCGTCGTTCAGTCTCTCCATGAGGCGGTCATACTCATCCTCCGTGAGTGCGATGTCAGTCAGAAGATGTCGATCCAGTGCGATAAACCCTCTCCGGTGAAGAAGTAACTGGAACCTCCCGTGATTCCACCGACCAGACAGCGAACCAATTTCTGTCCAGGGATAGAAGCGACGTCCATACTGGACTCCCTGTGAATCGATCCGCAGCTCCAGGCGAAAATCAGTCAGATAGTATCGAATCAGCGTGGCACCGATAAAAGCGAAGAGACTCAGGACGCCGATTGGAAACAGGCCAAGAACCAGCTTGCTGGGATCATGCCAAGCGGCAACCCACGGCGGGAAAAGGTGAATCAGAAAGAAGGAGGAGAACGCAACGCACACCATTCCCATGATCAATGTGGGAAGACGCCGATAATGGAATGTCGCAGTATGATAGACTTCTTGCGTCATGCTGGGTGTGTTGAGTGGGGCAAACGAAAAAAGCCGGGCCACGTTGGACCTGTGGGCGACTGCGACGCGATCGCGGGATTCGGTGCGGCCAGTTTGTTAGCAGTGCGATTTCTCAGCGTCGTCTTCGCTCAAACAAAGGTGCGGGTGGAGCGGAACCACCTCACTGCGGAGCGCTCCAAACAGCGCCGCAGTCTGCTCAGAACTCAACCCTCGGGAGAGGAGAAGCTCGATTGTGCAGGGATGTAATCGCGTCTCGCAGTAGAGATCCTTCCGTCTTGCGTATTTTTCCATGATTCCGATTTCGGTGATGTCTTCCCAACGATACAGCTTCGTCCCATAAGAAACTCCGTCAGACGTAATCATCAGGACCGTCTTCTGGTTTTTTGCGATTTTATACAGGAGAAAACAGCCGCCGCCGAGAAAGACGAGAATAAAAAGAAGGGCGCAGATCGTGCCCATCACTTGAGCCAGGGACAGTTGCTTGTTCATCTGCGGCACCCACATGACAGCGAAGCAAACACCAACCACCGTCAGGACTAAACCGACAATTATCGTAATGGGACGCCTGGCGGAAAACTTTCCTGTAAAGTAGGTCTTCATTGCTGCAGCGTATGGTTGGGCCTTGCGGGCTTTTGGTGAAAGCTCATGGCGCTAAAAGGGTTTCAGATGCTCGAACGGCGGGAAAAGCCTCAACATGAGAAAGCGCCCCGCGACGAAAAGAATGAGTGTTGCGATGCCTAATTGCTTGATGAAAAACAATTTTGTCGAGCACGTCAACCCCGTTATGGGGCGCAGATTTGTCGAGTATCAACGGGGGTGGCGAGTTCATGGGAGTTGCTTTTGACGCAAAACGTCGTTGAGATGGCCCATGCCTCTCCCGAACCATCACTGGATCGAAACCGAGCGCACCCGCATGCGCCCTTTCGAGGAAGAGGATGCCGAGCATGCCTTCGACTGGTTCTCCGACCCTTCGGTCATGCAGTTCATTCCCGGCGGCGCCGACCTCACGCTGGAAGACTCGCGCCGCCGCATTCATCGATACCGCGAACATCAAAGACTTCATGGTTTCAGCAAGCGGTTGATCCTTCATCGAGACACCGGCAAGCCCATCGGCGACAGCGGTTTGTTTTACCTTCCTGACGGGCAGCGCATCGAGCTTGGCTTTCGTCTGGCGAAATCTTGCTGGGGCCAGGGTTACGCCATCGAGGTCGGCCGTGCCTGGCTCGAATGGTTTGACACACACCACCCGGTGGAACCGCTGTTCGCAGATGTGCATCCCGATCACCTGCGTTCCCGGCGCGTGCTGGAAAAACTTGGCTTTGACTGCTCCCACCCGGAAACCATTCTCACCATGCCTATGCTGATTTACCGTCGCTGTTAGTTTTCGCCACCTTCCCCGTACTCTGCCCACCATGAAACACATCCTTCCGCTTCTGCTTCTCGTCACTTCATCCACATGGGCCCAGGATCTCAGCGCCCAAAAACAAAACGTCATCAGCAAAGCTGAAAAAGACCAGGTCGAACTCCACCTCGACCTGCCCTACGCCGGCAACGACAACCCCAAGCAGAAGGTCGATCTCTACCTCCCCAAAAAGCGCAACACCGACAAGCCCATCCCTGTCGTCGCCCTCATCCACGGTGGTGGCTGGGTCAATGGCGACCGCCTCGGTTACGCCGCCGCCGCCATCCAGTTCTCCCGCACTGGCGACTACGCCGCAGTCGCCGTCGGCTACCGCCTCACCAAGGAAGCCCACTGGCCCTCCCAGATCTACGACTGCAAAGCCGCCATCCGCTGGATCCGCGCCCACGCCAAGGAATACAATCTCGACCCCGACAAAATCGCCGTCATGGGCAGCTCCGCAGGCGGCCATCTCTCCTCCCTCATCGGCACCAGCGGCGACGTCAAAGAACTCGAAGGCGATCTCGGCCCCAGCACCTCCTTCAGCAGCCGCGTCCAGTGCGTCGTCAACCTCTGCGGCCCCGAAGACTTCACCAAGGCCCTCATGTTCGACAAGGAAGGCAAACCCATCGTCGATGACCCCGCCGTCTCCGGTCTCCTAGGCGGCACCTATGAAGCAAAACACGCCGAAGCTGTCGCTGCTTCTCCCGTGACCTATGTCACCAAGGACGACCCGCCCTTCATCACCTTCCACGGCACCGCTGACAAACGCGTCGCCTACCTCAACGCCGAAACCATCCACGCCGCACTCCAGAAAGCCGGCGTCCCATCCCTCCTCATACCCATCACCGACGGTGGCCACGGCTCCGTCAGCCATCCCGAAGTCATCGCCCGGGCCAAACTCTTCGTCGGCAAAACCCTCCGTGGCGACGAAGTCACCATCGACACCACCCCCCTCCCCGCGCCGCCAGAAAAGAAAAAGTAGGGCCATGTACACCCCATCCCATTTTCAGATCGACGACCTCGGCACCCTGCACGCATTCATTCAGCGCCACAGCTTTGCCACGATCGTGTCACAGGAGGGCGGCGTGCCGCAGGCCACCCACCTGCCTTTTTTGCTGAATCCGACACAAAACACTCTCATTTCTCACATGGCCCGCGCCAACCCTCAGTGGCGTCATTTCGGCAGTTCCGAGGTCCTCGTCGTCTTCACTGGCCCCCACGCCTACATCTCCCCGGCCTGGTATACCACCCAGCCCGCCGTCCCCACCTGGAACTACACCGCCGTGCATGCCTACGGCATTCCACGCATCGTTACTGATCATGACCGATTTGTGCAAATGCTGCATGATCTCGTTGAATTCTACGAAACCGGACGCCCCAACCGCTGGAATGGAAAGCTCCCGCCCGAATTTCGCGATGGCCTCATGAAGGGAATCGTCGGCATCGAAATCGAAATCACCCGTCTCGAAGGCAAGTTCAAACTCAGTCAAAACCGTCCACAAGATGCGCCCGGAGTCATCGCCATGCTCGAAAAAAGCACCGATCAGACCGACCGTGAGACAGCCCAGATGATGAAGGAGTGCCTCTGATGTCCACCTACACCGCCACCATCCGCTGGAAAAACCAGGGTCCCGATTTCCTCAGCCGCCGTTATTCGCGCGAACATGCGCTCTATTTCGATGGTGGTGCCGTCGTGCCCGGCTCGCCCTCCCCGCACATCGTGCCCGCCCCGTGGTCCAACCCCGCCGGCATCGACCCCGAGGAGCTGTTTGTCGCCTCCGTCTCCAGCTGCCACATGCTCTGGTTTCTCCACGTCGCATGCGACGCCGGCTTCCTCCCTGAAAGCTACGATGACGCAGCAGAAGGCATCATGACGCAAAATGAGCACGGCGTGCTTTGGATTAGCCGCATCTCCCTGCGCCCAAAAATCATCTGGGGCGGCGAAAAACACCCCTCTGCCGCCGAAGTCGAGCACCTGCATCATCTTGCCCATGAGCAGTGCTTCATTGCCAATTCCATCAAGACAGACGTCATTGTTCAGCCAGAAAACTGACATGAAACCCCAGCCCGCCCCCCAGATTTTCGAAGGCCGCTTTGTCACCCTCACCCCGCTCGATGTGGCTGCGGACGTGGCAGCACTCCACGCCATCTCGCATGTCGATGAAACCACACGCAAACTGTGGCGCTTCATGCCCCGCGGCCCTTTTGCCGATGTCGAAGATCAGGCCGCCTTTCTCCGCGAATGGCAGGCCACGCCCAATGTCATCGCCTTCACCGTGCGCGCCACCGGCACCCGCCAGCCCCTCGGCAGCATCTCACTCATGAGCATCCGTGCCGAGCACGGCGTGGCAGAGCTGGGAAACATCTGGTATTCCCCGGCAGCACAGCGCACCAAGACCAACACCGAATCCTGCTATCTGCTGCTGCGTTATTGCTTCGAGCAGCTCGGCTACCGCCGCATGGAATGGAAATGCGATGCACGCAATGCCCCCAGCCGCGCCGCCGCCCTTCGCCTCGGCTTCACCTTTGAAGGCATCTTCCGCCAGCACATGATCATCAAGGGCGAAAACCGCGACACCGCCTGGTTTGCCATGCTTGACCACGAATGGCCGCAAATCGCCGCAGCCATGCGCAAATGGCTGTATGAGGATGACTCTGTTTCCCTGGCGCGATTGATTGCCGAGAGTCGCAGCGTACAGGCTCGTGCATGAAGCACGCCCTTTTCCTCCTGCTGGCCGCTCCGGCGGCATTTGCCGTCGATGCTCCAAAGCCCCGCCCCAAGCCCGAATTTCAGTATCAGACCGCAGGAATCCAGGTCAGCCTGCCCTCCGCCGATGAACCCAAAGTAAAGGCCTTCGGCCCAGAAACGATCAAAGCTGCCGCCAAATACCTCGATGATGGCGCCATCTGCTGGGTGCGTGAAAAAACCTGCGTCAACTGCCACACCACCGGCCCCTACCTCAGCGAGCGCCCCGCCCTCTCCCGACAGCTCGGCCAACCTCTGGAGGAAGTGCTGGCAGACTTTGTCAAAACCGTGCCTGCAGAGGTCAAGCCGCAGAAAGAGACGGAAAAGGACGGCATCAAATACTACGGCGGCTCCTGGACCAGCATCTGGCGCTCTCTCGGCCTCGCTGAATGGGACCGCCACGTGACCGGCAAACTCTCCGCACACACCGAACGCTCCCTTCATGAGATGCTCATGCGCCAGTCTGCCGATGGCTCCTTCGTCAGCTATGGCGAGGTCGAAATCCCCCACATCACCACCGACTTCGAGCTCACCCTGCAGGCCGCACGCGCCGTCACCGCCGCCCCCGGCTGGCTCTCCGGCCTGAAGGATGCGGAATTGCTCGCCCGCATCGAGAAAATGAAGGCATGGCTGCGCACCGCACAGCCAAAGAACGACTACGATCGCATCCTGCGTCTTCAGCTGGCACACTACATGCCCGATCTTGTTCCGCAGGCGCAGCGAGATTCCGCCCTGGCCCTGCTTTCGTCCAAACAGCACGCCGATGGCGGCTGGTCACTGCGCGACATGTCAGCCCTCAGCGACTGGCATTTCAAGATGAGCGACACCGTCGTCAAACTCATCCAGAGCCTGCCAGATGCCGCCAAACCGGACAGCGACGCCTACATGACAGCCTTTGCAGTCATCTTGATGCGTCAAAACAACATTCCCGTCAGCGATGTGCGCATCCAGCGCGCCATCACCTGGCTCAAGCGCGAACAGCGCGTCTCAGGCCGCTGGTGGATGCATTCGCTCTATCGTGGAAACTACCATTACATCACCTACATCGCCACGGCCCAGGCGCTGAAGGCCCTGGCCTTGTGCGACGAGCTGCACTGAGATTTATCTTCGTGCACGACGGTACGCCGCCGGAGACTCGCCCATGCGCTTGCGAAAGTGCTGCGTAAAGCTGCTCGCATCCACAAACCCGCACTGCTGCGCGATCTCGCTGGCAGTCATCGTCGTGCGCTCCAGCAGCTGCACCGCTGCCAGCACCCGCGTCTTGATCAGAAACTCCTGCGGCGTGATGCCAAACGCACTCTGAAACCGCCTTTGGAGCTGTCGTAGCGACTGCCCGCAGGATTTGGCCACATCTTCAATCAAGAGCGGCTTTGCATAGTCATGCCGGATGATTTCCACCGCCTGCGCCACCGTTTGAAACACCGGCAGCCTGCGCTCAGCTTCGTCGGGACGCCTCAGCGTTCCCATCACGCCCTGCACTTTCCGCCTGCGGTCAAAAAGCGGCAGCTTCGTCACCAGAAACCAGTCCGGGATGCCCTGGGAGTCCCACCACAGCTCCACCCGTTCGATCACCTCCGCCTTGCCCGCCAGGAGGCGCTTGTCGTCATCCACATAGGCCTGCGCCATCGTGTCCGGGTTCAAGTCAAAGTCCGTCCTCCCGATGATCTCGGAATCATCCGGCATCTGGTAGCGCTGCATCAGACCCTCGCTGGCAAACATCAGGTGCCCGGCCTTGTTTTTGGCAAAGAAATACACGCCCGGGATGTGGTCGAACAGCCGCTGAAACAGCAGCGTGGGCTCCAGCGCAGCCATCCATGCAGCACGCTGCTTCCGCCAGCGCGCTATTTCCGTCGCAGGGCGCTTGGTGCGCTCGCGGGGTCTCAAAGGGGCATCAGATCGCCGGGGGGTCGTCACAGGAAAACAGCATGGCGTAGCACCAGCCGCGCGCAACTGCCCGCCCGTCGCATTTCAAATAATCTTTGTCGTGACGCAGATGCAGGGTTCTGCATTAATCTGCACCCACAACCGCCCATGAAACCCATCGTTCAAATCTCCCTCGACCTGACGAACATCGACGAAGCGCTCGAAACCGCCGCCCTAGCCATGCGCGCCGGAGTGGATTGGCTGGAGGCCGGCACTCCGCTCATCCTCGCTGAAGGTCTGCACGGTGTCCGCGCCCTGCGCAAGGCTTTCCCAAACACCCCGATCGTCGCCGACCTCAAGACGATGGACGGCGGCTACCTGGAGGCCGAGATGATGGCCAAGGCCGGAGCCACCCACGTCGTGGTCATGGCCCGCGCACACGCAGAAACCGTGAAATGCGTGGTGAACGCCGGAAAGGACTTCGGCTGCAAGGTCATGGGAGACAACATGATCTCCGAGAACATGGTCGATGGCGCCAAGTGGCTCGAAGACCTCGGCTGCGACTACGTGATCCATCACATCGGCTACGACGAGCGCCGCGGCATCGCCGCCGCCGGCAAGCGCATGCCCAGCCCGCTGGACCAGCTGCGCGAGGTCGTGAACGCCGTCAAAATCCCTGTGCAGGCCGTGGGAGGTCTCAGCCTGGAGCAGGCCATCCAGTGCCCCAAATACGGCGCTCCGCTCGTCGTGCTCGGCGCTCCGCTCACCATCGACGCTGACGCCTTCAAAACGGCGGACGGCAATCTCGAAGCCTCCCTGCGCATGATTTGCGAGGCCGTGCATGCTCAGGACGTTCCTGCTTTCTAATTCCACCTCTTTCCCAACCCATGAAATCCGCCGCCGTCGTCAATTACGCGCCTGAAAAAGGCTCCGTCGAAGTCCGTGAAATCGAAACACCCACCATCGGCAGCGAGGACGTGCTCCTCGAAGTGGCCAATGTGGGCGTCTGTGGCTCCGACCTCCACCAGTGGACCGCAGACCACTCCTGGCCGGTGAACTACCCCGTCGTGCTCGGCCATGAGTTCGGCGGACGCATCGTGGAAGTGGGCAAGGAAGTCGAAGGCTGGAAAGTGGGCGACCGCGTGGTCTCCGAAACCGCCGCCATCATCAGCCCGAACAACCCGATGACCAAGCGCGGGCTCTACAATCTGGACCCGACCCGCAAGGGCTTCGGCTACGGCGTGAATGGCGCCATGACGAAGTATGTGCGTGTGCCCAGCCGCATCCTGCACCATGTGCCGGACCAGCTTCCCTTTGAGCAGGCCTGCCTCACCGAGCCCTGCTGCGTGGCCTACAGCGCCGTGGTGAAAAACGCCCGCATCGAGCCCGGCGACCGCGTTGTCGTGCTCGGCCCAGGCACCATCGGCATTCTCTGCGCTGCCATGGCACGCCTCTGCGGCGCACAGGTTGCCATCGTGGGCCTGCCGCAGGATGCTCATCGTCTGGAAATCGCGAAGCAGTATGGCTGCGAAGTCATCATCGGCGATGCCAAGCCCTGGGCCACCGCCCGCGACGGCCTGGGCTGCGACGGAGTGATTGACGCTGCAGGTGCGAGCATCACGCTGAAAATCGCGCTCGACATCGTGCGCCCGGCCGGATGGATCAGCAAGGTGGGCTGGGGCCCCCAGCCTCTCGGCTTCAACCTCGACCCGCTGGTGCAGAAGAACATCACCCTTCAGGGAAGCTTCAGCCACAACTGGCCTATCTGGGAACGCGTGATCGCCCTGCTCAGCAGCGGCCAGTTTGACGTGAAGCCCATCATCGGCGGCGTCTGGCCCGTGACCGAATGGCACGAAGCCTTTGAGAAGATGCACAAGGGAGAAGTCGTGAAGAGCGTGCTGCGCCCGGTCTGATCATCTGACTGCCTCCATTTTCCTTGAATCGCATGAGCATTCGACTTCTGACGGCTCTGGCGCTGGCTGTCTGTGGCTGCATGACAGCTGCCCAGGCACAAGCCCCCAAACCCTCGGTCTGGATCAGCCCGCCGGGGCAGGACAAGTGCCTGGCATTCCGGCAGCTTTTTGAGCAGCCGGACGCATGGAAGGAAACGAGAGCGCACATTGATGTGCTCTTCATCACCGACCTGAACCTGCAGCGACACTTCAGCGATGACGAACTGCGCAAGTGGTTCGGCATGATGAAGGAGTGGAAGCTGCGGCTGGCGATGGAGGTGGGAGCGGTGAAGCCCTGGGGCAAGACCGGCGAAGCGTGCTTCAATGCCGAGCGCAAGAACTGGGAGAGGCTGCAAAGCCTGGGGGCGAATCTCTACGCCATCGCCATGGACGAGCCGCTGGTCTGTGCCCGCGAGCAAATCCATGAAAGCGATGAGTATGCGATGAAGGAGACGGCCAACTACATCGCGCTGGTGCGCCAGCATTTCCCGGACGTGCTGATTGGCGACATCGAGGCCTACCCCTCTGCGAGCGTCGAAGAGCACAAGACGTGGATTGAAGGACTGCAGCAGCAGCTTGTGGAAAAGAAGGTGCGGGGACTGGATTTTTACCGCCTGGATGTGGACTGGCTGCGCTTCAATGTGCAGCAGAAAGGCTCCTGGAAGGAGGTCCGGCAGCTGGAGCTCCACTGCCGTCAGAAAAAGCTGCCCTTTTCACTCATCTACTGGGCCTCCGGCTATCCCGGCATGCTGAAGCGCGGACTGGCAGACGACAGCACGTGGTACACCTCCATCATGCAGCAGGGCTATGACTACGCCGCCGTGGACGGCAGGCCGGACCAGATCGTGATCGAAAGCTGGGTGAGCGCGCCTTCCAAATGCCTGCCGGAAACCGGCGAATGGACCTTCACGCGCTCGGTGCTCGATTTTGTGAAGAAGTTCGTGAAATAGCTTGTGTGATGGGAGGCGGTCCGCCGTATTTGCTTCTCTCATCCCACACCTGCCATGAAATTCATTCTTTGCCTCGCCCTGCTCTCCACTGCCGCATTGGCCGCAGATTACCCGCGCGTCATTTTCTCAGACGACTTCGCCACCGACGGCTTCGGCAAGGCCTGGGGCCACTACAAGAGCGCGAGTGTGGTGAAAGGCGGAGTGCTGGTGGGTATCACGGCACCGGAGTCGGATCACAACGCTGTGGATGTGATCCGGATCGCACCGGAGACGGATCTGGAAGTGTCTGTGAAGTTTCAGCTGGTCAGTGATCAGGCCAAGGGCTTCAACATCTGGCTGGATGACAAGGACTACAAAGGCTCGCACGCGGGGCACATTTGCAGCATCTCGGTGAATCCAAAGGCGGTCGTGGTGGCCGATGCCAAGACAGGGACCTTCAGCAACGACATCTACACGCGCAAGAAGGCCGTGCCGCCCACGCTGACCGCCGAGGACAAGGCCAACATGCAGAAGTGGACGAAATCGTCACCCACCACGGTGTCTCTCAAAGAGTGGCACACACTGACCGTGCGCACCCAGGGCGATGTGGTCGAAACCAGCATCGACGGCAAGGTCGTCAGCACCTTCCAGTCCCCCGGCGTGGCGCATGATCACAAGACGGTAGTGAGTATCACCACCAATAAAGTAGACGTGATTTACGACGACTTCAGCATCAAGGGCGTGGCAAAGTAAGCGGACTCACCAGTTTTTGATCCATCGAACGCCGGGGCAGGAGCTGACCCGGCGTTTTTGCGTCTGAAAATGGCGATGATGCAAAACCTTGCAGCCTGGCGCATTTCACACAGACTTTGTCGTGGAACTGGCGGATGAAGTTCCGTTAATGCTCCAAGTCATGAATCCCAGCCCAACCAGCAGTGACCGCCATACGAGGCGTGCTTTTGTGAAGGCGTCTGCCGTCGTCGCGGCGGCTCCCGTGGCCTCTGCACAGCAGGTGGCGGCCAAGGCACCTATGCGAGAGATCGAGACGGATGTGCTGGTGTGCGGCGGAGGCTGCGCAGGCACGGCTGCTGCGCTGAGTGCGGCACGCAATGGCGCGAAGACGCTGCTGGTGGAAAAAGCCCCCTTCGCAGGCGGCATCATCACCAGCGTGGGGTTGCCCTACTTTGACGGCATCGCAGACATCAAGACGCATCG
Source organism: Verrucomicrobiaceae bacterium UBA1938 (assembly GCA_002336895.1). Classification (GTDB taxonomy): domain Bacteria; phylum Verrucomicrobiota; class Verrucomicrobiia; order Verrucomicrobiales; family Verrucomicrobiaceae; genus Prosthecobacter. The sequence continues at coordinate 32,155 of DDFC01000025.1, read as the reverse complement.
CGTGGTGGTACGTGGCATCGCGCTGGAACTGCTGGCCAAGACGGGCGTGTGCAAGGCGGATGCGAAGGAGATCAAACCGCATAATCCGACGATCCCGAACACCTTTGAGTTCAAGGTGCTGCTGGACCACGAGCTGCAGGCCTGCGGTGACAGGCTGACGGTGCTGTTTAATTCCTTCGCCTGCGATGCCGAGTCCTCCAATGGCCGCATCACCTCCGTGGTGATCGCCAACAAAGATGGTCTGGTCCGCATCAAACCGAAGGTGGTGATCGACTGTACAGGCGACGCCGATGTGGCAGCCTGGGCGGGTGCACCGACTGAGCAGAGCACGGAAGTGCAACCTCTGACGCTGCATTTCCGCATCGGAAAAGTGCAGAAGGTGCCGGATATCGGCAAGCTATGCCGTGCCGCGCTGGTGAAGGCGCAGGAACTGGGCGAACTACCTCATTTCTACGGCCCGGGCGTGATGTTCATGTATGCGAACGACGAAATCTACATCCATGGCGTGCGCGTGCCTGCGAACCCAACCGATGCCGCCGACCTGAGCCGTGCCGAGATGCAGGGCCGCGCCGACGCCTTGGCGATGCACCGTGCGTGGAAGCGGGACATCCCCGCCTTTGCGGACTCCTATTTCCTCGAAGCCTACCCATGGATCGGTGTGCGTGAGTCGCGCCGCTTGATCGGCCAGCACGTGCTGAATGAAAAGGAAGTCATGCAGGGCCGCCGGTTTGACGATGCCATCGCCACCGGCTGCTGGTACCTGGATCTGCACCCCAATAAAACTGTGGTGGGCAGCGCAAACGACTTCAACCCGGAGAAGGTGCAGCCCGGACCGTACGACATTCCCTACCGCTCTCTGGTGCCGCAAAAGATCGAAAATCTCCTCGTGGCAGGCCGCTGCCACAGTGCCACACGCGGTGCGCATGCCTCCACCCGGGTGACTGTGACCGCCATGGCGCTGGGCGAGGCGGCGGGATGCGCTGCGGCCATGAGTTTGACCGAGAAAACCGCCGTGGCCTCGCTGAATGGTCAGCGTGTGCGCGAAGCCCTCTCCCGGCAGAATGCCGGTCCTTTTACTGATTCTTAAAACAACATGTCCCGTCTTCAAAACAAAGTCATCATCGTCACTGGCAGTGTCACCGGCATCGGCAAAGCCATCGCCAAACGCTGCGTTGCCGAAGGAGCCCGCGTCGTCATCCATGGCCTGGAGCAGGATCTGGGAGAGCAGACCGTCGCAGAGCTCGGCGCAGAAAATGCCACCCTGGTGATCAAAGATCTGGCAGATGAGGCCGCCCCGCAGCTTCTGGTGGATGCCGCCGTGAAAGCCTTTGGCAAACTGGATGCTGTGGTGAACAACGCCGCGCAGGTGGGCACGGGCAACATCCAGACCACTGACGGTGCGTGGTTCCGCCGCATGCTGGAGATCAACTGCGTGGTGCCTTATCTGATCATCCGTGCTGCATTGCCGCACCTGAGCGCAACGCATGGCAGCATCATCAACATCGGCAGCGTGAACGCCTACAGCGGCGAGCCCAACCTGATGCCCTACAGCGTGAGCAAAGGCGCGCTCATGACGCTGACCCGCAATCTGGGCGACACCCTGATGCGTGAAAACGGCGTGCGCGTGAACCAGATCAACCCCGGCTGGGTGCTGACGGAAAACGAAGCCAAGCGCAAACGCGAGCACGGTCTGCGCGAAGACTGGTATGCCGACCTGCCCAAGGTCTATGCCCCCGCAGGACGCATCCTGTGGCCCGATGAGATCGCTGCGTGCGCCGCGTGGCTGCTGGCCGACGAGTGCGGCCCGATCAGCGGCCAAGTCTTTGACCTTGAGCAGCACCCCTTCATCGGCCGCAATCCGCCAAAAGACACCACCACCATTCCCTCCAAATAACACCCCCAACATGCCCAAGCTCGCCGCCTTCCCCAAAGCCTTCATGCAGGCCCTCTGCAAAGAAGGAACCATGACCGTCTCCGAATGGATCCAGCTCGCCTCCAAGCTCGATGTGCAGGGCCTGGAATGGTATGCCGGATTCCTGGAAATGGCCGATGAGAACAACTGGCCGCGCTTCCGGAAGGAAGTGGAAGATACGGGCCGGGTGATCCCGATGATGTGCTGCTCCCCGGATTTCACGCATCCGGACGCAGCCTTCCGCGAAAAGGAGATCGCCAAACAGAAGCGCTGGATTGACATGACGCATACGCTTGGCGGCTCGTACTGCCGCGTGCTCAGCGGGCAGCGCCGTCCGGAGCTCTCGATCGATGAAGGGGTGAAGCTGGCGGCGGATTCCATCTACGCCTGCCTGCCCTATGCTCAGGAGCGCGGCATCACGCTGATCATTGAGAACCACTACAAGGACGATTTCTGGGAGTATCCCGAATTTGCGCAGAAGATGGATGTTTTCTGCAAGCTGGTGGATGCGGTGAACCATCCGAACTTTGGCGTCAACTACGACCCCTCCAACACCTACCTGGCAGGAGAAGACCCGGTGGAGCTGCTGAAGCGTGTCTCCCACCGTGTGGTGACGATGCATGCCAGCGACCGTTATCTGGCGGAAGGAACCATCGAAGACCTGCGCAAGGAGGAAGGCGGCGCCATGGGCTACGCCAAGCGGCTGCGCCACGGCGAGATCGGCAAAGGTCTCAACGATTATGACGCCATTTTCTCTGAACTGAAGAGCAAGGGCTTCAACGGCTGGATCAGCATCGAAGACGGCGTGGATGGCATGGAGCAGCTCGCGCGCAGTGTGGAGTTTCTGAAGAAAAAGATCGCCCAGTACTGGCCGCAGTAGGCGCGCTTCATCGCAACCTGTCTCGCTTATGAAAACGAACCCAACCCATCCTCTGGGAGGAATGTCCCTGCTTGTGTCTCTGTGGCTGACCGCACTTTCGGCCATGCCATTGCATGGGGCTGAAAAGTCTCTCCCAGCCTGCAACCGCCTGCGCTTTGAGCCACAGCCCGGCACGGAGCAGACCATGATGGGAGCCAGGCTGGAGGGCTCGAACACTTCCCGCACGGAAGGATATGTGACACTGACCACGATCAATGCGGTGGCCGCGAAAAGCTGGACGGAGGTGAAATTTGAGAACGCGAAACTCTACCGTTGGTTACGCCTTTCAATGCCGACGGGTGCAACCCCCAAGATGGGCAAGGTGGAAGTGTATGCGGGAGACCGGCTGCTCGCGGGTGGTGAAAACAAAGGGGCAATCTTCACTCCTTTTGTGGAAGGCAAAGACGCTGTGAACTACAGCGCGATCGGTTTTGATCTGTTTGCCACCGCCACTCCCAACAGGCCCGCATTTAATCCGGCAGGGAACGATCTGGATCAACCGACCGACATCAAGCTGAGCGGTCCACGTGATGCCGTCATTCGCTACACGCTGGATGGCAGCACACCCACGGCCAAACACGGTGAGACCTACACCCAGCCGATCCATGTGGACAAGAACACCACGATCACGGCTGTGACGATAGATCAGGATCGCGCAGCGCCGAGCCTGGAGGTGCCAGTGACGTATCTGCTGAAGGGGCAGGCGAAGCCGGGGCTTTTCACCGCACATATCGGCAACAGCCTGACCGGCACCTGTGGTGGCTTCTGGCGCTATGCACGCACGGCTGGCTATGCTCACCGACAGGAGTCGTTTTTGCGCCCTGGTGCGCTGACGCGCGAGAACTGGGCCGTGGCGACGGGTGAGTACAAAAATGACAAGCTGGCCAATGCCAAGGAAATGCAGTCGCAGAAGCGCGGCACTGCGACATGGGACGAATACTGGAACAAGATCGGCAAGGTGGACCTGATCACGCTGCAGCCGCGTGATTATGATCTGGACAAGGAAATTGCCGCCGAGATCAGCTTCATCCGCAAATTTCGCGAAAAATCACCCGATCTGCAGCCGTGGCTCTACTGCGAGTGGGTTGAGATGAAGCGCGCACGCCCCAGTGATGCGGGCACCGTGCCGAGCTACCAGATGAAGAAAACCTTTCCGGCGCTGACCTGGGAGGAATCCATGAGCGCCATGCTGCTCTATGTGGAAGAATTGCAGCATCGGCTGAATCCACAGATCGCCGATGGAAAAACCGCGCACATCATCCCCAGCGCGCTGGCGATGGGCTGGATCAAAAACATGATCGACCAAGGTAAGTTTCCCGGTGTGAAGCCTGGTTCCTTCTATCCGCTGCTGTTCAATGACCAGGTGCATCCTGCAGCAGGGCCGATCCACAATTCGGCGAATGGCGCGTATCTGGTGGATCTCACCTGGTATTCCGCCTTTTACCGTGAAGCGCCTGAGGGCAAGACTCTTCCCATCGAGACCACCTTCACCCCGGAGCAGGCGCGTGCCATCGAAAGACTCGCCTGGGATGTGGTGAAGAATTATCCTGACTGCGGTCTGTATGAGGAGGGTACGGAACCCTGCGGGAAGCCGGAGTTCAGCAATGATGGCAAAATCATCACGCTCAAGTCTTCAACACCAGGGGCGTGGTTCCGCTACACGCTGGATGGCACCACACCGACACGCACCCGAGGCTATGTGTATTGCGGTGCCATCAGTGTGCAGCCGGGCATCAGGGTGCGGGCCATCGCGTATAAAAGCGGCATGGCAGACAGCTCCGTCACCTCACCATAAAACATCTCCATGAAGCGTCTTGCTGCTCTAAGTTTCCACGTTTTCGCTCTGCTGTCGCATGGAGAAACGAGCCCCAGCCCAATCAAGGCCGTGGCGCAGTCCCTGGTGGACAAGCACATCGCTCCTGGAGTGGTGACGCTGGTCACTGGCAAGGACAAGGCGCTGGACATCCAGACCGCAGGCTATGCCAGCCTGGCAGGCAAGACGCCCATACGCGAAAATGCGATGTTTTGGATCGCCTCGATGAGCAAGTCCCTCACAGGCACGGCCCTGATGATGCTGGTGGATGAAGGCAAGGTGAACCTGGACGATCCGGTGGAAAAGTTTCTTCCAGAGTTCAAAGACCAGAAAATCAAGGATGCCGATGGCATCCTGCACACGCCCAAACACCCGATCACAGTACGCGAGGTGATGTGCCACACGAGCGGCATGGTGCTGGCGAATGAGAAAAGCCTCAAGCAGACGCAGTCGCTGAAGGAAAACGTGGCGCTGTATGCACGGTTTCCACTGCGGCAAGAGCCGGGCACCAAGTATGAGTACAACAACTGCGGCATCAACACCGGCGGTCGCATCATCGAGGTGGTAAGCGGCATGAGTTACATGGATTTCATGCAGAAGCGGCTGTTTGAGCCGCTGGGCATGAAGGACACCACCTTCTGGCCGAATGAAGAGCAGGCAGCACGACTGGCCCACACAGCACGCTTTACCGCCGACAAAAAGGGCCTGGAGGAGATCAAGCAGGACAAGGATGCCGAACAGCGCATCATCGACAAATGGAGCGAAGGCGTGCACGTGCCACGCGCAGTGACGGCCGACATGGGGGCAGGCATCGCCTTCAACTACGCCAAACGCTATGGAGAGCCTGCTGGCGGCCTTTTCTCCACGGCAGCAGACATCGGCGCCTTCTGCCGCATGCTGCTCAATCGCGGCACGCTGGAAGGCAGACGCTACCTCTCCGAGCAGGCTGTGAAACAGATGGCATCCATTCAAACCGGCGATGTTCGAGTGAGCCCAGACTCGGCGTATGGCGTGGGATTTTCGATCAAGCTCACAGATGAGGAAGGCCCCAGTGCCGGCAGCTTCGGTCATCGGGGTGCACGCCGGACCGCCATGTGGATCGACCCCACCCACGAGATCGCGATGGTGATCCTGGTGGAGCGCTTTGACATGACCGGCGAGGAGCAGAAGGTCATGTATGGTGGTTTCATGAAGGCGGCGGTGGCTGCGTTTGGAAAAGGCGGAAAGTAGGAGCAAGTGGCAACGTTGCCCAATGATCCGCCATGAAACTGCTGCCCATGCTTTTCGGAGTCCTGCTTGCCGGAGCTGCCACGCTCGCTGCTGCGGCGGAGACTGCAAAACCGAACATTCTCTGGATCATCGCCGAAGACGCGTGCAAGGATTTTGGCTGCTATGGTGTCGAGGCAGCGCGCACGCCCAACATTGACCGCCTGACATCGGAATCGTGCTTGTATCGCAACGCCTTTGCCACCGGTCCGGTGTGCTCCACTTCACGGTCGGCTTTCATGACGGGTCTCTACCAGACGCGCATCGGGGCGCACAATCACCGCAGCCACCGCACGCGTGAATTTGCGCGTCCGGCGGACGTTCGGCTGATCACAGAGCGGCTGCGCGAAGCAGGCTACTTCACGGCCAATGTGCGTGCTCTGCCTCCGGAACTCGGCTTCAACGGCGCGGGCAAAACCGACTGGAACTTCTTCGATGATGGGAAGGCTTTCAACAGCGCCAGATGGAACGACCTGAAGTCTCACCAGCCCTTTTATGCGCAGGTGAACCTCCATGAAACGCATCGCCCTTACTACCGAGCCGCGAAAAATCCGACCGATCCTGCCAAGATCAAACTCCCGCCTTACCTTGCTGATGATCCCATCATCCGCTCCGACTGGGCCGCGTATCTCGACGAAGTCGCCGTACTGGATGAAGAAGTCGGTGCTCTGCTGCGTCTGCTGGACCGCGAAGGCCTGCGGGAAAACACCGTGGTGTTCTTTTTCTCTGACCACGGCCGGGAGGATTTCCGCGGCAAATACTTCCCCACGGAACAGGGCTTTGAGGTTCCGCTGATGGTGCGCTGGCCAGCCTTGCTAAAACCTGGCAGCACCAGCGAAGACCTTGTCTCCCTGCTGGACGTCACCGCCACCTCCCTGTCTCTAGCCGGCGTCAATGCCGCAGGACTGGATGGCGCGCCTTTCTTCGGCCCGGGCACGAAAAAGCGTGAGTTTGTTTTTGGAGCCCGCGACCGGATAGACGACACCCTGGATCGTGTGCGCACCGTGCGCGACTCACGATTCAAGCTCGTGCGCAATTACGAGCCCCAGCGCCCCTACCTGCAGCGCATGGCCTACGCCGAGCTGACAAATCCGTCCTACAATCGCATGCGGCAGCTTTATACTGAAGGAAAGCTCAATGCCGATCAGTCCAAATTCATGGCACCGAGCCGGCCAGCTGAGGAGCTTTACGATCTGCAGAACGATCCCTTTGAACTGCACAATCTCGCCGATGCCGCTAAGCATGAGGCCACGATTAAACGTCTGCGCCAGCAGCTCGACACGTGGATAGCCGACACCCGCGACCAGGGTGCCATTCCCGAAGATCCCCGGACCGTGGAGGAGCAGCTGAAGCGCAATGCCAGCGCCGAGCAAAAGCTGCGCGCAGAATTTGGACTCGGCCCCGATGAGGTGCTGTTAAAAACTTTTGATCACCCTGGCAAGAAGCCCTGATGCAACGAAACTGAACGCCATGCCTCTGGATGTTTTATGCGTAGGCCATGCGGCCTGTGATGTGAGCTTTTTCGTGGATGAATATCCTCTGGAAAACAGCAAGTGCGAGACTCGTGCGTCCCTCGAAGCCTGTGGCGGGCCGGCGGCGAATGCGGCATGGCTGCTTTCAGCGTGGGGTCTCCGAGCAGGTTTTGCCGGCCTGGTTGGGGATGATCCCCATGGCCGACGCATCAGAGAAGAGTTCAATGCAGCAGGCACCGATGTCTCTCTGCTGGAGATGCGTCCCGGACATACGACGCCGCTGTCGGTGATTCTGATCAACCGGCAAAATGGCAGCCGAACGATTATCAATCGAAAGGCACCGGCAGCTCCGCTGTCGCTTAATGGCAAGGTGCTGAAGCCGCTGTCGCCACGAGTGCTTTTGTTCGACGGACATGAGCTTGAGGCCTCCAAGGCAGCCATGCAGGCGTTTCCTGACGCCATTAGCATTCTCGATGCAGGATCATGGCGCGAAGGCACGGCCGTTCTCGCGGGCGAAGTTCATTTCCTGGCTGCATCGGAGCGCTTTGCCCTGCAAGCCACCGGCATGAAAAGCATGCAAAGTGAAGAGCATCGCCGCGAGTGCCTTTCCCGAATCCGCAAGCAGTTCGGCACCAGCACCATCGTCACCCTCGGGGAACGAGGCCTGATCTTTGATGCAGGCGATGGATTCAACGAGATGCCTGCATTTCCGGCCACAGCCATCGACACCACGGCCGCGGGAGACATTTTCCACGGGGCCTTTGCGTTTGCGATCTCAAGAGGCATGTCGCTGAACGAGGCACTGCGCCAGGCTTCGATGGCGGCCTCGCTTTCCGTGCGCAAGGCTGGCGGCAGGGCATCGATTCCCACATCGGCTGCGGTGCAGGAGGCGCTGTCTCACGTTTAAAAGCCTCCTATTTCTGCCATCGACACCCCATTACCCTCATGCTCATGCCCCAGCCATTTCACTTGATCCTTGGCATGCTCTCAGTGTTTGCCAGCGAAGCCTTGGCGCAGCAGGACGAGGCGGGAGGGAAAAACACCAGCCGGCCAAACATTTTGTTCATCATGACCGATCAGCACCGCTGGGATTGCATCGCGGCGAATGGCAACAAGCTGATCAAAACACCCAATCTGGACCGGCTGGCGGCACGCGGCGCCAACTTCACCCATGCGTTTGTCTCTTCACCTGTTTGCGTGCCCTCGCGCATCAGCTTTTTCACAGGACGCTACGCGCACTCCCACAAGAACCGCGTGAACTACACGCCACTGAACCGGAACGAAGTGCTGATGCAGGCACGGTTTAAGGAGGCCGGCTACCGAACTGCCGCCGTCGGCAAGCTGCACTACTACCCGCCCCACAAAGAAGAGGCACTGCGCACAGGTTTTGATTCCGCAGAGCTGCATGACGGATCCGCCATCACCGATCTGTGGTCGGATTACGTCCGGTGGCTGCACGAGGCTCAGCCAGAGCAAAAAGCATACTACAGGGCCACGGCCAAGAATATCGAACCTGGAAAAAACCCGTTCCATTCGGTGCTTGATGTGAAATACTCGGACACTGCATGGACTGGTGAACGCTCACGTGCCGTGCTAAAGGAGCTGGCGAAAGATGACCAACCCTTTTTCCACTACGTGTCATTCTGGAAACCGCATTCGCCTTATGAGGTCGCGGCGCCTTACGATTCCATGTATGACAACGTGGAGATCCCCATTCCCGAGACAGTCAGCCTGGAAACAGTGAAGCATATGCCGCTGCCGGTGCAAAAGCTGGCCCTGCGCAATGGCGAGCCCAAGCTGAACCGTGAACGCCTCGAATGGGCTTACCGCAGCTACTATGGCACCATCAGCCATGTGGATCACGAAATCGGCCTGCTGCTGGATGCACTGGAAGCCTCTGGCAAAGCCGCCAACACCCTCATCGTTTTCAGCTCAGATCACGGCGACCAGCTCTTTGAGCATGCCATCACGGACAAGAACTGCTTCTTTGATCCATCGGTGCGCGTGCCTTTCATGATCAGCCTGCCGGGCCGCATCAAGAGCGCACGATATGACAACCTGATCGAGACGGTGGATCTGCTGCCGACGCTGCTGGAGTTTGCCAGCTTGCCGGAGCCGAGGGAGGTACAAGGACGCAGCTTTGCCCCGCTGATTGCTGACATGGGGCGCAGCTATGATCCCCACCGGGAGGTCTTCAGCGAAAACATCATTCCGGAGGTCATCACCGGAGGCAAAACAGAGATGCCGTTTGAAAAGGGACGGGGAGTGGGCGGCATCCGCCACCCCGACGCCAAGATGGTGCGCACGGAACGCTGGAAGTACTGCTACTACCCCGAAGGCTATGCAGAGCTCTACGACCTCCAGGCCGATCCGCTGGAGACCAGAAATCTGGCCGGAAAGCCAGACATGCGGGATGTGGAATTTGATATGCGCACGCGACTGCTGAACTGGCTCATCAACAGTCAGGAGACGGATCAGATCCAGAACCGCTGGATGCTGCGTGAAAAAAGGTGAAACCGCCCGGCTACGTTTTTCATTCTTATTCCAGCGCATGAAGTCCTGCCTCAGTTTGATCTGCCTGTTTTTTCTCACAGCCGTCACGCGGGCTGATGAGTTCACTTCGGCCGGTGTCAAAATTTTCTACACCGCTGAAGGCAGCGGGACGCCGGTGGTTTTAATCCACGGCCTGCATTCCAGCGGGGCCATGAACTGGACCATGCCGGGTATCACGGCGGAGCTGGCGAAGACGCATCGTGTCATCGCCATGGACTGCCGGGGGCATGGGAAGTCGGACAAGCCGGGAACCGATGCAGCGTATGGAGAAGCAATGGCTGAGGATGTGATCGAGCTGCTCAACCAGCTCGATCTTCGGAAAGCGCATATCGTGGGCTATTCCATGGGAGGCATGATCGCGCTGAAGACAGCGGTGCTGCATCCCGAACGTGTGCAGAGCCTGCTGCTTTGCGGCATGGGCTGGCTGCAGGATGGCAGCGCCTTGCAGGGGTTTTGGGAGCACATACCCGTGCGCCAGAGGCTCCTCGGTGGCAGCAGCGGCTCCGCGTGCATGAAGGGCATGGCCCGCCTTGCTGTCACTGAATCCGAGGTAAAAGCGCTCAAAATACCCGCCGCCATCATCGTGGGCGACAGCGATCCGGTGGACAGAATGTACGTGGCACCCCTGGCGCGTATCCGCCCGGACTGGCCGGTGACGAAGATCGCCGGGGCGGGGCACATCACCTGCATCATGAGGCCTGCTTTTAAAGATGAAGTCGTGAAGTCGATTGCGAGCTTTGAAAAGTAAGGCACACCTCTTCATCCAACCATGAAACGCCTTCTTTACACCTGCCTTGTCCTGCTGAGCACGTCATTGCACGCACAGGACCCGGAGCGCATCCGCGATGTCATCTACACCAAGCATGATGGCGTGGCGCTGACGATGGATGTCTTCAAGCCCGCCAATCCCAATGGGGCGGGCATCATCAAGATCATCAGCGGCGGATGGAAATCGAACCACAATGGCATCAGCGACGGAGGCTGGCCGAAGGCCGGCTACACCACGTTTGTGGTCGTGCACGGCACGCAGCCGCGCTTTCAGGTGGAGGAGATCGTGGCAGACCTGAACCGGGCGGTGCGCTTTGTGCGCGCCCATGCGGCAGACTACGGTGTGGATCCGCAGAAACTCGGTGTCACGGGAGGCAGCGCTGGCGGGCACCTCAGCCTGATGCTGGCCACACGCGGAGGCCCCGGAGATCCCAAAGCAGCAGATCCAGTGGACCGTGAAAGCAGCGCCGTGAATGCCGTGGCGTGCTTCTACCCGCCCACCGACTACCTGAACTGGTTTGAGCCCGGTGACAATGCTGTGGGAATCGGCAAACTGGCGGCATATGCGGGCGCTTTCGGCCCGAAAGCGGCCACTGAAGAAGGCCGCGCAGCACTGGGACGTGAACTGTCCCCGATCTACTGGGTGCACAAAGGGCAGCCCCCCATTTTCATCGTACATGGTGATGCCGATCCGCAGGTGTCCATCACACAGTCGCAGCGCTTCCTGAAGCGCTGCCATGAAGAAGGCGTGGTGTGTGAACTGGTCGTCCGCCAGGGCGCCGGCCATGGTGGCTGGCAGGAAATGCCGCAGGACACTGAGCGCATGAGCGAATGGTTTGACCTTCAGCTACTCGGCAAACAGCCAGCAAAGGCCTTCACGCTGGATGTTTCCTCCCTGCCCAGCACGCCAGTGCAGAAGGTGAAGAAATAGGCGTGGCGGGCAGGATTCATTTTATGATGGAGATCGCTCCATGGGCATCGTTATGCTTTTCCCATGAAGCCTTTTCTCTGCCTCCTGCTGCTGACAGCCGCCACCTTCGCTGATGATTCGGCAAAACTCGCCGAACTGCTGGCGAAAGGCGGCGTGGTGACGATACCGGCAGGGGATTACCATCTCGACGGCACCAAGCCGCTGCCGCTGGCTTCAAACATGACGGTGCTAGCTCATGGGGCGCGGTTCATTCTACCTGAAACGTTGCCAGACAAGGCGCGCGTGGTTGTGTTTGCAGGGGAGGACATTGCGCACTTCACGTGGCATGGAGGGGAGTTTGTGGGGCATGTGTTTGATCCCGCGCAGAAAGAAAACCTGTGGGAGCCTAATGCGAACACCAAGGGCATTGAGATCACCACCACCAAAGCAGGCGGCACGCATGACATTCTCTTCCGTGAGGTGAAGTCCAACGGCATGGCCGGAGCCGTGCTGGGCGTGCAAGGACTGATCGGCAAAAGCAGTGAGAGCGAGGTGAAGGCCTATGCCGAGCGCGTGGCGGTGGAAAGCTGCACGCTGCTGCGCAGCGGAAAGTTCATGTGGGACTACGGCCACCTCTGGCAGATCATGACCTTTCCCGAGTCCTACGAAGCCTGGGAGGTGGAGCGGGCCAGGAAATACTTCCGCACCGACCTGATGCGCGAAGCGAACTTCAGCGGAGATCTGGTGAAGTTTGACAACACCACACGGCCGCTTGCCGTGAGCGAAACGGATGAGCCCAAAGAAGCGCTCACTTTCATGGGGGCTAACCTGCCAAAAAACATTGTGCGTGGCCGGCAGTACTTCGTTGTCGAATCCACCCCGCAACACATCAAGGTCGCTGACCAGCCGAAGGGCAAACCGATTCGCTTTGAGAATGAAGGCAGCGGAATGCTGGCATTCAACCTCAGCGGCACCTACCTGGGAGCCTATGCCCCGACTGGAAGCGGCCCGGGCAAGGGAGCCTTTGACATCGTGGGAGCACTGGATGTGCGCGTCACCGGATGCCAGCTCAGCGCCATCGGAGACACGATGCACATCCAGCGCTGCCGAAACGTCATCTTTGCCAGCAATCACATCCTCGGCAGCCGCATGGGAGCCTTCTTTCTGGCGGAGTACTGCCAGAATGCCACGATCACCGGCAATCTCGTGGATGGCACCAATGGCTCGCGGGTGATCAGCGTGGAAAAGAGCTGCACCGACGTAACGATGACCGGAAACACCTTTCGCAATGGGGGACGCGGCGCGTGGATCAACCAGCCGGTGAACTTCATCATGACGGGCAATGTCTTTGTGAACAACACCACGAAAAACGAGGCGGACATGCGGCGGGGACGCATCGCCTACCGCACTGCGAAGCCGGGGGAGTTCCCCGAACTCTACTTCACCATTTATGAGCCTGGTGCCAGCTACGGACCTGTGATTGTGCGGGACAACATCTTCATCCTCGGCGACTCAGCGCCTGAAGAAGCCGTGACCTTTGCCCCCAACGGCCACGACCTGCAGTTCTCCGGCAACACGTTTCAAAACAAGGCCGCCGTGATCATTGTGGATCCGAGCTGCAAGAATGCATTGATCGACCATAACATGGGTGCCAAAACGGTGAACAAGCCCGTGGACTTTAATCACGGGCGGCGCTGAGGGCGGCAGACTAACCGCCAAGTGTCGGAGCAAAATTGAAAGGGATCAGCGGTGTATCCAGAGGCAGCCGGTATTTGTCCGGCTGTTCATGGTTATAAGCGCGGGTGGGATTGTTGATAAAGCTGGCGTCCGCATTTCCCACATTCTGCACCGCGTGGAACACACCGGGCGGAATGCGCACGAGGCCGCGTTTGCGGTCGCTGAAGTACAAGACATTCAACTTTTGATATGTTGGAGAGTCGGCACGGTCATCGTAGAGGACCACTCGAAAAGAACCGATGGCAAAGAAGAGCCTGTCTGTTTGCAGCAGGTGTTTGACCCAACCCTTGGTCTGGCCCGGGCGGACACTGGCGAAGTAGGCGTAAACCATGGGCTCTTCATCAAAGCCCCATGCGGTGCTGTACACCTCGCACAAATCGCCACGCTCATCCGGGTGGGTCACAGCCAGGCGGACTCTGACGCCATCGATCAAATTTTGGATCGACTGGCCTTGAGGTGTGACAGATTGCCGGTCAGGCACGGCTGGAAGTTCTGCGTTCATGAGTGGTCAGGATTTTGGGGCAAGCCCCTTGTACTTACGCCGACGGTCAAAAACCGTCTTTTTGTAACCTTTGATCAGCTTCCCCAGATTGTCCATGATGCCACGCAGCCCCACACGAATCTGGGTTTCCACCGCCCGGCCAGGATTCATGGCCATCTCCAGCAGCTCAGCACGCTCTATGTCCTCTCCCGCCAGAAGTCTCTGAGTCCATGCGGCCTGCTCATGGCAGGGCCTGTCACGATAGACATTTTTTCTCTGAGCTGCCGGCAGCTTTAAAGCAGACAGCCGTGGCACAAACTGAAATTTGCCCCCCGCCTGATGCATCCTGGCCAGCAGATCGGCTTCAGGATCCATGGAGATCTCGCGAAACGATCTCCAGCCGCCCACCTGCTGCGCGAGGCTCTTTCGATGCATCAAGCCTGAAGGCGGTATCCACATCCCAGACTCGTAGCATTGCGGATGAGTCGGCACCAAGGCTCTCTTTTGATCAGGCATGATGAACGACAAGGCAGCCCAAGCCACGTCCGCGCCAGCATCCAGAGCAGCCGCCAGAGACTCCAGATGATGCGGCAGCCAGAGGTCGTCATGCCCCAGGTAAGCGATGTACCGCCCTCGTGCGCGCTCAATGCCATCGTTGTTTGGCCCTCCCTGCTGCCCGAAATTGACCTCCCTGTTATACCAATGCACACGGGGGTCCTGAATGGAGGCAACCACACGCTCGGAGTCATCTGTGCAGGCATCTCCCACCACCCAAAGCTCGAAGTCTGCCATGGTCTGGCGCAGCACACTGCCGATGGAGTAAGGCAGCACCGAGCTCCAGTTGTAGGTGGCCATGACGACAGTGATTTTTGGATTTTCGCTGACCATCAGTCTTCGATACCTGATCGTAGCTCGGTGGTCAATGCAGCAAGCCCGATATAAAGCATCCATGTATCCTGACGGTTCAAGGCAGCAGCGGATCTCGAATGCGAATCTGCTCGAAAGGACCGAATGACCTGTGCTATAGGCAGGCCATGGCTCTCACCCGCATTTACCTGATCCGCCACGGCGCCACCATCCTGACTGCCGAAGACCGCTTTGCCGGTGCCACGAATGTACCGCTGTCTGAAGAAGGCCGCAGCCAGGCATCACGGCTGGCCCAGCGCCTGAAAGGACTGCCGGTGACAGCGGTGTATGCCTCGCCGCTGGACCGCACGATGGAGACCGCGCGCATTCTGGCTGCGGCTCATCAGCTGGAGGTGCATCCGCGCGAAGGGCTGAAGGAAATCTCGCACGGGCACTGGGAACAGCATACGCGTGCCGAGGTGGAGCAGAAGTTCCCAAGTGAGGCTGCAGCCTGGGATGAAGATCCTTTCACCTTTGCACCCGAAGGAGGCGAGAGCGGGCTGGCTGTGACGGCGCGCGCGCTGCCTGCCCTGATGGAGATCGTGAGACAGCACGAAGGCGAGTCGATCATCGTCGTCTCCCACAAGGCGACGATCCGCCTGCTGCTGAGCTCCCTGCTGGGCTTTGATCCGCGCCGCTACCGCGACAACCTGGATCAAAATCCGGCAGCCCTGAACGTGGTGGATTTCAAAGATCCAGTGCGTGCGCGTTTGATGCTGTTTAACGACACCTCGCACTACTCCGAGGATACGCTGATCAAGCCGGACACGCCCAAGGCCTGCCTGTCCAGCTGGTGGGCGAAATAAGCCGCGCTGCTATTTCTTGGGAGCGGTGGCTTTGTATTTCGTCAGCATCTCCTGCACTTTCTTGCGCAGTTCCACGGCCTCCGGGCTTTTGCGATCCATGGTCTGAAGCTTTGCGTTCAGCGTTTTGATCTCCGTGGCAAGGACACGACGCTCGTCAACCTGCGGTGCCGGCGCGGCGACCTCCACATCCTTCCAGTCATCGGTGCGGAAGATGGAGGCTGGCAGGCCGTCGCTGTTCACCAGATTGGCACCTTCGGGGTTTGCAGCCCAGGCGTAGCGGACTGCGACAGGCTGCTTCACTTCAGCGCTGCTGACGATGACGCTGTCTGCGCCATCCACTTTGGCATCGGCCCAATGCCATACGTGGTCCGCACCGGCAATTTCAAAGCGCTTCAGAGCACCCCCATCTCTGGATTTCAGACCTGTGCCAGTCTGGTCAAAAGTCACGCGCACAGCGCCATCCTGCACCTGGCTCGATTTGAACAAGGGGCCACTGTAGGTGATGTCACGCCCATAGTCTTTTGCCAGCGCCCAGCGGGCGAGACGCTCGCCCGGGGTTTTCTTGTCCTTGGGGTGAATGTCATTGGCCTCGCCGACTTCATTAATGATGGCCATGCCGGTCTTGGGTGTGGAGGACAGAATGAGGCGCATGCGATCCTGCAGCAGTGCCCATGAGTCCGGTGTGCCCGGCGCGGTGGATGGCGCGTGAAAATTGGCCAGCTGCACAAAGTAGAACGAAAACTCATCCGCCCAGCGCTTACGCCAGTCACGGATCATCAAAGGCAGCGTCTGGTCATAGGGGACCGCACCGGGCTTGGCATTGGCCTCTCCCTGATACCAGATGGCACCACGCATGGTGTAACCGGCAAAGGGATTGATCATGGCATTGAGGAGCACGCCTGGTTTGCCTTCGGTTTCCAGCGGTGGTTTGGGTGCGGCGGGGCGCTTGGGCAGGCGTTTGCGCTCGGCAGCAGGCTTGCCTTTTGCGGCAGCCATCGTGGCCTGCCATTTTTCCAGGCTGGCTTTGTAGGCGGTCTCGGCTTTGGCGGGGTCATAGGCCGCAGCTTCTGCCATCAGCTTGTCCACCAGCTCTTTGGTGCCCGGCAGTGTGTTCAGCGCCTCGCGGCTGGTGAAGGTTTCCACCGGCTTGCCACCCCAGGCGGTCTTGAGCACACCCACTGGCACTCCCAACTCCTTATGCAGCGTCAGCGCAAAGAAAAATGCCACCGCTGAGTAACCAGGCACTGTCTGCGGGCTGCTCAGCGTCCATGTGCCAGCAATGTCATCCTGCGGCTCGGCAGCGGTCACTGTCGGTGCATTGAACATTCGCAGCCCAGGATGATCGGCCTTCAAAATCAGCTCAGCATAGGCAGGCGAGCGATTCATGGTGAATGCCATGTTTGACTGACCCGAGGCCAGCCAGACCTCGCCCACCAGGACGTCCTGGATGGCCACACTTTCAGTTCCCGATTTCACTGTGAGAACTGCACCTTTGGCGTCTGCTGCGCCCGTCTCAATGCTGGCGTGCCAGCGCCCTTTGTCGTCAGCTTTGGCAGTGGCAGACTTTCCTTTGAACTCGAGTGTGACCTCGGCCTGCGGGCTGGCTTTGCCCCAGACTGCAGCGGCGCGCTCGCGCTGGAGCACCATGTGGTCACTGAAAAAGTGCGGGAGCGAGAGCTCTGCAAGCACAGAAGCCGGCAGACCAAGGCAGAAGGTGGCAACAACGAAACGCGAAATCATTTTCATGGCGGGTGGGGCGGTGGAAACGACGGGAAAGTCCCGGCCTATCGCGAAGATCGTTGCGAATTTGCAGCGCATCCCGACAGTCTCTCACCGATGAACGACGACCTCCTGCGTGACACCGAGCACTTTCTCCATGAGCAGATCCCACTGACAAAGGCCATGGGCGTGCATCTGGAAAGCTACGATGGGGAGCGGCTGGTCGTGACAGCGCCGCTGGAGCCTAATCACAATCACCTCGGCACAGCATTCGGCGGCAGCCTGAGCGCGCTGACCACCCTGGCTGGATACGCCATGCTGTGGCTGCAACTGGGCGACCGCCACGCGCACATCGTCGTACGTGAGAGCAGCATCCGCTACAAGCACCCGGTGCGAGGCACGCTGCGCGCTGAATGCCTGAGGCCAGATGCCGGGGAGCTCGGCACCTTCAAGGAAACCTTTCGCACCACAGGAAAGGCACATCTCAGACTGCGAGTGCAGATCATGCATGAAGACAAAACCTGCGTGCTGTTTGAGGGGGATTTTGTGGCCATACGCTGAGGGGGCTCACCACCTCCTGATACATGCAAGAACGCCGTGTGCAGAGCGTTGACTCGCTCCCATGATACGTACGACATTCCTCTCCCTGGTTCTCAGCACGGCCTCGATCGCCCTGGCTGCAGAGCCGCTCCCTGAAAGCGCCAAAGTCGGCCAGTTTTACGCCGGCTGCCAGGCCTACACCTTCAAGGCTTTTGACCTGATGACGGCGCTCGAAAAAATCGCCGCGTGCGGTGGCAAGACGGTCGAGTTTTTCCCCGGCCATCTGACGAACAAGACCGATCCGAAGTCCAAATTTGACCATAACACCACCGCTGAACAGCGCGCCCCGGTGAAGGCCAAGCTCAAGGAACTGGGGCTCACTCCTGTGGGCTACGGCGTGGTGCGCCTGGCCAACAATGAGGACGAGTGCCGCAAGATCTTCGACTTCTGCAAGGACATGGGAGTCGGCATTGTGGTGAGCGAGCCTGCGGAGGACGCTTTCGACCTGATCGAAAAGCTGGTGAAGGAATACGACATCAAGATGGCAATCCACAACCATCCGAAGAAGCCGCTGGACCGCAGCTACCGCTACTGGGACCCCGAGTATGTGCTGAGCCTGGTGAAGGACCGCGATCCCCGCATGGGCTCCTGCGCTGACATCGGCCACTGGGTGCGCTCCGGTGTGAAGCCCACCGATGCCATCCGGATCCTTAAAGGCCGCATCTTCGACAGCCACATCAAGGATCTCGACGCCTTTGGCGTACGTGAAGCCAAGGACATGATCTGGGGCACAGGCCAGTCTGACATCCCCGCCGTGCTGAACCTCTACGCCGAGCAGGGCTTCTACGGCCCGCTGGACGCGGAATGGGAAAAGGACTGGGAAACCAGCCAGCCTGATGTGACCAAGTGCCTGGAGTTCGTGAAAAGCTTCAAGCCGACCAGCAAGTAATCCCAGCTTCAGCGATCAAAAACACGGTGCCGAGGGATCATTCATCCTCCGGCGCTTTTCTGTTGCCATGAAGTATCACGGTGTAGAGGCACGCACCTCATCGACCCAGAGCTTTCTCCCCTGCCCGACGAGATACACCAGACGGGACTTTGCCACATCAAACACCGTCCCTGCGGCCTCGAGTTTCTGCGAATCATTCACCGTCACGATCACCTTGCTGGCTCTCAGCTTCACATCCAGCTTGATCCACTCTCCGGGCTTGGCCTGCAGAGGCGCGCTGGCGAGACGCTCGGTGCGGTAGTAGGCCGGATCTGCCAGCTGCTCTGGCGTGGGCGGCGGCACTTTCTTGCCTTCCTTGGCCAGTGCGGCACGCAGCTTTCCGTGCTCGATGTGTGACTGTGGCGAGCCACGATCCTGGGCAATGGCCAGCGTATTGCCATATATGGAAACACGCAGCAGATGCGCTGAGCCGCCAAAGGCGGACTCTCCGTCCACGAGGATCAGACAGTTACCCTTTTCATCCAACTTAACTTTGCAGCTCAGGTCTAGGTCCCGGCCCGAGAGGGGCGCGAAAACAGCCGGGCCATGATCATCATCCTTGGCGCATACGCCTTGCAGCGCTCCATCCACCACCGTCCATGAACTGGCTCGGCCTCCTGTGGTCCAGCCTTTCGGCATTCCCGAGGCGGTGAAGTCTTCGTGGATCAGTTCGCCAGCAACAGCGGATGAACAAAGGAGCAGGGAGAGCAAAGAAAGGCGCATGCTTCCGAAACGGCGCGAGCCCCCTCCCTGTTGCGCCCGGTTCATGAATTAAGACAGCGGCTGCTTCCCTCATTGACCGTGATGCTTCCTCCTTCATGATGCATGGCATGAACAGCCGTAATCTGATCGCCTCACTCCTTCTGCTTCTGGCCACCGCCTCCCTTGGTCGTGCCGATCAGTTTGTTTTGTTTGATGTCACCTTCACTTTCACCCAGGAGGATGCCCTCAACTCCAAGCCCAACCAGTCCCACTACTACGTGAGAGGCGACATGCTCAACCCACTCCGCCCCAAGGACTGGACCGCTCCGGTGGACTACCGCAACGGCACCGTGCATCTGCGACTCGAGGTACTGGAAAAGCCAGCGGGAGATCAGCCCACCTCATGGAGCGTCTGCTACATCCCCTACAAGGGGCAGAACCACGGTTACGGCTGCATCGGCACAGGAGCCTACGCCACAGCCGGAGTGCATGAGAAGGATCTCTCGATGACCACTTTCTGGCAGAACAACGACATCCTTTGGGACCAAGGCATCAAGGAAATGCATCTTGTCATCAAGGACGATCACAATCTGCACGCCCACAAACGCCCAGATCCAGAGAAGTTCTTCCCCACCAAAGTGCGCATGACACTGATCCAGGTCTCGAAAGGGGCGAAGTATGATCCCGCACAAGTACCAGAGCTGCAGGCGGCGAAACAGAAGTAGGTTCCCTCAAGCCGCTGCTGCCTTGCGGCGCATCTGACGGCCCTTGCGCACGAGCAGCACCAGCGGCAGGAACCAGACGAAGTTAAGGAAGATCGCATATTTCATGGCTCTGCGTGTGAACTGAAAAAACGCGCTCTGATTCATCATGACCTTGGCCACGGCATCATTCACATGCTGAGCCACCGCCACGGCTCCCAGCGCATGGTGGCGCGCGGCCACCATGCCTCCCTGCACCGCCTCCCAGCCCACAGCACAGCCGCCGTAGGCCTGCCAGCCGAGGGCACAGCCACCGATGGCCCAAACACCAAGGCCAAGACCGCCCCAGCAAAGCACACCGACGGCCATCCCGCCCAGTGACACGAGTCCGAAGGCGCAACCGCCCAAGCTGATGGGCGCGATAGTGCAGGCACCAAAGGCACCGATCACCCCGATGGCCAGATCTCCCGCAGCAAACCATGCCTTTACAGGGCGAATGGCCTCGCCCCGCTTTCTGCCAAAGCGCATGTGCACCAGCGGCAGCCCCAGCAGAGTAAGACGGCTGCGATACTCCAGCTCCGGCACGCCCCACTTTCCGATCTGCAGGCTTTCCCCCTGCACCTCGCCCGCCTCATGCACCGCCACATTCCTGTTTTGCTGGAAGCCCCATACCAAGCCGCCGACACAAAAAATCTGGCAGGTCACAATGAGCCCGCCAAGCAGCGAGACAAAGACTCCCGGATGCCACTGCGCCAACGATGAACCGGCGAAGACCAACGCAGTCATGAACACACAGAGCAGCACGACGACTGACAGGATGACCAGGAAGAACCTCCTGATCATCCGCTGCTCCGCGAGGGAGCGGGCGCTGTCCATGCTGACCTTGTAGCCGATGCCAGCCGCAACGAAAGCCAGCAGCGGACTCAGCGCCCCATTGACCAATGACATGACGAATGTCTTTCCACCTGCCCCACCTTTGGCCAGCGTGACGCTGGCGGTGGCAGCCGAAGCCGAGGTGGTGGCCAGAGGCAAAGCCGCGAGCACGCAGCAGGTAAATGCAGCTGTGGGCATGGTCTGGCGCAGGGTGTTTCCCACCACACGCTCCACATGATCCGCCAGCATGGCGCGCCCCCGGGCCAGCCGCTGCTTCACCGCATCTTCAGACAGCCCCAGAGACTCCGCCACTGCCGCCACGGACTCATTCTGGCGATAGTAGAGCACCATGGGCTCTCGGTAGTTTTCCGGCAGGCTCTGCAGAGTGCGCCAGAGCAGCGAGCTCTCCTGCTCACTGATCGCGCTTTCATCAGGTGGGAGCTCGGGGGATGCGGGGTGCATCACTTCGTCTAGCTCCGCTGCCATCGCCGTAGGCGTGCGCTGCTGACGACGCAGGAAATTGTTAATCACATGACGGGCGATGCCGCAGAGCCAGCCGCGAATGTTGCCCTTCTCGCGCAGATTCCGAAGCTGCTGCCAGGCGGTGATGAAGGTCTCCTGCGCCAAGTCCTCGCTCATATGCACATTTCCGCAGGCACTGTAAGCGAGGCCGCAGATGAGCGACTGGTGGCGCTCAACCAAGCTGCCAAAGGCTTGTGTATCGCCCCGCAGACTGAGTTCCACCAGCAGGGTGTCGTCTGTTGTTGCAGGGATGAAGGTTGCAGTATTCATGACACCCACCAGTGGTCGCCACTGTCCGGCTGGTGACAAAAAAGTATGCGGTTTTCAGCGTTCCAGTCAAATGACGGCCCGCTGCTGCAGCCACTCGATGCGCCGCTGCAGCTTCTCCCGGCGGTCCTCATTCGGATTTGGGTAGAGTATCGGATACCAGACGGTGATGACTGCCGCACGGGCGATCAGGCTGTGATGCAACGCCTCTTCGTCGATAGCTCCGCCTGCTTCACGGTAGGCGTCACAGATCGCAATCACTGTGGCGTGGCCATCCTCAAGTATTTGTGCGTTCCAGATGATGGACGCCACATCCCATTCCACGGGGCCGGAGAAGGTGTCCTCCCAGTCTGTCCACAGCAGGCCGCGTGTGGTGTTCATGAGATTGCCCATATGAGCGTCTCCGTGGAGAGGCTGCTGCGGATATCGGTTCAGCGCCTTGATGGACTGAGTCAGATGATTTCGCAGCATCTGCTGCGTGTCTCGAGGAAAGAGCACGCGCTCATCCAGAATCGCAAGGCTTTCGGTGATGATGGCCAGATGCGGCAGTGGCTCGGTAAAGCGGCTCATGACGTCATGGCACTGCTGCAAGGTGCGGCCGATTTCTCGCGGATCGGGCTCTGCATCGATGCGGGTGACGAACTGCCAGAAATTGATCGGATAGCCCAGGTGTTCGTGAGGACCTGGGGGCAGGTCGGAATGCAGCGGGATCACTGGCGCGCCGTTTCCCGTGAGATGGCGGGCAATGGCGTTTTCGCGTGCAAACCACTCTGTGCCCTGCCTCGGGCCGCTGGTGTCCTGCACCACACGAGCCACCAGCGTCTCGGTGAGGCGGAGCACCAAGGTGCTGCTGTTTTGCAGAATGTCGCAGCGGTCTGGCGTGATGCCGTGGGCGATGACGGTCTCAGTGGCGGCGCGGATGGGCAGGTCGGAATCAGTCATGAATGATCAAAGGCGTCAAATTCAACCCACCCATTCGCACGATTTCACGCACGCGCCTGCAAGTGTGGCCGCCCAGCGCACACGCCATCCGGCTATCTCCGTAGCGTATTCGCGTGCTGAGTCGTCGTGATAAGCTGGCTGAGGCTGGAGGGCCAGCGACTCGTCGATGATCACACGCACATCATCCGGCACGCGGCTTTCGCAGTCCCACTGTACTGGCAGCCGCTGCGGAGCCTCATTGGCGAAGCCGCTACGTGCCTCAGGAATCGAGTCGGCATAGCGAATGTAGGGCTTGATGTCGAGAATCGGGGTGCCATCCACCAAGTCCACACCAGAGACAAAAATGCGGGGGGCGGCAGCGCCTTCCAGTTCCACGCGGTCGAGCTTGACCACGCTCAGGGTCAGCCGGTTGGGACGAAATGGTGAGCGCGTGGCAAAAACGCCGCGCTTCTGATTCCCCCCGAGACGGGGCGGGCGCACCGTCAGCGAGACAGGCTCCTCCTGCACCAGATGAAACTGTGTGATGAGCCACAGGTGGCTGAACTCCTCGATGCCGCGCACCGCCTCCACGCGCCGGTAGGCGGGCTCAAACTCGATGATCCCCCATGCGCTGGGTGCCAGCCCGGGCTGGCGCGGCACCCCGAACTTGTCGGTGTAGCACGTACGCAGCGTAGCGATGACGTTGAGGGAAATCATATGGATGACATGAGCGCGCGCTTTTCGCCACGCATCCATTTTCTTCAGCGATTGCTGAAAGTGGCAGACACCTCATGTTGTCTTAACCATGCCCATGCCCTCCAAACGCCTGCTTATTGCCACGCTGCTCCTCACAGCCTCCGCCCGTGCGGAAAAAATGAGCTGGCTGGAGAATGCCCGCATCAAGCTCGGGGTGGATCTCGACCTCGGCGGAGCCATCACCTTTCTGGCCAGCACCAAGGATGGCGCGAACGTGATCAACAACTACGACCTCGGGCGGCAGGTGCAGCTTTCCTTTTTCTCCGGCCCGGTGCCATTTGAGGCCAATGGGCAAAAGCCCGCCGAGCACTGGCGGCACATCGGCTGGAACCCCATCCAAACCGGCGACGATTTTAAAAACGCCAGCCTCATCCTGGCGCATGAAAATGATGGCAAACGCATCCACCTCAGCTGCGTGCCCCTGCAGTGGCCGCTGAACAACGTGCCCGGGGAGTGCACGTTTGACTCCTGGCTGGAGCTGGACGGGGCCGTGGTGAAGGCGCGTGCGCGGATCACCAACACACGCAGCGACCACACGCAGTATGCGGCGCGATTGCAGGAACTGCCCGCCGTGTATGCCAATGCCGCCTTTCCCCGTGTGGTGAGCTACACCGGCGCCCGGCCGTTCACCGACGAAGCTTTTTCGGTCATGCCGAAGTCCCAGACCAAGCATCCCTGGACCTTTTGGACAGGAACGGAAGGCTGGGCGGCCCTCATAGATGACAAAGACTACGGCCTGGGCCTCATCACACCAGGGCGGGTGCATTTCACCGGTGGCTTCGCCGGCAAGCCCGGGCCCAATGACACGCATGGAAACAGCACCGGCTATCTCGCGGGCCAGGGGCAGGAGATTCTGGATCACAACATCGCCTATGAGTTCCGCTATGAGCTCGTGCTCGGCACCGTGCAGGAGATTCGTGCGCGCGCCGCTGCGCATCGTCCGCAGGGAGCACCAGCCTGGAGTTTCAGCCAAGACCGTCAGGGCTGGCACTATCAGAACGCGAAGGATAGCGGCTGGCCGGTGAAGGACCATCTGCAGGTCATGCTGGAGCAGGATGATCCGCAGTTGATCAGCCCGCTGACATTCTGGCAGGCGGAGGATGCACCGCAGCTGGTCATCGATGCCGCTTTTCACACCACCCAGAAGCAGGGTGTGGTGATGCTGCAACCTCACGGCGCAAAGAGCTATGACCCGAAGACTACCATCACTTTTCCACTCGTCGCCGATGGCGAGTTTCACCGCCACGTCATTTCTTTATCCTCTCTACCCACCTACCAGGGTGCCATGGTGCGCCTGCGGATTGATCCGGTAGGCAGCGGTGAAGCCGGCGCGTGGATGAAGGTGCGCAGCATGAGGCTGGCGGCTTCGCCGGAGTGAAGAGAATCAAACTCCGCACAAGAGACGGCCCGCTGCTCCGTTTAGTGGCTCATGCACCGCTTCTTTTCCTTCCTACTCTCGCTCGCCATTGCCCTCCCTCTCGCCGCTGAGGACAAGGCCCCTGCCCCGCCTGAAGGCTTCACGGCCATCTTCAACGGCAAGGATCTCAGCGGTTGGAGCGGCGGCAGCACCTGGTGGTCGGTCGAAGACGGCTGTCTGACCGGTGTCACCGACGGCAAGCTCGACTTTAACCGCTTCATCACTTGGAAAGAGGGAAAGGTGAAAAACTTCGAGATGCGTGTGAAGGTCAAAGTGACCAAAGGCGGCAACAGCGGCCTGCAGTATCGCGGTCAGGAACGGCCCGATCTCGGCGAGTGGGTCGTCACAGGGTATCAGTGCGATGTGGTGCCTGACAAAGACGACTACAACGGCATGCTGTATGAGGAGCGCGGCCGCCGCATTCTTGCCCACACGGGCGAGAAGGTCATCATCGACACCCAGGCCCAGCCCTGGGTGGTGGGCAAGCTGCCCATCCACACCTTCCCCTCCGAGCAATGGCATGACTACCGCGTGCTCGTGGAGGGCAACCACCATCAACACTGGATCGACGGCGTGCAAACCGTGGATGTGATCGACCTCGATGAAAAAGGCCGTGCGCTCGAAGGCGTCATCGCTGTGCAGGTGCATCGTGGTCCGCCCATGAAGATCCAGTACAAGGACTTCTTCCTGAAGCGCCTCCCCGATGATCTTCCCCTTGTCATTACAGCCCAGGCGCCGGTGCCAGCAGATGCTGTTAAAGTGGTGCCTCAAGGCGGACCTCCCAAGAAGGCGGCCAAGTAAGAACCCGCAAAATCACTTCGAGCCGTAGGCGCTGGTCAGATAGTCGATCAGCGCCGCGTTGTCCTCGGGCAGAGGTGCCGCGTATTTTTCCTTCATCTTTTTGACCGTGGCCTCCCAGAACTTCCTCGGCAGCGGCGGCTGGGTGGACACATACTCGGTGGAATGGCAGGTGATGCAGAGACTCTGCGCCAGCTCCACGCCGGCACCGGGCTTGTAGGCGCCGCTTTCCACCGGCCAGACAAAGCTGGAAAAATCAGGTGCATCTGCAGCGGTCTTGTCTGCGGCGGAAAGACCCGCAGCACCGATGATGAACAGGATGGCAAAAAATTTCTTCATGGGATGGAATGGATGAAGGATGGCGAAAGTGAAGATCAGGCGACGGTCACATGGGTGGTTTCCACCACATTGCGCATGTAGCCCTGGGGATTCCAAAGCGGCTCCATGGCCTGGCTTTCGCCGATGCGGTTCACAGCGCGCACTTTCAGCTCGCAGGGGCCTTTCCTCTGCGGTTTCCATGCCAGGGACCACGGGCGGAAGGAGTAGCGGCCCAGGTCCCTGCCCAGCTCAGCAGCCTGCCAGGTGCGCCCGCCATCATCAGACACCACTACTTCCGTGATGCCTGCTCCATGATCAAAGGCGATGCCGCTGAGCTGCGTCACAGCACCCGCCTGCACCTGCGCCCCATCCAGATGGCTGGTGAGGAAGGAGCGCACCTTGAAGCGCGTGATGGGCACCGTGCTCGTGGGTGTGGTGCCCGGCTCCACACAACCGCCGGGCGTGGTGGCGATGCGGTAGCCCGTGGCCATGAAAAATCCGTCAAACGCGTCCTTCACCACATTCAGCTCGTTCAGGTGCTTCACCCAGTAGGTGCCGTAGTAGCCCGGCACCACCAGCCGCAGCGGAAAGCCGTTCAGCAGTGGCAGAGGCTCGCCATTCATCTCATGGGCGATGAGAATCTCGCCATCCAGTGCATGGTCCATTTCCAGGGCCTTGATGAAGTCCGGCGTCTGCGGCAGCACAGGAGCATCCAGCCCATTGCACACCACCTGCTTTGCTCCAGCCTGCACACCGGCCTTGGCCAGCACATCCTTGAGCCGCACGCCACGCCAGCGGGCATTGCCCATGGCGCCATTGCCCAGCTGGCCGCCACCAACGCGTGGCTGGAAATATCCACGGCTGTTTCCAGAGCACTGGTTTACCGCCACCACCTCCACCTGATCAAACTGCGTCTTCAGCTCTTTCAGCGAGAGCTGAAGCGGCTTGTCCACCAGCCCCTTGATCTCCAGACGAAAGGAGACCGCATCCACGCTGTGCGGCACATTGGCCAGATGGTAGCGCACGAAAAAGGCATCATTCGGCGTGATCACCTCTTTGAAGACCTCCATCGGCGTCTCCAGCTGAGGTGGACGCGTGGTCAGCAGGATGAGCGGCCGCTTCTGCGGAAACTTCACCAGCCGACGCTCTCCATTGGCGAAGGGCAGTGTGACCTTGTCTTCAGCCCCCGCAAATCCCAAGCCTGCCAAAGCCGCGCTGGCCTGGGATAAAAACTGGCGGCGTGAGGAGCGGGAGTTGGGGATCATGGCAGTTGGCAGATGACGGTTGAGATACGGCTCTGAAAAATTCGCGGCCGCATCTTCCAAGCGGTGCCATGAACCAACGCTCCACACGCCTTGGGTTCTATCAGTCCATCAGGCTCCATGCGAGCTCGATGCCAAGCCCCACGGGCAGAGGTGTCACCGGGCCTGCAGGCGTTTCCAGGAGCGTCATCTTGGAGGGTTTCTTCTCCATCTGAAACCTCTGCTGCGATGCAGGGAAGCGGTAAAACGCCGGGCCATTGAGACACAGAAAGCGCTCAAACAGCGCCTGGCCCACCGCCGTGGCGAAATCCACCCCAGCCTCTTCAAACGCCATCGCATAGAGCTGAGGCGCGCAGCCGCCGGTGAAGCAGCCTGCTGCGCAGCCGCAGGCTGTGGCCTTGGTGGTATGCGGAGCGCTGTCCGTGCCGGCAAAGAACTTCGCCTGTCCGGCCTTCGTCACCACCTGCCGCAAGGCAGCCCGGTCATCCTGAAACTTCACGATCGGCAGGCAGTAGAGGTGATATTTCAGCCCCTGGATGAGATGCCCCAGGGTGTAGAGCAGGTGCTGCGGTGTAATGGTAGCGCCGACATGCTCCGGAGCTGCAGTCACAAACTCCGCCGCCGAGCGTGTGGTGATGTGCTCACACACGATTCGCAGCTTTGGATGTGCCTCCAGCAGGCGTGGCATGCGCTCAGTGTAAAAGCGCGTCTCCGCATTCTGCTGGGAGTCGATATAGTCCGGCCCGCTAAGCGCGTGCTGCTCGCCATGGATGCAGAGCACCATGCCGTGCTCCTCCATCGCTTTCAGCACCTCGCCACCGATCAGGTCGTCCATCGGCATGCCGTGCTCGGAGTTCGTGGTGCCGTGCGGCGGGTAGTACTTGCAGGCCCGCAGCAGCCCTGAGGCCGCACCTTCCGCGATCATCGCCGCCGTGGTCTGGCGCGTCAGGTAAAGCGGCACGATCAGCTGCTCAAAAGCATCCGCTCCTGCCGCCCGCAGGTCTGCGGAGTAGCTCTCGATCGACCAGCCTTCTGCCAGAGCTGCACCCGTGACGCGGGAGACCGGCGGCTGGGTGTTTGGCATCGCCAGTGCGCCTGCACAGCCCATGTCCAGATGCGCACGGACATACGAAGCCATCGCGGGGCCTTGGCGGAAGTGGGTGTGGAGGTCGAACCATTTAGGAAGCGTCAGAGTCATGGACTTCCGTTAGCCCGCGCCACCGCGGGATCAATCCCGACGTGCAAAGTTTCCACCGTATTCTTCCCTGCGTTGCCGACGGCCGAATGCAAGCAGCAGCCCGCCGGCCAGCAGCAGGATTCGCGAGGGCTCAGGAACGACGTAGATGATGCCGTTGTTCATGAACTGATCTGTGGCGAAAAACCATCCGTTGCCCAGACTTGTGGGCAGGTCCAGATCCGCCACGGTGAAGGCTCCGCTGACACCATCGGTATTGGTGTTCAGCGCAGCCCAGTCAACGACATTGAAAACGTCACCCCAGGCAGGCTGGTAGCCGGCGGCCAGCTCCACCTTGATCGTACCTCCGGCGTTCAGCCCGATGGTGCCCGTGACCTTGATGGCATCGTACAATCCGCCTGAGGCAGCGTCTTTGAACGCGCTCACCTGGGAAGCCACGGTGGGATCAGCCGCATGACTGCTGGTCCCCCCCAGAGTGAGAAGCACGCGCGGGCTGCTGCTGCTCGCTCCCGTGGCCAGCGTGAGGCTGGCAAACGTCAGGGTTCCGGTGCCATCCCCTGCACTGGCGACCGCGCTGAGAGAGCCGTCTGTGGAGCCGCCCGGCTTCAGGATCGAGCCCGCCCCCATGATCACGGTGCCGCTCACACTGCCGGTGCCGCTGAGCACCTGGTTGCTGAAAGTCTGTGCGCCGCCCGTGACTGCGGTGACATTGAGCGTGGCACCGTTTTGGACCTCGACCCATTGGCTGGAGGCCACGCTGCCGGAACCACTCAGCGCCAGGGTTCCAGCGGCGACGGTTGTCTTGCCTGTGTACGTGCTGGCCGCAGTCAGCGTCAGCGTTCCGGCACCATTTTTCACCAGCCCCCCGTCTGCGGTGGCACCCAGCGCGGTGTCGTGCTCCAAGCTGTCGGCGATGGTGATGCTGTATCCATTGGTGTCGATGACCGCCCCCCCGGCCTGCACTTTGGAGGTGAGGTTGACGGAGTCAGGAATAAAGTTCGTGGCGCTGTTGTTGTCCGTGGCCTTCAGCGTGCCGCCATTGAAGTTCAGCGCCGCGAGACGGTTGGTCGAGTTCGTCCCGGTGTTCATGGCAAACCCGCGCGTGGAAAGCACCCCGGCATTCAGCGAAATGGTGCTGACAAAGCTGGACAGGTTGGCCCCAGCCTGATTGCCTCCGTTAAGATAGAAGTAACTCGTGCCGGAGCTGGTCATGTTCAGCGTGCCGCCGTTCATGATGACATTGGCTGTGCCGTTTTCAGACAAACCATAGCTGCCGTTGGCCCATGTCACCGCCCCAGTGCCGCTGACTGTGAGCGTCGCCGTTCCGTTGTTGGCGAATCGCGTGTTGCTGCCCAGAGTCAGGCTGCCGGCGGAGACATTTACATTGGAAACCGCGCTCGTCTGCTGCGCGAAGAGCGCGTTGTTGATCGTCAGCGCGCCACCGGACACATTGATGGTGCTGGTCTGGATGAAGGCGCGGTTGCTGTTGTTGAAGACCACGGTGCCTGCGGAGACATTCATGGTGGCTCCGGTGTCCAGTTGCAGGCCGTTGTTCGTGCTTCCATCACCACTGCCGCTGTGGGTGGCGGCGGCCCCCTCAAAGCTGAGAATGCTCCCGGCGCCGCTGACGACCAGCCCCTTCACAAAGGTGTCCGTGCCCGCCTGAAACCTCAGCACACCGCCGCCGTTCACCGTCACAGACGCCGCATTGAATGTCCCGTCGCTGTTCATCCTCACGTCACCACCCGTCACCGTGAGCGTGCTGGCCGCATTGGTCATGGAGAGGCCGCCTGTGAAGTTCAGCGTATTGGCACCGCTTATCGTGAGGGTGCCACCCACGCCGCTGATGAGGCCGCCATAGGTCACGGTGCCACCGGTGTTGTTGGCGATCGCCAGCGTACCCGCATTCAGCGTGGTGGTGCCAGTGTAGGTGTTCGCCCCGCTGAGTGTCAGCGTTCCCGTACCGTTCTTGGTCAGGCCGCCGTCAGCGGTGGCACCCAGCGCGGTGTCGTGCTCCAAGCTGTCGGCGATGGTGATGCTGTATCCGTTGCTGTCGATGACCGCCCCCCCGGCCTGCACTTTGGAGGTGAGGTTGACCGAGTAAGGGATGAAATTGGTGGCGCTGTTATTGTCCGTGGCCTTCAGCGTGCCACCATTGAAGTTCAATGCCGCGAGACGGTTGGTCGAGTTCGTCCCGGTGTTCATGGCAAACCCACGCGTGGACAGCACCCCGGCATTAAAAGTGATGCTGCTGGTCACCGCCGTGTTGAAGCCCGCACCATTGCCGCCGTTCAGATAGAGGTAGGTGGTGCCTGAGCTGGTCATGTTCAGCGTGCCACCGTTCATGATGATGCTTGCCGTGCCGTTTTCCGAAAGTCCGTAGGCGCCCGCCGCCCAGGTGACTGCACCGCTGCCGCTGACGGTCAGCACAGCCGTGCCATTGTTGGCAAAACGACCACCTCCCCCAAGGCTCAGGGTTCCTCCGGAAACATTGATCATCGCGGTGGCGCTGCTGCTCTGTGCGATGAGCGTGCTGTTCAGATTCATCGTGCCACCGGTGATGTTGAGCGTGCCCCCCTGCATCCAGAACCGGCTGGGCGTCACGTCCAAAGTTCCCGCACTTACATTGATCGTACCTCCATTGATGATCTCCAGGCTGTCCTGCTCCAGCGACCCGCCGCCGCCGATGCCGTTCACCGTCACGCTGGCTCCGGTGAAATTGAGCACGCTTCCCGCGCCGTCCACCTTCAGGCCGTTGTTGAAGGTCTGCGTGCCGGACTGCATCTTCATCGTGCCGCTGCTGATCAGCACATCGGCGGCGATGGTGCTGTCTCCCACAAACCGCACATCCGCCCCCGTGGACGTGATCTTGTTCGCGGTTGAAGCAAAGCTCAGCCCGTTGAACGTGATCACTCCAGAACCAGTGATGGACAGGTCGCTCGCTGTGCTGCTGATGGCTGAATTGAAGGTGAGAGCTCCACCAGTCGCGTTGATGGAACTCGAAGCCCCAAGCGACAGCACCAGCCCCAGCGTTTCGAGGTTGGAAGAATTGTTCGTCAGGCTGCCGCTCAAGGTGAGGGCGTTGCCCGACAGTGTGAATGCATCCGCCCCTGCATTGAATATCAGTCCTGCGACTGACAAGCTGGTGATGTCATTGTTCAAGGTCGCACCACCCGTGCCGGCACTGCCGAAGGTCAAGGTGTCCCCGCTGGCTGCAGGCAGTGCATCGGTGGACCAGTTGGTATTGCCGGTGTTGTTGGTATTCCACGCAGCATCCACATCCCCCGCCCATAAAAGGGTGGCGGCATGAACAGGAGCAGACGCTCCACACATGATGGCACAAGCAAGAGCTGCGAGAACCCGAAGGGGGCTCTGATGTAGGCGAAACATTCTTTTTTTGGGGGGAGCAGGACGTTGACCCAAACCAAGCCTTCTGCAACGCCTTCGTGCCAGCCCCATGAAGAGATCCGCCTGATTTCTGGCAAGATCGTCAAACATCACTCAAAGCCGCAGCAAAATTAAAGACATTCCCAGTCCTCATTCGACCGTCTTTACTCAAAGGATTGGCTTCCGATTCTTCATGGCCCGGCATTTCCGCCTGCGCCTCACTTGTTGCCTCAAAAGTAAATGACA
>DDFC01000032.1 GCA_002336895.1 Verrucomicrobiaceae bacterium UBA1938 | reverse complement strand
TTCAAAGTTAATAACAGGCTCTAACTGCATCTCCAGTTTCCAGCCTTCCTTTGGCCTCAGTTTTGTGATCAACGACCACGAGACAGCGCTGCTGTTTCAGCATGGTCGTTACCTGCGGACCTTGGCACCCGGTCAGCATCGTCTGTGGTCTGCGGGCCATGAGGTGAAGCGTGTGGACACCCGTGCACAGACACTGCTGGTGCAGGGGCAGGAGCTTCTCACCGCCGACCAGGTGGTGCTGAAGGTGAATGCCCTGGCCACCTTCCGCGTAGCGGACGCTCTGACCATGCACCGCGCCAGCGCAGACCCTGCCGGTTCCCTCTATCTGGAAGTGCAGCTCGCGCTGCGTCAGGTGGTGGCTGCCGATGCAGCGGAAACCTTCCTGCAGCAGAAGACCGGACTTGGCGAAAAGCTGCTGGCTCTCATCGCGCCTGCCGCCGCTGCTCTGGGCCTGAAGGCCGAGCGCGTGGACATCCGGGATGTGATGCTGCCAGCGGACCTGAAGCGCAGCTACATGTCCGCATTGCAGCAGCGTCAGGAAGCCCAGGCCAGTTTGGAAAAAGCCCGCGCGGAAACCGCCGCGCTCCGCACCCTGGCCAACGCTGCCAAGCTCATGCGCGACAATCCTGAACTGCTGCAGCTGCGCTACCTGCAAACCTTGCAGGACGTTGGCTCCAGCGTGGGAAACACTCTCGTGCTGGGCCTGACCGACAGTGAGAAGCTGAAGGCGGCCATTAAAAACTGAAGCGGCTCAATCAAGCCGCGAGATACTACATCAACTCAACCCATAACGATTTTTTTTAACCATGCCAGATTCCCCATTTCACATCACCAACGAAGCCGAAGCCTTTCTTCCTGCCCGCAACAACGCCGGTAAACCGATCACTGTGATCGGTACGGAGGCCATTCGTTCCGGCTTTGACCAGTTCTGCATCGATCAGGCTCTCAATTCGCGCTCGGCTCCGGGCGTGACGGACCTGGTGCTCAATCCAGACGCGCATGCCGGTTACGGTGCGCCGGTGGGTTGCGTGATGGTTTCGCCAACGCACATCTATCCGGGCCCCGTGGGCGTGGACATCAAGTGCTCCATGTCCCTGCTCCAGATGGACATTCCTGCCGAGGAGATCGTGGACAAAACGATTCGTCGTCGGCTCATCGAGGCCATCGTATCGCGCACGCCTACGGGCGCGGGCCGTGGTCAGCGCGAGGCGAAAAAATCCCGCCGCGTGTCTGCGGATCTCGGTGTGCAGGTGTGCACCGAAGGTGCCAGCAAGAGCGTGTGCGAAGCCCTCGGCATCCCGCCGGAGTGGGCGCTGCGCTGCGAGGACAGCGCGCACGTCGGTCACGATGGAAACATCTCCACGCTGCACGAGCGGCTGGACAAGATGCGCGCCTTCAACGGCTTTCCAGGCTTTGAGAACAAGATGACCCAGCTCGGCTCCTACGGTGGTGGAAACCACTTCGGTGAGTGCGAGGTCGTGCAGCTTGCCGATGATCCAGCGATGCGTCAGACCGCCGAGGTCTTCGGCCTGCAGGACAACCGTGTCGCCTTCCTCAGCCACTGCGGATCGCGCGGCTTTGGGAACATCCTGGCGCAGCGTCAGTTCAAGGCGCTGGAAGGCTTCTTCCGCACCTGGGGGCTGTCGTTTCCTGCCGATGACAAACAGCTCGTCTATGCTCCGCTCGGTACTCCCGAAGCGAACGCCTATCTCGATGACATGGCTCTCGGGGCGAACTTCGCCACGGTAAACCACATGCTCATCAATGCCCTCGTGCTTGAGGCCTTCCAGGAAGTGCTGCCAGGGACGAAAGGCCAGCTCGTGTACTTCATCAGCCACAACATCGCGCGCCAGGAGGTCGTGGACAACCAGCTCTCCTGGGTCCACCGCAAAGGCGCCACACGTGCCTTCCCGGGTGGCCACCACGCGTTGAAGGACACCCCGTTCGCCGCCACCGGCCACCCGATCCTGCTCCCGGGAAATCCGCGCGATGGGTCGGTGGTGATGGTCGCCAAGCCCGATGCCGTGAAAAGCTGCTACAGCGTGAACCACGGTGCGGGGCGCTGCATGGGCCGCAAGGCCGCCGCACGCGCGCTCGACCAGAAGGCCGTGGATGCCGACTTCGACACCCACGACATCCTCTTCAACGCCCGCCAGTACCCGATCGACGAAGCCCCAAACGCCTACAAGGATTTCAAAGAAGTCCTCCGCAGCGTGGAGTCCGCCGGTCTGGCCCAGCAGGTGTGCAAACTGAAAGCCCGCTTCGTTATCAAAGACGCGGCGGAGGCGGATGATTGAAGCCTCATCGGAGGTTGGACCCGCTAGCCAGTATTCTGTGAATATGAATCTTTTCAAACCAAAGCTCAAACTCGAAGTTCCAGCAGACTTGATGAAGGTCATGCACTACTACGAGGACAGCTGCGTAATGGGCTGTTGTGGCATCGACTGCCTCAATCTTGACGTTCAGCGGGCCGTTGATGGCATGCTGGATTTTGGAGTGGAAACCGCCGAAACGGCTCTGACTCAACTTAAAGGCATGGAGGATCTTGTTCGTGGTCATCACGGCATGGTGTTGTCCGATGAGAACGGTTTTGGCCAGCACTGGGACCGTGGCGAAGATGCGCTGCTGTTTCTTCAACAAGTCCGTGCTTCGCTCTCGATGGCGCTCGAGCAGGTGAGGCGAGGATCTGATAGAGCCTCAACTGTCTAATGCGTGATTTCTGCCGCCTGCAGCAATGATGCAGAAGGCCGGCACACAATGACATCAATCGGAGCCAGCCCATCGGTCCCATGAACGATGTTCTTCGGCTCCGCATCTGCCACCAGCACATTGTCCTGCCTGCGATACCAGGCGTCTCCATATCTTGTCTGATGAAGAACAAACCCTCGCTCTTGCATGAAATCGGCGATCTCCCGCCGTGTGGCTGGTGTGCCGAGGAAAATGGGCTGGCTAGTCACAATGCGTGTCTGACGTCCGGCTCCATGAATCCCATGAACCTGCCAGTCCAGACCGAAAATCTCCACTGTCAGATGAATGCGTTCGAGATACTCCTCCTGACTGGCAAAACGAGATGGGCCGAAAGTCCGGCCGCATTCACCTGCGTGAGTGGCCTTGATTGCGCGGCCATCATCAGAAAACCACACCTCATGTTCCGAACCCCGCGTTTGTCCGAAGCCTTCAGGTATTGGCACCAGGTTCATTCGCGGGCTTTCCACCAGCGCCTCCAGAATGGCAGGCTGGATGCAGTGTCTCTCCCTGCCGCCTCAAACAGCTTCACCTGCTTGTCCCATGCCTCACGAGTGACAGGTGGCTGCTCACGCACCATCCGCGCCAGACGCGCGCGGTCTGCGTCACGTATGGCTTCAATCTGCGCGGTTTCTTGATTCACGATCCGAAGCTTAATTTCATCTGCTCCATTCTCAATGACCAAATCCACCCCCATCCTCCAGATCTCCGGCGACTCCGGCGGCGGGCAGCTGCTGCGCTCCTCTCTCTCCCTGTCCCTCGCCACCGGGCGTCCATTTCGGATGACGAACATTCGCGGCAAGCGGCCCAAGCCGGGGCTGATGCGTCAGCACCTGACCTGTGTGAAGGCGGCGGCGGAAGTATGCGATGCAAGCACCGATGGCGCAGAGCTTGGCTCGATGGAGCTCGTGTTCCACCCCGGCAAAGTCGTGGCTGGGGACTACTCCTTTGCCATCGGCTCCGGAGGCAGCACCACCTTGGTTTTGCAGACCCTGCTCCCCGCACTGCTGCATGCGGAAACGTCCAGCACGGTTCGCATCGAAGGCGGTACGCACAATCCCATGGCTCCGCCCTTTGACTTCATCGAGCACTGCTACCTTCCGGTGATCCAGAGCATGGGGGTGAAGGCCGCGGTCACGCTGGAGCGACCCGGCTTCATGCAGGCCGGCGGCGGTGTCATCGTCGCGGAGATCCACCCCATCAAGAAATGGAAGAAGCTGAAGCTGACCGAACGCGGCGCTCTTCACGAGTCATTCGGTCGCGTGCTGCATGCGCACCTGCATCGGGACATTGCCGAGCGTGAGATCGCCACCGCCACCCACCTGCTGGAGTGGCCGGTGGGTCAGATTGATCTGCGCTATGCCAATGACAGCACCGGTCCTGGCAATGCGATTCTGCTCGGCGCACGGTTTGAAAACGTGTGTGAAATCAGCTCCGGCATCGCCCAGCAGGGCCGGTCGGCTGAGGCCGTGGCCACTGGCGCAGCCAAAGGGCTGCGCTCCTATCTGGCCTCGTCCGCACCCGTGGGTGCTCATCTGGCGGATCAGCTGCTGCTGCCCATGGCACTGGCTGGCGGCGGTGTGTTTCACACCTTCTCGATCACCGACCACACGCGCACAAACATGGCGCTGATCGAGCAGTTCCTGCCCGTGACGTTCACCGTCGATGAGCCGGAGCCTGGCTTGAAGAAAATCCGCTGCGGTTGAGTCTGCCTCGTGGCATCACTCCGCCAGTGCCCCACGCAGCAGGCGCAGGTAGTTGCCGTGCATGATGTTGGCGATGTCCTCGTCCTTGTAGCCGCGTTTTTGCAGCATGGCAGGGATGCGCGCCAGATCGGCGATGGTGTCCAAATCTTCCGGTGTCTGCTCGGTGCCGTAGCCGCCGTCCAGATCCGTGCCGATGCCGCTGTGCAAGGCATTCCCCGCCAGCTGGCACACGTGGTCGATGTGATCGCAGATGACCTCCAGCTTTAGCCCGGTCTCCTGTGGTGTCGTTTTGCCACGTATCCAGCCGGGGATCATCATCCACGCGTCCAGTGCTGCACCGACGACTCCACCACGTTCGATGAGCGCTTTGAGCTGATCATCGGAAAACTGGCGCGGGTCCGGCACCAGCGCACGGCAGTTGCTGTGGCTGGCCCACACGGTGCCCTGGTGAATCTCCAGCGCCTGCCAGAAGCAGTCATCGCTCAGGTGGGTCACATCCAGGATCATGCCCAGTCGGTCCATTTCCTGGATCAGCTCCTTGCCACCAGGGCGCAGC
Source organism: Verrucomicrobiaceae bacterium UBA1938 (assembly GCA_002336895.1). Taxonomy (GTDB): domain Bacteria; phylum Verrucomicrobiota; class Verrucomicrobiia; order Verrucomicrobiales; family Verrucomicrobiaceae; genus Prosthecobacter. The sequence continues at coordinate 696,164 of DDFC01000032.1, read as the reverse complement.
GGGCCCACCACATCATGCCCCATGGCGTAGCGGCACACGCCGTAGTGGGCCGGGCCCATGGCGCGCAGGCCCTGCTCCCAGGCCTTTTCCAGATGGCCCACGCTGCGGATGGAGTCCGCGCCTTCCAGGCTCAGAACATAGCCGATGGGCTTTTTGTCATCAGGGATGGAGGTGTCATTCCACAGCGCCACCATTTCATCCAGCTGGCGCACCGTGGTGATCTGCCGCATCTCCCCGGCCTCCTCCATGGCGCGGTACCAGGCCAGCTGGCCCTGCGTCTCCGCCCAGGCCTGCTCCGGGGACATCCATCCAGCGATGGGGGAGGGCCCCGGCATGCAGCCCGCCAGCTGGGTGGCCACACAGAGGCCCACTTTGCCACGCCGCATGTCGGGAAAGGCCGTGGTCCCGCGCGCCCGGCCCTTGCCCGTCATGCCGGCCTCACGGCGGCGGATCTCATGCGCCGGGAGGCGCAGGTCGCGGTTGAAACCGCCTAGTGCATTGAGGCTGAGGTCGAGGTGGGCGTCGAAGGTGAGCATGAGGATGAATGACGATTATGGGCGGCAGAATGACAGAGGCGAGCGTCATTCTACGCACAATGCGCCCCTCCTCATTCAAACCGATATCCAGCTCCGTGCACCGTGCGGATGATGCGCGGCTGCGCCGGGTCTTTTTCGATGCGCTTGCGCAGCTGGGAGATGTGCTGGTCCAGCGCACGGCTTTCTGGAAAGTAGTCCACTCCCCAGACCTCGTCGGCCAGGGTGTTGCGGTCGATGACCTTGCCCCGGCGCTCATACAGCAGGCGCAGCACTTTGACATCGCGCGGACTGAGGGCCACCTCGTTTTTATCGCGGTAGGCGCGCAGCTCCGTGGGTACCACGCGCAGGTCGTCCATCATGAAGTCGTCATCCGTCCTGCCACCGCCGCGGGAGGCGGTGCGGCGCAGGATGGCGCGGATGCGCGCTATGATCTCCTTCACACCAAAGGGCTTGGTCATGTAGTCGTCCGCGCCCAGTTCCAGCCCCAGCACGGTGTCGATCTCTTCCGCCTTGGCGGTGAGAAAGAGGATCGGTACTTTCTCATCCTGGCGGCGGATCTGCTTGCAGACCTCGTAGCCGTTCAGGCCGGGCATCATCACATCCAGGCAGACAAAGTCGGGGTTTTCAGCGCGGAAAAAATCCACCGCCTGCAGTCCGTCGCTGGCGGGGATGACTTCGTAGCCTTCCATGGTTAGCACCTCGCGCAGGGCATCCCGCGTGTGGTCGTCGTCTTCGGCGATGAGGATCTTGGTCATGGCTTGTTGGGGAGGGTGAGTATGAATCGTGCGCCTTCGCGGTAGTTCGGGCACACGGTGAGGGAGCCGCCGTGCAATTGTGCCAGTTCGCGCGAGATGGTCAATCCTATGCCTGTGCCGCTGACCCCCTCGGCCAGGTCCGAGCGCAGGCGCTCAAAGGGCTCAAAGACGGAGCGCCGCTTGCCCGCAGGGATGCCCGGGCCATGGTCCTCCACGACCATGCGCGTGTTTCGCTCGTCATGCTCCGTACGTATGGCGATCCATTTTCCGGAGTTGGCATACTTTTCGACATTGGAGATCAGATTGCCGAGGATCTGCTCGATGGCATCCGGATCGGCCATGATCGTCTGCGGCCCGTTCAGGCATGTGACGATCTCAAACCCCTTGTTTTCCAGCAGCGGTTTCCAAAATTCCACAATGCGCGAGACGTTCTGATCCAGCGCCACCTCCTTGGGCTGGATGGTCAGCTTGTCGCGCTGCTGGCGGGCGTAGTTCAGCACGTTCTGGATCAGGCGGTCCAGGCGCGAGGTCTCCGCCTCCACCACTCCCAGCTGACGCTTCGCGATGCTGTCCCCCTGCGACTCAGCACGATGCGCGGCCATCTCCGCATACAGGCGGATGTTTGTCAGCGGAGTCTTCAGCTCGTGGGAGATCTGGTTCACGAAAGTCACACGCTGCTGCGCCACGCGGATCTCCCGCGCGCTTTCATGAAAGTAGAGCCACCCCACTACAAAGACGAGCACAATGCCGGAGCTGACGCCCAGTATGATGGGGAAGAGGTACGGCTTGGGAAACTCCTCATACGCCGGTGTGTAGGACATTTCCCACTGTGAGAGAGGCTCGGAGCAGGCACGGTGGGCTGCGGGCGGGCCCTCCGAGCCTGCCAGCCGTTTGCCCCACTCATGCAGGGGGATGCCCTTCACCGTGGTCAGCAGCATGCGGCCCGGGGGAATGGCTAGTCCAGGCTGAGGCAGCCGCTGAAAGAGAGCGTTCATGAGCATCTGCGGATTGATCAGCGCACAGCTCAGGCTGCCATCTGCAAAGCGGTGCCAGTACATGAAGACGCAGTCTCCCACATGCCAGCCGCTCCAGCTCATGGGGGCCTCTGCTGGCTGCGGCCGGTCATCAATGTGGTAGCCGTGCATCTTGATGTAAGTCATCCATTCGGAGTAGCGCTTGCGCTTGCTGGAGAGCTGCTCTGGCGCATACGCCCGCTGAAAGGGGGGGCCGCCTCCCTCCAGCACTGAGATCAGCTGTGGCTTGCTGTCAGGGTTTTGGGTGGACTCCTGGATGGCCCGGACGCGGTCTTCGGGGCGGAAAATCGAACCCGGTTCATAGCCGGCTTTGCCCGGAAATGACTCGAGGGCACCATTTGCCTCAGTAGCAGGGACCGACCACGTCTGCGCTATCCAGGGGTGCTCTGCCAGCCGCTGGGCCATCAGCTTGGCCGTGCCGCTGCTCTTTGCCCCCCACTCGTCCAGCCGGTCGGTCAGCTGCCGCATGTCGTGCAGCAGGTGCTTGTCGGCTGAGCTAAGTCTCTCAGCCAGAATGGCCTGCATCGAGGCATCTGTGCGTTTTTCGGCATCCCGGATGAGGTACGTCCCCAGCCACGCCAGCAGCGCCAGTGGCAGTACCACCAGGATGATGAAGAGGATTGTGGAGCGGCGTTGCACCATGCGAGAGGCTTAAAGTTTAGCCCCTCGATTTATTTCGGTCATCAAAATTTTATAAAATCCATAAAAAGAACCGGGGCGGACTTTTGAGGTCCGCCCCGGTAATACTTGGGTCTTAATTCAAGGAGAGGCTGCCACACCCCCGCTGCTTTACAGCAGGCACTCGGCGATCTGCACCGCGTTCAGCGCCGCGCCTTTGAGCAGCTGGTCGCCCACCACCCAGAAGCACAGACCATTGTCCAGCGCACAGTCCAGGCGCAGGCGGCCGACGGCGCAATTGTCACGGCCCGCGATGTCCAGTGCCAGGGGGTACTGCTTCGCAGCCGGATCATCCAGCACGTCGAGGCCGGGTGCCTTGCTCAGCACTTCCCGCGCAGCGGCCACCGTCACCGGCTTTTCAAACTCCGCACTGATCGCGATGCTGTGCGCGCGGAAGACCGGGATGCGCACGCAGGTCACCGACGCACGGAATTTGTCGTGGTGCATGATCTTGCGGCCCTCGTTCTCCATCTTCATCTCCTCCTTGGTGTAGCCGGAGTCGAGGAAGGAATCCACGTGGGGGATCGCGTTGAAGGCGATCTGGTGCGGGTACACGTGCGGTTTGCTGTCCAGCTTGGCAGCATCCCAGGCGCGGTTTTGGGAGGCCCATTCGCGGGACTGGTTCGCCAGTTCTTCAATCGCCTGTGCGCCCGTGCCGGACACGGCCTGGTAGCTGGAGGCAAAGATGCGTTTCACACCAAAGGCCTGATGCAGCGGATACAGCGCCATCAGGGAGATCGCCGTGGTGCAGTTCGGATTGGCGATGATACCCTTGTGGCCCTTCACATCGGCAGCATTGATCTCCGGCACTACCAGCGGCACGTTCGGGTCCTGGCGGAAGAAGGAGGAATTGTCCACCACCACCGCACCGGCCTTCACCGCATGCGGGGCAAAATCGCGCGAGATGCCGCCACCGGCACTGAAAAGCGCGATATCGATGCCTTTGAAGGAATCTGGCGTCAGCTCCTGAATGGTGATGTCCTCACCCTTGAACTTCAGCTTCTTCCCGGCGCTGCGTGCGGAGGCGAGGAGGGTCAGCTGGCCCACGGGAAACTTGCGCTCTTCCAGGCAGCGGATCATCTCCGCGCCCACAGCGCCTGTGGCTCCGACGATGGCGACATTCTTCAGGGTGCTCATGATATTCTAACGGTTCTAACGATGGGGTTGGTTCAAGGGGGCCGCGATACTACCCCCTCCCGGCGTGGATGCAAGGACCGGGTGGGGCACACCCCCCAGCGCAATCCGGTCCTCAATCGTCCTCGTTCTCCTACTCCTACTCGTCCTCGACCAATCCGCCCCGCTCTCACCCAAAGCGCGGCCTTTACCACAGCGACCGCTTCTCCCTTTTCCCTCTGGAATCCTCCTCTTCCTCCTACTCATACTCCTCCTCACTGGCGGCCTCGTTTCGTCCTCGTCCTCCTACTCGAACTCGTCCTCGACCCATCCGCCCCACACTCCCCCAAAGCGCCGCATCATCCAGCACTTCTTCCTTCCTCACCCTTCTGAAACAAGCCTCTAAAACTCCCTCCTTGACTTCGTGTAAAAAACACACATTACTTCGTGTGTGAAACACACTTATGAATACCCGCGCGCAGCACTCACCGTGGACTGCGTCGTCTTCGGCTTCGACAGCACGCAGGCCGCCCTGCAGGTCCTCCTCATCCGCCGCGGCCTCGCCCCATTCAAAGACCACTGGGCACTCCCCGGCGGCTTCGTCCGCGTGGAGGAAACCCTCGACGAAGCCGCCCGCCGCGAACTCGAGGAGGAAACCAACCTCAGCACCGTCTTCCTCGAGCAGCTCTACACCTTCGGCACCGTGGACCGCGATCCCCGCGAGCGCGTCGTCAGCGTCGCCTACTACGCCCTGACAAAACCCGCCGACCACACCACCGCCGCCTCTACGGACGCCGCCGAGGCCCGCTGGTTCCCCGTTTCAGACCTCCCCCCGCTCGCCTTTGACCACGCCGAGATCTTCGCCACCGCCCTCGCCCGCCTCCGTGGCAAGCTCCGCTACGAGCCCGTCGGCTTCGAGCTCCTCCCCCCCAAGTTCACCCTCACCCAGCTCCAGCGCCTCTACGAGAGCGTCCTCGGCGCCCCGCTCGACAAGCGCAACTTCCGCAAAAAAGTCCTCAGCCACGACCTCCTCGTCCCCCTCAAAGAAACCCACCGCGAAGGCACCCACCGCCCCGCCCAGCTCTTCCGCTTCGATCCCGTGCGGTATGAGAAGCTCAAGAAGAAGGGATTTTTGTTTGAGATATGAATACGACTTTGCCACGAACACACATCGAATTAATCCAGGCCATGCAGAAAGGCTGGCGGCCCAAGTGGGCGTTCTTCTGGGGGCATACGCCGTCGAATGACGGGACCGTCACGAAATCCTGCTTCAGCCAATGGTGGGCAGGACACCCATTTGATGTTGATGGCATTCGCTACGCCACGGCCGAGCACTACATGATGGCCGAAAAAGCGCGCCTCTTTCACGATGAAGCCACGCTTTCAAAAATCATCGCCGCCAAAAGTCCGGCCATTGCTAAAAAGCTTGGCCGTCAGGTGGCTCATTTTGACGATGCAGTATGGCTTCAGCACCGCTGGGAAATAGTGGTGCGTGGGAACAAGGCCAAATTTGAGCAGCATGAAGAATTGAAAAGGTTTCTCCTCCAGACAGGTGATCGAGTTCTTGTCGAAGCCAGTCCCGTTGACCACATTTGGGGCATTGGCATGGCGGCTACGGACCCCAACGCGGAAAAACCTCAACTTTGGAATGGCCTGAATCTTCTGGGCTTTGCCCTCATGGCAGTGCGGAAAAAGCTTCTGGAAACAACAGAATGAAAACAACTTTAAAAATCGCGCCTTACACGGCGCAGGCACCAGTCTGGCCCCAGTCGGGTCGGCACATCATGGCGCAGTTCGATGCCGAATCGATCGTGGTCTATCAGGCTTATCGCCCTGCCATCGCCAGTTTCGCTGTCCAGCACCAGCGCTTTGGGGGCGAGTTCAGCTTTTCACGCATGAGCTGGATCAAGCCCAACTTTCTTTGGATGATGTTCCGTTCCGGATGGGCCTCCAAGGAAGGTCAGGAACACATCCTCGCGGTTCGCCTGAAACGTTCCTTCTTCGACGAAATTCTCGCAGCCTCGGTGGCCTCATCCTTTGCCTCTAGCCGCCTCGCCACTCATGAAGCATGGCAGAACGCCATTGCACAATCCGATGTCCGTCTCCAGTGGGATCCGGATCACGACCCAAATGGCGACTGCCTCGAAAGACGTGCTGTCCAGCTCGGACTTCGCGGAGAGACTCTGTGCCGATATGGAGAGAGTGAGCTGATCAGCATTGAAGACATCACCCCCTTCGTAATCGAACAGCGGGAGAACCTGAAGGAAGACTTCAAGGCGCTGCAAACGCCCAGCGAGGAGAACTATCGCCCGCATTCAACCACCGCCGCACTTGCAGTCGGCATCGACTTATGAATCTAGAGAAACACATTCTCGGCGGCCTTTATGGTTCGCTTGTCGGAGACGCCCTCGGCGTGCCCGTGGAGTTTGCTTCACGTGAAGCCCGGCAGAAAGATCCCGTTGTGGGCATGCGCGGTGGTGGCTCACATGGCCAGCTTCCTGGAACCTGGAGCGATGATGGGTCGCTGCTCCTCTGCGCAGCTGAAAGCTTGGTGGAAAAAGACACCTTCGATCCTCAGGACATGGGCGAACGCTTCCTACAGTGGTTCGAGCTCGGGCACTGGACTGCTCGCGGGCTGGTCTTCGACATAGGCATCGCAACTCGTCAGGCGCTTCTCCGCATCAGTCACGACATCCCCGCTCTACAGGCTGGAGGCAGCGGACTCTACGACAATGGCAACGGTTCTCTCATGCGCATCCTGCCCGTGGTGGTGGCCAGCTTGTCTGTGCCTGACGAAATTTTCGTCAGTCGCATTGAACAAGCCTCCTCCATCACGCACGGGCATGCACGTTCCAAGATGGCCTGTGTCTTTTACGGGCTCGTCGTTCGTAAGCTGGTTCGTGGTGAATCTGCTGCAGCCGCCCTGGCTGCCGCACAGGATGCATTCCAGCATCTCTATGTTGATGCAGAAGAACTCGCCACCTTCCGCACTCTCCTCCGAAACGATCTGGTCTCAGAGCCTGAACTTCACATCCACTCAGGCGGATATGTCATGGAGACACTGACCGCCTCACTCTGGTGCCTTCTCACCACGGACAAATTTTCAGACTGCGTTCTCAAAGCCGTGAACCTCGGCGATGACACCGACACCACCGGTTGCGTGGCCGGCGGTCTCGCAGGCTTGCTCTATGGTTTCGACGCCATCCCCGCCGAATGGCGACTCTCATTGCCTCGCCAGCAAGAACTGCGGGAGCTGTTCGCCAGGTTTGAACGAAGCCTTTCAAAGGGGGGCATAGCATGAAGCTGCCCTTTTTCGAACAGCTTGAGCCTGTGAAAAATGTCCTCATTGCTGGAGCGGGCGGTGGCTTCGATGTCTTTGCCGGACTGCCGCTCTATCATTGGCTGCGCAGCCAGGGCAAGACGGTGCATATCGCAAACTGGTCATTCTCAGACCTGTCGTTTTGCGAGGACCGGCCCATCCCGCAGCTTGCCGTCGTTCGTGGAAACACCTCGGGTTCGTCCGAATACTTTCCCGAAAAATACCTCGCTCAGTGGTTGGAGTCGGAAGGCCTGGCCACCCCCATCCACGCCATTCAGCCCGGTGGAGTCTATCAGATCTGCGCGGCTTACGAATGGCTAGCCTCCGACCTGGGCATCGACGCCGTTATTCTCATCGACGGAGGTACGGACATTCTCATGCGCGGCGATGAATGCGGACTCGGCACGCCTCAGGAAGACATCGCTTCTCTTGCAGCCGGTCACTCGCTCCCCGAAGCCATCCGGAAATGGGTCGTGTGCCTCGGCCTCGGTGTGGATGCCTACCATGGGGTTTGTCACGCTCATTTCCTTGAAAACGCAGCAGCACTCTCCGCCGCTGGTGCTCATCTCGGCACCTGGAGCCTGCTATGGCAGATGCCCGAGGCGCAGAAGTACGCCTCAGCGGTGGAGTATGTGCACGGCTGCATGCCGCGCCGTTCCAGCATTGTCACCGGCAGCATCGTCAATGCCGTCAAAGGCCTCTTTGGCGATATCCACACCACGGAGCGCACCCGCGGTTCCCGCCTGTTTATCAATCCCCTCATGAGTCAGTACTGGGCCTTCGACCTCGACGCCGTTGCCCGTCAAAACCGCTACCTCGATCGGATCGCCACCACCAAAAGCTACAGTGATCTGACCCTGCGCATCTCAAACTATCACAGTCAGCAAAAACTCCGTTCATGGACGGAAATACCCATTTAGAAAATGTCCCCCGAACAAACAACCCGCACCAGCAAGTTTCTCAGCCTGGTGCTGCGGCATCAACCTGAAACCGCCCACATCACTCTCGACGCATCAGGGTGGGTGCATGTCGATGAGCTGCTTGCCGGCTGCGCCAAAGCACGCCGCTCCTTGAGCCGCGCCGATCTTGCACACATCGTCAAAACCAACGCCAAAAAACGCTTCGAGTTCAGCGCCGACGGTGCACGCATCCGCGCCAGCCAGGGGCATTCCGTGGAGGTGGATTTGAACTATGAGCCGAAGGCACCCCCTTCCATCCTCTATCACGGCACCGCGACACGCTTCCTCGAAAGCATTCGTGCGCAGGGACTGCTCAAAATGAATCGTCACCATGTTCATCTGTCCGCAGAAACGAAGATGACCATGCAAGTCGGCGCACGTCATGGAAAGCCGGTTCTCCTCACCATCCTGGCAGCCGACATGCATCAGGCGGGTCACCCCTTTCGCCTCAGCACCAACGGCGTTTGGCTCGTGGAGCATGTGCCGGTGCAGTTCATCAAATTTGATGCATGAAAAGTCACAACACCATCACCTATCTCGTTGGAGACGCGACTATGCCCCACGCTGAAGGGGCTGCTTTGATCGTCCATGTCTGCAATGATGTTGGTGCATGGGGCGCTGGGTTTGTGGGTGCTGTATCAAGGCGTTGGAAGCAGCCAGAGGCGGAATATCGTCGCTGGTTCCGGCAGGCTCCCGCCGATATGCCGAAATTTGCCTTGGGAGAGGTTCAATTCGTTCAAGTTACGAATGACATCTGGGTCGCCAATATGATTGGGCAGCATGGAATCTGTCGCAGGCTTAAAAAACAGGAGATTCCACCAGTCCGTTACGAGGCTGTCGATCAGGCGCTTGAGAAGGTGGGGGCACACGCTCTGCAAACCGGGGCCAGCGTGCATATGCCAAGAATCGGCTGCGGACTTGCTGGGGGGCGTTGGGAGTTGATCGAACCTTTGGTTCTCACACACCTGTGTCAGCGTGGCATTCCCGTCACTGTTTACGATCTTAAATCCGCATGAACACCACGACTCTCTATCGCCCCGTCGGCCCCAAGGAACTTGCCTTGATCGAAAACTCCGGTTGGAAGGAATTTCCGCCCCGGCTGCCCGAGCAGCCCATCTTCTATCCAGTGATGAACGAGGACTACGCCATCCAGATCGCACGCGACTGGAATGTTCCTGCATCTGGCTCCGGTTATGTCACGCGGTTTGCAGTTCAGACAGATTTCCTCTCTCGTTATCAAGAGCAGGTGGTCGGTGGTGCAGTGCATCGTGAACTGTGGGTGCCAGCGGAGGAACTGGCAGAATTCAACCGGCACATTGTCGGACAGATTGAGGTCACACAGCGTTTCGGCACCACCACAACACAATCATGACAACCACCCTCAAAGCCATCCAGGCCGACATCACCACCCTCGATGTTGACGCCATCGTCAACGCGGCCAATTCCTCCCTCCTCGGAGGCGGCGGGGTGGACGGTGCCATCCATCGTGCGGCGGGAAAAGATCTGCTGGCCGAATGCCGCATGCTCAACGGCTGCCGCACGGGCGAGGCCAAAATCACGAAAGGCTACAACCTCAAGGCCCGGCACATCATTCACACCGTCGGTCCTGTTTGGAACGGCGGCAAAAACGGAGAGCCCGAAAAACTGCGCTCCTGCTATGCGAACTCCTTGAGAATCGCCGCAGAGCATCAGTTGGAAACCATTGCCTTCCCCTGCATTTCCACCGGCGTTTACCGCTTTCCGGCGGATCAAGCGGCACAGATCGCCGTGGACGCGGTCCGCGAATTCAACCGTCAACCTTCGTCATTAAAACAAATCATCTTCTGCTGCTTCGCAGCGGCAGATCGCCAGCGCTACGAAGCGTTGATTCAACTATGGGGGGAAACTAAATCATGAACACGACCACTCTCTATGGACCTGTCAGCACCATGGAGCTGAAACTCATCGAAAACTCCGGCTGGAAGGCCTTTCCATCGCGTCTGCCTGATCTGCTGATTTTTTATCCGATTCTGGATGAAAAGTGCGCGATTCAGATCGCGCGTGGCTGGCATTTGTCATCGTCAGTCTTGGGTTTTATCACACGCTTTGAAGTGGACACAAACTACCTGAGTCACTTCAAGGGACAAGTCTTCGATGGAGTGGTTGATCGTGAACTCTGGGTGCCTGACGAAGAGCTGGAGGAGTTCAATCGTCATATCGTGGGCCAGATCGAAGTCGCGCAGCAAATTGGCACCCCATTTCGAGGTCACGCAGAGACTTGGTATCCATGAAAGAACCTCGCCATCATGCCGCCATACTCGGCTGCCTGTTTGGCACCGCAGTGGGCGATGCGCTGGGGCTTCCTGCCGAGCGACTTTCTCGCAGGCGCGTTGCGGCCATGAAACTAGGAGATCGGCATCGCTTCCTCTTCGGACGTGGCATGTTCAGCGATGACACGGAGCACACGCTGATGCTGGCCGCTGCGCTGACAGAGCACCCAAACGATGCTGTCGCAGTGCAGCGTGCACTCGGCTGGAAGCTCCGCTGGTGGCTGTTGTCGCTTCCAGCAGGCGTCGGTTTGAGCACGGCAAAGGCCATCCTGCGGCTGTGGATCGGATTCCCTGCGGCGAAGGCCGGAGTTTATTCGGCGGGAAATGGAGCCGCCATGCGCAGTGCTATTATTGGTGTGGTGTTTGGCGATGATGCTGCGAAACGACAGGCATTCGCCCGCGCCGCATGTCGCCTGACGCACACGGATCCGCGCGCAGAAGAATCCGCACTCCTTGTGGCGGAAGCCGCCTGCATGGCCTCACAGCACTTCTCTTCGCATGCGGCGTTGCACGTGTTGGAGAAACTCATCGTCAGCGACGAAATGAAGATGCGCTTTGAGGCATTGAAGACAGCGTTGGGCTCACCACATAAAAGCGTGCTGGAATATGCGGACGAAATCGGCTGCGGCTGCGGTGTGAGCGGCTTTGCGCCCAACACTGTGGCAGTGGCGCTGTTCGCATGGTTGCGGCATCGTGGTGACTTCGAATCAGCCGTGCGCTCAGTGATTCAATGCGGCGGAGACACGGACACCGTGGCGGCGATCACAGGTGCCATCTGCGGCGCTGAAACCGGAGAGCCGGGCATCCCACTTGCATGGATCGACGGCATTTACGAATGGCCACGCTCGGTCAATTACATCCGTCGAGTGGCGAACGCACTGTCCTCAGGAAATCGCCATGCTCCTCGCTATTTTTGGCCCGCCGTTCCTCTTCGAAACCTTTTCTTTCTTGTCATTGTCATCCTGCACGGCTTCCGTCGCATGTTGCCTCCCTACTAATCCATGACCACCAGCCCCCTCCTCACCGATCTCTATCAACTCACCATGGCCGCCGGATACTGGAAATGCGGCAAGGCGGAGCAGGAGGCGGTGTTTCACTTGTTTTTCCGAAAGCTGCCGTTTTCCGGCGGCTATGCCATCGCGGCGGGGCTGGGGGATGTGGTGAAGTGGCTGCAGGGCTTTCGCTTCAGCACTGCCGAGCTGGAGTATCTGGCCACGCTGCCGGGGCGGGATGGGAAGCCGCTCTTTGAGCGCGGCTTTCTCGACTACCTGGGCACCCTCGAATGGCGTTGCGATGTGGATGCCATTCCAGAAGGCACCGTAGTTTTCCCACATGAGCCGCTGCTGCGCATTCGCGGTCCGCTGGTGCAGGCGCAGCTGGCGGAGACGGCGCTGCTGAACATGATCAATTTCCAGACGCTGATCGCCACCAAGTCCGCGCGCGTCTGCCTGGCGGCGCAGGGAGAGCCGGTGCTGGAGTTTGGCCTGCGCCGTGCGCAGGGGCCGGAGGGCGCAGTCATGGCCAGCCGCGCGGCCTTCATCGGCGGCTGCTCGGCCACATCAAACGTGCTCGCGGGAATGACCCACGGCATCCCGGTGCGCGGCACGCATGCGCATTCGTGGGTGATGTCGTTTGAAACGGAACTAGAGGCCTTTGAAGCGTATGCAGACGCACTGCCCAACAACTGCGTCTTCCTCGTGGACACCTACGACACCCTCGAAGGCGTGCGCCATGCCGTGGAAGTCGGCAAACGTCTGCGCGCACGCGGGCACGAACTCAACGGCGTCCGGCTCGACTCGGGAGATCTCGCCTGGCTCAGCATCGAGGCCCGACGCATTTTGGACGAAGGCGGTTTCCCCAACGCCTTTATCGTGGCCAGCAATGACCTCGACGAGCACCTCATTGAAAGCCTCAAGCACCAGGGGGCAAAAATCAGCGTCTGGGGCGTGGGCACACAAATGGTCACCGGCGGCTCACAACCCGCACTCGGCGGCGTGTACAAGCTCGGTGCCATCCGCAACGAGCACGGCGAATGGGAGCCCAAGATCAAGCTCAGCGAAAATGCGGTCAAAGTCAGCAATCCCGGCATCCAGCAGGTGCGGCGCTTCACCCTGAACGGCGAGTTCCGAGGCGATGCCATCTACGATGAAGAACACGGCTGCCCTGAGCAGGTCGAGATCGTCCATCCGGCCGATGCCTCCCGCAGCAAGCTCATGCCAGAAGGTGCTGCGTATGAGGATCTCCTGCAGCCAGTTTTCAAAGCTGGCAAACTCGTGTTCGAACCGCCCACACTGCCGCAGATCCAAAACCGCTGTCGCGAGCAGCTCTCACATCTCCACGCCACGGTGAAGCGCCTGCAACATCCGCACGAATATCCAGCAGGTGTGGAAAAGACACTGCATGAGCGGAAGATGCAGCTCATTCAAAAAGCCAAATCGTGAGTACGCCTGTGAATGCCTGCCAGCCGCTTATAGCCGCCGTGGATGTGTGTTACCACGACCACGGGGCGACTGCTGCCGCCATTGTGTTTGAAAACTGGGCGGACGAGCATGCCAGTGAGCAACATCTCTGCCACATCCCACAAGTGGCAGAGTATCAGCCCGGACAGTTTTACCGTCGTGAGCTGCCATGCGTGCTGGCCGTCTTGCAGCAGCTGCCGCAGCAGCCTTCCATGATCGTCATCGACGGCCATGTCTGGCTGCGCCCCGGCGAACCCGGCCTGGGATGGCATCTGCATGAAGCCACGGGAATCCCGGTGATCGGCGTGGCAAAGACGTCCTTCGATCAGTCCCCGCATGCGGCGCATGTCTTCCGTGGCGAGAGCCTGAAGCCCCTTTTTGTCACCGCCATCGGCATGGATCAGCAGGAGGCCGCACGCCACATCGAATCCATGCACGGCGCGTTTCGTCTGCCCACTTTGCTGAAGCTGGTCGATCACCTTTGCCGCAGCGGTGCACCCTCTGACAATCCTCCCCCATGAAAACTCTCCTCCTCATCGACATCCAAAACGACTTCATGCCCGGCGGTGCGCTGGCCGTATCTGGCGGGGATGAGATCATCCCCATCGTGAATGGCCTCATGCCGCAGTTTGAGCTGATCGTCGCCACTCAGGACTGGCATCCGGCAGATCATGGCAGCTTTGCCGCAAATCATCCTGGCCGGAATGTCTTTGAACAAATCGACCTCGACGGCCTGCCGCAGACACTCTGGCCTGTGCACTGCGTGCAAAACACCGATGGCGCTCTATTCGCCCCCGGTCTCGACACACGCTGCATCACCCGTGTTTTCACCAAGGGGATGAATCCGCGCATCGACAGCTACAGCGGCTTCTACGACAACGGCCATCGTGCCTCCACCGGCATGGGAGAGTGGCTGAAAGCGCAGGGCGTCACCGAGCTCAGCATCGCCGGCGTGGCCACGGACTACTGCGTGAAGTTCACCGTGCTGGATGCGCTCAAAGAGGGCTTTCGGGTGAATCTCATCGCATCTGCCTGTCGTGGAGTGAATCTACAACCCGGTGATGTTGAGCGCGCTGTGGCAGAGATGCAGGCGGCGGGGGCTGTCATCCAGCACTGACAGTTACTCCGCCAGCGCCTCCCACATGGGGTGCGTGTCGGCAAACATGCGGAAGCGGCAGATTTTGCCCTCCCTCAGGTCATACACGTGGGCGACTGCGGCCCGCATCGTTTTGCCGGTGGCAGGGGCGGTGCCGCCGTAATGTCCGAGGACCACCACTCGGTCGCCTGTGCCAAACACTTCCTCTTCGGTGAAGCTGAAGCCCGTCCATCGTCTGGCATTGGCTTGGAAGACATTCTCGATCACTGCGCCGGCTCCGTGCCAGGTGGAACCACCTGGAAAACCCGCGCTCTGCTGCCAGACGAGATCGTCGGTGCAGAGCGCGGTGAAGGCGGCATCATCCCCCGCGCGCATGGCGCGGTACACTTCGCGGACGGTTTCGAGCGGGGTCATGATTCGCGCTGTTACTGTGCCAGGAAGCCACCGTCAACATTCAGCGAGATGCCGGTGATGAAGGATGCCGCATCGCTGGCCAGGAACAGCACGGGATTGGCAATCTCCTCCGACCGCCCCACACGACCCACAGGATGCAGATTGCGCATGTAGTTGAGCGCATCTTCATTGCCGCCTGTGAAACGGTCAAACATCTCGGTCTCGATGGCAGCAGGTGCCACCGCATTCACACGGATGCCTTGCTTTGCATATTCCATCGCAGCGGATTTGGTGAGTCCCTCCACGGCATGCTTGCTCGCCACATAGACGCCGACGCCGCCCATGCCGATGTGTCCGGCCACGCTGCTGGTGTTGATGATGACGCCGCCGCCCTGCTTCAGCATCACAGGAATCTCATGCTTCATGGAAGAAAGCACACCCCACACATTGACATCAAAAACACGGCGGTAGTCGGTCTCGGTCACATCTGGGATGGGGCCGGTGGATTCGATGCCGGCATTGTTGAATGCCACGTCGATGCGGCCATACGTCGCCACAGTTTTGGCCACTAGCGCGGCCACATCGGCCTCCACGGCCACGTCGGCTTTCACAAAGGTGGCCTCGCCTCCGGCGGCTTTGATTTCGGCCACCACGGCCTGGCCTTCGTTTTCACGTCGGCCGCTGACGACGACCTTGGCCCCGGCTTTGGCGAAGGCGAGAGCGCTGGTTTTGCCAATGCCGCTGGTGGCTCCGGTGATGAGGACGACTTTGTTTTGGAATGAGGTTTGCATATTGTTGAACGGGTGTGCTTTGAGAGTGTGGGGTTGCAGGGGAATGAACTCAGGCTTTGCCGCCGAAGGAGACGTAGTCGTCGAAATCGAGGAAATCGAACCACGTGCCGATGTCTTCGCGCGCCGCACCGCCCGCCTTGGCGATTTGCGCGCTGATGTATTCGCGGCTCTCGTTGTCAGACGGCACGGCGTTTTCGCGGAATTCGCTCCAGTGGGCGATCTCATAGTCGCTGCGTTTGTGCAGTGCAGTTTTCTCGATCCAGGAGAACATTTCGGAATCACCCAGACCCTTGGCTGCCTCCGCCTTCAGCGCCTCAGGGTCGATGCCGGTGAAGCTCAGAAAGCGCTGATCCATCGGGCAGTTGTAGTGGTACTCGCCGTTCTTGCCGGCGATCTCGGCGCGGCATTTGTCGAGCAGGCGGGGCAGGATCACATAACCGCCGAGGCGGACGCGTGGGCTGCGTGGGGGGCGTTGGGTCAGGTCGATGGACATGGAGTGGGGGTTTTATTTGTTTGGGTTTTCGGGGAAAAAATCAGGCGGCCAGGGCGGTTTCGAGGAAGCCCTTGCTCTTCACGCCGGTGATCGTGTTCACGGGCTGGCCGTTTTTGAAGACGATGAGCGTGGGGATGGCGCGGATGCCAAAGCGGGCCTGCAGGTCGGGGTAGGCGTCGATGTCCACTTTGGCGATGGTGGCACGGCCTTCCTGTTCGGTGGCCAGCTGGTCGAGGATGGGGGCCATCATTTTGCAGGGGCCGCACCATTCAGCCCAGAAGTCCACGAGGACGGGCTGGTCGGTGCCGGAGAGGGTGGCGTCGAAGGTTTCAGAGGTGAGGGCGATGGGTTTCATAGGATGTGTTGGGTTAAAATAGACCGGTCGGTTTATTGATGGCAAAAAAGAAAATCAGGGCGTCAGCAGTGCGCGGATGAACTCCAGCGCCTCACGCGGTGGCGTGGCGTCGCGGCACACGGCGGAGCGCTGCATGGCTCCATTCCAGAGGTCGTGGATGATGCCTGCCACTGCGGCCGGGCGCACGGATGGGGCGATCTTGCCTTTATCGATGCCTTCCTGCAGCACCTGCTCCAGAATGGCAATGGCCTCGCGGTTTCCCTCCGCCAGCACCTCGCGCATCGGCTCGCTCATGTCAGAGACTTCAGCTGCCAGCTTGAGCACCAGGCAGGGGCATTTACCCTTGGTTTCCAGCACGCGACAGATTGTTCCCTCGCACATGCTCAGCAGCCTGCGCAGCGGGTCCGGTTCAGGCGTGGGGGAGAGCAGCATCTGCTTTTTGTAGGCCGTGGCATCGGCTACGTAGTGCTTCAGCATCTCCACACCGAATTGCTCCTTGGACTTGAAGTGGTGGTAAAAGGAGCCCTTGGGCACCTTCACCGCTTCCAGGATCTCGTTCAGCCCGACCGAGTGAAAGCTCTTCTCGAGCATCAGCCCTTCGGCTGCGTCGAGAATGCGTTCTTTGGTCGTTCGGTCGCTCATGATGATGGAGTAATTAGACCGATCAGTCTAATTCGTCAAATGCTTTTTCAAACAGGCGCACCGCTCATTAAGCGGCGCAGTTCTCGCGTGCAGTCATACGTATGCTAAGGAATCATACTTTATCGCCATGAATCTCGCCTCCCCACGCCTCGAAGTCAGCATCGGAACGCAGCGTCTGCGTTTGTATGATGGCACGAGGCTCGTGCGTGAATGGCCGTGCAGCACATCGAAATTTGGCATCGGCTTTACGGAAGGCAGCAACAAGACACCGCTGGGCCGTTTTGTGGTCAAAGAAAAGCATGGCGATGGCGCGGAGACCGGCACCATTTTTAAGTCTCGACAGCCCGTCGGGCGCTGGGTGCCGGGGATGGACACAAAATCCGACTTCGTGCTCACCCGCATCCTCTGGCTGCATGGCACCGAGCCGCGCAATGACAACACCTACCAGCGCTACATCTACATCCATGGCACCAATGACGAAAACGCCATCGGCCGCCCCGCCAGCCACGGCTGCGTGCGTCTGCGGAATCAGGAGATGATCCAGCTCTTTGATCTCGTGCCGGCTGGCACGGAGGTGTGGATTCAGGAATGAGCGGGAAGGCTGTGGAAAGTCTCAGTTGAGAAGCCCCAGCGACTTCAGAAATACATCCGTCTTCTGCAGGGTGTCTTCAAGGAGCACCTTGTTGCGCATGAGATAGCCGTGGGCACCGCCTTCATTCACATCCAGTTCGCAGCGGTTGCCCGCCTTCAGCATCGCCTCGTGAAAGGACTTGGCACCGGCAAAGGGGGTGACGGTGTCTCCCGTGCCGTGAAAGATGATCGTCGGCGGCACACCTGCGCGCACCTGGTGCACGGGGGACAGCTCCTGCCAGCGCTCGCCGATCTTCGCGTTTCCGTAGCCATCCTTGGAGGTGTCGATCACGGGAAAGAGCAGCACCAGGGCATTCGGTATGGGTGAGACTTTGAGGTCATCTCCATCCTCGTTCACGTTGTCAAAGAGGGCGGTGGACGCGGCGAGGTGGCCGCCCGCAGAGCCGCCGCTGACGATGATCTTTTGCGGATCAATGCCCAGCTCCGCAGCATGCGCGCGGATGTAGCGCACGGCAGAGCGTGCGTCCTTCACGCAGTCAAAGATGCTCACGCCCGTCTTGGCGCCATGCAGCCGGTACTGCATGCTGATGCCCACCAGGCCGAGTTTGGCGTAATGTGCGGCAAAGGGGTACATGCGCGGAGGAGCACCGCCCGTCCAGCCGCCTCCGTGAATGACGAGAAAGCAGGCGCGGTGATCGCCAGCTTTAAAGCCATCCGGTTCAAAGACGTGGAGCTGCAGCTCTTTGTCAGCGATCTTCTTGTAGGGCACGATGCGCGTGGGCTTGAGCACGGCCGCCAGCTGGTCCACCGCGTCAGATGCCTTGGGTTTGGCGGCAGGAGCAGGGGTTTGCGCGCATAAAGTGGAGGCAGCAAGAAGAAGCGAGAAGCAGAGGCATTTCATGGTTGGATCTGTGGGAAACGTTGCAGACAGGCTGGGATTGCGGCGGATCACAAATTTGGATCGCCTTGTTCTCTCCTCCATGCCTCCAGCCGGGCGGCCAGTTCATCACGCTTTGCCCGGTGCGCGGGCTCTGCACAGAGATCATGCAGCTCACCCGGGTCGGCCTGCAGGTCAAAGAGCTGTTCGCGGCCCACCTTGGGGTAGAGCACCAGCTTCCAGCGCTCATCGCAGATCATGCGCTGGGTGTCTGTATACGCTCCTGTGACAAACTCATGCACGCGTGCGGTTTGGTGTCGCAGCAGCGGTGCCAGGCTTTTGGACTGCACAGTCGGCGGGATGACTGTGCCGCTGAGATCGCACAGCGTGGGAAAGAGATCATTCAGATTTACCAGCGCAGCGGCGCGCTCGTTTTTCGGCAGTCCCGGCCCGCAGATGATCAGAGGGCTGCGGATGCTGTGCTCATATTCGTTCTGCTTGCCCAGCAGCCCGTGGCTTCCGAGCGCGAGCCCCTGATCGCTGGTGAAGATGATGATCGTGTTTTCAGGCTCCGGCAGTGCCGCAAGGATGCGGCCCAGCTGCGCATCGAGATCCGTGATCATGGCGTAGTAGATGGCCAGCTCGGCCCGCACCGCGTCAGGAGTGCGCGGTGTCGGCAGCAGCAGCTCATCACGACCGTCGATGTTGCCATGATCAAAGGGATGCTGCGGGGCAAAGCTGGCAGGCAGCGGCATCTTCGCGGCATCGTAGCGATCTTTCAGCCCAGTCGGCCATTGGCGCGGATCATGGGGAAAGGCGAAGTTCACATGCAGAAACAGCGGCTTTCCTTTCGGTGCAGTTTGAATCGCGTGGATGGCGCCATCTGCGATGTGCCGGCTGTTGTCGGGCTGCAGACCTGCGCCCTTTTCCAGCTCAGGCTGGTTGTTTTCATTCTTGAAGGTCCAGCCGCGATAACCGGTGAGCGGGCGGCCCCGGTCATCGATGTCCGGCTGCGCATTGCCCTTGCTGCCACCGCTGGAAAAGAGGCCGCTTGTGGTGGTGTAGCCGCGCTGCTGCGGATGCCCGTCATTGTGCCATTTTCCAGTGTAGCAGGTGTGGTAGCCTGCTTTCTGCAAAGTGCCGCCGAGGGTGGCCAGCTGAGGGTTGATCGCTCCTCCGGGGTATTTCGGCAGCGCCTTGAAGGCCGGGGTGCCCGTGAGGAGCTGCGCGCGGCTCACATGGCAGATGGGATAGCCGGCATAAGCCCGCGAAAATGAGGTTCCATTGGAGACAAGACGGTCAAGATTGGGCGTGTCGATGACGGCATTTCCGAGCGCATGTATGGTGTCCGGCCGTTGGTCGTCGGCCACGATGAGGAGGATGTCCGGCGCAGCACGAAGACTGGTGCTGAAAAAGAGTGCAAAAAGCAGCAGGCGCATGCGAGGAAAACGCCGCGAAGCGGCCATCCCATCACACAATCACCTGGCGCTGGCAGCTCAGGCTTTGGACGAGCCGCCAAGAGTTGACTGATACAGCTCATAGAGCCGCTGGTTGAAGGCGGCGGCGCTCTCATCCGGCGGGCTGGCGATGGGCTGGCCCAGCGTGATGCGCAGGCGGACTTTCTTGTCCGGCAGTCGCCAGAGCGGCCAGCCTTTGCACAGGTAGTCGCTGTTGGTCTCGATAAAGACCGGCCACACCGGCGCGCTGGACTGGGTGGCAATGATGCCGATGCCGCCTTGAAGAATATTGATGCGGCGCTCGGGTTTGCGGGTGCGGGTGCCTTCAGGGAAGAGCAGCAGCCGGTCTCCCTGGCGCAGCGCCTCGATGGCATGCTGCAGCATTTTGGGGGCGGGTTTGTTCGGAATGAAGCCTGCCAGCTTGGCGCCGCCTCGCAGCACCGGGTTGTGCATCAGGGTGTCCTTCAGAATGCAGCGCAGGCCATGGACTTTGGAGAGGATGAAGACCGCATCCCAGAGCGCCGGGTGGTTCGGGGCGATGATCAGACCGCCGGTGACACCGCGCAGGGCCTCAAAGCCAACATACTCGCATTCGTAGATGCCGCAGACCCGGAGAATGACGAGGAAGCTGCGAAAGGCCGCATAAAGCAGCCCCTGGCCCACGGCGCGTGATTTGTCAGCAGGCAGCACTGGTGCCAGCACTGCTCCCACGAGCAGGAAAAGCAGGCCGCCTACCGCCCAATAGGTCATGCTGATCAGCAACACCACCACCATCCACAGCCACATGACCGCACGGAGCGCCTTTGACGCCGGTGTGCATCCTGGACTTGGAGATTGCTCTGGAGGTGAATCGTGAATAAGAGACTTCAGCATGACATCTTCAGCTGATCTTGTTCAAGCGCTTTCCTCCCTGCCGCATGGTTCCGAATTTCGTTTCATTGACGAAATGGTTGAAATGATTCCGGGTACGTCCGCCAGGGCGGTCTGGAGGCTGAAAGGAGACGAGGAGTTTCTGAGAGGGCATTTTCCGGGTGCGCCGCTCATGCCGGGCGTGCTCATGATCGAGGCACTGGCCCAGCTGGGTGGCATTCTCCTACAGACCCGCCCGGGTGAGGCTCCGCTCAAAAATCTCCGCCTCACGGCCGTGCGGCAGATCAAGATCCTCGGCAGCATCACTCCAGGCCATTCCCTGCATCTCAGCGCCACGCTTCAGGGCGTGCTGGACACTCTGGGACAGGTGAGCGGGGAAATCCGCGATGATGCAGGGAATGTGATCCTCACGGGTGCCGTGACGCTGGCGGGGGAGCGGTGATCATGCTCACCTCGGCAGGCGCAGCATGAAGCAAGCGCCGTCTTTGTGTGTGGCGTCCAGCGTGATCGTGCCTCCGAGGGCTGCGGCCAGCCTGCGGCAGAGGGCCAGACCGAGACCGACGCCGGGGGCTGAATGGGCGGCCTGATCGGCGCTTTTGTGAAACGGGTGGAAGATGCGGCGGCGTTCGCTGCGGGAAATGCCGCCGCCATGGTCACGCACGCGCAGCATGGCAAATTTTCCACTCGTGTCCGCCTCCAGATGAATGACGGGCTGTGCTGCACGTGGGGCGGCGTATTTGCAGGCATTGTCCACGAGGTTGAAAAGGATCTGCTCCACAGCGGCTGCGTCCACATGCAGCTGCGCTTTGCGATCCGCTTCCGTGGCCTGCACCTGCACGGTCATGCCACAGTCATCTGCACGCTGCTGCAGGCGTGGGAGGATGCGGTCCAGCAGCACGCCGATGGTGATGTTTTCCGCACGCTCGCGGGCACTGCCGCGCTCCAGCCGGGCGTAGGCCAGCACGTTTTCCACCAGATGGCTCAGGCGTCCGGCTTCAGCGGTCAGGGTGTCGAGATAGGTCTTCCGCTGGGCCTCGTCTGTGACCATGCCGTCCGCCAGCATTTCAGAATAGAGGCGGAAGGTGGTCAGCGGGGTGCGGAGCTCATGCGTCACGGCGGAGACGAAGTCGGCGCGGCGTTCGCTCAACGCCACGGTGCCAAAGAGCACCAAAGCTACAGCAGCTGCGGCCAGCAGCACGCACGCGAGAGCGATGCCGAGAGAGCGGCGCAGCGGCGTCCAGAATGGCAGCGGCGGCAGAGCGATGGTGCCTGGGACCAGCCGCACTGGCAGCGCAGCAAAGCGCAGGGGATCGTCGTCCGGGCGTATGCCGCTGGTGGCATTGGGCGCGGGCTCCAGGCGGGCATCTGGGAAAAGATCAGTGATCTCCCGCAGCAGGGCCGTGCGCAGTGCGGGCCAGTCAAGCCACACGCCCTGCACCATGCGCGCGCCATCCACCAGGGCCTCGCGCGTGAGCATGAGCTGGCTGCCGATCCAGACGCCCTGAAAGGGGCGCGAGCTGTTGGTGGCGGCGGTGTTTTTGCGCGAAGGTGGCGGAGGCTGTGGTGCCGCTGGTGGCGCAGGGCTGGGTGTGGCCGTTGCGCCACCAAGAGATGTGGCTGAGCTGTCTGCCGGGGGCATGGCCGCTGCAGTGGCCGGTGCCGGAGCTGCGGCCGGAGCCAGGGTGAGTGGCACGGCTGGGGAGTCATTTTCCTTCTTCGCCGCCACGGCGGCCTTGGGTGGTGCAGATCCGCTGGCAGAGGCGGGGGCTGTTTTTTTCAGCGCCTTGGACGCTGCAGGCTTTGCCTCGGCCACCTTGTCTTCTTTGGTCAGCGTCAGTGTGCCTGAGCCCTGCTTCATTTTGATCATCGGCTGCTGCTTGATCGCCTCCTCGGCCTGCTGGATGACGGCGCGGTTTCGGGAAAACGTCTCGCTGTTGTTGAGGACCAACTGCTGCGCGGCGGCCTGGCCCTGCTGGGCGTTCCAGGCGGGATTGCGCGGCATGTTCGCGTCATTGCCTTTGGTTTCGCCGATCTTCGCATCGTCAAAATCAAAACGGGTGATGCAGGCTGCCTCGGCCAGCAGCTGGCGGTTGAGAACTGTGGCTGCCGGTGCAGAGGCTGACGGGGTTTTGCGCATGCTCTGCCAGGGGATGTAGCTGCGCTCACGTGGCGGCTGGATCACCTGCACGGGGTTGGCCAGCAGCTCACGAAGGCTGCTCAGACGCTGCTCGCTGCGGGTGAGGTCATCGCCATTGATGAACTGCGCCAGCGCCAGGGAGCGTTCGCCGTTTTGCGGCACCTGGGGGGACAGGACCTGGCCGCGTGCATCCATCTGAAAGTGCAGCAGCACATGCTCCGGCACCTCGGCCAGCAGGGGGGATGGCAGCAGCACCTCGCCTTTGGCCACATTGTCGTAGGCTTTGCTGACCAGCCCCTCAGGAGAATGAAAAGGACGGAAATCATAGGACGGGCGTGAGTTTTCCCGAATCAAAAGCGCACTGGCCTGAAAGTCGAGCCGCCACAGGGCCAGCCGAGTGCGCTCCTGCTCCTCCGCTTCACGCGCTGCGGTCTCCCGTTCCCTTTCCAGCGCCAGCGTGTGCCAGCTCACCCATGCCATGGCCGCGAGCAGCAGCCCGAGGCAGACGGTGAAGGTGATCCAGATGTGAAGCGGTTTGCGCATGAGTTTGGAAATCAGGCGAGCTGGTAGCCCTTTCCACGCACGGTGACGATCACGCGCGGAGACTCGGCATCGTCCCGCAGCTTGTGGCGCAGATTGGCAATGTGCATGTCCACGGTACGTGTTTCGGTCTGTTTGTTTTCGATGTGCCAGACGCGTTGCAGCAGCTCCTCGCGCGAGACGGGCCTGCCGCGGTTCAGTGCGAGGTAGCGCAGAACGTCGCGTTCGCGCTCGGAGAGCTCGGCGCTTTCGCCATTTTCAAAACGGGCCACACTCTGGCCGAAATCGATCGTGGCTGCGGTGAGAGCCAGAGTCTCGCTCACGGGCTGGCGCTCGGGGGCGCGGCGCAGCACCGCTTCCACGCGGGCCAGCAGCTCGCGCACGCTGAAGGGCTTTACGACATAGTCGTCCGCACCCAGACGCAGGCCGCGAACGCGGTCATTCTCTTCGCCACGGGCGGAGAGGATGATGACCGGCGTGCCGGGGCGCTCCCGGCGCAGGGCTTTTAGAATGTCAAAGCCGCTGGCGTGCGGCAGCACGAGGTCCAGCAGCAGAAGGTCAAAGTGGGAACCCAGGGCCAGCTTCATGCCCTTTTCACCATCGCCCGCCTCCAGTGTGGTATGACCTGCAAATTTGAGCGCATCCAGAATGCCGCGACGGATGGCGGCATCGTCTTCAACAACAAGGATGGTGGCGGGCATGGTGGGAAGGATAAAGGATGAATGACGAATGGGAATGAAGAATTCAGCGGGAGCTGGACAGGTCGTTCGACATTCGTCATCCGGTGTTCGTTAAGGATTACTTCTCCCAGGAGATGCCCTTTTTCTCCGCCTGGGTGCGCAGGGCCTTGGACATGGCGGTGTCGAGGGTGTCAGCCTTGGTGGACTCCTTGCGCCTGGCTGCGACGTAGGCCTCGCGCTCCTTGTTCAGGGTCAGCACCTGCTTCTGAATTTCCGCACGTTCGGCGGTTTTCTTGTCCAGCCAGGCTTTGCGCTCTTCCACGCTCATTTTCTTCATTTCCTCGGGGAGGTCTTCCTCCTTCACCTTGGAGAGATCAAATTCCTTCTGCTTGCTGGCATCCACAAGATCCCAGCCAGTGTTGCTGTAATTGGCGCTGGCCTTGCTGACGACGCGCTGGAGCAGAGCACCTGCTGCGAACTTTTCGGCGGCGTTGCTGTCTTGCGCGATCTGGCGGGATTTGGCTGCAGGAGCGGCTTTGCCGTAGCTGATGTAGGTTTCATTGAGTTTCTCATTCAGCTTCACGATTTCCTTGTCCTGCGGAGCCTCGATGTGAACGATGGCCTGGTCCTGGTCGATCACGAGGTATTTGCCATCAGCCAGCAGAGCGCCCTGGTTCCAGTTTCCGGCGATGCCCTCGGCCTCTCCGCCGCAGTGAATCGTGTTCACGATGATGCCCTTGGCGATGGCCTCTTTGCAGCTCTTTTGAGAGTTCACCGGCCCCTGGGTGAAGGGCTCGTTTCCGGCGATGAAGATGGCCTTGTACACCTTCGGATTCGCCTCCCAGGCGAGGTCTTTCGTGGCGCGCTGAATCACCGCGCCGCAGTATTCGTCACCGCCGTTCGTTGTCAGGGCGAAAAGTTCCTCGGACACCTTGTCGAGGTCGCGGGTCAGAGGCTGGATCTGGCGGATCCAGTTGTCCCGGGCGCGCAGCGAGGACTTGCCGTACTCATACAGCGCCACCTGCACCACGGGTGTTTTGCCGTCCTGCTTGGCCGAGATGAATTCGTTCACGAGCTTCCAGAGCTGGGTCTTGGCCTGCTCGATCAGGCCGTCCATGCTGCTGCTGGTGTCCAGCAGCACGGCGATCTGCACCAGCGGCGTGTCCGGGGCGACGGTTTCGACTTTGGTGACTTCCGCCACAGTGACGGGAGGCGGGCTTTCTTTGGCCAGAGCGAGGCATGCGGCGAGCGCCGTGGTGATGAGGATGTGCTTTGTTTTCATAGATGAACGGGTGTGGGTGAATGTGACGGGGAAAAGTCTCAGCGGATGAGCACGAGCTGGCCGCGGTGCTGCAGGAGGAGCTCCCCACGCAGAGCCAGCAGGCTCTGGCGGTTGTCGGAGGCGAGTTCGTCCACGAGGCGTCCAAACTCCGGGCTGCCGATCTCGACGGTGCGGTCCGGGGCGCGATCAGCTTTGGCGGCGCTGGCATCGGTCCAGCGGTTGCCTTTGTTGAAGAGTGCACCGCCCTGGCACTGCTGCACGCTGGTGATCTCCACGGCCTGCATTTTGTCATTCAGGAAGCGGTTGCGGATGTTGAGCTGCTTGGATTCCACGCCTTTCTTCAGATTGTCCTGCTGGGAGACTGCGGCGGCTCCGCTGCGCACCTTCATGGCGCGGTCGTTGTAGTTGAAGGCGGCCTTGCTGGCATTGGCCGGAGCGGCGGCGAGGGAGGTGCCTTCTTCCGCGAGGAAAGCGGTGTATTCGGTAAGAATGCCGAACTGCGTGGAAAGCCGCACGATTTCATTCACGAGCTCGGTTGTGCTGCCGGTGGCTCCATCGGCACCGAGATCGCGGATGGCCTCGCTGAGCACGGCGATCTTGTTGCTGGCCCAGAGACGGGCCACGAAGGCATTGGCGGTGCTGGCCTTGTCGAGATTGAAGGTGAAATCAAACTTTCTCCTGCCATCGGCTGCGTCTCCGTGCAGCTGGAAGTGCAGTGGTGCATCACCACGATAGGTGCCGGAGAGAAGAATCTGCTCGCCTTCAAACACATCGGGCAGCGGAGAGGGAATGAGGTCGCTCACGCGGTTTGGATCATCGACCACATGCACCTCGGGCCGGGTGAGAAGAGGACCGCGCAGGCGCTCAAACACGCGGCCTACCTTGACCTCCACATCCTCCTTGGGCAGCACGAACTCGGCGCTGGCACGTGTCTCGCGGGCGATGCGGGAGAGCAGCGGTGTGTTCACATCCACGCCGACTCCGAAGGTGAAGACGCGGCGCTGATGAGGATTGCCCTTGGCCACGGCCTCGCGGATGACCTTCTCCGAAGTCTGTCCGATGGTGGGCAGCCCGTCGGTGAGAAAAAGCACCAAGGGCAACATGCCTTCGAGCGGCTTCTGGCGCAGCGCCTCGACCACGGAATCGTGGATGTTGGTGCCGCCGCTGACACGCAGTGCGCTGATGTAATCGCGCGCCTGCTGCGCGGTGGTGGCGTTTTTGACCACCGGCTGCGCGGCAAACATCTCGACTGCTTCATTATAGACGATGAGGTTGAATCCTTCGCCGTCGTTCAGGCCCTCGATGACCTGCAGGGCGGCGGCTTTCACCTGATCCAGCTTGGGGCCCGCCATGCTGCCGCTGCGATCGATGACGAGGGTGACTTCACGCAGGATCGGTTTCGCATCGGCCTTGGGCTTCGGCGGTGCGATCATCACAAGAAAGTAGCCACCGCCGATCTTGGGATCTGGATAGGCCAGCAGGGAGGCGGTCATGTCATCCTTCGCCTCGCGCAGGAGGGAGACGCGGAAGGCGCCGGGGTCTTTGGTCTCGCAGGAGATGCCGGCCGTGTTTGCATCCGGCTGTTTGGTGGAAATTTCGTGACTGGGAGAGTAAACCGAGGCGATGCGTGACGTGGATTTGACACGCATGGAGAGCTTCCACGGCACATTGTATTCCACCGCCTCTGAGCGCGGCAGGACGTAGTCGAGCCGGGCGCCGTCGGCTTCGAGCAACTGCTCGTAGGTTACGCGGACCTTCTGCGTGCCGTTGGCCGGGACAGGAAAGACGCTGGATTTCACCACGGAGTGGCCCACGAACTCCAGGAGCGCGGGATCGCGCGTTTGTGCCACGATGCTGTCGTAGATGCGCCGTGCTTCCTCACGAGGCAGCAGTTTGGCGGTGCCTTCGGAGTGGCCGCCTTCGAAGGCGAAGGATTTCAGGACTGCTCCACTGGGCACGGGAACGAGCAGCTCGGACTCCTGCGGGCGCGGGGTGGGGTTGCGCAGGGCGATGTCCAGCGTGGTGGTGGCGAGCTGGTCGGCGATGTCGATGCGGGCCTCGACGTGGGTCACCTGGACCGGCTGGGTGTGGATGATGCGGGTGTTTGGGGAAATCCACGAAAGCGCCCTGGAAGTCTGGGCCAGGAGCGGAGTGGCGAGCAATAGGAAGGCTAGAATGGGCTTCATGCCGCCACGGTGGGGCGGGTGGCTGGCGGCGTCTGTAAACGCCGTGTAAAGAGAGGGATGGACCCTGAATGTTGGGGTTAAAATCGTGTAATTGATTTATTATCATGAGTTTATGGGTGGTTTGGAGGTGCGGGCCCTTGGCCGGTGCAAACTGGAACTCTCCCTTGCCAAGCTGGGAAGTGCCCCCATATTCGCGCCCCCTCTTATGGACATCTTCATTGGAATTCTCACCGCAGTGGAAGTCATCGTCAGCCTTCTGCTCATTCTCGTCGTGCTTATGCAGCGCCCTCGTCAGGAAGGCCTTGGCGCTTCCTTCGGCGACGCCGCCGCCAGCCAGGTCTGGGGCGCACAGACCACCAACGTGCTGCAGAAGTTCACCGTTTATCTGGCGATCCTGCTTTTTGGCCTGACCATTCTTCTGGCCGTGCTTGTGAGCCGCCATCAGACCGGTGGCAAGAGCCAGAAGATCTTTGGCGATGCCAAGCCTGAAGCTGCCGCACCTGCCGCCACTGCTGCTCCTTCCGCTGATGAGCAGGCGAAGGCCAAGGTGATGGAAAAGATCCAGGACGCCATCAAGAAAGAGGCTGCCAAGAAGGAAGAACCTGCCAAGGCCGGTGAAGCTCCGAAGGCCGAAGCCAAGAAGGACGCTCCTGCGGCTCCTGCCCCTGCCAAGACCGAGCCCGCCAAGGCTCCGGAAGCAGCCAAGGCACCTGCTCCGGCAGCAGCTCCTGCTCCTGCGGCCCCGGCACCTGCAGCTCCTGCACCTGCGGCCCCGGCGCCCGCAGCTCCGGCACCGGCTGCACAGCCGAAGTAAGGAAGCGGTCATCGAGACTCGAATTTCACTCAAAGGGCACGACGAAAGTCGTGCCCTTTGCTTTGGGATGCAGCGCCGTGCATGTGCATTTCCGATAGTGTGCCGTGCGAAAACGGGCTTCCCATTTTGCGTTGGTTTTGCGTAGCATCGCACCAACCATGAAACGTTTCCTTCTCAGTCTCGCACTGGCCTTGTCCTGCGTCGTCCCGCAATCTTCTTTCTCGGCGGAGCCGCTGCGGGTCTTCATTCGTTCTGGGCCGAAGTCCCATGGACCGGGGGCGCATGATCATCCTTCCTTTCTGCGCGACTGGGTGCCGCTGCTGAACGAACGTGGCGCCAAGGCGACTGGTGGTGATGCCTTTCCCACCAAGGAGCAGCTGGATGCAACGGATGTCCTTATCCTGCACCTGGACAGCGGTGGTGACATCAAGATCGGCCAGGAGCGGAAGGACCTGATGGAGTTCCTGCAGCGCGGCGGCGGCATCGTGACGATCCATGCGGCATCGGTTTCCAAGGATCATGACTGGTTCAAGGGCATCATCGGCGGGTCATGGCGCCATGGGCAGACAAAATGGCGGGAGGGGCCGATGCATTTGTACTTCACGGATCATGAGAATCCGATCACGAAAGATGTGTCGAATTTCGCAATGGATGATGAAATTTACTACGACATGGATGTATTGCCGGAGTGCCGAATTCTGGCCGGGGCCTACACTCCCAAGCCGGCCGGGGTGCGGAATGAAAAGGCGGCTAAGCGGGCGGCGGAGATTACCAAGGGGGGCAAGGAGGTCAGCATCTATGACATCCAGCCGCAGATCTGGACTTATGAGAAGGACAGCTACCGGTCGTTTGTGTGCATCCCGGGCCACTACTATGCGAACTTCAGCCGGCCGAATTTCCGGGCGCTGCTGCTGAGGGGGATCGCGTGGGCGGGGAAGCGGGAGAATGTGGATGAGCTGTGCAAGCCTGAGGAGCTGGGGGACAACCTGCGCTATGTGGAAGGCGGACCGACGCGGCCGGAGAAGGCGGCGGAGAAGCTGGAGGTGCATCCGGAGTTTGACATCTCGCTGGTGGCTGCGGAGCCGCTGATCAACAAGGTCATGAATGTGGACTGGGACGAGAAGGGCCGCCTGTGGGTGTGCGAGACGCCGGAGTACCCGAACGGACGCCGTGAGCTGAATGTGGAGAAGTGGAAGGACAGCGGATCATGGGTGAAGAAGTACGACCGTGATCCGATCGACCGCATCTCCTGGCTGGAAGACACCAATGGCGACGGGGTGATGGACAAGAAGCATGTGTTTGCGGACAAGCTGGAGCTGGTGACGAGCTTCTGCTTCTACAAGAAGGGTGTCATTGCCTGTGCTGCGCCGGACATCTGGAATCTGCAGGACACGGATGGCGACGGTGTGTGTGACAAGCGTGAGAAGCTGTACACCGGACTGGGCACGGGAGACACGCATGCGGTGATCAACAACCTGCGCTGGGGACTGGATGGCTGGGTATATGCCACGCATGGGTACAGCTCGGGGCGTGTGACCTCGCCGGATGGGAAGCAGGATTTTGGAACGGACGGCAGCGGGGTGGTGAGGTTCAAGCCAGATGGCAGCGCGTTTGAGCAGTATGCCTCACGTGGTGGGAACACGTGGGGACTGGACATCACCCGGCGAGGGCAGGTGTTTTTCACACAGCCGACGAGCGGCACGGTCTTCTTTCATGTGGCGTTGCCGGAATACGTTTTAGCCAAGGGCAAGATCCCCGGCACCACCAGCTGGCAAGGAATGGTGACACACCAAAAGACTTACCCGCTGATGTCATGGCCGGAGCAGGCGTATGTGCAGATCGACCTCGTGGGCGAGTTCACCGCCGCCGCTGGCTGCGCCATCTATCAAGGGGGCACCTGGCCTGAGAATTGGAATTTCAGCTACTTCACCACCGAGCCGACGCTGAACATCGTACACCATGAGTTTGTGGAGATGGAGAAGGACGGCGTGACCTACAAAACGCACAAGGAAGCGGGCCGTGAAGAGACCGAATTCATCCGCAGCAAGGACCTGTGGTTCCGGCCGATCGAGACCCGTGTGGGGCCGGATGGCGCGTTGTATGTGGTGGATTTTTACAATCAGGCGGTGATTCACAATGATACGCGCGGTCCGATCCATGGCCCAGCGAATGCAGCGGTGAGGCCTGACCGCGACCACTACTTTGGCCGCATCTGGAAGGTGAACCACAAGAAGGCGACAAAGGCAGAGGTGCCAGTGCTGGACAAGAAGGAGGCCAAAGGGCTGGTTCGTGCCCTTCTGCACAACGAGAACGGTCCAACGGCGCAGCTGGCGTGGAGGTTGTTCCGCGAGAACTTTGACTTCGACAAGCTTTGGGAGGTGCAGAAGAACGAGGATTTTTATGCATCCGAGGAGGATCGATCCGAACATGGCAAAACAGATTTTCACATGGGCAACTGGCTGTATGCTCACATTGCGAAAAATAATTTCTGGGCCGAACGAGAGCCTACCATCGATAGCGATCCCGTGACTCCAGCCACTGAAGCTGAGTATGTCACTCATATCACCAAAAGCTTGCGCGATGCACGGCCTGAGACGCCCGAGGAATGGTACAAGGCGCTCGTCGCGGTGAGCCGGTATGATGCGGGCAGGGCTTTGATCGTGGAGCGCTTCGCCCGGGCTGAGAATGACTGGATGCGTTCAGCGGCGATTGCCGCAGCGGTGGATCATGCCGACGAGGTCATCATCAAAGCGTTAGCTGCACCTGCCAAAGCGGAGGCGCTGGTGAATGCCTTGATTCCATCCGTCAAGTCGCCGGAGAAACTGGTCATTGCCTGCGCAGATGCCAAGGCAGAGGAGCTGAAAATCATCATTCTCCAAGGCATTGTGCAGCAGTCGAATACGACACCTGCGCTCACGCCGGAGCTGGCGGCTGCTTTGAAGAAGCTGCTGGGACAGCCTGCCATCTCAGCGGCGGCGCTGCCGCTGGTGGTGAAGTGGGACAAGGCGGGTGTGCTGGCTGCAGAGGTGAAGACTCAGGTGGCCAGTCTGACGGCCAAGCTGGAGGACAAGGGAGCTGCCATCGCGGACAGGATCGCGGCTGCGAAGGCTCTGGTTGGCATTGGTGGTGAAGCGAGCGCGCAAGTGGCGGCGACTCTGGCGCGTGCGGATTCTCCCACTGCGTTGCAGTCGGCGATCATCACGGCGATGGATGAGAATGGGAATGGCAAGGAGTTGGTGGCGAATTTGAACGGATTGAAGCCGGAACTGCGGACGCAGGCGTTTGATGCGATCCTGAAGCGGCCGGAGGCGGCGCTGGCGCTGCTGGCGGCGATTCAGGAGGGCAAGATTGACCCGAAAGAGATCGGGCCGGGGAACATCTCGCGGCTGCGAACGCACCCGAACAAGCAGGTGGCGAAGCAGGCGAATGCGATGATCGACAAGCTGAACCCGAACGCGAAGGCGAAGAATGAACTGATCGCGCAGTTCACGCCGGTGGTGGAGCAGCGTGGAGATGTGGAGAAGGGCAAGATGCTTTTCACGGCGGCCTGCGCGGTGTGCCACAAGCTGGGAGATCTGGGCAAGGATGTGGCTCCGCCGCTGGTGGGAATGGGGGCGCATGGTCCGGCGGAGCTGCTGGTGCATGTGATCGACCCGAACCGTGAGGTGGACCCGAGCTTCTGGGCATGGAATGTGACCACGAAGAAGGGCGAGACGTTTGCGGGTGTGATCGCGAGCGAGAATCAAGCGAGTCTGACGCTGCGGAATCAAGGCGGTGATTTTGAGATCAAGAAGGCGGACATCGCCACGCGGGAAAACACGCGCCGCAGCCTGATGCCGGAAGGTCTGGAAGGACTGGGGGCGGAGAACATCCGCGACATCCTGGCCTTCATCTGCGGCGGGGAGCAGAAGTTCCGCGTGGTGGACCTGCGCACGGCTTATAATGCGGACAGCCGCAGCGGCATTTTTGCGAAGGAAGATTCCAAGGACGAGACGGTGACGCTGCACAAGTTTGGCAACGTGACGGTGCATGGCGTGCCGTTTTTTGTGATGGACCCTGAGAAGTCACAGACCGGGGCGAGCCTGATCGCCCTCAAAGGCGGTGGCAAAGGAACCCCGGCGGCGAACTTCCCCGAGAAAGTAGAGATCGCGATGAACACCACCGCCGCGAGCCTGCACTTCCTGGGCGGTGTGGCCGGCTGGGGCTGGCCGTTTGGCGGGGACAAGGCACGCGGACAGCCTGCGATGACGGTGCATGTTGATTATGCCGACGGCGACAAGGAGAGCATCGTGCTGAAGAACGGCGAGCACTTTGCCGATTACATCGGCAAGGCCGAAGTGCCGCTGAGCGAAGACGCGGGCGACTTCACGCGGCGCGGACAGCTTCGTTATTTCGCGATCAATCTGAAGAAGAAGGGCGCGTTGAAGAAGATCACGCTGGAGACGAGCGGCAGCATCGTGACGCCTTGCACGGTGGCGATCACCGCGAGCACGGAGCCGGCGAAACTTGGAGAAGCGAAGCCCAAAGCCAATATGCAGGCAGGTGGGGCGGCAGAGGCCGGGCCGAAGGAAGGTGCTAAAGGCGACGGGCCGCTGGTGGCTGCGACGCCGGTGCAGTGGGAGGCTGGGAAGACGAAGGTGCTTGTCATTGGCGGCGGGTCATCGCACAACTTTGCGAAGTTCTTTGGCGAGACGGATGTGGCGACGCTGAAGAGCGCCGGATTTACGGTGCACTATACGGAAGACCGTGATCAGGCTGCAGCGGAGCTGGCGAATGCGGATGTGGCGGTGATCAGCGTGAACCGGAAGTTTTTCGACACGGCGGGGTATCGCAAGGCGCTGTTTGATTTCGCGGCGGCGGGCAAGGGGATCGTGATGCTGCATCCTGGCACGTGGTATGGCTTTGGCGGATGGCCGGAGCTGAATGCACAGATCGTGGGCGGTGGTGCGCGCGGTCATGACAGGATTCATCCGTTTGAGGTGAAGGCGCTGAAGGCCGAGCATGCGATCATGGCAAGCGTGCCTGCGAGTTTTACGGTGGAGGATGAGCTGTATTATGTGAATGCGGAGCCGGACAAGATCCCGGCGGGTACCGCGAAGATCACCGTGCTGGCGGAGACGAGTCCGAGCGACAAGTACAAGGCCCCGCATCCGAGCGTGTGGATCACGGAGCATCCGAAGGCAAAGATCGTGGGAATCGCGCTGGGGCACGATGCGCGGGTGCATGATCTGAAGCCGTATCAGCAGATCCTGAGCAATGCGGTGAAGTGGGCGAGTGGCAAAAATTGATCCGCCATGTCACTTTGGAGGCGATTTTGCAAAATGCTCGCCTGGGCGGGGTATGCCTGCTCGATGGCGGTTTGCCTATCAGCCGTGTTCAGACCCGACCACGGCATTTGGGTCGGTTTTTATGCGCTGCATCTCATTGTGTTCATCCCATTTTTCGCGGCTGGCCGAGCCTTGCGTGAGATTAACGGAAGTGGCGTGGTCTGGCTTCAGGACTGGCGGAGGCTGCGAGTGCTGCTTCCCACCAGCCTGAAGCGATTGTTCACAGGAACCGCTTTGTTTGCCGTCATCGTTGTCGGTCGTGTCGTCTACCAAGACCTCATTTTGAAATTCCATGAGCCGGGCTTCCAAGGCCCGAAAAGCATGCCCTTGGAATGGAAGACTTGGATTATCCCGGTCTCGCCGCGTGAGTTTGTGTCCTACGGTGCTGGATGGGCAGTGTTCTTCATGACCTCAGCCTGTCTTTTGACCATGCGCGAAAACTGGTGTGCTTCAGAAAGCCCGCGCAGACGCTCCTGACGGGCTTTGACTGCCAATCGAAGCTGCACCGGCTTTTGACTGGTTCTCGAAAAGCCTGCCACATTGTCCGGAGAGCGGGAAGTGAGGGGCGCGATGAACCGAAGAGCGGTTTGTGTCACCGCTACGCGGTTCAACCGGATTTTCCAGGGATTGGCAGGCATGGTTCCGTGGGTTGGCACCCACGGCTACGGTTGTGCCAGCGCTACGCGCTTCCGCGCTGGTCATGCAAGGTGATGGCATGGCGAATGGGGGAAGCTGCGCGAATCCAAGTTGGTTGGCCTTGGGTGATGGGAGAGCGCTGGGATCGACAGACAGGAGTGTCCGTCGTACTTCCAATCAAACCTTGAGGAAGATTTTCCTTTGATGGAGCCAGCGTGCAGAGTTTATGCGAGCGCTGGGTGGGGAAAGGCTTCTCGCATGCCTCCGGCATGCGGCCTTTAAATATGCGTGATGCCTGTGGCAGCCCGGTGGTTCTCGCTGCACCGCTTCGCGGTTTCGCTTCACCACCGGCTAATCTCTCTGCTCCCTGCCGGGAGCCCAGAACCGTGTGCGAAAGTGTAGGACAGATGGAATGGGGAGTGTTAGCTGGCCTTTGTTTGAGCAGTGGTTGCGAGAAACCAGACTACGAGACGATCAGACAGTCGGGCAATCAGGGGATGGAAAAAGATTTCTGAGGCGGGGATTTGGACTGCAGGTTCATTCGCGGGGACATGAACGCGGAGATATGGTTGTGGAGGGATTCTCGGTGAGCTTTGATTCTGCGCTGGCCGTCATCCTGGCGAAACCATTGTCCGCTCCCGCCTTTGGGTGTTTTGTGGGATGAGTGGGCAGGCAGGCACGCCGAAAGCGGTAGCTGCGCTCGTGCCTCGCTCCGCGACCGCACTCCAAATGGGGCGGCTGCTTCGGCGTGGTTGATATGGCGATTCTGCTTCGATCAAACCTTGAGGAAGATTTTCCTTTGATGGAGCCAGCGGGCGGTGGTGAGCATGATGAGGAAGGTCATGGCGGAGGGGATCCAGTCGTAGGGGGGCGGGGGAGTGGTGACGAGGCGCTCGCTGATGGTGCGGAAGAAGCCGAAGCCGGAGCAGAGGTAGAGGGCGATGGGATTGGAGCCGACCCAGAGAAAGGGAGAGAGGCCGCGGCGGAAACCGAGGACATCGACGATGAAATAAAAGGAGCCGAGCAGGATGGCGCTCCAGCCTGCGGCGACGAGTACAAAGCTGGAGGACCAGATCTTTTTGATGATGGGAAAGAAGGGATGCCAGGCCCAGCCGAGGGCGAGCATGATCAAGCCGATGGCGATGAGGCCGCCCGTCTTGCGAACTGGGGCTGCGTCTGAGGTGATCCATTTTCCTGCGAGCAGGCCGAGCAGTGCGGTGGCGATGGCGGGCAGAGTGCTGAGGATGCCTTCGGGATCGTGGTCTCCATCGTATTTGCGGCCGGGCAGCCAGAGGCTGTCGAGGTAGTTGGTGAGGTTCATGCCTTCGGCGAAGTTTCCGGCACCGATGCCGGGGACGGGAACGAAGCGCAGCAGCAGGAAGTAGCCGAGGAGAAGGGATGCGGCGGCCACGATGAGGCCGCGGGGGCTGAGCCAGAGGGAGAGAATGCCTGCTGCAGCGGAGGCGATGCCGATGCGCTGCAGGACGCCGAGCCAGCGAATCTGATCCCAGCCGTTCTTGACCCCGCCGGAGAAAATGATGCCCAGTACCACGAGGATGCTCGCGCGTGCCAGCAGGTGGCGAACGGCGGCGCCGCGGCCATCCCGTGCCACGCGCCGAGGCACGGCGATGGCAAGAGAGACTCCGGCGAGGAAGAGGAAGAGGGGAAAGATGATGTCGTAGAAGCGGAAGCCGTCCCACTTTACGTGAGTGAACTGCGCGGCGAGGTCTGACACTGCCTCGTTGTTGGGGAAGGCGCGGCTGAGCATCTGGGTGACGACCGCCGAGAGGCCGAGGATCCAGCACATGTCGAAACCACGCAGGGCGTCCAGGGAGAGGAGACGTGCGGAAGCAGGAGAAGCGGGGGTGGGTTCGGACATGGGAGGGTGAGGATGGCCGGAAGGGCTGGCAACAAACGGCACGAAAAAGGGCGATCCTGCGCGGATCGCCCTTCAAAGGTGAGTATGGGTGGAAGGAATTACTTCACGATGCCGAGGAGCTCGACTTCGAAGATGAGGGCTTCGTTCGGGCCGATGTCGCCACCTGCGCCGCTTTCACCGTAGGCCAGGGTGGAAGGAAGGTAGATCTTCCACTTGGAGCCGACGGGCATGAGCTGGAGGGCTTCTGTCCAGCCCTTGATGACTTCCTGCACACCGAAGGTGATGGGCATGCCGCGCTCGACGGAGCTGTCGAACACCTTGCCGTTGGTGAGGGTGCCGTGGTAGTGGACGTTCACTTTGTCGGTGGCGACGGGCTTGGTGCCGGTGCCTTCCTTGATGATTTCATACTGCAGGCCGCTGGCGGTGGTGGTGATGCCTTTGCGCTTGCCGTTTTCGGCGAGGAATTTTTCGCTGGCGGCCTTGGCTTCGTCGCCACGCTTGGAGGCCTTGGCCTGCATGCTGGCTTCAAAGGCCTGCATGGCGGCCATGAGCTCTTCCTGGGTGTACTTGGGCTTTTCGCCGCTGGTGGCGGACTTGATGCCTTCGACGAGGGCTGTGGTGTCGATGGCGATGCCTTGTTCCTTGAAGTTTCCGCCGAGGTTTCGGCCGATGAAATAGCTAACTTTGTCCATAGGTACGGGTCCGGCTGCGGGGGGTGCTTCGGCCTGCTGGGCGGGCTTGACTTCCTGAGCTTGGGTGAGGGAGGCGGCAGCCAGAGCGGCGCAGAGCAGGGCGATGGTGGGTTTCATATTGGAGGCGCGGAGACTACCCACGGGGCGGGGGCGGTCAATGGCGGCCTTTCCGGGCCGGGAAAAAGCCGTTTGACCCCGCCCCCCCCATGAAGCAGTATCGCCGCCCCTCTAACCAGAATTAATATGCCAGCGAAAATCTACACTGAAAAAGACGCCAGCCTTGCACCGCTCAAAGGCAAGACCTGCGCCGTGATCGGCTTCGGCTCCCAAGGCCATGCCCATGCCCTGAACCTCAAAGAGAGCGGCGTGAACGTGATCATCGGCCTGTACCCTGGCAGCAAGAGCCGCAAGGTGGCTGAAGAAAAGGGCCTGAAGGTCTATGACACTGCTGAAGCCGTGAAGAAGGCCGACGTGATCTTTGTCGCCGTTCCTGACACCAAGATCCCTGACGTCTTCAACAAGGACATCAAGCCGAACCTGGTGAAGGGCAAGACCCTGCTGTTCAGCCACGGCTTCGCCATTCACTTCAAGACGATCACCGTCCCTGCTGACGTGAACGTGATCATGGTGGCTCCGAAAGGCCCCGGCCACATCGTGCGCCGCCAGTACACCGAAGGCAAGGGCGTGCCCGCCCTGATCGCCATCTACCAGAACGCCGACAAGCAGGCCAAGAAGATCGCTCTGGCCTGGGCGCACGGCATCGGCGGCACCCGCGGCGGCGTGCTGGAAACGACCTTCAAGGAAGAAACCGAAACCGACCTCTTCGGCGAGCAGACCGTTCTTTGCGGCGGCGCCAGCGCGCTGGTGCAGGCCGGCTTTGAAGTGCTGGTGGAAGCCGGCTACTCCCCTGAGATGGCCTACTTTGAGTGCCTGCATGAGCTGAAGCTCATCGTGGACCTCATGAACGAGTCCGGCATCGCGGGCATGCGTTTCTCCATCTCCGAAACCGCCAAGTGGGGCGACGTGAAGGTGGGTCCGAAGATCATCGACAAGTCGGTGAAGAAGCGCATGAAGGAAGCGCTGAAGGACATCCAGACCGGCAAGTTTGCCAAGGAGTGGGTGCGCGAGACGAAGACGGGCTACAAGAAGTTCAACAAGCTGCTGAAAGACGGCGAGAAGCACCCGATCGAGAAGACCGGCGCGCGCCTCCGCAGCCTGATGCCCTGGATCAAGAAGCGCGACATCAAGGGCCAGCAGGCCAGCTACTCGTAAGAGTGGTGAGCGATCGAGGCGGTGAGAGCCGTCACGATTGTCTAAGAATCAAGAAGAGCGCGGATCGGAAACGGTCCGCGCTTTTTTTGTGGGTGGGGGGGGCTTGGTGTGGGGGAGTGCGCTTGGGGTGGCGCGAAAGCGGCGCTGAAGCGCCGCAGTCCGGGGACGCTGGCGCGGATGGCGGAGCGGGGGGATCGAGGACGAGTAGGAGACGATTAGAGCAGATCCGGGAGGAGGAGTAGGAGGAAGAGGAGGAGTAGGATTCAGGGCTGATGATCCTGCTGGGGCTGCAAGGGAGAGGGGAAGAGGATGGCGATGGAGAAGGTGACGACGGTGCCGAACATGATGCGCCAGGGGAACTCGATGACGGGGACCCAGTCGGCGTGCTTCCAGGTGCTCTTGGGGTTGAAGAGCTTCAGCACGTCGATGTCGAGGCCGCTGAGATAGGCGACGGCGATGAAGCCGGCGAGCATGGCGAGGGTGTTGCCAAAGTCGCTGCCGCGTGAGCGGGTGAAGAGGCCGACCATGAAGACACCGAGCAGCGAGCCGTAGGTGTAGCCAAAGATGCCGAGGATGATGGGGAGGATGCGCAGGGTGGGATTGTGCGTGGTGACCCAGGCGGTGCCGAGAGCGACGGAGATGAGCAGCGCGGCAAAGAGCACAGTGCCGAAGCGGAGGACACGGACGCGACCGGCGTCGGTGGCGGGCTCGCCGAACCAGCGGAAGTGGAAATCCCGCACGTAGCTGGTGGCGAGGGCATTCAGCGCGGTGCTGAGAGAGCCCATGGCGGTGGCAAGTACGCCTGCGAGCACGAGGCCGCGAATGCCGCCGGGCATGACGGTGAGGATGAAGTGAGGGAAGACTTTATTGGCCGAGACGATGCCGGATTCACTGCGTGGCAGAGTGGTGTCCGGGTGCTGCTGGTAGTAGACCCAAAGCAGGATGCCGATGGCGAGAACGACGAGGGTGATGGGTACATCGGCGAGGCCGGAAAGGATGGTGGCCATGGCGCTCTGCTTTTTGTTTTTGGCGGTGAGCATGCGCTGTACCATGTCCTGGTCGGTGCCGTGGGTGGCGAGGGTGACAAAGGTGGAGCCGAGGAAGGCGGCCCAAATGGTGTACTCCTGTTCGAGGATGCCTTTGATGTTTTCCCAAATGCCGACACCTGGCTTGATGCCCCAGTCCCAGACGAGAAGGTCTTTTTCTCCGGTGAGGAGCTTGGAGGCGCCCGCCCAGCCGCCGGGTATGTGGCCGAGGAGGTAGATGAGGGAGAAGCTGAGGGCGCAGATGAGGACGATGATCTGGATGACGTCTGTCCAGATGACGGCGCGGATGCCGCCGATGGAGGTGTAGAGCGCGGTGGCGAGGGTGACGAAGATCAACGCGCCGCCGGTGAGAAGGAACTCCTTCATGGGCGGGAGTGTCTCGCCGGGATACTGGAGGTGCCACACCAGGACGAGGAGCATGCTGGGCACCCAGAGGCGCGTGCCGCTGGCCAGGGTGCGGGTGACGAGAAAGATGGCCGAGGTGAGCCGCCGGGTGCGCGGACCAAAGCGCTGGCCGAGGAACTCATAGATGCTGACCACATTGTGCCGGTAGTAGGCCGGAATGAACACGGCGCTGACCACCACTCGCGCCAGCAAGTAGCCGACGATGAGCTGGATGTAGGTGAAGTTTTTCAGCGCGTAGCCTTCGCCAGGTGCGCCGAAGAAGGTGCCGGCGCTGATCTCCGCCGCGAGGATGGAGGCGAGCACGGCCCACCATGCGATCTGGCGGTCGCCCAAGGTAAAGCCTTCCACGCTGCCGCTTTTGCTGCGCTGCGAGAGGCCGATGCCGATGATCAGGGCGAAGTAACCGAGGATGACGATGGCATCGAGAAGGTAGGGCATGGCGTGTGTGGCGCGAAGTCTCGCTGCAAAGCACCACACACGTCAAGCAGACAGCCAGCGGCCGGAAAAAGTCGCGGATGCTGGCGCGTGCCCTGCGATTGTTAGCGGGTTACGACGTTGGTCTCCAGCTTGGGCAGGGCGCGCACGATGATGCGGTCCTCCACGGAGGTGCCGCGGGGGGGAGACGATGGTGATCTCTTCATACACTTTGCCGATGTCTTTGTTGGTCAGCGGGTGATGGATCAGACGGCGGGTGGCGACGGTGGTATCGCCCATGGTCTGTACCGAGACATTGCCCGTGGCGGTCGGAGTGGCGAACTGCGCAGTGCGCACGGTGGTCCGATGGCCAGCGCACTGCGTGAGGAGCAGGGCGGCGGAAAGCGTAAGCGCAGAGAAACAAACGGTTTTGAAGAGGGTTTTCATGGGTTGTATGGCCGTCTTGTATTAAGCAAGAAGACTGGCCTGTTGGATGCTGATCTCTGAAGCTATGTTCAAAATTTGCAGACTCTTCTCGTGTCAGAGCAGTCCGGCAGCGGCTGGGGTGCGTGAGTTTTAATCTTGCCTCGGCATGGCCGGATCAGCATTCTTCCTTCTGTTTCATGCGATTAAAGCGCCTATATCCGGTGGTGTTGACTGCGAGCCTGCTGTCATGGCAGGCGGTGCAGGGTGCTGATGTGACAAAAGAGAAAGGACGGCTGCTGGTGCTGCATCAGCGTTATCAGAGTGCTGCTGCCTTGTCTGCACAGGGCAGGCTGGTGGAAGCGGAGGCCGAGATGCGGAAGATTGTGGCCGCGTGTGGCGAGGTGTTTGGGAAAAACCATCCCGACACGCTGGTGAGCCGAAGTGATCTGGCGGCGACGCTGGCAGAGCAGGGCAAGTATGCCGAGGCTGAAAAGGAAAACCGGGCTGTGATGGCCATCCGTGAAAAAGTGCTGGGAGGCGAGCACCCGGACACGCTCATCAGCCGCAACAACCTGGCCGCGACGCTGCAGGAGCAGGGGCGGCCTGCCGAGGCGGCACGCGAGTACCGCGGCGTGCTGGCCGTGCGCCAGCGCGTGCTGGGGGCGGAACACTCAGACACGCTGGATACGCGCAACAATCTGGCCACGGCACTGAACGAGCAGGGAAGACATGCCGAGGCTGAGAAGGAGCACCGGGCGGTGCTGGCGCTGCGGGAGAAGCTGCTGGGAGCCAAGCACCCGAAGACGCTGGCCAGCCGAAACAACCTCGCGGCGGTGCTGCAGGAGCAGAAGCGCTACGGTGATGCCGAGCAGGAGCACCGCAGGGTGCTGGCGCTGCGGGAAAAGGTGCTGGGGGCGCGACATCCGGATGTGTACATGAGCTGCTTCAACCTGGCCCTGTGCCTGGAGGCGGAATCGAAAAAAAAGGAGGCGCTGGCGCTGATGCAGCGTGCGCGGGCGGGATTTAAGAAAAGTCTGGGGGCCGCGCATCCGTACACGCGCTATGCGGAGGAGTGCGTGGTGCGGATGGATGAGGAGATCAAAAATAGCTCTCGCTCCGGCGCCACGATGAACATATTCCAGCATGGCAGATGAACCCGCGACAGATGCCAATCCGGCTGATCAGGCGTATGGCGACGCAAGGCGCCTCGCGCAGGAGGGGGACTATGCCGCAGCCCTGGAGCGGCATGAATGGTTTCACGCCCACGCAATGGCCCACAAGCCATCGCTGTACGGGGTGAGGCTTTCATTTGCACTCTCTGCATGGGTGGAGCTGGGCCAGAAGTACCCGCCCGCGCTCAAATCCCTCAAACGCATCCGTGACCGTGACTCGGACCGGCTCAGGGCAGGGCTGATCAGCGATGGTGTGTTTCATGATGTTGTCTCCATCAACCGCGTGCTCAAGGAGGATGCTCAAACGATGACGCTCTTTCGCAAGATCGAAGACGCCAGCCCCGAAGCTGCGCAGCGTCTCTTTCGCTTCATGATCACCGAGGCCCTCGACGCCGCCCCGGACCTGTTTCTGCGGTACACACCCGATCTCATGGGGCACTACCAGTGGATGAGCCAGCAGCATCGTGACATGCGCCTGCGCATCGCCAGCTGCATCGTGCGCGCATCGACTGCTTTCAGGATTTCCAGCAGCTCTACGGATCAGCTCGTCAAGTTTGACTCCGGCTTTCTCGAATCCGTTCAGCAGCTGGCCCAACTGGCCCGGAATGCCGACCAGCCTGAACAGGCCACGAGGATGCTGACTGCCGCCGAAACCCTCATCCAAGAACTGCAGTCCGCCAAAGTCTCGTAGTCACGCAAGGGTGGCGATGCAGACATCAAGGCCGCCTCGGGCGAGGGCATCCGGCAAGGTCTTGCCAGCAGGCATATTCCCCCGCAAAAAGCCTCGCGTGATGGATTGTACTCGTTAACATCCGCGCCGAATGTCAGCCGTCAGCTTCGTTAAAGAATTGCGCCACAACTGGAAAACCATCGGAGCGGTGGCGCCATCCAGCGTGGCGCTGGCAGAGCGGATGATGGAAGCTGCGGGTGTGTGGAAGTCCAAACGCATCCTGGAGCTGGGGCCCGGCACGGGGGCCTTCACCGCGGCCATCGCCGATACGATGCCGCATGACGCGGAGTATGTGGGCATCGAGCTGATCGACTCGTTTGTGCAGCAGCTGAGGCCGCGCTTTCCGAAGATGCGCTTTGAGTGCGCGGGGGCGCAGGAGTACGACTTTTCCCAGGTGCTGCCTGAGGGGGAGAAATTTGACACGATCGTGAGCGGGCTGCCGTGGACGGCGTTTCCGCGCGGGCTGCAGGAGGCCATTTTGAACAATGTGCTGCCGCATCTGGCTCCGGGCGGGTGCTTTGCCACGTTTGCGTACTGGGGCTTTCACAAGCTGCCGGGCGGCCGGCAGTTCCGGTCGCTGCTGCACAAGATGACGCATGGCGTGGAGACCAGCCGCATCGTGTGGGGGAATGTGCCGCCAGCTTTTGTGTATCTGGCGCGGAAGGGGTGAGCCGGGGCTATTCGGCTTTCTCCGCCTGCTTCTTTTTGCCTTTGCCTTTTTTCTTTGGGGTGGAGGTGGTCTGCGCTTCGTTTTTGGCGGGCATGGGGGCTTTGATGGCCTCGCGCCAGGCGATCATTTTGGCGTGCAGTTCCTTGGTTTTTTGGGGCTGCTCGGCGGCGAGGTTTTTCTGTTCGCCGATGTCGTCTTTGAGGTTGTAAAGCTCCAGGCGGCCGTCTTCGAAGAACTCCATGAGCTTCCAGTCGCCCTGCTCGATGAGGCCGACGGGGGTGGTGCGCCAGGTGTTTTCTCCTGCGCCGAGATACCCCGGGAAGTGCTGGTAAATGGCGTCGCGCTTGAGGCTGGCGGAGGCGGAGCGGAAGACGGGCACGAGGCTCTCGCCATCGAGGGGCTGGCCTTCGGGAAGGGGGGCTTTGGCTATCTCGGAGAACGTGGGGTAGAGATCCACGTGGATGGTGGGGACATCGCTGCTGGTGCCGGGCGTGGTGACGCCGGGCCAGCGGACGATGAAGGGGACGCGGGTGCCGCCTTCATAGAGGCTGCCTTTGCCGCTGCGCAGAGGGGCGTTGTCGGTGATGTCGCCGCCTTTTTTGATGCCTTCGCGGGCGTAGCCGCCGACGCCGCCGTTGTCGCTGGCAAAGATGACGACGGTGTTGTCGGCGAGCTTCAGTTCATCCAGCGTGGACATCACGCGGCCGACGCTCTCGTCCACGCTGGCGATCATGGCGGCGTAAACGGGGCTGTGATGGCCGCCGACGGGGGCTTTGTCCTTGAAGCGGGCGATGAGGTTTTCCTTGGCCTCATGGGGCGAGTGAACACCGAAGTGGGGGAGGTAGAGGAAGAAGGGCGCGTCCTTGTGGCGCTGGATGAAATCGACGGCTTTGTCGGTGAGGAAGTCGGCGAGGTATTCGTCCTTGGGGTGATCGACCTTGGGCTGGGTCTTGAAGCCGAAGTGCTTGCCCATGGAGACGATGGCTTCGTCAAAGCCGCGTGCGGCGGGGTGATGGGCCTCGTCCTCGCCGAGGTGCCATTTGCCAAACATGGCGGTGGCGTAGCCCGCTTTTTTCATGGTCTGGGCGATGGTGACTTTTTCCAGAGGGAGCTGGGTGACGTTTTCCACCGGGCGAAGAGGGCGGCTTTCCCACTCGAAGCGGCCGATGCCGCCGACGGTGTACACGCCGGTGCGCGGTGCGTACTGGCCGGTCATGAGGGCGGCGCGGGTGGGCTGGCAGTTCTGGCAGTGGTGGTGTCGTGTGAGCTTCATGCCCTGGGAGGCCAGTTTGTCGATGTTGGGCGTCTCGTAGTACTTTGAGCCGAAGCAGGCCACGTCTGTGTAGCCGAGATCGTCCGCGAGGATGAAGATGATGTTGGGCGTGCGTTCGGCGGCACTCAGGGAGGCGGCGAGGAGGAGCAGGCAGAGAAGGTGCTTCATGCGCCCCGTGAACGACGTGCGGGGAGGCCAGATTGCACGATTTCAGCATCGACAGCCGAGGGCGCAGCCGCTTTGATCTGGGCCATGCTCCGCTCCCTCCTGCTCCTTCCATGCCTGGCCGCGCTCGGTTTTGCCGCAGACACCACCAAGAACGCCTATGGCAACATCAAGCCCGGTGTGCGCTCACCCATCACCTTCACGGTTTCGCCGCAGGTTTCGGACAATGCGCAGATCAAGATGCGCATGCATGCGATGGAGACGCCGCCGCCCTATGACGTCAGCATGGAAAAGTACGACATCATTGTGCCGAAGAAGTACAA
This sequence comes from Verrucomicrobiaceae bacterium UBA1938, assembly GCA_002336895.1. Lineage (GTDB taxonomy): Bacteria > Verrucomicrobiota > Verrucomicrobiia > Verrucomicrobiales > Verrucomicrobiaceae > Prosthecobacter. Next base: position 651,368 of record DDFC01000032.1, on the reverse strand, counting down.
GAAGGGTGTGCCTCATGGCCTTTTCATCTGGGTCAGTCCGAGCAATGCGCCCTCGATTTCTCCCGAGTGGGAGGCGGTGCTGGCGGAGAAGAAGCTGATCTTTGTGGGCGCGCACAATTCCGGCAACAACCGCGAAGTCTTTGCGCGCATGCGCCTGGCGGTGGATGCGAATGACAACCTGCGCAGCCTTTTCGACATCGATGACAAGCGCGTGTATGTCTCCGGCTTCTCAGGCGGCGGCCGTGTGGCGAGCATGCTGGGCGTGACGTATGCGGACATGTTCACGGGCACGATTGCCTTCATGGGGACGAATTTTTACACGGACATCGTCAGTCTGGACAAGAAGGAGGTCTTTGAGGCGCGCTACATTCCACATGAGGAGATCGCCGCGCTGGCCAAGGCGGAGGGGCGCTATGTGCTCGTGACCGGGGAGAATGATTTTAATCTGGGCAACACGAGCGCCGTGTTTGAAAACGGCTTCAAGAAGGAGGGCTTCAAGCACGTGGATCTGATCAACGTGCCCGGCCAGGGCCACCAGCCGCCGCAGGCGGAGTGGCTCAAGAAGGCCATCGAGTTTCTGGATGGGGGGAAGGCGGGGAAGAAACCCTGATGTCAGACGTCCACTGACTTGGGCATCTTCGGGCAGAGCTGCGACCCGCTGACAGCCACCTCTGGTGCGTCTTTAGTGAAGAACAGGAGATGACCACGTTTGTCGCAAACCCAGACTTCTTTCGCTCCGGCTTCAAAATAGAGCCGGCGCTTCTCCTCGATCTCGCCCCGCTTGTTTGAAGGTGAAATGACTTCCACGCAGATTTCGGGCGCGCCTTTGAGCGCCGTGCGGCCACCGATTTGTAGGAGGCGTTTTTTCGACACCCAGCAGACATCCGCGACCTTCACGCCTTCGCTGGTCGAGATGGGGCATTCCACGGTGACTTTGCCTGCGGGGGCATGAAGCTTGAGCTGTGTCCCAATATCGAACTGCCTGCCTCCATGAGAGAATTCAGCATAGCACATCATAATCGGCCTCCCATAGCGGTCGGTTTCCACTCTGCCCGGCCAGTTTTTCACCAATGGGTCGCGACCAATCTCATCCCAGCGCTTCAAATTGAAGGCCGTCTGGCTTTTGATGCCCGGGATTCTTTGCAGAGCGTTCATGTCTCGTGGGCGGATATTGCCACATCAATCCTTCCGCTTCAACTGCAGGAAAAAGTGATCAGCGCGGGTCGGTGACGCGGCCGAGGAAGAGGCAGGCGCCGGTTTCGGCGTGCTGGATGGCGAAGAGGAAGGGGCGGTCGGCTTTGAGGACGATGGGTTTGGGCTTTTCTGCTGGAATGCCTGCGGCCATGGCAACGACCACTGCCGTTGCTGCTGCTGCTTCGGTCCCTTTTTCATCGATCTCCAGGAAGGTTTTGTGCAGCACTTTTGAAATGTAGAGGTAGTCATCCGGCTTTTTGGCCGCCAAGGCATCAAAGTCTGCGCTGCCCTTCGGTTCATCAAAGGATGTAGTCATGCCCAGCTTTTTCAAAAGCTCACCGAGTTCTGCGGCAGGCGGAGTTATTTTGAACTTTGGCAGGTGAAGAATGACCTGGCGCTGCTCTGCCCTGGAGCAGGAGAGCAACTGACCCGGTGTGAGTGTTTCCTCAATACGAGACAGTCCGTCAATGCTGTCGGGCACGATCAGCAGCAAGTGCAACTGACGTCCAACGTATGGCAGGGTGACCGCTTGGAAGTCCATTCCTTTCAAGTACCGCAAGTGAGCGTCTTGCGCCATGGTCGGCACGTCGGCGGTCTGATTGCTGCCATTCACATGAAATGGCTTTGATGAGGTCGCCCGCGTATTAAAGTCATCTGCCCATGCGGCTTTAAAGTAGAGGGCATTTGTCAGTACCAGCCGTGTATCCTTGCCCAGGGCGTTTTGAGGGATCAAATCACGAATCCGATTCTGTGTCTGCTCTGCCACCCAGTTGTTAATTTCATGCGTTGCGCCGGACGGGTCTTTGTCGAAGGCGATGGGCAGTAGCGGTGCTCCGAAGTACTGTTTTACCCCGGTGAGGAAAGGCTGCCGGAATTCATAGCTTTTCTGTCCAAAGAGGCGGTTGGCCACGCGCAGTGTCAGAGGCTCCGACGGGCCTCCATATTTCTTGGCCTCCGCCACGCGTTTTACTGAGTCCGACACAGCTTCTGCCAACGCCTGATTCAGCGCTGCAAAAGATTCTGCCTGAGCCTGCTTGTCTTTGGAGAAGTGCAGCACGCGGGCCATTTCCTCCTGCGTGGCACCGCTGGCACCCAGGTAGGTCATGGCCAGGGCGTTCTGGATGGAGTAGGGCGAGAGGCAGAGGTTGCCTTCTTTGGGGAGCTGGCGGTGGAGATCCAGGCCGAGGGCGTTGATGGCAAGCGCGGCGGGCTCAGGTGTGGCGGAGAAGACTGGTGGAGCAGAAGCAACGAGGAGAGCGACGATGAGGTGTCTCATGTGCGGTAGTTTGATTGTGGGAGGAGGGGATGGCGAGGTGAAATTGTTGAGGTGGTGGGGGATTTGTTTGCGGTGGGTGTGGCGAGAGCGGTGCTGAAGCACCGCAGTCCGCGGACGCTGGCGCGGGTTTGCCGCCGCTGTAGTGTGGCAGCAGTTTGTGTCACCGCTACGCGGTTCCACGGAATGGGGTGATGCGGGTGGCGCGGTTCCGGGGGCTTGCGCCCCCGGCTACGATTGTGCCAGCCCTACGGGCTTTCGGAGAGGCCCTGCGATGCGAGTGATTTGCTGCGAGTTGGAGTGAGCTCATTCAGTCTCACTCCCAGAACTCAGCATACGGTTTCCAAGATGGCTTAGTCTCTCCGCTTCAACTGCGGGAAGAGGATGACGTCGCGGATGCTTTCGGCGCCGGTGAGCATCATGATGAGGCGGTCGATGCCGATGCCGATGCCGCCGGCGGGGGGCATGCCGTGCTCGAGGGCGAGGATGAACTCCTCGTCGATCTTCTGCGTCTCCTCACCGGCCTGGTGCTCCAGGCGCTCGCGCTGGACGATGGGGTTGTTGAGCTCGGAGTAGCCGGGGCTGATTTCCTGGCCGTTGATGACGAGCTCGTACACATCGACGATGGAGCCGTCCTCGGCGTTCTGCTTGGCGAGGGGGACGAGCTCCTTCGGGCAGTGGGTGACGTAGAGAGGATCAAACTGCTTGGCTTCGATGAGGCGCTCGAAGACATGCTGGGTGACTTCGTAGTCTTCGAAGTTGGCCCCGATTTCGACGCCGAGTTCCTGGGCGCGGGCCTTGCGCTGTTCAGGAGTGTATTCATACCACTGGGGGTCGATCTCCTTGAGCAGGTCGGTGTAGCGAGCACGACGCCAGGGGCGCTGCAGATTGATGGTCTTGGTGACGTTGCCGTCCTCGTCCTTGTGCTCGATCTTGAGGCTGCCGCAGAAGTTTTCGGCGAGGTGGCAGATCATGCCTTCGACGAGGTCGGCCATCTTTTCAAAGTCGGCATAGGCCCAGTAGGCCTCGAGCATGGTGAACTCGGGGTTGTGACGACGGCTGAGGCCTTCGTTGCGGAAGTTGCGGTTGAGCTCAAAGATCTGCGTGAATCCGGCGACGAGCAGACGCTTCAGGTAAAGCTCCGGCGCGATGCGCAGGAACATGGGCTGATTGAGCGCATGGAAGAAGGTTTCGAAGGGCTTGGCTGCCGCGCCGCCGGCGACGTCCTGCATCATGGGGGTTTCGACTTCCAGGAAGCCGCGCTCCTGCAGGAAGCTGCGGATGGCGGCGACCATCTTGCTGCGGGTCACGAAGATCTCGCGGCTGCGGTCATTGGAGATGAGATCGAGGTAGCGCTGGCGGTACTTGATCTCCTTGTCGGTGACGCCATGCCACTTGTCCGGCAGGGGGCGCAGGGCCTTGGAGAGCGGGGTCAGTTTTTTGACGTGAATGGAGCGCTCGCCGCGCTTGGTGATGAAGCTCAGGCCTTCGACGCCCACGAAGTCGCCGATGTCGATGAGCTGGTTGAACTGGACGTAGGCTTCGTCGCCCACATCGCCCTTGCTGAGGTAGCACTGCATGCGGCCGGTGATGTCGCCGAGGTCAAAGAAGGTGGCCTTGCCCATTTCGCGGCGGGAGAGCACGCGGCCTGCGACGCGGACTTCGAGACCTTCGGTGAAGTTGGCCTTGAGCGCGCCAGGCTGGTGGGTGGTGTCGAAGCGGCCGCCAAAGGGATCGATGCCCGTCTTCACCAGTCCTTCCAGCTTTTCGCGGCGGAATTGGAGAAGTTCAGACTCGGAATGTTCAGGGGCGGCAGGCGTCGGTTGCATGGTCGTACGGATAGTGGGGCCGTGTTCATAGCCCTTTCCGGGGAGTTTGCCACTGCAAATGCCGCCGGTGGCTTGGAGATTGCCAGGCGTAGTCAGGGATGCCAGATTCCACCCCCATGAGATTTCTGACCCCTGTTTTGCTGTGCTTCTACGCTCTCGCTGGTCTGGCATACGGCCAGCAAAAGGAATGGCCGGAGGTGGAGAAATTTGAGGCGTCCATTCAGAACGTGCTGTGGGATCTGCGCGGCACGAACTCGCTGAAGCATCTGCGCTATGACGGCGAGAGGTTTTTTCCTGTGAGGGCGGACGGGGCGAAGCAGAGCCCTTTCAATGATCACGCATTTGTGGACGCGGGGGTCTTCCAGCTTGTTTTCAGCGACACGCGGGCTGCGTGGTACTTTGTGAGCGATGATCTGAAATACATCACGCCGGTAAACATCAGTGACATGATTGAGTTCAAGGCCGAGGCTGGCACCGCGATCAAGCCCGTGAAAAATTTCCCGCAGGATGTGCAGAACATTGTTTGGGTGGGCAGAAACCAGGGGGCAGAGCTGAAGATGCGCTGGAATGGAAAGGAGCTGGAGGTGGGTGCCAAGAAGGATGCGTGGATCGTGCAGAAGGTGGATGCGGTGGTGGCGAACCGCCGTGTGCTGGAGGCGGGCGGAGAAGGCGGCGCGCTTTTCTGGCTGGCGGTCTCCGAGGATGGCTCAGAGGCCACGTGGCTGAAGGTGGAGGATGTTTTTGGCGGGCATGTGCGCGCCAATGCCGGCAAGGCGGCGCAGAGCGCCCAAGCGACGGGCCTCTCCGCTCAGCAGAATGATCTGGCCAACCATGCCGAGGACTTGATGAATGCGGGAGATAAAATGCGTGCGGCAACGCTGCTGCGCGAGCTGGTGCGCAAAAACGCTGACAACAAGGATGCGATCAAAAAGCTGCAGGCCCGGTTCAAGGGGCTGAAGTAAGGCGGTGGCCTTCCCCTTCGTCATTCGAGGTGAGGAGAGATTGCGGGCGATGGACGGCTTCTCAAAAAGCCAGACAGAGGAATCGGGTGAAGGGATGAACGCGATGGTAGCGGCGTGTGCCAGCAGGTGACATCCAAACTGCCATGGAACACGTTCCCAGCCGCCGGGGCCGCTGCGCCAGCCGCCCAGCCTGAGCGTCCGGGGGCTGTGTTCATGAGCCGAGCATCCTTGTGAGTTTGCCGATACGACGGACGTTGATGCTGCATGAAGTGGATTTACTTTTTGTTGATGTTTGTGGCAGCGGCTTTTGCCGACAATCAGGCGGATATTGAATATGCGAGGGTGGGGGATGTTTCGCTGAAGCTGGATCTGCACCGGCCGCAGGGGGAGAGGCCACCGCTGATTGTGTATGTGCACGGGGGGGCATGGCGTGGTGGCAGCAAGGAGGATGTGCCGATTGGCAGTCTGATGGAGCGGGGATATGCGATCGCGAGCGTGAATTACCGGCTGTCCACGCAGGCAGTGTTTCCTGCGCAGGTGCATGACATCAAGGCGGCGATCCGGTTTCTGCGTGCGAATGCGGGTGTGTATCACATCAATGCCGACAAGATTGTGATCATCGGGTCCTCAGCAGGCGGGCATCTGGCGGCGCTGGTGGGTGTGACGAATGGCGTGAAGGAGCTGGAAGGGACGGTGGGAGAGCATCTGGAGCAGAGCAGTGATGTGCAGGGGATCGTGAGTTTTTTCGGGGCATCGAATCTGCAGACGATTTTGTCCCAGAGCACGCCGCATGGGCTGAGCGTGAGGATTCCTGCGCTGAAGCTGCTGCTGGGGGATACACCGGACAAGAAGCCTGAGCTGGCCAGGCTGGCGAGCCCGGTGGCGCATCTGGACAAGAAGGATCCACCGCTGCTGCTGCTCCACGGAGATGCGGACCCGCAGATGCCGCCGCAGCAGTCTGACGAACTGGCCAAGGGATACCGAGAGCTGGGGCTACCGGTGACAATGATCGTGATGCCGGGGAGCAGGCATGGGGGCGCGGAATTCTATGATGATGAGCGGACTGTGATCGTGTCCAAGTTTCTCGACAAGGTGCTGCATTGAGCCAGAATGCGGGCTCTCATGCCAAAACCGATCATCGCCGTGACCATGGGCGACCCTGCAGGGGTCGGCCCCGAAATCTGCCTGCAACTGCTTGCCAACGAGGAGGTGTGCCGACAAGCCACGCCTGTGGTGTTTGGGGATGCGCGGCTGCTTTCGCGCTGTGCGCGGCAGACGGGACTGCCTGCACCTGCGCGAATCATCAGCGAAATCGGGTGGGAGGAAAAATGCGGGAGTCTCGATGAGCCTGCAGTGCTGGATATTTATGGGTTTGATGCGGAGGATTTCACCCCTGGCAGAGTGAGTGCCAAGACCGGAGCGGCGGGCTACCGCTATGTGGAGAGGAGCATCGAGGCGGCTCTGGCCGGACAGGTGGCGGCGGTGGCGACGGCACCGCTGAACAAGGAGGCGCTGCATGCGGCGGGGATCAAATATCCGGGACATACGGAGATGTTTGCCGAGAAGATGGAGGCGGAGCGCTCGTGCATGACCTTTTTCTCCGAAGAGATGATCTGCAGCCTGGTGACGGTGCACATTGGCTACCAAGATGTAGTGCCAGCACTGACCAGTGCGCGCATTCAGGATGTGATCGACCTGACAGCGGATGCGGTGAAGCGGGTGCGCGGAAAGAAGCCAAAGATCGCGGTGTGCGGGCTGAACCCGCATGCAGGAGAGCATGGTTTGTTTGGGCGCGGTGAGGAGGAGCACATTATCGCTCCGGCGATTGAGGCAGCGCGAGAGAAGGGGCATCTGGTGGAAGGCCCGCTACCGCCGGACACGGCATTCATCGCCTCGAAGCGGCGGGTGGTGGACGCCTATGTGTGCCTGTACCATGATCAGGCGCTGATCCCGCTGAAGGCACTGGCTTTTGACACGGCTGTGAACACGACGCTGGGGCTGCGGGTGCCGCGCACGAGTGTGGACCATGGTACGGCGTGTGACATCGCGTGGCAGGGCAAGGCCAACGGGCGCAGCCTCGTGGAGGCAGTGCTGCTGGCGGCGAAGATGGCGGGGTGATATGCCGGAGGCGGCGGATCAGGGGGCTTTGTATGGCCCCTCACCCGGCCTCTCCCCATAGGGTGTCCTGGAAGATACCAAGATCTCGGTGGGGAGAGGGGAAATACGCTGGGCTCCGCGTTTATTTCCGATCTGCGACCCAGCGGGGGACGCAGCCTTGGTGGGCCTGAGTGACGGTGGCGGCGAAGTCGGCGAGGTAGCCGAAGGGATGGCTGACGGCCGGGATGGTACGCGGGCGGGAGTCGAGGTCTGCCTGCACATGGATGGTGCCTGCGAGGAGGTCGAATTCGATTTCATCTCCATCTTGCACGGCGGCGATGGGGCCACCGACAGCAGCCTCGGGGCTGCAATGGACACCGACGGCTCCGCCGGAGACGCCAGAGACGCGGGTGTCTGAAAGCAGGGCGACTTTGCCATAGAGCTCTGGCACGGCGAGGGCGGCGCTGGCGACGTGCATCTCGGGCATCCCGAGTGCGACGGGGCCGCAGCCGCGGATGACGACGATGTGGCCGGGCCGGATGCGGCCCTCTGCAGCGGCATCGGAGACACCTTTGGAGTCGTGGAAGCAGATGGCTGTGCCACGGAATTTGGGCTCGTCCAGGGAGGAGACTTTGAAGACGACGCCGTCGGGGGCGATGTTGCCAAAGCAGACCTGGATGTCGGCGAACTCTTTGAAGGGTTCCGCGATGGGGGCGATGAGCTCGTTGGGGAAGGGGACTTCGGGGGCGTCGGCGAGGTTTTCCGCGAGCGTTTTGCCGGTGACGGTGATGCAGGAGCCGTCGAGCAGGCCGGTTTTCATGATGTGCTTCAACAGCATCGTGGTGCCGCCGAGACGGTGGAGATCGACCATGGTGCCACGGCCACGGGGGGCGAAGTTGCACAGCACAGGTGTGCGGCGACCGATGGCCTGGACATCGCGCAGAGTGAAGTCCACACCGGCCTCACGTGCGACGGCGAGGATGTGGAGGACGCCATTGGTGGAGCCGCCGATCGCGCAGATGGCGGTCATGGCATTGGTGAGGGAGGCCTTGGTGATGATGTCACGAGGGCGGAGATTCATCTCCAGAAGGCGGCGGACGGCCTGGCCGACGCGCAGGCATTCCGCGCGTTTGCCAGCCTCGATGGCGGGCATGGAGGAGGTGTCTGGCAGGCTGAGGCCCATGGCCTCAAGGGCGATGCCCCAGGTATTGAAGGAAGCGGCGATGCCGCAGCCGCCAGCGCCAGGGCAGGCGGTGCGGATGATCTGCTCTGACTCCTCATAGCTCATGGTGCCCTGCTTCTCCTTGGCAGCGGCGTCATAGACATCAAGGATGGAGGTGGAGTGGCCTTTGTGGCAGCCGGGCATGATGCTGCCACCATTGACGATGAGGCCGGGGTAATTGGTGCGGGCCAGCGCCATGGCGAAGGCGGGGCCGTTTTTGTCGCAATGATGCAGGCCGATCAGGGCATCGTAGCAGTGGGAGGTGCAGATCATCTCGGCACCGTTGGCCATGATGTTGCGAGAGCAGAGGGAGGCTGCGCCGCCGAGGTTTCCCTGGGTGATGTTGTCGCTGACAGGCGAGACGCCGAAGGGGAAACCGATGAGGCCTGCATCTTTGCAGCCCTGGGCGATGAGCTGGGCGAGCTCGTGGGCGTGGACGTTGCAGATATTGCCGTCCAGCAGGGGGGTGCCGATGCCGATCTGGGGCTTGTCAAAGTCCTCCGGCTTGAAACCGAGCCCCCAGAAAAAGGCGGTGACGCCGCGCTGCCAGCCGTGAGTGAGGTTGATCGAGTTCCAGTTGAGAGGGGAGTCAGTCATATGCGGCGCGAATGCTAGGCGGGAAGACGCGCCGTGCCAAAACAAAAGCTCCCGGCCAGCGAACTGACCGGGAGCCCCAACCTAATACCTAATCAGATTATTTTGCCTGGGGTGCGAGACCCCGTGGAATTAGAACGCGAAGCTAAGCTTGGTGCCCCAGTAGAACTCGTTGCTCTGAGTGTTGAGGTTTTTACGAAGCGTGCCGGACTCGTTCAGAGCCACATAGGTAGTCCATGTGACGGACTTGGTGAGCTTGACGGGCACGGAGATCGTGTAGAGCCAGTGGGTGAAGCCAGTCCGGGAGGTGATCGGCAGACCAGTCTTGGTGGTCAGCACGCCAGAACCCACACCGGTGTAGTAGTCGATACCGTAGCCAGTCTGGAAGGAAGGCACGATGCTCAGCCAATCGGTGATGGCGAAGGTGTAGTCAGCTCCGAGGGAGAAGTACTGACCATTGATTCGGAAGTCATAGTAGTAGCCAGCGTAGAAGTTGAACGCCTTGACGGGGACGGCCATCGTGAAGCCCAGTTCACCAGCGCCTTTCAGCGCGAATTCAGGGTCATTGTAGCCGGCCGCGGTGGAAGCGGTGGGGGCGCCGAGGTAGGAGCCACCGTAGTTGTCCGGATAGAAGTAGTATTGGTACTGCATGCCGAACTTGGCCCAGCCCGCGTTGTAGTTCAGGCTGGTGATGGCATCGACTTCAGAATATTGGAAGCCGCCTGCGGTCTTCGGGTTGCCGAAGGGGGTGCCTGCGGTGTTGATGTAGGCACCGCCGATGCCCCAGGAGAGCTTTTCAGTGATGGGCACGCTGATGTTCAGCGCTGTCCACATGATGTTGTCGGCGAACCAAAGACCGCGGAAGTAGTAGCGGCTGTCGAAGCCAGCGTCGAAGGTGGCACCGATGGAGTCGAAGAGCGCACCCGGTTCTTCAGGGGCGGCGGGAACCGGATTTTTGGCGGCAGGGCCTTTCGCTGCCGGAGTGTCGGCGGAGGCGTTCAGCGCTGCACAGGCAGCAAGAACGGTCACCGACTTGGCAATGAATGATGTCATGCTTTTGGGCTTCATGTTTTGGTCGAGTTTAGTTATTGTTGGTGTTGAGGCGCTGAACTGACCGGGATGGCAGTGCAGCTAGCGGTTTTTTAAGAAAGCAGGTGGCGTGCCAAGTTCTGACGGTTATTAAACAGCCCGGCATCTAAAGGAGAGGCGTATTCAGGAGGATTTTCCTCCGCCATGTGGGGAAATTGGCTGAATCGGAGAGGTTTCCGGGGGACGAAAAAATTGAACCTATTTTTTTTGCCGGGTCTGAAGGGTGAGGTTTTTTTTCGAAAATACTCTCCGCTCCGGTAGGATGACCGCCGATACGGTCGCAAAGTGGATGCGGGCCCCAGGAGCCTACAGGCAGGCCTGCTGTGCATGCGCGAATTGAAATGACAGCGCCTCCGTACGGGCTCTCAAAATCCTGCCGGGTTGGACTGGTGGCAGGGTGCTTTCACCGACTCTGTCGTGTGATGTGCAGGTACAGGCTCAGTGTTACGCGAATCAACTCTCCATGGGCCGTTTTCCACAAGCGGCTCCACACCGGTGGCAAGCCTGCCAAAGCCTCCTTAGCACCGTGCCCAGAAAGTTCCTTTGAGGCTGGTGTGAGTGGTGAGCGAACCAAAGAAACAACGCCAGCCGAACATGCATTTTGGAGCTGGCAACGGCGCGCTGATCGACGTCGGGGCGTGCTAGAACGACAACGCTGCGGGTGAGGCCAGGGGAGGATGTTTAGGCTGTGTTGGAATGCGGTTCCGCGGGCACCGCCGCAAAAAGCAGACACAAAAAAACCCCCTGGCGAAAGCCAGGGGGTTAACCTTGAAGGGTTAGGATCGTTCAGAGAACGATTAGAAGCGGACGCTGAGGGTCACGCCGTAGTAGCAAACTGCGCGGAAGGCGTTGGAAGGGCCACCGAAGAAGCCGCCATTGCTGGTAGCAGAGTAGCTCAGGTTGGACATTGGGCCCATCGGCAGGTTAGCTGCAACGTAGGGGGTCAGGGTCGCACGGCTGTTGAGCTTGATCGGGAAGTCGATGCCAACGTTCAGAGCGGTCCAGCCGGTGATGCCACCAGTCTGGCCAGCGTTGCTGCCGAAGGGCACGCCGCCACCGATGAAGTTGCGGGAAGCCTGGGTCCAGCCAGCGTTGTAGTTCAGGCCGTAGCCAAGACCAACGTGGGGAACGACGCTGATGGCGTCGGTCACAGCGATGGTGGACTTGGCGGTCACGTCGAAGTACCAGCCGCCGTTGAACAGGTCATAGTTGGCGCTGGAGGCCAGGTTGATCGGTCCAAGGTTGGTGCTGACGCCGAGGGTGAGCTGCTGGATGTCGTTCATGCCGTAGCCGTTGCCGAAGGGGAAGCCGATATTGTTCATACCGGAACCGTTGGCAAGAGAGCCCATGTTGTGGATGAAGCTGTAGCCGAAGCTGACGCTAGCAGGACCGAAGTCGTGCGAGATGGCAGCACCCAGCTGAAGGCGCTGGAAGGAGGAATACTTGTTGATGCCAAAGGCACCAGCAGGAAGGGTGGGGGAGAAGGTGTCCTGGTCACCAGCGAGGGAGCCGTAGTTCACGTCCCAGAGGAGGGAGGTGCTGCCAGCGCCGTCTTCAGCGGCACCACCGACGAGGAGGATGCCACCATTGAGGCCGGCACGGACCCAATGCTGTCCGTAGTTGATACCACGCCAGACGTAGTTGGAATCATAGCCGATGGAGGCGGTGATGCCAAGGTCGTCGTTCGCAGGAGCGGGAGCGATCGGGTTTTTCGGAGCGGGTGCGGATGTACCGGCCACAACGGGAGTGGCGGCCAGTGCCAAGAACCCCAGCGTTTTCAGCAATGCGTTCAATTTCATAGTCTGATTAGTTTGGTATTAGGTTGGTTGGTTTGAGGTCGGACACTCGCATGAATTGACTCAAAACGTGGGGTTTTGAATCAAGGTACGTGAGCCGTTCAGCCCTAAAGCTAGCAGCGGCTCTAATCACTGAAAAGCGTTTTCTTTATTTCCGAGCATTTTTTTGCGTCCGCAGTAATGTCTCATTTTGTGAATAACTTGCCCTTGTAAAATCAGAGAATTTATGTCGCTGAATTTGCTAAATTTTAAAAACTGGCGTCCGCCGCATCTCTTGTTTATCAAGGCTTGCAGCTTGATGGTGGTGTTTTTCGCGGTGTGGTCGCCGCCAGCGCTGTCGAGCGAGGAATTTACCCTGATCACACTGAAAGTGAGAGTTCACTTAATGCAGTCTGCCTCTAATAAAAGGTTAAGCACAAGTCTTACGGAAGGGGGGATTAAAACGATCTTTGAAGAGGTGAATCGCATCTGGTCTCAAGCTGGAATTCGCTTCGAATTGGAGGGTATAGATAATTTGCAAGCTCTGGGAATTCCTGAAAAACGCTGGTACATCAAAGATCGAAACTGGGTCAAATCGGCGATTCCAACGGGGGAATTCAGCGCGAGTGCGATTGATGTCTGCTACGTGAAGGACATGGGGCCCAACGGCTTTTTCTATGGAGAACCGGTGGTGGTGTGTGAGAAGCCCGACTACCACAAAGTGGCGGGGGGATGTGACAACCCGGTGGCGCGCGTGACCGCACACGAACTGGGGCATGTGCTTTTTTTACAGCACCGGCAGGAGTGGACGAATCTGATGGCTTCGGGCAAAAACGGGATTTCCCTGAACGCCCAGGAGATCAAAGACGCCAGGAAAAGGGCGCTGGAAATCCTGGGGAGAAAGCCGGAGGCGTGAGGCTCACAAAACCGCCTGCATGGCGAGGCCGAGAGAGGCGATTTGTGATGGCGAGTGATCGGCGCTGAGGGTGATGCGCAGGCGGGCGCTGCCACGCGCCACGGTGGGGTAGCGAATGCAGGGAATGAGGAAGCCGGAGTCCCGCAAGCGGGCGCTGGCGGTGAGGGCGAGGGAGGCCTCGCCGATGATGACAGGCAAGATGGCGGCCTGGACGGCCGGAGGCGCCATGCCGATGCCTTTAAGCAGCACCTCCGCCTGACTGACATTGGTGTGAAGTTTTGAACGCAACTGGTCGCCGTGGCCGCTGCGCATCAGCCCGAGAATGGCTGTGAGTGCGTGGGCCATGTGCATGGGGGGGGCCGTGGTGTAGATAAAACTGCGGGCGCGATTGATCAGGAGATCGATGACCTGGCGTGATGCGGCGAGATAGCCGCCGCTGAGGCCGAACGCCTTGCTGAGAGTGCCCATGTGGAGATCGACCTGCTGATCGATCCCAAGGGCGGCAGAAAGGCCTCGTCCCTGTGGGCCAAGAACGCCGACGGCGTGGGCTTCATCCACAAGGAGCCAGGCTCCGTGCCGCGATTTCAGTTCTGCGATTTCCCGCAGTGGAGCGGCATCTCCATCCATGCTGAATATGGACTCAGTGACGACGAGCACACGCCCGCTGGCTGTTTGCAGGAGGCGCTCGAGTTTTTCGAGGTGGTTGTGGGGGAAGACGCGGATGGTGGCTCCGCTGAGGCGGGCGGCATCGACGAGGCTGGCGTGGCAGAGCTTGTCGAGAATGATGGTGTCCCCAGCACCCACGAGCGCGGTGATGGTGCCGAGGGCGACGGCGAATCCGCTGCTGAAGGTCAGCGCGGCTTCGGTGCCTTTGAAATCGGCAATGGCTTCCTCCAAGGTGATGTGGGCGCGATGTGTGCCGCACACGAGGCGGGAGGCGCCTGAGCCGCCGCCATATTTAGCGACGCCTTCTGCCAACGCGGACTGCATTTCCTGGGAGTGGGCCAGGCCGAGGTAGTCATTGGAGGAAAAATTGATCCACTCGCGGTCTCCTGAACGGACGAGGATGCCGTGGGAGTCATCCAGCGGACGGAGTTCGCGCCAGAGCTCCTGGGCGCGGAGTTCGTCCAACTGAGCGGCAATGTTCCAGGGGGTGGCGGGCTCCTGCATGCGTCAGTCCTTGAGGCGGCCCTCCACGACTTCATCCTTTGCAACGCCGAGTGCGAGCGCCTTTTCGTAGTGGCGGCGGGCCAGCTCGATGGCGGGCGGGCGGCGCTCCAGGAGCATGAGGGCCATGTTGAAGTGGGCGATGCCGTAGTCGGGCTTGAGGTCGATGGCGCGCTGAAGCTCGGCCTCAGCGGCGTCGGTCCAGCCAAGACCCTTGGCGGCGATGGCGAGGTAATTGTGAGCGCGAGCGTCTTCGGGCTCTTCATGGATGGCACGGGAGAAGCAGGAAATGGCACGGTAGGTATCGCCCTTTTTCTGCACGAGCAAGCCAAGGGCGGTCCAGGTCTGAGCGAGCTGGGGATTGAGCTGCACGGACCTTTCGAAGCATTCGATGGCGCGTGAATCATCGCCGGCCTGCTGCTCCACTGCGCCGAGATTGGCCCAGACGAGAGCATTGCCGTCGTCGAGTTCCAGCATTTCCAGGTAGGCCTTGCGGGCTGCGGGCCAGTCCTGCTTGCCGAAGGCGGTGGCGGCGCGCTCTCCGAGCACCTTGGTGAATGGTGGGAGAATGCCGGTTTTGTCCGTTTTGGCCGGGGTGTAGGACGGGGCCTCCTGGGCATAGACCGCTGCGGCCAGGAGAAGCGGCAGGGAGGATTTCAGCAGATTCGAGCGCGGCATGGGAGGGCACTATGCGCTGAAACGGCCGCAGGAAAACACCTTGCGTATCTGAGATGAAGGGGAATGTTCGCCCGAACAGCCCAGTCTCACATGTTCACCGACACCGACTCCCGCCTCACGGCCCGACAGCAGGAACTCCTGGAGTACCTGCGCAGCTACCAGCGAACCAACGGCGTCATGCCCTCCACGCGTGACATCCAAAGGCATTTTGGCTTTTCCAGCCAGACAGCGGCGATGAGCCATCTGCGTGCGCTGGAGAAGAAGGGCGTGATCCAGCGGCATCCGCACAAGGCGCGTGCGGTGGTGTTTCCTGAGGATCTGGACCGTGCGGAGATCGTGGACATTCCGGTGTTTGGCCAGATCCCTGCCGGCATGGCTGCGGCGGACATGGTGCAGCATGCAGACCGCTGCATCTCGGTGGATGTGAACACGCTGGGGATTCCGCGCACGGCGAAGAGTTTTGCGCTGAAGGTGCGTGGCGAGTCGATGATCGGCGCGCTGATCGGCGATGGAGACATCGTCATTCTCGAAATCCGCGAGCCGAGGCAGCGGGACATCGTGGCGGCGCTGATCGACGGCGAGAGCACGCTGAAGCGCTATGTGGTCAAAGATTCCCAGCCCTACCTGCAGGCTGAGAATCCTGAGTTTCCTGATCTGATCCCAGCCCGTGAACTTCTGATCCAGGGCGTGATGATCGGGCTGATCCGGCATGTGAGGCAGGGCTGAGGAGATCAGCCGACGTAGCGCTCGCGCAGGTGCTTGATGTGCCATTTGGCGTCCGTGGGGCTGCCAGTGGCCTGGGAGATGATCTCCTGCGGAAGGAAGGAGGCGCCTTTGGAATGGACATTGGAACGCAGCCACTGAAGCAGCGGTGCGTAGTCGCATTTCTCCAGAGCGGCGGCGATTTTCTTCTGCTTTTTGGCCGTGGCGAAGAGCTGGGCGGCATTGAGATTGCCCAGCGTGTAGGTGGCGAAGTAGCCTAGGCCGCCCATGCTCCAGTGAATGTCCTGCAGGCAGCCGCGGCGGTCGTCGGGTGGCGTCATGCCGAAGAGCTCGCGGTATTCCTCATTCCAGACTTTTGGCACGTCCTGCACAGAGAGCTCGCCCTTTACGAGACGGCGCTCGATGCCAAAGCGGAGGAGGATGTGGAGATCGTAGGTGGCCTCGTCCGCCTCGACACGGATGAAGCTGAACTCGCTGCGGAGCATCTCCTTCATGAAGGCCTCCAGCTTCACTTTGCGCAGGTGAGGGAAGAGCTCCTGTGCGCGAGGGAACCACTTTTTCCAGAAGGTGAGGCTGCGGCCCACGTGGTTTTCCCAGAGGCGGCTCTGGGATTCGTGAATGCCGAGTGAGGCGGCGCTGCCGCTGGGCAGGCCGTAGTCGAGTCCGGGGAGGCCCTGCTCGTATAGGCCGTGTCCGGCCTCGTGCATGACACCGAAGAGGGAAGAGAGGAAGTCTTTTTCGTCGTAGCGGGTGGTGAGGCGCACATCTCCAGGGCCGAGTGTGGTGCAGAAGGGGTGGGCGGTGGTGTCGATGCGACCAGCCTCGAAATCGAAGCCCAGGCTTTCGGCGATTTCGCGGTTGAGGATCTGCTGCTTCTCAATGGGATAGCGGCCTTTAAGTGCGCCGGGTCTCACCTTGCTGGATTTGGCCACAGCAGCGCGGGCGATTTCCGTGAGCTGGGGACGGAGCTTGGTGAAGAGAGAGGCGACTTCGCGGGTTTTGGCACCGCGCTCGTAGAGGTCGAGCAGGGCATCGTAGGGCTCGTCTTCGTAGCCGAAAAGGTCGGCCTTTTTGCGGGCGATGCCGAGCACCTTTTCCAGGTGAGGAGCGAAGAGTGAGAAGTCGGATTTTCCGCGTGCCTCGACCCAGGCGGCCTTTGCATGGGCGCAGACCTGGCTCTCCTCCTCGACGAGTTTTTGCGGGAGCTTGGTGGCGCGGTCGATGTCCCGGCGCAGGCCGCGGATGTTGGCGGCATGGGTGGGATTTTCGGTGGTTTCTTTCTCGGCCTGCTCCAGCAGCTTGAGCGTCTTTTTGGAGGTCAGCAGCGAATGGGCCCTGCCGGTGAGGTAGGAGAGCTGACGCGCGCGGTGCTCCAGCGCGTGGGCGGGCATGTAGGTCTCCTGGTCCCAGCCCAGCACGGCCTCGGTGGAGGTGAGGAGGGCGATTTCAGAGATGACTTCGCAGAGGGATTGATAGGCGGAGGGCATGCGGATGAACTGGCAGCGGCGTGTGTGGCTGGCAAGCGAAACCACATCGCAAAGAACAGTCACAAACTGTGCTCGCAGATTCTGCGGCGTGCGTATGCTTTGATACCATGAGCAGCATGATCCCCCAAGTTTATGATTCGCCGATTTTCCGCATGGCCTGCCAGCAGTTTGATCTGGTGGCCGATTTTCTGGAGATTCCGGAAAGCTCCCGAGACCGACTGAAGATGCCGAAGCGCGCCGTGAGCGTGGCGATGCCGGTGAGGCGGGATGATGGCAGCACGACGGTTTTCATGGGGTACCGGGTGCAGCACCACCTGACCCTGGGGCCGACAAAGGGCGGGGTGCGCTTTCACCCGGATGTGACGCTGGGAGAGGTGGGTGCGCTGGCCATGTGGATGAGCTGGAAGTGTGCACTGACGGGGCTGCCGTATGGCGGAGCCAAGGGCGGTGTGACGTGTGATCCGCGCGCGCTTTCGATTGGGGAACTGGAACGTGTGACGCGGCGCTACACGCAGGAGCTGATTCCGTTCATCGGACCGCAGATTGATATTCCGGCGCCCGACATGGGAACGAATGAACAGACCATGGCCTGGATGATGGACACGTACTCGCTGCAGAGCGGGCACTGCGTGCCGGCGGTGGTGACGGGCAAGCCGGTGAGCCTGGGAGGATCGCTGGGACGCAAGGAATCAACAGGGCGCGGCGTGGCCTACCTGATCTCGCGTGCGATGGACACGCTGGGCATCAATGCGCAGGGAGCCACGGCGGTGGTGCAGGGCTATGGCAACGTGGGAGGCGTGGCGGCAGCGTCTTTGAATCGCATGGGTCTCAAGGTGATTGCGGTGAGCGATGCGTTTGGCGGATTGTATAACGCGAACGGAATTGATCTGGCGAAGCTGGATGCACATGTGGCCAAGACGCGCAGCATCGTGGGTTTTGACGGTGCGGATGCGATCACGAACGAGCAGCTGTTGATCACCCCATGTGATGTGCTTGTGCCGGCGGCGATGGAGCGGCAGATCACCGGAGACAACGCGGCAAAGATTCAGTGCCGCATTCTGGCCGAAGGCGCGAACGGCCCGACGACGCCGGAGGCGGATGCGATCATCGCGCAGCGGCCGGAGATTTTTGTGATCCCGGACATTCTGTGCAATGCGGGTGGCGTGATAGTGTCCTACTTCGAGTGGGTGCAGGATCTGCAGAGCTTCTTCTGGGATGAAGGGGAGGTGATGAGCAAGCTCTACCGCATCCTGGAGCAGGCGTTTGTGCAGGCTCTCACTTTCAGCCGGAAACGCGGTGTGAGCATGCGCTTTGCGGCGCTGAGCCTGGGCATCCAGCGGGTGCATGAGGCGAAGCAGATGCGCGGGCTGTTCCCGTGATCTGAACGGGCTGGCAGCCCGTATCACGTTTTATTGCATGATCTCTGTCGGACACTCCGGCAGGGAGGCGAGGAAGGCGCGGCCGTAGGGCTTGGTGAGGATGCGGTTGTCGAGGATGGCGCAGATGCCTTTGTCCGTGGCGGTGCGGATGAGGCGGCCGACGCCCTGGCGAAGCTTGAGGATGGCCTCTGGGACGCTGTATTCAGTGAAGGCGTTGAGGCCCTGCTCTTCGAGGTGCTCAATGCGCGAGGCGGTGAGCGGATGGTCGGGCACGGCGAAGGGCAGGCGGGTGATGATGACGTTGCTGAGGGCTTCACCAGGAACATCGACGCCAGTCCAGAAGCTGTCGGTGCCACAGAGGACGCTGTGGGTGTCGTTCTTGAACTCGGAGAGCATCTGGTGGCGGGGCATGCCGCGGCCCTGCACGAGGAGGCGCCAGCCACGCTTCTGGCAGTGGGCTTCGAGATTGTCCGCCAGCGAGGTCATCTGGCTGTAGCTGGTGAAGAGGATGAAGGCGCGGCCGCTGCTGAGATCGACGAAATGGGTGATCCAGTGCTCCAGTTTTTCGAGATAACCAGGATCGGAAGGCTGCGGCATTTTCTTGAGCAGATAGAGCTTCATCTGCTTTTTGAAATTGAAGGGGCTTTCGATGCAGGCTGAGCGGGCATCCTCAGCGCCGACGCGATTGCGGAAGTAGCTGAGGTCTTCATCTGCGCCGATGCCGAGGGTGGCGCTGGTGAAGATGCAGGCCTTGTGGCTGCTGAAGAAGATCTGCTTCAGGCGAGGGGCCACGTCCACGGGAGCGGTGTGGAAGGAGACGATGCGGTTTTCGTGGCTGGTGCGCTCCACCCAATGCACGTGGTCTTCGTTTTCCTGATCGAGGAAGGCCTTGATGCCAACGCGGATGCTGGTGAGGCGTTTGGAGAGATCGAGGAGTTCGAGCTTGGTGCCCTCACGGTCCACAGCATCGCCTGCTTTCTGGGCGCGCAGTGAGAGGCGCTGGAGAGGCAGGCTGAGGGTGTCTTCCAGCAGGCCGGCCTCGCGCACGCGGAACTCACGGCCGAGGGCGTTGAACTTGCAGGCGGCTTCGGCTTCGCGGAAAAAGGTGTCCACGTTTTCGAGAGTCTGCAAAACTTCGCGGATGCCGTCTTTGTCGCCGAGGAGCTGGAAGAAGCCTTTGCGAGTCTTGGGATTGTGGAGGCGGCCGAGTTCGAACTTGATGTTGGACTCGCTGATGTGGAGGCCGAAGGCGCGGGCGGCGACGTTTTCGATGGTGTGGGCCTCGTCGAGGATGACGAAGTCTCGCGGGAAGAGGAAATTGCAGTCCTCGGCGGTGGTTTCATCTGCTGATGCCAGCAGGGTGAAGAAGAGCGTGTGATTGAGGACGATGACGTCCGCCTGCTCCATGCGGCGGCGCACGTCCTGGTACCAGCAGCGGCTGCCTGGTGGGCAGCGGCGGGGAGTGCAGGCGTGGGGCTCGCTGCAGACGAGGGACCACACGCGGGCGCTGGGGGTGAAGTCGAGATCGCTCAGCGTGCCGTCCTCGGTCTCGGCCACCCAGTCGAGCAGGAGTTTTAATTCGGAGGCTTCGGAGGTGGAGAAGAGGTCGGCGGACTCGTTGAGAGCGCGCTTGAGGCGGGTGGGGCAGATGTAGTTGCCTCGACCTTTGAGGATCTCGGCGTGGAAATTTCCCACGAGCTGACGGACGATGGGGATGTCCTTGGAGATGAGCTGCTCCTGCAGGTTGATCGTGTGGGTGCAGATGATGGCCTTGCGTTTCTGCTCCAGGGCAAAGGTGACGGCGGGGACGAGGTAGGCGAGCGATTTGCCGACGCCGGTGGCGGCCTCGCAAACGAGGGCGTGATTGCCATCGAGAGCAGCGCCGACGAGCTCGGCCATGCGCTGCTGCTGGGGGCGGTATTCAAACTGCGGGGAGGCGGCCATCCTGCCCTCGGTGGAGAAGGCATGGTGCATGCGCGGCGCGAGAGGGGGCCGCGAGATGCGGCCTGTCATTCCTTCTTCGTGATCTTCAGCGACGTGAAACATGCAGGGTGTGTGATAGCAGAGAGCGCAAGCCTGAGGGCAACGGGCTTTTTGGGCAGGGAGTCATTTTTTACGCTCGAACCAGATGACCTGGAGGCCGAGCTTTTCTGCCAGGGTGCGGCCCTTCGAAGGACCTAAAACGAGCAGTGCCGTGGCAAAGCCATCTGCCAGGGGCGCGCTGGAGTGGATGACGCTGACAGAAGCGAGGGAGTGGGTGATGGGGCGTGCGGTGCGGGGATCGAGGACGTGGGCGTACTCATTTCCATCTGCCATGAAGTGCTGGCGGTACACGCCGCTGGTGGCGATGGACTGATCTTTGAGCAGGAGCGTCTGGGCTGACTCGCCAGGAGGTGCCGCAGGGGCCTGGATGCCGACGCGCCATTCGCCGCGCGCGAGGACTTCGCCGCCGATTTCGAGGAGGAAGTCATGCATGCCTGCGGATTCCAGATGCCGTGCCAGATGGTCCAAGGCCCAGCCTTCAGCCACGGCGCTGACATTGATGCGGAGTGCCGGGATGTCTTTGCGCAGGGCCGGGGGATCGTGGCGGGTGTGCAGATGCTGCCAGCCGCAGACGGCTTTGGCCGAGGTGATTTCTTCTTCAGCGGGAGGGGTATTGCGTTTGCCAACAGCTCCGAAGCCCCAGAGGTCGATCAGAGGGGCAAGGGTGATGTCGAGAGCATGATCGGTTTCGGTGCTGATTTTTTGAGCGAGCTCGACGACTTCGACGAGTTCAGAGGGCGCGGAGATCCAGTCCGTGCTGGTGGAGGCATTGAAGCGGGAGAGGGGGGAGTCTGGCTGCCAGTGACTGAGGATGAACTCCCAGGAGTCGAGCTTTTGCTGGATCTCCGCCGCAGGGGGCAGAGGCGAGCCGGGATGCACGCGCAGGCTCCAGGTGGTGCCCATGGTGTGACCGCCCACGGAGGTGGGGCTTTCACGTGAGCAGCCGCAAAGCAGCAGAAGCAGGAGGGCGAAACGCATGGGTGAGAGAAAGTGAAGAGGCGGGGCGTTTGAGCCAGCACGATGAATCAGACCTCACTTTCCCGCCGTCGCGCCATTCAGACGCTTTTCTGCTCCTCAGCTGCAATGGCTTTGAACCTGCGCCCGGACCGGGCTGCTGCGGCAGTGGGTAAGGATGGGCTGCATGTGCTCATGATTGGCGACTTCGGCACCGGCGGCGCGGATCAGATCAAGGTGGCGGGTGCGATGCAGAAGTTTGTGACTGAGAATGGGCTGAAGTCCGAAGGGCTGCTGCTGCTGGGGGACAATTTCTACGGGCCGGTCAAAGAGGGATTTGCCGTAAACTCCCCGCGCTGGCAGAAGGACATTGAAACCATGTATCCGCAGAGCGTGTTTCCGGGGCCGATGTGGAGCGTGCTGGGGAACCACGACTATCATGACTATGCCGGAGGGGAAAAGGTGCAGCTGGCCTACGCGGCGCAGCCGGGAGTCCGCTGGAAGATGCCGAGCAAGTGGTATCGCTTTGACCTCGGGCCAACGGGGAACCCGCTGGTGACGTTCATCTGCCTGGACACCAATTTCCCGGCCATCTCCGGCGGTCTGGACAAGAAGACCAAGAAACCCCGGGGAGCGATGACTGCCGAGGAGGAGAAGGTGCAACTGGCCTGGCTGGAGGGGGAGCTGGCGAAGCCACGCGCGCCTTTCACCATCGCGGTGGGGCATCATCCGCTGTACTCCAACGGTGACCATGGCGACACGAAGCAGCTGATCGCGCAATGGGATCCGCTTTTTCAGAAGCACAAGGTGCATGCCTACCTGTGCGGGCATGATCACGATCTGCAGCACCTGGAGCTGGAGGGGCGCTTCACCACGCACCTGCTTTCAGGCGGCGGCGGTGCGAGGACGCGCAAGCTGGAGGTCAAACACAAGGTGCCCTTTGGCCAGGATGTGCACGGCTTCACGCATCTGCAGATCACGGAACAGGCACTGACCTTCACGCACTATTCTGCGGATGGGGCAGCTCTGCACCGAGTGACCAAGCTGCAGGACGGCAGCTTCAAGGTGGGATGATCACTTGTAGCCGGTGACCATGGAGATGGGCACGGCTTTCTGCTTGCCCTCTTCGGTCTGATGGACGGCGACCATGTACATGCCGGTCTTTTTGGGTTTGTAGAAGAGGACAAAGCCCCAGCCGTCCAGCACAGGGAGGATCTCGCCGGCGGGCTTGCCTTCGAGATCGAGAACCGCGCCGGTGATGTGGACGCCGGATTTTTTGGGCGCCGCGATGCAGAAGCAATATTCGTTTCCTTTATAGAGCTGGAGGCGGGTGGCCTTGCCGAGCTTGGGCTCCAGAGTGCGGGTCCAGACCTCGGCGCGGATGTTGTAGCCCTCGTTCTCCTGGTCATAGGCGAGCGCGCTGGCGGCTTTTTCAGCATCTTCATTGTCGCCAGCGTGCAGCCAAGCCGCCGGGGCCAGCAGCATCAGGGTGCAGAGGGCGAGGTAAACCAGGGGGGATGGGGCGGCGGAGGAGCGCATGGCACAAAAAGCGAGAAATCACTCTCACACGCGAACATAGCCGTTGCATCAGGAAAATCCCAAGATTCTGTTCAGCTGTTTGTACTTATCACAGGTTTTACGATCTTTCACCCCCAAATCCCCCGCACATGGCCTCGGTAGTCTTTTACATGGAGGACGGCACAACGCTCGTCCACAAACTGGAAAGCGATGTCACTGCCATCGGCAGGCATCCTGACAGTGATGTCGTGCTGACCTGTCCGTCGTCATCAGGCCGGCATGCAGTCATCAAGTCGTCTGAGGACGGCTATTATGTGCAGGACATGGGATCGAGCAATGGGACACGCGTGAACGGAGCCGAGATCGAGGAAGCGCTGCTCAAGGACGGCGACCGCGTCGGATTCGGGGATGTGCAGTCGGTGTTTTATGCCGGGGACGCTCCCTCGGTGCTGGAGGAAAAGCCAGTCGCCGCACCCAGTATTGCCAAATCCCTGCCGCCGCCAGCGCCAGTGGTGAGCGCTGAAGTCCCTGCTGCTGCGCCCAGACCGGCGCCTGCCGGACGTGCGCTCAGCCCTGTGCGCCGAGCCTATGGCAAACCTGCGGCGGGCAGCTACCCGGACACCACGGAGAGCGGCTGCATGACGGGTCTGATCGTCACAGGCCTGTTTGTGATCGCGTTTGTCGTGGGGCTGGCGATGCGCCATTCCAAGGAAATGGAGGGCAACCTCATGATTGACCTCAAAGACAAGCTCTTTGGGTCGATGCCCAAGATCAAGATCGAGCGCAAAGCTGACGAGTAGGCAGCTCTTTAAAGAGACTGGCGGTAGGCGTCACAGCGATTGTGCCAGCCTGCCAGCCAGCGCTTTTCATTGCGCTCCGGCGGGGCATTGGCCACCCGGCGGCTGAGGACGCGCTTGGCGGCCTCGGCGAACTGGGCGTTCCAGGGAGTGCGGCTGTCCGGCCGCTCGCCCATGGCCTGCAATACCTGGAGCAGACCCCAGCCCTGACCTTGGTAGTGCTCCTTGGAGCTGGTTCCTTCGCCTTTGAAGTTTACGTAATCGATGAGGCAAAACTGCCCCTCCGGGGTGGCTTTCAGGGAATGGAAGGCTGTTTGCACCCAGGCGCGGTCTTTCGCAGGTGCCTGCGCCAGCATCTTGGGGAGCGCAGCCTCCATGCGGGCGATGATGAACTCGACCTGCAGAGTGACGGTCCGGCTGAGGAGGGAGCGCAGTTCCTTCTGACGGTTGCCGTTTTTGTCCGCCTCAAAGGCGGCTTTGCCGGGCCAGGGACAGGCTCCCTGAGCCCAGGCCGGGGTGGGCACACCGCGAGAGGCGAAGTAGGCCATCAAGGGGGGGAAGCTTTCGGCAAAGGGGCCGCTACGCCCCTGGGGGTACCAGATGAAGTGACCGATGCCCAAGGAGGCAAATTCCTCCCCGGAATTCCAACTGGTGAGCCCGGCCACGGTGCCGGCGCATTCATTTTGCCAGATGCGCTTTCCAACGCGGTCCAGCTGGGCAGGGGAGAGGCGGCTGCCGGTGCCGGCGTGGGGCGTGGGAACTTCGGCGCAGCTGTTCAAACAGCTGACCAACAGCGCGAGAGCGGTGAGAGGGGCGGTCAATTGCATGACTTTTTATATTTTTGTAATCTTAAATGTTTCTGTGCAATTGAAGTGGTTTTTGTAACAATAGGTTCTTCACGCTTGCTCCCTGTCGACGAATTTCATTAAGTTTGCTTCACTGATTTTCCACCCTTATTCTTTTGACCCTTCAGTCTTTTCTGCGCGTCCGGCATGCCGTATCTGGCCTTCAACCTCAATGATGGAAATGAGTTCGTCTTCGACATTCTCGAAGAGAGGCTGTCCATAGGACGTGAAGCCAGCAACGACATTGTCATCGACAACACGTTCATCTCGACCTTCCACGCGGAGTTTATCCGCCAGCCGGACGGTGGGTATGAGATCGTGGATTTGAAGTCCTCCAACGGAACCTTTGTGAACGGCAAGCGTGTGGAGCGCGCCCGGGTCAAGGGAGGGGACCGCATCATGTTTGGGCAGCTGGAGAGCCGCTTCAGAGAGAGGGCGCCGAAAGGAATGGCGGCGGACGGAGGCTCGAAATCTGTGGCTGCGAAAGGCCAGCCGAGCCGGGAAGATGGCAAGAAGGGGGATACAGAGAGCATCCCTGCGCGGGACAAAGATGACCTGCCAAACTCCAAGCCAGAGACCAGCAAGGTGGAGGTCACCAAGCCGGTGCTGCAGCGTGCACCAGCGGATGCGCTGCGGCCGCCGGGAGGCAGCACGCCACCGCCATCGCTGATTCCCAAGCCCAGTGCAGTTCCACCGCCCCCCACAGCTGCCAAGGCGGTCGTGACCGTGCGAGAGGAGGCCGAAAAGCCCAAGCTGAACCGGGCGGAGAGCGAAGGTGAGCCGAAGAAGCCGGATGAAGCACGGTCCCTGGATGCAACGATGGAGGTGCGGCGCAAGGAGCTGAGCCAGACCCAGGCGGAAATCGCCAGCTACAAAGCAGAGCTGGAGAAACTGCGAGGCCAGGTGCAGAGCGCCCGTGCTGAAGTGGAGAACGCCAAGACGGAGGCCGGCAAACTGGACGGCAAGCGCCGTGAGCTGAGCAACCTGGAGAGCAAGCTGGACACCACCCGGACGCTCGTCAGCAAAGCAGAACAAGATCTGAACATGGCCCAGCAGGGGCTGCAAAACCTGCACTCGGAGGCCGACAGCAAGCGCAAGGAGCGTGAGGCTACCCTTTCCAAGCTGGTGGCAGAGGAAAAGGCCGCCCAGGAGAAGGTGGAGGCCATCAACAAGGTTCTGGCGTCGGCGCAGAAATCTGAAGCCGAGCTGAAATCCCAGCGCAGTGCAGAGCTGCAGAGTGTGGAGGCGGATCTGGCCGCCAAACGCGCCACGCTGGAGCAGATCCAGGGATCTCTGGCCAAAGCACGTGATGAGGCGACGAGCAAGGAAGCCGCCGCCGCCAAAGCCATGGCAGAAACCACGGCCGCCAGCGACAAACTGGGGCTGCTGCAGGCACAGCTGACGGCTGCTGAAGCCAAGCTCAAGGAAACCACCCAGCTGCAGACCGAGGCGCAGAAGTCCGAAGCGGAGCTGAAGTCGAAACGCAGTGATGAACTCAAAACCCTGGAATCGCAGTTGGCGGCCAAGGGAGGGGAACTGACCAAGGCGCAGGCCGAACTGGCAAAAGCGCAGGCAGAGCTGACGGCCAAGAATGACGTGCTGCAAAAAGCCGCGGCAGAGGCTTCCATGCGTGAAAGCGCGGTGGCCAAGCTGGTGGCAGACGAGACGAGCGTGGCGCAGAAGCTGGCCGGACTGCAGAAGCAGATCGAAAGCGCCGAAGCAGAAGTGAAACGCCTGGCCGGACTGCAGGCGGATGCGCAGAAGTCCGAGGCCGAGCAGCGTAGCAAGCGCAGCACGGAACTGCAGGAGCTGGACAAGAAGCTGGATGAACGCCGCGCCGGACTGCTGCAGCTGGATTCACAACGTGAGGCGAAGCAGAATGAGGTGGAGGCTGTCAACGCCGCCCTGAGCAAGGCGCAGCAGCAGGTGCAGGCCGCGCAGACGCAGATCGCGCAGCTGGCGGGTGAGGAGGCGGCCGTAGCCAAACGCATTTCTGAACTGAAGGGCAACGAGGAGCGGCTGAACGCACTGACCCAGACACTGGGGCAGATGGAAAACCAGCGAGGACTGCTGGATGCCGCCATCGGAGCGCTGATGGGCAGGCAGCAGTCCCACGAGGCGGATGCCAGCTCCGCCGAGCAGCGCATGACCTCGATGCGCGCCCAGTTGACCGAGCTGGAGCAGCAGCATCTGGCAGCCGAGCAGAAACTTGCGGCGCTGAACACGCAGAAAGCGGATGCAGAGACCGCCTTTGCCGCGCAGGAAAAAGAGGCGCAGAGCAGGCTGGCCGATCTGGACCGCCAAGCCCGAGATACGCGTAAACTGGATGAAGAAGAGCGACTGGAGGCCGAGAAGCGCCATGCGGATTTGGAAGCTCAGATCAGTGCACGTGGAACCCAGCTGGCAGACCTGCAGGCGCAGGTGAAGGCGCTGGAGGACAAGGCTGCGGACCTGACCAACAAGCTGGACGACCTGGCGTCGACGGATTCGAAGCTCAAGGACTCTGCGGATGCGCTGAAGGCGGTGGAATCTCACAAAGCCGAAGTGGTGGCTGCCGTGGCAGCTTTGGTGAAAGAAAGAGACGAGCGCACCCGCGAACTGCTGGCCGCCACTGAGCATGGCCGCGCACAGACACTGCTGACCCAGACTCTGACCCAACGCCGTGAGATGGTGGAGAAAGATGTGCGCCAGATCGAGGAGCAGAAGACCGAGCTGTCACAGGCCCTGGGCAAACTGCGTGAGCAGGTCAAGGCGGCTGAAAGCGAACTGCAGGAACGCGAGAGCAAGGTCTCCGCAGCTGAGCAGCGAACCAAGAATCTGGAAGAACTGGCGGCGACGGCGGATCAGCAGTTCAAAAGCCTGCAGGCCGAGCACAAGAAAGTCACGGAGCAGCTGGCGCTGGCCAAGGCCGATCTGGAGCAGTCCACGACTGCCGCCGGCGAGCGGAAAAAAGAAGCCGCCACGGCTGCTGCCGCCGCAGAGAAGAGCTCTCAGCAGCAGCTGACGCTGGTGGAAAAAATCAGCGGTCTGGAGGCGGTCATCGCCACGCTGACTGCGACGCACGCCACCACGCAGCAGAAGCTGTCTGCGGCGGAGTCGGATCATCAAAATCTGCAGGACCGCATTTCCGACCGGAGCAAGGAAGTGGCTGCGTCTGAGGCGCGTGTGGCCGAGCTGAAGCAGCAGACCGCCGGGCTGGACGAGCGTGTGAAGGAGCTGGCTGCCACCAGCAAGCAGCATGCGGAGCTGACCGCCGCGATCACCACTGCCACGCAGGAGCGCGACAAGCTGCTGGCTGAGACGCAGCGCCTGACAAAAGAGCGGGCGGATCTTGAAGCCGTGCTGCCCGACCTGCGCGGCAAAGTGACGCAGACGCGCGCAGAGGCGGACAATCTGAAGGCCGAACTGGCCGGACTCATCAAGGACCGTGATGCCGCCGCCGCCGCGCTGCAGGAGTCCATGGCACGCCGCAAGGAGGCTGACACGGCGGTGGAAACGCTGCGCGTCGAATCGACCAATCTGGACAAACTGCTGGGCGACAAGCGCGCCAACCTGGAAGCCGAAACCAAGACAAAGCTGGCCGAGGCGAATGCCGCTGAAACACGACTCAAGGGAGTGCAGGAGCGCATTGCTGCAGCGGAAAAACGGCTGGCAGAACTGGCGGATGTGGATGCCCGCGTGGCTGCCGCCACCAAGAGCCTGAGAGATGCTGAAACCCAGCGGCAGGCTGAGGAAAAGGCACTGGCAGAGCTCACACGCAACCAGGACAGACTGAAGAAGGAGTGCGCGGCACTCGAAGCGACGCTCAAGACGGAGAACGCGCAGCTGGCAGAGCTGACCAAGAACGTCAAAGCCAGCGAAGCCAAGGCCGCCGAGGCGGAGAAGCGTGTGGAGAAAGCCACGGCTGCGCAGCTGGCAGCGGAGCAGAAGCGCGCCGAGGCTGATGCCGCCGCAGAGGCGGCGCGCACCGAGGAAAAGAACCTGCGCAAGCAGATCCCGACGCTGAACACCGAACTGGCGGGCATCCAAGCCCTGCTGGTCAGTGTGACGAAGGAGCGCGAGGAAGCCTCTCAGTTTGTCACCAGACTGAACGTCACCACGGACACGCAGAACAAGAAGCTGACCGAGCTGCAGCAGCAGATCGCCCAGCTGGAGGAGGCGCACAAGCTGCGTGAGGAGCGTGTGATGAAAGCCCAGGCGGACGTGGACAAGGAAAGCGCGCGCCTGAAGACGGCGCAGGACCAGTCCCGCGCAGCAGAGGCCCAGCTCAGCGAACTGGAGAAAGAGGTCAAGGAGGCCAAGGCCAAGGCGGAGACGGCGAAAAAGGACGCCGCCGCCATCGAAGGCGAACTGCGTCAGCGGCTTGACCGGGTGCAGAACCTCAAGACGGAAGAAGAAAGACTGTCCAAGGTCGTTGAGACGCAGAAGCATGCGCTGGAGGATGTGGACATGTCCCTCAAAGAACTGCACACGCGGATCGAAACACGGAAGGCCGAACTGGGAGACTATATCAACGTCGGCGGGAGGATTCTCGAACTCGGACAGGTGGTCGCGGGACTGGAGTCCCGCCAGACAGAGATCAACAAATCCCTGCGCAACACCTCGGAGGAGGAGCTGGCGGTGCAGGTGAAGCTGAACGCGGCCCAGGAGTCGCTCAACCGCGAAGCGGCGCGTGCCGAGCAGGCGCGCAAAGACCGTGAGGCAGCCGATGCGGAGTTCAGGTCATTCAGCGCCGACATCCAGAAGCAGGCAGCTGCTTTGCAGAATTACCAACTGGAGCAGAAGAAACAGATCGCCGAACTGGAAAAGCGAATCGCCGACCTGGGGGCCACGCAGCAGCGCTCTGTCGGCCAGATCGAAGAGACGAAGGCCGAACTGCTCCGTCTTGAGGGCCGGAAGCAGGAGTTTGCACAGGCGGAAGCCCAGCTCAAGAAATGGCAGGAGATCGAAAAACGCCTGCGTGGGCAGCTCGTGGAGCTGGAGGAGAAGCACGAGATCATGCGTCGCGGCCTGCCCACGGAGGAGAGCACGGTCGTCATGTTTGCGAACGACATCATCAAGCGCATCGACCTGATCGACTCTCTGGTGGCCCGCTACGCAGGCACGAATGGGAACGACGTGCCGCAGCAGCTGGTGACCCTGAGGGCCTCGTTTGAGGACATCCTGCTGCAGCATGGGGTGAGCGAATTTGACGTGGCCCCGGGCACCGAGGTGGACCTGGAACTGAGGAAGAAGATCGCGGTGGTGGATTCCATGCCAGGCAAGGCCAAGCCGCGAGTCACCGAAAGCTGCCGCTCCGGTTTTATCTTCTCGCGTGGCGAGGGGCACGAGATTATCCTGCGCAAAGTGGAGGTCCGGACCTCCAGCCAGTAGCACCGCATCCGGAATCTTTCACACACACATTGTTATGGCTGAATACGTTGGAATCGATCTAGGCACCACCCTTTCCGGGCTGGCTTATCTCAAACCTGATGGCAATCCGGAAATCGTGCCCAATGCCGACGGCGAGCGCCTGACGCCATCGGTGGTGTTCTTTGAGTCTCATGAAGATGTGAAACTGGTGGGCAGTGCTGCGCGTGATGGTGGAGAGCCCGACCGCACGATTTTTCAGATCAAGCGCTACATGGACGATCCGGAGCATCTGGTGGAGATCGACGGCAAGAAATGGACCCCGGCGGAAATCTCCGCGCTGATCCTTTCCAAGCTGAAGCGCGACTGCTCCAAAATCTGCGGAGACATCAACGAAGTGGTGATCACCGTGCCGGCGAACTTCAACGAACTGGCCCGCAAGAGCACCATCGCCGCCGCTGAAATGGCCGGGATGAAGGTGAGGCGGCTGGTGAACGAACCGACAGCGGCGGCTGTTTATTACGCCCACTCCCAAGGGGTGAAGGGGCGCATCCTGGTGTTTGACATGGGCGGTGGTACGCTGGACACGACGATCCTGGATGTGGATGGAGACAGCATCAAGATCCTGACCTCCGAAGGCGCACGCCACCTGGGCGGCAGCAACTTTGACGACATCCTGCTGGAAGCCTACGAGGAGCAGTACAAGAAGCAGACCGGAGCGGCGCTCTACAGCGGCGAACGCCACCGCCGCCGTGTGCTGCAGGCCACGGAAGACGCCAAGAAGATGCTCTCCAAGCTGCAGCGTGTGAACGACACCGTGGCGAACGACACGAACAGCGGCATCGCGCGCATCGACCTGAGCCGCGACCAGTTTGAGAAGATGATCCGCAACATGCTGACCCGCTCGGTCTTCCTGGTGGAGCAGGCGCTGGACTCCGCGAAGCTGAAGCCCTCGGACATCGACCACGTCGTGCTGGTGGGCGGCTCCACGCGCATCCCGAAAGTGAAGTCCATGCTGGAGAAAATCTTCGGCAAGACGCCGAAGTCCTGCGGCAACGTGGATGAGTGCGTGGCGCTGGGTGCGGCGCTGTTTGCCAAGAAGTCCTCCCGCATCCAGGAAGTGTGCAACGCGAGCTACGGCACGCTGGCCATGGTGTACAACGCGAAGACGAAGGAGGAGAAGCTGATGAACTCCATCGTGATCCCGAAGAACACGCCAATCCCGTGCTCGCGCACGCAGGTGTACCAGACCTCCGAGGACAACGAGCGCGTGATCGAGGTGGACATCACCCAAGGGGAGGATGAAGACGCGAAGTTTGTCGATGTCATCGGCCGCCTGACGCTGGATGTGCCGCCAAACCGCCCGAAGGGGTGCGAAGTGGCGGTGACTTTCAGCTATGATGAGAACCAGCGCGTGCGTGCGCTGGTGGTGGACAAGCAGTCCGGTCGCAGCAAGGAAGTGGCCGTGACCTACAAGGGCGCAGGAGTGCTCTCCGACGAGGAGCTGAAGCGCCGCAGTCATCATCTTCGCGCCATGCGCATCGAGTAAACCGCCAGCCACTGAAGGAGCCAACCTCATGTTCAAGATCCTCAAATCTCTCTCCAAGTCTCTCGGCAGCTCAGCCAAAGCCACCGAGGCCAAACCAGCCGCCGCCAAAGAGGGCACGCTGCTGGACAAAGTCAGCAAAGTCTCCGCCGCCGCCGCCAAGGCGGAGCCACCCAAGAGCCCTGAAGAAATGTGCGGAATCACTCCCAAGATGTCCAAGGACGAGGTGAAGGCGCAGCTGAAGCTTCTCTTCCGCCGCTACAACCGCAGCGCCTCAAGCCTGGATGCCAAACTGCGCAACGAGGCGGACCGGATGCTCGACGCCATCGTGCAAATGCGTGAGAAGCATTTTGGCGAGATCTGATCTGCAGCGGCCTCAAGGCGGCACCACAACCGGCCGGGCTTGGGTTTGATGAAGGGCTCCGCCCACGCGGAGCTTAACCAGCATGTTTTTAGAGGGGTTCAGCTTTGCGATGACGGGCTGCCAGGTGGGGCCTTGCAGGAGGATTTCGAACTCCATCTTTCCGCCATAGACGATGCCGTAAGGGTTGACGTTGCGGATGCGCAGCGTGCTCTGTCCGCTGGAAGCGAGGCCGGTGCGGTCCGGCTGAAATGGCAGAGGCTGGCCGCTTAGTTCAAGGCTGAGCGGCTGATTGAAAATAGAAAAAGCCTCAAAGACTGTGACTGTACCTGCCAGCCGCAGCTTTGTGCTGTCCAAGATTTCAGCATGGCTGATGCGCATGGACTCGCCCGGTGAAACGCCGAAGAAGGCTGATGCTGGCTCACGACTGGCTCCCTGGCTCGTTTTGGGATGGACGATGTAGCGGGCGTACATGCCCTCCAGCATGTGTTCCGCCACATGGCAGTGATAAAGCCAGGAGCCAGGGCTGGATGCTGTCATGTCGGCTACTTTCATGGAGGCGGGCAGCAACTCGACCACATCGGTGCGGCGGCGGGCATCCTCCATGACGCGTGCGCCGTGCCAGTGCGCGGTATGGAAGTCGTCTTCGGAACCCAGGCCAAAGAGATACCAGCGCACGCGCTCGCCTTCATTCATGTCCTGGCCGATCAGATTGCCAAAGACAAGTCCGTTGATGCAGTGGCGGCTTCCTGCTTCGATGACCTGCTGAGTTTCGGCCCAACTGCGCTGCTGAGATTTGGCACCAGGGAGGTTGGCGTATTCCAGAGCCTCAAGAGCATCGGCATCGAGGCCGCTTTCATCGAAGATCATGAAGAGGCCGGCCATCTCCCGGTCCACATCCGCCGGGGTGCCGTCGGGGCGTGCACGCTTGGGGTCGGTGACGATGATGAAACCGACGAGGCCCTGGTTCACCTCGCTGTCGCCGGTGACATGGCTGTGATACAGCCAGCCTTTGGAGCTGGGCTCGGAAGGAGACGGGCCTGATGCCTCATCAAGCTGCCAGACATAAGTGAATCTGGCATCGGGTGCGATGGCGGAGCCAAGCCCGGGGTCTGGCTGATAGTGAGCGCCCTCATTGTCCTTGTCATAGAGCACTCCGTGAGGGTGCATGGAGAGAGGCTGTGGGGTGCGGTTCAGGAAAGTGACCGCCAGCGTCTCCCCGACCACGCCGCGCAGCACGGGGCCGAGGATGCCCAGGCGCTCGGTGGGGAAGACCCTGGCAGTGAAGGTGGCGTCGGTGTACTGCACGTAGCGCAGCTTGTTGACCGGCCGGTGGTCTTGAACTGGCGGCGGCAGGATCCGGCCGCAGACGGGATCATTTCCCAAAGGGGCGTAGTCCCACTGCACCGGCTCTGCGGCGATGTAGTAGCGGCGTGTTTTGGCGGGATCAGGTGGCTTGCCAAAAAGTTTGCCGCCGGCGTCTCCCATCTCAGGGGTCACGGTGGGTTTGACGGCAGGGATCTGGGCGAGCATCTGAGACGCAAACCCGGCAAACACCATGCTGAAAACGACGACCGACCGCATAAGAGACAAGGGTAGTGCAGGAAGCGCCCCGCAGGAGCAAGGCGGTGCCTGTGTCAAAACTGTTGCTTATGCATCCGGCAGGCTGATGCAGTGGTATGACATGAAACTGCTCTCATGTCTGGTGATGTGCACCGTGCTGGCCGTGTCTGAGGCTGCGGCCCTGACCACGGGAGACTCCGTGCCAGACTGCACCCTCACAGATCAAAATGGGAGAGATATGAAGCTGAGCCAGTTTAAAGGACAGGCGCTGGCGCTGACTTTCATCTTCACCCGCTGCGCGCTGGCGGACTACTGCCCGAGAATGACGGCGCACTTTGCGACCGTGCAGCGTGAAATGAGCGGGGATAAAAACTGGCATCTGCTCTCACTCTCATTTGATCCTGAACATGACACGCCTGAGAAGCTGCTGGCGTATGCCAGAGCCCATGGCGCGGATGCTGCGCGGTGGACCTTTGCCACAGCCAAGCCGGATGTTCTGAGCCGGATGGGTGCGTGGTTTGGCCTTGAGGTCAGGACGAAAGACGGGCTGATCGATCACAACCTGCGCACGGTGGTGATCGACGCCGAAGGCCGGGTGCAGCACGTCTTTGTGGGCAATGCCTGGACGCCTCAGGAGCTGGCGTGGGAACTGAAGAAGGCCATGAGGTGACTCAACGCCGCCGACGGAAACCGGCGGCAAGGCAGCCCAGCATGAGGAAGAGCGCACGTGAAGGCTCAGGAGCGGCTGTGATAGGAATGGTGATGGCGGAGCCGCTGTCGTCATAGGACCAGTCTTCGATCAGACCGCCCGAGGAATTGGCCGTGAGGATGACGCGCATCCAGCCATAGTAGGGGCCCGAGCTGGAGTCTGTGTAGAAGCGAAAGCCAAGGTAACCCTCCTGCCCGGGTGCAAACTGACCCGGGCCTGTGCCGAGGTGGGAAACCGGATCGCCCGAGCCGCCGAAGCCGGAGGAGAAGTTCAGCGTGCTGCCGACGATATCTCCGCCGTTCAAATTCACAATGGGATCGCTATTGCCCGTGCCGGTGCGGGCCGGCTGAAAGGCTGAGCTGTTGGCGATGCCCGCACCACCAAAGAATGGATTGATGTCCCAGCCGGTGATGGTGGAGGAGCTGGTGGCGGCGTTGTCGATGTTGATGTAAACACCGTCAAAGGTGGCGGGGATGGCGATGTTTTGCAGACCGCTGTAGATGACGGCCGCATGGGCGGCAGGGTGGAAGCCGGGCAGCACAAAGACGAGTGCGAGGAGAAGACGCTTCATGTCAGTGGAGTGGTGTGGAGGGTGTTTTCAGACCTCAGTTGGGAGTGACCGTGACCCGGAAGAACCGGGCCTTCTGGCCGTTGATGAAGAAGGGGTATTTGACGGTGACCACCTCATAGATGCCGTCGTCTGCAATGACGGTGGGAGTCACGGTACTGGACTGCCAGGTGGTGAGGTCCGAGCTGAACTGCACGGTGTAGGTGAGGCCAGCTGTGGACTGATCTTTTCTGCGGCAGAAGTCGGCGCGGAAGTCGACGCTCGTATCCGTGCTGGTGATCGAGACATCCGGCTGGCCGCGGCTGACGATCGTGCCGTTTGAAACCACGAGCTTTCCTGGGTCGCTGCTGTTGGGATTGGTGCCGAAAGCGAATTCCACCAGGTTGCTGACGCCGTCTCCATCGCTGTCCGTGGTGGAGTCGGAGGAGCTGGTGCGGTTGAGGCCGTTGGCGATTTCGAATTCGTCCGTCAGGCCGTCACCGTCGGAATCTGCGGCGCCTTGTTTGATGAGAGTGAAGGAGTCATTGATCGCGCCATTCTCGCGCAGGAAGGTGGCGTCGAGCCGGTTGCCATTCACGTCCAGCACCAAGGAGCCGAGATTGTTCAAGCTGACGAAATGAGCAGGGTGATTCAGCGAGCCGCCGCTGATCTGACCTGCGGAGCCGGTGACGCTGTAAACTGCGCCGAAGTGGTCGCGCGGACCCGTCAGCGGCTTGATGTAGGCCCCGTTTCCTGAGGTGCGGCCGTCGCCTGCGTTTTTCTTCATCGCTGCTGTGAGTGTGCTGGAGAGTCCGTAATGGCCATCCAGAAGATAGGAGCGCTCATAGCAGTGGCTGTGACCACAGAGCACGAGATCGACGCCGCCATTCTCCAGAATGGGGAGAATGTTGGCGCGCATTTCCATGAGCTCGGTCTCGGTGTCCGAATTGTGAGAGCCTTTGGTGTAGGGCGGGTGATGGAAGATGCAGATGATCCAGGTGCGGGTGGTGCTGGCGAGATCATTTTTGAGCCAGGTGGCCATGGCTCCCGAAGGGGAACGGCTGGCGGTCATCGAGTCCAGGGTGATGAAGTGGATGTTGCCGTAGTCGAAGGAGTAGTAATGCTCCGAGCCAGAGGCCACGCCGCCGCATTCGCCATTCTTCGGGAAGGTGTAGACCGAGAAATAGGGATAGGTGTCGACAAACGAAGTCGCCTGGTTGGTTTCGTGATTGCCGAGGCATGACCAGAAGGGCACGCGCTTCATGAGGCTGCCGTAGATGTCGAAGACTTTGGTCTGGAACTCGCTGTCGAGACCGGAATTGTAGGCGTTGTCGCCAAGCTCGAGCACGAGGTTTGGATCCCGGCCGCCGGTCCAGGTGTAGAAGGCGTCTCGCACGCTGGTCTGGCTGGAAGTGCCGGTGCCTGCATCTCCAAGAACCCAGACGCGGGTGTTGGGTGTGCTGCCTGCCACGGGTGGGGTGGTGAAGGTGTGTGCCGCATCTCCGCCTGCGAGCGTGTCGTAGGCCGAGCCGATGCTGTAGAAGTAGGTCGTGCCGGGGGTGAGACCTGTGAGGGTGACTTCGTGATCTGTGGCGGCGGCGGTTTCGTCTGCGCTGCTGGTCAGTGAAGCGGTGGACGAGCCATACCTCACACGGCCCACGATGCTCTGGCTGCTGCGCCAGCGGATGGTCATGGTAGTGGGGCCGGCCTGCTGAAGATAGGCGGCACGGGTGAGAGTGCCAGAACCGGGGGCCGCATTGACGGTGATGGCGACCGCGCTTGAGATGGTGATGTTGCCATCATTATCCGTGGCTCTGGCGGTGAGGCTGTAGCTGCCGCTGGTCACGCCGGACCAAGCATAGCCGTAGGGTGATGTGGAGGACTCTCCCAGCTTGGTCGCGCCATTGTAAAACTCCACCTTGGTGATCGTGCCGTCGGTGTCGCTGGCGCTGGCGGCGATGTTGATCGAAGCAAGTGCGGTGAAGGCATCTGCGGTCAAGGGGGCAGTGAGTGACACGGCGGGAGCTGAGCCGATCTGAGCGCCTGCGGCGGTGAGCGTCACGTTGTCGAGGCCGATGATCTGGTCTGGAGAGGTGGCTACGGCGTTGTCATCGACCCAGCGAAGCAACAAGGTGGAGCCAGCCGCCCAGCCGCTGCTCAGGGTGAAGTATGCCGGGGTGATAGTCGTGACCCCAACGGTGTTTGGCACCTGCACCCCGGAGCCGCTGAGTGTGGGATTGAGGTCGGAGACATTGGTCCAGGTGGT
Organism: Verrucomicrobiaceae bacterium UBA1938; assembly: GCA_002336895.1. Classification (GTDB taxonomy): domain Bacteria; phylum Verrucomicrobiota; class Verrucomicrobiia; order Verrucomicrobiales; family Verrucomicrobiaceae; genus Prosthecobacter. The sequence goes on along the minus strand of DDFC01000032.1, from coordinate 614,485 downwards.
GCCGTTGTCGAGGCTGTAGAAGAGCCAGTAGCCAGGCAGTTCATTGGCAGTCGAGGCGGCGGTGTAGCGCCGGGTGTCATAGCCGATGTTCAGCGCCGTGATGGTTGTGGAGCCGGTGTTTGACAGCTGCCACTGGATGGCCACACCGGCGACAGAGGTGGGCGAGGTGCAGAATACGCGATCCGTGGTGCTGGCACCCTGAGCATTGTAGCCGTTGTTGTTGGTGGCGCTCGGGGCGCTGCTGGCGGTGAGAGCACCGGAGGCGGCCACCATTGCAGACACGCTGTTGGTGCCGTTGCCAGGGATCGGTATGGAATCTGTCCAGGTGGCGTTGGTGGTGCCGCTGTTGGCATTTTTCATGGACCACCCGCTTGGGGCCGAGGTGCCGCTGGCGCCCATGGAGTCAAAGTTTTCCGAGAATGACAGGGGAGCTGCCTGCACATTGATGGTCACAGGTGCGGAGGTGGTGGCTGCTCCATCATTGTCCGTGGAGGTGACTGTCAGAGTATAGGTGCCGACGGCCACGCTGCTCCAGAGCAGGCTGTAGGGGGCTGTGGTGGACTCTCCAAGCTTTGTGGAGCCATTGAAAAACTCCACCTTGGTGATGGTGCCGTCGGTGTCTGCCGCACTGGCTGTGATGGTGATGCCGCCCGCATAAGCCACGCCACCTGCGGGGGAGGTGATGGCGGCGGTGGGAGCCACGTTGTCAATGTTTGTCACGCTCACGGTGCGCACTGCCGAAGTCGTGGAAGCGCCGCCGTTGTCGATGGCTTTGGCGGTCAGTGTGTAGCTGCCGGTGTAAACATTGTTCCAGAAGAAGGCGTAGGGTGATGTGGTGGCCTCGCCCACCTTGGTGCCGTTGGCGTAGTACTCCACCTTTGCCACAGTGCCGTCCGAATCCGTGGCATCCGCAGTCATGTAGATGGATGCAGGAGCATCAAAAACCTCGCCTGGGTCAGGTTCGGTGAGGGCGACGGTGGGCGGCAAGTTGTTCACCGAAAGGGTGATGGGTGAAGAGAGGGTGCTGCCGCCAGAATTGTCAGTCGCCACGGCGGTCAGGGTGTGGTTGCCAGAGGCGGCACCATTCCAGGCGAAGCTGTAGGGAGCGCTGGTGTCTTCCCCTAGCTTTGTGTCGGCATCAAAGAACTCGACTTTGGCCACGGTGCCGTCGGTGTCAGAAGCACTGGCGGTGATGTTGATGGTGGTATTGAGGGCCACACCTGAACTGTCTGCCGGAGAGGTGATGGCTACCGACGGGAGGGAGTTGGCAGCGGTGCTGAAGCGGCGTGTGGTGCTGGTGGCGGTGTTGATCGTGTCAGTGACGGTGGCGTACCATTCGTAGCTGCCGCCAGCCTCGAGGCCGGTCCAGTTGAGCGAGGCACTGGTGCCGCCTGCGCTGACATTCGCGGTGCCCAGCGGCACCCAGTCCGTCAAAGAGCTCTGCATGTTGTAGGGCAGGGTGTAGGCGGCGGTCCAGGAAGGCACGCTGTCGCTGGCATTGACCGCGCGGTTGAGCACAGGCGAGTAGCTTTCCACTGTGATCTGGTTGTTTGTCGGGGAGAAGGTATAGATGCGCATGAAAGCGCGGCCGCCGTCCACGATGTCCTGATAGTCCTGCAGGATGCTGTAAACGGTGCGGCCCTGGTAGGTGTCGCTGCGCCTGCCTTCGCCATTCACGTGGCCGCAGAGCATGAGGAAGAGGTTGGGGTTGTCCTTGAGGTTGTCGTAGATAGCCTGTCCCTGAGTGCTGAATGTGGCGGGGTTTCCGGTGTTCACGATCCAGTGGCTGGTGACGATGGCGCGGCGGTTCGGGTAGGCTTTGAGCAGAGCGTCCGCCCAGTCGAGCTGAGCCTGGTAGCTGCTGACCGCGCCGGCATTGTATTCGAGATGGATGACGATGAAGTCGAGACCGCTGGCGCTGAAGAACTCGTAGTTGCTGTTGTTGTTTGTGCCGAAGTTTCCGCCGTAGTAGTTGCGACCCGCCCAGCGGCTGGTGCCGAAGTACTGGTTGTAGTAAGTGGTCGTTCCCGTGCCGCCTCCTGTGCCGAAATCATGATTGCCCGGCGCCCCTCCCCAGGGGATGCCGTAGGCGCGCAGGGTGTTTGTCTGGCTTTCGATCTTTTTCATGGCCCCATCTGCATTGATCCATTCCTGCTGATAGGTGTCGCCATTTTGCACGATGTCCCCCATGTGACTGACGAAGGCGATGTTGCGCGTGCTGCGGTTGTCCACCATCCACTGCGTCTGTGCATTGAAGAGGCTGACGACCGCGCCGGAACTGCCGCCCGAGGCATTCCGGCCGGTATTTTCGGAATAGAACTGAGTATCTGGGACGGCGATGAAGCTGAAATCAGCGCCTGGGGTCGAAGGGGTGGTTTTGCGGCCGTAGAAAGTCACCGTCATGGCATCACCCTCGGGATCACTGAGCGAGACGTTGAGGTTTGTGATGCTGCCGAGGCCTGAGGCGTTGTCCGCCGGAGCAGTGAGCGCGATGACAGGAGCCTTGTTGGGATTGGGGGAGACAGTGATCGAAACGGTGGGCGATGTGGCCGTGCCTCCCTGATTGTCGATGGCCCTGGCACTCAGTGTGTAATCTCCGGCAGCGACAGTGGTCCAGTCATAGGCAAAGGGGGCACTGTTGGACTCCCCCACTTTGGTGCTGCCATTGTAGAACTCCACTTTGGTGATGCTGCCGTCGGAGTCGGAGGCTGTGGCTGCAAAATGCACCGTTGCGGGGGCTGTTCCCGTGTAGGCTGCTGTGGGAGCGTCCAGTGAAACAGTCGGAAGAATATTGGGTGTGAAGGCGGCTCCATCCACCCAGAGGGGACCATTGGTCATCGTGCCGACTGGTGCGCCGGTGCCGACGCTGTTTGCGGTGGTGGTTCCAGTGCCTTCGTTCAGACCGTAGCGGCCGATCAGGCCGGTGGCGCTGGCGATTTCATAATCTTTTGCGCCGGCGATTTCGTTGGCGCTGCGGGCGTAGTTCCAGACGCGTACTTCATCGATGCGGCCTGCGAAGGCCCCCTCTGCCACACCGGTGGAGGTGAATGCTGCGCCGATGCCAAAATGCTGGATGGAATCGTAACGCGGCAGAGCGCCGGCAGCAGCGGTGGCGGTGCCGACTGAGACGCCGTCCAGATAGAGCGTCCACGTGGCGGAGTTGCCATCATAGGTCGCAGCAGCATGGTGCCAGACGTTGTTGGTGATGGGTGTATTGGAGCCCGTGATGGGGTAGTTCTGGCCGCCAGTAATACCTGTGGCCGGATAAGCTTCGAAGTCGGCCACAAGCAGGCCGCTGGTGTTGATTCCGAAGAAGTAATTGCAGTCCACATTACTGTTTTCCGCCTCGCCGCGTCCTTTTCCAAAGAGGGGAACGCCTGTCACGCCGCCATTGCCGGAACTCGATGTGACACCCGTGCCTTCTTTGCGGAACCAGCACTCCAGCGTGAACCCATTGGAGGGTGGGCCGCCTGCATTGAGTTCCGGGGCGACACCCATGGTGACGTAGTCGTTCACACCGTCAAAGAGCAGCGCTGTCTTAGTCGCGCTTGTGAGAACGCTCACGGTGACCGTGCTGCTCGTGGTGGCTGCGCCGCCGTTGTCAGTGGCACGGGCCGCGTAGGTGTGCACGCCTGCGGTGACGGTGGAATCAGTGAAGGTGTAGGGTGAAGAGGTGACGGTGCCGATGACGCTGCCATCCCGCAGGAACTCGACCTGAGCCACGGTGCCGTCGGTGTCTGAGGCTGTCGCGGTAAGTGAGACACCGGCGCTGACCGTGGCCGTCGTGCCAGTTGCAGGAGCCGTCAGGGCGGCAGTGGGGGCGATGTTCGCGTTGAAGGGAGCGCCGTTGATCCACATCGGACTGTTTGTCAGCGTGCCTCTGGGAGCACCGGCGGTGCCCACGGTGTTGCTGACGGAAGTGCCGGTGCCTTCATTCATTCCGTAGCGGGCGAGCAAACCGGTGGTAGCGGCGGTGATCTCCGAGCTTTTGCTTGCGGCAATCTGTGTGCCCGTGCGCGCTATGTTCCACACACGGACTTCGTCGATGACTCCCTGGAACCAGCCTGCGGCCGCGCCTGTGGAGGTCATGGCGGTACCAATGCCGAAATGCTGGATGCTGTCATTGCGTGGTGCAGCGCCGGTGGGATTCGTGAATGTGGCGTCCAGCACGCCATTCAGGTATAGGTTCCAAGTGTAGGTGCTGGTGTCATACGTCACTGCTGCATGATACCAGGTGTCGTTCTGAATGACGGTGCTGCCGATGATGGGGTAGTTCTGCCCGGCGGTGATTCCGCTAACACCGGCCTGGGCTTCAAAGTCGGCGCAGAGTTTGTTGGTCGAGGCGTCAATACCGAAGAAGTAATTGCAGTCCACATTGCTGCCGTCTGCTTCAGCGCGTCCTTTGGTGACGAGCGGGATGGCATTGGTGACACCGCCAGTGCCTGTCGAGGTCGCGGTGCCCGAGCCGGTGCGCTTGAACCAGCACTCCAGGGTTAGATTGCTGGCGCCCAGCGTGGCGGTGGCGGCGCCCATGGTGATATAGCGATTGCTGTTGAAAAGCAGCGCCTGATTGCTGGAGGTGGTGACCGGGAGCGAGATGGTCACATTATCCAGGCCGATCACCTGGTCTGGCGAGGTCTGCTGTGCATTGTCATCCACCCAGCGGAGCAGGAGTGTGCCGCTGCTGGCCCATGCACTGCCGAGTGTGATCGTGGCGGGGGCAGTGACGTAGGAACCGGCGGTGTTTGGAACCGTGGTGATCGTGGGATTGGTGGCGGAAACGTTGGTCCAGGTGGTGCCGTTGTCGAGGCTGTAGAAGAGCCAGTAACCCGGCAGTTCATTGGCCGATGTGGCTGCGGTGAAGGCGCGTGTGTCGTAGCTGATCTGGACCGAGTTGAGGGATGCGCCGGTGGTGTTGGTCAGCGAGAGCTGCAGCGCCACCCCTGCGCCCGTGGTGGGCGAGGTGCCGAGACTACGGTCGCCGGTGGCGGTGCTGGTGGCGTAGTTGAATCCGTTGGTGTTGCTGGTAGCGGTGTAGGCAGTGGCTGCGGTGACGGAGGTGGTCTGTGTGCCGCCGGCCACACCAGTGGCCGGAATGCTGGAGGTCCATGTGGTGCTGCTGCCGCCGAAAGCACCATAGACTGACCAGCCGGACGGCGGCGTGGTGCCGGAGGTGCCCATGGAGTCGAAGTTTTCGACGAAGATGCCGTTAAAGTTTGCCGCGTGGAGAGCGGAAGTGCAGGTCATGGCTGCAAGGAAAAGAGCAGTCAGTCGCGAGGGGATCATGGGGAGGGATTGGTCTCTGAGGCTGTGGGGGCAGGGGCTGCCAGGGCCCGCTGTGTTTCTTCAAGAATGAGGCTCATGGCATGAGAGCCACGCTCCAGGTTTGGCAGTCCGAGAATGCGATCACGGAGAGTTGTCCAGGCGGCGCGGGCATCCTGCGCACGGCCCGCCTGCTGCAGGAGTGCGGCGCGCCTGGCCATCCAGGGCTCCGGGCGTGGAGCCTGCTGCTGCATCACATCCACGCGGGCCAGGGCCTCGTCGTATTTTGCATGGGCGATGTCCAGCTCCAGGGCCTTGAGCACCAGCGAAGGAACATTGCCACGCCTCGCGATGCCGAGCTGCAACGTCTCGGCAGCTTCGGCGTCCAGTTTTTGCGCCGTGAGTGCTTGTGCTATTTCCAGATAGAGATCCGGCTCAGGATCCGCCGTGCGCCGCAGCGCGATGCGGTAGGCTTTCAGAGACTCCTCAAACTGCTCCATTCTCGCCAGCACACGTGCATGCACGAGGTGTGCAAAGCCGTGCTCCGAATGATCTTTGAGGAAGTCCGAGAGAAGGGCCTCAGCCTGGGTGTTCAATCCACCCAATGTGAGGGCCTGGGCGCGGAGAAGGTCCAGCGAGGCGGTGTCGCTGCCCAGACGCTCTGCACGTTCGATGTCTGTGAGCGCGGCCTTCCATTCTCCATGCTCCAGATAGAGCTGGGTGCGGCGCACATAGAGAGTGGAATCCTGCGGCCGGGCGGCCATCTCGATGGCAAGCTCGTCCATCATCTCATGGAACGAGCCATGAGCTGCAACTGACTGTGCCACAGCCAGCCAGGCCAGTGCAGCGGAGCATGTCAAACGGGTAAGCATTGAGCTTATCCATTGCAATGAACATGAAGCCTTTCCGCTGAGAGATGGTCACAAAGTTGGCAGTGAGTTTTTCGTCACACATGCATGTGACTGAATCGACACTTGCGTGTAGTGATTCACCTCATGATGCAGCATATGGCATGAAGCTGGACCGTCTGATAGCAGGCCACCAATCCCAGGGAAGGCAGGCGGCGCATCATGCCATCGCGACGAGGCGTGTGCGGGTGGATGGCGTGGTGGTGACGGACAGTCATCATCCGGTGGACCGTTTCATGAAGGTGGAGATGGATGACGTTTTGGTGCAGGGGGCGGAAAGGGCGCTGTACCTCATGCTGCACAAACCGGTGGGCATCCTGAGCGCCACCAAGGATGAGCAGCATCCGACGGTGATCGATTTGATCGAAGATCCCGACAGGCACACGCTGCACATTGCCGGGAGACTGGACCGAAGCACCTCCGGCCTGGTGCTGCTGACGAATGACGGGCGCTGGTCCAAAGGGCTGATGGCGGCCGAAGAGAAGGTGCCGAAGGTGTATCTGGTCGAAACGCTGAACCCCATTTCTCCAGATGCGGTGGAGGCATTTGCGCGTGGGTTTTACTTCCACACGGAGGATATCACGACACTGCCTGCAGAGCTGGTGATCCTGGGGGAGTGCAGCGCACGACTGACGCTGCATGAGGGGCGCTATCATCAGGTGAAGCGCATGTTTCACCGGGTGGAAAACCGTGTGGTGAAACTGCACCGGGAGAGCATTGGCGCCCTCACTCTGCCCGCAGATCTGCCACCTGGGGCATGGCGCATGTTATCCGCCGAGGAGGTGATGGCTGCGGGAGAGGCCTGAGAGAGATAAAGCATCTCTTCTGGTGATTGTTTGTTTTTCAGAAAATCCAGCTTTCGCAGATGAATTTCAGCCCTTAATCTCAGTGCATTGTGATCCCCCCACGCATGTACCTTAGCATTTGGTTTGGCATCATGTTGGCAGCCCAGTCCGGCTGCACGACACAGAAGGCTGCAAAGCCGGAGAAACTCGCCATCGAAGAGGCGCGCAAAGCGCTGCCGCTCGAAGAAAAAGACAAGGACAAGGCCAAGGAAAACCCGCTGGTAAAGAGGCTGAACAATCCCTCCACCATGCCGCCGGTGCCGCCGGCTGGCGCACGCATCTCATATTCCTCCGTCAAGATCTCGCAGAAGACGCTGGCGATGACCTTTGACGACGGCCCGCACCCGAGCCTGACTCCGAAACTGCTGGACCTCCTGAAGGAGCGAAACATCAAGTGCACGTTCTTCCTGATCGGCCAGCAGGTGAAGATGTACCCTGACATCGTGCGCCGCATCATTGCAGAGGGGCATGAGATCGGGAACCATACCTGGACGCACTGCAGTCTCACGAGCCGCTCAGACGATCAGATCCGCAGTGAGCTGAAGAAATCTGAAGACGCTGTCTTTGAAGTGGCCGGTGTGCGTCCGCATCTGGTGCGTCCGCCTTATGGCGCCGTCAACACACGCATCAAGAACCTGATGTTCACCGAGTTTGGCTACTCCACCATCATGTGGTCTGTGGATCCGCAGGACTGGCGTCGTCCGGGTGTGGCTGCAGTGACCAGCCGACTCGTCAACGGAGCGCATCCGGGAGCGATCATGCTGTCTCATGACATCCATCCGCCGACGATCACCGCCATGCCGGCGATGTTTGACCAGCTGCTGTCCCAGGGATACCAGTTTGTGACCGTGAGCCAGCTGCTGAACATGGAGAAGGCCTCGATGCCTGTGGGCGTGATCGTCCGCCCTGCGGAGAAGATTGAGGATCATGATCCGAAGCCGCTGCCGGAAAAGAAGCCGAGCGCGTAAGGGTGAAAAAAGGAAAGCGCCCCGGGCGGAGCCGGGACGCTTTCAGACCCACCTGTGCCGTCCGGTGCAAAGGGCTCACGTATCCCATGAGTCCAGGTGGGGACCCGCGTTATGAAGCTCTGTCTTCCAGTAAAGGCATGACATGGCACTTCAGCGCGCAGCCCCCGGGTTAGATTAATCGGGCCGGGCCGCAAAGCTCGAAAACGAACACTGCAGGAAATTTAAAGGCCGCAGGAAGCGGCGAAATTTTCAAAGAACAGGCCGTGCCCGAAGGCACGAGCCAGCATGGCGGATCTTATGCCGTGATGAGCGGCTGATCAAGGACAGTGTCTCCTGCCATTCATGGAGAAATTCATGCAGGACCTGCGTTTGTTTTGACCTGACCATCATGAGACGTTTTCTGCTTTTCCTAGTGCTGTGCTCCGCCACTGAGGCGGCCACCATTGAGCGCCTCTGGCTGAGTTTTCAGCGAGAGAGCCCCACGCACATCACTGTGAACTGGGAAACTGCGCAGCCGGAGAGTTCAGAGGTGTCCTACGGTGTGAGTGCCGAGCTCGGCAGCAAGATTTCCAAGGACGAGAAGGCCACGCTGCACCATGTGGAGATTCCGATGCCTGAGAAGGATATGGTGTGCCACTACCAGGTGCGTTCAGGTGCCGAGACATCTGCAGTTTGCACATTCAAGGGAATGCCATCCAAGGAGCTGCGCGTAGCTGTGGTGGGGGACTGGGGCTTTGCGCAGCCGGATCTTGCCGCGCTGATCAAGGATGACGTGCATGTGCTGATGACGGCGGGTGATAATGTGAGCAGTCTGCATCAGCAGGGGAAAGAGGGAACGAAAGCCTTCAGTGCGCTGATTGATTCGCAGCCGGGGCTGTTTCGCAGCACGCCATTCATGCCTGTGCTGGGAAATCATGATCGTGAGATGCGCCCGCGCGGGCCCAAGCCGCCACCCGAAGCAGTGTATGATGTGGAGGCAGCGGCCTATCGTGAATTTTTCGCCCTGCCGGGAAACGAATGGAACTGGGTGCTGTCGTTTCCGGATTTCGATGCCCGGTTTGTGGCACTGGATCTTGAGCATATCCAGGACATGGGAACGACGTGGCAGACGGGGCATCCCTTTGACGAGACATCTGAGCAACTGGCGTGGTATCGGAAGCAGATGGGGCCGCCGCACTCCGGGCATACCATCACGGTTCAAAACGAGCGCAATGCGACGATGCGCGGCCAGTTGAAGGGGGAGTGGGGGAGGTTGTTTCAGCAGGGGACTGCGGTCATCTCGGGTTTTGGATACTTCGCGGAGAGGGCCGTGGTGGATGGTTTCCCGTATTACAACACTGCGCTCAAGGGAAATGGAGACCGCTACCCTGATCCCAAATCGGTCTTTTTTGCCAGCGAGCACAGCTACATCCTGCTGACCTTCAAGCCAAAGGCACTCATGCGTATCCAGATCAAAAGTCTGGCCGGGCAGGTGCTGGATGAGCAGAGCCATCCTGCAAGATGAGTGCAGGCGGAGAAACATTGTGCGCGATCTGTCGTTTCCGACGCCATCATGAAATGCCTCTTTGTTCTCTGCCTTGCAGCAGGTGTGGCTGCTGCCGAAATTCCCTCCGATCCCATAGCCCAGAAGGGCGAACCGATTCTGGCGGATGATTTTGAGCGCAAGGAGCTCGGGGACTGGAAACCGCTGATCCCGACTTTCACAGTGGAAGACGGGGCGCTCAAAGGCGTGCAGACGCGCGAGGACCATGGTGCGGTGGGGCGTGTTTACCGGGCGATGAAGAATGTGGTGGTGGAGTTCAAATTTCAGCTCGTGGGGTCCACCGGATTTAATGCGGTGTTTGACGATCAGAAATTCAAGGGATCACACGCCGGGCATATCTGCCGTGTTGCCTTTGCGCCGACTCAGATCCGTCTCGGAGACGACAAGGAAGGGGTGATGCGCAATGACATCTATGAGATGAGAAAAGACCCGGCGCGGAAGAAGGAGGCGGACAAGCTGCTGGAAGGCCGCGGAACCTCCATGAACATCGGTAAACTGGAGCAGGGGAAATGGCACCAGGTGGTGATCGAGCTCAAGGAGGATGAGATGCGTGTGGTGATGGACGGGAAGCCGTCGGGCTATCTCAAATCTCCCGGCATTGCCCATGAGACGAAGAGCAGCTTTCACTTTACGGTAAACGGCAAGGGGGTGCTCTTTGATGATGTGCGCATTTGGTCGGCTCGCTGACCTGTAAATGAGTGTTAACATAACACTCGTATTTGCCCAACTGAGTGGTGAATGCGGTGTCCGGAGGCGTTTTTGTTCAGCATCCAACCATGAAACATACACTCCTGCTTCTCTCACTGTTTGCTGCGCAAGCCATTGCCCAGGACAACAAGGCCCTGCTGGATCTCGCGCTCGAGGCGCCGGTCATCAACACGCAGCCGGGGCCTGAGTATGATGCGGAGAAGCGGCCGGGGAACATGATCATCGGCATGGACCGCACGCCGAAGGGGCGCTTGTGGGCGGCATGGGTAGGCAACGGGGACTCTCCCAATGGCTTTTTTATGCTCGCCACGAGTGAGGACGATGGCAAGACCTGGAGCAAGCCGCGGGTGGTGATCGACCCACAGGATGGTGAGCTGGGTGGGGTGAAGTATGAGCGCCGTGCGCTGGTGGGGAATCTGTGGACGGACCCGCTGGGGCGTCTGTGGTGCTTCTTTGACCAGAGCCTGGGTTACTTTGACGGGCGCGGTGGAGACTGGTACATCCGCTGTGACGACCCGGATGCGGCGGAGCCGAAATGGACTGCGCCGGTGCGCTTTGCTGACGGATGCACGCTGAACAAGCCGACGGTGCTGAGCAATGGTGACTGGCTGCTGCCGGTGTCTCTGTGGACACGTGACCGCATGCATGGCCCCGGGGTGGACAAGGAGGCGCACAAGGACCTGGATGTGATCCGCATGGCGAATGTGTTTGCCAGTACGGACCAGGGCAAGACCTGGACACGGCGCGGTGGCGTGGCGTTTCCCCGCACGGATTTTGACGAGCACATGATGGTGGAGCGCAAAGATGGCAGCCTGTGGATGCTGGCGCGTACGAAAGATGGCATCAGCGAAAGTGTGTCCACTGACAAGGGCGCAACGTGGAGCGAGCCGCGGCCGTCTGCGATTCAAAACTGCAGCGCGCGGTTTTTCATCCGCCGCCTAGCCTCGGGCAAGCTCATCCTGGTGAAGAACGGGCCGATCAATGTGCGACTGCCGCGCCGCTCGAACCTGAAGGCGTTTCTCTCCGAGGATGATGGCAAGACCTGGGGCAAGGGTTATCTCATCGACGACCGCAGCGAGGTGTCATATCCAGACGGCTTTCAGGCTCCGAATGGTGACATTCACATCCTGTATGACTGGAACCGCCACAGCGACGGGGAGATCATGCATGTGAAATTTACGGAAGAAGACATGCAAAAGCAGGCGGAGATCGGCAAGCTGACGATGGATCCGGAGGAAATCAAGCGACGTGCCAAGGTGGGCAAGGATCTGGTGAACAAAGCGCTGGCGCCGAAACTGCCGAAGGCAATCACACCTGATCCGAAGTGGGCCGCGCAGGCGGTGGAGGATGCGAAGCAGGATTTCAAAAGCATCCCCTATGACGGTGTGACACCGAACAAGATGGTGTGCGACACCACGCTGCGCGAGCTGCCAGACGGCTCTTGGATTCTTTTCATGCTGGCCGGTGGCGACACCGAGCCGAGCCCGCTGAACTACACCGGCGTGACCCGCAGCCACGATCTGGGCAAGACCTGGACACCGCTGGAGTCATTCAATGTGGGCTTTCCCCGTGAGGGCAAGACCATCGGCCAGGGACCGACCGAGCTCATGATCCTGGGGCAGCGCAGCACGCTCTTTTTCTCCACACATTCCAAGCACTGGGCCAATGACTGGCGCTCGTGGTATCTCACCAGCGATGACTCTTTCAAAACCTGGAGCAAGCCGGAGGAAATCCCCGGGCGGCTCAAGGAGCGCACGTTCATCCGCAAGCACATCGTGTGCAAAGACGGGCGGATCATGGCCCCCTTCCAGCACTATATCGGGCCGGACGACCAGCAGGACAGAGCACCGCTGGACCGTGACTTTACCAACCCACGCAACGGGGTGCTGATCAGCAGCGATGGCGGCAAGACCTGGAGCGAGCATGGAAACATCCGCCTTACTCCCAACAGCCGCTACTTTGGCTGGGCGGAGAATGATCTCTTTGAGCATCCGGATGGGCGCATCACCATGGTCATCCGTGGCGATGGCCTCGGGGGCATGCTGTACAAGGCGGAGAGCAAAGACGGCGGTCTGACCTGGCCGGAGTTTGCGAGCATCACGCCGATTCCGAATCCCGGCAGCAAGACGACGCTTTACAATCTGGGTGGTGATACGGTGGCGATCCTGCACAATCCGAACAGCAAGCACCGCAGCCCTATGGCGTTGTGGATCAGCTTTGACGGCATGAAGACCTGGCCCTACCAGCGCGTGCTGCAGCAGGAGTCTGTGGACGGGCCAAAGGGGCGCATGAATTACCCGGACGGCTTTGTAAGCAAGGACAAACAGTGGCTGCACTTTGCCTTTGATGACAACCGGCACCGGGCAGTGCACTACAGCGCGAAGCTGCCGCCGCTGCCCGATGCAGCTGCGAAGTAATCGCGAACCCAGGCTGAACCATGAAACTCCCCCTCTTTCTTGTCAGTCTCGTCGCCTGCGGCAATATCGCTGCGGCAGATTGGGAAAAGCAGGCCGCTGAGGATGCGAAGCAGGACCGCAAGGGCATCGCCTTTGACGGTCAAAGCCCGAACAAACTGGTGTGTGACACCACTTTGCGGGAGATGCCAGATGGCTCCTGGGTGATGGTGATGCTGGGAGGCGGTGATGCCGAGCCCCTGCCGGAGAACGGCATCTTTCTCACCCGCAGCGCTGATCGCGGTCAGACGTGGTCGCCAGTAGAGCGGCAGGACTTTGGCTTCAAACACGAAGGGGACACGATAGCGCAGGTGCCCAGCGAGCTGATGGTGCATGGGCAGCGCTGCACGCTGTTTTTCTCGACTCACGACGGAATCTTCGGCGGGTGGAAATCCTGGCTGGTGCATAGCGACGACTCCTGCCACACGTGGGGCAAGGTCGAACCTGTGCCCGGGCGGCTGCATCAAAGCACGTTTATTCGCAATCACATTGTCACTCGGGACGGACGCATCGTGCTGCCGTTCCAGCATTACAATGGACTGCCTGCGGGAACGCAGGTGCCAGAGGAGAGGATGAAGCGTCTTTCCTTCCACATCAGCAACCCCTGCAACGGCGTGCTCATGAGCAGCGATGGCGGCAAGACATGGAGCGAGCACGGGAGCATCCGCCTCACCGAGGACAATGCTTACAATGGGTGGGCCGAGAACAACATTGTGGAATTGAACGATGGGCGGATCGCCATGAGCATTCGTGGAGATCGTCTCGGAGGAGTGCTCTACTATGCGGAATCGACTGACGGCGGCCGCACCTGGCCGCCCCTGGCTTGCAAGACGGACATCCCGAATCCGGGCTCGAAGGCCACGCTCTACTCCCTCGGGGGCGATGCCGTGGCGATTCTGCACAATCCCAACAGCAAGCACCGCAGCCCGATGGCGCTGTGGATCAGCTTTGACGGCATGAAGACCTGGCCTTACCAGCGCGTGCTGCAGCAGGAGTCCGTGGACGGTCCGAAAGGACGCATGAACTATCCGGACGGTTTTGTAAGCAAGGACAAGCAGTGGCTGCACTTTGCCTTTGATGATAACCGCCACCGGGCGGTGCACTACAGCGCGAAGCTGCCGCCGCTGAAATAGTCAAAGCTCAAGATGCTGAGAGGTGTGTCTTGGGCGAACGTTAGACGTTTTCTCCATGACACACCTTCTCCGCATTACCTTCGCAGCCGCCTGGGCATCTGGCTTTTGCTGCACGGCAGGAGCTGCCGAAATCAGTGTCAAAGCCGGCGCGTCCGACGAGTCCCTTGCCAAAGCCATCGCGGCAGCAAGCGCAGGCGACACGCTGGTCATTGGGCCGGGGGTGCATCACGAACGAGTGAGGGTGGAGAAGAAGCTGACGCTGCGCGGAGAAGTGGGGGCTGTTTTGGATGGAACTACACCGCTTCAGGCTGAGTGGAAGGCTGTGGAGGGAATGGGAAAGGTTTTCGCCACAGCATCTGGCAAGCGTCCCGAAGGGCTGCTGGTGGATGGCAAATTCATCGCTGAGATCCGGTTTGAACGGGCGCAGAAGAGCGGGGAGTGGCACTGGCAGACGCTGCTGGCGAAGGGGCCGCCGCTGGGCGGGTTCAAGCATGTGCGCGCGCTGTGGATGTTCCACCCGAAGGAGAAGAAAATCTATCTGAGGCTGGGAGATGGAACTGCACCAGACAAGGCGGCGCTGACGGCGGTGATGTCTGGCAAGCCGCTGATTGAGGTTGCCGCTGAGGGCGTGGTGGTGGAGGGGCTGACGCTGTGTGGTGGTGCAGAAGCCGTGGTGCTGGGAGAGGGAGCAAAGAACTGCGTGGTGCGGCGCTGCAAGGTGACGTCGTATGAGAATGCGGGCATCACGATCACCGGGGGCGCGTCCCACTGCACGGTAGAAGGTTGCGACATCACGCGTGGTGCGTTTGAGGAGTGGCGGGCGACGACCGAGAACCGCCGCGAGAACTATGAGATCTGGAAGGTTCACAAGGACGTTGGCAAATACGACCGCGTGGGCATCGAGATCATCCGTGCGGGCATGGGAAACCGCATTCTGCGCAATCATCTGGACCGCGTGTTTGACGGCATCTGCCTGGGGGATTCCAGCGTGGAGTCACTGGACAAGCCGTTGATCGATCCGCATCACGGACGTGGCACGGAGATCGCGGAGAATGTGATCGAAAACACGCGTGACTCCGGCATCGAGCTCGGCGTGGGCTGCATTGACGTGAACGTACACCACAACACGCTGCGTCACACGCATGGCGGCCTGCGCTTCAAGCTGCCGCGCATCGGGCCGGTGTTCATCCATCACAATCATCTGATCGACGGCACGCCGTTCAACATCTGGTTCAGCATGGACTCCTCTCCGGCGGAAGGGTATATCTACCACAACACGATCACCGGCGGAGCGGATGCGGCGCTGGTGTATTCGTCATTCAATGCGAAACGCGACTTTGCGACGCCAAAGTGGCATGTGCTCAACAATCTGGTGCTGCAGGTGAAGGACGGCTTCTTTGACCAGCGCAATGGGACGCCACCGCGCGATTTCACGGAGTCTCACAATGTGGTCGCTGATGATGTACAGGCTGCCGTTGATGTGGGAATTGATTTGTCCACGTATCTCAAGGGCAAGCCGCTGCCCGGTTGTGAGCCGGGGGCATTCAAAGGAAAGGCGCCGGATGCGGGAGCGGATGAGAAGTAGTTTCCTCAAGTGATGCGGGCATTGCTGACTGTAAAGAATGTCCTGGGTGACTCGCTTTGCAGGCAGGAGTGCCTGCATCACCATCACTTCATCACCATGGGCTGGCCGGTGCATTCGAGCACGCTGTGCCAGAGCTCCTGGGTGGGGTCCACCTTGCGGCGGCCGTGGATGACGAGCTCAAGGGGGAGATGGATATAGGAATTGTGCCAGCGGCCCACGAGCATGTTGGTCTTGCCGGCCATGGCCGCGTGCACGGCGTTCTGGGCAAGGCGGGAGCAGTACACATTATCCTGCGCATTGGCGGGAACGCTTCGCACGATGTAGCTGGGGTCGATGTATTTGAGGTTCACCTCGGTTTTACGCTGCTTGAAGAAGGCATTGACGCGGTCCTTTAGGAAGAGGCCGATGTCACCGTAGCGTTTGTTGCCGCTGGCGTCGGTGTCGTCGCCGGTCT
Source organism: Verrucomicrobiaceae bacterium UBA1938 (assembly GCA_002336895.1). Classification (GTDB taxonomy): domain Bacteria; phylum Verrucomicrobiota; class Verrucomicrobiia; order Verrucomicrobiales; family Verrucomicrobiaceae; genus Prosthecobacter. Next base: position 598,626 of record DDFC01000032.1, on the reverse strand, counting down.
GCATGAGGTGCTGCCCCGCGCCCTCTGCCACTACGATCACGGCGCTGCCGCGCTTCATCAGCTTCTGACGCAGAACTTCCAGCAAGCCGCCTTCTCCTTCGAGCTCAAAGGGCACTTCGGGAATGAGAACGAAATCCACGTTGCTGCCAGCCAGTGCGGCATAGCAGGCGATGAAGCCGGAATCGCGCCCCATGAGTTTGACCAGGCCGACACCATTTACGGCTCCGGTGGCCTCGATGTAGGCGCAGTTCACAGCCTGGACGGCGGCGTCAAAAGCGGTTTCGAAGCCGAAGCTTTTGTCCAGATAGCGAATGTCGTTGTCGATGGTTTTTGGGATGCCGACGACGGCTTTTTTGAGGCCGCGGCGTTCGATTTCCTTCACGATCTCCGCCGCGCCACGCAGGGTGCCGTCGCCGCCGATGACGAAGAGGATGTCCACCTTCATATCCTCCAGGGTGTCCACCATCTCACCGATGTCCTGTTTGCCACGCGAACTGCCCAGCAGGGTGCCACCGAAGTGGTGTGCCTGCTCCACGGAGGAGGGTTTTAAAAGCAGCGGAGTGTGGCCAAAACGCTGCACGAGCCCCTCGTAGCCGTAGCGGAATCCATACACCCGCGCGATGCCATACTGCTTGTGACAGCGGTTCACGATGCCGCGGATGATGTCGTTGAGGCCAGGGCAGAGACCGCCACAGGTGACGATGCCTACGGTGGTCTTGGCGGGGTCAAAGTAGATTTTCTCGCGCGGCCCGGCTTCTTCGTAGCTGGGCGTGGAGGAGTCGCGGCCATCTTCCAAAACGTGACTGTGGTAGAGGATGCGGTCCACAGCATCCTCTTTGAAAGGGGCATCCACTCCGCCAATGCGATGTACGGGCGAGGGGATGAGGCAGGGGCCGAGCGTGGGGATGCTCGTGTCGGGTGGGGCGGGGGTCATGGCTGGCTGAGTGCTGGTAGAGCAGGAGAAGTGCCATTCTCCCGCCCCTTGCTGCACTTGACTGACACAAAAGGCGTTGCCTTGGCGTTCACAGTCTCCCTGATCATGAAATTGCTGAAGAAGCTCTGCCTTGTTGTCTTATCCTCCTTAGTGATTCCGGCTCATGCTGCGCCGCCAAACATCGTCATTCTCTTTGTGGATGATCTTGGGTATGCAGACATCGGGCCTTTTGGCGCCACGAAGCAGAAGACGCCGAACCTGGACCGCATGGCACGTGAGGGGATGAAGCTGACGAGCTTTTACGCAGCACCGGTATGCAGTGTCTCGCGTGCGCAGGTGATGACGGGCTGCTATGGGGCGCGTGTCTCGGTGCCGGGGGTGTACCCGCCCGGCAGCAAGAATGGGCTGCATCCGCAGGAGCGCACCATCGCCGAATACCTGAAGGAAAATGGCTATGCCACGCAGATCGTGGGCAAGTGGCATCTCGGAGATCAGCCGGAATTTCTGCCCACCAAGCAGGGCTTTGACCATTATCTGGGAATCCCGTACTCCAATGACATGCAGAAAACGGCCAGGGAGAGCGGGCAGAGGGTGGTGCCGATGGTGCGGGATGACAAGGTGGTGGAGCTGCTCACGGAGGAGGATCAGACCCGCATCGAAGAGCGCTACACCGAGGAGGCCGTCGGATTCATCCGGGCCAATCAGAGCAGGCCTTTCTTCCTCTACTTTCCCCACACGGCGGTGCACACGCCGATCCATCCGGGCAAGGCGTTTCAGGGCAGATCTCAAAACGGCCGCTTCGGCGACTGGGTGGAGGAGGTGGACTGGAGCGTGGGCCGTGTGCTGGATACGCTGCGTGAGCTGAAGCTGGACGAGAACACTCTGGTGGTCTTCACCAGCGACAACGGCCCCTGGCTGGTGAAGGGACAGGATGGAGGGAGTGCGCTGCCTCTGCGTGGCGGCAAAGGCAGCACCTGGGAGGGTGGTGTACGCGAGCCCTCGCTGGCCTGGTGGCCGGGCAAGATCGCCCCCGGCAGTGTGTGCGATGTAGTCGCAGGCACCATCGACCTGCTGCCCACCTGCGTGAAACTGGCGGGCGGCACAGTGCCTGCGGAACCGGTGATCGACGGCCGTGACATCTCGCCGCTGCTCTTTGGGCAGACCAAGGAGTCTCAGCGCGAGGCGCATTATTACTTTGGCAGCTACAATCTCCAGGCCGTGCGCCAGGGACCATGGAAGCTGGCCTTGGTCCCGCAATCAGATCCGCAGACCAAGGGCGTCATAGCCGAAGACTCGAAGGTGAATCCGAGACTATACAATCTCGATGATGAGATCGGAGAGCGGACCAACCTTGCTGAAAAGCATCCGGAGATCGTGCGGAAACTGCAGGTGCTGGCCGCCAAGATGAGTGAGGAGATCGGCGGTAATGAGCCCAAGTCCCGCCGCCCTGCCGGAGAGGTGGAGAATCCGCAGCTGCTGTATCCATCCAGTGATACGGCGGGCGGGAAGAAAGCCGCACCCAAGGGCCGCCGCCAGCCGGTCAAGGATCTCTCCGCGCTGAAGCTGGGTGACACACTTCCTAGCGATGCCGCGCCGCAGATTGCCGGAAAAGGGTTCACGCTTTCCTGCACCGTCGAGTCTGCTCAGCAGGATGCCGTGCTGGTGGCGCACGGAGGAGCCGCAGCCGGGTATGCGCTGCATCTGCGTGCAGGGCACGTCGTTTTCACGGTGCGGTATGGAGCTGGGGAGTCGTATGCGGAGGTGGTGTCGCCTGGTGTCATCACGGGCAGCACAAAAATCGCCGCCCACCTTGCCAAGGACCGGGCGATGACGCTCGCGCTCAACGGGGAAGTCGTGGCGACGGCCCCGGCCAAAAACTTGGTGGGACGGCAGCCGCAGGAAAACTTCTGCGTCGGCATGGACGATGCCCGCCAGGTGGCTGCCTACAAGGGCAGGGGAAAGTTTGAAGGAAAAATCGAAGGGCTGAAGATCACCCCAGAGTGAATGAGAGGCAGAGAGATCTTTCCTGCAGCGTACAAGCCTGTTGCAAAAGACCGGGTCCCGCTCTGCTTTCAGCCATGAATACCGCCTTCCCTGAAAATCTCCGCCTCCAGCTCCGCAATACGGGGGTGATTGCCGTTTTGATGATAGATCGTGCCGAGGATGCCGTGCCGCTGGCGCGGGCTCTGCTGGCAGGCGGGGTGAACGGCATCGAGCTCACGCTGCGTACAGATGCGGCGCTGGAGTCGCTGCGGCTCATCAAGGCCGAGGTGCCGGAGATGACCGTCGGTGTGGGAACCATTCTCACGCCAAAGCAGGTGAACGAGGCGAAGGAAGCCGGGGCAAGTTTTGGCGTGGCTCCCGGGATGAATCCGCGTGTGGTGGCCGAGGCCATCCGAGTCGGGCTGCCGTTTGCCCCCGGAGTGTGCACGCCGACTGACATCGAGCTGGCCGTCGAGGCCGGCTGCCGGGTGCTGAAGTTCTTCCCGTCGGAGCCTTGCGGTGGTCTTGCCTACCTGCGCAGCATCATGGCTCCGTTCATGCATCTAGGCGTGCAGTTCATTCCGCTGGGCGGTGTGGGGGCTGGAAATGCAGCGCACTACCTGCGCGAGCCGGCGGTACTGGCGCTGGGAGGCTCATGGCTGGCGCCCAAAGACATCGTGGCCAGAGGGGGCTGGGACGTCATCACCGCACTGGCACGTGAGGCCACGGACATCGTCAAGCAAGTGCGCCCATGAGCCGAGTCGTCACCTTTGGGGAGATCATGCTGCGGCTGGCCACACCGGGCTTTGCGCGATTTCAGCAGGCCATGCCAGGCGGCATGCACGCGAGCTTTGCCGGGGCTGAGGCCAGCATAGCGGCATCGCTTTCCCATCTGGGTGCAGATGCGTCTTTTGTCACGGCGCTGCCTGCCAATGCCATAGCCGATGCCTGTGTGGCTGATCTGCGCAGCCTCGGGGTAGAGACCAGGCACATTCTGCGGACAGCCCATGGCAGGCTTGGAGTGTACTTTCTGGAGCATGGTGCCAATCAGCGTGGCGGGAATGTGATCTATGACCGGGAAGGCTCCGCTGTGGCCATCACGCCAGCATCTGCCTATGACTGGGAGGCGATATTTTCCGGCTGCGAGTGGTTTGTGATCTCAGGCATCACGCCCGCCATCTCGCGCAATGCAGCAGATGTCGCGCGTGCAGCCATGGAGCAGGCAGCAGGACGAGGGATCAAGATCGTGTGCGACATGAACTACCGCACCAAGCTCTGGAACTGGGAGCCTCCTCTCTCCGCACGGGAACTGGCCACACGAACCATGAGGGCGCTGCTGCCGATGGTGAGCGTGTTTGTGGGTGGTGTCAGTGATGCGACTGCGATGTTGGGCATCGAATACAGCGGGGACCTGCAGGCGCTGGCACAGCAGATCGTGGGCGAATTCCCCCAGATGACGCATGCCGCCTTTACCCTGCGCGATGGCAGCACCTCCAATGCGCAGTGCTTCAGCGGAGCCCTCTATGAAGCTGCTGCTGGCAAGCTGCATACTGCAGCGCGGCACACCATCACCCAGGTGATCGACCGACTCGGTGCGGGAGATGCTTTCACAGCCGGGCTGGTGTTTTCGTTTCTGCAAAATTCCGACCCGCAGACGGCCATCGGCTTTGCCACCGCCGCAGGCTGTCTGGCGCATTCCATCGAAGGCGACTACAACTATAGCACACGCGGTGAAATCGAGGCCCTGATGCAGGGCGACGGCGGAGGCCGCGTGAGCCGCTGATCCATTCATTTCCATCATGTCACATTCCGCACCCACCACCCCTGACCGCTGGTCCCTTGAATCCTGGTTCTCCGGATTCGGCAAAACCGACTACACCGAATTTAAAGCAGCGCTGGTGCGCGATGTGGACGCGCTCAAGAAGCAGGCGGCGGCACTCGGCATCGAGATTGTCGAAATGGCGCAGGTGATCAATGCACTGGAGTCGCTGAGCGACCGCCTGGGTCATCTCTCCGCCTATCTGGGCTGCCTTTCTGCTGATGACGCCAATGACGAGGCCGTGAAGGCCGATGAGGCATGGATCTCGACGCTCGAGGCCGAAAGCACCAAGCTCATGGCCTCTCTGCGGTCTGCGCTGGCGGCTTTGAGCGATGATGCTTTTGAGGTGCTGCTGGCAGATCCGTCATTGAAAAATGCGGAGCACGCCGTCAAGCGCATGCGCCATGAGGGGCAGCATCAGATGAAGTCTGAGATGGAGGCACTGGCGGCGGATCTCAACGTGAACGGGCTGCATGCCTGGGGGCGGCTGTATGATACGCTGACGGGCAAGATGGAGTTTGAGATGACTTTTCCGGACGGGCACAAAGAGACCGTTGAGATGTCCCGGCGGCGCGCGCTCATGTCCGAGCCGGATCGCAAGCTGCGCGAGGCGGCATTTCATGACGGGCAGAAGCCTTGGAATGATCATGCCGTGACGCTTGCCGCCGGATTGAACGGCATCGCAGGCACCCGACTCAGTCTCTATGGCCGCCGCGGGCTGCCGCACTTTCTCGACACACCCTTGTTTGACGGTGCCATGAGCCGCAAGTCACTGGACGCGATGCTGGAGGCGATTCATGCGAACATCGAGCTGCCGCGTCGTGCACTGAGAAAAGCTGCGAAGCTGCAGGGCACCTCGGCACTGCATTACTTTGACCTTGAGGCTCCGCAGATCGCCGCGCCGGATGAGAAGGAGCTGACCTGGGATGAGGCGTGTGCAACGGTGGACCAGGCGTTCAGCACAGCGTATCCGAAGCTGGGTGCTTATTTCCGCGAGATGCTCGCACAGCGCTGGATCGAGGCGCAGCCACGTGCAGGCAAGCGCCCCGGGGCCTTCTGCACCGGATCTCAGCTCAAGCACGAGGAGCGCGTGTACATGACCTTTCATTGCACGGTGCATGACATGGTCACACTGGCACATGAGGTGGGACATGCCTGGCACTCGTGCGTGCTGCGTCCGGCGCGATCGTTTGCCGCGAACTATCCGATGACGCTCGCAGAGACGGCCTCCAATTTTGGTGAGATGATCCTGCTCAACGGCCTGATGAACGACCCGGGTCTTACCGAGGCCACCAAGGCCTACCTGCTCGATCAGGAGATGCTGCGTGCGCATGCCTACCTGATCAACATCCCGATGCGCTATGAGTTTGAAAAGGCTTTCTACACCGAGCGCGCAGACGGCGAGGTGAGCGTGAGCCGTCTCAGCGCGCTCATGAACGAGGCGCAGCGCAAGCTCTACGGTGATACTCTGCTCGATGGTGGTACGGATCCAATGTTCTGGGCCTCCAAGATGCACTTCTTCATCAGTGGCATTTCGTTCTATAATTTCCCCTATGTTTTTGGCTACCTGCTGAGCCAGGCGCTGTTTGCGCGTTTTAAAGCAGAAGGTGCGGCCTTCCTGCCGCGCTACGAGTCTTTCCTCTCGATGACCGGCAGCGCCACCTGTGAGGAGGTGGTGAAGAGGAGTCTCGGAGAGGACATCACCAAGACTGAATTCTGGGCCACGGCGCTGAAGGCCATGGAGCCTGAGCTGCAGGCCTATGAGACGCTGAAGTGAGCTTTTAGAGACGGGCAGCTCTAATGCTGGGGCCTTCCACCCAGCGTGGCGGGATCATGATCTGGCGGGGCACTGCGGGAACGCCGTGCTCGTGCTGGGAGAGCTGCGTGACGATGAGATCGACCGCAGCGGCGGCGAGGTGATCGCGCTGCTGATAAATGCCGGCGTAGTCCGGCATCTTCGGCGTCCAGTCATGAACGACGAAGCCGATGTCCTGAGGAATGCGCAGGCCCAGGCGGCGCAGCCAGCCGGGCACGTGGGTGTCGAAGGTGATGAGGGCATCCGGCTGGTACTCGTGCATCCATTTGGAGAAGGCGTCGAATCCCTGGCTGATGTCGTTGCTGGGAAAGAGCAGCAACGGCACACGGTCTGCGGGCGGCAGGCTCTGCTGCCAGTGAAAAAGGCCGCCGCTGTAGCCGAACTGGGAGCGGTTCACGATCCACCGCGTGACGGCCACGCCGATGCGCCGGTATCCGCGGGCGGTGAGCTGATCTGCGGCCATGTGAATGCCGAGGGTCATGTTTCCGGCGCACATGTGCAGAGCGGGGCTGCTCATGGCATTGCCAAAAGTAGCGGCGGCAAAAGGGGAGAAGTCGATCTTGCTGCAAGGCAGCTGCATGCTCTGTGGCGAGACGATCACTCCCTCGATGCCGCGTGCATGCAGAATCTTCTGCAGGCGTTTGGGCGTCAGCCCGTCTTTTCCCAGCCAGAACTCCTCCACAGCGTAGCCGTGGCCGTGGGCACGGCTGCGGATGTCGTCGATGGGCACGTATTGATACGAAGCGCTGAGAAGACCGTCCTGCGGCACGTGCTCGCGAATCACGGCGATCACCGCACGCACTCGCTGCTGCTTCCTGCCGCGCACGGCCTGCATCATGCGCGCGAGATGCGGGTCTGGCTGGTAGTTCAGCCGTTTCGCCTCTTTGAGCACATGCTCACGCTTTTCTGCGGAAACTTTGGGGGCTCCGCGCAGCACGCGTGACACCGTCATCAGAGAATAACCCGTGGCATGGGCGATGTCTTTGAGCGTGGGCGCAGCGGCGGGCATGGCTGGTGATCGGTGCTACAGCTCTGCCAGTGTGGCCGTGAGCAGCTTCCAAAATTTCTGTGCGGAGGAGACGCTGGCGCATTCCTTCTCAGAATGAGCCTCGTGGATGTTTGGCCCAAACGAGATCATGTCGAGATCCGGGTAAGCCATGGCGATGACGCCGCACTCCAGCCCTGCATGGCAAGCGCCGATCTTGACCTCGTGGCCGAAGAGATCGTGGTAAAGTCTCTTCATCTTGTCCAGGATTGGCGATTCTGCGCTTGGGCTCCAGCCTGGATAAGGATCGCCGGAATGGGCCTGTGCGCCGATCAGCTCAAAAGGTGCGCGGAAGGAGCGGGCCACATCGACTTTGCTCGACTCCACTGAGCTGCGCTGCAGGCTGCTGATCACCGCTTTGCCATGCGTGAGATCGATGGTGGAAAAATTGGAAGACGCCTCCACCAAGCCGGGCACGACCGGGCTCATGCGGTAAACGCCATTCACCAAGGCCTGCATGGCGAGTACGAAGGCTCTCTGAGCCTCTGCGGACATGGTCTGCACAGAATCTCCTGCGACCTGTGCGGTGGTCCTGGTGATGCTCAGGCCCGGCTCGATGAGACGAAACTCGTCACGGATGCCTGCCGCCTCATGCTGGAAGCATTCTTCAAATTGTGCCGGGTTCAAAACGACCACGCGGGCGGTGCATTGGGTGGGGATGGCGTTTCGGGCGCTTCCTCCACGCATGGTCGAGAGGGCTACGACCTGCTCGCCACAGGCGCTGAGGATGCGCGCCATGAGCTTGTTGGCATTGGCACGGCCCTCATGGATCTGCAGGCCGGAGTGTCCGCCACGCAGGCCGGAGATCTGGATGTCCGCGACGAGGCCGGGAGAGGCATGCGTGATTTCCTGGTATTCGTAGGTGACGTGTGTGTCGATGCCGCCTGCGCAGCCGATCGTAAAGGTGTCGTCCTCCTCGGAGTCGAGATTGAGCATGGTTTTGCCAGTCAGCAGTCCAGGCTGCAGGCCCAGCGCGCCGCCCATGCCCTGCTCTTCGTCCAGGGTGAAAAGCGCTTCGATGGGTGGGTGCGAAAGATCCTGTGCGGCGAGCACCGCCAGGATGGCGGCCGCGCCGAGGCCATTGTCTGCTCCAAGCGTGGTGCCACGCGCGCGCACCCAGTCGCCATCCACCCACATGTCGATGCCCTGCTGGTCGAAATCAAATTTCACTCCATCACCGGCTTTGTGCACCATGTCCAGATGCGCCTGCATGATGACGGCGGGGCGGTGCTGCCGGTCTGCCGAGGCTGGTTTGCGGATGATCACATTGCCTGCGGTGTCGATCTGGGGCTGCAGGCCGTGCTTTTCTGCGAATGCGCATACAAAGGCGACGACACGTTCTTCGCGTTTGGAAGGGCGGGGCACGGCATTGAGATCGGCAAAGCAGTTCCAGAGAGCCTGGGGTTCGAGGGCGCGGACATCAGAGGACGACATGAAAAGAGCAGGGAGGTGGGTGTATGAACGAGGCTGTCTTGGACGGGCGTGACTTCAAGCTGGTTCGTGGGCAGCATGGAGAAGATATGTTAACATAACATTTCTTCAATCCAATCCTGGGTGAAATGACATCGTGCGTCACGTTTGATATGGCCAATGAATCTCCGCCTCCTTTGCACGCTGCTTGTTCTAGCCTCAAACTGCGCCCCGGCCGCCGAACCATCCGGTGAACGTCGTGAAACATGGCAGGGCATTCCCGGTCTGGAGCGCACAGCCAAAGGGCGTGTGTTTTCCTCCTGGTTCACGGGAGGTCCCCAGGAGCCATCCGCAGAAAATGCTGTGCTGCTTTGCTACAGCGATGATCAGGCGCGGAGTTTTACACATCCGCAGGTCATGGCCTCTCCTGGAAATGGCACGCGCTGCTTTGACCCCACGCTTTGGATCGACCCCAAGGGGCGTCTTTGGTACATCTTCAACCGCGGCAACAAGGACACCGCAAAGCACGATGTGTGGGCGCGCATTTGCGATGATCCAGATGCTATACCTCCTGCCTTCGGGCCTGAGTTCCGGGTTGGGTATGAGGGGCCTTATGCCTTCCGCATGAACAAACCGACGGTGCTTTCTACTGGCGAGTGGATCATGCCGGTCACGCATGCCACGGAGCCAATTCACAGCTGGTTTGCCGGGCCCAGGCAGCTGCAGGGTGTGGGCATCTCCATGGATGAAGGCAGGACCTGGAAACTTCACGGCGCTCTCAAAGCCCCAGAGTGGGCGCTGGAGTGCATGATCACGGAACTCAAGGACGGACGTCTGTGGCTGCTGACCCGGACGGGCGGCGGGTTTCTGTGGGAGAGCCATTCATCCGACAAAGGACGCACCTGGACCGAGACCAGGGCCAGCACGATTCCGAATCCAGGCTCGCGCTTTTTCATCCGCCGTCTTGCCTCGGGCAATCTGCTGCTGGTGAACCATAACGGATTCACCGGGAAAACACGAAGTCATCTCACCGCGCAAATTTCGAAGGATGATGGCCAGACATGGAGCGAGGGCCTTCTGCTGGATGAGCGCAAAAACGTCTCCTACCCCGATGGCGTGCAGGATGGCGACGGGCAAATCTGGATCACGTATGACCGCGAACGTCAGGGCGAGGGCGAGATTCTGCTGGCGAAGTTTCGCGAAGAAGATGCCCTCGCTGGAAAAGACATGTCTGGTGCCGTGAGTCTGAAACAGACAATCAGCAGGCTGGACAAACCCCAAGTACTGCCTGCGAAGTGGGATCCGGCCCTGGCGGGGGACATAGTGATGCAGCGCCTCGTGAACACCTCGGCCCCGCAGGTAAAGGGTGCGCATGATGCGGAGTTTGTATGCGTGGGAGATCGAGCCTACGTGGTGGTGGAGGCAAATGATGTCAAAGCTGGTGAAAGCGCCGGGTGGCCTTTCATCTATGCCACGCTGTCCATCGTGAATCTGAAAACACTCGCGTTGGAAAAGGTGATCGACTTTGCCAAAAGCGAACAGCGGTTTGAAAACGAGACGCTGCCAGCGGGTGCGTGCTTTGTGCCGCGCATTTTGTGCAAGGATGCCAGCACTCTCCGCTGCTACTTCACCAGCGAAGATCCGGGGAAAAGGCAGTCGCAGATGTGGTATCGAGACTTTGATCTTAAGTCCGGTGATTTTGCGGCCACGATTCACAAGGCAAAACTGAAGACGGCGGCGGGTACATTCGATTTTCAGCCGCAGTATTTTCATGCGGATGCAGCGGCTCAGGGATTCGCCAAGCCGCCATTGGATTCGTCTTTTTTCATCTTTGACTCCTTCAAGCAGTTCGACGGCAAAACCTATGTGGCGCTGAACAACTTCAGCGGAAAGCAAAATGCCCTGGCTCTGATGCATGATGATCTGGAGACAGTGGAAGTGCTGGGACACTACAACGAGCCGCAGGCCGAGGCGCTGAGCGAGTCCGCAGTCAACCGCCTGCCTGATGGCAGGTGGATGGCGGTCTGCCGCAATGACAAAGGAAACTATCATTTCGCCACCAGTGCGGATGGCAGGAAATGGAGCGCAGGAAGGCCGCTGCCAGTCGTGCTCAATGGCACGAACTCAAAGCCGACTTTCGACAAGTTTGGCGGCGTTTATTACCTGGGCTGGCAGGAGTCCACCCGCATCCAAGGGGTGAGCCGCAGTGTGTTCAATGTGGATGTCTCGCGTGATGGCAAAACCTGGGAGCGAAAATATCGTTTTGAGTCGCCGAAGTCCTTCCAATATCCGACCTTCCACGAGCATGACGGCGTCATCTGGCTTGTGGTGACCCAGGGAGACAAGGACGCGAGCCGCAAGGAGCGCATCATGTTTGGCAGGCTGGAGGAGGTGGGCGGCTTTGAAGCGCAGAAAGGGCAGAAGCGCATCGTCTGGCCGGAGCCTGCGCCTGCAGAGACGGCGGAGATGAAGGCAGGCGTCAGGCTTTTCGCAGACCGGGATTACGTGATTGAGGCAATGCCTGAGCAGGTGCGCGGGCTGCCGTTCCTGCGGACGAGTATTGAAAAAATCGACGCTGAAGTCGTGAGCGCGGGAACGCTCTACGCGCTGACACCTGCCTCACGGCCTGGTGCCGCCAGCCAGGATGAGGCGCTCAAGAGCGCTGGCTTCACCAAGGTGGAGGTGCCGGAGACGCAGCTCTTCCCGGGTGACATCAACCGCGTGAACTTGCACCGTAAAGACGCCATCAAGGGGGAGCGGTTGCATTTCCAAAAACTGGTGTTGCTCATCAGCGGCCCAGGAGCCGTTTTGCGTTCCGCTCATCCCTGATCCCAACCACTGTACCAACCGAACGACTGAAAATGATCCGCTTCTTCAACTGGTTTAACAATCTGTATCCCGTATGGCTGGTGAGCCTGGCCGTTCTGGCTTTCTTCAAGCCGCAGACCATGCTGTGGTTTGACAAGCCGTGGATCTTCTGGTCGCTGGCGGCCTCCATGCTGGGCATGGGGCTGACGCTGAGTGTGGATGACTTCAAAGCCATCGTGCGCATGCCTGGCAGCGTGGCGCTGGGCTTTGTGGCGCAGTACACCATCATGCCGCTGACGGGGTGGCTGGTGGCCACGCTGCTGAAACTCGATCCCGGCCTCGCTGTGGGCATCATTCTGGTGGCGAGCTGCCCCGGTGGCATGGCGTCAAACATGATCAGCTATCTGGCTCGGGCCAATGTGGCGCTCTCCGTGGTGCTCACCCTTGCATCCACACTGCTGGCTTTCTTCTTCACCCCCATGTGGACCAGCACTCTGGCAGGAAAGTACGTGCCTGTGGATGCCTGGGGTTTGTGCCTTTCGGCATTGCAGCTCACTGTGGCTCCGGTGGTGCTGGGGGTGCTCATCCGCTGGAAGCTGCCGCGCACGGCGGATCAGATCGGTGCCTGTGGACCTACGATAGCCGTGCTGGCTTTTACGTGCGTCAGTGGAGGAATCGTGGCCGCCAGTGCGGATGCCATCTCGTCCAATTTTGGGCGCCTGGCCCTGGCGGCATTTTTGCTTCATGTCATCGGTTTTTTGGTGGGCTACTTCGTGCCCAAGGTGCTGCGCTATCCTGAGTCCGTGGCCCGCACGGTGAGCATCGAGGTGGGCATGCAAAACGGCGGCATGGCTGCATCGCTGGCCCGGGAGCATTTTCCAGCGCTGCCTCTGGCTGCAGCCGCCGCAGTCTTCAGCGGTGTGATGCAAAACATCGTCGGCGGCCTCATGGCCGCATGGTGGAAGCGGCGTACCCCGGATGCGTAAACATGAGCCGACGAGACATCTACTACTGGAAATGCGACCGCCCGGCGGCGTTCCACGGCACGCAGAAACGTGGTGTGGCTGATGCTGACATCGAGCGTCAGCTCCGTGCGGCGCTGCAGCGGCACTTTGTCACTCAGTGTGTAGAGCTGAGCACCGGAATCGGGCAGGGCAATCACCTCACCTGGAATGCCAGGGTGGCGGGACAGGCGATGTTTGTACGCGTCGAGAACGGCCCTGAAAAAGATGGTCATCTTGCCGTGGAGTCAGCGTTGCTGGGACGTGTGAGAGAGGCGGGGGTGAAGACGCCGCTGGTGTATGCCTGTGATGCCACACGAGCCCAGGTGTCTTTTGCATGGCAGGCTCTGGAGCGTATTCACGCGCCGGATCTCAATCACTGGTACAAGCAGGGCCGCCTCGATGTGCCGCACATCGCCTTCGACATCGGCGCTTCGGTGGCGCAGTGGCAGCAGCTCACGTTTTCAGGGTTCGGCATCTTGGACGAATCCTTGAACGGCTGCCACGCCACTTACGCCGATTACTTCATGCTGCGGCTGGATCAGCACCTGTTCTTTCTCGTTACGCGTGGGTTCCTCACCCAGGTGCAGAGCGATGAAATCCTTTCTGAAATCGAGAATCACCGGGCACTTCTGCAGCTCGAAGCAGGCTGCTTTGTCCACAAGGACCTCGCGCTCTGGAACATCCTCGGCACGGAGAGCCAGATCGCGGCTTTCATCGACTTCGACGACGCCATCAGCGGAGATCCCATGGAAGATCTCTCGCTTCTCGCCTGTTTTCACGATGCCACGTTTTTGCGTCGGGCCTTTGAGGGTTATCAAACCAAGCGCCCCCTGCCTGCAGAGCATCTGCGCCGTTTCTGGCTGCACCTTCTGCGCAACATGATCGTCAAGGCCGTGATCCGTGTGGGTGCGGGCTACTTTGATCGTGATGACGGCTTCTTCCTCATCTCATCCGGCACATCCGGCAGTTCACTGCGTGAGTTCACGCATTCGCGTTTGGATCTGGCGTTGCAGGGCTTGCGCACTTCCAGCGGCATCGACATTCTTTGATCATGAAAACACACATTGGCACCTTCCTCTCCATCGGTTCTCCAGCGGTCACTGAGCTGGCGGCGGAGTGCGGCTTTGACTGGGTCTTGATCGATCTGGAGCATGGCTGCGAATCCGAAGCCGCGCTGCCAAATCAGCTCCGGGCGCTGCGCGGCAGCGGCACCATGGCCATCGTGCGTGTGAGCGCGCCGCATCCCGACCTGATCGGGCGTGTGCTGGACTGGGGGGCGCAGGGCATCATGGTGCCGCATGTGAACACGGCGGCGGAGGCGCGGCACTGTGTGGACGCGGCGTATTATCCGCCACGCGGGCACCGGGGCGTCTCACGCACGGTGCGCACCTACGGCTATGGCATGCGCCTGCCGGGTGATGTGATGCCTACGCCGATCATCCTTGCACAGATCGAGACCGCAGCAGCCGTGGCCAATGCCAGCGAGATCGCCGCTGTGGAAGGGATTGATGCCTTGTTCATCGGTCCTGCAGACCTGTCGTTTGACCTGAAGGCGCAGAAGGCATCCATCAGCTATGACACCTGTGTGGACAGCATCGTCAAGGCGGCCAAAGACCACAGCAAGGGCTGCGGCATTCTGGTGCGGCATGCGGATGACAAGGAGAAGCTGAAGGCGCTGGGATTCACGTGGATCGCCATGGATTCCGACCTCTCGCTGGTACGAGAGGGTTTCAAACGGAATCTGGAGGCGGCCCGGGCCTGGTAAATAGTCCGACTTTTCCCTTTGAATCGGCTTTTCCGGCCTAAGCTCAGCCCCCCATGAAAGCATCCCCCCAAATCACCTCCAAGCTCGTCGAACTGTGCGAAGTCCTCGTGGCAGACAGCGAAGTGCAGAACGCCCGCGAAAAAGCAGAGGCATTCCTCGCTGATGAAGCCGCCGTGTCCCTCTACCGCGAGATGGCCACGCTCGGCCGTGCCTTGCACCAGAAGCAGCACCACGGTGAAGAGCCCAGCGGCGAGGAAATCTCCCGCTTCACCGACCTGCAGGACCAGTGTGATGCAAACACCGCCATCCTGAGCTTTGTGGAAGCACAGGACATCCTGCGTGGCATCGCTGAAGTGGTGAATGGCTATGTGGGCAAGAGCCTGGAGCGCGGCAAGGTGCCTACCGAGGCGGAGGTGTTTCCCCAGGGCTGCGGAGAAGGCTGCGGCTGCCATCATTGATCGCAAAGCCTCATGAAAGCACCGGCTCTGCTATTCACACTGCTGCTGTTTTGTGTCTCGTCCTTCGCGGGCGAGGCCAAAACGGTGAAGCTGCTCACCATCGGAAACAGCTTCTCGGCCAATGCCACTCATTACCTGGGTGATCTGGCGAAAGCAGGTGGGCACAAGCTGGTGCACCAGCCGCTGGTCATTGGCGGTGCGTCATTCCAGGTGCATGCCGAAAAGGCGCAGAAACACGAGGCCGACCCGAAAGACAAGGCTGGGCTGTACACCAGCAGCCGCGGGCTGAAGGAAAATCTAGAGCTGGACCAGTGGGACTACGTCACCATCCAGCAGGCCAGCATCAAGAGCCACGACTTTACCACCTATCAGCCGCATGCCGGATGGCTGCGCGATTATGTGGCCACATACGCACCGCAGGCCAGGCTGCTGGTGCATGAGACTTGGGAGTATCGGAAAGACGATCCACGCTTCACCAAGCCTTCTGGTAAAGAGGGCGAGCCCAAAACACAGGACGAGATGTACACCGGCCTGCACGCGGCCTATGACAAAATCGCGGCGGAGTTTCATGCGCGCATCATCCCGACCGGAGACGCCTTTCATCTGGCGGACACCGATGCCAAATGGGGCTACCAGACGGACACGAGCTTTGATCCGAAGGCCGCCAAGCAGCCTGCGCTGCCAAACCAGACGCATTCGCTGCACGTCGGCTGGCTGTGGAAGAAGCAGAAGGATGGAAAGACCACGCTCGGCATGGACGGCCACCATGCCAATATGGCGGGTGAGTATCTGGGCGCCTGCGTGTGGTATGAGGTGCTGTTTGGTGAAAGCGCCGTGGGCAGCACCTTTGTGCCAAAGGGGCTGGATGCCGACTATGCCCGCTTTCTGCAAGAGACGGCACATCGTGCCGTGGCTGCTCGCCTGAAATAATCGTGTCCAAAATCCTGGGGAGGCGTCCTTGTGGGGAACCATGACGCGCATTCTAGCCTTCTTTTTCAGTCTCAGTCTTGTCCTTCACGGCGCATCGGACGCAGATGTCATCGTCTATGGAGCGACTCCTGGGGGCTTCTGCGCTGCGATTGCGGCGGCTCGGGAAGGGGCCTCCGTGATTCTACTGGAGTCCACAGACCACGTTGGTGGCGTGAATACAGGGGGGCTTTGTTTTAGCGACTCCAATCAAACCGTGCGCAGCACCGTGCTGGGGCTCTTTGAGGAATGGCATCTGCGGGTGGAAGCTGACTACCAAAGCCGAGGCGTGGCGCTGCCCTACAAAGTCAGCGAAAAGGACCACAAACCCTGGACCTACGAGCCGCATGTGGCCGCCAAAATCACACGGCAGATGCTCGATGAGGCCGGAGTGAAAGTGCTGACAAAGCAGCCGGTCACCAAAGCCGCCAAAACGGGGGCGCACATCACAGGAATCACGACTCGAGACAGCAGTTTTTCAGCGAAGGTCTTTGTCGATGCCACCTATGAGGGCGACCTGATGGCGGCGGCAGGCGTGAGCTGGACGATTGGCCGTGAGGGGCGGAAGGACTTTGGCGAGCCGCTGGCCGGAAAGCAGTATCCCAAGGCAAAGCTGGCAATCTCAGGTGTGGATGCCGAAGGCAGACCGCTGCCTCTGATCACGACGGAGGATGCCGGTGCGGACGAGGCGGGAGACAAGAATGTGATGGTGTACAGCTTCAGGCTCTGCGTCACGAAAGATCCGGCAAACCGGGTGCCGTTTCCGCGACCTGCCAGCTATGATCCGGCCCGGTTTGAGGTGGTGAGGCGCTACTATGCACAGGAGAAGAAGCCGCATCTGCTTTGGGATCTATATCCGCTGCCCGGAAACAAGTTTGATGCAAACAACGGCATCGGAAAACAGTTCTCCATGGGGCTCGTCGGGGCCTGCAATGGGTGGAGTGAAGCTGATGAGGAGGGGCGTGCGAAAATCTGGGAGGCGCACAAGCAATACACCCTGGAGCTGTATCATTTTCTGAGCACGGACCCTGCTGTGCCAGAGGCGCTGCGGCAGCAGATGAGCGAGCTGGGCCTGTGCCGCGACGAGTTTGCCGAATATGGCCACTGGTCGCCGCAGCTCTACGTGCGCGAGGGGCGGCGAATGGTGGGCGAGTACGTGCTGTCGCAGAAAGACATCATGGAGGATCCGAAGAAGGATGACCCAATCGTGGTGTCTTCGTTTCCCATCGATTCACATGACTGCCAGCGTTTGGGGACAAAGGACATGGTCGTCGATGAAGGAACCATCATGCCGGTGCGAATGGCAGGGCGGCGGCATGGGTATCCCTATCACATGCCCTATCGGGCCATCACACCCAAAGCAGCCGAGTGCGACAACCTGCTCGTGCCCGTGGCGCTGTCCTGCACGCATGTGGGCATCTCCTCCATTCGTGTGGAGCCCACTTGGATGATTCTGGGGCAGAGCGCAGGCATTGCCGCTGCTCTGGCCGCAAAGCAAAATGTCGCTGTGCAGAAGCTGCCCTATGCTGCGCTGCGTGAGCGGCTGCTGGTGCAGAAGCAGGTGCTGGAACTGCCTGTGCTGCCGGAAGTGAAACCAGAGCCGCAGGGGGCGATGAACATAGATCCCAAGTCTCTGCCGGGCATCGTGCTCGATGACGCACAGGCTGAACTCCAAGGACCGTGGAGCCGTTCTTCGGGGTTCAAGCCGCATATCGGCACCGGGTATCTGCATGACGACAAGCGCGCTGATGGTCAATCAGCCGCTGTCTTCCGCTGCAAAGTGCCCAAAACGGGACGCTATGAGCTGCGCATGGCCTATTCTCCGCATGAGACGCGGGCCACCAAAGTACCCGTGGTAATCGCGTGCGGCGGGCGGAAAACCGAGATCCTCGTGGATCAAACACAGCCGCTTGCAGCCGGGGAGGCGTTTCGCAGCATTGGCGTTGTCGCGCTGGATTCCGATGCAGAAACGGTCATCAACATCCGCAATACCGGCACCGATGGCTTCGTCATCGTGGATGCTCTGCAACTTCTCGAAACCAACCGCTGAACCCATGCACAACCGCCGCCATTTCATCGCCTCCATCACCGCCGCGCTTGGCGGTTCCGTCCTCGCTGCTGACGGGAATCCCAAGACGATCCTGCTGCAGTCTGCCTGGGACACGGTGAACATCGGTGACATCGGGCATACGCCGGGCACGCTGCGTGTCATCGAGGAGCATCTGCCTGAGGTGAAGGTGATGGTATGGGCCATGAAGCTGGATGAGCGCGTCACTGTCATGCTCAAAAAGCGCTTTCCCAAAGTGGAGATTCTTCAGGGCAGCCTTGCTGGCAAAGGAGAAAAGGACGAGGCGCTGCGTCATGCGATCTCCAATTGCGATCTCTACATCCGTAATTCAGGCATGGGGCAGGACATCAGCTTCATGCAGTTCTGCCAAAAAGTGGGCAAGCCCTATGGACTCTTCGGTCAGTCGTATTTTGCCACCATGGTCGAGGGCAAGGGGGCGGAGGAGCGCATTGCCCTGCTGAACGGTGCATCCTTCATCTACACGCGTGAAACGAAGACCCTGAACATTCTCAAAAAAGGCGGGGTGAAAACCCCTGTGCTCGAGTTTGGGCCGGACGGCTGTTTTGGCATCGACGTGCGCGACGAAGAACGAGGACTGGCGACGATGAAGAAGCTCGGCCTCGAAGAGAGGAAGTTTATCACAGTTCAAATCCGCACCAACACACCCAAAGCTCCCGGGGTGGATGATCCTCGCCCGCAGAAGCTCAATCCGCTGCATCCCTCGCCGGAGCAGATCGCGGACGACGAACGCCGTGCGGCAAAGTACAGGGAGCTTGTCACGATGTGGGTCAAAAAGACCGGCCACAAAGTGCTCATCGCGCCGGAGACGATCAAAGAGATGGGGCACAACAAGCGCCTCATTCACGATCCACTCCCGCCAGAAATCCAAAAGCAGGTGGTGAACCTGGAGTACTTCTGGAACTCCGACGAGGCTGCCTCCATCTTTGCGCGGGCTCACACGATTGTGTGCCATGAGCCGCACTCTCCCATCATCGCCCTCGCCAACGGTACGCCTGTCATCCACACCTACTCCGAGTTTCACTCGCCCAAGTGCTGGATGTTCAAGGACATCGGACTGGGGGAATGGCTGCTGGAGATGGACGAGACCCCGGTGGAAAAAATGGCGGAGACACTGTTCGCCATCGATGCCGATTATGCTGCAGCTCAGGGCAAGGTGCGAAAAGCCATGACTTACGTGCATGAGTGCTTTGCGGGATCGATGAAGCATGTGAAAAGCGCACTCGACAAAGCGTGATCAAATGATGGCAAAAAACAGGGCGAGAGATCGTTTTCACACGCCATGTCTTCTTTTTCCCGACGCGCTTTCCTCGAACACGGTCTTCTCTGCCTGTCCGGCCTGGGAGCCGGCACTCTTCTGGCGGCTGATGACGCCGCAGTGCCCTTGCTGCGCGCAGGTCTGATGACAGACCTGCATTATGCCGACAAGCAGCCGACGAAAACCCGCTTCTACCGCGAAGCGCTGGCCAAGCTGGATGAGGCGGTGGAGGTCATGAATCGTGAAAGGCCGGCGTTCGTGGTGGAGCTGGGAGATTTTATTGATCAGGCTGATTCGGTGGAACGTGAGATCGAATGGCTGAAGACGATGGAGTCGCATTTCGCCAAGCTGGCAATGCCCAGACACTACGTGCTGGGAAACCACTGCGTCGGAACGCTGACAAAGCAGGAGTTTGCGGCAAATACAAAAGCCACTGGAGGGCATGCAGTGTTCGAGGAAAAAGGGGTGACGTTTCTGATTCTCGACGCCTGCTTTCGCGAAGACGGGACTCCGTATGAGCGGAAGAATTTCAACTGGCAGGACGCCAATCTCCCGAAGGTGGAACTCGCGTGGCTGGAGGCCGCGCTGGCAAAAGCAGGTGGTCCGGTGATCGTCTGCGCTCATCAACGGCTCGACATGGACAAGGCGCATTCGGTTCGCAATGCTGCCGAGGTGCGTGCGCTGCTGGAAAAATCCGGCAAGGTGCTCGCTGTGTTCCAGGGGCACTCACACAAGAACGACTATCAGCATATCGCAGGCATCCACTATGTCACGCTCGTTGCCATGGTGGAGGGAAGCGGTGTGGAAAACAACGGCTACTCGCTGCTTGACGTCATGGCCGATGGCTCCCTGCGTGTGAATGGTTTCCGCAGGCAGACAAAGCGTATTTTGAACAAAGCATGAAACATTTTCTCTTTTTCCTGGTGTTCGCCAGCACCACGCTGGCGGTGGAGCCCGGCTTCGTATCTCTCTTTGACGGCAAGACGCTCGACGGGTGGAAGAATGAAGGCAACTGGGCCGTCGAAAATGGCGAGATCGCGCGTGTGAAACGCGGCGGATCGCTCACGTATGAAAAAGCCACGGTGCCGGATGACTTCGAGCTGCGCTTTGACTGGAAGGTGGCGAAGGGCTGCAACAGCGGCGTTTACTACCGGCCGGGCCAGTACGAGTACCAGCTGCTCGACAATGCCAACAGCCCCTATGGCGAAAACCCGCGGCAGAGTGCGGGTGCATTGTATTTCTGCATGGCTCCGACCAAGGATGTGGTGCGGCCATGTGAGCAGTGGAATGAGGCTCGCGTGATTTGCAAAGGCAGCGTCATCCAGCACTGGCTGAACGGAGAAAAGGTGGTCGATTTTGACTATGCCGACCCGCGCTGGAAGGATGCGGTAAAACTGGTGAGCTACCGTGGCACAGACCTGACCAAACGCGGCGGCCATCTCTGGCTGCAGGACCACGGTGCGCCCGTGTGGTTTCGCAATCTGCGCTGGCGGACGCTTCCCGCAGACGAGCCTCTGGTGAGCGAAAACCTCACCCCCATGCCGGTTTCCGAAGCCGCGTTGAAAAAAGAGCAGGATCGCATCCAGGAGCTGCTAAACGCCAAGGCCCGGCAGTCATGGAAGCATGAAGAACTGAAACGCTTTAAAGCTGAGGAAGCGCACCAGGGCGTGGCGGTGGCTGAAGCGCACTTTTATGCGATCACGAATGCGGCCATCGGCAAATATCGCAAAGACACTGGAGAACGCATCGGGGGCTGGAAAGAGGCGAAGGATGGCCGCATCAAGCATCTGAATGCCGGAGTGGTGTTGGATGGAAAGCTATACTGCGCGCATTCAAACTACCCTGAGATGCCAATGAAGAGCTCGGTGGAGGTCTGGGATCCGCAGACGATGCAGCATCTGAAGTCCATTGATCTCACGGCAGCTGGAGGCTCTCTCACCTGGGTGGACCGGCGTGATGGCGTGTGGTATGCCTGCTTCGCCCAGTATGCCAAGACGGGTGATCCGGCGAAGACGAAGGTCGTGACCTTTGATTCTCAGTGGAAGAAGCTCGCGGAGCTGAAGTTCCCGCGCCAGATGGTATTGAAGTTCGGAAAAAACAGCAGCTCAGGTGGCAGCTTTGGGCCGCAGGGGCGCCTGTTCATCACCGGGCATGACGCGCAGGAGCTCTATGTACTCGATCTTCCTGCCAAAGGCGATGTCCTGGGCTGGCAGGCTGCGATCCCCATCAGCGCACATGGTCAGGCTTTCGCCTGGGACCGCAGCCAGGAGGGCGTCTTGTATTCCATCGACAGGAGGACTCACGAAGTGATCGTGTCACGTGTGCGATGAAGCAGGAAGCCAGATGAGAATTCCGGCTCCTTGCTCAAAGCAAATGTGAGACGGAAGTCAGTCTTGGGGCTTGGCCCCGGGGAACCATTCGGTGTGCTGGTCCCCCTGACGCCCGTAGTAGGTCACGCGAAAACCACGCAGAAAAGCAAGGTAGCCCTGCACTCCAGCCTGCATGGCGCGAGTGCAGAAGTCACGGTAGTGCTGATTCTTCTGCTGGCTGTCGAGAATGTTGGCTCGGAGTGCCGGAGCATCAAAATCCGCAGCCACATCCGGCAGGGCTTCGTAGGTGATGGCGGTGCCGAAAGCGCCGCCTGAACCGTCATAAAACGTTTTTTTCAGAGTCAGGTAATCCACTTGGTAAGACTCGACTCCAGCTTCGACGAGCATGGCGACGATCTGCGGGAAGGGGGTGCCTCCGGCGAGAGTGGCTGCGGCGGCTGTATTGATGAGAGTGGTGTTCATGAGGGTGGGGTGGGCATGGTTTTGAGCGGCCCTTAAACAGGGGCATCCTCAGGTCTGACAGCTCCGGTGGCGGGTTGTGACAGTTCGCGTGAATTATTTTTTCAATCACGGTTGAATCCGGATCGCGAGACAAGAGCGCGCAATCTCTCGGCCAGGTCGGGGCCACTGAGCGTGGGTTGTGCGCGGTAGAGTTCAGCGTGCTGGCGGTCCATGGCCTGAAGCTCATCCAGTTGTGCAGCAGCTAGTTGGCGCACGGAAGCGATCCGGTCCTTGGAAAACTGGAGATTCTTCGGGTCCAGCCATCCGGCACGCATGAAGCCGCTGGCTTTGCGTGCGCAGCGGCAGGGGTTGGCAGTGTTCACCAGACCGCACTTGTCGTTCATGAACTGGTACAAATCCTTTCGCGCACGTGACAGCAGCTGGCGGAAATTGGCAGGGGTCACGTCCATGGCCGCGGCAGCAGCCTCGCTGGATTCACCCAGCACTTCCCCCAGAATGAAGGCCAGGCGCTGGCGGCGGTCCAGGCACATGAGCATGGCGGTGATGCAGCCGAGCCGGGCCTCCTCCACCAGCACATGAGTTTCGACCGGCAGGGTTTTCGTGTCCGGCAGGTCTTCATCCGGAACGCCGTCCAGGGAGTCCGCCATGCCGGTGAAAGTCATCTGCTTTTCCTCCATCTCTGATTTGCGAACATTGAGCAGGTGATTGACGGCAATACGATGCAGCCAGGTGCTGAACTTGCTGCGCTCCTCGAATCCTCCGAGGTGGGTCACGGCCTTGATCAGAATCTCCTGGGTTGCATCTTCAGCGGCATCCCGACGCCATACCATGCGCAGGGCAAGATTGAAAACCCACGACTGATGCAGGCGCACGAGTGCATCGAGGGCATTCATGTCACCACCCTTGGCTTTGAGGATCAGCGTTTCATCATCTTCTGTCACAGGGCGGCACTAGGAATGAAGGATTACCATCTGCAAGGACTGCTTCAGCCCTGTTGCAATATGGCCATTGTACCCGGCTCCCAGGACAGGCCCCAGTCACGCAGAGATTTCAGCACAGGGCGGAGCGCCAGCCCCTTTTCGGTGAGTTCGTAGGCCATGCGTTTGCCACCGTCCGTAGCGGGCACCTGTCGAATGATGCCTGCTGCGAGCAGGCGCTCAAGCCTGTCACTCAGGATGTTCGTCGGGATGCCCTCGGGCGAGCTGATGAAGTCCTTGAAGCGATTGCGGCCTAGGATCAGATCTCGGATGACCAGCAGAGTCCAGCGGTCGCCTAGCAGGTCCAGGGCGCATGACACCGGGCACGGAGAGCGGCGGGAAGAGGCTGGTGCTTTGCTGGATGGGCCTTTGGGCATGTAATGAGTATGGTTTCAAAGACTTGCATTTCAAAAGTATAATACTTGCATATTGCAAGTTAATGGGAAATGATGAGTGCACATGAGCACACCCGCTGAACCCCTGCTGGCCCCGCCTGGGGCGGGCCTCCCCCTGGTCGAACTCTGGCTTGCCAGGCTGCTGTTTACCCTGAGACGGCTGCGCGGCAGTCGTGAGATGTTTGTAGCCAGGTTTGAGCAGGAGCAAGCTGCGATCCGGGAGATCGTGGCTTCATGCCCGGAGAGCAAACGTGGCGAGCAGGTGCTTATTGAGCGACCACGCGGCCTGGAGGACAGCAGCCGCAACTGGTCGGTGTGGATGACGCTGGATCATCTGCGCATCACCAACACGGCGCTCGTCCGGGTCATCACGGCGCTGACGCATGGTAAGGTGCCGCCTGGCAAGGCCAGCACGGCTGCCGTCAAGCCCTCTGCCACCGTGACAGCGTCGGTGGAGGGGGAGTTTGAGCGCTCCTGCGAGGGGGTGCTGGCCGCGATTTCAGAGGCCGCAGAACTGAGGACCCAGGTGCGTTTTGCGCATCCTTGGTTTGGACCGCTGGATGCCTTTGGCTGGGCGGCCATGGCAGGCACCCACATGGGAGTTCATCGTGTGCAGATTCAAAGCATCGTGGCAGGATTGAGCCAATGAAGCAGCCGCTCTCGCTCACCGCAGATCCGATTCCACACCTCGTCTGGCGCATCGCGCTGCCCATGAGCGTGGGCATGTTTTTCAACACCATGTTCAATGTGGTGGACACTCTGTGCGCGGGCTGGCTGGGCACGGAATCTCTGGCGGCGCTGTCCCTTTCGTTTCCGCTGTATTTTGTGGTGTTTGCCACCGGCAGCGGCATCAGCCAGGGGACCACCGCGCTGCTGGCCAATGCACTGGGAGCCGGGGACAAGGCTGAGGCCAGGCGCGTGTTTGCGCAGTCGCTGCTGTTTGCCGTGACGGCGGGCGCGCTGCTTTCGCTGGTCGGCTGGCTGGTGGCCCCGGCGCTGTTTCAGCAGCTCGGCGCCGAGGGCCATTACCTGCACACGGTGCTGGCCTACATGAATGTCATCCTCGGAGGCGGGGTGTTTTTTCTGCTGCCGATGATCCTGAACTCCGCGCTGTCCGCACAGGGCACCACATGGGTGTACCGCAATTTTTTGATGGCAGGCTTTGCGGCAAACATCGTGCTCAATCCCATGCTGATGTGGGGCTGGTGCGGCCTGCCCGCCATGGGTGTGGCAGGCATCGCGCTGGCCACGGTACTGGTGCAGATGGGCGGCGCAGTCTTTCTGTGGCTGCACGCCAGCCGTACAGACTTTGGCCGTGATCTGACTCGTCATGACTTCAGTCCGGACCTGACCACACTGCGGCGGATCGCAGGGCAGGCGGTGCCCGCAGCGCTGAACATGCTGACCATCGCGTTAGGGGTGTTTGTGATCACCTGGTTCGTGAAACACTTTGGCAAGGAGGCGGTGGCGGCAGCGGGCATCGCCACGCGCATCGAGCAGATCGTACTCATGCCGGCCATTGGTCTGAACGCGGCGGTGCTGAGCATCGTGGGGCAGAGTCATGGAGCCGGGCTGCCGCAGCGCGTGCGTGAGGCCTGGGTGACAAATGTCAAAATCGGCGTAGGCCTGATGCTGCTGGGGGGCTTCCTGGTCTGGCTGCTGCGCGGGCCTGCCATGCGGCTCTTTACGCAAGACGCCATCGTGATCAGTCATGGGCGCGACTACCTCTTGGCGGCATCTGCGACACTCGCTGCCTACCCGATCCTGTTTGTCACCGTGTTTGCCATGCAGGGGATCAAGCGCCCCGCCTACGGCCTGTGGATGGGGCTTTACCGGCAGCTGGTGGCACCGGTGGTGGTGTTCCACATGCTGGCCTTCACTCTCGGCTGGGGGCTCTGGGGCGTGTGGTGGGGCATCTGCATCGTCAACTGGAGCGGAGCCCTCTTTGCGCTGGCCTGGGGATCGCGGCGGTTTTGAGGCATTTCTGTCGCAGCAGATGAGCAGCGCCTCGTTGACAAATTCTCAGCCACGGCGACGCATTCCAAATGTCCGCCAAGCCCGACCCCGCCACTCTGCCCTGCAGCCCCCTGGAAGAAACCGCCGGTCTGAAATACTTCCCGCGCATGCTGGGAAAGATACGCCTGCATGCCGCAGGGAAGCTGTGGGAAGACCTGCATGCCAATCTGGGCAAAGGCAGCGACGGTAGTTGTGCCGGCTTTCTCCATGTGAACTACGACGACCTGAAGGCCCGCGTGCAGCAGGGCGGCACGGACGAGGAAATCCTAGAGTGGTGCCAGCAGAATGGCCGCCAGCTCAATGACACCGACAAGCTCGTCTGGAACTACTACATTCTGAAACTCGGCATCAATGATCACATCACGGCCATTCTTGCAAAGCGGAAGGCTGATGGCGGCCTGGGAGATCGTGACGACATCCAGACCATCACGCATTACATCGATGTGGATGAGGGAAGGCTGCCCTGAATGAGTGAAGAGGCATCAACGCCGGTTTCATTCTGGCAGAGCGTGCGGCAGGCGCTGCGCGGGGAGGAGCACGACTACACGGCGCTGCCGCTGAACCGCGCCGTCATCCTGCTCGCGGTGCCGATGGTGCTGGAAATGATCATGGAGTCTCTCTTTGCCGTGGTGGACGTGTATTGGGTGTCCAATCTCGGAAAAGAGGCTGTTGCTGTCGTGGGCATCACGGATTCGCTCATGACACTTGTCTATGCAGTGGCGATTGGCATTTCGATTGCCGCCACAGCGATTGTGTCTCGCCGCATCGGTGAAAAGGAGCCGGAGCTGGCGTCACAGGCTGCAGGTCAGATTGTGCTGCTCGGCTTACTCGTGTCGTCTGGCATCGGGATCCTGCTGGGTTATCTGGCTCCGGATATTCTACGACTGATAGGGACCGAGGAGAAAATCGTGACACTTGGTTCCAATTTTGCCCGCATAATGCTGGGCGGCAATGCCACAGTGTTTTTGATCTTTCTCCTCAATGCCATCTTCCGTGGTGCGGGAGATGCCGTCATCGCCATGCGCACCCTGTGGCTGGCGAATGCGTTGAACATTGTGCTTGGGCCGTGTTTCATTTTTGGCTGGGGAATCTTTCCGGAGCTGGGAGTCACAGGCGCAGCTGTGGCGACGAACATTGGCCGTGGCATTGGCGTGACCTATCAGCTGTGGCATCTTGCAGGGCATCATAGTCGCGTAAAGGTACGCTGGCAGCATTTCAGACCAGTGAGTGAGGTGATCGAGGCGGTGTTGCGCAAGTCTGGCAGCGGCATCGTGCAGCTTCTCATCAGTACCACGAGCTGGCTGGGGCTTTACATGATTCTCAATAAATTTGGCAGTTCCGTGATCGCGGGTTACACGATCGCCATCCGCATTGTGATTTTTGCCCTCATGCCCGCATGGGGGCTGGCAAACGCGGGCTCCACGCTGGTGGGGCAGAATCTTGGCGCCGGGAAGCCCGAGCGTGCAGAGGCGGCGGTCTGGATCGCCGTGAAGTTCGACGCCATCGTCCTGAGCATTATTGGTTTGAGTTTTGTGTTGTGTTCGAATCCGTTGATCCGCCTGTTCACTCTTGATCCTGAAGTGATGGCATACGGCACTCAGGCTTTGTGGATTGTGAGCATCGCATTCCCGCTCTATGCGGGCGGCATGTGCTTTGAGGCTGCGTTCAATGGTTCCGGAGACACCTGGACGCCGGCTCGGCTGAATTTCCTTTGCCTGTGGCTCGGGCAGATTCCGATTGCCTGGCTATTGGCAAAATCTTTCGGCTTTGGTCCTGTCGGTGCATTCATTGCCGTGCCGGTGGCTTATTCACTCCTGGCCATTTTCAGCTGGTTGCTTTTCAAACGCGGACACTGGAAGACACAAAAGGTCTGAAGATCTCCAGCAGACTCCTCTCATGAAATCGCTCTTCCTTTGCTTGTTCTCGTTTGCCTGTGCCGCTGCTGCCGCCGCTGAACTCAAAACCACCGGTGCAGGCATCGAAATCTCCGCCGGAAGCCTTGGCAGCTTCGTGCTGACCTATCCTGAGCTGGAGGCCGCGCACAAACAGATCGAAGTTAAAGCCGCAGGTTCCAGCGCCACGGTGCGCTACGAGGGCGGTGCGGAATGCGCCGTCGCCATCGACAATGACGAGATCGCACTCGCATTCAAAGGCATGCCTGCCGACGTGAAATCCTGGAAGATGTCCGTGCTCATCGACATCGGTTTTGCCAAAGGCGGCACTTGGAAGATCGCAGACAAAGAAGGAGCCTTTCCTGCGGAGAAGTCCACTCCTCCTCAGTTTGCCAGCCAAAGCAGCAGCAGCTTTTTGATCAAGAACGCGCAGGGCCAGAGCCTGAGCTTCACCACGCCGGACTTCGCCTTTCAGCAGCTCACCGACAACCGCGAGTGGAACTGGGCCATCTACAACTGGTTCTTCATGGTGCCCTTCAATGCGGACAATCCTAAAGGGAAGATTCGCGTCACGTCCGATCTCGCCTCGGTCACCAAGTTGATCGACTCGTTTGGCCAGAGCATCAAAGACACCTTTCCCAACAAGCTCAAAAGCCTGGAAGAGCTCAAGGCCGACGTGGCGGCAGACAAGGCCTACTATGATGGCATCGAAACGCCAAAGCTGGACCGCTTCGGCGGCCTTCCTGGAAGTGGCGAGACACTGGGCCTGAAGAAGACCGGCTTTTTTCACGTGGAGCAGAGGCAGGGAAAATACTGGCTCGTGGATCCTGATGGCAACGCCTTCTTCCACCTCGGCATCTGCGGCTTCGCCCCGAGCGATGACTACACCTACGTCAAAGGCCGTGAGGGCATCTACGAGTGGCTGCCGAAGACCGAGGGTGAGTACGCCAGCGCCTTCCGCCCTGGGGATGGCGATGCACATTTCTCCTTCTACCTCGCCAACATCATCCGCAAGTTTGGCGCGCCCTATGACTATGAGGCACATGCCACGCGCATGATCGAGCGCACACGCAAATGGGGCTTCAACTCCATCGGTGCTTTCAGCCCCACGCCACAGCAGGCGCATGTAAAGGCCGGTTTCCCGTACGTGACCAGCCTGCCGATCAACTCCTGGGAAGGCGTGCCCCGTATTCCCGGAGCCCATGAGGTGTGGGATCCGTATGACGCCGCCACCGTGCAGAAGATCGCTGAAAACCTCTCACATGAGCTGCCTGCGCGTGCGGGCGATCCGCTGCTTATCGGCTACTTCATCGTGAACGAGCCGCGCTACGATGAGCTCCCGCGTGTCATCCCCTCACTGACCGGCAAACAAGCCTGCAAGCTGCGTCTGGTGGAAGTGCTCAAAGACAAATACAAAACCATCGATGCCTTCAATGCCTCCTGGCAGGCCAAGGCGACATCCTTTGATGAACTGACCGACGTCGGGCTCGCAATCACCACCGATGTCGCCAAGGCGGATGTGAAAGCCTTTGTGGGCGAGTTCATGGAAGCTTACTTCGCTCAGATCGAAAAGCTCTTCCGCCAGCATGACACAAACCACATGCTCATCGGCAGCCGCCTGCAGCCGGTCACCATCAATGACGAGCAGCTCTGCCGCATCATGGGAAAACATCTCGATATCGTCTCCTACAACTACTACACCTTCGGCGTGGACACTTCAGCGCTGAAGCGCTTCCACGAATGGACGGGCAACAAACCGATGATGCTCAGCGAATTCTTCTGGGCCTCGCCAAAGGACAGCGGCCTCATCGGCGGGCGTGAGGTGAGCAGCCAGCAGGAGCGCGGGCTGGCCTACCGCAATTACGTCGAGCAGAGCGCTGCGCTCGGGTTCGTTATTGGCATCGAGTGGTTCACTCTCATCGATCAGGCCACCACAGGCCGCTGGTTCAGCAAATACAACGGCGAGAGCTACAACACCGGCCTCGTCAGCGTGGCAGACCGTCCGTGGAAGGACATGCTGGCCGAAATGATGAAGACCAATCACACCATCTACGATCTTCTGCTGGGCAAGCGCCCGCCGTTTGCCTGGGAAGATGCGCGGTTCCGTGTGGAGACCAAGTAGGCAGACAGGTCAAGGATGGTCATCCAGGTGCCAAGGATGCGCATCCCGCATGGGTTGTCAGTTGGGCTGGTGATCTGCAAGTCTTGCGGATAGGATTTATTTTATGCCAGCCAAATCAAACATCGTCCAGCTCGTGGCCAGCGGAGACCTGCGCCTGTCCGCCAATCAAACCTGCTGGCCCGCCCAGGCCGCCATGGAGGAGGCGCTGGCCGCCGCCCTGAAGGCCGAGGGCTGGAAGATCAAGCGTGCTCATGCCGTGGACCCGGTGAAAAAGCACGGCTTCATCGACTCCCAGCGCATGGGCATCGAGGTGTTTCGCGGCATCGATCCCGATGCGCCGCTCATCGTGGCGGAGGCGGTGTGGCAGTACTCGCACCATGTGCTGGCCGGGCTCACCACACACCGAGGCCCGATCCTGACCGTGGCCAACTGGAGCGGCCAGTGGCCCGGTCTGGTGGGCATGCTGAATCTGAACGGTTCCCTGACCAAGGCTGGGGTGAAATACTCCACGCTTTGGAGCGAGGACTTCACCGATGCGTTTTTCAAAACCAGGCTGAAGCAGTGGCTGAAGACAGGCCGCATCACGCACGACCTGAGCCATGCGCGCAAGCTGGAGAAAGTGAAGGTGCCTGCCAAGGCCGCAGCGCTGGGCAAAAAGCTGGCCGCCATGCTCCGCACGGAAAAGGCCATCATGGGCATCTTTGACGAAGGATGCATGGGCATGTTCAATGCCATCATCCCGGATCACGCACTGCATGCCTGCGGGGTTTTCAAGGAGCGGCTGAGCCAGTCGGCTTTGTACCATGAAACGCAGCTGGTGAGCGATGCCGATGCCCTGGCCATCCACTCCTGGCTGGATAAGAAGGGCATGAAGCTCCATCTGGGCAAGGATCATGCCAGCGAGCTCACGCGCGAGCAGGTGCGCCTGCAGTGCAAAATGTACGCGGCGGCGCTGCGCATCGCAGATGATTTTGGCTGCGATGCCATCGGCATCCAGTACCAGCAGGGGCTCAAAGACCTGCTGCCTGCGAGCGACCTCGTCGAAGGCATGCTGAACAACGCGGACCGCCCGCCGGTCAAATCTCGCGACGGCAGGCGCACTCTGTGGGCGGGACAGCCGTTGCTGCATTTCAATGAGGTGGACGAATGTGCAGGACTGGACGGCATGCTCACTCAGCGCGTGCACCGCGCACTGCAGCAGCCGCTGGAAACCACCCTGCACGATGTGCGCTGGGGCGAGACCTTTGACGGAGACTACGTCTGGGTCTTTCTCATCAGCGGCGCGGCTCCCCCTGCGCATTTTGTCAAAGGCTGGAAGGGCGCCGAGGGCTTCCGCCAGCCGGCGATGTATTTCCCCAATGGCGGCTCCACGCTGCGCGGCAACTCCAGGCCGGGCGAGATCGTGTGGTCGCGCATCTACGTGCAGGATGAGGCGCTGCACATGGACATCGGTCGCGGCTGCGTGGTCGCGCTGCCGCCTGAAGAAACCGAGCGCCGCTGGCAGCTCACCACACCTCAGTGGCCCATCATGAGCGCCGTGACCTATGGAGTCAGCCGTGACCAGTTCATGGCCAAGCATCAGGCCAATCACGTGCAGGTCGCCTATGCCAATGATGCCAGGGCGGCAAATGACTGCCTGTTTGCCAAGGCGGCCATGGCGCGTGCTCTTGGCATTCAGGTGAATGTGTGCGGCACCTTGTCACGTTGATCTTTCTCCTTTCCCATCATGAAGTTTCTCCAACCACTCCTGCTGGCCTGCCTCTGCGGCCAGGCTTTCGCCGCCGACGGCCTGACAGCGCTCAAGTACAACAACCCCGGACTCGTCGTCGATCTCGGGGTGGGTCTCTGGGCATGGCCGCTGCCCATGGACTATGATGGCGATGGCGACCTGGATCTCGTCGTCAACTGCCCGGACAAGCCCTACAACGGCACCTACTTCTTCGAGAACGCCAGCGGCGACACGGCCAAAAACAAAATGCCCGTGTTCAAGCCCGCCAGACGCATCAGCGTTGGAAAGTCGAACGTGCAGGTCAGTTACGTGGACGGCAGGCCCGTCGTTTTATCGCCGGGTCGTGAGTATCCCGACTTCCTCAAATCCGGACTGGAGCACGAAAAAAAACTGTCCGTGGATGCCAAGGTGCATCCGAATAAAATCCGCGCCGACATGTGGCGCATGGTGGACTACGACGGCGACGGCAATCAGGATCTCATCGTCGGCGTGGGCGACTGGACCGAATACGGCTGGGACAATGCCTACAATGAGAATGGCCGCTGGATGAACGGCCCCATTCGTGGCTATGTGTACCTGCTCCGCAACACGGGCACAAACGACAAGCCCGCCTACGACAAGCCTAAAAAACTCATGGCCACAGATCGTCCGGTCGAAACCTTCGGCTGGCCTTCGCCCAACATGGCTGACTTTGATGGTGATGGCGATCTGGACCTGCTCTGCGGCGAGTTCCTCGATGGCTTCACCTATTTCCAAAATACCGGCACTCGTACGCAGCCGAAGTACGCTCTCGGCGTGCGCCTGAAGGCCGATACAGGGCGCTATCTCACGATGGATCTCGAAATGATCACTCCCACCGCCATCGACTGGGACAAGGACGGCGATCTCGATCTCATCTGTGGCGACGAGGACGGCCGCGTGGCCTTCATTGAAAACACCGGCAAGTTCGAAAACAAGGTGCCCGTGTATGCCGAGCCGCGCTACTTCCAGCAGGAGGCGGATCAGGTGAAGTTTGGCGCACTGGCCACACCTGTCGGCTTCGACTGGGATGGCGATGGCGACATGGACATCATCTGCGGCAACACCGCAGGCTATGTCGGCTTTATCGAGAACCTCAGCGGCAAAGGCGTGGAGCAGCCAAAGTGGGCCGCGCCCGTTCGCCTTGAAGCAGAGGGCAAAGTCATCCGCCCAATGGCAGGTCCGAATGGCAGCATCCAGGGCCCCTGCGAGGCCAAGTGGGGCTACACCACGCAGACTGTGGCCGACTGGGATGGTGATGGTCTGCCGGACCTCATGCTGAACTCCATTCTCGGCAAAGTCGTGTGGTACAAAAATGTCGGCACACGCCAGAAGCCGAAGCTCGCTGCCGCGCAGCCTGTGGAGGTCGAATGGGACGGCCCGCAGCCCATTCTGGCCTATGGCTGGCTCCGCCCCGAAGGCAAAGCCCTCCTCACCCAGTGGCGCACCACGCCCGTGGCCATTGACTGGAACAAGGATGGCCAGACCGATCTCATCATGCTCGATCAGGAAGGCTATCTCGCCTTCTTTGAAAGGGCGAAGCAGAAGGGCAAACTCATCCTCAAGCATCCGCAGCGCGTGCTGTGCGCGGCACAGGATGCCAAAGGCCCCGGCCTGAACGACAAGGCGCCGGAGCACATCAAGGTGAAAACGCCGGTGGCAATGAAGCCCGGCGAGCCGCTCCGCCTCAATGCCGGCATCGCAGGCAAAAGCGGACGCCGCAAGATCTGCATCATGGACTGGGATCAGGACGGCAGACTCGACATCCTGCTCAATTCCGCCAACGCCAACTTCATCCGCCAGACCTCCAGCTGTGACGGTAAATGGTTTTTTGCCGACATGGGCCTGCTGATTGATGCCAACATCGAAGGCCACGACGTGAGCCCCACTACCGTGGATTTCAACGCCGACGGCCTGCCGGATTTTGTCGGTGGTGCGGAGGACGGGCACCTGTACTACCTGAAGAATCCGAAGGCGAAATGAGCCGGTGGCGTCAATAAACATCACTTTCCTCATGCGTGGTGCTCCGTGCTGAAGTAGAGACGGAAAATGACCCTCCTCGAACTCCTGGCCCTCAGCGCCGCTGGCTGCACTGCCGGGGCGATCAATGCCATCGCCGGAGGAGGCACCCTGCTGACGTTCCCGGTGCTGCTCATGTGCGGCACCCCGCCTGTGCTGGCCAATGCCACGAGCACCGTAGGCCTCGTCATCGGCACGGCTGGCAGCATCGTGGGCTTTCGCGATCACCTGAAGGCCATCCGCACGCGGCTGCTGCAGTTCATTCCCATATGCCTTGTCGGCGCGGCGTTTGGCAGCTGGTTGCTCACTCGCACGAGCGACGATCAGTTTTCAAAGCTCATCCCATTTCTCGTCCTGTTTGCCACCTTGCTTTTCTTTCTTCAGGGATTCCTGCGCAGGGCACAGTCCCAGACCACAGGAAAGTCTGAGGCGCTGTGGTTTTCCATCTGCCTGCAGCTTCCGGTGGCCATCTACGGCGCGTTTTTTGGCGCAGGCATTGGCATTCTGATGCTGGCTTCGTTTGGCTTCATGGGCATGACGAACATCCATGAGATGAATACGCTCAAAAACGTGCTCGGCTCGCTGATCAATGTCATCGCCGCCGTGTGGTTCATTGCCGTCGGCATGGTCAACTGGCCGCAGGCGCTGGCGCTCACGGCAGGCGCGCTGGTCGGCTATTACCTGGGCGCGCATTTTTCCCAGCGCATCCCGCCGCAGCGGGTGAGAAATCTCATCACGCTTATCGGGCTAGTCATTTCGATGCTCATGTTTTGGAAGCAGTTTGGATGACAAGTGGCCGCTGATGCAGTTCAATGGCTGCATGAAAAACGGTCTCTGCCTGTCCAGCATTTTGTGCCTTGGTGTTTCGAGCTGCTCTCTCATCACCGTGCCGGTGAAGACGGCGGGAAGCATCGTCACCACCACGGTGTCCACGACAGGCCGGGTGGTCGCGGCCCCGTTCGAAGCGGCTGGCCGGAGAAATTCTTCTCGCGATGACGAGGCCGACTCACAGGAGTCCGGTGCAAAAACACGAGTGCAGGAGCGGAAGCCCCAGCGTCGGGAGGCACCACCTGACGAGACAAATCAATAGGCTTCGGCTTGGAATCAGACTGCGGGGAGGGGGCGTCACACCAGCTGCCACGGCCCGCGCATCGGGCGGGTCAGCATCGCTGCTGCGTCTGCATCATCCAGCACCTGCTCCTTCGCCGGCTCCCAGCGCAGCTTGGTGCGGTTCAGACGCAGGGCGATGTTGGCCAGATGAGCGATGCTGATGCTGCGATGCGCATACTCAATGGGCGCGGCGGCCTTCGCGCCATCTTGGATGGCATCAATGAAATTGCGGAAGTGGTCTTTGCTTTCGTACAGGCGGACATCGGTTTCAGCCAGCGGCTTGCGCAGCGAGTCGGGCTTGATCTCCAGCTTGCCTCTCATGCTCAGCACGCTGCCCTCTTCGCCCTCAAACATGATGCCTGAGCCAAAGTCCTGCTTGTCCGCCACGCGTACCGTGGTGCCGTCCTCATAGCGGTAGGCAAAGGAGAAGTTCGGCGCTGTGCTGTATAGACTTCCCGGTGCAGGCCACGTGGCCTTGAGGTCAAAAAATTCCACCGGCCCGCTCTCATCCTTCCCTAGCGCCCATTGCACGATGTCGAAGTGATGCGCTCCGAAGTCGGTGATGTTGCCGCCGGAGTAGTCGAAGAACCAGCGCCAGTTCGAATGCAGTCGTGCGGGGCAAAACGGTGCGTCCGGTGCGGGACCGAGCCAGAAGTCGTAGTTCAGTCCCTCCGGCACCGGCGCGGGGGCTGTTTGTGAGGCGCAGCCGTTGTTGTCGCGGTTGTCGCTCGCCAGGCCGACACGGATCTGCTTCAGCTTGCCTATTCTGCCGTTGCGCACGTACTCGCAGGCCATGCGGAAATGAATGTCGCTGCGCTGCTGGCTGCCGGTCTGCCACACGACCTTGCTCTGGCGCACCGTGTCGCTCATGAAGCGGCCCTGCGCTACGGTGAGGCTCAGTGGCTTCTCGCAGTAGATGTGTTTCCCGGCTCGTGCGGCGGCCACGGCCATCAGCGCATGCCAGTGGTCGGGCGTGGCGATCTGCACTGCATCCACATCCTTGCGTGCCAGCACTTCGCGGAAATCCTCATGCGTGGCGCAGCCCTGGGTGCCGTAGCTTTTGTCCACCAGCCTGCGTGCAGGCTCACGGCCCAGCGTGCCTGCCTTCTTGATGATGCCCTTGTTGTAGCGGTCGGACTCGCGCTCCACATCGCAGACGGCCATGACCTGCACGCGTTCGTCCTGGAGGAAATTTTTCACCACATCCGTGCCCCGGCCTCCGCAGCCGATCAGCGCCAGGGTGGTTCGGTTTGAGGGAGCCACAGCTCCGTTCTTTCCCAGCGCAGTGCCCGGAATGAAGGTGGGAAAGCCCAGCGCGGCTCCTGCAGCAGAGCATTGCTGGAGAAACTGGCGGCGGGAGGAGGTGGCTGGCGTACTCATGGTGCATTTCAAACGTCATTTCGGAGGCGGTTCTTTAAGTAAGTCGCGTCAGCGGCAAGGGGTTCAGCGTTAGTCGTTTAAGTCGGGTGAAGGGCTCGTGCTGGGTAAGTGGTATATTGCCTAAGTGTAAAAAACGGACTTGGAAAATAATGAAAGGAAATACTATGATGCGAACGTTCACCGCGAAATCGACTCATCATGAAAACTCACCTCCTCACCAGCCTCTGTCTCCTGGCCGCAGCTGTGCCGCTCTCTGCACACGAGTTTACGGATATGCAGGGTCGTAAACTGGAGGCTGAGATCGTCAGCGCCGCAGCAGGTCAGGTGACTCTCAAACGTGTTGCTGATGGCCGCGTTTTCGCTGTTCCAGCCACTACTTTTACTACAGCCGACCAGCAGTTCATCACCGAGTGGGCAGATTCCAATACGAAATACAGCTTTGAAGTCACCTACACGAAGAAAAAACTCAATCAGACTCGCAGAAAGGAAGGGCCGGTGACGATAGAGGACGAAACGTGGATCTACAAAATCAACATCAGAAATCGGCTGCCTACGACCGTGGGTGATCTGCGTGTCGATTATTGGTGCTTCCGCCGTGAAGACTCGGGCAAAGGCAAGGGGTCTGCTCGGATTGAAACTTCTGGCAGCAGCAAACTAGCCAGCATTGCGGGCTCGGGCACGGCCACGCTGGACACCACAGAAATCATTTTGCACAAACAAGAACTCGGTGGCGGTTATTATTGGGCTAATGGAGACAGTTCCATTCAGTCGGACGGCATGGGCGGGCTCGTTGTGCGCATCTTTGACCGCAAGGGTCGTGAAGTGTACCAGTGGACCACCAAAGACGATCTGCTGGCCGCTGCTGTTGGCAAGACACAGTCCAATGGCTCCAAATCGCAGTCTTCAGCCGCCCGACCGAAATAGTTTGCTGGCATCTGCGGGTTTGAGCGTTACGTAATTCAATGGCTGCGCCGGGCTGCAAACTCGGCGCGCTTTGTGTTTTGGACCCCGTCAAGCGCACCCTCAAACCACGCGGCGCGAAGAAGGCTGCGAGCCGTTCACCGACACCCCTGCCCGGGCGTGCGCGGGGGGATGCACTCGGTCTGGTGGATCTGACGCTGAATGCCGCCGAGTTTCAGCGAAAGCTGGACCAGTCTCCGGCGGTCCTGGACCACGTCACACCACAGGCTTTCGGCTTTGCCGCAGCACTGCTGGTGCGGCATGCCGAAAAAAGACGACCCCGAACCCGCGTGTGGATCCTCTGCGCTGACGTCAAAACGCAGGATCACGTACATGCCGAGCTTGGCGTATGGCAGTGCCCGGCGCTGTATTTCCCGCGTCTCGGGCAGGTGGTGAACGATGCCTTGGTGGACCCTGAACTGCTGGCAGAGCGCGCGGGTGTGCTGGGCCGCATGACAGAGGGGGATGCCCCGGTCATGGTGCTGTGTGCTGACAGCCTGGACGAGCCTGCACCTGCGCTTGCAGAAATCTCCAGTCAGCGGCGTGTATTGACAGTGGGCGGCACTCTGGATGTGGAGGCGCTGCTGCGAGATCTCGCCGAGGCGGGCTATGAGCGTGTGCCAGTCGTCACTGAGCGTGGCCAGTTCGCCCGCCGCGGAGGCATCGTGGACTTCTTTTCCTGGCAGGCCGAGGAGCCGCTGCGGCTGGAATTTTTTGACGACGAGATCGAATCCATTCGTGCCTTTGATCTGCACAACCAGTCCTCCGTCAAGCGGCTGGAGAGCGTGGGCGTCATCCTGCAGATGAGCGAAAATGCCGAGGAGGCCTCGCGCGTGCGTGAGCATCTGCACAAGGAGGACTTCGTCATTGCCATCGATTGCGAAGCGGAGGCCCATGCCCGCATTCTCAGCGGCACCGCACCCACCGAGGGCTTGGAGGACTACTCCGCGGCCATCCATGAGAATCCGCTCGGCGTCTTTGATGCCTCCGACTTTGTGCTCCATGAGGCGCGGCGGGAGCATTTCGCCCGCCAGATCCGTGAATGGCATGAGGCCGGATGGCGCTCGGTCATCTTCTTCCATAATGAGGCCGAGCGAGAGCGCTTCTCCGAGCTGCAGAGCGGCCTGCCTGCCTCTCTGGAATCCAAGCTTGGGCTCTTGTATCGTGGCTTCACCGTTCCAGCGGCGCGGCTGGCGGTGCTGACCGGTGCGGAAATTTTCGGCCGCCATCAGCACATCCGTCGCCTGCGCGGGTCAAAGCTGGATGAGGCCGAGGTGCTGCGCAAAGCACGCGATGTCATGCGCGATCTGCGCGAGGGGGACATCGTCGTGCACGCCGAGCATGGCGTGGCCCGTTTCGGCGGCATCGAGGTGCGTGACTCGGGGCGGCGCGAGGAGGTGCTGGTGCTGCATTATGCGGAGGGAGCCAAGCTCTTTGTGCCTGTGGCGCACACGCATCTGGTCACACGCTACGTGGGTGTGGGCGGCAAGGCCCCCGCCCTCAGCAAGCTCAGCGAGGCTCGCTGGCAGAAGACACGCAAGAGCGCTGAGAAAAGCGTGGAGGACTTCGCCGCTCGCATGCTCAGCGTGGCGGCGGAGCGGCAGACCCTGAAGGCGTTTTCACATCCACCAGACACCAAGTGGCAGGTGGAGTTTGAGGAGTCATTCTTATACCACGAAACTCCCGACCAGCTCCGCAGTGTGGAGGAGATCAAGCGGGACATGGAATCGGCCAAGCCCATGGACCGTCTGCTCTGCGCCGACGTGGGCTTTGGCAAAACCGAGGTGGCCATCCGCGCTGCGTTCAAGGCGGTGATGGGTGGGCGTCAGGTTGCCGTGCTCGTGCCCACCACCGTGCTGGCCCGCCAGCACTGGGAAAACATTCGCGAGCGCATGAGCGGCTTTCCAGTCACGGTGGAGATGCTCTGCCGCCTGACGCCTCCCGGCAAAGAGCGCGAGATTTTAAAAGGCATCTCCGACGGCACGGTGGACATCGTCGTGGGCACCCACCGGGTCATCTCCAAGGACGTGAAGTTCAAAAACCTCGGGCTGGCCGTGGTGGATGAGGAGCAGCGCTTCGGCGTGAAGCACAAGGAGAAGTTCAAGGACCTCTTTCGCCTCGTGGACGTGCTCACGCTCAGCGCCACGCCCATTCCACGCACGCTCTACCTCGCGCTCATGGGCATGCGCGACATGAGCACCATTGAGACACCACCTCCCAACAAACAGGCGGTGCAGACCATGATCTGCCCCTATGACGAGCGCACGATCAAGCAGGCCGTGGATGCGGAGATTGAGCGCGGCGGACAGGTCTTCTTCCTGCACAACCGCGTGATGACGATTGAGAAAGTCGCGCAGCGCATCCGCGATCTCTGCCCCAAGGCCCGCGTCATCATCGGCCACGGCCAGATGGACAGCGAGCTGCTGGAGGACGTCATGCACACCTTTGTCGATGGCGGGGCCGACGTGCTCGTATGCACTACCATCATCGAAAGCGGCGTCGATATTCCGAATGCCAACACCATCATCATTGATCGTGCCGATCGCTTTGGCCTCGCGGATCTGTATCAGCTGCGCGGACGCGTGGGGCGCGGCGGTGTGCAGGCCCATGCCTATCTGCTGCTGCCTCAGGATGCCGTGACCGCAGGTGATGCGCGCAAACGCGTGAACGCCATCAAGCAGTACGCCGGTCTGGGCAGCGGCTTCAAAATCGCACTACGGGATCTGGAGATCCGCGGTGCAGGCAACCTGCTCGGCACCGAGCAAAGCGGCCACATCGCCGCCGTGGGTTTTGATCTCTACTGCCAGATGCTAAAGCAAAGCGTGGCTCGCATGCAGGGCCGTCGCGTGGCGCGTCCGGTCGAAGTCGGCCTGCGCTCCGATTTCCTCGTCATGAGCGAGGCACAAATGACGCAGGCGGACAAGAGCGCCACGCCGGCCTTCATCCCTGCCAGCTTCATCGAGGATCTCAAACTCCGCATCACCGCCTACCGACAGGTGGGCGAGATCATGACGCGCAAGGAGCTGGATGACCTGGAGGAGCAGTGGCGCGACCAGTATGGCGAAAAGCTTCCCCATGCCGTACAAAACCTTCTCACCTGCGCCGCCATCCGCCTCTCGGCCGCACATGCAGGCATCAGCGATGTCGAGATCAAAGACCGCAAGCTCATGCTCACCCGCAATGGCAAGTTCGTCATGATTCAGGGGAAATTCCCACGTCTCAGTTCCCGCGAGGGCTTCAAGCAGCTGGCCGAAGCACTGGCAATGCTGCGGACATTGTGATCAACCACCTGTGGAGAGCACGGTGTCGAGCAGCTTTCCTGCCGCAGCCTCCCCTTGTTCATAATACTGTCTGAGCTTTCCCGGGGCGAATGGAGACGGGCGTGGGTGCGTCGTCGTGATGAAGCTGAGCTTCTTGCCGTGCAGGCGGGCAAGTTCGATTCGGTCGGCCAGCAACTGGCGGTTCATGGCCTCATGCGTGGCGGCCACCGTGCCGAGCACCCGATGCAGCGGCATGCGCGGCGGTTTGCCAGGCGGCTGGACGATGCGGTGAACGATGATGTGGTCGATGTTCTCGTCGGTGAACCAGGGGTCAATCGGCGACTCATGGGCCACGCCGCCGTCGGTGCACATGCGTCCGTCAAATTCCAGCGGGGAGAAAATCATCGGCACGCATGAGCTGGCGGCCATGGCAGTGGCCAGGGGGCCTGTCTGCGCAAAGATGGTTTCGTGAGTGTTCAGATCGCTCAAGGCGATCAGCAGCTTCGGGTTTGATAGCGACTCGATGGCCCGTGTGCCGACGAGCGATTCAAAATGAGAGACAGCACCCCGGGGATCAAAAAAACCAGGGTGGCGTACAAAAAAGCTCTCCACGAGCTGGTGCCAGAACCAGCGGGTACGCCTGGCAAAGGACAGGTATAGACGCGGGCTCAGCACCGCCTGGCGGATGGCCTCCTGCTCCAGCCCTGAGGCATACAGACCCGCAGTGATGGCGCCTGCAGACGACCCCGAGACAGCCACCGGCCTCACTCCCTGTGCATGCAGCCGCGCCATGAAGCCCGCATGGGTGGCATA
Source organism: Verrucomicrobiaceae bacterium UBA1938 (assembly GCA_002336895.1). Lineage (GTDB taxonomy): Bacteria > Verrucomicrobiota > Verrucomicrobiia > Verrucomicrobiales > Verrucomicrobiaceae > Prosthecobacter. The sequence goes on along the minus strand of DDFC01000032.1, from coordinate 557,791 downwards.
GCCCATGAAAGAAGCCCCCAGCGAGATGGCGATGCGTGGTGTGGAGTTCATGCGCATTGTGTCTGGGGAGAGATGTGCACAGTGTGCCTGACTCGCAGGAACAACACACCGCCAATGACACCCCAGAAGAGATTGAAAATCCATCCGGCCAGGGAGGCCGAGACGCCCACGGCCTCAGGTACGTTTGCCAGACCCGCCAGCAGCGCCTCAAACGTACGCTCACGCACGCCGAGTCCGGAGATGGAGATCGGCAAGGACGCCGCAGCATCCACCACGGGCATGGCCGTCAGCACATCCAGCACAGGGGCCGTGCCGCCCACCGCCCGCAGGCCGCAGTAGAAGCTCATGAAAAAGGCCGTGTGCATGCCGGTGGACACCACCGCAGCGGACATCGTGCGCCGCCACAGCAGGGCAAAGACGTCGTGCACCTGCTCCGCTCGCGCCAGGATGCCGGCCAGCTTGGGATGTCCCATGGTGCCCGGAAAGGTTCGCCGCCCCCATGCCAGCAGATTGGGCTTAAAGGAGATCCAGCTGATGATCAGGCCCGCCAGCGCTCCGCCTACATAGGTGCCGTACCCGGTGAAGAGCATGCGCAGATCATAGCCGAGCTCGCTCCAGTGAGAGGCGCGCAGCAGCATGCAGCTGGCAAAAAGCACCGCCACGGAGATCAGTCCGGTGAGATGATCCAGCACCAGCGCCACGCTCACTGGCATGGTTTGTCCAGGCAGCCGCCGGGAGAGGGACATGATCTTGTACGTGTCTCCGCCCACCACTCCGACGGAGCTGATGTTGAAAAAGGCGCTGATGATCTCCGTGTGAAGAATGATGCGAAACGGCAGATCCGGCACCTGTCCGCGCAGGATGATGTGCCAGCGCATCGCTGCGAGAAAGAGTGCGAGAAACGCAACCGCGATCCCCGCCAGCGTCCATGGCCAGTTGGTCAGCAGGGCGCGCAGACGCGGAGCGATGTCCGAGATGAGATCATGCTCCCGGAACAGCAGCGCCAGCAGCACGCCGCTGATGAGCAGACGCAGGGAGATGGAGATGAGGCGTTTCAAAACGCGGGCCGGGCAGGAAAATCAGGCCGTCGCCTTCTGGTCCACGGCCTCGGCGATCGTGTTCACGCTGTGCAGGATGCGCTTGGCCTGGTCCTGATCAGCCATCTTGAAGCCGAAGTGTTTTTCGATCATCACCACGAGCTGAAGGGCGTCCACGGAGTCCAGACCGACACCTGCGGGACCAAAGAGAGGGGTGTCATCGCCAATTTCATCTGCAGTCATGTCGAGCATGAGTTCGCTGATCATCAGTTCTTTGAGGCGCTGGCGGGTCGGCATGCAGGGGATACGATTCGTAGGGTGCAGAGGGTAGGCTATAGGAGGCCTCCGTCAATTTTTAGGGTCGAGCCAGTGATATAGCTCGCATCGGGGCTGGCAAGGAAGAAAACGGCTGCCGCGATCTCTTCTGGGCGGGCAAAGCGGCGCATGGGGAGTTGCATTTTGAGCGCTTTGAGGTGTTCCTGCGTCCACTCGGGGGGGAGGCCGCCCTCGATGTACCCTGGGCAGACGGCATTCACGGTGATTCCCATGCGGGCGGATTCCTTGGCCAGGCTCTGCGTCAGCCCGATCACCCCGGCCTTCGCAGCAGAGTAGTTTGTCTGGCCGGCTGGCGAGGAAATGGCGCTCAGGGAGGCGATGTTGACGATGCGTCCCTGCCGCTGCCGCATCATGGCGGGCAGTGCCGCCTGGCACCCGTGAAAGACGGCATTCAGGTTGGCATCCAGCACACGTGACCACTGGTCCTGCGCCATGTTGGCCAGCAGGGCGTCTTCGTGAAAGCCCGCATTGTTTACCAGGACGCTCAGTGGCGCGCCCTGGGTCTCGATCTCTGCCACCGCAGCCTTCCAGGCATCAGGGCAGGTGACTTCGAGCGCGATCAGAGCCGCCCGTCCAGGAAACCGGGCGGCGAGTCCCTCAGCTTTGTCCCGCCGTTCCCGTACGCCCAAAAACACGCGGCAGCTGTCTTCCCTGGCGAGGAAAAATTCGGCAATGGCAAGGCCCAGCGCCCCGTTCGCGCCGGTGATCAAAATGCTGCGACTCATCGCAGAGCTTTGGAGTCCGCAGCAGGCAGTTGCAAGTTACTTCATCTCTCCGCTCCAGACCTTCGGCGAGCGCACTCCCGGGCGGGCCTCGCCGCCGGGTATCACTAGGCTGTTCTTCCAGGGCACCGCATTCGTTGTCACGAGGGAAAACGGCACTTCTCCCGCCTGGCTCCAGGTCTGGTTCTTGACGTCAAAGGCCAGGACCGATCTCGGAAATCCTGGATGCTTTTCCTTGGGCTCAAAATTCACATTGGCACCGTCATCACCACCAATGACGAGGATCTTGGAGCCTGTGACCGGAGCCGGGTTGGGTGCCGCCACCGCTACGCGGGGCATGTCAGGCAGTTTTTTCCATCCTGAGGCAGGCTGGTAGGCCCACGCGTCATTCAGCCATTCGCGTTCGGGCTTGCCATCCTTGCCTGCATGCAGGGCCGCTCCGCTGAAAAGGTGGATCACGCCGTCCACGGCCGCCATGCAGGCCAGGATGCGTGGTTTGCCGGGGCAGGGGGGCAGCTCCTGCCACTTGGCGTCGGCTTGTTTCAGATCCAGCGCCCAAAAGGTGCTCATCGCCGTGGTGGCTGTCGGCGTTTCAATGCCCCCGCAGAGGTAGATGACACCCTCGCTTTCACAGCCGCACATAAAGGCGCAGGGCTTCGGCAGCGGGGGCAGCTTCGTCTCTCTTTGTACCCAGAACACCTCGCGGAAATGTTCCGTGGCATCGCCGCCACCCAGGATGATCCAGCCCTGCGGCGTCGTGATGCTGACCCCGTAGCCATTGGGCTTGGGCAGCTTGCCCGCCACGCGCCAGGTGCCATCTGGCGTGGCCAGCGCATACAGTGTGTCATACCAGAGCTTGGTGCCGCCCTCCCAGGGCATCTTGTCACGGAAATGGGTGCCGCCTGCCACCATGAGCGTGCCGTCCACCACTCCGGCAAAGGAGCCTGCAAACCCTCTTTCATCAGGCAGCGAGGGCAGGGGAGACCATTGCAAATCAGCGGCGGAAAGTGTGAAAGTGAGAGGCATGAGGCAGAGCAGCGGACGAAGCATGGCGGGCACTAAACGCAGTTTTGGTGATAGTTCCGGCATATTGAGTGCTTATTTTGGGCTCGGTCATGCTCACTCTCTCTGGCAAATCCCACGGTAAATTTTGCGACGGCGTCTCGCGTCGCGACTTTTTGCGCATTGGCGGGCTGGCTATGGGAGGGCTCTCACTGCCGGAGCTTCTGAAGGCCGAGGCGGAGGCGCGCACGGGACGCAGCTTCAAGTCCGTGATCATGATCTACCTCTGCGGTGCGCCGCCGCATCAGGACATGTATGACTTGAAGATGGATGCGCCGCTTGAGATCCGCGGCCCCTACAAGCCCATCAAGACCGCCGTCCCCGGCATCCACATCTCCGAGCACGCACCACGGCTGGCCAGGATCATGGACAAGCTGGTGCCGATCCGCAGCATGTACGGCTCTCCTAACGGCGCGCACGACAGCTTCATCTGCTACACCGGCAAGCCGCCGCCTCCAAACGGCGGGGCTGCTCCCGTGGGGCGCCTTTCTGACCCGCCATCCTTTGGCTCCGTGATCTCGCGGCTGAAAGGCCAGGCAGATCCCGCGATGCCCTCTTTCGTCGGCCTCGCCCCAAAGGCTGGCCACCCGCCCTACGGCTCCCCCGGTCATCCCGGTTACTGTGGCAATACGCACGCCGCCTTCCGTCCCAATGGCGCAGGCATGGACGATCTGCAGCTCAATGGCATCACTCTGGATCGTCTGGAAGACCGCCGTTCCCTGCTCACAGGTTTCGACACCTTCCGCCGCGAACTCGACGCCAGCGGCCTCGTTGGCAGCATGGATGCCTTCAATCAGCAGGCGCTCAATGTGCTGACCTCCAGCAAGCTGCTCACCGCGTTGGATCTCGGCAGGGAAAGCGTCAAAACCCGCGAACGCTACGGCAAGGGAGATCCCAAAAACTACGGAGATGGCGCACCGCTGAATCTCGAGCACTTCCTCCTCGCTCGCCGCCTCGTCGAAGCCGGTGCCCGTGTGGTCACGCTCAATTTCGGCCGCTGGGACTTCCATGACAACAACTACCCCCAGCTTCTGCGCCACCTGCCGCTTTTCGATCAGGGCATGAGCGCCCTCGTTGAAGACCTGCACGAGCGCGGTTTGGACAAAGACGTGGCCGTTGTCGCCTGGGGCGAGTTTGGCCGCACCCCGGTCGTGAATAAAGAAGGTGGTCGCGACCACTGGCCTCGCGTCGGCGGCGCCCTGCTTGCAGGCGGTGGCCTGCGCACGGGCCAGGTCATTGGAGCGACCGATAAACTTGGCGGCGAACCCACCGAGCGCCCCGTGCATTTCGGCGAAGTCTTTGCCACGCTCTACAAGCACATGGGCATCGACACGGTGAAAACGACGCTCAACGACCTCACCGGTCGCCCGCAGTATCTCGTGGATGGCTGGCAGCCCATGCCGGAGCTGATCTGAGACAAGGAAGGCGGCTTGCTCATACTCTCTGCAGGCATTATAATATCTGCATGTATCCGGTCAAAACCACGATTCCTGAGGGGTTGGTGCTTAAAGATGGGGATGAAGCGGACCTGCGCGTGGTGATCCAGAATGGAGCTATCGTGGTGACTAAAATCCTGCGAAAAAAGTCTGCGGCAGACACGCCCGCTCCTGAGCACACCATCAAGCTGGGATTCTGGAACCGGAAGTAAGCCATTCGGAAAGGCTTCAGACTGGCATGCGTATTTCATGACGCATGTCCGCGCCCCATCCAGCGCATCCAGTTTCCCGCCGTGAGGTCATTCAGGCGGGGGCTGTGGGTTTGCTCGGGCTGGGCATGAATCATCTCAGCGCCCTGCAGGCCATGACTCCTCCCGCGCAGCCTCCGCGCGCAAAGTCGGTCATCTACATTTTTCTCTCAGGCGGGCTTGCCCAGCATGAGAGCTTTGACATGAAGCCGGAAGCGCCCATGGAGATCCGCGGCGAGTTCAAGCCCATCCGCACGCGCACCCCCGGCCTGCACATCTGCGAGCACCTGCCCAATCTCGCGCGCATTTCGGAAAAGTGGTCCCTCGTCCGCTCGCTCACTCATGGCAGCAGTGATCACTCGCTGGGCCACCACATCATGCTCACGGGCCGCAGCGATGCGCCGCTGGGTTTTGATCCGTCAAAACCCAAGAAGTCAGATCACCCCAGCATGGCCGCGCTGGCCACCGCCCTGCTGCCAAAGCGCAAGGACAATCTGCCTCCCGCCATCGTCCTGCCTGACAAACTCGTGCACCGCGAAGGTCGCACCCTCGCCGGTCAGTTCGCGGGCACACTGGGTGCTCAGCACGACCCGTGGTTTCTGGAGATGTCGCCCTACCATCCGAAGCACTACGGCGCGTATCCCAAATTCCTCTTTCATCACGAGCGCGGCTTTGAAACCGATCCCTCACTGCGCTTTCAGGCTCCGCATCTCTCGCTGCCGCAGGGGCTCACGATGGATCGCGTCATGGACCGTGTTTCTCTGCGCAATTCCCTGGAGCAGCAGGCTGAGAATCTCACCGTGCTGGCTGGAGATGAAGCCTTTGATTCCACCCGGCAGGCTGCCATCGGCCTGCTGAGCAATCGCAAGGTGCATGACGCCTTCAGCCTCGAGAAGGTCGATCCCAGGATGCTTGACCGCTACGGTCGTCATAGCTTCGGCTGGTCGCTGCTCATGGCCCGCAGGCTGGTGGAAAGCGGCGTGCGCATGGTGCAGGTGAACCTCGGCAACAACGAAACCTGGGACACGCACCAAGCCGCCTGGGGAAACCTGAAAAATTACCTGCTTCCACCGATGGATCAGGCCGTGAGTGCACTCATGGAAGACCTCGACGCCAGCGGCCAGTTGGACGAAACCCTCATTGTCATGGGCGGCGAATTTGGCCGCACGCCCAAAATCAAGAGCATCTCCGCAGCCGCTCTGCCAGGCCGCGACCATTGGGGCCACGCACAAAGCATCCTTCTTGCCGGCGGCGGAATCCAGGGAGGCCGCGTCATCGGTGCCACCGACAAAATCGGTGGCTATCCTGTCAACGATGCCCAGACGCCTGAAAACCTCGCCGCCACGATCTACGAGGCGCTTGGCCTGCCGCGAGAAACGATCTGGAAGGACTTCACCGGAAGGCCTCACACGCTTTACATGGGCTCGCCGATTAGCGGCCTGACGTAAGGTTGTGGGATTTACGCGAATCCGAGCAGCTTCTTCAGGCCGTCGATCACCTTTTGCTCTTCTTTGCTGATCTTGGAGCCGAGTCCCAGAAAGCCACCTCCCTCCGCCTCGGCGGTTTTCACCGCGATTGCCAATGCGACAGAGCGGTAAATGTCGAAATCCTCCTCACCAAACTTTGCCGCTGCCAGCTTGACCGCCTCTGCGACCATTCTTGGAGGATGCGCGCCACGGGCGGTGACAGCAGGCCAGATAATGTGCAGCTGGGCTGGAATTCGGGCCGCTGACTTCAGGATGAGGCTCGTTGGCACGCCTTCGCTGACCACGTGAATGATGTCGGCAAAGGTCTGGTATTCTTTTTCTCCGACATGTCCGTCGGCGGCGGCCACCAGCAAAAAGCAGGCGAGCAATCCTATGCTCAATACATCCCACTCCGCTTCAGGGAGCCCTCCACTGGCAATCTCCACGTTATGGCCCTGCATCAGCGACATGATGCTGGCCAGCGTGTCGCGGGCCAGCACTGGCGAATCCTCCGTCACCAGCGCGGCGGCCATGCCATGGAGATGTCGCTCGAAAGCAGCCTGCTCGGAGGCGTCAAATTTCTGTGCCGACAAGGACCGGCCTTGCACGAACAATGGCTTGGGGCGTTCCGCAAATTGGATCTCGGCAAACGCCAGCCAGAAAAGCTGGTCAAAGTATCGCAGCAGGGCATGTGCGGCGCAGGACTCCATGCCGGGCTTGTAACCCTCCATGAGGCATTGTTTGAGAGCTGTCCTGCGTGCATCTCCCAGCTCCCCTCCATGACAGCCGTTCATGGAGGCGTAGAGGCATGCATAGAAGGAAGACAGCTGGCGCAGCTCGGCTTCGGTGAAACGTTGCAGCGCAGGGTCAGTGCCGGGCCAGTAGGTGGTGACCTGAAGTGCGTCTGTGAAGCGTTCGTTGTTTTTGCCGTAGGGCATGAAGTGGAAAAGCTCCGCCAGTTGCTCGGCCATTGCGACGCGTTCCGGCACCGGGTTGCCGCTCTCATCACGCACGGCGGCAGCTGCCACGCGTCCCAGATGCAGTACGAACTGCATCTTGTCCTTCGGCACCAGTTGCTGCATTTCAGCCTGAATTTCCTCAATCACGGGCGTTGTGTCAGGCGTTCCTGACAGTTCCGCATAGAGCTTCTGGAAGTGGATGATGAGATGCTGGAGTGCATCAGTGTAGACGCAGATGCGCGCGTTTTCCTCACCAGCAGCTTCGACCTGCTCGTTGAACCGTGCGGAATCGACCGCAGTCGGACCACCGTTCACGCCGGTGATCGCGAGATGAACAAACAGAGGGGCTTTTGCCAGAGGGTCGAGGTTAGGGGAGCTCATGATCAAACGTTAAGAAAAATGGAGGGTGATTGTTATCACTTCTCCGTCTTTGCTGTCACGTCTTTTCCATCGGAAATGATCTCAATGTTCCCATGCCACGCGGTGACAAACACCTGCGTGCCCAGCGGCTCAAACTGCTTGGTGAGCTTCTCGCCTGGCGATGGCACTTCGCTTCCTGCGTAGAAATCCAGGCATGAGGCGATGGCATACTTTGGCTTCGTCGCCGCCGCAAACTCGGGATGCGTGTTGAACCCGTGGTGCGGTGCCGTGACGACGGCCGCTTTCAGTCTCTCGGCAGGAGTCTTCTCCAGCACAAAACGCTGCCCCGTACCATAGGCGTCCCCGGGAAAGAAGAAGACGTTTTGGCCATGCTGCATGCGCAGAAAGAGCGAGTTCGTGTTCAGCAGTCCGTGCTCGGTGATCTTGGCCGGATCCGTGTCCACATTGTGCATGGTTTTTGGCGGCGATAGCACCTCCACGGTCAGCGCGGGATCAAAATCGAGTTTGTCCCCCTCCGTGGCGGCGATGTATTTGGCCCCACGCTCCTGCGCATGCTGGCGGACACGGTTGTAGGCCAGCGAGAAACCGCGTGCGGAATAGCCCGTGTCCACAAAAGTCTTCACCGGCATGTGGTCCAGCAGCCACATGGCGCCGCCATAGTGGTCTCCATGCGGGTGGCTGATGGCGATGCCGTCGAGTTCCGTGATTCCGTGCGCTTTGAGAAAGGGCTCAATGGTGTCTCGTCCGGCATCGTACGGCTCCGATTGTGGTCCGGTGTCAATCATCCACGTCCTTCCTCCCGGCGTTTGCACCACCACGGCCAGTCCGTGCTTGGGCATGTTCAGGTAGGTGATGATGAGCTTGCCATCCGCCGCGTGAAGGGATGTCACAATCAGCAGGCAGAGGAAGAGAAGCTGTTTCATGGACGTCTGAGCTTGTTCCAGTCTCCGGCGTGCTGTCGAGGCAATTTCTGCCACTCCGGCACCTGCGCGATGGTGTGCTCCATCAAATCAGCACATTGTTCCGCGATGGTCACCAGGGTGTCCCGCATCCCCGCACTTTCGGCCATTTCGTTCATCGCTTCAAACTCAAGTCCGCCGCTCACACGCTTGGACTCCTCGCTGTTCCGCTGCACCACGCGCAGCACATCCTCGGTGTGGTGCGGCAGCCAGCGGCGGTTTTCGGCCATTACGGCGGCCAGCAGCGGCTGCAGTTCGGGCTTCCAGCCTTCGTCAAACAACTCCCCAAGTTTGCCGCGCCTCTCGCCTACACGCATGTAGTGCGGCTGGATCGTCTCGACCGGCGTTGCAGCCATGTCACGGAAGGTGGTGCCCCAGTCGATGCCCAGTTCGCCCCCGATGACGTGAAACGTGAACTGATCCTGCACGATGCGATTTCGTGGTGTGTAAACGCCATCCAGCAGATGCATGCGGATGCCCGGATGGATCGACTTGATCAGTGAATCTCCAACGATGTGCACCATCCAGCCCAGCGCATACGCCAGCCCCCTCTCGGAGCTCATGTCATCGCGAATTGCCAGCGCGCAGTAGTCTGCCAGATGGTCCCACGGCACGCGCAGCGGCATGTCCTCCTTGGTCCAGCCAAACACGAGGTGCGCGCGGCCATAGAACAGCTCATGAATCTCCTTCGGCCGGTATTTCCGTCCGCCATGCTCCAGCGTCCACGGCTTCACAGCTCCACCCGTGATCGGGCTCTTTTCCAGAGGCACGGTGCCAAAGCCCACCTCCCGGCCGGTGTCCACGCACACGGCCTCTGGCATCACCTGGATGTCACACCCCAGGTACGCTCCGCATAAAAAACTCGGCAGATGACGCTCGATGATGGGTGTGATGGACAGCCCTCGCCCCTTGGCAGCCTTGGCCGCCAGGATGCCATACATCGTGTGTCCGATCAGTCCGCTCATGCTCTCGGTTACGAAGCCGGACGGACGAGTCTAGCGCGATCTTGATGACAGGATAATCCGTCCTCCCGGCAAGAGGTGCGCCTTGCAGGCCGTATTCCGCGCCAGCCCCAACCCAGCCATGCTCTCCATCCATTCCCAATCCGGCAGCGGCTACTGCGATGGCGTGTCGCGTCGAAATTTCCTGAAAATCGGCGGCCTTGCCATGGGCGGGATTTCTTTGAATGACGTGCTGCATGCCGAGGCTGTGCAGAAGACGGGCAGGTCGCACAAGGCCGTGATCATGATCTTCCTGCCCGGCGGCCCGTCTCATCAGGACATGTTTGACATGAAGCCGGATGCCCCGGGCGAAGTGCGCGGCGAGTTCAAGCCCATCTCCACCAATGTCTCTGGCATCCAGATCTGCGAGCACCTGCCGCGTCTTGCCAGGATGATGGACAAGTGCACGCTCATCCGTTCGCTCGCGGACTGCGATTCACGCCACGACGCCTTTCAGTGCCTCACAGGCCGCAGCACCAAGCAGCAGCCTCCGGGCGGCTGGCCATCGATGGGGTCTATCGTTTCCCGTCTGCAAGGTGTCACGAATCCAGCCATGCCACCGTTTGTCGGCCTGTCGCCCAAGATGGGCCACATGGAGTGGGCGCGCACCGGGGAGCCCGGCTTCCTCGGCGTTGCACACGCGCCGTTCCAGCCCAATCGCGGCGGCGGCACGGAGGACATGTCCCTGCACGGCATCACGCTGGATCGCCTGCGGGATCGCAAGTCGCTGCTCTCCAGCTTCGACACCTTCCGTCGCGATATGGATGCCTCAGGCCTCATGGGCGGTGTGGATGTCTTCAATGAGCAGGCGCTCAATGTACTGGCCAGCCCCCGTCTTCTGGAGGCGCTAGACCTCAGCCGCGAGGATCCGCGCATCGTCGCGCGCTACGGCAAAGGCGAAAACCGCAACCGCGATGACGGCGGCCCGCGCCTGCCCGAGCACTTTCTGGCCGCACGCCGTCTCGTTGAGGCCGGCGCTCGTGTTGTCACCCTAGCCTTCAGCCGCTGGGACTATCATTCCAACAACTTCGGCCAGTTGCGCGAAGACCTCCCGCTGCTCGACAGCGGGCTCAGCGCCCTCATTGCCGATCTGCATGAGCGTGGCCTGGACAAGGATGTCTCCGTCGTGGTGTGGGGCGAGTTTGGCCGTACTCCGATCATCAACGACAAAGGCGGCCGCGACCACTGGCCACGCGTCGCCTCCGCACTCCTCGCCTGCGGCGGCATGCGTCACGGTCAGGTCATCGGCGCTACGGACAAGCTGGCCGGAGAGCCCACCGAACGCCCCGTCGCCTTTGGCGAAGTCTTTGCCACGCTCTATCACCAGATGGGCATTGATGTCACCAAGGCCACCCTGACCGACCTCACCGGCAGGCCGCAGTACCTCGTGGACGGTCATTCGCCCATGCCCGAACTGGTGTGACCCAGACCGCTGAAGCTCATGCGGTGGCGCGGAGACATATTTTGGCACGACAAAATGTGCCACTCAGCCCCGTAGGTTCCCTCTGTCATGAATCTGTCACGTCTCACCCTCATCGCCGCCCTGTCTGCCGCCGCACCCGGTTTCGCTGCGGACGCCCCTCGGCCGTTGAACTTTGCCAACGACATCGTGCCCATCCTCACCAAGGGCAGTTGCAACTCCGGCGGCTGCCACGGCAAGTCCGGCGGGCAGAATGGCTTCAAGCTCTCGCTCCTCGGCTTTGAGCCGCAGGAGGACTACGAGCACATCGTCAAAGAGGCGCGTGGCCGCCGCGTGTTTCCTGCAGCTGCGGAGCAGAGCCTGCTGCTGACCAAAGGCACAGCCCAGCTCCCGCATGGTGGCGGTAAAAAGCTCGACCCCAATTCCGAAGACTACGCTGACCTGGCTCGCTGGATCCGCGAGGGCATGCCCTATGGCAAAGACTCCGACCCCAAGATGGCCAGCATCAGTGTGGAGCCAGCAAAGCTCACCATGCCGCTCAAAGGTGCGCAGCAGCTCAAAGTCACCGCCCATTACACCGACGGCAGCACTCGCGATGTCACCAAGCGCGCTCTCTATGAAGCCAATGAGAAGGCCATGGCTGAAACCAACGAAACCGGCCGCGTGCAGCTCTTTGATCTCCCCGGAGACGTCGCCGTGATGGTGCGCTACCAGGGCAAGGTGGCCACTTTCCGTGCCACCGTGCCGCTGGGCGCTCCGGTGGACAAGCTGCCCGCCTCGCGCGGTTTTGTTGACGATCTCGTCTTCGCCAAGCTCAAAACCATCGGCATGCCGCCTTCAGAGATCGCCGACGACGGCACCTTCATCCGCCGTGTCACTCTCGACATCGCTGGTCGCCTGCCCACGGCGGCGGAGATGAAGGACTTCATGGCCTCCAAAGATGCCAGCAAACGCAGCGCTCTCATCGACCGCCTGCTCGACAGCCCCGACTACGCGGAATACTTCGCCAACAAATGGAGCGCCCTCCTGCGCAATCAGCGCACCCAGCCCATCTTTGCACGCGGCAGCTACCTTTTTTACTCCTGGATCCGAGACAGCATCGCTGACAACAAACCCTACGACCAGTTTGTGCGTGAGGTCGTCGCCGCCGCAGGAGACATCGACCAAAATCCTCCCGTCGCCTGGTATCGTCAGGTCAAGGAGATGAAGCAGCAGATGGAAGACGTGGCCCAGCTCTTCCTAGGTACCCGCATGCAGTGCGCGCAGTGTCACCATCACCCCTTCGAAAAGTGGAGCCAGCAGGACTACTACGGCTTCGCCGCCTTCTTCAGCAACGTCAGCCGCAAGCCTTCGACGTTTGTGGGAGAGGAGATGATCTTCAGCAAGCGCGGCGTCGCGCAGACCACCAACATCCGCACCAAGGAGGCCGTCACTCCCACCAGCTTGGGTGGTCCTTCGTTAAAACTGAAACCCGAGCAAGATCCACGCCTTGCCTTGGCTGAATGGATGAGCAGCAAGGACAATCCCTTCTTTGCCCACACGCTCGTGAACCGCTACTGGAAGCACTTCTTCAACCGCGGCCTTGTCGAGCCCGAGGACGACATGCGCGAGACCAATCCCCCGGTGAATCCCGAGCTTCTCAGCGCCCTCGCCGCTGACTTCGTGAAGAGCGGCTATGATTTGAAGCACCTCATCCGCACCATCACCACCTCCACCACCTACCAGCTCAGCGCCGTCCCCAACGCGCACAATGCCAAGGACCGCCAGAACTTCAGCCGCTACTACCCCAAGCGCCTCAATGCCGAGGTGCTGTACGATTCCGTCAACACACTGCTCGATGTCGAGACCAACTTCGCCGGCCAGGCCCCTGGCACACGCGCCGTCGCACTGCCTGACAACAGCTACAATCAAAGCACCTACTTCCTCAGCGTCTTTGGCCGCCCAGACTCCTCCAGCGCCTGCGAGTGCGAGCGCACCCAGGAGGCCAGCCTGGCTCAGAGCCTGCACCTGCTGAATGCCGCAGAGATCCAGACTCAGCTCTCCCGTGGCAATGGCAGGGCGGATTCGCTCACGAAAGACACGCGTCCAGACGACGACAAAATCTCCGATCTCTACCACATCGCCCTCAGCCGTGACCCCAATGCCGCTGAGGTCAAATTTGCCCGCACTCATCTCGACAAGAAAACCGCAGGCAAAACCGGCGACGAAGCCTTCAAAGGCAAAAAAGAGGCCTATGAGGACATCCTCTGGGCGCTGCTGAACACCAAGGAGTTTCTGTTCAATCACTAAGCGCCCGCGTCATGCCTCTTCCCCATTTTCAGTTCTCAGTTCTCAGTTTCCAATTTTCAGTACTGCTGGCCTTCGCCGCCCCAGCCTTCTCCCAGGCTACCTTTCCGTCTCCCACGCTGACATCGGTTTCACCTCTGGGCGGCAAGCCTGGCTCCACCCTCGAATTCACCCTGCGCGGTGCGGACCTCGAAGGCCCCTTGTCTCTTCTGCTGAATGACCGCCTCATCCCGCTCAAGAGCATCAAGCCAAACGTCTTCAGCATCGCACTGCCCGCAGACATCAAGCCCGCCCTCTACGACTGCCGCTTCGTCGGCCGCTACGGCGTCTCCAATCCACGCGTGTTCGAAGTCAGCGCACTCGATGCCGTCGTCTCCCCAGGCACCAACATCAAGCCGGACAAGGCCGTCAAAGTATCGCTCAATTCCGTCATTGAGGGCTGCTTCAAATCAACCTCCCCACACTGGTTTACGATCGATTTGAAAAAGGGCCAGCATCTGACCGCCACCTTTGACGGTCCGCATTTTGACACGCGCACAGAGCTGCTCGGGCTGCTGAGCGCCCCCAATGGACGCGAGCTGGCGCACATGCGTGCAGGAGTCCTCCAGTTCACCGCTCAGGCAGACGCCACTTATCGTCTGCGGTTCAATGAACTCATGTATCGCTCCGGAGATGACTTCGGCTACCGCATCACCCTTTCTCCATCAGCACTTCCGGCTCCAGTGGCCGCCAAGCCAGGCCCGGCGCGCTCCATCCAGATCGGGCAGACGATCCGGGACTCCTTCTTGCCCCTAGGCCTGCCTCACACCTTTGATCTCGCCTTCAAAGCTGGCGAAAAATTCATCATTGAGCTGCACTCCCATCAGTTGGGCTTTTCCACCGATCCTCACCTGGTCATCGAAAACCTCTCCAAAGATGCAGAGGGCAAGGAAACGCTCAAAGCACAGGCCGAGGTCGCAGATGCTCCCGCCATCGTTCCCGCACCCACCATCAATCTCCCCAGCCGCGACCCCTCCTATGCCTACGAGGCCAAGGCAGACGGCATCTTCCGCCTCACGCTCAGCGACAACTTTCAGACCACGCTGCCGTTCGAGCTTCGAGTCTTGAAAGAGTCGCCAAAGCCCGCTCCCCTCATCGCCCTTAATGCGGTCCTGCCCGGTGCCAAAACCAAAGGCGGAGAGATCGGCGGCAGCAATGTCCTGCGTGGTGGCATCGCCGCTTTGGAAATCATCGCCCCCAATCGCAACACGCTCAGCGAGCCGCTTGAGCTGAAAGCCGACAAGCTGCCCGCAGGCGTCACCTGCCTCGGCGGCTTCATCGGCAAGGGGCAGTCCCTGGGCTACATCGCCTTCCAGGCTGCGGCAGATGCTCCTGCAGGTGCCAGTGCTCTCTCGAGCATCTCTCAGAGCCGCTACGTGAACTACGCCGTGCCAGATGCCGCCCGGGAAAACATCCTCTACCGCACCGCAGGCTCACCTGCTCTTGGCGTCAGCACTCAGGCTTCTCCCGCACTCGTGCAGACCGAAAAGACGGACATCTTCGAAGTCGCCGCAGATGCCAGGCTCGAAATCACCCTCAAAGTCACTCGACATGCCGATTTCACCGACGCGCTCAAACTCAAGGTCCTCGGTCTCATCGACGCCGCTAAAGCACCCGATGCCGACATCCCCGCCAAAGCCGTCGCTGGCAAACTGACGCTCGATGTCAAAGCCCTCAAGCTAGCCCCCGGAGACTACGGCTGCATCCTGCAAGGCCCCGCTAAAATGAAAGTCCGTCGCGGCCTCGAAGAGCTCACATCCGCCGAAGCAGACGCCAAAAAAGCGGCTGAAGCCCAGACTGAAGCCAAAAAGCAGCTCGACACCGCCAAAGCAGACCCGACACCCAAGAAAGACGAGCTGGTCAAGTCTGCCACATCCGCGCTCAAGAATGCCGACACCGCCAAAGCCGCCGCCGACAAGCTTGTCAAAGATCTCACAGCCAAGGCTGCCCCCAAAGAGGCCACCTTCATCGTCTGTTCCAACCCCATCCGCATCCGCGTGAAGGAGGCGGCTAAAAAATGAGACTCATCGTTCCATTCATCCTCTGGCCTGCATCATTGGTCATTGCGGCGGCTCCCGCCACCATCGACTACGACCAGCAGGTTCGTCCCTTCCTGAAGGACAACTGCATCGCCTGCCACAACAAGACCACCACCAAAGGCGGGCTCAACATGGAGACACCCGAGCTCATGGTGAAGGGCGGCGAGAGCGACAAAGGCATTCTTCCCGGCAAAGGCGCTGACAGCATCATCTATCAGGCCGCCGCGCATTCCTGGGACTCTGAGATGCCGCCCAAGGGCAACAAAGTGGGCGCAGTAAACCTCACTCCCGATCAGCTCGTGCTCCTGAAGTCATGGATTGATCAAGGTGCCAAGGCATCGCCCAAAAAAGTGCAGGTCATCACCTGGGAGCCGCTGCCAGCCGGATTGCAGCCCATCTACGCAGTCGCCGTCACCCCCCAGGGAGATTTTGCCGCGGCAGCGCGTGCCAATCAGATCAGCATCTACCACCTGCCCACACAGAGCCTTGTCACCAAGCTCACGGATGAAGCTCTGCGGAAGTCCGGCCTCTACAAGCAGCCCGGCGTCGCTCATCGCGATCTCGTGCAAGCCGTGGCCTTCAGTCCCGATGGCACACGCTTGGCCACCGGCAGCTTCCGCGAGGTCAAGCTCTGGAAGCGCACCATCCCAGCCTCTCCTGCACTCGCACCATCCACCAAGTTCACCGCCACTCAGGAGGCCGACAATTCCATCAAGCTGACCGAGACAGCCGGCGGCAAGCCGGTCGCTCACATCAAGTCCGACCTCGCTGCCGAGCAGTCACTGGCTCAGCGAGATCTCTCCTCCGTCCGTGCGGCACTTGAGGTGACGTATCAAAACGAGGCCATCAAAAAAGCCGAAGCCGACGCCACCGAACAGGCCAATCGGCTCAAAAAGGCCAACGAGCTCGCAGAGCTTGCCAAAAAGGCTCTCGAAGACAAAAAGAAAGACATCAAGCCCAAGGAGGACGCCAAGACCGCCGCAGAAAAAGCGGCTGCAGAGCTGGCGGCGCAGGTGGCCAAAGTCCCCGCCGACAAGCCGGATGCAGCCCTCGCCAAAAAGAACACTGAGGCCCAGGAGAAAGCCACTAAAGCAGCCTCCGACCTCAAGCTCGCCCAAGAGGCTCTGACTCGGGCCGAAGCCGCCATCACGGACACGGCCAATGAAATCACCCTCGTCACCGAAAATGAAAAGAAGGCCAAGCAGGCCGTGGTCGATGCCAAGGCACGCCTTGAGGTGGTGAAAAAAGAGGCCGAGAAGGCCAAGGCAGAACGCGACCTCCTGGCCAAGACAGCCCCGGCCCTGAAAAAGCCCAAATCCCTCCAATTCTCCGCCAATGGCCTCGAACTCATCGCCGAGCAGGAAAGCGGTCCGCCGCTCGCCTGGAGCACCGTGAACGGCAAACCCATCGCTCCAGGCAGCACAAGTGCCACGTGGACTCTCGAACGCACCCTGGGCACCGGCGATGGTACATCCCCCATCACCGATCGCGCCAACAGCCTCTCCTTCAGTCCGGATGGCAAAACGCTCGCCATCGGCAGCGGAGAGCCCTCTCGCAGCGGCGACATCACCTTGTGGGAAGTCGCCACCGGCAAGCTGACCAAAACCTACGCAGAGCGTCACCTCGACAGCGTGCTGGCGCTCGATTTCTCTCCCGATGGCAAACTCCTCGCCTCAGGTGGTGCCGACAAGGCATTGCGCATCACAGACCTCAGCACCGGCAAAGTCGTGAAGGTTTTCGAAGGCCACACCCACCACGTCCTCGGCGTTTCATGGCGTGCCGACGGCCGCCTGCTGGCCAGCAGCGGTGCGGACAATGTCGTCAAAGTCTGGGACTGGACCACCGGCGACCGTCGCAAAAGCGTCGATGGCTGGGACAAGGAAGTCACCGGCATCCACTACCTCGGTGCCGCAGATCAGATCGCCACCAGCGCCGGAGACAGCAAGCTTCGTCTCATCACCAGCGACGGCGGCGAGGTGAAAAAGATCACAGGCAGCACATCCTTCCTGCAATCACTCGCCACCACAAAGCTGGGCGATCTGGTGCTCGGCGGAGATCAGGACGGCAACCTCCGCGCCTGGGACGTCGCCACCGCAAAAGAGATTGCCATGTTCAAGCCCTGACCGTAGGAGCGCGGAATTCATTCCGCAGTACTCCGCTGGCGATAGGTGTTGCCGCATTGCCGTCCCGCCACCCATGACCATGAAAACATTTCTATTCACCACCCTGCTGCTTGCACCGCTGGCAGCATCGTCCGCCGACTCCGCCTCACCACCGCGCAACGATGCCGCTTGGCTGCATGAAAAAGGCCAGATGATCTTTCACGATGCCTTTGAGCGCGAAGAGGACGGCAACCTCGCCAAAGCCATTGGCAACGGCTGGAACAGCGCCACGGCAGACCGCGTGCCTCAGATCAAGATGGCCGATCTCGACGGCGGCATCTTGAAAATCGCCAGCGCCACCAAAGAGGCCAATCACGCGGCCCACATCCACCACGAGGCTGGCTTCACAGACGGCGGCGCCGTGGTTCGCTTCCGCTTTCCTGGCCTCCACCCGGCAGAGTCGCTCCAGCTCGGCTTTGTGGACCGCGAGCTGAAAGGCGTGCACGCCGGGCATCTTTGCTATGGCATCCTCAGCCAGACCAGCATCACCCTCATCGACCACAAAACCGGTGTGATGAATCTCGAGGTCAAAAAGAAGCGCGATGACTACCTCGCGCGCAAAGAAAAGCTGCCCGCCGACCTCGAGGCATTGCTCAATTCCAAAAAGATCGTCGTTCCATGGAAAGCTGACACAGAGTGGCATGAGCTCGTACTCGTCACTGAGGGCGACGAAATGCGCCTCAGTCTCGATGGCAAAGTCCTCGCCAGCCACCACTCGGAAGGCTATGCCCACCCCATGAAGCGCTGGTTCAGCTTCCTCGTGCCCAGCACGGTGTGGATCGATGATGTGAAAATCTGGAAAGTGAAGTGATCATCCATGAAACCCGCCCGCATCGCCCTCGCTGCTCTCCTTCTCACCACTGCCTTCGCCTGGCGCTCCATCGCCATCGAGCCCGTCCCTCAGCGACTCGTAGTCCTCACCTTTGACGACTCTGTGGCCAGCCACGCCACCTTCGTCGCCCCTCTGCTCAAAAAGCACGGCTTCGGTGCCACCTTCTTCATCACCGAAGGCTTCGAGTTCCTCGTGGACAAGGAGCACTACATGACCTGGGATCAGATCAAAGCCCTCGACATCGACGGCTTCGAAATCGGTAATCACACTCGCAAACACGCCGGCGTGTCAAAGCAGAGGCCTGAGCAGCTCGCCGCCGATGTGGAGTTCATCGAGCAGCAGTGCGCCACATACGGCATCCCACGGCCCGTGAGCTTCTGCTACCCCGGCTATCAAACCAGCGAAGCCGCTGTGAAGCTCCTGCGCGAGCGCGGCTACCAGTTTGCCCGTGCCGGCGGCGCTCAGGCCTTTGATCCCACCAAAGACGATCTTCTCACCATGCCCCAGGTTTTCGATGGCAAGCCAGACAGTACCCTGGAACAATTCAAAGCAGCTGTCGCTCAGGCCAAGGATGGCAAAGTCGCCGTCATGACCTTTCACGGTGTCCCGGACATCAAGCACCCCTGGGTCAACACCGACCCCGCCAAATTCGAAGCCTACATGCAGCACCTCAATGAGTCCGGCTGCAAAGTCATCGCCATGCGCGATCTGGCAAAGTATCTCCCAGTTCGGAAATAAATCGGAGCGGCGTCGTATAGGTCTCCATCATGAAATCCATCCTGCTCGCCACACTCGCCTTTGCCGCCACTGCGTTCTCCCAGAGCGTGAAGTCCGGCATCCCCTATGTCGAAAACGGCCACGCACGCCATGTGCTCGACATCTATTCACCTCCGAATGCCAAAAACCTCCCCGTCGTCTTCTGGATCCACGGTGGTGGCTGGACTCAGGGCGACAAAACGGACGTCAAACTCAAGCCGCAGTGGTTCATGAACAAGGGCTTCGTCTTTGTCTCCACCAACTACCGCCTCCTCCCGGAGGTGGACATGGGCACGCTCACTCGTGACGTGGCAAAAGCCTTTGGCTGGATGGAAAAACACATCGCCGAATACGGCGGCGACCCAAGGCGCGTCCTTGTTGGCGGTCACTCCGCTGGTGCAGAACTCGCCGCGCTGATCTGTACGGACGACCGCTACCTCAAGGCCGAAGGCGCCAGCTTCGAATGCCTCATCGGCTGCGTACCCGTGGACGGAGACACCTACGACGTCCCCGCCATCATCGAGACGGCTGAGACACGTCTCCGCGTTCACCATCTGCCCCCACGCGTGAACGGCCATCGTGAAAAATTCGGCGGCACTGCTGAAAAACACATCGACTTCTCCGCCGTCACCCACATCGCCAAAGGCAAAGGCATCCCGCCCTTTCTCATCCTGCACGTTTCCGCTCATCCAGACACCAGCGCCCAAGCCGCACGCTTGGGCAACAGCCTCAAAGAAGCTGGAGTCCCCACCACCGTCTTCGGTGCCAAGGACACCAGCCATGTGAAGCTCAACGACGACCTCGGCCTGCCCGACGATCCCGCGACGAAGGCTCTCGCTACCTTCGTAGCCGGAGTGTTGAAGAAATGACATCCACGTCCGATTCAGCCAAAATCATGTCTGCTTTATGCGGGTGACATCGGCTGTATGGAGTAGGGTTGCCAACCCGCTCCAACCGCCATGAAACTTCTCTGCGCCCTCTTGCTCGTCGCGTCGCTGCTTCACGCTGAATCGATTTTCGACGGCAAGACGCTCACCCACTGGTCTGGCAAACCTGAACACTGGCGTGTGGAAGACGGCGCGGTAACAGGCGAAATCCCAGCGAGTCAGCAGCTCAAAGGCAACGAATGGATCTTCTGGGACGGCGAGGTCCACGACTTCGATCTCACCGTCGAGTTCCGCATCACAGGCGGCCCCAGTGCCAACTCCGGCATCCAGTACCGCTGCCAGCAGAGTCCCGAAGGCCACGCCAGTGGCTATCAGGCCGATCTTGATCAGGGCGCAGTCTGGCTCGGCCGCATCTACGACGAGCACGGCCGTGCTCTGCTGGTCGAACGCGGCTCACGCGTCAGCATCGCGCCAGATGGTCGCCGCTGGTCAGATGTCTTCGCGGAGCCCAAGAGCCTCGCCACCGTCATCAAACCCGGCGACTGGAACAAATACCAGATCACCGCCACCGCCTCCCATGTGGAAGTCCGCGTCAATGACGTCCTCATGAGCGTCCTCGACGACCACGAGGCCAAAGCCGCCGAATGGAGTGGCAAGATCGCCTTCCAGCTCCACAGCGGACCCGGCCCCGCCAAAATCCAGTTCCGCAACATCCAGCTCACCCATCTCGGCAAAACCGCGCTTCCGCAGAGAAGTGATGCGGGCACTCTTGCCCGCAATCTGAGCTCTGACGCCCCCTCCATCCCACCACCCACCGAGCTCAACCTCGGCTTCGAAACCGGCACCCTCGCAGGCTGGAAAGTCGAAGGAGACGCATGGGAAAAGCAGCCCGTCGAAGGCGACGCCGTCGCCATCCGCAAACGTGGCAACTCCCAGCACGCTGGCAAGTTCTGGCTCGGCGGCTACGAGCGCAGCGGCGACAAAGGCACCGGCACTCTCACCTCCACTAGCTTCATCGCCACGCATCCCTGGGCCAGCTTCCTCATCGGTGCCGCCCCGGATGCAAACACCGAGCGCGTCGAGGTCGTCGAAGAAGCCACCGGCAAAATCATCCAGAGCAGCAGCTCCGCTCAGCAGGAAAATATGAAACGCGTCGCCGTGAATCTGGAAGCCGTCGTCGGCAAACGCATCTTCATCCGCATCATCGACCAGTCCAAAGCCGGATGGGGCCACATCAACTTCGACGACTTCGTCTTCCATGATCAAAGACCCGTCTTCGCAGCCGCTTCCTTGAGCATTAGCGCAGACCGCACCAAACGCGTCGATGAAAGCCCCGTCCTCTGGCACCTCCTGCCCAATCCCGCCAAGCCAACGGCTGTGCAAAACGAAGCTGCACAGAAACTCGTCGCTGGTATGAAATTGCAGGACGGTTTCCAGGTCGAGCTGATCGCTGCAGAGCCGCACGTGCGCCAGCCCATCGCCTTCTGCTTCGATGAACGCGGCCGCATGTGGGTGGCAGAAGCCTTTAGTTATCCCAACCGCCAGCCCGAAGGGCAGGGGAAAGACCGTATCAGCATCTTCGAAGACTCCGATGGCGATGGCTCCTTCGAAACCAAAAAAGTCTTCTGCGAAGGCCTCAACCTCGTCAGCGGCATCGAAGTCGGCTTCGGCGGTGTCTGGGTCGGCGCTGCCCCTTATTTGATCTTCATCCCGGATGCTGACAAGGATGACAAGCCTGATGCGTTGCCGACAGATGGGGCTCAAAAACAGGCCCCATCTGCGATCTCCCATCTCCCATCTGCCCCCCCGCTCGCTCCCGGCCTCAACTTCACCGCCCACATCCTCCTCGACGGCTGGGGCTATCAGGACACCCACGAAACCCTCAACAGCTTCACCTGGGGCCCGGACGGCTGGCTCTACGGCAATCAAGGCGTCTTCACCCAGTCCCTCATCGGCAAGCCTGGCACACCCGACGACCAGCGCACCACCCTCAACGCCGGCGTGTGGCGCTACCACCCCGTCCGCCACGTCTTCGAGATCTTCTGCCACGGCGGCAGCAACCAATGGGGCCTCGACTACAACAGCAACGGCCACTTCTTCATGACCCACTGCCGCAGCTTCTGGGGCAAGGGTGGCACCACCCATGCCATTCGCAACGGCCACTTCTGGAATCAGGCGAATAGCAAATACGCCCCTTTCATCTCCGCCACCGCCCCGGACTTCGCACCCGATCTCCAAAACTACCTCCCCGCCTCCGCCCGTTACGACAGCGGTGAAGGCGGTGCAGGCAAGCCCGGTACCACCGCCGTATATGGCGGCCACTCCCACGTCGGCACCCTCATCTACAACGGCGACAACTGGCCCGCCATCTACCGCGACCACCTCTTCACCCACAACCTCCACGGCCATCAGATCAATCAGCAGCACATGGTCCGCACCGGCAGCGGTTACGAGACCTTCCACGCGGGCTACGATCTCCTCTACAGCCCCGCCCCCGACTACATCCCCGTCGATCTCCAAACCGGCCCCGACGGCGCCGTCTATGTCATTGACTGGACCGACACCCAGCACTGTCACAACCCCGAAGACGAAAAATGGGACCGCTCCAACGGCCGCATCTACCGCATCTCATGGAAGGAAACCTACAAGCCGGTGAAGGTGGATTTGGGAAGAATGAGCGGTTCGCAGCTTGTGGAATTGCAACTGATGGGAACCGATTGGGAGGCACGAATGGCTCGCAAAAGGCTTCAGGAAACAACGGCTGCAGATGTAACCAAAATTTATGACTCAGAGCACAAGGGCGATCTTGTTTGGCTGCGTGAATTGTGGACGCTCGCATCTCAAAACCAGTTTGATGCGCCGATAGCACAGCAAAGCGTGGAGCACCCAAACGACATCGTCCGCTCCTGGGCCATCCAGCTCGCCACCGAAGAGCCCGGCAAATCCAAGCTCACCTCCGCCACTCTTCTCAAGCTCTCCCAATCCGACCCCTCTCCCACCGTCCGACTCGCCCTCGCCTCCGCGCTTCCAAATCTCGATGCCAAGACCGTCTGGGAAGTCTCCTCCGCACTCGCCATGCACGCCGAGGACAAAGACGACCGCTTCCTTCCGAAGATGATCTGGTTCGGCCTCGCCCGCGTCATCGCCGAAGACTGGCCCCGCGGCCTCGCACTTGCTGCCAAAACACCTCTTCCATCCCTCGCCGATTCCATCCGCTGGTATGCCTCCACAACTGCCACCGGTCGCGAAGCCCTCATCCCCACCATCCAAACCGAGCGCGATCTCAAAATCCTCGCCTTTGGCATGAAGGACGAAGCCAAAGCAGCAATGCCCAAAGCTTGGCCTCAACTGCAGACCAAGTTTCCCGGTGCCACCACAGACCAGCTCTCCGCCTTGTTCGGAGACAAAGCCGTCCTCGCCAAGATGCGCGACATTCTCTCCAACACCGCACAGCCTCTCCCCCAGCGCCGCAGCGCCTTCGATCTCCTCAAGCGCGTCAATGATCCCGAAGCCACGCCCATCTTCGCCAGGCTCCTCGATCACCCCGACTTCACCAGCGCCGTCATCCCTCTCCTCTCACGCTCCAGCGATCCCGCCACAGCCACGGCACTCATCACCCGCTTCACCCAACTCAACGACACCGATCGCGCCGCCGCCCTCGGCACCCTCACCAGCCGCGCAGAGCTCGCCCTGCCTCTCCTCGCCGCCGTGAAGTCCGGCACTTTCGACAAGAAATACCTCAGCTCACTGCAAATCCGCCAGATGCGCAGCCTGAACAACACCGAGATCAACACCCTCCTCGATGCCACCTGGGGCAAGGTCAATGACTCTAGCGAAGCCGCCAAAGCCAGCATCGCCAAACTCAAGAAAGCCTACCAGTCCGCACCCCTGTGGGCCTTCAACGCGAAGTCCGGCGAGGAAACCTTCAAGCAAGTCTGCGCCGTCTGCCACGCCATGGGCGGCGTCGGCGGCAGGCTCGGCCCCGACCTCGCAGGCTCCTGGCGCAACGGCCTCGACTACTTCCTCGAAAACATCATCGATCCCAACGCCGTCGTCGGCGACAACTTCCAGCTTCACGTCCTCACCAAAAAAGACGGCACCGTCATCTCCGGCGTCATCGAGCAAGAAACAGACACCGCCATCACCGCCCGCGCCGTCACGGAATCCGTCATCATCTCCAAAGCCGATCTCAAAGACCGCCAGAAGATGCCCGTCTCCCTCATGCCCCCCGGCCTCCTCGAATCCATGCCCGAGCGCAAGGCTCTCGAGCTGCTCAAGTACCTCCTGAGCAAGCGGGAGTGAGGGTTCAGCCAGGCGCCGGCTTCACAATGCCATAAACAGGACTAAAATAGAGATTACGTAGTCTGGCAAAAGGTGGAAAACTTCGAACGCACCGCGCGTGTGGCAGCAGAGTGGTCCGCACAGTCCCCTGTGCGGCGCTCCGCAATCTCCAGCCGCTCCGCACCTTCATGAATGCGCAGGCAAAGGAGCCATCTAACTCCGTGAGGTGATTCCAGCTCACACGTGGCGTCCCAGGCGAGCCATGCTTCTCAAATCTGCCGTCCCCAGCAGGGCTCTCACAGAAAGAAGAAGGGATTCAAGGTCCTTCAAAACATCAGCTTGGCATATCCGGACTCGTCGGCGCGTATGAGTCCGATCATGAATACAGTTTTCCCTCTCCTGGCCTTAGCCTTCGCATCCTTTCTGCAGACCTCAGCACAGACACCCGAATGGAAAGCCGCAGCCGCCAGCACGATCATCACACCCACAGAGCCCATGTATCTCGCCGGTTTCGCGAACCGCGAGGTTCCAGCAGAAGGCACAGCAATGGAACTCAACGCAAAGGCGCTCGCGCTCCAGGACGCGCAGGGGCAGCGCTTCGTCATGGTCACGCTGGATCTCGTCGAGGTGACAGCTCAGCTCCGAGACGCCGTGGCTGAGGCCGTAAAGACCAAGTTCAGTCTGCCAGAGAAGGCGCTTCTATTGAACTGCTCACACACTCATTGTGGCCCGGAGCTGCGCTACACGGAGCTGGAGTTCATGAGCTTCACCGACCTCCTCCGCAAGGAGCGCTGCCTCCGCTACAACGCATGGCTGAAGGACAAAATCGTCGGCATCATCGGCGAGTCATTGCAGCAGGTGGAGCCCGCGACGGTCAGTTATGGTCACGCGCGCTGCGGCTTTGCCATGAACCGCAGGCTGAAAAACGACAAGCCTTCGGGCGATCCCTACTTGAACAGCCCGAATCCCGAGGGCGTGGTGGATCATGATGTGCCGGTGCTTACCGTCCAAACCACCGCAGGCAAGCTGAGCGCCATCGTCTTTGGCTACGCCTGCCACAATACCTCCATGAGCATCAAGCAATGGCACGGTGACTATGCAGGTCATGCCCAGCAGTTGATCGAAGAGGCGCACCCAGGCGCCATCGCCTTGTTCATGATGGGCTGCGGTGGCGATCAGAATGCCTATCCCCGTTTCAGTCCCATCTTCAGCCTCCGCCACGGCCAAAACCTCGCCACGGCGGTGGAGGCAGCGCTGGATGCAAAGCCGAAACCGATCCACGGCCCGCTGCGCATTGACTGGCAGACGACGCGTCTTGATTACCAGTCCATCCCCACGGCAGACCAGATCGAAAAACGGCTGAGCACAGGCGAAGGCTATGAAAAAAGCTACGAGGTCTATCAGCGCAAATGGGATGAAAAGCGCTTGTATGCCATCAAGCACACCGGACTCCGCGACCACTACGACTACCCCCTTCAGGTGGTGCACTTTGGCCGTGATCTCACCTTCGTGGCGCTCAGCGGTGAGACCTGCGTGGATTATTCCCTGCGCCTGAAGCGCGAATTCACTGGGCCGGGAGCCTTGTGGGTCGCAGGCTATAGCAATGACATCCTCGCCTACATTCCGAGCAGGCGCGTTCTGCTGGAAGGTGGCTATGAGGCCTTTCGTTCGCTCATGTACTGGTCCAACCCGCTGCATCCCGACAAATTCGCGGAGACCCTTGAGGAACGCATCATCTCCACGGCGCAGAAGACGATGAAATAAGGGTTCGCCTCGGCAGACGACGATCAGGCGTTCGCTACAAATACTTTCTTGCGTCCATGCGGCATTTTTCGTCATGTTGTGCGCATGATTCGTTTTCTTCTTGTTCTCAGCCTCTGCGTGGCTTCCATCCTCCACGCCCAGGAAAAGCGCCCCAACATCCTCTGGCTCATCGCCGAGGACTTTGGCCCGCATCTCGGCTGCTACGGCACCAAGGAAGTCTCCTCCCCCGTGCTCGATGCCCTCGCTGCCAAAGGCATGCGCTTCACCCGCTACTACACCACTGCCCCCGTCTGCTCCGCCAGCCGCTCGGCATTCAATACCGGCATGTATCAGACCACCATCGGCGCACACAATCACCGCTCCCATCGCGATGACGGCTTTACCCTGCCCGCTGGCGTGAAGGTCATCAGCGAGCGCATGCGCGAGGCCGGCTACTTCACGGCCAACGTCAAAGACCTGCCACCCGAAGCCGGCTTCAAAGGCACTGGCAAGACCGACTGGAATTTCCAGGAACCCACCAAGCCCTTCGATTCCGCCAGCTGGGACGACCTCAAGCAGCACCAGCCCTTCTACGCCCAGCTCAATTTCCAGGAAACCCACCGCACCTTCCACGCCCCACCCCACGCGGATCCCGCCAAGGTGGAAATCCCACCCTACTACCCCGATCACGAAGTCACCCGCAATGACATGGCGCAGTACCTCGACGCCGCCACCGAGCTGGATCGCAAAATCGGCAAAGTCATGGAGCTCCTTCATCGCGATGGCCTCATGGAAAACACCGTCATCTGCTTCCTTGGAGATCATGGTGCCGCCCATGTCCGCGCCAAGCAGTTCTGCTACGAGGAAGGGCTGAACACACCCCTCATCATGAGCTGGCCCTCCGGTATTCCTGCGCCCGCAGGTTATGAGCCCGGCAAAGTCAGCGACCGCCTCCTCATGTCCATCGATCTCACCGCCACCACCCTCGCCTGGGCGGGCATTCCCAAGCCCCAAGGCATGCAGGGCCAGGTCTTTATGGGCCCCAATGCTGAACCACCCCGCGAGTACGTCTTCGGTGCCCGCGACCGCTGCGACATGACCGTGTTCCGCTTCCGCACCGTGCGTGATGCCCGCTACCGCTACATTCGCAATTTCACTCCTGACCGTCCCTTCCTCCAGCACAATGCCTACAAGGAGAAGCAGTATCCGGTGTGGAACCTCATCAAAGAACTCGCCGCCCAGGACAAGCTCACTCCCGCCCAGGCCGTGCTGGCCGCACCCACCATGCCTGCAGAGGAGCTTTACGACCTCCAGGAAGACCCTCACGAAATCAACAATCTGGCGAAATCCAATCAGCTCGAGCATCGCGCCGCACACGAGCGTCTGAGCTCGGTTCTTGAGGCATGGATTCAGCAGTCGAATGATCAGGGCCGTATTCCTGAGCCTGAAGAGGTGGCCAAAAACGAAGGCCGCACCAAGGAGGCTCCTCCAGCCAAGAAAGGGAAGGCGAAGAAGAAAAAAGACTGAATGCGGAATTCAGAATGACGAATGCTCCGGCCCTGCCATGCTGCGCGCCGTGAAGCTGCTCCCCAACCATCGTGCGCATGACGCACAGCACCTCATTCAGCGCTGGCGCATGCTCGCACGTAGCGCAGGCTGCAGGGTGAAAGTCCTCTGCGTGGTGCAGGACATGCCCGTCATCGTTCTTGAGTCAAAGGCGGCGCAGGCAGGAGAGCCCGCCATCTATCTTTCCACTGGCGTACACGGAGACGAGGCTGGCTCTGCCTGGGGCCTGCTCGCCTGGGCGGAAAAGCACGTGGCTGAGATCCAGTGCGGCTCATTCCTGATCGCTCCCTGCCTTAATCCGATGGGCCTCATCTTAAACACACGGCTGGATCATCGCAGCTTCGACATCAACCGCCGCTTTCACATCTCCGATGACGAAATCTGCGGCCCCTGGCAGCAGTGGATCACCGGACGTGCCATGCGCTTCGGCCTCTGCCTTCATGAGGACTACGATGCCCAGGGCATCTACCTCTATGAGCTCAATCACGCGCGCGAGACCGCAGGGCATCAAATCATCTCGCGCTGTGCAAAGCTCATCGCCCCAGATCCACGCCGAAGCATCGACGGTCGTCGTGCAGACAGAGGCGTGATCCGACGCCGCAACCTGCCCACCAATCTCCCCGGCATGCCTGAGGCCGTTGAGCTTCATGTGCGTGGCTGCCCTGTCACGCTCACCTTTGAGTCGCCCTCGGAGTTTGATCTCGACAAGCGCATCCAGGTGCAGGTCCGCTTCGTGGAGGCGGCGCTGGACATTTTAGCCTGAAGCCATGCTCGCCTCCCTGCTCCAGCGACTATGGCTGCTGACGCTTCTCGCCGTCATGAGCAGCTGCGCCTCGGTGAAAAAGATCACCTCAGGCCGCGGCGTTCTCTGTGCTGAGGATTGGGTCAGCTATGATGGCAAGACCATGCCGTGGAAGGTGTGGCCCGTTCCAGCTGGCACAAAACCTCGCGGCGTGGTCATCGCCGTGCATGGCCTCAGCGGGGCCAAGTCGGACTTCTGGTATCTCGGAGAGCAGCTCCCCCTGCATGGCTACACCGTCTATGCCTACGATCTGCGCGGCCAGGGAAATGACCCGGTCGTGGCCGAGCGGGGAGACATCCAGAGTGCTAAAATCTGGCAGAAAGACCTCGCCACCTTCCATTCTTTGGTAAAGCGCAGGCACCCCCGCACACCAGTCTTTTGGTATGGCGAGAGCCTTGGCAGCCTCATCGCACTCCACACCGCCGCAAACCTCCTCGGAAACAGGTCCGATCCCGATGGCATCATCCTCGCTTCCCCCGTGGCCGGGCTTCGCATGACCCTCACCGGTTTTCAGCGCTTCGTTCTCGAAACCGCTGCCAGGCTGTCCCCGCGCTCCCGCTACACTCTCGGAGAGCTTGCGGGCGTGGATGAGTCAAAAATTCAGGTCACCTCCCACTCCACCCACGGTGGGCAGATGGCCGTCACTCCACACCACGTCAGCGCCTTCTCACTGCGGCTGCTCTCCACCATCGGCGGTATGCTCGATGCCAATGCAGGTTCCGCCCACCGTCTGAAGATGCCCGTGCTCTTTGTGGCCTCGCCTAATGACGTCATGTCTTCCGCAGATCAGATCCAGTCGCTGTTCGCAGAGATGCGCAGCCGCGACAAAAAGCTTCTCTGGTACACACGCTCCTACCACCTTCTGCTCCATGATGTGCAGCGGGAGGAGGTCGTGCATGACGTCACCCGCTGGCTGGACCGCCACCTTGAGAAATAAACCACCGCCGCAGTACCCTCATGACGCTCGAAACCACCATTCTCGATGCGCTCGCCCGCAGCGCGCTTCCTCTGAAGGCAGCGGAAATCTCCAGGCTGATCAAACCCGCTCTCGGCAAAGCCGCCTCCTCCAAAGCCACTGCTGCAGCTCTTGATGCCCTGGCTACTGCGGGCACTCTGACCCGCATCCTCGCAGGCACCGCTGCAAAGCCGCAGCCGCTCTTCACCCGTCAAAGTCCTGAGGCTGCCGCCGCCGCGTTTCTGAAAAGCTGGGTGCATGCCTCCGCAAAAGAGCAGCAGGCGGCAAAGCTCTGCGCAAAGCTGCCCGCAGGCCTGCGCCCATGCTTTGAGCCGGCTCTGAGCCTACTCGTCGCCTCAGGAGAGGCCTTCGTGCAGTCGGGTGGAAAGCGGCTCGTTTACTCCCACAGGCCGCGCCCATCTCAGTCGCTCAGTGCCGCCCAGCGCACCGCTTTGCAGAAAATCCTCCAGACGGTCAATGGCACGCGCACTCAGCCTGCCACATGGGAAGATTTGCTCGCTTGGCTCGATGATGAACCGCCTGCACCCGCTGCCCCACCTCCCACTGTCTGCATTCCTTCAGAGGCCGATCTGCAGGCTTGGTATGAGCTCGACCGCATCCGCTCCTCCACCATGATGATCCCTATTCCCAGCACCTTCGCCCGTTACCAGGCTTGGGCTGCTGAACTTGGGGGTGCGCCTGACATTCAGGTTTTCCGAAGGTTTATCGAGAAGCTTTACAATGACGGCCGCCTCCTGTTAGAACCTTGTGAACGACCGCAAGACCTCCCGGAACATGAACGCGCCCTGCTTGTTCCGATGTCTCTCGGTCCTCCCGGCTACTCCTGGTGCTGGCTCTCCTGATCCAGTGCTTTTTCCTCCCGAATCTTAAACCGACTCCCGAGACCATGTCCCCGTATGCTGATCTAAATCCCTTCACATCCACAAGTGTGGGCGAAAACGACTTGTGGAACGCCGCCGCTTTTGTGGACGTCCCCTACATCCACTCGGTGCCGTTCGGGGCGCTGCGTGTGGTGGTCGATCAGGTGCGTGCGCAGCATCGCAGCCAGGTGCGCTTTGTGCGTGGAGCGGGCGGTTCCGGGAAATCCCACCTCTTCTCCCGGCTCCGCCATGAGTGTGCGGACAGCATCTTCTACGCCTACGCGCCCAATCCTCCTCTGCAGCCCGAGGCCCTGGAAAATTTCATCCTCTCGCGCTTTGTCAGCAGCCTGCGCCATCCCGCCCGTAGCAAGGAGGGGAAGGAGGCGCCCTACAGCCAGCTGCGCCTGCTCGCCTACGCGCTGCTCAAGCCCGTTGTGGAGCAGGATTTCACCTTTCCCCAGCTGCATGAGGCCTGGGCATCCATCAGCCTGGAGACTCGGAAGGAGATGATCCATCAGGCAGTCCAGCTCCTCGAGGCTGAGCACCCCATGGTTCCCCGTAGTGTGCTGCGCTGCCTGCTCAATATCCTCAGAGACGACAAGGAGCACCTCGCCGCACAGTGGCTCTCCGGTGCTGCCTATCTGACCGAGGCCGAGCTCAAATACCTCGGCGTTGTCGAGCCCCTGGCGCGTGCGGAGATGGGCATCGTCATTCAGCTCTTTGGAAAGCTCGCTTCTCAGGCCGGAGCCCCCGTCGTGCTCGTGCTCGACCAGCTGGATCTCGTGGTCACCCAGCCGCAGCTCGATGAAATGCAGCGCCTCCTCTTTGCTCTCATTGATCAGAGCCAGAACTGGGCGGTGCTCATCGGTCTGGTCGCCGAGCGCTATGCCGCATGGGATGCGTCACTCACTCAGGCCCTGCGTGGTCGTGTGGGCGTTCCGGACTCCAATGCTCCGCTCGGCTTCCGCCTCCCGGTCATCGACATGCTGCCCATCGCCAATGAGCAGAAGCGCCTGCTGCTCGACTGCCGCCTCGGCAGCCCCGCTCTCGTGGCTCAGCGCCAGAAAGACGGCATCACCTCCGCCATTCATCCCATGCAGGAGGAAGACATGGCCCGTCTTACCGCAGGCGGTGCCATCTTCCCGCGTCATCTGCTCGCCGCTGCCGCAGAGCTCTATGCCATGCGCACCATGTCCTCGGCGCTGCCGCCGGAGATTGTGGCTGCTGTCAGTGCCATGCCCATCCAGCCGCAGCCTCCGGTCACTCCTGCTCAGGTTCCGGTGCCTCTCGTCGCTGTGGCTGCGGTCAATGAGGTCACAGCAGTGCCCGTCGCAGTCGCCATTCCTGTGCCTGCGGCAGTTCAGCCGACACCATTGCCTGCTCCTGTCGTCCCGGTGCTGCCTCGTCAGAGCCTCGCAGAGAAAGTGGACTCCCTCTTCCAGGAAGCCGTCACAGCTGCAAAGTCCGAAGCAGACGCCCCGGGCGCCATCGATCTCGGCGAGCGCACCCGCGACCTCATCGAACTCATGGTCGCTCCGCCCGTCACCATCAGCGACGGCGACATCCGCAAAACCTATGACAACTTCGACGGCTCCGACCGCTGGTTCGAGTGGGGTGGCAGCAAGGTCCGCGTCGTCACCAGCAATTCCATGCGCGGCAGCTTCATCGCTGTGCTAGAGCGGCTCAAGGAGGCCGCTGGCGACACCCTGCTGCTTCGCAATGACATCGCACCCGTCTCCGGCCAGCTTACCATGGAGCTGCTCAATGCCTTCAAGGCAAAGAACACCTTCCATCACATTCCGGCCACAGAGGCAGCCGTGCTCTCCGCTCTCGGGCGCATGCTCGCCGCCCAGCGCGAGGGCTCCTACGAGCAGCTCGCCACCGAGCCGCCTGCCACCAGGGACAATGTGCTCGCCGCCCTGCGCGGGCATCCGCTGCTTCGCGGGCTCAGGCTCTGGGACATGATCCAGAAGGCACATGCTCCTAAAGCCGCGCCTCCAGGCCCGCCGCCTACCTCCGTGCTTTCCTCCATCATCCGGCAGCCTGCTCCACCTGTGGTCGCACAGCCGCCAGTGGTGCCCGCAGTCACTCCACCTGCCTTCCCTATGGCCAAGCCGCAGCCTCCGCCTCTCGCTGGCGCTGTGGTGCAGCCCGTAGCCAGTGGTGTGACCAAGCCTCTGGCCAAACCGCCGGCGGCTCCCATGTCCAAGCCGATTGCCAAACCTCCGGCACCGCCTGTGGCCAAGCCACCCACGGCGGTCGCCCGTCCGCCCATGGCCAAGCTGCCGCCTCCCTCACAGGGAACCGCCGCCTGATCCTTTTGCGAGCATTTGAGGCTACAAAGCCATCGTGAGCTGCGTTTACCGCGCACCATGAAGGCCTTTATCGTCACACTGCTTTGCACGTTCGCGCTCCATATTCTTGCTGACGAGGCAAAGCGCCCCAACATCCTCTTCATCTACGCCGACGACCAGTCCACCAAGACCGTGGGCTGCTATCCTGGCTCATGGCCCTGGGTCAGGACGCCCAACATCGACGCCCTCGCACAGAACGGTGTGCGCTTTCATGCGGCTTATCTCGGCTCCTGGTGCATGCCTTCCCGCGCCACCATGCTTACCGGGCGCTTCCCGCATGGCATCGAGTCCATGTCCATGGAGGGAAAGTACCCCGGCAGCACGTACGATCCCAAACAGTGCCCCTTCATTCCCGCTGAAATGCGCAGGCAGGGCTACCACACCGCACAGATCGGCAAATGGCACACCGGCACCGACACCGGTTGGGGGCGTGACTGGGATCATCAGATCGTCTGGAACCGCCCCCTCCATCCCGAAAACGCCGGCGCTTACTACGAAACGCAGATCATGAGCGTCGATGGCAAGGAGCAGACCATCGAAGGCTATCCTGCCGACAACTACACCCAGTGGTCACTCGACTACATCCGTGGCAAAAACCGCGATACCGCCAAGCCCTGGTACCTCTGGGTCTGCTACGGCAGCGTCCACGGCCCCTCCACACCTGCCAAACGCCACAAAGGCATATATAAGAATGCCGAAGTCCCAGTCCCCGCCGACATCTTCCCCCCACGCGCAGACAAGCCCGGCTACCTCAATAAAACGCAGGCATGGTTCAAAGGCCCCGACGGTCACCCCATGGCTGGAAAAGGCGGCGAAGCCTTTGGCGAAAGCAAACGGGGCAAACGCTTCGACGACTGGGTCCGACAGGTCAATGAATGCGTCCCCGCCATCGATGAAGGCGTCGGCCAGCTCATCGCCGCGCTCAAAGAATCTGGGCAGTACGAAAACACCCTCATCATCTACACCGCCGACCAGGGCTTCTCCATGGGGGAGCACGGCTTCCGCACCAAGCTCGCGCCTTATGACGCCAACTACCGCTCCCCCCTCATCATCAGCATGCCCTCCCGCTTCCCTGCTGGGAAAGTCTGCGCCGCCTCCGTCAATGCTCCCGATCTCGCCGCCACCTTCCTCTCCATCACCGGCGTCAAAGTCCCCTGGCAGACTCACGGCCGCGATCTGATACCTCTCCTCGAAAAACCCGAAACCGCATGGCCGCACCCCTGCTACTACGAGCACATGGGCAACGAATACGGCACCAAAGTCAGCCAGACCATTCTCACCGGGGCCAAGCAGGACAACCATCAAGGCGTCCCCCTTTACAGCGCCGTCGTCCAGGATCAGTTCAAGCTCGTCCACTACCTCGACGGTGTCTCCGGCGAAGAACTCTACGA
The DNA here is from genome assembly GCA_002336895.1 of Verrucomicrobiaceae bacterium UBA1938. Taxonomy (GTDB): domain Bacteria; phylum Verrucomicrobiota; class Verrucomicrobiia; order Verrucomicrobiales; family Verrucomicrobiaceae; genus Prosthecobacter. The sequence goes on along the minus strand of DDFC01000032.1, from coordinate 523,790 downwards.
TCTCAAAAACGATCCCGAAGAACTCAAAAACCTCATCAACGATCCCTCTCAAGCCAGCCGCATCAGTGAACTCCGCACCGCCATGAAAGCCGAGCTCAAACGCACCGAGTCCGGCTTCACCGACTTCGTCAAATAAAGCGCATTCCCACTCCGGAGCGTAGGATGGGGGTGGCGACAGCCCGTTAGCCCTTCGTAGCACGCAGTGCGAAGAATGGGCCCGTCCACCAGCGCTTTCTCGTGCCCCCATCACTATCGCCCACCCAGCGTGAAGTGGTCCGCACTCTCCGAGTGCGGCTCTGGAAAGTCGCCCCCGCAGAAAACCAGCTCTCATCCCCACTGCTGTCAGCCATGTCTCATGGCTTCGTCTGCAGCTTCTTCCCCGGCAGCAGAAACATCCTTCCCGCCTCATTGCAGATCAGCAGGTTTGGCCCATCACCACCCAGCATCGTGCCCACAGCGCCTGTCTCATGCGCGCCACCGGGCTGCACCACCTGGCCCGCCTCATCTTGAAACGTCAGCGGCCGCGCAAAGCGCATCGCTTCATTCGTTCCGGTGTTCAGCATCACCAGCGGCGTCCCCAGCGTCTTCTTCAGCTTTCCTGGCAGCGCTGAATCCACCAGTTTCCCCACCAGACCTCCCACCACCGGATTCCGCCCCAGCGCAGCCATGGGATATCCCGTCTCGCGATCAGGAATGGAACACACACGCCCCGTCCCGATCACAAAATCGAGCTTCCCATCCTGGTTCCAGTCAAAGAAGTCCAGCTTGCAGCGACCGCTCATTCCGCCCACACCACCGCTCGCGCCGATGGGCTTCCCTTCCTCCAGCAGCAGCTTCCCGCCATCCTCCACATTGTAGTCATCGATCCGCCAGTACAGGTGGAACTGATCATCCCCTTCCACCATGGCCAGCGCCATGCGTCCGCCGATCTTCGCCAGCGCCGCACGGCAGCGCCACATGCCATGCAGGTCTATGCCATCACAATAGATCGGATGCGCAGGCTCAAGCTCCGGCTCCGTCTTGCTGCCCCGGTTGAGATAAATCAGGTAGTTTCCCGTGATGTCGCACGTGATCAGATCCGGCAGCGCATCCCCGTTCCAGTCGATCACGTTGGGCGAGAGATACCCCCACCGTGCCTCCTGCACTCCCTGCAGACTTCCCGCATAGCCCGCCTGCACCTGGATCTCTCGCCCGCCCGCTTTCACACGGGTTGCTGGCAGAAACTTCGGTTCCTCATTGCTGCCGGTGTTTTTAAAGAACAGCACAAACCCTTCCGAATTTCCCGCCAGAATGTCCAGCACCCCGTCTCCATCCCAGTCCACCGTCGTCGGACTGGGCAGTGTTCCGGCATATAGGTCCGCATGCTCCTGCAGCACCGAAACCGGCTCCGTAAAAATCGGCGCTCCCGCTTTGGTAAACTTCCCCGTGAACCGGTAAAAATACAGCGATCCCTCCCCACACGCGATCAGCCCGCCGCCATACGCGCTCACACTCGGGTTGATGCTCGGATGCCGCAGCGCATTCCCATCCTCACCCGCGATCAGCCGCTTCTTCTCCAGATCAAAACCGTTCGCCGTCCGGTTGTGGTAATGCACCAGGTTTCCCTGCCGCGATCCCGTCACCACATCCCGTTCGTGGCCAGTCCCCAGGTTGATTGCTGTGATGCCGTGCATCGAAAAATACACCTCGTTCTTTGTCTCAGTGATCTGCCTCGCCTTCCAGTCCGCAGTCACTCCCATCAGATAGCGGTACCGCAGCCCCCCCACCGCAATACCCGATGAGTTGTAGGGACGCCACTCCTCCGTGTTCGGACTCCCCTCCGCGCCTTTGCCGCCATTCGACATCTCAAACGCCAGATCATAGCTGCCATCCGCATTCACCAGCACTCCGATGCTCCCTGGCGATTTCACAGCACCCGGCAGTTTCGTGCGTTTCGTTTCCCGAAACTCCACCTTCTCCCGGTCAAACTCCGTCGTCACCAGCGTGTCCTTGTCAATCCATAGCCCGATGATCACGCCATCCTTCCGCTGAAACACACTTCCCTTGTCCTTGAACGCACACTTCACCTCCACCGGCTGCGCAAACACCGGTGCTCCCGTCTCCGCCGTGTCCACCCATCGGAACAAATGCACCGCCTGCGGCCCGCCGTAGCCAGCCACAAACAAATCGTCCTCCTTGCCACCAAACACCTTCGCATGTCCCAGCACATGGTGGTTCAGGTTCACCAGTGCCAGCGGTCCTCGCCCATTCCGGTCTGCCGAGGCCAGCGCCTTCGTTCCCTTGGGCAGATGCGGTTCAGCCGCCAGGCAGGCAGTGGCTAGGAGGGGGAGGAGAAAAAGCAGTTTCATTTCAAATTAAAGTCACCTCAGACCAGTGGCCTTGGCAATCGCCCCTAACGCTCCGTCCGCTACACCATTTATCCACAATGATCCGCCAGCACATGTGGAATCTTGAACCCCGTATGCGCATCTTTGACTCGAAGCCCACACCCACGCATTGAGGTCGCTCATCTCTTTCATCCTCGCATTGGCTCATTCGCCATCCCCTTATGCTCTTTGCACGTCGCATGTGCGACAGCCATAGTGGTCCGCACAGTCCCCTGTGCGGCGCTCCGCAAATACCACTCACCCCGCACCATTCCAGCCCTGAAGAGGGACGCATATAACCCAGGGCAACCAGCCTGACATCCCAAGCTCGCAGAGCGAATGAGGAAGCCTAAGCGAGCGCCGCCCTGGGTTGCTTCAAAAATCTACTTCGCAGCCCCCGGCGGTGTCAGCTTGCACGACTGCCACGCCAGAAACCGCCACTTGCCTTCCTCAAGCCTCCACACTGCCAGAAAGGCCAACGTCGGCTCCAGGGTGCCAGCCTCCGTCCCGATCTTGAGCTTCGCACTCCCCGTCATCAGCGCGATCCCTGCCACCGGAAACGTGAACTTCCTTTCCACATAGTCGATCTCCTGATACTTCGTTTTGCCCGCCACCAGCACATCAATAAACGACGTCTTCGTGTCCACCACACCCGTCGAATGGGCGTAGCGCAGTTCATCAGAAAAGATGGCGCCCAGTTTCTCACGGTCAGGCGCTTTCATTGCGGCCACACGCGCATCATCCGCCGCCTGCACCGCTGCCAGCGGCGCATCTTCGGCAAAGGAGAAGATTGAGATCAGGCAGATCAGGGAGGTCAGCAGTGTCTTCATGGTTTGGATGTTTTGGAGGTTAGTTGTTTCACAATAAAATCCCAGATGTCGTCATACCCTTCGGTCGGATGACCCGGATACTTCACATGGCAGACGGCCTCTGCCGCAAGTGCCAGTTTCTGAAATCCGACGGCCCACGCCGGCGAGTGCACATCGTAGTTGTTCTGTGTGAGGGGCTTGTGCACTTCGGTCTTCTTCCCGCTGCTGTCCACCTTGGTCTCCACAATGTCATCCGGCTTGGTCATTCCCCACTCGTTCTCAAAATACATAGGCGCGGCATTCTTGCTTAGCAGCCAGTCTGGCGACCACTTCTGAATCACCGGCAGCAGCTCATTGCGGCGCTTCAAAGACTCCTCAAAGCTGCACCCCAGCGCCGGTGCGCCCCACTGCACACCCGGCACCCATTCCTGCATCCGCTTCGGGTCGATCGTCGGTTGGCAGCGGTACGCCGCCACGCACGTCACCAGTTCTGGGGCCTTGCACCCCACATACAGCGCCGGCAGCGCCCCCTGCGATCCCCCGCCCAGCGCGATCCGCTTCGGATCCAGCTTCCACCTCTCCGCATTCTCCACCACAAACTTCACCGCGCTCATCGCGTCCTCCAGCACATAGGAGATCGGCTCCTTCACCTTGTCCTTCGTCGCATCCTCCATTGTCCGCACCTCCACTGCGATTACCGCGATGCCATGCGGAAAGAAGCGGTTCACATCCACGGCATGCTTGGATGCCTTCCAGATCCCGCCAAACCAAATCAGGGCAGGGAAGGGGCCCTCTCCCTTCGGCGGCACATGAATGTCGATCAGCTGATGCGCATGCGCTCCATACGGCACATCCGCATGCGTCGGCTTGGGCGGCTCTGCCGCGTGGATGGTGTTCAGGGCCAGTGCGGCGACCAGTAAAAAAATTCTCATGGCTGTTTCGCTTGGGTTTTCTTCAGATACTCAGAGGGCGTCATGAACTGCACGTTCTTCGATTTCAGAAACTCAATGATCCCGGTAAACCCCACCCAGCGCTTATCATCCCACTGGTCCGGGTGTCCTTGCAGCACCAGCACTTCACGCTTCGCCGCCTTCGCCTCATAGAAGGTCTTAAACTTCTCCAGGTCCGGCACAAACGTCGGGTTCTCCAGTGCCATCACCCGAGGGATGCTCAGCCGCTTGTAGTACTTCGGCTTTTCGGGTCCATACAGCCAGATCGTCACCTCCCGCACCAGTTCCATCGCTTCATCCGTGGCCTCGGTGGTGCCGCTCCAGTGCGGGCCAAAGGCAGGCAGCGTGAAGCCCAGCTTCTCTTTCGCCAGCTTTTCGCCCTTCGCCAAAATCGCCCGCTGCTCCTCCGCCGTCCCATGCTCAAACTCTCCCGGCTCGTTCGCCGTTTTCATATGGTAACCATGCATCCAAAACTCAATCTGCCCCGCCGCCTGCACATCCTTCAGCCACTGAAAATACATCGCATTGTCTTTCTCCAGCGACTCCGTGATGATCCCAAACGACCCCTTGATCTGATTCGCCACCAGATAGTCATGCACCCTCAGCCACCGGTCAGAAACCGGCTTTGTCCCCACCCTTCGTGCAATGACATCATCCAGCTTCAGCAGAATGATCTGCTGGGCCACGGCATTGGCAGCAGTGAGTAATAATAAGGCAGCAAGGGTAAGAAGGGTTCGAAGCATGAAGAGATGAAAAGCAAAACAGCCATGGTTTCGACTTCTTTCGTCAGCCTTTTTCAGCTTTGCTTTCTCATGGCGGCTTGTTAGCTGCGCGCATGATTGAAATCCTGCAAACCATCCCTGTTCTGCGCATCTTTGATGAAGACAAAGCCAGGGACTTTTACTGCGGCTGGCTCGGCTGCACCGTGGAGTTCGAGCACCGCTTCGATCCCACGTCGCCTCTTTATATGGGGGTCATTCTCCATGGCATGTCCCTGCGGCTTTCGGAGCATCATGGCGACGGCACACCCGGCACCCACGTTTTTGTCCGCTGCAAAAACCTCCGCGCATGGAACGCAGAGCTCCTTGGCAAAGGCTATAAATACAACCGCCCACACGTTGAAGAAGCCTTCTGGGGCGGCATCTGCATGACCCTCACAGACCCCTTCTGCAACAAGCTGATCTTCAGCGAGCAGGGCGCTCAGTGACATTGATTAATTCAGGGCGTCGCCTGCTTCAGCACAAAGTCCACCAGTTCCGGACATTCAAAAAACGAAGGCCCCACCTTGTGCCCTTCGCCAGGAATCACCTTCACCTCAATCTGCCCGCCGCCAGCCTTGTACCGCTCCTGCAGGAGCGAGGTGTTCAGCTCCAGAGGCACCACCACATCCGAATCTCCGTGCACGGCAAACATCGGCACCTTGTTCGCCAGCAGCCCCTGCAGATTGTCCACCGGATTGAATTCCTTGAGCTTCGCTGTCAGCTCTTCTTCCGGCATGCCAAAATCTGCCAGTGTCTGCGCCTTCGAGTTCTTCAGCGGCCAGCTCGCCAGATTGCACACCGGATAGATCCCCACCCATGCCTGCACCTTGTCCGGATTCCGAAACGCCCACGCCAGCGTCATCATCCCTCCTCGGCTTTGTCCTAGCAGGATCGGCTTCGGCGAGTATCCACGCCTCACCATCTCCTCGTAAAACAGCGAAAACTTCGCCGTGCTTCCCGGCGCGCCCCGCACCTCTCCCAGATCATATCCCGCGATGCTGATCCCCGCCTTCATGAACGCCTCAAAATACATCTTCCGTCCCGCCAGAGAGACCCCTTTCAAAGTCGGCGCATACCACACCCAGGGCTTCCCAGGCGCTGACGCAGGGGCTGCATAGAGAAAGGCCTTGTGGCCATCCACATCAAAAGTGTTGGCCGTTTTCGGCAGTTCATTCTGTGCATGGCAGGTCAGTGCCAGGCTCGTGGCGAGGATGAGATGTCGGTAAAGGCTCATGCCATCAAGACGCCCGGGTTCTTCATTTATTGCAGCCGTCCTGTATCGTCATTATTTCTGTCCCTGAGCACGCAGCGCAAAAGCCCTGAAATAGTGCAGCACCGGATAGTCGTAACGGTTGGCCAGCGCCTCCTTGAGCCTCCCCAGGCTCACGGGCCAGTGCTCATCAGCGGCGGAGACTCTGTGGCAAAGGTTCGCTTCAGCAGTGTAGCAAGATGGTCGTGGATCATGGCAGATGCGTCGCCACTTTGAGCCGCTGCACTCTCAGCGTCAGTCCCAGCTAAACTGCGCCGCAGCACTTTTTATACTTTTTCCCCGAGCCGCAAGGGCACGGATCGTTGCGGCCCACCTTGGGTTCGGTGCGCACGACCGTGGTTGTCTCCGGCGCATAATTCTCAAGAAGAGCTGCTTCCCAATCCTCTGGAAAGTCATCGTCATCTTCGTCCTCTTCATCTTGGGTTTTCTCCCAGGTGGCCCACCAGGACGTCTCCTCAATCGTGTCATCGATCAGTCCCGTGAAATTTTTCCAGTCTTCAGTGCCTCCGTTGCCAGCCGACTGGATGAGTTCCTTCAAACCATAGAACCATGGATCGCACAGCTTGTTGTCGATCGCCTTTTGAATCAGCGGCACCGTGCTGGCAAAGCCAAGATCGGCGCAAAATGCAGTCCAGCAGTCCCAGTAGATGCCCGGCTTTTGCTCCAGCTTGCCGCCAAGCAGTTCTGTGGCGTACGCCTCCAAAGCTTCGCGGGAGATTTTTCCCTCCACCAGCAGGCACTGGTAGCACAGGGCGGCAGCACTGCCGCGCACATATTCATAAACATCCTTGTTTTCCACCAGCGCTCGGAGAGGCGCATCGTCACCGTCATACACACTGGCAAGAATGTTGCCCAGATCCCCAGTGATCATGTCTCCAAAGAGCTCGTCGATCGTGTCTTCCTCTCCCGCGAGCAGCGTGCATAGCGGCTTGAAGGCTGCTGTCACTCGAAACTGCGCCAGCACGTAGCAGGCAAATGTCACCAGCTTCCAGTTGCCGCCTTCCAGATAATATTCGGGCAGCCGGGCTGCATCAGCCAGCACTTCCAGCAGGGCCGGCGTCAGCTCCTCATGCCTGTCAATCATCTCCTGGATGATATCTCGCGGATACGGATGATCAGGTGCATCTACAAGACGTTTGAGAAGTTCTGCGGGGGTGTCGGAAAAAGCCATGTTTGCTTTTTGCGCATGCATCCATGCGTTGCAATCATGACTCCGCTCAATGTTGGGGGGGGCTAGGCACATCCTTCAGCCATGCCAGATTGAAAACATAGTGGTTCTTGCTGGTGATCAGCTGAATGTTCCCATCCCGCGTCTGCGTCGCGGCAAGATACCCGCACGGCTCCGCCATCGTGTCACTGAGCGTGAACATCACCCGGTCAATCCCATTCACAGACCGCTCTTTTCCTCCGGGCGTGATCAGCCGTCGCACAGGCCACGTCTTGCCCTCATCAAACGACACCGCTGCAAACATCCCGTATCCCTCGAAATCACCTGCCTTGGAGGCAAACATCATCCCCTTCCGGTTCTTCCAGTCACGCCACTGATCCGTGAAGCTGCACAAAAGAATGCCGCCCTCTTGCAGGCGGATCATCACCGCACGCTGCACGCTGCTGATCGCCGGAAATTCACTGGCCGCATAGGTCCAGCTCTTTCCCAGATCGCTGCTGTAGCTGATTGGCGTCTTCAGCTCAAACTTCGCCTGGTCTTCAGGCGGATCATTCCTGCTGAACGCCATCAGCCGTCCATCCTTCAGCTGCACAATCGGCGCATGAATCCCCGGGTGGCGGAAGCCCTTGCCACCCGGCCTGAAATCACTCGCCCTCTGCTTCACATCGTTAAAGCCCCACGTCTTGCCCTCATCACGGCTGAAGACCAGGCTGCACTGCCTCGAATCATGCGTGATCACCATCGTGCCGTCTGCGAGTCGGATCATCTGATTGCCAAATTCACCAACCGGCTCCAGTAAAAAAGCCGCTGACCAGCTTGCGCCGTTGTCTGTTGATGTTCGCACCAGATTTTCATCGCGACCTTTCACCAGATGATACAAAGTCGCTTTCCCATCCCACCAGATTTTCGGTCCATGGTCGTTCACATCCGCACCATCCCAGAAGGGCGATGCCGGTTCCCATTCACTGGCACCGCGCCGCAGACGGCTCGCCACATTGCAAAGCTCCGCGCCTCCTTCATCCACGCATGAGTACCACACCGCCAGCAAATCACCATTTGGACACTCCGCGATTCCAGGGCTGTGATTGTGACTGAAAAAAAGCGGTCCAAACGAATCCTTATCAATCTTCACATACGGCCTCGGTCCGATGAAAACCGGCACATCCTGTGGCGCTGGCGTGATCTCCGCCCCTTCCTGCTTCACCTTCTGCGCATTCAAAGGCGGCGGCGCAGGTGGCAGCATCTTGCCCGCAGGCATCTCCCCCATCACCACACGAAACCCCGCCCGGTTGCTGCCAGTCTGCGGCAGCCAAGCCGCGCGGTTCGCCGAGCGCAGCATGCGCACAAAGCTGGAATGATGCCCGCCTCGGAAGACACGGAAATCCCCCGCACTCCGTCCCAGAGGGTCGCTCTGCTCTTCCGCCTCATACGGCCCGTACCAGTCCAGGCACCATTCCGCCACATTCCCATGCATGTCATGCAGCCCCCAGGCATTCGCCGCCGTCTGCGCCACCCGCAGTCCGGTCTTCGCCCCTTTGCGGTAGGGCGGCGGCATCGTGCCAGTCGTGAAATAGCGCTCCGCATAGCCGATGTCGCTCCACCACGGCTGAAAGCCATCCGGCAGGCTGTCGCCGGTATGAAACAGCGTCGTCGTTCCTGCTCGGCAGGCATATTCCCACTCCGCCTCCGTCGGCAGTCGATAGGTTTTACCCTCCTTTTTCGACAGCCATTCACAGAACTTCACCGCCTCATCCCACGTCACACCATTCACCGCAGCATCATCAGGCTCCTTCGCATGAAACCCCGGCACGTATTGCCGGTACTGCCCCACAGTCACCTCGGTCACGCCCATTTGAAATGCCTGCGTGATCACCACCTTGTGCGCTGGTTTCTCATCCCAGTCCGCATCATCAAACTTCTCCGGATGCTTCGTCATCTTGTAGTCCGCTGCCGGTCCGTCCTGCCCCATCACAAACGATCCCGCCTCAATGCGCACCATCTTCATGCCGATGGAGTTCGTGATCGTATCCGCTGCCAGCCCGTTGATTGAGACAAGCAGCAAAGCCGCAAGGCAGGCAGATGTTTGGTATCTCATGTCAGTCATCATGTGTGATCCGCCCGCTAGGGCTTCGTTTTCTCTCGATTTTTCTCAAAAGCCTCCTCCATCAGCTGCGGCTCCCGCGTGTGATGCACACCACCCTGCGCGTCCGCCAGACGGCTGATCATCTGCTTCAGTCGGCTGCCCTCGCTCACCAGCTTTCCGGCCTTGATGTCCGCCTCCGTGACCTTCGCAAAGAGGATCTCCTGCTCCCCCAGTTCATAGCGCCCGCGATCATACGTCACATAAATAAACCCGTTCGCGCCTTCGGTTCCGTCAGGGTAGCTCACCCGCTCACGCTCATCGAGCACGAGCTTGTGCGGCCATGTTTTGCCATCATCCTCGGAGAGCATGGCCGTCATCCGGTTGCGGCCGCGTGGCACATCATTCACCACCATCAGCATCGCGCCCGACTTCAGCTTGCGCAGAAAGAAGCGCGTGTTCACCCCGCGCTCCTTCGTGAAAGGCCCCTCGTTCACCCATGTCGCGCCATGGTCGGACGACTCCGCTTTCGCGATCCCATACGTCGTCCGCGCCATCATCAGCAGGCTGCCATCCTTGCGCTCCACCGCCATATGCTCGGCAAAGGACACATCCTTCACGCTTAGCTTCGAGAAAAATTCAAAACTCTTCCCCTGGTCGTGTGACACATAAAACTGCGTGCGCGTTCCCTGCTTCATTTCCTGGCTGTTGTCGATCGGCCGCAGCCAGTCGCCGTTGGAGAGCACCGTCGGCTTGTTCAGCCCCAGCCCAAAGCCCGCAAACACCGGCGCATTCCACTTCGGCATCGCTTCTTCCGGGTTCTCACAGCAAAATCCCCACTCAGAGCGGATGCCATCCGCATGTTTCACCTTCAGAATCCGAAACACAAACCACCACAGCCGCCCTTGTGGGTCGATCCACACATGCGGATCGCCTGTGCTGCCGTCAAAGAAGGTCGTGGGATCATACACCACCACAGGATCCGACCACGTCAGCCCGTCATCACCGCTCGTCACCAGCAGCGCATAGTTCCCGCTGCTCCCTTCGCTCAGTGGCCCCGCGTACCACGTGGCCCACAGGCGGCCCTTCGCCGTTCGCTCGATGCTCGGTATTCCTTGCCACGTCCGCAGTCTTGGAAAATACCTCGGGCCCGGATCCACCTTGATCACAGGTGGCGTCCGTGCGGTGATGCCGTACTCATCCGGCGAGAGCATCGCTGTCTTGGGCGTCTCCGCTGAGACGGCTGCTGCCACTAGGACAAGCAAAGTCAGGAAAATAGGTTTCATCGTCAGCTCACAGCTTCGTCCCGTTCATCTTCGTCCACGGGCTCCACGCCCCCATCGCATGCTGCAAAATCTTGCGCTTCCAGATCTTGTTCATGCAGAAGGCATACAGCGTGTCCTTGTCCTTCCCTCCGATCGCCACTGCCGTCACACGGCTGCGGTCAGGCACAGGCAGAATGATCTGCGTCGGTCCATCATCCGCACTGATCTGCACCCCGCTCTTCGTTGCAATGAACTGCCGTCCCTCGATCGAATAGCACACGCATTCCGGTCCCGCATCATCATCCCAGTCCGCCACATGCAGATGGAAAAATCGCTCCTTGTTCTTCAGCGTGCCGTCTTCATTGATCTGGTAGCTGTACGCCCACTTCGAGTGCCCTTCAGCCACAGACAGCAGCCACTGGTCGGGCCGGTACGCCATGCCCGTCGCAAACTTGATCCCCCTGTCCAGCAGCGTCTTCTTCCCATCCTTGATCAGCCATACCGTGCCTTCCTCCCTTGGCTTCTCACCATTGGTCGTCACATACAGATTGCCGTTCGGCATCGCCAGGATCGAGTGCCCCAGGATGTCCTCGAGCACCACATTGCCAGCCCCGGAGGCATCAAAAGACATCAGCTTCCCGGACTTCTCCGAGATCGTGTACACCTTGCCATCCGCACCCACGCTCACACAGTGTGCATTCACATCCTTGGCGAACTCGCCCACCTTCCCATCCACTCCGATGCGGTGGATCTTGTTGTTCGACGTATCTGCAAAGAACACCTCGCCTGCTGCATTGCATGACGGCCCGCGAGTACTCTTAAACCCCTCCGCCAGCAGCTCCCATCCCTCGCCGGGAATGATCACCTCCTGCGCTCTCGGCGCGCTCGGTCCCGCCTTCACACGCTCCGGCCAGCCCTTCCAGAGGAAAGCCATCGCTTCCAGATAGTTCTCCGCATAGCCCGCCACATGGCGTCCTTCGATGCTGCGAAACTGGTAGTCATACCCGGAAAACTTCAGCGCCTTGTCCATCTCCAGATCCAGCAGATACCAGTCACCCGCGCAGTTTTCCATGTCATGCGTCGCCGTCGTCAGGTAGGAGCGGATCGGCTTCGCTTCAAACTTGCGCACCATCGTCGGAAACTCATGCCCGCCACGAAAGGCCACCCAGCTCCCGCTCGCCGCATACACCCGGCTGAAGGCATCTGGCCGATGCCACGCCGCCGTGAAGGCAGCTATGCCCCCGCTGCTCCCGCCGGAGATGCACCGGTCATTCCCATCCGTCGAAAGGTTCAGCCCAAATTCCTTCGCCACAAACGGCAGCAGCTCGTCGTTCAGAAAGCGCACATTCTCATCCCCCACACCATCATACTCCAGATCGCGATTCCGCCGGTCCATCGTGCCCTTCATCGGCGCAGGCAGAGTGCCCGGCTTTACAAAGACACCGATCGTCACCGGCATCTCCTTCGTAGCTATCAGCGTCTCCATGAAAGTCTTCTCACGTACATTGTAGCCATCCGTTTTCACATACACACACGCAGGCTTGCTGCCGTCATACTGCGCTGGGATAAAGACCGTCACATCTCTCACTGTGCCTGGAAACACCTTGCTCTGGTTATACTGCGTCTGCTTGATCGTCCCCGGCAGGATGTCCTCCGGCCTGATCGCTGGCGGCACATAGCTGGGCGCAGCTTCGGCCGCCGCCGCTCCGGAGATCGCGCTGCCCGCCAGCGGCTTGATCTGCCATTGCAGATGCTGGTCATTCGGATTGTGCTTCCACAGGTCGATCTTCGCCCCAGCCTCCTTTTTTCCTCCGAGATGATCCAGTCCCATGCCCGGCGCGTGCTTGGGCTCCAGCGCGTAGCTGCCGTTGTCCTGTTTTGTGATCGACCACAGCTGCGCGTCCGCCTTGCGATCTTGCTCGACGGTGACTTTCTCCCCGTTCTTCTTGCCATCGTTCGCCACAGTCAGCACCAGTCCTGGCTGCGATGTCGGCATCAGTTGAAACCATCCCTCTCCCTTGGGCTGGATCAGCCATTTCTGGTTCGCCTCACCTTTCGGCTTCTGAATGGAAACAAGGTCTCCCGGCTTGGTTCCACCCACCGCTTCGAGCACGTACTCTGGCGCGCTCACCGGCACGATCTGGTAGGCACCCCAGTCTTCAGTTGGAGCAGTTGCGGCTAAGGTTGTCAGAAAGAAAGCACTGAGGCGGGAGATTTTGAGCATGGGGACGGTCTTGGATTGAAGATTGGAAAGGGGGATGCGGCGCGATTCGCTGGCTTACTTCACGCGTTGCTTCGGTGGCTCCACGCTCACCTCCGCCTCTGGCACCAGCGTGATCGGCACGTCCGCTCCCTTGAGGTACTTGTCGAAAAAGCTCATCGTCAGCACCACGATGGCAGGCTTGCTGAAAGCCGGGCCGCCGTGACCCGCGCCCGGCAGCGTTTGCAGCCAGGCTTCCACCCCTAGGGCCTTCAGTGCTGCGGCAAACTCCACGCTCTGCGCGTAGGGCACCAGCGTGTCATGCGTGCCGTGCAGGATCAGAAATGGCGGATTGTCCTTGCTGATATAGTGCACCGGGCTCACCGCATCCGCCTTCTCCTTGTCATCCAGCTTCGTTCCGATCAGCTCCGAATACGGGTCCTTCGGCGTGTTAAACTCAAAAATGTTTTTCACATTTTTATCCTCCGTCGCCTGCTGCACCACCGTGCTGAAATCGGCCGGCCCAAAGATGTCGCACACCGCCTGCACTCGATCAGACTGCTCTTCGTTGCCGCCGATCTTTGGAAAGGCATTCTTGCCACCTGCAGTGCCCACCAGCGATGACAAATGCCCTCCAGCCGATCCTCCCACCACTCCCACATGTTCCGTGTCAAAGTGGTACTGCTGTGCATGCGCACGCAGCCAGCGGATCGCCGCCTGGCAGTCCTGGATCTGCGCCGGAAATTTCGCTTTCTGGCTGAAGCGGTACTCCACGCTCGCCACCGCATAGCCTTTCACCACCATGCCCATCATCGGGCACGGAAACTTGCTTCCTCCCATCCACCCGCCGCCGTGAATGTGCACGATCAGTGGCAGGGGTTTCTCCGCAGCTTTTTCGGGAAGATAGAGATCCAGCTTCTGCGCCTCGTCCCCGTCCGGGATGTAGGAGATGTCCTTCTCCATCTTGATCCCGGCGGGCAGCGTAAAGGCTGGCGGCGCAGGTTTGGTCTGGCCCGCAGCGTGGCCGCAGACCAGCAGAGCCGTGAAGGTGAGGAGTGCTGGCAGTGTTCGGGAGGCGCAGGGCGTGAGGCGGCTGAATTTCATGCACACTCGTCAACGCCCCGCGCAGGATTTCCTAGCGGAAATCACACGGATTAGACCGGTTCTCGAAATGAATGTCCGATTGATCCGGCGAGCGCAGCGGCCCCATTGGCAAGGCGGGAGCGCCGCCTGCTATTTGAAAATAACAGGCAAGCGACCAACGCAGCCAGTGGGGCCGCTCCGCCGCCGGGTAATGTGACAGGCTTTTCGAGAACCGGTCTATGCCGCTTCACTGCTCAGGGCTGCGGTGCTGTCCAGAATGTGCCCTCGATCGCACGGTCCTCATCCTTGGGGCCGTTGTAGTAGTACACGGTCAGCACCCTGCCATCCGGTCGCACAAGGCTTCGTGGATACCCCAGATCTCCGTCAAACCCATCATCACGCAGCACGATCTCCGGCCCCCAGGTCACTCCTCCATCCGCGCTGATGCATGCCCGCATGCCCGAGGGCTTATGGCGGTAGCCATAGCTCACCGCCACACGCCCGTCCTGCAGCTGCACCAGGGCAGGGGGATTCCCCCCGATTCGTGTCACCGCCTTGCCGGTCATCGTCCACGTCTTGCCCATGTCCCCACTGCGCCACGCCTCGATGAATCCCGACAGCTTCGGATCAGACCGTCGGATCATCGTCAGCAGCGTCCCATCCTTCAGCCGCAAAGACGACGGCATGATCGCATACCCGCCCTCCACCGGCTCCGGCCCGATCAGCGACACCAGCTTCCAGCTCACTCCACCATCCGTCGTCCTTGCGCAAAACACACGCCCCTCCTTGCCATCGTTCTTCTTGCCACAGCTCCCAAACATCAGGCAGTCGTGCTTGCCCAGAATGATCAAATCCGTGCGCGTGCAGATGCGGTCCACTCCCTCCAGCGCAAACGAGTACGGCCCCTGCCACGTCTTGCAGCGGTCTAGGCTTGTGTAAAACCACGAGGGCCCCGCATGCAGGCTGCCAAAGCGAAACATCAGCGCTGAATCAGGCGCGGTGAAATCAAACGGCGTCATCAGTGGTGCGGGCTTCGCCTCCTTGGTATGATCTGCAAAAGGCAGGTTCTCTTCCGTCTTCCACGTCTTGCCTCCATCCACGCTGCGCGCCTGGATCTCATAGCTCGGCTTGCTGCGGTCAATTCGGTGATCCGTCGTCGTCTGCTTGTACCACGTGGAGGTAAACCCCACCACCAGTTCATCCCCCCACTGCCACAGCCCATGATTCGCAGGCCAGCCCCCATAGCGTCCTGGTTCCTTGTAGATGATCACATTCTGCTTTTGATCCGCAGGCAGCGCTATCGTTGGTGCCGCCGCTTTTTTCTTCGTGGAGTCAGTGATCTCCAGTTTCGCATCGTCTGCGGCAAAGACGTTCAGGGCTAGGATCGGCGCCACAAAGAGGGCACGGAGGATGGAATGAGGGTGTGTCATATGAAGCCTGTAAAAAGAAGACGAAATAAAAGGCGCTGTGTCACGCGGCCCCTCACGGAGCCGCAGGTTTCTGGGGTGGCAGGCTCAGCTTGCCAAAGCGGATCGCACGCCGGTGGCGTTTAGCATCTCCACTGTCCCACACCGCACGAAATTCACCCGGCCCCACCTCGATCAGTGTGGGGTAGGAATTGTGAATGCTCTCATCAAAGAAGGTCCGCTCCGGCCCCCACGCGCCATCAGTGCTGCCCACCTTGTATCGCAGCGCCATTCGGCTGAAGGTGGGACCGTCATTGTACACATACAGCAGCCTGCCATCACCGCTGCGGCCATACCAGGCTTCTGAAACCGTGTTCCACAGCTCCGGCTCTTCTTGCGCCACGCTCCAGCTGCGCCCGCCATCCTCGCTCGTGCTTGACCACGCCCGTGGCGGATTCAGTGCTCCTCCATCCATCAGCTTCCCCTCAGGTACTCCAGTCGAGGTGCGCATCACCATCTTCAGCCGCCCCTTCTTTGCATCCATCACGGCGATCTGTCCTTCATGCAGAAACATCTCGCGTCCTTTTGGCAGCGGCACATAGCCACCCAAGTGCCAGTCCATCAGGCTGGTGCTACGCAGCACAAAATGCTCTCTCGTGCCATGCGGATCAGCCCGCTTCGTGTTGCGGTGCGCGGGCATCACATACACCGGGTGCCCGTCTTCCTCGATGCGCTGGATCTCTCCCAGAATCACCAGTGGTCCCGTATAATGCATCGCCAGTTCCACCGGATTCCACGAGCGCCCCCCGTCACCACTGTACGCTGCGGCCAGGTGCGAGTCCTCACTGTCCGCATAGTTCAGCGGGCACCTCATCGCAAAGCACCACAGCACCTCTTGTCCAGGCGGCTTGTACAGCACCGCATTGCAGTAGCCAAAATGCATGGCCCCATGCCGCTCCGTGCTGTCAAAGATGGTGCTGGGGATGCTCCAGCTCTGCCCGTCGTCGGTGGACACCACCGCATCAATGCTGCCCATGTCCGTCTTTCCCGCGATGCCCAGCTGATACGCTGCCACCAGATGCTTCTCCTTCCACTGCGCCAGGCTCGGCTGCCCCAGCAGCGCCGCCCGCGGCTCCTGTTCGGCGGTACGTATCACGCGCACGTCACGCACATCACCCGTGTCCGCCATGCAAACGTGCGGCAGCACCATAGACAGGCAGGTGGCAAAGAGGCGGCCTTTCATCCGGTTCGGAGTCATATCAGTTGGCCAGCAGATGGTTGCGGCGCGCCTTCCAGTACGCAGCCAGATGGTAAATGACGCCGCAGCTGGAGTTGTGCGCATAATCAAACTCTCGGATCAGTCCTGCCAGCGCGGTCTGATGCGCTTCGGAGAGAGCGCCGGGCTCAACCATGAGCAGGATCAGCCCAGATTCCCCGGCTTCACGCGTGATGTGCCAGATCTCGCGAAACGGCCCCCACTGCGGATTGGGGTAGCCCTTCTGGTTCTTCCACTCAGGCACTTTCCGCCAGTCCGGTCCGGTCATCCGCATTTCTTCCGCGCTCTTCTTGGCAATCTGCGCCCGCACACTGTCAAAACGTTTCGCCGCCAGTTCACGCACATGCACCATCCGTTCATGAATCGTGCCTTTCAGCGCTGCATCCGGTTCCAGTTCATGCAGCACCTCCAGCGAGCACTGCATCTGCAGCAGCGCATAGGCCGGCTTGTTCTCACCAGGCGCGGCTGATTGCGCGATGGCGTCTGCCGCATAGCGCCTCCAGGCTTCGTGGTAGCGCTCCTCACGCGTCACATCCCACGCTGCAGCATAAATCATCGGCAGCCGTGCGGCTTCATGCGGCTGCACATTCCACATCCGGCAGATGCCCAGCGGGCAGCGTGTCCCATCCGCACGGCAGAAATCAAAATCATTTTCCGGCTTCACAAAAGCAAGCATCCGCTCCGCCGCATCCGCCAGCACCACACGGATCTCCTTCTTCGTCGTCTCATCCGCCAGCGGGCTGCGGTAATACTGCCACAGCCCATGCACAAAGTGCGTCACCTGATCTCGCGATGAGTTGATATACACGCTCCGCCCATCCTCCGGGCACACATTGCGGGCCACAAAGCCACGCACCCCATGCACGGTCGCGCAGCGCCTCAGCCCCGCAAACACACCCACCGCCTTCTCTCGCAGTCCCTCGTCTCCTGTCACCGCAAAGCGGTCGCACAGCACGCTGAGCATCGCCCCGCCGAGAATCGCGCCATCCTCCATGCCTGTGCTGTAGCCACACGGGTTCGGGTACTGCCGTTTCACCTCCTCAGCCGTCGGCAGATGTGCCTGTTCCTTGCCCTTTTCATAGCTGCTCAGGTAATCGCCAAACGTCTGCACTTTGGGAAGGTAGAAGCGGTTCCACGTCACCTCCCACGCTTGGTCAGTCTGTTTCACCAGCTCCGCATTAGGTGCAGCGGCGGTCATTTGGACCGCGATGACCGTGGCCAGGACCGTGAAATGAAATAGATGCTTCTGCATGCGGACAGTTCGGAAAAGCTCACTGCGGCCACTGCCCGTTTACGATCGGCTTCAGCTCCAGCTTGGCCGGATCAATCACCACATGCTTCGTCTTCTGGCGCTTCCACGTGTAGGTGATGTGCACCAGCCCGTCGCTTGTCTGAATGATCGCCGGATAGCTAAACTCCCTCTTCGGCTCCTCTTCCAGCACCAGTGCCGCTTCCCACACCTTGCCATCCTTGCTCACCGCCAAGTTCAGCGGGCTGCGGCCCTTCGCCGTGTGGTTGTAGATCAGCAGATGCCTCCCATCCTTCAGCGTCACCGCATCTGTCCCCGAGTTCGGATTCGGCAGCTCAGTCAGCGAAATCTCACCCCAGGTTTTGCCGAGATCATCGGAGGCGATCTGGAAGACCTTCCCCTGCCGCGTGCGTCCCACCGCCTCGATCTTCTCGCCGCCCAGGAAGAGAATGCTCGGCTGGATCGCGCTCACCTTCAGCCCGTCATGCAGCAGTTCCGTGCGCTGCCACGTTTTGCCCAGATCACTCGTCCGCTCAAAATAGATCGCCCACGCACTTGGTTTGGTGTCGGTCTCATTGCTCGTCGGGCACAGGATGTCGCCATTCGGCAGCTGCACCGGCTTGTTCTTGATCGGGCCAAAGATCCCCTTCGGCAGCTTCTGCGCAGCCGACCACGTCTTGCCGCCATCCGTGGAGGTTTTCAGCTCACCCCACCACGTGCTCGGAGACGGACCCACCTTGTAAAACAGCATCAGCGGTGCGTTGCGCGGTTGAAACAAAACAGGATTCCACGTCGGGTGCCGCTTGCCATCTGGCTGCACGCCATTGGCCGTCTCCACGCTCTCCGTCCACTTCCCATCCACCAGCCGTGACACCCAGATGCACACATCTGGATTCTTCTCCGCCGTCCCGCCAAACCACGCCGAAACCATCCCCGTCGGTGTCTCCACAATCGTCGTCGCATGCACAGACGGGTACGGCCCCGTGTCATAGATGTACTCAGACTTCAGCACCCCCGCCTGCGCTTCCTTGGACTTCAGCCACTCCCATGAGGTCAGTTCATGGCTCTGGTCCAGCTTGTGCCACACCACCACTGCGGCCTGCTTCGCCGTGCTGCCATCCATAACATTCAGCACCAGTTTGTAGTTCAGTCCGGCCACCACCTGGCTCTCTCCGCTCGCGATGCTCTGCAGCGTCACCTTCGGATCGTGTTTCTTCACGGCAAACTCCGCCGCTGCCACCGCCTCCTTGTCTGTAGGTGAAATGGGACTGAACCCGCCTGCAATCTGCGCGGAGAGATGACAGGTCAGCAGGGCAAAGCAAAGCAGCAGAACAGATTTCATAATTTAAAAAAGAAGAGTTCAAAAACGATCCTTAATCGGTCGGGTTTCCGTGTATTCTGTGTGTTCCGTAGGCAATCTTCAATTCTTGATCAACCCCAGTCCCACCAGCCTCTCCCGGATCACCGCCCTCTCCGGCTCACGGAATCGGTGAAACGGCTCCGCCATGTGGTCTTCGCAGATGCCGAGCAGTGACAGCCCGCACTTGATCCCCTTGATGATCGCGGACTTGTGCCTGCCCACCGTATAAATGCTCCCCGCCAGCTGCATCACCCGGGCATGCAGTTCGCGCGTGCGCTTCAAATCTTGGGCCGCAGCCGCCTGATACATCTCCACATACAGCTTCGGGTTCAGATTCGCCCCGCCGTTGATGCCGCCATGCCCGCCCAGCAGCACGGCTTCGGCAGTCAGCTCCTCCGGTCCCACCAGCACGCTCCAGTCCGCGCGCTGCTTTGCCACCTCAATCAGGCGGTGGAAGTAGATCATGTCACAGGAGCTGTCCTTCACTCCGCAGATGCCCGGCATGTCCAGCGCACGGCGTACCAGATCGATCTCAAAGCTCACCTTGGTCAGACCCGGCATGTTGTACAAAAACATCGGCAGTGGCATCTCGGCCACGAGATCCTGGATGTACTCCTGCATCTCTGGAGGCGCGGCAGGGAAGTAGTAGGGCGGCGCTGTCACCACATGCGTGGCTCCTGCATCCGCGCTGTGCTTGGCCAGATTCACGCTCTCAGTGAATGCCGTGTCCGTGATGCCCACCAGCACCGGCACCCGCCCCGCCGTTTGTTTGCAGGTGCGCTCGATCAGCTCGCGCCTCAGCCGGTAGCTCAGGCTGGGGCCTTCCCCCGTGGTGCCGAGAATGAACAGGCCGGAGACTCCCCCGCTGATCAGGTGCTCGATCAGGCGCTCCAGACCGGCGCAGTCGAGCGTGTCGCGATCACGCAATGGGGTGACAAGGGGTGGGATGATGCCGCTGAGAGGTTGGGACATGTTGGAAAAGGGACTCGGGAGCAGCCTCAAAGGCAACCTCGCAGTGCGTTGAATGTTTGCCAATGGCATGACGATTCTTGACTCTTTCCCGCAAGAAACTCCGCCTTCGCCGCTTTGAAAGCTGCGTGCCAACCATGCCAGCCACCGACCAGGCCGACTATTTCTCCAAGCAAGTCGTGCGTACGCGCCGCTTTTTCCTCCCGGAGTGGGAGCAGCGCCAGCGCGATGCGGCTGCACTCTGCCTCGTAGGCGGTGGTTGTGAATGGTGCGCTCCTGACTTCATCGTGGACCGCCAGACCTTCCCCTACCTGGCCTTCGAGTTCGTGTCCAAAGGGCGCGGCAGCGTTACGCTGGCGGATCAGACGCACGACTTGGAGGCTGGCCACGCCTTCGTGTTTGGCCCCGATACCCCTCACGTCATCCGCAGCGCGGCGGATGAGCCCATGGTGAAGTATTTCTTCAACTTCACCGGCCAGCGTGCAGACCAGCTGATGAGAGATCTTGACCTTTCACCCGGCAGCGTCCTGCGGGTCATGGACTCCTCACGCGTGGTCTCGCTGCTGGAGGAGGTCATCGACCACGCTCTGCGCGGTGGTCGTTTTGGCCTGCGCGCCGCCTGTGCGGCGCTGGAGCACGCCCTCGTGCTCTGTGCAGACTCGCGCCAGTCTGCCACCACCAAGATCGACCCCGCCTACGCCACCTACCTGCGCTGCCGCGGGCACCTGCTGCGGAACTATCCCGTGCTCAGCAGCATCGAGCAGGCCGCCCGCGCCTGCCACGTTTCATCCGCCTACTTCACCCGCTTGTTCCAGCGTTACGACACGGAAACACCCCTGGCCTGCCTCACACGGCTCAAGCTCTCCCAGGCCGCCATCAAGCTCCGTCAGCCAGATGCCCTCGTTAAGGCGGTCGCCGCCGAGCTGGGTTACAAATCCGCCGCACATTTTTCGCGTGCATTCAAAGCTTGGAGTGGAAGATCACCTCGTGGTGGTTGAAATGCGCAAAGAACAATGCATGTTCATTTGTCCACCATTCATCCCCACCCATGCTTTCCTTCCTCAAAATCCGCAATCTGGCTCTCGTTGAAGATGTGACCTGGGATCTGGCGGCCGGTTTGATCGGGGTCACCGGTGAGACCGGGGCCGGAAAGTCCATCATTGTCGGCGCCTTGAAGCTGATCCTCGGGGAAAGAGCGGACCGCAGCCTCATCCGCAACGGCCAGGACGCCTGCACCGTGGAGGCCGGTTTCCATCTCAAAGACACCCGCGCCATCGACGCCGTGCTTGAAGAAGCCGGACTCGACCCCTGCCAGGACGGCGAGCTCCTCATCAAGCGCACCATCAGCACCAGCGGGGCTAACAAGCAGTTCGTCAATTGCTCCCCCGTCACCATCCAGGTGCTCAAGTCCCTTGGCGAGTTCCTCGTCGATCTTCACGGCCCCCACGATCATCAGTCCCTCAACTCCCGCGAGCGCCAGCTCGAGATGCTCGACAAATACGCCGGCTGCGAGGAGATGCTGGGCAAATACCAGACCGCTTGGAAGCTCTGGCGCGCTGCTGCCACGGAACTCGACGACCTCGAAAACTCCGAACGCGCCAGCAGCCAGCAGATCGACATGCTCAAGTTCCAGGCCAACGAAATCGCCGCCGCCAATCTGAAGCCCGGCGAGGAGGAGGAGATCGAAGCCCGTCATCGCATCGCCGCCAATGGTGCACGCCTCGCCGAGCTCTGCGGCAGCATCACCAGCCGTCTCAGTGAAGGTGAAGGCAGCATCATCGACGGCCTCCGCGAGCTCGGCCGCAGCATCCATGAGCTGGAGAAAATCGATCCCGCCACCGCCGAGATGTTCTCGGGCTTCAAATCCGCGCAGATCGAGCTCACCGAACTCGAAAGCAGCGTGCAGGACTACGCGGACGATCTCGAAATCGACGGCGCCGAGCTCGAAAAGCTCGAAAGCCGCATCCACACCATCCAGACCCTCAAGCGCAAATACGGCCGCACCATCGCCGAGATCCTCGAGTTCCTCGCCGAAACCGAACGCAAGCTAGCCAAAATGGAAAACCGTGGCGAGGAGATCGCCAGGCTCCAGAAGCTCGTCAAAGAGCGCGAGGCCGATGTCCTCAAGCTCGGCAAGCAGCTCTCCAAGAAGCGCACCGATGCCGCGCCAAAGCTCGCCAAGGAGGTCGCCGCACACCTCGCAGACCTCGGATTCAAGCGCAGCGTCTTCGAGGCCCAGCTCGCTGCTCTGCCCGC
The DNA here is from genome assembly GCA_002336895.1 of Verrucomicrobiaceae bacterium UBA1938. GTDB lineage: Bacteria > Verrucomicrobiota > Verrucomicrobiia > Verrucomicrobiales > Verrucomicrobiaceae > Prosthecobacter. The sequence continues at coordinate 501,322 of DDFC01000032.1, read as the reverse complement.
TCCCGAGCGCAACGGTCTCGAAGAAGTGGACTTCCACTTTGCACCCAACCCCGGCGAACCTTCCAAGCCCCTCCGCCTCACCGCTTCCAGTGGCGAAATGTCCCGCGTGCTCCTCGCCGTGAAAAGCGCCCTCGCCAAGCAGGACGCCGTGCCTCTGCTCGTCTTCGATGAAATCGACGCCAATGTCGGCGGCAACATCGCCGAGGCCGTCGGCCGCAAGATGGCCGCTCTCGGTTCCACCCATCAGGTCATCGCCATCACGCACTTCCCGCAGGTCGCCTCGCTCGCGCAAAGCCACTTCGTCGTCACCAAGGAAATCACCGGCAACACCACACGCTCACAGATCCAGTCCGTGAGTGATGAAAGCCGTGTCAATGAACTCGCGCGCATGCTCGGCGGCAGCACAGAGAGCGCGCGCGTGCACGCTCTCAGCCTGCTCAAAGGCGCTGCCTGATTCTCAGATCGTGCCCATGATCATCCGCGGCGGGCGTCCCTTCACGCGGCTCAGCGTGGCACGCAGCGCCAGGGATCCCAGCTGCGTCTGCGGGTTCCAGTCTTTTGGGGCTTTCTTCCCCTTGCTGGTCCACAGCATGCCGTTGGCTATCCATTGCTGTCGGTGGTCGTCATAGCTCACACCTTTGTCATCATCGGTGACACCAAATTGAAATCCGCAGCAGGCGCAGATCTCCATGGAGGCGCCGCCGGTGCGATTGCGCGGCGGCTCCGCCAGGTCGGCATAGCCGCACACAGGGCAGGAGTTGGGTGAAATTTTCATGGTTGGTTTTTTGGGAGACTTTCGGCTCATTTTCAGCGGGGGGGGGATCTCAGGTCGGCGGCAGTCACCGCTCTTCCGGGCTGGCGCTGCCAGTAGGACGGGCTGTCTGGCTTGAAAAAAGTCTTCGTCATCCCAGCTCTATTGTACGCTGCAAACGTTCGCGTGGCCGGGTCAAATACGCGCAGGGTTCCATCCGTGTCGTCCAGCTTCATCGCCAGGTTCTCAGCACGCGCTCGTTGCAGAAACAACCAGGCTTTCGCTGCATAGTCGTCAGGCGACTGGCTCGCAAAATCACGGCCATGCCTGTCAAAGTGATCCTGCAATGAGTCCAGATGGCCCCACGTCTGTCGCGTCGGTGGCGTTTTCGTCGACGCGCTTGTCGTGGTCGCCGCTTTTTTATCTGGAGTCACTGCGTTCAGCACTCGCCTGAGGAGTGAGGGCTGCGGTGCCTCAGCCGCCGCTTTGCTGTCATTGGTGGCGGTGGTGAAGGCGCCCTTGCTCAGCTGCACGCGTGCGCTGCCGAGGCTGTAGTGATAGGTGGTCCCTGGCTTGAGCGCCTTCAGTTCAATGACGTGCTCGCTCGTCACTTCTCCTTCCGCCTTGTCATTCATCGACGCGGGGCTCAGGCCGTACTGCAGCCTCGTGCCGCAGGCCACATCCGTCCCCCATTTGATTTTCGCCGTGCTCGTCGTCACGGCAATCTCAGGCTCGCCTGTCAGCTCCACACCTCTCAGTTGCGTGCTGACAAAACACGCGATGACGCAGACCAGCCAATGAACAAATGTCCTCATGATGTAGTGCAACCTACGGCGACTACACTCGGACAGTCTATATCAATGAATGTTCAAACTGCGTAACGCCCGCTGCGTGGTCCATTCATCCATTTCCACGCAGAGTCAATGTGCTCTCGTGGATCAGTATGTACCGCCTGCCACCCAAGAATTTCTTTAGCTTTTTTAGGCTCTGCAATTAGCTCCGATGGGTCTCCCGCACGACGCGGTCCATAGTTCACTGGAATCTTTTTGCCCGTCACTGCTTCTGCTGTGGAGATGATTTCTTTGACGCTGAACCCTCGCCCCGTGCCGAGGTTCACAGGCGTCGTTTCTCCTCCTTTGCGCAGGTAGCTCAGCGCTAGGGCATGCGCCGATGCCAGGTCGCACACATGGATGTAGTCGCGGACGCAGGTGCCATCCGGTGTGGCGTAATCAGTTCCAAAAACAGTGATGTTTTCGATCTCTCCAGTTGCCGCCATCAGCACGCGCGGGATCAGATGCGTTTCAGGATTGTGATCCTCGCCGATCTCGCCGCTCGGGTGGCAGCCACTCGCGTTGAAGTAACGCAGAAACACCGACTTCAGCCCCCACGCGTGGTCGCAGTCTCTCAGCACACGTTCCAGCATCCACTTGCTCGCACCATACGGATTCACCGGCGCCTGCGGGTGGGTTTCATCGATCGGGATGCGCACCGGATCACCATAGGTCGCGCATGTGGAGGAAAAGATGAAGCGCTTGCACCCATGACGCTGCATCGCCTCCAGCAGCGTCAGTGGTGCCGCCAGGTTGTTGCGGTAGTACTTCAGCGGATCGGTCACCGACTCACCCACATAGGCAAAGGCCGCAAAATGCAGCACCGCCTCTGGCTTGTGCTCCGCAAAGAGCTTCTCGATCAGCGGCGCATCCGCCATGTCTCCCTCCACAAACGTCACCCGGTCCAGCGGCAGTGCTTCTCGATGGCCAAAGACCAGGTTGTCGAGCACCACAATGCGCTCATTTTGCTCCAGAAGATGACGCACGGTGTGGGAGCCGATGTATCCTGCGCCGCCGGTGATGAGAAGAGGTCCTTGTGACATTGCGGTACTACAGCACCTCACTGGCGTATGCCAAACAAAGATTCCCTTAAAATACGCTGAGGTTAATCAACGGTCGTCTTTCCCGCCTCCTCTTGCTTCTTCTTCAGCGTGGATTTCAGCCCGTCATACTCCGTTCCCATGCGGCGCGTCTGCACCTTCACCTGTTCCATCGTCGCCTTGATCACGTCCCGGCTGTTCCGGTTGAAAACCAGCAACGCGATCATGCCAAAGAACAGCAGCCATCCGGGGCCAAACTGAAATTTGCGACTGGAATCACGTGTGCTCATGGCGCTTTGGGCAGCGGAACCTGCACCGGATGCATCAGGTAGGCAATCAGATCGCGCACCTGCTCCGGGCCAAAGGCCAGCAGCAGCCCCTCCGGCATCATGGAAAGCGGAGACGCCTCCTGCTTCACGATGTCCGCACGGTCCAGCGTCATCGTCTCCGTCATCGTTCGCAGCGTGATCGTCCGCGCATTCGACTCCGTCACCACCCCGCTCAGCACACGGCCGTCCTTGTGCGTCAGCAGGCTCATGCGGTAGTCCGCGCTCACCACCCCGCTCGGGTCCGCAATGTTCTCCAGCAGGTAGTCCAGGTTCGCACGTCCAGATCCCGTCAGATCCGGCCCTATTTTCCCACCCTGTCCGTACATCGTGTGGCATGAGCCGCACACCGCCGTGAAAAGCATCCGCCCCTGGCTCAGATTCGCCTTCGCCAGTGCATCCGGCGTCAGCTGCTTCTTCACCTTCTCGATCAGCTCCTTCTTGTCCGCTGCAGACTCCCGCAGCTCTCCCCAAGCTTCCACCAGTTGCTTGGACAGCGCCTCGTCCTTGAAGGCATTGATCTGCCGCGCATGGAAAGCGCTCAAGTCCGCCCTCGGGATCTTGCCCGCTGCCATGTCCTTCAGCAGAGCCTTCGCAAAAGCAGGGCGCGACACCAGCGTGTCGATCACCGTCGTCCGTTCCGTCGGGGCAAATTTCTTGTAGCTTGCCGCCAGCTTCGTCCCGATCTCCGGAGCATCAAACAGCGCCAGCCCGCGCACCGCCGTCACATTCAGTCCACGCACCTCCAGCAGCTGCGTGCAGATCGCCCTCAGATCATCCGGCTTGTTCTCGATCAGCGTCTTCAGCGCAGCCTCACGCGCCGCCAGATCCGCCTTCTCATCCAGCGCCGTCTTCTTCACATCATCCAGCGCCCGCCCGTCTCCGAAGAGAATGCTCAGCTCCTGCACGATCTTCTTGTCCGCCTCCGCCTTGCCCGCCGTGCTGGCAAAGCCATCCCACGCTTCCGGTTTCGGAGCCTTGCGTATTCCTTTGAAAGCCTCCGCCATCCCCTCAAGAATGATTCCCGCCTGCTCCGCCTTCGCACCCGCCAGCAGCGCATTCAGCGCCTCCGGCTGCGTCGCCACGCTGCGTGCCATCCACTTCAGCGTCTTCGGCCACGTGCACTCCTTCGCCAGCTTCACCAGCGCCATCGGGTCCTGCTTCGCCAGCGGCGATATGCCATACCATACCAGATACGGCAGGAAGGGATCATTCGCATCCTCGCCATGCGCCAGCAGCGCTGCACCCAGCTCCGCGCGCTTGCCCACCGGCAGTCGCTGCAGCGTGCTCGCCAGCGTTAGCCTCACAAAGCTCGACTTCTCCTCCCTCGCCATCTTCACCGGATCAAACCCCAGCTCCGGATACACAGCCCCCTCCATCGGCCCGGGGATCGCATCCAGCGGCGAGAACTGCGTCAGCTCACGGATCGCCAGCGCACGCGCATGCTCATCCGCAGAGTTCAGGTCCGCCTCCGGCCACGCCTTCTTCCACGCAAACGGCACCTCCGCCTTCTTTGCCTCACCATAGCTCACGCGGAAAATGCGCCCGCTCGTGCGATGCACCCCCGTGGACTCATGGCACTCGCCCGTGTCGCTCCAGTCCAGGATGAAACCACTGCCATCCGGCCCAGTGCTGATCTCGATGCCGCGGAACCACGGATCATCGCTCAGAAACACATCCGGCTCATGCTTGCCTACATACCCGCTCCCGTTGCGTTCCAGCCGCTCCACGTTCGCGCGGCGGCCATGCATGTTCAGCGTGAAAAGCTTCCCCTGGTACTCCTTCGGCCATTGCCCCGCTTGGTAAATCATCATCCCGATGTGCGCATGCCCACCGCCCAGGCTGTTCGCCTTCCCATCGCGCGATGCCGTCCAGCTCCCGCTCCGGTCGTAGTGGTAGTGATCCGCGATCGTGTCCAGCTTCTCATACACATATGGGTTCGCATTGCTTGAGTCCATCAGGTGCGCCCCGTGCATCAGGTGCCACAGATGCCCCGTCACCGTGTTGATGAAAAACATCTCTCCGTTCGCATCCCAGTCATGCCCCCACGGGTTCGTCGTCCCATGCGTCAGCACCTCCACGATCTTCTTCTCCGGGTGGTAGCGCCAGATCCCGCCCTTCATCGGCACACGCTTCTCCTCCGGCGTACCCGGCACGCCCAGTTTCCCCGGGCACGAGTGTCCGCAGCGCCCATACAGCCAGCCATCCGGCGCCAGGCGCAGCCCGTTGGCAAAGTTGTGGTAGTTGTCCTTCGCCACCGTAAAGCCGTCCAGCACCACCTCCGGCTCACCATCAGGGATGTCGTCATGGTTGCGGTCCGGGATGAAGAGCACCTGCGGCGGGCACATCAGCCACACCCCGTCGCGTCCCACCTCCACGCTCGTCAGCATCTGCACATCTTCGGTAAAGACCTTCCGCGTCTCCGCCACCCCGTCCCAGTCCTTGTCTTCGAGAATAATGACGCGGTCCTTCAGGCTCAGATCAAACCGCTTCGTCCGCTCCGCATACGTGTAGTTCTCCGCCACCCACATGCGGCCTCGCGTGTCCCAGCTCATCCCCACCGGGTTCTGCACATCCGGCTCCGCCGCAAACAGCGTCGCCTTAAATCCCTCCGGCAGCTTCAGCGCCTTCAGCGCATCCTTCGCCGACATCGGAGCCGGATTCCCCGGCTCGCTGTTATACAGCGCAGGGAAATCAGCAGCAGACGCGAGCGACGAAAAAAGCAGGGCAAACAGTACAGGCTTCATGGGAGCCCAAAGCCTATTGCGTACTCATCCCCTGACAAGACCCTCCACAAAATATTAATCCGCCAAATGTGCCCCCGACCGGTGAAGGTAGGGCTGCTTGTCCTCAAGCCGCCGTCGAATCACCCATCGCCTCGCCTCACCATTCGCCGCCAATCTCCCATTCGCCCCATCACCCTCTCCACTCCCACACCTCCGGCCAACAACTGTAAACCACCGTCAACAATCGTAAACAACGGTCAACTCCCCCTTCACCCTCTGATCAACCACACCGCCGCAAACGCCGTCAGCCAGAACAGCACATTCTCAAACACCTTCTGCGGCAGCTTCTTCAAAATCCACCACCCAATCACCACCCCCACCACCACGCACGGCATCAGTGTCACATTCGTCATCAGCGACCTCCCGTTGATGATCCCCAGATCCGTGCTGAACGGCACCTTGAACAGATTGATGAACAGAAAGAACCGGCTGAACACCCCCAGGTACTCCTTCTTCTCCAGGTGCTGCGCCAGCAGGTACACCGTCATCACCGGCCCCGCCGCATTCGCCAGCATCGTCACCACCCCGGCCAGAAACCCCATCGACCACGTGAAGACCTTGTGCTCTGTCAGCGCCAGAAAATCCTGCCGCCGCTTGTTCAGCACATAGTTAAAAATCAGCAGCAGAATGATGATCCACCCGATCACAATGCGCGCCATCGAGTTGTCAAACTTCCCCAGCAGCAGCCATCCTACTATCACCCCCGCAATCGCCGGCGGCACCATCGGCACGATCCTCCGCCAGCTCCCGCCCTTGCGGTTGATGATGAACCCCATGAAATCCGCCGCGATCAGCATCGGCAGGATCACCCCCACCGACTGCTTCGCCCCAAAAATCTGCGCCATCAGCACCACATTCAGCGTCGACGTCCCCGACAGCCCCGCCTTCGACATCCCAATGCACATCGCCCCCAGCGCCGCCAGCACAAGTTGCCAGGTGTCTGCGGGCAGGAGCGTGTGTTCAGTGAGCCAGTTCATCATTAAAAGAGCAGCAGTGTAAAATTAGCGGTCAGAATCTTCCTCGTCCTCCTACTCGAACTCGTCCTCGATCACAACCTCCCGCCGCAGGAAACCAGCGAACAATCAAGCCCAGTTTAAACAACGGCGAAATTCTGAAGTGATAAGGAGCAATTCCAAACAACTCCACGGCACTCCCCCACCGTCGCCATTCCACCCAGCGCGGCGTGGTCCGCACTCTCCGAGTGCGGCTCTCTCCTCCCTCCACAACTCTCACTCCACCCATGACGGCCAGCTCATGAAGTACGACGGACACTCCTGTCTGTCGATCAGCGCGCCGCGACACGCTGACACCCGGCGGTCCCAGCTCATTCGGAGACACGACAGCCATAGACGACACTCAGCACCGCCAATCTTCCACCACCTCATCAACTCCTCATCTCGGCCCCCCCTAAGTCCACTAGACCGGGTACTCCCCCCACTCTCCGAGCACGCATCCCATCGCAGTCCCCATCCCGACCAAAACTCCAGCCCTTCTTCTGGAACTCGGGACAACAACCGTTCAGCCACCGTCAACAACGGTAAACCACCGTCAACTCCCCCTCTCACAGCGCCATCAGCGGCGCAGGAACCAGAAACGCATGCTGCTCCAGCAGGCTCCACGCCCCGTTCCATGACACATACGGCATGAAGTACACAAACACCGTGTACGCCACCGCCACCGGCAAGATCCCCAGCCTCGCCGTCCATCGTGCAAACCAGTGCCTCGGCTTCTCATGCCTCACCGCCCGGCTCATCGCCCACCCCGTCAACACCCGCGCAGGAAAGATGAAAATCACAAACAGCAGGCTCGGCAGCCACGCCAGCTCCGTCGGCGTCAGTTCAATTTTCAGCAAATAAAGCGGCACCGCAAACAGCAGCGTGATCAGCAGGGAGAACCAAAACGCCAGCGGCGCACGCAGAAACAGCCTGCGCACCTCCCGCAGCTCAAACAGTGCGCCAAACCGTCCGCTTTGTGCAAACCGCGCCTGCAGAAACGGCAGGTGAATCGCCACCACCAGCAGCAGCCCACCACCCAGCAGGGACAGCAGCACCGATCCCCCCACCGGCAGCCGCGTTGCCGCCAGCAGAATGCCCACCGGCACGATCAGCCACGCCAGCGCCCCCGCAAAGCCCCGCAGCCCCAGCCAGAAATAGGTCGGCAGATGCAGCCCCACCACATACTCAGTGATCCGGCTCTGCACCCCCTCAAACTTCTGCCCCGTCCGCAGCCAGCGCATGAAGCGCAGCGGCTGCGGCCACAGAAAGTGCCTCAGCTTCCCGCCACGCACGCATGACCACGCGATGTGCACCAGCGTGATGACAATCACCACCACCAGCCCCGCATGCCACGCCCGCGCCACCCCGCTCCCCGGGGCGATCAGCTCCGCATCCTTCCACATTTGGGACACCAGCCTCGCAGGCCAGACCACCAGCCAGATCCCGGCGGCAATGCTTCCCAGCACCGCCGCCTTCCGCACGCCGATGAACCCATCCCGGAATCGCCCCGTCCGCGCCACCGTGCCGCTCACCTGCAGCAGGTAGCCCAGGCTCAGAAAGTTCAACACCGGCACCACGGAGCACGCCGCCAGCAGCACCAGCAGCGCCGCAAATCCAAACAGCCAGTCCAGCCCGGAGCCGATCTTTCGGAGCAGACCGGCCTTCTCAATGGGTTGGGTCGGCGGGGCTGCCTCTGCAGGCGCAGGTGCGGGCGGGGGCAGCGGGTCGGGCTCAGGCATGGTGGTGCGGCTATGAAAGCCGGATGCAGACACATAGTTGCAAAGTTCCTGCGGAAACCAAAGATTAAGCGGCGTGTTAGATAAGGGTTCGCCTCAGGCATCCCATCATGAACTCCCCCCCCACCTCCTCCAGTTGGCTGCTCTGGCTGCGCAATGCCGTCATTCTCGGTGCGCTGGCCGCTGCGGCGTTCTGGGGCGTGGCAGAGCTGCTGGCTCCTCCGGTGGTGGCTGCGGGGCGCGGCACAGGAGTGTCAAAGTCAGTCCAGGCAGAAATCCTCCAGACCTCAGCCAAGGTCGATGCAGATTTTGAAAAGGCATGGGCTCAGCAGCAGGTTCAGCCCGTCGCCAGGGCGGACGACCTCACTCTCGTGCGCCGGCTTTCCCTGGCGCTCACCGGCAGCATTCCCTCCCTGCAGGAAATCCGCATGCTAGAGTCCCTGAAAGGGGCCGACCTGCCGCAGTGGTGGCTCTCCCGCCTGCTCCAGGACCGCCGCACCAGCGACTACCTCGCCGAGCGCCTGGCCCGCGTCTATGTCGGCATCGAAAACGGCCAGCTCCTTATCTATCGCCGCCGTCGTCTTGTCGAGTGGCTCAGCGACTCCATCCAGCAAAACCGCCCCTACGATCAGATCGCCCGCTCCTTGATCGACTCTCATGGAGTCTGGACCACCAACCCGGCCGTCAACTTCGTCTCAGTCACCCGGGAAAACAACAAAGGCCCGGATGAGGTCAAGCTCGCTGCCAAAGTCAGCCGCGCCTTCCTCGGCGTCCGCATCGACTGCGTCCAGTGCCACGATGGCAAGCTCGGCAGCACCTGGAAGCAGACAGACTTCCACCAGCTCGCCGCCTTCTTTGGTCAGGCCGACTTTTCACTCAATGGCCTCCGCGACGACCCCAAGCTCAGCTACAAAGTCCGCTACCTCGGCCAGGCCGAAGAGGCCAAGGTCTCCCCCCGCGTTCCCTGGAAACCAGAGATGCTTCCCGCCAGAGGAGAGCCCCGTACCAGACTCGCCGCCTGGGTCACCGACAAAGAAAACAAAGCCTTCGCCCGCACCATCGTAAACCGCATGTGGGCCCTCCTCTTCAATCGCCCCCTGGTCTCACCCGTGGATGAAATCCCCCTCGATGGCCCATTCCCTCCCGGCATGGAAATCCTCGCCGATGACTTCACCACGCACCGCTACGATCTCCATCGCCTCATCCGCGTCATCGTCAGCACCCGCGCCTTCCAGATGTCCAGCCAGTCCGCAGACCCGGATCATCCTGTCACCACAGCCGCAGAAAACGCCTGGGCCGCCTTTCCCGTCACACGCCTTCGCCCCGAGCAGATGGCCGGCAGCGTCATCCAGGCCGCCTCCCTCAGCACCATCGACTCCGACACCCACGTCCTCTTCCGCATCAAACGCGACATCGACGTCTCCAACTTCGTCAAGCGCTACGGCGACTCAGGTGAAGACAACTTCGAAGACTCCGGCGGCACCATTCCCCAGCGTCTGCTGCTCATGAATGGAAACATGATCACCAACAACACCTCCGGCAATCCGCTCATCAACGCCAGCACCCGCATCAGCATGCTCGCCCCCGACACCGCCTCCGCCGTCGAGGCCGCCTACCTCTCCATCTTCACCCGTCGCCCCACGGTCGCCGAGGCGGAGCATTTCAAAGGGCTGCTGGCCTCTGCCAAAAACACCGCCACCCGCAGCAACGCCATGTCCGACCTCTACTGGACTCTCATGAACGCCACCGAGTTCTCCTGGAATCACTGATGTCATGAATGATCGCCTCGCGTTAATAGGCCCCCATCATGGCGCTGCATGGGTAGGGCGGGTTGTCCCCAACCCGCCGCCGTCGAAGCCCACGATCCCCAAACAATCGACATCACGCCTGACAAAAACGAGCTTCGCAAGACGCTTTGAAATAACGGCCGCAAACTCCATCGCTCTCGCCCATTCTCCAGCTCCGGAGCGCGGGCCTCCGAGCCCGCAGCACTCCGCCGACACTCATGGCTCCGCTTTGCCTTCTCGCCTTTGCGCTCATCACGCCATCTTTGACTTCGTCCATCGGCGTTGCGCTTCATTTCCTCAGTTAAGGCCCGGTGCTAGGAGATCAGGAACAACGCGGGATGAGTCGCGGTGTGGCATTTTAAATCTCCATCGGAGCCCCAACGCGTCACCCCTCTCCCCGTCGAGGGCACGTTCGGTATCATCCACCTTCGGGGAGAGGTCGGGTGAGGGGCCATCCAAGCCCTTCAAGTGCCGTTCATTTTTGACGCCCCAGTCTTCAGGCACTTCCCCAGCGCCTCGCCACACGCCTGCCCCAACGCGGCTGCATAACACAGCCAGAATCAGCCAGCGCCCACAAAAACCTCGGACCATCGCACAGGCGCCAGCAAAGTGGTCCGCACAGTCCCCTGTGCGGGGCTCGCAAGCCTCCTGACTCACAAGCCACCCTACACCTGCGCAGAACACAGCGCCCCTTGGCATTCTCAATGACGCCCCTCATCTCCCATAAAAACCGGGCCGCCGCACCCTCATCCTCCATACCTCGCTAACGCCATGAACACCTCCCCCTGTCACGGCCCCTCCCACCTCACCCGCCGCTCTCTCCTCCGCGGCACCACCGCCGCAGGCCTCTCCTGGCTCACTCCTCTGGCCGACATCCTCGCCGCCGAGGCCGCCACCGCCCCCTCTGGCAAACTCGCACGTTCCGTCATCCTCCTCTGGCTCGGCGGTGCTGCCTCCCAGCTCGATACCTTCGATCCCCACCCCGAAACCAAAATCGGCGGCGGCGTCAAAGCCATCCCCACCGCCATCAAAGGCGTCAGCTTCGCCTCCGGCCTCGAACAGACCGCCAGCGTCATGCAGGACGTCTCCCTCATCCGCTCCATGGTCAGCAAAGAGGGCGACCACGAACGCGCCTTCTACAACATCAAGACCGGCTACCGCCCCGATCCCACCCTCATTCATCCCAGCATCGGTGCCATCGTCTGCCACGAACTACCAGACGCCAAAATCGAAATCCCCACCCACGTCTCCATCCTCCCCAATCAGTGGCCCGCACGCGGCGGATTCTTCGGTGCCAAATACGACGCCTTCCAGATGTACGACCCCAAGTCCCCCGTGCCCGATGTCAAAGCACGCGTGAACGACAAGCGCCTCGATCAGCGCATGGAAGGTCTCAGCGTCGTCGAGCAGGCCTTCGCCCGTGGCCGCGAGCCCGACCTCGATCAATCCAAAACTCTTCACCAGCTCTCCATGCAGCGCGCTCGCAAGATGATGTCCTCAGAGCAGCTCAAAGCCTTCAATGTCAGCGACGCCCCCGTCAAAGATCTCAGCGCTTATGGCGACACCCCCTTCGGCCGCAGCTGCTACTCAGCTGTGCGCCTCATTCAGGCCGGCGTCCGCTGCGTCGAAGTCACCCTCAACGGCTGGGACACCCACGCCAACAACTTCGAAGGCCAGGCCACGCAGGTAAAGATCCTCGACGCCGCCTACGCCTCCCTAATTCGCGACCTCAAAAAACTCGGCCTCCTCGAAAGCACCATCGTCATCTGCGGTGGCGAATTCGGACGCACCCCCAAGATCAACAACGTCGGCGGCCGCGACCACTGGCCCCATGCTTTCAGCATGCTCGTCGCCGGTGGCGGCTTCGCCGGCGGCCGCGTCATCGGCTCCACCGATCCGCAGGGCGAAAAGAAAGAACCCGAACGCCCCGTCCTCGTCGAAGACCTCCACGCCACCATCCAAAACCTCCTCGGCATCGACTACTCCAAAGAAGTCATGACCCCCGTCGGCCGCCCCATGGCCCTCAGCAAAGGCGAACCCGTCAAAGAACTCCAAGCCCACGTCTGATCGCAATTCTTTCGGGCAGTAGACCGAGGTCGTTAATTACGGACAATATTAGGCGCTGCTATCCTTGAAAAACTTATCGATTTCCTTCTTAGACTTAGCTGCGCTGGCCCGATAAATTTGTGCCAATCGTGGTGAGACGGAACAACGGCTCGGATGAAACCCAATCCAGCGCGGAAACAACTGTAAGCCGAGTTGCCATTCTTCTTCAAAGCGCCAGCGCTCGCCGAGAATTAGGCCTGTGCGATGGTGAAACAAAGGTCTTAATGACCAAATGAGTCGCGCTCGTGTGTCGGGCGGAGTCTCGTCTGGCCACACGAGTGCGTCAGACATGATCTCGTAAATGGGACGCACGAAGCAACGATGTGTCCGGATGGAATCGAGATGGTGAGCATACTTGCGCAGTGTCTCGCTTGGGTCGTATTGTTCTTCACTCATTGAGCATACCACAAAACCTTAAGCTCAGGTGTTCAAGGTAAATGTAGGGTAGGAATCTGTGTAATCCTGTTTCTTGCAGCGCTTGGCCAGAACCGATCAGATTTTTCATTGCAACACTAACTCACTGCCCCGCCGCCTCAAACGGGCTGCCTTCAATGATCTGCTTCTTCTGCTCCTCAGGAGAGGCCACCGGCTCCGGGTTCAGCGTCATGATGTACGCCACCACGTTTCGCAGCATCTGCTCGTCTTCGATGAACAGCGTTGTCATCTGCACCATCTTCGCCCCGTTCACATCATTCTTCACCGCGCCCCGTTTCCCAGATTTAAACTTCTTCAGCTGCGCTTCGAGATACCAGCCCTGACGTCCCACCAGCGGCGGGCTGCCAAAGGCCATCTCTCCGCTCGCGTTGTACCGATGGCACTCCATGCACCGCTCCTGGAACAGCTGCATGCCCTCCTGCGGATTCGTGTTGGCCATCTCCCGGTCAGCACCCTTCGGCGTCTGCACCGGCATCTTCTCCACATGCGCGATCACCGCCTTCACCTGCTCCGGCTTCAGGGCCTTCGCCACCGCCGCCATCATGAATGACTGCGGATCAGCCGCATCATGGCCCCGGCGTCCTTCGCGCAGATTGCTGAACTGCGTGCTCGTGTACCACGCCGGCATGCCTGCGATCGACGGAGACTTCAGCTCGGCTTTGCCTTCGCCAGACGCGCCGTGGCATTGCGCACAGACGGATTGGAAAATGGTTTTGCCATCAGTCGCATTGATGGCGGCCACAGCGGCAGGTGCCACCGGGTCTGCCCCCGGTGCCAGGGGAGTCACCAAAAAGGCTAGGAAAACTTTGAGGCTGATTTTCATGAGCGAGAAACGCCGTAAGTTGCAGAGGGGTTGCAACAATGCCTCTCCGAACCGGCGCGCAGGCCTTCTTTGCCAAATCCGACACAAAACAGGACAATTTCGGTGCGTGCTTGCGCCCCCTCTCGGCCTGTGCCTTTCTGCCTCATGGCCACCCTCCCAGCGAACGTCGTCGAACTCACCCAGGCTCTCGTCCGCATTCCCTCCGTCAATCCCGACGGCGACCCCGGCACGCCAAGCACTGGCGAAGAACAATGTGCGCGCTTCGTGGCCGACTTCCTCACCGCCTCCGGCGCTGAGGCCGTCCTGGAGGAGGTCGAACCCGGCCGACCCAATGTCATCGGCCGCTTCCCAACCCACCCCTCCCCAGACGGCACCCCCAAGCCTCGCATCCTCTTTGCCCCTCATACTGATACAGTTAGCGTGGGTGGCATGACCATCGACCCCTTCGGCGGCGAGCTTCGTGATGGCAAAATCTGGGGCCGAGGAGCCTCCGACACCAAGGGCCCCATGGCTTCCATGCTCTGGGCCCTCCACGAGATGCGCCACGAAATCCCCTCTCTTCCCGTCGAAGTCCACTTCGTCGGTTTCATGTCCGAGGAGAGCGCACAGCTTGGTTCTCAACACTTTGCGAAGCATCACGGCTGCTACGACCTCGCCATCATCGGCGAGCCCACCAGCCTCAAAACCGTCTTCCGCCACAAAGGCTGCCTTTGGGCAGACGTGCACACCACCGGAATCGCAGTGCACGGCGCTACCCCAGAACTAGGTGTGAACGCCATCGTGAAAATGGCCCGCCTCGTCACCGCCTTGGACACCCAGTTCCGCGCATTGCTGGTCCAGGAAGGCGGCTCTGATGAGTGGCTGGGCTTCAGCACCATCAACCTTGGAATGGTACAAGGCGGCACGCGCAGCAATATCGTGGCAGACTCATGCAAATTGCGCGTGGACATCCGCACCACCCCAGGACTGCAGCGTGCAGGCGGAGCCCTGAAACTCCTGACCGATTTCGTAAAGCGCATCGATGACACCGCCAGTGTCACCGTCGTTAGCGAGGCCTTCCATCTCGATACCGATCCTGCGAATTCCTTCGTCCAAAAGCTCATCTCTGCCGGTTCCGAACTGACCGGCGCACCATGGTTCTGCGATGCCGCTTTCCTCGCAGTGGCCGGCACGCCTGCCATCGCCATCGGGCCAGGTTCCATTGCACAAGCCCACACCAAGGACGAATTCATCGCCGTGAGCGATCTGGAGGCAGGAGTGGCCTTTTTCCGTCGTTTCCTGGCAGGATTGAAATGATCAAGGAATGCCCACGCGGTAAAACTGGCGCGTCTTCTTGAACGCGTTCAGATCCGTCCATGTGGAGGATGTGCCGGTGGCGGTGAAGATTTCTGAGGTCCAGTTCTGCATGTCATCGCTGTACTGGATCAGGTAGTCGTTATTGAGCACGGAAGGGAACTGCAGCGTGGTGCTGGTGGTTTTGGAAAGCACCGTCGTGGGAAAACTGCGGGCGTCAGAATCACTGGTGCCAAACCACGTTTCGAGGTCCGAGTGTACGCCGTCGCCATCATTGTCGTAGTAGATGCCAAACTGGTCCACCAGGCCCGAATCGAGACCGGAGGCGGTGTATTCATCCTTGCTGTAGTCCCACTTCAAGGTGTGCGTGCCGGCAGGAATCAGCCAGCCCTTGCGCGTCCAGCCCACTTCGCCGCTGATGGCCTCTTTTTCGACATCATCGATATAAAAGCGCAGGAAGTCGTAATCTTGTTCAGATGAGACACCCCAGTAGAAGACGACTTTGCACGGGCCCGTCACCTGGGTGGTCATCTGGCTGTGTTGAAGATCCGTAATGGCGCCGCTGCGCGCTGCATCGTCACCATCGTGCGCATAAAGCCACTGCGGCACCCATGTGAGATCTCCGGAACTGGCAAAAGTTTGCGTCGTCGCATCCAAAGCTTCCGCCAGCCCCTGCTCAACAGTTCCCACCTGCAGCGTAATGGTCTTTGAGGTGGTTCCGAAGCTGTTGGTGGCATAAACCGTGATTTGATACGTCCCCGGTGTGGCCACGCTCCCATAAAGCAGGCCGGTGCCTGCATCCAGCGTCAGTCCCGCAGGCAGTCCATCAGCCGTATAAGTCGAGGGGGCGTTGGATGCGATGATCGTCTGGCGGAAATAGACACCCTGATACGCATTGAGAGTGTCAGTGGTGATGACTGGGGTGGTGGTGGTCGGGGTGATGACGATCTGATCGATCCAGCCCGCATCCTGCCCCTTCGCTACTGCCTGGTCTTTCATGTAGTAGATGTCCACATTATGCGCGCCAGGGCCGACATCGGTGGTGGATTGCTTCCAATCGACCTCGCCTGTGATGTAGTCCTTCACATAGCCGTCCACGGTGAGGACGAGGTAGTCATAGTTCTTTTCGGACGAAACTTTCCATTGGAATTCCAGTCGTGCAGGGCCGTTCACCGTGAACTCCATGCCGGAGTATTCTTCGTCATCGACGGTGGCGGTTTGCACCGCATCCACGCCATCGTAAGTGGTGGTGGTTTCAGAATAGGGGTCCCCATACCCGAACGGCACAATCTTTAGGCTGGTCGGCTGCTCCACGGCAACCGACAGGTCAGGCGTGGCCGCCAGGATGTAGAAGTAGGCAAAATCAGTGGTGGTTCCTGTGGTATTGGTGGCGCTTTGCCAGCCCTGATACACCCCGGTCACCAGCGGTGTGCCGGTGATCCATCCCGTGGTGGGATTGAGCGAAAGGCCGCTGGGCAGCTGGCCTGTGGCATAGGTTCCTGCGCCAAAACTGGTGGCGAAATTGGAGGCGGTGATCTGCTGGTTGATCGCCCAGCCTTCCCGGCCAAAGACAATCCAGTTGGAGGTGATGACAGGCTGTGGCAGAGCGCTGCTCGTTGGAGTGCCGTAGAAAGTGATGGTGGCGTCATCCAGTGTGCCCACATCTCCCACCATCTGGTCAATCGCCTGCAGCTTCCAGTCGCCCACGGAACGTTCGCCCCAGCAGTGCGGTGTCATGAAGGTCCAGTCAATGTCGGAACCATTGTCGTTAAAACGCGCACGAGCCAGCCTGATCGAGATGCCGCTGGGGGAGATGAGACGCCATTCCAGGTTGCCACGGTAGGTGTGCGTGGCTTTGACGTGCACGGTGATGTGCTCCACCCGCAGATTGTCCTCCATCGGCACCGTGAAGGTCTTGGTGACACCATTGGCGTCAAAGTCCGGAATGGAGAGGTTCATCGCCGTGGCCGAGTAGCTTTTGGACTGGCGTGCGGGAAGATTCGTCCAGGTCGAGGCCATGCTCACGGCCTGCTGTGCATTGACCAGGCCTGCGCCGTATTTGATGCTAAAGTGAAAACCTGCGCCATTGGTCACCCAATCGCTGTCAAAGGAGTCATTCTGCGTGGCGCTGCTCACGAGGATTTCCTGCACGTCACGTGCCGCCAGGTTGGGATTGGCCTGCAGCATCAGTGCCACGACGCCTGCCACCGCTGGCGTGGCCGAAGAGGTGCCGCCAAAAGTGTTGGTGTAGTCGGTGTTGCTGAAGTCCGGATACTGTACCGTGCCACCATCTTCATTGTAGCCCATGGAGCCGGTGCGGTCGGTGGTGGTGATGCCTTCTTTGCCACCATTGGACGGGGCGCAGACGAGGATGTTGGCCCCGGGTTCGCTGTAAAAGGATGAACGTCCCTTGTCGTTCATGGCGGAGACGGCAATCGCGTGAATGGAGTTGGCGTAGCCGTCGTAGTTGGAATCGTCGCCGCTTTGGTTGCCATTTCCTGCCGCCCAGAGAAACACCGTACCTTTGCCGCCACGCCCTGTCGTAGCTGCATCTGAAAGAGCCTGGGCGCTCAAGGGGCCGGGGCCATAGTAGCCAAAGGCGCTGTCATAGGGGCCCCAGCTGTTGCTCTTGGCGGAGATGAGGTCAGTCTTGAAGGAGAAGGCGTCGGCTTCCTGCTGGTCAGTCGTGGGCGCGGCGATCAGACGCAGGCCCACCAGCGTGGCCTCCGGGGCCACGCCTGATCCGCCGAGGCCGTTGTTGCCCTTGGCCGCCGCCACACCTGCGCAGGAGGTGCCATGAAAATCCGTCGGGCCGGGGGAGGGATCGCCGTCATTGTCATTGAAATCGAAGCTGTTGGCCAGGTCCACGTTGGGAGATAGGTCAGGGTGGGAGACTTCCAGGCCGTCGTCCACAATGCCGATGCGGATCCCGGTGCCCTTGTAGCTGTCCCACACGCTTGTCACATTCACGTCCGAGCCTGCTGTGGCACCGTTCTGGCCGGTGTTGCTCAGATGCCACTGATAGCCCGGATTTGCCGCATTATACGCAAAGTAGGGGTCATTGGGGACAAAGCGGTGAAAGAGCTGGTGGGCCAGCATGGGCTCCGCCGAGATCACGCCAGGCGCTTTGCGCAGGCTGGCGGCTCCCGAAATGGCCGCGTCGGCCGCCCCGGCAAATTCCACGACGGCATACTTCCCGCGCGCCGTGCTCTGCATCACCCCCGCCACTTGAGCCAATGACGTCGCCTGAGTGCCCGGAGCCAGCTCCACGAGCACGCGTTTGGTCAGCCAGCGGCGGGTGCCGTCATTTTGAGGCGCACCTTTCTCATACAGCACCCATTCACCCTTGGTGCCGGATTCCGTCAAAGAGCGCTCAAACTGCTTCCCGCCGACCAAAACCTGCGCATGCAGGAGGCCGCTGGCTGCCAGCAGAATGAGGAGAATCAGGGAACGCATCTGGGTGGAGACAAAAGGGAGGGAAATGATGCTCAGATTTGTTCCGAAGGGCCAGAAATATTGAGTCAATCAGGGCACAAAAAAAGCGCCTTCATTGCTGAAGGCGCTTTTCCAAATCAACTCTGCCCTGCTCTTTACGGCAGGGAGGTCTCGCCCATGAGGTAGAGGTCGCACTCGCGTGCGGCACCACGGCCTTCATTGAAGGCCCAGACGACGAGGGACTGGCCACGGCGGCAGTCGCCAGCGGCAAAGATGCCTGGGATGCTGGTGGTGTACTTGCCGTGTTCGGCCTTCACATTGCTGCGCTGGTCACGTTCCACATTGAGGGCGTCGAGAAGAGGCTGCTCAGGCCCGAGGAAGCCCATGGCCAGCAGCACGAGTTCAGCAGGCAGGACTTTTTCAGTTCCTGCGACCTTTTGTGGGCCGAAGTTGCCTTTTTCGTCCTTCTTCCATTCCACATCGACGACGTGGACGGCCTTCACGTTGCCATCGGCATCGCCTTCGAAGTGGGTGGCGGTGGTGAGATAGACGCGGGGGTCAGCACCGAACTTGGCGGCGGCTTCTTCCTGGCCGTAGTCCATTTTGTAGGTCTTGGGCCATTCGGGCCAGGGATTGTTGGCGGCGCGGGTGAGCGGCGGCTTGGCCATGATTTCCAGCTGGGTGACCGTGGTGCAGCCGTGGCGCACGCTGGTGCCCACGCAGTCCGTACCGGTGTCGCCACCACCGATGATGACGACGTTTTTGCCCTTGGCGGTGATGTAGGGGCTGGAGGGGTCCAGCACCGCCTTGGTGTTGGCGGTGAGGAAGTCCATGGCGAAGTGGATACCCTTGAGCTCACGGCCCGGGATCGGAAGATCGCGCGGCTTGGTGGCTCCGGTGCAGACGACGACGGCATCGAAATCCTTGGTGAGCTGAGCGGCGGTGATGTCGGTGCCGACGCTGACGCCGCACTTGAAGACGACTCCTTCATCTTCGAGCAGCTTCACGCGACGCAGGACGACTTCCTTCTTGTCGAGCTTCATGTTGGGGATGCCATACATGAGGAGGCCGCCCGGACGGTCGGCGCGCTCAAAGACAGTGACGGTGTGACCAGCCTTGTTGAGCTGAGCAGCGGCGCTGAGTCCGGCAGGGCCGGAACCGATGACGGCGACCTTTTTACCGGTCCGCTTCTCAGGTGGCTCGGGTTTCACCCAGCCTTCTTCCCAGCCCTTGTCGATGATGCTGACCTCGATGTTCTTGATCGTCACCGGGGGCTCGTGAATGCCGAGCACGCAGGAGCCTTCGCACGGAGCGGGGCAGACGCGGCCGGTGAATTCCGGGAAGTTGTTCGTCTTGTGCAGACGGTCCAGCGCCTCCTTCCAGAGGCCACGGAAGACAAGATCATTCCACTCAGGGATGATGTTGTTGATCGGGCA
Organism: Verrucomicrobiaceae bacterium UBA1938; assembly: GCA_002336895.1. GTDB lineage: Bacteria > Verrucomicrobiota > Verrucomicrobiia > Verrucomicrobiales > Verrucomicrobiaceae > Prosthecobacter. The sequence continues at coordinate 481,543 of DDFC01000032.1, read as the reverse complement.
GCCGCTGGCCATGCCGCTGATGAGGGTGCCGCTGTGGCAGAAAGGAATGCCGCAGTCCATGCAGCGCGCGCCCTGGTTTTTCAGGCGCTGCTCGGGCAGGTGCAGGTGGAACTCCTTCCAATCTTTGACGCGCTCAAGCGGGTCGCGGTCGGCGGGGATTTCGCGTTCGAATTCGATGAAGCCGGTTGGTTTTCCCATGGTCTCTTGTCTGTAAAAAAGGTGATGTCTGTTGGTGTGTGACGTGTGATGTCGATCCTAGCCGCCTCCGATACGGGCGACGTCGCGGGCATTGGCTTCGAAGGCGGCGCTGAGGGCGTCGTCCCCGGTGAGGCCGTCGTCCTTGGCCTTCTTGATGGCCTGGAGCACACGCTTGTAATCCTTGGGCATCACTTTGACAAACTTGGGCACCATCTGCTCCCAGAGCGCGAGCACCTTGAAGGCTTTCTGGCTCTTGGTGAGGTCGGCGTGCTTCTTGATCAGCTCATAGAGGCTGTCGATTTCGGCTTTGTCCTCGAGTTTTTCGAGGCCGACCATCTGAGTGTTGCAGCGTTTGGCGAAATCGCCCTCTTCATCGAGGACGTAGGCCTCTCCACCGCTCATGCCAGCGGCGAAGTTGCGTCCGGTGGTGCCGAGCACGACCACACGACCGCCGGTCATGTATTCGCAGCCGTGGTCACCCACGCCTTCGACGACGGTGTCCACGCCGGAGTTGCGCACTGCGAAGCGCTCACCTGCACGACCGCGCAGGAAGAGTTCGCCGCTTGTCGCACCATAGAGCGCGGTGTTGCCGGCGATGATGTTGTCTTCGGCGGCGAAGTCGGAGCCTTCTGGCGGGTAGATGAGGATGCGGCCGCCGCTGAGGCCCTTGCCGATGTAGTCATTGCCATCCCCTTCGAGCTCAAGGGTGACACCCTTCGGAACAAAGGCACCGAAGCTCTGGCCGGCGGTGCCGGTGAATTTGAGGTGCACCGTGTCGTCAGGCAGGCCATGCCAGTGACGCTTGGTGATCTCGTTGCCGAGGATCGTGCCGACGGTGCGGTTGACGTTGCGGATTTTGACGTTGGCAGTGACTTTCTCGCCCTTCTCGATGGCCGGTTTGCACAGGTCAAGGAGGGTGGTGATGTCGAGGGAGCGGTCGATGCCGTGGTCCTGGATTTCGGTGCAGAAGCGGCCGACTTCAGGGCCGACGTCCGGCTGGTAGAGCAGGTTGGAAAGGTCGATGCCGCGTGCCTTCCAGTGGTCGATGGCGTCGCGGGCTTCCAGCACTTCGGTGCGGCCCACCATTTCCTGCAGAGTGCGGAAACCGAGCTGAGCCATGAGCTCGCGCACTTCCTGGGCGATGAAGCGCATGAAGTTGGCGGCATGTTCGGGATCTCCGCTGAACTTGGCGCGCAGCTGAGGATCCTGGGTGGCGACGCCCACAGGGCAGGTGTTCAGATGGCAGACGCGCATCATGATGCAGCCCAGGGTAACAAGCGGAGCGGTGGCGAAACCGAACTCTTCAGCGCCGAGCAGGGCGGCGATGACTACGTCACGGCCTGTTTTCATCTGGCCGTCCGCTTCGACGACGATGCGGCTGCGCAGATTGTTCAGGACGAGGGTTTGGTGGGTTTCAGCGAGGCCGAGCTCCCATGGCAGGCCGGCGTGCTTCACGGAGGTCTGCGGGGAGGCACCGGTGCCACCGTCGAAACCGGAGATCAGCACGACGTCGGAGTGGGCTTTGGCCACACCGGCGGCGATGGTGCCGACGCCGACTTCAGACACGAGCTTGACGCTGACGCGGGCTTCGCGGTTGGCGTTCTTCAGGTCGTGGATGAGCTGGGCAAGGTCCTCGATGGAGTAGATGTCATGGTGCGGAGGCGGCGAGATGAGGCCGACGCCCGGCGTGGAGCCGCGCACCTTGGCGATCCAGGGATACACCTTTGTGCCAGGAAGCTGGCCGCCTTCACCGGGCTTGGCGCCCTGGGCCATCTTGATCTGGATTTCCTTGGCCTGGGACAGGTAGAGGCTGGTGACGCCGAAACGACCGGAGGCCACCTGCTTGATGGCGCTGTTCTTGGAGTCGCCCTTCTCGTTGGTCCAGGTGTAGCGTTCGGGGTCTTCACCACCTTCACCGGTGTTGGAACGGCCGCCGATGCGGTTCATGGCGATGGCGAGAGACTCATGCGCCTCCTTGGAGATGGAGCCGTAGCTCATCGCGCCCGTCTTGAAGCGCTTCATGATGGACTCGATGGGTTCCACCTCTTCGATCGGGATGGATTTGCGAGCCTTGAAGTCCAGCAGGCCACGCAGGGTGTAGAACTGCTTGATCTGGGTGTTCACCAGGGCGGTGTACTGCTTGAAGGTCTCGTAATTGCCGGTGCGGACGGCTTTTTGCAGCGTGTGGATGGTGAGCGGATTGAAAAGGTGGGCCTCACCTTCCTTGCGCCACTGGTAGTCGCCGCCGACGTCGAGGGCGTGCACCTGGGAGTCGCGCTCAGGGAAGCCGCGCAGATGGCGCTGGATGGCCTCTTCGGCGATGACCTTAATGTCGCTGCCTTCGATGCGGGTGGCGGTCCAGCTGAAGTATCTGTCCACCACGCTCTTGCTGAGACCAACGGCCTCAAAGATCTGCGCGCCGCGGTAGCTCTGCATCGTGGAAATGCCGATCTTGGACGCGACTTTGATGACGCCCTTGGTGGCGGCCTTGATGAAGTTGTACACCGCCGTCTTGTGGTCCACATTGACCAGCAGGCCCTGGCGGATCATGTCGTCCAGAGTTTCGAAGGCGAGGTAAGGATTGATGGCGCCGCAGCCGTAGCCGATGAGCGTGCAGAAGTGGTGCACTTCGCGGGGTTCGCCGGATTCGAGCACCAGATCACACTGGGTGCGGGTGCCTTTGCGGATGAGGTGATGGTGCAGCCCGCCGACGGCGAGGAGCGCCGGGATGGCGGCCTTGTCTGCGCAGACACCGCGGTCGGAAAGGATGAGGATGTTCCAGCCCTGGGTGACGAGTTCGTCGGCCTTGGCGCAGATGTCCGCCATGGCTTTTTCCAGGCCGACAGCCCCCTGCTTGGGATCAAACAGGATGTTGATGGTGGCGGCTTTGAACTGGCCATGAGCCACGTTTTTCAGCTTGGCCAGGTCCTCATTGCTGAGGATCGGCGTCTTGAGCTCGATGAGGTGGCAGCTCTCAGGCTTCGGATCCAGGAGGTTGCCTTCAGCGCCGATGGTGGTGATCGGCGAGGTAACGATTTCCTCGCGGATACAGTCGATCGGCGGATTCGTGACCTGGGCGAAGAGCTGCTTGAAGTAGTCGTAGAGCAGCTTGGATTTGTTGGAGAGGACCGCGAGAGGAATGTCGGTGCCCATGGAGCCGATGGCTTCCACGCCTTCACGGCCCATGGGGACCATGAGCTTGCGGAGGTCTTCAAAGCTGTAGCCAAAGGCCTGCTGGCGCTGCAGCATGGTCTCATGGTCCGGCGGAGCCACGGGATCGCCGTCCTTGATATCGGCCAGCTTCACGAGGTGCTTGTCCAGCCAGTCGCGGTAGGGCTTCTCGGCGGCGATCTTGGCCTTGATTTCATCATCAGGGACGATGCGGCCTTCTTCCATGTTCACGATGAACATCTTGCCGGGCTGCAGGCGTCCTTTGAGCTTTACGTTTTCAGGAGCAACAGGGAGCACGCCGGCCTCGGAGGCCATGATGACGAGGTCGTCCTTGGTGACGTAGTAGCGGGAGGGGCGCAGACCGTTGCGGTCCAGGGTGGCACCCATCATGGTGCCGTCCGTGAATGCCACGGAAGCCGGGCCGTCCCAAGGCTCCATAAGGCAGGAGTGGTACTCATAGAAAGCTTTGCGCTTGTCGTCCATGGACTCATGGCCGTTCCAAGGCTCAGGAATCATCATCATCATGGCGTGCGGCAGGGAGCGGCCGCCCATGACGAGGAGTTCCAGCACGTTGTCGAACATGGCGGAGTCGGAGCCGCTTTCGTTGACGATGGGGAAGAGCTTTTTGACGTCCGGGAAGAGCGGGCTGGCCAGCAGGGACTGGCGGGCCTTCATCCAGCTGATGTTGCCGCGCAGCGTGTTGATTTCGCCGTTGTGGGCAATGTAGCGATAGGGATGGGAACGCTCCCAGCTTGGGAAAGTGTTGGTGGAGAAACGGGAGTGAACCAGCGCCAGGGCGGACTCCATGTCCGGATCCTGCAGGTCCAGGAAATACTGGCCCACCTGCTCAGGCATGAGCATGCCTTTGTACACCAGGGTGCGGGAGGAGAGGCTGGAGCAGTACCAGAAGCTGTCTGCGTCGGCGGTGCGGATGGCGGTCACCGCGCGCTTGCGGATGATGTAGAGCTTGCGCTCAAAGGTCTGCTGATCAGGGCAGTCGGCGCTGCGCTGCACGAAGGCCATGCGCATGAAGGGCTCGCTGGCTTTTGCCGAGAGGCCGATCATCGAATTGTTCACCGGCACATCGCGCCAGCCGAGCACTTTCTGGCCTTCTTCCTCGGCCACTTTTTCAAAGATACGTGCTGCGGCATCGCGCTGGGAGCGGTCAGGGGAGCAGTAGGCCATGGCCACGCCATAGTGTCCTTCTGCGGGAAGGGTGATGCTCAGCGGGGCGGTGATTTTGCGCAGAAACTTGTCTGGTACCTGCATAAGAATGCCGGCGCCGTCTCCCGTGTTTTTCTCGCTGCCCACAGCTCCGCGGTGGTCGAGGTTGATCAGGATCGTCAACCCCTGCTGCACGATGGAGTGAGAACGTTTGCCTTTCATCTGACAAATGAAGCCGACGCCGCAGGCGTCGTGCTCGAATTGCGGATCATAAAGGCCTTGTTTCGGGGGAAGTCCGTGGTTTCTCATTTTTGCGTCAAAAGGGGGTCGGCATTTAGGCCAGTCCAGGGAGTAAATCAACCAGCATTCTATTTGCCAAGAACACGCTTATTTTACACATGGGCCAGAATCCAAGGCGTTTTTGGGGTCAATACCGTGGCTTATCCGCCTTGCATCTGCCTGCTCAAGCCGCTAAAAAAAGTCATGGTGCGTCTTACAATACTCGGCAGCGGCAGTTCGGGGAACTGTGCTGTCATCTCGACGGAGCGCACCACCCTCCTGGTGGATGCGGGGCTGAGCGCCAAGCAAATCTGCCTGCGACTGGATGCCTGCGGCTTCTCCCTTGACAGCCTGGACGGAATTCTTCTTACCCATGAGCATCAAGACCACACGGGTGGGCTGGAGGTGCTGAGCCGCAAACGCCAGGTGCCTCTTTTCTGCACGGCGCTGACCCAGGAAACACTGATGGGGAACCTCAAATTCCGCCAGCCCCCCACCTGGCGGCTGATGACCACCGGTGCAGCCTTTGAGTTTCAGGACCTGAGGATCGAATCTTTCCCGGTCCCGCATGATGCGGTGGACCCTGTGGGGTTTGTGATCGCGGACGAGGAATCCCGCCTGGGAATCCTGAGTGATGTCGGGTATGTGACCAACCTGATTAAAGACCGCCTCAGGAATGCCGACAGCCTCTTCATCGAGGCCAACTACGACACTCAGCTGCTCGAAAACGACACCAAGCGCCCGTGGTCCACCAAGCAGCGCATCAGCTCACGCCACGGGCATCTTTCCAATGAACAGGCTGCGGAACTCGTGCGTGAGGTGGCGCACCCCGGGCTGAGTCATGTGGTGCTGGGGCACCTGAGTGATGACTGCAACGACCCCGCCACCGCCTCCAAGTACATCCGGCAGGCGCTGGACGCTGCGGGGGCCGTCGATGCCAAGGTGCACTGCGCGGAGCGGCACAAGCCCACCCCCACCATCGAAGTGGTGCGCCGACGTGTCAGCGGTGGCGTGAGCTTCTGTGTGGCATCGGCAGACACCTCGGGTCAGCTGGCACTTTTCTAAGGCATGAACCAATCTCTCATTCTCCGCAGTGTACTGGCCCTTCTGCTCATCGCGGGATTGTGGCTGGCATGGTGGGTCTTTGGGCGCTCGCCGGAAGCGCAGGTGCGGGCGGCCCAGGCCAAATTGCTCAAGGTGGTGGAAAACCGGGACTGGGCGGGCTTGGAAAAGCTGCTGGCACCGGACTACACAGACGCCTTTGGCCACAACCGGCAGACCGCCATCCAGGACGGCCGCCAGATTCTGGGGGGCTTTTTTGCCCTGACTCTCAAGACAGATCAGACCACCATCATGGCTGCGCCAGGCCAGGGGGTGGTGTCCATGACGATCAGGATGGAGGGGAATGGCATCGGCTTCGGCCAGGCTGTCCTGGGGCATGTGAACCAGATGACCGAGCCGTGGGTCTTTCACTGGAGCAATCCCGGGCGCTGGCCCTGGGGCTGGCAGGTGAACATGATCCACAATGATCAGGCCTCGCTGAGCCGGACGGGCCTCAGGGGACGCCGTGGCCTTTGGCTGCGACCCAGAGGCCGTACCAGTCTTCACGATCCAGCTTGATCTCCGCCGCATCGACCACGGCCTTGATGCGCTCCAGCTTGTTGGTGCCGATGATTGGAAGCGGGCAGGAGGGGTGGGCCATGATCCAGGCATAGGCCAGCTGATCGAGCGTGGTGCCGTTGTATTTGGCGGAGAGTTCGGCTGCCTTGGCGTGCAGGCGTGCGGCGGCGGGGTCGGTTTTGTCCATCAGGAGGCCCTTGGCCAGAGGGGACCAGGCCATGGGGAGGATACGGTGGCGCTGGCACTGATCGGCGGTGCCGTCGTAGATCGGGTCCATGTGCAGGAGGCTGAACTCGATCTGGTTCGTCACCAGAGGCTGGTCCATGCGGGAGTTCAGCAGGTCAAACTGATGCACGTTGTAATTGGAGACACCGGCGCTGCGGATTTTGCCGTCTTTGAGCAGCTTGTTCAGGCCTTCGGCGGTTTCGTCTGCGCTGGTGAGCCAGTCCGGGCGGTGCACCAGCAGGAGGTCGATGGTGTCGATGCCCATGAGGCGAAGGGATTTTTCGGTGCTTTTGATGATGCGGGCGGCGGTGACATTGTAATGCCCCACCTTGCGCTCAGGATGGAACTCGCAGGGGATGTAGATGCCACATTTGGTGACGATCTCGATCTTGCTGCGGAAGGAGGGATCGAGCTTCAGAGCGCCGCCGATGGCTTCCTCGACTTTGTAAACGCCATAGATTTCCGCAGTGTCCAGGGTGGTGACGCCCATGTCGGCACAGGCTTTGAAGCGGCTAAGCAGGGCCTGTGGGGTGCAGTTGGCCGGGTCTTTTTCGTCGAGAATACGCCAGGTGCCATAGACAAGACGGGAGAACTCAGGGCCGTTGGGGGCGATTTTGTGCCGGGTGATCATAAATTAAGAAGGGCGATTCTTGCTGGGGCGGCTGCTGCCGACAAACAAAAACGGCATCTCCTGCGAGATGCCGTTCAAAAAATGGGACTTTTGGGCTGGAAAGCCTCTGATTACTTCGTCAGGGCGCCGACCTTGACGGCCAGGCGGCTCTTGAGGCGGGAAGAGGTGTTCTTCTTGAGGACGTTGGTCTTGGCGGCCTTGTCGGCGGCGGAGGCGAACTCGCTCAGGCTGGCAGCGGCTGCGGCGGCGTCTTTCTTCTCCACAGCGGTCAGCACCTTCTTGCGCAGGGTGCGGATACGGCTCTTGACCGTCTGATTGTGGGCGGTGCGAGCCGCTGTTTTGCGGATGTCTTTTTCTGCGGAGCGGATGTTGGCCATAAAAGGGGCGGGGGAAAGGGCGGCGAGGATAGGACGACTGACCGCTCCTGTCAAACTGGAATCTGTTGTGAAGCGGCTGGCAGGTTTTGCTTGGCGCGGATGAGCAATTCCGGTAGAACGGTTTCTCATACCACCATGATCGAAGTCGAAATCTACGCCCCCGGCCTTCGTGCGGAGTCCACCATCATGCAGCTGCGCAACCAGATGGACCATTTTCCCCGGGTCCGGTACAAGGTGGATGCCCGGCATGATCTGGTCTATTTTGAGATCGACCGGCCCGGAGACATCAGCCAGATCGAGATCCACCAGATTTTTGAGGCCATCGACCTTGTTCCGCGATTTGTCGGGCAGATTCCGGAGGATCTCCGCACCGGGCAGACCACCAAGCTGACCTAGGTTGTGCGCTCCCGCAGAGCCTGCGCGGCCTGCTTCATGCGGCCCAGCACATAATAGACGGTCTGGCTGCGCAGACGGATGAGGTCTGCGCCCACGATGCGTGGGATGAAGTCCTGCGGCACCGCCAGCACCTCTGCGAGAGTGCAGCCATTCAGCCCGCGGCAGAGGATGGCTGTCAGTGCTTTGGTCAAAGTCTGCACTTTGGGCCCGAGGCTGATGGCAAAGTGGACGTGGCCGCCGTGCTCCAGCCGCGCGTGCACTCCGACTGTGTCTGTGCATTCCGCATCGTGGCGCACGTCCTCCAGATCAAACTTTTCTCCGTCCCTGGGGGCGCAGGCCTGGGCGGCGGCGGCCATGTCGATCAAATTTTCCCGGCGCTCGCCTTCGGGGAGAGATTCGAAAAAAGAGATCAGTTCGCCCAGAGCGGGGGGGTATTCGGCCATGCCTTACTTCTTGGCCGGTTTCAGCGCCAAATCCACCACGGGCATGCTGGCGAATTTCTGCCACTGGGCCTCACTTTCCGCCTGGGTGGCCACACCGTCATGCACCCAGAGTGCGTAGCGCACGCGCAGTTTTTTCTCCTCGGTGACCTCCACCGGGGTGTCCAGGCTGAGGCAGCAGCCCATCCAGCCGTCATTCCGCACATGGAATGCGGTCGGGTTGTGCGGATTCATAGGGTGATTCATGAGGGTGATGCCACCAAAGCCGTTTGCGTCATTGGTGATCCGCCCGCTGTAGTCGCACCAGCGTGCGGGTTTGCGGAAAACGGCCTCCTCATTGAGCAACCCTTCGGAATTGAGGATTCGTCCGCCGCCATCATGCACACCGATGCTTTTGGCCATGCGGACCGCCACCAGACCGAAACCTGTGGCGCCCAAGGTGGCGGTTTTGCCCTTGGGCGGGGTCAATTCGAGATCGATGATCATGAACCAGCTTTTTGCGCCATCAATGGGGCGAATCTCGGTGCGCCGCACCTCGATGAGCTGGATGGATTTGTCCGCCTCGCTGATCCAGTGGTTCACCATGCGCATGGAGGCGTGTTCATCGGTGTCTTCGTAACCTTCGCGAGATACTTCTACATTTACGATGCGGCCCTGCTTCTTGGCGTAGTCTCCCCAGAAATCGAGGTCGTTGACCATGTTGTGAGACACCCAGACGCCGTTGTGGTGCGAATGGGTCAGCGGATCATGAGGATGGCCCATGCGGGTGAGGCTCACCTCTTTGGACGCGTGGATCGGGTAGCAAAAAGGGCGCATGTCCTGCGGATCAAAATGCATGGCGGTGAGCTCCCGACCGTCGAGCTGAAAGGAGGTGATGTGATGCGGCAGCGGCACCGCCTGCATGTGGGGGATGGGTTTGGCCGAAGGCAGCTGGGCCAGGGCGGCGGTGGTGGAGATCAGGAGCAGGGTCGGGAGTTTCAGCATTTCTTCAGAACGTGACATCGAACGTTCATTTTCCATTCTCGGTTCTTCCATTTCACAGGGAACTCGCCAGACTTCCTATCCCACCCATCATGAAGCATCTTCTTCTCTCCCTCCTGTTCGCCACCGCATCGGTTGCGGCCACCATTCCGGAAACCGCCAAGGTCGGCCAGTTCTTTGCCGGCTGCCAGGCCTACAGCTTCCGCCTGTACAATGTGTTTGAAGCCATCGACAAAACCGCGCAGTGCGGTGGCAAGACCATCGAGTTTTATCCCGGGCAGAAATTTTCTGCGGCCAAGCCTGACGCCAAGTGGGACCACAACGCCACGCCGGAGATGATCGACGAGGTCCAGAAGCATCTGGAGGCCAAGGGCATCACGCCCGTTGGCTACGGGGTGGTCAAACTGGGCCAGGATGACGCAGGCAACCGCAAGATATTCGAGTTCTGCAAGAAGCTCGGCATCGGCGTGATCGTGACCGAGCCGGATGTGACCGCGCTCGATAAGATCGAGGCGCTGGTGAAGGAGTTCGACATCAAGATGGCCATCCACAACCATCCCAAGCGTCCGCTGGACCGCGCCTACATGTTCTGGGATCCCAACTACGTGCTGGGGCTGGTGAAAGACCGTGATCCCCGCATGGGCTCCTGTGCGGACGTGGGCCACTGGGTGCGCAGCGGCCTCAATCCTGTGGACTGCATCAAGATTCTCAAAGGCCGCATCTTTGACAGCCACATGAAGGACCTGAACGCCTTTGGTGATGTCAAAGCCCACGACCTTCCTTTTGGCACCGGCAAGAGCGACATCCCTGCCATCCTCGCGGAATATGCTGCGCAGGGGTATCCCGGCCCGCTGCACTGCGAATACGAGCACAACTGGGAAACCAGCGTGCCGGAGATCACCCAGTGCATGGACTTTGTGCGCAACTGGAAGGCAGCCAAGTAAGCAGCGTCGTTATCTCATGAAGAAGCCGAGGATTTTCAGTCCCCGGCTTTTTTGTGACTGCGGCTCAAGGTTCGCCGAGGAGTTTTTTAACCGTGGGTTCGATGGCCTCGGCCCAGATGCGGTAACCTTTTTCATTCGGGTGCAGGAAGCCGGGCATGATGTCCTGAGTGATCAGGCCCTCAGGGGTGAGAAACTTCGGACCGATGTCGAGGAAGGTGACGTTTTGTTTCCCGTCTAGCTTGGAGATGGTGCGGTTCACCTCGGCGATCTTGCCGCGATGAGGGGCGTCTGGCTTTTCGCCGCGCGGGAAGATGCCGAGCAACAGGATTTTGGACTGAGGCAGCCGTTTATTGAATTCCTGCACGATGGCCCCGATGCCGGCGGCGATGTCAGGTGCCGTGCAGTTGCCGGTGTTGTTGGTGCCGATCATCATGACGATCAGTTTGGGAGAGATGCCATCCACAGCGCCGTGCTGCAGCCGCCAGAGGACGTTCTCAGTCTTGTCCCAGCCAAAGCCGAGGTTTCCGGCATTACGCGGGGTGTAATATTCCTCCCACACCTTCTTGCCATGGAGAGGGTAGCTGTCGAACTGCTCGCCACCGAAGAAGTGGGTGATGGAGTCGCCGATGAACAGGATCTTTGGCTGGCTGCGCTTCACGGCGGCACTGGTGAGCTTGTGGCGCGTGGTCCAGTCATACTGAGGCCAGCTGCGGTCCTGCGTCACGGGGACGACGGTGCTGGGCAGCGGCTGGCGGCCGGGCAGGGGCTCATAGGTGGCCTGAACCGCTTCGCTCTTGGATTTGCGCAGCTTGGAGAAGACCCGTGCCTTCAGCGTGCCGCCGCTGGAGAGGTCGATGGGAGCCAGGTAGGGGTTGGATTTCTCGATGGGATCTGCTCCGTCCAAGGTGTAGAGGATGGTGGCATCTGGAGCAGTGCTTTGCAGTGTCACGACGCCATTGGCATCGCGCTGCACCGATGGCGGCGTGAGCTGCAGGGCGCTTTCGACTTGCAGAAGAGCTCCAAAAGCGAGCAGGGCGAGGATCAGGGATTTGGTCATGACAGGGTCATGCTAACGAGCAAGCCGCGTGCTGTCCACGCGAGCGTGCGGATCCAGTTGGTGAGGGTGACGTGGCGGATGAGTGCGGCGTCGAATTTCCTCATGAGGCGGATGTGGGTGGGGGCCTGAAATACGGCAGTGGAAAGCCAGACGACCAGGATCAAACCCACACTGATGAGAAAGGGGGTGGTTCTCATCCCTTCGTAGAGCAGCCAGGCTGCGGTGGCGGCTTCAACAAACATCGGCGGCACCACGATGAGGGCGATACGGAAGCAGTGGGCGAAATGATAGTCAGGAAACTCCCTGGCGGCGACCCGCGAAAACTGCGGGTAGACCAGAATCTGCACCACCCAGATGAGGCCGACGAGCATCCAGGTGACGGCGAGGTGAGTCGTGGTGATCCAATGCATCAGGGATTCTGCACCAGCCCCGGCTGCTCTGCATCCTTACTTTGTGAAGCAGCAGGCGGGAAGATGGAGTGGGACAGCAAAGAGTCGCTGGTGGGCGGCGTAATGTGTGGATCTGCCAACTCATGCCAAAAACCACGCTTTCGTCATCAGGGCACACCTTTCCGCTGCGCGGTTGGGCAGTGGCGGCTTGCATGGCTTTGTGGGCTCTGAGTGCCGCTGCGGTGGACTACGAAAAGGAGATCAAGCCTCTGCTAAAGGAGCGCTGCTACGCCTGTCATGGGGCGCTAAAACAGAAGGCGGATCTCCGCGTGGACACCGCCGCCGCCATGCACAAGGGCGGTGATGGGGGCGACATCCTGACGAAGGAGCATTCAATGCTTCTTGATCGTGTGACCACGACTGACAAGGATGACCGCATGCCGCCCGAAGGCGAAGGGGCCATGCTCACGGCGGAGCAGGTGGCCAAACTGAGGGAGTGGGTCGCCGCAGGTGCCCCGGCTCCTACCCAGGAGAAGCCGGAGGATGATCCGCGCACTCACTGGGCCTACCAGCCGCCCCGATCATCCGGCCAGTCCATGGATGCGCTGCTGGCCACCCGACTGGCTGTGAAAGGATTGAAGCCGCAGCCGGAGGCCGCGCCTGAGCTCTGGCTGCGCCGCGTGTACCTGGATCTCGTCGGCCTGCCGCCCACGCCGGCGCAGATTCAGGCCTTTTTGCAAGACACATCTGCCCCAGCGCGGCAGAGGGTGGTGGATCAACTGCTGAGCACGCCGCAATACGGCGAACGCTGGGCCCGCCACTTCATGGACATCTGGCGCTATTGCGACTGGTACGGCCTGGGTGCCCAGCTCCGCCACAGCCAGAAGCACCTCTGGCACTGGCGCGACTGGATCGTGGAGTCTCTCAATGGCGACAAAGGCTATGACCAGATGATTGTGCAGATGCTGGCTGCGGACGAACTCGCGCCGGAGGACCGCAGCAACCTGCGCGCCACCGGTTTCCTGGCGCGCAGCTACTACCTTTTCAACCGCACCACCTGGCTGGACGAAACCATCGAGCACACCTGCCGCGCCTTCTTGGGGCTGACGATGCAGTGTGTGAAGTGCCACGACCATAAGTATGACCCCGTGGAGCAGGCGGACTACTACCGCATGCGTGCCATCTTTGAGCCGCTGCATGTGCGGCTCGACCCCTTGGAAGGGGAAGCGGATCTGGAGAAGAACGGGCTGCCGCGTGTCTATGACCTGCACCTCGATCAGCCCACATTCCGCCACGTGAGGGGAGATGAAAAGAATGAAGACAAGTCACGGCCGATGACCGCGGGTATCCCACGTGTGCTGGAGTTTGCCTCCTATGAGCCCAAGGCCATGAAGCTGCCGCCATCCTCGTCGCGTCCGGTGCTGCTGCCGTTTGTGCTGAAGGATCATCTTGCAGCGGCGGATCAGCAGCTCGCCTTGGCACAGAAGGCCGGGGATGCTGGAGCGGTGAAGCTGGCGGGGCTCCGCCTGGCCATGATTCAGGCGGTGTATGCTGCCGACCTGGCCAAGGGGGACAAGACCATCGCGCAGGCGGCGGCGCTGGCCGAGGCGCGGTATGGTGAGGCCAAAGCGGTGGAGGATCTGGCCAAGGCAGAGGCCGCGCCCAAGGCCAAGGATGGAGACAAGAAGATCAAGGCCGCCAAGGAGGCGCTGGAGAAAGCCCGTGCCAAGGTGGCCTCGCCAGGGGATGTGTACACATCGCTGCCGGTGAGCTTTAAAGCGCAGGAAGGGCCTGAAGAAAATGGCAATGCCAAGGTGCAAGCCTATCCTGAAACCAGTACGGGGCGCAGGCTGGCGCTGGCGCGATGGATCGCGGACAAACGGAATCCGCTCACGGCACGAGTACTGGTGAATCACGTTTGGGCGCGGCATTTTGGCGTGCCGCTGGTGGCTGATGTGGGCGACTTTGGTCGCAGATCCTCAGCTCCGCTGCACCAGGACGTACTCGACAGTTTGACCACCGGCTTCATGGAGAACGGCTGGAGCATGAAGTGGCTGCATCGTGCGCTGGTGCTGTCAGAGCTCTACCGGCGAAGCTCCTCGATTGCTGGGGCTGATCCCCAAACCATGGCTGCTGATCCCGACAATCATTTCTTGTGGCGCATGAATCCGCGACGCATGGAGAGCCAGCTCGTACGCGACAGCCTGCTGCATCTGTCTGGCCGGCTGGATCTTACGCTGGGAGGTCCGAGCATTGATCCTGCCAAGGCGGAGACCAGCCCACGACGTTCGCTTTATTTCATTCAGAACGCCGATGTGGAGCACCGTTTCCTGGCTGTCTTTGACAACAGCAACGTGCTGGAGTGCTACCGGCGCAACGAAAGCGTGGTGCCGCAGCAGGCTCTGGCGCTGACCAACAGCAGGCTCAGCAGTGACTGTGCGAACGCGCTGGCCGCCTTGCTGGCAAAGGTGGATGCGGTTGCTTTCATTGATCAGGCGTTCCTTGCCATCCTAGGACGTCTGCCGCTGGAGTCGGAGAGGCTGGCCAGCTTTGAAGGTTTCCACGCTTTGAACGAGGATCGGAGCCTGTTTCTCCAGGCCCTGCTCAACCACAACGACTTCGTGACTCTGCGATGACTCTGCGCCCTGCACCCACGCCCTTTCTCCGCCGAGACATCCTTGGCGGGCTCGGCAGCATTGCTGTCGCATCCATGCTCAGGGCGGAGGAGGCGTGGCAGCCGCCCGATGGTCTGCCGATGATTTCGCAGCGGGCCAAGCGCGTGATCTGGCTCTTCATGCGCGGCGGGGTGAGCCACATGGAGAGCTTTGACCCAAAGCCCATGCTCACGAAGTATGCGGGCAAGTCCATCGGCGAGACGCCATACAAAGACGTGCAGGATCCTGAGAAGCTCAAGAAGGTGCGCGTGGTGGTGGTGAATGACGCGAACGGCAAGCAGCGCAATGTCATCTATCCGCTGCAGACCGGCTACAGGCGCTACGGGCAGTGTGGCATCGAGATCAGCGACTGGTTTCCAAACATCGGCGCATGCGCCGATGAGATCGCCTTCATCCGCGGCATGTGGACCACGGATGACAATCATGGAGCGCAGGTGCAGTTCCACAGCGGCAGGCACATGCTGGAGCCGCGGGTGCCGACGCTGGGTGCCTGGGTGACGTATGGCCTCGGATCGATGACGGACAACCTGCCGTCCTTCATCAACATGGGGCCGCGTTTTTTTGATGTGCGGGACGGGCACTACCTCGGCCCCGCCTATGACGCGGTGAACCTGAAGGTGGATCCGAAGAATCCGCTCACGTATGCCGCGCCGGAGTTTCAGATCGGCAGGCCGCAGCAGGAGGCGCAGTTTGACCTCATTCACCGGCTCAATGCGCTCAATGCGGAGCAGTACCCCGGCGACAAGACGCTGGCCGCGCGCATGAAGAGCTATCAGCTGGCCTTTAACATGCAGACCGCTGTGCCCGAGACGATGAACCTCGATGCTGAGAGCGAAGAAACCAAGAAGCTCTACGGCATGGATGACAAGGTGGCGGAGCCTTTTGCGCGGCAGCTCATTGTGGCGCGTCGTCTGGCAGAGCGCGGGGTGCGCTTTATCCAGCTGCAGCATGGGGATGGCGCTGCGGGGGCGTGGGACTCGCATTCCGGGCTGAAAAAGAACCACTCCAGCCTGGCGCAACAGGTGGACAGGCCCATCTCGGGGCTGCTCAAAGATCTCAAGCAGCGCGGGCTGCTGGACGATACGCTCGTTGTCTTTGCCACCGAGTTTGGCCGCACGCCCGGCAGTCAGGGGAGCGATGGACGTGACCATCATCCGTATGGCTTCAGCGTGTGGATGGCCGGTGGTGGAATCAAAGGCGGGACGATCCATGGCGGTACGGACGAGCTGGGCTTTCATGCCGTGGAGCATCCGCACTACGTGACGGATGTGCATGCCACCATCCTGCATCTGCTGGGCCTGGACCCTCACCGTTTGGAAGTCCCCGGGCGCAAGCGGCTGGAGCGCGATTTTGGCAGGGTGATTCCGCAGATCCTGGCCTGAGGCAAAAATATCATTTGCCGATTTAATGGATGAGTGTCCAATATATCGAATAACCAACCACTATGAAAGCACTCGTCAAGGCTCGGTCTGAACGCGGTCTCTGGCTCCAGGATGTCCCGGAGCCGCAGGTGGGCATCAATGATGTCCTCATCAAGGTCCGCAAGACAGGCATCTGCGGCACGGACCTGCACATCTACAAATGGGATGCCTGGGCGCAGAAGACCATCCCGGTGCCGATGGTGGTGGGGCATGAGTTTGTGGGTGAGGTCGTGGCCGTGGGCTCAAACGTGAACGACTTCCATCCGGGTGAGATCGTCAGTGCGGAGGGGCATGTGGTGTGCGGGCGCTGTCGCAACTGCCTCGCGGGCCGCCGTCACCTTTGCAAGGACACCGTCGGCATCGGCGTGAACCGCACCGGGGCCTTTGCCGAATACATCAGTGTGCCGATGACGAACGTGTGGCATCATCGGGAAGGGGTGGATGAGGAGGTGGCGAGCATTTTTGACCCGTTTGGCAATGCCGTGCATACGGCGCTGGCTTTCGAGTGTCTCGGGGAGGATGTGCTCATCACCGGGGCGGGGCCCATCGGCATCATGGCCATCCCCGTGGTGAAGCATGCCGGAGCACGCCATGTGGTCATCACGGATGTGAACGAGTACCGCCTCAATCTGGCGCGTCAGATGGGGGCGACGCGCGCGGTGAACGTGGCGACCGAGAAGATCGAGGACGTGCAGAATCAGCTCGGCATGAAGGAGGGGTTTGATGTCGGGCTGGAGATGAGCGGCAACGCAGCCGCCTTTCGCAGCATGATCGACAACATGTGCCACGGCGGCAAGATCGCCATGCTGGGGATTCCCAGCGAACAGATCGCCATCGACTGGAACAAGGTCATCTTCAACATGCTCACCATCAAAGGCATCTACGGACGTCAGATGTATGAGACGTGGTATTACATGAGCGTGCTGCTGGAGAGCGGTGTGAACATCAAGCCCGTCATCACGCATCGGTTTCACTTCACGGAATTTGAACAGGGCTTTGCCGCCATGGAATCTGGCAGCTGCGGCAAGGTGGTGCTGGATTGGAGCGTCTAGGGCTTGCCACTGGCCTTCAAATCCATTAGGTGGAGACTGACGATGAAGGCTAAATCCAATCCTCTTCAAAGAGTCGGCGTGGCGGCCGACTCTCCAGCGCGCCGTTACTTTAAAGAAGTTCGCTTCAGGCAGATCCGGTCTCTGGTGGAGCTCTCCCGGCACGGGAGCTTTGCAGCCACTGCGGCAGCCATGGGGCTGGCCGTCCCCTCCGTGTGGCAGCAGATCCGTTCTCTGGAAGACGAATACGGTGTGCAGTTTGTGGTGGCAGACGGCTCCAAGGTCTCGCTCACAGACGACGGGCGCATGCTGGTGGATCTGGCTGCGCCGCTGGTGGAGTCGTTTGATGGTCTGCGGGCCATGTTTGAGGACCGCCGCACCACCGCGGCACGCACGCTCACGGTGGTGGCTCCTTCCAACATGCTTTCGGGGGCGCTGCGCCGCCCGATCATTCTCTACCGCCAGCATCATCCCAAGGTGAAACTGGTGCTGCTGGACAGACCATCCTATCTGGCCAGGCAGGTGATCGAACAGGACGCGGCCGATCTTGCGATCATGGGCATGGCTGCAGGAGACGAGATGATGCCGCAGTTTCAGTGCCTGCCTCTGGCTCGCTATGCCTTCCACCTGATGTGCCCGGCGGATCATGCCCTGGTGAAAGCCAAAATTTTGACCCTGGCGGCCATCGCCAATGAGCCGCTGGTTCTGGCCCCCGAGGAGAGCAGCTCACACCGGCAGATTCGCCGGGTGTTTTCCCGTGCTGGTCTGGCGGAGCGCATGAATGTCACCATGACCGCGACAAACCGAACCCTGCTGCTGAACTACGTGGCGATTGGTTTTGGCATCGCACTGGGTACGGGAGCGGCAGGAGCCAAGCCTCCGAAACGCAGCACGGGAGAGGCCGAAATCGTTTTCCGGGATGCGGCCGACCTCTTTGGGCATGAAGAGGTCTTTCTGGTGCAGCGCAAAGGCCGGTTTGAGCCCGAGCATGTGCGGACCTTTCGGGAGCTGGTCGTGAAGGCCTTTCGCAGCGAGTCGTGATCGTTGAGTGGTGCTTGAATGCCGTGAGCGAGTCATTAGGCGCATACGAATGATTTGTTAATCAATTCAAATTCTTTAACAGCGGGATCAAAGCTGGCGGCTCGCTCCGGCGTTGGTGCAGGTTCATTTAAACCAAACCCCAACACCATGAACCGTCGCTCATTCTTCCATGCCACCGGACTCACCGCCTTTGCCAGTCGTCTTGCCGCACAGACTCCCGCTGCCAAGGCGCAAGCCGACTACAGCGGACCCGTATTCAAAATCGGCAACATCGGCTGTGGAGGCCGGGGGACTTTTGTTTCTGAAATCCTGGCCGAAAATCCCGGCTTTAAGCTCGCGGCTGCGTGTGATTACTTTGAGGATCGCGTCAAAGTTTTCGGCGAGAAGTTTGCCATCGCAGCCGATCTGCAGTTTACCGGTCTCGATGGCTATAATAAGATGCTGGAGCATGTCGATGCCGTGGCCATTCACAGCCCGCCTTTCTTCCATGTGCAGCAGGCGGTGGATGCCGTGGCTGCTGGAAAGCATGTGCTCATCGCCAAGCCGGTCGCCATTGACGTGGCCGGATGCGAGACGATTCGCCAGCTGGCGAAGGATGCAGCGGCCAAGGGCATTGTCGTGCTGGCAGATGTGCAGTGCCGCGGCGATGAGTTTTTCCAGGAGGGCATGAGGCGCATTCATGCCGGGGCGATTGGGGATCTGCAGTTTGGCGAATGCCATTACGAGGCGGATCTGATCCCTCTCAAGAGTGATGCTGACGACACACCCGAAGGGCGGCTGAGCAACTGGATTCGCCATCGCGATCTGGCCGGTGACATCATCACCGAGCAGAACATCCATGCGCTGGACATCGTGAGCTGGGCTTTTGGCCGGCCCGCGCGCATCAGCGGCATCTGTGGCCGGGGCGGGCGGCCGGACAATGTGGGAGATGTGTCCGACCATTACTCACTTCTCTTTGAGTTTGCCAAAGGGGCGGTCAGTTTCGCCTCGCGCCAGTACACCGCCTGGGGTTCCCCCTTCCTCTGCGACAACCGCTTTGTCGGGACCAAGGGGGCCTTCGCCAGCAAGTTTGGCGGACGTGTGATGATTCGCGGTGGAAAGGAAAACTTCTGGGGCGGTGGAGAAACCAAGAACCTCTACCGCGCGGGGTCGGTGAGCAATGTGGAATCCTTCAGGACCGCAATCGCCGCCGGGACACCGAATGGAAACCCAACCATCGAAGGCGCTGTGGAGACGGCGCTGCTGACGCTCTTCGGAGAGCATGCTGCCAAGGCGGGGCATCCAGTGACATGGGATGAGTTTATCCGCGACGCGAAGGCTCTGAAGCCCGATCTGGCCGGATTGAAGGCCTGACCCTGGCTGGCATGGGCGGGGGAGAGGTCAAATTCCACGTTGCCAAAATACAGGATGTGCGTCCATTATATCGGCAGCCATGAATCCAACCTTTGCAGCTCATCTGTCCACGCAGCTCGACGCCATCCGCGCAGCGGGCACGTACAAACGTGAACGTGTGCTCTCCACGCCCCAAGGTACGCTGGTGCGTGCCAATGGCGGCGGGGCGGTGCTCAACATGTGCGCGAACAACTACCTCGGCCTGGCGCAGCACCCCAAGGTGCGGCAGGCGGCGCATGAAACGCTGGAGCAGTGGGGCTACGGGCTGGCCAGCGTGCGCTTCATCTGCGGCACGCAGGGGGTGCACAAGGAGCTGGAGGCTGCCTTGTCGGACTTCCTCGGCAAGGAGGACACCATTCTCTACAGCTCCTGTTTTGACGCCAACGGCGGCTTGTTTGAAACCATCCTCGGTCCGGAGGATGCGATCATCAGTGACGAGCTCAACCACGCCTCCATCATCGATGGAG
The DNA here is from genome assembly GCA_002336895.1 of Verrucomicrobiaceae bacterium UBA1938. Lineage (GTDB taxonomy): Bacteria > Verrucomicrobiota > Verrucomicrobiia > Verrucomicrobiales > Verrucomicrobiaceae > Prosthecobacter. The sequence continues at coordinate 461,626 of DDFC01000032.1, read as the reverse complement.
TGCGCCTGTGCAAAGCGCAGCGCTATCGCTATAAGAACTGCGACATGGTTGATCTGGAGGCGCAGCTGATTGCGGCTGATGAAAAGGGGGCCCGCTTCAAACTCATCGCCACCGACGGGGTGTTTTCGATGGATGGCTTCATCGCCCCGCTGAAAGCCATCTGTGATCTGGCGGACAAATATCAGGCGCTGGTGATGGTGGACGACTCACACGCCGTAGGCTTCATGGGACGGACGGGGCGCGGCACTCACGAGCACTGTGATGTCATGGGCCGTATCGACATTCTCACCGGCACGCTGGGCAAGGCACTGGGTGGGGCCAGTGGCGGCTACACCAGCGGAAGGAAGGAGATCATCGAGCTGCTGAGACAGCGCTCGCGCCCGTACCTCTTTTCAAACACACTCTGCCCGAGCATTGCGGGTGCCTCCATTGCAGCACTGAACCTGCTGAAGCAGTCCACCAGTCTGCGGGACCAGCTAGAAACCAACACACGCTTTTTCCGTGAGCAGATGAAAGCAGCAGGCTTTAACATTGTGCCGGGGGAGCACCCCATCGTGCCGGTGATGCTGGGAGATGCAGCTCTGGCAGCGCGATTCGCCGAAGCCATGCTGGAGCGTGGTGTCTATGTCATCGGCTTCAGCTATCCCGTGGTGCCGCAGGGGAAGGCGCGCATCCGTACGCAGATCAGCGCAGCACACACACGTGCTGATCTCGAAAAAGCAGTGCAGGCATTTGTCGCGGTTAAGCAGCAGTTGGGTGTCTAACTCGGCACTGCCATGAATGCGGAACTCATCGACCATGCGGTGGAACTGGCCTGCCGATTGCAACGGCGGGCCACGGAGCTGCAGACACCTGCAGAAAAGCGCCAGCAGGCGGAGCTGGACCGCATGCTGCAGACGCCCTCAGACAAGGCGACTCTGGTGCAGCTCACTGATCAGGCGTTTCGCCCCAGATCCGCCGCACGCGTGGCGGACCAGTTCACCCACATCCTGGATGTGCAGGGCGTGCCGCGTTTCTTCAGTCCGCTGGACCGGGCGATGCTGCGAGGGTTTCAGACCTTCGGAGGCTGGCTGCCGGGTGTCTCGGTGCCCCTGGTGAAGGAGCACATGCAGCATGAGACGGCCAACGTCATCCTGCCTGCGGAGTCGGAGGTGCTGGCGGAGCACCTGCGCCAGCGCACCGCGCAGGGCGTGCGCATGAACGTCAATTTCCTTGGCGAGGCAATCCTAAGCGAGGCGGAGGCGGAGCGCAGGATCGCCCTGTATCTCGAAGCGCTGCAGCACTCGGAGACGGAGGTCTTTTCGGTGAAGATCTCCACACTGTACTCGCAGATGTCACCGCTGGCGCGTGAGCACACGATTGCGGTCCTGAGCGACCGGTTGGAACGCCTGTATCGCAGCGCCGCGCGCGCCACCTTCACCCGCAGCGATGGCACACAGGTGCCGAAGTTCATCTACCTCGACATGGAGGAGTACCGCGACCTCAGCCTCACCTGCGAGGTTTTCATGCGCACGCTGGAGCGGCGCGGGCTGGAGAAGGTAAGCGCAGGCATCGTGCTGCAGGCCTACATCCCTGATTCATTTCTCTGGCAGCAGCGGCTGAATGACTGGGCGCGTGAACGTGTCGCCAGAGGTGGCGCTGGCATCACCATGCGCATTGTGAAGGGGGCCAACATGGAGATGGAGCGTTTTGAGGCTGCCGTGAAAGGCTGGCCTCAGGCCCCTTTTGAAACAAAGACCGACACGGATGCGAACTACAAGCGCATGCTGCATGAGGGCTTCCGCGCTGAAAATTTGGCGGCGGTGAAGCTAGGTGTCGCCTCGCATAACCTCTTTGATGTCGCTTATGCGCTCACCCTTGCCCGGAGCAGTCATGCGATGGACCGCGTGCAGTTTGAGATGCTCGAAGGCATGGCCAATCACCAGCGCCGTGCGCTGTTTGAGGAAGCGCCTCATCTGCTGCTATACGCGCCCGTGTGCCACAAGGAGCACTTCCTCAGCGCCATCGGCTACCTCATCCGCCGGCTGGATGAAAACACCGGGCCCGAGAACTTCCTGCGCCACACGTTCAAGCTCGTGCCTGGCAGCGAGGACTGGCACCAGCTGGAGGAGGGGTTTCGTGTTGCGTTCACACGGATCGGAGCCCTCAGCGCTGCACCGCGCCGTACGCAGGACCGGCGGAAGATGAGTCAGGACATCAGCCCGTCTGATTCCTTCGTCAATGAACCCGACACCGACTGGTCGCTGCCGCATCATGCCGAGTGGGCGCTGGGAATCATCGCCGCATGGGAGCATCGCCGGGTGGAAATGCCGCTGGTGATTGATGGTGCCGAGATCACCGAGGCACGCAGCACGAGAGACTGCCTCGATCCATCGCGCCCTGGAACGATGATTGGGCGTTATCGGCAGGCTGGCAGCGAAGACATTGCGCGGGCGGTGGAATGTGCAGCGAGGGATGAAGCTGGCTGGCGCGCTTTATCTGCCCGGCAGCGGCAGACCATCATGCGGCAGGTCGCAGGCGAACTGCGCAGAGCACGTGCAGACCTGATGGGGGCAGCGCTGGCAAACTGTGGCAAGACGCTGGCCGAATCCGACCCTGAAGTGAGCGAGGCCGTCGATTTCGTCGAGTTTTACGCGGGCAGCGCACGCGCGTTCTATGAGCTACCCAATGTCACAGCGTCTGGCAAAGGCGTGGTGGTCGTCGTTTCACCGTGGAATTTTCCCATTGCGATACCCTGCGGTGGCATTGCTGCTGCGCTGGCGGCAGGCAACACGGTGATTTTGAAGCCGGCGTCCGATGCGGTGCTGCCTGCCTGGGAGCTGTGCCAGTGCTTCTGGCGTGGAGGCGTCTCGAAAAAGACGCTGCAGTTTGTGCCGTGCTCCGGCGGCCATGAGGGGGCGCAGCTGGTGCAGCATCCGCAGGTGAATGCCGTCATCCTGACCGGCGGCACAGGGACCGCACTGGCCATGCTGCGGGCCAAGCCGAATCTGCCTCTCAGTGCCGAGACAGGCGGCAAGAATGCCACCATTGTCACGGCGATGTCGGATCGTGATCAGGCCATCAAGAACGTACTGCACTCCGCCTTCAGCCATGCAGGGCAGAAGTGCTCCGCAACCTCTCTGCTGCTGCTGGAGGCCGAGGTCTATGACGATCCCGAATTCAAACGCTCGCTGGTCGAGGCCGCCGAAAGTCTGACTGTCGGGTCCGCCTGGGAGCTGCCGACCAAGATGGGGCCGCTGATCAGGCCGCCCTCGGGCGATCTCGCGAATGCCCTGCTCACGCTGGAAAACGGTGAATCCTGGGCGCTGATGCCGCGCAAGCTGGATGGCAATGACCGTCTCTGGTCTCCCGGCATCAAATGGGGCGTGCAGCCGGGCAGCTACACACATATGACGGAGTTCTTCGGTCCCGTGCTAGGCGTCATGCGATTTGAAACACTTTACGAGGCCATCGCTCTGGTGAATCAAACAGGATTCGGCCTCACCAGCGGCCTGGAGAGCCTGGATGACCGCGAGCAGACGGAATGGAAGGCCGGCATTCGAGCAGGAAATCTGTACATCAACCGCGGCAGCACGGGCGCGATCGTTTTAAGGCAGCCCTTCGGCGGAATGGGCAAGAGCGCCTTTGGTCCTGGCCTCAAAGCAGGCGGGCCGAACTATGTGGCGCAGTTCATGAGATTTCAGGAAACCCCAGCGAGATCTGGTGATGAGCCGCTGAGCCATCCAGCACTGGAGCAGCTGACTTTGAAGCTCGTGAGTGAATCCTGCGGTGTGCCGCAGGAGCAGCATTGGCGCACCCTGAAAGCGATTGAGAGCTGCGATCAATGGTGGAGTTCGGAATTTGGCCGGGAGCATGATCACTTCCGCCTGCTTGGGCAGGACAATTTCCGGCGCTATCTGCCGCTGCGTGTGGTGCATGTGCGCGTGAGCCGTGAGGACAGCTTCTTTGAAATCTTCACACGTGTGGCCGCGGTGAGAGTTAGCGGGGCGAGAACGATTGTCAGCAGGCCCCATTGCCTGGAGACACCTGAACTGAGTCTCTTAGAGAAGCTGACACATGACTGGGCTGGCCTGATCGAGTTTGTCGAAGAAAGCGACGAGGTGTTCGCAGAGGCGATTGGCGCAGGGCATGTGTGTCGAGTGCGCTATGCCGCCGCAGACCGTGTGCCCGAAATCGTCCGCCGTGCTGCGGCAGAAGCGTGTGTCTTCATCGCCGACGCACCGGTGCTGGCGGAGGGGCGGGTGGAGCTGCTCTGGTACGTGCAGGAGCTGAGCGTGAGCTTTGATTATCACCGTTACGGAAATCTGGGCACGCGTACGGGTGAAGATCGTGCACCGCTGGTTGCACCGGAGGCAAACGAAGGCTGAATACTGTCATGGACACGCTTTCCGCCACGCTGCTGCTGATCACCATCATGGACCCGCTGGGAAACGTGGCCACGTTTGTGTCCGGCCTCCGCCCGGTGCCGCCAGAGCGCCGGCTGCGTGTGATCGCCCGGGAGCTGCTCATCGCGCTGGCCATTCTGGTGCTATTTCTCTTTTTGGGGCCCTGGCTGCTGGGGCTGTTGCACCTGAAGCAGGAGGCTCTGTTTATCAGCGGTGGGATCGTTCTCTTCTTGATCGCGTTGAAGATGATCTTTCCGCCGTCACGACGTGAGGCGGACGAACCGATGGTCGAGCCTTTCATCGTGCCGCTGGCCACTCCCATGATCGCGGGGCCGTCTGTGCTGGCGACGCTGCTGGTGCTTGTCAGCACGCAGCCGGAGCAGTTGTGGCGTTGGTTTGCAGCGCTGCTGATCGCCTGGTGTGTCACGGCGGCGGTTCTGCTATGCGCCCCCGCCATTGCACGAGTGCTCAAGGAAAAGGGCTCCATGGCAGTGGAGCGTCTTATGGGCATGCTGCTCGTCATGGTGGCGGTGCAGATGCTGCTCAACGGGATTGAACATTATCTGAAGCGCTGAACTATGACATTCATCATGAAACCTGCTGCAGCTCTTTTTCTCTCATGCCTTGGCGTTGCGGGCCAGCTTTGTGCGCACGGGCCTGGAAAGGAGAGTGATTTTGACGGAAAACGGGTGCTGTTCATCGGCATCGACGGCTGCCGTGCGGATGCGCTGGCTGCGGCCATGGAACGTGGTCTTGCGCCGCAGTTGAAGACGCTGTGCGAAAGTAAACAGGGGGTGTTCACCCGGAAATTCTATGCGGGTGGGGAACTGGGCACTCCGACCCACCAGCCCACCGTCAGCGGGCCGGGCTGGAGCAGCCTGCTCACCGGCATGTGGATGGACAGGCACGGCGTGAAGGACAACCGCTTCATAGGCGGACGTTTTCAAAGCCACTCACATTTCATGAGGCGCATCAAAGAAGTGCAGCCAACGGCCTTTTGCGCATCGTTTGCCGACTGGCCGCCTATTCATGATTACATCGCGGACGGATCACGCATCAATGGTGAGGAGTTTCTGGATGTGAAGTTCACCTGCGTGCCCGATGCCGACCGCCACTTTGTGGACAACCCTGAAAAAGACATCGAGGTGCGTGACGTGGCGCTAAAAACGCTGCGTGAAAGCAATCCGGACGTCATGTTTGTCTATTTCGGCCAGGTGGACGAATTTGGGCATGGAGCCATTGATTCCCGCGCCAGCTTTTCACCGGACAGCACGCTTTACCTGAATGCCATCAGCCATGTGGATTCGCACATCGGTGAACTGCTGCGTGCAATGCGTGCGCGACCCAAGTTCAATGATGAGAACTGGCTGGTGCTCGTCACGACGGATCATGGAGGGCGCGGCAACAAGCACGGCGGCGACAGTGACGAGGAGCGCAAGATCTGGCTTGCCGCTCATGGTGCCAGCCTGCCAAGAGAAAAACTGTTGAACGAGGAGACTCCCCAAACGGCACTGGTGCCCATGATTTACCAGCATCTGGGCATCCAGCCCAAGGCTGAGTGGAATCCTGCGCCACCGCCAGAAGAAAAGCCTGAACCGCCTGCCAAGTGATGCCACCCTGGATCGAATACTTTGCCGTCGCTGTGTGCGCCATTTCTGGTGTGCTGGCGGCTGAGGGCAAGCGAATGGACCTGTTTGGCGTGATGGTTCTGGCGCTGGTGACAGCGGTGGGCGGAGGCACGATTCGAGATCTGTGCCTGGGGGCGCAGCCGGTTTTTTGGATCAAGCAGCCGCAGCATGTTTGGACGGCGCTGGGAGCGGCGGTCACGACATTTGTTTTTGTGCGCTTTACTCACGTGCCCAAAAGGCTGCTTGCGATCGCAGATGCGTTTGGTCTGGCGCTGTTTGGCATTGCAGGCACAGAAAAGGCCCTGGCCTTTGGCACGCCGGGCGTGGTGGCAGTGCTGCTCGGTGTGGTCACTGGCGTGGCGGGCGGCATTATGCGTGATGTCCTGAGAAGCGAGGTGCCGTGGGTGTTTCAGGCCGAAGTCGATCTGTATGCCACGGCGGTGTCTGTCGGTGCCCTGGTTTTTGTGCTTCTCCGGCATTGGTATCCAGCTTCGGAAAGTGACCGGTATGTCGGCATGGCGGTTATTCTGACGCTGCGGCTGGCGGCGATGCGCTGGAAGCTGAGGCTGCCAACGTTTTGGACTCGAACGCAGGATTCTGGATAAGTTGGGCAGTGATGAGGTGTTTCAGAAGGCATGAACCGCCGCCATTTCATTGCCACGACCACCGCCCTTGCCGCCCCGTTTGTGAGGGCGCAGAGCAAGACTTCACTTCAGGGAGCCATCATCGGGCATGGGGAGTATCGATATCGGGTGGACCTGGAGTGGTGCAAGGCAAAGCGGGAGGTGCATCCGGTCAAGAACTGCCATGAGATGGTCATGGATGCTCAAAAGCGGCTGATCATGATCACCGACGAGGCGAAGAACAACATCCTCATCTTCGACAAGGAAGGGAAGGTGCTGGACGCCTGGACATTGAAGCTGCGCGGCGGCCACGGCCTGAGTCTGGATGTGCGGGAGGGCAAAGAATACCTGCTGCTGTGCGATCCGGGTGGTGGTCGTGTGGTAAAAACCACGCTCAGCGGGGAGATTGTGCTGGAGCTGCCGCATGCCAAGGACTGCGGTGCGTACGATGCCGTGACCAAGTACGCGCCCACCGAGGCGGTAGTTGGGCCGAACGGCGACATCTACGTGGCGGACGGCTACGGTTCGCAGTTTATCCTGCAGTTTGACGCCGCAGGGAAGTTCATCCGCAAATTCGGAGGCAACAGCACGCAGGCGATGAACGCGGGCAAGTTCATGCAGGCGCACGGCGTCACCATCGACTCACGCGGCACTACGCCAATGGTGCTGTGCACGGAGCGCATCCGCAATGAGTTCCACTGGTATCAGCTCGACGGCACCTATTCGCATTCCGTCTATCTGCCTGGAGCCTTCATGAGTCGCCCCGTCATCGCGGGGGATCTGCTGCTCTCCGGCGTTTGCTTCGGCATGAAGCCCAACGATTACCGCATGTGGCGGGAGCGCGGTTTCATCATCATCTTGGACAAAAACAACCGCGTCATTTCTGCCCCCGGCGGCCAGCAGCCAAAATACGAAGGAGATCAGGTGAGTCTCCTGCTGCAGGACCAGCCCGTCTTCCGCAACGTGCATGACGTCTGTGTGGACGATGCTGGCGACCTTTACGGCTGCCAGTGGAATGCGGACCAAGTCTATCCTTACAAGCTGCACCGGGTGTGATAGAGCCACGTTAGACGGGCGTAGTTGATGACGTCCGTGCAGCCGACTCTTTCAACCACTGCTTGCAACCGCCGCGAATGGCTTCGCGTGGGTGGGCTGGGCTGTTTGGGGCTGTCGCTGCCATCCATGCTGAATGCGAGGTCTCCCAGCAAGGACGCGTCATTTGGCCGGGCGAAAAGCTGCATCGTACTGTTTCTCAGCGGCGGCCCGCCGCAGCATGAGACCTTTGATCCGAAACCGAATGCGCCGCTGGAGATTCGCGGTGATTTCAAATCAATCCCAACCTCGGTGCCCGGGATTCATTTCTGCGAGACGCTGCCACGTACGGCGAAGCTGATGCAGCACCTCGCGGTGATCCGCTCGATGACCACGGGCATCAACGCGCATTCGACCAGCGGCTGCTTCATGCTCACGGGCTATGCACCGGCCTCAAAGGCCGAGAACGTGCCGCCAAGTGCGAATGACTGGCCGAGCATCGCGTCTGTTGCCGGTGCGTTGAAACCGAGTGATCGATCACCGCTTTCGTCGGTCGTTTTGCCGGAACGTCTCGAAAACAACGGCAATGTCGTATGGCCTGGACAGAACGGCGGCTTCATGGGGGCGCCGTGGCATCCTCAGCTCATCAAGTGCAATCCCAGTGCCGAGCGTCTGCGCATCGAAGGCATGAGCCTGACCGACGGCATGACTGACTTTCGACTTTCCGAACGCGGCAGCCTGCTGCGGCAGATGGACATGCAATTCCGCCGCTTGCTGGCAAACCCACTCATGGAAGAGACGGATGCGATGCAGCAGCGTGCATTTGATTTGATTCACTCGGAGGCCAGCCGTGCCGCGCTGGAAATCGAGCGCGAGCCGGTGGCGATGCGGGATCGCTACGGCAGGCATAAATTTGGCCAGAGCGTGCTGCTGGCGCGTCGGCTGGTGGAAGCCGGAGTGCGGATGGTGCAGGTGAACTGGCCGCGCGAGCCTGGCGATGATAAAGAAGGCAGCCCGCTGTGGGACACGCATCAGCGCAACGGTCCGCGTGTGCGTGAGGTGTTGTGCCCGCAGTTTGACATGGCTTACTCCGCGCTCATTGAAGACCTGCATTCGCGCGGTTTGCTGGATGAAACGCTCGTCGTCGTCATGGGGGAGTTTGGCCGCTCTCCCATCATCAACAAAAGCGGCGGTCGTGATCACTGGGGCAATGTGTTTTCCGTCGCCATGGCCGGCGCGGGCATCGCCGGTGGTCAAGTCGTCGGAGCGAGTGACAAGATTGGCGGTTTCCCATCGGACCGGCCGGTGCCACCGCCGGACCTTGCTGCAACGATTTTCCACCTGCTGGGCATACATCCAAATCACGAATTTATGGACGCGGTGCAGCGCCCGCGCACTGTGACCGACAGCGGCGTGCCGTTGCGCGAAATCGTCGGCGTCTAATCTCATTCTCATGCGTCATTTTATTCTCTCCCTCCTCCTTGCCGTCTCCGCACTGGCTGCGGAACTGCCCAAAGAACAGCGCATCGTCTTTCTCGGCGACAGCATCACTCAGGGCGGGGGATACATCGAGTTCATTGAGGCGGCGCTGATCGCCCAGCATCCGGAGGTGAAGAAGGAGATCATCCCACTGGGGCTCAGCAGCGAGACCGTGAGCGGGCTCAGCGAGGACGGACACGCGGGTGGCAAGTTTCCGCGCCCCGACCTGCACGAGCGTCTGGACCGTGCTCTCGAAAAGGCCAAGCCGGAGCTAGTCTTTGCCTGTTACGGCATGAACGACGGGATTTACCTCCCCCTGGGCGCGGTGCGCACCAAGGCATTTCAGGATGGCATGAAGAAGTTGCATGACAAGGTCACCGCCACGGGGGCGCGCATTGTGCATCTCACCCCGCCGGTGTTTGATCCGGTGCCGATCAAGGCGCGCGTGGTTCCTGGTGATCAGGTGAAGCCGGGCCAGTTTTACCAGGGCTACAATGAAGTGCTCGATTTCTACTCCGGCTGGCTGCTGGAGATGCGCCAGAAAGGCTGGGAGGTACTGGACATCCACGGCCCGATGAACGCCGCCATCGCCGAAAAGCGGAAGACCGATCCCGAGTTTACCTTTGCCAAAGATGGCGTGCACCCAGGCCCGGAAGGACATCTGCTGATGGCACATGCGGTACTGGACGTCTGGGGGCTCAAGGTCCGTGCTGATGGCACGCCGGATCATCCGAATGGCGCCGCCATCCTTGCGGTCGTGAAAAAGAAGCAGGCCATCCTGCGCCCGGCCTGGCTGAGCTACGTGGGGCACAAGCGGCCCGGCAATCCTCCGGGACTGCCTATTGAAGAAGCCAAGGCGAAAGCTGCGGAGCTCGATGCGGAAGCTCGCAAGCTCGCCAGCAGCAAAGAGATTGTGTTTCCCAATCAAACGGGGGAGTGGAACGGCTACGCCAAACATGAGCTCACCATCGCTGGCAAACCAGTGACCGTCGTCGCACCGAAAACCGCTGCTCCGGGCCGCCCGTGGGTCTGGCATGGAGAGTTCTTTGGACACAAGCCAGCTCCGGACATCGCCCTGCTGGGCAAGGGCTTTCACATCGTCTATATGAAGATCAACGACATGCTCGGCTGTCCAGACGCTGTGAAGCTGTGGAATCAGTGCTATGCAGAGCTGACCTCAAATTACGCACTCAGCACCAGGCCATCCCTGGTGGGGCTGAGCCGTGGCGGGCTGTATTGCTACAACTGGGCCATCGCAAACCCGGACAAAGTCTCCTGCATTTATGCGGACGCCCCGGTGTGCGATTTCAAAAGCTGGCCCGGCGGCAAGGGCAAAGGCAAGGGTGATGCGAAGAACTGGGCCCTGGTGCCCAAGCTCTGGGGCTTCAAGGATGAGGCTGAGGCGCTTGCCTACAAGGGCAATCCCGTGGACAACCTCGCGCCGCTGGCAAAGAGCCATGTGCCCCTTCTGCATGTCTTTGGTGACGCCGACGATGTGGTGCCATGGGATGAAAACACAGGTTTGATCGAAACACGTTACAGGGAGCTCGGAGGCAGCATCACCTTGATCCGCAAGCCAGGCGTGGGCCATCATCCGCATGGGCTGGACGACTCGACGCCGATCATCGAGTTCATCGAGAAGAATGCAAAGTAGGGCCTCGGAAAAATAAATCTTCCGAAGCTGTAACCGCTGCGCAACCTGCCCGTAGAAGCCGGGAAAGGATGTGTCATCGTGATTTCCAGCTTCCATGATTTTGACCGACAGCGAATCCCGTGCCTGCATGGCGGCGTGGCTGCGATGCCGCGACGAGGGCGCGGCACGGGCGCTGGTGGAGGCTTTTTATCCTTTCGTCGTCGCGCTGATCCGGCGGCACGTGGCGGACACGGTCTGTACCGAAGATCTGGCGCAGCAGACCTTCGCCCGCTGTTTTGCCAAAGCCGCGCAGTGGGATGCCTCCAAGCCGCTGGAGCCATGGCTGGCACGCATCGCCATCAATCAGTGCCGCGATCACTACCGCGCACGGCGTGTGAGGCCGGAGCTGCGCTGGAGCGATCTCACCGAAGGGGAGCAGGAGGCCATGCAGGCCACCCTGACCACCGCAGAGCCGAAATCAGAGGCCCTGAGCGACGAGTCACGCTCCCTCATGCTGCGACTGCTGGACACGCTGAGCGCAGACGACCGCATGGTGCTCAGCCTGCTGCACCTGGAGAAAAAATCGACCGACGAAATCGCCACGCTCACCGGCTGGAGCCGCACGCTGGTGAAGGTGCGCGCCTTTCGCGCCCGCCGCAAACTGCGCGCGGCCTTTGAACAACTCGAAGCATCCCACTCATGAACGACATCGATCAGCGCCTCGAACAACTCGCCGCCCGTGCCCGCAAGGCATCGCCGCCGCCACCAGACGAGCCTCCCTTTGGCTTTGTGACACGCGTGCTGGCCGCCTCAGCCGAGTCTTCAGACGCCTTCGCTTTGTGGGCCCGGTTTTCACTCAGCGCGCTGCCGGTGGCCGCCGTGGCGACCGCCGCCTGCCTCTGGTGGTCGGCAGGCGCCATGAGCGCTGATGCTCAGGATCTGGCGCAGGTCTTCATTCAAACACCGCTTTTCCCATGAAAAAATTCTACATCATCATCTCGCTTATCGGCCTGTTCATCCTCGGTGCCCTGTTCGGTGTCGGGCTCGCGCTTCCCTTCGCAAAAAAGCTGATCAGCGAAGATCACTTCGTCCAGCAGCGCATGAAGGAGGAAGCCAGACGCCTCAAGCTCACGCCGGAGCAGGTGGAGAAATCCAAGCCCATTTACGATCAGCTCAGGCAGGACCTCGCGAAGATCAAAAACGACACCCTGGTGGCCATCGCCCAGGCTTCGATCCGTCAGTCCACTGATCTGGCTGAATTGCTGACACCCGAGCAGATCGAGGAGTTCAAAAAGCTCGGTGACGAGCGCCGGGTGAAGTTTGAAAAATTCATGAAGCCATGAAAGCACTCCCGTTGCTCCTCCTTGCCCTGGGCCTCGCTGCTGCCTCAGCACAGGATGCCGGGCTGCAAAAAAAACTCGAACAGGGCTTTACCACCTTTGACCAGGATCATGATGCAGCCCTCAGTTCCGCCGAGTTCAACACGCTGAGCGAATATTCGCCGAAGCTGCAGGGCAAACCCCAGGTGGTGGACTACCTGTTCCACACACTTGACGCGAACCGTGACAGCAAACTCTCACGCCAGGAGTACATGAACATCGCGGCCATCAGCGGCGGTGCTAAGCCCTCTCCTGAACAGCCTGCGGTCATTGAGACTCCGGGCAGCGCGGAGCAGATCTCGTTTTTCGAGAAGAAGATCCGTCCGGTGCTGGCCGAGAAATGCTACAAGTGCCACGCGGAGAACTCGGAAAAAATCAAAGGCGGCTTTGTACTCGACACACGCGACGGCATCCGCCGTGGTGGAGACAGCGGTCCTGGCGTCGTGCCCGGCGACCTCTCGAAGAGTCTCGTCATCGAGTCCCTCCGCTACTGCAACAAGGACATGCAGATGCCGCCGGAGAAGAGCGGTGGAAAGCTGCCTGACTCCGTCATCGCCGACTTTGAGCAATGGGTGCGCATGGGCGCGCCTGACCCTCGTGACGGCGAAGCCAGTGTCGTCAAATCAGAGTGGGACACCGAGAAAGCGAAGAACCACTGGGCTTACAAAACAATAAAGAAGCCCGCGGTGCCTGCTGTGAAAGACAGTGCATGGCCGCGGAGTGACATGGACCGCTTCATCCTCGCGGGACTGGAGGCACGAGGCCTCAAGCCTGTCGGCAATGCCCAGCCGGAGGCGCTGCTGCGCCGTGTTTGTTTTGATCTGACCGGCCTGCCGCCCACGCCGGCGCAGGTGGACTATTTTCAGGCGAACCACGACCCGCAGGCCTTTGAAAAGATCGTGGATGCCCTGCTCAAATCACCGCGCTTCGGCGAGCGCTGGGGCCGCCACTGGCTGGACGTGGCGCGCTACGCTGAATCCACCGGCAAGGACGTGAACTGCCTGCTGCCCCACGCGTGGCGCTACCGAGACTACGTCATTGAATCCTTCAACAGGGACAAGCCCTTCAATGAGTTCATTCGCGAGCAGATCTCGGGCGATCTGATGCAGGCCAAAGACAGCCGTGACCGCGCCATGAAGCAGATCGCCACCGGCTTCCTGGCCATCGGCTCTCGCAGCCTCAATGAGCGCAGTCCGAAGCAGTTTGCGCTCGACACTGCCGATGAGCAGATCGACGCCGTTTCCCAGGCGGTGCTGGGACTCACCGTCGCCTGTGCGCGCTGCCACGATCACAAGTTCGACCCCATTCCGCAAAAGGACTATTACGCGCTCGCGGGCATCTTCCTCAGCACGGAGACCTTGTACGGGACCTCGCCCAACTTCCAAAATCTCAAGTCCACGCCGCTCATCGAGCTGCCCACCGACTGCGGCCTGCCGCGGATGCCTCTGATGCTCACGCAGGAGCGGCGCGCCGAGATTGAAAAAGACCTCGCCAAAACGGAGCGCTACGGCGCGTTGCAGTTTTATGCCACAGTGGCCAAAGGGCTGTTTACCGGCAAAGGATTCAACGTGAACAACGACCCGCAAAAACTGGTTCTGTTCGTCGGCATCAATGCCAAGATAGGTGAATGCAAAACCGAGCTCGCGTCCTACGACAGCGAGGGCCGCCAGAAACTCCTCGCCATGGGGGTGCGTGATTATCCCGCCACTCCAGCAAGCGGACCAATCACCAAGCCGAAATCCGTGGAGGAGACGTTTCAAATGATCGCAGGACGTCCTGCTAAGTTCAGCTCCATCAATGACAGCCCGCTCTTTGCCCGGGGTGATGTGGAAAAGCCCGGTGGCAAAGTACCGCGAGGATTTGTCAGCGTGATTTCTTCGAATGCGCCATCCATTCCTTCCAAGGAAAGTGGCCGCCGTGAACTGGCCGGCTGGCTGGTGGCAGAGGGCAATCCGCTCACTGCTCGTGTGTTTGCCAACCGCGTCTGGCAATGGCTGTTTGGCCGGGGCATCGTCTCCACCGTGGATAACTTTGGCACCATGGGCCAGCCCCCGTCCGATCCAGCGCTGCTGGATCATCTGGCACTGCGGCTGCAAAGTGGCGGCTGGTCGGTGAAGTCACTCATCAAGGAAATCGTCATGAGCCATGCCTACCAGCTGGCCGCCACGCATGATGCGAAAAATTTCGAGGCCGATCCCGAGAACACACTCATCTGGCGCATGACTCCTCGCCGCCTCGATGCCGAGTGCATTCGCGATGCGATGCTGGCCGTTAACGGCAGCCTGAATGTCGAGGTGCCGGTGGGCTCCGCCGTGGCTCAATACGGAGACGGCATGATCGGCGGCTATCCCATCAAAAGCCTGCGCGCGCCCCTCAGTGATGAGCCATTCCTCACCGCAGGTGGCGACATGCGCAGCGTCTATCTGCCCGTGCCACGCAATGCCGTGCCTGATGCGCTTACCGTCTTTGATTTTGCCGAGCCCAGCGCGGTGAACGGCAGCCGGGAAGTGACCACGGTGCCATCGCAGGCCCTTTATCTTCTGAACAATGACTTCGTCGCCAAACAGGCCAGACGCTTCGCTGACAAACTGCGCCCCCTGCCGGAGGACCAGCGCACAGCCGCCGCCTTCAAGCTGGCCTTTGCGCGTGCGCCCACGGCCAGTGAGGCCAGGGCTGCGCAGCGCTTTTTTGCCGACTACCCGCGCCTCGACAGCGATGTGCTGACGAGCTTTTGCCGTGCCCTGCTCGGCAGTGCCGAATTTCGTTCCATTGACTGATGCCATGAACTCCCGACGTCAATTTCTTCAAACCAGCGGTGTCGGCTTCGGCTGGCTCGCTTTTCAGGCGCTGGCCCAGGCTGAGGCCGGATCTCCGCTGGCCGTCAGGCAGCCGCATTTCAATGCGACCGCCAAACGTGTGATCTTCCTCTGCATGCGCGGTGCTCCATCGCACGTGGACACTTTTGATCACAAACCAAAGCTCGCCGCCGCCTCCGGCAAGGATGGCCGCGCACCGGGAACCAAGCTGCAGGGTTCACGATGGAAGTTTTCGCCGCAGGGAAAAAGCGGGCTGCCCATCAGCGAGCTGTTTCCGCATCTGTCGAAGCGCGCGGATGATCTCTGCCTCATCAATTCCATGCACACCGAGCTGCCCGCGCATGCGCAGTCGTTTCTGAAGCTGCACACGGGGAATGCTCAGTTTGTGCGGCCTTCCCTGGGCGCTTGGGCGCTCTACGGGCTGGGCTCCGTAAATGAAAACCTCCCGGGGTTTGTCACCATTGCACCGCCGTCCTTGTTCGGCGGTGCGCAGAATTACGGCAGCGCCTTTCTGCCTGCTGTTTATCAGGGTACACGAGTGGGTCTCGATTCCAGGCCGATTGCGAACGCGCAGGTGCGCAACATTGCGCCGCCGGTCAGCGCCAATGCGCAGCGCAGGGAGATCGAGCTCGTGCAGGCGCTGGATCGCGAGAAACTTCAGCGTGATCTGTTCAATCCGGAGGTCGAAGGGGCCATCGAATCCTTCGAGCTCGCGTTCAAGATGCAGGGCGAAATGCCCAAGGTGATGGATTTGTCGAAAGAGACCAAGCAGACGCTGGCCGCCTACGGTATTGGCGAAGGCAACGCCACGGACGACTTTGGCCGCAAGTGCCTGCTCGCGCGCCGCATGGTGGAGGCCGGGGTGCGATTCGTCGAAGTCACCCACAGCGACTGGGATCATCACTTCAAGATTTCCAAAGACCTGCCCGCAACCTGCGAGGCGGTGGACCAGCCGATTGCGGCGCTGCTGGCAGATCTGCAGTCGCGTGGTCTGCTCAAAGACACGCTCGTCGTCTGGTCCGGTGAATTTGGGCGCACTCCGCATGGCCAAGGGGCGGACGGACGCGACCATAACAGCAAGGGCTTCACCGCCTGGATGGCCGGTGGCGGTGTCAAAGGCGGCTTGCGCTACGGCAGCACCGATGATCTCGGCTACGAGGCTGTGGAAGACAAGATGCACACGCATGACTTTCACGCCACCATCCTGCATCTGCTCGGCCTTGATCACGAGCGCCTGACCTACCGCTATGCGGGCCGGAACTTCAGGCTCACCGATGTGAAAGGCAGCGTGGCAAAGAAAATCATCGCATAAGAAAGACAGGATCATTCGGTTCGTATTAAAACGGTATACCGAATGAATCTCATTGATCATCCTGCCTTCCGATCCGATTCAGCCGCCTCGCGGTTGCGCGCTGAAATATTGAACGGCACCTCCGCGCCGGGGGCGCTGCTGGCTGAATCCGCCGTGGCCAGGCGGCTCGGGGTCAGCCGTGTGCCGGTGCGTGAGGCGCTGTTTGCACTCGAGCGTGAGGGCTTGGTCGAGTTCAGCCCTACCGGACGTGCCTTCGTCAAAGACCTGACCCCGCAGGATTTTGAGGAGCTGTTTGTGCTGCGGCTTGCTCTGGAGCCGCTTGCCTCACGTCTCGCTGCGCCGGTTCTCAAGACTGACATTTCAAAGCTCGAACAAAATCTGGCAGCCACCCGCCGTGCACGCTCCGTACAGGAGGTGACGGTGCTGGACCTGGAGTTTCACCAGCACATTCTTGAAGCCTCCGGCAATGCGCGCCTGCTGAAGCTCTGGCGTTCCCTAAGAGGCGAACTGGAGCTGTGGCTCGGACGTCTGCACCGCAGCCATCAGCTCCAGACCAAGGAGACTCTTCGGGAGACGGTGGAGGCGCATCAGTCCATCGTCGAGAGCTTCAAAACGCAAGCTCCTGCTGTCTGCGAGCGTCTGATGCGTGAGCACATCCTCGGCTGGCGTGAATGGCTGCCGCTTTCCTCATGAACCGCGTCCTCCAGAGTCTTGGCTTCACCATGATTGCGCTGGCTTCAGCGCAGGCGGGGGATGACATGGCCTTCTTCGAATCGAAGGTGCTGCCGCTGCTGCAGAGCCGCTGCTATGAGTGCCATTCGCATGAGAAAAAGATCAAAGGCGGGCTCGCGCTCGATTTGAAAGCTGGCTGGCAGACGGGTGGAGACAACGGTCCCGCCATCGTGCCGGGTGATCTGACCAAAAGTCACGTTATTGAAGCGGTGCGCTACACCAATCCCGAAATGGAGATGCCTCCCAAGGGCAGGATGACGGCGGGCGAGATCGAGATCCTGGAGCGCTGGGTGGCCATGGGCGCTCCCGATTCACGCGTGCAGCAAACCAGCGCCAAATCCGCACGAGTGATCAATATCGAGGAAGGCAGGAAATTCTGGGCCTTCCGGCCAGTACATGGCAGGACCGCTCCTGCAGTGAAGCAGACGGACTGGCCGCTGGACCCTGTGGACCGTTTTATTCTGGCCAAACTCGAAGACAGCAGCCTCTCTCCTGCGCCAGATGCGGACGCCTACACCTGGCTGCGACGTGTCTCGCTCGATCTCACCGGCCTGCCACCAACACCGGAGGATCTTGTCCGGTTTGATGATTCTCCCGCCTCCCACGCCGCCGCTGTGGACCGCCTTCTGCAATCCAGTGCCTTTGGAGAGCGCTGGGCGAGGCACTGGCTTGATCTCGTCGGCTATGCAGATCAGATAGGCACCTCAAACAACGTCTTTGCCGAGCATGCATGGCGCTACCGCGACTTCGTCATTCATGCCTTCAACACTGACAAGCCGTTCGATCGCTTCATCCGTGAACAAATCGCTGGGGACCTGCTGCCAGCCGCGTCACCCCAGGAGCGAGCTGCCAATATCACCGCCACAGGCTTTCTCGTTTTGGGCGATGTCGAGATCGTCGCCGTGGACAAGCTCAAGATGGAGCACGATCTCGTCGATCAGCAGGTCAGCAAAATCGGCACCGCGTTCCTTGGCATGACGCTCGGCTGCGTGCGCTGCCACGATCACAAGTTTGATCCCATCGCACAGACAGACTACTACGCCATCGCGGGCTTGTTCCGCAGCACCGATGCGACCTACAAGACCGACAACGGAGTCTGGAGCAGCGTGAACAAAACTGAGCTGCCTGAGACGGCGGATCAAAAGGCCGGACGTGAACGATTGCTTGCTGCGAACGAGGCCAGGATCCGCCAGTGGGAAAACGAACGTGACAAAGCTAGCAAAGAAAAGGCCGCTCTGGAGCCACAGATTGCCAGCGCCACCAAGGAAGCGAAGCCCGGCCTTGAAAAAAAGCGTGATGAGCTGGCCACACGCATCAAGACGACCAACGGGCAGATCGAGCACGCCAAGTTCTTCGCCCCAGTGGCACCCAAGGCCTTCGCCGTGCATGACCGTGAAAAGCCAGCCGACATGCGCATCACCATTCGCGGCAATCCCTATGCGCTGGGCGATTCCGTGAAACGTGGCGCAATTCGCGTGGCATCGTGGGCCGCATTCCCTCCGATTCCTGACGGTCAAAGCGGCAGAGCGCAGCTGGCCGACTGGATTGCCGATGCACGCAATCCTCTCACCGCCCGCGTCACGGTGAACCGCATCTGGCAGAAGCTTTTCGGCGAGGGGCTTGTGCGGAGTGTTGATTACTTTGGTGCCCGAGGGGAGACGCCATCGCATCCCGAACTGCTGGATTACCTCGCCGCCCGCTTCATAAAAAACGGCTGGTCGCAGAAGCAGCTCATCCGAGAACTCGTTCTCAGCCGAGCCTACCGGATGAGCAGTGCGCACAATGCCATCGCTGAGGCAAAAGACCCTGACAACCGATTGCTCTGGCGCATGAACCGCCAGCGTCTCGATGCCGAGGCGATCCGTGACTCCATGCTCGCCATCAGCGGCAGGCTCACACCCGCAGGAGGAGGCCCCGCCCTGCCGCTGGAGTTCCCTGAAAATGTCACCAGTCTCAGCCCGAAGGCGGTGAATCCCCCCGCCTTTGCCTTCAAAAAAATGCGTCCTGCGCAGGACTTTGAGCGCACCATCTATCTTCCCGTCATTCGCACGGCGGCACAGCCCGGTTCCGCGAAGCTGCGGGATGTGTTCGACTTCACCCAGCCTGCCCAGATTGCCGGCAAACGCGCCGAGACCGCCGTGCCCACCCAGGCGCTGTTCCTGCTCAACAGCGAAATCGTACGCGCTCGTGCCACCGAGCTCGCCAAACAACTCACCGACACCGAGCCAAACACGGGCGCGCGCATTGAAGCCCTCTGGCTGCGCATCCTCAGCCGCCCGGTCACCAGCACCGAGCGCGAGGATGCCGTGAAGTTTCTCGAATCCATGCCCGCTGACAAAGCATGGATCGAGCTGAGCCACGCCCTGCTCTCATCCAATGAATTTCTGCTCCGCCTATGAACACGCACGCCCTCTCCCGCCGATCCTGGCTCCAGCGCACCGCCACTGGCTTTGGCGCGCTTGCCTTGCATGATTTGGTTCAGGCCGCGCAGAGTCCGCTTGCGGTCAGGGCTCCGCGTTTTCCTGCGAAGGCCAGGCGCGTGATCTTCCTCTTCATGTCCGGTGGTCCGTCACAGCCGGATTTGTTTGATCCAAAGGATTACATCCGGCGCATGCATGGCCAGAAGATCAGCGCACCCATCAACACCAATGAGCTTCGGGTCGGCACGGACAAATTTCTCGCGCTGGCAACTCATGGCGAAGTCAGGCCGCGCGGGCAGTCCGGCATGATGATCTCAGACCTCCTGCCGCACACGGCCAGCATTGCCGATGAGATCTGCCTGCTGCGCGCCGTGCATGCGGACAACAACCAGCATCAGCCCGCCGCGCTGCAGTTTCACACCGGTGTCACGGCGGATGTGCGTCCCTCCATGGGCTCATGGATCAGCTATGGCCTGGGTGCGGAAAATCAGAACCTGCCCGGCTTCATCAGCATTCATCCTGACAGCGACACACGCCTCTACGGCTCCTCATTTCTGCCCGCCGCCCATCAAGGCACGAAGGTCGTCATTCCCTCCGGCGACAAGCAGTCCGCCATCGACTATCTCGCCGATGTCTCCGGCGATGCGAAGGCCCAGCGCGCCCGCATCGACTTCACACAGCGCATGAACAAACGCCTGCTCGAACAGCAGGGGGCCGACGCACGCATGGAAGGCATGATCGAAAGCATGGAGACCGCCTTCCGCATGCAGACCTCCGCGCCTGAACTCGTGGACATCTCCAATGAATCCGAGGCAACGAAGCAGCTCTATGGCATCGGCGGCAAAGACACCGACAAAAACGCCCGGGCCTGCCTGCTGGCGCGCAAGATGAGCGAGGCGGGCGTACGCTTTGTGCAGGTCACCATGGGAGGCTGGGATCACCACGGCAACATCCGCGACGCCCTGCCGAAAAGCTGCGCTGCCAGCGACCAGCCCTGCGCCGCCTTGATCAAGGACCTCAAATCGCGTGGCCTGCTGGAGGACACGCTTGTCATCTGGAGCGGTGAGTTTGGCCGCACGCCTTGGAGCCAGGATCTCAGCGGCACCTCGCCCATCGAAAAGCATGGCCGCGAGCATCAGCCCGAAAGCTTCTGCTCCTGGATGGCCGGCGGAGGCATCAGGCCCGGTGTCACCTTTGGTGAGACTGATGACTTCGGCTTCCGCCCTGTGTCCGGGAAAGTGCATCTGCATGATCTGCATGCCACCATCTTGAACCAGCTTGGCCTCGACCACGAAAAGCTGACCTGGCGGCACCTTGGCCGCGATTTCCGGCTGACGGATGTTTATGGCAATGTCGTGAAGGAGATTCTGGCATGAAGTTTTGCAATTCAATCAACGCCATCGCTTTAGTTGTGGCATTTCATGGTAGAGTTCTTGGCGCAGATGATTTTCAAGGATCGATTCTTCCCCTGATCAAAGAGCGATGCAATTCCTGCCATTCCACCGAGAAGCAGAAGGGCGATCTCGATCTGGAGCGTTTCGCCACCGTCGCAGACATCAAGCGCGAGCCCATGATCTGGGAAGGCGTGCTGGAGCAGATTCACATGGGCGAGATGCCGCCGAAGAAGGAGCCGCAGCTTTCCCCGGAACAGAAAAAACTGCTGACGGCATGGGTGCAGGACCGGCTGGAGGAAGTGGCGCTCGCCAGTGCCGGTGATCCCGGACCCGTGGTGCTGCGACGCCTCTCCAACATGGAGTACACCTACACCCTCCGCGATCTGACAGGGGTGGCGTCGCTTGATCCCGCAAAGGAATTTCCGGTGGATGGAGCGGCAGGCGAAGGCTTCACCAATGCAGGCGCGGCGCTCGTCATGTCGCCCGCGCTTCTGAGCAAATACCTTGATGCAGCGAAGGACATCGCCAGCCACGCGGTTTTGACACCGAATGGCCTGAGCTTTTCTTCTCGCACCTCGCAGCGCGACTGGACAGATGAGGCATTGGCCAGAATTCGTGCATTCTATGCCCGGTTTTCAGCGTCGGGCAGTGGCATGCAGGTGCAGGCCCAGGGCATCAATCTAGACACCGGTGATAGCGGCGTTCTGCCTTTGGAGCAATACCTCACAGCAACGCGTGATGCCCAGATGGCCGCGAAGCTGAACCCGAAATATCTTGGCAAACTTCGTGCGGCTCTTGAAGGAACGGAGCCGAATGTGGTCCTTGACCAAGTGCGCCAGCAGTGGCGTGCAGGAGCCTCGGCAGCACAGATGGCCGGAGCCATCGCACAATGGCAGAAAGCGCTGTGGCGCTTCAGCTCCATTGGACACATCGGCAAGCTCAACGGACCAAAATCCTGGCAGGTGCCCGTACTGCCGCTGACCTCCAGCGAAGTGTTGCGAATCAAGCTGCCGACCAGCGGCGTGTCGAAGCTTCATCTGGTCTCATCCGCCATCGGTCAGGCCAGCGCGATTTGGGAAAATGCCCGGCTCGTCGCGCCGGGCCAGAAAGACCGGCCCATCGCAATCAATGGCGATGAAGTCGTCATGCCTGACGTCATCGGGAAAGATGCTGAATTTGTCATCCACGTCCGGCTGCATCCTGATTCCCAGGGTGCCGTGCAGGTGCGTGTGCTGACCGCAAAACCCGCCACACCACCTGGACTGGTTGCCAGCAGGGTAACTGTCAATAAGCCCACCAAAAAGGGCACATGGTCGGATGGTGAAAAACCCCTGAGCTTCGATGCGCCCATCCTCGTGGGGGACGACAGTGACATGCGGAAGCGCCTCACCGCCCAGATCGCCGAATTCCGCATGCTGTTCCCCGCTGCGCTCTGCTACACCAAGATCGTTCCGGCTGATGAGGTGGTCACGCTCACGCTGTTCTATCGTGAGGATGAGCAGTTGAAGCGGTTGATGCTCAACAAGGATCAGATCGCTGAAATCGACCGCTTGTGGGACGAACTGCGTTTCATAAGTGAAGCGCCCTTGAAGGAGGTCGATGTCTTTGAGCAGCTCTGGCAGTTCGCAACGCAGGATGCCGATCCCAAAGCCTTTGAACCGCTGCGTGAACCCATTTATCGTGATGCCGAGCTGTTCAAACGGCAGCAACTCGCCGCCGAACCGCGCCACATGCAGGCCGCACTCGAATTCGCCGCGCGTGCCTGGCGTCATTCTTTGAGCGCTGCCGAGCAGAATGAACTGCGTTCCTTGTATCAAAAACTGCGAAAGCAGGAGCTGCCGCATGACGCTGCGATGCGCCTGCTGCTCGCCCGCGTGCTCGTGGCTCCGGCGTTTTTGTACCGGGGCGAGAAAGCCGCACCAGGAATAAAGGCCGTGCCGGTGAATGACCAAGAACTCGCCACACGCCTGAGCTACTTCCTCTGGTCATCAACGCCGGATGATGAGCTGAGTCAGCTTGCGGCTGCCGGAAAACTGCACGATTCCGCCGTGCTGGCGGCACAAGCTGGCCGCATGCTGAAAGACGCCAAAATCCGCCGTCTAGCCACCGAGTTTGGCTGTCAGTGGCTGCATGTGCGTGATGTCGAAACTTTGGATGAAAAGAGCGAGCGCCACTTCCCCACCTTCGTCTCCCTGCGTGCTGACATGCAGGAGGAGGTGACACGTTTCTTCATCGACCTGTTCCAAAACGACCGCAGCGTGCTCTCGCTGCTCAATGCCGATCACACATTCGTCAACGCCAGCCTCGCACAGCACTATGGATTCGGCGTGAAGGGAGATGACTGGCGGCGTATCGATGGCCTGCACGCTCAGGGCAGGGGGGGCATCCTTGGCTTTGCCGCCACGCTGGCCAAGCAGTCGGGTGCCTCACGCACCAGCGCCATTCTGCGCGGCACCTGGCTCAGCGAGGTCATTCTGGGGGACAAGCTGCCGGTTCCCCCCAAAGGTGTTCCGGTCCTGCCTGAAGAAACGCCCGCAAACCTCAGCGAGCGGCAGTTGATCGAACGCCACAGCCGCGACGAAAATTGCGCAGGCTGCCATCGTCGCATTGACCCCTATGGCTTCGCCTTGGAAGGCTTCGACGCCATCGGTCGCTCTCGACAGGCCGACACCAAAGCCACACTGCCAGACGGCACTGCCGTGAACGGCCTCAACGACCTGCGCGACTACCTCCTCAACAAGCGCGGCGACGACTTCCTCCGCCAATTCTGCCGGAAGCTGCTCGGCTATGCCCTCGGCCGCAGCGTGCAGCTTTCGGACAAGCCTCTCATCGACTCCATGGTGCGGAGTGACCAGCGCATTGGCACTCTCATCAGTCTGATCGTCCGCAGCCCGCAGTTTCGGGAGGTTCGCGGAAAGGATGCCATCGCCCAGCACTGAATCTTTTATGAACACCCACCGCTACTCACGTCGCGCCTTCCTGCGCGGAACCGGCGTCTCCATGGCCCTGCCGTGGCTGGAGTCCTTCAATGTCTGGGGCGACGAGCCCACACGCGACAAACCCGCCAGCGAAGCGCCTGTGCGCCTGTGTGTGACGTTTTCCGGCAATGGTTTTCATTCCAAAGAATGGTGGGCCAAAGGTGAAGGGAAGGGGATGGAGCTCGGCAGGGTGCTGCAGCCGCTGCATGAGTTTCGTGAAAAGATGCTTTTTGTGCGTGGTCTGTATCACGAAGAGGCCAGAAAAGGGAACATCCACTCCTCGCAGACGGGGAACATGCTTTCGGGTGCGCCGATTGCCTCGGGCGGAGAAATCCGGTCAGGCACCAGTTTTGACCAGGTGCTCGCGCAGACCTATGGCCGCAGCACCAAGGTGCCGAGTCTTGTGCTCGCGTGTGAGAAATCAAACCCCTCCGTGCACAAGAACTACTCGATGCTTTACAGCTCGCACATCTCGTGGAGCTCGCCGACGACCCCGACCCCGCTGGAGCTTTATCCGGCGCTGGCTTTTGACCGCCTGTTCAAGGATGAAGCCTCCCCCGCAGACAAGAGCGTGCTGGATGCCGTGCTGGCCGATGCGCAGGATTTGCGGCGGGAAATCAGCCGCAATGACCAGCGCAAGCTCGACGAATATCTCGATTCCGTGCGCGATGTGGAGAAGCGCATCGAAAACGCAGGCAAACGCGGTGAACTCCAGGGCTGGCGGCCCACACTCGACAAGCCCAACATCAAGCGACCTGCCGATGGCATCCCTCAGGACATCGGCGAGCACATGCGTCTCATGATCGACCTTCTGGTGCTTGGTTTCCAGACTGACACCACACGCATCACCACGCTCAAGCTGAATAATGATCACAGCGCTCTCCGCTTCCCCAATCTCCCCAGCATTCAGCAGGCGGGGCATGGCATCGACTACATGATCCACCACCTGCTCTCGCACAGTGATGGCGAGGACTGGCTCAAGGTGAACCAGTTCTTCATGGAGCAGCTCGCCTATCTTGCTCGGAAGCTGGTCGCCATCCAGGAAGGCCCGCGTACGCTGCTGGACAACACCATGATCATGCACTGCTCCAGCATGATGGCCGGCGCTAAGCACGACAACGACCAGCTCCCTGTCATCGTGCTCGGCGGCGCAGGCGGACGGCTCAGAGGGGGGCGTGCCTTGGATTACAAAGGCAAGCCCGAGCGCCAGATGTGCCGACTCTTTATGTCGATGATGGATAAAATGGGGCAGCGCCTGAAGAATTTTGGCGATGCGAAAATGATGCTGGAAGAGGTTTGAAAAACACGCGTTCTCGTCTTTCCATTTTTGTCTCCGCCTATGCCCATCATCACTGCCGACAAGCTACAGGATTCCTATGACGTCGTCATCGTTGGTTCAGGGGCAGGGGGTGGGCAGACGGCCTACACATTGACGATGGAGGGCCTGAAGGTCCTCATATTGGAGGCCGGGCGTTCGTTTGATGTGCAGTCCGAGGTGGCCATGCTGCAGCTCCCCAGCCAGGCCCCGCTGCGTGGTGAAAAGACGCCAGACAAGCAGTACGGCTTCCACGACTGCTCCATCAACAGCGGCTGGGACATTCCCGGCGAACCCTACACCAATGCCAGCAAGGAGCCGGAGAGCCAGTTTCGCTGGTGGCGGCAGCGCATGATGGGCGGGCGCACCAATCACTGGGGGCGCATCACCCTGCGCAACGGACCGTATGACTTCAAACCGCGCACACGCTATGGTATCGGCTTCGACTGGCCGATCAGCTATGACGACATCGCGCCTTACTACGACAAGGTGGAGATGCTCATAGGCGTCTTTGGCACAAACGAAGGCTTGGAGAACTCGCCGGATTCATCCCCCGGTGTGCTGCAGCCCGCGCCAAAGCTTCGCGTGGGAGAGCTCTACGCGCAAAAGCATGGGAAAAAAGTCGGTGCCCAGGTGGTTTCCATTCACCGTGCCGTGCTGACCAAGCCGCAGGATGCGGAGACGCTCCCGGCCAAGCTCCACCCCGGCAACGCCAAGGCGCAGAGCATTCTGGCGGACTCAATGCGAACACGCTCTCCCTGCTTCTGGGCCACGGACTGCCATCGCGGCTGCTCCATCCGTGCCAACTACGATTCGCAGACCGTGCATCTGCGGCCCGCGCTGGCCACGGGAAACCTCGACATCCTGCCAAACGCGATGGCGCGTGAGGTCACGCTCGACAAGCAGGGCAGGGCCACAGGCATCACCTTCATCAACAAAAAGGACGGCAGCGAAGGCCACGCCAAAGGCCGCGCCGTGGTGCTGGCCGCCAGCTCGCAGGAATCGGTGCGCCTGCTGCTGAATTCGAAGTCAGCCGCTTTTCCGCAGGGGCTGGCCAACTCCAGCGGCAAGGTGGGCAAATACATCACGGACTCCGTGTCGAGCAGCCTCAGCGCACACATTCCCGCCTTTGAGGGCATGCCCATCCACAATGAAGACGGCGCGGGCGGGCCGCATGCCTATGTGCCGTGGACGCTGCATTCAAAGAATGGCAAAGGTGAGCTCGGCTTCCCTGGAGGCTATCATCTGGAGTTCACCACCGGCCGGCAGATGCCCTCGCTGACGACACTGAACGGCATCGAAAGCCGTCTGGGCCACGAGGGCGTGTTGTTCGGTGCCAAGCTCAAGGAAGAGGCGCGCCGCTACTACGGCTGCCATCTCGGCTTTGGCGCACAGGGCACCATGCTGCCGAATGACGGCTCCTTCTGCGAACTCGACCCCGAGCTGAAGGATCAGTGGGGCATCCCGGTGCTGCGCTTCCACTGGAAATGGACCGACTTCGAGCTCAATCAGGCGCGCCATCAGCAGCAGCACATTCGCGAAATTCTCGAAGCCATGGGCGGCAAAGTGTCGGCGAAACCCGACACAGACATCGCCAGGCTGCTGAAAAAAGGCGGCGAAGTGATCCATGAGGTTGGCGGTGCCATCATGGGCTCTGATCGCGAGACCTCGGTGACCAATCAGTGGAGCCAGACCTGGGATGTGAAGAATCTCTTCATGGCCGATGGCGCTCCCTTTGCCAGCACGGCGGACAAAAACCCCACCCTCACCATCATGGCCCTGGCCTGGCGCATGGCCGACCACCTGATGGACGAAATGAAGAAAGGAAACATCTGATGAGCACTCCCGACGACTTCCCACGCATGGATCGCCGCAAGGCGTTGCAATGGATGCTCTCTGCCACGGCGACCATGGCCGTCCGTGATCCGCATCTCCTCGCTGCAGACGCCGCTCCCGTCAAAGCGCAGGGCTACGGGCCAGACCCGGTCATGGTGAAGGTGTACAAACCCGGAGATGTCTGGCCGCTCACCCTCACCGAACCTCAGCGGCGAACCACGCGTGCTTTGTGCGATGTCATCATCCCTGCGGATAATGCCTCCCCCAGCGCCTCGGCTCTCGGCGTGCCGGACTTTATCGACGAATGGATCAGCTCCCCCTATCCGGCGCAGGCCGGAGACCGCCGTCTCATACTCGAAGGCCTGCAATGGATCGACACAGAGTCTAGCACACGCTTTGGCAAGGCCTTTGCCGATCTCTCATTGGAACAGCAGACCGCCATCTGCGCCGATCTCGCCGTCGCCAAGCCGCCGCCTGGATGCAAAAAGTACGCGGCCTTCTTCAAACGCTTCCGTGATCTCACCGCTGGCGGCTACTACACCACGCCCGAAGGCATGAAGGCCATCGGCTATGTGGGAAACATGCCCTCCGGCACCTTCGAGGGGCCGCCCATCGAGGCGCTGAAGCATGTGGGGCTCGCGTGATTTTCAGCAAATACGCTTGAACAATGTCCTTGATCCCCCGGCTCTTTCTTTTCCTGCTAGTCGCATGCCACACGCATGCTGCCGTGGTCCGTGTGGAGGTGCTGGAGCGTTCGGACATGGGAAAGACTGGCTACGAGCAGATCGTCGGACGGCTGCATTTCGAGATAGACCCGGCACTGCCCGGCAATGCCGTCATTGCCGATGTGGCGCTGGCTCCGGTGAATGCCGCTGGCAAAGTAAGCTTTTCTTCGGACCTGCGACTGATGAAGCCAAAAGACGCGACGCACAGCAACGGTGCCGCATGGGTGGAGATCCCGAATCGCGGTGGCAAGGCCGGGCTGAGCGACGCGGTCGTGAAGCATGGCTTCACCGTGCTGAATGTGGGCTGGGAGTTCGATGTGCCTGCCCAGCCCGGTAAATTGAGCATTCAGGTGCCTTCGGCGCGGAACAAGGATGGCAGCCCGGTTCGTGGTGTGGTGAGTGCCATCATCATGCCGGACAAAGCCGCTGCTGAGCAGACGCTCACAGATCTGGCTGATTACCCGCCTGTGGACGGCCCTGAGAGCCGCCTGATCGTGCGCACTCACATGGCCTATGCCGGCGGCCGCGAGGTGCCGCGAAAATCATGGAGCCTGAAAAATGGCCGCCTCCATTTGGAGGGCGGGTTTGAGCCGGGGAAAACGTATGAGATCTCCTATCTGGCAGAGGCACCGCCGCTGGCCGGGCTTGGCTATGCTGCCATTCGCGATGCCGTAGCCTGGCTGAAGCATGATCCAGGCTCACTGGCGCCGGTCAGGCATGCCTATGCGTTTGGCGCTTCGCAATGCGGGCGCTTTTTGCGTGACTTTGTCTATCTGGGTTTCAACACCGATGAGCAGGACCGTCAGGCTCTGGATGGAGTGATGGCCCATATCGCCGGCGCAGGCCGTCTGGTGCTCAATCAGCGCTGGTCCACCCCGCGCGCACTGTCGGGCTATTACACGGCCTCCTATCCTTTTGCCGACACGGCCCAGGCAGATCCCGTGAGCGGCCATTCAGAAGGAGTTCTGGAAAACACCCGGGTGAAGCATCCGCCCAAAATCTTCTACACCAACACCGCCGCCGAATACTGGGGCGCAGGCCGCGTGGCGGCGCTCATACACACGACCCCGGACGGAACGAAGGACATCGTCTTCCCGGAAAATGTACGCTCCTACTTCTTTGCAGGTACCCAGCACGGTCCATCCACCTTCCCTCCGGCAGCTCAGGCCAAAGACGCGCTGCTGGCAAACCCCGTCAACGCCAGCGCTGTGCTCACCAAACTGCGGCTGGCGATGCACCGCTGGGTGACGGAGGGCGCAGCCCCGCCGGACAGTGTGTATCCAAAAATCGCGGACGGCACGCTTGTCCCGGCGGTAGAGGTGCGTTTTCCCAAGATCCCCGGCATGGGCGATCCCCGGCTCCTGAAAGCAGGCGTCCGTGTGTGCAATCCCCAGTGGGCGGATGGCGCTGGCACCGGCACGGAGCTTCCGCTGCTGGTGTCTCAGGTGGATGCGGACGGCAATGACATCGCGGGCATCCGCATGCCCGATGTGGCGGTGCCACTCGGCACTGCGACGGGCTGGGTGTTTCGGTCGGCATCCATGGGCTCGCCGCATGAGCCCGTGCTGCTGCGCGGTGCCTGGGCCCCTCTGGCCGCCACGCGTGAGCAACGCGAAGCCGTGCATGATCCCCGCCCTTCATTGACGGAGCGGTATGCCTCTCGCGAAGCTTATTTGTCCCAGGTGAAAGAGGTGCTCAAAAAGCTCATCAGCCAGCAGCTCCTCAGCGAGGACGATTTCGCACCCCAGCTCAAGCAATCGGGCGAACGCTGGGACTGGGTGATGCACCAGCCCGCCCATTAGACGTCTCACCACCTATCCTTATGCACTGCCATCGCTTTCTCCTCGCCCTCGTCCTTGTCTGCACCATCGTCCAAGCCTCGGCGCAGACCAGCTGCCGCAAGGTGCTCTTTCTCGGCAACAGCATCACCAAGCACGGTCCGAAAAAGGACATCGACTGGTCGGGCAACTGGGGCATGGCGGCCACTGCGGAGGCAAACGACTACGTGCATCTCGTCACCAAGGCGCTGACCGAAAAAGCCGGTGCCGCACCTGAGGTCATGGTGAAAAACATCGCCGATTTTGAGCGCGCCTACTCAGGCTACGACATCGCCGCCAAGATGAAGGACGCCATCGATTTCAAGGCTGATCTCATCATCCTCGCCATCGGTGAGAACGTGCCGGGCCTGAAGACTGCCGAAGACAAGTCAAAGCTGCAGGCCAGCGTGACCACCCTGCTGAGAGCCATTAAGGGCGACGGCAAGCCCACCATCCTCGTGCGCAGCTGCTTCTGGGCCAATGCCTCAAAGGACGAAGCTCTCCAGAACGCCTGCACGGAAGCCGGCGGCATCTATGTGAACATCAGCAGCCTGGGCAAGGACGAAGCAAACTACGGACGCTCAGAGCGTCCCTACAAACACGCGGGCGTGGCGAACCATCCCGGAGACAAAGGCATGGCCGCCATTGCAGCAGCTTTGATCAAAGCGCTGCCGTAAGCTCTTAGCGCAAGGATTTGAAATACTCGGCTGCTGCCTGACGAAACTCAGCCTCGGTAGGCGGCTTCTGTGTGCGTGAGATGCAGTCACTGACAAACCGCCGTGCCCATTGGTAATACTGCCGGTGCGTCTCATAGACCGGCTGCTTCACCCCTTTGTCATCGATCAGCCAGAAGCCACGCTGCCGTCCGTCAGGCTCCAGTTCATTGTTATACAGTTCCCAGTACAGGATGAACGGGCAGCCCCATTCCAGCGCTGCCTGGATGGTGATGCGTGAAAGCCGGTCCTGCTCCTGAGGCGAGTGGTGCGGCTTGCCGTTGTGAAACACTGAGTAGCCGTATTCGCCGATGAAAACACGCCTGCCCTGGATGCCGGGTTTTGGCATGAGCTTGGACTCGATGTAGCCCAGTACAGCTTTGATTTCCTCCGCCTTGGGCACGTTGGTCACGTCGTAGGCAGAGTACGAGACAAAATCCACCGCCACATGCGGCAGCACTTCATTCACCAGTGTGGGTCGGCCTTCACGCATGGAGATGGTCGGATGGTTGAGCTCCGTGTAGTGCCACACCTTTACATTTTGATGTGGCGTGTCGCGTTTTGCATCGTCCACGGCCCGCTGCCTCACATTCAGCCAGTCGATCATGCCTTGTACTCGCTGAGGAGTCATTTTCGCATCGGCTTCTTTGCTGATGCTGCCTCTCAGCAGATTATCTCCCTCCCAGTGTCCCAGATAAAAAGCCTTGCTGCTGCCGCTGTAGGTTTTCAGCAGGTGCACCACCAGCGCATGCATTTCCTGATACTCCAGCTCGGCATGTTCTCTGGACAGGCCCTCTTTCCATGAGGTGCTGGCAAAAGGCTCCGCCCAGAGCTGAAAATTCGCAAAAGGCATGTCCAGCACCCTGCGGTGGTTGGGCTCATCGCGGGCCAGCTCCACCAGCGAATGAATGCCCGGATAAGCTTTGCGTTTTGGTCGCAGGTCAAATTTCATGCTGCTCGCCCCCATGGCCCGGATGACCTCGGCAGACTCCACCAAAGGATCCCCGTCGGTAAAATGGTATTGGCCTCCAATGGCTTGGGTGCCCAGAATGTAATTGAAACGATCCACTTCAGGCAGTTCAGCAGCCGCAATCGTGGTTGCTGTCCCGGCTGCGAGCAGCAGCAGTGGCACCATAAATTTGCAGGGGCAGGGAAGCATGCGGTGCCCAGAAAAGCACGCTTTTGCCGCTGCGGCACTCAAACAGGCGGGAATTTGCCATTTTTCGTGTCCAAAAGCGTACTCCTCCCGCCTTTTGCTACTGACATGACACGGTCACGCCTACCAGCCTTCCTTCTCCTGCTCTCCTGCCACGCGGCGGGCGGGGTGCTTGCCGCAGACGCCGATGCTGAGCGCGCGGCCATGAAGTTCTTCGAAAACGAAGTGCGACCCATCCTGGCAAAACGCTGTTTTGATTGCCACAGCAACACCAAGCAGAAGGGCGGCCTGCGCGTGGACAACATCGGCTACCTCAAGACAGGCGGCGACACCGGTCCGGCCCTCGTGCCCGGCCATCCGGAGAAGTCTGCGATGATCGAGGCCATCCATTACAAGGATGAAGACTTCCAGATGCCGCCCAAAAACAACGGCGGCAAGATGCCCGATGCCGAGATCGCCGTTCTGGAAAAATGGATCAAGCTCGGCGCACCTTGGCCGGACAATCCCGCGCAGAAGGTGGTGGTGACCGAAGGCGGCTTTACCGAGGAGCAGCGCAACTACTGGTTCTTCAAGCCGGTGGCCAAAGTCTCCCCTCCCAAGGTGGCCGGCAAGTGGGTGCGCAATGACATTGACCGCTTTATCTTCGCCAAGCAGCAGGAGATGAAGCTCAATCCGGCCCCTGAGGCCGAACGCAATGAACTGGTGCGCCGCGCCTATTTTGACCTGCACGGCCTGCCGCCCACCCGCGAGCAGATCGATGCCTTTGTGAACGACAAGGACCCGCGCGCTTATGAAAAGCTGGTCGATGAACTGCTTGCCAGTCCTCAATACGGCGAGCGCTGGGCCCAGCACTGGCTGGATCTCGCACGCTACGCCGAGAGCGATGGCTACAATGCTGATGAATATCGTCCGTCCGTCTGGCCCTACCGTGATTACGTCATCAAGTCCTTCAACGACGACAAACCCTATGATCAGTTCGTGCGCGAGCAGCTCGCAGGTGATGAGATTGCCCCTGACGACCCCAATGTGCTCATCGCCACCTGCTTTCTGCGCAATCCGGTTTACGAATGGAACCAGCGAGATGTGAAGGGCCAGTGGGACATCATCCTCACGGACATGACGGACACCACAGGAGAGCTTTTCCTCGGCCTGAGCATGGGCTGCGCCCACTGCCACAATCACAAGTTCGATCCCATTCTTCAAAAAGACTACTACCGCCTGCGCGCCTTCCTCGCCCCGGTGCACTGGCGTGATGACCTGAAGCTTGCCACCCCGGCGGAAAAGAAAGCCTTTGCCGAGCAGCAGGCCAAATGGGAAGCCGCCACCGCAGACGTTCGCGCCAAGATGGATGCGCTGACGGGCCCTCTGGTCGAGCCCAAGGTGGAGCGTGCACTCACGCGCTTCACAGAAGATCTCCAGGCCATGGTCCGCAAGCCCGATGAGCAGCGCGAGGCCTTGGAAAAGCAGCTTGCCGGTCTCTGCCAGCGCCAGATGCAGCGCGAGCGCAAGACCTTCGACCCGATGAAGAGCCTCAAGAGCGACGAGAAAAAAGCAGAATACAAAGCGCTGGAAGAGGAACTGAAGAAGTTCGACAACCTCAAGCCCAAGCCCCTGATGGACGCCTTCGTCGCCACCGACGCAGGACCCAAAGCGCCCTCGGTTTCGCTCAAGACCCGCAAAGGGGAGCAGGAAATCGCCCCCGGCTTCCTCACTCTGCTGGAGCCCAAGGAGCCTGAGATCAAGCCCATCGGCAACTCCACCGGCCGCCGCACCGTGCTGGCCAACTGGATCACACGGCCGGACAACCGCCTCTCCACCCGCGTCATCGTCAATCGCATCTGGCAGTATCACTTTGGCCGCGGCATCGTCGCCACCGCCAGCGATTTCGGCAAGCTGGGCGAGAAGCCCACGCACCCCGAACTGCTCGACTTCCTCACCTCCAAGTTCGTGGCCGGCGGGTGGCACATCAAGCCGCTTCACCGTGAGATCATGCTCTCCGCTGCTTATCGTCAGACCGCACGTCGTGAGCCGACCTCCGACATCGCCAAGATCGATCCCTCCAACCACTACCTCTGGCGCTTCAATCCCCGCCGACTGGATGCCGAGCAGGTCCGCGATGCACTGCTCGCAGTCAGCGGAGAGCTCGATCCGAAGTCCGGCGGCCCCGCTGAAGATGGCAATGGCTCACGCCGCTCCATCTACACCATGAAGAAGCGCAACAATCAGAACGAGCTGCTGCGCGCTCTTGATGCCCCTGCCGGATTTGCCAGCACGGCTGAACGTCAGAGCACCACCACGCCTACGCAGGCGCTGCAGCTCCTGAATGGCGACTGGCTCCTGGCTCGTGCGCGCAAGCTGGCCGGACGCGTGGAAAACATCGACGACGCCTGGCTGGCCGTGCTGGGCCGTCTGCCCACCAAGATGGAGCGCAGCAAGGCGGAATCCTTCCTCAAAAAGCGCGCCGGCACCTCGGCTCAGCCCGTCGCCGCCACCGCAGCTGCCGATGAAAACAACAGCGGCTTCAAAGAAAACAGCCCGCACGAGCGCCTGCTTGTTCAAAGCGGCACGGAGGAAGGGGATGAGTTCACCGTGGAAGCCATCGCTAGTCTCAACAGCATCGATGCCAATGCCTCCGTGCGCACCATCGCCTCCCGCTGGAATGGTGGGAAGGACAGCCTCGAATCCTTCGGCTGGAGTCTTGGGGTCACGGGTGTGAAATCACGCTTCAAGCCGCGCAACGTCATCATGCAGGTCGTGGGCGAAGATGAAAACTCCAACATCGGCTATCAGGTGGTGCCCTCAGACATTCATATCGAGCTGGGTCGCCGCTATCACATCGTCGCCCGCGTTTCCTGCACCGGCCATACCGTTGCCTTCACCGTGCGCGATCTCGACACACCAGGTGCTGCACCTGAGTCCGTCGTGGTGCCCATGGATATTCGAGCCAAGCTCAGCGCCGGCACGGCTCAGCTCGTGGTCGGTGGCCTGAACAAACGCGCGCCCACCCACCAGTGGGACGGGCAGATCGAGGCTCTGCGCGTGGCTGGCAGTGTGCTGGAAGACAAGTCCCTCAGCAGCGATCCTGAGAAGTGGTCCGCCGGTATCGTCACCTGGCGCTCCGCTGATCCTCTCACCTCGCAGTTTGCCTGGTCCGGTTCAGACACCAAGACCGTCGAGACAGACGACCCCTTCCGTCAGGCCATGAATGACCTCTGCCAGGTCCTGCTGAACACCAACGAGTTCTTTTACCTCCACTAACGCCATGAGCTGCAACCGATTCGACATTCCTCACTCTCGTCGCGACTTCCTTCAGACCGCCGGTTGTGGTTTTGGAGCCGTGGCTCTGGCCGGCCTCATGAATGGGCAGAGCTCCGCTGCCGCTGCTCAGCTGCCGCAGCGTGCCGCCAAGGCCAAAAGCGTCATCTTCCTCTTCATGGAGGGTGGTCCCAGCCATCTGGACACCTTTGATTACAAGCCCCTGCTCAACAAGCTCGCGGGGCAGTCGCTCCCCGCCAGCTTCAAGCCGCCGATCACTGCGATGGGCGAGGCCAAGTCTCCGCTGCTCGAGTGCAAGCGTACCTGGAAGCAATATGGCCAGGGCGGCCTGTGGATCTCGGACTGGTTTCAAAACGTGGCGCAGCATGCGGATGACCTCGCTGTGATTCACTCCTGCGCCTCCAGCGGCATCAATCATGCCGGCGGTGTGTGCTCCATGAATACCGGCTCCGTCTTTGGCGGGCGTCCCTCTCTTGGAGCCTGGGCCTCCTATGGTCTCGGTACCGAAAACAAGAACCTTCCCGGCTTTGTCGTCATCAAGGACAGCGAGGCCACCGTGGTGAACGGTGTGCGCAACTGGGGCACTGGCTTCATGCCTGCTGTGTATCAGGGCGTCGAGTTCAACTCCGACGGCGTTCCGATCAAATACCTCGACAACCCCAAAGGGGTGGATCGCAAGCGTCAGCGTGACAAGCTCGACCTCCTCGGCTCGCTGAACCAAGACTACGGCGCCTCTCGTGCCAGCAATACCGAGCTGGATGCACGCATCCGTGGCTACGAGCTCGCTTACAAAATGCAGGCCGAGGCCCCGCTGGCGGTGGATCTCAGCAAGGAAACCGAGGCCACCAAAAAACTCTATGGCATGGATAATGAGGCCACCGCTGTCTATGGCCGCAACTGCCTCCTCGCTCGCCGCCTCGTCGAAAGTGGCGTGCGCTTCATCCAGCTTTACAGCGGTGCAGGCAGCAAGTGGGATAGCCACAAGGGCATTGAGGTCAATCATTCAAGGCTCTGCAATGCGGTCGATAAACCCATCGCCGGTCTGCTCGCTGACCTCAAAGCGCGTGGCTTGCTCGATGAGACGCTCGTCATTTGGGGCGGTGAATTTGGCCGCACTCCCATGAGTGAGCAGGGAGATGGTCGTGACCACAACCCCACCGGCTTCACCATGTGGATGGCCGGCGGTGGCGTGAAAGGCGGCCAGACCTACGGCGCTACGGATGACCTCGGTCTCTACGCGGTTGAAGACCGCCTGCATGTCCACGATCTGCATTCCACCATCCTGTATCTGCTGGGCATCGACCACACCCAGCTCGTTTACACCCACAAGGGCCGTCCTGAACGCATTGATCAGAACGAAGGCCACCCCATGACCAAGCTTCTGGGGGCCTGATCAGACAGCCCTGCTGGTGATGTGGCTGGACCATCGAGATTCCTTTGCAAAGCCTGCACGGAGTTGCCCGTTTGCATTCCTATGCATCTCCGCTCCATCGTTCTTGCTGTCCCGCTTCTGCTTGCCTCCGCTTTTGCCCAGAACGGGCTGCAGAAAAAGGATGTCGTTCTGGCTCCTCCGAAAAACCTCAAGACCAAGCTCGCGCCAGGCTACACCATCCCTGTCGTTGACATCAGCGGCGAGAAGCAGCGCCAGGTCATCGTGGATCAGGAAAAGGGCCAGTACTTAGGCCACCCCACCACGCTTCTGCTGGAGGACAACAAGACGATGCTCATCGTTTATCCCAAAGGCCACGGACGTGGCCCCATTGTTTACAAACGCAGCACCGACGCTGGCTTGACCTGGAGCGATCGCCTCCCCACACCCAAATCATGGGAGACCTCTCTAGAGGTGCCCACTCTTCACCGCGTCGTGGATGCCGCTGGTAAAAAGCGCATCATCATGTTCAGCGGCCTCCATCCCATCCGCATGGCCGTCACCGAAGATGACGGCGCAAACTGGAGCGAGCTCGCCCCCATTGGCAACTTCGGCGGCATCGTCGCCATGGGTACGGTGATCGATCTCAAAACCCCCGGTCACTACCTCGCCTTCTTCCACGATGACGGCCGCTACATCCGTGGCGCACCTGCCAATCCCTGGCGCTTCTGGGTTTACACCACGCTTTCCAAAGACGGCGGCCTCACCTGGAGCGCTCCCACGCCCATCGCCATGCTGCCGGACGCAAACCTCTGCGAGCCCGGCGCACTCCGTTCGCCAGACGGGAAGCAGATCGCCGTGCTGCTGCGTGAAAACTCACGAAAGTACAACTCCTTCGTCATCTTCTCCAATGACGAAGGCCAGACCTGGACCGAGCCCAAGGAACTTCCAGCCGCGCTTACAGGAGACCGCCATGTGGCCAAATACACCCCCGATGGCCGCCTCTTCATCAGCTTTCGCGACACCACCCACGTCAGCCCCACCAAAGGCGACTGGGTCGGCTGGGTGGGCAAATACGAGGATATCGTGAATGGCACCGAGGGGCAGTACCGCGTCCGCATCATGGACAACACCAAAGGCGCCGACTGCACCTACCCCGGCATCGAAGTCCTGCCAGACGGCACCATCATCACCACCACCTACGGTCATTGGACCGAAGGCGAGGCACCCTACATTGTCAGCGTGCGCTTCAAGCTCTCAGAACTCGATGCCAAGGCGTCGAAACAATAAACAGCCATTTTCATCCATGACCTCTCGCCGTCACTTTCTTTCCACCCTCGCCCTCGCGCCCTTCGCTGCGCGTGGGCAGGACGCACCCAAGTATCCGCCAGTCCGCGTCATCACCAAGGGGCCCGGCTTTCACTGGTTTGGCTACTACGACAAGCTCCAGTTCTCCCCGGACAATCGCTTTGTGCTCAGCAACAAGGTGAACTTCGAGCATCGCTCTCCCACTGCCGATGATGAGATCGAGGTCGGCATGGTCGATCTTCAAGAGAACGACAAATGGATCCCTCTCGGCAAAACACGCGCCTGGTGCTGGCAGCAGGGCTGCATGCTGCAGTGGATTCCCGGCACCGAGTCCAAGGTGATCTGGAACGACCGTGGAAAAGACAAATTCGTCAGTCATATCCTCGACGTCAAAACCGGCGAAAAGCACACCCTCCCCAGCCCCATCTACGCCCTCGCTCCGAATGGCAAAGAGGCTGTGAGCTGTGACTTCGCCCGTGTGGCAGACTGCCGTCCCGGCTACGGCTATGCCGGTATCAAAGACCGGTTCTTTGACCAAATGGCACCCGCAGGCAGCGGCGTCACTCATGTCAATCTCGAGACCGGCGCGGAGAAGCTCATCGTCTCCCACGAGACTCTCGCCAAGACCGGCGAAATCATCCAGAACCTCCCTGACTCCAAGCACCACGCCTACCACCTTCTCGTCAGTCCAGACGGCAAACGCTTTATCATGCTCCACCGCTGGACGCAGCCGAAGGGCGGTCACCTCACGCGCCTCATCACCGCCAGCATGGACGGCAGCGATCTCCGCATTGTCATTCCCAATGGCTACGCCTCCCACTTCATCTGGCGGGATCCCACCCACATCCTCTCCCAGGCCAAAGACTGGCTCGGCAACAAGGAATGGGGAGACTTCCTCTTCGAGGACAAGGACAGCGGCATCGTCTCAGAGATCGGCCATGGCGTACTCGACAGCGGCGGCCACCTGACTTACCTCCACCATAATGAGTGGATCCTGAACGACACGTATCCAAAAACCGTGCGTCGCGTCCAGACTCCGCATCTCTACCACAACGCCACCGGCAAGCGCATCGACCTCGGTGAGTTCCATTCCCCCCGCGAATACACCGGCGAATGGCGTGTGGACAATCACCCCCGCTCCAGCCGCGATGAACACTGGGTCTGCATCGATGCCCCGCATGCCGATCAGGGACGTCAGCTCCACCTCATCGACATCCAGGGGCTTCTCACCTGACCAGCCAGTCACTTGCTCTTTCGCTCTGTCCCATGCCTCCTCTCAGCACCCGCCGTCATTTCCTTGCCGCCCTGCCTGCCATGGGGCTGGCCGCCCACGCAGCCGATGAGCCCCCATTGCAGGACATCGTCTTCGGCTCCTGCCTCGACACGCACGATCACCCCATGCTGGATCGCACGCTCAGCCTGCCACGCGATCTCTTCATCTTCATGGGAGACAATGTCTATGCCGACAAAGGCGGCATCCCCATGATGCAGGAAAAGTACACGCTGCTCAAAAACAGCCGCTTTTTCAAAGGTCTCAAAAACAAGCCCATCCTTGCCACCTGGGACGATCACGACTTTGGCGAAAACGACGGCGGCGGCAGCTATCCGCACAAAAAAGAGGCGCAGGTGGAGTTCTGGAACTGGCTCGAAGAGTCCGCCACATCTCCGCGTCGTCAGCAGGAGGGCGTGTATCAGGCCCAGACCTTCGGTCCTTCAGGTAAGCGTGTGCAGGTGGTCTTGCTGGACACTCGCTACTTTCGCAGTCCGCTCAAAAAGGTGTCAAAGGACAAGGCCATGCTCGGCGGCTCCTACGTGCCCACGGACGACACCTCCACCACCATGCTCGGTGCCGCACAGTGGGAGTGGCTGGCCCAGGTGCTCCAGCAGCCTGCGGACCTCCGCCTTATTGTTTCCAGCATCCAGTTTGCCCCGGAGGCGCACGGAGGCGAGTGCTGGGCCAACATGCCGCATGAGCAGCAGCGCCTGTTGAAGCTTCTGCAGGGACACACCGCCGTCATCTTGAGCGGCGACCGCCACTGGTGCGAGTTCTCGCACCAAGGCCTGTACGACTTCACCTCCAGTTCCATGACGCAGAAGCACCCGCGCGGCTCGCCCACACCAAACAAATTCCGCTGCGTCTCAAAGACCTATCATCTTCCCAATGTCGGCCACCTGCACATCGACTGGGCTGCCTCAACTCTCACAGCGAAGATCTTTGGCATTGAAAGCGATGCCAAAATAGAGCAGACGCTGGCCTTCAAGGATCTCAAAGTGACCTAGCGCATGCGCTTCTTGATTCCACTCGCGTTCATGATCTTCCGCAGCGCTCTTGCTGCGGAGGCGCACGTGGAATTCAACCGCGACATCCGTCCCATTCTGGCCGCCAAATGCTACGCCTGCCACGGCCCCGATGAAGACAAGAGGGAGGCAGATCTGCGGCTCGATGTCCGTGCCGAGGCCGTAAAGTCCGCCATCAAGCCCGGCCATCCTGACACCAGTGAATTCTGGAAACGCATCACCCATGCCGATCCCTCGGATGTGATGCCTCCGCCGTCATCCCCCAAGCAGCTTAACAAGCAGGAGCGCGACCTTTTCCGCCGCTGGATCTCTGAAGGCGCCGAATACCAGGATCATTGGGCCTTCGCGCCGGTCACACGTCCCGCTGTGCCTGAAGCGGACGGCACAAATCCCGTCGATGCCTTTATCCATGTCAGACTCCGCACTCACGGTCTTCATCCTGCACCGCCAGCTCCGCCTGCCACTCTTCTCCGCCGCGTGTATCTCGATCTCACCGGCCTGCCTCCCTCGCCATCAGATCTCTCCGTCCTTTCCACATGGTCAGACAAAGCCTACGAGCAGGTCGTAGATCGCCTTCTTGCCTCACCCGCCTTTGGCGAGCGCTGGGCGCGCCATTGGCTGGACATGGCGCGCTACGCTGACTCCAGCGGCTTCCTCGGCGACGGCCTCCGTGCCAATGCTTACCTCTATCGCGACTGGGTCATCCGCGCCTTCAACTCGGACCTCCCTTTCGACCAGTTCACCATCGATCAAATCGCTGGCGATCTTCTTCCCAATCCCACTCAAGAGCAGCTTGCTGCCACGGGTTTCCATCGGAATGCCGCGCTCAATACTGAGGCGGGCGTGGACAAGGAAGAAGCGCGCTACCAAAACCTCGTTGATCGTGTCAATACCACCGGCCGCGTTTGGATGGGCCTCACTGTAGGCTGCGCGCAGTGCCACACGCACAAATACGATCCCATAACCATCCGCGACTACTACAGCTTCTACGCCTTCTTCGACAACACCGAAGACCGCGACGACGCAAAGACAAAGGCGCAGACCCTCGCTGAAGTCACCAAAGACCGCCGCCAGACCTACGTGCACATGGCGGGAGACTACACACGCCGCGGCCCGGATGTCATTCCGGCCAGTCTCTCCGCGCTGCCTTCCATGAAGAGGTCCGCGCAGCCCGAGCCCAGCCGCCTTGATCTCGCACATTGGCTTGTCTCCCCTCAGCACCCGCTTACCAGCCGCGTCGCGGTGAATCACATCTGGAGCAAGCTCTTCGGCTTCGGCCTCGTTCGCACGCCGGATGACTTCGGCACCGCCGGGGAGTCGCCCTCGCATCCTGAGCTTCTCGATTGGCTCTCTTCCGAATTCATGCGCAACGGCTGGAGCCGCAAGCAGCTCATCAAGCTCATCATCATGAGCCGCACCTACCGCCAGTCCTCCGCACATCGCGAAGACATCGTCGAAATTGATCCGTTGAACTGCCTCCTTGCCCGTCAGAACCGCATCCGCCTCGATGCCGAAATCCTGCGAGACTCCGCCCTCTCCGTCAGCGGTTTGCTCAAGCGCAGCATCGGCGGCCCCAGCTTCCGTCCGCCATTGCCCGAGGATGTCTTCGATGTCGGCCGTTCATCAAACTGGAAAGCCAGCCCTGGCGACGAGATCTACCGCCGCAGCCTCTACATCATCACCCTGCGCAGCGTGCTTTATCCCACGCTCACCACCTTCGATTCACCCGATGCTGCAGACGCCTGCGTGCGCCGAGAGCGCAGCAATACCCCGCTCCAGGCCCTCGCCATGATGAACGACGGAGTCTTTGTGGATGCTGCGCGCGCCCTTGCTCTCCGCGCATGGCGCGAATTTCCCTCAAATACCGCAGACCGCCTTCGGCACCTCTTTGCACTCACCCTCAATCGCTCTCCTCGGCCCGAGGAGCTTCAGCGCCTGGCTGCCTTTCACGCAGAGCAGAAAAAATCTGTGAAAAGGGAGGGGGCGTCGGCCCTTCAGATCCTCGGCGGCATTTCCTCGTCAGATCAGGTGGAGGCCGCCACGCTCGTCGCCGTCGCCCGCGTGCTCTTAAACCTGGATGAGTTCATCAACCGCGAATAGTCCTCTATGTCCCCTGACGAACTCATCACCCGGACACGCCGCGATTTTCTCGCCACCAGTTCCTGCGGTCTCGGCACGCTCGCTCTCGCATCTCTGCTGCGGCAGGATGGTCTCCTCGCCGCTGAGGCCGGTGTTCCGGCCAATCCGCTCGCCACTCGCGCGTCCCACTTCGCGCCCAAGGCGGAGCGCTGCATCTTCATCTTCCTCGAAGGCGGACCCTCGCAGATGGATCTCTTTGATCCCAAGCCGCTGCTCAACAAATACGATGGTCAGCCGCTGCCCGATTCCATCGTGGGAAACGCCAAATTCGCCTTCCTGCAAAAAGACACCGCCACGGTCATGGGCACCAGCCGCGTCTTCAAAAAGCACGGTCAGTGCGGCATGGAAATCAGCGATCTTCTACCCCACATCGCCACCTGTGCGGACGACATCGCCCTGGTGCGCTCCATGCACACCAATCAGTTCAATCACCTCCCCGGCCAGCTCATGCTGAACTGCGGCGAGTCCCGGCTAGGCCGTCCCAGCATCGGCTCCTGGGTCACCTATGGTCTTGGCAATCCATCGCAGGACCTGCCATCTTACGTCGTCATGGTCAGCAAAGGTCGCGGCCTTCCCGGAGGCAGTTCCACCTGGTCCAGCGGCTTCCTGCCTTCCTCCTACTCCGGCGTGATGTTCCGCAACGGCGCCTCACCGGTTCTCAATTTGGACAACCCAGATGGCATCACGCCGCAGATGCAGTCTGCCAGCATCCGTGCGCTGAATGATCTCAACCGCCTCCAGCACAAGCACATCGGAGATCCTGAAATCGCCGCACGCATCAGCAGCTACGAACTCGCCTTCCGAATGCAGAGCGCCGCCCCGGAGTTGGTCGATCTCAGAGGCGAATCCCGGTCAACGCTCGATGCCTACGGCGTGAACCGCATCGAGCCTCCCATCAAGAGCAACCTCGGCGGCATCGGCAACTTCCAGACCTTCTCACGCCATTGCCTCAATGCCCGCCGCATGGTGGAGCGCGGCGTCCGCTTCGTGAACATCATCCACGCCTCCTGGGATCATCACAGTTCTCTTGATCCCCAGCTTGCGCACAATTGCCAGATGGTCGATCAGCCCATCGCGGCCCTTCTCAAAGACCTCAAGCAGCGTGGTCTGCTCGACACCACGCTCGTCGTCTGGGGCAGCGAATTCGGCCGCACGGCCCTTGGAGAAAATCGCAAAGGCTTCAAGAAAGTCACGGGTCGTGACCACCATCCCTATGCTTTCAGTCTCTGGATGGCCGGCGGCGGCATCAAAGGCGGCCAGGTTTATGGCGAGACGGACGACTTCGCCTGGCACGTCGCCCGCGATCCCGTCTCCATCCACGACTTCCACGCCACCATCCTCAATCTCTTCGGCCTCGATCACAACAAGCTCAGCTACCGCTTCCAGGGCCTGGACTTCCGACTCACTGGAGTCAACCCCGCCAAAGTGGTTAAAGGGCTCATTGCATGAGCCATAACCTTCTTCTGCATTGACTGATGAAACATCTCCTTCTTCTGGGGTTCATTGCTGTACGTAGCGCTTCGGCAGACATTGACTGGGTGCTCGAATCCACTGCGCCCTGGCAGCCTCGTGACTCGCAGGCCGAGTGGGTCTTTAAAGATCAGCTCTGGATCGGCGGCGGCTGGTTTCAGTCCTTCCAGGAGCCGCCGCGCGATGTCTGGTCCTCAGCCAATGGCCGAGATTGGAAGCTCATCAATAGCAACGCCCCCTGGCTGCATAGCGACCTCGCCATGAGCCTCACCTTCCAGGATCGCCTTTGGATCATGGGCGGCTGGTACAAAGGCCGCCTCCCAGGTCATTCAGCTAGTAACCAAGTGTGGACCTCCACGGATGGCGCTGCTTGGAATCAAGTTGCCCCAGGCGCCAAATGGTCCCCGCGCCTCGCCGCTGGCTTGGTCGAGCATCGCGGCAGGATGTGGCTGCTCGGCGGTATTGAGGACTACTACTTCGGCAATGACAGCAGCCTCAAAAACGACGTATGGTCGTCCGCCGATGGCAAAGAGTGGAAACTCGAAGCACCGCAGGCTGCCTGGTCCCCCCGCGCCTACCACCAGTCCGTGGTATTAAACGACAAAATATACGTGCTCGGCGGCGGCAACTACGTCCCCAACTACCACTCAAAGAACGACGTCTGGTCGTCGTCTGATGGCGTGCACTGGGCCTGCGAGACCACATCCGCTCCCTGGGCTCCACGCTTGTGGTTCAGCGCTGCAGTCTATCGTGGCCGGCTCTGGGTTCTCGGTGGCTGGTCAAAGGAGAAGGACAATCACGGTGACGTCTGGCACAGCACCGATGGCAAAAACTGGCAGCGCCTGGAAACAAACACCTGCTGGAAGCCGCGCCATGAGCACTCCGCGCTCGTCTTTCAGGACAAACTCTGGCTCCTCGGCGGCCACGCCCGCCCGCTTTCCAATGAGGTCTGGTCCCTCACTCTGCCCGCAGACTGGAAGCCGTGACAAAATTCCTGCAGAACCTCTGTATTGGTTCCATGCGTTTT
Source organism: Verrucomicrobiaceae bacterium UBA1938 (assembly GCA_002336895.1). GTDB lineage: Bacteria > Verrucomicrobiota > Verrucomicrobiia > Verrucomicrobiales > Verrucomicrobiaceae > Prosthecobacter. The sequence continues at coordinate 417,366 of DDFC01000032.1, read as the reverse complement.
TTCTTTCTCACCTTCCTCGCCGCAGTCTCGCTTCATGCCGCAGATGCTGCCCAGGCCCCGCTCATGGCCGGTGCCGCCACCAGCAACATCACTCCACCGCTAGGCAGCGAGGTCGTCGGTGGCTTCCTTCCTTACCCCTGCACGCACATTCATGATGAACTGCACGCCCGCTGTCTTGTCCTCGATGATGGCAAAACCAGGCTCGCCCTCGTCGTGTGCGATCTCCTCGGCATGCACCGCAGCCTCTGCGTCGAGGCTCGTGAGCTCGTCGAAAAGGAAACCGGCATTCCCGCGGCCAATGTCCTCATCTCCGGCACGCACACCCACTCGGCGGCCAATGCCATCGGTGGTCCCGTTCGCTTTTACACCTCCGACATGGACGAGCTGACCGACTATCAAAAATTCGTCGCCCGTCGCATCTCTGACGGCGTGCGTCGTGCCATCACTCTCCTGCGTCCGGCGGAGATCGCCTTCAGCACCGTCAGCATTCCCGAGCATGTAAACATCCGCCGCTGGTTCCTTCAGCCAGACAAAATGCCACCCAATCCATTCGGCAAGATCGACAAGGTCAAGATGAACCCCGGCGCTGGCAATCCCGCCCTCATCGAGCCCGCAGGCGAGCCCGATCCTATCGTCTCCTTCATCGCCCTGCGCGAGCCCGGCGGCCGCATGATCTCCGTCTATTCCGCCTACTCGCTCCACTACGTCGGCGGGGTAAAAGACGCGGACATTTCAGCAGACTATTACGGCATGTACTGCGAGGCCCTCAAGCGTCTGCAATCCGGTGGCACCGACGATCCGCCCTTCGTGGCCCTCATGGCCAATGGCACCAGCGGCGATGCCAACAACATCAACTTTCGCAATCCCCAGCCGCGCAAAAAGCCCTATGAGCAGATGCGCTACGTCGCCGAAGACGTCGCCACCAAAGTCAACGCCGCCCTTGCCAAAGTCACCTGGCAGAGCAGCGCTCCTCTCGCCGCCCGCTATCGCGAGCTTCCCATCACCTGGCGCAAGATCGATCCCGAGCTCATTGCCTGGGCCAAGGATACCGAGGCCAAAACACCGCGCATTCAGGGCAAGGCCGACCTCCCCCTCGCTTACGCAGGCCGCGTGCAGCGTCTCGCGCAGGCCAGCCCTGAGACCAAGGCTCCTGTGCAGATCTTCCGCATCGGAGACATCTGCATCGGCACCACCCCCACGGAAACCTTTGCCGAAACCGGTGTCGAATTCCGCAAGCGCAGCCCCTTTGCCAAATCCTTCATGGTCGAACTCGCCAACGGCTACTACGGCTACATGCCTACCCCCCGCCACTTTGAGCTTGGCGGCTACGAGACCTGGCCCGGCACCAACAATCTCGAATCCCAGGCCTCCGTGAAAATGATGGACGCCCTGATGGAGATGGCGGCGGAGCTGAAGTGACTGCCTGCTATTGACGCAGATCTTTGACCAGACCAGGGCCATAAAAATGGCTCACACCTGCAAACCCGCCGCTTTGGTGGATCCAGTAGCGTCCTGACGGCGTGTGGAGATAGACTATGTATGAAAAGTAATCGGCCACGCCTTGTGGGTAAGGTACTTCACACACCTCAAATTCAGCCATGTCTGTTTTGTTCGGAACAGTCTTGGTTTGGTCCTTGGTCAGCTTTTTGACATCCAAATCATTGGGGCCGGATTTGTAATGAATCAAAATCAGCATCATGTCTTTGCTGGGCTTTTGAGACTTGGCGTGGGTTTGGCCTCCAAGGAGATGCAAAGCAGCCAGGATCGTCAGAAAAATGAAAGCCCGGTTCATGTACTCTTATGCTGAATTCACATACAAGAGGCGGCAAGAGCAAACTTGCCCTGACAACTCTACTATCCGTGTGCGTATGTGCTGCTCACCCGATCCCCATGAGACACGCCCTCGCCCTGCTGCTGTTCATCTTTCTGGCGGCCGCAAAGCTGCCTGCTGCGGAAATGCGTGGCATGTGGATCTACAAAACCGACGCCATTGCCGCTTCTCCTGAAGCTGCCGATCAACTGTTCGCTTTCTGTGCCCAGCGGCACATCACCGAACTATTCTGGCAGGTGCATTTTGAGCGGTTGCCAGACGGCGGCCGTCCGCTCAAAAACACTGAGCCCACTCGCACTTTCCTCCAGCGTGCCCATGCCCGCTCGCTCCGTATCCACGCCCTCTTTGGCGATCCCTCTCACGCCCTGCGCGCCAAGCACGGCATCGTGCTCGCCAGCGTGGACGGCATCCTGACCTTCAACCGTGAAAGTCCTTCGGACGCACGCTTCGATGGTATGCATCTCGACATCGAGCCCCACGGCCTGCCCCAGTGGAAGAAAGCCGATCCCGCTCAAAAGTGCGATCTTCTGACCCAGTTTGTGGAGGTCAATCACAAAGCCGCTTCCAAGGCTCACACAGCGGAGCCCGGGTTGATCTATGGCGTGGACATCGTCTTCTGGCTCGACAAAACCACGCCCGAAGGAAAGCCCGACTACCCAGTCACCTTCCAAGGCACCACCAAAGACGCCGCCAAGCACCTGCTCGATTGCGTCGATCACGTCGCCATCATGAGCTATCGCGACACCGCCGAAGGAAAAAACGGCATCGTCTCTCTCGTCGCCAAAACCATCGCCTACGCAGACACCACCAAGGCAAAAGTCTTCGTCGGTGCCAAGATGGCGGACATCGGCCCCAAGATGGAAGGCTTCTACGGCAAGACCGAAACACAGATGATGGCCTCCCTGAAGTCTGTGGATGACACCTACCACCCCCACCCCGGCTACGCCGGCCTCGCCTTCTTCATGTACGAAGCCTTCAAAATCATGCCGCCATGAGATACGCCTTCATTCTCCTTCTCATTCTCCACGCCACCATGGCCTCCGCCGCATGGCAGGCTGGCGCAGCGAAAGCTGACATCACGCCCTCAGAGTCTGTCCCTCTGGCAGGCTATGGTGGCAAAACGCGCATGTCCCAGCGTGTGGAGCATCCCATCTGGCTGAAGGCGCTCGCCATTAAAGATGACTCTGGTGCGACATCCGTCCTTGTCACCGCAGACCTCGTTGGCCTGAGCGGTAAAATGGTCTCCATCATCGCCAAGGCAGCGCTCGAAAAACACGGCATTCCGCGCGAGCGCCTGATCCTCAACACCTCTCATAATCACTCCTGCCCCATCACCGAGGATGTGCTCTGGCTCTATTACGAGCTCACGCCAGAAGAAGCGATGGTGAAGGACCGCTACACCGCCCTGGTTTATGCGAAGTATGCAGAGGTCATCGGTGCCGCTATCGCCAACCTCGCACCCGCAGAGCTCGCCTTTGACCAGGGCCTTGCCGGTGTCGCCGTGAACCGCCGCCGCTCACGCGGCCCCGAGAGCCGCGCCTTGGGCGGTCAGGTAGATCAGGATGTGCCAGTCATCACCGTCAAATCGGGCAATGATCTCAAAGCCATCCTCTTTGGCTACTCCTGCCACACCACAGCCCTCGGCGGCCTCAGCATCAATGGCGACTACGCCGGCTTCGCTCAGCTGGAGCTGGAAAAATCATTCCCCGGCTCCGTCGCCTTGTTTGTACAAAACTGCGGCGGCGATGCCAATCCACTGCCTCGCATTCGCGGCAAAGATTTGGAAGCGACCGAACTCGCCCGCATGTACGGCAGCATTCTCGCCGAGGCCGTGCGTCAGGTGCTCACTGGCACGATGACTCCTCTCACCGGTCCCATCCACGCCGCCATGGACCGGACAGAGCTTCAGCTCCAGCCCGGCATCCCTCTCGATGAACTCAAGCAGCGCCTTCCCAATCTCACCGGCATGCCCAGGCGCGAGTTCGAGCATTTCATCCGCCAGTATGAAACTCTCGGTTCACCGCCGGACCGCGTGCCATACCCCATCCAGGTCTGGCGCTTCGGCTCCGGCTTCCAGTTCATCGCCCTCACTGGCGAGACCGTGGTGGACTACTCCCTCAAGTTCAAAACCACCTACGGCTGGAACACCACCTGGGTCTGCGGCTATAACAACGACCTCACCAGCTACGTCCCCAGCCTTCGCGTGCTTAAAGAGGGCGGCTACGAAGGTATCACCGGCATGTTCGAATACGGCCATCGCGCTCCCTACACTGAGGCCGTGGAAGATTCGATCACCTCCAAAGTCGGGGAGCTGATGCAGCAGACGAAGAAATAGCCTACTTTACCACCGGAGCCGTCTGCTCCGGCGTCACTCTGCCGCCCGGCAGCTCCAGAATCCGAATGTTGCGGAAATGAATCTCCGCCCCTTCCGACTCCAGGCACAGGTACCCTTTGCGCACCGTTGACTGGCTGATGCCGTTCACAAACTTCCCGTTGATTGAGAGCTTCACCGTGCCGTCCACGCACACCACGTCATACGTGTTCCATTCGCCCTTGCCTTTGCAGCGCATCTCCCACGACATGCTGCGCTTTCCACGCGGATTGTCCGGCACGCCCTCCAGCCCGTTCGCGCCAAAGAGCTCGCCAGACACATAGCCCGGGTGGTTAGGCAGGCCATCTTTGTCCGGGTGCAGCTTCGGCCACTCCAGCTCCAGCATCTGCACTTCCATGCCCTTGGGCAGATTTCGGCCTGCAGGCACCGCGCCCTCGCTCCACACAAACACGCCGGAATTTCCACCCGCCTCCATGTGCATCCACTCGATGTGCAGGATGAAATTCTCATACTGCTTCTCGCTGCGCATCACCCCAATGGGCAGCCCCTTGCACACCAGCATCCCGTCTTTGACGCTCCATGTCTCCGGGCTCGTGTTCACATCCACCCAGCCGGTGAGGTCCTTCCTGTTGAAGAGATCGCAGAAAGCCGGGGCATCGGTCGCTTGGCCGGAGAGCTGGGTCTGCAGCAGGGCAGTGCAGAGCAGGAGTTTCAAGGGGGGAAGCTTCATTCAGGATTCAAACGGACATTTCGGAGATATTGATCATTCGACCTGTTTTCTGCACTTCTCCTCTGTCGTGAAAGCCATACTGGCTGAAAAACTCCCACCCCCGCTGGGTCAGTTTCCGTTTGAGCCGCCCCGGCTTTCGGGCTAGGCAACCGGCCACCATTTTCCCATGAGCAGCTCCTCCGCACATACCTACAAACAAGCCGGCGTCGATATTCACGAAGCAGCATCGCTGGTCGATGACATCGGCGTGCTGGTCAAGCGCACCCAGCAGAAGCGGAAGCTGGCAAACCCCTTTGGCCTGTTCGCCGCCGCCTACGACCTCAGCGGGTACAAGCACCCCATCATTCTCACCGGCTGTGACGGCGTCGGTACCAAGATCGAGCTGCTGCTCAAGCACGACCAGCTGGAAGCTGCGGGTAAAGACCTCGTCGCCATGAACGTGAATGACGTGCTCACCACCGGCGCTGATCCCATCATGTTCCTCGACTACGTGGGCATCCCCAAGATCCAGAAGACGCAGATTACCCGCATCATCGCTGGCATGACCGAATACCTGGAGGCCTGCAATTGCATCCTCGCCGGCGGTGAGACAGCCGAGATGCCCGGCATGGTGCCCGAGGGCATGGTCGAGCTCAGCGGCTTCGCCATCGGCGCTTGCGAAAAGGAAGACCTGCTCGACCCCGGCACCATCGCCGCTGGCGACGTGCTCATCGGCTGGCCCAGCGCCGGCTTCCACGCCAACGGCTTCAGCCTCGTCCGCCGCATCATCGAGAAGGAAAAGCTTCAGTTCAGCGAAGACGAGATGCGTACGCTGCTCCTGCCCACGCTGCTTTATCATGAGCAGCCCGCCGCTCTCAAAGCCGCAGGCATCCGCCCCCGGGCCATGGCCCACATCACCGGCGGCGGTCTGCCGGAAAACCTCGGCCGCATGTTCCTCAAGCGCGGCCTCGGCGCCAACCTCCGTATCCCCTTCTGGCAGAACGACGTCGTCCAGAAGGTCCTCCGCCACGCCGACCCCAAAGACGCCATCGACACTTTCAACATGGGCCTCGGCTGGGTCGCCATCGTCTCCGCAGCAGACGCCGACAAGGCTCTCACCTGCGGCAAAGGCGCCAAAATCATCGGCGAGATGGACACCAGCGCCCAGGTCAGCGTCGAGATCGTCTGAAAGATTGGCTGATTTGAGCAGTGAAAGGAGGCATGCACCGCCTCCTTCCTGCTCTCTCCTTTCTTCTCCTTGGTCTCCTCAGCGCCCCGGCGCAGCAGCCTCCCAAGCCCAAACCGGCACTCAATCCATCACTGGCTCCCATCCAGGATGTCGCAGGGTTGCCTCGCGTCCTCCTCATCGGAGATTCCATCTCCATGGGCTACACCCTGCCCGTGCGCAAGCTTCTGGAGGGCAAGGCCAACGTCCACCGTATCCCCACCAATGGCGGCCCCACCAAAAACGGTGTCGCCAGCATCACCAAATGGCTTGGTGCCGGCAAATGGGACGTCATCCACTTCAACTGGGGCATCCACGACCTCAAATACATGCCCGATGGCAAGCGCCAGGTGGAGCCCGCCGACTATGAGGCCAATCTGCGCAGCCTCGTGGCCACCATGAAAGCCACGGGCGCAAAGCTCATATGGGCCACCACCACTCCCATCCCCGTGGGCGAGCTCAATCCGCCCCGCAAGTTCGGCCAGGTGAAGGAATACAATGAAATCGCCGCCCGTGTCATGGCTGAAAACGGCGTCGCTATCGACGACCTGAACGCCCACATCACCCCCAAGCTCGCCACCCTGCAAAATCCCCACGACGTGCATTACTCCGCCGCAGGCAGCGAATATCTGGCCCAGCAGGTGGCGGCGGAGATCACCAAGGCGCTTGGCAAGTAGCACTGCCGCGACAGCGTCCTGGAGTGCGCCGGTCCTCCGGCGCTTTCGAGCGTGCCTCCGAATCCGGTGCCAGAGAACCAGCGGTTACAAAGCACGCCTCCAATTGTGCCTGCCTCAAAGGTAATAGCGTGCATGATAGAGCGCACCCAGCCCGCATCTGCCATGAATACCCCGTTCAAGCGCCGCCTGTTCGTCACCCTTTCTGTGTTGCTGTTGGGCAGCTCCATTCTTCACGCGGCTCCTCCGACTTCAGACTCTACCCCTGCTGCAAAGCTGAAGGAGTCCATGCTCCTCCCCGGCGTCAGCCTGTCTCAGGGCGTTTCCGAGATCACCGGTGTCGCCATCAGCCCGCTCACCGGCGTCAGCGTCGTCGGAGCATGGACGTATTACAAAACACAGCCACACCTGCGCCATCGTCTGCCCTGGTACTGCCATCCAGGCGTGTGGGGCACCGGGCTGGCGCTGCTCGCCATCTGCCTCATGAAGGACTTCCTCGGGGCTGCTGCACCTCCACTGGTCAAAAAGCCCCTCGATTTTGCCGAACTCTTTGAAAACAAGATCAGCGCCCTTGTCGCCAGTGCCGGCTTTGTCCCTCTCGTGGCCCTCGCCATGTCTCAGGTGGAGAGCCTGCATCCACCTCAGGCCGCAGCTCAGCTGGCAGAGTCTGGCCTGGCCGTGATGCCCCTCGCCACTTTGGTCGATCTCAGCGTGCATACTCCTTGGATCACCATTCCCGTCTCCATCGTCGCCTTTGCCGTGGTCTGGCTTAGCGCGCATGCCATCAATGTCCTCATCGCACTCTCCCCTTTTGGCATCGTCGATGCCGGGCTCAAGCTCATCAAACTCGGCCTCATGGCCCTCGTGGCTGGTGCCACCTTCATCCATCCCTACGCCGGGGCCGCCGTGTCTCTGGCGCTCATCTTTGTCGCCCTCCTCGTCGCGGGCTGGTCGTTCCGTCTCACCTGGTTCGGCACCCTGATGGGAAGTGACTTCCTGCTCGGCAGGCGCGCTGAGGCGGCCGATCTCAAAGTCGGCGTCCGTGGTTTCCTCGCCCGCCGCACCGAGGGCGTGCCGGTCCGCACCGCAGGCAGGCTCACGCATGACGCCTCTGGCGGGCTGGTGTTCAGCTACCATCCGTGGCTGGTGCTGCCAGAGCGCCAGATCCCTCTGCCAGCTGAGGTTCCCAGCGTCATCTGCAAAGGGCTGCTGCATCCCTCTTTCTCCCACCGGGAGGACTCCGCTTCGGCCTCCACCCGCAGCGCCCTCATTCTGCTGCCACGCTATCGGGGGCTGGAGGACATGATCGCCCGCCACTTTGGCTGTCAGGAGGTCATGGACGGGGCCCTGATTCGCGGCTTCAAGGCCATGCGCCAGTGGCTGGTGGACGTGCTCTCCTCCGGCAGAAAACTGGTGGAAATGCACCCAGGATGAACCGCAGCAGGGTTGCGCAGGCCTGAATCCCGCCTATCTACGCGGCCCGCTATGCATAGTTTCCGCTACCACCAAGGCCAGCTGTTTGCCGAAAACGTCTCTCTCCAGTCCCTCGCCGAGAAGCACGGCACGCCGCTCTACGTCTATTCCAAGGCCACCATCACCGGCCACTTCACCCGCCTGGACGCGTCCCTGGCCAGGCTGAACCACCTTATCTGCTATGCGGTGAAGGCCAATTCCAACATCGCCGTGCTCAGCACCATCGCCAAGCTCGGTGGCGGCTTTGACATCGTCTCCGCAGGCGAGCTCTACCGCGTCATCAAGGCCGGTGGCGATCCCGCCAAATGCACCTTCGCCGGCGTGGGCAAAACCCGCGACGAGATCGAATACGCCCTCAAGCAGGGCATCTACTGCTTCAATGCCGAGTCCGAGGCCGAGCTGCACTACATCAATCAGGTCGCCGGAGAGCTGGGCATGAAGGCCCCCGTGGCCGTCCGTGTGAACCCCAACGTGGACGCCAAGACCCACGCCAAGATCACCACCGGCAAGAGCGAGAACAAATTCGGCATCGACTTCGACCAGATCCTCGACGTTTACGCCCGTGCTGCAGCCAGCTGCCCCCATCTGGTCATCAAAGGCCTGCAGATGCACATCGGCTCTCAGCTCACCAATGTGGCACCCTTCCTGGAGGCCGTGCAGAAGGTCATCCCCCTCGTCACTGAGGTGAAGGCCAAATACGGCATCGAGTTCTTCAGCATCGGCGGTGGCATCGGCATCAACTACAAGCAGAGCCTCGACTCCGGCGACGCAGCCTGGTGGCAGGAAAACGCCGAAGTCCATCCCCTCACGGTCAAAGCCTACGCCGAGGCCGTCGTTCCCCACCTGGAGCCTCTCGGCCTGCGCATCCTCTGCGAGCCCGGCCGCTTCATGGTTGGCAATGCAGGCGTCATGCTCACCAAGGTGCTCTACGAAAAGCGCGGCTCCGCCAAGGTCTTCAAGATTGTCGATGCCGGCATGAACGACCTCATCCGCCCCACCCTCTACGAGGGCTGGCACCAGATCGTCCCGCTAAAGCAGCCTGCGGACGCCACCGTGGAAAAGGTCGATGTCGTCGGCCCCATCTGTGAATCCGGCGACTTCCTCGCCCAAAACCGCGAAATCCCCCTCGTCAAAGAAGGCGAATACCTCGCCGTTTTCAGCGCGGGCGCCTACGGCTTCACCATGGCCTCAAACTACAACACCCGCCCCATGCCTGCCGAAATCCTCGTGGATGGAGACAAGGCCACCGTGGTGCGTGAGCGCCAGACCCTCGAAGACGTCCTCAAAGGCGAGCACCTCGCCTGATCAACCTGCGAACTTCCGACATGCACATCGCCGATATTCTTCAGTCCCAGCGTCCCACCCTCTCGTTTGAGTTCTTCCCCCCGAAGACCGCCGAGGCCTTCGAGGCGCTGTACCAGACCATCGGCGAGCTGGAGGCCTTCAAGCCCTCCTTTGTCAGCGTCACCTACGGTGCAGGCGGTTCCACGCGCGAGCTCACCCACGATCTGGTGGTGCGCATCAAGACCACCACCAGTCTCGATGCGGTGCCGCACCTCACCTGCGTCTGCCATAGCGAGGCCGACATCGCCGCCATCCTGGAGCGCTATGCCCAGGCTGGCGTCAGCAACATCCTCGCCCTCGGAGGCGATCCTCCCAAAAACCTCGCCGGTTACGATCGCTCCAAAGATGCCTTCCAGCACGCCGCCGATCTCGTGGCCTTCATCAAAAAGTTCAACGACAGCGGCGCGCATCCTGACAAGCGCGGCTTCGGCATCGGCGTCGCCGGTTTCCCAGAAGGGCATCCCTCCATGCCCAACCGCGTCCTTGAGATGGACTACCTCAAGGCCAAGGTGGATGCCGGTGCGGACTACATCTGCACCCAGCTCTTTTTCGACAACCACGACTTCTACGACTTCCGCGAGCGCTGCCATCTGGCCGGGATCCATATCCCCATCATCGCCGGCATCATGCCCATCACCAGCGCCTCAGGCATGCGCCGCATGGCCGAGCTGGCCGCCGGTGCCCGCTACCCCGCCAAGCTCCTCCGCGCCATCCAGCGTTGCGGCAGTGATGAGGCCGCCGTGCAGAAAGTCGGCATCCACTACGCCACGGAGCAGTGCCTTGACCTGCTCGATCACGGCGTGGACGGCATCCATTTCTACACTCTCAACAAATCCCACGCCACGCGCGAGATCTACTCCAGTCTCGGCATCCGTGACTCCGCCGCCGTCCGGCCCCATTCATGAGCGAAGAAGCACCCCTCATCGCCGCCATCGAGGCAGGCGGCACCAAGTTCGTCTGCGCCGTCGGCACCGGGCCGCATGACCTGCGGGATGTCACCCGCATCGCCACCACCACCCCGGAGGAGACCCTCTCCGGCGTGACGCGCTTCCTGTCCATGGCCAAGTCAAAACATGGCCCTATCGCCGCCATTGGCATTGGCTCCTTCGGCCCCATCGGCCTCGACAGAAACAGCGAGACCTACGGCTACATCACTTCCACGCCCAAGCCCGGCTGGCAGTTCACCAATGTGGTGCCCATGCTGCATGACCGCTATCACGTGCCCATTGCCTGGGACACCGATGTGAACGCCGCCGTGCTCGGAGAGTATCTTTGGGGCGCAGGGCAGGGGATGGATCCGGTCATCTACATCACCGTTGGCACCGGCGTCGGTGGCGGCGTGTTGATGAATGGTCAGCTTCTTCACGGCCTGCTGCATCCGGAGATCGGCCATCTGCTGGTCCCCCCGCCTCAAAATTCCTCGGCCATCCAGCATGCCTGCCACTGCCCATTTCACAAAAGCTGCGTCGAAGGTTACATCAGCGGCACCTCTCTGGCCTCCCGCTGGGGGGTGAAGGCAGACGCCCTGCCGCCAGATCATCCTGCTTGGGAGGAGGTGGCGGACGTCATGGCGCACGCGCTCATGAATCTCACCCTCAGCCTCTGCCCCAAGCGCATCATCCTTGGCGGCGGTGTCATGAGTCAGGAGCACATTCTGCCGCTCATCCGCGGCCGTCTCAGCAAGCTTAACAACGGCTACCTGCGCGTGCCGGAGCTGGATCGCGGCATCGATGACTTTATCGTCTCCCCAGGTCTTGGAGCCCACTCCGGTCTGCTGGGAGCTCTCGCTCTCGGGAAGTATGAGCTGGATCGTCACAAAAACGGTGTGGCCGCTCCTGCAGGCGCTTGATCAACTCCCCCCTCTGGTTGCCTTGCCAGCCTAAGTCTGTTCGCGACAATCTGACTCATCATCCATTGGCGGCTGACCATTCACCTTGTCGGCGGCGTATGGATTTCCCTGTTGCTTGCAAGACGCCTGCCATCAGAGTTGATTTACTTCCATGAAACCGCCGCTTCTTTCAGCCGCTTTGCTGGCCATGGCTGTGCATGCCCTGGCCCAGCAGCCGGAAACACTGCCGGACACCCAGCCGCTGATCAAGGACGGAGACATCTCCGAGCAGATGCATGCCGCTGCACTGGAAGACATGGACCAGCTGATCACCGACTCGGTGAAAACCCGTGCAAAGCACTGGCATCGCAATACCTCTTCGCCACAGGCCTATGTGGAATCCATTCGCGAAAATCGCGAGCACTTCCGGCACATCATCGGCCTCAAGGACAAGCGCGTCCCCGTGGCTCTGGAACGCTACGGAGATGAGACGAATCTCGCTCTTGTCGGCAAGACCAAGACCTACCGCGTTTACCAGGTGCGTTGGCCCGTGCTGGAGCAGGTTTCTGGCGAGGGTTTGCTGCTGGAGCCCAAGGGAAAGCCCCGTGGGTACATCATCGCCTTGCCGGATGCAGATCAGACACCCGAGCAGATCGCCGGTCTGGCTGGCGGCTTGCCCGCAGAGGCTCAGATCGCCCGCCGCTTTGTGGAAAACGGCTTCGCGGTCATCGTGCCCGTTTTGATCAACCGCAGCGATGCTGGTTCCGGCAATCCGGCCATCCTCATGACGAATATGCCGCATCGTGAGTGGATTCACCGCCAGGCCTATATGATGGGCCGCCACATCATCGGTTACGAAGTGCAGAAGGTGCTCGCGCTCGTGGACTGGGTGAACATTCACCGCCATGACCAGATCGGCGTGGCCGGATATGGCGAGGGCGGCCTGATCGCGATGTACGCGGCTGCGGTGGATACCCGCATTGATGCTGCGCTGGTCAGCGGCTACTTCAAATCCCGCCAGCGCACCTGGCGCGAGCCCCTCTACCGCAATGTCTGGGGCCTGCTCGCCGAATTTGGTGACGCTGAAATCGCCTCCCTAATCGCTCCTCGCGGCCTCGTCATCCATTACACGGACGAGCCAGATGTGGACGGTCCTCCTGAGCCCAAAGGCAAGAAAAGCCAGGCCGCACCCGGCAGGCTCAGCACGCCTGAATTTGACGAGGTGGAGGAGGAATACCTGCGCATCGACTCCCTCGTGCCCGCCAGCCTGCAGCGTCGTTCTCTTGTGCGCAGCGATGCCGCTGCCGCCAACGCCCTTGCAAAACTTCTCAAGACTGAAGCAAACATGGCCCTCTCCAGAGAGCTGCCGCAAAACCTGCGCCAGACCTACCTGCCTGCGGTCCGCCAGCTTGCGCAGATGAAGGAGCTTGAGGCCCATGTGCAGCGTCTTCTTCGCGGTTCCGACCAGGTCCGCAATGAGTTCTACCTCTACAAGATCATGCCGGAGTTCCGCAACGAAGCCTGGACCTACGCCCAGTTTGCCGACAAAAAACCGGACAAGTTCATTACAGCTTCCAAAGAGTTCCGCAAAATGTTCTGGGATGACGTCATTGGTCGCATCGACTCCCCGCTGCCCACCCCCAAGCCCCGCACGCGCAAGATCTACGACAAGCCCAAGTGGACCGGTTACGAAGTCGTGCTGGATGTCGGTGGCGAAGGCTTCGCCTGGGGCGTGCTGCTGCTTCCCAAAGACCTGCAGCCCGGCGAGAAGCGCCCCGTTGTCGTCTGCCAGCACGGACGCCATGGCGTGCCGTCAGATGTCATCGAGGGGGACAAGCCTGCTTATCATGACTTTGCCGCGCATCTGGCGGAACGCGGCTTCATCACCCTCGCTCCTCATAATCTCTACAAGGAGGAAGATCAGTACCGCACCCTTTCACGCAAGGGAAATACCGTGAAAGCCTCCATGTTCTCAGTCATGTTGCGGCATCACGAGCAGTGGCTGACCTGGCTGGCCTCGCTGCCGCAGGTGGATGAAAAACGCGTCGGTTTCTACGGTCTGAGCTACGGAGGGGAATCTGCCGTCCGCATTCCTCCGCTGCTGGATGGTTATTGCCTTTCCATCTGCTCCGGTGATTTCAACGACTGGACCCGCAAGGTGGCCACCACTGAAGACAAGCACAGCTTCATGTTCACCGACGAGTGGGAGATGCCCTACTTCAACATGGGCAGCACCTTCAGCTACGCCGAGCTCACCTACCTCATGTTCCCCCGCCCCTTCATGGTGGAGCGCGGTCATCATGACGGCGTCTCCATCGACCCCTGGGTGGCCTACGAGTACGCCAAAACCCGCTGGCTCTACGCCCAGTTCGGCATGGAGGACCGCACCGAGATCGAGTTCTTCAACGGTGGCCACACCATCAACGGGCAGGGCACCTTCGAGTTCCTCCACAAGCAGCTCAACTGGCCGAAACGGTAGCCGGACGGTTTCAGGCCAGCTCCTTCGTCCAATACGTCAGCGTCTTGGGGGACTCTTCATCCTCTCCGATCTCCTTCCACACAAAGGTGGCCTGCAGTTCGGGGCGTCGGGTGTAGCCCTGGCTCCGCCAGAACTCATCCAGTGGCCGATATCCTTGCGGGCGCAGAGGGTGTGTCTCCGGGCGGTCCACCGCACAGAAGGTGCTGAGCTTCAGCCCCAGCGCCCTGGCATGCGCCTCACGACGCACAAAGAACTCCTTGCCGATGCCTTTGCCGCGATACTCCGGCAGCAGGATCGATTCGCCGAAATAACAGATCGTGGAGATGTCATGGCCAGCCTCAACAAACGGGGCTTTGAATTCCGGCCCCTCATCTGGCATCGGCAGGCAGGTCGTTGCACCAACGACTTTTTCATCATCAAACACCAGCACCACCAAGCTGCCACTGGATCTCACATAGGTGCCCAGATAATCACGTTCGTTCTCCAAATTACCCACATAGAGATACGGATACTCATGGAACACTGCGATGCGCAGAGCGCCGAGGGCATCAATGTGCGGAGCCAGTTCGGCACCGTGGAAATTTTGCAGACGAAGCATTGTCAGTGAGAAGCGGTGGAGTTTGTGAATTGATCAGCCATGGCGCGGATTTTGAGCCGCATGTTGGCCAGGCCATTAAGGCGGGTGGGGGACAGCATCTTGGTGAAGCCGCAGGCCTCCCACACGCGGGGCCCCACGGCCACGGCCTCAGCAGGAGTCACACCACTGTACAAATCGCACAGCAGTGAGGCCAGGCCCTTCACCATCGGCGATTCCGCATCGCAGGTGAATCGTGTCAGGCCTTCTGTGCACTCACCATGCAGCCACACGCGCGAGACACAGCCTGGAACGAGATTGGCTTCCGTCTTGAATGCCGCATCCAGTTTCATCGCCGTGCCACGGGAGACCACGGCGTTCAGGCGTTCGTGCGGATCGGGGATGAAATTCAGGTCGTCGATCAGCGACTGCTGTTTTTCCGCAAGACTCATTTCAGCTTTGCCAGACGGCCCTTGCTCCAGTTCAGCCCTGTCTGGATGGCCTCATCATTGGCGATGGCGGCTGCCAGCTTCTCCCAGATGGCCACCGCATTGGCAAAGGCGGCCTTGGCTTCGGTCTTCTTGCCGGCGCTCTCGCTGGTGTGGCCTAGGGAGCCGTAGAGCTGCGCCAGCTGGCTGGCCCACATGCGGCGCTCTGGAGTCAGCTTGTCGCTCATCGGTTGTGCCTTGATCAGAGCTTCAAGCGAGTCCACCGCCTGCTTCGCTATGGGGATGGCGGCGGCCGTCTTGTTGCCGTCCGCTAGAAGTTCGGCGTACTCACCGCGCAGCTTCGCCAGCAGGAAACCGTAGCGCACGTTCTCCTTGTCGTCGGCCAGGATCTCATTCACCAGCTCGATGGCGTCCTGCTTTTTCTTGCTGGCCTCTGCCGGATTCCCGGCGTCACGGGCCAGGGAGGCCAGGGCACCGTAGTTGCGCGCCAGCAGGTACTTCACCTCCGCCCATTCAGGCAGCAGGCGGTTGAGCTCCAGCAGGATCGGCACGGCCTGGTTGTGCGCCTCCTTGGCATCCGATCCGCTGAAATGACGGCCGATCAGCTCGGCCAGCTCGGTGTAGGCTTCAGCCAGCAGCAGCGCCTGGTCCTGGTTGCGCGGGCTGCTGCCCAGCACCAGCTCGCCCATGTCCTTCACGGAATCGATCAGCGTGTTCAACGCCTCCTCCACCTTGCCCGCATCACGCTGGCTGATGCCCTTGGCAAACTTGGCGCGGGCCAGGATGAATTTTTCGTCGGTGATCAGTTCGTGCCCGATCTGTTTGGCATCCAGAATGGCAGGCACTCGTGCCAGCGCCTGTTCGGCGTCCGCCACATCGCCATTGCGCAGTGTGCGCAGGCCATACTCCAGCCAGGCACGGGCGCATTCGTTGCGCGCCAGACGGTTTTTCGGATCCGCAGCCAGGCCTTTGTCCAGATTCACCGTGGCCTCTTTGAGCAGGGTCAGAGATTCCACATGGCGTCCCTCTCTGCCACGAATGTCAGAGATCAGCAGGCTGTAGCGCCCCAGCCACTGCTGGAAGAGGGCTATTTGAGACGATTCCACCTCTCCTTTGCGGATCAGCTCGGCAGCCTGATCGCGCGCTTTGGTCAGGTAGGCGACCGCCTGAGTGGTGTTGCGCAGTTTGAGATGCAGCTGGCCGATGTTGCCATAGGCGCGCAGGCGCTCGATGCCCAGCGCGGGGCTTTGTTCCAGCGCAGGCAGGCCGCGCATGCAGTAGGCCAGCGCATCATTGAGCTGCTCTTTCTGGAAGCTTGCTTCCATCTCGTTCCCCGTCGGGGTCTGCAGCAGCTGGGTAAGGAACTGGTCCACCGCATTCTGCGAGTTCTGCAAATTCTGATCCGCCACAGCCTTGGCACTGCGTGCGGTGTCACGTTCGCCGATCAATGCGTCAATACGGCTGTGCAGGGAGTCGGTTTCCGCTTTGTGCACGCTGTAGTTGCTGGCGATCTCGCTTTCTGCTTTTTGCAGATCTCGCTTGGTTTTGAAGGCATACACAAAGCAGAAGATGAAGATCGTCAGCAGCGAAATGGCGGCGGCCTGCCAGGTGAGCACCCGCTTTGCCTGCTTCTGACGCTCGCGCATCGTCTGCTCGCGGGATTCCTCCAGCAGGTAGTCGCTCTCCAGCACCTCAAATTCACGCACCACTTCGCGCATGTCCACCCAGCGGGCGGCGGGGTTCAGGTCCAGGGCGCGTTCGATGATGTTGCGGCGGCGCTCCTCCCATTTGGACTGCGCAGTCTGCGGCCAGTAGATTTTCGGCTGCGCCTTGACGGCGTGCAGCAGTGCATTGCTGTCGATCTGCACCGCGAGTCCTGAAGCCGCCTTCTGGCGCGCTCTTTCCACTTCAGCTTCCCACATTTCAGCGCCACGCGGCAGTGTGCCATTCAGAAGGCGGTAGGCCAGCACGCCAAAGCTGTAAACATCCCATGACGGGCCGTAGCCGGCGAAGACGCCATCGGGGTTCTCCGCCTGCTCCGGGCAGAGATGCACAAAATGGTCCGTCAGCTCCAGATGATGAATGCCGCCCACCCAGCCCTGGGCGATGTCGCTCAGGCGGATGGAAGACTCAGGATCATCTTCCAGCAGGATGTTGGAAGGGCGCAGGTTTCCGTGGGGAATGCCGTGCTTGTGCAGCCAGGAGAGCGCATCGGCCACCTCATAGATGTGGCGCCAGGCCTGTTCTGGAGGCAGGCCGGAGCAGGCTGACTCCAGCGTGGGCGTCTGCCACAGGCGGCGGCCGTGGCTGTCCTTTGTCATCACGCCCACCAGCGGCATCACGCAGAAGTAGGGCGTGCGGTCAAAGCTGTAGTTCTCCACCGGCAGCACGCCGCGGTGGTGAGGCATCTGCTGCAGGGCGCGGAAGGCGGTGGTCAGCGCCTTGCGGTTGATCGCCATGGAGCTGAAGACCTTCACAGCGCAGGCTTTGCCATTGGATGCCACTGCGCGATACACGGCTCCACACCGTCCGCTGCCGACCAAGTCCTGCAATTCATGTCCGGCGATTTCGGGCAGACTCATGCGTGCTTCTGTTGTCTAGAGGATGGTGGTTGACCCTGATGCCGCCAAAAGTGGACTGGTGCGGCGTGGCGAGTGGGTACGATGGGGGCGGAATGAGAAATCTCAAATCCAAATGCCAGTTTGCAAAAAACGCATGCCTTCACCCCCATTGAAGCCATGCTGGGAATGAACCGCATGAAAAACCGCAAGCCAGCACCGGAGTTCCGCCAGGAAATCGAGGCCATTTATGCCGAACTGGAGCGCCGCCCGCTGCCCCGCCAGTGCGAAATGCGCACCGGCTGCTGCCATTTTCGTCTGGCCGGGCATACCCCCATGCTCACCCGTGGAGAGGCTCTCCATGCGGCCCAGGGGGTGAGGGCCAGTGGTCGTAAAGAACTCAAGCCCCATCCGGACGGAGCCTGCCCGCTTCTGGGAAGAGACGGACGCTGCACGATCTACAAACATCGTCCCTTTGGCTGCCGCACCCACTTCTGCGCGGAAGCCGGTGGCATGTACCCGCGCAAGCATGTGGCAGACCTGATCCAGCGGCTGGAAGCCCTGGACGAACGGCTCGGCGGCAGCGGTTCCCGCCCGTTGGAAGCGGCGGTCAGCGATGCTCTGGCCGCTTTTTGATCAGGGGGCCGCGCAGTCACGGGCCTGCTTCTGGCTTTCCTCGGAGAGCTTGGCCAGCGGGTAGGCCACCTCGGCGGCATTCAGCGGCATGCGCAGCACTACATTGTCTCCGTCCAGACGCACAAAGCCAGCCTTGATCTTTTTGCCCTCCATGTTGGTCCAGCTCATGATGGGCGGGAGCGACTTCTTGGCCGCCACGGGCGTCATTTTGGGCGCATCTTTGTCAAAGCTGGCCCCTTCAGAGATCCATTCGGTGATCTTTTTGATGTCCGAGGTGGAGAGCTGCTCATCCGGCGGCATGTGGTTCTTGCCGTTGTTGACGAGAATTTCGAGGAAATGGCTCTCGGCGGGCTTGCCCGGGCGGATCTGGGCCACGTCGTTGTCCTTGATGTCGAGCTTGAAGGTTTCCAGGTCGTCGAAGACAAATCCTGCCTTCTTCTTCCCGGTTTTCACGCTGTGGCACTCGTAGCAGTTGCGCTCCAGAATGGGCTGGATGTCCTTTTTAAAGTCCGCAGCCAGGGCGGAGGATGCCGCAAAAAGCAGCGTGGTGTACAAGGGGAGACGAAGCTGGGGCATGGCGCGCGTTTGAGACCATCTGCAACGTGCCACCCCGCTTTTCCTTAGCCAGCATCTTTTTTCCGTGGCATGTCATCCCATGTCCGAGAACCGCACCGTCAACGCTCCCACCACCCTCCTGCCATATCTTTTCGAA
The DNA here is from genome assembly GCA_002336895.1 of Verrucomicrobiaceae bacterium UBA1938. Classification (GTDB taxonomy): domain Bacteria; phylum Verrucomicrobiota; class Verrucomicrobiia; order Verrucomicrobiales; family Verrucomicrobiaceae; genus Prosthecobacter. Next base: position 398,542 of record DDFC01000032.1, on the reverse strand, counting down.
AGCTGGCCGGATGTGAAGCGCACGCGCATCAAGCAGTGGCTGAAATACGGCAGCGTCCGGGTCAATTCCCGCGCCGTGACGCGCCACGACCACCCGCTGGAAAGCGGGGATAAAGTCACCATCAAAGTCGAACGCGCCCCGCGTGTGAAGGCCGCGCCCATGCCTGCCGGGCTCAAGATTGTTTACGAAGACGACGCCATCATCGTGCTCGACAAGGGGGCTGGGTGGCTGACCGTGGCCACGGATTCCGGCAAGGGCCGCACTGCCTACGCTGCGCTGACAGACCACGTGCGTGCCACGGATGCACGCAATCGCGTCTGGATCGTCCACCGTCTGGACCGGGACACCTCGGGCCTCATCGTCTTTGCCAAGACTGAGCCCTTCAAGCGCATCCTGCAGCGGAACTGGCACCAGTTTGACAAAACCTATCTTGCTGTGGCTGAAGGGATTATCAAACGTGACTCCGGCACCCTGCGCTGCCACCTCAATGAGGAGTTTTCCCTTCGCGTCCGCAGCGTGCCACCCGATGAAGATACGCGCGAGGCCATCACCCATTTCAAGGTGCTCAAACGCACCCAGAACACCACCTTGGTGGAACTGAAGCTGGAGACCGGCCGCAGGCACCAGATCCGCGTCCACCTCTCCGACATGGGCCACCCCATCGTGGGAGACAAGCCCTACGGAGCCACCACAGACCCCGCCAAACGCCTGGCCCTGCACTCCAGCGAACTCCATTTCACCCACCCCATGAGCGGGAAGCCAATGGACTTCGTACTGCCCCTGCCGGACCCCCTGGCCAAGCTGGTGTGATACTTGGCTGCTTTCCCAGCCAGAATGGGCTCGACGTTTGACGGCCCGCACGACTCGGTTCCATGCCGGTCATGGGGCAAAGTATAAGCGTTATTTCATGCAATCTTAAACCTAGTTTTTAACATAATTAAAAACATATACGTTTTTATTTGGTTACATAGTTCATCTTGATGAGGCGGAATTCGTCATGAACAACATTGGAATTCTGAAGTGACATTCGCTTTCTGCGTGCTCTGCTGAAAGCAGAAACCTATGAACTCTCTCAAGACCTGGCTCGTCGGTGAAGGTGAAGCATTTTCCTTTCTCGGTTGCAGGAAAAAGAAGTTCCCATCGGTAGAAGGCGTGATGAGGTTCAGGCGGCTGTGGCCAGATGTGTGGCTGCGAAAGACTGCCACGTGGGTCGTGTGGGGAGTCGGGTTTGCCAGTGCGATGCTGGCTCTGGGACAAAGTCCGCCGCCGGAGAAGCTCTTGCCATCGTTCAATCCCGGGCCGGATCCAGCACTTAAGCCGCCGTTGGTTCTACCGCCGGTACCCAAGCGCATTCCAGAGGTGCCATCTGGCATTTTTGTGCCTGAAGCCAGAGCCGAACAGACCCGGGGCGTGGTCGGAACAGAGTCTCAGTCGGCGGAGGGAACGACAGTGAAGAAGCTGGCCGTCACCCAAGTGGTGGTGACGGCGAAGACGCCGTTGTCTGAGGTGCGAAGGCTGGCGGAAAACGGACATGTTGTGGCGCAGCGTGTGCTGGGGCAGCGCCTGGGCGAGGGCTCTGGTGGCGCGGCGAAAGATGCCTCGGGAGCACTGAAGTGGCTGCAAGCAGCTGCGAAGCAGGGAGATACGGCGGCGCAGTTTGACCTCGCGCTGGCCTATCTGAAAGGTGTCGGAGTGCAAGAAGACGCGCATGAGGCGATGAAGTGGGGGCTGATGGCTGCTTCTGGCGGCGGGGGGATGACACAAGAAGCGCTGAGGTGGCATCATGCCGCAGCTGAGCAGGGGGATGTATTGTCCCAGGTCGTTCTGGGCGGGGCCTACAGCACGGGAAATGGTGTGACGAAGGATGCAGCGCAAGCTGCAAGGTGGTACCTCTCGGCGGCAAAGCAGGGGGATGCGGCCAGCCAGCTGGCGCTTGGGCGTGTGTATTTTGCAGGAACGGGGGTGAAAAAAGATGATGCAGAGGGACTGAAATGGATGCGTGCTGCCGCCGACGAGGGGTATCCCCCGGCCTATTATGAGATGGCGCGGGCTTCCCTGCTGGGCCTAGGTGTGCCAAAGGATGTGGCCGAGGCCAGGCGGTGGTTTGATAAGGCGGTGGAAGAAGGCGGAAATGCGACGAAGGACCAAGGGGCGGCGAAACTGAGGTGGTACCAGGCGGCAGCGGAGCAGGGAGATGCCGCGGCCCAGCTGGAGCTCGGCCGTGTTTTGTGGGAAGGGGAGGGCGTCAAGAAGGACTCAGAAAGTGGACTACGCTGGCTGCGCAAAGCTGCGAAGCAGGGCTATGGCCCTGCAGAGAGGGAGCTTGGCGGACTGCTCTGTGGAAGGACTGAGGTCCAGGACTTGCCGGAAGGTGTGGCATGGCTGCGCAAAGCCGCCGCACAGAATGACGCTGATGCACAGTGCTGGCTGGGTCAGCTGCATGCAGAGGGACGCGGCGTGGACAAGGATCTTGTGGCTGCGGCGGAGTGGTACCGCAAAGCAGCTGAGCAAAACCAGACCCATGCTCAGCTCAGCCTGGGAGACGCATTCATGTATGGCGAGGGGGTGGCTAAAAATGCCAGAGAGGGTGTGACATGGTACCGCAGAGCAGCGGAGCGCAACTCCGCGACGGCTCAGTATTTCATGGGGGTGTGCTATCGTGACGGCAACGGGGTGCCAAAAGATGCCGCACTGGCAGCGGAGTGGTTTGGCAAGGCGGCTTCGCAGGGATATGCCAAGGCGCAGCACAGCCTGGGGCGGCGCTACATGCGGGGCGAAGGGGTGAAGAAGGATGCGGCGCTGGCGGTCATGCTTTACGGTCTGGCCGCGCGTCAGGGGTATGCCATGGCTCAGCATGATCTGGGCATCGCCTGCCTGACGGGCACGGGCAGGGATAGAAATGTGGAAGAGGGGGCGGACTGGCTGCGCAAGGCGGCGGAGCAGGGCGATGTCCGGGCGCAGTATGATCTGGGTCGCGTGTTGAGCGGGGACGACGGAGCTCCACTGGATGCGGTGGAGGCGCTGAAGTGGTTTCTCCTGGCTGCCGCGCAGGAAGATGAAGATGCGATAGGCAGCGTCAAGGTGATGCAAAAAGAGCTCAGCGCGGAGCAGATCGCCGAAGCCGAGCGCAGGATGAAGGACTTTCGGTCCCGAAACGCCAGCCGCTGACGAAGGCGCTGTTCTGAGCAACTTGCAGGATGCTTCTGACGGTGTGTGACGATTCTGAGGGAGAAAAACCGCTTGCCGTACGAGGCTATGCCGGTAACATCGCGCCCCTTTTGCCGGGCCACGTTGGTCAGGCCAAAGGGTTTTAACACTTAGCCCGTTCGACCGGATCAGCCTCAAGCTGAGCGTTTTGTGACCCAAAACGTGCGGAAGAACTGGCGTCAGATACCCTACACATGTCAACACAGATCCTTGCCGAGCTCGTCGAAGCCGGCGTCCACTTCGGACATCAGACCAAGCGCTGGAACCCCAAGATGAAAGGCTTCATCATGGGCACCAAGAACCAGATTCACATCCTCAACATCGAGGAAACCGTCAAGCAGATCGACAAGGCCGCCGACTTCCTGGCCGACCTCGCCCGCCGCGGCAAAAAGATCCTTTTCGTGGGCTGCAAACGCCAGGCCCAGGAAGCCGTGAAGCAGGCCTCCGAAGCCTGTGGCCAGTTCTACGTCAACCATCGCTGGCTGGGCGGCACGCTCACCAACATGGAGACGATCAAGAAGAGCATCGCCCGTCTCAACTACCTCGAAGACATCGAGAACAAGCCCGAGTTCAAGCTCATGTCCAAGAAGGAGCTGGCCGGCCTGAACCGCGAGCGCATCAAGCTGGAGCGCAACCTGCGTGGCATCCGCCACATGGGCCGCACCCCTGACGCTGTGGTGATCGTTGACTCCGCCCGTGAGCACATCGCCGTGCACGAAGCCCGCCGTCTGAACATCCCGATCGTGGCCCTCGTGGACACGAACGCCGACCCGAACATCATCGACTACCCGATCGCCGCCAACGACGACGCCATCCGCTCCATCCGCATCATCCTGCAGAAGCTGATCGACCCCGTGATCGTGGCGACCGCCGAAGCCAAGAAGTAACCCTTTCACCCCCAATTGATTAAAACCATGGCTGAAATCTCCGCCAAACTCGTCATGACCCTGCGTGAAAAGACCAACGCAGGCATGATGGAATGCAAAAAAGCCCTCACGGAAGCCGGTGGCGACCTGGAGAAGGCAGAAACCATCCTCCGCAAGAGCGGCACCATCAAGGCCGAGAAGAAGGCCGACCGCCAGACGAAGGAAGGCATCATCGCCTCCTACATCCACATGGCAGGCCGCATTGGCGTGCTTATCGAAGTGAATTGCGAAACCGACTTCGTCGCTCGCAACGAAAACTTCCAGGCGCTGGTGAAGGACATTTCCCTGCACATTGCTGCAGCCAACCCACGCTACCTGCAGCGCGAAGACATCCCAGCGGATCTCATCGCCAAGGAACGCGAGATCGGCGCTGAGCTGGTCAAGGGCAAGCCCGCGAACATCGTGGACAAGATCGTTGATGGCAAAATGGAGAAGTTCTACGCAGACAACTGCCTCCTGGAGCAGGCTTTCATCAAGGATCCCGATCTTACCATCGCGAACCTGATCAAGGGCAAGATTACCGAACTGGGTGAAAACCTCATCGTGCGTCGCTTTGTGCGTTACGCCGTGGGTGAGGACATCTAATCCATCAGGCTCTAGAAAATCACATGAAAGGCGGTCGGAAACGGCCGCCTTTTTTGCGTTTTTGAGCGAGTTTAAAGGTGTTTTTTTGTGTCGGATTCAGCAAAAGGTAAATTGATATTAAGTTTTGCCAAAGCTTTCGGTTCATGCAAAATTTCCGTAATTGGCATATTTGCTATGCGTGGCAACCCACCCCTGGCCGCTCATGCCTGATCCAGCGTTCGCTCCAGCTTTCCGGCGATCTGTCATGTTGCCCGAGTCCCAGGCACCAATGGCGGCAGCTTGTCGAGGGGATGGTATTTCACATCTTCCTTCAACTTTCGGTTTCCTAGCTGGCTAGAAGACTCCATTCTGCATGCCCGCTTTTTTGCCCCCTATTTGCCGTGAGCCAGTCGCATCCAACTGATGACCTTCGGGTCGCCGAAATCCTTCCTCTGATCCAGCCAGCCCTGCTCATGCATGAGTTTCGGCTTGGGGAGATGGAGTCCGCGTTTGTTGAGGAATCCCGTAAACGTGCGGAGGCGATTCTGACGCTGAAAGATGACCGCCTGCTGGTGGTGGTGGGCCCGTGCTCGATCCATGACACGAAGTCCGCGCTGGAATACGGGCAGCACATCGTGCAGGCCCGCGAGAAGTACGGCAAGGACCTGGAGATCGTGATGCGCGTGTATTTTGAGAAGCCGCGCACGACTGTGGGCTGGAAGGGTTTCATCAATGACCCGCATCTGGATGGCACCTTTGACATTAATGCCGGTCTGCGCGGCGCGCGTGATCTGCTGATCAAGCTGACGAAGCGCGGGATTCCGGCGGGGACGGAGTTTCTCGATGTGATCACGCCGCAGTACATTGCGGACGTGGTGGCGTGGGGAGCGATTGGCGCACGCACGACGGAGAGCCAGGTGCACCGCCAGCTGGCGTCCGGGCTTTCGATGCCGGTGGGATTCAAGAACGGTACGGACGGTGGCATTCAGGTGGCGCTGGACGCGATCGAGGCCGCCAAGGGGCAGCACTGCTTCCTCTCTGTGACGAAGGACGGCGTGGCCGCCATCGTGAACACGAAGGGCAACAACGCCTGCCACGTGATCCTGCGCGGTGGCAAGGGAGGCACGAATTTTGACGCCGCCGCCATCAAAACGGTGACGGACCAGCTGACCGCACGCGGGCTTCCTGCGAGCGTGATGGTGGACTGCAGCCATGGCAACAGCCTGAAGGACTACCGCAAGCAGCCGATTGCCTCCGCCTCGCTGGCCGAGCAGATCTCGGGTGGAAGCAAGGCGATCACGGGCGTGATGATCGAGAGCCATCTGGTGGAAGGCCGCCAGGACACCAAGCCGGGCCAGCCGCTGACCTACGGGCAGAGCATCACGGACGCCTGTGTGTCCTGGGCAACCACGGAGACGATGCTGGAGGAGCTGGCCTCCGCTGTACGCGAACGCCGCAGCCGCAAATAATGACCTTCACCCGCAACTGCCTCGAAAACCTGGCGAAGTGCCGCATCCTCGTCATTGGCGACGTGATGCTGGACCATTTCATCTGGGGGCATGTGCGCCGGATTTCGCCGGAGGCACCGGTACCGATCGTGGAGGTGACGAAGGAGGAGTTTTACCCCGGTGGTGCGGCCAACGTGGCGCGCAACATCTCGCCGTTCTCGCCGAACACGCACCTGATGGGCCGTGTGGGCAAGGACATGGCGGCAGACAAGCTGCGCACGCTGCTGGTCGAGGACCAGGTGGACCCCGCGCCACTGCTGGTGCATGAGACGCTGCCGACGATCTCGAAGGCGCGTGTGTCCGCACGGCAGCAGCAGATCGTGCGCGTGGACCGTGAGAAGCTGATGCCGCTGGCGGACAGCGAGCTGGCGGAGATCGAGCAACGGCTGCGCAAGCTGGCACCGAATCTGGATGCGATCATTTTGGAAGACTACGGCAAAGGGTTTGTGACCACGCCGCTGATGGAGCTGGTGGCGAAGATCGCCGCAGAGCACAAGCTGATCGTGACGGTGGATCCGTCTCCACGCAATCCGCTGCCATGGGCGGGGGTTTCGCTGGTGAAGCCAAACCGTCTGGAGGCGTTTGCCGCCGCCGGACTGGAAGACCATCTGCTGCCGGGGCCGCCGCTGCAAAACGCCGAGCTGCTGGAAGTGGGGCGCGTGCTGCTGGGGAAATGGAATGTGGCCAGCGTGCTGGTGACCCTGGGCGAACACGGCATGATGCTGTTTGAACGGGGCAAGGAACCGCACCACATCCCGACGCGTGCACGTGAGGTCTATGACGTCTCAGGCGCGGGTGACACGGCCATCGCGCTGCTGACGCTGGCGCTGGCCGCCGGATTCACGCTGCAGGATTCTGCGGACATCGCCAATCATGCCAGCGGCATCGTGGTGGGCAAACTGGGCACCGCGACACTGACGCCAGAGGAACTGCTGGCAGCCTTCTCATCCAAACCATGAGCACTGATTTCGCCTCTCTTTTCAAAACCCATCTCAGCGAACACCAGGACGCCATCGGCCGACTGAGCGCGATGAGCGAGCAGATCGCACCGCTGGCCGAGGCCTGGCTGAAGGCGCTGCGCGATGGCAAAAAGATCATCTTCTTTGGCAACGGTGGCAGCGCCGCTGATGCGCAACATCTGGCCGCCGAGCTGGTGGTGCGCTACCGCATCAACCGTCCGGCGCTGGCGGGTCTGGCGCTGACGACGGACACTTCCATTCTGACGGCACACAGCAATGACTTTGGCTACGAGACGGTGTTTGCGAGGCAGATCGAAGCGCTGGCGCAGCCGGGGGATGTGGTGATCGGAATCTCCACCTCCGGGACGAGCAAGAATGTGCTGCTGGGACTGCAGGCAGCGAACAAGCGCGGGTGCGTGACGATCGCCTTCACGGGCGAGAAGGGAGCGGACTGCGCGGTGGAGTCGACTCTGAGTTTCAAGGCGCCTTCGGGCATCACGGCGCGTGTGCAGGAGTGCCATCTGCTGATCGGGCATCTGCTGTGCGATGTGGTGGAGCGGGCGTTTGCGGGGTGAGTTTTTGGAAGTGCGTGCTGGGATGCCGTGCGCGGGTTTGAAAATGGGCTTGGCAAAAGGCAACGGCTGTTTCCAAGATGCATCATGGGCCTCGTTTGTTGGGAGGCATGTGTGCGCGCTGGCTGCGGCGGCAGGGCGGTCAGACGCTGCTGGAGGGCGCGGTGTGATGAAGAGAGCGCTGGGTTTGCTTTCCGGAGTGGCTGCCAGAACCCAGGGGCGCCTCGCTGAGGCTCGGCTGACCCTGGGCTGAAATACGCAGCCCCTTTGGGGCTGGTGCGAAGCGAGGAGCTAGTGGCGAAGATGGACGGATCTGTTTTCAATAGCTTGTGGTGCAAATCACCCATGTTTGTGAGTGCAGAGCCTGCCTGGGCCTAATGCAAGAGAAGGGCCGTTTGTGACATGAGATCGAATCCTATCATTACTATTCTGGTTGCGTTTGCGGCGGCTATTTATGCCATCGTGGATGTCATGATGGGGTATACGGGGCCGCTGGCGATTGCGGCGAAGTGGATGGGGATCGGGCTAGTAGTCGCGAGCTTTGTGAGGCCGAAGGCGGGGCTCTTCATCCTGGGAATTTTGTGCTTCTACGGCGACTTCTACAAGAAGCTGGCGGTGGTGTATGGCACGGCGAGCATGCAGACGGTGATCGAGGTGCTGGCGATCAACATGGCGGTGGTGTGCGCGATCATTGCGGGAACGCTGAACCAGATTTTTCTCAATGGCCGGGCGCCGCACAAGTCGGTGATCATGGTGTGGCTGCTGAGCCTGTTTATCGCGGGGCTGCTGATGCTGACAGAAGGACCGCTGAGCGGACGTGCGCAGCTGGCGGTGAACGGCGGGCTGTATCTGGCGCTGGCGGGTGTGATCGGCTATCTGTACCCCAAGCCGGGGGAGAGCCTGTCGATCAGCCGCATGCACTACCTGCTGGGGATACCGTGGGTGATCGTGGCGGTGTACCAGTATTTCTACGGCTTTTCTGACATGGACTATGTGTATGCCCGGACCAATCTTTCTCCGGTGTTCTCCGCGCAGTTTTTCATGGAGAACCCGCGTGTGTTTGGGCTGGCGGGATCGGCCTCGGCGTATGGTGCGGTGACGCTGCTTCTGACTTACGGTCTGTGGCGGGTGTTTCAGCCGGGGGGGAGGTCGGTGGGATGGCTGATCGGGAGCGTGATTTATTTCATCGGGCTGGTGGTGTCCACGCAGCGTACGAGCCTGCTGCAGCCGCTGATCGTGCTGATCGTGTGGAGGCTGTTCATCCACCGTTCGAGCACGCGGGCCTTTTACATGGTGACGGTGTGCTCCGCAGTGCTGCTGATCTCGCTGGCGAATGTGCTGCTGAGCAGCCTGGAACCGGTGGACGCGGTGCTGAGGCGAATCACCGGAGACCAAGGATGGGCGGCGCAGGTGGTGCGCGTGAGCACCTTTGCGGACCGACTGAAGGGCTGGACACGACTGACGAAGCCGGAGAGCTACAGCTTGTTTGGAACCAAGCAGGGGCATGTGCAGGAGGTGAACTTTGACGATGACGACTATGCACATGACATGATCAACAGCGTGCTGATGAACCATGGCGTGGTGGGGCTGCTGGCGTGCATCGTGGTGATGGTGGTGGCGGTGAAGAAGACGCATGCGATGGTATTCCGCGTACAGGATGTGAGGGACCGAAGTACGCTGGCCTTCATCCTGGCGAACCTGACGATCAACCTGCTGCTGACGATGATGGGAGGGAGCAACATCCACACGGTGCCGATCAACCTGATCTTTGCGACGCTGGCGGGGCATGCGGTGGCGATTCTGGCGCGGACAGGAACAGCGGCGACGCAGGCACCGGTGCAGCCACAGCCGCGTGAGGCGGCCTGGGGCGCGCCGATGAGGCCGCCGATGGCGGTGAATCCGGGGTGGAGGAGGGAGTAGAAATGACGAATGAGTAAGCCCGAATGACGAAATAATGACGAAGCTCGAATGCGGATTGGGGGCGTGGGTGATGATATGAGACGGCTTAGGAGATGCGTCTTTTTTTGGGCATGGCGATGAGAGTGGCAGGGCGACAAGTGCTGGCATCGCTACGCGATGCGAGGGCCATCTTATGCTCACGAGGCTTGCATTCGAGGGGTGTCGCTTCGCTCAACCCCTCGCTACAGGCTGGGATGGCACCGCCATCCTTTGGTGCAAGCCGCATGGCTGCGGAGTGTGGCATGCTGGCGACTTCATGCGCCTTGGAATCTGCACACCTGCATGACATGTGATTTTTTGCAGGGTAGTGATGGAGCGCCGCTGTGATAAACACAGCGAAGGAGGAAGGCTAAGTTTGGATGTGTTCGATTTCGAAGACCTGTTTTGGGGCTGGGATGATTTTTTGTTTTGAGTGAGGTTTTGGAAGATATGTCTGCTTCAGCCACAGTGACTGGGACTGCGAAGGCGGGAGGGGGATCGCTGCTGCGGAGGCTGGTGGTGAACCTGGGGTGGCTGGGGGCGCAGAAGATTTTTGTGATCCTGCTGGGCGTGGCGGCAACGGGACTGGTGGCGCGGCATCTGGGACCGACGCAGACGGGGCTGCTGGCAGAGGCGCAGGCGCTGGCGGTGCTGTTTGGCGTGGCGTCGATGGGGGTGGACGGGACCGTCTTCATCCGACACCTGAGAAGCCACCCGGAGAAGGAGCCGGGCATCCTGGGTGGCACGGCGTGTGTGCTGGCGGTGACCGGGACGGTGAGCTGGCTGCTGCTGGCGGGCTATCTGATGTGGGTGGACCGAGGCCCGCTGCCGCTGCGTGTGGCTGCGGCGGTGATCGGGCTGAGGATGTGCCTGATGTTTCCCGCGCCGGTGGCGCTGTGGTTTCAGTCGAGGCTGGACACGCGCGAGGTGGCGCTGGCAAACACGGCGGGCACTCTGGTGTACCGGCTGTGGCAGGTGCTGTGCAGTCTCTCGGGGTGGAGTGTGATCCGGATCGCGTGGGCGGATGTGCTTTCGTTTTCGACGGTGACGGTGGTGTCTGTGCGCGCGTATCTGGCGAAGGGCGGGAGCGTGAGGAAGTGGAAGGCTGACTGGCGAAGCGGCTGGGCGGTGCTGGCGGAGTCTCTGCCGGCGCTGGTGGCGGCGAGCCTGGTGACATTCATGTCCCGCATCGATGTGATCATGCTGCGCGCCCTGAGAGGCGAGGGGGAGGTGGGCTTTTTCACTGCGGCGTCGTCGATCACGGAGAGCCTGATGTTTCTAAGCGGCATGATGGTGACGGTGTTCAGCCCGGTGCTGGTGAGGTCGTTTCATGATGATGAGGCGGCGTATGCGAGGCAGAGCGCGGCGTGCACGCGGGTGACGGTGTGCGCGGGCTGGGGGCTGGCGCTGGGGATCTGTGCGGCGAGTGCGTGGATCATCGCCATCGTGTTTGGCGCGGCCTACCAGTCTGCGGCGCGGGTGCTGGCGGTGCATGCGTTTCTGCTGGTGCCGGCGATGCTGGGGGCGATGACGCAGTGCCGGCTGACGATCGAGAGGCGGCTGCGGTGGCTGCTCATGATTCTGGTGGCGGCGCTGGTGCTGGATGTGGTGCTGAACCTGGTGCTGATCCCAAGCATGGGAGCGACGGGAGCAGCGCTGGCGAGTGTGATGGCGGCGGTGTGCGCGTATGCGATCGTGCCGGTGCTGGTGCCTGCGACACGAGGAGCGGGGCTGGTGGCGCTGGGTGCGCTGCTGATGCCGCTGCCGAGGCGCGGAGATCTGGCGGCGTTTGCGGGGAAGGTGTGAGGCGGGAGTGCACAGAGTGTCGAGGTGCTTCATGCTGACGAAGGTCAAGAGTGGCCCCTCACCCCGACCCTCTCCCCCAAGAAGGACATAACCCTTTGTCGTGTGTCTGGGGTGGGGAGAGGGAGAGACGAGTTTGCCGCCCTGGGCTTAGAGAAGAAATTTTTGCGGCTGATTTGATGCGTATTGCGATTACATCGCGGCTGTTTTTTCCGCTGAAGGGCGGGGTGCCGGTGATCGTGCGGCTGCTGGCGAATGCGTGGCAGAGGCAGGGGCATGAGGTGAGGCTGCTGACGCGGACGGCTGCGGATGGGAGTGATGCGCCGGAGGCTGACTGCCCGACGATCCGGATGCCGAGCACCGTGGACATGGTGAGCGCGGCACGCTGGTGTGATGTGGTATTTCAAATGGAGGTGAGCCTGAAGATGATCTGGCCGTTTGTGCTTTTCCGTAAGCCGTGCGTCATCAGCCATCAGACGCATTTCTCGGACACGGAGCAGGTGTCTCTCTCGCGGCGGATGCAGAAGTGGGTGGCGGCGTGTTCGCACCCGGTGGCGTGCAGCGAAGTGATCCGGAAGAGCTGGGGAGGGCATGGGATCGTGGTGGGGAATCCGTATGAAGATGAGGTGTTTCACCTGCCAGGAGAGGAGGCGGCGAGGCCGAATCAGCTGCTGTTTGTGGGAAGGCTGGTGAGGGCCAAGGGGCTGGATGTGCTGCTGCGCGCGCTGGCCATGCTGAGTGCGCAGGGACGTGATGTGCATCTGCGTGTGGTGGGGGATGAAGTGCAGGATGGAGCGAGCCTGCTGCCGGAGTGGCGACAGGAGGCCGCGAGCCTGGGGCTGGCGGAGAGGGTGACGTTTCTCGGCGGGAAGAACTCGGAGGAGATCGCTGAAGAGATGAGGCTGGCGAGGATTCTGGTGGTGCCGTCCACATGGCAGGAGCCGTTTGGCATCGTGGCGCTGGAAGGGCTGGCGTCCGGCTGCCGAGTGGTGGCGTCTGCCGGCGGCGGGCTGAAGGATGCGGGAGGCCCGTTTGCGAGCTATTTTGAAAACGGCGATGCGGAGGATCTGGCACGTGTGCTGGGACCGCTGCTGGTGACACCGCTGCCTGACTGCGAAGATGCGGCGCTGTGCGGACACCTGGAGCGGCACCGGGCTGCGGCGGTGGCGGAGAGGCTGGTGAGTCATTTCCATGCGGTGCTGGGGCATCCGGTGGTGGCTGCTGCACAAATGGCATGAAGATGGAGCGACTCTTGAAAGACCTGCCATGTCCGGATGGCAGAGCGACTCATTGCGGCGGCGGGACGGTGAGACGCTGCTGGAGGGCACGGTGTGGAAAGAAGGCGCTGGGTTTGCTTTCCAGTCGTGTCCGTGCATACCCAGGGTCTGCCTCGCTGAGGCTCGGCTGACCCTTGGGCTTAACTACGCAACCCCTTTGGGGTTGGTGCGATGAAGGGGGGCTTGCGGTAAAAAGAGAGACCTGTTTTAGACAGATCGTGGTATTAAAACTTCGATGGTGCACGCAGAGGATCGCTGTGACCCGGGCTGTCATAGACCGCAACTTTGGTGCTGAGATGAGTGATGCCAAGTCCAAGGCGCGAGTGAAGATCGCATTGAACAGTCGGTATTCATGACAACTTTCTTGAGAGCTGGACCTGGAGCGACGCGACTGGTGCTGGCGATGGTGGTGTTTGGCAGCCACTTCAGCGCGCTGGCGATTGGTGCGCCTGCGGTGGCGTCGTTTTTTGCGCTGAGCGGCTACTGGATCGCTGGGCTGTGGGAACAGCAGGGTGGTGATGGAGTGAAGCGGTACGCGGGCTTTGTGGCGAGCCGGTGGTTGCGGATAGCGCCGCTGCTTTTTATCGCGATCTGCGGGCAGATCATTGTCAATGCCTGCCTTGGCCTGACGTCTCCGGCCGGAAGCGGGCTGAGGTGGTGGGTGGCGCAGGGACTAATCGCAGGGAGTGCGAGTGAAGGGCTGGCGCTGCCGCAGCAGTGGTCGCTGGATGTGGAGATGCAGTTTTACCTGCTGGCACCGTTGCTGGCCGTGGTGGCGGGGAAGCTGTCTCGCGTGGCAGCGTGGCTGCTGGTGGGGGTGCTGATGGCTGCAGGGGCGTGGATGTTTCAAACCGGCACGGCTGTGAGTGCGGCGAGCGTGCTGCCGCATCTGGGATTTTTCATGGCGGGAATGCTGTGGCGTGTGCATGCGCCGATGCCGGGGGATGGTGTGCTGAAGTGGGCGCCGCTCGGTGTGGCGGGGATGCTGGTGGCCGTGCCGAGTGTGAGGCCGCTGCTGAGCAGCCTGCATGTGACGGAGGCCTCTGCACCTGAGGTGCGATGCCAGCAGGCGCTGCTGATGATGGGGATGGGGGCTGCGTTTCTACCGCTGGTGCTGAGGAGCGTGAGGGTGAAGTCTTCGAAGCTGGACCGCTGGATCGGAGATCTGGCGTATCCGGTGTATCTCTTTCACTGGTGGTTCCGGAGCATCGTTTATCATCTGAGACCCGATGATGCGTCCGGGCTGCACAAGCTGGTGGATACCGGACTGGCGCTGCTGGGCACGCTGGTGGTGTCTGCGGTGATGCTGTGGCTGGTGGACCGGCCGGTGCAGCGCTGGCGAAGGCGGCTGGGCGGTAGTGCGGATGCGGCACCGGGGCTGGTGCATGTGTGAGTTTAAACTGAGCTTCTCATATTCAATGAAACTGCTACGCCGATTTTTACGACGCTATCTTCTGACTGCGAACACGCTGCGCTACCGTGTGGAGTGGCCGAGGGTGAGGGATGCCATGCTGAAAGTGCCTGCGGTGGAGACGCTGTTTGACGGAGGGGCGGGGTCGGGGGAGTTTCTGCGGCTGGCGCTGAATGCGGGCTTTGCGAAAAAGGTGATCGCCCTGGAGTATGATGCGCAGAATTTTGTGAGGCTGGAGGAGAACCTGGGAGGGGAGCCGAGGGCGAAGCTGATCCGGGGATCTCTGCTGGAGATACCGCTGGCGGATGAGTCTGTGGACATGGTGATGAGCACGCAGGTGATCGAGCACATCGCCGAGCATGAGAAGGTGGCAGCGGAGCTGTGCCGGATCCTGAAGCCGGGAGGGCATGCGGTGATCACGGTGCCGCATCCGCCGGAGCCGTTTCCAAATGATGACCACTGCCGCGAGGGATACACAGCGGAGGAGCTGGCGGCGCTGTTTGCCCCCTACGGGATGAAGGCGCTGCACACGGACTACTTTCTGGTGAGGGGAACGACGGACCGGCTGCTGGCGGCGTGGAAGCTGCCGATGCGGGGTGTGTTTATGCCGGTGGCGTGGGCGGATGTGGAGACGGGGCTGAGTGCGGCGGAGCGCAAGGCCGGAACGCCGTTTGGGATCCTGACTCTTTTCCGCAAAGAACCGACGCAGTGAAGCTGCTGATCATAGATCCGAATGTGAGCACCACGAGCCCGTCGATGAGAGGGGTGGTGCTGGCGCTGCCTCATCTGGTGCAGCGAGGGTGGAGAATCGAGGTGTGGTGCTGGTGGTGTGATGAAGGGCTGCCGGTGGAGCGCGTGGTGAAGCTGCCGCGACATGGGAATGTGCCGGTGCTGGGGCTGCATGTGTTTGGCTGGTGGGCGCGGAAGCGGCATCGACAAGAGGGGCGTGTGGCGGATGTGGTGCTGAGCCTGTCGCCGTATGAACCGAACTGTGATGTGTGTCTGGTGCAGTTCTCGCCTTTTGACTGGGAGCGGCGGCAGCGGGTGCTGGGGATGCACTCGATGCGCGATGCGTATGAGCGTGCGGTGAATGCGCTGGGGCTGTGGATGGCGCGGCGGTTTTTCCGAACGACGAAGGCGCGTGTGGTGCTGGCTGTGTCCGAGGCGGTGGCGGAGGATCTACGAGAGGAAAATGCGGCGCTGAGGATCAAGATTTTGCCGAACAGCTATGATCCGAAGCGGTTTCATGCGGGAGTGCGGGAGCTGTTTCGAGGCGAGATGCGGCAGAAGCTGGGGTATGAGGATGCGCAGCGGGTGTTTGCGTTTGCGAGCACGGGGCACTACCGGCGGAAGGGATTTTTTCTGGCGGTGGAGGCGATGAAGGAGCTGCGTGTGAAGCACCCGGAAGCACGGCTGCTGGTGGTGGGTGGAACGCCTGCGCGGCTGGCGGCGCTGCAGAAGGAGCTGGGCGGCGGGCACGAGTGGATCTGCTACACGGGGATGGTGACGGATGTGGAGCGCTACTTTGCTGCTGCGGATGCGTTTCTCTTTCCGTCGTACTCGGAGGCGTTTGCGCTGGTGGAGGTGGAGGCAGCGGCGTGCGAGCTGCCGCTTTTTCTGACGCCGCATCATGGAGCAGAGATGATCCTGGAAGAGGGAGTGAACGGAAGACAGATCCCCTTTGAGGCGAAGCAGGCTGCGGCTGTGCTGGCGGAATTTCTGAACGGGAGCTGGAAACCGCAGAAGGCGATGCTGAAGCATGCGATCGACAGCGAGACGTATGCGGTGCGGCTGGCGGACATACTGGAAGAGGCTGCTGCATGAGTGATGCGAAACCCAGGCTGCTGATGGTGGGGCATATGTATGCGACCGCCTTTAACCGGAGGAAGCTGAATCCGCTGGCGGATGAGTTTGAGATCACGTGTGTGACGTGGGTGCTGGATGACTCGACGCTATTTGGGCTGCCGCTGGCGGAGTTTGAGCAGGCGGATCATGAGCCGCAGTATGAGCTGGTGAGACTGCCGGTGTGGCCGAGGGGGGCGGGCATCACGCGATATGTGCATGAAGGGCTGAGCGAGGTGCTGCGGGCGAAGGCGTATGATGTGATCCTGGTGGACAGCGAGCCGTGGAGCCTGATCCGCTGGCAGGTGTGGGTGATGGCGAGGATGATGCAGCCGCAGGCGGTCTTTGGCGAGTTTACCTGGGAGAACATCGAGAGGCGCGGGCTGAAGGGCGGTATGCTTTCGATGATCTACCGGCTGGCGGCATGGACGCATGATTTTTCGATCTCGGGGAATGAGGCGTGCCGGGCGATCCTGCTGAAGCATGGGGCGAAGGCGGAGACGAATCTGGTGGCGGCACAGCTGGGGGTGGAGAGTGCGGATTTCCGCCCGGCGAGTGCTGCTGAGAAGGCTGAACTGCGGGTGAAACTGGGCGTGCCGAAGGAGGGATTTCTGGTGGGATTCTGCGGACGACTGACGGCGGCGAAGGGCATCGGCGAACTGCTGGCTGCGGTGGAGGATGTGCGTGCGAGGCTGCCTGAGCGTGACATGCAACTGGCGCTGCTGGGGCATGGTGACATGAGCGCGGAGCTGCAGACGATGGCAGAGACCAAGGCCTGGCTGCATGTGCTGGCACCGAGGCCGCACCGGGAGGTGGCGGAGTTCATGAGGAGCCTGGACATGTTTGTGCTGGCGAGCAAGCCGGTGCGCACGGGACCGAATGTATGGGAGGAGCAGTTTGGGCATGTGCTGATCGAGGCGACTGCGGCGCGTGTGGCGACGCTGGGGGCGAGCTCGGGGGCGATCCCGGAGGTGCTGGCGATGCCGGAGGCGGTGTTTGCGCATTCAGATGCGAAGGCGCTGGCGGCGATGATGGAGCGATGGGTGCGTGACGATGCGGGCAGAGAGAGGCTGGCGGAGGCGCAGCGGCAGCGAACGCTGGCGAACTACACGCACGAGGCGCTGGCGCGGACGTGGGGCCGTTTTTTGATGAAGATCCTGGAACTGAGGAGGGCGGACAGCTGAACATGGCGGCCATGTCTTTTTTTGAAAAGCTGCGGCGCACCGTGCGCGATGCGCTGCCGCCTGCGCTGGGGATGTGCCTGACGCTGCGGGCGAATCCGCTGCTGGGGCTGGCGTTTTTGATCTTCCGCCGACGGTTTCATCTGGGCGGGATGGTGTTTGAGGTGCCGCTGGAGGGGGAGAGCTGGAGCGCGCTGGCGACGTATTGGTTTGATGACTACGAGGCGCCGGAGAGGGAGTTTTGTGCACGGCTGATCCGTCCAGGAGACAAAGTGTGTGAGCTGGGGGGATGTCTTGGGATCGTGTCCATGACGATCAACCGCAGGCTGGAGGCACCGGAGAGGCATGTGGTGCTGGAGGCAAACGCGAGGCTGGTGCCGTTTCTGGAGAGGAACCGGGAACGGAACGGGGGGCGCTTTACGGTGATGCATGCGGCGATCGGGGATGGGAATCCCGTGGCGCTGGATTTCACGCAGGGGGTGCTGACGAGCACGCGTGCGGATGGGGGGGATGCGAAGCGGCTGGAGGTGGTGCAGAGCCGCACGCTGGAGCAGCTGTGCGCGGAGCGGGGGCCGTTTGATGTGCTGGTGATGGATGTGGAGGGAGCGGAGCAGCAGGTGATTTTGGGCGAAGGACCGGCGTGGCGCGGGATGCGGCTGATCATTGTGGAATGGCACCCGCCGCTGATCGGGATGGAGATGATCGAGCGCGGGAGAAGGGCGCTGGAGGGGGCGGGGTTTGAATGTGTGGCGAGCCGGCAGGGGGATCTGCACATCGTGGAAGCATGGGAGAAAGCAGGAACATGAACGCGGATGTGATGTGGCTGCCGGCTTCTCCTGAAGAGGGATGGGCGAGCATGGACCGGTACTGGCGTGAGCTGGAGGTCGTGGTGCGTGATGCGCCGCCTGCGGATGTGAGGATCGGGTGCGTGCTGAAGGGAGGAGCACCGGCGAAATCGGGGGCGGCATCGAGGCTGCGGCGGATGTTTGAAAAGTATGTGGCGTATCCTGTGCGTGCGAGACGGGTGAGAGCGCCGCTTTGCCATGTGCTGGACCACAGCTATGCGCATCTGCTGAGGCATGTGCCACGAGGTGCGCGGAAGGTGGTGACGGTGTTTGATCTCGTGCCGCTGGAAGATCCGGGGACGATGAGCGCGGGGCAGGTGGAGAGGTTTCGGAAGACGGTGCAGAATTTGCGACTGGCGGATCATGTGATCGCGATCTCTGAGGAGACGCGGCGGAAACTGGTGGGGATGCTCGGGATCGCGGAGGAGAAGATCACGGTGGCGGTGCCGGGGACGGATGCGGCGGCTTTTCAGAAGGCGGTGCCGGAGGGCAACATGGTGAGGAAGAGGCTGCAGGAGATGCCGAGGGTGATTTTGTCGGTGGGGAGTGCGGTGAAGCGGAAGAACCTGGAGTCGCTGCCGGGGATTTTTGAGCGGATGCGAGGGGCGTTTGAGCAACGGCACTGCTGTTTTGTACGAGCAGGGGAACGACTGCCGGAGGGACTGAGGCGGGAGATTGTGGCGGTGACGGGAGAAGAGGGCTTTGTGGAGCTGGGGCCGCTTTTTGGAGAGGATCTGGTGGCGGCGTATCAGGCGGCGCGAGTGCTGATTTTTCCGTCAACGCTGGAGGGGCTGACGTTTGTGATCCCGGAGGCGATGGCGGCAGGATGTGCGGTGGTGACGAACCGGCTGACGGCGAATCCGGAGGCGGGTGGGGATGCAGCGCTGTACTATGACGAGCCAGATGAGGCGGCGCGGCATCTGCTGACGCTGCTGGAGGATGACGCGGTGCATGCGCGGTGCTGCGAGCTGGGGCGTAAACGTGCGTGCGAATGGACGTGGAAGCGCCATTTTGAAACAGTGATGGTAGTTTACCGCCAACAACTGAAACGAGCATGAAGCACCGTGGTGTCATATCGTGGTGCCTTGTGGCCGCAGGGCTGGTGCTGCTGATGGCGGTGCAGCCGTATGCGGCGGGCTACGGGCATTTCCGGCGGACGATTTTTGAAGAGCTGCTGATGAAGTGGCGGGATGCGACGTGGCAGCATGGGGCGCTGGTGCCGTTTATCGCGGGCTATCTGCTGTGGCGGAGGCGCGAGGAAGCGGCGAAGCTGCCGGAGGCGTGCAGTCCGTGGGGGATGGGATTGATTTTCTTTGGGTTGTTTCTGTACTTTGCGGGGTTCAGGGCGAACAGTTTTTACTGCGGCTATGCGGGGATCATGAGTCTGGTGGCGGGGGCGGCGGTGTGGCTGGAGGGGGAGGTGCGCGCGAGGAGCAGGCTGTTTGCGTGGCTGGTGCTGGGCTTCATGTGGCCGCTGTCGTTTCTGGAGGAGAGCCTGGGCTACCAGATGCGACTGCTGATGGTGAAGACGACGGGCTTTGTGCTGAACACGATGGGCGTGGAGTCGCTGGTGGCGGGGACGGCGCTGCAGTCGATGCCGAACGTGGAGCTGGGGCGCAAGGCGGGGGATCTTTTCAGCGTGGGGATCGCGGCGCCGTGCTCGGGGATGAGGTCACTGTTTGCGCTGCTGGTGGTGGGGGTGCTGTTCAGCTATTTCCGGCAGCGGGCGATGTGGAGGCGGGCGGTGCTGTTCAGCACGATCCTGCCGATCGCGATCGTGGCGAACATGGTGCGCATTTTGGTGCTGATCTTTGCGGCGATGATTTTCGGACAGCACTGGGCGATCGGTGATGCGGAGAAGGAGGTGTCCACGTTTCATGAGCTGACGGGCATCGTGGTGTTTCTGGTGGCGCTGATGCTGCTGCAGGCGGTGTCGTGGCTGCTGAACCGGTGCTGTGACGGCGGGGGAGGCAGGCGATCAAAAACAGTCTCGCGGCAGGTGGCCGCTCCGGTGACATGATGGCGCGTGCGTTCATTTTTTTGATGCTGTGCGGGATGACGGTCCTGCTGTGCCAGTTTTCGCCCCAGCCGAAAGGCGGAGGTGAGACGGGAGTGCTGCCTGAGCTGCCGATGGTAGCGGGTGATTTTGTGGGAGACAAAGAGGAGGCGAGCGAGAGGGAGCGAGAGCTGCTGCCGGCTGACACGATCATCGTGAAGCGGGAATATCACACGCCGGGGAGAAGCATCGCGAACCGTGATCAGGCGCATGCGGCGCTGGTGATCGCGGGAAATGACACGCGGAGCATTCACCGCCCTGAGGTGTGCCTGGACGGGCAGGGGTGGACGATCACGAACTCGACGGTACGCGAGGTGAAGATGAACTCGGGGGTGGTCTTGAGAGTGAGGGATCTGAGCATCCAGCGGGAGGTTTTGATGCCCGACCGGACGAAGCTGCCGCTGAGGGCGCACTATGTGTACTGGTTTGTGGGGGATGACATCAGCACGCCGAGCAATGTGGAGCGGCAGCTGATCAGCCTGAAGGACAGCGTGCTGAGGAATGTGAACCACCGCTGGGCGTACCCGTCTGTGATGGCGCGTGTGACGGACAACCTGACGCCGCAGCAGTGCGGGGAGAGGCAGCGGAACGACGAGGAGACGGTGAAAATGATTCTTTCCCTGATCCGCAGCCTTGCGCCGAGGATTCAGAAGGATTTGATGACGACACCATGATTGAGAAACTGCTGGAACATCTGCGCCCGCTGGGACGTGTGGCCGTGGCCTATTCAGGAGGAGTGGACAGCACGCTGGTGCTGAAGGCCTGCCTGGATGCGCTGGGCAGTGAGAATGTGGTGGCGCTGCTGGCGGTGTCTCCCAGCCTGCCGCAGAGCGAGAAGGACGAGGCCGTGGTGCTGGCGCATGAGATGGGTGCGAGGCTGGAAATGCTGCCGACGCTGGAGGTGGATGATCCGGCGTATCAGGCGAACGCGCCGAACCGCTGCTACTTCTGCAAGGACCATGTGTACCGTGCGCTGAGGAAGTATGCGGAGCAGCATGACATCGTGCATGTGCTGGATGGAATGAATGCTGAGGACACGCTGGATGTGCGGCCCGGGCGGGCTGCGGCGCGGGAACTGAAAATCCTGAGCCCGCTGCATGACCTGGGCTTCAGCAAGAAGGCGGTGAGGGAGGCGGCGAAGGCGCTGGGCCTGCCGAACTGGGACAAGCCAGCGGCGGCTTGCCTGGCCTCCCGCGTGCCGTATGGCACGAGTGTGACACCGAGGCTGCTCTCACAGATCGAGCGTGCGGAGGCGGCGCTGTTTGACCTTGGCTACCGAGAGCTGCGTGTGAGGCATCATGGAGATGTGGCGCGGCTGGAGGTGCCGGAGGGAGATCTGCTGCGAGCTTTGCAGCAGAGGGAAGCGATTACGAAGGCACTGCGTGCGACGGGGTACACGTATGTGACCCTGGATCTGGCGGGGCTGAGAACTGGAAGCATGAACGAAGTGCTCAAGGGGCGGACGGCATGAACGAAGGGAAACTGGGAGAACTGCTGGGCCAGGTGGCCGACGGAACGCTGAGCGCCGAGCAGGCGCTGGAGCGGCTGAGGGTGCTGCCGTTTGCGGAGGCAGGGCAGGTGCTGGCGGATACGCACCGGGTGATACGCCAGGGCTTTCCTGAGGCGGTGTATGCGGAGGGGAAGACGCTGGAGCAGACCTCGGATGCGCTGGCAGCGCTGGTAGCGGCGCATGGATGCGCACTGGCCACACGGGTGAATGCGGAGATGGCGGGGGCGCTGCTGCAGAGATTTCCGACGGGCTGCTATGATGGTGTGTCGCGGCTGTATCGCATCGGGAGGATGAGCGGTGATTTCAAGGCGCTGACGGTGGCGGTGGTGTGCGCGGGGACCTCGGATGTGCCGGTGGCGGAGGAGGCTGCGCAGACGCTGGAGTTTGCCGGAGTGAAAGTAATGCGAATTACGGATGTGGGCGTGGCGGGGCTGCACCGGCTGCTGGCGCGGCTGGATGATGTGCGCGCTGCGAGCCTCGTGATCGCGGTGGCGGGGATGGAAGGGGCGCTGCCGAGCGTGCTGGGCGGGCTGGTGGCGGCACCGGTGATCGCCGTGCCGACGAGTGTGGGCTACGGGGCGAATTTGCGCGGAATAGCTGCGCTGCTGGGGATGCTGAACTCGTGTGCGAGCGGGCTGAGCGTGGTGAACATTGACAATGGGTTTGGGGCGGCGATGGCGGCGATTCGGATGCTGAATGGGATGGTGAAGGCCTCCTGATGAAGAGTGCAATCTCAGAGGGGCGTTCGTCATGCGGAACATCGAAAAGAGAGATGAAATGCCACCCCTCACCCAACCTTTGACTTCGTCTATCTTCGCTGCGCTACGGTTCCCCGAAGGATGCTCAGAGCTATGATGTTTTGGGCGGGGAGAGGGGATTCGCGCTGGAGAATTTTGAAATTCAATTTGAGTAGCATTCCAAGCCTCTTCCGCCCGCTTCAGGCCGCGAAGCCATCCTTCTTGCAACGTACTCTTTAACAGTCATGTCTCTGGAAGATGCGCTTTATCCGCTGCTGAAGGTTTATGAGGCAGCGCCGCAGGTGATTAAGTCGCTGGTGGGGCGGGTGTATCGGGCGATTCCGGCTTCGATGCGCTATGGGGCCGAATATGCGCGGTTTCAGCGAGAGGCGCGGGAGGTGGAAGGGTGGGATGAAGAGACGATCCGGCGGTATCAGGTGCAGGCTTTGCGTGAATCGCTGATGGCTGCGGGCAAGGCACCGTATTATGCGGAGAGGTTTGCGGCGTGCGGGGTGGATCCGGCGAAGTTTGAGGCGCTGGAGCAACTGGCGGACTATCCGCTACTGACGAAGCAGGACATGATCTTGAACCGGGAGCGGATGGTGAATCCGGAGATTGATGCCATGCGAAGGCTGTACATCACCACGGGTGGATCGAGCGGGGTACCGGTGGGGTTTTATCTGCAGAAGGGTGTGAGCCGGCCGAAGGAGCAGGCGTACCTGGAGGCTCAGTGGTCAAGGCGTGGGTATCGCGTGGGAGACCGGGTGGCGGTGATCCGAGGCGGGGTGACGTCGAGCAAGGCGGCGGGGGGCATCAGCTATTATGATGCGACGCGGAACTGGCTGATTCTTTCGTCGTATCATCTGACGCTGGAGCGGCTGCCGGAGTATGTGGAGGCGCTGAATCGATTCCGCCCGCAGCATCTGCATGCGTATCCCAGTGCGGCGCTGATGCTGGCGCGGGGGCTGGAGCAGACGGGGAGGAAGCTGGGGTTCAAACTGACTTCACTGCTGTGTGGATCGGAAAAGCTGGGTGCGGAGACGCAGAGGTACCTGGAGGGCTTTTTTGGCGCGCGGGTGTTTCACTGGTACGGACACAGCGAGCGCGTTGTGCTGGCGGCGCAGGGCAGGGAGTCGAACGATCTGCAATTCTGGCCGACGTATGGGTATGTGGAATTTGGAGAAGCCGACGCGGAAGGGAATCGGGAGATCATCGGGACGTCGTTTCATAATCGCGTGATGCCGCTGGTGCGGTATCGGACGGGGGATTATGCGAAAGTGGTGAACCACGCTGTGGTGTCGGAGGTGGTGGGGCGTGAGTATGAGTTTCTGGTGAGCGCCACGGGGCGGCGGATTTCGCTGACGGCGATCAACATGCATGACCGGATTTTTGACGGGCTGCTGGCGGTGCAGTTTTTTCAGGAGCGTGCCGGTGCGGTGGAGTGCCGGTATCAGCCGGGGCCGCAATGGCAGCGTGAGCGCGAGGATGCGATGCATGCGGGGCTGATGAGGAAGCTGGGGGATGATTTTGTGCTGGAGATGCGCGAGGTGAAGGAGGTGGAGAAGACCCCGGCGGGGAAGCATAGGTGGCTGGTGACGAGGGTATCAGTATGATGAAAATTGATTTTGATATAGGTCGAAGTCTCCAAGAACTCGAAGGGGTAGACTGGGGGGAGCCGGGCTATGAGTCATCACTTGTCATTGAGTGCCATCGTCTGAGACAAGTGCCGTTGAAGGAATTTGATGTGGAAAACATCCGGCTCATGATTGGTCAACAAATCAGCCTGAAGTATCTAGTTCCGCTAGCGTTGCGAGAGCTGCGCCAACGACCACATGCCGAGGGGAATCTCTACGAAGGAGCGCTTTTACACGCTGTTTTGAGCATTGATGCTACCTTTTGGGAGACTAGGCCTGACCTCGCGGGTGATTTGCTGACTTTGGTCAACAACCTTTCGTCTGAAATCGACCACATGACCTCCTTTGAGAAGAATGGTGTATTGAAAGTGCTGAATGAAACAGGTCCTGTGTTTTTGCGGCGCTGCAGCATTCCTGGCGCAAACCTAGTCGATTACGGCAAACCCCAAAAGGATGCAGCTTTCACTGATGACGACCTGCTAGCATGGTTGAAAAAAGCAGCACCTCATTGAACCGACAACTAGCATGCTATCATGCTTTGCAGCCTGGAAATTAAGGGTGCCTGGATTGCATCTAGAGGACTGCAGGGACGTGAGTGCTGGCATCGCTACGCGATGCGAGTGCCATGAGGGTGCGATGGGCGAGCTTACGAGGGGTGTCGCTTCGCTCNNCAGGCTGGGATGGCTCCGCCATCCGGAGATGTGAGGTGTCTTTCGTGATGGGTGGCATTGAGCGGTCGTTACAGTGAATGAAGTGGGATTGCCATAGCGCTGGATTTTTTCAACGCGCATGAGCTCGAATGGCAGCGAATTTTTATGAATGGGCTTGGGGTGAAATAGCAGCTGACGGGGGATGATGCAGGATGGGTGAATAAATGCTGCGAAGAGGCGGAAAGTGGGTTTGCTCCGAGACTTTAACGATTGATCGAACGATGAAACAAATCGCCCAATATCAGGATGGACGGCTGGAACTGCAGGAGGTGCCTGCGCCTGTGGCGCCGCCGGGAGGGATTGTGGTGAGGACGACGTGCTCGGTCATTTCTCCGGGGACGGAGAGGATGAAGGTGGAGCAGGCGAGGATGTCGCTGCTGCAAAAGGCGAAGGCGCGACCGGATCAGGTGAAGAAGGTGATCGATACGGCGAAGACGCTGGGCTGGAAGGCGGCGATGGAGAAGGTGCGCAACCGGCTGGAGTCGCCGACGCCGCTGGGGTATTCCGCCGCAGGCGTGGTGGTGGCGGTGGATGAGATGAACTCGCGCTTCCGCGTGGGGGACCGGGTGGCGTGCGGCGGGGCGGAATGTGCGTTTCATGCGGAGATGATCGCGGTGCCGGATCTGCTGGCGGCTCCGATTCCGGAAGGGGTGGAGGACTGGCAGGGGGCGTATACGACGCTGGCGTCGATCTCGATGGAGGCGGTGCGGCAGAGCGGTGCGCGGCTGGGCGAGCGTGTGCTAGTGATGGGGCAGGGGCTGGTGGGGCTGCTGGCGACAAGCCTGCTCAAGGCCTCGGGTGCGCGGGTGATGAGCGTGGATTTTGTGGCGGGGCGGCTGGAGACGTCTCTGGCGATGGGTGCGGAGCGGGTGGTGAATCCGGCGCAGTCGAAGCTGGAAGATGAAGTGCGTGCATGGACGGACGGACATGGCGTGGACGCGGTGCTGCTGTGCGTGGGCGGGAAAGGACGTGATGCAGCAGACAGCGCGATCGCGTGCCTGCGTGACCGGGGCGTGATGGTGATCGTGGGGATCTATGACGCGGAGCTTTCGTGGAAGACGGCGTACATGAAGGACATCCAGGTGCGGTACTCGCGAAGCTATGGGCCGGGACGGTATGACCCGCAGTATGAGTGGGGCGGGCAGGACTACCCGATCGGGCATGTGCGATGGACGGAGAACCGGAACTTTGAGGCGTGCCTGGAACTGATGCGCACGGGGCAGCTGGATCTGAGGGCGGTGACGACGAGGCGGGTGGGGTTTGAGGATGTGCTGGGAGTGTATGACGAGCTGTCGAGCGAACTGGGCGTGGTGATCGAGTATGGGGGCGGGGTTTCAAGCGTCGGCACGAGCAGGAGCGATACGTGCGAGTTTCCGGAGCGTGCGAAGGAGGCACTGAGAAGTGGTGTCGGGATGCTGGATGTGATCGGGGCTGGGAACTTTGCGAGGACGATGCTGCTGCCGCATGTGAAGGGGCAGATGACGCTGGGGACGATAGTGAATGCGACGGGGCTTTCGGCGCGGCATGTGAAGGAGAAGTTTGGCTTTGCGCATGCGGAGACGGATGCGGCGAAGGTGCTGGAGGGCGGGACTGCTGATGCGGCGGTGATGATCGGGACGCGGCATCATCTGCATGCACCGATGGTGTTGAAAGCTCTGAAAGCGGGCAGGCAGGTGTTTGTGGAAAAGCCGCTATGCCTGACGCGTGAGGAGCTGGGGGAGATCGATGCTGCGGTGGTGGAGTCGAAGGGGAGCGTGATGGTGGGATTTAACCGACGCTTTGCGCCTGCGACGGTGGCGATGATGGAGCTGCTCAGCAAGGTGTCGGGGCCGAAGACGCTGGCCTTTCATGTGAATGCTGGCGTACTGGCTCCGGACCACTGGTATGCGAATGCGGCGGAGAGCGGCGGGCGTGTGCTGGGAGAGGCGTGCCACTTCTTTGACTTTGCCTGTCATGTGCTGGGGAGGCCGGTGAAGGTGACGGCGCAGACGGTGGGCCGGCCGAAGGTGCCGGACTCGGTGACGGCGCAGATCGAATTTGCAGACGGGTCGGCGGCGCAGGTGGTGTACACGGCGGAGGGTGACACGAGCTACCCGAAGGAGACTTTCCGGGTGTTTGCGAGCGGGCTGGTGGTGGAGTGTGAGAACTTCATGAAGCTCTCGGTTTTCAAACAGCGGAAAACGACGGTGAGGAAGTACACATCCAAGGGACATGCGGAGGAGATGACGGCGTGGGTGGGCTTTCTGAAAGGCGGGGCGGAGCATCCGCTGCCGTATGAGGAGGCGCGGCGGAGCATGAAGCTGACATTTGCGGTGCTGGAGTCCATCCGCGAAGGTAGAGGCATCGAACTGTGATGACACTTGTCTGGTACCTGCAACGGCTGCGCGCGATGAGCGCGGGGGAGGTGGTGCATCGTGTGAAGGAGCGCCTGGGCCGATGGAATGAATCCGGCAAGCTGAAGCGGGTGGCGAGCCAGAAGTGGGACGCGCGCTGCAAGGATGTACCGAGACTGCCATGGCGCGAACGCGTGCCGCCGGAGCTGGGCAAGCAGCTGGCGGCGGACGCGGAGAAGCTGATCAGCGGGGAGTGGCAGCTCTTTGGCTGGAAGAGTGTGGCGGTGGGTGCGCCGCCGTGCTGGCACCGTGATGCCACGCTGGGCGTGGTGGTGGATCCGGAGATGCCCGCACGCAAGCTGGACCATCGGAACCTGGAGCATGATGCGGATGCGCGGGCGATCTGGGAGATCAACCGCTGGAGCGAGGTGACGCGGCTGGCGATGCACAGTGCGCTGAACGGGGATGAGCAGGCGATCCGCACGGCGCAGATCTGGCTGGAGGACTGGTGCGAGCGCAACACGCCCGGACGCGGCATCAACTGGACGAGCCCGCTGGAGGCGGCGCTGAGGCTCATGAACTACTGCTGGTTTGACGCGATCGTGCGCGGGTGCTGCGATGCGGAGCTGGTGCAGAGGCAGGATGCGCTGACGGCGCGGATCGTGCCTGCGCATGCGTGGTGGATCTGGAAGCGGCGCTCGTTTGGGTCATCGGCCAACAATCACCTCATAGGCGAGCTGAGCGCGCTAGTGATGGCGACAGCGCGGTGGCCGGGGCTGGAGAAGATGACGTGCCCGGCGAAGGAGGTGAAGGAGCTGCTGGAGGGGGAGATTTTGAGGCAGTTCGCCACGGATGGAGGCAACCTGGAGCAGGCGCTGCATTACCACCTCTTTGCATGGGAGATGTGCTGGCATGCGGGGCTGGCGGTGGGGGGATTCAAGCCGGAGGTGATGGAGAGGCTGACGCGTGCGGCGCAGTTTTTTGTGGATGCGGTGGAAGCGCCGGAGTGCTGGGATTTTGGAGACTCTGATGATGCGCAGGTGCTGCCGCTGACGCTGAGGCGAATGAATGCGGCGGCGGAGTTTCGCGGATGGTTTCTGAACCGGGCGGAGGGCGCGACCCTGCGCTTCTGGCTGGGGGAACCGCCGAAGGGGATCAAGGCGGCGATGCGCGGGAAATGGCTGACGTATGAGGAGAGCGGGCAGGCGCTGTGGCGTGATGCGCGCTGGACGGTGCGGGCGGATGCATCTGCGCTGGGCCTGGGCAGCATGGCGGCGCACGGGCATCTGGATGCGCTGCATGTGTCCCTGTGGTATGAGCAGCATGCGCTGGTGATCGATCCGGGGACGGGGGCGTACTATGGGAATGCGGCGCTGAGAGCGAAGCTGGCGGCGTGGGAGGCGCACAATGGACCGGTGCCTGTGTCAGGACGTGCGACTCCGCGAAGGATGGGGGCGTTTTTGTGGGCGGATCATCATGGAAAGCCGGAGCTGGATGTGCATGATGAGATCTGTGTGGTGAGTCTGCAGAGCGAAGGCGAAAAGCTGAAGCGTGCGGTGCATGCGACGCATGATCTGGTGGAGATCTGTGATGAGGTGGGAACGGAGAGGAGCTACGTGATCACGTGGCAGCTGGCGCCAGGATGGCGTGTGGAGAGGGAGCGGCCGAGAGGATTTGTGTGCCGGCATGCGGAAGCGATTCCGGCGGCGGTGACGTTTAATGGAGAGGGAATCGAGAGCTGCGAGGTGGTGGAGTGCGAGGCTGCGCCGCATTTCCGTGAGCGGGTGATGACGCAGGCGGTGAGGGTGACTTTCCGTGGGACGATGACGACGGTGTGGCGGCGGAGTTGACGGTTATTGGCGACAGGTGGGGAGATGGGATTGGGGGAATGACGGATAGCCGAGCTGTGAGCTGGTGAGTGGGGAACGCGCTAGGGGCGTGGCGAAAGCGGCGCTGAAGCGCCGCAGTCCGAGGACGCTGGCGCGATGCGGGACGGGTGGTGTTTGATTGTGGATCACCGCCCAAAGAGCTCGGCTGGCTTTGCTTTGTGCGGACCACTATGCTGGCGCCTTGGCGGGGCGATGTGGGGTCTCCATGTTTCGAATGGGCATGATCACCCCTCACCCCGGCCCTCTCCCCCGAAGAAATGTTTGTTTGTCATGGTGTGCCATGGGCGGGGAGAGGGAGCGCCGCGGTTGCCTCCCAGGTTAGTTGGCTACATCATTGTTTAATTTATTCATGATGCGGTAGGTTGTAAGAGGGCTGACGGAGGTAATGGCAATATGATAAGAGGCGCAGGAGAGATCCTGTGCCTTTTTCGTTTTTGCGGCTTACGGTTTCAGCTCGATGGCCTTGTAGCAGCGGTGTTCGAGGAGGGAGGGTTTGAGGCCTTTGACCTCGGGGCGCATGAGGTAGGAGTGGGTGTACCAATAAATGGGCAGGATGGGGGCGTCTGTGAGGAGGATGGTCTCGGCTTCATTGAGGAGCTGGAGGCGCTTGGTGACATTGCCTTCGCTGAAGCTGCGGTGGATGAGGTCATCGTAACGGGGGCTGCTCCAGCCAGTGTTGTTGTTGCCATCGCCGGTCTGCCAGATGGAGAGGAAGGTGGAGGGATCGAGGTAGTCGCCGACCCAGCCGAAGCGGGCGATGGTGTAGTCAAACTTGCGCTGGGATTCAATGTAAACGCCCCAGTCTTGATTGAGAACGCCGGCGGGAATGTGGAGGTGCTCTTTCCACATGGACTGCACGGCTTCTGCGAGGGAACGGTGTGCCTCGCTGGTGTTGATGAGGATGTCGAAGGGCGGGAAGCCTTTGCCGTCTGGGAATCCTGCCTGTGCGAGGAGGCGGCGTGCCTCGGCGGGATCGAAGCGCATGATGCTGGGGACGTGGTAGTCGGGATTGCAGCCGGGCGGGGTGAGGCCGGTGGCGGGCTGCTGACCGGCGCGGAGGATATTGCGAGTGATGCTGTCGCGGTCGATGGCGAGAGCGAGGGCTTTGCGAACGAGGGGATTGTCGAAGGGTTTTTTGGTGGTGTTGCAGCGATACATGTACACGCTGAGGAGCGGGTCATTGTGATAGAAGGGGGATTTGCTCTCGCGATAGATGGGGATCTTGGAGAGGGGCATGGTGAGGGTGACATGGAGCTGGCCGTCATTGAAGGCGCGCTCTTCGGTGGTGTCGCTGGAGATGGGGAGGAAGACGATGCCATTGAGCCTGACGGTGGCGGCGTCCCAGTAGTGGGGGTTGCGCTCGACGGTGACGGCCTGATTGACCTCCCAGCTTTTGAGCTTGAAGGGGCCGTTGGTGACCATGTTGGCGGGGCGCGTCCAGCGGGTGTTGCGGTCGGAGATTTTGCCGAATTTTTCGATGACATGCTGCGGCACGGGGAACCAGGAGTAGTGCTTGAGCATGCTGGGCAGATAAGGCGCGGGGCCTTTGAGGGTGATCTGCAGGGTGAGGGGATCGAGCGCTTTGACACCGACCTGGGAGAAGTCGGTGATTTTGCCGGTGTGGTACTCCTCGGCATTGAGCATGGGGTAGAGCATGCCTGCGTAGTCGGCGCCGAGCTGGGCGGTGAGGATGCGCCGGTAGGCGTAGCAAAAATCGGCGGCGGTGAGCGGTTTGCCATCGCTCCATTTTCCGTGAGGCTGGAGCTTGAAGGTCCAGACGGTGTAGTTGTCGGAAGTCCAGGAAGCAGCGGCGCCGGGGGCGTCGCCGTCGGGATTGTCAGCGGCGGGAGCGATGAGGCCCTCGAAGAGGGCGTGGAAGATCATGTGCTCGGGCTGGCCGCTGACGATCTGGGGATCGAGGGCGGCGGGCTCGGAGCCATTGCCGAGGAGGAGGATGCCGGCGCGGTTGGCGATCTCGACACGGGTGGGACGGTGGGTGCGGACGTGATGGAACCACGCGATGCCCCCGCAGAGGAAGGTGAGGAGGAGGGCACGGTAAAGCCAGCGCATGCGCAAACATGACACGAGGCGGGAGCTTCGTGCAACGAGGCATCAACAAAACGGCCCCGTCAGTGCACTGACGGGGCCGAGCAGGCAGCCATGCCTCAGGTCTTCACGCTACTACCTGTGAAAACCGTGATGGTGATGGCCGTAACCGTATCCGTAGCCGGGGTTATAGCTGCGGTAGCCGGAGTTGCAGCTGCCGCCACCGATGCCGAAGCTCAGATTGATGCCGGGCTGGACGTAAACGGGGCGAGGGGTGTTGCAGCCATACTGGGCACCCTGAGTGACCCACTGGTAGATGGGGTTGCCGAAGTTGTCATAGCCGACCACCTGGAAGACCGAGACGATGGGGCTGCCGTAAGAGGTGTAGCCCACGATGCGGGTCTGGCCGGGGAAGTCGGCCTTGGCAGTGGAGGGAGCTGCGAAGCCAAGAACTGCGGCTGCAGCGAGGACTGAAACGATTGTTTTCATTGGGAGGATGGAATTGGTTTCCATCATCTGAGACGAGACTGCTTCACGGGTATTCATGAAGCGTGAAAATATTTTTTCAATGCTGTGACATCGACTTGGGATCGAAGGCATCGCGGAGGCCGTCGCCGAGGAGATTGAGGGCGAGGAGGGTGGTGGAGAAGAAGAGGCCTGGGTAGAGGAGGAGCCAGGGGTAGGCCTCCATGGAGCCTGCACCTTCGCGGATGAGGACGCCCCAGCTGGCGTCGGGAGGCTGGATGCCAAGGCCGAGGAAGCTGAGCGCAGCCTCCAGCAGCATGACGCCGGGCACGGTGAGGCTGGCGTAGATGATGACCTGGCCGGAGACATTTGGCAGGAGGTGCTTCCAGACGATGTGCCAGAAGCCTGCACCGCTGGCGCGTGCGGCGGTGACGAACTCGAGATTTTTTAATGCCAGCACCTGGCCGCGAACGACGCGGGCCATGGTGAGCCACTCGACGGCACCGATGGCGACGAAGATGAGCCAGAACTCGCGGCCGACGATGACCATGAGGAGGATGACGAAATTGATGAAGGGGAAGGCGTAGAGGATGTCCACGATGCGCATCATGGCGGAGTCTGTGCGGCCACCGGCGAGGCCGGAGATCATGCCATAGAAGACGCCGATGATGGCGGCGACAGCGGTGGCGAGGAGGCCCACCTCAAGCGAGACGCGGCCGCCGTGGAGGATGCGGGTGAGCATGTCGCGCCCGAGGGGATCGGTGCCGAACCAATGGGATGCGCCGGGGGAGGTGGCCTTGAGGGCGAGATTTTGCTGGGCCTGATCGTAGGGGGAGAGCCAGGGGCCGACGACGCAGAGGACGATGAGCGCGGCGAGGAAGCCGAGGGCCCAGGCATTGAGGCGCTGGCGCATGAGCCTGCGCCAGGCGGCGCGCATGGGTGAGATGCTCTGGTGGGGATGGGGGCTCATGCCTGGAGGCGGATGCGGGGGTTTAGCATGGCCTGGAGGATGTCCACCAGCAGATTGAAGGTGACGATGAGCGCGGCGTAAAAGACGGAGATGGCGATGGTGAGCTGGTGATCGCCATTGGTAGCTGTAGCGATGAAGAACTGACCGAGGCCGGGAAGCTGGAAGACGGTTTCAACAATGAAGGAGCCGGTGAGCAGTCCTGCGGCTGCGGGGCCGAGGAAATTGAGCACGGGAAGGCTGGCGAGCTTCATGGCGTGGAAGAAAACGACGGAGGATTCACTGGCACCTTTGGCGCGAGCGGTGCGGACGAACTCCTGGGCGAGGGTCTCGCGCAGGCTGCCGCGAGTGAGGCGAGCGATATAGGCGCTGTAGATGATGCCGAGTGTGAGCGCGGGAAGGACCCAGTCTGAGGAGTCGAACCAGCCGGAGGCATTGAACCAGCGAAGCTGGAGGCCGAAGAGCATGGCGATGAGCGGGCCGAGCACCATGCTGGGGGTGCAGATGCCCAGCGTGGCGGCGAGGGTGCTGGCGCGGTCTTCCATGGTGTTGGGACGCAGGGCCGCGAGTGCGCCGAGAGGGACGCCGACGGCCAGGGCAATGAGGAGCGCGGCACCGCCGACGGCTGCGGAGACGGGGAAGCCGGAGGCGATGATCTCATCCACGCCACGGCCTTTGTAGTGGTAGGACTCGGGGAGATCGAGTGTGGCGTAGTGTTTGAACTGCAGGCCGAGCTGGACATACCAAGGCTTGTTGAGGCCGTAGTATTCCTCCTGGGCTTTGCGCGCTTCTTCGGTGATGTTGCGCTCGGTACGGATCGCGCCGCCGGGCACCATCTGGGACAGTGCGAAGGTGATGGTGATCACCGCGAAGATCACGATGATGCCCTGTACGAAGCGGCTGACGATGAAGCGGATCATTTGGGCTGCTCGTAGAGGGAGCTGATGTCAGCAGCGGCGAGCTCGACGAGGTAGGAGGCGATTTTGGCGGCGAGGGCTTCGTAGTAGCGTTTGCCTTTTTCGGCGGTGCTGTGCTGGGGATCTCCGGAGCCGGTGTCGTTGGTGGCCTTGGTCCAGGCGCGCTGGGCCCAGGCCCATTTTTCGTTGATGGCCTTGAGCTTCCAGCGGTTGTCGGTGCCGGGACCCCACTCGGATTTGGGGAGAACGAGGTGGGGGTGGAAGTGCATCATGAGGCTGGTCTCGCGCTCGTCGGCGTGATCTCCGACGATGTTGAAGATGTCGTCTCCCTTCACGGCGTTGAACCAGGAGACGGTGGAGAGGAACATCTTGGGGTGGCGGGCCTGGAGCTCGCGGAGCATCTGGCGGAAGTCGTTGCCGCCGTGGCCGTTGAGGATGACGAATTTCATGATGCCCACGCCTTCGAGGCTGCTGATGACGTCTTCGAGGACCATCATCTGGGTGGTGGGGTTCATGTTGATGCAGAAGGGGATGTCGAGCTGGCCGGTCTGAACGCCGAAGGGCATGTTGGGGAGGATGCCGACCTTGGCCCCGGCCTCCCAGGCGATGCGCCCGGCCTCGGCGGCAATGGCGTCGTTTTGGAGAGAGTCGGTGCCGTAGGGGAGGTGCCAGTTGTGAGCCTCGGTGGCGCCCCAGGGAAGCACGGCGGCGTCGTAGCGGGTGGCTTTGACGTTTTTCCAGTTGGTTTCAGCGATAATCCAGGGACGTGGGCTCATGGTGTGGGGATGTAAAAGAGGCGAGTGGGAGATGCAACGTCCGACAAAGTCGGGCAGAAGGGGGCGTTTCTTACCGCTCTCATGTTTCGATTATTCGTTTTTACCGCCCTGACGGCATGCGCCGGTGCTGCTGAGATTTCGTTCTCACGGCAGGTCGCGCCGATTTTGACGGACCAATGTGTGGAGTGCCACCGGGCGGACAAGGCGAAGGGCGGCTACCGGCTGGACACGGTGGAGCGGATGCTGAAGGCTGGGGACAGCGAGGCTGCGCCGGTGAAGGCGGGCAAGCCTGAGGAGAGCGAGCTGTACCGGCTGATAGCGACGCATGATGAGGATGACCGCATGCCGAAGAAGGCAGATGCGCTGCCGGAGAAGGAGATCGGGCTGATCCGGGAGTGGATCGCCAGCGGTGCGAAGGTGGATGTGGCTGACGTGAAGGCGGCGCTGAGGAGCGTGGTGCCAGAGCAGCAGGCGAAGACGCCGGAGAAATATCCGCGACCGCTGCCGGTGACCGCGCTGGCGCTGAATCCGGCGGGAGATGCGCTGGCGACGAGCGGGTATCATGAGGTGCTGGTGTGGGAGGCGGGAAAGCTCAAGGCGAGGCTGGGAGGCATGCCTGAGCGGGTGCTGGCGCTGGTGTGGACTGCACCGGGGCCACTGGCTGTGGCCGGAGGTGTGCCCGGTCGCTCAGGCGAGGTGTGGCTGGTGAATCCTGCGCAGCCGAAGGAGCGCAAGCGGCTGGTGAGCGCGCGCGACTGTGTGCTGGCGATGGTGGCGAGCCCGGACGGGAAGCTGCTGGCCTGTGGTGGCGCGGACAATCTGGTGCGCTGCTTTGAGCTGCCGTCTGGCAAGCTGAAGTGGCAGATCGAGCCGCATGCGGACTGGATCATGGGCATGGCGTTTTCACCGGATGGAAAGCACATCGCGACGGCTAGCCGGGATCGAACGGCGAAACGAATCGATGCAGGCAGCGGGCAGATCGAGGCGACCTACACCGGACATGAGAGTGCGGTGCTGAGCGTGGTTTTTTCCGCTGACAGCCAGGATACGCTGAGCGGGGATGTGCAGGGGGAGATCCGCCGCTGGGATGGCAATGGTGATTTGAAGAAAGATGGAACGCTGAGGCCGGGCGGACGAAATGAGGTGCTGGCGATGAGCTTTGCTGAAGGAGACAACCTGGTGACCGCCGCCGGTGATGGCTCTATCCTCTCCGTGGATGTGAAGGCGCGGAAGGTGAAGGGCAAGGTCTCGCAGCATGAGGACCGTGTGAATGTGCTGCTGGTGAGGAGAGCGGACAAAGCCATGCGGATCATCTCGGGCTGCCATGACGGGCGGGTGAGGAGCAACGAGCTGGAGAAGGCGGAGCCGGTGTTGCAATTTGTGGCTTCGCCGGGATGGTAGGGCCATGTTTGAGTCGCGCACCGAGCCTCTTGCCAGTCGATTCGTTTTCATACGACGAGTGATCAAGTATGTCCTCCTGGGGATGGGCGTGTGCGGGGGTGCGCTGGGGATCGGGATTCTGGGGTATCACTACATCGCGCGGTTCAGCTGGATCGACAGCGTGCTGAATGCGTCCATGATCTTGGGAGGGATGGGGCCGATGGGGGATCTGCCCAATGATGATGCGAAGCTGTTTGCGTCGTTTTATGCGCTTTTCAGCGGGCTGGTTTTTATTTCGGTGATGGGCATCATGCTGGCACCGGCGGCGCATCGGGCACTGCATCTGTTTCATCTGGATGATGAGGATCAGAAGTGAGAGGGTGGGAGAGGGGGCGGCGTTCTGCGGCTTCAGGGAGGTGAGGCGCAAGCAGTGTGGCTGCGTGCGGCGAAAGCACGTGGATCCTCGGTGTGGAGAAAGCGGAGCGTGGTATAAGAGCCCTGCCTGTGGCGGGGAGCTGCGGGCTCGGAGGCCCGCGCTCCTTGCGCGCTGGGGATGCAAGGCTTGTTGGTGGCGATGCGGGCGAATCAGCGCCTTTTGCTTGAAGCCATTCGTGCATCTCGACGTACCAGGATGGTCGTAATTTATGTGTGTCCATTCGCCGTGCCAGAGACAGCGAGAATATGAATCGTCAAAAGCCAATCACCTTATGAGCCAAGAGAGAGTTGTCATTATTGGAGCGAGCGATAATGCGGAGCGGTACAGTCATCGTGCGCTGCTGCTGCTGAGGAAGCATGGGCATGAGGTGGTGCCGGTGCATCCGAAGCTGGCGGAGATCGAGGGTGTGCCGGTGGTGGCGGATGCGGGGCTGGTCACGGGGGCGGTGGACACGGTGACGATGTATGTGGGGGCGGCGATCTCGGCGGGGCTGCAGGACAAGCTGATCGCGATGAAGCCGAAACGAGTGATTTTCAATCCTGGCGCGGAAAATGCGATACTGGAAGATGCTTTGCAAACAGCCGGAATTGCCTGCGAGGAGGCGTGCACGCTGGTGCTGCTGAATACGGGGCAGTTTTGAACACTGCGGCGAGTCTGACAGTCTCAGGCTTGCAAGACCCCATGCTTGAGATCCACAAATACCGAATCCTCGAACGCAGCCGGCTGAGGGCCAAGGGCGTGAGCGAGGATGAAATCGAGAAGATGCAGCACCTGCCCTTCAGGCCCGCATTCGTCGATGGCAAGCGCCGGGAGAGAGAGGCCAACGGAGACAGCCAGCTCTCTGCCGAGCAGTTTGCCTTCCGGCGGAAGGGCTGAAGCAGCGGCCTTGCCCACCTGCGACGACCTGCTAGCATCGCGGCATACCCGCATGCCAGCGAACCGCTTCTACACCGCCTTTGACCTCGAAACCCTGGATTCACGCCCGGTGCATGCCGGGGAGTACCGGAGTGCGTTTCAGATTGACCGCGACCGCATCATCCACAGCAGCGCCTTCCGGCGGCTGCAGAACAAGACGCAGGTGTTTCTGTCGGGGGAGTATGACTTTTACCGCACGCGGCTGACGCACAGCATCGAGGTGGCGCAGATCGGGCGGAGCATCTGCGGATGGCTGATGCAGCAGAGCGAGTTTCTGGATGATGGCTGCTACATTGACTCCGACCTGGTGGAGAGCGCGTGCCTGAGCCATGACCTGGGGCATCCGCCGTTTGGCCATGCGGGGGAACGCACGCTGCACAAGCTGATGGCACCGTATGGTGGCTTTGAGGGGAATGCGCAGACGCTGCGCATCCTGACACAGACGCTTTTCAGCGAAGGGCGCAGCGGGATGAACCCGACGCGTGCGCTGCTGGACGGGGTGCTGAAGTACAAGACGCTCTTTGTGGAGGATGCGAAGGCGAAGAACCACTACCTGTATGATGAGCAGGAGCGGTGGCTGGACTTCACGCTGGGCGGGCAGGCCTTTCCGGTGGAGCTGACGCCGGGGAAGGTGCGCAACGGGTTCCGAAGCATCGAGTGTCAGGTGATGGACTGGGCGGATGACACGGCGTATTCGCTGAATGACATCGCGGACGGGATTCATGCGGGATTCATCAATGTGCAGCGGCTGGAACGCTGGGCGGGAGAGCAGGAGCTTTCGGGGACGGATCAGGCGGATGTGGAGTTTCTGTGCA
Source organism: Verrucomicrobiaceae bacterium UBA1938 (assembly GCA_002336895.1). GTDB lineage: Bacteria > Verrucomicrobiota > Verrucomicrobiia > Verrucomicrobiales > Verrucomicrobiaceae > Prosthecobacter. Next base: position 360,923 of record DDFC01000032.1, on the reverse strand, counting down.
AAGCGGTGCGTGAGGGGCGTGTGGAGGGGCGGCTGAACCGGCTGATCGGCGAATGCATCCGTGCGACGAAGCTGGTGCCTGCGGCGAATTTTCTGAGCCAGAGCACGAAGCGGCACCAGTATGCGCTGGAGATTGATCCGGTGCAGCGCCGAAGGGCGGACCTGCACAAGAAGATCGCGCTGGAGCTGGTCTTCCTGAGCCCGCAGCTACAGCAGCTGGACCACAAGGCGGACTTTATCCTTACGAGGCTGTTTGGTGTGATGAAGGAGCGCTATATCGACACGGTGCAGCCGCGCGGTCTGCACCTGATGCCAGCAGCAATCGAGAAGGAGATTCAGGCTGCGGCGGATGCTCCGGCACGCGCGCGGCTGGTGTGCGACTGGATCGCGAACATGACGGACCACTTTGCGTTTCGGACGTACCGGAGGCTTTTTGACGCGGACTTTGGGTCGATCACGGATTTTGTGTGATGGAGGGGGTGGCTGAGAAGGGGGATGGTGGCTCGTTAATCAACGTGTTTGCGAGCCGCACAGGGCATTGACTTCGGCTGGCTACTTGTGGTGCGGAGCACTATGCTGGCACCATTGCGCGCTGGATGCTTGCGGCGCAGAGCCACTTGGCGGGAGGCGGAGCAGACGCTGCTGGAACCCGGCGAGGTATGGCGGAGTTGTGGGTTTGCTGACCGGATGGGCTGACAGCGTCCCTGGGCGGCGCTCGCTCAGGCTCGCTGTGCCCAGGGCTGCGATAGGCCGCCCCTTTGGGGCTGATGTGGAGTCGGGGGGATTGTCGGCAAGGAATCAAGCCGTTTTCGATGGAACGGTGGATTAAAAGGGAATAGGCGCTGGGCTTTGCGTGGGGGAGTGGTGGTTTGTGCATCAGGGGGCTGGCGAGCCGCACAGAGGACTGTGCGGACCACTATGCTGGCGCTTGTGTGGTGCGACGGGTGTTTTTCAGCAGGTAAAATAAACATGGGACGAACTTCTCGGTTCGTCCCATGTGAGGAGTTGGTGATGTGATCGGGAAAAACGAATCTGGAGATTCGTTTTAGAGCTGAGCGATACGGCGGCAGACTTCTTCGACGTTGGCGCGGCTGTTGAAGGCGCTGATGCGGAAGTAGCCTTCGCCGGCGCTGCCGAAGCCGCTGCCGGGGGTGATGACGACGTTGGCTTCATTGAGCATTTTGTCGAACATCTGCCAGCTGGTGAGGCCGGAAGGGCAGCCCACCCAAACGTAGGGGGCGTTCACCCCCCCATAGACGGAGAGACCGGCTTTTTTGCAGGCTTCAACGAGGAGGGCGGCATTGCCCATGTAGTGTTCGATGAGTGCGGTGACCTGCTGCTTACCCTCAGGTGAGTAGATGGCCTCGGCGCCGCGCTGGACGATGTAGGCGGTGCCGTTGAACTTGGTGCTGTGGCGGCGGCTCCAGAGGGGGTGGATGGCCTGCTTGGTGCCGTCCTTTTTCTTGCCCATGAGGCCCTTGGGGATGACGACGACGCCGCAGCGGACGCCGGTGAAGCCGCCGTTTTTGGAGAAGCTCCGGAATTCGATGGCACAGTCGCGCGCGCCTTCGATCTCAAAGATGGAATGGGGCAGCTCGGGGTCGCGGATGAAGGCCTCGTAGGCGGCGTCGTAGAGGATGATGGCCTCGTTGGCGAGGGCGTATTTGACCCATGCCTCAAGCTGGGCGCGGGTGGCGACGGCTCCGGTGGGGTTGTTGGGGTAGCAGAGGTAAACGAGGTCCACGCGCTCGGAGGGGATCTCAGGGACGAACCCATTTGCGGGGGTGCACTTGAGGTAGTGCAGGCCGGCGTAGGCACCGTTTTCGTCGGCGTCGCCGGTGTTGCCAGCCATGACGTTGGTGTCCACGTACACGGGGTACACGGGGTCGGTGATGGCGATCTTGTTTCCAGCGCCGAAGATGTCGAGGATGTTGCCGGTATCGCACTTGCTGCCGTCGGAGATGAAGATCTCGTCGGCTTCGATCTGGATGCCGCGGGCCTTGAAGTCGTGTTCGGAGACGGCGTTGCGGAGGAAGTCGTAGCCCTGCTCGGGGCCGTAGCCACGGAAGGAGGCGCGGTCGCCCATTTCATCGACAGCCTTGTGCATGGCGGAGCGGACGGCCTCTGGGAGGGCCTCGGTGACGTCGCCGATGCCGCAGCGGATGAGTCGCTTGGCGGCGTCGGGATTGGCCTCTGTGAAGGCCTTCACACGGCGGGCGATTTCGGGGAAGAGGTAACCGGCTTTGAGCTTGTTGTAGTTTTCGTTGATGTAGGCCATGGCGGGAAAGGGGGGCGGCAGTGTGGCGAATCGGCGCGGGGATGCAAGGCTGGCGAGTTTGTGACACAGGCCTGAATTAGTATTTACAACTCTTACATTTGAGAATTACTATCATGGGTGAGATTCAAATTCGAATAATCTCACGAAGCCATGAAGAAAAATGCATTTGCGCTAAGCCTTTGCTTATGGACCGCCTGCCTAGTCAGCAACTGTGCGTACCATGAGATCGCGTGGCAAAACAAGGAAATCAGCGGAAGCGGTGTGAGCCCGCTGGGAGCGAACAAGGCGGTGAGCTACAACAAGCCGCAACTGTGGAACAAGCGGCATCTGACGTGGCAGCTGGACACTGCGAAGCCTGTGCCTGCGCGTCTCAGTGAGGAGGAGCTGATCCGGGAGATCGATCAAAGCTTCAAGAGCTGGGAAGCTGCGGGGGTGTTTACTTTCTCGCGTGCGAGAGCTGGAGAGCCTGCGGATATCGTGATCAGCTTTGGTACGCCGCCGGGGAAGCCGTGGGACGGCCAGACGGGGCGGATGGGGCATGCCTCCTTTCCCTGGAGCCGGGATCGCGGGCACATCTATCTGGACCCCTCCGAATGGTGGAGCACGCGGTCCTTTGCGCTGGTGGGAGACCCGATTACGAAATGGCTGCCGCATGAAATCGGCCATGTGCTGGGGCTGCAGCACACGCATGCGTCCAACCAGACGATGAGCGAGAACGGACCGTACAAGATGCCGGACAAGACCAGCTATGCGCAGCTGCGCCACCTGTATGCGCCGCTGACGCCGGTCTTTACCTGGGTGCACTGCGTGATGGATGTCTCGGCGGAGGCTGAGTAAGACGTACGTTTTTTATGAGCCGAGAGGCACGGGGGCAAGAAAGTGCCGCCTGCGGGCGTCCTCAATGGATGCAAAAACGACTGACTGGCTGGCTGGCTTTGTCCCTGTGCGCACCTCTGGCCGTTTGGTCGGCGGAGGAGCTGAAATTTCCCACGTCGCCGTCGGTGGCGCCGAAGGATGCGGCCAAGACATTCCATGTGCTGGATGGCTTTGAGATGCAGCTGATCGCCGCGGAGCCGCTGGTGACGGACCCGGTGGCGGTGACCTACGACGAGGACGGGCGCGCCTATGTGTGCGAGATGAACGACTACCCGTACACGGACAAGGAGCACCACAAGCATGCGCAGGAAAATCCGACGGACCAGGCGATCGGGAAAGTGAGGCTGCTGACGGACACAGATGGTGATGGTGTCTTTGACAAGGCGACGGTGTTTGCGGAGGGGCTGTCTTGGCCGACTGGGGCGGCGTGCTGGAAGGGGGGCATCTTTGTGACTGCTACGCCGGATGTGTGGTACCTGAAGGACACGAATGGTGATGGCGTGGCGGATGTGAGGCAGAAGGTCTTTACCGGATTCAAGAAGCTGAATGTGCAGGCGGTGATGAACAACCCCATCTGGGGGCTGGATCACCGCATCTATGTGGCAGGAGGGAGCAATGGAGGGGAGATCCAGCGGGTGCCTGGCAGCGAGGCGGTGATGCCGCTGCCTGCGGATTTCCAACCGCTGCCGATCAAGCGCAATGACTTCAGCTTTGACCCGAGCACGGGTGATGTGCGGCTGGAGAGCGGCGGTGCGCGGTTTGGCAACACTTTTGATGACTGGGGGAACCGCTTTCTGTGCAACATCCGCAACCCCTGCCAGCATGTGGTGCTGCCGTACCGTTATCTGGCGCGGAATCCGTATCTGGTGGTGGCTAGCGCGCTGAATGACTGCGCGGAGGCGGGAGACCAACTGCCGGTGTACCGCACGAGCCCGGCGGAGCCGTGGCGGGAATTCCGCGCGAAGCGCTGGGTGCAGGAGGGCAGCACACTGCCGAAGAGCGAGCTGGTGGGGGCGGGCGTGGTGACGTCGTCGGCAGGGATCACGGTGTATCGCGGAGATGCGTATCCGGCGGAGTATCGAGATTATGCCTTTGTGGCGGATGTGGCGGGTAATCTTTTTTACCGGATGAAACTGGTGCCTGACGGGGTGACCTTCAAAGCGGTGCAGGTGGATGGGAACAAGAACTTCTGCACGAGCGACGACCTGTGGTTTCGGCCGGTGAATTTCAGCAATGCACCGGATGGATGCCTGACGGTGTGCGACATGTACCGCGAGGTGATCGAGCACCCGTGGAGCATCCCGGATGACATTCATGCGGCGGTGGATCTGCTGCGCGGGAGGGACAAGGGGCGGCTTTTCCGACTGGCACCGAAGTCATTCCAAAAACGTGCGACGCCGAAGCTGAGCAAGGCGAGCACGGCGGAGCTGGTGGCGCTGCTGGATCATGCGAATGCGTGGCACCGTGAGACGGCGCAGAGGCTGCTTTTTGAGAGGCAGGACAAGGGGGCTGTGGAACTGCTGCGGGCGATGGTGAAGGAGGGGAAGACGGCACAGGGCAAGGTCTGCGCGATGTGGGCGGCCGGGATGGTGACGAGTGACCAGGGTGTGATCGAAAGCGTGATCGGGGCAGCTGTGACAGACCAGAATGCGATGGTGAGAGCGAATGCGGCGCGCTTTGCGTGTGAGTGGCAGGATGCACGCACACCCAGCCTGGCTGAGCTGGCACAAAGACTGAAGTCTGACGAGACGGCAGGGAAGAGTGACGCACTCTCCAAGATGTCTGCCGCGGACATGGAGCCTGCGCCGGTGGCATTTTGGGCAGCTTTGCATGCAGGCAATCTGGATAATAAAAACCAGCTCCGCCGGGTGGCGGCACTGCAGTGGCAGCATGGTGGAGATGTGTGGATGCAGCCTGCGCTGATGAGCTATCGAGACAGTACGACATCGAATGGCTACCTCGTGGGGATGCTGGCGGGTCAGATGCAAAAGGAGGGGCGTAGCGAGCATCCGCTGCTCGCAGAGCTGTCCAGACGCATGGGGATTCCTCTGTCGGCAGCCGAGGGCGTGGCGCTGGCGCAGGAGATGATCAGCACGGCGATGCCTGACGCGGTGAAGCGGCAGATTTTGCAGAACATTCTGAGAGGAATGCAGTCGCGAGGAACGAGCACGCAGGAAGTAGTGACGCAGCCGACGATGGCAAAAGCGAGCCGTGAGTGGACTGATCAAGCACTTGAGGCGCTGAAGAGTGGAGAGGCTCTGAAGGTGAGGGATGCGCTGAGCACGCTGGCTGCCTTTGAAACGTCTGAGAGCTTTGTGAAAAGGGTCCAGCCTTTGATTCTCCCGAGTCATACGAGTGAAGTACAGATGGCTGCGCTAGAGGCGTTGAGTTCCAGTCGTGAGCCAGCGGTGGCGGACATTCTGATTGATGCGTGGCCGAAGCTGACGCCGACGCTGAGGGAGAAGGCTGCGGGGATCATGCTTTCGAGGACGGACCGGATCGCGAAGCTGCTGGATGCGATGGAGGCGAAGAAGATTCTGCCTGCGCAACTGAGCGCAGCGACGAAGGCGACGCTGGGGCGGCAGAAGACGCCGGTGCTGGCGGAGAGGATCGCGAAGCTGATTGGCGGGGGTAGTTCTGAGAACCGGAAGGCGGTGATCGATCAATACATGACGGCGATGTTTGGCGGTGATTTGGGGGCTTCTGCCCGCAATGAAGCCGCACCTGCGGGCAGGAGTGCCCGCATCACAGGGGACGCTGGCCGCGGTGCCAAAGTTTATGAAACCCTATGCATGGTTTGCCACCGGCATCTGGACCGTGGGAATGATGTGGGGCCGAACCTGGGAACGATCAAGGCGTGGACGGATGAGCAGATCCTGACGAACGTGCTGGACCCTAACCGTGAGGTGTCGCCGAACTTTGCGCTCTACATCGTGGAGACGAATGACGGGCGTACGCTTTCGGGACTGATCGCGAGCGAGGCGGCGGGGAATCTGACGCTGAAGCGTGCGGATGGCGGCACCGACAGCGTGCTGAGGAGCGAGATCAAGTCGCTGACGAGCCCGGGGATCTCGCTGATGCCGCAGGGGCTGGAGGGGGCGATCACGCCGCAGCAGATGGCGGATTTGATTGCGTATTTGAAGGCGCCTTAACGTCAAGCCACGACCGGTGAGATGACATCGCCATACACATCGGTCAGCCGGAAGTCGCGTCCTGCGTAACGGTAGGTCAGCTCTTCGTGATTGATGCCCATGAGATGCAGGATGGTGGCGTGCAGGTCATGGACGCTGGTGGGGTTTTCATGCGCCGCGAAGCCGAATTCATCTGTGCTGCCGTGCACGGTGCCGCCTCTTATGCCGCCTCCGGCCATCCAGACGGAGAAGCCGTAGTGGTTGTGGTCGCGGCCGAGCTTTGACTTTGCCCCGCTCATTTCCACCGTGGGTGTGCGGCCGAATTCGCCGCCCCAGAGGATGAGGGTGTCATCGAGCATGCCGCGTTGTTTTAGGTCTGCGATGAGCGCGGCAATGGGCTGGTCGATCTGCGCGGAGAGCTTGCGGTGGTTGGTTTCGATGTTGTCGTGATTGTCCCAAGGCTGACCTGCGCCATGCCAGAGCTGCACCATGCGCACGCCACGCTCCAGCAGCCGCCTTGCGATGAGTGTCTGCCGCGCATGCACGCCTTCGCCATACATGTCGCGGATGTGCTGAGGCTCGCGCGAGACATCGAATGCATCTGAAGCCTCCATCTGCATGCGGTAGGCCAGCTCAAAGCTCTGGATGCGCGCCTCCAGCCGGGGATCGCTGCGTTCCCTGCGGTGCGCTTCATTGATGCGGCGCAACAGATCGAGCTGGCGATTCTGCACATGTGCATCGGCATGCGGACTGCGGATGTTTTCAATCAGGCGGTCCACCTGCTCATGCTTGGAGTCAACATAGGTGCCCTGATAGGCTCCTGGCAGGAATGCGGCCTGCCAGTTCTCCGCGCTTTTGATTGGCATACCGCCGGGGCACATGGCGATGAAGCCGGGCAGGTTTTCGTTCGCACTGCCGAGACCATAGGTGAGCCAGGCACCGAGGCTCGGGCGTGCCTGGATCGAATCTCCGCAGTTCATGAGCATGAGCGAGGGCTCATGGTTTGGCACCTGCGCCTGCATGGAACGGATGACTGCGATATCATCGATGTGGGCCGCTGTTTTGGCAAAGAGCTCGCTCACCTCAATGCCGCTCTGGCCGTAGCGCTGGAATTTGAACGGCGAAGGAAAGGCTGCGCCGGTTTTTCGCTCGGTGAGGCGATGACTCGGCACCGGCTTGCCGGCATAGCGCTCAAGAGCGGGCTTTGGATCAAAGGTGTCCACATGCGAAGGGCCGCCATTGAGGAAGAAATGGATCACGCGCTTCGCCTTGGGGGCATAGTGCGGCTTTGCGCCCGCCATCACATCGCCCAGACCGAGCATTGCCATCCCCATGCCGGAGCGGCGCAAGAAATCGCGGCGTGTGAGAGGGAGAGTGTTCATATCAATCGACAAACATGAACTCGTTGGAGAGCATCAGCACCTGCGCCAGCTGCTCCCAGGGATTGAGAGGCTGCTTTGGCTGCGCGGAGAAATCTTTTTCGGCATCCCAGGTTTCTTGTGAGGAGTCAGCACCGGAGCCAGTGGCTTGGGTGCTGGGCATGATTTTGGGCGACCAGAGGAACTGATCGCTGTTCAGTCCGTCGGCGATGTCCACGACGAAGTCGAGTGTGTCGCCGGTCTGGAACTCGATGGCGGTCAGGCTGAGGTCTGCCTTGGAGTTCTTCAGACGGGTGTCGCGCAGCTTGCCAAGGCGGGAGTGGCTCATGAAGCCGCGGATGCCATCACCGACATCGGGCTCGTGGATCAGCAGGGACTGGATATCGTATGTTCCACTGGCAGGGGCGATCCACCGGCGCACCACCGCGTGTTTGCGGTCATTGCCAGGGTGCCCACCAGTGGCGGTGAGCTGAGCCCAGCCGAGCTGCGGGTTGGGCCAGGCATCCGCGCCCTGCCAGGCGCTGCCGGTGAAGTGAGGCAGCACCTTGAAACTCTTCACGCGGCCGGTGTCTTCATCCCATTCGCCGTAGCCATACTGCCAGGACTTTGAGTGATCTGGTTCCACCGCGATGGCGGGCTCTTCCTGCACGAAGCGAAGGGCAGCTTCGACTTCGGCCTGGGTGGGATGGCGCTGGAAAAGCTGTGCGTAGATCCGGTTGATCCTGGCGGTGGCTGAAGGGGCTGATGCTTTGGCTTTCACCAGCGCCCGGGCCTGCTGCACCACAAATGGGTGGTTCATCCCAAACAGGGCCTGCTGCGGCACGCTGGTCTCGCTGCGTTGTGGGATGGAGAGGTCGGGATTGGCGAAGTCGAAGGTGCGCATCACTGCGGGGACATTCTCGCGATCCACGAGGGTGTAGAGCGTGCGGCGCTTGTTGCTGGCGCTGAACAAGGCCTCGGGACGGCCTCCGACTTTTAGATCCAACTGCCCCGCTGCGGTCAGCCAGGCATCGCGGGCTTCCTCGAAGCTCAGGCGATGCGGGTTCATGCGCGCGAGCAGGCGGTTGTCAGGATCGCGAGCATCGCGCTTCAGGCTGCTCTGCTGGTAGGTTTCCGAGAGCATGATGAGCCGGTGCATGGTTTTGAGGCTCAAGCCGGAGTCCATGAATCGCTGGGCCAGCCAGTCGAGCAGCTCCGGGTGAGTCGGGGTGCCGCCCTGTTTACCAAAATCGCTCGGCGTGCTGACCAGCCCGCGTCCGAAGTGGTGCTGCCAGATACGGTTTACCATGACGCGGGCAGTGAGTGGATTGCGAGGATCAATGATGGCCTGGGCGAGTTCCAGCCGTCCGCTTCCTTGGGTGAAAGGCTGCTGATTCCCAAACAGGCTGAGAAACTGTCTCGGCACCGCATCGCCCTTCGTCAGAGGATTGCCTCTCAGGAGCACGCGTGGGCTGCTGGGCAGCGGGCGGTCCACGAGGACGGTGGCATGCGCCGGGGCGGTGCTGGTGCTGAGAAGATGGCGGTCCACTTCCGCCTGGGCCTTCCAGAGCTCGGTGATGATGCCCGTAGGGAAGTACATCTCATTGTTGGCGATGTGCTCGTCAGGCACGTAGGCGGGGGAATCTGCCTGCTTGAGCGTTTGCTCGGTCAGCTTGGCTCCGGGATGAGCGTCCATCCATGCCTTCCAGCGATGGACGATGAAAGGATTGAGATCCTTTTCATCGATGATCTGGTCAAAGCCCTGCTCGGGGTACTTGTCCAGTTCTGACAGCGCTTGCTGATAATCGGCCGCACGAGCACGTGTGCGCGCCATCTGCTCCTCACGGCGTTTCGTCATGAGGTCCCGATTCCTCTTCACCAGCTCGGTGAGTTTTGCGTCTTCCCCCGTCGCGCAGGGCACCAAAGCCTCCGCGCTGCTCTGGAAGATGCCGTAGAGCGAGTAGTAGTCGCGTGTGGGGATGGGATCGAACTTGTGATCATGACAGCGTGCGCACGCCACTGTCAGGGCCTGGGTGCCACGCATGACCACATCAATGCGGTCATCAATGATGTCATGCGACACGCCGAGAAAGCGGCGACCGAGCGTGAGAAAACCCATCGCGGCCAGATCGGGGGACCGGGCAGGCGCCACCTGGTCTGCGGCCAGCTGCAGCAGCAGAAAGCGGTCATAGGGCATGTCTGCGTTCAGCGACCGAACGACCCAGTCACGATAGGGCGTGGCATGCACCCAGTTCTTTTCTTCGCGCGCATACACGTAACCTTTGGTGTCGGAATAACGTGCGACATCCAGCCAATGGCGCGCCCATTGCTCGCCATAGTGTGGCGAGGCCAGCAGACGCTCGATCAGACGCGGATAGGCATCTGGAGAGGCATCGCGGACGAAGGCTTCTGTTTCCTCCGGTGACGGGGGCAGCCCGGTGAGGTCGAGGCTGGCGCGGCGGATCAGCGTGCGTGCATCCGCGCGTGGGGAAGGTGCCAGTCCCTGCTCCCGCAGCTTGTGGTGAATGAATTCATCCACGCCCGATGCTTTCACGGGCTTGAGCGGTTGAAATGCCCAGTGCTCCGCCGAAGCAGCGATCAAGGGGGCAAGCAAAGCACCCAGATGGACGATGAAGCGTGGCATGGCTGCGGGTACTACGTGGCCGTGCGAAGTGTTTTTCCTGCCAAGATTTGCCACAACACCGCATCGACAGCGGCCTTCTGCCCGTTTATCTCCGTGCATGTTTACAGGTCTTGTAGAAACCACCGGCAAAGTCATCACTCTGGAGCCTCGCGGCGAAAGCGCACGCCTGACCTTGAACGTCGGGAACATGGCCGGAGAACTGGCGGATGGGGAGAGTGTGGCGGTGAATGGATGCTGCCTGACAGTGACGGCGAAAGATGCAGCGGCGCAGACGGCGTGCTTTGACCTGCTGATGCAGACGCTGAAGGTGACGAGCCTGGGGGATCTGCATGAGGGATCTCTCGTCAATCTGGAGCGTGCGATGGCGCTGGGGGCGAGGTTTGGCGGGCACCTGGTGCAGGGGCATGTGGATGCGACGGTGAAGGTGCTGGACTGGAGCGAGCATGGACAAGACCACAGGCTGGAGGTGGAGATACCGGCGGAGCAGCGCGGGCTGGTCATTCCGAAGGGATCGATCTGCCTGGATGGCATTTCGCTGACTGCGGCGGAGGTGACGGACAGCACGGTGGTGTGCTGGATCATACCGCACACGTTTCAACTGACGAACCTGCACACGAAGAAGGCGGGGGACCGGCTGAATGTGGAGTTTGACATGCTGGGCAAGTATGTGCGTGAGCTGATGCGTGCGATGAAGTAGCATCCACGCAGGATGGCAGGCCGTTTCCTTTTCCGATGCCGGTTCTCGAAGTACAGTCACTGACAAAAAGCTATGCGCAGCGTGCGATCCTGCGCGGGGTATCGTTTAAACTTGATCGAGGTGAGCGCGTGGCGCTGCTGGGGCCTTCGGGCAGCGGGAAGACGACGGTGCTGAACTGCACAGGAGGCGTGGACCAGGCGGACAGCGGGAGCGTGGTGATCGCGGGGCAGGCGCTGGGTGGATTGAGTGCGGACGGGCTGGCGCAGCTGAGGCGCAGACAGATCGGGACGGTGTTTCAGTTTTATCATCTGCTGCCGACGCTGAGCGCGGCGGAAAACATCGAGCTGCCGCTGCAACTGCTGGGCGTGCCGACGGGTGAGCGAGAGGCACGGGTGCGTGAACTGATGGAGCGGGTGGGGATAGCGCACCGTGCGGTGGCGCTGCCGGGGCAGCTTTCGGGAGGGGAGATGCAGCGGGTGGCGATTGCGCGAGCGGTGGTGCACCGGCCTGCACTGATCCTTGCGGACGAGCCGACAGGGAGCCTGGACACGGCGACGGGCGAGCAGGTGCTGAATCTGCTGGCTGAGGTGGTGAAGGAGACGCAGGCGGCGCTGCTGCTGGTGACGCACAGCCCGGAGGCGGTGAAACATTGTGAACGCGTGCTGCGCATGCAGGACGGGCAGATCGTCGAAGGCGCATGAGCACGGTGCTGCTCATTCTGAGGCGCTGTGCCCTGAGGCACTGGCGGCTGGCCCTGAAGCAGCAGGTAGCGCTGATGCTGATCCTGGCGCTGGGGTCGAGCGTGTATCTGGCGGTGAGGCTGGCGAGCAATGCGGCGCTGGCGGGCTTTGAGACCTTTACGGATGGAGTGACACGACAGCCAGACTGGACGGTGCAGGCGGAGGCTGGGGCGCTGCATGAGGCTGATCTGCGAGAGATGCGAAAGATGCTGGGAGTGCGGCCGGTGAGCCTGATTCCGGTGGTGGAGGAGACTGTGACGCCAGAGGGAGATCGGGGGAATGGAGAGATCGGATCGCGCGCGACATGGCGGCTGCTGGGCGTGGATTTTGTGGGGCTGCTTAATTTGCGCGGGGAAGCGCCTGCGGGACTGGGGGCGAATTTGCAGGCGGTGAAGAGCGGCGTGTATGTGAGCCCGAAGCATGGTGCGAAGGCGGGCGATGAGCTCCGAGTGATCGTGGATGACCGGGTGATTGTGCTGAAGGTTGCAGGCGTGGTGCCGGAAGTACCCGGGGTGCCGGGATTGCCGGCGCATCTGCTGCTGATGGATCTGCCCGATGCACAGGCGGTGCTGCAACGGGGTGATGCGGTAGACCGTGTGGAGGTGCTGGCGCAGGATGGGGCGGCGTTTCCACGACTGAGAGAAGAAACGGGGGAACTGCTGAAGACCCGATGGCAGGTGAGAGGCGGCACGGACCGGCGGCAACTGGCGGGGACGATGACGCAGGCTTTTCGGCTGAATCTCACGATCCTCTCCCTGCTGGCGCTGCTGGTGGGCGGGTATCTGATTTTTCAGGCGCTGGACGGGGTGGTGCTGAGAAGGCGGGAAGAGATCGGGATTTTGAAATCTCTTGGTGTGACGGACCGGGCGATCCAGGCGGCGTTTTTGTGTGAAGCTGGAATGCTAGGGCTGTGCGGAGGCGGGCTGGGAGTGCTGCTGGGATGGCTAGGCGCGCAAGGAGCAGTGGGTGGTGTGACGAAGACGATGAATGCGCTGTATGGTGCGACCAGCGAGCAGCAGGCGGCGCTGAGCTGGAGCGAGGCGCTGCTGGCTCTGGGGATCTCGGTGACGGCGAGCCTCGTCGCGGCATGGTGGCCGGCGCGCATGGCGGCACGGACGCCACCGGCACACATGCTGGGCAGGCATGCGGCGCCGTTTGAAGGCGGGCGTGTGTGGCGGGTGGAATGGATTGGCTGGGCGATGCTGGCAGCGGCGGTGCTGCTGGCGCAAGTGCCGGTGTGGAGACTGGCGAACGGCACACGGATGCCGCTGGCTGGTTATGCCGCAGCCTTTTTCTGGCTGGTAGGAGCTGGCTTGGTGGCGGGTGCGGTGCTGCGCTTTCTGGCAAACAAGAAGGTGATGTCTGCGGTGTGGCGCGTGGCCTTGTCCCAACTGCGGAGGCCGACGGTGAGGCACCGCTTTGCCGTGGCGGCGCTGACGAGCGCTGTGGCGATGACGACGGGGATGGCGGTGATGGTGGCGAGCTTTGACCACACGATGCGGGGCTGGATCGACCGCACGATGAAGGCGGACATCTATGTGAGCAGCGCCGGTGCGCAGAGCGCGTCATCGACGAATGCCATCTCTGCGGCGACGGTGAAGGAACTGGGCCAGGGCGCAGAAGTGGTGGAGCTGGCGGCCATTCATGCGAAGACGATGATGTGGCGCGGCGGAGAGGTGCTGATCCTGGGAACGCAGGCGGGGTTTGCGCACAAGCATGGGCTGTATGCATGGGTGCAAGCACCCAAGAACGAGGAGTGGTGGAGGAGTGAAGATGGAGCCGCGAATGCGATCATCAGCGAGAGCTGGAGCGAGCGATTTGGGACGAAGGTGGGAGAGGTGATCGATGTGGCGGGGCATCCGGTGCGAGTGGTGGCGATGAATGCGGAGTATGGGAATGAGCGCGGATCACTGACGCTGCCTGCGGAGGTGTTTCGAGAATGGTTCAAGACGGACGAGGCGTGGCGTGTGGCGCTGATGCTGAAGCAGGGGGTGGATGCGGAGGCGGTGAGGAACCAGATCGAGGCCCGCCACGCCGGGCTGCGGGTGTTTACGAATGCGCATCTGCGGCGCGAGGCGCTGCGCATTTTCCGGCAGACCTTTTCGGTGACGCACGCGCTGGAGGTGATTGGTGTGATTGTGGCGGTGGCTGGGCTGGGGCTGGCGTTGACAAGCCTGCTGCTGGAACGGCGTGCGGTGCTGGCCACGCTGCACTCTCTGGGCATGACGCGCAGCGAGATCGCACTGGCGGCGGCGCTGGAGGGGCTGGGAGTGGCGGGTGCGGGAGCGTGCACGGGCATCGTGGCCGGGTTGTGGCTGGGATGGCTGCTGGTGTATCGTATCAACAAGCAGTGCTTTGGCTGGACGCTGCAGTTTCATGCGGTGTGGTGGCACCTGGCGGTGCTGGGGGCTGCGGTGGTGGCCGTGGGCATGGCGGTGGCGGCGCTGGTGGGACGATGGGCGGCTCTGCTGCCTGCTGAACATGCGGAGGAATGACATGAAGCTCTTCTTTTTACTCACCTTGATCCTGACGAGCGTGCTGCATGCGCAGACGACGGCGGACGGTTTTGCGCTGCCACAGGCGGGCAGAGTGTTTGCGTTTCCGCGTGATCATGGCAGCCACCCGGACTTTCGCACAGAGTGGTGGTATGTGACGGGGCACCTGGACGGGAAGGATGGGAGGCGGTTTGGATTTCAGGTGACGTTTTTCCGGCAGGCGCGGCGCGAGGATGGACGCACGCTGCATCTGCACCTGGCGCATGCAGCGCTGCTGGATGCGGCCACAGGAAACTTTATTCATGAGGAGCGGCTGAACCGGGAAGGGTGGGATGCGGAGGCGTCTGAGACAGCGCTGGCGGTGAGGAATGGAAACTGGTCACTCAAAATGGATGAGCAGACACAGCGCATTCACATTGCCGCAACCGTGAAGCATGAGGCCGTGATGGAACTGGAGCTGGAGCCAGTGAAGCCGCTGGTGGTGTTTGGGAAAGACGGGGTGTCGCGCAAAGGGGCGTCGGAGTCAGCGGCGAGCCATTACCTGACGTGGCCGCGCCTGAAGACCAGCGGAATGGTGAAGGTGGGCAAGGTGGAGCACGCAGTGAGCGGCGAGGCGTGGATGGATCATGAGTTTAGCAGCAGCCAGCTGGATGCGGGGCAGGTGGGCTGGGACTGGGCCGCACTGCAGCTCAAGGACAGGCGTGAGGTCATGGTGTACCGCATGCGGCGGAAGGATGGCACGGCGGACCCGGCCTCGACACTCGCGCTGGTAGGGGCTGATGGGAAGGTGAGGCATCTGGCGAGCGACGCCTTTTCATGGGAAGTGCTGGGAACGTGGAAGAGCCCGCGCAACGGGGCGGAGTATCCCAACCGCGTGAGGGTGCGGTTTGAAGGGGAGTCTTTTGAGCTGAGGCCGCTGGCGGCGGATCAGGAGCAGGACGGGGGGATCACGCGGCTGCCGTACTGGGAAGGGGCGTGTGATGTGGTGGATGCGCAGGGTAGAGTGGCTGGCAGGGCTTTCCTGGAGCTGGCGGGATACGCGGGGGATCTGACGGGGTATCTGGCGCCGAAGGTGGAGTGAGGGCGGAGGCGATGTTTCGTCTCGCGAGGGGGATTTGATCCATGCCTCAGTGCCGCGCCCGCTCCTGCGCGATCACATCCCGTATGTGCTCCATCCGGTTCGCCGGATTCGGATGCGAACTCATAAAGTCAGACCGGTTGGCCCCGCCGCTCACCTGCGCCAGGATCTCCATCACTCCGATCAGCGCCTCCGGATTGTATCCCGCCTGCATCATGAACCGCACGCCGAGCGCATCTGATTCAGACTCGTCATCGCGGCTGAACTTCATCACCCGCCACTGTGCCACCATCTGGGCTATCTGCGCCCCCGAGCTACCGTGCCCGTCCGAGGTCATCACGCCCAGCCCTTGGGCGATCCCGCTCCACAGCCGTGTGCTGGCCATCTGCTCATTGGAGTGCCTGCCCACCACGTGCCCCATCTCATGCCCCAGCACGCCTGCCAGCTGATCCTCCGACTTCAGCCGGCGAAACAGGGCCTCGGTGATGAAGATCTGCCCGCCGGGCAGCGCAAAGGCATTCACCGTCTGCGGATCCGCCAGAAGGTGAAATTTAAACTGGTAGGGTGTCTGCCGCGCCGCCGTCGAGGCGAGCAAACGTCCCCCCACGCGCTCCACCAGCGCCCGCCCCGCCGCATCGCGCGAGAGGCCGCCGCTCTCACGGATCATCTGCGGTGTGGACTGCAGCCCCAGCGCTATCTCCTCCTGCGGCGTGGCCAGGGCGAGCGTCTGCTTCCGCCCGGTAAACTCGTTTTGGTAGCTCGTGGTGCTCAGCCAGTTGTAGATCAGTGAGCCGACGATGATCAGCAGCCCCAGTATGATGCGCGGGTTCAGCCCACCACCACCCCTGCCCCGGTCATCTCCAAAAAAGTAAACCCGACCCGGCTGATGAAGGCGCTTCAGTGTCTGAATCATGCCCGGCTTTATAGCGTATGGAAAAATCTTGAGCCAGCGCCTATTTTGCGGCATTGCAGCTCATGTCGTTGTTTCAGGATCAAGATCACCCGGTGGATTGGGGCCGGAAAGGCTCTCAGGCGGTGGTGACTCTGGCCTGTCTCTTTGTCGTCCTCACCGGACTCAAGATCGCAGCCAATGTGCTCGTGCCCATCGTCTATGCCTTCTTCCTCGCGGTTCTCAGCTACCCGATGGTGCGCTGGCTGCGCCGGCACCGAGTGCCCGCCGGTCTGGCTTTGGGCATCACCATGCTGGTAAATCTCAGCGCTCTGGCCGGTCTCATTACCGTCGGCGTTCGCCTGCTCATCAGCTTCTGGGCGGATCTCCCCCGCTACCTGCGTGGCCTCCAGATGTATTCCAACGAAGCTGCCGCTTGGGTTGAAGCCAAAGGCGTCGCCGGTGCCAAGGCCACCGTCAGCGGCTTGTTTGACTGGAACAACCTCATCAGCTGGGCCACCCAGCAGGATGTGATGAGCAATCTCGGCTCCCTGGGCATCAGCACCTTTGGCACCCTGGCCACCTTCCTCGCCAGCCTCATCATGGTCATCATCGTCATGATGTTCATCCTCATGGAGGCACACGGCACGCAGAGCCGCCTGCAGGCCGTCAGCCTCTCCGGCGGCCCCGACCTCAGCGGCCTCATGCGCAGCGCGGACGACATCCAGAAGTACCTCGGGGTCAAAACCCTCATCAGCGCCCTCACCGGCCTCATGGCGGGCTTCTGGTGCTGGTTTTTCGACCTGCACTACCCCCTCCTCTGGGCGCTGCTTGCTTTCCTGTTCAATTACATTCCCGCTGTCGGCAGCACCGCCGCCTCCGTGCCTGCCATCGTGGAGGCCCTCGTGCAGCACGGGCCTGGCACGGCCATCTTCGTCGCGCTTGGCTACGGCGGCATCAATTTCTTCCTCGATAACTTCGTGCAGCCCACCATGCTCGGAAACCGCTTCGGCATCTCTCCGCTTGTCGTCATTCTTTCCGTCATCTTCTGGGGCTGGCTATGGGGGCCGCTAGGCATGTTCCTCGCCGTGCCGCTCACCATGGTGCTCAAGGTCCTCCTCGACAACAACGCCGAGTTCCACTGGATCTCCGTCGCCATGGCCAAGAAAAAAATTCGTCACGGCGAGGTGGAGGTGGCAGGCTATGACCTTCAGCTCAATGAAGATGAAACCATCGGCAGCGGTGCCAGCACAGAAATCCCCGGACGCGAAAAATAAGACCGTTCCGAGCGCCGTCAGCGCGTGCCATCTGTCGTGGCCAGTCCTCTGCCAGTCTTTCTTCGGGTGATCCGAGCGGGGGCGGCGTGTTCGCTGTGAAGCAGGGAAGCATGTCTGCAAATCCACGAGGAGCGGCACAAAGAGAAGTTACTGGAGTGAGTTTTGACAAACAGCCTGCGGCAGGACCGGCAGCAGCACCGCGCATTGTCATGCAGCATCCAGGCATTGTGCCTGCGCAAGAGGCAGGGCTGCGGGGGGGCAAACAACGAATGATTCGTCTTTTCTCTTTTGTGTGCCATGATAGCGGATGGAAAAGAAATTAATGGGGCTGCTGGGCAGTGAGGATTACATACCCTCGAATGTGCCGGAGCTGCTCTCACAACTGGGCCTGAAGCCCAATCAACAGCAGGTGCTGCAAGGCCTGCTCAAACGCCTGGAAAAGCAGGGAAAGATTCTTCGCACGAAGGGAAACCGCTACATCGAAGCCGAGGAGGCGGACCTGGTGCCTGGAGTGATCCAAGTGACAAGAGGCGGCCGTGGATTTGTGATGCCGGATGAAGGAGGGGGCGCTGAGATCAGCGTGCCTGAGAGCAAGATGGACACCGCCATGCATGGCGACCGCGTATTGGTCCGACTCGATTTCAAGCCGGGGCAGCAGGACAGAAGCGGAAGCGTGGTGCGCATTTTGGAGCGCAGACGTACGCAGGTGGTGGGAACGCTGCAGCGTACGAAGCAGTTTCTGCACGTGACGCCGGATGATCCGCGCCTGCCGGGAGTGATCTATGTGCCTGAGCCGCGTGATGTGGGCCGCAGGGCCAACATGGGTGACAAGGTGGTGGTGGAGATCACGCAATGGGGCAGTGGGAAAGTGGCTCCTGAGGGCGAGGTGATCGAGGTGCTGGGACCGCCAGATGAGGAGGGTGTGGACATGCTCTCCGTGCTGCGGAACTACGACCTGCCGCTGCACTTCCCCAAGAATGTGCTGCATGAGGCGCATGCGATTGCGAAATCGCGCCCTGACAACCAACCGAGCGCGCAGGAGTGCGCCGGGCGTGTGGACTGCCGCCCGCACAACGTGGTGACCATCGACCCGGATGACGCGAAGGATTTTGATGACGCCATCTGCATGAAGCAGGAAGGTGAGCAGTGGAGGCTGTGGGTGCACATCGCGGATGTGTCCCACTATGTGAAGCCGGGCAGCGCACTGGATGTGGAAGCGAGCAAGCGTGGAAACTCGACCTACCTGGTGGATCGTGTGATCCCGATGCTGCCGGAGGCACTGAGCAACGAGCTGTGCTCCCTGAAGCCGAACGTGGACCGCCTGACGAAGTGCGTGGAGTTTGTGATGTCCAAGCACGGAGAGGTGGTGAATGCGAAGTTTTACTCCGCCGTGATCCGCTCGAAGAGACGCTTTACCTACAAGGAGGCGTTTTCCGTGCTGCAGGCACCGCCGAACAATGAAACCGAGCAGATGCTGCACGATGCCCATGCGATGGCGCAGAAGGTCCGCCACCTGCGTTTCAAGAATGGCTCGCTGGATCTCGACTTCCCTGAGAACAAGATCCGTCTGGATGAACACGGCAAGGTGCTGCGCATCGAACGCATCGAAAACGATGTCTCGCACCAGTTGATCGAGGAATACATGCTGCTGGCCAACGAGGCCGTCGCAGGCCGTCTCATGGGGCTGAACCGTCCGTCCGTGTACCGTGTCCACGAGTCACCGAAGGAAAAGCGGCTCAATGATTATCGTGAAGACGTGCTGAGCCACCGCGTGCCCTGCGGAAACCTCACGCATCGCCCGGAGGTGCAGAAGCTTCTCAGCCGCCTAGATACGCTGCCGATTGGCCCGGCATTGAAGATTGGTTTCCTGCGCTCAATGATGCGGGCGCGGTATGCCGTGGAGCCGCTCGGTCATTACGGTCTCGCCAAGACAAAGTACACGCATTTCACCTCGCCCATCCGCCGTTACGCCGATCTCGTCGTGCATCGTTCCTTGTTCGACAAAGTCGAGCTGCAGGCGGGCGTCGCCAGGCAGATCGCAGATCACATCAGCACGACCGAAAAGAACTCGGCGGATGCTGAACGCGACAGCAAGGAGGTCAAACTCTACGCCTACCTGAAGGCTCAGCTTGTCTCGAAAAAGCCGCAGCCTTATGACGCGCTTGTCACCGATGTGAGGAATTTCGGTTTCTTTGTCGATGTGCCGGACCTCGGCCTCAGCGGTGGCGTGCCGCTCTCCGCGATCCAGGACGACTTCTATGTGTTTGATCCCTCCGCACGTCAGATCACGGGGCGTCATACACGCCGCGTCTTCAAAGTCGGCGACCACGTCGCCGTGCAGATCTACAAGGTGGACAGCATCAAGAAGCAGGTGGATTTCATGCCCGTGCCGCAGCGCGGCAAGCCGAAGCATGCCGAAGACTCAGATCGGCGGGATCGGCGCGGGCCGCAGAGTCGTGATTCCAAACGGCCTGCCGCACCGCCGCGCAAGCCGGGACACGGTCACAAGCGTGCGCAGCAGAAAAGAAAACGGTAGGGAAATCCGCCCTCGTCCAGCGCATCGCGCACACAACTGAAAGTCTCGCGCGCGACAGCGCGGACGAGTTCAGTTTCGTTTGCGCTCATCAAGCCTTTTCACCTGCAAGGTGGTCTGTAGCATGCCCGAGGTTAAAAACATGGAATGATCGTCAACGGCATTCATTCATAGGTGTATTCTTAATATGATATTAAGAATAAAAAACAAAATTAAGTATTATGTTGAGTTAATTGGAGTTATTAATGTAAGATGTTGGAAAATGTCCGAAATCATGAGCTCCGTTTTACAACATCCCATTGGCTCTCAGTTCGTTAGAATGGCCGCATTGTCTTACGGGTCGAAAAATCAGGCGGTCATGTCGTTCCCGCCGACTGCAGCAAGGGGCAAGCAGCCTTCAGACTGCCCGCCTCCAGAAGCTCCCGCTTCCCTCTTGGAGAGAATGTTTTCATTCTCTCCTGTTCAATCGTGTAACAGCGCTTGAAGCGCATCATCGGCGCAAACGCTGCGGGTCACTTCATTCCGCGTCAAGTACATTTGCTTTGTCAAACTCCTCATCATCATTCTATTATGCCTGCTTTTCCTCCTGTTACCGACGGTTTAAGTGTGTGGTTGTGCTCGGACACGAACGTTGACTTTCAGTTGGATGGCACGGTGGTGTCGTGGGGGGCGGCGGACATTGAAGGTGTGCGGGCTGCGGCGATTGGATCGTCCCGGCCGCAGTGGCTGGAGGACCAGATCAACGGCTACCCGGTGCTGCGTTTTGAAGGGGCACAGGGGCTGTTTCTGGAAATGGGGGTGATCGCGCAAAACAGCTTCACATTGGTCGTGGTGGGCCGCAGCCTGGATCAGCGCCAGCAGGGCGGGGAGGGGCTGCCGGGGCAGAAGATGGTGTTTTATCAGGACGGCTCAGAGACGCTGACGCATGCGGCGGTGTCGGTAGGGTGGAACGGGGTGGGGGTGTATGAGTTTGGAGCCAGCGGTTATCCGCGTGCGGAGGCCGAGGCGGACGCCGCTTGTTTCTGCCCGCTGGTGGTGCGCTATGAGAACCAGGCGCTGAGCGTCTGGCTGACGGGAGACAATGTGATCAGTGATGAGAGCACGCCATCTCAGCCGGTGAACGCGCCGCATGGGATCGGCGGGCCGGGAGGGGGCATAGGCGGGTTTGCGGGGGACATCGCGGAGGTGCTGATCTACAACCGTGCGCTGAGCGAGTGGGAACGGCACCAGGTGGAGCAGTATGTGCAGAACAAGTATGCCTGCGGGCCGTCGTCTTCCAGCAGCGCGTCGAGCGAGATGTCGTCGTGGTCTTCGCAATGGAGCAGCGAATGGAGTTCGGAGCAAAGCTCGAGCAGCAGCTCGGAGCGAAGCTCAGAGCAGTCCAGTGAGCAGTCGTCCT
Organism: Verrucomicrobiaceae bacterium UBA1938; assembly: GCA_002336895.1. Taxonomy (GTDB): domain Bacteria; phylum Verrucomicrobiota; class Verrucomicrobiia; order Verrucomicrobiales; family Verrucomicrobiaceae; genus Prosthecobacter. The sequence goes on along the minus strand of DDFC01000032.1, from coordinate 339,529 downwards.
CGCAGGAGAGTTCGTGGTCCTCGCAGGAAAGCTCGTGGTCCTCGGCGTGGAGCAGCGAGCAGTCCAGCGCGCAAAGCTCGGAGCAGTCGAGTGCGGAGTCGTCGTCGTCCTCCTCGTCATGCAGTTGTGAGATGCCGTCAGACCCGGTGCCGGTGACGGAGGGGCTGGTGGCATGGCAGCGTTCGGATTTGAACGTGAACCAGGATTTTGACGGGATTAGCACCTGGGGTCCGGTGTGCCACTGTCTGCCGGACATGGTGCGTGCGGGCACCCTGGGGCCGCAGATCGTTGAAAATTCATTTGGGACGTGGCCAGGGCTTGAGTTCACTGAAGGGCAGATGCAGCAGTTGACCCTGCAGTCGGGAGCGCTGGGAGTTAACAACTTCACCCTGTTCGTGGTGGCCCGACCGGAGGCAGAACGTGTGTGGAATGGCAGCGGGGTGGCCGGGCAGCGGATGCTGCTCTCTGACGACGGTGGCGTCGGCAGTGCAAATGCGGATGTTTCGGCAGGCACGCAGAGCCTGGGTTTGTATGAGTTGGAGTATGTCAGCAGCCCCCGTCTGGAGGCGTGGATGGCCGGATGCCTGTGCCCGCTTGTAGTGCGGTATGAGAACAAGCAGGCGGCGTTGTATGTCAGCGGTGCCTTGGTTGCCCAAGACAGTGCGGCGCCCTGGTATGATGTTTTCATTCCACACAATCTTGGCGGTTGGATCAACAACGATCCTACTGCGGGCTTCGTGGGCGAGGTGGCGGAGGTGCTTTTTTACAACCGGGCGCTCTCAGATTATGAGCGCGAGTTGGTGGAGCAGTATGTGCAAAACCGCTACGGCTGCCAGAGCTCTTCCAGCAGTGCGTCGAGCGAGGTCTCGTCCTGGTCGTCACAGCAGTCGAGCCAATGGAGTTCGGAGCAGAGCAGCGAGTGGAGTTCACAGCAGTCGAGCTGGCAGAGTTCCGCACAGTCCAGCGCGCAGTCCTCCTCGCAGGAGAGTTCGTGGTCTTCAGCAAGGAGCAGTGAGCAGAGCTCCATGCATTCGAGCATGGAGCCCTCCTCCTCATGCAGCCCGGTGCTGCCACCGGACCCGGTGCCGGTGACGGACGGACTGGTGGCGTGGCAGCGCGCGGATACGAACGTGAGTCTGAACGTGAACAACCAAGTGACGATCTGGGGCGGCGCGGACGGCTGCCTGCCGGATGCGGTGTGGGCCACCTATGCAGCGCCGGGATGGCAGGCGGCGAGTTTTGGGGTGCAGCCGGCGGTGGTGTTCACCGGTGCAGAAGGGCTGCTGCTGGAGCTCGCCGGAGAACTGGGGGCCAACAGCTTCACGCTGGTGGTGGCGGCCTGTTCGGACTTGCTGTGGGAGCCGGGCAGCCTGTTCGCACCGGACAGCAGCCAGACCGGCGCAGTGGCTGCGGTGGCCGCCAGCATGGGGCAGGTGACTCTGTCAGAACCCGGCGGCAGCGGCTCGACGCGCCTTTCGGCCTCGGTCCAGGGCTGCCTGTGCCCGCTTACCGTTATCTACGACAACAAGCAGGCGCGGATCTACTGGCAGGGGCAGCTGGTGGCGCAGGACAGCAGCACGCCTGCTTACATGGTCTGGTTGCCGAAGCTCATCGGTGGCACGGGTTCGGGAGGATTTGTGGGGCGGGTCGCGGAGGTGCTGTTCTACAATCGTGCTCTGGGAGACAGCGAACGCCAGCAGGTGGAGGGCTATCTCCAAGATCGCTACCAATGCCTGTCCAGCGAAAGCAGCGGGCAGAGCAGCAGCGGGCAGAGCAGCAGCGAGGAGTCCTCCAGCATGTCATCGGCATCGGTGCAAAGCTCCAGTTCGTCGTCATCGCATTCTTCGGAGACATCCCATGGCAGTTCAAGTATCAGCAGCAGTAGTGAAAGCACATCAAGCGCTCTTTCCATTGAAGGACCGAGTCGTATTGGAGTGACTACACCCCAAGCCGACCGGTCAAAGGAGGTGACAGTTACGACGAATAATGGCAATCCCAATAATATCCAATTATCAGCTACTCAGGGAGCAGATAAAGTCACCATTGAAGCTCTAGGTGTCATCTCCGAATCGAGCGCTAAGTTTAAAGTTACAGGGACTACGGCGAGCAGTACTGAGGCTGATGTTACCTTAGAAGCTATATGCGAAGGCATCACCGCCACCAAGACCCTGACTGTGGTTATACCTGCGGCAGTAGGATCGCCTAGACCATTAAATCAAGAGTTTAATGTTCAGGCAACCCCCCTTGCTCAGAATAGTACAACTACTCCGCCGATGCAGGGCGTTAATCCTCCTAAAAAATTCTTGTCCGTTTTCGCAATGACCACTTTGGTTGTTCAAATCAAGGATCAATTTGGAGAGGATCTTCGTGGGTATAGTGGGGCTGCAGTGACCGAATCACTCGATCAAGGTGGCTTTACTTCGATCAATCAAAATCTTTCGACATTAGGCCAATATTCAGATCCAGTTGGCCTAGGAGCTCCTGCGCCTAATCCTCCTTATTCAGAGAATCCAACTGATAATCAGAACACGATTAATCAGTGGCTTAATACGCAGCCATCAGGGCCATCATCAGGGCATAAGACAAGGACAATTAGAATAAAAATTGACGACACCTGGGAGTTAGATGCTGGAACCCGTGACTTGTTGTTAAAAGATGCGGAAACCCTTCAGATTAACTGGCCATGAAAAACACTGCTTTGGCTTGCGCCATATTAACTTTCATTGTCTCTCCCACTATGGTGCGTGCTCAAGTATTCGAGGGCTTGCACACGAATAAGATTTCGGCCATCACTAAAAATCATTTATACATCGAAAATCGTGTGGTGGGATTGGAGCACTCACTCCTTAATCAGAATAATATTCGTTTAATGATGTTGGCTAATTTGATCGATACAAGCAACGCACCACCCGATTTCATTAAGGCTTTGAAAATGGCCATTAAAAATGCCGACATTACCATCCCTGCCAAAAATGAAATACTAATTGTTCAGAAGGACCTGTTGGACAATGAGCGAAGAATATTCAATGCAGATGTGGAGATTGTTAAATTCAATGGAACCGCCAGTGGGTTGCTTCAAGGATTAAATTTGCCCGGGACTAGCATTGAACTAGATAAAACTTTTTCTCTGGGTGTCCCAATTATTGACTCGTCAAAGATCGATTGCAAGCTCACCAATTTTTCATTCAAAGGAACCCTGAGGGATCTTTTGAAAGAACTGGCGAAGAAACGGGATGCCTTGGGTGGGTATGTGGTTATGGTGGGAAAAAATTTGAGATTGAGTGTTAAATTGATTCCGTGAGCTTGTCGGTTTCGAAAAAATGACATCCGTCTGCAACATAATTATAGATCCCCTGAAGAAGGGGGGCGTACTCTTTGGCATCTACTTTGACACCTTGTGAAACGGTTGCGATTGCTCAACAAACTCTCTCCTGGCGATGTTGTCATGCTGACGGCTGCCGTGCGGGACCTGCACCGCAGTCATCCAGACAAGTTTCAAACTTCGGTGCAAACTTCCGCAGGCTCTCTTTGGGACAACAATCCGTTCGTCAGCCAACAGCCTGCAGCCGATGCAGAAGTCGAGGACATTCTTTGTGCCTATCCGCTCATTCATCGCAGCAATCGAACGCCCCACCATTTCATTCATGGCTTCATTCAAGACCTGGGGGACAAACTGGGCGTGAAGATCGAGCCCACGGACTTCAAGGGGGACATTCACCTTTCGGAGCCAGAACAGAAGTGGATGAGCCAGGTGCAGGAAATCACACGGATGCCGGTGCCGTTCTGGATAGTGGGAGCGGGTGGCAAATTCGATTTCACTGCCAAGTGGTGGCCCAATGAACGCTATCAGCAGGTCGTGGATCATTTTGCGGGACGCATCCTGTTTGTTCAGGTGGGAGAGAAGCACCACCATCACCCGCCCTTGCGTGGTGTGTTGAACCTCATGGGAAAAACGAATCTAAGGCAGATGGTCCGATTGATGCATCATGCGCAGGGTGTGCTGTGTCCGGTGACGCTGCACATGCACCTAGCCGCAGCAGTTCCAGTGAGAAAGGGGATGCCGAAGAACCGGCCCTGCGTGGTGGTGGCGGGCGGGCGTGAGCCTGCTCAGTGGGAAGCCTATCCGCATCATCAATATCTGCACCGCAACGGCATGCTGCCCTGCTGTGATCAAGGCGGCTGCTGGAAAGGCCGGGTGGTGCCGCTTGGCGATAACGATCCCAAGGACGCTCCTGACAAGCTCTGCACGCATGTGGTGCATCTGCATGATCCCGCCAAAAGCTTTCGCCGCAAATCCAATGAACCTCTGCCTCCGCATGCCCTGCCAGAGGCACCGAACCGAGTGCTGACCGATTACCTGCCCCAATGCCTGGACCTGGTGACGGTGGATGATGTGATCCGGGCCATCGAACTGTACTTCGCCGGAGGTGTGGTACGGTATCTGGATGCGCCTCAGGCAGAAGCGGCGAAGTCAGCCATCTCTCAGCTGAAGACCGCAACGATAACGAAAATAGCTGAAACTGCCGCTGCCACCTCAGTCAAAGCAACCTGTGCCCAGAACTGAAAGATGGCGTGCCCGTGAGGTGCAACTCCACCACCCGATCCAGTCGAGCGAGCCCGCCATGGTGTGATCTGCCGGCGATTGACCGACGTTGACGAACTTCCACTTCGAGTATTCCCAAATGACCTCCCCCACCCAACCATCTCCGCACAACAAGTTTTGGGAGAAAGCCCCCCAGATTCCAGCGATCGCTCATTTCGTTTGGTTGGGCGGGCCTCTGCCCCGGTTTGTGGACGAGTTTGTCGGGCGGTTCCGGCGGCTGCATCCGAACTGGGAGGTGATGGTGCACCGGACGGTTCCGCTGGACTTGCCTGAGCGCTGGCATCGCCACCTGCTTTCGCTGAAAAGCCACGCAGGCCGCTCGGACTGGGTCCGGCTGTGGTTGATTCATCGACTGGGTGGCTTCTATCTCGACACGGATGTGTGGGCATTTCGTTCCTTCGACGAGTTGCGGCACTATCGGTTTCTGGCCTTGGGCACAGGAAAAGGCTGGTCCAACAACGCCCTGTTCGCGGAAGCGGCCGGGGGACCGGCGGTGGCGGAGCTGATCCGGCGGCTGGAGACACACACCTTTGAACTCGGAAATCCTTTTTTCGTGGAGCCAAAGTCAGGATGGCAATGGTCGAAATACTACAACGCGGGACCGGCACTGTTCACCATGACGGGAATGGAGCGGCCGGATTTGTTTCACCTGTCCCCGAATCATTGGTTTCAAGGCACCCACAACAAGGACGTCCGGCTGGAATTGGTTCGGGCGGGCGATGCGGAGCTGCCGGCATTGTTCCAACGCTGCATGAAAATGCCGGACGGCGTGTGGCCCTTTGGGCTGCACTGCGGCAGTGAATCGGACCGGTTGGCGTTTCCCGACCCTGAATGTGGGTCCCCGCGCGCGCTGAAAAAAGCGACAGCTATTTTGAAGCGGCACCCTCTCGGCCAGAGGGTGGATGGTGTAGTCGTTGGGGATAGGGATGGCACAATATCGGGCGAATGGCTTGCTCACGCACCCCGGCTGCATTTGAGCCTTGCGACGGGCATGAACAATCGAGATCGAGTGGCAGAGGCGACGGACTTTGCAGCGGAGCGGAGAGTGATATTGCCAGTTCATCCGGTGGAGGCCTCGGGCGCGGTCCCCGACAACAGCATGGATGTGGTTTTCATCGACTCACCTCCAGAAGGCGAATCCATGGCGGCAGCCTTCCAGCGGTGGCGGCCCAAGCTCAAACCAGGCGGCTGTCTTGGCTGGGCCGGTGCTCGTGCTGCGGCACATCCATTGGCGGAAAGCCACGGCCATCACATGGAGCGGGACGAAGACGACACTAGGTTTCTGCCGCTCTTGTCAAACGAGAATCCATTGCCACTCACCAGATCATGAATGCTCCAAAAAAAACCGCCCTCCTGACTTATCGCACGGGAAACATCGGTGACGATGTGCAGTCGTTGTCGTTGTCTCAGCCCCATTTGCTCGGCAAGCCGGACCTGTGGATCGACCGGGATCAGTTTTCCGACTATGCGAATGAGGGACCGGTCGATCTCGTGGCCAACGGTTTTTTTCTTTGCGCCAGTCGCTCGGGAAAACTGGCCTTTCCGCCTCCGCCCAACATACGAACCCGCTATGTGGCCCTCTGCGCGTCAAACGTCCCAAACACTGAGGAATCCATCGCTCATTTTCGTGCCAGCGGGCCTGTGGGGTGCCGGGACCTGCACTCGGTCAAATGGTGCAAAAACCGTGGCCTGGAGCACTATTTCAGCTCTTGTCCTAGCTGCTTGCTGGAAAGGGATTTCGATGCACCGGGCAGGCCTGCGACACCCTACGACCCGGATGGACCGGTTGTGCTTGTGGATGTGAATCCCAAACACTTGCCGCCCTTTGGGACTTCAAGCCGGCAGTTTTTGTGTCTGACCAATCGAGTGCGTCCCGGAGATTATCGGGACGCGGCAGCGCGGTTTGCCGCACTGCAGCGGCGGCTCCGTGTCCTGCGCTCGGCGGCCCTCGTCATCACGAACCGGCTGCATGTGGCCATGCCCTGCGTGGGTTTGGGAGTCCCCGTGGTGGTGGTGGAGGCAGACAGCCTGGCTTTCCGCCTCTCAGCGCTGCCGCCTTGGTTGAAAATTCATCGCAAACAGGAGCTGAGCAGGATCAGCCTGGATCCGGCACGTCACCACACCGATGATTTTCTCAGAAATCGCGCGGAGTGGCGCTCCATGGTGCGGGAGCGGTTGGAGGCTCGTCTTGCTGTGCGTTGATCCTCAATGGACCTCATCCCAGGCCCACCGCATCGCGCACACGACTGAGAGTCTTGCGCGCGACGGCGCGGGCTTTCTCAGCGCCTTCGGCGAGAACCTTGTCCACGTAGCCTTTGTCGGCGACGATTTCATCGCGGCGGGCGCGGAAGGGGGCAAAGTAGTCGGTGACGCCCTGGAGGAGGCGCTTTTTGAAGTCGCCGTAGCCGACGCCGCCGTTGAGGTGGTCGGCGACCATGGTGTCGTAGTCAGACTGTGAGGCGACGAGCTTGTAGAGGGCGAGGATGCTGCTGCCTTCGACGGGCTTGGGTGCCTCCACAGGAGTGGAGTCGGTCTTGATGCCCATGATCTTCTTTTTGAGCGGGCCGGGTTCTTCGAAGAGCGGGATGGTGTTGTCGTAGCTCTTGCTCATCTTCTGACCATCGAGTCCGGGGACGACAGCGGTGGTCTCCTGAATGCGCGGCTGGGGAAGCTTGAAGAGGCCCTCGCCAAAGGTTTCGTTCATCTTGATGGCGATGTCGCGGGTGACTTCGACGTGCTGCTTCTGGTCCTTGCCGACAGGGACGACATCGCTGTCATAGATGAGGATGTCTGCCGCCATGAGGACGGGGTAGGCGAAGAGGCCGTGGGAGGCGTGGATGCCGCGAGCGATTTTGTCCTTGTAGCTGTGGCAGCGCTCCAGCAGGCCCATGGGGGTGACGGTGCTGAGGATCCAGGAGAGCTCGCAGTGCTCGGGGACATCGCTCTGGCGGAAGAAGACGCACTTCTCGGGATCGAGGCCGCAGGCGAGGAAGTCGACGGCGAGCTCGCGGACATAGCTGCGGAGGGCCTTGCCGTCGTGGACGGAGGTGAGGGAGTGGTAGTCTGCGATGAAGTAGTAGGCGTCGCCTTCGTGCTGGAGCTTGAGGGCCGGCTCCATCATGCCGAAGAAATTGCCGATGTGGAGTCTGCCGCTGGGTTGAAGGCCTGAAAGGATGCGCATAGGAGCCCCTGATATGGCGGGAGGGGGCGTGTTCGTCAAGGTGTGCGCTTGGGCGGGACGACGAAGAGGGGGACGGTGGCTTTGTGGCGGACGGCATCGATGGTGCTGCCGTGGATGATGTCGCCGATGAGGCGGTGGCCGTGGGAGGCGAGGGCGATGAGGTCGATGCGCTCTTCGGCGGCGACTTTGAGGATCTGATCGGGGGGCTCTCCGAGGACGAGGCGGAAATGGACTGTCAGGCCGGATTCGGCGCGGAGTTTTTCGGCGGTGGTTTCGAGGTAGCTGAGGTCCTGTTTCATCTCCTCAGATTCGGCGAGTTTGAGCTGGTCGAAGTTGCGAGCAGCCCAGCCGTCGGCGACGTGGACGAGGAGGAGCTGGCTCTGCATGAGGGTGGCGAGCCGGGTGATGGCGGGCAGGAGCTCCTGATCGGAGGCGCTGGCGTCCAGGGCGACGAGGATTTTCTGGTACATGGCGTTAGATTCCGAGGGCGTTGATCCAGGACTGAGGGGCGAAGAAGTCGAAGAGGAGCTTGAAGTTCAGAATGATGATGACGACGGCGCTGGCCCAGGCGAGGAGCCTGACCCAGAGCGGGTTGGAAAAGCGGCCCATTTTGGCCTTTTCGTCGGTGAAGCAGAGCAGGGGGACGACAGCAAAGCTGAGCTGCATGGAGAGGATGACCTGACTCCAGATGAGGAGGTCGGTGGTTTTTCCCTCGCCATAGTAGCCGATGATGCAGACAGCAGGGACCACGGCGATGAGGCGGGTGATCAGGCGGCGCAGCCAGGGCTTGAGGCGGATATTGAGGAAGCCCTCCATAACGATCTGACCGGCGAGTGTGCCGGTGAGGGTGGAGTTTTGCCCGCTGGCGAGGAGTGCGACGGCAAAGAGGGTGCTGGCTGCGCCGACACCGAGCACCGGGCTGAGGAGCTCGTAGGCCTCCTGGATTTCAGCGACCTCCTTGTGCCCGCTGGTGTGGAAGGCGGCGGCGGCGACGATGAGGATGCCGCCATTGATGAACAGCGCAAACATGAGAGCGAAGGTGGAGTCGATGGTGGCGAACTTGATGGCCTCGGACTTGCCGGCGTCGTCGCGGGCGAAGTTGCGGGTCTGCACGATGGAGCTGTGCAGGTAGAGATTGTGAGGCATGACGGTGGCGCCAAGGATGCCGATGGCGACGAATAGCATCTCGCGGTTTTTGAAGATCTCGGCAGAAGGCACAAAGCCGCCGGCGATGCCTGCGAGGTCCGGCTTGGCAAACACCATCTCGGCGGCGAAGCAGCCGCCGATGGTGAGGATGAGGGTGATGACGAGCGCCTCGACGTAGCGGAAGCCACGATTTTGCAGGAGCAGCACGATCATGACATCGAGCGTGGTGATGACGCAGCCCCAGACAAGGGGGATGCCGAAGAGGAGCTGGAGGCCGATGGCGGAGCCGACGACCTCGGCGAGATCGCAGGCGGCGATGGCGGCCTCGCACAAGATCCAGAGGCCCCAGACGACGGGACGGGGGTAGTGGTCCCGGCAGGCCTGGGCGAGATCGCGCCCGGTGACGACGCCGAGCTTGACGCAGAGGTGCTGGAGCAGGATGGCGATGAGATTGGAGATCAGGATGACCGAGAGCAGGGTGTAGCCGTAGCGCGCACCACCTGCGAGGTCAGTGGCCCAGTTTCCGGGGTCCATGTAGCCGACAGAGACGAGGAAGCCGGGGCCTGCGTAGGCGAGCATCTTGCGCCAGAAGCTGCCTCCCTGCGGGACGGGGACGGAGCGAAAGACCTCGGGCAGAGAATTGTCTCCGCGTGAGCGCCAGCCGGTTTCGGGGGTGTTTTCCATGGGAGTCGAGAGAATTAGAAGCGGAAAGAGACGCCGACAAAGGGATTGATGGCCTCCTGGGCGTTGTAGTACCAGTTGATGCCGATGTCGAATTTGAGATCTGGTGTAACGAGATAGGTGAATCCGCCGTCGAGGGAGGACTGCAAGAAGCGGCCTTCGTCGGTGAGCCAGCCCTGGTAGGTCTCCACGTAGAAGCCGATTTTTTCAGTGAGATCACGACCGATGGCGATGGTGAAGGCGGGCTCGAAATAGCGTGTCTGGTGGTCGGTGACGGCCATGGAGAGGAAGATGCTGGAGCCGAGCTCCCAGCCGCCGCCGATGTCGAGCTCCTGATTGATGGTGAGGCCGTATTCCCAGCAGTCATTCCCCAATCCTTTGGTGGCGGTGGGGGCTTTGACCCAGGGCAGGAGGGCGATGGCGTAGGGCCCCTCGTCGTTGCCCACGAGATTGGTTTTCATGCGGAGGTACAAGTCTCCGCTGCCGTTGTTTTTGCCGATGAGGACGCTCTGGGCGTCCTGGCTGCGATGGAGCAGGCGGGGTGCCCAGCCGACCTGGAGGTCAGTGTTGTGGGTGACGCCGTATTTGAAAATGAAGTCGCAGAAAGAGGTGTCGTCAGAGCGTTCGCCAGCCTGGCGGGTGCGGCTGAAGGAGATGAGGTTGCTCTCGACCTGGAACCAGCCTTTGGGGACGGTTTGGGCGGATTCGGTCTGGTCGGGGCGGTCGGTGCTGAGGGGGCGGGTGTTTTTGCGCTCCATCGCGATCCAGTCGTCCGCCATGCCCCAAGGGCTGACGGCAGCAAATAAGAGGGTGATAATTTTTTTAGCCACTGTGAACTGAGTTAGTCATGACTAACTTTCTTTGCAAGGGCGAAAACAGGTTTCTTCGTTGAAGACCGCGAAGGGTGATCCATTTTGACGGTGCTCATGCCAGCCAAACGCAAGGAACACACCAGCCACCTGGGCTCCCCAGCCATCGAGGACTACCTCGAGCAGATTCACAATCTCATCATCGCGAAGGGTTATGCCCGGGTGGTGGACATCGCCAAGAATCTGGGCGTCTCACAGGCGAGCGTGACGAACATGATCCAGAAGCTGGATGCGGAAGGCTTTGTGGTGTACGAGCGCTACCGGGGTGTGATCCTGACGGAAGAGGGGGGCAAGGTGGGGGCTGACATCGCGCGGAGGCATGAGGTGCTGACGCGACTGCTGGCCGGTTTTGGACTGGATCCGAAGACAGTGCACGAAGATGTCGAAGGGATGGAGCACCACATCAGCCGCCAGACTCTGGATGTGCTAACCCTGCTGATGGAGGAGCTGGAAGGGAACACGGTGCTGATGCGAAAACTGAAGCGAAAGCTGGCTGGACTGTCATAAGCCTATCGAGCATAAAGGACTGGCGCACAGTGATTAAAGAAAGAATCAAAAGCTTGTGATAGCTGCCATGACAAGGCATCGTTGAACTGGGTAATTCGACTTATTGATGCGCCGCTGTCTGAACATTTTAGCCGTCCTGATCCTGCTCACGCTGGGTGTGGAGCTGTGTTCTGCGCGCGGCGTTGGACATGCCGGAGGAGCTGCGCCACTGGCATGCACAGTGGATGACAACGTGGATGCCGAGCTGGAGCCTGAGGCACAGCGCGAAAGTGCTCCGCAAGACGCATGCTTCTGGGGTATTACCGGACAGCAGGCTCCGGAGCGTTTGGGGACGGTGGAAGTGAGCCGATCATTTCAAGAGCCTGTAACGGTGGAAGCTTGCCTGCATGTTCGCAGGCACCGGTGGCTGTGTGTGGAGTGTTGCTGAGGAGGAGGCTGTTTTCCGGCATAGTTTCGGCTGTAAAGGGCTCGATCAAGCTGAGCAGCTATTTTTCCGCAAACCTCATTTTCAATCACCTACATACCTCCTCATCTCATGAAAAATTACTTGGCCATCTTGTTCAGCCTGCTGTTTGCCAGTGTGGCTTCTGCCGGATCCGTCACTCTCAACGTCAAAGCCGCCAGTGAAAACAAGACTGCCGACAAAAAGAAGGCGGAAGTCACACGGGCCTACTGGCTTAATGTGCGCGTCACCAACCCAAGCGGCACGAAGCTGGAGGGGGCGACCTTAAAGTGGACGCTTTTTGCCGCGAACCTCCGTCGAGGCACTGACACAATCGTGGTGGAGAAATCAGGTGAAATGAAAATAAACGTGGATGCCAACGGACGTGCTGTTGACGTCGCGACTCCCAAAGTGTCGTTCGTCTATACGCCGATGCACACAGAAAGCTCCGGCAGAAGGTCGACCAAAACGGTTGAGGAGTCCGGACATAGGTACCACGGCTTTCATGTGCAGGTGGTGAATGGCGACACCGTGCTTGGAGAAGCCATCAGCAATGAAGGACTCCGGAAACAATTGAAATAAATTTGTTCAACAGCCCAGCCCTGCAAGAAATGAACTGACGGGGCATGTCTGAAGAGCTCAGGCCGAATACAACTCCTGGATCCATAACGAGCTGCCGCACCATGACGTGGGCTGCAGGGGCGTTTTTGGATTCACGAAGCGGATTTCGCCTGATATGCTGAGATGAAATAATCACTAGTCCATGACGCGCACTATCAGGCTGACGTGTTCTGATGAAAGGAGCCGGAATACTTTTGGAATGACCTTTCGAGAGATCGGGGAGGGCACCGGAGGTTTTGATGGGCGAGGAGCGAGAAAGATTGCCAGTGAGAAATGGCATGGCATATTCCTAAACAGGTGTCATTGAAAACGCTACAAAGAATGAAAATACGACCGCACTGCCTGCTGTTTGTCTTGCTGCTGAAGGTACATGCAGTGGCTACAGACAAGCCACTGACGCCAGAGCAGCCGGAAACGGAAGGACCATCACAGGAGCGGCTTGCCGAACTGAGCAAGACATCCACCAAACGCACGCCTATCAAGCTGGAGGATTACCTGGCGAAGGTGGCAGCTTCAAATCTTGGCTACGCGGCGCAGCGTTACAATGTGACGATTGCCGAGACAGCCATTGCGGCTGCGAAGGTTTTTCAGAATCCGGTGCTGCAATTTAACAACGGGAAAGACCTGACGCACATGGGGTCGCAATCCCTGCCGGGGTACTATCAGACAAGCATCTCGCAGACGTTTGAAACGGGGGGCAAACGGACCAAGCGCTGGCTGGTGGCCCGGAAGAATTATGCAGCGACTTCAGCCTCGCTGCAGGCATTCCTGCAGAATCTGCGCCTGGATGCCTCGGCAGCCTATGCAGATGCGATTTCCATGGGGCTGGTGGCGTCCCAATTTCAACGTACCGCCACTTTGCTGAGGGAGCTTCTGCAGGCGCAGCAGGAACGGCAGAAGGCGGGGGACATCAGCGATGTGGACCTGCTGCAGACGAGAGTGGAAGTGCGCCAGTTTGAGGCTGAGCTGCTGGATGCGCAGGCCCAGGCCACGAACGCCGAGCTGGGGCTGAATGCATTTTTGGGGCCGCAATTTGCAGGCATCCACTGGCAGCCAGCAGGCACGCTGGATGTTTCGCCGCAGAACACGGATCTCTTCAAGCTGCTGTCCAGCGCCATCAAAAACCGGCCGGACCTGATCGCCATGCGTTATCTGCGAGATGCAGCGCAGGCAGGCATCAATCTGGAGAAGGCCAAGCGTGTGCCGGATGTCACCATCGGAGCGATCTGGCAGCAGAGCACGCCATCCTACAATAATGTCTCTCCGCAGCCCATTTACAACATGGGCGGGGTGCTGTTCTCGATCCCGCTGCCAATCTGGAACCGGAACAAGAGCGGCATAGCCGCCTCCCAGGCCATGGCGCAACAGGCGCAGATGAATCTGGAAAATGCCGAGGTGCAGGCCGGGGTGGATGTGAGGCAGGCGCTTTCCCTTTATGGAATGGCGCGGGAGCGCGTGGACCTCTACAAAGCGGGTGTGCTGAAGGACGTGGACTCGGCGCTGGAGAAGCGAGTGGTCAGCTACAAGCGCGGCGGCTCCTCTCTGCTGGAGCTGCTGGATGCGCAGCGCAAAGCGAATGAGGTCTGGATGAGTTTCTACACCGCCCAAAGCGACCATGCCCGCGCGGTCATCGAGCTGCACCGTGCAGCAGGCATCTGGATCGTACATTTTTGACCCCCACCTCACCTCTCATGCAAATCGTCAGATACTCATGGCTATTGGCGCTGTTTGTCGCCGCCTGCAAACCGGCAGCAGTCGTTGAAACGGATCCTTATCCCGTGAGGGTGGAAAAGAACGACCTGATCTTCACACCGGGGGATCCGCAGCTCAAGGCGCTGGCAGTGCAGCCGGTGAAAGAGAGAGACACTGTGGTGCTGCACCTGACTGGCAAGCTGGTGTGGAACGAGGATGTGACGACCAACGTCTTCTCTCCGCTGGCAGGGCGTGTGGCAAGCATCAAAGGCGCACGCGGGCAGAAGGTGAAGCTGGGTGATGAACTGGCCCGGATCACCTCGCCGGATTTCGGCCAGGCGCAGGCGGATGCTGCCAAATCTGAAGCCGACCTGGCGCTGGCCAAGCGTGTGCTGGAGCGTACGAGGGATCTGCTGAAGCAAGGTGTGCTGCCGCAAAAGGAGCTCGACTCCGCCGAGAATGCCTACCGCGACGCGCAGTCTGAGCGAGACCGGGCTGTGGAAAGGCTGGCTGTCTGGGGAGGGAAAGGCGGGTATGTGGACGGGGCGTTTGCTCTCAAGGCACCGATGGATGGCGTCATCGTGGACCGCAATGTGCAGCCGGGGCAGGAAGTGAGATCGGATGCGATGCTGGCGGGGATGGCGGTGGTGGCGGCGCCGATGTTTGTGATTTCAGATCCGGAGTCGCTGTGGGTGCATGTGGATGTGAGCGAGCAAGATTTGTCCAATCTGCAGATCGGGCAGAAGCTGGAGATTCGTTCGCGTGCGTACGGGGACAAGGCGTTTCCAGGGGTGCTGACGGTGATCGGGCAGTCGCTGAATCCGGACACCCGTACGGTGGTGGCCAAAGGCACGGTTTCGAATCCCGAGAAGCTGCTGAAGGCGCAGATGTATGTGAACGTGGACATCATCACCCATGTGCCGAAGATGCCGCAGGTGCCGATCAAGTCGGTGTTTTTGCGTGACGGGAAGCCGTGTGTGTTTGTCCGCATTTCAGACAGCCGTTTTGAAATGCGGCAGGTGGTGACGGACGCCGAAGATGCGGGGCAGGTCTTTGTGAGCAAGGGGCTCAAGGCCGACGAGGCGGTGGTGTCCGAAGGAGCGCTGGTCCTGGAGAGCCTGCTGGATGCAAACACCAGCACTGCGAACGCTGGAGCTGAGAAGTCCGAACACTAAAACGTCATGGGCACGCTCACCAAATACGTTCTCAAACACCGGCCCATAGCGATGGCGCTGATGGTGCTTTTTGTGCTGGCCGGAGCGCTGGCCTTCAACCGGCTGCCGGTGGAGGCCTACCCGGATGTCACCAACGTCTCCGTGCAGATCATCACGCTGCTGCCGGGGCGCGCCGCCGAGGAAGTGGAGCGCCTGGTGACGGTGCCGATCGAGAATGCGATGAACAGCATTCCCAAGCGGGCATCCATCCGCTCGGTTTCGCTGTTTGGCCTGTCGCAGGTGACCATCGTATTCGAGGACGATGCGGACCGGGCGTACTGCCGGAACATGGCGTTTCAGCTTCTTTCCAGCGTGAACCTGCCGCCAGATGCGGACACACGACTGTCTCCGGACACGACTCCTGTGGGCGAGATCTACCGCTACACGCTGGATGCGCCGCGGAGCATGCCCTCGACAGAGCTGCGTGCGGTGCAGGACTGGATCGTCGAGCGACAGTTGCGCACAGTCTCAGGCGTGGTGGATGTGATCGGGTTTGGAGGCGCCACGAAGCAGTACCAAGTGCTGATCGACCCGATGAAGCTGCTGTCTTATGACATCTCGCTGCGGCAGGTGCTCGATGCTCTCTCAGCCGGGAACAAGAACGCGGGCGGTGCGTATATCGAACACGGGCCGGAAATGTTCATTGTGCGCGGGCTGGGCTTTGTGCAGTCGCTGGAGGACATCGGGCTGATCGCGGTGGTGACGCGCGGGGGGACGCCTATCCGGGTCAAAGACCTGGGGCGGGTGCTGATCGGCGAGCAACTGCGCCTCGGACGTGTAGGGCGCAACATCCCTGCAGAGCATTATGAGCTGGATGACGCCATCGAGGGGATCGTGATGCTGCGCAAGGGGGAGAACGCGATGGATGTGCTGGAGCGAGTGCGTGAAAAGATCGAGATCATCAACACCAAGTTCCTGCCTGCTGGAGTGAACATCCACATGCACTATGACCGCACGAACCTGATCAACCGTACGCTGCACACGGTGCACAAGAACATGGCGGACGGCATCGGGCTGGTGCTGCTGGTGCTCATCATGTTTCTGGGGATAGGGAACATCCGCTCGGCGCTGGTGGTGGCTGCCGTGGTCCCTCTCTCGCTGCTGGGAGCCTTCCTGATGCTGGATCTGCGGGGCATCCCGGCCAACCTGATTTCGATGGGGGCCATCGACTTCGGCATCATCGTGGACTCCGCCGTGGTGGTGATCGAAGACCTGCTGCGGCTGATGCATGAGCGGCGGGAGAAAAAGGAATCCCTCTTCAAGCTGCTGCCCAAAGCGGTGGGGCAGATGGGACGGCCCATTTTGTTCTCGAAGGCCATTCTGCTGACCGCCTTCCTGCCGCTGTACACGATGCAGCGCGTGGAGGGGAAGATCTTCAAGCCGATGGCGCTGACGCTGACGTTTGCACTGATCGCGGGTACGATTCTGGCACTGACGATTGTGCCGCTGCTGGCCAGCTATGCGCTGAAGAAGGGGCCGGGAGAGCATGAGTCGTGGCTGGTGCGCATTCTGGTGCGCCTCTACCGCCCGTCGCTGGCATGGACGCTGAATCATGGGCGTGTCATCGTCCTCAGCGGTGTGGCGATGCTGGCTGTGGCCGGCGTGGTGGCCTCACATACGGGGACAGAATTCCTGCCGAAGCTGGATGAGGGATCTCTGTATATACGCTCCTTCCTGCCGCAGACGATTTCGCCCTCGGAGTCTGCACAGATCGTGCGGCGCATGAGGGCCGTGCTGGCGTCCTTCCCGGAGTCGAGGTCCATCATCACCCAAAATGGGAGGCCGGATGATGGTACAGACGTCAATGGCTTTGATGTTTGTGAAACATCGGTGGACCTTTATCCACGCGAGGAATGGAAAACGGCCAAAGAACGCGACGGTCTGGTGAAGGCGATGAAAGCCAAGCTCAACGTCGAGGTGCCGGGGGTGCAGTTTCAGTTCAGCCAGATCATCGAGGACAACGTGAACGAGGCCATCTCAGGGGTGAAGTCAGAGCTGAGTGTGAAGATCTTTGGTGACGAGCCAGAGAAGCTGCAGCAGCTGGCCGATCAGATTGTGGACATTCTGAACACCGTGCCTGGTGCTGCGGACGTGGGTACGGACCGCCTGATGGGGCAGCCGCAGGTGCAGATCGCGGTGGACCGGTCGGCCATATCGCGTGCGGGGCTTTCGATGACGGATGTACAGTCTGTGATCGAGACGTCGATGGGCGGCTCGGTGGCCACCAAGGTGCTGGAAGGGGAGCGTACGTTTGATCTCGTGGTCAAAATGATTCCGCGATCGGTGGCGAGCATCGACGGCATCCGGCGCATCCCGGTTTCCGGGTCTGATGGCGAGCGATTGACGCTGGGGGCGCTGGCTTCCGTGGAGGTAAAGCCCGGCTTTGCCCGAATCTACCGCGAAGAAAACGCCCGTCTCACGGCAGTGAAGCTGGCGGTGCGCGGACGTGACCTGGGCTCTCTGGTGGCCGAGGCGCAGCAGAAGGTGGATGCGCAGGTCAAACTGCCCAAGGGATTCCACCTGGAATGGACGGGTGCCTTTGAAAACCAGCAGCGTGCCGTCAAGCGCCTGATCCTGGTGGTGCCGATCACGCTGATCGCCATTTTCTTCCTGCTCTTCACAGCATTTGACTCCGCCAAGCTGGCAACGCTGATTCTCCTGAATGTGCCGTTTGCGGCTGTGGGTGGGATTCTGGTGCTGCCGCTGGCGGGGCTGGCGATGTCTGTTTCCGCGCTGGTCGGATTCATCGCGCTCTTTGGGGTGTCCGTGCAGAACGGGGTGCTGCTGGTGGAGCGAATCCGAGAGCTGCGCAAGGAAGGTATGCGAATGGCCGAGGCGGTGCGAGAAGGTGCGATCAGTCGTGTGCGTCCGGTGGTGATGACGGCAGCCATGGCCGCGCTGGGCCTGCTGCCTGCGGCACTGTCCCATGCGGTGGGAGCGGAGACTGCGCGTCCTTTTGCCTGCGTGATCATTGGTGGTCTCGTGACAGCTACCCTGCTGACCCTCTACATTCTGCCGGTGCTGTATCCGCTGTTTG
This sequence comes from Verrucomicrobiaceae bacterium UBA1938, assembly GCA_002336895.1. Taxonomy (GTDB): domain Bacteria; phylum Verrucomicrobiota; class Verrucomicrobiia; order Verrucomicrobiales; family Verrucomicrobiaceae; genus Prosthecobacter. Next base: position 321,536 of record DDFC01000032.1, on the reverse strand, counting down.
ATGCCGGGGAGGAGGGGCTGCACAGCAAGTATGTGCTGATCGAAGGGCCTGGGCATCAGCCGTTCCTTTCTCTTCACAAGAAGAAAAAGCAGGAGGAGCCTCCTGCGCCGGAGAATCCGGGGGGCGCTCCGGACTGACCCGGACGATTTTTCGCATTGGAATTTGTTACAAGGGCGTGCTAGCTTTCGTTACTACGGACTGACATGCGCGCGCCTCGTCAAGATTCCAAGCCGCTGAACCGGCTGGTAAACCTGCTTCTCCTGCTGGGATGGCTGCTTTCCTCTCATGGGGTGGCGCCTGCCGTCTGCATGGCTGCGGCGCTGCTCGACGGTGATCATGAGGTCAAGGTCGGGGTGTCTAACAACGGAGCCATGGCGGTGGTGTTGTCCCATGAGGGCAAGTCCGCAGCTGAGCTGATCTCGCATCAGCACGATGCGCTTTGCCGGGTGCTGATGGCCTTTGCCAAAACTCCTGAGTCCAATGCCGGTGATCATGTCCTGGCATTCAAACCTGTGGATGATGCAGCGCGTGCCCAGAGACTGGCCGCAGCGGGAAACTGTGTGGCCAAGGCCAAGGCTCCCGTGGTGGTCGTGCAGGATTTTTACGCGGCCAAGCCCGTATCCCGGGAGGGAATGGCGTGGCAGGTGCGACGCAGCGCGTGGTCGCAGGGACAGGTACTGAAGACCGGCAGGGTCGTCATGCGTTGTTGAGAATGGCTGGCAGACAATCAGGGCCGCGAATGCGGGCCCCTTTCGTCAGGTGATGGCAAAACCGCATCGTCCTGACCATCTACCAACTTCAATTCTCATGTGTCATGAAACCCTCCCTTTTAATTTTTTGTTTGTTCCTTGGCTCCTCTCTGCCCGCTGCCATGGGTGTGGAGCCTGTCTCTGTTAATTCGCTGGTTCTCAAAACCCTCGCCACACACCCTGAGCTTCAGTACTACGAAGCTCAAATCGATGTGGCACGTGGTGGCAAGACCAAGGCTGGCGAGATCAAAAACCCCGAGCTGATGGTGGGGAAAGGCAACTGGCGACTGCGAGATCTGGCCTCCAACTACGTCACCGACGGACCTACGTGGCAGGCGCAGCTGACGCAGACCTTTGAGTGGCCGGGGCGCATCTCTTTGCGTAAAGCCATCGCGCAAAAGGACATCGAGCTGGCGCAGCTGGGGCTGGCGCAGTTTCGTGCTGCGCTGACCGGGCGTGTGCGCAGCATCGCGTGGAGGATGATCGCGGCGCAGGAGCAGACGCGTGCGGCCGAGGAAGTGACCAAGCGCTTTCAATCGCTGGCGGCGGTGCTTTTGCAGCGTGATCCGGCGGGCGCCGCACCGCGGCTGGAGGCGCGTATTATCCAAGCGAATGCTCTGACCCTTGGGGCGGAGGCCACGCAAGCGCGCAATGACCTTGCGGCGGCGCGGTTTGAGCTGAATCAGCTGCTGGGAGAAAGAGCGGAGCATCCGCTGGAACTGAAGACCGAGCACTTTGTGGTGCTGCCACCGCCACCCATGGATGTGCTGCTGGCGAGGGCGAGGGACAAGAACTTCGCGCTGCGTGCGCGGTTCCTCGATGTGGAGCAGCAGGGCTTTCAGGTGGCGCTGGCCAAAAACGAGCGGTGGCCGTCCATCACGGTGCAGTCCTACATGCAGAAGCAGACGACGCTGACGCGGGAAACGCAGGTGGGCTTTACGCTGTCGTTCCCGCTGCCGCTGTGGAATCACAACAAGGGGGCGATCGATGCGGCTGAAGCCAAAAAACTGCAGGCGGAACTGATGCTGACCGCGCAGATGCGGCAGCTGGAGCGCGATGTGGCGGCACAGGCCAGCCATTACCGCATCTACATGGAGCAGCTGACTCAGTTGCCGGCGGATACGCTGGAGAGCTTTCGCAAAGCGGCTGCCGAGGCGGATGATCACTACCGCATGGGAGCCCTGCCACTGGCCACCTATACGGAGCTGCAGCGGCAGTATCTCTCCTCTGTGAAAGCCGTGCTGACGGCGCAGATGGGGGCGGTGGATGCCAGGCAGCAGCTGGAGCAGCTCACGGGCAGCGTGCCTGAGCAATAAGCTGTGTCGTTTCAGAAACACCCCGCTCTCCTGCGACCATGCTCAATTTCATTCTCGATTTTTCCGTACGCCAGCGTGCCCTCGTGCTGCTGGGCGCGCTGGGCCTGCTGATAGCCGGCCTTTTTTCGCTGTTCCATCTGCCCATCGATGCGGTGCCGGACCTGACGGGGCCGCAGGTGCAGGTCAATGTGGCCGTGCCAGCGCTGGCACCCGAGGAATCCGAGCGCGCTGTGACGCGCCCGATCGAAATGGCGCTCTCCGGCATGCCTGGGGTGCTGGATTCCCGCTCACTGACGAAGTTTGGGCTCAGTCAGGTGACGATTGTGTTTGAGGATGGCACAGACATCTTTCGCGCCCGTCAGCTCGTCACCGAGCGCCTCACCGCTGTGATGCGTGACCTGCCTCCGGGCAGCGCGCTCAGCCTCGCGCCCATCAGCACCGGCCTCGGAGAAATATTCTATTACACACTGCACTGGAAAAAGGGAGCCAAGGAGAAGCCTGCGGATGAACGGGAGGGGCTGATGCGCCTCTGGGAGACGCATGAGTACATTGTGAAACCTCACCTGCGCGTCGTGCAGGGCGTGGCAGAGATCAACAGCAACGGCGGGCATCAGCGGCAGGTGACGGTGGAGCCGATGCTCGACAAGCTGAAGGCGGCGAACATGACCTTTGGCGAACTGGCCGACATCATCCGCGGTAATGTCGAAAACGCCGGCGGCGGCGTCATCAACCGTGAAGGCGAGCAGCTTACCATCCGCAGTGTGGGCCGTGTCGGCACGGCCGAAGAAATTGCCGGGCTGCCGATCAAATTTGGCGCCGCCATAGAGCCCCTGCGCGTGCAGGATGTGGCGAAGGTGCAGTGGGGTTCCGGCTTTCGTGGCGGTGCTGCCACCATGGACGGCGAGGAGGTCGTGCTAGGTACCGTGATGATGCTCATGGGGCAGAACGCGCGAGTCGTCTGCCATCGTGTGGCGCCACGTCTCGAGGAGCTGCGCGAAAAGCTGCCTGCGGGCATGGATGTGACCGTGGTGTACGAGCGCTCCGACCTCGTGGAGGCCACGGTGGGCACGGTGGAGAAAAATCTCGTGGAAGGCGCTGTGCTCGTCATCGTCGTGCTGCTCGTCCTGCTGGGGAACTGGCGCGCGGCATTGATCGTGGCGCTGGCCATTCCGCTGTCGTTCCTGTTTGCCATCTGTGGCATGGTGCAGGGCGGCTGGTCCGGCAATTTGATGAGCTTGGGGGCGGTCGATTTCGGCCTCATCATCGATGGTGCCGTGGTCATGGTGGAGAACATCATCCGCAGGCTTGGCATCAAACAGCATCATCTCGGCCGCGTGCTCACCGGCGAGGAGCGCTCCCGTGAAGTCCTGGCTGCCAGCAAACAGATGGCCAGCCCGATGTTTTTCGGTGTGCTGATCATCACCATCGTCTATCTGCCGATTCTGACGTTGACCGGCATTGAGGGAAAGATGTTTCGCCCCATGGCAGTGACTGTGATCTTTGCTCTCGCTGGCGCTCTCCTGCTGGCGCTGACGTTGATGCCCGCCATGTGCTCGTTCTTTCTGGGCGGCAGCATCGCCGAAAAAGAAAACTGGATCATTGCCGGACTCAACCGCGTGTTTCAGCCGATGCTGCGCGTCGCCATCCGTCTGCGCTGGCTCGTGGTGCTCGCTGCCGTGGGTTTCTTTGCCTTCTGCGGCTGGCGTTTTGTCACGCTCGGCGCGGAGTTTGTTCCGAAGCTCGACGAAGGCTCCATCGCCATGATGGCCTATCGCAAGGTGGGAATGAATTTGAATGAATCGCTCAGGCAGGATCTGGCCATCGGCAAATTCCTGCGCGAGAAGTTTCCGCAGATCACCTGCTTCTTCTCCCGCATCGGCACGAGTGAAGTGGCGACGGATCCCATGCCGCCCAATGAGACGGACATGTATGTGTTTTATACACCGGTTTCGGAATGGCCGCAGGGGCCCGGCCTTCCACGCACGAAGGAGGAGCTCATCACCGCCATCGACACCGAGGTGAACAAGATTCTCCCTGATCAGAACTTCAAGTTCGGCCAGCCCATCGACACGCGCTTCAATGAGATGATGGAGGGCAGCAAGGCGGCGCTCACCGCCCGCATTTACGGCATTGATTTCGATGTGCTGGAAAAGCTTGCGGAGCAGGTGCGCGACATCATCAACACCACGCCGGGAGGTGAGTCGGAACTCGAAACCGACGGGCGCCCCAGCACGGTTGTATTGCAAGTGAAGCGAGAGGTGCTCACCAAGTACAACATTCCTCTGGCCGAGGTCAATCGCGCCGTCTCCGCCGGCCTCGGGGGAGAGGTTGCCGGTCAGGTCGTCGAGGGCAACCGCAGGCGCGACATCGTGGTGCGCCTGCCGGAGGCCGAACGCTCCAAGGAGGGCATGATCCAGGGGCTGCCCTTGCGCGTGGGAGATTTTGGCATGCTTTCCCTGGGAGACGCGGTGGACATCCGCACCGAAAAAACGGTCGAGCCCATCCGCCACAGCCGCACACAGCGACGCGCCGCATTGCTGGTGGAGGTGAAGGAAGGGCGGGACATGGAGGGATTCGTCAATGAAGCCACGGCACGCATCAAAAAAGAGGTGAGCTTTCCCGAAGGGTACAGCTTTGAATTTGGCGGCACGTTTGAAAACCTGCAGGAGGCGCGTGCGCGCCTAGCTGTCGTGGTGCCCACGGCGCTGCTGATGATCTTGATGCTGATCTTTTTCGCCTTTGGCAGCATCCGGCAGACGCTGCTGGTGGCCACGGGCATTCCGCTGGCGCTGACGGGGGGAATCATTGCACTATGGCTGCGCGGCATGCCTTTCAGCATCACGGCGGCGGTGGGTTTCATCGCCCTCAGCGGCGTGGCGGTGCTGAACGGACTGGTGCTGGTGAATTACTTCAATGAGCTGCGTGAGGAAGGAATGAGCGTGCGAGATGCGGTGCTCAATGGGGTGTCCACACGTCTGCGGCCGGTGATGATGACCGCGCTGGTGGCGGCGCTGGGCTTTGTGCCCATGGCACTGGCGCATGGCGCAGGGGCGGAGGTTCAGCGCCCGCTGGCCACGGTGGTCATTGGTGGCATCATCAGCTCCACTCTTCTTACATTGCTGCTGCTGCCAATGCTGTATGACTGGATCGAAAGCCGTGCCAAGCGCAAGGAGGCTGCGGTTTAACGATAACCGGGCGGAGGAGGTGGAAGACCTGCAGGGGGTGAGGTGGTGCCGTACCCTGCAGGAGGGACCGAAGAGGGTGCGTAGTAGGGTTTTACTGTTTTTGGCTTCGGCGCGGAATAGGTCGTCTTGGCCGGGGCCGGGTTTCTGTAAGCAGGCGGGGGCTGGCTGTAGGCTGTGGCTGGGGCCTGGCCATAGCCGGATGGCGGCGGAGCACTGTAGCTGGCAGGCTGCGCAGGTGCATTTGGAATGGTCTTGGCTGTGACTGTGACATCGCCGAGCTGGCGGTAGGGCAGCTGGATGTACTCTGCTGCAGCGCGGGAGAGATTGATGACGCGGTTTGGGTAGCTGGGGAAGCGATCATTCACGGTCACATTGACGGTGCGGCCGTTCTGATTGTTCTTCACCTTGACCACGGTGCCAAAGGGCAGGGTGTTGTGCGCCGCTGTCCAGCCCATAGGCTGGTAGATGGCCCCGGAGGTGGTGTAGTGGCCTGCGTACTGGTCTGCGATGTAGGAGGCGTATCCGCGCATCTCGTAGGCGGGCTTGGCACAGCTGGCAGCGAGGGCGGGCAGGGCGATGGCGAGGAAACGAAAAAACGCGAAAGGGCTCATGATCTACTGTCTGCTGGTCTGAGCATAACCGAATTGGCATTAGGCACAAACCCGGGCATCATTTGGCGAATGAAAAGAAGGCATGTCATTCTGGTGGCAATGGTAGTGATGGCACCCATGGCGGCCGGATGGCTGGCGGCGGGGCAGCTGGCGCATCCGCCACGCAGACCGCTACAGGATTACCACCGTGATTTTTTGTCTGATCCTGCGGCGCATGGCGTGGTGCTGAAGTCCTTTGATTGTGCAGATGGCACTCCCAGTCTCGTGTGTGAGCCGCTACATGGCGGAGTGCTGGGGAAGCGTGGGCGTGTCATTCGCGAGCAGCTGATGCAGAAAAAGGTCAAGCTGCCGGAGGCAGGCAGCATCATAGGGAACGTGGTGCTGGTGCATGGGCGGCGAGGGAGGAAGGAGGACTACCTGCTGATCGCGGAGCGTTTCTGCGCGGTGGGGTTTCGCTGCATTCTGTTTGATCTGCCAGCGCACGGCGACAACCCGGGGGAGACGGCGTGCTATGGAGTGAGGGAGGCGCATCTCCCGGACACAGTGCTGAAGGAGGCTGCGGCGAAGTTTGGTTTTGCTCCGCAGCCTGCTGGCATCATGGGGATCTCGATGGGCGGTGCCGTCAGCATCCGGTCGGCTGCTGAGACTGATGCGCCGTGGAAGGCGGCCATTTTTGTCTCCACTTTTGACACGCTGGGGCATGTGGTGAGCCATCAGGCGTCTCAGCTGGCTGGAGAGTGGCCCGGCTATGTCTGGAGCCGGATCACGGGCTGGTTTTACCGGCGGAAAACAGGTGTGGATATCGGTGACATCAACTCCATCGCGCTGGTGCGTGGGATTCAACGGCCGGTGATGGTGGCGCATGGGACTGCCGACCATGTGGTGCCTGCGGAGTGCGGGCGCCGGTTGTATGCGGCGCTGCCAAATGGGATCGAGAAGCGCTGGGTGGAGATCCCTGGAGCGGATCACGACAATGTGCTGATCACTGATTTTCCGATCTACGCAGAGATGACGGAGTGGATGCTGCGGCATGTGCCGGAGTCATGAGGCTGGCTGCTTGGCCTGGAGGGTGGAGATGAGAGGCAGCATGGCCACCAGCATGATGCGGGGCATGAACGAAGGCTTCATGAGAGGGCGGTGTCGCCGGGTGGGAGGTGGATCGTCAAGGTGTGGTTTTTACGAGATTCGTCATTGGCAGCGTAGGCGGCCGCCCCCATCTTGACGGAGCTGCTGCCCTCAAGATCCACTGCATGTCTGAACCCGCTCCTGTTCCAGCACCTGCTCCGCGACGCGGTCCGGGATGTTTCACCACGATGGCACTCACGTTTCTGGTGGTGGTGATCGTCGGAGGTGCCGTGGTGTGGAAGATGGTGGATGCCGGATTTGGGATGAAGTGGCTAGCGGAGCATTTGCAGAAGCGGAGCATTTCCGAATCCTTCCGCGAGAACGTGAAGCGGATCGCCTCGACCCAAGGGGATGTGCTGGAACTGGCCACACTGGACACGGAAGAAACAGTGACGAAGTATGACACAAAGACACTCTTCAATGACGCCATCTACCTGGGCACCACGGTGGCGGAGATCCGGGCGATGGTGGTGTATCGGTACCATTTGAAGCTGTCTGACGAGTGGAATCTCAAGGTGGAAAACGGGCGTTGTATGGTGGTGGCGCCAGCGATTCGTCCTTCGCTGCCGCCGGCGATCCGTACGGATACCATTGAAAAAAAGTCAGAGGCGGGCTGGCTGCGCTTCAACGCTTCCGAAAACCTGGCGCAGCTGGAGAAGGAAATGACCTCTATCCTGGAGCGGCGTGCGGGAGTGGCCGGCAAAATCAAGCACGTGCGCGAGGCCAGCCGGCTCTCAGTGGCCAAGTTTGTACAGCACTGGGTGCTGAAAGAGCACAAGGAGCAGGGGGAGATCAGGGAGATCGTGGTGATCTTTTCCGACGAGCCTGCTGCTGCTAATGCCGAGGAGGCCATGAAGCAGCCGAGCACTCTGAACTTGGATGCAGGCAAGGATTGAATATGAGAAGGCAGACCTGCTCAGCTGGAGGGCTGCTGGCCGGTGGGGTCGTAGAGTAGGAGGCCGTTGTCGTATTTGACGTAGGGCATGGCTCCGGGGAGGTCTGCCTGAGTGAGGCCACCCAGACGAAAAATCTGTCCCTTCCACGTTCCCTGTCGTCCGGTGACTCCTATGATGAGATTGATGGAGGTGGCCAGTTTGTCTCCTTTTACCACGAAGTCTGCTCCGCTCATCGTGGCGCAGACGCCCATGGACACGATCTCCTGGGCATTGCGCATATGGCTGACCCGCTCCATGGCTGTGCGCATGTTTCCGCCATACCAGCTGATAGCGACAGCGCAGAGAATCCCGATCACGGCGATGACGACAAGCATTTCAAAAAGTGAAAAGCCTCGGTGCAGGCGGATTCGATGTGGGGCGGGGAGCACGCTTATAATTACCATAATAACCAAGTGCCGCAATCTCTCGTTTTGACGCGTAACGAAGTGCACTTTAGGACAAAGAAACATGAAACCAGATTTGATGGCCCAACTCTCCCGGCAGCAGCGTGAAGCCGTGGAGTCTGCCGGCTACCGTGTGGTGCGCTGGGTGGCCGCCCGTGCCGTGCTGCAGGCTCGAGTGGCCAAAGGAAGAATCGCCGGGAAACTGGGTGAATATCTGGGGTATTGGATGTCGCAAATCATTGTGGATGAATCGGATGATGGTCTCTGGCTGTCTTTTGACTGCAGCGGGGGGCAGATCACGCTTGTGAAAAGCGGGGCGGACCTGGCGAACTCGCCCTTGGAGCGTGCGCTGCTGCATCTGCCAGCACTGCGCGCTTTCTGGAGTCAGGAGCTGCGCCAGCAGCATTTCGCGGCCTTGAGGAAGCTGGTGCCGCAGGCCTGGCTGCTGGACGCGGCCGCCGTCCCCCCCGGTGCGGTGATCGAAGGGCTGAGCGCTGTTTCCTGGGAGCAGGTTTTCCAGAGGACCGAAACAGGCTGGGACATCCTTGAGCGAAATGGACGGAAACTTGCCGAATGGCGGCTGGCTCTGGCAGGGCGGAACAGTGTGCTGACTCACGCCCCTGCCGCTGGAGCAGCCAAGCTCAGTGCCAGGTATCTGCGGACTGAGCAGGGCCAGGTGGTTTTGCACTCTATTGAAGAAGCGTCATCTTGACGTGAGTCGGGCTTTTGTGCGACATTACTACATCCCCTGAAATTCATGGCACGCGGCTCCAACGTTACTCTCTGCTCCTTTTGTGGCAAAAGCCATGCGGAGGTGAAAAAGCTCATTGCAGGCCCGGGGGTGTACATCTGCGACAACTGCATCCACGTCTGCAAAAACATTCTCGACAAAGAGGCCTCTGCAGATTCCGAGGGCGTGCCGTCTCTGCTGGTGCCGCGTCCGGCGGACATCGCAGCCTTGCTGGACCAGCATGTGATCGGTCAGCCGCAGGCGAAGAAAGTTCTCAGCGTGGCGGTGCACAACCATTACAAGCGCATCCTCCACACGCAGCAGCAGGGCGCGCGTGCCGGCGGCTCCTCCCGTAAAGTAGCGACGGCCATGCCGGACCCGAATGACGTGGAGATCGAAAAGAGCAATGTGCTGCTGATGGGCCCCACAGGCTGTGGCAAAACACTGCTGGCCAAGACACTGGCGCGGATTTTGAATGTGCCGTTCAGCATTGCCGATGCGACCACGCTGACGGAGGCGGGGTATGTCGGGGAAGATGTGGAAAACATCGTGCTGCGGCTGCTGCAGGCGGCGGATTACGATGTGGCACGCGCCGAGATGGGCATCGTGTACATTGACGAGATCGACAAGATCGGTCGCAAGACGGAGAATGTGAGCATCACGCGAGATGTGTCCGGTGAGGGAGTGCAGCAGGCGCTGCTGAAGATCATCGAAGGCACGGTGTGCAACGTGCCCCCGCAGGGCGGGCGCAAGCATCCGCAGCAGGAGTACATCCAGGTGAACACGGAGAACATTCTGTTCATCTGCGGCGGGGCTTTTGTGGGGCTGGAGAAGATCATGGAGCGCCGCCGAGGCGGAAAGACGATGGGTTTTGCCAGCGCGCACAACACGGCTCCTGAAACGGGCAAGGCGAGAATGGAAGTGGAGCCAGAAGACCTGCTTTCCTTTGGCTTGATTCCTGAATTTATCGGACGTCTGCCGGTGGTGTGCTCGCTGGAATCTCTGACCGAGCAGGAGCTGATGCGAGTGCTGACCGAGCCGAAAAATGCGCTGATCAAGCAGTACTCCAAGCTGATGAACATGGACGGTGTGGAGCTCTCGATCACCCGGGACGCCATGCTGGCGATGTCCAAGGAGGCGGTGACACGCGGGACCGGTGCGCGCGGATTGCGCAGCATCTTTGAGCGAGTGATGCTGGATGTGATGTATGACGTGCCCAGCCGGATGGATGTGCGCGGCGTGACGATCAACGAAGGCGTGGTGAAAGGCGAGCGTGCCGCGATGCTGCGCAAGCGTGTGGAACGCAAGGCGGCGTAGGGGCTGTTTCAGTTACAAGGCGGAGCGAAAATTCTTCTGGAGCTTTGGTGGTGCCACGCACCATAATGGGTGGACCTGCACATGACCTCCCGTACCTCCTCCCGCCGCCGTTTTCTTCAGCTTGCCACTTCAGCGATCGCCGCCGCCGGCTCCCGCCACGTCCTAGCCGCTGACAAGGAGCCTCCGTTCAAGATTTCGCTGGCGGAGTGGTCTCTGAACAAGGGGATCTTTGGCAAGGGGAATGCGGAGCGGCATGAGCATCTGGATTTCTGCAAGATCGCCCGCAGCCTGGGCATCGAAGGAGTTGAGTATGTGAACCAGATGTTTTTCGACAAGGCAGCGGATGCCGCCTATCTCGGCGAGATGAAGAAACGCCAGGACGGCGAAGGCGTGAAGGGCCTGCTGATCATGTGTGACCGAGAGGGCAATCTGGGAGATCCGGATGACGCGAAGCGCGCGAAGACCGTGGAAAACCATCTCAAATGGCTGGATGCCGCCGCCACGCTGGGCTGCCACAGCATTCGCGTGAACGCCGCCAGCAACCCCAAGCTGAGCTGGGACGAGCAGATGAAGCTGGCTGCCGACGGCCTGCACAACCTGTGCGTGGAAGGCGACAAAAGGGGGCTGTTTGTGGTGGTGGAAAACCACGGAGGACTCTCAAGCAACGGTCTCTGGCTGACGGGTGTGATGAAGGCTGCGGACCATGCGCGCGTGGGCATTCTGCCTGACTTTGGCAACTTCTACACCGACCGCGTCAAAGGCGAGCTGTACAATCCCTACAAGGGGCTGCGTGAGTTCATGCCGTGGGTGAAGAAGGGAATGAGCGCCAAGGCCTATGACTGGGACACCAGCGCTGGCAAGTTTTACACGGAAGACCGCCGTGAAGGGCGCGAGATTACCCTCGATTATGAGCGCCTGATCAACATCGTCGTCAAAGCCGGGTACAATGGATACATCGGCATCGAGTATGAAGGCGACAAGCACACCGAGATCGAGGGCATCAAGCGCACGAAGCAGGCGCTGGATGAACTCAAGGCCATGCTCTGATTTTCCAACCGCATCCTTAACCCAAACTCCCCGCACATCATGCCTGCTGAAGACACACCCATCTCTGCTGCCAATGTGGCAGAAACCACCCTCTGGTCCGGTCACACCTCCCAGTGGGTTCACTTCTGGTACTACTTCTTCTGCGTGCTGCTGGCGGCGGGGATCGGAGTGGCGGCGACGGTGTTTGGCCTTGCCACGGCAGGCATCGGGGCGCTGGGGTATCTGGCGCTGGTCATCCCGCTGCTGATGTGGATGATTCGCTGGTGGGTGACGAAGAGCACTAAATATGAACTGACCACACAGCGCCTGCGCATCACGGCCGGGATTCTGGACCGGAAGGTGGATGAACTGGAGCTCTTCCGCGTACGTGACTACAGCATGGAGCAGCCGCTCCTTCTGCGGATGGTGGGGCTGGGAAATCTGACCCTGATCACCTCGGACGCCACGACGCCCACCGTGGCCATGCGGGCCATCCATGGTGTGGAAGGGGTGCGTGAAAAGCTGCGCACGGCCGTGCAGAACGAGCGTGACCGCAAGCGCGTGCGCCAGATGGATGTGGACAATGTGGTGGATGGCGGCGCGGATCTGAAATAGTCAGCGTCCTTCCGGATCACGAGCCCTCGAGCTTTTCGCTCTTCACCACGCTGAATTTGCCGTCCTTGGATTCGAGGCGCACGCTCAGCCGTGCGAACTCCTTTTTATAGCTCCAGCCGACTTCGGCCTCCCAGGTGGTGGCGCTGGTGGTCTTGAGCTTGCGAAGCTGGAGGATGAAGGCGGCGAGCCGGGTGGCGGGATCCGCAATGGTGTGGTCGGGTTCGATGTCCTTCAGATTCTGGGCGTTGATGAACTTGAGCTTCAAGTCGTCAAAGCGCTTGGTGAAGGCGTCGGTGGCCGGGGTCATGCCGTCGCGGTTGATCTCTCCGAGGACGATGGAGTAGCTCTTGGCCACGCCGGGATTGAGATCGGGGAGGGTGGAGATGAGGTGGCGCAGGGCGGCCTCTCCGGCATCGCACTCGTACATGTTCAGCGGCAGGGGGGCGGTGTCCGAGGAGTCGCAGGCGGCGAGGCCAAGGCAGAGGCTGAATAGCAGAAGGCGGCGGGTCATGCTTTCCTCATGGCATGGAATCCGCAGCTTGGCAATGCGCCGACGCGCTTCATAGTGACGTCTTCCATGTTCGACATCCGCGAAAAACCCAACCAAGTAGAGAACGCTTTCCTGATTGCCGCCTACTTTGACCGCCGGCAGAAGCAGGAGGCCTCCGATCTGCTGGAAGAGCTGTGTGAACTGGTGGGGACGCTGGGGATCGGCATCGTGGGCAAGGAGCTGGTGTATGCCCGCGAGCACACGGCGCGCCACCTGATCGGCAGCGGCAAGGCGGCCGAGCTGATGAAACAGGCAAAGGAACTGGGGGCGGACTGCATTGTGTGGGACAACGAGCTGAGCCCCGGTCAGCAGCGTGCCTGGGAAAGCGAGGGGGACATCTGTGTGATTGACCGCCATGAGGTGATTCTGGACATTTTCAACATGCGGGCGAAGACGCGCGAGGCACGTCTGCAGGTGGAACTGGCCCGGCTGGAGTACTCGATCCCCCGGCTCACACGCATGTGGGCACATCTTGACCGCCAGGGCGGTGGTGCCGGCGGGGGCGTGGGTGGAGCCGGGGCCGCACGTGGTGAAGGTGAAACGCAGCTGGAAGTGGACCGCCGTCTGGCCAACAAGCGGCTGGACAAACTACGGGCGGATCTTGAGGAGGTGAAGAAGCAACGCGACACGATGCGCAAGGAGCGCAGCCGCGTGCCGGTGCCACATGCTGCGATCGTGGGCTACACGAATGCGGGCAAATCCTCTCTGCTGAACAAGCTGACGGCGGCGGACTCCTATGTGGAGGACAAGCTCTTTGCCACTCTGGACACCACCACCCGCCGCATGGAACTGCCAGACGGGCAGCCGCTGCTGGTGACGGATACGGTCGGCTTCATCCGCAATCTACCGCATGATCTGGTGCAGTCTTTCCGCGCCACGCTGGAAGAGGCGATCCAGGCGGATTTCCTCATCCACGTAATCGACGCCAGCTCGGCCCAGGCGGTGGAGTTTTACCAAACGACCACGCAGGTGCTCAGTGAACTGGGGGCAGGGGAGAAGAAGGTGCTGCTGGTTCTGAACAAGGTGGACCTGATCGACGATACGCGTGTGGTGGAACTGCGTCGGGAGTTTCCCGAAGCGGTGCTGATTTCTGTCAGGTCGGGGCAGGGGCTGGATGATCTGCTGCACCGTCTGCATGACTTCATGATCGACCGAGTGGTGCGGCTGACGCTGACCCTGCCGCTGGAGCGCATGGATCTCGTGGCGCTGGCTCATCAGGAGGGCAAGGTGCTGAGCGAAAACTACGACACCGGCCGGGCGGAGATCCAGTGCGTGATCCCCAAGCGGCTGGAGAGCCGTTTTGCGGCATTCCTTCCCGCCAATCCAGAATTGGCTGGCCGAAAAAAAGGAAAGAAGTAAAAAAGCGGGAGGAATCGTTGTTTTCTCCCACTCATGTTTTCACTCGCCAACAAAACCGTCATCATCACCGGAGCCGGATCGGGCATCGGTCAGGCTATTGCCGTTCTTTTCGCCAAGCAGGGGGCGCACGTCGAAGTGCTGGACCTGAAGCAGGAGGCCGCCCAGGAAACCGTGGACCAGATCAAGGCCGCCGGAGGCAGCGGACGTGCCTCGGCCTGTGACGTGGGCAGCTATGCCGAAGTGAAGGCGATCTTTGACGAGGTGGCGGCCACCCACGGCAAGATCGACATCCTGGTGAACAATGCGGGGATTGCCCACATCGGCACGGCTTTGAGCACCACGGAGGAGGACATGGACCGTCTGCATCGGGTGAACATCAAAGGCGTGCACGCCTGTGCACAGGCGGCTCTGGCGCACATGACCACCCGGAACAACGGTGTCATCCTGAACATGTGCTCCATTGCCGCACAAATGGGGCTGGCGGATCGCTTTGCCTACTCCATGACAAAGGGGGCGGTGCTGATGATGACGTACTCCATTGCCAAAGACTTCATCAAGCAGGGCATCCGCTGCAATTGCATCGCTCCGGCGCGAGTGCATACCCCCTTTGTGGACGGCTATCTGGCCAAGACCTATCCAGGTCAGGAGGCCGAGATGTTTCAGAAGCTCAGCGCGGCGCAGCCGATCGGGCGGATGGCCAAACCGGACGAGATCGCCGCGCTGGCGCTGTATCTGTGCAGTGATGAGGCGTCTTTTGTGACGGGCAGCTCCTACCCGATCGACGGTGGGGCGGTGAACCTGAGATAACACTTAATCAAGCACGGCAGGGGAGTGGCTCATGCCGTGCTTTGAAATGGTTGAGGGCGGCGCCTCCCTGCCGTCTGGGATGGGGCGATAGCGATCTAGTTCTCATTCCAGTGGCTTTGAAGGAGAGCCTAGTTTGTAAATCAAGGTGTAGCGACTATTTGGTGTGGTATTACTTTATGCGATGTTTTGACAGATAGCTGGGAGGTGCCGACTGTAAGAGGCATTTCCTGTTGGTGCCAATGGCACCGAGCCCTCCCCGATCTTTAGTCAGCTTTTTTCCGTGCGTTCAGGTCGGGCAGGGAAGAACCGGGGCGAATCATGACTTTTCCCACGTTCCACGGAAGCTGATGTGCTCCATATTATAAAATGCCTGACAAACTCTGCCGTCAAAGGGTGATGCCAGCCAAGCGCCGAGAGGCTGCTTCTCCTTTGCCATTTCCCGGCCTCAATCGCTGCTGACCGCATTCAGACTATTGAAGATCCTGTGGCAGCGGGGGGGGGCGGGCCATGAGCAGGCAGGGAGTGCCGACGAAACGAGCAGGCTTCTCATTTTTGAGATTTTTTTTGTGCCCAGTTGAATGCCGAGCAAGGACGATTGCATGAACTTACCCGCTGGATAGAACCTGCATTCCCAGTTGAATCATATCCCGTACGCGTGATAGAAGCAGCCTGACCGTTTGTCCCCGTAGTTCAATGGATAGAACGAGGGTTTCCATCATTGATGTTCGAGGATGTTTAAAGGCATTGGTTATCAGCTGATTAGTCTTCGCAAAACATCCTGAAATTTCCTCGACAGGTGCAACTTTTGGTGCAACTATTTTTAGAATTGAGCAAGCCATGGCATCCATTAGAAGAGTCCCAAAGTCACCATTTTGGATCGCCAAGTTTAGGGATGGTGACACTGTATCATATCGCTCGACGAAGCAGAAAAACAGATCAGACGCACTCCGCATAGCATTGGAGTGGGAACGACTGGCAAAGGAGGCCAACAAAGGCGAAATCACGCAGGCGGCTGTCATCAAATTCGCAAATGAGTTGCTTGATAGGGTTGGCCAGGATTCCATCGGAAAAGTCTCAACGCATGTGTTCGCTACAGAATGGCTGACACGGGGAGTCAAAGCTGAATCGACACGCAAGAGATACGAGTCAGTGATTCAAAATTTCCTCAAGTTCGTTGGAGCGAAGCGTGCCAAGGCGACGATTGCGAGCGTGACCTCTGACGAAATTGAGCGGTTTCGGGATCAGGAACTGGCACAAGGGAAGGTCGCCAGCACTGCTGATTTTGGCGTCAAAGTTCTGCGTGCGATGTTTGAAAGTGCGAGGAGGAAGAACCAGCGCCTGGATAATCCGGCTGATGGCGTTGAGTCCATTCAGGTCAATCAACAAGAGCGACAGGCTTTTTCCGATGAACAATTAGCCGTCTTGTGTGCCAATGCTAATAGGGAGTGGAGAGGGATGATTCTTTTTGGTGCCTTTGGTGGGCTGCGTCTGAATGATGCAGCAAACATCCGGTGGGATCAGCTTGACCTCATCCAAGGATCCCTGACGTTTAAGCCGGCCAAAACCGCTAACAGGACCGGTAAGTCCATCACCGTAGCCCTTCACACCGAGGTGGTGGAGTATCTTAAGGCACTGCCGAAACCCAAAAAAGACACCGATGCCGTATTTCCATCATTGTCGGGAAAGAAATCAGGCAGCGCTGGAGGACTCAGTAATCAGTTTGCAGCAATTCTGGTCAAGACTGGCCTTCGCACAAATGTGGTAAGGGATCCGTCAGAGAAGAAAGCGACGTTGGGCCGAAAATTCAACGCGCTCGGTTTCCACAGCACGAGACATTATTTTATCTCCAAGCTGACCAATGCTGATGTTCCTACAGTTGTTAGCAAAGCTCTCGCGGGCCATTCTGCGGATGATGCCCACTCTCGTTATATTCATCTTGAGGTCGATACGCAGAAACGAGCACTGGAGAAAATCAAAGGGCTTGAGGTGAATGAGCAGAAGACGACAGAAAAGTGAGTGGTGTCATTCCACGGTTTGCGCCATACCGCAGTGACCCTTTTGAAAGAGGTCGGCATACCTGCAGCGGTCGTGATGGAACTGATCGGCCATGACTCCGAGCAGATGAGCGAGCATTACACGCCCGTCGGCAGCGAAGCACTCAAGAAGGCTACTGAATCATTGCCGGATGTGACCAAATGAGGCGGTTGCCAAAGATCGGCGATTCATCTTTGTTTGCAGATGCCCCGCCAAGACAAGAATTTTGAGAAGCTCATCAGAGAGGAATGGGATTTCAACCCGTCAGAGAATAGGGATACCCGCTTTGGTGTTTCAGACGATGAATTGTATGACTGCTTTGAATACGAGTATTCGCGAGCCTGGGTCTTTGATGGGGGAGCAATCGAGGCAGTCATTCAAAAATCATCTTCACTGAAGAGGTTCTACAAGTTGTTCGCCAAACACTTCCCCTCGACTCCATGGCTGAAAATACCTGCTGAAACACGCGCCGCAATTTTGACCCAGCACAGAAAGGATTCACCGTCATTTCCACCGTTGTTTCGATGTGGTCTTGCAGCTCTGGATACAACAACAGATGGCCTGGTGGACGCTATAGGCTTTGGTGAACAGGGACTTGTGCACGTGACAGCCATGCCGTTTGTGTTTTCGTGGCACTATCCGAACGGTGAAATTGTTGCGGCTTTTGAAAAATGGCTCGATGAAAACGAGCCCAAAGCATCCGACCATTGCAAAGTCAAGAAGCCGGGAAAAGACGAACGTGCGACTGTCCGGAAAGCCCTGAAGGCTCTAGGCGCTATGAGATTGCTGAAGGCTGGAGATTACAAGTCGGCGGTGAAGCGCTCAAAAATCGGGAGAGGCAATGCGCAGGAATTGTTCGCAGAAAAAGCGTCGGTTTGGAACAGTGCAGCGAAACAGGCGGACCGTATCATTAAAGCTTGGGCGACTCCAATTCAGGATCTATTCGACAGGAATATAAACCTTGAGGTTCATCTGTCGTCCCAACTTTCAAAGGAAAACGCCAAGGATTGCGGCAATAAGGCTCTGGCGACATGGATGGCAGAACGTGCCCCTCTACCGGTCGCACGGAGGTTTTTAACGATGTCGCGGGAAAAGGCGGAAGAGCGCATGAGCTGGGTATGCAGATTCCCGGTTGATGTGAGAGCGCAGCATGTAGCAAAAGCGCGAAGAATCGATAATTGGGAAGAGGCGCTGATGTCAAAGAGGAGGCGTTAGGTGCCGGTTGGGGAAAACGTCTCGCTTGCTACAATGGCGGTGACTGATTGGCGAAGGAGAGCGCCAGTATAAGGATGGTCAGTGCGAACGTGCTGAAACATCTAAGGATCAAAATTCCTATCGATGCGACAGATCCGGACGACCTGGACGGCCTTGGATCACATCAGGTTCAAATACGCGCCGGTGCATTTGTATTCTGACGGAATAGCCGTGCTTCGCTGAAAGAGGGATGAGGTGGCAGCATCTCATCGTCATGAAAAAACCACCTCATACGAAACCAGAATCAAAGGCACCCCTCACGAATAAGGTTGCCCCACACACGAACACAAATAGCCAAAAGGAGCCGGACGACCTGGACGACCCTCAGACAAAACTCCGCAATAAGATTGTGGATGAGTTCGGTCCCATCCTCATCATTGACGGAGAAAAATCTGTTCTCAATCAACTGGCGTTTGCAGCTTGGTTCGCAGCCAAACATCAGGTCGCATTCCGGGCCATGGACGGCTCTCTGGTTCAGTATTCGGACGAGGAGGGCATCTGGCGTAAAGTCACCAAAAACTCCCTGATCAAGCAGATGGCTGCGATGCTGAAGGAACTGGCTGACGAGGCCAAAGTCCCGGAGCTGCTGGCAAAACGCAAAAATGGGCTGCTCAAGGACCTGCTGAACCTTGTGGGGGCCTGTGCAGTGTTTGGTGAGCCTGCCATCCCTGTTGGTAGTTTGCTGCCCGTCGCAAATGGCGTCCTCGATCTCTCCGGTAATGAAGCCGTCCTGCGCCCTTACACCCCCAAAGATTGGTTCACGGAAAAGATTCCCTTTATCTATAACCCTGAGGCAAAATGCGAACGGTTCCTTAATGAACTGATTCGTCCTGCCCTGCCTGATCCAGATGATGTGCTTCTTCTGCAGCGTGACCTGGGTCGCCAGCTCTTTGCCGGTAACGACGCCCAGACCATCACCCTTTTACAGGGGGAAGGTGGATCTGGCAAAAGCGTCCTTGTCTCAATCATCGAAGCCATCTTCGGCCTCGGCAAGATTGGATACCTCCGCAGTCATCAACTCACCGGTCGCTTTGAAACGCACAGTTTGATTGGCAAATCTACGCTGGTCGGCAAGGACGTTCTTCCCGACTACCTCAACAACCAGGGTGCGGCAGTCATCAAGTCGATGACGGGTGCCGACCGTGTTCAGACTGAGCAGAAGTACGGTGGCAAGCATGATATGCGTGGAAATTTTTACGTCATCATCACCACGAACAGCAGACTGAAAATCAAGCTGAATGACGACCTGAGTGCATGGAGTCGGCGCTTGGTAGTTTATGAGTTCAGTCGCAAAGCGCCGGATAAAATCATTCCCAACTTTGACCGTGTGCTGCTGAATGAAGAGGGGGAGGGGATTCTGGCTTGGCTCGTGAAAGGTTTCCTGGCCCACCGCAAGGAGCTTGAAGAGCATGGCACGCTGAAACTCACCGAGGCACAGCGGAAGCGTGTCGACGACTGGCTGGAAGAAAGCGATGCGTTGAGGGTGTTCGCAAATGCATCAATCGAGAAGGGAAAGGATTCGATTTCTGTCGAGGAAATCTGGAAGTCCTTCAAGA
The DNA here is from genome assembly GCA_002336895.1 of Verrucomicrobiaceae bacterium UBA1938. Classification (GTDB taxonomy): domain Bacteria; phylum Verrucomicrobiota; class Verrucomicrobiia; order Verrucomicrobiales; family Verrucomicrobiaceae; genus Prosthecobacter. Next base: position 301,963 of record DDFC01000032.1, on the reverse strand, counting down.
AGTTCGTCCAAGAACGCAAGTGGATGCTGCCTAGGCAGCAGAAGTTCCACGAGGAGTTTCCTGCCGTCATGTTTAAACTGTTTGGTGTCGAGCGGAGCAACCACATCAAAAAAGATTGCGTCGAAGTTCGCGGTTACATGGGGGTGAAATTCATCAATGAGGAATAACGCCTTATGAAAACGCTGAAAAACCCTCTTTATGAGATGCCGTTAACGTCGGACTCCGATTCCGAATGGAGCCTGTTTAAGTGTCCAGAAGATCAACTCCACTGGTGCGAGCTATATGAGCATGCTCGTGATAGTCAAAAGGTGATTACTGCCGTCATGGAGTATCGGGAGAAAAAGCAATGGCCCGATCCAGACATGTTCCAGAATTCGTGTCATCAGTTGGTGGCCTGCCGCTTCTTTGATGCGTTCCCAGATTTTCCCGAAAAGCCATTCTTGTCGGTGCCTGAGAATGATCGCCGTTCACGATGTGCTGCGCTAAATATGGAGCGCGATGGAATGAGGACTCGACATCACCCAGCACTCTCGCAGACAGTCGTTCCACAAGGCATGCATCTCTTGGAAATCACAGCCGACATGAATAGTGCTGACTGGAAACGACTTAAGCGATGGTTCAGTTCGAAGGCTGGACGCCAGAGAAGCTCGATCGACCGCCTTAGGGATCTCAGCATCCTTCGTCTCTATCGCAAATGCCGCTCCTGGGAGCGAGTTGAACAGTTCCTTGATGAAATGCGCATCCGGTTGTTCAGCGACCATCATAGCCAATTGAGTCGCGGGGCTGCCAAAGCAGTCAAGGATGTTGAGAGCGTGCTTTGGCGTGTACTCTAGTCCTGCAGAAAATTGTGCTTTTGGAAGGTGCTTTGACGACAATGCGGGTTTGCAGCGACAGCCGAGTATGGCGGCGTGAAAACGATACCAACCCCTGACACAGTCCAAGAGAAATCCTATCGCCCAGAATGGACTCAACTTCCAAAATCTGGTGCCCGTTGCTCCATAACGGGTTTGTCCAGATCAGCAATCAACGCCGCCATTCTGCCCACCAAGGCCAACGGCTTTAATCCCCCGGTAAAATCCCGGTCAATCAAAAGCCAAAAGCATGCAAGCAGAGGCGTGAGGCTTGTGAATGTGGAGTCGCTGCTGGCTTACATCGAGGCCCAACCCACAGGCGTCCGGAGCGACGAGACCCCTTCTTAACCCTTTCAGATCGGTTGGGGGTCGAGTGATCTCTATCGGTCGAAACACCGCCTGCTAGGCAGGCAATCCACAAACACACAGAAATAAATACCATGGCTAAAACCACACCCCCGCCGGTCATCGACGTTGAAGATGACGAAGACGAAAAGGCAGCACTGAACGCGCAAAACAAACTGAACGAGGCTATTGCCACACACCTTATCGAGGTCCTCAAGCGCATCCGGCGCTTGGAGAAACTTGGAGGGGAGCTTGATTACACCTTCACCATCATGGAGGCGCTCAAAGCCTTTGGTGGCGCGGTCAATCTTACGTTCCTTAGCTCGGTTCTTGCTGATCACGCTCTGCTCTCTGCTGCTCGCAAGCAGCTTAGTGAGAAGGGCCTGATCATCGAGGTTCAGGAAAAGAATCGCAAGATCCTCAAACTGGTCGGCGAGGCTGAATAAGTAGAAAACCACGGGGTCGCTCATGGATGCACAGGCGGAAGTGAGCGGCCCCATTTTCCTATTTTCTATCGTATGAAAAAACCGCCTTATCCCATCCGCAATTCGTCAGATGACCTTCAGGATTTCGAAGTCCACCGCGCCAATTCTGTTCGGCCCCTCATTCCCGTCTCACACCCAACGTTACGCGCATTAATCGCTGATTACTCCCTTCAGCCTGATTTCGAAGCCAAACTTCTGCAGGAGGCATTGAGCTTCGATTATGGTCGCACTGAACTTCTGGATCGTTACGGAGAACTGGTTGCCAATTCTCCCATTACTACGCATAACGTGTCGGCAGAGGATTTTCTCTCCCTCCTGTATCAGCCAGGCGAAAGTGTTATTGTGATGGAAGACCTCATGTCGATTGCCGCACCTTGTCTTTGGGAAAAAATCGCGTCGCCAAGGGTGTCTCCGGCGATCGGTTCTTTCTGGCCCCTCATCGTTAACCCTGAGATGGTCCAGCAACTTCTGGCAGGTGCGGTTCTCAATGCCCCAATAAACGCTGAGTTGATCACCACAGGCTATCGCTATGCGTCGGCCTGCATTCGCGGTGATGACGTGGCCACCCAGTTTGCGGATATTATTGGCGGTCGCTGGCCCGTTGTTGCCGTCATGTCGGTGGGGGAACAGGAGACTCATATCCTCTTCCGCATTGCTGCTACTAGCTACCGCGATTGGAATAATCGGGCACGCGGCATCATACGTGAATTCTCTGCTGATCTCCCTCGCTATTCAAGCACCCTTCGGGATGCCTTCCCGTTGCCGAGTCTGTATAAACGTCAACGGTTAGTGTATTTGTCGGTGATCTAATCGGCGGTGTCATGTCCACCTCACTCTGAATCGGTGTGGGGTGGCTTTTTTATATTGGGCGGAGGCATTCGAAATGCCAAGACTGGAGGTGGCAGGAGTGTTGAGTATCAAGGCCCATTCGTGGAGGGGAGTGATTACGCCAGAATTTGGTTTTAAGGCTGCTGGTGGAGCGGTGATGGGTCGAGGTGGCTTCGGAGGGTAGGAGCGCGTAGGACGAAAGTCTGCGCCTTTCAGAGGCACCGCAGGAACCGGGGCAGTTCATGGGCGGATAATAACTGAAAGGGGTTGGCGGCGCAGGATTTATTGGAGCACGGAAAACAATCAGCGGTCAGTCTATAAGATTGCACTGACTGGCGAAACCAAACTAATAACTTTTGTAACTATGCTCTTGACAATTGCAAGTTATGTGCAATAATGATCTATTGTAAATGAATAAGGCTGCGTTCGGAAAACTACTATCAGAATTGCGGGAGAAAGCTCGGCTCACAAACCGAGAGCTCGCAGTCATGGCAAAAGTTCCGCATTCGTTAATTGCAGGGCTACAGGGTGGCAGCAGAACAGTGGGGGAACATCAAGCTCGTAAGATCGGACTGGCCCTGGACCTTGAAGACCGTGCCCTGGATTCATTTATTCTCAACGCAATCGACACCTGCACAGATAAGGTTTTGGAAGAGTCGAAGGAATACCCTGCATCATTCCTTAACATGATAGCCAAACAACTGCGTCTGGCTGGCATCCTTCCCCAAGATCTGAAAACTTTTCAAATCAACCGTGACAAGGGTGACCATCTTCTGAAGATTTATCTTCTTGATGGTCGCATTGCACAACTATCCTCGACACTCACACTTAACTAAACCTCTTTTTTTGTCCTTAATGGTACCTCAACGCAATCCAAAAACTATGAAAACCAACACTCAAACCGCAATAAAGGCATTGGCACAGGTCCCCGCTCATGTCTCAACCCAAGGGGCAACGTTAGAACTATGGAAACCAAAACAAATCGGCAAGAATGCCAAAGTAAAGAACAGTCAAAATTAACCGCTTCTTGTGAAAGCCCTGATAACGAATCCAGGGTTTCCACAAGCAGTGAGTCAACGAAATACGAGATAGATGCCAAGGAGCTGAAGGAAAGCGTTTCCTTCGCAAAGCTGCTTGGACGCAACGGAAAGAAAGTCATCGAAGCTGGAGGCCGGCTGAGATGCATGTGCCCTTTCCATAAAGACGACCAATACCATTTTTATATATGGTCAAACGATAGCGGTGGCAGATGCTACGGCTGCGATTGGAAGGGTGATATTTATGCCTACCTGATGAAGAAGCATGATGTCGGTTTTTACGACGCTGTGCTGACTCTGAATGAGCAGGCTCACAAAATCTTACGCGATGAGGAGGGTGTGCGATGAGCGTTATCAAGCCAAGCAAGCACCTTGGGCAGCCGGTTTCAATACCGGCTGATCCCGACTCTCCCAATAAGCTGCCGCCAATCATCAAAGCCTCTGAGTTGTTGGCTACTGAGATGCCACTCCCCAGGCCAGTGATTCATGGGGTGCTGAGTGCCGGATCAACGATGGTTTACGGTGGCGCGTCGAAAACAAATAAGACCTATGCTCTGATGGACATGGCAGTGAGTGTGGCAAGCGGCCAATCTTGGTGGGGGTTCAGAACTGAGATTGGAAAAGTTCTATATATCGACCTGGAAATACAACGGGAACACTTCCGATCACGTTTAGAGGACATCAAAGAAGGCAAAGATTTATTGAAGCATAAGTTAGACCTTGAAAACCTGCATATATGGAATCTCCGAGGAAAAGCTGGGGACATCTCTGATTTGATGCCGGAGCTGGAAATGAAATTAAAAGGAAAGGGATACAGCCTCATTATCATTGACCCCATCTACAAATTGCTGGGTTATCGTGATGAGAATTCAGCTGGTGATATTAACTCATTGATGAATGACCTGGATAAGCTGGCTGTGGCTACTGGGGCAGCCATAGTTGTTGGGCATCACTTCTCAAAAGGTGGGCAGGCAGGAAAAGAGTCCATGGACCGCATTTCTGGTTCGGGTGTATTTGCGCGTTCCCCTGATGCGATCATGATCATCACCAAGCATGAAACAGAGGGTGTTTTCACAGTTGATGTCACGTTGCGAAATCACAAGCCAATAGCGCCGTTTTGCGTGAGCTGGGAATATCCATTCATGATGCCGACAACGAAATACGATCCAAGAAAGCTGAAAGTGCCTGGCCAACGTGTCGAACAATTCACAACCGAGATGCTTTTGGAAACTCTTGGTGACGAGGAATTAACCAACAGCGAATGGAAAGATAGGTGTATTGAGGATCACAAAATGAAGGAAAGGACGTTCTCGGTAAAAAAGAAAATTCTAGAAGACAGTGGGAAGGTGAAAAAGTTAGAGAATGGAAAATGGAAAGTCACACCTGAACCAAAGTCCATAGACGTTAAAGACATCAAGCCACCCCAGAGCAATCAGGACAAGGAAGTGCAGCAGCAGCAAAAGCCCATTGCTGCACTCAATCAGTCAAAGGTATCCAATCCCGAAAAAGTAGTGCAGCAGCGGCAAAACACCTCTGCTGCATTCAGCGAGGTGTAGGATGTAGTGCAGCAGCAACGGTTTTCTTAACCGTTGCTGCAGTAGTGCATACACCAAAAGAACAGAAACCAATAATTATGACGAACCAAGAAACAAATGTACTGCGAAATTGAATTCGGGAAGCACAAGGGGAGGACGTTTGAGTGGGTCTTCTTCAACGATCCCTCATACGCCACGTGGCTGTATGAAAATAAAGTGGTTAAAAGACGGAAAGATTTAGACCCATACGAGAAAGATTATTTCGAGGAGCTTTATGCTAGAGCCTCATGTTTGGCCGGCATGTGTGAGGTCTGCAAAGCAAAGCCAATAACGAGAAAAGCTATTTACTTCAATCAGGGCGAGTGCGTCAGCTATCGCTTGTGTGAGGACTGCAAAATTCCGTGGTTGAGAGCCAAATTCTTTTCGAGTCTGTCGATGATGGATTTCGGAACCTGGGCAAATAAATATCACTCAAGGGCTTTTCATTCACTAGCGGAGCAATACACAGGGCAAGAGAACAAATATTCCCAAGAGGAGATGGAGGCGTTTTTTCGAAGTGATGCCAATTTCAAGAATGCGACACCCGGATTTTTCGAGGAGTGGGAGAAGGAGGTTGAGAAGCCATGACCCTCCCTCTCCCCATTCACCACTTTCAAGAACGAATTCTTTTAGCGCAGCAGGATCTTAATGGAAACGTCACTCGGCCTCTGATCAATAAACGCTCACTGCTGCTACTCTCAAGACCAGTTCAGCAACTCAACAATGCCCTGATCATGGATTTCTTCGGGGTTCATTGGATCGTCACAACTCTGGGGTCTCTGGGGTTCTTTGCTGATCTCGATGAAGCAGTCCGGTTTATTGAGGCGAGTGGAACAATGGCGAATGGTCAACACATTCCACTAGATTTATAATTTTTTAAAAACGGTCCAGCTTGAATAGAGGCACAAGGAACCACTTTTTAATGACGGTCCGAGATGTTTAACAATGATCTCGATGCAGCTCGTTCAAGGGCTTCACTCTCTGGCCATTCTTCTCCTCTTCGTCCTGTGGCGTCTGTGATGCTTTGTGACGCAGATGCTGAAATCCTTGAGTTTTACGGCCTCTACTGGGTTCAGGACGCCAATGGATCAAGGACTGGCTTCTTTGACCGGGAAATGGATGCCGTGCGCTATTTGCAGTCCCCTTTCGAGTGCTCTGCAGCTTGAAAAATGAGCAGCGTAGGCATTATGGCGCTGCAGAACGATATTCCTCCATAATCAAATCTTTGATCCATTCCGTGAGCACTTTACGCGCCTCAGGAGCGAAATCAGGGGCTGTGCCCTACGGCGCGCGCTGCATGGCGCTACGGCCCAATTATCAGCTCATAAGTAGTTGTGACACCTCCACCACCTGCGTTTTTGATTCTACCACGCTTCTCAAGTATCTGAACCGCTGTCCGCACCTGGACCGCAGGGAGTTGGACAGTGGCGATTATCTGTTTTAGCGTCAGCCTCTTTTCTCGGCCAAATGCGCGCGCTACATGATCGCAGTCTTGGTCAACATCTTCAGAGAGGTTTCTGCCGGATCCCGAGCGGACCTCGATCCAGTCGCGAAGTTGATAGCCTCCGCCCCTCATTGTCCCAATTACGGCGTCCTTCGGACAATTGATGCCAGCTTGGCGAAGCTTTTCAGCGCACAGATCTCGGAACTCTTTAATTGCTGCAGTTATTGATTGAGGATTGGTAGAATTGCTGATCGCAGAAGCGAGCGACTGAGCGGAATGTTTGCGATACTTGTCGCTCTTCTTTACTGAAAGAATTCCAACAACGCTTCGAATCATCGATCCTGCTCTTACGCCTCCGACAAGGGTTCCAGATAGCATAATTCCAACGTCGTCAAGCAAGAGCACACCTCCTTCAAAAGGCCTTAAAAGGTCGGGTTGTGTGAAAGAGGTGTTCCTATTGGCCCCGAGAATCAATTTAATTTTCTTCTCTAGATGCCCCCCGTCAAAAGGTTTGGCTACGAATGATTTTGCACCAATCTCCATCATTTCCACGGCCAGCTTGTGACCATCCAGGCCATAGGATGTAATCACAATCACGGGTGGCGCGCCAGCCATTGAAACGATTCTCTCTAATGCATTTCTACCATGTTCAATCATGGAAACGCCCTCTATTTTGACCGGAATGTTTAAGTCCAATAGAACACAGTCGTATTGAATACTATGGACCTTAACAAGTGCCTCTTCCTGGCAGGTGGCCTCGTCTGCTACGTAGCCGAGTGATTCAATCCGTTCTTTAACTTCGGCTCGAACTTGGCTCTGGTCATCGACAATAAGAACGTGTGGTGTGCTCATGCTAAGAAGGTTGAATTTCCGGTAGTACGATCACCACTTCAGTTCCTTTGTTCTCCTCGGACTGCATTGTAAACGAACCGCCGTGCGCCTCGGTGTATTTCCTGCAGATCGGCAAACCATAGCCCATCCCGCCGGGTTTGGACGAGTTGCCTGGGACGAAGTCGAGAAGTCTCTGGAGGTCTTTGGTAGATATGCCCTTGCCTGTATCGGTTATGGAAATCCGTATGCCCGCTTCTGATTTGCTCAATGTCACATCCACTCGACCGGCCCGAAGCTCCCTTTCAGAAATGGCATGAGACTGAATGGCATTTTTGATGAGATTTGTCAATACCATCGAGAAGTGAAACCGCGATATAGTGACAATTATGGAAGAGGAACCCGACACTACGCACTCGACCGGTGAAGATATCTTCCCCTCGATTAGCACTTGTTCACGAGCGGCTTGAACTGACTCATTTACAAGCCCAACTAAATCCTCGTTCTGAAATTTCATGTCTAAATCGCGGGAGTAAGCCTCCATCATGCCGACCAGCCTGATCAAATACTCACGGCCCTTGTCGAGTCTGTGCAAACGCGATTCCGTTGCCTGATCTGGCCGCAGTTTTAGCAACTGCAGAGTATCAACATTGAAATGCGTGAGGATGTTTTTAATGTCATGGGCCGCAGTGCGGATATGCAGGAAAGCTGTTCGCTCCGCCAGCCGGAATGCCTCTTGACGTGCTTCGATTCCGAATTTACGTTCGATTCGTTCTAACTCGTTTTGGATTATGCTTGAATGCGAGGAGGAAAGAGCAGAGGCGGGACTACGGCGCGTGATTGAGCGATGCGCTGCAGCACGAACCATGGCATTGCTATCCATGGCAAGAACGGTGCCCAGCTCGCGCGACAGTGCTTCAGGATAAATTGCCAACCCCTCGGCAATCACCTTGCGGATTTCCCATTTTTGATCGCAGGCAGATTTCCGAATTCTCGCGGCGCAACGCTCGTTCTCAGGGTGCTCTGAGATATGTTGTGTATCGCTCTCGGCCTGCCGCCTTCTGTCACGCCAGGAAAGTGCTTCTTCAGTATCAGGCATTTCAGATGGTTTCATTAGCTTGGCACTCCGTATTTCTCACTACGCTTGCGAAAAGCCTCCGCCCCACCTTCAAGAAGATCAACAACATCTTGACGACACGAATCCACGTCACCAATAACTTTTATTCTGCCGGTGCGTCCGTCAGACTGCATCACCACTACTTTTTCTGCGTCGCCGAGAACGGGAATGTTCGGATTGTGGGTGACGAAGATGAGCTGGCGTGTCTCTTTGGCGGCGTTCACGCTAGCGACAATTGCTTCAAAAACAAAGCGGTTATCGAGGTTGTCTTCGGGTTGGTCGATCAATAATGGGTTCGCACGTTCGAACATTAGAATAGGCAAGATGGCTGTGCATTTCTGACCCGTGGATAGTTCCGTGGAACTCTTGTAGATGCCATTGTCGCACAACTCGATGTTCGGCAAATCCTCCATGTCGAGAACTTGAAGATTCATAAGACACTCAGCGTTCCCGAGCGCTCTCAGAACGGATGCCGCCTGTTGGGGATTGATGCCGCCACGCTTTGCGAGGGTAGAGGCGTCTTGTTCCTTCACAAGGCCGCCCAGCTCTTCTGGGGAAATTGCAGCAGAAATCAAAGCAGCCACTTTCCTCTGCTGAATTCCAGCTCCTTTGAGATTTTGCTCAAGGAAATCGCGATACACTTGCTGGTCGGCGTTTTGCTCGACGGAGACTTTAATGTGTGGCATTAGCCGTTCATTCAACTTTCCCCCAACCTGACTGCGCAATGCAAAGCGACAATCGCGTTCATCAGATAAACGCGCGAGGAGTTCGTCTCGTTGTTCGTGTAGAATTTTGAGTGCCACTACGATCTCATCCAGCCGGGCCTTTTTGAATAGCAAATCGTTTTGCTGTTTCTCCAATTTTGCGCGCTCTGTCGACTTCGCTTGGCTCTGCTGCTGCTTTTCAATGAGAGTGCGGAACGCTAATTCCTGAGGAACATGCGCTTGATCAAGAACGCTGGTGAACGACAATAGTTCACCTGCCGCTTCATCGAGCAGCATTGACGCATTCCTAAGCGCCGCTTCTGACTGTTGGACCGCTGAGCGAATTTTTGCGACTTGGTCTGTAAGCGATTTACCATTTGGCCCCGAAAGTATGTCTTCGGAGAAAACTCCTGCCGTTTTTGCTTCGACGCGGCCCATCAGTGCTCGGATTTGATCCGATTGAGATTGGAGTGCCTCGGTAGCGTGACGAACAGCTTTTGTCTCTCGGTCGCGGAGCGCCTTGACAGCGTGCGCCTTATTTATGGCATCTGCATCCTGTCCCTCAGTGACAGTATAGGCCTTCAGTTTTTCCTTTATAAGATCAAGCTGCATCAGCGCAGTGTCGATTCCCTCTTTTTCGATGAATAGTGGGCTGATCTGCGTTGCGTTCGCCTTCAACTCTCGCATTGTGCCTTCGATACGTAGGCGATTTTGCTGGAGATTTTCCTCCTCAAAGCGGTCGATGAGATCGAGTTGGTAATGGGGAGTTTCAGCAATGTTCTCGATCTGGTTCTGGCTGTAGATGTCAGCCGAAAATAGCTGCTGGATCTTGACAGAGCCCTGCACGGGTTTGTGTTCATCATCCAACAAGACAGGGTCTTCACCAGACGCCCGGCTCACAACATATGTCAATCCCTCCTTCGTTTCGATCGTGACTTCGATTCGGCCTCCGTCGAGGTTGCTGTCGATTATCGACTGGATGCGGCGGCGTAGGGGGTCACCCTCGCGTCCGGGCATAATTCCAAGGGCATATCGAAGCAACTCAAGAACCGTGCTTTTTCCTGTTCCACGAGGGCCAATCAAGCAGTTGAGTCCTGCATCGAACTCAAGGTTGAGTCCGATCAGGAAACCTCCTGTGACTTCGATTCGTTTGATGCGGTGGGTGCTCGCAAGTTGTGTCATGGCTGGATTATATCCTGGGACGCGCCTATTGTCGCCGAATAAACGGGTTTACCCTATATAGGATTGCGAACCCTATGTAGCCCTATGAGCGAACCTCTTCGTATGAGGCGGCTTGCGAGCGGGCCGAGGGTGATCCACAACGATCCTTGGCGACGTTGTTTTGCCGTCGTCCGTGCAACTCGTGCAGTGGGAGATCTGGCAGAATATGGGAAAATGCCGGAAATGGCGCTGGTTTACCGACGACCCCGGCTCGGCGGCGCTGCAGGGCTGGAATAACGGCTCTGGACGCACTCGTAGAGGGGAGGCAGGGCCCTGAGGAGGATGGACGATGGCCCGGCCTGGGACGCGACAGCCGCACCAATTGATTTCAACAGCGAGGTAAGGACATATTTTGAGATGGGCCTGTAGGAGATAACAGTGGGCGAAACTTCATCGAGACGGGTTTCGGGGTAGACAATGACTCAGATGGTTGAGAGCTGCTTGAGAGGCTTGGTTGATGATTGTTTGTGCTGTTTGAGAGAGGAGGTTATCACCTCATTGTGGGGATGCGTAAAGAAATGAGGCCCAGCAGTTCGTTTAGAACGGGCCCAGCACAGCCATTGTTTCCTATATAGGGTTACATAGCCTATATCAGCCCTCATCGACTGGAAGCGCATTTGGCCGCATGTTAACTATAAGCCGAGGAATCAATTCAAGGCGCTATCAGAAAATACATATATGAAACAGACCACACTCGCAGGAGAGAGCAAGCAACATCATAGCACGACCGTAAATACAGAGTCTATCGTCATTGACGAAAAAGTGTACGATGCTAGCCATCAAGATATGAACGGTCGCCGCGTTCTTCAGATCTGCGGTCGCCACCCAATCGATGAGTTTCTCGTGTATGCTTATCGAAAGGACGGCATCCTCGAGGACTTGAGCCTTGATGAAACGATCAATATTCGGGACGTAAAAGAGTTCCGAACTTACAAGAATGACCGCTCCTTTCGCTTTACATTGGAGGGGGTGCGGCAAGACTGGGGCGCGGCAAATATCATCAATGAGCCCACTCTCCTTAAACTCGCTTGTGTCAGTAATGATTACCGTGTGTGGCTTGAATGTTCGGGGAAACCTGATCGTATGCTAGATCGCGGCGAGGAAGTCGACCTTTCCGGACCGGGCATCGAGAGGTTCCGGATCGAGATGCAGCAGGCTGATGACAGTTGTGGCGGAGAGCCGAAGCTCGTGGAGATTACAATCAACAGCAAGCCCTACCAGCTGCGTCCTGGAGATCACAGCGTCGTTGAGATTCGTAGTATCGGGCAGGTGCCTGCCGATGAGACGCTAAATATCTTCGAAGACGGTGAGTTTAGGCCGCTCGGCGAAAATCAACACGTTAAGATTAAGGGCGGTGAAAAATTTGCCAGCAGCGCTATGAGCGGAGGGGCGAGCTAAGATGATCTTCCCACAAGAACAAATTGACGAGTTGAAGTCAATCTATCCCGAACTGGCCGCCGCCAGCGAAGGGGGGGTAGACTTCATCCGTATCGATAAACTGACGCTTCCTACGCCTTGCAAACCTAAATCGGTTGTAGGACTCCTCTGCCCGACCGAACGGGATGGTTACCCGTCTCGTCTCTTCATCTCAGAAAAGGTGGATTACCCTGGAAAGGCAAATTGGAATCCGGCGACTGGCTCCGTCATTCTGGGGAAGCAATGGTGGGGCTTGTCCTGGAAAACAAAACCGGGCCAGACGTTGCTGCAAATGGTGATCGACCACTTAGGAGGGTTCAAACCGTGAAAGCCTTGGTCAAAATTCCGCGTGACTTGTTGGTCCAAGCCCTTGAGGATCTTGAGCGGCCGCATCAGTTTGCTGGCGAAAGGCTCGGTTTTTTCTCCTTCCGCGAAGCCAAGCATGGCAGTCGTCCATTCATTCTCTGCTATGACTACCATTCCATTCCGGACGAACACTACACCTACGATAAATCCTGCGGAGGGCGCATCAATGGTGTTGCAATTCAGGTCGCGATGGGCCGTGCATTGCGAGACGACTGTGGGCAATTGTGGGTGCACACTCATGGGCGCCGAGGCCACCCTGGCCCGAGCTCAACCGATTTGCATGAAGGCCCGAAGGTCGTGCAGAGCTTGGCCAATGCGCACGACAAGAGGATGCAGGGATGGAGTATCATCTCCGAGAACGGTGTTTGGGGTCAAATACGTGCCACAAATGGAGTTCTTTATGACTTCGAGGATTTAGCCGTTATCGGCTATCCCATGATTCTACCTCGCCGAAATGCTCATGCAGTTCCAAAGCGAGGAATCGCAGCAAGGCTTTTGGGCGTGCTGATGAAAAAATATGGCGCCGAATCCGCCGCTCGCTACGACCGCCAGAGTTTCCTTGGCGAGAATGCGCAGGCTATTTTAGAGAGTTGTAAGGTGACCATTGCAGGTCTTGGAGGCGGCGGATCGCACATTTCCCAGCAGCTTGCGCATATTGGTTTCCAGAATGTCATCCTGTGTGATAGAGACCGGGTCGAGTTTACGAACTTGAACCGATTGGTTGGAGCCACTTGTTGGGACGTCGTTTTCAAGCGGCATAAGACCTTCATCGCGTCGCGGCTGTTCCGGGGACTTCAGCCGAACGCACACGTGGATGACCGCCCATTAAATTGGCAGGACAAGATCGACGAGGTGCGGGAGTCAGACATCGTATTCGGCTCGATTGACAGCTTCGACGGTCGACGTCAGCTCGAAGCCTTCTGCCGGGCCCACCTGATTCCGTTCATCGATATCGGAATGGTGGTAAACCGGCCCCAGAAAAGGTCTCCTGAAATTTACGGCCAGACCGTTCTCTCAATGCCCGGCAAACCGTGCATGCACTGTCTAAGGGTTCTCACCAAGGAAACGCTGAGCGCCGAAATTCAGGATTATAACGCTGGTGTCCAGCCTCAGGTCGTTTGGCCGAATGGCATACTGGCTTCGACCGCCGTTGGAGAGGCAATTGCGCTCCTAACAGGCTGGTCCGATGGCTCTATACCAGCGGCAAAGATCGATTTGCGAGGAAGCCGGCTGACGATGTCTGATTCTAAACTGGCTCCGGCATTAGAAGGGACTGTTTGCTCTCACTACCCCTTGAGCGAGGCCGGAGATCCCCTGTTTACAAAACTGTGAGGCTTCCCCTTGCGTCTATGAGTTTTGACTTCAATGGACCGGAATAACTCCCACCAGACCATCAGGGGCCTCAGTATTCCATTTAACTTCGATCTGAGAGCGTGATGTAAAGCAGGGCTTCTTCGCACAAGGGAGTTGATCTTTAGGCGCTCCCTGATGTCGAGCATTTAGCAATGGTATGGTTATGCCTTCGGTGCCGCCTTCTTCTGAGCTGCCCAACGCTTTTTCTGGGCTTCCGCAATACGCTTTTTGCCCTCTTCAGACATGGTGCGCTGCTTCCTTGGGCGTCCTGGGCCTCTCTTTGCCGTGTCTGAGGATTCACCCAAGATGGAAGCGAGTTCAGACTGTGCTTCTTCGAGTTTGATTGCGAGTTTGAGGGCTTGTTTGAGCTGAGATACGGAGGGGAGGGGCATGGTGTTAAAGTGTTGGGGCTTTGCCGAATATCATGTCGAATGCTGGATCTTCAAGGCTCATCATTCTGAGGTCTGGATTGATTCTGTGTGCCTCTCGGAGAGCCAAGATACATGCTTCACGGTCGCCCAATCCCGCATGACACCTAGCCCTGAGCAGATGGAATTGTCCTGTGTGCTGGCATTTGGGTTCCACGGACCTAAGCCATTTAATCGCTTCAGTGAACTCGCCGGCGTCATGCTTCAACTGTGCCACCTCAAGCATCAGGCCAACGTTGTCAGGACCACCAAAGCACAGATTCTCGCCCAGGTACGATGCTTTGAGTGGCTGTCCCGATTTCACGAGAATGGTCATGTGAAGGATGATGGCCTCCTTGGAGATCCTGGCTTGAGTCGGCAGATCCTCCAAAATGTTCAGCGCATCATCAAAAGGCCCAGATCAATGTAGCCTTCTGCGACTTCACATGCTTTGCGGAATTCTTGGGCGGTCATCGCTTCAATGTGCTCCGGCTGTCCTCAATTGCAAAACAATGAACGCTCTAAAACCAGCCTCACCCATTCATTGATCCCTGGTTCCTTGCTCTCTCTCGATCCAGCAATGTTGAGCAATTTGATGCCGTGCTGCTTGATGAAGTCGGTCACCAATAGTTCAGGTGGTTTCGAATCTGCCTTGGACACATGGAGGCAGGGCTTGTTGTGCTTTTTTGCAAATTCAACGGTTCGCAATGATCATCCTGTGACCTCCTTGGCCATCGTGAAGACAATCGTGCCATCCGTATCATGAACATTCCACTCGGTGCGTTGGAGATAATTGGCGCTTGGGGTTTCGGTGAGACCGTATTTTGCAACTATCGGGCCATCCTCTGCCTTCCGGCCCTTCGGACACCATCCACCATAAGGAATGTTCAGAGCAATCGCGACATCAAGTCCAGCTCTGTCTGCGCCGGTTTGTCCGCCTGAGATGATTTTCAAAATGGTATTCACAATTGCATGGAGTGCTAGAGCCACTACGACATGGCCGAATTTTACTGCATTAATCTGCTCATCCGTCTTTACTGCGCTTTAGCTTATGCCGCGTCATCCGTTTTTGCATAGTTGACCGCAGCATGTCGCAACGGCTGCATCAAGATTAATCCCTGTGCGCAGTGCATCAGACAGTGCACTCAACATAGTGAAGGTTAATCAATCTTTTTTGATCACACCTGAACCCACCACACATGCCCTGAGGGGGTCACTGAGTGCGTAGGATATCGCTGTTTAATGGCATTTGTGACGGATTCACATCCATAATCATCTCCAGCAATGATCCCTCCCTTCCTAACTTTCGAAGACCAAATATCAATGTCATTCAAAACAGCGGAAGTGTCATGACTGCCATCAATGAATAAGCAATCTATGCTGGCATCGGCGAAGAGGGACGCGTTGTATAGGGAGTCACCTGCAAGGAGTTTTACGCGGGCTGAGGGAAAACGGGCAATATTTGATAAAAATTGACTGCGTGATGGCAATCGCCCGCCATCCATTGTTCCATCAAAATTACCCATGAACGACTCGATCGCATAAAAGTCAATATCTCGGTTTTGAAAGCGTAGCGCTATGGTGAGAATAGAGCCGCCCTCGTAGCTCCCGATCTCTACGTAACGACGAAAATGCAGATGTGAAGCAACCAAATCAATCATCTCGCTCATACTATCTCCTCCCAAAGTCAGAAAGCGCGGAATGCCATGAATGGCACGGTTGAGCAAAGCATCAGTGACTTCCTCCCAGAGTTGTCGTGATGTAGGATGAACAGCCATAATTTGGGGTAAAAAGGCAAACAAGTCTTCCACCAAATGATAGCATGCTTGTGGAAGGTACTGAGCCGGGTCTCGAATCCATTCCCGACATGTCCCAAACCAAAACATAGCAAGATACCAAACGTAAGGATAAGTTTGCAATGGATGGTCGAGCACTACGCGATCGCGATGCTGCTTGTTCCAGAATTTCTCTGCCCCACCACAGTGGAAGGAGCGCTGATTCTTCATACCCACTGAGCGATTGATAAAAGATCCATTTTGAAAATCAGAGATTGTATTCCAATAAACCCAGTGCTGGCTCCAGAGCTCATTGGGAAGCAGTTCAACTTTCTGGGATTTGTTTCTGGTGAACAGAACGGCGTTTAAAACGCCTTGGTCACCGTGTCCGGGGAAGGGCCCTTGGCCGTTAAAGACCGCTTTGCTGCAACACTCAGCCCACCTGGCAAGAATTTGGCGGTTTTCTTCTGTAACAGCACAGAAATATAGAGAAGTGCTCATGTATTTGAGGTTCTTAGTAGGGGTCTGCATTCCGTATATGTTGTAGTCATTCCCATAATTAGTTCCATCGCCATCTTTTCCTCCCAGCCAGCCACCGCTCTTATAAGCGTGGACGATTTGTTCCTCTACCGGCGAGCAGAGCAGGCAATCCGAGTCAATTCCTACAATCACATCAAAGCCTACGCATAGATCATTAGCGGCATAAGCTTTCAACTCCCATGCATTGATATAGCGGTCATCACGTTCCATGGTTTTCGAATGGACCAACGTCACCTGCGGGCTCTGACGAAGCAGCATAGCTTGAGGGCCAGACAGAGGAGATTTATCGTTCTGAACTACATAAATCGTAGCGTTGGGGTGGAAATATAAAATACTATTGACCGTCGCCACGGTCCCAGGAAAAAATGAGTAATCAGTGATTGTGACAAAACAATATTTTACATTATTCATGCTAGGGTAATAAATTATTTTAGGTGTATCCTTTCGGCATACTCATTGCCGATTGTGCAAATTTGGCACTACATTCATCGGGCCTGTGGGGTATTAGTGCTTTTTATCTCTTATCGCTATGAGAATATACGATGTTAGGATAGCATTACCCGCGTTTATCACGATGTGCTGACCTGGTGAATAGGGTCGGGTGTCGGTGCTTTGTTCGATAATGGAGTTGCCGAACACGTTGTTCTGTTTGATTTTAAAGTCCATTTCACGAAGCATATCGACGATCTTATTCAAAGACTCTTCATGGACTTTAAAATGAGATTTGATCTTGTCTCCAACATGAACCTGTATGTCACCTGTGACAATCAGTGCCCGAGTAGAGGCTGAGCTAATGTATTCAAGGAGGCCGGGGGTGGATTCAAGCACCTCATCAAAACGAGAAAGAGCTCCTTGCATAATCACAACGGTTTTTTGGTTCTCTAATAACGAAGAAGTCATGGAGACGGGCCACATGTTTAAGGAGACGGCTTTCGTGAATTCATCCGGCTGTGAAACGGTTCTGTTGCTGAGCTCCGATTTCAGGGTGCGGCACCAGTGATCATCTGGAGATTTATTGACGGACCTGTTTGCTAGTTCGAAGCAATTGACCTTTATTCGAAGGGAGGCAAGAGCATCCACAAGCGGGTTGAACTGCGGGGATATCACTGTGGCGGTCGAACTTGGTGTGAGGATATCTCTGGCGGCGGCAAAGATCGAAGCAACCTCCCATTGCCCCCTGTTGTAGATGGGCTTTTCCTTCAAGATTTCGCAGACGGAAGCGTACCATTGGCTGGAAATGTCTGCGATTGCGGCCGGTCTTGAGGTTGTCAGGTTACTCATTCGACGAGATTTTCTGTCGCGACGCAGGACTTTATGAAGTTCCATGCGATTATCTCCTGTTGCATCGCTCTGCCATGAGTCTCGATCCTTTTTGCGTAGGGAAACATTGATCTGTGTGAAGTCGCTAAGGTGAAGAAAAACCTGGGAGTCTTTCTCCTCGATGTGCCAACGCGACTCAAGGGTGCCTGCACCGTTGGCAATTTCACCCCGCTTCCCAAATTGCATCAAACGTCTTACGCCGGGCTTAAAAATGTACAACCATTCATGTGCGATTAATTCATTTTCCAATTTAGAGTGAGGTATTTCTGAGTTGCGCCAGGCACAAACAGATACATGGACGGACTTCGCTCCTAGGTTGAAAGTTCCCACCCATGAATTCTGCGAAGTTTTTGAAAGTTCGCCGACGATTTTTTCCTCATTGCTAAAAATCAGTTTAGAGGATTCGGCTTCGGTCTCTGTATCCCAAAAAACGATCTTGTCTGATTCGGTGATCACCGTCCCATCCTGCATGAATTGTAATCGCAAAATTTTTTCACCAGTGATGTGCAACTCCCAGCAGTGTCCCAACAATTCTTTGGAAAGTTGCAAAGAGGCTTCAGATGCTATGGAGTCATCCCAGCGCTTCTGCCCATCCATTCGGCCATCCCATTTCTGACGCAACTTCCTTAAGTATTTCAAACAGCGATTCTCTGCAGTGAATCCTGGAATAGATTTGTTTTCGCCAAACATCTTCCACTTGGCCCGATTTCGATGCTGAAACACCCTTTGCCCGTCAAAATCATGCTGGCACATGACAGCGTCAGATAGATTTAGGATGCCATAGGAGGTCATCGAATAAGGTTGTTTTAAAAAGCGGAAGGCAATATGAAACGTTTCTTTGTCGCCCATGAAATGTCTATAAAAAAAGGCAGAATTCGCGTTATACCAGTGAGCAAGGTTCAGCGCCTTCCAACATTTGCTCTTGTTGACCAGGATTTGGCCGCTTTCGAACTCTGGCTCGTCCTGGTATTCCACTCCACAGACTGACCAGATCGGGTCGTCGCAAGCAAGGCGTCCGTAATCTGGCCAGAACACAGCACCGTTGGACAAGTATTCTTTAGTTTCAAAAAGGTAAGTGGGATCTTTCACAGGCATGTTGTCTGCATCTAGATACAGAACTTCTTCGAAAGAACTGTGAACAATGGAGTAGCTCTTAAGCTCCCAGCCGGATTTTGGTGCTCCTGACTGCAAGCTCGTATCGCCTGCATTTCTAAATATCACTCCCTCACCTTCAAGAAGATTACGGAAGGTGTCAGGCACTTCATGTGTTCTATGCCATAGCTCCACTGCAAGCTTACAGCCATAAGCGCGAAGTATTTTAATATTGATATAGACGGAGGGTAAATAGCGCAATCCTCCTCCGCAGATGACGATTCCACGATCTTTGAACAAATTTGGATATGGCGATATTTGTTTGACGGCAGAAGATGTCCGGAATAATGCATTCTGGTCATTGACTACTGAAAAATGATTTGGTAACCAATTTCCCCGGTTTTCGAAGGCATCGGTTTTCGGTTGCGCGAATCTTACGGACCTTGCATTCCATCCCACTATTCCTGCAACTTGGTCTGCTTCCCACGGACTGAGTGGAAACCAATTATCACCAGCGAGATAACTCTCTATAGATTCGATAACCTTTTCGGGGCTGATCATTGACATGCATAAAGGGTGTGCATCTAGCACTTTTGTGCAAAGTCCTCCTACAGCATCTTTGAGATCACCGTCTCCAAGGGGTAGTGTCCGTGATTTCCAGCAACCACCATTAGCGCAACATGACAAGGAGCCGATGGTGTGCAGAAATTGATGGCCTGGATACTCCTCCCAATGTGCCGGTTCTCTTCCCCCTGCAATAACGACACATGGTCTCACTTTCCTATTTGCATGCTTAGTCTCGACGGCGGCTGCCAAATGCATTAGAGAGGTTACCGGACAAAGAACACCCTGACTATGATGGATAAGGCGAATCAACTGACGAATATTTGTTTTTCCACGCAAGTCAAAAACGCGCTCTAATTTAGGGTGATAGTGCTGATTATCTCCAACTTGAACAAATAGGATCCGACCCTGAAAATGGTCTACTACTGCTTGATAATTATCCTTCTTCCACCACTTGATGGTATAGTCGAATTTGCCACCGGCATTGATAACCCAGAAGGGGGTATCAAATCCGGTGCGTTCATGAATCTGTGAAATCCACTTTTTCTCTTCGGCTCTTAAGTGAATATCACCATGAAACTTTGTTAAATCGAGGCGAACATGAAGTTTGTTTGCAAGATCTTGCGTGTATCCATGCAGAAAATGATATGGTCTCTGATTGCTGTAGTTAATGAGAGGATAATCACACCTGATCGTTTTCGCTTTAGGATCATCATCTTTCAATTGCGTGATATAGGGATTGTTCTCCCAAACGGCAGGAAAATGCGTTCGTACATCTGTTATAAATTTGCCAGGATATTGGAGGTGTAGCTCCCTGATCGCTGCCGTCATTACGACGATGTCACCTAATGCTAGATCGCTTTTAAGTATAAACTTTAATGGCATAAAACAAAAACTTTATGCTATGCGCAAAATCATTATAACACATAGCTTTGAAAGCAGAATATGTATTACAATGCAGGATTCGGGCGGGGCAAATTGTTTTTTGTTCGGAAGTGAAAGAAAAAACACAATAAGAGGGCATCGAATCAAGATGATTTTATGAAAACGAGTGAAAATAGGCAAACAGCTTATTATACACCGCAGAAGCCGACCTAGGCTCCCTAAGACACCAACTTTGTAAAAACACAATCCAGATATTAAAAAATCTTGACTGAATGAAAGCCTCTACTAGGGTTTCTAAATTCCTTCCCAATTGACGAGGGATAAACATTAAAACTTCAACCGCACAAAAAAAATGCCCTCTTCATCAGACATGCCTAGTTCAGCCGGGCCCTCATCTGAGTCCAGCTTCTCATCTGAGTCCAGCTTCTCATCTGAGTCCAGCTTCTCATCTGAGTCATCGAGCCTCTCCTCGGAGTCATCAAGTTCCTCCTCGGAGTCATCAAGTTCCTCCTCGTCAAGTTCCAGTGGTTCCCTGTATCTGGATCAATCGACTTGCAGGCTAACAAACCCTAACGCAGGCGATTTCACAGGCTATGAAATCGGCTTTACAAACAACACAGGAAAAGAAGTGACAAGTGTGGCTAGTGACAATGCTAACATCACAGTCCAACTTGGTTCGACTTCATCTGCTCGGAAAAAAGCACGTAAAATTGGGCGGCTCAGCGCTGCATCAGGGGATGGAACAATCACTGTATTTTCAGCATCTTCGGTAACACCTGCAGGTCTTGCGTCAATCCTGGCAAAAATTCAATTCTATGGCCCTGAAGGTGAGCAACTAGCGAACCCAAGCTTGGAAGCTACGATTGATCAAACGCTAATTAACCTTATG
This sequence comes from Verrucomicrobiaceae bacterium UBA1938, assembly GCA_002336895.1. GTDB lineage: Bacteria > Verrucomicrobiota > Verrucomicrobiia > Verrucomicrobiales > Verrucomicrobiaceae > Prosthecobacter. The sequence goes on along the minus strand of DDFC01000032.1, from coordinate 280,922 downwards.
GAGGATTCGGCAAGTGAAATTCAGGCTCAGGTAACGATGTCAGAATCTGTGTCGCAAGAATTCGAACTTTTTGCTGAGGATTTGGTAAGTTCTGGAGCATTGCTATCCGCTGATGCTCCAACTCTCGTTCAATCAACAGTCGCTGCTGATTTTAGCACATCTAATTTTGATGCTAGTCTTCAGGCGGCCTTTCAAAGTTCGTTGAGCACAATTACGCAGGAGCAAAATAAATCCGTAGAATTCACCGCTACTGCGAATTACGAGTTCTTAGATTATGAAATTGGTGACTTCCAATTCACAGGAAGTCTTCGTTCCGATTTAACATGGTCTCCTGATTCAACGAATTCTTTGAGCGCATCGATTGCAACAGAGCTCATTATACAGAGTATTACGGGCAATGAGCTTAATGGCAAATGGTATGGGATAATACGTGCAAGTAGTGAAATTGTAACTCCTGCTGGGAATAGCGATATTGCACCTACAAGATTTGAGGGGCTAATCAGATTTACTTGGTAAAGACTGAAAAACAGTTGGTTTATAAAAAATGAAAAATTTCATCAGATTTAACCTAGCCATTAGCATAATTTTCCTCAATTGGAGTGCTTATGGTGGTGATATACTATATAAAAGAAGTATAAAACCATTTCCTACTTTTATCACAGTTGATACAAGTGTTGCGAATCATTCTCTTGGTATGATTTTCGACACTGGTGCGTCTCAAACAGTGGTCGAGCGGGGGGGGGGTAGTGACATCATTGTTTCTGAAGAAAAGGAATTGACTGTGGATGCAACCGGTAGTGTCACTGAACTTTTTAAGGCAAAGTGTCAAACAATGAAACTAGGTGATTATGCAATTAATGAAAATCTACTAATTGCCCCCACTTTTAAAATGTTTAGACTGCTAACAGGAGAAAAGATAGTTGGGTTTCTTGGCATAGATTCATTTCAATCTTCCATTATTGAAATAAACTATGATAAAGGTATTTTTTGCATTAGTAATACCCTGCCTCGTTTAGATGATTATGAGATTGCTCCAATCTATAAAAATAAAGGTTGTCCAGAAATCATTTGGGAAATTGGTGGCGAGAAGGTCAAGTGTTTGATAGATACCGGCTTTAATCATACCTTCAATCTCAACAAAATTGTTTTCAAATCGCTTGTTGAAGCCGGTGTCATATTAGCTGAAGACACTGCAAATGGGGGCGTGGCTGTTAATAAATCTCTAGCAGATGACAGAAATGTTCTCAGTGGATGGTTCGCCAAGGGCGAATTCATGGGAAAACCTCTTCAAGGTGTGAAGGTGGCGACCACAAATAATGGCGGTTCAAGCATGGGGTTGTTATGGCTTATTAGATTTAATTCCATAATCGACATGAAGAATTCGAAGTTTTATTTTCAAAAACGCAATACCGGATCTCCAGTTAATCTTGTAGGAACTCTTGGAGCCGTTTTTGTTTTTGAGAATAATGAAATGAAGGTAGCACAATTAAAGCCAGGCACCCCTGGTCCAGTTGAACTTGCTGGTTTAAAAGTAGGCGACATTATAAAAACATTTAATGGAGTTAGTGGAGCCAAAATGAATTTACTAAAAATTGAGGAAATTCTAGCTGGCGCTCCTGCCAAAATCGATTGTTCATTCTTTTCGCAAGAGGCCGGAAACATTCAAAATGTTGTAATAGAAGTGGAACGTGTAAAATCTGTCGATGAATAAAATTGGCAGTAACTCCAGGCGCTAAATAAAATGATAAAGGCGATTTTGAGATGCTCCCTATCGCCGGGCGACATCATTATGCTGTCCGCAGCTGTTCGTGATCTGCACCGAAGCCATCCTGGTAAATTTTCCACATCCTTACGGACCTCTGCGGCTGCAATTTGGGATTTCAATCCAAACGTAAGTGTGCACCATGGCGAGGATTGTGACATTGATATTTCCTGTGAATACCCGCTAATTCATTATAGTAATACAGGACCTTGGCATTTTATTCACGGCTTTATACAAAATCTAAGTGATAAGTTGGCTTTAAAAATCAATCCAACTGAATTTAAGGGTGACATACATCTCTCTGTTTTGGAAAAAAAATGGATGAGCCAGGTGCAAGAAATAACAAGGATTCCTATTCCTTTTTGGATCATCTCTGCAGGAGGGAAGTTTGACTATACAGCAAAGTGGTGGCCGGCAGAGCGCTATCAACAAGTTGTCGACCACTTTGCTGGGAGAATATTTTTCGTTCAGGTCGGAGAAGAATCACATCATCATCCTCCACTCCGAGGCACGCTCAATTTAATTGGCAAAACAAACCTACGCCAAATGATTCGATTGATGCATCATGCGCAAGGTGTCTTGTGCTCGGTAACTATGCATATGCATCTTGCAGCGGCGGTTCCTGTGCGCTGTGGAATGCCGCAGAATCGTCCTTGTGTTGTGGTAGCCGGCGCTCGGGAACCTGCGCAGTGGGAGGCTTATCCTCATCATCAATATCTCCACACGAACGGCACATTATCATGCTGTGAACAGGGGGGGTGTTGGAAGGCGCGAGTTGTGCCCCTGGGGGATTTGGACCATAAAGATTGCCCTGGTTCCCTTTGTAATAATGTGGTTCACTTGCGGGATTCAACGCTTAGTTATACACGTTCAAAATTAGATGATGTTCCTTCCTATGCTAAGCCTGCTTTCCCTGGACGCCAAGTGACGGATTTTCTTCCGCGTTGCCTTGACTTGGTGACCGCTGTTGATGTAATTCGTGCTATCGAGTTATATTTTCAAGGAGGGGTAGTGGAATATTTGGCTAAATTAGAGAGTCAAGTTGTATTAGATTTGATGAAAACACAATTTATTCGATGATGCGTTTTGGAATCACGCGAAATTGTTGAAATGATATATTACTGAAAATGCGAATAACATGATAATTAAGAGGTGTCACCTAGTGCCAATTGCATGAAACAAATTAAAATGATTGGTTCACCAGGTGTTAATCCGGAATAGAAAAAATTACTTTTACCATGATCTTCCCTTATCCGCCTTGCAAAGTTTTGATTAGTACCACGCAGAGGTGCGGATCCACTTGGATTGCTTCTATCTGTTGTAAAGTCGTGGGACAAGTGGGGATGGCTGAATACGTATCTGGGCTTTCGCAAAACCTTCTCGACTTTACTCAATTTGGAATAGATGAGGAGCAAAGAATCGCCGATTTTTCTTCTAGCCTTTTATCACTTTCAAAATCGACGGGTTCACACGTTTTCAAAACACATGATCTTCCGCTGCAATTCGTGCCACTATTTCTCGATAGAAATCCCGACTTTTTTGTGGTGAACGTTGTCCGTGATTTCAGAGACGTTCTTGTTTCCCGGTTAATGTATAACCGCTACTATCTTCCAGCCATAGGCAAGCCCTCTGAATGTGCTTTTGTGGAAGCCAATTCTCAACTTTCTGACATTGATATCGTGCGTCAATTCTTCGGAACTCGTGAAATGATCCAATGGCTGATTCAATGGAAGATGTTCAGCGGTTTAGTCCATCACAAAAGATATCTAAGATTTGATTATGAGCGGCTTCTCACCAGGCCATCTCTTAAATGTGCGGTTAAATCTATAAGCCAATTGCTTTTGCCGGACGAGCTCTCTGACAGTCGTATTGATGAGATTACATCGAGTTCAGAATTCAATAAAATAGACATCAATTTGCACCGAGACAGAGAACAGCTTGAGGTGAAAACCGCCTTTTGCCGTAAAGGTGTGGCGGGAGATTATTTGGAGATGCTAACACATCGGCAGAGCGAGGCCCTCAAGATATTAATGCAATGAATAATTCAAGTCATATAACGATCAGCGATGTTTACCCAAGATACTCCACGCAATTGCTAAGCATATTTCTAAAGGATTATGCGGCGGATGTTACGTCATACCTTAATTCAACAAATAGAGCCCATTACGACTTTATAAATATGTTTGCGCATGAGTCTCTTAACTTTGACATTTATCCTGAAGATATCATCATCAGTGCGTCCCTATTCTTTAAAGGATGCAGCTTTAATAAACGAAATGAACATCCTTTGCGAGATTCGTCAGGGCAGATTCCAATGAGTGAGATTGAAAAAATCTCTCATCCAGTTTTTCAAGGAACTAATCGGGAATCGAATAGCTTTCTTGACAATTACGTTTGGCCGTTGCTTCGGGGGGATCGGAAGCCCTTCAAAACTGTCGTCTTCCTGGCATATGACCTTTTGTGCCTTAAGCCAATTCTTATAAATCATGGAATCAATGTAATTGTTATGAAGCATTCAAGTTTTGCACAAAGCCCTGGGGTAATGTGGCGCTTCCTTGCTTTCAATTTTAAATGCCGTGCAGTCTACATCGCTGACTCCGACAGGAAATTTGAAGCCAACAGGGTCCAGCGGCTTTTTAAATTACTAGAAGAAAATCCTCAAGTTGCTTTATCACGCCCACTTCAGTCGACTGGGCCTGGAGGACAGATGGCGTTAATACTAGGCAACGATTTCATGGTCAATCCTCTCAATGTGGATTTTGATGTGGTAGAAAACATGCTCGGATACATTGCACTCAACATTCTCAGTGAAGATCGGCCGGTGAATTTTGCACATGAAAACCTACATGGGCGGAAATATTCTCCCTCTCGCTCAGTAAATTCAGAATACTGCGGTCCGAACCCTGGCGAACGTGTCCCATTCAAATGCTTTCCCTACTACGGATTTGATGAGAGCTGGCTTAAAGAGGTGATTTATTACCACTTTTCTAATGGTAGAATAGCCACGCTTATGCAGCGATATGATTCATCCGACCTGATTCAAAGCCTAGATCTACAACATCAGCGCGAGAATGGAAATTTACTCATATGGCCTTAACTAAGCTTAGATCTTCCAAAAATATTAACAGTCGAGTATTTTGGTTTTATGGCCTTTCCGGTGCTGGTAAGTCAACACTTGGTTTAGCTGTGGCTGAAATTCTAAATCAATCTAAAAAGCCGACGATTATCTTGGATGGAGATAGTCTTCGCTTGGGGGTTTGTCAAGATTTGGGCTTTTCACCTGAGGGCAGGTTAGAAAATGTTCGGCGGACGGCCGAGTTAGCAAAGTTGCTTCGCGAGCAAGGATTTTTTGTGATTGCTGCTTTAATGACACCACGTGAGATCATGCGCCAATTGGCTCGATCAATTATTGGTGATGATGTTTTCAAAGAAGTGTACGTGAAATGCGATTATGCAACTTGTGCAAACCGAGACACGAAGGGATTGTATGCTAAAGCTGCCTCGGGCATGCTCTCTCAGTTTCCTGGTAAGGATTTTGTATTTGAAAAACCAGTTAAACCTGACTTGATCTTGGATACAGTAAACTCTTCCATCCAAGAGTGTATAAATACGCTGATGGATAAATTCAAGCTTCTCTAGAAATTGCGATAATGGGAATAGAACGGATGACCTTGAAGTAGCTTTGTTATTGCTATGTCATCGCCATCATTTATCAATTTGAAGTAAGTTTTAGTTTGCCTGAGACCGCAATGTCCAAATTTCGCAATTCCGGTGGTTCCTGATACATGGAAATGCAAAAAGTAAGAAGTCCCTAGTATTTTACGAGCAAGAAACTTTGTCTTTGGCATATGAGAATGGTGCGTAATAATCACTAACTTCTTGATGTTGGCGGATTCTAACAGCTTTTTCGAAAAGTGAAAGTTTCCAATCGTATTCAATGACTTTCTTTCGATCATGATGTCTGACCTCGGGATTCCCAAGGAGAGTGCATACTTGGTCATAGCATCAGCCTCAGTAGTATAAGGTCGTTTTGCCAACCCTCCCCACCACCTTCCGCTAAAAATAATTCTTTTTGCAATGCCCTTGTCATATAGGGTTTTTGCATTCTCAACGCGTTCTTTGAACAGCGATTTTTTGATACTTGTTCCAAGTACCAAAATTGCATCGTACTGAATCATCTTTTAAAGATACCAAATGAGGGGGGACAGTCAAAATTTACATTTTACCACCAGTGACTCTTTTTTTGCATTTTCAGCCGCTTCATGGCATCGGCTTCAAGGGGCAGTTCACTTCGAAAGACAGACCCGTAGATGTGACTGAGCTTTAAACCAATGAGGCGGACACTCACACGACGATCCCAGGCCTTTTTGAGCAGGCTGGAAAACAAAGGGAATATGTCTTCTGCCAGGTCGGACGGTTCTTCCAAGCTCGTGCTCCTGGTCACGTCCTGCATGTCGTTATAGCGGAGCTTGAGTGTGATGGTGCGGAAGCTGCATCTGTCCTCGCGCACCTTGGCCGTCAGATTGTCCGCCATCTTGTAAAGCTGGGCGATCAAGACAGCTTCCTCGTTCACATCAGACTCAAAGGTGTGCTGTTCGCCGTAGGATTTCGCTGGCTGTTTCTCCACCACCAAAGGCCGCTGATCAATCCCATGGGCAAATTCACGAAGCTGCCGTCCATATCCTCCAACCAGAAGAGCCAGCATTTCCACCGGTGTTTGAGCCACCTCACGGATCAAAGCTAGGCCTGCAGATTTTAACGTCCCTGACAGTTTTGGACCGACGTTAGGGAGCCAGTGATTGGGAAGGGGAGCGAGAAAGTCACGCTCATGACCACGGGGAACCTGAATGAGACTCGCTGGCTTTTGGAGCTTAGATGCGACCTGAGACACGAGTTTGTTGCTGCCTATGCCTTCTGAAACGGTGATCTTCAGTCGCTGGGCTATGGCCTTCCGAATGGTTTGAGCCACTGCTTCGGGCGTTCCTTTTCTCAGCCCCTTCAGGTCAAAATATCCTTCGTCTATGGATGTGATCTCAACCTCTGGCGTAAAGTCAAAGGCGTAGCTGAACATGAACCGGCTGAATCGCTCGTACTTTTCGAAATCCCCAGGCAGCACGATCAGCTTGGGACACAGCTTTCTTGCCCTTGCTGTAGGCATAGGCGTGTAGATCCCCAGCTTCCTCGCCTCGTAGCTGGCTGATGCAATGATGCCCCTCTTTTCACCTCCAACAGCAATAGGCCTTCCTCTCAGCTTTGGATCTGCTGCTTGTTCGACAGACGCGAAATACGCGTCAGCATCGAGATGAACGATCATGTGACCTGACGGAACAAGGCCACCATAACACCTTGAATCACCAGTTCTTGGGCCGGAATCAGGGCAGGGAAGGCCGGGTTTTCAGCTTTGAGGAAGGGTTTACCACGTTGAACCACGTAGCGTTTAAGCGTGGAATCTCCGTCTATAAGGGCTGCAACGATGTCACGGTTCTTGACCTGGCGTTCAAAGTCCAGAATGACCACATCACCGTCATGGATGCCGGCGTTGATCATGGAATCACCTCGCACCTTGAGTGCAAAAGTCCGCATATTCTTGGGAATGCGGAGACTTTCCATGTCAAAGTCATCCAGCCGATCTAGTCGTGGGGATTCAGCAACGGGAAGCCCAGCCTGAATGCGCCCGAGGAACAGGATGCGTTCCAGGTAGGTCGAGAGCATTGCTAGGGCGTTCATGTTGAAGAGTGTTCATAAGAACATTATCCAACCAGTTCCCTCTGCAACTGAAAAAGATGAGGAAAATGTGGAAAGGTTAAAAAGTTATGAATTTTACAGTTTTCGGGTGATTGGGATTAGTGCAGAGAAAGTTGAATTTTAATCTTGTTAGGGAGAGTGCGTAATGTGATAAAAAAGTGACTTGATAGCACTTGAGCAAATGACGCAAATGACTCCTGCACTCGATCTCGAAATTGAAGGCTATGAAATTTTGAAATGTATAGGAGGAGGGGGAATGGGGGAAGTGTACCTGGCTAGAGAATTAGCGATGGAAGGCCGCAACGTGGCCATCAAAATAGCGAAACGTAAAGGACTACGCCTTGAGCGTAATGAAAAGATTATAGAAGAAGAATCAAAAATTCTAATCAGCCTTACGCATCCGCACATTAACAGAATAATTCACCGAGGTATAATTAATCGGGATGGTGAAAAGATGCTGTATATCGTGCTGGAGTACATTTCAGGACATAAACCAATATACGCACACTGCCAAAATTTATCCAATAGTGATAAGTTGGTCTTGTATCTACAAGCATGTAGTGCGGTTCATGCAGCTCACAGGCAGGGAATTATCCATTGCGACATATCTGGAAATAATGTTCTTGTAGATAATTTAGGAAATCTATACGTTACCGATTTCGGCCTTGCTATGAGGCTATCAGCTGAAGGCTATATTAAAGCTGGCAGGCGAGGAACAAAACCATACATTAGTCCGGAAGCGGACTTGGGACAACCTCTAGACGCTCGAAGTGATATATTCAGTCTTGGGGTGTTGCTATACATTCTCTTCGAGAATCGCCCACCATATCAAATCCGACATTCTAGCGAAGAAGAAGTAGGTGGCCCGAATCATAATCTTGTTCCTTTGCCAATGGCAAAAACACCAAGGTCAATTTCTGCTATTATTCGCAAGGCAATTGCAATTAATAAAGAGGACCGATTTGCAAATGTGCAGCAATTAATTGAATCTTTGCTTAACGCTCAACAGCATGACTCAAATCTGAATTTGCCGATAACAAACTTTGTTTATGAATTCGACAGTATTGCCGATCCTATCATTGCACCCAATTTCTCTAGTGATTCATCATTTCGAGTTGATTTGCTCAACGAATCAATTCAATTTGCAGAAGACCAAATCATCAATGCGCTGGGGCAGTTAGCTGAAAAGCATAGTGCCTCCTCCGCTGGTCTATTCATAAGAACAATTGAAGCGGATGGCGAATACTTAACTTTAGACCCGTATCTATCGCACAATTTGCCACCTGAGGATTCGCCAAAAGTATTTCAAATAAACAGGGGAGTGAAAAAAAAGCAGGTTTCGTCAATTGTTGCGCATGTAGCAGAAACAGGAAGGCCCTATATATGTTATGACGTAAAAAACGATCGTCATTATCATGGGTGCCAGGAGGGGATTCAATCTGAACTTGCTATTCCTATTTACACAGGTGATGGAAATGAATTGTGTAATTTGATTGGTGTAATTAATTTGGAATCAAATGAACCAAACGCATTTTTGCCAACACAAATAAGTTGTGTTGCCGCGATGGCGACATCGATACCGCGACATATTGAGGTTCTCAAATCTTGCCGTAAAGCTATAACAGAAGATAATAGCTATGCTTGGCATCCAGAGCTATTCGGTTGGAGCATTAAGAAACTGCTTGATCGATTTACATCTGCGGCATCGACATGGCTTGCAGAACTTCTACGGGACGGTTCATCTCAAATGATAGCGCCTCCTAGTTGCTCAATCTGGCATTGTGCGAGAGTAGATAATGAACTTTTTGTCTTGTCTACTTCAAGATTTGATCATGAATATGCAGCAAAGTTTACACTTCCGCTTAATAGTTTTACAGGATCCCTTCAATCGATCAAGGAGGGCGAGGTGGTATTCATTGATGATCCTACAACTGCTCCAAATTTTGTGAGGAAAGGAAAGGTTTCAATAATGGGAGTTGAAGCTATTTACGCAACTCCAGTGAATGTTTCCAAAAGTAGATGCTTTGAAGGGTTCAATGGTTCAATAAGTGTTTATCTATTCAGGAATTCAAATAGTGTTCTGAAAAACTCAGCGAAAAGACAAAAGTTAGCATTAGCCACTCGATCTTTGGCCAAAAGTTTGTCAATCTTGTTAGAATCAGTTGTTTACATACTTCAGGATTCAATTCTGATGTATACACATGAAGAGTTGAATTGCAAATCGATGCCTGGAATAAGCGATCAAAGCGGCCTTGTGAATTTAATAGCTCAAGTAACACAATCCAGCGCATGCACAATCTTTGCAAAACGAAAGCTTCACCAGGGGAGTGGTCTTCCTGGAGAAAAAAATATACTGCAAGGTCTTGCTTCAACTAGTGATCTAATTGATGCGAATGGGGAAATCACATTGCCCAAGTATGCCATATATAATTTGGACACAGGTCTAGATGAGGGTTTGACGGTTTCAATCTCTCGGGATTCTAGCAGAATCATTCGTTTAAACAGCACTGAACCGAATTGGCGAATGCGTATCAGCAATCTATCTCGAAAAGTGCTAAATAAATTCAGGGAAAAATTTGCGCTTACCGAGTCTGAGCACAGGCCTTTTATTGGCTGTTCTGTTAAATTTGAGGATCAAGTTGTGGGAGTAATACGAGCAGTCAGAAAATCCGATTCGCCCCCGTATTCAGTTTTTGAAGAATTAATTTTGTCAGTTGTTCGTAAAGCTTGCGCGAGTAAGTTCAAAAGGTGGTCGTCATTCGAATATCCGACAGATTTAAAACTTAATTTTAATCTGGGCGTTCAATTTCCTTTTGCCGCAAAGCTCATTAAAGGAGATCATTCTTCAAAATTACTTCGGTCTTTGCGAAGAATTGCGTCCCCTTTTCCTGAAGATGTTCTATGGAGTTACAGGCATCTGGATGCGTTGCTTGATGATTTGCTTACAGTTCTCTCCCCGCTGCGGCCGTGTCTTTCTGTTATGCGAATTGCGGAACCTATGTCAGATAGAATGCGCATTATGGCTGCAAGATCGCCTTTTCGAAAAAATCCTTTGGGTGCATATGAATTCAGTATCCGTCAGGAGGGTGATGTTTATTTAGAAATGGAGGCTATGAACTCGGGTAGGATTTTGTCGCAGATAAGGCCTAGCGCAGTTGTTGGGTTGGATGATGAAATCCCTCAGATGAATCGGTCGATTTGCTTCCCATTTACAATTATACCAGAAGATAGCGTTACTGAAGTTGTAGTGAAAGGCGTTATTACCTTGGAATTCTTGGATCTAATTGAGGTTATACCTGAAATTCTCAGCACAATTCATTTGGCTGTCGTTAAACTATCGATGACATCTCGAACGATAGATGTGATTCCGCCGATTCTTTCTGATCGCGATGACTGGCTAAAGTCAATGCGCAATTTTTGCAATAAACTTATTGAATTTGAACCAAATGTTTTGGCTTGCGATATTAAAGATGTGGTTAGTCATGGTATAATCGCTCGTTGTTCCTCAGTTCGTTGCGATAATATTGAGGCGGCTGTGCGCGGAATGAAAACGCGTTTGACTCTCAGTGGTGAGGAATTAGCGAAAGCTTCTCGCTATGGCTTTGTATTTAGGCTTTTATACGGAGGGTTTAAATCTAATTATGAAATCCGTTGTTTGACTTCTTCAACGCTATCACGCAGCAATTTGCGGCAGTTGATTTCACGAATAAATAGTTCTTGGCAACAGTTCACTCTTTCTAAAACTGGTTTCGAAACAGCCCCTCTGTTTTACTCTCTTTTCACACGCGAGAGTGAGGAAGATGATAGATCTAATGAAGTTTGGAAGGGGGAATCGAAGTGTCGCATTTCCATATAAAGTGGCAAAGTTGACCTTAACTTTGTCACAGAATATGGGCTTCGAAGATGAAGACGCCCACTTTTACCTGGAATCGCTCAAATGAGGACAGGAACGCTTTTTTGAAGAGCTCCGCGTTCAAGAAGTGCTCGTTCGGTTTTCCGGCCAAAGCACCAAATCGATGCAGGTTTGTATAGGTCTTGATGGTAATGGTGTCCGTGACCTTGAAGCTAAATTTGAATGAGTCGGGGACTTGCCTGCACAAACCCTCGACGTATTGCGGGGAAGGGAACTTGTAGTAGCCGGCATCCACACAAACGGTTGGAAGGATCTCAGCGTATTCAGCCAGGCATTCACGCTCAAATTTGGCCTCTGAGAATTTGTTGCGGGTGGTGTATCGGGACTCGTCATAGATCTGCCCAAGCCAGCCCGGATATTTCCATGACGACGTGCCGATAAAAATTGATTCCACTACGAGCTGTTGGAGCAGTTTGTGCGTTGGCTCGAACATGATCAAATTTCACATCGGAATTAAAACGCGCAACAGACGCAATTGTCATCGTGTCGCCTTTTGCCCAGGATTGGTCCAAGAGGTGACTATAATGTAGACTCTTCCATATCTGCCCCATCCGATTCATGTCCGAAATCGCCCCATAAAATTGGCAGGAGTTGAAGTCGATCCTCAACGACGAGGCACGGATTTTTTGGGTTTGGCTGCGTTTTTCGGTTTCTTGAGGGCCGATTCATTCTCCTCAATCGCTGCATCAAAAATAGCGCGGAGAAACTCGGCCTTGTTTTCAAAACCTTTCAGCGCAGCAATTTCGGCCAGAGCCTTATCTTTGTCGGCGTTGATGTAGGCTCCGGCCAGTTTGGTTCCGGCTTGTCGTTGGTTGGGCATGGCTGAATGGGGGAGGGAAGAGACCTGATTCAACCGATTTTGACCATTCAAACAAGTGCAGCAGTAGCCTTTTTCACTTCTGCTGCATTCATTTGGTGCAGTGAGTGCAGATGCAGCAGCAGTGCTATCTTAAGCACTGCTGCAGCGCTGTATGCACTCCTTGCTGAACAACCAGAGAGATGACGAACCCGCGATGAATTGGGGTGTTGCTGCTTATTTTCGCTCGCGGATTCGTCGTGAATGGTGCCGTTGTTGCAAGGCGTTAAAAAATTCTGAGAAGGAAACGCATGTGCTGAAACCATTCAATTTCAGCCCTTGGGAGGATGAATCATATTGGGCAGGCATTTGATGTGGTGGTTCCTGTTTCAGTTTCCCCTTTACTGCGTTCTCCTCCCCGTTAGCATTTGAACAGTTCTGGGAGACCAGAACCGGGGCTTAAGAACCTCGTCCACTAGCGGCAGACGTGTGCCGCAAACACGTCGCCTAACGACCATAAACAATGGCCGGGAGGCGACGGCGTATGTCCAGAGCCCACCGGCTTAAAGGCCGTTGCGGTCGTCTAGTGGCGACTTCTTAACTCACCGGCCACCTCGGCGGATTCCTCAGAGTCCGTCTTTTTGGTGGCGAGTTTTGAATCTTGCCATCATGACCATCCGAGCCATCTCTCTTGCTGCTTTCGTTGCTCTGCAGTCCTTCAATGGATTGGCACAACCCCCCACTCCCCCAGGCACCCTCGTTCTGGACAAGGGATGGGCCACGCCGATTCAGGGAGGTTCAGCAACCATGGAGGATCTGGGTGTGCTGCTTTCCCCATTTGCCCAGCCTTCGGCAGACACCTCAAAGGCACCCAGGATCAAGATTTTCCAGGGCGTCACGTATTTGATGCCCTACGCAGAAGCCAGGCAAAAGCTCAATCTCATCCAAAAGGTTGTGGCTAAGAACAAGGTTGGCTGTCCCGGTTTCCCAAAAGATTCGTTCTTCCACTACGCCTTCGACGGGAATTTCGAAGGCCAATACAACAAGCTCTACATCGTTGTCGATAAGGCGGACCAAGTTGTGGCTATTCAATTGGTCGCCGAATCCCCCAAGGTCGATCAGGTCCACGCTCCCTACAAAGGCACTGACTATCACACCTACAATTTTGTGAATTCGCGTAGCAAGGCTAGCAAACGGCTCTGGATCGACCATAAGCCGGCATTCGAAGATCAGTATGGCTGGCACGAATACCGGCAGATCAACGGCTACCCTATGCCCAAGGAAGGGCTGAACGTGATCCGCATCGACAGCCTGCTCATGAATCCAGATCTCACCACAAGCGGAAGCCGGGGATCGAATTGGAAACCGCTGGAGGCTGTCAGGCTTTATCTGCCGAAGCCGATCATGGAGCTGATCCTGTTCAACGTTCGTGCTACCAACAAATGACCCTCAAAAATATGCCGATCTTTATTGCAAACACTTGGGGACAGGAGTTCTCGAATTTCATCTTCATCGCAATCATCACTGGATGCGTCATTGCAGTCGGTGTGTTTTTCAGGGACTGGCTAATCTCGGTATTCAAAATCAAGGCGGTTCTCGACAAGCTCGATGAGGTCTCGAAGAAGCTCGATCAGGCGTCCAAGAAGCTGGATCAGGTAGAGAAGCAGGTGGCCAAAATCGAAAGGCTCTGATCCTGATGTTCTCCCTTCCAACCCCCTCCCGAAATTCAAGGTCGTCACGGGTATAGCAAACTGAGCAAGGAATTCCTCCAAAGCTCATCAAACCCAAACCACACCTCAAGAAAATGAACATCGATCTCGAAAATATCCCACCCAAGACCAAATGGCTCGGCGCTCTGGCCCTCTACTGCATCGTAATCGCCAACATCCTTCTGAGCCTGTGCAAGGACTCCCATCTCATCTCAGTGCAACAGGGGGATGATGGCGTTTCGCACATTCAGGTTACGAATGGTTTCCTTTGGCTGGTGCTTTTGGTCAATTATGCCGTTATCATCCACTTGATCGCCAGAGCCTTCAACAACCACCCAAGAGCCGTCACGTTCTGGGTCTGTCTTGCAGGTGTCGCGATTGTGCCATTGTACACCCTGCTTGGTTTCTGTGTGTTGGCGTATGTCCTTTATCCATACGCTAAACGTTGGATGTCGGCAAAATTCGTTCAGGCGGTCAAGTCAGCCACAGCAGCGGACATTCCACCCACTGAATAGCCCCCCCTGCTGAATCAGAAGGGAAGGGGGTATAGTACTATGATCGCGTTGATCATCACCAATGGCAAGACCACGTCATTACTCACCGCTCATCTGTCGGTTCCTCGTGTCAGTCCTGTTCCATGAAGCGAAAAGCCGGAAAATCCACATGACCAAACTCGTGGACATTCTTCTTCGGCAAGCGCTTCAAGGCTCAGCAGGATGGATTACAGCGACCACCCTCAGAGAAGCGGACACCGAGCCCACACCACGTTCTGAGCTGCAAAAAGCGGCTTAGAACTCAAAGCAGCACCCACTCACGCAATCAGCCAGGCCCTCATGGGTCTGGCTTTTTTCGTGCCCTCATCCCACCACCACAGACAACACCATGGCCATCAAACTCAGCGCCAACTACAGCAAGAAGCTTGGTCTCCCCCATTATTCGAGCCACAGTTTCGCAGCATCCGTCGAAGTCGAACTCACCGACATCAGCCAGGTCGAAGGAGAAGTGCAGAAGCTCTACCAGCTCCTGCAAAACTCCGTCGATCAGGAAATCCAGCATCCCGGCTTTGTTCCTGCCGCCAATGATCGTCCTCAATCCAACGGTCAGCAACGTCCCCAGAACAACGCTCGTCAGCACAACAGTAACGGTCAGCAACCTCAGGCCCGTCCTGGTGGTGATTCCTGGAACTGCACCGATGGACAGAAGGGTTTTATCCTTCGCATCGTCAACGAGAACCCCGGTATCACCAAACAGGTAGCCGAAGATCTGTCCCAGCAGCTCTTCGGTATCGGCGTTAAGCAGCTCAATAAGATGCAAGCCTCACAGCTCATCGAAGATCTGCTCGTGAAGGCTGGTAAACCCGCCACGCGTCAAAACCGATGGCAACAACGCACACCCCAACAACAGGCAGCATGAATACTCTCGCTGAAGCTCCAAAACAAACAGAGCGCAGCGAAAGGGAAATCATCCAGTCATTGCAGGAGGAGGTATCGGCTTCGCGGCTGAACCTCTTCCTGCAGTGTCGGTTGAAGTTCTACTACCGCTACGTTCTCCGACTCAAAAAGCCAAAGACAGCCTCGCTCCATCTCGGCAATTCGGTTCACTCCGCATTGAAGGCATGGAGCAAAGCACGATGGCTCAATAAACCGCTCACACTCCGGGAACTGCATGACGCATACTCGAAAGCGTGGGCAGACATCTCTGAAGGCTCTGTTCCTTGGGAGACCGGTGAGGAAGAAGAGGCTAAAACCACAGGATGGAGGCTCATTGATACCTACATCAGGCAAAACACCTCCATGGCTCAAACCAAACCAGACGCCGTGGAAGTATCCGTAGAAGCCGACCTGTCCCACCATGGTCTACCTCGCCTCATCGGCATCCTCGATCTCGTTCAAGAAGGCAAAATCATCGACTTCAAGACGAGTTCATCCACCCCAAACCAAACCACCATCGAACACCTGCATGAACTCCAGGTGAGCAGCTACGCCGTCCTCTACCGTCACAACACGGGTAAACAGGAAAAAGGCATTGAGCTGCATCACCTGGTCAAACTGAAGAACCCCAAGCTCAGCATCACCTCTCTACCTCCCATGACACAGCAGCAGGAACATCGCCTGTTTCATCTCATGGACACTTATTACGAGGAAGTGGGGCGTGCTGAGTTTTATCCATCCCCCAGCCTTGCCTGTATGGGATGCGAGTTCTTCGGTGAGTGCAGACGATGGACCTAACCACAAACACACCACCCCATGAAACACCTCCTCAACCTCATCATCGGCCTGCTCCTGTTCTCGCCAACAGCACATGCAGGCTGGTTCTCATCGAAGCCCGATCCTTTGCTCGTCATGCAAATCAAGATCGACGGCTTGGAAAACAAACTCGCCGCACAAACCCAAAGCCTCAACCGCTGGCAAATCGCTACCGGTTCTCTGGCTGTTGGCTGTGCGTTTCTCCTCATTCTCGGAACCGCCTTAGGCTCCAAAACCCGCAAACACTTCTATGACTCATTCACCCGACGAATGGGAGGAGGATCAACACCTTCCCCAGCATCCATCAACGGTCGTAAGCCCCACATGGCCCAAGCGACTGAAGAAAATGTTCACGCAACATTGGCGTCCTAGACCGCTGCCAGCGCCCGTAGTCGATAATGAACTTCCACACCTCAACGGCATCGAAAGAGCTGCTGAGGTGATCCGGTTCATCCTCACCACACTGGAGCACTGGCTGTCTCCATCGGGGCAGCTTCGTGAGTTCGTCAAAATGAACGCACGTCTATCCATCGCCATTGCCGTTCCTGTGGTCATTGTGGCTCCGTTGGTCACACTGGCACTGGAACAGCTCAAAAGCTGGATTGCATTGCTGAACTCGACCATGAGCAGCTTCATTCTGTTCCCGTTGTCAGTCCTGCTCTGCATCCTTCTGGTGTCGGGCATGGTCTTCATCGGGCGAAGCATCCTTGTCATGCGCATACGCTCCAGCCAACAAAGGCGAGACCCCTACGGCTACTAACACTCCCCAACGACAAAACCCAAGAGCCGGATCGTCCACTATATGGATGGTCCGGCTCTTTTCATTTCAACAATATGGAAAGCATCACCCTCTATTTTCGCGAAGGATCATCCGACAAGGTTTACCAAGCCAGCATCCGTCCTCAAGGCGAAGGCTTCATGGTTCACTTTGCCTATGGCCGTCGAGGTTCCACGCTCAGCACCGGCACCAAAACCCCAAGTCCTGTCACTCATGAAGAAGCCAAAAGGATCTACGACAGGCTGATCCATGAAAAGACCGCCAAAGGCTACATCCCCGGCAATGACGCTGGTGAGATGCAGCCTCCTTCATCTCCAACCAAGCACACCGGCATTCAATGTCAGTTGCTCAACCCTCTGGAGGAAAATCGGCTCAACGACATCCTCTTCAATCCTGACTATTGGATGCAGGAGAAATACGATGGACGCCGGCTTATCATCAAAAAGGAAGGCGACACCATTACAGGCATCAACCGTCTGGGCTATCCCACGGCGGTTCCTGAGGCCATCATTGAAGACGCCCGACGCTACAAAGGCAGCTACATCCTCGACGGTGAAAGTGTAGGGGATCAGTTCCACGCCTTTGACCTCCTGACCATTGGCCCGGAGGATATGAAGTCGAAACGGTTCGCTGTCCGCTATCTTCGGATGCGTGACATGCTGGCCTCCTTTGATCACCCTCATATCGACTGCGTTCCGGTTTACGTCCATCCTCGCAAAGATGGCGTGTTTCAGGATCTCAGGAGGGAAGGGAAGGAGGGAGTCGTTTTCAAGCACTAGGACTCGCCATACACACCTGGCAGGCCCAACGCCGGAGGCCAACAGCTGAAATTCAAGTTCGTGGAAACCGCCTCGTTCATCGTTTCCAAGATCAACGATAAGCGCAGCGTCCTCCTGGTCTTGTTTGAAAATGGCAAGATCCGTCCTGCTGGGAATGTGACCATTCCACCCAACCATGGCATTCCCAATCCCGGTGATGTTGTGGAGTGCCGTTACCTCTACGCCTTCAAGGACTCAGGCTCCATCTATCAGCCTGTTTACCTCGGAGAGCGTGAGGACATCCGCCATACGGAATGCACCACCGCCCAGCTCAAATACAAAGCTGAGCCTGTTTAAGCTCAACCACCATCCACGTCCCCAAGCCCATGTGTCATTCCGGCGCATGGGCTTTTTGCATTTAACCCCAAACTCTCAAACACCATGCAACCCATCGCCCTGCCCATTGCGGAGCTTAAAACCGCACTTCTAGGCATCGGCAAGGTCATCAACCATAAAGCCACCTTGCCTGCCTTGCTCTGCGTTAAAGTCGAAAGAACTCACGAAGGATGGATCGCCCTTACCGGTTCCGATCTGGATCGTTTTGTGACTCTCAGACTCGAACACCCATCTGAAGGCCCACCTCTCGCTGTGCTCATCCCGTATGACCAGCTCTATCAGCTTACCAAAAGCTGTGACAAAGCCGAGCGCCTTCTAATCGAAAACACACCCCAAGGACCAATCATCCGGTTCGCCCTGGCTGCAAACCTCGGCGCATCCAAGGTCAAACCGATCTCCTTGGAGCTGTTCCCGCAGATCCCACGCATCAAAACCGAAGCCGTAGTCCTGTCTCCTGCCGTTCGTGAGTCCCTTCATCAGGCTCTCGAATGTGCCAGCTCAGATCAAACCCGCTACATCCTCAACGGTGCCTTCATCGACGCCAGCAACCCCAAGGCCTTCAATGTGGTAGGGACAGACGGAAAGCATCTCTTCAGTGCCAATTCGTTCACCCTGCCCATCCAAAGCTCAGTCCTCATTCCCTCCAACAAGTTCATTGGCTGGAAGGAGTTCAATCAGGACGGGGAATGGCAGATGAAGTCAGACAATGAGTTCGTCCAGCTCTCATCAAGGCGCTGGCGATTCATAAGCCGTCAGATTCAGGGAAAATATCCTGACTGGCGCATCACGGTTCCAGACCAGCGTGAAGCCAAAACCCGCATCACCTGGGACCCGGCAAAACTGGAAACGCTGATCAAACTCATCCAACGCATGCCTTGTCACGATCCAGACCGATACCAAACAATTGGGCTGGAATGGGCAAAGGGACAGTTCCTGCTTCTAGGCAAAGACAGCAACAACGAGCCCTGGACACGAGTTCCAGTCTCAGACGTCAAAGCAGAAGGGCCGGAGGTGACGATCTACCTGAGTCGTCGCTTCCTCATCAAGGCCCTCAGCTTCGGTCTTAACACCATCAGCCTCATCAACGACATGAGCCCAATGCGGTTCCATACGCCGGCGAAACAAATGATCGTAATGCCGCTGAGAATGACCGCACCAGACCCAGCACCATCCGAACCGGTGAACAAGCCACAACCTCGGCCTGTTTCACCACCACCCACCCCCAAACCCATGCTCAACAACCCCACCCCAGAAATACCCCCCTCAGACGGCCAGAAAACGGCCATGGAAGAAGCCATCGACATGACCTTGATCATTCGCGACAAGTTCAACGAGGGCTTCAACCTGCTGCGAGATCTGTCTTTGAAGCTTAAAGTCATCAATCGTGACCAGAAAGCCAGCGCCAGGGAAATGCAGTCAGTCCGGTCAACGCTTCGCTCTCTCCAAGGAATGAAGCTGTAACCCCCCCCTCCAACCCAAGCCCATGTCCTTCTTTATATTGAGGGGCATGGGCTTTTTTTATGAAACGCATCTCGTCCATCGTCTTCGACAGACACGAGAAACTGAAACGAGCCACCATCATCACTCCACTCGGCACCATCAAAGTCGAATGGAAGAATGGTTACTGGATCTCCTCTGGTGACCTGGCTGCTCGTCTACTCGCTGTCCCTGTCATCCAAAGAATCGAGCGCCTGGTTCAACACACCTGACGCTCTCACCCCCAACACAGAAAGGAAAACACCGTCATGATCTCGAATCTTGACCCGCTACCCCAACCACCCCCAACACGTAAAAGCCCCAACCTCATCCTGCATTGTGGCGCCTCTCATGTGGACCTTAAAGACGTCCGCAAAGTGAAGACCCCGCATGCCACCCCAAGCTGGCATCCGATTCCTCACCACGAGTTGATCGCCACCGTGCAGACCACCCTCAAACGGACCAACCTTCGCATTGGAAACCAGGCCCATTCTCTGTCCCACGAAGGGAACAGGTATTTCGGGCTCATGGAGATACATGCGAAGAGAGAAGCCCAAGGAGAGGATTATTGCTGGATCCTCGGACTCAGAAACAGTCACGACAAGATGTTCCCCGCTGGTATTGTTGCCGGTGCCTCGGTAATGGTCTGCGACAACCTCTCATTTTCAGGAGAGATAAAATGGGCACGTCGACACACCCGCTACATCAACCGTGACCTTCCACAATTGGTCAGTCGATCCATAGGTCAACTCATGACGAAATGGCACTCGATGGATAAACGCATCGCCGCCTACAAAGAGGCTGAGATCGATGACGTCAAAGCCCACGACCTCATCATCCGCTCTGTGGACGTCGGCGTGTGCTCCAATCGTTTGATCCCTGACGTGCTTCATGAATGGCGTGAGCCCAAGCATGAAGAATTTGAGGGGAGGAATACCTGGAGTCTGTTTAATGCGTTCACGGAGTCTCTGAAAGATGGGAATCTCCAAGAGCTGCCAAAGAGGACAGAGGCCCTTCACGGGCTGCTGGATACTCACGTTGGCTTGTCCGCGTGAAAAGCGAAGCTCTTCTCCTACGGAGGGGAGCTTTTCTTTAGCCCCGAGGATCGTTCCCATCTGGTGAGCAAATGAAAAAAAGTCAGAAGGCTGAGGGCGTTCAGTTTGAACCTTAGTCGCACTAGATACTTGTTGCTTCACGGTCTGTAGACTCGGCGGATTTGCTGCATGGTATCCAGCGCGGCTGTGGCTGGGCTAGCAAGAGCCTCGGGGCAAGGAGGTGGAGGCACTTGGGAAGACCAGACGACAAGGGCGCTTGCATGGGGGGCGGGGAACGTCCAAACGCCGCTGATGAAAAGCCGACAAACGCATGTAGCAAGGTCGGCTGGAAAGGCTTGAGTTCCACCCAGCTCCGCGATGCCTCCTTAGCTATGCTCAATGCCTCCGCCGTGCCACTCGCCGGTCACAAGCCAAATCTCATAGTAATAGAGCCACCTCGAAGTCCACGGCACGATGGTGTGCGCCAGAGGCATTGAGGGATTCCACTCATTGCTGGGGGGATGATAGAGACAAGGCTGTTGATCGCCATAACGATGTGGGCAGCCTTTGTCACCGCGCTTTTGTAGGAGCGGGTTCAACACAGATACCACCGGGCGGGGGCGATATCGCGTGTCGGTTCGATAGTCGATCATGATCTCATACTCATCACAGTAGGGCGCAGGCAACACCTTTCCGATCCATTCCATGTGGCACGGACCTTTGACGGACTTCGAGATTGTAACGCAATGCTTCTCCAGGAGGAGACCCTGTAGGGCCATCCCCAATGGTTTTGGTCCTGGAATCCTTCCTCTCAAAGCACGTTCCTCCCAAAGTTGGTGTGAGCAGGCATAGGACGAGCACCGGCGATAGTTGAGCCAAGCGTCGCAAAAGCCGAGGTCACACCTAGAGTCTTCGAGTCCTGCATGGTTTTGATTGCACTGGCATGTGCAGCAAATGCCGCTCCTTTCGCGGCATCTCCAACCAGCTTTTCGAGAGCGCCTGAAATGGACACAAGCTTGTCAGCAATCAGCAAAGCTTGAACATCTCTAGCAAACGCCTCGTGCCACTCGAAAAAGGCTCGGCGGCGATGCGGCTTCAGCGGCCACTTATCCGCAAAGTTCTCGCTTGATAGAATGGGATTCAAAACCACGGAACGCCCTGCACCATCGTCAAACTGATTCAACATTCTCGCGGTTATGTTCTTGAGCGATTCCAAGATGTCGCGCTCACCTTGGTATGCCTTCGCCGCTAGTGTGGTGATGATGATGCTAATGGGTGCGTCTGCCGACATCTGCCCCTGGAATGAGAGATCACGATGACGCTTCATTGCTTGAATGACCCATTGCAGAGGCATCTTCTCGTTTGCTTCTGGCTGTTCTGGCGCAGGAGCCACATCCGCTTTCTTAACGTTTGAAAAGGAATTTAGGGCACTCGCGTATTCAGTTACCTTCTGACGGACTTTGAACCACTCAATGTAACTGCGTGGGTCAGAGCCTACCCATTGCTCCGCAGCTTTGTCCGGAATTTGAACAGCGGTTCCGGTTCTGCTTAGCCATCGGGCAATCCTGCCAACCACGATGTCCAAATGAAATTTCTCGGATTCGGCGTAGTCGAGGCGCAGGCACCGCATCTTCGATGTGTTCAACATTCGAGCGTAGTTCGCGTCCTCGCGTAGTCTCGCCTCAACTTCTTTTCTGACCTGGTTCGACGTTAAGTGTGCAGGCGGAGTCACTTCGCAGGACACATCGAAGTCAAAATCGTCTTTCCCGAGCGGACGAACGGCAAGGCCGAGAGCAGCGCTGCCCTGAACGAACTGCGATGGATTCCATGCGGCAACTCGTGTGCCGGGCTTCTCCAGGAATGCGGTTACGGATTTGTATCGCTCGACAGCCTTGTCGTAAATCCCTGGTGGGATACTCAGCGAGTCGATGGCTGCCTTTAGCAGCTCTACTTTGAGGTCATGGGGGGTCTTTGGTATCATAGAGCGTTGGATTTAAAAGGGTTCAGGGGTAAATGACGCTGCCTTGGTGTCGAAGAAGCGTCGTCTTAGTTGCCTGCTTGCATGTTCGGCCTCACGAGCCCCCAGTGCGATCAGCGACTCAGATAGACGATCAAGTTTGAACTCTCCCTCGGTTACGGGCGGGTTAATGCGCACGTAGCGCATCGCATCTTCATCGGGGTGGTCTCGGAGCAGAAGCTCAACCATGGCATCAGTCGCTGATGAGTCCGCGCCGATGAAGACATCAGTGGCTTTCAATGCCCATGTTGTGATCCCGCCGTTCTTCTTGATTGCGTCCATGCGATTCACCTCTCGTGTTGTCCCGATGCTTAGAACGGAGATATCACAACGGTTGTAGCCAAGGACACCCATGGCCTCGACAACACCTACCATAGCCGGATTGTTTGCCCAGACTCCTCCATCCACATACTGGATGAGCGAATCATCAACAAAGGAGGGCAGGTAGGTTGGGGCTGCTGCTGAAGCCATGGCCACGTCCACCGCAGACATTTTCCAGTCTTTAAGGAAGCGTGGCGCGTGGCGGGTCTTGAAGAGCTTCACTTCTCGTCGCTGGATGTTAAACGCAGGAATCACGAGACGGCTCCTTGAGTCTCCGAGCGTCCGCTCGCCGAAGACATCCGTGAGAGCCTTCTTCAGCGGTTCAGCCGCGTATTTGGAGGAAAGCAGCCCATAGCTTGGGGCATCAAAGATGGAAGGCCCCTTCTCCCGATAGAAGGAGAGGAGTTCGCTGGCGGGGATACCCAAACCAAGGCCAATCGCGATGATTGCCCCTGTTGAGGTTCCCGTGATCAGATCAAAGTGTTCGGCGACACGGATGCCTAGGTTGGCTTCGAGGTCAGAGAGGAGTTTAGCGGTGAAGAGGCCTTTGAGGCCCCCACCATCGAGCGAGAGAATGCGGCAATGTTCGTCCATACTGCTCTATTGCGGGGCTGAATCTCTGAATTGCCTTTCACCGAGAAAAACTTTGAAAAAATTCAATCCTTGCGGCCAATTCGCCCAAACACTCCGCAAAGGAACTACGTGACATGAGATCAACCGACCCACCAACCCCCGAACTGCTTGCCCAGATTGAGGCTGCTTCGGTCAACGACGAGCTGATGACCGCCCTGGGGGCTCATGCACTCTGCAAGCTTAGAGGACTGGATTGGCGAGGTCGCAGAGGAGGAGCAGTTCCAGGAGGCGTTGATGCTCAGGATGTCGTTCAGATAGCATTCGAGCGGTTGCTCAGTGGTAGCCGCAAGTGGGACGCTGCCAAGAGTCCTGACTTCGGACAGTTGTTGCTCAGCGTCATCGACAGCATCGTCAGCGACCTAGTGCGAAGTCCAAAGAATCATCGTGAACGGGAAATCTCGGCGTTCGCCTTCGAGCCCGACGAGCGGGAGAGTGCGATAATCGAGCGGTTGCACAGTCGGGCAGACTATTCGGATGCCAGTGAAGAGGATGAAGTAGCGAACAGTGACTTTCTGATTGCTATAATCGGGGAGGTTGAGAAGGACGATCCTCAGCTACATCGAATACTCGAAGCCATTGTCTTCGAACAAATAGCCAAGCGCGAACATCTCGCTGCCCATCTCTCGTTGGCCCCATCCGAGATCACCAATGCGTTTAAGCGTCTGAGACGACGCCTGCCAAAACTCTCAACACAGTTTGTCCAACTCAACCCACCAGCCATCCGCCAATGAATACCAACGCTCATCCGCAGCCGGGCACCAATGCTCTGCGAGCGATCTCGCAGTTGATGGAGGATTCCAGCGATCAACAAACCATCCAGAAAGAAATCGTGAGGACGGGCTTCAACCTTGAGCAACTCAAGAAGAACGTTGCTTCCGCGATCGCAGAAGCAAAAGGCCGCATCGAACTCGCATCCGCTAAATCGAAGCGGACGTCTTTGCTTGGCAGAGCACGTGAGTTGCTTGCCAACTTGCCCAAAGTTCCTGATCCGCGACGCGTGATTGGGGAGTATCTGGATGAGGCTCTTGCCTCACGTCCAAAGTTCGCAGTTCAATTTCGAGGGAAGCTCGAAACTACGAGCGATGCAGAACTCGAATCCCTCCTCGAAGATATGGCTATAGCCGAAATGATGGAAGATGAACCCGATTCCCCCCAGTGACCAAAAAGCCAAGGCTGCTGCTTGCAAGCTTACGCAACGCTTTGGTATTCGACACCCCAACGCCATCTGCTTGGAAGACATCGCAATGGCAAGAAAGGTTCTGGTGCTGCCTGGGCCGCTAGAAGGCTGCGAAGCTAGGCTGACGCGCAAAGGTAATAGCGGAATTATCCGAGTGCGGGCAGGCGAGGATCAAATGGGGCGTCGAAGATTCAGCATTGCGCACGAGCTGGGTCACTGGGAAATGCACGATTCCAGCCAGTGGTATGCATGCACGGCAGCCAATCTTCGAGATTATCGCGTTAGCCCTGAGGAGCGTGAGGCCAATATCTTTGCCTCAGAGCTACTGATGCCACGGTTTCTTGCCGAGCCACTACTCCAAAAACCAGAACCCACTCTCGCTCTCGCGAAGCAGGCTGCTGCTGAGTTCAACGTCTCACTGACTGCGGCCGCCATTCGGATGCTGCATCTCAGTCGCCACGAAGCCATCTTGGTGTGTTCAAAGAACAAAGAAGTACTCTGGTGGGTAATTGCCAAAGATCGCTTTGGCGTGTGGTTCAAATCCAAGCAGCATCTTCACCCAGAGAGTATCGCCTGCTGTCTGGAGAACGGTGAAATAATCACTGGGGTTCAGGATGTGAATACTGAGATTTGGTTTCCAAACACCTCAGCGAGCTTTGGGATTTCCGAAGAGTCGATACGATTCCCCAACTTGGGCATGACACTCACTTTATTGACTGTCTCTGACTGAGGAACTGGAAGAATTGTAGTGCGGGTTTAGCCGCATTCCTTGAATCAACTCGACCAAAGCCGCAGCAGCTTCACCTTCCGAAATGATCATCCCACAGCGGCGTTGCACATGGCGGTGGGGGGCACCACCTGGCCAGCCAGCAGGGGGCCGCAATTGAGGCAGTTCTGCGCTTCTGTTATCATTGGAGGATGGGAACCAACCGACTAGAGGCCTTCAGCGACGGCGTGATCGCCATCATCATCACAATCATGGTGCTTGAATTGAAGGTGCCGCAGACCGCCGAGCTGGCAGGCATGAAGCCCCTCGCCCCAGTGCTGCTGAGCTATGTGCTGAGCTTCATCTATGTCGGCATCTACTGGAACAACCACCATCATCTCTTCCAGACCGTGCGGCAGATTTCCGGCGGCATCCTCTGGGCGAACCTGCACCTGCTTTTCTGGCTCTCGCTGCTTGCATTTGCCACAGCCTGGGTGGGCGAAGACCTCGGCGCGCTCGTCCCAAACGTGCTGTATGGGGTCGTTCTCCTGATGACGGGAATCGCCCCCTTCGTGCTGCAGCGTGTCATTATCAGGCACCAGGGACCCGGGTCGGTGCTCGAACCTCTCGAAACTCGCTCCCTATTTGGCTTTTATGATCCGGGCTGCATATGTTGGTCAAGACGCCTTCTACCTCCCAGAATCCAACAACGATCCAATCCCCGGCAGTACTGAAGCCTCCCTGTCCGTGTAGAACTTCGAGGTGATCGTTGGGCTCGTATGTATCAAGAGGCGTTGAGCAGCATGGATCCCGAATTTGTTGGCCATGAGAGAGCCGATGGACTTCCTGAGGGCGTGAACGGGTTTGGCATTTTTGGCACCATGGACTAAGACGAAAGTCATTGCCCTCCGAACTGAATCTGCCCATCTTTCAGGCATGGATCCGGATCCTTTCCAGAACAAGCGACATGCATTACGCCACGTCCTTGAGCAACAGGTGCTACCGGAAGCGGCCTTTTCAATGCACCCCAGGTTGCTCGAATGTGTCAGGAAAGGCGATGGTCCGGGATTTCTTCATTTTTGTTCAATGGCATTGGTGAGGTGCTTGAGGCTTCAATTGATTCAGGGCGACCCAGAAAGCGATGAAAACCAGCAGATGCTCGTTGACCTGTCTTCCAAGATGAGACTGCGTTCAGAGTCTGGAGGTGGGGTATTTATCCAAGTGCTGACCATGCCTGACCCTGAGGTGGAGACGGAAGCCTACCGTATCGCATTTGCCCAAAGAGGGGGCATAGAGGGGGCACCAGTTCGATATTTTCTACTTGAGAAGGCACTTGGTGTGAAACCAATGCTGTGCGAGAGAACACGCGATGGAAGCCACCTAAACTATGGGGAACTAGAGCCGGACACTCTTTCGTTATTCTCTCTTGAAGTTGAATTCATTGTGTCCCGCTCATTGCCTCCGAAGTCGTCGCTTGGAAAGCTCCTGGGTTGAAGGCGTGGTTCTAACAAAAGGTTACGCATCGGGGGCATCAACCACGGTTTACTTGTTGAGCATGGGCGGCATCGTCCAAGGGCTTCGCAATCTCCTCATGCAGCTTGCTCCAGTGGGCCTTGACCTGCTTCTTGATGTCGGGTTCGTTCATGATCCTGGCGGCATCATAGGCTCCGTCATAAGCGGTCGGTCCAGGAGCCATATCGTTGCAGACAATTGATGGACAGGGGCTGAAAGAGGAGGAAAGGGGGGAAACGGAATGAGCCGGTGTGGCCTGCTGAGCATGTTCAAGAGATCTGGAGAGAGGATGCTTCTATATAGAGGTGGCCTGACCTTGGATTTCGGATTGCCCTGGGAAAAGTTAAGGAGGGTGTCATTGGCACCATTATTGGTTCATCAACGGGGTGATTGGGGGATTCAGCGGCGCAGCGGTCGAATCGACGGCCGAGACCAGTGCCATGGTTTTAAAAGAATGCCGAACAAGGCGAAACAACTGTTGATGGGGTGTTGCAAAGTGAGGGTAATGATGCAGAAATGTAGCGGAAGACAGTGGTGAACATCGCCGAATTTCCTCAATCTATCCTTGCCTCAGGTGCAACTTTTGGTGCAACTTTTGCAAATTCTGAGGAGTGAAAGTGTTGTAAGACATTGATCTTCAACGAGTCTCCGTAGTTCAATGGATAGAACGAGGGTTTCCTAAACTCTAAATGCAGGTTCGATTCCTGCCGGGGATACGGGTGGCGGGCTTTTCAGAGCCGAGGAGCGTAATTGGAGTTCGCATCTTTCACACTTTTTTGCATCCGCATGCTTTCTGCTTAAGAGGTGGGCTTGGGATTTTTCTGTAAAATGAAGCGGTTGGCAAATTGATGCTATTTGACTCATTATCAATGGTTTGAATTTTTTTTGCGAAACGGCAAAAAGAGGTTGTCTGTTAAGGGTTCATTGTGGTTTGATGCAAAGACTATCTTTAGATGCCACCAACCATAGACTGTTTTGTTTTAAAGAGTGCAGCAGTCGCGCTTCTGTTTGAGAGAAGCGCGGTGCTGTTTAGCTGCATTCTTTAGACCGAGATTGCTCAGGTTGATCACCCACTTTTCACTATGAAGACACTACGCCAATACCGCCAATTCCTTGGATGGTTTATGATTTGCCTCATGGCATCATGGCTGCCGGGACCAGCGCGAGCTGCTACTCTTTATTGGGACAGCAGTCTTAGTTCCGGGACAACACTCGGTGGCAATGGCACATGGGATACGACCACGGCCAACTGGTGGAATGGAACGGCAGATCAGGCTTGGAGCAACAGCGTCAATAATGCAGCCATCTTGAGCGGCACAGCGGGAACGGTGACGCTCGGAACGCCCATTACGCTGGGAGAACTGATCCTCGACACATCGGGATACGCCATCTCTGGCAGCACGCTGACGCTAGGGGCTGGTGCCAACGTGATTGCAAACAACAATGCGACCATCAGTTCAGTGATTGCAGGAACGAACTGGACGAAAGGCGGACTGGGCAGCTTGACTTTGAGTGGTGTGAACACCTTCACAGGGGCGCTGACCATCGCCCAAGGTACTGTGCGAGCAACGACCAGCACATCGGCTCTTGGAACAGGGGCGGCAACACTCACTCTCGCGGGTGGCGTGCTGCAGCTCGCGGATGACACTGGAATCAACTTTGGCCGAAACACGACGGTGAGCGCCACATCCATCATCACCGCTGATCGAATCAGTGCAGGTTCGAGTTCGGTGACTCAAACACTTGGCGCGCTGACCATGGGATCAGGGCAAAACCTCATCGTCACTGGCGGCAGCAATTTCACCGGGGGGACTGCAGGGCTCACTGTGGGCGCGGTAACGCTCAACGGTGCTGCTACATTCACCGTGGCCAATCCAGCGGCGGGTGGATCAACGCTGCTCACACTCGGCGCCATGAGCACGGGCACGAACACAGTTACATTCAGAGGCAATGGTGCCGCGACGTTTGCAGGATCCACCTACACTGTGAGCGGCAACTCGACGCTCATCAACAACGGGTATGGTGCGACACCGCTTAATCTGGGCAATGTTTCAACTGGTGCGGTGCAGACGATCGGTGGAAATGGCGCGGTGACTGTGGGGGGGGCGACCACTTTCACGAACACCAACGGTTTTACCAATGCAGGCAACGCCACGCTGACCATCGGTTCTGGAAACATAACCAACAGCACATTTACGACAACGCTGTCATCCACCTCCACGGGCAACATCAATGTCACCGGCAATTTCACCGGTGGCACCTCGGGCGGAGTGACGGTCAACAGCAGCGGTCCTGGCGTGGTGACACTCTCAGGAAACAACACGCAAACCGGCACCACGACGCTGACGACAGGCATCCTGCGAGCGACGACGAGCGCAAATGCCCTGGGGGCTGGGGCTTTGCAGATCAATGGTGGTACGCTGCAGCTTGCGGGCGGATTGAATTTTGCGCGCAACACAACAGTAGGCACGGCAAATTCCACGATTTTGGCAGATAACACGGCGGTCGGCGCAGGCACGACGGACACGCTTGGGACATTAAGCCTGGGAGCCTTCACTGTGACGATTAGTGCCGGCCAGTTTGTTTCGAGTGGCACGGCTGGGGTGACGTTTGGTGCTGGAACACTGACAGGTGCGGGGACGATCAACACCAACAACAGTTTCTTTGCGGCGAATCCATTTTCCAGTTCGCCGACAGTGGGTGTCACTACAACGCTGGCCAGTTTGAACGGTGCCTTTGCACCGACTTTCGGCGGGACGGGCAATATTACCATCACCGGTGGTTTTGGCAACACGATCACCACAGTGAATAAAAACGGCACGGGCACCCTCACACTGGGCGCGAGCGGTGGTGCGGGTGTCACCAACGCCGACACTGGCACGATTTCCATCAATGCGGGCACGCTCAATGTCTATGGAGCCAACGCCACGGCTGCAAACGGTGCTTTCAGTGTGGCGACCAACGGTGTGACATTTGGTGCTGCGAACAACGGGGGAGGCACCTTGATTATGAATTCGGGAACCGCCGCCAGCGCCTACACTCAGGCTATGGGAGCTTTGACGCCGACAGGTGGCTCGAATACGGTGCAGTCTGTTTTGAATGCTGGTGCCACCTCGACATCAGTGACATTCAGCTCGCTTGGCACCTATACAGCCGGAGCAACGCTCAACTTTGTCATCACGGGTGGCACCAATGGCAGCACCAATACAATCAATCTTACCGGTGCTGGTGCCGCTGGTGCTCTGCTGGGGAGCGCGGCGGTCGGCAGTGGCGCTTATTTCTTTAACGGAGTGGATTTTGCCTTCATGAATGGGGCTGGAACTTACGTGCGGGCACCTGTGTATGGCACAGACGCAGCCACCTACACAGTGGGCAGCGGCATCTCCGGCTGGAACACCTCCCCTGGCAGCAATGGCCTGGTCGCACAGAATGGGCTTCTCCTTTCGGGAACGCTGAACTCTGAACGTATCACGATGAGCAGCGGAGCGTCGGGTCTTGTCGCGCAGAATGCTGCTGTCACCATCGGAACCCTCAAACTGGTCGGACCTGGCGGCGCAGGAAGCGGACCCACGCTTGCCACTGGTGCGCTTGTGACCATTCAAACGGCCGCCAACAGCACCGGCGGCATCATTGCGACTGGGGGCAGTTCAACCATTTACGGCATTGGTGGTGTGTCATCCGGTGGAAGCGGTGCATTGATCATCAACACTCCTTTGTCCACCGATTCTCTGGCCATCAACGCCCCTATCGGCGGTACTGGTGGTATCATCATCACAGGCGCGGGCAAAGTAACGCTGTCCAACCCAACCAACATAGCGAGCACCAACAGCGGGTTTACCGGGAACATCTATCTGAACGGTGGTTCTCTCTCGATTACAAGCACGGGGCTGAGCGACCCTTTGACACTGGGTGCGACTGGAGCGAGGAGCCTTTTCTTTAATGGTGGAACATTCCAGCTGACCGGTACCAGCGGCATGTACACCTCCAACAAGGTTTTCAACGTGGGGGGGGCGGGCGGCTTGCTGGATCTTGGAAACAACACCCTTGCCATTTCCTTGGTGGGTACGACTGCGACAAACAATCTCACGGGTACGGGCAATCTGACCATCGGTGGAAGCACGACGAATGCCGGCCTGTTGTTTCTCAATGATGCCAGCAACTTTACCGGCAGCATTTATGTATCCGCCGGCACCCTGCGAGTCGGGGGCGGCTTTGGGACTTATAACACTGGCGCCGGCTCAGGCACTATCATCATCAACAACGGCGCCAATTTTGACGTGGCTGTCCCGGGGGTGGTCAACAGTACCGGTGTTGGAAGCGCCATCGCCAACGCTTTGATCATCAGCGGCACTGGCGGGGGCATCAACGGTGGGGGTGCCCTGCAAAACACCTCCTCCTACACAAACATCCTGACGGGAGGCATTGTGCTGGCAGGCAACTCCACCATCTACACCAGTGCGAACGGCAACATCATCGAAAGCGGGACAATCACTGACGGTGGCACCGGCTTGAACTATGCTTTGACCAAAGCCGGTGCCGGTACGCTCTACCTGACTGGCACAAACAATTACACGGGTGGCACCATCATTGCAGGCGGCACCCTGCAGGTCGGATATGGTGCGCAATCTGGCGTCATCATTGGTAACACCGTGGTGGCCGGAGGAGCAACGCTGGCTTTTAACCGGACGGACAGCGCCTTCTATGCTGGTAATATTTCGGGGGACGGCTCTGTGGTGCAGGCTGGAATAGGCACGCTGACTCTTTATGGCAGCAACAGTTATACCGGAGCCACAACGGTCAACAGTGGTGGTACGCTTAGTGTGGTGCCAACCGCCCTGGCAGGCACTCAGGTCATCAATGTCGGTACTCAGGGCAGCAGTTCGACTCTGGACCTGACTGCAGATGGCGTGGGGGCGGCGGTCAATCTTGCTGCCAATGCGAGTGTCAATCTGGGCGGAGTCGGCACTATCGGACGCCTGAATTTGCAGGTGGGTTCGACCAGCGCGTATGATGCGCTCAATCTCTCTGGCACCGGAGCGGTCGTTGTCGGATCTGGCGGCGCCATTCTGAATGTGACGGCGCTGCCTGGCTTTAATGCAGGCACCTACAGCCTCATCAGCGGAGCGGCCAGCATCACGGGCGGTTCATTTACGCTTTCACCAGTGACCATTGCCAACCTTGCCAGCGGCATCAAGGCGGTGATCGCTAATACTGGAACTGCTGTCACGATGACAGTCAGTCAGGCTGCGGCAGGAAATTTCTACTGGAACGGTGCCAATGGAACCAGCTGGTATGCCAACACCTCCAATGGTGCAGCAAGCAGCTGGTCCACTGCCAGCAATGGCATTGGAGATGCGGGCTTTACACCGGGTGCCTCCAACATGGTGAACTTCAGCGGCACCAACATAGCCGGCACCACGGCAGCCGCCACTACGCTCGACCAGAATTATAGCATCCTGGGCATTGCAGTGGGCAGCAACAGCACAGGCAATGTGACAGTCAGCCAGGGCAGTTTTGGAACCATAACGCTTGGCGTGGGCGGCATCACGATCAACACTGGTGGGCCCTCTGTCACAGCGTTGAATGTTCCTGTGCTGCTGAATGGTGCTCAGACCTGGATGGTGGCGGATGCTGGCGCAACTCTCGCCATCAACAGCGGCAACCAGGCTCAAGGCATTGTATCAGGTGCATACGGCGTCACTCTGAGCGGGGCGGGAACTCTGGCACTGGGAGGATTTAATACCTTTACCGGCGGAGTCACGACCAGCGGGGGCACATTGATCATCAACAACGGCGGTTCAACCACCACCAATTCGGCACTGGGCACCGGCGCAGTCGTCTTTGCTGCGGGCACGACCTTGGACAACACCAGCGGGATCTCTCAGGCAGTCCAGACCAGCAACAATCAGACATGGAACGGTAACATTGTCTTCACTGGCACCAACTCACTCAGTCTGGGGGGCACGGTGACCCTGGGTGCCAATCGTAATCTGACCGTCAACGGCGGCACTCTTATTTTGACAGGAGTGGTTCAAGCAGGGGCCTTTGGAATCACCAAGCTGGGAACAGGTGCGCTGACATTAAGCGGCACCAATCTTAATACGGGTGGTGCCACACTGAGTGCAGGTACCCTCAACATCAATGCCGCTGCTGCGCTCGGCACCGTGGCGGGCACATTCGTGATCAACGGTGGCAGCATTGACAACACCAGCGGTTCCTCCATCACCACGAATGCCTATCCTATGACATGGGCGGGTGATTTTACTTTCAAGGGCAGCAGTGCGCTGAACCTCGGTGCGGGGCTGACCGCAATCACAAGCTCAGACCGCACGGTGACAACCAATGGGCCAGGCTTGGGCGTCAATACCAACTCGTTGACCGTGGGTGGTGTCGTCAGCGGTGCCTTTAATCTGACCAAAGCAGGGGCTGGCGCATTGATTCTCACAGGTGCCAATTCATTTGGTGGTACTGGCAAGACGGTGACTTTGAGCGCCGGCACCCTGGGGTTTGGCAACGCGGCTGCTTTTGGCAGCAGCTCCAACAACTTGATCATCAACGGAGGCGCCATCGATGCCAGTGCAGCTTCTCTGACGTTGAATGCCTATGCGCAGAACTGGAATGCAAACTTTGCCTTCATTGGTTCAAACGCAACGAATCTCGGGGCGGGCACGGTGGATCTTGGAGCCGGAACCCGGGTGCTGACGAATTTGAGTGCCGCCAACGCATTGACCGTCGGCGGAGTGATTTCCAATGGCGGATTGACTGTGAACGGTCCTGGTACTGTTGCTCTGACAGGAGCAAGCACCTATGCAGGTGCCACTACAGTTAATGCTGGGAGCACACTCAACCTGGGCAATGGGGGAACCACCGGCTCGCTGGCCAGCACTTCATTGATCCTGAACGGAGGGACATTTGCCAACACGCGAATCACAACCAATAACACCCAGGCATTCACAACCACAACATTGGGCTCGGGCGCATCGCAGGTCACAGCTAATGTGGCCGTTGTTGACACGGTGGACCTGGGGGCGATCACCAGGAATCTTGGAGGCACCCTGAACATCACCGCCACAGGTCCTGTGCTGACCTCGAATTCAAACACAAATGGCATACTGGGCGGCTGGGCCACCATTGCCGGCGGGGCCAACTGGGCGGTAGGAAATGGTGCGAGCAGCGTGACCGCATATGCATCGTACACCAATGATGCCTGGTCTGCAGCCAACAATACCACAGTCACCCTGAGTTCCGCGCCAGCCGCCGGTTCCACCACCAACAGCCTGCGCTTTAACAATGCCACGGCCTACACGCTTACATTGTCAGGGACCAATACAATCTCATCCGGAGGCATTCTTGTCACGCCAACAGTGGCGGGTGTCACAAACACCATTACGGGAGGAACTCTGCAGGCCGGCGCTGGCAGCGATTTGATCATCAACCAGTGGAACACCACCGGCAATTTTGTGATTAATTCAGTGATCGCAGGATCCAACGGGCTGACCAAATCGGGCACGGCCACGGGGGCCACCATCATTGGGGGATCGTTGAATTCCGGGCTGGGTGGTTCAGTCACCAACACCGTCACCGGCGGGATCTTTGTCAATGCAGGTGTGCTGCAGGCCAATGGCACGAACATCGCCGGGGGCAATGGTGGCACTGGTGCTTTGGGGAGCAATGCCATCACTTTGAACGGCGGAACACTGGCTCTGGCCATGGATGGAGATGCGACTGGCAGCTCAAACGCCATCAGCCTGGGCAATAACTTCACCTTGAATGGTGCAGCCACCCTGGTGGCAAACCGGCTTGGCCAAGGATCCAATCTTGCCTCCACGGCAGCTGTTCTGTTTACGACAGCTCTTAACAAGGACGTGCAGCTTGGTGCGCTTGGCTTCAACAATGCCGGCATCAATTTCACGGTGACTCCGAGCAATGGCTATGGAGTCGAGTTTGCAGGAACCACCACGATCGACCAGTCTTTCACCACCTTTACGGTCAACAGCAATGGAGCCACCAGTTCGAACGTGCTGCCGAGCTTGATTCTAAGCGGTCAGGTCACAGGTGCTCCATCGAGCGGTGTGTGGACCAAGGCCGGCACCGGCCAGATGCTCCTCAACAATGCAACCAACAACTTTGCCGGAAACATCCAGGTTACGGGCGGAGTCCTCGCCTTTACCAGCGATGCCGCACTGGGGGCGGCCACGAATGGAATCTTCCTCAATGGCACCACGGCTACGCTGGAGGCCACAAGCGCGAATGCCACTGCGTTTAACACCACGCCAACGACCATCATTCTCGGCGGCAGCCGGACGATTACATTCAACGGCACAACAGCCAATAACGTCATCGCTGTTGCTGGAGGCACAACTCTCCAAATCAACTCGGCCTTTGGTCTCGCCAACAATGGGTTTACCAAGACAGATGTTGGCACCCTTGTTCTCAATGCAAACAATGATCAGTGGGCTGGTGCGCTTAACATCGTGGCAGGCGCTGTTCGTCTTACCAACAGCGGTGCCATGGGTCTGAACACGGGGGCCGCGAAGATTACCGTGTCCAACAATGTCGGAGCGGCTCTTCAGCTTGCAAACAATGTGAGTATTTTTGAGGGCATCACGCTAAACGGCACTGTGGGCATCAATACCGCCGGTGCTTTGCAGTCTGTCAGTGGCAGCAACATCACCAACGCCCTGATCACACTGGCCACGGCAGCCAATGTCATTGGCGCTGACTCTGGCACGCTGACCATACGCGGCGGGATCACCGGTGCGCAGGGGCTTACTTTTGCGGGTGCAGGCAACATTGTCATCGACACGACGCCTGTCGGGGCGGTCAGTTCCATTACGAAAATCGGCAGCGGAACCACGACGCTGGCGGTGAACAGCACTGCATTTGTCGGCGCTACTACGGTTAACAACGGCAGCTTGTACATTGGCGGAGCGGCCGGAGCCGGTGCCGGCAGCATGGGCGGCGCCGCTGTGGCATTTACCATCAATCCTGGCGCCACGCTCACCGTGGATGACAGCGTGGGCCTGTCGGTGGCCAACCGCTTGGGGGGCGCTTCCAAGACTCTGACCATCAGCGGGGGCACCTTGAATTACATTGGCAGTCCCGTGGGGTATTCCTCGGAAACACTCGGGGCATTCACACCTGGCACAGGTTTTGGCACGATCACTCTGACGGCGCAGTCTAACACGACTACTGCGCTCAATGTGGCCAGCATCGGCTCAGTTGCCACAGGTGCTCAGTTCTTGATCCGTGGCACCAATCTGGGGCTGGGGGCGGCGGGGGGCAGTAATGTCGCAATTTTTACTTCCAATTCTGCGCCAAGCTTCATTGGAGCAACAGGGCTCACGGGCACCGCCAACAAGGGCATTCTGCCATGGGCCATCATTGACACGACTGCGACAGGAACCGGCAGCTCGTTTGTCACACTGGACAGCCAGACGGGTGCCGCCAATGCGGGCGCCATCTGGCGTCCGTTGGCCGCGAACGAATACGTCACCTCCATGACCAACGGATATGCTCCCACAGTCAACAACCTGGTGTTCAGCAGCGCACAGACTGTGCTGGGCAGCTTCACAGACAACTCCTTGAATCTGGCCAGCGGGGGCAGCCTGAACATCGTGCCCATGCAGACGCTGACGCTCAGCAGCGGGGGGCTTCTGCTTCAAAACGGCAGCGGTGGCATCACCGGAGGTTTCCTGTCTTCAGGCGGCTCTGCGCTCAATATTTTTGCCCCTGGATCCACTGGAACCAATACGATCAGCAGTGCAATTTTGACGACAGCAAGTGTCAACGTGGCTGCTGGAGCCGGAACCGTGGCTCTGACGAGTTTCAATCCCTATACCGGACAGACGACAGTCAACCAGGGTACGCTGCAGCTTGCGGCGGGCACCAACACCATTGTGGTCGGAGTCGCCACCACGGGTGGTGCCTTGGTGGTGAACAAAGGCGGGACGCTGGACCTTGCAGGCAACGTCCAGGTGGTGGGAGCCCTGAGCAGCACTTCAGCTGCCATCAATGGCGGGCAGCTGGGGGGCGTCATCACCTCCAGCACGGGCACTGGGACGATTGTCAGCACTGCAGCCTCCACCTTTGAAGGTTCGGTCAATGGAGCGGTTAACTTCGTGCATTCAGGTGGTGTGATGAGCATTCTTGCACCTCAGGGATACACAGGTGTCACGATCATCAACGGTGGCGGAATTTCCAACGGCAGCAGCCTTGCCGGTGTGACACTGGCCGACAACGGTGCGCTGGCCAGCACCAGCATCCTGCTGAACTTCGCGTCGCTCAATCTCAACAACACCTCGGGCACGCTGACGGACAGCTCCTCCCGCCTTGCCTCCAATGCGGCTGTCACGATGAATGGCGGTGGCCTCAACTTGTATGGACGCGCCGCCTCCTACTCCAATCAAGCCGTAGGTGCGGTGACCTTGCAGTCAGGTGTAAACTTCATCAGCTCGACAAATCAGAGCAACGGTGGAACGGCCCCTGATTCCGCGACGCTGACACTGGCAAGCCTCTCACGCAGTGCGGCAAATGGCGCCACACTTTATTTTGCCCAGAATTATCAAAACAACAGCGCCGGCCAGCTCGGCTTGATTTCTGATGGTGCGGGGCACAGCGAGAACATCTTTATCACTGCGGCCCCCGCCCTGAGCAGCAACATCATTGGTGGCTGGGCTGTGGCTTCCTCCAGCTATTTCAATTACAGCCCTGTCGAATTTGCCAGCTACAATTCGACTCTTGGCATTGGTGCTCTCAACACTGCGGGTTTTGCAGGCTATGATTCCAGTGCGTCCACTCTGCCGGGAACCTTGACGGGTACGCAAAACATCAGACTGACCGCCACGGCCACTCTGCCATCCGGCGGGGCCACCGTTAATTCGTTCAACTTGGTCAACACAGCTGCTTCGACCAACATTGCTCTAAATTTCGCCACTGGAACGGACAAGTTGATCCTCAACAGCGGCGGACTTATCGCCCAGAACGTGGTCAATGGCACCAGCGGCACGGTCACCATCGGCGCCAGCGCCGGTTCAGGCATCATCACCTCTGGATTCAATCTTGGGACGGTCAGTGGTGGTGTCAGCAGTGTGAGCAATCTCAATGATCTCTATCTCTTTTATCAGAACAGCACTCCTGCCAATGCGTTGACGTTGAACTCCATTGTTGCCGATAATGGAGCCAATGCAGTGCGCTTTGTGGTTAACGGCAACGTTTACGGAAATACTGGCAGTGTGACTCTGCAGGGGACGAATACCTACACGGGCGGCACGGTGGTCAATGGCGGCACTCTCACCATCGGTGCGACCGGCACTTTGCCTGCTCCGTCTGCGGCTATGACCAATGCCGGGTTTACAGGACTGACGCTGAACAATGCTTTGGTGACGCAAGTGGCCGGCGGTGTCATTGCCAGCCAGTCAGTCGCTCTCAACGGTGGATCGACGCTGACATTCGTCGGCACGAATTCCTTTGCTTCAGCGCTGACCTTTAACAACATCGGCGGCGGTGCGCCGACGCTGGCAGCGGGTACTCTGCTGAATCTCACTGGAGCAAGCAGCATCACGGCGTCATCGAACAATGTGGCCGTGATCAATACCCTCTCTGGAACGGCGCTCGATATTTCCGGGGTGGCGGGCGGCTCGCTGGCGCTCAATGTGAACCCGGTCACTTTGGACGGAAGCTCAGGCGGGCTCTCTATCTCTCCCTACACCGCGACACTGAACATCACCGCAGTCATCCAAAGTGCGACCACTGCGAATGTTGCGGCAGGTTTGTCCAAAAACGGCAACGGCATTCTTCAGCTGAGCGCTGCCAATACATTCCAGGGCGGAGTCACAGTTAACGCAGGCGGACTTTACATCACCAATGCTGCAGCCCTTGGGGTGGCGGGGGCTTTGGGCAATGGCATTCTGACCTTCGCAGGCAACAACACCTCGATCACTAGCACGGCTTTGACGGCGACAAACACCGTGGTCATCAACAGCGGAGTCAATGCAATCACCGTTGGCAACTATGGGGGGGCTGCCCTCGTGCTTTCCGGGGTGGAAAACTGGAACACCACAGGCAGGCTCAACATCACCACCAACGCGGTCAATGGCACGACTTTTAACACACAGACCCTCTCTGGTGTCATTGTGGGAAATACGGGTCTGACTGGTCTGGTCAAGTCTGGCCCCGGCACTTTGGTGGTCTCTGGCCAGAATGCTGGCTCCCTCAATCTCACCGGGGCCAATGCCATCCAGGTCATCGGCGGCATGCTGCAGCTCGCAGGAGGCACCAGTGCCGATGCTTCACTCGGCGCAGCGCCAGCTGTGGCGGTGTCGAATAACATTGTCATTGACGGCGGCGTCTTCAGCATGGGCAACGGAAGTTCGTTCTTGAACCCCAATCGCGGCATCGTGCTCGGGTCTAGCCTGTCAGGAGCCAACACCGGGTATGGCACGATTCTTGCCGCTGGAAACAATCCTGTCATCGCAAGTGTCATCAGCGGCGGCAGCTTGATCATGAGCGGTGCCGATGTGACTCTTGCTGGCGGCAACACCTACACAGGAACAACGACGATCGTCACCGGCAGCGGTGGTTTCGTGACGACTTTTGCGGCCAATAGCAATGCGCTCGGCAGTGCGACTGGTGGAGACATCTATGTGTTCAGCAACGGATCGCTTTCGATCGACGGCAATCTGTCCGGTGCCGGTGTTCTTATCGGAGTAACAGGGACACCCATGACGAAGGTGCTGCATCTGAACGGTGCCAATGTGACCGGCGGCATTGCCACCGGTGCCTTGCAGAACAATGCCGGTCCAAACACCTATGCGGGAGCCATTGTGCTGGACAGCAATGCGGAGATCTTCTCTCTTGGCGGCCTTCTCCGGCTGACAAACACCATCAGCAGCTCCGGCAATTTCGCGCTGACTCTGGGCGGCAATGGCAATGTGCACATCGCTGGTGTGATTGATTCCAGCGTGGTCAACCTGCTCAAATACAATGGCGGTACGGACATTCTCAGCGGCAACAATTCTTACAGTGGCCAGACCAGCCTTTACAGCGGCGTTCTGCGACTTCAGAACAGCAACGCACTGGGGAGCTCGAACGCCATGGTTTATGGTGGTTCCCTGCTGCAGCTTGACGGCACCAGCGCCAACGGCGGTCTGAATGTGGGCAATGCCCTCACCCTCAATGGCTACGGCCTCGTCGTTCTTAGCGGGGTGGGAGCCAATGCGGGAACCAGTTCGGGTGCTTTGCAGAGCACAGGCGGCCAGAACATCTACTCTGGCGCCATCAATCTTGAAACGGATTCCCAGATCAATTCAGATGGAGCCGGAAGCACTCTGACCCTCTCAGGCGGCGTCAATGGCAATGGCTTTGCACTGACTGTCGCGGGTTCTGGCAACACGACCATCAGCACTGCGGGCATCAGCGGAATCAGCAGTCTTACCAAAATGGACGGCGGGGTGCTTACTTTGAACACCGCCAATGCATACTCTGGCGCCACCCTCATCAAAGCGGGTGTGGTCAATCTCAACAATGCAGCGGGCTTTGGCACCACATCCAGCATTGCAGTCACGGCCAATTCCAGTCTTCGTCTTCAGGGCGGCATTGCTGTGGCGGCCATACCCTTGACTCTCAATGGAAGCGGCTCCGGAGCCGGGCAGACTGGAGCGCTGGTCAATGCCGGTGGCAGCAATTCCTATGGCGGACTGATCACCCTCGGCTCCTCTTCCACGATCTCGTCAGATGCCGGCAGTCTGAATATCACCAATACGGGAGCAATCACCGGCTCCGGGTTCAACCTGACACTTGGGGGGGCCAGCACAAGCAGCGGCAATATCTTGGCAGGAAGCATCAGCACCGGCACCGGCGGAGTCATCAAAAGCGGGGGTGGCTCCTGGACTCTGACGGGAAGCTCCACTTACAGCGGCAGCACGACCGTGAATAGTGGTGTCCTGGTCCTTCGGGGAACGAATGCCTCCTCTGGAGTGGCTGTCAATGCTGGTACACTTTCCCTTGATCTATCCGTCAACTCCAGCGGAATATTGACTGCAAGTCCGACCATCACCATGGCGGGCGGAACGCTTTTGGTGACCGGTGCAGCCACCGGTTCCAGCAGTCAGGCCGCTGGCAATCTGACGCTCCTGGCGGGAACCTCCAGCACCATTGTGGTCAACCCCAACGGAGGTGGCGGCACGGTCCTGACTCTTGGCGGCGCTCTCACTCGTGGTGTAGCATCAATGCTGCTGATCGACTACTCCAATGGAGCTGGCGCTTCCGTTGCCACAAGTGCATCAGGCAGCGGCGCGAATGGCATCCTGGGCTATGCGCTGGTAAAAGACAGCGGCGGCATCACCGGTGTGGCGCGGATCAGTGGTGGCAGCATTGTGCGGTATGACAGCACATCCGGCACGACCCTCACCAGCAGCAGCAACAGTGCCACCACCGACTTCACCACACTGAACACGACTTACACCGGAGGACTGCTGGACTGGTCCAACGGGGGGACGCTGGGCGCCCGTTCGGTAAACTCTCTGACCATCGACACCACCAACAGCGGGGGCTCCATTTTCCTGGGTGGTGATGCTGGCTCAGCCACTGCCAGTGTGTTGACGATTTCCTCTGGAGCCCTGGTGTTCCAGGGCGGCAATGACGCCACAATCTACGGCGGGCAGATCGGTGCAAGCAATGCCGAGATCGACATTTACAATCTTGGTTCGGGCACTTTGACACTGGACAGTGTGCTGACTGGCGGCAGTGGCAGCGTGGTGATTGGCGGAGGTGGCACAGTGTCGCTTGTGGGCAATTCCAGCCAGCTGGGCACGCTTTCAAGCAGCACGACCGTCACGGGTCTCGCCAGCACAGCTGGTCTCTACGTAGGCCAGGCTGTCAGCGGCAGCGGCATCAGCGCAGGGACTTACATAGCCTCCATCGTGAATGGCACCACCATCACGCTCACGACCGCCGCAAGCACGTCGAATCCGACGCAGCTGACTTTCGGCACGCAGAGTTCTTACACCGGCGGCACTTATGTAAACAGCGGCACTCTCAAGGCTGGCGGCGCTTATGCATTCAGCGCCGGCTCCGCTCTTGTTCTTGCCAACGCAGCCGGGGCGTCGGTCAATCTTAACGGGTACAATCAATCGGTCTTCACACTGTCCGGCGGAGGCAGCAGCGGTGGGAACATCAACCTCGCTGGCGGCGCCAATTTGATCATCGGTGGCAGCACATTGCTCGGCGGGGGGCTGAATCGTGCCACCAACATCGGGAATGCGTTCTCCTGGAACACCTACGGCGGCCAGCTTACCGGCACAGGCGGGCTGACGCTCATGGGGGGCAGCACTCTGTATCTGACCAACAACAGCAACAGCTACTCCGGTTTCACCAACATCCTCAGTGGCGTGCTGGTGGTCAGCGACATGGGGGCGCTGGGCACATCCACCACGCCCATCAATATCATGGGAACGGCTTCGGCCGTTGTCCCGATGGGTTCTCTGGTGCTCCAGGGGGGCAGCAGCGGGCTCACCGTCAATCGCAACATCAACTTCAGCGGCTACGGCACGGGTCAGGCTGCGAGCGGCGTCAGTTTCGCCCTTCAGAGCATCGGCAACAACACCTTCAACGGCATCATCAGCAACGGAAACCAGGACTCCCGCATCATCAACACGGGCGGGACTACAGTGTACTCTGCGTCTTCAGTGCTGAACCTCGGGGTCAGCGGCGGCAACGGTGTGCTTTTCACGGGTTCAGGCAATCTTCTGATCAATGGCCTGGTGAGCGGGGGCGTCTCAGGCCAGCCCAGCTTTTTCCGCTGGAACGCAGGCACCTATGTCGGTGAGGTGACAGTGAACAATCCGCTCAATAATTATGTGGGGGATTTCAACAACGTCGCCAACACACGCATCACTTCGGCAGGATCGCTCGGCGTGAGTGTCAGCAGTGCATCAGTGCGCATCAACGGCGGCACCCTTGAACTGCGTTCCGATCCTGTTTACAGCAACTACACCATCAAGACCATCAACATGACCGGCAACGGCACGATCCTCGCCTCACGTTCCGCAGGCGGTGTCGGATTTGCCCAGACTTTTGTCTTTGGCAACGGCACCAGCGTCAACGGTGCGATCATCCAGGGATTGAACGCCAACACCAACAACAACATCACTCTGACCTTCAACGGCCTGGATGGTTATGGCATTACAGCAGGACCGGGAGCTGGAAACAACATTGCGGTCATCACCGGCAACCCCAGCAGCTTCACCACCAACATGAACGGCTTGGTGACCATCAGCGGCAACATCAGCACGTCTGACACCACATCGCGCACAGGGAGTTTCACGGCCTCGGGTGACATGCTCATCACGGGCAATCTGCTGAACACCGTGACGCAGGACTGGATCTGGCAGAAGGCTGGCATCGGC
The DNA here is from genome assembly GCA_002336895.1 of Verrucomicrobiaceae bacterium UBA1938. Lineage (GTDB taxonomy): Bacteria > Verrucomicrobiota > Verrucomicrobiia > Verrucomicrobiales > Verrucomicrobiaceae > Prosthecobacter. The sequence continues at coordinate 237,537 of DDFC01000032.1, read as the reverse complement.
ACACTGGCGCTGCAAGGCACTGCTTCCACGGGAGTGGGGGTGTTCAACATCAATGCTGGTACGGTGAACGTGAACTCCATGAATGCATTCAATGCCGCTCTCAGCGGCGGGGTGCATATGGGCAGCGCCCTCCTTAATGCCAATCTGAACTACCTCGGCAGCGCCGCCGGAGGAGTGGGGGAAACTTCTGCCAAAGCCATCATACTCTCGGGCACTGGCACAGCCGTCATCGGCGGTGGTGACACCATCTGGGCCAATCAGCAGCAAAACAGCGCCAATACTTCGGCCACTGCCCTGGTTCTCACCAGCAGCATTGCCAACATCGGTGCCACGACTGGAACCAGCTCCACAGGGGCCAAGAATTTTGTCCTTGAGGGCATGAACAACACCGGCAACGCCTCTGTTGTTAACATCATCGGCGGTGTCCTGCAGGACAATGCACCGACCCTCGGCACGACGACCCCGGTGACTTCGCTTATCAAGGGTGGCAACAGCACATGGCTTTACTCACCTGCGACGAGCACCTATGCGAGCGCGAATGTGAAAGCGTCGTCAACGGTGGCCACCAACAACACCACCAACAGCGGTGCCAACACGCTGTTCTTTGCCAATACGTCTGGCATGGTTGTCGGTCAGGGGGTGACGGGCACCGGTATTGCTCCTGGCAGCTACATTCTTTCCATTACCGCCAATACTTCCATAACTCTGAGTCAGAACACCTCGGCCGCGATCACAAATGGTCAGAACATTGGCTTCTCAGGCGTGGCGGCCACGGGCACAGTTGCCACGGGTGGTTCTGCTGCAAACACGAATTTCATCACTCTTACAAGCGCGGCGGGCTTGATCGTCGGCCAGACCGTTTACAGCGCCAGTGGTGCGACAGCCAACGTGCCTACAAACACCATCATCACCGCGATCAACGGCAACACAATCTACGTTAATAACAACATTGGCAGCGCAATCGCCAATGGCACCACTCTCGCCTTTGGCAGTGTGGGCGTGGCCAACAGTGGCGGCCAGTCGTTTACTGGCAGCATCACTGTCGGTGGTGGCATGCTTCAGTTTTTGCCCACCGCCAATACTGGTAACGGGTCTGTACTTCTGGGGGCTGCTGCAGGAGCAACCACGGCAAACAATATCATTTTCAGTACAGATTCGGCTTTTGGTAACGGTTATGCGGGGGGCACCTTCCAGCTTCAGGGATCAGCTGCTTCAGGCACTCTGACGCAGAATGCAGGCCAGTTGCAGATCACCGCAGGTGCCGGCATGCTTTCTGTGATCTCTGGAAATACAGGCGGAGCTGCAGGCACCGGCGTGCCGACCTTGAACTTTGTCAACACAACGCCGATCACCCGTGCCGCTGGCGCAGTGGTAAATTTCAGCCTCGGCGCCGGTCTGGGGGCGGGGACGGGCGGCATCACCTTTACAACCACCCCCACCCTGGTGGGGGCGGCATCCAGCGCCATCATCGGCACTGGGACCAACAGCGGCTTTGCCTACTTTACCAGCACGTCGGGTGCCATCGATTTCGCAACCTATGCGGTGAATGGCGTAAATGGAGCTACCTTTACCGGCGTGGCGGCACTCGGAGCAGCCAATACCGGCACCAGCTATACCAATGGTCTTGTGGCATCCGGTTCTACGGCCAATGCCACCTACTTGATGGCTTCTCAAACTCTGACAACAACAGCCGCTGAGACCATCAACGCGCTCAAGCTCACCGGCACCTCTGCTCTGACGCTCGGGGGTGTTCTTACCATTGGTACGGCAGGCTCTGCCAGCGGCGTGCTCTATGACAATTCGAGCGGCGGTTCGGCCAGCATTCTGGCAGGCAGTTCCTCTGCTTTCACCCTTGGCGGAGCGAATTCTGAAATCATTGTCACTGTCGGCGGGACCAATTCGGCAGGGGCTCTCAATACGAGTGCGGCTAATGCGCTGACCATCAGCGCTCCCATCAGCAGCGGCACGGGTGCGCTGACCAAGGCTGGCGCGGGCAAGCTGATCATCAGCGGGCCGCAATACTTCACTGGCAACGTGAGCATTGATGAAGGAACCCTGCAGCTCTCCGGAGCCACTGCATCTCTGGGATCCATCACCACTGCGGCCAATACCACCACTCTCCGCCAGGGAGCCGTCTTGGATCTTAATGGGGCCGGTGCAAACGCCAGCACGACCATTGGAGCGCTCGTCGGTGCGGGTACTGTCACCAACAGCTCCAGCACGGCGGCCACATTGAACATCGGTTACTTTGGCATCACCTCGGGTAACGGAACCTTCGCCGGCCTTCTGCAGGACGGCGTGGGTGTGCTCAATGTCACCAAGAATGGCAGCGGCACTGAGTGGCTAAATCCCCTGAACGGCCTCACCACCAGCACCAGCCCCGCGCAGGTTCTCAGCCTCGCCACCACCACCGGCGGCAGCGCGAACGTGGTCACACTGGCCAGTGGCAACACGAACGGCCTCATCGTTGGCCAGGTCCTCAGCGGCAATGCCGCCATTCCAGCTGGCGCCACCATCACAGGTGTCATCGACAGCACGCACTTTACCATCTCGGCAAATGCCACTGCGGCCACCACCGCCAGCACTACGGTTACCGGGCAGACACTTGGCACACTGGGCTACAACACCTATTCCGGTGTGACGACAGTTGCACAAGGTACGCTGTCCATCACCAACCTGGGCAATTACGGACAGCCAAGTTCAATCGGCACCGGCCTGGCCCAGGGCAACGCCGCCAGCCTCGTGCTTGGGACCAATAGCACCACGGGCATCCTTCAGTACATGGGGGCAAGCACCACCAGCCTGCAGGATTCGCTTTTGTTCCAGTCTCCATCGGTGACGACCAACCGTCTCTTTACGCTGGCGGGTAACGGCGGGATTGATTCCTCCGGATCTCAGGCACAGGTTGACGCTGGCGTCACTGGAGTTCAGAACAACGCCGCGATTTGGTTTACAAACAAGGGAGACGTGGCGTTCTCCACGGGTGGTTCCAAAGTGTTGACCCTGCAGGGGAGTTCCACGGGTGACAACCAGATCGACCTGCACTTGATCAACAACACCATCGACAGTTCTCCGCTGAGTCTTGTCAAGACCGGCGGCGGTACCTGGGTGCTGGGCAACCCGAACAACACTTACAGCGGAGTAACTACCATTTCCTCTGGCGCGCTGCGTGCACAGGACGCCGGCTCTAACGCACAATCCGCCACCGTGGCGGCTACCGCAGTGAACAACAACATTCTGACACTGGTCAGCACAAACGGGCTCAGCATCGGGCAGAGTGTTTCGGGCGCGGGCATTGCCGATGGAACCACGATCACCAGCATTCTGAGTCCCACACAGATCCAGCTTAGCAGTGTGCAGAGCGGCGTTGCCAGCGGAGTGGTGCTCAGTTTTGGCAGCATCAACAGCCTGTCTGCCAGCTCAAACCTCGTCTTCAATGGTGGCGTGCTGGAAATGACGGGCGCATTCACCCGGGCCTTGGGCTCCGCTCCTGGTCAGGTGCAGTGGCTTTCAGGTACGGCATCAGGCGGTTTTGCTGCCTCCTCGTCCCCGCTGACAGTGGCCATCGGCGGCAGTTATGACGTCAATCATAACCTGGTCACCACAAACCTGACGCAGCTGGTTTTCGGCACGGCTTCCTTCACCAGCGGGTCCCTGCTGCTCGGGTCAGCCAGCGCTTTGGCTGACACGACGATCCTCAACCCGATCGACCTCAACGGCGGCACCCGGTATATTACTGGAACAGACAACACCAGCACCAGCTTGGATTACTACACCATTGCAGGGGTGATCAGCGGACGCAGTGGCAGCGGCGTGGTTTACACCTCAAACGGTCCTTTGTTCATCATCACGGGAGCCAATAATTACTCTGGCAACACCACCCTCAACTCTGGTTCATACCTGGTTTCAAATGTGGGTTCCGGAGGTGGCAGCAGTGCCTTCGGAGACAGCAGCGGGGCACTCTACATCGGCGGCGGTGGTATTTCCTCAGCCGTCAACCTCATTTATGATGGTGCGGGTGAAACGACAACCCGGGCCATGTACCTCAATGCCGACACACTTACCTCCAATGCGGGCGCCACCAACATTGATGCCAGCGGCAGTGGTGCCTGGGTGATCACCAACCTGGTCAATCTGACTCCTGGCCAGAAGGTTTTGAGCCTGCGTGGTGTCAGCCAGGACGCCAATACCATTTCCTCGGTACTGGCCGACAACGGCGGCGCTCTGCAGCTGGCCAAGAATGACGGCGGCACATGGATTCTCTCCGGAGCCAACACTTATTCGGGGGGCACACAGATCAATGGCGGTCTTCTGGGCATCTCCAGCACAACGACCGGAACTGCCGGCACGTCGCTTGGGGCGTCTGGCCCCACTGGCCTGGTGGGATCGGTCAGCAATGGCACGACGATCACCCTCAGTTCAGGGACAACCGCAGGACTCATGCCCGGAATGACCGTTTTTGGCACCGGGATCGGATATGGCGACAGGATCAATACCATCATCAGTGCTACTCAGTTCACCATCTTTGACACTGCACAAAATGCCAGTGCGAGAACGACGGCCAGTTCAGGATCAACTGGATCCAACGTGCCTCTTATCTTTGCGGCCCTTGGCTTCAGCAATGGCGGCATTTTTGCCGCCAATCCCGCAGGACTGACGATCAACCAGCCGGTGGTGATCAATAATAATAGCGCTGCCAGCTTTGCAGGCAACTACTCGATCACGGTCAACGGCAACGTTTACGGAGGCTCCGGCAACCCATACACCATTAACAATACCATCAACGGTGGTACATTGACCGTCAGCGGCAATCTCACCGGGCTGGATCTTGGCACGGCCAGAAACTTTGCCTTCCAAGGTACGGGTAACACTGTGATGAATGGCGGCGTAAGCGGCACTGGTGCCGCGGTGGGGCTTACATTCAACATGCTGAACACTGCCACGGTGACGTTTTCCGGCAGTGCCAACAGCGATCACTTCAGCAATGGCATTACTCTGACTGAGGGCACCATTCTGATCAATCGCACCACGCCCTTCAGCAACACCGCTGGAGGAAGCACCCCTGTGCAGACCCAGACAGCGACTCTTGCCAGCAGCACGACAGTCACCGGCCTGACCAATGCCACCACGACAATGTATGTGGGCCAGACAGTCACAGGTGTGGGCATCCCTGCGGGCACCACCATCAGTTCCATCACAAACGCCACCACCATTGTGCTTTCTGCAGCTGCCACAGTCAGTGGCTCACAGCCGCTCACCTTTGGCGTCAATTCCGTCTTCATGAATGGCGCCACGGTGCAAAACATCACCGGAAGCACGCTGACGCTGAACAACATTGTGCAGCAGTCCAACACCTTTGCCACTTTGCTGGGTTCCGGCGCGGGCAGCTCCATCATCTTTGATGCCAATGCCGCAGGCAGTCCCAGCTTCATCAACAACGGCGGCAACCGTCTTTTCTGGAACAGCATGACCAGTGGAGCCACGCTGACTATACAGAACAGCACAGCCAGTGGTGCCGGGGTAGCTCTTTCGGAAGGAAACACCGCGCGTAGCTGGAACCTGGCGGGTGCGGGAACGACGAACATTGCCTCGGCAATCTGGAACTATAATCTGAACGGCGCTGCCGGCTTTGCGGCTAATTCCAGCCTCGTTTATTACGGAGCTGGTCCTGGATCGGGCTTCCTGAATCTGACTGCTGCAAACCTGCCTACAGGTACAGTCACACTGAACGGTGGTACGACAACCATCAGCGGGGTGAATGGCTCCTTCACCTACAACAACACCAGTGTGCAGTCGGGCACTGCGACCACCGCTTCTACAACCCTGAACGTGGCTAGCGGTGCCGCATTCGTTGTCGGTGAAACGATTTCCGGCGCCGGCATCGCTCCTGGAACCACGGTCACGGCCATTTCCACGAACGCCCTTACCTTGAGCCAGAGTGCGACCGTGGCGGGTGGTGCCACCGTGTATGCCGGTGGCCTCAGCGGCATGGTGGTGCAAGGTGGTGCGGTGCTGACTTTGAGCAATTCCGGCGCCAACGCAGCCGTGAGCCGCCTGGGTAATCGCAACCTGACTCTTGGCGCTGGCACATTCAACTTCATCGGCAACAGCGGCGGCAGCACGGAAGGCACCGCGACCACAGCAGCCGGCAGCACTGCTGGCACACTGATCCTCGCCAACGGACAAAGTCAGATCAACATCACCAACAACGGCGGAAATACAGCCCTTAACTTTGCAGACATCAAAGCTAACAACACTGGCAGCACCCTGGACATCGCCTCCACTGGAGCTGCTCTCGGCACGGCCAGCAATCGTCTTAACGTTGGCATTGCCACTTACACGCCGACCGGTGTGACCGCTGCCGGAGCCACCACATTGGCAAGTCTGCCCAGCACCGCATCTCTCTACAATGGTGAGGCAGTGTCGGGTCTGGGCATTCTAAACGGCACGACCATTAATGCTGCAGTCTCCAGCGGGACGTCGGTTTCGATCAGCCAGGGTGTGCAGGTGGGTGGAGTGGCCTCTTCAGGCAACACACTCTATTTTGGAGTCCCGCTTTATGGCGCGAACACCAATATTCTGAACGGTCTTCTGCCGCGCATCACCGTGGGTGGGGGCGCTTTCGCTACTATAGGAGCCAATGGCCTGCAGGCTTTCACCAATTATCAAACGCCTGCAGATGTCACCAGCAAGACCTTGCTTCCGTCTGCGGGTTCCTGGGCTGCTGCGCCCGCGGCATCAACGTTGACCAATTACTCCAATACACTGCAGGTTAACAATTCGACGGCAAACGCGCTCTTTTCGGCAGGCACGACCGCTCCTGGCGGCCGTATCTTCAATGCTCTGGCCATCACGCCGACTTCGGGCAACATCACCGTCGGGGTCGGAAATGACGCCGCCTCTGGTCTCGCATCTGACCTTTCGCTGACAATAAGCAGCGGTGGTGTGCTTGTCACCGGTGCCTTTACCAGCACCTTGAATGCCACGCGCATCGTCATGGCCCCCATCAATACAACGACCACGACCGCCGCTAGTGCGACCGGCACGGAAGCCATCTTCCAAGTGGGTGCCGGCGCGACTCTGAATCTGGCCGGCACCATCGTTGGCACCTTGGTTCTGAACCAGAATGTGGCGGGCAACCAGTTCTATCAAAACTTTGCGGCGCCTGTGGCCAGTGTGGCCACGGGGGGGCTGACCAAAGGATTGTCTGGAAACTTGAACATCACCACGCGCCAGTTCTATACCGGTGCGACCACGCTGAATGGCGGCACCACGGTTCTTGCCGCAGGCAACAACACCCTTTTTGACAATGCGGGTGCGATTACGGTGAATTATGGTGCCACACTGGACCTCAACGGCACGAAGCAGTATATCGGCCAGCTCAACAGCAATGGCGGGGGCATTTCCAACCCTGGCACGGGAGGGACCATCACCAGCACAGGCGGCGACGCACTCCTGTTCACCAATTCGTCCAACAATAACACCTGGGCAGGCAGCATCACGGGCACGAGCACTAATGCCATCACCCTGGCTCGTGTGGGAGGCAACACGCTGACCCTTGAATCCGCGAACCCATACTACGGAGCCACTGTTATCATGGGCGGGGCTGTCAGTCTGCAGGACAATGCCACCTTGCTGAACACTTCGGGCATTTATCTGAACTACTCGACACTGAACCTGAACAACAACAGCAATCTCCAGGTGAACATCAATGACCGCATCAATGACGCGGCCCCGATCACGATGAATGCCTCCACGATTGTTCTGAATGGACGCTCCAACACCTACACCGTGGAAAACTTTGGTGCGCTCACGGTCGCCTCGGGCGCCAATACGCTGACGGCCTCGATCGGCGGGACAGGTCTTTATTCAAACGCCGACATGGTTTTTGCCGGCATCACCCACAGCGCTGATGCGACGCTGAACTTTACCACCGGCGGGACGCTTGGTCTGGGCGGCAGCAATCCGCGCATTCTCTTCACCGACTCCTCAGGCCTGGCCTACAGTTCAGGTACAGGGGTCATCGGAGCATGGGCGATTGCCAACACAGACACCTATGCCGCATACAATCCGGCCCTTGGGGTTGGTGGCGTGGGCAACACAGGATATCAGGGATATTCGACCGGCTACATGGCCGGCGGCACGGCCACGGTGGTCAATTCCGGCACTTCGACGCTGACTACTTACTCGGGTGGCACCCTGTCAGGCTTTGGCGCTGGCAATGTGACCAACCTCTTTGATGGCACGGTGGGTCTGAACCAGGTTATCGTACTGCCTTCGGGTGGTGCCAGCACCGACTATTTGCGCATGGCCGGCTCTGGTGAAAGCGACATCGCCTTCAGCGCTGCCAATGACGTGCTCAACCTGAACATGGGCGGCCTCATGCACAGCAACAGCGCGCAGGGATCTTCCACGTTCGGCACCACGGCGGTGCGCGGTGTGCTAACTGCCGGCGGCACCGCCTCCAGCGGCACCACGAACCTGATCATATACAACAACAGCAACACCACGACCGTCACTGGTGCTGCGGTGACAGGCACGCTGATCAACAGCAACGTCATGACATTGACTTCGACTGCAAACGTGTTCGCTGGGCAGTCGATCACGGGCGGCGGCCTTGCTCAGGGAGCCTATGTGACGTCGGTGGTGGATGCCACCCACATCACGATCAATTACAATGCCACGAGCACCACCGTGGGCCAAACCTACACGCTTGGTTCAAACATCGTGATCAACTCCTCGATCAATGACAATGGTCTGGGCAATTCAGTGCGTCTTGACAAATCAGGCACTGCCGTGCTGACCCTGACTTCAGGGACCACGGCTGACTCCACTGCCGCGACGGTGGCTCTCGGCAGTCCGTTGGTGACCATTCCCGGAACCTTCACCACCTTCAATGGGCAAAAAGTTTCGGGCGGCGGTCTGGCTCCTGGCACTACGATCGTCAGTGGAGGCGGCACTGCCCTGCTGACGCTTTCCAACAATATCACTGTCAGCGCCGGGGCTGCATTGCTGACGTTCGGGGACACAGGCGTGTCCTCCGCTCAGAATGCCACGCTCAATCTCGGCAGCGCCACGGTCAGCGGTCTCAGCACATCCGGTCTCTACATTGGTCAGCCGGTCTTTGGCGCCGGCATAGCTGCTGGAACAACAGTGGCGGCTGTCAATGGAAGCACGGTCACCCTGTCCACTGGTGCAATCGCGGGCGGTGCCACGAGCCTGACCTTTGGCGCCACTGGAAACTCCTACACGGGTGGCACGGTCATCACGGAAGGCACCGTCAATCTGAGCGCACCTGCTGTTGGCAGTGTGGTCATTCCGGCAGGCGGGCTGACATTGATCGGCAGCCCTACAGGCATCGGGGCTACCACCCTCAATGTTGGCATCACAGGCCTGGGAGGCAGTGCCGTTGGCATTGGTGGCCAGATCGACGCCTCCAACGATGTCACACTCATTGGCAGATCCACAATGAACCTGGCGGGAATCAACACTCTCAACAGCATTGCGTTCAACAATAACGGAGGTGAGGGCGCGCCGACTGTCAGCATCGCGGGCACCACGACTGTCCCTGCCAGCATACTCAATCTACTGAGCTCCAACCCCATTACCGCCACAGGAAGCAATCCCTCTCAGGTTTCCATCATCAGCAGCGGCACGCTGGGGCTCTCCACAGGGGTCAATACGATCAATGTCGGGGCCATCCAGCTCAATGGTGCCACCATTACCCAGCTCACTGCCAACCTTTCCATCAGCTCCGCCATTGCGGGTATTGGAACCGCTGGCGCGGGCGTCTCCATCCAGAAAACAGGCAATGGTCTGCTTCAGCTCGGTGGAGCCAGCACCTTTGATGGTGGTGTGAGCTTGGTCAGCGGTGGCATCGCCATCGGTGCCAGCAGCACGCCCAGCACGCCAGGCAGCACAGTGACCAGCGGCCCTCTCGGCACCGGCACCTTCACAATCGGGGCTGGAACTTATCTGACATCTACCGCCTCCTCCAATGCCGTGGCCAATCCGCTCGTGCTTGCCGCCAATGACCTTTCATACAAGGGGGGGAATGGACTTTCACTCAATGGGGCTCTCAACCTCAATGCGGGTAACACGACGGTGAACGTCGAAGTGCCGGGTGCATTCATCAATTTGGGCGGTGTGATCACTGATTCTGACGGCTCTTCAACCCTGACAAAGACGGGCCTCGGCACCCTGGCCCTTACCAACAACAACACCTTCGGCGCTTCCGCCTCGGCTCCTGTCATCATCCAGGGCGGTGTGCTGGCCCTGGGCGGGGCGACTGGCAGCTCGGCGACTCCTCTGGGAGCCAACGCCAACATCACCATCAACAGCAACGGCACACTGGCCCTGCAAAACAACGGATCCGGCAACAACGGCCTGATCGTGTACTCCGGCCTCAACGTGACTGTTGATCCGGCCACCAACTACGCAAACATCTTCGTGGGCAATGCCAGCACGATCGGTGTTCCCGTCTCTGGCAATGGAACAGGCAATACCATCCAGATTCCTCAGCTGACCATGACGGGCGGCCAGACCATCAATCTGGGAGCCTCCAACGCTTACAGCCTGATCATCGCCAACATTACGGACACCACCGGCGTGCCTCAGATCAATGTTCCTGCAGGCATGACGGCATACGTTTACACCTACAGCAATGGCAACAAGCCGGTCAACATCGGGCCGGGCAGCCTCATCTTCCCAGACGTGCTCAGCATAGGCAGTTCCGCACTTGCCTCTGGCAATGCAACGGTGGAGCTCTCCAGCTACAATGGCAGCAGCTACTACCCATTGGTCATCAATAATCCCGGCTCGATCCCGGCAAGTGCGCCGACGGGCTATCAGGCAGGTGGATTGAACGCATATTTCAGCAGCCTTGCTGCTGCCGTCACGGGGGCGCCGCTGACAGCCAACGTCGCTGGTATCGGCTACTCTGGTTCGGGGTATGTTCTAAACGTCGCAAATGACGCTTCGTTGAGCAATCGCCCGCTGGCTGCCAATGCGACATTCGCCACCGGGGTCATCGCTCTCAACGGACTGCTCAAAATCACCACGGGGGGGACCTACACCTTCCGCAGTGCCACGGATGACGCCGGTGTGCTTTACATTGATGGTACTGCGGTGCTCAATGATACGCCGGGAGGCCATGCCTTCCAGCAGTCTCCAGGCACTGGACAGATCACCCTTTCCGCCGGCTACCACACCATCAACTACAAGGTTTACAATGGAAGCGGCGGTGGGGCTTACTCCCTGCTCTACGCGGGTGCTGACACAGCCTCCAACGGCATTGCTGACAGTGTTGCTGGTGCAACGGGGGGCTTCCAGGCCATCTCCTCCAGCAATCTCTTCTATGCCTCTTCAAACATCCCGACCGCTGCCAATGGCTACAATTACGCAGCGATTGACCTGACCAACTACACACTGGCGGCCTCCTCCACGGCGACCATTGACATCCTGGGTTCACAGTATGGCGGAGTCGTGGCGCCAACTTCCGGCGCCTCCCTCACCATGGGCAACAACGCCATTCTCAACATTGTCAATGGCAGCTCTGGCAGCTACAGCACTGGATGGGTTGGGTTTGATGGAAACAGCGGTGCCAACACCAGCGGCATCGTTCTTGGCACTGGTGACATCCTGGCCACCACCAATACCGCCACATCTGCCGCCGGCACGCTGAATCTGATCGGCAAGGTCTCCGCCACGGGCACCGGTATCGCCACAGGCACTTCGGGCAGCAATGGAGGCACGGTCAAAGCTGGCACCGGCACGCTCATCCTGCAGGGCAGCAACACCGCAACTTGGACAGGTGACTTGATCGTTCAGGGCGGATTTGTCCAGCTCAACAACGCCAGCGGGCTTTCCAGCGGAGCCACCATCATTCGCAACACAAACACCAGCACCGGAGCCACCGCCCCCACGGCCGCCATCGGCACCAACAGCATCACCCTCAGCGGCACAGACACTGCCAACACACTGTCCTTGCAGATCGGCATGGCGGTCTCCGGCACAGGCATTGCCGCTGGTTCGTACATTACCAGCATCACGGATGCGACCCACTTCGTCATCTCACAAAACACGACGGCGGCCCTGACCGGCACTTACTATTTCAATGCCTCGGCAGCCCTGGATCTCAATGGCCAGAACAGTGTTGCTGGAAACTTGACCCTCAATGGCGCTGGTGCGGCGATTCCGTCCGCCAGCCTTACTCCCACAGCGATCCTGGCCGCAGCCTCCAGCGGGGCGCTTTGGAACAGCAGCAGCAGTGCTGCCAGCTATGTGGGAACACTCACGTTTGGATCCAACACCTCCATTGGTGGCAACGGAAACGTGACCTTGAACCTGTCTTCTCCCATTGCCGGAGGCGGCTTCACGCTTACCAAAACCGGCACGGACACTCTGACGCTGGCAAATGGCAACGGCACTGCATCCTTCAACACGGTTGTAAGCCTGGGCACTCTCCAGCTTGGCAATGCTCTGTCGCTTGGTGCTTCGGCTAACACACTCACGGTCTCCTCCGGTGCCGTGCTTGATCTCAACGGCCAGTCTGTCACCAACACCAACCCGCTCACCATCAGCGGTGCAGGTTACGGCGGTAGCGGCACGGTGACCGGTGTCTCCACCGTGGCCACGGCTGCGGATGCAAGCTCTCTAGGAGCCTTGATCAATACCAGCACCAGTGCTGCCAGCTACGCTGGCAACATCACTCTGGGGGCTGCCACCAGCATCGGCAGCAGTTACCTCAATGCCACCAGTGGCGTGACCCAGGGCGGAAATATCACTCTCTCAGGACAGATTACTGGGGCCTTCGCTTTGACCAAGGTCGGCACCAATACCCTGACCCTGACTGGCATGACCAGTGCTTCGACCAACACCGGTCTTGTCGTCGCTCTTGGTACTCTGGCCCTTTCAGGCGGCTCCACCGTCCAGAACGGAGCGGGGGCATTGTCCGTCAGCGCAGCTCCCTTTGCTGTCTCCAGCGGCACCAGCACAGTGCCTTTCGGGGCCACAGCGGGGGCAATTCTCAACATGGACTACTCCGGGCTGTCCACTTCTGTAAACCGTGCCAATGCCCATTCCGTGACCCTCAACGGTGGTGAGCTCCTGCTGAGCATCAATTCCGGAACAGTGACGGAAAATGAAAACCTCGGCGCTAACAGCATCACGCTTGCAAACACGTTCAACCTGATCCGCCTGACCACAAATGGGACTTCAAGCCTGCAGCTTTCCAATACAGGTGCGGGTGCTCTGACCCGCACAGGAAGAGCCACAGGACTCGTTCAGGCCAACAACTTGGGCGGAACCATCGGCACTGCTGGTGGCACTAACATCACCGTGGGTACTGCTCCGACATTCACCGGGCAGACTGCAGTGACGGCGAACGCCACCAACACCGGTATTCTGCCGTGGCTTGTGGTCGACTCCTCTTCCACTGGTGTGGCGGGCACTTACAGCTTTGCCAGCTACAACAACAATGCCACCACGACCGGCCTCCAGGCGCTGAGCGCCGCAAACTACAACACAGCCACCTGGGCCACTCTGGCGAACATCACCAACAACAACCAGTTGTTCAATGCCACCCTGGGGGCGCAAACGCTTGCGGCATCGACCACTGGTCTTCAGATGTACGCGCCGAACTCGATCACGATGAACGCTGCGGCTGCCGCGACTCCGCTGACCATCAATGCACTTGAGTCCGTCACTGTTCAGAGCGGTGGCATTCTGGACTTCAGCGGCGCGACGAACACGATTGCCGGCACTGGCTATCTCAATGCTGGCACGGGCTCTCTGACCAGCAACACAGCAGAAATCATCTTCCAGATCTTCAATGCAGGCGGCGCCTCGTTCAGCTCCACCACCTTGCAGGTAAATGCCAATCTTGGCGGTGCCCTGGCTCCGACCACAGGAGGCATGACAAAGAGCGGTGACGGCACCCTGGTGCTGAACAACGGCAATGTGAATGCTTACACGGGAACGACGACCCTGAACCTGGGCACCCTGCAATTTGGCGCCAGCAGCGTGGCCAACAACCCGCTGTATTACAAATTCTCCGTGCCGGATACCATTGCGGTGCATACCTTGGTCACGGCCTTTGCCGCTGATGCTCTGGCGCTGAATTCCGGCGCAGTGCTTGATCTGAACGGCAAATCCCAGACGGTTGGCAATTTCTCCAGCGCCAGCACGCTGGCGGGTGGAGGCGGCACTGTCATCAATACAGCGGGAACTGCACTCGATTTCTATGTGATGCTCAGTGGCACTGCCACAGACTTTGCAGGTCAGATCAATGGCGCCAGCATCAACTTCATCAAGTCTGGTGCGGTGCAGCTGACTTTGCGCGACAACAATCAATACACGGGCACTACCAAGGTTGTTGGCAACGTCCTCTCCATGGTGGACCAGGGCCGCATCTCCAACAGCACCAGCATCACTGTCAACAATGCGGTGCTCAAGTGGGATGACACTGGCATCCAAGCCGTAGCCAATCGCCTCTCCTCCAGCGCCAGTCTGACGCTTGATGGTGGTGCATTCTATTACCTCAATCGTGCAGGCACGAACGGCAGCGTGACACTCAACAACCTGACACTCAATGCTGGTGCAAGCGAACTCCGCATCGATGCCGCCATTGGCAGCGCAGCCCTCAATTTCACTGGAACGCTGACCCGTAACACCGGTGCCACCCTCAATTTCTATGCGGGGTCTGGCGGCATTGGCGACAACCCATTCATCACGTTCTCCAACAGCGCCCCTGCGCTGACCAATGGCATCATGGGTGGGGCTTACACAGTCTACGGCCAGGATTCAGTGGTTGCTGGCACCAACGTGGAGTTTGCCACCTATGACCCGGTCACCGGTGTGAGAGCTCTGACTGCAGCAATGCAGTATGTGTCGTTCAACGCCGCCAGCGGCATCCCTGCCGCCAACGTGCGTCTCAGCGCCTCCGCCAATGTCTTTGCAGGCGGCCAGACCATCAATTCCCTGACGCTCAATGGTGCGGCGATCAATGTGAATTTCATCAATGCCTCGGATGTCCTGACTCTTTCCAGCGGCGGCATTATTTCAGGCACGGATGCAAACAATCGTGCCATTGGCTCCACCACGGTTCGTGGTGTCATCGACACAACCGGTCCCGAGATGTTCATCCACCATGGGGCCAGCACGCTCTTCATCAATTCTCAGATCGGCAGCAGCACCAACAGCAATTTTGCCCTCGTGATCGACGGCCTGAGCTTTGCCAACAGCCAGGTCATCAATCTGACCAATGCAAACATCTACACAGGCAACACCTATCTCACAGGAGTCATTCTCAATCTGGACAACCTGACCGGTTCCGGATATGCCCTGGGAGCAGGCTCCGGCAAGAGCATCGTCCTCACCGGAGGAAACAACAGCGCCACCGACTCTCTGGCCATGGGCAACACCATTCTGCGCCTGCTTGCCAGCAATCAGATCAACCCCACTGACAGCCTGACCATCCGCAGTGAGGCCCAGTTTGATCTCAACGGCTACGCCCAGTCTCTGAGTAATCTGGCCTTCAACTCCATCGGCGGCAGCAACGGCGGCAATGGTCCGACTGTGACCACGGGCTCCGCGGCATTGACCCTGACAGCAGCCACCGGGACCATCACCTCCGACACTCTTACGGACCTGCGTGAACTTCCGAGCCTGTTCGGCAATCTGACACTGCCTTCCACGGCTCAGATCACCGTTGGGGCAAATGCAGACGGCGCAGTGACCAACAACGGATTCGTCAATCAGCAGGCCGGGCTGGCCATCAACTCCAACATCACCGGGGCCACCACCATCACGCTGGACGGCGTTGGCGCCACCTCCTTTGGCGGAGCCAGCACGGCCGCCATCACGATGAATGTCTCCACGGGCGAGATCCTGCTTGGGGCCGCCTCCAATTATCAAAACACCACCATTGCACTTTCGAACGGGGCTGCGCTCGACATGCGCGGGCTCACAAACCTGCAGGTGGGGTCCATCACCGGTGTGGCGGGCACTTATGTTAAAAACTTCAATGCAGCCTCAGGCGGTACGCTTGTGACGGGCAGTGACAACACCAGCGGCACCTTCTCAGGCACTCTGACCAGTGACTACACCAGCGGCTTCCTCAATGTGACCAAGATTGGTTCGGGCAGCTGGACTCTGGGCGGCAATAACGCCAGCCAGATTCTTGGCACCCTCACCGTGGGTGGTGGTTCTGTCATTCTCGGCGGCAGCACGGCCGCCAACGGAGGCACGCTCGGCTTCACCACCTACACGCTCAATGCTGGCGGTACCTTGAACTTGGACAACTCGACAAACGATGTGTCCGGCAGGCTCGGCATCAATGGCATTGTAGCAGGTGGGGCAGCAGGTGTCGGTGCAGCCTACTCGGGCTCATTGCGCAACCTGACAATGCAGGGCGGCAGGCTGGTTATCTCGGGCAACAGCAGCGGCGCAGCCGTGGTGGAAACCATCAACAACATGACAGTCATCAATGGTGGCGGGGTCATTCAGTTGAACGCAGGCGGCACCACCGGCGTCGCCTTGAACATCGTTGCCGCCTCCGGTAATTCGTTGAACACGCAGAACGCCTCTGGCTCGCTCTTGATTCAGGGGGCTTCCACGACCGGAGGCACCATCGGCATACCGACTGCCAGCTTCAATGTCACCGGCACGCAGGGCGGTGGCGCAAATGGCACCACCAGCATGTCTGTGCGTGGTGACATCATTGTGGATGCGTCCTCCACTGGAACGGGCACCGGTTTCGCTGTGCTGGACTCTGTGGCAAAGGTGATTCGTGCGCTGAATCAGACCACCGAACTCAATGGTGGAACCACCTCCACTGCGCTGACCACCAGCACCACCACAAGCAACGTCGGTCTTTTCAGCACGAGCGGTGCTGCGCTGACCAACCTGTTTGGAAACGTCAATGCCAACACCCTGACCCTGGTTTCCGGCAATGGCTTTACCAACAACTTTGGCGGCACTGGCGGCCTCTACGGAGCCTCCGGCCTGCTGACTGTGACTCTCAATCAGGCTGCCGCCGTGCTGGCCCTTGGCGGTTCACTGGGGAATGTTTCTCTCTCCAGCGGTGGCGGCACCGCCATGGTTCTTCATGTGACTGGCAGCAGCAGCCTGACTCTGAACAATCCCATTGTTGGCAGCACAGGGGGCATCCTGAAGGCAGATGATGGCACCCTGGTTTACAACACGGCGCAGTATTACACTGGCGGCACCGTCATCAACGGCGGCACCTTGAAGATCGGTGCCGGCGTGGGTGGCAATGCCATCCTCGTCAACCAGTCTGCCACCGTTCCCACCATGAACGCCCTGGCCCTCAATGGTGTGGGCAGTGTGCTTGACCTCAATGGCAACAATCAGGCCGTCGGTGCTCTCAGCAGCTCCAACACTCTTGCTGGACAAGCTGGCAATATCATCACCAGCACGGGGTCAGCCACCTTTACCACTGTCACCACCACAGCGACCACCTTCGCAGGGAACATAGGTGCAAGCGGTGGCACGCTGAACTTCGTCAAGGAAGGTTCCGGGGCGACCACGCTGACCGGCGCCAATGCCTACAGCGGTTCCACCACCATCCTGGGGGGCAGTCTCATCCTTCGTGACAGCGGAGCACTGACAAACACCACGGGCGATATCAAGGTGGTCAATGGAACCCTGACTTTGGACAACAGCGGCCTGGCTTTCGTGACCAATCGTATCCCGACTGCAAACAACCTTGTGCTGAATGGTGCCACCCTGAACTACCTGGCAGGGCAGGGGAACAACACAGTGAGCCTGGGCGCAGTATCTGTGGGAACGGGGCTCAGCACCATCAACGGCGCCCTGTGGGGCAGCTCTTCAAACTATGGCAGCAGCATCTCCTTGCTGCTTGCAAGCCTGGCCCAGGCCAACACCACCGGCACCCTGAACTTCACCAACGCCGGGGGCACGTTTGGCGGGCCCGTCAGCCAGGTCAATGGTGCCCCTTACGGCAGCGGCGGCAGCAATGTGCAGGTGCTCGTCACCAGTCCTCTGAGCATGACCAATGGCATCATTGGCGGCTGGGCAGTCGTCAATGGTTCTGACTGGGCGGTGTACCGTTCTACGGCAGACAGCGTCACAGGTGCTGTGGGTATTGGCAGCCTTGGTGCGTCAGTCGGTGTGGTCAATGGGGTCACCCAGACGCCTTATGGCGCCTACTCTGCCAATGCCATCACAGCCGGCACGGCTGTGGACAACATTCAGGCTACTGCCAACACCAACAACATCACCTCGAGAACCATCAACTCTCTCAAGGTCACTGGCTCTTCCACAATCACTGAAAGCGCCCTTGATCAGATCATCAGCGTCACCACGGGTGGTATTCTGACCACCGGCACGACCAGCTTCCAAAGCGGCCGCTACACAGCAGGCACCGCCGCCGGTGCCAGCATGTATGTTTACAACGCCGCAGGCACCACCATCCAGTCGCAGCTGGTGGACACCATTGGCGGCGGAATGAACGTGGTCAAATCGGGGGCGGGCACTCTCTCCATCGGTGTTTCTCCGATCATCCTGTTGAATTCCACTGCTGTCAGCAGCCAGGGGGTTACCCAGGCGGTCGTCACCGTCAACAGCGGCACCACCAACGGCCTTGTCGTCGGTGAAATGCTCCCTGCTGCTGTCACCGGCATCTCCGCCAACTCGATCATTACGAGCATTATCAGCGCCACCCAGTTCACCGTGAACACCGCAGTGGCGACGGCTAACAGCACTGCTGCCAACACCGCGCTGGCCTTCCCGACGACTCAGGTCATCAACAACCTCACCATTCCTGCTGCCGCGGCCAATACTCCCTTCACCGTTACTGTGCCTGCGGGTACATCGGTGCTGCCGGGCATGGTTGTCACCCAGGCCGTCGGCACCGGCGGTGTTACTACAGGTGGTCTTTTCGCCGGCACCACGACGGTGCTCAGCGTTTCGGGCACCACGGTGACTCTGATCAACACGGGGGCCACGACGGCAAGCACGGCAAACACGACCCTCCTCTTTGCCCCTGTTGCTGCCCAGACCACTGCCACAGGGCCGACTCTGAGTGCCGGTTCAAACACCTTCACCGTGGCCGCCAACACCTACGGTCTCAACGTGGGTCAGATTGTGACGGTGACCGGAGGTTCAGGCACCCTGGCTGCCGGCACCTACATCACCGCCTATAATCAAAGCACAGGACTGGTGACGCTTTCGGCGCCTGCGCTGACGAGTGGCACGCCCACCAGCGCTACCTTCGCAGCACCGGCCGCTGCTTCGCAGATCACCAGCACTTCCACCGGCAGCTCGACAGTGACGGTTCTCAGCAGCTCGGGCATGTTCGTTGGTCAGCCAGTGGTGGGCGCAGGCATCCCTGCGGGGGCGACAGTGGCAGGCATCGTCGATGCTACTCATGTCACACTGTCCACCCCGGCAACCGCCTCTTCTACGGGCAACGTCTTCTACGGCGTCGCCCCGGTGGGCACCACAGTGTCCGGTGTCAGCATCCCGACCAGCCTTTCTACCACGACGACTGCTTCCAGCACCGCATCCACCACTCTTTCGGTGACTGCTACGAATACAGTCAATGGTCAGACCATCACAGGGACGGGCATTCCTGCCGGCACCACCATCCTCTCGGGTGGCGGCACCACCACGCTGACACTCAGCCAGCCCGCGACAGTCGCCAACGGTGCGACGGTGACTTACAGCAATCCTCTGACACTCTCCAATACGCAGATCGCAGGCATCGCCGTCGGCATGAGCGTCATTGGCTATGGCATCAACCCTGGCACCACAGTCGCCAGCGTTTCGGGCAACACGGTGACTCTCTCCAATGCCACCGCAGCAGTGGCTGGAGGGGCAATCGGCACGCTGACCTTTGGCGCCCCGATCAATGCCTCCGCCAACAACGTCGCAGTCATTGGCACAACCGCGAACAACAATGCCACCGTCACCCTCGCCAGCACCGTGGGGCTCTACCCTGGCATGTCTGTCACCGGCTTGAACATTCCTGCCGGGGCGACCATCGCTACTGTTGCGTCTGCCACCACCATCACCCTGAGCACCAATACCAACCTCAGCGGCGCATCTTCCGGCACCCTGACATTCAGCTCGCCGTCCACCTTGGTCGCCTTCTCTGAGGCTTACACAGGCAACACGGTCGTCAATCAGGGGACCCTGAACATCGGCGGAACCGCAAACCCTGCCGGCAGCGCCTTGGGTTCGATCGTCATCCCGGGCAATCTCATCCTGAACAATGCCAGCGCCACGCAGATCACGAACAATGGATCCATCGCCAACACCAGCAATGTGATCATCAATGGTGCTGGCACATTGACCTTGGTCGGCAATAACACGCTCAACAGCATCACCTTCAATGGCACTGGTGGCACCAGCGCCATCAACGTGACCGGCGGCAATCTGTTCATCACCAATGGTGTGACGGCTGTTAACGATAATCTTGCCACCACGCCGACCATTGCTTCCAACATCGAACTGGCTGGAGCTAACCTGACGGTCACGACTTCGGGCGCCTCCCTTGATGATCTCTCGATTACGGGCCAGCTGCGCAATGTCATGGGTGGGGCTACGGCAGCAGGGTTGATCAAAGCAGGTGCAGGCTCCTTGGTCCTGACCAGCACCACCAGTGATTTCAACGGCAATGTGCAGTTGAACAATGGCTCCGTCATCCTTGGCGCAGCCAGCGCTCAATCAAATGGTGTCGTGACGGCCGGCCCGCTGGGCATCGGCAGACTGGTCATCGCTGATGGCACTGCACTTATGGCTGACGGCACCGCCCGCACCGTGGCCAATGCGGTGACCGTGAACGGCAACTTCACCTTTGGTGGTGGTTTGTCTGGCAACAACCTGACGCTGGGTGGTTCAGTGATCCTTGGCAGCAGTACACGCACAGTGACAGTGGCATCTCCCTCTGTGACTGCCACTCTCGGCGGCACCCTCGGCGGTGTCACAGCTTCCGGCAGTGCAGGCCTGACCAAAGCTGGTGCCGGCATCCTGAGCCTCGCCAGTGCCGGTGACAACTGGGCAGGCGCCACCACCATCAGTGGTGGTGTGCTCCAGTTTGGTGCCACTCAGGTGCTTGGCAGCTCCGCCTTCATTGTGGCGGCCGGTGCTGAGCTGAACATCAACGCCATCGCTGGCAATGTGATCGGGTCGCTTGCAGGTGATAGCGCCACTACGGGTGGCCTTGTGACCAACAGCGGCGCCGCTCAAACGCTCACCATCGGCGCGGACGGCACCAGCACCACCTTCGCGGGCGCATTCACGGCAGCCACGGCTGCAAACCTCGCGGTGACCAAAATCGGCGCTGGCACGCTGACTTTGACCAGCGGACTGAACAACGCCACCGGCGCACTCACTGTCAATGGAGGCAGGATTCTTCTCAGTGGCAGCGGTGCCGTGCAGTTCGGCGGCGCCACGGCGGACACCCTCAACAGCGGCGGCACTCTGGCGATGGATAATACCGTGGCAAATGTGGTCAATCGCATTGCCGGCCGCAGCGTCACTCTCCAGGGCGGAAATCTTTCCCTCACCGGCACAGGAGTGGCCGCCTCCAATGCTTCGGAAACCATCGCCACCCTCCTCGTTCAGTATGGCGGCAGCACGATCACCCTCAATGGAGGCGCGGTCGGCACCACCACCCTGACTGCTACCGCGATGACGGCTGAAGCAGCATCGAGCGGAGGCAGTGCCTTGTTCCAGGGCCTCTCAGCCACCTCGGGCGCAGGACTGGCCAACATGACCACCTCCACGGCCTTCAGTGCCACGGCTGGTGCAACGATCGCCGGGGTGACCCAGGGCGGCGGCAGCAACGGTGCCACAAACATGACCATCCGAGCGGACATCATCGCTGATGCCTCCGCCACTGGCACGGGCACCGGCTTCCTGGTCAAAGACACCGGGGCAGGTTCCTACCTGCGCGCCATGACGACCAGTGAACTGGCCGGCACTCTGGGGGCTGGCAGCCTGACCACCAACTATGGTGCCTTCAGCTCAGTGCAGACATACAGCTCTGCTACCTCGCTGAACAGTCTGACGCTCACCAATGGGAACGCCATCAATTCAACAGGCGGTGGCCAGGCCATCCAAGGCGCCACGACACAGAACTACACCAGCGGCGCCATTCTCAATGCGCTGACGATCAACACCGGCGGTATTCTCGACACCTTCGTCGGCACA
Organism: Verrucomicrobiaceae bacterium UBA1938; assembly: GCA_002336895.1. Taxonomy (GTDB): domain Bacteria; phylum Verrucomicrobiota; class Verrucomicrobiia; order Verrucomicrobiales; family Verrucomicrobiaceae; genus Prosthecobacter. The sequence goes on along the minus strand of DDFC01000032.1, from coordinate 215,337 downwards.
AATACCATCAACGCCGGGTCGATCACCACCACTGGCAATGTTCAGCTCGTGGTTCACGTGACTGGTTCCTCCAGCTCGATCCTCAACTTCAACACCTTCCTGCTTGGAACCACTGGCGGCCTGGTCAAGGCTGACGGCGGCACGCTCAACGTGAACAACGCTCAATACTATGCGGGTCCGACGACGGTCAACGGAGGTGTGATGAGCCTGAACGGTGGCACCAACACCCTGCTGGTCGCGCCGACAGCAACGGTGGCCACCGTGTATGATCTCCAGGTCAATGCCGGCACCCTGAACCTGAATGCAGACCAGGCCGTGGCCCGGCTTGGCAGCCTGAACTACACCTATACGGCCGGCAGCACGGCTGGCACCATCAGCAATACCAGCGGTTCCGCTGTAAATCTGATCACCAGCGCTACAGCTGGAAGCGCTTTTGGCGGCGTCATCGGAGGTGGCACTGGATCCACCAACGCCATCAACTTCTACAAGGAAAACTCTGGAGCTCTCACGCTGACCAATGCAAGCACCTACACTGGCAGCACCAATATCTTTGGAGGCAGCCTGACGCTGCAGGACAATGGCAGCCTGGCCAGCACGACGGTCAATGTGAACGGCGCGTCTCTGAACCTGACCAACAATGTCCTGAGCAGTGTTGACGGCCGTATTTCCAGCAGCGCGCTCATCAATATGAACAACGGCACCTTCGCTCTGACCGGTGCGAACTACGTCACCTCCAATGTCACGATCGGTTCCACTGGCTCTGGTGTGACTCTCGCAACGGGTGCAAACGTGTTCACGGTCACGCCGCCGGCTCTTGCCACTGGCAATACGGCGATGCTTGCCATCGTCAACCTGACACGCACCACCGGGGCTTCGGCTGTGTTTGCGGGAACAGGCCTTGGTTCCAGCATCGCTGGCAATGCTCAGCAGTTCGTGACCAATATCAACGGCAGCGCGCCGGTTCTTGTCGGGTCCTTTACCGGCACAGGCACGGGTGCCATTCTTGGTGGCTGGGCTACTGCAGGCGCCGCGTTGGCCACTGCTGACAACTGGGCAACCCTCGCTTCCGCCCAGACTCTCAATGCCTCGACGGTCCAGGGAAGCACCACAGTGACGCTCGCTTCCGGCAACACCTCACAGATGGTTGTCGGCCAGTCTGTCAGCGGCACCAACTTTGCTCCTGGCACCACAATCGCCTCGATCACAGGCCCGACGACCTTCACGGTTTCGCTCGCACCGCTCGCCACCTCGACTTCTGTCTCCACGACCTTCGGAAACTCCGGAGTTGTGGCGCTCAACTCGACTGCCTACACGAATATTGCTGCTTATGGCACCCAGGGTGCTGCTCTCAATGCTGCTGGCAACTACAGCATCAACACCGTCACCACCACCGGCACGGTCACCTTGTCCGGTGGCGTCCAGACCATCAACTCGCTGCAAATCAATCCTGGTGCGGCTGGGGTTCCGACACTCGACATTGCCGGTGGCACGCTCATCATCACCAGCGGCGGCATCCTGCGCACCAGCCTTCAGTCCGGAGTTTCCACCATCCAGAATGGTACTCTGACGGCAGGCACGGGATCGGCACCCGCTGAGCTGTTCTTCAATCTCAACAACACCACCAATGCCATGACGGTGTCGGCGGTGATTGCAGACAACAACAGCAATGCCGTGACACTCGTCAAGACAGGCGCGGCCGGAACGGCCAGCTTGCTGACTCTGACTGGAAACAACACCTACTCCGGCGGCACCTATGTGGATTCAGGCACGCTCACACTGAGCACCGCCAGCGCCAATGGCACCTCGATCGTGGCGGTTCCCGGCAACCTGACAATCAACAATGGTGCCACAGTCACTCTGACGGCCGCAGGTGAAATCAAGAACACCGCAAACATCACCATCAACGGCGGCGGCACTCTGACCATGAGCGGCACCAACACTCTTGCCAGCCTGACCTTCAATGGCATTGCGGGCACTGCCACTCCGACAGTGGCCGTAAACACCTCTCTCACGCTCAGTGCTGCCAACGCCATCACGGTGGTCAATGACAACCTCGCCAGCACTCCGACCATCTCGGGATCCGCGCTGGTGCTCAGCAACGCGGCTCCTGTCATCAATGTATCCGGCCTGTCCCCTGAAGGACTGATCATTTCCGCTCCTCTCAATACGACGGGCGGCGGCACCATTCAAAAGACTGGCGCTGGCTCTCTCATCTTCAGTGGCTCCACTGCCAATACTCTTTCGGGCGGGCTCAATATCAGCGCCGGCTCTGTCATCTTTGACAATACAGCAGCCTCCAACGCCTATGGCACTGGCACCATCACCCTGGGCAATGGCACCGCCATTCTTGCTGGCACTGCTGCCCGCACCATCAGCAATGCCACCAGCGTCACGCAGGACTTCACCTTCGGCGGCACCGCTTCCACCAACAACCTCACTCTCAGCGGCGTCATGAGCCTCGCCGCTGGTCCGCATACAGTCACCGTGACCGCTCCTCAGGTCACCGCGACTGTCAGCGGCAAAATCACTGGATCCACCAGCACCGGCATCACAAAAGCAGGCGCAGGAGCCCTGATCCTCTCCTCTTCCTCCAACGACTACAGTGGCTCGACCACGGTTGCTGGTGGTGTGCTTCAGCTGGGGGCCGTTGGTGTCATTCCAGATGGTTCTGTCCTCAGCGTCTACGCAGGTGCCGCTTTTGACATCAATGGCAAGGCCGAAACCGTCGGCTCCCTCTCCGGAGATACCACTGCCACAGGTGGTCTGATCACCAATTCCAGCACGGCCGCAACCCTGACCACTGGCGGCGACAACACCAGCACCACTTTTGCGGGTGTGATCACCAACAGCACCAATGCTCTCAGCCTCGCCAAAATAGGAACCGGCACGCAGACTCTCTCCGGCGCCAACACCTACACCGGCACCACGCTGGTCTCGGCTGGCACCCTCCAGTTTGCCAAAGAAGTGGCGCTCTATAACAATGTCACCTCCAACTGGACGGCTGCCAAGGTGACGGTGAGCAGCGGTGCCACTGTGGCCTTCAATGTCGGTGGCACGGGAGAGTTTACTGCTGCCGACACCGCTACGTTGATCGGCAACCTGACCACGGTGAGCAGCAACGGCCTGCAGGCTGGCTCCGCGATCGGCTTTGACACCAGCAATGCCGCAGGTGGCAGCTTCACCGTCAGTGCAGTGGTGAAAGACAGCACGGGCACCGGTGGTGGTGCCGTGGGACTCACGAAGCTGGGTGCCAACACTCTCGTGCTCAACAACTCCGAAACTTATTCCGGTCCGACGATGGTGCAGGCAGGCACTCTACAGGTGGGTGATGGCGCCACAGGCTCTCTCAACGGCTCTGGTGCCGTGACGGTCGCTGGAGGCAGCACACTTGGCACTGCTGCAGTTCTCTCTGGTGGAACTGGCGCCATCAACGGCGGTGTCATCACTGGCTCCACCACCATTGGATCTGATTCCACTCATGTGGGTATTGTGGCTCCAGGTGTGGGCACCTCGGCAAATCAAGCTCTGAGCTTTGCTGGAAACCTCACGATCACCTCCGGCTCGCAGATCGACCTGAGGATCACCAATGCCACGGGCAACCTCGCTTTGGTGAACGCAGCAGACTACAACACCCTTCAGTCAGCCCTGCAGAACAGCACCTACGATTCCACCACCAACAACGTCCTGGCCATCCTGGGAAGCAATCTTGCGGCGGACAGCAGCGCGCTGAACGCTCAGCAGTCGCTCTCCAGCCATGACTTGATCAATGTCGGCGGCACGCTCACAGTCTCTGCCGGCTCTTCCACCCCTGCCTTCCAGCTCATTGATAATGGTTACAGCTCCGGCACTGTTGTCGTTGGCGACATGTTCAAGCTGGTGGACTGGTCCTCCCTTAGCGTGGTGGGCACTGGCACTCTGACAGCCGCAGACTTCAGCCTGCCCTCTCTCGCAGGTGGTCTTGCCTTCGATACTTCAGCCTTCCAGAGCTATGGCATCATCGTTGTGGTGCCTGAGCCCTCCCGCGTGCTGCTGCTCTTCCTCGGTCTTTTCGGCTTCTGCCTGCGCCGCCGCCGCCGTGGCTCTCTCTAGCAGAGTTGTTGCTTTCCGTCTGCCCGGCCTGCTTGAGCAAAGTGGGTCGGGCATCCTTGGCCCTCCATTCTCTGTTGATCTCTGTTTTTCCACCACAGAGCATGGTTTCAGGCCTGCGAGGCTGCGTTCACCGCAAATATCGTCTTCTCGAGCAGCATTGAGGCGCCTTCATCACCCTAGTTGCGCCGAGGTCACCTTTCCAGGGCTCCTTGATTTTCACGCCCTGCGCTGTTTTTCTTCAGATCAGGCTGGCAGCAGCTTTGCTGCAATGCTCCGCGCAGCCTGGATCAGCCTGGCCTTTTCTTCAGGGGAGAAATCATACGGCACCAGCTTGCCGATGCCGAGCGTGCCACACAGGCGGCCTCCATCCAGCACTGGCACGGCCAGAGAACCCTGCACCTGCGTTTGTTTGGCACCTGGCTTGGCCACTCCGGAGGTGTCGGTTTGCAGGTTGCAGATTTCCACTGGCTCCAGGCGTTCAGCGGCTGTCCCGGCAATCCCTTTTCCCACTGGGATGGACTGGATGATCGGCATCAGCGCCTCTGGAATGCCTTGATGGGCCACCAGCTTGAGGTGGCGGTCCGCAGGGTCCAGCCGGTGCAGAGTCCCCGTTGTGCAGCCAAATTCCTCGATGGTTTGATAAAGAAATTCAGCCCAGGTGGGGTCAGTGATGGCGTTCATGGCTCGAAAGTAGGTGGGGGAGGGCGGGATTTATCATTGTCGGCGCTTGAGCCGGGCGTTATTCTGCCGTCATCATCGGTTCTGTCATGAAATCCTGCTCTGCTTTTTTTGTCCTTCTTTGGCTGACATCTGCCGCCATGGCCCAGCCTGCCGCACCTTCGGCCACCCCCATTGTGGCCAGGAGTACCTACCACCCTGACAATTCTCATTCCGAGACCGTGGTGGACAAGACGACCAATGAACTCATCGAGTCCACCTACAATGCGGGCGGGGCTCTGGTGGCCAAAAAGCACTACCTCCTCAATGAGCGCGGCCTCCCCACCCAGGGGCACATTTATGACGGGCGTGGAAATCTCGTCGCCCGCTCCCAGGTCTATTTTGACGCATACGGTCGCGCCCAGGAGATGCGCTCCTTCAATCTCAGTGGTCAGTGCTACCAGCAGGTCATCTACGAGTATGACGACCGTGGGAATGCCAAAAAGCCCAAGGTCATCAATGTGAATCCCGGCGCCGCTCCGTCGATCAAACCCGGCATCATAGATTTTACTCAAAACACCCAGCCTCCAGGACAGGCGATGCCGCAGCAAGCCGTGCCCGCACAGGCTCAGCAGCCGGCGGCAGAGCCCAAGAAAAAGGGGTTCTTTGGCCGCCTGTTTGGAAAAAAAGACAAATAGCAGCACCGGCCACGGATGGAATCCATTACACCCGGTCAGCGCTGGACCAGCCAAAGCGAGCCAGAGCTGGGCCTTGGCATCGTCACTGGCATTGAAGGCAATTTCGTCGATCTGCGCTTCCCCGCAGCGCGCGAAACCCGCCGCTACGCCCGCAGCGGGGCTCCACTGCGCCGCGCCAGCTTCCAGGCAGGGGACAAGATCACACTCCGAGACGGCTCTGAGCTTCAAATCGAATCGGTCAGCAGTCTTCACGGCACCTTGCTCTACCACAGCGGGGCCAGATGTGTCCCCGAGGAGGATCTTGCAGACACCCTTGCCCTGGGCGGACCGCAGGAGCGGCTCCTCTCCGCCAGCGTGGACGATCTCCAGGCCTACGCCCTGCGTGCCGAGGCTGTGGAATGGCGCTGCCGCATGCAGGCCTCGCCGGTGCGTGGATTTATCGGAGGCCGTGTCGATCCCATCCCTCATCAGATGTCCATCGCCGCAGACGTCACAGGCCGCCTGCTGCCGCGTGTCCTGCTGGCCGATGAGGTTGGCCTAGGAAAGACCATCGAGGCGGGTCTTATACTGCACCGCCTGCACCTCACAGGGCGTGCCTCACGCATCTTGGTGCTGGTTCCAGATGCCCTTCCACATCAGTGGTTTGTCGAGCTGCTGCGCCGCTTTAACCTGATGTTCAGCCTCTTTGATGAGGAGCGCTGTGCCGCCATCGAGGCCGGGGATCCTGAGGGAAATCCCTTCATGGACAGCCAGCTTGTCCTTTGCCCGCTTTCCCTGCTCAGTGCTTCGGAAAAGCGCGCCCAGCAGGCCGCCGAGGCCGCCTGGGACCTCCTCATTGTGGACGAGGCACACCACCTGGAATGGACCGTCGAGGCCCCGGGCGTGGCCTATCAGGTCGTCGAGGCCATTGCCCGTCGTGCGCCTGGCGTGCTGCTGCTCACCGCTACGCCGCAGCAGCTCGGTGCCGAGGGGCATTTTGCACGCCTTCGCCTGCTGGATCCGGATCGCTATGGCGATCTGCAGACCTTTCTGGCCGAATCCACCCGCTATGAGCAAGTCGCACAGGTGGTTGACCGCATTCTGCAGGGGGGCGGAATGAATGAGGCGGATCAGACGCTTTTTGCCAGTCATTCCCCCCGGGTGCAGCAGCACGCCACCCAGCTCGCAGGTGGGGATGAATCAGCACGTCAGCGTCTCGTGGCCGACCTCCTCGATGAATTCGGCACCGGGCGCGTCATGTTCAGAAACACCCGCGCTGTCATTCAGGGCTTCCCCCCTCGCCAGTGCCACCTGAAGCGTTTGGAGGTCGTGGCCGACTCGACTCCGGAGGACACCCTCATCCGCTGGCTGGCCGCCACCCTCCGGGATCTGGGCGAGTCCAAAGTCCTGCTCATCTGCCGCACGCGCAAGCTCGCTGAAGACATCCACGAGCGTCTTCTGCGGGAGATCAATGTGCACGCCGTGCTCTTCCACGAAGGGCTCACTCTCATGCAGCGCGATCGCCATGCGGCTGCATTCGCCGATCCTGAAGGAGCACGCATTCTGATCTGCTCGGAAATCGGCAGTGAAGGGCGGAATTTCCAGTTCGCCCAGCACCTTGTGCTTTATGACCTGCCGCGCGATCCCGAGCTTCTGGAGCAGCGCATCGGTCGCCTGGACCGCATCGGTCAGAAGGGGGCCATCAATATCCACGTCCCGTTTGTCTTGGGTGGGGAAGGGGAGGTGCTCGCCCGATGGTATCACGAGGGGCTGGATGCCTTTGAGCACAGCCTGCAGGGCGCCACACAGCTGTTGCACAGCTTTGCAGCAGAGATCGAGGATCTATGCACGACCTTTGACTCTCCAAAGCTCGCCGACTGCATCAGCCGTTCCAAAAAGCTGCGTCTGGAAGTCCGCCAAAAACTCGAGCGTGGCCACAACCGCCTTCTGGAGCTCAACTCCTGCAAGCCCAGGCTCGCGGCACGAATGATCGAGCGCATTCGCGACATTGACGCAGGGCTCGATTTTGAGCGCTTCTTCATCCGCCTGCTGGACCATCTGGGAATGCACGTGGAGGAGATGACGGACCGCACCTGGTACATCAGGCCGGACAATCTCATCACCGATGCCCTGCCTGCCTTGCCAGAGGAAGGCCTGACTTTCTCATTTGACCGTGAGCGTGCACTATCGCGGGATCATGAGGCATTCCTCACCTGGGATCACCCGCTTGTCTGTGCGGCGCTTGATGCACTGCTGGGCTCCCATGACGGCAATGCCGGATTTGCTTTCTGGAAGGCCTCCGGTGGAGAGGGGCTGGTGCTGCAGACGTGCTTTGTCGCCGAATGCATTGCCCCGCCCGCCCTGCATGCTGCACGCTTCATGCCAGCCACGCCTCTGCGCGTGGCGGTCGATCATCAGGGGCGCGATCTCAGCGCCGACCCCGCCTTCACCCGTGCCAGACTTTCTGCGGGAGACCCAACCCGCACGGTCGAAAATGAAACCGTCCGCCACAAGCTTCTGCCCACCATGCTCGGCAAGGCGCAGCAGCTGGCGGAAGCTCAGCTCAAAACACTGCAGCAGCGTGCTGTGGCAGCCATGCGCAAGCAGTTGGATGAAGAGATCTCCCGCCTGGAAGACCTGCAGGCACGCAATCCCCATGTGCGTCCTGAGGAAATCACGGCCCTGTGTGATCAGCGCGATGCCCTCGCCGCCGCCATCAGTGCCAGTGCTCTGCGCCTGGATGCGGTGCGTCTGGTGCTGCGGTTGAAATAAAAAAGGGGAGCCTGCTGGCTCCCCTTCTTCAATCATTCAGCATTAGGCAGGCACTCCGGTCAGCCCAGGTGCCAGGCCGCCTTCGTCTTCGTCTTCACGTTTCACGGGGCGGGCGTCGCTGGCCTTCGGCAGCGGTGGCGGGGGCGGCGGCTTGCTCTTGTTCTCAGGCGGATTGATGAGGCGGCCGTGCTCCATGATTTCCTTGATGTGGGAGCCGTCGAGCGTCTCGTATTCGAGCAGGGCGTGGGCCAGGGCATCCAGCTTGTCCTTGTGCTGGAGGAGGATGTCCTTGGCCTTGGCGTAGGCACCATCGATGAGGCGCTTCACTTCCTCGTCGATCTTCTGCGCGGTGTCAGGGCTGTAGTTGCTGCTGCCGCGGCCCATGAAGCCGGCGCTCTCATTTTCGCCGTATTCCACCATGCCCAGCTTGTCGCTCATTCCCCAGGAGCAGATCATGTTGCGGGCAATGCGGGAGGCCATGTGGATGTCTCCGCTGGCGCCGCTCGTCACGTCTCCGAACTGGATTTCCTCCGCCACACGGCCGCCCATGGTGACAATGAGGTTGTCGATGAGCTCGCTTTTACGATGGGTGAACTTGTCTTCCTCAGGCAGCATCATGGTGACACCAAGAGCTGGGCCACGGGGGATGATGGTGACTTTGTGCAGAGGATCAGTGTGTTCCAGGACCTCGTTTAGGATGGCGTGGCCGGCCTCATGGTAGGCGGTGTTTTCCTTCTCCTTCTCGGTCAGGGCCATGCTGCGGCGCTCGCGGCCCCAGCGCACCTTGTCACGGGCTTCTTCCAGCTCGGGATTGGTGATGGACTTCATGTTCTTGCGCGCGGCCAGCAGGGCGGCCTCGTTGAGCAGGTTGGCCAACTCGGCACCGGAGAAGCCAGGGGTGCCTCGGGCGATCTTGGAAAGGTCGGCGCTGTCAGCCAGTTTCACCTTCTTGGCGTGCACGCGCAGGATTTCCTCGCGGCCCTTCACGTCGGGCAGATTCACGGTCACCTGGCGGTCAAAGCGGCCCGGGCGCAGCAGTGCAGGGTCCAGCACGTCAGCGCGGTTCGTGGCAGCGATGATGATGATGCCTTCCTGGGTGTCGAAACCGTCCATCTCAACCAGCAGGGCGTTCAGGGTCTGTTCACGTTCATCGTGACCACCGCCCATGCCATGACCACGATGGCGGCCCACGGCGTCGATTTCGTCGATGAAGATCAGGCAGGGGGCGTTCTTTTTGCCCTGCTCAAACATGTCGCGCACACGGCTGGCGCCCACGCCGACAAACATTTCCACGAAGTCAGAGCCGCTGATGCTGAAGAACGGCACATCGGCCTCGCCAGCGATGGCCTTGGCCAGCAGGGTCTTGCCGGTGCCGGGAGGGCCGGTCATTAGCACGCCTTTGGGGATCTTGCCGCCCAGGCGCTGGAACTTCTTCGGGTCCTTGAGGAACTCGACGATCTCCTGCACTTCTTCCTTGGCTTCCTCCACGCCTGCCACGTCCTTGAAGGTGACTTTGTTGCGGTCCTGGGCCAGCATCTTGGCCTTGCTCTTGCCGAAGCTCATGGCTCCACGGCCAGCGCTGCGGAGCTGCTGACGCACCAGGAAGTAGAAGAAGGCCAGAATGACCAGCAGCGGCAGCAGGAAGCCGATGAGGGAAGACCACATCTCGTTTTCATAGACTGGGATGAGCACCAGCTTGTGGGCATCCAGCATCTTGTGCAGTTCCTCTTTCTGGAACTCGATGTTCACGGCCACAGAAAACTGCTTCGAGTCACCAACATTGCCGACCGCCGGGCTTTTGGCAGTCTCGTCCTTGGCGGGTTCGATGATGATGGGCTTGCTCAGGTCCGTAGGGGCGGCTGCTTCGGGTTCGCCCGATTTCGCTACCTGCGGAGATTTCTGCAATTGGGCGGGGAAGTACCAGCCCCGGATGGTCTGCTCCGAGGTGGTGTCGAGATTGACGAGTTCGAGCTTTTGCTTGGGATCAATGCCGTTGTTCTCGACGATGGCCTTGAATTCCGCGTAGTTCAGCACCTTGCGGCTTCCGGCCAGCCCCTTGTTCATCACGAAGCCCGAGATCAGCAGCGTGATCGCGAGCGCGAAGAGCATGAAGCCGCGCCAGTTGAACTGCGGATCCTGGTTGCGACGGCCTGGGCCGTCGGAGCGATTGTTAAAAGGGTCGTCGGACATGAGCGGGGGGTGTTACAACAAAGTAACGCGGGTCCAAGCATACACGCCGGTAATTTTTTTGCAAAATGCGTTTCGCTTGGGCTAAAGGCACACTTAGACGCCTGAAATCCGGGGAGTTAGCGCCCGATCGGGACGCGTTTGAACTCCCTTGTCAGGCTGGTCAGTGAGTCTTCCACCCCCATTCGTTCCAGGCTGCTGGCTCCCACAAAGCCATCGGCTGAGGTCTTGCTCAGGATGAATTCCACGTCCTTGGGGGTGTTGATCGGGCCGCCGTGGGTCAGGGTGAAAACGTTCGGATTCACGCTCTTGGCGGCGTCGATGATCTCCTGGGTGATCTTCACAGTGTGGTCCCAGCTTACCACGGCATTCGTCACGCCAATGCTGCCTCCCACGGTGGTGCCGACGTGGGCGATGATCGCATCCGCCCCATTCTGGGCCATTTTCACGGCCTCCTCGGGGGTGGCCACATAAACGATGCTAAAGAGATCCATGCGCGTGGCCAGACCGACCATTTCAAACTCCTTTTCCACACTCATGCCGGTTTCTTCCAGCACGCCGCGGAAATGCCCGTCCACAATGGTGTGGGTGGGGAAGTTGTTGACCCCGGAAAAGCCCATTTCTTTGACACGGCCCAGCCAGTGCCACATGCGGCGGCGGGGGTCCGTGGCATGCACGCCGCAGACAACCGGGATCTCCTTGACCACGGGGAGCACCTCATACTCGCCGATTTCCATGGCGATGGCGTTGGCGTCTCCATAGGCCATGAGGCCGCAGGTGCTGCCATGGCCCATCATGCGAAAACGGCCGCTGTTGTAGATGATGATCAAATCCGCGCCGCCCTTTTCAATGAACTTCGCGCTGATGCCCGTGCCTGCCCCTGCAGCGATGATCGGCTCGCCTTTGGCGCGGGTGGCCTTGAGGCGGTCCACGACTTCTTGCTTGGTGTAGGGATTTCCGATTCCGGTCCAGGGATTGGGCATGGCAGGTAGAAGTTTGCGGTTGTTGACGATGGTTGACGGTCGTTGACAGTGGTTTTGAAAACAACGGTCAACCACCGTCAACGACTGTAAACAACCGTAAACGGCTTCACATGCACGCACGAACTGCCATCCAAGAGCTATCCGAAACGCACACCCACGGAGCGGAGACCCAGTACCGCATGGTACGTGGGTCGGAGCGGGACACGCGCTCCTGGCTGCGCAGCGCCCCGCTGTGCGCCACGCTGGCCACGCACCGCATCGCACATGCTGGCATCATGACGGCGCGTGCGCCCTACCGCATTGTGCGCATGCATCAGGGGGGACTCTATTTCCTGGCCTGCCTGGAGGGGGAGGGGCGTGTGCTGGTGGACGGTGCTTGGAAAAAGTGCTCGGCCGGAATGGCCGTGGCCCTGCCACCATTCATGGTGAACGCCTTCCATGCCGTGCCCGGCAAGGTCTGGCGCTGCTGCTGGGTGCGCTATGAACAGCAGCCGGAGCAGACCCCCATCCTCAGCAGCAGCTCCCCCCTCATGGCCCCATTTTCAGGCGAGGCATTGTGGAACGCCATCGAGGGACTCGTCGAAGAAGCTGGGCGCTCGGCCCAGCCTGCGGCCATGTTTCACTGGGTGGAGCTGATCCAGCACTACATCGAACGTTTTGCCCAGCCGTGGCAGGTGGATGACCGTCTGCACCGAATCTGGGAGAAGGTTTCCGCAAACGTCGGCTATGACTGGACTTTGGACGAACTGGCTCATCAGGCCCATGTCAGCGCCGAGCATCTGCGCCGCCTCTGTCGCCGCACTCTTGGACGCACACCGATGCACCACGTGACATGGTTGCGCATGCGCAAGGCGGCTGAACTGCTTTCCACCACGAACCTCAAAGTGGAGACCATCTCCCATGAGGTGGGCTATCAGAACCCGTTTGTCTTCAGCAACACCTTCAAGAAGTGGATTGGCTGGCGTCCCAGCGAGCACCGGAGCCGGGTGGGAGCTTAAAAGTGCCGACAAGCCTTCTTGTGCCCTCTACTGGCAGCTTTTGCATTCCTGCACGCTGCGCCGGAGGAACTCTATCTCATCCTGCTGTCGCTTGAGAAGATTGACCAGATTGGTGAGCAGCAGATTAAGGTTGTCTGCCGTGCTCCTGGGAAGTTCGTTACCGCTGGCGATGCGAATGGCCGCGAGCTCGATGACTTCCAGTTTTTGTTTCATTAGTTGTGAATAACTCCAATTGTCTTCATACGCCAGTCATTACTTTTATATTCAAATAAGTTGGATGCTCGATGGTGCTAATCATCGCCATCGTCACGTGAGATTCCGGCATAGAGCTCGGGGAAGCGGCGTTCGAGGGATTTTGGGGTGATGTAGCCGATGAGCTGGGCCTCGTTCCAGTCAGCAAGACCCCAAAACTCGTGAGGCAGGGCCATGATGACTGCTGTGCAGGTGGGAACTTTGGGAATGTTGGCGCGGGCGAGGATGTGATCGGCAAAGTCGTGCAGACCAGGGTTGTGGCCAAAGATCATGGCGTGGTGCCAGCTTTCCTCGAAACCACGCATGACATCGAGGATGGTGTCTGCTTCAGCGAGGTAAAGTCTGGATTCCAGACGCAGCTTCTCGACTGGCATGGCAAAAACCTCCCGCATGATCTGTGCAGTGCTCAGTGCGCGCAGGGCGGTGCTGGTGATGATGCGATCAGGAAGCGGGAGAAGAGGAGGGGAGTCGCCACCGCCGAAGTAGGTGCGGTGGAGGAAATTAGCGACGGCAGGAGCGGCCTTCTTTCCGCGCTCATTCAGCGGGCGGTCATGGTCGGCCAGACCGGGCTGACCCCAGCTGGACTTGGCATGACGCACGATGGTGAGATACTTCATTATTTAATGGCGGGAAATGGCGCGGAGTTGTGTCGGATTCAGCAAAAAACCCCGCTCGTAAAGCCAGAAATGATTTCGAGGCGGTCAGGCGGCGATTTTTTCGAGCTTGATGGGGTAGGTCTGGAAGGCGTTCCACTGGCAGACGATGAGATCGCCGTTTTCGAGGACGCAGACATCGTGCCCGTGATCAAAAATACGTTCGGCCTGGATGAGGGGCTTGAGTTTGCCGTCTTCATAGACGGGTTCGCTTCCTCCAGGAGCGCTGATGACTTTGCCTGCAGCATCGAGCACGACGGTGAAGCCGCTGGGGTTTTGTGGCAGCTTGTTGATTTCCGGTGTTTTGGACCAGCAGACACCCGCGTAGAGCTCCTGGCCGGAGATCACAGGGCGGCAGACCATGGCGCCGGGGACGGGGAGGGTTTCGAGGTATTTGCCGTCGAGGGTGAAACGGCGGAAGCAGTTGTCGGCGCGGGAGGTGACGATGACGGTGGCCTTGTCCACGCCCTGGCGGGTGTCGATGGCGATGCCGTGGGCGTTGTTGAGGCGCTGCTCTGCGGGCACGCCCTCCTTGCCGCCGAAGCGCTGGATGAAACGGCCGCGGGAGTCGTAGCGGAGGACATACTGCGATCCGTAGCCGTCCACTACGTAGATGTCGCCGTTTGGCGCGATGGCGGTTTCGGTGGGATTGAAGACCATGTCCGGCTCATAGGCACCGACGCTCATGGGGTGGCTGATGGAAAAGATTTCCTTCCCTGTGAGATCGATCTTGGTGACGCGGCCGGTCTGGCGGTAGCCGCCGCTGCCGGACTTCCAGAGGCCGCTGTCGGTTACGAAGAGGAACTCCTCGCCGTTTTCATGGTCGAGTGTGAGGCCGTGCCCGCCGGGCCAGACGGAGCCCCAGGAGTCGAGGATGGTGCCGTCCGGCTTGAAGATGAGCATCTGGTTGTCCCAGTGGTCTCCGATCATGAAGAGGCGGCCGTCTTTGACCTGGACCATTTCGTGGCAGTTGAGGATGGGGTGGTGGCGGCCCTGGCCTGCGGGAACCCATTCCTTGTTCACCTTGTAGCGGTGGGTGCCGTGGCCGATGACGACGTCCTTTTTGGGATCGGGGGCGGCGCGCAGCGTTTCGGTGAAGGTGGCGGCGGCTGCAGTGGCGAGCCCGGAGAGAAAGTGGCGGCGTGTTTTCATGAAGAGCGGGAAACGGTCACACGGGCATTTCCTTTGCAACGCTCACTGCCGTTTCATCATGGTGGCCACGCGATGCACCATCTGCGTGAGCTCGCCGGCCTCGTAGGGCTTGGGCAGAACGCCGACGAAGCCGCGTTCCAGGAAGGCCATTTGCACCTCCTCGGTGACGCTGCCGCTCGTGCAAACGATGCGGGCGTCCGGGTCGAGGTGGAGGATCTCGGCTGCGGTTTCGTTTCCGTTCATGCCGCCACGCAGGGTGAGGTCCATGAGAACGACATCCGGGGGCGTGCCGGTGCGGAAAAGGCTCTGGTAGATGCGCACGGCGTCCTGACCGTTGTCGCACTGCACGGCTTCGTAGCCGCAGCGGGTGAGGATCATGTGGGCGACTTTGCGCAGGTCGTCCTCGTCATCGACGATGAGCACCTTGCCCTTGCCGTTTTTGAGAGGGACTGGAGCAGTGCTGGCCGGCACCAGGGGCTTGCTGCTCGTGCCTTCCGCAGCGGGCAGGTAAACCGTGAACTCGGTGCCGATGTTGGGGGTGGAGCTGACACGAATCTCGCCGCCCATTTCATCGATGAAACGTTTGCAGGCGGTGAGGCCGATGCCGTTGCCGTCGGGCTTGGTGGTGAAGGATTCCTGGAAGAGGCGGCCAAGATTTTCCTTGGAAATGCCACAGCCGCGGTCGCGCACAATGATGCGGACATGGCGGCCGGGCTTGAGCCTGCCCTCGCCGGCATTGACAACGTTGTGGTTGAGGGCCTGCACATCCATGTAGCCACCGTGAGGCATGGCCTGGATGCCGTTCATGACGAGATTTTGCAGCACCTGGCTGAGCTTGACGGGATCCGCCATGGCCTGACGCAGACCGTCTTCATGACGTACGCGGACGTGGACATTGGAGCCTGCACCGGCGAATTCGACAGTGTCGCGCATCAAGGAGGTGACGTCGGTGGGCTCCAGTCTGCGAGGCGTGGATTTGGAGGCGGTGACAACCTGGGAGGTGAACTGCTTGGCGCGTTTCAGGCCGGCAAAGACGAGCTGCAGCTCCTGCGCCAGCGCAGGCTGATCCTGCACCTGCTGAAGCAGGGCGGAAAGGCGCACGGTAACCGGGCCGAGCAGATTATTGACATCGTGAGCGATGCCCTGGGCCAAGGCGGCGAGGTTGTCCTTGCGAAGCTGGACCGACTGGGCGTCGAGGTCATCGACGGCCGGTTTGGGCTCGGGTCTGGCAGGGGCGGGAGCCGCAGCGGCAGCCTGCGCGGGGCTGATGAGGATGGTGAAGTTCAGCAGCTTGCGCATGCTGTTGAAGACTGCCCGCACGCGCCATTTGCTGGGCACGGGAGCCTGGGTGCGCAGACTCTGAAGCTGGCATTCGCATTCATGGCAGCCCCCCTGGGCCACGGCCAGACGAAGGCTTTGCTGGAGGGTGGCCGCGTCTTTGGTGCCAGCCACGAGATCATTGAGGCCCAGGCCACGGAGGCCGGTTTCCGGCTCGGCCCCTGCGAGCATGGCGGCGGCGGCGTTGCTAAAGAGCACTTTCTGGCCGCTCCTGGGGTCGCTGGCTTCATTCTCAACGATCACCACTCCGTCGGCGACCTGATCCAAGGCGACCCTGAGATAATAATTGGCCACTTTCAGATGCTCCAGCCCCTGCTCCAGTTCAGCAAGAGCTGCTGGAGGTGCGGAGGATGTGAGTGGGGAAGAGATCATGAAATATCCGCAGAAGTCTTACTCATTTAGCAATCTCAGATAATTAACACAACTTTAATTTTTGATATTTCGTAGTTTTCTGACTCCCATATTTGAGAGGGTGCTGGGGGTCAAGGGTGGTGGAGACCGCAAGACACCGTGAAAAACCCCTTGATGAAATGAGGTTCTCCACTACCATCGCCGCCCCTATGTCCAAAAATGCCGGTATCGCCAAGACGAGGAAAGCTTACGCCAAGCGGTTCAAAATAACTGCCACGGGTAAGGTGCTGCGCCGTAAACAAGGCAAGCGCCATATCCTGCAGAACAAGAGCCGCAAGCGTAAACGCAACCTCGGTAAAGTCGCCCTCGTGGCGGAAGTGGATGTCAAAGCAATCAAGGCGAACATGCCGTTCTCCCATCGCTAAGACGCCCACGGTCTCATTAATTGAGACCACGATGAACTTGCCTGGCCTCATTCGTGAGGCCTTCGACCAGGTGAGGCAAGCCATCGCTACCCAAACAACAGCCTGATCATAGACCAAGATACATGTCAAGAGCCACCAACTCCCCCGCCAGCCGCAAGCGTCGTAAGCGCGTGCTGGCCAAAGCCAAAGGCTACCGCGGCTTCCGTTCCACGCATTTCCGTTATGCGAAGGACGCCGTGCGCAAGGCCGAAACCTACGCAACCCGCGACCGCAAGGCCAAGAAGCGCAGCTTCCGCAACCTGTGGGTCCAGCGCATCAACGCAGCCACCCGCCCCCTCGGACTGAGCTATTCCCGATTCATGGAAGGCCTGAAGTTTGCCGGCATCGAACTGGACCGGAAGGTTCTGGCCGATCTCGCCGTCAAGGACATCGCTGCCATCGAGGCTCTCGTTCTGCAGGCCAAGGCCGCGCTGGAAAAGAAAGCCGCCGCAGCTCCCGCCGCTGCCTAATACACAGGTTCAACCAACCTTTCACCACAGCCGGGATGCCATGCGTCCCGGCTGTTTTTTTGGTGCTCGCTGGAGGGGGGCTTGCTTGGCGACTCAAGTCCGCCGCAGATCAAATGACGGCCTCACTCCTGTTGATCACGTGCTCAGTGTTACAGAGTCACAGAGGTGGGAAATGCCGCCGCCAATGTGAGCTGCATCTACGACGCCTTGAATACAAAATGCCTGGCGAATTTTTTTCACGGGAAACGGCCCCTTGTTACAACCTATGAGTGTCCTTGTCGCCTGTCGGGGCCTCGCGCGCAGAGCGGCGAGCGAATTCGACCGCCGCCCCATCGCTACGCTCTCTCGGGCCAAGTCCTACTTGGAAGCCCTTGCGTTGTGGCAGGTGCCCGATCTGCTGGCATGGGAGGCCATTACTACGTGCCTTGGTCGCTCGTGGGGTGATCTCGTCAACGATGCCACTGCCGATCTGGAGGCTCGCAAAACGCTCGTCGAGGCACTTAGCACAATCGCACGTTCGTGTGACGAACTCGCGCTTTGGTATGCGGGCTTTCCAGACGATGTCCCCTGCGTCGCGACGCCCAGCGAGTTTGAGCGTGTTGTAGAGGAACAACTGGCCACTGGAGACTTGGAACCTGCTGTCCGAATGGTGCGCCATTCTTACCAATGTCAGCTATAGAAAGATGCCAAGCATGCAAGGTAGGGAAAAGAACGGGAACCGTTGACTGGCCTATGCATTACGTGAAAGAATAGCTTGTGGAGTTTAATATTAAATTTACAACGCCAGTGGCCGGGGGGGCTTTGGGCGAACTGCACTTTGGAGGAGAGATTGAGTGTTTCGAAACAGGCTTTTCCTACTGGAATAAACAGCAATACGTTCATTCCTGGATTGATTCTCTTGCGCGTGCATTGGAAACAAATGAACGAACGGCGCTGATTGTTCACATGAACGATCCTAAATTGAAGTCCAGCATCCACTGGTGGCCCGTGTATCCAGTAGGAGAAAATGTTTACTTTCAGGAGCAGTATTTTAGCCTGCACGCTGTTCCTTTTACTGAGGATGTGGATTTATTCAGGTGTGTGCCAAAGCGGGGGACAAAATATCGTATTTCGGAATGGGTTGTTCGTAGAGAGGCTATTGCCGAATGGGTGTTGCAAAAAAACAATGAAAAAATGCCAGGTGTTTAGCTGGTTATCGCCTCAGTGATGAACCCGCAGCGCCCCGTAAAAAGATGCCAGGCATTTAATTGATTGACTCTGTACGATTTCCACCCACGTTCTCGCCATGAAAACTGCCCAATCCACTGATCCCCAGTCCCTCCCGCTTGAGGAGCAGCTTGTCGGTGTGAATGCCAAGACGGGGCTCTATCCTGCCGCGCGGTCTTGGTCGGGTGGGAGGCGGAGGATTCTGGGAAAGGGGCCGCTGGAGTCCTATTGCTACCACGTCATGTCCCGTACCTGCGGCGGGGAGATCTGGTTTGATGACGTGGAGAAGGAGGAGCTACGCCGCGTCATCTGGCGCATGGCCGAGTTCTCCGGCATCAAGATCGTGACCTACTGCCTGATGGGGAATCATTTCCATCTGCTGGCCGAGGTTCCCCACAAGAGGACGTGGCTGGGACGTTTCGAGGGGCCGCAGGGCGAGACCAAGCTCTTTGAGCACCTGAGCATCCTCTACAGCAAGGCCTATCTGGGTCTGCTGCGCGACGAGCTGGCGGAACTGCGCCAGCGCGGCATGGGCATTCTGGCGGAGCAGAAGCTGGAGGCGCTCAAAAAGCGCTTCTGCGATCTCTCACTCTTTGTGAAGGAAATCAAAGAGCGCTTCAGCCGCTGGTTCAACAAACGCCGTGGTCGTCGCGGCACGCTGTGGATGGACCGCTTTAAGAGCGTGCTGGTGGAGGGCAAAGGTGAGGCGCTGCGCACGATGGCGGCTTACATTGATTTGAATCCTGTGCGTGCGGCTTTGGTGCAGGACCCCAAGGACTACCGCTGGTGCGGCTACGCCGAGGCGCTGGGTGGCAGCCGCCGTGCGCAGCGTGGCCTGTGCAAGGCCTTGGGCAAGCCGGTGGACGGCTGGAAGAGTGCCGGTGCTGCGGAAGCCTACCGGTGCCTGCTGCATACTGATGGCCGCGAGGTGAAGGATGCGCAGAATGAAAATGTGGTGCGCCACGGCGTGAGTGTGGAGAGCGCACGAGCAGTGCTGAAGGAGAGGGGCAAGCTGAGCACTGCGGAGCTGGTGAGGCTAAGAGTGCGTTATTTCACGGATGGTGTAGCGCTGGGTAGCAAGGAATTTGTGGAGGGCCTCTTTGAGGCGCAGCGGGAGCTGTTTGGCCCCAGGCGGAAAGAGGGCGCGCGGCGCATCACAGAGTCAGTCACGCCTTTTTATAGTCTGCGCAGGCTGAGAGTTAGTGCGGTGGGATAGGGCGGAGAATCTTGGCAGTGTTTGTAAACCTTGGCGAGGTAGGCGCTTTGCGTTTTGGAGTGCGCCGGTCCTCCGGCGCTTTCGAGTAACTCATGGCCTGCGTAAAGCTCCAAAAAAGTTGCCAGGCATTTAGTTGATTGATTATTCTTAAATTTCACCCATTTTCCCGCCATGCAAACTGCCCAACCCCCTCATCCCCAGTCGCTCCCGCTTGAGGAGCAGCTGCTCGGTGTGAATGCCAAAACCGGCCTCTATCCTGCCGCGCGATCCTGGTCCGGCGGGCGCAAGCGCATCCTCGGCAAGGGGCCGTTCGAGTCCTATTGCTACCACGTCATGTCCCGCACCTGCGGCGGGGAGATCTGGTTTGATGACGTCGAGAAGGAGGCGCTGCGTCGCATCATCTGGCGCATGGCGGAGTTCTCCGGCATCAAGGTGGTGACTTACTGCCTGATGGGGAATCACTTCCACCTCCTTGCCGAGGTGCCGCATCGGCGGAACTGGCTGGAACGTTTTGACGGACCCGACGGCGAAACCAAGCTCTTCCAGCACCTCAGCATCCTCTACAGCAAGACCTACCTCGGCCTCCTGCGCGATGAACTCGCCGACCTCCGCCAGCGCGGCATGGCGATCCTCGCCGACCAAAAAATCGACGCCCTGAAAAAACGCTTCTGCGATCTCTCCCTGTTCGTGAAGGAAATCAAAGAGCGCTTCAGCCGCTGGTTTAACAAACGCCGTGGTCGTCGCGGCACGCTGTGGATGGACCGTTTTAAGAGCGTGCTGGTCGAAGGCAAAGGTGAGGCGCTGCGCACGATGGCGGCTTACATTGATTTGAATCCTGTGCGTGCGGGTTTGGTGCAGGACCCCAAGGACTACCGCTGGTGCGGCTACGCCGAGGCGCTGGGTGGCAGCCGACGTGCGCAGCGTGGTCTGTGCAAGGCCTTGGGCAAGCCGGTGGATGGCTGGAAGAGTGCCGGAGCTGCGGAAGCCTATCGCTGCCTGTTGCATACTGATGGCCGCGAGGTGAAGGATGCGCGGAATGAGAATGTGGTGCGTCATGGTGTGAGTGTGGAGAGCGCACGTGCGGTGCTGAAGGGGAAGGGCAAGCTGAGTGCTGCGGAGCTGGTGAGGCTAAGAGTGCGGTATTTCACGGATGGCGTGGCGCTGGGTAGCAGGGAGTTTGTGGAGGGCCTCTTTGAGGCGCAGCGGGAGCTGTTTGGCCCCAGGCGGAAAGAGGGTGCGCGACGTATCGCAGAGTCAGTCGCGCCTTTTTACACACTGCGCAGGTTGAGAGTCAGTGCGGTGGGATAGGGTGGGGGGCCTGTTTTGCCAGCCGCTGGGCACTGCGGGGCATGTGGCTGCGACGGGGCTTCAGGAGCCGATGTGGACATCGGCGCTCCCAGCAAAGAGCTGGGCCGCGTTAGAGACTGTGCAGGCTGGGAGTCGGCTTGGTGAGATAGTGTGGGAGAGTTTTGGTTGGCTGGCGGGTGGGCAAAGCGGGGCATGTGGTTGTGGCGGGGCTTCTGGAGCCGATGAGGACATCGGCGCTCCCGGCAAAGAGCTGTGCCGCGTTAGAGGCTGCAGGCTGGGAGTCGGCCTGGTGAGATGGTGTGGGAGATTTTGATTGGCTAGCGAGAGGGCAAAGAGGGGCTTGTTCCTGCGGCGGGGCTTCCGGAGCCGATGTGGACATCGGCGCTCCCAGTAAAGAGCTTCTGGCTAGGCCTACGGTCTTTTCTGGGAAATCTCGGAAGTGGCAGGCGGAACCGGTTGGCCTGCTTCTGCTGGTTTGGCCTCAGCTGCGGGTTGCGAAAGGGGCGATCTTCCCCCATCATCCCGGCCCCCTGTGGGCTGCCGGTGTTTCGGCGGCCTTTCCAGAGGCATTCCCCGGCGAATGTCGCACCCTTCCTATTCCGATCATGCTCTCCCAACTCGACTCCCTGAAAACTGAAGCCCTAGCCGCGCTGGACGCAGCGCAGGATGAATCCGCGCTGGAAGCTGTGCGGGTGAACTTTTTGGGCAAGAAGGGCAGCGTGACGGCTCTGAGCCAGGGGATGAAGGACGTGCCGGTGGAGCAGAAGAAAGAGGTGGGCGCGAAGCTGAATGAAGTGCGCACAGCGATCACCGAAGGCATCGACGCGAAGAAGCTGGCGCTGCAGGCTGCGCAGGATGCGAAGGCGGTGGAGGGGATCGACATCACGCTGCCGGGACGTCCGGGTGCAGGAACTGGAGCGCTGCATCCGCTGACGCAGATCCGTGACCTGGCGATCCGCACGCTGCGCAGGATGGGCTTTGCGCTGGCAGAGGGGCCCGAGATTGAAACGGAGTGGCACTGCTTTGATGCGCTGAACACGCCTGCCGACCATCCGGCGCGCAATGAGAAGGACACCTTTTACCTGCCTGACGGACGCCTGCTGCGCACGCATACCTCGAGTGTGCAGATTCGCACGATGGAAGCGGCGAAGACGCTGCCGATTCGCATCATCGCGCCGGGCTCGGCGTATCGTCGTGATGAGATCGATGCGACGCATTTGAGTGTCTTTAACCAGCTTGAGGGTTTGTATGTGAGTCAGGACGTGAGCCTGGGTGATCTGAAGGGCACGCTGGAATACTTTTTCCGCGAAATCTTTGGGGCAGGCACGGCGGTGCGTTTCCGCCCGCATTTCTTCCCGTTCACGGAGCCGAGCTTTGAGATCGATGTGAAGCTGGAAGCGAAGGGCAAGGATGCGCGCTGGATCGAGATCGCGGGCTGCGGCATGGTGGATCCGGCGGTGTTTGCCGAGATCAACAAGGCGCGTGGCGACAACCTCTTTGATCCGGAAACGACCACAGGCTTTGCCTTCGGCCTGGGCCTGGACCGACAGGCCATGATCATGCATGGCATCACCGACATCCGTCATCTCATTGAGAATGACGTGCGCTTCCTGCAGCAGTTCGCGGCTTAATTTTTTCAAGACTCACATGAACGTTCGATTTAACCGCAGAGGGGCAAAGAGGCAGAGGACGCAGAGTTTTTAACTCCGAGACTGTTGTTTCTTGCCTGACCTCTGAGGCGAACCTGAACTTCCCAAACGTTTTCTTTTTTTATCGCTATGCAAGTTTCTCTCTCCTGGCTCAGCACCCACATTGACCTGAGCTCCTACACTGTCCCGCAGCTTTCGGATCTTCTCACCTTCGCGGGTGTGGAGGTGGAAGGCATCGAAGAGCGTGGTCTTTCCACGGACAAGGTCGTGGTGGCGCAGATCCAGTCCTTTGTACCGCTTCCGAAATCTGACAAACTGAGCATCTGCCAAGTTGATGACGGCAGCGGTACGCTTCGGCAGATTGTGTGCGGTGCGAAGAATTTCAAGGAAGGTGACAAGGTGCCGCTGGCGCTGCCAGGAGCAGTGTTGCCG
Organism: Verrucomicrobiaceae bacterium UBA1938; assembly: GCA_002336895.1. Lineage (GTDB taxonomy): Bacteria > Verrucomicrobiota > Verrucomicrobiia > Verrucomicrobiales > Verrucomicrobiaceae > Prosthecobacter. Next base: position 192,483 of record DDFC01000032.1, on the reverse strand, counting down.
GGCGGGTTTGAGATCAAAGAAGGCAAGCTGCGCGGCGTGGACTCGATGGGCATGATGTGCAGCGGCAAAGAACTGGGCCTGGGTGAAGACCACAGCGGGCTGCTCATCCTGGATGCGGAGGCCCCGGTGGGCACGCCCTTCAAAAAGCTCTATCCGGTGGAGGCTGATGTCCTGTTCGATCTGGAGATCACGCCGAACCGCCCGGACCTGCTGAGCCATCTGGGGCTGGCGCGTGAACTGGCGGCGCTGACCGGGCTGCCGCTGAAGGGCGAGCGCCATCATGCGAATGCGAGCACGAAGACGAAGAAGGCGGCTGACGAGCAGATCGTGATCAAGGCGGCGGAAGCGTGCCCGCTGTACACCGCGCGCCTGATCAAGGGCGTGAAGGTGGGGCCGAGCCCGGAGTGGCTGCGTGTGCGGCTGGAGAGCATCGGGCTGAGGCCGATCAACAGCATCGTGGACATCACGAACTATGTGATGATGGAGATGGGTCAGTCTCTGCACTGCTTTGATCTGGACAAGCTGAGCGGCGGCATTGTGGTGCGGATGGCGGACGAGGGTGAGAAGATCCTGGCGCTGGATGGGCAGAGCTACACGCTGCAGGCGGATGATCTGGTGATCGCCGACAGCAAGCGGCCTGTGGCCGTGGCGGGTGTGATGGGTGGTGAAGAGACTGGAGTGACGGAAGCCACCGTGAACGTGCTGCTGGAAGCGGCGTATTTCGCGCCCAGCGGCATCCGCCGCACCTCGCGCCGTCTTGGCCTGAGCAGCGACAGCAGCTACCGCTTTGAGCGCGGCATGGACCCGCAGCAGGTGCTGGGCGGCTCTGAACTGGCGACGAAGCTGATTCTCTCCATCGCCGGTGGCACGGCTGAAGATGTGGTGCAGGTGGCTGGTGAAGCACCCGCGCTGGTGGGTGAGGTGACGCTGGATGAAGAGCGCGCCCGCAAGCTGCTGGGAACGCCGGACATGAGCGGCGATGAGATGCATGCGATTCTGGAAAAGCTGGGCCTGACGAAGAAGGCTGCAAACAAGCATGAGAGCCGCTGGGGAATCCCGAGCTATCGCCTGGATCTGCTGCGTCCGGTGGATCTGGTGGAGGAGCTGGCGCGCGTGATCGGGCTGGACCGTGTGCCCTCACGGCAGGTGGCGGTGGCATCTCCGGTGGAGGCTGCGGACCGCACGTATGACTTTGCGATGGGGCTGCGCCAGACGCTGGCGGGCCGCGGCTTCTATGAGGCGCAGACGCTGCGTCTGGTCTCGGAAGCGCAGCTGGCGGACTCGCTGGGTGGTGGGCAGGGTGTGGCGGTGAAGAATCCGCTGAGCGAAGACCACACGACGCTGCGCCCGAGCATTGTGCCGGGGCTGGTGGCGACAGCGGCGCTGAACATCCGACAGGGGCTGCACCGTCTGCGGTTCTTTGAGATCGGCCGTGTCTTCCTGGCGCTGCCGAAAGGCGGCAGCCGTGAGGAGGAGCGTCTGGCTGTGCTGCTGAGCGGGCCTGTGTCTCCCACGAGCTGGCATGGACGTGAGCCGCAGGCTGCGGATGTGCATGAACTGGTGGGGCAGATTCAAAACCTGACGCGCACGCCGATCGAGGTGCGCCCTGCGAAGGAGAACAGCGCGAACTATCTGCTGACGAGCGAGCTGCGCGCGGGGAACCGTGTGCTGGGGTGGATCGCGCAGATGCATCCGGCGCGTGCGCGCGCCATTGATGCGCGTCACCCGGTGTATGTGGCGGAGCTGCTCTTGAGCGCGCTGCGTCAGGGCAGCACGGGGCCTGCGAAGTTTGAGGAGCTGCCGCGCTTCCCCAGCATGACACGCGACGTGGCGATGGAAGTGCCTGTCGATCTGGCGAATGCGAAGGTGGCGGCGTTCTTTGCGAGCCAGAAGCATCCGCTGTTTGTGGGGGCGGAGGTTTTTGACGTGTTCATGGATCCGTCAGGGGCGAAGATCGCGAAAGACCGCAAGTCGATCGCGTGGACGCTGACGTACCGTTCGTCTGACAAGACGCTGGAGACGGCCGAGGTGGATGCTGCGCATGCGGCGATCCTTTCGGCGCTGGAGAAGACGCTGCCGGCGACGGTGAGGCGGTGATTTGCTTCAACATTTTTGCAATGAATACAGCCGCGACATTTCTTGCCAGTTTCGCTTGGATGCTGCTGCTAGCCTCCTGTGCCTCGCCTGCAAAACCGAAGGCTGCCCTGCCTCTGGATTTTGAGGCATGGTGCCTCCAGTCCAAGTTGGAGTGTGTCAGTCCGACGGAGGTTTCTGAAGCGAAAGCGTCAGAAGTTAAAGTCCAAAAATTCGCGGCTCAGCTCGGCGGTGGGCTCACGGTGAAGCTTCACCGTGGCATCACGATCAGAGGTGATTCATCCTATTCCACAACCTCCTATTACGAGCTTCGGGACTCCAAGGGCAGCTCTCTCGTGAAATTCCCCAGCCGGTTGCCCTCGGACGGCTTCAAGGGGGATTTTCGCCTTTGGTCCTCCCCAGACGCTTCATTGATTCTGGTTTATGAATGGATCGTGACGGGTGTTGATTCCCATGAAATGTATTTCGTCTTTCAAAAGCAAGAGAGTTGGTGGAGCGCGAGGGGTATCAAAATCCCGATGTTTCCAGGATCGTTTGGTGAAAAGTTTGCGGATGACCCCAATCACGGAGCAGGGAACACCGGCCCATATGGACCCGACGTAATCGGTGTTGCAGGCCGCTCACTCATCATTATTCCACGACGTGGCATCCATCGCCGTGTCCGTGCTGAGGACATGGAGTCAGATCACCCTTTTCCGTTTATCGTGGGCTGATGCATTCATAGCTCACGCAAGCGCTGATGCACGGCCACGGCGGGTAAAGTTTTACCCGCAGCCATTTCATTCAGGCTAGTTTGAATGGATTTGGTGACCTTGAATTCCGGTGTCTTCTCATAAGCTTTGCGAGCGATCAGAACAGCCTCGGCACGGCTATTGATGAAATTCGATGTGAGGCGGGCTCCCATTTGCTTGTCTTGTTATGCTGCCTCACCAATCACCTGCGCCACGCGGTCCATTTCGGCTTCGGTGTTGTAGAAGTGGGGGCTGAAGCGGATGAGGGGCTGGCCGGCGCGGTTGTGGCGGAGGGAGGTGATGATGTTGTGCGCGGTGAGGTGCCTGGCGATGTCTTCCAACGAGCGTGACGGGTGCTGCACGGTGGTGATGCAGGAGGCGTTGACGCTATTATGTGGATCAGGGCCGAGGAAGGTGAAGCCCAGAGGCTGGAGTCCGGCGTGGAGGCGGGCTTTGAGCTTTAAGAGCTGGGCACTGATGGCGGGGAGGCCGACTTCTAAAATCAAGTCGATGCCGGCTTTCATGCCGAGGATGCCGGAGATGTTGAGGGCGCCGGGTTCGTAACGGCGGCCGCCGCGCTCGAAGGCGATCTCCTCCTGGGCGATGAAGTTGGGGCTGCGCACGTTCCAGGAGCCGAGGAGGCTGGGGCGGAGGAGGTCCTGAAGCTCCTCGCGCACGTAAAAGATGCCGGCGCTCATGGGGCCGAGCATCCATTTGTGAGAGTCGGCGGAGAGGAAGTCCACGTGATCGACGAGGGTCTCGAAGGCACCGACGGTCTGGATGGCATCAAGGCAGAAGAGGATGCCGCGATCTCGCAGCATGCGGCCGATGCGGTCGATCTCGATCCGGTAGCCGCTTTGGAAATGGCAGGAGGCGAGGGCGACGAGCTTGGTTTTGGGGGTGAGTGAGGCCTCGACGAGCTCGGGGGTGATCTCGCCGGGGGAGGCGGGTTTGAGAAGCTTGAGGACGACGCCATGGCGCTCCAAATCGGTCCAGGGATAGACGTTGGCGGGGTAGTCGTCGAGGTAGCAGACGACCTCGTCTCCGGGCTGCCAGGGGAGGCCATTGGCGACGAGGCTGAGGCCGACGGAGGTGGGGCCGATGAGGGCGATCTCGCTGGCTTTGGCACCGATGAGCTTTGCGGCGACGACGCGGGTCTCGTTCACGGCGCGCCAGGCCTCGGGGTATTCCTGCATGCGGAGGCTGCACTGCTCCAGGTAGTCCTGCATGGTGCGGGTAACGCGCCGTGGCAGGATGGTGACGCCGGCGTGGGCGAGGAAGAGGCTGTCTTTGATGACGGGGAACTCCTGCTGGCGCAGGGATTCATCAGACAAGAGGGCGTCGAGCGTGAGCATGAGAAAATGACGAATGTCGAATCAATAACGAACTCCGAATGACGAAGGGATCATGGATTCGTCATCTGGCATTTTGCATTCCTCCTTTCGTCAAGGAGGTGATGATTTGAACCGCGAAAGATTAGAAGACCGCAGAGAACACCTTTCGATTCAAGGCGTTGCGATTTTCCATGTGCGCGGGATTGGCTTGCTCAGAGCTTCACTAAGCGACCTTGAGGGTCTTGGCGCCTTCGTCGATGAGATGCCAGAAGCTTTTGGACTGGCTGAGGGCCTCGTCCTCTCCGCCGCCGGGGAGATTGCTGCGGAAGAGGAAGTCAGTGAGGGTGTTTTTGTGGAGGACGCGGTGCACGCGCACGTTGCCATCGACGATGGCGAAGTAGATGCGGTGGTCGCCTGCACGGCAGCGGTAGAGTTTTTTGCCTCCACGCTCGAGGACGCCGTAGCGCCTGGCGAGGATGGTCTCGTCGATGTCTGCGGGCTGGATGTTCAGGGCCTCAAGGAGGTGGAACTGCACCTGGGTGGGGAGGTGGGAGAGCTCTGAGGCGCTGATGTCATTAAAAACGATCTGGATCATGGCACTGTGGGTGCAGGGGATGGGGCGGGGGCGGCGGAGATGTAGCGTTTGATGACGTGCTTTTTGCGCACGGCTTCCATCCATTTGTCGATGCTTTCCTTGGATTTTTCCTGGTTGATCATTTTTTCGATTTCGGGGCGGTACTGCTCCAGGGGAGGGGCGGTGCCGAGCTTTTTGGCGTCGCAGGCGACGATGATGTAGTTGGTCTCGAGATCGAGCACCTGGCTGATGCCGCCGGGCTTGAGCTCCATGGCTGCATTGGCGATGGCGGGCATGAGGTCGGTCTTGGACATCCAGTCCCAGGAGCCGCCGTTTTCGGCATGGCTGTCGAGGGAATTGGCCTTGGCGACGGTGGCGAAGTCGGCGCCCTGAAGGATCTTGGTGCGAAGCTCCTGGATGAGTTTTTTCTGCTTTTCGGCGGTGGAGCCGGCTTCGCCGGTGAATTTGGGAAGGGTGATGGTGGAGATTTTGATCTGGTCACCCTCGCGCCATTTGTCGACGTTCTTGTCGTAGTACTCCTGCACTTCGCGGGGGGTGGCGGGCCTCTGCTCGCCAGCATTGCGTGCGCGCATGACGTTCATAATGACCATTTTCTGACGGAGCTCGCGGAATTTGACGAGGGTCATGCCGCTCTTGTTGAGCTCGTCGATGAAGGCGTCGCGGTCGCCTTTGAAGTTTTCGCGGATGATGCCGTTGATGTCGTCGTCGACGTACTGGGCCTTGAGCACGCCGCCGATTTTTTTGAATTCAGCGAGGAGGATTTCACGGTCGATGAGCGTTTCGACGGCCCCCTGGCGGAGCGTGGCCATTTCTTTTTTGAGGCGATCAGGGTCGTTGCGCAGCTGGAACTGAAGCATCTGCTCCTGGGTCTTGATGGTGTCTTCGACCTCCGAGGTCGGAATGGGGACACCGTCAACGACGGCTGCAATGCCATTGGAGTAGTGGCGGGCAGCGGGGGGCTGCTGGGCGCTGACAATGGTGCAGGCGGAGGCGAGGGCAATCAGGCTGATACGCAGTGACATCATGATAAATGAGGAGCCTACCGTAGGGCGTGGGGGCGCGTAGGCAAGGTGAAGTTCGCCTGTCGGGGGGCGGGAGGACGCAGCTTGGCCTTGCGCGCAAGCGGGCTCCGGTTTCTACTCTGCGCCTCCCAATCGCCGACCTGAACCCGCCATGAGCAAGAAAGCCTCCGCCAAATCCGCCCCGAAGAAAGCCGCCAAGCCCGCCGCCAAGAGCGGAGGCAGCACGAAATCCCTGATGACTGAAAACCGGGTGTTCAAGCCCAGTGCTGAATTTTCCAAGAAGGCGCGCATCAGCTCGATGGCGCAGTACAAGAAGATGCACGAGGAGTCGATCAAGCATCCGGAGAAGTTCTTTGGCCGTGAGGCGAAGGAGCTGCAGTGGAGCAAGCCTTTTGGGAAGGTGCTGGACTGGAAGTGCCCGAATGCGAAGTGGTTTCTGGGTGGCAAGCTGAATGTGAGCGAGAACTGCCTGGACCGGCACCTGAACACGGCGCGCAAGACCAAGGCGGCGCTGATCTGGGAAGGGGAGCCGGGAGAGAAGCGAGTGCTGACCTACCAGCAGCTGCACCGCGAGGTGTGCCGCTTTGCCAATGTGCTGAAGCGCCACAAGGTGAAGAAGGGTGACCGAGTGATCATCTACATGCCGATGGTGCCTGAGGCGGCGGTGGCGATGCTGGCGTGTACACGCATCGGCGCGATGCACAGCGTGATCTTTGGCGGATTCAGCGCGGAGTCGATCAAGGACCGCGTGATGGACTGCGGCGCGAAGATTGTGATCACCGCCGACGGCGGCTACCGCCGTGGCGCGGTGGTGCCGCTGAAGAAGAATGTGGACGACGCGCTGAAGGCGAAGGACACGCCGGTGGAGACGGTGATCGTGTACAAGCGCACGGGCCAGGATGTGCACATCGAGGAAGGCCGTGACGTGTGGTGGCACCGCGAGCTGGAGTATGTGGACTCACACTGCGCAGCGGTGGCGATGGATTCGGAGTCGCCGATGTTCATCCTTTACACGAGCGGGAGCACGGGCAAGCCGAAGGGCATCCTGCACACGACCGGGGGCTATCTGCTGCATGCGCAGATGACCTGCAAATACGTCTTCGACCTGCACGATGACGACGTGTACTGGTGCACGGCTGACATCGGCTGGGTGACGGGCCACACTTACATGGTGTATGGACCGCTGGCGCTGGGTGCGACCTCGCTGATGTTTGAAGGTGCGCCGAATTGGCCTGAGAACGACCGCTTCTGGAAGATCATCGAGGAGTATGCGGTGACCGTTTTCTACACCGCACCGACTGCGATCCGCGCCTTCATGAAATGGGGCGACGAGTGGCTGAAGAAGCATGACCTGAGCAGCCTGCGCCTGCTGGGTACGGTGGGCGAGCCGATCAACCCCGAGGCCTGGATGTGGTACCACAACAAGGTGGGTGGTGGCAAATGCCCGATCGTGGACACGTGGTGGCAGACTGAGACGGGCGGACACATGATCACCCCGCTGCCGGGTGCGACGCCGACGACGCCGGGGACGGCGACGCTGCCGTTCTTTGGCGTGGATGCGGCGATCGTGGATGACCTGGGCAAGGAAGTGGGCGTGAACGAGCAGGGCAAGCTGGTGATCCGCAAGCCGTGGCCGTCGATGCTGCGCGGCATCTGGGGCGACAAGAAGCGCTACCAGGATGCGTACTGGGGCGAGTTCAAGGGCTGGTATTTCGCAGGCGACGGAGCGCGCCGCGACAAGCAGGGCAACTTCTGGATCATCGGCCGTATCGATGACGTGCTGAATGTGGCCGGACACCGCCTGGGCACTGCCGAGGTGGAAAGCGCGCTGGTTTCCCACGGCGCCGTGGCCGAGGCTGCGGTGGTGGGCCGTCCGGATGAGATGAAGGGCCAGGGCGTGGTGTGCTTTGTGACGCTGAAGGAAGGCGTGAAGTCAGGCCGCGAACTGAGCGAAGAGCTGAAGAAGCATGTGCGCAAGGTGATCGGACCTGTGGCGACGCCGGATGAGATCCGCTTTGCAGCGGCGCTGCCGAAGACACGCTCCGGCAAGATCATGCGCCGCCTGCTGAAGCAGATCGCCGCAGGCGAGCTGATCAAGGGCGACACGACGACGCTGGAAGACATCAACGTCATCGCGCAGCTGGCTGCGGGCGGGGAAGATTAATTCTGAGTGTGCTGTTTAAAGGCCAGCTCCTCGTTCGTGGGGAGCTGGACTACTCAAGAGCGGACTCCAGAAGTTTTTTCAGTTCTGCGGCTTCTCTGGCCTGGCTGGGGTGTATAGCTCCGGACCAGGTGCCGTCGGGTACGCGGGCGCAGATTTTAGAGACTTCCTGGCCGAGTTCGATGATGCGCTGCATGCAGCGGCTGGACTGCTGCAGCAGGGGGCGTGCGGTGGTGGTGTCCACCAGCTTTTGGTCGGTGGCGACCAGGAGGATGCGAGCGGCCTCCATTGCCTCTTGAGCATTACGGTGGGGAAGGAAGAATTTCGCGCTCTGAATGCTGTCGGAGTAGAACTGCCAACTGACATTGTGCAGGTCAAAGGAGAGCACTTCGGACAGATAGGCCAGGGTGGCATCACGGTGGTGGGCGCTGAAGAATTCGTGCAAGTCTGCATGCGAACGCCATGCAAGTCGCATCTGCAAGGCTGGCATCCAAGGTGCAGGAATCTGGCGGCGGTGCAACTCGGCCAGAACGGCGACCTGATAAGCAATGCACTCCCTGCCTGAGGCCGGTGAGGGAGGCGGGCTCTTCCGTTTGACGCCGATTACGCTTTCTGCGTCCATGCCGAACGACCGCTGATCTCCCATGACATCAATGAGTGTGTGAGCCCATGCATAGGACTCAACGGGGGCGTCGTCGGGCCATCGCTGGAGAACATGCAGCGCTGACTGCATAAGAGGCATGCCTCCAGGCTTGAGTTCAATGGAAATTTGGTCGCGCTTCAGGCTGAACACCAAGGTTTTTGAGGCTTTGCGCGGATCTGCCTGCGCCATGGTGAGGCAGCGCTGCTCAAACTCATCCAAGCTTTCGCCTGCCTGGGCCAGGATGATGCCGTGGTCCCACAGGACGTAGCTGCTGATGAACGCCGTGCTGAGAAGCTGAGCATGCAGCTGGAGGACGGTTCTCAAGCTGGTGGGATCTGTCTTGGCGGTGGTTACGAGCATTGAACTCGTGTCAGTCATCCATGCGCGGTTGCCGTCCTGCGGCCAGAACTGAATCATGCCGACCAAGATCCGGGCCGACCAGAGCCGCTCCTCGGTGGTGGTCTCCCGCTGCCTCAGGCGTGAGCACCAGTTCCAAATCTGACGATTGATGAGATCCACCCGCTCACTGAGCGCAGACTTCTCCACCTCGAAGGAGGATTTAATCTGCTGCAGCAAGCTTTTCCATGGCGCACCCTTGGCAAACTGAGCTGCTGCATACACATCCAGCAGCTGCGGAGAGAACTCCAGGCTGGAGGTGAAGCTGGTCATGAACTGGCCATGCAGCACCGGAAGCTCTTTCCACAAAGGGCTTTTCGGCTCAGACGTTATGATGTGGCAGAAAATGGAGAAAGATTCCAGGCATGCCGCCTGATTCTCTGGAGGGGCCGCAGAACTTTGTTTCTGCAAGGCTGGCAGCAGACGGAGCAGAAGCCGCGCCCATTCAAGGCGGCGTGCAGGCGGGCTGCGAGCTTCGCTTTCTTGAAAAATCGACCGCAGCCCGTAGTAGAACTGCCGCGGGTCGCGGGCGAGCACGCGCTGGAAGCTGGTCAGCACGAGGTCCGGCTCCTGGGAGAGATGAACCTGTGCGTACTCCTGGAACACCTGGGTCTCCAGCGCGGGCTTCTGGATGGCCAAATGCAGCAGGTGAAGGTAGGTGGCATAGCGCTTCTGCGAAGCGGGGAGATTGTGGTCGAGATCGCACTTGAAGCTTGAATTGCGGCTCCACCAGACGCCTTTGATGATCGGGATGCTCAGGCCCAGCAGGGTGGAACGGATGGATTTGACCCATTCCGTTTGGGTTGCGTCATCCGGCCACTGCTTGATAAAGGCCTCCACGATTTCGGCTGCGGAGAGTTCACTTTCCAGCTTATCCGGGCAGGTGTTCAGCAGGTCATAAAGCTTGGAGCCAAGCTTGGCCGGATCCTGCTGCAGCCTGCGCATGACAGGTGCGGTGTCAGGAGGTGTGCGCGCCAGGAGCAGTGCTGTGTAGTTACTGAAATCACCACGGGGCGGGGTGAGTGACAGAGCCAGCTCGTGGCCTTCGATGATGAGATCATCCCGCGCACGGAGCAACTCAGCCGGAGGGAACTGGAGAGGGTCAAATCCGCCCTCTGGCCGGCGGGCGACATCGTGGCCTTTGCCACCTGGCACGGGCGGGATGGCCAGCCAGTTGGCCTTCATGGCCGCGTTGAGCCATGCCTCGACCCAGCTGTCAGACTTGATGCTGTGGTAATGTTTGTTCAGCTCGCGACCGATGCGCAGTGCCGCAGCCATCCATGCATTGCGGTGTTTCAGGTCCCAACAGCCGTCGAGGCAGCCTTCCGGCTTGTTGTTCTTGTCATCTCGTTTTTGAAATGAGCCATTGGCATCTGAGATGAAGCGTTTGAGCGGCTCCTCCATGTCAGCGGATTTTGCTGGCGTCATGGCGATCAACTGTCTCTCTATCTCGCGTGTGTCTGTGTCATTCAAAATTTTGACACGCAGCAGGTAAAACAAAGCATCGATGGATGTCTCGGCGTGGCCCACGAGCTTTTCCAGCAGCTGTACGTGGGCTTCACGAGCGCGTTTGATCATGAGAAGGTTTTCTGCGCTGGCCCGGGGCTTTGTGAGCCAGGCGGCAGTGTCTGCCACAGCGCCTGCCGTGTTCTCGTCATTGAGGATCTCAGGTTTTTGGAAAACGATGGCATTGATAAAAGCCGCCAGCCTGATCTGCTGCTGAAGCGGAGGGATCTCCCACGGCCCCTGAGGCCCGCAAGCGCTGATGACCGCCCGCAGAAAGAAGGGGGCGCGGCTGTCAGATGTGAACTCCTCGGCGTGATGGAGGCATTTGCTGATGTCGTCTGAGAGCTGAAACTGATACGCCGCCCAGTACGGAAAGACGGCGCGACGCGCCATGGAGTCCTGTTCTGCGCAAGCCTGGCGCCAGATCTCGTCCATGAGTGAGCAAGGCTGGCCGGGGTGAAGACGCGCCTGGTTCATGATGCAGACAATGAAGTCCAGCGGCCTGCTGCTGTGGAGATGGCCCTCCTTCAGCGCCTCCATGCCCAGGGGGAGAGCCAGTTCCAGCATTTTCACGCGCTGTGCTTCACTGAAGCGGCCCATGAAAGGAAACCTGATCCAGGTGCTGAGAAAGCTGCTAAAGTCCTGTGCGTTTGAGAGGTGCTGGCTGCAAGCCGCCATCGCTTTTGTGAGATAGGCCCGCATTTCCTCTTTTGTGGGAGCGCCGTCCGCGAGCCAGGCGGCCGAGAGGGAGCTCAGCACATATTCAGCCCAGGCGGGTTGCTGCAGCGAGATGGCGCAGAGCTCTGCATGCAGCTCGCGACGTCGTTTCAGGTAGTGCAGGGAGGGGGCATCGCGAGGACTGGCATTCTGGTTGCTGTCATTACGGCTGAGAGCAGGGTGCAAAGGGGGGATGAAGATCTGTTCTTCCTCCTCCTCCACGGAGTCGGAAAGCAGCATGAACAAGCCTTCGATGGCTGATGATTGGACCGAGCCTTCAAGACCTGAGAGTTTTTGACGCATCCACTCCGGGTGATGGCGTGCCAGCCACACACCTGCCTCCGCGGTTTGCAGTCTTGCTGCAAGATCGGTGAGGCGCGCAGCCTGATACATGAAGCCGCCCAGCTCACGGGAGGCTTCATAGTCAGGCAGGCCCTGTATTTTTTCCATGAGCCCAAGGATGGCAGGACTGGTGGGTGCAGGTGCTTCAGCGGCCTGCGAGAAGACCTGCCATCCAAGAAATGGAATCAGCCAGAGGAATCGCATTTTTGTAAGCGTAGCGGGGTGGTGCCTGAATTTGAATCCTTTTTTGAGGTAGGATATTCTTGGGCGACCGGTCTGACGATGCGCGAATCTTTGAAGAAGCAAAGTGCGCAAAGAAAAGCGAATTCAGGCGTTTTTATGATTCAGAGATCCAGCCATGAAAACTACTCTCTTCATACTTTGCGCGGTTTGTCCTGTGTTTTCCGCCCTTGGTGAAAACTGGCCCATGTGGCGGGGGGCGAACGGGGATGGGACGTCTGCAGAGTCCGGGCTGCCGGAGAAGTGGAGCCAGACGGAGAATGTGGTGTGGAAGGTGGAGCTGCCGGAGCGGGGGAATTCGACGCCTGTGGTGTGGGGGAACAAGGTGCTGGTGACGCAGGCGATCGAGAAGGAGGGGAAGCGGTTGCTGCTGTGCTTTGACAAGGCGACGGGCAAGAAGCTGTGGGAGGCGGGGACGGTGTATCGTGAGCCTGAGCTGACGCATGCGACGAATCCGCAGTGTGCGGCATCGCCTGCGACGGATGGCGAGCGGGTGGTGGTGTCCTTTGCGTCGGCAGGGGTGTTTTGCTATGACATGAATGGCAAGGAGCTGTGGAAGCGCACGGATCTGGGCAAGCAGCACCACATCTGGGGCAACGGGGCCTCTCCTGTGCTGGCGGGTGACCGGGTGTTTTTCAATTTTGGCCCGGGAGAGAACACGGTGCTGTACTGCTTTGACAAAAAGACCGGGAAGACGCTGTGGCAGCACCAGGAGCCGGGGGGAGCTTCGGGCGAAGGCGAGGGGAAGAAGTGGCTGGGCTCGTGGGGAGATCCGCTGCTGCGCAAGGTGGGGGCACGTGATGAGCTGCTGATGTGCTACCCGACGCGTGCGTGTGCGTTTGATCCGCAGTCGGGCAAGGAGCTGTGGACGTCCGGAGGGCTGACGAATCTGGTGTATAACTCGCCCTTGTATGCGGATGGGGTGATGATCGCGATGAGCGGGTACAATGGTGCGGCGCTGGCGGTGAAGGCGGGTGGAAATGGAGATGTGACGGAGAAAAACCGGGTGTGGCAGCTGCCGAAGGTGAGCCAGCGGATCGGCAGCGGGGTGGTGCACAACGGCTATCATTACATTCTGAGCGACGGGGGGATCGCGGAGTGCCGCGACCTGAAGACGGGAGAGATGGTGTTTCAGGAGAGGATGAAGGGGAACAACTGGTCGTCTCTGGTGCTGAGCGCAGATGGGAAATGCTATGCGGCGAATCAGATCGGCGACTGCTTTGTCTTCAAGGCGAGCCCGAAGTTTGAGCTGCTGGCCACGAATTCGCTGGGGGAGAAGATCATCGGGTCTGTGGCGGTGAGCGACGGGCGGCTTTTTATCCGGGGGTACAAGCACTTGTGGTGCATCGGGAAGCCATAGCGGCGGGTATCGGCAATTGCCCGGGGGAGGGAAGTCCGCCCCCCTGCATTTCCCTTTGACCCCACGGGGGCGAGACGCTAACAAACGCGCTCCCAGCCTATGGCCGCCTCAGACCGTCAGCATACCCTCGCCAAGTCCGTCTCGATGACGGGCACCTCCCTGCATACTGGCGAACAAGTCACCCTCACCCTTCAGCCGGCACCCGAGAATTTTGGGTTTAAGTTCCGCCGAATCGACCTGGAGGACAAGCCCTTCATCCCGGCGCTGGTGGAGAAGGTGCAGAAAGTGGAGAGAGCCACCACCATTGCCGAGGGCGGGGTGAATGTGCATACGGTGGAACACGTGATCTCGGCTCTGGCCGGGATGGGCGTGGACAATGCGATCATCGAGATGGACGCGAATGAGCCGCCGATCGCTGATGGCAGCTCGATGCCTTTTGTGGAGCTGATCAAGTCCGCCGGACTGCAGGAGCAGAATGAGGCGCGGAAGTATTTCGAAGTGCGCGAGCCGATCTACCAGGAGACGCGGGGCGGGACGATCCTGACCATCGTGCCGGACAAGAAGTTCCGCATTTCGTGCACGAATGTGGGGCCGGAAGGGCGCTTCACGCAGTATTTCAGCACGGAGATCACCCCCGAGACGTACGAGAAGGAAATCGCGGCTGCGCGCACCTTTGTGTACTACGAGGACATCGCGCCGCTGATGGAGAAGGGGCTGATCAAGGGCGGCACGCTGGAGGCTGCGGTGGTCATTCGTGGTGAGACGCTGCTGTCCAAACAGCCGCTGCGGTTTGCGGATGAGTTTGTGAGGCACAAGATCCTGGACATCGTGGGAGACCTGATGCTTTCCGGGAAACGGATTCTGGGACACGTGATTGCCGTGCGTCCGGGACATGGGCCGAACACGGAACTGGCGCGTGCGATTGTGGCGCAGTACAACCAGATGCGCAGCATGGTGCCGGCGCCGGTGAACATTCCGGTGGGCGAGGCCGTGCTGGATGTGAACGAGGTGATGAACATCCTGCCGCACCGCTACCCCTTCCTGCTGGTGGACCGCATCATCGGGTTTGAGGGTGAGTCGAAGTGCACGGGGATGAAGAATGTGACGATCAATGAGCCTTACTTCCAGGGGCATTTCCCGGGACATCCGATCATGCCGGGGGTGCTGCAGCTGGAGGCGATGGCGCAGGTGGCCAGCATCGTGCTGCTGCGCATGCCAGGGAATCACGGGAAAATAGGCTACTTTATGAGCGCCAACAATGTGAAGTGGCGCAGGCCCGTGCTGCCCGGCGACACGCTGATCATTGAGACCGAAATCCTCAAAACGAAGCGCAGCATCGCCAGCGGCATCGGCCGGTGCAGTGTCAACGGACAGATCGTCTCCGAGGCTGAGCTGATGTTCAGCGTGGTGGACCGCTAAAAGATACTTTGTTTACGCATGCCTGCCACGATCCACCCGACCGCCATCATTGATCCGACCGCCAAGATCGGAGCGGACGTGCATATCGGCCCCTACTGCATCATCGGTGCGGATGTGGAGCTGGGTGACGGGTGCTGGCTGCAGCATCATGTGACGGTGATGGGGCCGTCGAAGATCGGGAGGAACAACAAGTTTTACGCCTACGGCTCGATCGGCCAGCAGACGCAGGACCTGAAGTACAAGGCCGAGCCGACCTGGCTGGAAGTGGGTGACAACAACACCTTCCGTGAATTTTGCTCCGTGCATCGCGCGACCGCGCCGGGAGACAAGACGATCATCGGCAGCCACAACAATTTTCTCTCTTATGTGCACATCGCGCATGACTGCGTGGTGGGGAATCATGTGATCTTTTCCAACAACGGCACCCTGGCAGGCCATGTGGTGGTGGATGACCATGTGATCATCGGCGGGCTGACGGCGGTGCATCAGTTCTGCCGGATCGGCACGCGTGCGATCATCGGCGGGTGCGCGAAGGTGGTGCAGGACATCCCGCCCTACTGCACGGCGGATGGGCATCCGGCCCGTGCGCGTGGACTGAACCTGGTGGGCCTGCAGCGTGCGGGCTTCAGCCGCGAGCAGATCCGAGAGCTGAGGAATGCCTTCCGCAAGGTGTACCGCAGCGGGCTGAACAACGCCCAGGCGGTGGAGGAACTGCGTGCCGGGGAACTGACGCCGGAGGCGGCAATCTTCACGGACTTTGTGGCATCGACCAAGCGCGGTATCATCTACGGCGGCAAGGCTGTGGAAGAGGACGCGGAGTGAGGTGAGCTGGGGGGATTAAGAACGTGTTGAGGGGCGGAGTGCTGCGGACTCGGAGGTCCGCGCACCACGATCCGCAGGGACTGCTGGCGGGTTTTCAAACCGTGCTTAGATTGGCGGTCTTCGATGAGAATCCTACTAGTCACTGAGCCCGGAGTGGATGGCGTGTTCCGGCACGTGGAGGCGCTGGCGTCGTATCTGCTGGAGCAGGGGCATGTGGTGCATCTGGCTTATTCAAATGTGCGGGGCTCTGACCGGCTGAACCGGCTGGTGGAGAGGGTGACTGAGGCGGGAGGGATGACGGCGAATCTGGCGGTGAGCAATGCGCCGGGGCCGGGGGATGTGGGAGCTCTGCTGAGGCTGCGCCGACTGGTGAGAGAAGCGAAGCCGGAGGTGATCCATGCGCATAGCTCCAAGGCGGGGGCGCTGACGCGTGCGCTGAGACTGGTGGGAGTGCGGCAGCCGATTTTTTACACGCCGCATGCCTACTACGGGCTGTCTGGAAAGGGCGGGATGAAGGCGCGGTTTTTCAATGCCATCGAGACGGTGCTGGGGCGTGTGGGCACCTCGATCAATCTCTCCGCCGGTGAGCTGGCTTTCGCGAGGGAGAATCTGAGGATTCCGCAGCGGAGGCTGCGGGTGATTGCGAATCCGGTGGACTGTGCGCGCTTTCAGCCTGCGAGTGAGAGCCGAAGGAGGGAGATCCGTGAAGCGCTGGGAGTGCCTGCGGATGCGGTGCTGCTGGGCTCGGTGGGGAGGCTGGCGTTTCAGAAAGATCCGCTGACGCTGTATCGTGCCTTTGCGAAAGCCTGTGAGGGGCGAGCGAATTTGTGGCTTTATCATCTGGGGGATGGTGAGCTGGCGGCGGAGTGTGAGGCGCTGGCGGATGAACTGGGGATTCGCGGGCGCATTGTGCGACAGAGTTATCTTTCGGAGCCGCTGTCGTTTTATCAGGCGCTGGATGGGATGATCCTGACGTCGAGGTATGAGGGACTGTCGTTTGCGGTGCTGGAGGCGCTGGCATGTGATCTGCCGGTGATCCTGAGCCAGGCTCCGGGGAACAATGACTTTCTGGAGATGGGGCTGACACACTGCTGGTCGGCGGCGAAGGAGGATGCGGATGGGTTTGCGCGGGTGATTGGGGAATGGGCGGCAGATTGTGAGAAGAAGAGGGCGTCCAATCACCGGCAGGTGGCGGAGGAGAGGTTTAGCCAGGATGCGTGTTTTGGGGCGGTGGTGAGGGAGTATGAGAAGGCTGCATGACGGAGGCAGCGGCGTGGAGAGGGAAGTGAAATGGCCTGACGTTTTTCAGGCCGGACGGCAGGATGAGGCCGAGGGATATTCTGCACCTCGCGAAAGCGGTGTCGCCGATGCAGGCTTGCGCCGTGCATCTCTGCCACCGCACTCCACGACGCTGTCGCGTTTGCGGAGGGCTCAAGCTGCGCAAGTGAGGTGCGTAGCATTGACGCAGCTTGATCTCGTGAGAGCGGGGGCTTAGCTTTCTGGACTTCATGCACCATTTCCGGCCTATTCTCTGCATGCTCTGCTTTGCGATAACTGCCTTGAGTAGAGCTGAGGTGCCGTGGGAGGCGGCGAAGAGGGATGAGACGGCGTACTGGGCTGGGGTAGTGAAGGAGCAGGCGGAGAGGATGAAGGAGGTGCAGGCGAAGATTGTCTTCATCGGGGACTCGCTGACGGAGAGCTGGGACAAGGGGCTGTGGGAGTCACGCATCGCGCCCGCGAAGGCGTTGAATTTTGGGATTGGCGGGGAGGGACCGCAGCATGTGCTGTGGCGGCTGGAGCAGGGGATTCTAGACGGACCTGCGCCGGAGACGGTGGTGCTCATGATCGGCATCAACAACTACTGGCGGCATTTCAGCGCGGTGGATACGGCGCGCGGGATTGAGACGATCGTGGAGCGGATTCATGCGGTGCAGCCGGGGGCGAGGATAGTGCTGCTGGGGCTGCTGCCGGTGTATGAGGCGGCCTCGCCGATTCGCCCATGGATTGGCGAGATCAATGCGCGGCTGAAGAAGCTGCATGGCAGCCAGCAGGTGGAGTTTCATGATTTCTCAGCGGCTTTTCTGGAGGCGGATGGGAACCAGAAGCTGCAACTGTACCTGGAGGATCATCTGCATCTGTCGAAGGCCGGGTATGTGGCGCTGACCCGAGAACTGACCCCTGTGCTGAAGCTGCCCTCCGCCCTGCCATGAAGTCGATCAATCCCACTTTAAGAATTGCTGAACTGGATGCTCTACGCGGTATCGCGGCGATGGCGGTGCTGCTGTTTCATTTCACCAGCGGCATCGCGAAGAACTGGACATTTCATCTGTATGATCCGCCATTTGGATTTCCGTATGGGGGCCTGGGGGTGGATCTGTTTTTCATGATCAGCGGCTTTGTGATTTTCATGACGCTGGATCGCGCCAAATCGGCGGCGAGCTTTGTGGTGGGGCGCTTTTCGAGGCTGTATCCTACTTTCTGGGCCTGTGCGCTGATCACGCTGCTGGTGACTTCACGCTATGGCCTGCAGGGGATGGAGGTGAGTGCGCGGGATGCGCTTTGGAACATCCCGCTGCTACCGCGTTTTCTACGGGCGAACATGATCGATGGTGTGTACTGGTCGCTGGAGTTTGAGCTGCTGTTTTATGTGGCGATGCTGGTGCTGCATCAGCTGGGGGCATTCAAGAAGCTCACGGTGCCGGTGCTGCTGCTGTGGCTGGCTGCGGCTGCCGGGGCGCACTGGGTTTTGACGCATGGGCAGCCGGAGTCGCTGGTGTACCGGCTGACGGGGAAGATCAAGGCGGTGACGAGCCTTGATTATATTCATCTCTTTGGCGTGGGGATGATCTTGTATGATGCACACCGCAGGCGGGCGTGGAGCGTGGGGCATACGCTGGTGCTGCTGGTGTGCGGGGGGCTGGCATGGTGGAAGGCGGCGTTTCCGCTGCATTTCCCGCTGGTGCTGGGCTTTGCGCTGCTGCTGCATCTGGCAACGACGGGCTGGCTGCCTTTTCTGAATGCGCGGCCGCTGGTGTTTCTGGGGGCGATCTCGTACCCGCTGTATTTGATTCATCAGAACATCGGGCTGGTGCTGCTGGATGCGCTGGGAGCGGTGACTCAGTCGGCGTGGGTGAGGCTGGGAGTGACGACGGTGGCGATGGTGCTGCTGGCGTGGGTGATTTCGGTGTGGATCGAGAAACCGTCAATGAGGTGGGTGAGGGAGAGGTTGAGGAGGTTTACGTGAGAGAGTGGTCCGCACAGTCCTCTGTGCAGTTCGACAGAGTCTCCTGATTCACTTCCCAGAAAAAGACGGCACATAAAAATGCTTCTGTCTGACAAGGGGTGACTCGCGTTAGCGGAGCGCCGCACAGGGGACTGTGCGGACCACTTTACAGAGTCTTCTGCGCCTGGAGCCACGCCTGAAACATGAGGATGTCCCAGAGGTAGAAGTGCCAGTTGCGGGTGCCGCTGAGGTGTTCCTGCCATTTCTGGCGGATGGGGGCGGGGTGGAAGAAGCCTTCGCGTTTGAGGCGGGATTCGGAGAGGAGGTCTTCGGCCCATTCGCGCAGGGGGCCGCGCAGCCAGATTTCCAGCGGGATGCCGAAGCCCTGTTTGGGGCGGTCGATCAGGGCCTTGGGCACATGGCGATAGAGCGTCTCACGCATGAGCCATTTGCCTTTGCCGTCGCGGACTTTCATGGAATACGGGATGCGCCAGGCGAACTCGATGAGGTCGGTGTCTAGGAGAGGAATGCGGCCCTCCAGGCTGACGCCCATGGCGGCGCGGTCCACTTTGACGAGGATGTCTCCGGGGAGGTAGGTCTCCATGTCGAGGTACATCATGCGATGGGTGAAGTCGCTCACGCGTGGCCATGCCTTGGTGTTGGTGATGGCGGTGACGGGGTCCCTGCCATCGATGACGATGTCCGTGGGCTTTTTCCAGTAGGACATGATCGTGAGATAGAGCGACTCCATGCCGGGCGCGGCGACGACTTCGGCGAGCTTGTGGAGCTTGTCTCCCACGGGGATATGGCGCTTGCTTCTGGGGAGGACTTTGGAGCCGAGGGCGTTGAGCGGGCCGGGAGGGACTGCGGTGAATGCGGCGGCGGTCAACTTCTTCAGCGGCGGGGGCATCCAGGCGAATTTATTCCAGAGGCTGCGGCCCATGGCGTAGCGCTCGTAGCCGCCGAAGAGTTCATCGCCCGCATCGCCACTGAGAGCGACGGTGACGTGCTGGCGGGCCATCTTGCAGACGAGGTGGGTGGGGATCTGCGAGTAGTCGGCGAAGGGCTCGTCGTAGAGTGCGGGGAGCTGCGGGATGACATTGAGTGCGTCCTCGCCGGTGACGTACATTTCGGTGTGCTCGGTGCCGAGATGCTTGGCCACGCTCTTGGCGACTTCGGCCTCGTTGTACTGCTTTTCGTGGAAGCCGATGGTGAATGTGCGCACGGGGCGGGCGCTCTGCGACTGCATCATCGCCACGATGAGCGAGGAGTCGATGCCGCCGCTGAGGAAGGCGCCCAGAGGCACATCGGAGACCATGCGCATGCCCACGGCTTTTTTGAGCATGGACTCAAAGGTGTCGATGGCTTCGGCTTCGGTGCCCTTGAAGGGATTGTCAAGGCCGCGCTCCACGGCATGCGGCAGGCTCCAATAATAGCCGGGTTGTGGATGATCGGAGGGGGCCTGCAAACTAAGCATCGCGGCAGGGGGCAGCTTTTTAAAGCCCTGGTAGATGCAGAGGGGATCTGGGATGTAGTTGAAGCGGAGGAGGGAGGTGAGGGCCTCGCGATCGATGGCGGCATTGAAGCCGGGGAAGCGGCGCAGGGCTTTGAGCTCGGAGGCGAAGACAAAGGTCTCGCCGATCCAGCCGTAGTAGAGCGGCTTTTCCCCCATGCGGTCGCGGGCCAGGTGCAGCACGCGCTCCTGCTTGTCCCACACGGCGTAGGCAAACATGCCGTTGAAGCGCTTGGTGGCCTCCACCACGCCCCACTGACGGAAGGCGGCGAGCATGATCTCGGTATCTGAGTGGCCGCGCCAGGTGTGGCCGAGGGGTTCGAGTTCGGCGCGGAGGTCCTGGAAGTTGTAGATCTCGCCATTGAAGACGATGACGAAGCGGCCGTCGGCGCTGGTCATGGGCTGATGGCCCAGAGGCGAGAGATCGAGAATGGAGAGGCGGCGATGGCCGAGTGCAATGCCGCTGGAGGAGTCCACCCAGGCACCGGAGTCATCGGGGCCTCGCAGGATGATGGCGTCCGTCATGGCGGTGACGATGGCGTTCATCTCGTGCGAAGGGCACGCTGAGGGAGGATTGAAGAAGCCAGCGATGCCGCACATGGTCAGGAATGAGGAAGGGGAGAGGCGAGAGCGGAAGAGGGGCGAGCTGCCGATGCTACTGAAGCCGAGTGAGGTGAGTCCAGCAGGGAGGCGAATTTTTGCAAAACGCTCTCGATGGAGAAGTGCTGCGCGATGCGTGTGCGGGAGCCGGGATCGTGGAGGAGGCCGGAGTCGAGAACATCAATGCAAGCCTGAGCAAGCGCTGCGGGATCTCCCGGCGGCACGAGATGGCCGGTGTCTCCCGTCACCCAGCGGGTGTCGCCGATGTCTGTGGCGACGACGGGAACGGAGCAGGCCATGGCCTCGCCGACGACGTTGGGAAAGCCTTCGCCAAAAGCGGAGGAGGAGACGGCGATGTTGAGAGAGGCGGTGAGCTCGGGCAGGTCGTGGCGCTCGCCGAGGATCTGGATGCAGGCGGGCACCTCGAGTTCTTCGGTGCCAGCGCCGACGATGATGAACTCGGTGCCCGGCTTTTTCTCCGCGATGATTTTAGCGGCAGCGATGAAGGTGGCGTAGTCCTTCATGGGTGCGTTGCGGCCAAAGCGGCCGATGCGTCCGGGGACGGGTGTGCCCGGCTGCCATTTGCCGAGGTCAAAGCCGTTGGGGATGAGCTGGGTTTTGGACGCGCGGTAGCCCAGAGACTCGTGCTGGCGTGCGCCGGTCTGCGTGTTGTAGGTGATGCGTGCGGGCAGCCAGGACAGCGATGCCAGCGCGCGGATGACGAGCGCGGAGCCGCGCTTTTCGTGCTTCAGATCGTAGAGGCTTTGGCGCACGTTCCAGATGACGGGCACGCTTTTGAAATGCATGAAGCGTGCGAGCACGGCGGCAAAGCAGCCGTGGTACATCCAGCCCATGAGAACATCAGCCCTAGTCTGGTGGACGATGCGGAAGAGACGCCAGAGGGAGGCGAGCGTGGGCTTGCCGGCGGGCATGTCGAGGCTGTGGACTTCGTAGCCGCCTTCGCGCAATGCGGTGGCGTGTTTGCCGCCAGAGGTGAGCGAGATGACACTGTGCTGGAACTGCGGGAGGCCACGAATGAGCTGCGCCAGCATCATCTCAGCACCACCGCTGCCGAGGCCGGTGGTGAGCCAGAGGACTTTCTTTGAGAGCAGGCGGCTGGTGCGTTGGATGAGCTTTGAGATGCTGAACTCGTCCACGATGCGCTGGCGTGGATCGTGGGGCGTAAAGGAACGCATGCACTGTGCGAGTGCTGTGTGGTCGCCCACAGGGAAGATGCGGGATTTTTCGCCGATGATCCAGGCGCTGTCTCCCACATCGCTAGCGATGCAGGGGACGCCGCAGGCCATGGCCTCGCCGATGACGTTGGAGAAGCCTTCGCCAAAGGCGCTGGAGTTAACGAGGCAGTCGAGCCTGGCGTAGATGGCGGGCATGTCCTTCTGCGCGGGCAGCCAGGTGAGGCGGTCGTCGAGTCCCAGACTCGTGGCAAGGCTGCGCATCTGCTGCTCGTAGGCGGCATCTCCAGAACCAACGATGATGAACTGCGCATGAGGGACGAGAGCCGCCGCGCGCAGGAAGGTGGCGATGTCCTTCATCGGGTTCATGCGGCCCACGAGGCCGAAGGTGGGCAGGGCTGAAGGCGTGCGCGGCTGCGGCTGGAACTTCTCGGTGTCGATGCCGTTGGGCACGACGTGCATCTTGGCCTGCGGATAGCCGCGTGCGGCGTAGTAGTCGCGCCCGGCCTGGGAGTTGCAGATGATGACATCGGCGAAGCGTGCGAGCAGGCAGTTCAGGCGGAAGCTGGCCCTGCCGAGGACGCCCCAGAGATGAGCGTCTGTCTGGGAGTCGCGAACACCCCACACCACGCGGGGGAAGCCGCAGAAGGGCTTCAAAAACAGCGCCATGAGGTTGGATTCGGCGAGGTAGCCGTGCAGCACCTCGGGGCGGATGCTGCGTGCTGCTTTGACGAGGCGGATGAAGAAACCCGCGAGATCCCAGCGGCTTTTTTTGCCGATGCAGACGGTGCGTGCGCCTGCGGACTCAAGTTCGTCACGAAAGGGGCCGCCGTAGAAGTGCAGCACGCTGACCTCGTGGCCCTGCTGCACCAGTCCACCCGCAAGCAGCACGAGCTGGCGCTGAGCACCGCCGTGGCCGAGATCGCGGATGATGAAGGTGATCTTCATGACTGCGGCAGAGGAGCGTGCGGGGTGGTCTGCGGTTTGGAGGGGGCTTTGAGCACGAGGCGGAAGCGGCCAGCGAAAACGAGATTGCTGCAGACGGCGGCGGCAAACCAGTAGTGCGGGGATTCGACGAGGATCTGGCTGCAAGGAATAAACAACCAAAGGGGTACGAGACAGTAGGCCCCGCGCAGGCCCATGGTGAGGCAGCGGAAGGTGAGCAGCGCCAGACCGCCGATGTAGAGCAGCACGCCGGGGATGCCGATGTCGATCCAGAGGGCGACAATTTGATTGTGCGGTTTCCAGACGCTGGTGCCTGCACCGGTGCCGTGGCCCCAGAGGGGTTTTTTGCCTGCGGCCTCCCAGCCATCCTGCAGGTCCTTGCCGCGTTCGGGAGATTTGATGCGTTCAAAGTCGAGCTCGTAGATGGCCTTGAGGCGGTCGGTCGTGTCCTTGTTGGTCATGAGACCGTCCTTGGTGGAGGTCTGGGCCAGGATGGTGACGCCGCCAATGGCGAGCGGGATGCTGACGGCGGCGGCGATGAGCATGCCCATGAAGTGCTGGCGCAAATTGGCCAGGATGTAGCAGAACATGAGACAGGAAAAGACGGCCATGCCGCTGCGGCTGAGCGTGAGCGCGATGGCGGGGGTGACCACGCCCACGAGCACCATGTTCCACCAGAAACGCGGGTTCAGCGTGAAGACGGCGCTGAGCATGAGGCTGATGATGATCGGCGGGTCATTTGGGTCTGTGGAGTATCCAGCCATGCGGCCGGGAATGCGCGTGAAGGCGCGGAAGCCAAGAAACTCATAATAAACACCGGCAGCCGAGAAGAGAGCGGTGCACACGCCCACCCAGATGGCCACGCGACGCCAGGGCTCTGAAGAAAGGCACAGGACCGTGGTGAAAGTGACGAGGAAATTGGAGATCAGGGACATCACCACAATGCTGTGATCTCCGAGAGCGGTGATGGTGAAACGCTGCAGAAAGGTGGCGTCCAGCACGCGGAGGAGCGGCACGATGAGCATCAGGAAGGCAGGCGGGCAGATGCTGGGCCTGTTGAACATGACCATGAAGCTGACAGCGGCCACTGTGAGGAGGGTGTAGTCCCGCGGCTTGAAGGGCAGCACCCCGACGCTGTCCGCCCAGGGGAGATATTTCGTCATCGTGGGGACCAGCAGGGCCAGGGAGCAGAGGATGAGCAGGCGGGTCATGCGCTCGCGGCTTTTTTCTGCCGCCCTGACGAAGGCTGGCGGCATGTGCATGGCGGGAGCGGGGCTCATGCAGCCTCCTTTCTGCGAATGACGGTGAGGCAGACGAGGCAGGTGGCGATGGCGCAGATGAAATGGACGAGGGTGGTGGAGAGGGCGATGCCCGCCGCGCCCATGTGGCGCATGAGCAGCCAGTTGAGCGAGGCATTCAAGGCCAGAGCACTGAAGGCAATGCCAAGCATGTAGCGCGATGCCTGCAGCGAGACCGCCACGCGCGCAGCGACGATGCCGAAGATGTAGAAGGGGATCTGGAATGCGGCGTAGCGCAGCACTTCGGCCACACGAAGAGTGTCCTGCGGGCCGAAGGCACCACGCTCAAAGAGGATGCGCACAATCCACGGAGCCAGAAAGCTGAGTGCGAGCGTCATGGGCAGCGAGGCCAGGGCGATAAGACCCGCGCTGGTGAAGAAGCGCCTGCGCAGCCCACCCCAGTCCCGCTGGGCCACGAGTTCGGCAAAATGGGGGAACAGCACGTCCGAGGCGGGGCCAGCGGTGATGGAGAGCACGATGGTGCAGAGCTTGTCCGAGTAGCCGAGCACGGCCACGGAGCCGGCGGTGAGCCAGGCGGCCATGGTCTGATCCACCACACTGGCGCTGCCAAAGGCGATGCCGCCCATCAGAAAGGGCAGGGCATTTCGCAGCACCACACGCAGGCTGGGCTCCCAATGACGCAGCAGGCTGCGCCACCAGTACTGGCGGCGAGGCAACTGACGCACGACGGCCGCCAGCAGAACACCGAGATGCGCGGCAGCCCCCCAGACGGTGCCAGAGACGAGCGTCCAGGCATTGACCCTGTCCCCAGCGAGCAACAGAGAGGTGATGATGCCGGCGGGGACGAGCATGGGAGTCGATGCCGCGAGCATGAAGGTTTTGCCCGCGCGCAGCCATGCGCCGATATTCAGGGCCACGCCGTAGCAGATAAAAAACGGCAGGAGACCACGCAGCAGCTCCACGGCGAGTTTCTGCTTGGCGGGGCTGAAGCCCTTGGTGGCCCATCCTACCGCCCACGGTGCTGCCAGAGCCAGCAGGAGGCTGCATGCGAGCAGGATACCCAGCTGGAAAAACACACACTGCGCGCCGAGGCGATAGGCCCTGCGCAGGCCACGGTGCTCGCGCAGTTCGGCATAGGCCGGGACCAGGGCTTCAGGCAGGCCACTGGTCAGCACGCTGATGACGAAAGTCAGAAAGCCGAAAACGAGCATGTAGCTGTCCAGATCGTCAGCGGTGCCGAGCTTGGCGGCGACGACGGCGTCTTTGGCGAAGGCGACGATCTTGCCGACCATTGTCATGACTGCCACCACGAGGAAGCCCGAGACCACGGTGGAGCCAGCGCCCCTGGATAGAAGGGCGCGGAGCGGGGCTGGCAGGGCAACACGCATTGGCGGCATTTACATAAACTATAAACACCATAAAACGATTGGGCAAACTTGAGCTATCGATATTTAGGGAGGCGGTGGGAGGCCTAAATCTACCCGGGGCGGGCGGCTGTCAGACCAAGGTGACGGCTTACATTTTAGGCTCAAGCGTCTCGCGGTCTCCTGAGGCCAGGGTAAGGCATACAACTCCTTGGGCTTGAAGGTTGTATGAGCCTCCTCCTGCGAGGCCGGGGTGGGGTTTGGCTGGGAAAGAGGGACACATGGCGGTGTCGAAGACGAGGGACCAGACAATGCTGTCATCCCCCGGCAGGAGGAAGGGCTCGGGCTCGGCGCTGTTGTTGAAGATGAGGAGGAGGGTGCTGGAGGAGTCTGAAGATGAGCCCATCAGAGCGCCAAAGCAGCGGCGGGTTTCCTGATGCCACTCCTCGTGATGGAGGAGGGTGCCGTCGTTTTCCAGCCAGGTCACGTCCCGGAGGCCGGTGGTGGGGTTGAGCTTGCCGTCGTAGTAGGCGGAGCGGCGGAAGATATCGTGGCTGCGCCGGAAAGCGGTGATCTGGCGGGTGAAGTGGAGCATGTCGTCATCGCAGGTGCTCCAGTCGATCCAGCTGATTTCGTTGTCCTGGCAGTAGGCGTTGTTGTTTCCCTTTTGCGTGCGGCCGCGCTCGTCGCCAGCGGTGATGAAGGGGACGCCGAGGGAGCACATCATGGTGGCGATGAGGCCACGACGGAGGCGGGCGCGGGTCTGCAGCACTGCGGGATCGGTGGTGGGGCCTTCCACGCCGCAGTTGCAGCTGTGGTTGTTGCTGTCGCCATCGCGGTTGTCCTCCTTGTTGGCTTCATTGTGCTTCTCCGTGTAGCTGACGAGGTCCAGCAGGGTGAAGCCGTCGTGAGAGGTGAGAAAATTGATGCTGGCCAGGGGCGGGCGCTGATTCCAGCCGAAGACGTCCTGGCTGCCGCAGAGGCGCTTGGCGAATTCGGCGGTGGCTCCGCTGTCTCCGCGCCACCAACTGCGTACGGTGTCGCGGTATTTGCCATTCAGCTCGCGCCAGGGTTCGGGGAAGTTGCCGACCTGATAGCTGTCCATGCGGGAGATGTCCCAGGCTTCGGCGATGAGCTTGACCCGAGAGAGCACAGGGTCCTGCGCCACGGCGCTGAGGAAGGGGGACTGGCGGTTGAAGTCGTCTTTTTCATCCCGCGCCACGGTCACGGCGAGGTCAAAACGGAAGCCGTCCACATGCATCTCGGTGACCCAGTAGCGCAGGCTGTCGAGGATCAGACGGAGGACTGGCTGGCTGGCGGAGTCCACGGAATTGCCACAACCGGTGACGTTGACGTAGTCGGCGCCGTTTTCGCCGAAATGATGGCGGTAGTAGCTGTGGTCATCCAGACCGCGGAAGACCAATGAGGGGCCGTATTCATTGCCCTCAGCGGTGTGGTTGTAAACCACATCGAGGATGACCTCGATGCCTGCGGCGTGGAGGGCTTTGACCATGGACTTGAACTCGCGCACCTGCTCCTGGGGATCTTTGGCGGCGGCGTAACAATTGTGAGGGGCGAAGAAGCCGATGGTGTTGTAGCCCCAGTAGTTGGTGAGATCTCGGCCGAGGAGGAATCCATCGTCCAGATGCTGGTGCACCGGGAGAAGCTGTACGCTGGTGATGCCGAGCTGGCGCAGGTAGGAAGTGACGGAGGGATGGGCGAGGCCGGCATAGGTGCCGCGCAGTGCGGCAGGGATGGAGGTGTGCGTCTGGGTGAAGCCTTTGACATGCAGCTCGCAGATGACGGTGTCCCGCCACGGGATGCGCGGTCTGGTGTCGCCGGACCAGTCGAAGGATTCATCGACGACCACGCTTTTGAGGGCGTTGGCCCCGTTGTCAAAGCGGCCTTGGGAGTGGCGTGGGTCAGGCAGGGTGCGCATGTGGTCTGCCTCGTCCGGTTTGCCATGGATGGCGCGGGCGTAGGGGTCGAGCATGAGCTTTTTAGCATTGAAGCGCATGGCGTTTTGCGGGAGCCAGGGGCCGTGGGCACGGTAGCCGTAGAGGGTGCCGGGGCGCACCCCACGCACGGTGGCGTGCCAGAGATCGCACTCGGTGCGCTCCATGCGGATGCGGGCGGTCTCGCGGGAGGCGTCTTTGGGATCGTAGAGGCAGAGGTCCATGGCGATGGCGTGCCGTGAGTGGACGACGAAGCGGGTGCTCTCCCCCAAAAGGGTGACGCCGGGGGAGAGGGGCTCTCCATTGATCTCAAAAGACACCGGGAGGGGAGAATCGCTCTGGGCAGACGCGCGGGTGTGGGAGACGGCGGCGGGTTTGCGGGCAAATTTGCGTTTCAGGCTGGTCAGCAAAGGTTGCATGAGTCCCACAACGCACAACGTTTGCCATGCCGCCATGAATTATCGTCAATTTACCCTGCTTTTTCTGTTTCTGAATTGTTCCCTGGCGCTGGCCCTGCGGCCAGCCGACCCGGCACGCTTTGAAAAAGCCATCCAGGCCTTTGAGGCAGCGGATGCCGCCAAGGCACCGCCAAAGGCTCCGGTGCTCTTTGTCGGGGCGTCGAACATACGGCGCTGGGAGTCGCTGCAGGAGAGGTTCAAGAAAACGCCGGTGCTGAACCGGGGCCTTGGCGGGTCGCAGATCAGCGATTTGGTGCATTTCGTGGACCGGTGCGTGATCAAGTACCATCCGCGCCAGATCTACCTGAATGCCGGAGGCAATGACCTGCATGCGGGGCGCACACCGGAGGAGGTGCTGGCGTCCTTTGAGGCCTTTGTGAACAAGGTGCGTGAGGGACTGCCGGGGACGCCGGTGGCCTTCATCTCGATCCCGCCTTCGCCGGCACGCTGGGACGAGGTGGAGCAGGTGAAGAAGGCGAACGCACTCATCGCCAAAGCCTGCGCGAAGCAGGGGGTGGATTTCATTGAGACCTTTTCCTTGATGCTGGGGGCGGATGGCAAGCCGCGGCCTGAGCTGTATGTGGAGGACAAGCTGCACTTCAGCGAGGCGGGTTACGATGTGGTGACCTCCGCGATCCGCTGGCAGAAGGAGATCCTGGCTTTTGGCAAGCTGGACAAGCAGAAGGCACCGCCGGAGAATCCGATCGTCTTCACCGGAAGCTCCAGCATCCGCAAGTGGGTGACTCTGGAGGCTGACTTTCCAGACCTGCCGGTGATGAACCGGGGATTTGGCGGCTCCGAGGTGTTTGATTCCTTCAACTACGCGCACCTGACCGTGATCAAGTACAAGCCGAGGCTGGTGGTGATGTATGCAGGGAGCAATGATATCTCAGCGGGCAAAACGCCGCAGCGGGTGTTGAAGGACTTTCAAGCCTTTGTGGCCAAGGTGCATGCAGCGCTGCCGGAGTGCCGGATCACCTACATCTCGAATGCGCCGAACCCGAGCCGCTGGAAGATGATGCCACAGATGCGTGAGGCCAGCTCATTGATAGAGGCCTATACGAAGACCGATCCGCGAATGCAGTTTATCAATGTGTGCCCGCACATGCTCGGTGCGGACGGCCTGCCGAAGCCGGACATCTTTGTCTCGGACCAGCTGCATATGAATGCGAAGGGCTATGCGATCTGGAAGGAAGTGGTGGGGCCGTATTTGAAGTAGTGGAGGATAAAATCTTTCTCTTCCTTCTACTCCGCCTCCCTCATTCAGGTGTCTGGATGCCTACAGGGAGGAAGAGTAGGAGCATGAGGAAGAGGAGGATTGAGGCAGAGCCTCTCTACACCAGGCCCTCTTTCACGGCCTTGGCGATGGCGCTGCCGCGGCTGCGGACCTGGAGCTTTACATAGACGCTGCGGATGTATTCATCGGCCGTGTAGTAACCGATGCCGAGCTGTGCGGCGGCGTCTTTGATGGTGCTGCCATCCACGAGCAGCTTGAGAATGTCCAGCTCCCGTGGTGTGAGGCCGTAGTCCTTTTGAGGCATGTTGGCCTTGGAGAACATTTCCAGGACGCGGCGGGCGATGTGGGGATTGATGGGCGAGCCACCGGCGGCAGCACTGCGAATGGCGGCGGCAATGTCGTCGGTGCTGGATGTTTTGAGAAGGTAGCCGGCGGCACCTGCACAGATGGCGCGGAAGATTTTGTCATCCTCCTCAAACACCGTGAGGATGACGATGGCGGCCGCCGGTGCGAGCTGGCGCAGCCGTGTGATGCCATCAATGCCATTCATGCCGGGCAGGCCCACATCCAGCAACAGCACCTGTGGTACGGGCTCGCTGCCGAGGGCGGCAAAGGCGTCCTCACAGGCTGTGAAGCGCTGCGTGCAGGCGATGCCATCGATGCGGTTCAAGGCGCGTGCGAGGCGCTCGCCGTAGGTCTTGTGGTCTTCGATGATCCAGAGATGGATGGTGTCAGGCATGCAGCGGCAGGGAGAGTGTGAAAATGGTGCCCTGGGGGGAGGAGGTGATTTCGGTGCGGCCGTGGTGTTTGGCGGCACGGCGGTGGAGGTTTGTGAGGCCCATGCCGGTGGTGGGAATGGTGGTGTCAAAGCCGTGGCCGTTGTCGCGGACGGTGAGAATGAGATCGTGGTGTGTCTGTGAGAGGGTGATGTGGACCTGCGTGGCGGCGGCGTGGCGGGTGATATTGTACAGCGACTCCTTGAACATGAGCATGAGGTCGCGCTGACGGTCCACGGCCAAGAGGCGGGTTTGCGCATGCTCGTCGAGATCAAGCGTGTGGGAGATGCCGCGCAGCATGCGGGCGGCGGTCTCTCGCAGAAGCGTGGGCAGGTCGTCGGTGCCGTAGCGCTGGCTCTGCATGAGGCGCGTGATGTCGCGCATGGCGTCCACCGTTTCATCCGCGATGACTTTGATCTCGGTCAGGTCTGCGCGCGCCTGCCCGCTCTGGCCGCCATCCGCCAGGATGTCCTGCGCGATGAGTGCGATGCTGCCGAGGCTGCTGCCGATCTCGTCGTGAAGATCCTGAGCGATGCGCTCTCGCAGACGCTCGAGCTCCTGGCGGCGTGCTTGCCGCTGGCGCTGCAACCAGATGAGCAGGGCGATGACGCCTGCCAGGACCACTCCACTGAGCAGCCCCAGGACGATGCGCTGCCAGTAGCGGGCGATGGATTCACGCTTTTGCTCGATCAAGCCCAGCTGATGCTGCAACTCGCGGCGCAGAGACAATGCTGCGAGCCAGCCGGGCCAGTCCACAATGTCTGCGCTGCTGGCGTAGCCGTCCACGAGGGCTTTGCGGGACCAGCCGTCCCGCTCGGTGGAGTCGGGGGAATTGACATCGCAGCCGAGGGCGATGTTTCTGCCGGAGGACCAGACCTGCATCTCCGCCATGGCGAGGACGACGGCTCCATTGCTAACATGTGGATCGAGGACCTGAAGGCGTGCGAAGCGTGCGCGGTGCGCGCCGACAACCGTCACGACATTGTCTCCAGGCAGGGCATTGTAGCTGCCGGATTGAGGAGCAGGAAGAATCCGAGGCTCGTCATTTTCATCTTCGCGCAACTCGATCTGATAGCTGACTGGAAAGCCGTAGCCGTGGCTGTGAGAAAACTGGGGCGGATGAGCAGGGAAGAAGCGGATTTCATCGATGGGCTGAACGGTGCCGAGATCCACCTCGACCCAGGGATTGAGGTGAGGGCGGCCCTCGCTGGTGGGCACGCTGCGAAAGCCAAGCGTGGGGCTGGGGCGGGAGCCGAGAGGTGGGCCGAGGACGGTGTGGCCATCGACGAGATTGATCCGGCCCCAGTCCGGGCGTGTGCCCTGGCTGCTGCTGGCGCGAACGGCGGGGGGGCCGAGCGCCTCTAGGCGTGCGCCCAGATTCTGACCATCCTGCAGGAGCATGACCTCTCCGAGGGCGCAGAAGCAGCGACTGCCGGTGGTGTAGAGCCGCGTGGCGGTGACGCGTACCTTCTGAGCCATGCGGCCCCCTGCTGGGATGACCACGGGGAGGAGGCCGGGATTGGGGAAATCGGCGCCGGTGTAGTCGGCGATGATGGTGCGCTCATTGTCCTCTCCCTCTTCGAGAAGCTCGACGTAAAAGCGCAGGGGGAAGCCGTAGCCTCTGCCGACGGATGCGCCATTGGGCGGTGGTGCGATGAGGACCACAGAGTCGATTTTCTGGGCCTGACCGAGATTCAGCTCCACCCACTCGGCGGTGTCGGGAGAGGATGAGTAGTCGCTATGCCAGCCGAGGCGCTGGGTGAGCTGGACCTCTGGTGCGGGAGGCATGGAGGCGAGCTTTTCCTGCAATGCGTGCTGCTCAGCGGCCAGAGCGTGCATGCCGGGGATCCAGGCCGGGACATCTGCGCAAGCCAGCCTGCTCCAAAGAAGGAGGACAGCCAGGCATGGATGGAGAAAAGGCCGCATGATGTGCAAGCCTAGCGAGGCTGGAGCTGTGCTGCCAGTGTGTTCTGAGAGAGGCGACGCCCCCGAAGATTCGGGGGCGGTGCACAAAGCCGCTGCGGCCATCGTTTGAACAGAAGATCAATGACCCGACTCCTGCTTCCTGCGCTGACTGCCTCCGCCCTGATAGCCACCCACCCCGCCGTGGGGGCTGAATCGCGTGATCTGAACGGCCTGGTGCGGCCTTTCTTTGAGCAGCACTGCAACCGCTGCCATGATGCCAAAAAGCAGAAGGGGGATCTGCGGGTGGACAACCTGATCGTGGATCTGCAGTCGCCGAAGATCATGGGGCACTGGGAGGAGATCATGAGCCGCATCAACTCCGGTGACATGCCGCCGGAGGATGAGGCGAGGCCGAAACCGGAGGAGATTTCCAAGGTGGCAGACTGGATCCTGCTGCAACTGCGTGAAGCGGAAACGGCACGCCAGTCCTCGGCGGGTGAGCGGGTGGCCTTTCGCAAGCTGACGCGTGATGAGTATGCCAACACGATCCGCGACCTGCTGGGGGTGAACTTTGATGTGAAAGCGCCGAGCGGCCTGCCGGAAGATCCAGACTGGAAGGGATTTGAACGCATCGGGTCGGTGCTGACGCCCTCTCCCGCGCATGTGGAGAAGTATTTGAGCGCAGCGGATGCGATTCTGGACGAGGCGCTCTCGATCCGACCAGAGCCCAAGCGCGAGGTGATCCGCTGGGAGGCCTTTGACATGCGGTGGAAGGGCTTCAAGGAGGAATATGAGGCGCGTGGCATCGCAGACAAGGTGCGCATCGAGATCGTGCCGAGGAACTACACGACAGACAGCTGGAACATCGAGATCAAGAACACGGGCGACTATATCCTGCGGCTGAAGCTGAGCGGGCTGCGGCCTGAGGGCGGACGTGCGCCACGCCTGAAGGTGTACATGTCCAGCATCAACACCACACTGATCGAGCAGGATGTGGATGCACCGGAGGACAAGCCCATCACGGTGGAGGCGCGGGTGCATCTGGTGGCGGGCAAGTATCCGGTGCGGATCATCAACTCGGTGCCGGGGCCGAATCCGGAAGGAAGACGCTCGCGCCACAGCGGCACACCCAATGCCTTCACCACCACGCGCAGCCGCGTGCCGTGGCAGCTGAAGCTGACGGATGATGACTTCAAGCCGATCCAGCCGACGCTGATCATTGACAAGGTGGAGTGGGACGGGCCGATCGTGGATTCGTGGCCGACGCAGGCGCATCAGAAGATCTTTGTGAGCAAGGATGCGCGTGAGATTTTGACGAAGTTTGCCACGCGTGCGTGGCGCCGTCCGGTGCAGGCGAAGGAGATCGAGCGGCTGATGAAGCCGGTGCAGAAGTCGCTGGAGCTGGGGGATCCGTTTGAGGTGGCGGTGAAGAACGGCCTGATCGCCGTGCTGTGTGCGAAGAGCTTTCTGTATCTGGAAGAAGGAGATGCGGCCAAGGCTGCGCCCAAGCTGAGCGACTACGAGCTCGCCTCCCGGCTTTCCTATTTCCTGTGGAGCTCCATGCCGGACGAGGGTCTGCTGGAGCTGGCGAAGCAGGGCAAGCTGCAAGAGGCGAAGACGCTGGGGGCGGAGGTGAAGCGCATGCTGGCAGATCCGAAGGCGGAGGCCTTTGCCGTGAGCTTTCCGCGTCAGTGGCTGCAACTGCGCAAGGTGGGGATGTTTCCACCGGACAAGGAGCTGTACCCTGACTATGACGAGAACCTGGAGCAGAGCATGGTGGCGGAGACGCTGGGCTTTTTTGGCGAAGTGCTGAAACGCAACGGCAGTCTGCGTGACTTTCTGGACTCCGACTGGACAATGATGAACGAGCGTCTGGCGATGCACTATGGCATCGAGGGCATTCGTGGGGATCAGATGCAGCGGATCGTGCTGAAGCCGGAGCATCACCGTGGCGGGCTGCTGACGCAGGCGTCTGTGCTGAGCCTGAGCTCAGACGGCACGCGGCACCGGCCGGTGCATCGCGGAGTGTGGATGCTGGAGTCGATCATCGGGAGGCCACCACCACCACCGCCAGCCAATGTGCCTGCGCTGAGCACGCCGGATGCGAAGGCAAAGAAGACGACGGTGCGCGAGAAACTGGAACTGCACCGCTCAGACCCAAACTGCACCGCGTGCCACAACAAGATCGACCCGCTGGGCATCGCCTTTGACAACTACGACGCCATCGGCCGCTGGCGCACGGTGGAGACGATCAAGGACGGAGTGGGAGACAACCCCACGCTGGACCCGAGCGGAGTGCTGCCTGACGGGCGCACGTTTGCCGACTCGGTGGCGCTGAAGCATCTGCTGCTGGATGATCTGGACAAATTTGCCGCTGCGGTGACTGACAAGCTGGCGACGTACGCGCTGCGCCGGGGCATGACCTTCTCGGACCGCGATGAGCTGAAGCGCATCGTGGAAGAATCCAAGGCGGGGGATTACAAGCTCGCGTCGCTGATTGAAACTCTTGCCACCAGTCCGCTGTTTTTGAAACGTTGATCATGTCAGAGCGCATTCCATGCACCAATCCGGCCTGCGGAAACACCGTTTTGCCCGCGACTGCGGCTGCGAATGGTGGTCTGTGTGCACCCTGTCTTGGAGCGATCAGAAAAAAAGAACGCGAGGAGTATATCAGGCTCAATCGCCGGACTGTGAATCTATACGAAGGTGTGACCGATCCCGTTGAAATCGCGATCATCATGCTGTCACGGCGCAGGTATGATCCATTGATCGCTTACGCTCCATCGCCTGTGAGTTGTGAGAATTTGTTCGCATCCTTTACAGCATCAGATGGTGCGCGACTGGCCGAAGCTGCGGCACAGGCGTTTGACAACGGAAATGTGGACCTGGCCGAAGACATCGCCAAAACACTGGCGACGCTGACAGATTACGACCTGACGGAAATGCTGCGAGTCTTTGTGAGGGCGGATCATCATTGGCCAGCCATCGCTTTCAGGGGCGCCAAGCCGGAAATAAGAAATGCCATCATACTTTCCTTGAATGCGGGGCAAGCCAATGCGAATCACGCTTTGAGTGCTCTTGCCTGGATCGGTGATGATGTTGTGCGTGAATCATTTCTAAAATGGGATGCTGAGGTGCCGGCATGGGTTTCGAAACTGCATGTTGCGCCGTCTGCGTACGCTGAAGAGGCTGGCTGGAAGGTCGTTGGTGACAAGCGGTGCAACCTCTTTCATGAAGAGTGCTTGGCCATTACGCAGGTCCCCGAGGGAAATGAAGATGCCTCAGCCAAATTATTTCAAAAAACTGAGCAAGCATGCCCATGGTGCGGAAACTCGCTTTCTCACATGATCGATTTGGATTTGTCTGACCCGAGATTCTCTTTCCTTGGTTTTACCGGCCCAAGGCTCCTTGTCCTTACTTGTCATGCGTGCACCTGCTACGGCGGAGGATTTTTCTCAAAGATCGACCATGAGGGCATCGCTGTGCCGCATGCCTTGGGAGTAAAGCCTGAATGGCTGCCAGATCCTTCAAGCGAATGGGGTGCCCCTGCGTGGAGAGATGTGCCATTCGCTCTGACTCCACGGCGGGCAATTCATTCCGCAGACTGGTGCATGGAGCTAAAGTCATCGCAAATCGGCGGCCTGCCATGCTGGGTGCAGGATTCGGAATACCCCAAATGCCCTGAGTGCTCGACAACCATGCAGTTCATTGCGCAGCTTAATCAGGATGATCTTCCTGGGCACGAAGGAACCTATTACGCTTTTCTTTGCTATTCCTGCCGAACGACCGCGACTTCTTATCAGCAAACATAGACTTAACCGCCATGAGCAACATCCAATCCCAACGCTGGCTACTTAACCGCCGTCATTTTCTGCGTGGCATCGGCACCACGATGGCACTGCCGCTGCTGGATGCGATGGTGCCGATGCGTGCTAGTGCTGCGGCCACGGCGAAACCGAGGCGCAGTGTGTTTGTTTACATCCCGAATGGAGTGAATGGCATGACGTGGCAGTGCACAAAGGCGGGGCGGGGCTATGAGCTTTCTCCTTCGCTGAAGCCGCTGGCGAAACATCAGGAGGATTTTACGGTGTTCAGCGGTCTGCATCATCCGAACGGACTGGGGCAGGCGCATGTGTGTGCGGATACGTGGCTGACGGGGGCGAAGATCGATGCGCAGGGTGGGCGCAAGTATGAGAACACCATCTCCTGCGACCAGATGATGGCGGAGGTGGTGGGGCAGCAGACGCGATTTAACTCGCTGGAGCTTTCCATCTCCACGGGCACGGGGCAGCCGTTTAACTCGAACACGCTGGCCTTCTCGCGCGATGGGGTGCCGCTGCCGGCGGATGACAATCCGAAGATCATTTTCAACCGCCTGTTTGGCGAAGAGCCGGGCGGAATCGGGGCGCAGCGTGCGCGGCTGACCAAGCGGCGCAGTGTGCTGGATTCGGTGCTGGATGATGCGAAGTCGTTGCGACTGGCCCTGGGAACGGATGACCGCACCAAGCTGGATGAATACATGCACGCTGTGCGTGATGTGGAGAAGCGCACTGAGCGACTGGATGCCTGGCTGGACATTCCCAAGCCCGTGGTGGAAAAAAACATGGCGGCCCCCTTCCAGCGGGATGTGCCCAAGGCGCAGGCCGGAGAGTACTGGCGCACGATGTTTGACATCATCGTGCTGGCGCTGCGCACGGACATGACGCGCGTGGTGACCTACATGAACGGCAGCGAGGGCAACGGGCTGGCGATTCCGGAGATCCAGATCACGCAGGCGAGGCACAATCTGTCTCATCATAATGGAGATCCGGTGGTGCTGGACCGACTGGCGAAGAGCGATGCCTTCATCATGCAGCAGTTTGCGCATTTCCTGGATGAGCTGCGTGCGGTGAAGGACGGCGACGAGCCTCTGCTGGACCGCACGATGGTGCTCTTTGGCAGCGGCATGAGCTACGGCCACAGCCACTGCAACAGCAACCTGCCGATCCTGCTGGCGGGTGGCAAAGGCCTGGGCCTGAAGCATGGGCAGCACATCGACTACAACCGTCCGCACCTGAAAGAGGACTACACCCTGAGCTACGACGAGTGGCGCAGCCTGTGCGGCAAGCCCAAGGACGGCAAGGCCCGCCTGAGCAACGTGCTGGTGACCATGCTGCAGAAGATGGAGATCAACGCCGAGACCTTTGTGGACAGTCTCGGGCCCGTCAGTGAGATCGTGTGATTCTGTGCTGCTGCATCATTCCTTCCGACCAAGCATTTTCATGAAACCAACCCTGTCATTGATCAGCCTATTTGTTATCGCCTCCGGCGTTTCCGCCCTTGCGATGGATCCGCATGCCGAAGCCGTTGCCAAGATTGTGGAAGGGGCCAAGGGCAAGGTCGAAAAGACCGAGGACGGGCAGAGCCTGAAGCTGGTGGATCTGGCTGTGCCGAACACCGGTCCGCATGACCACCGCAAGGAGGATCCGTATGACGCGGCCTTCTTTGAGCATCTGGGGCACATCAGCACGCTGGAGTCGCTGAATGTCATCTCCACCAAGTTTAATGATGAGTGGATGCCAAACATCGCGAAGCTAACGAAGCTCAAGAGCCTGCGCTTTACGAACAATGGCTCGCTGACGGATGCGGGCATGGTGCAGCTGGCAGGGCTGAAGGATCTTGAATCTTTCTCCTTTGTGGGAACCAAAATCACCGGACGCGCCTATGCGAAATTTGAGGGTTTTACCAAGCTGGTGAAGGTGAGCCACCGTGGCAGCAGCATTGATGATGAAGGGCTGAAGGAGCTGTGCGAGCATCTGCCGAATCTGGAAAGCATCAGCCTGGCGCATGCGAAGTTTACGGATGCCGGCGCGCCGCATCTGGCCAAGCTGACGAAGCTGAAGGGGCTGGAGCTGGGGGCGCATGCCACGCCTGCGGCGTTGAAGAGCATCACGGCGCTGCCGCTTGATTACCTGCAACTGGGCGAGGGGTTCGACAAATCGGAGTCGCTGCCGATCATCAAAGAAATCAAGACGCTGAAGCGCCTGACGCTGACCAATTGCAAGACCACTACGGATGATGATTTGAAGGTGCTGGCGACGATGACGCAACTCGAATCCCTCGAACTCGGCAGTCCGGCCATGCCCGACGAGCGCCTGCCGCTGCTGCAAGGCTTCAGCTTTCTCAAGGAACTGAAAATCATCGACCGCCAGAAAGGCTATCCGGCGGAGACACAGGCCAAGATCAAGGCGCTGCTGCCAAAGGTGGCGGTGAAATTTCAGTGATCCGATTTAACCGAAACCTCATGCGACTTTTCTGCTCCCTGCTTCTTGCCTCCTCCTTGCTGACTCATGCGATGGAGTTTCCATCGCTCAATGATGCCAGGCGCATCCATGGCGAGCTGGTCAATGTGGACTTCATTCTCCGCAAAGGAGAGTTCAGGGCGGATGATGGCAAGCTGATGCCTTTCGCCATGCCGCCGTATGCGATCATGAAATACAAAGGTGTCGAGGCAGATCTGCGCGAGGTGCCGCTGGGGACGAAGATGACCTTTCTCCTGCTGCCGGATGCCGCAGGCCAGCCGACACAGCTCGTGACCACGGATGACGGCCAGCCAGCCGATGTGGCGCAGTTGAAGAGGTTTCGTGAGTTTACTGAGAAACGCGGCGTGGCAGGCTGGATCGACAAGACGCAGGGAAACACGGTCACGGTGACTTTTTTCAGCGGAGACCCGGCTGCCTTTCGGGCGGCCTATGGCGAACTGCTGGCCGTGGGCAAAGGTGGCAAGCTCTGCGTGGCCGACGAAGACCTGCGCACTTGGAATCCGGGCGTGGACGGGGAGGGAAGCTCCATCACGGAAGTGAACAAGGTGCCCACGGAGTACTTCGGCAGCAGCGGTGTGCAGGTGACGCTGAAGGTGAGCAACATGCTCGAAGGTTTCCGCCGGGGCCGGATTGTGCGCGTTTTTCTTGGTGGCTGGAAAGTGCAGGATCAGCTCTATGGCGAGAGCCTGATGGGCTATGGCTTTGGCCGCATGCTGGACCAGGAGCTGGTGGAAAACGTGGCCCGGGATTACCCGGAGCAGTTTCCTTTCCGCACGGACTACAGCAATGCGAACCTGCCGTGGTATCAGCTCAAGGATGACGTGAAGCCACCGCCATTCTCAGAGCATGTGGTGTCTGGGCAGCTCGTGCAGGCGGATGCGAAGACTGGCAGCGGCCAGTTCCTCACGGAACTGACCGGCGAGCCCGTGAACTTCACCCTGATCAAGCACCACACCCTCAAGCTCCTCGGAGCCGATCCTCAGTTCGCCCAGCTGCCTACCGGCCAGCGCTACCGCTTTCATCTCTTCCAGGATGAGAAGGGGGCCTTCACCAGGGTCAGCTTCATCAGCGATGACTTCAGCCACGCCAGCGCCAATGCCATCACCGCACGTGTCACCGCCATTCACGGGGACCGCATCCACGTCGCCTTGCAACTGCCGCTGGTGAAGGACTACAACGGCGACATGCAGCGCCCGCAGGACATCGGCAGCCGCATCCTTCAGGTGAATGACGCCACCCGCGTGTGGAAGGCGGACCAGCAGGTGAAACTGGCGGATCTGAAAGAGGGTGATGCGCTGCTCTTCAACCGCACCGCCGAACTGCCCGGCAAGCCCTCCGTCTGCACCGACATCTGGATCGGCGAGGAGACTCACAAGATGGTGACGGAGAAACAGCGCAAGCCCGCCGTGGCGAAGAAGTAGAGCATGCCTCATCGCCCTTGGAGAAATACTCCGCCAGGCATCGAGAGGGGGGGGGCAGCAAAGTGGTCCGCACAGTCCTCTGTGCGGCGTGCAAGAGTCTCCTGATTCACTTCTCAGAAAAAGCTGCCAAAGAGTAAATGCTGTCAGCCTTGCATGGGGCTGGGGGGGATGGCGGAGCGCCGCACAGAGGACTGTGCGGACCACTATCCTGAGCAGCCTTGGGCTGCGTTAATCTGCAAGCCACCGGCTCCCGTTACTTTGCAGCTTCGTCCTTCTTCACATTCTCATCATAGCGGTGCAGGGGACGCACCCAGATGTTGCGGTAGCGGGTGGGGTTGTGGTGATCCTGCAGGGCGAAGACGACCTCCTGCATCCTGGTTTCCAGCGGTGCGGCGTGCTGCACGATGATGCCGTTTTGCAGCACGGTGATGCGCGCGGGCTGCACCACGCCGCCTTTGTCATCCAGCTTCGCGCATTCGCAGATGATGTCGTAGCTCTGCCACTCGCCGGGTTTGCGGCAGGCGTTTACCAGCGGCGGGTAGTTGTGGTAGATGGCACCGGCCTGGCCGTCGGGGTAGGTGTCGTTTTCATAGGAGTCGAGCACCTGCACCTCGCCCCAGCCATGGATGAGCACGCCGCTGTTTCCCCGGCCCTGGCTTTTTCCCACCACCTCGGCAGGCGTGGCCCATTCAAGGTGGATCTGGCAGGAGCCGAATTTTTCGCGGATTTCGATGTCACCACCCTTTGGTTTGATTTCGGCGTAGCCGTTTTCGATTTTCCAATTGGGGACGTCGCTCTGGTCCGGATCGCCTTTGCGCGGCTTGCGGATGAACTTTGAGAGATCTTTGCCGTCAAAGAGCACGACGGCATCGCTGGGAGCCGTGGTGGCGGTCGGTGGGGTGATGACCGTGGGGCGTGGGCGTTGCATGTCGCCCTCGCGGTAGATGCCGCCTGGGGTGAAGGGCTTTTCTTTTGGGGGGGCGGGTAGTTTGGCGGGCTCGGCGGCTGAGGCGAGGGTGGCGAAGAGGGGAAGGGTGAGGAAGAGGTGACGCATAAGGCAAATTATTGAGGTTTTGAATGCTCTGCTGGCGCGTTTTTCTTTGGATTTGACGGGCTTTTTTTATCGCGGGCAGGCTTGTCAAAAATTGCCAGAAAGATGCCTCCCAAAATGCCGGTCAAAAATACCGCCCAGATGATGAGACTGATGACGTTCCAGCAGCCGAAGCGTTTTGATTTTTGTTCTGCGGCCACCTGACCTTCCGCACGATCCGGCTCCCCGGCTCCGGCAAAACGGCCCGGGCTCATTGATCCTGGAATGGCAGGGGTTCCGGCAACGATGTGCCAGGGGATCTGGAATATGGCTCCCTGAGGGCCTGGCATTGCCAGGAACGGGACGAACGGCACGTCGGCAGGAGGCATCCAAGTCTTTTTCATGAGCACACTGAGCAGCATGAGGTGGTAGCCCCGCGTTTCGTCC
The DNA here is from genome assembly GCA_002336895.1 of Verrucomicrobiaceae bacterium UBA1938. Lineage (GTDB taxonomy): Bacteria > Verrucomicrobiota > Verrucomicrobiia > Verrucomicrobiales > Verrucomicrobiaceae > Prosthecobacter. The sequence goes on along the minus strand of DDFC01000032.1, from coordinate 151,473 downwards.
AGCGGGAATGATTCACGCTGAAACATTTTGTAGCTGTCATCAGACATGAGGCGCGCTGTGATGGGATATTGGGCTGCATCACCTTGGCCGGCATACAGTTCATAGGCAATCTCCGCGTATGCGTCTGCAATCATGATGTCCAAGCTGGACTGCTTCACTGCTGCAATGACTCCGCAGGGAAGTAATGAATTTGGATTCTGCTCGAAATTAGGGTTGGTCATCATTGAAGACAGGTACCAAACCTGGCCTTGAGAGGCCAACTGCTGATATTGAGACCACAGCTGTGGTGTCTGTTGTCCTAAAAATTGGATTTTTCGCCAAGTTTCAGCGGCTTCCTTTTTCGACAGTTCGCGTTCGAGATCATGTTTCACTGCCTGCGGGACGTGGGCGTCGTCGTAGTATACAGTTTTGAACTCCGGGGATAAGAGCCATTGGACTGCACGCAGGCGGATTGCTTCCTTTTGTTGCTGCCACGCTTCCAGTTTGGCAAGAACTTCCCGGCTTTGAGGAGAAAGTTGATCCTCCACACTGCTGCTGTCTGGTTCTGAGGTCTGCGCCTTGAGCTGTTCAGGCTCCGGTGGCGAGTTGTCCATCGTCCAGTGCAAAACTCTGCGTGAGGGCATCATGCAGGAGGAGTCACGTTCTTCAGCGCGCCATAATATGTTCTGCGGTCCGTCCGTGGTATGTCCACCAGACATCGCTGCTCCACTGCTTAACTCATACCGCATTAAGCTGAGAAGGAAGTCAATTTGTTCATTGCGATCGAGTTCATTCCCAGGCCAGGCGAATTCATGGTCCCGACGGCCCAACTGTTCCATACCCAGGCAGTCGATGAAGGACCAGTTTGCATCCACTGGGCAGCCACGCACTCGGCAGACAGCTTCCACCGGAAAGGTCTTTTGCTCCACAGCACCGGCGAGCAAAGCCCCCAGGCCATCCAGCGGCAGAAGCAATTCGCTTCCGGGATTGAAGTAGGCCAGAGCCTCGGGCATGTCCACGAGTGAAGCCGCTGCCCTGAGAAGGAACAGATGCTCTTCGGCAGAGTTGGCATTTTCGATGTTGGCGAATTGCGCCTCTGGCACTTCACCCGTGGCGGGGATCAAATTACTGATGCGAAAGCGGACGAATGAACTGTGCCCAGATGCCGAGGCTGCTACGCTTTGGTATCCGGGAGCCTGAAGTGCCCGAGCAAAAGCTCCTGGATGAACGAATGGACCAAAGGCCCCCAGCGCATGAGCGGACGTCAGCAGCGTGGGTTCACCAGTGGCACCCATGTCATCGGGCCAGAGGAACTCACAGATGTCCACCTGACAGGCGGCACCGCTTTCGAAATCGGTCTTCAGCGTAAAGCCCGCGCCTTGCATTTCCGGCCATTCGGAGGTGTCTTCATCGGCTGTGATGGTGTAGCCATGGCGTTCCAGGAGGTGGCGCAAAGATGCCAGGCCGGGGACTTGAGAACAGAGAACGGCGACACCTTGGGAAAAAAAGATCTGCATGGTTGGGAGGGCTTTTTTGTGGCAGCGCCTCCTTTTTTGGATGAAAAAAAGAGGAGCGGCTAATATGCCGCCCCTCTAAGCAAACAATCAATTCCCAGCGAGCTTATTTTTGAAACACCTTGTCCTTCGCATTCCCGCCGCTGAGGAGGTAGGCGATGAGGTTGAGGAGTTCGTCCTGATTGAGGGAGTTGATGAGGCCGGGGGGCATCATGCTGACTTTGCGGGTGCCCTTTTTGGCGATGTCGCTCTCATTGATGGCCATGTGGTCGTTGGGGGCGAAGGGGTTGGTCATGATGAAGACCTTGCCGTTTTCCTCGACGACGATGCGGCCGACGATGACGGTGCCGTCCTTCTTGGTGATCTCGTGGCTGTCATACTGGTCGGAGATGACCTTGCTGGGATCGATGATGTTCTCCATGAGGTCGCGCATGGTGTAGCGGTTTCCGGAGCCGGTGAGGTCGGGGCCGATGCTTCCGCCTTCGCCATTGAAGCGATGGCAGGTGGCGCACATGATGCTGCGGTACATGGCCTCGCCATTGGCGAAGTCGCGGCTTTTGAGTCCGCCGCTGGTGAGGGCCACGACTTCATCGACCGTCCAGTTTTTGCCGGGGCCCTTGGGTGCCACGTAGTTGGGGATGGAGGTGGTGGCTTCGACCTTGTTGCTGAGGGTGTCGAGCGCGGCGAAATCTTCCTTCGGCACAAAGGTGGCCAGGGCGTCCTTGCGGATGTTTTCGATGAAGCCTTTGAAGCTGTTGCCGCCCTTCCAGGTGCGCGCGTGGGGGAACCATGAGAAGTAGGTCTGGCGGTGCTCGGGCGTCCAGCCTGCGGTGGCGTTGCGCAGGGCAAACATGTAGCTGATCTGCTGCGCATTGGGGCGGCTGCCGGCGGCGGCACGGGCGGCGTTGGCGTAGCCGTCGTTGCGGCTGAGCACGGCGTCGGTGGTGACTTCCTGGAAGTCGTCCTTGGCCGTGGCCATCAGGGCGAGCGTCTTGGAGACGACGGTGGGAGAATCGATGGCGACGAGGATCTGGCAGAGCTCGCGGTTCACGAACGGATCTGCGGCGGGATAGACGACATCGAGTGCGGTGGCGATCTTGGAGCAGACATCGGCGTCAGGCTTGCCAAGGCGGATCAGGATGAGCTCCAGCGCACGCAGGGCAGCGAGCTGCTGGTCGAGCGGGAGCTGGGCACCTGCCAGCTGGCCCAGGGCGAGAAGCATGCGGCCCTCGAGTTCGGCGTGCTCGGGTGAAACATTGCCGATGGGCTCTGACGAGGTGCCGGTGGGCTTGGCCGCAGGTCTGCCACCTTCGGTGCCGGTTTTGGCTCCGGTGACACGCGCGAGGGCGATGAGGCCTTCGATCAAGGCGACGGGATTCTTTTCGCTAAACACTTTCTCCTGCCAGAGCGCGACGGGGAGTTTTTCGATGGCGACGCGGGCGGCGTAGCGGATGTGGCGGTCGCTGTGGCTGAGCTTGCTCCAGGCATCCTGCAGCGCCTTGGCGGCATCGACCTGGCCGGTGTGGTAGGCTTCCAGAGAAGCGCGCAGGGTGAAGTCCTCACCCAAAGGCTGGGCTTTGACGGGAGCGGTGGATTCATCTCCCACATAGGTCACGCGATAGACGCCAGACTGGGTTTTGCGGCCACCCACGGCGAAGTACATGGCGCCGTCCTGAGGGTGAATGACGACATCCGTGAGCGGGAGGGGTTTGCCGAAGACGAACTCCTCCTTGGTGGCTGCGTAGCTGGCGCCTTTGGCCTCAAGGTTGATGGCCCACATGGTGCCGTAGGTCCAGTCGTTGATGAAGATGGCGTGCTGGTATTTGGCGGGGAATTTCGCGCCGGTACCTGCGACGACGCCGGTGGGGCTGCCGGGGCCGATGTCCAGCGTGGTGGGGAGGGAGTCGGGGTAATAGTTCGGCCACTTGCCGCTGCCGCTGCGCCAGCCGTAGTCCGCGCCGCTGACGCAGTGGTTCACGCGGGTGGGGCGATACCAGGGGGAGCCGATGTCCCACTCCATGTCCGCGTCATAGGTGAAGAGCTGTCCCTGGTCGTTGAAGCAGATGTCGAACTCATTGCGGAAGCCGTAGCAGAAGAGCTCCAGGCCGCTGCCGTCGGGGTTCATGCTGCAGATGTAGCCGCCGGGGGCGAGAATGCCGCGCGCGTGGCCGTTGGCGTCCCACAGGCGTGGGAGGATGTGGTCCTCGCTCCAGATCTTGGCAGGGCGGCTGTCGGTGAGGCCTTCGGGCAGCTTGGTATGGTTGCCACAGTTGAAGAAGATGCGTTTGCCATCCGGGCTCACCACCATGCTGTGCAGGCCGTGCTCTCCGCCGCCGGCCATGGTTTGCAGCTTGGTGATCTTGTCGTATTGGTCGTTTTTGTCCGTGTCCTGCAGGCGGTAGAGGCCGTTGTTTTTGCCGTCTTCGTTGACCATGACATAGAGGCTGTCGAAGGCGGCGAGGAGGCCGTGGGCCTTGCCGAGCTGGACGGAGAGCTTTTCGGGCTTGAGGTTTTCAGTCTTGCCGACGGCGGGCAGGCTCATACGGTAAATGCTGCCGTACTGGTCGCAGGCGATGAGGCGGCCTTTCGGATCCACGGTTAGCGCGACCCAGGAGCCCTCCTGGTCCTTGGGCACGTTGTAGAGCTTTTCCACCTTGAAGCCTTTGGGGACGGTGATCTCGCTGGCGGCGATGCTCTCGGCGGGGCCGCTGTTGCCACCTCTGGATTTGCCGTCGAGGGCGAGTCCCCAAGGGCCTTTGCCGTAGTCGTTGATCACGAGGGCGGGCTGCCAGGCTTCCGTGCCGGTCTTGGTGGCCTCCCACTTGTCATTGGTTTCAACGAGGACTTTCTCCTGATTGTTGGGCAGCTTGATGGTCAGGCGTGCGATGAGGGCCGCGACACCGCCTTTGTTGCGGGCATTGACGATGATTTCGTTCTGCTCTCCGCGCTTGATGTCCTTGCTGATGTCGGCCTTGGTGGGTTCCTGCCAGTCCGGGTTGGTGAGAATCTTTTTGCCATTGAGGATGGCGTCTGCGCCGTTGTCGCAGGTCAGCTCCAGGGTGGCAAAGTGCGCATTATGCGGCACCTCAAAGCGGTAGCGGAAGGTGACCTGGGGGTCTTTGTCGCCATTCTTGGACAGCCAGATCCACTGGGGGGCGGCACTGGCTGTGTTTAGCAGAAGGGCAAGGGCGAACGTGGTTAGGATACGAGGCAGCATGATGGGCGGAGAGTACGCACCAAATCACCTGACGTTGCATCCTGCCAGCAACCTTTTTGAACGCACGAAACTCCACCGTGCGGAGAGGGGGCGTGGAATCAGGCGTGATTGCTGCTGTCCGGGGTCTTTTGCACCGAGAGAGAGGCCACGCGAGACTTGAGCTCCTTGCTGGGTTTGAACCGGACGACGTAGCGATCAGGAATCATCACCTCAGAGTTTGGCTGCTTGGGATTGCGACCGATCTTGCCACGAGCGATGCGGAGGTCGAAAGTGCCAAAGGTGCGCAGGGTCACTTCGTTGCCTTCAGCCAGGTTTTTGGAAACCAACTCCATAAAGGCCTCCACCATGGCAAGCGTGTCGGCGTGCTTGATTCCCGTTGCGTTACTGAGTTCCGCAACCAGATCCTTCTTGGTGATCGTTGACATGGTATGTGACTAGCGAGACGATTAATGAGGTGCAACTAATTTCTGTGTCGAAATATCACCAATACCTATGGTCGATCCGTCGGATTTAATTGGTGTGATCCGAAAGTATCCCGGAAGGAATCTCGGAGGAGGTCCGAAAGTGCATCTTGCACAAGGTGGGCAAAATCTCCCTGCCATGCAGATGTACCAAGCTGGCGGCAGTTTTTTTCACACTTTCTGACACTCCTTTGTAAAAAGTCATCCCCCACTTCTGAGATTGGGCGTTCAGCCAGCTGACAAAGGCCTCGCGGGCGAGGATGGAGGCGGCGGCCACGGCGGGGTCGCTTTCGGCCTTGGTGCGCTGGACGAGCTCGATCTCCCTGCCGCGGGTCTGGAGGGCGCGCTGGAGCACGGCGGGATTGGCAAACTGGTCTGAAATGGCCCGCTGGCAGCCGGGAACACGGGCGAGGAGGTTTTCGATGACCTTGGCGTGTCCCCAGGCGAGGAGGCGGTTGAGGTTGCCAAATTTGTCGTACAGCTCGTTGTAGCGTTCGGGATTGACGGCCACGACCTCCCAGACGAGCCCGGGAATGCGGCGGATCTCGGAGGCGATTTTGAAGATGCGTTCGTCGCTGCTGATGCGTTTGCTGTCCACGGCACCGAGCTCCCGCAGTCGGCGGGCCACATCTCCATCCACATAAACGCCAGCGATGACGAGGGGGCCGAAGAAGTCGCCTTTGCCGCTTTCATCGACCCCGATGTGGGGCTGAAACATCTCGGGGTGGTGCAACTCCTCGTAACCGAGCTTTGCCTCTCCGAGCACCTCGGGCTCCAGGAGGAGGGTGACGAACTCCTCGGTCTCTTTTCCCTGTACGACAATTTTGGGCCCTTTCTCATACACGCAGACATTCACTTTTCCTTTGGTGGCGGCGTAGAGGCAGTAGGGCTTGGCCTGAAAGTCCCAGCCGCGCCCCACGAGCAGCGTGCGCAGCTTTGCCGCCTGGGGGGCGGTGAGGGCGTGGGTGTAGCTGGTGAGTGCTGGCATGGCGGATAATAATCACAGGTGCAGAGAAAGGCTCATGCAAAAAGTGAGGGATCATTCATATGTGCGGTCAGATGCCATCTCAAACCACCAGGCTGGAACCTCGTGCCGTCGCCGCAGAACTCGTGAACTGGTTTGCGCAGCATGCGCGTGACTACCCGTGGCGCCGCACGAGCGATCCGTATGCCATCCTGGTCTCGGAGGTGATGCTGCAACAGACGCAGATCGTCACGGTGCTGGAGCGTGGGTTTTATGCACGCTGGATGGAGAGGTTTCCCGACTTTCAGACGCTGGCGGGTGCGAGAGAAGATGAGGTGCTGAAGGCCTGGGAGGGGCTGGGCTACTACCGGCGGGCGCGAAATCTGCAGCGGCTGGCCCGGGAGGTGATGGATGTGCACGCAGGGGTGTTTCCACGTGAGCCTGCGGCTATTTTAGCCCTGCCTGGGGTGGGGCCCTACACGGCGGGCGCGGTGGCCAGCTTTGCCTTTGGGCTGGCGGAGCCTATCGTGGATGGAAACATCGCGCGGGTGCTGTCGCGTCTGCATGATGATGCCACGCCGGTGGACTCCACCGCCGGAACGAAGGTGCTATGGGAGCGATCGAGGGCTCTGGTGGAAGTGACGTATAATCCGCGGGCGCTGAACTCTGCGCTGATGGAGCTGGGGCAGACGCACTGCACGCCCACGAGGCCCGCCTGTGACCTCTGTCCGGTGCGCGCCTACTGCCGGGCGAAGGAGCCTGAGGCGCTGCCTGTGAAGCAGGCGCGCCAGGAGATAACGCCCGTGACGGAGCGCGTCATTTTCCTGCGCAATGAGGAGGGAGTGCTGCTGGAGCAGGAGACCGGGAAGCGACGCACCGGGCTGTGGAAACTGCCGGCGCTGCCAGCCGAGCATGAAGATGCACCACCACCGGTGCTGCTGCGCATGCAGTATGGCATCACCCGATACAAGGTGACGCTGTGGGTGCACGAAGCCCATGAGAAGTCCGGCAACTGGCCGGGGACGCATCGGTTTATTTCCTCTGATGAACTGGAGTCAACGCCGATGCCGGCACCGTATCGCAAGGTACTGCGCCATCTGCTGGAGGGCGGCGAATTCAGGCTGAGTGCCTGAAATGTCAGTTTGTCCTTGATAGAGCATGGCTTACCTCATCAAATTCAACCATCCTCATGAAAACACGCGCCATACTTTTCTCCTGCCTCGCCGTCATTTTAGCTGGCTGCAAACCTGCGGCGGAAAAAGCGGCGGATGCCGCGGCAGCGCCAGCGCCTGCGGCGGTCAAGTCCGGCAAGCCCCAGGTGCTGGTGGCGAACTATCCGCTGCAGTACTTTGCGCAGCGCATCGCCGGGGATGCTGTCGAGGTGAAGTTCCTCGCGCCGAAGGGTGAAGATCCTGCTTTCTGGCAGCCGGATGAAGCGGCCATCACCGCCTTTCAAAGTGCGGATCTCATTCTGATGAATGGGGCCACCTACTCGAAGTGGGCGGACAAGGTCACGCTGCCGGAGTCCAAAGTGGTGGACACCTCGGCGGCCTTTGCGAACAACTACATCGAAGTGCGTGATGCCGCCACGCACAGCCATGGCCCTGGCGGAGAGCACAGCCACAGCGGGACTGCCTTTACCACGTGGCTCGACTTCAACCAGGCGGCGCTGCAGGCGCAGGCGGTGAGCGATGCGCTGGCGAAGCTGGTGCCTGCCGCCAAAGACGCCATCGTCAAGAACATGGAGGCGCTCAAAGATGAACTGGAGTCTCTGGATGAGCGCATGAGCGTGCTGAGCCGAAGGCTGGTGCAGCACCCGCTGGTGGCATCGCATCCGGTGTATCATTATCTCGCACGACGCTATGGATTGAACCTGAAGTCTGTGCTCTGGGAGCCTGACAGCGTGCTGGATGAAAAGGCGATGGGTGATCTCCATGCGGTGCTCTCCGGACATCGTGCGCGGTGGATGATCTGGGAAGGGGAGCCAAGCAAGGACAACGTGGAAAAACTGGCTGCGATGAGCATCCAGAGCATCGTCTTTGACCCCTGTGGGAACGTGCCGGAGAAGGGGGACTTCATGAGCGTGATGAAGGCCAATGTGGAGGCGATGGAGAAGGCTTTTCCGTGATTGAAAAGGTTTTAGGGATGAAAACGCCTTCTGTGAAACGAGGGCTAAGAAAAATATAGAATAACGTGTTGACGGCCCAAGAAAGCCGTGTCATGATGCGTTACCTTCAACACAAGACATGAACACCAACGAGACACATCTTAACTCATTTGCCCTGACCGCGCGTCAGGCCGCAAATCTGTGTGTCAAATTGGGACGAGGTTACATGTCCGCCATTAAGGCACACGATTGGAGTCTCCCGGTAACGGGACAATACAACGAGCAGGGCGCCTGGACGCCCCAATAGGCCCTGAAGGCCAGTTTTCCGTAGGAAGCCCTGCTCGCCCACTCCAAAGGCGGCAGGGCTTTTTGCTTTGCAACGAAACGAATCCATCAAATCCATTTTCAGAAATCAATGATCTAATACGCGGTCTGTGACCGCCATCCCCCAGCATGAAAAACCCCGGCATCCGCGCCAACGGACACCGGGGCAAGGCCAGCCAAGCTGACTCCGGGAGGAGTCGTTTAGAGACGCAGAGCAAGACCTGAGGACAGGTTTGCACCCTCCTACCGAATGTCAACAAAAGCAGCCAGCAAATACGCATTATTCCTACGTTTAGGCGAGGAATGCGGGGGCTTATTGCCAAAATTTGACATCACGAAACGGCTTCCCCGGGAGGTGTGCCATAAACACCGAAACATCCGCCGTGAAATACCTGCGGGTGCGACGCCAGCGATGGAGTGATCTATACACTCCATCCCGTGCGTGGCAGCGGTGTTCGTTCTTTATAGACCAGCTCTCAAAGCGGCAACCGTTTTGCGGGCTGGTCAGATTTGGCAGATCACCTCAACACGAGGCTGATCTGCCATTCAAGGGCGCGGAGCGCGGCACTGTGGTGTGTGACTCTGTGGGAGAGAGTGGTGATCGGCCGCCTCCGCGTCCTTGAATGGCAGAACGGTGAAGATTTTCCAAACGCGGCGGTGGCAGACAAGCAATGCACGGGCCTCCAAAACCCGCAGATGCAGGGGCAGTACCTGCCCGCCGCGCCATTTTTCCGATTCAAGAACGCGGCGGTAGATCGTTAAACAGGCGATCTGGACTGTAACTCCAGAGCTCATCGAGAGACCGCACGGAGGATTACCGTGACGCCGCACCATTCATGCCCACGAAGCACGGGGCGCACGGCAGCAACTTCATATGCCGTTATTGGCCCACCGTGGCGGTCCCCGTGCTGTTCGTGGGCGATTTTAGTTTTTTAAAGTGCAGGGAGAGCCAGTGCTCTGACGGGTTTCATAAGCCTGTCTTGGTTGGTGCAACTCCATCCCCTGCGTCCCATTTTTTGGGCTTGGAGTGTGAAAGTCGCACGACCGGTTTGCACCCGGTTAGAGACGGAGCGTTACCGTCCTTGTCCACCATTTTTAATCAAGGTTCGTTAGCTCAGTGAGTTCAGAGCGCCCGCTTGTCGAGCGGAAGGTCGCGGGAGCAAAGCCCGCACGGACCGCCATTTCCACCCCTCTGTAGCTCAACAGCAGAGCAGCCGGTCGATAACCGGCAGACCGTGGAGCGTCACCACGCAGAGGGACCATTTTTTAACAACGCTGGATGGCTTAGACAGATGAGCGGCGGGTTGAAGTTCCGCACAGGTTGGCGCGATACCAACTCCAGCGACCCTATTTTCAATGCGGCATTGATGTAACAGCAAGCATGCCTGTCTTCCAAGCAGGGCGCGTCGGGGCAGCACCGACATGCCGCACCATTTTAGACTCCTCGGTGGCCCACGCAGAAAGGCACCGATTTCGTAAATCGGATCATGTGGGTGCGAAACCCACCGGAGGCTCCATTTTCATGCATCCTTCATAGTGTAGCAGCAGCATTCCTTGTTGTGAACGAGGCGGGGCCGGGGCGGAACCGGCTGAGGGAACCATTTCATTCGTGCGCAAGACAAAGAGCCGAGTCAGCGGTCTGCAAAGCCGCCTTACCCAGTGCGAGCCTGGGGTGCACGTCCATTTTTCATTCGGATACGAGAGAGCCAGCAGCACTCGCTTGCCTTGGAAGCAAGAGGAGCCCGGGGCGGCACCGGGGTATCCGACCATTTCAAAAAAGCCTTGTAGCTCAATCAGCAGAGCATCCGCCTTTGAAGCGGAGGGTTGGTGGTGCGAACCCACCCGAGGCTGCCAGTTTACGCCCATGTAGTCCAATGCAGAGACAACCGCCTCAGAAGCGGTCCAGTGCGGGTGCGAGTCCTGCCATGGGCACCATTTAACAAGGAACGCCAACCGGACCAGCGTGCCGGGACTCGGTGCTAACGAGATCGTGCCGCCATCATACGGCATGAGGAGCATGTCCTCGGCGTTCCGCCACATTTACCCACCCACATCGCAAATCTCATGAAACGTAAACTCGCTTCGATTCAGAAAGTTCTCGCCATTGAGCCCATTGAGAATGCCGACGCCATCGAACTGGCCCGCATCCAGGGCTGGCAGTGTGTGGTCAAAAAGGGTGAGTTTCATGCCGGAGATGCCGGCGTGTTTTTCGAAATTGACTCGGTGCCGCCCGATGAGCCACGCTTTCAATTTCTTTGGCACCACAAAGATGGTACGCCAATTGCGAAACCTGCGGTTTTTCGTCTGCGAACGGTGCGTCTTCGCGGCGTGCTCTCGCAGGGACTCCTGCTGCCATTGGTGCAGTTTTCTGAGCTTTCCACCACTTTACCACCAGGCTCGGATGTGACCGAGGCTCTTCGAGTCGGCAAATGGGAGCCGCTTCTCCCGCTTAAAGACGAAGTGGATGGTCTGTTCCTTCCTGGCGTGCCAAAAACCGATGAGATGCGCGTGCAAAGTGTACCTGAGGTTGTCGCAGAGTTGGTGGGGCGCCCGTATGTCATCACCGTGAAATGTGACGGCACATCCGCCACCTACGGCATCCATCGTCACACCGGTGCATTCACCGTCTGCGGAAGAAACTGGAGCCTCAAGCGCGGCAGCAACGCCTACTGGCAAGCTGCGGAGAAATACCAGCTCGAAAGCGCGCTTTCGCGTCACCCTGAAATGGTTGTGCAGGCTGAACTGATCGGTCCGGGCATCCAGAAAAACCGTCTCGCACTGCAGAGTCTTCAGCTTGCCGCCTTCAACGTCTATGACCAAAAAAAGGATCGTTATCTAGCTCATGACGAGTCCAGCGCCTTTTTGAAATCCATCGGCGTTCCCATGGTGGAGGTGCTGGAACGTGGTGAATCTTTTGCACACGACCAAGCATCCCTGCTGGCCCTGGCCGAAGGGCTGTATGCTGGAACGCAAAATGAGCGTGAAGGTATTGTCATCCGGCCGTTGACCGAAAGCACCAGCCAGATCTTGGGAGGACGCCTGTCCTTCAAAGCCATCAGCAACCGCTTCCTTCTCAAAGGCGGCGATTGAACAGGAATGCGGCCGCTTCTGCAGCCAGCCAAATTGGCCGCATTTTTATTTTCGTGACCCTGTCGTCTAACTGGACAAGGCACCCGACTTTCTATCGGGGTATTGCGGGTTCAAATCCCGCCAGGGTTGCCAATTTCAAAGCTCATGTTGCCCAACCGCAGAGGCACGACGTCGAGAGCGTCGTTAGTGCGGGTGCAAATTGGCTGCTATACAGCCTGCGCCAAATGGCTTCGCGAGAAATCATGCGCTCCCGCGCATGGCGTTCCGCTGTGAGCACCATTCCTGCATGGAGCAGGGAATCACGAATCAGAGAGCCTCAAACAAAAAATATAACGGCTCCATTCCAGCCTCCATGCCTTCACGGTCCAAAGCTTAGACAGCGAAGCAGCCGGCTTTTAACCGGCATAGCAGGGTGCATGTCCCTGTGGACCGACCATTTCTCCAATCCAGCAGCGCTGATCCACACGATCGAGGCTGTGGAGCTCTAAGGCACCCGCCATCCACCACGTGCGCCGTCTTCATTCAGGAGGCGGCGCTTTTTTATTTCACCCCATCACCCATAGAAAACAAACACACACATGAGTAACGAAGATGTCTCCCGGCGAGTCCAGACCGCGCTCTCCCGGATCGAAGAAGAGCAGGGCGTCCGCGTGCTCTATGCCTGCGAAAGCGGCAGCCGCGCCTGGGGTTTTGCCTCGCAGGACAGCGACTATGATGTGCGCTTTCTGTACGTGCATCGCCGCGAATGGTATCTGTCCATCGAGGACCGCCGCGACGTGATCGAGCAGCCGCTCTGCGAAGAGCTGGATGTGAGCGGCTGGGAACTGCGGAAGGCGCTGCGCCTGCTGCGGAAGAGCAATCCGCCGCTGCTGGAGTGGATGAAGTCCCCGGTCGTGTACCAGCGCGATCCGGTCTTTACTTCGGAGTTTGAGGAGCTGGCAGAGATGTTCTACTCGCCACGCCGCTGCTTCTCGCACTACCTGCACATGGCGTCCGGCAACTGGCGCGAATACCTGGAGGGCAGGGACCAGGTGAGCCTGAAGAAGTACCTCTACGTCTTCCGCCCGCTGCTGGCCTGCCGCTGGATCGAGCGTTCGCTGGGCCAGGTGCCGATGCTGTTTCAGGAGCTGGTGGATGCCGTGCTGGATGAGCGTGAAGTCCGTGATGCGCTGGAGGCCCTTGTGGCCCGCAAGCGTGCCGGGCGCGAGCTCAGCCAGTCGGCACCGGATGAAACGCTCTCGCGCTTCATCGCCGCTGAACTGCAGAGGCTGAAGGCGCTGAACGATCCCGAGGATTCCATGGGCGACATGGATGAACTGGATCTGTTCTTCAGGCGTTACGCGCTGAGGAACTGAAAGCTGCATCATCAACTACGGCGGCCTGGAGGGGCTGAAAACCCTTCAGGCCGCCTTTTCTCCAAAGAACGAACACCGCTGCCGGGAAGTCCGTGCCCGGATGTCAGCCCACCAACCACCCCGCATCCGATGAACGAAGTCCTCACGAAATCCACTGTGCTCGTGCTCAACCGCAACTGGCAGGCCATTGGCGTGAAAACGCCGCTGGAAGCCTTCAGCATGATCTCCACTGGAGCTGCGACAGCGCTCGACATCGAGACTGATGGGAACATCCGTCCGGTGACATGGAAGGAATGGTTGACGCTCCCGGTGCGGGAGGGGGACAACTCCATCGGCACCGTGAGCGGGCAGGTGCGCGTGCCCTCTGTGCTGGTGCTGGCCAGGTACGACAAGGTGCCCAAAAAGCGCCCGAAGTTCGGCGTGCGGGGCATCTGGGAGCGTGACGGCGGCGTGTGCCAGTACACGGGGCGCAAGCTGCGTCCGCACGAGGGGAACATCGACCACGTGGTGCCGCTTTCCCGCGGGGGACCCACCTCCTGGGAGAACTGCGTGCTGGCTGACAAGCGTGTGAACAGCCGCAAGGGCAGCAAGCTGCCTGAAGAGGCCGGACTGAAGCTGCTGCGACGACCTGGCGTGCCCCGCGAGCTGCCCGTGACCCAGCTGATCCGAAACACCCACCAGGTGCCTGAGTGGGAGATGTTTCTGGCCAAATGAACCGTGCCGCCGGGGAGGGGTGTCCTTCCCGGCGGCGCATGGCTTTCGGCTGGGAAACGATCTTGCCACTTGGCAAAACGCAAACTCTCGCCAGCATAACGGTCCAACATCGAGAAGCGGTCATTCAAGTGCCGCTTCTTCGTGCCGAATTCCCAACTCAGGAGCTGTGCATGAATGAAATGTTGACCAAATCGATCGTACTGGTGCTGAACAGGCACTGGCAGGCCATCGACTCTAAAACGCCCATGGAGTCCTTCAGCATGATGGCGGCGGGCAATGCCACTGCGCTAGACATCCATACCGGAGGAGACATGCGTCCCGTGACATGGGATGACTGGCTGAAACTGGAGGTGCGCGCGGAGGATGTCAGCATCGGCACCGTCCACGGGCCGGTGCGAGTGCCTTCGGTGCTGGTGCTGGCGCGGTTTGACAAGGTGCCCAAACGACGGCCCAAATTCTGCGCCAAGGCCATCTGGGAGCGCGACGGCGGGACGTGCCAGTACACGGGCCGCAAGCTGCGACCGCATGAGGGCAACATCGACCACATCATCCCCGTTTCCCGCGGCGGTCCGAGCAACTGGGAAAACTGCGTGCTGGCAGACCGCAAGATCAACAGCCGCAAGGGCAACAAGCTGCCTGAAGAGGCCGGCCTGAAGCTGCTGCGCCGCCCTGTGGCCCCGCGCGAGATCCCAGTGACGCAGCTCATCAAAAACCACTACCGCGTGCGCGACTGGGAGATGTTTCTCTCCGGGGCAACAGGGGTGTTTGAACTCTGAGGAGCTTGTGGGGCGTGGCTGAAAAAACAAAGGCGTGCGATGACTCGCACGCCTTTGGGGGGGGACTTGTTATGGCAGGCAGTTTCAGCCCAGCTTCGCGCCCACTTTGGTCAGGATGGCTTCCAGCATGCGGCCGTACTTCACGTAGCTGTCGTACTGCTCCTTGGCTTTCTGCTCGGGGGAGAGATTGTCAGCGGCACCGGCTCCGTGGAAGACGACGGCCACGTGGGGTTCGATGCTGATATAGCCGTTGTAGCCGGTTTCCACGAGATCCTTCATGATGCGCTCGGTCTGGCCTTCGCCCTCGCCGGGGAAGGTGTAAACGGCGTCGTTTTTGGTTTTGTCCCAGATGCCGTCCTTCACATGCACGTGGGCCATGAAGGGCTTGATGGCCTGATACATTTCCCAGGCGTCCTGCTTGTGGCCGGGTTTGTCGCGGTCGTCGATGAAGACGGGGTTGCCGGTGTCAAAGACCCACTTCATGCCGGGGACGGCCTCTGCCATGCGCTGCACGTAGGTGGGGCTCATGCCGCCCCAGTTCATGCAGTTTTCATGCAGCACGGTGATGCCGGCGTCTGCAAAGCGCTGGTTGATGATGCGCATGCGCTTGATGCGCTCTTCTGCAAACTGCTCCTCAAGGTCTGCACCGGCCTCGTTTTTGCACACTGCGTAGCTCATGACGCGGATCATCTTGGCGCCCAGGCGCTGCATGCGCGGGATGGCGCGGCCGATTTCGGCCTCGGTGATGCCGAAGTCGTCAGTGATCTTTTTGGCCCAGTTGCCGATGAGGGAGCCGAAGCCGCAGACCTTCATGCCATTCTGCTCGAGGTGGGCGACGACCTTGTCGAAGACTGCGTCTGGGATTTCGTGCAGGTTTCCCTTTACGTCGTCAAAATCCACGATGCGGGACTCGATGCTGTCCCAGCCGAGTTCTTTGTGGGCCTGGATTTGCACATCCAAAGATGCGCCTGCTTCGTCTGCGATGCCGGTGAGTTTGATCATGAGCGGGGGTGGGGAAATGAGTGGGAAGGATTGATGGATGATACGCGCAGGAGCGCAAGGAGCAGTTCAGTTCAGCAGGAGCGCTGGCTGTGTAAATACAGAGATCTGCCCCTGATTTTTAGCTGCCGAGTGGCAGAGCCAGGGGGCTTCTGCCCTGTTTGCCATTTGGCAGGTTTGGTGGGGCGTTTTCACCCCAAATGAGGGTGTTTTCGTTGATTTTCAATAGGCTGAGTTCTCAACATTGATATATTTCGAAACTGCAATATCCAAAATTATAACAGAGATAAAAATTCCCTTGTCTGCGGTAAGGCTTTGTTTATTGTTGTAATTATAAAGATGATTAAAATAATTAACTCTAACTACTCCAAAGTGCTCGTCTGCCTCGGCACGAGCCAGGAATTGGTTAGGTTTGCACCTGTTATCAAGGCTTTGGAGAAGCGCGGGGTGTCTCTTTCGACGGTGTGTTTTGGACAGTACGATGGCTCATTGAAGCCGCTTTTTGACCATTTTGGCATACGAGCGCAGCATCAACTGGAAACGATGCGCTACGGGCGGACTGCGGATGTACTGGGCAGCCGCCTGCTGGACCGGCTGGATGCCGTGCTGGCTGCTGAGAAGCCTGACCTCGTGCTGGTGCAGGGGGACAATGAGTCTGCCGTGCTGGGCTCTCTGGCTGCCTTTAACCGGGGTATTCCGGTGGGGCATCTGGAGCCAGGACAGCAGGCGGGCAATTCTCAAGGGCCGGAGCCCGAGGGCATGTACCGCCGTCTGGTCGGCCGGATCGTGGGCTGCCACTTTGCCTCCACTGAAGGAAGCCGCAGGATGCTGATGGATGAAGGCAGCACGGCAGATGAGATCCATGTGGTGGGGCATACTGCCGTGGACGCACTGCACCAGACCCTGGCCTCAAAGCGACCAGGCAAAACAGTGGAGCTGATGCAGCAGTGGGTCGCCGGAAGACGCCTCGTGCTGGTGTCGGAATTTAGCAGCGAGTCCACAGGTGCTGAAATTGCTGCCTCTCTCCGTGTCCTGCGGGAGTTCATCGAACTCCAGCCGGACCTGTGCATGATCTTTCCGCTGCATCCCAATCCTGAAATACGTGCCGTGGTGACGGCGGAGCTGGACTGCCATCCGCGCATCCGCCTGATGGACCCACCGGGCTACAGCGACACGATTCACCTGCTCTCAGGCGCGTGGCTGGTGGTGTCTGACACAGGCGGCTTTCAGGAGGAAGCAGCGGCGCTGGGGGTGCCGATGATCGTGCTGGATGAACAAGCTGCATGCCCTGAAGCCGTGGAGTGCGGTGTGGTGCGCCTGTCAGAAACTGCTCCTGAGCAACTGCGCGCCATGCTGCATACTGCACTGGTGGATGAGGCATGGCATCTGAGTGCCGGAGATGCGCGGGATGTGTTTGGAGACGGCCATGCGGCAGCGCGTATCTGTGATCTGCTGCTGGGCGCCCGCAATTCACGCTATGCCTCGCAGGCGCTGCGCATGGCAGCCTGAGTCTTGGTGTGATCTCAGGCCAGCAGGGAGGCAGCGTTTTGCCACTGCACAGCCATGTGCTGTGCCGGGGTGAGCGCGGATTCCTGCATTTTGAGGCGTGCTGACTCCCAGTAGAACACGGGCGTGAAGGAACCAAAGACCAGCCGTTCCAGCGGCCAGGTTTTGAGTAGATTTTCCACGCCGCCCACGCCTTCGATCATGGCGAAGTCGAGCCAGAGATTTGGACAGGTCTGAACATGGCGCAGCAGCATGGCGGCGTTGGCATTGAGCAGCATGACCCGCGCCTCCTTCATCTCCTGCAGGATGCCGGGCAGGGGCTGGAGATCCACCGGGGCCGCGCGCACCAGCGGGTTCTGCGTGCGCTCGTCCTCCATTTGCACGACTACCTGGACCAGAAGGTGGTGTTTCACCGAGAGGGCAAGAAGATCGCGGAAGGAGGGGGATTTCAGGTCGTAGGCGTGGTAATTGGGATGAAGGCGGATGATGCGCATGCCGTGGTCTTCCGCACAGCGTCGCACGTCCTCCTGCCAGTCAGGCAGTGCGAGATTGATGGTGCCGCAGGGGCGCAGCATGGTGCCCTGGCAGGCCTGTGCCAGAGAGAGATTCACGCTGGCCACATCCCGTCGCAAAAGACCTTCAAAGGCTCCGGTCCAGGCGTCTGTCACGCCGCGCTTGCTGAGGGCCTGGATGAACTCATCGCGGTTTTCAGCGCCGAGTTTGCGGAAGGGATTCTCTCCGAGATAGACGTGGCAGTCGGTGAGCTTCGATTCGTCTGCGGCTTTGAGGGATGAGGCTGCCAGCGCGGCGCTGGAGGTGAGAATGAAGTTCCGGCGGTTCATGAGGCGAGGGCTTGAGTGAGGTGTGAGCGGTGAAAAGCGGTTCCTCCCGGCTTGCGCAGCATTACCGCCTACGTAACCTCTACCACGCATCTCTCATGAACTGGTACTACAACAACGCAGGCGCGGCGGAGGGCCCGATGGATGACCTGGCCATGGGGGAGATGGCACGCGCCAAAAAGCTGTCCTCAGATTCACTGGTGTGGCATGCGGGACTGGAGGCATGGCAGACGGTGGCCGCGCTGGCCCCTGCGTGGTGGACTGCCACGCTGCCCACGCCTGCCGGGCGCCCTGCCCCGGCTGCGGCAAAACCAGTGAAAGAAAAGGCCGATGCCGGCAACCGACGACTGGCGGGACCGAATGCGCCGACCACGGAAGCGGCAGAAACCAAGGCGGAGGGCGGTTTCTTCAAAAGGCTCTTTGGTTTCGTAAAAAAGAAGAGCTGAGGCAGGTCAGGCCTGGATGCCCTTGGCCTTCAGGATCGGGAGCATAAGGCCGCGCAGGTTGTCGCAGAAGATTTTTTGTTTGTCGGCATCGCTGATCTGCGCGCCGTGCACCTTGGCCAGCTGGCTGGCAAAGCTGCGCCCGCCGCAGTCGCTGCCATAGATGACGCGGTCTGCGCCTAGCTCGCGCACGGCCATTTCAGTAAAACCGGCCGTGGGGTCTGAGCCGGCGAGATCGGCATACAGATTCTTCTGTGCACGGATGGCGCGGATGCCCAGCTCCCAGGTGCCGCCGGTATGGCCGCAGATGATGGGGACATCAGGGAAGCGTCTGGCCAGCGCGACGAGCTCGTCTGGTGTCGATTCACCGGGATAGTTGGCGGTGGTTTTGAACCAGGTGTGCTGGAAGATGACGGCTTTGAGTTCAGCGGCGCGGCGGATGATGGCGTCGATGGCGGCCACGTTGCATCTTTCCGCCACCCAGAGTTTCACGCCGACCATGGGGCCATTGGCCACGCAGCGCTCCAACTCGGCCAGGCTTTCTTCGGGATGCTTGGCGCTGAGGTACACAAAGCCGAAGGTGCGGTCGGGGTATTTGGCAATGGCGCGCAGCACCTCGCTGTTTTGCTGAACCAGATCGGCCGGCGAGGGATCCTGCGACCACTTGAGGCCCATGTAAACGCAGAGGCGATCGATGCCCATGCGGTCGGCATAGACGAGCAGAGCCTTGAGGCGCTCCTCCGGTGTGAGGCCGGGAACGCCGGACATGTGACAGTGCAGATCCCAGATGCGCATGCGGATGAAGAAGAATGAGGCTGCTGCTTCAGTGCGTGGCGTGCGCTGAGATCGGACGGGCCCGCTACACCTACGCCGCAGGGATGCCATGCATTGCAGAAGAAATGGCCGTTGTGACACAGCTTTTCTTTGCGGGCATGGGGCTGCGCTTCATTTTGCACGCATGCCCACCTCCAAGCCCACCGACGTCCGCGTCACCGCCGCCGAAGTTTATTTCCTGCCTGTCGCGATGCGTGTGCCGCTGAAGTTTGGCCCGGAGACTGTGACGAGCGCCGTGTGCCTGCGGGTGCGTGTGACGGTGGCGGACAGCAGCGGCAAAACGGCGCAGGGCTGGGGAGAGACGCCACTGAGCGTGTCCTGGGTCTGGCCCAGCAGCCTGAGCGTGGCGGTGCGCGCGCAGCGCATGCGCGACTTTTCCACCCTGCTGGCCACGCGCCTCGTGGAGAGCGGCTTCTCCGGCCATCCGATGGAGATTGGTGCGGACTTCATGCATGGCCCGCTGGCAGCTACGCTGAAGGAAGCCAATGCCGCGGCAGGCGGGGATGAGATGCCGTATCTCGGATCTCTCGTGGCATTCAGCGCCTTCGACATCGCCGTGCATGATGCCTACGGCGTGCTGCACAACCGCGACATCTACTCCACCTACAATGCGGAGTTCATGAGCCGTGACCTTTCCGCCTTCATCACGCCGGAGGAGGGCAGCGGCATTGATTTCAAGGGGCGCCATCCGCAGGATTATCTCGTGATGGATGCTCCGAAACAGCTGCCGGTGTGGCATCTGGTGGGCGGCGTGGATGCGCTGGAAACGGCGGACCTGACCGGTGCGGAGCCGAAGGATTCCCACCCGCTGCTGCTGGCAGACTGGATTCAGCGCGACGGGCTGAAGTGCCTCAAGGTCAAGCTGCGCGGCACCGATGCGGCGTGGGACTACGAGCGTATGCAGCGCATCGGGCGGATCGGATTTGCCAATGGTGTGAAGTGGCTGAGCGCCGACTTCAACTGCACGGTGAAGGAGCCTGGCTATGTGAACGACATCCTCGACAAACTGCTGCGCGATGAGCCTGAAATCTATGCCCGCACGTTGTATGTGGAGCAGCCTTTCCCGTATGACCTTGAAGCACATCAGATCGATGTGCGCAGTGTGTCTGCACGGAAGCCGCTCTTCCTGGATGAAAGCGCGCACGACTGGGAGTTTGTTCGTCTTGGACGTCGCCTGGGCTGGTCCGGTGTGGCGCTGAAGACATGCAAGACCCAGACCGGTGCGCTGCTGAGCCTGTGCTGGGCCAAGGCCCATGGCATGCCGCTGATGGTGCAGGATCTGACGAACCCGATGCTGGCCATGATCCCGCACGTGCGTCTTGCTGCGCATGCGGGAACGATCCAAGGCGTGGAGTGCA
Organism: Verrucomicrobiaceae bacterium UBA1938; assembly: GCA_002336895.1. GTDB lineage: Bacteria > Verrucomicrobiota > Verrucomicrobiia > Verrucomicrobiales > Verrucomicrobiaceae > Prosthecobacter. Next base: position 130,993 of record DDFC01000032.1, on the reverse strand, counting down.
ACGCCATGCAGTTTTATCCTGACGCTTCGCTGCCGGAGCAGGAGATCCACCCCGGATTGTTCCAGCGCCGGAATGGTATTGTGGACCTGAGCACGATCCGCGGAGCGGGCTTTGGCTATCGTGCCGATGAGGTGAAGCGTGTGCTGTAAACCGGGGCGACCCGCACAGCGTGCGTGAGCCGCGTGTTACAGTTCCTCGATGGTGATCGTGTAGCGGTGGGGGCTGTCGGCGTTGCCCAACGTGATTTTGTTTTCGCCGGTTTTCAGTGCGGCGCTGATGCAGCCTGCATCCACCGAGACGTGTTCGCCGTTCACCCAGGAACCCAGTTTGCTGCCGCGGTCACGCAGGACGAAGTGGTCGTTCTCGAAGTCGATCTCACAATGGTTTCGCGAGAGCTGGTAGGGATGCACGTCCTCCAGCGAGAGATCGTTGCGCGCGAGCGAGGAGACTGCGGTGTCGAAGTAGCTGCGGCCAATGCGGAAGGGCAGCTTGGTGATGGTTTTTTCCACCGGCGGATGGCTTGAGCCGGTTTCATCGTAATGGGAGTGAATCTTGACGCGGAAGACGGGCTCCTTGGGGGGCTTGGGCTTGCTGACCAGAGGCACGGTGGCGTTGGTGGTGGTGCTCAGCAGCAGGTCGGTGCGGCGGATGCGCTCAAACAATGTGGCGAGGTAAACGTGCAGGCGGTCCGGCCGCTGAATGATCTGCTGCTCAAACTCCTCCTCGGCGATGGTTTCGAGGGTGGTGTTTTCCAGTGCGGTGGCCGTGGCGGAGCGTGGGCGGTCCATGATCATGCCCATCTCCCCGAAGATTTCCCCGGGACCCATTTTGGCGAGGGACTGCACGCCGTGGGAGGTGTTGATGGAGATCTCCACCAGGCCGCTGATGATGAAGTAAGCCTCCTGGGATTTGTCTCCTTCACGGAAGATGACCTGACCTCTTTGAATGTGCTCGGTTGCCATGGGTGCTGAGGATATGGGGTGGCCCAGCAAGGTCAAGCCTCAGCTGCCGTGGCGGGTCAGAGGCGGCGGATCGCGACATTCCGAATACGTGCCTGAGTGGCGTAGCTGGCAAAGCCGAAGGGAGTGCATCTGCCAATGTCTCCGGCACGCAGGCCAAGCTTGTGCCCGCGTGTGCTGGTGCTGATGAAAAGTTTGCCATTGATCCAGGCGCGCAGTTCGTCGTCACGCACTTCGATGCGCACTCTGTGCCAGCGATTGTTTTCAAAGAAGGCGTTGCCTGTGGTGGCGTTCTCGCTGGCGTCCATGTCATCGATGCTGGAGAGGCCCACCAGCGTGCCGCCCCAGCCGCCGACAACGAGGGAGACATGGGAGTCGTCCACCGGGAAGGTCACGGTGCCGAAGAAGTCGTTCCCCTCCACACGCATGGCTTCGTACTCGATGGCATAGCGCGTGGTTGGAATGCCGGCATTTTCCCATGCCTGCGCATCCAGCCGCGCGCCGGTCATCGGCTGACCGGGCTGCAGTGTGATCTCGCCATTCTGGATGGTGACCGCACCTTCTTCGGGGATGCCGGCGGCTTTCCAGGCCGGGGCAAATTCATCTGTGAGCAGATGCCACTCCGCACGCCGTGCGGGGCTGCATTGTGCGAGGATAAAAAAGAGGCAGAGCCATGCGGCCCTGCCTCCGAAGGAGTGGATGTCCAGATTCATCAGCCTTTCACATCGTAGCAGGAGATGAACTCCTGGTCACGCAGGTAAAGCTTGCCATTGGAAATGACGGGGTGGGTCCAGATGCGGCCATCCGGGGCCCGCTGGGATGTCTGGGCCTGCAGCTTGAAACTGCTGACCATTTCCCAGCCTTTGTCAGAAGTTTTGACGAGGGCGATAGTGCCATCCTTTTCGGACTGGCAGTAGAGCATGCCGTCTGCATAGGCCACGGCACCTTTGCCCACACCCTTATCCTGCCATACAATCTCGCCAGTTTTGAAATCCTGGCAGGTCCAGCCCCCCTTGTCGCTGAAGCCATAGAGCTTGCCACCGACAAGTATGACGCCGCCGTGATGGTTCTGCATGTCTTTGTTGGAATACACCTCTGTGACATTACTGCCCTCTACTTTCACAGACTTGCTGCCAACTTTGTAGCCTGCTGTCACGTAGATCTGCCCGTCCTTTTGGATGGGCGTGGGAATCACGGCCACATCACCTGGAAAATCGGTCTTCCACAGGACTTTGCCTGCCTTAGACACTCCAAAGATGGTTTTTTGGAGCAGCTGAACGTATTGGCGCTCCCCGTTGATTTCAGCCGGTATGATGGATGAATACTGTGCTTCTTCAGGCACCTCCGTCGTCTGCCACTGCACTTCGCCCGTTTTAGCATTGATGCCCGCCATAGCTCCCTTGGAGCCGCCAGGTGTCACGAGAACAAGATCGCCATCAACGAGCGGTGACTCGGTATATCCCCAACTCTGCAGCTTGCCTCCAAGATCCTTCACCATGCTAACAGACCATTCTTTTTTTCCCGTTTCTGCGTCGGCGCAAACCAGATCGCCCTGGCCGCCGATGGCATAAACCTTACTTCCTGAAACAGAGGGTGTGCTGCGCGGCCCATTTCCCCATTTGTTGATGTAAATGGCTCCGACCGGTGTTTCCCATAGCTTCTTGCCGGTGGATGTGTCGATGCAGATGAGCTTCTCCTCGGCGTCATACAGGCCCATGGTGTAGAGCTTGCCACCCACCACGGCGAAGCCGGAGTAGCCGAGTCCTGCTTCCTCGCTGACCCACACACGCTTGGGGCCACCTGAGGGCCACTTTTTGAGCAGGCCGGTCTCTTTGGAGACATCATCGCGGGAGGGGCCGCGCCACTGAGGCCAGTCGCCGGGGGCTGCGCCGCTGGAGCCACCGCTGAGCAGGGCCTGGTCTTCCTTGCTGAGTGCCGTGAGCGCCAGCGTGACCAGCGTGCCGTTCTGGCGCTTGAGGGTGACCTTGCCGCCCGCTACGCTGACGAGTTCTGCCTGGATTTCATGGGTGCCGGAGGCATCCTTCCAGGTGCGGATTTCTGCGCTGGCCTGCAGAGCGAGGCAAAGGGACAAGAGTGCGGTCGTGATGGTCTTCATGGTTTCGTGCGAATTAGCGGCTTTGATCAAACGGACGAGATCGGCCGGGTTTTAGCACAGACCGCCACTTTCGCGGTACCGTATTCAGGGGGTTTTTAGCCGCCCATGTCTTTGAGCAGGGATTCGGCCGCAGGGCGGGAGGGCTGGTCTTTGAACTGGTCGTCTTTGAGCAGATCCCTCAGAAGGGTGCGGGCGGCATCGGCTTTGTTGCTGCGGCGGAGGATTTCGGCACGGTACAGGCGCAATCTGATCAGCTCAGACGGCTCTTTGGCCGTGGACTCAGCATGCTCCAGCAGATCCAGAGCCTGCGGCAGCTTGGACTGAAGCGAGGCCAGCAGGGCGGTAAGCTCCAGCAGGCGCGGACGCTGGCGCTTTTCGGCAAATTCGGTGAGGGCTGTCTTGATGTGGCCGTCGGGCTCGCCCGCGAGGCGCTGCATCATGCCGTGGTAGAGGGCGTAGTCGCGGTCCGGACCATCGCCGAGTTTGGTGCCGATGGCTTTGCCAAACGGGCGGTAGAGGGGGTCTCCGAGGACGACATTCATCCATGAGAGCGCCGGGGTGGCGCTCCAGGCGGCCTCGGCCACGGTGAAGCCTTCGAGGAGGCGTTTGTTGAAGACGTCGAAATGCATGGTGAGCGCCAGGTAGGGCTCGAAGACATTGCCAAACGTGACGGCGGCCCCATGGGAGAGCAGCGGCCCGACCCACGCCTGATCATGCGTGCGGATGATGCCGGCACTGAAGGAGTGCAGGTGGCAGGCGATGGCGCCGCGCTTGAACCGAAACTCGGGGGAAGCCAGCGCTCCTGTGATGTGATCTGTGTACCAGCCGAAGTAGAGAATGGTGTCCGGCAGCGGCCAGTGCTCTGGCAGCACAGCCTCGGTGCGGTCGATGTAAACCGGGATGCCTGCGCGACGGTAGGTGTCCGTGCAATTCTTCAACCAGTCCTCCCCTTCCTGATAGGCGCCTGTTTTGAGAGCGAGATCGATGACGGCGCGGCCCAGCAATCCTGTTTCTTCTGCCGCGATGGCATCATCGATCATGCGTTTCACCGTGGCGTCATCGGGCCCGTCCAGCCGGCCCACGAGCAGCAGGCCCGTGGTGTTTTGGGCATGAGGAAAGCGCGCCTGCTGATTGAAGTAGGGATTGCGCAAGCCGCCCTGGATGGGCGGATTGGTCAGGCCGAGGACGGCCAGTTCGGAGTCCACACTGGCTTCGTCCTCCTGGGACTGCTTGGGGTTTTGTGCCGCACGGCGGATCTGGAAGGGAACGCCGCGCATGAGCACCAGTACACGGACCTTTTCTGGCCTGGCGGCAGCGGGCGCAGGGCTTTCAGGCCTGCTGGGAACAGGTGGTTCTGTGTTCCACCAGTGTCTGGAGATGAAAAGTTGCAGCAGGGGGCCGCGCAGCTGGGACTCGAACTCTCCACGCGAAATGGAGTCTTCCTTGGAGCAGCGCAGCCCGATGAGGCGCTCTTTGGGAATATGACGCTGCTCGGCATAGTATGAGGCCAGTTCGGCGGAGCCGGGAAAGTCGGTATTGAAGACGACGGCGGTCTCTGCTGCGGCATCCCAGTCGGGAATGGTCTGGGCCTTGCTGGATGGCGTGAGCGCCGAGATGAGCAGGACCAGGATGGAATGAAGAAGCAAACGATGGAATGCGCACAAGCCCGATGCCATTCTGGCCGCTGGCGGCACTGCAACTGGCACTGGGGTTTTGCTCGTCATATGGAAGTTTTCATGGCTCGTTCCATTCCAGCTTCAGGCCATCGTAGGCGATGTTTACGCCGGGCGGCAGCCTCGGGTCTTCCACGGAGTGCATGATCTCGCACTGGATGTGGGTGAACCAAGTCTGCCTGGGCTGGAGCAAGCGCTGCACCTCAAGGCTTTCGCTGAAGCTCATGTGCGTGGGGTGCGGGGTGTGGCGCAGCGCATCGATGATGAGGGTGTCCACGCCATGCAGCAGCTCGATCGTGTGCGGAAGCAGGGTCTTGCAGTCGGGGATGTAGGCGCAGAGCTTTTTGCCACCGCGTGTGAACAGGTAGCCAATGGTGTCCACTTTGCCATGCTGAACGGGCAGGGGGGTGATGGTGGTTTCTCCGATATGGAACGGGCCGTGGACCGGTTTGGGGAAAGGCTTCAAGTAGCCGCGGTATCGATTCTCTCCATTGAAGGCATAGATGAACATGCGCTCCAGCACCGCGAGGCATTCCGCCGTGCCATAGACGGGCAGAAAATGATCCGCCTCCACAGTAAAGCGCCGCAGGTCATCAAAGCCGGTGAGATGGTCCATGTGCGGATGCGTGAAGATGGCGGCGTCCAGGCTGCGGATATTCTCCCGCAGGCACTGCATGCGGAAGTCCGGCGCCGTATCCACCACCCAGGCTGCCTCAGGCGTGCGGATGTAAACCGAGCTGCGCAGGCGTTTGTCCCTGGGGTCGGTGCTGCGGCAGACTGAGCAGTCACAGCCAATCACCGGAATGCCGACGGAGGTGCCGGTGCCGAGAAATGTGAGGTGAAAGGACATGGCTGCTTATTCCACCTCCGGCACCGGGCGGGCCAGGGAGCCTTTGTGCCAGCGGCCTTCCAGGAGGAAAGAGAGGTGGGGGGTGTAGAGCTGGGGTTCGAGGAGGAATGAGTCGTGGCCTTTGTCTGAATGCACGGTGATGTGCATGCTGGAGACCTCGGCCTTTTCGAGGTGGCTCACGAGTTCGGCCTGCTCCTCGGGGTAGAAGCAGAAGTCGCTGTCGATGCTGAAGACCAGGTAGTGCTGTCCGGCGGCGGCGCTGCGGGCGAAGAGCTCGGGGTAGGTCTCCACTCCAACGTCACGCAGCGGGTCATATCTCAGCCACATGTCGGCGATGCGCAGGTAGGTGTTGGCATCGAAGCGCTTCACGAATTTTTTGCCCTGATGCAGCATGTAGCTCTCCACATTGTGCTGCACGCGGTACCAGGAGAGGGTGCTGCCGCCGTTCTTCACATCCTGCCGGGCGCGGCGCTCGATGGCGTCGAGGTGCACGAAGGTCTTGTGGCTGATCATGCGGGCCAGGGCGAGGCCGTACTCGGGAGCTTCGCCCTCGTAGAAGTTGCCTCCGCGGAAGTGCGGATCGTTCTCGATGGCCAGAACCTGCTCAAACAGAGTCAGACGAGTGAGCACCGTGGTGCGGCAGCCGCTGGCGATGGGGACCACGAGCTTGACGCGCTCAGGGTGCAGGGTGGCGAGATTGATGGCCAGAAGTCCGCCGACTGAGGCGCCGATGACGGCGTGGAGCTGTGTGATGCCGAGTGAGTCCAGCAGAGCCAGCTGGGACTTCACGACATCGCTGGTGCGGACTTCAGGGAACTCGCTGCCGTAAGGGCTGCCGGTGGCGGGATTGATGGAGGCAGGGCCGCTGCTGCCGTAGCAGCCGCCGAGGTAGTTGGCGCAGATGATGAAATAGCGCTTGGTGTCCAGCGCCTTGTCCGGGCCGATGAAAAGATCCCACCAGCCGTTGTGGCAGTCCTCTGTCCAGCGGCCATCGGTGTCCGGTACGTCGGGGTTCACGCCGGCGGCGTGCTGGCTGCCTGAAAGGGCGTGGAAGAGCAGGATGGCGTTGGATTTGGCGGCGTTGAGCTTTCCGTACGTCTCGTAGGCCACGGTGATGCCTGGCAGCTGGGCACCGGAGGCGAAGGTGAATGGTTCAGCGGCGCTTCCAGTGTGGAAAAATTTCGTTTCTTCGGTTTTGACTGCCTTCGACATGAGACGCGGAAGAAAACAGGGTTTTGGAGGTGCGGCAAGGCGGATTGCTCATGGGCATGAATTGGCCGCCGTGAGCCGAGAATGAATAAATGGCTGGTTGGTGCCTGCTGGAATGTGCTTAGGTACGGATGTCGGGCCGACACGGCTCTCTTTTCCTCTTATCCACGACCCCATGCTCGACCCGTTTGTCACCCTGGAAGAAGCTGGCTTCTCGCTGAGGCAGTCTGGCGGTGTGGACAGGCTGGCCGGGTGGTCGCCGGAGCTGATCGCGGGGATGGACTGGGCGCGGGTGTCCGAGCTGGCGCGTGCGATTGCAAGCGAGGCGGGGTGTGAGGTGGCCGGACTGCGCGTGATGGCGGACGGAGCGGTGCATTTTGGCATGATCGAAGAGCCCAAATCCGCCAAGGCCCGGCGTGCGATGGTGAAGATCGTGCCGTGGAACGAGTGGGGGGGCACGCCCGAGACGGTGCAGAGGTTTGCCCAGGAGGTGGGGGGCGCACGCAACACCCGTGGAATTTTGATCGCCCCGGGAGGCTTCAGTCATGCGGCGCTGCGGGCGGCGCAGGAGCTGCGCATCGAGGCGGTGGATGCCACCGGTCTGGATGCCGCCGTGCGCGCCCTAAGGAAGGAAAAATGTGATTTTCTCTTTGTCATCACCACTGCGGGCGATTTTGCCACCCCGTCCTGCCCTGTGTGCATGAAAAAGCTGCAACGGGTGGAGCAGGAGGCCTTTGAGCTGCCATCGCGGCTCTTCGACATGGACGGGCTGATCGCCGACATCGTTGTGTGTGACCGTCTCGAGGTGGCGGCGGGATGTGATGTGACTTTTTTGCACGAGGTGAAAGCGCGCTCCATCAGCATTTCAGGGCATGCCTCCGGAGATTTTGTGTGTGAAGGCCCGGTGACCCTGGAGAGCGGAGGCACGCTGTCCGGCAAGGTGGCGGCGCGCTCGCTGGTGGTGCGGGATGGCGGCCAGCTCCTGGGGCAGTTCCGCATCCTGGAGGGCGAGCTGGGCTCCTTTGTGAAGCCTGCTGTGCGCTGGCACTGGCGCTGCCCCGGAGCGGCCACCAAGCGCGAGTGCGCCTGGGTGGTGTTTGAACCGCACGAATGAGGGTGGAGTTCGCTCTTTGCACGCCGGGCCCTGCTGTGGCATGTAAGGCGCATGTCCTCCAACTCCTCCGGCCCCGGCGCTGTGCTACGACTGGTGTTTTATGCCGCCGCCATTGTGATGGCGCTGCTGCATGTGTTTGTGACGTTTCGAGGACTGAGCAGCGCTGATGGGATGAACCAGGCGCAGCTGGCAAGGCAGCTGGCGCGCACGGGCTCCTACCAGACACATGTGATCCAGCCGTACGCCTGGGCGCAGATGGAAGGGGCACAGAAGACGCCCACGCCGCTGGCCATGCCGGAGACGGTGCAGCCTCCTCTGCAGCCGCTGCTGTGGTCGGCGGCATTTCGCTTCATGAAACGCTGGGAGGTGTATGATCCCACGACTGGCAGTGCGGTGTTTCTCATGGACCGCGTGATCGCGTGCTTTGGTGTGACGTGGTACCTGCTCACGATTTTTTTCACCCATGGTGCGGCGCGGCGGCTTTTTGACGAGCAGGTGGCGGCGGTCGCGGCCATAGCCCTGCTGGTGTGCGAACCCGCGTGGGAGCTGATGGTCAGCGGAGCGCCGCGTGCGCTGCTGGTGCTGCTGTTTGCGCTGGCCTTCCGTTTCTACGCCGCAGCAGCCGGGCGTGCGGTGGAAAATCGCGGCACGTTTTTGCCTTTGCTGTGCCTGGGGCTGGTGTGCGCGCTGATGGTGCTCACACACTGGATGGCGCTGTGGATCGTGCTGGGCGTAGTCAGCGGACTGGCTGTGTTTCTGCCGCGTGGGAAGGCTGGTGCCATCTTAGTGGCGCTGCCCACGGTGGTGGTACTGGCAGCTTGGGGCTGGTGGAATGTGCAGCTGTGCGGAGATCCGCTGGGAGGCGTGAAGGCACTGCTGCAGGCGCAGACCTCCGCCACGGCGCATGACATGCTGCTGAGGGATTTTTCCCCCGGCCTGCCTCTGCTGCAGGTGGATGATCTGCTGCGGCATGTGGGGATCGGCTGGCAGGATGAGATGGCGGCACTCATTGCTCATCTGGGGTATGTGGTGCCGGCGTTGATGTTTTTTTTGGCGCTCATGCATCGCTTTCGAAAGGCTGATGCGGGCTCGGCGCGCTGGATGCTGCTGGTGGTGTTCTGCTGTGTGGCCGCAGGCATGAGCTTTTTGGGGCTGCCCGACAGAGAGAAGGATGACAATGCGCTCTACATTGTGCTCATGCCAGCCATGACCACCTTTGGCGCGGCCATGCTGGTGGTGCTGTGGTCGCGCTTTCATGTGTCCGGGGAGTTTCTGGCGCGCTGGGGTGCGCCGCTGGTGGCGCTGGTCATCACCGCACTGCCCATGGTGGTAAACCTGCCGGTCGTGATGAAATTTGGCCTGACCATGGGGGGTAAAATCCCGCCGCACTGGCCACCATTTCTACCAGAGCGCATGGCTGTGCTGCGGCAGCTGCTGGAGAAGAATGAGTATGTCATCTCGGACTCCCCCGCCTTTGTGGCATGGTATGGGGATGTGCCCTGCGTGAACCTGTGCACCCAGCGGGCTGACTACGAGGTCATGAAGGCGAAGGCCGAAGAGCGGGGCGCGAGACTGGGTGGATTCGTCATGACGCCCGTCTCCGCCAAAGTGAAACACATCACGGACATTTACACCGGTCCCTATGCTGAATGGCGGGATCTCATAGTTCGCGGGCCCATGCTGGCTTTTGATCGCGACTTCACACCCAGCCCCGAATTCCCGTATAAAAATCCCGTTCCGCTCGTTGGCCAGCCGGTGGGGGACAAGGAGCACCTGAGCCTGCCGATGGTGTTTTACTCCGACAAGCCGAGATCGCTGAAGAAGTAGCCGCTAGGGGGCGAGGCAGGCTCCGAAAAAGCGGAGCGTAGCTGACAGGTGCTCGTGCCAGTAGTCCCAGGTGTGACCGCCTGGAAACTCTTCGTAAACATGGGGGATGCCTGCTGCTTCCAGATCGCGGTGCAGAGTGCGGTTGTGCTCGATCAGAATGTCCTCGCTGCCGCAGTCGAAGCGCAGACGTGGGAGGCTGACGTTGAGTCTGGCGCAGTCGATGACCGGTAGGGGATCAGGGCCGGTGAGATCAAATTTGGCCAGGGGCTCCTCCACAAACCCCTGCATCTGCGTCACGTTGGTAATGCTGCTATGGGCGCTGATGGCGGCAAATTTCTCCGGATTGAGCAGACCCAGCCGCAGAGCGCCGTAGCCGCCCATGGAGAGGCCACTGATGAAGCAGGGGGCGTCCTTGCAGCGGGGATCGATTTCAGCGGCAGCTTCAGGAACCTCATTCACGATCCAAGAGGCGTAGTCCGCATCGCGATGCGGCGTGTAGCCTGAGCCATCGCCCCAGAGACCGTCTGAAGGCATGGCGAGCATCATGGGCGGCAGGTTTTCTTCATGGATCAACCTGTCGAGCACCTCATGTGCACGGCCTTTGTACAGCCAAGCCCAATGGCTGCCGTAGACGCCGTGCAGAAGGATGACGAGAGGGAGCTTATCCCCAGCAGTTCCCGGTGGAACGTAAAAGCTGATGTCTGCACGCCGATGCAGCGCTGAGGATTTGACCGTGGCGTGATGGATGCCGCCGCCAATGGAGGCCGATTCAAAAGTGCGGAAGCTCATTTCACGCGAGAATGTCTTTGATGACCTTGGCACCTTCCACGCCGCTGAGGCGTGCGTCGAGGCCCTGGAATTTGAAGCTGAAGGCGTCGTGCTGAATGCCCAGTTGGTGGAGCATAGTGGCGTGGAGATCGTGAACGGTGGTGACTTTGTCGATGGCAGCGTAGCCAAGATCGTCGGTGGAGCCGTGGACGATGCCGCCCTGAATGCCAGCACCCGCCAGCCACACGGACATGGCCTTATTGTGGTGGTCGCGGCCACTGCCGCCTTGGGACATCGGGGTGCGGCCAAATTCGCCCGCCCAGACGATGAGGGTCTCCTCCAGCATGCCGCGCTGTTTGAGGTCGGTGATGAGGGCCATGCAGGCGCGGTCGATTTCCTGCGCCTTAAGGGCCACGCCTTCTTTGACGCCGCCGTGGTGGTCCCAGTCCTTGTGGTAGAGCTGGATGAAGCGGGTGCCGCGCTCTGCAAGGCGGCGGGCGAGGAGGCAGTTGGAGGCAAAGGAGCCATCGCCTGGCTGGCAGCCGTAGAGATCGAGCGTTTTGGCGCCTTCTGCGCTCACATCCATCAGGTCCGGCACACTGGCCTGCATCTGAAAGGCCATCTCGTACTGGGCGATGCGGGTGGCGATCTCGGGATCGTCCACCAGGCTGCTGCGCTGCTTGTTGAGCGCATTGATGGCGGCGACATCGCGGCCTTGCTGATCGCGCGAGATGCCGCCGGGATTGGTGAGATACAAAACGGGGTCGCCCTGAGCGCGAAGCTGCACGCCCTGGTATTTGGAGGGAAGGAAGCCGCTGCTCCACTGGCGGGCGGCGATGGGCTGATTCTGGCCGCCTTTGCCGAGAGAGGTCAGGACGACGAAACCTGGCAGGTCTGAGGCTTCGGTGCCCAGGCCGTAGGTGATCCATGAGCCCATGCTGGGGCGTCCGGCGATCTGCGAGCCGGTGTTCATGAACATGTGCGCCGGATCGTGATTGATGGCGTCCGTGGTCATGGAGCGGATGAGGCAGATGTCGTCGATGACGCTGCCGATCTGCGGGAAGAGAGAGCAGATTTCGATCTGGCTTTTGCCAAATTTGGCAAAGGGATGCTGCGGGCCGAAGCAGTTCAGGGGCTTGCCCTGGAGTTGCGCAAGCTGCTGCCCTTTGGTGAAGGACTCCGGCATGGGCTTGCCATCCATCTCAGCCAGCTTGGGCTTGGGATCAAAGGTCTCCAGATGCGAGGGACCGCCCGCCATCGTGAGCCAGATGACGCGCTTGGCCTTCTGTGGCAGGGGCAGGGTGCCCAGAACACCCCGTGTGGGAGCGGCCTGGGAGTGCTCAAGCAAGGAGGCAAGAGCCACCGCTCCGAGCCCCTGGGAGGTTTTGCCAAGGAAGGCGCGGCGCTGGAGCGGTGATGGTGTGTGCATGATTACTTTGAACTCGGTTTCTTGCCCAAATTTTTCAATTCTTGTTCCGTCCACATGGCCGTGCGGCCCTTGGTCTGAGTGCGGATGGCGGTGACCGCCTTGGTGTCCACTGGAGAGGCATTGTGCTCCCACTCGCGGCGGATGTAGGTGAGCACACCGGCGACATCTTCATCGGTAAGCTGTGGCAGGGGAGGCATGGCGAGATTGAAGCTGCGGCCACCGACTTTCACCGGGCCGGCGAGTCCGTGCATGATGATGCGCGCGGGCAGCTCCGCCTTGCCGAGCACCCATTCGCTGTCCACCAGCGGCGGGGCCAGACCATCCAGACCAAAGCCGTGGGGCTGATGGCAGGCGGCGCAGAGGGTGGCGTAGATGGTCTTGCCTTTTTCAAAGAGGGCGGTCTGTGCTTCGTTCAGAGGGACGATTTTCGGAGGAGGTGGTGCGCCGGGTTTGCCGGGCCAGGCGAGGCGGGCCTCCACGCTGGTGAAGAGCTTTGCAGAGGTCTTGTCCGTCATGGCGGCTTTCAGTGTCTTGAGTGTCGCAGGCACGGCATCGAGCCAGAGCAGTTTGGGCGGAGTTTTGGATTTTGGATCCGTGCCGCTGGTGGCGAGGCCTTTGATGGCGGCGATTTGCACTGCACCGCCCTGCGGCTGGGAGGCTGCGAGATCGAGCATGTCTTCGAAAGGACCGGCCTTGTTGGCGGATGCCAGCAGAGCGCCGAGTGCTTCGATCACGGGAGTGATGCTGGCGCTGTTGGATTTGGAAAGCTGGGTGGCCAGCAGCTTGGCAAAGGCGGCTTCTCTACCGCGCAGGCCGGTCAGGGCACCTTCACGGACGAGGGCGTTTTTGCCATTGATGGAAAGCAGCTTGGCCACGGCGGTGTCGGCATCCGGGAGATTGAAGGAGGTGAGCTTGATGGCGAGATGCGCGAGAACGAGGGCGTCTTTTTCGGAGGTGAGCGCGATCAGGTCGGGTGCGAGGTCGCGACCGGAAATGCGAACGGCGGCGGCGCGGACTTGGGCGTCTTTGTCTGTGAGCGCGGTGCGGAGAAGGTCGGGGCTGGCGGCGCCGAGACCATCGAGGGTCCAGAGTGCGTGCAGACGTGTGATCGGAGAGCCGCTGGTGAGCAGTTCCTTCAGCGCGGGAATGGCGGAGGCATCGCTGGATTCCACGATGAGGCGCTGGGCGGTGTCGCGCACCCAGCCGTTGGCGTGCGTGAGCATCTTGGCGTCCTTGCTCACCTTGACGGGCTGCGGGCGGTCCTTGGTGTCTGGGACAATACGCCAGATGCGGCCCTGATTGAAGGGAGTCTCCAGTTTGCGGTCCTTGATGTTGGCGATGAGGTAGTGCGTGAGGAAGCTCTGGTGCTGGATGATGCCGCGATACATGTCCACGATGTAGAGTGCTCCATCGGGGCCATCGGCGGCGTTTACAGGACGGAAGCGCTCGTCGGTGGAAGTAAGGAATTCGGTGGTCTTGGCCGTGTTCGTGGCCTTCACGATGCCGTCCTTTTCGCTCATGGTAAAACGCTTCACCAGATTGGCGCAGGGCTCGGGAATGAAGGCGTTGCCACGGTAGGGGACGGGGAAGGCATCGCCGCGATAGATCAGAGCGCCGCAGGTGCCGGTGGGTTTGCTCAGCGTGCCGTCGGCGCGGAGGGATTTGGGATCGTAGCCGCGGTTCACACCGGGAGTGGGATGAGAGGGGAAGAGCGTCTGATCTGCGGCCACCTTGGCATTGACGCTGGAGGCGTTGCGCAGGAGTGGATTGCGGGTGAAGGCCTCCGTGGGCAGGAGGTCTGCGCGCAGCATGTCGGAGTTGTAGTTGAAATAGAGCCTGCCGTAGTTGTCCTGGCAGAGGCCCCACTGGCCGCGGCCGAGGCCGCTGTCTTTTTGCCACACGCCGCCGCGTAGCTTGAAGCGGGTGGAGTATCCGGCGCTCCAGATGGCATTGTCCATGGCCCAGAGCGGAGTGTTGGCCATGTGCTCTGGCTGGCCGCCGAGGGTGCCGTAGTCGCTGGTCACGACCTCCTTCACATCGGCCTTGCCATCGCCGTCGGTGTCCTTGCAGAAGAAGAGATTGGGCGGCTCGGCGACCAGGACCCCACCGTTAACAGCCATGACTGCACGTGGCATGACGAGCTTGTCGAGAAAGGGAGTGGCCTTGTCCATGCGGCCGTCGCCATCGGTGTCTTCCAGCAGGGAGATGCGGCCGGTGGGTTCGGTTTCGCCAGCACCGGCGAGGTCGTGCATGTAGCCGCGCATTTCCACGACGTAGAGACGGCCCTGGTCGTCAAAGCTCACAGCGATGGGGGATTCGATCAGCGGCTCGCTGGCCACCAACTCGATCCGGAAACCTTTTTCGATCTTGAAGGTCTTCAGCTCCTCCTCCCAAGAGAGAGGGACGGGAGGTGGCAACTTGAACTTCAGCTCGACCTTTTCCGGGCCGGCATTTTTTTCATTAATGGCCAGAGCCGGAGTGAGGAAGGGTGTCGTCAGCAGAAGCAGCGACGTGAGGGTGGTAAACCTGGGGGAAGGCATGGGGGCGCGTTTTTTTGTGAGCGGGGGGGCGGAGTAACCAACCAAAATTCCGGTCGAATCCTAGTCGCTCAATGACCAATTTTGATATTTCTGGAGTCGCTAAAAGCGCCTCATTTTTCCTTCTTGGGCTTTGGCTGCTCCGAGATTTTGATGGTCAGCGCGGGGACAGGATCGTTCTTTCCGGCAAAAGCGTTCCAGGTTTGCTGGAATGCGGCGGCATCGCGCACTTCGCCTTCGGCAATGAGCCACTGGTAGTGCAGCTTGAAGGGTGCCTCCGCAGTGGCCTTGCCTTTGGGGAACATGCCAAAGCGGCCGTAGTCGCGGTAGGCGGAGGTGGCGGTGTCTTTCGGATTGTCGGGGTGATTGAGGATCACGACGGTGAAGGTCTTGCCCTCCACGGTGAAGATCTCGGCGGCCCAGGGCAGGTCCTTGATCTTGTGGGCATCGATGTTTTCGCCGGGGAAGATGTAGGTTGTCGTTTTGGTATCGACCTTCTCCGAGGGGCGGAACTGCGCGCCCGCATGCTCGGGGTCTCCGTTCATCTCGGCCTCTCCGCTGACGGGCTTGATGGCGCTGGTCGTGTCGATGCCGAGGTAGAAGGGCTTGGCCGGAGTGGAGAAGGTGAAGCGGCGTTCCTCTGTGAGGAAGGCGTCCTTGGTGTCGCCCTGCCAGTCGATGAAGGCTGTGAAGCTGGAAGCTTCGGGGGTGACTTTGGTGACGACCTGATCGCCGCCCTTCATGTGCCAGCGGTCGTAGGATTTGCCACCGTAGCTGATCTTGTTGAAGCCGAGGAAGATGCCGCGGTGGTGGGTGAAGTTGAAGCCGTGTCCCTTGGTCAGGCGAGTGACTCCGCTGGCGTCGAAGACATGAAGGTAGGGCTTGTAGGTCTCGTGGTGTTTCTCCGGCGTGCTCAGGTCGTTCGCCATCATGAGGCGGGCTACGACCTTGCCGTTATCAGCGACATCGACGTGGTCTTTGTCTGCGACGGTGATGTCGAAAGCGGAGGCACTGAGAGTTGCGGCAAGGAGAAAGAATGGGGCGAATTTCATGCGAGGATTTTTTTGATGACCTTGGCACCTTCCACGCCGGAGAGGCGGGCGTCCAGTCCTTGGAATTTGAAGCTGAAAGCGTCATGCTGGATGCCGAGCTGGTGGAGCATGGTGGCGTGGAGGTCGTGCACAGTGGTGATGTTTTCCTGAGCGGCGTAGCCGAGGTCGTCGGTGCTGCCGAAAGTGACGCCGCGCTGGACGCCTGCGCCAGCCAGCCACATGGACATGGCTTTGTTGTGATGGTCGCGGCCCACGGGGCCTTTGTTTCCTTGGGCCATGGGGGTGCGGCCAAACTCGCCGCTGAAAACGATGAGGGTGTCGTCAAACATGCCGCGCTGCTTGAGGTCCTTGATGAGTGCCGCGCAGGCCCGATCCACTTCTTTGGCGCGCAGGGGTAGTTCCTCGCGCAGCAGGCTGTGGTGGTCCCAGTCGCGGTGATAGAGCTGGATGAAGCGGGTGCCGCGCTCTGCGAGGCGGCGGGCGAGGAGGCAGTTCGAGGCGAAGGAGCCGTCGCCGGGCTGGCAGCCGTAGAGTTCAAGCGTCTTGGCGCCTTCGCCGCTGATGTCCATCAGCTCCGGCACGCTGGCCTGCATCTGGAAGGCCATCTCATAGTGGGCGATGCGGGTGGCGATTTCCGGATCATCGCACAACGCGGCATGCTGCTTGTTCAGCGAGTTGATGGCGGCAAAGTCGCGGCCCTGACGTTCCCGCGTGACGCCATTCGGGCTGGTGAGGTAGAGCACGGGATCGCCCAGTGAGCGGAGCTGGACACCTTGAAATTTGGAGGGCAGGAAGCCGCTGCTCCACTGGCGTGCGGCAATGGGCTGAGGATTACGCCCCTTGCCGGTGGACATCATGACCACGAAACCAGGCAGGTCATCGGCTTCGCTGCCGAGACCGTAGGTCACCCATGCTCCCATGCTGGGGCGTCCGGCGATCTGAGCACCGGTGTTCATGAACATGTGCGCCGGATCGTGATTGATCGCCTCGGTGGTCATGGAGCGCACGAGGCAGATGTCATCCGCCGCACTGCCGATGTGCGGCAGCAGCTCGGAGAGCTCCATCTGGCAGCGGCCATATTTCTGGAAGCTGAACATGGGTCCTTTGCACACAAGCTTCTGCCCCTGAAGCTGGGCGAGCTGTTGCCCTTTGGTGAAGGATTCGGGCATGGGCTTGCCATCCATCTCCGCGAGCTTGGGCTTGTAGTCGAAAAGCTCGAGCTGGGAAGGCCCGCCCGCCATGGTGAGCCAGATGACGCGTTTGGCTTTCTGAGGCAGCGGAAGACGACCCAGCACTCCTTGAGAAGCTGCGCGCAAAAGCTGCGGCTGAAGAAGCGAGGCCAGTGCCACGCTGCCTAGGCCCTGGGCGGTGTGGCCGAGGATTGCGCGGCGCGTGAGTGGAGAAAAGGTGCTCATGGTTCAGCTTCGGGTGATCGTTTCGTGCAGATTGAGCAGCACGCGTGTGACGTGCGTCCAGGCGGCGAGCTCGCTCTTATTCAAGGCTGCAGGAACGGCGGCCGCACCGGTTTTGAGCAGGGCCTCAGCAGAGGCGACATCCTTTTGGTAATCGGCGAACTGCTTGTCATAGAGAGAGGTCAGCGTCTTCAGCTCTTCGGCACTTGGCTTGCGCTGCAAGACCTGCTCAAAGGCCCAGGTGATGCGCTGGGCAATGTCGCCGGTGCACTCAGAGAGGACGCGGGCGGCAAAGGTGCGAGCAGCCTCGACATAGGTCGGGTCATTGAGAAGCACGAGTGCCTGCTGCGGGATGTTGGAGCGGTTGCGCTCGGCCACGCATTCCTCGCGGCTGGGGGCGTCAAAGGCCAGCAGAGAGGGCTGGAGGAAGGTGCGCTGCCACCAGGTGTAGAGGCCACGGCGATACAGGCCCTCGCCACTGTCGTTCTGCCATTCGCGGGTGGGGAAGTTCAGATTTTCCCAGTATTTGGCGGGCTGATAGGGCTTCACGCTGGGGCCGCCGATTTTTGGAACGAGCAGGCCGGAGATGGTGAGTGCATTGTCACGCACGAGTTCGGCATCCAGGCGGAAGGGGCTCTGGCGGGCACATTCGCGATTGTAGGGATCTGCGGCGGTAAGCTCCTTGGTGGAGGTGGACACCTGCTGGTAGGTGGCGCTATCCACAATGATGCGGATCATGTGCTGAATGTCCCAGCCGCTGTCCATGAATTCGCAGGCCAGCCAGTCGAGCAGTGCGGGGTTCACCGGTGGCTCGCCCTGAGCACCGAGGTCGTCGAGCACCTTGCTCAAGCCGATGCCGAAGAACTGTTTCCACAGGCGGTTCATGACGGTGCGTGCGGTGAGAGGATTGTCCTTGGAGACGAGCCACTGCGCCAGATCGAGACGGTTGAGGTCGCGGCCTTCGATCTTTGGCTTGGGCAGGTAGCCGGGCAGAGAGGCCTTCACCACCTCACCACTTTCATCCATCCAGTTGCCGCGTGGCAGGATGCGCACGGTGCGCTTGTTGGTGTCGCTGACAGAGACGATGCACTTGGGCGCGCTGTTTTCGAAGTCGGCTTTCTCTTTCTCCACGGTGGCGATCTTGGAGCGAAGCTCGCGGAGCTCAGGGGCGATCTGTTTGTAGGCAGATGCAAGCTGGCCTTTCTGTGCAGCGGTACGCTTTTCAGGTGCGGTCTTCAGGATGGCGGCAATCTCAGCGGAGGGAAGGGCGGTGCCGGGGGCGCGGATGGGCTTGGGCGCGCTGGTGGTGCTCAGGCGCAGGTTGGCCATCTCGTGATTGTCTCCCCAGCCGAAGGTGAGTGTGAAAGTGACCGAGGTATTGGCTTCAGCGAGTGGCTCCGCTAGTTCAAGGTAGAGCGCCTGATCAGCTCCGGTGCCGCCCAACACGCCCCAGCCGTTGTTCTTTTGGTCTTTAATGCCGTCGATGGAGGCTGATGCTGGAAAGGTCTTCTGCTCATAGGTGGCGCTGGCATGGGAGACGGTGATCTTGCCTGACTGCTTTTTGCCACCGCTGCTGAGGGCGATCTCGCTCAGCACAAAGTTGCCGTTGGAAGCGAGGCCGATGCCGCGCAGCTTTTCCTTCAGAGCCTCGATGCGGATGCCGGTGGTGCCTGCAGGCAGCTTGGCGGTAAGGGTGTAGGTATCGGTGCCGTCGTTCTGTTTCCGCTCATTGCGCTTGGCGTCGATGGTGCCGCGGACCACGCCTTCCTTGTCGGCTTTGATGGCGACGTTCTTCTTGGCTGAGGCTGCAGTGACCTGCTTGAGCGGCTGCCAAAGGCTGCTGGAGTTGACGGCTTCAAGCGCCTGCTTCTCCCAGGCTGTCTGACCTGCGGCGAGCTCCGGGCGTGCCTTGGCAAAGTCTGCCTGCAGTGCGGCCAGACGCTGGGCGATGTCCGCCTGCTTCTTCTGCCCTGCTTCATCCAGCACCAGCATGCCGGGCTCGCGGCGGCCGAGGATTGGCTCCTTGATGTCTGCAAAGAAGGCGCCCAGAGAATAGAAGTCGCGCTGTGTCCAGGGGTCGAACTTGTGATCGTGGCACTGGCTGCAGCCGGTGGTCTGCCCCAGCCATGCATTTCCCACAGCACGCACGCGGTCGGTCAGCATGCGCTGCTCGTAGTCCTTGGCCTGGGCACCACCCTCCTCGGTAGTGAGCAGGAGGCGGTTGAAGGCGGAGGCCACGCGCGTCTCCTGGCTGGCGTCCGGCAGCAGGTCTCCGGCGATTTGCTCGATGGTGAAGCGATCGAAGCGCTTGTTGCTGTTGAAGGCACGGATGACGTAGTCGCGGTAAGGCCAGACATTGTGCGGGTTGTCGCTGTGGTAACCGATGGTGTCGGCAAAGCGCACCACATCGAGCCAGCCGATTGCCATGCGCTCGCCGAAGTGCGGATTTTTGAGCAAGCCGTCAACGATCTTTGCGTAGGCGGCAGGGGAGTGGTCGCGCTCAAAAGCAGCTACCTCCTCCGGCTTGGGCGGCAGCCCGATCAGGTCCAGGTAGAGCCTGCGGATGAGCGTGCGGGGATCGGCCTGCGGCGAGGGCTTGAGGCCGACTTCGGCCAGGCGCTTCTGCACCAGTACATCCACGCCGTTTTTGCCTGCGGGAACTGCGGCTCTCACCGGCTTTTCATAAGCCCAGTGCTGCTGGTAGGCCGCGCCCTGGTCGATCCATTTTTTCAGGATCTCCTTCTGCTGTGGGGTGAGCTTTTTGTGGGAATCCGGCGGCGGCATGAGGTCGTCCTCATCCGTGGTGAGAATGCGTGAGACCAACTCGCTTTCCGCGCCCTTTCCGGGGATGAAGGCCTTGGCGCTCAGGGCCTCCTCGCGGATGTCCAGCCGCAGGTCGGCCTCGCGGTGCTTGGGGTCGTTTCCGTGGCAGTAGAAGCAGTTGTCCGAGAGTATGGGCCGCACATCGCGATTGAACTCGATCTTGGCCGGCACGGGAGGTTCGGCGGCGTGGAGGCCGAGGGCGGAAAGCAGAAGGAGGCTGGTGGACTTGGTCATGGTGGAAATAACGTGCCAGAAGAACGTGATCTATGATGACTGATTTGCCGCCGGGGCGGGGATCTCACAAAAAATGTTTTTGTGTGAGATCCGCGAGTCTGCGGCAAACTGTGGCTGATGACAGACCCCTCCCAGATGGATGCCGTGCTGGACGCCGTGGCACGCGGAGACTCCGCCGCCTTTATGCAGGTGGTGCAGGCGCACGGCCTGATGCTGCGCAGCTACATTGGCGCGCAGGTTTTCAACACCGGGGATGTGGATGATCTGGCGCAGGAGACCTTCATCGCGGCGTATCGATCACTGCACAGCTTCAAGCGTGGCGATGACATGGGCGCGTGGCTGCGGGGCATCGCGCGCAACAAGGTGCTCATGCACTTCCGCAGCAGCCAGCGGAGGTCGAGCGCGCTGGACCGCTTTCGCGCCGAGGTGGCGGCGATCGTGGGCGGCGAGCTGGATGCCGCCGCTGCGCACGAAAAGCCTGAACACATCGAGGCTCTGCTGCGCTGCATTTCCAAACTGCCGGAGAAGCTGCGGCGTGTGGTGCATGCTGGGCTGGAGGGGATGAAGGTGCAGGCGCTGGCTGAAGCGCTGCAAACCTCTGCCGGGGCGATCTACCAACTGCACTATCGTGCCAACCAGCTCCTGCGGGAGTGTGTCGTGAAGGAGGTGCAAAATGTCTGAGGAGCTGCATGAAATCATCGCTGCATGGTTTGGCGAAGAGATGACAGAGGCTCGGCGTGCGGAGTTGCTGAAGCGGCTGAGCGAAGATGCTGCACTGAGAAAAGAACTGGTGACGGAACTGCGCACCTTTGGAAGCCTGCAGGCCGTGCAGGCACCTGAGCCCCGCTGGCTGGAGCTTCAAGACGAACTGGGGCTGGCGGCGGTGAGACAAGACTTTGCCGAGGAGCAAATTCGGGCAGCGCTGCGCAGGCAGCCACGCCCGTTTGTGGCCTCCTGGTGGCGGCCTGTGGCCGCGCTGGCCGCTTGTCTTGCAGCGGTGTTTGCGGTGCTTCTGATGATGCAGTCATCGCAGCAGGCCGCTACGGCTTCCGCGGTTCGTGAAAATCTCGCGCTGGTGGTGCGGATGGATGAGGTGAAATGGCATGCTGCGCAGGCGAATAAACCGCTTGTCGGAGGACTGGTGGGCGCGGGAAATCTGCGTTTTGAGAGCGGTCGTCTTACGCTCGCTTTCTTGAGCGGAGTCAGTGTCCACATTGAAGGTCCGGCAGACATCACGCTGCAAGATGCCGAGCGCATCACGTGCAGGCGTGGCAATGTGCGTGCACATGTGAATCAAGGAGCGGAGGGGTTCACCATCGAGACGCCGGGAGGCGCGGTGGTGGATCTGGGGACGGAGTTTGGCGTGAATGTGGAAGGCCAGGGCAAGACGCAGGTGATGGTCTATCAGGGGCAGGCGGAACTGGCGATGCTCTCAAAGGATGGCAGCCCGCTGCGGACGCGGCTGCTCAGTGCGCAGCAGTCTTCGGAGCTGGACCCGCAGGCCAAAACGCTGCGCGGCATTGATGCGCGGGAGATGCTCAGCGCACCTGATCTGCGCATTCCTCCGCTGGCACTGAGAGCGGATTATGCGCAGCGCATTCTCAAGTCCAAACCGCTGCACTACTGGCGTGGTCAGGCGGCTGGAGAGGGTAGCATTGCAGATGCGGGCTCTGGCGGCAAAGCTTTGCGGATTCAAGGCGGCATCGTGCCTCAGGCTGATGGCAGCCTAGCGTTTTCTGCCGAGAATGAACCGCAGTATCTGCGTGCAGATGGCGAGTGGACGCCGCCCGAAGAGTTTGCGGTGGAGCTTTGGTTTGCCAGCGATGCGTATCACAGCAGCGTGCTGGCCGTGCTGCATGCACTGGATGATGAGCACGACACGCTCTCCCTGCTGCAACTGACGCGGCGCGATGCACGCAATGCCCTGCGGCCCGGCCGGGTGCGCTTTCTCTTCCGCTGGCCTCCTGGGAGCAGGGACGGCATGAATGTATACAGCGCCCCGCTTTACACCCCCTACCGCTGGCAGCACCTCGTCTGCCAGCGCCGTGGAGGCACGCTGGAAATGTTCTTGGACGGCAGGCTGGTGGGAGACACCGAGCTGCTGGGCACGGAGAAGACCACCGCCTGCGCGCTGCGCTTTGGCCGCCTGTTTGAGGCTGCTGAAAACAAGGATGCTCGCCAGTTCATAGGGCGCATGGCTGAAATGGCCGTCTATGAGCATGCGCTAAGCGAGCAGGAAATCCGGGAGCACGCGGCGCGTTGAAACTTCAGCGCGGCCTGGCCACCACGTCTGACACGGGATGGAGTATCGTGTCCGCGGAGATGCGAGATGGCAGGGAGGTGAGAATGACGCAGGTGGTGTCCGTGGCCGGGTCCGCCCAGGCCAGAGTGCCGGTGGAGCCCGAGTGGCCAAAGCTCCTGTCTGAGCAGCCTTTGCCAAAGCCCTCGGGACCCAGGGCAAAGCCGATGCCGCGCCGTGCACCGAGGCCCTCGCTGTGATTATGCAGCATCAGACGCACGGTTTCTGGACGCAGCACTTTGCCGGAGAAATGCAGAAACGAGTCAAGGAATCGAGCCACGTCGCCGGCTGAGCCATGGGCGCCACCCCAGGGCGCGGCGAGATTGCGCCAGTAGGGGCTGTTCCAGTCCCAGGAGGCGGCTTTGGGATCGCCAGCGCCGGATTCGGGAGCGGCGTGCTCGGTCTGACAGCGGACGGTATCTGCGATCTTGAAGCGACCCAGCCCGAGTGCGCTGTGCGTCATTTCCAGCGGAGCGAAGACCTCTCTGGCAAGAAAGTCTGGCAGCGGAGTTTTGGTGATGCGCTCCACGATTCCCGCCGCCAGCAGAATGCCCATACTGTGGTAATGGTACTTCGTGCCAGGAGCAAACAGCAGCGGTGTGCGGATAGCACCCTGCACAAACTCTGCCAGCGGTGCATGGCGTGCGCGCATTGCGGCATTGTCTTCCAACTGATCCGGAAGGCCGGAGGTGTGTGCGAGCAGGTGCTCGATGGTGATTTCCTTGCGCGCGCTTTCGCTGAACTCGGGAATGAACCTCATCGCGGGATCGGTGATCCGCAGTTCGCCACGCTCCGCCAGCACCATCACCGCCGTGGCGGTCATGGTCTTGGTGATGGATGCGAGAAGGAAAATGGCATCGGCATTTGCAGCTTTGCCAAAAGCCTGCTGAAAGGTGTCCTGCTTTCTGCGCACATGCAGCACGGCGGATTCGAGGGTGCCGTCTTTGATCTGCTTCTGGATGATCTGAAATGCGTCGTTCATAAGGGAAGGGGTGAGACCGTGGCTCGTGGTGGCCGCAAGCCCAGTGAGAGAGGTCAGGAAGGTGCGGCGGTTGGTCATGGCGGTGGGGGGCTGCTTGTGGTCGAAGGCTAGTGATCGAGCTCCTTGATGAAGATGCGGCGGAATTCCACCCCATCCTTGTGGTTTTGGAGGGTGATGGGTCCTTCGGCGGGAATCTGTTTCACGCGTGCGCCCTGGATGATGTCCACTCCGTTGAGCGTCACATCCACGCGGTCGCCGCGCAGGGTGATGATGAAGCGGTTCCACTCGCCGGGGCCTTTGTCGGCACGGACGCTGGGCATGGTCTTCATGCGTTCTTCTTTCGTGGCCTCAGTGTCCTTGAACTTGGTGCCCACCTCGCCGCTGCCGCAGGGCTGGCACCAGATGTTGACCTGTGCGTCACGTGCACCACGCAGGTAGATGCCGCTGTCTCCCCAGGTGAGATTGTCTTTCATGATCACCTTGCCGGCGGCATCGGTATGAAACTGGCCGTCGTCCATGAGCCACTGGTGCGGCTTCACCACAGGTTTGCCGGTGAGACGCCAGTCGATGAGGAGAACAAAGTCTTTGTACTTCTTTGCCGTGGAAAGGTTGTAGTCCTTGCCAGCTTTGCGCGGAGGTTCGTCGGTGCGCAGGCGGATGGTGCCATCGGCGATCTCCCACACGCCGTCGAGATGTGGCTCGTGCTGCCAGTGAGTCCAGGTGAGGCCATCAAAGAGCGGGGTGAAGCCCTCTGGTGGTGGATCTCCGGTCATGTTTGCCGGAGCGCCAGCGGCCCGGCTCCAGAGCTTAGTGGTTGCAGCCCCCAGCGTACCCCAAGAAGCTGCTCTGATAAATGCACGTCGTGAAGCCTTGGAGAAAAGGTGTTTGCTCATGATGTGGCGGCCAAGGTTTAGAAACTGCAAGCACCTGAAGCCATCACGTCAGCGGCTTTTGGGAGCTGTTTCCACGGCAGAATACGTGCTTGGGAGCGGAATCATGCGGCGCGCTAATCACGCAGGCTTCACCGAGAAGTCACTGTCATCCAGAGAGCGCAGCACCAGTTCGCGCGGGACGCAGAAGTCGTCCATCTCAAGGCAGCGGACGATGCCGTCGGCGATGTGCTCGGGCTTGAGAAAGAGCTGCTTCGGGGCCTGGCGCTGGGAGGCATCGTCCCAGAAGGCGGTGTCCACTCCGCCGGGCAGGATGGCTGTGACGCGGATTCGATGGGGGGCTGCCTCCTCCGCGAGTCCTTGGGTGAAGCCGCGCACGCCCCACTTGGCGGCACAGTACACGGTCTCGCTTGGGATGCCACGCAGGCTGGCGGTGGAGATCACGTTGATGATGTGGCCCCGCTGGTGCGGGATCATGGACTTCAAAGCGGCCTGGGAGCCGAGGATGGTGCCCTTGAGGTTTACTGCGAGCATGAGGTCGATCTCAGCCTCCGTGTAGTCGGGAATCCAGCGATGGCGTGCGAGCCCGGCGTTGTTGACCCAGACGGAGATGGGGCCGAGTTGTTCGGTGACCTGATCAACGGCGGCCTGCAAATCAGCGGCGTTGGAGACGTCGCAGCAGATGGAGAGGGTGTTGGGGGGATCGAGGGCGACATTTTCGAGGTCGAGAAGCGCCACACGTGCACCGCGTGCGAGCAGGGCCTGGGCGGTGGCTAGGCCGATGCCCTTGGCACCGCCGGTGATGACGCAGACTTGATGGGAGAGGTTCATGAATCTTGTTTCTGTGATGCTGGGGAATCGAAAGGCTGGGTCATGGCGAGGAGATGAGGCTCCTTGCCGTAGGCGGTGAGAATGTCCCCTGCCTTGATCAAATCATCCCGGGCGGGAATGCCAGAATGGGTCTTCCCCTCACGAGTGATCGCGAGGATGACGACCCCCTGGTCCCAGGGGCGCGATTCGCGCAGGGTGCGGCCTGCGAGGAATGTGCCCGGAAGCACCTCAATTTCCGAAACCACATAGCCATGTTGAATGCGCAGCAGAAGTTCGTAGTCCAGCGCGCGCACCATGCCCGTGCGCTCCAGGGTACGCTGGATGATGTGGTCGAGCATTTTTTGAAACCATGCGAGCCGGGAGATCAGCAGCATGACCACCAGTCCGCCGACGAGCCAGAGGAGCATCAGCATGGTGTCGCCGCCAGAGCCGCTTTGCAGCAGGGTGACGATGAGAGTGGCCAGGGCGGAGGTGAGGCCCACGTTTCCGGCCAGGATGAGATCGCGAATGATGCGACGACGAACTGGGTGGTTGACCACCAGCTCCGCCTCCTTGGTGGTGAAGCCAACACCAAAAAACGCCGAGTAGGCCTGAAAGCTGGCCGTGTCCCAGCTGATGCCGGTCATCATCAGCGCGGTGGCCCCAACACGCACCACCAGCAGGGAAACCAGGGCGATGACTAGGAGTGCGATGACTGGAGCGGCCACGAACTTGTGATTAAAGTTTCAGGTTTAAGGTTCCAAGTTCAGAGGTGCTTTTCACTGATGGACTTGTCGTGGTCGTAGATCTGTTCCTTGGTCTGTTTGCCCTTCATGTCCCAGTAGCGGTTCAGGCCATGGCGCTGGCCGTGGTCAAAGTTTGTTTCGGCGGACTGCTGGCCGTTCTCCCACCATTCCTTCATCACTCCGTTCATCTTGCCATCCGAGTAGGGGTATTCACCGGCGGTCTTGCCATTGGAGTGCTTGTTGCGCACCAGTCCGGTGTAGGGCTTGCCTTTGTAGTTCGCCTCCTTGCCGTCATTGAGCAGCTCGATGTCCTTGTCGGCAAAGTCCACCACCGGTGGCTGCTTTTCTCCGCAGGCAGAGAGACACAGGGCAAGGGCGCAGAAGAGAAGGGCGAGGGTTGGCTTCATGACTTGAGCTTGAAGATGGAAGACGGGTTTTCAACTGGAGGTACCACGAGAGGGTGCTCAGCGGCAGTTTATTTCACACGAAAGCATGTGTGCCAAGAGGTCCAAGGCAGCTTGTGCTCGTCCGCGCTCACACCCTTGAGGCGTACTTTCCAGAGACCTGCGGTCAGGTCGTCGATTGGCACATCTTCAATGATCACGGAGCCATGCCCGTCTCCTTCCCATTTCTTGTTTCCCGTCAGACCGACCTTGCGTGTCGAGCTTTCCACGACCTTGTCGTCCACGTCGAGGCGTTCCAGGATCAAGTCCACAGGTAGCGTGACACCCTCGGGCAGGTGTCTGGAGTAGGCCCAAAGTCGAAGCACACCTTCGTTTATTTGAGGGTTGAGTGTCACGCAGATCCGTCCGCCGTTGCCTGTTACTGCCTGCCATTCCGGCTCGTCCATGAGATGATGCAGCGATTCAGGCAGGCTGGAGAGCAGCTCATGATTTCTTTCTTTGAGAATGGCCGAGATAATGATTGGGAAAGCCATCTTGTTGAGCTGCGGGAAGCCGTGTTCGTTGAAAGGCGCGGAGGTCTCCAGCAAAAGCCCCAGCACTCCATGCCTCAGGCGGGTGTCATCATGGCCCGCCAGTGGCAGCACCGCGCGAATGATGGCTTCCTGTTCCTGGGGCGTCACCGGCCCAAGACGGGAGTCTTTTTTCCTTGGCCGCCCAGCCTGGGTTGATGGCCATGGAAAGTTCCGCAGACGCTGTTCGCCGTGCGATCAGTGGCTGATTTGCATCGACAAGCTTTGCCAGAAGAAAAGCACGTCCCTCTGCATGACTGAAATGCGAAGGATTCTCCGAGAGCTTCCAGTCTAGATTCTTCCAATGTTTGAAGTCTGCGCACCGCTGCATGGCCAGCCAGGAGTCGGCGGAAATGCCACCCTCCAGAATCCATTGGAATATTTCGTGTTCCAGTGTTCCCCAGCCCTTGCGCGGTTCCAAGTGCCGGAAGTCTCGCGGCAGGAAGGGGCCTTCACCGAATTCCTCCTCATGCTCTCTGATCCACGCAAAAAGCCGCCGGTTGCGGTCAGCTGCGTCCGGGATCTTGCGCAGGGCTTTCAATGCCTCGACTTGGGGGAGAAAGTTTTGGACGAGGCGTTTCGCTTCGGACCACGAAATTTGCAGGTTTTCCTTCAACACGTAAGGGCCTGGATTAATGAGCTGCATCGGGCGTACGACGACATTATCGGGAGTGCACACATACAAGTGATCAAGGTTCCAGCGGTTGTCCCTTTCGCGGTTCAGAAAGAGCATGGCAGATTTGATTTCTGTGACGCCGTTGTCGAAGAAAGACGAACTCAGCACAAACAAACCACGGTCATACACCTCGATCTCCTGTGACTTTAGGTGGCCGTCTCCCTTCAGGACATCCTCCACCACAAAAGAGCTTTTATGCTCATGGACGCCAGATAGTTCCTTTTCGGGCAGCGGGTGTTCTTTCACCGGCTTTGCCATGACGATGGTATCTGAAGAAATGGCCAGCTCCCGCAAATATCTGGAAGGAAGCATTTCGGCCTCGGCGGGGGGGCTGGGTCAGAGGAAAACGCCCAAGAACATGGGCAAAATCTGAAAAAGATGACTTTTCACCACGGCATTCTGAGAGAACACGGGTTTTGTTTCAAGCCTTCGTCAAGACCCGTAAGATAGCTCACTTTGCCGCCACCGCCTTCTTCCACTCTGCCGGAGCACCGGGCAGGGTCTCGGCCAGGATGCGGCGGATGTGGCCGCGTTCTTTGTCGGAAAGGTAGGTGAAGTGGCCGGTGGTATCCTTGCCGTCGAGGATGGTCCACAGCCGGTTAAGCACGGTCTGCTTCAGCGGGGCGGTGAGGTGCTGGAAGGTGAGGGAATAGACCATGTAGCTGCAGCGGTATTTGAAGAGGCGGTGCAGGAGCTGGAAATCCTTGAGGCTGCGGCCGTCGCTGCTCTGCGGGGCGTTTTTGGTGAAGGCGGTCTGGAAGGCGGGATCTCCCTCAATGCCGCCTTCGGGCAGGGCGGCCTCGTCTTTGAAGAGCAGCGCCTCCACCACATCCTCAGCACTGTGGTCGATGATGCGGCGTGCGCTTCCGGTGGGTTCGGTGGTCACAGTTTCGCCCAGCTCTTTCTGCAGGCTGGTCTGCATGTGCATGGCGCGCAGGGAGGTGTGATTGGCCTTGGTCAGGATGTTCTGCACGCTAGTCTGATGCTCCAGCACCATGAGCGCCACGATGTCGCTCTGCTTGCGCTTGTAGGGGCTGGTGTCGAAAAACTTGCCGAGGTTGGCGATGTTCGCTCCGGCTTTGAAATTGATATTGATGGTCTGGTCGTTCTTCTCCGTGGCGGTGACGTTGCCCCGGTGCAGGATGCTGCCGTGTCTGCCGGTGACGTACCAACCGCCCCAGCGGTCGCTGAAGGGAGTGGTCGTGTCCACCACGGTGCTGCCCTGGCTCATGATGGGGTGGCCCTCAGGCCCAGGGTAGACGGAGCGCACGATGACGCCGGGAACGCCCGGGGAGAAGGGGCCGCCGTGGCAGCTCAGGCAGCTGTTGTCCCGCTGAAACTGGAGAGGCTTGGAGGGCTCTTCGCTTGGGTCGAGAAGGTAGAATACTGGGCCGAGCTTGGGGTCCACCGTGGCCACTTCGATGCTGCCGCCGAGGCAGTAGCCGACGTAGGCGTTGTCGCCGAAATACACCACGCGAGGCGTCTGCGGACTGATTCGGTCATTCTGCTTGCTGGTCTTGGAGAAGACCATGACCTGGGATTCCTGAGGGATGTCGAACTGCTTCATCACATCTCGCAGAACGGTCCAAGCATCCGTGCGGTCGATCTTGACCTTGCCCGCAGCCATCAGGCGTTCGAGGCGCTGGGCGGCGTCATTGGGCTCGGTCTCGGAGTAGCGGATGGGGGCGTTTTCATACTCGTCCTCGGCGTGGAGGAGCGGGGACGAGAGAAAGATGGCCAAGCTCAAACGCAGCAGGAAGGAGCGCGGAGTCAAGGTGTGGGAGAGTGCGGGGCTCATGACTGGAAGATGTGGGTTTGTCATTCCTGGGGCAGCAGCTGTTTTTTCATGCCCATTCCAGCGGTGCCAGCGACGAGGTCGCGCAGGGTGTGGCGGTCGAGGGTTTCGTAGAAAGCGCTTACGGCCTGGGCCAGAGCCCCCTTGAGCCTGCAGGAGCCATTGATTGGGCAGGTATTGTGCTGCGGATCGAAGCACTCGACAATGATGGGCGAATCCTCCGTGCGGCGCACCACCATGCCGATGCGGATTTCCTCAGCTGGCATGCCGAGAGAGATGCCGCCGCCTCTGCCGCGTCGGGTTTCCAAGTAACCCAGCTTGGCCAGGTAATTCACCACTTTGACGAGATGGTGGCGTGAGATGCTGTAGGCCTCCGCCACCTCGCTGAGGGAAAATGCCTCCCCTTTGAGTGCCGCAAACATGAGCACGCGCAGGGAGTAGTCGGAGAAAAGGCTGAGTCGCATGCCTCGATTTACGAGGGTGTTTGCTTAAACTTGCACCTGGCGTGCATGTTTAAATGATCGACGCCAAGGGAGGCTCAGTGGCGGGCAAGATCCGCATGATGAAGCCACAAAAAAGCCCGGAGGGGACGCCTCCGGGCTTTGAGATCCGATCTGCCGGAAATTACTTTTTCTTGGCAGGGGTGGCGCAGCAGGCGGCGTGGGCCGTGGTCTTCTTGGCAGCGGGGGCGCTGCAGCAGGAGGTGCAGGTTTCCTTCTTCTTGGCGAAGATGCAGTGGCCGTTGGAGCAGTTGCTCAGCAGCAGGCTGGAGGACACGAGGGCGAGGGTGAGAAGCGATTTCATGATGTGGTGGTGTTGGTGTCTGTGGCTGGCAGAGGCCGGGTGGCCCGTGCTCAGCCGATTAAGAGGCACAAACAAACGAGTTATTTCAGGCAATCTCAAGAATAAATGCGATTTCGTATCTGGCCGATGCTTTATAGGCATAAAAAAGCCCGGAAGGCATGCTTCCGGGCTCAAAGGGTGATTAGATCACCGCAAAATAGGATCAGCCTTCCTTGAGGGATTCCACTTTCTTGTGGGAGCTGACGGCAGTCACCTTCTTGCCGACGAGCTTGTCAGCGCCGGAGACGGCGGCGGTCAGGGTCAGCTTGACGTCTTTGCCACCAGCTTCGATCACGATGGACTTGGAGTCAGCGTCAACGGACTTGAGCTTGCCGCTGGTGGTTTCGGTTTTGCCGCAGCCAGCGAAAGCGGACACGGAGAGGCCAAGGACGGCGAGGGTGGTGAGGATGGATTTCATGTTGAGTTGAGGTGGTAAGCTTTCCGTCAGGGGAAGTGACCAGGCGGATTTGCACCCATTCAAAACGAGAGCCAGCCCCCCTGACAATCAAAAAAATGTGGGATATTTGAAAAAAGGTCGTCACAGGGCTCCGAGCGTGCCACGCTGGCCGGATGAAAATCACCGCCTCCAGCCTCTGCCTGCTTGCCGTCCTGGCGTTTGCGCCCTTCGGCATGGCGCACCCTCTGCCGGACGTGGCGGTGAGGTCAAATTTTGAGCGGGGAGGGGAGTATCTCCTGCAGATCGAAATCGACCCTCGCAGTTTTGAGCCGGACCCCAATGTGGCCCCCTACCTGACCCATGCCGATCTGGGAGTCACCCCGGCGGAGCAGCAGGAAAAGCTCAAGACCAAGGCCCGCGAGTATGTGCAACGGGTGGTGGAGGTGGTGCTGGATCCCGTCGCAGAGCTGAAGCCTGAGCTCGTGTGGGAGTTTACCGCTGCTGAAAATGCGCCGCTCAAGCAGCCGGAAGACCCGGTCATGCTCACGGGCACCTGGCGCACCAAGCTGCCTGAGGGGACCACAGGTTACTCCATCAAGGCCCTGCCTGCGGGCACTCTCAGTGTGCTGTATCACAACACCGCCCTCGGAAAAAAGGTGGAGCGCTTCCAGATCCTCTTTCCAGGGGAGACGAGCTATGTGCTGGACCTGAAAACTTTCACCCCTCGCACCAAGGCCCCGCCGCCGATCACCGCTGAGTCTGTGGACGCTGCGGCCATCACAGCAGGTGCGCCTGATACCATGTGCGCTCTATGCGGCACTGGCTCCAAAGGCACCGGCACGCTGGCGACTCTGATTTCGGTGGCGGGCATCGTGGCGCTCATTGCCTGGCTGAGAAAGAAAAAGGAGGCCTGAGGCTTCTTTCACATACCAACTTCCGTTTGCGCCGCCTCCGTGTCCGCGTAAATGCCGCGCGTGAAACAGGCATTTGTATTGGGCGCAGGCATTGGCGAGAGACTGAGACCTTTGACGGAACAGCTTCCGAAACCGCTGGTGCCGGTGTTTCACCGTCCGCTGATCACCTATGCCTTCGATCACCTGATCGCGGCAGGCGTTTCCAAGCTGGTGGTCAACACGCACCACATCCCTGAAGCCTACGGGCAGGCATTTCCCGGTCAGGGCTATCGCGGGGTGCCTATCCAGTTCCGTAATGAGAGTCCCGTGCGCCTGGAAACCGCCGGTGGCATCTCCAATGTGCGTGACCTGCTGGGCAGCGAGCCCTTTCTCGTGTATAACGGGGACATCCTCACCGACCTGCCCCTGCAGCCGCTGATCGACGAGCACCGAACTAAGGGGAATCTCGTCACCCTCATCCTGCGCAGTCATGGCCCCTCTCTGCATGTGGCCTTTGATCCCGCCACGGGGCTCGTCACGGACATTCGCAACAAGCTGGGAACCGGAGACGAAGGGAAATACCTCTTCACCGGCATCTACGCGTGCGATCCGGCCATCCATGACTGGATCACCCCAGGCAAAGTGGAGTCTGTCATCCCCATCTTTCTGAACATGATCCGCTCTGGGGCAAAGCTCGGCGCTGTGGTGGTGGATGAGGGCAGCTGGTGGGATCTCGGCAGCCGCACGGCGTACCTGTCGGCGCACTCAGCCCTGAATGGCATGTATGGTCCCGCCATCGATCCGGGGGCACAGATCGAGGCCGGTGCGGTGCTGCGTGGCATCAATGTCGTGGGAGCCGGAGCGGTGGTTGAGGCTCGTGCGCAGCTGGAAGACTGCATCGTCTGGCCTGGTGGCCGGGTGCTGGCGGGTGCGGAGCTGAAGCGCTGCATCGTCCGCAGCGGTGTCACAGCGGCCGGACGGGCTGAAGATGTTGATTTTTAAGTCATTGAGCTTTGCGTTGGACATTCGGCCGTTCGCATCCGTCATTCCCTGTTTACCCACCATGCTCCCCGAACACGAGGCCCTGCTCATTTTCACCCGCGAACACTTTCCTGAGCTGAAAGCCACGCCGTGTGAGGTGGAGGTGATTCTCAAAGGAGCCTCAGACCGCCATTTCTACCGTCTCAAGTGGCAGGCGGAGCGGGCACCCATGATTCTCATGGTGTACACCCTGGCGCGGCGGGATAATCCCAAGTTTGTACCTGCCACG
The DNA here is from genome assembly GCA_002336895.1 of Verrucomicrobiaceae bacterium UBA1938. Taxonomy (GTDB): domain Bacteria; phylum Verrucomicrobiota; class Verrucomicrobiia; order Verrucomicrobiales; family Verrucomicrobiaceae; genus Prosthecobacter. The sequence goes on along the minus strand of DDFC01000032.1, from coordinate 98,416 downwards.
CACCGGCTGAGGAAGATCGGCGCCAACGTGCCGGAGATTTACGCCTTTGATGAGCAGCGCCTGTGCGTCTGGCTGGAGGATCTGGGCCGGGTCGATCTCCAGTCGCAGGACAACCAACCGTGGGAGAAGCGCTACCCGCTTTATCAAGCGACCCTGCGAGAGGCGGCCAAATTTCACCAGGTGGGTGAAAAGCAGCTGGCTGCGGGGGACCTGAACGAGCTGGAGCCGGGCTTTGACGAGGCGCTCTACGAGTGGGAGCAGAACTACTTTCTGGATCACTTTGTGGGCGGCTATCTGGGCTGGGAGGTCAATGGGTCGGAATTCAATGCCGCGCATGATGCGCTCAAGCAACTGCGCCGCCGTCTGGCCCGCATGCCACGCTGCCTGGTGCACCGGGACTTCCAGAGTCAGAATGTGCTCATCCGTGGAGAGGACGCCTGGCTGGTGGACTACCAGGGGCTGCGCCTCGGGCTGGCGGAATACGACCTGGCCTCGCTGCTTTACGACCCCTATGTGAACCTCACTCGGACGGAGCGTGCTGAACTACTGCGCTACTACGCGGAGCATCGCGGGCTGAAGCTGCAGGAGGTGAGGGAGGTCTTCTACCTCTGCGCCGCACAGAGGCTCATGCAGGCGCTGGGGGCCTATGCCAATCTCAGCCGCAACCTCGGCAAGCCGCACTACGAGCAGCACATCCCCGCCGCCGTGGCCAATCTGACCGACGTCTGCTCCGAAGGGCATGGGCTGCACGAGCTGCGTGCGCTGTTTGTCGGCGGACTGTGATCAGACGGGAGGCCACCGGAAGCACTGCCCTGCCGCCAGTTTGCCCCGGGAGTAGGCGGAGATGCGCACGCGGTTGGCGCTGTTCCCACTGAGCAGCCACACATTGGTCTGATCCATCGCATGGAGAAAACCCACGTGGCCGCTGGCTCCTGCGCTGAGAGGCTGCATGACCACGATGCAGCCGTATGTGGGTGCCACGGGGCGGCCGTAGTTGATCCATTGCCCGGCGAGGCCGGTGTGGAACCCGGGGAAGCCTGAATTCAGCAGGTTCCAGTTCACAAAGGCAGCGCACCAGCTTGTCTCATCCCCGCCGCGCACACCGACGCTGGCGAGATATTCGATGATGCGTGGGTTGTCCCCAGGGTTCCATTCGGCCACCCCCTGCTCGCGCAGGGCAGACTCCATCCAGGGAGGGGCCTGTGGCACAAAGCCGGCGGAAGGCTGGGAGGGCGTGGCCGGGGAGGCGCCCCCTGCGGCGTCGACCTGGAGCACCTGGCCGGGAAAGAGGACGCGGCAGTTGTTATTGGTGTCGCACAGACCCGGGTTTAGGGCCTTGAAACGGTCAAAGCTCATGCCGAATTTGCGGGCGATGCCGAACGGGGTGTCGCCGGACTGGATGAGGTAGGCCGCCATGAAGGTGCAAAATTAACGGGGTGGGAAGGAAAGCCAAATGCGAAATCGCATTGCTCTCCCGCGCTGGATGGGCTCTAAATGGCGCACCCCAACCCGCCGCATGTCAGAAACCGCCGCCGCATCGCCGACCACCGCGCCCAGCAAGCGTCGAGTATTTGCGTCCCGTTTGTTCAGCACCCTGTCGCTGTGGACGCTGCTGACCGTGGCCTTTTTGCAGTGGCAAAACACCTGGCTGATCATCGCCATCACCGGCTTCTTCGGTGTCGCGGGAGCAGTGGAGTATTTCCGGCTGCTGAGGAATGATCCGCACGCGCGTTCCTTCAATGCGCTGGGTTTTGTCATCTGTATCGTGTACTGGGGCGTGGTACTATGGTACACCACCTCAAAGCACAAGGCGCCGCCCATGGAGTTTGATCTGGCTGCGCTGACTGCCAGCGTGCACGGCTCCTTCATCCTCTGCTACCGTCACCAGCTGGAAGGCACGCTGACTCTGCAGCGCATCTTCAACACAGTCTTCGGAACTGTGTATACCGTGATCTTCTTCGGCTTCATGGTGCGGCTCATGTACTTCCATGCCGACGGCAAGGGCATCACGGACATCTTTCTTGTGCTCTTCCTCATCATGGTCACGAAATTCAGCGACATGGGCGCCTACGTGGTGGGCGTGTTGTTTGGAAAGCACAAGATGATCCCGCACATCAGCCCGGCGAAGTCCTGGGAGGGCTTTGTGGGGGCTTTCATTGGCTCCTTCACCGCTGCCGCCATTCTCCTGGCCACCATGCCTGAAAAGCTGACCCCCATCACCTGGATGCACGGCATGCTGCTGGCTCCTGTGCTCTGCGCCACTGCCGTCACGGGAGATCTGGCGGAGTCTGTGCTGAAGCGCTGCGTGGCCATCAAGGACAGCGGGCATACGCTTCCGGGCATCGGCGGCATCCTGGATCTCACGGACAGCCTGCTCTTCACCGCGCCGGTGTTTTATTTTTACTTGTCCGCCATCGCCCGATAAGCCAAAGCAGCAGACCTGATGCGCAAAGTTCTTCTCCTCGGCTCCACCGGCTCAATCGGCACCAGCGCCCTCAAGGTCGCGCGAGACATCCCCGAGCGCATGCAGATCGTGGGGCTGGCTGCCAACAGCAGTGTCGAGTCCCTGGTGGCTCAGGTACGCGAGACTGGTGTGAAGCAGGTGGCCCTGACGGATGCAGCTGCTGCTGAAAAAGCGCGTGCCTTGCTCCCTGCTGATGTGGTCCTCCACACCGGCACGCAGGGCTTGGTGGATCTGGTGAATGAATCCGATGCCGGCATGGTGCTGGTGGCCATCGTGGGCACCGCCGGACTGGCTCCGGCGCTGGCTGCCATCGAGCGCGGCATGCACCTGGCCGTGGCCAGCAAGGAAATCCTTGTCATGGCAGGAGAGGCAGTGACCGAAGCCGCCAAGCGCAAAGGCGTGGACATCCTGCCCGTGGACAGCGAGCACAACGCCATCTTCCAGTGCCTGGAAGGCCACCGCCATAGCACCGTCCAGCGCATCCTGCTCACCGCCAGCGGCGGCCCTTTTCGCCAGCTGCCTGCGGATCAGCTTCCCGGTGTGACCGTGGCTCAAGCCCTGAAGCACCCTACCTGGACCATGGGGCGCAAGATCACCATCGACAGCGCCACTCTCTTCAACAAGGGCTTGGAAATGATCGAGGCCAAGTGGCTTTTCGACGTGCCCATGGACAAGATCGAGGTCGTCGTGCACCCGCAGAGCATCGTGCATAGCATGGTCGAGTTTGCTGATAACAGCGTCATTGCCCAGCTCAGCCACAGCGACATGTGCTTTCCCATCCAGTATGCGGTCACCTGGCCCGACCGAGTGCCCAACAATCTCAAGCCGCTCGACTTCGCCAAGGTGGGCGCGCTGCATTTTGAGGCCCCCCGGGTGGACGATTTTCCGGCGATCAATCTCGCCCGCCATGCTGGCACCGTCGGTGGCACACTGCCTGCCGTGCTCAATGCGGCCAATGAGGTGGCGGTGGATGCTTTTCTAGGCGGCAGGCTCAGCTTCCCCGGCATTTGGCAGACCGTGGAGCGCGTCATGACCGCTCATCAGGTCGTGGAGCATCCGCAGCTGGAAGCCCTGATCGAGGCGGACGCCTGGGCACGGAAAAAGGCGTCGGGATTGCTCTGAAGCGAGCGGATTCCCGGTTTCCAAAAACTCTTCAAAAATATTCTCGCCTCCGTAGGCGGAGTGCTACTCTCTGGACGAACCCACCGTTCGCCATGAAAACCATTTTCAGCCTCGCGCTGCTGCCAGTCATGATGCTGGCGTTTGTTGCTGCTTCTCATGGGGCTCCCTCCAAAGGGCACCCTGATTCCAAGACACCACCCGCACAGGAATTGCATGCGGACATTACCATCAGCCCGGAGGAACTGGCTCCGGAATCGACCATCGAGCTCGTGTTTCCCACACCGATGGTGGCCAAGGATCAAATCGGCAAAAGTGCACCTGTCTCTCCGCTCGTCATCGGGCCGGAACTGACCGGCACCTTTGAGTGGACGAGCACTCGCAGCGGCCAGTATCATCTCACACAGGCGCCCAAGTTTGCCAGCAGCTACGAGTTCAAGCTGCGATCCGGTCTTACAGACCTGGCTGGCAAGCCGCTCGCGGCAGACAAGCTCGACTCTGTAAATAGCGCGAGCTTTCGCATCATCGACCAGCATCCGCGCTGGCTGGATGACAGCTCGCAGAACCGCACACCGCGCTTCCTGTTTGAGTTCAATGACAGCGTGACTCCCACCGAGGTCGTCAAGCACGTCAAGTTTGTCTCTGAATCATCGCCGCAGCCTGTGGCTGCCAAAATCCGTCATGCCACGGGCAAGGACTTTACCCGCATGGGGAGTGAACCACAGGCCACCTGGGCGGAGCAAATTTCGAAGGTCAAGCCCTCCCTCGCGGATGAGGCAGCGCGTTTGAGCGCCATCATCGTGGAGCCAGAAACACCGCTGGCCGTGGGCAAATGGCAGCTGAGCATTGCACAGACTCTAAGCAACACGTCCGGCGCCAATCAGATCGCCACGGGAGATGACATCCAGCTCGGCGAGATCAAGCCCTTTGCAGTCGGTTCCGTGAGTGCACACACGCCGTTCGATGACGACTACTATATCGATGTCGATTTCAACAAACGCCTCCTGCCTCCTTCAGATGGAGAGATCACCGATGAGATGAGGGCTGCATTTGCGCAGAAGCTGGCTCCCTTTGTTTCGATTCAGCACACATCACTCGGGCAAAAGCTGGCCTCGGTCGTCAACAAGGATGAAGGCCCGCTCAAAGGACTGAAGGTGGAGATCCTGGGGCGCACGCTGCGTTTCTCAGGCCCCTTTGAGCCGAACAAGAAGTACACCGTCACCGTCGATGCGGCGATGACCTCGGGTGACAACCTCCCGCTGCAGGCCAATTTCAAAGATGAGGTCACCTTCATTCCCAACCCGCCATATTTGGCAGCGCCGACCTTTATCAGCGCCCAGCTGGCCAAGGGAGATGCGGGCTATGAATTCAGCGCGGCCAATGTCAAGCAGGTGCGTGTGCGTGCCAAGCGGCTCAATGGCCCTGAGCTGCTGAAGGCGCTGGACCTGTATCGTGCCTATCGCACCGCCTACTACGGCAATGACAAGCAGAAGGCGGCCTACAAGACGCAGTCCATCGACACTTATCCTGGAACGCAGGTGTTTGACCGCAGCTTTCCAGTCAACAAGCCCCTCGACCATAGCGAGATTTTGAAGCTGAACTGGCGCGAGGTGCTGGGAGATTTTCCCGCCGCGCCTTTGTTCATCGAACTCGAAGGCACTGCGGCGGCTGGTGTGGAGGAGAAGGGTGTCATCACTCAGACGCTCGTACAGTTCACTGATCTAGGCATCATGCAGAAGAGCAACGGTCGCGAATCGATGATTTTTGTGACCTCACTCGAAACGGGGCGGCCTGTTTCTGGCGTGCGGCTCACGCTCGTGGACAATGACCTGAAACTCATCGGCTACGGTGACACCGATGCCAGCGGCATCGCCACCGCACCAGGTGCCACGCCGGCCTTTGTGCTGGCTGAAAAAAATGGCGACTGCGCCGTCATTGAGTGTGGAGACGGCGGCATTTCCATTCCTTACGATATCTCGCAGGCCTATGAAAACGTGTGGCAGGCGCAGCGGCGCACCTTCGTTTTTTCCGACCGTCCGCTCTACAAGCCAGGTGACACCGCTCACTTCAAAGCGCACACCCGCCTGCTCTCAGGGGATGACCTCAGCCTTGATCCTGCTGAAGTGGAAGTGCGGCTCGTCATTCGTGATCCGCGCTATCGTGTGGTCGTGGACAAGCCGGTGAAGTTTGCCGCGAATGGAGCCTGGGCTGACGATGTGGTGCTGCCCACCGGGCCGGCGGGGTGGTATGATCTTTCGATCAACCTCAAGTCGCCCAATCCCAACAGCCAGAGCGACTCGGGTGGCGGCATGTCCTTCCGTATCGATGACTACAAGCCCAACACCTTTGAGGTGAAGCTGGACACTCTGGCCGTCAGATTTCAGCCTGACCGCATTCATCTCCCACTCAGCGCGAACTATTACATGGGCAAGGCCCTTTCCAATGCCAAGGTGCAGTGGAGCGCCAACTCCCAGCGCGACTATCTGCCGCCTGAAGCCTACAGCGCCTACCACTTTGGCGAGGCACCTGCCTGGTCTCACTATGCGCAGGATCGCGATGCCGATGGAGACTACTCCGGCAACAGCAACGACGAGGCGGAGAATGAGTGGTTCGTAAACGGCAACATCTTCCTGGCTGAAGACGGCACCGCTACGCTGGAGATGCCACAGCCGCCGCCAGATCGCGCTGCTCTGCCTCAGCGAGTGCGGGTGAATGCCGAAGTGACGGACATCAACGAACAGACCATCAGCTCTGCGGCCGAATTTGAAGTGCCGGGTGCCAGTTTCCTGCTGGGGCTCAAAGGGCCGGAATATTTCGGCAGTGTCGGCAAAGCTCTGCAGCTTGAGGCCGTAGCCATTGACTCGAAAGGTGCACCTGCTGCGGGTCCGGTGCATGTGGATTTCAAGGTGGAGCGCCAGGAATACCACACGCTGAAGATCGCCACAGCAGGCGGTGGATTCACCACCAAAGATCAGGTTGTCTTACGTGAAGAATTGAAACAGAGCGTGGATCTCAAGCCTTTGACGGCCGGCTCGGCACCTTCAGTGAGCATCCCGTTCACCCCTGCTGCGGGAGGTGTTTATTTTGTCACCGCCGAGGCGGTGGACGCCAAGGGCACCAAGGTTATCTCCCGCATGCCGTTCTATGCAGTCGGCGGCAGCGAGTTCCCATGGGCGATGGAGGATGGCAACCGCATGAACCTGCTGCCCGAGAAGACCACGCTCAAGCCCGGTCAGGACGCGGTCATTGTAGTCAAAACGCCGATCGCCGGCACCGCGCTCGTCACCGTGGAGCGCAACAAGCTGCACCGCCAGTTTGTCACCGAGCTCACGCTCGACAATCCGATCATCCGAGTGCCGCTGGGGGAAGATGAGTTTCCGAATGTCTTTGTTTCCGTCATTGTCATTCGTGGAGCTGCCGCCAGCACCAAACAGCACAAGATGCCGGAATACCGCATCGGCTACTGCGCTCTCAAGGTGGAGTCCGATGCCAAGGACCTGAAGATCGCGGTGAAGCCTGATCGCGATGAGGTGCGACCTGCAGAAGAAGTGAAGATCACCACCACCATCACCGATGCCAAGGGGGCGGTGGTGCCGGGGGCAGATGTCACCCTGTATGCCGTGGATGAAGGCGTGCTCAGCCTCATGAAGCACGAGACGCCTGATCCCTCCGCGTATTTCCATGCGGAGTTTCCGCTCGCGGTGGACAGCTTCACCTCCTACGGCAATCTGCTCTCAGAGGAAGCCGCAGAACGTGACCGGGGCAACAAGGGCTTCGTGGTCGGTGGTGGGGATGGCGAAGGCAACGGCCCCAACATGGACATCCGTAAAAACTTCGTCGTCACCCCGCTGTGGCTGGCCTCGGGCACTACGGACGGGCAGGGCAGACTGACCGCCAGTGTGACCGCGCCAGACAATCTCACGCGCTACCGCATCATGGCCGTGGCCGCGCATGGGGCGGATCGTTTCGGGCATGCAGAATCCGCCTTCAAGATCAACAAGCCCCTCATGATAGAGCCTGCCGTGCCGCGCTTCGCACGCCTGGGAGATGAGTTCCTCGTGAAGGCCGTCGTGCACAACACCACGCCGAATGCCGGGGCTGTGGAGGTCATGCTGGAACTTGATGACACCGCCAGCTTCATCCAGGAAAAGCGCGACTTCATCCCCGCTTCTCTCAAAGCTCCTGCTGGCGGCACCGCCAAGCAGCAGAAAGTCACTCTGCAGATCAAGGCCGGTCAGACCGCCGCCACGGCCTTCCCCGTGCAGTTTGTGCAGCTCGGCACGGCGAAATGGAAATGGACCGTGCGTAGCGTGGATTGGCCTGCCGCAGTCAGTGACGGCACGGAATCGAGCTTCGAAGTTAATCATCCGGTGCCTGAGCTGCGCTACGTCAGCTACCCGATGCTCAAGGCTGATCAGCCGAATGAAAACCTCATCAAGGAGGTGAATCCCGCCCTGCTTGAGGGCGAAGGCTCCTTGAGTCTTGGCATCAGCAACAGCCGCCTCTATGAAGCGCGGGACGCCATCGACTATGTGCTGCACTATCCTTACGGATGCGTGGAGCAGACGACCTCCTCCACCATGCCCTGGCTGGCGCTTGGAAAATACGATACTCTTTTCCCTGACCAGCTCGGTGGAGGCAAGGCCAAGCAGGCCATTCAAGCGGGTGTGAACCGGCTCCTGCAAATGACCACGGATGAAGGCGGCCTCGCTTACTGGCCCGGTGGCACGGAGTCCAGCTTCTGGGGCAGCGCCTATGGCGGCATGATGCTCCTGCGTGCACGAGACATGGGTGCTGATGTGCCTGCCGATACGATCACCAAGCTCGTTGAATTCCTTTCCAAAAAACTGCGCGGTTTGGATGAAGAAAAGGACCTCTACAACATCACTGACTCCGCCCTGGCGCTCTACACCCTCGCCAAGGCTGGCAAGCCCGAGCCAGCGTACCAGAACCTGCTTTTTGGCAAACGTGAGCACCTGCCCGAAATCGCCAGGCTTTATCTGGCTCTCTCCATGTGCCTGACCAATGCACCCGAGCAGCAGATCAAGGATACGCTTGGCTGGAGGCCCGTCGAGCACGCGGCCCCTTCAAAAGCGGACAGCAAAGCCAAGACCGCCAAGGCGGAGCCCAAACCCAAAGCAACCGCGACTGCTCCGCGTCCGGTCGTCTGGAGCCACTGGGCTGGCAACGGTGCCAACAAAGCACTGCGCCTCATCTGCTACACCCACCTCGGACTCACCGAAGATGCGGAAAATCTGGCGCTGTCGATATTGCAGTCCCGCAACGGACGCGGTGAATGGGGCAACACCTTCACCAATGCCTGGACGCTCACAGCTCTGGCCGCTTACGAGCGCAGCCTGAAGAAATCTGGCGAGCCGCTTGCCGCCACAGCGCATTGGGACACCCAGGCCGTGCCGATGAACCTGCCCGGCGGGTTCTCCAGCACCCGGCTGAACTTTGCGCTCAATCAGGCGCTGAGTTCCAAACCGCTCAGTGTCGAGCTGCCTGCTGGGCGGGAGGTCTTTGGCCGCATCGAGGCACGCAGCTTCCCGCCACAGCGCGACTTCGCTGGCGAGAACAAAGGCTACGCCATCGAGCGCAGCTATGAGAAGCTGAACATGGATGGCTCAACCTCTGGAATCGAAGATCTGCGTGTGGGTGACATGGTCGTCGTCACTTTGAAAATCGAGATCGGCGGTGGTGATCGCTATCTCGCCATCGACGACGGTCTGCCAGGTGTCTTCGAAGCCATCAATCCCGAATTCGGCACCCAGAGCGAGCGCGAGGGGGACCAACTCCCTGACGGCACCCAGGCCTGGTTCTGCGACCACCGCGAGATCCGCACTGACCGCGCCCTGTTCTTCACCGACTTCGCACCCGCCAAGGGCAAGTTCAGCCTGCAATACCTCGCGCGCGTCATCGCTGAAGGAGACACCATCGCCCCGCCTGCGCGGATCGAAGCCATGTACCAGCCTGAGAAATACGGACTCAGCCCCACTCAGCGCATCCGCACCTTGCCCGCCAGCAATGCGAAGGTGGCGGGGAAGTAAAATGAGACGCTCACTTTGGCTATGTCATGGCGTTGGCTGCTCCTGCTGATTCCGCTGTACTTCTTAAGTTTGGCTGTGAGGGCTATCAAGCGCGGCCGGATCGAGCATTGGTGGCAGGGAAGAGCCAACGTGTTTCAGCGCCAATATGATCCATGGTTGTTTTGGTTTTTGACAGCCAGTCTTATCAGCTTTTCCATCATGATGTTTTGTGCGATCATCATCGTTTCCCTCGCGCAAACCAAACCGTAGTCTCAGCATTGTCCGACGTCTCTAACATCTCCCAAATCCGCGCCTCCTTTCCGGAGGAGGGCTTTTTTGCAGAGAAGGAATGGGTGCTTTCGCCGGAGGCTTTTGCGCTGGATGAGAGGACCGTGGAGCTGATCCGTGCTCTGGGCCCTGCGCTGAGGGCGTTTCAGCGGGCGTGCAACCGGTTATACTTTGATGAGTCATATCCCTGGGTGGCGAAGCTGCTGGATCAGGGCAAGCCGCAGCGTGTTCTCGATCTAGGTCGGAATCCGCGCTGGCATGATGACCTGCCGCGAGTGCTGCGGCCGGACCTGGTGCTGACGGAAACGGGGGTGACGATTTCAGAGCTGGATTCACTGCCCGGCGGCATTGGTCTGACGGCGTGGCTGAATGAAACGTATGCGGCGCTCGGACAAGACGTCATTGGTGGCGGAGCCGGAATGATCGAAGGCTTTGCCGCTGCTTTTCCAAGTGAGGACATCCTCATCTCTCGTGAATCCGGCGACTACCTCCCTGAGATGAGCTGGCTGGCCGAGAGGCTGGGGCGGCGTGTGCTGCGGCCCTGGGAGGTAGAGCCTTACGAGCTCAATGGTGCAGCCATTTACCGTTTCTTTGAGCTGTTCGATCTCGCGAATGTGGAAAATGCCGATGTGATGCTGCGCATGGCGGAGCGTGGGGAACTGAGCTTCACGCCGCCGATCAAAGCCTTTCTGGAGGAAAAGCTATGGCTGGTGCTGTTCTGGTCGCCCACACTGGCTGGGTATTGGAAATCAGTGCTGAGTGCCGAACATCTGGCGCTGCTGCAGCAGTGCATTCCCATGGGCTGGGTGGTTGATCCTGTGCCGCTGCCGCCCTTTGCCGTGTGGCCCAAGCTCGACATCCAGAGCTGGCATGAGATGAAATCTTTTGGCGGCAAACTTCGGCAGTTAGTGCTGAAAATCAGTGGGTTTTCTGAGCGTGGCTGGGGCTCGCGCGGCGTGTTCATTGGCCATGATCTTTCGCATGAGCAGTGGGGCACAGCGATTGATGAGGCGCTGGCCAGTTTCCCGAGCAATCCGTTTGTGCTTCAGGAGTTTCACCGTGCCAGGGTGGTCTCACATCCAGCATGGGATGAGGAAAAGCAGGTCACGCGCGCCATGCAGAGCCGGGTGCGGCTGTGCCCGTATTACTTTGCGACATCGGAGGAGGATAATGACCCTGCTCTCGGCGGTGTGCTGGCCACCGTTTGTCCGGCGGACAAAAAAATCCTCCACGGCATGCGGGATGCGATGATGCTGCCTTGCGTTGCGCAGTGAATTCCGCTCCAATAGCGGTACCATGAAGCTCCTTCCCGCTCTTCTGTTTGTTTCCTCGTCGCTGTTTGCAGCCGACCCCATCGTCGTGAAGCTCTGGCCTGGCGGAGCACCTGAAAAGCCGGGGGTGAAGATCGAGGCTGAAAAAGAGGTGCCGAAAAAGTCTGCCGATGACGTGGTTCGCATCACCAATGTGACCGATCCTATGATCACGGTCTTCAAGCCTGAGAAGCCCAATGGCACTGCGGTGCTGGTTTGCCCTGGTGGCGGCTATGGCATCCTGGCTTATGAACACGAGGGGTCTCAGGTGTGCGATTTCCTGGTGAAGCATGGTGTCACCGGCATCCTGCTCAAGTATCGCGTGCCAAAGCGCGACCCCAAAGATCCGGGCCGCGAGGCGCTGCAGGATGCACAGCGTGCCATGGGCATCATCCGTCACCATGCAGAGGAGTGGGGACTCAAACCCGACCGCATTGGCATTCTGGGCTTTTCGGCCGGGGGGCATCTCACAGTGATGACCTCTCTGCATGCCAATGAGCGTACCTACACCCCTGATCCTGCGCTGGATGTGGAAGACGCCACGCCAAATTTCGCGGTTCCGGTCTATCCGGCCTATCTTGTCAGCAAGGAAGACATCTCCCATCTGCTCCCTGGTTTTGAAGTCACCTCCAAATCTCCTCCCATGTGTCTCGTGCACGCGAATGACGACCCCTGGCCCGCCAGCGCCAGTGCCCTGCTTTACATTGAATATAAGAAGCTTAACATCCCCTGCGAGCTGCACATCTATGCGAAAGGCGGCCACGGTTTTGGCATGCGCAAAAGCGGCGGTCCTGTGAATGACTGGCCTGACCGCGTGGCCGAGTGGATGAAGTCGATGGGCTATATTCCCTAACTCCTCTTATCTGTGTGGTAGCTTGTGCGCCACACTTGGGTATGGTGAAATCGTGCTGGCATGAAGACACGCAAGATCTCAACCACCGAGGCGCCTGCTGCCCCGCATGCGTTGCTGACCTCAGATCCCTACCGCACGGTGGTGGAGGATCTGACGGAGTTGATCTGCCGCTTTCTTCCAGATGGCACCATCACTTATGTGAACGAAGTGTACTGCCGTTTTTTCGGCAAGGGGCATGATGAATTGATCGGCGGGCACTGGCAGCCTTCGGTGGTTGCCGACGATCTGCCAATGATCGAGACGCGGTTGCGGCTGCTCACTCCTAAGAACCCAGTGGTGGTCATCGAGAACCGGGTTTATGATGGCAAGGGGCGTGTGCGGTGGATGGAATTTGTCAACCGCGCCTTCTTTGATGATCTGGGGCATCTGCAGGAGATGCAGTCGGTGGGCCGGGACATCACGGAGCGTGTACTCGCAGAGCAGCGGCTGCAGGAGGGTGAGCAACGCTGGAAGTTTGCCCTGGAAAGCTCCGGTTTCGGAGTTTGGGACTGGGACATTGCCAGCAACAAGATCTTCCGTTCCAGCCAGTTTAAAATGATGCTCGGCTTTGGTGCCAATGAGTGGATCCCTGGTTCAGAGCACGGATGGCACCCGTTGGTACATCCAGACGACCTGCAAGGTACCGAACAGGCGGTGGATGACCATTTGATGCGCAAAACGGACGACTTTGTGCGGGAGTTTCGCATGCGCTGCAAAGATGGCACGTGGAAGTGGGTGATGGGCCGGGGAAAAGTCACCATCCGCGATGGGCAGGACCGTGCCCTGCGCATGACCGGCACGCTGGAGGACATCTCCAGGCGCAAGGCGGCCGAAGAGCGCGAGGCGCATAATCTTCAACTGATCGTGAAGGGGGCTCCCTGCTCCGCTGTGCTGGAAGCCATCGTGCGAAGTGTTGAGGCGGGACATGAGGGCATGCGTTGCAGCATCATGCTGGCGGATGAAACCGGCACCCGTTTGCGCATGGTCGCCGCCCCCAGCCTGCCGGAATACGTCCGCAAGGCGCTGGATGGCTCCCCCATTGCACCAGACATCGGCATTTGCGGTGTGGCCACCTTCACCGGCAGACGTGTGGTCTGCTCAGACGTCCTTTCCGATCCGAGGCTGGAGGCATATCACAAACTTTCTGAAAAGGCCCGGCTGAATTCCTGCTGGTCAGAGCCTGTGATCAGCGGCTCGGGCCAGGTGTTGGGTGCTTTTGCGTGCTACCACCGTGAGATTCATGCGCCGGACCAGGAGGAGGTGCAGGTCATTACTGCCGCAGCGCGTCTGGCAGCACTGGCCATTGAAGGAGAAAAACGCAGGCTGGAACTTCAGGTGAGCGAGGAGAGATATGCGCGCGCCATGCGTGCCACCACCGACGGACTGTGGGACTGGAACCTGCTCACCGGAGAGACCTATCTTTCTGCGCGCTGGAAGCAGATGCTGGGCTTTGAGGATGACGAACTCCAGGGCACCGATCAGGAGGCTTTCATGTCGCGTCTGCATCCGGATGACTGGCCTCGTGTGAAGGCTGCCCGGAAGGCGCACTTTGAAAAGAAGGTGCCCTATCAGGTGGAGCTGCGGCTGCGCACCAAAAACGGCGCCTATCGGTGGTTTCTCACCCGTGGGGAGGCTGACTGGAATGAGAAGGGGCTGGCGGTGCGCATGACAGGCACCATTTCAGACATCTCCGACCGCAAACAAGCCGAGCAGGCGTTGCAGGAGAGCGAGCAGCGCTTCCGAGCTGTCTTTGAGCAGGCTGCGGTGGGTGTGGCGGAGATGGAAACCTCCACCGGCCGTTTTCTGAATGTGAATCAGCGCATCTGCGACATCAACCAGCGCACGAGGGAGCAGATGCTGCAGATGACCTTCAAGGATGTCACCTTTGCGGAGGATCTGCCTCAATCGCTGGCGCGGATGGAGGAGTTGAAGTCAGGCAAGCTCCACAGCTACAATCTGGAAAAGAGGAACATCCTGCCAGATGGCTCGATGAAGTGGGTGAACCTCACTGTCTCACCCATGTGGCTGCCGGGCGAAGAGCCCCTGAGGCATGTGGCAGTGGTGGAGGACATCACAGAACGCAAACGCGTGGAGCGGGCGTTGCAGGAGAGCGAGCAGCGTTTCCGAGCAGTCTTTGAGCAGGCGGCGGTGGGGGTGGCCGTGATCGACACGCCCACCGGGCGCTTTCTCAGCGTGAATCAGCGCATGTGCGAGATCAACCGCCGCAGTTCTGAAGAAATGCTGAAGCTGACCTTCATGGACATCTCCAGCCCTGAAGACCTGCTGGATGACTTGAAGCATATGGAAGCTTTGAAGGCCGGGAGGGTATCGAGCTTCAAGCTGGAAAAGCGCAATGTGGCGCCCGATGGTGAGCAGACCTGGATCCATCTGACCGTTTCACCCATGTGGCGTCCTGGGGAGCCGCCTCTGCGGCACATCGCGGTCGTGGAAGACATCACCGAGCGCAAACGGGTGGAGCTGAATTACCTGCGTGAGCTTGCCTACAATCAGGCGCTTGTCAGCCACACGTCTGCGTTCATTGCGGTGCTGGATCTTGAAGGGCGTTTTGTTTACGCAAACTCCGCTTTCAGCGGCACCATGGGCTACAGCCAGGAGCAAATCTTTGGCAAGACACCCTGGGAGCTCGGGCTCATGGATGAGGCGGAAACTGTCCGCTCCCAGGAGCGCTTTGCCCGCCTGCTGCGTGGAGAGGAAAATCCTCCGGCCGATTCGCGCATGAAGACAAAGAGCGGTGAATGGAGATGTGTGGAAATTCGCAGCACCGTGACACGCAAGCCGGATGGTGCTTATGACCGCATCGTTGTCACAGGCACGGACATGACCGAGCGCAACCGCCTGCAGCATGAGGTGCTGCGTGTGGTGGAGCAGGAGCAGGCCCGCGTGGGCCATGACCTGCATGATGGTGTGGGGCAGACCATGACTGGCATCGTCTCTCTGGTGGAGGCGCTGGAGTCTGATCTGCAGGGGGACACCAGGCAGCAGGCGCAGCGCATCCATGAGCTGCTGCGCGAGTCGGTCTCCGAGGTGCGCCGCATGTCCCATGGGCTTTCCCCCACAGGGGTGAAATACCGTGGCCTTGTCGGTGCGCTGCAGTTGCTGGCCGAGACCGTACGTACCAATTTCCGCACTCCATGTGTTTGTGATGTGGATCCTGGCATCACGATGCTGAGCAACGACATCGAGACTCATCTCTTCCGCATCGCCCAAGAGGCGGTGAACAACGCTCTCCGGCATGGGAAGCCATCCCAGATCAAGCTCTCTCTGCAGCAAACTGGGCCGATGGAAGGTGAGCTGCGCATCGAGGACGATGGTGCTGGGATGAAGAAGGCCAAATCCGGCAAGAAAGGCGGGATCGGCGTGCGGGTGATGGACTATCGCGCCAACCTCATCGGTGCGCGTTTGACGATCAAGAACAAGGCCAGGCGTGGTGTCGTGGTGACTTGCCGCTTTGATATCCTGGCGAAGAAAAAATAGCTTCGCCAGCCGGGGGCGGGTACGTAAAACAGGCGCGCAGCATGCTGCGCGCCTGTTTCGAAAGACGCATTTCAGCGCCGTGAAGGGTTACATCAGTGCTTCAGCAGCCACTCCGTGGTGCGTGGGTTGAAGTCGCCCAGGCACTCCCAATGGAAGGCGTGGCCGGCATTGTCGTAGAGGTGGAGGTCTGCGCCGGGGATGGCGGCGGCCACTTCCTCGCTCATCCAGCGCGGGGTGAAGGTGTCGTTTTTGCCGCCGATGACGAGAGTGGGGCACTTCACATTCTTGAGCTCGTTGAGGGTGTTGTGAGTCATGGCGGCGGCGCTCTGCGCCTCCGTGGCGTGCACCGGCTGCGGGGCGGGATTGATGGCGGCGTCTTTGAGTCCCTGCTGCATGTTGTTCCAGCACTCGTCATTGTCGAACCAGGGCTTGGTGAAGATGAGCATCTGGATCCACTGCATGAAGTCCTCAGGGCGCATGCTGGCCTTGGCCTTGATCAGGTGCTGCCAGGTGTAGAGGCCGAAGCGGTCCTGCCGCGCCCATGTGCACATGAGGATCATGCTCTTCACCTTGCCAGGGTGGCGCAGCGCCAGCTGCTGGGCGATCACGGAGCCAAGAGAGCAGCCCACCACGCGGGCCTGCTTGATGCCCAGCTTGTCCATGAGGCCGGCGTAGTCGTCCGCCATCATGGCAGTGGTGTAGGGGCCGGCGGGCTTGTCAGTTTCTCCCACGCCGCGGTTGTCCCCCAAAATGCAGCGAAAGTGTTTTTCCCATGCCTGGGCATGCGCATCCCACACCCCTCCAGGGGCTGTCACACCCATGATGCAGACCAGCGGTTCGCCGCTGCCGCGTTCCTGATAAAACATCTTGATTCCGTTGGTTTCGACGTGGGGCATAGGAGTGGAGTTCTCGGTTGGATGATGTGCAGTGTGCAGCCCGGAGCTGCGCGCGGCAGATTCTGAACAGAGAACGCTGAAAGCAACAAGCAAAAATCACCTGTCGCCGCGCGAACTTGGCGCATAGTGGGGGCACACCATGCCAGACGCCCCATCTTCGACCTCGTCAGCCGTTCCTCCCTGGGAAGCCAAAGCTCCGATCACGCGGCGCAGCCTCTCTCGTAAGATGGCCTTCTGGTCCGTTCTGGTGGGGCTGGTGCTGGTCATCGTGTATGCCCTGCAGCCACGGCCGGTGGAGGTGGAGACGGGTGTCGTGCATCCGGGACCGCTGACGGTGTATGTGTCCGAGGAGGGCAAGACGCGCATCCGCAACCGCCATGTGATCGCCGCCCCTGTGGCTGGCAGCATGCAGCGTGTGATCTTGAAGCCGGGAGACGTGGTGAAAGCAGGGGAGACTGTGCTCACCCGCATCGAGCCTGCGCTCTCTCCGCTGCTGGATGCCCGTGCCCGCACCCAGGCCCAGGCACGTGTGGACGCCGCCCTGGCTACGCGCAGCCGGGCCAACGAAGACGTCGAAATGTCGCGCACCGCGTTGAAATACGCCCAGGCAAACTGGGATCGTGTCAAAAACAACACAGACAAAGGCACCATCAGCGATACTGACCGCGACACCTTTCAGCGCGAGGCAGAGATGAAAACGCGTGAGGTGCGCTCCACAGAGTTTGCCATGCAGGTGGCCGATTACGAACTGGCACAGGCCAGGGCGGCGCTGGAGCAAATCGACAAGCCAGGTGCCGGCGGTGCGGTCATCGAAGTGCGCGCTCCGGTCAGCGGCGTGGTGCTGCGGGTGCAGCAGGAGAGCGCCACCGTCGTCACACCGGGCACTCCGATTCTCGAAATCGGCGACCCTACGGATCTGGAGATCGAGGCTGAGATTCTTTCCCGCGATGCGGTCACGATCAAACCGGGGGCTCTTGTCACCGTGGAGCAGTGGGGCGGGGAAGAGCCTGCCAAAGCGCGCGTCCGCCGCGTGGAGCCTGCGGCATTCACCAAAGTCTCAGCACTGGGGGTGGAGGAACAGCGAGTGCTGGTGTTGAGTGATTTCACAGAGCAGACTCCCGCGCTGAAAGCCTTGGGAGACCGCTACCGGGTGGAGGTGCGTGTGGCGGTCTGGCACAGCGATGACACGCTGCTCGTTCCTGCCGGTGCGCTCTTCCGTGAGGGCAGCGAATGGAAGACATTCATCTATGATTCCGGCAAGGCCAGAGCCGCCGTAGTCAAGGCTGGCCGCACGGATGGCAAACTGACGCAGGTGCTGGAAGGGCTCAAAAAAGGCGATGAAGTGCTCATGCATCCGCCGGATACTGTGCGTGACGGCACCGGTGTGGTGAAGCGCGAGGAGCCGAAATAAAAAGGCGGCCCCTTGCGAGGCCGCCTTAGAGAGAACGGGCTTGCAGCCCGCTGCACGATTGCTTAGACCACCCAGCCGGCGCGGTAGTCGCGGGTGAGCCACTTGGCGTCGCCGCCACTGGTGTATTCGTGCTTCACGGGGTCCCATTTCATGGAGCCGCCGTGGTAGTAGGCCTGGCTCATGAGGTGGCAGGAAATCGCGGTGCTGGCACCGATGGCCACATCGCAGATCGGCTTCTCGCGGGTCTTGATGGAGTTGAGCCAGTCTTCGTGGTGATTCTTCGAATTGTAGAGCTTCACCTTGGCATCGGCCAGGTATTCGCGTTCGGTCAGGATCACTTCGCGGTCCAGGGAGGTGCCTTTGTCGGCTTCCTTGTCCCAGAACTTGTGGATCGTCTTGCCGCCGAGCACGAGCTCAAACTTGCCGCGGTTCACGTGCACTTCGCCGTTGGCCCCATAGAAGGAGACGCCACGGCCCTTGCCGTTGTGCAGGAGCGGGATGCCGCTGGCGTAGATGAGCTTGGCACCGTCGGTGGCGTCTGCGTATTTTTCAGGGGCGATGATTTCCACCGGGCCGTGTTCATCTTCACCCAGGCCCCACTGGGCGATGTCGATATGGTGTGCACCCCAGTCGGTGATCATGCCACCGCCGAACTCGCGGGTCATGCGCCAGGCGGGAAAGTGATTGTGAACGCCACGCGGACTGAGAATGCTGCTGTAAGGCACAAGCGGAGCCGGGCCGCACCACATGTCCCAGTCAAGACCTGGTTCCATGGGCTCTTCGGGATTGGCGTTGGGCTTGGCAGGCGCTCCAAACTGGGTTTCGACGTGGTCGATTTTGCCGATGATGCCATTGCGAACGAGTTCGCAAGCCACGCGGAATTCCTTGCTGGAGCGCTGCTGGGATCCCGTCTGCAGGACCTGCTTGCTGCTGCGCACGGCATTGATCAGGGTCAGCGCTTCGTGGATGTTGTGAGTGAGGGGCTTTTCGCAGTAAACATCCTTGCCTGCCTTGATGGCGGCAATGGCGATGAAAGCATGCCAATGGTCAGGTGTGGCGATCACCACTGCATCGATGTCCTGGCGCTCAAGCAGCTTGCGGAAGTCACCATAGGCTTCGCAGCCTTTGAAGCTGACATCCTTGTCCTTGGCGTAGCGTTCTTCCACGGTCTTTTTGGCGTGCTCGCGGCGGTTGGTGTCCACATCGCATACAGCCACGATCTGGACTTCTTTGCGGCCCAGGAAGCTGCCGAGGTGGCCGCTGTTCATTTTACCCATGCCGATGAAGCCCAGGGTGAGGCGCTCGCTGGGGGCGGTTTCTGCGCTCCAGACGTGAGAGGGAAGGATGAAGGGGGCTGCCACCGAGGCGGCGGCTGCTTTGACGAACTGACGACGAGAGGCTGCAGTTTGCATGGTTGATTTGTGGGTGGGGGGCTAGGGTGGAACAGTACTGCCCGTTTGCCAAGTCTCTTGCACTTGCCGTCTGCATGGGTATTCGGCAGCATGGATTTCTCAAAACAGCGCCTGGGTCAGCTTATCGTCGTTTCCGGACCCTCCGGCACCGGCAAAACGACTCTGGCTCGCAAGGTGTGTGATCGTGGTGAGGCTGTCTTTTCCGTTTCATGCACCACACGTGCACCCCGTCCTGGTGAGGTGGACGGACGAGACTACTTTTTCCTCACGGAGGAGGATTTTCTGGCGCGCGTGGAGCGTGGGGAGCTCTTTGAATATGCCCGTGTTCATGGCCGCCTCTACGGCACGCTGAAAAGCTACGTGTATGAAAACCTCCGGCGCGGTGTGGATGTCATCATGGACATCGACGTGCAGGGGGCCATGCAGGTGCGTGCCTGCGAGGATGAACTGGTGAAGCGCTGCCTGCTGGAGATCTTTGTCATGCCTCCCAGCATTGAGGAGCTGCGCAACCGACTTTCAGGTCGCGCCACAGAGGATGCCGCCGCTTTTGAGCTGCGCATGCAGAACGCGGCGGCTGAGATGGAGCACTGGCGGAAGTACGGCTACGTGCTCGTCAGCGGCACACGCGAGGACGATGCCCGCCGGTTTGATGCCATTCTGGAGGCCGGGCGCATGCGCACCAGCCTGTGGTGATCAGCCCTGAATGCCCGCATCCCGGAGCGCCGGAAATTGCGCACGCCAGTCGCGTACGACAGCAGGATCAAGCTGCGCGCAGATGGTGCGTTCCTGCTCGGCTGCGTCTGCTATGACAATGCCATGGG
Organism: Verrucomicrobiaceae bacterium UBA1938; assembly: GCA_002336895.1. Lineage (GTDB taxonomy): Bacteria > Verrucomicrobiota > Verrucomicrobiia > Verrucomicrobiales > Verrucomicrobiaceae > Prosthecobacter. Next base: position 78,279 of record DDFC01000032.1, on the reverse strand, counting down.
GATCCACCACGAGACTGCGCCCTGTGTAGGTGAACTGGGGGTCGCTGCCGCAGCGGTTCACCCCGGCCACATAGGCTTGGTTTTCGATGGCACGCGCCTGCAGCAGCGTGATCCAGTGCTGGACACGTTTCACAGGCCATGCGGCGATGTAAATCAGCATCTGTGCACCTGCACGCACGGCGCTGCGGGCGATCTCCGGAAAGCGCAGGTCATAACAGATCAGCGGAGCGATAAGCAGCCCCTGCCACTCAAAGAGGCTGACGCCTGACCCGGCCGCGTGGACCTCAGCTTCACCGCCAAAGGTGAATGGATAATTCTTGGTGTAGCGCGCCAGGACGCTGCCATCCGGGGAGATGGCCAGGGCCTGGTTCATGCCACGCCCGTTGCCGGCCTGCGTCACCACGCCGCCGATCACACAGCTTTGGTACTGCCCTGCCAGTTCTCGCAGCAACTGCTCGGTGGGGCCGTTTTCGGGTTCAGCTGTCACCGCCACATTCATGCTGAAGCCGGTGGAAAAGGTCTCCGGCAGGATGATCAGAGATCCAGGCTCCGGTTTGGCGCTGGCAATCAGCCTGCGCGCCTTGTCATGATTGGCTGTGCGGTCTTCCCAGATGGAGTCGAGCTGGACGAGGAGGGTTTTCATAGTCGTTCTTGGCGGGCTCCGGGACGGAGGCGCTCGGCGGATTCAGAGCTGCTGCGGGCGCGCACGCCGATGAAGCCGCTGGCGGATAGGATCGACAGCCCGCAGACAATGGCAAAGGTGTCGAAGGACATAAACTTGATCATTCCAAAAGCCAGGGAAGGGGCAATGAGGCCGCGCACGCCGGTGAGGAAGGTGTGCACGCTCATGTACTCTGCCACCGCGTGTTTGGAGGCCAGTTTGGTGACCCAGAGCGCCCAGGTCACATTCCCGCCAGCATTGGCCATGCCCCACAGACCCATTCCCAGAGTCCACCAGAAGAGGTTGTGCCCCAGGTAAAAGCACAGGATTCCGGCGGCAAAAAAGACATTTAGCACGGCACGCACGGTGAAGAGGTGAAAGTGGTCGTACACCAGCCCCCAGGGGTAGGAGAAAATCACGCGCGCCAGCACTGGCACCACTCCTGTGATCCAGGCCACGTCAAACTCGCTCAAATTGATGCCGTGACTAGGATTGGCCAAGTATTCAACGAAGAGGCAGGCTGCAGCCAGGTTGCCGATGCCCATGATCATCCACGAGATGAGAAGAGTGCGGAAATCCTCGTCCTCCCTCACCCAGCGCATGGAGCTCCACAGGCTGGTGCTGGAGTTTTCGGGAGCCTCCCATTGGGTGACAGGCAGCCCGTAGGTCCAGAAGCCGGAAACAAAGCCGCTGGCTGCAAAAGCCCACAGCAGCCAGGTGTAGCTCCCCAGGTTCCAGCCCAGGAGCTTGCCGCCGATGAAGCCAAAGCACATGGCTGCTGCCGCCCGCGTGACCCCGGTCACCGCATACAGCTTGCCCCGCCGGGCGGCTGGGTAGTTGATGCGGTAGATCTGCGTCATCAGCGGGATCTGCATTGTGAAGCAGAAAAGGCCCAGGCTCAGCCCGCCGACATAAAGCAGCGGACTCTGTGGAAAGGCCGCTGAAACCGCCATACAGGCCCCGCCGAGGAGCTGCACCTTGGCTGCGGTGCGGGCGATGGTGCTTCTGGCCCGCAGCAGAAGCGGCACCACAAACAGACTGGCCACCATGCCGCCGCTTGTGGCGCTGAGAAAGACGGACTTGGCCACATCCCCCATGTGAAACACCCTCACGGCGATCAGCATGCCGAAGGTGGCGGTCAGCGTGTCGATGACGCCAGAGGGGATCGAGCGCCACAGTTCGTTGCGCAGGGTCCGGCTGGTGGTGATGGCATCCGCTTCATTCACGCGGCCTATTCGCATGAACAAAGATGCGCGTCCAGCACGGAGGCTGGGCGCGCATCGCGGAAGAGGTTGTCCAGAGGCTTAAGCCGCCTCAAGATGGAAATCAGGCGGCCTTCTTGGCTTTCTTGGCCGGTGCTTTTGCAGCGGGCTCCTTTGCGGCAGGGGCCTTGGCAGCGGGTTTCTTCACCAGCTTGGGTTCGGGCATCGGGACGACGGTCAGCCACTCCTGGTAGTGCACCCAGCTGTCGCTGCCTTCGTCACGAAGATAGTCGGACTCGGCAAGCATGCCGCGCTTCTGGAAATCAAGGATTTCCTTCTTGGAGAAGGGGCCGAATTCAACGAAGGAGCGGCTGAGGTATACGAGGTCTTTCATGGTGCGTTTGGTATTGGTTTTAGGTTTTGGGGGGAAGGGGCCGTAACATCACTCGCCATGTGGAACAAGCAGCAATCTTGCCACAGTTCCACAATATGTGGAACTCCCTGTACTGAGGGGGCATTTTTTGGTTCTATCAAATGTTGTCCGCTTGCGGCACCCCATAGTGGGCTCTAGTTTGTATGAGAATTAATGATTATTTGCCTCGAATCCTCCATATTAGGCGGGTACCTCTCCAACGAAGTGCCTGGCTTGGTGACGGGTGTGTTGCATCTCGCAGGCCAAAATCAGCCCATTCGTGTCGAACTTGTGGGTAATTTTTTGCGAGATATCGCGGGCTGCCGTGTGGATTTCCACAATCCTCTCCCGGACGCCAATGAGGGTCTCGTAGATGCTGTTTCAGCCCTCCAGCATGGCTATAGTGGGCTGATGACGGCCTCCTATCGTGTAGCCAAGCTGCCGCGCCGAAAATCACTGTCGGGTTCCGGCTCTTCGCTGCCTGAGCCGCCAGGGCTGAAAAATCTGCTCTTTTTCGAGTGGTTCAATCAGGAGCATCAGCGCATTCTCATCCAGTCCTGGCACCTGCAGCTGCGGGTCTCTTCACCCCGCTGGCAGCTCACCAAGGATGAGGAAGCCTCGCTGCTGCGTCAAAATCGTGCGCGGCGTAAGCACTTTCTTCTGGGGTCTGGCCGCAGCTCCCAACCTGCGGACGCTCTTCACAGCCCGGGTTTTGATGATCCTTTTCAGCCCATCAAACCAGGGGCTGATCCTTTCGGCGGTGTCAAAAATGACGCCGTCCCCCTGCCGCCGCAGAAGACGCCAGCCAAGCCGCCGAGCAAGAGCATGGACCCCGTCACACGCTCTGCTGCTCTGGCGAAAGAGCTGCGTCGTTTTCAGAGCCTGCTGGTCTTCAATGAAGAAGTACGCACACGACCTGCAGTGCTGCGCTTGCTCTCCACCGTCGCTGATCTGGCCGCTCATCTGATCCATGTGCTTTGCCAGTTTGCGGAGGTGGAGAAAGACCAGTGGCAGTTTTTGGTCGTGGATCTGGAGCAGAGCCTGCCTCTCTTTGCTGCCGCGCTCAATGCCACGGACAAGCTGGTGCAGCAGCACCCCCAGGGGGCGGACATGGAGTGGCTGGCCGGTGTGCAGGCCAGCCTGCTGAATATCGAGCTGCGCATGCGTGAGCTGCTCGGGCTGCTGCGGTGAATGCGACACAGGGTTGATCCATCCGGAGGTTGCGTCTAGCATGCGACATGCGTCTTTCACACTATGCACTGGCTCTGACCATCATTCTCCTTGCCATCACCGGCTACCTGGCCTGGGAAGCTCAGGAGGAGGCCAAAGGGGCGCGCAAGGAACTTGAATTGGTGAGGAAACAGCAGGCTGCACATGAAGCGGCAATGCCACTGAAGCCGGTTACTGTAGCGGAACTCCCCCCGCCTCCCACTCCTTCCGTTCCGCCTCTTGCCGGCAGCAGCCTGATGCCCGGAGCCCCGGTGGCGCTCCCATCCCCTCCTGCAGCTGCCGCGCCGCTGACAGACCTGCAGAAGCAGATTCTTGGAATGCCTGTCTTTGCCAAGGTGGTGGAATCTCACACCGATCAGGGATTTGCAGTGATCAATGCCGGCAAGGACAAGCAGATCACTCCTGGAATGAAGTTTGATGTGCGTCGTGGCAACGGCCTCGTGGGGCGCGTCAGCGTAGGTGAGACGATCGAGGCTGCAGAGGCAGTGGTGGATATTGACAGCTCCATTGTCATTCCCGGAGTCAGGATTGAAACCGGAGACGAGCTGATCCTGCCTGTGCGCAAGTAACGCCCTCCACAAATGCCACGTGAAAGACTCGATCTCGCCTTGGTAAAGCTGGGCGTCGTACCCTCTCGAGAGCAGGCGAAGCGGCTCATCATGGCCGGGGAGGTCAGCGTCATGGGAAAGCGCATCACGCAGCCAGGCTGGCTGGTCAATGAGCAGCAGCAGATTGTGGTTCGGGAGCGCCCCAGGTTTGTGAGTCGCGGAGGACTGAAATTGGAGGGGGCTCTGGAGCATTTTGGCATCGATGTCGCTGGCCTCACAGCTTTTGACGTCGGGGCGTCCACGGGTGGGTTTACCGACTGTCTGCTTCAGCGAGGAGCGGTGAAGGTCTTTGCCTACGATGTGGGAACCAATCAACTCGCGTGGAAACTGCGCAGCGACCCCCGGGTGGTTTCACGGGAGCAGTTCAACCTCCGGCATATGCGGCCTGAGGATGTGGGGCAGGATGTGGACATCTTGGTGGCGGATCTGTCTTTTATTTCCCTCACGCTAGTGCTGCCGGCTGTCCTTCAGGTGCTGCGGCCCGGCGGGCATGCTGTGGTGCTGATCAAGCCTCAGTTTGAGCTGACTCGGGAGGAAATTGGTGCAGGGGGCATTGTGCGTGAGCCCGAACTCCATGCTAAAGCCTGTGCTCGAATCGAAGATTTTGTGCGCTCACAGTCTCATTTGGAGTGGCGTGGAATGATCGAGTCAACAATTCAGGGTACCGATGGCAATCGTGAATTTCTGGCTTGGTTTGGCAGGCTTCAGTAAATTGTGAACTGGAACTCAGCAAAATGTAAGAGCTGGCAGGCGTCTCAAATATGAGACTCTAAAGCGCATATTTCGCGTGATTTCGATAATTTCTAGTTGCGACGCGGTAATAATTATCATAATTTACAATTATTCGCAGAAACAATTATGAAATTTGCCGCACCAACTTCCTCGCTGCGCAGAACGCGCTCTGGGTTCAGCTTGTCTGAAGTCTTGATGGTTGTGGCCATCATAGGCGTGCTGATTGGCATCGTGGTGCCGATGATGAATCAAAATGATGCTGTCTATGCAGCCCGTGACCGCCGCAATGCCCAAGAGCTTTGCTCCACCTGTGCCGTTGCTCAGGCAGCAGGAGTGAATTTCGTGCTGGATGACAGCGTGCTGGATACAGTTCATGCCATTGTGCGTGGCGGCATGTCGGTCAATGGGGCGATGCGCGGCCGTGTGTTTGTAGTTCCAGGACTCAGCGAGGAGGACATGCAAGGCGCTTCCAAATACCTGCGAGTTACGGACGGCCAGTTAATGTATTCGACATCGGATGCAGGTGCAGGCACCAGTGGAGGCGGAGATCAGCAATTGTAAGCAGCCTCTTGGCTGCCAGGCAGTGCCGGAGGTGGGCGCATGATCAGCAGCGTGATTTGCCTTGCCTGCACCGCAGCTTGCCACCAGCATGCCATCAATTCATGAATTCTGCATTCTTCAAAAAGAACTGGTACTTTTTCACTCCGACGGTCATCGTGATCATTCCCGCTCTGATGATGGCCTACTGCACCGTCAACTACGGTTATCCGGTGTCTGAGTCCATGAGTTCAGTCATGCACTTTGGTTCAACTGGAACACGCTATGGCATGGGATTCTCCGAGCGGAATTTCAAGATGGTGCGAACCGGGATGGACGGCAGGGCTGTTTTTAATCTTCTCAGGGTGCCAATGGAGGGAAACAACCCTGGAGCTGACGTCACCAAATGGCGCTACAGCCTGCCTGCCAGCGGTGCTCGTTACTACCACGAGCGCAGCATCGTCATGGCGGTGGACAAAAACGGCACCCAGAGGGTCAAAGAGATCATCAGCCATTTTAATCCGGTGAATTGATTCGTGAGTGAAACAGGCGAGAATGCCGCATCTCTCCCGCATGAAGTACTGTCAGTCATTTTTGTTCAGAACCAGCCTGGTGGCTCCGCTGCTGCTGCTGGCTGCGTGTGAAAACTCTTCGCACATCAAGGGGCTGCCCAAGGACCTGCCGGTGATCAATCTGCATGGCTCCCCCAGCACGCCGGCACACAGCATGTCGCACGCGGATTATCCCTTTGCTGACAACGGTGACTACAAGAGCGACTGGGCTGCCGAGGGAGGGCAGTCGCCAGGCATGGACTACTCTTCCTGGCGCTCCTCTCATGGTGGCTCTTCATCCAGGGGTTCGTCCAAAAAGAAGACCTCCTCAAAATCCGGGAGCAGAAGCTCCAGCAAGGGCGGCTCACACAAAGGGGGCTCCTACACCATCAAAAGTGGGGACAACCTGGGTGCCATCGCCCGCAAGCACGGGACCACCGTGGCCAAGATCAAGGCGGCCAACGGCTTGTCTTCCGACATGATCCGTGCGGGAAAAACGCTCAAAATCCCCTAGCAGCTTGTGCGCTCCAGCCTCTCAGGTATCGCGGCTTGGTGTCTGGCGCTGCTCGTGGGGGGCTTGGCAGGTGGTCTCGAGGCTGCCTCTGTCCGATTTTCCACAGTCGTGATCGATGCCGGGCATGGCGGCAAGGATGGCGGCTCGGTGAAAAACCACCTGATCGAAAAAAAGCTCTGTCTGGATGTGGCCAAGCGTGTGGAGAACGGTCTGAAGTCGAGCGGTCTCAAAACCGTGATGACCCGTCGCACCGACACCTTCGTGGAGCTGGATCAGAGGGCGCGCATGGCCAATCGTGTGGCCTCATCCATTTTTGTCAGCATTCATTTCAACAGCAGCCGCAGGACCTCTGTGGCTGGCACGGAGGTGTACTATCGTAGTGCCCGTGGCAAATCGATTGCCACTGCCATCAGCCGGTCTTTCAAGGCTCGGGTGGCCGGGGGCTCGCGTGGCATCCTGTACGGGGATTTCAAGGTCTTGCGGGAGACGCAGATGCCTGCCGTGCTGGTCGAGTGCGGCTACATCAGCAACAAACGTGAGGCCCTGCGCTGCGCGGACCCGGCGCATCGGCAGAAGCTCGCCGACGCCATCGTCCTGGGGCTGCTGGCCATCCGGGCCAGATGAGAGGCGGAGTGGGCTTTCATTTCTTTTGAAAGTTCACCTTTGCGAGGCACTAGCGCGGCATTTGACGAAGCCCCCGCCGTAGTCGATGGAATGGGGTAGTTTTTCCATGTCAGCCCCCGTCATCAGCGCCAGCAATCCTGTCTTTCCGTTTCACCTCGTGCGGTCGGACTTGGAGCGCGTGGAAGCGTCCATTCTCGAACAGGCCCGCGCCTTTGATCCTGGGGTCGAAGGTTACGTGAGCTATGTCTGCAAAACCTCAGGCAAACGCATTCGGCCTGCACTGGCCGTGCTCTCCGGCGGTGCTACCGGCGGCACGCATGAGGGGCATACGCGCCTCTCCGTCATTCTGGAGCTCGTGCACATTGCCTCCCTCGTGCATGACGACATCATGGACGGTGCCGACATCCGCCGCGCCCAGCCCACCGCCGTGGCCAAATGGGGCAGCAGCCTGAGCGTCCTTCTGGGAGACAGCCTTTTTGCTTACGCTCTGGAACTCGCCACCGAATTTGATGACACGCACGTGTGCCGCACCATCGCCCGTGCCTCACGCGATGTCTGCACTGGCGAGATCCTGCAGACTCAGCGCCGCTTCGACTTCAACCTCTCGGTCACCGATTATCTCAAGATGATCGAGATGAAGACCGCCGCGCTCTTTGCCGCCGCCAGCGAACTGGGAGCACGCCTCAATCAGCAGCCGGACTCCGTGCAGGTCGCGCTGCGTGGCTACGGGCTCAAGCTCGGCACCGCCTACCAGATTTACGACGACTGTCTCGACATCGTCGGAGATGAAAAGACAGTGGGCAAAACGCTGCGCACCGACCTCGCCCGCGGCAAGCTCACCCTCCCGATCTTATATCTCCTTGAGAGCGCCACTGAGGCGCAGAAGCAGAAGCTCAACCGCATGCTGCTCAAGGGGGAGCCTATGGACACTTCCATCCTTGCCGGCATTGCCGACTATGAGGGGGCGGTGGAGCGCGCGGTGAAGTTCGCGCAAAATATGCTGCTCGAAGCCCGCGCTGACCTCGGCTGCCTGGGAGTTTCTCCGCACAAGCAGGCGCTGGAGGACATCGTCGGATATCTCCACAACTTGCTGGATCAGTGCCGGGCCATTCATTGATCGGCCTTCCTGAATCGTGTGATCTGCGTTCCGTTTCATGAGCCGCATCCACGACATGCCTGAAAACGACCGTCCGCGTGAGCGCCTGCTCCGCCTCGGTCCGCAGGCTTTGTCAGATGCCGAGCTGCTGGCGCTTTTCATCAACACCGGCACGCAGGGGGAGAATGCGCTGCAGATTGGCCAGCGTCTCCTGCGCGATTACAAGTCCCTCCGCGATCTCTCCCGCCTGGAGCCCGCAGTGCTCAGCAAGATCAAGGCCCTGGGCCCCGCCAAGACCGCCAAGCTGGCCGCCGCCTTTGAGCTGGGCCGCCGTGCAGCACAGGAGCCCGCTCAGAGAGAGACCATTCTCGACAGTCCGCAGCGCATCTACGACTACATCGGTCCTGAGATGCAGGCTTTAGGCCATGAGTCTGTCCGCATCATCCTGCTCAATACCAAACTGGCTGTGGTGCGTAGCGAGGAGGTGTTCCGAGGCAGTCTGAACGAGTGCGTGGCCCAGCCACGCGATCTGCTGCGGAAGGTGCTCATTCACAACGCCCTCTCCTACATCCTCGTGCACAATCATCCTTCCGGAGATCCCACCCCAAGCAAGGCGGATTGCAGCATCACCCGCCGCTTGAAGGATGCCTCTGAACTCACCGGTCTCATCCTGCAAGATCACCTCATCATCGGCGCCCCCTCTGCATCTCGCGCGGTTCCCTATTTCAGCTTTAGGGAGCATGGGTTGATGTGAGCTTGCGTTTCATCAACAAACAAAATGAAACGAATGTGGCTCCATCGCATCTGCGCTCACCCGACTGCGATTTCCTGGTTATTGGGCGCATTCATTTTGAATGCGTTCGTGCTGATGGGGTTGGTTGTTAAATGGGGGGATTTCGCCACCCTGCTTGAACCAAGCATCCTGCTGTGGTCCCTGGGGCTGCTCATTCCAACCAGTCTGCTGGGTTTCTTTGTCGGGGTTCCTTTCAGTTTAACGATAGGTCGTTTTTGTGATCACATGAACGGTGCCCCATTTGCAATCGGGGAGAGGGTTGTCATTCTACGTGGCGCGCACATGGGCATGGAGACGCAAGTGCGTGGATTCACCGAAGGCCAGGGCGGTGCAAAGCTCCTCGTTCTTGATCTAGGAGAAGACGCAAACAAGCGTTTTGAAGACCTCTTCGGTGAATGTCATGTCACCCGGGTGAGGAGACTCACCACTTGTTCGCCTGGATCACATCCTTCTCGCCCTTGAGGTAGTTCACCAGGTTCAGCGTGGCGCGCATGGCCTGGCGGGGCACACTTTCATAGGTGCGGGAGCCGATGTGTGGCGTGATGAGGGCCTTCGGGTGCTTGAGCAGCGGGTGGTCGGCGGGAGGGGGCTCTTCGTCGAGCACGTCGGTGGCGTAACCGCCGACTTTGCCGGCATCCAGCGCGGCGATCATGTCCGCCATGTGGACGAGTTCGGCGCGGGAGGTGTTGACCACGAGGAGTTCCGGCTTGGCGATTTTCAGGCGCTCGGCGTTGATGAGGTGGCGGGTGCTCTCGCTCAGGTTGGCGTGCAGGCTGAGGACATCGATGTGCGGCAGCATGGTCTCGATCTGCTCATGCTGGGTGATGCCGTGGATGTCTGCGAAGGCCTTGGGCCAGTACTGCGGCAGGTCCATGGCATGGATGTTCATGCCAAAGGCGGCGGCGCGCTTAGCCACCTCCTGGCCGATGCGGCCCAGCCCCACGATGCCGATGGTCTTGTTCCAGATTTCATGGCCGGTGACGCGTTTCCACTGGCCGTTGCGCACGGAGTTGGCGGAATCGACCAGATTGCGCACCAGCGCCAGCAGCAGGCAGAAAGTGTGCTCCGCCACGGTGGTGTGGTTTACGCCGGGGGTGAAAAGCACGGGCACTTTCTTCTCCGTGCAGGCTGCCACGTCGATCTTGTCCAGGCCGATGCCATATTTGGAGATGACGCGCAGGCGGGGCAGGGACTTGTCCAGCACGGCGCGGGTGATCTCGTCGTCGCCGCAGAGGAAGGCGTCAAACTCGCCGGCCAGCTCCAGCATGCGGCTCTCCGGCAGGGGGCCGCGTTCACGGTGCACTTCATAGCCCTGGGCGGCGAGTAGCGCGTGGTGGTCGCCTGGGGTGTCCTGATAGCTGGTGGTGGTGAGGAGTATGCGCATGGCTGGATTTCAGATTGCAGATGGCGGTTTGCGGAATGAGAGGTGATCATGGGACAAGACCAAATCGAGCGCAACATGGGCGTGCAGCCTCTGGACGGGATCATGACGGAGCATGAGCTGGGAAATCATGACCTGGTGATCTCAAGCGCGGAGCCCATGACCCACAAGGCCGTGCAGCGTGCCCGCAAGGGCCGCCGGCTGACCAAGCACATGAAACAGCGCATGGCTGATGCCCTGAACCTCCTCCTCAAGCAAAAGGGCGTGGAAATCGAGCGCCCGTGGACGGTGAAGGACCTCTTCACCTACTGAGCAGAAATGGGAGTGGCAAAACAGATAGCCGCAGGTGGATCGCCCGGCTTGCTGTGGTGATGACGGCAGGCTAGCATCCGAGCCACCATGTCCGAAGCCATCGCCAACCGCCGTTTTGTCACCGCCGCTGAAAAAGTGGACTTTCTCTCTCCGTGGACGCTCGAAGAGTGGATCTGCCGGGGAGACATTGTGAACAATGAGCACCTCATGATGGTGCGGGCCAACATGGAGCCTGGTCGCAGCCATCCCTTTCACTCCCATCCCACACGGGAGGAGCTCATTTACGTCATCTCCGGCAAGGCGGAGCAGTGGGTGGGCACGCAGAAAAAGATCCTCGGACCTGGAGACACCGCCTTCATCCCCATGGGAGAGGTTCATGGCACATGGAACGCCGGGGACGAAATGCTCGTGTTTCTGGCCATTCTCTCCCCGGCCAAGGCGGAGGAGCCCGGCATCGTGGACCACAGCCAGGAGGAGCCCTGGAAGTCCCTGCGGGAATAGGTCCACCCAGTGACGGCTGGCCTACTCGGTGCGCAGCTCTCGGCGCAGGTCGGTGATGCCGTTGCGGATGGCGAAGAGGTCGGCGCGGAAGTCTTGGAGCAAATCCTGGCGATCCTGCCACTCGGGGGCTTCCATTAGTTCGTTCAATGCGGCGAAGGCCTCGTTTGCCCAGTTTAGGCAGCGGCGAAGAATGGCCAGGGTGTGGCCGGTGTGGGATGAGCCGCCAAAGTCCTCCATGCCGAGCACGCCAGCCAGTTTGCCACTGATGTTCATCGAGTTCCGGATGAAGCGGTTCAGTGGTGAGTTGTCATCGTCCTCCGAGGTGCTTTCAGGGCGTTCCTCTTTGATCTCGGTCAGCAGACGCAAGACGAAGTCATGGGCCATGGTTTGCAGCGGGTGGGCTTCATGTTCCTGATCGTCCAGAAAGTCGGAGAAGGTTTGATCGTCGATTTCGTTCACGAGGTCGTCCAGCGCTGCCGATGTTTCGTCGTTCTCCTTCCATGCTTCACCTTCGGCATCGTCATCTTCAGGCGCATGTTCCCGGCTGCTGCTCAGCATGTGATCCCAGCCCATGACATAGGCGATGCGGTCATCATGAAGGCCGTCTTCACCGTATTTTTCGATCGCCTCCATGTGCGCGTCTGACAGGCGGTCGGACTGCTTGAGAGAGTTTTCCCAGGCTTCCTCGCTGTCATCAAATTCTTCATCTTCCCCATCTACCTTAGACTCGGGGCGCTGGATGATGCCTGCCAGCCATTCGCGCATGGCATTGAGATTGGAAGTTTTTTGCACTGCCTCCTGCTCCTTGTCCATTTCCCATACCCAGGCTGAGATGCTGACTTCAAAATTCGTGCCTTCGAGGAAAACCCTGCCGTTCTGCTCAGAATACCATTCGAAGTAAAGAGCATTGTGCCATTCAGCGGAAGCGTGGAGGGACGCAGCCTCCCCGCCGCTTTCCGCCGTTGCCTCCGGCTCGGAATAAATCTTCATCTTCAGGGAGGCAGTGATGTCACCGACCCGGCCTTTTTGTTTGGGATGCAAGCCGATGGGAGGCCTGGAGGCGGGTTTGGGATTGGTGAAGGTGACTTTGCAGCCAGCCACGTCGCGCCAGGCATTGCCCCGCAGGTCAATGACGATGGGGGCCTCACGGCCGACCAGCCAGAGTCTGCCACGCACGTTGTCGCGGGTGGTGTTGTCGATTTCGCCACGGATGACGGCGGTATCAAGACGCAGGGCCATGAGCGCATGAGAGCGTGGGCACAGCAGGAGTGTCAAGTGCGTGCTGGGGGGGCTGCCTCGTTCTCCGCTGCGAAGTGCTGTTCCACGGCTTGACTCTCCCCGCTGGCTCGCTTGAGATTGCCTATCCGTGCCATGGAACTGATCTCGATCGTCGAAGCCCTTCTTTTTGCCTCCCAGGAGCCCCTGGGGGTGCCGCAGATGTGTGCCGCCGTCAAAGAAACGGCCAAGGACATTCTTGAGGCTGCCGGAGAGCCGTTGGAAGAGGGTGCCAGCCGCATCCCTGAGTGGGTGGCCCCGCTGGCTGAAACCACGGAGGAGCAGGTGCGCGGGATCATTGATGACCTGATCGCCCGCTATGATGCAGAAAAGCACGCCTTTACCCTCGTGGAGCGCGCAAATGGCTGGCGCATCGCCGCCCGTGGCGAGTATGCCGAGTGGTGCCGTGCCCTCTATCCTGGCAAGAAAGTGCAGCGCCTGAGCCAGCCTGCGCTCGAGACGCTGGCCATCGTGGCCTACCGACAGCCGATCACCAAGGCCGGGATTGAGGCCGTGCGTGGTGTTTCGGTGGATGCGATGGTGCAGCAGCTTATTGACCGAGGACTGGTCAAAATCGAAGGCCGCGCCGACCTGCCCGGACGTCCGCTGCTCTACGGCACCACGGAGGCTTTCCTGGACCATTTCGGGGTACGCAGCCTTGATGACATGCCAAATGCCTCCGAACTCCGCCGCGTAAAGCTGCCTTCCGCCGAGGAAGGTGCGCCCGCAGCCGAGCAGCGTCATGAGCAGCAGCTCTCTCTGGCACCTGTCACCCCCTCAGCGGCGGAATCGGCTGCTGAAGAGTCCTAACCCATCTTTTGCGGCGAATAATGTCCCTCGAAGAAGTCCGCATCAAGATTGACAGCATCGATCAGCAGCTGCTGCGTCTGCTTAATGAGCGCGCCGAACTGGTGCACACCGTCGGCGAGATCAAACGCAAGGACGATCTGGACATCTACGTGCCCGGCCGCGAAGACAAGCTGCTGCGCAAGCTGGCTGAGATCAACCGCGCCCAGAACGGCCGGCTGACCGAGCGCGCCATTCGCGCCATTTACCGCGAGATCATGAGTGCGGCGCTGGCTTTGGAAGACAGCCTGAAGATCGCCTACCTTGGCCCTGCGGGATCGTGGACGCACCAGGCTGCGGTGAACAAATTCGGCCACTGTGTGGAGTATCTCGCGGAAGCTAGCACTGAAGGCGTGTTTGGCCAGGTGGCCGCGCAGACGGCCGACTACGGCGTGCTGCCGATCGAGCACTCTACGGAGGGGGCGGTGCATCACACGCTGGATCATCTTTCCGACAGCAGCCTGCAGATTTACGCCGAGATTTTATGGAGGGCTGACGCTGCCGTCATGGCGCAGGCACCGAACAGCTCCATCACCGAAATTCATGGAAGGGCGCAGATGATCGCACATTGTCGCCCCTGGCTGATGCAGAACTTTCCAGGAGCCAGGCTGATCGAGTCCGCCAGTTCCAACGCGGCGGCTGCTCTTGCCGCGCAGAACCCCGCCGTGGCCGCCCTCGGCACCCCGCTGAGCGCCGAACTGCACGGTCTGCGTGTCATTGCCACCTCACCGCGTGAATACGCGACGCAGACCCGCTTCATTATTCTTGGCCGTCGTTCCGGGCCGCCATCCGGCAACGACAACACAATGCTCATGATCCACTCCAAGGATCGCGTGGGCGCATTGATGGAAGTGCTGCAGGTCTTTGCCTCCCGTAACGTGAACGTCCGCCAGATCGAGAACCGCCCCACCAACAGCGGTAATGAAGCACGCTTCTTCCTCGAAATCAGCGGCCATCATTCTGATGTCACACTCAAGCAGGCCATCTCAGCCCTCGAAATCGAAGGCATTGCTGTACAGGTGAAAATACTCGGCAGCTACCCGGCTCCAGGCTGGGTGGAGGAGAGGTGAGTTTGCCTCAGGGGCGGCGCACGACACGAAAGCCCACATAAGGTGCAGGCATGTCTCCGGGCATGCTGAGGCGGCTGGCACAGCGCGCCTGTTCAGCCGTGTGCCGCCAGCTGCCACCGCGGACGACGCAGTTCTTTCCTCCGTCCGGGCCATGGGGGTTGCTTTGTGCCTGCGCAGACGTGCCGTAATCGGATTCGTAAAAGTCCCAGCACCACTCGGCCTGGTTGCCGGCCATGTCAAAAAGGCCAAATTCGTTGGGCCGGAAACTGCCCACCGCAGCGGTGTAGGGCGGGCTGCTCATCAGGGCGGATGGGGAGCCTTCGCGCTGGCTGAGGTCATAGGCGATGAATTTGGACCCGTGATAATTGGCGTGTTGATGGGAAATTTTGTCGCCTGAGGGGAATCGCTTTCCTGACAATCCACCTCGGGCGGCATATTCCCATTCCGCCTCCGTGGGCAGGCGGTATCCGCTGGCCTGCCAGTTCACCTGTGCGTTTCCAATATCCACCAGACCTTCACGTGCGACCTTCTGGCGTGTGTTGTCGGTGTAGTAGCAGGGAGCCAGGCCTTCTTTTTCACTCAGGGCATTGCACCATTTCACGGCATTGCCCCAGGTCATGCCATAGACTGGGTGGTTGTAGGCTTTGCCATTGCCGGCAGGGATGTCCGGATACCCATGATCCCGGGCCCAGAGCATGACCTTGTCCCATAGCTCCAGGGTGATCTCGTGCCTGGCCATCATGAATGGGGACAGGCTGACAGGATGCGGTCGTGCGTCGGCTTGTCCGTCTATGCTGTCTCCCATGACGAAGTCCCCGCCTTTGAGTTTGACCAGATTCATGGCAGCGACTGCCTGAAGCGCAGCGGCAGAATCGCTTGCAGCGGTGCTTGTCTGACTGCGGTGGGTGCCAAGAACGTAACCGCCCGCCGCAGCAAAGATCAGCGCAGCAGCCACCAGCTTTCTCTGCATGGGCCGGATTCTCAGATTGGCCCGCGCCGGGCGGTGGTAGAATGGGCGATCACTTCTCAGGCTCAGCTCAGAGTTGGGAGGCAGATCATCCGGCTCAGCCTTGTCCAGTTCTGCTGCGCTTTTGCCGCAAGCAGAGTCGTCGATAAACCTTCCAGCATCTTCGATCGTGTTGGACAAGGTGGAAACGGCTGCTGCTGTCTGGAGTAACATGAGTTCTAGGACTGATGCCCGAGCGAATTCTGCTCGGCAGATACCAAGTGCGTGCAAAACGGATTGAAAGAGAGGGTGTCTGCGGAGCAGCGTCTCATGATGGCGAATTGCCACTGATCATAAGTCACAAGACGTGTCTTTGCCAAGCGTGGGAATCAAAAGACAGGTGGCAGAACGCAATATTCCACCAGCATCCTAAAGTTGTATTTAGGATCGATCGGCGCGGAGCCTGTAAATGGCGTCCGCGCATGCGTTGTGCAGCCTTACTGCCCCAGTGACGCCATGATTTTTGCCACGGTATTTTCCACGCTGAGGCCATGCTTTTTACGCAGGACCGACGGAGTGCCGTGTTCGACGAACTTATCTGGCCAGCCAATGCGCACCACAGGTGTGTGGATGCCGGCGTCGCTGAGTTCTTCGATGACACCTGCGCCAAAACCATTTCGCAGCACGTGGTCCTCCAGTGTGCAGACGACCTTCACCTTGCGGGCAAAAGAGGAGATGCAGTCGATGTCCAGCGGCTTGATCCAGCGCGGATTGATGAGGGCCACTGAGAGGCCCTTGGCTTCGAGTTCTTTCTTGGCTTCTTCGGCGACTGGGAACATGTCTCCCAGTGCGATGAGGGCTACATCGCTGCCATCGGCCACGACTTCAGCCTTGCCGATTTCGAGGCGCACAGGCTTGTCCTTGGGCGTGGCGCCGGGGCCGTTGCCACGAGGGTAGCGGATGGCGATGGGGCCTGCTTCATAGCCAGCCATGGTCCAGAGCATGTCCACAAACTCATCCTCATTGCGCGGCTGCATGTGCACGAGGCCGGGGATGCCACGCAGGTAGGCAATGTCAAAAAGGCCGTGATGCGTGGGACCGTCGTCACCACTGAGGCCGCCGCGGTCCATGCAGAGGCGCACAGGCAGGTTCTGGATGGCCATGTCGTGCACGATCATGTCGAACGCACGCTGCATGAAGGTGGAGTAGATAGTGAGGAAGGGCTTCTGGCCGCGTGTGGCCAGGCCGCACGCAAACAGCGCGGCATGTTCTTCCGCGATGCCCACGTCAAAGTAGCGCTCAGGGATCTCCTTCTTGAAGACGCTCAGCCCCGTGCCGCCGGGCATGGCGCCGGTGATGGCCACGATCTTGGGGTCGGCCTTGGCAAAGTCGGTGACGCTGCGTGCAAAGACCTGGGAGTAGGTGGGCTTGTCGCTGGTGGGGGTCTCACCGGTTTCCACGCTGTATTTGCCCAGGCCATGGAATTTGCCCGGGTCATTCAGAGCCGGGGTGTAGCCACGGCCTTTTTCGGTGATGATGTGGAGGATCACCGGTTCATCCTGGGTCTTGAGGAACTCAAAAGTCTGGATGAGCAGCGGGATGTTGTGCCCGTCGATGGGGCCGTAATAGCGAATGCCAAACTCGTCGAAGAGGGAGCTGCGGTTGGAGGGCGTCTGGCTCTGCGGCAGGAGGATGTTTTTGGCGTGGTCTTCGACCTTCTTGGCAATGCGGCGTGCATCCTCTCCCAGCACGAATTCGAGCAGTTTGCCGGCTTTCTGGTGCAGGTTGGCGTAAGCTGGGTGCGTGGCGATGGAGTTGAAGTACTTCGCGATGGCACCCACGTTGCGGTCGATGGACCACTCATTGTCGTTGAGCACCACGATGAGTCGCTTGGTGTGCGCAGCCACGTTGTTCATGGCCTCAAACACGGGGCCGCAGGTGAAAGCGGCGTCACCGGCAACGCAGACGACATTCTCGTCTCCGCCGGCGAGATCGCGGCCGGTGGCCATGCCCAGTGCTGCGGAGAGGGCCGTGCCTGCGTGGCCCGCGCCGTAGCAGTCGTGTTCGCTTTCCGTGCGCAGAAGGAAGCCGTTGAGGCCGTCGTGCTGGCGGATGGTGTGGATGCGGTCCCAGCGGCCAGTCAGCATCTTGTGCACGTAGCCCTGATGTGCCACATCGAAGACAAAGCGGTCCTTGGGCGTGTCAAAAACCCGGTGCAGAGCGATGGTGAGCTCCACCACGCCCAGATTGGGGCCGAGGTGGCCGCCGGTCTGGCTGAGGGTCTGGATCAGGGTCTGGCGGATTTTTTCCGCGAGGTCGGGGAGTTTCTCCAGCGGCAGGGCTTTGAGATCGGCAGGGCAGGTGATGGCAGGCAGTTCGGTGTCCACAGGTCAAAAAAGTCGGATTTCGCCACCCTCGGGCTCGGCGGGTTTGCGGCGGCGTGCGGGAGTGCGGGGCTTTTCAGTGTCTTCGGCGCTCTCGTCGTTGTCAGCCTCGTCGTCAAATGGCGTGAGCGAGGCTTTTCCACCTTCAAGATCAGCACTGATCATTTCCACCCGCCGGCGGGCGCCTTCGATGCGCTGGCGGCAGAGCTTGAGGAGTCGCACGCCGTCCTCGTAGCTGGAGATCATCTCCTCCAGGGAAAGCTGCCCGTCTTCCATTCCGGCTACGATCTCATCCAGACGCTGCATGGCGTCTTCAAAAGAGGGCTCGTCGGTCTTGGAATTGGGTTTGCTCATGGGGTGTCAGGCCGTGGGAAGGCAGGCACGAAAGGGCGGCCATTATCCGGGCTTCGCAGTGCGCCGCAAGCAGGAAAAGCCGTGGAAGGAATGCTTGTATCAGCCTTGGTGCCACGGTCTTGGAAAGTGGGGCGTGCAACCCGTTCGGGGAGGATGGCAGAGAATGGGGAGGTATCCTATCATTCCTATTAATTTAGTAATTATTGAATTTATATTCAAGGAACCTAAGGTTATGCTTAGCCCGTGAATGTCAGCCTGAGCAAATTTCGTCTCCATGCGTGCTTCCTAGGGGCCCTTTTCTGGCCGCTGGGTGCCAGTGCGTATCTAGGTGGTTTTGAGGAGCAGGATGGCTACCGTGTGCCTCTCAATGGCCAGATCATATCCAACTACCTGGCTGGGGATGCACAGTTTTACCTGAACAACTCAGCTTCCAATGGCTACACTGGCGTGGTGCCCTTGGGGGCCTATCCCAACACTCTGGGAGACAACACCAACGGCCCCGACGTGACGCGGTACAATGCGGGACAATACGGCACCAATAACAGCGGTCCAGGAGGCTCAGCAGCCGACATCACGGACAATTCAGGCCTCTGGCAGGTGCTTTCGGGGGGGAGGCTGTATGAGGACGCTTCTGCTCCTTACTACTATGGCAACCAGTATTACCGCGACCAGATCGTGGCCTACCGGAACACCATGCCGCACGGAGGTTCCCAGACCCTGAACCTCATGGCCGCAGACCAAACTCTGAGCTATCGCTACAGCATGGACTCACGAGATCTGGGGGGCATAGCGCCCGCGAGCACTCTGGGCATGGCGTTGCAGATGTCTTTTTGGGTGAAGCCTTCGGACTGGGATGATCCAGATACGGGCAACATTTTTGGTCTTTCGTTGCTCGACGCGGCCAATCAGCCGGTTTTTGAGGTCGGTTACACTGGAGACAATCTGCTGCAATACCGACTGACTGGAGGCGCATGGCAGACGACCTCCTATGTGCTGGGGACGCTCGGCTGGTCTGAAATCACCGTGGTGGTGGATACTGTCGGAAATACTGCCAGCCTCGACATCAATGCCTACAACGACGGCACGTCTCACCTGAACGGCAGTTCCATCGTTCTCGCCAGCCAGGGGCTAGGAGTGGTCAGTGGTGCGCTAAGCGCGCTGCAATGGGATCTGCGCGGCGGCACGCTGGACAACGGAGCCATCAGTTACATCAACAGCTTTGATGACTTTAGCTTCACAGCCACGCCAGTGCCAGAGCCGGCAGGCATGTTCCTTTTGCTACTGGTAGCTGCCTTTCGTTGGGCTCCCCGCCGCCGTGCATGAGCCAGCTGGCAGCTTTTTGTGAGGACTCGCTGCCGGGATATAAAAAAACACCCGGCCTTGCGACCGGGTGTTTTCGTTGAGAGAACGCCTTCTGCGACTGGTTACGCAAAGATGTCGAGGACGGGCACGCCCTTGTCGCCGACCGTGAAAGGACGGTTGGAGGGGGACATGACCACTTCGTCCACAGGCAGGCCCATGGCGTGACCGATGGTGGCCTGGAAGTCCTGCGGTGTGCACTGCTTGTCCGTCACGCGGCGGCCATCCTTGTCGGTGGAACCGTAGACGAAGCCGCCCTTCACGCCGCCGCCTGCAAAGACGGTGGAGTAAGCCAGCGGGTAGTGGTCGCGGCCATCGTTCTCGTTGATGTCCGGCGTACGGCCGAACTCAGAGCCCATGACGACCATGGTGGATTCCAGCAGGCCGTTGGACTGCAGGTCTTCGATCAGCGCGGCAAACACGCTGTCCATGGTGGATGCAGTGGTGCCGAGTGCCTGGTCGATGTTGTTGTGCATGTCCCAGCCGCCGGACTGGACTTCGACGAAGCGGACGCCGGCCTGAACCAGACGACGGGCAAGGAGGGCTCCCTGGCCGAAGTTGTTTCTGCCGAACTTCTCACGCACCGTGGAGGGCTCCTGGGCGAGGTCGAAGGCCTTGAGGTCTTCGCTCTTCATGAGCTTGACGGTTTCGTCGTAGAACTCGGAGTAGGTCTTCACATCGTCAGACTGGAACTTCTTGCGGAAGGCGGTGTCGAACTCATCTGTGAGGGAGAGGCGCTTCTTGAACTGATCCTGGGTGGACGTCGTGGGCTTGATGTTCTGAAGGCCGTTTTCCGGATTGGAAATCGGGATTGGGCTCATCGTAGTTGGGAAGAAGCCAGCGCCCGGGTAGGAACTGCCGCTGTTGACCACCACACTGTCCGGAAGGGTCGGGCCCTTGATGCGTCCCAGGAAGTGGGAGGCCCAGGCGCCGATGCAAGGATGGACGATCGTGCCACGGGGCTCGTAGCCGGTCTTCATGACATAGGTGCCTTGATCATGCACGCCAGTCTTGGAACTCATGGATCGGATGATCGAGATTTTGTTGGCCACTTTGGCCATCTTCTCCATCGTTCCACCCAGACGGTCCAGGTTGCCGGAGCCAGCGTTCACCTTGATGGGGTCGGTTGGCCCCTTGGTTTCGCCGTCTTTGGGATCCCAGGTGTCGATGTGGGTCATACCGCCACCCATCCAGAGGAAGATGACGTTCTTAGCCTTGCCGAAGCCGGGGGTGCCCGGGCCGGTGGTGCTGCCAGCGGCTGCCATATTCAGGGAGGGAAGGACCGTCACGCCGAGTGCGGCCTGGGCCGTGCGCATCATGAAGTCGCGGCGGGCCATGGGGCTGAGTTTGTTAAGGTCAGATTTCATAAGTCAGTATTAGCGCGTTATTTTGAGTGGATTCCGTTATGCTGCTTTATTGGATGAAGATGAACTCGCGGGTGTTGATGAGAGCCCAGATCATATTGGCATAGCCGTCTTCACCGTTGGAAAGAGCACGCTTGGCGATGTCCTTTTCAGCGAGGGTTGGGCGGCGGTTAAGGATGGAGATGAACAGGGCCTCGACTTTTTCAGGCGGGGACTTCACCTTTTCCATCGTGCGGAAGATCAGGGAGTCAGAGCTGGTGAGCATCTGCTGGGCCTTGCCGTTCATCATCATCAGCACCTGCGGTACGGAACCGGACTTGATGCTGCCGTCGATCAGATTGCGGGGGGACTGGCCGAAATCGATCAGGAAGTGCCCGGGAGGAGCGGGTTGCTCCAAGGTGGACGCGCGGCGCAGGATCATGCCGTTGTAGGTCAGGGAGGTGTTCTCCATCATGTCGGCTGCTGCGGGTTTGGCGGCTGCCTTGCCCTTGGCCTTGCTGCCACCTTCCATCATCATGTCGCCACCGGCATCTGCCAGGCTGCCACCCTGAAGGGCGCGCTCTTTTTCAGCCATCTTGCGGAAGGCGTCATACTTGATGAGCACGGTCTGGGCGTCCAGCTTGGGATTGGTGAGGTCGAGGTCGATGGAGCGGCTGTAGAGGTCTTCCAGCGGCTTGGCATACTTGTCAGGTTCTCCGAGCACGAGTGTCATGTAGGAGTCCCAGGCCTGTTCAGCGGTCATGCGGCGAAGAAGAGGGCCCTGGAAGTAGTAGGGCTCACCCATGGCGATCTTCTCGGTGGTGGCCTCGGCCTGGTAGGCATGGGTGTTGTAGATGATGCGCATGAAGGCCTTGATGTCGAACTTCACGCGTTTCATTTCCTCAGCCAGATGAACAAGGAGCTCAGGATTCACAGCCTGCTTGGGGTCGTCGATGTTGGTGACCGGCTCAGCGACAGCCACGCCGAAGGCGCGCTTCCACATGCGGTTGGCGATCGCCATGGCGAAGCGTGGGTTGGAGGGGTCGGTGGTCCACTTGGCGAAGGCCGGGCGGAGGTCTTCAGCGGATTTGGTCTTCTGCTTGTAGGCGGCCAGATTCTTGTCGTTTTTGCTCCAGGTGATGAACTTGGGCTCCACAGGATCATTCGGCTTGGCGTCCGGATACTTGTAGTCATGCGGCAGCTTCATGGTGTTGTTGTCCATTTCACCCACCATGTAGGTGTTGGCAGACATGTAGTTGCGGATGCCGTTGCGCAGGCGCTTGATGTCCTGGCCGCTGCTGGTGATCATCTCTTCGATCTTCGGCATCAGGGTGTTCATGGCGTTCATGGAAGCCATGCCCTTGCCCTTTTCCTTGCGGTTCTGGGCGGCGCGCATGTTGGTGGTGGTGGCACCGAAGAAGGAGGCCATCTCATAGAACTGGTGCTGGGTCCAGTCGGAGAAGGGGTGGTCATGGCACTGGGCGCAGGCCACGTCCGTGCCGAGGAAGACGGCAAGGGTGTTGGCCAGGTTGTCCAGAGGCATGCCGGCATCGCGCAGCAGATAGCCGGCGGCACCGTTTTCCCACATCTTGCCCTTGGCGGTCAGCATGTCGAAGACCAGCTTGTCCCAGGTGACGTTCTTCTCGATCTGGTGCTGCATCCAGTTGATGTAGGGAACGCCGCGCAGGTTGTCCTGCTCCAGGCGGTCCTTGACTCGCAGCATTTCGGCGAAGTAGTTGAAAGTGTTGCTGTTGTAGCCGGGGCTGTCGAGCAGAAGGTCGATCAGCTTGGCGCGCTTGTTCGGATTGGAGTCCTGGATGAACTGGGTCGTTTCCGCGTAGTTCGGAATGCGGCCCACGATGTCGAGGTACACACGGCGGACGAACTGCTCGTCGTTGGCCAGGGGGTTGAAACCGGTGATCGGCTTCTTGCCACCTTTGGCGCGTTCAGGATTGGCACGCACCAGTCCGTTGGCCACCAGCTTGTCGATGGCAGCGGATGCCTGGGCGACGGTGGCGTTGGCCAGCATCACCGGCTGGTCGGAGGGCTTCATGGTTTTGGCCAGCGTCTGGTCTTCGGCAGACAGCTTGGTCAGCGGAAACTTGTGAGTGGCACCGTCTTCGGTTTGAAGGACGATGTTCTCTCCATCGAGGCCGATGAATGAGGCTTTGACTTGGCGGCCGGAGGTGTCCGTCCAAGTGCGCACCTCAGCCAAGGCCGAGGAAGCGACGAGCGCGGAAACAAGCAGGCTGCTGAGCAGTTTTGTGGTTTGTTTCATGGTGGTGTGGAATGAAGGAAGTGGTCTACCAGAGGCTGAAACGGGTCAGTGGAACCTCTAATTAGAGAAAATGTGCTGTTTTTTGTGATTTAGGCGTGCCCGGCCTGCTGAGTTCCCTGTTTTTAGAGCCCTTAGATGCCTTTTTTGGGTGGGAAGCTGTGTGGTGGAGCCTTACTGGCTGGGTTTTGGCCCATATTTGGCATTTTGCCAGAGACGGAAAACTCAATAAATTACGGGTTAGTTAAGGAGATGGCCTTTGTGGGTATGTATCTTTTACGGACTTGGAAGAAGCGGTCTGTCTTGGACGGGCTGTTGAAGCAGTGCTCGCAGTCGGTTTGATAAGTGGGGATGTGATTTATTCAATTGGTTTACAATCAATTGAATGTTTTCCGGTTGGGCCGTAATGCTTCATGCCTTACTTCAGCGCCTTGGCGATGAAGGCGGCGATATCCGAGTGCATTTTCTCCATGTCGGGGCGGTTGGTGTACATCATGTGGCCGGACTCATATTCGGCGAACTCGATGTTCCCACGCAGCTCCTCTGGCAGCCTCATCTGGCGCACGCTCAGGAGCATGTTGTCGGGCGGAGTCACGAGATCGCGCCAACCGGTGAGGGCCAGCACCTTGAGGTGGGGGTTTTGTTTGATCGCCTCGGCCAGCTGGCCGCTCACGCTGGTGTAGCTGTTGCCCTTGCCATGGTTCCAGTTGGGCTGGGGGGCCAGCACTTCATAGGGGAGGTCTTTTTCATAATGCAGCTCCTCGCGCAGGTAGGCGTTCATGGAGGCTGCAGCGATGCTGCCCACCACGCGCATGAAGGGTTCCATGTGGGGATGGATGTCCGACTCATCACCATCCCTGCCTGTCACGCGGGCGTCATAGGCACCCAGCACCAGCTTTTCTTTTCGCAGAAGCATCTCGCGGAATACATCGCTGTCGATGCGCAGCTCCTGCTGCTCGATCAGCTTGGGCTCCAGCCCCGTGAGACGCGCCAGCTTCTTCACCACCGACTCGCGTTCTGTAGGGGTGAGGTCATTCCCCTTCAGCAGGGCCGAGGCATACTCGCCAAAGGAGAAGGCGCGAGATTCGGCCACGGCTTTTTTGAAATCCGCCTGCAAATCCGGAGGCAGTTTTTTGTGGTAATGCGCTGTGGCCGTCATGGCCGGCAGTCCCACGAGGTACGGGGTTTCGTTGAGCGGTCCGGAGAGCAGCGTGGCGTAGTCCAGCAGGCCGGAGACGATCACGATGCCATTGAGGTACATGCGGTGCCGTTGCTGCAGATGCTGAGCCAGCCCGCCACCGCGGATGCCGCCGTAGCTTTCCCCGGCGATGAACTTGGGCGAGCGCCAGCGCTCCTCGCGCGTGACCCAAAGCCGCATGAACTCGCCCACGCTGGCGATGTCCTCCTGCACGCCGAGAAACTCGGGCAGGTTCTTGGGGTCTTCAGCGCGGCTGAAGCCGGTGTTGACCGGATCGATGAACACGAGGTCCGTTACATCCAGCAGGGAGAATTCATTGTTCACCAGCCCGCCCGGCGGGCGCGGAGGGGTCAGGCCGTCTGCTGGCAGGTCCACGCGCTTGGGCCCGAAGGCGCCGAGGTGCAGCCACACCGAGCTGCTGCCCGGACCACCATTAAAGCAGAAAGTCACCGGACGAGTGGTCTTGTCCTTCACATCCTTCATCGTGTAGGCCGTGTAAAAGACCTGCGCCGTGGGTTTGCCGTCCTGCTTCAGGATGGGCAGCGTGCCCGCCTTGGCCTGATACGCGATCTCCCTGCCGCCGATGGTAACCTTGCCCTCAGTCACCACGGGCTTGTCGGCGTCAGGCTTTTTGTCGTCTTTCTTTGCCTCGGCCTTGGCTTCTTTTTTCTCCGCAGGCGGTGCTTCGAGCTTGCCCGGTTTGGCTTCGTCTGCGCTGAGATAAACCGGCGTAGCAAGCGCCAGTACGGTGGTCAGAAGGGTTGGGCGGATACGCATGGTCGCGGAGCATGACATGCAGGCTCCGCCTTGAGAATCAAAATTCTCGTCAAACCTCTGCGCTAGGCCACCGCCTGCTTGCAGGCCTTGATCGTATTCGCCATCAGCATGGCGATGGTCATGGGGCCTACGCCACCCGGGACGGGAGTGATGGCGCGGCATTTGGGAGCCACTTCATCAAAGGCCACGTCACCCACGAGCTTGTAGCCTTTTTCGCTCGTGGGATCGTCCACACGATTGATGCCCACATCGATCACCACAGCACCTTCTTTCACGTGCTCCGCCTTGATGAAATGCGGGCTCCCAATGGCGGCGATGATGATGTCTGCCGTGCGGGTGATGGCGGCCAGATCCTTGGTGCGGGAATGCGTTACGGTCACGGTGGCGTCTCCACCCTTGCCTTTGGCCATGAGGAGCAGGGCCATGGGCTTGCCCACGATCATGCTGCGGCCCACGACTACGGCGTGTGCCCCGCTGGTTTCAATGCCTGCATCGATCAGCAGACGCTGGCAGCCCAGTGGAGTGCAGGGCACGAAACCGGAGGGATCTTCCAGCGCCAGTTTGGCCACGTTCACGGGGTGGAATCCGTCCACATCCTTTGCGGGATCAATGGCACGTACGATGGCGGCTTCGTCGATGTGCTTGGGCGGCGGGCTTTGCACCAGGATGCCGTGAATGGAGGGATCGTTGTTCAGTGCCTGCACGTGGGCCAGCAGTTCTTCCTGTGTGGTGGAGGCGGGGAGCTCGAGCTTGACTGAGTGCAGGCCCAGGTCGCGGCACTTCTTGTCTTTGGAGCGAACGTAGGCGCGGGAGGCGGGATCATCGCCCACAAGCACGACTGCGAGGCCCGGTTTGCGGCCTTGCGCTGCCAGGTCGGCGATATCACGACGGCATTCTTCGAGGACTTTTTCGGCGACGGCGGTTCCAGAGATGAGCTGCATGTTTTCAGGTGGTGCAGGCGCGGCGGGGAGTCAACCGCCGAGGGTAAAAACCCAGGGCTTGATTTTTCTGTAACCAGTCTCTGAGGCCCGGCATTCGGCTCAGTGTGCGGCGCTCTTGCCGTGATTCATCCAAACTCAATCCACCACACCATAATGAAAACCATCCTCGTTCTCCTCTCTCTCGGTCTCACCCTGGGCAGCGTCCAGGCGCGCGATTTCGGTCGCAGTTCTTCTTTCACCGGCAGGCGCGGCACCGGCTCGCGTGCAGTCGCGGGCAATGTGACCCGTGGCACTGGAGCCAGCCGCACCGCCACCACCACCGGTGCCAAGGGTAAAACAGTCACCTCAGCCCAGCAGGTGACCCGTGTGGCCAATGGCCGCACCTCCAGCGGTGCTGTCACCGGTCCGAACGGAAAGACAGCCACCACCAGCGGCTCTGTGACTCATTCTGACGGCACCCGCACCGCCACACGCAGTGCCACGGGACCGAATGGGCAGACCAAGTCCGAAACCACCACCACCACGCGCAATCCGTAATGTGCTTCCTTCAGCCTGCTGCTTCACACACCATGAAAACACTGACCTTGTCACTCCTGGCCGTCTTCGGCCTCGCCACCGCGATTCCAGCGATGGCATTCAGCCGGGTCTCCGACATCGGGGAAGGCATCATTCCTGATGAGGCCCGCACCTCCATCCGCGAGATCCTGCGCACTGCGGCGCGTCATGTCCTGACCTTTCGCAAGCAGACGCCTCTCAGCGATGAGCAGAAGGCCGCGCTGAGCAAGATCCTGGCGGAGCACCGCGAGGAGATCCGTGCGCAGATCAAGAAGGGTCGCGATGCCCGCCATGCCATGGAAACCGCCGTGAAAGAAAACGGCAGTACCAAGGCTGCGGCGGAAAAAATCGGCGATGCCGCCCGCGACCGTGCTTTGCTCATGGCCCGCATCGGTGCCCAGGTGCGGCCGCTGCTCACACCCGAGCAGCAGAAATACATCGCGGACGCCCATGGCGAGATCGACACCCTCGTGGATGGCGCGCTCGCCGCCGCGCTGCGCTGAGTCCGCAGCATCCCACAGCAGTGGGGCGTGCTCTTCACCGAGCCGCCTCGTTGCCATTTCTCATTTCGGAATTACCTGAGTGACCTTGCCGTGACCGCACCCACCCCATCCGACAGCCTGATGGACGAAGACCTCGTCCTGGTGCAGGCGGCGCAGGCGGGCGATCTCGATGCCTTTGACCAGATTATCACACGCTATCAGTCCACCGTGACCGCCATGCTCCATCGTTTCTCCGTCAGCCGTGCCGATCTTGAGGACATGGTGCAGGAGACCTTTGTACGCGCCTGGCGTGCCCTGCCGCAGTGGCGGCCCGACAAGCCTTTTCTCCACTGGCTCAAACGCATTGCTGCCAATATCGGACTCGAATTCTGCCGCAGGCATCAGCGTTCACCTTTTTCACGTCTGGTGCAACCCACTGAGGAGGGGCATCCGCTGGATCACATTGCCAGTCATGAAGGCGCCACATCCGGCGATGACCTGACCGGCGTGCAGTTCATCCTCTCCCATCTGCCGCCGGACGACCGCGCCCTGCTCACACTGCTGCACCTCGAACAACTCCCGCTGAATGAAATCGCCGCGCATTTTGGCTGGAGCAAGGTGAAGGCAAAGGTGAAAGCCTTCCGCGCCCGGCAACGACTTAAAACCATTCTCACACGCCATGGATACACCCTCGAATAATGCACGATCCTGGGATCGCCTGACCCGCAGAGCCCGCTCTGCCTCTGCGCCGGAGGATGTGGATGTGCGTGCGGCTGTCCGGGCTGAAATCAGCTCGCCTCAGCCGCAGTTCCAGGCAGCTTCTCTTTTTGATGAGGTGGTGGTCCTTTTTCGCTCCCGCTGGCTGCAGGCGGGTTTTGCCGTCCTGGCTCTCTCCGCCTTTTTCACCTGCCATCAGAGCTTGGACGTGGTGAATGAGATCGCCTGGATCTGGCAGTTTCAGGGGCCTGTGCTCGCTGGTATTTGATTTTTCCCATGACTCCTCCGTCCACTTCTTCATCGCGCTGGAAGGCCATGCTTCTCCTGCTGCTGGTCTTCATCCTCGGTGCCGGCTGTGGCATCGGCGGTGGGCTGCTGGTGATGCGCCGTGTCCTTCAGCATGCCATCGCACATCCCGGCGAATCCCACGCTCCCATGGATCGTCTCATGCACAAAGTCGAATCCGTGATGGTGGCGGAGTTGTCTCTCACAGATGCTGAGCGCAACGCCGTGCATGCCGAACTGCTGCAGACGGCTGCGGAGTTCAAGGCTTTGCGGCTGGAGGTCTGGCAGAAGGCCGGAGCCAGCGTGGAGGGATCTCTGGACCGCATCTGCAAACACCTGCCTGCGGAAAAACAGGTACTCCTGCGGAAAAAAGCCGCCGAACGTCTCGGCCCCTGGGGGCTGCTCAGCGACGACAAACCCTGACCGCCACGCACCAAGGATCACTCATCCCAGACGCGCATGCGTGTTCAGGCTATCAAGCAGCAGCCAGCAGCTTCTGCCTGCCGCCCTCGGCCAGCAGTCCAGCCAGCTCAGGCATATAGCGGGTGAGCTCGTGTGCGAGCATCGAGAGCCGGGTTTCGGATTTCCAGCTGCCTTTCCGGCTGCGGTCCATATCGGTCATTTCGACTTCAACAAGCGCGGAGAAATCGGCGGAGTCTGCCAGAAGATCGTGTTGCAGTGTCATGATGAGAGGGAAGGTTGATCCGGCGTCAGAAGAACGAGTTGTCCGTCCTTGAGAGTCCATTTGCGTCTATCCAAAGCCCCCGAATTCAACATGGCATCAATCCCATTGCTCAAAAGCATCCTCGCCGCCTCGGCGGGGCTGCTTCCAAACGTGCCCTTCAAAGTCATGTCTTCGAGATACTGCTTGATCTGCGGGGTGATCGCGATCGTCAGCGAAAGTGAATCGAAGGTGTTTGAGGGGCGGGCCATCCAGTAATAACCGGGTTATAATCCCATTTTAATTCCAACCGGGCCCAAAGGTCAAGGTTGGTTTGGGTTTATTTGGGGTTTTTACCCCATAAAAACATCGAAATTATTTAAGTTATGTTAATTAACTAAGGCTTGGCGATGGAAAATCCTCCCAATGGGCGTTCAAAAACCTCCAATCACTCATGAAACGATACTTCACCGTTACACTTCCCGTTGCCCTGCTGGGCCTCGCTCTGTTCAACCTGCACGCCGAAACCCAAGGCGAGTGGCAGAACTGGTTTGCCGATGGCTCCCTTCAAGGCGGTCAGATCATCAGCGGCAAGGCCACGTACAAAGTGGAAAACGGCGTGCTCACCGGCACCACCACCGAAGGCAGCCCCAACACCTTCCTGGCCATTGGTCCCTTTAAGGATTTCGAGCTCGAATTTGAAGTGAACGTGGACGATGCGCTCAATTCCGGCGTGCAGGTGCGCAGCCACATTGCCAAGGAGGGGGATCCCGTGCCTGAAGGCGCCAAAGGCAAGCTTCCTGCCGGTCGCCTCTACGGACCTCAGTGCGAGATCGCCATCAACGGCACCGCCGGCGACTTTTACGATGAAGCACGCCGCGGCACCTGGTGGAGCATTCTCACCAAAACTGAAGCCGTGCGCTCAGACGCCGCCAAGGCCGCCTTCAAGAAAGGCGAGTGGAACCACTACCGCATCGTGGTAAAGGGCGACCATTATCAGAGCTTCGTCAACGGAGTGCCTGCTGCCGACTTCACCCAGCCCAATGATCCTGAAGGCTACATCGGCTTTCAGGTGCACGGCATCAAGGCTGGCACCGGTCCCTACAGCGTGCGCTGGCGGAATGTGAAGTTCCGCGAGACGAAGTAAGTGCCCAGCAAAATCAGGCTGCCTGCTCCGGCTGCCGCCATCCAGCTGCGCCACCATGGCGTCTGCTGGATGGGAATGGGGCGGGAGCGGTCTCCTGCCAGCAGGAGCATCCACTTGGGCGGAACTCCAGGATCGGCGGCATCGTGAGTCCAGAGGAGGACGTCGTTGAATTTGCCCTTGGGCATTTCAAAAATGATTTCCGGTTCTGCACTGTGCCAGCGCCAGGCGGAGGTGATCAAAGAATGGTCTCCGTCTTCGGTGCCGGAAGGGAGATAAGCGGCGGGGGCGTAGTCTGCCCAGTTTTGGTGATGTGTAATCTTTGCCGTCCCGAGGGTATTCAAGGAGATCAGCGAATCGTTCCGGCGCAGACGCACTGGATCGGCCAGTGCTTCGCGCGCAGCGGATTCATCAGCGAGCATGGGATTGCCTCCATAATCAGCGGTGACTTCGAGCAGCACCTCGGCGTCTGGCAGCAGGGTGAGCTTGGCGCTAAGAAACTCCGCGCCATGCCCGAAAGCACACAGGGGGGCCAGAACGGCTCCCCCTGCGGCTAGAATGAAAAGGGTTCGCGCGAGGCGCATCATTATTGCTTCACATTCCAGCGGAGTACACGGCCCCACTTGTTCCACTCGGTTTCGAGGATGTTGCCGTCGTTGTCAAAAGTGATGCCGTGTGGGCTGGTTACGATGCCCTGCTTCCAGTCCTTAGGTTCGATGCCAGGGGTGTTGGTCAGCGCCGGGCTGGTGCCCAGGTCGGCAACGCGCTTGTTGGCCTTGTCCCACACGCTCACGTTGCCGGCGATTTCTGCCACACACATCAGGTCGCCATGGAAGCTGGCGGAGCTGGGGTTGCGCATTTCCGTGGCGATCTCACCGATGAAGTTGCCCGCGAGGTCGGTGTGCAGCATGCGCTTGTGGCCGCGGTCGCAGATCATTACGCGGGCGGGTTCAAAGCGCCTGTCGATGAAAATTTTGTGAGCATTCAGCAAAGCCAGGGGCTTTTCGGCGTCAGACGGGGAGAGAATTTGGTCAGGGCCGCCGAACACGCTCTTGAACTTGCCGTCTGCGCTGAACACAAAGATGAAGCTGCGGCCATAGCCGTCCACCACGTAGATGTCACCGTTCGGTGCCACGTCGCAGTTGGTCAGTTTGAGGCCCCCAGCTGCGCCCACGCCTTTCTCTTTAGTGATCTTCTTCTCGGTGCCGTCAGCCAGCTTCAGTGTGATCTCCGTTTTGGAATCAGCGACTTTCACGCCGGAGGCGATCGGGGTTTTCTTCTTCGGGTCAGCTTCGTCGCTCTTGCTCACCGTCACAAAGTCACGCTGCTCCGCCGGGAAGGCGCTGGTGGGGATTTCCATGACCACAGTGCCGTCCAGCTTGCATTTGATGACTTTTTGCTCGCCCAGCACAGCGGCGTAGATGTGCTCGCCGTCGCCAAATTTGCGAATCACAAAGCCGTGCAGGGAAGGGGGCAGCGGCAGGGTTTTGATGAACTTGCCGTCCTTGCCATACACCTGCAAGCCAGCCAGGGCGGGGTCCTTGTCCTGCACACTCACGTAGATGTTTCCAGCAGAGTCCACCGCGATCTCGCCGTGGCCGTCGCCGATCGTTTCCTTGCCAGGAGGCGGGGTGATGAAGTTCGGGACGAATTCATAGGACACCTCGGCTGCGGCGGTGCCGGCCAGGGCCATGACGGACAGGAGAGAGAGGATGCGGTTGCTCATCAGGCCGATTCAAACGAAGCGCGGCGGCGGGGTCAATCGTACAACGGCGATTTTGCTGGATGATCCTGTCATATGGCAGGAAACTTCAGGTCACGCAGTATGTTCCCATGCATTTCCCCATGAAAAAGGCTCTCTCCATTCTCCTCGGCGGCGCGGTTCTGACCGGATCGGTGGTCGCTCTGCGTGCCCAGGCTCAGCAGGCTGAATTTGATGAAAAGTTCAAGGCATTCGACCAGAACGCCGATGGCATCATCAGCGGCGATGAAATGAACGGTGCCAGATACCTGCCCCAGCTGGACCTGAACAAGGACGGCAAGCTGACACGCGAGGAGGCGCTGGAGGCCGTGCAGAAGATGCGCAAGTTCGCGGGCAATGCTCCGACCAGCGGCATCGGCAACGAACCCACCTCCGGTCTCTTCAAACGCCTCGACAAAAACGGTGATGGCAAACTGACCGCAGAGGAGCTGCCAAATAAGAAGTGGTTCAACGGCCTTGATAGCGACAAAGACGGCTACGTGACCCTGGACGAGGCCGAGAAAGGTGTGGCTGCTTTGCGCAAGCGCGGCGGTTCCAGCAGCACGGCTTCCAGCGATCCCATCAAGCCCGCCTCCGAAGACCCGACCTTCAAGGAAGCCCCGGAGCAGCTCAAAGGAGCTGAGCACGGTGTGGGCCGCATGGTGGCGGACATGACCATGAAGACCCTGCAGGGAGCTGACATCAAGCTCAGCGGTGCCGCTGGAAAAAACGGCCTTGTGGTTGCACTCTTCAGCGCCACCTGCCCCATCAGCGGCAAGCTGGCTCCTGAGACCGCACGTCTGGAGAAGGAGCTGAAGGAAAAGGGCGTGGGCTTGCTGCTGGTGAACGCTCCGCCTGGACAAAAGTCCGAGGATGCCGCCAAGTTTATTTCCGATCACAAGCTGACTTCCCCCGCTGCCAGCGATGCAGATGGCAAGCTCTCCCAGCTGCTGGCTGCCACCACCACCACGGAGGTCTTCCTTCTCGATCCCGCCCGCACTTTGGTCTATCGCGGCGCGCTGAATGATCAGTATGGCCTCGGCTACTCCAAGGACGCGCCGCTGCACCATTACCTGCGCGATGCCGTGGCTGCCATGCTGCGTGGCGAACCGCCTGATGTGGTGGCCACCAGTGCTCCTGGGTGCGCACTCGATCTGCCAAAGATCACGGCCATCGCCAGCACACCCGCGACCTACCATCGTGACATCGCACGCATCATGCAGGCCAACTGCGTGGAGTGCCATCACAAGGGCGGTGTGGGCCCCTTTGCGCTGGATGCCTATGAAGACGTGATCGAGCATGCTGGAATGATCCGCAAGCAGGTCGAGCGCGGGGCCATGCCGCCGTGGTTCGCCGCGCCGCTGGAGGGCAAAGCGCATTCGCCTTGGGCCAATGACCGCTCCCTTTCTGAACGCGACCGCACGGATCTGCTGGCTTGGCTGGCTTCTTCAGACCGCCCCAAAGGTGACGTGGCCGATGCACCCAAGCCGCGTGTGTATCAGGGCGAATGGACAATTGGCAAGCCGGATGCGATTATCGCCGGTGCACGGCCGGTTTCCATCAAGGCCGAAGGCACCATGCCCTACCAGCATGTGACGGTGACCACCGACTTCCCCGAGGACCGCTGGGTGCGCGGTTATGAGATCCTGCCCACCGCCCGCGAGGTGGTGCACCACGTCATCGTCAGCGTGCATGAAAAAGGCAGCCGTGCACGTGATGGTGGAGACGAAGGCTCGCAAGGCTACTGGGCTGCCTACGTGCCCGGCAATACCTGGCAGATCTATCCCGAGGGTTTCGCTCGCAAGCTGCCTGCGGGTGCCACCGTGAGCTTCCAGATCCACTACACCCCGAACGGCAAGGCGGTGGAGGACACCATCCGCATGGGCCTGCTTTTCTCCAAGTCACCACCCAAATACGTCATCCACACCACCGGCCTGCCGAATGCCCGCATCAGCATCCCGCCAGGAGAAGCCAATCATGTGGAGACAGCCACACGCAAGCTGCCCGTGGACGTCAATGTGATGGCCTGGATGGCTCACCTGCATGTGCGCGGCAAGGCCTTCAAATTTGAAGCCACCCTGCCGGACGGCAAGACCGAGACACTGCTAGACATCCCCAAATACGACTTCAACTGGCAGCTCCGCTACGACTACGCCAAACCGCACTTTCTGCCCCGCGGCAGCACGATCAAGATCACCGCCGTGTATGACAACAGCGCCGCCAATCCCGCCAATCCTGATCCCACTAAAACCGTGCGCTGGGGCCAGCAGACCTTTGACGAAATGATGATCGGCTACATGGAGCACTACACCCCGCTGAATCCCGAAGTGGCTGCCAAATAAAAAGCCGTTCTCACTTTTAATGGGATGACCAGGCAGGCATGTGAATCTAGTCCCTATCTAGCCAGGTGGGCGTCATGAACGTGAGATTGGCTATTCTTGACCACTCCGCAACTCAACTTCCTTGCCATTCGGCAATCCCACCCTAGCATCGCTCCGTGATTGCGATTGCAACGGCCAGCCAGAAAGGCGGCGTGGGGAAAACCACGTTGTGCATCAACCTCGCCTACTCTCTGGCGAGGCGCGGCTGGCGTGTGCTGCTCATCGACACGGATCCCCAGGGGGGCGTGGGCCTGTCCCTGGCCAAAAGCGCCAAGACGCGCGAAGGGTTTCATGAGTTTCTCGTCCGTGGCGGTGATCTGGCTCCGATGGTGGTTCAGACACGGCTGCCAGAGCTGGAGATCGTGCCAGCAGGCCAGTATGACATCTGTGCCAGGCAGGGCTGGGTGGAACACGAGGTGCCGGCGCGCCTGGCCGACCTGCTGCGCAGTGCTGAGCTGCGAGGCGTGGATGTGGTGCTGATGGACACCGCCGCCGGCATGAGCAGCACCACCGAGGCCGTGGTCAAGGCCTGCGACTTCGTGGTCCTGCCCCAGCAGGCGGAGCCTCTGGCCATCCGCAGCGTGCCACATCTGCTGGAGACTTTGGCCCGCTTCCGTGCCGAGGGCGCCGGAGTGCGTGTGGCGGGCATTTTGCTCACCATGGTCATGCGGGAAAACGAGATGAGCCTGAAAGTGGCCAGAGAGCTGCGGGACATGCTGCCTGCCAATCTGATGTTTCAGCAGAGCATTCCTCGCCTGTCATCATTCCTGGAGGCCAGTGCTCTGGGGGTGCCTGTGGCTCTGACCAAGCGGAACCCACCACCCGAGGCGTTGATCTTTGACCAGATCGCCGCAGAGCTGGAGCAGCGCACCGGACTGACCCTTGAACGTGAAAAGGAGCATGGCCATGCAAGTCTCATGGATTGATGCCGACCAGATCAAGGCGCTGGTGGCTCAGATCGAGATGCCTGCCCTGCGCATGGAAGAAACTCCTGAGATGGTGGAGCTAGACACCGTGCCTGCAGATAGCTCAGAGGCCTGGGGCTTTGCTGTCGAGAGGGAGGCCCCTCCTGTGCGGCCAGCTTTGCCTCCCGCTCCGCCTGCGCCAGAAAAGCAGGCGGCCAGCGTGCCTGTCGCACCTCCTGCTCCAGCACGTTCTGAGCCCCGGCCTGCATTTGCGTCGGACCCCGACGACGAACCTTCTGAAGACGGTGAAATCGGCCAGCCGCTTCAGAGCCCGGCCTCGGCTCTGCCGCTCAGCCGTATTCGAGACAAGCTGCGCGCCATTCGTCAGCGTGCTGCAGATGCCGGCATTCTGACTCGTGCAAACGGCGGAGTGCAGGCCGATACGGCTCCCTCTGCTGTGCAGGATCCGGTGGAGGATGCGCCCCAAGCCGCACGTGTCAATGGAGCTGGTTCCAGCTCTACCATGCCAGTCAAGGTGGCCCGTGCCGCCAAGACAGTTTTTGAAACGCCTCGCGGTTCGCGCGAAGTGCGCCTGGCGGCTTTTGCCGGCTGGGCGCGGCAGGTGCTGCGTGAAGACGGCGGCGGGCAGGTGCTGGTGATGCGTGATGATGGAGAGGTCCTCTGGGGCGGAGGCGAGGCGAAGTCTGGACTGGCGCTCTCCACCATGATGGCATGCGGCGCCGCCATCCGTGCCAGCGTGCTTTCAGCGCGTGAGACGCCTGCCGTGATTCATCAGCCGCTGGCATCCGGCAATGTCCTCACAGTGATTCCATGTGAAACGTCCGGCGGCATTGTTCATGCGGCGGTGGCGGCACCCACGGGACTCAGCCATGAGCAGGCACATCAGCTGCGCGGCGCTTTGTGCGCGGCCATGAACTGAGAGACTGCCTCAGTCTTACTTCTTGAAGAGCACCAGTTCGTTGATCCCCCAGTAGTTGCTGACGGATGCCAGCTGGGTGATGCGCAGAAAGCGTGCTTTCTGTGGTGCTTTGAAAACGATTTCAGTCACTACCGAGCCGGAACCTTCATCGGCAGCAGGAGTCCACTGGGTGCCGTTGGTGGAAACCTCGATCCGATATTTGCGAATATAGTCCTGGCTGCTGGCCTGGCTGTCTAGCGCCAGACCGGCGATGTTTTCTTCAGAGGGCAGTTCGACCGTGAACCATTCACCACCTTTCATGTTCTCCCCAGTTGACCAGCGGGATCCGGTGTTGTTGTCGATGGCCTTGGAGCAGTCTTCTTTCTTCAGGCTGGCATTCAGTTTCCAGGCGCTGCGCGGCTCGATCATGGCCAGTTTGGTCTTCAGTCGGGTGTTCAGGGGAGCCGGAGCCGAGGGGACGAAGTAGTAGTCACGTACACGACCGTCGATCAGCTGGAGCTGGTCCGGCTTCAGAAGGATGGAGTAGAGAAAAAATTCTGCCAGGTAGCCGCAGAACTGATCCTGGGATCCCACGTTGGCACCAGTGCTTTCGTGATCACGGCCAAACACCAGTTTGTTCAGCGGCTTGTAAGGGGCGGTGGATTTGCCGCCGGAGGAGTTGAAGGACTTGCCGTTGGAGTCACGCACGCGCAGTTCCACGGCACCCGAATTGGTGCTCCAGGTGATCAGGGCCAGGCAGGCGATCGTACCGTTCACATCCTTGGAGACCAGCGTGGGGCTGCCTCCTTCGTGTTTCACTTCGGTCACCACATTCTTTTTCTCATCCACCAGCAGTGAGACGAGGCTGCCGTCAGCATTGCTCAGGGTGAATACCCGCATGGGCAGCTTGCTGGCGTCTGCCTGAAAGGCAATGACCGCAGTCATACCCTTCTCATTGGGGACGGAGACGTTCTTGTTTCCAAAGGGCATGCTCTGCTCTTCGATGCCAGTGTCATCCAGTTCCAGAATGCACGGCTTGCCATTTCGTGGGTGGAAGTCGAGCACGACACGGCCGGGCTTTGGGCTGCCTCCTGCGGAGGCTTCAGGCCAGTTCACGCGCTTGGGGGCATAGTCGGGGCTGCCGTCAAAGCTGCGCAGGATGTTGTCGTTCCCTCGCTCAGAGAGGTCATGCCACTCGATCACAGGCTCATTCGTGTTGGCCTGGGCGGGTTTGCCATCACCACCTTTGCGGTTGGTCAGGATGCCGGTATTCCCCACATAAAACATGCAGATGCCTGCATCCACGGGGGGGAAGGCCCGGTCTTGAGGGAGCTGAAACTTGACCTTGGGCGGGTTGGCGGAGATACCCACAGACGAGAGGACGGACTTGCCTGCACTTGATGAAGACTTCCCTTTGCCAAAAAAGAGGCAGCCGCCGATGCCAAGCAGGATCACGCCACCGCCAATGATGGCCGCGTTTTTGATCAGCTTGGAGTTTTGCTGGACGAATGAACCAGCAGACGCTCCGGCCGTCTGTTTGCCATGATGGAGTGCCGATGTGTGGCCGGGCGTGGGTCTGCGCGGGGCTGGATTGAGATGCGTCGTGATGGAGGCCACCTCCATGGCAGGCTGGCCTTCCTCTCCCAGCTGCACCGGTACTGCTTCCACCACAGGTTCGGCATACACCACCGGCTGGGGCTGCATTTCATAGGGCTGCTGGTAGTACCCGGTGAGAGGCACAGTGCCTGTACCTGGGGGCATTCCAGGCTGGGGCATGTACACGGGCGGTGGTGCATACATGCCCATCCACGGGCCGTAGGGCACCATGGTAGGCATCTTTTCCCAGGCGCGGAACTCTTCGATGGCCTGCTGCGCATTGGCGGGGCGGTCGTCAGGCTTCTGCGCCATCAGGCGTGCGCACCAGGCCCCGAGCCATTGCGGCACATGTGGGGCTATCTGATGCAGCGGCAGCAGCACGTGGTCGATGTGCTTGTCGATCACCTCCGCCATCGTGCTGCCGTCAAAGGCCTTTCTTCCAGAAAGCGCTTCGTAGAAGACGCAGCCCAGAGAGTAGAGGTCGGTGCGCTCATCCACGGGTTCGCGCGTCAGCTGCTCAGGCGCCATGTAGTAGATGGAGCCCATCACCGTGCCTTCCTGGTCTTCCGTCTGCTTGCGCGCACGGAGGCCGGCGCGCGCCAGGCCAAAGTCGATGATCTTCGCCTGCAGTCGTCCGCCAGGCAGACGCTCCACCTTGATGTTTTCAGGCTTGATGTCCCGGTGCAGGATGTGGTGCTGATGTGCGGCCAGCAGGCCTTCCAGCGTTTGAGAGGCCAGCTCTTTGAAGTCGTCGTAGGGAAGCGGACCGCGGGCCACCACATCCGCCAGATCCTCCCCCTGCAGCAGCTCCATCACCATGAAGAGACCTTCCTCGTCGCTCGCCACGTCAAAGATGGTGACGATGTTCGGATTGCGCAGGGAGGCCAGCGCATCGGCCTCGCGCCGCAGTTCGGAGGCCACGTTCTTGTCCTCGTCGGCTTCGTTGGCAGTGAGCAGTCGTTTGACGGCGACCCAGCGTTTCAGCTGGCTGTCGTAAGCCCGGAAAACGGCTCCGACGCCGCCCATGCCGAGCTTTTCATAGATTTTGTATCGTTCCGCCATCCGGGGTTTGACGCTTAGAAATAAGACAGCCGAAAGCAAAGCCCATGAGCCTCCCCTTTGGCAAGCGGGATATTCCACGAAAATGCTTATGGGCACATTTTTGCTCCGCCTTTGACAAAAGGAGGGGGCGCGGCACACTAACACCCCCTCCGTGGCTGCCGCGGGGGTTGAATCAAAACCTGCCCAGCACTTTGAAAAACGTCCTTTTTGTCTGCACTGGCAACACCTGCCGCAGCCCGATGGCGGAGGCGCTCTTCCGCGATCTGGTGAAGGAACGTGCAGACTACCAGATCTCCAGCGCCGGGGTGGCTGCCGCGCCCGGCATGCCGGCTAGCAAACACACCGCCAGCATCCTCAAGGAGCGCGGCATCGACCTCTCAGGCTTTCAGAGCCGCATGCTGGACCAGGAGTTGCTCGACCGCGCGACGCACGTTTTCGCCATGTCCTCCCACCACATGGCGGCCATTGCAGACGAGTTTCCTGATCACGCAGACAAGGTCTATCTCGTCTCCGAGTTTGCCGCCGAGGATGCGCTTCGCGGCAGGGATGTCTCGGATCCTTTCGGCCAGGGCCGCGCGGCCTATGAAGAAACGCTGCGCAGCTTGGAAAAAATGCTTCCCAGCCTGCTCGCATACATCGACCAGACTTGGAAGAAAAATGAAGGATGACAGCGGCCCTCACCCCCTCATCTTCAATCCCCCCCTCACCCCCAACGCAAAACAATGACCAGCACCTCCAACGGCATCCTTCCTCACAAACTCGCCATTGCCTCCGACCACGGCGGCCTCGAGCTGAAAAATGCCGTCGTCGCTCATCTGCAAGCCGCCGGCTACGGCGTGGAGGATCTGGGGGTGAACTCGCACGACTCCGTGGACTACCCCGACTACGCGGAGCTCGTCTCTGAAAAGGTGCTTTCCGGTGCTGCTGACGCAGGCATCCTCGTTTGCACCACAGGCATCGGCATGTGCATCGCCGCCAACCGCCACGTTGGCATCCAGGCTTCGCTGGTGGGAGATGCTCAGACCGCGGCTGTCACTCGTGAGCATAACAATTCCAACGTGCTCTGCCTCTCCGGCAAGAATACCCCAGAAGCCACGGCCAAAGAGATCGTGGACGCCTGGCTCAAAACCCCCTTTGCCGGTGGCCGCCATGGCCGCCGGGTGGATAAAATGAACGCACAACCTCACCCCCTCGACATCCTGGAGGCCAGCGACTCCGCTGTGGCCGAAATCATCCGCGGCGAGCAGCATCGCCAGCAGGACCACATCGAGCTCATCGCGAGCGAAAACTTCACCAGCAAGGCCGTCATGGCCGCGCAGGGCAGCTGCCTCACCAACAAGTACGCCGAAGGCTACCCCGCCAAGCGCTGGTACGGTGGTTGCGAGGAAGTGGACAAAGTGGAGCAGCTGGCCATCGACCGCGCCTGCCAGCTCTTTGGCGCCAAATTTGCCAACGTGCAGCCGCACTCCGGCTCTCAGGCCAATGCCGCTGTTTACTTCAGCGTGCTCCAGCCTGGGGACAAGGTGCTGGGCATGAACCTGGCCCACGGCGGCCACCTGACCCACGGCAATCCGGCCAACTTCTCCGGCCGTTTCTATCAGTTCTGCCAGTACGGCGTCAGCGCCACCGACGAGCGCATCAACTACGACGAACTTGCCGAAGTGGCCCTTCGTGAAAAGCCCAAGATGATCACCGCCGGCGCCAGCGCCTACCCGCGCATCATCGATTTCAAGAAGATGAGCGAGATCGCCAAAAGCGTAGGCGCCTACCTCTTTGTCGATATGGCCCACATTGCCGGTCTCGTGGCCGGTGGCGCGCATCCTTCCCCCATGGAGTATGCCGACTTCGTCACCACCACCACACACAAGAGCCTGCGCGGCCCGCGTGGCGGCATGATCCTCACCAACAACGAGGAGCTCTTCAAAAAGATCCAGAGCCAGGTCTTCCCAGGCGTGCAGGGCGGCCCCCTCATGCACGTCATCGCCGCCAAGGCCGTCTGCTTCGGCGAGTGCCTCAAGCCTGAGTTCAAGGACTACACCGCCCAGGTCGTCAAAAACGCCCAGGCTCTGGCTGCGGCGCTCATGGCACTGGGTTACCGCATCACCAGCGGTGGCACTGACAATCACCTCATGCTCGTGGACCTGCGTCCGAAAGGTCTCAACGGCAAGATCGCCAGCGAGACTCTCGACAAGGCCGCCATCACCGTGAACAAAAACGGCATTCCGTTCGACACCGAGAAGATCACCCTCGGCGGCGGCATCCGAGTCGGCACCCCCGCCGTGACCACCCGTGGCATGAAAGAAGCTGACATGAAGCAGATCGCCGCATGGATTGACCGCGCCCTCTCCAACCGCGAAAACGACGCCGTCCTGGCCGAGATCCGCAAGGAAGTCAGCGAGGCGAACAAGCGCTTCCCGCTGCCTTGATCAGCCCTGCCGTTTAGCCCCTGAAGGCTGCCAGTCTCCCTCTTTCGCATCACGAATATCCAGGGCTTCGATGCCGGGGTTCGTGAAGCGGATGCGGCGCTGTTTGTAGAGTGCACCGAGCGCCTGTTTGAAGGCCTTCTTGCTTGCCTCAAAATGGTTGCGGATGACCTCGGGCGGGCTGT
The DNA here is from genome assembly GCA_002336895.1 of Verrucomicrobiaceae bacterium UBA1938. Lineage (GTDB taxonomy): Bacteria > Verrucomicrobiota > Verrucomicrobiia > Verrucomicrobiales > Verrucomicrobiaceae > Prosthecobacter. Next base: position 37,301 of record DDFC01000032.1, on the reverse strand, counting down.
CGTCGTCGAAGGAGAGCCTGCCGCCGTTGTTTTTCAGCGCTTCGAGAATGCGGTCGGTCAAGGAGGCCACGCGCTGGTAGCCGGAGGCATCCAGACTGAGGTCGATCTTGCCGCCAGGCTGCAGTGCCGTGACGTAGCCATTGACCTTCTGTCCTATCTGGAGAGGGGCGCCCACGTTGCTGTGATAGAGCAGCCCCATGTGGGTGCCGCCCACGATGGCGTTGTACCCCAGCGGCGTGCGTGCGGTGATCAGCAGCGGCGCGGCCTGTCCCGGTTTAAAGGGCGGGCGCGCTTTGCTCAGGTGCCGGTTTAGCCGTGTGGTGGCGATGATGCGGTCCGTCTTCTCATCCAGCAGGATATAGACAACGACTTTATCGCCGACATACACCTGATCCGCCTGCTCGCGGAAGGGCAGCAGCAGATCTTTCAGCAGGCCCCAGCTCAGAAATGCACCGATGTTCCGGTTCACGCTCACGACTTCAAGCGTGGCAAATTCCCCCACCATGGCAAAGGGCTTCTCCGTGGTGGCCACCAGGCGGTCCTCGGAATCGCGATAAACAAACACCTCCACCGCATCATCCAGGCTGGTGCCCTTGGGGATGTAGCGGTTCGGCAGCAGGATCTCTCCATGTTCGCCGCCGTCGAGGTAAACGCCATGCGGCGTGCTGTGAAGGACGATGAGAGAGTTGAGTCTGCCGAGCTGTGCCATGAGGTGTGCAGACTAGACGCTACGCGGGATCAATCCAGCGCCTACTTCACCTTCACCACCACGAGTTTTTCCGCATCGCGGGCGTAGAGGAGGCCGTTGGAGAAGGCGCCATGGCTGCGATGGCCGGCGCGGGTGATCTGCGTGCGCTGCAGAAGATTGAACTTCTTCGGATCGGCGTTGAAGATCCACAGTTCTCCCGCCTCGGTGTGCATCAGGAACTTGTCTCCCACGAGGATCAAGGTGCCGCCGGGGACGCGATCGGTTGCCTCCCAGGTCACATGCCCGTCAGCCACATCGATGCAGCGCAGTGTCATGCCGCTCTCCTGCCTGCCATGCAGGCCATAGACATGACCTGCGTGATACACCGGCGTGGTGTAGTGGCAGTCGAGCACGTCGGCTTTTTTCCAGACACTGGTCAGCTTCTGCTCCGCCTTATTCCAGCGCCACAGGCCCGCGCCCACATCGTAGGCGGCGGAAAAAAGCAGCCAGCCCTCACCGCAGGGCACCGGCGCGGCGGCGTTCACCGAGGCGTCGATTTGGGCGCGGAAAAAATCCTCGGCCAGCACCTTGCCGTTGCTGGTCTGGGTCAGCAACACACCGCGTCGGGTGAAGAAGACTCCCACGTCCTCGCTGCCAGGGATCAGCACCGGGGAGGAGTAGCTGGCCTCATCTTCGCTGGCCTGCCAGACGAGTTTGCCCGTGGCGAGATCCAGCGCGATGATGCCCGCTCCGCCCTTTGCGTTTTTGCCCCCCACATTGAGCAGCACCTTGCCATCAGCGACGAGCGGGGAGCATGCTCTGCCAAAGTACCCCTGAGGTGACTCCAGCTCCGCCACAGTGTCGTAGCTCCAGAGTTCTTTGCCCGTTTCAAAATCGAGCGCCTGCACCATGCCCTCCGGGCCGTGCGTGATCACTTTGCCACCTGAGATGCAGGGCACGGCGCGCGGACCGTTGTCGAAGCCAAAGCTGTCTCGATAGGTGGTGGGATAGGCGTGCTTCCAGATGGGTTTGCCTTCATCGGCGGTCAACGCCTCGGTGACGATCTCGCCACCGACACGATGAGTCATGATCACCCGGCCCGCAGACACCACGGCTCCCGCATGACCACCGCCCAGCATGCGCTTCCACACGATTTCAGGTTCCACGCTGCCGGAGATGGCGGCTTCGTCGCTGGCGGTGCAGTTGCGTTGCGGACCGAGAAACTGAGGCCAGTCTCCCGCCTGCAGGCTGGTGGCTGCGCAGAGGATGAGAATGAGCGTTCGCATAGGAAACGGGGGTTAATTGATGAGGGGCAGATTCGGATCCACATCCGCCTCCAGTGGCGAAGTGTGCCCTGTGCTGAAACGCTGTGCAGCGGCAAAAGCGATCATGCCCGCATTGTCAGTGCAGAGATCCGGCTGTGCCAGCAGCAGCTGCAGCCCGGCTTTGGCGCAGCGTGCGGTCAGCGCTGCGCGCAGGCCTTTGTTGCAGCTGACGCCACCGCTGACGGTGACGAGTTTTTCACCACAAAGGCGGGCCGCGAGAACCAGCTTCTCCACCAGCACCTCCACGATCGCCTCCTGCACGCTGGCGCTCAGGTCAGCCAGCACCTGCTCGTTTTTCAGGTCCAGGCGCGGCAGTTCATAAAGCACGGCGGTTTTGAGGCCGCTGAAGCTGAACTCCAGGCTGCGGCCGTCCAGAAAGCTGCGTGGAAAGTCAAAAGCGTTGGGATCTCCACGCGCAGCGAGTTTGTCGATCTCCGGTCCGCCCGGGTAGGGGAGGCCGATCATTTTTGCCACCTTGTCAAAGGCCTCGCCTGCGGCGTCATCGCGCGTGCGGCCCAGCAGCTCGTAGCGGCCCACGCCATGTACACGCACCAGCATGGTGTGCCCGCCGCTGACGATGAGCGCCACGCAAGGGCGTACGGGGCCGTTTCCTGCCATGAATGGAGAGAGCAGATGCCCCTCCATGTGATTCACTGCGATGAAGGGCTTGTTTTCAGCGATGGCCAGGGCCTTGGCCATCGAGGTGCCGATGAGCAGGGAGCTGACCAGCCCTGGCCCGCTGGTGGCGGCAAAGGCGGTCATGTCCCGGGGGGCTTTTCCCGCCTCCTTGAGCACCTCTTCCACCAGCTGGCGCACGTGCAGAATGTGGTTTCGCGAGGCCACTTCAGGCACCACGCCACCATATTGGCGATGGATTGCGATTTGCGAGGCGATGCGGCTGGAGATCAGCTCCCCCTCCAGCGTGCAGACGGCGGCGGCGGTCTCATCGCAGGAGGATTCTAGAGCTAGGAGGCAGTCTGGCATGGCGGGAGGATACGAATGGCTCAATTTTGAGACGCCCGCACTCGGAAAGCGGCCATGTTTGGGTAAAAAAAACCGCCGTCCCCCGGTTGGGTGGGGAACGGCGGCGTTCAGGCGGGTGCCTGTCTTAAGTTGAGCGCTTCTGACCGTCTTTACAGTCGGCCTTCGCTTCGGCGTCGCACTTGGCACATCCCTCTCTTGCTGGCTCAAGATGCTATTGGCACCATGGACGCAGCGAACGGAACAGTGGCAAGACGGATCATGAAATGATCACACGCAAGGTTTGCAATCGACCGCTCAAGGCGGCGGATTACTTACTTGCCGGAGTGCACCGGGGGCGGAGGGGGAGGAGGAGCGGGCTGCTGGCAGGCGGACAGAACGGCGGAAGCCGCGATGAGGGTGAGGATAGCGATTTTCATGTGTGTGGGTGTTAACCAGTTTGTTAATCATCCCATCCACCAGACTCCTGGCAGCGGGATTTTTCGAGATTAACGACAACTTCTGTTTTTGCAAATATCCAAATGCATTCTCTGCGAAAACTCGCAGAAAAGAGTAGTAACGCGGAAACTTGGGACTACCAGAATGTCAGTTTTTGTGATGATCAATATCACCCATATGGTCCGCTCTCTCCCAGACCATAGGCTGTGCCCATGATCTCGCCATCATCCTCGGAAAAGAAGATGCGCAGCGGCCGGCAGCATACCTCGCAGTCGTAGTCCACATCGCACGGCACTTCGTTGTAGGAAGGTGCAGGAACTTCAAACTCTTGAAAGCAACTCGGGCAGATGACGGGGGTGGTGTGCATGTAAGATGGCGGCGATATGGTACGTGTATGAAGTTTAGAGTGCTGTTTTTATGGACGTCATGGAATCAAGATGTCTCAGTCGTCGTTGAGCCCGCCCTTCCGAATTGAAGAAATGTGGGCACTCATTTGCGGGGTGTGCTCATTCATTTGAGCCCGGCTAGATATGCGATGACATCCGCCGCCTCTTGCGCGGTCAGGCTTTGCAGCAGCCCCTCGGGCATCAAGGAAACAGGCTGCTGCATCTGGTTTGCAATTTGGTCCCGCTTCACCGTCATCGGCTGGCCGGTAGCCAGCTTCAGAGTGATCTCGGAGTCGCTGGTCTTAAGCAGAAAGCCTGTCTGCACACTGCCATCCTTCAGCGTGACAAGCCATGGCTCGTAGCCTTTGGCGATGACCTTGGAAGGCTGGTGCAGGCTTTCGAGAATCTGCTCACGAGCCAGGCGCGATCCCACCTGGCTGAGGTCAGGGCCGAAATCGCGGCCCGTGCCATTGACGATGTGGCAGGCGAGGCAGGCGGCCAGCTTGCCTGTCATGCTGACGAGTTCGCCGCCGCGCCTCGCATCGCCTGGGATGGCGAGGAGCTTTTTGGCATCGAAATTCATGCCGAGGGTTTTTACGCGCTGTTCGGGCGGCAGAAAGCCCTCGAAGTAGCAGGAGATGGCAGGATCAGGGATGTGGGCGAACGCAGGATCAAATCGGGCTTCCTTCCGCGAGATCGAGTGCGCCACGATGAGGGCTTCGCTGGCGGTTGTGGGCGGGGATTTCGGCAGCGATGCTGCTGCCCCTTGGCCAATCCAGTCCCACAGCAGCTGAAACCCATGAGGATCCACCTCGCGGGCACCGATCATGGGCATGTGGCCGTTCCCGGTGCGGGAGATGCGCGCAATCAGCACACTCTGCTCCGGTTTGCCGGGGCTGATAACGTGCGCATCCGTAAGCGCCAGATCGCCTCGCGTCGGCTTTTCATTCCACATCATCGTCTCAGGGGTGGGCAGGTCGGCATTCACCATCAGCGGCACGCTGCCGCCGCCGTGGCGGCGGTGACAGTGGGCGCAGTTGGCATGCAGCCAGGAGCGCGCTCGTGTTTCCAGAGGTGCCTTCTCATCATGACTGGAGGTGAGGTGGTGCTGCAGCCGGTCGAGGAAGGGGCCGTCAAACAGCTCGGCGGCATCGGCTGGTTTGTTACCACTAATACTCACAAGCTGATCTGGCTGAAAGCCCACGGCAAAGCCGCTCCAGTTGTTGTGACAGCGGGCGCATTCAGCACGGCCATGAATGCGCCAGGGCTGCTTCTGCACGGTGAATTCCGCGCCATCGGCGGCCACGAGCTCCGCATCCGTGCCCTGCTCATTCCAGCGGTAGGAGTAGCCGTTCCAGGAGTCACCATCAAAATGTAGGACCTGTGTTTCGATGCGCTGCTGCGTGGCTGGCCAGGTGATGGTGCGGGCGAGCACTGAGTTGATCGGCCATGCGATTTTGAAGTCGGGTTTGGAGGGATTGCCGCCGACTTTTGTTTGGATGCGCTGGCCCTCGGGTAGTGCGATGAAGCGCTCAGCGGCAGCGCCCTCCTGCCACATGGGTTCGGCGATATCATAGACGTGTACACCAGCGGCGGGAATCTGCGCGGCGGTGTCTTGGAAAAGCCCCGTCTCGCTGAGCTTGTGCGGAAACTGGCTGGGCCTGCCCACGGCGGGGTTTCGCGCCAGACGGTAGATGTGAGTGTCCCGCTCCCAGTTCATCCAGTAGATCTCGCCGTCATCGCTAAGGCCGAAGGTTACGATCTTGTGCGGCGTGTCGGCGATCTCCTCTCTGCGAGTGACCTGCTTCCCATCATGCCACAGCGCCCAGATCTTGCCGGTTTCGTAGTCGCCGTAGATGTAGGCGTCCTGCAGCTCTGGAAAGCCGCTGCCGTGGTACACATAGCCGCCGGTGATGCTGGCGGCCTCCGTGTGCGGATGCGCCGCCACAGGCGGGATGACCGGCTCCGGGCGTGCGGTCTCAGGCTTGATCGGCTGGCTGGCCTCATAGGCGCTCCAGCCATGGTTGCCACCACGCTGCACGAGGTGGATCATCTCCCACAGCTCCCAGCCCACATCGCCGCACCATAGCCGCCCTTTGGCATCAAAGCTCATCTTCCAGGGATTACGGAAGCCGAAAGCCCAGATCTCCGGCATGGCTCCCTGCGTTTTCAGAAACGGATTGTCTTTCGGAATGGCGTAGGCTTTGCCATTCTCCTCATGGTCCACGTCGATGCGGAGAATGGACGAGAGCAGGTCGCTCAAATCTTGTCCGGTGTTCAGTGGATCGGGTGGCGAGGGCACTTCGGAGTCGCCGGTGGAGATGTAGAGCATGCCGTCCGGGCCAAACTGCAATGATGCGCCGTTGTGCCCGCCGCTGCGCCAGGTGAGCAGGACGGTTTCGGATTGGGGGTCCAGCACGGGCGGTTCCTGCTGTGTGAGTTTGAAGCGCGAGAGCTTCGTGCCATCGGGCACTTTGTCGCCATAGGCATAGCAGAGGAAGACATGGCCGTTCTTCTTCCACTTCGGGTGAAAGGCGATGCCGTAGGCGTACTGCAGCTGCGGATGGGTTGCTTTGAGATCGATGAGCAGATCCTGCTGCCCGGCCTCTGGTGTGTCTTTAAAGCTCCAGATTTTGCCCCATTTTTCCACGGCCACAAAGCGGTGGGCGCGAGGCACGGGCATCATCTCCAGCGCCTCATGCAGGGCGATGCCGGAGAAGGCCTGCTCAGCCACAAAGGGCCTTGGAGCCTCGGGTGAACCATGGATGCGCGAAGTGGTCCATTGCGCATGGATCGTGGTGGAAAAAGCCAGGCAAAGCAGCAGCACGCGGATCATGAGCTGCATGATTGAGGAAACCGGGGCTGTTAGCCAAGCAGGAAATGCACGGCACTTGCTGCTTGTGCCGCCGTTCGTGTGTTTGTTAGTCTGCGGACATGAATGTCCTGTCCCGCCTCCTGCTGGTTTTGCTGGCTGCCATTCCTGCGAACGCCGCCGATCGCTCGGCTCCGGTGGATCTCGGCTCTCCATCCTCTCTCCGCACCGGCACCCTGCTGCGGGAAAAGCGCGAGATCCGTGTACTGGAGGGCAGGGGGCGCATGCAGCCATCGAATACCGCCAATGGTTTTTCCTGCCGCTTTGTGCAGAGGGTCAATCTCGTGCGCCGTCTGCTCGGCAGCGACTCCGAGGAGGTGCAGGTGCGCGAGATGGTCTGTGAACTGGTGAACTACAATGGAGCGCCGCCGCCGCCAGCAGAACAGGCCGGACCGCTGGCAGGCAAAACCCTGCGCATGCGCAAGACGGGTGGATCGTGGAAAGCCGTCATGATTGGGGGCAAACCCGGCGCGGAAGAGCAAAGATTCATGAATGACCTGGCCTTCACCCAGCTGCTGCTGGAGATCCCGGACGCCTGCCTGCTCAATCAAACGCGCAAGGCCGGCGAGACCTGGAAGGTCAGCATCAACGAATCCGCAGGCAAGGCCTACGGGGCGGTGGTGGCTCGTGATATCGACTGCTCGCTCGTCTCTGTGAACGAGCATCCGGGCGGAACCCAGGCCACGGTGCACCTTGTTGGCAGCTTCAGCATGGAGCGGCCCATGGGCTACCTGAGCCGCATCGATGTCTCTTTCGATGTCACCCTCGTCCGCCGTCTCTCTGACATGCTGGACCTGGACACCAAGATCTCAGGCCAGTTGAAGCACGTCGGCCTGGTCACTGATCAGACTGGAAAACAGGCCCAGTTGACCCTGGAGCTGCCCTACACCCTGGTGTGCACCCTGGCAGTGGAGCGCAAATAGGCCCCCCCCCTGCGGCCGCGAAAAAATCGTCTTTCACATTCGACAACCCGCAATCTTTCTCCTTCTTCCCCGCCTCAACTCAACCTTAAACAAGTCATGCCTCGCCCCGTCACTCTCTTCACCGGCCAGTGGGCCGATCTTCCCCTTGATACCATGATCCAGAAGGCCAAGGCCTTCGGCTATGACGGTGTCGAACTCGCCTGCTGGGGCGACCACTTCGAAGTGGACAAGGCTGACCAGGCCTACTGCGACGCCAAGCGCGCCAAGCTCAAGGCCGCCGGCATGCAGTGCCACGCCATCTCCGCCCACCTCGTGGGCCAGGCCGTGTGCGACAACATCGACCCCCGCCACGCCCAGATCCTGCCCCAGCACATCTACGGTGATGGCAATCCTGAGGGCGTGCGCCAGCGTGCGGCGGAAGAACTCATCAAGACCGGCCAGGCTGCCAAGCGCTTTGGCATCAGCGTGGTGAACGGCTTCACCGGCAGCAGCATCTGGCATCTCGTTTATTCTTTCCCGCCGAACCTTCCCGGCCAGATCGACGCCGGGTACAAGGACTTCGCCAAGCGTTTCACTCCCATCTTCGACGAGTACCAGAAGCTCGGCATCCGCTACGCCCTGGAAGTGCACCCCACGGAGATCGCTTTCGACATTGCCAGCGCCGAGCGCGCCCTGCAGGCCGTGGACTATCACCCGGCCTTCGGCTTCAACTTCGACCCCAGCCACTTCGGCTACCAGGGCGTGGACTACATCAAGTTCATCTACAAGTTCAGCGACCGCATTTTCCACGTCCACATGAAGGACGTCGCCTGGGGCATCGGTGACGGCACGGCGGGCGTCTTCGGCGGCCACGTGGATTTCCACAAGCCCAGCCGCTACTGGGACTTCAAGTCCGTCGGCCGTGGCAACATCAACTTTGAGCGCATCATCCGTGCCCTCAACGACATCGACTACGCCGGCCCGCTCAGCGTCGAGTGGGAGGACGGTGCAATGGACCGTGAGTTCGGCGCCGCCGAATCCGCCGCCTTCGTGAAGAAGATCGACTTCCCACCAAGCAAGATCATCTTCGACGCTCAGTTTGCGGAGAACAGCAAGTGAGAAGCTGAGCGAGATCCATCCCGAATCATCCGTCACGGCCCGGGAGCACCTCCCGGGCTGTTTCGTTGATTGAATCAAGCCTGCAAAGTGGTAACCTCCAGCATTATGGGAATCGCAAAAGCCAAACCCAAGTACACCGTCGAGCAATATTACGACCTCGAAGAAAACGAGGTGTACAAAAGCGAGTTTCACGATGGCGAAATATTCGCCATGGCTGGCGGCAGCTTGGAGCACAGCTTGATCGTGCTAAATCTGTCGGCGGAGCTTAGGCAGCGTCTTAAAGGCAAAACCTGCATGCCCTGCGATAGCAATTTTCGCATCAAAGTTCCCGCTACTGGTCTGGTCACTTACCCGGACGCTTCTGTATTTTGCAAGAAGCCTGAATTTGATCCCCAGGACAAACGGCAGCAGACAGCAATTAATCCGACTATAGTCTTCGAGGTGCTCTCCAAATCGACCGAGAGCTATGATCGCGGGAAAAAGGCGGAGAACTACCGGCAGCTGGAATCTCTTAAAGCCTATGTTCTCATTTCACAGAACAGTCCCCACATTGAAATTTATGAGCGGCACGGAGACGGCTTTTGGTTTTTGACTGAGGTAAAGGGTCTTGACCAGGAGATCGCCATTAAATGTTTGGGAATGAAGCTTCCGTTATCGGAGGTCTATGACCGTGTGAAGTTCGGGAAACAAAAATCCTGAGTTTGGTTCACCTGCGGTATTCGCCCTGTCCAGCCTGTCGTTGTGTTCTTTGGTGATCTCCAGCGTCCGCTGAAAACGGCAATCTTCCGGCTCAAAAGTCGTTGGTACGGTGTGGTCAGCCAGTTTGGACAGGCTACATTCAACCACCGCCATGAAGATAAAACCGACCATTGCTGCTGCCATCGTCCTTGTCTCATTTAACCTTGCGGCCCAGGAGTCATCCAGAGCTCCTGCTTTGGCCGGGCCGAATGCGGCCATCATCGCCAAGCTCACGGAGATTGTTCAGATCCGTGAGCAGCTGGTCCAGATTGAGCAGGTTCTGTATCAATCAGGCCGGGAGTCCGCAGAGGATGGTTCTGGAGTGCAGCTTGCTGAAATTGCACTGGCTGAAGCGCGGGCCGACCTCGCACGCGAACAGGGGCGGCGGGAAGCATTGATTGCCGCGCTTCAGGATCTGGTGGCCGTGCATGAACAACGAGCTGCCATGGCAAAAAGGAAGGCTCAGGAGGAGTCTTCCAATGCTGGCAGGATTAAAGCAGAGCGAGCGCAAGCAGCCCTGCTCGAGGCGCAGGTCCGCTTGCTACGCGCGCAGAAGTGAGTCACTCCACCGCCTTCCGCAGTTCCATCACCGTACCGACGATGTTCTCCTCCGTCTTGTCGCTCCAGCGGGTGGGGTGGGTGCCGTAGATCATGGCGCCGCCGCCTTCGTAGCCGCCTTCCTGCCAGATGCGCAGGCTGGGGATGTAGGCCATCACGTCGTTGGTGTAGCCGCTGATCCAGACGATGGGATCTTTGAGGTCCTGCTTGAGCCGCAGTGAGTAGTCCACCACCACCTCACCACCGAGCGTGACCCAGGTGAGGTCATTCCCGAGGCGGAGCACCTGAACGGGGTAGGGGTAGGTCGTGGGCAGCGGGTCTCCGCTCTCCATGCGCTGCAGGATGCGTGTGCCATGCCCGGCCAGGTATTTGTTGGTGGATTTCTGTTCTTCGAGAAGCTGCTCGCGCGTGGGCAGCTTGTCATAGGCCAGCGGGATCTCACGATACGCGGCGCGGATGGGGCCTTTGAGGCGCTGCATGTTCGTCTCCAGCGCAGCCTGCACAGAGGTGGCCAAGGATTTGCCGTGCGTCTGCGCCAGCTCCATCGTCTTGCGCGGGTAGGGGTTCTGGTCGCCGCTGCAGCCATTGGCAAACATCGCCACGGCGTCCGGGTGCGCTTTCTCGATCTCCTGCTGCGCGTAGCCTGCATAGTCGCCGCTGAATTTCTGGTGCCCGAGTACGGTGCAGTGGCAGGAGTAGCCAAAGATGACTGCGATGTCCTTGCCCTCCGCCGTGCTGGCTTTCAGCACGGGCACAGCCTGGTCCACCGGGCCGAGCGGATTAGGGAAATTATTCCAGCCGCCTTTGCCATCGGGTGTGCGTCGGTTCATCGAGACCCCGCAGCGCGCCGTGCTGTAGTCCAGATGAGCAGGCACGGATTTTTGCAGAGCCTCGCCGACGAGACGCACCAGCGTGTCTTCCAGCTTGGCAGTGTATTCTGCGGCCTCCGTCTCGCGCAGCGCCAGATCATCCGCGCCATAGATTTTGCTCGTGCGCAGCTCCGGTCCGCTGTGCGTATGGGAGGCATTGATGGCCATATTTGCGGGCTCGATGCCGTGCTCCTTCTTCACCCGCTCCGCCACAGCCAGACGCAGATTTCTCGGCACGCCGATCAGGTCCATCGTGATGAGGGCAAACCGTCCACCCGTTTGATCCGTGAGCACAAAGGCCTTGGCATACAGGTCCAGTTCCACGCCTTCAGACGGCTTGGTGCGTCCTGCATAGCCTGCCATCCACATGGGCTTCTCGGGTGTGATCTTGGCCGAAGCCGCGCCCGCCTTCCAAACGGGGGCCTCAGGTGCGGGCACAGCGGCGATGACGAAGACGGCGAGAAGGACGGGCAGCCAGAGTTTCATGCCAACTACCAAAGCTGCCAGGCGGACAATTCTTTATCGCTGCGCACAAATATTCTGTTTCCTGCAAACGCCGGATGCGCCCATGTTTTGCCGATGATCTGCCAGCGGGCCAGCTCTTCGCCTTTGTCCGGTGTCAGCCTGGCATAGACCAGTTCACCGCTGGCGTTGAGCAGGGCGGCAAGGTTGGCAGACTCCTGCATCCACACCAGGCTCATCTGCGGATTGCTGCCCTTGGGTGTCAGCTTGTTGTCATCGCTCCACAAGATTTTGCCGGTCTTGAGTTCGAAGGCCTGCAGACCACGAGTTTTGTCGAGCATGTAAACGACGCCGTCTTTAAACAACGGAGCGGACATGAGGCCACAGATCTCATTCTGATTTTCCCACAACAGGCTGGGGCTCTTTTCCCCGAGCTGAAGCGCCTTTGCTCCATGCCAGTAGCCAGAGACAAGCAGGATGCCGTCATGATAAAGCGGCTGTGCGATGCTGACACCGTACGTGATCTTGTAGGGGAAGGTCCAGTTTACTCTGCCGTTGTCGGGATCAATGCTCTGCACGTTTTCTGGCCCCCATGCGATGAGCTGACGCGTGCCTGCATGTGTGATGATTTCTGGTGTGCAGTAGCCTGCCGGATCAGGCCCGCCACGCCAGATCTCCTTGCCCGAGCTTTTATCCAGGGCGATCACAGATCCGGCATTCGCTCCCACGTGCAGCAGCACGCGGCTGCCATCGATCACCGGAGACGCGGCGAAGCCCCATTTGGGAATCTTCGCTCCAAAAGTTTTCACCGTGTCCACCTGCCAGATCACCCGGCCAGTCTCGGCATCGAAACAAGCTGCCACGCCAGCCGCGCCCAGTGTATACGCCTTGCCCTCTCTAATATTAACCGAGGCACGCGGGCCTGTGCCGTACTCCATGCTTCCATAGCTCACCTCCCAGCTTTGCTGCCAGAGAGCGTTGCCGCTTTCTGCATCAAAACACAGAACGCGTTCGACCTCTCTGGGTGTTTTGAGCCGGTCCATCACATACACCCGGCTGCCGCTTGTGGTGACTCCGCCGAATCCGGCACCGATGTCTTTTTTCCAGAGTCTCTCAGGCTCTTTCCTGTCAAAGTCAGCGGGGATGTCCTCGGGATTCCAGCTGCCGTCTGCATAAGGGCCGCGCCAGCTAGGCCAGTCTTCTGCTGAGAATGCAACGCTTGAAATCAGAAAAGCTGCAAAAAATTTCATCATGCAGCCTCAATACGAAGCGATAAAGAAAATTTCGCAACGCCATGTCAAGCCATCGCTCCGACAAAAGTTTTTCACAAGTCGCGCTGATTGGTTGCCGCATGGAAACGTCTCGCTAATTCCACCCACCCAAACGGCTGTATGCGTTGCAACGGAGTGCATGCGGTCTTCAACCATCCAAAATTTCCCAACCATGTCTGCTTCCAACGAACTCAACATCAACATCGCCCACGTCGAGCGCGTCTCGAAAGAGCTGGGCCTGAAAGCCATCCAGGTGGGCGCCACTGCCAAGCTGCTCGCTGATGGAGCCACCGTCCCCTTCATTTCCCGCTATCGTAAAGAGGCCACCGGCTCTCTCGATGAAGTGCAGATCCAGAACATCCAGGAGCGCATGGGCCAGCTCGTGGCTCTCGATGATCGCCGCTCCGCCATCGTGAAGTCTCTCGAAGAGCGCAAGCTCATGACGGACGTGCTGCGCGCCAAGATCGAGAAGGCCGAGACGATGAACGCGCTGGAAGACATCTTCGCGCCGTTCCGTCCGAAGCGCCGCACCCGTGCCACCATCGCCAAGGAAAAGGGCCTGGAGCCGCTGGCCGATTTCATCGAGGCCAATCTCATGACCTCCGGCGTCGATCTCAACACCGAGGTGGCCAAGTATGTGAACCCCGATCACGAAAACGAGGAGCTGCGCGTCAAGGATGCCGCAGACGCTCTCAGCGGCGCGCGCGACATCATCGCCGAGCGCATCAGCGACCATGCAGAAGCTCGTGCAGCCCTGCGCAAATTTTTCACAGAGCAGTCCTCGGTTGTTTCCAAGGTCATGTTCGGCAAGGAAAAGGACGAGGAGGCGCAGAAGTTCCGAGACTACTTTGACTGGACCGAGCCGCTCAAGTCCATCCCCTCCCACCGCATGCTGGCCATCCGCCGTGGCGAAAAGGAGGGCTTCCTGCTCATGCGCATCCAGCCGGCGGAAGACACCGCCATCAAGATCGTCGAGAACCTCTTCGTTAAAGGCGGCAATGCCTGCACCGACCAGATGAAGCTGGCCTGCGCAGACAGCTACAAGCGCCTGCTCAGCTCCAGCATGGAGACCGAGGCCCGCCTGGAGTCCAAGAAGAAGGCGGACACCGAGGCAGTGCGCGTGTTTGCCGACAATTTGCGCGAGCTCCTGCTGGCAGCTCCTCTGGGGCAGAAGCGCGTGCTCGGCATCGACCCCGGCTTCCGCACTGGCTGCAAGATCGTCGTGCTGGATGCCCAGGGCCAGCTTCTCTATAACGATGTGATCTATCTCCTTGGCGAAGGCAGCGGCCTGCTGCATGCCAAGAATCTGGTCCTCAACCTCGTGGATCGTTACAAGATCCAAGCCATCGCCATTGGCAACGGCACCGCCAGCCGAGAGACGGAAATGTTTGTGAAGAAGATTGGCGTGCCTGCCTCCATTCCCGTGATCATGGTGAACGAAAGCGGTGCCTCCATCTACAGCGCCAGCGAAGTGGCGCGTGAGGAGTTTCCCAATCACGACGTCACCGTGCGTGGCTCCGTCTCCATCGCCCGTCGTCTCATGGACCCACTGGCAGAGCTGGTGAAGCTGGACCCCAAATCCATCGGTGTGGGCCAGTACCAGCACGATGTGGATCAGAACCAGCTCAAAACGAGTTTGGACAACGTCGTCATCAGTGCGGTGAACGGTGTGGGCGTCGAGCTGAACACCGCCAGCAAGCAGCTGCTCAGCTACGTCTCCGGTTTGAACAGCGCGCACGCTGCCAACATCGTGGCCTTCCGCAATGAGAACGGCCCCTTTCAGAGCCGCAAGGATCTGCTCAAGGTGCCACGGCTTGGAGAGAAGGCCTTCGAGCAGGCCGCGGGCTTCCTCCGTATCCGCGATGCCTCGCATCCTCTCGATGCCAGCGCCGTGCATCCTGAGCGCTACCCGCTCGTGGAAAAAATGGCTGCCGACATCGGCTGCACCGTTTCAGACCTCATGCAGCGTGCCGAACTGCGCCAGAAAATCGATCTCAAAAAATACGTAAGCGCAGACGTGGGCCTGCCGACGCTGCAGGATATCATGAACGAGCTGGCCAAGCCCGGCCGCGACCCCCGCAAGCAGTTTGAGGTCTTCACCTTTGCCGAAGGTGTGAACGATATGAAGGATCTCACTGTCGGCATGAAGCTCCCTGGCATCGTCACGAATGTGACGGCCTTTGGCGCCTTTGTGGACATCGGCGTTCATCAGGACGGCCTTGTTCACGTGAGCCAGTTGAGCGACACCTTTGTGCGTGATCCCGCCGAGGTGGTGAAGGTGGCGCAGCGAGTGAGCGTGACCGTCACGGAGGTGGACATCCAGCGCAAGCGCATCGCCCTCAGCATGAAATCCAAGCCCGACTTTGAGAAGAAGCAGGGCAGCGCCGGTCCGCGCCCCGCAGGCGGCGGCGGCGGCCAGGGGGGCGGTCAGCGCAGCTTCTCCAGCGGTGGCGGTCGCAGCTCCGGCGGCGGCATGGGAAATCCCTTCGGTGGTGGTGGCGGTGGCGGCGACTGGTTCACCGCAGCCACCCAAAAGGGGAAGAAGTAGGCGCGCCTACTTTCCTGCAGGCTTGAGGTGCTTGTCAAAAAAGGCAAGCACCAGCGGGCGCAGGTCCTTCTGGCTGGGCTGCAGGTGAAAGGTGTGCGGTGCGCCTTCGATGATTTCCAGACGGTGCTCGATGTCGTGCTTTGCCAGCGCGGCGTCGAGGATTCTGGACTGCTCCACATCCACGGTCTTGTCGGCCGTGCCATGCAGGATGAGGAAAGGCGGGTCCGACTTGTCCAGGTAGGTCAGCGGGGAGAACTGCCGGTACAGCTCCGGCGCTTCGGCGGGGCTTTTGCGCAGGGCGGCGATCGTTTTGTAGTTCTCAAGGTCGGCAGGACCATACATATCCACCACGCAGCTCACGCGGCAGGACTGGTCGCCATACGGGCCGCTGGGGTCCAGCCCGGCTTCAGGTCCGGTGACACCCACCATCGTGGCCAGGTGGCCGCCCGCAGAGCCGCCGATCACGCCGATGTGCGCTGTGTCCAGATGCAGACGCTCCGCATTGGCCCGCAGCCAGCGTACGGCGGTCTTGCAGTCATGCAGGTTCTGCGGCCAGCATGGTGTGGGGCTTTTGGAATCATGGAGCTGGTAGTCGATGCTCATGCACACGTAGCCATGCGCGGCCAGCGTGGTGCCAATGTTGATCTCGCGTTTGGCGTCCTTGATGCCGCCGGCCCAGCCACCACCGTGAATGATGACGACTCCAGGGTGCTTCTGTCCGTCTTCTGCAGGCAGATACAGATCCGCCTTTTCCTTTCGCTCTGCCGGCAGGTAGGAGATGTCTTTTTCAATGCGCACCGCCTCATCGGCACGGGTGGTCACAGCTATCAGGAGGCAGCATAGCAGGGTGGAAAATTTCATGAACACAGAACGTGGCTGAGACGTCGGAGATTGCGGCCTTGCCACACGGCGGGGCGTCTCTTACGCTCTCCCATGAAACTCACGCGCCTCGCCTCGCTGGCCCTTCCGCTGCTGCTCGCTCAATGTGTGGACCCCTACTATGGCCCGAATGGCGCGGACCCCTATGCCAATCCCTACCGCCAGGACATGAGGGATCAGGGCTCTCAGATGAACGCCATGGCCTTTGAGCGCGGGCAGCAGGATGGTCAGGCAGATGCCCAGCAGGGGCTGAACCCGGACTACAATCGCTACCCATCGCGTTTTGACCGTAATACCTCCATGGCCTACCGCGATGGCTACAACCAGCGCTATAATCAAATCCGCAGCAGCCAGGGGCAGCTGGGCGTCAATCCTGGCTACAACAACCAACCCGGAGCCCTGCCGCCTCCACAAGGGGCGCAGCAACAGCAGCCTCAGCAGCAGCGCGACCCCGTTTACAACCAAGGCTACGACTACGGTCTGCGTGACCGCACCAGCGGACGTGTGGCAGATCCCTCGGCCTTTGTGGGCCGCTATGACCCGCGCTATCGCTCCAGCTTTGAGCGCGGCTATTACGATGCCTTTAATTCCAGCACCAACGGCACCGCACCTGCCTACCCAGGCAACGGCGGCACTGGCTGGTTCCAGTAGGCATCTTCATCGACGGGCAAAAAAAACACCGTCATGGCAGGCCATGACGGTGATCTTTGAATTCGAGATGTCGATCGTTGTCCCGATTACTCCTGGGCAGCAGCTTCAGGGGCGGCGGTTTCGGTCACTTCCACGGCGGCGGCGGTTTCAGCAGCCTTGGCCTTGGTGGGGGCCTTCTTCACGGCTGCCTTCTTGGCAGGGGCTTTCTTGGCGCCTTTGGCTTCGGACTTGGCGGCACGTGCCTTGCGGGAGACGCCAGCTTTGGCCAGAGCTTTCTTGCGGGCGATGTAAAGCTTACGGCGGCGGCGTTTGACTACTTTGTTCAGTTGTTGACCCATGATGGATGATCGGTTGTCGTTTTACGTTTTTGAGGGCCGGAAGAGTTCCACTGTTCAAGGTCGAATCAAGACCAAATGCAGGCCCCCACCCCGGTTTTCCCCGGAGGCGGCTTTAGGGCTGATTTTGGCCAGACCGGCCTTGTCAGGGCTTTTTCTCCCCGGATTTGGCTTCCAGGCTGGACTCCGTCTGCGCCGCAGCCTGCTGGGGCGGGGGCACTTTGAAGAGCTTGCCAGTATAGGGGCACTTCACCGTCTGCCCCGCGCTCATGCCGGAGACATCCACCAGCTGGGTCTTGCCAGCGTAGGGGCTGTTCACCATGTTCATGCGTCCGGGCACAGGAGAGCCATAGGGCACGTTGTCAGTGGAGATGGCTTCAGGAGTGCTGCCGTTCGCTTTGGGGGAGGCTGGCTGCTGCGGTGCCGGATTCCCGCTGCTGGTCACCTGTGGGGCAGGGGAGGGCTCCTGCACGGGGATTTTGACCTTGGCCGGGGTATCTGGCGCAGGTGAGCTGGGGCGGCTGCGGGGCACGTAGCGTTCGCTGGCGGAGGGCTGGCTCAGGTAGCTGTTGGGCGTGCTGGCTGCGCCGTAGCGGCTGCGGCTGGGCAGAGGGGAGTTCCAGGCGACAGTCGGCGTGTACCTGCGCTGCTGACTCAGGGCATAGCTTTGGTAGCCAGAGGAGCCCACGCGGAAAGGCGGGGAGGGCTGGCGCGGCCCCTGCATGTAACTCAGCAGGCCGTTGGTCTGGATGTAGCGCCAGGCTTGCTCCGGAGGCATGGAGCACTGGCTCAGGAGTGTGGCGGCTGCCAGCACGGCTGTCATGCGGGAGGTGGTGCGACATGGAGCTTTCATGAGACTGGGAAAATGAAGTTGAAAACGTTGATGTGGAGGCGCGACTCCATCTGAACAGTCGATGCTGGCAGGCCTCCACTCAAAGGGCAAGAAAACACGCAGGTAAAATCCTGCGTTTTATGGGTGGATTGTTGAATTGCCATATTAAACGTCATAATTGATAACGTTGGCCTTTTCGCAGTTCATGGAATTCATGACTGGGAGGTGTCGGCAGACTTGCTGCGCGTGGTGCAAAAGTAGGTATATTCCCTCTGGGCTGGCATTCTCCTGCAGCCAGTCATCGCATTATCAGCCCTATCAGGACCTATCAGGACCTATCAGCACAAGCTCATTTTCTTGGGTGGCGGGCATGTATCGGCCCCCCATGGCTATATTGTAGCCGACTGATATGCCGTGCACTCCAATTCAAAATTCGCTGCCAAATGCGCCACAAGACAGCCGCTGTGGGTTTGTGCATGACAGACTTCCCAATGAAAGAGCCCCTTTCTTTCCGACGGAATTGTTCAACATTATCTGGAACACCCCATCTGAATGTCCATGCGCCCCCCGCATGGCCAGCCCAAAATCCCAACCTCCACATTCCACATGAAGACTCATCCTCGCTTCTGCATCGCTTTCACCTGCGCCGGCATGCTGGCGGCAGGACTCCCGGTGGCGACTGCCGAAACGCCGGCCATCACTCCGGCGGATTTTGACACCAAGATCCTCAAGGACACCAGCCCCCTGCCCAACAATGGCCAGCTGCAGATGAGCTACGCCAGCGTGGTGGATAAAATCCTGCCCAGCGTCGTCACCATCTACTCCTCCACGCCAATCAAGACGCCGGGTGTGGACCAGATCCCGCCGCAGCTGCGCCCCTTCTTCTACCGCTTTTTCGGCGGCCCGGACGGCTTTGGCGGCATGAACGAGGACGACGAGCCTGCGCCGAATCCCAATCCTCGCCGCCGTGGCCAGCCGCAGCAGCCCCAGCGTCCGCAAATCCCACAGGATGACGACGCCCACCAGGAGCGTGGCGTGGGCTCCGGCATGATCATCACGCAGGACGGCTACATCATCACCAACAACCACGTGGTGGCAGACGCCAAGAAGATCGAGGTCTCCCTGGATGAAAACGGCAGCAACAAGACCTACAAGGCCGAGGTCATCGGCACGGACCCGCTGACGGATGTGGCGCTGATCAAGATCGACGCCAAGGGGCTCAAGCCCGCCACGCTGGGAGACAGCTCCAAGCTGCGCGTGGGAGACATCGTGCTGGCCGCAGGCGCGCCGATGGAGCTGAGCCGCTCCGTCACCCAGGGCATCGTGAGCGCCCTGGGCCGCAGCAATGAGGGCATCGTGGGCAAGAACAATGGCCGCACCCGCGTGCAGGGCTATGAGGACTTCATCCAGACGGATGCCTCCATCAATCCCGGCAACTCCGGCGGCCCGCTGGTGGACGGCATGGGCCGCGTGGTGGGGATCAGCACCGCCATTCTCTCCCGCAGCGGCATGAATGCGGGCATCGGCTTTGCCATCCCGATCAACATGGCCCTCCACATCGTGGAGGACCTGCTGGACGACGGCGCCGTGCAGCGCGGCTTTCTCGGCGTGCAGATCGCCGACTTGGACGCCTCCCTGGCCGAGCGTCTCGGTATCAAGGAGCAGGGTGGCGCAGTCGTGATGATGGTGGGCTCTGAATCTCCCGCTGAAAAAGCCGGCGTGCAGCTGGAGGACGTCATCGTCTCCATCAACAACCAGAAGGTGGACAACAGCAGCCGCCTCCGCCTCATCGTCAGCAGCGCCAAGCCCGGCTCGCAGATCCCCATCGAGGTGATGCGCGGCGGCAAGAAGATCACCCTCACTGCCACGCTGGAGGCGCTGCCTGAGGAGGCCCTCTCTGAAAATGGCGGCACCCGCATGCTGCCCCGCCCTGGCCAGGGTGCGGGTCCGGCCAAGGACAACATCAGCGAGCTCGTCAGCGGTGTGACCGTGCAGACGCTCACCCCCGCCTTGCGTGAGCGCCACGACGTGCCCGCCAGCGTCAGCGGCGTCATCGTCACCAAGCTGGAGCCCGACAGCCGCGCCGCCGCCATGGGCGTGGCGGAAAACGATGTGATCACCCATGTGAACCGCAAGCCCGTGGCCAGCGCCGCTGAAGCCCGCACCTTGGCAAAGAGCAGCGAAAACACTGTGCTCCTGCGCGTGTGGAGCAAGGGAGACACCAAGCTCCTCATGATCCCGAACAACTGATCGAGCCTGCGAGACCTTTGCCCGCGCATGCCGCCTAGCATGCGCGGGCTTTTTTGTGCAAGGCAGCTTTGCCCCATGCTCTACGACGCCCACAATCATCTCCAGGACGACCGCCTCGCCCCGTGGCGCGCGGAGATCCTCGCCACCATGCCGCAGACCGGACTGGGGGAGATGATCGTCAACGGCTCTGGAGAAGACGACTGGCCCGCAGTGGCGGACCTCGCCCGCGATCACTCCTGGATCCGCCCCGCATTCGGCCTGCACCCTTGGTACGTCAAAGAGCGCACGGCTCAGTGGGCCACCACGTTGCGGCAGCTTCTGGTATCCACCCCCCATGCCGTCGTGGGGGAGATCGGGCTTGATCGCTGGATTGAGAACCCGGACATCGACGCGCAGCTCGAATGCTTCCGCACCCAGCTGGCCCTGGCAGTGGAGCTGGACCGTCCGGCCATCATCCACTGCCTGCGCGCCTTTGGCCTGCTGGAGGAGACGCTGCGCAGCACCCCGCTGCCGCGCCGTGGCTTCCTCCTCCATTCCTATGGCGGCCCTGCCGAGATGATCCCCAGCTTCGTCAAAATGGGCGCCTACTTTTCCATCAGCCCCTACTTTGGCCACCCGCGCAAAGCCGCTCAGCGGGAGACCTTTGCCAAAGTCCCCCTCGACCGCCTCCTCACCGAAACAGACGCGCCCGACATGTGGCCGCCGGATGAGCTGAACCCGCACCCGCTGCACACCGCCGATGGCAAGGTGCTGAATCATCCGGCCAATCTGCATGTGAGCTACGAGCTGCTGGCCAGGATTCGAGGGATGAGTGTGGATGAATTGCAAGGAATCATCTCAAGGAATTACAACGCACTCTTTGCCTTCTAAGTGTTGCGCAGCAGCAAGACAGGGCCAACGCTGGCCCGTCACCTGCTCTCAATATGCCAACCATGCGCAAAACCAAAATCCTCTGCACTCTCGGGCCTGCCACGGAGAGTCCCGAAGTCCTTGCCAATTTGATCGCGAAAGGGGCGGACGTCATTCGTCTGAACATGAGCCACGCCTCCCACGACTGGGTGCGCACCGTCTATGGCCGCGTGCGTGAGGCCGCAGCCGCCTCCAAACGGGAGATCGCCGTGCTCATGGACCTCACCGGCCCGAGCATCCGCACCGGAGATGTGGAGCAGCCCTGGCAGCTCCAGGTGGGAGACGTCGTGGAGTTCCGCTGCAAGCCCGAGGCCCCCGCCACTACGAAGTACTCCGTGACCGTGAACTACCCGGAGCTGGGCAAGGATCTCAAAATCGACGACACCATCATGGTCGATGGTGGCATGATCCAGGTCAAAGCCACCGAAGTCTCCACCGTGCGCGTCATCGGCACCGTCATGACCAAAGGCGAGATGAAATCCCGCCGCCACATCAATCTCCCCGGTGTGCCCGTGCGACTGCCCCCGCTCACGCAGAAGGACTACGCGGACCTCGACCTCGGCGTGGAGCTGGGCGTGGACTTCTTTGCCCTCAGCTTTGCGCGTGAGCCCGGCCACCTTCAGCACCTGCAGCTCCTGCTGGAGCAAAAGCAGAGCAAGGCGCGCGTCATCGCCAAGATCGAAAACCAGCAGGCCATCGACAACATCGACGCGCTGGTGGAAGCCTCCGGCGGCATCATGATCGCCCGTGGCGACTTGGGCAGTGAATGCCCCATCGAGGACCTGCCGCTGATCCAGCGCCAGATCGTGGAGCGCTGCTCCTACCACGGCCGCAAGGTCATCGTGGCCACGCAGATGCTGGAGAGCATGATCGAAAACCCCGTGCCCACCCGCGCGGAAGTGACGGACATCTTCAACGCTGTGATCGAGCAGGTGGACTGCGTGATGCTGAGCGGCGAAACGAGCGTGGGACGCTACCCTGAGAAGTGCGTGGAGGTGCTGGATACCGTGATCAGCCGCATCGAGCAGAAGTATCCCTCCGGCCGCTTCGCCAGCGATGCGCCGCTGAAGACCAACAAGCACAAGACCGTGAAGGCCGCCATCCTGCTGGCCAACAGCATCCCCGGCAGCAAGCTGCTCGTCTTCACCATTCGTGGCGTGATGGCGCACCTGCTGGCACATCAGCGCCCGGAGTTTGCGCCCATCTTTGCCTTCACGCCGAATCTGCACGTCAGCCGCACGCTGGTCACTGCGCGTGGCGTGAACCCCTTTGTGCTGCAGTTTGCCGAAGGCGACCCCGAGGCGGCCATCCGCAATGCACTGGATCTCCTGCGCCGCGAAAAGCACATCAAGCATGGCGACCCCCTGGTGATCCTCAGCGACGCGCTGTACGACGGCATCAATGTGGATGCCATTCTGCTGCGCGAGGCTTGATTCCACCCACCAGCGCAGGCAAAGTAGGACGCAATCCTACCCCACTATAACCGTGCGCTTTGCCCTCCTGCTCCTCCATTCAGCAGCCATCGCCTCGATGGCCCAGGCGGAGCCGCGTGTGTTTGTCAGCCTGGCGGGTTCGCTGCTGGAGGCGGAGATCACCACTGCCACGGCCGACACCGTGACGCTGAAGCGCACCGATGATCAGCAAACTCTGACCATCAGCCGCCGCACTTTGTGCAAGGAGGACAATGCCTATATCTCCCGCTGGCAGGAGCAAAATACGGCCCCAGCCACAGAGAAAGCATCGGCATCCGCCTCGGTGCCCGCTCCCGGACCGGCACAGAAATTCCGCATTGTGTGCCAGACGCTGCCCGCCAAAAGCAATCGAGGCTCTTCCAATGGCGATCTGCGCACCGTTGAGGTGACCTACAACTTCAACCTCAGCAACCAGGAGGTGCGGCGCGATCTGCAGAACGCCCGCGGCACTGCCATCACACTGGCTCGAAGCCTCAGCGATCCCGGGGACAATCTTATCGTGCTGCAGAAGGTGGAGTTTGAGCTGAACCTTCGCGCCCAGTCCAAGATGGTCTATACCACACCGCCTGTCCGCCTGACTTACAGTCAGGACCCCACAGACCGCTACGGGGTCAAAAGCCACGGTTATGTTCTAATCATCCGGGATTCCGCGGGAAACGTTATCCATGTCGAGGCCAGCCCTGATGCCAATGCCCGTTACACCAAGGAGATCCTGGCCCTGGATAAAGTGCCCTGCCTTGTGGATCGTGAATTCCGCCCCAAGACCGGCAGCAACCTGCCGCTGTATCACATCAGTTTTTAAGGCTGCTTTGGGGAATTCTCCACGTGCGGAGTCAAGCAAGACGTGCATACACATTCCCAACGGTTAACACTGCAGCAGCGCGACTCCGACATTGCCAAACACCTCGGATGAACCAAGCATGCTCTCATGCACATTCCGACCCTCATCGAGCACAAGCGCGACGGTGGCGCCCTCTCCTCCGGGGAGATACGCCATGTGATCGACGCCTTCACTCGCGGGGACATGCCGGAGTACCAGATGAGCGCACTGGCCATGGCCATTTACTTCCGTGGCATGACGCCGGAGGAGACCGCTGCGCTGACCGAGGCCATGCTGCACAGCGGCACCATGCTGCTATGGAACGACCACGACCCCATGCGCGTGGACAAGCACAGCACCGGCGGCATCGGCGACAAGACCTCCCTCATCCTAGCGCCGCTGCTGGCCTGCGACAATGTGTGGGTGCCCATGATCTCCGGCCGCGGCCTGGGGATCACCGGCGGCACTCTGGACAAGCTGGAGAGCATCCCCGGCTTCCGCACGCAGCTCAACGAGGTGGAGATTCACAACGTGATCGACCGCATCGGCTGCGTGATGGTGGGGCAGACCGGTGGCATCTGCCCGGCGGACAAAAAGCTCTACGCCCTGCGGGATGTGACGGGCACGGTGCCAAGCATCCCGCTCATCACCGCCAGCATCATGAGCAAGAAGCTGGCAGAGGGGCTGAACCGCCTGGTGCTGGATGTGAAATGGGGCAGCGGTGCCTTCATGAAGACAGAGGCGGAGGCACAGCTGCTGGCGCAGAGCCTCGTGACCGTGGGCCAGGCCATGGGCGTGCGCTCCAGCGTGCGCCTTAGTGCCATGAATGAGCCCACCGGAGAGTCCGCCGGGAATGCGCTGGAGGTGGCCGAATGCGTGCGCTGCCTGAAAGGCAAGGGCCCGCAGGACTTGGAGGACATCGTGCTGGATCTCGCCTCCGCCGTTTCCATCTCCCCCCGCGCAGAACTGCATGCCATGCTGCATCGGGGCGAAGCATGGCTGAAGTTTCAAAAAATGGTGCAGGCCCAGGGAGGCAATGTGGATGTGCTGGAAAAGATGACCTCTGTGCATCGTGCCCCCTTCATCGGCGAGCTCAAAGCCACCGCCAGCGGCACGCTGACGCGCATGGATGCTGGCGGCATCGGCCAGGCCGTGCTGGAGCTGGGGGCCGGACGCTCCAAAGCCTCCGATCCCATCGACTACGCCGTGGGCTGCGACCAGATCGCCAAGACCGGCACGCAGGTGCAGGCGGGCGATGTGCTGCTGCGCGTGCACGCGCGGACGAAGGGCGCGCTGTTTCGCACGCTGGATCTTTTGCCGCATAGCATTGAGATCGTGTGACGTTTGTCTCTCCATCCATGAACCGCCGCCGCTTTCTCCAGACCACCGCTGCATTCGCATGCCTGCCTGAAATGACGCAGGCCGCACCACCGGTCACGCGCATCATCGACACGCACACGCATTTCTACGATCCCTCACGCCCCGGCGGCGTGCCGTGGCCCACCAAGGGCTCGCCGCTCTACCGCACCGTGCTGCCTGCGGACTGGCTGGCGGTGGCAGCGCCGCATGGCGTCAAGGAAACCGTCGTCGTGGAGGCCAGCCCGCTGGTGGAGGACAACCAGTGGATTCTCGATCTAGCGGCCAAGGAGAAAAGCATCGTGGGATTCGTGGGGCATCTCGACCCGGGAGATGCTTTCGCAAGCAATCTGAAACGCTTTGCCGCCAATCCTGTCTTCCGTGGTGTGCGTTGGAGCGGCACATCATTGCAGGACACGGCAAAACAAGACGCCGTGCTCTCAGGTGCCAAGGCGCTGGCCAACCACGGCCTGGAGTTGGATTTGAATGGCGGCCCCAGCTATCTTCCTCACGCAGCAAAACTGGCCGCCGGCGTGCCCGACCTGCGCATCGTCATCAATCACCTCGGTGCCTCCGGCGATCCGCGGTCCCTGCGCCCCGAGTGGAAGGAAAGCATTCGAGCCGCGGCCAAGCAGCCCAACGCCTTCATGAAAGTCTCCGCGCTGGTGGAGCAGGTGAAATGCGACTACGGCAAGGCCCCGACCGACACCACCTACTATCTCCCCGTTCTCGATCATCTTTGGGAATGCTTTGGTCCCGAGCGCCTCATCTACGGCAGCGACTGGCCCGTCTCCGACAAAGGCGCATCATATGATGTCGTCTTCAAGGTCGTGGACGAGTTCTTCCGCAGCAAGGGCAGCGAGGCATGTGAAAAGTATTTCTGGAAGAACTCGCTGGCAGCTTATCGGTGGATCGAACGAAAGTAAACCCATGGTCCGAACTCAAAAGCGCCTCATACGTGTCGTTATCGCAGTCGTCGTAACCTTCGTTCTCGGCACCTTGGTGCTCTGCCTGGCAGGCCTGCGCGACGACATCGGCAAAACCGATGTGGCACTCGTGCTCGGCAGCAAGGTGGAGCTCTCCGGAAAGCCCTCCGCACGCCTTCAGGCACGGCTCGACGAAACCGTGAAGCTCTACATGGCAGGCTGGTTCCCTTGGATCATTGCTAGCGGAGGCCTTGGCAAGGAAGGATATGATGAGGCCGTCGTCATGCGTGACTACCTCGCAGCTCACGGCGTGCCCCGAGACCACATCCTCTTGGACAGCAAAGGCAACACCACCTTCGACAGCGCCCAGAACACACTGCAAATTCTGCGAGAAAAGCGGCTCAGAAGCGTTCTCGTTGTCACCCAGTATTTTCACATTTCCCGCTCACGCCTGGCTCTCAAACGCAGCGGCATTGAAGAGATCCGCTCCGCCTCCCCAAGTTACTTTGAGCTGCGCGATCTCTACTCTGCGCCACGTGAGCTTTTCGGCTATTTCAGCTACTTGCTGCGAAGCTTCGATAAGTAATGACCGTGACTTCAGCTTCATCTTCCGACATTCGGCATTCCCTCTTCTCTCAATGCGCCTCGTACTCCAACGCGTCTCCTCCGCCTCCGTCACTGTAGATGGCAGCATCACCGGCCAGATTGGCACGGGGTTCATGATTCTGGCAGGCATCGAAGGAGAGGACACGCTGGATGACCTGACGTGGCTGGTGCAGAAGGTCACGCAGATGCGGGTCTTTGGCGATGCCGAGGGAAAGATGAACCTGAGCGTGAAGGACGTGGGCGGCGATCTGCTGGTGGTGAGCCAGTTCACACTGCATGCCAGCACCAAAAAAGGAAACCGCCCCAGCTTTATCCGAGCTGCACGACCGGAGGTCGCCATCCCTCTCTATGAGCAATTTCTGGCGTTGCTGGAGACCGAAATGGGCAGGCCTGTGGCACGAGGCATCTTTGGCGCAGACATGAAGGTGGCGCTGGTAAATGACGGCCCAGTGACCATCTGCATTGACTCGAAGGCACGTGAGTAAGCCCTGATAGGGCACAATGGGCGTGCCCCTGCAAAGGCTGTGCTTGCGCTCTTAGCCGATCTTCACCACGCCCACGGTCGTATTGTCCTGGCGGTCGTTGTTGATGCGGCGTATGGCGAAGATGATGGCGTCGGAGATCTTGTCTGCCGTGGTGTGCTTGCCGAAGCCGAGCAGCTCTTCCAGTGCCTTGTGCGTGAGGGTGAAGATGCCGTCGCTGGCGGCGATGACGATGTCTCCTTTTTTCAATGGCAGCGGCTCTGCCGGGAAGTCGATCAGGGCCAGCGGCATGCCCATGAGGGCGGCCTGCAGTGTGTGGCGGTCGGGGTGATTTTCCGCCTCCTCGCGGGTGATCTCTCCACGTGCGGCACGAGCGTCGATGATGGGAGAGAGGCTGTGGTCGGCATTCAGGCGGATCAGCTCTCCATCGCGGAAGAGAAAGAGCGGGGAATCCCCCACGCTGATCCACTCCAGGGTCTTGGGGGTGATGAGCACGCCCACCATGGTGGTGCCCATGGGCGGGGCCACGCTGGGCATGCGGCTGGTGATGATGCCTAGGGTCTCATTGGCCACCTCCACGGCGTGGCGGAGCTTCCAGGAGTTGGGTCCGTCCTGCTCGTGATAGGCGCGCACAAAGGCGTTTACCCCGATGTAGCTGGCCACGCTGCCGCCGGCATGCGCGCCCAGGCCGTCTCCCACCACGAGGAGCAGGCGCTCCAGGCTGCGCTCCTCGGGCTCTGCCGCGTCAGCAAAGGCATAGTAGTCCTCCTGATTGTCCCGTCGGCCGCGGTACTGGCGGGCGGCAAAGTCCTGCTCCTGAATGAAGGCAGGCGGCTGGGTTTCAAGCAGGGGGACTCGATCGGTCAGGACGGTGGTGGTGTGGGCGCTCACTCGGCGGAAAACTGGTAAATCGTGGTGCTGGTAAATTTTTCACCCGGGCGCAGGGTCGTGCCGGGGAAGCTGGGATGATTTGGGCTGTCGGGATAATGCTGCGTTTCGAGGCAGAAACCATGCCGCTTTGCATAAATGTGCCCGCTTTTGCCGGGAACGCCATTGAGATGATTGCCGGTGTAGAGCTGCACCCCTGGTTCCGTAGTGCGCACGGTCATCACACGGCCGCTGGCGGGATCTTTGACCGTGGCGGCCAGTTTCAGTCCGCTGCCGGACAGGACGTAGTTGTGGTCGTAGCCGATGCCCTGGACGAGCGGCTTGAAGTCCGCGCCAATGCGTTCGCCGATGGCGTGCGGGCTGGTGAAGTCCAGCGGCGTGCCCTTGATGCTGGCGATCTCTCCGGTGGGGATGAGGTCATCATCCGTGGCGGTGATCTGCTCGGTTGGGATCGTGAGAAGGTGGCCCAGGATGTCACCGCTGCCTTCGCCGGAGAGGTTGAAGTAGGCGTGGTTGGTCAGGTTCAGCACGGTGGCTTTATCCGTGGTGGCCTCGTAGTTGATCTTGAGGCCGTTGTCTGGCGTGAGGGTGTAGGTCACGGTGCACTTCAGGGTGCCGGGGTAGCCCTCCTCACCATCGGGGCTGGTGTAGCTGAGAGCCACGCCATTGGGCACCTCTTTGGCGGCCCACACTTTTTTGTCAAAGCCCGCCTTGCCGCCGTGGAGCTGGTGCTTGCCGGAATTGGCCGTCACGGGGTATTCCACGCCATCCAGCGTGAACTTCGCATGGCCGATGCGGTTGGCGTAGCGACCGGCGATGCAGCCAAAGAAGGGGTTTCTGCCCAGGTAGCCGTCCAGGCTGTCAAAGCCCAGCGTCACATCCGCCAGCGTGCCTTTTTTATCCGGAGCCTTGAGCGTGACGATGTAGCCACCCCAGGTACAGATCTGCGCCTCCAGCCCGCCTGTGTTTTTCAGCGTAAAGAGCTGCACCTCCTCTCCCGCCGGTGTTTTTCCCCAAGAGCGGGATTCCACGCTGGCAGCAGATGACGGACCGGGAATGGACATGAGTAGCAGGAGGAGGCTGGTCAGCGCGTAGCGGCGCATGGTGGGTTGGGTGGCTGGTTGACGAAGGAGTGTGACGGTTTCGCCCGCTTTGCGCAAGAAAGGATTCCGCCCACCCGGCCGAAGTTTCTGGCCAGTGACGCATGATCTTGTGTAACCTCCGCCGCTGCTTTCCCCATGCAGGCGGTCATGGACTCCACACCCTCCCCCACAGATCCCTTTCACGGTCTGAACCCAGCCGACCTGATGGCCGCCGCCGCCATGCCCACGGACGGCGGTGCAGACACGCTCCCTCTCGCTCCGCGTGACCTGCCCTCGCTGGCGGAAATCGCCGCCGCGTTTCCTGATCTCGAAATCCTCGATCTCATCGGCCACGGCGGCATGAGCGCGGTGTTTCGTGCGCGGCAGCCGCGGCTGGACCGCATGGTCGCGCTCAAGGTGCTGCCCAAATCCCTCGCGGCCACGCCGGGCTTTGCGG
Organism: Verrucomicrobiaceae bacterium UBA1938; assembly: GCA_002336895.1. Taxonomy (GTDB): domain Bacteria; phylum Verrucomicrobiota; class Verrucomicrobiia; order Verrucomicrobiales; family Verrucomicrobiaceae; genus Prosthecobacter. The sequence continues at coordinate 8,199 of DDFC01000032.1, read as the reverse complement.
AGCGCTTCACCCGCGAGGGGCGCGTGCTCGCCCGGCTCAGCCACCCAAACATCGTCACCGTGCATGACTTTGGCGAGAGCGGCGGCTTCTGTTACCTCATCATGGAATACGTGGATGGCGTGAACCTGCGCCAGGCCATGCGCGCCGGCCGCTTCACTCCGGAGCAGGCGCTGGGCATCATCCCCGTGATGTGCGAGGCCCTGCAGTATGCTCACAGCCAGGGCGTGCTGCACCGCGACATCAAGCCCGAGAACATCCTGCTGGATGCGAAGGGCAAAGTGAAAATCGCCGACTTCGGAATCGCCAAGATCCTCGATGAAAGCGGGGACGGCGGGATGCTGCTGACGCAAAGCGGCGCCAGGCTGGGCACCGCGCCCTACATGGCGCCGGAGCAGATCGAAAAGCCCGGCAGCGTGGACCACCGCGCGGACATCTACAGCCTCGGCGTCGTTTTCTACGAGATGCTCACCGGAGAGCTGCCTCTGGGCCGCTTTGCCGCGCCCTCGGAAAAATCATCCGTCAGCGGCGGCATGGACGAGGTCGTCTTCCGTGCGCTGGCCAAGGAGCGCGAGCGCCGGCAGCAGAGCGCGGGCGAGTTCAAGACTCAGATCGAAGGCGTCGCCGCCATGCCGCCGCAGGTGCGGCGCTCTCTTGCGTGGCAGTTCAACAGCTTTGAGTACAAGTCCAAACGCACGCTCTTCGGCATGCCGCTGGTGCATGTGACCTCCGGCATTGATCCCGCCACGGGGCGCAAGCGCGTGGCACGCGGCTTCTTTGCCTTTGGGGACAAGGCGGTGGGCGTGGTGGCCTTTGGAGGTCAGGCACGCGGCATCATTGCCTGCGGTGGCGTGGCGTTGGGCGTGGTGGCAGTAGGGGGCATGAGTCTAGGTCTTGTCTCGTGGGGCGGGGTGGCGCTGGCATGGCTGCTGGCCTACGGCGGCGTAGCTGTGGGTTTTTTCGCCGCAGGCGGCATGGCTCTGGGCTGGGAGACGGTGGGCGGGCTGGCAGCCTGTGTGCACGGCTATGGTGGCCAGGTATATGCGCTGGTGGCAGGCATGGGTGCGCAAGTGCATGCGCCATATGTGGCCGAGAGCCTCGGTGTCTTTCCTGTGCCGCTGCAGTGGCTGGTGAAGATGACCCGCGTGACCGGCCCTTTCGTGGCGTGGATATGGGTGCCGCTTATGATGCCGTCTTTGCTCATGCCATGGTGGGCGCGCAGGCAGTTGGAGTTTGAAGCGCGGGGGGGCGCTCAGCATGCCACGAAGTGGTATGAACGCCCCTCCCGGGTGCTGTGGCTTATTCCCGCTGCGCTGCTTTTTTTCCTGGTTCTCGCCGGCATGGTCCGCATGTGGGTCTACTCAGGCATGGCGGGCATAACCTCGCAGATGCTCATCTCTGGTTCGGTGGAAGGCATGGGGCTGCTCATGGCGGCGCTGAGCCTGCCGCTGTGGCTGCGCCTGGTGCCGATGAATCCGGTCTATGGCGTGCGGCTGCCCTCCACCTTTGTATCCGACCAGCGCTGGTATGATGTGAACGCCGTGTTTGGCCGGCATCTCTTCTGCTGGTCGCTCACGGTCATTGCCGCAGGCATCGCGGGCTTTTATCAGCTTCCGCGACACCGGGACGCCTATGCCTGGGCGGCCATTGCGCTGACACTGGTCGCGATGGCGGCCTCCGTGGTATCCACACTGGTCTGGATGCACCGCCGTCCGGTGGGCCGCCCCGTCATCAAGCCGCACCGGCTGGTGCGCAACATCGAGCTCGTCATCCCCATCATCGTGCTGATGTTTTTCATCCGCGCCTTCATCGGGGCCTCGTATTCCATTCCGCATGATCATGAGCCCGGCGTCGCCAAAGGCAGCCGCTGGCTCGCGTCCAAACTCAACACCGGTTTCGTCCCTGGAGATCTCATCACCTATGCCCATGAGAACGGCCAGACCTGGCTCGCGCGCGTCATCGCCGTCGAGGCCAAAGGCTTGCTGCTGAAACGCGGCAGCAGCAAGGAGGAGTTCTTCATGCCGTGGGACAAGATCATCGGGAAGATGCTGTTTTCGTACTGGCCGCTGGGAGGTGGGGGCGGATTTGAGGCGAAGGCCGCTCCCCTGCCGGTCATTGACGGCACGTCAAGGGCTCTGGACCGGCAGCCTGTGCTACGTTTCGTCCGGCTGGCCTTGAAACGCCAGCGCTTCGAAGATCCTGTTTACACGCCGGAAGGAATGCCGGTAACGGATTTCAAAAGCATTTCGCGCATCAACCATGCCTTTGGCTATGTACCTCCCATCGTCGATGATGAAACCTGCTGGCTGCACCTCTGGTTCGAACATCCGGACATTGACCGTTACAGCAGGCTGACGGTGGAGATAACAGACGTCAACGGGGAGGAGCTGAAGAACAGAGGGGATGATTTGAAAAAATACAACGGATGGGATTTTAACACTGCGGAGGGGGCGGATAATTCTTTGCTGGCGGTGGTGGTGAGTCCCGGCCGTCGCAGTAGCCTGCCGCCCGCTGTGCGCGTGGTTCTTCATTACAGCATCGGCCCATGGCAGGACGGCCTCATCCTAAATCCTGATTTTCATGGCGCCCTCAATCTGGGGCCTCGCTGCTTGCTGGCGGGGCTGGGAGACGATGAAGACCACCGGGCGTTTGTCTCGTGGGTGAAACCTGTGGATAACGACAGGGTCTATGATGTGGTCGCCCTGCTTAAAAATGGCAGCCGGATTGGATCCACCGGGCATCTCGACAGTGCCAGCGAAGGCTCGCGAGTGGTGAGGGCCGATTTCGGGGCTTTACTGCGGGAAGTGGCATCCTTTCAGATCCGCAGCCGCAAAGCTCAGACTGTTGTCTATGATAAGGTTATCCTCCCACCCCTCCCATGACATCCTCCTTCCACGACACGCGCTGGACGCTCGTCTCCCGCTCACGGGGCGAGGATGCGCAGGCACGTGCGGCGCTGAGCGAGCTGTGCGCGGCCTACTACGCCCCGGTGGTGGCCTTCCTGCGGCGGGACGGGCGTGCGGAGGATGTGGCGCGGGATCTGGCGCATGACTTCTTTGCCAAGCTGCTTGAGGGCGGGACCATTGATGGCGCGGATCCGCTGCGTGGAAAATTCCGCAGCTACCTGCTCACGGTCTTGAAACGCTTTGCCGCCAATCAACGCGAGCATGATCATGCGGCCAAGCGCGGCGGCGGGCAGGTGCATGCGGTGCTCGACGGAGGTTCCGAGCAGACCGGCGCGGGCCTGCAAATAGCGGATGCGAGCGTGGAAGCGCCGGATGCGGCCTTTGACCGCCAGTGGGCCCTCACGCTGCTCGCGCGTGCGCTGAGCCGTCTGGAGTCCGAGATGCGTGACGATGGCAAGTCAGAGCACTTTGACGTTCTGAAACCCTGGCTGACCGCCGAGGCCGATGCGACGCCTCAAACCGAAGCCGCCGCAAAGCTCGGCATGAGCATCGAGGCCGTGAAGGTGGCCGTGCATCGTCTGCGGAAACGCTTCCGCGAATCCGTGAAGGCGGAGATCGCACAGACGGTCAGCGATGCAGACACGGTGCGCGAAGAACTGGACGCGCTGATGGGCGCCTTGCGCGGATCGTGATGGAGCGCACGCGTCCTCGCGTGCAGCATTCAGCGTCCCCGCTGAATGCCGTCCGAGCGTATATTTTGCTGATGCGCAGACGAGTCAGCCGGTGGGTGCCAGGAGACGGTCTTCCGCGAGACGCGGAAGACAGCACGCGAGACGCGCGCGCTCCAGTTACGCTGTCGCCACCGCAGATGCCTCCGGCTTTTTCTCCTTCCAGGTGCTCTGGATGTAGATCTCGCGCAGGGTCTTGAAGTCGATCTGCGTCGGGCTGTCCGTCATCAAATCGCTGCCCTTGTTGTTCTTCGGGAAGGCGATCACTTCGCGGATGCTGTCCTCGCCGCTCACCAGCATGGCAATGCGGTCCAGGCCGAGCGCGAGGCCGCCGTGGGGAGGTGCGCCGAAGCGGAAGGCGTCGAGGATGTGGCCAAACTTGTGGGCCTGCTCCTCTTCGTTCACGCCGAGCACGCTGAAGAGCTTGGCCTGCAGATCCTTTTCATGAATTCGGATGGAGCCGCCGCCGAGTTCGTAGCCGTTGAGCACCACATCATAGGCTTCGGCGCGCACCTTGGCGTATTCGCCGGCTTCCATGAGCGGGATGTCCTCCGTCTTCGGACGGGTGAAGGGATGATGCACGGCCACCCAGCTCTGCGTTTCCGCATCCTGGGCCAGCAGCGGGAAATCGACGACCCACAGGAAGTTCAGCGCGGTGCTGTCCTTGGTGAGCTGCGTCATGTTGGCGATCTCCACGCGCACACGGCCGAGGATGTCGCAGGCTTCCTGCCAGGTGCCGGCGTAGAAGAACACGATGTCGTTCTCTTCGACACCGAGCTTTGCGATCAGCGCCTTCTGCTCATCTGGACCAAAGAATTTCCACAGCGGGCTCTTGTACTCCAGCACGCCCTGCTCATTGCGCTCCACCTTGATGAAGGCGAGCTGCTTGACCTTCATGCCAGCCTGCGTGGCGATCTCGTTGAGGCGGATCATCTGGCCCGTGGTGATGCCGGCAAAGCCCTTGGCATTGATGGCGCGCACGACGCCACCGTTTTCAATCGTGGTGCGGAAGATTTTGAATTCTGATTTCGCGAAGACATCGGCCATGTCCACGATCTCGTTGCCGTAGCGCGTGTCCGGCTTGTCGGAGCCGTAGCGGTCCATGGCCTCCTGGTAGGTCATGCGAGGAAATGGTGCTGGGATGTCGCGTCCGGTGCCGGCCTTGAACATGCTCACGAGCAGGCCTTCGACGAGGTTCACGATGTCGTCGCGCTGGATGAAGCTGGCCTCGATGTCGATCTGGGTGAACTCCGGCTGGCGGTCGGCGCGCAGGTCTTCATCGCGGAAGCAGCGGGCGATCTGGAAGTAGCGCTCCAGACCGGCCACCATCATGAGCTGCTTGTACTGCTGCGGGGCCTGCGGCAGGGCGTAGAATTTGCCGGGGTTCAGACGGGCAGGTACGAGGAAGTCGCGCGCGCCTTCAGGTGTCGGATTGCTGAGGATGGGAGTCTCCACCTCGATGAAGCCGGCGCCGTCGAGGTAGTTGCGTGCGGCGTTGGTGATCTTGTGGCGCGTGCGGATGTTCCGGCTCATGCGCTCGCGGCGCAGGTCCAGGTAGCGGTACTTCATGCGCATGTCCTCGTTGGACAGCTCACGATCGAGCTGGAAGGGCAGCACATCGGCCTTGTTGAGGATCTTGCACTCGGTGGCGACGATTTCGACTTCGCCGGTACCGAGCTTGGCGTTTTCGGTGCCCTTGAGACGGGCGGCCACCTTGCCGGTGATCTGCAGCACGTCTTCGTCACGCAGAGTGTGGCTCTGCGCGGCAAGCTCGGCGTTTTCTTCCGGGCGGAAGACCACCTGGGTCAGGCCCTCGCGGTCGCGCAGGTCGATGAAGATGACGCCGCCATGATCTCGGGCCGAATTCACCCAGCCACAGAGTGTGACGGTCTGGCCGATGTGCTCAGAGCGGACGGCGTTGCAGTGAAGGGAACGGTAGGCGTTGGGGATCATGGCGGAAAAAAGGGCGCGTAGAGTCGGCGGATTCGGCCCGCGTGCAAGGGGGAAAGGAATGACCAAAACGGGGGCAAGGTCCGGGCGGGGAGGGCCGTTTTCACCGGTCATGTTTCGGAAATGCCTGCTTTCCCTCGTCTTTTGTGCCTCGGTACTGCCTGCCGCAGAGCGGCCCAATGTGGTGTTTTTCCTGGTGGACGACCTGGGCCAGCGAGACCTCGGCTGCTACGGCAGCACGTTTTATGAGACGCCGAGCATCGACCGTCTGGCCAAGGAGGGCGCGCGTTTTACCGATGCCTACGCCGCCTGCCCGGTGTGCTCTCCCACGCGTGCGGCCATCCAGACAGGGCGCTGGCCTCAGCGCACGGGCATTACGGACTACATCGGCGCTCCGCTGAAGCCGGAAGGCTGGAAGCGCAATACCCGCCTGCTGCCCGCCCCCTACTCGGACCGGCTGGCGCATGAGGAGGTGACGCTGGGAGAGCTCATGAAAAGCGCGGGCTACGCCACCTTCTTTGGCGGCAAGTGGCACCTGGGACCCGAGGGCTTCTGGCCGGAGGACCAGGGCTATGATGTGAACATGGGCGGCGTCGATCGTGGCGGCCCCTACGGGCGTGGCAAATACTTCGTGCCCTATGACAACCCGCGCCTGCCCGACGGCCCGCCCGGCGAGCACCTGCCGGACCGGCTGGCCACGGAGGCGGGGAAGTTCATCGAGGCGCATCAGAAACAGCCGTTCTTTGTATGCTTTTCGTTCTACTCCGTGCACACGCCGCTGCAGTCGCGCCCGGATTTGCAGGCCAAGTATGAGGCCAAGCGCCAGAAGCTGGGCCTGCAGCCCAAGTTTGGCCGCGAGGAGCCGCGCGATGTGCGGCTGGTGCAGGAGCACGCCGTCTATGCCGGTATGGTGGAGGCCATGGACGCCGCCGTGGGCAAGGTTTTGTCCAAGCTGGAGGCGCTGGGGCTGGACAAAAACACGCTCGTCATTTTCACCTCTGACAATGGCGGCCTGAGCACTAGCGAGGGCTCCCCCACCTCCAATCTGCCGCTGCGCGGCGGCAAGGGCTGGCTGTATGAGGGCGGCATCCGCGAGCCCCTCATCGTACGCTGGCCGGGCGTGGTAAAGCCGGGTGCCGAGGTGGCCACCCCCGTGTGCAGCCCAGACTACTTTGCCACCCTGGCAGATGTGACCGGCAGCAAACCGATCTCCAAGATCGACGGCGTGAGCCTGCTCCCCGTGCTGGAGGGTAAAGAACTGCCGGAGCGTCCGCTCTTCTGGCACTACCCGCACTACGGCAATCAGGGCGGAGCGCCCGGAGCCGCCATGCGCCGGGGAGACTGGAAGCTTATCCAGTGGCATGAGCAGGACCAGCCGGAGCTTTTCAATCTAAAGAACGACCTGAGCGAAACCAACAACCTGGCCGCTCAGGAGCCGGAGCGTGTGAAGGCCATGCTGGCCGAACTGCATGCCTGGCAGAAAGACGTGGGCGCGCTGCTGCCCACGCCCAACCCCGCCTACGATCCCGCCAAGCCGGATGGTCGCGCTGCCAATGCGCCCGCAAAAAAAGCGGGGAAGAAAAAAGAACAATAGGCAGAAAGCTGAGATAGGAGGGATATCTTCAGATCGCCACGAATGAAGATGGAGTGTTGAGCACTCTGGAAACCCATTCGTATGCAGAGGGAAGGGCAGGGGCTGGCCGTCACCACCACGTGCTGGGTCCCCTCATACCTGCGATCTGGCGTGCAAAAGGTGGACACGGCGGGAATAAAGGCACGCCACACGACCTCATAGCTTTGTCCATCCTGAAAGGGCCGCCTTGTAGCGGAAGTTAGACAAAATAGACTTACTGTTAGACAAAAATAAAACAAATCTTTGACGAAACCTCGTTTTGTCGCAATTATCAGCCTCGTTAGACAACCACCTCATCATCATGAACGCGACTGAAACGACCCCCGAGTTAGATCCCAGCGTCATCGAAGACATCAGGCTACTGAAGCGCATCGCCGAGCGCGATTCCGCCAGCTTCCAGACCTTCTACAAGAAGTACAGCGGCCTCATCTTCGCCTCCATCTCCAACGTGCTGAACGACCACCACGACACCGAAGACGTGATGCAGGAGGTGCTGGTGCAGGTGTGGAACAAGGCCCACCTCTACGAGCCCCGCAAAGGCAAGCCCCTGACCTGGCTGACCACCCTGGCCCGGAATCGCGCCATCGACCGCATCCGCTCCAAGCAGCGCCGCTCCCGCCTCAATGACGACTTTGAGACGGAGAACAAGAAGGACCAGTTTGAGTTTGAGCCCTCCGGCCACGAAAACCTGGAAACCAAGGAACGCGACACCATCCTGCACAGCGCCGTGTCCCGCCTGACGGACGACCAGCGCGAAGCCATTGAGCTGACCTACTTCAGCGGCCTCACCCAAGCCGAGGTGGCCGAGCGCCTGCGTGAGCCCCTGGGCACCATCAAGGCCCGCATCCGCCGTGGTGTGAACCGCCTGGAGACCCTGGTGAAGCCACGCCTGGCCTGATTCGATTCCCCCCAAAACCAAACCCAAACCCTGAAGGGCGGACTCCGGTCCGCCCTTTTTTGTCTAATACCATAAGCAGTTGAATAC
>DDFC01000022.1 GCA_002336895.1 Verrucomicrobiaceae bacterium UBA1938 | reverse complement strand
CACCATGCCGAACACTACTGGCACTTTTGTCCATCGATCAGTGTTACCGCACAAAGAAGTTCGCAAAGCTTACTGCGGCACCGAAATCCGCCACACCCACAGGGCCTTTCGTTGTTCCCTCAAGCGTGCCCTCCAGCACCTGAGGATTGGCGTCCTGAGGTTCGGTCAGCGTGGCGGTGGCTTTGCTGCCTGCGAGAGTGAGGCGCACGCGGTACCATTTGCCGGGCTTCACCTTGTCCGCACCGAAGACGATGGGGGCCGTGCCGCTGCCGATGAGCACAGCGGGCGCTGCCTGACCACGCACGCAGAAGCCCGCACAGGCTCGCTTGAGATCGGCATCTTTCGGCAGCTGAAAGTCGGCAATGTATTCGCCGTCGGCGATCTCGGTTTCGCTCCATAACGGTGAGGCTGGCTGGCCGGAGGTGAGCTTGAGATTCCAGTTGGCAGCCACCCAGCGTGTCTCGGCACCTGCAGGTACTTTCCAGCCACGAAGATCGACGCCGTTGTACAGGTGCTTCCAGCCTTGGTCCAGCGGGGCGGAGTCAGCTTCGGTGGCTCCGGAGCCGGGCAGTTCCTTGATGCGCACATTGCGGAACTCGACCGGCGCGCCTTCGGATTCCAGGGCAAGGTAGCCTTTGCGCCAGAAGCATTTGTCACCGCCGCTCACCACCTTGCCATTCACCGCGAGCGTGAGTGTGCCGTTGTTGCCGGTGATGCGGTAGTGGTTCCATTCGGGCGAGGGCTTGCTGCGCTCCTCACTGGGAAAGCTGCGCTGGCCGTTGTGCTCGCCATGCGGCTCCATGGTGGCGCCGTGAATGGGGAAGACATCGCCATGGGTGGTGAACCAGCGCGGTTTCTTGGGGTCGGCATGTTTCATGTAGCCGTGGTCCAGCACCTGCACCTCGATGCCGCGCAGGAAGGGCACGCCGGGGGCGGAGATGGGGCTGCCCCAGATGAAGACGCCGGAATTTCCGCCGCTGCTGAGGTGCCGCCACTCGCACTCCAGTATGAAGTTTTCATACTGCCTCTCCGTGCGCATGGCTCCGGTGGGGGTGCCCGTGCAGCTCACCACGCCATCCTTGATGCTCCAAGTCTCCGGCGCGCAGTTCGCATTCACCCAGCCGCTGAGGTCTTTGCCATTGAACATGGGGACAAAGCCGCCTTCATCGGCGAGGGCTCTGGAGAGGACGAGGAGGCAGAGAAAAAGCGTGGATTTCATGTGCGAAGAGTACGCACCGTTTGGCCAAGTCTTTTATCCATGCCTGTCGCAGGCGCTTCTCAGCCAAACAACGCAGCCACGGGCTTGCCGCCGTCCGTGATCGGCACGGGACGTGTGCCATCCATCAGCTCCTTGCTGGGGTCGATGCCCATGGCGGCGTGGATGGTGGCGTGGAAATCGACGAGAGGGACGGGATTTTCGACGGGCTTCTTGGAGAGCTCGTCGGTCACGCCATAGGCGCCGCAGTGGTTCAGGCCGCCACCGGCCAGTACCATGGAGAAGGTGGTGCCCTGATGGCCGCGGCCACCGCGTCCGTCAAACTCAGGGGGGCGGCCGAACTCGGTGCCCACGACGATGAGGGTCTTGTCGAGCAGCTTGTGGTTCTTCAGGTCGCGGATGAGGGCGGAGAGGGCGGTGTCCAGCTCCTGGATGAGGAGGTGCTGGTTTTTGTAGCCTTCATTGTGAATGTCCCAGCCGGTGCCGTTCATGAAGTTGAGGTTGTGGGAGACCTCAATGAAGCGCACGCCGGCCTGCACCAGGCGGCGGGAGAGCAGGCAGCGCTGGCCGAACTCGCCGCCGTATTCATTGCGCAGGGAGGCGGGCTCCTCCTTGAGATTGAAGTGGCGCATGAACTTCGGGCCGGAGAGGCTGAGGGCCTGCTCCTGGGCGGCCTTGTAGTCGGAGATGCTGGACTCGCGCGGTGCGCGGGACATCAGCGGGGCCAGGAGCTGCTCGCGGGTGAGGGCGCGCTTTTCATCCACAAAGTCCGGGCGCGTAAAGCCGGCGGGGCCGGTGTTGGTGTCGGTGAGATAGACGTAGCCCGCCTTGGCACCGAGGAAGCCGGGGCCGCGGCTCACGTTCGGGTAGCCGATGAGAATGTAGGGCGGCATGCTTTCGCCAGCGGCACCACGCTCATGCGCGATGATGGAGCCCACGCTGGGATAGACGACATTGCCTGAGATCATGCGCCCGGTATGGACGATGTTGGTGGCAAAGGCGTGCTCGTCGATCACATGGTGGTTCACCGTGCGCATCACGGTCACATGTTCCATGACCTTCGCGGTTTTGCTGAGATGCTCCGTGAGCTGCACGCCGGGGACGGAGGTGTCGATGGCCTTGTAGAGAGAGCCTGCGACCTTGGTCTTGTCCGTGTTGTTGCCGAGCTTCTTGGGGTCAAAGGTGTCGATCTGCGCCATTCCGCCGCCCAGCCAGATGAAGATGCAGTGCTCGGCCTTGCCCTTGGGGGTGTGCACAGGGGTGTTGTTGGCAAACAACGGAGCTGTGCCCAAAGCGGCGGCGGAGGTGAGGAAGGAACGGCGTTTCATGGGATGATGGAGTATAAACGCAGAATCGCGGCGGTTTTCACTTTCCGGGGCACCTCACTTTCGTGGGGTGGGCGGTTTATTCAACTGTGTCTGCAATGCGGTATTTCCAGTAGTCGGGATGGTGCTTCTCGTGAGCCACTGCGATGACGTAAACTGCATCGCCGTATTCGCGATAAACGACCGCGTGGGAGAAGCGATCAAGATTTAGCCTGCGATAACTCTGATAGATGAAGTGTGCATGTGTTGGCCTTTCACGGATGCGATGGAACCCTGCTCGTACTTCTGCAATAAATCGTGCAGGCGAACGATCGCTGCGCTTGGCCAGAATCATTGCCCAGCTTTCGATTTCATCCTCGACTTCAGGATGAAGCAGCAATTGTCGCATGGAGCCTGGCTTCGATTTTGTTCAGTACTGTGAAGGCGTCCTGACACTGTACTGTTCCCGAGGTGATTTCATTCCAACGCCGATCAAGTGTGGCTTTCAGTTCATCGTCCTCAGCCTCCTGCGGCCCAGCATCGTCAAAGAGGCAGTCGCCAAGCTGCCAGTAGAGCTCTTCCCGCTCCGCTTGGGGCAACTGGCGAACCTGTTCGAGAATGGCAGCAGTTTGAGTGCTCATAGGGTTAATGTATCCATTTTTATCGGCGTCCTCAAGGGCTAAACTCCCACTCTGGCGCATTGAGCAGAGCCCAGAGCACGTCCTCCATGTGGCTGCGCCATTCGGCGTTGAGCTTGTCGGTGGGGGGATCCCCGGCGCGGGCGGCGGTTTCCTGGGCCATGCGCACGGTGGTGGCTTCGGCGTCGAGGTGGTTGGACCAGCTGACGTATTTTTCGCGGGTGCGGGTGGAGGCTGGATGCTGGGGGCTGGATGCTGGATCCTGGATGCGTGAGTCGTATCCTGCGCTGAGGTGCTTGGTGTACAGCGCACGCTCTTCAGCCGTGGGATGGCGGGTGAGGAGCTTGAGGAAAAGCTGGTCGATGAACTGATCGAGCGACTCGTTTTTCAAAGCGAGGGCGGTGATGCCGTGGTCGTCGCTCAGGCGTGTGAGCCAGACGCCCACGGTGCCGTTGCTGAGGATGGCGGGCTGCAGCACGTTGGGGTCGGCATCGCGCTTGCTCACAGGGTCCTGGCGGGAGCCGCGCCAGCCGAAGGCGCTGAGCACATCTGTCACCGCCTGGATGCGGGGCAGGGCCAGGCTGGGGCGGTCGCGTTCATTGCTGGTGCTGGTGAGCATCCAGCTGTGGTGCGGTTTGCCGAGGTGGATGGCGTTCTTGAGATCGCGGGTGTTGTCGATGTCGAGGCAGACTTCCTCGGTGTGGAAGGGCTTGCCGGTGGCGGAGAAGAGGGAGTCCACGATCTGCTCTGCCTGCAGCCTGCGGGGCGCGGGGCTGGTGAAGAGCGGGCTGGTCTGCTTGAGCGTGGGATCGGTGGCGCGCTGGTAGGCCTGGCTGTTGAGGATGAGGCGGGCGAGGTGCTTCACATCATAGCCGCCGCTGACGAATTCGCGGCCCAGCCACTTCAGCAGCTCGGGATGCGAGGGCTTGCCTTTCTCCCAGTCTTCGATGGGCTCCACGATGCCGCGGCCCATGAAACGTGCCCACACGCGATTGGCGATGACCTGGGCAAAGCGCTCGTTCTGCGGTGCGGTGATCATGGCGGCCAGCACATCGCGGCTGTCCTTGGGATCTTCCGCCAGCTTGGCGGCGGCTTCGTCGCAGAACTCGGCAAAGGGCCACTTAGGCTGCACCTTGGTGCCGGGTTGCAGCGTCACCTGGATGAGCGGCTTGCGGCCACCGGCGTGGATCTTGTCCATCGGCACGCTGCTGGTCTTGGGCACTTCGATTTCTTTGGAGCCGAGCATGGCGGCGAGTTCAAAGAGATCCTGCTGCAATGACTTGCCGGTGGGCGAGTCATGGCAGCGGGCGCACTTCATCTCCACGCCGAGGAAGGCGGTGCTGACGATGGTGCCCTTCGCCGCCATGGGCACGTCATTCTGCGAGGCGGTGCCAAATCCGGCGGGGCCGCCGAGGCGCTCGCTGCCGCGCATGCGCAGGAGTTCAGTGACAAAGAAGTCCATGGGCTTGTTGTCCTGCAGGGACTCATAGAGCCACCAGCGGAAGGGGCCGGTGTTGTTCAGCGTGGGGTTGAGGATGTTTGGGTTTTCCGCCAGTACGTCCTGCCAGTAGCCCATCCAGTTGTCGGCCCAGCGCGGGTCTTTCAGCAGCTGGTCGATGACGGCTTTGCGGTCCGGGTTCTTCTGGAATGCGGCGATCTCTTCCAGAGATGGAGGCACGCCGATGGTGTCGATGTACACACGGCGCAGGAAGCTGAGATCGTCCGTGAGCGGCGTGAGCGTGAGGTGGTCGGCACGGATCTCCGGCCAGTGCGCGCCTTCCTTGATCCAGGTGGTGAGCACGGCGATCTCGTCCTTGGTCAGAGGCTTGCCCTTCGGCGGCATGATTTCGTCTTCATCTGTGGATGTGATGCGGGCGATGATTGAGCTGTGGTCGGGCTTGCCGGGATCGACAGCCGCGCCGTCGGATTTGCCGCCTTTGATGGCGTCTGCCAGCGAGTCGAGATGCAGGCCGCCTTTGGCCTTGGCGCCGCGATGGCACTCGGTGCACTTGGCTTCGAGGATGGGCTGGATGTCCTTGAAGTAGTCGATGCTGCCTTTGTGAGAGTCCTGGGACTTCACGGTGGCGATCTTGGCGGCGATGAATTCGTCGATGCTGCCTTTGCCTGCCGGGTTCTTTGCCAGCCATGCTTCTGCGGCCTTGCGGCGCGTGGCCCAGTAGGGGGCGGAGAGTGCACGCAGCTCGGCGCGCTTCTTGGCATTGACCTCGGCGTAGTGTTCATTGCGCTCCTGCTCGTAGGCGGTGAGGCCCGCGTCATTGTAGGTCACTTCACGTTTGCCGGGTGTGACGAGCTTCCAGCTCTGGCTGCCCTGCGGGCTCCAGGCCACCACGGTCTCGCCCAGTTCGGGGCGGCGGATGCTTTTGCCGGTGAAGCTGCCCACAACGGTCTCCAGCACGATGAACTGCGGCTTGCCGGTGCCTTCAAACTCGCACCAGGATTCGCGGTTGCCGGGAGGGGCAAAACGGAAATCGGGGCCGAGGTCGAGGTACTCGTGCTGATCGGCCACCAGATGATGGCCGTCGCTGTCATTGGGCGGGAAAGGGGTGGTCAGAATCGTTTTGTTGTCGATGTAGAGATTCGTAGCGCCACGGGCGCGCAGCAGCAGGCGGTGCTTGCCTTTGGGAAAGGTCACGCTGGCGGCGGCACGCAGCAGGAAGGGCACATGGCGCTCTCCACGCACACCGGTGTCCACGTACTTCTGCGGCACATCCAGGAAGCCGAACACATCCTCCGTGTAGGTCTCGCCCACCTTCGGCGGCTCTGCGGGCCAGGCATTGGCATCGGGCATGCCTTCCTCTGCCAGCTGCACGAGCACGCGGCCTGCGGGCACCTGCTTTTTGGTGATGGGCGGGGGCGGCGGCACAAACTGGTACTTGGCCTTCAGCGCGGTGACATCGACTGGGCCGCGGTAGATGGCCACGTCATCGAGCCAGCCATTGAGCGAATGAGAAGCGGCGAGCGTGGAGCCGCTGCCGATTACGAGGGAGTCGCCATCGGTCACGGGGGCGCGGTCGGTGGCGCCGCCCATGTCCCACACGCCGTCGGTCTCACGGCCGTCGATGTAGCCTTTGATGCTCTTCGGCTTGCCGTAGGTGTAGGTGACGGCGATGTGATGCCAGCCGGTGGAGGGCAGGGTGTCCTTGGACCACCAGCGGTGCCAGTCGCCCTTTTTGTCGGGCACATTGGCGCTGTGAAAGAGGAAGCCGATCTGAGCGCCGCCCTTGGTGTTTTGCAGGCGCAGGGCGTAGTTTTGATTCTCGGTGCCAAACTCCTTGGTGCCGAGGCGGCCTTTGCCGATGATGTAGGGCGTGCCGTTCTGAGCGGCGGGCTTGACCCAGGCCTCGAGGGTGATGGTGTCATTCAGGCCAAAGCGCAGTGCCTCGGCGTCCGGGATGGTGAGCGCGGATTTCTTGCCGTCGCCGGTGAAACGCTGCGCGGTGTTGTCTTTGGAAAAGCCGGGGTAGTTCGGGGAGCGTGGGCCGGGCTCCTTGGCATCGTCAAAACGCCACTGCATGACGGGGGTGTCGGGTTGCTTGTCCGCAGTGTCGTTGCCGCCGCTGTCATTTTGGGCGGAGGCGGCGAGGGCGGAGAGCAGGAAAAGGGCGGGGACGTAGCGCGTCATGTCCCTATGAACGCCAGATAGCCGCCGCTTTCAGCATTTGGGGCACCCCACTTTCGTGAGGGTGGGGGGGAAGGGCAGAGCTTGAAAAATGCTGGGCGTGTGTCAGTTTATAGGCAACTTCAGGAGGAAATCAGAGATGAAGAAACCGCAGCTCAAACCACTTCAAGCACTCGACTGGCTGCAAAAGGCTGGTGGTCTGACCGTGGAGGAGGCCGAGGAGTTCCGGGAGGATGTCAGGGCTGAGCGTGAGGCCCAACCAGTTAGCTGATCTCCTGCTGCCGGTGGCCACGGCGGCTTGATTCATCCCTGGCGTGGATGTGGGTGGTCGTTGTGGAATGGTGGTGCGCGGCAGATTTTCTGTCACAGATTCGCCGTTCCGACCACTCCAGTGCTGCGTATGAAAACCACAAACGAAACATTGGATGATGCCCGCCTGGTGCAACTGGGCCTGGAAGGAAACGGAGATGCCTTTGGCCGGCTGGTGGCCCGCTACCAGTCCCCTCTTTGCGCGCTGGCCTACAGTGCGTGCGGAAACCTGGCGCATAGTGAGGATCTGGCGCAGGAGACTTTCATCGTAGCATGGACGAAACTGCGTGATCTCAAAGAGCCGGCGAAGTTCAAGCCCTGGCTCCTGGGCATCATGCGAAACCTGCTCAACTCAACCTTCCGCCGTCAGGGGCGAGATCCCATGGCCGGGGCTGAGAATCTGGACGCAGGCATGCCCGTGGCCGCTGCGGGTTCCGCTCCGGACAAGCAGGCCATCAGCAAAGAGGAGGAGGGCATGCTGTGGCGTGCTCTGGAAAACATTCCCGAGACCTATCGCGAGCCGGTCATTCTCTTTTACCGCGAGCAGCAGTCCATTCAGAGAGTGGCTGAGGCCATGGGCTTGTCCGAAGAGGCGGCGCGGCAGCGGCTTTCACGTGGGCGCAGGCTGCTGCAGGAGCAGGTGCTGGCCTTCATTGCGGGGGCGCTGGAGCGGACCCAGCCCAGCGCGGCGTTTACCCTATGCGTGCTGGCGGCCCTGCCTGCCATGACTCTGCCTGCGCAGGCCGCCACGGTAGGCACCATGACTGCCAAAGGTGGCTCTGCCGCAGGGATGGCATGGATCGGCTGGGCAGGGGCTGTGCTGGGCCCGCTGCTGGCGTTTCTCAATCTCTTCGGCATCTGGCGGCAGAGCCATCTGGCGGCGCGTTCAGAGGATGAGCGCCGGGTGCATCGGATCTTCTTTCCACTGCTCGCGTGCAGCATCGTCGCTGTGATTGTGCTCACCACGCTCATCATGGATCGAAGCGCCTCGCTTATTGCCACGCGGCCAGGGCTGTTTGTCGGGCTGATTCTTGGAGTCATGCTCGGTTATCCACTGCTGCTCATTCCGCTGGGGCTGTGGTATTCCCGTGCGATCAGGCGGGTGGCGCAGCCTGTGGGGGCGGCTGCTGACAGTCAGCCGAACTCCTGCTGGGAATACCGCAGCCGGTGGCAGCTGCTGGGGCTGCCGCTCCTTCATCTGCGCTTTGGCGGCTGGCAGCGTGGCAGGCCGATACGGGAACTGAAGCCGGTGAAGGCGTGGATTGCCGTGGCGGATGGTTTCGCGTTTGGCGTGTTGTTTGCCTACGGTGCGGTGGCCGTGGCTCCCGTCAGCATTGGTGCGTGTGCCATCGGTCTGGTATCTTATGGTGCCTTCGCGTTCGGCGGGCTCTCCATTGGCGGGTGCAGTGTGGGTGTGTGGGCCTTCGGAGCCATCGCCATTGGCTGGCAGGCCTCGGCGGGCTGCGCCATCGCATGGTACATCGCCTCAGGGGCACAGCAGGCCGTGGCGCATGATTTTGCGCTGGCCCCCGTGGCTTACGCGGCGCAGGTGAACACCGAGCTGGCGAGGCATCTGGTGCGGTCGAGCCCCTTCTTCCAGGCGTGCTGGGCGGCGGTGCCTTCCTTTCCCTGGCTGATGTGGCTGTGGTCCGTGCCGATGATGATCTCCATGGCCGCTCACTGGCGCGGGGTGATGAAGGGGCGGAGAGCGCAGGTGGTCGAAGTCAGGGGATAAGCGGTGGCGAGAAAGTCATGGGTCTCGACGGCCGCTGGCTTGTCATCAAGCCTCCGCCGAGCATCTCGTGTTTCGAAAATCAGTTTTGGAAAAGGTCTCCACCTCACATCATGAACCCCAGCGGCGGGTTGCTGGCGCTGGGGGTGTAGAAGTTGCCGATGTTGGGCAGCACCAGCGGCAGGTCGGTGGGGGAGACGCCGAGCCAGAGGGCGAGCTCGGCAAAGAACTGGTCGCAGCTGGTGGTGGGGATGAGGCGGCCGTTGCCGGTGTCGAGCGGGTTCTGCTCGGGGCCGGTGTCGGGATTGATGGCCAGGCTGGGGAAGCTGCCGTAGATGTGCTTTCCCTTCACACCGCCGCCGACGATGAGCTGATTGCTGCCCCAGGCGTGGTCGCTGCCCTGGCCGTTGCTGGTCAGCGTGCGGCCAAAGTCGGAGGCCGTGTAGAGCACGACCTGATTCTGCAGATTCATGGCGGCAAGCTGATTGTAGAAGGCGCCGATGGCCGCGCTGATCTGCGGCAGCATGGTGCCTTGCAGATTGAGCACGCCGCTGTGGTGGTCCCAGCCGCCGAAATTGATGAAGAAGGTCTGCCGCACGGCACCGAGGGCGGAGCTGGCATGGCCCTGGATGGCCTGGGCGATCATCTGCAGGCGGGAGCCGACGTAGGTGGATGGAAAGACGATGCCGCCGGGCAGCGGGGCGGAGGTGGCGGTGGTAAAGGCATTGTAGGCATCCAGCGCGGCCTTCTTCCGGGTGTTGAAGGTCTGCATGAGGATGTTGGAATATTGCAGCGCCAGCTGGCTGTCCATGCCCTGGCTGAAAGCCTGCGTGACGGTGTCGTACTGCTGCCATCCGGCGCTGTAGTTATCCAGGGCCACGGCGCCGTCGGTGGTGATGGCGTACTCGGCCACGGAATGGCCGGTCTGCCACACGTTGCTGCCATCCAGGGAGATGTTCATGGGCACTTTTTGGTTGGCATTGAGGCCCTGGAGGAGATCGGCGGTGCGTCCGGCCCAGCCGATGCCGGAGCGCTGATTGGGCAGGCTGGTCTGCCACTGCTCGATCTGGTCGGAGTGCGAGTAGAGTCCGAGCGGCAGCTTCTTGGTCAGCGCGGTGATCTGGCTGCGGTTTTGCACGGGCTCGATGAGCGTGCCCACATTGGCGATGAAAGCGCCGTGCCCAGCCTCAAACAGCGCGGCGACCTCCGGCATGCCGCCGTGCACGGCAAAGGTGTTCTGCCCGGTGGGATGGATGTCGATGAGAGAGCCGGGAGCCAGCGCGAGGTCCGAGCGCGTGGCCTGATACTGCGCGTAGGCGGAGGTCTCCCGTGGGACGAGCACATTGAAGCTGTCACACCCGCCGGAGAGAAAGAGGCAGACCACGGCGCGGTATTCGCCGCTGGCGGGGGCGGTGAGCGCGGAGATCTTTTCGGCAAAGGAGAGATTGAGCAGCGTGTTCAGCACCGGGATGGAGCTGACGGCGGCGCAGCTGGCCTTGCCGATGAACTGACGTCGGGGCTGGTGAAAGGCGATCATGGCTGTGGTGGGTGCGTCAGTGGATGAATCAGCGCATCACATTGTACTCGGCGGAGGAGACGATGGAGGTGATGAGCTGGCGGAGGAGCTCGCGGTGCCACTGCCAGGAGGTGTCCGGCGGCTTCACACGATCGACGGATTCGCGGATGGCCTGAAAGAGCTGAGGCGACATGGTGCCGCCGAGGAGCATCATATCGTAGCGCCGGATCAGCAGGTCGAGATCGAGGAGATTGGAGACGCTGGGGGTGTCCTCGTTGATGTGGGCGGCGGGAATGATGAAGCCGAGCTCGGGATCGAGATTGAGCGCGACATTGTAGGCCGGGGTGCCGCTGCCCCAGCGATGCAGGCTGTTGTTGCCGATGGCACTGTAGAAGTAGTTGGCCCCGGTGATGGCGGAGCTGGCATTGACGATCTGAAACTCCGGAGCCACCAGCCCCATCTGCGTGACGGGGCCGGGCGGGCTGTGCCCGGGGAGGAAAAAATTGAAGACACTGGGGGAGTTCTGCGGGTCCTGCTGGTGGTCGAGATTGAACTAATCCAGCGGATAGCGGCCGGAGGTGGAGGCGGCATTGAAGGCGCGGGCCAGGTTGACCACACGGAGAAAGGGCTCGCGCATTTTGCCAAAGGTGGTAGAGTCCATCATGGCGGGATCCCGCGCCTCGGGGTCCATGAGGATGGCCTTGATGAAGGCCTTCATGTCTCCGCGCACGCCGCTGCCGTTGTCATTAAACTTGGCGGCCACGCGCCCGATGTAGGCGGCGCTGGGATTGGAGGTGACGAGGCGCTGAATGAGCAGGCGGCCGATGAAGGGGCCCACGTTGGGGTGGTTGAAGAGATTGGTGATGGCTGCATTGATGTCCGCCATGCCCGCCGTGCCGGTGCTGCCGCTGCTGGGTGTGCTGGCGGCGAGGTTGAGACCATTGAGCAGTGTTTTGGCACCGCAGTCATGGTAGGCGTCAAAGATCTTCATCGGGTGCAGGCGGTCGCCGTTGATGAGATTGTTGGCGTCAAAGCTGTTGCTGTCATACCACGTCAGGCCGGTGAAGACGCGGGCGAGTTCGGTGATGTCGGAGTTGCTGTAGGTGGGGATGAACTGCCCGGCCTGCGGATCGCCAGCGGAGTGGGTTTTGCGCGTGCCGTCGGTGTTCAGCTGCCAGAGGCCGATGCTGAAGAGCTGCATGACCTCGCGGGCAAAGTTTTCATCCGGGTGGATGTTCAGCGCGGGGATGGCTTTTTGATTTCCCAGATGGCTGAGGTAAACGCCCATCACCGGATGCATGGCCACCTGCTTGAGGATGTCGAGGTAGTTGCCGAAGGCGTTGGCCTCAAAGATGTCGTAGTAGTTGGCCATGCCCTCGTAGTCCACGGCCAGCGTGTCGGCGCGGTCGGAGGTGACGAGGATCTCGCTGAGAGCAAAGGCCACGCGCTGGCGCAGGGGATCCGGGAGCTGCGTGGTGGCGGAGTCGGGGCGCAGCTTGGGCACGCCCATGGCGCGCTCCCACCAGGCGTGCTCCTTGTAGTTGCCGTAGAGCTGGAGACCGTTGGCGTATTGCAGCGCCCAGTTGGTGTAGGGCTGGATGTAGCCGATGGGGCGGGTGAACTGGTCGTCGATCCAGGCTTCCAGCCCCTGCGCCATCAGCGCTTCTACATTCTCGGGGATGATGTCGGCATCGGCGGCGTCATCCTGATCCGGGCCAAACGCGGCCTGGATGAGGAGGCGCGCGGCCTCTTTGGCACTGGGCAGAGAGGAGGCATCTCCGAGGGTGACAGTGGCGTTGTTGATGCTGCCGATGGAGTAGCCGCTGCCTGCGATGGCGGTGACCACGATGGTTTCCACGCCTTCGGCGCTGGCGTCGTTCACGGGAGTCAGCTCCACCCACGTCTCGCGTGCGCCCATGGGCAGCACGATCTGGGTGCTGGCGATGTTGGTGGTGTAGTCGGTGTTTCGCGTGGCGGTGCCGGTGAGGGTCAGATTCACCGTGAGGGGACTCAGCCCGCCGCTGCGGCGGATGACGACGACGCCTTTGTCCGGCCAGTCTTCGCGCATGTCTCCGTCGATCAAACCGACGGTGATGGTGCTGGCTGCGGTGAGGGTGGACTGCACGCGGCTGAGGTCGGCGGTGTCGTTGCGGTCACTGTGATTGAGCGCGGGATTGAAGCCGAGCTGCATTTCCTCCCAGTCGGTCAGGCCGTCGAGATCGCTGTCCACATCAGAGATGGCCAGTTTGAAAAACCAGCGGCTGTGGGAGCTGGAGTCGAAGGGGGCGGCGATGTGGCTGCCGTCTCCTGAGACGGTGCTCATCAGCGTGTAGTTGGCCGGATTGAGGTCGGGGCTGCCGTAGATGGCGTAGTTTTTGCCGGCGGCGCTGGGCCAGCTGAGATGCACCTGGCCCGCCACGCCTGAGGAGAGTGCCGAGGAGGGAAAGGAGTGTGGATCCAGCGGATTGGTGCCAGCGGTGCTTTCCTGCGCGTTTGTCCAGCCGTCGTGGTCGGCATCTCCCAGCGCAGGCAGGCTCGTCGCGCTGAAAAGGATTTCCCAGATGTCGCTCTGCTGGTTGGCGTTGGAGTCGAGCGCCGGGGCTGGCATCGAAGTGCAGAGCAGGGCCAGAACCAGAAGGGTACGCGTGTTCATGGGAAGGGACGGTGCCGCCTAGATAAGCATAAGCGTGTGCAAATGGGAATGGGGTTTTGTGGACGGAAGTCACACCCTCACCAGTCCGCGCCTGATCGCCTCCGCCGTGGCCTGGGCGCGGTCGTTCACTTTCAGCTTCATCAAAATGCGGCTGACGTGCTGCTTCACGGTGTCTTCGCCGATGCCGAGGATGGCGGCGATTTCCTTGTTGGCGCGGCCTTGGGTGACGAGGGCGAGGATCTCGCGCTCGCGGGGGGTGATCTCGGGTTCGGCGAGGCGGTCTTTGAGACGCTGGGCGATGTCCGGTGGCAGGCTGCGCTCTCCACGCGCCACGGTGCGGATGGCGGTGAGCAGAGCCTCGCGTGAGGAGGATTTTTGCAGGTAGCCCAGTGCTCCTGCTTTCAGCGCGGCCTGGATTTCATCATCGCGTGCAAAGGTGGAGAAGACGAGGACGCGTGCGCTGGCTTGATCCCGCAGCAGCGCCGCTGTGGCCTCGATGCCACCGATGCCGGGGAGCTGCAGATCCATGAGCACGACGTCCGGCTGCTTCTTGGCATAGAGCGCGGAGGCCTCCTCGCCACGGTCCGTTTCTCCCACGACTTTGAGATCGTCCTCCAGCTCCAATGAGGCGACGAGGCCGCTGCGGACAACGAAGTGGTCGTCGATGAGAAGGAGGGAGATCATGGAAAGAAGAGAGCAGGCAAATGACGAACTCAGAAGGACGAATGATGAAGCGGCAGGGAGACCGTGACCACCGTTCCTTTTCCTGCCTCGCTTTTCCAGCTCACGTCAGCACCGATTTTTCGCGCGCGCTCGCGGATGCCCATGCAGCCAAAGTGGCCGGGCTGGCCGGTAGTGGCGGTGTCTGAAACGAGGCCGCGGCCGTTGTCGGAGATGCGCAGAGTGAGCTGATCGGCAGAAGCTGAGAGGTGCAGGGAGATCTCGGTGGCCTGCGCGTGCTTGAGCACATTGGTGATGGCCTCCTGCGCCATCATGCGAAGGTGGTGGGAGACGGCACCTGGAATGGCGGGGAGGGGATGGAGATCGAGCTGCAATGCGGGTGCATTGGGTGGCATGCGGTTTTGGATTTCGCGCAGCGCCGCAGGGAGATCGTGCAACTGCTCGGTGTCGCGCAGATCGGCGACGAGGTTTCGCGCTTCGCTTTGAATGCGGGAGACGAGGCTGCGGCTGGTCTCGATGAGGGTGCGCGCCTTGTCCTCCAGCGGGCGCGTGGTGGCGGCGTCCAGACGCAGGGAGAGGCCCGCCAGCTCCTGCTCCAGCGTGTCGTGGAATTCACGCGCGATGCGCTGGCGCTCATCCTGCGTGGCCTGCTGCACGATGCGGCTGCTCAGGGCGCTGATCTGACGGCGCAGGGCTGCGATCCAGACGATGGCAAGGAGAATGACGCCAGCCAGAATGCTGATGGCGATGACGAGGCGGCCGGTGGTCCAGAAGGGCGCGGTGCTGATGACGGCGATGTCATCCGCCGAGCGCAGCAGCAGCGAGGCGCGCTCCGCCTGCGAGCGGAAGCCCCGGTCTTTGGACGACTCCACCAAACAGATGCCCGTGAGCCCCACCACGGTGCCGATCTCCAGATCGGGCACAGTGGATTGCAGCAAAAAAGCGCGCAGCGGCGTGCCGCCGGAGGTGAGGCGCAGCTCGTAGCCATCCACCGTGCGGAAGAAATCATTGAGCACGGCGGGCGCCGAGAGTTGGATGAGGTCGGCATCGTGACTGCCGTCCAGAAATTCCCTGAGAGACACGGCGGCCGCGGCGGGCGCGGTGTTTGCTTCATCACTGGTGATCACCTGAGCATCTGCCAAAGAGGCGCTGAATCCGGCCATGATGGGAAAGCCGATGATCTCGGCCTTCTGCCCCGTGCTGAGAGTGGCTGGCGAGGTGAGGCGGATGGCGATGGAGGGAGACTGCTGCGGCAGAGGTGCGGCGTCCTTGGGCTGCTCTCGCGGTGGCGGCGGTGGAGTTGCGTCTCGCAGAAAGACACGGCCGTCCGGAAAGGATGCGAGCACGGTGCCGAGCACGCGCGCGCGGTGGTGGGGCTCGTCCGCAGCGCCAAACTGCAGCAGCGTGACGACGGAGGTGACGGGCAGTTCCTCCAGCGGTGGCGCGGCCCGGGTGATGGCCACATCATTCCAGTCGGTGACACGGATGTAGGGAAAGACGAGCTGGCGGCGGTCATTGATGCCGCCAGCGGCCAGGGCGGTGATGCGCAGGCGTGCGTCGATGAGCGCCGGCGCGGTCTCCAGCGGTGAGTCGATGCGCACCTCCAGTACGCGGCTGCCGATGGCGAGGCGGAGGAGCGAGCGGTTTTCATCCAGCGGCGTGAGCGTGCGGCCCAGCCCCTCCACGATCACGCGTTGGTAGTGGTAGCGGCCGGTGGCCAGGTCATCGTAGCTGGCGGGCGCGGCGGCGGGCGGTGCCGCGTGGCCCAGGATCTGCAGGCTGGTCACGTCCACGCCGGGAAAGTACAGCCCGGCGGTGGTGGTGCCCTGGATGCGCACGCGGTCGCCCACACGCAGGTCATTGCGTGCGGGCTTGAAGTGCAGGTGCGTGCCTGCGGTGTCGTCCTGCACGAAGGCAGTGCCGCCGCTTTCCACAAAGCCGATCGTGGCGGTGAGGTCCACGGGCAGCTTTTCCAGACTGCGCTCGTAGGGCAGCGTGCGGATGTCGATGGCGCGGGTCAGTGCGCCTGCGGCGAATGACGAATGAAGAAATCCGAATGACGAAATAATGACGAATATCAAAGCCTGAATGCCACGCTCTACGCGGCACGCAGCGCCACGAGCTTTGGCATTCGGGCTTTGGGCTTCATTCGTCATTCGGATTTAC
Organism: Verrucomicrobiaceae bacterium UBA1938; assembly: GCA_002336895.1. Taxonomy (GTDB): domain Bacteria; phylum Verrucomicrobiota; class Verrucomicrobiia; order Verrucomicrobiales; family Verrucomicrobiaceae; genus Prosthecobacter. The sequence continues at coordinate 262,892 of DDFC01000022.1, read as the reverse complement.
TCATTCGTCATTTCTGCCCCATGCCCAACGGCTTGCTTTCAGTCATTGGTCGGATCCACGCCGCGCTGGAGCTTGCGCACCAGGTCCTTCACCTCGTGGGCGCGGCGGAGGTCTTTGAACTGCACTTCGATGCCGGCATTCGCCGCGGTGGAGAAGTCGATGGTGCCGAGGCCCAGCAGGCCTTTGAGGCCGGACTCGTACACATCGATGCTGCGGATGTCGCAGATGCGCGCCTCTTTTGAGCTCTTGCCAATGATGCCCCAGATGAGCTCCACGCGCTCGCGGGTGACGATGTAGTCGTGCGAGTAGCGCGAGATGCCGACAGCGATCAGCGTTGACGAGGCGCAGAGCAGGGAGATGATGGAATACTCCGCCTGGACGACGTAGAGCAGGCCGCTGGCCACCAGGAGCAGCAGGAAGAGGAAGAGCGCCTTGGGGTAGCCCAGCCAGGAGGGGTGCGCGTGGTGCAGGATGATCTCGCCACTGGGGGAGTAGTCGTGGTCGGCGCTCTCCTCGGGTTCTTCCTCCTCGATCTCTTCTTCTTCGATTTCCTCTTCCTCCTCTTCTTCGGCCTCCATTTCCGCCTGCGTCTCGGCCACCTCCATGGGGATCTCAAAGTCCGGGCTGATCTCGCGGTAGGCAGGACGGGCGATGCGGGCGCGGGTGCCGCTGGCATGGCCTGCAGGGCGCATGCCGCTGATCAGCTCCCCCACAGTGTGGGTCATGCCGGTGGCCTCATCCACGCACATCTCCCCGCGTGCCAGGGAGCCGCGCGCCACCAGGGTGTAGAGATCCTCTCTGGAAAGAGGAGCGCTGAAAGCCGGGTGCTGCTGGAGGGTGTAGCGTGCGGGCATGGAGTGGGCCGTGTCTCAGGCCACAGAAGCACAGGCGGGCGGCCTGTGTCACGCGCAATCACTCCTCATCCGGTGCCGGAGGTAGCAAATCCTCGCGCTGCATGAGGTCAGACACCTTCATGAGCAGCAGTTCGCCCTTGGGCGTGCGGATGATCTCGCCCAGGAACGGGGTCAGGCGGTCCATCTCCGCCACGGCGGAATGTACCAGACTGGCGATGATGCGGGAGTCGTGACGGTTGGGAGGGAAGACATTCGTGACGCGAAACATCACCTGGCCGCCATCCCACTCGAGCTCAAAGTTGCCTAGGTTCAGCTCCTTGTTGGTGCGCATGAGAAGCTCGCACACCTGGAGGCGGTGGCTGGCGGGCACCTGGAGGGTGGAGGTGGAGACCACGGAGAGGATGTGGGTGTCTCCAAAGACCTGAGCGTGCAGCGGCACCTTGGTGTGGTGGGCCTCAAAGTCGGCCTCGACGACGGAGTGCTCGGCCACCTCGCGGTAGAGCCAGCCCATTTCCTTGAAGGTCGTCAGGACAGTGGCGTAGAGGGCGGACATGCAGCGGAAAGGGAATCTGAGATCTGAAATTTCAGATGGTCGGGGCGGCGAGATTCGAACTCACGACTTCTTGCTCCCAAAGCAAGCGCTCTACCAGGCTGAGCTACGCCCCGAAGGTTTCCACCCATCCGCAAACCGAATGAGGGGGCGCGATAGTGCCGCAGTCTGGGAAGGACGCAAGGAGAAAGGATGGGGGAGTGACGAATGTCCCGAGATTCACCGCTCCCGTGCCTTCAGAGACATCGTCCCGCAGAAGCTGCCCACCGGCTCGCGCTCCCACCAGTCGCCGGAGACTTTGCGCACCTCGGGCAGGGTGAAGTGGTAGCGGTAGAGGCGGGCGCGGATGTGGGTGATCTTTTCCACGGGGAAGGGTGGGGGCTCCAGCAGGGCCCACACGGGCTGCTTGTGCTGGAGCAGGGCGGTGCAGAACTGGCCAAACCAATGCATGGGGGAGTTTGGATTCGCATCGCGCTGGGGATCGTAGCCGGGATACAGCGCGGCAAACCACATCTGCCAGTCCAGCCGTGGCTGATGCGGGGCGATGAAGGGCGGACGGCGCGCAGGGTCTCCGGGCTTGTATTTAAACTCCAGCGGCAGGAAGAGCGCGCCGTCATCGCTCACCTCCAGGATGATCTCCGGGCGCTCCTCCGTCATGTCCTGAAAGAGGCCGTAGGCATTGAAGGAGCGCGTGCTGGAGAGGGGGGCGTAGAGCTTGTCATGCAGCGCGGCGGGGAGCCGGGGCTTGTAGTCGCGGATGCGGCCTGCGAGGAAGGAATCTGCCGCCAGCAGAGTGAGCACCACCACGGGGAGTACGGCGGTGAGAGCGGGCCACTGTGTCCAGTGACCGACGGACGGGCGCGGGGATTCGGCAGAGATGTGCAGCCACGTGCGCAGGCGCTGCGGCCACCAGCGGTCGTCCAGCAGTGTGAGCGCCAGCGCGGCAGTGAGGAGATTGAAGAAATTATAGTTCCCCGTGGCGAAGATCAGGAGCATGAGGCCGGTGAAGCCGAGCGCCGCCACCAGCCGTCCCCAGCGCCCGAGGAAAATCGCGAAGGGCAGCCCCAGCTCGATGCCATACATGATCCAGCAGCCTGCGATGTGAAACCAGCGTGGCGCATGATGGATGAACCACGAAAGGCCATTCGGCAGCGGCTGCGTCTCGTAGTGGTAGAGCAGCGCGGTCATGTCCCGCCAGGGCAGGTCGCCGCCGCCGATCTTCACGAGGCCGGAGAGAAACATGAGGCGGAAGAGCAGCCAGTGCAGCAGGAAGACGGAGCCCCGTGGCGGCTCCACAGGACTGCGCCACGACCACAGGCGCCACGGCGCAAGGAAGAGGGCGAGCAGCCCCGCCTCCAGCAGCAGCGCATCCCATTGGTAGCCCATGAAGATGTCTCCCGTGGTGGCAAAGGACAGGTAGCCAAACCACAGCAGCGCCAGCAGCGGCCCCTGCGCCACACCCGCCATCACCAGCACGCACAAGACGCAGCAGGTGGTCAGAATGCCATGCGCAAAGGCATCGCTGTAATGCCAGTGAAACACCGAGGGCATCTGCCAGAAGAGCGTGGTGTGCTCCCGCGCCTCATAGGCGTGGATGTTTTCCATCAGGCTCTTCGCCGACAGGATGCCATCCTCCCCCACCAGCCCGTCATACTGCAAGCCCCATGACGCGAAGGCGATGAGGTAGATGGCGGCCAGCAGACGCGGAAACAGCCAGCGGACGATGGTGTAGCGTCCGCGATGTTGATCGAGCCAGAAGAGGGGGGACATGCTAGCGAGGGCTGCTTGTGAAGGCTGGTTTCGGAACATCGCGTTTGCCGGATTTACGTCAATGAACCTCATCCCATCAGTTTCACAATTTAGGTGCCCGGCAGAACCGTGCTTGCAAATTTGCTGCAGCTGCGGTGTTTCGGATGATTTGAGTGTTGCCGTCCCGGATTCTGGCATGCCAGACTGATGTCGGCCAATGACTATAAAATGAGCATAGACTCCACCCATCCCACAGCGCCTGTCCGCCTGCGCAGCAAATGGCTGCGTGCGGCATTCCTGCTGCTGCCGGTGGTCGCGGTGGTGGACTATTATGCGGGCTATGAGCTGCAGTTTTCCATCTTCTACCTCGTCTCTGTTTATCTGGCCACCTGGTTCGGCGGCTGGGGGCTCGGCGTGCTCGTGGCGCTGATCAGCGTGGTGCTCTCGCTGGCGGGAGACCTGGCCAGCGGTGCTGTGTACAAAAACGATCTGGTGCCATGGTGGAACTGCGTCATCGCCATCAGCTTCTACATTGTCATGGTCTCGGTGCTGCACCGGCTGCGCATGTTTCAGCGGCAGCTCGAAGTGCGCGTGCGTGAGCGCACCACCGCCCTGCGCGAGGAGATCCAGGAGCGTAAAAAACTGGAGCAGGCGGTGCTGGAGGTCAGCGAGCGCGAGCAGCGCCGCATCGGCCATGATCTGCACGACAGCCTCTGCCAGCACCTGACCAGCGCGGCGCTGGCCGGGCAGGTGCTGAGCGAAAAGCTGCACCAGAAATCCGTGGCGGAGTCTGCAGACAGCGAGCAGCTCGTGGGGCTGATCGAGTCCGGCATCGATCTGGCGCGCAGCCTCGCGCGCGGGCTCGCCCCGGTGGAGCTGGACATGCTGGGCCTCACCGCCACGCTGCGTGAGCTGGCGCGCACCACCAGCATGCGCGCCCGTCTGAACTGCACGCTGGAAATGCCGGAGGAGGTGCTGCTGGAGGATTCCGAGGCCGTGGTGCATCTCTACCGCATCGCGCAGGAGGCGGTGAACAACGCCGTGCGCCACAGCGGTGCGGACCGCATCACGATCTCGCTGCAAAATACTCCGAGAGGCGTGCAGATGCGCGTGACAGACAATGGCACCGGGCTGCCGCCTGAAGCCGCGCGGAAATCGGGCATGGGCCTGCACATCATGCGCCACCGGGCCGACATGATCGGAGCCGTGTGCGAAGTGACTGGACTGGAGCGCGGAACCTGTGTGAGTGTGCTGGTCCCCGCACGTCCCTTTGCTTCCCCTGCGGACTCCCCTACCTGATTTCCTGCATGAGCGAACGACAGAGCATTTTCATTGTCGATGACCACCCCCTCGTGCGGGAGTGGCTGGGCAATCTCATCAACCAGCAGACGGACATGACCATCTGCGGCGAGGCTGAGGCCGCGCCCGAGGCCCTGTCCAAGATCGAGACACTGAAGCCGGATGTGGTGGTGGTGGACATCATGCTGGCCGCCGGCTCAGGATTGGAGTTGCTCAAGGATATTCGCCGCGTGTCTCCAGAGAGCATCTCCCTGGTACTGAGCATGCACGATGAGCTGACCTATGCCGACCGCGCGCTGCGTGCCGGTGCGCGCGGCTACGTCACCAAGCGGGACACCACCAAGAAGATCGTCAATGCCATCCGCGAAGTGTCGGCGGGGCGTGTGTTTGTCAGCCCGGAGGTGCAGGCGCAGATCACCGAGCGCTACCTGGGAAACCGCACCAGCTCCTCGGACATCAGCACGTTGAGTGACCGCGAGCTGGAGGTCTTTCGCATGCTGGGGCAGGGCAGTGATACGCGGCAGATCGCCGACTCGCTGAGCATCAGCATCAAGACGGTGCAGGTGTACTGCACACGCGTGCGTGAAAAGCTGGGGCTGGCCGGGCACCATGAGCTGATGCGGGAGGCCTTCCGCTGGTGGGAGCAGCAGGGTGGAAAAGCTGAAGCCTGAGCAGTGGCTCACGCCGGCTGCCCGTGGCGTGTAGGGCGCGGCCTTACACCTGCCTGTAAGACGCGGATGACAAAACGCAGCGAGACGTGCTGACATGCCCGCGCATACATCGTGCTGTAGAGTGGAGGCACATGCAAAACACCCCTCCGCTCCTGGTTTTTAAGCGGCTTTTTCCCATCTCCGTCGGCCTCATTCTGGCAGGCTCAGGCCTGTCTTCCTGCACGCGACATGCCACCCCGGTCGCAGCGCCTGCGGCACCACAACCCTACAGCGTCACCATGCCCGTCGTCATGGATGTCCCGGCAGACCGGCAGTACGTGGCCTCCGTGCAAAATACCAGCCATATCGAGCTGTGCGCGCGGGTGGAGGGCTTCATCGAAAAGGTGGTGGTGGATGAAGGCCAGCGTGTGACCAAGGGGCAGCTCATTTTTTCGATCGGCAGGCAGGCCTTTGAGACGGAACTCCACCGTGCCCGCGCCAAACTCAAAAGCGCGCAGGCGGACCTGCGCATGGCCGAGATCGAGCAGGCAAACACAGCCATCCTGCTGGGGAAGAAGATCATCGCCAAGGTGGACATGGAGCTGGCGCAGGCCAAGACAGACGCCGCAGCCGCCGCCGTGGAGGAGGCCGGTGCGGACGTGGCGGATGCCGAGCGGCACCTCAGCCTGGCGGAAGTGCGCGCCCCCTTTGACGGCATCATCAACCGCCTGCCCAAAAAAGCGGGCAGTCTGGTCAATGTGGGGGATGTGCTCACCACCCTTTCGAGCGATGGCGATGTATTCGTCTATTTCAATGTCAGCGAGCAGGAGTGCCTGGAGCTGATCTCCCGCGCCGACTACACGGCGCCGGGCGGGCTGTCTCTGGAGCTGGCGGATGGAAACGCCTATCCGCACCAGGGGCGCATCGAGACGGTGGATGCCGTCATCGACAAAAGCATGGGCACCATCGCTTTCCGCGGGCGTTTCCCCAATCCGGACCACGTGCTGCGGCAGGGGGCCAGCTGCAAGGTCACCGTGCGCCGTCTGCTGAAGCAGGTGGTGGTGATCCCGCAGAAGTGCACCTTTGAGCTGCAGCACCGGCTGTGCGTTTACCGCGTGGGCCAGGATAACAAAGTGCAGATGGAGGAGGTGGTGCCGCTCTTCAGGCTGCCCAATCATTTTGTCATCGGCAGGGGGCTCAGCGCGCAGGATCGCGTCATCTTTGAAGGCATTCAGCTCGTGCAGGAAGGGCAGGTCATCGAACCACGGGAGCAGGCCTGGGCCGCATCCGCCCCGCTTTGAAACCACCAGCTCCCATCTTTTAGCTGCGTATGACCTCGAGGTTCATCCATCGACCTATTCTTTCTGTCGTCATGTCCGTCATCCTCACGCTGCTGGGGCTGCTGTCGCTGACGAAGCTGCCCGTCTCCCAGTTTCCGGCGATCGCCCCGCCGGAGGTGAACGTGACGGTGGAGTACACCGGGGCCAATGCCGAGACGCTGACCAAGGCGGCCATGGTCAAGCTGGAGCGCAGCATCAACGGCGTGCCGGGCATGAAATACATGTCCACCGACGTGGGCAATGACGGCGTGGGCGTGGTGCAGATCATCTTTGAAGTGGGGACCAGTCCGGATGTGGCGGCGGTGAATGTGCAGAACCGCGTGGCCGCCATCATGGGAGAGCTGCCCGCCGAGGTGGTGTGCAATGGCGTAAAGATCGCCAAGGAGGAAAACGCCATGCTGATGTACCTGAACCTCTTCAGCACCAAGGATGATGTGGACGAAAAGTTTCTCTACAACTTCGCCGATCTCAACATCCTCGCCGAGCTCAAGCGCATCAAAGGCGTGGGCTTTGCCGACATTCTCGGCGCCAAGGAGTACGCCATGCGCGTGTGGCTGCGCCCGGACAAGCTGCTGGCCCTAGGCGTCTCCGCCGATGAGGTGATGAAAGCGCTGGACGAGCAGAATGTGGAGGCCGCCCCCGGCAAGGTGGGGGAAAGCTCAGACAAAGGCCGCCCGCAGCTCCAGTATGTGGTGCGCTACACCGGCAAATTCAGCACCGAGGAGGAGTACCGGAACATCCCGCTGCGTGCCACCTCCGAGGGGCAGATCCTGCGCATCCGCGACGTGGCGGATATCGAGTTTGGCACCACCTACTTTGACGTGGAGGCCAAGCTCAACGGCAGGCCCGCCGCCGCCATCATGCTCAAGCAGCTGCCAGGCTCAAACGCCAGCGAGGTCATCTCCGCCGTGAAGCAGCGGCTGGAAGAAATCAAGGAGTCCACCTTCCTGCCGGGCATGGACTACGAGATCAGCTATGACGTCTCGCGCTTTTTGGATGCCTCCCTTCACGAGGTGCTGCGGACGCTGCTGGAGGCTTTTGTGCTCGTCTCCCTCGTCACCTATGTCTTCCTCCAGGACTGGCGCAGCACGCTGGTGCCGGTGCTGGCGGTGCCGGTGTCTCTGGTGGGCACCTTTGTCTTCATGCAGATGATCGGCTTCTCGCTGAATCTCGTCACGCTCTTCGCGCTGGTGCTGGCCATCGGCATCGTGGTGGACGACGCCATCGTCGTCGTGGAGGCGGTGCATGCGCAGATGGAGCGGGGGAAGGGGGGAGCACGGCAGGCCACCGTGCGTGCGATGCATGAGATCAGCGGCGCGCTGGTGGCCATCACGCTCGTCATGGCGGCGGTGTTTGTGCCCGTGGCCTTCATGTCAGGGCCCAGCGGCATTTTATACCGAAACTTTGCCATCACCATAGCCACAGCCATCACGCTCTCGGGCTTTGTGGCTCTCACGCTCACGCCGGCGCTGTGTGCGCTGCTGCTGAAAAACCCGCATCATCAGCCGCACTCTGCCGCCGCACCTCCCAAAAGGCGCGGCCCGCTGGCGTGGTTCTTCCATGGCTTCAACAGCGCCTACGAGCGCCTGGCCACCAGCTACGCGGCCATGATTCATGCCATCGCCGGGCGTCGCGCCCTCACCTGGCTGATGCTGCTCGGCTTTTGCTGCGCCACGGTCTGGATCAGCCGGAGGCTGCCCACCGGCTTCATTCCCAATGAGGACCAGGGCACCTTTTATGTCAGCATCACCACGCCCGCCGGCGCCACGCTGGAGCGCACCAAGGATGTGGTGGACGAGATCGTGCGCAGCACGCGGGACATGCCCGCCATCCTCTCCATCTCCAGCCTTTCGGGCACGAACATCCTCTCCGACGGCACCGGCGCCACCTATGGCACCTGCCTGGTGAACCTGGTGCCCTGGGACAAGCGCAGCACCACCGTGGAGACGGTGATGAACGAGGTGCGGCAGAAGATCTCCCACATCAAGGATGCGCGGATCGAGATCTTCCCGCCTCCTGCCGTGCCCGGCTACGGCAATGCCAGCGGCTACGAGCTGCGTCTGCTGGACAAGACCGGCAGCGGTGACTTCCAGCGCATGGACGGCGTGCTGAAGAAATTCATGGCCGACCTGCGGCAGCGGCCGGAGATCGGCAGCGTCTTCACCATCTTTGACGCCAGCTATCCGCAGTACCTGCTGCGTGTGGACATTGACAAAGCGGCGCAGAAGGGCGTGACCGTGGGCCGCGCCATGGGCGAGCTGCAGACCCTGCTCGGCAGCGAGTATGCCTCCAATTTCATCCGCTTCGGGCAGATGTACCGCGTCATGGTGCAGGCGCTGCCGCAGTACCGCGCCCGCCCGGAGGACATCCTCAAGCTCAGCATCAAAGCCAGCAACGACCAGATGGTGCCGCTCTCCAGCTTCGTTACGCTGGAGAAGGTCTATGGCGTCGATCAGATCACACGCTACAACATGTTTCCCTCCGCTGAGATCAATGGCGAGCAGGCCCCCGGTTACAGCAGCGGAGACGCCCTGCGTGCCATTCAGGAAACGGTGAAGCAGAAGCTGCCCAAAGGCTATGGCATCGACTGGGCGGGCATCAGCCGGGATGAGGTGAACGGGGGCGGCGAGGCCACCTTCATCTTCCTCATCTGCATCGTCTTTGTCTATCTGCTGCTGGCGGCGCAGTATGAGAGCCTGCTGCTGCCGCTGCCGGTCATCCTCTCGCTGCCCACAGGGCTGGTGGGAGCCTTTCTTTTCCTGCTGTGGCTGGGGCTGGAAAACAACATTTACGCGCAGGTCGCCATGATCATGCTCATCGGCCTGCTCGGGAAAAACGCCATCCTCATTGTGGAGTTTGCGGCGCTGCGCCATCGCGAAGGCAGGACACCGCTGCAGGCCGCCGTGGAGGCGGTGCGCACGCGCCTGCGCCCCATTCTTATGACATCGATGGTCTTCGTCGCAGGCCTCATCCCCCTGCTGCTGGCCAGCGGAGTCGGTGCCGTGGGAAATCGCACCATCGGTGCCGCGGCCACGGGCGGCATGATTTTCGGCACCGTCTTCGGCGTCATCCTCACGCCCGGCCTCTATGTCATCTTTGCCACGTTTGCGGAAAAGTTCAGCCGCAGGCGGGAAGAACTGCCGCTGAGCGAAACCCTCTGAGCCGCGCTATAAATGAAATCTTCCACCCTCATCTGCGTCGTCTTTTCCCTGCTGGCCTCCGGCTGCACAGGCGTGCTGCTCCCCGCCGCCATCACCGCGCCCAAGGCGGCCCTCACTCCCGAAGAAGCCCGCGTGCAGACCACGCTGTGGCGCAAACACTTTACAGACCCGCACCTCAGCCGTCTCATTGATCAGGCCATTGCCGGCAACAACGATCTCAAGGTCGCCTACCAGCGGGTGCAGATGGCGCGCGCGCAGCTCACCGCCAGCCGGGGGGCGCTGGCGCCCAGTGCCGGAATCGCCAGCGCTGTGGGACTGCGGAAATTTGGCTACTACACGATGGATGATGCCGGAAACCGGACCACGACCATCTACCAAAATCAGATCATTCCCAACACGCTGCCAGACTTCAGCCTGGGCCTGCAGACAGCGTGGGAGGTCGATCTCTGGGGCAAGCTGCGCAGCCAGCGCAATGCCGCCCTGCAGCGCACCCTGGCCGGCGAGGCGGGCCGCCGCCTGATGCTCGTCAGCCTCATCAGCGACATCGCCACGCATTATTACGACCTCCTCGCGCTGGACACCACGCTGCGCATTCTCGATGACAACCTCCTGCTGCAGCAGCACGCCATCGAAACCGTGCAGGCGCAGAAAGCTGTCGGCGCCGCAAACGCGCTCGCCGTACAGCAGTTTGAGGCCCGCGCTAGAAACCTACGCAGTCTCAAGATCCAGGCGCGGGAGGAGATCATCGACCTCGAAGCGGCGATCCGCTTGCTGCTCGGAAATGCCGCTGCAAACATTCAGCGCACGCAGCAGTCCATCACCAGCCTGCGGGTGCCGCGCCTGTCCCAGCAGGTGCCAGCCAGCCTGCTGACCCAGCGCCCGGACGTGCGCCAGGCCGAGCATGAGCTCGCCGCCACCAAGGCGGACGTGAAAGCCGCACGCGCCGCCTTTCTGCCCAGCCTGAACATCAACGGTGTCATCGGCTTCCAGGCCTTCCGTGGCGATCTCCTGCTCAATTCCCATTCCGCCGCTTACAACGTTGCAGGCGGACTCCTTGCCCCGCTGATCAACCGCGCCGCCATCAAAGCCCAGTTTCGGAAAGCCAGCGCGGAAGAACTGGAAGCCCTGGCGGAGTATCAACAGTCCATCGTCAATGCCTATGTCGAAGTCCACAACCGCCAGGCCAAGATACGTCTTTTGGATGAGCTGAACACGGTCAGATCCGAGCAGGTCGGCCTGCTGGCCGAAAGCGTGGCCACCTCCAATGATCTCTTCGCCACCCGCCGTGCCACATATCTGGAAGTGCTCAACGCCCAACAAACCGCGCTGGAGGGAAGACTGGAGCTGGTGGATGTAAACAAACGCCAGTTTCAGCTCCAGATCTCCCTCTACAAGGCCCTGGGTGGAGGGTGATCTGATTTGTCTTCCACGGATTCACACCCAGCGGACGACGGTGTAGCGTCCGCGCTGGGATTCGAGCCAGACGATTGGAGTCACAATTTGCCTGATTAATATGTGGCTCTGATGCGCTGGCTGAGGCGTTCGCCGTCGGGCTTTTTTAGGTTGTTGGCGATGAAGTCCAATGCTTCGCGACGAGTGATTGGCAGTTTGCCACTAGATGACCAAAAACGATAGCCTGCCAAAAATAGGAGTTCAGCAGCCTTCCATCCTTCAAGATCTTCCAGTTTGGGCGCTCTGAACGCTCGGCCCATCATATGCACTGGCTTGGAGCATTGAGGGCATACATGTTCATTTTCTACAAATTCAATGACGGGCCTACGACCTGAAATTCGCTGACTCAACCAGGCGTTTCGCCGCTGTTCTCTGGAAAGATAGTCGAATTTGAAAGCTTTCCGACATCCAAAGCAGGCATGCTGAATTCGATAAGAATATTTTTTTGCTTTCACGACAGCTCAAATTTCGATGTTTTTGATCTGTCCTAACCTTGCATAAGCTGGGTTAAATTCCAGCAATCGCCTTCCTCGGATTCACATCCAGCACCCGCGTCAGATCACGCTCAGTCATGCCGAGCTGCTCATACGCATTCGCTTTGATGCGCGGCACGGTGACGGTGCTGCCGACGAAGTGGGTGCCGTCGGGGGAGCGGGCCACGAGGTCTTCGCCGATGAGGATGTCCCATCCGGCGAGGGTGTAGCGGCCGGGGCCGAGTCGGGCGGCGGAGATGGCATCGGTGACAAAGATGGTGCGGTCCAGACCGGCGCAGGCCAGCCAGTTTTTCAGCACAAAGAAGGGGATGTGCACGCCGTCCGGGATGAAGCAGAGCCACAGGCGCTCGTGCAGGCTGAGGGCGCGCTGGATGATGTTGTCGTGCCGGTGCATCTGGATGGGGCAGCCATTGCCCACATGGGTGAACATGCTCAGTCCGGCGTCGCAGGCAGCATTGAGCTGGTCGAGCGAGGGATCGCAGTGACCGGCGGAGACGGTGACGCCCTGGGAGGCCAGGAAGGCGGTGGTCTTGCTGCCCTCATCGTGCTCCGGGGCCAGGGTCACCAGCCGGGCCAGACCGCTGCAGGCGTCCAGCAGGCGCTTGGCATCATCGACATTGGCGGGCTTTACGGCGGCGGCCGGGTGGGCGCCCACGTAGCCTTTGATGGGGTTGATAAACGGCCCCTCGATGTGGATGCCGGAGATCATGCGGCGGGCCAGCTCGTCCTTTTCCCGCAGCGCCACCAGGGTGCTGATGCGGCGCTCCAGGGTGGGGATGTGGTCGGTGATGAAAGTGGCCAGGATGGAGTCGCAGCCGTCCTCCTCCAGCGCCGCGCAGGCGTGGTGGAGGGACTCGGCGGTGAGGGCGTCGCTGTTGAAGTCGGTGCCAGCGTAGCCATTGACCTGGAGATCGAAAGGTTTCATGGCGTCATTGGAGCGGGGCCGGGCGGGGGAATCAAGGCTGGGAGGTGATGGGAAGTGGTATGATTGTTACACGGGGGACAAGGCCGAGAGGCGGGCGGGCTAAATCGACGCCCGCTCGCCTTCCTAGGTATTTCTTCTTTTCTCCCCGCTTGACCGGCCATTGTTCATCCCGTTTATTTCCAATGTTTACAAGACATCAGTCTCGGCATAAAACATGCTTGGCGTTACACGACCTCTCCCGAACTGGCGTGTGGCGTCAGTCATTACTAATCATCACTCCCTGAATCCCGGCAAATGATAGATCTGATCTCCAAAGGCGGACCGCTTGTATGGCTCCTGATTGGGTGCCTGTGCTTCGCCGGGGCGATCTTCATCGAGAGGCTGGCCTATTTTCACCGAGCGAGCATGAATGTGGGCGAGTTTCTGGCCGGGCTGGCCAGCCTGATCCGCCGCAAGAACTTTGCCGAGGCCCTGCAGGAGTGCGTGGCCACCCGTGTGCCCGCCGGTCGGGTGATCCACGCGGCGCTGCTGCGCCACCACGCCCCTCGGGAGCAGCTCAAGGAGATCGTGCAGGAGGCCGGGCAGCTGGAGGTGCCGCGTCTGGAGCGCTTTCTGGGGATTCTCAATGCCATCGCGCATGCGGCACCGCTCATCGGCCTGCTGGGCACGGTGATCGGCCTGCTGGACAGCTTCACCAGCCTCTCCTCCGCCAATGGGATCGCTACGCAGGCGGATGTGGCGCGCGGGGTTTACCAGAGCCTCATCACCTCCGCGCTGGGGCTGGTGGTGGCCATCCCCGCCTACCTCTCCTACGCCTTTCTCAGCGCCCGCGCCCACGCGGTGATGCATGACCTGGAGCGTGCGGGCATCGAGATCGTGAACCTGATCGAAGACGCCAACAGCGCGGACAACATTGTGGAATTCCGTCAGGCCGAGGCGGCGCCGCCCATCTCCAAGTCCCGTGGCCGCGGACTGAAAGGCTGAAGCCACCCCGCAGGCGCATTTTTGGCTGGCCCAACCACCCCCGGCCGCCAATAGTGCGAGCGTCGCGTAGCCGGACCCACCATGAAGCTTCAGAGTCATCTGCCCAAACAAAGCCCCTGGCTGTACACGGTGCCGCTGCTGAACATCATCCTGCTGCTGCTGGTGTACTTTCTGCTGACCAGCAACTTTGTGGTGACGTCCGGCATCAAGGTGGAGACGCCGCAGTCAAACTCCCGGCTCACGGGCTTTGACCGCGCGCACATCATCACCGTGCCGGCTGGGCAGGAAAATGCGCTGTACTTTGACGGCGTGCGCACCAGCACGGCGGAGCTGCGGGAGAAGCTGAAGGCCAGCCGCGAGGGCGAGCGCCGCGCCATCATCCATGCCGCGCGGCAGGCCACGCACGGGCGGGTGATCGAGATCGGAAACATCGCGCTGGAGCTGGGCTACGAGGTGGCCTACTCCACGGTGCCACCCAAGACGTAACCCGGTACGCCCACCACGCGATGCACCGCAAACCGCATGCCTCTGAATCCGCGCTGATCTTTGAATGGGATGTGCGTGACTATTCGCTCTGGCGTCTGGTCGGGGCGCTGGTGCTGCTGATGGCGGCCATGACGGGCTTTTTCTTCATCTTCCGCATCGTGCATCCGGTGGCGCAGCGGCAGCCGGTCACGCCGCAGCATGTGATCTCCCTGGACCCGCGAAACCCGGCGGAGCTGGCGCTCATCCACCGGGCTCAGGACCGCAGCTTTGCACTGCTGAGCGATGACGACTCCGACCTGCAGGTGCAGAGCCCGCTGCTGGCCTTTCAGCCCAGCTTTGCCGGGCATGAGATCAAGCTGAAGGAGCTGGCCCCCACCCCGGCCGCCATCCAGCAGCCACGCCTTTTTACCGCTGCGGCCGATGTGCTGCCACCCGTGCCTGCCCGCAGCCTGTCGCATGTGCCGGTGGCACCTGAGGCCAGACTGCATGCGGTGATGAGCGCCGAACTGGCCCGGCGCGGCCCGGCCACGGTGGAGCTGGAGGGCATCAAGCTGACCCAGCCCACGCGTGTGCAGTTCCGCGTGGCGGTGGGCAGCGCGGGGCAGATCGTGACGGCGCTGCCGCTGAGCAGCGTGGAAGATGCCGAGGTGATGCAGCAGCTGCATGCGGCGGTGACCGCGCTGCGCTTCACCCCAGACGAGGTGAAGCGGGTGGAGTGGGGAGACATTTCATTCCGGTGGGAGGCCGCACGCAGGCCATGATCCCGATCCCGCTCGGAGGACTGATCATTCTTTTCATGGCCGTGGGGGTGACGACGGTATGCCTGCTGTGGTTTTACAGCTTCTGGCGCGACCGCAAGCGCGAGGTGTACCGCCGCCGCATCGCCATCCAGTGCCGCATCTGCGGCACCGCCTACGCCTGCGAGCCCAAACGCAAAATCTCCGTGACGATCTGCCCCGTGTGCCGCACCCCGAACGAACGGAACAAGCTGCAGCAGATTTGAAAGCTGAATGAGAAGATGCGCAGTGGAAGGAGCATGGATGTTCGCTCTACACCGGGACAGCCAGCTGGCGGAGCATGTGGATGCCCCTTACTCGCTCTCTTCGAAGTTAACCCGCTCGTAGAGCTCGCTCATGTTCAGGTCGATCTCGATCTGTGGAAGCGAGACAACGGCATCAAGACCGGAGACCCAGCGCAGGCGCCAGGTGCCGTCTTCCAGGCGCTCCTGAATCTCGACATGCGGACGCTCCTGCATGATGAGCACGTAGGCGCGCAGGCTTTCGATGCCGCGATAGGCCTCGGCCTTGCGCCCTCGATCATAGCTCTCGGTATTCGTGGAGAGGACCTCAAAGACCACGGTGGGATTTGTGGCGGTCTCTTGATGATCGTCCTCATCATCGTATTCGATGGGGTTGCAGATGACGCTGGCGTCGGGGTAGCAGCGCAGGCCATTCCACCGGGCGCGGATGCGCTGGTCAGAGTCAAAGGCCCCGCAGCGCCTGCCTTTGAGCAGATTGCGGAGTTCGCCAACAAGGTTCACCTTAATGATGCTGTGCCGTGTGCCTCCACCTGCCATCGAGTAAACACGGCCTTGAAAGTAGTCGTTCTTTTCGACGGCAGTCCTCTCCCGGCGGTAGTATTCCTGGGGAGTGATTCTGCTTGCTGTGGCGGGCAATCCCATGCTGGAAATTAAACGCCGGTCCAGTGCATGGCAAGTGCCTGAATGCAGGCCCCTATTTCGCCTTGATGGCCGCAGCCACGAGCTCGGCGATGCGCTGTGCTCCGGCTTCGTTTGGGTGCACGGTGTCGGGAAACCAGGGCTTGCTCTCCAGCAGCGGTGTGTGCAGGTCGATCACGCGGATGCCGGCCTGCTGGGCGGCTTGTTTGATGGCCGGAATGACTTCGGCCAGGATGGTCTCCTCGGTGATGCCCCAGTTCCCAGGAAAGGCGGGCGGCGGCAGGCAGGCCAGCACCTGGGGATGGCTGGGCAGCGCCTGGAACTCCTTGATCATGGCCACGTAGTCAGCCACGAACTCGCCTTTATGCCCGGACCAGATCGGAGTCTTGGAGTCATTCGTGCCGAGGGCGATGATGACGACATCCGGGCTGGAGCCGAGTGCAGGGCGGTGGTCAAAAGGATCTGCCTTTCTCAGCATGGTGCGCCCGCCCACGCCGAAGTTGTGCACACTCCAGCCTGTACCCAAAATCTCCTGAAGCCTCGCGGGGTAGCCGTCCTTTTCCGGATGCACAATCCCGACACCCTGGGTGATGCTGTCTCCCACACACGCCACACGCACAGGATCTGCGGCCATGCATTCATGGGGGATATGAAGAAGCAGGGCGAATGCGCAAGAAAGAAAAGTGGAGAGAGGACGAAGCATGAGAAGGCAGATAGACAGCCTCCCGCTGAATTGCACGCAACATCTGGGAAGATATTAAAAAATGATGTCGGGAGGCTACGGCGCGCTGCTGGTGACCTTCAGGCGGACAAATACTTTCTGCCCTGCCATGCTGGACACATCAGGCAGAATCCGGGTGGCGACTCTTTCGGTGACACCGTCAGGATTCGCAGTGGGTGTTCCTATTTGCTCAGTTTGCTGGCTGGATGCCGACCACGTCGCCAGATCGGTGCTGAACTCCAGGACGTAGGCCAGATCCAGCGCACCCCTGCGGCGGTCATAGCGGTACACGAGGTAGGTCTTGCCATCGGCGCTTTTGATCTCACTGGCGGCGCTTGGAATGGTGTTTCCTGAGCTGCTGTTCGGCGGGGAGTTGAGGGCGTATTCGAGCAAGTTGGCCCTGCCATCATGGTCAGGGTCTGCGGTCTGGCCGCTGTTGGCGCCACTGAGCGCCAGCCCATAGGTGCTCTGCCAGTCATCGGGGAGGCCGTTGTTATCCGTGTCCGCAGCGCGGGTGATGTAGATGCTGCGTGACGTCGTGTTGGCGGTGGCACTGGCCTTGTCCACTCCGGAGAAGCCGAGGAGGTAGCTGCCCGCGCTGGGAGTGCTCAGGTTGACACTCCATGTTCCATCGGCATTGACAGTCCATGGGTAGGTGGAGCCGCCGCTGATGATCGAAAAGGATGCGACGCCCGATGTGTCAGTGATATGGCCTTGAATGAGGACGGGGGAGCGCGTGGTGGTAAAGGTGGTGATGGCGGTGTCGTCCACATTCGAGAGATAAATTTTGGGGCCGACGTTGTCCTGGGTCGAATCCACAATGTTGCTCCAGGTTCCTTCCAGTGTGCCTTTGCGGGCTTTGGCGCGGTAGTAGTAATGCGTGTCGTTGGTGAGATTGGAAAAC
This sequence comes from Verrucomicrobiaceae bacterium UBA1938, assembly GCA_002336895.1. Classification (GTDB taxonomy): domain Bacteria; phylum Verrucomicrobiota; class Verrucomicrobiia; order Verrucomicrobiales; family Verrucomicrobiaceae; genus Prosthecobacter. The sequence continues at coordinate 245,645 of DDFC01000022.1, read as the reverse complement.
GTGTATGAGGTGGATGTGATCCATCCGCTGCTGGCCACAGGGGCGGCAAAGGTGCTGTCCGTGGCTGCTTCGATGTAGTAATCTGTGGCCGTGGCCACCGCTCCCCAGGAGATGGCTGTCGAGGAAGTGGCGCTGTAGGCTGGCAGCGTGGAAATCACGGGCGCTGAGGGGGTGACGGTGCCCACCTCAAAGGCGTTGCTTGCGCCTGTTGCAGCACCATTGCTGGCAATGAGCACCACATTGGATGCCGCCTGGCTGAAGGTCACGTTTCCCGTCCATACGCCATTGATGAAGCTGTCGGTGACTGCGGGGGAGACAGTGAGAGCGGTGCCAAATGAGAGCTGCAAGTTGGGGAAGCCCCCAGTATAAGGGTAAGGATGATTAGTGGACCAGTTCTCCGGCGATCCATAGCCTTGGGAGCTGTTGGCCGAATTGCCGACGACGTAATAAGAGAAACTGCTGCCGAACCAAGCCCCGCCTGCGGCTGTGCCGCTGGTCGTGAAGCTCAGGTCAATCTGCAGGTTGGATGTGCCGTCGTAGTTCAGTGGGGTGGTGAAGGGGATCTCCACCCATCCCTTGCTCTGCGTGAGGTCCAGCGCTCCCTGCCGCAGCACCGTATAACCGGAATTGTCCCAGTAGGTGCTGAGATTCGATGTGCTGGTTTGTTTCGCCCGGATCAGGAAGCTGGTAAAGGGGCGTCCCGGTGGCGTCTGCACCTCCAGCGACAGGCTGCGCAAACGACCTGAGCTGTTGATTTGACTTGGAAAGATCAGCAACGTCATGCGCGACTGGTCGGTCGAGGTTTCGATCACTGAAGGGACTGATCCGGTGCCGGCCGTGCTGACTGCGGCTGTTCCTGCTGCAGATGCCGCGCTGAGGCTGGCGGTGCCCGAGTATCCTGTCAGTCGGTTGCCGTACCCATCCGCTGCATACACCGTGATTGGAAGCGGCGTGCCCGGCTGCGGCAGTGTCGTAGGGATGGCACTCCAGACAAACGCACTCATGGGGCCGGACGCCACCGTGAAGGCATTGCTGCTGGCCGTGACTCCGCCGTAGGAAACGCTAACTATGGTATTGCCGCCCGGTCTCAGGAAGCGGAGATTGCCGGTGAAGACATTGCTTGAGCTGCTGAAGGTGAGAGTTCCTGTGAGGTTTGTCAGCGGGCTCCCGTTCTGAGTGCCCGTCGGCGTGATCGTTGGGTAGGTGTACCCGAAAGAGGCCGGATCACCATCAATGGTGGTTGCCGTGACTGTCACCGGGACGGCATCGCCCACCGTCACATTGGGAAGGTTTCCCCATTGCAGGACGGCGAGGTCGTTGTCGAGCACGATGATGTTCTGTGAGAGAGTCGTCAGACCCGCCGATGTCGCGGTGATCGTCACCGTTTGCCGGCCGTCCTTCAGTGTGTCGTCAGGAGCGTTCACGTAGAACGTGCTGAAACTGCTGCCTGCCGCGATCGTCACGGTAGCTGGCACGGAGTATTTGGCGGGCTTGCTGCTGGTCAGGCTCACCACCGTGTCCTGCTGCACCTTGCCGGTCAGCATAACGGACACAGGGTAGTAACCATAGCCTTCGGTGACGGTCGTCCCCATGCTCAAACTCATCGTGGAGGCTTCATTGTCCAGGACATTGAGGCTGGCATTGGCAGGCGTCCAGCCAGCCACCGCTGCGGTGATGCCGACCACTTGGGTGCCGTCTATTATGGTGTCATCCAGCAGCGTCAGGTCAAATGCTGCTCTGCTCTGTCCGGCTGGAATGATCACGCTTGCCGGGACGGTGAGTTTGTCCGTCCGGTTGGAAGAAAGCTGCACCGTGATGTCTCCGCCCGCAGGCCCGTTGACAAGATTCACCACCGCCTGGCCATGCACCGCCCCTGAGCCTTCTGTGGCAGCCGCTGGCAATGTCAGCGAAAGAGTGCCCGCCTCATCATCCGTGACGACGACTGATCCTGTGTTAAAAGTATAGCTCGACGAGCCACTGGGGGTGATCGTTACCGTCCGGGCACCATTGAGCACGCTGTCATTGATCAGCGTCAGGTTCAAAGTCACAGAGGTCTGCCCGGCGGGCACCGTCACACTTGCCGGCACTTGAAGCAGTGCCGGGTTGGAGGACGTGAGGTTCACCGTCAGACTGGTCGCGGGTGCCACATTCAGCTGCACGGTTCCCGCGCCGGAGATCACACCGGCATTCTCCGCCAGGGTGGCAGGCAGGTTCACATGCAGCGGCGGATTCGGCACCAGATCGGGGCTGTCTCTCCAGTACACGCCTGGGTTGTTGTAGCTAACGCCTACGCTGAAGGCCAGGCCGCTGTTCCCCCAGCGCACCATCCGTTCACCGTATCCGGTGTAGCTGTTGGCGGTATATTGAGCGGTCAGAGCTAACGTGAGCGAGTTAAACGCAATCAACGGCGTGTTCGCAGCCGAGGCGAGCGCGTAGATTCGTTCGCGCGTCGGGTCGTAGCAGGTCAGCCCGGGGCTTGTATAAGAATAGGCTGTGCCACTAAACAGCGAGCCAGCATCCGCCAGAGTGGTGGCATCATACATGAGGCCGTTGGCCGCCAGCACCCTGCCGCTGGCAAATCCCACTCTACGCCCGAGCATCACGCTAGATCGGCTTGCGGCGATGCTGACACCGCCGCTGTTCACATCCATTCGGTACAGCGTACCAGAGCTCCAAGTGGCGCTGCTACCATAGCTGTAGCAGACGCTGCCGTTCGCTCCAGCTGCCAGCCATTGGGTGGACTCCGTGGTCGGCGTGGTGGTGCCGACGGCGGTGCCGTTTGAATACAAAGCGACTCCCGCCTGCGCTCCCAAAGCATCTTTTCGTGCGATGACGAGATCCCCTCCGTTTCCAGTCATCGCGACGATGTCGTTGGCAAAAAGCCGGCGCCCGTCTGCCGCGGTACCCGGTGCGAAGGCGGTGCCGGACGTCAGTGTGGCCACATTCACGGGCACCACCTGTCCCGTGCCGTCCAGTCCCACATACAGATTCGCACCATCTTGACTCAGCGCCAGGCAGCCTGGCGCACTGCCGATGGGTACGAAAGCACGCACCGCAGGGGCGGAGAGATCCATCACCACCAGAGTGCCGGCGAAAAACCCGCCGCCAAACCCATTGGCAGAATACACTTGCTGCGAATTCTGGCTGCCGACGATGTCCCGCCCCTGCAACGGCAGATAATAAAACGGTGCCGAGTTTGTGCCGGCAGATGTCGAAAAAGTGTGGATGTTGTTTACAGTGAACGGCTCAGTGTCCGAGGTCGTGACCAAAGCTCGGTTGGTATTGTTGCCGCCGTTCAATTGGAGGCAGACCGTCACCGTCTGGCCTGCTGCCAGCGCACCGATGTTCACACTCAAGTGCGAGCCGCTGCGTGCCAGCGTTCCCTGAGTGGTGCTGGCTCCCAGATAAACAGCCCCTGACGTCCAGTCGCTGGTGAGCGTGACGTTGTTCGCAGTCGCGTTGCCGTTGTTCCTCACCAGCATGTTGAAGCTCATGGGTTTGCCATTTTCGATCGCAGAGGGTGCTGTCATCTGCTGCACCGCCAGATCCGGTGCTGGAGTCGCCGTGTCCGGCAGAAGGTAGGATTTCACCAGCATCACACTGCTGGCGGTACGGTAAGCCACCGTGCGAGTGCCTGCTTTCACGACGCGGGAAAGCAGCGTGGGAGTGTAGCTGTTGTCAGTGAATGGTGCTGTCGTGTTGGTGATGATCCTGCCCGTCTCGCTGTAGCCGCTCAGCTCAAACACGGACAGCGCATACGGATCGTAGTAATACTGAGTCGTGTGGATGATCTGGGCCGCCCGCCCGGTGGTCGAGTCAAGCAGGACTCCCGCTGGATCGCCATTGCCGATGCGGCCCAGCGGGTTGCCAGATTCACCGTCGTAAATACGCCCGGTGTCATCCGCGACGAGGCCGCCGCTGGCGGTGAGATTGGTCAAAGTTCCAGATTCAAGGTAGTAGCGGCTGAGCGCCACCCCGCCGGCACTGACATCCAGCAGATACAGCTTGTTGCTGGTAGCGTTGGTTGTGCCATTGCTTGCGTAGAAGCGGTTGGCGGTTCCACCGGCAGTGATCTGAGAGGCGACTACTGGATTGGTATAAGAACTGGTGTCCACGGAAAGGACGGTCGTGCGTTTCACCCCATTGGTGTAGATGGCGACATGATCCATTACTCCGGTGCCGGGGATGTCCAAGACCACGCCGACCGTGTTGCTGTCGTTCGGTAAAATGGCAAAGTCTTTCACCGTCCTGGGGGTGCCAGCATAAGAGCCTACACCGAACGGTGTGCCGACAGCTTTTGTGGCGAGATCCACCTTCACAAGCTGGGTGCGGTTATTGATCGCCGCATAAAGAATGCCGCCGGAGGTGGAAATCTCGATCTGCCCCACGGCGCCTGTACTCACAGTGATAGCGGCATCCATGGCTCCGGTGTCTGGATTGATCGGCACCACCGTGCCACTGCTCGTGCTGGCATAGACCCGGTTTGTGACCGGGTCATAAGCGATCTCATTGGCGGTCACGCTTGCGATATTGAGCGGTGCTCCTGTGACCGTGAAGCTGTTGGACGTTCCTGTTGCCGCACCTGCGACGGCCCGGATCGAATAACTGGAACTCACCGTGGGGGAGCCCAGGTAGAGTGAATTGGCCACCCCAAAATTAAAGGTGAGGCTGCTGCTGCCATTGTAGCCGGGGTCCACCGCTCCATGATCCAAGCCGGAGATTGTGGCTGTACCAGTGTAACCCACCGCCACAGCCCCTCCTGAGTCGAGTGCGTACACACTGTAATACTGGCTGCCACCACCCGTCTGGGGTGAAGCGATGTAATCAAAGGCAAACGAAACGACTTCATTATCCGCCACGGTAACTCCCGCTGTCGCAGTGGTGAAGTTTGTGGCGGCAGCTGTGACGGTGACCGTCTGAACGCCGTTTGCCAGCGCGTCATCCACGATGGTCATGGGCGTGATGGTGGCGGAGGTTTTGCCGGCTGGAATCGTCACCGTGGAAGGCAGGCCCATGCGCGTGGTTGGATTGAGGCTCAGAGTGATCACCGTGTCCACGTAGCGTGGTGCGGTCATGCTCACCGTGCCTTCATAGCCCGTGGTTGCCAGGCCTTCGGCATAGTTGTAACTTCCCGCGCTGAGGGGGAAGCTCAGGCTCAGCGTCTCGCTTTCGTCATCCAGCACCGATATCGTGGTAGAGGCTCCGGTCCAGTTGGTCATGGAGGCGCTGATTTGAGTGCTCTTGGTCCCCTCATAGACATCATTCTGCGGCATTGAGATGGCAAAGGTTCCACTGGTCTGGCCCGAACGCACCAGGACGAAGGCGGGCACGCTTGCCGCGTAGGGATTGCTCGATGTCAGCGTCACCATCACATCCCGTCCTGGCGCAGCACTCAGGTTCACCGTTCCTTCCAGATTGCCCTGCCCCTCGGTGACTGTCGTTGGCACGGACAATGAGATTGTCGTCGTTTCATTGTCCGTCACCGCGAGATTCCAAGGTATGGAGGTATAGCCTGCCAGGCTGGGGGTGAGCGCCGCAGTCTGGGTGCCGTCGATCAGCGCGTCGTCGATCAACGTGGCTGTCACGGTCATGGAGCTGGTGTTGGCTGGCACTGTCACCGTGGCTGGCAGCGTGGCCGCCGTCGTGACGCTTGAGTTCAGGGTGACGGTCTGCGCCGTTCCCAGCGGAGGCTCGATGTGCAGGGTGAGCGATGCGGTGCCGGAGTTTTCCGCCGCCGTCGCCACGCCGTCGATGAAAAGTCTTTTGCCAGGAGTGCCGGTGATCTTAATGTCATCGATGTTCCAGCCGGAAGTGGCCGGAAAGCCACCGGGCACATCGTAGCTCCAGCGGATGAGGACCGATGCCTGATTGTCGCCCATCGCCCCGAGGCCGTAGCTCTGCAGGTTCCAGGCTTTTTCGGCCACTCCGCTGAAGTAGGTGGTGTCCCAGATCTTGCTCCAGGTGGCCCCTCCGTCCGTGGAGGCCTCCAGCCGGTGGTAGCCATCCCAATAGCTGGTGGCCGTGTTGAGCCAGCGCTGGAACTGCAAGGTGGTGCCGGTATAGCCGCGCAGATCAAAGGGGCCTGCTATGAGGGAGTACGTGCCAGTGGTGATCGCGGGGAAGTCTCCATTGAGGTTGGCGCCAAAGACATTGCTGCCCGTGGCTCCGCTGGTCGGGTCGGGGTTGGGATTGGCGGAGTTGCCTCCACGCCCGGTGGGAGTGCCGTACTGCCACCATCCAGTGCGGCTCCAGCCGGGATCGGTGCTCAGGTCATACGAGTATATGTAGGGGATTCGGACGTCCAGAGTGACGGGCCGCATGATGCTGAAGTTTGTTGTCGTGTCGGTGATCGCGAGTGTACCTTGGTTGAGGCCGGGCACGGCGGAATTGGCCAGCGTGGTGTTGATGGTCACTGTGACGCTGGTGGAGGATCCGGGCAGAAGGAAGCCGGATGTCGGGCTGACACTGGCCCAGGGGGCGCCCGTCAGGCCAGCCGTCCAGTTCACATAGGTGCTGCGGTTGTTCTTCACGGTGTAGGTCACAGAGGCCGCCGCAAAGGGGCCGCCGCGGTTTCCCTGGCTTTTCACCCCAGTCGCGGGCAGGACGCTCAAGTCATTCGCTGTCTGCACGGCATTGACGGCATTTGCGCGGCCTTCGGTGACGAGCTTGCCTTCGAGGGCGGTATCATGGTCCACGGAAGCCTGCAAGATCGCCTTGAGATCCGCGCCCGTAAGCGAGCTTTTGGCAGCCTTCACCAGGGCCGCGATGCCGCTGACGTGCGGCGTGGCCATGGATGTGCCGCTGTTCAGTCCATAGGTGCCACCGGGCAGGGTGCTGAGGATGTTGGAGCCGGGTGCGCCGAGATGCACCGTGGTGGGCCCGTAATCGGAGAAATTTGAAAGGGCGTCTGTTTCCGTGGTGCTTGCCACGGCGATGATGCTGGCGCTGGCAAAGCTGGAAGGGTAGTTGGGCGTGACGTCTTCGTTGGTTCCGTTGCCGTTGTCGGCGGCGCAGACATTGAGAATGCCAGCGTTGCCGGCGGTGTCGATGGCGTCTTTCAGCGACTGGGAGAAACTCATGCCACCCCACGAGTGGTTGATGATATGAGCGCCCTTCACACGTGCATAGTTGATGCTGGAGATGGCGTCCGAAGTGGTGCCGTAGCCGCTTGAATTGAGAAACTTCACCGGCATCAGCTTCACCTGCCAGACCACGCCGCTGATCCCTGCGTTGTTGTTTCCCGCCGCGCCGATGATCCCTGCCACGTGAGTGCCGTGAGTTGTGTCGTCCAGCGGCGTATTGTTGCTGTTCACAAAGTTCCAGCCACGGGTGTCGTCGATGTAGCCATTCCCGTCGTCATCGATCCCGTTTCCCGCCGTCTCGCCCGGGTTTGTCCAGATGTTGGCCGAGAGATCGGGGTGGGTGTAGTCCACACCGCTGTCAATCACGGCCACGATGACCGAGCTGGAGCCGGTGGTCAAAGCCCAGGCCTCGGGGGCATCGATGTCCGCATCCACGGTCCCGGACGTTTGTCCGGTGTTGTTCAGGCTCCACTGTTCGGAAAATCGTGTGTCGTTGGGGGTGGTGGTGGAATGGACGATGAAGTCCGGCTCCGCATAGGATACAACTCCGGGAAGCTGGCTGATGGACTGCGCCGCAGCAGGCAGTGCATTGCCATCGGGGGCGGGTATGCTGATCAGGAACACTTCTGAGCCGGGGATCTGGCGCATGACCTCCGCGCCAAAAGGGCGTATGGCGGCGGCGAGGCGCTCCTGGCTTACTCCGGGGGTGGCTTTGATCAGCAACTGTGTGGCCACCATCGCCCGCTGCTGCGTGATCTGTAGTCCGCCGCCATTTGGGTTCGGAGTCACCTCTTCTTCGACGCGCAGCAGTTGATGATAGGAGGATGTTTGAATGAGGCGGACGCGGTGCTGGCCACCTGCGGGATTCTTTTCAACAGCTGATGACCAGACAGTCTCCCCATCCATCCAACGTTTTTCCTGTTTGCCCGGGGCTGGAGCGGCGTTGGGACCTGTCTTTTTTTGAGCTGCTGCTTCCGGGCTGGATGAAGCGTCGTTTGTTCCAGATGAAGACCCTGCGGTAGCATGGCTGGCAGCGGGTAAATGAAGCTGAGTCTGCGCCTGTTCTGTTTGCTGGGTTTTCTGCAAGTGCCAGAAAAAGCCGGCTGCGAGCAGTCCCAGAATTAGAAAAACAACTGTTTTGAATGGAGTCAATCTTGTGGCTTTTGCCATGGTGTTTTGTTAGCAGAGAGTCCTTCCTTTGGAAACTTGTATTTAAGTCCAATTCTGAAACAAAGCTTATCCAAACTGGGGGATAAATTCTAACTTTTTGCTATATGAGTTTAAGTTGTTTCATTATTCACGATCGAGGGAGGGGCCGACTGCCTTACTTCACCAGCGGCAGCAGAGCAAGGTCCGGGGCGACAAAGGCCTGCTTCGCCTCGGCGGACATGATCAGGTCTCTTGAATAGAAGAGCAGCGGGGTGCGCCTGCTGCTGAGCTGGGTCTGGGCGTCGAAGAAGGCATCGGCGTTTTCGGCGGGGCCAAACTGGCGCAGGGTGGCGTGCACCAGCTGGAGCCATACCTGGGTCAGCGTCTCGTGGTAGCCGCCGGTGGGTGTGTCCTGGATGCCATGGGCGGCATTGTAGGCTTTGATGCCGATGCGCAGGCGCTCCAGAGTTTCAGCGAAAGAGAACTGCTGCAGGTAGAGGTAGGCCACCTTCAAGTGGGCGCGGTGCGTCCACTGCTCATGCGGCAGGCTGTGGTCCTCAAAACGGCGGAGATGTTCTGCATCAGTCATGGCATCCGCGCCGTGATGGGGCTCACATCTCCAGGAAGTTTCTCAGCAGCTTTTTGCCGTCCTGGGTCAGGATGGACTCAGGGTGGAACTGCACACCGTGGATGGGCAGCTCCTTGTGGCGCAGGCCCATGATCTCGGACTCGTCATCACTACAGGTGGCGGTGATGGCCAGGCAGTCGGGCAGGGTGTCGCGCTTGACGAGCAGGGAGTGGTAGCGCGTGGCCTCAAAGGGCTGCGGCAGACCTTTGAAGACGGATTCGCCCTGATGATTGATCAGCGAGGTCTTGCCGTGCATGAGGCGGCCTGCGCGGACGACATCGCCGCCGAAGACGTGGCCGATGGCCTGATGGCCCAGGCACACGCCGAGGAGCGGGGTGGACTTGCCAAAGCGCTCGATCACCGCGCAGCTGATGCCGGCTTCCTTGGGCGTGCAGGGGCCGGGGGAGATGCAGATATGATCGGGCTTGAGCTTTTCGATCTCGTCCAGCGTCACCTGGTCATTGCGGCGGATTTCCATGACGGCTCCCATCTCGCCGAAATACTGGACGAGGTTGTAGGTGAAGGAGTCGTAGTTGTCGATGATGAGAAGCACGGAGACCGGGTTCCAAGTTTAGGGTTTATAGTTCAAAATTCAGAAGCCGCGCAGCTCAAGGGTGCGATAGAGCTCGCTCTGGAAGGCTGGGATGTCTGCGGCGGGCGGCTGGTAACCGGGGGCGGGGCCACGCATGCCTAGGCTGCCCATCTGATCCACGTACCACTGAGCGGTGACGCCGTCGCTGAAGGTGACCTTGCCGCTTACGAGTGCGCCGGGTGGCGGGATCTCGTCCACTGAGATGTCGAGCGCACCGCCTTCTGCAGGTGAACTGTCAGGCGGCAGCAGCTCATCGGCCACACCGTCTTCATCCGCATAGTCGCCTGCGTTAGCAGCGGCATCTGCCGGTGCGGGTGGCGGGGCGGGCTTTTCCTCAGGCGGGGCCTCGCGTGGCTTGTCCTGGATCTTTACTCCCAGCTCCATGATGAGCAGGCGCGTCTCCATGTAGGTGAGTGTGACCGAGCATTCGTTGCGCAGACGGTCCTGGATCTGATTGAGGTTTGCGCCTTCAGCGGCCCATTGTTCGACGAGTTGACGCTGTTCCGAGGTGAGATTGGCCATGAAAAGAGGTGAGGAAGATACGGGGCTGGGCTCAGCCGTTCATTTTATCGGTGACGATGCGGGCGAGCGCGGAGGCCTTCTGGTGTAGGGCTTTGACCTCGGCTTCGGTGAGGGCCTTGCCCTCAGGCACGTCCAGCATGGGCAGCATCTCCTCCAGCCCTTTGCGCAGCTCCACGAGGGAGGGGTTTTTCAGCAGGCGGGGGTGCAGGCTGTCCATGCTCATGAGGTAGTATTCGGCGATGTCGTGGCGCGTGAGCTGGCGGGTCTTTTCCTCAGCGTAGTTGTCGCTGATGCTCTTGGTGGCGATCTCCAGGGCGCGTAGCCAGCCGCCGAGGCTGATGAGGTGGGCGATGTCCACATCGCGCAGCTGCACCATCTCGGCCTCCACATCGCTCTGGGTCTTGGCCAGCTCCACGCGGAGGTCCTGCCAGTTGCCCTTGAGGCTGTATTCAAAGAGGCTGCCGGTGTGCTTGTTCATGCGGTTGCCAGCGCCCAGCGCCTTGCCGTACTTGATCATGGCGCGGCCCACAGCCTCCATCTCGTCCACGCGCTCGCACTGTACGATGAGAAAGCCATCGGCGATGAGGGTGCCCAGGCCCATGGCCACGATGACGCGGTCTGCGGGTGTCTTGTCCGTGAAAGGGCGCTTGAGGTCGTCAAAGCGCAGCTTGCCCACGTTGTTGAGCATGTCGAAGAGCTTGCGGATGGACGGCGTGGTGAACTGGTTTACGCCGAACTCCTCGCGCACGTGCTCGTCTCCCACCACGTCCTCGGGGATGGCGGGCCTTTCCGGCGGCTTGGGCACCGGGGGGGCGTCCTGGGCGCTGAGCACGGCGGTGCCAAAGGCTCCGAATCCGAGCAGGGGCAGCAGCAGGCGGGCGATGAAACGACGTGTCATGGCAGGTCAGGATACGAAGCCGCTCCGGGATTTCCAGCGCGAGTCTGGAAAAGTCTTTAGCGCCGCATGGCGCTACATTAGGGTGGGTTCCCACGTTGAGTATCCCCACACGAACCATGCGTCCGCTCATTTTCCTGCTGCTTCTCCTTTCCCTGACTCTCCCCGCCCAGGAGGAGGCCGCCGCGCCGCCGGGGCTGACGGTGTATGAGGGGCGCACCATCGCCAGGACCATGCACTGGTCCGGCTTTGAGTGGCTGATGCGCCGCGTGCGCGAGCAGGAGGAAGGCCCCACGCTCATGCGCCAGCAGCTGCAGGTAAAGCCCGGCATGGTGCTGTGCGACATGGGCTGTGGCAACGGCTATCACACCCTCCCCCTGGCCCGCATGGTGGGGGACACGGGCAAGGTCTATGCCGTGGATGTGCAGCCGCAGATGATCGAGATGCTGAAAAAGAACATCGAAAGCGAAGGGCTGAAAAACATCGTGCCCATCGATGGCCTGTATCACGACCCCAAGCTGCCGCCCAACACCTGCGACCTCATCCTCATGGTGGATGTGTACCATGAGTTCAGCCACCCGGTGCAGATGCTGGCCGCCATGCGCGCCGCGCTGAAGCCTGACGGGCAGCTCGTGCTGTGCGAGTTCCGCGCTGAAGACGACACCGTGCCGATCAAGCCCGAGCACAAGATGAGCAAGGCTCAGATCAACAAGGAGATGAACTTGAACGGATTCAAGCTGGTGCGCGAATTTGACGGCCTGCCGTGGCAGCATCTGATGTTTTTTGGGAAGGCGGAGGGAGGGGGGAAGTAAGCTGGGGAGATTTTTCTCCAGCAGCTTTCTCAATTTCTTTCCGCCTCTCCCCCAACCTCTCCCGGAAGGCTCCGCAGACCCAACATGTCATAGACGGAGAGAGGGGCTTCAAGTTGAAGCTCCAGCGCTTTTTCAGAGTTCACAAGCGCTTCCCCCTCTCCCCGCCCCGGACATCATAGCTCTTGGTATTCTTCGGGGAGAGGTCGGGTGAGGGGTGGTAATGGATCTCCGCTGGCAGTCGCCTGTTTCCGATGAGTCGCTATCATGCCTCGTCTCAACGAACCGGTCATGAACTTTGCGAAGTGTCACCCTGTTCTCTTGGGCTCTCTTCCGAAAGGGAGGAGATGGAGGAAGAATATGATTGCTTAGAGGATATTCACCGCTGCCCCACCATCCACCACGATACCCTGTCCGGTGATGTAGGCGCCGGCTTCGCTGGCCAGCATGAGGGCGGGGCCGGCGAGTTCGCGGGGGGCGGCCCAGCGTTTGAGGGCGGTGCGGTCGGCGAAGTATTTCTTTTCCTCGTCGTTGAGGAGCTTGCCGGGCATGTCGGTGAGGAAGGGGCCGGGGCAGAGGCAGTTGACTGTGATGCCGTAGGGCCCCAGATCGAGCGCGCTGGCGCGGGCCAGGCCGATGAGGGCGGCCTTGCAGGCGCAATAGACGTTCCGCTTCAGGCGGCCACCCACGCCGAGGACGCTGGAGGTATGGATGATGCGGCCCCACTTGCGCGCCTTCATGCCGGGCACTAGGGCGCGGGTGAGGGACATGACGGAGGTCAGGTCCACCTCCACGTTGCGGTCCCAGACTTCGTCGGTGATCTCGTCGATGGCCTGCGGGTTGTTGATGCCAGCGTTGTTGACGAGGATGTCCACTTTGCCGAGGCGCTTCTCAGCTTCAGCGGCCAGGGCTTTGACGGAGGGACGGTCGGCCATGTCGGCCACCATCCACTCGACTTTCACATTCAGGCCCGCTCCGATCTCGGCTGCGGCTGCGGCCAGCTCCTCGGCGTTGCGGCTGGAGATGAAGACATCGGCTCCGGCTTCGGCAAAGCCACGCGCCATGGCCTTGCCCAGACCTTTGCTGCCGCCGGTGACGAGTGCTGATTTGCCGCTGAGATTGAAGAGAGGAGAGGTGGTGGACATACGTGCGCGCGGTTTAGCATGGGCGCCAGTGCTGCGCGAGTGGAAAGCGCCAACTCGAACCGTTGAGGTGCTTGGTGAAGAGGGGGCTGAGGCTGTTCCCACTGGAGCTGTGGAGGATTCAGCAGAGGATTGAGCGGCGGCTTATTTCCCTGCCTCGCGGGTGCCGGTGCCTTTGGGCTGTTTGAGCAGGCTGTCTCCCAGTTCGGCGCGGATGGCGTTGGCGTGCTTTTGCAGGCGGGCGACTTCGTCGGGATTCTGGGCGGCGAGGTTTTTGGATTCACTGAGGTCGGTGTAGAGATCATAGAGCTCGGGTTGCTCGATCTTGACGGGGACGTAGTTCACGGGCTTGCCACCGGTGGCTTTGGGGGCGTTGGGCGGGAGGCTGCGGTAGGTGTGGGGCAGCTGGAGCTTCCAGCGGCCGTCTCCGCTGGTGATGGCCTGGAGCTGGTTCTGCTCGTAGTAAAAGGCGTAGAAGTCGTGCGGGTTTTTGGCGTCAGGCACGCCGGAGATGATAGGCCAGCAGTCGAGGCCATCGATTTTATGTGCGGGCAGTTTGGCGTCGATGACACCTGCGACGGTGGGCAGGAGATCGATGGTCATCATCATGGTGTCGGTGGTGGTACCAGCGGGGATTTTGCCGGGCCATTTCATGATGCCGGTCACGCGGGTGCCGCCTTCCCAGCAGGTGCCTTTGCCCTCGCGCAGCGGGCCTGCGCTGCCGGCGTGATCGCCGTAGCTCAACCAAGGGCCGTTGTCGGAGGTGAAAATGACCCAGGTGTTGTCCTCCAGGCCGCTCTTTTTGAGGGTGTCCATGATCTGGCCCACGGACCAGTCCACCTCCATCATCACATCCGCAAAGAGGCCCTTTCCGGATTTGCCTTGGTATTTGTCGCTCACAAAAAGCGGCACATGCACCATGCTATGCGCCAAGTAGAGCAGGAAGGGCTTGTCTTTGTGTTTCTCAATGAACTGCACGCCGCGCGCGGTGTAGTCGGTGGTGAGGTGGGTCTGGTCCTCGGGGGTGACGTTGGCATCCACCACATGGTCGTCTTCATACATGGGCAGGTCAGGGTAGGCTCCCTTTTTGGCCTGCGGGTGGAAAGGCCACATGTCATTGGAATAGGGGATGCCGTAGTATTGGTCGAAACCATGTTTGGTGGGCAGGAATTGCGGCAGGGAGCCGAGGTGCCACTTGCCCACGGCGGCGGTGGCGTAGCCTTTCTGCTTCACCAGCTCTGCCAGGGTCATTTCATCGGAGTTGATGCCGTGCTTGGCATTGGGTCCCAAGGCCCCGTGCATGCCCAGGCGGTTGGGGTAGCAGCCGGTCAGCAGCGCGGTGCGGGAGGCGCTGCACACGGGCTGGGCCACGTGGAAATTGGTAAACTTGCGGCCCTCGGCGGCCAGTTTGTCGATGTTTGGCGTCTGGTAACCCTGTGCGCCAAAGCAGCTCACATCCGCGTAGCCCATGTCGTCCATGAAAATGACGACGATGTTGGGCTGCGCAGGGGCGGCGAAGGAGGAAAGCGAAAGGGCGAGGAACGAGAGCAGGGCGGCGAGTGGTTGGCGCATCTGGGGTGAACGTCGGGAGCGGTGGGAAACTTCTGGAGAAGGTGGATTCAGCTCTGATGTGGGACTGGGAGTGGAGTGTAATCTTACTTGGATTTAAGGTAAGATATTATGAGGTGTCTGGTCTGAATCTGGAGTTGGCATCCGTGGGGTGCTGATCCTGTGAGGCTTGGTGGCGGTGTGGGACGGGGGTGTGGGCAGGGCGCTGACGTTGAGGTGGCAGGGCGGGCGGCGGAAGGGTAAAACGCCTGAGAAAACGGCGGAGAGAGGGGTGATTTTTTTGGTTGCTGATTTGTGGCGCTCCTCTATGATCAGCCTCTTCTCGGACAGAATAAGCGTTTTTTTACGGCGAGAGTGGGGCCCGTCCCCGCTCTTTTTTGTCTGGTAGAATCAAGATTTTCATATGATCAGCGAACTCAAAGCCCTTTTCGATTACTACGAGAAAGAGAAAGGAATCGACCGTCTCAAGATGGTCGAGGCCCTGTCACAGGCATTGCTGGCCGCTTCCAAAAAGAGCATTGGTCCTGCTCGCGAACTGCGCATCGACATCGATCCCGACAAGGGGACGATCAAGGCGTTTGCGAAGCTGATCGCGGTGGAGACTGTCGCGAACCGCTGGGAGGAGCTGCCGCTGGCGCTGGCCAAGCGCTTCAAGAAGACCGCCGTACTCGGCGACGAGATCGAGGTCGAAGTGACTCCTAACAACATGGGCCGCATCGCCGCGCAGACGGCGAAGCAGACGATGCTGCAGCGCCTGCGCATGGCCGAAAAGGAGAACCTCTACGAGGAATTCAAGGACCGTACGGGCGATGTGGTCAGTGGCGTGGTGCGCCGTTTTGAAAAGTCGGACGTGGTGGTGGACCTGGGCAAGTTTGAAGGCGTCATGACCTCCAAGGAGCGCGTGGCCACGGAGGACTACACTCCGGGGGACCGCATGCGCTTCTACGTGAAGGCCGTGGAAAAGGACAGCGGACGCGGGCCGGAGATCGTACTCTCCCGTGCACACCCGAACTTTGTGCGCCGCCTGTTTGAGTTTGAAGTGAGCGAGATCGGAGACCGCACGGTGGAGATCGCCAGCATCGCCCGTGAGGCCGGCTACCGCACGAAGGTGGCGGTGCACAGCGCTGATGAGAAGGTGGACCCTGTGGGTGCCTGCGTGGGCCTGCGTGGGGCACGCGTGAAGAATATCGTTCGCGAGCTGAACAATGAGAAGGTGGACATCATCCGCTGGAAGTCCGACCCGGCTGAATTTGTGCGCGAGGCGCTGAAGCCGATCAAGGTCATCTCCATTCACGTGAGCCCAGACAAGAAGCAGGCACGCCTGACGGTGAGCGAGGAAGACCTTTCCAAGGCCATCGGTCGTCGCGGACAGAACGCCCGCCTGACCTCCCGCCTGGTGGGGATGGATCTGATCATCGAGAAAGACGAGCACGCGTCCGAGGTCTTTGAAGGCCAGATGGGAAGCGCCGTGCACCATCTGGTGGATGCCCTGGGCATCTCCGAGGATGTAGCACGCAAGCTCACTCAGGGCGGCATGGGCGACCTCAACACGCTGGCCACCGGCGTGGAGGTGAGCGACATCGCCGAGGTGCTGGACGGAGACACCGGCCTGGCACAGCAGATTTTCGACAAAGCCGCAGCACATGCTTCTGCTCCCGTGTAGGAGCCAGCCCCTGTGCCGCCATGAACACACTTTTTAAACAACCACAAACCTCAGACCAGCCCGACTCTCACGCCGCCGCTCGCCCGATCCCAGCCTCTCATGCCTCCCAGCAAGCCCTCATCATCGAAAAAGAGCAAGCCCCACACCGACGACGCTGTCGGTGAGGTGCAGCCTGAAGACAGCACCACTTCCGCCCAGGAGACGAAAGGGAAGGTGTTGTCATTGATCGAGGAAAAGAAGCCAAGAAGCCGCGGCCCGCTGAAGGAGACCTCCCTGCCGCCGCTGGGTGCCACCAAGAAGGTCGCAGAGCCCGCACCCGCCCCGGCCCCCGAGCCGGCAGCCCCGGCCAAGCCGACGCTGGATGAGCGCAAAGCCGCCGCGCTGAATCTCTTTGAAGAGAGCGAGAAGCCAAAGCGCCGCCGCCCTGTGGAGGAGTCTGTGCAGCAGAGCGCCCTGCCGCCGATCTCCCTGCTGAAGGAGGAGCCGCCTGCGCCGAAGCCCATCGTGCCGATCGTGCACGCACCGCCCACGGAGGTGCCCGTGCCGGAGTTTGAAATGGGCGAAAACGGTGAGAAGATCATCCATCTGAAGCCCCCGATCATCGTCAAGGATCTGGCGGACAAGATGGGCCTCAAGCCCTTCAAGATCATTTCGGACCTCATCGCCTTCAAGGTTTTCGCCAGCGCTGACAAGGCGGTGGACATCGAGATCGCGGAGAAGATCTGTGAGAAGCACGGCTTCAAGCTGGAGCGCGAAAAGCGCGAAAAAGGCGCGGGCGTGCACAAAGTGGAAGAAGTCATTGTGGAGCCTGTGGCACAGGTGGTGGAGGAGGTGGAGCAGGAGAAGCTGCAGCTGCGCGCTCCGATCATCACCTTCATGGGCCACGTGGACCACGGCAAGACCTCCCTCCTGGACGCCCTGCGCAAGACGCACGTGACCGCCGGAGAGGCGGGCGGCATCACGCAGCACATCGGTGCATATTGCATTTTCCATGACGGCAGGCCGATCACCTTCATCGACACCCCCGGCCATGCGGCTTTCTCCGCCATGCGTGCGCGCGGTGCGAACGTGACGGACATCGTGGTGCTGGTGGTGGCCGCAGACGACGGCATCATGCCCCAGACCAAGGAAGCTCTCAGCCATGCCAAGGCTGCCGGCGTGCAGCTGATGGTGGCCATCAACAAATGTGACCTGCCCACGGCGAACGTGATGCGGGTGAAGAGCCAGCTGCAGGACATTGGCTTGGCGCCGGTGGACTGGGGTGGCGAGATCGAGTGCATGGAGGTCTCCGCACGCACAGGCCTGGGCCTGGACAACCTGCTGGAAACCATGAGCCTGCAGGCCGAAGTTCTGGAGCTCAAGGCGGACCCGAAAGCGTCACCGCGCGCCACTGTCATCGAATCCTCGATGGTGGCGGGCAAGGGGCCTGTGGCCACGGTCATTATCGGCCAGGGCACGTTGAAGGTGGGCCAGCCATTCATCTGCGGCCCTTACTGGGGCAAGGTGAAGGCGCTGATCAACGACCGCGGCGAGGCCATCAAGGAGGTGCTTCCCGGCATGCCGTGCGAGGTCATCGGCTTCAGTGACATGCCGCATGTGGGCGATGAAGTGGTGGTGATGAACAACGAGCGCGATGTGAAAAAGCTCAGCGAGGAGCGCCTGGAGGAGATCCGCCAGAAGAAGCTCAGCGTGCCGCGCCGCTCCACGCTGGAGCATCTGTTTGCCAGCATCGAGGACAGCAACAAGAAGGCCCTCAAGATCGTCCTCAAGTGCGACGTGCAGGGCTCTGTGGAGGCTGTGGCCAAGTGCCTTACCGACATCCAGAGCGACAAGTGCAACCTGGACATCCTGCACAAGGAAGTGGGCGCCATCAACGAGAGCGATGTTCTCCTGGCCAGCGCGTCGGACGCCATCATCCTGGGCTTCAACGTGAAGGTCGAGAACAAGGCCCTCACCGTGGCGAAGCGCGAGACGGTGCAGATCAAGCTCTACTCCATCATCTACGAACTGATCGACCAGGTGAAGGAAGCGATGGCGGGCCTTCTGGACCCGATCACGCGCGAGAAGATCCTGGGCCACGCCCGCGTGAAGCAGGTCTTCAAGGTGCACAAGGGTTTTGTGGGCGGCTCGGTGGTCACCGATGGCGTGATGCAGCGCAAGCAGCGCGCACGCGTGCTGCGTGACGGCCAGGCTGTGTATGACGGCGGCTTTGAAACGCTGCGCCGCTTCCAGGATGAAGTGGGCGAAGTGCGCAACGGCCTGGAGTGCGGCATCAAGCTCTCCGGCTTCAGCGACTACGAAGAAAACGACGTCATCGAGTGCTACGAACTCGAGAAGATCGCCCAAACTCTCTAATGTCCCTCCGAGTCGAAAAAGTCTGTGAGCTGATCCGGCGTGAGCTGGGCATGATCATCGAGAAGGATTTCCGGATCGAGAACTGCTTGGTGACGATCCATGAGGTGAGCGTGACGCCGGACATGAAGCAGTGCTTTGTGTACGTGGGGGTGCTGGGCAAGCCGCACCAGCAGGAGGCCGCGATCGAAAAACTGAACAAGGCCCGCGGGCACCTGCAGCGGGACCTCTACAAGCGTGTGAAGCTGCGCAACAGCCCGCACCTTTACTTCCGCCTGGACAAGACGGTGGAGCGCGGCGTGCCGCTGCTGAACATCATCGACAATCTGCCGCCCCCGCTGCCGGACCTGCCGGCGGAGGGTGAGGTGGAGGAAAAAGACGGCAAGCAGTAGGCAAGTGCAACGGGCTGGGAGTTTGCCAGCCATCTCTCTGCACTCTCAGGCAATGGTGAGGTGTTTTCAAAGGCTGGTCTCAGACAGCACCAGCGAAGCTGGCGGCATTGCCAGAAGAGGCACCTTTGAATGCTGGCATATGATTGTTAAAAAAGGTGGCCTGAAGGGTGTGTTGCTCCGTGGTGGCCTGTTCGAAAACGGGTTCGTTTCGTCTGCGCTGGCTATATGCCTATGGCTAATTTGTCACGGGATGATTCAAGGTGGGCAAATATTGATGGTGAATATAAAAAATAATTAGATGGAGGGCGGTTTTATGTTATGAGGCGGCCATGCTTATCTGGAAAGGACATGGCTTTTTAATTGCGGCTTTTGGCATCCTTGGGGCTTTGGTCTTGGGGGGCGCGGCTTGGTATCTCCATGGGGTGACTCAGTTGGAACTGCTTGGACGGCTGGTGACGCCGGCCAGTGCCTGGGGCGCGGCGCTGGCCATCTGGGGGTATGAAAAAACCATCGGCAGGCCGAGAAAGAGGATGTACCTGGATGCGGCCACCCAAAGGCCGGTGGTGGAACATGTGTCACACTCTCTGTTCTTCATCTCGCCGAAGCCTTGGGCGGTGCTGACTGTTGTGTTGGCCTCTGTGCTGACCGTGACATCCTTCATCACTCCAGTGATGGGCTTCGTGAGACGTCTGTCACTGGCGTCTGCTTCTCCAGCTCAGACAGCCTGCATGGAGGCCAACCGGATGATCGACACCAGTAATGGAAAGACCGGCTTTGGAAACACCCCCACGGCTGAAATGCTGGCGACGGTTTTTTCCGACAAGGTCCAGAGGGAGCGTAATGTGGGCGTGCAGCAGTCAGAAAAGGCTTCTTTCTTCGGTTCCTCCAATGACAAGCTTCTGAGCTACTGCCGGATCACTCCTGACTCGTGTGCCTTCATGCTTCATGTTCCAGACCTTCGGAATTTTGATGAGGCGGCAAAGCGGTATATGGTGGGCCTGGCGTGGACAATAGCCTGCAAGCAGGCTGCGCTGCTGGCACCAGTGCCGCAGCGCGTGGTGGTGGGGGTGCGCGGGGCTTCCAGGTATCATGCCGTGGTGGAGGGGCCGGTGCTGAATGCCAGGGCAATTGCTGCAAATATGCAGAGTGAGAACTGGGAGGATGGAATCGAGCAGCGTTACTCCGACAAGGAAGGGCTGGCTCGTCTTGAACGTTGCTTTGAGCCGCAGGCACCGGGTGTGGCGCTGCCCACGCTGAAATCGTTGACTGGCAGCATACTTGCCCTGGCATCTTCAGATGTAGAGCCCACCCTGCCCACGTCCATGCGTGACTGGAAAGACTCCACTGGCCGTGTGATGAGGGCTTCGCTGGAGGGCTTTACCACACCTGCCAGAGACACCGGCCGCTTCAAACGCTCGGACGGGAGGGTCTTTGATGTGCCCTTTTCACGCCTCTGTGCGGATGATCAGGCGACCATCCGCAGCATTGCGGCGCAGATGCAGTAGCATTGCGGCGTGTGATTACTCGATGTGTGCTTTGAGCACCTGAAGGGAATTTCGCAGCAGGGTGAGTCCCGCCTCCTGGCTCTTCTCGGGGTGAAACTGCACGGCGACGAGGTTCTTTTTGGCGATGCCGCTGATGAAGCTGACGCCGTAGTCCGTGCGGCACAGCGCGAGGGATTCATCCTGCACGTCCGGGTAGTAGGAGTGCACGAAATAGATGTACGTGGGGTTGGGCAGGCCCTGCCAGACGGCGGCCTGTGCGGGCTCCCACTGGGCCACGTTCCAGCCCATGTGCGGGATCTTGAGACCGCTGGCGGGATCGAACTTTTTGACCTGGCCCTTGGCCACGCAGAGGCCTTCCACGCCGGGGGATTCCTCGCTGCTTTCAAACAGGAGCTGGTAGCCCAGGCAGATGCCGAGGTAGGGCTTTTCCGCCTTGAGCCATGCTTGCAGGGGCTCCCACAGGCCGGTTTCTTTGAGGATGCGGATGGAGTCGCCAAACGCGCCCTGGCCGGGGAAGACGAGGACGTCGATGTTCTCGAAGTCTTCCGGTTTGGTGACGAGGTTGGCGTGGGCGTCGATCGCATCAAAGGCGTTCAGCACGCTGCGGAGGTTTCCGCCGCCGTAATCAAGCACTCCAAGTTTCATCACAGGACGTCTTTCGTGCTAGGGATGCCAGTGACGCGGGGATCGAGCTTGGTCGCGGCATCGAGTGCGCGGGCCAGGCCTTTGAAGATGGCCTCGGCCATGTGGTGAGCATCACGCCCACGGCGGATCTCGACGTGGAGGGTGGCCAGCAGGCTGGAGGAGAAAGCGCGGAGAAACTCCTCCACGAGCTGGTAGCTGAAGCGGTTCACACCACCGATGGCCTCGACACGCTCAGGCGCGTGGTAGCTCAGGAAGGCACGGCCGCTGAGGTCCATGGCCACTTCGGCCAGGGTTTCATCCATGGGCAGAAGGAAGAAGCCGTAGCGCGTGATGCCGGCCTTGTTGCCCAGGGCTTCGCGGAAGCAGTTGCCCAGGACGATGCCGGTGTCCTCGACGGTGTGGTGGTAGTCCACCTCGATGTCTCCCACTACCTTCACATTGAGGTCAAAGAGGCCGTGTTTGCTGAACAGCGTGAGCATGTGGTCAAAGAACGGCACTCCAGTGTCGATCTTCGATTTGCCGGAACCATCGACATTGAGCTCGATCTCAATGTCCGTCTCGGCGGTTTTGCGGTGCTGTTTGGCGGTGCGGGCTTGGCTCATGAAAGGGGATGGGCAATGAACACGCGTTCTGACCGCAGCGCAACCGTCTCAGTGGCCCTTCCTCACCGTTAAGCCAGCAGCCCTTTCTGCACCTTTCCGTGGATGTCGGTGAGGCGGTAGCGGCGGCCTTGGAATTTGTACGTCAGGCGCTCGTGGTCGATGCCGAGGAGGTGCATGAGGGTGGCGTGGAAGTCGTGGATGTGGAGGCCGTCTTTGACGGTGTTGTAGCCAAAGTCGTCGGTCTCGCCATACACGGAGCCTGCCTTGATGCCGCCACCGGCAAACCAGGCGCTGAAGCAGCGCGGGTGGTGGTCGCGGCCGAAGTTGGTGCTGATCTTGCCTTGGCAGTAGGCGGTGCGGCCGAATTCGCCGCCCCAGACGACGAGGGTGTCTTCGAGCAGACCGCGCTGCTTGAGGTCCTTGATGAGAGCTGCGGCGGGCTGGTCGGTTTCTTTGCAGAGTTTTGGCAGGGCACCGGGCAGGCCGCCGTGGTGGTCCCAGTCTTGGTGGTAGAGCTGGATGAAGCGAACGCCTTTCTCGGCGAGGCGTCGCGCCTGCAGGCAGTTCGCGGCAAAGGTGCCGGGGGTTTTCACATCCGGGCCGTAGCTGTCGAGAATGTGCTGCGGCTCGTCGCTGAGGTCGGTCACTTCCGGGATGCTGGTCTGCATGCGGAAGGCCATCTCGTAGTGGTCGATGCGGTTCTGGATTTCGGCATCGGGTGTGCCGGCGAACTGGTGCTCGTGCAACTCCTTGAGCCGGTCCAGCATCAGCCTGCGGCTGTCGGCGCTCACGCCCGCAGGATTGCCAAGATACAGCACCGGATCCTTCGCCGCGCGGAAGAGTACGCCTTGGTGCTTGGTCGGCAGGAAGCCACTGCCCCAGAGGTGTGAGCCCAGTGGCTGGCCGCCTTTGCCCTTGGTGATAAGCACGGTGAAGGAGGGCAGATTGGCATTTTCTGCGCCGAGGCCGTAACTGAGCCAGGAGCCGAAGCTGGGACGTCCGGGGATCTGGGTGCCGGTCTGGAAGAAGGTGACGCCGGGGCCGTGATTGATGGACTCGGTGAACATGGAGCGCGCGACGCAGATGTCGTCCGCGATGCTGGCGGTGTGCGGCAGCAGCTCGCTGAACCAGCCGCCTGCCTGCCCATGCTGGGTGAACTTGAAGGGAGAGCCCACCATCGGAATGGACGACTGGTTTCCAGACATCCCCGTGAGCCGCTGAGTGCCGCGCACAGAATCGGGAAGCTGCTCTCCGTGGCGTTTGTTGAGGAGGGGCTTGTAGTCGAAGAGGTCCAGATGCGAGGGACCGCCGGACATGAAGAGGTAGATGATGCGCTTCGCCTTCGGCGCAAAGTGCGTGCCTCCGAGCACACCATGGTCCGCAGGCTCCGAGCCCTGGGCAAGAAGCTCATTCAAAGCGATGCCGCCGAGGCCCATGCCAAAGCGATTGAGGAGGGTGCGGCGGTCAAACATGAGGGATGAATCATTCATCGGATTGAATTGGTTAACGTTTAACCACGCAGGCGTCGTGGTTCAGGAGGGCCTGGGCCAGCACGGCTGCGGCGGCGGATTGGGGGAGGGGGATGGAGGTGTTGTGTTTGGCGTTGCCGGTTTTGAGGAGTTCTTCGGCTTCTTTGGGGTGGGCTTTGAAGTGGGTGAGCTGTTCGTTGTAGAGCTGGGTGCAGATCTGGATTTCTTTGGGGTCGGGTTTGCGGCTGAGGCAGCGGAGGAAACCTTGCTCGATCATCTGGGGGAGGTCGCCTTTGGTTTCTTGATGCAGCTTTTCGCCAAGGACGCGGGCGGCTTCGACGTATTGCACACCGTTGAGGAGGATGAGGGCTTGCAGCGGGGAGTCGGTGCGTTCGCGTTTGGAGATGCAGACGGCGCGGCGTGGGGCATCGAAGGCGACCATGGCGGGGGGCGGGCTGGTGCGGCGCCAGTTGGTGTAGAGGCTGCGGCGATACACAGCATCTCCTGCGCTGGGGCCCATGGGCTTGAAGGCCTCGGTCATTTCATAAGGATAGACGGGTGCGCCGCCCATGGTGAGCTTGAGCAGGCCGGAGGCGGCGAGGGCGTTGTCGCGGATCATCTCGGCGGGCAGGCGGAAGTGCGGGCCGCGTGCGAGCCATTGGTTCTCGGGATCGTCGGCCATCGTTTTCGCATCGGCGATGCTCTGCTGGAGATATACTTTGCTGGTCACGATCTCCTGAATCAGCGCCTTCACATTCCAGCCACTCTGAATGAACTTGAGCGCAAGGTGGTCGAGAAGCTCGGGATACAAAGGCCGCTCGCCCTGGCTGCCGAAGTCTTCGGTGGTCTTGACGAGGCCGCGGCCAAAGAGGCTGAGCCAGATGCGGTTCACAGTCACGCGTGCAGTCAGCGGATGATTTGGCGCGGTGAGCCACTGTGCGTAGCCGAGGCGGTTCTTCGGTGCCTTGGCGGGCATCGGCGGCAGGAAAGTGGGAGTGGCGGGGCCGACTTCCTCGGCGCGTTTGTCATACTCGCCTCGCGTGAGGATGTAGGCCTTCTTGGGCTGCGGCAGCTCTTGCATGACCATGATCTCCTTCTGTGCATCGGCAAAGGCGGTGACCTCGGCGCGTGCGGCTTTGAGTTCGGCGAGCAGCGGTTGCAGTTTGGCATCAAAGGGCAGCGAGAGGTCGCGGTCGAAGATGCGCAGATCGTCCACGAGGCCGTCTTTGAAACCACGGTCGCGCATGCGCTCGCCGAGGCTGATGTGGTCATGGCCGCCGCCGGTAATGTTCTTGGTGAGGTGGTCTTTGATGACGTCCACCTGCGCCAGTTTGCCATTGATGTAGATCTTGAGGCCGGAGGCACGGCTGCTGCCGTCATTGGTGACGATGACATGGGTCCATTCCTTGAGCGGCACCTTGGCCTGGGTGCGGATGGAGATGGCATTGCCGGGCCAGAAGTGAATGAGCGACCACTTGATGCGGCCCTCCTCAATGAGCAGCTCATAGCCGCGGCTGGCGGCGTCTGTCCATGCCTGAGAGCGGTGCAGGACGACTGCGCGCTGTTTTTCATCGGGTGTCTGAAGCCAGAGTGAGATGCTGAAGGGATCATGACGCTGGAAGTTTCCGAGCGGTGTGTCCACGGCGTCGTCGCCGGTGAACTGGATGGCGTTGCCGATCTTGCCGGTGACGAGTTTGTTTTCGCCCTTGAGGATGGCTTCGGGGCCGGGAGGCGGGGCTTTGGCGTCTTTCTTTTTCTGGGCGGGTGTTTTGTCCTTCGCATCAGCCACAGGCTTTGGCTGCGGAGGTGCAGGGGGCGGGGCTGGATGGAGTGAGTCGGCGAGCTTGTTGCCCTTAACCTCATCAAACGTGAAGTGCGCGATCTGGCCGTCCAGTGATGCGGGCACTCCTGCCTGCATTTGGAGCGCATTGCGGGCAGGAGTGCCCGCATCACTTAGTTGCTTTTCGAGGGTGATGACTTTGGCGTTTAGGGCGGCCAGCTTCTCTTTGGTGGGCGCGTCCATCATCATCATTGCAGGTGTGGGCGGAGATGGGGTGAAGAAGGAATAGAGGCCTGCTTCGTCGATGTTTTGCAGCATGGAGAAGAGTCCGTAGTAGTCCTTCTGCGTGACGGGGTCATACTTGTGATCATGGCAGCGCGAGCACTCGAAGGTGAGGCCGAGGAAGGTGGTGGCGACGGTCTGCACGCGGTCGGCCACGTATTCCACGCGGTACTCTTCCTCGACGCTGCCGCCTTCGCTTTCCTGCTGGTGCAGGCGGTTGAAGGCGGTGGCCATGATCTGCTCATCGGTGGGATTGGGCAGGAGATCGCCCGCGAGCTGCCAGGTGATGAACTTGTCGAAGGGCAGGTTCTGGTTGTAGGACTTCACCACCCAGTCGCGCCAGGGCCAGACCTCGCGCTCGCGGTCCACCTGGAAGCCGTAGCTGTCGGCGTAGCGTGCCACATCCAGCCAGTCCACAGCCATGCGCTCGCCATAGTGCGGGGAGGCGAGGAGGCGAGTGACTAGATTCTTGATGCTGGATGCTGAATCGAACTGATGGGCGGTGACGAAGGCGCTGATTTCTTCGGGGGTGGGTGGCAGGCCGGTGAGGTCGAAGGTGAGGCGGCGGATGAGGGTTTCAGGGGCGGCTTCGGGCTGGAGTTTGAGGTTTTGTTCGGCGAGTTCGGTGCTGACGATGTCGTCGATGCTGCGTTGATTGGAGGCGTCTGGCTTGAGCGGGATGAAGGACCAGTGGGCCTCGTATTCCGCGCCTTCATTGATCCATTGTTTCAAGATGGCGGTCTCCTCGGCGGTGAGATCGCCGAGCTTGGACTTGGCGGGCGGCATGTGGTCATCGGCATCGGTGGTGAGGATGCGCTGGATGATCTCGCTCATGTCTGCCTTGCCGGGGATGAAGGCCTTGGCCTGCACGGCGGCTTCCCGCTCATCCAGGCGGAGATCGGCCTCGCGCTTCTTGGGGTCGGGGCCGTGGCAGAAGAAGCATTTGTCCGAGAGGATGGGCCGCACATCGCGGTTGAACTTCACCTTCTTGGCGGGCGCGGCTGCGGAGAGCAGGGCGGGGAAGGTGAGGACGAGGATGGTAAGCCGGGGATGCATGGGGAAAGACAAGGGGACTATCAGACAATCAGACAGGGAGATGCAGAGAGAGCTGCTAAACTAACGCCGCAGGGCTGTGCCTCTTTATGGATGATTTATGTCTTATTCTGCGGCTGAAATGGCAGAAACTGGGTGAAGTGAGACTGATGTAGCGTATCTGATTCCATTCCGACCTCGCATGCCAGCACGCCGCAAATACATGAACTACACCACGCCGTGGGGCGTGGATCTGGCGCGTGTGGCGCAGTCGGGGTGGACGCCGTTTCTGATCCATGAGAGCGGCTACCAGCCAGCGCTGGAGAACTGGAACCACCAGGGCGTGGACTCGCCTTTCTGGCGCTTTTACCACAATCCTAAGCCGGGGTGTCATCTGCTCTTTCAAGGGCGTAAGATCCCGCTGGGGCCGCAGTGCGCGGTGCTCATTCCGGCGGACACGGTCTTTGACTGCTGCGGGCCGGTGAAGTGCAGCCACTTCTGGCTGCACTTCACCACAGCGCGGCCTGGCGTGAAGATGGTGCCGGAGCCGATCGTCATCGCGGTGGATGACGCGCTACGGCCGATGCTCAGGCAACTCGTGGCTACGCATCGGCAGCCGCAGACGGAGCTAAGGGATCACCGCCTGCATCATCTCAGTGCGGCGCTGCTGCACACCGTCTTTGCCACGCTGGAGACCGACGCACCACCGGCATTGCCGGAGAGGATCGCGGAGGTGCTGGCCTTCATCGCACGTGCGCCGCACAGCCGGCTGACGAATCCGTTTTTAGCAGAGCGCGCAGGCATGAGCGTGGAGCGCTTTATCCGCGCCTTTCGCGAGCACCTGGGGCAGACACCTGCGGCGTATGTGCTGAGCACTCGCCTGCGGCTGGCAGGCGAGGCGCTGGCGCTGACGGACAAGACGATTGATCAAATCGCCGTGGAGTTCGGCTTCCCCAACCGGCACTACTTCAGCCGCATGTTTGCACGGCAGGTCGGGTGCGGGCCGGGGGAGTTTCGGGCAAGGCAGCGGGAGAGGAAGGATGGGTAGCGCGGGCAATCCTGTCCGCAAAGAACGCGCTCGCCACGGGCAGGATTGCCGGTGCTACTGCAGCCTGCGGCGGATGATTTGGGATGGCTAAGCCAGCACCCCCTTCACCACATTGCCCGCGATGCCCGTCAGCCGCATGTCGAGGCCCTGGAACTTGTAGTTGAGGCGCTCGTGATTGATGCCGAGGAGGTGCATGAGGGTGGCATTGAGGTCGTGCACGTGGACGGGATCGCGGACGATGTTGTAGCTGTAGTCATCCGTTTCGCCGTAGGTGGTGCCTTTTTTGACTCCAGCTCCGGCCATGAAGAGGGAGTAGCAGCGGGGGTGGTGGTCGCGACCGTAGTTCGTAGCGGTGAGGGTGCCCTGGGAGTAGATGGTGCGGCCAAATTCGCCGCCCCAGACGATGAGGGTGTCGTCCAGCAGGCCGCGCTGTTTCAGGTCTTTGATGAGTGCGGTGGTGGGCTGGTCGGTGTCGCGGCACTGGCCGCGGATGGCATTGGGCAGGCCGCCGTGGTGATCCCAGCCCATGTGGAAGAGCTGGATGCAGCGCACATCGCGCTCGGCCAGACGACGCGCGAGGAGGCAGTTCGCGGCATAGGTGCCGGGCTTTTTGACATCGGGGCCGTAGCTGTCGAGCACGTGCTGGGGTTCCTTGGAGGTGTCCACCAGATCAGGCACGCTCATCTGCATACGAAATGCCATTTCATACTGCGAGATGCGCGCGGCGGTTTCGGGATCGCCAAAGGATTCGAAGTCGCGCTGATTCAGAGCGGCCAGTTCATCGAGCATCTGGCGGCGCATGGGGCGGTCCACGCCGGCGGGATTGGAGAGATAGAGAACGGGGTCGCCTGAATTGCGGAAGCGCACGCCCTGATGCTGCGTGGGCAGGAAGCCGCTGCCCCAGAGGCGGTCGTAGAGCGGCTGGTCATCGCGGCGGCCGGTGCCGAAGGAGGTCATGACGACATAGGCGGGCAGGTCGTGATTGGCGCTGCCGAGGCCGTAGCTGAGCCACGCGCCGATGCTGGGGCGACCTGCGAGCTGAGAGCCCGTCTGGCAGAAGGTGATGGCGGGATCGTGATTGATGGCCTCCGTGAACATGGAGCGGATGACGCACATCTCGTCCGCCACGGTGGAGAGATGCGGCCACAGTTCGCTCAGCCAGATGCCGCCCTGGCCATGCTGCGCAAATTTGAAGATGGAAGGCGCGACAGGGAAGGCCTTCTGCCCCGAGGTCATGGTGGTGAGGCGCTGGCCCTGGCGGATGCTGGCGGGCAGATCCTCGGCACGGTGCTTTTCCATCTGCGGCTTGGGATCAAAGAGATCCAGCTGTGACGGCGCGCCAGACTGGAAAAGGTAGATGATGCGCTTGGCCTTCGGCGCAAAGTTGGGGAAGAAGCGCGCAGGCGATGCAGCGCGGGCTTCATCGTGCAGCAGAGAACCGAGAGCCGCTGCACCGATGGCGGAGGAGGAGTTCTTGAGAAAGATGCGGCGGTTGAGCCGGTCTTGAACATTGAACATTGAACGTTCAACATTGAACATTGAATGGGCGTTGCGCGGGGACATTGGAGGAAATGGTGAAAGCATTGAACCATGAACGTTCAACATCGAACGTTGAGTGGAGATGGAAAGGAGCTCGTAAAGAATCAGGAATTGCTGGCCCGAACCGAGTTGGATTTGGCTGTTCGGATGCTGGCGACGAAGATGCGGATGAGCTGTTCGGTTTCGTCGATGATCGGGAGGGCGGTGTCTGTGTGTTTGATGAGGGGGACGCGGACAGAAAGCTTGAGCCAGCGGAGGGATTCGCGGAGTTCTTTGAGGCCGACTTTCATTTTGTGAATGAAGTCCTTGGGGGATTCCGCTGACACTGCCTCGCCTTGATGTCCAAGCGGGGCTGTGCCTGAACGCAGCAATTGACCGGCAATGTGCCGTGCGGCTTCCGTCTTGAGCATGCTCTCGGTGAACAGGATGATCGACGCCGCATAATCAAGCAGCCGCTCTTCCAAATCATACCTGGGTTTTTCACGCCCATTTCCATTTATGGCTCTCTCCGGTCTGGTCATTCAATGTTCAATGTTGAGTGTTCAATGTTCATTGTTTCTCAGTCGCGGGTGATGACACGGTCGAGGTTGAGAAGCACTGAGGCCGTGGTGGTGTAGGCGGCGAGTTCGGCGGGATTGAGCGAGGCATCTGCCTTGGTGGTGCCCTGGGCGATGAGGGCGGTGGCTTCGGCGGGTTTGGCCTGGAATTCGGAGATGCGCTTCTGCACACCTCCTATGAGCTGCTTGAGCGCGGCGGGCTCGATGCTGCGCCCAGTGGCGCGCTGGTAGCCGTAGGCGATGCGCTGCTCCGGTGTGGTGCCGCCGTGCTGCATCATCTGCTGGGCCAAGGCGCGCGCGGCCTCCACAAAGGTGATCTCATTGAGCAGGGAGAGCGCCTGCAGCGGGGTGTTGGTGCGGCTGCGTTTGACGGTGCAGATCTCGCGCGTGGGCGCATCAAAGAGCAGCATGGTGGGCGGTGCGGCAGTGCGCTTCCAGATGGTGTAGAAGCTGCGGCGGTAGAGTCCCTCGCCGGTGTCCGCCTTGTAGCCGCGCAGGTCGCCGTATTTGCTCGTTTCATCCCACACGCCTTCGGGCATGTAGGGCTTCACACTGGGGCCGCCGATTTTCGGCACCAGCAGTCCGGCGATGGCGAGCGCCTGATCGCGCACGACCTCACCAGGAAGGCGGAAGCGCGGGCCGCGTGCGAGGAGGCGGTTCTCAGGATCTTTCTCCAGCAGTGCGGGAGTGAGCTTGGACGACTGGCGATAGGTGGCGCTCATGACGATGAGCTTTTGCATGGCCTTCATGTCCCAGCCGCAGCGGATGAACTCGGTGGCCAGCCAGTCGAGCAGCTCTGGATGCACGGGATACTCCGACTGCGTGCCGAGGTTCTCCGAAGATTTGCACAAACCGTAGCCGAAAAATTTCTCCCACGCACGATTCACCCACACCCGCGCGGTAAGGGGATTCTCCGGGGACACAATCCACTGCGCCAGGCCGAGGCGGTTTGGCGGCGCGTTTTTCGGCATGGGCGGCAGCACGGCGGGCGTGGTCATGCTGACCTTGTCGCCGGGCTTGTCATACTCGCCGCGTTTCAGCACAAAGGCATCGCGCACGGGGCCTTCCTTCATCACCATCACGGAGGGGACGGTGCGCTCGTATTTCTCCAGCTCCGCCTTGGCGGCGGCAAGCGCGTAGTCGGCATCTCGCAGGGGGCTGTCCACACTGGCGCGGAAGTATTTCTCCAGCTCGCTGCGCTGCTGCGGCGCGCGGTTTTCGGTGGGAGTTTTCATGATGGCCAGCACGGCGGCAGGCGGGCCGCCGGTGCCGTCGAGGCTGGCGAGCGTGGGCTCGGCATCGGTGGTAGAAAGACGGAAGCGGCCGACATTGTGACCGGCAAATCTGGACTGCTGCAGCAGGCGCACAGTGAGCGTGGCACCGGCAGGTACGCGCACGGCTTTCTCCACGATGAACATGGCATTGCGCTCCACGCGCTTCTGCGGGTCGTTGCCGTCGATGGCCCAGCCGTTCTTGGGATCTTTGTCGAGCAGCAGCTTCACATCGTAGCCTTTTTGCGCGTAGTCGGCCTCGGCGCGGGCAAAGGTGATTTTCACCGGCTGCTTCAAAGTGGGAGCGCTGAGCGTGGCCTCGATGCCGGTGAGCACAAAATTTCCATTCGTGGCGCGGCCCAGGCTTTGATTCGGCAGCGTGGGATCCGGCAGCGCCTCCAGCAGCAGGCCGGTGAAGCTGCCCTCGGCGAGCGGGGCGGTGAGGGTGTAGATGTCGGAGTCTGGATTGCGCCCACCGGCGATCCATGAGGCATCGGGCAGCTTGCGCAGAGAGGCTTTGCCCTGGGATTTGGCTTCAGTGATGGGAAGCACTTCCCACATGGGCTTTTTCGCGGCTTCGGGATTTTCCATGTCCGCCTCCCAACTGGCGACGAGATTGGGGAGCTGGAGCTGGGTCTCGGTGACTTTGGACTGGGCGGCTTCGATCTTTTTGCGAATGAGCGCGAGCTGCTTTTCCTCCTCGGAGTCTGGCACGGAGATGACGGGATCGGAGTTGCCGCCGCTGCGATTGGAGGTGCCTTGAATGGTGCCGCTCTCGGTGATGTTGTTGAAGAAAGCGAAGAGGGAGTAAAAGTCCTTTTGCGTGAAGGGATCGTATTTGTGGTCGTGGCAGCGGCAGCAGTTCAGCGTGAGGCCGAGCCAGGTGAAGCTGGTCGTTTCCACGCGGTCGATGATGTTCTCAATGCGCCACTCTTCGGCGATGATGCCGCCTTCGCCATTGAGGCGGTGGTTGCGGTTGAAGCCGGTGGCCACGATTTGATCGCGTGAGGCATTGGGCAGCAGGTCGCCGCCGATCTGCTCGAGCGTGAACTGATCAAAGCGCTTGTTGTCGTTGAAGGCCTTGATGACCCAGTCGCGCCAGGGCCACATGGCGCGGCTGCTGTCGGTCTGAAAGCCGTGGCTGTCGGCGAAGCGGGCGAAGTCCAGCCACTGCATGGCCATGCGCTCGCCGTAGTGCTCGGACTTCAGCAGGCGGTCCACCACCTTCTCATAGGCCTGCGGAGATGTGTCTTTTTCAAACGCAGCGATCTCCTCCAGCGTGGGTGGCAGGCCCGTGAGGTCCAGCGTCACACGGCGCAGCAGCGTGGCGTGGTCGGCTTCGGGAGATGGGGCCAGCTTTTCATCCTGCAGGCGCTCGGCGATGAAGGCGTCGATGGGATTGAGGATGGTGAATTGGGGATCTTTAATCTTTGGCACGGGTGCGCGCTCGGGCTTGAGGAAAGCCCAGTGGCCCTGATACTCCGCGCCTTCTTTGATCCACTGGCGCAGGATGGCCTTCTCCTCGGCGGTGAGCGGCTTGCCGTCCTTGTCCGGCGGCATCACGTCATCGTCTCCGTGTGGCAGCTCCACGCGGGCGATGAGCTGGCTCTTCTCGGGCTGGCCGGGGACCAAGGCGATGTCTCCGGACTTGGCAGGCTTCAGCGCGTCCTCGCGCAGATCCAGGCGGAGGTCGCCTTTCCTGTGCGCGGCATCCGGGCCGTGGCAGTGAAAGCACTTCTCATTGAGAATGGGCCGCACATCGCGGTTGTATTTCAGTTTGGCAGACTCCGCCCGCAGGAGGGCAGGGAAGGCCAGCAGGAGGCAGAGGGCACGGCGCATGGTTGGAATGAGGCTTCCCCACTCAACGGGCGAACCCTGTGCCTCATTATGCCAGAGTTATGTCTTTTCCTGCGGGGATTGCGCTAGAGCCACCTCATTCTGCCATCTGATCCACGATCTCCTCGGCTGGATACGTCCAGATCTCGCTCAGCGTAGGATGGTAGTGCGGGATGGCCATGAACTGCTGCACGGTGGAGCGGAAATTCATGGCAATGACGACTTCATGGATCAACTCCGTGGCTTCCGGACCCACCACGCAGGCACCGAGGATCTCGCCGGTTTCCTTATGCGCCAGCATCTTCACAAATCCCGCCATCTCTCCCATCACCATGGATTTGCCGTGGTCATTGAAGGGGTAGCTGGCCTCCAGGAAGGGGATGTTTTGGGCGTGCAGCTTTTCCGTGGTGGCTCCGACAACGGCGACTTGCGGGTGCGAGAAGACGCCGAAAAGCGTAAGGCGGTAGTCGATGGTTTCCTCGGCGGTTTCGCCTCGGATGAGTCTTGCAGCATTGCGCGCAGCGATCTCTCCCTGCTGGATGGCGATGTGCACCACATCCAGTGGGCTGCACACATCTCCCGCAGCAAAGATATGCGGCTGGGAGGTCTGCATGCGGTCATTGACGACGACCTTGGTCTTATGCAGCGAGACTTTCGCGGCCTCCAAAGCGAGGCTCTTCGTGGCTGGCTGGCGGCCCATGGCGAGGAGGATTTCATCCACCAGGATGGCGTGGGTGTGGCCGCCCTGGGTGAACTCGATGCGCTTGCGGCCATCGTGTTTTTGCACGGAGCACAGATGCGTGCCAAGGTGCATCTTCATGCCGCGCTCAGCGTAGGCTTTTGCAACGACATCGCTGCATTCGCGATCCAGGCCCGTGAGCAGCTGGGCATTGCGCTGAAGGAGCGTGACGGCGCACCCCATGGCCTCCAGGTAATGGGCCATCTCCAGGGCGATGGCGCCACCGCCGAGCACGGTGATGGATTTGGGCAGAGACTCGGTGTCCAGCACGTCATCGCTGGTCCAGAAGCCGGTTTCGGCGAGGCCGGGCACATCGGGCACAAAGACCTCGGAGCCGGTGGCGATGCAAAAACTCTTGGCGCTGAGCTGGTACGTGGAGGAGCCATCGCGTGGAGTGACCTCTAGCGTATGAGCATCGATGAAACGCGCGTGCCCCCGATGCAGGGCAAAGCGGCCGTCCTCAAGCTGGCCCTGGCGGTAGCCGGCGAAGTCGGCGATCAGCGTGCGCTTGCGGTCGCGGATGGTCCGCACGTCCACGCCGTGGGAGGTGGCCTTGAGGCCAAACTCCGCAGCATGGCGGATGTGCAGTTGGCGGTTGGCGGATTCGATCAGCGTCTTGCTGGGCATGCAGCCGCGCAGAATGCAGAGGCCGCCGAGCTCGGCCGCGCCATCCACCACCGCTACACGCAGTCCGGCGCTGTGGGCGGTGCGTGCTGCTGCGTAACCACCGCTGCCGCCGCCGATGACGATGAAATCGAAAGAGTTTTCTGACATGCTGAGATGTGCAGGTGGGAACGAGCGCGCGCAAGTTTCGGATGTCGGCGTCTGATTCCACCCAAAGTTTGTCCTTCAAAACATAGGCGCGCATTTCGTAGCATTGAGGAATCCAGCCCCACCAGCCATGAAGACACGCCGCTCCTTTCTCTCCCAAATCATCGCCACGGGTGTCGCCCCGGTGTTTGTGCCAGCCCATGTGCTGCGCTCGCAGACCGCACCGTCCAACAAGATCACGCTCGGTGTCATCGGCGCAGGCGCTCAGGGCACGCATGACATGCGGGCGTTTTTGAATCATGACGATGTGCGCGTGACCGCCGTTTGCGACGTGAACAGGAAAAACATCGAGCGCGCGCAGCAGGCGGTGGCGGAGCGCTACGGCAGCGCTGACCTCAAAACGATGAGCGATTTCCGCGAGCTGAACCGCGACAAGTCCATCGACGCGGTGCTCATGGCTCTCCCTGTACACTGGCACAGCATCCCCGCCACAGATGCGATCCTGAATAGCAAGCACATCTACCATGAGAAACCCATGGGCATGTCCATGCAGGAGTCGAAGCATGTGCGCGCGGCGGTGAAGAAGACCGGCGTGGTGTTCCAGTTTGGCACCCAGCAGCGCAGCGACCTCAAATTTCGCTGGGCCTGCGAGCTCGCGCAGAACGGCCGCCTTGGAAAGCTGAAGGAGATCCAGGTGGGCGTGCCCGGCGGAAAGATCGGGCCTGATTTCCCTGAGCAGCCGGTGCCAGACTACGTGGACTGGGATCGCTGGGTGGGGCCTGCGCCGATGACGACGTTTAATGAAGGCAAGCTCAAGCGCGACAATCACGAGAACATCACCAACTTCTCCCTCGGCATGATCTCCTGCTGGGGCATTCATCATCTCGACATCGCCCAGTGGGGCAAT
This sequence comes from Verrucomicrobiaceae bacterium UBA1938, assembly GCA_002336895.1. Lineage (GTDB taxonomy): Bacteria > Verrucomicrobiota > Verrucomicrobiia > Verrucomicrobiales > Verrucomicrobiaceae > Prosthecobacter. Next base: position 210,867 of record DDFC01000022.1, on the reverse strand, counting down.
GGCACCGACGACACCGGCCCTGTGAGCGTGGAGGCGGAGGCCACCTATCCTGACAAAGGCGGCTGCGATGCCGTGCTGACGTGGAAGGTGCGCATGGAGTATGCAAACGCCGCGCCGGTCACCTTTGTGAACGAGAAGAACATGGACATCGGCCACGGCACACGCTTCATCGGAGAAAACGGCTGGGTGCACGTCCTGCGAGGCAACATCAAGGCGAGCGACGACGCCATACTGCGCGATCCCGCCAACAAGGAGGGCACCATGCCCATCAAGCTCATCGCCAGCCTCGAGCACACCCGCAACTTTGTCGATGCCATCAAAAACAAGCAGCGCGCCATCTGCGACATCGAAACTGCCGTTCGCTCAGACACACTGCCTCAACTCACCGCCATGGCGCTGAAGGCCAGGCGCAAGCTCGTGTGGGACCCGCAGTCCGAAAGCTTCCACAATGACGAAGCCGCCAACGCACTCATGAACGCACGGCCTTTCCGCGGGGACTGGAAGCTGCCGCAGATCGGGTGACTCTCCTTCGAACTGTGAGGCGCAGTTTTCGATAGCAATGCGAATGGGTTTGCTATGCTGGTCCATGGGCGTTCGGCGTCATGTCACGTAAGCTTGCACCTCAAACCGTATGAAAACACTGGGCTCGCTGTTGCTTCTTAGCTGGGTATTTTTGCTCGCGGAACCTGGCTGGGCAAAGGAGGTCAGTTTGGAGGCTTTGCTTTTGTCAGCATCGCCGGAACAAACGCTCAATTTGAAGGGAGACCTGGAAACGGAGTTGAACCGGATCCTTTCAGCTCTTCCGAGCGCGGAGGCAGCGTTTCTCAGCGCAAAGGTCGAATGGTCGGCGGCTGCCAGAAAGACTTTGGCCTCCTCAGAAACGCCTCTGGTTCTTTCAAAAGACAGCCCGCTGATCGTTTCCATCCAGCATCTCTGCGAGCTTTACATCTGCAAGACCAGGCTGCGGGACGGACGGCTGCAAATTCGATCGGTCATGGAGGATGCCGAGTTTGAATCCAGGGAATATCGCATGAGCCCTGCGCTCCTTGCCTTCATTTTGGGGGAGCCCTTGCGGGAAGGCGCAGATCTTTCCGAGGTGATTCAAAATGGCGCTCTCTTCAAAAAAATGGACCAGCGCCTTGAGGCCATGAGCCTGCGACTCATGGACGGGGATAAAGACGGATCCAGGCTGGTGCTTCAAGGGGAGTCGTCCGCTCATGATCGGTTCCAGGCTCAGATCACACTGCTCATCGGCAAGGTTCTCGAAGCCGACCTGGATCAACGTACCATCCGAAAGTGAAAGCCAGCCGGGCTGTTTGCTTTATCGCAAGCCGCGCTGCCTCACCGCCTCAAACAAGATCGCCGCACCCGCCGCCGCCACGTTCAGAGATTCCACTGGCGCATGCAGGGGAATGCGGACCCGCGCATCGCAGGCGCGCATGATGTCCGCGCTGGCACCACGGCCTTCGTTCCCGAGGATGAGGAGGGTGGGCTGGCGCCAGTCGTAGTCATAATGCAGCAGCTCCGCCTCGCCGGTGGCGACGACGGTTTTGATGCCACGGCTGCGGCAGGTCTCGAGCACGCCGAGGCCGGAGACGTCTGGCAGGATGGGCAGGCGGAAGGCGGAGCCCATGGAACTGCGCAGGGTTTTGGGAGCAAAGGCGTCAGTGGAGCCCGCGAAAGAGAAGATGCCGCTGGCGCCGGCAGACTCAGCAGTGCGGACAAGGGTGCCGAAGTTTCCGGGGTCTTGGATGCGGTCCAGCCCGAGGATGAGCGGGGCGGGGCTGGCAAAGAAGCTGTCCAGCGCCGGCTGCGGGCGCTCGGCAATGACGATGATGCCCTGGGTGGACACGGTGTCGCCGAGGGACTCCAGCACAGACTCGGAGAGCTGAAGCACGGGGCAGGAGAGGCGCTCCAGCAGCGCCTGCTGGGCGGGAGAGGGGGCTGCGGAGGTGAAGCAGGCGTGAAGGCTGAGGCCGGAAGAGATGCATTCGCCCACGAGGCGCTCTCCTTCGACGAAGATGAGATCATGCTCACGGCCCTCGCGCACGCGGCGGGCGTGTTTGATGCGTTCGTTGGAGGAGCTGGTGATGAGCATGCGGTTGGGCGGGGAGGTGATCTTTTCCCCGGATCAATCCGGTTGTAAATCCATTTGCCGAATCCGTGCAGGCGTTTTATGATGCGTGCCCACCCAAACGTGCCTGCATAGCTCAGTGGTAGAGCAGCGGTTTTGTAAACCGCAGGTCGTCGGTTCGACCCCGACTGCTGGCTCCATTCCAAGAATGGATGAGATGAGAGTTTGCGGGACTGACTTTGTCCGCAGGGGAATGAGCCATGAAGCGGGTCCTACTCGGCGTGGGGGAGGTCCCAGGCTTTGAGCCAGGTGACGGCGGTGAGTTTGTAGCCTTTTTTGAGGAGGCGCTGCTCCATGTCTCCGAGGTGGGCGGCGCCGTAGAAGATTGCGAGGTTCTTTTTGCCGAAGGCGATCTGTTGGTCGAGCACCTGGAGGGCGACTTTGTTGCGCTCGCCGACGAGGACGGTGCCGTCTCCGGATTCGATTCCGGCCATGAGGTCCTCGACGGTGTCAAATTCGCGGGCGAGGAGGCGCTTGAGCTCGGTGCTGCTGTCTTTCACGGTGAAGACCTTGAGCAGTGTGGCGAGGCCGGCGGCGTTGGAGTCGGCACCGCGTTTTTCGCTGGCCTGGGTCTGGGCCTTCACGGCCTTGAGGTAGAGGGAGAAGAAGCTCTCCTGCTTCTGGGTCTGGGTCTCGGAGAACTGGGAGAGGTCCATGTCTGCATGGACGAAGTTTGGGGCGCGGTAGTCGATGCTTTCGAGCTGGCCGTGGAGCTTGAGGGTGTCCCGCATCATGGTCTGGAGCTGGCCCACCCACTGGAGCTTTGCGGCCTCCTGTTTCACCTCGGGATCATCGCGGTCTTCAAAGGCGGGGCCTACGAGTTCGTAGAGGACGGCGTCGTATTTTTTGAAGCGGAGATTGAGGCCGTCGAAGTAGGCCTTGTCGGCGATGTGGATGGCCCCGACGAGGTCCACCTTGATTTTCTGCGGAGACTCGTAGCTCATCACCGCGGTCTGGAGGCTGTCGGTCCTGGCCTCTTCGACAAAGCGGATGAAGTTGGTGGTCTCTTCCGCCGCTGCTGCGTGCAGCGTGGTGAAGGCCAGCACGGCGGGCAGGAGGAGGAGCTTTTTCATGGCCGGTGAGGCGGCGGGTGGGGAGGGGCGCGGAAGAGGGCGGAGCGGGTGTGGATCAGCCGTCGGATTTGAAGATGCGGCCAAAGAAGGCCTTCATCTCCTCCCAGGAGGCTTTGTCTGCGGCTTCGTTGTAGGCGGCGCCTTTGCTGTTGTCGTTGCCGGCGGCCTTCTGGGTGAAGGAGTGGACGGCACCGGGGTAGCTGACGAGCTTGTAGTCCACCTTGGCGTCTTTCATTTCCTGCTCAAAGGCGGCGATGTCGGGGGCTTTGACAAAGGGATCGTCGGCTCCGTGGAGGATGAGGACCTTGCCCTTGACGTTTTTGCCGTCGGCGGGTGTGGGGGAGTCGAGGCCGCCGTGGAAGCTGACGATGCCTTTGATGAGGGCGCCGGTGCGGGCGAGTTCGATGACGCCGGTGCCGCCAAAGCAGTAGCCGATGGCGGCCACCTTGGAGACGTCGGTATGCGGGTCTTTGTTGAGCACTTCGAGGGCGGAGAGAAGGCGCTCGCGGTAGAGCTTGCGGTCAGTCTTGTATTTGCCCGCCTCCTGGCCGGCGGCGGGGGGCTGGGGGCGGATGCCCTTGCCGTAGATGTCTGCGGCAAAGACGTTGTAGCCCAGCTCGGCGAGCATGCGGGCGCGCATTTTCTCGTTGTCGCTGAGGCCTGTCCACTGGTGGATGATGAGGACGGAGGGGAGCTTTCCTGCCTTGGCGGAGTCCACGACGTGGAGGCCCTCGCAGAGGGTGTCTCCGGATTTGTATTCGACGAGGTTTTCCTGGATTTCAGCGTGGAGCAGTCCAGTGGAAAGGATGAGTGAGGAAATGAAAAGCAGAGCGCGGTTGGTTTTCATGGTTTGAGCGCAGTGTAAGCAGCGGGAAGCGAGTTTTCCAACTCGTTTCCCGCAAGAACTCTTCTGACGATTCTACTTGAGTTCCTGGATGCGGATATTTTTCCACATCACCTCTTTGCCCACGGCTTCCTTTTTCTTGCCGATGCCGTGCACCTGGAGGGCGATGACGCCTTCGGCGGTCATGTCGTCGGTGAAGTCGGCTGCGGGGACGCCATTGATGAAGGTTTTGATGCTGGAGCCGCGGCACTCGATGCGGGCCTGGTTCCATTCTCCCTGCTTGAAGGCTTTGCGGGCCGCTTCGTTGTTTTTGAGGTCAAAGAGCCAGCCGCGGCGGCCTTCGTCATAGACGCCGCCGGTGAAGGCTCGGGCGCTGGGGTCGATCTCAAACTGGTAGCCGTGGACGCGGTCGGCGGGAAATTTCTTCTTTTTGCCGGCGATTTCGACCTCGGTCTCCTGGGTGTAGTAGTTGCTGCGGAACTGGATGCCGGAGTTCATGGAGGGATCGACCTTGAATTCGAGTTCGAGGATGAAGTTGGCGTATTTTTTGGCGGTGCAGAGGAAGGAGTTGCCGGTGTCGGGGACGGTCTTGCCCACGACAGCGCCGTTTTCCACGCGGTACTCGGCCTTGCCGCTGTGCTGCTCCCATCCGGCGAGGGTCTTGCCATCAAAGAGGGAGACGAAGGCGTCTTCGGCAGGGAGGGCGGTGGCGAGGGTGACAAAGGCGGCGAGGGAAAGCAGACGGTGGCTCATAGGAGCGGTGGTAAACGGGGGGACGGGCTGGGTCTTTCCACGCATGTTTGGGCTAGATGCGTCCCTCGCAGGGGAGGATTCACGGCAAGCAAATTAAGCGCGGATTTATTTGCTGCCGGAATGAAATAAGCCGGATATTTAGTGGCTTCTGCTGCCAATGCCAACCCACCCGGCCTGTGGCTGAGACCAGACCCTCTGAAAATCAGCTGATTTCGCAGCCCTGATGAAACGCCCCACCAAGAAGAGACGACCTCTCAACTCCTCCCTGCAAATAAGGCTGGCGAGCATCGCTATTCTGGGGCTTTTGACGGCGCTCTGCGCAATGGCGTACCGCAGCGGGAGAAAGGTGGAGAGAAACAGCGACTTGATCGCCCACGACGCGGTGCCGGGGACGATCCATGCACACTACATGCGAATGGCCATCTCCCGCGGTTTCAGGGCGGTGCTGGTGGCGGCTTCGGCGCAGACAACCGAGACCCGGGACGAAAACCTGGCCACGGCGCATGAGGCGGATCAGGCCTTTGCCGAGGATCTCAAAAAATATCAGGCCACCATCAAAATGAGCCCGGACGAGGATCGAGTGCTGCTGGAGAAGGTGAGGGAAAAGTCTGCGGTGTTTTTCAAACGGCGGACGGAGTATGAAAAGCTGATTCAAAGCGGGGACCGCGAGGGGGCCGCCGCCTTCCTCGGGCGCGAGCTGCTTCCGGTGTTTCAGCCAGTCATCAAAGCGGCGGAGGAGCTGATCGAGTACAACCACGCCAACAGCATCAGCTTTTCGAGCTCGATCCGCCGCAGCGTCAGCGATCTGTACTGGACGGTCGCGGTCGTGATGATTCTGGCGCTGGCCTGCACGATGGTGCTGGTTTTCAATCTGACCGTCCGCCGCCGTGAACTGAATGAACTGCAGGAGAGCGAGGAGAAGTTTTCAAAGGCATTCCAGTCCAACCCCGGAGGCATAGCGATCACAGAACTCGAGACGGGGCGGTTTATCGAGGTCAATGACAGCTACTGCGAGATCATCGGGTTTTCCCCGGAGGAGGTGATCGGGCGCAGTTCTCTGGAGCTGGGCATCTGGGAGAACACGGACGAGCGCAGCCGGAAGTTTGCGCCGCTTTTTGCAGGCGGTTCACTGCGCGACATGGAAATGAAGGCGGTAACACGTGATGGCGGCCGCAGGGAGGTCAACGTCAATGCCGAATCCATTGAGATGGGGGGGCGGAAATGCGTGATCTCATCGGTGGTGGACATCACTGAGCGTGGAGAGCTGCAGCGCAAGCAGGCGCAGCTGGCGGCCATCGTGGAATGCTCGGAGGACGCGATCATCGGCAAGACCCTGGAGGGCATCGTGACGAGCTGGAACCAGGGGGCGGAGAAGATCTTTGGCTACAAGGCTGAGGAGACACTCGGCCAGAAAATGCCGATCTTGTTCCCGCCAGAGGGGCAGGATGAGGAGGGGGAAATCCTGGCCAGGATAGCACGTGGCGAGACGGTGCAGCATTTTGAGACGGTGCGCGTGCGCAAAGACGGGCGGAGGATTTTTATATCGGCCACGATTTCACCACTGAGAGATGGAGAGGGGAAGGTGACGGGGGCGTCAAAGATCGCACGAGACATCACCGCGCAGAAGCAGGCTGACGAGGCGCTGAGGGAGAGCGAGGCGCGCCTCCGCAGCCTGGGAGACAACCTGCCCAGCGGCATGATGTACCAGCTGGACATGGGGACGGACGGGATGGAGAGGCGGTTTACCTATGTGAGCGCCGGGGTGGAAAAGCTGCATGAGGTCACAGCAGCGGAAGTCCTGAAGGATGCGCAGGTGCTTTACTGCCAGGTGGTGGAGGCAGACCGGCCTCGGGTGGCGGACAGGGAGGCCGCCGCCCTGGAGAGCATGCAGCCCTTCATGGCGGAGCTGCGCATGCAACTGCCCTCGGGGGCGGTGCGCTGGAGCCTCTTTACCTCAGCACCGCGCCGTGCTGCCAACGGGCATGTGCTGTGGGATGGGATAGAGCTGGACATCACGGCTCAGAAGGAGGCGGAGGAAATCCTGCGGCAGAAGCAGGTGCAGCTGCTGCAGGCGATGGAGATTGCGAAGCTGGGGCACTGGGAGTTTGACGTGGCGAAGAACATCGTCAACCGGGACGAGTTCCTCTACCAGATGCTGGGCACGACTTCCGAGCTGGAAGGCGGGAGCTCAATGACTCCAGCGGAATACATCCGGAGGTTTGTGCACCCCGAGGATGCGGGGATCGTGGTGGCTGAGCTGGCGGCTGGAAAGGCGGCTACTGACCCGAACTTTGCACGGCAGTATGAGCACCGGATCATCCGCAAGGACGGCGTGGAGCGCGTGATGCTGGCGCGCTACCGGATCCAATTGGATGAAGGTGGGGAGGCAGGCAAAATCCTCGGGACCATCCAGGACATCACAGAGCACAAGCAGGCGGAGCTGAGAATCCGGCAGCTGAACCGCATCTATGCGGTGCTGAGCGCCATCAACAAGACCATCGTGCATGAGAAAGACCCGGCGGTGATGCTGACCAAGGCCTGTGAGATAGCAGTGGAGACGGGGGGCTTCCGCATGGTGTGGGTGGGCATGCACGACAGCGCCGCCAACAGGGTGAAGCCGGTGACTTCCGCAGGTGTGGTGGACGGCTATCTGGACAAGATCAACATCGACCTGAATGAACTGGAGCGGAGCGTGGGGCCGGCCGGGAGGTGCTTCCAGTCCGGGGAGCACTCCATCTGCAATGACATCGAGAGTGATCCGCGAATGGCCCCATGGAGTGAGGAAATGACCAGGCGCGGCTACCGCTCGTCAGCCTGCTTTCCGCTGAAGACTGGCGGGAAAGTGCGGGGCGTCTTCACGCTTTACTCTGATGAGACCGCCTTTTTCAGCGAGGAGGAAATGCAGCTGCTGGACGAGCTGGCCATGGACATCAGCTTTGCCCTGGAGGTGGGGGAAGGCGAGCTCCTGCGGCGGCAGGCCGAGCAGGAGCTGCGCTGGCGCACGGCTTTCTTTGAGGCGCAGGTGCATTCGGCCATCGACGGCATCCTGGTGCTGGACAGCAATGCCAGAAAGCTGCTGCAAAACCGGCGGATGAACGAGCTTTGGAAGATTCCGCCGCACATCGCCGACGACCCCGATGACGCGCCGCAGTTTCAATATGTGGTGGGGCGGGTGAAGGATCCGGAGTACTTTGTACAAAAGATCGCCCACCTCAATGCGCACCCGGATGAGTCCAGCAGCGATGTGATCGAGCTGGTGGACGGCACCCTCTTGGAACGCTACTCAGCACCAGTCCGGGGGCGTGACGGCACCTACTACGGGCGTGTGTGGACCTTTCACGACATCACCGAGCGCAAGAAGCTGGAGCAGCAGTTCCTCCGCGCACAGCGGATGGAGAGCATCGGCACGCTGGCCAGCGGGGTGGCGCATGACCTGAACAACATCCTGACGCCGATCATGATGTCTGTGGCAATGCTGCGGAGGGGGATGCCCGAGGAGAAACGTGCCAGCCTGTGCGATACGATCGAGATGAGCGCCCAGCGCGGGGCGCAGATTGTCAAGCAGGTGCTGACCTTTGGGCGTGGGTACGAGGGGGAGAAGCAGCCGCTGATGGCGGGGGTGCTGATCCAGGAGATCGAGCAGATGATCCGGAGCACCTTTCCCAAAAACATCCGGGTGGAGACTGAGATAGAACCGAACCTGCGGCTGGTGCTGGGAGACGCAACGCAGATGCACCAGGTGCTGCTGAACCTGTGTGTGAATGCGCGCGACGCCATGCCGGATGGCGGGCGGCTGCGGCTGAGTGCGGCGAATCTGGACATCGACCTCAGCTACGCCAGCATGCTGCCGGAGGTGGCCTCTGGTGCGTATGTGCTGCTGAAGGTGAGTGACACGGGCTGCGGCATGCCGCCGGAGATCATCGAGCGCATTTTTGACCCGTTTTTCACCACCAAGGGGGTGGGCAAGGGGACTGGGCTTGGCCTTTCTACCGTTCATGGCATCGTGAAAAGCCACGGCGGCATTCTCAAAGTGGAGAGCAAGACGGGGGCTGGGACGACCTTCCACGTGTATCTGCCTGCGGCTGCGGAGCCGACGCAGGCTGCAGACGACGGCAGCACCGCTGCAACGCCATGCGGCCACGGAGAGCTGGTGCTGGTCGTGGACGACGAGGCTGCTATCACCACCGCGGCAGGCTCGGTGCTGGAGGCCAATGGTTACCGCGTGCTTCTGGCGGGCGATGGGGTGGAGGCGATCGATCTATTCTCGAAAAACATCAGCCAGGTGGCCGTGGTGCTGACGGATGTAATGATGCCGGTGATGGATGGTGTGTTGTTTGTGCGCACGCTGCGGAAGCTCAGCGCGGATGTGCCTGTGATTGGATCCACCGGTGTGGCGGAGGCCGGGCGTCTGGACCAGTTGCATGCACTGCGCGTGGAGCATGTGCTGCTCAAGCCCTATAATGCCGCCACGCTTCTGCGGGCGGTGCATGGGGCGCTGCATCCGGGTGCATAGGATGCGTGCTGGGCGCGGGTGGGGAATCAAGAAACGTCACGCCCTGGTCACAAAGGATGTCCGGTTTTGGCTCGCACTGTGGGATGAATCCGCTACAAGATCGGCAACCGCTCTCCCTATTTCCCAACCCAACCATGAAGCGCTACTCCCTCGGAATCGACTACGGCACGAACTCCTGCCGCTCCCTGCTCATCGACCTCGACAACGGTGCGGAGGTGGGATCGACGGTGTTCAATTATCCGAGCGGGGAGATGGGCATCCTGCTGGACGAGAAGAACCCGCATGTGGCGCGGCAGAACCCGCAGGACTACCTGGACGGGCTGGAGGCGGTGACGCGCGGCGCGCTGAAGCAGGCGCAGGAAAAGGTGGCGGGCTTTGATGCGGCGCAGGTGGTGGGCATCGGCATCGACACGACAGGGAGCACGCCCATCCCGGTGAACAAGGAGGGCACGCCGCTGGGGCTGCTGCCGGAGTTTAAGAACAACCTGAACGCGATGGTGTGGCTGTGGAAGGACCACACGGGCTACGCGGAGGCGGCGGAGATCACGAAGCTGGCGCATGAGATGCGGCCCAACATCATCGCGAAGTGCGGAGGCATCTACTCCAGCGAGTGGTGGTGGAGCAAGATCCTGCGGCTGCGCCGTACGGACCCGGCGGTGTTTGCGGCGGCGTACAGCTTTGTGGAGCACTGCGACTGGATCCCTGCGGTGCTGACGGGGAACACGGACCCGCTGACGCTGAAGCGCGGGGTGTGCAGCGCGGGACACAAGGCGATGTACAGCGCCGAGTGGGGCGGGCTGCCGGACAAGGAGTTTCTGGCGAAGCTGGACCCGGCGCTGGCGGACCTGCGCGACCGTTTGTATGAGGTGGCTCATACTGCGGATGTGAAGGCGGGGGACCTGTGCGCGGAGTGGGCGCAGAGGCTGGGGCTGAAAGCGGGCATCGCGGTGAGTGTGGGCGCCTTTGATGCGCACATGGGGGCGGTGGGCGCGGGGATCAAGGAGGGGACACTGGTGAAGATTTTGGGCACGAGCACGTGTGATCTCATGATCGCGCCGACGAGCAAGCCGCTGGCGGATGTGCCGGGGGTGTGCGGCATCGTGAATGGATCGGTGCTGCCGGGCTATTACGGGATCGAGGCCGGGCAGAGCGCGGTGGGGGACATCTTCCTGTGGTTTGTGAATCACCTGGTGCCGGACAGCTATGGCGCGACGGTGGGCGAGAAGTTTGTGAACATGGAGAAGGCGATGGCGGGCAAGAAGCCCGGTGCCACGGGCCTGCTGGCGCTGGACTGGAACAACGGCAATCGCACGATCCTGGTGGATGTGCGCCTGACGGGGCTGCTGCTGGGCCAGACGCTGCACACGGAGGCGCATGAGATCTACCGCGCATATATTGAAGCGACGGCCTTTGGCGCGCTGACGATCATCAAGCGCGTGGAGGAGTACGGCGTGAAGGTGGAGGAGGTGATCAACACGGGCGGGCTGTCCATCAAGAACGCGACGCTGATGCAGTGCTACGCGGACATCATCGGCAAGCCGATGAAGGTGAGCCAGAGCGAGCAGACCTGCGCGCTGGGCGCGGCGATCTTTGGCGCGGCTGCGGCTGGCGTGGATGAAGTGGGAGCGCTGCAGGCGAAGGTGACAGCCACGCGCGAGAAGGTGTATTATCCGATCCCGGAAAACCAGGCGGTGTATGCGGAGCTGTATGCGCTGTACCGCACGCTGCACGATGCCTTTGGCACGGCGGAGTGGAGCGGGAAGCTCGGGCATGTGATGAAGGAGCTGCTGGATATCCGGGCGCGGCAGAGCTGAACAAAAGCTTCTTTTTCGCAGTGATCGTCGCAATCATTCTTGCTCAAGGCAGACCTCTCACAACGACGGAGTCGCTCGTTGTGGGAGGCCTTTTTTTCTTGAGCGGGATCGCTCTTGCCTATGGAACTTTGTTTCACTGGCAATGGATGAAAAAGCGACTGGGATGGATGCTGCGCTGGGGGCGGGATGGGTGGGGCTTTCCAGCCAGTCGCGTAGGCATGATTTACGCCTCGCTTACGGGGATGATTCTTGGCACCATGGTGGTCGGAGACGGAATGAAATGGAGGCCTCCTGTGGATGGCGGATTCTTTTTTATTGGCGTAGTGGTTTGGATGCTCCTGGGAGCTGGCATTGCAGTGAGAGATTACTTCCTGCACTTGAACAACAAAGATGGCGATGATGGTGACGAATGAGAATTCGATCCTCAACGTGTCCCTTGTCTTTCTGCCGTCTTCCTTTAGGCTTCCCTTGTGGAAACAGAAACCCTGGCCCGCAAACTTGGCACCACGACGCACCTTTCTCCGCTGCTGATGAAGGCGCGGAGGCTGGGGCTGCGCACGCCGGAGGCGCTGGAGGGGCTCGCGCTTAAGCGCGGCTGCCGGTATTATGATTATCAGGGGGAGCTGACTCGTGTGGCTGAAGAGCCGGCTGGCTATCAGGTGACCCATGGTAAGGAAGAGGACACGCTCAGCAATGAGGAGCTGTCGGTGGCGCTTCTTTCGATTGTGCTTCCCCGATCCCAATGGCGTCTGCGTCTAGGGGCGGCCATGCTGGCGGCCCAGGGGAACTCGCCTCATAAGATAGCAATGCTTGCGGTCCAGGAACGGGCGGAGCAGGTGGTGAGCTATATCGCGCAATGCGGACGGCAGGTGGAGCCGGAGAATCCATTTTGGGAAGAACTGCTGAAGCGGCTTCCCGATCCGGCTTATCAGCCTGCACCTGATGTGCTCCCACACATCACGCGCTTTGTGGCCATGACGGGAGTCACGCGGCGTGGCAAGGAAACGGTGATGCAATGGATTCGGCCCACCCTAGCGGCTGCATGAGTGTCGTGGTGGACAATCCCGAGGAAGTGGTTTCGACGCTGGATGGGCAGCTGGACCATGAGGTTTCGCTTGTCGTCTTTGGCAGAGGGGCCATCTGCCTTGGCTACACGAATGCACCTGTCGAGTATCAGACGACCCAGGATGTGGACGGCATCATTCGCATGGGGCAGCTCGAATCGTTGGTGAATGACGAAAGCTTCTGGGACGCCGTGGACCGCACCAATCTGATATTGGAACCCAAGGGGCTCTACATCACGCACTTGTTCCAGGCGGATCAGGTTTTTCTCCGTCCGGAATGGGAGGGTTTCATTGTTCCTGTGCTGAGACCGGCCACGCGGTTTCTGAAGCTTTTTCGTCCGCACACTGTTGATCTGATTCTCACCAAGATGATGCGGGGCAATGACCCGCAGGACATGCAGGATGTGGAGTTTCTGATCCGCCACGATGGCATTACACGAGAACAGATGGAGCCTGCTTTTCGGGACGTGCGCATGCCGGACATTCAGGAATTGAGGGATGCCTTTGAGCGTGCGCTGCCTGTGGTGCGGGGGCTGCTGGATGCTGCTGCGCAAACCTAATTGTCATGGAATGGCGTTTCATTCTCTATGCAGCCTTGCTGCTTCTGCTGCTGTGGGTGGGGCCGGATTTGGGGGTGGTGTTTGGGAAGGTGGATGTGGCTGCAGAGCCTGATCCTGATGTGCGTTTGCGTGAGCGGCGGCTTTTGAGGCTGTGCGTGGTTGGGGCGCTGGTGGTTTTGATGGTGGTGGTGTGGGATTGGTTTTGGTGAGGGGCATGTGGAGGATGAGGCGCTGGGCTTCGACGCTTTGCAGGCAGGAGTGCCTGCATCACTTGGATTGGCGCAAGCTGGGCTCGATTTGTGGCGTTTGGGTTGGGGTATGATTTCTTTCCGCGCGCTTGCTGCTTTTTCCCTGGTGCTGACTCCTTCCTTTCTGCTGGCTGAGGACTGGCCGCAGTGGCGTGGGCCGAGGCTGGATGGGACGTCGAGGGACACGGGGTTTCCGGTTTCGGCGGATGGGAGTGTGACGTGGCGGACGGAGCTGCCGGGGAGCGGGCATGCGTCTCCCATCGTGTGGCAGGACCGTGTGTTTGTGGTGTCGGCGCTGCCGGAGACTGAGGCGCGGGTGCTGCTGTGCCTGGACCGTGCGTCAGGCAAGGAGCTGTGGCAGACGGTGGTGCTGAAGGCGCCGACGGAGGGGACGCACAAGCTGAACTCGCTGGCCTCCAGCACACCTGCGACGGATGGGGAGCGGGTGTTTACGGCTTTCCTCGACAACACGGAGACGGAGGCGACGCGTGCGGCTAATGCGGGGCGGGTGATCCCCAAAGGTGAGGTGCCGAAGGGCACGGTGGTGGTGTCTGCGCATGACTTCAGCGGCAAGCCGGTGTGGCAGGTGAGGCCGGGGCTTTTTTCCAGCAAGCATGGCTTCTGCTCCAGCCCGATCGTGTTTGAGGACAAGGTGATCGTGAACTGCGATCATGATGGCGACGGCTACATCGTGGCGCTGGCGCGCACGGATGGCAAAGAGCTGTGGAGGATCGAGCGGCCGAACAAGACGCGCAGCTACTGCGTGCCGCTGATTCGGGACATCGGCGGGCGCACGCAGATGGTGCTCTCCGGCACGATGTGCGTGGCCAGCTATGACCCGCGTACGGGCAAGCAACTGTGGATCATGGACGGGCCGACGGAGCAGTTTGTGGCGTCGATTGTTTACAGCGAGCAGAGCGGCCTGCTGTACATGACGGGAGGGTTTCCGGAGCACCATCTGCTGGCGATCAAGCCGGATGGCAGCGGGAATGTGACGAACACGCACATCGTGTGGCGCACGAACAAGGGGGTGTCTTATGTGCCGTCTCCGATCATTGAGGGGAGTCATCTGCTGAACGTGTCAGACTCGGGCGTGGCACACTGCTTTGATGCGAAGTCGGGAGAGATCGAGTGGGAAGAGCGCATGAGGGAGCATCATGCGTCTCTGAGCAGCGCGGAGGGGCGCGTGTATTTCATCAATGACTTTGGCGTGATGCGCGTGGTGCAGCCGGAGAAGAGCTACAAGCTGGTGGCGGAGAGCGAGCTGAAGGAGAAGGTCTTTGCCTCGCCGGCGCTGAGTGAGGGGCAGATCTTCATCCGCAGTGACAAGAGCCTGATCTGCCTGGGGAAGCGGAGCGCGAAGACGGCGGCGCGGTGAGGGCGGGCGACTTCAGTTTGTGGAGCCGTTGATTGCGAGCAGCTCGACGTCAAAGATGAGTGTGCTATTGGGTGGAATCTCCGGTGTGGGGCTGTTCGGGCCGTAGGCAAGACCAGGTGGAATGATGAACTTGAACTTGTCTCCCACTTTCATCATTTGCACACCTTCCGTCCATCCAGGGATGACGCCGCTCAGCGGGAATGTGGCAGGCTGGCCGCGTGCGACGGAGCTGTCGAAGATGGTGCCGTTAGTGGTGGTGCCATGGTAGTGAACGGTGACGGTGTCAGCGGCTGTGGGCGAAATGCTGCCGGTGCCACGCTTCAAGACCTGATATTGCAGGCCGCTTGCGGTGGCATGAATGCCGCTTCCCACGCCGGCGGTGGAGGCTGGGGTGGCTGCAGCGGGAGATGGAGAAACCGATTTTTTGGGCGACTGGCTGCAACTGAGCAGAAGGAGAGAGGACAGGAAGAGGGAAAAGGTTTTGAGCATGAAGAGAGACTGGGGGCTTGCCAATTTTGAAGCTGACTTGGTGCTGATGCGAGGGGGCTTTTGTGCCGAGACTGATGCCGTGTATCACTTCTTTTTGGCGGCCTGGCTTGAGGTCATTTTGGCGGCGGCTTTTTCGGCGTCGGTGATGAGGTGCTTGAAGTCTTTGAGGGTGCCGGAGCCGGTGTGGGCGGCGAGCTGGGTGCCGTCTGGGGCGGCGATGACGACGAAGGGGAGGTATTCGCCGTCGGCTTTGAAGTGGCGGTTGAAGAGGTCGAAGGTGCTGAGGTCGTCGAAGTCCACGTCGGCATAGACGTAGCGGGTGTCGGAGAGGGGGAGCTCGTTTTGGGTGATCATGCTTTTGAGCTGCTGGCAGTTGCCGCAGTTTTCACGGCCGAGCTGGACGAAGAGGAACTTGCCCTGGGTGCGTGCGGCTTTGATGGCGGCCTTGAGGCTGGTGATGCCGGCGGGTGGGCCGGCGAAGGCGGTGGCGGCGCACAGCACGAGGAGGGAGGCGAGGAGGGATTTCATGGCGGGAGGCGGAGTTAAAAGTTTAAAGTTTCAGGTTTAAAGTTGGGTGGCCGCAAAGAGCGCAAAAAGGAAAAAAAAGAAGAGGCTGGGAGGGGGGATGAGGGAAAGAAGGAGAAAAGGTGGGAGTGGGTGCGTTTAGATGGGCTCCAACCCACTTTTTACAAACATGCTTTTCCGCCCGATCTCTCTGCTTTTCGTTTTGTCTCTGGCTGCCGCTGCGGCGGAGGCTGTGCCTGAGTTTAAGGGCTCGATTGAGCGGCTGGATCCGGCGCTGGATGGGCTGATCGCGCCGGGGGCGGGGATCGAGGTGCTGGCGTCGGGCTTCAATTGGTCTGAGGGGCCGGTGTGGCGGAATGGCGGCCTTGTGTTTTCGGATGTGCCGGAGAATACGGTGTTTGGCTGGAAGGAGGGAGACACGCTGGCGAAGGTGGTGCTGAAGCCGAGCGGGAGCCTGAGCGGCGATGGCCAGGGCTCGAACGGGCTGCAGGTGGATGCGCAGGGGAATCTCATCCTCTGCCAGCATGGCGAGCGCCGCGTGGCGAGGCTGGAGAAGGATGGGAGCTTTACCGCGCTGGCGGACAAGTATGAGGGCAAGCGCTTTAACAGCCCGAATGATCTGACGATCGCGAAGAGCGGGGTGATCTTTTTCACGGATCCGCCCTACGGCCTGAAGAAGGGTGAGACGCCGGAGCTGCCGCAGCATGGGGTGTACTCGGTGACGCCTGCGGGGAAGGTGTCGCTGGTGGTGGGAGACATCCGTTTCCCCAACGGGATCGCGCTGAGCCCGGATGAGAAGACGCTGTATGTGGCGGTGTCTGACCCGAAGGACACGCGGGTGATGGCGTATGATCTGCAGGCGGATGGCAGCGTGAAGAACGGGCGTGTGTTTTTCAATGCGCAGGGGCTGAAGAGCCCGGAGCGCAAGGGCGGGTGCGACGGGATGAAGGTGGATGCGCAGGGGAACATCTGGACGACGGGGCCGGGCGGGGTGCTGATCCTCAGCAAGGAAGGGAAGCTCCTGGGGAGCATCCTGACAGGGCAGGCGACGGCGAACTGCGCGTTTGGCGGTGCGGACCGCAGCACGCTTTACATTACGGCGGACATGTTTCTGCTGCGGGTGAAGACGCTGGCGAAGGGGCTGTGAGCTTTGGCTGGCCCCAGGATCGTCAAAGACCTATCCTCCAGTGCCATAGGGCGGGCGCGAGATTCACGCAGATCAGTGTGATGATGATGAGTCCGTAACGCAGATAGTGAACGTCCCAACGGGTCAGGCTCCAGGGCCTGCGAAGCAAGACGAGCACTGCGATGCTCCAGTAGGCGATGGAACCGTAAAGGAAACCATGCCAGCATTCGATGCTAGGGTACATCGGCCCCTGCAGGAACCAAAGCAGAAACTGTATCACTACACCTGACCACAGAAGCACACGGACCTTGGGGTCGAACTTCATGTCGGCGTTTAGTTTCATGCTGGTTGTGCCAGATGGCTGGGGTGTTGTTATACCAGATCGGAGCGCCGGGATGCCATCACAAATCTGACGAGATGAACAAGCTGGGGATGGGGCGGCCGTGCCCGCTCTGAGGCGTGGGTAGGAGCCCCGTGTGGAATTGTGTGAGGAGTGCCAAAGTACTTGGCCTGAGATGCGTTTTGAGGTGTAGTGACTGTGATGAGCGAGACTGCGACAGCGAGCGCCCCGATGACTCCGAGCTTTGCGCCGGTGGCGCAGCGCGTGCAGGTGTGGGTGGTGCTGCGGCGGTGGCTGGCGGTGCTGCGGATGACGCTGATCCCGGCGTCTCTGGTGATGGTGCTGCTGGTGCTGGCGGGGCTGCGTGGTGCGGGCTTTGCTTTCTCTCCGTGGCTGGGCCTGCTGCTGTGGCTGGCGGGTTGTCTGGGCTATGTGTGGTGGCGGAGGCCGGGGGAATTTAGCGCGCTGGCGCTGTGGGATGCGGCGGCGGGCAGGCGCGAGGCGTTTGCTTCGGCGTGGTGGTTTGAGCAGCGTGCGGAGGAGGGCGCGGAGGCGCGGGCGCACATCGCGGCACAGCGTGCGGTGCTGGGGCAGGCGTGGCCTGCGGCGCTGAGGCGGGATCTGCCGCTGAGGCCAGACCGCTGGCTGGTGCTGCCGGTGGTGATCGCGCTGCTGGGCAGCGGCGTGAGCGCGGTGCTGGCTCCGGCTTCTACAGTGGTGACGATGGATGCGGAGATGACGCGCAAGGCGGCTGAGGAGGCGCGGCGGCTGGCGCAGGCGGAGTGGGAAAAGAAGAAGCTGGCCGGGCTGAAGGAGGATGAGGCGAAGAAGATGGAGGAGCTGAAGCAGAAGCTGCAGCAGACGGTGACTGAGCTGGCGCAGGCGGAGGGCAAGGATGCCCGCAGCGTGCTGGCTGAGCTGGAGCGCCGCGCGCGCGATGCAGAGAAACTGGCGGAGGAGATGGGGCGCGGGCAGGAGGACTGGGCCTCAGACAAACTGGTGGAGGAACTGCGCAAGCACGCGGACACGGCAGACCTGGGCGATGCGGTGGCGGCGCACAAGGCGCAGATGGCGGCACAGGCCGCACAGGCGCTGGCGGAGCAGCTGAAGTCCCCGCAACTGACGCCGGAGGCGAAGGCGCGCATGAGCGAGACGCTGAAGGATGCGCAGCGGGAGGCAGATGCAGAGGACCGCAAGCGCACGGTGGGCCAGAGAGTGCTCTCAGCAGCGGATGAAATGCAGCAGGGACGCCCGGCGGGTGCGGGGCAGGAGTTTCAAAAACTGGCGGAAAAGCTGCGCGAGCTTGGGATGCGTGAGCAGGCGCAGAAGGAGCTGCAGCAGCTGGCGCAGCAACTGCGGGAGTCTGGCAGCAAGATAGCCGGACAGCAGGATGGCGAGAGCGGCGCGATGCAGCAGATGAGCCAGTCGGGGCAGCAGGGAGACGGAAGCTCTGACCAGCAGGGGCAGCAAAACACGCCGCAGGTGGGACAGGCGCAGCAGGGACAGCAGCAGATGAATCCGCCTGGGATGGGGCAAAACGGGCAGCAGAACCAGATGATGCAGCAGCAGCCGCAGGGCGGTGCGGGCTCGCAGCAGCAGATCCAGATGGGGCAGGCGCAGCAGGGACAGGCGGGCCAGCAGGGGCAGCCGGGTGATGGACAGCCGATGCTGATGGCGCCGATCCCTGGCGGTGCGGCACCGGGAGACAAGCCGCCGACGATGATCATCGAGAGCGATGGTGCGCCGCAGGATCCTCAGGGGCCGATGCTGACACTGCCGGGCTCAGGCCTGAACGCGGGGCAGGGGAAGGCGGACCTGAACAACACACCGACGGAGCGCACGAAGACGGACCAGCAGAGCGTGGTGCGCGCGCAGCAGGGCAGCGAGGGCCAGAGCACGGTGCGCAGCGTGCAGGGCGGCACACGCAAGGAGGATGCCGCACGCGGTGCCACGCAGACGGCGCTGGAGGCGATCCAGGCGGAGGAGGCGGCACTGGATGAGGCCGCGCTGCCTCCGGCTCGCCGTGAGCAGGTACGGCGCTATTTTAACGAACTGCGGAAGCGGTTTGAGGGGAAGTGAAGCGGGACGCGTCGGTATCGCTGAGTCGCTGTATGGCTGCCAAAAGCGCGTGAACGTTTTTCACGGCGGGCGCATAGTGCTGCGGCTGATACCACTGGCAGTTGAAAACGAGTCTGCTCAGGATCACAGACTCAGAGTCTTCCTCGGATAAAAAGCGGAATGGCTGGTCCGCTATCTTGGATCGTGGGATGGGTGTGGCGATAGCCCGTAAGTGCATGAGCGTGCCGCAGGTTCTGGGGCGTGAAAGCGCAGCGTCCCATTTGGAGTGCGGTCGCGCAGTGAGGAACGAACGAAGCTACCGCTTTTCGCAGGCCGGACAGCTGGCTGAGGCCGAAGAACCTTCACGACCCCGCGAAAGCGGTGGCTCCGATGCAGGCCTGCGCCTTGCATCTGCGCGACCGCACTCCAAATCCAGACGCACGCCATGCCTGCGGCGACAGAATTGCAGACCCGTTTTCAAGGACTCGTGGTATGAATACCGCACCGCATCATCACCAGCACTCTTCTACCCTCCGGACCTCTGGATCCTCGCAGGCACATCATTAATGCTGAAGCCCGCTTCGCGCAGCGCATCCCACACCTTCACCAGCACGCCCAGCGCCGCAGTCGTGTCCGCCTGCAGCTCCAGCTTCACCCCCGGCTGGGTCTCTTTCAGCGTCGTGATCGCAGACGCCAGCGCATCCAGCTCCACCGGCTTCCCATCCAGAAAGATCTTCTGCTGTTCGTCGATGCTGATCGCCACCCGCGTCTCCGCGGCATGCGCCTCGCCTCCCAGCGTCTTGGACTCCGGCAGCGTGATCTTCACCTGCGTCTTGTCCTTCTTGAAGGTCGTCGTCGCGATGAAGAAGATCAGCAGAATCACCATGATGTCGATCAGCGACACGATGGGGATCATCGGCACAGGGCGGCGTTTGGGGCGGATGTCCATGGCAGCAGTCAGTTCTCGGATCTCGTTTGTTTCACTCCACGTCCATCCTCACGCCGCTGGGCGCTGCACTTCAAAGTGCTGGTAGAAATGCTGGATCACCTCCTGCATCACCGACTCCACCCGCACCGCCAGCGCATCCAGCCGCCGTGTGAAATACGTGTGCGCCAGCACTGACGGCACCGCCACAAACAGACCCGCGATCGTACAGCGCAGCGCCACCCCGATCTCATGCGCGATCACCGCCGTGTCCGGCCCGTCCCCGCTGCCAAACGCAGAGAACATCCCCACCAGGCCCGCCGTCGTACCCAGCAGCCCCAGCAGCGGCGCCACCGTCACCAGCACCTCCAGCAGTGGGATCCCGCTCTCCAGGCGGTGAATCTCCTCGCGCGCCTTGATCGCGCACGCATCGTGGCACTCCTGCTTGCTCGTAAAGGCACCGCTGATCGCCATGCTGCCCAGTCTTGCCAGCATGGACGCATCGTTTGAGAGAAACTCCTGCAGCGGTCGGATGTCCCCCTTCAGCGCGTAGTTCGGGATCGCCCGCAGCTGGCTCACCACCGCATTCGGCATCACAATCTGCGGCCTCATCTGCAGCCAGGAGAGAATCGACGCCCCGATCGCCGCCATCGAGCACAGCACGATCAGCGCCATCACAAACCCGCCTGTGGCCAGAAACTCATACAGCAGTTGCAGTCCGGACGGCTGCGCGGCCGCAGTGGCGGTTTTTTCAGCAGCAGCAGTGGCGGCAGCCGCCAGCATGGGCATGGCCGCAGAGAGGATGTCAGTAGATAAGCACATGATATTCGATTTTAAGTCGCCCCCGGTCTTTTTTCGGCAGCAAAGGGATCACATCCGCAGGCATCGGAGGTATTTCCGCATCGCGGATCGCCTGCAAGGTAAATAACGTCAGAGCGCGGTAGGATTGCCGCTCATCCACCACCCGCACATCCTCCACCCCGCCCTTCTTGTTCACGTAAAAGACGAGATCCAGGCTCCCGTAGGTGACCCCTGCCATCTCCATCCTGCGGTACTTATTCCACTTCTTTTCCACCGCCTGCACCACCCGCTCCCTGTAGCACCCAAGCGGCGTCTGCGTCAGCTTAACCGTCGTTTTCGCGCCCCCGCTGGCGCTGCCGCCCTCGCTAGCCGTCAGGCTCACAGACACCTCATCCCCACGGGTCAGTGCCGCGCCCCACCGCTTTTCCATCTGCTTCCTCGTCTCTGCAGTGATCAGGGGCCCTCCGCTGGCTGTCCTGCCGCCCTCCGCCTTCGGCTTCAGATTGATGGACATGCCAAATTCCATGCCCATCTCCGGTTCATGTTTGAGCAGGGGGATCACCTCCGTCGGCATCGGCGGGAGCTTCGCATCCTGGATCGCCTTCACGGTGAACTTCGTCAGTACCGGGTCGGTGTGCTCGTTGTTCTTGACGCGGATTTGCTCCACCCTGCCCTCCGGACCTACATAAAAGAGCACCTTCAGTGCCCCCTGAGCCCGGTCGTTCGGACTCTGCGCACGGTAGAGATCCCATTTTTTATGTACAAGACCATACACTTGGTCAAAGTAGCGTTCTTGCGGCGTCTGTTTGGCTTTGCCCTTGGCCTTCATCACAGCCTCCGTCGGCGCGTTGCACGCAGCCGTCAGGCACACCAGCAGCACCACACACAGACTGCACACGATTCTCCGGCAGTCCGCAAAATCCTCGTTCAGACGAAAATCAGCGGTTACGCCCATGGTAGATGACTTTCAAACGTTCGTTGTTAGCCCCGGAGAGCGCGCGGCGCACCTCCGCCGGCATGGGCGGGATTTCCGCATCCCGGACCGCCCGCAGGGTCAGCTCCTTCAGTGCCGGGTCACATCCTTTTTGGGTGATGACTTCCAGCCTCTCCACCTTGCCTTGGGCGTTGATGTAAAAGACAGCATCCAGTTCCCCCGAGGCCCTTGCCTGCGACTGCATCAGGTAAATGTTCCACTGCCTCTTCACCCGCCCAACCACCAGCTTGCCATAGCGGCTCGTCGGCGTCTCCTTCTTTAGGCCCGTGATCTTCTCAGCCTCCGTGTAAGGGACAAATCCCACCTGGCTCGTCACATGCGCCTTGTTCCACGCCACCCGCGTCTCCAGCGCGGCGCGCTCGGCTGCGCTTAGCCCCGCCACTTGCTGGCCGCCCTGGCCCGGCGGGGAGATGTAGGCTTTGTACACCAGCCTCAAACAGCCCTCATCCTTGGCCGTGAGCGAGCGGGCCACATCCGCAGGCATGCGAGGCAGCTTCACCTTTCGGATCGCACTTTGCGTCAGCCTTAGCAGGTCGGGGCTCGCCTTGTTGGCGCCCACCACGGCCATCTTTTCCACCTTGCCCTTCTTGTTCACCCAGTAGCCCACCTCCATCCCGCCAAAGGCCGCAGACGGCAGCCCCTGCGTCAGCGCCAGCTCATGCCGCCACTGCTTTTCCACCACCTCGTTCACCTTCAGAATGTAGCGCGTTTTGGCGGTAAAGGGGGCCACCACCGCCCCGCTCTTCTTGGTGGGCCCTGCACACGCACACAGCAGTCCGCCCAGCACCACTGCCAGTCCTTGCAGCAGCCGTGCGCATGCCTGTCTCTCCACCCCTGCGGCAGCCATCAGCACAGCGGATCCTTTTGTCCGTCCCCCATCAGCGGGCGCTTCAGTAAATGAGCACATTGTATTCTACTTTGAGCCGCTCCTGATCATTCATCGGGAGCGAGGGGATCACATCTGCAGGCATGGGGGGTATGTCCGCATCTCGGATCGCCTGCAGGGTGAATCCGGTGAGGATGGGGTTTGATTCCTTGTCATTCACGATCCGCAGGTCCTCCACCTTGCCCTGCTTGTTCACAAAAAACACCACCTGCAGGCTGCCGTACGTCACGCCATCGCGGCGCAGCAGCCGGTACACGTGCCACTTCTTCTCCACCTGCCCCGTCACCTGCCGGATGTAGCGCCCTTTCGGCGTCGCCTCCGCATCCACGGAGTCCTCCGTGCCCCGGTTCGAAATCGTCCCCTTCGTCTGTGTTCTCCGCGTGAAGGGCGTAAAAGCATTCGGCGTCTGGTTCGGCGTCGTCCGCGTGATCACCTCGTCATCCAGCACCGGCAGCGCCTTGGGCACCGGCTTCTGCGGTATGGACTCCGGCGGGCTCTGCTGCGCCATCTCCGGCTTGGGCGTCGGTGCAGGCTCCGTCTTGGGCTCGGCAGTGGGCGGCGCATCCGGCTTCTTCTGCATCGCATCCGGTTTCTTCACCTCGATCGGCAGCAGGTTTTTGTCCACCTTCGCCAGCTCCTTGTCCGCCTCCTCCATCATCTTGGTCAGCGGCGTGTTGTCAGGCGTGGCCTTGGCCACCTGCTTGGGCTGCTGCTCAGCAGGCTGCGGCTGGGAGGCCGTCTGCTGCGGCTTCATCTCCGTCTTCGGGGCCGCAGGTGCGGGCGGCTGTGGCGGCTGCGGCTGCAGCATTGGAATCGCCCTCTCGGGAGACTTCGGCCTCGCGTCATCTTTCAGGTCGCCGTCATGATGGTCCCGGTCCGCCAGCTCCCGCGTCGGCAGCTTCAGCCCGTTCATCGTCGGCAGCGGTTCTGTCCCATCGGGTGGTGGCGCCATCTGGGTGGAGGCCTTCGTGTTCCGGTCAGCGATAAAGGCCGGATTCTTCGGCGCGCTGTCCGCCTCCTGGTTCTGGGAGGTGCGCATGTACACCTCCGGCTTCTGCGGCGGGGGCGGCGGCTTCGGCTTCACCACCTCCGGCGGCGGCATCAGCTGCTCCGGAAAGATCAGCGTCACCTCCTTCTCCTTCGGCGGCTGGTGCGCCTGCTGCCAGATCTTGTGCGCCGCCTCCTGGGCAAACAGCCACGCCAGCAGCACAAACAACAGCGCATGCACCACGATGGTTCCCGTGATGGCGATGCGCAGATTGTTGTTGCTGCTGCTGTTGTAGGGATTGGACTGGGGGATCGCGGTCACAAAGGGCAAAACTCAACGGCCTGCCGCCGCCAGAAAAAGCAGCCGCAGCCCACCCTGCATAGTGCCCCCCTCCCCCTAAGAATCAAATCCAGAATCATCCCCCCGTCACTCCACCCCCGCCATCCCCTCTCCACAACTCACCCTCCAGCAGCCCCTTCAAAAATCATGAATCATAAATCGTAAATCATAAATCCCCCCTCATCTCCCCCCCAAAAAACAAAAAGGGCCCCCAGTCACCCAGGAGCCCTTTTCGTTTAGATTGAAATAGAAAGCCTCACTTCACCACCGCCTTAAACACGATGGGGATGATCAGGATCGCCAGGATGTTCACCACCTTGATCATCGGGTTCACAGCAGGACCAGCGGTGTCCTTGTAGGGGTCGCCCACGGTGTCACCCGTCACTGCAGCCTGATGCGCAAAGCTGCCCTTCCCGCCGTGGTTGCCTTCTTCGATGTACTTCTTCGAGTTGTCCCAGGCACCGCCCGCGCTCGTCATCGAGATGCCCACAAACAGGCCCGTCACGATCGTGCCGATCAGCACCCCGCCCAGCGCCTCCATGCCCAGATACGCCACAGCGATCACAAAGATCAGCGGCAGCAGTGCCGGCACGATCATCTGGCCCAGTGCCGCCTTCGTCACGATGTCCACGCACTGCGCATAGTCAGGCTTTTCCGTGCCGTTCAGGATGCCAGGCTTCAGGCCGATCTGGCGGCGCACTTCCAGCACCACAGAGCCAGCAGCACTGCCCACCGCGCTCATGCAGAAAGACGTGAACAGGAACGGCAGCAGCCCGCCGATGAACATGCCGATCACCACCCGGTGGTCCATCAGGTCAAAGCTCACCTTGTGCCCCACAAAGGCCTGCAGGTCTTCCACATACGAGCCAAAGAGCACCATCGCCGCCAGACCGGCGCTCGCGATTGCGTAGCCCTTCGTCACCGCCTTCATCGTGTTGCCCACGGCATCCAGTTCGTCGGTGATCTTGCGCACGCCTTCCGGCAGTCCGGACATCACCGCGATGCCGCCCGCGTTGTCCGTGATCGGACCAAACGCATCCAGGGAAATCACAATGCCCGAGAGCGAGAGCATCGACACCACCGCAATCGCGATGCCATACAGCCCCGCCAGATCATAGCAGTACCAGATCGAAGCCGCGATGGCCAGCACCGGCAGCAGCGTCGCCTGGTTCCCGATGCTGATGCCCGCGATGATGTTCGTCGCGTGCCCCGTCTCCGAAGCCTTTGCAATCTTGCGCACAGGACCGTAATGCGTGCTCGTGTAGTAGTTCGTGATCCACACCACCAGCAGCGTCATCACCAGACCCACCACCGCGCAGTAAAACAGGTTTGCATGCGCCACCGCCAGCTCACCGATCTTGATCCCCTGCGGGAAGATCGCACCCGTGGCCCACCAGAACAGGCCCGCCGCCACCAGCCCGGACACCGCCACGCCGCACACCAGGGACGTCGTCGCTTCCTGCTTGATGAAGTTCACCCAGCCGATGCCGATCAGCGAGGCGATGATCGCCAGACCGCACAGCACAAACGGGTAGATCACCGCCGCCTCAGTGCCCACCGTCAGGTGGCCCACCAGCACGCCGCCGATCAGGCTCACCGCGTAAGTTTCAAACACGTCCGCCGCCATCCCGGCGCAGTCGCCCACGTTGTCGCCCACGTTGTCGGCGATGGTCGCCGGATTGCGCGGATCATCCTCATTCAGGTTCTGCTCATTCTTGCCCACCAGATCCGCGCCCACGTCCGCCGCCTTGGTGTAAATGCCGCCGCCCAGACGGGCAAAGACGCTGATCAGAGAGCTGCCCAGCGCCAGCCCCACCAGCGAATCGATCGCGTGCTTCGCGTGATCCACCGCACCGCGCACCACCAGGTAAAACACACCCACAGACAGCAGGCCCAGCGCCACCACCAGCAGGCCCGTCACCGCGCCGCCGTTGAAGGCCACCTTCAGCGCCGGATGGCTGCCCACGGAGGCCGCCTGCGCCGTGCGCACATTCGCCCGCACCGCGATCATCATGCCGATGTACCCAGCCGCCAGGGAGCACACCGCCCCCACCACAAAGCCCGCCGCCGTCAGCCCGCCGCGCAGGTACCAGACTGCTGCCAGGATCACCACCGCGATCAGGCTCACCGACACGATCTGTCTGTTAAGGTAGGCCTTTGCCCCCTGCTGGATCGCGCTCGCGATTTCATGCATCTTCTCATTCCCCGCGTCAGACCCCACCACCTGGCGGATGAGAATGAACGCAAACACCAGCCCCACGACAGCGAGGGCGATGGCGAGAGTGATGCCATTGGTCAGCAAGAATGAAGGAGCCATGTGATCTGTGATGGATGAAGTGTGGGAACGTGAAAAAAACGAAGCAAATAAGCGCACCGCCCGGGCCACCCAGGTTGGTTGGACCGGGCCGGGTAAAGCCGCGAACTTTAGCAAGTCGCAAATTTGTGGCAAGAACTTGCGCACAGATTTCACAAATCTCCCTCCCTCGCCCTCAATCCCCCTCCACGGGTTTTTGTGAAAGCATAAGTTGTATTCTTATCTGTTTCACTTGAATGTCATTCCATTATAAAGCAGCCCCCCGCTCGCTATTTCAGGATGGAGCACCTAGCCATCACCCCAAGCCAGGAAGGCTGATTGCTACTTGCCGAGAAGCCATTCTAGCCGGATGTGATGTGCGCAATCCTTCCGATGCCACACAACAACGAGATGATGAGACCGTTTTCTGACAGCGAATTTGAGGCATTGCTCAATGATCTGGAATCAGACCGTGCCGAGCGCAAAGAGGCCTGGGCAGGCTCTGCACCTGCGAAAGTGCGCGAAGCAGTGTGCGCCTTTGCCAATGACTTGCCAGGGCATGATCTGCCGGGTGTCGTCTTTATTGGAGCACGTGATGATGGCACCGCTTCCGGAATTCCCGTCACAGATCAGTTGCTTCAGACCCTGGCAGATATCAAAACCGACGGTAAGATCGTGCCGCCACCCACTATCACAGTGGAGAAGCGCTTCTTGAAAGGAGCTGACATGGCCGTGCTTACCGTTTTCCCGGCAGATGCTCCTCCCGTTCGCCTTGAGGGAAGGATCTGGATACGCATTGGACCGCGCAGAGGCATGGCCACCGGCCAGGATGAAAGAATTCTTAACGAACGCCGCAGATACAGAGATCTGCCATTCGACGTGCAGCCGCTGCCTTCCTGTGACATCACGGAACTCAAACGTACAGTCTTCGAGGGCGAATATCTCCCCAATGCTTTTGCTCCAGATGTCCTGGAAGCCAATGAGCGGAGCATGGAGCAACGCCTGGCCGCCTGCCGCATGATTACAACTGCGGACACCCCTGTGCCTACAGTCCTGGGAGTCCTGGTGATAGGCACCTCACCGCGCAGCTGGCTGCCATGTGCATACATTCAGTTCTTGCGGATTCACGGCAAGGAATGGGGAGATCCCATTGCGGACGAGGAAGACATCGATGGCACACTCGCGATGATGCTGCGCCGCCTGGATGACAAGCTGAAAGCCCATTTGGTGACGGCGGTGGATTTTGTTTCTGAAACCACGGAGAGACGCAGCTCGCCCTACCCTCTGGCTGCCCTGCAGCAACTCGCACGCAATGCCGTGATGCATCGCACCTATGAAAACACAAACAGTCCCATTCGGGTTTATTGGTTTGATGATCGTATAGAGATCCACAGCCCAGGCGGCCCCTATGGAGTGGTCACCAAGGCAAACTTTGGCAGACCCGGCGTGACAGATTATCGAAACCCGCATATTGCCGAAGCCATGAAGGTTCTCGGATTTGTGCAAAAATTCGGCATGGGCATCGCCACCGCTCAAAAGCTCCTTCATGAAAATGGCAATCCTGCCGCCGAGTTCCAGGTAGAAGACAACTTTGTCACCAACATCATCCGGCTTGCCTCATGAATAACGTTCCCGTCCTCACCTTTTTCAATAACAAAGGCGGCGTGGGCAAAACCTCGCTAGTCTATCACCTGTCTTGGATGTTCTCTGAAATGAGCCGCCGTGTCGTGGTGGTGGACCTGGATCCACAGTCCAATCTGACTTCAGCCTTCCTTTCCGAAGAACAGTTGGAAAAGCTTTGGGACCCGGAGCATTTGACGCCAGAAGCGAACACCATTTTCCGCTGCATCAAGCCTCTTACTGAGGTGGGCGACATTGCCAAACCTGTGCTAACACAAATCAATCCCAATCTTCATTTGGTTCCGGGTGATCTGAGCTTGGCCAGCTTTGAAGATCAGTTGTCAAAGGAATGGCCAGAGAGCATGGGCAGTGGCAATCTCTACCGACCGTTTCGAGTTCTGACCTCATTTTGGCAGGTGGCGCAAATGGCGGCACAGCAGGTGCAAGCGGACTTGATCATCGTTGATGTAGGGCCCCATCTGGGTGCGCTCAACCGCTCCGCTCTGATCGGCACGGACCACGTTGTCATTCCCTTGGCTGCAGATCTGTTTTCAATGCAGGGACTCAGCAATCTGGGGCCCACTCTGGCCCGCTGGAGAACCGACTGGAAAAAGCGGCTGGACAACTGGCCCGCGCCTTCATTTGCCCTGCCCAAAGGCACCATGAAACCCGTTGGTTATGTGATTCAGCAGCATAGCGAGCGCCTGTCCCGCCCGGTGCAGGCATACAAGAAATGGGCAGATCGTATTCCGGCCGCCTATTTGGAATACGTGGCTCAGCCCCCGGGCAATCCAGTGCTCCCAGCCAACGATTCCAACTGCCTTGCAAGCCTGAAGCACTACCGCAGTCTCATCCCTATGGCAATGGAAGCCCGCAAGCCCATCTTCAAACTGACTTCCGCAGACGGCGCGTTGGGAAATCATTCCTACGCAGTGCAAGATGCCGGAAAGGATTTCAAAAAGCTGGCGAAAGCAATCCTCTCCCGCATCTAGGACAGACAACAGTCCAGCTCCCGTAAAATCGCATTCGAAAACCTCCGGCTTGGCGGATCACTTAGTATCCATCCTTAATCTGCGGAAAGCGGTGCTGATTCACCAGCTCTCCAGTTCATCCTTCACCACTACCAGCGCCCCCCCCTTCTCTCGCCATCAGTCGCAGCATGCTCGGCCATGCATTCAATGACGGGCGCAGAGCCTTCCATCAACGGAAGCTAAAGAGCAGCGAAAATCTAGGAGCCTCGCCTATTCGAAAACGGCACCCGCGCCGATGCTCGCGCCGCGCCTCTGGCACACCCCATGCGCTTCCTCCTGCGGTCAGCGCACACTCATTCAAACCCACACGAATATGAGAACAAGCCGCAACTACTCCCTGGAGGCCTTCATCGCCAAAATGTCCTGGGACGACGCCAAAGCCAACCGGGAACTCAGCACTGCCCCGGCACACAAAGGAGCGCATGCCAGCAAGGGCGTCCGCAGCCACGGCAAGCCCGGCCCCGAGCGAGAGCATGGCACCCGCTAGCTCGCGCTGCATGGCATGAAAAATAGGACCGCCCGCTTTGTCGGCACAGCCCAGCCTGTGCTTTGACGCGGCTGCCCCCGCCCCATCTCTGAGATAGGGCGGAAAGCCAGTGCAGGGAGATGCTAAATCAATCCAACCTTGCTGAGGTTTATTGAGAATTGCATAATAACCTGACGTGGCACCCGATGAAGTCGGGTTGTCATCGGCCTTGCCTGTAGGTTTTAGCACCAAAGGTGCGGCTTAGCGAAGCCCAGGGCAAGCGAGCCTAAGCGAGCACCGCCCTGGGTATCTGCACCATCAGCCGGGCAGCAAACCCTGCGCTCTCTTCGCACACCGCGCGCCCCAGCAGCGTCTTCCCGCCACACCGCAACAGGCATCCTGTGCCTTCGCCACACGCCTCATCTTGGCTCCAGCATGCGCATGCGCTCCATTCGCGTCAGTCTGTTGCTCAAGACTCAACAAGAACACAGAGAGATCCGATTCTGTCGGTATTCTCTGCGGTCTTCTAATCTCTCGCGGTGTTAAATCAGCAGTTCACCGGAAAACTACCGGCCCCTCACTTCCCCCGCATCAGCTCCCGCAAGATCAAATTCGGAAACCTCCGGCTCGGCGTGATGGCATAAAAGCTTTCCTTGATCTGTGGAAAGCGGTGCCGCTCCACCAGCTCGCCGTTTTCCAGCTCGTCCTTCACCACCACGGGGGGCACCAGCGTCACGCCCTGCGTCTCGCGTGCCATCAGGCGCAGCATCGCCATGTCATCCACCTCCGCCGCGATGATCGGCCGGATGCCCGCCTGATCCATCAGCACGTCAAACGCCGTGCGCAGGCTGCTCTCCAGGCTCGGCAGCACGATGGGCACCGTGCGCAGATCTTCCGGAAAGCGGAAGGGCCGCATGCCGCGCTTCTTGTGCCCCACCAGACTCACCGACTGCTCGTCTAGCAGATGGCTGTGACAGGCCGTCTCAGCATCCCGCCGCACGGGTGTGTTGGACAGCACCACATCCAGCGTGTGGTTCTGCAGCTGCGCCAGCAGCTCCCGCAACGTGCCCGAGTGAATGATCAGCTCCACATCATCCCGTGGGATCAGTGGTCGCAGAAAGCTCAGCTGGAAATTCCGCGAGAGGTTCGACGCCGCCCCCACTCGCAGCAGCCCGCGGCCGCGCCCCGCACGGTTTTTCAGCACATCCGTCAGCTCCTCCCCGCTGCGGAAAATGGCATGCGCATACTCCAGCGCTATCCGTCCCGCCTCCGTCAGCACCAGCGTCTTGTGCTTCCGCTCAAACAGCACCTGCCCCAGGCTCTCCTCCAGGCTCCGCAGCTGCACGCTCAGCGCCGACTGCGACAGCTTCAGGTGTCTCGCCGCCTTGGTGAGGCTTCCTTCCATGGCGATGGCACGAAAGTAGCGCAGGTGGTGGTAGTTTAGAAAAGGCATGATCCATGCTTTTACCAAAGCGAACGATGTCTGCCAATTCTTGAATTGGAACGAATCGCTTGCACGCCAGAGGTAAATGCTGGAACTACACCATCCGCTCAGCACACTTTCTCATGAATCCCGCCCCCATGAAACGCGTCTCCATCATCTGCGACCCCGCCGTGGAGGAGCACGTGGACGCCCTGCTTGAGGAGATCGGCGCCGAGGGCCACATGACCGTCCCCGTCCGCGGCATCGACTCCCATGACGCCGATCCCGCAGAAACCGCCAAAGTGCAGATCGAGGTCACCCTGGACGCCACCCGTGCCGAAAAGCTCCTCCAGCGCATCCAGAGTGATCTAATCGCCTCCTCCTCCGCCATCTCTGCCTACGAGAGCGACATCCCGGAGGAAGAGATCGCCGACAGCCACGTCACCACCGCCGAGGAGCAGGCCCGTCTGACCCCGGAGGAGGTCCTGCAGCAGTTCAAAGACGGCAACAGGCGCTTCCGCAGCGGCCAGGTCACCCGGCGCGATCACCCCGCGCAGGTCCGCAAATCCGCCGTCGGCCAGTTCCCGAAGGCCGTCGTCCTTAGCTGCCTCGACAGCCGCGTCCCCGTGGAGGACGTCTTCGACCAGGGCATCGGCGATGTCTTCGTGGCCCGCGTCGCCGGAAATCTCGTCAATGAAGACATCCTCGGCAGCATGGAGTTTGCCTGCAAGGTCGCCGGAGCCAAGATGATCCTCGTCATGGGCCACCAGCACTGCGGCGCCATCAAGGGAGCCATCGACGACGTGCATCTGGGCAACCTCACCACCCTCCTGGCCAAGATCAAACCCGCCGTGGCCCTCAGCGCCAATTTCCCCGGAGAGCAGGTCTCCTCCAACCCCCTCTACATGCGCCACGTGGCCCGCAACAACGTCCGCCACGCCCTCTCCCAGATCCGCACCCTCAGCCCCATCCTCAAGGAGATGGAGGACAAAAAGGAGATCAAGATCGTCGGGGCGTTTTACCGCCTGACGGACGGGACGCTGGAGTTTATTGAGTAAAGGAGCAAGGCTCGCTCTCGGCATCGCCGGGATGAGTATGTGCACAAGAGGAGCATCATCGCTCCGATCTCATTTCAGCGCCGTTGGTTCTCCTCGACTGGCACACGCGGGGAAGGGGAAGGCCACAGGTCGTCATGCTGGCCCGCGCCCTCATCGGGTGCGGCTTGGTGATCGTGAATGATCAAACTCGCCGTCACGGCTGTGGCATGCCCTTGGGGTGTGCCTGACTGTTCGCACGAGAACCTGTTAGCGAGTCCTGGTTTTCACCTTGGTGTACTTCACGTACGGCTCAAACTTGTAATGCGTGGGCATGATGATGCCGCGCTTGCCGAGGATGGTGATTTCGCTGTCGGCGGCTTCACGTCCGGGGTGGCCGGTCCAGGCCCACTGCCAGCCTTCATTGGCGATGAAGAGGCCGCCGCGCTCATGGCCGTCGCGAATGATGCCGATGGTCTTCAGTCGCTCCGGAGCCACGTAGTAGATGCCTTTGGAGGACTGGGCCTCGGGCTGGTAGATGCCGGCCGGGAGGGTGAACTGGCCGCCCGGGTAGGTGCATTCAACAGTCTGCGCGACGCGGATGGAGGGCAGGCCAGGCGGGCAGCGCTCGAGGTCACGGGGCTTGGTGGCGCAGGAGGCCAGAAGGCTGATGGCGAGCAGGCTGATGGCGAGCAGGCTGATGGCGAGCAGGCTGTTGAGAAGGTGCTTCATAGGCTGGATGTTGAGTCCGTGCACTAAACACAGGATGCGCAGACGAACACGGTTTTTGTGGAGACTTTTTATGATGAAACGGCAGGAGGCATGCGCGCCCGTCAGTGGGTGGCGGGGCGCTGATCTCTGCTGCTCAGCGGTGGGAGGCCGCCCGTGGCCGTTCGGATAAATGTCGCTTCGCTCATGGCACGGCTTGCGTATGAATGTCATCGCATGAGCTCGGCAGGCACTCCTGATTCTTTTCCCCAAGCGGGTGCTGTGTGGCGTGTCGTTTTGAGGTCGAGGCTGTTGCAAATGGCGGCTGTGCTTCTTCTGCTCTCAGGCTGCGCCACCTACGGCCCGGAGCGCGCAGGGGAGAAAATCTACCGCGATGTCCTCTTTGCCGCCCCGGACGGGCACAAGCTGCGCATGGACCTCTACGTGCCCCGCACAGACCGCCCCGTGCCCGTGGTGCTGTGGATGTTTGGCGGCTGCTGGCGCTTTGGCAGCAAGGGCTACCACGTCAATGTGCGGGATCTCACCAGCTGCGGCATCGCCGTGGCCTCCATCCAGTACCGCATGAGCTATCAGGCCGTCTATCCCGCGCAGCTGGACGACTGTCGCGCAGCCGCCCGATGGCTGCGGGATCACGGCGCTGAGTACGGCATCGACGCCACTTGCATGGGTGCCAGCGGCGAATCCTCCGGCGGCCAGCTCGCGGCCATGCTCGCCGCCAGGGAGGGAAAGCAGCGCATCCGCGCTGTGTGCCTGCTCTACACGCCCACAGACATGGTCGATCTCGCCCGGCTGTACACCAAACGCCATGGCCTCAGTCTCGTCGATAAACTCTTCGGCGGCCACATCGATGAAAAGCTCGCCATCGCCACCGAGGCCAGCCCCATCAATCACGTCAGCCGCTCCTCGCCGCCCACCCTCATCATCCACGGTCAGTTCGATGGTGTGGTCCCCATCCAGCAGAGTGAGCGCTACCACTTCGCCCTGGCCGATGCTGGCGTCGAGACCACCTTCCTCGTCGCTCCCGGCCAGCACCACTGGTTCCGCCTCGACAACGATCTCTTTGCCGAAGTCTCCGTCTTTTTTCAGCGGCATTTGAAGAGGTGATCAATGGTGCGGAATGATGTCAAATGCATAGCCATCATGAAGTGACGCATGGGTCTCAGTGCCAAGCCTGTTTCCGCATCATTGTTTGATTAGGGTTGTGTGGTTATTCTCGTTTTCGAGAATAACGCCGCTGTCAAAAAACTTACTTTGTGTGGAGTATGATTTGGCATAAATATCATTTTATCTGATCTGAATCAGAAGCCTGAAACCGGATTCGTTGTGGAAAGTCCAGAATCAACACCTCCAGCACCGTTGCCAGCCGCTCTGGGCCAGCCGTCTCTGCCTCAGGCAGAGGGGCTAAACCCCTTTGCGGAGGATGTCTGTGCCGGACCCTATGGGGTGGAGGAAAATCGCAGCGTTCCGGGCCTAAATGCGGACATCCTCAGCCAGCTCACTGCCACCATCGACGAGCGTCAGAGCAGCATCGGACGTGTCGGAGGTCAGCCTCTGCTGCTGCTCACCGCGCCGCGCGCGGGCTATGGCAAGACCCACCTCCTCGGCCGCCTGGCCGCCGCAGCACATGGGCAGGTCGTGCTCGTTCCACTGGCCTTCCGTCTGGAAGATGAGATCGGCATTTCCGCCGTGGCAGTGCGTGGACTCGAATCCATGGCGCGGGCTGAAATGCTCCGCCCCGATTGGAGCAAGCTGCGCGAGGCCTGCGCCGGAGTCTGTGCGGTGCTCGTGCGCCGCCTCATCGAAAACGGCACGCTTCCCTGCGCCAATCCAGATCAGGCCCTCCGTGTCCTGGCTGGCGATCCCGTGGAGATTTTCGATCCCAAAGGCTCCGCCCGGCTCATCGGAGACTGGGTGCGCCGTTTTGAGGCCCAGCTGCGCAAACCCATGACAGAGCAGGCCATGCGCCGCGTCCCTGCCATCCCGGCGGCACTGGAGCTGTGGGTGAATGCCATGCTCAACTACGCCCTTGATGGCGGCATGAGCCATGTGGCCGTGCTGCGTGCACTGGCCGCTGATCTGCAAAACGAAGGCCCCGTCACCTGGCTGCGCCTCCTCGGCCTCTGGCGTCCCGTGGTCCTCCTCGTCGATCACCTCGACGCCTACTATCGCAATCCCGAGGCAGGTCTCCGCATCGCCTCCCTCCTCCTGGACATGTCCGAGATGGATGGCGTGCATGTCGTTCTCAGCCTCAATCAGGACGTCTGGCAGGCCACCTTTGGCCACCATCTGCCCAGCGCCATGGAGGACCGCCTCACCACCGGGCAGATGCTCCTGCGCGGCATCCATGAGACCGAGGCCGCCGCTCTGCTGCACCTGCGCCTTCAGCACGCCGCTGTGGCGGAGGATCAGGCGCGCGAGTTCACCGCCTTTGTCGATGTGAAGCGCTACTTCCTGGGCCGCCCTCTGGGCTCGGTCTCCGCACGCAGCTTCCTGCGTCATGCCGCCAAGCAGTGGGACTTTTTCCAGCAGACGCTCTCCGGCACATCGGCTGCCCTGGCACAGATGACACCGCGCACCGCATCCGATGAGCCCGGCGTGCTCCCGCTCATGAAGGACGAGGTGGATGAAATCACACCCCCAAAGCCCGCCCATAGCGGAGACGTGATGATCTTCGACACCGGCACCTCCGCGCAGATGAAGCGCATGGCCGAAGGTCTTGCCGAGCCCCGCCCGGCGCTGCCTCAGCAGGATGAGAAGCCGCTTCTTCCGCCTCCTGCCGCCGTCATCAATGGCAACGGGCATCACCACCACAGCCAGCCTCCGGCAGTCACTGCGCCTGCCCCCGATGATGAAGGGCCGCCGCCCAGTGCAGGTGAGGTCAGCTCCCAGTTTTCCCCCAGCTCTGCAGGTGCCTTTGAAAGCCTGCGCGAGATGCTCGGCAAGCTCCGCCAGCCCAGTCCGACAGCGCCAGCCGCTGGCGGAAATGGCGGCCATGCCGTGGCCGAGCGCCTGGCGGGTGTCATGAAGTCCACCTCGGCGGCGCCTTCAGCTCCTGCAGCCACATCCGTCGTGCTGCCTGCGCCCTCAGCTCCCGCGCCCGTCGTCAAAACACCAGATCAGGTGGAGCGCGAGGTCCTTCTCGGTCGTTACGAGGCGCTGCGTCTTCAGATGGCCGCCGAGGCCACCAGCATGCCGCTCGACTACACCAAGCTGGCAGACCTCATCCGCCTCGCTGGCAAGCGCTTCCCGCTCGTCCGTTTCAGCGAGCACGAGCTTCCCGGCATGACCGGCCGCTACGCCATGTGCTGGTCCTTGCAGGGCCTGGAGATCGTCTATGGCCTGGCCAATTTTGCCGACGGCTCCTACTGGCGCACCCTCGCGGGCTTTGCCGCCGGACGCCTGGCTGAGCTCAATCAGGATGCGCACAACACCGGCGTCGCCGCGCCGCGCATGAAGATCACCACCTTCAAAACCGAGCGCGAGCAGCAGAGCTGGGACATCCTGCAGCACAGCGCCGCCTTCCCCGAGGCCCTCCGCCCTCACGTGGACCCCATCCATCTGGACTCCCAGAGCGTGGCCGCGCTCTACGCCATGCAGCGCATCATCAAGGAGGCCGAATCCGGTGCCCTTCAGGTCACTCCCACACAAGTGATGAGCGTGCTCGCACGCGAGCTCGACTTCTTCTGGAAGCGCGTCACCCGCGCCGCGTGATGCAACCTCACAGGCCGCCGCGAATGCGCTAGCAAAGTGGTCCGCACAGTCCTCTGTGCGGCACGCAAGCCCCCTGACGCACGAGCTGTCATCCACCTGCGCAGAATCCAAAGCTCATCATGCTGTAGCAGGATAGCGCCCGGCCGCGTGCACCCCCCCAAACCTCAAAACCTCTTGTGGCTCCCATCACAGTTCGGCATCCGCTGCGAATGTCCGCAGATGCAGTCATGCGGTCCCTTGCCGGCGAGAATCCGGCTGCGGCAGGCCTCGATGCGCGAGCACCGTGTCGCAGACTGCTTCGCCCCGTTAAAGTGCAGCAGATACGCCCGCCTCCTCCCCGGAGTCAGCGCGGCAAAGGCCTCCTCCAGCGCGGGGTCTTTGTTCAGATTGGCTTCCAGCTCTTCGGGGTAGGGCTCTGAGGTGGTCTTGAAGACGGCTTTGATGCCGGCCTTTTCGTTTTCGATGGCGTCTTGA
Source organism: Verrucomicrobiaceae bacterium UBA1938 (assembly GCA_002336895.1). GTDB lineage: Bacteria > Verrucomicrobiota > Verrucomicrobiia > Verrucomicrobiales > Verrucomicrobiaceae > Prosthecobacter. The sequence continues at coordinate 174,234 of DDFC01000022.1, read as the reverse complement.
AGAAGGCGCTTCAGCTCGGGCTCCAGCGTCTTGATCTCTGCCACGCTGGTGAATGGGATGTAGCGCCCCGCCTGGGTGTGCTCTCCGGGTTTTTGGAGGAGGCTGCGGGGATCTTTGAGCAGGGAGCCGTTGACGAACATGAGCCTGCAGTGGGCCTTAAACCCGCCGATGAGGATGACGTTGGCACCCTCATGCGTGTAGCAGGGCTGGCCCCATTTGAGCTCTTCGGTGAGGCCGGCGGCGAGGATGATGCGCCGCAGCGCCTTCATCTCCGCCTGCCACTTGGGGGCGCTGGCGATGTGGGCATCGACGGCGGGGTGCATGTTCTTCATGGGGGCGGAATGAAGAGGTTATGGTTGCCTGCTGGGCAGACGATCGGCAAAAGGATAGGGAAGGAAATTTGAGCCGTCGATGAGGAAGCCTGTTTTGCGTATGACATCGCCAGGGGCGGCGAAGTCGGCGATGGTTTCATCCCCGCGCAAAAGCTGGGTGCCATTGAGTTTCACGTTTGGAAAGTCGAGCTGGCAGTGAGAGATCAGCTTGAAGTCGGGCGAAAGGCAGAGGAGGTAGCCGTGGCCGCGTGGCGGGGGATATTCACTGTTCTCTGCGGAGGAACGAATGAAGAACGCAGTGGCCAGCATCACACGCTCGCTGCCATGCTCGATGGTGCCGAGACTGGCGACGGACTGCAGGTTGTAGGAAAACTTTTTGCCGCCGTCCTGATACGTGTGCGGAGTGAGGTGATCTAGCTTCGAGGCCACCAGTGCGGAGGTGATCTGACCCACGAGATTTGGCTGGGGAGTGTATGCGCCGGGTTCACCAGCAAGGGCGAGGCTGGCGCTGAAGAGCATGACAAGGAGTGCGCTGCGCATGGTGGGATGAACCGGAATGAAGCGGATGGTTGCGTGTTTGCCAATGGCTTCGTTGAGCGGGTGAGCGGAGACGGAGCGGGTTTTTCTTCGCGGTGGGTGTGTTTGGCGGGCGTGGCTCTCTTGGCATCCAGAGCCTGCTGCGCCAAACCGCCCGACTCTGGGAGGCTGCGAGTCATGGACATTGCCATGCGCTGAGGGACGGGCGGGCTGTCGCCATCCCCATCCTACGACCGTGCTTGCGACGCCCGATTTAGGACTCCACAGTTTGGGAAGAAGGCCCGAACAGGCCGGTGTTCAGTTTGAAGAGGTCGAGAAATAAAGAGCCGCAGAGGAAGTGAAGTCATATGCCACGACGTCCACCATGACCGGATCGCGATCATCGGGGGCTTCGCTGGCAGCATCGTTGAAATCGTGCTCAGCTTTAAGCTCAGCCAAGATCTGCTCCTGACGCATCTTGAGCTCCGCTTCGGTATCCTGATGGCGGAAAGCCATGATCCAGTAGGTGATGGCGAAGGGCAGCAGGAGAGCGAGGCCTGCAAAGAAGGTGATGAGCTTTGGGGCGAGCATGGGGTGTGGGTGATTTGAGAACGATGGAGGATGGAGACACGCTGGCCGACAGGCAGGAGTGCCTGTCGTACTCCAGAGGAATTACTTCTTGGGCTCTTCATTCTTCTTCGGCTCTTGCTTGCCGTCTTCGGGCTTCACTGGCGTGCGGATCTGCAACTGCGTCTCCTTGCCCAGGTTCTTCGTCAGCGTGGTGGGATATTCCCACGCAGGCTTGTCAGCCGAGTAGAGCACCACACGGCTGCGCATCGCCGCCATCGCCACCGCTTGAGGAATGTCGAGGTATTTCAGCACATTCAGCAGCGCAGGCCCCGGAGCTTTCGGGTCGCCGCCCACCGTGCCGTTGTGCGTCAGCGGCATGTCGTGCAGATCCAGCCGCTTGATCTTCTCTTCAAAGAGCGAGGCATACACCGCGTCCACCGCCATGTCCCGGTGCGCCTGGATCCACAGCGGCGTCTCCTCACATCCAGGTATCGCCCGGAAAGCCTGCAGCGTGCGGCGGATGTCCCACACACGCATCCCGTCCATCGTCTGGCCCAGCAGGTAAAAGCGGCGCAGCCTCTGCGTCTGCGCCTTCTCGCTGCCGCTCCACTCCGTGGGACCCACGCCACGCGGGCAGATGTAGGCCATGCCCCACTTAAAATTCGTAAACATCTTCTTCTCCTGCTCAAAGGCCGCATCGTCCTTCGGGCTGCCTGGGAAAACCTCGATCAGCTTGCCAAAGCGGGAGTGGTAGGCTGCGCAGAACTCATCCCAGCCCGCCTCATCCAGCACATTCAGCGCCACCAGTTCCAGATCCTGCGGTCGCAGCCCGTCGCGGTGCACCAGGTAGAGCCGCAGACGGTACGGCGACTGGCTCTCAAAATCATACGCCGTCACTCGCACGCCATCCACTTCCGCACTGCCTTCCTTCTGCGGATTCACCGACGCGATCTCCTTGGGCCATCCGCCAAACACCTTCTCCTTCAGGCTCTGCATCCACGCCTCATTCTGTTTCGCCCATTCGTCACTGCTCGTCGCAGGTGCGGGAGTCTTCGCCAACGGCACAAACGTTTCATCGATCTTCGTGTTCCGCTCATCCTTCGGCAGCTCGGTAAAGACACGCAGCGTCTCGGGCTCGATATGCTTCTTTGCACCTTCATCCAGCACCGCCATCGGGTCAGCTCCCTTCAGATGACGCTCAAACCAGTGGAAGGCTCCGATGTTCAGCGGCTGCAGGTCCTTGTGCGGCCCCTCCGCCACTTGCAGGCCCAGGTTTCCCTCCTTGCCCAGCAGCGAGTAGATCCGCCGCACGTTCTGGTAGATGCGGAACACACCGTCGATGGGGAAGATGCTGTCCTTGTCCGTGTTCACGATCAGCAGCGGGCGCGGTGCCGCCAGCGCCACCATCCGTTCAAAGTTCCAGCGGTATGTGTTCACAAAGAACATGCAGTCGCAGTGCCCCTCCACACAGCCGTCGATCACCTGGTTCTGCATGTCCGTCACGCCCGCCGTGGGCGCGCTGGCCTTGATGCGCTCATCCAGCGCCGTGATCCACCACGAGTAGGCCCCGCCGCCGCTGCGCCCCGTCACGCCAAAGCGCGTCTTGTCCACCTCCGGGCGTGTCTCCAGGTAGTCCAGCGCGCGGATGCAGCTCCACGCCTCCAGCCCGGCCGGCGTGTAGCCGCGTGAAAACCACCACCAGCGCCCCTTGCTGTACGTGCCGTGGTGCTCTCCGCGGATCTCTCCCAGCTGCACCGTGTCGATGATCAGGCACACATACCCATGCCGTGCATACCACTCCCCGTGGTGCTCATAGCCCGTCTTGTTGCCATAGCTCACGCCGTTCTTCACCACATTCGCGTGGCCGCACACATACAGGATCGTGGGCAGCGGCTTCTCCACCTTCTCGGGGCGGTAGAGGTTCGCCGTCACATACAGCCCTGGCATGGACTGGTAGTGCATCTTCTCCACCACAAAGCCGTCACCCTTCACCTCGCCGGTCTTGGTGGCCTGCAGCGGCGTCTTCTCCGGCAGCGGGTCCAGCCCCAGCATCTCAAAGAGCTCTCTCCGGTACTCCGGTGCCTTGCTCTCCCAGTCCGCCGCCGTCTGGATCTGCGTCAGCCCGTTCTCCGCCGCGATCTCCCGCGTCTGCTCCGCCATGTAGCGGTCGATCAGGCGGTTTCCTGGCGTGTCAGGCGTCTTTTCCGGATAAGGAGAGGCCGCCAGCAGCACAGAGGGCAGCAGACCGAGACAGAAGAGCAGGGGAGAGCGCATGAGAAAAGAGGCAGGGATCACACCCAAAACGCGCCGCCGTGGCAAGACTGATCCTACTTTCGCCTCGAACACGATGAAGAATGAAGAAAAACGTAAAACATTGGTTGCATAAAAACGGAATGGTCTATATTCGCGGCCCCTGTTTTCAGCACCTGCTCGGGTGGCGGAATTGGTATACGCGCAAGACTAAGGATCTTGTGCCGAAAGGCTTAAGGGTTCGAGTCCCTTCCCGAGCACCACTCTTTGAAGTACAAAGAGTCCAACAGGGTGAAAAATCACACCTCATGTGTTCTCATCATCTGTTGAGTGTGGAATCGCAGAAACCTCTTGGCTGCGGTGCCAAAGGGTGACAATAGGCTGGCTTTGAGAAGCTCTCCATCGGCCCGGTTTTGACTGGCCGCCTTGCCCTGTCAGCCTATGCCCCCGCCCGTGAAGCCCAAGAAAAAGAAAGCCATGCCGACCAAGCTCCGCCGCTTTGTCATGAGCGTCCTCATTGTGGCGGCCGCCACCCTTGGCTGGGCTTGGCTGCAGAAAAATCAGCGCGGCGGCATCGCCACCGGGCTCAGCCAGGCCTGCACGCTTCAGAATGCCTGCATGGTGTATTCTCAGCGGCACCACGAGACCTTTCCAGACGCCCTGGAAGAGCTGGTCGGCACCCAGGTGCTGTCACAGGTCGAGTTTGCCGGACTCACCCAGGATGTGAAGTGGCGCTACTTTGGCAAAGGCCGCAAGAGCACCGAGCCGGACTTTGTCCTGGCCATGTCCGCAGAGCCCATCCTGAACACCGTCACCGGCACCAAAACCTACCTCAAGATCCACTCCCACGTCGGCGTCACCATGGAGGAAAACGCCTCCATCGAGGAAGCCATGCCCCCGGTGAAGTGACGCCAGGCCCAGAGCCGCTCCCCATAGTGGTCCGCACAGTCCTCTGTGCGGCTCGCATGCTCAGTGATGCACGAATCACCTCCAGCCTGCGCAGAATCCATAGCTGACTTTCTGCGACCAGGGTATGGTCTGTGACTCAGCTTCGGATAGACGCACAGTCGATTGCCTTCGGCTGGTTTCGCGTTGTGCGATCCACAATGCTGACGTCCTAGCCCGCCAGCCCTCTCCTCAAATCATCACGCAGTCCAGGAAGTCGGCCACAAACTCGTTCTTCGGGTTCTCCCGCAGCTGCTGTGGCGATCCCACCTGCTGGATGTCGCCCTCATGCAGCACCACCACGCGGTCGGCCAGTTCAAAGGCCTCGTCCTGGTCATGCGTCACAAAGAGGGTCGTCACCTTCGTCTCGTCATGAAACTGCCTCAGCCACTTGCGCAGTGTCTTGCGTACCTTCGCATCCAGCGCGCCAAAGGGCTCGTCCAGCAGCAGCACCTGCGGCTCCACGGCCAGGGCACGGGCCAGTGCTACGCGCTGCTTCTGCCCGCCGCTTAATTGTGAAGGGTAGCGGTCGCCATACCCCTCCAGTGCGATCCGCCGCAGCAGCTCCGCCACTGTTTTGTCGATGTCCTCCCTCTCCGGCCGTGTGGCACGCGGCATCACCTTCAGTCCGAAGGCGATGTTTTCCGCCACCGTCATGTGGTTGAAAAGCGCGTAGTTCTGGAAAACAAAGCCCGCCTTGCGCTCATACGCACTGTGGTTCGTCACTTCCTTGCCGTGAAACTGGATGCTGCCCTCTCCCGGGTCCGCAAACTCCAGTCCCGCGATGATGCGCAGCAGCGTGGTCTTGCCGCTGCCGCTGGGGCCCAGCAGAGCCACCAGCTCTCCGGTGTTCACTTCGAGATCGACGTTTTTAAGCGCGTGGAAACTGCCAAAGGTTTTTGAGATGTTGTGGATGTGGATGCTCATGCTGCTCCTCGTTGGGTGGTCGTCAGAGTTTTCAAAATCAGGGTCACCAGCGCCAGCAGCGCCAGTACGGAGGCCACGGCAAAAGCCGGGACAAACTGGTATTCATTGTACAGCACCTCGATGTGCAGCGGCACGGTGTTCGTCTTGTTGCGGATGTGGCCGCTCACCACGGAGACCGCGCCAAATTCCCCCATGCTCCGTGCATTGCAGAGGATGATGCCATACAGCAGCCCCCATTTGATCTTCGGTAGCGTCACGCGCCAGAACATCTGCCAGCCGTTCGCCCCCAGGGTCATCGCCGCCTCTTCCTCAGCCTGCCCTTGCGCCTCCATCTGCGGTGCCAGCACGCGCGCCACAAAGGTGAAGGTCACAAAGATCGTGCTCAGCACGATCCCAGGCAGCGCAAAGATGATCTTGATCCCATGCTCCTTGAGCGAGGGGCCAAACAAGCCCTGCGCTCCAAACAGCAGCACATACACCATGCCCGCGATCACCGGGGAAACCCACAGCGGCAGCTCGATCAGAGAGCTCAGCAGCCGCCTGCCGCGAAAGCGGAAGCGCGAGAGGCACCACGCCGCCGCCAGTCCGAAGAGCGTGTTCAGCGGCACCGTGATCGCCGCCACCTTCAGCGTCAGCCAGATCGCATGTGTCGTGGCACGATCATCAAACGCCTCCGCAAATCCCTCCCAGCCTTTGCGAAAGGCCTCCTGGAAAATGATGATCAGCGGCAGCACAAACATCAGCCCCATGAACCCCACCGCCGTCCCGATGATGAGGATGCGCGCCGGTAGCGAGTCGGACGTCGCCTTGCGGGGGCGTGCAGTGTGAGTGGGTGCTAGGTCAATAATGGCAGGCATGGGTGAAAAATAGAAAAATGCAGAATCAAAAGGCCCTCGTCCTCACGCTCTTCCCGTCCTCTTCCGGCTCCACTGAGTCAGCAGGTTGGACGCTAGCAGGATGAGGAAGGACGCGGCCAGCATGACCACACCGATCGTGGCCGCGCCTGAGTAGTCGTACTCTTCAAGACGCATCGTGATCAGCAGCGGCGCGATCTCCGTTTTAAACGGCAGATTGCCGGAGATGAACACCACGCTGCCATACTCTCCCACCGCACGGCCAAAGGCCAGCGTCGTGCCCGCCAGCGTAGAGGGCAGCAGGGCGGGGAAGACCACCCGCGTCAGCGTCTGCCAGCGGTTCGCACCCAGGCACGCGGCGGCTTCCTCCACATCCATGGACAGGTCCGCGATCACCGGCTGCAGCGTGCGCACCACAAAGGGGAAGCCCACAAACGCCAGTGCTATCGTGATGCCCAGCGGCGCATACGCGGCCTTGATGTCATGCTTCGCCAGCCACGCACCGATCCAGCCGTTCGGCGCATACAGTGTCACCAGGGCGATCCCCGCCACCGCCGTCGGCAGAGCAAAGGGCAGGTCCACCATCGCATCCAGCAACCGGCGTCCGGGAAAGGTGTAGCGTTCCAGCGCCCAGGCCGTGATCAGGCCAAAGACTGCATTGACCAGCGCTGCAGCAAAGGACGCGCCAAAGCTCAGCTTCAGAGACGCCAGCACGCGTGCCTGCGTCAGCGTGGAGATCATGTGGTCCCACCCGCCACTGGTTGCCTTCCATAGGAGCATGGAAAGCGGAAACAGCACGAGCAGGCTGAGATAGGTGATGGTGAAGCCGAGCGAAAGCCTGAAGCCCGGCAGCACATGCCGTGGAGATGCCATGAGAAGGGCGTGTGTGTGCTTGGGGTTACAGATTGGCCGCGTAGGCCTGCAGCTCACGGTATTCCGCGAGGATGCGCTTCACCGCAGCCACCGTGGCCTTCACCTGGGCGTCCATGGGGGCCAGTGCCGGTGTTTCAAACACGATCTCCAGCGCATGCGGCCGTTGTTCCGGCGGCGCGCTCAGGATGCCCAGGTAGCCTTCCTTGATGATGCCACGGGAGGCCAGAAAGCCGTCGATGATGTGCTGCTCGTTGCGCGGCAGATGCTCCGCCGCCGCCTGCAGCGCAGGCTCCAGCAGGTGCTCGCTCAGCAGTGCGCCGCTCACAAAGCCGTAGCAGCCGTCAGAGGTGTCGTCGGAGTGCAGGGAAACGATGCCGTCATAGCGCTCGCGCCGCAGTTCGCCTTCCAGATACACCACCTCAGGCTCCGTGGAGCCAAACCAGAACTCCCGGTTCAGATCCAGCCCGCTGTGGCTGTGGCGTGTGCCCAGCGTGCGTCCCGTGGGGTTGCAGATCGGGTAGAAGTGCAGCTCGTAGTCATGCAGCTCTTCGGGCTTTTCAGCCGCCCAGCGGATCAGCTCCTGCGTGGCCAGCGTGCCGGCCTCTTCATCGCCATGAATGCCCGCAAAGATGCCGATCTTGATCCCATGCCCCTTTTTCAGGGGCTTGCTGACGATCTTCGGGATGAAGACGCCCTGCTCTGGCGGATCAATTTCGGTCATCAGTCGTGTGCTCGGGGGCAGCACGGCGCCACGGTGGGCGGCATGCCTGCCGGTGAACTGCAAATGAGGTGGGAGTTTCATGGTTTCAAGCGCTGACTTCGTGCGCAGGAGCTGGGGTATGAGTTATTTTCCGCCCTGGTAGATCTGGTCAAAGATCCCGCCGTCGTCGAAGTGCTTCTTCTGCGCCTTGCTCCAGCCGCCGAAGTCGCCGTCGATCGTTACGAGATTCAGCTTGGGAAAACGGGCGCTGTATTTCGCGGCGGCTGCGCTGTCACGCGGGCGGTAGTAGTGCTTGCCGATGATCTCCTGCGCCTCCGGGGAGTAGAGGTATTCCAGGTAGGCCTTCGCCACATCGGTGGTGCCTTTCTTCTCGGCGTTCTTGTCCACCACGGCCACCGTCGGCTCTGCCAGGATGCTGATGGAGGGCACGATGATCTGCGTCTGTCCGGGGAACTCGCGCTGGATCAGCCAGGCCTCGTTTTCCCAGGAGAGAAACACATCGCCGATGCCGCGCTGCGCAAAGGTGGTGGTCGCTGCGCGTGCGCCTGTGTCCAGCACCGGCACGTTTTTGAAGAGTGCTGCGATGTACTCTTTCGCCTTCGCCTCGCTGCCGTATTTTTTCAGCGCATAGGCCCAGGCGGCCAGGTAGTTCCAGCGCGCACCGCCGGAGGTCTTGGGATTCGGCGTCACCACGTTCACGCCCTCCTTCACCAGGTCGTCCCAGTCCTTGATGTTCTTCGGGTTGTCCTTGCGCACCACAAAGACGATGGTGCTCGTGTAGGGTGCGCTGCTGTTGGGCAGGCGCTTCTGCCAGTCTTTGGCGATGAGGCCCGCCTGCTGGCCGATCACGTCAATGTCCCCCGCCAGCGCCAGCGTCACCACATCGGCCTCCAGGCCGTCGATCACGGCGCGCGCCTGCTTGCCGGAGCCGCCGTGGGATTGATCAATGCTCACCTTCTTGCCCGCCGTTTCCTTGTAGTGCTTGGCAAAGGCTTTGTTGTACTCCGCGTAGAGTTCGCGGGTGGGGTCGTAGGAGACGTTCAGCAGCTCAAAGTCGGCTGCCTGTGCGGCGAGGCCCAGCAGGGCGGTGGTGATGAGGGTCAGGGTGGTTTTCATGAGAGGTTGTTTGTGCGGATTTTGATTGAGGGAATGAGATGGAAAAAGGGCATGGCACGCCCCTGGACCGGCTATGGCGGCCTGAAAAATGGGGCTGGCTCTTGTGACGGGGGTTAGAAGAAGCGCCGGCTGAGCTGGAAGTAGGCGAAGTTGGTGTGGTCTCGGTGGAGCTGCGCTTTCACGTAGCCTCCGGACTGAAAGTAGGAGTAGCCCACGGTGATCTCGGTTTTCGGATCCCAGGTGTAGCGGGCGCGGATGTCATACTCGCTGCCCACGTAGTTGCCGCTTCGGCCGGTCTTGTCCTGAACCTGGATCACATTGCCCACGGAATAGACATCTGTGGCGCTTTCCAGCCAGTAGGCGCTCCAGTTCATGTCCAGGCGCAGATTCTGGTGCGGTTTGATCTCCAGACGCACGGTGGGCGTGCTCACGTTCTGGTAGGTGATGTAGTCATTGGCAGACCACGAGCGGCTGAAGCCGTAGAAGCGCTGAAAGCGGTTGTCCTTGTTGTCATTGGGATTGTGGTCGCCGCTGGCACGTCCGTAGAAGAGGCTCAGGCGGGGCTTCCACGGGTTGGAGGCAAAGGTGTACCCCAGCTCAAAAGTACCCGCGTAGGCCTGGATGGTGCGCGTGCCGTTGCGGCCCGTCTGGTAGGTCAGGCTAAAGTCGTAGTCCAGCCCGGTGCTGCCCACCACGCCGTAGGCGCGCAGGCCGGGGGAGTGCACCTGGTAGTCCACACTTCCAGGGATCGGAGACTGGTTCATCGCCAGATAGTAGGGTTCCAATGTCACGATGTCAGACCAGCGCCGCCAGTGGCCGATCACGCCATACACCCACTGCTTCTGCACCGGGCTGTCCCAGTCATACTTCTGCCGGGTCAGCGGCTGCACCGCCAGCAGGTCCACCTGCCAGTCATTGCTCTCCTGCCCCAGGCTGCTCAGGAAGCCCTTGAAGGTGTTGGCCGTGTTGCGCCACTCGTTGTTGGAGAGCAGGCGGCGGTCCAGGTAGTCAAAGTTGTGAATCCCGAAGCGCACGTTGAACGGCCGGCTGTTGCCGATGGCATCATGCCCCAGCAGGCTCTTGAAGTACAGCTCCCCATACAGGCGGGTGATCGCAAACTCGTTCACGTCGCGGTTGTCGCGGGCGAACTGGCTGTTCTCACGCCGGGAGTCCTGCAACTCAAACGCAAAGCGGAACGGGTCCAGGATGTCCTTGATCCCGATGTAGGCACGCGTGCGATGCAGCATCGGCTGGTCCAGGGAGGACTGCACACGGCGCAGGTCGTTGTCCCGGTATTCATAGCGGAAGCGGTAGTCCAGCCCGATGTCCAGCCACTTCACATTCAGCAGCGAATCCACTCCGATCTCGCTCACATTGCGCGCATACTTCGGCGGATCCGGATCGCGCGTGGTGCCAAAGCTCAGCGGGTTTTGGTAAAACGTGCCGCGTGTGATCTTGCTGGTGGCTGTGTCGGCGCTCCAGGCCGCCGTGGCTGCCACGAGGAGCAGGGCCAGGGCGGTTGGGGTCTTGGGTTTGAGGGCTTGCGTTGAAAACATGTCTGGGTGTCGATGCTGGCTTCGGCATCCAGTCTTCTGGTAGGCGTCAGCGGTGGGAAATCAAAGCCTCCGTTTCAGGCGGTGGGCGTGTGGGGCATGGGACTGATCGAAGCATGGGGGAAACGCATTGGGAAGGCAGGGGTGCCTTGAGGAGCGTTTCCGGTGGTCCGGTCAGTCCCAGGAGCGGCGGGACATCGTTGATGAATGTCTGCGGCCATGTGTCATGTATATATTCTTCCAAAATATATAGATCAAGTAGGAATAAGATTTTTTTGTCGACGATCCTTTTTCCCCTCGCTCCGCGGCCCGTTTTTGCCGGATCCGACACAGAAAACAGCCTTTTCGGCGTCATTGCGCCCAAGCCCGTGCCGACACTTGCTTGCACTCAGGCGCAGCGCTGGCAGGATGAAGAATGCCAAAGCGCATTGCTATTTTTGGAGGCAGCTTCAACCCGCCGGGAAACCATCATGCGGCCATCGCCGCCCGGCTGACCCAGGTCTTCGATGAAGTCCACGTCATCCCATGCGGTCCCCGGCCTGACAAACCCGTCACCGACAGCGTGCCTGCGGTGTACCGCGCAGCCCTGGCGGACATCGTTTTTGGCCGCCTGCCCGGGGTGACGGTGGACCTTTTTGACTTCGAACAGGAGAGCTTTACGCGGAATTATCAGCTCCAGCAGCGCTTTGAGACGCAGGGGGAGGCATGGCATGTGGTGGGTGCAGACCTGGTGGCCGGCGGCGCGAGCGGCGCTTCCATGATCCAGCGCACCTGGGAGCGCGGCGCGGAGCTCTGGCAGCAGGCCCGCTTTGCCGTGCTCAAACGTCCCGGCTATACGCTCAGTGAAGACGATCTTCCGCCTCATTCCCAGATCATCGAACTGCTGGTGGAAGGCTCCAGCACCATGATCCGGGATCACCTGGTGCATGGCCAGCCGGTGGATGATCTGGTGCCGCCCCGTGCGCAGGCCTACATGGCACGCTACGGCCTCTATCGTGCTCCGGTGCCGGGCACCTGGGCGCGTGGCACGCTGGAGGACGCGAAATACTTCCTGCAGGCAGATCAGGCCATCCCAAAGGTGAAAGCTCTCTGTGCTTCCCTCGAAGGCGCCCATGTGCGCGCTGAGGAGGCGGATTTCATCAATGTGGTGGGCGGAGACGGAGCCATGCTTCGCAGCATCCGCGAGCACTGGCGCGCACGGCTGCCCTTTTTCGGCGTGAATGCGGGCCATCTGGGCTTTCTGCTGAACGCACCCGAGCAGGTGGCGGCGCATTCCTTTCCGCCTTGCGACGTGATTTTCCGCCAGATGCCCATGTTGTTCCTCGAGTTTGAGGACGAGCAGGGGCGCAGGCACGCCGCGCATGGGTTCAATGACGCCTGGGTGGAGCGCGCCACCAGCCAGTCCGCATGGCTGGAGATCACCGTGAACCAGGTGAAACGCCTGCCCAAGCTCGTCTGCGACGGCGCTCTGGTGGCCACGGCCGCCGGATCCACGGCCTATGCGCGCAGCATGGGCGCGGCACCACTGCTGGCAGACACCCCGGCCTGGCTGCTGGTGGGGTCCAATGTGCTGCAGCCGGCGCATTGGCACAGCGCGCTGCTCTCTCCGGACACCACGGTGGAGATCCGCAACATCGACCCCAAGCACCGTCCCCTGCAGGCCTTTGTGGACGGCCAGAGCATGGGCCGCGTGGTGGCGCTGCACGCCCGCATGTCCCGCTCCGCCGCCGTGGAGCTGGTCTTCTGCGCCAGTCACGACATGGCGGAAAAAATCGCAGCCATTCAGTTTGGTGCATGATCATTCCGCTTCAAAAAGACGAAACCCTGCTGGCAGACATCGCCGCCGCACCCCATGCCGAGCAAGAGCTCCACGTCTGGTGGCTGGGGCAGAGCGGCTTTCTGGTGCAGTGGGCAGGGGAGCGGATGCTGTTTGATCCTTATCTTTCGGATTCGCTAACCCACAAGTACGCCGCTACGGACAAGCCCCATGTGCGCATGACGGAGCGCTGCATTGATCCCCGCATGCTCACCGGCATCTCCCGCGTGACGGCCAGCCATGTGCACACGGATCATCTGGATGGAGAGACCCTGATCCCGCTGGCGCAGGCAAATCCCGGCTTCAGGCTCTACCTGCCGCATCCCATCATACCAGAGGCACAAAAGCGGATCGGTGGGGAAGCGGTGGAATATTGCGGCATTGGCGACCAGGATGTGCATCTCGAAGACCGCTGGGAGATCCGCGGCGTGGTGGCCCGGCACAATGAAGTGCTGCGAGATGCGCAGGGGCGCTGCCACTATGTGGGATTCATCGTCAAATGCGGCCCCTTCACGATCTACCACAGCGGCGACACCCTCTGGCATGACGACATCGTGGCGCAGGTGCGTGCGCACCGCTGCGATCTCATGCTGCTGCCCATCAATGGCAACAAGCCCGAGCGCCGCGTGGCGGGCAATCTGAACGGCACCGAGGCCGCCGCACTGGCCAAGGCGGGCGGTGCCAGCCTCGTGGTGCCCTGCCACTACGAGATGTTTGAGTTCAACACCGACACCCCGGATGAATTTGTGGCAGCCTGTGCGCGGCTGGAGCAGCCATGCAAAGTCATGCGCTGCGGGGAAAAGCTCGTCCTGCGGAAGCAAATGGCGGAATGAGCCGTCTCAACGCGCCACAGCCTGGCCTGCGGCGGTCCAGGCATTGAAGCCGCCTTTGAGCAGCAGCACGTTTTTAAAGCCCATCTTGTGCATCTCCACCGCGATGCGCCGGGCACGCCCGCCGATGGCGCAGTGCACGATGCAGGGCTTCGTTTTGTCCAGCTGGCCCAGCAGGTCGAGCGTCTTCTGGCCGTGGAAGTAGTCGTAGTTCAGGGAGTTCAGGATGTAGCCCCGGTTCTGGCGTTCCTCCTCCGTGCGTACGTCGATGATCACCGTCTCCGGGTGGTCCACCAGCTGGCGTTCGACCATCTCAGGCGCGATCTCATGCACCTCCGGCGGCACCACGACGGGCGGTGGCTGGAGTTCAGCGGCGGCTGACTCCTCTGCAGCCGTGGCTGCCGCTAGAAAGCCGATAAGCAGGAACAAGGACGCTTTGAAGAGAATCATGCGGCAATGTGTCTGCTTATGAGGCTTTGGCGAGCAGGTGATTTGTATTCTCATCTGCGCAGCGGTGGCAGCTTAGCAAAGTGAAACGGCTCCCCTCCCATTTCACCTTCACATGGGTTTAAAACCGTCTTAAATTCCATTTATTTTATAAAATTGATAATAAGCGAATGCTTATTGATGGCACATCACCCTGTCTGGGACTTTTCCCGGGGTCCATGAAGGCTAAAGACCGCGCTTTTGAAGAGGGATGCATCATCAGGGCAGGGGTGGTGTTCGTGTGTGCTCCGGTAATAAATCATTTATAACCAATTAAATAATAGAGAATGACGCGGGCGATCTGACGAACGGGCAGGTAAATGACTGCATACCCAAATCGAAGTGTGAGAAGGCTGTCAAAAGCGTTTTTGGCCTACGCTGCATGGGGTGGCATTACCTCAAAGAGGGGGCTTTAGAGGTTCAAATTTGCTATAAATCGTTCAAATTGTAAAAATTATGAAAAAATTCATTGAACATATTTCCGCATCGAATTATAATTCTCATAATTCGAAGCTGAACAACTCCTCCGAGCTGATCAACTCGAAACAACACCAACAGCCATAACACACACAACACACTATGAAAAACATCAAGCTCAACCCCTCCCGCAAGGCTGGCTTCAGCCTCGTTGAAATGCTCGTCGTCATCGCCATCATCGGCATCATCGCCGCGATCGCGATCCCGAACATCGGCAACCTGAACGCCAGCGCCCGTGACGCCTCCGCACGCCGCAACGCTCAGACCGTCGCCTCCGTGGTCAACGCCGCCATCGCCGCTGGTGCTGACACCTCCTCCATCAGCAGCACTGAAACCGCCGTCGCCGCCGCTGAAGGTGGTTCCCTGATGCCCACCAAGGGTGCTTTCAAGAACAAGGTGTTCACCTCCGGCGCCATCAATGCTGAAGACCGCGCCACCGTGCTCAGCTACCTGACCTGGGACAACACCAACCAGCAGCTGAACTACACGACGACCTCCTCCGCCCAGTAATTGGAGGAACGTCTAGTGTATCGCCCGGCTCTTTGTTGATCTAAAACCAACAGATTCGGACGCTTCTCGTCCGCCGGGGAGGTTACTCCCCGGCGGCTTTTTTATGACAGGCAAGCTTGAGCGGCATTGACTCTTATGAACGTGGCCAAATCGAAGCAGCGAAATCAGGGATTCAGCTTTGTCGAGGCGATCTTCACGATCGCCATCATCGGCATCATGTCCTCGATCGTGGTGGCCGCCATTTCCAATGCCGCACGCGACAGCTACCGTGTTCTCTCCAGGCAGCAGCAGGCCTCGCTGCAGAGTGCGGTGACAGCCTGGGTCATGGCGCAGACCCGCGTGGGCTCCACGGCCCAGTTTCAGAGCCTGGAAAATGTGCGCGCCATCTACAATGCGGCCGGCAGCTCGATGGGACGTTTCAACCTCCTGGTTCCTTCTGCCGCCTCGCCGGATCCAGCGATGAGGGCCGGTTTTGTGGATCAGACGACGGCGGATCAATTCTCCGCCTATTCGAGCGGCAACCAGCTTCAGACAGAAGCCCTGGCCAATTCCCAGCAGTACATCACCCTCCCGGACTGGCAGAGCGGTGATTTCCCGCGTGTGAACCTGGTGACGCAGTAATCACCGCTTTTCTTCTCTTTACCCGATGAGACTTCTTGCCATCACCACCCATCACCTCAGGCAGCGCGCTTTCTCGCTGGTGGAGATGATGGCTTGTGTGTCGATCATTGGCATCATCGCCTTCATGGCCATCCCTTCGGTCACGCGCATGCGCAGTGACAGCGAGCGCAATCTGGCGATCGCGCGCGCGGAGGCGCTGAACCTGGCGCAGGCCAGCTTCATCCAGGTGCGCGGACGCACGCAGGCGGCGCTGGACTGGACGGCTGCAGGCTCCGGTGACGCCAAATACCAGCTCCTGCGCTCCTACCTTAGCTACTCGGAGAGCACTCTCACGGCCTACCTGCCCGCCGGGTATCAGGTGACTTTTCCGACGTCCATCACCTCGATGCAAAAGGTGGGGTTAACGAGCCCCACCGGAATCATCTACTACTGACGCAATTTCCTACTTCCTGACGCATGACCATCACTGGTTCCGCAAGAAAACGCATGGCAGACGCCCCCTGGTCTCAGGGACGGCGGGAGGCCGGTTTTTCCATGACGGAGCTGGTCGTCGTGATCTCCATTCTTTCCGTACTGGCGGGGATCGTGGTGAACTCCATGAGCCAGTACCTGGAGGGGGGGAAGATCGCGCTGGCCGAAGAGCGGCAGGAGATGCTGAACCGGGCGGTGTACACCTTTGCGCAGCAGAATTACCAGATCGTGTCTTCTCCGATGGGCGAGACCTCCGGGGACGAGCTGGCCATTCTGCGCACCCTGCAGTACCGCGACCCCAACATCTACCGCGCCAAGCTCGGCTCTCCGTACATAGACCCGCGCTACAATCCTGGCACGTCCAGCAGCCCCGAGGACTACCGTCTGCAATGGACGGGAAAAGTCTTCAAGGTGCTGGCGCCCGGAGACAGCGGCAGCGGCCTGCTGATGAATTTTGATGGAACGGACTTCACGACGCCCTTTGCGTTTCCGCCCGATTTCCAGATGGCAGGAAACTGAAACGGCCCCGCCCCCATGTCTGCCTCTCTCCAGATCCCCCAGCACAAGCCAGCCACCAAATCCTTTGGGGCTGCGAGTAATCTGCCAAACACGATAGTCGAGGCACGGCAGACGGCCATCCTGGCCATCCAGTCGATCGAAGGCCTGGCGCTTCAGCATGGCATGCTGCCGGTGACGCTGCTGCGGGAGAGCTGCTCTCCTGACGCGGAGCGCCTGATCCGCAAGCTGGGCCGCGTGCCGTATGTGGCCGACCCCTGGCTGCCGGTGAGCACGATCGGGCCGCTGCTGGTGATGGCGCACCACAACCCGCGCGCAGGGGACCTGTGGGGCGTGCCGCATTTCCTGACCATTCGCGTCCTGATCACGCAGGACCAGTACCAGAACACGCGCAAGGACCTGGTGCAGCGTTTCGGGCAGATGCCCATCTCGCAGTCCAATGCCATGGAGCAGCTGCAGCCTCCGGTGTTTTCAGACCTGGGGCTGGAGGGCACCTTCAAGTGGCTGCTGGAGAAGTACCCCTACGAACCGGCGGACATCACCAAGTTGAAGGGCTTTTACGATGCGCAGAAGGGCAAGTCCGAGGTGCTGGGCATCACGCATTTCAATGTGGTGCAGCGCAACATGGGCGTGGCCCTGCAGCATCTGGTCAGCGGGTGCCGCACGCTGGTGTACAGCGCCACGGAGGCGCAGAGGCAGACCTTCTTCCCCCTGCCGCTGCTGGAGCGGCACAACGTCTATCCGCTCTACATCGGCAAGCAGGTGGTCTTCCTGCTGAGCGAGAGCGCGGACTGCTACGCCTTTGAAGACGAGTGGCTCTCCATGGGCAACCCCTCGGTGAAGATCGTGCCGGTGCTGGCGGACCTGGCGGGCATCCGCGAGGCGATCAACCGCGCGGGAGCCACCTTTGACGCGAGCGCCGTGGCCTCTCTGGAAGGGGCCACGCTCACGGTGGCTGACGACAGCACCGTGGTGGAGATCTCCCCTGAGGACATGGCACGGGTGAATCCGCAGAACCCGAACCATGAGCCTGAGCAGCTGGTGCAGTGGGCGCTTTTCACCGCCATCCGCTGCCGTGCGTCTGACTTGCACCTGGAGAAGTTTTACAGCTTCACGCGCTTCCGTGCGCGCATGGACGGCACCATGAAGACCATCATGACCGCGCCGGAGAGCCAGCTGAACCGCTACGTGGCGCTGCTGAAAAACTACGCGGGCATGAGCCAGAACCGGCAGGAGTGCCAGGACGGGCGCATGGCACTGTCCATCGGCCGCCGCCGCGTGGATGTCCGTGTGGCCGCCGTGCCCACACGCCGTGAGTTCCAGAAGGTGATCATGCGCTTCCTCGACAAGCAGGACGGGGTGAAGCGCCTTTCGGATTTCAACCTCTCCCAGCGCCAGATCGACATCCTGAACCGCACCATGCAGCGCGACCAGGGGCTGGTGCTGGTGACGGGCCCCACCGGCTCTGGTAAAACGACCACGCTCTACGCGCTGCTCAACAGTGTGAACGACGAGGGCGTGAACATCCAGACGATCGAAGACCCCATCGAATACGAGATCGAAGGCATCAACCAGACGCAGACGAACAATGCGCGCGGGCTGGACTTTGCCAACGGGCTGCGCGCCCTGCTGCGTGCCGACCCGGACATCATCCTGATCGGTGAGTCGCGTGATGCCGAGACGGCGGGTGCTGCGGTGAACGCCTCCCTCACGGGCCATCTGGTGCTGACCACGCTGCATGCCAATGACTCCCTGCGTGCGGTGTCCCGACTGCTCTCCATGGGGGTGGAAAAGTACCTGCTGGCGGATTCCCTGGCGCTGAGCCAGGCGCAGCGCCTGGGCCGCCGCCTGTGCAGCTACTGCAAGCAGCCCATGCAGGTGCCGCAGGATGTGCAGGAGCTGATGGCCAAGCAGGCCGTGATCACCCAGCCGCTGACGACGCCCATCTACACAGCGCGCGGCTGCGATGAGTGCCACGGCACCGGCTACGCCGGACGTGTGGCTCTCATGGAGCTGTGCGAGGTGAACAACGAGCTGCGAGACCTGATCGAGGAAGGCGCGCCGCTCAGCGCCATGCGCGCCGCAGCTTTCAAGAACGGCTTCCGCTCACTTTACCAGGAAGGGCTGCAGCAGGTCATCGGCGGGCACACTTCCCTCGATGAGATCAAATGCCTCAGCTACACCGCGATGTAAGCCCACCCAGAATTTTTTTCGAATCGTGACACCTCACTCCTACCCAGCAGCCATGAATCCGACCACCCAGCTCCTGTCTCGTGATTTGGTTTCGCGTGCCGTCGCACGTGTGTTGATCGTCGATGACGAGCCGCATGTGCTGGCCGTGGGCAAGGCGGTGCTGGAGTCCCATGGTTTTGAAACCGTGGCCTGCCGCAATGGCGAGGAGGCGTTGGAGCTGGTGCGCACCGGGCTGGAGGAGGGGCAGCGCTTTTCAGTGGCCATCCTGGACCTGACGATGCCGGGCGGAGCCTCCGGCTTTGAGGTGCTGGAGTGGCTGCGTGCCTGTGATCCGCGCCTGCCCGTCATCGCCTGCAGCGGCTACTTTCAGGATGACGTGAAAGACCTGTGCCAGGCGATCGGCTTTGTGGATGTGCTGCACAAGCCCTTCAATCTGGAGAGCCTCGGGCTGGCGGTGCGCCGGGCCATGGTCCAGGAGCCTGACTCGGCAGAGTCAGGGTACTCCGGCTATCAACCCGGCGCCATCTCATGAAGTTTCACTTCCAGATCGCCAACCGCTTCACCCTGCTCGGCATGTTTGCCGTGCTGGTGGGGGCCGGGGCGACTGCCGCCGGATTCGTCTGGCAGGAGTTCATCACTCTGCGCTTTGTGCAGAGCTCCTACCTCGGGGCTGTGGCGCTGGCGGGGCAGATGGAGCTGAACCGCCAGGTGCTCAGCGAAGGGGAGCTCACAGGGGTGGCCCCGCTGACCTGGGAGAATGAGACGCGCCTGCGCATGCGGCTGCAGACGGTGGATCTGCCGCCTGCGCTGCAGAGCCTGGGCCTGCAGGTGGAGCTGGTGGCGCCACGCCAGGCACCCGGGCCGGGCACGCCTCCGGTGTCTGAGTCACCGCCGATCGTCATTCTCCCCATCTGCCAGAACTGCGTGATCGAGGAGCCGACCACGGAGCACATGCACAATCTCATCTACCGCGTGATGGCCGGCAGCAGCCTGGTGATGGATGACACGAGCGAGAGCCGGGATCTGGAGATCAACGGCGGGGACCACTGGCTCATCAGCGCGGGGCCGCTCTACGGCCGCACGGGGCATGTGGTGGGGGCTTTCATCGCCCGGCAGCCGCTGGTGCAGCTGAGGCATCTGTTCAATGCCCAGCGTCTGACCGTGCCCATCCTGGGGGCCTGCGCCGGGCTGAGCTTTGCGGTGTTTGGCTTCTACATCATCGGCAGGCGGATCACGCGCAAGACGCATGCGCTCATCGAGGCCTTCCGCGCCATGCGCGCCGGAAACCTGAATGTGCGCGTGCCGGCCAGCGGCTTTGATGACCTGGACATGGTGCAGTCGGAGTTTAACTCGATGATCTCCCACCTCCAGGAGGACGACCAGCGCAAGCACACGCTGCTGGTGGAGTATGAGGCCGCAAAGCGGCAGGCGGAGACCGCCACGGCTGCGAAGGGCAGCTTCCTGGCCAACATGAGCCATGAGATCCGCACGCCCATGAACGGCATCATCGGCACCACCAGCCTGCTCATTGAAATGGGGCTGGACCCCGAGCAGGAGGAGCTGGTGCGCATGATCCGTTCCAGCGGCGAGTCCCTGCTGCATGTGATCAATGACATCCTGGACTTCTCCAAGCTGGAGTCCGCCAAGATGGACATGGAGAAGCTGCCGGTGGACATCGAGAAGCTGCTGAGCGAGACGACGGACGTCTTCTCCCACAAGGCGGCGGAGAAAAACATCGAGCTCAATGTGCACATCGACTCAGCGCTGCCGCGCAAGGTTTTGGGCGACTTCCAGCGCATCAAGCAGATCCTGGTGAACCTGGTGGGCAATGCGATCAAGTTTACCGAAAAAGGCGAGATCCTCATCCTCGTGCGCCAGGTTTCCCGGCAGACGCCGCAGGGGGACCGCACGCTGCTGCATTTCTCCGTGCGGGACACCGGCATCGGCATTCCGCCGGAAAAGATCGGGCAGCTCTTCCAGGCCTTCAACCAGGCGGACACCTCCACCACGCGCAAGTATGGCGGCACCGGCCTGGGGCTGGCCATCTCCAAGAAGCTGGTGAAGCTGATGCAGGGGGAGATCAGCGTGGTGAGCGAGGAAGGGAAGGGGTCTGATTTCTTCTTTGAGCTGCCGCTGGTGGTGGCTGCCGACGATGAGTCCCGCGAGGAGGAGCTGGCCTGGATGGATGTGGTGAAAGGCCGCCCCGTGACCGTGTACAGCGCGCACCCCACCACGCTGCAGGTGCTGAACCAGTCCCTCATGCAGTGGGGCATGACGGTGCGCATGCTGCGGGAGCGCTCCATGGCGGAGCTGGACGCGGTGCTGGAGGAGGCGGGCCTTTTCATCCTGGATGTCTCCGGCGTGCCGCATGAGGAGGCGGTGCAGATGCTGAATGCCGCCGCCATGCGCGGCACGGCCATCATCACCATCATGAGCATCACCAGCGCCAAGCTGGACCGCGACCGCTTCAGCCCGCCTGCGGGCAGCAGGCATACGCGGCTCTCCAAACCCATCAAACGCCGGGAGCTGCTGCGCACCATGGCGGAGCTCTACCGCATGCCGCGCCGGGTCATCCTCTCCCCTGTCGTCAATGCTGCCGCGCCTTCTGGTCCGGCATCTGCTCCACCCGTGTTTATGAGCCCGCAGCCCATGCCGGCCATGCACCCCATGACCACCCCCGTGCAGCCGCAGCCGATGATGCCACCAGCGGTGGCCGCACCGCAGCCCTATTTCCCGCAGCAGATGACGCCCCAGCCGATGGCCCCTGCCATGGCCATGCCCATGGCGCAGCCCGGCTACATGCCTGCCACCCAGCAGCCCCAGATGCAGCCTGCTCCGCAGTATGCAGCGCCGCAGTATGCTGCAGCACCACAGCCCATGGCGGCCACCTTTGAGTCCGCCTCCGTGCTGGAGACTCCGGCCCCGCCTCCCATCTCCCAGCATGCCGCCGCACGCGCCGCCGCCGGCGGGCATGACGCCCAGGTGTCTGCCGCCACCAACCGAGCCATCGCCAAGGCCGCCAAGGCGGAGGCGGACAACTTTGCCAGCCAGAACCCCGCGCACATCCTGCTGGTGGAAGACCAGCCGCTGAACCAGAAGATAGCCACCATGCTGCTGCAGCGCCTGGGGTATGTGCGCATGGACATCGCCAACAACGGCGAGGAGGCCGTAAACATGGTGGCGCAGGGCGGCTACGACATTATTTTCATGGACCTGCAGATGCCGGTGATGGGCGGCGTGGAGGCCACCCGCCGCATCCGGGGAAACTTCCAGCTCAAGCACCAGCCTGCCATCATCGCCATGACGGGCCATGCCCTCACGGGCGTGAAGGAGGAGTGCCGCGAGTGCGGCATGAACGCCTTCCTGACCAAGCCCGTTTCTCTGGACGACTTCCGCCGCGTCATCCCGCCCGCCCTTTCAGTGGAGGCCTCCAAGATCCCGATGAGCCTGTGATGGCAGGGGGGTAGGGGCGGGCGAATGCAGGCGCGCCAGCGTCGTGGAGTGTGCCGGTCCTCCGGCGCTTTCGAACGTCTCACGGCCCACGAAAAGCTCCAGAGGACTGGAGCACTCCAAAACGCTCCGCGCTCGCGTGGGCGATGGCTACTTTACCGCACTGCCGGGGTGGTGTCTGGCTGCGGCGGCCAGGCTGTGGCGCTGGCCTTTTTCTTCATCACTGGCTTGTAGGTCCCAGTAAGGCCATCGCTGGAAATGATCAAAGATGCTTTCTTGGTCGAACTCTCGCGTTCCACCAGGAAGGCGTTGTGTTTCCCCCAATGGCTCAGTTCGTTCTCATCAAGAATACGCACGGTGAAACCCGGCGGCAGGCAGGGGCGCAGGCTTTCGAGAATGGACTCCAGGGATCTGCCGGGCATCCTGGCCCGCAGATCATTGGCACGCGCGACATAGGCCATGGCAGCCATGTCCTCCGTGTAGCAGCTAACCTTGCGGTCTATGGATTCAGCGCCCCCGGCTAACATTCGAAAAATCGCCGCCAAGATCAGACTCAGGGGAAAGACCAGAAGCAGCAAGCAGGAGGAGCTCCTCGGCGGGGCGGTCACGGGTTGAGGGTTCATTTCTCCAGTCCTCCTGCAATGCCCGTGGGCAGCGGCCAGGGCGTGGGTGGCTGATCCGGCGGCACATGCCAGAGCGTGCCGGTGCTGGCGACCACCAAGTAAGGCGGCCCAGTTTGCTCCAGTACAAAGTCAGCCTCCTTCAGCCAGGGCGCGGTGCTCCTCTCCGACTCGCTGAGCACACGCACAGTGAAGCCTGCAGGCGGCTGCCAAATAGGAAAGGCCAGAAGATGCTCCAAGGTCTCGCGCGGCAAGAACCTGGTCCGCTCATCGTTCAAACGAGCCACGTAGGAGATGGCTTTCTGGTGCACCAGGTAGGTGCCATGGTAAAACTTCTCTTTTGACCTGGCCACATAGAGCAGGCAAACAATAGCAGCCAAAGGCACCCCGAGGAACAGCGTCAGAAAACAGGTGCGGGCAGAGGGCAGTTTCATGCGCAGGTCGGGGGGGGGAAGTATCAGCGGGGCAGAGCACTGTGGCAGCCCTGTGCACTGCTGCAACCTTGCCGCGCCTCATTTCCACCGTGAGTGCCGAGGAGAAATCAGCCCGCCTTCTTCGTTTCCATTTTTCTGCCTCTAGGAGTGGAAACGAGAAACGAAGCCGCGTTTTCCCGGCTTTTCCCCAGGGAAAGGGGCGCAAAGTGGCTCACGGATGGAAACGAGGGCGGGTGCTCGCATGCCCAGCGCAGGTAGGGCTGCTTGTCCCCAAGCAGCCGTGGTCTATCGCGATAAGAGCACCCTGCTAGAACACCACCCCACCGCAAGCCGCCAGCGCAGGGCTCCGCCACCACGTCATGTCATTCGATCACACATCCGGCTCACGCGGAGGGCTGGGGACAGCCCTCCCTACCTTGCGCTGGGTGCTGGCAATACTCCCACTTCGAAAATCAACAATCGTCGCTCATCAATCGTTAATCACGCATGGCCATGACACTCAAGGGCAGGAAGGATTGACGATTGTCGAGCAATCGATTTTGGATTGTTGAGGTTTAAACCCCTACCCCATCCTCGGCAGCACCTCCACCACATCCGCCAGCACTCGGCCGCTGCCGTGGCGCAGCTCATTGCACCGCCCAAAGAGGATCTGGCCGCTGGTGGCTCCGAGGAGGTCGGCGAGGCGCTGGTCCACGGAGATGCGGAAGTAGCCGCGCGGGTGGCTGGAGTGGGGCACCTGGTAGCGCTCCAAGATGGCACCAAAGGGCACCAGGCCCTCGAGCACGAGCTGCTGGGCCTCTTCCGGCAAAATGTCCAGATGGATGCCGATGGCTCCAAACTCCACCGGCATGCCGTCATTGCGCCGGTGCAGCACGGAGGCGCGCACGAGGTAGTTGCCGATGCGGGCACGGGCGGCCACGTCGAGGTCGATCTCGCTGGCATGATACTCCCGCAGGTGCGGTGTCATGTCCTTGTCATGCACGAGGAGGAAGCGCTCCTGGTCTGCCAGCTCCTGGGGCTGCACAAAGGTCACGCGCGGTCGCGCGCTGCCGATGCCGTAAAAGAAGATCAGAGGAGCCAGAATGTCCTCGTCCTGCCGGGGTGCCTCATTCATCGCCGATGTGGGGGTGCGGTTGCGTCGGGGAGTGGGGAGGCGTGGCTCAGGTGTAGCGGGCGTACTGGCGGTGCTGGGGCAGGAAGAAATCATGCAGCAGGCGGTCCACCTGCAGCAGGCCGTCGCGGCTGAGGGTCACGCCTTTGTCGTCCAGCGTGGCAAAGCCCTCCTTGGCGAGGTACTCGAGCTGCTGCGCAAAGAACTGGCGGGGATCCTGCCCGAACTTTTTCACGTAGTAGTCAAACTCGCTGCGGCCCAGCTTCAGCTTGAGGATGAACTCGCGCACAAAGCGGTCCTCCGGCGTGGTCTGGTAGGCGCGGAAGATGGGCAGCTGCCCGGCATCCACGGCCTGCATGTAGGGGCCCACATCGGCCTGGTTTTGGTAATGCACGCCGCCCAGATGGCCAAAGGAGGCCACGCCGCAGCTCAGGAGATCGGCCCCTTCCCAGAGGGAGTCGCGGTACACAAACTTGATGCGGCTGGGGTCCTTCACCACGGTGTAGGCGCTGGTCACGGTGTAGCCGTCCTTCTGGAATTCATCAAAGGCGTAGCTGACCCAGTCGCGCTTGGTCTGCCAGTCGGCCACGGGGGCGGTCACCTTCCCCTCCGCCTTCATCTGCTGGTACATGGTGGTGTTGTAGGGCACCTCCATCTGGTAGATGGTCACGGCATCGGGCTGCAGGGCGATGGCCTTGGCCACGGCGACCTTCCAGTTTTCCCAGGTCTCGTTCATCATGCCTGCGATGAGGTCGATGTTGATATGCTCAAAGCCGAGTGTGCGGGCAAAGCGGTAGGCCTTCTCGATCTCACCGCTGCGGTGGGCGCGGCCGTTCGTTTCGAGGATGTGGTCGTCAAAATTCTCCACGCCCAGGCTCAGGCGGGTCACGCCGATGTCGCGGATGCCGGTGAGCTTCACCTCATTGAGCGTGCCGGGCTCGGCCTCAAAGGCCACCTCCGCCGCCCCGTCCCAGGGGATCATGTCCTTCATGCGGTTCGTCAGGTCCTTGAGCTGGGGCACGGAGAGGTAGCTGGGCGTGCCGCCGCCAAAGTACACGAAGTGCGCCTTGCGCCCCTTCAGGTAGGGCTGGCTGGTGAGGTGCTGCATCTCGCGCATGCCGGCGTCGATGTAGGCCTTCACCTCGGCGGCGTTCTTGTCGGTATAGACCTTGAAGTAGCAGAAGTGGCAGCGCTTGCGGCAGAAAGGGATGTGGAAGTACACGCCCAGCGGGATGTTGGAGGGGGCAGGCTGCTGCAGCACGGCCTCCACCGCAGGCACCTGGTCGGGCTTCCAGAAGGAGAAGGGCGGGTAGTTGGAGACGAAGTAGTTTCCAGCCTCGGTTTGTTGGACCTTTTTCTCCGGAGCGGAAGTGTCGAGCGTGGTTTGCATGAGTGGGGGTAGAAAGAGTAACGGCTGCCGATTCCAGTTCTACGATCAAACTGATCCCGTCGGGCGCAAATGGGAAATGTTTCGCATCTCCTGCCGTGTCATGGCAGGACTGCGCATAGGACAAACACCCGCGCAACTGCCGCGCCCGGAGGGTTGTTTTCTGCCACACGCTCTGCATGAGTCTTTCCCTGTCCCGCCAGCCATGCGCCACCTTGTCCTGCTCTGCACCACCTGCCTCAGTCTGCTGCTGCCCGCCTGCTCAGACATCGCCCCCAGCGCCAGCTTTCCGGGCGTGCGCACGCAGTTTGAGCGGGCCTTTGACACCGACCTCCTCTTCTCCGGCCGCATCTCCGCCGCGCCCTCGGGCTACCAGTCGGTGCTCAGCTTTCTTTCGAATGACGGCATCGCCAAGCTGGAGCCTGCGCAGCGCCCCACCGCGTGGATGATGCGTGCCATCTCCGAATGGCGCACCGGGCAGTACGCCAGCGCCCGCGCCAGCGCTGCCAGCGGTCTGGCCGCCAAACCGGACGCTCACTCCCGCGAGGAGGTGCTGCTGCGCCTGATCCCCGCGCTGGTGACCGACTCCGAGATCATCGCCGCCTGGAAGGCCGCCGGCATGGCCTACACCCCCGAGCAATACCAGCCCGTGCAAACCACCTACTTTCAGGCCATGCACTCGGTGGATGCAGCGGAGGCGGCGATCGACAAAGACATCACCCCCGAGGCCACACGCAGCTACTTTGCCTATCAAAAGTGGCGCATGCTCTTCAACTGGGAGACCCTCATCGTAACCCTCAGCGGTGGCAAGCCCGCCGCCGATCAAGCCAGCGACAGCCTGCGCTCCCACTTCGGCGGCCACGACCTGTTGGACGTGGCCGATGCCGTGCGCAAAACCGTGCCCGCCGGAGACACCTACCGCAAAATCATGGACGCCGAGATGGGCAGGCGGCAGTGAGGGCTGCCCCCAGCCCTCCGCCACCGTAGCTCGGCTTGTGCCATCCAGCTTGGCAGTCCACGGGTTCTGCGTTAAGTATGCGCACAGCAAACCGGCCCCTGTTGAAGACTTGCCAATTCTGCGGCGCCTCGCAGTTTGTCAGCTTCACAACACGCCTGCTTCGCATCCCGTCCCATGATCCAGCGATTCTACGTTCACAACTTCCGCAGCCTCGAAGATTTCGAGCTGCCAGTCGGCGGGCTCTCCTCGGCGTTGTTGATTGGGAAGAATGGGTCGGGAAAGTCGTCTGTGGGTTTCGCGCTATGGATTTTGCAGCAGATCGGGCGTGGAGACAATAAGGTGAATGAGCTCCTCTCACTGCGGGACATAAGCCACGGGCGTTCAGGTGTCCCTATCCGCCTTGAGTTGGAAGTGGAGATCGCCAAGACCCGCTACGAGTACAAATTGGCTTTTGAACTGCCAAAAGGGGCGAAAGACCTGCAAGTGGTTGAAGAGTCATTTAAGTTCAATGGTAAAACCTGGTTTGTACGCAAAGGGACGGATGTGTTTCTGGATCGGCTTGATTCTGCGAGTAGCAAAGCCGCCGTCAGCGTGGACGGGCACGTGATCTGGCTGTCAACGATGCAGGCACCTTCAGAGACCGATCCTTCTCGTGTTTTCAAGCAATGGCTGGCGCACATGATCATCCTGCGTCCACAGCCTTATCTTATCACCGGAGACTCCAAAGAGGAGACTCTGCATCCCGAAACAACGGTTTCCAATTTGGGCGACTGGTGGAGCGGACTGCTCGCGCATGCGCCAGCAGCTTATTCCCGCATTGATGACTGCTTGAAGCAGTTGATGCCTGATTTGAAGGACATCAAAAATCCTGTGATTGGCAAGAATTTTCGCAGTCTAACCGTGCAGTTTGAAGGTCAAAAGACTTCGACTTCGATTCCCTTTGAACTGATTTCAGAAGGAGAAAAGTGCATGGTCATATGGGCTCTGGTCATGGCCGCCAATGAGGCCTACGGCCCTGTGCTGTGCTTCTGGGATGAGCCGGACAATTATCTGGCCCTCTCGGAGATCGCCAACTTTGCCACGGACCTGCGTCGCGCCTTCCAGAATGGAGGACAGTTCATCGCCACCTCGCACAATGCCGAGGCCATCCGGCAGTTTTCGGACGACACCACCTTTGTCATGTTCCGGCGCAATCATCTGGAGCCTTCGCAGATCAGGTCCCTCGCCAGCATCGGCTACAAAGGCGACCTGATTGGTGCGCTCACGCGCGGAGAGATCGAGCCATGAGCACCAACAACTATCAGCCCCACTTGCTGGTGCTGCCAGAGGATGATGCCAACCGCCAGATTCTGGTGGGATTCAGGAATCATCGCGCCGTCAATTTCAGGAAGATGGATGTGCAGGGTATTGCCGGGGGCTGGATGGAGGCGGTGGATTCGGTCATTGAGGAGCATGTCCGCCTCATGCGGAAATACACGGCAAGGCATCTGCTGCTGGTCGTGGACTTCGACGGCCGCCTCGAAAGGCATGACTACATCATGAATCAAGTCCCTGCAGATTTGCGGGGCCGGTTTTATATCCTCGGCTGTCTGGATGAACCTGAAAGGCTGCTGGCCTCTCTGGACCTTCGGGCAGAAGGGGGCAGCAAGCTGGAAACACTGGGCAAACGGCTGGCAGCTGACTGTGACCACAATACAAACGAAGCCTGGGGCCATGACATGCTGGCCCACAATGCGGCCGAGCTGGAACGACTGAAGGCAAACGTGAAGGGCTTTCTGTTCTGCTAGAAGGCTAATCTGCTTCGTTTCTCGTTTCCACCTCTAGGGAGGGAAAATGGAAACGAAGGAGCGGGGGCGGACTGCGGCTGCCAGGGGGCATGCAGCTCCTGGCATGAGACGAGGCTGTGGTCTCCGGCGCTCATCCTGCCCCGGCAGCATCATTTCTTCAGGAGGCATTTCCTGCAACTGCGTGCGCTCATTGGTCAAACCAGTTGCGATTTGGGGTGTGATGCGGTTGAGTGGCATCAGTGCCTCCTGTGCTCTCACCTCGGTTATTTTTTGACATGAAAAGCTCCCTGTTCATCCGCCCCGCTCTGACGGCCGCCCTGCTGCTGGCCGGCAGCCTGTCCCTCGCCGCAGCCCCCCAGGGTGCCAAGGGAGTGGAGAATTTTGACCCGCTGGCCTTCCCCGGCAAGGTGGTGGACGACGTCATCGTGCCCGTGCCCAGCGAGGTCTTTTCCGTGCTGGACAAGCTGGGCGAGCCCAACTGGCAGGCCGAGCTGCGCAAGCAGGACATCCCCACCACCAGCGACCGCACCAAGCTCTCCCTCCTTTTTGGCTACACGGTGGCCGAGGGCTTTGTGGCCGTGCAGGCCCAGGACAAGGAGGCGGTGAAGGACATCGGCCATGATGTGATCTCCCTGGCCAAGAGCCTCGGACTCAGCAAGTCCGTGCTGCCCCACGCGCAGGCCATCCTGGACGCTGCCGACAAGGGCAACTGGAGCTCCATCCGCAAGGAGTTTGACCTGACCCAGAAGACCGTGAAGGACACCATGGAGCAGATGAAGGACGTGGACCTCTCCCAATGCGTGAGCCTGGGCGGCTGGCTGCGCGGCACCGCCTCCGTGACCTCCGTGGTGAAGAAGAGCTTTTCCGCCGATCGCGCGGAGCTGCTGAACCAGCCCATGCTGGTGGAGCACTTTGTGAACGCCATCTCCAAAATGCCCGGCAGCACCCGCGAGCATGATGTGGTGAAGTCCATTCAAAAAGGCCTGGCCGTGGTGCAGGATCAGATGGAAGGCGCGGTGGATGGCTTCACCAAGGATGCCGTGAACCAGATCGGCAAGACCTGCGATGGCCTGCTTACGGAAATCCTGGCCAAGAAGTAATCCGCCCGCACCCGCCTCCCGCCCACGATCTCACCCCTGGAAGGAACATCCCCTCATGAAGTGCCCTCGCTTCTGCTCCCAAGCTCTCACCGCCCTGGTCGCTCTGCTGGCCTGCGCCACGCTGCTGCACGCCACCGTGGATGAGTCGCATGACTTTGCCATGGAGGCGGCCACGCCTTTCGTCGAGCAGGGCTTCATCGTGCGTGAGGACTACTGGAACGGCGAGGTGAAGAGCGGCCAGAAGCTCATGATCACCCACCAGCTCTTCAAGGGGAATGAGTATGCCTTCTGGCTGGGCACCAGCCAGGACGGTGTGACGCTGGACATGAAGGTGTACGATGAGAAGAACCAGCCCATCCAGATCAATGCGAAGGCTGACAAGAACTTCATGAGCGCCCGCGTGAACCCGCCCAAGACGGGCACGTACAAGATCGTCTTTGAGCTGAAGTCAAAGACAGACCCCAGCATCCTCTGGGCGCTGGCCTATGGTTACCGCTGATGCCCGTCGAAACCCTCACGTACGAGACGCCGCAGTTTCTCCACAAGCTGCTGGGCAATGACCTCGGCAGCCTGCGCCTGATCGGAGACACCTTTGGCGTGGGCATCACTAGCCGCGAGGGCTGGGTGCGCCTGGAGGGGGATGAAGACAAGATCGCCTCTGTGCGCGAGGTGCTGACCCAGCTGGAAAAGGTGCGCCGCAGCGGCGGGGAGGTTTCCTCCGGCATGGTGCGCCTGGTGGCCGAGAGCGTGCAGCGGGACAGCGGAGACGCCCCCGCAGACGCCATCATGCAGCTGAAGCTGCTGGGCTCTGGCAAACGCCCCGCCGTGCTGGCCAAGACGCGTGGGCAGATCGCCTACGTGCAGGCTATGCGCGAGTGCGAGGTGGTCTTTGGCATCGGCCCCGCAGGCACTGGCAAGACGTACCTGGCCATGGCACAGGGGCTGCATTTCCTCAAAGAAAAGCTGGTCCAGCGCCTGGTGCTGACCCGCCCTGCCGTTGAGGCCGGGGAGGCCCTGGGCTTCCTGCCCGGAGACCTGAAGGAAAAGATCTTCCCCTACCTGCGCCCGCTGTATGATGCCCTCTACGACATGCTGGAGCCCGAGGAGGCGGAGCGCCTCATCGAGCGCGGCAGCATCGAGATCGCCCCGCTGGCCTACATGCGCGGGCGTACGCTGAAAAATGCCTTCATCATCCTGGATGAGGCGCAGAATACCACCACGGAGCAGATGCTCATGTTTCTCACCCGATTGGGGGAGGGGGCGCGCTGCGCGGTCACTGGAGACCCCTCGCAGGTGGACCTGCGCCGCCATGTGAAGTCCGGGCTCCGGGAGGCCGTGGAGCTGCTGCAGGACGTTGAGGGCGTGCGCTTTGTGGCCTTTGCGCCCAAGGACATCGTGCGCCTGCCTGTGGTGCAGCGCATCATCGAGGCCTATCAAAGTGGCCGTAATCGCAAAAATGAGACACAATGACACAATTTCCGGGGTGAGGGTAAAGATCCTTGTATGAACCCCGTTGTGTGGTAGTCTCCTCTCCAGCCTTTTCTCACTCCCACCATGTTCGAGTCCATTCGTCGTGCCCGTTTGCAACGCGCAGGGCTTTCTTGCGGTAAAACCCGCCGAAAGCACCAGGAGGGAGACTTCATTGATGAGATGCGCACGCACCCGGCGGGTGCCGTGGTGGCCTATGTCTTCTTTTTCATCGGCCTGGGCATCCTGATGCGTCTGGGTACGCAAGTGGAGGACGGGCTGCCCGCCGTCACCTGGCTGCACATGCTGTATGCAGCGGCCATCGGCTTTGCCATGGTGGTGCATGAGCGCGTGGTGCTGCGCCCGGAGGTCTGCGACAATGGCGTGCTCGTGCTCGTGCTGGGCACCATCTTCACGCATCTGGCCCTGGTGCTGCTGATGCTGGACGTGTCCTCCAGCCTGAGCTGGGGCAAGACGCTGAAGGCCATCGTGCTGCCGCATGCCTTTGGGCCGGTGGTGCTCTCCGTCATCCTGGGGCGGCGCATCGGCCTCTTTGGGGCCATTTACGGCACGCTCTTCGGGGTGCTGGTGTGCATCTCCATCTCAGCGCCCACGTACATGGCCACATCGGCCCTGCTCGGCTTTACCGGCGTGCTGCTGACGAAGCGCGTGCGCCGTCGCAACCGTCTCTTCATGGCCGGCCTCTACGTGGGCGTGGTGGCCATGGGCTACTCCCTGCTGCTGCATGATGCCGCCGGAGTCATCATGGAGGAGAAGATAGGCCGCATGGTGGGCCTGCCGCTTTTGATCGGCGTCGTCACCGGCATGGTGGTGGGCGGAGTGCTGCCCGTGCTGGAGAGCGTCTTTGGCGTGACCACGGACGTCTCCTGGCTGGAGCTGGCGGACCTGAACCACCCGCTGATGCGCCGCCTCAGCATCGAGGCCCCCGGCACCTACCATCACAGCCTGGTGGTGGCCAATCTCTCCGAAGCCGCTGCGGAAAACATCGGCGCCAGCGCCAGCATGTGCCGCGTGTGCGCCTACTTCCATGACATCGGCAAGCTCAGCAAGCCGGAGTACTTCATCGAAAACATGGACCCTGCGGCCAGCCCGCACGAGGACCTGACCCCGCGCATGAGCGCGCTCGTCATCATCGCGCATGTGAAGGACGGCGTGGACCTCGCCATCAAAAACAATCTCAACGCTCGAATCATTGATGTCATCGAGCAGCACCACGGCACCTCGCTGGCCTATTACTTCTACCGTCAGGCCCTGGAGCAGAAGGCCGAGGTGGAGCGCCTCGTGAAACTGGGCAAGGCCAAGGAGGACGACATTCCGCAGGTGAGCGAGGAGACCTTCCGCTATCCCGGCCCGCGTCCGCAGTTCAAGGAGTCCGCCATCATCTCCCTGGCCGATGCCGTGGAGAGCGCCTCCCGCACGCTGGAAAAGCCCAACGCCTCCCGCATTGAAACGATGATCGACGAGATCGTGCAGGCACGCATGGTGGACGGCCAGCTGGACGAGTGCGACCTCACCATCGCCGAGCTCGCCCGCATCAAGGCCAGCTTTGCCAAGACGCTGCTGAGCATGATGCATGGGCGCATCAAATACCAGAAGGCCGTGGAGACGCGGCCCGCCACGCAGGTCATCGTGCGTGAGGAAGCCGCCTCTGACGAGGAGAGAGCCTCCTCGGCGCTGCCCTCCTCCAAGATCGTGGAGGCCACCTTTACCTCGGACATACCGCCTGCTGAGGTGGTCGTGCCGGCCAAGAAGCCCCGCAGCCGCAAATCTCCGCCCGCCTCCGCCGCCTGATGCCGCTGCCCAAGCTCCGTATCTACAACCGGCAGAAAGCCCACGCCATCCCGCTGCCCTGGCTGCGCCGCATCGGCAAAGCCGCACTCCCCGGCTGCCTCGCCGCCCTGAAGTCTCCCGACGCCCCGCTGGCGCTGCTGGAAGAGATCGAGATCACCATTGTCGATGATGCCGACATCGCCCGCGTGCACGGGGACTTTCTGGACGATCCCACGCCCACAGACGTCATCACCTTCCATCATGGGGAGATCCTCATCAGCGCCGACACCGCGCTGCGTCAGGGCACAGACCACGGCCAGCCCCTCGACCACGAGGTGGCGCTGTATCTCGTGCACGGCCTCATGCACCTCGCCGGATGGGACGACCATGAGGCAGAAGAAGCAAAGGAGATGGCGCGGATTCAGGAGGCGGTGCTGAAGGGTGCGGTGGAGAAGGTGGCCGCGAAGTAGCAGCGCTGATTTGGAGTGCGGTTGCGAAGGGAGGCACGACCGTAGCTACCGCTTTCGCAGACCCGGTGGCATGCAGAAAAATGAGGCTGTCGAAAGCACCCACTCGCAGGCAGGACGGTGGGCGTAGCCCATAACCCCGCGAAAGCGGTAGCTACGATGCAGGCTTGCGCCGTGCATCTGCGCGACCGCACTCCAAATATACCGCCAGCCTCACGCCTCCACACTGTACAACTGCACGCGCCCCATGGGCTCCCAGTGGCCGGGCTTGACCTTGCCAGCGCCGGTGATGACCGAGGCCACCATGCCTTTGCCATCGGCCGTGAAGCGGGCGCGGGTCAGGCGGGACTTGGTGTCCATCGAGGAGATGAGTGTGCCATCCGCTGCGCTGAAGAGCGCGGCATTCCACGTGCCCTGCGCCTGCCTGCCTGCCATGAGGAAGTGCTTTCCATCGGGGTGCCACGCCAGCGCCTCCATGAGGCCGGAGCCGTGCTGACCGTCCTTGATCTGATCGATCTTCCTGCCAGCGCGCCATTCCCAGCGCTGCCAGGTCATCTTGCCATTGCCCGCCATGGGATCGCCCATCGGGCCCATACCACAACCTACCACCGCATTGCCATCTGGTGAAAAAGCCAGGCCGTAGATGCCGCCGGAGTAGTGGTGGGACTTGGTCGTGCCCCAGGAGGTAAAGTCAGGCGTGCTCCACTGCGCCACGGGCTTGCCGTCTTTGGCCTGCACATCCCACACACGCACCTCGCCCATCATGTTGCCTGCGGCCAGATGCCTGGAGTCCGGGCTGAAGGCGCAGCTCAGCACGGGCGGCGCGTGGCTGTAGCTGGCCACGAGAGCGCCGCTGGCGGTGTCGTAAACACGCACGCCGGGCTCCGTCTCTGCGGCAGGCTCGTACTTCCAGCCGCCGGGCAGGTACTGGCCCGTCACGCTGGCCACGTATCTGCCATCGGGGGAGAGCGCCATCTGCCAGCTCCAGAAATCATGCGCCTTCACCTCGCGGATGGCTTTGCGCGTGGTCACATCATGCCAGATCAGGCGGCCATCATAGCCGGCGGTGATCAGCGTTTTGCCATCGGGCAGCAGAGCGCAGCCGCTGGCATAGGAGGTGTGCACGGCTTCAAACTTCTCCTTCTTGCCGGAGGCCATCTCCACGGCGTGCACGGTGCCGTCCATGCAGGCGGCAAAGACCTGCGTGCCATCCGGGGTGGAGGCCAGACCCAGCACGCCGGTGGGCAGTTCATGTTGTTTCGTACGGGTCAGTTTCATGGTCGGTCTCAGGCCAGGATGTCGCGGATGGGTTCCATCTTGTTTTCCACGCGGTGAAAGGTGGGCATGCCCGGCAGGTCATACTCCGCATAGGGATCGATCCCCAGCGCCGTGAAGATCGTGGCAAAGAGGTTCTGCTCGCTGTAGGGCTTTTCGATCACGTCCACGCCGTCTGCATCCGTGGCACCCGTGACCACGCCGCGCTTCAGTCCGCAGCCGGTCATCATCATGCTCCAGGCATTGGGGTAGTGCTCGCGTCCGCGTGCGGCATTCATCCACGGGCTGCGGCCAAATTCCCCCATCGCAATGACCAGCGTGGAGTCCAGCAGGCCGCGCTCCTCCAGGTCGGTGATCAGGTGGTAAAGCACGCGGTCCAGCTCCGGCACGAGCATCTGGTGGATCTCGTGATTGAAGACATGGTTGTCCCAGTTCATACCATTGGCTACCATGACGAACGGCGCGCCGTTTTCCACCAGGTGGCGGGACATCAGCGCATGCTGGGCAAAGCTGCCCGGCCCGTAGCGCTCGCGGTCCTTGGCGGGGATCTTGTTCAGGTCAAAGAGGTCCGCGCTGGCAGACAGCCCCTTGAGGCGCTCAAAGGCCGCATTCTGGCTGCGCGCCACGGCGCTGCTGCGGTCGCGCTCATACTTGGCGGTGAGAAAGCGGCGCAGCGTTTCACGGGATTCACGATCATGCGCCGGGATGCTGGCGGCTTCCTCGTGCAGCATCTTGGTGTAGTCGCCGCCCAGGCGCACGGGCGCATGCTCCGCGCCCAGCCATCCAGCCCAGTTGCCCGCCTTGAAGCCTTCAAATTCATTCCCGCCGGGGACGGGGTCGAGGAAGATGAAATTGGGCAGCTTCGCATCCAGCTGCCCCATGGCCTGGGAGAGCGTGCTGCCCAGCGTGGGGCGCACAAAGCCTGCGCGCTCCGGGCTGCCGCGTTGCAGCAGATTGATCGCCTGCAGATGCTCCGGCTGGCCCGTCTTCATGCTGCGCACGATGTTCAGCTTGTCCGCGATGCTGGCGCATTTCGGCATCAGCCCGGAGAACTGGATGCCCGGGATCTTGGTGGGGATGGCTCCAAAGGGGCCATTGCCCAGACTGCCAGGTTTGGGATACCACGTCTCAAACTGGCTGGGCGCGCCGCACAGCCACAGCAGGATGCAGTGCTTCTGCTTCTTCTTGGTCTCCTCCGCGAAGACCGGATTGTGAAACAGGCCGGTAAAGCTGGCCGTGCTGGCCAGCGCCCCGCCCGTGAGGCCCTTTAAAAACAGCCGCCGGTGCAGCGTATGCTCAGCCGTGGGGCAGCGGGGATGGGGATCGCGGAGGTTCATCAGGGAAAAAGGGGCGTTTCAGGGCGCAGCAAGGTTACACCGTTTTGAGCCGGTTTTTAGCAGGATTTTTGGTGGCCGCGCAGCTTCTTGAGTGGAGGGACAGGCGTCCGAAGGACTTGCTTTTTGCCTAGACGCTATCAGATCCGAAGTCGTAATCAGCGGTCATGAATGCATCCTGCAATTAGGCAAAGCTTTCTTCAACGCCTCTACCTCCGCATCAGGCACACCAGTGCAGCCATAGAGATTAAGCGACTGTAAAGGCAGGTCATGCAGCGGCTCCAGACTCGTCACGCCGGTGCATATCACTAACTTAAGAGACCGCAAGGGCAGGCCTCGCAGCGGCTCCAGGCTCGTCACCCCAGTGCAGCCATAAAGGTCAAGCGACTGCAAGGGTAATGCGCTCAACGGCTCCAGGTCCGTCACCCCAGTGCAGCCATTGAGGTCAAGCGACTGCAAGGGCAAGGCTCGCAGCGGCTCCAGGCTCGTCACCCCAGTGCAGCCACTGAGGTCAAGCGACTGCAAGGGCAAAGCTCGTAGCGGCTCCAGGCTCGTCACCCCAGGGCAGTTAGCGAGATTTAGCGACTGCAAGGGCAAGGTTCGCAGCGGCTCTAGGCTCGTTACCCCAGTACAACTCCAGAGGAGAAGCAACTCCAAGGGCACATTGCGTAGCGGCTCCAGGCTCGTCAGCCCAGTGCATTCACCAAGGGAAAGCGAGTGCAAGGGTAAGTCTTGCAGCGACTCCAAGCTAGTCACTCTGGTGCAGGCGTAAAGTTCAAGCTCTTCTAAATGTTGTAGTCGTGAAAGGAAGCCGACATTGGTAATCTGGTCGCAGCTCTCCAGTGAAAGATGGGTTATCCTATTTGCTTGGCCTACCAAAGCCTGCACTACCTGCGGCTGGAAAGGTGTTGCTTGCAGCAATACAGGGGCGATAGGCCAAGAATGATACTGCACTGTAAAATTAAACGGCCAACGTAGGTATGACTGCCAGAGACTGCTCCAGATCTTTTGCCTGTGGTTGTCTAGCAGGCTGACATCACGGTTAATCGAGAGGCTGGCCAGTAGTTCGGCGGCGGCGAATGGCAAGCAACGGTGCGGTTGACCGTTCTGGTCGGGTTTCTGTAGTTCCTCCTTTGCAGCATCCGTGAGGAAGACTTTTTGCATCAGCGCCCAAGTGATGTGGACATCCTCCTTTTGACTCTCCACTAGAAAGATGAAGACCTCCCGCCATGCGCTCTCTCGCGACCATTCAATTAGCTTATCGTAGCTGGCTTGGATAGCTTCCACGGGCAGGCTATCAAGTTCGTCGCTACCGAAGCTGAGGCGACTGAACTCCGCCTTCAGGTGTCGGGCGGCATAATATTCCTGGAAGGACAGGTGGGCAAAGGCGAACACGCCCTCCCCGCGTGGTAGCAGCAGCCCAGCGCGTCGGGCGACAAACTGTATGAACTCATCCACGGCCGCACAGGCCTCCGGTGTTTGCGCCCCGCCGAAACTCGGGGCTAGCCACTGGAGAAGTTCCGCGCTTGTCGCCAGCACTTCACTGCTATGAAACTCTTCTTCCTCTTCTCTATTAGCCTCCTTCGCCAGTTCGCCGCGCCGCACTTGCATGTGCATGGCAATCGTGGCCAGGAAGCTCTCCTTTTCCTGAAGTGTGTAGGGCACAGAAAGCCCTTGTAGATGCTTGAGCTTCCGCGCCAAGGTAATTCCCTCCAAATAAGCATCCGAGATGGCCGCATACACCTGCGCCCGGCCATCTGGCAGGTGTGCCTTGTGCCGGTAGAGCAGGGCTAGCAGATAAAGCAGATTCGGCACGCGCCCTATCACCTGCGTGGAAGGATGCCGCCGCACTGCCTCCATAAAATTCTCCGCCCGCTCCGTGCCTGCGGCCTGGCCGAGACGCGGCAGATACCAGTTCCGAGCGAAAAGGTCCTGCTGGCTGTCGTCAAATGGGGAGAGGTAGAGCAGAGTGGCAAGGCGTTTGTTAAGGTTAGCATTTGTCACGCGCCCTCTGGGCCACTCAGAAGGGTAATGCTCAGCATCTTTACTGCTGGTTACAACCATGCCGCCATCTGGATTGATGAGTGCCACAGGCTCTTTGCCCCCGATTTGCTGGAGAAACAAGTCTGGAGAAATTTCCTCGTTCACATCGACCGGTGCTTCATCATAGCCAACGATCCGAGAGGTAACGAGAAAGCGTGCGTGCGGATGCGCATTGAACCCTTGCCACAAAGTATTTCGCATGGCCCGACGTCGCTCTGGATCGCCTATTTCATCCAAGCCATCAATCAGGAAAAATGCATCCTCTGACTTCAGCAGCGTTGAGAAAACCACCTCATCGTTCACCAACGGTGCAGCCAGAGCTTCGGCAGCGGCACGGACGGGCCTGTAATCTTTGAATGCCTGAAGCAAGACTGACCACGACCAATCGTGACAGTCCCCCGGCAGTAAGGGCACGAGGTCGCGTAGAATAAAAGGCAATGGAATAGCCTTGCCCAAGGGGGCTGCTGGCACAGGCCGAAACGGCGCTATGAGCGCTGTGATGAGCCATTGAATCAAGGTGCTTTTGCCCATGCCTGGGTCCGCGAGCAACACGACGCGTCGATGTTCGCCCAATGCGGGCAGCAAGGGGGATACGGGTGATTCTTCATTTTTTAATTGCTCATCAAACGCCGCAGGAGTGAGATGCCTAGAAGAGCAGGATGGCTCGACGAAGAGGTCGCGGATGAGCAGTGGTTTGTCCTCTTCGTCCGCCCTTCCGGGTGGTGGCAGGCCGAGATTCTGATGAATGCTGAAGTGGTCGCTGAGATTCCGAAAATAGCGAATGAGAGGCAGCGAGTTGAGGGGGTCAAGCAAGGCCTCAACAGGTAAGTTGGTGGGTGGAGGAGAGACAGCCATGGCTCAGAGACAAAGGAAGGGTTTGAGCTGACTGATGGTTACGGATTCAAGATCATTAATGAGCCGCTGAGGATAGAATACATTCGGGGCAGCAGGGTCGTAATGCTGAGCCAATTGACCCACAGTCGTAAGTTGGAGTTCCTTCAAGGCAGGCGACAGCGGATCGTCTAGAGGAGGCGACTTGCCATCGCGACACCAGTTCACAATACTCAGCCAGCACGCATCATGGATCTGCAATCGGCGGTGCAGTTCGGGATGAAAAGCATCCAAGCAGGAAAGCAGGACGAGGCAGCCTGTCTTCCAATTTTCATCAGTAAGTTCGGACTCGGCGAGCGCTTGCTTTGCCCGGTGATGGAGACTGATCAGGCCATTGGCAAAGCGTTTCATTTTGCGCGGATTCGGTGGCAGGCAACCTGTGTGCTGTATGCACGCCACAACGCTAGTAATGAATGGTTCAGCCAATCCTGCATCAGTGAGCCATTGTTTGATCAGTGCTGCCTGAAGCGTAGAGTTTATGTAAGGCAGGCGCCAGATGTGACCGCAGAGTTTGTCGAGGTATTCTTTGGCACGGGCGCGCCGAGAGTCGGCGTCATCAGCAGCAGGGATTTGCTTTTCGATGGCACGCTCAATCTCACGCTGATTAATTCCCAGAATGAATACACAGCGGCGGAGGCCAAGATAGATTTTGATCCCCTCCAGCAAGCGAAAGGCGGCCTCGGGATGACAGCGGTCAAGATCGTCGATGATTATAACAAGACGATTATTGTCAGTGGAGGTCTGCACTTGGTCGCTCTCGGGCTTGGCATCTTTGGCCAGAAGCTGGTCGAGAGCTTGATCCAACAACTCGGTGGTGGCCTGTGCAGGTAGCTTGGAAGCGAGATGTTCTTTTTCCCAGGTTTCGCCTACCTTATCGATTTTTCCAGCATCTATTTTCGGAGCCTGAACGCCAATAATGCGTGTGATCTCATCCCAATGGAGGAGCGCGGAACGGATGGTAATCTCACCGAGTTTTTTCGTCACGTTCCAAGCCTTGCTTCGCCAACTCAGGCGCTCACGGATAGCGTGAAGCAAGGCAACTATGGGTGTGGATTCGTTTTGATAACGCCATGCCTCAAACCACACGACTGGGGTGCTTTCTTCGAAGGTCTTCGCCAGCTCCTTTCGCACTTGCATCAGCGCACTGGTCTTGCCCGAGCCCCAATCACCATGCAGACCGAGCACCTGAGGGCATTCACAACTCACGACGCGCCTCACTATGTCAGCGACGAGTTCTTGACGACCAAGAGCATCAGTCTCGGTGGGATTGTCGGTGTGCAGGTAGTAGTCGGCTGACATCTAACCGAGCGTTCACCATGAAATAAATGGGGTCAAGCCATTCGCAGAATACACATCGGTCTTGTGATTCCGCCCCTCACGGCATCGCCATGAACTCCGCGCTGGTCAGCAGCGCCCAGAGGAGATCGCGGGTGGCTTCGGCGGGCTTGGAGGATTCGGCCTTGAGAAGGGCGGCGGCAGCCGTGGCTTCATCGGCGGCGGGGGCGCGGCTGTAAACGGACTGGAAGGCCTCTCTGACCCGTGCACCTGCGTCTGGCAGGGCGGTGAGCCTTGTGGTGATGCCGCCCTGCGCGGCCTGAAAGAGCGCGCTCATGGTTGGCCCGCCGGAGAGGAACTGCGCCTGCTGGAAGGTGGCGTTGTATTCCTTGGGCAGCACATCGGGCATGGCGGTGATGACCTGACGGCGGAATTCATCCTCCTGCGGCGGCAGGTCCAGCGCCACGCGCCAGGAGCGCGCCAGCTGCTCCGCCGTGAGCGGGCGCTCCAGCATGCCGGCAAAGAGCTCAGGTGCGGCTGAGGAGGCCCCCAGCGCATACACGCGGCTGCGCACGATCTCGCGCACCACGCGGCGGGTATCATAGTGGTGCGCGGCAAAGTCCTCCGCCAGCCAGTCCAGCAGCTCGGGGTGGCTGGGAGTGTTGCGCTCGTTGATTTCGTCAGGAGGATTGACGATGCCACGTCCGGTCAGCGCCGCCCACATGCGGTTCACAAAGGCGCGCGCCAGCAGCGGATTGTCGTGGGTGGCGGCATCGGCAAAGGCCTCGCGGCGGGAGTATTTGGGGATGCGAACGGCGGCCTTGGGGTCTTCGTAGAGCTCTGGATCGTCCTTCTCCTTGGTCTCGCCACTGGGCCAGGTCTCGGGAAGCGTGCGGCCGGTGAGCATCGTCACTACAGCGGGCTGGGATTCCTTTTTGAGGTTGGTGAAATTCATGAACCCGCCAATGGCGGACTCCGCCACGCCGAGGCTGCCGTCCACGTTTTTGCTGCGGTTGAAGGCGGATACCAGACCCCAGTAGTGCGCCTGCTTGATCTCACGCGCCAGCGGGTGGTCGTGGCACTGCGCGCAGTCGATCTTGGTGCCATAGACCACGGGGGCCACGGCTTCGGCGATCTTCTGAAAGTCGTTCTTCCGCTCAAACAAAAACCACGCCGCGCCTTTGCGTTCGGGTTTGGGATCAGGGCGCGCGCAGAGGACGTCATACACCACCTCATTCCACGGGCGGTTGTCTTTGAAGGCTTTTTCCAGAAAGGTCCACCAGCCGGAGCCCTTGCGGCGGCCGTCCGGATTGCCACGCGGCAGGCGGCCCATGAGAAACGTGTCCCACAGCTCGCGCATGCGCACGGGGTAGTCGGCGGAGGCGAGCAGCTTGTCGATCAGCGCATCCCGCTGCGGCGCGGCGAGAAAGGCCGCCAGCTCCGCCTGCGTGGGGATGCGCCCTACTAGGTCCAGATACACACGGCGGCACCACACGGCATCCGAGACGGGGGCAGAGGGCTTCACGTTAGCTTGTTTCCAGCCTTCTTCCAGCAGGGTGGCGATGGCCTCTTCGCCGGAGGCAAACTGGCGCTTCGGTTTCGGCTGCGTCTTGGCCGTCACAGGGGCGGTGGGCAGCTGGGAGATCCATTCCTTCACAGCGGCA
The DNA here is from genome assembly GCA_002336895.1 of Verrucomicrobiaceae bacterium UBA1938. Lineage (GTDB taxonomy): Bacteria > Verrucomicrobiota > Verrucomicrobiia > Verrucomicrobiales > Verrucomicrobiaceae > Prosthecobacter. Next base: position 132,603 of record DDFC01000022.1, on the reverse strand, counting down.
CGGTCGGCGTCGGAGAGCTGCTTTTTGGGCGGCATGTGCGGGTCGGCACCTGCGTTCAGGCTGGAGTAGAGTGCGCTCTCCTCGGGCTTGCCCGGCAGCACCACGGCACCGTTTTCACCGCCTTTGATCACCATCTCCGGGGTGTCCAGCTCCAAGCCGCCTTTCTGCTCCAGCACGCCATGGCATTTGACGCAGTTCACATCCAGAATCTGACGCACCTTGCCCGACCACAATGCCTCAGCATCAGCACCGGAAAGAGACCGGCCAGCGGAGAGCGAAAGGATCAGGGATAACGACGGAACCAGAGAACGGCGCAGCATGCAGGGGAGGAACAGGTTTTGGGGGAGCCAAAACTACACCATTCGTCCGGATTTCTTGCGCAGAATCGTCTGCACGCACACGCTGGGCTCCGACGGTGGAGGGCTGGGGACAGCCCTCCCTACCTTGTGCGCTGCACGATCAGCCGATGATGCGGGGCGGATTGCTCATGCCACGTGTGTTTGGGCGAAGAGGTGCGGATTCCTCCTGGTCGTTCGCCTTGTAGTAGGAGCGGTGGTAGTAGTAGTCGTAGGTGCGGGCGCGGTGGGCCAGACGGTTGAGCACGAGGCCGGTGAGCGGAATGCCGGTCTGGTGAAGCTTGCGGATGGCCTCCTGCACGATGTCGGTGGGGGTGCGGTTGCAGCGCACCACGAGGAAAGTGCTGTCTGCCAGCGCGCCGAGCTCCAGGGTGTCATTGACAGGGATCAGCGGTGCGGTGTCGATGACGATGCGGTCAAACCCGGCGGCAAATGCCATTTCCTTCAGGCGCTCCACGCCGCAGGTGGAGAGGAGTTCCGCAGGATTGGCCACGCGCTTGCCAGCAGGCAGGATGGCCAGATGGGCGATGCCGCCGCTGAGGCAGACCTCGGAGAAGGATACTTCTTCGAGCAGGAGATCGATCACGCCTTTACGGGTGCTGGGGATGCCAAAGACGTCCGCCAGCTGGGAGCGGCGGAGGTCCATGTCGATGAGGAGCGTGCGGAAGCCCTGGCTGGCCAGGCTGACAGCGAGATGTGTGGAGACAAAGGTCTTGCCCTCGTCCGGCACGGCGCTGACCACCATGTGGCAGGTGTGGGAGCTTTTGGCCATGCGTGCGATGATGGCGCGGAATTCGCGGAAGTTTTCAGCCACCGCCTTGTGGGCGATCAGCACCGGGGTGAGGCCCGGCTGGTTCTGGTCATGCGCCCGCTGCGACTCAGCCAGGGCGGCCGGGCGGAGGTTGGCGATGGTGCCGAGCACCGGCACGCGCAGCCTCTGGCGTGCGTCATCCACAGAGCGGATGGAGCGGTCCTGCATGACGATGAGGCCGATGATGGCCAGGCCGAGCATGAAGCCGCCGGCGGTGGAGCTGCCCACCACCTTTTTGGCATTGGGGGAGATGGGCTCTCCGGGCACCATGGCCAGCTGGTGCACCCAGATGGGCGGAGTTTCCATGCCTTTGGACACGTCCACCTGCTTGATGCGGGAGAGCACGGACTCATACACGGCCTGGTCGGACTCCATCTCGCGCTTGAGCACATTGTACTGCACAGCGAGCTGTTCGAGATCCAGAGCGTCGGATTCCTGCTTTTTCAGCTGCTCCTGCAGGCGGCGTTCCAGCTCGCGGGCATGCTCGCAGCTGGACTCCAGCAGGTGCACGGCGTCTGCCAGCACTGTATTGAGCTGATCCTCCTGGTTGTTGATGACCACCTGGATGGCTTCGTATTTGGGATGCTTGGGCTTGTAGCGCTCGGAGATGAGGGCGAGGGAGGCCTTCTGGGTCTGCAACTGGGTGAGGATGCTGGAGACTTTGGGGTGGCTGGCGATGGAGGGGAGATTGAGCAGCTCGTCGCGGGGCAGCTTGCCCTCCTGGCAGGCCTGGAGCTGGGTTTCCAGAGTCAGGCGCTCCTTGGACTGCTGGTTGAGCTCGGAGCTGAGCTCCTTGAGCTTGGTGAGCACGAGGTCCTTGCGCTCATCGAGGGAGATGGCCTGGTTGGAGCGCTTGTAGTCATGCATGGCCAGCTCGGACTTTTTGAGCTTTTCCTGCAGGCGCTGGCCTTCAGACACGAGGGACTGGATGGCGCTCTGCATGGTCTTGCTCTTCTGGCTCTCCAGCTCGGCCACGAGGCTGAGCACGGCTTGGTTGGAAAGGGAGGCCACCTGCTCAGGCTCCGCTCCGGTGACTGCAAAGTCGATCAGGCGCGTGTCCTTGCGCAGGGAGATGCGGATCATGGAGTTGATCATGAAGATGGCGTTGTCCTTGGCCTCTTTGGAGGCGGCAGGATGGCCGCCGGCAAAGGCGGGGAGCTGGGTGAGGTTCAGCTCGGAGACCACGCGGCCCATGACCTCGCGGCTTTTGGCGGCCTGGATGAGGGTGTTGACGGATTTTTCGTCGGCCAGGCTGGTGGGCGTGTTCATGCCGTTCATGCCCAGCAGAGACTGCTGCTCGGAGCCAAACTGGGCCACGCTGACGGCCTCGTACACGGGCTTCTGGCGTTTAAAATAAGCGTAGCCGAGGATCAGTCCGAAGAGGGAGAGGGTGATGGGGATCCAGCTGTGGCGGCGCATGCCGTCCACGAGCTGGGCCGGGTTGAGCATGGACGGGGACTCCGCTTCAGCCTCCATGCGTGGCGGCATCTCATAAGCAGGTCGTGTGAGGTTGAGAGAGGCTGGGTGCATGATGTTGAATTAGAAGAAGCTTTCCGGCACGGTGATGACGTCGTCTTCGCGCACGTAGAACATCATGGTCTCGCTTCCAGAGGCCATGGCGTTCACGTCCACTTTGAAAATCTTTTCCTGCGAGCCCATCATGCGCTTCACGAGCACCTTCTTGAGGTTGGCGATCCGTGTGGGGCCGCCGGCAAGTCCGAGGACCTGCAGGATGGTGAGGTTTTTTTCCACCGGCAGCTCATGCGAGCCGGGGCGCATCACCTGGCCGAGAATGGTGACGTGCTGGGAGGAGAACTGGGAGACAAAGAGATTCACCTCCGGATGCACGAGGTAGTCCTTGCGGTATTCAGTCTCGATGAGGCGGGCGGCGGCCGACTGGCTCAGGCCCTGGATTTTGACCGAGCCAATGAGCGGGCACTGGATGGTGCCGTCATTGCGCACTCTCCCGCCTGCGGCCAGATCAGGCTCATCAAAGACGGAGATCTGCACCATGTCCCCCTCACGGATAAGGTAGTCCGCAGGTGCCGAGCCTTTCTGCTGCAAATCCGAAGCCGTGGCTCCGTAAGGCGAAGGCGTGCGGGGCTGGCTGCCGTAGGCCTGTGCGGTGGTCTGCTGGGCGTGCAGAGCGCTGAGCATGCCGCCCAGGCAGCCGAGCATGAGGCAGATGCCGCGCAGGCTGCTGCTTTTCCTGCCAGTAAGATGCCGAGGAGAGTTCATGAGAAAGTGGGGGAGGGGGTTACCAGGTGCTGGTGAGGCCTGCGCCTACGAGATCGCGCACGAAGGGCTGGGAGCCGTTGCCGGTGGATTCGTTGCTGGTATGCTGGTAGAAGAGCTCCAGCGAGATATGCCGGTTGAGCGTGTACTTCAGCCAAGGGCGCACGAAGAAGACGTGGTCGCGGCGGTTGCTGGCCAAATTTGCGATGTAGGTGTGATACTGGGAGTAGTCGTAGCCGACGTCCGTGCCCAGGGTGACCTTGGTGCCGAGCTGCTGCTGTATTCCCGCCAGGACCCCCTGGGACTGGAAGTACTGACCGCCCAAGGAGGGGGAGTTCTGCGCACGGGCGTAGGCATTCGCGTAAATGGAGGTTTTCGGACCGATGGCATACTTGAGGCCCAGCATGCCGACGGGCAGGGTGGCGTCTCCTGCGGAGATCGTATGCAGGATGTGGATGCCACCCGAACCGGTGATGGACAGCTTCTTGGAGGCTTCATACTCCATGCGCACCAGGTAGTCCTGACCTGTCTGGCGTCCGCTCTGCTGCACTTCCTGGATCATTTCATTGAACTGCAGGCCAAGGCGGAAGCGCGGCGAGAAGGCGTAGTCTGCAAACACACCAAAACGCCACGTGTGGGAGGAGAGGAGCGAATTGTAGTGAGTCTGCTGCAACTGCCCGGTGATGCCCACGCGCACTTTTTCCGTGGCTTCATACATGATCTGAAGCTGGGGGGTGAAGTTGACGCGCTGTGCCTGCCCGCCCACATCCAGATCCCCGCCCATCACCTGGTTGAAGAGGCTGGTGAACTTGAATGAGGTTTTCTGCATTCGGTAGTTCAACGAGACGCTCAGGAACTGGTTGATGGAGTTCTGCTGGCTGAACTTGTCGTAGAAGTTGAATTGCGCGTTGTAGTCCGCCAGCAGCTGGAGCTTGGCGTTTTCATCTCCGTAGGAGTATTGAAAGCCGGGGCGTGCGCTCCAGAGCATGTCGCTCTGGCGGTTGAAGTTGCGCAGAAAGACGTTGGAGTCGTAGCGCCAGGTGCCTGAGGCAAAGACGCGCAGCTTCCAGTTTTTGAGGAGCCGCATCTGGTAGTTCATGTACTCCTCGAGAAAGAGATCCTCGGAGTCCTTGGCCTCGGGGTTGGCGACTTCGGTGGCGGGTGCCGCCAGAGATGCCTTGGTGCCGGCGGCTGCATCACGCAGCGCGTCCTGGGCCAGGGCACCTGCGGAATGCAGCAAAGCGCAGCACATCAGCAATGCTGCGGTATTTCGGAATGGGGAGGGGCTTTGGGGGAGCATCGGCTGAATCAGGGGGTGTCCGCGGAAACCACTGGGAGCGGCTTCTGCGGTGTTGACATGTCAGGATTGGAGGAAGGGGTGCTGGGAGTGCCGGGGGTGATGCCCGGGCCAGTGCCGGGGGTGCTGCCTGGAGTGCCGCCACCACTGCCGCCGCCGCCGGAGGAGGGGGTGACGATCTGCTGCTTGGACTGCTCCACCAGATTGCTGCCGCCGGAGGAGGAGCCGCCGGTGAGGTTGGTCACTTTGCCAGTATTGGTGTCCACCAGGTCGGCCTCGATTTTTCCGCCACGGTTGAAGAGCCAGATGACCGAGCCCTGCGGCACTTTGACCTGGCCGCCCACTTCGCCATTGGTGGCTGCGGAGCCTTTGCCGATGGTGACATTGCTCAGGCCTTCGCCCACGGCCACGATGGTGCGGCCTTCATCATGCTGTACAGTCCAGGTGGCGCTGATGATGACGATGGGGGTGCCGGCGTCTCCTCCCTGCGGGGTGTTGCCGGTGGGCTGGGGCTGTCCACCCATGTTATTGATGATCGTACCTTCATCCGTGACGACGGTGACCTTGATGGAGGGCGGTGGGTTTCCAGCTCCGCCACCATTGCCGCCGCCCGGGCTGCCGGGGACGTTGTCATCCACATGAAAGAGGGCTTTGCCTGCGATGATGGTGCACATCACGCCGCCGCCGCCTTCACTGTTGATGCTGGCGCTGTCAAAACGCACCTTGCTGTCCGGATAGAGGATGATGTGCAGCGTAGGCAGGGGCTTGAGAGAGGCACCCGCACCAGCGCCGCAGGAGATCACCGTGCCGGAGCGGATGGTGTCTCCTTTCTCCAATGGTTTCTCACCGCCACCGCTCAGGGAGATCATCACGACTCCTTTCACGGCCGAAACCCGTGCTGTAACTGAGGTGCCTTGCTGAGCTTGCAGTGAGGGCGGGGCAGCCAGCAGCAGCACCGCCATTCCGCACATGAAGAGACCCTGCAGCCACCGTGTCCGGCCAGAAACCGGCAGAGATGTGACATTTGCCATGATAACTCGATTGTTCAGAATCATTATCAAACATAGAGCAGGGCATTGGCCGCAGAGATGCTTGCGTGACTTAAATCCGGTTAAGGCTTTGCTTACACTTGAAGTGCTTATGCGTTGATTTTCCGAGAGATAACCCCAAAAATTGCTGATGCGAAAAAAGTGGCCGTGTTTCTCTTCTCTATGAAATGCTATGCCAAGGGGGGAAAGCCATGGTGGCTTTGAGCTTTTACAGCTTTTCAAATCCTACGATGACAATATGGAATGAGTCATAGGCTTGGGGCTTATTTAATTTCACCTTATGCTATGGCTTGCGGTCTCTTCTCATGATTCTTCTTTTTACAGTAAAGCTCCGCCATCAGTAGGGTGCCGTGCCGGAAGACATGTCCCGCGTTAGGTCACACACGAATAAGGCCTGACCTCCCTGGTGCCCGTGCAGGGCAGCGAATTGTGGGATCAAGGCATGGCTCCGCCATCAGTCACGGGTTTGAGTCAGAGCATGAGGCCGCCCGTCGTGTGGCGGCATGCTGAGATGAGCTGCTTTCAGCTCATCACCGGATCAGGAGGGCAGCATGGGCTGCATGCGCATGCCCAGGGCTGTGCCTTCCTCCATCGGCTCGTCTTCATGGACGCTGAGCCTGTGTTCATGACGGCTGGCGGAGGCGGTGTCCACACCGGCTGTCATGGCGGCAAAGCGTTCCCACTCAGATTCCACAAACTGCTGGAATCTGTCGCGGAAGACCTGGGCGCTGAAGCGCTCGGCATTCTGGCGGCACTTCTGTGCATTCCACCGGCGGCTTTCAAATTCCGCCACCGCACCTTGCAGGGACTCGGTGCTCTGCTCGCCAAAGAAAAGACCGGTCTGGTTTTCCACCACGGTCTCCAGCGCGCCACCACGGCCATAAGCGATGACGGGCGTGCCGCTGGCCTGCGCCTCCAGAAGAATGATGCCAAAGTCCTCCTCACCGGCGAAGACAAAACCGCGTGCGCGTTTGAGGTTGCTCTTGAGCACCTCCTGCGGCTGCCAGCCCATCACCTGCACATTGGGTCCGGCCAGACGGCGCAGCTTCGGCAGCTCAGGACCATCTCCCATGACGACGAGCTTGCGGTCTGGCATGCCATTGAATGCCTGAATGATGAGGTCGATGCGCTTGTAGGGCACAAGACGTGAGGCGGTGACGTAAAAGTCTTCTTTTTCTTCACCGACTTCAAAGCGGTCGATGTTCACCGGCGGATAGACCACCGTGGCGTCACGACGGTACACTTTTTCGATGCGGCGTGAGATGAAGCGGGAGTTGGCCATGAAGGCGTCCACACCTGCGGCGGTGCGGCTGTCCCACATGCGGATGAAGTGCAGCATGCCGCGCACAAGCCAGGTGAAGGGGCCGCGGTCCATGCGTGACTCCTTGAGGTACTGTGTCTGCAGATCCCACGCGTAGCGGATGGGGGAGTGGCAGTAGCAGAGATGGAGCTGGCGCGGGCCGGTGATGATGCCTTTGGCAAAGGCATAGCTGCTGGTGATGACCATGTCGTACGGACTGAAGTCAAACTGCTCGATGGCCAGCGGCATGATGGGGAAGCAGTGGCGGTAGTATTTCTTTCCGCCGGGGAGCTTCTGCACAAAGGAGGTCTTGACCGGACGGCCTTTGAGGAATTTCCGGTTCTCTGCATCAAGGGCATCGATGAGACTGAACACATCGGCCTCCGGATAGACCATGAGCATCTGCTCCAGCACACGCTCGGCTCCGCCGTAAACAGGGAGCCAGTCATGAACAATGGCGACGCGACGTTTGGATTTGATGCTGCACATGGCTTGCGGGTCTTGGGTGGGAATATTGGAGGAAGAGTTCATGCCACCTGATGGATCGGCGTGTTGGTTTCTGCGGCGGCCTCGGCTGCCGGGCTGAGGCGGGCGGTCTGGCGGATGACGGATTCGATCTGCTGCTGCACGGTGCTGAGAGCGTAAACGCTGCGCGCCGTCTGCTGCGCCTGCTGGGAAAGTGTGGTGGCAAAAGCGGCATCCTGCCGCAGACGAAGCAGTGCGGCGGCCAGATCTGAAGCATCTCCCGGAGCCACGAGCAGTCCGGTGTGCTCATGCTGCAGGATCTCAGCCGCACCGCCTGCGCGCGTGGCGATCACGGGCTTGCCAGCCAGCATGCCCTCCACGATCACACGGCCAAAAGGCTCTGCATGCACGGAGGCGTGCACGACGGCATCAGCCATGTCAAAGTAGGGCAGGGTTTCCGTCTTGAAGCCTGCAAAGTGGATGCGGCCTGCGAGCGCGGGCTCTTCCGCTGTGGCGTGCAGCTGCTGCGCGTAGCGGCGGTCTTCATCGGTGAAGAGCGCATCCCCCAGCAGCACGGCATGCGCTTCGGGCACGCTGCGCAGCGCCTCCAGCAGCACGTGCTGGCCCTTCCAAGGCGCCAGCCTGCCAGCCATGAGGACGGTCCAAGCATCTTGTGGAATCTGCAGCTCTGCGCGCAGTGTGCGCACGGCCTCTGCAGTAGTGCGCTGCTCTGGAATGTGAAAGCCATTGGGAACCACGACGCAGAGAGAGGCACGACCGCCACTGGCGATGAAGGCGGCCTTGGTGGCTTCGGAATTGGCGATGACGCTGCTGGCACAGGTGTTGGCACAACCGATGAGCGCACGCTGGTTCAGCCTGCTGAAATGACCGTCTGAAATGATGTCGTGCAGGTGGAAGACAAGCCTGCGGCCAGCCAGCCGTGCGGCAGGGCCGCCGATGATGAGGGCCTTGGCGGTGTTGGCATACACCACGTCAAAGGCGCGTGCGGTCTGTGCGATCTGCAGCACCAGATCTACAATGGCGGGGATGATGCCCAGCACGCTGCGCCATCCGGCCTGCTTGTCCACGGCGGCGGCTTCATCACTGAGCCTGTGCACATGCGTTTTCACACCTGCTTTTTCCAGTGCGGTGCGGAACTCACCGTCCTGAAACAGGGCCACCTCGCTGTCTGCGGCGCGTGCTGCGGCGATGTCCAGCAGCATGAGCTCTGCGCCGCCGAGGCGTCCGGTTTGATCCAGAAAAAGAACCTGAGGTGCGGGACGTCCGGACCTGCGGCGTGAAGACCGCACCTCCACCAGCACACCGCAGGCCAGGCCCAGCACGCAGCCGAGCAGCCCTGCGCGCACGTCTTCCAAATCACGCGAACGGCCGGGGATGCGCGTCTGCACGACTTCAAGGGTGACATTCAGCAGCGTGATGACGCCCGCTAAAACGAAAAGGCGCAGCAGCACCTGGCGCAGCGCGCCAAAGGCCAGCCACACGGTGATTCCCAGAAGGGCAAAGGCGCCGAGATTCAGCCAGAAGTCCATGTAGTCCACCTGCTCCGACCAGCGCTGTGGAAGGAAGGTGAGGCGGCGGTTTCCCAGGGTGGGCTTCAGCGCCAGCCACAGACCGACGCTGAGAAGGAACAGGAGGAAGATGCGGGCGTTGCGTTTCATCGTGTTCATTCGGGCTGCCATCCGGCCTGACGGTACACTTCGCATGCCTCGCGTGCGATGCGGTCCCACGTGAAGCTGCGCAGCACATGCTCACGGCAGGCCTGGCGTGTGGGGATCTGCAGCGTGCCATCCAGCCAGCCGCGCAGACCTGAGGCGATGTCTTCCACACTGGTGCCTTTCAAGACAAGATCATCGCCAAGTCCCTGCACGGTGTCTGGCAGGCCGCCGACAGGCGTGACCAGCACCGGAGTGCCGCAGGCCAGTGACTCTAGCGAGATGAGGCCAAAGCCCTCCAGCGCAGAGCTGGGCACGATGGACATGTCTGCCGCTGCATAGACGGCGGGCAGTGTGGCGTCTGGCACAAAGCCGAGAAACTCCACGTTCTTGGTCAGACCAGCGCGTTGCACCTGCTGCTCCAGTTCGGCGCGCAGCGGGCCCTGGCCGCCAATGACAAGCCTGACATCAGGATGATTCACCGTGGCCTGGGCGAAGGCCTCGATGAGAGACTCCAGCCCCATGCGCCGTGCGAGGCGGCGCACGCAGACGATGGTCTTCTGCTTCTGCGGCCAGACGAGGCGCTGGCGTGCCTCCGCCATGTCCAGCGGCTGGAAGTGATCGATCTCCACGCCGCCGGGGATGATGTGCACGCGGTCCTCCTTGATGCCGTAGCCCTGGCAGAGCTGGTCGCGGAAGGCTTTGGAAAGAACGATGAAACGATCTGCGCGATGATACACGGCGCGCTCCAGCATGCGCTTGGCCATCACCGAGTAGGCTTTGCCGCCTTCGCGTTGGGATTCACTGGCCCAGGGACCATGGAAGTGCACTACGTGCCCGTCCCAGCGCCTGCCGAGAAGGGCTGGCAGTGCATAGAGCGCAAAGTGGGAGGCCAGCAGTCTGCCACGGCGTGGCACCACGGCGGAGCGCACGGCCTTCCAGCGCTGCATGAGGGGCTTGTTTGCCGGGCCGAGGCAGGTGGCCTTGTCAGAGTCGCCAAAGCCATACGCAGCCACACGCACACCCTGGCGCGTGAGGGCGTTGTTCAGACCGCTGAAGTAGCGGTCCACGCCTCCTGAGGAGGCTTTCAGATTCATGCCGAGCTGTGCAATCATGAGGTTTGTGCCACGTCTCCGATTTTGCGCGCCGGATTGCCGGCCCAGATTTCAAAGGGGGGGATGCTCTTGGTGAGCACGGAGCCTGCGCCGAGGATGGATTTCCGCCCGATGGTCAGCGGTGTATTGGGCCGCGCCACCACGATGCTGTGCGCGCCGATGGTCACGTCATCCTCCAGCGTGATGAAATGCGGTGAGCCGATCCAGGTTTCCGCAGCCAGCGTGACGTGGTGGTAGATGCGGCAGCGTTTGCCGATGCGCACCTGCGGATGCATGACGATGCCGAGCGCATAGTGCTCCAGGATCAGGCCTTCTCCCACCTCAGCCTCTGCGGGCAGCAGGCATTTGTGCAGGAAGAAGTTCAGCGTCTTCACGATGCGTGCGGGCAGCCGCCAGCCACGGCGCTGGAGGTCGCGGCTCCACTGCCAGAGCAGCTCAGGACTGTGCAAGCGCATGGCTGGAAGAGAGGGGCTCAGATTTTTTGGCGTGGCCGGGCTGCTGGGTTTTGGCGGCGGCGCTGAAGGCCTCGATCATCTTCTGCGCCACGGCGGGGATGGAGATGTCCCGCTCCACCCAGTGGCGGCCGTTTTCAGCCAGCTGGCGGCGCAGCTTGGGTCCGCTGATGAGCTGGCGCAGCATCATGCCGAGATGCTCCGGGTCGCGCTGGGTGAAGATCAGCCCGCCTTCACTCTGGCGGATGAGGTGGGGGATCTCGCCTGAGTCAGAGCCGATCACCGCAGTGCCGCAGGCCATGGCCTCGGGGATCACGCGGCCAAACTGCTCCTCCCAGTTGGCCTGGGTTTCGGAGGGAAGCACGAGCATGTCCATGGAGGCGAGCCAGCGCGGTGTCTCGTGGTGCGGCACGTAGCCTGCGAAGAAGATGCGGTCGCGCACGCCCTGGGTGGTGAGCAGATTTTCAAACTCCGCCTGAAACTCTCCGGTGCCCACGAGGACCATGCGCCAGTCCAGATCACGCACTTTGCCCAGAGCCGCAGCGAGGGTGCGGAGCCCCTTGGGCTCAATGATGCGGCCCACATAGCCGATGACCGGGGCTTCAGATTTTGGAAAGTGCTCAGGTGGCGTGGCGCGCAGGCGTGGGTGATAGAGCTCAGGATCCAGCGGCAGCGCACAGACGGTCTGGCGGCCGGTGTAGCCCTTGGCCTTGAGCACGTCCGCCACACGGTCGGTGATGGGCAGCGCAAAGCTGGAGGAGCGGTACACCATGGACTCCATCCACGAGAAGGGGACGGGGTACTTTTTGTTGATGTTCTGGCAGGAATAGAAGCCGAAGGGGACGCGGATGGAGCGGTTGTTGGCGTGGCAGACCTGGGCCGTGGCCAGAGCGTAGGGCTCGTGGTTCATGTAGATCACATCCGGTTTGAGCTCGCGCAGAAAGCGCCGCCAGCGCATGCGGTAGGCGTGGAAGATGATGCTGCCGTTTTTCCACACGGCGCAGCGAATGACGGAGCCCTTCAGCTCCGCAGGAGGCTCCTGACGCAGCGCATTGCAAAACTCGTCCTTCCACTCGTCCGGGATGACGAGTGTGATTTTCCAGCCGGTCTCGCGCTGGATGCGTGCGTAGATTTCCTGATTGAGCGCCGTGGCGCAGGAATGGCTGACAATGAGAATGTGCATGGGATGTGCGGGAAGGCTGCGAGAGGTTTATGAGGCGCTTTCTGGCAACAATGCCGGCTGCGACGATGCGGACTTGAGCGGAGCAAGGTGACGCCGGAAGAATTTCCTGACGCGCCAGGTGTGCTTTTCAAACAGGTGGTAGAAGAGCAGGCAATATACCAGCGCAGACAGGATGAAGCCGCCTGCCGCAAGAAGATTGCCAGGGGTTGGTTGTATTTTCACGCCTGCGTAGCAGAGGTAAAAAAGAAAGCCGATGAACGAATTGTGCAGGAGGTAGAGGGAGTAGGAGCAGTCTGAAAGACTCCGGAAAAGGCTAGTGATGACTCCCGGTCTGGATTCGCGGTATGAGCGTATGCCCTCGGCGATGAACACCGCCACGCTGAATGCCAGAATGTAGTCGCTCCACAAGCCAAGCCTGAGGCTTCGATGAAGGACAAAAACGCCGAGAAGCTGCAGGGCTCCCGGCCAAGCCCCCCAGGAGGGAAGCCAGGCAAGCATGGGACGTTTCAGATTTGCTTCGACCAGCAGCACCAGCCCTCCGACGAGCCAGCATGGGAACAGCAGGAGCATGTCCATGTTGAAGGTTGCGATGAAAGCGGTAAGCACCATCAGAAGCCCGAGATTTATCCAGCGCTGTGCTCCCCGGAGGCAAAACGTCAGAGTTATGAGGGGAAAAAGCAGATAATACCAGAATTCATAGGCCAAGCTCCAGAGTGGCATGTTGTCGCCCAGGGATGGGCCGGTCAGGGTCTGAAGATAGAAAAGGTTTTTCAGCACCGTCTGCCATGAAATGTCGATCTGAGAAGGGCTGAGGTTGTAGCCCGCGCCGCCGGCATATTCGTTAATCCAGATGGCTCGGCCAGCGGAAATAAAGATTACAGTCATCGTTACAGAGGGCAGAAGGACCATGTACAACCGCACTAGCCTGTCGGTCAGATATTCACGCCAGCGAAATCCCGCTGGATTCGAGACCACTTTTTTAATGATCAGATATCCACTGAGGGTGAAGAAGACAATCACCGAGCCCCGGTTGAATCCAGAGATGAAAATGAAGGCGCGCGTGACACCATTTTGCAGCTCCTGAGGGAAGGACTCAAAATAGGAAAACAGCATGACGCGGACATGATGAACCAATACTAAAAGCGCAGCCAGACCGCGCACACATTCCAGATGGAAGTAGGGGTGATTATTCATCTGTGTGAGGCTGAGGTTAGACTGAGAGATAGGCGTCTTCCGTCATTTGCGCGATGCGGTCCCAGGTGTAGTTCAGTTCGACACGCTCGCGGGCGTTGGCCCCCATGACCTTGAGGTGCTGTGGCTGCTCACAGAGACGGCGCAGCACGGAGGCCACGTTGGCGCCGTCGTGCTCTACGAAGTCGCCATTTTCACCGGGGGAGATGAAGTCCTCCGTACCGTTGATCTTGGTGGCCACGACGGGAAGACCGCAGGCGGCCGCCTCGATGGTGGCGAGGCTGAAGGCCTCATACCAGCTGGGGAAGAGAAACAGGTCTGATGCGGCGAGAGCCTCTGGCATGTCCTTGCGGAAGCCGCCGAAGATGATGTTTTCCGCAGCGCCGGTCTCACGTGCCATCTGGGAGAAGCGTGCACGATCTGGGTCATCGCCAGCCACATAAAGCGTCAGCGGCACATCCTTGAGGTGACCCATGGCCTGGATGGCAAAGTCCAGCCCTTTGCGCGCCCACTCACCACCGGCAAAGATGGCCACGAGGCGGTCCTGCGGCACGTTGTTCTTCGTGCGCCAGGCTTTGCGTGCTTCTTCGCTCAGCGGCTTGAAACGCACGGTGTCTGCTGCATTGGGGACGATGCGGACTTTGGCCGGGCCGATGTCATAGTGCTTCTGCAGCTCGGAAGCCACACCACGGGAGACGGGCAGAAACATGGGGGCTCTGCGGCCCTCGTGATGCTGGTAAAGGCGCTTTTCTGCGGCACAGGTGGCGTTCAGGTACATCCAGCGTGTGAGGCGGCGTACCGGGGAGACGTTCTCCGCACGGCCCAGGCGGTCGAGGATCTGCTTCTTGGCGGGCTGGATGTTCTGGATGGTGATCACATTGCCGCGCTGGGTGTTGCAGCCGATGCTGTGCACGATGTCATACTGCCCGGGGCGCACGCGGCGGTTCACCTCCAGGTAGTAGCTGCCGAAGTCGATGACCTCCGCCCAGTTCACGCCGGGCACGCGGTGCCAGGAGATCTGCGTGAGGTCCAGGTCCTCCGCTTTGCGTGCATAGAGGTGGACGTCGTGCTTTTTCGCGAGCCGTTCGGCGACTTCGTTCACCGCGCGGGCGCTGCCGTCCCGGCGGTTGCAGTTGATCATGGCGTAGGCGATTTTCATGGAGGGCGTGAGGTTTGATTTTTTCAGGAAAGTCATCCGACGGCCGAGTGCGGCACATCCCAGGGCATGGGCTGGTTCAGCGGCGGGTGGTATTCTGGCCATGGCTGGTGCACTGGCTTGGTCATGCGGTTCAGCGAGATGCCCAGGAAGACCCAGAAGAGAGAGAAGCCGCTGAAGATGTTTCCCACATAGAGGAAGACCAGGCTGCCCAGCAGCACGGCCCTGCCGGTGAAGATGAAGGCGTCTCTGCCGCCCTGCTGAATGCGGCGGGAGAGCTCTGCCCAGATCTGCGCCATGGCGGCAAAAAAGGCCAGGCCGCCGATCCAGCCGAACTGGCTGAAGATCTCGATGTAGCCGCTGTCGCACCAGCCTTCCTTGGCACCGCCATTGATGCGGCCTGCGCCGATGCCCGAGCTGCCGAGCCCCTGGCCCAGCGGGTGCTGGGCGATCCATGGCACACCGTGTGTCAGAATCTCCAGCCGTCCCTGGAAGGAGCCGTCATTCTGGATTTCGGACACGGTCTCAAACCGCTTCTGAATGCGCTCAGCTCCTGGCATGTGATCCAGGCCGTAGCTGGCACCGATGGCCATCAGCGCGGCAAACAGCAGCACCCGGCCCATGCCGCGTCCCTTTGAAAGAGCAGGCTGGAGCACCGCGACCAGCGCCACGATGATGAACATGCTGCGGCTCATGGTCAGCAGCACCACGGAGAAAAGAAGCGCCACCGTGAGCCAGCTGCCAATGATGCGCCAGCGCGGGTGCAGGATCATGGGAATGGCGGCCCAGGCCAGGAAGCTGGCGCAGGGGCCACGCTCGTGCATGGTGGAGAAGACGGACATCTCCGTGGGGCGGAGCTGGCCTAGGTAGCCGACGAATTTGACCTCCGTGACCCAGAAAGCGTCCCACGGCGGGATGGTGAGATACTGATACCATCCGTATATAGCTACGATCAGGGCGGCGTAGCCCGAGGACTTCATCCAGCGATCTGCCGTTTTGATCCCCACCGGTGCGGTGGCTGCAAAAAGGAAGGCACCAAAGCCGGCCATCCACTCTCCCAGCGCATACACGGCTCCCACGCCGGCATTGAGGATGCCCACCGCGATGCCATGTGCGAGCGTCACCATGAGAAGGATGGCGATCTTGCGCACCTGTGGTGTCAGCAGATGAAAGCGTGAAAACGCAGGCACCAGCAGCAGGGCGCTGGCCACCAGCGGTGTCAGGCTGATCATCGAGAGGGGATTGAAAGCGCCATTGATGTAGAAGTCCACCAGACGGCGGATGCCACGGTTTAGCGCCACCACGAAGAACACGTAGTCGAGCAGGTAGCTGGAGCGCGTGGCGGCCAGGTAAAAGGCCGGCAGCACAATGAATATGGCAATGATGAGCTCCATGCAGTCTCAGTGCGAAGCGGCTGCCACAGGGGCAAGAGCCGGTGCTTCGGTGATTTCGGGCTGGCGGAAGTCGATGGCAGGATTGCGCCCCACCCAGGCCATCACGGCTGCAAACCATGAGGAGGGGATGTATTCAAAGCGCTCGATGTTGCGCGTGCCGATCTCCTTGGCCGGGTTTCCTCCCACGATGGCGAAGGGGCGCACGTCCTTGACGACGACTGCGCCTGCGGCCACCACGGCGCCACGGCCGATCTTCACGCCTTTCAGGATCATGGCACCGGTGGCGATCCACGCGTGGTCTTCGATGACGATGGGGGAGAAGATGTGGTCGTAGGTGGGGGAGTGGATGTCGTGGGACCCGGTGATGATCTTCACATCATCATTGATCACCACGCAGTCGCCGATTTCGATGCGTGCATGCGCCTGCATGCGCGAGATGCCGATGCAGCAGCACTCGCCGATGTGCAGGTTGCTTGCATCGCCATGCACCGTCAGACCTGCCAGCACCGTGCTGGCGGGGATGTGCGCGCCGCGCAGGCGCAGGCGCAGCGTCTGCCGGCAGTAGCCCAGCAGCTCGGGCAGCGTCCATACGCGCTTGAGCCAGGTCTTGACCCAGGCCGGGCTGAAAAGGCGCGGCTTGAGGCGATTGCTGTAAAGGAAGGAGATCATGGCTTTGTTCCGATGGGGCCGGAGTGTGTGCTCAGCACTTCACCTCGCTCACCTGCACAGATGCCCTGGGGTGGGAGCTTCTGGAGTCTCCGTGGAGGAAGTGGCGGATGGCGGCCAGACGGCCGGAGAAGGTGGCGGTGAGCCGCTGCCTGGCCTGGGAGCCCGGCTTGAGAATGAGATCGGTGGCGCGTGCCAGGCCTGGGCATACATGGCTGCCGATGCACAGCAGCCAGAGCAGCATGGTGATGCGCGTGAGGCCGCGGCCATGCTGCAGGACCACGAAGGTCTCGTTGTAAGCGATGTCGCTGGTGCCTTCGAAATTGAAGATGCCGCGATGCACCGTGTCGCCATCATGACGAGGGGCCACATTGTGCACAACGCCGACGGTGGGATCGAAGATCATCTTCATGCCGCGTGCGCGGGCCTGCAGGCCGAGAGCCAGCTCCCAGTTCACCTGCGCGCCCTTGCCGCGCAGACCGCGCTCAAATCCGCAGCTGTGGAGAAAGTCGGCATTGTAGAGGCAGTTGGAGCCGCGCAGCACCTGCACCGTGCGCGCCTTGCCGCCGCCGCGATGATGCCCGCCTGTGATGCGGCCATACCAGTGCACCTGACCCACATCCTGCACCAGGGGCTCGGTGCGGCGCATTTCAGGGTAGTCCATCAGCAGGTCCCTGCCACCGGCTGCCACGACATCGGAGCGTGAGAGCGCATGGCGCAGCATGCTGCTCATCCAGTGCGGAGGGATCTCCACATCATCATCCAGCAGGGCGATCCACTCCGAGCGGCATTCTGCGAGGCAGGAGTTCATGGAGCCCACGACACCCACACCGCGAGCCTCCACGGCATGCACGGAGAGCGTGCCTTCAAATTCATGCAGCACGGTGCGGCTGAGTTCATCATCTGCACGAATGCCCACGTAGATGTGAGTGGCCGGAGTCTCCTGCCGGCTCAGCGCCACCAGGCAGCGGCGCAGGTCGTCCGGGCGCTTCAGCGTGGGGATGATGACATCGATGGTGGGTTGCTTCATGTGGAAGGGCAGAGAGGTGGCCGGTTCAGTGGAACCAATGGCCGTCTGAAGAATGGTGGTGAGCTGTGTGGTGAGCTGCTGCAGATCGAAGCAGCTTTCTGCCAGCGTGCGGGAGACCTGGGCATCTGCTGCGGGAGTGCGGGCCATCTGCGTCAGCGCCTGAGCCAGTGTCTCGGGGCGGTCGTCTTCCAGATGGATGTCGCGCTCGCAGAGGAAGTCCGCATTTCCATTGGTGTGGCCCACGATGGTGCGCAGCCCGCAGGCCTGGGCCTCGGCCACGGAGGAGCCAAAGTTTTCCTCGTCGCTGGGCTGCACCAGCACGTCATGCTGATGAAGAAGGGCAGGCACCTCGGTGCGCGGCAGGGATTTGATCCAGTGCAGGCGGTCCGGGAAGGGGAAGGACTCGATCATCTTTTCATAGCCCGGCACAAAGCCGATGCCGCCGACGATGGTGGCCTTCACACGCAGGCCCTGGCGGATGGCCAGCTCAAGACCACGCAGGAAGAGGTCCAGCCGCTTGCGCGGGATGACGCGGCCCAGCCAGACCACGCGCAGATCCGCGCCGTGCGTGGCGGCTTCTGCCGCCGGGCTGAAGAGGTTCAGATCGATCGGGTAAGGCAGCGCCGAGGTGCGTTCCGGGCTGATGCCGTAGAGCCCGTGCAGCGTGCGCTGAGACTGCCTGCTGCCCACGATGATGTGGTCTGAGTGGCGGAGAGGGGGCAGGCCTGCGGGGGAGAGACGCACCTGTGCCAGCACATACCAGGGGAGAGCACGCTTCATGCCGGCCAGCCTGACGATCTCGGCGAAGCGGGAGATGATGGAGCGTGCATCCGTGCCGGGCGGGCCCTGGGCAAAGCTGATCATGGGCAGGTTTTTCACCCGGCCGGGTGCGTAATCTCCCAGCCACAGGCAGAGATCATAGCGGCGGTGGGTGTGCTCCTTGGAGATGTTTTGCAGCAGCAGGCGGGAGTAGGTGCCGCTGTCCGCACGGCAGGCTAGGAAGCCGATGACGGGAATGTGCTGCACCCTGGCCCGGAAACGGTCGGGGCCTATGTTGTCTGTGGGGATGAAGCGGAAGCCCGCATGCTCTCCCACGCAGGGGCGGGGATCCACAAAGGAGGGCTTGGAGAAGAAGTCCACCTCATGCCCGGCATCAAGTAGAGCGCGCAGCAGCAGCGCATTGGCCGAGGCGACACTCCCGGCCTGTTCGGAGACATAACCTGTGGCGGCGATTTTCATAAAGTGCAGCGGTTGACTGACGGTGGGCAGGGCACGCGGTCAGGAATCACAGCCCGTAGCGCCGGGGGACATTTCCCAGCGTTTGCTGGAGCTCCCAGAACGGGCTGCGAGATGACTGTGAGTGCTTCCACAGCCAGCCGGGAAGCATCCAGAGATAGCAGGCAAACTCGTGCGTGAAGTGCATTGCGGCGCGCAGCGTCTCCATGGACGGGCGCTGACCGCGGAAGCGGGAGAGGATCACCAGCGCCACATGCTTGGTCAGCAGAAAGGCCAGCGGCAAAGGAGCAGCCCCCAGATCCAGGCTGGAGATGACACGTGCCTCCCAACGGCGGGCCAGAGTCATGGCCTTTGGCAGCGGCCTGCGCGGGTGATGAACCAGAGCCTCCTGCACACAGCCGCATTTCTCTCCCTGGGCCTGTAGGCGGGAGCAGTACTCCATGTCTTCAAAGGAGGGGTAATAGCGTGCGTCAAAGCCCTGTGTTTTTTCGTAGAGTTCCCGGCGGATGGCAAAGTTGCATGAGGGGAAGATCTGCTGCGGCTTCAGCACTTCGGGGGCTTCCAAAAGCATGGAGCCCTGCTCGGGCGTGGCCACAGTGAGACCGTGGAAGACCTTGATGTCGGAGGCGCTGGCAAAGGCGGTGAAATAGGCGCTCAAAAAGGCAGGTGAGGGAATGACATCATCATCAATGAAGATGAGCCATTCGCCGGTGGCTTGAAGCACGCCCGCATTGCGGTTTGCGCCCGGGCCACGGCGCGGGCCCGTGGTGATCTTAACCGTGGGGAAGTCGGCCTTCAGCATGGACTGCGTTTTGTCGTCGCGGCTGTCATCGGAGACGATGACCTCGCAGGACTGCTGCTCCAGCTGCGGGGCCAGGGCGTGCAGGCAGCGCGCCAGATCAGCCGGGCGGTTGCAGGTGGGAATGATGATGGATGCGAGAGGCATGCTCGGGGGCGCGGTGGATTCAGTTTGAGGCGGCGTTTTTCCAGGCATTCAGGTGGCTGGCCATCGTCTGCGCGGTGGTGTAGCTCCGGCGCTGCAGCTCCAGGCCTGCCTGCCCCATGCGGAGACGCTCTTCCGGGTGCTTCAGCAGCCGCAGCAGCACAGCGGCCAGCTGCTGCGGCTGTTGATCAGCCCACACACCTGTGACTCCGTCTTCCACCAGCTCGCGGCTGGCGGGGGCAGTGCCACAAATGACTGGTTTGCCGTAGGACCAGGCCTCCACGTACACGATTCCAAAGGATTCGTGTGCTGAGGGCAGGCAGAAGGCGTCGCAGGCTGCATAAGCGTCTGCTTTCTCCTGTTCCGACGGGCAGCCGAGATCGCGAACGTTCTCGGCGGAAATTTTGGCAAGCCGTGCGTCATCCGCAGCGCCGGGGCCGGCCAGCAGCAGCACGGCTTCCGGGCACTGCTGCGCCACCAGCGGCCAGGCCTCCAGCAGGGCGGGGTAGCCTTTGCCCACATCACGGCGTCCCACGAAGAGGACTGCGGGTCGCTCCCCGATCATGAGGCGGCTGCGCAGCTGCGGGCCATCACCATCCGCACGGCACATGGGTGGCAGTCCGCAGCGCACCAGCTTGCTTTCAGGCACGCCCAGCCTGGCCAGATGGCGGCGCTCAAAGTCGCTCTGGCAGAATACTGCATCCGCCTGGCGGTAAAGCCGCAGATCAATATGGTCATCTCCCCAGTCTCCGGGATGAACGGCGGGCCAGACGGTGAAGCCCATGCCCTTCTTCCGCGCCATGCGCGCCGCAGCCAGGCCGATGAAGTCCCAGCCCGTGCCCACAAAGTGCAGCTGCTTTGTGCCGGACAGTGCGCCATTGTAGGCGGACTCCGACCATGCTCCACCGGCCAGCCGCTCCAGCAGCCCATGCAGGGACGGGCGGGAGGCCAGCTTGAAAAAGACGCTGCGCAGCACCTGCCAGGGCAGGGTGGAGACCAGTTTGGTCTTCCGCCAGGAGACAGGATGCGAGGGGCCGGTGTTTGGCGTCTGGATGAAACCAAACCAGCCGGTGTCCCCGGCTGCGGTGAGAGACTCTGCCAGCAGGCGCTGATAGCTGGCCAGACCGCCGGTCTGCGCAGGATCATTGATGGAGAGGATGCCGGTCATGAGCGTGTGTGCTGGGTGCGCTTTGCGGTGCAGCGTCTCAGGCGACGACGGGTTTCCACTGGACCCAGAAGCGCTTGTCCACCATGCGCACCACCTGATTGAGCAGGCGCACGCCGAGAGGCCAGTGGCCGCGCTTGGCGGCTGCCTTGCGGCGTGCGACCAGCAGCTGGTCCCACTCCTCCCGCTCGGCGCGTGTGAGGAACTGGAAGAACAGCTCGTTGATCGGTTTGGGTTCGTCCAGCAGGCCGCCCGCCCAGTGCATGAGGTAGGGCTTGCTGCCGGGGGCTTCCCACAGGTGGGAGTAGCTGCCGGGGTAATCGCCTGCCCAGGTGGACTCCATTTTATAAGGCGGCAGCGTGAGGTTGGTCATGGGCACATCCGTGCTGAGTACAAAGAGATTGGTGCCCGGCTGATCATGCAGGGAGAAGTGCAGGCATGCGGGCTGATTGGCCGGGCGCTCGGCAAACTCGATCAGGCTCTCCTGCGTGTAGAGAGCGCGGTCGCAGGCATACTGACCAGCGCAGAAGACCTTCTGCTGCCAGGTGGAGCAGCGTTCGGCCAGAAAAGCTTTCGATTCCGCGCACACGGTCCACTGCGGCTTGTTCCATTCCGTGCAGGCCACCACAAAGCCGCTGTGATCTTCCAGCACTTTGGTCGGGTCGCTGAGGAAGACGATGTCGCTGTCGCAGTACTGGTAGTTGCTCATCGTGAGCGGCAGGTACTTGCGCATCATCGGGTGGGAGCAGCGGCGCGCGATCCAGTCGTAGAATTTCGGGGCTTCGAGCCAGCGGCTGTTTTTCGGCAGCTCAAAGCGCTCGTCATTGTAGGGGATGACCTCCAGCGGCAGATCGCAGCCGGTGGCGCGCAGAGAGCGCTCCATGGCCAGGAAGTCGAGCCGTACCTTGCCGCTGGCCAGGGTGATGATGCGTTCGAGTTTCATGAGTGAGGGCGGGGGAAAAGGGGGGGCTTCAGGCGGGGCAGGTGGCATGGGCTGCCATGTGGTCTGCCAGGGAGGCGAACTGACGGGCGATCTGCGCCCAGTCGAGATGCTGCTCTGCAAAGGCGCGGCTGCCGGGCTGGCATTCATGACGCCGGAGCTGCTCCAGCCAGTGCAAAACGGCCCGGGCATGATCTGCGGGATCGTCCGGGATGCAGAGCGTGCCACAGTTTGTCGGCACGTACTCCTGGATGGCGCCGATGCGGCTGGTCACAACGGGCAGGCCGGAGGAGAGAGCCTCGACGATGCCGTTGTTGGCCACGCAATCTGCGAGCGGCATGAACATGAGCGTGGCACGTGCGTAGAGATCTCGCAGGGCCTCGGCGCTGATGCCGGCATGCCAGCGCACCTGGGGATCACGTGCCAGTTTCATGATGGCGTCGCTGTTCCTGCGGTCAGTGGGGAGGACGCAGTCCAGCTCGACGTCCGGGCGTGCGGCACGGATGATGCCAAAGGCCTTCTGCAGCACTTCAAAATCCCTGAGCCAGTGGCCCACGGAGATGAGGCGCGGCGGGCCTGAACTGGCCGCGCCTTCCTGCGGGCGGAAGAAGTCGAGATTCACGCCATGCTTCAGATGCCAGACGGGGACGTCGGTATGCTCCCGGACGTGATCGACGAGATTGCCGCCGAGGCAGACGATGGCGCCCACATCCCGAAGAACGGAGAAGTCTTTCCAGAAAAGACGCAGCTGCGAGGGGGGCTGGTGCAGGCAGATGATGAGGCGCTTTTTGATGTCGGCAGGGGCGCTGATGAGGTGCCCGCCCAGCTGGCTCTCCGCCACGGAGAGGATGCCGAGCGCCCGGCTGTCCGCCTGCAGGTGGTGGAGCAGTGCGGCAGCTGCCTTTTCATGCGCCATAGTGCAGGATGGGAAGGGAGCCAGCGCCCTGAGCTGCTCGTGCCTGCGGTCGCGCATGCGGCGGTAGATGCGCACCAGCGGATTGCTGCTGTGCGGAATGGACGGGATGAAAAGGTTGCGGACCCGGCCGGGGAAGGCGGATTCCAGCTCGGCAAAGAGAGGGTCAAACCCGCTGACGCTGGACATGTGGGACCAGCGCTCGCGCACGACCACGAGCGGTGCCGAGAGCGTCTTGTGCCCGGAATGGGACAGGGCGGCAGGCAGCTGTGCTGCACCGGGCGCAAAATCAGCCGCCTGGCTTTTCTCTGGTGCCACGAGTGGAAGGGCGCAGTTCATGAATGAGTGGATGCTGAGTTTGATGAGGCGTGCGGCACATCTGCCGGGCGCGGGGCTCAGGCCTTGGGAGCGAGCAGCGAGCCGATCATTTCGAAATTTTGCAGGGCGAGGTTTTTCTGCCGTGCTGCCCCCTGGGAGATGGCACCCGCATAGGCGGTACGCTGCTTCCAGATACGGTCCAGCTTGTCAAAGGTGGCGGAGGCATCGAGCAGATCAGAGACTGGCACGACGATGTCCGAGGCGTCCAGGCCGGAGCCTTCCAGGACTGCGGAGGTGATGCCCTCGGCCTTGATGGAGTAGCCGATGGGCACGGTGCAGCGTCCGGTGGAAAGGCCGGCGATGGCGGCATGCATTCGTTCCGCCACCACCATGTCGCAGCGGGACACGAGGCCCTTGAACTCCGCTGCGCTGAGGTCTTCGGCAAAGACGCGCACGCGTTTGTCAAAGCCCAGCTCGCGGGCGATCTTGGTGGAGATGAGGCGGTCGTCGGCGGAGTTTTCCTGCACATGCGGGATGATGGCCACACGGACGGACCAGCGATCGAGCATGGTCTGGATGAGCTGCTTCCACGCGACCTTGTGGGCCTCATAGCTCAGGCCGGTCCAGCCGGAGATGGACTCGCTGATGGAGAGGGCCACCCACGGGCCGTCAGCGGCCGGCAGATGCTGGTCTGCAAAGGTGGTGTCTGCTTCGAGAAGGAAGGCTGTGTCCGCAGTGACGGGCAGGCGGTCCACACGTGAACCCAGCTGGCTGGCAAGGTAGCTCTGAGTGTGCGCCTCACGCAGGGTGATAAGAGAGGCGTCCTCCTCCATCTGACGCCAGAGGCTGATGTCGGCATCGTTTTTGAAACGGCCGACGGACTGGCCGATCAGCGCCACAGGCACGCCGTGTTTTTTGGCCCAGCGGACCGGAGCGCAGAAGTGGGAGAGGGAGGTGGTGCCGTAGTCGGAGCTGAAGAGATCTCCACCGCTGACGATGACGAGGTCTGCGCTCTCGAAAGGCATCTGGAGGTCGCTGTCTTTGATTTTGCCATCATCGGCAGAGGCGGCGATGCCGAGCTTCTGAGCGGTGCGCGTGGTGACCATGTGCATCATGTTTTTCCACAGCGGAGGCTGCACCCAGTGGCCGCCCTGGTAGAAGGCATCCTGCAGGTAGCTGGTGTGCGGAGTATTCAGACGCTGCTCGTCGTAGCCGGGGGAGCGGCTGACGATCTGAATGGTGGCATTGGCATAGCGGGACTTCAGCTGCTCTACCGTGGGACGGACGAGGGCTTCAACGCCGCGGTTGCGGAATCCGGTGACGCCGGTGATGACGATTTTCATGGCAGGTGTAGGTTTGAGTGGGACGGAGTTAAGCGGGTGTCAGAGCAGGCACGGGGGCTTTTTTGGCGGAACGAATGAAGCGCTGCTCAACAAAGCGGTAGGAGAGGGCAGAAAGGCCAATAGTGAGAGGCAGGCTGATGGCGCCGGTGATCAGGAGGCAGGACTGCCAGGTGTGGACGTCAAGGTGCCTGACGAAGGCCCATTGGGTGAAGATGATCACGGGATTGTGGAGCAGATAGATGCTGTAGGATATGCCGCCGACAAAGAGAGCAGCGGGGGATTCCAGCAGCACCTTGGCGAGCTTGTTCACAGGGCCCGTATGGCCGGTGTCGGTGTCGATCATGTGGCAGAGCACGCACAGCCAGATGGCAAGGGGCATGGCATCTCCGATCACCCATTCAAAGCTCATGCCGCTGAGGCGACCACGAGTGAGGAGGAGGGAGAGGAGAAGGGCCACCGGCAGGAGATTGATGCCAATGAGTTGTTGATGGCCGGGGGCCAGCAGGTAGGTGCGCAAATGATAGGAGAGGATGCCGATCATGAACCATTCGAGATTGAACGGGAGGAAGGCTCCGTGGCTGCTCCAGGACATGCCATTGATGGAGGGAAAGATGAAGTCACGAAGAGCCATGACGGCAAACACGCCCAAAAACACGTGGAGCAGCCGCTGGCGGAGGGGCTGGAGAATGGAGCAGAGCCAAGGTGCCAGGAGGTAGAACTGAAACTCCAGCGACAGGCTCCAGGCCACTCCATTGAAAGCCACCGCCACATGGGGGAGGACGAAGTTTGGCACGATGCCGTTGATCATCGTGAAGTCGCACAGGGCATAGGCGATGATGTTTGAGTCAAACTGATGCCAGCAATGGTCAAAGTAGGAAAGCTGGTGTTTGTCAAAAAGGGACGGCCAGAAGTCTGTGAGCAGATCACCGCGCATGGGGTGTACGAGCACTCCCAAAGCCACGCCGAGAAAAAGAACGGGGTAGATGCGGCGGAAACGGCGCTGGATGTACACGCCATAGGGCTCTGCACGCTCGTGGATGAGCAGAGCGATGACAAAACCGCTCAGGATCATGAAAAGGTGCACGGCAAAGTGTCCGCTGGTAAGAAGGCTGATCACAGGAAGTCCGAGCTGCGGATGCCCGCTGAACTGGAAGAGGTGGGTGATGACCACCCACATGGCCAGCCAGCCACGCAGCCCTTCGAGCATTTGGATTTTGGTCTTCTTCTGAGATCCAGACATGGTGTTTTTTTGGGGATCAGGGCAGCAGCTTGCGGCGCAGCTCCAGAGGCGGCAGCTCGCAGGCGTCTTTTTTGAGCGGCACCATGTGGCGCCAGCGGGCCACGATGCGGTAAACCTTGTCCCGCAGGGCGCGGGGAATGATGACGGCGAGATCCGCGATGTCCGCCCAGAGCGGTGTTTTGGCCAGGATGGCCAGGGCGGCATCAGAGCGGTCCATCACCTGGTCACCTTCGGCGGCGATGATGGTCCACTCGGCGCGGTTCTCAGGCATGGTGATGTGGTGCTCCTGCGCGGTGATGCCATTGAGCGGGGCAAAGCGCAGCAGGCCGGCGCGGTCAGCCGTGGCCACGTGGCGGATGAAGCCATCACACAGGCCGCAGGCGGCGTCGTAGAAGACAATGAGAGGCTTGTCGGCGGAGCCGGAGGGCTGCCAGCGGCGGTCGGCATACCAGCCCAGCAGCGGGAGCAGAAGCATGAGCATGTTCTGCCAGAAGAAGATGTTCATGCAGAGCAGGATGGCGATGTGGAAAAGCCAGAGAGAAATGAGGATGGGCCAGACCAGCCTGCGCACCATGACGGCCAGAGGCGCTGCCAGTTCCAAGAGGGTGGCCAGAGGGAAGGTCACGCGCAGGAAGAGATCAAACCACGGCTGGTGCAGCACATCCCGCGCGAGGCTGAAGTTCCAGAAATTCCACTTCGCACTGTGCAGCAGCGCGTAGAAGGTCATGGCATTGGTGCCATACACGCGCCAGTCGGAGGTTTGCAGCCGGGCCACGCCGATCATGAAGTAGGTCAGCATGACCCAGAAGCACAGGGCACGAAGCAGCAGGCGGCTGGCTTCATTGTCGGTTTCATCCGCAGGGCGCTTCCACAACAGCGCATTGAGCGAGACCGCAGCGTAGGAGCGGCTGCTGAGGAAGAAGAACAGGCTGTGCAGCATGATGAGCTCCTGGTGATTCACGTGCCCTCCGAAGCCGCGTGCCAGCCCGTGGAAGAGAAGGGTGCAGAGCATGGCCAGACCCGTGACCAGCCATGCGGGGCCAAAGCCGCAGAGCCCCACGAGCAAAACGCCTCCATACACAAGGGTAAAGCCGTGGTAGAAGCCGGGCTGCAAGATGGACTCCAGCCAGGATGCGGGCAGCCAGCCCAGCACGCCACGAGGCAGAAATGCCTCGGCAGGCATGGAGGCAAGGGCGGGAAGATCATCCACCAGCAGATCCAGCAGCAGAATGCCGAAGACCAGAATCCGCGCGAGACCGAAATGGAATGTGGTGCCTTCTTTGAAGATCATGACCGGACAGGTGGGAAGGTGTACACCAGGCTGCTGCCGGGCGTGGCGAAGGGGGCTGGCACCTGTGCACCGCGCTGCAGTGGCAGCGTGCGCTTCCACAGCTCGATTTTGGCGACGGGGGCTTCAGGGTGCAGTGAGTTGTAGCGTGTCTTCAGCCCTTGAGCGAAGGCATCCAACGCCTTGGTGATCACCGGTTCAGGCGTCTGGCCTTCGGAGGTGAGCTGATCTCCGAGGGAGTGCGTTTTGGTGAAGAGCACCACGGCGTTGGGGGTGACGTATAGAAGCGCCGGGTTCAGAGCCACAGCGGCACCTGTGGTGGTGAGGCCGCGCCAGTCGTAGATCACACCGTTCTCCATCGAGGCTGCGAAGCCTGCAAACATGGCCCAGCGGGTGAATGGGAAGGGCTCATGCTTCTGAGGATAGGTGTACTGATTGCGCGTGGTGATCTGCGCCAGCGCCTCCAGCATGAAGAGGAAGCCGATGGCACCCACGATCATGCGCAGGGAAGCGGTACGCCATGCCTTCTTCACCGAAGGGTGCAGAAGGAAAAGCAGGACGGCGCCAAAGACCGCCGCGGCCTCCAGCACGAGCTTTGCATTCTCGAAGATGATCCACTTCATGGCGGGTTCAGGACTGGGCGTTTTGGACGTTCACCGCACCGAGCGGCATCTTGTAGGCGCACCACATGTAGGGGGCCCCTGCCACGTTCACCTGGGCGCAGCTGACTCCGTGTACGAGCGTTTCCACCTTGTTGCCGGCAAAGATGGCCAGGTTCAGCGAATAGATGCCCTGGGCCAGATCCACGCGGTCTATCGTCAGGCTGATTTCCGACTCGCCTTCAGGAATGGCCTCCAGATGGGAGGAAAAATCCGCCTGGCCCACCGTGGTGGCGGCGAGGTCCACGAAGTTGATGAAAGCGATGCCCACCGGCAGGTGCTTCTGCGATTTGATTTTCATCTTCAGCGTCAGCGGGCTGCCTGCCTGCACTGTTTTGGGCGGGCTGCTTTCCAGCAGCTCAAAGGACTGGATGGCCTCGTGGGTGTGCAGCGTGTAGGCCGTGCCAGACTTGGCGGCCTGCGCGGCGTTGTATTGATCAATGGCCTCGGCGGTGGTGCCGTAGTAGAGGCGGCGTCCGGAGGCCATGAGCATGGCCTGCGTGCAGATGCGGGCCATCTGGCTCTGGTCATGCGAGACAAAGATGATGGCGCAATCCTTGGCGATGGAGCCGATGCGCTTGAAGCATTTGGCGCGGAAGGCGGCGTCTCCCACGGCCAGCACTTCATCCAGGATCAGCACGTCAGGCTTCATGGCCGTGGCGACTGCGAAGCCCAGGCGCACCTGCATGCCCGAGCTGTAGCTCTGCACGGGGGCGTCGATGAACTCGCGGATCTCGGCAAAGTCGATGATGCTGTCGATCTGCTCGTCGATCTCCTTTTTGCTGATGCCGAGGATGGCGGCGTTGATGTAGATGTTCTCACGGCCGCTGAGGATGGGATTGAAACCCGCGCCGAGGGCGATGAGAGCGCCGATCCTGCCGCGCATGGTCACCGAGCCGGAGTCCGGCTTGATAAGGCCGTTGAGGATTTTCAGCAGCGTGGTCTTGCCCGCGCCGTTGTGGCCGATGAGGCCCAGGCACTCGCCGCGGCGGAGCTGGAAGGAGACATCATGCACAGCCCAGAACTCTCCGGCGCGGAGGTCGCTCTCATCCGGCAGAGACTCGGCGCTTCTGGCGGCGGATTTTTTCTGCCAGGGGTTCATCTCGCTGAGCACGTCCTTCATGCCGTACCACAGCGAGCGTTTGAGATCGCGGCAGAATTTCTTGGAGACATGGCGGACATCCACCAGCACTTCTTCCGATCTGGCGGGAGCCGAGGCGGAACGAGGGGCGTTGAGCGGCTTTTCGACGGGGGTGATCGTGGTCAGCATGAGAGCGTGGGATGTGGGTTTCTAAAAAAGGCAGGCTGCAGGGCGGCAGGCGCGCACCGGATGAGCCCCTCGAGGCGTCTGCATGCAGCAGGCTTCCCTTAGGGAAAGGGGAGGGGTGTGGAAACTTGGAGCTTGCCCGACGCCGGATCGTGCCGGCGCTGAACTAACCACCCATGCGGGCGATCAGGTGCGGCATGGCCAGCCGGAAGGCGATGAGACCCGCCAGCGTGATCAGGCCTGAAGCGATGGTGACGATGGCAAAGGGAAGCAGCAGGGTGAGATCCTGGCCGGAGAGCGTCTCACGTGCGGTGACGATCAGCGGAGAGATGGGGTTCCAGGTGGCGAGCCATCCGGCCAGGCCATCGGTGCGGGCAGGATAGACCACAGGGGTGAGCAGCATGAGGAACTGCGCAAAGATGGGGATGCTCTTGGACACATCCCCATACAGCGTGCCGATGGGAGCCAGCGCCAGGCCGATGGCGGAGCCGCAGAGCAGGAGGCCTGCAAGCGCCACAGGGAAGAAAGCCAGACCACCACTGACTGGCACATGCCACCAGAGCATGACACCCACCAGCAGCACCATGCGGATGGCGAAG
This sequence comes from Verrucomicrobiaceae bacterium UBA1938, assembly GCA_002336895.1. GTDB lineage: Bacteria > Verrucomicrobiota > Verrucomicrobiia > Verrucomicrobiales > Verrucomicrobiaceae > Prosthecobacter. The sequence goes on along the minus strand of DDFC01000022.1, from coordinate 103,319 downwards.
TTGAAGAGCACCATGTAGAACCCTGCAAGGAGGATGGCCTCGCGGGGGAAGTTGATCTTGGCCAGCATGGGCTTGGCGGCGCTGAGCGTCTGGACAGGGGAGGTGACGGCGTCCACAAAGCCCTGCCAGAGCAGCGTGCCCATCATGGCAAAGGCCGCGTAGGGCACGGCTCCGGTGTCGATCTCCACGATGCCCTGGGAATTGAGGAAGATGAAGGTCAGAGAGGCAACCAGAGGCGGCAGGAAGGCCCACAGGTAGCCAAAGCAGGTCTGGCGATACTGGGCGCTGAGATCGCGCACAAACAGACGCCAGGCCAGCTCACGGCCCGCCAGCAGGTCATCGACGAGAGCCTTCAGGAGTTTTCCCGGATGCCCCAGCAGGGGCTCGGGCGAGTAGGTGCGTTCAGTGAGTTCCGCAGGACTGGGGCATGAAGTGGCCATGGCGTTTGGTTTGGGATGAGGGTGCAGGGTGGCGCGTCACCGCAGCGCGGTGATGGGCTCTGGTTTCCAATCTCTCTGCTGGCCGGCGCGTTACGCCGGGAGCTCGCTCGGCAGGGGCTTGCCGATGCTGTACACCTTGAAGCCGATCTGACGCAGCTTCGCGTGGTCCAGCACGCTGCGGCCGTCGAAGATCCAGGCGGGTTTCACCATGGACTTGTAGATGGCTTCGAAGTCGAGCTTGCGGAATTCATCCCACTCGGTGAGCACGAGCAGCGCGTGCGCCCCCGCAGCGGCTTCGGCGGCGCTGGCGGTGTACTCGATGCCGGGGTGGTTGCTTTCGATCTCCAGATCCTGGCAGATCTGCTCCTCCTCCACCTTGGGGTCGTAGATGGCGATCTTGGCGCGCTCTTCCATGAGGTCCTTGCAGATGTAGATGGCGGCGGACTCGCGGGTGTCATTGGTGTCCTTCTTGAAGGCGAAGCCCAGCACGGCGATGCGCTTGCCGCTGACGGTGTTGAAGAGGGTGCGCAGCACGCGCTCAAAGAAGCGGTGCTTCTGCCAGTCGTTCATCTGGATCACCTGGTTCCAGTAGGCGGCCACTTCCGGCAGGCCAAAGTGCCCGCAGAGATAGACGAGGTTCAGCACATCTTTCTGGAAGCATGAGCCGCCGAAGCCCACGGAAGACTTGAGGAACTTGGGTCCGATGCGGGAGTCCGAACCGATGGCGCGCGCCACTTCGTCCACATCCGCGCCGGTCTTTTCGCAGAGGGCGGAGATGCTGTTGATGGAGGAGATGCGCTGAGCCAGGAAGGCATTGGCCACCAGCTTGGAGAGCTCGGAGGACCAGAGATTGGTGGTGAGGATGCGCTCGCGGGGGACCCAGTTGGCATACACGCTGACGAGTTTTTCCACGGCGGCCAGTCCGGCCTCCGTCTGCTCACCGCCGATGAGGATGCGGTCAGGCATGTTGAGGTCTGCCACGGCGGTGCCTTCGGCGAGGAATTCAGGATTGGAGAGCACCTGGTGGTCCAGGCCTTTTTCGCTGGAGGCCAGGATGGTCTGGATGGCCTCGGCGGTGCGCACCGGGATGGTGCTCTTTTCCACGATGATCTTGGGGCTGTCCGCCGCTTCGGCGATGGTTCGCGCCACGGACTCGATGAAGCGCAGGTCTGCCGCCTTGTGGGCGCCGACACCGAAGGTCTTGGTGGGCGTGTTCACGCTCACGAAGATGATGTCGGCAGCCTTGATGCTTTCCTTCACCTCGGTGGAGAAAAAGAGATTGCGACCGCGAGCGGAGCACACGAGGTCATCCAGGCCCGGTTCATAGACGGGCAGTTCGTCGGAGTTCCAGGCTGCGATGCGGGTGGCGTTCAGGTCCACCACATCCACGCGGATGTGGGGGCACTTCGCGGCGATCATCGCCATGGTGGGTCCGCCGACGTAGCCGGCGCCAATGCAGCAAATTCTCATAGGGGATTTAGAATGGGTGGGGGGATTAGTTGAAGGTCACTTTTTTCAGCGGGGCTTTCATCGGGCGGGGCTGTTTGGCCGCCGGTCCGGCGAGAAGATCGGCAAAGTAGGCGATGGTGCGGTCCAGGCCCTCGGACAGCGGGATCTTAGGCTCCCAGCCGAGCTTTGTTTTGGCCAGGGTGATGTCTGGCTGGCGCTGCTTGGGGTCATCCGCAGGCAGCGGGCGGAAGACGATCTTTGATTTGCCGCCGACCTTGGCGAGCACCAGCTCGGCGAGTTCCAGCATGGTGAATTCGCCGGGGTTGCCAATGTTGACCGGGCCGGTGAAATTGTCTGTCTCCATGAGCTTGATGAATCCGCTGATCAGATCATCCACGAAGCAGAAGCTGCGGGTCTGGGTGCCGTCGCCGTAGATGGTGATGTCGTTGCCCTTCAGGGCCTGGACGATGAAATTGGAGACGACGCGGCCGTCATCTGGCAGCATGCGCGGGCCGTAGGTGTTGAAGATGCGCACCACGCGGATGTCCACGCCGTTCTGGCGGTGGTAGTCAAAGAAGAGCGTCTCGGCCACACGCTTGCCCTCGTCATAGCAGGAGCGGGGACCGATGGTGTTCACGTGGCCCCAGTAGGTCTCGGGCTGCGGATGCACCTCGGGGTCACCGTAGATTTCTGAGGTGGAGGCCTGGAAGACGCGGGCCTGCAGGCGGCGGGCCAGACCCAGCACATTGATGGCACCCATGACCGAGGTCTTGATGGTCTTGATGGCGTTGTGCTGATAATGAGGGGGCGAGGCAGGGCAGGCGAGGTTGTAAATCTGATCGACTTCCACGTGGATTGGGTCCGTGATGTCGTGGCGGATGAACTCGAAGTTCGGATTGCTCATCAGATGGGCGATGTTCTGCTTGCGGCCTGTAAAGAGGTTGTCCGCGCAGATGACTTCATTTTCTTCGGCCAGCAGACGTTCACACAGATGAGATCCGAGGAACCCAGCTCCGCCAGTGATGAGGATGCGTTTTTTCATGGATTAGATCGAGTATTTAGTTTTTAGGGAATGATTTAGGCGACTCTGGAGCTGCGGGACTGCCGGGGAAAGCAACAAAACACATTGGCGCTTAGAGATTCCAGAGTCAAAACACACCTTCATAATCAAATTTGATGTGTTGTATTGAACACTGAGTAAATTTACCCAAGCTGCCGCCATTGGTTGAGTCCTTGCTCCCCCTCAGCCTGACTTGAACTTCCATAAGAATCCGCTTCCATTAGAAGAACTCCACTCATTCAGGGTTCAGATGTCGCTAAGGCATGTCTTAGTTTCCTTACGAATCCCTAAGGTTGACCAAGGGGTGTGTCTGGGGGCAGGATGGGGCATCGCCAACCTCCACAATATTTTTCGTTACATTTCCCTCACGTTGCTGGTGATCTGCATCTGTCTGCTGCCTGGCTCCAACATGAAGCTGCCGGGCACCACTCATGTGATGATCATCTGGCTGACGTGTGCCGCTTTTGGCTGCTGGTTTTTAGCCCGGGTGTCTGAGTGGCGGGGGCCCGGGGCGCATGAAAAGTCCGTCTGGGCGCTGGCGGCAGCCGTGTGTGCCTTTGGCTGGCTGGTAACCTGCTTTCCGAGTGCGATGGTCGAGCGTCTGACGGGAGCCATTCTGGGGCTGGACCGCAGTCCGTGGGTGGCGTTTGGCACCATGGATCAGGCCGCGTCAGTGCAGGGGATGGTCTCCGTCTCCAATGCACTCATGCTGCTGGTGATGGCGCTGGATTTTGGCGTGGAGCGCTCTTGCCGGATCGCCATGGCTCTGGCGGTGACTGTGGCGGGGTTCATCACTGCGGCGGCTGGTCTTTGCATTCACTCATCTGCTGACCTGATGGCGCTGTGGAAGGTGCCGCACGTACCCAGTTCTGTTTTTGGCCTCTTCTGGTATCATGGGAACACGGCCTCCTTCCTTAATCTGAGCTGGCCGCTGGGGGTATGGCTGTGCCTGAAGCTGCTGCGCAACGGTCTGCGCAGCTTCAAACAACAGATCATGCTCTCCCTGCTGGTGGTGGCCGTGATGGTGCAGATCATCGGGGTGTGTGTCAATGTTTCTAAAATGGGGCACCTGCTGCTGGCCGCTGAGATTTTTCTGCTGGTGGGCGGCGGTCTCATGGCCTGGAAGCCGGATCTGAGCATGCTGCCCTTTGGCCGCTGGAGGTTTGCGGCACTCATAGGCATCGGTGTGGTGCTGCTGCTGGCCGGGGCGTGGCTCAGTGGGGCTGGAGTGGGGCTGGAGCGGTGGAATGTGTTTGCCCAGCGCCGTTTTGACGATCCTGCTCGGAGACACGCGCTCGTGATGGCTCTGAAAATAGGCCTGGATCACGGAGCCACAGGCACCGGGCCGGGGACTTTCGAGTGGGTGTCGGTGCATTATACCGCGTTGGATCCTCTGCTGAAGGTCGGGCACTGGCGTCATGCACATAATGATTACGCTGAGTTTTTTGCTGAATGGGGCTGGCCGGGAGCGGGCTTCTTTTTAATGCTCCTCATCTTTCCTCTGAGGCGCTGGCTGACCACGCTGCGACAGGTGTTTGCCCCTGCGTCCAGGCAGCATGAAATGTCATTCCATCGCCGGGCAGGTCTGATCTGCCTCTCCGTGGCTGTGATCTCCGTGCTGATTCACGCGCTGGTGGACTTTCCTTTGCAGATCGATGCCATCAGACACCTGTTTGCCGTGGTGCTGGGCATTGGGCTGGCGCTGACACATTCCACTGCCTCGCGCAGCACTTCAGGACGCTCAGCATCGGGCGTGCGTCACCCGGAGCTCGTGCCGTGGAGTTTTAAAGAGATGAAGTGACAGACTTCCGTTTGTCTGAGGTCGGACTAAAGCAATCCTGATTGGAATGTAAGGCCAGGTATTCTGGAATTTATGGCTGCTAGGGCGGACTTTTTCCCATATGCAAGACGCCCTAAGCCAAAGAGTTCGCGGATGGACCCCATTTTTCGTGCTGGTGGACGCAGTCGCCGTATCCAGTGCCTACTTTGTCGCGTTCGTCGTATCCCAGTTGCTGAAACCTGGCATGTCCGTGATGGCTTTTGCCCCTCCATCCAAGGACGGAGTGCTGCTGGCCCTGGGAATCATCGGCCTGCTGCTGCACATGCTCATCTGTGCGCGTGAAGGGCACTACATGTTTCAGATTCTCAGCGGACGTAAGCTGAAGGTCTGCGCCGGGCAGGTGCTCTTCATGGTGCTCACGCTCTTCATCTATCTGGGCCTGTGGCGGAACTACGACGTCTCCCGCAAGATGCTGCTGCTCTTCGTCACTCTGGTGGGGCCCAGTCTCTGGCTGGGAAAAGTGCTCTTCATGAGCTTTCTGAGCGCCCTGGGTGCGCGACTGCAGCCGCGTCTGCGCATCCTGGCGGTCTGCGATGAGGGCAGCGAGGCGGCTACGCGCCAGTGGTTTGCCAACAAGGCCATGCTCGGCATCCACCTCTGCGATGTGCTGGCCGTGGAAAACAACTCCCGCAACGAGTCTTTCCTGGAGCATCAGCTGGAGCAGGCGCTCAATCAGGGCCGTCCGAACCTGCTGATCTGGCGCCTGCCTACAGATGCTGCACGCACGGAAAAGATCCGCCTCATCGCGGAATCTCACGGCACACATCTGGCCGTGGATCTGGAGCCGATCGTGGGAGACATGGGGGCGGTGCAGCTCACGGAGTACCTGCCCATGAAGCTGATCAGCCTGCACAAGCATCCGCTGGTGAGCCCCGCGCATCGTTTCCTCAAGAGACTGCTGGATATTTCCATCAGCCTGCCTGTGGTGGTGCTGGTGCTGCCATTCCTCTGTGCAGGGGTGTGGATCGTGCACCGCTTGTTCTCACCCGGCCCGCTCTTCTTCAAGCAGGCACGCTCCGGCGCGGACGGCCAGATGTTCAAGATCTTCAAATTCCGCACGATGACGGTGAACCACGGCCGGGAGAGCGTGCAGGCACGTGCGAATGACTCGCGCATCTTCACCGGTGGCGGGCTGATGCGGAAGCTGAGCATCGACGAGATGCCCCAGTTCCTGAACGTGCTGCTGGGAGACATGTCCGTCGTAGGCCCACGCCCGCACATGGCTGAGCATGATGTGCTCTTTGCCATGGAGTGCAGCCAGTATGCCCTGCGCCACACGGTTAAGCCCGGAGTGACCGGCCTGGCCCAGGTGCGCGGACATCGCGGCCCGGTGGACGACGCCAGCGAGATCAAGCACCGCGTCACCTCCGACATCGAATACTGCCAGAACTGGTCCTTCTACCTCGACCTGGCCATCATCGCCCGCACCTTCCTGCACGTGTTCTCCTTCCACGCCAAGTCCTGCTAAGGGCCGGGCGGGAAGTGGAAAGAGCGGCAAGGCTGAGGAGTGAAACTGTGTTCGATTCAAATGCCCACTGCCTCTGAGTTCTTCGGTTCCCTTATCATCGGAGCCATCGGCCTTGCGGCTCTGCTCTACGGCAAATCGGTGGGCTCTGTGGTCAAAATGGTACTGGGGGCAGGCATGCTCGCCTGCTCCTATCTCATCACCGAAAGCTGGCTGCTTTGGACCAGCGGGGCGGTGTTGATGCTGGTGATGATGAGGTGGAAGGAGTAGGCTGGCGGCAGACGGTGCAGCTTGCTCTTTGGAATTCGCCGCGTCTGATGGGTCGCATCAGACATGGCACCTCCCAAAATGATCGCCGAAACGCGCAAACCTGAGTACACGGCCCGTGTCGTTGAGTGGCATGCGGACAAGGGGTTTGGCTGGCTGAAGTTTAACGACAAGCGGCTGTTTCTGCATCGGCGTGATTTTTCCAGGTGGCACCACACGCCGAGGGTGGGTGAGGAGATTCGCTTTAACTGGGGGCTGGATGCCGAATGCCGCCCGTGCGCGCAAAATGCAGTGCAGTTGCGTGAGGTGGCGGATCTCCGTCTGACTGGGCTGTGCCTTCTGGGCGCGCTGCTGGTGCTGCCCGCCTATGCGTGGCGGCAGACAGGCTGGGGAATGTGGATGCTGGCGGCCTACGTCTGCGCTGTGTCACTGATCACGTATGCGGCGTATCGAAGTGACAAGCGCAAGGCGCGCATGGGTGCGTGGCGCATCCCGGAGACGCAGCTGCATCTGCTGGAACTTGCGGGCGGCTGGCCGGGGGCCTGGGTGGCGCAGGGGCGGCTGCGGCACAAGTGCTCGAAGGGGTTCTATCAGTTTGAGTTCTGGCTGATCATCTGCATTCACCAGTTTGTGGCGTTTGATTCGATGCAGCAGTGGAAGTATTCGCAGATGATGAAGAAGGGGCTGTTTGAGGATCATCGGGAGCCGCAGGGCAGGCGGAGGGGATGAGGTGTCTATGGGGAGATGGGAGGCCATCACACCTTTCGATCAAACATCTCCCATTTTGGATGGCGCCAGTACCAGCGGGATTCTTCGTTCACGGCTTCGAGACCGCCCCATGTCGGATCGTGTTTTTCAAAAAGCTGCCGAAGGGTGTTGATAAGCTGAAGGTCGTTCTGGCGTGGCAGGCCGTAACCGCGAACGCCGAGTTTGGAGAAATCTCCAGCGCCGCTACCATCCTCGCCGTCTTGCAGGCAGGATTGGATTTCTTTGTTGGACTCGTCTTTGAGCGCCTTCTCCAGTTCACCGACCGTCTTGGACCATTCGCCGACCTGTGACTTGAACATCTCGGGGAGAACCGCCGTCCCTGCGGCCAGGCCGCCAGTGGCCCAGCCAAGGAGAACCCATTTGGCGAAAGGCAGCATGCGATTTGCCAAACGGACCCACTCACGCCCGACCTTCACGCGTAGTGTGCCACGAGGCAGATCTCCGTATGTTTCGCCATAGAAAGGTACGGGGGTCAGCGACCATTCGCACCAGATGGTGATCTCCACCTCGACCTTGTCGAGGTCCATCTTCCACCATGATTTTTCCACCGGAAGCACGCTGAAAAGGCAGGGCTTGGAGTCCAGACGAGTGGAAAAGGTCTGGATCAGATCGTCCGCGCGCAGACGGGCTTCGTCGCGGATTGTGGCGACTGCCTGCTGGATGTCGTTGAGCTGGGCGCTGACTCCCTGCTGCCAGTCGGTTTTTCCTGCCGCAATGTTGCGGATGATTTCCAGCATCTCCGCCGTCATAGGCGGCTCTGCGGCGACTTGACTGCGAACCAGCAACTGGTCGATTTTGACCAGCTTGGAGCAGGAGGGAGAGGCGCAGCTCACGACCGGATAACCTTGGGCCAGACTTTCGTGGTAGGCCTGAACGGAGACGCGCCCCAGTCCGTGCTGCGCGTTGTTCTTGTCCATGGCACAGGCCGTGCCGCAAGCCACATACATGATCTTCTTCAGGCCGTTCCAGCACTCGTCATCATCCGCGCCGATTTGAGCGTCGATGAGGTCGAAGAGACTGTCCGAGCGGAGGTGGCGCAGTGTGATGTGAAGTTCGCGATCCTTCAGCTCGATGCGCGCCATGCTCTGGTGTTTGTCCTTTACCACCAGACCGCCGCGCCAGTGCAGGGCCTGCTGCGGGTCGGCATGGCCCAGGCTCAGGGAGCGCAGACGGAAAATGAGCAGGAAAACCAGCTCAGGCACCTGGCCAGGCTGCAAGGCCCCTGAAGGTTCGGCAAAGATGATGGTGCGGCGTGCTTCGGTGAAGTTTGCCGGTACCGCCGCAGGCCACACTTCCTCCAGGCGTGCCGGGGGCAGTTCCCGCACCATCTGCGTGACCAGCAACTGATCTCCATCCCCGAGTTTCTGGCCCGGGCGCTTCGGGCGGTAGGCCAGTTCATTGATCTCCATGAGCTGGAGCAGCATGTCGTGCGCCTTCTTCGGAAAGGGCGTCTCGCCATCGCGCGCATGCCTGAGCCAGAGCTGCTGCACATGCCTCGTGCTGATCAGACCATGGGCCTGCTGGGCTTCGGCATCATCCAGCACGCGGGCCACGGCGCGGTTCAGCCATTCCGGCTTGAGCACCACCACCTCTTTTCCCGCCGGTGTGTCCTCGCGCCACAGCCAGGTGCCGATGAAATGTCCGGTGCGGATCAGGATTTCCTGCATGTCGGCATCGTGCACGCCCTTGTCTGTGCATACCTCCCGTACCTGCGGCAGGTGGAGGAACTGCGCTTCGTGTTGTTGCAGTTCATGAAACACTTCCGACCAGCCCGGCTGCCAGCGCTGGGCGAAGGGCTCTTTTTCGTCCTGCGCGATTTCCACCAGCTTCTGGCGCAGTTCACCGATGCCAATGCCATTCAGGCTGTCCACCACCAGCAGACCTCGGAACCGCAGGCCGGGAAATTCACGCTGCAACTCCTCCAGCTTCAGTGCCTCATCCATGCGGCCGCGCGTGCAGACCACCAGAACCGTGGCATTTCCCTGGGTGCGCCGCTGCACCAGTTCCAGCCAGCGGTGCAGGCCGCGATCAGCGTCATCTTTCCCACGCGGGATCATCACCGCCAGATAGATGGCCTGCGGGGAGAACAGCATCTGGTGCATGTGACGGTAGTCGTGCTGCCCGCCCATGTCCCAGATGTGGAAGTCGATCACGTCGCTAGTGGGCTCGACATGCGTGTCTGTCTCCCGCTCCGCAACCAGTCCGCCGTTTGGGTTCAATTGCAGAAGTGCACGGTTCATGCCCTCCGTACTCTTGCTGAAGGCATCGCCATCCTCCTGCTTCTCCGCGACAGGCAGGCCCCGCAGGGCTTTTTGCAGACAGGTTTTGCCATGCCCCTTGTCGCCGATGAGGATGAGCTTGGCTGCAAAGAAGGTGACCTCGGGGGCCACGATCTGCTGCTGCGGCACCTGCTGGGTTCTGGCAGTTCCCGCCAGCCGCTCCGCCGTCTGCGCCAGCAACAAGCGTGTCTGCTCCGGATCTGCTTTGAAGAGGTAGCTTTTCAGCGATTTCCACCCCTTTTGCTTCCAGGCGGAATGCTGGTCGGGCACCAGGGCCTTCTCATTCAGGCCAACATGTTGCAGCCCTTTGAGATGACCCAGCGAGTCCGGCAGCCTTTGGATGCTGTTGTCTGACAGATCAAGCTCAAGCAGATGCACCAGCACACCGACGGCGAAAGGCAGGTGCTCAACCTTGTTCCCCCGCACATAGAGCCGCTCCAGGGCCGTCAAATACTCAATGCCCTCGATGCTGGCCAGTCTGTTGAAATTCAGCCCCAGCCAGCGCAGGTGGGTGAAGGCTGTGATGCCGCGCGGCAGTTCCGTCAGTTCATTGCCGGTCAGGTCCAGGAATTCAAGCTGGGTGAGTGCTGCGAATTCAGGCACCGCATTCAAGTCCGCGGTCGTCAGGCCGAGTTCGGCCAGATTGAGATGATTGCGCCGTTTGCGGTGGCAAAGCTGGATGCGTGATTTCGCTTCGGCAAGGTTGGGGATGCTCATGGATGGATGACTTCGGAAGGTCAATGATGCCGCTGTTCGGGGGACTTATCGCTTCACTCGTTTGCCTCGCTCCGCTTGCCCCTCCGGGGCAGCCTCCGGCTGGCTATCTCGCTCCGCTCTTCTTGCTGGATGGAACTGGGGGAGACACGCAGGCCATAGTCGGCGTTGCCGAACTGCGGTTCGATGCCGAGGCGGATGCCGGCAGCGGCGCCCCTGCCGTAGTTGAACCAGGAGCCGCCGCGCAGCACGCGGCCGCCGCGTTGCTCATCGAGCCAGTCCGCACACCACTCCCAGAGCTGGCCGTGCATGTCATGCAAACCCCATGCATTTGGGGGGAAGCTGCCCACTGGCAGCGTCTTCTCACGGTACAGCCACTTGAAGGCGCTGCTGCCCTCTCCGGCGGGGTGGTTGCCATCGAAATTGGCCATCTGGCTGTTCAGGATGTGTCCGGCTCCGATGCCAAAGTCTCCGGTGTGCCCGGCCCTGCAGGCCCGCTCCCACTGTGCCTCCCGTGGCAGCCAGAGCTGTGTTTTGCCGTCCCTGAAGATGCTACGAGAACGCAAGGCAAACTCATGAGCCATGTCGTAGGACACGCTGTCCACCGGGTGCTGGCCGCTCTCGGTAAAGTGGCTGGGATTCTTCCCCATGAGCGCCTGCCACTGCGCCTGGGTGACGAGGTGCTTTCCGAGCCAGAAGCCAGGCTCGGCCTGCTCCGGAGGGCACCAGCAGAAGACCATGCGTGTCTCGGGGCGGGGTGACTCAGGTGTGAGATCGATGTAGCATTCGTCCCCGGGATCCTCGCCGGTGAGGTGGGGATGGTAAGGCGGCAGGTCAGGCGTGCGGCTCATGCGGGGGATGGTAGCGTGGGGCCGGGGTAGCGCGCCAGTGGTTTTATGGTGGGTGGGGGAGGCTAAAGCACTATAAATTATCATGTGTCCTCTCGGAAGACACCGTTGCGCGGGATGGACATTGTCCGTCGGCCTGGGGGAATTGGGGTGCGCTGATCGACAGACAGGAGTGTCCGTCGTACTTCAAGGCATCTGTGCTGACGCCGATTGAGAATCGGCAAGGCTATGACTTTGTTTAAAATACTCTGAAAAGGTGCGCTGGGGCATTCAGCAAGCATGGGGTGCCCAGTAGCGGCGGGCCGAACAGGATATGGGGCGTGGCATGCGTTTTCAGCATCAGGCCAAGCGAGGGACTGAAAACTGAAAATTGTAAACTGGGAACTGAAAATTGGAGAAGGCGGGCTCGTGGTCAGGCGAGGACATGCAGACCCAGATAAGCCTTCGCATTCGCGTAGCAGATGTTTTTGACCATGGAGCCGACGAGGGCGTCGTCATCGGGGATGAGGCCGGACTCGATGTCTGAGCCGAGGAGGTTGCAGAGGGTGCGGCGGAAGTATTCGTGGCGGGGGAAGCTCATGAAGCTGCGGCTGTCTGTGAGCATGCCGATGAAGCGGCTGAGGAGGCCGAGATTGCTGAGGGCATTGATCTGCCACTCCATGCCTTCCTTCTGATCGACGAACCACCAGGCGGAGCCGAACTGGACTTTGCCAGGGGTGGTGCCATCAGCAAAGTTTCCGGCCATGGTGCCGAAGACGTAGTTGGCGTTGGGGTTGACGTTGTAGAGGACGGTCTTGGGGAGGGCGTTCTCGGTGTCGAGGCGGTCGAGGAAGCGGGAGAGGGTCTCTGCCTGGGGCCAGTCGCCGATGCTGTCGCAGCCGACGTCTGCGCCGATCTCACGGGCGAGGCGGCTGTTGTTGTTGCGGACGGGGCCGAGGTGGAGCTGCATGGTCCAGCCGCGTGCGGCATTGAGGCGGCCGATGTGGAGCATGATGTTGCTGGCGAACTGGTCCTGCTCCTGCGCACAGGCGGCGGTGCCGGAGCGGGCCTTTTGGAAGATGCGCTCGGCTTCGGCATCGCTGACGAAATTGGAGTGGCAGTAGTTCAGGCCGTGGTCGCTGAGGCGGCCGCCAACGCTGTGGAAGAAGTCGTGGCGCTGCTTGATGGCGTCGAGCAGGGAGGCGTAGCTTTTCACCTCAATGCCGCTGGCGGCGCTGAGTTTGTCGCACCAGGTGTTCCAGGCTTCGGGAAGGTGGACGGCGAGGGCTTTGTCCGGGCGGAAGGTGGGATAGACGCCGACTTCGAAGCCGTCTGCGGCGCACTTCTTGTGGTGGGCGAGATCGTCGATGGGGTCGTCCGTGGTGCAGAGGGCTTTCACCTTCTGAGTGCGCAGGATGCCGCGGGTGCTCATTTCGGGCTTGGCCAGTGCGGCTTCGGTCTGCTCCCAGATGGCGGGGGCGGTCGTTTCATCGAGCAGGGTGTCGATGCCGAAGTAGTGCTTCAGCTCCAGGTGGGTCCAGTGATAGAGAGGATTGCGCAGGGTGTGGGGGACGGTTTTGGCCCAGGCGAGGAATTTGTCGCGGGGGGAGGCCTTGCCGGTGATGAACTCCTCGGGGACGCCGTTGCAGCGCATGGCGCGCCACTTGTAGTGGTCGCCTTCCAGCCAGATTTCGAAGAGGTTCTTGAACTGGCGGTTTTCCGCGATGTCCTTTGGCGGCAGGTGATTGTGGTAGTCCAGGATGGGCTCGTCCTTGGCAAAGGTGTGGTAGAGCCGGCTGGCGGACTTGGTGGAGAGAAGAAAATCGTCGTGGATGAAGGACATTGATGTTTGTCGGTTGGAGGTGATGCCCTACACTGACAGGATGATTTTAACGCGCAACTGGTTCGCTCTGCTGCCCGTCCTTCTGCTGTGCTCCTGCAGTACGGTGAAGTTCTACACCCAGGCGCTCAGCGGCCAGTCGGAGATCTGGCGGAAATCCCGGCCCAATGCCGAGGCGCTGGCGGACCCCAGCGTGGCAGAGCATGTGAAACAGCGCCTGAAGCTCATTGAGGAGCTGAGGGCCTTTGCGGCCAGCGACCTGCGCCTGCCCACCAAGAGCTTTGGCAAATACTGCGACCTCCAGCGGCCCTATGTCGTGTGGGTGGTGTATGCCGCGCCGGAGTTTTCCGTAGAGGGAAAAAAGTGGTGGTACCCCCTGGTGGGCAGCCTGAAATACCGGGGCTTTTTTGATGAAAAAGACGCGCGCCAGGAGGCGGACAAGCTCAAGGCCAAAGGTTACGATGTCTTCATGGGCGGCGTGGAGGCCTACTCCACCCTGGGATACCTGGCGGACCCGGTGCTGAACACCTTTCTACATCGCAGCGACGCCGATCTGGCCGAGCTGATTTTCCATGAGTTGACACACGCCAAGGTCTTCGTGCCCGGAGACACGGATTTCAACGAGGCCTTTGCCACCGCCAATGCCGAAGACGGCGTGCGACGCTGGCTGCGAGCCAAGAAAAACTTGAAAGCCCTGCGTGACTATGAAACCAGCCTGAAAAAACAGCGCGAGGTCGTCCGCCTCATGCTCGCCACCCGTGAGAAGCTGAAGGCTGCCTATGCCAGCAGCCACCCCAGCGTGGAGGCGGAGCGCCAGGCCAAGCGGCGCATCTTTGATGGCATGCTCAAGGAGGCGCTGGACGACGGCCCGCATGTGCGCCTGCACATTCACCATGCGCCGAAATCCTGGAACAATGCGCGCATCAACACCGTGGCCACCTATTACACCATGGTTCCGGGCTTTGAGCGTCTTCTGAACGAAAAAGGAGGCGATCTGGAGGCGTTTCATCGTGATGTGCACTCCATGCGCAAGCTCAACAATGAGCAGCGCATGAAGATTCTCGGCACGCCCATTCCATCCCATGACTGACGCCTGCTCCATCCGCCTTTTTCTCCATCTTCTGTTGCTGAGTTTTCTTCCCCTTGGAGGCTATGGGATCGACACCACCGCATGGACGCAGCCGTTTCCGCCGCACCGCATCGCAGACAATCTGTACTATGTGGGGTCGCGAGATCTGGCCTCCTACCTAATCACCACGCCGCAGGGGCATGTGCTGATCAACAGCAGCCTGGAGGAGTCCGTGCCGCTCATCCGAGATAGCGTGGAAAAGCTGGGCTTCAGATTGACGGACATCCGCATTCTGCTCATCAGCCATGCTCATTCGGACCACTGCGCGGGCAGCGCGGAGATGCTCAAGCTCACCGGGGCGAAGTATTATGTAATGGATGAGGACGCTGATGCCGTGGAGCGCGGCGGGGCGGTCAAATCACGACTGGGCAAAGGCGACTACACGCAGTTCCCGCCTGCCAAGGTGGACCACCGGCTGAAGGATGGCGAGGAGGTGAAGCTGGGAGATGCCGTGCTGGTGGCCCGCCGCACGCCCGGCCATACCCCCGGCTGCACCACTTGGACGATGAAGGTCATGGACAGTGGCAAGCCCCTGAACGCCGTCATCATCGGCAGCCCCAATGTGAATCCCGGCTACATCCTGGTGGGGAATCAAAAGTACCCTGCCATCGCCACGGATTACGAAACCACCTTCCGCACTCTCAAGGCACTGCCGGTGGATTTCTTTCTGGGAGCTCATGGCGGGTACTACGGCATGGAGGCCAAGCACGCCCGCCTCGGCGGCGGCAAGGAGAACCCCTTCATCGACCCCGCTGGCTACATGAGTTATGTGCTGGACCGTGAGAAGGCGTTTTTCTCCGAATGGGAGAAGCAGAAGAAAGGGAAGTGATGTCCCAGGCAGCCGGAATCCATGACTGGGCAGGCATGCCAAAAAGCTTGCCTCTTCCTGGTCTAATTTGCCAAGCTCTGCGCACGTTCCTGTCCTGCCGCCTTTGTCATGTCTCGCCTTCTTGTTTTTGCTTCTGCCTTTTTGCTTATCGCGCTTGCCAGTGCACATGGAGCAATGCCTCCCGTTGCGCCCTTTCTGGAGCAGCACTGCACCGAATGCCATGACGGCGATGTCCAAAAAGGCGGGCTCGATCTCACGGCGCTGAAGTTTGCTCCTGACGACAAAAAGAACTTCGACACCTGGGTGAAGGTCTTTGACCGTGTGGGCAAGGGGGAGATGCCGCCTGCCAAGAAGCCCCGGCCTGAGGCTGGAGCACAGGGCAAATTCCTGGCAGCGCTCAAGACTCCTCTCCGTGATCATGAGCTGGCGCAGCAGGCGAAGGACGGTCGTACTTTGCTGCGCCGTCTGAACCGCACCGAGTATGAAAACACCGTGCATGATCTCCTGGGCATCTCGCTGCCGCTGAAGCACATCCTCCCCGAGGACACGCCGATGCATGGCTTTGACACGGTGGCGGAGGGGCTGCGTTTCTCGCAGCTGCAGATCGAGAAATATCTGGAAGCTGCCGATGCCGCGCTGGATGCCGCCATCGTGCTGAGCCGCAAGCCCGCTGGCATCAACAAACGCTACTCCTACAAGGACGAGCCGGCCATCCGCAAAAACCTGGACACGCCGCCCGGAACGCTCAGCGATAAAACCAATCCCAAGAGCGGGCATCGCATCATGTTCCGTGAGACGGACAAGGAAGTCATCATGTTCAGCACCGGAGACTATCTGGTGGGCCTGAAGCAGTGCCGCATCCCTGGTCCGGGGCTCTACCGCATACGGCTCTCGGGCAATGCTTTTCAGACCGAGGGGCAGCCCCTCACCGTCATAGTGTACGCCAACAACTACAAGCTGAAGCGCCTCCTCAGCTACTGCGAGCTGCCCGCAGACAAGCCACGCGAGTATGAGTTTACCGCACGTCTGGACGGCACTGAGCACATCGTCGTAAACTGCGACCATGTGGGCCGCGACAAGAAGGGGCAGGGTATCTACAACGTGGGCGCGGCAGAGTTTCAGGGCACGGGCATCGCCATGCAGTGGATCGAGGTGGAAGGCCCGCTCGCGACGGAGTGGCCGCCTGCCAGCTTGAAAAAAGCGCTGGGAGATGTTCCGCTGACAGAGCTGGATGAAAAACAGCGCAAGTTCCGAGACGGCAAACCACTGGGCTACGAGCTCGCCCCCCAGGATGTGCGCCAGTCTGTCAGCAGCGGGCTGCAGAGCTTTGCCGCGCGCGCTTTCCGCCGACCGCTGGAACCGGATGAAGCTGCGCCCTACATTGCACTCGCCACCCAGGCGCTGGACGCAGGTCGCGGCTTTGAGGAAGCCATGCGCCTCGGCTTGCGTGCTATCCTTACTTCTCCCGCCTTTCTGCTGCTGGAGGAGCACCCAGGCAGGCTGAACTCCTATGCCGTGGCTTCGCGCCTGTCCTACTTCCTTACCAGCTCCATGCCGGATGATGAGCTCATGAAGGCGGCTGCGTCCGGCCAGCTCATGAAACCTGACGTGCTCAAGGCCCAGACTGAGCGCCTGCTCAAAAGCCCGCGCTCAGCCGCTTTCGTGACCAACTTTGTGGGCCAGTGGCTGGAGCTGCGAAACATCGACGCCACGGCTCCCGATGCCAAGCTCTACCCAGAGTACGACATGCTCCTGAAGCTGGCCATGGTCACGGAGACGGAGTCTTTTTTCAGCGAGATGCTCACGCAGAACCTGCCGGTGGCTAATCTCATCCACAGCGACTTTGCCATGCTGAACAACCGCCTTGCAGAGCACTACGAGCTGCCCGGCATCTCCGGAGAGCAGTTTCGCCGTGTCTCGCTCCCAGCGGGCAGTCCGCGTGGCGGCGTTCTGACTCATGCCAGTGTGCTGAAGGTTACGGCCAATGGTACCGTCACCTCGCCCGTGCTGCGAGGCGCGTGGGTCATGAAGCATCTCCTCGGTCAGCCCCCGCCTCCGCCGCCTGCCAGTGTGGGTGGAATCGAGCCGGACACCCGGGGCTCCACCACCATCCGCGAGCAGTTGGCCAAACACCGCGACAGTGAATCCTGCGCCTCCTGCCACAAGAACATCGATCCTCCCGGGTTTGCACTTGAGAGTTTTGACGTCATCGGCGGCTACCGCGAAAACTACCGCTCCAATGAAAAGGGTGCCAACGCCAAGCGCAAGCTGCGCGGGCAGAACATCTGGCAGTACAAGGAAGGCCTGCCGGTGGATGCCAGCGGGGAGCTGCCGGACGGTCGCAAATTTCAAGGCATACGCGATTTCAAGCAGCTCCTTCTCGGGCAGCAGGATCAGGTGCTGCGCGCTCTCGCGGGCAGCCTCGTTACCTACGGCACCGGTGCAGGCATCCAGTTTGCCGACCGCGATGCCATCGACACCATCACCACCCAGGTCAAAGCCGAGGGCTCCGGCCTGCGCACCCTGGTGCATGCGGTGGTGCTGTCACCTTTGTTTTTGAGCAAGTAATCCACGTTCCATCCCAGCCTTACATCACGTCATGATCACACGCCCCGCCCTTTCCCGCCGCGCCTTTCTGCATGGCTCAGGTGTTTCGCTGGCCCTGCCGTTTCTGGAGGCCATGATGCCGCGCCTCTCCAGCGCCGCCGCTGCCACCCCGCCCAAGCGCATGGTGTTTGCCTGCGCCTCCCTCGGCATCTACGGCCCTTCGTTTTTCCCGAAGGAGACGGGACGTGGCTACACTCTCACGCCTTATCTGGAGACGCTGAAGGATCACCGTGAAGACTTCACGGTGCTCTCCGGTGTCTCACATCCAGACCAGGCTGGCGCAGACGGCCATACCTCCGAGCAGACCTGGCTCACCTCGGCACGCGGTCCGGGGCTCGGTGGCTTTCGCAACACCGTTTCCATCGATCAGCTTGTGGCTGAAAAGATCGGCCATGAGACGCGCTACCCTTCGCTGGTGCTCAGCACGGCGGGGCAGGGCAGCCAGAGCTACACACGCAGCGGCGTGATGGTGCCCTCCAATTCAAAGCCCTCCCAGGTCTTTGCCAAACTCTTCCTCGATGGAACACCCGCTGAGATCAGCAACCAGATGCGCAAGTTGAAGGAAGGACGCAGCATCATGGACACCGTGATGGCCGAGGCCAAGCGCTTTGAAAACCGCGTGGGTGCGGCGGACAAGGAGAAGCTGGATGAGTACTACACCTCCGTGCGCGAGATGGAGGAGCGCATGCTTAAATCCGAAGCCTGGGTGCAGAAACCCAAGCCCAAGGTGGATGCCAAGCCGCCGACCGATGTGGAAAACGAGGCCGATCTGATCGCCCGCATGCGACTGCTGTTTGACCTCATCCCGCTGGCCCTGCAGACGGACAGCACGCGCGCCATCACCGTGCTCATCCAGGGCAGGGGAGATGTGCCGCTGGTGAAGGGAGTGTCGATGGCTCATCACAACCTCTCCCACCACGGCCAGGACCCGGAGAAGATTGAGCAACTGCAGCGCATCGAGCGCGCCGAGTTTGAGGCCTTCAACGGCCTGCTGACCTCTCTCAAGGCCAAGAAGGAGGCCAATGGCAGCCTGCTGGACAACACCATGATCCTGCTGGGCAGCAATCTCGGCAATGCCAACAGCCACGACTGGCACAATCTCCCGCTGCTCTTTGCGGGCGGCGGCTTCAAGCATGGCCAGCATCTGGCGTTTGATGCCAAGAACAACCAGCCCATGTGCAATCTTTTTGTGCAGATGCTGCAGCAGATGGGGATCGAGGCCGATGCGTTTGGATCGAGCACTAGCACGAGCCTGCCGGGTCTGGTGGCTTGATCGCTGAAAAGAGAAAGGCCCGCAGACAAGCACCAGAAGTGCGTTTGCCTGCAGGCCTGACGAATCTGTTTGAGCGGAGGCGCTACTTGCCGCGCACTTCGTTTACAAACTCCTCCATGAGATCCATGGCTTTGGCGATGAGCTCCGGCGCTGTGGCGTAGCAGCAGCGTACGAAGCCTTCGCCAGCGCTGCTGAAGGCGCTGCCGGGCACCACGGCCACGCTCTTCTTTTCCAGAAGCTGGATGGCGAATTCCTTGCTGGTCAGGCCTGTGCTGCGGATCTCGGGGAAGACATAGAATGCGCCGCCCGGATTGAAGCAGTGCAGGCCCATGCCATTGAGACGGCTCACGATGAGATTGCGCCGCTGCTCGTAGCTCTGGCGCATGTCTTCATAGGCTGCCTCGCCCATCTTGAGCGCCTCGATGCCGGCCATCTGGCTCATGATGGGGGCGCAGAGCATGCAGTACTGGTGGATCTTCATCATGGCCTCGCGCAGCGGGGCCGGGGCGCAGGCGTAGCCGAGACGCCAGCCAGTCATGGCAAAGGCTTTGCTGAAGCCGTGCAGCAGCACGGTGCGCTCACGCATGCCGGGAAACTCCACGATGCTCTTGTGCTGGCGGCCATCATACAGCAGCTCGCTGTAGATCTCGTCGGTGAAGACGAAGAGGTCATGCTTCACCGCGAGTGCGGCGATCTTGGCCAGCTCCTCGTGCGGCATGATGCCGCCGGTGGGATTGGTGGGGAAGTTCAGCGCGATGACCTTCGTCTTCGGCGTGATGGCTTTCTCCACATCCTCGGCCATGAGGGCAAACTCATTCTCCTCCCGCGTCTGCACCACGACGGGTACACCGTAGGCCATCTTGATGCTGGGGCTGTAGGAGACGTAGCAGGGCTCGTGATAGATGACCTCATCGCCCGGATTGAGCACCGCTCGGAAGGCGATGTCCAGCGCCTCGGAAACACCCACCGTCACGAGGATCTCCGTCTTGGGATCATACGTGGTGCGGAAGTGCTTGGTGACGTATTCGCTGATGCCTACTCGCAGGGCTTCCAGGCCGAGATTGGAGGTGTAGCTGGTCTGGCCTTTTTCCAGGGAGCGGATGACCGCCTCGCGGATGGGCCAGGGAGTGGGCTTGTCGGGCTCTCCAACGCCGAGGGAGATGACGTCGGAGCGGCCGATGACGAGCTCAAAGAAATCGCGGATGCCGGAGCGCGGCAGGTCGCGAATGATGGTGGAAATCTTGTTGTCGTAATCCATGATCGCAGGCTCCTCTTGAATCATGGACTCACCGGCAGGCGCTCTTCGTCACCGCCGGAATTTGCGAAAAATCCGCCTTCTTTGTACGCCTTCAGCTGAAAGCGCGTGGCCGTGGACAGCACACCACCGAGGGTGCTGAGTTTTTCAGCCACAAAAGTCGCCACATCGAGCAGGTCCTTGCCCTCGACGATCACAGCCAGGTCATAGCCGCCGCTCATGAGGAAGCACTCGCGGACCTGGTCAAATTTGGAAATGCGACGTGCCAGGCGGTCAAAGCCACCGTCGCGCTCGGGTGCGATCCGCACCTCGATCAATGCCGTGACACCACGGTGCCCCGCCTTGAGACGGTCCACCACGGCGCTGTACCCCAGAATGGTGCCATCGGCCTCGGCGGCGGCGATCCGTGAAGCGACTTCGGATTCCGTGAGGCCCAGGGCCAGCGCCATCTCGTGATGGGAGCGCCTGGAGTTGTTGTGCAGCATTTCGATGAGTGGGTCCATAATAGGGGGCGGGATTTTAGCCTGAGTCTGTGCTTTGAACAGCGGAAAGCGGAATGAAGATTGCACGGCCGGGGGGCTGCGCTGAAGCTGGCTGAATGAGAGACACCGCCATCAAGGTCATCAACAAACTGACGCAAGCTGGACACACGGCCCTGCTGGCGGGCGGCTGCGTGCGGGACATGCTGCTGGGCCGTGAGGCCAAGGACTATGACGTGGCCACCAGCGCCACGCCGGAGCAGGTGGTGCGGCTGTTTCCCGGAGCGCAGACGGTGGGGGCGCACTTTGGCGTGGTGATCGTGCGCCTGGACCACCAGCATGTGGAGGTGGCCACCTTTCGCAGCGACGGCAGCTACAGCGACGGCCGCCGCCCGGACAGCGTGACGTACTCCACCCCGGAGCATGATGCCCAGCGCCGCGACTTCACCGTCAACGGCCTCTTCTTTGATCCGCTCAAGGAGGAGGTGATCGACTACGTGGGCGGCCAGGCGGATCTGCGCATGGGCCTGCTGCGCGCCATCGGCGTGGCGCGGGATCGTTTTGAGGAGGACCACCTGCGCATGCTGCGTGCGGTGCGTTTTGCCACAGTGCTGGGGTTTGACATCGAGCACGCCACCTGGGAGTCCATCTGCGGGCTGGCACCGAAGATCAAGAGCGTGAGCATCGAGCGCATCCGCGAGGAGTTTGTGAAGACCATGCTGAGCCCGAACCGCGTGCGTGGCTTTGACCTCCTCGTGAACAGCGGTCTCATGGAGCAGTTCCTGCCGGAGATTTTAGTGCTGCAGGGCTGCGAGCAACCGCCGCAGTTTCATCCGGAGGGGGATGTCTTCATCCACACACGGCTGATGCTAAGCCTGCTACCGGAGCAGGTGTCTCTGCCGCTGGTCATGAGCGTGCTGCTGCACGACATCGCCAAACCCGCCACCCAGACGCGCGATGCCGACACAGGCCGCATTCGCTTTAACGGACACGACAAACTAGGCGCGGACATGACGGGTGAGATCATGCGGCGCATGAAATTTCCGAATGATGTCATCGAGCCCACGGTTGTCGCGGTGGAGAACCACATGGTTTTCAAAGACGTGAAAAAGATGCGCACCGCCAAGCTGCGCCGCTTTATGGCTCGCCCTTCGTTTGATGACGAGCTGGCCCTGCACCGCGTGGACTGCCTGGGCTCCAACGGCTGGCTGGACAATTACGACTTCCTGCTGGCCAAGCGGGAGGAACTGGCCGCCGAACCCATGCTTCCCCCACGTCTCATCACCGGAGCTGACCTCATCGCCCAAGGCTGGCATGCTGGCAAAGCCCTCGGCAGGCTGCTGACCACGCTGCAGACACTGCAGCTCGAAGGCACGCTGAAGACCAAGGAAGAGGCGCTGGTCTGGGTGGCCCAAAATGCACCTGTGCCGGATGTCTTTGAGGCGGTGGAGGAGTAGTTGGGCAAAGCGGAGTGAAAAGATGACCATGCGGTTGCTCATAGGCGATATGGAGGTGTTTAATATTACCCGGATAATAATCTGCTTGAATTTTATCCGGGTAATATTAAGGGTGTGTCATATGATCGTCCCCAACCAACCCTCCACTTTCACCACCTTTGACGGCCACCGGCTCATCGCCACTGGGTCTCTGCACACAAACGCTCTCGCGCTCAAGGGGGCGCTGGAAGGCGGTGCCACTGGTCCGCTGCTGATCTTTGACAATGCCACGGGGCGCACCGTGGAGGTGGACACCCGGGGCACGGATGAGGAGGTCTGCGCGCGTCTGGTTGCTGTGGTCCCGCCGCAGGAGCTGCAAGCTGCGGAGCCCGCAGTTCCACGTGGGCGTGGCCGTCCCCGGCTGGGGGTGGTGCCACGGGAGGTCACCCTGCTGCCGCGACACTGGGAGTGGCTGGACTCTCAGCCAGGAGGCGCCTCGGTGGCCCTGAGAAAGCTGGTGGAGGAGGCTCGGCGTCAGGGCAGCGAGAAAGACCAGGCGCGCCGAGCCCTCGAGTGCGCCTACCAGTTCATGGTCACCCTGGCCGGAGATCTTCCAGGCTTTGAAGAAGCTGCGCGTGCCTTGTTTGCCAATGACATGCAGCGTCTGCACGAGCGCATGTCCGACTGGCCTCATGATGTGGGCGGCCACGTAATGCGCCTGGCTTTGGGATCTGAATGGCAGACCTTCATCCGGACGGATGCGCCGGGAACTCCTGTGAAATGAGTGCGCCCCCTGAATCTTCGCCCTATCTTATGCCTACGCAGCAGTCGGGACGCGAGTTTGTGAAAAGAGACCTGCAGGGAGAGGTCGTCATGCTGAATCTGCTGCGTTTTCGCGATGTTGCCGACTACACCGCTGCTCCAGAGCTGGCCCCGGAGATCCCCATTAGCGGAGAAGAGGCCTTTGCACGCTACATCCGCCATACGCTGCCTTTTCTGCACCAAAGTGGGGGTCAGCTCATGTTTGCGGGTGCTGGCGGTCCGTTTCTCATCGGCCCGGTGCATGAGAGGTGGGATCGGGTCATGCTGGTGCGCCAGAGCAGTGTCGCGGCGTTTCTGGCCTTTGCAGACCATCCTGCCTACCTGGCCGGGCTCGCACATCGGACCGCGGCAGTCGAGGACTCCCGCCTGCTGCCTCTGAGCCCGGTCAGTCTCCCAGACGAGCGGTGGAATGTCTGATCCCGTGTTTGCGATGAGAGGCTGTTGCAGCCACCGTTTCCGTACCCAGCCGCGCATGTCTGGTTGCATCCGGCGGCGGCTTCGCCTAGATGCTGGCAGCCACAACCCATGCCCCACGCCCTTCTTCTCAAGTTTCCCGGAACCAACTGCGATGCCGAAACCGCCCGCGCTCTGGAGGCAGCGGGCTTTACCTCCGAGGTGCTGCCGGTGGCTCTGCTGGAGCCCTCCTCGCTCGACAAGGCTCAGATGATCGTGTTTTCCGGCGGCTTCAGCTACGGGGACTATGTGATGTCAGGCCGTATTGCCCAGCTGATCACCAAGTCGAAGCTTGGCGACCGACTCAAGACCTTTGTGGACAAAGGCGGCTACGCCTTGGGCATCTGCAACGGCTTCCAGATCCTCACCCAGCTCGATCTCCTGCCCAAGGGCAGCCTCATTCACAACACCAGCGGCCGCTTCATCTGCCGCTGGGTGGGTCTGAAAAAGACCAAGACAAAGGCCAGCCCCTACCTGAGCAAGCTGCCCGAAAACTTTGAACTGCCCGTGGCGCACGCCGAAGGCCGCCTCGTCACTGAAGGGGACGACGCCGCAGGCTACGTGAAGTCCGGTCACGCTGCGCTGCTCTATGCGAACAATGTGAACGGCTCCACCAGTGCCATCGCCGGACTGCAGGACGACACCGGCCGCGTCTTCGGCCTCATGCCGCACCCGGAGCGCTTTATCTTCAAGAGCCAGCACTACGATCCGGACTGGGCCGGAGACACCCAGTACGGCTGGGGTCACTACCTCTTCCAGTCCGCACGTGAGGCTCTAAATTAAGCGCCTCAGGACTCACAATCACCGCTTAAACGGTGTTTTCAGGCCTCCTCGGCAGAGGGAGAGGCATGATTTTATTTGTAAATAATATGGTATTTATGTAAAATACTGTTTAATTATTTAGATTCATGAAATCTTCAGCTGCCCGTGCCTCTGTCCACTCCAGTGTCCGACTCACCCAGTTTTCATTGGCATGCATTTTGATGCTCTCCGGCTTCTGCTCGTTGGTTTACCAGACGGTTTGGCTGCGGGAGTTTCGGCTGGTCTTTGGCGGAGCAGCCCCTGCGGCTGCGGCGGTGATGGCAGTTTTTATGGGCGGGCTGGGTTTTGGCGGCAAGTTCTTCGGCTCCTGGGTGGAGCGCGTGGGGCGCCCTTTCCGTTTCTACGCGCGGCTGGAGGTGGGCATCGCCCTGGCGGCGGCTGCTTCACCCTACTTGCTCAGCCTGGCGCGCGCTCTTTATCTCAAGACTGGCGGCACCGCAGGCATGGGGCTGGCTCCCGCCACCTGCCTGCAGCTGCTCATCACCGCGCTGGTGCTCGGCGCGCCCTGCTTCCTCATGGGTGGTACGCTGCCTGCGGCCATGAAGTTCGCCCAGCATGATGACGATCCGCGCCGCTCCACCACCGCTTTCTTCTATGGCATCAACATCGCCGGGGCGGTGTGCGGCGCGCTCCTGGGCACCTTCTGGCTGCTGCCCAGCCTGGGAAACAAATCCGCGCTGACCATCGCTGTGCTGGCCAATCTGGGCATCGCCCTGGCCGCCGGTGTCATATCATTGCTGAAGGAAAAAGAACCGCGCACTGCTGCTGCAGAGAGCGGGGCGGGGGAGGAGAGTGTGGCCGCGCAGGCACCTGCTCCCTTTGTACTGGCTGCCGCCTTCATGAGTGGCTTTACCTTCTTTGTGGCGGAGCTGGTGTGGTACCGCGTCTCCGCGCCGCTGCTGGGTGGCTCTGTGTACGGCTTTGGGCTGGTGCTCTGCGTGGTGCTGGCGGGCATGGGCACAGGCGGCCTGCTCTACGCGCTGATGCTCAAAAAAGCGGAACCCGGCATCGCGGGCTTTACCCTCGTCTCAGCGCTGCAGGCGCTGGCCATCCTGCTGCCCTATGCTCTGGGGGACCGCATCGCGCACCTGGCGCTCATTTTCAATGACAGCCTGCGCGGCCTGGGCCTGGGGCACATGGCCATGAGCTGGGCGGTGGTCATGTCCCTGCTGGCCTTTCTGCCCTCACTGCTCAGCGGCGTGCAGTTTCCGTTGCTCGTCAGCCTGCTGGGGCGGGGAAATGCCGGGGTGGGCCGTCAGCTGGGGCGCGCCTACTTGTGGAATACTTTTGGCTCCATCACCGGCTCGCTGCTGGGGGGCTTCATTCTCGTGCCTTGGCTGCAGCTCACCGGCTGCTGGCTGCTGGCCGCGCTGCTGGTGGCCGCCATGTCTGCCGCCTCCCTGGTGCTGCAGCTGCGCCGCACACCCCGTGACGCAGAGGCCGCGCCTGTATCGGCCCCGCGTTTGACCTGGAGTGGGGGAGCGGCCTTTGCTGCACTGATCGTCTGCGGCTTCTTTGCCTTTGGTGCCACAGGCCCCACAGCCATGTGGATGCAGACCCCCATTGGCTACGGTCGTGTGACACACGGAGAGTTTAACACCGCCCTGAATCTGGAAAACCTCCAGCGCAGCGCACGCCGCAGCCTGGTGCAGGCCTATGACGGGCGGGAGACCTGTGTGGCGGTGGTGGGCGGGCTGCAGTACTCCTTTCTCACCAACGGCAAGAGCGACGGCTCTGCCGTGATGGACGCCTCCACCCAGGTGATGCTGGGCCTCACGGGGGCCATTCTGCATCCGAATCCGCAGCACACCTGCGTCGTGGGGCTCGGCACCGGCACCACTGCCGGCTGGCTGGCCGACCTGCCAGGCATGCAGCGCGTGGACGTGCTGGAACTGGAGGAAGAGATCCGCAAGGTGGCCAAGTATTTTGACCCCGTGAGCCGCAATGCCACGCAGCATCCGCGCATCCGCAACATCACCGGAGACGCACGTGAGTTCCTCCTCACCCGCGGGCAAAACTACGACCTCATCGTCTCAGAGCCCTCCAATCCCTGCCGCGCCGGTGTGGCCAATCTCTACACGCGTGAGTTTTACCAAAACGCCAGTCAGCGGCTTACCCCAGGCGGCGTCTTTTGCCAGTGGGTGCAGGGCTATGAGGTGGAGCCGGAGGCCATCATCACTGTCATTACCACCCTGCGTCAGATCTTTCCCAAAGTGGAGGTGTGGGCCACTCAGAGCTCGGATATCTTCCTCGTCTGCAGCGCGGACGACTCCCCTTGGAAGCTGGATGCCGTGCGCCGGCGAATCAAGCAGGAGCCCATTGCCGAGGCGCTGCGCTGCTTCTGGAAGACGGACACCGTCGAGGGCTTCCTGGCCAGCTGCATCGCAGGGAGCGACTACTGCAGCGCCTTGGCCGCAGGATGCAGCACCATCAACACCGATGACATGAACCATCTGGAATTCAGCTTTGCCCGCAGCGTTGCCAAAAAGGACAACTGCGCCCTTCAGCTGGTGCGCGCCTCCACGCGCGTCGGCGGCAGCTTCCCACATGTAGATGGGGCCGTGGACATGCAGATCTACTATGCCGAGCGCCTTCATCTGCCAGGTCGCCTGTGGGAGGCCGCCGTGGCCGATGTCCTCCCCCCGGAAGCCCCGGCCGACGTCCGCGCCCGCGTGTCCTCCCTGAGCAGCTACTGGCGGCACGACTACGCGGCCTACCTCGCCGCCCCCCTGCCGGCCACCCCCGTGCTCTCAGACCGCGTCCTCCAGGCCTACGCTAGGGCGCACACAGGCGCGCCGGATGCTCCCGCTGCCATCGCCGCCGCCGCCCCGCTCTCCGCTTCAGACGCCTGCTTCCTCCGCGCCATCACCAGCCACCACCAGAGGCAGCCGCAGCCCATCCTTGACCACCTCTCACAGGGCCTGGACGCCCTTGCCGCCAGCCCCTGGTGCGATGTGTCCCTGCTCGCCGAGGCCGTGGGTCTTCTGGGTCCGCTTTCCCAGCTGCCGCCCGCTGTGAAAGACCCACGTTTCCTCGCCCTCTTTGACAAGCTGGGCCGCAGCTACCCCGTCGGCGTGGCGCAGGACACCATGCTCAATGTCCGGTGTGAGATGGCCATGCGCCTCCCCCTCCCACAGCAGCTCGCCGCTGTCCAGAGCTACGGCCAGCCCTACCCCTGGCAGGGGCGTGCCTTGGCACTGCGTGCCAGCGCCTACCTGCAGGCACATGACTCCCGCCTGGACACCGCCGTGGCAGACCTGCAGCGCTACATGGAGCAGGGCGGCCGCATCGGCGGAGAGCCCCCCCCATTCACTGCCAAGATGCCCCAGCACGCCCCCGCCGCCATGCCACAGGCGCAGGAGATCACCGTGGGCACCCAGGCCGTGCAGTAAGCCGCCCGCCCAGAGCCGATGAGGCCATCGGCGCTCCCAGCTAAGAGCTCCACAGCCTTGGTCCGCCCTTCGAGATCGCGGCAATTTCCTGCAGCCAGCGCCGTATGTAACGCTGCCCCCAAAGAATGTCCTTTTTCGCCGCACACCCCGTACTCCGCCTCATTCTCTCGCCGCAGCATCTGTGGCGCACGCTTTCCCTTGGTATCAAGACCATCTGGCTGCACAAGCTGCGCTCCTTTCTCACCGCGCTCGGCGTCGTCTTCGGCGTCGCCTCCGTGGTGGCCATGCTCGCCATCGGGGAGGGCGCCAGCTACGAGGCCCAGGAGCAGATCCGCAAACTAGGCAGCCAGAACATCATCCTCCAGAGCGTCAAGCCCCCGGACGGCCAGGGCTCCAGCGGCGAGTCCCGCAGCATGATCAGTGAATACGGCATCACCCTCCGCGACATCCAGCAGATCCGCCAGACCGTGCCGGACATCCACGTCGTCGTACCCAGCCGCTACATCTCCGAAAACATCTGGAACCTCGACCGCAGCATCGACGGCCAGGTCATGGGCGTGCTGCCCATCTACCCCCAGATGCGCAACCGCCGCATCACCCAGGGCCGCTTTTTCAACGACCTCGAAATGCAGGACGTCGTGCCCGTCTGCGTCATCAATCAGACCGTGGCTGCACGCCTCTTCGCCCTCTCCACTCCCGTGGGAAAATCTGTCCGCGTCAAAGGCTTCTACTACAAGGTCATCGGCATCATCGAAGACGAAGGCCAGTCCGTCGGTACTGACTCCGGCGGCGGCGGCAGCTCCGCCTCCTCCTCCCAGGCGCAGATCATGATCCCCTTCAGCACTCTTATGGACCAGTACGGAGAGGTCTTCTACCGCTTCCGCACCGGCAGCTTTGAGGCCGAGAAAGTCCAGTTTCACGAAGCCGTCATCCGTGTGGATGATGTGAACAAAGTGGAAAGCCGCGCCGAGGCTGTGCGCCACCTCATGACCAGCAACCACAAAAAGGAGGACTGGCGCATCATCGTCCCCGTCGAGCTCCTCAAGCAGGCGGAGCGCACCAAGCAGATCTTCAGCATCGTGCTCGGCAGCATCGCCGCCATCTCTCTCCTCGTCGGCGGCATCGGCATCATGAACATCATGCTCGCCAGCGTCACCGAGCGCACGCGGGAGATCGGCATCCGCCGCGCCCTCGGCGCACGGCAGAACGACATCGTCGTGCAGTTCCTCATCGAGACCGTCCTGCTTGCCGGCGTCGGCGGCGTGCTCGGCGTCGTCCTCGGCCTCAGCATTCCGCTTGCCGTCACCAAATTTGCCGGTGTCACCACTGTCATCAAGATGTGGTCCCCCATCCTCGCCTTCTCCATCTCCGTCCTCACTGGCGTCGCCTTCGGCATCTACCCCGCACGGCGTGCGGCTCAGATGAATCCCGTGGAGGCGCTGCGGCATACGTGACGCAGACGTTGCCTCTGTGTGTCAAACGAGACGTCTGGAGCTGAGCGGCTACGCCTTGATCTCCGTGATCTGCTTGGTGGCGATGCCGATGGTGCGGTCCAGCGGGACGCCCATGCAGGAGAGGAGGGTGGTGAGGAGGTCTCCCTGATTGCCCTTCACGTCGGGGAGGAAGCGGCCGGTCCTGATGCTGCCGCCGCCTTTGCCGGCGAGGATGAAGGGGAGGTTTTCGCGGGAGTGCTTGTTGCCATCCTCCAGGCCGGATCCCCACATCATGATGCAGTTGTCCAGCAGCGTGCCATCGCCTTCGCGCAGGCTGTGCATCTTTTTCACCATGTAGGCAAACTGGGAGATGTTGAAAGCGGTGATGGCCTGCACTTTGGCGACCATTTCGGGACGGTTGTTGTGGTGCGTCTGAGAGTGATGCTCGTCCTTGAAGCCGAGCTCGGGGTAGGAAACGCCATTGGGCGTGGAGCCGATGTAGGTGCTGACGCGTGTGGTGTCTGTCTGGAAGGCGAGCACATTGAGATCGCACATCACCTGCATGTACTCGCTGCGTTTGTCACCGATGGGGATCTTGATCTCGATGGGCGGGGAGTCGGTGCCGCGATGGCGGCTGGGGGCGAGTCCGGATTTTTCCAGCGCCGCCTCCTTCTGCCGCAGCTCGATGGCGGCGATGCGGCGCTCCACGGCGCGCACGCTGTCCAGGTATTCATCCAGCTTGTGCTGGTCGTCCTGCGGCAGTGTTTTGCGCAGGTCTTTGGCACCGCCGATGACGAGGTCGAGCATGCTCTGATCCAGCGCGCGGGATGCATTGTTTTTTTGGGGGGAGCCGTCCGCTTGAGTCGTGTTGTTCTGGTTGAAGAGGCGGTTGAGCACGCTGCGGGGATTGATCTCCGCAGGCATGGCCTGCGTGGGGGAGCGGAAGCTGCAGTGGCTGTAATACCCCTCATTGAGGCCCTCCTGGTTCTCCTTGTGCGTCTGCGGCATGGTAGCCAGCTCCAAGGAGGGCAGGGAGGTGAGGGCGCCCACGTAGTTTGCGGCGATCTGGTCGGCGGAGATGGCGATGTTGATCCTGTTGCGCTGGCGGGCGTCTGGCAGCTGGGCGGTGAGCCAGGTGCTGAGCTCCAGTGCATGCGGTGCGCCATTGAAGGGGGCGATGGGGATGCCGCCGACGCCTTTCATGAGCAGGCACTCGCTCATGATGGGGCGCAGGCTCTCCAGTGCAGGCGTGGGACTGGTGAGGAAATTCTGCGGACTGGCCGGCCAGAACTGCTCTGGAATGACCCCATGCGGCATGTACATAAAGCCGAGGCGAACCGGCGGGCGGGCGGCTGTGGCCGTGGCTGCAGCCGCGCCTTTTCTGGCGGTTTCCGCCCAGCCCATGACTTCGAGCAGGGGAAGGGCCAGCGTGGTGCCAATGCCGCGCAGGCAGGTGCGGCGGGAGATGAGGGGGCTGCGAGTCATGGGGGGAATGCAGAGTGCGAAAATCGGAATGACGATGGCGGAGGACGCGGATCGTCTTCGTACTCTTACTCGAAGTCGGCCATGATTCTATCGTCCGGCTGAAGACGTGCCGGGTAGGCGTATCACTCTGACGAAAGGATGCATGTCTGTTCTGTAAGTCCCATGAAACAAAAAGCCTGCCGAAGGGCGATGGCTCTCCGGCAGGCGATGAGATTCACCCTCGACTAGCGGTGGCTGTGATTGAACTTAAAACCAGGTGCGCGGGAGGGCGCGGCGGTGAAGCCGTGACCATGGCCATGGCCGGCGAAGCTTGGGCGGCAGTTGTGACTGACAAGGCGGTAGCCAAAGATGGGGTGATGGTGGCGGTCATAGCCGGTGATGACGCGTTCGCGATACACGGCGGTACCGCAGGAGCCGCAGTTGTGCGCAAAGCTTCGGTTGGAATTGTGGCAGTCAAAAGCCTGCGAGCTGGCTGGGGCAAACACAGCAAGGATGGCGGTGACCGCGATGAGGGTGAAAAGTTTTTTCATGACGAGTGGGAGGTTTGTTTTTGATTTGCTGCCGCAATCATGCGGCGTGCTCATGAGACGATGGGCGGCCGCGCGTATTCGAGATGAATGATTTTTTTCTTCGAATGCGCGAATCCGGAAGGATGAGGGGAGATGAGTGCATCACTTCAAGGTGCGCAGTGATGGCTGCGCTCCGCCCTGTCACAGGAGCAAGGCGTGCGTTTTTTGCAGATAGCCTGACATGACGGCTCCGGGTTGAGCCCATGCAGCCTGTGCACGAGATCTGGTCGTGGAAGGGGCTGCGCAGTGTCAATGCCAGGCAGTCAGGTTCGGTGCTTGATAAAAAAACTGAGGCTTATGCTAGGGGCGGAATTGCCCACGTATTCCAGCTCTTGCACGGCGGATGTTTTTGTCGTGGCTCTGATCGCGCTGAATGCGGGAGGGGCTGCTCACCGCTTCATGCTGCAATCTGATACCGCGATGACAACCACCTAATTCTGCCCCAGGCTGAGTTTCAGCAGGGATGAAAACGGCGGAAGTTTGGCGCCGAATGCCCGGTGGAGCTCTGCCATGGTGAAGCCGGCGTCGTCGGATTCTCCGACCTGCGGAAAGTTTTGGTCAGAGGGGGCTGGCTTGAACAGCACGTAGCCAACGCCGTATTTTTTGATGAGCTTGAGCTTGAACCTGCGGCGTTCTCCGGCGGACATGACGGCGGTGTCCATGGAGCGCACCCACTCAAACTGAGGGGCCGTCCAGAAGGGGACACCGCTGAGCTCGGTGCGGCCTTTTGCATCGCGAGTGGCTTTTTGGATGGCAGCCTGGAAGGCTTTTGCATCCACCTGGTTTTCGATCTGGATCACACGCATGTATCTGTCCTCAAGGACTCTCCGGTTCAGCTTGTTGTACACCGACTTATTTCTCCACGAGGTGCATGAGCTGAATGTGAGCAGCATGCCGAGACACACTGCTGCTGTGACGAGGCGGGCGATCCGGCTGGACCAACGATCAATGGCGCGATGTGAGTGCATTGGATGTTTGGGGGTGCGGGTTCACCAGGAATACGCCTGCGAAGCAGTCCAGAGAACTGCTTTTACCTCCAACCGCCTACTTCTTTGCCGCCGCTGCTGGTTTGGCAGGCGCGGTGCTCAGCACCTCCACCACGCGCCGATGGGTGAAAGGATAGCTGCCCACGATGGCTGAGATGAGGCTCTGCATGCGGTAGCCTTCGGGTGCGAGGTCGGAGAGGAGGCTGTCCACCACGATCTCGTCGTAGCCTTCCAGCTCGCGGCAGAGGGCGTAGGCGAGGATTTTTTCAGTGAGGTTGCGGGCGAGGTCCTGACTGCGGGAGGCGATGATGGCCTTGAGTTCCTTGGGGGTGGTGAAGCGCTTGCCACCGGGGAGTTCGCCCCCTGCATCGATGGCGCCGCCGGTGTCGTCCTGAGTGCGCCAGCGGCCGATGGCGTCAAAGTTTTCCAGCCCGAAGCCGATGGGGTCGAGGATCTTGTGGCAGTTTGCACACACGGCATTGGTGCGGTGGAGTTCTGTGCGCTGGCGCAGGGTCAGGTTGGCGATCTTGTTTTTGTCCTGCTTTTCCAGCGTGGGCACGTTCGGCGGGGCGGGGGGCACGTGCTCGCCCAGGACCTGCTCCAGCACCCAGACGCCGCGCTTCACGGGGCTGGTGCGGTTGGGCAGGGAGGTCATGGCCAGGATGCCGGGCATGCCGAGGATGCCGCCGCGATTGGCATCTGTGAGCTGCACGCGGCGCATCTCACTGCCAGTGATGCTTTGCGAAAGGCCCTCGCCATAGATGGCGGCCAGCTCGGCATTGAGGAAGGTGTAGTCGCTCTGCACAAAGCTGGTGATGCTGCGGTTTTCGCGGACGATGCTGTCAAAGAAGAGGCGTGCCTCATCGTACATGGCCCGGCGGAGCGCCGGGGTCATCTGGGGAAATTTGGCGGTGTCGAAGGTTTTGTCCGCCAGATCGGCGAGGCTGAGCCACTGCGCGCCGAAGCCATCGAAGAGGGCGCGGGAGCGCTGGTCTTTGAGCATGCGAGCCACCTGGGCCTGGAGCACGCCGGGTGTGTGGAGCTTGCCTGCATCTGCCAGGGCGGAGAGCTGCGCATCGGGCATGGTGGCCCAGAGAAAATAGGAGAGGCGGGAGGCGAGCATCCAGTCGTCCAGCGGCACGATCTGCTCACCGGGAGCGGCCTCGGCGGCGGGGGTGATGTAGAGGAACTGCGGGGAGACGAGCGCGGCCTTGAGCATGAGGCGCAGGGCGGCTGGCTGGGGCTGCTTGCTGGCCAATGCGAGATCGTACACCTGCATGAGGACACCGACTTCCTGATCGGTGGCCGGGCGGCGGTAGGCACTGCGGGCCAGAGTGCGTGCCACTGTCTGCGCAACTGCGCGTGGATCGCCATCTGGCTTGAGCGCGGCACCGAATAGCCTTTGTTCCACGGCCGTGGGCTTGGCGCCGGGGGCGGAGAGGGCGTGGTCCAGCGCCTCATTGGCGATGCTGAGGTACTGCTCCATCTGCAGCGGAGAGAGGGTGTTGAGGTAGCCTTCTCCGGGGACTTCATCGGGCAGATCCTGGGCCAGGTCCGGGCTGACACCAAGGAGGTCGTGCAGGGTGTTGCCATACTCCGTCTTGGTGAGGCGGCGGATGACGAAGACGCCGGGGTCTTTGGGGCTGAGGTATTTGAGCTGGCCCACCCAGTCGATGAAGGCCTGGCGCTCGGCGTCGGTGGGTTGCTCATCGGCGTCCTCAGGGGGCATGTCATGGGCATTGACAGTGGCCATGCCGGTGCGCCAGCGGCGGAGGTAGGCGGCGTCTCCGGGGTTGCGCATGGCGGGGTGGAAATTCACACCGCCCTTCATGCGGCGATCACCATGGCACTCGTGGCAGTACGTGGTGACGAAGGGGATGATCTTCTCATTGAATGTCTTCCGTGTGGCGGCCTGCAGCTCGTAGAGACGTGCGTCCTCGGGGTCGGTGGGCACAGGGCCGGCAGGAGCGGGCAATTTGGGGAAGGTGGGGGGCTTGCGTTTTTCCGCAGACTTGGCGGCTGGTTTTGGCGCGGGTGCGCCAGGCTTCGCACCGGCTGGCGCAAGCGCAGGAACCGCTGGCGTGGGTTTGGCCGTGACAGGTGGTGAGGCTTTGGCAGGAGCAGCTGGTTTGACTTCTGCCTTGGGCGCAGGTGCGGGCGTTTCTGCAGCAGTCAGCAGCGTGGTGGGAAAAATCAGGGCGGCGCTGGTCGTGAGCATGGGCATGACGAAGGCGCGGCCATGCTGCCGCAGCATTCGCATTCCGAGAGTGAATGGCATGAATGGGGGATTCAATTTTTTTTGGGGGGACCAAGGTTACGGCAGAGCGTACCTGAGTTTATCAGGGAAGCGGGTGCCGCAGACCCTGGTCCCGGAGCTTCAAAGTGAGGGGCGAGCGGAATCACTGCGGCCTCGTATGCTGTCCGGCAAAATCCAGCAGCGTGTCCTTCAGCCCGGCCCATGCGTTCGGCGTCAGTCCGTGGTTCAGGCCGTGCAGCATCAGCAGGCGCACGTGGGTGTTTCCTGCGGCCATCAGCGCCTGCTCCATGCGCGGGCCCTGGTCAGATGGCACGGCGGCGTCTGCATCGCTGTAAATCAAAAGCACCGGGCAGTGAATGCGTGCTGCTGCATGCAAAGCCGAGCGCTCCTTCCAGGCCGCTGGCAGTTCCTCCGGCGTGCCGCCCACGATGGTGTGCACACCCGCCAGCGCACGCAGTCCCGGCTCCTCGCGGTTGGCCACCCAATGTCTGTAGCATTCAGCCAGCTCCACGGGTCCCTGCACGGCGATCACGCCTCGGATCATGCCAGGCTCCTTTGCCGCCGCCAGCAGAGACACCACCGCCCCGTGGCTGAAGCCAAAGAGACACACCTGCCCTGAGCCCACAGATCGCAGTTTCTGAGCATGGCGCACTGCGTTCAGCACATCATTCACCTCTCCACATGCCAGTTCATGCCGCCCCTCTGAGCCGCCGCAGCCTCGATAGTCCGGCGCCAGTGCGCAGAAACCCGCTGCGGCAAACAGGTCCAGAAAGCCCGCCATCTTTCTGGCCGGGTCAAAGCCGCCGTGGTTCACCAGCACCAGAGGGAAGGGGCCTGCGCCCTGCGGTTTGCTCATCAGTCCGGTGACATTCAGCCCATCGCTCACATATTGAATGGGCACGCGGCTGCATGGTGCGTCTGTCTCCAGGTCTGCCGCAGTCTGGCCACGGCATCCCATCAGCAGAAGAGCGGGTGCGATGAGCAGAAGGGAAAAATAAAGCCTCATGCACGCTGCTACGCGCATGAGGCTGTCTGGTTACACCTTTTGAATATCTTTACTTCTCATCCAGTCCGCGGCGGATGCGGTACTTGATGGCAAGCTGGTGGGCGGGTGATCCGGCAAAGGTCAGCCCCTTGATGCGCTCCAGTTGCAGCAGGGCTACGCTCTGCACCGCGTGGTAGTAGCTGCCGTTGTGGGCGATGCTGATGAGGCGGGTCACGTAGTCGAGCTGCAGGTTCTGGCGTGCGATGCTCACCGGCTTGGCGGGATCGTCTCCGGTGCAGATGGCGGTGGTGAGGGTGTCCATCACTTCATCGAGGGGGAGCTGGTTGCCATAGAGGCTGGTGTCCTCGATGCGCTCCAGCGTGCGGGAGTGCAGCAGGTGGTCCAGCAGGCTGCGCTGGATCTGGAAGATGCGCTCGTGCAGCTTGGGGTCTTCACCTTCATCCCGATGGTCAAAGCCACGGCGCTGCAGCTGCAGGTGGGCGTACAGCTCTGGCGGTGCTGAGAGTGCGTCCGGGGCAAAGGCGTACTTGGCCAGCACCTTGAGCGCCTGGCGCTGCTTGTCAGCTTCCACGGGTTTGAAGGGAGTGGTATTTGGTGCCTGGCCCTGCACGGCGCGCTCCACATACACGCCGCCAACATAGCGGGACACCGCATTGAGTGAGCTGCTGGCTTCCTTCGTCACGCTGCCAAAGGCTTGTGCCACTTCCTGCCAGCTTTTGCCAGGATCTGATATGTCCTTCATGATGTCTGCGAGCTCCGTGCGCACCATCTCGCAGCGCTGTTCGGCGTAGCCGATGGCATCATTGCTCATGTCATAGAGCATGGCGCGTGGGTCGATGGCCTTGCCCGGGGCGCGCATGTCGTCCGCATCATTGGCAAAGGCATGCTGTGGCAGGTGGGAGAGCGCGGCGACCTCCTCCAGGCGCTTCTCCTCCTCCACAGGGTCTTCCAGCGCCTCGCTGTAGCCATACTTGATGACCCAGTGGTCATAGGGGCCGGGGCGTGTGGTGAAGTACTGGCCCTGCTTCACACCTTTGGGGGCGATGTTGACGGGCGGGTAATCCATCACGGAGCCGGTGAGGCCGGTCTTTTCGGTAACCTCAGCGTTGTGGATGTCCTTCAGGTCATGCAGCTGGCTGGCGCGGAAGTTGTGGTTCAGGCCCAGGGTGTGGCCCACCTCATGCAGGCAGAGGTAGTAGAGAGACTCTTTGATCAGGCGGTCCACCTCCACGCGGTCGCTCTTCTGCAGGCGCAGCATGGTCTGGCCAAAGAGCAGTCCGTTGCGTGCGGAGCCGCAGGCCTCGCAGGCGTGGGGATTGAAGGCTGCAGGCGCAGCTTTGTCTCCGCCGCTTCCACCGGCCGCGTCGGCGTCGGTAAAGAGCTTCTTGGTCAGCAGGCGCTTGGTGACAAAGCTGTACTCCAGCATGATGTCCGCGCCGAGGATCTCTCCGGTGCGGGGATTGGCAAAGCTGGGGCCGTAGCCGCCAAAGGGCGGGGCCACGCTGCTGGTCCAGCGCAGCACGTTGTGCTCGATGTCATCGGCATCCCACTTGGCGTCATCGGGCTGCTGCTTCACCACCACGGCGTCCTTGAAGCCTGCGGCCTCAAAGGCCTCGTTCCAGCGGAGGACTGCGGTGCGGATGGTGTCGCGGAACTCCACGGGCGTGGTGTTTTCAATCCAGAAGACGATGGGCTCCACGGGCTCGCTGAGCGGCGTGCCGGGCTTCTGCTTCACCAGGCGCCAGCGGTGAATGACGTCGCGGTAAGGCGCGGCGTCGATGCTCGTCATGTCGGT
Source organism: Verrucomicrobiaceae bacterium UBA1938 (assembly GCA_002336895.1). Classification (GTDB taxonomy): domain Bacteria; phylum Verrucomicrobiota; class Verrucomicrobiia; order Verrucomicrobiales; family Verrucomicrobiaceae; genus Prosthecobacter. The sequence continues at coordinate 66,342 of DDFC01000022.1, read as the reverse complement.
GATTTGATGGGTGAAGTAGCCGATGCGCGGATCGTCGGCGCGGGGCTTGTAGTCGCTCTCCGGCAGGGCCAGGAGGGTGTGCTGCACCTTCACGGTGATGTAGCGCGGATTGGCCACATCCGCCGCGCTCTCCCAGGAGGGGGTGGGGTTTTCATACACATACTCCGAGGTGATGGCGGTGTTTTTGGGGTAGCCGTTGATGCGGAGGATCTTGGACTTGGTCTCGGAGAGGCGGCCTAGCACGGCGCGGTCTCCGCTGCCGCCGAACTTTACCTGTGTGAGGTTCTCCCGCACAAACATGTTGGTGGCCGGGATGAGGTAGCCGTCTGCGTCCTCGGCGGCCACCGTTTCCGTGTTGAGGATGGCGCTGGTGGTGTTGGCACGGGCCGCGCGGCTCAGCGGGTTTTGCGGATCAAAGTAGAGCTTGGTGTTTTGCTCCACCATCTCGATGCGGTCAAAGATCTTGCGGAAGACAAAGACGAGGGAGTCGCCGTAGCGGCCGCGATTGTGCCCGGAGGCCACCGGGCCGTCCACGCTGTGGTTGAAGTAGATGAATTCCGGCCCGAGCTGGTTCTTCTCCACATACAGCCAGGAGGTGCCGTGCTCGTGGTCTAGATACATGCGGAAGAGTCCGTTGACGCGCTTGAAGGTCTTGGTGAACTCCTCGACCGTCTTTTTCTTGGATTTGTCGGCGTCATTGCCACTGCTGCTCTTGGTCGTGGTCTGCGCTGTGGGCGCGGCGGCCGGTACAGGAGAGGGAGCGGGGGCTGGTGCGGGCTTGGGAGGCTCCGGTTTGGCGGGTTCGGGTTTCGGCTCAGGCTTGGGCTCCGGTTTGGGATCGCGCTGCGGTTCGGGTTTGGGTTCAGGCTTGCCGGGTTCGGGCTTGGCTGGTTCGGGTTTCGCTGGCTCAGGCTTGGCGGGGGCGGGTTTGGGCTCCGGTTTGCGCTCGGGAGCCGCGGTAAGATCACACAGAGGCAGGAGCAGTACAGAGCTGGCCAGAAGCAGACGGCGTGGCTGGATCATGAAGAGGTCAGTGGGTTGGTCGTTGGAACGATGCTACCCGACACAACGGCCCAGCCGCCAGATCATTGTATAAAAAGTGCGGAGGGCGGGGTGGCGGGCAGCGGGGCAGGCAGTCCCGAGCGGCGCCTGGCCATCTGCTTCAGTGGGCCACGGCATCCAGCTTTTCAAAGACCTCCCTTGTGTCGCCATCGATCTCGTACTCCTCCTGGCTGCGCTCATCCAGCACGCGCCAGCCACGGCCGTAGCTGGGGTGCAGCCTTTTTTCCACCTCGCTCTTTTCGGCAAAGGTCACCTCATTCAGCCGGGTCTCGATGCGCAGCACCTCCTGGTTCTTTTGGGTGTGTATGTAAACGTGGTCTGTGGCAAACCACAGGCCGCAGCTGGTCAGCCCCACCTTCCGTGCCAGTGTTTCCTCCCGTCCGTCCGCGTGCTCCACCACATGCTCCAGAACCACGAATGGCCTGGCTGGGTCGATGATCAGCCACTCGGCTGGCGGGATGCTCAGCCTGAGCACACGGGCATCTCCGCGTTGTTCCTCCGTCACTGCCCATTTGCGGGTGCTGCGCCCCTCCAGCAGCTGCTGGAGAGTGATGCTGCCTTCCGGGCTTTGCAGGCGCACAAACGGCAGGCAGAGGGAGAGGGCCGTGGCGTGACGGTAGGCTCTGAAAGCCTGCGGTGCCTTTCGGCTGATGTGCAGTGTTTTCTCCGCACGGAGCATGCTGCCCGCAGGCCCGCGGTCATAGGTGGCCAGGGCCCAGTAGCGGCCGTTGTAGGTGGTGCTCAGGTTGGACTCCACACCTGGAGACGGGTCGCACTCATGGTAGGGGGTGCAGCCCAGCACGGCAAAGCTTTCGCTGCCATCCAGTGGTATCAGGGCGGAAATGCGGGCATGGCTTTTCTTACGGCCCTCATGGAGGGTGCGTGTGCGTGCATCCAGGGAGAGTATGGCTCGGGCCTTCTGACTGGCCTGGAGTGCTGTCAGCAGGCGCTGGACAGGAGTGGGGGATGCATCTTCTCCGCTGGTGAGGCGGGGGTGAAGGCAGGCGACTGCGGCCACGAGGCAGCAGAGCGTGGGACAAACAGACAGGGGCATGGCGCGTTGAATGCGCTGTCAGCCGCACGCCAGCCCCTGTAAAGACAAGGAAGGTTCAATGCAGGCTTAACCATCCGGCAGCATTCTGCCGTAGGAAGCAGCCGCCTGCCCCGGCGCTGAGCAGCACCAGCACCAGGGTGAAGACCTGGATGCCATCGGTGCGCAGACGTGGATTGTAAAACGGCAGCACCAGCCCGGTGCCTGTCAGGAAGAGGCCCAGCATGCGGGTGCCCACCTGCTCATTCCAGCCGTAGTAGCGGCCACCGGCATCCAGCAGCGCCGTGCGCACCATCTTGCGGTCCGTGCCAGTGCGCGGCAGCAGTTCCTCGTCCAGCCCTTCCGGCTGCAGGGCTGCGCGCACGCGCTCCTCGGCGGCCACCAGCACCTGGCTGGTGGTGTGGTACTGCGTGTGGGCGTAGGTCAGCAGATTGGTGCCTAGCAGCAGGGACACGCAGGCGAGGACGAGGTGGGTTTTCATGCCCGGCCAAAATAAGCACCGCGCTCTGAGTGCATTCTAAAAAACATTTAAATTGTTTCATCAGTTCTCAGCGTGGCTGGAGAGGCATGACGCGTGCAGGCGGTCACCCGCAAGTGCCGGCGGGTGGATGCGCACGGTGGTTTGCTCTCATTTTGCGATAAGATGTGCTGAAACACGTCGTTTCCGCCGCCACACGCCCTATAGCCTACATGAACGCGCTTTACCTCACCCCCGTGCTCATTGCCACACTCGGTCTGGCCGCCCTGCCAGCCGCCCCGCTGCCGGAGAGCCAGAAGATCGACCAGCTCCTGCGCCAGGACTGGGACAAGGCAGGCCTGAAGGCCAATCCGCCCGCTAGCGACGAGGTGCTGGTGCGCCGCCTGTATCTGGACATCGCGGGCCGCATCCCCACATTGGAAGAATCCCGCGCCTACATCAGCTCCAAAGACCCGGAGAAGCGCGCCAAGCTCATCGACACCCTCCTGGCCTCCGACGGCTACACCAGTCACATGTTCAACTACTGGGCCGATGTGCTGCGCCTGACAGACAACGTGAAGGGCCGAATCACTGCCGAGGCCTACGAGGAGTGGCTCAAGCAGCAGGTCAAAGCCAACGTGCCGTATGACAAGTTCGTGAAAAACCTCCTCACCACCGACGGCGGCGTGTGGGACAGCGGCAGCATCGGCTTCTGGCAGCGGGATGAAAACAAGCTCGACCACCTCGCCTACACCGTGCAGGTCTTTCTGGGCACCAGCATCGTCTGCGCGCAATGCCACAACCACCCTTTCGACAAATGGTCGCAGATGGACTACTACCACATGGCTGCCTTCACCTACGGCATGGACACCAAGAGCCGCGGGCTGGACTTTAAAAGCAGCGCCAGCAAAACCATGGAGCTGGACAAGAAGGCTCTCAAAGCCATGACCAAGGAGGAGCAGAAAGCCTACAAGGCCAAGCTGCAGGCCGAGAAAAAGGCCGAGGAGTCCAAGATCAGCAAAGAGGACATGACGCAGGTCAAACGCGCCATGCAGGACGTGATGAAGCCGCTGCGCTACACCAGCGCCGAATGGCAGGAGGGCAGGCTGCCCTCCCTCCCAGCGGACTACAAATATCCCGATGCCAAGCCGGGCCAGAAGGTGGAGCCCAAGACCATGTTTGGCCAGGATGCCGTGCTCAAGCCCGGCCAGACGCAGCTCGCCGCCTTTGCCGACTGGATGACCAGCCCCGAGAATCCGCGCTTCACCACGGTGATCGCCAACCGCATGTGGAAGAAGGCCTTCGGCGTCGGCCTCATCGAGCCCGTGGATGAAATGACCGACAGCACCGTGGCCAGCAATCCGGCGCTGATGGACTACCTCGGCCAGCTCATGGTGGAGAAGCAGTACTCGCTCAAATCCTTCCTCCGTGTGCTCTACAATACCGACACCTACCAGCGTGCCGCCACGGCCAACGAGGTGCCGCTTGGGGAGACCTACCACTTCACCGGTCCCATCCTGCGCCGCATGAGCGCGGAGCAGATCTGGGACTCCTTTGTCACCCTCTCCAAGGGCAACGTGGATGACAGCGTCGATGACGAAAACGCCCGCCTGCACCAGTATCTCGACGATCTCTCGATGTTCCTCGGCACCGTCAAATCCAAGGGGCCCGAAGGACTGGTGCAGATCGCCAAGGAGGGGCGGGCCAAGCTGGATGCAAACCAGAAGCAGATCGACGAAATGAAGGCCAAGCTGGAGGCCGACAAGGCCAAGGGCATCGACACCACGGCGGAGGCGAAGAAGCTCGCCAAGGAAGCCAGCGCCCTGCGCAAAGCCTCGGAGAAGGACATCCTCGTGGCCCTGCTGGGCAAGGAACGTGCGGATGACCTGCGCCAGGGCTACCGCCCCGAGAAGCCAGACAAGCGCCCGCAGATCGACCCCAAGACGCTCGCATCCATGACCAAGGAGCAGCGCAAAGAGTTCCTGAAAGCCTACCAGCGCAACAGCAGCGGCAAGGACGGCATGGGCCTCACCTCCCGCGCCTCGGAGCAGCCCAGCCCCGCACGCCCCGGCACCTTCCTGCGCACCTTTGGCCAGAGTGACCGCGAACTCATCCAGAACGCCAGCGACGACGCCTCTGTGCCGCAGGCGCTCACCCTGCTCAACGGCCCTGCTGCGGATGTCATCAGCAACCCGGCTTCCAAGCTGAACCAGGCCATCGCCAAGGCTGGGACGCCCGCGCAGAAAATCTCCACCCTCTACCACGCGCTGCTCAGCCGTGCGCCCACTGCTGGTGAGCAGGCCATTCTCAATGGCGTCATCAAGGAACGCGGAGACAAGGCCGTCGCAGACGTCACCCACGCGCTCATCACCGGTTCCCAGTTCCTCTTTGTTCAGTAATCCTTCCACTCACTCACGCGCCCCCATGAAAACCCTGCTCAACTCCTGTGACGATGTCACCCGCCGTGACTTTGCCAAAAACATCGCCAAGACCTGCCTGGGCGTCACCGTGATGAGCGCCCTCGCGCCGCGCGGGTATGCTGCCTTTGAAGGCTCCAGCAAGGCGAAGCAGGCCGCGACGGCCAAGCGCGTCATCTATCTCTACATGTCAGGAGGCATGACGCACCTGGACACCTTTGGCTGCGTCCCCGGCGCGGACACCATGGGCGGCACCAAGACCATTCCCACCAGCGCGGACGGCGTGCAGATCGGCGAGCTGCTGCCGCACACCGCGAAGATGATGCACCGCGGCGCCATCATCAATTCGCTCACCTCCACCCAGGGCGCGCATGCTCAGGGGAACTACTTTCAGCATACCAGCTACACCATGCGCGGCGCCACCCGGCACCCCACGCTGGGCGCGTGGATGCAGAAGTTCCAGGGGAAGGGGAATGCCGACCTGCCCGGCTCCGTCATCATCACCAGCGACAGCAAGCACCCCGGCGGTGGTTTCTTTGAGGCCGCCTTCCAACCGCTGATCCTCAACGATCCCTCCAAGGGACTGCAAAACAGCCACCGCCCCGCCGCGCTGACCGAGAGCGATTTCGACTATCGCCTCGGACTTTCTGCCAAGCTCGACCAGGGTTTCCAGCAGTCCTACAACTACAAGAATGTGAAAGCCTACGCGGACGTTTACAAAGACGCCATCAAGGTCATGAAGAGCGAGGACCTCGAAGCCTTCGACCTCAGCAAGGAATCCGATGCCACGCACGCGGAGTACGGTTCTGGAAACTTCGCCCAGGGCTGCCTCCTTGCCCGCCGTCTCATCGAGCACGGTGTGCGCTTTGTGGAGGTGAACCTCGGCGGCTGGGACATGCACCAGGACATCGCCGCCCGCCTGCCCGAGCGCTGCGGAGAACTGGACAAGGCCCTCGGCACCCTACTCACCGATCTCGAACGCCGCGGCCTGCTGGATGACACCCTCGTCGTCCTCACCTCCGAATTCGGCCGCACGCCGAAGATCAACCAGAATGAAGGCCGCGACCACTACCCCAAAGCCTTCAGCTCCGTCCTCTGGGGCGGCGGCATCGCCGGTGGTCAGGTCTATGGCAAGACCGACAAAGGCATCGAGGTCACGGAAAACAAAGTCAGCGTGCCCGACTTCAACGCCACCATCGCCTACGCTCTCGGCCTGCCGCTGGACCTCGTGCTTTACTCAAGCACCAAGCGACCCTTCACCGTGACGGACAAAGGCCAGCCGATCACCAGTTTGTTTGCCTGAGGCAGGCATGCAGATGACGCCGGGCATTTCCTGATGAATTCACATGCGCTCACGGCGCATGATCTTCCGTGTCGTCTCGCGTGCGCTTGAGTCGATTTTGATTTCGTCAGGGCTCAGGTTGACGCTGAGCTGCGAGGGATTGGTTTCCTGACGCCTGCGGTGGGTTTCCTGAATCACCGCGGCGGGCACCTCGGCGCGCAGCACATGCCAGCCCTGGCGCACCACGCGGGTGTCCTCGGTGCGGTCATAGGCTTCGAAGGATTTCTGTGCCGGAAGGTACAGGGCTATCTTGCCCAGGTTTACATTCACCATGCTGGAGTCGCACTTGCCCACCAGCGGGCAGACCACGACGGCGCTGCCCAGCTCGATGGCACGTGCGGAGGCGCAGCGTGTGACGCGCTCGCTGCCATAGATGGTTTCTGTGGCGCTCGGCACCAGCAGCAGGTCAATGTTCAGTCCGCGCAGCCGTGAGCTGATCTCCGGCACCTCAATGTCCAGGCAGATCACCACGGCCACACGCAGCCCCTGCATCTCAAACACATACAGCTCTTTTCCTGCGCGGAATTCATGTTCCCACGGTGTCAGGAAGAGCTTGTCCTGATGGAGCAGGCGGCCGTCGCTGAAAATGATCGCGCGGTTGTACAGGTGCCGGTTTGTCGGGTCGCTCCAGGGGGCGGTGCCCACCACGGCGTGTTTGTCCTTGCGGCACAGGCGCTGCCGCAGCCGTGGCATGAGGTCCACCCACACGACTTTGGCGATGTCGTCCATGTCGGCATCCGGGGGCAGCAGTGGCTCCAGCGCCGCCCAGAGGTACTCCGGCAGCAGCACGATGTCGGCGCCGCCTGCCCAGGCTGTTTCCACCCGGTGCATCACCTCTTCTGCAAAGGCGTCCACCGTCCGGCCCGCATCTCCCACATCAAAGGTCCATGCCTCCACCTTCACATTTGTCCTGGTCGTGCTGGTGTTTGTGGTGGAGTCAGGCATGCTTCCGGTGGGGTGAGTTGATGCTCAGGATGCAGTCATTTCCGCATTCGTCAAAAAGCGGTGCCCTCTTTACGCAGCGCCCTGATTCGTATTGGGAAAGAAGTGTGGCATGCAGCTGGGGCAGAGGCCATGGGTGAATCCGAAGGGCGAGTGCCTCATCAGGTAATCCTCAAAGGAAAGCCACTCGCCGCTGCTGCACTGGATGCTCTTGCAACTGGCACAAATGGGAAGGAGTTCAGCAAGTGGTTCCTGGACTGGCAGCTCTGCGGCGTTGACTGAAAAGCCCACCACCATGCCAGCCCGCACGTCGGGCATGTAGGTCACCAGATGCCGCCTTGTGCTTCCGGCATGGTTGGTCAGATCGCGCTCAAAGATCTGCTTTTCGCCTCCCAGGGCTCTCAGGATGTGCGGATGGTTCCTCTTGTACAAATCGGGACCGAGCATCTCTTTGAGCGTGATGTCGGTCATCTCCTCGGCACTGCGTCCAAACCACTCCTGGCAAGCGTGATTGGAGAACACGCAACGCTCATCTGCGCTGCAGTAGGCTATGAGTACTTGCATCTGGTTCACGAGGCTCAGTGCCATCTGACTAGGATCTGGGGGCATTCAAAATTGGGTGGTTTGTACTCTGGGCGTGATCAGGAGGTATGCCACGTCAGGGTGTCATGTATTGACAGTCAGATGATTAAGAATGTTCGAATTCAAAATATTGGGTGCGTGGCAGGTTGCTTTCCCGTGTGGGCATGGAGCATCCTGCTCTCGAGGGCTCTTTGGCTGGAGTCCGTAGTCTAGGCGGTGGTCAGCTTCACCAGCGCCAGTGCATTCATCACCGCCTTGGGCACAAAAGTGCCTGGCTCCACAAACTCCGGGAGCTTGCTGCCGTCGGCGCTGCGTTCGGAACAGTGGGCGTTGTTGCCATAGGGTCCCAGGCCATCGAGCGTGGGGGCCAGATGCCAGAGATGGTTGGCATCGCTCAGGCCGCCTCGGGGCACGGAGATGGCGGTGAGGTCCATCTGCGCCGCAGCTTCATGCCAGAGCTGGAAGAGGGATTCGCTGCCGCCGGGCCAGGCGGCGGTGATGCCGGTGCGTTCGGCACGCAGTCTGGCTCCGTTTGCGGCGGTGCCGTTCAGGGATGCAAAAAAGTCATCCGCCTGCTGCAGGGCAGCGGGTGCGGTGGCACGGCATTCCCATTCCGCAAAGGCCTCATGTGGGACGCGATTGACCACGGTGCCGCCCTGGATCAGGCCGATGTTTACAGTGCGTTCCGCTTCGGCATTTGTCTGCGCCGCCACCGCTGGCAGGACGCATGCGAGCGCATCGATGGCATTGATCCCCTCGTGGTGCTTGCTGCCGGCATGCGCGGCCTTGCCTTCGGCGCTGAGGCGCCAGGTGCTGCGGCCTTTGCGGGAGGTGACGATGTGCCAGCCGCGCTCGTCCACCGGGCCGCCTTCAAACACGAGCACCGCGCGTGCCCGGTGGTGGCAGCGCTCGGCGGTGGCACGGCCAAAGTCATCGCCAATGATCTCCTCGGCGGCATTGGCGGCCACCATCCAGTGGGTGCGGTCAAAGGCCTCGGGCGCGGCCTCGCGCAGCATCTGCAGGATGAGCCAGATCAAGGCGGTGCCGCCTTTGTTATCCACGGTGCCCGGCCCATAGATGCGGCCTTCCTCGGGGCGCTCGTCCCAGCGGAAATCATTCTGTTTTTCCTCTTCAGGCGGGAAAACAGTGTCTGAGTGCGTCACCAGTATGATGGGATCTCCGCCTGCTCCTCGACGGCTCAGGAAGAGGTGATGCCCGGTGCCGGGTGTGCTGCATGGCACCAGCTCCTCCTCAAATCCCAGCGGAGCAAAGGCGGCTGCAGTCTGCCGGGCCACCTCGTCCACGCCAGCAGCGTTGGCGGTGAAGCTGTTCACACCCACCCACTGTTTCAGCAGACTTAGAGCAGCGGGCAGATGGCGCTCGGCGGAGGCTTGGAGAATGGAAATGTTCATCGTGGTATGGCACCGATGCCAGGGCGCTCGGGCATGATGAGAGTGCCCTTGGCATCGTAGGTGATGCCGCTGTAGTCGTCATTGGCCACGTAGAAGTGGCCGTCCAGGTCGATCCAGTCTGCCCACGGGGCCAGGTGGCCGGCGGCAGTGGTGCCCAGGCTGGTCTCGATCATGCAGCCCAGCAGGATCTGCAGGTTCAGTTTCTGCGCTGCGGAAATCATGGCCACAGCGGCATCAAAGCTGCCACACTTGAGCAGCTTGATGTTGATGCCGTCGATGAAGTCGGAGAGTGCTTCGACATTTTCCACCGTCTGGATGCTTTCATCGGCAAAGATTGGCGGCGCGTTTCCGGGAAGCTCTGTGCGCAGTTCCTCCCACACATCGACTCCATGGCTGTGATGGATGGGCTGTTCGATCAGAGCCGGGCCGTATTCGGAGACTTTCTCCACCATCAGTGGTGCTTCGGCGATGTCCCAGCCGCCGTTCACATCCAGCAGCAGCTGTGCGTCTGGCGCAGCCATGCGCGCGACTGAGACGGTGGCAATGTCCAGCCCCAGGTCACCGGAGCCGAGCTTGAGTTTCAGCACAGGAAACTGAGCCGCGATCTCAGACACCTTCTCCGCAAAAGCACCGAGATCGTGCGGGATGCTGAAGGAGCGGCAGCCGGGCGGTGCGGGATGCACGGGCGCGCCCAGCTTGGACTCGGCAAAGGACGAAAGCGGCCTGCCCGTTTGATGGCTCACGACGTCGTGGCGCAGGAGATTCAGCGCCAGCGTGGCCGTGCGCGGCAGGTTCAGCGGCAGCACAGGCTGGTTCAGCACCGCCAGAGTCGCCGCCGGGTCCTCGCCATAGTAAGGAACAAAGGGGGCTTCCGTGACCAGCCTCCCATTGGTGGCGCGCAGTACCTGGCGCGTGGCGGATGTGCCATGCGCGATGCGAAAGGGCTCGATCAGCTGAAGGGTTTTAAGCTCGAAGTGCACGTCATGCCCAGTCAACGGTCAACAGCCCCGGTGGTCAAGGAGTCCTGTCTTCGTTCTTGAAGAGTATCAGCGTTTGTCTGCGCCAACGCCTTGCTCACGGTTCTGGATTGGGATCGGTGCCCTGATTGCGGCTGAAGATGCGCTGGAAGAAGTTTTTCTTCTTCTTTGGCACTTCCACTGGAGCGGCGGTCGGCGGTGCCGGCACCTGGGGGAAACGCTGAGCCGCCTGCGAGCCCGAGACGGTGCGGATGTCCTCGCTGAGGGAGGTTTCGCGGATGCTGCCATTGTCTGTCACGACCTGAGGCTGGATGAAGACGATGAGCTCCTTGCGGGTGATGCTGTTGTTGTCCGTGCGGAAGAGCTTGCCCAGGCCGGGGATCTTGCCCAGCACGGGGATGCCGTTTTGAGCGAGGTTTTTTTCCTCGGAGATGAGTCCGCCCAGCACGATGGTGTTGCGGTCAGGGATGGTCACTGAGGTGACGAGCTGCTCCGTGCCGATGATGGGCACGAGGTTCGGCTGAATGAGCTGGGTGCCGATCAGGGTGTCGTTGATCTGGGAGATGGTCAGGGTGACCTCGCCATCCGTGTTGATCAGGGGCACGACTTCGAGCTTCAGCACCACATCGAGATAGCTGGTGGTGGAGGTGACGGTGCCGTTGAGGTTGGAGGCGTTGGTCACGGTGCTTGCCGGATAGGGCACCTTGCGGCCGGAGGAGATCACGGCCTTCTTGTTGTTCAGCGCAAAGATGGACGGCCTGGAGAGCACCTTGAAATTGCTGTTGGTCTGCAGCGCATTGAGGAAGACTCCCAAGCCGCTGCCGGCTGCTCCGTACAAGTTCAATCCCGAAGCCGGGCCGAAGGGGGAGGTGATGGCGTTGGTGCGCAGGTCATTGATGGCGCGCCCCACGCCCCCGGTGGTGCCGAGAATGTCGGTGCGGTTGGTGATGCTGCTGGCGGTGAAGTTCTTGTTGGTCAGCGAGGAGATGTAGTCCACCCCTGTGAGCAGCGTGTCTGTGAGCGTGAGCTCGCCGATGACGGTGGCCAGATAAACCTGGGAGGGCTTGCGGTCGAGCTTGTCTAGCAGCGCATCCACCTTTTCGATCTCCTCCTGCCGCCCCATGACGATGATGGTGTTGGACATGGGATCGGCGACGATGCGGGACTTGCCGACGAGCACGGAGACGGGCGCGTTATTTTCAGTCGGGCCGGAGACGACGTCAGCACGTGAGCCTCCGGTGGTGCTCGTAGTCGATGTGGTGCCCGTGGTTCCGGTGGTCGCGCTGGCGGTGTCCGAGCCTGTGGCGGAGGCTCCGGTGTTGCCAATGACGCCGCCACGCGTGCCCTGGGTCGTCCTGCCTCCGAGGAGCTGGGCGCTGTTGGTGGCCAGCACCTGCTGGCGCTGCTGCTGGATGGTGCCACCACCCGGGAGCTGGATGGTCCCTGCATTCACCTCCTGCAGGCGGTCCACCAGCGAGCTGAGCACATCGATGGCGGCGGCATACTTGAGCTTGCGCTCATAGGGCTCTGTGGCTTCGAGAGGCTTGTCAAATTCAGCAATGAGGCTGGCCACATAGGTGTAGTCCAGCGGCGAGGCCACGACGAGGATCTGATTGAGTCGTGTGTCCGCCACCACCTGCGTGCTGGGCTGGGGATTCTGCGCGTTATGGCTCTGGGAGGAGGTGCTGCCAGGCACGGGGGGCGGGGACGGCTGCTTGTCGCCGCTGCTCTTTTCGCGGCCATCGCTGGCGGCGGTGCCGCGGATGGTCTTCACGCCCTTGGTTTCCTTTTCCTGTGCCTGGGCGGTCAGCGTGGCCTGGATGACCTGGGCGATGACGGCGGCGTCCGCATATTTGATGGGGATGAACTTGGTGACGAGTGCAGAGCCGGTGTCTCCGAGGTCGATGGCCTCGCGTATGCCGATAAGCTGCTTCACCACGGTAGCACTCTCAGTGATGAGCAGGCCGGGAGGCGCTGTGACGGGAGTGATGCGGCCATAGGCTCCCAGACCCACATGTCCTGAGAACATGGTGGCGGCATCCTCGGGGTCGAGGAATTCGAGCTTCATGAAGTACGACACGATGCTCTCATTGTCCGGGATCTCCCGGGCGCTGGTGTAAAACTGCACACCGTGGGAAAACTGCACGGCATTGGCGCTCTGATTACGTGCGGGGAGGATCTTGGCGCTCTTGCCAGCAGGATCCGTCACGACGGCGTAGCCATTGGCCAGGAGGGAGGCTTCGATGAGCTTGATGGCCTCAGCCTTGGGCACCTGCTTGGGGGTGACGAGGCTGATGGTGGCGCCTTCAAAGATGTTGGTGTCTTTGACAAGGGTGTAGCCCGTGAGCTTTTCATAGATGGCCAGCAGGTCTGCCACGGGGTTGTTGGCAAACTGCATCATCACATTGTCTCCCGTGATCTGGAAGGACTCAGCCTCACCGGGGGCGCCGCCGCCATCACCACCAAAGCCTCCTCCAGGACCACCAAAGCCACCACGGCGGAAGCCGCCAAAGCCGCGGCCTCCTCCAGGTGGGAAGCCTCCTCCCGGACTTCCTGGGCCGCCGGGCCCTCCAGGCGGGGGCGGAGCTGCTGCGCCGTCAGGTGCCGGGGCTGCTTGTGCAGCCGGCGGCGTCGCAGGTGCTGCGGTGGCTGTTGGAGCCGCCGGTGCTGCGGCAGAAGTGTTTGAGGCCGCAGGCGCTGGAGCAGGGGAGGGGGGCGGTGCCGGTGGCACGATGGTCTGCCCGTGCACCGTGGTGAGAGCGAGGAGAGAGGTGGCGAGGGCAAGAAAACGGCGATGCATGCGGGAAATGGATGTGGCGTGAAAGGCGGTGGTGTGGAGTCTGCGCGGGCGGGGCGTTATTTGCCCCCGCCGTCTTCTTTTTGGATTTTGTCAAACATGGCGCGGATGGCATTGCGGCGGTCTTCTTCGGGGGCGTTGCGGAATTTTTCGTCGCTGAACTTTTCACGCATGGCGTCGCGGAATTTCTCCTTGGCCTTGTCGGAAAGGCTTTCGTACTTTTTGCGGTCCTCCTCGCTGGGACCACGGCTGCCGCGGTTGTAGCGCTCGCCTCCGGAGGAGTCGCTGCGCGGGCCTTTGTCGCCCCCCTTGTCGCTCTTGCCTTTGGTGAGGTCATTTTTATCCAACACGCTGTGGCGGATGCTGAAGGTCTCCCCGCCGATGGCGATCTTGGCCTGCGCGCGTTCGATGTTGGTGGTGGGCGTGGCTTCCATGAGCTTCCAGCCTTTGAGGTTGGGCTCCTCCGAAACGACGAGGGATTGCTTTTCGTTCTTGTCAAAAATGGTCACCACCGGCTTTCCGTTCACATAGGCCATGCCGGTCAGAACAAGGGAGTCCGAGATGCTGACAATGCGGGTGAAGGGGGAGTTTTGAATGACCGGGCCCAGGATGGTGGCATCAAAGGGCTGCGGCAGATCGGGATCTGCGGGAGGGGATGGCGCGGTGGCGGCTTGAGCGGGGGCTGCCACAGCCGGCGCTGGGGCCAGAAGGTCATCGCCGGGCAGCGGCAGCAGGTCTGAGGTGGAAAGAGGTGCCTCGGCAGGCGCTGCAGGCACGATGGTCTGCGCACGCACAGTCAGTGCGGCGCTCATCAGAAGCATGGCTGCAAGGGGGGCTTTCATGGCTGGAATCCGTTTTCGGGTTTGAACCAGCGGGCCAGTATGAGGTTGCACACCACCTGCGGGGTCTTCTCCTTGGCCTTGGAGTCGATCTCCATCTCCAGCTGCTTGATGGCCTGAAATTTTTCCGGGGACTGCAGTGTGGCCAGCCAGCTCAGCAGGGTGGTCTGGTCTCCGCGCAGGCGAACTTCCACCGCCACCTCACGGTACACGCTGGCGTTGGATTTGCTGTCCGCTGCGTCTGGCAGGAGCTGCTGCTTCTGCACCTGAAACTGGTTGTCCAGAGCCACGTTTTGAATCTCCTCCAGCAGCTTGGCCTGCGCGGTGCCCAGGCTCTCGGTCACCGGCATGTTCTTCTCCATCCAGGCGGAGCGCTTGTCCCAGAACTCACGGTCACTCATCCAGTGGCTGTTGTCCTTTTTTTCGTTCTCCAGCGAGGTGATGCGTGCCAGCACCGCCGTGCGGCGGTCCAGGAACTGCTTTAGCAAAATGAACGTGGCCATCAGCACCAGCGCGCCGATGCAGGCTCCGAGCAGTTTCTTTTCACGTTGGGTGAGGGCGAGTGCCATGAAGTGGGGTGATGCGCGTAAGTTATTGCAGCTTGCCCTGGGCGCGGAAGTTGGCGGTGGTGCCTTTGACCTCGGGGCGCGGGTTCGTCCATTCGTAGCGGCTCAGGACGCGGTTCTTTTTGAAGTCTTCGATGAACTGGAAAGCCAGCTGCGCATCACGGGCCTCGCCTCGGATGTCGATCTCCTTGCCTTTGACCTCAAACTTGCGGATGACGATGCCGCTGGCGGGCATGATGCGGTTGATCTCTCCCAGCAGAAACATCGGGTAGCGCTGCGGCTCGATGGCGGGTGCGAGTGCGCGCCAGCGTTCATTGGCCTTGCGCACGGCGGCGGCGGGCTCGCTGGTGGACTCCACCTCATCGGCCAGTTTTGCGGCGCGTTGTTCCTGTACGTGCAGGTAGGCAAAGCCCAGGAAGGCCAGGGAAGCGTAGAGCAGGCTGCCGAAAATGAGACCTCGGATGATCTTGGCCTTCTGTGTGCTGGCGCTGATGGCGCTGCGCACTCCGGCGGGCAGCAGCTTGGTCCAGGTCTTGGTATCCAGGGCAGGGTTTGGCGGCAGCTCTGCGAGCAGGCGCACCGGCAGTTCCAGCACAGAGCTCAGGCGGGTGGTCAGGCTGCGGTCAAAGCTGGCTCCCACGAGCGCCACGCCCTCGATGGTGGCGGGACCGAGATCTGCCTCCAGCGTGAGGCGGGCCAGGGTGATCTCAAGTGCCAGCGCATCCTCGGTGGCGGGCACTTTGGAGAAAATGTGGCTGTGATAGAGCCGGCCCTGGTGGCTGGCCGCCAGCACGAGGTCTCCCTGCTCCTCCACGACGACGAGATGCCCCGCAGGGAGCTGGGCAAGCCGGAGGGCGGAGGTGTAGTCACTCGCATGTGATGCGGCGAGCGCTTCAGGAAAAGGTTCCGCCAGAATGTCCACGCTGATCACCGCCTGACCACCCGACTGTCCGAGCAGATGCCAGCGGTAGTTTCTGCCCACGGCATCCTGTTCCAGCTTGAAGCCCCGGCGCTCCATCTGGGTGGTGATGATCTGCTCCAGGAGCTCTTCGTCCGTCTGTGGGAGAATGAGGCCGACGGTGCGGCAGGCGGAGGCGGGCAGGCCGATGAGCAGCGGCTTGCTCACATGCAGGGCCTCGGCCGGGCTCTCCACGGTCTCCGCGCTGGAGGTCGCACGAGGCTTCCACACGCGCCAGGAGGCATCAGGGGCTGGGAGGAGCAGGGTAGTGGCGGCTAAGGACATGCGGGAGGGGCTTCTAAACGTGCGAACGGTGTGGAAGTTGCGCTGCGGAATGCTGAATGTCTAAACTCATGGGGCAGGGGATTTGAAAGGATTTATGAGCAGAAGTCATTCCTCGATCCTCCCTAGGTAGGTGACGGATCCTGTCGTCAGATCCCGGCGGGTGACGAGGATGATCTTGGCGCGCTTGTCTCCCACCCAGCCGATGCTGGTGATGCGGCGCAGGGTGGTGTCGCTGTCATTGACGATGCCACTTACGGCGTTGAGCTTGTCTCCGCTGAGACCCAGCATCTGGTAGGCCTCCGGCGCGCGGATGCGGCGGTCATCTTCGGTGCCGGGGATGCCGTCCCCGCCGTCGCGCTCGCTGATGAAGCGGCGCACATCATTCTCGGATGCGCCAGTGACCGCCAGCAGCACGTCCTTGAAGACTGTGCGGAGGTCGATCTGGCCTTCACCGTAGATGCTGAAGAACTCGCGCCAGTCGGGTTTCTTGCGGTCCACGGCGTCCATGCCGCGCACGAGAATCATTTCCTCCACACGGATGAAGCCCTGGTTGCGCGGAGCATCGTAGATGCCCAGGCTTTTGTAGTACTCGGCCTCGGCTCCATTGGCACGCTGGTTGTTGTCATTGTCCACCCAGTCGGCCAGAGAGTCTGCGGCGATTCCGGCGTCCTCGGCGTTGAGCTGCCAGTAGATGAAGAGATTGTAGATGGCCTCCCGCAGGCGCTCGTCGGTGATGTAGTTGATGGGGATGCGTGCGCCTTCGTAGTTCATCACCACATCAAAGCCGCTGTCAGGCCCCACCTTCTGCTTCATCACGATGTCCCCGCGCCGGGTGCTGGGGTGCAGGCCCACGGCCAGCCCGCTCTCTGCGAGGTGGAGCGCGCGGAATTCATACGCCGCCTGCTTGGATTCCTCCGCGCTGTAGGAGATGTACTGCACCACGCCCATGACGGTGACGGACATGATCAGAATCGCCCAGATCATGAGCATGAGGGCGGAGCCCTGCTCAGAAGCCGCAGGTCTGCTGCGCAAAGAGGCTGGATGGAGCGTCTTCATGGTGGGGGGGCACCTCCTCCGCCACCGCCGCCGCCACCTGGAGGGCCGCCGCCAGGGGGTGGGCCACCGGGAAACCCACCACCAGGGGGAGGTCCGCCGGGAAAGCCCCCAGGACCACCCGGTCCTCCCGGACCGCCACGCCCACCACCTGGGCCCCCAGGTCCACCGGGACCACCACGCCCGCCGCCCTGACCGTTGTTGTTGCCTCCAAAGTTGGCGCCTCCTGAGCCGGCCTGGTTGTTGTTATTATTGTTGCTGGTGCCCGTGTTGGCGGGCGCTCGTCCAGCCACAATGGTGAGGACAGGCAGGCTGAAGACCATGCGCACGGGGAGTGTGCGATTTTTCATGACCAGCTGGCCCTCGATGAGATCGGGCCACTTGGACTTGCTCCACTCCTCATACCAGGTGTCTTCCTTCTCGACATAGAAGCGCCATTTGAATGACACGACATCCGGCAGCAGCGGCATCCAGTAGCGGCCCTGCGTGTCCGGCGCGTAGAGGCCGGTCATGGAGGGCTGGAAATCAGCCTTCTTTTCAGAAGTCTGCGGGATGAGGTCATCGCGGGAGAGGCTGAGGTAATTGAGCAGCTTCTGGTTGTCGTCCGCCGTCTGGTCAGGGTAGGGGCGCAGGGTCAGGATGGTGTCCTTTCGTGTGATGGGATTGCTGCCAAAGGGGAAGCAGTCAGGGGAGCCGGTGATGGTCAGTTCCTGGATCACTGGCTCGGAGCTCTGCACGATCTTCAGCGAGAGAGAGGCCGTGCTGGGCAGCGTGGCAAAGGTGCGGCGGCAGAGCTCGATGAATCGGTTCATCGAGTCGCTCTCTCGCTGCACGTGCTCGATCTCCGAGGCGCCACGCACGGAACCGCGGATGATGGCAAAGAGCGCCGCTGTGATCATGGAGAGGATCGTGATGCCGATCACGACTTCGATCAGGGTGAAGGCGGCGCGCCCTCTGAGTCTAGGACTGTGAGGGCTTGTAAACATAGACGGTGAGGGTGTCCTCCTCCGGCACGCCGTCAAAGGACGAGGTGGCGTGGATGGTGAGCTTGTACATGTCGTTCAAGACGCCGCCATTGGTGGTCTTGAGCGACAGGGCCTCCGTGGTGCTGCTGTAGGTGATGCCAAAGGTGGTGTCCGTCTTCGTGGTGGTCATCTGCGCCAGGGGCTTGTTGCGCACTTCCTCGAAGAAGTTGCGCATGCCGATGCGGATGATCTGGTCCCGCCGCAGCAGATTGGCAGTCTCCAGCGCCTGATTCAGGGACTTGGCCAGCCCCAGCACGGAGATGGAGAAAATGGTGAGCGCCAGCACCAGCTCAAAGAGGATGTAGCCTCGCTGAGCAGCACGTTTGTGGAGATGGAGCTTCAGTTTCATCTGAAATCCACGGTTTCCTTGACGATGTCAGCAGTGAGTGCGGCAAACTCCACATCAAAGGTGGAGGAGGTTCCCTCCACATGCACCTTCAGCGGCTGGCAGACGCCGCTGGGTTGGAAGACCCAGAGCTTCACCACCTCTCCCTCGATCAAGGTTGGCTCGGCGTCATACCAGTGCTGGATCAGGTACTTCACCTCTTTGGGCAGTTCGTACTTCTCCGACCATTGCTCGTCGTACTTGGGCGGTGGCGGTGCCAGCGGCAGCTCGGTGGCCTTCACGTTGCCGCCGCTGTCGATGTCGGTCTTGTCCCCCTCTTCCACCGTGCTCTCCACGATGGTGGAGGACTCCCCGGCTGTTAGGAACTCATTCAGCTCCGCCAGCTGGAGGTAGGGATTGAAATAACGCGAGGCGGTGAACCCCGTGGCATGAAACGCCACCTGATAGGGGCGCTTTTCTTTCATTGCGCGCATGCGTGCCTCGCGTGCCAGTTTGAGCAGCGCGGTGATGGGCTCGCGTGCCAGGCGCTCATCCTGTAAACCTTTCAGCATCGGCACCGTGGCCGCCGCCAGCACCGCCACGATCGTCAGCGCGATGACGATCTCCACCAGGGTGAAGCCGGCATGCCGCCGAGGCGTGAAGAGGCGATGGCGTGAGGCGGGATGGGCGCTCGCGTCATGGCTGGGCTTCAGGCTGCGGCATGCGGGTCTCATGAATCATTTACTTGGCCGCTGACTTCTTCCAGTTGCCGATGTCGTCATCCGTGCCGTCAGCGCCATCAGGACCGGCGGTCCAGAGGTCATAGGGCTTCTTGGACTTCTGAGCGGGGAAACGGTATTTGTAGGGGGAGCCCCAGGGGTCCTTGGGCAGCTCCTCCATAAACGGGCGGTAGTTTTCAGGCACGGGCTCGATGGTGGGCTTTTCCACCAATGCCATGAGGCCTTGCTCGGTGGTGGGCATGCGGAGGGCGCGGGACTCATAGGACTGCAGCGCCAGACCGATGGCCTGAATGTCGCTGTCCACACGGGTGTCCTTGGCGGAGTCGATCTGGCCTTTGAGCAGGTAGATCGAGCCCGAGGCCAGAATGGCGATAATCGTCAGGGTGATGACGATTTCAATGAGCGTGAAGGCGGCTGTGGAGCGGTGCTGATGATGCGGTGTGCGGATTTTCATGACGGGACGATTGAACAGGATTTATGGAGTGATGAACAGGAGGAAATGCAGTTGGTTGCACCAGTTTAGCCGCCACCTCGGATGCCGGTGACACTCTGGGCGATGGCGGCGACAATGGAGTAGGCCACGGTGCCTACCATGACAGCCATGATGACGAGGATGATAGGGGTGATCATCGAGGTCATGCGTTTGATACGCTTGTCCAGCTCCTTGTCGTAGCGGGCGGCGCATTTTTCCATGGATTTGCCCAGCTGGCCGGTCTGCTCGCCGACGGCGATCATGTCCGCCAGCAGCAGGGGGAAGCTGCCCACCTTGCGCAAGGTGCTGGAGAGCGGAGCGCCTTCGGAGACGAGGGTGGTCACCTTGGCCAGCAGGGACTGGATGAAGACATTGGCTGAGATTTTCGACACAAGGCGGATGCTGTTGAGCAGCGGCACGCCGTTCATGATCAGGTTGCCCAGCGAGTGCGCAAACTGCGCGTAGAAGCGCATGCTCATGATGGGGCCGAAGAGCGGCAGGTTCAGCTTGGTCTCATCCCACCACATGCGGCCTGCCGGGCTGGAGATGTAGCCGCGGAAGGTGAGAACTATAGCAGTGATGATGATGCCAATGACCCACCACCACTCGCCCATGAAGTGGTTGAAATTGATGAGCAGCTGCGTGGCGGCAGGGAGCTTCTGGCCGTTCTTGCCCATGAGGTCCATGATCTGCGGCACCATGAAGGTCATGAACACGATCATGAGCACCACGCACGCGCCGATGAGGAAGGCGGGGTAGATCATGGCCTGCGTCACCTT
This sequence comes from Verrucomicrobiaceae bacterium UBA1938, assembly GCA_002336895.1. Lineage (GTDB taxonomy): Bacteria > Verrucomicrobiota > Verrucomicrobiia > Verrucomicrobiales > Verrucomicrobiaceae > Prosthecobacter. Next base: position 46,261 of record DDFC01000022.1, on the reverse strand, counting down.
GGCCTGCAGGTCTGCCATGACCACGAGGTTGTTGGCCAGACGGCGCAAGATGCTGGGCAGTGAGCCGCTGACCTCGCCTGCGGCGGCGAGGTTGCAGTAGAGATCGTCAAAGCTGGGGGAGGCCTTGCGCAACGCCTTGGCCACGGAGGAGCCTTCCCGCAATTCATTGCGCATGGTGGCGGCCACACGTCGCAGCGCCCCGGACTCCTGCCGCTCCTGCATGACACGGAAGGCCTGGTCGATCTGCAGCCCGCCATCCAGCAAGTCTGCCAGCTCTTCGGTGAAAAGGATGAGCTGTGCACGCTTCATCGTCACCGGACCTTCGTCTGCGGTCTTTGCCGTCTTCACCGCGCCGGCCTTCTCCTCCTGCGTGACCTTCACCGGCGTGAGCGACTGCGCCTCGATCTTTCGAAACGCCTCCGCACGCGATCCCACGGTGATCGAACCCGAGACGGTCTGTCCGGTGGCGGTGAGTGCGGTGTAGGTGAAGGCGGGCATGAGGATCAGCGTTGGCGAAGAATTTTGCGGATCAGTTTGGGGTCTCGGCGGCTGTCGAGGATGGCGGCTATCTGAACGGTGTCGCCCTCTATCCGGTAATAGACACCGTGTGGGAAGCGCTTTGAGGCATAGAAGTGGAAGCCGAAGCGCAGACGATGCACGCCACCAAAGCCGCCGAGGGTTTGAAGCTCTGCCTGCATTTTGTCGAGAAAGTACCTGCCGGCTCCCGGCTCGTCCTCCTCGTAAAAGTGAAAGCTGTCTCGCAGGTCTTGTTTGGCATCATCTTCGAGGGCGACATTCATGCCAGCTCTTTCCGCAAGTCATTGAAAGCTTGGTCCAGATCATGCCAGACAGCTTTACCACTTTGGATTTTTTCGAGGCGCTTGCGCAGGATTTCTTCATGCCATGAAGGTGGCTCGATCTCTTCCTGATGATCCTTGACCACTTCCTTCCAGAGAAACTGGAAAGCCTGCCATTTCTGATCAGCAGTGAGCTGCTCCAGCAGTGAGGCTACAGGCGGATTGTCTTCGAGAATCATGGGGCTAGGATACTGAAAATGGAGGGACTTGGCAACACTACTCGGTCGCCGCAGTCACCGTCATCACTTCCTCGATCGTCGTCACGCCTTCGGAGGCCTTGCGGAAGCCATACTGGCGCATGGGCACCATGCCGTCCTTGATAGCCTGGGCCTTGAGTTCGATGGTGTTGGCGCGGACGTTGATCTTCTCCTGCAGCGCCTCGGTCATCAGGCAGATTTCCATGATGGCCAGACGTCCGGTGAAGCCGGTGTTGCGGCAGGCGCGGCAGCCGGCGGGCTTGAAGAGCTTGTTTTTCCACTCCAGCGGGAAGCCGATGGTGCGCAGGTGGCTGTCTTCGTAGTGCGCGGGCTGCTTGCACAGTCCGCAGAGCGTGCGGACGAGGCGCTGCGCCTGGAAGGCACGCACGGAGGAGGAGATCATGAAGGGCTCGATACCCATGTCGATGAGTCGGGAGATGCCGCTGACGGCGTCATTGGTATGCAGCGTGGAGAAGACCAAGTGACCTGTGAGCGCGCCACGGATGGCGATCTCCACCGTCTCCTGGTCGCGCATTTCCCCCACCATGATCACGTTGGGGTCGCCACGCAGGATGCTGCGCAGGCCGGCGGCAAAGGTCAGGTCGATCTCCGGCTTCACCGCGATCTGGATGATGCCATCCAGTTTGTTTTCCACCGGGTCTTCGATGGTGACGATGCGGCGGTCCTTGGTGTTGAGCTCCTTGAGGAAGGTGTAGAGCGTGGACGACTTGCCGGAACCCGTGGGGCCTGTCACGAGGATGATGCCATTGGGCGCGGCGAGCAGCTTGCGGATGGTGGCCTCGGTGGCGGGGTCCAGCCCGATGGCCTGAAGGTCAAACTTCTTGCGGGTGAGCAGTCGCAGCGCCACGGACTCTCCGTTCACGCTCGGGATGGTGGCCACGCGCACGTCGATGGGCTCTCCGTCCAGCTCCAGGTTGATGCGGCCGTCCTGCGGCAGGCGGCGCTCGGCGATGTCCAGATGCGCCATGATCTTGAGGCGGGAGATGAGGGATGCTTGCAGCAGGCGCATGTTCGGCGGCACGGGCACTTCCAGCAGCTTGCCGTCCACGCGGTAGCGGATGCGCAGGTCGCGCTCCAGCGGCTCCACGTGGATGTCCGTCGCGCGTTCCTTCAGCGCTTCGCGGAAGATCTGGTTCACAAAGTTGAGCACGGTGGCCTCCTCGTCCGCCTCATCCAGCACGGTGGTCTCCTGCTTGAGGTCGTCGTGGTCGTCACCGCTTTCACGGCCTTCGAGCAGTTCTTCGAAATTCTCTGCTCCCACGCCGTAGCCCTGGTGCAGGGCTTCGAGGATGCGGTGGCGCGGGGCGATCTGCCAGTGCACGCGCTTGCGCAGTTCCTGGCCCACGGCCTGGCGCGCGCTGAGGTCAAAGGGGTTGTAGGTCAGGATGGTGGCATCTCCCCCCGTTACTTGCAGGGGGCAGATGCGGTGGCGTAGCGCCAGCTTGGCGGGGAAGTTGTTGCGCAGCCCCTCCGCGCCTTCGCCCACGCCTTCTTCAGAGTAGGGCATGCCCAGGCCGGTGGCCAGCTGGGCAAAGAAGCGGTCCTCATCCACCATGCTGCTGTCCACCAGTGCATCCATGAGCGGCTGGCGGTTGTCCGAGGCGACCTCGAGGGTGTGGCGCAGGCGCGTGGGTTCCTCGCACCCGGCGCTGGCGGCCGTGCGCACGAGGACATCGATCAAAGTAGGGGAAGGCATGAGCGGCGATACAACGCACCAAGGAGGCCAAAGTTTCTCGTTCTGTGCAAGAGATCTGAGAGGAAGAAAAACGGTGGAGCAGGCGCAAACGTGTGCTACATGCCCACCCTCCATGAATTCTTCTCACTCCCCCCTCAGCCGTTCCCTGAAGGCGCTTGCCTTTGCGGGGCTCGCCCTCTCCCTGAGCAACTGCGCCGCCGTCAAGAAATCCGGCCATTATGGACACGACTTTGACCCCCCTGTGACCCAGCCGACCAATCCCAGCAACGTGAAGATCAAGGTCAGCACCGGCGCCGGCCGCGTGTATGCCGTGGAAGGCAGCAAAGTGCTCCTGGCCTCCCCATGCGCCGTGGGCGTGAACGGAGCCACCGGCCAGGGCAGCTACACCATCGGCTACAAAGATGCCCGCAAGCGCCGCGTGAGCGAGCCGGACTCCGGCTACCCCATGGCCTACTGGCAGGAGTGGAAGCCCGCCTACGGCCTGCACTGGGGCTTTGTGAAGCCCTATCCCTGCACCCACGGCTGCATCCGCCTGCCCATGAACACCGCCCGCAAGCTCTTCTCCCTCACCAAGGTGGGCACCCCGATCAACATCTCCGCCTCCCAGCCTGAGGACGCCACCATCGGCAAGACCCTGCCGACGATCGACGACGGCCCGCTGCCAAACCCGAACCGTGCCTACCTCAACAGCAGCGAATTCTTTGAAGACGCCGCCGCCGGCCGCAAGCTCCGCTTCTAATCGCCCCCTATCTCTGTCCATCTCCTCATGTCTGCTCCCGCCCCATCTGCTCGTCGTGTGAATGTTCGCACCCCGGAGGTGATGGAGCGTGTGCAGGCCGAGGTGGAGACCCACTACCGCAGCCTGATCGTGGAGCAGCTCCGTGCCAAGGGCAGCGTGATCCAGATCGGCGGCACCACGGTGCGTCTGGCACGCGATTTCGGCTTCTGCTACGGCGTGGAGCGCGCCATCGACCTCGCCTACGCGGCGCGCAAAGTCTTTGCCGACAGGCGCGTCTTCCTCCTGGGGGAGATCATTCACAACCAGGAGGTGAACCGCCAGCTTGCGGAGATGGGCGTCATCAGCATTCCCAATGCCGAGCATGAGTCCACCGTCGCCACCCTGACGCCGGATGATGTGGTGATCGTGCCTGCCTTCGGGGCTGAGACCCGGCTCATGAAGCTCATCGCCGATCGTGGCTGCATGGTGGTGGACACCACCTGTGGAGACGTGATGAGTGTTTGGAAGCGTGTGCGCCAGTACGCCAAGACTGGCTTCACCTCCATCATTCACGGCAAGGCCAGCCATGAGGAGACCCGGGCCACCTCCTCCCGCGCCATGGGAGACGACGGCATGGGGAATTACCTCGTGGTCCTCACCCTGGCGGACGTGGACTACGTCTGCGACTACATCCGCAACGGCGGAGACAAAGAGGCTTTCCTGAAGCGTTTCCCATCCGGCGCTCATTCGGATGGCTTTGATCCTGATCTGCATCTCAAGCGCGTCGGTGTGGCCAATCAGACCACCATGCTCAAATCCGAAACCGAAGAAGTGCAGCGCCGCCTGAAGCAGGCCGTGCTGGACCGCGATGGTGCGGAAAGCGGCGGTGCCAATTTCCAGGTGTTTGACACCATCTGCGGCGCCACTCAGGAGCGCCAGGACTCGCTCTTCGGCCTGCTGCAGCAGCCGCTGGACGTGCTGCTCGTCGTGGGCGGCTACAACAGCTCCAACACCACCCATCTGGTGGAAATCGGCGAGCAGCGGCTGCCGACCTTCTTCATCCGCACCGCCGACTGCCTCAAGTCGCTGGAGCAGATCGTGCATTTTGACCTTCACATCAAAGCAGAGAAGGAAAGCTACTCTGCCAAGCTGGCCAGCGACGGCCCGGTCACGGTCGGCATCACTGCCGGTGCGTCCTGCCCCAATAATCTGATCGAAGACACCGTGCTGCGTGTGTTTGGCCTGCGTGGTATCGACGCCGCCGCTGTGCGCGCCGCTCTTGCCTGATCCCATGCATCTCACACCGACCATCGAGACCCGCGAAGAGGTCATGTTCTTCGACACTGACTGCGGCGGCGTGGTGCACAACATCGCCTACCTGCGCATGATCGAGACCGCGCGCACGCGCCTGGCTGCACTCATGGGCATGAAGCTGCGGGAGATGGCGCAGACGCACCTCTTTCCCGTCGTGGTGCGCACTGAGATAGATTACAAAAAGCCCGGCAAGCTGGGGGACGAACTCGTCATCCACGGCCGCCTGGAAAGTGTGGAGCGCGTGCGCTTCTGGTGCGCCTTTGAAATGCGCCGTGCAGAAGACAACGCCCTGCTCATCACCTGCCGCCAGTCTCTGGCGCTGGTGCAGATGCCTGAAGGCAGGCCCGTGCGTCTTCCAGACGACTGGAAGGTAAAGTACGAGCACCTGATGAAGGCATGAAGTGATGCGGGCACTCCTGCCCGCAAAGAGGTGCCCAGGACGCTCGTATTGCAGGCAGGAGTGCCTGGATCAGCGTCCGCTCACGCCTGCAGGCTTCTTGGGCTTCTTCTCAGCCTTCGGCTTCGGCTCACGCGGCGGGAATTCCCAGCTCATGAGGCGTTTTTCGCCAGGGGTGCAGATGAGGAAGCTGCTGAAGGGGCGGCCGCGCTTGGAGATCATGCCCGTGATGAGGGAGGTCTTGCCATCGTGGAAAAACTCGCGCGCATTCTCGGGCGTGATGTCCTTCTGGCAGAGCTTCTTGGGCAGGCGGGCGTTGCACTTGGAGGACTCGGTGGCGTTCACCTTGCACTGGTAGGCGTCCGGGGTCTCGTAGATCTTCTCACCCTTGCGGCCCTTCTTGGCGCACACAGGGCAGTCGGTGATCACGGGGCACTCGTCCCAGTTGATGCTGTCGGGGTCGGAGCCGTCGCCAAAGACAAAGGCCACCTTCATGTCCTCCTTCACCTGGAGTCCGGCGCTGAATTCCTTGCCCTTCTTGCTGCGGAAGCCCTCCAGCGGGCCCACAAAGCGCTGCTCGATGAGCGTGCGAATTTCGTCGTCTGTCAGTGTGCGTCCGGCCACGGTCTTGAACACGCGCACCTTGCACTTGGGGTTTTTGCAGCCGTAGAATTCCTCGGTCTGCTTGTAGCCTTCCTTGCTGCCACAGGTCCCGCAGGTGGCGGGGAAGTCGGGGAAGACCTTGTCCTTGGCCGCCTTGGAGTAGGCCTTGGTTTTTTCCACCACGTCCTTGGTCATGGTGCGGATCTCCCGCATGAACTTCTCACGGTCCAGCTGGCGCTGCTCCATCTGGCGCAGCTTGTATTCCCACTGGCCGGTCATTTCCGGAGAGCGCAGGGCGTCGATGCCGATGGCGCTGATCTGATCAATCAGTGCCAGGCCCTTCGCAGTCACATGGAAATCACGCTGCACGCGCTCGATGTAGCGGTCCATGATCAGGCCTTCGATGATGGCGGCGCGTGTGGCGGGCGTGCCCAGGCCGCGCTCGCTCATCGCTTCCGCGAGTTCTTCGTCCTCCACCAGTTTCCCGGCACCTTCCATCATGGAAAGGATGGTGGCTTCCGTGTAGCGGGGCGGCGGCTTGGTCTGGTGCTCGTTCACCTCCACATCGAGGGTCTGCGCCTTGTCGCCGGTGTTTGCGGCCACCAGCAGCTTGCCGGAGTCCTCGCCTTCCTCGGCGGCTTCTTCGGCGGCTTTCTTGCCGTATACAGCCAGCCAGCCGGCTTCCTTGAGCACCTTGCCGTTGCTCTGGAAGGCGTCCTGCCCCACGCGGGTGATGCGGGTGGTCACTTCAAATTCAGCGGCAGGGAAGAACACGGCCACAAAGCGGCGTGCCACCATGTCAAAGAGCTTCTGCTCAGCCTCGGGCAGCTCCTTCGGGGGGATCTGGCCTGTGGGGATGATGGCAAAGTGGTCGCTGACCTTGCTGCTGTCAAAGATGCGCTTGTTGGGGCGCACCCACTTGTTGTCCAGCGCGGTGGCGGCATGCGTGCCCAGTTCATGCGGCAGGGCGTCCTGCTTGCGGCTGTCGTGGCTGGCAAAGGTCTTCAGCGTACCCGTCACGGTGCCGAGGTAATCCTCAGGCAGGTGGCGTGAGTCGGTACGAGGATAGGTCAGCACCTTGAATTTCTCATACAGCGCCTGCGCGATCTGCAGCGTGCGGCGGGCGGAAAAGCCGAAGCGGTTGCTGGCCTCGCGCTGCAGGCTGGTCAGATCGTAGAGCAGGGGAGGGGCCTGGCGTGCAGGCTTGGTGGTCTGCTCGATGACACCGGGCTTGCCGTTGCAGCGGTCAGCGATGGCCTGCGCAGTGCCTTGGTCCCAGATGCGCTCGGCTTTCTTGTGCTCGTCGGTTTCGTCCTTCTTGAAGCTCTCGTCGATCCAGCGGCCCGCATAACGGCCGGCGGGCACTTCAAACAGCGCGATGGCTTCAAAGTAGGTGCGAGGCACAAAGGCGGCGATGTCGCGCTCGCGCTGGGCCAGCACGGAGAGCGTGGGGGTCTGCACACGGCCCACCGGAGTGAGGCGGAAGCCGCCGTGGCGGGAGTTCAGTGCGGTGAGGGCGCGGGTGCCGTTGATGCCCACCAGCCAGTCGCTTTCGCTGCGGCATTTGGCGGCGTCTGCCAGGGGCTTCATCTGCTCGTCGGTGCGCAGGCTTTTATACGCATCGAGAATGGCCCCCTGGGTCATGGACTGCATCCAGAGGCGCTGCACGGGCTTTTTGCAGCCGCTGGCGTCCATGATGTAGCGGAAGATCAGCTCCCCTTCACGGCCGGCGTCGCACGCATTGATGACGGAGTCGATGTCCTTGCGCTTGAGCAGCTTGGTCAGCAGCTTGTAGCGGTCCTCGCTGCTTTCGATGGGGTTGAGCTCAAACTGCTCCGGCATGATCGGCAGGCTGGTGAAGCCCCAGCCGATTTTCTTGCCGTTCACCATGGGCATGCCCAGCTCCAGCAGGTGGCCCACGGCGGAGGAGATGACGTGGGTTTCATTCTCGTACCAGTCCTTCTCTTTGGCAAAGGGCGTCATGCCGGGGGCTTTGGCTAGAGCGCGGGCGAGATCGGCTGCCACGCTGGGCTTTTCGGCAATGATCAGGGCTTTGGGCATGTGCGTATGAACAGGATGAAACGGAAAAAGGGGCCTACTTAGGGCATGCTTTCCCCCCGGCTGTCAAGGTTGGTGCTCTTTAGAACCGGAATGTTGCTAGACAGACAACGCGCCGAACCGTTCATCGGGATGCATTCTAGGGCCATATGTCTTGGGCTGAAAAACATAAAACCGCAGCCCGGGAGCTGCGGTTGTGCGCGGTGTGGCTCTTGCGGCTGTCAGGGATCAGCGCGCCGCCGGGGCGGCGTCCTCCGTCGAGGCCATGTGCATCAGGGAGGCGGAGCGGTGCTTGGCGGCCAGCTCCGGCATGTTCAGGTGCTGGTAGAGCTCTGCCAGCAGGGCGTGCGCGGAATTCTTGTCGCGGGCGTTGGGCAGGCTGCGTTCGATGTCGCGCACGGCTTCCTTAAACTGACCCATCTTGGCGTAGATGTGGCCGCGGGTATCCAGAAAGAAGGGGTTTTCCGGTTCTTTCTGCACCAGTTCGTTGATGATGGCCAGGGCCTTCTCCAGCTCCGCAGGGTCGGTGGAGACCGAGGCTATGGCCATGGCCAGGTTGTTGCTGATCACCTTGAAGCCGGGGTTCAGGGAGCTGGCCAGTTCAAAGTGGGATTTGGCCGATTCGCGGCGGCCCTGTTTCCAGTCCTGCACGCCCAGATAGTAGTGGAGGAATGAGTTGGAGATGCCGCCATTCCCCAGGATGCGCTCCACGTAGTGCTGGCGGTCTTCGGGCGCACTGGCCATCTCTTCGCAGTCGCCGAGGAAGGCCATGATGAGGTCCTGGCTCTCGGGGCTGGCCTGGATGCCCTGCTCCAGCAGCTTCAGCACGAGCGTGCGGTCATAGGTGGGCTGGTCCTTGAGATGGCGGCTCCAGGAAAGGTAGATGCCCCCGATGAGCTGGCGCTCCTCCTTGGTGGGGGCTCCCTTGGTGGTGCTCACGATCCACTGCACCGCCTCGTCAAACCGGCGCTGCAGGCTGAGGCTGACGGCGATGGAAAAGCGCACCTCATGCCCGCTGGCGGTCACGCTTTTGGCCATGGCGCGCAGAGCTTTCTCCGCCTTGCCTGCGAGCTCGATGGAGGCACCCTCCTGACCGGTGTACTGCAGCGCGGTTGCCTTCATGAGCATGATGTCGGGGCGCTTTTCCAGCTCCATCTTGTTCAGGTGCTGAAGGGCGATCTTCCAGCGCTGCTGCCCTGCGGCGATGCGGGCGGCCAGCTCCCGGGCGTCCTGGTTGGCGGGGTCGCTGTTGACGGCGTTGTTGATGTGCTCCAGGGCCGCGGCCACGTTGGCGTTCTTCTGCCCCAGGAGGATGGCGGCTTGCAGCACGTGGGCCGGAGCGTAGCCGGGGCGGTTGACGGGAGCGATGCGGGAGAGCAGGCGGAGGGCATCCCCCTCGCGGCCCATGCCGCGGAGTGCCTTGGCTTCAATGATGATGGCCTTGGAGTTGACCGTGCCGTCCTGCATCACACGCATGGCGGCCAGGCGGGCCTCGGCAAAGTGCCCCTGGTCCAGCTGGCTCTGCGCCTCGCGCTCCAGCCGGCTGATGTTTTCGCGGCTGTCATCGGTGCGGGCGTTGATCGCCATGAAGACGAGCAGCATCAGGGCAAAGAAGGCTGGCAGTCCCAGCATGCCGTCTCGCGGGCGGCGCTCATTCAGCATGTAATCGATGCGGTGTCGGGTCTGGTCTATGAATTCTCCGGTCATTCGCTTTCCTTTCCTGCGTGGGTGCTGTGATTGACGAGGGTTTGGGCAAGGCTTCTGCGGGCGTCCGTGAGCAGCTCTGTCAGGGCGCCCTGGCTGCGGTCGTCATTCTCCGGCTCCACGGACATGACCTGCAGCACATAGGTGTTTGAGACGGGCTCCGGTGCGGTCCAGCGGGAGATCAGGCGGTCGGCGATCCGGTTCACAGGCTTTTCGGCATTGAAGGCCTGGGGATTTCCATTTTGGTCCAGCACGCTGAGCCAGAGATTGGCCCGGGCCATCTCCGTGGGCTGGTTCATCTCCAGAAAGCGCACGGTGTTCTGCTTGTCGCCGGGCAGGGCTCCATCCACCTGACGCTGGAACTGCCAGCCCTGGCCGGTGTAGCAGAGGCGAGTGTCGTGGAAGCCGAGGAAGGGGAAGTTCACCGCCACATAGGCCTCCTTGCCGTCTTTGCGGTAGAGCCACACTTGGTTTCGAACGCCCAGCTTGCCGATCACCGAGTTCTTCAGGGGCTGGTCGCCTTCGCGCACCCATCCGGCCAGCGTGCCGGGCATCAGAACCTCATCATTTTCAGAGAGCACTGGTGCAGGTGTGGCCACAGCAGGGCGGGTGAGGGCCAGGATTTCAGGACCAAGCAGCAGACCCAGGCCGATGACGGCCACCGCAAGACTGAGACCGCCGAGCGCGCCCGCGCCAGTGGCTGGCATCTGCCCGTGCATCTCACGCGGCTGTGAAAACCTGCCGGGTGCGCTGTTGAGAATGAAATGGATGCCGCTGTCTGCACTCCACACCAGGAGCAGGTCCACAATGAAAAACACCAGGCCCACAGCCTCGTGTGCGGCTCCCTGATCCAGTTCCAGGCCCCAGTAGTGCAGCCCGCCGATGACGACGCAGATGCGCAGCACATTGGAGGCTACGGAGATGAGGGCCGCGCTGACCATGAGTGCGCCGACGTGCATCAAGGAGCGGCGGTTGAAGCAGCTCAGGATGACCGCCATGCAGACGGCCACGAGGAGGGTGTTGGTGCCGCTGCAGGCATCATCCACAAAGAAGCGTTTTTCAGCCGTGGCCACGATGGTGCCCTGCACCACATGCAGCACATTCATGGCATCCAGCCACACCTGGCTGAAGCGCGCGGCCTGGCCTGCCAGGAGCTGATGCAAATGCTGGTCCAGCATCAGTGGCGTGGGAATGAAAAAGAGAGAAAGGACCGGAAGCGACCACGCAGGCGCCTCATGGCGGGAAGTCCGCCCTTTGGCCGCAGCCAGGGCTGTGCAGGAGAGCACAAAGGCCACCCCCGCCAGGAAGGGGGAGATCAGCACAAAGGCGGCAAGCGCCAGCAGCAGATGGCAGGCGAGCAGCCACTTGAATGCGGAGGGGTGTTGAGGAGACGAGACGGCGCGGAACACGCCGTCTCGTCTGGCCAGCCAAAACCACGCCACCAGAGGCAGCGGAAAGAAATGACTGGCCGGGTGACGAACCCAGATCTCCTGAAGAGCAAAAAACAGACAGACGAGGGATGAGGCCGAGAGAAGCCACAACGAACTGCTTTTTGGTGTATTCCGAGTGTTCAAGAGAGCTGAGGGTGAAGGTTAGGATGTGTTGATCCAGCCCACGGGCCGTGAATCAGGCGGCGGCCTGTTCTTCGGCGGGCTTCTTGGCGCGGCGCAGGAAGGCGATGCCAGCCATGCCCAGGATGCCACCAAAGCCGAGAATGACCGAGGGAGGCTCGGGCACAGGGGAGATGGGGGGAGCAGCATCGTAGGTGTAGGTCACCACCACGTTGCCCGTTGTGCTGCCCGTCATGCTGGTCAGCCAGGTCGGATTAGATCCAGCACCGGTAGCTGTGACGGTAGCCCCGAATGCAGTCGAAAGGTAAAGGGGCACTTGGCCCGTACCTTTGAATGAATCGAAGTTGGTGTCGCCGCTGACGTAGCTGTCGGTCTGGGTGATGGTAGGTGACAGCAGGACGTTGGTCGTGGTGTAGGTGGCGTCTTTCGCGAGGGATTGGTTGATGTTGGTCTTGGAGCCATTGGAAAATCCAGACAGGACTTGATCGCCCGCGTCGCCAACAGATGGGACATAGCCCTGCACCGCAGCGGTAAAGGAGAGGCTTTTAAGCGTCACCGTTCCGGTGTTTTTGTTGGTCAATGTGAACGAGCTGATGGTGGAGTTGACGGTCCAGTCCATCGTCACACTGGTCAGGGTACCAAGCGACGTGTTGAACTGGTTGAAGTAGAACTGCTGGCTACTGTTGACAGTGCCAAAGTCCACGGTTTGGGTGATGACACTAGCATGGCTGGTAAGAGCGGTTGCTAGAATGAATGCAGCTAGAGAAGAGATTATTTTCATAGCAGCCATACTGTCAGGGTAAAGATGACCGAGACAAATTCCCTTTGGTAAGTGAATCCTTACGGCTACCCTTCCGTTTTTTTAAGCTTTTGAGGCCGTTTTGATGGTCTTGTAAATAACTTGTATTGAACGTTTTAGTGGTCTTTCGGGGCTGCTTTGTAGCTCGCTCTTTGACTGGTTTAAGTCATCCGGTCATTCACAAATCTGTTCCATTTTTCTGTGTTCAAACCAGCTGATCCTTTGCAGAAAATTAAAGAAACGACTAATTTTTCGGAATCAATGTTTAGCGCGCATGAATCGGAGCATTCATCTTTCCTTGATCACTTTTTAGCCCCTGGCTGAATGCAGGTCATGGAATCCCCGATGGCCTGCTGACACCAGAGGAGGCCTGGAAGCACAGGTGGCCGAAAGAGGGGCCGAAAAATTCTGAAATGTCCGCACGCACTGCGGGAAAGGCCTGTGCCTGCACTCAGTCCTGGAGGCCAGGCATGCACATGCAACGAAAGGATATGTCTTTTTTTAAAAAGAGCAGCTTTTCATCCGGGGGGGGGGCATCTGCAGGGGGCGGCGCAGAAAGCCTGTGCTCGCGGCGCAGGCTCCAGGGTAGGCTGCGTCCAGGCGCGGCCTCAGGCGGCTGGAGTTCCGGGTGGTTTTGTGCTGCTGGCGCGCGCACTTCTGGCGCATGTGCTGCCAGGGGAGGGGCTTACACCCAGATGCGCACGGCTTCCAGGATGTTGGATACGCCCAGCTTGCCCAGCGCGTTGCGCTTGTGGCTGGAAATGGTCTTCATGCTCAGGCCCAGGCGGCTGGCCACCTGGCTGGGGCGCATGCCGGAGACAAGAAGCTCCAGCACCTCCTCTTCGCGGACGGAGAGAGAGTAGGAAGATGAGTCATCCTCTTCCTGCGGGGTGTTGATCGGGCCGATCGAGCGCGCCAGGGCCGAGGCCAGTTCGCTGGACATGTAGGGCACGCACTCCAGGGCGGCGCTAAGGGCGCGCTTGAGCTCCTCCACCGATTCATTGCAGCCCAGAAACACGCTGGCACCAGCCTGCATGGCGGTGCGCGTGGTCACGGGCGCGGGCGGGCCGCAGATGAGCATGACACGTTTTCCACCCGTGATGGCGATCACAGACTTCAAGGTGTCGATCCCATGCTCCACATCGCGCGGGTGAAACTCCATCATCAAGGCATCCACCTGGGTGGACTCCGTCGCTTGGCGCACCTCGTCCACCGAGGAGGACTCGATCACTTTGCATCCGGGCAGGATCTTCTTCAGAAGAAGTTTCCAGCTGGAGCGGGTGAATTCGCTGGGGTGAAACAACACACAGGTGGGCATAACTGGTGGCAGGTGGGACCGTGGGAAGGCTGCGGGTGGGGCAAACAAGGCAACCGGGAGCGGTCAGGTGGAGGAGTCGTGTGTGGGGGGGATGTGAAAAAAAACGAAAATAGCAGTGTGACGGAAACTCAAATTTGTGGCTTTAGATAAAATTCGTTATTTTTATATTCAAAGAGGCTGATTATTCATAACTCTGTAAATGAATTGCAGTCTGTCGCTGGGTTGGTAGCCGAAAGAAATGCCTCTCATCCTTCGAGTTCCATCCTTAAGAGCGAGGGGCTGCTAAGGATTGAAAACAAAGAGAATAGAATTTCTGGATATTATCAAAGACAGGCGCAGAAGGTCATTAAAGCCTGTTCTTGGAATAGGCTAAGCAGTAGCTTATAGGGCGATGGCACAGACCCTGCACCGTGGGTTTTTAGCCAGCCGGATCAAGTCGAGCCAAGAAGCTCGCTAAATCTTGGGATGAGGTGGCTGAGATAAGCCTCAGAAGGAGTTCCTCAGATGTGGCGCGAGCCAGCTTAAGCGTCCCCTTAAGTTTTGTTACGCTTCTGACTAAATAATTAAAACTTAATTTAGGCGCACTATATGATTTACCATATAAACTTGAATAGTCACAGCAGTCAGACCGGCTGCTAATTATCCCACATATAACAGAGCCTTGATCGCTCTAACTCATTCAACAACAATGACTCCCGTATCTAAAAAAATCTTGCTCGTTGATGACCACGCCATGTTTGCCGAGACGCTGGGCCAGTACCTGCGCCTCATGTTCAAAGACTACGAGATTCTGGTGGCCACCAGCGCTGAGAAAGCTCGTGAGATCGCATCGAAACAAACCGTCGATGTCGTTCTGATTGACCTGGAAATGACCGACTGCTCCGGCCTGACGCTGCTGGCAGACTTTGCCGCCACGCTGCCTTCTCCGGCCTGTATCGTCGTCAGCATGCACATTCAGGCGCTCTGGATCGAGCGTGCCCTGAAGGCCGGTGCCTGCGGTTATGTGGCCAAAGATTCTCCTCCAGGAGAAATCGTCACCGCCATCAACTACGCCCTGCGCGGCAAGAAATACCTCTCCCGCAGCGTGGCGCAGTCCTTTGCCGAAAATGCAGTGAGACTGCCCACCGGCGGCAAGGAACTGCACAAGGTGCTGAGCAGCCGCGAGTTTGAAATCTTCCTGCAGCTGGCGCATGGCAAGAGCCTCAAGGCCATCTCCCTGGACCTGAGCCTCTCCGCCAAGACCGTCTCTGTGCACAAGCACAACATCTGGAAGAAAACCGGCATCGACTCCGGTGCCAAGATCGCCCGCTACTGCGTGGAGCACGGTCTTCTGGCCGGTGGCACCCAGACCTTCCAGGCGGCGTAAGGCTGCATGCAGCAGAGCAGTGACTGAGAATTGACGCGAAGCGGGCCCCGCCCGTGCACCATGCGCGTGAATTCGTGGTCATCCCTCTCCACGCATGTGAGGGCATCTTCAGCCGCGCGCGAGGCCGGCGGACTTCAAAGGTACGGGCATGAATGCCCTGGCCGTCCGTCGCGTGAATGTGAGCAGAGTGTGCAGAAGCACCGCTGCGCTCGTTTGCTGTGTCCTCCACTGGCATGGGCTGGCGGCGGCGATCCTGCGCCTGAAAAGCCGCAGGAGGCCAAAGTCGCGCCCTCCCTGCGCAAGCCGGGCTTTGTCTTCATGGAACTGGCACGAAGAGGACGGAGGACTACGAGGCCTTCTTCGCCACTGTGGCCGGCTTTCAGGTCACGTATCGCAAGCCAGGCTACATTCAGGCCCAGTCAGAGCATGCGGAGCTGATCTTCATCGATCCCGCGCACTGGGCCCGGGGCATCCTTCTCATGGCAAGGTGACCGGCAGCGGCATGGGGGTGGGCATCGAGATCGGCATCGTGGTGGCGGACATTGAGAAAGCCTACGCCGCCACCGTAAAGTTCAAAGACAAAGGCTGGCCCGTGACCACCGGCATTGTCATGCGCCCTTGGGGCGTGAGGGACTTTCGTGTGCTGGCACCGGATGGGTATTACCTGCGGTTTACGGAAGGACGGTGACAAAAAAGGCGGACCGTTTCCGGTCCGCCTTTGGGGATGAACTTTATGTGGCCTTCTCCTTACTTCGCCTCGGGCGTCTTGGCGCCTTCTTTGAAGCAGTAGAGGTGGGTGTGGGTGGTCACGTAGAGGGCGCCGTTGGCGGCCACGACGGAGCTGAGCAGCGGGGAGGGGAATTCGATGGTGCCGAGTTCCTTGAGCTCCTTGCCTTCGGCGAGGATGAAGAGTTCGCCTTCTTCGTTGCCGATCCAAACTTTGCCGTCAGCGACCAGCGGGCTGGCCCAGATGTGGCCTTTGGTGTCGAATTTCCAGTACTCCTTGCCGGTCTTGGCGTCGAGGCAGAAGACGCGGCCGGTGTAGTCAGCAGCATAGACGAGGCCGTCCTTCACCGCAGGGGTGGAGATGGTGCGCTCGATGCCTTTGAAGGTCCAGAGGGCCTTGCCGGTGAGATCGCCTTTGCCCTTGGGGTCGATGCAGCTCAGGCAGCCGACGCCTTCGCCGTGCTCGGGGTCCTGGCCGATGTTCACATACACCAGACCATCAGCGATGGTGGGGGTGGCGATGATCTCGCTGGGGCCGTCGTATTCGACGTACTTGATGGGCTCGCCAGCGGAGTTCTTGCGATACTCGGGCGGGTTGGCGTCATAGCGCCAGTTTTCGTTCAGGATGTCCAGGCCTTCAGCGTCCTTGTGGGTTTCCGGGGCCATGGAGTACACCCAGCCGTCACCGGCGGCGAAGACGATCTGCTTCTTGCCGTCCACATCCACGGAGTTGGGGGAGGACCAGGAGCAGTGCAGCACGCGCTCGGAGGCCACGTGGTCCATTTCGCCGAGGAGGGTGCCGTTCTCAGCGTCCAGCATGATGAAGCTGGGGGAGTTCGGGGCGGGGATGTTGGTGTGGGTCCAGTCCACGCCGTTGCAGGTGGGAACGAAGACCTTGCCATCGATCACCAGCGGGTAGCCGGCGGTGGCGTTGTGCTGGAAGACGCCGAGTTCTTTGTACATGTCGTACACCCAGAGGATGTCGGCATCGGTATCGCCAGGGGTAAGCGGGGCGGTGGGCTTGCCGTCCTTGTCCAGAGGAGCCATGAAGGCACCTTCGTCCTGCATGCCCTGGTTGCCGTTGGACATGCCTTTGACGTCCAGGCAGACGATCTGGCAGCGGTTGCTGGGCACGTAGGCCTTGTCACCCACCACGGTGGGGCTGGCGCAGATGCCGAGGTATTCCCAGTCATTGACCTTGCCGCTGCCCATCTTGGGGGAGACCATCTGCCATTTGAACTGGCCGGTGTACTCATCAAACACCATCATGATGCCGCGGTCGCCAACGCTCTTGGGGTCGCGGGGGGACTCATTGTTGGTGCCCACAAAGACCTGGCCGTTGGCGACCATGGGGGTGCCGTAGGTCTGGGAGCCCAGCTTGGCCACCCAGAGGCAGTTCTTGGTGGTGCTCATGTCGATGTCCTCGGCGCCAGGGGCCTTGTTGGCGTCCTGGGCGTTGGGGCGGAGGCGTCCGGCTACCTTCGGCGCGGCCTTGGGGCCGTATTTCTTGCCGGGGTTGAAGTCGGTGGGCAGACCTTTTTCGTCAGACACCATGTTGCGGGTGTTGCCGCCACCCCACTGTGTGTAGTCGGCGGCGTTCAGGGCTGCTGTGGCAGCCAGAGCCGCAGCGAGGATGGGTGTGAGTTTCGTTCTCATGTATGACGTTGAAAGCAGTTGGGTTTGAAAGGGCGGCGGATCAGTTCGGGGTGACGCTCAGGTTGTCGAGATACACACGCTTCTGGTTCATCGGCGTCAGGGCGAAAATGCCAGGGGAGCCGTTCTTGTGGGCGCGGGGCACCTTCACTTCGATGGTCCAGGCGGCGGGCTCGGGCTGGGCTTTGTCCCAGATCTTGGCCATGATGACACCGCTGCCGTCCTTGGCCACGTCCACCTTGGTCTTCAGGGTGTACCAGGTGTTGGCCACGACCTTGAAGGGCACTTCCTGCTTGAGGCGCTCGGGGTTGGAGCTGACCTCCAGCTTGCCGGCATTGCCACGGACGCAGATGAGATAGCGCTGGTTGATGAGGCCGATGTCGGACTTGGAGCGGGCGCTGCCGTCCGTCATCACGTCTGCCTGCATGGAGTAGTTGGAGAGGTTGGAGGGGGCCACGAAGACGGTGGCGCGCTGGAAGAGCAGGCGGTCGAAGGTCTTGGCAAAGACCTTGTTGCCAGGAGCGCCGACGATTTCGCGGACGTCGAATTTGAAGCGTGCGCCGATCCAGGGAAGGGGCGGGTAGGCAAACATGATCTTCTCCGTGGGCTGCTCGTCCTTGAGGTCGTATTCGTCAAAGTTTTCCACCAGCGGCAGGTTGCGCAGGGCGCGGCCGCGGATGGTGCCAAAGGTGCCGTCCGGAGCGGTGGCCTTGAAGGCGCCTGCGCTGGACTTGGCGTCAGGGGCCACGACGAGCTCGCCTGCGTCGTTGAACTTGCCGTCCATCGTGGCTTTCACCTTGGCGGTCGGGGGGATGAAGCTTTCCCACTTCACGCCTTTGACGTCGGGATTCACCAGGAAGCCTGCTGCGTCCACGCTGCGCACGCGGAAGGACTGCTTGTGGCCGGTCATGATCACGGTTTCAGCCGGGATGATCTGCAGCGCCACGGCCTTGCCGGCCTTGGGCATTTCCACCACGGGGGCGGCGTCCGTCTTGATGCCCTTGTTTGGGATCGGGAAGGCGTGGAAGGCTTCGGTGGTCGTCACGTAGAGGGTGCCGTCGCACACGGTGGGGGCGCCGAGGCACTGCACGTTTTCGCCGAGCTTGATCTCCTGCACCACTTCGCCGGAGGTCTTGCCGGGCTTCACCACCACCAGCTTGCCATCAAGCATGGGGCAGTAGAGCAGGCCGTCCACGTAGAGAGGGGAGGAGTGCAGGTTGGCGTTGCTGAGCTTGAGCTTCCAGAGGTCGGCACCGGTGTTGGCGTCGATGGCGTAGAGCTCGGCACCGTCGGTGAGCTGATAGATCACGTCGCCCACGATGACAGGGGAGCTGCTGGTGGCGCCGATGGGGTTGCGCCAGACTTCTGCGCTGGGCTCCAGCGTGGTGGCTTCGAGAGCAGGCGGCACCGGGGCGGTGAGCTTCTCAGGGAGCTTGATGCAGACCATGCGGCCCTTCTCGGAGTTGTCCACGTTCTCGTCTCCATGAATGGCGATGAGGTTGCCCTTGTGCAGGACCACGGAGGGGTTCACGCCGTTTTTGCAGATGGGCATCTTCCAGTAGGGCTTGCCGTTGTGCGTGTTCACACAGACGATGTTGCCGCAGCCGGTGGTGAAGTAGGCCACGCGCTTGCCGTCGCGAGTTTCCAGCACGGGGGTGGAGAAGGAGCTGTCCACGGGCGGGCTCACGCCGGGGAGGGTCCACCAGGCCAGTTCGCCGGTCTTTTTGTCAAAGCCGTACACACGGTCGGCGGCAGGGCCGTCGGCGCCCCAGTTGGAGAAGATGAAGTGGATGATGACGAACTCGCCCTCGATCACCGGGCTGCCCACGCGGGAGTTCGGGAAGGTCATGCGGCCGTATTCTTCCATGAGCGGAATCTCAAACACCTTGGTGCCGTCCAGCTCATAGCAGAGGAAATTGCCCGCATTGCTGGTCAGGTAGATGCGCTTGGTCTCAGGATCGACGGTGGGGGCGCCGATGGCGTAGCGGTTGTAGATGGAGTCGCTGAGGTAGTCGGGGATCTCGTGCTGCCAGAGGATCTTGCCGGTCTTGGCATCGAGGCAGCTGATCAGCTCGATGAGATCGGAGGTTTCACCTTTGTAGCCCCAGAGGATGACCTTGCCATCCACCACCACGGGTGTGCCACGGCTGCGGATGGGGGCGCTCCAGGCGGGCTTTTCGTCCAGCTTTCCAGCCTTGGTGTAATGCTCAAGGCTCACGCCGTTTTGGAGCGGGCCGCGCCAGTTGGTCCAGTCATTCGCCTGGGAGATTCCGGTCAGGGCCAGCGTGGCGGCCAGCAGGCGGCCATAGGAGGGGCGGGGTCGGTGGTGCATGGAGTTGGGAAGAGGATGGAAATCAAATCATCGTGAGCACGCGCCCGGCTTCAATGCGATTTTAACCTTTCGCAGGGGAGGCCGGGCATGCTCTTTGGGGGGATGAGGCGAACGCCACAGCCCCGCCGCATCTTGCACTCTACGCCTGCAAACTCCCCGCCGGGCGTAGAATAATATTTGCCTGCACGTGCGGATGTCTGCTGCGTGCTTCTTCCTGAAAAGGCGGGCAGATGCAGTGCGCTGCCTGCATGGCGTCGGGCGAAATGTCCGTGTGCCTCGACAGCGCTTGCGGGGAATCCGCCACGCCTGCGCAGCCATGGGGCCGATGCAGACTGCGCCCGGATCAAAGCTCGCCGGCATCAGGCCGTTCACTCCTGAAAGACTGGGATGAGGGCTGTCATTCGGCTGCAAGAATGGCGCATGAATGAGCAGTTTAGTGGCTTGGAACAAGGTGGATTTTGTGAGCATTCCAATCTATCGACACACATGACACCGCCTGCTCCCGAAAGCGCATCCGTTTCACCTGCAGTTCAGGCAAGCGGGGGCTCGGGAAAGGACATGATGTTTCTTCTCAAGCGCCATTGGGTTGCGGCGGTCATGGCTGTCCTGGTGGTCGTGATTGCGGGCGTGCTGTGGATCGAATTAAAACCTTCAGGGCCCGGCCCTGGCTTTGTCAGCGGAAACGGGCGCGTGGAAGCCACGGAGATCGACATCGCCACCAAGCTGGCCGGACGTGTGCAGAATATCTTGGTGGACGAGGGGGACTTTGTGCAGGCCGGGCAGCTGCTGGCGCAGATGCAGGTGGATGTGCTCAATGCGCAGTGCGACGCGGCGAAAGCCCAGCTTCAGCAGGCCGTCACCGCAGTCGCCAGTGCCGAGGCCCAGGTGGCCGCACGGCAGAGCGACCTGCTTGCTGCGCAGGCCGCGACCGCCCAGCGCCAGGCAGAGCTGGGAGCCGCCAGGAGCCGTTTTGCGCGCACCAAGGCGCTGGCTGCCAGCGGAGCGATATCCATGCAGGAAAACGACGATGATCTTGCCAGATTGAATGGTGCCGAGGCTGCGGTGACGGCTGCGAAAGCCCAGGAGGCCGCCGCCCAGGCGGCGATCAAGGCAGCGGAAGCCCAGGTCATAGGGGCCAGCTCCGCTGTGACTGCTGGCAAGGCGACCACCGCCAGCATCGAGGCGGACATCCTGGACTGCCAGCTCAAGTCCCCGCGTGAAGGCCGTGTGCAGTACCGCGTGGCACAACCCGGCGAGGTTCTGGCCTCCGGCGGCAAGGTTCTCAATCTGGTCGATCTAAGCGATGTCTATCTGACCTTTTTTCTTCCCGAGACATCAGTTGGCAAAGTGGCGCTGGGCAGCGAAGTGCGTGTGATCCTGGACGCTGCGCCGCAATATGTGATCCCGGCGCAGGTGTCCTATGTGGCCAGTGTCGCCCAATTCACACCCAAGACGGTGGAAACAGCGAGCGAGCGGCAGAAGCTGATGTTTCGCGTCAAAGCGCAGTTCGCGCGCCCGCTGCTGCAAAAGAACCTGAAGCTGGTCAAGACAGGCCTGCCGGGAGTGGCGTGGATCAAACTCGACGCGAAAGCGGAGTGGCCGGCGAACCTGGCCGTCAAGGTGCCGCAATGAGCCCGGTGCAGTCCAGCTCCGAGTCTGTCGCCCGCCTGACGGATGTCAGTCTGGACTACGGCAAAACCATCGCTCTTGCCGGCGTCACACTGGATGTGCCTGCAGGACAGATGGTGGGGGTGATCGGCCCGGATGGCGTGGGCAAATCCAGCCTGCTGGCGCTGATGGCAGGTTCACGCAAAGTGCAGCAGGGGCGCGTCGAGGTTCTCGGCGGCGACATGGCTGGGGTGCGCCATCGAGAGCAGGTCTGCCCGCACATCGCCTACATGCCGCAGGGGCTTGGCAAAAATCTGTATCCCACGCTGTCGGTGGAGGAGAATCTGCAGTTCTTTGGCAGGCTCTTCGGGCACGATGCGGCCGAGCGCCGCCACCGCATTGACGAACTGACGCGCAGCACCGGGCTGCTGCCCTTTTTGTCACGTCCGGCGGGGAAGCTGTCCGGCGGGATGAAGCAGAAGCTGGGCTTGTGCTGCGCGTTGATTCACGATCCCGATCTGTTGATTCTCGATGAGCCTACAACCGGTGTGGACCCGTTGTCGCGGGCGCAGTTCTGGGAGCTGATCCAGCACATCCGGGACGAGCGCAGCGGCATGAGCGTGATAGTCGCCACGGCTTACATGGAGGAGGCGCAGAGTTTTGACTGGCTGGTGGCCATGAATGCGGGCCGGGTGCTGGCCACAGGCACGCCTGCAGAGCTGCTGGCTCGCTCCCAGAAGGAGTCGCTCGATGCCGCGTTCATTGCCTTGCTGCCTGAGGAGCTGCAGCGCGGCCACCGTGAGGTTTCGATTCCGCCGCTCACTGCCGATGCCAGCGCAGAGATTGCCATCGAAGCCACGGACCTCACCCGGCGGTTTGGCAGCTTCACTGCGGTGGATCATGTCAGCTTTCGTATTCGGCGCGGTGAAATCTTCGGCTTCATCGGGTCAAACGGCTGCGGCAAGTCCACCACGATGAAGATGCTGACCGGCCTGCTGCCGACGAGCGAGGGGCGTGCGACGCTGCTGGGGCATGAGGTCGATCCCAAGGACATCACGACGCGACGGCGCGTCGGCTACATGTCGCAGGGGTTCTCGTTGTATTCGGAGCTGACGGTGGAGCAGAACCTCGTGCTGCACGCACGGCTGTTTTCGGTGCCGGAGGTGGAGATTCCTGCGCGTGTCGCTGAGATGACCCGGCGCTTTGGCCTGGCATCGCTGCTGGATGCCATGCCAGACAGCCTGCCGCTGGGCATCCGCCAGCGCCTGTCGCTCGCCGTGGCGATGGTGCACAAGCCGGAGCTGCTGATCTTGGACGAGCCTACTTCGGGCGTGGACCCCATCGCCCGGGACATCCTGTGGCAGCTGATGATCGATCTCTCCCGCAATGATCAGGTCACGATTTTCATCTCCACGCATTTCATGAACGAAGCCGGGCGCTGTGACCGCATCTCGCTGATGAATGCGGGCAGAGTGCTGGCCACGGATTCTCCCGCCGAGCTCGTCCGCAGGCGTGGCGCTGCCTCGCTGGAAGATGCGTTCATCGGCTATTTGAAGGAAAGCGACCCGCAGGGAGTTCAGACGTCTGCCGTGGAGGTGGAGACACCGGCGCTTCCGATGGCACCGGCCGCGCGCGCCAGCCGGAAAGTGTTCAGCTGGCGGCGCGCATGGAGCTACAGCCTGCGTGAAGCGCTGGAACTCAAGCGCGATCCGGTTCGCGCCACCATGGCCTTGCTCGGATCGGTGATTCTGATGTTCGTCTTTGGCTATGGCATGAGCTTGGACGTGGAAAACCTGACCTATGCCGTGCTGGATCGTGACCAGACCGGCCTGAGCCAGAACTATGCGCTCAACTTGTCGGGTTCGCGCTACTTCATCGAACGTCCGCCGATCACCGGCTATGCAGATCTGGACCAGCGGATGCGTTCTGGCGAGCTTGCGCTGGCCATCGAGATCCCTCCCAACTTTGCCAGAAACCTGGAGCGCGGCTCTCCCGTGCAGATCGCAGCCTGGGTGGACGGCTCCATGCCTGCTCGCGCCGAGACGGTGCAGGCGTATGTGCATGGCATGCATCAGAGCTGGCTGCTGGATGTCTCGCAGCGCAGGCTGGGTCAGAATGCCGGGACCGGTCCGGCCGGAATCGAGACGCGCTACCGCTACAACCCTGATGTGGCCAGCCTGCCATCCATGGTGCCGTCGGTGATCCCGATGCTCCTGCTGATGATTCCCGCGATGCTCGCCGCTCTGTCTGTCGTGCGTGAAAAGGAGCTGGGGTCGATCATCAACCTCTACGTCACCCCGGTCACGCGCAGTGAATTTCTGCTCGGCAAACAACTGCCCTATGTGCTGCTGGCCATGCTGAATTTCGGGCTGCTCACGCTGCTGGCCGTCACGGTTTTTGGCGTGCCGCTCAAAGGCAGTCTTCCGACCTTCGCCCTGGCGGCGCTGCTGTTTGTGGTGTTTTCGACTGGTCTGGGTTTGTTCTGCTCCACTTTCACGCGCAGCCAGATCGCGGCCATCTTCGTCACTCTCATCGGCACCATCATACCGGTTGTGCAGTTTGCCGGGCTCTTGAATCCGGTGTCTTCGCTGGAGGGGGGCGGTCTTTTCATCGGCCGGATTCAGCCTGCCACCTATTTTCTCAACATCAGCCGCGGTGTGTTCAACAAAGCCCTGGGCTTCTCCAGCCTGCACCAATCCTTCTGGCCGTTGGTGGCGGCGGTGGTGTTCATCCTTGGCTTGTCCATCGTGCTGCTGAAAAAACAGGATGCCTGACCATGCCATTTGCCACCAACATCTACCGGCTTGGGATCAAGGAGCTTTGGAGCCTGGCGCGAGATCCTGTCATGCTCGTGCTGATCGCCTACACCTTCACGGTCTCGATCTACGTGGCCGCCACGGCCATGCCGGACACGCTGCACAAGGCCCCCATCGCCATTGTGGACGAAGATGGCTCGCCGCTTTCGGCGCGGATCGCCTCGGCGTTTTCCATGCCGCGCTTCAGCCCCCCGGTCATGATTTCGCTCTCTGAGATGGATGCGGGCATGGACAACGGCGACTACACCTTTGTGATCGACATACCGCCGGATTTTCAGCGGGACGTGCTGGCGGGCAAGTCGCCGCGCCTCCAGCTCAATGTGGATGCCACCCGCATGACGCAGGCCTTCACCGGCAGCAGCTATGTGCAGCAGATGATCACCGACGAGGTCAATGAATTCGTCGCGCATTACCGCAGCAGTTCCGCGCCGAGGGTGGATCTGGTGCTGCGTGAGCGTTTCAATCCCAATCTGGAGCAGTCCTGGTTCGGCGCCCTGATGGAGGTCATCAACAATGTGACGATGCTTTCCATCATCCTGACCGGTGCGGCGCTGATCCGCGAACGCGAGCACGGGACCATTGAGCATCTGCTGGTGATGCCTGTCACGCCATTTGAAATCATGGTCGCCAAAATCTGGTCCATGGGGCTGGTGGTGCTGACTGCGGCGACGATTGCCCTGCTCGTGGTGGTGCAGGGGATTTTGCGCGTGCCGGTCGAAGGTTCCGCTGCGCTCTTTCTTGTCGGTGCCTCGCTGCATCTTTTTGCCACGACCTCGATGGGGATTTTCATGGCCACGATGGCGCGCTCCATGCCGCAGTTTGGGATTCTCGCGGTGCTCATCCTGCTGCCGATGGAGCTGCTTTCAGGCGGCTTCACCCCGCGTGAAAGCATGCCGGCTGTGGTGCAGCATCTGATGCTCTTCGCGCCGACGACTCATTTCGTGTCGCTGGGCAAGGCGGTGCTGTTTCGTGGGGCCGGCCTGAGTGTGGTGTGGCCGCAGTTTCTGGTGCTGATCGGCATCGGCGCGGCTTTCTTTGCCATCGCCTTGGCGCGTTTTCGCAAAACCATCAACGAAATGGCCTGAAGCATTTCAGGCAACCGGACTGGCGCGATTTACTTCTCCGCACCGGCCTCGCGCAGATTGGCGCTCGGAGCAGCCGGGAAGGTGCCGGCCTGCTTCTGCCAGCGGCGCATGAGCTTGATGAACTTGATGGTGTCCTGCACGGGGCGGATCTTGGTCTTCTCGGCCCCGTAGATGGTGCTCACGGGCACGCTCTGGATGGTGAATCCGGCGCGGCTGGCGAGGAGGAGCATCTCGGTCTCAAAGTCAAAGTGGTCGCTGCTGCCCATGATGTACGTCACGAGGGAGGAGCGGATGAGGCGGAAGCCGCACTGGGTGTCCGGGATGCGGACGCCGCAGGCATTGCTGATGATGCTGGACATCAGGCTGTTCACAAAGCGGCGCACGACGGGCATGCCCTTGACGTTTTCAAAGCGGTTGCCCAAGACCACGTAGGCGGTGCCTGCGCGGGCCAGGGCGGTGAAGCGGGCGATCTCCTCCGGCGCGTGCTGGCCGTCGCCGTCCAGGAGCATGATGTAGTCGTAGCCGCGCTCGGCCAGGGTCTTCATGCCGGTCTTCATGGCGGCGCCCTTGCCCTGGTTCACGGTGTGCACGATGACCTCGGCCCCGGCCTGGCGGGCCAGAGCGGCGGTGTCATCCGGAGAGCCGTCGTCCACCACCAGCGTCAGGTCCACCTGGGGAAGGGTGCGCGCGACCACGTCTGCGATGGCTGCGGCTTCACGGTAGGCCGGGATGAGCGCGGCGATCTTGCACGACGGGTTGGGATTCGGGCTGGCGGCCTGCATGGAAATAAAGGGCTGGCAATCTTCCACGGTTTCCGGCAGGCTGTCCAACTGGAAAATCCACCAACCAACAATTCATCTGGCGCGTAAGACGAAGCCGGTTTAGGAAGCGCCCTTTTCCGCCTTTCTCCTTTTGCCCGAATCACTTAAAATGCCCGCCTCCACCACGCTCACCTCCCAGGATCGCGTGCTGGTCTTTGCCCCTCATCCGGACGATGAGGCCCTGGGCTGCGGGGGGCTCATTCAGCTGGCGGTGGCCGCAGGGGCGCAGGTGCGGGTGGTCTTTCAAACCGACGGGGACAACAACCCCTGGCCGCAGCGCTATGTGGAGCAGCGCTGGAGCATCGATGACGACTGCCGCAGGCGCTGGGGCGCACGGCGACGGCTGGAGGCGCAGCGCTCTGTGCAGACGCTGGGCCTGCCGGTGGATGCCGCCATTTTCTACGGCCTGCCGGATCAGGGCCTGACACGCCTCTGGGAGCAGCGGGATGCCCGCACGCTGGACCTGCATGTGGCGGATCTGCAAAGCTTTCGCCCCACCCTGCTGGTGGTGCCCTCCCAGGATGACAACCACCCCGACCACGGCGGCTCCTACGAGCTGGTGATGGAGGCGCGGAGACGTGCCGGCCTGACCCTGCGGCAGTGGGACTACCTGATCCACCGCCGCTGGTTCTGCCCGGAGGCCTCCGGCCTGACCCTGAACCTGACCCTCCAGCAAAAAGCCCGCAAGCTGGCGGCCATCGAGTGCCACGAGACGCAGCTCTACCTCAGCAGCACCCGCTTCTGCGCCTACGCGCGCGACGAAGAGATTTTCATTCCCAACACCCACGCCTGATGAACCTACGCGCCCAGTTCTTCACCCTCATCGCCCTCTGCTCCGTCCTCTTCTGGCTGCGGCTGGGGCATCTGCCGCTGATCGATCCGGACGAGCCCTTCTACGCCGAGACGACCAAGGAGATGGTGGAGCGCAATGAGTGGCTGACGCCCACGATCTTTGGCGAGCGGCAGTTTGAAAAGCCCATCTTCTTCTACTGGCAGTCCATGCTGGCGTGGAAGATCTTTGGTGGTGGCAACTTCGCCGCCCGCGCCCCCTCCGCCGCAGCGGCCACGCTGCTGGTGCTGCTGACGTGGTGGTTTGGCCGCCGGATGTTTTCCGCACGTGCGGGCTTCTGCGCCGCCGTGGTGCTGGCCTCGGGCGTGGAGTACTGCGTGATGTCCCGCCTCATGCTCACGGACATCTGTCTGGCCCTGTGCATCAGCGCCTCCGTCTTCTGCCTGTGGCTGGCCATTAATGAGGAGGACAAGCGGGACAAGTGGCTGATCCTGCACTTTGTGGCCTCCGCCTTTGCCATGCTGACCAAGGGGCCCGTGGGCATCCTGGTGCCCACCCTGGGCTCCATCTGCTACCTGTGGCTGACGAAGACGCGCTCCCCCTGGCGTGGCAAGGGGCTGGTGCTGGGCCTGCTGGCCTGGGTGGTCATCGCCGTGCCGTGGTATGCCACCATGTTTGCCAAATATGGCATGGAGTACTGGCACCGCTTCTTTGTGCATGAAAACTGGGAGCGCCTGACCAGCGCCGAGCACAAGCACAGCAACCACTGGTGGTACTACATCATGATCCTGGTGGCAGGCAGCCTGCCGTGGATCCCGCTGCTGATCTCCGCCATCGTGCGCACCGTCAAGGAGACCAAGACCGACCGCCGCATCCTCTTCCTGGTGTGCTGGTTTGTGCCCAATCTGATCTTCTTCACCATCTGCAACAGCAAGCTGCCCACCTACACCTTCTTCCTGTTTGTGACGCTGGCGCTCATCTGCGGCCATTTGCTGGACCAGTGGATCGGCGGCGGCTTCCGCACCAAAGGGGAGCGCATCCTGGCCTCCTCCCTCTCCGTGCTGCAGGTGGTGCTGGTGCTGCTGGCGGCCAGCATCATCACCCTGATGCTGCCCAAGGACAGCAACCTCTTCATCAAGGACCTCACGCCGCTGATCTTTGTGCTGGTGGCCTTCATCGCCGTGCCGATGGTCTTCATGCTCAAGCAGCGCTTTGTGGCCTGGGCTGGCAGCACGGTGGGCGTCACGGTGGTGATCATCCTCATGATGCAGTATGGCGTGGACGACAAGGTGCGCCTCTACTCCTCCACCGAAGGCATCGCCGCAGAGGCCATGAAGCAGCGCCTGCCCGGAGAGCCGGTCATCACCTCCAGCTTCATCGCCCGTGCGGTGACGTACTACACCGGCAGCATGCCGCAGGGGGTCATCTTCTTCCCCTCCACCGCCGAGCAGGTGCAGCCCTACTTCACCCCGCACCCGCCGCTGCACATGCTGCGCGGAGCCGCCGGGGCCAGGGAGTTTGCCAGCAAGTACCCCAGCGTGCTCTGCGTCTTCCTGAACCGCGATGTGAAGCACTGCGAAGCCGAAAACTCCCCCCTCAAAGGCCGCATGGAAACCCTGGCCACCATGGGCGAGCGCGTGCTGCTGCGCATCAAGAGCGCGCCGTGAGGCGGCGGGCGCGAGCCTGAATCGTCCTCGATCATTGCGTGTCGCAAGCCTGTTCGGTTTGCGATGGTTTGCAATCGTTTGCAGTGGTTGGCCGGAAACGGCTCGCTCATTCGCGGCTCAGATCTTCCTCTTCCTCCTCCTCCCTTTCCGAGAGGAAGAGGAGGAGTAGGAGGAAGAGAAGGATGACCGGATCGAGGGGCGGTGGGTTTCACGCACACGCCGGGCTCCGAAGGCGGAGGGCTGGGGACAGCCCTCCCTACCTTCTCGCGCTGGGCGCTTGCAGGCCCGGCGCAGGTAGGGCGGCTGGTCCTCCAGCCGCCGTGGTCTGTGGCGGTGAGAAGATCCAGATCATTCGCGGCTCAGATCTTCCTCTTCCTCCTACTCTTACTCCTCCTCCCTTTCCGAGAGGGAGAGGAAGATTCTTGTCCCCTTGACCTCCGTCTCCCACTGCGGTGTAATCAGGCACCCCAGCCCCGCCCATGCAGCCCAAGCCACGCACAGCGCCTGACATCCGAGATCACGAGACGCTTCGTCTCATCGGTCGCGGGGCTTTTGGGGAGGTGTGGATGGCGCGCAGTGTCACCGGCATGCTGCGTGCGGTGAAGGTGGTGTGGCGGGAGGACTACGACAGGCCGGACTCCTTTGAGCGCGAGTTTGAGGCGATCAAGCGCTTTGAGCCCATCTCCCGCCGCCACGAGGCGCTGGTGCCCATCCTGCAGGTGGGCCGCAATGACCAGGAGGGCTTTTATTACTACGTGATGGAGCTGGCCGATGACCTGGAAAAGGGCCGCGACATTCAGGCAGACACCTACCTGCCGCACACCCTGGGCCTGCAGATGAAGCGGGACAAATGCGTGACGGCAGAGCAGTGCATCCAGTTTGGCGTCAGCATCGCCGAGGGGCTGGACTACCTGCACCGCAACAAGCTCATCCACCGCGACGTCAAACCCTCCAACCTCATCTTCATCGACGGTGTGTGCCGTCTGGCGGACATCGGCCTGGTGGCGCTGCTGGGGCAGCGCAGCTTTGTGGGCACGGAGGGCTTTGTGGCTCCGGAGGGGCCGGGCACGGCAGCGTCTGACATCTTCTCTCTCGGCATGGTGCTGTATGAGGCCAGCACGGGAAAGGACCGGCTGGACTTCCCGGATCTGCCCTCGTGCACGGAGACGGGCTCGCGGCTGGAGTCGTGGCGCAGGCTGCAGGATGTGGTGTGCACGGCGTGCGCACCGCAGGCCCGGGGCCGCTTTATCAGCGCACGGGAGATGGCGCTGGCCCTGCGCGGCCAGCCGCTGCCCTCCTCCCGCCGTACGATGTGGACGTGGGTGGCCATCGGCTCCGCAGCGCTGCTGCTGGCGGTGGGCTTTGGCATGTGGCTGGCGCAGAACCGCCGCACGCGCACGCTCATGGCCATGAGCAACACGGTGCCGCATCTCAAGATCATCACCCAGCCCGCCGGGGCCACCGTCTTTGCCGGGGAGGACCAGCTGGGCGTCACACCGCTGGAGCTGAACCCCGCCGAGGGCGTGCCCGTCATCTACCAGCTGCGCCTGCCGGGCTACAAGCAGGTGGAGATAGAGCACATCGCCTCTGACGACAAACCGGCCGTCTTTGACCTGAAGCTGGAGCCCTCCCGCCTGCCGCAGAAAGGGGAGCGCTGGCTCAACAGCCTGGGCATGGTCTTCAAGCCCGGCGCGGGCGGCCACATCAGCGCCGAGCCCGTGGAGATGAAGTATTTCAAACGCTTCCTCGAAGCCACCGGTCGTTCCTTTGAGGGCAAGGTGGTGCGCTACCAGCGCGGCAAGGACCAGGACAGCGCGTATCTCGTCGTGGTGCCAGACAGCGATGCCGAGGCCTTCCGCTACTGGCTCACGGACCGCGACCGCAGCGAGGCCTTCCTCAGCCAGGAGCATCATTACGAGGTGGAGCCCTTCTACTTTGTGGAAAGCGGCCAGCCCTCCGCCGATGACATGCCGGATGCCAAGGACACGGACCGGGGAGACCAGGCCGAGGACAAAAACTGGCGCGCCTTTCACCTGCGTGTGGAGCGGCAGACCTACGGCAGCGTCATCGTGCAGAGCCAGCCGGAAAAGGTGCGCGTGTATCAGCATGACGAGTTTCTGGGAGAGACGCCGCTGGAGCTCCCGCGCGTGCGCACGGGGCCGGTGGAGTTTGAGCTGCGGGAGGAGGGCTTTGCCGATGTGGTGCTGGAGGGCGAGGTGCGGGAAGGGGAGCAGTCAGAGCTCTTTGCCGACATGCAGACGCGCAAGGCCGTGACCTTTGGCCGCCAGTGGAAGGCCAACAGCCTGGGCATGAACCTGGTGCCGCTGGGAGACGTGATGTTTTCCGCCTGGGAAACCCGCCACCGCGACTACATGGAGTACTGCAAGGCCACCCAGGCCCGCCGCCCCATGCGGCTGGATGCCGGCAACAAAGGCGGCGCTGGCACCGTGCCCGTGGTGGGCGTGGACCGCGCCGAGGCCCGCGCCTTCTGCGCCTGGCTGACCGAGCGCGAGCGCAATGCCGGCCTGATCGGAGCCAAGGATCTCTACCGCCTGCCCACCGACGAGGAATGGAGCCGCGCCGTGGGCCTGCCGCTGGAGCGCGGCAGCACGCCCGAGGAGCGCAACAGCCGCATCCGTGGCATCTACCCCTGGGGCTTTGACTGGCCGCCGCCAGAAGACGTGGAAAATCTGGCTGACATGAACGCCGCACGCAAAGCCAGCCTGGAAAACACCATCCCCGGCTACGAGGACAAGTTCCCCTTCCTGGCCCCCGTGGCCGCACAGCGCGCCAATGAGCGTGGCATCTACGGCCTCGGCGGCAACGTCTCCGAATGGGTGGACACCGACTACGCCCCCACGCCCCCCGCCAAGCCTGACGAGCCCGCCCGCCCCGTGCTGGGCACCACCCGTGGCGGCAACTGGCGCTCCTCCACGCAGGAAGAGCTCCTCTCCTCCGCCCGCACCCCCGTCCCCTCCGACGCCCGCCGCAACACCCTCGGCTTCCGCGTCGTGCTGGCGCACGGGAAGTAGAGGGGAGCGCGGACTTTAGTCCGCAGCACTCCGCAGGAGAATGCAGCTCCGCGTTATTCCTTGCAGCTCCGCCACATCCAGCGGCTTCCGCATGGGAGCGGATGAATTTGGAGTGCGGTCGCGGAGGGAGGAACGACCGCAGCTACCGCTTTCCGAAAGCCGGACGGCTGCCGGATACCACAAGATACCCTCAGGCAGCATCTCTGCATTTCCCGCGAGGTTAATGGCACCCGCGTGCCAATCAGCCCCCGCAAACCACGAGACGCCCGAAAGCGGCAGCTCCGATGCAGGCTTGCGCCTCGCATCTGCGCGACCGCAGTCCCAATGCGCCCTCGCGCTTTCCAGTACTGTCATGAAAAATCACTTTATACCACGAATGCATTTGACTTTCCTCAAAGTGATCCCAACCGGCTTTGTGTTCCTGATGCTGCCGGTGTGAAGAACACGGACGCCGCAGGGATGACAGCGGAGCGGCAGTGAAGAACTCGGCGACGCAACCGATGGATGCAGGCGGCACCGGACCCGTACAGGCCCGCCCCGCCTGCCAGGAGAGTCCGTGAAAAACACACACGCACCACGCCGCGCCTCCGTGCGCACAGGGTGCTGTGAACTACCAGTAGATACCAAATCAAAACATCAAAGACACATAACATGAAAAACACACATTGCCCAGACACCCAGACCCAGGAGGACCGCTCATGAAGACGGTGCTCGAGCGCGCCAGCGCCTATCTCTCCCGCATGCCGGTGTCCGTCTCCAGGCAGGGCGGGCACACCGCCGCCTTCAGCGCCGCCGTGGCGCTGGTGCGTGGCTTTGACCTCCCGGAGCAGGAGGCGCTGCCTCTGCTCCGCCGCTGGAATGAGGGCTGCCGACCGCCCTGGCGGGAAAACGTGCTTCGCCAAAAGCTGCGCAGCGCCGCCACCACCGCCACACGTCCGGTGGGTTACCTGCTGGATGCACCACCGCCCACCCGTAACGGGAAATCTTCCTTTTCCTCCTGCTCCTCCTCGTCCTCCCGGTCTGGAAGCCGTGGGCCGCAGCGCGGGCAGGGGACGCAGGGTGTGGAGAGATCGCACACAGCCTGCTCTTCCACCCTGAGCAGCGCCTCACCGCAAAGCCACACACCGCCTCCTGCGGCTCCGCCGGCGGAGGATCGCGCCTGGCTGCGGGAGATGTGGCCGGATTTTCATCCGCTTTCGCGGGAGGACATCCTGGCGGTGTCAAAGCTGCGCGGCCTGCTGCCCGATGCGGTGGACCTCGCGCACAGGCACGGCTTTCTGCGCATCGCACAGGTGCAGGACCAGCGCTGCCTCGTCATCACCGAGGGGACCTTTGCGCAGGTGCGCCGCCTGGATGGCGGGGCGCTGCACAATGCCGCCGGAGACCGCATCAAGGCGCGGAATCTGAGCGGATCGCAGGGGGCCTTCATCGGTCAGGGCTGGCTGGGGGACACGACGCACGTGCTGCTGGTGGAGGGCGCGGTGGGCCTGATCGAGGGCCTGGCTGCGATGCTGCTGGTGGACACGCCGCACGCCTGGAGCGTGCTGGCCGCCACCAGCGCCAGCTCCCGCTTTGCGCGGGATCCGGGGCTCATGCAGCGCCTGTGCGGGCGGCAGGTGCATGTGGTGCCGGACAACGATGCCTCGGGCCGCGATGCCGCCGCCTCGTGGATGGCCGACC
Organism: Verrucomicrobiaceae bacterium UBA1938; assembly: GCA_002336895.1. GTDB lineage: Bacteria > Verrucomicrobiota > Verrucomicrobiia > Verrucomicrobiales > Verrucomicrobiaceae > Prosthecobacter. The sequence continues at coordinate 13,432 of DDFC01000022.1, read as the reverse complement.
TGCAGGCCGCTGGCGTCTGCGCCACCGCGCATGGGCTGCCCGCCCCCTGCAAAGACCTCGGAGATGTCTTCCATCTCCCGGAAACCGAACGCACCCAGATCCTCAACCACCTCTTCCTGCCATGAAATCACGCTCATCCTCACCCAGAACATTCAAAACCAATGATGCCATGAAATACCAGCCCTACACACTCGATACCACCGACGACCTCTTTTCCATGAAGCCCGCTCCTGCACCTGCAGCGGCGGCTTCGGCTGCATCCGCAGCTTCAGCACCGGCTGCGCCGGATGAGGCAGCGGCCTCCGCCGCCAGTGCGGCACCCCATCCGGCCCACACGCCGGAGACTGCGCCCGTCACCCACTCGGCAGACACCGCCGCGCTGATGGCCCTGCCCGCCTTCCGCCCCTCCGCCGACTGGTCCCACCTGCGCGCCCGTCGGGCGAGTGAAGAAACTTCCGCAACTTCTCCAACTTCTCCGGGGGGATGTACACATACACAGACTGTCAGCGGAGAAACTTCTCCATTTTCTCCAACTTCTCCGCAGGGGTATGCACACGCAGCGCAGGTGGGGCGGCTGGTCCCCCAGCCGCCGCTGCCCAGCGCAGGATGCACGCCCTCGGTAGAAAGCCCGGCGCAGGTTACCAGCGGAGAAACTTCTCCATTTTCTCCAACTTCTCCGCAGGGGTGTACACACGCAGCGCAGGTAGGGCTGCTTGTCCCCCAGCCGCCGCTGCCCAGCGCAGGATGCACGCCCTCGGTAGAAAGCCCGGCGCAGGTTGCCAGCGGAGAAACTTCTCCAATTTCTCCAACTTCTCCGCAGGGGTATGCACACCCGCCGCCAGCCAGCGACGAGCCCTCCCTCATTCCCACGGATGGAAAAATGCGCGAGCATCCCATCCCTGAGGATTCCATCCTGGCAGACTATCGAGATTTTGTACGCGAGGTGTCAGAGCTGCCAGATGGCCTCATCATCGCACCAGTGCTGGCGCTGTGCGGCAGGCTGCTCACGCCGCACGTCACGCTGGACTTTGGCGGCACCAAGCCGCTGACGATCTACAACTTCGTCACCACACCCTCCGGCCTGCGCAAGAGCACCACCTTTGCTCCGGCGGAAAAGATCGCGCGCAAGATCCTGATGGATTGCGATCTCCTCTACGGCAATGCCAGCGACTCTGCGCTGTTTGACAGCTTTGAGGTGCAGCCGCACCGGCTGCAGTTTGAGGATGAGGGAAACACCATCCTGCGCACCTGGGAGACCAGCTCTCATGGGCGCGAGGTGTCGGCCAGATACCTGAAGCTCTACGATGGCGCACCGTGGTCACAGAACTACCTGCGCGAGCGCAAGCTGCACGATGAAGGCAGCGCCGAGCGCAGCATCTCGCAGGCCACGCTGAGCCTGTGCATTGGCAGCACCTTTGGGGTGGCACGGCTGAATCAGCTGGAGGCTGGCAGCGGCCTGCGGCGGCGCTTTGGCTTCTACCTCTCCAGCCGCCGTGAGCGCTACATCGACTGGCCGGAAACCCTCAACGGCCCCGAGATCGCCCGCCTGGCGGGCTTGTTTGAGGAGCTGACCCATCTCAAGGGCGTGATCGGCCGGCAGAGCTTCACGCCGGAGGCATGGGAGTACTGGCGCGGCCTGCAGCAGCGCAACCGCAGGCGCAGCGAAAGCATACCAGGATATACCGATAAAGAGGAAAGTCTGCTATCCAGCCTGAACGAGAGCCCCGCCCGCTGTCTCAAGCTGGCCGTCATCTTCCAGGCCTGCCGGTGGGCCAGGGACCGCCGCTTGGACCCCTACACCCTCACGCCAGACGTGCTGGCGCTGGCAGAGGCACACCAAAACGCCTGCCTCGACTCGCTGGTGGAGCTGGAGGCCACCAGCAGCCGCTGTGAGGTGGAGGACACCGCCGAGTGGCTGCTGGCACAGATCAGCGGAGACCACCCTGGGCAGAGGAGCGCTGACATCGTCCGCAGCGATCTCACCCGCCGCTACGCCCTTCATGGCGGCCGCCGTGGCGCCCTCACCGCCTCCCGCCTCTACGGCGAGATCCTGCCCCGTCTCATCGAGAAAGGCCAGTGCTGCATCCGCTCCAAAGTGGGCAAGCGCATCACCTACACCTTCACCTGGGACTGATGCCCCACCCGCCGCGTGCACGCACCGCAGGTCGCGGTGCGTGTGCATACCCCTGCGGAGAAGTTGGAGAAGTTGCGAGAAGTTTCTCCAAGAGCCCGCGCTGCTGTGTACACCCCTGCGGAGAAGTTGGAGAAATTGGAGAAGTTTCTCCAGCGCCTGCGCCGTGTGTGCCTGTGCCCACCCGGCGAAATGCCTGAAGTCGCTGAAGCCGCATCCGAAGAAGCCGGGTCTTCGTAAAGATGGGCGCTTGTTTTCTGATGGAGAGGGAGGCAGGGGGCTCCGCCGCTCCTGCTCATCCCGCCACACCAGCAGCAGCCAACCCGCATCCATGACCCCGTTTCAAAAGACCACCGCCGCCGAGATCGAAACCGCACGCACCGCCCTGCTGGGCCATCCACTCTACGCCAGGCTGCGTTCTCTGGAGGATCTGGCGCATTTCATGGAGTGCCACGTGTATGCCGTGTGGGACTTCATGTCTTTGCTCAAAGCTCTGCAGCAGCGGCTCACCTGTGTGCAGGTGCCCTGGGTGCCTGTGGGGGACAATCAGGTGCGCCGCCTGGTCAATGAAATCGTGCTCGGAGAGGAGAGCGACCGCGCGCCGGACGGCACGCCCTCCAGCCACTATGAGCTCTACCTGCAGGCCATGCAGGAGGCCGGTGCAGACACCGCCGCCGTGCAGGGCTTCATCCAGCAGCTGCAGCAGGGCGCAGGCATCGACGAGGCACTGGCCGCCAGCGGCGTGCCGGATTGTGTGGCGGAGTTTGTCAGGCACACCTTTGAAGTGATCGCCGGGGGCAAGCCCCACGTCATCGCCGCCGCCTTCACCTACGGGCGGGAGGATCTCATCCCCGCCATGTTTCACGAGCTGGTGGCTCGGCTGGAGGCCGAATTCCCCGGCCGCCTCAAAATCCTGCGCTACTACCTGGACCGCCACATCCAGCTCGATGGCGACGAACACGGCGAGATGGGCCGCACCATGGTCGAGCTGCTCTGCGAAGCAGACCCCCAGCGCGAAACCGAAGCCCGCCACGCCGCCCTCGAAGCCCTCACCGCCCGCCTCCGCCTCTGGGATGGGATTGCTGAGAGGATCGGCAGCAGGTGAGGCGATGGATGGGCCAAGCGGGACCGGCTTCCTTCACACCCTGCCACCAGTTACGCCGCCAGAGACGCGACAGGGATGAAACTTCCCCGCTGGACAAGTGGGCTTACGCAGGCAGTGGTCCCTGTCCAGAGATCCGCCGCTGAAGGCTGCCACTCCATACCAAGCAACGAACGATGATGCATTCCATCGACCGCTACAGTCATCAGATGGACTTTCACCACACCATTCTGGAATATCGATTTGATGACGCTTTGAAAGCCCTGCTAGCCGGAAGGCTGCCTTTTGAAAAGGAGGAGAGCCATTTCGCACCGGAGCCAAGCGTGGCCTGTGGGATTCGCGATGATGACACGGGCGAGGAGTTTGGTGTCATTCATCTTCAGAGCAGTCAGCGGCTGCTGGTCTTTGCTGCCACGCATGCAGACCGTGATTCCACCGCAGCGGCATTCAAGCGCGCCTTTCCAGAGCTGAGCGAGTTTGAAATCCCTGCGACTTTCAAAACAGTGCCCTTTGTGGATTCGCCGCCAGCGCCGGAGAGAGCCCCTGCCATGCGGAGGCATGAACTGCCGGGGATGTTCCTCTTCATCTTCGTCACCCTGTCCACCTACTGGCTGGCGTATGGGTTGCGGGCATAGCGGAGCTTGTGGCTGCGACGGGGCTTCCAGAGTCGATGAGGACATCGGCGCTCCCTGCAAAGAGCTGCGCCGCAGGACATGCAAAGACCGTTTCCTCCTCCTCACACCCGCTCTTCCTTGTGCTTCGCAAAAATCGCCAGGCAGCGGTCGCGTTCGGTGTGGTGGTCCACCATGGGGATGGGGTAGCCTTTGGCGAGGGGGAGGCCGGGGCGGGAGGGGGGCTCGTGGAGGAGGGGGGCCGGGATGTCTTTGAGCTCGGGCACCCACTGCTTGATGTACGTGCCTTCAGGGTCAAAGCGGGCGCTTTGCAGCCAGGGGTTCTGGATGCGGAAGTAGGGGGCGGCATCGGCACCGGTGCCGGCGCTCCACTGCCAGCCGCCGTTGTTGCTGGCATTTTCGCCGTCCACCAGATGCTGCATGAAGAAGGCCTCTCCCAGCCGCCAGTCACAGTGCAGGTCTTTGGTGAGAAACATGGCCGTGATCATCCGCAGGCGGTTGTGCATGAGGCCGGTTTTCAGCAGCTGGCGCATGCCCGCATCCACGATGGGAAAGCCCGTGGTGCCCGTGGCCCAGCGTTGGAAGTCCGCATCCGTGCCCGGCCAGGGCAGGCCCACCCAGTCGGGGGAAAACTCCTGCTCAAAGACCTGCGGGAAGTGCCAGAGGATGGCCATGTAAAACTCGCGCCACGCCAGCTCCTTGATGTAGGTCTGGATGGACGCCTGCGCGGCGGCAGGCTGCGGCTTGCCAGATTCATCCACCAGCGCCTCCTGGCAGCGCTGATAGATCTCGCGGATGCTGAGCAGGCCGTAGCGCAGATCCGGGCTGAGCATGGAGGTGGTCTGCCCGGCGGGAAGGTTTCGCTCCTGGCCGTAGCGGTGCAGGATGCCGGAGCTGATGAAGTGCTTCAGCCTCTCGCGTGCGGCGCGCTCTCCGGGTGTGGGGATCTGCGCGGTGCAGGGCGGGAGCTGCCAGTGCTCCAGCGTCGGCAGGGGCAGGCTGGTCACCGTGGCCGGGGCGGCGGGGCCCAGCGTGCGCGGGCGGCCATGGGGCGCGGTCTTGGGCAGGCTGAGCCAGTTTTTAGAATACGGGGTGTACACCCGGTAGGGCAGCCCCGAGCCCGTGAGCACGGCATCGGGTTCATGCAGCACGCTGTCCTGGTAGGAGTGGCACTCGATCCCCAGGCGCGTGCACAGCTCCTGCACGCGGGCCTCCATGGCGCGGCCGTAGGGATCGTAGTCGCGGTTGAAGTACACGGCTTGCGCCTGTGTCTCGCGGATCAGGCGCTCCAGCTCGGCATCGGCGCGGCCGCAGCGGATGATCAGGCGGCTGCCCAGCGCCTCCAGGTTTCTGGCCAGAGACTCCAGATTTCCGCAGAGGAATTGCTGCCTGTTGGGCCCGGTCCAGCCGTGGTGCTGTTTCCAGTCGCTGAGAATGTACACGGGCACCACCTGCGTGGCGGCCTGGGCGGCGTGGTGCAGGGCGGTGTTGTCCGTGAGGCGGAGATCGCGGCGGAACCAGTGGATGACAGGGCGTGGCATGCGGCAGGGCGGGGGAGGGGAGCACAAGATACGGTCAGAATCTGACAAAAGGCGTGCTCAATGTTTGCAGCATTCACCATCAGGTTCCTGATGAATCTTTCACCGGTCTGCCGTTAGTTAGGAGCTTTAGATTTCAGGATTCCCCCACCCCCAACCCAATCGCGCCCCGCACCATGTCATCGTACTCCCACGACTCCGACGGACCCAAATCATTCACCATCGCGTGGATCGCCACCAGTGCGCTGCTGGCGGCCTTTGTGCTGGGGCTGCTGGTCTTTCCGCCGCTGTATGATGCGCCGAAGGGGGAGGCCTCCAGCATGGTGCTCTTTGTGGGGCGTTTTCACCCCATCCTGCTGCACCTGCCGGTGGGCATCCTCAGCGTGCTGTGCCTGTTTGAGCTCATCTGCTCCACCCAGCGTGGCGAGCAAAAGTATGGCGAGGCCTCGCTGCTGATGCTCATTTTGGGCGCTGCAGGCTCGGTGCTGGCCGTGCTGGCGGGCATCATGCTCTCTAGAGAGGGCGGCTACGTGGGTGGAAACTTCAGCCTGCACCAGACCATGGGGCTGGTGGGCACGGCGGGCGTGCTCATCGCGCTGGTGGTGCGCCTCATGGCCATGGGCCGGGAGAGCATGGAGCTGCTGAACGCCTACCGCGCGCTCTACTTCATCAGCTTTGGCATCATGGGCCTTGGCGCGCACTTTGGCGGCAACATGAGCCACGGAAACAAATTCCTCACCGAGCACGCCCCTGCGGCTGTGAAGGGCCCCATGGTGGCCATGGAAAAGTGGATGCTCTCCTTTGTGGAGAAGCCCAAGGCCGAGCCGAAGACGGAGCCCGCCCCCGAGCCCAAGGCCGACGTGGCTGAAAAGCCCACGCCCGCCCCTGCGTCCTCCGGCATGCCTGCCCCGGCCGCGCCCACCACACCCGCCCCGGCTGCGCCTGCTGGTGGCGGAGAAAAGCTCGTCTTCCAGCACGTCATCCTCCCCGTCCTCACCGCCAAGTGCAACAAATGCCACTGCGAGGAGAAGTCCAAAGGCGACCTCCGCATGGACACCTATGAGATGGCGATCAAGGGCGGCGAGAACGGCAAAAACTTCGTGGCGGGAAATCTGAAAGACAGCCTCAGCATCACCCGCATCATGCTGCCAGACAGCGACGACGAGCACATGCCCCCGGAGGGCAAAGACCAGCTGACGCCTGAGGAGATCGCTCTGCTGAAGTGGTGGGTGGAGCAGGGTGCCAGCGGCACGCAGAAGGTGGGAGAGGCGAAATTCCCCGCCGAGCTGCAGGCCACCGTCGATGGAATTCTGAAAGGCTAGTCCAATTCGCGCCTTTTGTTGCCTAGTGCCATCTGCATCCGCTTACTGCTGAATCTCGTTCCCAACCCTCTCTTTGTCCTCCCATCCATGATGAAACCCACCTCCCTCCTCCTCGCCCTGGCGCTGGCCATGGCCCAGGCCGCGCCTGCCGCCGATGACAAAGCCGCCGCAGATCCCGCCGTGGCCGCCGCGATGCAGAAAGTGAACGCCACCGGGGCCTCGCTCATGCCCATCGCTGCCGATGCCAAGGCCTACCGCTTCACCGCGCTGAATGTGGCCAAGGAGTTTGGAGACGCCGGTCTGGAACCCCTCGGCCCCATCGCCGACAAGATCGCCTCCCTCGACATCGCCCGCAGCAAGGTCACGGATGGCGGGCTGAAGGCCATCGCAGGCATGAAGCACCTCAAGGAACTCCATCTCGAAAGCACCGCCATCGGCGACGCCGGGCTGGACCACCTCAAAGGCCTCTCCGAGCTGGAATACCTGAACATCTACGGCACCAAGGTCACCGACGCCGGGCTGGCCAAGCTCGCCTCCCTCACCAAGCTGAAGTCCCTCTACCTCTGGCAGAGCGGCGTGACGAAGGCCGGCGTGACCGCTCTCAAGGCCAAGCTGGCCTCCACCCACATCAACACCGGCTGGACCGCCGAGGACGATGCCAAGCCCGTGGCCGTGGTGGCCGCAGCCCCTGCCGCCGCTCCGGCTGCCAAGCCCGCTGCTGCACCCGCACCCGCCGCTGCTGCCAAGCCCGCCGCCCCGGCACCTGCTGCCGCAGCACCCGCCGCCGCTGGTGCCAAGCTGGACCCCGCACTCGCCGCCAAGGCCGTCATTTATAAAGACGTGGTCGCCTCCATCATGAGCGCCAAGTGCGTCTCCTGCCACGGCCTGGAAAAGAAGAAGGGCAAGCTCCAGCTGCACGACTACGCCGCCATGCTCAAAGGCGGCAGCGACGGCGCCACCACCGTCATCCCCAAGAACACCAAGGAAAGCCTCCTGCTCGTCCGCGCCAATCTGCCCAAGGACGACGACGACCACATGCCCCCCAGCGACGAGCCCCAGCTGACCAAGGAAGAAGTGGCCATCCTCACCTGGTGGATCGAGAGCGGCGCCTCTGAATCCGCCACCGTCGCCTCTGCCAAAGCCCCCGCCGATGTGGAGAGCGCCCTGGCCATGCTCCTGGCCAAAGGCCTGCCCAAGACCGAAGCCCCCAAGGTGGCCGCCAAGCCCAAGGCCAAGCCCCTGACTGAGGCCGAGAAGAAGCAGGTGGCTGACATCTCCGCCAAGATGCAGGCCCTCAATGCCTCCCTCATGCCTCTGGCTCAGGACACCGAGCAGCTCCGCCTCGGCGTCATCAATGCCGCCGACAAGTTTGGCGACAAAGAGCTCGCCCTCCTCGCCCCCATCGCCACGCAGATCCTCTGGGTGGACCTTTCCCGCAGCCAGATCACCGATGCCGGACTCGACACCCTGGCCAAGATGACCAACCTCGAGCGCCTGCACCTGGAAAACACCAAGGTCACCGACGCCGGACTGGCCAAGCTGGGCGCACTGCCCCATCTGGAATACCTCAACATCTACGGCACCAAGACCACCGATGCCGGCATCGCCAAGCTGGCCAGCGCCAAAGACTTGAAGAAACTCTTCGTCTGGGAAACCGGCGTCACCCAGGCCGGAGCCAAGGCACTCGAAGGCAAGCTGCCAGGCCTCAAGGTCAATGTGGGCCTCACCGCCGAGGAGATCGCCAAGCTCACCGCCCCGCCCCCTGCGCCTCCCGCCCCGGCCAAACCCGCCGCCGCACCTGCTCCTGCCGCCAAGCCCGCCGCAGGTGGCAGCGAGGTCATCAAGACCGCCATGAAGGACTTCCACAAAGGCGATGCCGCCCTGTGCAAAAAAGTGGGCACCACCGCCACCGATGCCGAGCTGGCCACGCTGCTGAAAGCCTACCAGGACATGTGCGCCGCCACCCCGCCGAAGGGCGACAAGGCTGCGTGGGTCACCAAATGCCAGGCTCTCATCGGAGCCGTGAAAAAAGTGCAGGCCAAAGACCCCGCCGGTGCCGCCGCCTACAAGGCCGCCGTGAACTGCAAAGCCTGCCACACCGACCACAAGGGCGCGTAAGTACGCAGGTCCAGGATAGGTAGGGCGCTTGGTCCTCCAAGCGCCGTCATTCGCAGGCTGATGGGCTCTGTTGATGCCCCATGCCATCTCCGCCCCACCTCTGTACTGGGAGCGCCGGTTTTTTAACCGGCTCTGGAAAGCTCCGCAGCAGAAGGCGCACCACCTTTCTCCCAGCAAAGAGCTTCGTTGCCCTCATTCCTTCTTTTTGCGCCTCTTTGCGGCCAGTCAATTGCCGTAACGCGCATCTCTCAAAGAAGACACAAAGAAGAACCGCCTCCACGTGCGTATCTTCATGGCATTCACTCCGGATGCTGCTAAGCATGCCACCCCCTCATGCGTTTCACCACGATGACCAACCCCCCCCAGCTCTGCGCGCTGCTCGCGTGCAGCCTCCTCATCGCGTCCTGCAAGCCCCCCCAGGATGTCGAAGTCATTTCCGAGTCCCGCGACATCTCCAGCCACGCGGCGCAGCCGCATGCAGACATCGCCAGCTCCACACGTTTCTTTGACGACGGCAAGGACGAGGAACCCGCACGCCGCCCGAGCTTCCGCGAGCTGCTGACCTGGACCATCCCCGCAGGCTGGAGCGAGTCCGCCACGCCGGACAATATGGGCATGCGCCTGCTGGACCTGCGCTTTGGCCCCAATCAGGAGGGCGAGTGCTACATCTCCCTCATGCCCGGCCCCGCAGGCGGCCTGGAGGCCAATGTGAACCGCTGGCGCACCCAGATGGGCCAGACGCCCTACACGGCCGAGGAGATCGAAAAGCTCCCCAAGAAACCCTTCTTCAATCGCGACGCCTCCTATGTGGCCTTTGACGGCGACTTCAAAGGATTCGGCGCCACCGAGGCCAAAACCGGCTACCGCCTGCTCGGCCTCATCCACTCCGCCGATCAGGCCACCATCTTTGTCAAGCTCACCGGACCCAAGGCTCTGGTGGAGCAAAACGCCGCCGCCTTTGACGCCTTCTGCCAGTCCATCAGGCCCAATCTTCCCAAGCAGGAATGACGCAGCTCCCATGACGAGCGCTGTGTGAGCTCCGTGCCTCAGTTGCCGCATTCGTCATTCTGATTCCGTCATTCGTTTCTTTTTTCCTCTTCCAGTCGTGTCCTCTCCTTCCCAGCCTCAATCCCCTCTGGCGAAAGTCATCGCCTTCCTCTCCAGCTACGGCCTCGCCACGTCGGTGCTGCTCATGCTGCTGATCCTCACCTTCCTCGGCACGCTGGAGCAGGCTGAGCACGGTCTCGTGGCCAGCCAGGCACGCTACTTTGAGTCCGCCTTCATCGACCGCATCGACATCGGCGCGTGCTGGCGCGCGCTGGCGCTGAATGCGTACAAGGACATCGGCAATGTGGAGCTGCCGCTCTACATCGTGCCCGGCGGCTACACGCTCATGGCGGTGCTGTTTGTGAATCTTCTCATCGGCGGCATCATCCGCATTCGCAAGTCTCCCAAGACCATCGGCGTCATCATCTCCCACTTCGCCATCCTCTTCATGATCGCCGCCGGCGCGGTGACGCACCACTTTGCCAAAGAGGGAAACATGACCCTGCGCGAAGGCGAGACGAAGGATGAGTTTGTCAGCTTCCATGACCGCGTCATCGAGATCGAAAAGCTGCAGAAGGACCCCAAGGCCAAACGCAGCGTGCTGGTGATCGACGAGTCCCGCTTCCGCGATGTCACCACGCCCGGCCAGGGCCGCACCTTCACACACGAGAGCCTGCCCTTTGATCTCGTGATCACCGGCTGGAAAAAGAACGCCCGCCCCAAGCGCGCCACCGAGCCCGGCCGCCGCGATGAAGTGGACGGCTACTACATCCAGGAGGTGAGCAACCTCGACGAAACCGGCGCCGCCATGGCCGACGAGCAGCTCGCCAGCGCGTGCATCGCCATCGCCAAATCCAAGAGCGGCGGCCCCGTGCAGAACGGCATCCTCTGGGAGATGGCCGCCGCGCCGTGGACCGTCACCGCAGGGGAGGACAAGTACCTCATCTCCCTCACGCACCGCACGTACAAGCTGCCCTTTGCCGTGCGCCTGGACCACACCGAGGAGGAAAAGCACCCCGGCACCGAGCGCGCGCGCCGCTTCAGCAGCAATGTGACCAAGCTCTCCGACGGCCACGAGGAGAAGCGCCTCATCACCATGAACGAGCCCGTGCGCAGCCAGGGCTACGCCGTCTTCCAGAGCACCTTCAGCAGCGGCGAGAATGACGGCAGCGGCGGCGTGAAAAGCTCCGGCTTCATGATCGTGGAAAACCCCGCCGACCACTGGCCGCTGATCTCCTGCATCATCGTGGCCGAGGGCCTGCTGCTGCACTTTCTCATGATGCTGGCCCGCTTCATCAAGGTGAACCCCTGGTCCTTCTCGCTCGGCCTCATCGTCGCCTTCAATGCGGCCTTCGCGCTCGCCATGTGGAAGCTCCTTTAATTCCCGCAAACCGCCCTCCGGCCCACGTATCTTTCAGTATGAAAACCCTTCGCAATCTCCTGCTCGCGGCTGCCGCGCTCACCGGCCTGGCTCCCGCTGCCGATCTGCCGCCGCTGGATCTCTTCCGCGACAAGGAAGTCGTGGAAACCTTTGCCTCCATCCCCGTGCAGGAGTCCGGCCGCATCAAGCCCTTTGAAACCCTGGCCAGCTATCGCCTGCTGCGCTTCCGCGCCCGCCGCAGCCTCTGGCTGACCGACAGCGGCGAGATGGACGGCAAGCCGCTCACCGACCCCGCCACCCAGAAGCCCATCGTCAAAGAAGGCGGCAAGCCCGTGAAACTCAGCGCCGTGGAGTGGATGCTTATGAGCTGGTTCCGCCCGGACATCGGAAAAACCGTGCCGCTCTTTAAAGTGGACAACTCCTCCGCCATCAGCGAGCTCGGCCTCACCGCCAAGGCCAAGCGCGACCAGTACAGCTTTGCCGAAGTGGAGCCCGCACGTCAGCTCCTGATGCAGAAGATGGGCGAGTACCGTGGCATCCCTTCGCGCAAGCAGTCACCCGAGCAGCGCATGATCGTGCAGCTCGCGGCCAACTTCCTCGACTACGAGATGATCCTCGGCCACTTCGACTTCATCCGCATTCCGTTCGGCGAAAAGCCGCAGGGCCTGCCCGCAGGCATCGCCCCACCCATCCGCCTCTCCAAGAGCCTCAACACCTTTGTGGCCGCCATCCGCGACAACAACGGCCCGCCCATGCAGATCCCGTGGTTCCGCGACTTTGCGCGCGGTGCGCTCGGCGCCATGATGAGCGGCAATCCCGAGCAGCAGTTCCGCATCTTTCCGCCTGCGCCTGATGCCGGCAATGTCTGGGACGGCCCCGGCACCATGATCTTCACCGCCATCAATGGTGGCAAGGATGTGCCCGCCGCCGAACTCAACTGGCTGGCGCAGTATGAGGATCTCTACCTCGCGCTGCCAGACGCCGCCAAATTCAAGACCGCCTCCAAGGCCCTGCTGGAAAAAATCCAGGCCGCCGCCAAGCTGCGCGGAGAGGGCGGCGCCATCGCGCTGGAGCGCCATGCCACGCGTGCCGACTACTTCTTCTACGCACAGTGGATCTTTCTCGTGGGCTTTGTGGCCGTCGCGCTCACGTGGGTGTCGCCTGGCTCGGGTTTTGAAAAAGGCTCACGCCTTGCCGCCTGGCTGCTGCTCGGCACCGCCACCGTGCTGGCCGTCACGGGCGTGGTCATCCGCTGCCTCATCATGCAGCGCCCGCCCATCACCACGCTGTATGAGACCATCCTCTTCATCGGCGCCTCCTGCGCGCTGCTCGGCCTCATCGCCGAGAGCATCACGCGCCGTGGCCTTGGCCTGCTGGTGGCCGCCATCAGCGGCACCGCGTGCATGTTCCTCTCCATCCAGTTTGAAGCCTCCGAGGCCACCGACACCCTGCAGCAGCTGCAGGCCGTGCTCATCACCAACTTCTGGCTGAGCACGCATGTGCCCATGATCAATCTCGGCTATGCCGCCTCCATGGTGGCCGCGCTCATCTCCATGATCTACTTCGTCCAGCGGCTCTTTGGCGTTTTCCGCACGGGTGCGGAAGATGCGCGCCTGCTCACGCGTGTGGCCTACGGCTTCATCTGCGCCGGGCTCTTCCTCTCGCTGGTGGGCACCGTGCTCGGCGGCATCTGGGCCAACTACAGCTGGGGCCGTTTCTGGGGCTGGGACCCCAAGGAAAACGGCGCGCTCATGATCGTGCTCATGAGTCTCGTCATCCTGCACGCCCGCCTCGGTGGCTACATCCGCGAGATCGGCCTGCACTGCTGCAATCTCGTGCTCGGCTGCATCGTGATCTTCTCCTGGTTCGGCGTGAACCAGCTCGGCGTAGGCCTGCACGCCTACGGCTTCACCGACGGCACCTGGCCCAAGATCTACGGCTACTGGCTCAGCCAGCTCGCCCTCCTCGGCTACGGCCTCTACCTCTCCCTGAGCGAGCGCGGGTCCAAAAAGCCCGACGCCTCCGCAGAAGCCGAAGCCGCGCCCGCTTTGAAGAAAGCGCAGAGCCATTGATCCGCACGCAAGCGTCCCTCTTTACTGGGAGCGCCGGTTTTTAACCGGCTCTGGAAGCCCCGCAGCAGAAGGTACGCCGCCTTTTTCCC
>DDFC01000030.1 GCA_002336895.1 Verrucomicrobiaceae bacterium UBA1938 | reverse complement strand
AGCAGGCCGGCGGCGGCCAGCAGCACGGCATCCAGCGCGTTTTCACCGAGCACCTTTTTCACGCGGGTGGGCACGTTGCCGCGGATCTCGACGATCTCGATGTCCGGGCGCAGAAACTTGAGCTGCGCCGCACGGCGCACGCTGCTGGTGCCCACACGGGCACCCTGCGGCAGGGTTTCCAGCGTGTAAGGATGCGCGGAGACGAGCACGTCCTCGATGGCAGCGCGCGGCAGCACGGCGGCGATGGTGAAGCCGGCGGCGAGGTCGCTGGGCACATCCTTGAGGCTGTGCACGGCGGCGTCGATCTGCTTGTCAGCGAGCGCGATTTCGAGCTCCTTGATGAAGATGCCCTTGTCCACCTGGGCCACGTCGCTGAACTCTGAGAAGCGCAGGTCCTGGCGCTTGTCCCCGCTGGTCTGGATGATCTGGCGCTCAATGCTGAGCTGCGGGTGCGCGGCTTGCAGCGCGGCGGTGACCATGGTGGTCTGCGTGAGGGCCAGTTCGCTGCCGCGGGTGCCGAGAATGATTTTTGCGGGGGTCATGGGTGGGGCGCGCAGCTTTTCACGCAACACGGCCAGACGCAAGCGATGCTCGTTCAGCTTTGCACCATGGCCCGCGCCAGGCACTATCGTCCGCCAAACCCGCCAAAGCTGCCGCCGAATCCACCGCCTGCGCCGCCACCGCGGTAGCCGCCCAGGTTGCTGCCGCTACCAGGGCTGCGGCGGTAACATGGGCGCGAGCCGCCGCCACCGCCGTAGTAAGGCGCATTGCATGAACTCAGCGACCCCAGGACGAGGCCTGCGGTCAGGAGGAGAAGCAGTTTCGTTTTCATGGCCATGAGGTCTGACGCCCAGCTTGCAGCACTATTCATCCAAAGGCACGTAAACAGCCGCAGCAGCGACGGATTGAAGATACGCGGCCATCCGGCTTGAGGTGCTGCCTTTTCGAGTCGCCACCTTCCTTCCCGGGAGCAGGACTTCCTTTCAATAAAGAAAAACATCCCTGCCACGAACTGCTGGCGTGGGTTCTGCGTGGGGGGTATGGTATAGCCCCCCAGACCTCCGGCGCGCTCCGGGGGGCGGGGCCTGGTTCGTTTCCCCCCATTTCTCATCCTCCTCCCTTACCCCCACTCTTTTCTCTCACATGTGCGGCATCGTTGGTTACGTAGGCAATCGTCAGGCAAGCTCCATCCTCCTGGACGGGCTGCGTCGTCTGGAATATCGCGGCTATGACTCGGCGGGCATGGCCCTCAATGGCGGCGGCGAGAGCCTGCGGATCGTGAAGCGTGCGGGCCGGATCGACAACCTGCGCCAGGCCGTGGCCGAGGTGAAGCCGCTGGGCACCATGGGCATCTCCCACACCCGCTGGGCCACCCACGGCCCCGCCACGGACGTGAACGCCCACCCCCACCCGGACCAGTCCGGAAAGCTGGTGCTGGTGCACAATGGCGTGATCGAAAACTACCAGACCCTGCGCGACCAGCTGGCCGCCAAGGGCCACACCTTCCAGTCCCAGACGGACACCGAGGTGCTCTCCCACCTGGTGGGCACCTACTTTGACGAATCCACCGAGAAAGACGGCACCCTGCGGCTGGTGAATGCGGTGAAGGCCGCGCTGGCGCGTGTGAAGGGTACCTACGGCATCGCCGTCATGCACGGGGACCTGCCCGGTGTCATCGTCGGTGCGCGCCTCGGCAGCCCGCTCATCGTCGGCCTGGGCAAGCAGGAGCACTTCCTGGCCAGCGACGTCTCCGCTGTGGTGAACCACACCCGCGACGTCGTTTACCTCAATGACTACGACATCGTCACCATCACCCAGGACCACTACGACGTGCAGTCCCACCAGGGCGTGCCGGCGGAGGTGAAGGTCAGCCGTGTGGAATTCAGCGCGGACGACGCGGAGAAGGGGGACTTCCCCCACTACATGCTCAAGGAGATCTACGAGCAGCCCACCTCCCTGCGCAATGCCATGCGCGGCCGTCTTTCCCGGGATGAATGCACCGCCATCATGGGCGGGCTGAACATGAGCCCCAAGGAGCTGGTGCAGATCGACCGCATCATCCTCGCCGGCTGCGGCACCGCCTACCACGCCGCCATGGTGGGCGAGTACCTCATCGAGTCCCTCGCCCGTGTGCCCACGGAGGTGGAGATCGCCTCCGAGTTCCGCTACCGCAACGTGCCCACCAACAAGAACACGCTGCAGTTTGTCATGAGCCAGAGCGGCGAGACCATCGACACCCTGGCCGCCATGCGCGAGGGCCAGCGCAAGGGCATCCGCTGCCTCGGGATCGTGAATACTGTGGGCAGCACCATCGCCCGCGAGAGCGACGGCGGTGTGTACATCCACGCCGGGCCGGAGATCGGCGTAGCCGCCACGAAGACCTTCACCTCCCAGGTCACCATCCTCACCCTGCTCAGCCTGCTGCTGGGCCGCATCCACCACCTGTCCAGTGTGGACGGCCTGGAAATGATCGACCAGCTCGAAGCCATGCCGGACAAGATCGTGCAGATCCTCAAGCAGGCGGATAAAATCAAGGCCATCGCCGAAAAGCACTGCAATGCCGAGGGCATGCTCTTCATGGGCCGCCAGATGAACTACCCCGTGGCGCTGGAAGGCGCGCTGAAGATGAAGGAGATCAGCTACATCTATGCCAGCGGCCACCCCAGCGCCGAGCTGAAGCACGGCGTCATCGCCCTGGTCAAGCCGGACATGCCCTCCGTCTTCATCGCCCCGGACGACGCTGTCTTTGATAAAAACGTGAGCAACATCGAGGAAGTGCGCGCACGCAAAGGCCCTGTGATCGCCGTGACGACCGAAGGCCGCACGGAGCTGGAGCGCATCACCGATGACGTCATTTACGTGCCGGACTGCCCGTCCTACCTCACACCCATCCTCAATGTGGTGCCGCTGCAGCTTCTCTCCTACTACACCGCTGTGGCCCGCGGTTGCGATGTAGATAAACCAAGAAATCTGGCGAAAAGCGTGACGGTGGAGTAACATTCCGCTGCCGTCCTGTTTTTCACCATCATGCCCGCAGCTCCATCCCGCACCCACCACACGCGCACGCTCTGTGCTGTCGTGGTGGGGCTGTGCCTGGGCTGGCAGGGGCTGCCACAGGCGGCGCTGGCCTCCGGGGAGGACGTGCCCCCTCCGCCCGAAGTCGCCGTGCCCCAGGCGGCAGGCGGCCAGAACCCGGCAGACTTTCTTGATAACCTGGGCCTGCGGGTGAAGGCGCGCTGGCGCCTGCAGTTCCGCCCGCCACCGCCCACCCCGCCTGCGGACCGCGGGCGCGCCGCGCTCATCCTCGGCAGCCTCATGGCAGACAGCTTCCTCGTCTGGCAGGCCAGTGACTCCCAGCAGTTCCGCAACAACAACCAGGAAGTCCTCAGCTACTGCCGCATGCTCGGTCTGGGGGAAAAGCTCAGCCCCCGCCTCATGGCGCAGGGAAAGATGGCCGAGAGCAATGAGTGGAAAGAGCTGCGCAGCGAGATCGTGGACGACCACCAGGAAATGCTGCGCGTGCTGCGGGAGCAGAAGGACGACGACCTGGCCGTGATGATCGACCTCGGCCTGTGGCTGCGGCTTCTGGAGATTTCGACCAATCTGGTGGTGGAAAACCCCACCGAGGAGGTGCGCCCGCTGTGCATCGGCTCCCCCGCCGTGCTGCAGGAGATCCGGGACGACTTCAACCGCATCAGCCTCTCCCGGCACGAGGAGGTCATGATCAAGCAGATCGGCCTGCACCTGGAGGCCATCAGCACCCTCTGGCGCCTGCCCCAGCCCGCCACCCCCAGCGAGGAGCAGGTGCTCAAGACGCAGGAAAAGCTCAAGTCCATCATGCAGGCCATGGTGGAAAAGCCCCAGCAGCCGTGAGGCGGGGGCTGCTCCTGCGGAACTAAGGACCGATATTGGTCAGCGTCAGTCGCATGAAGACCTGCGTGCTGCCGCCGATGGGGATGCTGAAGACGTGCTGGGTGCCGGAGCCAGAGTCGGTCACCGGCTGCCAGTTGGCGGGATTGAGAGAGGTGCTGTACTGCGCACCATAGGTGATGCCGCTGACACCTGCTGGTTCCGTGAAGCTGTACACAAAGTTCCCCCCGGCTGCCTGCGGCTGCGGGAGTTGTGATGCCCTCACAGCCGCAGGGTTTTGACTGGGCCCGAGCAGTGCAAATGCGACCAGATTGGGCACACCAGTATGATAGGGGTCGGCGCTGTCTGCCGCAGTGCCAGTATTACCCGTGGTGCTGAACCATTGCTGCCGCCAGGAAGACGGGGTGGAGGCGGTGGTAAAAGTCTGGTCACTGCCATGGAGGGTTCCCTGGCCGTTGGTGCCATTGACGCGGAAATGATACACTGTCCCAGGGGTCAGTCCTTGGATGACCGCCCCCACTGGCACGGGGTTGCCGCCCGTCACAGACATGGGCGTGCTGGCGACATTGGTGCCATAGGCCGTCGTCAGCCCATAGTCGAAGGACACCGCCGTGCTAAGTCCGTTTGCGCAGATGGTGCCGTTGAGCGTGGCCCCGGTGCTGGTAATGATGTTCGCCCCTGCCGTGACGGCCAAAGGAGCCGCAAGGATGACTCCCACACTGATGCGGTTGTTGTTCGTGTCCGCGACATAAACGACCCCGGTGCTGGACACCGCGATGCCTTGCGGCCAGTTGAACCCTGCCGCCCCACTCTGCCCGTCCACCCAGCCAATTGCCGGGGCAGTGCCCCCGATGGTGCTCACCACTGCGTCCCGCGTCACCCTGCGGATGACGCTGTTGATCTGATCCGCGACATAGACATTCCCGCTGCCGTCCACCGCCATTCCCCTGGGAGCGTGGAGACGGGCGGCGCTGCCGATGCCATCGCTGCTGCCATAGCTGCCCGCCAGACCCGCCAGTGTGGTCACCACCCCGGCGGGTGTCGCCTGTCGAATCGTGTTGTTGTTGGTGTCCGCCACGTAAAGGTTCCCGCTGCCATCCACCGTCACACCGCAGGGGAAATAAAACCGGGCTGCGCTGCCCGTGCCATCGCTGCTGCCACTGACCCCCGCTGAGCCCAGCAGCGTGGTGACCAATCCAGCGGGCGTCACCTTGCGGATAGTGTGATTGCTCTGGTCCGCGACATAGACGTTCCCGCTGCCGTCCACCGCCACAGCAGCTGGGTATTTAAACCGCGCGCCGCTGCCGGTGCCATCGCTGCTGCCATAGCTGCCCGCCAGACCCGCCAGCGTGCTCACCATCCCGCCAGGCGTCACTTTGCGAACGGTGTGGTTGTTTTGGTCCGCGACATACACATTTCCGCTGCCGTCCACCGCCACGCCGGTGGGGGTGTTGAACAAGGCGGCGCGGCCGATGCCATCGCTACTGCCAGGGCTGCCCGCAGAGCCTGCCAGCGTGCTCACCACCCCGCCGGGCGTCACCTTGCGCAGGGTATGGTTGCCGGTATCTGCCACATATAAGTTCCCGCTGCCATCCATCGCCAGACCCTGTGGCTGGATGAACTGAGCGGCGCTGCCCGTGCCATCGTCGCTACCGCGGCTGCTCACCGGACCCGCCAGCGTGGTCACCACTCCGCCGGGCGTCACCTTGCGCAGGCTTTGGTTGCCAGCGTCCGCCACATAGACGTTTCCGCTGCCGTCCACCGTCACGCTGGCTGGGGAGCAAAACCGGGCGGCGGTGCCGGTGCCATCGCTGCTTCCGCTGCTGCCCGCAAAGCCCGCCAATGTGCTCACCACCCCGCCGGGCGTCACCTTGCGGAGAGTGTGGTTGTTTGAGTCTGCGACATAGACGTTTCCGCTGCCATCCACCGCCACTCCATAAGGGTAATAGAACCGTGCGCCGCTGCCAGTGCCGTCGCTGCTTCCGCTGCTGCCCGCAAAGCCCGCCAATGTGCTCACCACCCCGGCTGGCGTCACTTTGCGAATCGTCTGGTTCGAGCCGTCCGCCACATAGACGTTGCCGTTGCCGTCTACCGCCACGCCGCAGGGGAAATAAAACCGTGCGCCGCTGCCCGTACCATCGTTGCTGCCACTCGTCCCCACCAAGCCCGCCAGTGTGGTCACCACCCCGGCTGGCGTCACTTTGCGAATCGTCTGGTTGTTTTGGTCCGCCACATAGACGTTTCCGCTGGTGTCCACAGCCACGCTGCGGGGCGCATTGAAGCGAGCAGCGCTGCCCGTGCCATCGCTGCTGCCATAGGATCCCGCCAGGCCCGCCAGCGTGGTCACCACCCCGCCGGGGGTCACTTTGCGAATGACGGAGTTGGATGAGTCGGCCACATAGATGTTTCCGCCGCCGTCCACAGCCACGCCAGCTGGGACGGAGAACCGGGCGTTGGCACCCGTTCCATCGGCATAGCCATCACCCCCCGGCGTCCCGACGAAATTGGTCCATCCATACATGTTGACGGTGAAGGTCTGATCAGCCCCGCTGCTAGTGCCCCCGCTGCTGGTGCCATTGACGCGGAAATGGTAGGTGGCACCTAGGCTCAGCCCGTTAATTACCGCGCTCACCGCCGTGGCGCTGCCACCCGTCACCGGCGTGGGTGTGGCTGCGACATGGGTGCCATAGGCGGTCGTCGGCCCAAAGTCGAACGATGCGGCAGTGCTGAACCAGTTGGCATTGACCAAGCCGTTCAGCGTGGCCTGCGTGGCGCTTGTGACATTCGCCGAAACCGTCACCGTGCTCGGAGGCGCGGTGATGAGGACCCCCTTGCTCACGCGGTTGTTGAGCGTGTCCGCGACATAAACCGTGCCCGTGCCGGACACCGCGATGCCACAAGGCCCGTCAAAGCCGGCTGCCGCGCCCAGCCCATCCGCCCAGCCTTGCACACCGGGGGTGCCGCCCGCAGTGCTCACCACTCCGGAGGGCATCAGGATGCGTAGCGTGTGATTGCCCGTATCCGCCACATAGACATTGCCGCTGCCATCCACCGCCACCCCTTGAGGAGAGTTGAACAGGGCGGGGCTGCTGCCTCTGACCCCGGCAGTGCCTGCGATGGTGGTGACCACTCCGGAGGGTGATATCTTGCGCAGGGTGTGGTTGCCGGTGTCTGCCACATAAACATTGCCGCTGCCGTCCACCGCCACCCCTTGGGGTTGCTGGAATTTGGCGGCGGTGCCCGTGCCATCATTGCTGCCGCCGCTCCCGCTGCCACTGCCCCCGCCACCGCCTCCCACGATGATGATACCCCCGCCACTGCCACCGCCGCTGCCCCCACCCGCGATGGTCGTCACCACGCCGGCAGACGTCACCTTACGGATGAGGTTGTTGCCCGTATCCGCCACGTAGACGTTGCCGCTGCCGTCCACCGCCACCCCTGAGGGAGAGAAAAACTGTGCATTGGTGCCGGTTCCATCGATGCTGCCGCTGACCCCGGAACCCGCCAGCGTGGTCACCACCCCGCCGGGCGTCACTTTGCGGATGGTGCTCCCTAATGTATCCGCCACATAGACATTGCCGCTGCCATCCACTGCCACGCCATGAGGCGCATTAAACAAGGCCGCGCTGCCGGTGCCATCGGTGTTGCCACTGTTGCCCGCCCGTCCTGCCAGCGTGGTCACCACGCCGGCAGGTGTCACCTTGCGGATGGTGTGGTTGTTTGAATCGGCCACGTACAAGTTTCCGCTGCCATCCACCGCCGCACCTTGGAGCTGCATGAATTGGGCCGCAGTACCCGTCCCATCGCTGCTGCCTGCGCTGCCTGCAGGACCTGCCAGCGTGCTCACCACCCCGCCGGCTGTCATTTTGCGTAAGCTGTGATTGGCCGCGTCCGCCACATAGAGGTTCCCGCTGCCGTCCACCGCCACGCTGGTCGGCAGGTTGAACCGGGCGGTGGCGGCTGGGCCATCGCTGCTGCCGGCATAGCTGCTGAAAATACTGCCCGCCAAGCCGGCCAGCGTGGTCACGAGCCCGTCTGGTGTCACCTTACGCAGGGTGTTGTTGTTAGAATCCGCCACATACGCATTCCCGCTTCCGTCCACCGCCACGCCGGTGGGAAACCAGAACTGAGCGCTGCTGCCGACGCCATCACTGCTGCCGACGCTGCCCGCCAGACCGGCCAGCGTAGTCACCACCCCGCCAGGCGTCACCTNNTGTTGGAGCTGTCCGCCACATAGACATTCCCGCTGCCATCCACCGCCACGCCGCAGGGGAAAGAAAACCGTGCGCCGCTGCCCGTACCATTGCTGTTGCCATAGCTGCCCGCCAGACCCGCCAGTGTGGTCACCACCCCGGCTGGCGTCACTTTGCGGATCGTCTGGTTGTTTTGGTCTGCCACATAGACGTTCATGCTGGCATCTACCGCCACGCCAGCCGGAAAGTGGAATCGCGCGGTGTCGCCCGTGCCATCACTGCTCCCGCTGACCCCTGCCCGTCCCGCCAGCGTGGTCACCACCCCGTCAGCCGTCACCTTGCGAATGGTGTGGTTGTTTTGGTCCGCCACATAGGTGCTTCCGCTGCTGTCCACCGCCACTCCCTTTGGGTAGTAGAACCGTGCGGCAGTGCCGGAGCCATCCACGGCACCCGGCCCCCCGGGCTTCCCCACGAAGTTGCTCCATTGGTAGCCCTGGGCGAACGCGGATGAGGCGGCGAACGCCAGCCAGGCGCACACCGCGAAAAGCCCGCGTACCCAGCCTCCCGGCAGTCGGACCGGACACTGAGACGCCTGCCATCGGGCAGCAGCTGCCGCAAAATCGGCCTGTAGCGGGGCGATCTGAATATTCATGAGCTTGGCTAGGAATAAATACTGGCTGCTGCCTGTCAGCAGCTCAGCCATTTCATGTGGCACTTCCGCGCCATTTGTCGATCAAACTTATAAATACCTTCAGAAATTCGCTCTGGTCAGCAAGGTACTTGCTCAACGGAGCAGCTGGATGACCTCGATTCATGAGCATGCGTTATTCCACGCCACCTGTTTTCTGCATTAACCACCCGCCGAGCTGCATGTTTTGTCATTCGGATTGACGAATGGATTCACTTCGCTCACCCCTGCGGCTGTCTGCTCGCTTGCCTCGGCTCGGATTCGCTCATTCATCATTTCTTCCATGCCTTCCCCACGCATTCTCATCATTGGCCAGGGGCTGGCTGGTACGGCGCTGGGCTGGCGGTTGTGGGAGCGCGGGGTGCCGTTTCTCATCGTGGATCGAGCGGAGGCGCTGACGTGCTCCAAGGTGGCCGCCGGGCTCATGACGCCGATCACCGGCATGCGACTGACGGTGAGCTGGCGTTATGCGCAGTTTTACCGCGAGGCTCTGCCTTTTTACCGCCACTGCGGCCAGCTACTGCATCAGCGCTTCTGCTTCCCGCGTGGGTATGTGCGCCTGCTGAAGAGTGAGGCCGAGATCGCCAAGTGGCACAAGCGTCGGCAAGACGCGGACATGCAGCCGTTTCTCCATCCTCAGCCGCCGGTGCTGGATGCGGAGGTCATTCACACTCCTGAAAACGGCTTCCAACAGCGCCATGCCGCCTGGCTGGACACACCAGCGTATCTGGAGGCCAGCCGTCGCTTTTTCGAGCAGCAAGGCGCGTGGATGCAGGCAGATGTGAAGCCGGAGGAGGTGCATGACGATGCCGCAGGTGTGGAGTGGCGTGGCGAGCGCTTTTCCCACGTCATCTGGGCGCAGGGCTGGGACGCGCAGCAGCATCCGCTTTTCCACTGGGTGCCCTTCCAATCCGCGCGCGGCACGATCTTGACTGTGCAGGCGGACCTGCGGGGAGAGCGCCGCATTCTCAACCGCTCATGCTGGCTGCTGCTGCGGCCGGACGGCAGCCTGCGTGCAGGCTCCACCTATGAGTGGCAGTTCGATGATCCCCACACACCGGCGCCGGATCAGCTGCAGCAGCTGGAGCAGAACCTGAGCAGCCTGCTCAAAGCCCCGGCGCAGATCACCGCCGCGCAGACGGCCGTGCGCCCGATCATCAAAAACCACCAGGCGCTGATGGGTACGCATCCGATGCATCCACGTGTGGCCTTCCTCAATGGTCTCGGCTCCAAGGGCTCCTTGCGAGCCCCTTGGCTGGCACGCCACCTTGTCGAGCACCTGCTGGACGGTGCTGCGCTCGATCCTGCTTTTGACCTGCAGCACAACGGGGTGTGAGCTGACCAAGGGTCATTATTCAAACTTGAGCGAGTACAAATCCGCATCATCCAGCACGAAGCGGAGGCGCACGGGTTTGCCGGAGAGGGCGCTCACATCGGAGCCTTCTTTCCAAGTCACGGTGCGGTTCAGGGAGTCGCCGAAGACGGGCTGGGAGTCGGCGAGAGAGAAGCCGGGGATGGGTTTGCTATCTGCGTCCTGGATCTCCACCTGGATGCCACCGGCGACGGAGCTGGCGAAATTTAGCGTTAGCGCCTTGCCAGTGAAGGTGAGTGGCTTGGTGATGAGCTCGCCGCCGCCCCTTGGGGCATGAATGGAGACAAAGCCGTCGAGCCGCAGCGTGTAGCGGCGCAGGGCGCTGCTCTTGCCGGTCCAGTAGCTTTCGGTGGCGTAGAGGCTCAACTCATTCGGCGCGCCTTCCAGAACGGACCTTGTCTCCACTGGATGCCACGCGATGTACTGGTGGCCGTAGTTCCAGGTGCCGGGGCGTTCGATGCCGGGCGGCAGGAAGGCCTCATTCCAGCGCTTGAATTTCACGCCATCGCGGCTGGCCATGAAGAGGCCTTCGGTGATGGCCATGCCGTAGCGGTCGCTGGCCTTGGAGCGCCACTCGCGGTTCTCGCGCTCCGGCAGTGCACGCATGCTGTCTGACCAGCCGCGCTCGGTGTAGCGTGTGGGAAAGCCGAGCAGAAGATGCGGGGCGCGGTGGTAGGGTTTTACTTGGTTGGTGTAAAGCTGCTCGCTGGGAGAATCGACGTAGCTGAGATCGTGCTGGTTTTCCCAATGGATGAAGTCTTTCGAGGTCGCGGTGCGGATGGCGCGGTCACCCGAGGGCTTCCAGTTTTTTTCATCCGTGGTGCCGCCAGTGAAGTAGCGCCAGTAGGCGCGATACTGGCCGCTGTGGGCATCCCAGAACGCGAGATTTTGCGAATCGAATGCGCCATCGGTGATGACCGGTGCATCGGCCATGGGGGACCAGCGCAGGCCGTCGGGTGATTTCAGCGCGAGCAGTCCCTTCGGTGAATTCGAGCGCACGATGGCCTTGTATCTGGCGTCCGCAGGGGCGGCGGGATTTTCGTCTTTAAAGATGGCAGGGTGACCACCATCGGGGTTCACCTTTCCCATCATGCCGTGGGGGATGACGATGTTGTTGGCCTTGGAGCCTTTGAACTCATGCAGGCCCAGGGCGGGCTTGCGCCAGTGAATGCCGTCATCGCTCTCCGCATAGCAGGTGAAGAGCGGATGCTCGCCGGTGTTCACCTTGCCGGGGGCTGTGACGGTGAGCTGCCAGCTCTTGTAGTACATGCGGTACTTGTCCCCGTCTTTGAAGACGCTGTGGTAGCCGCTGCCGCTGCCCTCCCAGGGCTCGTCATGCAGCAGCGCGATCTCCTGGATCTGCGGGTGATGCAAAAGCTGCCCGGCCTTGCCGCTCAGTTTGTCGATCAAGAGATCATCCACAAACAGCTCGCGTCGGGATCCGATGTCGATTGCGCTGTCTGCGGCCAGGAGAGATGAGAAAGCGGCGAGACCGAAAGCGAGGGCGGCGGTGGCTGGGAAGCGGCGGCGACAGGTCATGGTGCTGAGGACTACGCGACGGTTCCGGTTGCTTTCGCAGCAACCTCGTGGTCCGAAAACCGCACCAGAAGCAGAGTTCTTTGCGTGCCTGAAATGAGGATGCAGATTCATGACGCGATGAAAGTTGGAGGCCTGGCGTGCCTTTGATGTGTGATGCCCGAACTCTCCCGTACCGAGGACCCCGCGCCGCAGAGCCGGTGCCGTTTTGCTCTTTCATGGTGTGACATCACGCCTCCGACGGACATCTACCACCGGATGTGGGGCGCGGCGAAGCATGAGCGTGCCACCGGGGTGCATCGGCCGCTGCGGGCCACGGTGGCGGTGTTTGCGCCCACGGAGGGGGAGCAGCGGCAGATCCTCCTGGCGCTGGATCATTGCGTGATGGGAGCCACAGAGCATGCGCAGCTCGTGGAACGGGCGGCGGAGATGGGTGGTGTGGCGCAGGAGGAGGTGCTCGTGGTTTTTTCCCACACCCACGGCGCGGGCCTCATGGGGCTGGACCGGGCAACGCTGCCCGGCGGAGATCTGATTCCACCCTATCTCGATGCTTTGGGTGAGAAAGCGGGCCGACTCGTGCGGCAATGCATCGCGTCCTTGCAGCCAGCAGGCATCGTGTATGGCCGAGGCCGCTGCAGTCTGGCCACGCAGCGTGATTTCTGGGACGGCATGCAATACATCTGCGGCCATAATCCCGGAATGCCTGCGGATGACAGCGTGATCGTGGCGCGGGTGACGGCGGATGACGGGCGGATGCTCGCCAGCATCGTGAACTATGCCTGCCATCCCACCACGCTGGCATGGGAAAACACGCTGATCAGCCCCGACTACATCGGCGCGATGCGCGAGCTGGTGGAGCGCGAGACCTCCGCGCCCTGCCTGTTTTTGCAGGGTGCCAGCGGCGAGCTGGGACCGCGTGAGGGCTTCGTCGGCGACACCGTCGTGGCAGATCGCAATGGGCGAGAGCTGGGCTACGCTGCACTCTCGACGCTCACCGCACTGCCCGCCGCAGGCACGACCTTTGTTTATCAAGGTGCGGTCGTCTCCGGAGCAACGCTCGGCGCGTGGAAGCATGAGAAGATCGATCCCAACACCAAAGCCGGGTGGAAACTGCAGCGCTGGCATGAACCACTGCATTACCGCCCCGGCCAGCCGACGGTGGCGCAGGTGCAGGCGGAACTGGATCACTATCAGGCCGCCGAAGCCACCGCACGTGCTGCTGGCGATGAAGCCTTCGCCGCCGACTGCCGTGCAATGAGCGAGCGCAAAACGCGCCTGCTGCACAAGCTCCACCAGATGCCTGCGGGAGACCGCTTTCCGCTGCAAGTCGTCGTCTGGCACATGGGCGATGCGGTGTGGGTGGGTGTGCAGGGGGAGAGTTACAGCCTGCTGCAAACCGAATTGCGCCGCCGCTTTCCGGATAAAGTCGTCATCGTGGCCACCATCGCCGCGGACTGGGGCGCCTCCTACCTGCCACCGAGCGAGCTTTACGATACCGGCATCTACCAGGAGAGCATCGCCGTCGTCGCGGCTGGCAGCCTGGAGCAATTGATCGAATCTCTTTCCAACCACATTGCCTCATGAAAATCACCGCTATCGAAACACTCGTCTGCCACGCGCGGATGCGAAACTGGATCTTCGTCAAGGTCGTCACGGACCAGCCCGGTCTCATCGGCTGGGGCGAGGCGACGCTGGAGTGGCACACGCGCAGCATCGTCGGCGCGATCGAGGACATGTCCCATCTCCTCATCGGCGAAGACCCCACGCGGGTGGAGTACCTGTGGCAGATGATGTACCGGCAGCACTTCTGGCACGGGCACGGTATCGTGCGGGCCACAGCCATCGCGGGCATCGACCTCGCGCTGTGGGACATCGTGGGCAAGGTGGCGAACATGCCGCTCTCCAAGGTCTTTGGCGGTCCCGTGCGTGATTTTGTGCGCACCTACTGCCACCTCGGCGGCGGCAAGATGGAGGACTTTTATCAAACGCCGGCGGACAACGCCAAACGCTTTGCCGAGCTGGCGCAGGCTGCCGTGGAGGATGGCTACACTGCCTTTAAAAGCATGGCGGTGCCCAGCACCATGCCCATCGAGGGCCAGAAGCCCGTGCGCGCCGCCGCAGCCGCCGTGGCCGCCATGCGGGAAGCCGTGGGGCCGGACATCGACATCATGGTGGACTGCCATGCGCGGCCCTCGCCTGCGATGGGGCTGAAGTTTGGCAAGGCCCTGGATGACTTCGGTCTCTACTTCTTTGAGGAGCCCTGCTGGCCCGAATGCGTGGACGGTCTGGCCCGCATCAATGCCGCGCTCACCACACCCGTGGCCAGCGGCGAGCGCGTGACGAACCTGGAGACCTTCAAGGACATGTTTGAAAAACGCGCGGTGGAGATCTGCCAGCTGGACATCACGCATTGTGGCGGGTTGAGCGCGGCCAAACGCATCGCCGCGCTGGCGGAGGCGCATCGCATCTCCCTCGCGCCGCACAATCCGCAGGGGCCTGTGAGCACCGCCGCATCGCTGGAGTTCGGCTTCTCACAGCCCAGCTACATCATCTGCGAAACCGTGCACAACGATGTGCCATGGCGGCAGGACGTGGTGGAGGAAGGATTCACCATCGAGAAGCAAGGCCGCATCGTCCGCCCAAACACCAAGCCTGGGCTCGGCATCACGATCAACGAAGCGGAGGTGAAGAAGCATCCCTTCCAGCAGGAGATCGTGTTGCGTGAGTTCAGCCCCGATGGCGGCGTGACGGACTGGTAGAATAATGAAGGGTAAAATGTTCGGGATTTGATGGATTCAGAAAACATCATTCTACCCACCATCATTTTACCTTTGAAGGTGTTCAAAGCGCACTTCGCCGAGTTTCAAATTGATCCAGGCAATGCCTGACAGAGGCGTTAAGGCCAGCAAGCGGTGCAGATGAATTCCGAAGTCGTGCTTGTCATTCAGGGCCGTTATTGCCAGGCCCACATCGGGCGTCAGCAGAGTCATCTCGTGATGGCCCACCATTGAACTCCCACTCTTAAGTGGCACGAGATGCCGGGGGCATTGCATCAAATGTGATATGGCCTCTCGATAAAGAGGCAGATCGAGGCCCAGTCCGATGTCCCGGCCCAGTTCAATCACACCATCTCTCAAGTTCATAAACGCCTCATTGAGCGGCCAGTTTGATTCCGTGGTTTCAAAAGCGCGGCGAATGTCGTGCGTGAGACGCGTGGAAAGAAAATGCCGCACAACTCGCGGTGGACGAAAGTTCACCAAGCTGCCGTGTTTCGTCCCAGCAAGCAGCAGGTAATTGATTCCCTGCCCGCGATGCGCCGCGAGGGTTTCCCTCGCCGTTTTGGCTTCGATGATCGTGCTGTCACACAGCAAAAGGTCGATGAAGTATTCCTTGGCGAACGATTGGTGTTCCACACGGATGCCTACCTCTCGTCTGGCCGGCATGCCATCAGAGATGCAGCGTTCGGCCAGTGCTTTCTTGTAAATGAGCTCGTCAAGCAGACGTCCGAACTCATTTTGGATGTCAAAAGCATGCGCCATCATTCGCGCGTCAATCTCGTGAAACTCCTGCTGGCTGATGCAAGCGATCTGAATGGATGTTTCGATGGGCATGATTGGTAGAATGATGATGGGTAAAATGNNCATTTTACCCATCATCATTCTACCATGAAACCCACCCGCACCCGCTTCATCGTGCTCGCAGGCATCTGCGCGGGGGCGGCGCTGGCGTATTTCACGCGGAATGGGGTGGGACCGGCGGAGAGCACGATCCGCGCGGAGCTCGGCATCTCCAAGGAGGAGTCGGGCATGCTCATGAGCTCGTTCTTCTGGCCGTATGCGCTGTGTCAGATCCCTGCGGCGATGCTGGCGCAGCGGCTGGGGGCGCGCTGGTCTTTGTCGCTGTATGGTGCGCTGTGGTCGCTGGCCACGGCCTGCCTCGCCTGGGGAAACTTGGCCGTGATGACGGGCGCACGCGCCTTCATGGGCATGGCGCAGGCGGGGCTGGTACCGGTGGGCACTACGGTGATGGCGCGGTGGTTTCCACGCACGGCGCAGGCTTCGGCCTCGGGTGCTTTCAGCGGCTTCATGTCAGTGGGCAGCATTATCGCCGCGCCGCTGACGGCCTGGCTCGTGGTGAGCATCGGCTGGCGCTGGATGTTCGTGTGGTATGCCGTGCCTGGGGTGTTGTGGGCGGCGTGGTTTGCCTCCTGGCATCGGGACCGGCCGGCGGAGCATCCGGCGGTGAATGCCGCCGAGCGTGAGCAAATCGAGCAGGATGCGCCGCACGAGCCCGCAGAAGCTCCGCGTGTGCCCTGGGGGCTGCTGCTGCGCAGTCCGGCGCTGCGGTGCCTGTGCCTGCAGCAGTTCTGCCGTGCGGCGGGGTACATCTTCTTTGCCAGCTGGTTTGCCACCTACCTGCAGGAGGCACGTGGCGTGACCATCCTGGGCTCCGGCTGGCTGACCACGCTGCCGCTGCTGGCCGATGTGACAGGCTGCATGGCCGGAGGCGTGCTGTCTGATGTGCTGCTGCGCCGGGCGGGCAGCCAACGCCTCGCGCGGCAGGGCCTGACCGCCGCCGCTCTGCTGCTGTGTGCGGGATTGATTTTCTGCGCCTGGTTTGTCGCCAATCCGGTGATGGCCGTGCTGGTGATCAGCGCGGGCATGTTCTGCGCCGCCACGGCCAATCCCTGCCTCGGTGCCACCGTGATGAACATCGGCGGCCCCCATGTGGCCACGCTCAGCGCGACGACCAACATGTGCGGCAATCTGGGTGCCGCAGCGTTCCCGATACTCGTGCCCTGGCTGCTGGTCCACGCCGGTGGCTGGAATGCGGTGCTGGCGGGCTTTGGCGCGCTCTACATCCTGGCCGCCGCGTTCTGGCTGCTGCTGCGCAATGAGCGCATTTGCTAGTGACCGAACGCACCGAGGTGCTTGTTCGTGCGCACGTAGATCACGCCATCGACGATGGCGGGTGATGCAAAGACCGGGGCCTTCATGTCATTTTTTGCCAGCACCTTCAGCGTGTCGCTCGTAGCATCCATCACGGAGATGACGCCGCGCTGGGAGGTGACGTACACGTGGCCGTCAGCGGTCACGGCGGAGGCGTAGTACTCGCCGGAGGCCTCAAGGCGCTCGGCTTGAAAAATAGGGCTGCCGCTTTTGGCGTCATACGCAGAAGCGAGGCCGCCTCCCTTCACGGTGAAGACGCGGCCGTTGGCGATCACGGGAGAAAACACATAGGGCAGATGCTTCGTCTGCCGCCAGATCACGTGCGTGTGGGTAATGTCGCCGCTGCCGCCGGCCTTGATGGCAAAGAGCTGGTTCGCCGCCTGGGCGAAGATGGCGCGCATGGCGTCATACTCGGCCTGCGTGACTTTGCCGTCCTTGTCTGCGTCGATGATGGTGAAGCGGTCGCGCAGCGGGCCTGCGGGAAACTCCATCTCGCTGAGGGTGCCGTTTTTGTCAGCATCATTGGCGGCCATGAAGGAATCAAAGGCTTCCATCTCCACGCGATCATCGGGATCGCCACCCATGTTCCAGCCGCAGACAAGCAGGACATCTCCAAGCGCGATGGGGCTGGTGTTAGACACACGCGCCATGCCGCCGGCGGACCAGCGCTGTTTGCCGTCCTTGAGATCGTAGCTGCGCGTCCACAGACTGCCGCTGACGATGAGCTCCTCGATGCCGTCGTGCCGCCAGATGAAGGGCGTGGAAAAGCTGCGGCGAAATTCGCTGCGGTCCACGCGCCAGACCTGCGCGCCCGTCTTCACATCCAGCGCGATCATGTAGCTGCCCACATCCTGATCTGCGACGATGATCACTTTTCCATCCGCGATGATGGGCGAGGCGCTGGTGCCAAACTCTACGATGGGCGGCGGCAGCGGCTTTTGCCATAGCACCTTGCCATTCCAATCGTAAGCCAGCACGCCGTAGGAGCCAAAGTAGGCGATGAGGTGCGTGCCATCAGTGCAGCAGGTGGGTGTAGCGGGGCTGCCGATGCGGTGCGCGCCTTCCACTTTCTCCGCCGGGGCAGCCGCGCGCCACAACTCGTGGCCATCTGTGCGGCTGAGGGCAAGCGTGACCAGCTTGCCAGCATCCAGACCGGTGAGCGCTATTTTGTCCTGCCAGATGCAGGGAGACGAATGGCCAAAGGGCACCTCGACCTGCCACTTCACATTCTTTTGCGCATTGAATTCCACGGGCGGCTTTCCCGTGCCGATGCCGAGCCCGCCCTCGCCCCGAAACTGCGGCCAGTTGGATTCTGCGAAGCAGGGGGCGATGAGAAGCAGGGAGCACAGGGCGTGGCGGAGCAGCATGCGCATAAGAAGTGTGAAATGACCGCGAGTCTTTCGAGGTTCATTGGAGCGCGGAATTTATTCCTCAGCACTCTGCCAAAAGGGGCAGGGGGCGTCAAACCTGTTCGTGAACTGAACTCGCTGTCGTGGCTGCTGCGGAATAAATTCCGCGCTCCACAGACCGCAGCTCACACCTCACTCAATCCGCCAGGTGGCCTGTCGCAGCACGGCCAGCTTGGGGTCTTTCATGGTCTCGTACCACACACTGAGCAGCGTGCCGTCCGCCAGCTCCACCGTGCTGGGGTAGCCGAGATCGCCGCCGATGCCGTCGCCGGAGAGGATCATGGGCTCGCTCCAGGTCTGGCCGTTGTCGCTGCTGATGCGGGCCTGATTGCCAAAGGGCTTGCGGCGGTGGCCGTAGGTCATGAGCAGGCGGCCATCCCGCAGGCGCAGCAGGTGAGATGGCAGACCCCAGACGCCGATGCTGTGGGGCTCGCTCCAGGTCTTGCCACCGTCTTTGGATTCGGTCTGCAGGGTCTCGCCCTTGCCGTTTTCGTTGTGATTACGGATCTGTGTGATGAGCGTGCCGTCCGCAGCCTCCACGGCGTGCAGCTCGTGGTAGGTGTGGGTGGCGGTGTCTCCTTTGCGGGTGGGTATCTCCGCCAGCCACTGCCAGGTCTGGCCATCATCTTTGGACTCGGCCACGCCGATCTTCTTGTCGTCTGTCCAGAGCTGCTTGCCAGCATAGAGCAGGCGGCCGTCCTTGAGCTGGATGGGGCCGTGCGGGCTGTTCACGATGGTGGGGATGCGGGTGGACCAGGACTTGCCACCATCGGTGGAACGAATCACCCATTCGCCAAGCTCGGCTTTGCGCTCTTCGTCGGTCAGGCGCTCGTGTGCGGCCTTCCATTTGGCGTAGCGCTCCGCAGGCATGGCCTTGGAGACCCAGCCCTTGTCGGTGAGCTCCGCCATGGCAGCGGCTTTTTTAAACGAGTTCTCATAAGCCAGCGAAGTGAAGGTGCTGACAATAAGGGTGCCCTTGGCGGTCTCCAGCACGCCGGAGTCACGGTCATCGGTGGCGGTGTCCAACAGCACGCGCGGCCAGGTCCAGGTGGCGCCGTTGTCTTTCGAGGTCATGGCATGCACCTGGCCAAAGGGGCACACGTGGGACTCACGCCCGCCGGACCAGGAGAGCCATAGCTCGCCATTCTGCCTGCGGACCACGGTGGGCCAGCCGTGGTAGAACTCCGGCTGCTGGGAGATGACCTTGGTTTCGAGAATCTTTGCCGCAGGCGCGGCGGCACCGCGTGCGAAGAAGGGAACCGCGAGGGCGGTGGTGGCGATGAAATGGCGGCGGCTGGTCATGGTGCCGGAGTGTACGAGGCGGCCGCTGTGGCTTTCGCAGCAAACCCGCTGGTCTGAATACCGGACCAGCTGCCTCTGACGCAGGCAGGGTGTGACAGGTGTCCGTTTACTGCGTCACCATTTTCAACGGGAGGTCTGCCAGCTCAGGGAGTGTGAGGCTGGCGTTTTTATCGGCATCCAGCCGGGTGAAAATGCTGTCGCTGAGGGCATCGTATTCCTTGCGGCTCACGGCCTTGTCTCCGTCTTGATCGAGGGCCATGAGCACCTGCTTGATGAGCGCCACGAGGATGGCCCCGCCGATGTCTCCTGCTTCTTCAGCGATGTCTCCCTGCAGCGCGTCCACCTCCTCCGCCTTGATGGAGCCGTCGTGGTTTTTGTCCAGCCGGTCAAAGTTCCGCGCGATGCCGCCCTGCCACTCTCCCTGGTCGAGGTTTTCATCCGCATTGGTGTCAAACTCATGCGCGATGAGCCTGGCCAGAGACTCACCGCCAGGCACGGCCGCATGCAGCATGCCGACACCTGGGATGAGGAGGAGGGCGGAAAGGAAAAGCGGCTTCATGCGCGTGAGTGTATCACGGCACCACCGGGGGCAAAGCATGGAATCAGGAGCCGTAAAGGTCCAGTCCGAGATCCAGCGCGCGGCTGGAGTGGGTGAGCGCGCCCACGGAGATGGCGTTTACACCGGTGGCGGCCACGTCCTTGATCGTCTCCAGCGTGATGCCGCCGCTGGCCTCCAGCCAGAGCTTTCCGCCCACCATCTGCACGGCTTCGCGCAGTTTTTCGGGGCCCATGTTGTCCAGCAGCAGCATGTCCACGCCTTCCAGGGTCAGGAAACCGGCCACTTGTTCCAGGGTGTCTGCCTCCAGCTGCACGCGGGTGCCGGGGCGCTCGGAGCGCAGCCGGTGGATGGCGGCCTGGAGGGAGGGGAGGTCGCTATTGGCAGCCAGGTGGTTGTCCTTGACCATGGCGTGGTCGTAGAGGCCCATGCGGTGGTTGGTGCCGCCGCCGTGGCGTACGGCGGTTTTTTCCAGCAGGCGCCAGCCGGGGGTGGTCTTGCGGGTGTCCCAGATCTGGACGGGGTGGGGCTTCACGGCCTCCACGTAGCGCCGGGTCTGGGCGGCCACACCGCAGAGGCGCTGCAGGAAATTCAGCGCGGTGCGCTCCGCTGTGAGGAGGGAACGCGTGCTGCCGGCGATCTTCATGAGCACGCCGCCGCGCTCAAACGGGCTGCCATCCGGGAGGCAGACCTCCACCTCCAGGGTGGGGTCGATGGTCAAAAAGACGGTGCGGGCCACCTCCGCCCCTGAGACGACGCCGGGCTCGCGGGCCACGATTTCCGCCTTGGAACGGGAGTTTTCGGGGGTGAAATACAGGGAGGTGACGTCTCCGGAGCCAACATCTTCGGCGATGGCGGCGTGGATCAGGGCTAAAGTGGTGGATTCCATGGCTGGGGGTGTCATTTTATAGGCGTGGAGCGGCTAGGTTTCCAGTGCGGGGAAAAACAGGTTGCCAAATGCCGGGAACTCGCCAACTTCCCCGCCCCTCGCCCCCGGCCGGACTGTTTGAAGGCCTTGCGCAGCGCAGGTTTAGGAGTGTGTCATGAGCAACATCATCGAAAAGATCAATCAAGAACAGCTGAAGAAGGAAGTCGCCGCTTTCAACGTGGGCGACACCGTCAAGGTTCACACCCGAGTCGTGGAAGGTGACAAGGAACGTATCCAGATCTTCGCTGGCATCGTCATCGCCCGTAAAGGCCATGGCATCAACGAGGCGTTCACCGTCCGCAAGATTTCCTACGGCGAAGGCGTGGAGCGCGTGTTCCCCCTGCACAGCCCGAAGGTGGCCAAGGTGGAAGTGACGAAGTCCGGCCGTGTGCGCCGCGCCCGTCTCCACTACCTCCGCCAGCGCCAGGGCAAGGACGCCATGTCTGTCAAAGACCTGGCTCAGAGCGAAGGCTGATCGCTTCCTCTTCAGAGGCTTTTTTCATAGTGTTACAAAGGGAGGGCTTCTCGGCCCTCCCTTTTTGTGTTCGCGCGCGGAGGCTGGTGAGTGTGAGAGCCCGCATGTCACTATGAGTCTCAAGGCAGAACACCCTGCCATGCGGTCGCAGCAAAGAACCTTTGCGGGCCTGGCCCCGCCAGCATGCCGGCAAAAATGCCAGCTCGATGCGCCTGAGAGCGGGCTTGAGTGTGCACCGCTGCACACCGCCATTTTCATCAGGCAGTACTTCTGCCTGAACTTTCTTCTTGCCACATCCTGCCGGAAAGCTGCTGCAGCACGCATTGTTTCAGCACACTGCGACCGGCTGGACGCAGAATGCAGCAGCAGGCCGTGCCGCTGCACTCCAAGGTCATACCGGACTTATTTTTTCTTCTTTTTCATCAGCACAGCGCCCAGGAGCACCAGCACCACCACAGCCCCGGCGATGGAGATCATGGTCATGAGGCCCATGCCCTCTTCTTCAGCAGGTGCGGCAGCCTGCGGCTGGGCGTAGCCCTGAGGATAGCCCGCCTGCTGAGGATACGCACCCTGCTGCGGGTAGCCCTGCTGGGGATAAGCGCCTTGCTGCGGATAGCCTGCCTGCTGGGGGTAGGCTCCTGGCTGTGCAGCCGGCATGGCACCAGGGGCGGGGGCAGCCGCGCCGGGAGCAGCAGCCGGGGCTGCGGCCGCAGGTGCAGCGGCAGCAGCCAGAGCGGCAGCCACCTTGTCATCTTCCATAGGGGTGGCAGAGCCAGCGATGGCCGAGGAGCCGCCTGCGGCACCAGCTGCGGCAGGCTGCATCTGCCCGGGGTTGGAGGCCAGCACCTGGGCAAAGTAGGTGTAGCGGGCGCGGTAGCTGTTGAAGACGCTGCGGTAGAATTCGCGGCTCGTCGCATCGACACCGGCGGCGGCTGTCTCACCTTCCACAATGGCTGCGGCCATCTTCGCCAGTTCGTCCTTGCTCTTGGAGGCCTTGCCGTCAGCACGCATGACGCGGGCGATGGCGTCGTTCGCACGGGTGATGGTGGCGAGATCGAGGGCTTTCAGGTAGTCCTTCTGCTCAGCGATGGTCTTGGCAAGCGTCTTGAGGTTTTCGGCGTCGTACTTGTAAGGGGTGTACCACCGGGTGACCTTGCGCTCTTCCTCGAAGTTGGTGCGCCAGTTGTCTTTTTCCTTTTTGATGGCCTCAAGGAGGCGGGAGAGATCTGGCTCGATAAGCTTCTTGGTGCTTTCCTCACGCATTCTCAGCAGCGCCGGTTGATTGCTCACCATCTGGTTGATCTGACCTTCGTAGGAGTTGAGCACCCCGAGGATCTTCTCGACAGCCTTGGGATAGTAAACGGAGGCGGGCATGCCGCTGCGGGGATCGCTGATCTTTTCAAATTCCTTGAGCGCGCCGGAGTAGTCCTTGGCATCGACCTTCTCAAGGAGTACAGAGTAGATCTCGTACGCCTTGATGTTCAGGGCCTCGGCCTTGGCTTCTTCGCGGGAGAGCCACTTGCCTTCGAGCTTGGCACCACCGGCCACCACCTTTTCCTTTTCCTCCTGGGCCACCTTGATCATGTCCTCTGCTTCCTTGGCCTCTTTGGTGCCGGGGTAGCGGTTCACAAACGGGCGAAGGCGGTCCTGGATCAGCTGCTCATACTTTTCCGCCGTCATCAGGTCCGGGGTGGGGCTGAACTTGCGCAGTTCGAGGATTTCGACCTCTTCAGGCTTCTGCTTCAGGATGCCGCCCTCGGCGATCTCGCTGCGCAGGAATTCTCTCTCGTCCCAGATCTTGGGCG
The DNA here is from genome assembly GCA_002336895.1 of Verrucomicrobiaceae bacterium UBA1938. Taxonomy (GTDB): domain Bacteria; phylum Verrucomicrobiota; class Verrucomicrobiia; order Verrucomicrobiales; family Verrucomicrobiaceae; genus Prosthecobacter. The sequence goes on along the minus strand of DDFC01000030.1, from coordinate 113,450 downwards.
TGAGGCGGTACTTCATGCGGATGGCGGTGGGCGTCTCGGAAAGGATGTTGCCCTCCAGCTTTTTGCCGTCCTTGAGGGTCACGACGTCGGCGTGCAAAAATCCGGCACTGCAGGCAAGGGCGATGACGGCAGATGGGTAATGGCTCAATTTCATGGGAACGGCGGGGATGGTGGGAGGGGAAGTTGTTGACGAGAGCGCGGCAATTTGACGCGAGTTGGAAAAAATAACTCAAAATCGCATCCCGAGTAAAGAACGAAGCTCGTTTTCCTTCGTTCGAGGGGTGAAAACCCGCTCTGAAACATCAGCTGCCGCGCCGTTTGAGCACGATGCGCTTGAAGCGCGCCGCGCCATCCTGGCTCACGCTCATGACGTCGGGATCATTCACAAAGACGTTGTGGATCAGGCGGCGGTAGTAGCTGTTCATCGGCGGCAGGTCAGCGCTCTGGCCGCTGGCACGCACCTTGTCTCCCAGCTCCTTGGCTCGGGCCACCATCTTGTCCTCCCGCATGGAGCGGTAAAATTCCACGTCCACGCGAATGCGCGGGGCGTCCTTGATGTGGCGCTGCAGCACGCGGTTCACCAGATACTGGATGTCCTCCAGCGTCTCCCCGCGGCGGCCGATGAGGGCCTCCGAGTCGTCCGTGAGCACCTGCAGCGTGGGGCCGTCCGGGCCGTTGTCCTCCTCGATCTGCACCACAAAGCCCAGGTAGCCGAGCATGGTGTCGAGAATGTGGTGGGCGTGTTCGAGGGGAGTCATGACGCGCTGGGACTGGAATGAGATGGAACGACGAGCCGAGCGAAGACAGACAGCCATAGGCTGCACCACAGGGGTGAGCAAAGCGAATCGACAAATAAATCCGGAGGACGAAACGACAGCCAATGACGCAGGGAGCGTGAAGCCTGCAAAGACCACCGGCCTGCGTCATTCACATTGACTCATTCAGCCCCGATGCCTGCGCCAATGGCAGGCACGGACACCCGCTAGCCTCCGAGGCGCGGGGGCTTGTTGCCCTTCTTCTTGTCCTTCTGCGGCATGCCGCCTGCGGCGTTGAAGAATGGATTGCCGCCAGTGGTGGCGGCTGCTTTCGCGGCGGGCTTGGCGGCCACCTTCTCCAGCTTTGGCTCGGGCATGTAGAGCTTCATGACACGAGTCTGGAAGATGCTGAAGATGTTCTGCGTGGACCAGTAAAGGGCCAGCGCGGCGGCGAAGTCATAGCTGATCCACAGGAAGAACAGCGGCATGAACATGAAGATGCGCTGCTGCGTCTTGTCCACCGTGGCGGGCTGCGGGGTCAGCTTCATCTGCGCCACCATGGTCAGCCCCATGATTAGGGGCAGCGGGTTGATGTTGAAGCCCAGGAGCTGGCCCTGGGTGTCTGCGGCGGCGAGGTCGTGCACCCACCAGAAGGACTGGCCGCGCAGCTCTGCCGCCACCTCCAGCACGCTGTAGAGGCCGATGAAGATGGGGAACTGCAGGAAGAGAGGCAGGCAGCCGCCCAGCGGGTTCACGCCGTAGTCCTTGTACAGCTTCATCACCTCCATCTGCTGCTGCTGCGGATCGTCCTTAAATTTCTCCTGCAGCTCTTTCATCTTCGGTCCCAGCAGGCCCATTCGCTTCATGGTCATGGTGGACTTGGCGTGGATGGGCCAGAGGCACAGGCGCACAAAGATGGTGAGCAGGATGACCGCCAGCCCCCAGCTGCCGCTGATGTCGTGCATCCAGCGCATGACCTTGGAGAGTGCGATGCTCACGATCTTGAAATAGCCGTAGAACATGGCGTAGCTGCGCTGGTGGCCGATGCGGCTGAGGCGGTCGTACTCCTTGGGTCCGAGGTAGATCTGATATGTCTCTGTGAAGGTGACTCCGGGGGCCAGGTCCACCACCGGCAGGCCCATGGCGGCGTCGTAGGCGTAGTCTTCGATGTCGGTGCGCGTGGTGTGGGCGGCATCGATGGGCTGCGCCAGCTTGCGGCGGGAGGACCAGAACTTGGCGGAGGCATCTTTCTCCGCGATGCGGGTGACGATGTGCGTGTAAAAGCGCGTCATCACACCCGTGTAGCGCAGGGCGTTGTAGGAGTTTTTAAACTCCGTGGGGGCGTCGCTGAAGAAGCCCTTGGCATAGTAGCTGGAGAGATGCTTGTCGGTGTCTCCGGCGTTGTTCCAGAAGAAGCCGTCATAGCGGGCATCGTCGTGCTTGATGGCGCTGGCGGCACCGGTGTAGAGGTAGTACTCCTCGGAGCGGTGCTGGGTGGTGCCGGTGTTTTTCAGCGTGATCTTGAGGTCCACCAGATGCTCATCTCCCTCTGCGCCTTCCGTCAGGGTGTAGGTCTTGGTGACGAGGATGCCTTCTTTGCTCGTGCCTTCAAAGGTGGCGCTCTTGTCGCTCTTGGCGGTCAGCTTGTAGGGGATGGAGTCCAGCCCGGCGGCATCGCGGCGCAGGGCGCCCACGGGTTCCAGGCCGTTCTTGTTCAGCGTCACCATGTCCGTGCCGGCCAGCACGGCGCGGGAGATGCCGCCGCCTTTGGAGCTGAGCTCAAACGTGACGGTGCCCACCTTCAGAGAGTGCTTTTCCTCCGGCAGCTCGGCGGCTGCGGGGGTGGCCGTGGTGCCGGCGGCAGGTGCTGCGGCGGCGGTCTTGGCTTCTGCGGTCTGCGCCGCTTTTTTGGCCACTTCTTCCTGCTTTTTACGTGCGGTTTCGGCCTGCTGCAGCTTCTGGTTTTCCTGCATGTAGTGCCAGTTCACCCCCATGAGGATGACACACAGCGTCACGACGATCCAACTTTTACGGTCCATGAAATTTAGCTTTGGGTGGGAGAGAGGTTTTTAATGAATGAGGGCATGTGCAGCCGGATTGAGCCCCCGTCGAGTGAACAATGAGAGAGGGCGGGAAAATGCGGGGCGCACCCATGCCGGGGAATGCCCTGACCGCCATTACACTGTTGAAGAAAATTCGTCATTCCTCGATTATTTCTTCGCGGGCACCGGGTCGTGCCCGTGGCCGCCCCAGGGATTGCAGCGGCAGATCCGGCAGATGCCCATCCAGCTGCCGCGCAGCACGCCGTGGGTCTCCACGGCCTCCAGAAAATACCGCGAGCAGGAAGGCGTGTAGCGGCATCCGGAGCCGGGGCCGCCGAGGGCGTGAATGACGGGGGAGAGAAACACCTGGTAGCCGCGGATGAGGATGCGGATGAGCCACTTCATGGTGCAGGTGTGCGCGGCGCGGCCGGGGTCTTGGGCTTTATCAGGCTCATGCGCCGTGCCAGCCGCAGCCAGTCGTTTTCCAGTTCTTCCAGCGTGGCCTGTGGGGCACGCCAGCGGGCGATGATGACCATCTGCCACCCGGGGAGTATCTCCGTACGGTGTGCCCGCACGATCTCGCGCAGCAGGCGGCGGATGCGATTTCTTACCACAGCATTGCCCAGCCGACCCCCGGTGATGAGGCCAAACTGGAACTCCGTGAGCTCCTCCACGCGCAATGCCCCAAGCACCAGATATTTTCCAGCCTGGCTGCTGCCCTGCGACTTCACGCGCGCGAAATCACGCGCGAGCTTCATCCGCAGGTTTGAGGGAAGGCGCATGGGAAGGAGCGCGCCGCAGCGGGACTAGGAGTGCTGCTGGGTGTGACGCTTGAAGTGGATTTCCACGCCCTTGGGCAGGAGGCGCTTGCGTCCGGCGCGGCGGCGGCGGCGCAGGATGTCACGGCCGTTCGCGGTCTTCGTGCGTGCGCGGAAACCAAACTGCTGCTTGCGCGTGCGCTTGGAAGGCTGGTAGGTCCTGAATGTCTTTGGCATGGGCTTGTGGGGTGGTGAAAGTGGGAAGCAGTGGATTCAGACCGGACAAGTCACGGCCTCCCTCGAAAAGAGGGGGCGCGACACTAGCGGTACTCTTTGATTTGTCAATCGTGCGATCATTTCGCGTAAACTTCGGCATTCTCAGCGTTACATTCTGCCTGCATTTCTCATGAACCGATCCCTCCTCGCCAGCCTGCTCCTCCTGCCCGCCGCCCTCTGCCCTGCGGCAGACACCCCTGCCGCCCTGCCCCTGTGGCCCAATGGGGCACCCGGCTCCGAGGCGCGTGCCGCTGAAGCTGAAACCACCGAGGGCAGCAACGTGTGCAACGTGCACAATCCCTCCATCACCCCCTTTGTGCCTGCGGCGGACAAAGCCGCCGGCACCGCTGTTATCATCTGCCCCGGCGGCGGCCACTCCAAGCTCTGCCTCGGCCATGAAGGCTATGCGCTGGGAGAGTGGTTCCGGGACCATGGCATCGCCGCCTTTGTGTTGAAGTACCGTCTGGCCCGGGAAAAAGGCAGCACCTACACCATTCAGGACCACGCCATGGCGGATGCCCGGCGCGCTATCCGCACCGTGCGCGCCCGCGCCGCCGAGTGGCACATCCAGCCGGACCGCATCGGCATCCTCGGCTTCTCCGCAGGCGGAGAGCTGGCCGCCTTTGCCGCCATGACGAATGATCCCGGCAGCAAAGAATCTGCCGACCCCATCGAGCAGCAGAGAAGCCGCCCGGACTTCCAGGCTCTCATCTACCCCGGCACTTCAGGCCTCTTTGAGGCCAAAAAAGGCATGCCCCCGCTCTTCATCGCCGCTGGTTACAGCGACCGCCAGGACATCTCCGAAGGCATGGCCACCCTCTACCTCAAATACAAAGCTGCGGGCGTGAAAGCCGAGCTGCACATCTTTGCCAACGCCGGCCACGGCTTTGGCTACAAACACGACGCCAAACCCACCGCCGCCTCCCGCTGGCCCACCCGCTTCACCGAGTGGCTCACGGACAGCGGCCTGCTGAAGTGAGTTTCGGCATCGGGCCGCTATTCCTTTGGAGAGATCATGGGCGCAGTGCCTGGACTGCCACATCGAGTGTGGGCATGCCGGACTCGCTCTGCGTGACACTCTTTCCCTCATACTTTGGGGCCAGCCTGCCCGCAGGCCGGGGCTCCTGGAATTCATCCGGGGCGATGAGGATGGAGGGGGTTCTCCGGGAAACGGTCACGGTCACATGCTCACCATCCGAAGCATGGATGTCGATCTGGCAGTGTCCAGCCGCCATGTAAGTGCGCCGGAATGACTGCGGAGGGGCGGGCCAGTCTGCCGCAATGTCTTCAACTGCGGGCTGCGAGAGTGCTGAAGCCAGGCCCTCCTGTCGCGTCGAAAGAAAATCCCCCTTCGTGGGCAGACAGTGAGACTCCAGCAGCCAGCGGCGCACCTCATCCCGCGACGCCCAAAAATAAAACGTCGGCACGCTTTCCACCTGCCTCTCTGGATTCTTGCCACCCAGGTCAAAAGGCCGCGCTCCGGCAGGCAGGTCTGCAAGAAGGCCGGCCCGCTTCAAGGTGGACCATTGTTTTGCTGGCGCCAACTTCATCCGAATCTCGGTCTCAGTGGCATTTGAGTCAACTTGGCCAGGCATGACTGCTGTAGTCTTTACCGGAGCTTTCACCGTCACCTTAAAAAGATTGGGCGGAGTCAGAGGCTGCACTTCGATGTGATAACCGTTCTTCGCCGGGTAACGCTGTACTTTGGCCGTATTGGATTCCAGCCAGCCGACATCCACCTCCGCTCCTAAGGAAGCACGCAGCCACCCGGCTATATTCTTCCGCTGCAAATAAAAGTTCACGGAGGGATCGCCCATCGCAACGCGCCACGCCTCAGTACCGCCTGGGAGTTCCGCCAGTCCCGCGGCGTTGCGCAGCTCCTCCCAGCCATACGCGCGTGGATCGTTCAGGCTTTTGAGAGATGCCTGTACTTTCTCCAAAGAAGTATTGGTCTTCCCCTCCCATATCAGAGTGGCCAGCATCATCAATCCCACACGCTTTCCGTCCGCCAGGATTTGTGGAACGGGCATGGTCCATTCCAGCGGGTCTTCCCATTTGAGGCCAAGCACCCTGTCACGAAATTGCAGGGCCTGGATCATTCCCGTGGCCACGCCGCGAATCAGAATCTGCCCATTGCGCACCCTGATTTCATCCAATGGAAAGCCTGTGGTTTCTTCTGGCTTGAGGCGCTCGATGGCGGCTTTGAGAACATCCGCTTTGGCATCAAATTTTGCCTGGGCCAGTTGCAGTTCGCTCACGTCCTCTTTCACGGGCAGCACCTCGCCGCTGCCATCCGCAGGCAGCGCCAGCGTTTCTTCCACGATGCGTTTCGCGATGGGAGTCGCATCATCCTCCTCCGATTTGCTGCCCTGCTTCAAAATGGCGAATGCAAGTGTCGGCTGGTCAAAGGGTGCGAAGCCAATGAACCAGCTGTGCGTGTTCTCCGGGTTTTGATTGATGCGGTGCCAGTTTTGAATCATGGCATTTTTACCTGCGATCATCACATTCGCGCTTCTGGCGGACTGGTCGGTGCCAGCGGTTCCATTGACGACGAGCCGCATGCCCTCCCGCAGCTTCTGCATCTGCGCGGCCCGAGCGCCTTCAAACCGGAAGTCCGCCAATTTTGCAACACCGCCGCCCCGGATGAAACGTGGCTGTGGCGCCAGGCCTGAGTTGGCCAAGGTGGCTGCCAGTACCGCCATCTGCATGGGCGTGGTTTTCACATAGCCCTGGCCCATGGCCAGATCAGCAGTGTTGCTTTCGGGCCAAGCCTCCAGCCCACGCCGATGGCCCTCCCACCATTCCTCTGTGGGCCAGACGCCTTCCTGTGTTTCCTCGACAAGGCCGTAGCTGCCGCCAAACCCAAGCCGTGCGCCCACTTCAGACAGCTTCGGGAATCCCGCGGCCATCCCGATGTGATACCAGTAGTGCCAGCAGCCCTGCTCCATGGCTGTGTCGAGGCTGAGAATGCCATGCCCCGGTTTTCCTTCACGCAATCTCCAGCATGAATAGACAGCCTGGCTTTTTTTCACCGGAGCCTGGCACGCAAAAGACTGATCTCCCACACCCGCATAGATCGCCGCCAGCCCAGTGAGTGGCGTCAAAGCTGCGTCGGGCTGGTAAAAACCTTTCTGCGCCCGATCCTTGAGAGGCACGTTCTTATCATGGAGATAGCGTACCCAGTCTTCCAAACCGACGGATGGAATGAATGCATTAGGGTCAAAACTCGGCAGCGAAACAGAGGCCAGAATCTCCCCCGTACGCGGATCCAGCACCACTGCCGCGCCACGTGTAACGTCGTTGTCTTTCATGGCATGCATGGTCAGCGCCTGAATGCGTGCATCGAGCGTCAGCGTGACGTCCCTGCCCGCTTTCAATGGGTCGTTCTGCAGCTTTTCCATGGCTGCATGGCCTTCAAACACGGATCCATCCAAATCGGATTTTCTCACATAGCCGATCATGTGCGCCGCCAGCGTCTTGAGCGGATACACACGCACTTTCTCCTTCGTGCTTTCCGCCAGCACCACGCCGTTGCGGTCCAGGATGCGACCGCGCAATGTGGGGCCTTCGATGGCGTGGAGCATGGCCACGGGCAGGGCGAAAAGCAGGGCGCAGCCAGCCAGTCCGGCCAGCCAGCGCCGGGTGAGACCTTCGCGCCGACGAGCGGGATCGAGGATGGCCTTCACACGCCCCTCCACCGGAGCGCAGCGGGTGATCGTCAATGCGCAGAGCGAAAGGCCGGGAGCGATGCGGTTGTGGCGGCTGAGATCGAGCAGCGACTGTGCGTAGTCGCTGGCACGTACGCCCTGACGCAGCACAGCGTCATCGCACGCACGCTCCTGATCGGCGCGCAGATGCCGCAGGGTCAGCCATGCCAGAGGATTGAACCAGTGCAGCGCCTTGACCCATTGTGCGAGCCAGAGCGCGAGGGGGTCACCGCGCTTCAGATGTGCGAGTTCGTGCAGCAGCACGCCGCGCCGCTTTTCATGGCTCCAGCTTTCAAAGCCCTGCGGCAGCAGCAGGCGCGGCCTGAGGACACCCCAGACCATGGGCACGGAATCCGCAGGGCCGATGAGCAGGCGCGGCCTGCGCCTCAGCCCCAGCTCAAACGCCGTCTGCTCCAGCATGCAGCATTCACCTGGCTGCAAAGAGTACTCCAGACGCCGCAGCCGCCACGCGCTGAGCGCAAGGCGCGCCAGCAGCAGGCCTGCGACAAGCATCCAGACCATGGGCAGATATTCTACCACATCCTGCCATGAAATGCTCCGAGCGAAGCCGGGCATGGCGGGTGCCTGCGTGGGCAGCACAGGAGTGGCGTCAGACGGGGTTGTGCTGACATTTTCCACCGGCAAAGCCTGCTCGGCATTGACGCTGAAGTGCGGCGTCTCCATCACCGGCCCGTCCAGTTCTCCGGAAGCCTTCGGCAGCACACGCCACGCAGGCAGCAGCCCCATGGCCAGTGGCAGCACGGCCAGCGTGGCGACGGCGGCCATCCACAGTGCGTAGCGCCGTGCGGCGGCCATCCTGTGCAGGGCCAGCCCTGCGAGCAGTGTCACGAAAAGCACCACCGCGCCCTTCAGCGCGGTGTGAAAAAGCAGATCATGGAGAGGAGCCGTGTTCATAAGAGGTTAGAGTGGCCTGCGACGCGCGAGCGTTTTGGAGTGCGCCGGTCCTCCGGCGCTTTCGAACGTCCAAAGGCCCGCGCAAAGCTCCAGAAGACTGGAGCACTCCTGGACGCTCGCGCGGCCATGTGAATTTGTTTTCATATCAGCGGCCTTCGCGTTTCGCTTCGTCGATGAGCTTCTGGATGCGCTGCGCCTGCCCATCCGTGAGCGCGGCGTCCTTGCGGGTGAGGTGGGCGGCCAGGGCCTCGTCCACCGCGCCGCCAAAGAAGGTGTCCAGCACCTGCTTCAGGGCGTTCAGGCCGGCGCGGGCCTTCGACTGCGCGGGGGCGTAGATAACCTCCCGCCCCTCCTTGCGCAGGCGCTTCACATGCCCCTTCTCTTCAAGGATGTGCATGAGGCGGCGAACGGCCATGTCCGTGGGCGGGTCCGGGAGCTGCGCCTGCACTGCGGCCACCGTGGCGCTGCCCTCGGCATGGAGGACATTCATGATCTGGCGCTCGCGCCGCGAAAGCTGGGATGGGTCGGACATTTCGTTATATTTTTAACGAATGAGGCCCGGAATGGCAAGATGAAACGTGAAATTTTTAACGCATTAGGTGATGCGGGCACTCCTGCCCGCAGGCGAGCGTCTCGGGACATTCGTTGCGGGCAGGAACCGTAGCGGAGCGAAGATAGCCAGCCGCAGGCTGCCCGGAGGGCTCGCGAAGCGAGGCAATGCCCGCATCACTTCAGACGGACTTTCGCGCTACTCTTGCGCCTTCTTTTTCCGCTTCTCCTTCTTCCCCTCCTTGCGGCTCTCCTCGCCATTCCAGCGCTGGTCCTCCCAGCGCGGGGGCTGCATGGTGGCGTTCCATTGGTCGAAGAGCTTTTGCAGGGCCTGGGCTTTGTCGGGCTCCTTCGCACTGAGGTCAGTCTGTTCTCCGGGGTCGGTGGCGAGGTTCACCAGCATGGGCTGCATGTCCTTGCTGGCTTTGACGAGCTTCCAGTCTCCCTGACGCACGGCCTGCTGCACGCCAAAGCGGAAGTAGAGCTCGCGCGCGGCGAGCTTGTCGGTCTTGCCTTCGAGCAGCGGCAGCAGGTTCACGCCATCCAGCGGGATGCTGGTGCTGGCACCTGCGGCGGCAAGGGCGGTCGGCAGGATGTCGAGCTGGATCACGGGCTCGTCACTCACACGGCCTGCGGGGATGTGCCCCTTCCATGCAGCCAGCCAGGAAACGCGAATGCCGCCCTCCCAGACGAACCACTTGTGACCGCGCAGGCCGCCCATCTCGGCGTTTTGGTAAGCGCCGCCGTTGTCGCTGAGGAGGAAGATGAGGGTGTTTTCCTCCTGTTTCAACTCGCGCAGCTTGGCCATCACGTTGCCGATGGCTTCGTCCGCCTCGGCGGCGAGTGCGGCGTAGGCGGCATCGTGTTTGGAAAAGTGCTTGAACTTCTCCAGCCACTTCTCCGAGGCCACGTGTGGCGAGTGCACGGCATTGAAGGACATGAGGAGGAACCACGGCTTGCCTTGGTTCGCTTCAATAAAGCCTGCCGACTCCCGCGCATAAACGGGCGAGGTGATGGGTTCTCCGGGCAACTCCTTGATCAAGTCCTTGCCACGATAAAAGGAAGGTCCTTTGCCCTCACCGAGATTCCCCACCGTGCCCATGGCGTAGTCAAAGCCGCGTGCGGCTGGAAGAAACTCGGCGCTGGTGTCTCCAAGGTGCCATTTGCCCACGAGGCCGGTGGTGTAGCCGGCGGACTTGAGATGCTGGGCGAGGGTGGTCTCGCTGAGCAGGAGTTCGCGGCCTGCTTTGGTGGGGTTGGCATCATGGCCGGTGCGCGCCTGGTAGCGGCCCGTCATGAGGCCCACACGGCCGGGGGAGCACACGCAGCCGGAGGAGTAGCCCTGCGTGAAGCGCATGCCACCTGCGGCCAGCGCATCCATGTTGGGCGTGGGGGCCATCTTTCCACCGTAGGCTCCGGGCTGCGCCCAGCCCATGTCATCGAGGTAGAAGACCAGGATGTTTGGCCGGGCGGCATCCGCTGCAGCAGCGGTGAGCGGAGCGATAATGAAAAGCAGAAACAGCGGCAGCAGTGCGGAGAATTTCATGTGAGCGCTCTCCGAACGATGCAGCAGGCGGAATGTATCAGCAGATCAAGTCAGGCTTTGGCCTGGGGCTTCACCTCAGGCTTTGCGGCAGGCTTGGGCTCAGGCTTGGGGCGCGGCGTTGGAGGCAGTCCGGCTGCCACCCTCACCGCATCGGAAAGCTCGTCGAGCTGATCACGGTCGGTGATCTTCTGGCTCTTTACGTCCTGCACATAGATGGCGTCAATGGCCACGCCCTTTTCCGTGCTGATGCGGGCGTGCGTGACGTTGTGCCCGAGGCGGCCGATGGCCATGAAAAGATCGTAGAGGAGGGCCAGGCGGTCCACCAGCTGCAGCTCCAGCACGGTATGGTCCGGGGAGAGGTTGTTGTTCACGTAAACGCGCTGCGGGATCTCATCGCCGATGGCATCGAGCATGGTGGCGGACTTGCCCAGCTTCTGGGCGATGGCCTCGCTGAAATCAAAGGTGCGGCCGCTGAAGGCCTTGCGCACAGACTCCTCCACGCGGTTGCGCGCGCTCTTGGTGGTAACGGCGGCAAAGTTCGTGTTGCAGATGCGGAAGGTGTCCAGCACGAGGTGGTCGGCACGCTGGTAGAGGTCTGCGCTGAGAATGTTGATGCTCTCCGCTGCGAGGGCGCCGGAGATGCGCGCCAGGAGCAGGTGGCGGTCCCAGCAGACGACGGTGAGCTCGCTGTAGCCCTGGTCCACATGGTCCACCCAGGTCATGACGGGCAGCAGCCCGGCGGCGGCCTCTTCACGGATGAGCTGCTCAAAGAACAGTCGGAACTGGCGCAGATGTGTGGCAATGAGGTCTGCCTCGCGGAAATTGAAGTACGAGGGCGGCATGTGGCGGAAGTGCGCGTCCACCTCCGCCTCGTAGCCGGAGCCCAGCAGTCGCAGCACCTGCTTTTTCAGATCTGCCAGCGGCACCTGCACATTGCGCATGAAGTCTGCGGGAGCATTCATGAAGCGCACCGCGCTGTGGTAGAGCTGGCGGATGGAGGCCTCCTTGTAGCCGGACCAGCTCTTGTCGCTGGTGCCCTTGGAGTCCGCGTAGGTCATGAGCAGCAGCGTGTCCAGGTTCTCCTTGGTGCGCACGATGTTGACGAATTCCTCGATCACCTGCGGCTCGTCCAGGCTCTTGGTGGTGGCGGTGCGGTACATCAGCAGATGATTGTCCACCAGGAAGAGCAGCAGGCGGCGGCGCTCCCCCTTGACCTGCAGGCGGCGGGAGACGGCGGCAGCCAGCGTGGTGCTTTCGTCGCTGTGCGTCTTCTTGTTGGCGGCGCGGCCGGCATCATGCAGCAGCAGGGCGAGGTAGAGTACGTAGGGCTGCTGCAGGTCGTGGAAGAGCTGCTGGAAAAGCTCCGCGCCTTTCAGGTTGGGGTCGCTGAGTTCATCGAGCTTGTCGAGTGTGCGCAAGGTGTGCTCGTCTGCGGTGTAGAGGTGGAAGAACTCATGCTGCACCAGGTTGGTGAGCGCGCCAAACTCCGGCATGTACCTGCCCAGGAAGCCCACGCGGTGCATCTGCCGCAGCGTGCGTGCGGCATCCCCTTTGTTGGAGAGGATGGTCTCAAAGGTCTCGCGGTTGGTCTTGCTGTAGCGGAAGCTGCTGTCCACGAGGCGGAAGTTGTCCTGGATGAGCTGGAAGAGGTCAGGGCTCAGGCGCAGGTGACGCTTCTGCGTGTGGAGAAAGAGGCGCATCAGGCGCTCTGGATCGTCCTTGAAGATGGAGGGGCCGTCTGCGTACACGCGCTCGTGCTTGCGCTGGAAGCCGTCAAAGCTCTCCTGCTGCTTCTCCGCCTTGCGGCGTGCCATGAAGCCCATGAGCTTGCTCTTGCTGCTGGTCTCCAGCGCCTGGAGGTGAAAGCGGTCCATCACCTCGTTGCTGCGCTGTAGGATGTCCCGCGTGGCGGTGTAGTACTCGTGCATCAGCGCCTCGATGCGGCGGAGGATGCGCTTGTGGCGGTAGCCCAGATTGGTGGCCACGGGGCCCTGGAGGCGCAGCGTCAGCAGGTCCTCGGCACGCTTTTCCGTGTAGTGCATCTCATTGCGCACACGCAGGATGAAGTCGTAGCCTTGTTCCACCTCCTTCCAGCCTTTCTTGGAGATGAGGCCCAGGGGCACCAGATCCTTCGGGTTCAGCGTGCGGTGGCGCGCATAGGTCATCCAGATCAGGTTCTGGTAGTCGCGCAGGCCGCCGCAGCCGTTCTTGACATGCGGCTCCTGGACGAAGGGGGTGTTCTCGTACTTCGTGTGGCGGGTGTTCAGGTCGATCTGCCGCAGTTTCAGAAAGTCGGCCTCCTGGCCGTCCATGCATTCCTTGTCAAAGCGGGAGCGGAACTCCTCAAAGGCAGCTTTCTGGCCGGTGACCAGCCGCGCCTCCATCAGCGCGGTCTTCGTCTCCATGTTTTCGTTGGCCAGCTTGATGCACTCGCCCACGGAGCGTGAGCCGTGGCCCACTTTGAGCTTCAGGTCGTAAAAGTAGAGCAGGTAGTCGCGGATGAGCTGCACCACTTCATTGGAGACCTTGCCGCTGTTTCCGGGAAACATGAAGGTCAGGTCCACGTCGCTGCCAGGGCTCATCACCCGCCGCCCGTAGCCGCCGTGGGCGATCACGCTGACATTGAGCTTGGCCCGCGCCTCGGCAGGCAGGGCGGCCACGCTCTCATCCCACAGGGTGCGCACGAGGAGGTCGATCATGTCCGAGCGCATGCGGCAGATCTCCGTGCCGCTGAAGCTGCCGGTGCGGTGCCGCTGCTTGATGCGCTGCTCCTTGATTTTGAGGAAGCGTTTGGCCTGGCGCAGCGTCTCGGTGCGCCCGCGTGGCAGCTTGTCCTCAGGCGGGAAAAATTTCTGCGCGCTCTTGTTCAGGTGGCGCAGGTAGTCGCGTTCGGTCATCTCGGCAGAGGAGTCAGTAGGTGATCAGGGCATGGACCGGGCCAGAGGTGCTGACGCGCTGGCGGCCGCCCAGGAAGGAGAGCTCAATGAAGAAGGTGCTCCCCACCACCTGCCCGCCGGCCTGCTGGATGAGGTCCAGCGCTGCGCCTGCGGTGCCGCCCGTGGCCAGCAGGTCGTCCGCCAGCAGCACGGTCTCCCCTGGGGCGATGGCGTCCAGGTGCATTTCCACGGAGTTTGTGCCGTATTCCAGCGTGTAGTCCACCCCGCGTGTCTTCCAGGGCAGCTTGCCCTTTTTGCGCACGGGAATGAAGCCTGCGCCCAGACGCTCGGCGATCAGCGCGCCAAAGATGAAGCCGCGGGCGTCGATGCCCACCACCTTGTCCACCTCGGTGAGGCCGGTGGCCTCGATCATGCCGTCGATCGTCTGTGCCAGCAGCGTGGGACTGGCCAGCACCGGGGTGATGTCCTTGAACAGGATGCCGGGAGTGGGGAAATCCGGCACGTCACGGATGGTGCTGCGGATGCTGTCGAGGATGTCGGGGGCCATGCCTGCCGATCATGGAGGAGATGCGTGGATGCGCAAGCGTCATGCGGTGCCGGGGAGTTTTCGGGGCAGCGAGTGCTTTCTGTCCGCAGGGCATGAGTGCGTATTTGGCACAGATCTCGGCGTATGTTTCCCTTGGGGAGCCACTGGTGATGCCAAACGCCCGGACAACAAAATAGGAGCACCCACGCACCAGAGAGACCATCTCACATATCGCCTTCACCCTTGCAGAAATGGCGCGGGGCCACGAGTATCCGCCTCCCCCACCTCCCTTCATGCCGTCCTCCCTCCAGCTTTTGCTAGCCGCCACGCTCGTCTTTGCGGGTGCGGTGGTGCAGGCGCTGATGGCGCTGAAATCCGGCGCCTGGAAGCGCACTCGCGGGCAGGTGGTGCTCATGGCGCTGGGGTTTGTGCTGCAGACGGGCTTCATCTACCTGCGCGGGCAGGAGGTGAGGCAGTGCCCCATCCGCAGCCTGCCGGACATCCTGGTCTTCATCGCCTGGAGCATGGTGCTGCTGTATTTCCTGGTGGGCCCGGCCTTCCGCCTCTCCCTGCTGGGGGTCTTCACTGCGCCGCTGGTCAGCATGCTGCACGTGCTGGCGCTGGTGCTGGGCTTCGCGCCGTACCCGCCCAAGGGGCCCATCAATGCCATGGTGGAGCTGCATATCGCCCTGGCGCTCATCGCCTACGCCTCTTTTGCCCTGGCCTGCATCACGGGTGTGATGTACCTAGTGCAGGAGCGCATGCTGAAGCGCCACCAGATCGGCGGCCTGTTTTACCAGCTGCCGCCCATCCAGGGGCTGGCGCAGGCCATCCAGCGGATCGTGCGCCTGGGGCTGCTGCTGCTGAGCATTGCGCTGGGGATCTCCTTTGCCCTGCACCTGCCGATGAGCAAGACGGGCCATGTGGTCTTTGCCTGGATCGTGTGGGGGCTGTATGCGGTGATCTCCCTGCTCATGTGGAAACATTTCACCTCGCCCCGCCGGACGGCCTGGCTGGCGGTCATCGGCTTCATCCTGCCGTTTATTTCCCTGTGGATCGTCACGCATGCCTGAGCCGACTGACAGCCACAACCGCAGCGGCCTGCTCTGTGTGGGCCTGAATTACAAAACCACCCCTGTGGAGGTGCGTGAGCGCCTGGCCTTTCCCGAGGCGCAGGTGCCGGAGGCTGTGCAGCAGGTGCGCGGGCTGCCGGGTTTTGAGGAATGCGTGGTGCTGAGCACCTGCAACCGCGTGGAGCTGTATGCCACGCACGGCCTGCCCAGCGGCCGGGACGGCCATGCCGCGCTGCGCGACTACCTGGTGCGCCGCTTTGAGCTGCAGCCCGAGCACGCGGAGGCGCTGGTGCTGTACAACCTGGACTCCGACGAGGCGGCGCGGCACCTCTTCCGCGTGGTCAGCGGGCTGGACTCCATGGTGCTGGGAGAGACGGAGATCTTTGGCCAGGTGAAGGCGGCATACAAGCTGGCGCTGGACACGGGGACGACGAGCCGTGCGCTGAACAAGCTCTTTCAGCAGGCTTTTACCGTGGGCAAAAAGGTGCGCAATGAGACCACGATCCAGCGCGGCTCCACGAGTGTGGGGAGCGTGGCCGTGGACCTGGCGGAAAAGGTGCACGACCTGAAGGAGTGCCGCGTGATGCTGGTGGGCGCGGGCGAAATGAGCCGCACCTGCGCGCAGAGCCTGCTCTCACGTGGTGCGAAGAGCATCATTGTTTCCAACCGCAGCTATGACAAGGCGGTGGAGCTGGCCACGGAAATGAAGGGCACGGCGATGAAATTCGACGAATGGGAGCACGCCCTGCATGAGGTGGATGTGATCATCTCCAGCACCAGCGCCCCGCATTTTGTCATCAGGCCGGAACAGATCGAGCAGGTGATGCGCAAGCGCCGCTGGGAGCCGCTGCTGATCATCGACATCGCGGTGCCGCGGGATGTGGACCCGGCGGTGAACGAGATCGAAGGTGTGTACCTCTACGACATCGACGCCCTGCAGGCCACCGCCGACAACAACCGCCGTGAGCGCGAGCGCCAGCTGGCCTCGTGTGAGCACATCATCGAGGAGCAGCTGGAAAAGTACGGCTACACGCGCCCGGGGGGCGCGGTTGCGATGGCGTAGCAGCAGCACGCAGGGGGCGGTGCCTTTGGTGGCTGCGTGTGGAAGGGGGCTGTGTTTTCCGGCCGGGTGCTTGGCTGCCATGGATGGGGCAGGGGGTGCGATGAGGGCGTTTTCGGGGCGGCGGGAGGGGGGATGGGCAGGTCAAGAATCGGCATGATGATGGGTGGTGCCGAAATGGGGTGTTTGTGTGTCGGATTCGGCAATACGGCAAAGTGGTTGCGGTTGTTGGGATTGGCCGAAAAAGGGGAAGGAGGAGAAAAGGGAGAGGAGAGGGGGAGTTGGCGATGGAGGGGCGAGGGGAGCAGAAAGATTTCGATGGGGGGGGTGAGCGGAAGGCGGACGGGTATGCGGTGCCGCTGTCGATGACTGAGGTTTGGAACGACTGACTTGCGCTGACTGATTCCCACCCACCTGATTTGAAATAACTCAGAGGGAAGATGCCGAAGCGGAACCGACACTTTGTCTCTACCGTGACGGTTCCTCCTTGCGCCACTTTTTGTACTGAGCACGCCATAGAGAACCCAGCTTGTAGACGCCGACTAAGTACAGGATTGATTCAAATACTGCGGGAGCAGCCGGTCCAAAGTTTAGATAGTTGGAAATCGTGATGCGCAGGTCTTTGACCATGCGGAGCTTGCCTGCATCGAAGTCGTGGTATTTGTCCCAGGACGATTTTATGGCGAAGGGACCTCCGATTGTCACCACCAGGAAGGCGATGGATATCCAGATGAAGTTCTTCAGGTGAGTGTGCTTTGGCGGCAGGGCCAATACGACGCACACCAAGAGAAGAACGCCCAGCCAAACATAGATCCAAAAGAAACTGTCATCATCATTCATACCACGGCGGCTTCAGGGTGTGAGGCAGCTTTTACCAGCAAGTGAGGTCTAGATGCCAGACAAAACAACGGGCAGCTGAATGTCTGGAGTCGCGTGAGTATCGAGATTAAGCGTGACAAGCTGGCTGATGGGTGATTCTTCTAGTGAATGAAATTGGCTTTACTGATGCTGCTAGTGGGTTTGGGCGTGGGCGTGGATGGCGCCTGGGGAGGAGATGCGGTGGTGAATTCTTTGGGGATGAAGTTTGTGACGGTGCCTGGGACGAAGGTTCTGATGTGCATCCATGAAACGCGGAAGAGCGATTATGCGGCGTATGCGAAGGCGAATCCGAAGATCGACATGACGTGGAAGAGGATCGAGGCCTATGGGGTGCCGGTGAGCGAGGGGGATGACCACCCGGTGGTGAATGTGAACTGGGAGGATGCGGTGGCGTTTTGTGAGTGGCTGAGCCAGAAGGAGGGCCGGGTGTATCGGCTGCCGACGGATCGGGAGTGGAGCTATGCGGCGGGCATCGCGACGAAGGAGGAAAGAGGGCTGACGCCGGAGAAGCTGGATGCGAAGCTGAAGGAGATTTATCCGTGGGGCAAAACGTGGCCGCCGCCGGCGGGTGTGGCGAATCTGGCCGACACGGCCGGGGCATCGAGGATTCCGGGAATGGTTGTGGTTCCGGGGTATACGGACGGGTTTGTGACGACGGCGCCGGTGATGAGTTTCAGGCCTAACAAACTGGGTTTCTACGATCTGAGCGGCAACGTGTGGGAATGGTGTGAGGATTGGTATAACCAAGAGCGCAAGGAGAGAGTGCTGCGCGGCGGGTCGTGGTGCTATGATCCGCTGAGCCTGCTGGCATCTGACCGGCTGCATCACGCGCCGACCACGCGGGATATGTATCGGGGATTTCGGTGTGTGCTGGTGGGGCGTTGAGGGGGGAGTGGGGAGTTGGCGGTGGTTTGCGATGGTTGGCCGTTGTTTGCGGTGGTTGGCCGGAGGGCCGGAGATTTGGTTGGATAAACGCAGAGGTTTTCAGAATGGAGTGCCTGATGGGTTGAAAACGGGGGTGAAGTTGGAGGCGCGAGAACGTTGGGCGTTGTGGGAGCGTGGCTGGTCGCATGGAACTGGGCAGGAGCTGTGACTGACGAAATTGCTTCCCTTGGGGCTTCCATGATGCCTATTCTTGGGCGGACACTCAGACCAACCCCATGACTGACACCCCTTCAGATTCCGCCCCGACCTGCAACGAAGCCTGGGAGAAGCACGGCTTGTTCTTCGAGTATGGCAGCGCGGCGAATCCGCGCATGCCGAAGATCGGGATTGATGTGTTTCCGCCGTCGATGCATCACGTGGCTGAGAGCAAGATCATTGCGTTGGAGCTGTCGCAGAAGCTGCAAACGAGCCACCCGGCCACGGGGCCGAATCTGCTGGCGCATTTCGTACACATCGCCCCAGGTGAGGAGCTGGCCACCTGCTGCCATGCCAGCAGCCAGGTCTTTTATGTGATTCGCGGTGCGGGTTTCAGCGTGATCGATGGCAAGAGGCTGAGCTGGAAAACGGGCGATTTGTTTGCGCTGCCTGTGACCGGGGAGATCCGGCACTGCGCGAGTGAGGACAGCGCCTTCTACTGGGTGAACGACCAGCCGCTGATGGATTTCCTGGGGGCCAGGCCCACACTGCCGAGGTTCCGGCCGCTGTATTTCTCCCGTGAGCTGCTGACGAGGGAGCTGGAGAAGGTGCGAAAGGAGAACGAGGGCAAGGACAAGAACCGCAACGGCATCCTGCTGGCGAATCCTGACTGCCCGCAGACGAAGACGCTGACGCACTCGATGTGGTCGCTGTACAATCTGCTGCCTGCGAGGAGCAAACAGAAGGCGCATCGGCACAACTCCATCGCGCTGGATTTCGCGGTGAAGGCCACGGAGGGTGTTTACACGATGATCGGCCGTGATCTGGATGCCGATGGCAACATCATTGACCCCGTGCGCGCGAACTGGGTGGCCGGTGGAGCGTTTGTGACGCCGCCCGGCTGGTGGCACTCCCACCACAACGAGAGCGACGAGGACGCCATCGTGCTGCCGGTGCAGGATGCGGGCCTGCACACCTACATGCAGACGCTCGACATCCAGTTTGCGCATGGGTATTGAGGCGGGGCGTTGTGAAGGCGATGTTGGGTGGCGCACCGCGAGAGACCTCGCGGCTGGGGCGTCGAAGATTCCGAGACTGGCGGTTCGTTTTCCCAGTCAAAGGGAGCGGCGCAAAAAATATTGCCCTGAATGGAAAAGATGCAATTTTGAACTGTGACCCTGTCACAAAAGACATACCTCCTAATCAAGGTCGGTCCTTTTAAAATCAGATTGAAGCTTTATCGCAAAGCTTCAATTCGTTTTTAGAAGAACTGATCCTACTGAGGACAAAATTGAGATCGAGAAGATCTCGCGGACGAAGGCTCGGCGTTCACAAAACGCCGAGCCTTACTTTTGAGCCTCATCTAGAAACCAGCGAATAGTACAATTGATCGAGGGTTCGTGGTTGTGCGTTCACCATGCGTGCAAACTGCCAGACACTTTCCGAGGGCGTCCTGCCAACTATTTCCAGCTGTCAGGTATTAGCGCTCCGCGGTCTCTCCACTCAACATTTTCAACGAGCGAAAAATTGGGAATGCCCTCCCACATTTCTGGTTCCGCGTGTTCGAGCAGAATTATCTGAAGTCCTCCATTGGTTCTCGTAACTGCATCAGAGAGCGCAAGAAAGAGCCGCTTAAGCCTACTTATATCATCGGAGCGAGTTCGGATTAGCTCTTGCGTTTTCTTGCCCCCCTTTTTTCCTAGGCCCTCGGGAAAATAAGCTTGGCTCGGCTGATCGAATACAATGAATTTCGGAACGGGATTTTCTGGCACGGTCCTGAAAAATTCGTGCATGGCAAGAAGAGTAGCAATGTGATATCCCATCCAATTGGCAGCGCTTCCGATTTCCCAGAGATAGTCATTTCTTCCTGGCTTATGCGAAACAAGCGTGAGATTTCTTTCATCGATCACCCATTCTTGAGATGAATGCCCAACCTGCATGGCCCGCGCGTAGTGCGCTATACTTTTTGAGATCGATTTGAGCGCCTTCTCAGTCTTTGAGCGAATGCGTTCTGGGTTAATTTTGACTGCCAATAACCTTAGTTCCCTTTCCATCGACTTCACTTCATTCTCAAGAGCAGTAACACCGCCAGCGTCTATAGCGTCCAGTTCTGAACCCAAACGCCCCGTAAATGTGTTGAGAAAATCCCTCCGACTTCCAAGTTCCGCCAGCTCCGCAGAACGCTTTTCCCAATCGTTTAATTGAACATCAATAGCCTGCAACTTATTTTCCGACTCATCGAGCAAACGCTCCAGCCTACGCTTCTCCGCAGTCAATACAGGGGCACCTTGCGAAACAGCTTGAACGGTTTCTCCTAATTTTTTTGCAACGTAGACAAGCCTATCGAATTCACCTTTTCGAGGTTGAGGTCCATTACATATAGGACAGGCAAAATGCTCGGTAAAGTAAGTGTGGAGCCATCCTGCAGGAAATACTCGCGCCGATTGATCTTTTAAGCTTTCAGCATATCCCCCAAATGACTCCGAAACTCGCTCCGTTTTTGATATTTGCCTATTTAAGTCATCGATCTCACGGATTAAAATCTTCTGTGACTTTTGCAATGCGCTGACCTCTGCACGTGCTTTTCTTGTCATGGATCCGAGAGAAGATAAAGCAGGTGTGCTCTTCCAAGTCTTTAAAGCTTCTCGTAGATGCTGAACGAAATCTTGAGGACCCCACTCAACTGTGGGACTAATGCCTTCTGGAATGAGTTCATTCGCTTGTGCGGTGCGAAAGTGAGATCTAAGTCCTGCAACTAGAGATTCCATCGCTCTTTGTTTTAGATCAAGCTCTTCGCGTTTAAGACGCAGCTTCGTCTCAATGATGCGGTATCTTGATTGATAATCTAAAGTTTCCGCATCGACGGCCCCTAGCACGTATGGAAGCACACTTCTAGTCAGCTTCCGTCGATGTTCCCAGAGCTCAGATTTAAAAAACAAAATATTAGGGTTGGCCACAACATTCTGCGGTTGAAAATTGAATGCTGCCATATCTCTGAAACTTGGAGGGCCTTCCGAATCAGACCCTTCTTCTTCAGCGGCACCTCGTTGGGGCAACTTTGCAAGCTTGTCCAAAGCAGAAATTACAGTATCCCTCCTATGAGTCTTGGTAGGCTGATCAGGAATAGATATTCTTTTTCCCTCTACAAACATCATATCAGAGTTTTCTTGGCTCTCGCCTGGATTCAGTCGAGCGCTCAAAATCTGTTTCCCATTTGGCAGCGCCAGAAGGATTCCAAACCATTCTACAGTCTCGCGGACCTTACCAATTGGAATAGCGCACTTTTCGCTTCCTAAGCAGTAGTCTATTATATGAATAATGGAAGACTTTCCCTTTTCGCTCCACCCAGAAATTACCTCGACCCCTTTGCATTTGAAATCAATTCTTCGGATCTCGTTCTGAGGGTTTTTAGGCCACAAGATGATGCTACGAATTTTAATATTCATTTAGAATGTGATGTTCAAATGGCTACAAATCGTTGATAATTGTTCATCGGCCATCCAGTAACCCAAACGATCTGCTGTCCAGAGCATATCGCGAACGGCTGGAGCAAATTTTGAACTTTCAACCCTTTGTCCGCCGGTAGATAAAGTACATGCTTCTGCATTATAAGTAAGCATTCCAAGGCCGAGACCTAGTCCGATTGATGCCAACGTTTGATCAACCATTTCTTCCATTCGCTCCTGCAATCCAACCCCTAAGTTTGGGTGTTCTATAAGTGCGTTCAGGAATCCCCCTCGGAAGTATCTTTTGTGAAGAATACTAACGGTTCGTCTATGGAATACAATCGGCAAAACCAACGCCGCCAAAGGCAGCAGAGGACCAGATCCCCTTTTCTTGTGGAAAGATTCTACAAACTTATTGATACAGCAACACCCAAGCGCAGGGTTTTGCATAATTTCATATATATCATGCACTTGCGTCCGACTTTAGGATTTTTTGATAGTTGGGGTGCCACCCTATTCCGGTGGCATCAGGTTGATTGGCCATCGCGTGATAGGTGCCGCGATTGAGGTAGCTATGTGTGACAGGAAGTTCATCCAACGATATGTTGACTTGCATAGTCTCGTTAAAAATAAACTGACCTGTAAGGTGCTCGGTGGTGGCCGGAGAAATTCGCGCTTTTCTCCAGCAATACTTCCAGTGTGAGCGAAGATTTTCTTTGTATTCCTGAAACCGCTTTTTGGTTATTTCATTTTTCTCTGCTAAGCGTGTGGTTTCTTCGTCTGCTTTCAGATAGTCTAAAATTGCTTCAATGACTAACTCATCTTCTTCATCTCCAAACTCTAGCAATTGAAGCTGTTTTACAAATCTCGCATTTTTCTCGGCGTCAATATCTTCTTGCTCAGCTATTATGTCTTGTGACGCTCGAAGCACAATCTTGCGATTGTAAAATGTGGCTATTAGCCGGTTTGTTTCGGCGCGAAATGTGTCGATGGAAATTTTCAGTGCTTCGTCTGAATTTGAAGTGCTGGATGCCAATTCAAAGTGCTCAAATAAAGCGTCAGTGAGCCATCCAATGAGTCCTCGAACAACGGGATCCCGAATGTTTTTTTCCACGTTTAGTTTGTTTGCCAGTTCTTCCCTGCTGTCCGAACACGAGTCGTCTGTCACTGTAATTCGCGCTATCAGCATCCGAAGTTTCTCCAGAGGCCAAGCCGCTACGATTTCTGCATATTCTTTTACTTCATCGACAGGTGCTTTGGCGATCTTCAAAACTTCTTTGACAATTTTTTCGTTCTCACGGTCCGCACTGCACGCTTTAAGCATAGAGGCTATTCCAGTTTTTACCGGGAAGGTCGATACTAAATGGAAGTCAGCTAACTCAAGACTTACTTCTTTGTCATCAATAAGCCCAATCCATATGCTAAGAGTTTTCCAGAAATTTTTGCTGCCGTCAGGGACCGGATTCCGACAGAATGATAGCTTGTCTTGCTCCAAAATTTTTGTTCCATCTGCAAATTCGACCACGACATCGTCCAGCGTTTCAATCGAAACGAAGGTGCCGTCTTTAGCGCCAGCCATTCTAGTCAGTGCACGAACTATCTGGAATAAAAAGCCCGCCATTGCAGCTTTTGCTGAATGAATTTCGGAGGTTTTGCGATGTGGAGGCTGCGGCATCTTTGGCCTAATATTTAGCCAAACTTGGAGCGGCTTCCCCTCAGAGTCAAACCTACAAAAATAGGACAGAATTACAGTCATTTACATGTTCATTACTGCTTACAACTTCACCGTGTTCGAAAGAACTCCATACAATGCGGCAGATGCCCGGGTGATAATCACCACGAACTTTTAATTCGCGAAAATCAGTTGTCAATGTCCAGCTGTTGAACAGAGATCTTTTTCAAGACTCACGGTCACGCGCTCGGAATGCTACCAAGACATCTGAGCCGTCTATAATAAGCTCAAAACATGGTAACGCGCCTGCATGGGAGATCTAAGCCTTAGGTATGCTTGTAGAGACGAGGGCGGGAATAGAACCCGTGCCTTACCCCTTTGCTAGCTCGCCGTTCTTGAATGGAGATACGGGGATGGTAGCCGACGCGGAGAGGCTACGCAGCCGCGAAGCGAATCTCCGCGCTCCCTTCGCGTGCTTTCGATGCTTCACTCTCCCGTGTTTGCGCTCCTTTCCCCGTTACTCTTTCCCTGTCTGGGCTCATGCCTGAAACAGGCTGGCAAACTCCCATGCAGAAGAGAATGACAACCGATGGATGCCCTGGAGGCCGACGGTGGTGGTGAGGCGGCCGTCCGCGACGCCGCTGACGGGCCTTTCGACTTTGTTGAAACGGAGGGTCATGCGCGTGAGCATCTCGGAGGGGAGGACGGTTTCGAGGCTGAAGGGGGTGGAGCTCTGTGCGAGCAAGACGTGATCTGAACCGGTCCAGTTGAGGGCGCGCAGCCAGGGGTGGAGCTGGACGCCGAGGTCGAGGATCTCGAAGGCCCGCCGCCCCTGACGCTCTGCGGGAGGGTAGAGATCGGGGTGCTCGGCGATGAAGTCATCGACCGTGAGGATGGCCCTGATGCGTATCTGGGAGAGGATGTGAAGGGCGCCGTCTCGAACGGCAACGGGATAGATGATCTCTCCGGCCTTGACGCCGGCGCGGATGAAACTGGGCTGGGTGGTGTGAGGGCCGCCAAAGAGGAAGTCGATGCTCCTGCCGATGAGGTCGTGCTTCCGGGCGATCCTGATGCGGTCGCTGTTCCAAAGCACGGTGTAGGCATTGCTCATATCACCCAGTGAGGTGAGAGAGTTAGATCATGGTTCGCACTTTTGCCAGAGCTTCGTAATGCTTTGGCCTGAGGAAGGAGCCTGGGACGTGGGAGATGGCGAGGTTTGCCGCGCAGGGTGCGGTGGTGGGGCAACCCCAATGTGGCTGCGAGTGGGGAGATGGGGGGCGAGTGGCGGTGCCATGCCTTGAGAGCGGGACGCAGAGTGGGGCGGCCTGCGGCGCTATGGCGGAGGAGACGCCCGTTCTTTGCCAAGGAAACACTGATTTAACAACGCAGAGATTAGAAGACCGCAGAGATGAGGCCTGAAAGTCAATGCTCTGCGGTTTCCAAACTGCTCCGCGTTCATTTGTTCAGTGCTTCCTTATAGACCAGTTCTAGCTACGAAGGGCAGGCATGCTGGGGCCGGGCGGCGTGTGGAGGGGGGCTGGGTTTGCTGACTGGATTGGATGCCGGAGCCCAGGGGAGCACTCGCTAAAGCTTCCTCCTTCGCTCTACGAGCTTCGGAGGACACGCGGCATTCCTGGGCTGAAAGACGAAGGCCGTTGGCCTTCAAGACGAGGGTGTCGGTCTGTAATGCGAGTTTCAATCGAGCGCCGGCGAGCGACTGAGTGAGTGATCAACGGGCAGCAGAGCTGCGGAGAGCAGAAGCGGACAGGAGTGTCCGCGCTCCCTTTGATTGCTGAAGAGCAGAAGCGGACAAGAGTGTCCGCGCTCCCTTCGAGGGCTTTCTGCGGTGAAACGCTTGTGGGGGTGGAGTGGAGGCGAGGGCGGGAATTGAACCCGCGCCTGCCGGTTTTGCAGACCCGTGCATTACCACTTTGCTACCTCGCCGTTCTCGAATTGCGAAGGCGGCGAAGCATGCTGAGCGTGCGTTCAGGCTGCAGAGCGGGCAGGCTTTTTGGCGGTGGGGCGGGCAGGCCTGACGGACATGCGGAGGCCGAGGGAGCCGAGGACGCTCTGGAAGGTGCGCAGGCGCGGGTTTCCCTGAGGTGAGAGGGCCTCGTGCAGGGCCTGGCGGCTGACTTCTGTTTTGCGTGCGAGAGAGGCGAGGCCGCCCTGGGCCTGGGCGACGAGGCGCAGGGTGTCGAGCAGCATGTCGATGTCGTTGTCCTGCTCGAACTCTTCGAGGGCGAGCTTGATGGCGTATCTGGCGCGCTTGGGGTCGCTGAGGTGCCGGAGCCTGACTTCATCGTGGGAGAGGGTGCTGGTTTTTTTGGATGCTTTCATGGATGGTCCTCCAAGTATGTTTTCCAGTATTGGCGGGCTTGTTTGATGTCTTTGCTCTGGGTGGATTTGTCTCCGCCGGCGAGGAGGATGATGGTCCTGCCCCTGTGCTGGCCGAAGTAAACCCGGTAGCCGGGTCCGAAAAAAAGACGCAGTTCGTAGAGGCTGGGAGCGAGAGCTTTGCAGTCGCCAAACTGCCCTTTTTTCATGCGGGCTACGCGTGAGGAAATGCGTTCCTGCATCTTCCAGTCGAGAGATTCCAACCAGTCGAGGTAGGGGCTTTCATCTGAGGCGTGCCGGAAGATGAGGACTTCGTATGAACCGGGTTGAAGCACAGCGGAGGTGGTAGAGCGACCGCCTCATATGTAAACTAAACTTGACGCATGGTCAAGCGGACTGCGTTTGTTGAAAAGCAGCCAGACTGGCCGGTTATTCTGACTCTGGAGCGAGTTCAAACATCGCGATACAATGTTTGAGGTCCACCTGGCAGTAGATTCCCGGATGCACTCTCAGCTCGCGGGCGCGTTTCCACGTAGGCGCAAACAAGAGAGGGGCGTGGCAGACAGGGCAGAGCAAGCGCAGGGATTCTGGCGGCAGCAGCAAAATGCGATTCAAAAAGGCTGGGTCTGACTGATAGACGAGTTCTTCCACCGGGATGGCAGCCATGTTGTCGGGAAGTGGAGGCGAGGGCGGGAATTGAACCCGCGCATACCGGTTTTGCAGACCAGTGCATTACCACTTTGCTACCTCGCCGTTCTCGAATTGAGAGCCAGGGATGTTAGCAGGGGTGGGAGGGCTGTCAAGGACGGGGGACGTAGAGGGAGTTTCAAGTTTAAGGTTTCAAGTTTTAAGTTGGCCGGAGGCGGTGGGGCGCTGACGCGCCGTTTACGATAGCTGAACGATAGCTGAACGATAGCTGAACGATAGCTGAACGATTGCTGACGGTGGTTGACGGTGGTTTTTGAGAGCGGCTGGGAGGGCTTTGGTGACGGGGCAGGAATGGCCCGCTTACGGATGGTGGCGCTGAGACGTGGATGGATGGATGCTGGGGGGGGAGGAGGACGCTCGGCGGAGGCTGGGGGACCAGCCTCCCTACCTGGGCTGGGAGGCGCGGGGCGAAGGGGGATGGCGGAGGGGATGGATCGAGGACGAGGACGAGGACGAGTAGGAGTAGGAGTAGGAGTAGGAGTAGGAGGACGAGGACGAGGACGATGGGGAGGAGGAGGCTGGAGGTGGTGCGGAGGTGTGGGTGTGGCGGAGGGACCGGAGCCGATGTGGACATCGGCGCTCCCAGTACGGAGGCGGTGAGGCGCGTTTGCGGTGGCTTCTTCCTGCGCCAAGGCTTCGGAGGATTCGCTGCGCGAGGAGGAGGATTGGCCCATTCTTCGCTCTTTGAGCTACGAAGGGTGACCTGCGGTCAGTGGCGGGAGCGGATTTCGGCGATGGCCCATTGGGCGTGTTCGGTGATGAGGGGGTGCTCGTCCTGGGCGGCGGCTTCTAAGGCGGGGAGGTCGGCGGGGGTGCCGACATTGCCGAGGGCGACGCAGATGTTGCGAAGGAAGGCGGGGCGTTTGATGCGCTTGATGGGGGATTTGGCGAAGAGGGCGCGGAAGGTGTCGTCGGTGAGAGAGAGGAAGTCGCGCAGGGTGTGCTGGAATATGGTGGTGCGGGCCTGGAAGGTGGCCTCGTGGGAGGTCTGGGCGTGGCGGTTCCAGGGGCAGGCGTCGAGGCAGGAATCGCACCCATAGATGCGGTCTCCGATGGCGCGGCGGAATTCGATGGGGATGGGGCCTTTGCTTTCGATGGTGAGGTAGGAGATGCAACGGCGGGCATCGAGGCTGCGAGGGGCGGTGATGGCCTGGGTGGGACAGGCGGTGATGCAGCGGGTGCAGGTGCCACAGCGGTCGGGGCCGGGGGCGTCTGGGGGGAGATCGAGGGTGGTGAGGATGTCGGCCAGGAAGAACCAGGTGCCGAGGTGGCGGTGGATCTGCATGGTGCTTTTGCCTCCCCAGCCGAGGCCGGCGAGGCTGGCGAAGTCGCGCTCGAGGACGGGGCCGGTATCGACGTAAGGACGCTGGGTGCCGCCGTGGGCGGTGAGGAAGTCGGTGAGGGTGCGGAGCTTGGACTCGATGAGGTCGTGGTAGTCGTTGTTCCAGGCGTAGCGGGCTATTCGGAACGGAGTTGACGGTGGTTTACTGTTGTTGACGGTGGTTGACGGTGGTTGATCGGAGGCTGGGGGTGGTGCGGAGGGGATGGATGTGGCGGGGCTTCCGGAGCCGGTAGAATATCGGCGCTCCCAGTACGGAGGTGAGGGCGATGGGGCGATGCTGGAGGGTGGGGGCTCGGTGCTGGATGGCGGAGGGGGTCCGTCCTTCGCTCTTTGAGCTTCGGAGGACTCGCTGCGCTCGGGGGAGGAGGAGTCGGAGGAAGATTGGTCCTGGGGATAGGGGGTGCCGCCTTGGTAGTAGTTGAGGGCGAGGAGGATGACGGATTTGGCGCCGGGGAGGACGAGGGTGGGATCGGTGCGGCGCTCGGGGGTGCGGGCGAGCCAAGCCATGTCGCCGTGTTTGCCTTCGGCGAGCCATTGCTCAAAGAGGGCGCGGTGGGCGGCGGGCTGGGCGGGGGCGATGCGGCAGTCGCTGAAGCCGAGGGCACGGGCCTGGGCGATGAGGGCGGCTTTGAGCATCGCGGGAGTCATGGGACGAAGAGGCAGGGGGAGTTTACAGTCGTTGACGGTGGCTGAACGGTTGTTTGAGGGCTGAGTTTAAAGTTTGAGGTTTAAAGTTTAAAGTTGTCGGAGGGGTTTGGGGTGTGGGAGAGGAGCGCGGGTGTGGGGAGGGACTGAGAAGTGGGAACTGAAAATTGTAAATTGCCGGAGAGGGCGATGCTGGGACGCGGGGGTGAGGGTGTGGCGGGGCTTTCCGGAGCCGGTAGAATACCGGCGCTCCCAGCAAGGAGTGGGGGCGATGCGGGATGCGGAGGTGGGAGTGTGGCGGGGTGCTGGAAGGACAGGCTGGCAGCCTGTCTCACGAACTGAGGCAGAGGGGACACGGCTGCCGATGTGGGATGAGGGAGGCTGTGGGAGATGCGACGGAGGCTTGCGGACAAGCCTGCCTGCCTTTTTTCCAGAAGGAGGCGGGAGGACACTGGGCGGAGGCTGGGGACCAGCGTCCCGACCTATCTGCCGCCGGCGGGGGTGAGGGTCTGGATTTGGTGCTCGAGGGTGGTGAAGGAGTCGCCAAGGAGGCGGAGGCGCTCGACCTGGGCGGCCTGCTGGTGCTCGGCCTGGGCGGCGTCTGCCTGGGCTGGGGTGAGGGTATCGAGGAAGCGGGTGAAGGAGGCGGTGACGTCGTCGGTGACCTGCTTGTGGAGGAGGGCGCGAAGGGTGACGGAGGATTCCTCAAGCTTGTCGAGGATGGCATTGCGCGACTGGCTGAGGCGGACCTGGGTGAGGAGGTAAACGACGGCGAGGAGGAGGAGGCCGGCACCGAGGGCGATGGCGGCGCCGACGGGGCCGTCTAACCAGGCGGTGATGGCGGGGGCGAGGATGACGGGGGCGATGAGGCGTGTGAGCCAGCGGGCGGTGACGCGGGCGTGCTCGAGGCCGGGCTCGATGCCTTCATCGAGCTTGAGGCCGATGACGAAGCGGCGGAGGGAGGAGTCGATGTGGGTGCCGAAGCGGCGGCGGAGCTCGCTCTCGTCTTCGCCGTAGTCGTGGGCGGGAAGGGAGACGTCTGTGGGGAAGAGGATGCCGCGGCCCTGGGCGTAGAGGTAGCGTTCGAACTGATGGACGTCCTCCTCAAGGACGAGGCCGACCTGGCGCCAGCGGTCGCCGGTGCGGTGCTGGAGCTCCTGGAAGAGGCGGTGGTCGAGGCTCTGGGGGCGGGTGGCTTCGGGGGAGTCGGGGGCGGTTTCGTCGGCGTCTTTGCGCTGGAAGGCTTTGCGGGTGGCGAGGGCATCGCTGGCGAGGCCGGCGACGCGGAGGACGGATTCGTGGTAGTCGCGCTCGGTGGCGTCGAGGGCGGGGAGGATTTTTTTGAGGGTGCGGTCGACCTGGAGCTCGCGCTCGGTCTGGAGCTCCTGGAGGACGGCGGCCTTTCTGCGGGCCTGCTGCATGGCGGCGGTGTAGAGCGCACGCATTCTCTCAAGGATCTGCCGAGCGAGGGTCATGGTGCTGGCGAGCTTGTGGAGGCGTGCGGAGTTGTGCCGGACGATGGAGGAGATGTGGGCCTCTAGGGCGGTGTAGCCGCTTTCCTGGAGGAGGCGTTCGCGCTCGATGCCGGCACCGCGTGCGAGGAAGGCTTTTTTGGCGGAGACGGGGAAGAGGGGGAAGTCGCGGCCGAAGCGCTGGCGGGAGAGCTGGCCCATGTAGTCGGTGATGACCTGGATCTCTTCGGGGGAGCGGAGGTCGCACTGCTGGAGGACGAAGATGACGTGGCGCATCCACTCGCGGTGGACTTTCTGGAGGAACTCCCAGGCGGAGGCACCCCAGGGGTTCATGGCGGAGAAGACGAAGATGACGAGGTCTGCGATGGGGACGAAGCGCTCGGTGATGAGCTGGTGCTCGTTTTCGACGGAGTTTGTGCCGGGGGTGTCGACGATGTGGAAGTCGCGGAGGAAGTCCACCGGGGCGTGGACTTCATCGAGGGTGGGGGTGATGGGGACGATGGCGTGGTCTTCGCCGTGGCGGAAGAAGAGGATCTTGCCGGTGGTGGGGACGACGCCGGTGGAGGAGAAGTCCTGGCCGAAGAGGGCATTGAGGAAGGTGGATTTGCCGACATTGACCTCGCCGACGACGACGAAGACGAAGGGCTCTTTGAGGGAGGCGATGAGATTGTCCAGAATGGCGGCGGACTCGGGATCGCCGCCGGTCTCGCGCACGATGGTGGCGAGGGCGAGGAGGTCTGTGCCGATGCGGGAGCGAAGTTCGAAGTAGTCGTCGCCTATCATGAATGGGGGTAGAGGGAAGGTGCCGCGTGGGGATAGGGGCCGCAACTGTGCAGCGTGGGATTTGTGCGAGGGTGAGGGGCGGGTGGGTGGGCAGCGCTCAGTGCTCAGTGCTCAGTGGGAGAGTGGGAGAATAAGGGAGGGATGGGTGTTTGCGGAGCGGATGGAGCGAGGACGAGTTCGAGCAGGAGGACGAGGACGATTGAGGTGCGGGGGCGCTCTTGGGCGAGTGTGGATAAGCGTGCTCTTCAGGTGGTGTTTGTCTTTGGCTTAGCGCCTGAGGTTTGATGAAAAAAACGTGGGCGAAGGTGTTCGCTTTTGTGTGGTGGGGAATTAAAGAAAGGGGCCTGTGACCGCACCCCAACCAGCCAGCGACAGCACGCCTGCGAATGCGGTGGCTGATGATGCTGCGCACGCGCGGCGGACGCCGTGGTGGCTGTGGCCGCATGTGCTGAGCCTGGAGGCGCCGGTGGTAGCGGTGCTGTGGCAGATGGCGCTGGCGCACGCGCATGGGATCCGGCTGACGCCGCTGCTGAATGCGGGGCTGGCGCTGGCGTGCTGGGTGATCTATGTGCTGGACCGGACGCTGGATACGCTGGGTGTGAAGGACGCGGCGGAGCTGGATGTGAGGCATGCCTTTTACCACCGACACCGGCATGTGCTGCTGCTGGGGGTGGTGCCTGCGGCGATGGTGCTGCTGGGATGGATGGCCTTTTACGTGATCCCAGAGGGAGTGCTGTGGCAGGCGGTGGGGCTGGCACTGCTGGTGGCGCTGTATCTGGCAGGGTGGTCTGCGCAGGGCAGCCGGGTGATGCGGGATGTGTTTGTGTCGTGCGCGGGGCTGGGGGCCATCCTGCTGATCTCGCGGCTGCCGCTGGAGAGCGGGCACCGGTTTATGCTGAGCCTGGGTGTGCTGGGGGCGATGGTGCTGTCCTTTCTGCGACAGCTGGATGTGCGGATGGGGCTGCTGCTGCCGAAGGAGTGGGCGGCGGCGCTGCTGTTTGCGATGGGATGCACGACGAGCACGCGGTTTCTTTCGATGCCGGAGACGCTGGCGGAGCCGGTGCTGGAGTGTGTGCTGCTGGCGCTGCTGTTTGCGTGCAATCTGCACGGGATCTCGCGGCGGGAGGAGGGTGTGAAGGCGGATGCACGGCATATGCAGCTGATGGTGGGGGCGGTGCTTTTTACGCTGGCGCTGCTGGAGTCTGCGCGAATGGGTGAGCTGGAGCCGGGACTGAGCGGGCTGGCCCGTGCGGCGCTGGGAGCGCTGGTGCTGTATGCACTGCTGCATGCGACGCGGAGGAGGTGGTCTGTGGATGCGTACCGGGTGCTGGCGGATGTGGTGCTGATCGTACCGCTGCCGCTGGTGTGGCTGTGAGGACTAGTTCTGCGTGATGATGGTGGTGGGCCAAAGAGTGCGAAAGGTGGACGGGCTGGCAGCCCGTCTCACGGCTGTGTGCTGCCGCCAACGGATGTGGATGCGTGAATGAGGGCGCAATCTCGGGGTGCCTGGGTGCGTTTCATGGGGAACACACGCTCTCTATTTGCGACTGCCAGCCATGAACACGCCTGCTTTTCTCGATGTCTCCCGCCGCCAGTTCTTCCGGCAGTCTGGTCTGGGGCTGGGTGGGGTGGCGCTGGGGTCTCTGCTGGCGCGGGATCTGCCAGCAGCGGGTGTGCCGGTGGCACCGAGGCCGCACTTTGCGCCGAAGGCGAAGCACATCATCTACCTGCACATGATCGGCGCGCCTTCGCAGCTGGATCTGTATGACTACAAGCCGCTGCTGCAGAAGATGGACGGGCAGAACTGCCCGGAGGAGCTGACGAAGGGGAAGCGCTTTGCGTTTATCGGCGGGGAGATGAAGCTGGCGGGGACGGAGTTTCAATTCAAGCGGCACGGGCAGAGCGGGCTGGAGCTGAGCGAGCTGCTGCCGCACCTGGGCACGGTGGCGGATGACCTCTGCGTGGTGAAGTCTCTGCACACGAATGAGATCAATCACGCGCCGGCGCAGATGTTTCTGCACACGGGCTTTGGCCAGGGAGGAAGGCCGAGCCTGGGGGCGTGGGTGACGTATGGCCTGGGGACGGAGAACCGCGACCTGCCTGCGTATGTGGTGCTGCTCTCAGGCCCGGCAGGCGGGGCGGGATCGACGCTGTGGAGCACGGGATTTCTGCCGAGTGTGTATCAGGGCATCCAGTTTCGCGGCAGCGGGGAGCCGGTGCTGTTTCTGGGGAATCCGGCGGGGCAGAGTGCGAAGGACCGGCGCCATGTGCTGGATGCGGTGAAGGCGCTGAATGAGCAGCAGCTGGGGGTGATGGGAGATCCGGAAATCGCGACGCGGATCAGCCAGTATGAGATGGCGTACCGGATGCAGACGAGCGTGCCGGAGCTGATGGACATCACGCGGGAGAACCAGGCGACGCTGGAGATGTATGGGGCGCAGCCGGGCAAGGCGTCCTTTGCGAACAACTGCCTGCTGGCGCGACGGCTGATCGAGCGCGGAGTGCGGATGGTGCAGCTGTTTGATTCGGACTGGGATCACCATGGCGGCCTGAAGCAACGACTGACGGCGAAGGCGAAGGATGTGGACCAGCCGATGGCTGCGCTGGTGCGGGACCTGAAGCAGCGCGGGCTGCTGGATGAGACGCTGGTGATCTGGGGCGGGGAGTTTGGCCGCACTCCGCTGCGCCAGGGGGCGAATCAGGATGGCACCAAGACCTCGCCGGGGCGTGATCACCACAAGGATGCCTACACGATGTGGATGGCGGGCGGCGGGATCAAGCCGGGGACGGTGTATGGCAAGACGGATGACTTTGGCTTTAACATTGCCGAAAACCCGGTGCATACGCATGACCTGAATGCCACGGTGCTGAACCTGCTGGGGCTGGATCATGAGCGGCTGACCTTCCGATATCAGGGGCGTGATTTCCGGCTGACGGATGTGCATGGGGAGCTGGTGCCGGGGATTTTGGGGTGAGTCAGGCTCCAATTGGGCGCGTCAATTCTTTGACCACCCCGTCGATGTGATTGCAGAAGGTGAAGAAAGCGATGTCGAATCGGTTTTGAATGCCTTTGGCCTCATCGCGAATCTGGACAAGAGCCAGCGGATCAAATTCGGTTTTCATCAACTCGTCCAGCCACGCCCTTGCCAAACGCAACGGGGCAAAGCTGGCATCGTGATCCGCATACCGAGACAGGAATACTTCCACCCTCCGCCGGGCTGAATCTTTCTCCGATTCCAAGTTCATCTCAACTATGATATATGGACTCAGATCTCCATCAAGCCTCCCTACGCCGCTACTTCTCTAGCCCGCATCCCCGGTTAAAATATTAGCCGTCGGCTGATACACTCATCCCATGAGCACCGAGGCCATTGACATCACCAGCGTTCTCCAAAGCGCCCTCGCCATGCCACGCCCCGAGCGCTCCTACATTGCGGAGCGACTGCTGGTGAGCCTGGAAGATGACGATGAGATGCCGCCTCAGTGGCGCGAGGAAATGGATGCCCGGGTGCTGCGCCGCGAACACGGTGAAACACGCTCTTACAGCCACGAGGAAATCATAGCTGAACTCGACTCAGTCATCGCCTAATGCGACTGGTTTACACGGACGAAGCGAGGGTGGATCTGACTGTCATTCAGAGGCGGCAACACGCCTGCCATTTTGAACGTCCAAAAGACTGCCGATATGGCCACCTTCACGATTGAAAATGTTCTTGTGAACAGTATAAGATCCGCATGCCTGCTCCTGGCCTGCGCTCATGATGGACCTCCACCGCAAACTCGAAATCCTGGCGGATGCGGCGAAGTATGATGCTTCGTGCGCGAGCAGCGGCGCAGCGAGGAAGGATTCGCGGGGGAGCGCGGGCGTGGGGTCCACTGGTGGGATGGGAATCTGCCACTCCTACACGCCGGACGGGCGCTGCGTGTCGCTCATGAAAGTGCTCATGACGAACGCCTGCCTGTACGACTGCCACTACTGCATCAACCGCCGCTCCAGCAACGTAACGCGGGCGCGGTTCACGCCGGACGAGGTGGTGCGGCTGACGCTGGATTTCTACAAGCGGAACTACATCGAGGGCCTGTTCCTCAGCAGCGGCATCATCCGCAGTGCGGACCACACGATGGAACTGGTCATCGACGTGGCGCGCAAGCTGCGGGAGGTGCACCAGTTTCGCGGCTACATCCACCTTAAAACGATCCCCGAAGCCTCGCAGGATCTCATCGCACTGGCGGGGCGCTATGCGGACCGCATCAGCATCAATGTGGAGCTGCCCAGCCAGCAGAGCCTGAACACGCTGGCCCCAGAGAAAAACCTCGCGCGCACGGAGGAGGCCATGGGGCGCATCCGGGGGAAGATCGACGAACGCCATGCGGAGAAGCGCAAACCGAACGCGCCGAAGCCGCCGCCCTTTGCCACCGGGCAGAGCACGCAGATGCTCGTGGGGGCGGATGCCTCCACGGACGCCACCATCCTCGGCTGCGCGGACAAGCTGTACACCGCGCACCGCCTGCGCCGCGTGTACTACTCCGCCTTCAGCCCCATCCCAGAGCCGTCCACCATCCTGCCGCTGAAGGCCCCGCCGCTGATCCGCGAGCACCGCCTGTACCAGGCCGACTGGCTGCTGCGCTTTTATGAATTCAAAGTGGAGGAGATCGCCTCTGCTGCTGCGCCGAATCTCGATCTCGCGCTGGATCCCAAGCTCTCCTGGGCGCTGCGAAACCGCGCCTCCTTCCCGGTGGATGTGAACCGCGCACCGCGTGAGCTGCTGCTGCGCATCCCCGGCCTGGGCGTGCGCAATGTGGAACGCATCCTGGCGGCACGGCGCTACACGCGGCTGCGGCTGGCCGACCTGATTCGCCTGCGCCTGCAGATGAAGAAGCTGCTGCCTTTCATCACTGCTGCAGACCACCACCCTGCACGTCTGGGGCTGGACAGCGACTCCCTGCGCGCCCGCTTTCTGCCGCCGCCGGAGCAGCTGGAAATAAACTTCGGCGCAGCGCCCAAACCGACCGCCGGCGATTTCATCTCCGCGAGATCGGGGGAGCTGTGAGGAAATGATCATCAACACGAATGACCACGAAGATCCGCGAATTTTCACGAATGGCTCTGGGCTGGCTGCTCATTTTCATGGCCCTTCGCGGGGCAGGCTTTTTTGGGGAGTGCGGCTGCGCAGCGAAGAATGAGCGCAGCCACCGCTTTCGGCGTGGTGCTGGACATGCACATGCCATGGAATGTCCGAAGGCGGAAGCTGGCGGTGGTTCGCAGCCGCAGCGAGCCTGCAACGGCCACGGGACGTTTGAAAGCGGCAGCTCCGTTCGTGCCTCACTGCGCAGCCGCAGTCCAAATAACGCCTAGCCTCTCCGCCCTGCATGCGCACCGTCGTCATCGAACCTGAGTTTGAAGCCTGGCGTGCTGCGGCACGCGCTTTGCTGGCCCAAAGTGTGGCGCCGCACGAGGTGCTGTGGGCGGATGATGCGCAGGAGGCCGCGCTATTTGTGCGTGAAGAGCCCGCTGCGTTCGCCGTGCCGGGTGCACAGGCCATCAAGGTGCCCCCCGCCTTCCTCGATCTGGCACGCAGTGCCGCAGCGCATACCGATGCACGACGCTGGGCCATGCTGTACCGCGTGCTGTGGCGGCTCACCGTCGGCGGAGAGCGCCACCTGCTATCGATGCCAACCGACCGCGATGTGCGCCAGCTGCAGGACTGGTGCAAGGCCGTGGGGCGGGACATCCACAAGATGCATGCCTTTGTGCGCTTCCGCCTCGTGGGCACGGATGCCGCCACCGGGCGAGAGCAGTTCGTGGCGTGGTTTGAGCCCGAGCACCGCATCGTGCGGCTGGCTTCGCCGTTCTTTGAGAAACGCTTTGCCGGCATGGACTGGTCCATCCTGACCCCGCATGAATGTGCGCACTGGGATGGCACGCGGCTGCATTTCACCGCAGGCGTGCCACGCAGCAGCGCGCCGGACGAGGACGCGCAAGACGAACTCTGGCGCACCTACTACAGGAACATCTTCAACCCCGCCCGCGTAAAGATCAGCGCCATGCAGTCGGAGATGCCAAAGAAGTACTGGAAGAACCTGCCCGAGGCCACGCTGATCGCCGACCTCATCGCAGGCAGCACCCAGCGCGTGCAGGGCATGCTGCAGACCGAGGAGCGTGCCGTGAAGCCCACGCCGAACAACGCTTATTTGAAATCTCTCCATGCCATGAACCAGGGCGGGGATGCCACAGAAGCCAAGGCAAGTGACGAGGAAGATTTCCCCGCTCCGGAGGGCGCTGAGACCACGATGCATTGAAAACAGGTCTGTCATCCATTCGCCGCATGCCATACCACCCAGCATGCCGATGAAGGATCATCAGCAGTTGTGCATCGGAGCCACCGCTTACGCGAGGTCATGCAGGGTTTTATGGCCTCAGCCTGCCGTCCGGCCTGCGAAAAGCGGTAGCTGCGTTCATTCTTCACTCCGCAACCGCACTCCAAATGGGGCGCTTCTTGCTTTCACGCCCCAGAGCCTGCTGCACTCTCTCACAGTCTGTGATCCAGAGCAGACTCGTATTCGACTGATTACGGCATAACTCTATGCCAGCCCAGAGCGCGGGCGCAGGCCAAGCTGCTGTAGCGCGCGGTGCTGAATCTACCTGATGTGGATCATGAGCGGCTGGGTAACGAAAAGGTCTTTTGAGGGCAGTGCTGGGTTTCCGGCGGTATTTTTATAATGCAATCATGTTGCAGTAATTCATAATTGTTGCAACTTTATTGCGTTATCAAAAACGCCTCCATTGCATGTCTGCTCACCTTTCCAAACTCCCTGTCACGGTTCTCTCCGGCTTTCTTGGCGCTGGGAAAACCACGCTGCTCAACCACATCCTGCGCAACCGGGAGGGGCGGAGGGTGGCGGTGATCGTGAATGACATGAGCGAGGTGAATGTGGACGCGCAACTGGTGAAGGCGGGGGATGCACAGCTCTCGCGCACGGAGGAGAAAATGGTGGAGATGAGCAATGGCTGCATCTGCTGCACGCTGCGGGAGGACCTGATGCTAGAGGTGACCCGGCTGGCTCAGGAGGGCCGGTTTGATGCGCTGCTGATCGAGTCCACCGGAGTGTCTGAGCCGATGCCGGTGGCGGAGACTTTCACCTTCAAGGATGAGCAGGGACGCAGCCTGAATGATCTGGCACAGCTAGACACGCTGGTGACCGTGGTGGATGCGCGGAATTTTCTCAACGACTACTACAGCACGGATGACCTGCAGCAGCGCGGGCAGGCGGTGTCTGAGGAAGATGGGCGCACGATCGTGCATCTGCTGACAGACCAGATCGAGTTTGCGAACGTCATCCTGATCAACAAGACCGACGAAGTCAGCGCGGAGGAATTGGAGGACATACGCGGAGTCGTCCGTGCGCTGAACCCCGAGGCAAAGGTGCATGAGACACGGCGGTCGGAGGTGCCGCTGGAGGCGGTGCTAGGTACTGGACTGTATGAGCTGGCCAAGGCCGAGCAGGCGGAGGGCTGGCTGGACTCCCTGAACGGGCACACGCCTGAGACCGAGGAGTATGGCATCAGCAGCTTCATCTACCGGGCGCGGCGGCCGTTTCATCCGCAGCGGTTTGATGTCTTCATGCGCGCCGCGTGGGAGGGAGTGATCCGGGCGAAGGGCATGTTCTGGCTAGCCACGCGCATGGAGCTGGCGGGCTATCTCTCCCAGGCGGGCGTGCTGCGCGAAACGCGGGCGATGGGCCTGTTTTGGTCCGCCGTGAGCCGCAATGAGTGGCCGGCGGATGCTGACGCGCTGGCGGAGATCGAAGCGAATTTGCAGGAACCTTACGGCGACCGCCGCAGCGAAATCGTGTTCATTGGGCGGAGGATGGACCGAGCTGCCATTACGGCGAAACTGGATGCCTGCCTGCTGCATAACGATGAGATGAAAGCCGGGCCTCATGAATGGCGGGCGCTGCCAGATCCCTTCCCTGCGTGGGTGCCAACGAATGAAGCGGAGGAAAGTGTATGAGGCTCAGCGAAGGCCCAAGCGTGCATGGATTTCCAGCACGGGCTGGGCCTGATTGAGGGTGTAGAGGTGGATGCCGTCGGCACCTTGATCCAAGAGGTCGGTGCATTGTTCGGCGGCGTGGTGGAGGGCGATGCGGCGGAAGGCTTCGGGGTCATCTCCTGCGCGATTGAGGGCACGAATGAGGCGGGCAGGGTAGCGCATGCCGCCGGCGAGGGCGGCCATGCGCTGCATGCCGCTGGCGGTGGTGAGCGGGAGGATGCCAGCGAGGATGGGCGCGGTGATGCCCGCAAGCGCGCAGCGGGCGCGGAAGTCGTGGAAAGCGTGATTGTCAAAGAATGCCTGGGTGCAGAGCCAGTCGGCTCCGGCGTCCATCTTGGCCTTGAGGTGATCCATCTCCGTCATGCGATTGGGCGTGGCGGGATGGCCTTCGGGGAAACAGGCAACGCCGATGCCAAAGCCGCGCGGGTCGGGGTGCAGGCCGCGTTCATTGAACTGGCGGATGAAGCGCACGAGATCCGCTGCGTGTGCAAAGGAGCTGCCGTCTGTGCCACCTGAAGGCGGGTCGCCGCGCAGAGCCAGGATATTGCTGACTCCGGCAGCGGCGTAGCGGGTGAGCAGAGTCATGATGTCTGACTCGCTGTGGCCGACGCAGGTGAGGTGCGGGATGGGGTCAAAGACATCGCTCTGCCGCAGCTCGGTGACGAGGCTCTGGGTGAGCTCGCGGGTGCTGCCGCCCGCGCCATACGTCACGCTGGCAAAGGCGGGGCGCAGCGGTGCGAGCTGGTCGAGCGTGGTCTGCAGGGTCTTCACCGCCGCAGGAGTGCGCGGCGGGAAGAACTCGAAGGAGAACGCGGTGGTGCCACGAGTGGCGGAGAGGATGTCGTGGATGTGCATGGCGGGTTACACGGCAGGTTGCGGCTGTGTGGCGCGCAGTTTTTTGGCGGTCTGCACCATGTGGATGAGGGAGGTCTTCACTTCGGGCCAGCCGCGTGTCTTGAGGCCGCAGTCGGGGTTGACCCACAGATTGCGGCGGGGGATGACGGCCTCGGCTTTGCGCATGAGGTTTTCCATTTCGCTGACAGAAGGCACGCGCGGGGAGTGGATGTCATAGACGCCGGGGCCGATCTCGTTGGGATAGTGGAAATCCACGAAGGCGCCGAGCAGCTCCATGTTGGACCGAGATGTCTCGATGGTGATGACGTCGGCATCCATGTCTGCGATGGCGGCGATGATGTCGTTGAACTCGGAGTAGCACATGTGCGTGTGGATCTGCGTATCATCCCGCACGCCGCTGGCGCTGAGGCGGAAGGCAGTGACGGCCCAGTCGAGGTAGTGCGCCCAGTCGGCGCGGCGCAGAGGCAAGCCTTCGCGGATGGCGGGCTCGTCGATCTGGATGGCGGCAATGCCTGCGGCCTCGAGGTCCACGACTTCATCGCGGATGGCGAGGGCGATCTGGCGCGTGGTCTCGGAGCGGGGCTGGTCATCGCGCACAAAGCTCCACTGCAGGATGGTGACAGGGCCGGTGAGCATGCCCTTCATGGGGCGTGGCGTGAGTGACTGCGCGAACTGCGCCCAGCGCACCGTCATGGGTGCGGGGCGGCTGACGTCTCCGTAAATGACGGGTGGCTTGACGCAACGGGTGCCGTAGCTCTGCACCCAGCCATTGGCGGTGAAGAGGAAGCCATCGAGCTGCTCGCCGAAGTACTCGACCATGTCATTGCGCTCGAACTCGCCATGCACCGGCATGTCGAGACCGATCTCGTCCTGAAAGGCGACGCAGGCGCGTGTTTCGTTTTCCAGATAGACCTCGTATTCGGCGGTGGTGAGCTCGCCTTTTTTCCAGCGGGCGCGCATGGAGCGCACCTCGGCCGTCTGTGGAAAGGAGCCGATGGTGGTGGTGGGAAACTCGGGCAGGCCGAGCCGGGACTGCTGCAAGAGCTGGCGCTGCGCAAAGGGTGAGCGACGGCGGGCGTCGTCAGCCGTCACCCGTGCGAGACGTGCGCGCACTTCTGGATTGTGCGTGCGGGGGCTGGTGGCGCGGCTGTGGATGGCGTCCTGATTTTCCTCCAGCACACCACTGCGAGCGGTGCCACGCAGGAGCGCGCTGAGGGTGACGACTTCCTTGAGCTTTTCATCTGCAAAGGCCAGCCAGTTTTCGATCTGTGCATCCAGTGCGGGCTCGGAGGCGAGGGTGACGGGCACGTGCAGCAGAGAACATGAGGGAGCTACCCAGAGGCGGCGTGCGCCCAGCTTTGCCCGGGCTGCGGTGAGCAGTGTGAGGGATTTGGCGAAGTCGTTTTTCCAGATATTGCGGCCATCCACCGCGCCGAGGGAGAGGATCTTGTCCTGTGGCAGATGATCGAGCACTGAGTCCAGCTCCTCTGGAGCGCGCACGAAGTCGCAGTGGAAGGCGTGTGCGGGCAGAGAGAGGAAGAGCGGCAGATTTTCCCGCAGCGCGCCGAAGTAGCTGGCTACGATGATTTTTAAACCGGGCGCAGCAGCCGCGAGCCTGCTCCAGGCATCCACCACGGCATCGCGCTGCTGTGGGGAGAGGTCGAGCGCGAAGACGGGCTCGTCGATCTGCACCCACTCTACGCCCTGTGCGGCGAGGCGGCGCAGGATCTGCTCATAGACGGACACCAAGCCGTCGAGCAGAGACCAGCGGTCAAAGTCCGGGTGCTGCGAGTCCTGCACTTTGCCAAGCGAGAGGTAGGTCACGGGGCCGGGCAGCACGGGCTTGGCGCGCAGGCCGAGGGCCTTGGCTTCTTCAAACTCATGGAAGACTTTGCCGCCCACGAGACGGAACTGTGTGTCTGCCCGGAACTCGGGCACGATATAGTGGTAATTGGTGTCGAACCATTTGGTCATTTCGCAGGCAAAGGCCGCCTCATGCCCGCCAGTGCAGCCCT
This sequence comes from Verrucomicrobiaceae bacterium UBA1938, assembly GCA_002336895.1. Taxonomy (GTDB): domain Bacteria; phylum Verrucomicrobiota; class Verrucomicrobiia; order Verrucomicrobiales; family Verrucomicrobiaceae; genus Prosthecobacter. The sequence goes on along the minus strand of DDFC01000030.1, from coordinate 72,061 downwards.
GACTGCAGGCTTCATGCCCTTCGCCACGTGAGCCGCGAGCCATGAGGAAGAGGGTGTCCAGCCCGATGCTGTCTCCCGACCAGCCAAAGCGCGGCGGCACGTTGCCGATGAGGCAGGAGAAATCGAGCATCTGATCGTAGAAGGAGAAGTCGCTGCACGGGATGAGGTCGATGCCTGCGGCGCTTTGTTTGGCCCAGTGGTCCCGGCGCAGCCTGCGGCCGATGGCCTCCAGCTCCTGCTGGGAGATTTTGCCGTGCCAGAAGGCCTCGGTGGCTTTTTTGAGTTCGCGCTGCTCGCCGATGCGCGGGTAGCCGAGATTGTGTGTGTGGATGATGTTGTCGCTCATAGCGACGGGATAACTATCGCCGGAATCAGCATTCACAATCCAGATAGTTTTGTGGATGATCATCGAAATGGTTTATGATGGCGGCATGATCGAAATCCGCCATCTGCACGCCCTGATCGCTCTTGCTGAAACGGGAAACCTCTCGAAAGCGGGCCGCCGCCTGCACCTTTCCCAGCCTGCGCTTTCGCATCAGGTAAAGAGCATCGAGACACATCTCGGGGTGCCGTTGTTTGAGCGGAAGAGCAGCCCGCTGCGGCTGAGCCCTGCGGGGGAGCGGCTGCTGGGCACGGCACATGAGATCGTGAAGCAGATGCGGCAGTGCGAGCGCGATGTGGCACGCATCGCGGAAGGGAAGGCCGGGCAGCTGCGCATCGCGGTGGAGTGCCACTCGTGCTTTGACTGGCTGATGCCGGCGATGGATGAGTTTCGAGTGGCGTGGCCGGAGGTGGAGATGGACCTGGTGTCAGGCTTTCAGCCCGACCCCACCGGGCTGCTGATCGAGAATCAGGCGGATCTCGTGATCGTGTCGAAAGCGCCGCCGCGTGAGGACATCGTGTATCATCCGCTGTTTCGCTACGAGGTGCTGGCGCTGCTGGCACATCAGCACCCGCTGACGCGGAAGAGCCACCTGACCGCGCAGGATTTTGCCAAAGAGACGCTCATCACCTATCCGATCCCGGATGACCGCATTGATCTGGTGCGGGAGGTGCTGGCCCCGCTGGGGGTGAACCCGGTGCGGCGCACGGCGATGCTGACGGTGGCGATCCTGCAGCTGGTGGCGAGCCAGCGCGGAGTCGCGGCCATGCCGGGCTGGGCGGTGCAGCCCTACCTGGAGCGGAACTATGTGGCGCACCGGCCTGTGCGGAAGAGCGGGCTGTATTCGCAGCTGAATGCCGCGACGACACGCAGGCTGGCCGGGACGGCGTACATGCGGGAATTCATCGCCACGATGAAGAAGGTGAGCTTTGACAGCCTGAAGGGAATCACGGCGGTGGCTGAGGATGGGAGGTGACGGGTGAACGTTGCGAGTGCGTGAGGGATCGGGACGATCCCTCTCCTCCAGAGCGCGCAGCATGAGAGCTATGCGGTCTCAATCGGCAGCATTTTTGCGCACGAACTTCTGCACGCGTGCGCCGGTGCCTTCGGCGACGTAGACCGAGCCGTCTGGACCGACGGCGATGTCGTGACCGAGCTGGAACTGCCCGGGCTCTTTGCCGTAGCTGCCGAAGGTATCGAGTTCCACTGCCTTGCCGCGCTGTTCGCGTTTCAATGATGGAGAGCCGCCATCGATGACGAAGAGATGGCCGTCGGGGCTGGTGGCGATGCCATAGGGTTTGCCGATCTGCGGGCCTTTCCACTCGTGCAGGAAGGCGCCTTTGGGGTCGAAGACCTGAAGGCGCTCGTTTTCACGGTCGCAGACGATGACACGGCCTTCGTGGTCCAGGGTGATGCCGTGCGGCAGGTGGAATTGGCCCGGTCCTTTTCCTTTGGTTCCCCACTGAAACTCGAAGCGGCCTGTGGCGGTGAATTTCAGCACACGTGTGTTTTGGTAGCCGTCGCTCACATAAAAGGAGCCGTCTGGGAGCACGGCTACATCGGTGGGCAGATTGAAATGGGTGTCATCATTTCCGGGGACACCTGCTTCTCCCAGCGTGAGCAGCAGCTTGCCTGAGGGTGAACATTTGAAGACCTGATGCAGGCCGACATCGGTGAGCCAGAGATTGCCTGTGTGATCCACTGTGAGGCCGTGCGGCATGATGAAGCGGCTGACGCCCCACGTGCTGAGGAGGCGGCCGGTGGCACCGTCAAAGACGCTGACGGTGGGCGCTGCGATGGGGTCTTTGGGAAAGGGCTTGGTCCAGACGCGGCCGCTGCGATGGAAAACGAACACACGGTTTTGGGCATCAACACCTACACCAGCGCAAAGGCCGAGCGTGTGGCCCTCCGGAAGCTGCGGCCAGCCGGGGACGACCTCGTGCGATGGTTGAGCGATAGAAGCGGTGGCGAAAAGGGCAAAGAAGAAAACGAAGCGCATGGAAGGAGTGAAATACTCACTTCAGCTTCGAAACCTTCACGTCATCCACGTCCGCTGATTTGTTTACGGCGAGGGTGATCATGCGTTTCGTTGGATGCGCGATGCCTTCGCTGCTGAATGAAACGGCTTCCAGGTCGTCGATGCGGACGGTCATCTGGTCGGCGACGATCTTGATGTTCATGGTGTGCCACTCGCCGGGCTTGAGGTCGAGCTTGAAGGATTTGGTTTTGGATTTGAGCAGCGCAGTGAGTTCGGGAGATTTGTCTCCTTTCTCGCGGCGGGCGCGGATTTCATTGTCCATGCCGCCGGTCTTGGAGTCGGTGATAGTGACGGCCTTGTTGGTGACACGGGCGATGCAGAGATGGCCGGCGTGCACGGTTTTGAGCTCGCGATCGACGAAATCGACGCCGAGGTCGTCGCCTTCGCCGAGGCGGAACTTGAGCTGCACGATGCCGTCTTGAAACTCGGCTGCGTGGAAGATGGCGACACCGTGGTCGGCCTCGGCGTGCTTGGTGACGTGCATGTGGCCGTCGATGAGATCGACCTGCTGATGGCCTTTGGCGCGCCAGGCGCTGTTGCTGGTCCAGCCATTGCCGATGTCCTCCTTGCCGGGGGTGGCTTCATCGCGGGAGAAGTCGTCGGAGAAGACCGGGGTGATGAAATCGGCGCGGAGGGAGAGGGTAAGAGTGAGGAAGAGGAGGAGGCGCAGCATAGTGCTGTAGGAACGCGTATGAGAAGCGGCTCTCTCAAAAGAACACGTGGCAGTGTGTCCCGGGATTTAATCATTCGCTTCCATAGCGATCTGCATATGTGATGCGACCATCGGAACCTTCGATGCTTCTAACAGGCTTGATGATGTTTTTGTCTTCAGCCTGAATTTGGAGCATTTCCAAAACCGTGAACGCCGGGGTGTCTTTTGCAATCATGCTCGGCAGCCAGTACAGCGCCATATCAACCACATGAGGCTGAGAATCGATCCTGGATGCAATCTCAGCAATCGCACTTTTCGCCCCGAGTTTGGCAACTCCGAAATGGGTGCAAATCTTGGTCTTTGAGGAATGTGCAGAAGTGATGTCATCCAAGCCTCGCTTAAACAGGTCGAAAGCTTCACTGCGACTATTAATGGACGACATGGCAAGTTTCCAAAAGGCAGGATGACTCGTACGCAAATGACGGCGAAAAAAATCTATTCGCTCTGCCTCAGGACTCTCGCGGAGCCATTTCGCCAGCCGATTGTAGTCTCTGCTTTCCAGAGGCCGCTGTAGGAGCTGGTTGGCTTCAATGGCGTCCATAAAATTTTCTTCCAAAACACTCTCTGCGGCAGCTTTTCCGCATCTAAAGTTCCAGCGCGAACCGAAGGGCATCTTTGATGGAGTTCACCGTTGGCGCATTGAATCGTCCTACGGGACCACGAAGCTCGTGATGCTGTACAGCCTGGAGGCCCTGAACATTAGCGAAGCTTTGTTCGCGCAGAAAACGAACACGCGGAAGAGTCACCTCATATTTGGAACCTCGGTTTTGAGTCGTAATCGGGACGCAAAGTGAAAGTGCACGAGGAGGGTCATCATCGTGTCGTGACACGACGACAAAGTAGCGGAGCTTGCCCGCGATGCCCAGGTCCACCTGATACACCTCTCCCGGTTCAGTCGTCATAGAGGCTGTCGATGGCTGCTTTGCGCTTGGCTTTTGGCAGGAGCAGATCGGAATTCGCCGTGTCTTCCGTCTGAAGTGATACGGCAAAAGGCAGGCCGCGTTTCAATGTCACCTGTGTGAAGAACATGCGTATCGCCTCGGTGGTGTTGAGGCCTAGCTTACGCAAGATCGCTTCAGATTCGCGTTTCAGCTTCTGATCAACCCGGGCACGGACAATTGCTGCTTTGACTGCCATAGTGCTAATGTGGCACGAATAGGCCACAAGATCAATGTTGCAATTAAGCAGGGCATGTTGAGAACAGCCTTCAGCGCTTGGGCGGATTGGGCACGGTGCCGGCGGTGTATTCGGCCTGATCGATGGTGCCGCTGCCGTCCACGTCGCGGGCTTTGAACCACTTTGCTGCGTCTTCTGCATTACGTCTGGCACTGAACTCTTCTTTGGTGAGCTTGCCGTCGTGGTCGGTATCGAGACGCTTGAACTGTTCGGCGCGGCTGGGGTTGTTTTTGACCTGAGCTTTGCCTTTGGCTTTGGCGTCTCCAGCGATGGGGAGTGGCAGGTAGTCGTAATCGAGGATCATCTTCTTTTGCAGGGCGGTCTTGAGCTCGAGGGTGGCTGGCTCCAGGCCTTTCTGGCCGTAGAGATTGTGAAGCTCGGCGGGGTCTTCCTGGAGGTCGTAGAGTTCATAGACAGGGCGCGGGCTGGTGAACCAGAGGTCTTCGAATTCGGTGGCGAGGGTCTTGTCCTCGTGCGCCTTGGTGATGTCTTTCCAGCTGGGATCACCGCCGCTGTCCACGGGGGTGTAGCGGATGTTGGGGGTGACGTTGTAGATGAGCTTGTAGCGGGCGCTGCGCACGCAGCGGCTGTAGTCCACACCGCTGGCGGTGGTGCCTTCATTGAAGGTGGCGCTGCCGTGGGGGCCGCGCTCGGCGAAGATGTGCTGGCGCTCTTTTTCAAACTTGGTGCCTTTGAGCAGCGGGAGGAAGCTGACGCCGCTCATGCGATCTGGCACGGGAAGGCCGGCGGCTTCGAGACAGGTGGGAGCGATGTCCTCGCCGGAAATGAGCGCGCTGGAGTCGCCACCGGGTTTGATGACGCCGGGCCACCATGCGAGGAGGGGAACATTGAGCCCGGGATCGTGCAGCGAGCCTTTGCCGCTGGGGAAGGCCATGCCGTTGTCTCCCATGAAAATGATGAGGGTGTTTTCCAAACCGGCGCGCTCTTTGATGAGATCGAGCACGTGCTGGAAGTCGCCGTCGCAATGCTCGATCTCGCCTTCATAAGCAGAGAGGTCTTTGCGCACGCCGGGGAGGTCGGGGAGAAAGCCGGGGACTTTGAGCTTGGCGGGATCGGGCGGGTTTTTGCCGGTGTTCCAGGCGTGGTGGGGATCGCTGAAACCGACCCAGAGGAACCAGGGCTTGTCCTTTGGCTTCTGATCAAAGAACTCGTTAATTTTAGTGGGCAGGCTCTCCTGGCCGCTGGCGTCCACGTAGTCGAAGCGGTCTTTGAAGGTGACGAGGTGGTGCTCCTCAAAGACCTGTGACGAGGCCTCGGGACTGCGGCCTGAGCCATCGAGATGATAGGTGCGGCCGCAGCAGCCGACAAAGTAGCCCGCGTCTTTTTTGAGGATCTCGGGAAAGGTGATCTCATCGCGAGGAAGAGGCGAGGAGAAGCGCGTCATGCGGCAGGCCACGGCGGAGCGGCCGGTCATGATGGTGGCGCGGGAGGGCACGCACTGTGGTGCGCCGGTGAACATGCGGCGGCACATGATGCCCTCTGCGGCAAAGCGGTCGAGGTTTGGCGTCTTCATCTCATCGCGGCCATAGCAGTGGATGAAGGGGTAGCTGTGGTCGTCTGAGAGGACGAAGAGGATGTTGGGCGGAGCCGCGAAGGACGAATGAAGCGCGAGGAGAGAAGACAGGAGTGTGAGTAGCAAGGGTCTCATGGCGGATGAATTTTATCTGGCAGCAGGCTGCATGGGGTAGTCGAGCGTGAACTGGTGCTGGTCGAGGTCGTGGACGTAGGGTGTGTCGGAGACGAGGACGTTGTTTACGACATCGTAGGTGAGGGCGTGGATGCGGTTCTCTGCGGGCACAAAGCGCAGGAGGCGCAGGGCGGGCTGGGAGAGGTAGTCTGTGAGCATGGAGGTGACGGGGTGGCCGTCGTCAGCCGGGGTGGTGAGTTTCAGCGCGGTGACGCGGCTCTGGTCTCCGCAGAAGATGAGGCGGAGGTTTGCGTGCCTGCGGAAGAGCTTGTCCCACATCTGCTCTCCGGTGTTTCCACGCGCGCCGTGGATTTTGATCCAGCGCATGCGGCCTTTGGGATCGTGGATGAAGCCCTCCTCGGTCTTGGGCTTGTCGAGGATGCCGAGGTCCATGTGGGTGGTGATGAGCGCACGGCGTGATGCATTTTTGGCGAGGAGGTCACCGGCCCAGGCGAGCACGTCGTCGGGTGCATTGCACTCGAGGCTGAGGTGGATGAAGTCCATGCCGCCGGCGGTGAAGAGCTGGGCGCTGTTCACATTGTTGGCGGAGACGTTCTGATCTTTGCGGGTGTGGGTGTAGCTGCCGAGGTACCAGGGATAGTCCTTGAAGCTGGCGGCGGGAAAGTGCTCTTGGAAAAGATGCGCGTCTCCCTTGGTGGTCATGTCGTGATTGCCGACCGTGAGGCTGAAGGGGACCACGCCGCGGAGGGTGTCGAGGTGCTGCCTGGCCACGGCCCATTCGTTGGCATTGTTTTTGTCCACGATGTCTCCGACGTGGCTGACGAAGACGATGTTTTGATCCTCCCGGTGCGCGGCGATCCATTTCACCTGGGCCTCCAGGTTGGTATTGGACACGGGTTCGGTGCTCTCTGGCGTAGCCTTGCAGCCTTTGCCGGTGTAGGCCTGGGTGTCTGGAATGATGACGACGGTAAAGGCCGCCGCAGGCATGGGTGGCAGCGGCTGGGTGCCAGTGAGTTTTTTGGACGCACCAAACGCAGAACTGCAGAGCAGAAGGCAGAGCAGGATTCTCATGGAAGCACGGGCCGGGGTTCGATGTCGCTTGGATTGATCCATCCGGCTTTCATGGGCTTGCCGCTCATGAATTTCTCATAGAAGCCAACGTTCCCGGGCTGGGCGTGTTTGTATTCGTCGAAGATGGAGCCCTGGCCCGACATGCGGGGATCTCCCTGCTGAGTGAGCTCGGCGTGGAGCTGTGTTTTCAAGGCGGTGGCACGGGGATCGGCGGGGAGGTTATTAACGAAATCGGGGTCGGCTTTGAGATCGTAAAACTCGGTGCCGGGACGCAGGCCGAAGCAGAGCTGCCAGAAAGGGTCGGCGGGGTTTTTGCGATGGGCGTCGAGGATGAAGGTCTTGGTGGCACCGGCATCGCAGTCCATGTAGCCGGTCTCGGGATTGCCGCCGGGCCAGCGGGTGGGCTCGAAGTTTTCGATGAAGACGCTGTCCTTCGTCACGATGGCGCGGATGGGATAGCCCCAGTCGTGCGGGCGGCCGACGTCGGTGCGTTCTTTGCCGAGAAGGACGTGATCGCGCACATGGACGGGCTTGGCGGCGAAGAGATCGGTGAGGCTGCGGCCGGGAGACTCGGCCATGCCGGTGTCCGCCCACTTCATGCCAGCCACCTCGATGAGGGTGGGGGCGAGATCGACGAAGCTGACGAAGTCGCTGAGCGTGCGGCCGGGCTGGAGGATGCCTTTTTTCCACATCATGGCGAGGGGCACGTGGTTGGCCTGCACGTTGGCGTTTCCCTTGCTGCGCGGGAAGGGCATGCCGTGGTCTGCGGTGACGATGATGAGGGTGTTGTCCAGCAGGCCGCGCTTTTCGAGGTCGGCGATCATGCGGCCGAGGTGCTTGTCGAAATGCTCCACCTCGAAGGCGTAGTCGAGCATGTCATTGCGGATGACGTCGTTGTCCGGCCAGTAGGCGGGCACGTGGTCGATGTCCGTGAGCTTCTTGCCGCCTTTGGCGACGCCGCTGCCGAACTCGTAGCCACGATGCGGCTCGACGCTGCCATACCAGAAGCACCAGGGCTTGCCTGCGGGCGCGGCATCGAGGAAGTCGCTGAAGTTGGCGGCGTAGTCGCAGTTTAGAATCTCGGGTGTGGGGGCTTCGGCGCGGCGTTTGTTGTAGGGCTTGCCGGTCATCTGGCGAGGCTTGCCATTGGCGTCATTGGCCACGCCGGGGCCCCAGCCTTTGGTGGTGTAGCCGACGTTCCAGCCTTTCTCGGCGAGGGCCTCGCCCCAGCCTTTGAACTCGGGCGGGAAGTAGCAGATGTGATTGGCTGCTTCCTTAAGCTGCCAGGAATTGCGCCCGGTGAGGATGCAGGCGCGTGAGGGGGCGCATTTGGCATTGGGCGTGTAGGCCTGGCGGAACAGCAGGCCTTCCTTGGCGACGCGGTCAAAGCTGGGGGTCTTGACCCAGGGCGTACCGTAGGCGCTGGCATGCGGGCCCCAGTCGTCGGCGATAGCGAAGAGGATGTTTGGCGGTGGCTCAGCGGCGAAGGACGATGCAGCGAGAGCGAATGACGAAAGGATGAGGAGACAGAATTTGGTGATGGATGCTGGCTGGCGCATGGCGAGGGAACGGAGCGGAGGGCACGTTCCTTCGGCAAAGACGCGGAAGATGATCTGCGGCGGCTGTTTCATTCGTGCTTGCCTGTGATGCGGAAACGCCGGATGAATGGCGCATGGGACTGGGAACGAAAAACCGGCTGCAGCAGACCGCCGCCGCCTGCACCGACTACCTGCGTGAGCAGCACCGCGACAAGCTGGGGCTGGTGATAGAGTTTATCTCGGAGATCGAGGGTCCGGGCGCGGACACCACGCAGTGGAATCAGTTTACGGATGTGCGCCGCAGTCGAACGGAGATGCTGGAGCGCGTGGAGACGGCGTTTCAGAAGTGGCTGGCGGGTGGGTGACACCGTTCGAGGTTCGTTTGACGGAATGAGTGGGTGCGGAGGCGAGGCGTTGCGGGAGGACGGGGGAAACGCTGCTGGAGAGCGCGGCGTGGTGAAGAAAGCGGTGGGTTTGCTTTCCGGATTGTTTGCCATATACCCAGGGTCGCCTCGCTGAGGCTCGGCTGACCCTGGGCTCAATTACGCAGCCCCTTCAGAGCTGGTCAGTGACGAGGCGGTTGTGTCCAAGAGAGGACGATCCTATTTTTGATAGATCGTGGTATTATGTAATACTACATAGCTTGTGAATAATTCTCTATCACCCGCTGCTCCAAGACTTGAGTTTTTGATGTGGCGTGGATGGGGGAGGGATAAGAATGCTGTTTGCCGCGGAGTGCTGCGGACTGAAGTCCGCTCTCCTTTTTACTGGGGCAGATCGGTGTTGCAGATGCCTTGGGTGCCTGGGTGGAAGAGGTTGCTGGAAAAATGGAGGCCGCGTGGGGCATTGGGGCCGCCGGGGATGATGACGGCGTATTTGTAGCGGGGCTTGTCGAGGGCGTGGATGACATTGCCAGTGATCACGACGTCGGTGAGAGGCGGGTCGTCGGGCTGCTGGCCGGTGTCGAATTTGATGGGAGAGCGTTCATTTCCCCAGATCCAGTGGGCGTCTCCGTAACCGAAGTCGGAGATGAGGTTGTTGGAGATGATGGAGCCGCCATCGGAGTTCTCGGGCTTGTCATCGGTGGCGGGATGAGCAGCGGCACCTGGCATGAGGCCGATGGCCCAGAGGGAGTTCCGCACGAACTGGTTCCCAGAGATGAGCACATTGCGCGAGCCGTGCATGGCCTTCATGCCGATGAAGGCATTGGTGATGATGTTCTGGGAGACGATGACGTGGTCGGCATGGATGTCGAGGCCCTGAGCGGCGTTTTCAATGTGGTTGCCGATGACGCGCGTGAGGTCGTTCACCTCCGGGGCATTGACCACGATGCCGGAGCCCTGCTGCCAGGCGTCGGTGTAGTTTGAGTCCCAGGCCTGCTGGTTCATGAGCGCGCCTTTTACGGGGTTCTTCTTCACGTAGTCGCCGAGCTTGTACCGGGCCTTCACTTCCGGAGTGGGGACGAAGTTGTCCTCGATGACGCGGTTCCCCTCGATGAGCGAGCCGGTGCTGTAGCTGACGCTGATGCCGGTGCCGTCGGTGCAGTTGAAGGCGTAGCCCCAGTCCTTGCTCTGGGTGCGGTCGTCGATGCTGACGCGCATGTAATTGCGCACGAGGCAGCGGGAGATGCGTGTGTCCTTGCTCTCGCGCACGGAGATGGCTCCGGCGGGGCTGCGGTTGTCGAGCACGCGCACGTTTTCGATGACGAGGTCGCGGCATTTGATGGCGAGGATGGCTTCATTGCGGGAGTCCATTTTCCCCTCTGGCCGCGTGAGTGTGAGATCGCGGATCTCCGCCGCATTCGCGTTTTCGATCTCGATGATCGGCTGGTCTGCGCTCTGCTGGATGATGCGCCCGGGGCCGAAGAGGCCGCTGCGCTCGCCACGGATGCGGATCTTTTGCGTGATGGAGTAGTCGCCCGCCGGCACAAAGAGCATGCGGTTTGGGTTCGCATCGAGCGCATCCTGGATGGAAGGGTAATTTGCGACGGAGAGGTCGGCGGCGGAGGCGGTAAGGACGCAGGCGAAGAAGAGACAGAAAGGAGAGCGGATCATGAAGCGAGTTTTAACGCGCCTCCGAAGAGGGATTATCCAAGAAGTGAAAGCACGCGCTGGTCACACCCCAGTTTCATGCCCAACGGGCATGCGTCTTTAAGCCCAGGGTTCGCAGAACCCTGGGAATGGAAATCACCCACAGATATTTCCGGTGCAACCCCGGCGGGGTTGCGTCCATCGCCGCTTGATCCAGAATTTGTCATGTCCCAGTCCATCGCCCGCGTTTTGATCCACACTGTCTTTTCCACCAAGGACCGCGAGCCGGTCTTTCACGACGCGTCTTTTCGTTCCGAAGTGCACTCTTATCTTGGTGGATGTGCCAAGGCATTGGACTGTCTTCCCATCCAGGTCGGAGGTGTCGCGGATCACATCCACTTGCTGACCACACTATCGCGCACCCTTGCCATGGCGGAATTCGTCAAGGAGATCAAACGCGTCTCCTGCAATTGGATTCAGGAGCGCGGCGGCATGTTCCGCCAATTCCACTGGCAGGCTGGATACGGCTGCTTTTCGGTGTCTGAATCCCGTTCAGGAGCCGTGGTTCGATACATCGAGCAACAGGAGGAGCATCATCGGAAAATCACCTTCCAAGACGAGTATCGTGAACTGCTGAGACGCCATAACCAGAGATGGGATGAGGCGTATGTTTGGGGTTGACTGCGGCGATGGACGCAACCCCGCTGGGGTTGCACCATGACAAACGGTACGGGTTGCTCTTATCCCAGGGTTCTACGAACCCTGGGCTTAAATACGGAAGGCCGTTGGCCTTCATCTGTGAGAGAGGATGTTGTTTCGAGTGAACGAAGGCGAGCCACAGCACTACTTCACCACCACCGGCACCGGCTTGGCCTGCAAATGCTGGAGGGCGTCTTTGATATTGCTGCCGACGAGGGCGGCGAAGATGGCTTTGTCTTCGGGGAGGGTGGCGGGGATGTCGAAGGTGACTTCGATGACGCCGTCTCCGCGGGCTTTGACTTCCTTGCGCTGGATGCGGCTGTTGTCGCCGCCTTTGAGGGTGACCTGCACGGGTTTCTCTCCGAGGTCGGCGGGGAAGTGGTGGGTGAGCTTGACAGTGGCCTTCTGGCTGGGGGTGACGGACTCCGGCACGACGAGGACGATGAAGGGATCGGGCTTTGCCGCAGACCTGCTTTGCATCTTGGCGGCCTGCTTGGCGGCGACGCGCTCCTTCTTGGTCATCTGTTTGCCTTCGAGCTGCTGCATGAGCTTTTCGCGCGCGGCGGGGTCGTCACGATGGCGGAAGACTTCGAGGAGCGGGTCGTTGGTTTTGACCATCCAGTCTTCCATGGCTTTTTCCAGGACGGCCACCTGGGCGGCGTGCTCGGGTTTGGCAATAAGATTGGTGAGGGCATCGGGGTCGTAGCTCACGTCGTAGGCCTCCTCGGGCACACGGTGGTCAAAGAGGTCGATGCGGGCGGCGATCTGTTCGTTGGTCTTCGCCAGCACGCGCATCTGGCGGCAGGTGGCGGTGCCATTGGTGGCGCCGGTCATGATGCGTTTGCCGTTGGACCAGGGGCTGAAGATGTAAACCATGTCCTTGGTCTGCACGGCGCGCATGGGAGTATTTTGACCGCCGGAGTTTTCGTTGTGCTCCTTGAAGATCATGGTGCGCTGCGGCTGCTTTTCGCCCTTGAGCACGGCGGCGAAAGAGCTGCCGTCGAAGCCGCCGGGGGAGGCGATGCCGAGCATGTCGAGAATGGTGGGCAGGAGATCGACGGTGGAGATGAGGTGCTCGTCATCGACGCCGCCGGGCTGGGTGACGCCGGGCCAGCGGATCATGAGCGGGGTGCGGGTGCTGTGGTGGTAGAGCTGGGTTTTGGCAAAGGGCAGCGGCATGCCGTGGTCTGAGAGAAAGATGATGATGGTGTTTTCATCCTCACCGGAGGCTTTGAGCGCGGCGATGATGGCGCCCACGCCATCGTCAGCACGACGCACGCTGGAGTAGTAGTGGGAGAGCTCCTTGCGCACGACGGGGTCGTCCGGCAGGAAGCCGGGCACGGGCACCTCCTCGGGGGTGAAGACTTTGGACGGCACGTTTTTGTCGGGAATGGTCTCGCCCTTTTTGCCCTCGGCGTAGAAGGGCTTGTGCGGGTCGGCGATGTTGAGCAAGAGGCAGAAGGGTTTGCCGGCTTTCTTTGCAGCGTCGATGCCGGTGATGGCGGCCTGGCCCCAGGAGGCGGGGTTTTTGGCGTCGTCGTGCTTTTCATCTCCAAGCACGAGATCCCACGGAAAGGGGGAGTAGGGGGTGGAGTGGCTGACTTTGTGACGGATGCCGGTGAAGTAACCGGCGTCCTTCATGAGGTCTCCGAGCACGGGGTAATTCTTGGACTCTTTGGTGATGGACTGGAAGCCTTCGATGCGGTTGTTGTGCGGATACTTGCCGGACCACATGACATTGCGCGAGGGCATGCAATTGCCGACGACGGTGTGGGCGTAGTTGAAGCGCAGGCTCTGAGCGGCGAGCCTGTCCATGTGGGGCGTGGTGTCCTTGAGCTTGCAGCCGTAAACGCCCACAGAGTCGCAGCTCATGTCGTCGGTGGTGATGATGAGGAGGTTTGGCCTGGCCGCGATTGCGGAGGGCAGCAGGGCGAAAGAGGCAACGAAACAGAGCAGGATGCGAAGCATGGTGGCGCTGTGAACGTGGAGACGGCGGGGTGTTTTCAGCGATGTGGGGCGGGGCGGGCGGCGGGGCGGATGTGCTAGGTAGCTCGCATTGCAGGCAGGAGTGCCTGCATCACTTGACCGGATCGTAGGTCCAGGTCCAGTCGCCGAGGTATTCGCGCTTGGTGAGCTTGGGGCTGGTTTTGGAATCGGGGGTGACTTTGCCGGAGTCGTCTTTGCCATCGAACGCGACGGACCAGAGGGCGTAGCGGCCTGCGGGGGTGGTGCGGTAACGAAGGGGCTGGGCAGAGCAGGGATCGGCGGGGATGGCGGGGAGGTAGTCTGGGACCAGCTCAGTAAGCGCGGCGGGATAGCGGGCGTTTTTGACAAAGAAGCGCTCCAGCGCGAGAGCGGTGATCACCTGCCTGCGGCGGGCGTCGATGAGCAGAGCATTACAGCTAACCTGGGTGACGGAGGGCAGCAGCAGCCTGGCCACGATGTAGTCGGGATGGCGGAGGAGATTGGAGCGCTGCTTGAGGTCATCGATGATCTTTTCGCTGGAGGTCAGCGCTGCATGCAGTCCGTCTTTTTTAAGGGGGAGAATGAGCTGCTGCATTTCCAGCTCCACGAGCAGGCTTTTCCAGTGGTCGAAGAGGCCGCCGGGGACCAGGCGAATGAGGACGCGGCTGGTAGTGTGACTGCTGGAGGAAAGAGCGGTGGAGAGCATCTCGTCCATGCTGCGGCGGCCACTGGCGGTCTGCTGCACGAGGTCCAGCGCATTGCAGCCTGCGGCCATCTCTCCGCGCATGGCCTGGAGCATGGCACGGGCTGTCTGGTCCGCCGGAGAAAAGGCGGACTGCAAGCGCTGGAGATCCTCCGGGGTGAAGGCGCGGTCTTTCAGGCCCTGCCAGAGAGGCGCCAGGGCCTGGGACTCAAAGGAGTGGCCAACGAGCAAACCGATGAGCAGCGGCTCCTGCCCGGCAGCGAGGGCCATCTGGTGAAGAGCCAGGATGCTGTGCGCGGCCTCGGTGCTGTCTCCGGCGGCAAGGGCAGCACGTGCGCGCAGACCCAGGGCACGGGCCAGCCCCGTCGCAGCGGTGTAGTGCGGCAGGGGCATGCTGATCAGCAGCTCGGGCAGCGGACGCTCGCGCAGGCCGGGGGTGAACATGGCCAGGGGGCGGGTGGTCACGGCATCGGAGATTTGTTTGAGCAGGGGATGCCTGGCATCCAGCGCGGCGAGCACGTCGCGGGCTGCGGGCTCGGGGGCGGCGGGCAGGTCGAGGTATTTGGAGTCGCGGAGAAACTTGACCCAATCACGGAAGTCCGTGGCCTGGCTGAGTGCGACTCCCTGGGCGGCGGGGGCGGTGCCTGTCCATTTGAGCGCCTCGAGAGCTTTGCGGCGGGCTGCGGGCTCGCCTTTGGAGGCGTCTCCCTCCACGACGGCGGCAATGCCGCGCAGGGGCTCGATGGCGAGGAGGTTCTGCGCCTCCGGGGGTGTCTGCGGCAGGAGGGCGTGGAAGTCGAAGGTTTCGCCCTCGCGCTGCACCAGTGCGTGGGCGGCGGCCCAGCGGCGGGCTCCGCTCCAGTTTGTCCACACGTAGAGCAGCGCCACGAGGGTGATAAGGGAGATGAAGAGCCAGAGCAGGGTGCGGGCGGTGCGTTTGGGAAAAAGGCGGCGGATCATGGTATGAAGTGGTAAAAAGTGGGGGGAAGTGTTTTCAGTTGGCGGCCAGCAGGGCCTCGATCTCGGCGCTGTGCTGCTGCAACAGCCGGGCGGGCGGTGTGGCGGCACCCAGAGCGGCGGAGGGCGCAGGCGGCGGCTCCGCCGGGGTGCCGAGGTAGAGCACCAACGTGGCCGCCCAGGCGAGACCCCAGCCAGCGAGCAGCCAGCGCGGAGTGCGAGCGGGCTGTGGTGATACTTTGGCGACAGCGGCGGCCTGCAACATCTCCTCCCGCCACTGCGCCGGGAGCGGGCGGCGCTGCAGGGCGCGCAGGGTGGATTCAAAGGCATCGGGTTCCGGGATCATGGGGGTCATGAGGGCTTGAGTTCGTCGTAGAAGGGACGCAGCTCGGTGCGGAGTTTTTCCAGGGCGTAGCGGTAGCGGCTGGCGGCGGTGTTGAGCGGGATGCCCTGCACCTCTGCGATCTCTTCAAAGGTGAGGCCGTCCCAGAGCCTGAGCTGGGCCACGCTGCGCTGCTCCAGCGGCAGTGCGGCCAGGGCACGGGTGAGACGCCGCGCCAGCTCCTGCTGGTCGGGGTCCGCATGAGCAGCGAAGGTTTCCACCGGGGCAGCCACCTCCGCGCGCCGCCGCACCTGATGGCGGCGCAGCCAGTCGATGGCGTGGTGGTGCGCCAGCCGGAGCAGCCAGGCGCGCATGCTGGCGATGCCCGGCGGGATGTGCTGCCGGCCCAGTTTGAGAAAGAAGTCCTGCAGCAGGTCCTTGGCATCCGCCTCAGCACCGGTGAAGCTGGCAAAGTAATGAAACAGGCCCGCCGCGTGGGCATCATAGATTTCAGGCAGTGTGGGGGCGGCGGACATGCGCTGGGAAGAGGGAGGCAGTTTCGACGAGAAGGACGCAGGGGGGCGAGATTTTTGTCTGCCCGAATTTCCACAAAGGGATTTGCCGCCGCCAGCGGCACAAAATTACCCTTGTAATCCCCGGCGGTGGCAGCATCCTCACGCCCATCTTTTTTTCACGCATGTCACGTCCTCCTCCCAATCGCGGCCCCTCACGTTCTGGTCCTCCCCGCCCGGGCAATTCCAGCGGCGGTCCCAACCGTGGTCCCGGCCCTAATCGCGGCCCAGGCCCAGGTCCGAACCGCGGTCCCGGCCCAGGCCCCAACCGTGGTGGCAGCGGAGGCCCTCCGCGCCGCCCAAGCGGACCTGCTGGTGGTGGCCAGCGCTTTTCCCCGCCGCCGCGTCCGCCGGAACCTGAGGAACCGGCAAAGCAGAAGGAAGAAGCCATCGAGCTGGAAGGCACCATCGCCGCTGTGCTCGCGGGCACGATGTTCCGCGTGAAGCTGCGCAACGGCCACGAAGTGCTGGCCCATATCTCCGGCAAGATGCGCAAGAAATTCATCCGTCTCGTGATCGGCGACGCGGTGAAGATCGAAATGTCCCCCTACGACATGGACAAGGCGCGCATCGTTTACCGCATTGGCTAAGCCTCCGCCTCAGGGCCTGCGCTCATCTCATGGCTGGAGACATTGTTTACTTTGACCTGGAAACCCGCCGCACCGCGAATGACGTGGGCGGCTGGGGGAACAAGCACATGATGGGGATCTCGGTGGCGTGCACCTTCAGCACGCGGCTGAACGAGTACTCCATCTACACGCAGGAGGAAGCGCCCGCGCTGATCCGCCAGCTCAAGGAGGCGGATCTGGTGGTGGGGTACAACCACATCGGGTTTGACTACGAGGTGCTGAAAGGGCACGACCTGCTCTTTGACCCAGCCGACCTGCCGCACAGCCTGGACCTGCTGATCGATCTGGAAAAGACGCTGGGGCACCGCATCAAGCTGGAGGCCGTGGCCTCGGCCACGATCGGCGCGGGCAAAACCGCCGACGGCCTGGATGCGCTGAAATGGTGGCAGCAGGGAGAGGTGGCCAAGATCGCCGAATACTGCTGCTACGATGTGAAGGTGACCATGTGCGTGCACCAGTACGGCGTGGAGAACGGCCACGTGAAGTACCACGACCGCAACGGCCGCGAGCAGATCGCCAAAGTGAACTGGCCGAGACTATGAAGCCGCTGCTCCGCCTGCTGCTGCGCGCCGGGTGGGCACCTTTGGCGGTGCTGGTCTTTCATCATGAGATCCAGCACACGCGCTGGCGAGAGCCGCTGGATTTTGTGATGCACTACAGCGGGGGGCTGGCGATCACCTACTTTCTCTGGCATGCGCTGGAGCTCTTTGCGCACCGGCTGGGGGAGCTGACCTCCTTTGCGCGGTATCTGTTCGCCTTTGCGCTGGCCTGCACGGTGGGTGTGTTCTGGGAGTTTGCAGAGTTTGCCTCGGATATTTTCCTTCACACGCACATTCAGTACAGCATCGGGGAGACAATGCGCGACCTGATCGCGGATGCGACGGGTGCCACGACCACGCTGACGCTGATCCTGCTGGTGCGGTGGCTGCGCGGCAGGAAGTGAAATCACTTCCGATACTCGCTGAACCTCACCTTGAGCGAATCTTCCACCTGCTTGACCTGCCATTTCTCCTTGGGGTCCACGACAACGAGTGACATGCCCTTCTTTCCGGCGCGGGCGGTGCGGCCGCTGCGGTGGGTGTAGTACTCCATCTGCTCGGGAAGCTGGTGATGGATGACGAAGGAGAGCTCCGCCACGTCGATGCCGCGCGCGGCCACGTCCGTGGCGATGACGAACTGCACACGCTGCTTTTTGAAGGCGCGCATGACTTTGTCACGCTCCTTTTGCATGAGGTCTCCCTGCAGGACGCCGACGGGCAGGCCGAGACCGACGAGCTCCTCGTGCAGCTCCCGTGCGCCGGCCTTGGTGCGGCAGAAGATGATGCCGCGGCGGTCTTTCTGACGCTGGAGGAAGTCGAAGATGAAGGCGGTTTTTTTGTCGCGCGGGCAGACGACGAAGCGGTGGTCGATGTCGGGATTGACCACGTTGCTCTCGTCGATCTGGATGCGGTGCGAGGTGGCGGACATGTAGCCGCGGATGAGCTCCTGGATGCCGCCTGGGAAGGTGGCGGAAAAAAGCCAGGTGCTGCGGCGCATGGCGGCGAGCTTGAGGATCTCGGTGAGCTGCTTTTTGAAGCCCATGCTGAGCATCTCGTCCGCTTCATCGAGCACGACGTAGCGCACAAACTCCAGGGTGAGGGCATCGCGCTCAAGAAGGTCGATCAGTCGGCCCGGAGTGGCGACGACGATGTGGGTGGGGCGCTGGAGCGCCTCAGCCTGGCGGTCGATTTTGTCACCACCGCTGACGACCTCCACGAAGATCTTCTGCGGGCAGTATTTGGTGAAGCGGAAGAGCTGCTTGCCGATCTGCTTGGCGAGCTCGCGCGTGGGTGCGAGGACCAGGGCCTGGATGTCGCGGTGCTTGGGGTTCACCTTGGTGAGGAGCGGCAGGCCAAAGGCGGCGGTCTTGCCGGTGCCGGTCTGCGCCTGGGCGATGAGATCACCGCCGTTTTCCATGAGGAAGGGGATGGCCTTCTGCTGCACCTCCGTGGGGGTGACGATGCCGAGCTCCTCGAGAGCACGAAGCATCTCCGTGGGGACTCCGAGTGCGGCAAAAGGATGGGGGGCGGTTTCTGACATCCCGCTGCTGTCCGTCACAATGGTGTGAATTGCCAGCGGAAAGCAATGCGGTGCTGAAACACGCGAGATCCTTGCTTCATCATCGTTCTGATGGCGTGAAATCCTGCCTGATCCTGTTTTTCTCATTTGCCATGCTGAGCGCGGCATTCGCTGCGGAATCGAGGCCGAACATCCTTTTTATCTATGCGGATGACTGGGGCTGGGGCGATCTCGCCTGCCACGGGCACCCGCATCTGAAAACGCCAAATCTGGACCGCCTCGCGAGGGAGGGGACCGATTTCCAGCAGTTCGTCGTGTGCCATCCGGTGTGTTCGCCCAGCCGCACGGCCATTGTCAGCGGGCGGTATCCGGCACGGTTTCTCGTGCATCAGCATTTCGCCGGTCATGCGGAGAATGTCGCACGCGGCATGCCAGACTGGCTGGACCCGAAGGTCACGCTGCTGCCGCGGCTGATGAAAGATGCGGGCTACGCCACGGCGCACTATGGCAAGTGGCACCTCTCCGGCGTCGGCAAGGACATCGATGCTCCGCTGCCTGCGGCGTATGGCAATGATGATGCCGCTGTCTGGACCGGGCCGGGGCGAAATGTGTTTGAAGGCACGAGCGTCGAGCGGCAGGCGGGAGATGCCCATGACAAGTCGGGGGCGTCGTTTCAAACCATCGCGGCGGCGGAGCATGTGCTGCGTTTTGTCAGGCAGGCGAGCGTGGAAAAGAAGCCGTTTTACATCCATTTCTGGCTGCACGAGACGCATCACCTCGTCGCCGCCACGGAGGAGCAAAAGGCGCCGTATCCCGACACGGCCGAACCGCAGCGCACCTATTACTCCGCCGTCACCCGGGCCGATGCGCAGGTGGGGCGGGTGCTGGCGCTGCTGGATGAACTGAAGCTGGCCGAGAACACGATCGTCATCTTTTCCAGCGACAACGGCCCGGAGAATTCGCAGGCGCGCCCGACGGACAAACTGTACCACAGCGTGGGCACCACGGGCGGACTGCGCGGACGCAAACGCAGTCTGTACATGGGCGGCGTGAACGTGCCCTTCCTGGTGCGCTGGCCCGGGCGGGTGCCTGCGGGGCGCGTGGACAAGACGAGCGTGATCGCCGGAGTGGACATGCTGCCCACGCTGCTGGCGGCGGCAGGTGTTGCCGCTCCGGAAGGTTATCAAAGCGACGGGCTGAATGTGCTGGCGGCATTCAAAGGAGAGGCTTTCGTGCGCACGCAGCCGCTCTTCTGGGAATGGCGCGGTCCGAACGCGCAGGAGGCCGACTGGCCGCAACTGGCGATGCGCGACGGTTTCCACACGCTGGTCATGAACTATGACGGCAGTCGCACCGAACTTTATGACCTGAGCAAGGATCGCGCGCAGGCACATGACCTCTCCGCCACCGATCCGCAGCGGACCGCCGCGATGACCGCCGCCCTGCGTGCCTGGCAGAAAACGCTGCCGGTGCCCACGCCGCCCGAGCCGGGCGCAGCACATAAAAAGCCGTCTTCGGCTCCCGCCAAAGCTGCACCCAACCGCGCAGCGGCCTTCAAGAAATGGGACAAGAATGCCGACGGCATCCTTACGCTCGAAGAATACAGCGAGGGTCTCTCCAACAAGGAAAACGCCGCGCAGCGCTTCAAGAATTTCGACAAAAATCAGGATGGACGGCTTTCGCGTGAGGAGTTTGTAGGTCCGTGACCTTATCATCCCGCCGCCATGAAGTCTTTTAAACTGATACTTTCGCTTCTGCTGCTCGTCTGCCATTCATCGCTTTCGGCAGCTGAAAAACCCATGGTGCTGTGGCCAGATGGTGCGCCAGGAGCCCTGGACACAGCGGCCAAGGACATCCCGACGCTGACGCCGTATGTGCCAGCCAAGGCGAGCGGTGCTGCGATGCTGCTGATCCCGGGTGGAAGCTACTCGGGCATCTATGAGGGGCAGGCGGAGCCGTTTGCACTCTGGCTGAATGAGCAGGGCATCACGGCCTTTGTGCTGCGCTACCGGCTGGGCAGTGCGGGCTACCGCTACCCTGCGCAGCTGCAGGATGCGGTGGAGGCCATGCGGCAGATCCGTGGTAATGCGGACAGGTGGAAGATCGACCCCAAGCGCATCGGCGTGATGGGATTCTCCGCCGGCGGGCATCTGACCTCCACGCTGATCAACCGGCCTGAGGACGGCGAGATCGAAGGCCGCACCCCCACAGTGAGCGCGAGGCCAGATCTGGCGATCCTGTGCTATCCGGTGATCAGCATGATCACCAAGCCGCACGCGACCTCGCGCAAGATGCTGATCGGCGAGAAACCCAGTGAAGAGCTGGTGCGCCAGACCTCCAGCGAACTGCAGGTGCGCCCCGGACTGCCGCCGTGCTTTCTGTGGCACACGGCGGAGGACAAACTGGTGCCGGTGGAGCACGCGCAGCTCTACGCCGCAGCCCTGCACCAGAATGGCGTGCCGCATGAGCTGCACCTTTACCAGCATGGCGACCACGGCACCGGCCTCATCGGCACGCAGCACCCATGGTTTGCGGATCTGGTGTACTGGCTGAAGGCGCAGAAGTGGATCCCGGAGCATTGAGTTCAACTCGCTGACACAAATCTGGCTGCTTCGCGTTCCCTTCAGAGCATGAAGTTTGTACTGACCAGCCTTGTCCTCCTGACGCTCCACACTGCGGCTGCCGCAGCAACGCCGAATTTTGTGTGGATCATTGCCGATGACATGTCACCGGACACTGGAGCCTACGGCCTGAAGGAGGTGAGCACGCCGCATCTGGACCGGCTGGTGGCAGAGGGGCGGCGCTACACACGGGCCTATGCCACGGCGCCGGTGTGCAGCGCCTCGCGTTCGGCCTTCATCCTCGGGTGCTATCAAACCACGACGGGGCTGCATCCGCATGACACGGAGAATCCGCAGCCGCTGCCCGCGCCCTACCAGCACCTGCCTGGCATGCTGCGCGAAGCGGGCTGGTTTGTCACCAACGCGGCGGCGCCCGGCACAGTGCGCAACGGACGCCCGGTGACCAAGGCCAAGACGCACTACAACTTTGCCCATGATCCGGCGAAGATGTATGATGGCAATGACTGGCGGAAGCGCACGCCGGGGCAGCCTTTTTTTGCGCAGTTTCAGATCACCGAGCCGCACCGGCCGTTTCCAATCCCTGAGGAGTATGATGAAGCGAAGCTGAAGGCCATCCAGATCCCGCCGAACTACCCCGATCATCCGCTGGTACGCCGTGACTGGTATGCGTATCAGCGCAGTGTGGAAGTCGTGGATCAGCGGGTGGGTGTCATCCTGGATCAGCTCAAAGCCGAGGGAGTGCTGGACAACACCATTGTCATGTTTTTTGCCGATCACGGCCGCCCCATGCCGTGGGGCAAGCAGTGGCTGAATGCGGAGGGGCTGCATGTGCCGCTGATCATGCGCGGGCCAGGAGTGGCCGCAGGCAGTGTGGAAGAGCGGCTGGTGAGCCTCATCGATCTCGCGCCGTCCATGCTTCAGCTTGCGAGTCTGCCGATTCCTCCTTGGATGGAGGGGAAGGCGATCCTCGGGCGGGAATTCCCTGAGCGCAGCAGGCTCTTTGCCGCACGTGACCGCTGTGGCGATGCGATGGACCGCATCCGAGCGGTGATCGAGCCGGACGCGCTCTTTGTGCGCAACTTTCAGCCCTCGCGTTCGCACCTGAACTGGTCAGGATACAAAGAGTACAGCTACCCCGGCATGCCGCTGCTACGCGTGATGGACAAGGAGGGAAAGCTCAATGAGCAGCAGGCTGCATGGCTGACGCCACGACGTGAGGCGCTGGAATACTACGACCTCAAGGCCGACCCGCAGTCGCTGCACAACCTGGCCAAAGAACCCAAAGTGGCGGATCGCATGGCCGCCATGCGCAGTGCCATGGACACCTGGATCAACTCCAGCCCGGACCGTGGTGCGCAGGGAGACCCGCCCACGGAGCCGCCGCTGAGCGCCATCCAGCGGGCCAAGCGCCTCGAATACGAGCGCATCTGGAAGAGCCGCGTGAAAAAAGGCCAGCCCAGCGATGCCGAGCGCGTGGCCTGGTGGGAAAAGAGCTACGGGCTCTCTTTACAGAATCCCATTCCCTGATCTCGGGCGGAAGAATGGCGCTGCGGGCTTCGTTCGCAGAGGTTCATGAAATCCGTTTTTGTCCTGCTGTCCTCCCTCTGCCTGACCGCCGCTGCGGCAGACACGCCTGCGCGTCCGAACATCCTCTTCCTCTTTGCCGACGATCAGCGGTGGGACACGCAGAGCTGTGCAGGGCACCCCATCGTGCAGACGCCCACGGTGGACTCCCTTGCCGCACAGGGCGTGCGCTTCAGCAATGCGCATGTGACCACGGCGGTGTGCTGGGTCAGCCGCGCCGTGGTGCTCACGGGGCAGTGGGCGCGCAGCCATGCGCAGCGGGATGCCATACCCACCGTGAAGCCGGAGGCTCTGGCCACCATGTATCCCGTGCTGCTGCGCAACGCAGGCTATCGCACCGGGCACTTTGGTAAATGGCACATGATCTCCCCGCAGGGCTTCAAGCCTGAGGCGCAGTATGACGAGTACGAGGCGATCGGGAGGAATCCATACATCAAGACGATGCCCGACGGCAGCAAGCGGCACGAGACGGACATCGTGTGTGACAAGGGGATCGAGTTCATCAAATCGCAGCCGAAGGACAAGCCCTTTGCGCTGAACCTGTGGTTCAACGCCGCGCATGCCGAAGATAATGACCACCGGCCGGGCATCGGCCTGTACCCATGGCCGCAGTCCACCGACGGCATGTATGAGGACCGCTCCATCCCACCTGCGCGCCTGGGAGATCCGGCCATCTACGAGGCGCATCCGCAGTTTCTCAAAGACTCGATCAACCGCGAGCGCTGGTATTGGGGCTACGACACGCCGGAGAAGTATGAGATCAATGTGCGCGCCTACTACCGCATGATCAGCGGGATCGACAAGGCGATCGCGCGTGTGCTTGCCGCACTGAAGGAGGCCGGGCTGGCAGAAAATACCATCATCGTTTATTCTGGAGACAACGGGTACTACCTGGGAGACCGCGGCTTTCAGGGCAAGTGGTCGCACTACGAGGAGTCGCTGCGCGTGCCGATGATCGTCTATGACCCGCGTGTGCCCAAGGAGAAGCGCGGCCGTGTGCTGGATGAGCTGGTGCTGAATGTGGACCTGCCCGCCACCTTTCTCGACTGGGCGGGTGTGAAACGGCCCGACGCCTACGAAGGTCGCAGCCTCTCCACGCTCATCGATGGCAAGGGGAGCGACAAGCCCTGGCGGGATCACTTCTTCTGCGAGCACCTGGACCTGGCGCCCACACTGACGTGGGAGGGCATCCGTGGGCAGCGCTATGTGTATGCACGCTACTTTGACCAGCAGCCCGCGTATGAGTTTCTGCATGATCTGGAGTCTGACCGTGACGAGCTCAAAAACTACGCGAACGATCCCGCGCATGCGGCGGCGCTGAAGGAGATGCGTGCGCTGTGCGACGCCGAGATGAACGCGCGCGGCGGCGCGCTGCTGCCGATGGACAAGCGTGGGGCGAAGAAGTTCACGCCAGCCAAGAAAGGCGCGGGCAAGAAAGCCAAGGCGACACCTGCCAACTGATCAACAACGCCATGAAACTGCTCGCCTACCTCCTGCTCTCGCTTTGCTTTTGGAGTTCGTCGTTCGCTGCTCCTGCGAAGCGGCCGAATTTTCTTTTCATCGTGGTGGATGACCAGTCGCCCTTTGACTTCAAGTTTTACAATCCGAAGTCGGCACTGCAGAGTCCCAACATCGACAGACTGGCGGCGGAGGGCATGGTGTTTGATTCCGCGCGGCACATGGGCGCGTTTGTGGGGGCGGTGTGCACGCCCTCGCGGCACATGATCATGAGCGGGCGCACGGTGTGGCATCTGCCCATCGGCCCCCTGGCGAAGGAGCACTGCCCGCCGAACCTGGAGCTGAACACGCTGGCGGCTGTGTTCAATCGCGCTGGCTATGACACCATGCGCACCTGCAAGCAGGGCAACTCGTATGAGGGCGCGAACAAGCAGTTCACCGTGCGGCATGATGCGACCAAGCGCGGCGGCACCGACGAAAGCGGCAGCACCTGGCATGGGGACCGAGTGATGGACTACCTGAACGAGCGCGAGGCGAAGAAGGACACGGACCCCTTTCTCATCAACTTTGGCTTCTCGCATCCGCATGACACGCGTGATGGCAGGCCTGAGCTGCTGGCGAAGTATGGTGCGACGAATCACGAAGACCCGAACACTCTGCCTGAGCTGAATGCCAAGCAGCCCCCCCTGCCGGTGAATTACCTGAAAGCGCACCCGTTTAACAACGGCGATGCCAACGTGCGCGATGAAGTGGAGGTGAGCGGCGTGTGGAAGAACCGCGATGAAGCTACCATCCGAAACGAGATCGGTCGCGAGTTTGCTTGCAGCGAGAACATCGACATCCAGATCGGCCGCGTGCTGGAAAAGCTGAAGGCCATGGGCGAGCTGGACAACACGTATATCATTTACACGGCGGACCACGGCATCGCCATCGGGCGGCATGGACTGCAAGGGAAGCAGAACCTCTATGAGCACACGTGGCGCGTGCCCTTCATCGTCAAAGGTCCGGGCATCAAGCCCGGCAGCCGCGTGCCGGGAAACATTTATCTTTTGGACATTGTGGCGACGCTCTGTGATCTGGCCGGAATTCCTGCGCCGGAGAGCAATGAGGGGATCAGCTTCAAGCCGGTGCTGGAAGGGAAGACAGACTCCATGCGCGATGTGATGTATGGTGTGTACTGTGGCGGCAGCAAGCCCGGCATGCGCTGCGTGAAGCAGGGAGACTGGAAGCTGATCAAATACGATGCCATGAACGGTGCGGTGCATGAGACGCAGCTCTTCAATCTTGCCGCGAATCCGGATGAGCTGCTCAAGGAGCACGGGAAAACCAACCCACTGCAGACCAACCTCGCCGGCAATCCCGAATACGCCGCCAAGCTCGCCGAGATGGAAAATCTGCTGCTCTCTGAAATGCGCCGCCTGCATGATCCCTACCGTCTGTGGGATCAGCCGGATGATGGACTGCCGCCTGTGCCGGAGCCTGCGCCGAAGGGAAGGAATGCAAAGAAAAAGTAGAGGAGCGGAAAGCTGCTTGAAAGTGATGCGGGCACTCCTGCCCGCAAAACGAGCCACTATGGACGTTCGCTGCGGGCAGGAGTGCCCGCATCACTTCGGACTCCGCGAACTCACTGACATAAACTTTCCACGGAAGCCGTTTTCAATTGCCCATGAAGCGATTCGCTTTTCACCTTTCCTCACTCCTCATTTGTCTCTCGTCATTCGCCGCCGATGCGAAGCCGAATTTTCTCATCATCTACGCCGACGATCTCGGCTATGGTGATGTCTCCACCTACCATCCGTCGGACTGCCACACGCCGAACATCGACAAGCTGGCCTCGGAGGGCATGCTGTTTCCGAACATGCGGGCGAACTGCACGGTGTGCTCGCCTTCAAGGGCGGCGCTGCTCACGGGGCGGTATCCGGACCGCGTGGGTGTGCCGGGTGTGATCCGCACAAATCCGGAAGACTCGTGGGGCTATCTCGCGCCCGGCATTCCGACAATTGGCAATGAGCTCAAAAAAGCGGGCTACCACACGGCAGTGATCGGCAAATGGCACCTGGGGCTTGAGCCTGAAAATGCTCCGAATCAGCGCGGCTTTGACCTCTTCCATGGTTTCCTCGGCGACATGATGGACAGCTACACCACGCACCTGCGCCAGGGGCACAACTACATGCGGCATAATGCGGAGGAGATTGATCCGAAGGGGCATGCCACGGACATCTTCGCAGGCTGGGCGGCGGATTACTTCCGTGAGCGTGCGAAAGGAAAGCAGCCCTTCTTTCTCTACCTGGCCTTCAATGCGCCGCATTTCCCCATTGAGCCGCCGGAGGAATGGGTGGCGAAGGTGAAGGCACGCGCGCCGGAACTCTCTGAAAAGCGCGCGCTCGATGTCGCGCTCGTCGAGCATCTGGATGACCGCGTCGGGCAGCTGCTGGCGGTGCTGAAGGAGCTGGGGCTGGATCAAAACACCGTCGTGGCCTTCGGCTCAGACAACGGCGGCTCGCTGCCGCATTCTCAGAACAACGATCCCTGGCGCGACGGCAAAACGAGCCACTACGACGGCGGCTTGCGCGTGCCCTTCATGGTGCGCTGGCCCGGCCACATCAAGGCGGGTTCGCGCAGCGACTATACCGGCCTTAATTTTGACCTCTTCCCCACCTTCCTGGAACTCGCAGGCCTGAAGCCTTCGCCGAAGCTCGATGCCGTCAGCCTTGTGCCCATCCTCAATGGTGGCACGCTCGACGCAGCGCAGCGCGATCTTTATTTCGTTCGCCGCGAGGGTGGCCCTGCCTACGGCGGCCGGAGTTATGAGGCCATCATTCGCGGAGAATGGAAGCTGATGCAAAACACACCCTACTCCCCGCTGGAGTTGTACAACATCAAGAATGACCCGCAGGAGAAGACGAACCTCATGGGCAAGGCGCCGAAGGTTTTCAAGGAGCTCTCCACTGCGCTGCGCATGCATGTGCAGATCGGCGGGGCGACGCCGTGGCAGAAGCCGGAGGAGCCTTAACGGCTCCGCTCAGCCGCGATGAGCGCATCGAGCTTGGCGATCATCGCCTGCATCTTTTCCGGGTTCTTCGCGCTGAGGTCGTTCTCTTCCGATGGATCATCCGGCAGGAAGTAGAGCGCATGCAGTCCCTCGGCATCCTTGTGCGGTTTGACGGAAACGATGGCCTGGGATTTGCCCTTGGCCTTCTTGTGGCGCACCAGCTTCCAGTCGCCCATGCGCATGCCAAAGCTCACGCCGTTGTTGTCCTGCTGCAGCAGGTGGTCACGGCCTTTCGCGACGGGCTCGCCCAGCAGGGCGGGCAGGATGTTGAAGCTGTCCCGGCAGGCGTTGTCTGGAAGGGCGGTGCCGGTCAGGGCGGCGAGACTGGAGGCGAGGTCGATGGTACAGACCACCTGCTCCGAGACCCCCGGCTTCACGCGGCCTTTCCAGCGGGTGATGAAGGGAATGCGGGTGCCGCCTTCGAGCACGCTGTACTTGCCGCCGCTGAAGGGGCCGGCGGGCTGGTGGCTGCCCAGCTTTTCCACCGCGCCGTCCTTGTAGCCGTCGTCCAGCACGGGGCCGTTGTCGGAGCACAGCACGATGAGCGTGTTTTCCGCCAGCTTGAGCCGGTCCAGAGTCTTCATGATCTCGCCCACGCACCAGTCAAACTCCACGATGGAGTCTCCGCGAAAGCCGAGCGTCGTTTTGCCCTGAAAGCGCTCATGCGGCATGCGCGGCACGTGGATGTCGTGACCGGCGAAGAAGAGGAAGAAGGGGCCGTCCTTGTGCGCCTCGATCCAGGTGTTGCTGCGCTTCACCCACTCGTCGGCGAGGTCCTCGTCGCGGAAGCGCGCGGCCATGCCGCCGGTGTAGAAGCCGATGCGGCCGATGCCATTGTGGATCGTGCCATTGTGCCCGTGCGTCCAGTCCATGCGCAGCGTGCTGCGGTGCGTGATGCCGGTGGGGTGGTTTTCATCCGGCGCCTTGTCGCCCACCCACAGCGGGTCCTTGGGGTCGAGGTTCAGCACGCGGTGGTCGTGCACATACACCTGCGGCACACGGTCGTTGGTGGTGGGCAGCAGGTGGCAGTGGTCAAAGCCGATCTCCAGCGGGCCGGGCTTCAGCTCGCCGTTCCAATCCGGCTTGGGATCGCCCAGGCCGAGGTGCCACTTGCCGATCACCGCCGTGGCATACCCGGCCTGCTTCATGAGGGAGGCGATGGTGGTCGTCCCCGGCTTGATCAGGGCCGGGCCGTTGGGCGGAGCCACACCGGTGCCTTTTTGGCGGAAGGCATAGGTCCCCGTCACGAATGAAAAACGCGTGGGAGTGCAGGTGGAGGCGGAGCAGTAGCCGCTGGTGAAGCGCACCCCCTCGGCGGCGAGTTGGTCGATGTTGGGCGTCTGCAATGCCTTCGTCCCGTAGCAGCCCAGGTCGCCGTAGCCGAGATCGTCCGCCATGATCACGATGACATTGGGCGGCGGCGCGGCAAACGTGCCCGAAAGGCAAAGAGACGACAGCAGGAGTGCGAGGGTGGGAAGGCGCATGAGATTTATCAAACATGAACCGCCGCTGGAAGGCAACCCTGGAGGAACAAAGCCACCGCATAACCTGCCGGAAGATCATCACCCCTGGCTTCGTTCCCGAGCCACCATGAAGCTTCTCATCGGCCTCCTTTCGACGCTCGCCATTGTGCATTCCTCATTCGCGGCCCAGCCAAACATCATCCTCATCATGGCCGACGACTTCGGCTACGAGTGCGTCACCGCCAATGGCGGGGAGTCCTACCAGACGCCGAATCTGGACAAGCTCGCGGCATCCGGCGTACGTTTTGAAAACTGCCACGTGCAGCCGCTGTGCACACCGACGCGGGTGCAGCTCATGACGGGACGCTACAATGTGCACAACTACCTCAACTTCGGCACGCTGCTGCGCAAAGAGACGACCTTTGGCAGCCTCATCAAAAGCGCAGGCTACGCCACCGGCATCTGCGGCAAGTGGCAGCTCGGGCATGAGGTGGACTCGCCGCAGCACTTTGGCTTTGAGGAGTCCTGCCTGTGGCAGCAGACGCGCCGTCCGCCGCGCTATGCGAATCCGGGCCTGGAGTACAATGGCGTGGAGAAGGACTTCACCCAAGGCGAGTACGGCCCCACGCTGGTGAACGACTTTGCGCTGAGCTTCATCGCCAAAAACCGGGAGAAGCCCTTCTTTCTCTATTACCCGATGATGCTGACGCACAGCCCCTATCAGCCGACGCCTGACAGCCCAGACTGGGACCCCAAGATCAGCAGCGAGAACAAGCAGCAGGCCCCGAAGCACTTTGCCGACATGGTGGCGTACATGGACAAGATGGTGGGCCGCGTGGTGGCCAAGCTGGACGAACTCGGCATCCGTGAGAACACGCTGCTGATCTTTCTGGGAGACAATGGCACGGGTGCGGGTACTCCGAGCCGCTTCAAGGGCACCGACTACAAAGGCGGCAAGGGCAGCACCACCGCGAATGGGACGCATGTGCCGCTGATCGTCAGCTGGCCTGCGGTGATGAAACAGGGTCGTGTGAGCGCGGATCTCATCAGCAGCACCGATTTCCTGCCGACAATCTGCGCCGCCGCAGGTGCCCAAGTGCCGGAGAATGTGGATGGCGTGAGCTTCCTGCCGCAGCTCAAGGGTGAAGCAGGCACGCCCCGCGAGTGGCTGTACTCCTGGTATTCTCCGCGCCAGAGCCAGGACATGACGGTGAAGGAGTACGCCTTTGACCAGCGCTACAAGCTCTACCGCAGCGGGAAGTTTTACGATCTGAGCGTCGATGCTGCGGAAAAGCAGGATCTCGCCGCCTCTGTCACAGGTGAAGCCGCTGCTGCGAAAGAGAAGCTGCAGGTGGCGCTGGAACGATTCAAAGACGCGCGGCCTGCAGAGCTGGACCGGGAGTTTGAGGCGTCTGGCAAAGGAAAAGAGAAGAAAAAGAAAGGGAAGAACAAGGCGAAGGCGGAGTAACCCTCAATCCCAATTTCATCATGCGCCCTCTGCTTCTTATCCTCTCATCGTTCTGTCTGCTTCATTCAGCGTCCGCAGCACCGCCGCGCCCGAACGTCCTCTTCCTCTTCGCCGACGACTTCACCTATGAAGCAGTGCGGGCTTTTGGGCATACGGACATCGACACGCCGAATCTGGACCGCCTTGCCGCACGGGGCACCACCTTTACACGGGCGTACAACATGGGCTCGTGGAGCGGTGCGGTGTGTGTGGCAAGCCGCACGATGCTGAACACCGGGCGCAGCGTGTGGAGCGCGGATGCGGTGTACAACACGACGGACAAGGAGCGCCAGAATGGCGTGCTGTGGCCGCAGCTGATGAGCAAGGCGGGCTACAAGACTTACATCACGGGCAAGTGGCACCTGAAGACCCGCGCGGAGAAGTGCTTTGACGTGGCCGCCGATGTGCGTGAGGGCATGCCCAAGACGGTGCCCACATCGTACAACCGTCCCATCGAAAACCAGACTGATGCCTGGAGCCCGTATGACAAAGCCCTCGGCGGCTACTGGGAGGGCGGGAAGCACTGGAGCGAGGTGGTGAGGGATCACACGCAGGAGTTTTTCACCGATGCGAAGCAGCAGCAGAAGCCTTTCTTCATCTACGCCGCCTTTAATGCGCCGCATGATCCGCGGCAGGCCCCGAAGGAATATCAGGACATGTATCCGCTGAGCCGCATGCAGATGCCGCAGAACTTCATCCCCGAGTATCCCTACAAGGATGCGATGGGCTGCCCTCACACGTTGAGAGATGAAAACCTAGCGCCGATGCCGCGCACGGAGCTGGCCGTGAAGACGCACCGCAGCGAGTACTATGCACTGATCACGCACCTGGATGTGCAGATCGGCAAGATCCTGGATGCGCTGGATCAGAGCGGAATGGCGGACAACACGTGGATCTTTTTCACCGCTGATCACGGGCTGGCCGTGGGGCACCATGGGCTGATCGGCAAACAGAACATGTATGACCACAGCGTGCGCGTGCCCTTCATCGTGGCCGGACCTGGAGTGGACAAAGGTGCAAAAAACGACAACGCCATCTACCTGCAAGATGTGATGGCCACCGCGCTGGATCTGGCCGGTGCCGAGAGGCCGCAGCATGTCTTTTTCCACAGCCTGCTGCCGCTGCTGAAGGGCACGCAGAAGCGGTCCAGCTACGAGTCGGTGTATGGCGCGTATCTGGAGCTGCAGCGCGCTGTCACTCATGACGGGTGGAAGCTCATTGCGTATCCGAAGGCCAAGGTGCTGCGTCTTTATCATCTCTCTGAAGATCCGCAGGAGATGAACGACCTGGCAGCCAAGCCCGAGCATGCGGCGAAGAAGAAGGAGATGTATGAGCGGCTGGTGAAGCTCTCCGCCGATCTGGGAGACAAGGTGGATCTGCGGAAGGACTTTGGAGAGTAAAGAAGAGCCTTTGTGATGTGCTGAAGCGACATTTTCCCTCCCGCCTGCGTTTATCCTTTCCATCTACCTCATGCATTCTCTCCGCTCCCTGCCGCTATCCTTGTTTCTCCTGATAAGCCTAAGCGCTGCCGCATACGCGCAGCAGCAGCCTGCGCCGGAGAAGGAGGCTGGAAAGGCGGCGGCTTCTCCGAATGAGCTCTTCCGCCAGGGGGTGGATTTCTTCTTTGCGGCGAAGCCGAAGGAATCTGTGGCGGCGTTTGATCAACTGATCGCGCTGGTGCCGGAGGCCAAGCCGCAGCTCTGGCAGCGTGGTCTGGCGCAGTATTATGCGGGGGATTTCAAAGGCGGGCGCGAGCAGTTTGAAGTGCACCAGACGGTGAACGGGAACGATGTGGAAAATGCGGCGTGGCATTTCCTGTGCATCGCCCGCAGTGAAGGCGTGGAGGCTGCGAGAAAGGTCTTCATCCCCATCGAGGGAGACAGCCGCATCCCCATGAAGGAGGTGCATGAGCTCTTTGCGGGCAAGGGCAGCGAGGAGGCGGTGCTGAAGGCCGCCGAGGCAGGGGAAGGCGAAAACCTGCGCAACCACCGCTGCTACGCCCACCTGTATCTCGGTCTTTATTACGAGGCCATCGGCGAAAACGCGAAGGCGAAGGAGCACATGCTCAAGGCAGCAAAGGATTATGCCATGGACCACTACATGGGCCGCGTGGCGCAGGTGCATGTGAAGATCCGTGGGTGGGAGTGAGGGCTGAGCGAGAAAGTGAGACGAACAATCATGCCAACCGATTCCGGCGCTCACTCATTCAGCTCCTCCCTCGGCCCGGAATTCCGGGAGGAAGAGGAGGAGTATGAGGAAGAGAAAGATGAAGAAAAGTACCCATACGATTGTGTGCCCCGGGCGGTCTGCGGCCCGCTGGGACTTGCGCGGGGGCTGAACACCGCCTAGCTGAAGGCACCCCGCAACGCGCCATGGCCAACCTCGACTACCTCAGCATCCTCTCTGTGGCCGTGCCCGTCTATCTAACGATGGGGGCCGGGGCGCTGGCGCGGCGCACGGGGCTGCTGAAGCCGGAGGCGGATGTGAGCCTGATGAAGCTCTCGGTGATGATGCTCACGCCCGCGCTGATCATCGAGCGCGTGGTGGGAAACCCGGCTGTGATGAGCCTGCCGCCGGTGCTGCTGGCCGCAGGGCTGGGCTATGCGCTGGTGGCGCTGGGCATTGCTTTCACGTATTTCTTGGCGCCTCTGGTGGGGCTGAAAAAAGGCGAAGGCCGCCGCACCTTCAGCGTGGCCTGCGGGCTGCAGAATTACGGCTTTGTGGCCATCCCGATTGTGACAGCCTTGTTTCCAGACAAGGAGACACTCGGCGTGCTCTTCACCTTCACTCTCGGGGTGGAGCTGGCCTGCTGGACGGCCGGGGTGGGCCTGCTGACGGGGCTGGACAAGGCACCCTGGCGGCTGGCGCTGAATGCGCCCGTCATCACCATCCTGACCTCGCTGGTGCTGAACTTCACGGGGCTGCATGCGCATGTGCCACAGGTGGCGCACAACACCTTTACCATGCTGGGCGCATGTGCGGTGCCGCTGGCCGTGCTGCTCATCGGCGCGTCCATCGCTGACCTGTGGGGACAGGGGGCCATGCAGTGGAAGGTGGCCATTGTGAGCCCGATTCTGCGCCTGGGTGTCATCCCCATCGCCTTTCTTTTGGTGGCGTATCATCTGCCGCTGAGCCAGGAGCTGAAACGAGTGATCGTGGTGCAGGCGGCCATGCCTTCGGCGGTGTTTAACATCATGATCGCACGCCTCTACGGCGGCCATGCCTCCACGGCGGTGCAGGTGGTCATCGCCACCACGGTGGTGAGCTGCATCTCCACGCCTCTCGTCATCGCCTGGGGTCTGAAACTCGTCGGCGCATGACACTTCCCTGGTACCTTCTCTTTCCTCTCGTGGCAGCCATCGGCTATGCCATCGCCTCTCTGCTGCTGAAAAAGGCGCTGGTAGAGGGCGCGCACCCGATGGCGTGCTTTCACATCAACAACTGGACGAGCACACTGGCGTTTTTTCCGCTCGTCTTCTTTGAGACGCAGCCTGTCTCCTGGGATCTCTGGTATGTGCCCGTCGGCCTGGGGGTGCTGTTTTTCACCGGCGGATGGTTCACCTTCATCGCCATGCAGCGCGGGGATGTGTCGCTGGTGACTCCGGTGCTGGGGTCCAAGGTGGTCTTTGTGGCGCTGGGTGCCAGCCTCTTCATCGCGGGCAGCATGAAGCTGCTGATGTGGGTGGCGGCCATCATCACCACGGGCGGCATCTTCCTGATGAGTGCCACCGATTTCAAAACGCCGAAGGGCGCGCGGCTGGCGGGCCCGGTGGTGATGGCGCTGATCAGCGCGGCGCTCTACGCCTTTGCCGATGTGTTTCTGCAAAAATGGGCCCCCACTTTTGGTCCGAAAACCTTTCTTGCCCTCATGTCTGGCACGACTGGCGTGCTCTCGCTCCTGTCCATGACGCTGCTGCCCAAGCGCCCGCCGATTCCCTGGAACCGCGCCACGCAGTGGTCGCTCGGCGGCAGCACGCTGATCGCCGCGCAGTCGATGACGCTGGGCCTCTCGCTGGCGTATTTCAATGACGCCGTGGGTGTGAACGTGGTGTATGCCACGCGTGGCATGTGGAGTCTGGCGGTGGTGGCCGTGCTGGGGCCGCTGCTGGGAAATCGCGAGCGGCATGAGTCTGGCAAAGCCTACGGCATCCGTGTCGTGGCCGCGCTGCTGATGATGACGGGGGTGATCTGTGCGGTGATCTCGCGGATGCAAAAGTAGGCTTGTTGCGGTGGAACTGGGGAGGTCTTTGCAAACATCAACGCTTTGAAAATCTGTGCGATGTGTGTGCTGCGGAGCGTTTCCCAGTTCCACAGGAACTGGGCTACTTTTATCCCGTGCCAGGCGCTCTCTGGAGAGAAGCCCTTGGAAATGATTTGATCACTTTTGCGCCGGGTTGTGTCTAAATTGCCGTTGTTCACCCTCAAATCCCTGAATCCCATGCAAACGTCACTACGCCTCCTGCTGGTCGTGTGGCTGGCAGTCTGGACAGGTGCTCCGCTGCTTGCGGCCACCACGTCCACCACCAAGAAAAAGCAAACTTCCGCCGGGCACAGCACCGCAGCGAAGAAGTCCACCACGGACAGCGATTCCGCTCCCGCGAAATCCACTGCGGCGAAAGCCGACACCAAGGACAAAGATGCCGCCAAAGCCAAGACCGATGATGATGAAGCCGCCGCCACACCGACGCACGCGCTGGTTTCGACGCTCAGCATTGAGGACATCCGTGGCTTTGAGCAGTACCCCAAACAAATCCAGAGCCTGGTGCAGAGCTGCCTGGCGCTGACACATCTGGAGCTGGGCTACCTTTACGGATCGCATGAGCCCAGCAAGGGCGGCATGGATTGCTCCGGCACCATTTATCATGTGCTGCATTTCCAAGGCCTGAAGGACGTGCCGCGACAGTCTGATGAGATGTGCAACTGGGTGGACAAAAAGTCCCAGCTCCACCTCACGCCCACTGCCGCCAGTTTTGACAGCGAGGAATTCGCCGACCTCAAGCCTGGCGACCTGCTCTTCTGGACCAGCCCCACCGAGACAACGCGCAAGCTGCCTGTGACGCACGTGATGGTGTATCTGGGCAAGCTCAAGAAGACCGGCAAGCGCATCGTCTTTGGCTCCAGCGACGGCCGCAGCTACATGGGCGAACGCCGCAGCGGCGTGAGCGTCTTCGACTTCAGCCTGCCCCAACCCGGCAGCACCAAGCACTTCTATGGCTACGGGCCGACACCGGGACTGCTGCCCCCTCCGCCTCCTGAGCCTGAGCGGCCGGTGATCGCGGCGGTGACGCCAGCGCCTGCGCCTTTGGCCAAGCAGACGCCGGTGGTGAAAGAGACCACCGCCACCAAAGAGCCGACCTCCGTCAAAGAAACACCGGCACCCAAAGGGGTGGCATCGGTGACCCCGAAGACAACTACGCCAAAGGACCCGCCAGTCGTTGTGACGGCCAAAGAACCGGCGGAGCCGAAGGAAGAAGTGCGCAAAGCCGTGGCCATTGATACCGACGCATCATCCGTGTCCACAACCAAGAAGACCACCGTCGCAGAAACCAAGGCCGACGCTCCTGCTACATCGACCACCTCCAAACCCAAGGCCACGACCTCAACGACCAAGAAGCGCACGACCACAGTCGCGTCCTCAAGCACCCGCCGTCGCACACCTGCCGCACCGCAGAAGAGTGCTTTCGAGCAAAGAGTGGACCGCGCGGTGAGTTCAGTGAGAAGGTTTTTTCAGCAGTGATGCGGCAACACAAGGTTAGGCCAACGATGTCTCAGTCTGTCTCCATAAACCAAGCGTCTGACTTGTACCGCTCGGGAATCTCCTGCTCTGTAGGGTTGTCAAAACCAAGTGCGGCCAGCTCAACAAACCATTGGTCGCGTTTGGACTCCGGCAGACGTGTTCCGCACCACGGACAATACGCAATGCTAATACTAGACGAACCTCCATCGTGAATGATGAGGCCATACTCGTCGAACTTGAGCAGATATTGAACGAGACAATCCGGGCAATCGAAACGGTCGGGATGCTGATCGCAGGTGACAGCAATCATCTCACTCATCCTGGCGCAACAGTGGTGTTTCATGGCGATTCCGTAAGCGGTCTAACATCCCGGATCAAAAAATGATGAGCGAGAAGTGACTCCAAAAGGACAGACGCAGTTCGGGCCATGACTAGATCTCTGCTCTCGATCCGGCTCCGCATGGAGCCTCCCTGGGGACGAATCTGTGCGTCCTTTCCAGCGGACAGTTGTTCGAGTGCTTCATTGACCCAGCCCATGCACGTTTTTCAATTCGTTCAAAGGTTCATGATACAAAATGCCTACCGCTGGACATGATCACTCGCATTTTTATTTTCCAGCCTTCACAGCACGCTTCTGCTCTTCATGCCAGGGAGTTGTGAGCTCGACGGCATATCGAACGAGGTCGGCGATCTCGCGTGGTGGCCCCTGGGACTCCGCTCCGTAGATGAATTTGAAGCCGGCCACTTTCTCGCTGCCGCGATAACCCAGAAGAAGAGTCAGTTCACATCTGGCACCTTCACGGTGCGGGATCTCGTACGCGCCCTGCTGCTTGAGCATCTCGGGTGTGACCCGGGCCATGAACCTGCCAAACAAGGGCTCGCGATTGATGCCGATGAACATGTCGTGCTTTTCGGTGGAAGCAGAACCATCTCCCATTCGGTTCACGGTACCATCCTCGGCAAGCAGGATGAAGAGCGCCGTATCATCTTTGATCTTGAGCGTGACCAGAGCTTTGTCGAACTCAGACGACGGCGTCTGGGCTGCCTGAGTAGTTTGCTCCTTCGAGGATTTGGAGCAGCCGAACATGCTGAGAAATCCCATAAGCAAGAAAATTGGAAATGTCAGTCTCACAAGAAGAACTGCCGTGACGTGGTTGCCTGATGAGAAGCAATTCTTCTGTGTGCGTCAATAGCATTGTGACGAGCAGACCTGAGCGGAGCAGTCAAGGCTCCTCCGTCATGTGGAATCCTATTCCCAAATCTTCCCGTAATAGAGAAACTCCGCGAACATCTTCCAGTTCGGGCTGCTCTCAGGCTGATGGAAAGGTTTCGGATCAAAGTAGTTCATGCAGCCATGAAGGAAGGATGGAATGCTTCCGTTCTGCCAACCGTGCGCTCCACCCAGCTGATAACGCACAGGTTCGTCTTGCTCCAATTGCTCCGCTGTCTCGCGTTCTCTTGCCAAGGATTCGACAAATGCAATGAATGACTCTCGATCAACGACTTTCTCTAGCAACTCCTCTGGAGACATAGGTGTGATGATTTTAACCGGATCTCAAAAGCCGTCTGCAACTTTGTTGGCAATGAATTTGTAAGGAAAGAGAGTTTCATGCGCCCATGCAAGGGCGCGACCTTCTGTTGCGCCGGTGTTATGGTCGGCGGATCCGGTGATTCCCGGTCGCTACGCGCCCTTCCTCACCGGCTAATTTCCTCAAATTCACTCATGAGATTCGCATGGCAGCGCCTAGGCACATCATAATGACCATGGCCGTATCGGGTTAATGTGCTCGCAGGTAGCGCACTGAACCCCCTGCTTTCGAAATTTGGAGTACACCGGTGCGCTCGCATCCGTCATCTCAGTCAATACTCCGCAGAGTGAAGCCATGCTGGCAAAAGCCAGCGTGACTGCAATGACCGTGGCTATAGTTGTGGAAGACACTGCGCCTATCACAGCAGCCACCACTCCAAAGGCAATCGCAATGCCAAGAAACCAGCCAGGACGGTGGCTTATCTCTATTCGAGTTTTGCATCGCTGACACCTCATAACATACGCCTGCAGGCGCTCACAGACTTCTCTTACCCTTCTCTGCTGTTCTTGGACAATCAAATAGTAGCTCACCCCATCCACTCATCCCGATGCTCAGCCACAAACGCATCGTCATTCAGATGCGGGTAGGCCGCATACACACGGTCGATTTCTTCCATCTGGCCGGGACTGAGGGATTCGTGTTCGTCGAGGCACCAGAGGCCTTCGAGGAGGCCCTGGCGGCGGAGGACTTCGTGGAGGCCGGCGATGCAGCCGTGGTAGGCGTTGGCGGAGTCGAAGAAGGCGGCGTTGCTGTCGGTGACTTCGATGCCGAGGCGCAGCAAGGCGGAGGTGGCTTCGGCGTTGCGGCACTGCTCCAGCAGCTGCACGGCGCGCTGGGTCCACACTGACCAGTGGCCGAGGAGGCCGCCGACGATGCGGCGCTCTTTGCCACCCACACGATATGGGGTGAGGAAGTCGGCGACGATGTTGTCGTCGTTGCCGGTGTAGAGGGCGATGTCTTCACGTCCGGACTCGATGACGGCGCGAACGACATCGAGGGTCTGGTAGCGATTGAAGGGAGCCATCTTGATGGCGACGATGTTTTCGATCTCGACAAAGCGTCGCCAGAATGAGTAGGGCAGCACACGACCGCCGACGCTGGGCTGCAGGTAGAAGCCGACGATGGGCAGCACCTGCGCGACGGCGCGGCAGTGGGCGATCCGTTCATCCTCCGTGGCTGCAGGCAGCGCGCCGAGGCTGAGGAGTCCGGCGTGGTAGCCGAGGCCGCGCAGCAGCTCGGCCTCCGCGACGGCCTGCGGTGTGGTGCCGCAGATGCCGCCGATGCGCACGAGTAGGCTGGCAGCGCGGTCCATCTCTTCCTTCGCGAGTTCGAGCACGGGTTTGAAGAGGCCGAACTTGGGATCGCGGATGGCGAACTGGGTGGTGTGCACGCCGACGGCGAGGCCGCCGACTCCGGCGGCGATGTAGTAGCGTGCGAGGGCGCGCTGCCGCCGCTCATCCAGCTTTCTCTGCGCGGTGAGCGCGAGGGGATGCGCAGGGATGGCGATGCCGTGCTGGAGTGTGGGGCGAAAGTCGAAGTTGTTCATGCTGTTTTGCTTCGCATGCTGACGGCTCAACCTTTCATCTCTCCCCATGCTGCGCCATCTTCTGTTTTCGCTTTTTGCCGCCACCGTCCTTCACGCTACGGATGAGTTTCCGCTGGTGCCTGCGCAGGAGTGCCACCCGCGCGCCGGACTGCCGAACTTCTTTGCCAAGGCAAACACGGCAGGCGCGGAGGTGAAGATCGGCTACCTCGGCGGCTCGATCACCGCGCAGAACGGGTGGCGGCCGAAGACGCTGGCGTATTTCCAAAAGACGTACCCGCAGGCAAAATTCAGCGAGATCAATGCGGCGATCGGTGGCACGGGCTCGGACCTGGGGGTGTTCCGCCTGAAGCAGGATGTGCTGGATCAGAAGCCGGACCTTCTGTTCGTGGAATTCGCCGTGAATGACGGCGGTGCCGCGCCGGAGCAGATCTTCCGCTGCATGGAGGGCATCGTGCGCCAGACGTGGAAGGCACTGCCGGACTGCGACATCTGCTTTGTCTACACGATCACGGAGGCGCTGGTGCCGGCGATGCTGGAGGGCAAGTTCCAGCGCTCCGCGAGCGCGATGGAAAAGGTGGCCGATCACTATGGCATCCCCACCATCCACATGGGCATGGAGGTGGCAAAGCTGGCCAAGGAAGGCAAGCTGGCGTGGAAGGCCAAGCTGCCGAAGACGGACGAAGAGAAGAAGGCGCTGGAAGGGAAATTTGTCTTTGCCCCGGACAGTGTGCACCCACATGTGGAGACGGGGCATGAGCTGTACCTGGAGGCCATCGTGCGCTCCCAGCAGCCCATCATTGCCGCGTCCAAGAAGACCGGCCCGCATGCACTGGGTGCGCCCTTCATTGCCACGAACTACGAGCAGGCCAAGCTGCTGCCCATCACGGCGGCCACGCTGTCCCCCGGCTTCAAGCTGCTGGACCCGAAGACGGATGACTTTGGCAAGCGCTGGGCCAACCGCATGACGGCGCTGCACAAAGGCAGCCAGCCCGGAGACACGATCACTTTCCAGTTTAAGGGCACGCGCTGCGCCATCTATGACATTGTGGGTCCGGACTGCGGGCAGGTGAGTGTGACGCTGGATGACAAGCCGGCGAGCTTTGTGCCGCGCATCGACGCCTACTGCACCTACCACCGCCTGAGCACGCTCATGATCGGCACGGATCTGGAAGACAAGGAGCACACGGTGAAGATCGTGATCGACGCCAAGGAGCTGGACAAGGCCGCCATCCTGGCGAAAAACGGGAACAAGATCGACAAGCCGGAGCGTTTTGCCGGCACCTGCTTCTACCCTGGAGCGATCCTGCTGGTGGGCGAAATGCTGAAATAGCGGTGAAGCAGGGTTAAGAGGCGTTTAAAGCCTCATTCAATACCGCATCTAGGGAGCGGGCATAGATTTATGGAAATCATAATATGCCTCGTTCTCTATGAACCCCGATCCCGCACGCGTCGAGCAGCTTCTCAATGAAGCGCTTGAGCGTGCCAACCACATCGAGCGCCATATCTTTCTCACAGGAGCCTGTGGGAATGACACGACGCTGTGGAATGAGGTCTGGGACCGCCTGCGCCAGCACACGGGAGGGGGCGGTGGCAAGCAGCGCCGCACCCGCGGCATCCGGGTGACGAAGTCCCCGAATCCCGGCGTCGTGGATGAAAAGCCGGGGGAGATGATCGGCCCGTACCGGCTGCTGCAAATCATCGATGACAGCGTGTGCAGCACGCTGTGGATGGCGGAGCGGAACCAGCGGGTGGCGGAGTTTGTAGCCATCAAGATCGTGGCCGCCGCCGCGAATGACTTCCTGATCCGTTACGAGGCGCAGAAGCACTCCCTGGCGCTGCTGGACCACCCAGCCATCGCCCGCCCACACGCGTGCGGCATGACGCCCGGAGGCAGGCCCTACCTCGTGACGGAGCTGCTGCACGGCACGCCCATCACCCAGTTTTGCGATGATCAAAAGCTCTCCCTGCTGACGCGCGTCCGGCTCTTCATCCAGGTGTGTGATGCGGTGCACCATGCGCACCAAAAGGGGGTGGTGCACGGCGACCTGAAACCGTCCAATCTCCTGGTGAAGTGGGGAGACCAGGGAGAACCGGTGGTGAAGATCACGGACTTTGGTGTCGCCAAGGCCATGGATTTCAGTCTGCTATGCCCAAACGGACAGCTGCGCACCGCAGCAGCCTACCTGAGCCCCGAGCACGTAACCAGCAAGGTGCTGGATGCCCGGAGCGACATCTATGCGCTGGGCACACTGCTGTATGAGCTGATCACCGGCCGCCAACCCATTCCCACGCCGAAGGATGCCGCCGAGCATCTGGACGAGGTGAAGCGGCTGGTGTGCGAGAGCTTCCCCCCCAAGCCCTCCGACTGCCTGCGTGCGATGCCGAGGGCGCAGATAGCGGGCATAGCGCTGGGCCGCAAGGCTGCACCCGCCACGTATCCGGAGCTGCTGGAGGAACACTTTGACTGGATCGTGATGCGCATGCTGGAGAAGCGGCCTGAGAACCGCTACTCCTCGCTGGAGGTGCTGGAGAATGACTTTCAGGCCTATCTGAAAGATGCGGCCTCCAAGGAGGAGCAGCAGCCTGCGGTCCAGGGCACGACCTTGGGCAGCTTCATCAGCGAGCACCGGGGGCTCTTTGCCCTGGCGGCGGTGCTGGTGCTCACCCTGACTGTCGGCGTGATGGTGACGGGCTGGCTGCTGCTGGAGCAGAAAAAGGAGACAGCCGAAGTGGCCAGCCGACAACGGAGCGAGTCTCACTCCATGACGTCCCGCTTTTTGCAGGAGATGTTTGGCTCACTGACCCCGGAGAATGTGAAGGGGAAGGATACCACGCTGGTGAAGCAGATGCTGGACGATGCCGTGGGCCGTCTTGACACCCTGGCAGACAATCCTGAGTCAGGAGCGAAAGTGCAGGAGACCATCGGGCTGACGTACCTGGCCCTCTCGCAGCCTCTGGACGCCCAGAAGCAACTGGAGGGAGCGCTGGAGAAGCGCCTGATGGCGCTGGGCGGTGGAAACCGCGACACCATGCGCACCATGCGGGAGCTGGCGCAAGCCATGCAGGCCGAGGGGCGCTATGTGGATGCGGAGTCCATGCTGCGCAGGACGCTGACGGCGCAGCAGAAGACCCTGGGGCCGGACCATCCAGACACGTTTGTCACCATCACCATCCTAGCCGCCGTGTGCGATGCCCAGGACAAGCACGCCGATTCTGAAACGCTGCTGCTGAGCCTGTACCAGGTGCAGAAGCGGGTGCTTGGACCGGACCATCTGGACACCTTTGCCACGCTGGGCAACCTGGCACAGTCCTATACACTCCAAGGCCGCCACGCCGAAGCCCTGAAACGCCGTGAGGAGCAGCTGGAAGGCACCCGCCGAGTGCTGGGCCCGGCCGATCCACGCACACTCGTGACCATGAACATCACCGCGCAGGCCAGTGAAAAGGGGGGCATGCCCTCCGATGCGGAGAAGCTGTATTTCGGCGCGCTGGAGATCATGAAGCAGTCCCTCGGTGCGGAGCACCCGGACACGCTGGCGCAGATGGACCAGGCGGCCCTGATGCTGGGCAGGCGCGGGCGGCATGCCGATGCGCTGCGGCTGCACCACCAGGGACTGGATGCCAAACGGCGGGTGCTCGGACTCAAGCACCCGCAGACGCTGCTGAGCATGCGCTATCTGGCGGATGAGTTTGAGGTGCAGGGCCGGCGGGCCGAGTCTGAAGGCGCGCAGGTGCAGGTGCTGGAAATCATGAAGACGGCCTTCCCGCCGGAGCATCCGGAAATTCTTGCCCAGATGGACACGGTCTCCCAGGTGTATGACAACCACGGCCGCCACGCCGATGCGGCAAAGCTCAGGCGGGATGCGCTGACCATGCGGATGCGCACACTGGGCTCCACAGATGCCACGACCCTGCGCACGATGAAACAGCTGGCCGCATCTCTGGATGCGGATGGCAAGCATGCGCAGGCGGCGACGCTTCAGCTGGACGCCCTCGACATCATGAAGACCGCCTACGGCCCCGGAGACCCTGACACACTGGCGCAGATGCGCATTGTGGCGGCCACGCATGACCAGCACGGCGACCAGGTGAGGGCGGAAAAAATGTACGCGGAGCTGCTGCAGATCCAGCTGAAAGTCCTGGGTGTGAACGACGCGGAAACGCTGGCCACCATGTCCGGACTGGCAACCACCCACCGCCATGCAGGAAGGATGGCGGAGGCGGAGTCTCTCTACCAGCAGGTGCTGGACATGCAGCGCAAGCGGACGCCTGAAGATCCTGCGGCAGTGGCCACCGCCGCCACGGATCTCGGTGCGCTCTGGGTGCAGACGGGGCAGTCCGTCAAAGCCGAGCCGCTGCTGCGTCACAGCCTGGAACTATACCGCCAGAAACAACCTGACCACTGGCTGCGCTTCAGCATCGAGAGCCTGCTGGGCGAGGCCCTGCTGCTGCAGAAGTCCTACGCCGAGGCCGGAACCCTGCTGCACTC
Source organism: Verrucomicrobiaceae bacterium UBA1938 (assembly GCA_002336895.1). GTDB lineage: Bacteria > Verrucomicrobiota > Verrucomicrobiia > Verrucomicrobiales > Verrucomicrobiaceae > Prosthecobacter. The sequence goes on along the minus strand of DDFC01000030.1, from coordinate 28,533 downwards.
CGGTTATGAGGGACTGCAGGCAGGCGACGCCACGCTCCCGAAACAATCACGCCATCACCTGCGAGATGCCATCCAGCGCCTAGTGCAGTTTAATGAAACCACCGGCAACACCGCCAAGGCCGCCGAGTGGCGCCGTAAGCTCATCGAGTTTGACCAGCCGCCTGCTGCCGTGCCGGGCACGCCGAAGCTCAGCATGCGGACAGAGTAAACGGGGGGCGTGGAGAGTGGCGTAAGCCTTTTAAAAACGAGCTGCAAAAAAAGTTGGTCACCTCCGCGTGCAGCCCATCACTCGTCATCTGTCTCGCGCCGAGAAAAGCGGTCTCCCCAGAAGGTGGCCATGAGAAGGCTGCTCAGGGCCAGCAGGCCCAGGCCATTGAGGACGTGGAAATTGGTAACCCAGAAGCTCTTGCCCGTGAGGATGACAAAAATGCCAAGCGCCACCTGCACCGTGGGCATGAACAGCAGCAGAGTGGCCACCGGCCGCATCTGCGGCAGGGTGACGAGCCAGCGCCGGGCGCGCGAAGCCACAAAGAGGATGAGCAGCGCCACGGTGAAGCCCCAGTATTTGTGCGCGAAGAGCAGAAAGACATCGGGAGGATTCACAGGCGGCAGCCAATGGCCCTTGGTGGTGAGGATGTCGCTGGCGGCCAGATGGGTGCGCTGGGTGTGGCGCAGACTGGCACCGAGTACAAGCTGACCAAACACTGCCAGAAACAGCAGCAGGGAAAGCCAGCGCGCCTGAGCGGCCTCTTTGACCGTGAGCACCAGCCGCCCCTCCGTCCAAGTGCGGGATGAGGCGAAGGCGATGAAGACGAGCAGGCAGTAGAAGAGCTGGCCCAGCGTGCCATGCGTGATGCCCAGAGGGTCGGACATCTTCAGCACGCGCAGCCCGCCCAAGGAGGCCTGCAGCACCACAAGCAGCAGCGCCAGTGTGGTGAGACCGCGCAGCAGCGGCCAGCGCTGGCTGTACCATTTCAGCACCAGCCAGGCAAACCCCAGCAGCCCGATAAATGCCGCCGTACCGACCGAGCTCATGTAGATCAAGATCAGGAAGCCGAGAGAGCAGAGAATGATGCCTACGCCTTCCACAGCGCCGGGCTTGAAGCGTGCAAACTGCCAGTAATACATGCCCAACACCAACCAGCCAATGGTGGTGGCCAGCCAGCGGTGCCCATGCTCCAGCAGCAGCGCGGGCACTTTGTACCAGCCTTCAGGATTGATCTTGCCATAGCACAACGGCCAGTCGGGAACGGCCAGCCCCACGTCCTCGGTGGTGACCGCAGCCCCCCACCAGATGAGCACCGCACCCACGGCGAGCGTGAAGAGGGCGTAGCGGTGAAAGGCGCGGGAGGGCATGGCAGATCAGGAACGAGCGGCAAAAGCAAAAGGGCAAAATAATGAGGTCATTATTTTGCCCTTGGGTTCTGCCATCCGGAGGGATGGAAAATCAATGACCAGCGGCCTTTGGCGTGGCGGCCTCGGCTTCGGTGGTCTTCTTCAGTGCTGCAGCGGACTGCTCTTTGGCCCATGCGTCATACTCAGCCGCAGGAATCACTTCCAGGATGGCCTTCATCTGGGCGTGGCCCGGTCCGCAGAGCTGGCCGCAGATGATGTCCCAGCTGCCTTCTTTGACAGGCTTGAACCACATGTGGGATTTCACGCCGGGGGTGGCGTCCTGAGCGGCGCGCATGGGCACCAGCGCCAGATTGTGAATCACGTCCTTGCTGGCCACATCGACGATCACCGGGCGGCCGACAGGCAGCTTCATGGTACCGGGGTTCACGAAGTCGTCCTTGCCGTTCGGGTCGTGGAGGTCCTTGCCCATGGTGTTGGTGGCGCCATCCACATTGCGGAGGTCCCAAGTGCTCAGGAGGGCATCATTGCCGGGGTACTGGAAGTTCCAAAGGAACTTCTCGCCGAGAGCGCGCATGCGCACGGTGTCGGGGGAAGTGGGGTATTCATCGGCCTGGCGGGACCAGAGGGGGAAGGCGAAACCGAGGAGGAGGATGGCTTCCACGATGATCACGCCGATTTCGATGTGGGTGGTGGCGTGGCCGCGGAAACCCTGGTAGTCAGCCTTGGCCGTCTTCTTCTGGCGGAAGCGGTAGAAGGCGATGGCAAGATAGATGGACCAGCCGATGCCGAGCACAACCATGAACCAGTGGACAAAGCCCAGCATGTGGTCAACGAGCCCGCCGTGTTCGGAGGCGTTCGGAGTCTGGCCGATCAGAGTGTTGATGGAGTCGAGTGAAAATGACATAGGGGCTAAAGGAGAGAGAGGGGGAAAATCAGGCGGTGGCTTCGAGCTGCGAATGGGCGCGCTGGCGGCGCACCATGCTGTAAACAATGCAGGCGGCGCAGGCGAACATGAAGGCCAGCACCACAAGCATGAAAAGAATGGCAAAGCCCTGAGCCTGGCCGACGAGGCTGCCTTTGTCGGCCATGCAGGTGGCGCAGGCGAGGATGGAGGATGGAGGCGCGATGATCATGGCTCAGACAATGATGGTGCGCATTTTTTTGGCCAGGTACCACACGCCGTAGGCGATCAGGCCCAGGCAGAGCAGACCAGCGTAGTTCTTCAGACCGGAGGCACCTGCATTGGCGGCGTCTTCAGGCATGAAATGCATCCACAGCCAGAACGCGGCATCGCACAGAATGGCGAAGACGAGAAAGACGATGTGGAAGTGCTTGAGTGACATGACCGTGGAGAGCGTGAGGGCTCGGAATTAGAGCTGGTCGGACGGCGTATAGAAGCCGGAGAAGACGAGCGGATCTTCGTGGGAGAAGATGAACAGCGCGAAGAGCACGATCGCCAACACCACCGTGAAGGCGAGGATCTTGTAGATCACGCTGCGCTCGTGATTGAGATGCATGAAGATCAGCGCCACAAGAGCAGCCTTGAAGGTGGCCACGATCATGCCGAGCAGGATGTTCTGGCCGTGGGTGGGAAGCTCCACATAGGAAAGCCACACGGTGATGGCGGAGAAAAGGATCAGCAGACCTCCAATGAAGAGGTACTTTTTGATCGACTTCTGGATTTCTTCGACGTTGTCGGACATGGCGGTAGAAGGTGGAAATTACAGGAGATACAGAAGTGGGAAGAGGAAGATCCACACGAGATCGACGAAGTGCCAGAACAGACCGCCGACTTCGACGCGGTTGGCCAGATGCTCGGGATCCTGACGGAGACGCTTGCCGTCAAACAGCAGGAAGTAGGCAAGCACCAGAGCGCCAGCGACCACGTGCAGGCCGTGCAGACCGGTCAGGGTGAAGTAGATGGCGTAGTAGGTGTTGAGCTTCGGGGTGAAGTTGGAGAAGAACGTGATGTCTTTCTTTTCCAGCACCACGGTGGGGTGGTGGGCATGAGCGTCTCCGTGGCCTTCGGCAGGAGCGTGGGCTTCAGCGCCGTGCTTGTCGCCGTGGCCTTCGCCAGCCGCAGGAGGAGTGGCGGAGTGCAACTTGAAGAAGAGAGCCTCCTTCTGGAGGGTGGCGGAGCGGTTCTTGTCACGGGTCGGGTAGTTCTTGGCAAACTCCTCGAAGTGGTGGTCACGGTTTTCCACGAAGGCCTTCTGCCAGGCATCACCGAGGTAGCGGTGATCGAAGGCGAGAGACTTCTCAGACTGGGCCACGCCGCGGGCGTCCACGCCGTCCACTTCGAGCGTCATCTTGTCGTCAGCCAGCTTGCCAGTGGCCACAGTGCCGTCACGGAAAGTGAGAGTGCTGTCGGTGTAACCAAAGATCTCGGAGGGCTTGGCGGCGACCTTCAGGGGGGAGGTGGCGACCAGCTTGATGGTGGCCTGGCTCTTCTTGGCTTCCGTGGCCTTTTTCACCGCTTCTGCGCTCAGGGCGGTGAAGGTGGACTCGTCGAGGGTGATTTCCTTGCCGTCTTCAGTCTTGAACTTGGCAGCACCGCCTTCGACGAAGGGAAGCACATAGCCGACAGGGTCAGCAAACACGGCGCTCTTCTTGAGCGGCACGGTGAGGTTCAGCTCGGTGATGCCTTCAAACTTCACCTGATAGCCATGGGGAAGGTGACCGGTGAGCAGGGTGCCGTCCGTGAGCTTCACGGCGTAGTGGGCGAACTTGGCCTTGTACTCCAGGCTCTTGTTGAACATGAACACGCCCGCGCAGATCACGGTGATGGCCATGTTGAGGCGATAGAGGCCGAACTTGCGCAGCTTGAGCATGGCCCAGGCCATGACGACCGTCACGGAGGAGGCGATGAGCACCACGGTGTTGACGAACCCGAGGGTCACATCAAGGTCATGCACCGGCCAAGGATAGTCGGCACCGACGCGGAGGAAGATGTAAGCCGAGAACAGGCCGCCGAAGAGCATGACTTCCGAGGCCAGGAAGAGCCAGATGCCGATCTTGGCATTGTAAAGACCGGTGTCTGGACGGGCGTGAACGGTGTAGGGGATGTCCATTGAAGTAGTCGCGGTGCGCGGTTGGAAGTTCGCGGATTAGTGATGAGCGAGCACCTTGTCGGCGGCAGGCTTGATCTCGGGTTTGCCGGGTTCGGATTCCCACTGAGGATAGAAGTCCGTGGGGTGGCCGGGAACGCTGTACTCATACGGGCCACGATGAGCGACGGGGTCGAAGAGGAAGTTGCCGTGCGGAGGCGGCGTGGGGGTGGCCCACTCCATGGTGGTGGCGTTCCAAGGATTGTCGCTGTTGGACTTTTTGCCGCCTTTGAGGCTGAACCAGAAATTGATGATGAAGGGGATCTGGCCCAGGGCGAGGATAAAGGCACCGACAGACATGACGATGTTCAGGGAGAGCATGTTGTCCGGAATGTTCAGACCGAAGAAGGCACCGATCTCGTGCGTCAGCTTGGTGGACCAGTTGCTGAAGCCGGAGGTGTTTTCGAAGTATTTGCCACCGTCATACCAGCGGCGGTGGAAGCCGGCCATGCCTTGGATGAACATGGGGGCGAACACGAGGTTCATGCCGAGCAGGGAAGGCCAGAAGTGGAGCTTGCCCAGGGTGTCGTTCATGAAACGGCCGGTGAATTTCGGGAACCAGTGGTAAACGCCTGCGAAGAGGGCGAAGATGGTGCCAGGAGCCACCACGTAGTGGAAGTGACCGATGACGTAGTAGGTGTCATGCATGGCCAGGTCGATGAAGGAGAAGGCCAGGGGCAGACCGGTCAGACCACCGATGCCGAACATGGGCAGGAAGGCGGAGGCGAAGAGCATCTGCGTATTGAAGCGGATGGAACCGCCCCAGAGGGAGATCATCAAGCAGGTGAGAAGGATCACGGAAGGCACGGAGATCATGACCGTGGTGATCTGGAAGTAGGTGGACATCATGGTGCCCATGCCGGTGAGGTACATGTGGTGCGCCCAGACGAGGAAGCTCAGGAAGCCAAGGGTGAGCACGGAGTAGACCATGGACTTGTAGCCCCACAGCGGACGGCGTGCATTGCACGGAATGACGTCCGTAAGGATGGCGAAGGCCGGGAGGATGAGCACGTACACCTCAGGATGGGCCAGGAACCAGAACAGATGCTGGTAGAGCAGCGGGCTGCCACCACCAGAGATGTCGAGGTGCTTGCCACCTTCCATCAGGCCGGTAGGCAGGTAGAAGGAGGAGCCGAACACGCGGTCCGAAAGCTGCAGGATGGCCGCCACTTCGAGGGGCGGGAAGGCCAGCAGGAGAAGGAAGGCGGTGACGAACATGGCCCAGCAGAAGAAGGGCATTTTCATCCAGCCCAGTCCCTTGGTGCGCAGGTTGATGATGGTGGCGATGAAATTGACGGAGCCAAGGAGGGAGGCGGAGATGTTGAACACCATCGCACTCAGCCACCAGGTGTGGCCGTGGCTCCAGATGCTCGTCACGCCGATGTTGGCAGTGGAAGCCAGGGGGGAATACATCGTCCAGCCGGTCTGAACCGGGCCGGTGCCGACGAAGAAGCTGCACATCATGAGCACGCCGCTGATGAAGAAGAGCCAGTAGCTGGCCATGTTCAGGCGGGGGAAGGCCATGTCGATGGTGCCGATCTGCAGAGGCATCACGAAGTTGCCGAAGGCGGCGAAGCCGAGGGGCACAATGCCGAAGAACACCATGATGGTGCCGTGCATGGCACCGAGCATGTTGTAGAGCTCGCCATTGAGGGAGCCGTCGGTGTTCAGCCAGCGGCCAAACATGCCTTCAAAGATGCCGCTCGCGACAGGAAGGGAGCGGATGAAGTCCACGCCCGGCACCGGGATGCCCGGATAGGCGATGCTCCAGCGCATGAGCAGCATGAGGAAGAAACCGAACAGCAGGAACAGCAGGCCGGTGAGACCGTACTGCAGACCGATGGTCTTGTGATCGCTGGAGAAGATGTACTTCCAGATGAAGCTCTGTTCATGGTGCCCGTGATCGTCATGCGAGTGATCGTGGGCGTGATCGTGAGTAGTGGCGGCGGCGCTCATAGCTTGGAATCTAAAGGGTATCAGAGGGTGTGGGCCTTGGTGAAATCAAATTCGAAATCAGCGGTGGCCTTGCCATCACGGACAGTGACGGTGTGGGTGATGGTTTGCGGAAACTGCGGGTGCCAGGCTTCGACGACGTAGTCGCCGTCAGCCAAGGCGCGAGAGATGGAAAAGCTGCCATCAGTACCTGAGACAGCGCTGTGCGCGCCCTCATGCACAAACACCCAGGCATTCATCCAGCGGTGCACGTCGCACTCGAGGCGGTAGATGCCGGGCTTGCTGAAGGTCTTCACGTTCTCGTCGCCGCGGGAAGGCTGGCCAAAATTGTCGATGTTGGCGGTTTTTCCCTGCCCTTCATAGCGAGCCACACGGATGTTGTGGAAGGTGAGGTCGCTGTTATGAAAACGAACGGTCTGGCCGGGCTGGATGGCGACGGTGTGCGGCACGAAGGCGCACTTGGTCTGGTCGATCAGCGGTGCTGCTGAGGCATTGCTGGCGCGCTGGCTGCCACGCACCGTGATCACTGCATCGGCCAGAGCTCCGTCAGGAGAAACTTTCCAAGCCGGGTCTGCGATGTCGCCATGACCGGTGCAGAATGGATTGCCACCGACGTCGACAATTTTGTGCAGCTTGGCAGCGTCTGCTCCTTTGAGCGTCACCTTGCCGGAGATGCTGGGTGTTTCACCGATCTCGACTGCAGGCGAGAGCTGCGCCTCGACCAATGCTTCCGGCACTTTGCCGCAGCTTACGTTCGCGATCAGCATGACGGCTCCAAAGGCAGCGCAAGCTGCCTGGCGGGAGACGGTATGCTTCACACGGGTCATCGGAGTTTGAAATTACTTGGCAGCAGCAGCGGTCGCGCCGGGGCCGGCAGGAATGTCGCCAGGGATGTCCTTCTTGGCGAAGGGCTCGAGGTCGGCGGTGGTCCACTGAGAGGTGCGCTTCTCTTCGTCGCGCACTTTCTGCACCATTTCCTTGGTGATCATGGTGGCTTCGTTGCCCCAGGAATTACGGATGTAGGTCAGCACGTTGGCGAGGTCCTGGGAGGACATGGCTGCACCGAAGGGCTGCATGCCGCCGGGGGTGTTGAAGGCCTGGCCTTTGACGGTCACAGGGCCGGTCAGACCATGCTGCACGATGCGGACGAGGCGCTCGGTGCCGCCCAGCACGAATTCAGAGCCAGCCAGAGGAGGGAACTGTCCGGGGATACCGCCGCCGTTGCCCTGATGGCAGCCACCGCAGACGGAGTAACCGCTGGCCCCCTTCTTCATGGCGAGCGCGAAAGGATCGAGAGCTGCACCACCGCCAGCACCACCGGGGCGAGGATCGCCGCCGCCGGAGCTGACAAAGAGGTTGCTGGACTCAAAGCTCACGCCGGCACCGTTCATGATCGGGCCGAGCTGACCGCCAGCGATGATGGCGACAAGCATGAGCAGGAAGATGGCCCAGAGAGGGGCGGGCTGGTTTTCGGGAGCGAGATCTTCCTTCTCGCGCTTCACGGCAGAGTGAAGGCGGTCGAGATCGGTGCTGTCGGGATGGGCGGGTGCGCTCATGGGGCGTGCGGTTCGCGAGAGGGGCTACTTTTTGGCGGGAGCAGCGGCAGCGACGGCTGCGCTCTGTCCGGGGACGGGGTAATCCTTTTTCAAGGAGAGAAGGTATTCGACAAGGCGGTCGGCCTCCGGAGTCGGGACGACTTCGTAACCGGCAGGGGCTGCGAAATGCTTCGGAAGCTTGAGTGCGCGGTCAGACACAGGGCCCTGGATCTTCTGCAGCTTGTAGAGCTGCTTGTAGGAGGGCATCGTGCTCCAGTCATGCACCGAGCGGGGAGCGTAGAGGTGCACATGGAGGGCATTGGCATCAGGAGCGCGCCAGCCGAAGTTGGCAAGGTCCGGACCCACGCGCTGGATGCCGAGGAGGGCATACTTTTCGCTGAGGTAGTCGCGCAGCACGTTGGGGCGCACAGGAGCGGCAGGGCGGCCTTCCTGATCCTGTCCCCAGCCTTTGTACCAGCCATCCAGGCCGAGCTGGACGGGGCGGATCATCTGGGTGTGGCACTGGTTGCAGCCTTCACGGATGTAAACGAGCTGGCCCTGACCATTGACAGGTGCGGGGGGGAAGTAGCCTTCGACGCCGTCCTTGTCCTTGTCATAGGCGACGGGGGTGAGGTGCTCGTACTGCATCGCCGGAAGGACGATGAGGCAGAGCCAAGGCAGCCCAAAGGAGGCGGCGAGACCAAGGATGAATGTGCGGAAGTTCGTCATGCGTGGGCTTCGTTGGGAAGAGCGTGATCGTCGTGGTGTTCAAGCAGGGTGGGAGCCGAACTGCGGCGGCCCAGGCCTGCAACCATGAGCAGAAGGTGGAGAAGGAACATGATGTTCGAGAAGCTGATCAGAGCCCAGGCCACGGCGCGGGAGACCACGTAAGGGCGGGAGTTGATCACGTGATTCATGAAGGACTGGTCCCAATGCTCAGGGTTGTTCAGGTCATTGCCCTGCTGCCATCCGGCCACGAGGCTCATGATGACGATGGTACCAACGCCGTAGACGGAGAACCAGAAGTGGTTGCGGATGAGGCGCACGCTCAGCCACTCGCAGCCGGAGAGACGCGGCACGATGTAGTAGATGGCACCGAAGGCGCACATGCTGAAGAAGCCGTAGAGGCTGACGACCTGGAAGGAATACCAGGACTGGGTGAACTGGAAGCTGGCACCGGTCCAGAAGGCGGAGTTCAGGGCCAGGATGAGGCCGGAAACCGGGTAGAACAGGGCTCCGAAGAAGATGAAACGCAGCGTGGGGCTGGTGGCCACGGCACTGTGCTTGCCGAGGGTGGTGAGGTGGTGGTTCAGACCCACAAGACCGACGGGGATGAGGAGCAGCACACCAGCGCAAGCGCCGACGGAGGTCATCCAAGCCGGAAGCGGGCCGCCCATGTATTTCTGCATGCCGGTCCAGCCGCCGAGCACGGCGAGGGTCCAGAAGCCTGCAGAAGCGAGCTGGGCGGAAGCGATGGGCTGGCCGGTGATCTTCGGGATGAAGTAGTAGGCAGCGCCGACACCCACCGGGACGAAGAAGAGAAGGATCACCGCGTGGATGTACCAGGCATCAATGCCAGCACCGATGGCACCGAGATTTGGCAGGCAGTGCAAGGCCACGTTGGCGGTGATGAAGATCCAGGGGAACCAGAAGCAGGCACCCAGAATGTACCAAGTGCTGACCATGAAGCCTTCAGGACGGAAGGCGCGGCCAAACATGCGGGCGATGGGCCAGGCGTAGCAGAGGAAGGCCAAGAGCAGCACAGGCCAGACGAACTTGGGCATTTCAAGCCACTCGATGGAGGTGCTTTTGCCAAAGATGATGGAGAGGATGCCGAGCGTGACGGTGATGTTCCAGAAGACGCCGGCGCTGATGAGCAGGCTCTTGCCGCCCTTGAGCTCCTGACCGGAACGGCGGGCCATGATCCAGAGCATGATGCCCAGAGCAGCCTGCACGCCCCAGCCATAGACGAGCGCATTGATGTGCGCAGGCTGAAGGCGGCCGTAGCTGATGAACTGGCAGTCTCCGAGGAAACCGGGCTCCACCAGCTTGATGGCGGCGAGAACGCCGAGCACCGTGGAGAGCATGAGCCAGAAGGCACCGTTGGTGAAAAGGAAGAGCACAGGGCCTTTCACCGACTTGTCGATCGCCGCGCGGCGAAGGTTGTCGGCCTGAAGGTCTGTGTCAGGAGTGGCGGGAGTGGTCTGCATGACTTACTTGGGCGAAGCGGGTGCGGCAGGAGCGGGAGCTGGGGCGGCAGAGGCTGCAGCCTGCTTGAGCTGGGTGGGAGATCCGGGGACGACCTGGGTGCTCACTCCGGGCTTTTTGGAGCCGAGGGTGGACAGCGTCTTTTCAAAGAGGGCCTTCTTCTTGGCGGCGTCGTTCAGGCCCAGCTTGGCCAGGTTTTCGTTCTGCCCTTTGAGGATCTCGGCGGTGTTGCTGAGACGCTCCTCGGCGCGTGGATCGAAGCCCTGCTTCGAATCATTGACGGCCTGGATGGCGGTGAAGAGCACGGCGAAGCCTGCGAAGGCTCCGAGCACCCACACGAGGGTGGCTCCGGCTTTTTTGGATGGTTCGGGCTGCGACATGGAAGGACAGGGAATCAGTTGACGACGTTCACGGACTCGATGAGGCGCGGGTCGCGCCACGGATAGAGGCTGTATTTGGCCAGCCCACGCAGATAGAGGAAGCTCATGATGCCGAAAACAGCGCAGAGAGCGGCGATGTCCTGCATCCAGGCACCGGGGACCCAGACGCCCTGACCAAGGGAGGGGCCGCGCTCAGGGATGACGTTCCAGTACATGTCCACCAAGTGCATGAAGATGATCCAGATACAACCGAGGCTCATCACGACGGGGTTCTTCTTGCGAGGCTGGGAGAGGAGGAAGACGAAGGGAGCGACGAAGTGGCCGATCAGGATGAAGATGGAGACGGCGCGCCAGCCTTCGGTGTTACGGGTGAGGTAGAAGCGGGTTTCTTCCGTCACGTTGGCATACCAGATGAGGAAATACTGGCTGAAGGCGATGTAGGCCCAGAACACCGTGAAGGCGAAGAGGAGCTTGCCCATCAGGTGGTAGTGCTCATCCGTGACGACCTTCTGGAGGTAGCCGAGGCTGCGCAGCCAGGTGATGACCAGGATGGAGACCGCCATGGAAGCCCAGGCGCAGCCTGCGAAGATGTAAACACCCCACATGGTGGAGAACCAGTTGTAGTCCAGACCCACCAGCCAGTCATAGGCGGCGAAGGTCACGGTCAGTGCGAAGGGCAGCAGAACGATGGAGGAGAACTGGCGGGAACGGATCGTGTGCTTGATGTCGCCATCCTGCTCCTGCTTCAGAGAGCGGCCGCGCAGGGTGCTGGCGATGAACCAGAGAACGAGGAAGTAGGCAAAGAAGCGGGTGTACCAGGAGAATCCGGCGGGATTCAGGTTCATGTAGCCAAACTTGGACACCAGCACGTGCAGGTGGGGATTGGCCTCGGACATGTGGTGGAGGGCTTCCTTGACTGTGCTGCCGTGCTCGGCGGCATGGTGGGCGGCTTCACGGTGGTGGTTCATCCACTCGTACAGGTGCGTCTGTACGGAGGGGAAGAGAAGCGGGGAGGCAAAGATGGCCATCGGGATGATCATGTTGGCCAGATTTTCCCAGATACGGCGGACTGAAACGCCCCAGCCGGAGTTGGAAACGCTGTGGAGGAGGATCCAGAAGCAGCCGCCCACCACGAAGGTGAAGCAAAAGAACACCGCAAAGAGCCAGGAGTAGGCGAAGGTGCTCGTCTCAGCGTAGAAATAGTAAATCGAAGCCAGAAGGCCGACTCCGCCAATGAAACCCAAGGAATTAATGAGCTTGGCTCCCTTGGCTGTTTCGAATTTTTCTCCGCCCTGGGGCAGATCGTTGAATGTGACGTGGTGACTCATGCCGGGTATCGCGTGATCGTGCCGTTACTGAAGGGGAAGGGTGACACCTGACTCTTTGGCAGCGAGTTGCAGGGAGCGGATGTAGGCCACAATGGCCCAGCGGTCGCGCAGGGTGACGTTGCCGCCGTAGCTGCCCATGAGGCCCTTGCCGTTGGTGATGACATCAAAGATGGCACCATCGGCGCGGTAGGCGGCGGCGTTTGCAGGATCAAGATTGCCTGCCTGCTGGAAGTTGAAGGCGGTGAGGATGCCGTACTTGGAGGTCACGCCCTTGCCATTGCCGGAAGCACCGTGGCAGATGGCGCAATGGATGTTGAAGCGCTGTTCGCCGCGCTTGATGAAGGCGTCGTTGAACACGGTGGGATCGCTGGTGATCTCCGTGGGCAGACCGTCGCCGTAGAAGTCACCGATCTTGCCGGTGTTGTAATAGTCGAGACCGCTGGTGAAGGCCACGCGGGCGGGCTTGGCGCCGTCCACAGCAGGTTTGGAGGGGATTTCAAAGCCCATGGGCAGGGTGCCTTTGACCGGGAGGCGTGCACCGCGACCATCAGCGAAGAACTCGCTGGAAGCCTGGTATTTCACCTTGGCCTGGTGGTCCATGTCAGGGAACACTTCGATGGGGGGCAGCTCGGATTTGCTGCCACGGAAGCCGAACGCGCTCACGATGATGGCGCCGACGAAAAGATAGCTGAGGAAGAAGTACTTCATGGTGGGTGCGGTCAGCGAGGCTTAGATTTCGTCCTCCACGAGTTCGATGTTCTTGCCGCCGAGTTTTTCGAGCAGGCTCTTGGTGCCTTCCTGGGAGAATTTGGGGTCACGGGCTTCGATGCAGACGAAGAAACCGTCGTCGGAGAACTTGCTGAAGTTTTTGGAAACGAACAGCGGGTGATTCCAGCGGGGCAGGCCGATGAGGGCCAGCAGACCGAACAGAGTGGTGAAGGCGCTGAAGAGAATCGTCAGCTCAAACATCACTGGGAAGAAGGCCGGAAGGGTCCAGATGTCGGTGGGCTTGGCCTGAACGACAGTCGGGTAGGTTTCGACGATCTTCTGCAGGAAACCGAGGCCGATGCTCTGCCAGAAGTTGGTCTGGGTGATGGTTTCCAGTGTGAAGGCCACCGTGGTGCCGGTGATGCCGCCGCAGAAGACGAAGTAGGGCAGCTTGGAGCGGGGATTGCCCATGGCGGTGTCCATTCCGTGAATCGGGAACGGAGAGTGGACGTCCCAGCGCTGATAGCCGGCGTCACGCACGTGCTCAGCGGCATGGTAGAGGTCCTTCACGCTGTCAAATTCAGCGAGGTAGCCGTGGACTCGTTTGAGGGTGGTGCTCACAGTCAGGGTGCGGTTTAAAAGTTAGGCGGCAACGGGTTTCGGGACGTGGCGGTCAGGATAGTCCATGAGGTCCTCCTCCTGAATGCCATGCTCAGCATGGTCATCCTGATGCGGATTCGACTGCGGAAGGACGCCTTTGACTTCACCGATGGCGATGACGGGCAGGAAGCGCAGGAACAGCAGGAACAGCATCATGAAGAAGCCGAAGGTTCCGAGGAAGGTGTACTTATCCACCCAGGTGGCCTCATACACGCGCCAGGAGCCGGGGATCATGTGACGCTCCAGCGTGGTGGCGATGATGACGTAGCGCTCGAACCACATGCCGGCGTTCACGAACATGCAGACGATCATGACGATCCACACGTTGTGGCGGCACCAGCGGATCCAGAAGAGCTGCGGGGCAAAGACGTTGCAGCCGAACATCCAGTAGTAAGCCCAGGTGGAAGGGCCGGTCAGACCACGGAGGGTGAAGGCGGCGGCTTCATAGGGGTTGCCGCTGTAGTAGGCCACGAAGAGCTCCATGCAGTAGGCATAACCGACGATCGTACCTGTCAGCAGGATGATCTTGGCCATGTTGTCCACGTGCTTTGGCGTGATCAGGTCGTCCAGGCCGTAGATGCGGCGCACGGGGAGCATGAGGGTGAGCACCATGGCGAAGCCGCCGAAGATAGCACCAGCCACAAAGTAGGGCGGGAAGATGGTGGTGTGCCAGCCGGGGACCACGGAGGTGGCGAAGTCGAAGGACACGACAGAGTGCACGGAGAGCACCAGCGGCGTGGAGAGAGCGGCCAGGAGCATGTAGGCCGTTTCGTAGTGGCTCCACTGGCGGTTGCCACCGCGCCAGCCGAGGGCGAAGACACCGTAGAGGAACTTCTTGAGGCCAGGACGGCAGCGGTCACGCAGGGTGGCAAGGTCAGGGACGAGGCCCAGGAACCAGAACACGGCGGAAACGCTGAAGTAGGTGGACACCGCGAACACGTCCCAGAGCAGGGGGGACTTGAAGTTCTGCCAGATGGCGTTGGCGTTCGGGATCGGAGCGAGGAACCACACCATCCACACACGACCGACGTGGAAGGCCGGAAAGAGACCGGCGCACATCACGGCGAAGATCGTCATGGCTTCCGCAGCGCGGTTCACAGAGGTACGCCACTTCTGGCGAGTCAGGAACAAGATGGCGGAGATGAGGGTGCCGGCGTGGCCGATACCGATCCAGAACACGAAGTTCGTGATGTCCCATGCCCAGGCGACCGGCTGTTTCTGGCCCCAGACACCCACACCTGTGGAGATGAGGTAGGTGAAGCAGAAGACCATCAAGCCTGTCAGGAGGATCGAGGGAATAAACAGGATCCACCAGAGGGCGGGCTGCTTGTTTTCCACGATGCCGCAGATGCGGTTCGTGATCCAGGAATAGGATCGGTTGTTCAGGACCAGCGGCTCGCGGTCGAGAATGCGCGGCGTGTTAGATGCGGGGGCGGAGGCGTCCATGTGTCCGGTTTAGAATTGGTTGTTGCTCCAGACGGCGATGTTTTCTGCGCCGGGCATGTTCTTGTTCGGATTGCGCAGGCGGGCGAGGTAGCTCGTGCGCGGGCGGGTGCCGATGTATTTAAGCACCTGGTAGTCGCGCGGAGAGGCCTTGGCCTTGGCGACGGCGGATTTCGGATCGGCCAGGTCGCCGAAGACGATCGCCTCAGCCGGGCAGGACTGCTGGCATGCGGTTTTGACGGTGTCGGTCGGCACGCGGAAGTTCTTGGAGTCGCGCTGCACCTGCTTCTGCAGGATCTTGGCGGATTCGAGGCGCTGCACGCAGTAAGTACACTTCTCGATGACACCGCGCATACGTACGGTGACGTTCGGATTGCGCTGCAGGCGGAGGCTTTCGTCCTCGCGCTTCTCGCCGAGCGGGCCGGCGTAGAGGTTGCCCACCTTCACAAGACCGAGCACGGTGGTCTCGGTCAGCGGGTTGCGCTTGTTGTAGTCAAACCAGTTGAAGCGACGTGCGGTGTAAGGGCAGTTGTTGGCGCAATAGCGGGTGCCGATGCAGCGGTTGTAGGCCATCGCATTGAGACCATCCGGAGTGTGGACGGTGGCGTTCACCGGACAGACGGTTTCGCACGGAGCGGCTTCGCACTGCTGGCAGGCCATTGGCTGGTGCACCATTTCGGCGTTTTCCAGCTGCTCTGCGGTGGCGTTGTCTTCGGCCCAAGTGCTTTCCTGTTCGACTTCGTTCTTGCCCCACTTGGCGACGGCGAAGTAGCGGTCCATGCGGATCCACTGCATCACACGGCCTTTGCGGACCTGATCTTTGCCGACGACCGGGATGTTGTTTTCGCTCTGGCAGGCAACGATGCAAGCCGTGCAACCGATGCACTTGCTGAGGTCGATGGACATGCCCCACTGGTGCTGCTTCTCGTAGTCGAAGCCGTCCGGATTTTCTGCGGACTTCACACCCACCTGGCCTTTGTAGAAGGAGATGTTTTCCGGGATGTGGCCGTCCATGCCCGTCTTCTGGGCGAAGGCCACGTCCTTGTTGAAGGTGTCGAGCGTGCCTTCACGATACACCGCACGACCTTCCATCGTGTTCTGATCCTGGGTGAGGGCGAGTTCTGCAACCGTGGCGAGCACTTCAACCTTGGCACCGCCGAGGACGAAGCTGCCGGGCTGCTTGCGCAGGGCGTAACCATTCACGCCACGGCCGCTGCCGACCACACCCACGCCGCTCTGGCCATAGCCGAGAGGGATGGTGATGGAGTTGGACACATGGCCGGGGGCTTCGATGGCCGGAATTTCGATGGAGGCATCTCCAACGGTGATCTTGACGTGCTGGCCTTCCTTGAGGCCAAGGCGACGGAAGGTCACGGAGCCGATCAGGGCGGCGTTGTCCCAGGTCAGCTTGGTCACCGGATCCGGTGCTTCCTGCAGCCAGGCGTTGTTAATATAGCGGCCGTCATAGACGCTGGAGTCGGCCACGAGCACGACTTCGAGAGCATCATCGGTGGGAGCGGGAGCGGCTTTGGCCTTGGAAACGAACTCAGCGACAGCTGCGGTGTTTGGAGCTGCAGTGCTCTTGGTGAAGGCGGAAGCTTTGAGGAAGCCATCACGAAGGGTGAAGTTCCACTTCGTTTCGTCGAGGCTGCCAGCGACTGCGGCGAAGGTGTCGCGCACAGCGGTGTAGGCGGCGTCTTCGGCAGGGGCTGCAGGAGCAGCTCCGGCGGCGGGTGCAGCGGCTGCGACAGCAGGGCCGAGCTTCTTGCGGCCGAGCAGGGCCAGAAGGACTTCCAGGCGGCTGGCACCATCATACAGCGGTGCGATCATCGGCTGGACGATGGAGTAGGTACCGTCTGCGGAGCGCACATCGCCCCAGGACTCGAGGTAATGAGCAGCAGGGATGTGAAGAGCGGCCGCGCGAGCGGTGGCGTTCTTATATTTGCCCACGTGAATGACCTTCACGCCCTTTTCACCCACGAGCTTGGCGAGGCCGGCAGCGTCGGGAGCGTCGTAGAAGAGATTGGAGCCCGTGAGGGAGATCAGGGTCTTCACCTGGCCACCGGAGAGGGCAGCCTTGAGCTCGGCAAATGTGCCTGTTTCAGGAGCCGCAGGGGTCTGCAGAAGCTCGATGGTGGAATCGTAAGCGCCCAGAGCCTGGTTGATGGAGGCGACCAGCGCGTGCACTTCGGCACCGTAGCGGGAACCGGCAAGAACGAGAGCCTTGCCCTTGTTGTCGATCAGGTCGCGCACGGCAGGGGCGATCCAGGCCTTGAGAGCTTCCGGAGCGGTGTCTGCGAGAGCCTTGGCCGTGGTATCGCCCAGTTCAGCGGCGATAAGGGCTGCGGCCACCGGAATAAGGCTGGCTGCAAGAGCCTTGCGGTGATCGGCCATGCCGCCGGTCAACGTGTAGCGGTTTTCCAGCACGTAGAGGCGGTTCATGTCCGCCGTCTTGGCATCCTTGGCGCGGTGCTTGGTGAAAGCGGAGATAGGCTCGCCGGAAACAGGGTCAACTCCGAGGAAATCGCAATCCAGAGAGAGGATGCGCATGGCGGAGCCGAGCTTCACGAAGGGCTTCACGCCAGCTCCGTAGATGGCTTTGTAAGCAGCGGCCTGGCCTTCGCCACCCACGGCTTCGTATCCGAAGAACTTGACCTGCGGGAAGGCGGTCTTCACCTCGCCGAGGATACGCTGATAAGTGGGGGAGGAAAGAGAGCCCACCACGATGCCGAGACCGGCACCCGAGGACTTCTTGGCCTCTGCCGCAGCGGCGGCGAGGAGATCGTTGGCCTTGGCCCAGGAGAGTTCCTTGCCACTGCCCATCGGCTTCTGAGAGCGCTCAGGGTCATACAGGTCCAGGACGGAAGCCTGTGCGAAGGAGCTAATGCCGCCACCGAGGGGGTGAAGGGGATTGCCGGACACGTGTGTCGGGCGGCCTTCGTGGGTGGTGACCACGAGGGGCACCGAGCCACAGCCCTGAGGCATGGACGTGGCATAAAGCAGAGACTTGCCAGGAACCATCCACTCAACGTGCTGAGTGTAAGGGAGGATATTGACGAGCGGACGGCGGCAGCTGGCCAGACCCATCATGCCCACGCTGGCACCCATGATCTTGAGGAACTCACGGCGGCTGTTTTCGCGCTCTTCATCGGTCAGGGTGTCCCCGGCAGGGAACTCGCGGCCCAGATCTTTGAGGAATTCTTCGCGACGATCCAGTTCGGCGACACTGCGCCAGTAGCGCTTGGCGTTCTGCGGCTCCTCAGGATGCTTCCAAATACGTTTCATGTGTCAGAAAGGGGGCGCGGGGGTTAGCGGTGGCAGGCGGTGCAGGATTCCGGCGGCTGGATCTGCCAGTGCTTCTTGATCTGGGTGCCCACTTCGGTCTGGGTCACTTCTTTACCGTAAGTCTTCTCAGCGAGGGCGACGATCTGCTCCAGGCTGTCAGCCTTGGTGCCTTCTCCACCGATGGCGGTGGCGATTTCGTTCGCAGGCACTTTCTTGTCGATCAGGCCTTTGTAGAAATCAGCGCGCTTCAGATCGGCAGCCTTGTAGTCCAGCTTGGTGACGAACTCCAGCGGACGGAGGTTCTTTTCCGGATTGCGATGGCAGTCAAGGCACCAGCCCATGGACTGCGGCTGATCGTGGCGGACGACTTCCATCTCATTGATCTTGCCGTGGCAGGACACGCAGGAGATGCCGCGATTCAGGTGGGCGCTGTGGTTGAAATAAACGTAGTCAGGAGCCTTGTGGATCTTGACCCAGGGGATGGACTTGCCGGTTTCGTTGGCCTTGATGACCATCTCGAGCTTCGGAGAGCTGCTGCGGATGTTGCCTTTGCCCGGGCCGTGGCAGTTGAAGCAGGTCTGGTTCGTGGGGACGTTGGAGTGGCTGGAGGTCTCGCCGAAGCTATGGCAGTAGCGGCAATCGAGGCCAAGCTGACCAGCGTGGATTTTGTGTGAGAACGGCACAGGCTGTGTCGGCTCATAACCCACGCGGGTGTATTTCGGTGTGAAGTAGTAGGCGACGCCGACACTCACGCCGAAGGCAATGAACACGACGGCAATGGCGAGCTTGAGCGGCAGCCAGTTGGTCCAACGCGGAAAAAAGTTACCCATAGAAATGTGTCGGCAGATGAGCTTGTGAAAAATTTCACAAGGTTTCTCAGCATGGAACGCGTGAGCACGTTTGCAACCGTCATCTTGTTTTTTTTGAACTTTTATGCGCAAGACTTGTCCTATTGCGAATCTGTCGCAAAAAATCCCCGTTTTGGCGCGCTTTTTGGCTCCATTTTTGGTTTGGGCAGATCAAGGGAGAGTCGGCAATGCAAAAGCCCGTGAATTTTGGCGAGCGGCGTGAGCCCCGCGAGGTGCATGCCAATCTTGTTTGCACTGCTTTACTATCAAGCTCTGCGCTCTGAAGCTCACTTCCACTCCACCCAGAGCGCATTGTGCTCAAAATCCAGCGTCACGCGGTAGTCTTCCAGCAGATAGGTGCCAAGGCGTGAGGGAC
Organism: Verrucomicrobiaceae bacterium UBA1938; assembly: GCA_002336895.1. GTDB lineage: Bacteria > Verrucomicrobiota > Verrucomicrobiia > Verrucomicrobiales > Verrucomicrobiaceae > Prosthecobacter. The sequence goes on along the minus strand of DDFC01000030.1, from coordinate 9,346 downwards.
CCGGCATCACGTCCACCTGGGCAAAGGGGTAATAGGAGCCAAACAGGCCGAGCGCCTGAAACTCCAGCACGCGCACACCGGCGTCCTTCGGCGTCTGTGCTCCACCCACGCCTGTAATGAGGTAGTTTCCGCCTACATTCCAGCCACCGTTCTTGAACCCGAGCACCTCCGCGATCCGGCGGTCCAGCTGCACGCCGAAGACGGAGCCGGAGTCCACCACGGCCTCCCAAGTCAGCTTGCCATACTTGAGCGGAGTGGTGGGCACACCATGCTTCATGCTGAGAGTCGTCTTGTGCATATGCTTGCGCACCGGTCCAGGAAAGCTGCGGGTGAAGCCAAACTCGAACTCGCCTTTGAGAAAATCGAGCGTGGCGTATTTGCAGGTTTTGGAAAGGAGGTTCACCCCGATCAAGGAAATGCCCAGATGCTCCTTGAGGATGCCGCTGCCCACGGTGGTGCGCTGCATGCGGATGATGCTGGGCAGATTCTCCACGCGCCAGGCGCCGATTTGCATCGTGGGAATGACAGCGGCCATGCCCGGCTCCCGGCCCAGCACGCCCGCCATGTTGGGACGCACCTGCGGCACGGTGCGCAGTCCAAATTCGAGCGCCTGCTCCGCTTCGAAGACACTGTAGGTGGCACCGGTGTCGAGCAGGATTTTTCTCGGCTTCTGGCCATTGATGCTGACTTTGAGACAGGGCTGGCCGCGCTCGTAGTACATGGGCACTTTCAGCACGCCCTCGGGCGGCGGGATGCTGTTGGTGTGAACGGCCATGCCTCCTTTGGTCGAAGCCTTGAGTTCAGAGGCTGGAATGGCCTGTGCGTTGAGCTTGTCCTGCATCTCCTGCGGCACGACCTCTTTTCTCACGGCAAAACTTTCAGCACACCCCACGAAGCCAGCTGTCACGATGAACGCAGATGCCGTTCTTAGGACCATGGTGGAAAGCAGGCGTGTCATAAGGAATATGAGGTCAGTGAGTAAGCAACAAGCCCTCCTGTCAACCACCGCCTTAGGAGATAGTTGTGGTCAACGTTCCAGCCACAGCACATTGCTGCGGAAATCCAGCGTCAGGCGTGTGCCCTGCCAGAAACGTGAACCCACGCGTTTGGGCCCGGGCATGACAAAGGCGGGGACAGAGCCGTTGTGCGGCTCCCCGCAGAGATAGGCCGAGGAGAGCCGGATCTCTCTGGCACCCACTTGGTCTGCGCTCACGCTGCCACCTACGCCACTGAGGATGAGATTGCTCCCCATGCGCATGCCATCATAGGCGTGGCCCAAGCGGGCGGCGGTGCTTTGATCAATGACGATGCCCCAGCAGGAACCGGTGTCCACGACGGCATCCCACGAGACGCCTTCAGAGCTGACACGAATGACGGGCAGCCCATTGGCCCAGCGCAGGGGCGTGCGGGTGGCCGTGGGGCTGAGAGGCTGGTAGGGGCGTGAAAAGCCGAGCTCCACCGAACCGCGACGGTAGTCGATGGTCAAAAAGCTGCAGTAGTACCGCATGTGGTTCATGCCGAGGATGGCGCTGCCCAGCCCACCGGCGCGGGAGCCGGGCATGCCGCGCACGAGGCAGGCCACATTCGTGGCGCGCCACTCGCCCACCTGCATGGTGTTCATCACCGCCTGGGAGGCACCGGTGCTGCCATGCACACCGCGCACAGTCACCCGGCTGCCACCGGTGGGCTGAAGGTTCAGGCCCGTGGCCACGTCCGGAGTCACGATGCTGTAGGTGGCACCTGTATCCAGCAGCAGGGGCAGGGGCTGGCGGTCATTGACGCTGGCCATGACGTGAGGCGTGTCTCCCATCATCTTCATCGGCACCGTCACCTGCGCCACACCGCCACCACCGCCGTTCATCGGCCCCATGGGCGGCATGTAGGGCATCATGCAGGAGGCCAGAAGACACGCGGAGAGAAGGGCAAGCAGCGATTTCATGCAGGGCAGGACGCGGACAGCACTACCACCATTACGCCTGCGGCGCATCCGTCGGTTTTGATCAAAGCGCTGCAGATGTGGCGATCCTTTTGCAAATCACACACAAATTCTTGTGCCGTGCGTCGTACTGTCGGAGACTTTCGTTTTTTCATCTCCTTCCATCTTCTCCTGAACTGAATGACCGCCTATTTGATCCGCCGCCTTCTGCTCATTCCACCGACGCTCGTCGGCATGACGCTGGTGGTGTTCCTCATCATTCGTTTCACGCCCGGCGGCCCCATGGAGCAGGCGCTGCTGGAGGCACGCATGAAAACCGAGGGCCAGCGCGGAGGCGCCGGCCGCCAGCAGTCCAGCGGGCTCACGCCCGCGCAGCTGCTGAAACTGCAGGAGCAGTACGGCCATGACAAGCCCTTCCTCGTGGCCTACGCCGCCTGGCTGGGCGCCTGGCCCAAGGAAACCAACCGCTCCCGCGCCGACTTTGCCGAAGGCAAGACGGAAACCGAGGTCAAGATCCCCGGTACCGCCAGTGTGGTGACGGTGAAGCGAAACAACGACAACCGCGCAGAAATCCTGCCTGGCAAAGAGGTGGATACCACATCATGGCGTGCACGCATCATCACCCCTGAACAGCAGAAGCTGGAATGGGAGAAGGCCAACCCCGGGCAGAAGCTGGACAAGCCGCAGCCTTATGTGGCGCTGATCTACCAGCCGAAGTTTGCCGGTGTGCTGGAGGGCAATCTGGGCGACTCCACCCGCTACAGCGAGCCGGTGTGGACGATGATGAAGCGCCGCTTTCCCATCTCGCTCTTTTACGGCATCGCCTCCATCCTGCTGACCTACCTGGTCTGCATCCCGCTGGGCGTGCTGAAGGCCATCAAGCACCGCACGCCGACGGACACCGCCACCTCGGTGCTGATCTTCTTTGGCTATGCCATCCCGGAGTTTGTGCTGGGGGTGTTTCTGATGGTGATCTTTGCCGCACGCCTGCGCTGGTTTCCGCTGGAGGGCTTTGTGAGCGCGAACTTCTCCGAGCTGGGCTTTTTCGGCAAAATCTACGACCTCTTCCACCACGCCTTTCTGCCGCTGTGCTGCTATATGGTGGGCAGCTTTGCCGGCCTGACGATGCTGGTGAAAAACAATCTGCTCGATCAGCTGGCCAGCGACTACGTGCGAACGGCCGTGGCCAAGGGCGTGGAATACAAGCGCGCCGTGATCGGCCATGCGCTGCGGAATTCCTTCATTCCCGTGGGTGCCACCATGGGCCAGGCGCTCACCGTGCTGGTGGCGGGCAGCTTCCTGGTGGAGCGCATCTTTGACATCGACGGCTTCGGCCTCATGGGCTTCAACGCGCTGCTGGAAAAAGATTACCCCATCGTCATGGCCACCGTCACCGTGAGCGGGCTGCTGCTCATGCTGGGCAACGTGCTCTCAGACATGATCACCGCGCGGCTGGACCCTCGCATTCGTTTTGAGTAACCTTATGCATACGGTTTCCATTCAAATTGCCCCGGAACCAGTCCTGCGCGCAGGATTGAGGGTGACACATCTGGCGTCATGCTTCGCAAGAAATGCAACATATCAGCCCTCACAGGAATCTGCCAAAGAAGCTCATGAACTCTTGGAAGCCATTCACGAAATTCCATCCATTCTCATGCAATGGAATGAATTCAGCCTCGAAGAAATCAGACTGCACCTGAAGTGCTTTGACCACACTCGCTGGCCCGAATCTCGCAACTTGCTGGCGATGTTCGATAATTTGCTGGCGGAAGAATTTCAGAAATGAACCGCAAACTCTCCATCGCCGCCATCATCTTCGGCTCCCTGGCCATTCTCGGGGAGCTCTGCGGGGTGCTGCTGCCCACTGTTTCCTGGCTCTTCAGCAACGGACGTGTCTTCGGCTGGGCCAGCTCTCTGCTGCTGGTGGTGGGTGGCATCCTGGGCCTGAAGCTGCTGCCAGCTGAAATCCGCTGGACGCCCGTGACGCTGCAGCGCTTCCGCCGTTTCCGCAGCATCGGGCGCGGCTGGTGGTCCTTCCGCATTCTGCTGGTGCTCACCGCCCTGGCGCTGCTGGATCAGGCGCTGGTGGGCAGGCGCGCGCTGCTGGTGCGCTGCGACGGCAAAACGTATTTCCCCGCCTTTGTGCAAAAGCGCTACCAGTCGCAGGACTTTGGCATGAGCGGAGAGCAGGAGGCCAACTACCGCGAGCTGAAGGAACGCCTGTCTGCTGAAAAGCGCGGTTTTGTGCTCATGCCGCTGGTGCCGTGGGACCCGGTGCTGGACACCGACTCGCTGCAATCCATCTCCCTGGAGCAACGCGATGGAAAATGGTACAAGCCCGGCGACTCCGAGCCCTACTCCGGCCGCGCCCAAAAATTCTATACCGAGGCACCAGCACAGAAGCACACAGACTGCCGCTTCCGCCAGGGCCTGCCGGACGGCGAGTCGCTCGGCTACACGCTCAATGGCGCGCTGGCGGTGTCCGCCTTCTACAAAGCAGGTGCCAAGGACCGTGAGAGATGGACGGGGGAGATGCCGCAGGAGCAGTTTGAGAAAGCCGCCACCACATCCTACCAGATGATCGTTTACCCGGCCATTCCGCCTCTGTGGAAGGCGGGGCACTACCTGGGCACGGACAGCCGCGGCTGGGACGTGCTGGCGCAGATCTACGGCGGCTGGCAGCTGAACCTGAAGGCCATCCTGCTCTACGTCCTCTTCACCTACGGCGTGGGCGTCCTCATCGGCCTGCTGATGGGCTATCTGGGCGGTGTGTTTGACATCGCCATGCAGCGCTGCATCGAGATCCTCGATGAGCTGCCCTTTCTCTACATCGTGATGATCCTCATCAGCATCATCGGTGTGGCGAACATGAACCTGCTGGTGCTGCTGGGGGTGATCTGCTTCTTCTCCTGGACGAGCCTGACCTACTCCCTGCGCGCGCTGGCCTACAAGGAGAAGGAGCGCGACTACGTCTCTGCCGCACGTCTGCAGGGAGCCAGCACCTGGCGCATCCTCACGCGCTACCTGCTGCCGAACATGCTGGCCACCATCGTGACCAAGATCCCCTTCAGCGTGGCCGCCATCATCTCCTCCCTCACCGCGCTGGCGTTCCTCGGCTTCGGCCTGCCAGAAACCTACCCGCAGTGGGGCTGGCTGTTTGACGACGGCACCAGCCATCTCTCCGCCGTGTGGATCTCCCTCTCCATGTTCACCGCCATGGTCTTCATCCTCCTGCTCGTCACCTTTGTAGGCGAGGCGCTGCGCGAGGCTTTTGATCCGAAGAAGTTCACCACCTATCAATGATGCCCGCCGCACCACGTTCTCTGCTGGCCCTCTCCGCCGCGCTGCTGCTCAGCGGCGCGCTGCATGCCGCAGACTTTCCGCCCTATGACGGCACCAAGGAGCGCGAGGCCTTCTGGAGCTTTTACAACAAGAAGGTGCTCGCCGATCTCCAAGGTCAGGAAAAAGACCTGCCAGACCAGATTGCCAAGGAAGCCGATGCCGCCAAAAAGGCTGAGATGGAAACTCAGCTGCAGACCGTGCGCGAGCGTCTGAAAAAGCCGGAGTACTTCACCTTTGCCAAGCCGGAGGACGTGCCTGCGGATCTGAAATGGGAGAACGGCATGGACGAGCCGGAGATCGGTGACCCCAACGCCAAAAAAGGCGGCACCATGCGGCTCTACATCCTGTCCTTTCCACCCACGCTGAGGGTTTTGGGAGAGAACAGCAACAGCTCCTTCCGCGGTTATCAGTATGACGACGTGGAAATGGGGCTGATCAATCTGCACCCGGAAACGGGACGCGTGATCCCCGCCATCGCCAAAGAGTGGGCTGTGGCGCCGGACAACCGCACGGTGTACTTCCGCATCGATCCGGACGCGACCTTCTCCGATGGCACACCGATCGAGGCGGACGATTTCTTCAACCAGTTCTACATGCAGCTGAGCGAGTACCCGAAGAACCCCTTCGGCAACCAGTGGTACTCGGAGAACTACGCCAACATCACCCGCTACGATGCACGCACGCTCTCCATCTCCCTGACAGAGCCCAAGCCGCTGGCGGCCTACTATGTGAACATGAACCCGATGTCCCGGCGCTTCTATTCGGAATTCGGGCCGGATTTTGAGCAGCGCTACCAGTGGCGCTGCCGGCCCACCTCGGGCCCCTATGTCATCCGCGAGGAGGACATCCATTTCGGCAGAGACATCGCCCTGACCCGCGTGAAAGACTGGTGGGCGCGGGACAAAAAATTCTCACGCCTCCGCTTCAATGTGGATCACATCGTCTATCGTGTGGTGCGTCTGCAAGAGAAGGTGATGGAACTCTTCAGACAGGGAGAGATCGATGTGGAAGAGCTCATGATGGGCATCCCGGAATACTGGTATGAGCGGATGGAGATTCCCGAGGTGCACAAGGGCTACATCCAGAAGACGAAGTTTTACAACATCTGGCCTGGCTCCCACGCCGGCCTGTGGCTGAACTGCGCCATGCCCCCGCTGAACAACCGTGAGCTGCGCCTGGGGCTGAGCTATGCCACGAACTACCAGAAGGTCATCGACTTTGACCTGCGTGGCGACTTCCAGCGCCTGACCTGCTTCAGCAAAGGATTCCCGCTCATCGGCGACCCGCCCCTCACCGCCCGTCCCTTTGACGTGGAGAAGGCGCGCGAGCACTTTGCCAAGGCCGGATACACCAAGCTGGGCAACGACGGCGTGCTGGTGAATGACAAGGGAGAGCGGCTCTCACTGACCATCCTGCACCGCAAGACGGAGATTATTCAGCGGGTGATGCAGCGCCTCAAGGAAGAGGCTCTGAAGGCGGGCGTGGAGTACAAGCTCGAAGGCCTGGAAAGCACCGCCTACTTTCAGAAGGCCACGCAGAAAAAGCACCAGATCGCCTCCGTGGCCTTCAGCGTGACGCCACCGATCCCCGACCACTATCAGGCCTGGCATTCCAAGGACGCGCTGATGGAAGATGGCAAGACGCCCAAGCCCAACACCAACAATCTCTGCTGCTTTGCCGATCCGCGCATGGACAAGTTCTGCGAAGACGAACGCCACGCCACGACGATCGAGGAGATCCGCAAAGCCTCCTGGCGTGCAGACCAGATCATCTACGAGGAGGCGCCCTGGATCCCGGCCTATGAGCAGAACTACTACCGCTGCGCCTACTGGCGCTGGGTGAAGTGGCCGGAGAAGACCTTCAATGTGGCCGTGAGCGAGCTGCCGATGTCCAACCATGTGCACTGGATCGACGAAGATGTGAAACGTGAAACTGAGGCCGCCATGCGCAGCGGCAAGTCTTTCCCGGAAACCGATCTGGTCTTTGACCAAAACCTCAAAGCAGGAGGAGCGAAGTGATGCCGGCCCCGATCCTAGACGTACGCAATCTGCGCGTCGGCTTCCAGACCGACAACGGCCTGCTCACTGCGGTGGATGACGTCAGCTTCAGCCTCGAAGCCGGCAAGACGCTCGGCCTTGTGGGCGAAAGCGGCTGCGGCAAAAGCGTGACCTCCATGAGCCTGATGCGCCTGCTGCCCCAGCCGGCGGGCCGCATCCTGAATGGGCAGGTGCTGCTGGAGGGCAGGGACCTGGCCGCGCTGCCGATCGAAGACATGCGCAAGATCCGTGGCAACGACATTGCCATGATCTTTCAGGAGCCGATGACCGCGCTGAACCCCGTGGAGCGCGTGGGCACGCAGATCATCGAGGCCATTCAGCTGCATGAGCCCACCACGCCTGACAAGGCGCTGAAGCGCGCCGTGGAGCTGATGGAGTGGGTGGGCATCCCCGCGCCGGAGCAGCGCGTGAATGAATATCCGCACCAGCTCAGCGGCGGTATGCGCCAGCGTGTGATGATCGCCATGGCGCTGTCCTGCCACCCCAAGGTGCTCATCGCCGACGAGCCCACCACGGCGCTGGATGTGACCGTGCAGGCACAGATTCTCGACCTCCTCAAACGCTTGCAGAAGGAGACCGGCATGGCGGTCATCCTCATCACCCATGATCTGGGCGTGATCGCCGAAACCTGCGACGATGTGGCGGTGATGTACGCCGGACGCATCGTGGAGCGTGGCGCAGTGCAGGACATCTTTGCACGGCCGCTGCACCCCTACACGCAGGGCCTCATCCGCTGCCTGCCAAAGCTGGACCATCCGCCCAAGACAGCACTGCCCGTCATCCCGGGCATGGTGCCCAGCCTCAAGGAAATGCCGCAGGGCTGCCGCTTTGCCTCGCGCTGCCCTAATCAGCACAGCGCAGATGTCACCGCCACACGCCAGCCCTGGAAGGAATGCGGCGGCGGCCACGGCGTGGAAGCCTGCGCGTGCTTTGCCTCCCAACTCTCCGCCTCTGCCACATGAGTCTTCTCACCGTTCAAAACCTCAAAACGCACTTCCCAGTGCGCGGCGGCGTCTTTTACACCACCCAGGCGGTGTGCAAGGCGGTGGACGGCGTCAGCTTTGCCTTGGAGCCGGGCGAGACGCTCGGTCTCGTGGGCGAAAGCGGCTGCGGCAAATCCACCGTGGCGCGCTCTGTGGTGCGTCTGCTCAAGCCGACCGCTGGCAGTGTGAACTTCAACGGTACAGACATCTCCACGCTCTCCCAGAGCGCGCTGCGCTCCGTGCGCCGCGAGATGCAGATGGTCTTCCAGGACCCGGCGGAATCCTTGAACCCACGCCATACCATCGGCCAGATTTTGGAAGAACCTTTCGTCATTCAAAAGATGGGCACCCGTGCCGAGCGCGGCGAGTGGGCGGCCGAGCTGCTCAAACGCGTGGGCCTGCCGACAGATGCAGCACATCGCTATCCCTTTGAATTCAGCGGCGGCCAGCGTCAGCGCATCGGCATCGCCCGGGCACTGGCTCTCAAGCCGAAGCTCATTGTCTGCGACGAGCCCGTTTCTGCACTCGATGTTTCCGTGCAGGCGCAGGTTCTGAACTTGCTGCTGGAACTACAGCGCGACTTTGGCCTGGCCTACCTCTTCATCGCCCATGATTTGAGCATCGTGAAGCACATGAGCGACCGCGTGGCGGTGATGTACCTGGGCAAGATCGTGGAGCTGGCTCCTGCCGCCGAGCTGTATCAAAACCCGCGCCACGCGTACACCAAGGCGCTGTTGGATGCGATCCCTGTGGCCGATCCAGCCAAGCGCCGCGAACGCCAGCTCCTGCGCGGCGACGTGCCCTCTCCGATCAATCCTCCCGCCGGCTGTGCCTTCGGCCACCGCATGAAGCACCCGAACTGGCAGCAGAGCGTGAGCATGGATCTCACGCTCAAAGAAATCTCGCCCGGACATTTTGTGCAGCCTTGTCCGTGCTGTACGTGAAGTGATGCGGGCACTTCTGCCCGCATGGAAATCTTTCGAACGTTCGTTTTGCGGGCAAGAGTGCCAGTAGTGTTCGGCATGGTG
>DDFC01000002.1 GCA_002336895.1 Verrucomicrobiaceae bacterium UBA1938 | reverse complement strand
TCCAACTTCGAGGGGAGCATTACATACACTCGCGGGAGGAGGTGGGGCAGAGCACGCTGAGCCGGGTGATCGGGACGTTTTTTGGGGGATCGCTGACGCAGGCGCTGGCGGCGTACCTGAGTGCGCCGGGGGCGAAGCTGAGCGAGGAGGAGGTGAAGGAGATGAGGAGGCTTTTGGATGGGGTGAAGAGTGGGCGGCGGACGAAGGGAGCCTGAAGCGAGATTTTCACCGTGCAGATGGGAGCGCTGTAGAGGTTTGTTTTTTTTGCTAGAGGAGAGGTGTCGGCTGGCCGAAGGGCTATGGGGATGAGGGGGAAGGCGGAGGTTTGCGCTTTGGCGTAGTGCTGCGGGCTCGGAGGCCCGCGCGCCGGGGGGCTTTGGGGTGCGCCTAGTCAAGGGGGATGGCGGGAGCGCTGATCTACAGGCAGGAGTGCCTATCGTACTGGCTCAATGCGTGAGTGCGTAGAAGACGATGTTGATGCCGAGGGGGTAGGCGTGTTTTTCGGAGACGTGGGTGAAGTACCAGGGGTCGCTCTGCTCCTGCTCCCAGCCGTCGCCGAGGTCGTTGTTGAGGCAGATGAGCATGACCATGCGCCCGCGATCATCGAAGACGGCGCGGAAGTGCGGGGTGGCGGAGTCGGGGCGGATCTCATTATGCATGGCGGTGCGGCCCTGTTTATTCATCTGCTCCCAATAGACATTGCTGTGGACCTGGGGTGGGGAGGGCAGGTCGAAGACGCTGTGGAAGATGGGGTGGTCGGGCTGGAGCTCGACATAGCTGCGGTCGGGCCAGATTTTTTTGAAGACGGGCTCAAAGGCTTTCCATTCATCGCCGCCCCAGAAGTCGTCCATGAGGATGAAGCCGCCATTGAGCATGTAGTCGCGCAGGATGCGCCCTTGTTCGTCGCTGATGTCCATGTTTCCGGGTTCGGAGACGTAGAGGAAGGGGTGATGGCGGAGCTGGTCGGGGTCGATGTCGAGAATGACGGGATAGGGGCTGACCTGGACGGAGGTGAGCTGATGGAGGCGGTAGGATAAATTGAGATCGGCCTCCGGGTAGTCGGCTGTCCAGCGAAGGCCGCGGCGGAAGGGGTAGCAGAGGCGGGCGAAGGTGAAGACATCGTGCGGGAGGTCGGGATGGAGATCCCACACGGGGGCCTTGTGGCCACTGTGGCGCCAGCCTTTGAACTGGCGTGGGTCCTGCGGAAACTGGACCTCCCTGCCCCGGTAGATGCCGCGACGCGTGGCCGGGGCGAACTGGGAGTGCGAACTGCCGAGGGCGAGCAGTGCGAGGCATGGGAGGAGCGCTTTCCAGAGCCTGGGTGTCATGGAGGTGGTTTTTACCCGAAACGAGGGGGCGGTGGCGAGATCCATTTGGAATGATACCACGCAGAGCTGAAAACGGGTCTCACTCTGGATGCCGGCATTTCATGCGGCCAACGAGGGGGCTGGCGGTGTGGGATCGTCCTGATCCCCTCACGCTCAAGCATCGCCCAGCGCCAGCGCACATCCGCGAAGCCGCTGCAGGTGGGGGGATCAAGATGACCCCAATCCGGCGGCTTGTGTATCCGGCTTCAGGCCCTTTTCCATCGCCTCGTCATATGAGATCCACTTATGAATGGGTGGAGTCATCGCTATGAGCAGGATGAAGGGCTTTCGCTGTGAGTGGTGGGTAAGTTTGACGACACGAGACTCACGAAAGCGGTAGCTTCGCGACCGCAGTCCAAATTTGCGCTACTCGTGGCGGAGCGTTGGGAACATCGAGGCCCAGGTGTGCGGTGTGTGCGTGCTGCTCAAAGCCAGGGGCCCCGAACATTAGTCGGTGATGAGCTTGTTGACCGTGTAGTAGGCCATGCGGTGCCAGAGTGGGGTGCCGTCTTTGGATTTGAGCTGGGGGAGCTGGAACTCGTGGACGTAGCCGGGGCGGAGGGTGGTGCAGGTGACGGTGAGGACGAGGCCGTCAGAGCTGAGCTGGGCGGAGTCGATCTTGAGAGGCTGAGCGTCGAGCTCGTCGCCGCCGTATTTGCTCTGGAAGGGGTAGGTGTAGCTGGTGCCGGTGAGGGCGGTCACACTGGCGGGGTCCACGGGGAGGGTGAAGGTGAAGCGGAAGCCGTCTTTGGTGAGCTCCATCTTCTGGACTTCGAGCGGTGTCTTCTGCGTCCAAACGATGCGCTGGAGGCCGAAGGGGCGGTTGCCTTTGCTGTTCCAGCCGCGATTGGACTGGCCGACGATGAGGGAGCCGTCGGGGAGGAAATTGAGCGCGAGGGCGGCGCACTGGAGGCCGTCGATGAATGGGAAGCAGGCGCCCTGGTATTCGCCGCCGACTTTTTCGAGGAAGACGCGGTTCACACCGCTGAGGACGAATTCGCCGAGGAACATTTGTTTTTCGAAGGGACCGAATTTGCCGGGGCTGAGATCGCAGGCGATGCCGGTGCCGCTCTGGCCCATCTTGACATACGGGAGCCAGACGGCGGGCGGGGTGTAGCCCTGCACGGTCTTCATGGCCTCGGCGACGGTGATGCCGTCGGGCTGCTTGGGGGCGATCTTGACGGGAGACTCGGGACGCATGGCGTCGGGGATGGAGTCGGCGTGGGAGAAGTAGGCGCCTTTGCGCGCGTGCATGAGCGGGGTGGTGGGCATCCAGTTGCCCTGCTGATCGGTGATGAAGATGTCGCCTTCGGCATTCTGGCCGATGCCGCACGGGCTGCGGAATCCGGCGCAAAAGGGCTCGAGTGTGCCGCCCTTGGTCATGCGCACGACCCAGCCGCGCCAGAGCGGGTGCTTTTCCTCATCGCCCGCGCCTTTCCAGGCCTTGCCCATGCTGCAATTGAGCGAGGTGTAGAGATTGCCTTCTTTGTCGAAGACGGGGCCGTAGGCGTATTCGTGGTAGGCGCCGGATACGCCCCAGCCGGTGGAGGCGCAGAGGTATTCGTCGGCTTTGCCGTCGCCATCGGTATCGCGCAGACGGGTGACCTCGGCGCGCTGGGTGGCATAAAGTGCTCCATCATGCCATGCGAGGCCGAGGATCTCGTGGAGGCCGGAGGCGAAGAGTTTGAAGTCAGGGTGCGCGGTGTCGGTGGGATTTTGGGCGATCCAGATTTCGCCTTTGCGGAGTGCGACGGCGAGTTTTCCATCTGACGTGACGGCGATGCCGCTGGCTTCGAAGTTGACGCCCTTGGGGGGCTCGTAGGTTTCGGTGCGGTAGTATGTGGACTGGTCCTGGGCGAATGCGGAGGATGCCACGAACAAGAACGCGAGTGCGTTCTGGCGTGCGCCGATCCTCCGGCGCTTTCGAACGTCCACAGGCCTACGCAAAGCTCCAGAGGACTGGAGCACTCCAGAACGCTTCGCGACTGCGATGACACTTACCATGACAGGGTCTCCTTTGTTTGCTGGCCGTTGATGGTGATGATGTGCTCGAAGCCGCCTTTGACGGGGCGGAGGGTGTCTTCGACGGGGTGGCCGTCTTCGAGGTATTTGAAGGTGGGGATGCCGTCTTTGCCGAGGGTGTAGCCGCCAAAGGTGCGCTGGGTGGTGACGGCGGGGAGTGCTTTGATGTCGGTGCCGAGGGGCTTGATGGGGGGCATGGAGCGGTCCTGCCAATTGCTCATGGCATCGAGGAAGCGGCCTTTCCAGAGGATGGTCCAGCGGCTGGTCTTGGCATCGAAGGCGGCATTGAGACCGCCGGGGAAACCGACGCCGATGGCGTGGGTGCCGACGCCTTCGATGAAACTGCGGAAGATGATGGGACGCTTTTCGGCATCGGGCTTGAGCTCGAAGTCTGCGGATGACATGAGGCCTTCAGGGAGCGGCTGGCCGTCGATCTCGCGCAGGTAGGTCCAGATGCTTTCGATGTCCTTGTCGGCGGTCTTGCGGCCGATGAACATGGGGGGCATGACGGTGCCGGGCTGGGTGACCTGGGGATTGAGGAGGAGTTCTTTGAAGTACTCGGGCTGCAGGCGCTCGGCGGTGTGGGTGAGGCGGATGACGGGCGGGCCGAGGGATTTGCGGTCTTTGAGGCCGTGGCAGGAGACGCAGGCGAGGCCTTTGGCTCCGAGGAGCTGGCGGCCGAGCTCGGCGCGGTGGTGCTTGGCGAGGCCGGAGACATCGATCTGGAAGGGCTTGTCGAGTTTGTCTGCTTCATTGAGCCAGGCGATGAGCATCTCGGTTTGCTCACGGCCAAAGCTGGGCATGTGGGTATCCATGTAGGGGCGAACGCTGCCGCTCTGGCCCCAGAGGATTTTTTCAAACCAACCGCGTGTGAGCTTGCGGCCGACCTTGTCGAGATTGGGCGGGATGTTCCCGAGCTGGCCGAGTGACTCCGCCGTGGAGTCGTTCACGCCGAAGTATTGCGCGCGCGGGTCTTCGGGGCCGCCTTTGCCATCGCGATCATGGCAGGCGTAGCAGTTGAGGCGGGTGAGCTGCCAGTCCACTTTTTCCTGCGCAGTGAGTTTGGGGGCGTCCAGCTGCTGGATCATCTTCAGTGCGAGAGTGAGGGCGCGTTTTTCGAGGTCGTTGAGATCGAAGCGTGGAGTGCCGCTGGGCTGCTTTTCGGCCATGCAGCCGAGTGCGGGAGAGAGGTCTTTGAGGGGCTTTGAGGGGGTGCTGGCAGAAGCTGAACTATCTTTGTGGCAAGCGATGCAGTTCATCTGCTCGAAGACCGCACGGCCTTTGGCGGCGGTTTGTTTGGGGAGCTTGAGCGCGGCGCGTGCGGTGGCTTTTTCTGAGACACGGCCGGTATGGAGGTAGGCGGCGATGTCTGAGGACTCCTGCTCGGTGAGGCGCATGTCGGGCATGCGGCCTGAGGGACGGACGGAGAGAGGATTGTGGAGGAAGTGCGAGAGGGCGGTGAAGTCGTAGGCGTCTGCGAGGGCGATGGGCACGGAGGCATTGCCGGGCTTTTCGACTTCGGCATCTGCGGCGACCTTGGGAGGACGGACGTCTTTGCCGGGCTCATGGCAGGCAACGCAACCGACTTTGTGGTAGAGGTCCTTGCCGCGCTCGACATCGCCAGCGGGGACTTTCGGCTGGGGCTGTTTCAGGCTGCTGAGGTATTCGACGAGGGCTTCGACTTTTTCGTCATCGCCCTCTGCACCGTGAAAGAGGCCGGGCATCTGGGTACCTTTCTTGCGTGTCTGCGGACTGCGGACGAAGAGCCAGAGGGTGTCGGGATCGAGACGGGAGCCGACGGCGCTGAGATCTGGGCCGGGCTTCGGACTGAGACGCTGCTGCCAGGAGGCGGGTGCCGCATGGCAGGCGGTGCAGTTGAGTTCGGCGAGCAGGAGCAGGCCGCCATTAACGAGTGATTCGTCGGGGTCTTCGGGGATGTGGAACTGGTCGAAGGTGTAAACGAAGGCGTGATTGATGGGCTCGGCCTGGAGAGGATGGGGGAGCGCTGGCGACGCTCCCAGAAGGAACGACGCCAGCAGCAGCGCTGAATGACGAATGGCGAAGCGCGAATGACGAAATAATGATGAATGTCGAATGTCGAACGAGGGCATGGCTTCGGATTTCGGCATTGAGAGTTATTTCGTCATTTGGATTTACTTGTTCGTCATTTGACGGGCTTTAAATGCCCATCTTGGCGCGCTCGGCGTCGAGGGCCTTGATCCAAGGGGCGACGAAGTGGCCGGAGTCGTGGTAGGTGCGGCCGGAGTACATGTGCTGGTCGATAACGCAGGGCTCGTTCACATAAATGCCGCCGCAGATTTCGAGGTCGAACTTGCACTTGGCCACGGTGGCCATGCGGAGGCCTTTGACGATGTCGGCACGGGCGGGGATTTCCACGCCGTGGCACACGCTGGCGCAGGGCTTTTTCTGCTCCCAGAACCACTTGGTGATGCGGAGGAGGTCGGCGTCCTCGCGGATGTACTCGGGGGCGCGGCCGCCGCTGAAGAAGATGCCGACGTATTCCTCGGGCTTGATGTCCTTGAAGGCAATGTCTGCGTCGATGCTGTAGCCTTCCCACTCCTTGGTGATGGTCCAGCCGGGCTTGATCTCGTGCAGTACCATTTGGTATTTCCGCTTTTCCGGCGCGGCGACGACGGGCTTGTACCCACCCTCGATGAGGCGGTAGAAGGGATAGAGGGTGTCAACGGTTTCGGTGGCGTCGCCGACGATGATGAGGACTTTGGCGTCTGACATATTTATGATTTTTGATTTATGATTTACGATTTTGGTTGTTGGGAGATTTGCGGGAGGCGGCTGATTTGCGATTACAGTTTAAGGTTTGGGCGAAGCCAAATCATAAATCGTAAATCATAAATGCAGCTCTAGCCGATGAGGCTGTCGAGATGGTTTTTCGCCCTCACAATTTCCGCCGTGGTCTCCGCCGCCGTGGGGAGGATGGGGATGCCTCGGGGGGTGGGGTGCATGAAGATTTCGGTGGGGCCGGTGAAGCCGGTGGCTTTGAGGGCCTGCAGCAGGGGCTTCCAGTCGAGCTTGCCGCGTCCGGGCATCTGCTGGAGCTCGTCTTCCTTGGGCATGGGCTTGAAGCAACCCTGGCCAAACTCCCAGGCGTAGAAGAGGGTCATCTTTTTGTCGATGTGGGTGATGAGCTCTGAGAGCAGTGCAGTATCCTGCGGCAGATGATAAGGAGCGAAGGCGATGCCGATGCCGGGCATGGTGCGGATTTCATCGGCCAGCCAGCGGAGGGAGTCGGGGGTGTCGATGAGGTTGTTGACGTGGTTTTCGATGCCGATGGTGACGCCGTTTTCGGCGGCGAGCGCGGCATGGGGTTTCATCTTTTCCACGAAGGCTTTCACGTTGAGCTTAAGCTGTTCGGGCGAGACCTTGTAGTCCCCTGCCCCGCCAGCGACGATGAAGGTGCCGCCGAGTTTTTTCACGACGCCGATCTCGTCGGTGAGGCGGAAGGGCCCGAGGTCATAGCGGGTGGTGCCGCCGAAGGTGAGGCCTCGATCCTTGAGCATGGAGGCGAATTTTTCGTGGCCGATGGCATCGATCTCCTCGCGCTGGGTGCCGTGTTTTTTAGGCCAGAGTTCGATGGAGGCGGCACCGGTCTTTTTCACTTCGGGCAGGATCTCCGCCAGGGACAGGCTGCCATACATGGAGGAGGCGAGCATGTAGTTCAGCTTCCACGGCGGCGGCTCCGCCGAGAATGCGGGTGCGGCGGCGAGCGCGGACAGGGACTGCAGTAAGCGACGGCGGCTGGTCATGCGCTATACAACGCCAGCCCCGTCGCCGCTTCATTCAGACTTTAAATTGTCGTCTTCAGGTTTTGCGGCAGCAGGTTTCACCCCTGCACACGCTCCACCTGCGCACCGAGGGAGGCCAGTTTGTCGTCGAGGTGTTCGTAGCCGCGGTCGATGTGGTAGAGGCGGTTGATTTCGGTTTTGCCTTCGGCGACGAGGCCGGCCAGCACGAGAGCGGCGGAGGCGCGGAGGTCGGAGGCCATGACGGGAGCGCCTTTGAGCACAGCGCCGCCGCGAATGCGGGCGGTGGCCCCTTGGAGGTCGATGTTGGCCCCCATGCGCTTCATTTCGGCGCAATGCATGAAGCGCTGCGGGAAGATGGTTTCAGTGATGGTGCTGGTGTCATTGATGACACAGGCCAGAGCACACATCTGCGCCTGCATGTCGGTGGGGAAGCCGGGATAGCAGTGCGTGGTGAGATCAAAGCCCTTGGCGTTCGGATTGGGCTTTACGGTGATGCTGTCTTTCGTGATCTCCAGAGGGAAGCCGCATTTGATCATGGCATCGGTGACGGCTTTCATGTGCTCGGGCATGACGCGCTTGAGCGTGACGCCCTCTCCGAGCATGGCACCGGCGACGAGGAAGGTGCCGGCCTCGATGCGGTCAGGGATGACGACGTGCTCTGCGCCGTGGAGTTCCTTGACTCCTTCGATGACGATGCGGTTGGTGCCAGCGCCTTCAATCTTGGCCCCCATTTTGATGAGGAAGTTGGCGAGGTCTTCGACCTCAGGCTCTGCGGCGGCACCTTCGATGATGGTGGTGCCTTTGGCCAGCACGGCGGCCATCATGACATTGTCCGTGCCGAGCACGGTGGAGCCGTGCTTGCCCATGAGATTCATCTGGCCGCCTTTGAAACCTTTCTTGGCGTTCACAAAGATGTCGCCGCCTTCCACCACAATCTGTGCGCCGAGAGCTTCGAGGCCTTTGAGATGCAGGTCCACGGGGCGGTCGCCGATGACGCAGCCGCCGGGGAGAGAGACGGTGCACTTTTTGAGACGGCCGGTGAGCGGACCGAGGACGCAGATGGAGGCGCGCATTTTGCGCACGAGATCATAAGGGGCGACGGATTTGATCTTCTCCGCCTTGACCACGACGACGCCGCTGGCGCGCTCGACCTCGGCACCGAGCTCCCCGAGGATGCGGACCATGTAGTTGGTGTCGCTGAGGTCGGGCACGCGGCGGATGGTGCAGGTGTCCTTGGTCAGCAGGGTGGCGGCGAGAATAGGCAGCGACGAGTTTTTAGAGCCGCTGATGTTGATGCGGCCTTTGAGCGAAGCGCCGCCGTGAACGATGAGTTTTTCCATGAGAGTGAGACTGTCTTGTTTTGTGCTGCGGAATGCCGAGGTGGCAAGCCATTCTTCGAACTGACTTCGATTCAAAGAACGCTTGAAAAAAGTCCTTGCCGAATTGGATTACACCCGTAATCCTATGATTACATTTGTAATCCGAACCCATGGCACGCCGTCCCACCACACTGCCCACTCCCAAAATCTCCGACGCCGAATGGACGGTGATGAATGTCTTCTGGCAGCGGGGCACGAGCACACTGGCGGAGGTGGTGAGGGAGCTGGAAGGCAGGCTGCACTGGAAACCGCGCACGGTGCAGAGCCTGATACGCCGGCTGGCGGACAAAGGGGCGCTGGCGGTGGAGGCGGTGGGGCGGGAATTCCGCTACACGCCTGCCGTGGCCCAGAACCAGTGCCAGCATGAGGAGAGCCGGAGCTTTCTGGACCGCGTCTTCAACGGGCGGCTGACACCCTTTGTGGCGGGGCTGATGGAACGTGAAGAAGTGACGCAAGATGACCTGGCCGCGCTGCGTGAAGTGCTGAACCAGGCCGAGAAGAAACTCAAAAAGTAACACCGACCATGAATGCCGACGCCCTCCTCCACTGGCTGCTGCGAACCTCGCTTGAAGCCAGCGTTCTCATGCTGGCGGTGTTGGGACTGCGACTGATGCTGGGCATGCGACTGAGCCCGGCGTGGCGGATCGGCCTGTGGATGCTGGTGGGAGTGAAATTGATGCTACCTGCCTTCATCCCGGCGGGGTTTGGACTGGGGGCGTGGTTTCAGCCAAGCGCGGATGTTTCTGCTGGTAATTCTGTCATGACGCAGCCTGATGTGGCGGACGAGGCGGGCGCTGCCGCTTCCGTAAAGGTGCAGTCTGTTGCACCAGTGGTGTCTCATTCAACAGCGTCTTCAGTGATTTCGAGCGGGGTCAGTCTGGCGCTGGGGCTGTGGGTGAGCGGCGGCCTGTTTGTTTTACTGGCAGCGATTTACCGGCAGCAGCGTTTTCACCGCGCGCTACGCCGCAGACCGCAGGCGGCAGATCCCCTGCTCTGCGCTCTCGTGGCGAGCCTGAGCCGGAAAGCCGGGGTGAAGCAACCGGTGCGTCTTCTGCTGATGCCCGCAGGCACAACGCCAGCTCTGGTGGGGCTGATGCGGCCCTGCATCCTGCTGCCGGAGGACTGGGAGGAGCGTTTTGACGAAGGCAGCCTGCGCCATGTGCTGCTGCATGAGCTGCTGCACATCAAAAACCATGACCTGATCTGGAACTGGGCCGCCGTGGCAGTGCAGGCGCTGCATTGGTTCAACCCGCTGGTGTGGCTCGTGGTGTCGCGCTTTCAGGCGGACCGCGAGCTGCGCTGCGATGCGGGCGCGCTGGCGCTGCTCTCTCCCAACGAACGGCTGGACTACGGGCACACACTGCTGCGCATTCAGGAAACATTTTTCGCACCGCCGGCCATGGCAGGACTGGCCCCTTGTGTGCGCAACCACCCCGCCCTGCGCCAACGCATCCTCATGATCGCCCAGCCAACCACACGCCAGCCTGTGCTGCAAGCCCTGCTCACCATCATGCTCGGAGCGCTGGTGAGTTATTCCTTCACCACCGCGCGTGCGGTGGAAAAAGAAGCACCTGAGAAGGTGCGCACGCGGGAGGGAGCACGCACGCCTGCGGCGGAATCGCCCAAGGCAACCACGAATGAACCGGAGGCTGACACTCCAGCGCGAGCCCGTGAAGGAGAGAGTGGCAGCACGAAGGCCACCGGCATGCGTGAAGGCGATGGCGGCACGCGCAAATCTGGCACTCGTGATGGCGAAAAGCCGCGCAGTGGAAGCGGTGACGGCGATGGCGCACGCAAGACCGGCATGCGCGATGGGGAAAAACCGCGCACAGGAGAGCGTGACGGAGAGGGTGCGAGGAAGACGGGTGCACGCGATGGGGAGAAGCCGCGCACGACAGGAGAGCGTGATGGTGAAGGCACTCGCAAGACCAGCGCACGTGATGGCGACAAGGCTGCCAGGGCTTCTGGTGAGACGATCACGATGCGCGTGATCAAGGGCGGTGAGGCCGTGGTGGTGAGTGGTGAGGAGATCGCGATGAACCGGCTGCGAGGCCACCTACACAGCTTTCTGCCGGATCATGCGGGAGCGAAGGTGGTGATCACGGGTGAAGGTGATGTGCCCATGAGCGCGATACACAACACGATGGATGCTGTGCGAGATAACGGGAATAAAAATGTGAGCATTCAGGCCGAGTAACAAGCTGGTTAAAACATCATGCACATCATAAATGCAGGCATTTGCGGAGATGGAGGCACTCGTTTTATACAACTTGAATGCGACGATGGGAGCCCGGCAAGATTGATAGGGCTGGACTGTCGGATCCCAACACCGCCTCATCAACGCCGCATCTTTTTAAACGCTGAACATCCATTGAACCCCAATGCCCAGATACTGCCCATCGGGAGCAAGGACGAGATGGCCGCCATTGAATTGCTATCAAAATGGGCTGATCAAAATCTTTCCGATCAAAGGCGTGAATCATTAATGAACCCTGCCAATCGAGGCGAGTCTGAATCTGATTTTTTTGATTCCATGGCTCTTTCCATTCTCCTTACGGCCTTGGATCGGACCCCGCCGCCACAGAAAAAAAGAATACTTCCCTAACAAGAACAAGCATACACAACATCCGTGTCATGCGAATTCATTCGTTCATTATTCTGATTTTGGCATTCGCTCTTTTGCCGACGACGCAGGCTGCTTCACCTCAAGAAGCATCTGCAGCGGTCAACAAAGCGGTGCGCTTCTACCACACCCACGCCGCAATGCACGGCGGCTATGTATACCGTTACAGTGCGGACTTCACGCTGAAGGAGGCCGAAGGGATTCCGGGGAAGGACACGATCTGGATTCAGCCGCCGGGGACGCCTGCGGTGGGCATGGCGATGCTGGATGCGTATGAGGTGACGAAGGATGAGAAGTGCCTGGCTGCAGCAGTGGAGGCGGCGCATGCGGTGGCGCGCACGCAACTGGTGTCGGGCGGATGGGATTACTCGGGGGACTTTTCTGAGGAGGATCGGGAGAAGCATCTTTACCGGCGTGACGTGAATGGCAGGCTGATCGAGCGCAGGAAGGTACCGGAGTGCGAAGGCGGGTGGCATGTGTGGAGGAAGCACGCGAACAAGAACAACTACTCAACCTTTGATGATGATGTGTCGCAGGCGGCCACGCGGCTGCTGGTGCGGGTGGATCATGCGCTGGGTGGCAAGGATGCGGAGATCAAGGAGGCGGCTGACTATGCGCTGAGCGCGATCCTGGCGACGCAGTATCCGGCGGGTGGATGGAGTGCGAACTGGGACAGCTTTCCCAAAGCGCCACCGACGACCGCGATGTATCCGATCAAGGCGGGGAGTTATCCGGCTGACTGGCCGCGCAAGTGGCCGAAGGATTTCACCGGCTGCTATGTGCTGAATGACAACACGCATGCGACGCTGATGAGCACACTGCTGCTGGCGTGGCAGCTGCGTGGTGATGCAAGGTATCTGGAGGCGGCGAAGCGTGGCGGGGATTTTCTCATCACGGCGCAGATGCCTGACCCGCAGCCGGCGTGGGCGCAGCAGTATGATAAGGAGATGCATCCGGCGTGGAGCCGGGCCTTTGAGCCGAGTGCGATCTGCGGGCGCGAAAGCCAGGCCGCCATGTGGGCACTGCTGAAGCTAACGGCGGCGACGGGTGAGAAGAAATACCTGGAGCCACTGCCGAGGGCGCTGGCGTATTTGCGAAAGTCGCTGCTGCCAGACGGGAGGATCGCGCGCTACTATGAGCTGCAGACGAACAAGCCGCTGTACTTTGAGCGTGGCGAGGGCGGCAAGGGGTTTGTGCTGACGTATTCGGACATGAAGGCCTCGTCGAATTATGGATGGAAATGGGACAGCGAGCTGGCGGCGCTGGAGTCTTTCAGGCAGAAGATCGAGCGCGGTGAACGTGTTGTTTTTCCACGGGTGGAGAAAGAGCGATGGTCATCGCCGCCAACGGAGGAGGAGATCGGAACGATTTTGAAAGAGCAGCAGGCGGATGGCTCGTGGCGCGTGACGGATGAAGAGCGGGGATGGATGCGCGATGCGGGCGGGAAGAAGACGCGGCCTGCGGGCGGGGTGATCTACAGCCTGGACTTTGCGCAGAATGTGAAGGCGCTGTGCGCGTGGCTGAAGGCGAAAGGAGGCGGCAGATGAAGACTATGATGTGCAGTGGGACGCGTATGCGGCGGAGCTTTGCGAAGGTTTTTGGACGCTCGAAGGCGCCGGAGGACCGGCGCACTCCAGGACGCTGTCGCGCTCATCTCATGCCCACGCAGAGCATCTGCGCCATTTTTGTCTCGGCAGCATTTTGCGGCATGGCCATCCAAGCGGCTGAGAAATATGAGAACGAGACGCCTTGGTCGTATAAGCGCATCATGAGGCCGGTGGTTCCGGTGGTGAAGGATGGGGCGTGGCCGAGGGATGACATGGACCGGTTTATCCTCGCGCGGCTGGATAAGGAGAATCTGCATCCCATTGGCGATGCGTCGCGACTGACGCTGATCCGGCGGGCGTCGTTTGATCTGCGCGGACTGCCGCCGACGCAGGAGGAGGTGGAGCGTTTTGTGAAGGATGCGGCTCCGGATGAGGTGGCGTTTGCGAAGGTGGTGGATGCGTTTTTGCAGTCGGAGCGCTTCGGCGAACGGTGGGCGCGGCACTGGCTGGATGTGGTGAGGTATGCAGACAGCGTGGGGCGGGTGTGGAATGCGCCGTTTACGTATGCGTGGAAGTATCGTGACTGGGTGATCGACTCGCTGAATGCGGACAAGCCGTACAACCGATTTGTGGCGGAGCAGATTGCGGGAGATCTTTTGCCAGCGACAACGGTGCTGCAGAAGCGTGACCAGATTGTGGGCACAGGCATGCTGGCGCTGGGAAGCGTGAATTTGCAGGAGGGGGACTATGAGCAGTTTGTGCTGGATCAGGTGGATGACCAGATCGATGTGGTGTCGCGTGCGTTCATGGGGCTGACCATCAGCTGTGCGCGGTGTCATGACCACAAGACGGAACCGTTGAGCCAGAAGGATTATTATGCGCTGGCGGGCATTTTTTACAGCAGCCGCACGCTGCCGGGTCAGGCGAATCGTAGTGACATGAACGGATCGGGCTATGTGGACCCGGAGATGCTGGTGGATCTGCCGACAAAGCTGGATGAGCCGGTGGGCCCGCCTGCGAAGGTGCCGGAGGGGATTCACTCGATGGATGACATCCGCGCGCTGGGAAATCCGAAGACGACGATCCGCTACGATGTGGACCCGCATTTCTGCATGGGCGTGATCGAAGGTGAGATCAAGGATTGCGAACTGGCGGTGGGTGGAGATCCGCATGATCGCAAGGCGGCGCCTGAGCGCGGGCAGATGGGAATGCCTGCCCTGCCCCCGCTGCCGAAGATTCCTGCAAAGTCTTCGGGACGGCTGGAACTGGCGCAGTGGATGACGCAGGCTACGCATCCGCTGACCTCTCGCGTGGCGGTGAACCGCATCTGGCAGCATCTGTTTGGTGAAGGCATCGTGCGCACGGTGGATGATTTTGGCATCACGGGGAGTGACCCGACGCATCCTGAACTGCTGGATCATCTGGCGGTGCGGTTTGTGGAAGGCGGGTGGTCGGTGAAGAAGATGATCCGCGCGATGATGCTGAGCAGGACGTACCGGCTGGCGAGCACGGGCAATCCTGAGCATCCTGATGCGGGGAACAAACTGCGATGGAGGATGAATGCGAAGCGACTGGAGCTGGAGCCGCTGCGCGACACGCTGCTGCAACTGGCGGGCAAGCTGACGTTTGACCGGCCCGAAGGCATCCAGGTGGCGGGCACGGGCGGCAAGGGGCGGCATGGCCTGACGCGTGGATTGCTCAGTGTGGATGATCCGTATCGCACGATCTATCTGCCGGTGGTGCGGGACAATGTGCCGGAGCTTTTCAGCACGTTTGATTTCCCGGGACCGACGCAGATCAAGGGACAGCGCGATGTGACGACGGTGGCTCCGCAGGCGCTGTTTTTCATGAACAACCCGATGGTGGAGGAACTGGCGGAGGAGACCGCGAGGAAAGCCGGGAAGGATGTGAAGGCGGTCTATCGGCTGGTTCTGGGACGGGAGCCTTCGAGCGAGGAGGTGCGTGATGCGGCTGAGCTGGACATGCAGACACTGGTGCAGGCGCTGCTGGGGACGGCGGAGTTCAGGTATGTGTTTTAATTTACTGCGATATGAATCCTCTTTTTAAACGAGCCCTTTTGATGATGTGTGCTGTGCTCCTAACCAGCGGGCTGGAAGCGCAGACCAAGTTCTCCATGAAGGATGAAGACTGGGACTCCACCTTCACGCAATGGCCGCCGCAGGTTCAGAAACTGATGCTCGCGATCAAAGCCACGGACCTGCATCCGTATTTGCTGTCGGAACTGAAAAAACACACCTTGCTCGTGACACACATGAAAATTTTCGAGGATTCGCTGGTGGTGATCGACATTGAAGAAGGACATGGAGGGGAGAATGTGGTCTTTGATTTTGATGCAGAAGAAGGCTGGAGCATCATTCGCCGCTCGCCTCAGGCCGACTGGAAGCCCAAAGAACAACGAAGAGGAGGCAGGCTGACGCGCATTCCGTTCCCGACTGAATCCAGAAAACCTCAACCCAGCACGAAGCAGTGATGACCACCCGTCGCACCATCCTCCAATCCACCAGCACTGGCTTCGGCTGGCTGGCGTTCAATGCACTGCATCAGCAGTGGGCGGGGGCTGCGGCGCCGCCGAAGACGATCAATCCGCTGGCGCCGAAGGAGCCGCATTTTGCGGCGAGGGCGAAGCGGGTGATCTTTATGTTCATGCAGGGCGGACCGAGTCATCTGGACACCTTTGATTACAAGCCGGAGCTGGCGAAGGCGGAGGCGGACAAGGTGCAGAAGTACATGGGCTCGGTGTTTGAGTTCAAGCCACGCGGGAAGAGCGGGATCATGATCTCGGAGGCGTTTCCGGAGCTGGCGAAGCATGCGGATGAGCTGTGCCTGCTGAACGGGATGCAGACGCGCACGAATGCGCATCAGATGGCGACGGTGGCGCTGCACATCGGGAGTGAGACGTTTGTGCGGCCTTCGATGGGGGCGTGGATTGTTTATGGACTCGGCACGGTGGCGGAGGATCTGCCGGGGTTTGTGACGATCAATCCGGCGGCGGATAACGGCGGGGCGATGAACTATGGCTCGGCATTTCTGCCTGCAACGTTTCAGGGAACGCGACTGAGCACAGGTGGTGGAGGTGTGCCTGACCTGAGCAATGGGCGGCTGAGCGATGCGCAGCAGCGGAAGCAGATCGAGTTCATCCAAAAGGCGAATCGCAAGCTGCTGAGCGGTGATCCGGGGAATCCGGAGATCGAGGGAATCATCCAGAGCTATGAGCTGGCGTACAAGATGCAGACGAGCGTGCCGGAGGTGCTGGATCTGGACAAGGAGCCGCAGCACATCCGCGAGATGTACGGCCTGGATGACGGAGCTACGGAACGGTTTGGCACGCAGTGTCTGATGGCGCGGAGAATGGCGGAAAAGGGCGTGCGGTTTATCCAACTGACTTCGCCGGGGTGGGATCATCACAACGGGCTGCGGGACAATCTAGCGCGGCAGTGCACTTCGATTGACAAGCCGATCGCGGGATTGATCGCGGATCTGAAGCAGCGGGACATGCTGAAGGACACTCTCATTATGTGGGGCGGTGAGTTTGGGCGTGGCAGCGGATACGACAACGAGCCGTACAATGGGCGTGGTCACAATGGTGGCGGCTACACCATGTGGATGGCGGGCGGTGGTGTGAAGGGAGGCTTCACGTACGGCAGCACAAATGAGATGGGGGACAAGGCGGAGACGGGCATCATCGGCACGCATGATCTGCATGCCACGGTGCTGCATCTGCTGGGGATCAACCACGAGCGGCTGACGTATCGCTATGCGGGAAGAAATTTCCGACTGACGGATGTGAGCGGCGAGGTGGCGAAGGGGATACTGGCATGAGGTGGGCATCATCCCATTAGGATTTTCGTGAGACACTGAGAATGTTTCGCCCATGGCGGGATGTGAGCCGTTTACTATGGCTAACCCGCACCGGGTTCAGGCAGTCCACATTCGCGCCATGCAGAAAGAACAGATCACCGCCATCTTTGATCAACAGGCAGCAACGTATGACGAGAAGTGGAGCCGGCTGGCCCCCATCAACAGCGCCTTGCACCTGCTCACAAGCGCCGTGCTTTCGAAACTCCCCCAGACAGCGCGAATTTTATGCGTGGGTGCAGGCACCGGAGCCGAAATCCTGCATCTGGCCCCAAAGTTTCCGGGGTGGCACTTCACTGCAGTGGAGCCCTCTGTGGCCATGCTGAATGTCCTGCGGCAACGGGCGGAGGAGCATGGACTCACCGCACGCTGCGCCTTTCATGCGGGCTATCTCGATACATTGCCGCCGGGAGATCCTTTCGATGCCGCCACAGCGTTTCTTGTATCCCAGTTCATCCTTGATCCATCGGCCCGGTCGCAATTCTTCAGGGGCATCGCTGAACGTCTGCACCCAGAGGGCATGCTGGTGAGTTCGGACCTGTCCGGCGATCTTTCCGGCGACACGGATTCCACGGGGCTGCTGGAGGTTTGGTTTCGGATGATGCGGGAGAGCGGCTCCATTGCTCTTCCGGAAGAGATTGAAAAAATGCGCGAGACCTACAGACGTGACGTGGCGGTGCTGCCACCGCAGAAAACACGAGATATCATCAGCGATGGAGGGTTTGGCCCACCGGTTCAGTTTTTCCAGGCGGGAATGATACACGCCTGGTACGCCAGACGGCTCAAGCATGCGCGCGTTTGAGCAGGTTTTTCGTAATGCGTCAGACGCGGGTGTGAAGCGGTGACCACCAGTCCGGAGGCGCCTTCGTCACCACAGGGGCCACTTTGGCGCCTCATAGACCAGCCGAAATCCTGCCTGCTGAGAACTCCCCGCAATGAGCCATTTTCCTTCGTTCTGGCGCTGCAATACTGCATGAAAGATGTGGTGTAATCGCGTGCCGGCAGGGCTGCCCGAAGGCTCCGGGGAGGCTCGACAGCTCAATCGTGCCATTTTCCATCAATCCCGCTCATGGCCGACATGAGGAAAATCTCCTTTGCCAAACGTGGGCGGGGGGGTATGACTGCGGCCCCTAAATACAATATGAGCAAAAAAAGTGACTTCGGATTGATCGGCCTTGCTGTGATGGGCCAGAACCTCGTTCTCAACGTGGAAAGCCGCGGCTTTCAGGTGAGCGTATTCAACCGCACCACCAGCGTGGTGGATGAATTTGTGGCCAAGCACCCCGGCAAGGCCCTGGTGGGCTGCCACACCCTGGAGGAGTTCGTACAGAGCCTCGCCACTCCCCGCAAGATCCACATCATGGTGAAATCCACCGCCGTGAAGGACAGCGACCGCGATGCCGTGGACGCGGTGATCGAGCAGCTCATTCCCCTGCTGGACAAGGACGACATCGTGATCGACGGCGGCAACAGCTTCTACCAGACCACTGAGCGCCGCGACGCCTACCTCACGGAAAAAGGCCTGCGCTTCATCGGTGCCGGCGTGTCCGGCGGTGAAGAAGGCGCCCGCAAAGGCCCCTCCATCATGCCCGGCGGCCCTGCCAGCACCTGGGAGGTGATGAAGCCCATCTTTGAATCCATCGCCGCCAAGGTGGATGGAGAGCCCTGCGTCATCCACATCGGCCCCGGCGGTGCCGGCCACTACGTGAAGATGATCCACAACGGCATCGAGTACGGCGACATGCAGCTCATCTGCGAAGCCTACAACATCTTCAAGAACGCTGGATTCACCACCGACGAGATGGCCGCCATCTTCAATGAGTGGAACGAAGGCGACCTCCTCAGCTACCTCATCCAGATCTCCGGCAAGGCCCTGGAGCAGAAGGACCCGGAAACCGGCAAGCCCATCGTGGAGCTCATCGTGGACAAGGCCGGCCAGAAAGGCACCGGCCAGTGGACGCTGCTCAACGCCGCTGAAAACGCCGTCGTCATCAGCACCATCAACGCCGCCGTGGAGGCCCGCATCCTTTCCTCCCAGAAGAAGCAGCGCGTGGCCGCCAGCACCCAGCTGACGGGCCCGACTGTGAACATCACCACGGACAAGAAGGAACTCGTGAAGAAGGTGCACGACGCCCTCTATGCGTCCAAGATCATCTCCTACGCCCAGGGCCTGGACCTGATCAAGACCATGGGCGAGAAGAAGAACTGGGGCCTGGACCTGGGTCGTATCGCCGCCATCTGGCGCGGGGGCTGCATCATCCGTGCAAAGTTCCTCAACCGCATCACGGACGCCTACCGCACCAACTCCAACCTGGCCAACCTGATGCTCGACCCGTTCTTCAAGGACGTGCTGAGCCAGACCCAGCAGAACTGGCGCGAAGTGGTGGCCCTGGCCACCCTGAACGGCATCCCCGTCCCCGCCTTCTCCGCCTCCCTCGGCTACTACGACAGCTACCGTGCTGCACGCCTGCCCGCCAACCTGCTGCAGGCCCAGCGCGACTTCTTCGGCGCTCATACCTATGAGCGCACGGACAAGCCCGAAGGCCAGTTCTTCCACACGGAATGGCCTGAGGTGATCGGCTGATTGCTCTTCCCGGTTGCATTGCAACTGGGCTTCTTTGAAGGCGGCTGGGGAAACCCGGCCGCCTTTTTCATGTCCAGTTCACCTCAAGCTGCCGCCATTTCATCGCGCTGCTTCCAGCGTTTCTCGTGAGTGAGGAGGGTGTGGAAGAAGTCTTCTTCCTGCTTGGGTTCAAAGCCGTTGTCCAGCGGCAGGGTGAGCTTCAGCTCCAGTCCGCGCGGTTCCAGGTGATGAGCCTCAGCATTGCCGCCGTGCAGATGCATGGTGACGTAGCAGGCCATCATGTTCACGCCGAAATCATCGGGCTTGCGGCTGCGGGTGTAGAAGGGATCAAAAAGGTTCACGGGTTTGTCCGTGCCTTCCCAGATGCCGTTGTCACGCACATACATGGTCACGTGGGTGCGACCACGGGCATCCCGTTCCGCTTTGGCGCTGATGTGGATGCTGTCTCCTGCGCTGAGGTGCGTGAGCTCCTCCATGAAGATCAGACGCCACATCTGACGAAAGCGTGCGCCATGCACGATGAGCGGCGGCAGGGTGTCGTCCACATCCACCAGGATCTGAAGCTTTTTCTCCGTCATCTGCGGGCCGAAGAGCTCCACCATCTCATTGAGCACGGACTTGAGATGACACTGATCCACACGGTCCAGCTGCTTGGAGTGGGAGGCTTCGGCCAGACGGGCCAGCATGGACTGAATGCGCTCGAGCTGCGACTGCGCCTGGTTTTGCACATCGATCCAGAAAGAAGGGTCGCGCGGATGCGAGCCGCCGATCTCCTCCATGAGCTTCATGGGCGCGAGGTCGATGAAGGCGCGCACCACCGTCAGCGCATTTCGCAGGTGGTGGTTCAGTCCTTCCGCCAGGATG
This sequence comes from Verrucomicrobiaceae bacterium UBA1938, assembly GCA_002336895.1. Classification (GTDB taxonomy): domain Bacteria; phylum Verrucomicrobiota; class Verrucomicrobiia; order Verrucomicrobiales; family Verrucomicrobiaceae; genus Prosthecobacter. The sequence goes on along the minus strand of DDFC01000002.1, from coordinate 98,420 downwards.
CCCAGGCCGGAGACCTTGTCCGCCGAGAGCATGCTGCGCACGGTATCCGCCTTTTCAGCGAGCAGGCGCTCGCGCTCGATGAGAGCGTGGTAGTAGTCCAGAGCGTGCTTGAGCACCATGCTGAGCTCCTCGGGATCCCAAGGCTTGTGCAGATAACGGAAGCAGCGCCCGGAATTCACCGCATCCACAGCCGCCTGATAGTCCGTGTAGGCCGTGACAAGAATGCGCACCAGATTCGGGTTGAGCTTGCGGGCATGCTCCATGAGCTCCACGCCGCTGGGGCCGGGCATGCGCTGGTCCGTGAGCAGCAGGCCGATCTGCGGGCCGTAGGTCTGCAGAATGCGGTAGCCGTCCATCGCATTGGTGGCGGTATGGATGGTGTACTCGTCGCCAAAGATCTCTTTGAAATAGCGCAGCGCCTTCTCTTCGTCATCGACGTAGAGAATGTGATATGGCGACAGCAGCTGGTTGGTCATGAACTGGGCCTCAGGTGTGATCAGGTTTCTTGAGGCTCAGCGTGAACTGAGTGTGGCTGCCCGCCAGTGAGTCGATCTTTATTTCGCCGCCCATCTGCTGGATCATGCGGAAGCAGATGCTCAGGCCCAGACCCATGCCCTGCCCCACCTGCTTGGTGGTGAAAAACGGATCAAAGATCTTGGAAAGGTTCTCCTTGGGAATGCCCATGCCGTTGTCCAGAACGATCAAATCCACCCCGTGGGGAGTGGTGGCAGCCTTCAGCCAGATGGTCGGTGCCGGCCGGCCGGACAGCGCATCCAGGCTGTTCTGCACCAGATTGAGCAGGATCTGGATGAGGTAGTTTTCATCTCCCTGAGCGATGGTGCCCGGAGGAATCTCGTCCAGCAGGGCCACGCCACGGTCTCCGATTTCCTTGGCCAGCAAGCGCAGGGCTTTGCGGGTGGTTTCGTGCAGATCAACCGGGCGGGAGCCACGATTTTCCGGATGTGCAAAGGTGCGCAGGTCGGACACGATGGCACTCACGCGGTCGATGCCTTCACCAATGTCTTCGGCGATGCTGTTGAAGCTCTCCGCCATTTCAGGAGGCAGATTGCGGCCTTTTTTCTTCAGCAGGTAGATCGCTGACTTCACGTAGTTCAGCGGATTGTTGATCTCATGCACGATCCCGGCGCTGAGGCGGCCGATGGAGGCCAGCTTTTCGCTCTGATCCAGCTGTGCCTCGGTCTCGCGCAGACGCTTCAGCGTGGCAGTCAGCTCTTCATTACGCGCTGCCAGCTCTTCGCGTTGATCTTCCACTTTGCAGCGGTTGGCAAACTCCCGCAGGCGTATCGCATGGTGCTGGCGGCTGCCCACGTAGAGCACCACACAATGCAGCAGGAGGAAGCCGGTGTTGTTGACAAAAATGCCCAGAGCACGCGGATCGTTCGTGGTGAAGAGATTTGGCAGCGTGGCGGCAAAGTATGCACCGACCACAAGACCGAGCGTGATGCCGATCTCCCGGAACGTCCAGTGGAAGACGAAGGCCGTGGCCACGATGCAAAGCAGCAGGCCCGCATAGTAGCCTGAGCCAGGATCGCCGCTGAGATAGATCATGAAGCAGATCATCAGCGCCGGAAGCAGCGGCAGGATGATCGGATAGGCACGGCAATACCTCCGCCCTAGGGAGCGGTTCAGCGCCAGCAGCAGAGGCACGCAGCTGGCCGCACAGGCCAGACGAAGCACCAGAAACTGCCAGTAACTGTCAGGGTAGGCCATCCAGTCCAGAAAGCTGCACAATGGCACCAGCACCATCACAAACCAGGCCCCCATTCGGGCGTTTCGCAGATTCAGCTCCATCTGCTCCTGCTCAAACCTCGTGGGCGCAGGCACGGCCACCGTCTTCCCCTCAATTGCGGGGTCGTCGGGGCGTGACGCGATCAGCGGCGAATCGAGGTCTGCCAAGGCTGCCAGAGACATAATTACTATAAAATTAATAATAATTACGTTGTTAAATCAAGGTCTATTCAAGGTTTTTTACAATTCCCTGACACCCCTCCAACGCCACTGGCAGCGATTCAAAACACACCCCTGCTTGGCAGCCTGGAATGTGCTCGCCAAGGTGCGCGCACATGCGCATCCTGATCGCCATCGACAAGTTCAAGGGCTCGATCCCGGCCTCTGTGGCCGCCCAATCCATCGCCTCGGCTCTGGCCCAGACTCTCCCCGAAGCAGCCTGCGATCTCTGCCCCATAGCCGATGGCGGCGAGGGTACCGCCGAGGCTGTGGTGACCGCCCTGAATGGCGAGTGGTGTGAGGCTGCCACCTTTGACGCGCAAAGCCGCCCCGTCACCGCCCGCTATGGACTCGCCACCTCGGCGGGACAAGCCGAAGCCGTGATGGAAATGAGCGCCGCCTCCGGCCTGGCCATGGTGAGCGATCTGCCGCTGAATCCTGCCACGGCCAGCACGTGGGGCACAGGATTGATGCTGCAGGATGCCTTGGAGCGCGGGGTAAAGCGCATCGTCATCGGCATAGGCGGCAGTGCCACCAACGACGCGGGCATCGGCATGGCGGCTGCGCTTGGATTCCGGTTTCTGGATGCCTCCGGGACTGTCCTGGACCCGGTCATCGCCAGCATGGACCGGCTGGCCCGCATCGAGAGGCCGGTGGATTTCACCCCGCCTGAGATCCTGGTAGCCTGCGACGTGAACAATCCCCTGCTCGGCACGCATGGCTGCACCCGCATCTATGGTCCTCAAAAGGGAGTCACGGACTTCGAGTTCTTTGAAAGCCGCCTGCAGTTTCTGGCAGACGTTGCCGAGCGTGATCTGGGCGCGGACCACCGGGATGTCCCCGGGGCAGGCGCTGCAGGCGGGCTGGGCTTTGGCCTCATGACCTTCTGCGGCGCTAGGCTGACCAGCGGCTTCGACCTCATCGCCGATCTCGTCCACCTGCGTGAGCGCATCGCGGCAGCTGATCTGGTGATCACGGGCGAGGGGCGCATGGATGCCCAGACGCTGCATGGCAAGGGGCCCATGGGCGTGGCGGACATGGCGCATGAACTGGGCAAACCCGTGGCCGCCTTTGCCGGAGCCATCGAGGCCGAAGACAAGCTGCGCACACGAATTGATCTCCTCTGCGCCATCAAACCCAAGGACATGCCCCTCGCCGAGGCCATGCAGCGCGGCCCGGAACTCCTGGCGGCAGCCGTCGCAGCCCAGGCCCAGGCCCTCTGCGACCTCGTGACCACCGCTTGACCGGTCCCCCTGACCGTGCTCAGTGCTCTCCCTCACTCATACAGAACCCCGTATCACGCATCCAGCATCCACGAATGAACGCAGTCCTCCTCTTCGCCGGTCAAGGCGCCCAGAAAGTCGGCATGGGCAAAGATCTTGCAGAAAGCTACCCCGCCGTGCGCGCCCTCTTTGACCAGGCCGATGCCACCCTTGGCTACTCGCTCTCCAGCATCATGTACGAGGGCCCGATGGAGGAACTGACCAAGACCTCGCGCTGCCAGCCCGCTCTCTACGCCCACGGCCTGGCCATTCTGGAAGTGCTAAAGAGCAAGGTGCCTGCGCTGAACATCACCGCCACCGCCGGTCTTTCTCTCGGGGAATTCACCGCACACGCCGCAGCAGGTACCTTTGACTTTGCCACCGGCCTGAACCTCGTCTTCCAGCGCGGCAGCTTTATGGAGGAAGCCTGCGAAAACACCAAGGGTGCCATGCTGGCCCTGCTGGGCGGCGAAGAATCCGCCATCCGCGAGCTGGCTCAGGAGTGCGATGTGGACGTGGCCAATCTGAACGCCCCCGGCCAGATCGTGCTCAGCGGCAGCGCCGAAGGCATCGCCGCCGCAGCGGCCAAAGCCAAGGACAAGGGCATCAAGCGCGCCATCCCTCTGCCCGTGGCCGGCGCCTACCACAGCCGCCTTATGAAGTCCGCCCAGGACAAGCTGGCTGCTGTGCTCGCCACTGCAGCGATCCAGAGCCCGAAGGTTCCTGTGGTCTGCAACTTTGAAGCCCGCCCCGTCTCCACGCCCGAGGAGATCCGCGCCACCCTCACCAGCCAGGTGACCGGCAGCGTCCGCTGGGTGGAGAGCATGCAGCACCTCATTGCCGCAGGGCACACCACCTTCATCGAACTTGGGCCTGATGCCACCCTCGCCGGACTCATGGGCAAGATCGACAAGAGTGTGAAGGTCATCAGCATCAAGGATGCAGCCTCCCTGGATGCAGCGGTGGCGGCGCTGACTGCGGCCTGATGCCCTGAGCGGTCTTCGTTATAAGTTTTCAGTGTCACCCGGTGCTTCCTTCGTGGAGCACCGGGTGTTTTTTGAATGCTCTCCAGCCCAATCAGCGTTTCCAACAGATGTCTTTCCCCGCACGATTCATAGCCACGCTCCTCCTGCTATTTTCCAGCTTTGGCTCTGCACTCGATCTGCCCGGAACCGATGGTCAGACCTACAATCCGATGGCTGCAGGCAGCAAAAAAGCCTCCGTGCTCTTCTTTGTCTCCCCCTTCTGCTCCACCACGAAGTCGTTCATCAAAGAGATCAACGCCATCGCGGCAGACTATTCGGACAAGGCGGCGGTGTATCTCGTGCATTCCGATCCCGAAATCACCAAGGAGGTGGCCATGGAGCATGCCATCCTTTCCGAGGTGAAAGCCACGGTGCTGCTCGACAAAGATCAGGCGCTGGCCAAGCAGGTGCAGGCTAAGATCACGCCTGAGGCCGTGGTGATCGGCCCCGATGGCAAGACGCTGTATCAGGGCCGCATCAATGATCTCTATCTCGGCCCGACCAAGCGCCAGCGCGCCGCCACAACGAAGGACCTGCGAGACGCGCTGGATGCCATCCTCTCCGGAAAGCCGGCGCCCGCGCCGCAGGAACCGGCGCAGGGATGCAAGATCGGCGGGATGAAGTGATCCGACTCACTCCTCCGCTTTCCTGCTGCCCTTCCCTTTCTTTTTTGGTTCTGGTTTTGGGCCTGCCTGCGCGAGGTATTCACGCTCCAACTTCTCCCAGCGTGAGGCCATTGCCCTCACCCGCTCAGGTTCCTTTGCTGCGAGGTTGTTTGATTCCGCGCGATCCGTGCTCAGGTCATAGAGCTCCCAGGCATCGCCATTGTCCGCAGCGCTGACGATCTTCCAGTCTCCCTCACGCAGGGCGCGGTTTCCAGAGTGGTTCCAGAAGAGGAAGTCACGGGAGATGGTCTCATCCTTTGCTAGGGCGGGTGCCAGACTGCGGCCTGGAAACGGCGGGGCATTTTCCGGCATGGCGCTGCTGTCTCCGCCAGCCAGTGCGATGAAGGTGGGTGCGATGTCGATGACATGCCCGGGCGTGTGACGCAACTCTCCACGGGCGCTGATGCCCAGCGGCCAGTGAGCGATGAAGGGCGTGCTGATGCCACCCTCATGCACCCAGATCTTGTGACGGCGGTGGGGGGTGTTTGAAACCGTGGAGCCGCCGGGCCCAAGGCAGAGATAAGATGCGGCCGCGCCCATGGGGGCATTTTTGTCATGCCCGAGCCCGCGCACCATGATCTCCGCGCTGGCGCCATTGTCCGAGAGAAACAGGATGAGTGTGTCCTCAAAGGCGTTCATGGCCTTCAACTGAGCGAGCACGCGTCCGACTTCCTGATCGAGGCGGTCGATCATTGCGGCATGGATGGCCTCTTTCGTGGCCTGAAACTGCTTCTGTTCTGATGTGAGGCTGTCCCACGGAACGGCATGGCGAGTCTCGCCCGGGCCGAGGATTTCGAGATCGCTCTCTTTGCCGCTGGGCGCGGTGATCTGTGGCTCGGGATCAGACAGGCTGGTGTGCACCAGCCCCAGCTGCTTCTGCCGCTCAAAACGTGCCGCGCGTGTCTTGGGCCAGCCCTGTGTGTAAGTGTCCTTGTATTTGGCGATGTCCTCCGGCAGCGCCTGGATCGGGAAATGTGGCGCGGTGAATGCCACATAGGTGAAGAACGGTGTGCCCGGATGCTGCTGGGCGTGCTCCTTGAGGAAGTCGATGGCGTGATCGGCGATGGCGATGCTGGAATACCACTGGCCCTCGGGCTCCGGCAGCGGTTTGTCATCCAGCTCATGCTTCTGCGGGTGGAAGTGGTTGTCCTGCTTGGCCACATGGTAGGAGTGCGTGAAGCCGCCATCCGCAACGACGCGTGGGGCATTGGTCACATGCCACTTTCCGGAGTGATAACTGCGATATCCCAGGGGAGCCAGCCTCTGAGGCAGCGTGCGCACCCAGGCAGGAAATTTGCCATAGGGCGGGTCCATGCCGATCTGCTGTGCGTAATGCCCGGTCATGAGCACGCTGCGCGTGGGCCAGCAGCGTGCGGTGTTGTAAAACTGAGTGAAGCGCAAACCACCTGCCGCCAGCTTGTCGAGGTTTGGTGTGGCGATCTCACCGCCGTAGCATCCGAGATCGGAATAGCCGAGATCATCGGCGAGGATGACGACGAAGTTCGGCTTGGCGGATGCAGCCTGTAGTGTCAGGCAGGAAAGCAGCAGCAGGAGTGCGGTCAGGCGGATCATGCAGCATCCAACGAGCTGGATGCTGCGTTCGTATCGCGAAATTCACCGCGCTTTACTCCGAAAACAAAAGTGCCTGCCATGACTCATCATGGCAGGCACTCAATGGTTATGAAACGCCTTGAACTACTCCGCCGCAGGGGCTTCTGGAGTGGGCGCAGCTTCGGCATCTGATGTGCCGGACGCGGCAGACGGCTCTGATGCGGCATCCGCATCATCTGCCACCACGGTGGCCACATCCTGGATGGTTTCTCCTTCGTTCAGCCCCATGAGCTTCACACCCTGGGCGTTGCGTCCAGTTTCGCGGATGTCACTCACGCGGATGCGCACGCTCTGCCCCTTGGTGGTCATGAGCATGAGCTCGTCCTTGTCGTGCACCGCCTTGGCAGCGACCACTTTGCCGGTCTTCTCGGTCACATTCATGGTGGTCACGCCCTTGCCGCCGCGATTGGTGAGCAGGCGGTATTCATCAAAGGCCGTGCGCTTGCCGAGACCGTTTTCAGACACTACGAGCACCATGGTGTCCGGCTCGTTGGTGATGCAGCTCACGAGGAAGTCGCCATCGTCCAAGGTGATGCCACGCACACCGGCGGTGGCACGACCGATCGGGCGCAGATTTGGAGAGGCGGGATCGTCCCCGGTCTCATGGAAGCGGGCGCACATGCCCTCATGCGTGACGAGGCAGACCTCTTTGTTGCCGTCGGTCAGCACCACATCCACGAGGTCGTTTCCTTCATCCAGCTTGATGGCGATGATGCCGTCCTTGCGGTAGTTTTTGAACTCCTCCAGCGCGGTCTTTTTCACCGTGCCGTCTTTCGTGGCAAATAGCACATACTTGTCCGCAGCCCACATGGCCTCGTCTTCGGCGCCCTGGGCTTTGAGGATGAGCACACTGGCGATCTTCTCCTCGGAGCGGAGGTTGAGCATGTTTTTGATGCTGCGGCCTTTGCCGGTGCGTGCGGCTTCGGGGATCTGATACACACGCTCCACGTACATGCGGCCGGTGTTGGTGAAGAAGAGCAGGAAGTCGTGCAGATGCGCGCTGAAGAGATGCTCCACGAAGTCGCTGGCCTCGTCTTCGCTCTGAGACTCGCGGGTCTCCATGCCTTTGAGTCCTTTGCCGCCGCGGCCCTGCACGCGGTACTCGGCGGTGGCGGTGCGCTTGATGCTCCCCAGGTGCGTCATGGTGACGACGGTGGGGTCGTTCGGGATGAGGTCGATGCTCTGGATCTCGCCCTCGGCGGCTTCGATGCGGGTGAAGCGTGGCGTGGCGTGCTTCAGGCGGATGGCCTGCAGCTCGTCCTTGATGATCTGGAGCACGCGCACCTCGCGGGCGAGGATGTCCATGAGGTCGCGGATGCTGGCCAGGATTTCATCGTAGTCGCCTTTGATCTTGTCGCGCTCCAGGCCGACGAGCTGGTAGAGGCGCAGCTCGAGGATGTCCTCCACCTGCTTGTCGGTGAAGATATATTTGTCTCCCACCACGCTGGCCTGGCCACGGATGAGGATGCCGAGCTGCTCGGCGGTGCTGACGGCGAAGTGGTAGGCTTTGAGGCGCTCGCGGGCTTCGTCGCGGCTTTTGCTGTCGCGGATGATCTTGATGAAGTCGTCCAGGTGCCCGAGCGCGAGGAGCTGGGCCTCGAGTTTTTCGGCTTTGAACTCGGCCTGCTTGAGCAGGTAGCGGGTGCGGCGGATGATGACCTCCCGGCGGTGCTCGATGTAGCAGGCGATGGCGTCCTTCATGCTGAGGACGCGCGGCTTGCCGCCGTCGATGGCGAGCATGTGGATGGAGAAGCTGGTCTCCAGCGCGGTGTGTTTGTAGAGGTTGTTCAGCACCACCTGGGCGCGGGCGTCGCGCTTGAGGTCGATGACGACGCGGGTGTTTTCGTCCGACTCATCACGCACGCCGCTGATTTCGGTGATGACCTTCTCATTGGCCAGCTCGGCGATGCGCTTCACGAGCTCGGCCCGGTTCACATTGAAGGGGATCTCGGTGACGATGATCTGCTCGCGATTGCCGTTTTCAACAACCTCCGCCTGGCCGCGAATGCGCACGGCACCGTGGCCGGTCTCCATGTATTCGCGGATGCCAGTGGTGCCCTGGATGGCGCAGCCCGTCGGGAAGTCCGGCCCCTGGATGAACTGCATGAGCTCGCTGATGGTGATCTGCGGATTGTCCACCTGCGCGCAGACGGCATCCACCACCTCTCCGAGATTGTGCGGCGGCATGTTGGTAGCCATGCCCACGGCGATGCCGGTGCCGCCATTGACAATGAGATTCGGGAAGGCTGCCGGAAAAACGACGGGCTCGGTGAGACGCTCGTCATAGTTTGGCACGAAGTCCACGGTCTCCTTGTCCATGTCAGACATGAGGGTGCCGCCAAGGTGCGTCATGCGGGCCTCGGTGTATCGCATGGCGGCCGGAGGATCGCCTTCCACAGAGCCGAAGTTTCCCTGAGGATCGATCAGCGGCTCGCGCATGGCCCAGGGCTGGCCCATGTGCACGAGCGTGGGGTAGATGACCGCCTCACCGTGTGGGTGGTAGTTACCCGAAGTATCGCCCGCGATCTTCGCGCACTTCATGTGCTTCTTCGGCGGATAGAGCGACAGCTCATGCATCGCATAAAGGATGCGCCGCTGCGAGGGCTTCAGGCCATCGCGCACATCCGGCAGCGCACGTGCGATGATGACGGACATGGAGTAGTCCAGGAACGAATTCTTAACTTCGTCAGCGACCGAGATGGGGTGAATGTTGGGATCTTGCATCGAATGAAAACTTGAGGTGTTGAATCAGTGGAGAAAGCGGCGCAGGTGGATCACACGTCCAAGTTTCTCACATTGAGGGCATTTTCTTCGATGAAGTGTTTTCGCGGCTCGACCACATCTCCCATGAGGATGGTGAAGATGCGCTCGGCTTCGTGGGCGTTGGTTTCGTCCAGCTTGATCTGCAGGAGCGTGCGCTTGTTCGGGTCCATGGTGGTCTCGAAGAGCTGCTTGGCGTTCATTTCACCCAGACCTTTGAAGCGCTTGATCTCCATGCCGCGCTTGCCGATTTCCATGACCTTGTCGAGGATGCCGGGGAGGCTGAAGACAGGGTGGACTTTGGCGTGGTCACCATCGCCTTCGATGACTTCAAAGAGGGGCTTGTCCTGGCTGCTGAAGTGGTCCACGTGCAGGCCGAGCTCATCGAGCTGCTGGAAGCGCCGCTTCATGCCGTGGGCCTCGTGGATCTCAATGAGGCGCGCGCGGCGGCTGGACTTGGGCGTATGCCCGTTGCCGGTGCCGTTGGCGGCCATGTTGGGGGTGCCGTCTTCATTGAGCACGGGTGCGGCTGCAGGCTTGGCAAAGAGGTGCAGGTCCTGGTTCTCCTTGGCGTAGGCGGCCAGCTGCTCATTGCCCAGGAAGTATTTAACATCCACCTCATTGCCCTCGCGGATCATCACGAGGTAATGCGGCAGGTTGCCGGTGGCTTCATCACGCGCCTGGAGGTAGTGCTCAAAGTCACCGCCATGGCGGCGGATGATGTCGGCAAACTTGGCCACGGGGACGAGCAGCTCCAGAATGGACTTCAGGCGGTCGTCCGCCACCTTGCTGCCGTCGGAGATGTTGCGCAGGCTGATTTCGCCGGAGCCCAGCTCCAGAAGGATGGCGTCCATCTCGGCATCGCTCTGCACATATTCCTCGCGCTTCTTGCGCGTCACCTGGTAGAGGGGCGGCTGCGCCACGTAGATGTGGCCGCGCTTCACCAGCTCCGGCATCTGACGGAAGAAGAAGGTGAGGAGCAGGGTACGGATGTGGCTGCCGTCCACGTCGGCATCGGTCATGATGACGATCTTGTGGTAGCGGAGTTTCTCGATGTTGAAGGACCCTTCGACGTTGCTGTCACCGCCAATGCCGGTGCCGATGGCGGTGATCATGGTCTGGATTTCCTTGTTCTGCAGCACTTTCTCCAGACGTGCTTTCTCGGTGTTGATGAGCTTTCCGCGCAGAGGCAGGATGGCCTGATTGTGGCGGTTGCGGCCCATTTTGGCGGAGCCACCGGCGGAGTCACCCTCGACAATAAACAGTTCGGTCTTGGCGGGGTCGCGCTCGGAGCAGTCGGCCAGCTTTCCGGGCAGGCCACCGCTGCTCATGGCATCCTTGCGGATGGCCTCACGGGCCTTGCGCGCAGCTTCGCGGGACTTGGCGGCGATGATGATGTTTTTGATGACCTCGACGGCGGTGTCCGGATTCTCGTCAAAGTGACGCAGCAGGCCCTCATAGACCACGGAACTCACCACGCCTTCCACTTCACCGTTCACCAGCTTCACCTTCGTCTGCGAGTTGAAGCGCGGATTTGGCAGCTTCACGCTGAGCACACAGATGAGACCTTCGCGGCAGTCGTCGCCCTCGATGTCTGGCAGCTTGTCTTTGAAGGCCTTCGGATTCGCATTGATGTACTGCTTTACCGCCTTGGTCAGCGCGCTCTTGAGGCCGCTGTAATGGGTTCCGCCGTCCGGATTCGGAATGGCATTGGCAAAGCACAGCGTCTGCTCGCTGAGGCCTTTGTTGTACTGAAGTACGCAGTCCACGAGGATGAACTTCGGCTTGTCATCGATCATGATCTCGCGGCGTCCGGCCAGAGCGATGGGCTCGGGGTGCACCTTGTCCTTGTCCGCGCCCATCTCGCGCACAAACTGCTTCACACCTTCGGTGTAGAGCAGCACCTCCTGCCGTGGCGGGGAGACGCGCTCGTCCGTGACGGTGATGTTGATGCCGGGATTGAGGAAGGCCAGTTCACGCAGACGCACCAGGAGGCGGTCAAAATTAAACGTGGTGGTGATGGTGAAGATCGTGGCGTCCGGGAAGAAGGTGATCTTGGTGCCAGTGCGCTTCGGCTCATCCTGCTCGCCGAGGACAGTGAGCGGCTCTGTGGTGATGCCGCGCTCAAAGCCGATGGCGTAGATCTTGCCGTCGCGGTAAACCTCGCACTTGAACCAGTCAGACAGGGCGTTCACGCACTTGGCACCGACGCCGTGCAGACCACCGGAGAACTCATAGGCACCGTCGCCGAATTTACCACCGGCGTGCAGATTGGTCAGCACCAGTTCCACGGTGGGGATGCCCTTGGCATGCATTTCCACGGGAATGCCGCGGCCGTCGTCCTCCACGCTGAGGGAGCCGTCGCTGTGAATAGTGACGCTGACGTTTTTGCAGTTGCCGGCCAGATGCTCGTCGATGGAGTTGTCCACCACCTCAAACACGCAGTGGTGGAGGCCGCGCTCGTCGGGGTCGCCGATGTACATGCCCGGGCGGAGGCGGACGGCCTTGAGGCCTTCGAGGTGCTGGATCTGCTCTGCGCCGTAGGCCTGGGTTGCGGCTACGTGGGTGGTGCTGTGGAGGTCGGTGTTGTCGTCAGACATGGCGTTGCTTTGCGGGGTGTTCCATCGCCTGAGTCCGTCCTAAAAAACCGCTCCGGAAACGTGCTCGATGAAGGTCATTTCAGACTAGCAGGCTGAGGGGGCTAGCCAAGGTTTTTTTGCTTTTAAGAACAGTCTTTTTTGAGGCAAAAACCGCCCCTCAAACCACGTCCTGCAGCCCCAGCTTCTCGATCACCTCCGGCAGCACCCCGGGATAAGGGCCGCCGATGCTGATATTCCCCACATAGCCGAGGCTTTTCCAGGTCTGACTGTGGCTGTAATAGCCACTGAGACAGAGCTGGCGGAATCGCTTGAAAAAAGCCGCCCCCACGCGGTTCTCCGGTCGCACCTCCCCTGCCCCGCAGATATCGTCGGCGATTTTCCCCTGCTGTTCCGTGCTCAGTTCCTCAAAGCGTTTTCCAAACCGCTTGAAGCTCTCCGTGTTCAGCCATCCGAGACCGCCGCGAATCGTCTCCCGGTCCTCCTGATGCACCGGGTATTCGGCGCTCACCCACTCGTTGATGAAATCCGGCACGCCCACCTCCGAGGCGGCGGGCGAAGTTTCATCCTTGGGGAGAATCAAATCCGCCAGCGCCTGCGTGGTGGCCAGCTCCTCGGCAGACAGCAGCTTTTCCCATGGAAATTTCTGCGGCTGCATGAAGTCGGGATCATGAAAGACAAAACGCGAGGCATGCACCGGAGGCGCGGGCTCGGTGTGGTTTGGTGCTGCAATGGCCGGCACAGCGGCGGCGCCTGCGGCACCACTGAGGAGTCCTTTCAGCGCGTTGCGACGGGAAATGGGTGAGTTTTCAGGCATGGCACAGATCTCTGTTAGATGTTACCCCTCTTCATCTCATCCATCAGCCATTCGCTGGAGCGCCAGGCGAGGGCGAGGATGGTGAGGGTGGGGTTTTTGTCAGGGTTGCTGGGCAGGACGGCGCCGTCCATGAGAAAGAGGTTCTTCACGTCCCAGGTCTGGCAGTATTGATTGGTCACGCTCTCGGCGGCTTCCGCCCCCATGCGGGCCGTGCCCACCTCGTGGATGATCTCTCCGGGTCTTTGGATGGCATCCGCTCCGCTTTGAGGCTTGGCCTTGCCACCCATTCCCTCGATCAGCGCCGCAAAGGTCTGCTGCATGTGCTCCGCCTGCTTGATCTCGTGGTCGCTCCACTTCCAGTGAAACCGCAGCACCGGGATGCCCCACTGATCCACCACCTTGGGGTCTAGTTCACAGTAACAGTCCTTGTTTGGAATCATCTCACCTCTTCCAGAAAAGCCAAACTGCGCCCCATAGTAGCGGCGCGCGTCTTCCTTGAGCTTGCGCCCGTACACACCTGGCGAGGTCGCATCCAGGTAGCCAAAACTCTTCACATCCGGCATCTGCCGCCCGCCGCCCATTTCGATGTGGTAGCCGCGGGCAAAGCCGAGTTTCGCATGGTCATTCACCAGCCACCAAGGCACGTAGGTGTGCAGACCGCCAGCGCCGTCTTCATTCATCGGCGGCAGGTCTTCCATGGCTGGAATGTGCGCACCGAGGCGCGTGCCGACGCTGTCCATGAGGTTGCGCCCCACCTGCCCGGATGAGTTCGCCAGCCCGGCTTTGTCACGGGATTTTGAGTTCAGCAAAATACGCGAGGTCTCACAGGTGCTCGCCGCCAGGATGACTACGCGTGCTTTCGCCACCGCATCGCGGCGGGTGATCTTGTCGATGTAATGCACACCTGTGGCTTTGCCGTCCGCACCCATCACCACCTCACGCACCATCGCATCGGTGATGATGTCGAGATTGCCCGTGGCCAGCGCAGGCGGCAGCAGCACGGTGGTGCTTTGGAAATTGGCGCGGATGCTGCAGCCCCGGATGCAGTTCGTGGCCCAGAAGCAGGCGGCGCGCGACATCATGTCCTTGCCGATGATCTCCTGCGCCTTCGGGTTGTTCGGGAAGAGTACCTTGGGCAGATTCTTCCAGTCCATCGGCTGGCTGAGCACCGCACGATGCGCGGCCACCACAGGCACACCGAGCTTCCGCCCCGCCTTCTTCGCTAGAAGCTCGCCCACGCGCGGCTTCGGCGGCGGCATCAGCACGCCAGGTGATGAATTCGGCGCATTAGCAATGCCATCATTTTCGCCATAAACGCCGATCAACTGCTCCACGCGGTCATACCACGGTGCCATGTCATCATACCCCAGCGGCCAGTCCACACCGAGGCCATCGCGGGACTTGGGTTTGAAATCAAACTCGCCAAACCGCAGCGAGATGCGGCCCCAGTGATTCGTGCGCCCGCCGAGCATGCGCGCGCGCCACCACCAGAAGTCGCCCTCCGTCCCCTGCTTGTTGGTGTAGGGCTCTCCGGGCACCTGCCAGCCGCCGTTTACCGTGGCATCATAATACCCGAAATACCGATCCGGCGTGGCCGCACCGCGCAGCGGAGCCATCTCGGGCGTGTTGAACATCGGCGTCTCCTTCACCGGATCATAATTGCGCCCGGCCTCGATCATGAGCACCTTCACTCCATTGAGGGCCAGGATCATCGCCGCCATGCCTCCACCTGCCCCGGATCCGACAACGATGACATCATACTGAGGCTGAGTTTTGCGTTCGGTGAGGATCGGCATGGGAAATGGTTTGCGCGGACTACAGCCAAGCGGTCATGGCGGCAAGTCATGTTACAGTTCGATCAGATTTTACGCGTTCTGCGCCGGGGTTTTTCACCTGAAAAACAACAGAAATGCCACAAGGCAAAATCGTCACCGCGCAGCTTTCGACAGTGGCATGCAGTGAGCGCATAGGCGGCGCGCTCAGCCTCTCCTGACATGAAATCCCACCCTTGGCAAATCACCGCAGCTTCATTCTCGATTGTTGCCCTTCTTTCGACCACCTCGCTCCCAGCGGCGAGCTTTGTCATCAGTTCAAACTCCACCACCGCCCAGACGCTGGGCAGCGGATCGGGGCAGACCGGCGTCGTCAACAGCGGCGTCTCGCTCACAGTGAGCGGCGCCACCGTGGCTGTCACTGTGACAGGCAACAATGCCAGCATCACCAACAATGGCACCATCAGCCAGACAGGCAACGGAAGGACGATCGATCTCAATACTGCCAGCATCACGATGGCCATCACCAACAACGCCGGGGCTCTGATTCAGTCGGCTGATGCCGACACGATCCGCGCCAACAAGGCCTCTGACAACGTCACGGTGGACAACTACGGCAGCATCATCTCCCTCAATGCCTCGGCAGGAGGCTCCCAGGCTCTGGATTTCGCCGCCATCACCTCAGGCACGAGCACCATCAACAACTACTCAACAGGCCTGCTCAAGGCCACGGCGGCGGATGCCGTGCGACCAGGAGTGAACGGCACTGTCACCAACAACGGATCCATCCAGGCCGTGCCCATCATTGATTCCGCTGTCACAACGCAGAATGCAGCCACCAGCAGCGATGGCATCGACGCACAGACCAACACCGGAGTTCAGATCACCAACAATAATGGAGGCACCATCTCCGGCCGCCATGGCATCACAGGTGGAGCCGCCTCAGACACCGTCAACTCCTTCACGATGACCGTGACGAACAACGCCGGAGGCACCATCACGGGAGTCAACGGCTCCGGCATCAACATTGACAACTTCAGCTCCGCCGCAGCATCCTCATCCGCGACTGTCACCAACTACGGCACCATCACCGGCAACTACGACAGCGCCCACTACGATGTCGGCGACGGCGATGGCGTCGATGTGGACGGCATCACCACTCTTTACAACCATGGCATCATCCGCGGTCTGGGTGCCAATGGTGTGGGCTCAGACACCCTGACTAATCACCCAGAGGGCGTCTCGATTGGCGGCGGCACGATCATCAACTACTCCGGTGCAGAGATCACAGGCGGAGCCTTGGATGGTACCGGCATCGAGGGCCATGGCATCCTGGTGGACAACTCCAGCTCCGGCAACGCCTTCGCAGCCACCAGCATCACCAACAGCGGCCTCATCAGGGGCACCACCGGCTACGCGATCAAAATGATCAGCACCTTTGACAACACTGTCACCAACAATGCCGGTGGTACGATTCGTGGCGCAGGCGACGCAGGAACGGTCGGAGCCGCCATTCAGACCGGCAACGGCAACGACACCCTCAGCAATGCAGGCACCATCACTGGAGACAACGGCAAGGCCATCGACCTGCAGGGCGGCAATGACATCCTCACCATCACCGGTGGCTCGATCACTGGTGATATTGACGGCGGCACCGGCACCAACACCGCCAGCATCAACCCGGGCAATGGCAACACCTTCAGCTATGCTGGAGCGATCTCCAATTTCAGCAGCGTGGACATTTCGAGTGGCAATGTCATCCTTTCCGGGGCCAGCACCTACAGCGGCAGCACCACTGTCAGCGGCACCCTGAGCGTCACCAACACCACCGGCAGCGCCACAGGTTCCGGCTCTGTGCTGGTCAACTCGGGTGGCGTGGTCAAAGGCACAGGCAGCATTGGAGGCAGCGTTTCCCTTGCGAATGGCGGCATCCTTTCCCCTGGTCTCAGTGTGGGCACACTTGGCATCGGTGGCAGCCTCAGCCTCGTGAGCGGCTCTCATCTGGCCTTTGATCTGGGCAGCATCTCCGACCTCCTCAACATCACCGGCTCTCTCAACTACACCGGCGGCGGTGCCACCATCTTTGACATTGTGGACAGCGGTGGCCTGACCAGCGGTGCCGACTACACGCTGCTGAACTACGGCTCCGTCTCCGGCCTGTCCCTTTCCAATCTCTCCTTCGGCAGCACACCTGCTGGTTTTGCGGGTCAGTTCACTGTCGGCACCAACTCGCTGACCCTGCACGTGGACGCCGTGCCCGAGCCCTCCCGCGCACTGCTGGGCGCCATGGGGCTGGCCTTCATCGCCCTGCGCCGCCGTCGCGCGCGCAAGGTAATCGCAGCCTGACCGAGCGCGCTTGCTGAATCAAAAATAACATGGCCGGCCTGCATCCAGCAGCCCGGCCATTTTCATTTTCACAATGCGTGAGGCCTCAGCCACAGCGGATCGCATCAAAACTCCCCACGAAACACGCAGCGGGCGCTGGGGGTCTCGTAGATGACGATCTCGCACAAGCCGGGAAGCTGCGGGGCGAGCTTCTTCCAGAGCCATCCGGCCATGTATTCGATGGTGGGGTTTTCCAGCCCCTCGACCTCGTTGAGATAGGAGTGGTCCAGGCGGTCGATGATCGGCTTCATGGCCTTGGAAATTTCCGCGTGGTCATAGACCCAGCCGATCTTGGGGTCCACCTCTCCCTCGACGGCAATCTCCACCTTGAAGGAGTGACCATGCATCTTGGTGCATTTGTGTTCGCCGGGGAGATTGGGCAGCGTCTGGGCGGCCTCGAAACGGAAGTCTTTGATGATGCGTGCGCGCATGAATGGTTGGGGAAATGGGAGAGTCTTTAATCCACTTCTTCTCTCTGGCCAGCACGAATGCTGTGCGGAATCTGTGAATGGTCCCTCATGCCACGCTCAGGGATTTTTGTCTGGCGCGGCTGCGGGGGCAGTTGCCACGTGCGGCGGCAGGATGGTCAGGTTCAGCCGGTACACCTGTCCGTCAAAGGGCGTGCTGTTGGGGTATTTGGCCGCTTTCAGAATGCCAAAGCTCTGCCCGGCAAAGAGGCCCGCCTTGGGCTCCAGCGGAAATCCCTGGGTGAAGGGAGCCACCCCCAGCACCTCGCTATGGCCCGGCGCCGCCAGGGAGATCACGCCGCCGGTCTCGATCTGGGCACGCAGGTTCACCCTCCCCTTTTCCAGGGCGGCGGTGCTTACCGATGTGACCTGCCCGCTGGCAAAGACAGTCAGCGTCGGCTGCCCTGCCATCAGGTGCAGTGCATAGCCGGACTGCTCGTCCCCCTGGGCCAGCAGCGTGCTGTCCATGTCCACCTGCGGGTCAAACTCAAACGCCGCGTCTATAAACACACCCCTGCCTTGGATTTTCGGTGCCTCATCAGCACGGATCGCATCTCCCATCTGCAGCACCAGATCCACCGACCCCGCAGGACTGGCCGCTCCCACGATCTCTGCCGCCGGACGCTCGGCGCTCTTAAATTCCTTCGGGAAAAAGGAGGCCAGCTTTTCCTTGAGTCCCGTGTGCTCGGGCTTGCCTGCAAGATTGGTCCACTCGTGCGGATCATTCTGGTGGTCGTAGAGCTCTTCGCTGCCGTCGGCGTAGCGGATGTAGCGCCAGCGCTCGTCACGGGCGGCATAGCCTGCGTTTTTGCCGCCTCCCATGCAGGTGATGGCAGGGCGATCGCGCTTGGCCGTGGGATCCAGCAGCAGCGGTTTGAGGCTGCTGCCGTCCAGATGCTCCGGCAGCGGCAGCTTGGTAAGATCGCAAAGAGTGGGATACAGATCAATGAGAGCCACGGGCTGGGCTGAAACGCTGTCCGCCTGAGTCACTCCCGGGGCATGGATCGTGAGAGGCACGCGTGTCGTCACCTCCCATAGCTTGCCTTTGTGCCACATCTGCTTCTCTCCGAGATACCAGCCGTGGTCTGAGGTGAAAACGATGATCGTATTCTTCGCATTCGGCCCCTTTTCCACCGCCTCCAGGATGCGCCCCAGCATGGCATCACAAAAGGCCACGCTGGCCAGATACGCACGCACGGCATCTTTCCAGAGGTTCTTTTCCACGATGAGCTGGTGGTAGCCCTCTTTGAGATGTGACTTGGCGATGGCGGGTACATCATCCAGATCATCCGCCTTCACCTCAGGCAGCTTGATCGCGTCCAGCGGTGGCAGTGCATCAAAGTACTTCTGCGGCACATACCAGGGCGAGTGTGGGCGATAGAGCCCCAATGCCAGAAAGAAGGGCTTCTTCTGCTTTTGAGCCAGGAAATCGGCGGCAAAGCCCGCGATCTGCCCGTCGTCTGTCTTCTCATCGGCCACCTGAATGCCACCCCAGTCCCAGTGCCAGATATTGAGTCCGTTGAAGTTTTGTCCTGTATGCACCGGCAGGTCAGGGATCTGCACCCCCGTCTCAGGAAAGCGCAGCCCCCAGGCTGCATCCTGCTCAAAACCACGCCGCCCGCCATGCCAGCCAGCCAGACGCCCCTCTGGTCCGCCGTGGTTGGCATGAAATATCTTGCCCGCCGCAGCCGTCGCGTAGCCCTGGGTTTTGAAATGCTCTGGCAGCGTAGGTTTTCCGGCCACCTGCACGCTGCGCCGCCAGTCCTGCTCATTGCCAAAAACACCACTGGAGGAGGGCAGCATCCCGGTCAGGAGGGAGGTGCGGGAGGGATTGCACAAAGCGTAGTTGCAATGCGCATTGGTAAAGCGCATGCCCATCTTTGCCAGGCGGTCCATGTTGGGAGTCACCGACTGGGGGTGACCTCCCAGCCACGCTGGATAGTCCCGCAGATCATCCGCGATGATGATGAGCACATTGGGCTTGCCTGCAGCGGAAAGGGCTCGTGTTTTCGATTTCACCGCTGCACCAGCGGGGGCTGAAATCAGCGCAACGAGAGCGCACAGGAAAAGACTGGCATGAGATGACATTGGCGAAACGCTCGCATGAAGCAGGTGCGATGTCGAGCCTAGCTGTTCAAAGCCTCACAATAGCGTCAAATGAACACATTATCCTATATGTTTTATTTAGTCAAATGCGCCGAATTTTTGATCGCGAAACGAGCTAGTTCATGAAAACGCGGACTTTGTGAAATTTTTCACAAATAGGGCTTGAACCCTTTTCCCAAGTGGCTAAAAACAAGGCCCGCCATCCCGGCCAGACCCTACACCGGCCCTCCCCGGCAGCCCCTACCCTCATGTTGTCCTCGACTCTGCACTCAACCTCCTTCTCGCCGCTGCTCGCGAACGTGCCCAGCTATGCGTCGGAGTTCTTTAAAGAGAGCAATCTGAGCTTCATCACCACGTCTCTTTTCGTTGCAGCCATCATCACTGGATTGCTGCTGTGGTTCGCACGCAAAGCCACGACGAACATGACTCTGATTCCGCACAAGACTCAGAACCTTTTTGAATTCATCGTCGAGTTTTTGTTTGGTCAGGTCGAAGGCATCGTGGGTGCCAAGCTGGCCCCCAAAGTGTTCCCTCTGCTGGCTACCGTCTTCATCTACATCCTCGTTTCCAACTGGTTCGGCCTGCTGCCCGGCGTGGGCACCATCGGCTGGGGTGAAGGCACCGGCACCCTGAGCGTCAAGGAAGTCCACTTTGCCCTGCTTCGTCCGCCGACAACTGACCTCAATGCCGCTTTCGGTCTTGCCGCCGCCATGTTTGTCGTCTGGCTTTACATCACCATCAAAGAAGTGGGTGTCTGGGGCTTCATCGTCCACACCTTCGGCCCCAAAGGCGGTCTTAAAGGCATCATGGGTATGATGGTGGCTCTGGTTTTCCTCTTCGTCGGCGTGATCGAAATCTTCTCCATCGTCTTCCGCCCCATCACTCTTTCCTTCCGTCTTTACGGCAACATCATCGCCGGTGAAAACGTGCTTCACACCATGAGCGGCATGGGTGGTTTCTTGGGCAGCATCCTTGCCCCCTTCCCCTTCTACTTCATGGAGCTTCTCGTTGGTCTCCTGCAGGCCATCGTGTTCACCCTGCTGAGCACGGTTTACATCCAGCTCTCAACCGCTCATGACGACCACGGTCATGAAGAGGAAGGCCACCACTAATCTCTGACTTTGCCTGCGGGACCATGCGCAACGCGTGGACGCAGGTGACAAAACAAACCAAACTAGACACACGACTATGACACTCGAACTCATCTCCATGGCTCAGGCCGCCGCCGCTCACGGTGCAGAAGCAGCCGCTGCTGCTGGCGTCACCGGTTCCATCGCCACCGGTATCGGTGCAGGCAGCGCCGCCATCGGCGTGGGCCTCATCGGCTCCAAGGCTGTGGAAGCCGTCGGCCGCAACCCCGGCGCTTTCGGCAACATCCTGACCCTCGGCATTATCGCCATGGCCCTTGCAGAAGGTCTCGGCATTCTGTCCTTCATTCTTGGCAAGTAAGCCTTGAATTTCGCGGCGGGCTGAGTCCCAGCCCGCCGCAGCTAGCTCTCTTCTTCTCTCCCCTTTTTCTCTTCAAACTTCGGCCATGGACCAGATCAAAGGCATCGCATATCAAATCGCAGGCGACTTCGGACTCGCCTGGGGCAAGTTCTTCGCCCAAGTCATCATTTTCATCGCGGTCTATAGCATCCTGAAGAAGTACGCCTTCGGCCCCATCCTGGCCATGCTGGAGCAGCGCCGCCAGCGCATTGCCGATGGCGAGGCCAAGCTCGAAAAAATCGCCCGCGACGCCGCTGAGGCCAAGCAGAACACCCAGGCCATTCTCGACAAAGCAGAGGCTGACGCAGCCCGCATCGTGAAGGAAGCCGACGACGCCGCCAAGGCCATCCAGGAGCGCCGCCAGCAGGACGCCGTGGCCAGCGCCAACACCATCATCGCCAAGGCCCGTGAAGCCGCCCAGCTTGAGCAGGAGCAGCTCATGTCCCAGCTGAAGCGTGAATTCGGCCGCATGGTCTCCGACGCCACCAGCCGTGTCACCGGCAAGGTCCTCAACACCGAAGACCAGACCCGCATCAACCAGGAAACCGCCGCCCAGGTCTCCGCTTAATTTTTCCGCCGCTTCGCCATCATGAAGATCACCAAAGAAGCCCGACGCACCTCCCGCCAGCTCTTCCGCGCCTGCATGGTCAACGGAAAGCTTGATGAATCCAGCGTGCGCAAGGTGGTCAGCACCGTGGCCGGCAGCAAGCCCCGTGGCTACATCGGCATCCTCGATGCCTTTGCACGCCTCGTGGCCAACGAAGTCGACCGTCAGCGTGCCGCTGTGGAAAGTGCCTCCCCGCTTTCCCCTGCCACACAGTCCGAGCTCCAGGCAAGCCTCTCCAAGAAGTACGGCCGCCCGCTCACCCTCGACTTCAGTGTCAATCCAGAGCTGCTCGGCGGCATCCGCGTGAAGGTCGGCTCTGATGTCTGGGACGGCAGCGTCAAAGCACGTCTCAAAGCCCTGTCTGACTCCCTCGCCGCTTAATTCCCGCCCCGCCTCTTCCCTCTTAGCTTTTTAAAACCAGTAATACCATGAGCAACATCCTCCAGGAGATCGAATCCCAAATCGCCGGCCTCAAGACCGCCGTCACGAAGTCCAATGTGGGCATCGTCCGTGAAATCGGTGACGGCGCAGCCAAGATTGAAGGCTTGAGCGATGTGATGCTCAACGAAATGATCGAGTTCCCCGGCGGTGTGTACGGCCTGGCTCTGAACCTCGAAGAAACCGAAGTGGGTTGCGTGCTTCTCGGCTCCGGCGAAAACATCAAAGCTGGCGACGAAGTCAAGACCACTGGCCGCCTCCTCTCCGTGCCGGTCGGCAAGAGCCTCCTGGGCCGCGTGGTGAACGCGCTCGGCCAGGCCATCGACGGCAAAGGCGAAGTGAAGGGTGAAACCCAGTATCCCGTCGAAAAGCTCGCCCCTGGCATCATTGCCCGTAAGTCCGTGTCCGTCCCTGTGCAGACCGGCATCATGAGCATCGATGCCATGATCCCGATCGGTCGCGGTCAGCGCGAGCTGATCATTGGTGACCGCTCCACCGGCAAGACCACCATCGCCGTTGACGCCATCATCTCCCAGGCCCAGCAGAACAAGGCTGCTGAACAGGGCAAGCTGAAAGGCCACAAGCCCCTCTACTGCATCTACGTCGCCATCGGCCAGAAGCAGTCCAACATCGCCCGCGTCATCAAGACCCTCGAAGACGCCGGTGCCATGGAGTACACCACCATCGTCAGCGCTTCCGCCTCTGACTCTGCGGTGAACCAGTATCTCGCCCCCTACGCCGGTGCCGCCATCGGTGAATGGTTCATGGACCAGGGCATGGACGTTCTCATCGTTTATGATGACCTTTCCAAGCAGGCTGTGGCCTACCGCCAGGTGTCCCTGATCCTGAAGCGTCCTTCCGGCCGTGAAGCTTATCCGGGCGACGTGTTCTACCTCCACTCCCGTCTGCTTGAGCGCTCCTGCCGCGTCAGCGAAAACTACGGTGGTGGCTCCATGACCGCTCTGCCGATCATCGAGACCCAGGCTGGTGACGTGTCCGCCTACATCCCGACGAACGTGATCTCCATCACCGACGGTCAGATCTTCCTCGAAACCGACCTCTTCTATCAGGGCATCCGTCCCGCCATCTCCGTGGGTCTCTCCGTGTCCCGCGTGGGTTCCGCCGCTCAGACAAAGGCCATCAAAAAGGTGTCCGGCACCACCAAGCTCGACCTCGCCCAGTTCCGCGAACTCGCCGCTTTCGCCCAGTTCGGTTCCGACCTGGACGCTGGCACGAAGGCCAAGCTGGACCGCGGTGCGCGCATCGTGGAACTCTTCAAGCAGCAGCAGTATCAGCCCAAGAGCCTGCCCATCATGGTCAGCACCCTCTACGCCATGCAGAAGGGCTACTTTGACTCCGTTTCCGTGGACCGCGTGAAGGAATTCCAGACCAAACTGGAAGAGTACCTCACCACCCGCAAGGCCGAGCTTATGGACCAGCTGGCCAACGAGAAGACCCTCGACAACGTCGAAGCCGGCCTCAAGTCCGCCCTCGACGACTTCAAGACCGCTTGGAAGTAAGTTGTTTTAGTTCAGAGTTTTTCATCCTTCATCCTTTAAAAGATGCCCTCCACCCGCGACATCAGACGCCGTATCAAATCGGTCAAAAACACGGCCCAGATCACCAAGGCCATGCAGCTCGTCGCGGCCGCGAAGATGAAAAAGGCGCAGGATCAGGCCAGCAACGGCCGCGCCTACGCCGAGATGCTCAACAAGATTCTCGTGAATCTCAAGGAGCACGCTGAAGAAGGCATCCATCCCTTCTTCTCCGCTGGCAAGGGGGACAAGACTCTCGTCCTGCTCATCGCCTCCGACAAAGGCCTCTGCGGCGCTTTGAACACCAACCTGTTCAAGAAGCTCCTCACCACGCAGATCGAAGGCGAAGTTGAATACGTCACCATCGGCAAGAAAGCCGTCCAGGCCATCAACCGTCTGCGCCGCACCCTGCTGGCTGACTTCCCGATCAAGGACCCTGCCAAGTTCCCTGAAGTGCGCGCCGTGAGCCGCTTCATTCAGGAAAAATACCGCACTGGCGAATACAAGAAGGTGCTGGTCGTCTTCAACAACTTCATCAACACCGTCACCGTTGTTCCATCCGTGGAGCAGCTCCTGCCGGTGAACCCGGTGACCCTGGGTGGCAAGCGTGACTTTGGTCATGACACCTCCGCTTCGACGGGACCTGCTCTCGAATACAAGTTTGAGCCGAGTGCTCAGGTGGTCTTTGAAACCGTGCTCCCGCAGTATGTGAACGACACCGTGTATCAGATGGTGCTCGAATCCCGCGCCTCCGAGCACTCCAGCCGAATGGTGGCCATGAAGAACGCCACCGACAACGCCAAGCAGATGATCAAGGACCTCAGCCTTGAGTACAACAAGCTCCGCCAGGCCGCGATCACCAACGAACTCCTCGAAATCACCACCGCCAAGATGGCTCTCGAATAAGCCCCTTCCACCCATCCCCTTTTACCTTTCATTTTTTATATGAGCAACATCGGCAAAATCGTTCAAGTCATCGGTCCCGTGGTGGACGTGGATTTCTCCGCTACCGGCAAGCTTCCGGCCATCTACAACGCCCTCGAAATCAATTTCGAGCAGGGTGGCAAGTCCGTCCGCCTCGTCTGCGAAGTGCAGCAGCATCTCGGTGACGGCTGGGTGCGTTCCATCGCCATGATCTCCACTGAAGGTCTGAAGCGCGGCATGGACGTGACCGACACCGGCGGCCCGATCACCGTTCCTGTGGGTGAAGAAGTTCTCGGCCGTATCTTCAACGTGACCGGCGACGCCTGCGATGACCAGCCCGCTCCCTCAGTCCAGAAGCGCTACCCCATCCACCGTGCGGCCCCTGCCCTCGTGGACCAGAACCCTTCCGCTCAGATCCTCGAAACCGGCATCAAGGTGATCGACCTCATCTGCCCCTTCACCAAGGGTGGTAAAGTGGGTGCCTTCGGTGGTGCAGGCGTGGGCAAGACCGTGGTGATCATGGAGCTCATCAACAACATCGCCAAAGGCCACGGTGGTTACTCCGTGTTCGCCGGCGTGGGTGAGCGTACCCGTGAAGGTAATGACCTCTACCACGAAATGATCGAGTCCGAGGTTATCAAGGTGAAGAAGAACGGCCACGACATCGTGAAGAACGACCAGGGCGGTTACACCTGCGAACCCGGCTCCAAGGTGGCCCTCGTGTACGGCCAGATGAACGAGCCCCCGGGAGCCCGTCTCCGCGTCGCTCTCTCCGCCCTCTCCATGGCCGAGTACTTCCGCGACGAGAAGAACCAGGACGTGCTCTTCTTCGTGGACAACGTCTTCCGTTTCTCCCAGGCCGGTTCTGAAGTGTCCGCGCTCCTTGGACGTACGCCTTCTGCCGTGGGTTACCAGCCCACCCTGGCCGCAGAAATGGGTCAGATGCAGGAGCGAATCACCTCCACCAAGACGGGTTCCATCACCTCCTTCCAGGCCGTTTACGTGCCTGCTGACGACTTGACCGACCCTGCTCCGGCCAACACCTTCGCCCACCTTGACTCCACCGTGGTGCTTGAGCGTTCCCTCGCTGAGCTGGGCATCTACCCCGCTGTGGATCCCCTCGCCTCCGTGTCCAAGGCTCTCGCCCCCGAAATCGTGGGTGCCGAGCACTATCGTGTGGCCCGTGGCGTGCAGCGCGTCCTTCAGCGCTACAAAGACCTGCAGGACATCATCGCCATCTTGGGCATGGACGAACTCAGCGAAGAAGACAAGCTCACCGTGTTCCGCGCACGTAAGCTCCAGCGCTTCCTCTCCCAGCCCTTCCACGTGGCTGAAATCTTCACCGGCACCAAGGGCGAGTACGTCAAGGTGGCAGACACCATCAAGGGCTTCGCTGAAATCCTTGACGGCAAGCACGACAACGTCCCCGAAGCCAACTTCTACATGAAGGGCGGCATCGACAGCGTGAAGAAGGACTAAGCTGCCGCCTCTTCGTCATTCTGAGTCAGTCATTCGTCATTTCCTTCCCACATGCCTCTCAAACTCGAAATCGTCACCCCAGATGCCCGCGTCTATTCAGACGAGGTCGATACCGTCGTGCTTCCAGGTTACGAAGGTGAGATGGGCGTGCTGCCTGCGCACAGCAACCTCGTGACCACCCTGCGTCCCGGCGAGCTGCGCATCACCAAGGCTGGCAAGACGATCGAACTGGCCGTGGGCGAAGGTCTTGTCGAAGTGACCGGCTCCATCACGCGCATCCTCACGGATTCCGCGCTGGACGCCGACAAGATCGACGAAAAGGCCGCTGAAGAAGCCATCGCACGCGCCAAGAAGACCCTTGAAGAACTCAAGCCTGGCGAGCACCAGGAGGAAGTGGCCGCCGCCATGGCCGCCATCCAGCGCGCCACAGCCCACCTCAACTTCAAGCGCAAGCGCAAGACCGTCTAAAGGCTCTGCAATCGCTCTGACAATTCAGGCACTGAGATGAAAGTCTCAGTGCCTTTTTGTTTAGTGCGAATCGCTGGATGTGTTTCCAGATCAAGTCACCGCTACAGTCGCGATCACCCCACTACGAGAAAAGGCGGCTGGTCCACCAGCCGCCCTCATGCGTCACCTAGCACCATTACCGTGACTGCCTCACTGAGAGATCGAGAAGGAATCCACGATGCGCTGCACCGCAGGCCCTTTGGTGACGGGCATGCCGTAATACGAGAAGAGCAGACCGGTCATCTGGCCCTGATGGATGAAGGTGTAGTTCAGCAGAGATTGCTGGGCCTCGGGCTTTTGGGCCTCAAAGCGCAGCGCCTCGCGTCCGCCCACCCTGACGAGCTGGGGTTTGCTGAATTTGGTGAATCCCTTCCGGGTCCATGCACCCTGCAGGGTTTTGAAAAACGCCTTGTCCGTCACACTTTGAAAGCTGGTCTCCGGCACCGAGATGAGGGCAAACACCATCCCACCCGGCAGGCCGCCTTCATTCTCGCGTGCGGCTCCCAGCAGGCGTCCTGGCCCCTTGGTTTTGGGCATCGTCTTCCACCCTGCAGGCAGAAAAAAAGAGATGTGCTGGCTGGGGAAAGAGAGCTGCTCGCCTCCCGCCACCGGCTGGCGCTGCGGCTTGGTGGAGGTGGCGCAGCTCATCAGTGACAGGGCGCTTGTGAGGAGGAGGAGAGACAGGCAGGCTTTCTTCATGGCAGGCCTCCGCAGTAGCCGTTCTCCCCTCCCGGGGTCAAGCACGAAAGAGCGCCGCCCCCGGCCATGCACAAATTCCAAATCACGCCTCACCTTTGTAGTTGGCAGACCGGGGATTCCCACGCAGGCTTTGTGAGTCAGCAACCACACCACGCCTATGTCCATCGCCTTTGGCTGTTTTGTCGGATTCATTGTCTGGTTCCTCATGCGCTACCTGATCGCAGGTTTCTACACGGTGAATCAAAACGAGCGCGCGGTGAAAACCAGCTTTGGCCGCGCCCAGCGCATCGGCAGTCTCCGCACGGTGGACGATCCCGTGGCAGAGCACCTCACCCCGGAGCAAAAGCTGCGCTACGACTACCCGCAGGTGCGCGTCATCCCGCCGGGCGGTCCGTATTTCAAATGGCCCTGGGAGCACGTGTACAAAGTGGATGTGGCCACCAGCACCGTAAACATGGCATGGGACCCCAATGATCCCAGCGCCAACAGCTCCGGCAGCATCCTTGAGGCCGTGACGAAGGATCAGCTCAATGTGGGGCTCACAGGCCAGATCCGTTTCCGTGTCTCTGACCGCAATCTCTACGCCTTCATCTTTGGCGTGAAGAACGCCTACGCTCACGTCATGGGTTACTTCGTCAGCGTGCTGCGAGAGCGCATCGCCACCTTTGAGGCGCCCAAGGCCCAGGGCGTGGAGGCAGAACAGCCCGCCAGCGCCGCCGCCAGCATCAGCATTTCCATCAATGACATCCGCAAAAATCTGCGCGACCTCAATGAGCATATGGACCGCGAGTGCCTCAGCTCCTCGGCACGCTATGGCATCGTGCTGGATGCCTCCCTGATCACCGGTATCGATCCGCCGACTGAAGTGGAGTCCGCCCTGGCCGCCATCAACACCGCCTACAACCAGGTCTCCTCGGACATCAGCCTCGCCCAGGCCAGCGCCGACCAGAAGATCGTACAGTCCCAGCGCGCCGTGGAGATCGAAACGCTCAAGGCCCAGGCCGAAGTCGAGCCCCTGAGGCGTCTGGCAGACCAGCTAAGCCAGCTGAAATCCCGCGGCACCACCGCCCTGCGTGCCTACGTGCGCAATGTGCGCCTGGCCCTCTTTGACAAAGCCGGGCAGGTCTTCGTCGAAACCCACAAGGACTAAACCCAGAACCTCACACTGAGACCCATCCTATGGACGCTTTTTCCAATTTCCTCCTCGCTGCGGCCGGTACTTTCATCGCCTGCAGCATCGCCGTTCCCCTGCTGCTCTGGATCGCCCGTGTCGCCGGGCTCTACGCCATCGTGCAGGAGCGCCGGGCGCAGGTTTACGTGCTGTTTGGCAAGGTCATCGGCACCATCGATGAGCCCGGCCTGCACATCCTGCCTCTCCGTCTTGGCCCCGCCGCCTTTCTGGTGAACTGGCTGGGCAAATGCCATGAGGTGGACCTGCGTCTGGACCAGACCTACCTGCGCAGCCAGCCTGTGAACTCCGAGGAGGGCGCTCCCATGGGTATTGGCATCTGGTATGAAATGTTTGTCAGCGATCCTGTCTCCTTCCTCTTCAAAAACACCGACCCCAGCGGCTCCCTCTCCGCCAATGTGAGCAACTCCACCGTCCGCTGCCTCAGCAACATGCCGCTGGCAGACATGCTGGTAAACCGCCACGTCATGAGCGACACCGTGCGCAATGAGGTGACGCCCAAGTCCCACGAGTGGGGCTACAAGCTCGGCAGCGTGTACATCCGCAAGGTGCACTTCCGCGATGCCAAGATGATCAAGCAGATCGAGAGCAAGGTCGTGAACCGTCTCCGCCAGGTCACCTCCGCCATCAAGCAGGACGGCGCCAACCAGGTCAACATCATCACCAGCACCGCCGAAAAAACCGCCGCCATCGAGCTCGCCAAAGCCGCCGCCGTGCGTCCCGAAATCGTCGGCAACGCCCTCCGCGACATTTCAGCCGACCCCGATGTGGCCCAGGCTGTGTTTGATGTGCTGGAAGCCCAGAAGATCATCGGCGGTCAGGCCACCGTGACCCTCGTCCCCTCCTCCGGCGGTGGCTTGCTGACGGACTTGCTCGCTTCGCAGCAGCCTCGGAGTGAGAGCACACCTCCTCCGTTGAAGAAGTAAGTCACTGCTGCGAAATCAGCATCTTGCAGGCAGGCGAAGATGGAACCCTCTCCGCCTCATTTCCGTCGCTTGCATTCCCTGCACGTCTGCTACACTCGCCCTCCCGCCTTTTTCGGGCGCTGGCTTGTCGTTTCCCCTCAAATTTCGTCCTTTTCCCACCCCACATGTCCCACAGAGTCCTTATCATCGGTGCCGGCGGCGTTGGCCGCGTTGTTGTCCATAAATGCGCCCAGCAGCCCGACGTGTTCGGAGAAATCATGCTGGCCAGCCGCACCAAGTCCAAGTGCGACAGCATCGCCGCTGAACTCAAGCGCCCTATTCAGACCGCCGCTGTAGATGCCGACAACGTGCCGGAACTGGTGGCCCTGCTGAAGAGCTTCAAGCCCGAGGTCGTCATCAATGTGGCCCTGCCTTACCAGGACCTCACCATCATGGACGCCTGTCTTGAGGCCGGTGTGCATTACATCGACACCGCCAACTACGAGCCGCGCGATGTGGCCAAGTTTGAATACCACTGGCAGTGGGCCTATCAGGACAAGTTCAAGAAAGCCGGCCTCACCGCGCTGCTCGGCTGCGGCTTTGACCCCGGTGTTACCAATGTGTACACGGCCTACGCGCTGAAGCACCATTTCTCCAAGATCGACACGCTCGACATCATCGACTGCAACGCGGGTGACCATGGCAAGGCCTTCGCCACCAACTTCAATCCCGAGATCAATCTGCGCGAAGTCACCGCCAACGGCCGCTACTGGGAAAACGACCAGTGGGTGGAGACCAAGCCGCTCGAGATCAAGCGCAGCTTCCCCTTCCCGGACGGCATCGGCCCGAAGAACATCTACTGCCTCTACCACGAGGAGCTGGAATCCCTGACCAAGCACATCCCGATGCGCCGCGCGCGCTTCTGGATGACCTTTGGCGACGCCTACATCAAGCACATGGAAGTGCTGGTGAACGTGGGCATGACCGGCATCCATCCCGTGAAGCACAAGGGCGTGGACATCATCCCCATCGAGTTCCTCAAGACCCTGCTGCCCGAACCCGGCACCCTCGGTCCGGACACCAAGGGCAAGACCTGCATCGGCAACTGGATCGAAGGCACGGGCAAGGACGGCAAGCCGCTGCGCTACTACGTGTACAACATCTGCGACCACCAAGACTGCTACAAGGAGACGAACAGCCAGGGCGTGAGCTACACCACCGGCGTGCCTGCCATGATCGCCGCACGCCAGCTCCTGACCAATCCTGAGGAGTACCGCCAGCCCGGCGTGTGGAATGTGGAGCAGCTTAATCCCGATCCCTTCATGAAGGACCTCAACGCCTACGGCCTGCCCTGGGTGGAGACCTGGCCAACAGAGAAGATGCCGGGGGAGTAAGCCGTCTAAAAGTCATGCAGGGTCAAGAGCTATGCCCTGGCCTGCATGACTGCTCTTGGATCCCTTTTTTGAGTTCGGATCTTCCAGACTCCGCGCCACCTCGATGCCGATGATGCACACGTCGTCATCGAAATCCTGGCGCTGGGAAAAGGACTGCACTTCGGTCAGGATTTCCTGAAAGAGCGTGTTGGTCGGCAGGTTCAGGCGCTCATGCACGGCCTGCTGCAGTTCTTCGTGGCTGTAGAGCTGCCCTTCAGGCGTCTCGACTTCAAACAAGCCGTCCGTGAAGAGCATGATCAGATCTCCGGGCGCGATGGTGGCGCGTGCGGTGGTGAAAAGGGTGTCGGCAAACAGTCCCAGCGCTCCGCAGGTGCCGCGGCCTTCCAGCGGAGCAGTCCTGCCCTCATGCCGCCGCAGGTGCAGCGGAGACGGATGCCCGGCGACGGAGTAGAGGATCTCTGACCGCGCCGCATCGGCGATGAGCATCACCCCGGTGGCATACATGGTTGTGCCCGCCTGCTTCAGGATCGAGTGCAGACCGTGATTCATCTTCGTGAGCAGGACTCCAGGATCGGGCTCCTCCTCGCTGTGCTGCTCCAGCAGGGCGCGCAGCATGCTCGTCACCAGAGCCGCGCGCACACCGTGCCCCATGACATCGCAGATGAAGATGCCGACACCCGTTTCAGACACTGGAAAGACGCTGAAGAAATCCCCGCTGACCGCTCCTGCGGGCTGATAGAGAGAGAAGAACCGCAGCGCGCTCTCGGTCACCGGCACCGAGCGCGGGATGCTGGGAAAGCGATCCGGCAGCAGGGCCAGCTGCAGTTCGCGCGCCATCGTCAGCTCCTCCTGCATCTGCTGGTTTTTGGCGCTCAGCTCCTGCGTGCGCTCGATGATGCGCTGCTCGAGGTGCCGGTTCAGCGACTGCAGGGCGGCCTGGGCCTCATTGCGCTCGCTTTCCGCCTGATCGATACGGCGCCCCAGCAGCCGCGCCACCTGGGAGATCACAGCGGTGACGATCAGCGTATGCAGCAGCGTGGAGAGCGCCGAGGCCAGCGCGGGATTGAGCCCCAGATCCACGAGAAAGCGGGTGCGCAGCAGCCCTTCTGCCAGCGCCACCAGCACCACGGCAGGCAGAAACCAGCGCAGCAGCATGGCACGGGTGGAGTCCCCCATCCAGCTGCGCAGGGGCCAGCACTCCGCCCCCACCGCCGCGACCACGCTGGCGCTCATGAGGATGAAGGCTGTGGCCGTGGGCAGCGCCACAGGAATGATGGTGCCGCCGTACAGCAGCGGCGTGCCGTGCAGATACCCCAGCACCACCACACCGCTGATGACGGCCACCGCCGCGGCCAGTGGCCCGGCCCAGAAACGCAGGCGTGGCTTCAGCAGGGCAAAAATGGCGCTGCTGAGGAGCAGAAAATTCAGCGCCGTGATGGGAGACATCCGCCCGGTGCGCACAGTTCCAAATTTCGCAGGATCCGCCACCAGCCACTCCTCCCCCCCCAGGCTGGCACCCGAGAAAAACTCCACCAGCTTTCCACCAGCCACGATCCCCACCGCCACCAGCACCACCTCCGCCACAGGCCGCCGAAACTTTGAATGCTCCCGCATCAGCAGCACCAGGCTCAGCAGGGTAAACGCCAGCGCCGTGCTGGGCGCCATGGGGATGTAGGCCTGGCTCACGCTGGCCAGGATGACCTTTCCTGACACCCAGCCGATCAGCGTCAAAGCTCCGAGCGCGCCCGTCAGCAAAGCGCAAAAAAAGCTGAGTCTGCGATAGATCATCTTCATGGTGAAAGCGACTCCCGCACAGGGTTGGTGGACAGCGAGCAGACGAAACCACGGTTGCGGAAAAAGACAATGGAATCTCCATGTGGCGGCAAAGGTCACAAATCGTGGGCAGCAGGCCGAGTGCGGACGGGCAAAGACGGCGGAATCCGGCTTCGCTGCTCTTGACTCTGCCCCCCACTCTCGCTACGCACCTTCAGACAGCTGGTGGCAGAATCATCCCCCTGCCAATACCGCACATCGTCATTCCTACATGCCACTTTCCCTCATCCTCACCCATCCTGGCGGCGCTCATAAGGACGAATTTCTTGCCTGCAGCCTGCTCGCCGCCGTACACCGTGTGCCCATCGTACGGCGCGAGCCCACCGCCAAGGATCTGGCCGATCCCACCATCGCGGTGGTGGACGTGGGAGGAGAGCATGCACCGGAGCGCCACAACTTTGACCATCATCAGTTCCCCGCCGACACCCCGCCCATCTGTGCGCTGAGCCTCGTGCTGCAGCACCTGTCTCTGTATGAAGATGCACGCGCCTTCTGCGACTGGCTTGAGCCCGCCGAGTGGTTTGACACCCGTGGCCCCAACACCACCGCCAAATGGCTGGGCGTGAGCCGCGAGGCCATGACCAAGCTCACCTCCCCCATCGACGTCACCATCCTCCGCCGCTTTGCCAAAGCAAAACGCCTGGAGCCCGGAGAGCCCCTGTGGGAAATCCTCAGCTACATTGGCAGCGATCTCCTCGACTACCTCCGCGACCTGCGCACCCGCCTCGACTTCATCGCCCAGCACGCGCAGATCTGGAGCGTGGACGATCACGAAGTCCTCTTCCTGCCGCGCACCGATCCCCTCCCCGACGAGCCCTCCTCCGGCATCGAGCGCTACCTGGAAAGCATCGGCAAAGACACCACCGTCGCCGCCCTCATCTACCCCGACCGCCGCGGCAGCGGCTACGGCCTCTCACGTCATAACGACAATCCGATCTACGACTTCACCCGCATCGAGAAAGAGCCCGACGTCAACTTTGCGCATGCACGTGGGTTTGTGGCGAAGACGTCGGCGGTGGAGATGGAGCGAGTGAAGGAGCTGCTGGGACTGGCGAGGGTGTAGGGGGGGCAAGCAAAGTTGGTCTAGAGGTGAGCATTGCCCCTCGACTGTTTGATCTATTGAAGTTCCGGCGGTCATGACAAGATTGACGCGCGGCCCTGCTACCAGTAATTTGGGCGTGAAAAGACACTGATCATGACTTTTACCGCCGTCCTGCCACCGAACATCAAGCTGCCAGAAGAAACTTGGCTGCCCGCTCGTGTGCGGCGGCATGGGCAATCGCTTGAAATCAGTGCTGATGAACCTGCCCAAGCCACAGCCTTGCCAGACAAGCAAGAGGCTCTCAAGGCTTGGTTGTCACGCTGCTCTGCACTGCCGGCAAGCACGTTGAGCGATGAAGACCTCGACGATCTTCGCTGGCAGCATCTGCAAGAGAAACATCAGCTTTGATTCATGCGCATTTTCGTGGACACCAACGTCTGGTTGGATGTGACCCTCAACCGCGCCGGTTTCACGGATTCCTCGGCGTTCCTGATTGGATGTGCCGCCAGAAACGATGAGCTTTGGATCGCATGGCATACCATCTCGAATGTAGATTACATCCACGCTCGGGCCAAACTCACAACCACCCAGCGAGAGCAACATCTCCGTGACATGCTTCTGCAGGCCCGCATTTCAGCGACCGACGAAACTGATGTCATGCGAGCGCTGAGCCTTGGCTTGCCGGACTTCGAGGACGCCCTCCAGGTTGCTGCGGCCTTGCGATGCAAAGCTGACGTGATTGTCACCAACAACACCAAGCACTTCATCAATTCTCCTGTTCTGGCGTTATCCGTGAGCGAGTTCTTGGTGAAGTTTCCATGAGCCCTCAAACTGCAGCGCTTACGTCGAGGCTCGCCGAGCGGGGCTACTTGAGCACTTTCGCCCGTGGAGGAGCTTAAAGACTATGATGTTCTTCAAGCTCCTTCACACAAGCTACTCGTAAAGCTTACAGCCTCCGTTCCTTCACCTCGCTGGTAACCTCCGCAATGAAGTCATCGATCGCCTTCACGCCAAGGTCGCCCTTCTTGCTATGGCGGACGGCGACGCTTTGGGCGGCGGCTTCCTTCTCGCCGAGGACGAGCATGTAGGGGATGCGGTCAAGCTGGGCCAGGCGGATCTTGGCGCCGATCTTGTCGGCGTCGTTGTTGAGGGTGACGCGCAGACCGGCATCCTTGAGCTTGGCGTACACTTCATCGGCGAAGGCGTCCACCTTCTCGCTGATGGTGAGGATGCGCACCTGCTCGGGGGCGAGCCAGGTGGGGAAATGACCGGCGAAGTGCTCGATGAGCACGCCGCAGAAGCGCTCCATGCTGCCGAAGGGCGCGCGGTGGATCATCACGGGGCGGTGCGGCTTGTTGTCCGCGCCGTTGTAGGTCAGGTCAAAGCGCACGGGCAGCACGTAGTCCACCTGCACGGTGCCGAGCTGCCATTCGCGGCCGATGACGTCCTTGATGACGAAGTCGATCTTCGGACCGTAGAAGGCGGCCTCTCCGGGCTCTTCGGTGAAGGGCACACCGAGAGTCGCGGCAGCGGTGCGGCAGGCCTCTTCGGCGGCGTCCCACTTGGCGGGATCTCCGGTGAACTTGCTGCTATCCGGATCGCGCAGGCCCACGCGCACGCGGTAGTCGTGCATGCCCAGGGTGTTGAGCACGATCTTCACGAGGCTGAGACAGCCCAGCACTTCCTTGGCCACCTGGTCCTCGGTGCAGAAGAGGTGCGCGTCATCCTGCGTGAAGCCACGCACGCGCGTCATGCCGTTAAGTTCACCGCTCTGCTCCCAGCGGTACACAGTGCCGAATTCGGCAAGGCGCACCGGCAGGTCGCGGTAGCTGCGCGGCTGGCTGGCGTAGATCTTGATGTGGTGCGGGCAGTTCATCGGCTTCAGCAGGAAGCCGTCGAGAAGCTGGTCGTCCGGCATCACGCGGTCTTCCGGCACCACTTCCTTGCCGGCACGCTCATTGAGCTGCTGGCGCAGGCGGGAGGAGACGGCACCCAGGCGCTCCATCACCTCACAGCAGCCGCAGCCTTCCTTGATCACCTTGGCGAGATCATCATTCTCAATGACCGGCGCGAACTGGCTGTCCTTATAATAGGGGAAGTGGCCGCTGGTCTTGTACAGCACGGTCTTGCCGATATGCGGCGTGAAGACCTGGCTGTAGCCCTGCTTGCGCAGCTCCTCGCTGATGAAATTCTGCAGCTCCTGGCGCAGGATGGCACCATTGGGCGTCCAGAGGATGAGCCCCTGCCCCACGTCTTCGTCGATGTGAAAGAGCTTCAGCTCACGGCCCACCTTGCGGTGGTCGCGCTTCTTTGCCTCTTCCAGTTGCTCCAGATGCTTGGCCAGTTCTTCGCTCGTCGGGAAGGCGGTGCCATAGAGGCGCTGGAGCTGCGGCTTGGTCTCGTCGCCCATGTAGAAGGCGCTGGCCACGGACATGATCTTCACGTTCTTGCACTTGGAGGTGTAGCCGACGTGCGGACCGGCGCAGAGGTCGATGAAGTCGCCGTTCTGGAAGGTGGAGATCTGCTCGCCTTCAGGAATCTTTTCCAGCAGGTCCAGCTTGAAGGTGCTGGGGTTGCCGGGGCGCTCCGTGAGGCCGCCCAGGCGACCAGACTTGGCCAAGGCGATGGCTTCCTCACGTGTGACACCCTTCCATTCAAATTTCTGGTTCTCCTTGGCGATCTTCTTCATCTCCGCCTCGATCTTCTCAAAGTCATCCGGGGTGATGCGATGATCCGGGAGATCGAAGTCGTAGTAGAAGCCGTTTTCCACCGGAGGCCCGTAGGCAAACTGGGCGTTGGGCCACAGGCGCAGGATGGCGGTGGCCATCACGTGGGCACAGGAGTGGCGCAGGCGGTCGATGTCGGACATCTGAGCGCGTTCTTCGAGGGTCTTGCGGGCTTCGGACATGGTTGTAAATGGGGGCGTGTCCATGCCTCAGGACACGACGGGATTCAAGGTGATTAACTGCACGATCCCTCAGTAAACCGTCTGCAGCGGATCACTGTGTGCCGGCAGCGGGAGTGGCAGGCGTGATCAGACGACGGCGTGTGACCACAGGCACCTCGCCCGTATTTGCCACCGGGGCGGACGCAGACTGCTGTGGCGTGGCATTGACAGTGCCAATGGAGCGATTGGCCGCAGACACGGCGGCGGGCGGTTGCACGATGGGCGCACCTCCGGGAACTCCCATGGCGTTTCCTTGTGGCACCTGCGGCATTTGGGGCATCTGCACACGCGGATTTTGATTGGCAGCTTGTACACCGCCCGGCCCTATCGGTCCTCGGTTCTGCTGCTGCCCAGGAGGCATGCCCCCCGGACGCTGCTGGCCGGGCACACCACCGGCCCCGGGCACCTGCTGCCCACCCCTGGCGGCATCAGCACCGGCCACCTGTTTCAGGTAGTCATTGTCAAATTTCACCTCGGCTGTCTGGCTGCCCATCGTCACCTCCGCCACGACGTCCTTGCGGGTGCTGCCGATCTTCAGCTCCTTGAGCTGCATGCCATCCTTTCCTTCTGACTGCGATTTTTTCAGCGAGGTGCGCTTGCCGGTCTTGGTATTGACCACCACGACGGTGGGGTCCTTGGCATCTCCAAAGTAGGAACCGATGGCGAGATCTTTGGCAAAGGAGTCCTGATCCACCACGGTGGGCGCGGTCTTCAGCGTGAAGGGGTTTTTGTTCCAGCCCGCCTCATAGCGGTCAAGAGGGTAGGCCTTGGGGACTTCAAATATCTCCGGCTGCGCAGCCTCCGGAGCCTGCTCCTGCACCGGCTCTTGTGCAGACGCCATGCCTGCACACACCAGACAGAGCACCACCAGGAGAACCGCCCTCGGGAGGTTCCCCGCTGCAGGCTGAGGCATGGTGGATGACAGGTCGGTCTGTTTCAAATCAGGTGGCTGTGAATGAGAAAATGAATCGCTTCCAACAGTGCTGCCCTCGGCAAAAACCGCAATAAGAACCTTTGGCCAAAGCTGGCAAAGCCTAGGTCAGATCAGCAGGCACCCGCATCGTCTTTCACTTCTGCTTGTCGCGCACGTAGATGATCTCGCCGGACTTCAGGCGGTAGGCAGTCCCCAGGCGCTCGCCCTCGCCGCTCTTGCTGGCGGTGCTTTCCTGAAAGCGCTCCACCTTCATGCGGGCGGCGTCGATGGCTTCTGCCGTAGGGGATTTGTCAGCCTGTGAATCAGCAGCGGCAGCCGGTTTGGGAAGGTTGAAATAGCTCACCACGGCAAGCAGCAGGGCTGCGGCAAAGGCGATCCAGACATCGAAGAGATTGATCAGGCCGGTGGCGGGATCGTCGCCTTCGGAGTCGTCCCAGAGGCGCTTTTTCATGGCATGGCGGGACGGCTGGCGTTGATGAAAAGATGCTCCAGCGTGCTGAGATCACTCTGATACCAGTTCTTCCGCACGAGGTTCATCGTGTAGGAGCAGCAGCCCAGCAGCACACCCACCACCGTGGCGGTGAAGGCCACCACGAGATTGCTGGAAAGCGTGGCCAGATCTCCCGATGCCAGCCCCGTGAGTGCAGGCCCCAGCGGAATGAGCGTGCCCATGAGCCCGAGCATAGGGGCGATGCGCGTCATCCACGTCAGGCGGGAAAGCGCGGTGGCTGTCTCGATTTCCAGATCCACCAGGCAATGCGCCAGCTCCCCTGCTCCGCCCCACTGGCCCAGCAGCTGGTGCAGCCGTGCCGGGAGGCCGCTGCTGGCGGTGCTCAGAATTTGCAGCAGCCGCACCTGATCTCCGCCCTCCACATGCGCACGGCGGAGCTGGGACAGGATGGACGCCGTGTGGCTGCGCCCCAGCCACTCTCGCAGCAGCCCGCCCAGCAGCATGGCGCTCCAGCCCACGAGGATGACGATGGCTGCCAGTGTGGGCAGCAGCACCGCTTCGGAGATCAGGGAAAGGAGTTGTTCGAGCAGCTTCATGTCGTGGACCCGGCCTTCTTGAAGAAGCCGAGCATCATCAGAAGCACAGCTGCGGCTCCGATCAACCAGGCGAATGCATTCCACGTCGGCTGCAGCACCGTGCCCTCGGGCTGCGGCGGCTTCTCAGCGGATGCGGTCGGCTGGCTCTTCTGGCTGATCTGAGTACCGCTGACCTTTTCAGCCGCAGTGGGCGTAGGCTCGGCGCTCTGCTGCAGCTTGGCACGCATCTCCTGTGCCAGCGCCGCGCCTTCCTGATCTCCGGGTGCCGTAAGCTTCGCATTCACAAAATCCGCCATGCGTGTATTCCCGCCGCTGACGAGACCGCCGGAGTCGCCATGCGCATTGACCGAGCGCGCATAGATCTCCGCCAGCGTGCGCACCTGCTCAGGCGTGGCCTTCCACAGATCCTTGCGCGCGGCCTCGATCAGTGTGGCGCTGATCTCCTGCATGGCATGCGGAGACACGCGCTCAAACCACTCGGGCAGCTTGAGGTTGTGCTTGTCCTTCACCAGCACGTCATAGACTTCATTCCACGTTTCCTGCGTGATGCTCCCACGCCGTGTCACGGACCAGCCGAAGGTGTTTTTCACCAGTTCAGAGATGTGCCCCGCCCCGGCGTAGTCATGCGACTTCATGCCCTCCAGCCAGCGGCGGTTGAGCAGCTCGGATTTCAGGTTGGACGCCAGCACTTCCTCAAAGTCGCGCACGCGTGCCCCGCTGGGATCACGCACATCGGAGATAACGGCGGCGGGCGATTTGCCGGTGATCTTGGTCACCGCCATGCTCAGGCCGCCAAGATATTCGTAGGCGTGGTGGTTGGAGAGCTGGCTGGTCATGTTGGAGGCCCACACGCGCAGCACGGTGTCGGTGTTTTGCAGCGCCTCCTCGTAGAGCCCGTCCACCTTCTCGCCCCAGGTGTCCTGGGTGTACACAAAGCTCATGCTGTCCGTGTACACATCGGTGATCTCATCGTCCTTGTCCCACACGCCGGAGCGCGGCACGAGGTAGAGGATGTTCGTGCCGCTCATGTTTCCGGGCTTGGTGCCAAAGATGCGCGCGGCGGCAAACTGATCGGCCCGCGCACCGGAGTATCCGCGCCTGAGCAGGCGCTCCCTGGTGGCGGCCACGGCATCGCGCACGGGGTTTTCGTTTTCAGGTGCGGCGGCGGCCATGCGCACGGCCTTGTCCAGCAAGGCCACGCGGGTGGGGAAATTCTCCTTGTACTGCCCGCCCATGGCGATGAAGACCTCCACGCGCTGCCGCTTCAGCTCCTCGGCGGGAATCAGCTCCACATCGATCACGAGGTTGTTCTGGTTCCAGATCGGGCGCACCCCAAGCAGCGCCAGGATCTGCCCCTCCATGACGCCAAAGTCGCGCATGGTTTCCATGCCGTTGAGATCCATCGCGATCTTCTTGGGCTTGCGTGTGCGCAGCAGTTCATCCACCAGCTTGCGCGCGGTTTCCCACGCGGGGCGTGTCGGGATCTCCTCGGGATTGAGCGAGTACAGATTGCGCCCGCCAGGAGCCGTGGCCGGATTGCGTATAGGATCAGGCCCGGGTCCCGGCTCCATGTAGTGGCCGCTCAAGGCCGTAATGAGTCCGGCATGCTCCTTGCCTGCATCCTGCAATCGGGCGCGTACATCCCGCGCAAAGGACAGGTCGTTCTCCAGCTCCGCTGTCATGCGCACATCGGCAGGCGGAGGCCCATCCAAAGCAGCGCGCAGAAACTCCGCCGCAGCCGCGCGGTCTTCCTTCTTGTGCTCCAAAGCGGCGCGGTGAATCCCACGCGTGGCTGCCAGGTGGTCAAGAAAAGGCTCCCCAAGAATCTGCGTCAGATACGGCACCATCTCGGAATCATGCGGCCCCTCCCCGAGTACATGCAGACGCAGCGGCGTGCGTGATTCAAAGAGATTGTGCAGATGCTCATCCAGCCGGGTGACAGCGGCGTCATCCAGCACGGCCTCCGCCGAGCCCGCAGCGCCATGCAGACTGGCATCCCGCGCCTGCTGGCTGATGCGCTTGCGGTATTCCTCCTTCAGCAGGCCATCTTCCAGCGTGCGGTATTTGTGGATGTCCTCGTGCAGATTTTTAAACTCCTCATCCAGACCTGCGGCCAGTGTGGGTGGCGGCATGTGGTCCACCAGCGCGGCGTAGGAGCGGCGGCGTGAGAGCGTGGCCTCGCCCAGGTTGTCGGTGATCCACAGGTTCACCACCGGCATGTGCCCGGCGCAGATGTCGCTCCAGCAGTCCTTGG
The DNA here is from genome assembly GCA_002336895.1 of Verrucomicrobiaceae bacterium UBA1938. Lineage (GTDB taxonomy): Bacteria > Verrucomicrobiota > Verrucomicrobiia > Verrucomicrobiales > Verrucomicrobiaceae > Prosthecobacter. The sequence continues at coordinate 57,763 of DDFC01000002.1, read as the reverse complement.
AAAGACCGGCCTCCTTGCCGGGCATCAGCTCCAGCGTGCCGTGCGTGCCCCAGTGCACGATGGCATCCGCATGGTACTGCTGATCCAGCCACCAGTAGAAGGCCAGGTAGTTGTGCGGCGGCGGCACATCGCGGTTGTGCAGCAGGTTCTCATCCTGCTTCTCGCCACGCTCAGGCTGTGGCATGAGCACGAGGTTCCCCATCTCGATCCGTGGCAGCACGATGTGCGGCTCACCATTCCGCTTCACCACCATGATGCGCCCGGGCGGCGGGCCAAACTTCTCCACCATCACCTTGCGCGCAGGCTCGCTCAGCTTGGTGTTAAACCACTCCTCATACTGATGCAGCGGCACCAGCACAGGCTGACCTTCATCCACGAGCTTTTCCAGATCTCCCTGCGCCCAGGGGCCGATGTTGCGGCCGCCGCGTTTCATCGCTGCAATGAGTGCCTTGGAGTCTGCCGGTGTGTCCTTGAGGGTAAAGCCCGCCTCCTTCATTTTCGGCAGGAAGCGCATGAAGCTCTCCGGCGCATCCAGAAAGCCGCCGGTGGGGCTGCCGCGCATGAGGTCATCCTGGCCCAGTCCTTTGTTGTAATAGATGAGCGCGATCTTCTTCTCCGCATTGCCCTTCCGGCGCAGCGCGGCCCAGCGTGCGGCGCGTGCGGCAAAGGCCTCGATGCGGTCCGGGATCGGCTCATGCAGGCGGAAGCCCTGGATGTTCTCCTTCAAGCCTCCCACCACCACGGGCTCGATGGTGCCCCAGGATTCCTGCAGCGCCATGAACATGCCAACATCCCGGTGCGAGAGCCCGCGTGGATCCTTAAGCCATTCCTCATTCGTGGTGGCCAGCATGGAGATGGGGCGCAGGTAGGGCGCGTTCAGTTCCTTGAGCAGCGCCGTGCTCTGCCACATGGCGCCATGTCGGTCCTCAATGAGGATGGTGGGCTTGGCGGCCTGCACCAGCTTCGTCACCTGCGCCTCACGATCTCCAAACACCGGCACCACATTGAGCCCATGCTTTTCCAGCGCTTCAATCTGGGCATCGATGACTTTCAGATCATGCGTGATCCAAAACGACTGCTGCAGCACCAGCACCGCCACAGAGGCACCTTCCACCCAGCGCTGCTTGCCGCGTTTGAAAGCAATGAGTTCGCCGATCTCGGCAAAGGATTCCTCTCGTGCCGGATCGTAGTAGCCTGAATCCGGAATGAGCACAGGGGGCTCGATCTCTCCCGGCTGCCCGCAGTGCTTCACCATGCAGTAGCGGATCAGACGGCGCACATTCACCGTGCCATTGGGCCGCCAGTAGGCTGGCACGGCCTCGTCCTTGAGCAGCAGCCCCGCTTTTTCCAGATCCATCTGGCTGCCGCGCGCATCCAGCGGGATCACGCGCTGCTCAGGATTCAGAGTGCGAGCTTTCTGCAGCAGCTGCGTCAGCGCTGGAGCCTGCTCGGCCTCCAGATTGAGCACAAAGACGATGCGGTAGCGTGCAGCATTCGCATCCTTCTGTGTTTCATTAAAGGCCTGGCCTTTGAAAAAGGAGGCCTTGATGCCGTTCTCGCGGCAGGCGGCCTCCACCTGCGGCATGGAGCGGTCCCAGATGCCGATGAAGGCCCAGTCCAGCGGCTCAGCAGCCGGGAGCCGGAGTGCGAGCACCAGAAAACACCCCAGCCACCAGAGAATACCACGCATGCGAATCTTAGAAGGTGAGGCGTCCGCCCACGACCACGTTGAAGCCTGCGGCCTGACGCTCCTGCTGGGAGTAGGCCTCGCGGTATTTGCTGTCGAAAACATTGTTCAGATTCAGAGTGAGTGAGAAGGAGCTGTTCCCCTGCTCCCAGACCTTCACACCAGAGCGGATGTTCGTCACGATGAAACCTGGGATTTGGAAGTTGGGATTGATTGGCAGATTGTTGGTCGTGTTGGGAGAGCCCAGCGCCGGGTCGGTGGAGAAACCAGCGTCGATTTCATCGCTCGTATTGTGGCGGATGAGCGGACCGGCCCACAGTTCAGAGACGTCCACCCACCATTTCTTCTCCTCGCTCTGGAAGCGCACGCCGAAGCTGCCGTAGAGCGGCGGGATGAAGCGCAGCGGCACCGCCTGGGACTGGTTCTGGCCGTAGGTCCAGGTGGTGTTGTTAAAGACGCTGAAGTGCTTGTCCAGCTGGTAGTCCAGAGCCAGCTCCACCCCGGTGATGTAGCCTTTGGAGGAGTTGGAGTTGCGGGTGGCATTGTAGGTCACGCCGCCGATCACGACGGTACCGGAGGTGGTGGAGACGATGAGATCGCGGAGCTGGGTCAGATAGCCGGTGAGCGATCCATTGAAGCGCTCCGTGTGCATGCGCGCGCTGAGCTCATAGGTCACGCTCTTTTCCGGATTGAGCATCGTGCTTGGCAGCGAGGCGGTGAGACTGGAGAAGACGGGCGTGCCTGCGCTGAGCAGATCGCTGTAGGTGGGGGTGCGGTAGCCGGTGGCCACATTGCCCACGAGGTCAAACGTGTCCGTCACCTGATACACGGCACCCACATTCCAGGTCACGGCGTTCCAGTACTTGTTGGCCATGAGATCGCTGAGGGAGTAGCCGGCACCGGGGATCACATCCATGATTTCCGGGCGGGAGCGCAGGTGTGTGTTCTCGTAGCGTGCGCCCATGTTCACCAGCAGGCGGTCCACAGGCTTGAAGTCGAGGGTGGCAAAGGTGTCAAAGACGGCATAGGTGCCATCCGGGGTGATCCCCGCAGGCTGCGAGATGGTGGTGACCCCAGTGGCCAGCACCCGTGAATTCAGCATCTGGGAGGAAGACAGGTTCTCATGCCGGTAGTCCATGCCAATGACGAGGCGGGTGTTTTCCCCAAAAGTGGCGGCATTCTGGATGCCCACACCCCACACGTCCTGGTCAGCATTGGTGATGGTGTTGTTGAAGGTGGTGGCGCTCTGCACGCGGCGCTCGCGCAGCTGGTCGTAGTACTGGTAGTAGCCGTACACCTTCAGCTCCTTGCTGAGGAAGCCCAGGTCCTCGGCGGTGTAGTCCATCTTCACGATGCCACGACGCTCCAGCGGGCTGTAGATGCGCGGGATGCCATTGGCATTGAGCTGGGACTGGACGTAGCTCTTCACATCCGTGCGCTCATTGCCCACCCAGGAGAGGCGGAAGGTGTGCCCCTCCACGGGGCGCCAGGCGAGATTGGCATAGCCGCCGCTGGCATGAAAGCCGGTGGGCTGCAACGGGCCGGATGAGCTGTGGTAGTTCCCCACATCCTGGGCGGACCATCCGGCGGAGAAGGCCAGTTCCTTGGTGCTGACGTGCGTGTTGATGGCGCTGGTGAACTCCGAGTTGTTGCTGCCGTAGCGGGAGTAGATGTCTCCGCCCACATTCAGGCTCTCAGAGAATTCACCGCGCTTGGAGAAGACATTGATCACACCGCCGATGGCGTCACTGCCGTACTGCACGGAGCCCGCTCCGCGCACCACCTCCATGCGGCCCACGGAGTCGATGGGGAACTGGTTGAAGAAGGGATTCGGTCCGGAGAAGATGGCACCATTGTTGATGCGGATGCCGTCCCAGAGATAGACGAGCTTGTTGCCCATCTGTCCGCGGATGATCGGGGATCCCTGCGCCGACACCTGGTTCACCCACACGCCGGGCTGCTCCTGCAGCATTTCAGAAGGTGTGGTGGCCTGGTAGTGCTCGATGCGCTTCTGCTCCACCACATTCGTGGACTGGGGGACCTTCTTCTGCTCCGTGGCCGTTCTGGAAGCCGTGATCACCACCGTGGGCAGCTCATCGGGTTCTTTCTTCTCATCCTCTTTTTTCAGCTTGTCGGCGGCATGGGCATGCAGTGCCAGCAGGGTGGTCAGTGAGAGGGAGAGTGTGGAAAAGCGTAGGCGGGAGACAAACATCGCCCCCGTTTTTGCATCCCCCGCCCAGACTGGCAACGCACGTCCTTAAGAAAGGGGGCGGATGGTCACTTTTTATCCACCGCAGATCTGACATGGCAGACTTTTGCCCGATGGGCTTCAGACCTACCTCTCCTCACGCGCCCCATTTTCCACCTCGGCCAGGTGTATTTTGATCTGCCCGGGCTTCAGGCCGTCAGCTTCCAAGATGGACTGGTAGAGCTCCCTGACCTTGTCGTAATAGAAGAATCGATCGCGATGCGCCTCATCCATGGCAGCCAGTCGAGTCAGGCACTGCCGCCCGGCCAGGCGGGCTTTTTCCAGCTGACGCGTGTCGCGGAAAAACTCCGCCTGCCGCCGCAGGATGGAGCCAAGGCTGGAGGCGTCCAGCTGATGATCCTGCTGCAGCATTCCATAGGCTTTGCCCATCAGGCTGCCAGCCTCGGTCTTTTTGCGACCTATAATATGAAGACAGTAGGCCAGGTGGGTGAGAAAAAAGCAGTTGTCCGCATGCTCATCTCCCAGGGAGGTCTGCGCTGCAGCCAGGGCTTTGCGGTGGTGATCTTCAGCCTCATCCATCCTGCCTACGAGCATGAGCAGATTGGCCAGGCGCGTGCGGGCACGTGCGGCGAAAAGGCTGTCTGCTCCATGTTTGTCCACCAGACCGGCCAGGTTGCGGGCATAGACCGGCTCAGCCTCGGCCAGGCTGCCATTGTGCTTCAAAAGAGTGGCCAGATGGTGGAGGGCGTCGCTGGTGATGGGGTCTTCCGCGCCCAGCACCTCTTCACAATCCGCCACCACCGCGCGTGCACGGCGGATGGCATCGGCCCGTCGGCCCAGAAGATTCAGCACATGGCAGGTCTGAAACTGGGCGCTCAGCCAGCAGTGGGGGGTGGACTCGATCCGGGCACCTGCGGCGGCCCCCTCAAACTGCACCAGAGCCTCCGAGTAGTCCCGTACCTGCAGCGCTGAAAGGCCACGGGCAAAGGCACCACCTCTCACTGGCTGCTCAGCCTCTGGGAGACCGGGCAGTTGTGTCAGACGCGATTCCCGGTTCAGTTCTGCCGCCCCGGACGGCACCTTCAGCAGCAGCCATGCGGTCAGACAGAGACTGGCTCCGACCATTTTAATCAGGTCAAACCGCAAAAAAGGCATGCCGAAGCTACGCTTTCCCATCAGCATGGGAGGCATGAAAGTCTCGGCATCTTCAGCGGTTCTCATTCTAGGTGGCGGTTGTTTTGGTCTCTCGGCGGCGCTCGAACTCCGAACCCGTGGCTGGCAGGTGACCTTGATCGACCAAGGGCGCCTCCCGCATCCAGACGCCGCCTCCACTGACATCAGCAAGGTGGTGCGCATGGACTACGCCACCGACGAGCAACACACCGCCATGGGCGAGCGCAGCATCGAACTCTGGCATCAGTGGAATACACGCTGGAAGGAAAGCCTTTACCATGAGGCAGGTTTCCTTGTCATGTCACGCTCCACCCTCTCTCCAGGTAGCTTTGAGCACGACAGCCTCATGCATCTATCAAAAAGAGGCCACTCCCTGCGCCGCACCTCCGCTGAGATGCTCCGGGGGCTGCATCCGATGTGGAATGCAGACGTCATCGTGGATGGCTACCTGAACCCCGCCGGAGGCTGGGTGGAAAGCGGGCGCGTCATCGCCCGGCTGGCCGCCGAGGCACGCGCCGCCGGAGTACAGATTCACGAAGATGTGCCCCAGCCGCTCCCATCTTTTGAGGGAAAGCGCTGCATCGGTATATCCTCCGCCAGCGGTCGGGTCTGGCGGGCTGACACCACCCTCCTGGCGACCGGTGCCTGGACCCCGGCACTGCTGCCGGAACTATCTGAGGTGATGTGGTCCACGGCACAGACCGTGTTTCATTTCAAACCCCAGAACCCGCGGCCCTTCACTCCACCTCATTTTCCCGTGTGGGGGGCAGATATCGGCCTCACCGGCTGGTACGGCTTTCCAGCCAATGCGGACGGTCTGGTCAAGGTGGCCAATCACGGCCCCGGCCGCCGCGTGGAGGCCTCCGCACTGCGCACCCTCCCGCCTGGCGAGGAGGAGCGCTACCGCGCTTTTCTCCGCGAAACCTTCCCTGCCCTGGCCACGGCCCCGCTGCACTCCACCCGCGTGTGCCTATACTGCGACACCTTTGACGGAGCCTTCTGGATCGACCACGTGCCAGACCGCCCTGGCCTCGTGGTTGCAGCCGGAGACTCCGGCCACGCCTTCAAATTCACCCCCGTCATGGGCGGGATCATCGCCGACGTGGTAGAGCACCGGCCCAATCTTTGGACTGCACGCTACCGATGGCGGGAAAAGACTGCCTCAAGCTCTGACGGTGCACGTGCCACAACCTGAAAAAGTGCCATCGTGCAGCCGAAGGCCTGCAGGCGTTGAAAATGCCTTACTTTGCACAGGCATAAATTAAACATATATTTATAAATCAACGATAAACAGCCGGTTTACACACTCTCGGAAGTTGTTACCAGCCTCATGAGTTTTGATGTGAGCGGCCTGTATACATTGACATTGGTTAACGTTTGAGTCGTTAGTTTTACGCAACATGACCTTCGAGCATGCCGCCAAGCGATTCAAAATAAGTAACGCTTATAACGTTTATTTTTTCACCACCGAGACAGCAGAGAGCATCTCAAAACAAGCGCTTCGCCGCATGGCATTGAACAAGCTAAAGGGGCCCGCAATTTTCACCGGCGGATCAAAACAGCATGGGTTGATCATCAACTTCGGCTGCTGCTTTGGAACGCTTTTTTTTCGGCGCGGGTTCCTCTGCCTGGAGCACGAGCGTTTCCTCTTCGGAGACTGGTTCTGCCAAAGGTGACGATGCCTCCTCAGGCTGTTTTGGCACAATCTCTGTAGCGACTGGGAGAGCCTCCTCTATCACCGTTTGTGCTGCATCTTCCACGACTACCGCCTCTGCACTCAACGTTACATCTTCAGCCACAGGCACATCCTCAGATATAAACATAGCTTCACTAATTTCTAAATCTATGTTCGGTATTTTTACGTTTTCTACGTTATCGGATTTTTGCTCCGTTTTTACCTTTTTCGTAACGCTCTTCTCTTTTTTTGGTAACGCATCAATCGATACGTTTTCGCCAGCCTCCGCTTTGCGCAGACGATGCCTGGCCACGCGTTTTGCCGTAAGCGCCTTGTTCTGAGCTACGGGGCTGTTGTGACGTTTAAAATTACGGAACGAAAGTTTCCCATTCGTTTCCGTCAGCCAGCCTGTGTTCTCCAGCGCGACAGCAAAACCCTTGCGCCCCACCAAACGGTCAATGAATTCTTTGGTAACGCCTAGATCGTTAGGGTCCACCCGGTTCAATTCCGCCCAAGACCATAAGCGCACCAGCTTGCCCATCACCGTGTCTTCATCCATGCGGAGCTGAGTGGAAAGGCTGCAGATCTCCGGCTTGTCCGGTGTGCAGGTTTCGATCTTGATCCAAGGGCGTCTCATAATGCCGCGTATTTCACCGGCTGCACACTCATCCGTCAAGGAAACCTTATTAACGTTACATTGTCACGTTTGTGAATAACCCCGTTTAAGAAGCTATGTGTGGGACATCGGTCCCCATATGAATTCTTGTCAAAATAGTGACGAGATTGCCTCACTATTATAGGGGCGCTGTTGACTCATCTTTTCCTTAATTGAATCATCGTTTTGATTCGACTCTTGGTGTTGAATTTGCTACCTCGAAACATGCCCCAAATCCTCCCCCACTATCATCGGTCGGTGAGCCCCGCCCTGATGGCTGTTGCTGGAAGTATCTGGCATTCAAGGAACGAGCTCCCCCCTCATGCAGGCCTCCTGTGACTTCCAGTTTACCATCATGCCATCTTTCATTCTTTCCCTTGGTTCCATCTCCCACCCAGGTCTTCGTTGCGCCCTGGCGATCCTCTTGTTTTCAGCCGTTGGGACACTTCCCCTTGCAGCCATCACTCTGGATGAAGTCGTAGGCACTTGGATAAAGACGGACGGCACCATCCTGGAGTTTGCGCCTGATGGCATGATCTTCTCAAGCGGAGGCCCAATCGGCAAATGGGAGCGTCTAGCCGATTCCAAGCAGGCCATCATCCGCCTGAATGCTGTCCCTGGCTACAGTTTCCTCCATCTGGCTGCAAACAAGCGTACCATCTTGGTGAAACAGTTTGGCTCCAGTGCCACGAGCACGCTGGAAAGGAAGTACGACGGTCCAACGATCAATCCCGACGTGCCTGCCGAGCGTGCAGCCTATCAAATGGAGAAGGCAGAAATCGAGTCCCTCATCAACCAATCCGACGAACGCCTGAGGACAGCCCGACGCGAAGCCTACGAGGAGTGGAACAATTATAACTTGGCACGTCTTCGCAGACGCAGCGCCAGCCGCCAGACTGCTCTGAACAAAGATGCGGAGGTGAAAAAACTGGAGAGCAGTCTTTCAGAGTTGCGCCAGCGTCATATCCAGCTGCTCTCAATGATGAGTCAACTGCGCTGACAGCCCTCTCCCCCCACTCTCCGCTCGTGTCTATGCACTTGGATCTCAACGCCTGGCTCCCGCCCAAGCCTGCGGAACTCCAGTCCCAGCTGCCGCAGTATGATATCCTCACCCTGCTGGGACGCGGGGGCATGGGGGCGGTGTACCAAGGCAGACAACCGGTGCTGGACCGGATGGTGGCCATCAAGATCCTGCCACCCGGGCTGGACCAGATCGACGCCTCCTTCAGCGAGCGCTTTCGCCGTGAGGCGGTAGCCATGGCTAAACTGAACCACCCCGGGCTGGTGGCGGTGTATGACTTCGGGCAGATGTCCGATGGCATGCTCTATCTGGTGATGGAGCATGTGGACGGCACGGACGTGGCCCACATGCTGGCGCAGATGGGGCGGCTGCCCCCGGAGCAGGCCATGGCTATCACCGCCCATGTCTGCGATGCCATGAAATACGCCCATGAGCGCAAAGTGGTGCACCGCGACATCAAGCCGGCCAACATCATGGTGGGCTATAATGGCGTGGTGAAGGTGGCGGACTTTGGCCTGGCCAAGATGAACCAGGGCGGGGAGAGCACCGGCATGCCTCATAGCGGCATGGCCATGGGCACCATGCACTACATGGCACCCGAGGCGCTGACACTCGGCGCGTCTGTGGACCACCGGGCAGACATTTACGCCATGGGAGTCATGCTTTACCACATGCTCACTGGCAGGCTGCCACAGGGCGTGTTCAAGCCTGCTTCCAGCGTCGTGCCAGGTCTGGATCCGCGCTATGACACCATCATCTCCCAGGCAATGAAGGAAGACCGCGAGCAGCGCTACCAGCAGGTGGCGGAGCTGCGGAGAGATCTGGATGCTCTGCGTACCAAACCCGTGCCCCCTGCACAGGCAGGCAACAGCAGCCACTACCCGCCTGCCGCTCCGAGCACCCCTGCCCATTCACAGATTCCTCCCGGCCCTCCCGCGCGTCCGCGCACCACTCCCATCCCCCATCCGCGCCCAGTGGTGGTCGCAAACTTCAATGCGGGTTTCTGGCTGCCAGTGCTGGGCATGGCGGGGCTGCTGGTGGCGGCCTATGTCTGGCTGGCCCATCCGGTGCGGAAAAACATCCTGCGTCTGGAGGGAGAGAAACTCAAAGTCACAAGCCTCAGCGGCGGACGCGCCGACACACAAGGCACAGCTGGCTTCAAAAGCGGCCTCTGGAGCAATGACTCCCACCTCTGGTGGCATGACGCACAGATGGGAGACACCATGAAACTAACCCTGCCGGTGAAGGAACCCGGCATGCAGCGTATCCGTGCCGTGCTCAGCGGCGCAGGAGACTACGCCGTGGTGGCGGTGAGCGTGGACGGCACAGAGGTGCCGGGCTCCCCCTTTGACCTGCAGTCAGAATTCATCACCCCCACCGATATTCTGGACTGGGGTGAGAGAGACCTGAAAATGGGAGACCACACCGTGGAGGTGAAACTGGCAGGTTATCACGGCTCGGTGCGCAATGACAGGCCCTCCCCGTATGGCTTTGGGCTGGATTACATCCAGCTCGAGCCGCCGGAGATGCCGCAGACCACCGCCAGCCCCGGCTCAGATGCCGCCCATCTGGCGCGCCCCAGCGCCTCTGCCTGCACAGGGGGGGACTCGGTGCGCCATCTGAACAGCGGGGATGAGATCGAGGACAGAAAGTCCGCGGACCAGTCCAAGCCACGCCACACCTGGGTGCCGCACCGCGGTGGCATGGAGTGGGTGCAGTATGAGTGGGAGACGCCGCAGGTGCTGGGGGAGAGCCAGGTGTTCTGGTTTGACGACAGCTCCGTGAGAGGCGGCGTCTGCAAGCTGCCCGCCTTCTGGCGTGTGCTCTACCGGGAGGAATCCGGTGCCTGGGTGCCGGTGGATGCCGAGATACCCGCCCCGGTGGCCGATGCGTGGAATGGGGTGAAATTCCCCGCCGTGCGCACCACCGGACTGCGCATCTCCGTGCAGTGCCAGCCCGGCTGGTCTTCCGGCATCTGCCGCTGGAAGGCCATTGCGGCAGATCCTGCCACCGTACTGCCCGCCGCACAGCGACCGCACCCGGACCTGCTGCTGGGAGACCTGACCCCGCTGCGCAAGCAGGTGGGCTGGGATATCTACTATGCCAATGTTCTCTCCACCTTGAACAAGCAGGAAGGCAGCTACATGATGCTGAAAGGCAAGCCCTGTACACAATACATCTGGGCGCATGCAGACAGTCGGCTGGAGTTTAGCATCCCGGTCGGGTACACACATTTCAGCGCCACAGGCATTGGTCCTCACAATGACCGTCCGAACATGAACCGTGTGGGTCATGGCGGCTGGTCTTACTCGATCGAAGTGGATGGAGTGCCACTTTTCACCTCCAATGAGCTGCGCACCTACCCGAACAGAGAGCTGCCCATGGAGGTGAGCTTTCCAGCCGGCTCCAAACGCCTGACTCTCTTAGTGGATAAATGCGGCGACGCAAACAGTGACCACGCCTACTGGGCCAACCCCACCCTGAGCACCGCTGCAGGTACCCATTCCCGACCCGGGTCATCCGCACAACCGGTGGCATCGGCACCCAGCAATCCTGCACCTTCCCTGCCAGACACCAGCAAGGCCGCTCCGCCCCTGCCGCCCGGCTACGTGCGCGTCAATACGCAGTCCCTTTTCAATGGCCGGAACCTCATGGGCTGGCGTGGGCAGAGCCAGTACTGGTCGGTGGAGGACGGTGCCATCACCATGAAGACTACGTCAGAAAGCCACCCCAAGGAATTTACCTCCCTGGTGTGGAAAGATGAAGTGAGTGACTTTGAGCTCACCTGCCAGTTCCGCATCACCGGAGGCGACAGCAAGGCGTGGCGTGTCTCGGGCATCCAGTTCCGCACCCGCATGCAAAACCCCACCGCCTACAGTCTGGCGGGCTACAATGCAGACCTGGACCACGACTGGCGCTACACAGGTAATCTGGTGGAAAAGCTAGGGCGGAATTTCATGTTTGCCCGTGGCACGCGCGTGCATCTCACGGACAACAGCGCCGATCCCAACAAGCCGCTGGTCGAAGTGCTGGACACCTTTGGCACCGTGGAGGAGGTGGGCAGACGCATCCGGCGAGACGGATGGAGCACCTGCCGCATCGTGGCTGCAGGCAACCGCATCCAGTTGCATGTAAATGACCTGCTGACCGCAGATGTGACGGATGACACCACCAAGGCGGCACGCAAAGGCCTGCTGGGGTTGAGCAATTTTTACAGCTCTGTCATGACCGCGCAGTTCAAAGACCTGCAGCTTTCAGAGCTCTGCCATACCAGCGGCGGTCAGGTACTGGCCTTTGGCGGGCATCGCTACCAGTTTGTGCCGGGAAAAATCTCCTGGCATGCCGCACGCAATAAGGCTGAGGAAATGGGAGGGCACCTGGCAACGCTGGCAACGAAGCTGGAGAATGACTGGGCGGCACGCACTTTCTACCGCTACCTGCCAGCCACCAATGCCAACATACTCCTCGGTGCCTACCGCCAGGATGATGAATGGCGCTGGATCACAGGCGAGCCTTTTGCGCAGACCTTCTGGCACAGCGGCGAGCCCAATGCAGGTGGAAAGTCTGCCGTGCTCCACCTGTGGCGAGCTGCGGACTCCACAGATGCCGCAGCCTGGGATGACACCGCAATGGAGCTGGATCCCGCCATGGTGGGCTATCTGGTGGAGTGGGATGACGATGGCAGCCCTGAGGGGAGATCAAAGCGCAAGATCCGAGTCTTTGCGGAGAAAGTGGACGCAGTGCTCAGAGACATCCTCTCTCCACTGGAAGAGGAGCCGGACCACCGCCTGCGCTCCAGCCTGCAGGCCATGCGGGACGACCTGGTGGCCGAGGGCAGATCTCTGCCACCTGCGAGCCTGGACGCCTACCGGGCGGCCCACGCGCTGTGCATGGCCATGATCGCCGCGCTGGATGAGCGCAGCGCCGCCAGCTCAGCCACCGCCTGGAGCACCCGCACCCAGGCCCTGCGCCCGGTGATGGAGGATCTCCACACCAGGACGCGCGAGCTGCTGCCAACGGTGCCTTGAGGGGCTGAGCATCGCAGCCGCCTTCCCTTGTTTGTACAAGGATCCAGTCGAGTCGCGCCTACAGGTGATCTTACGGCAGCAATGCTCATGTGCTCTTTACGCAATGCGCCAGGCATCACGCATGGGGCGAAGGAGCATCTGGTTGGCCTGTTCATCGCCCTCAAAGCGCTCGGCTTTGGGGTCAAATTTGAGCGGGCGGCCCAAGCCAGCCGAGATGGCGCCGATGTGACAGGTGGTGGCGGCACGCTGGGCGATCTCTGCCGTGGCGGCCGTGCGGCCACGGGAATAGACGGCGTCGATGAAATTGCGGTGGTGGTTCTTCGACTCGTAGAGCTTCACATCGCTGTCCTTGAGCTTGGCGCGCAGGATGGCGTCGTCGCTGGCCTTGAGGACCTCGGACTCGGTGTAGATCCACCCTTCACTGCCGATGAATTTGGTGCCCCACTTGGTCTTGTCGTCCGTGCTTGTCATCACCACCCGCAGGCCGCTGGCGTAGTGGTACTCGATGCGGAAACTCTCGGCGGCATCGTAGATCCCGCTGGTGCGGCGCTTCACCTCGGTGGCGCTGACTTCGGTGGGGGTGGTATCGTCCATGCCCGCTCCCCACTGTGCCACGTCCAGGAAATGAGCGCCCCAGTCGGTGATGTAGCCGGGGGCATATTCCTCGATCCAGCGGAAGTTGAAATGGCAGCGCGCCGCCGTGTAGGGCTTTTCAGCCGCAGGGCCCAGCCACAGGGCGTAGTCCAGATGGGCAGGCACGGGCTCGGGGGCCTCCAGGCCGGTGAAGCCGCCACGGATGGCAAACTTCCCCGGCACACCGATCTCGATCTCCTTCAGCGTGCCGATGTAGCCATTGCGCACGCGCTCGCAGGCCATGCGCACCTTCAGGCCGGAGCGCCGCCAGGTGCCGCACTGCAGCACTCGCTTGTTTTCTTCCACCGCCCGGCAGATGGCTCGACCTTCCACAATGCTGGCGCCGAGGGGCTTCTCCGAATACAGATCCTTTCCAGCCTTGGCTGCAGCGATGGCCACATTGGAGTGCCAGTGGTCGGGCGTGGCGTTCATCACGGCATCCACATCACTGCGGGCCAGCACCTCGCGGAAGTCTTTGAAGACGGCGCTTTCCGGCAGTCCGGCCAGTTTGGCGGCTGCGGCGGCGTGCTGGGAGTCCACATCGCAGATGGCCACGACCTGCACACGCTCATCGGCCATCAGCGCCCGCAGATTGCTCGTGCCCTGCCCGCCCACGCCAATGCAGGCAAGTCGTACTTTCTCATTGGGAGACACCGCCCCTGCACGCCCCAGTGTGGCGGCGGAGACGATGAAGGGAACGGCGGTTTGAAGAAACTGACGGCGGGATGTGGAAGCAGGCGCAGGCATGGGAAAGAAACGCATCTCGTTTCCGATATTCATCACCCACCCGATTTCTTCACCTTCTCATGGATTCCTCGCCCCAGCCCCGCCGTCGTGACTTCTTGCAAACAACCGGCCTGGGACTCGTGGGCTGGCCGCTGATGCAGGGGCTCTTGGGCAGCACGGGCAGTGCACTGGGACAAACGGCAACCACGACTGCATCCGTACTCCCGCCGCTGAACCGCTTTCCGCGCATGATGCAGGACTGGCTGGTGGCGGAGGTGCGTGCCGCCGAGCAGCGCGGCAATGCACGACGCGAGGCATTGAAGACCAAGGCGGACGCCGAAGCCTACGTGAAGTCTGTGCAGGAGCGCATCCGCCAGTGCTTTGGCCCCATGCCGGAAAAGACACCCCTGAATGCCAAGGTGACAAAGACTCTGGAACGCGATGGCTACCGCATCGAGAACATCACCTTTGAAAGCCGCCCGGGCTATCTCGTCACGGGAAACCTCTATCTGCCCACCGGTGGCAAAGGCAAGGTGCCGGGCGTGATCGGTGTGTGCGGGCACTCGCTCAATGGCAAAGCTGCAGAGGCCTACCAGAGCTTTGCGCAGGGACTCGCGCGCCAGGGGCAGGTCTGCTTCCTCATTGACCCCGTGGGCCAGGGAGAGAGATTTCAGTACTTGAACGAAAAGCTGGGCTCACGCCTGGGTGGCGGCACCTCGGAGCACAACCAGATGGGCGTGCCGCAGGCGCTGGTGGGCGAGTTTCTCGGCACCTGGTTTGCGTGGGATGGCATCCGTGCACTTGATTACCTGATCACACGCCCGGAGGTGGACACCACTCATCTCGGCATCACTGGAAACTCAGGCGGCGGCACGCAGACCACCTGGCTCTGCGGGCTGGAGCCGCGCTTCACCATGGGCGCGCCTTCCTGCTTTGTGACCACCTTCCGCCGAGATGCCGAAAACGAGCTGCCGCAGGACATGGAGCAGTGCCCGCCGCGCGTGCTCGCGCAAGATCTGGATCACTGCGACTTCCTTGCTGCGATGGCGCCGAAACCGGTGATCATCCTCGCGCAGGAGAAGGACTTCTTTGACAATCGCGGCTCCACCGAAAGCTACGAGCGGCTCAAGAAGCTCTACACCCTGCTCGGCAAGCCGGAGAACATCCAGCTCCACATCGGACCCGATCCGCACGGTTACTCGCAGTCCAACCGCGAGGCGATGTACCAATTCTTTGGCAAGGCCACCGGCATCCCTGCCGCAGCTGCTGAACCAGTGCTCACCATCGAGAAAGACGAAGTGCTGCTCTGCACGCCGAAAGGACAGGTGGCGGAGGCGGGCTCGCGCACGCTTATGACCTTCACGCGGGAAAAGGCGGACGATCTGGCCGCAAAGCGCAAGACACTCTCAGGCGAGGCATTGCAAAAAGCTGCGCGCAAGGTGCTGAAGATGCCCACGATGACAGATAGTGCGCCAGACTACCGCATCCTGCGCAGCGTGGGCGCGCGCAAGTATCCCACCAAGGGCTACTGCACCTATGCCGTGGAGACGGAGCCGCTGATTCATGCCCTGGTCACACGCCTGAGCGACGAGGCCTTGACCTCACGCCTGCCGCACGGGCAAAGCAAGGCCGTGCTGTACGTCTCTCATCGCTCCGCCGATGCCGAACTGCGCAGCGATCCCTTTGTCAAAGAACTCATTGCCGCCGCGCCTGACGCCGCCTTCTTTACCTGCGATGTACGCGGCATGGGCGACTCCCAGCCCGACACCTGCGGTGCGAATCAGTTTCTCGGCCGCTACGGCAGCCACTACTTTTACGCCGCCTTCAGCCAGATGCTCGACCGCCCGCTGCCGGGACAGCGCACCTATGACGTGCTGCGTGTCATCCAGCTGCTCGCTGCTGCAGGACACACGGAGATCCATCTGGCTGCTCAGGGCTGGGGCACACTGCCCGCCGCCTTTGCCGCGCTGCTGAACCCCGATATTAAGCAGGTCACGCTCAAGCATGCACTCAGCTCCTTCCAAGAACTGGCCGTGCATGAGGACCAGCAGTGGCCCGCCGCCATCATGGTCCCACAGGTGCTGCAACACTTTGACCTGCCCGACTGCTACGCGGCGCTCAAAGCACAAAAGCTACAGCTCATCGAACCTTGGGGCGCTGCGGATGGAATGAAGCAAGAGTAGGCTGGCTCGTTTTGTTTGGCGCGTTCGTGTGCAGAGGGATTTTTTACCCTCTTAAACCATCCGTGTCTTCATGACGGACGGTCAGTTAACCGTGGTCGGGCTGGCGAGATTCGAACTCACGACCTCTTGCACCCCATGCAAGCGTTCTACCAGGCTGAACTACAGCCCGACCTAGGTTTGACTTCCCGCCAGCGGGGCCGCATTTGGGGTGGCTCCGGTTGGTGGGACGCGCATTGTGGAGAGTCCTGAAAGCTTTGCAACTGCGATGTTGCATTCTTGTGAGAATCTCTGCGCGGCTGGCTTGCGAATTGCCTTGAGACTCAAGTTCTAGTAAAAGCCAGGGAAGGATTTCCGACTCCTTCTTTTTCTTCACCACACACGCATGGTCACCATCACACTCCAAGAACTCACCAAACGCTTCATCGGCAGCGTGGTTCTCAGCAGTGTGGATCTGCAGGTGCCTGCCGGAGAGCTGTTCTTTCTGCTGGGCCCCAGCGGCTGCGGCAAGACCACGCTGCTGCGCCATGTCGCGGGCTTTTACCGGCCGGACGAAGGGCGCATCTGGTTTGATGACGAGGACGTGACCCGACTGCCGGCGCACCGGCGCGGCACGGGCATGGTGTTTCAGAGCTACGCGCTGTGGCCTCATCTCAATGTGGCGCAGAACGTGGCCTTTGGCCTGGAGGAGCGGAAGCGCCCGCGCCGGGAGATCGAGCACCGCGTGGCAGAGGCGCTGGATCAGGTGAAGCTGCAAGGCCTAGGCACGCGGAAGATCCAGCAGCTCTCCGGCGGGCAGCAGCAGCGCGTGGCGCTGGCGCGTGCGCTCGTCATCCGCCCCAAGTGTCTGCTGCTGGACGAGCCCCTGTCCAATCTGGATGCCAAGCTGCGTCTGGAGATGCGCACGGAGATCCGCCACATCGTCAAAGAGCACGGGCTGACGGCCATCTATGTGACGCATGACCGCGACGAGGCGCTGAGCATGGCCGACCGCATGGCCATCATGGATGCGGGCAAGGTGGTGCAGGTGGGCGCACCTGAGGACATCTACCGGCACCCGGCCACACGCATGGTGGCGGAGTTTATCGGCGAGACTAATTTCGTCGAAGGCCGTGCCCTGCGGCAGAGCAGCTGGGCGGGCTTTTACGATGTGGAGACTCCATTCGGAACACTACGCGGCCGCACCAATGACGGCACCTGGCAGCCAGCTGCGGGTCAGCCTGTGGTGCTGAGCATCCGGCCGGAGTCGCTGACCTTTGGCACCGTGGTGGATTCATCCAACCGAATCCCTGGACACATCGTGGACACCACTTATCTGGGAGCCACGGTGCAGTACCTCGTTCAGGTGAACGGTGGTCCGCTCATGAAAGTGTGCGAGACCAACCCCCAGGAAATCCGGCTCCCCTCTGATGACGAGGTGCGTGTGATGGTGGCGATGAACGATGTGGTGATCCTGCGGAAATGAAGGCGCTGCTCCAGCATCCGCGCATGCAGGCCCTGCTGTCATGGCTGGGTCACTGGCGCAAGGAGACGGCAGTTTGCCTGCTCATGCTGGCCACGCTGGCGGGTCCGTTCCTGCTCAAGCCAACGCTGAGCACCGCACCGGCGCACTATGACCGGCGGCTGATCATTGTGTCGCCGCACCATGACCGCATCCGCGAGGAGTTCGGGCACGCCTTTGTCGCGCACTGGAAACAGAAGACCGGCCAGGCGCTCTTCATCGACTGGCGCGTGCCGGGCGGCACCTCGGAGATAGCGCTGCTGATCAAGTCGGAGGCGCTGGCGGCATTTCAGCAGCACTGGGAAAAGAAGCTGCAGCAGAAGTGGACCCCTGCCGTGGCCGTGTCATGCCTGAATCCGAAAGCCGCTGCCGATGATCCCGCACGACAGGCCTACCTGAATTCGAATGTGGGCACAGGCATCGATCTCTTCTTTGGCGGCGGCGCCTTTGACTTCGAGCAGCAGGCGCGCGCAGGCACTCTCGTGGCAGGTGATGGCATCAAGACGGGGCTCAGCGCGCTGGCCAAAAAGCACCCAGAGTGGTTCAGCGATGCGGGCATCCCCGAAAAGCTCAGCGGCGAGCCCTTCCGCGATCCCCAGGGCCGCTGGTGCGGCACCTGCCTCTCCAGCAGCGGCATCGTTTTCAACCGCGATGTGCTGCGCCGCATCGGCATCCAGGCCGATCCCACCGCCTGGGCAGACCTGGCTGATCCACGCTACTACGGACAGATAGCCCTGAGCGATCCGGGCAAGAGCGGCTCGGTGACGAAGGCGCTGGAGATGCTGATCCAGCAGCAGATGGAGCTGGCGCTGGAGCGGCTGAAGTCAGTGCCAAAGTCCAAGCTGACACCGCAGCAGATGGAGGAGCAGGCTGTGGCAGAAGGCTGGAATGAAGGGCTGCGCCTGATCCTGCGCATCAGCGCGAATGCACGTTACTTCACCGATTTTTCCACCAAGATCCCGCTGGAGGTGGCCAAGGGAGACGCCGCCGCAGGCATGTGCATCGACTTCTACGGCCGCTCGGCGGAGGAGGATGTGCGGCGTGCCGACGGCACCTCGCGCGTGGGCTTCATCGCACCGCTGGGGGGCACATCCATCAGCGTGGACCCCATCGGCCTGCTGCGCGGCGCGCCCAGTCCGGAGCTGGCCACTGCCTTCATGGAGTTTGTGCTGGGAGATGCCGGGCAGAAGCTGTGGAGCTATCGTACGGGCGAGCCCGGTGGCCCGCGCCACCATGCGCTGCGCCGCCTGCCGGTGCGTCATGATATTTACACACCGGAAAACACCGCCTGCATGAGCGACGGCGCGGAGCAGCCCTTTGAAAAGGCCCGCGCCTTCGCCTACCACCCCGAGCGTACCGCAGCTCTCTTCAGCGCCATCCGTTTCATTGTCCGCGTCATCTGTGTGGACTCCCATGAAGAACTGCACACCGCGTGGCAGCAGATCATCGACAAAGGCATGCCCGAACGGGCCATACAAGTACTGGAGGACCTGACGCGCGTGAAGCATGAAGCCGCCTCCGGCAACATCTCAAAGATCCTTTCCGCTCGTGACAAAATGCAGGAGACCCGACTGGCCCGCGAACTGGGAGACGCCTTCCGCAATCAGTATCTCAAGGCAGCCCGCATTGCCGAGCGGGGGATGTAAATCTCACGCCGCTCATCCACATGCGGAGCACGCTTTTACGCAGGCATCGGCGGATGCATCTCAATGGCCGGGATGCGGGTACAGACGCGGCGGCCGTCGGGAGTGGTGCCGAAGAAGGAGCCTGTAGCGGTGCTCTCGGTCTTGATGACGTGGTAGGAGTTGTAGCTGAAGGTTTCCCCGGGAGAGAGATTGGGGAACTGTCCCACGACGCCATCCCCCTCGACGACCATGGTGTCCCCATCCGTGTCGCGCACGATCCATTTGCGGCCAAAGATCCGCACGACATCATGCGAGGCATTGTGGATCGAGAGGTGATAAACAAAGGGGTGCGGCCGGTCAGGCGGAGCAGGCCGCGTGGGATCGTAGGAGACGCTGTCCACCGTGACCGAGAGCCCTGGCAACGGTTCGAAATTCATAAAGTTTAGTGTAACAAATACGTGTGAAGTCACAAGCCGGGGTTTGTAAAATCCTGTAACCCGCCACCCAAGGACGGGAAATCCCCTCCCGAGACCGTGCCTGCGCAGCAGTTCGCACCCATCAGGGAGCGGAGGCAGCATTTGCAAAAAGCGGCTGGTTTCCTACCATCACACCTCCCCTCTCATGCGCGCTCCTCCTCCCGTTCTCTCCATCGCAGGCTCAGACTCCTCCTGTGGTGCTGGGGTGCAGGCGGACCTGAAGGCCATTTCGGCCTTGGGCGGCTACGGGCTGAACGCTCTCACGAGCATTGTGTCCGAGACCCCGGGACTCGTCTCCCAGGTACGTCTGATGGATGCGGAGTTCATTGTGGATCAGATGCGTGTGCTCTTTGGCGGTTTCCCCATTGCTGCGGCCAAGACCGGCATGCTCGGCGGGCAGGCCCAGGTGCGGGCTGTGGCTGAGGCGTGGAGGCAACTCGGACACGGGCGCATCCCTTTGGTGGTGGACCCGGTGATGATCGCTACCAGTGGCGGGAAACTGCTGGAAGACAGCGCCGTGCGCACCCTGATCGATGAACTGCTGCCGCTGGCCACCCTGATCACCCCCAATCTGGATGAGGCTCGCGTCCTGTGGGAGCGGGAGGTGTCCAGCATCGAGAACATGGAGGCCTGTGCACAGGAGCTGAGCGGGCGCTTGGGCACTGCTGTGCTGGTCAAAGGCGGCCACCTCAAAGGCGATGCCGCCGATGTGCTCTGCGCGGATGGCACACTCTCCTGGCATACGGCACCACGGACCCCCGGTGTGCGCACCCACGGCACCGGCTGCACTTTCTCGGCATCCATCGCCACAGGGCTGGCTCATGGGCTGGCGCTGAATGAGGCTGTGGCACAGGCCAAGCAGTTTGTCAGCCGCGCCATAGCCCAGCATTTCGTGTGGCAAAGTGCTGGCGCAGGCCCCGTACATGCTCTCAATCATCTCCAGCAAACCGCCGAATGAGACGACTCGCCATCCTTCTGACCTTGAGCAGCTCCGTTTTCGCCGCCAGCGGCACGGAGCCGAAGGACATCAGCCAGGCGGGCATTCAGTCAGCTTTCCGCATCCTGCAAAAGGAGTACATCCGCAGCAGCG
The DNA here is from genome assembly GCA_002336895.1 of Verrucomicrobiaceae bacterium UBA1938. Taxonomy (GTDB): domain Bacteria; phylum Verrucomicrobiota; class Verrucomicrobiia; order Verrucomicrobiales; family Verrucomicrobiaceae; genus Prosthecobacter. The sequence continues at coordinate 37,084 of DDFC01000002.1, read as the reverse complement.
ATCTGACCTTTGATGTGCTGAACCGTGCGGCACTTTCCGGCCTGCTGCAGCGACTGGACTTTGGCGCCGAACTGGTACCCCGCACCGCCGAGGCCAAATCCGGCGCTCTCACCGGGGTGCAGGCCGAGCTGCTGACTCCGCAGACAGGCTACCTGCGCCCGCGAGAATACACCCCGCAGGAGACGAAGGAGATGGAAAAGCATCTCACGGACTTTGCTGCAAAGAAAGTCGCCCACCTCATCCTCGATCTGCGCAGCCCGGCACCACCTGGCGACTTCAATGATGCCGCAGACATGCTGAGCCTGTTTGTGCCCAAGGGGGATGTACTCTTCAAAATGCAGCAGATGGGGCAGACTGCCGCCGAGGTGGAGACCAACAACCGCGAGCCTCTGTGGACGCAGCAGATTTTTGTGCTGGTGGATGATGAGACCAACAACCTCGGAGAAACCATCGCCGCCGTGCTGCGTCTGCGGAAGCAGGCGCTCTTGATCGGTGCTCCCACACGCGGAGGCGCGGTGCGCTATGAGACAGTGCCGGTGGATGCAGAGTGGTCCCTCCGCTTTGCCCGTGCCGAGGTGCTGCTGACGGATGACAGCTCAGTTTTCAAAAAAGGACTGCAGCCTGATCTGGCCGTCAGCATGCCCACCAGTCTCAAGCGCCAGGTGTACCACGCCACTGATGCCAAGGACGTGAAAAGCTCCATCACCGACAAGCCGCGCCCGCGTTTCAATGAGGCCGCCCTGGTGGCCAATCAGAATCCTGAGCTGGACTCCTACCTCAAGCGCTCCGCTGGCGAGCCTCTGCCGGAGGATTCGCCGCCGCCTTCAGACATCGTGCTGCAGCGTGCCGTGGACCTCATCACCACCCGCGGCCTGTTTCAAGCCGCCAAGATCGACTGGAACCGCAAAGCGCCCGCCAGCCGCGAACCACCGGCACGCCGTGCCATTCCCCTGAAGAAATAAGACAAGCATGGAGATCGCCGATCGCATTTACACCGTGGCCACCATACGCCAAGTGCTGGGCCCGCGCACCTGCCACGCCGTGCTGCCCAATGGCAAGGAGATCTTTGGCAGCATCGAAAGAGACGTGGCCGACTTTCCGCTCAAGGACGGTGCCTTCGTGCGTGTGCAGATGCATGTGAGCGACTTCTCCTACGGGCTGCTGCTGGGAGAGGTGTGAGCGCTGATCGACGGGCAGGAGCGCCCACTGCGCTTCACACCTCCTCCGGCACGACAAAGGGCGGACGATACTTGTCCTTGAGCATGGCGTTGGCTTCGTCTTGATCGCTGAAGCGCTCGGTCTTGCCATCCATCTTCAGCACGGGGCCGATGGTGAGCATGTCCTTGGTGAGATCGACCTCGTTTTTGCCCAGATGCTCCTGCATGCGGGCAAAGCTTTCGGCGGCAAAGGCATCTCCTTTGATCTGCTCCAGGATGGCGGCTGGCTTTTCCTTCTGCCCCAACCTGTGGCTGATGTTTCCGGTATGGCAGAGCGCGCTGGAGAGATGCCCCTCCAGGATGTCCGCATGCAGGTCCTCCACACGGCGGCTGCGGCAGGCATTGATGAAGTTTTTGAAATGATCCTCGCTGCCTTCAAACTTTTTCATCTCCCTGCCCTCTTTGTCAAAGATCACAGCTCCCGAGTAGCTGGGCACGACGACAGTGCCGCCTTCGCACTCGACGATGACGCCCACGCCTGCTCCAGTCACTCCTTCTTTGCCATCCTTGCCGGGAAGGGGCTGAAACTTCACGCCCTTGCTGGTCTGCATGAGCTTGTCCATGTTTTTGCCATCCTTCACATCCGGCAGACCGTGCACTTCAAAGATGAGTGGAGCCTTTTCATAGCCGTGGTAGATGATCTGGGTGTTGGCAGTTTCTCCATCGTCCACATAGCCCATGCGACCGCCCACGCTCCACACGCTGGGAGAGAGCTCCATCTCGCCGAGGAACCAGCGTGCGATGTCCATCTGGTGGATGCCCTGATTGCCAAGGTCGCCGTTGCCATAGGCCCAGGTCCAGTGCCAGTCGTATTTCAGCTGCTTTCGCAGGAGAGGCCCTTTGGGACCGGGGCCGCACCACAGATCATAGTCGACGGAATCTGGAATCGGCTGCGCCCCTTCAGTCTTGCCGATGCTGTTGCGACGCTTGTAGCACAAGCCTCGTGAGAGCAGGATTTTGCCGATGTTTCCCTCCTGCACATACTTCACCGCCTCGGCGATGCCCTTGCGGCTTGAGCGCGACTGCGTGCCGGTCTGCACGATCTTGCTGTACTTGCGCGCAGCCTTTACCATCTGCCGGCCTTCCCACACGCAGTGAGACACCGGCTTCTCCACATACACATCTTTCCCTGCCTGCACAGCCCAGATGGTGGCCAGCGCATGCCAGTGATTCGGCGTGGCGATACTCACGGCGTCCACGTCCTTGCTCTCCAGCAGCTTTCGCAGATCGCTGTAGCCCTGCACCTTGATCTTCTCCTTGTCATATCCCTGCAGTCCTTTTTCGAGGATCTTGCTGTCCACATCGCACAGGGCGGACACACGCACGCCCTCGCCGTCTTTATTGAGCTTGTTGTAGCCGCTGATGTGAGAGCCGCCGCGCCCGCCGAAACCGATGACGGCCACATTGATGGTGTCTCCCGGACTTTTCTGCGCCCAGGAGGTTTTGGCGATGTAAAAGACACCCGTGGTGGCTGCGGCGGACTGCTTGAGGAAGGAGCGGCGGTTCGTGGTCATGTGCAGAAAAACGCCACACAAGCCGCTGCCTTTCCTTTTTGACAAAGAGCCAGCCATTCCTTCGTTGAGAATGCCCGACCATGATCCGCATTCTCACCCTTCTGCTTTCGACATTTATCCTTATGCATTTGGCCCAAGCCGCAGACAGCAGGCCCAATGTGCTCTTCATCCTCTGCGATGACATCCGCCCCAACGCTCTCGGCTGCTACGGCTCTCCACATGTTAAAACACCTAACATCGACCGCCTGGCCGGTGAAGGCGTGCGCTTTGCCAATACCTTCTGCACCACCTCCCTCTGCTCCCCCAGCCGCGGCTCCATCCTCAGCGGGCTCTACGCACACGCGCATGGCGTCACCAACAACTTCACCGAATACCCAGCCACGCTGCGCAGCTTTCCCTCAGTGCTGCATGATGCGGGCTACGCCACCGCCTACTTTGGGAAATACCACATGGGCGAGGAAAATGACGACCCGCGCTCCGGCTTTGACATGTTTGTGACTCACAAGGGCCAGGGCAAGTATTTCGACACCGAGTGGAATCTCAACGGCAAGAAGCGCGAGGTCATCAAGGGCTACTACACCACCATCGTCACCGATCTCGCGCTGGACTGGCTCAAGCAGCAGAAGGATGGCAAACCCTGGTGCGCCTGCATCGGCCACAAGGCCCCCCATAGCTTTTACACACCAGAACCCAAGTACGAGCACGCCTTTGACGACGTGCGGGTGCCCTATCCAGCCACCGCCTTCATGCTGGAGGACAAGCCCGCGTGGATCAAACAGCGCCTCCACACCTGGCACGGCATCTACGGCCCGCTGTTTGAGTGGCGCAAAAAATTCCCCGACGACAGCCCCGCCGCCGTGAAGGACTTTGAAAACATGGTCCACGGCTACTGGGGCACCATCCTGAGCGTGGATGACAGCATCGCCCGTGTGCGCGCCTGGCTGGAGGAGACCAAGCAGCTCGACAATACCATCATCGTCTTCATGGGAGACAACGGCCTGCTCGAAGGTGAGGACGGCATGGTGGACAAACGCACCGCCCATGAGGCCAGCCTGCGCATCCCGCTGATCGTGCGCGCCCCGCAGCTCACGAAAACGGCCAAGGTCATCGACAAACAGGTGCTGACGGTGGATGTGGCTCCCACGCTGCTGGAACTCTGTGGGGCCCCTGCTCTGCCGAAGATCCACGGCAAGTCTTTCGTCAAGCTGGTTAAGTCTGGTGATCCAGAGTGGCGCAAGAGCTGGTTCTACCACTACAACTACGAGAAGCAGTTCCCCTACACGCCGAACGTCCGTGCTGTTCGCACCGACGACTGGAAGTTCATTCACTATCCGCATGGAGATGGCTCCGCCGACAAGCACATGGCCGAACTCTACGACCTGAAAAACGATCCAGGTGAAACCAAGAACCTCATCGGCAATCCTGAGATGATCTCAAAGATCGAGGAGCTGCAGGGCGAACTTGCCAAACTCATGCTCGCCACCGGACTGGATGCCCAGACGGACAAGATGCCGCTGGACGAGGGCGTGAAAAGCGAACTGCCGGATGCGAAGATCCGCTGACTTGATCAGGAGAGAGCCTGGTGATGCATTTTATCCGCAGCACCAGCCCTCTCTGCCAGTCATATGAAGCTGATCAAACTTTGCCACGTGTGAGAATGAAGCCCGCACTGTGCTGCAGTGCTCACTTTTTCCGCAACACACGCACACGGTGCGCCTCGCTGTCGCCGATGAAGACGGAGCCGTCGGCATCGCAGTAGATGCCGTGCAGGCGGGCCATCTTGCAGTTCAGAGGGTTGCCATCCGGACCATCGCCTTTCTCGCCGGTGCCAGCGATGAGTTCGAGGTTTCCGGTCTTTGCATTGATCATGCGCACGCTGTGGCTCTCGGTGTCGGCCAGCCAGGCGTTGCCTTCGGCATCGATGGAGACGCCCTTGGGACCGCTGAGGGTGGCCAGCTTGGCGGGACCGCCATTGCCACCGAAGCCTTTGGCTCCCGTGCCTGCCACATGGCGGATGATGCCGGCCTTAAGGTCGAATTTGAAGACCTGATTTCCTTCGCGGGTGACGAGCCAGAGGTTGCCCTCTTTATCGAAGTCGATGCTGCGCGGGCCTTTCAGCGGTGTGCCTGTGATGGGTGCACCATCCGGCGTTGGGCCCGGCTTGCCAGTGCCGGCAAAGGTGCTGATGACACCCGTCTGCATGTCGATGCGGCGGATGATGTTGTTGCCGATGTCACACACGTAAAGACTGCCATCCGGGCCAAACTGGATGCTGTGTGGCTGCTTGAACTGAGCCTGGCTCGCATGACCGCCATCGCCGCTGTAGCCAGCCACACCGGTGCCGGCAAAGGTGGTGATGATCTTGGTCTTCATGTCGATCTTGCGCACCACGTGGTTGGTCATGTCCACCACATAGAGGTCTCCTCTGGCATCAAAGCGCAGTTCGTGGGGGAGATTGAAGGTGGCATGCAGGGCGGGGCCGCCATCGCCGCTGTATCCTTTCTTTCCTGTGCCTGCGATGGTGCTGATGGTGCCGTCCGAAGCCACGCGGCGGATGCGCTGGCCGGTGTACTCGCAGAACCAGATGGCACCGTCCGGGCCGCGCACCACGCCGAAGGGATTGTCAATCTGCGCCGCCTTGGCGGGACCACCGTCACCGCTGCCTCCGGCGGTGCCGTTTCCGGCAAAGGTGGAGATGGTCCAATCGGCCGCAGTGGCGCATTGGGCGAAGAGGGCAAGAGTGAGTAGCAGGCGCATGGTGGAAGATAATGGAGTGACGATGAAGGAACGTGCCGGGAAAGCCAAGCAGGAAATATACGCGCTATCGATGCAGCGTTTCATTGGCACATTTCATCAAGCCTGCCAAAATCTGCGTACCAACACATGAAACCGCTGATCCTTCTTTCCTGTCTCGCTGTTTTCACCACCGCCCATGCAGCAGTCAGGCTGCCGGCCATTTTCACGGATCACATGGTGTTGCAGCGCGGCATGCCGGTGCCGGTGTGGGGCAAGGCCGACCCCGGCGAGGAGGTGACGGTGGAGTTTGCCGGACAGAAGAAAACCGCCAATGCCGATGCCAGCGGGCGCTGGATGGTAAAACTGGACGCACTGACCGCCAATGACCAGCCGCAGGTGCTGAAGGCAGGCACCGCCACTGTGCAGGATGTGCTGGTGGGCGAGGTATGGCTGGCCTCAGGCCAGTCAAATATGGAATGGGAGATGCAGATGAAACCAGACAGCGCGGCGGACATCCAGAAGGCCACGCACCCCACGCTTCGGCTGATTGAAGTACCCAAGGCTGTAGCCGCTACTCCGCAGGAGGATGTCAAGACCGCCTGGACCCAGTGCACCCCGGCCAGCGCCGCCCCCTTCTCAGCGGTGGCTTATTACTTTGGCCTGCGGCTGCAGGAGGAGCTGAAGGTGCCCGTGGGAATGATCTGCAGCGCCTGGGGCGGCACCCGCATCGAGCCCTGGACCAGCATCGAGGGCCTGGATGCAGTGCCTGCGCTGAAAGATCTGGCCACAGACATGCACGCCAAGATCCCGGGCAGTGACGCCTACCGCGCCACGCATGAGAAACACCTGGCCGCAGTCGATGCCTGGGCCAAGGCCGCGCATGCGGCCCTGGATCAAAAGCAGGCCGTGCCTGCCATGCCACCACAGCCCGCCGGGCAGGCTTTCAAAGAAGGCACCCCGACCGCACTGTACAATGCCATGATCCATCCGCTCACGCCTTTCGCACTGCGTGGCAGCATCTGGTATCAGGGTGAATCCAATCATGTGGAAGGCTTTGCCTACACGGAGAAGACCAAGGCGCTGCTGGCCTCCTGGCGTGCCGCCTTCCAGCTGCCGGAGCTGCCGTTCTACTTTGTTCAGATCGCCCCCTGGCAGTATGGCACAGAAGGCGAGGATATCCTGGCGCAGTTCTGGCAGGCACAGCGCGAGTGCCTGACCATCCCGCACACTGGCATGGCGGTGATCTCAGACATCGGCGAGGTGGCGGACATCCACCCCGCGCACAAGAAGGAGGTGGCGCGCCGTCTTTCGCTCTGGGCACTGGCCAAAGAGTATGGGCACAAGGAGATCGACCCCAACGGCCCGCTGTATGCAGGCTACGCCATCGAAGGCGCCGCGATCCGGGCCAAGTTTGACCACGCAGGCAGCGGCCTGGCCTCTCGCAATGGCAAGCCGCTCTCCCATTTCGAGATCGCAGGAAAGGATGGCGTTTTCCATCCTGCTGAGGCAAAGATCGATGGCAGCAGCATCCTCATCAGCTCCGCCGCTGTGCCTGCCCCCCGCCGCGCCCGCTTTGCCTGGAACAAGCTGGCCATCCACAATCTGATGAACAAGGAAGGCCTGCAGGCCACCGCCTTCCACACGCACTGGCCGGTGGATCCTGACATGGGCGACAACTTTGCCCGCGGCTGCACCTGGGAAAGCAGCGACAAAAACACCTACGGCTGGGATACCGGCCTGACCGATGGCTCTGTGGTGGAGTATCCACCAAACTGCTACGCCACGAGCATTACCGACAAGTTTCCGAAGCATGTCACCGTGGATCTCAAGCAGTCAAAGAGTGTGAATCTGGTGTGCGTGAGCGTGCCTGCGGTCGGCTCCACCAAAACAGTGGCGGTGTCTGTGAGCACAGACGGCCAGACCTTCCGCGAGGTGGGCCGCCATGCCTTCACTCTTGGCAAGTCCGAGCGCGCCAGCGTCAGCTTTCCCGATGCCGAGGCACGCTACATCCGCATCAGCTACCTGGACCACCATGACAAGCTGTCCGGCGAATATCCAAACACCTTTGCGTTCACCACGGAGGTGGAGGCGTATCATACGAAGTAAGGCGAGGCCAACCAACCAGTTTTTCCCAACCAACCATGAAACTGACCTTTTGCGGCGCAGCCGGAACCACCACGGGCTCGAAACATCTCATCACCGTCAACGGGCAGCGCATCCTGCTGGACTGCGGCTTGTATCAGGGGCGACGGCAGGAGGCCTTTGAGCGCAACCGAGACTTCCCCTTTGATCCAGCCAAGATCGATGTGGTGGTGCTCTCCCATGCGCACATCGACCACAGCGGAAACCTGCCGCACCTGTGTAAACGCGGCTTCAACGGCAACATCTACGCCACGCCCGCCACACGGGACCTGTGCAGCATCATGCTGCCGGATGCAGCGCACATCCATGAAAGCGACATCAACTGGCTGAACCGTCATCGCAAAAACGACAAGCTGCCCCTGCTGGAAGCCAGCTACACCATGGCAGATGCCGAGCGCTGCATGCGGCAGTTTGTGTCCGTAGGCTATCACCGCCCGATGATGATCGCAGACGGAGTCACGCTGACCTTCATCGACGCCGGACATGTGCTTGGCTCCGCACAGGTCATTCTGGACATCAATGACCGTGAAACCGGGCGCCAGTCCCGACTGCTCTTCTCCGGGGACATCGGCCGCCCCAACAACGATCTCCTCAGCGACCCCGAGCCCAGCGAGAAGGTGGACTACGTCATCATGGAGAGCACCTACGGCGGACGGCACCATGAACTGGCCACGGATTCCAACGAGCACATCTGCCAGATCATCCGCCGCATCCTGCAGCAGAAGGGCAAGCTCATCATCCCCTCCTTTGCCGTGGAGCGCACCCAGCAGCTGCTCTACACGCTGGACCAGCTGCGCCACGAGGGCTGCTTCCCGCTCATCCCCACCTTCGTGGACAGCCCGCTGGCCGTGAAGGCCACGGAGATCTTCCGCCTGCACGTGGACGAGCTCAAGCCCAGCGTGCGCGAGGCCGCCTTCATGCGCTCAGACCCCTTCGGCTTTGAGGGGCTGGAGCTGGTGCGTGATGTGAACGAATCCAAGAACCTCAACAAGCTCAAGGGAGCCGCCGTCATCATCTCCGCCTCAGGCATGGCTGAAACAGGCCGCATCCTGCACCACCTGCGCAACAACATCGGCAACTCCCAGAACATCGTGCTCTTTGTGGGCTACTGCGCGGAGCACACGCTGGGCTGGAAGCTGCGCGAGGGGCACAAGCACGTGAACATCCTGGGAGATGAATTCGAAGTGCACGCCGGCATTGAGATTCTCGACTCCTTCTCAGGCCATGCCGATCATGACGAGCTGCTGGGCTGGTTTGACCGGGTGCAGGGCCCGAAGAAGAACGTCTTCCTGGTGCATGGCGAACCCGAGCGCAGCCAGGCGCTGAAGGAAGCCCTGGATGCCAAACACCCTGCAGGCAAGGTGCAGGTGGCGGTGATGAACCAGGCGGTGGAGCTGTGAAGTGATGCGGGCACTACTGCCCGCACGAGCGTGATGGGACGTTCGATCTGCAGGCAAGAGTGCCTGCATCACTTGTCAGTTGCCGCTGCTCTTGAACAGGCGCTTGAAGAAGTGGCCGACTTCGAGGCCGGTGTCACCTGTCCATTCCCAGGCGCGGCGGGCGGCGCGCTTCACTTCGTCAGCAGCCTTTTCTCCCTTGGAAGCGGGTGGTGTGGCAGGCTCACCTGCGGCGTAGCTGGCCAGACCGTTGTTCCACTGCTGATGCAGCACGGCGCCGGTCTCGGCGGAGATGACGATGAAGCCGACTTCCGCGCCATCAGGTCCATTGAGAGCCAGGCCCCATTCCGGAGCACCTGTGGTGGCATTGGCGGCGAGCTGGTAGGCGGCGGTGACAAAGTTCACCTTGGCCATGGCTGCATTCTGCTGCGCGGCCTTGAGTGCGTCTGAGGAGCGGTATTTGATGCGGTTGAATGCGATCGGCTGCGGTGGCACGCGGGTCAGCAGCTTGGTGCCAGCACCGCTGGCCTTGGGAGCCCAGCCGCTCTTGGCAGAGGTGAGGGTGGAACGCACCAGCTCTCCAGGGCGGAAAGGATCGCGTGCATAGACGGACCACTGCGTGGGATCCGCAGGGCTGGCGGGAGATTGCAGCAGCACCACGCCTTCGGAGGTGGCGGCACCGTATTCCTGATCAATGATGGTGGCGATCTCGGGATTGGCATGGCACAGCGACGCACCGGCCAGCAGCAGGCTGAAAATGAGTGAGGCTTTCATGGTGGATGGGACGAGGTTGGAGTGGAGGCGATGCCCGTTCGTTCAATCGCGGCTGCGCAGCTTGGCCAGCAGGCGCAGGATTTCGAGATACAGCCACACCAGGGTGACGAGCAGGCCAAAGGCGGCATACCACTCCATGTGCTTCGGCGCGCCAGCAGCACAGCCGTTTTCGATGAAGTCAAAGTCCAGCACGAGGTTGAGAGCAGCCAGAATGACAACAAAGGCGGAGAAGGCGATGCCGATCACGCCATTGCCAAACAGTCCCGGAATGTGGATGCCAAACATGCCCAGCACCACGGCGGCGAGGTAGAAGAGACACACGCCTCCGGTGGCAGCCACGATGCCGAGCTTGAAGTTCTCGCTGGGCTTGATCAGGCCTGTGGAATACGCAGCCAGCAGGGCAAACAAGACGCCGCAGGTGAGCATGACCGCCGAGAGAACGATGCCGCCGTAGGCCCGCTCATACATGGCGGAGATGATGCCGACAATGACTCCCTTCCCCAGCGCATAAACGGGGGCCAGCGCAGGAGCGGTGGTGGGCTTGAAGGAAATGATCAGCGCCATGACCAGGGGCACGATCCAGCCAATGGTGAGAGCCGAGCCAAACCAGGCGGGCGGGTTGCCGCTGAGAGCGAGCTTCCAGCTCCAGCTGGCGGAGGCCACGAGCAGCAGGGTGAGAATGGCTGTCTTGAGGACGGTGCCGTTAAGCGTCATGACGCCGTCGGCAGCGATGCCGGTGCGTGCATTGACAAAGACCTGGTCGTTGAGAGTGGGATTAGTGGAACGCATGATCGTTGAGTCGAGTTTACTGAAGCAGACTAAAAGAGGTTCCGCAGATTGGTCAATGCGCCACTTTGACGTAAATTTGTCATCGGACGGGACGCCTGCGGCCAAAGAATACGCGTCTGGTTACAAAGGCTGGCAGCAAAAACCTCCGCCCAGCTTTGCCAGGCGGAGGTCTGCAGTTGAAAACGAACTCCATTTAGAGCCAGTCACTGATCCTCTGATCAGCAAACCGGATCCGCCGCCGCATGGTGCTGCATGGCGGCTCTGACAAAGCCGAAGAAGAGCGGATGCGGGTTGTTTGGCTTGGAGAGGAATTCCGGGTGGAACTGGCAGCCCACGTAGTAGGGATGCGCTGGCAGCTCGATGATCTCGGCCAGATCCCCCTTGGGAGAGGTGCCGGAGATGAGCATGCCCTTCTCTTCCATGAGCTCCTTGTAGTCGGAGTTGAACTCAAAGCGGTGGCGATGGCGCTCGGTGATGGTGGCGCTGTGGTAGAGGTCGAAGGCCTTGCTGCCAGGGACGAGGTCGGTGACCCACGAGCCCAGGCGCATGGTGCCGCCGAGCTGCTTCACCTTCTTCTGCTCCTCCATGAGGCTGATGACGGGATGCGCGGCCGCCTTGTCAAACTCCGTGCTGGTGGCTCCGTCGAGGCCGCAGACATTGCGGGCAAACTCGATGACGGCGATCTGCATGCCGAGGCAGATGCCAAAGTAGGGGATGCCCTTCTCGCGGGCATAGCGTGCGGAGGTGATCTTGCCTTCCGTGCCGCGATCACCAAAGCCGCCGGGGATCAGAATGCCCTGCAGTCCGGCCAGATAGAGGTCGGGGCCTGCCTTCTCGATGCTCTCGGCATCCACGCGCACGATGTCCACTTTGCAGTCATGGGCGGCACCAGCGTGCGTGAGGGATTCGTAGATGCTCTTGTAGGCATCCTGCAGCTCGATGTACTTGCCCACCACGCCGATGCGCACGTGGTGCGTGGGGTGGATGACGCGCTGCACAAAATTGCGCCAGCGGCTGAGGTCGGGCTGCGGGGTGGTGAGGTTGAGCTGGCGGCAGACGTTGTCGTCCAGGCGCTCTTCGTGCAGCTTCAGCGGCACCTCGTAGATGGTGTGCTTCACGTCGCGCACTTCGACGACGGAATCGATCGGCACGTTGCCGAAAAGGGAGATCTTCTCGCGCACATCGGAGTCCAGAGGGTGCTCGGTGCGGCAGAGAATGATGTTTGGGGCAATGCCGATTTCCCGCAGCTTGGCGATGCTCTGCTGCGTGGGCTTGGTCTTCAGCTCCTGGGCGGCCTTGATGTAGGGCACCAGGGTGGCGTGGATGTAGAGCACGTTTCCGGGTCCGACCTCGTGGCCAAACTGACGGATGGCCTCCAGGAAGGGCAGGCCCTCGATGTCCCCCACGGTGCCACCGATTTCGGTGATGATGACGTCTCCGCCCATCTTTTCCGTGACTTCCTGCATGCGGGCTTTGATCTCATTGGTCACGTGCGGGATCACCTGCACGGTGCGGCCCTTGTATTTGCCGGCACGTTCCTTGTCCAGCACGCTCTGATACACCTGGCCGGAGGTCAGGTTGTTGAGGCGGGAGAGATTGGTGTGGGTAAAGCGCTCGTAGTGGCCCAGGTCCAGGTCGGTCTCGGCGCCGTCGTCCAGCACGTACACCTCGCCGTGTTCGTACGGGTTCATGGTGCCGGGGTCGATGTTCAGGTACGGGTCAAACTTCTGCATGATGACCCGCAGACCGCGCAGCTCCAGCAGCGTGCCGAGGGAGGATGCGGCAAGGCCCTTGCCAAGTGAGCTGACGACACCGCCGGTGACAAAAATGTATTTCATGATGCTTCTCGGTTGGAGGTTGTCGGGGCGTTGTTCAAGAAGATTGTTTTTGAAGATGCTTTTCGATGGCCGCTGCCTGCTCGGGAGTATCCACTCCAGGGGAGAGCTCGTCCGTCAGCACCACCCGAATGCGGGTGCCGTTTTCCACAGCGCGGAGCTGCTCCAGGGACTCGGTCTGCTCCAGGCGGGAGGGCGGCCAGGCCACAAACTGGAAGAGGAAGCTGCGCTGAAAGCCGTAGATGCCCAGATGGCGGTAGCTGCGCGGCCAGGCCTCCGGATTGCGCAGGTAGGGCAGCGGCGAGCGGGAGAAATAGAGCGCGTCTCCGTGGGTGTCGAAGATGACCTTCACCACATTGGGGTCGGTGATCTGTGCGGCATCGTGGATGGGTGCCGCAGCGGTGATCATCTTTACGTCGGGATCATCGCGCAGTGTACGGGCCAGCTCATCGATCAGCGCCGGGGAGATGAGGGGCTCATCTCCCTGCACATTGATGACCACTCGATGGTCAGGGAAGGAATTGGCCGCCTCGGCGATGCGGTCTGTGCCGCTGGGGTGATCTGGAGAGGTAAGGACGAATTTGGCCCCGAAACCGGCTGCCGCCTCGGCAATGCGGGCGTCATCCGTGGCGATGATCACGTCGTCAATCTGCTTGCACTCCTGGCAGCGCTCCCAGACGTGCTGGACGAGCGGTTTTCCGGCGATGAGGTGGAGCGGTTTGCCTGGGAAGCGGGTGGAACCCCAGCGGGCAGGAATGGCTACGAGAGTACGGGAGGAGGAGTCGGTGGTTGCCAAGGGTATGGTGGGAGGCAGGTTCCCCTGAAATGACGCGAAAGCGCCTGCGATGCAAGGGAGATTTGGAAATGAGTCCTCGGCTGCGGAGGGCAAAAAAAATGACTCCCTCGGGCAGGCCCGGGGGAGTCATGGGGAAACCGGAAGACGGTTACTTGACGTGCTGGTTCACCAGCTTGGTCATTTCAAACATGGTCACCTGGCTCTTGCCGCCAAAGACAGCCTTCAGCGCCTCGTCGGCGTTGATGTTGGTCTTCTTGGCCTGGTCCTGGAGACCGTGCTGCTTGATGTAGTCCCACAGTTTCTTCGTCAGCTCACCACGGGAGAGCGGCTCGGAACCGACGACCTTGGCAAGAGCTTCATCCGGCTGGACGGGCTTGCTCAGGGCTGGGTTGGGTTTACGGGCGGGTTTGGAGGAGGTTGGTTCAGACATGGGGGGACGAGGCTGGCAGCATCCGTGCCTGTGGTCAACCTCTGTGTGCGTCGGAATGCTTAATGAAGCTAAAGCGTGAGTGGTGCGTGTGGTGCATCTTTATTTTACCAAAAACGTAATAAATCACGCAAATGCATTATCGTCATGAATTTGTGCGCAGCTTTACGAGTTCATGCCCGCCAAGCTGATGCGCATCTGATTTCCCGACCTTTTTTGCCGAATGTGGGTGCGACTACCCCTTCTCGCTCTGGCTTTCCTCCAGCATGCGCACGCTTTTCTCCACCAGAGGCAGCCAAAGGCTCACGCGGGTGCCGAGCCCTTCGCGGCTTTCCACATCGATCTCGCCGCCGTGCTCGCGCACGATGCGGCGGACGATGAGGAGGCCCAGGCCGGTGCCGGTGCTGCGGGTGGTGGAGAAAGGCTGGAAGAGCTTGCCCATCTGCTCGGCATTGATCCCCTTCCCCGTGTCGTCAAAGCTCAGGCGCACCTCGTAGTCGGTGAAGGTGCCGCTGATGGTCAGGGTGCCGCCTTTGGGCATGGCCTGGCAGGCGTTGCGGATGAGGTTGTACACCGCCTGCTTCATCTGGCCGGGGTCGAGCAGCAGCAGGGGCAGGTCAGCGCGGAGTTCCAGCTTGAGCTTCACCTTGGCGGCCTCGATCTCCGGCTGCAGGAAGCGCACGCACTCGTCCAGCAGCTCGCGCAGCTGCACGCGCTGGAGCTGGGGCTTGGTGGGGCGGATGGCCGCCAGGAACTGGCCGATGATGAAGTCCAGCCGCTTGATCTCGCCGGTGGCCACGTCCAGGTGCTCCTGCAGGCTGGCACCCTTGGCCCCCATCTTCTTGAGGCGGCGCTCCAGCAGCTGGAGGTGGATGGTGAGGGAATTGAGAGGGTTTCCCAGCTCATGGGCCACCCCGGCAGCGAGGAGGGTGAAGGCATTGAGGCGCTCGCTTTCCAGCTGCTCCTCGGTGCGCTTGCGGGTCTCAGTGACGTCGCGGATGAGCATCACAAAGCCCTGCGGTGCCTCGTCGTCGATGCTGGTGATGTAGAAATTGAGGTAGCGGTTTTCCGGGTAGAAGACCTCCAGGTCGCGGCTGACCACGGTGCCGGGGATCAGCAGCTCGCTCCAGTCCAGCCCGCGCACGCCCTGGGCCAGCTGCTGGCCCAGCACCTGATCGCGCTCCAGGCCAAAGAAGGTGCAGGCGGCGCGGTTCACGTAGGTGACCTTGGCCTCGGCATCCAGCAGGATGACGCCCTCCTGCAGCGCCTCAAAGACCTTCTCCTGAAATTTCTTTTCCCGCACCAGCTCCAGCACGATGCCCTGAACCTCGCCGGGTTCCAGGCGGTCTATGCGTTTGATAAGCTTGTCGATGAACGCAGATCTCATAGGTTTGCGGGAATGAACGACCTCCTCATTGTCCTTTGCACCTTCCCGGATCTCGGGAAAGCCCGCGAGACTGGCACGGCGCTGGTGGAATCGCAACTCGCCGCCTGCGTGAATCTCATCCCCGCCGTGGAATCCATCTACCGCTGGGAGGGCAAGGTGGAGACCGCAGCCGAGGTTCTGGCGGTGTTTAAGACGACGAGCGGAGCGTGGCCGCGCTTTGAGGAGCGACTGAAGGAACTACACCCGTATGACGTGCCGGAGATCGTGGCGCTGAGGCCGGAGGAGGTGAGCGAAGCGTATGCGCGCTGGGTGGGGGAGAGTGTGGGGTGACAAGGAACGCCCCGGAAGATTTTACACCGCAGAGATTGGATAAACGCAGAGGTTTCTGATTTAAAATCTCTGCGGTGTGGACAATCATTCTTTTGAGTGGGTTTTGATCCGGTGAACTTCGGTAACGAGAGAATCGGCGTGGAAATTGAGGCAGAGTCCCGAGTTGAGCCCAGATGCCTTCAATAGAGAACGATCTCTGGCAAGCTGAAGCGGCCCTAACTCCTTCACGCAGTGGCAGACAACCATCAGGCTTTCTTCAACAATCATGGGTACTTCTTTGCGGCTTAAGATAAGCTGATCGCGATAGATTAAATTTGCGGGAAGATTGATCTGTACCCGGATGCCTTTCAAGCTTAACGCCCTGGCCAGACATGCCTCATAGGCGCTTCGAAGCAGGCCATAACCCAGTTCATACCTTACCTCCAGAGCAGCGGCCAGCACTTCACGAGAAAGGTCGTCAAATTTCTCCGCCACTAGCATTTCGCTCTGAAACCGCGAAACAGATTTTAGTGAACAGGCCCTTCGTAAAATCCCATCCTTCAGAGTCAATGTATTGAAGTTCATGAGCAGCCCCAAAGACAGTGCGGAAAGCCGCAGATAGGTCAGCAGCTGAGCCACGTAAACGGGATGAATTTTCTCCACTGTCTTGAGTTCCAGCAAGAGCTGCCCAGAAACGACAATGTCCAAACGATAACCGCAGTCGAGTTCCTCGCCTTTGTAACAAAGAGGCTGAGGCACCTGGCATTGATGCTCGATTCCCAGGGCATCCAATTCCAGATGCAGCGCGTGCTCATAATCCGCCTCATCCAATCCCGGTCCAAATGCACAATGCACCGCTATGGCTGCTCCGATGACACTCTTGGTGAGGCTGCCGCCGAGATTAGGATGTGGTGAAGAAGGCATAACAAAACAGAGCTTTACACCGCAGAGATGAGAAAAACGCAGAGATTTTTTAAATCAGAAACCTCTGCGTTTATTCAATCTCTGCGGTGTAAAATCTGCAGTCCTACACCCCCAGCACCTCACTCAGCGCTCGCTGAATGCGTGCCAGAGTCTTCTCCTTGCCGATCAGATGCGCGATGGTCGTCACGCCGGGGCCACGTGACTGACCGCTCAGCGCAAAGCGCAGCAGGGGCATCATGGCACCGGGTTTGACGGAGAGGGCTTTGGCGGCGGCTTCGACGGCGTCGTGGACGCTTTGCTCAGTCCATTCAGCAGCCTGTGCGAGTTGCTCGGCGGCGGCTTTGAGGAGGTCGGGGTTTTCGGGCTTGGCTTTGAGCTTGGTCACCACGTCGGCTTCAAAGGGGTAGTCCTCGCGGAAGAAGTAGTGAACCCATTCGGGAAAATCGGTGAGGAGGCTGACCTTTTCGCGCACGCTGTGGACGGCGGCGGCGGCCATGGCGTCGTCGGTCCATGAGAGGCCTGCTGCGGTGAGGAAGCGTGAGGCATTTTGCAGCAGGGCTTCGGGGCTCAGCTCGCGCAGATACTGCGCGTTGAACCACTGGGCCTTTTTAAGGTCAAACTTGGCGTTGCTGCTGTGGATGGCGCTGGCGTCGAAGAGCGCGGTGAGGTCCGTGCGGCTGAGCTTTTCGCTCTCGGCCTTGGGGGTCCAGCCGAGCATGCAGAGGTAGTTGAACACAGCGTCGGGCAGGAAGCCGGCGTTCATGTAGCTGTGCTCGATGGCGCTGCCGGCATCGCGCTTGCTCATCTTGGTGCCGTCCGGGTTCAGGATGAGCGGGATGTGGGCGTAGGTGGGCGGGGTGGCGCCGAAGGCGTTGAAGAGGTCGATGTGCTTCCAGGTGTTGGAAAGGTGGTCCTCGCCGCGCAGGACGTGCGTCATGCGCATTTCGATGTCGTCCACCACGTTCACAAAGTGGAAGATGTAGCTGCCGTCCGGGCGGCGGATGGTCATGTCCGGCTCCTCGGTGGGGGCAAAGGTGACGTCTCCGCACACCAGATCGTGCACGGTGATGGCGGTGCGGCTGAACTTGAAGCGCTGCGCGCCATCGGGCTCGGCATAGACGCGGCCTGCGTCTTCCAGCTTTTTGAAATAGGCGTCGTAGATGTGCTTGCGCTGGCTCTGGAAGTAGGGGCCGCAGTCGCCACCGGCTTCGGGGCCTTCATCCCAGTCCAGGCCCAGCCAGCGCAGGCCCTTGATGATGCCTGCGGCGGCTTCGGCGGTGTTGCGTGCGCCGTCGGTGTCTTCCACACGGAGGATGAAGGTGCCGCCTTCCTTGCGGGCCATGAGCCAGTTGAAAAGGGCCGTGCGGGCGCCTCCGACGTGGAGGTCACCAGTAGGGGAAGGAGCAAAGCGGACGCGGATGGACATGGGTGGTAGGAAGTAGTGCGGGCAATCCTGCCCGTGCAGAAGGGGCGGAGACAATAGCCGGGATTCGCCATTTCAAATTTCAAATCTCAAATTTCCAAATCCGGCGCGCCTGTTTATGCTCAGACCATGAAAATCTCACGCATCCTGCTCATCCTCGTCGGCCTGGTGCTGCTGCTCGCAGTGGCCACTCCGCTGGGGGCCGTCTGGTGGCTGCGCCAGTATGTGAGCAGGGAGAGGCTCGTGCAGATCACGGAAAAGGCGATCAATGCCCGTGCGGACCTGCAGGATGTGACGCTCTCCATCTTCACCTGGCCGCCGAGCCTGCGCCTCTCGGGCATCAAGCTGGCCCCGCGCGACCAGCACGCAGGCACCCCGCTGGCCTCCCGCCCGCCGCTGGAAAAGGCGGATGTGAAGATCGAGATGGCCTACCTGGAGCTGCTGCCAGATGCGCTGTGGCGCAGGCAGTTTGAGCCCAGGGTGCTGCGCTTCATCGACGTGGATGTGGACGAGCGCATCAGCCCGCTGGAGGGCAGCTCCCTGCAGCGGCTCTTTCTCCCCTCCCCTGAAAAGCTGGCGCAGATGCCACCGCCACAGGTGCCACCGCAGGAGGAGGTGCCGCAGGCCATCCCCGTGCAGCCAGCACCGCCTGCCCCCCCTGCCCCGCCCAAGGGCAAGGCGCAGCGTGTGGGCCTGCGGGAGATCAGCATCGAGCAGGCGCACTTCCGCATCTCCAATGGCGGCGCGGAGTCGCAGTTCAATGCAGACGTGAGCGACTTCAGTCTCTCCTTCACGGACATCGACATCGACCCGGGCGATCTCATGGCGCACAATCACCTGCACGTGCGTCTGGCCGCCAAGGCGGTGGTGGACGGTGTGACCAAGATCGGCGGGCAGGTGCGGCAGGTGCGCTTTGCCGACATGACGCTGCATGGCGAGGGCGATGTAAACCCCGTGGACCCCGCCACCATGCTGTGGTCCCCGGCGGCGGATCTGAGCCTCACGATCGACCGCGGCTCCACCATCGGCGGAAATCTGACCATCGGCGAGACCGCCGGACAGCACCTGGACAAGCTCATGAAGTACGGCATCGACATCAGCGCCGTGCGCATCGGCGGCACGCTGGCGCAGGATGTGCATGCCCACGTGCTCTACCGGGAGCAGACCATGCGCTTTCTGGACGACACGCAGTTTGTGCTGCCGGACTATGAGTACACCATCAAGCGCGAGTCGTGGATGGACTTTGCCAAAGACCAGCAGGGTCTGCTGACACGCCTCTCGTGTGGAGATGCGCTCAAGCACAGCCTCATGCAGGGCATCGCCAGCCGTGGGCTCGGCAGCACCGTCTCCCAGTTTGTGGTGGGCCTGCTTTCAGACAGCCGGGGACGCCTGAGCTTTGACCTCACCGTCACAGGATCGCTCTCCCACCCGCAGGTGACGCCCGACATCGTGAAGAAGCTGAACAACATCATCGGCGACGACATTGAAAAGAAGGCCAAGGGACTGCTCAACACCTTCAAGGGGCTGTTTAAATAGAGGCCGAAGAAATAGTGGCGTGAGTGCTTGGCAAGGCGGGGGCCGCCGCTTAGCATCCGCGCACTACTATGAGCAACAAATCGTACGGATGCCTGATCGCCCTGCTGCTGCTCGGGCTCATCGTCAGCCTGGGCCTGAATGTGGGCCTGTTCGTCAGCAAGCTGGATTTTGACGTGAGTGCGGACGCCGGACTGGTGGCGACCACCGCACGGCCCAAGCGCAAGCTGCATGAGGTGACGGTGGAGTCCGCCAGGAAAACCACGCAGGACAAGATCGTGCACATCGATCTTGAGGGCGTGATCTCCTCCATGAGCATGAGCGGCCTCTTTGCCGAGGCGATGCCGAGCGTGGAGAGCATCAAGCACGCGCTGGAGCAGGCGGTGGAGGACAAGAACGTGAAGGCCATCGTGCTGCGCATCAACTCCCCCGGCGGCGAGGTCACGGCCTCGGACATCCTCTACAATGCGGTGAAGAAGGCGGCCAAGGAAAAGCCCGTGGTGGTGTACATGGACGCCATGGCGGCCTCCGGCGGCTACTATGTGTCCTGCGGCGCGAGCAAGATCGTGGCCAGCGAGACGACGCTCACGGCCAGCATCGGCGTGATCATCGAGACGATGAACTACAGCGAGCTCTTTGGCAAAGTGGGCCTGTCCATGAACGCCTTTACCAGCGGCGCCTTCAAGGACTCCCTGAGCGGCGCACGCCCCATGCGCGAAGATGAAAAGGCCTACGTGCAGCATCTGGTGATGTCGATGTACGACCGCTTTCTGGGCATCGTGTCCGAGGCGCGCGGCGTGCCTAAGGAGCAGCTCAAGAGCACCGTGGCCGACGGCCGCGTGGTGACGGGGCGCGAGGCCCTGGCCGCCAAGCTGGTGGACCAGATCGGCTACGTGGAGGATGCCTACGCACTGGCCCGCACGCTGGGCAAGACCGCCGATGCCACCGTGGTGAAATACCGCCATGAAATGAGCTTTTTTGAAGCCATCAGCATGGCCTCCGCCAAAGCCGGGACACAGCCTGCCAAGGTGCAGCTGGATGTGAGCAGCAGCCTCATGCCCAAGCTGCTGCCCGGCGTGCCCTACTACCTGCCACCCAGCTTTGCCCACTGATCATGCTGGACGTCAATTCATACGGAGTCCTGCACGATCTGGCGGTGTATGTCAGCATCGCCACGGCGCTGTCACTATTCGGCTACCGCATGCTGAGGCAGATGCGCCCGGAGGTCTCGTGGAATCAAGAGGGCTCGGTGCTCTCCCGCCCCTACAGCGCGGTGGACCTGCTGGTGCTGGCGGGCATCGGTCTGGTCTTCATCCTCTCCATGCAGCCGCAGAAGGCGGAAGGTGCGGCAGCGGCGGCGGCTGTCAGCGACAGCACGCTGATCGTGGGCATGATCTTCAATCTCATCGTGTGCGCCGGCCTGCTGCTCTACCTCTTCCAGGTGCGCGGGCTGAATCCGGCGGAGCTCTTTGGCCTGCAGCAGGTGCACTGGCGCTCCCTGGCCATGACGGCGGGGATTTTCACACTGATCATCCTGCTGACGATCAATCTGGTCTCCGCCGCCACGCAGACGTGGCTGCAGGGCTTCTGGCCGGACATGGAGCCGCAGGAGACGGTGAAGGCGTTTCAGGAATCCGACGGCCTCGGCTTCAAATTCCTCGTGGTGCTCATGGCGGTGGTCATCGCGCCGCTGGCGGAGGAGACGATGTTTCGCGGCTTTGTGTACGGCGTGCTCAAACGCTATACGGACGCCCCCTTTGCCGCGCTGGCCTCATCGCTCATGTTTTCCATCATTCACCTGCACGTGGGCAGCCTGCTGCCGCTGTGGATGCTGGCCGTGCTCTTCTGCCTGGCGTACGAGATCACCGGCTGCCTGCTGGCACCGATGATCCTGCACGCGATCTTCAATGGCGTGAGCATCCTCGCCATGATGTTTGTGGACAAGTGAGCTGGGATGAAGCCCGAAAACCAGGCGCACCCCCTTGTCAGCCCCGCGCACGGCTCCCAGATTTCACACAAGAGAAGATGCGACCAAACGCGAAGCCCACAGCGATGCCCCTGGAATACTCAGTCCAGAAAGCGGAACTCTGGCGTGGACCAGAGGTTCTGAATAAAGCGGGCCCAGAGGTCGCGGATGTCTTCGACTGTGGCGTTGCCGGACTGGCTGGATTCGATGAACTCACGCACCAGTGCAATCTCCTTGTCCGTGGGCTGACGCTGCAGGGAGTTGCGAAAGGCGGTGGCGATGCGTGCATCCGTCTCAGGAGATGACTGCAGCACCACATCAGCAGCGCTGCGGGCCTGCTCGATGACCTTGGGAGAGTTCATGAGAAAGAGCGCCTGCGTGGCCACGGTGCTGGTGGTGCGCTGGGCGATGGGCTGGTTGATGTCCGCAAAGTCAAAAACCTCAAAGAGCGGATGGCGCACATTGCGGAAGGCAGCGGCGTACAGGCTGCGGCGTGTGTCCAGAAACTGGTAGCCGTATTCCAGATTCTGGATCTTCTGATCGTTGGCATCCACGGCCTTGGCTTCGACAATGCCCGGGCCGCCAAAGCTGCGGTCCAGTGTACCAGCCGCAGTGAGCATGGCGTCCCGCAGGCACTCGGCGTCCAGCCGCTTGCGGTTCATGTGGCTGAGCAGGCGGTTGTCCGGATCTGAGGCGGCAGCGTGGGATGAAGCCAGGCGGTACGCATGGCTCATGACCATCTGCTTGATGAGGAGCTTGAGGCTCCAGCCGTCCTCCATGAAGCGCACGGCCAGATGATCGAGCAGCTCGGGGTGGCTGGGGGCTTCGCCGGTCGAACCGAAGTTGTCCGTCGTGCGCACGATGCCCGCGCCGTAGATCCAGTGCCAGATGCGGTTGACCATGACGCGTGCGGTCAGCGGATTGTCGCGTGAGGTCATCCACTGCGCCAGCTGCAGGCGGCCGCTGGCATCGGTGGGGATCACGGGTGCGGTGCCATGCACGGCAGCCTGGATGAAGCCGCGCGGCACGGTGACCCCCAGATTCCGTATGCTGCCGCGGATGTGGATCTTGGCATCCTCTGGCGCGGTGTCCTCCGCCACGGACATGGCCTCGGGGCGGTCCCGCTGGTCTTTCTGCACGGCCTTCAGTTCCTTCTCCAGTTCTGCGAGCTGCTTCTTGAGCTTCACAGCGGTTGGCGACTCCTTGTCCTTTTCCTTTTTCGCCACCACTTCATCCACGGTCTCGTCTGCCGGGAGAAACTGCACGGCATCCACCGTCACATAGCCTTGAGATGCGGCATTAGACACCATGACAAAGCCCTGGCCGTTGGCCTCGAAGCGGTATGTGCCCAGAGAGGCAAACTGCAACCCCTTGAGGGAATCGGTGACCATTTTCACGCCTTTGAGCTCCTCGCCATCGGCATGCAGGATGGTCACTGTGGCGCTCTCTGCGCGGTTGGGACCAGAGTTGAAGGCCAGGCGCACCTCATAGCGTCCCGTCTTGGGAATCTTGGGGGTGAAGGACACGGTTTTCTCGCCCTTGCCTTCGTTGTTGTCGCTGAGATAGCCGCCGCCGATGTAGGGGGCGTAGCTGGTGGACTGCTTCCACATGCCCACCTTCTGCGCGGCGCTGTCGTCCACCACGATGCCGGGGAGGTCTTTGATGGAAATCGTTTTGCGCGCGCGCAAATCCGCACTGCCGGCATCTCGCAGACTGTCCTTGATCGTGGCGATCTGCTCCTTCAGCTCGCCCACTTGCTTCTCGTGCTTTTGCAGCGCCACCTCCGCCTCGCCGTCCAGCGGCAGCGGCGTGTCGATCCAGTGCGCCACGTTGTCGGTGTAGTTCCGCAGCGTCTTGGTGCTGCGCAGGATGCCCGCCAGCGCGTAGTAGTCGCGCGAGGACACAGGATCAAACTTGTGGTCATGGCAGCGTGCGCAGCCCAGCGTCATGCCCAGAAAGGCGCGTCCCAGGGTGTCCATCTGCTCGTCCACGATGTCCATGCGCAGCATGCCTTTGTCCTGCTCTTCGTAGTTGGTGGGCCCCAGAGCGAGGAAACCGGTGGCTGTGACCTGCCTGCGGCGTGCAGCGGCGTCTCCAGCGGGCAGGATGTCTCCGGCCAGATGCTCGGTGATCATGCGGTCTAGCGGCACATTGTCGCGGATGGCTTCGATGACGTAGTCGCGGAAGCGCCAGGCATCTTTGAACGGCAGCGAGCGTCCGCCACCTGATGACTCCGCAAAGCGTGTGATGTCCAGCCAGTGGGAGGCAAAGCGCTCGGCAAAAGCGGCGGAGGCCAGCAGTTCGTCCACACGCTTTTCATACTCCGCCAGCGTCTGCGGAGCGGGCTGGGAAGGGTCCGGCGGCAGACCTGTGAGGTCAAAGGCCAGGCGGCGCTGCAGGACGGCTGCGCTGGCATCCGGTGCGGGGGCAAGGTGGTTTTCCTCCAGTTTTGCGAGGATGAAGCGGTCGATGTCGTTTGCGGGCCATGCGGTGTTTTTCACCGAAGGTGGCGGCACATCATGCGGTGGCTGGAAGGACCAGAAGCTGGCGTCTGCCCGTGCGGACTTTCCTTTGGCGCTGCTGGCCACCTCATCACGCGGGTCCGGTGCGCCAGACTCGATCCACTGCTTCAGATCCGAGATCTCGCTATCCTTCAGCTTGCGTTTGGGCGGCATTTTCAGGTCGCGGTCCATGTAGGAGACGGCCTGCCAGAGCTTGCTTTCATCCAGCTTTCCAGGCACCAGCGCGGGGCCGGAGTCTCCACCGGTCTGCCACCCGCCGCGCGAATCCAGGCGCAGCCCGCCTTTCTGCTTGTCCGGGCCATGGCACTCGATGCAGTTCTGAATGAGCAGCGGGCGGATGCGCTGCTCAAAGTGTGTCAGGTCCGCAGCGGCACAGGCGGCGGAGAGACATGCGGAGGCTAGGAGTACGCGACGGATCATCTGGGGGAAATGTGCCTAGGCAAACGAGCCGCGCGCAAAGCCTCTTTCAATCAGGCGGTGAAGCGCAGGAGGTGGTGCTGCCGGTAGCTGCCCAGCACCTCCGGCGCTTTCAGCGCAGCCTGCTGTGCCATCTGCGAGAGATCGGCCAGCGTTTCGGGGAAATCGTAGGCAGCCACATGGGCGCAGGCTTCATCCAGGTGTGCGGGGTTCACCTCCCGCCACTCATTGCGCATGAAGCCCAGGTAGCCGTCCAGGTACTGCTCGCGCGTCTGGCCTTCATCCCGCAGCACATCCACCATGATAAGCTGGCCACCGGGTGCCAGACGCTCGGCGCAGGCGGTGAGCAGGCGCTGCTTGCCGGCGGCATTCAGATGATGCACGGCAAAGCCGGTGAAAATCACATCAAAAGCACAGTCCGTGTCCTCCACTGCCTGCAGCATGTCCTTGTGATGCAGTGCTGTGTTGGAGAGGCCCTGCAGGTAGCCGCGTGCCTCCTCCAACGCAGAGGCGGAGAGGTCCACGCCATCGTAGCTGGCTGGCGGAGCAGCCTTCAGGCAGGGCGCTAGAAAGCGCGCATTGCCGCAGCCCAGATCCAGCAGGTGGTACGGCCCTCCCGCATGGCGCTGACGCAGGAGATCCGACACCTGAGCGTAGATCTCCTGATGGAACATGTAGTTCCTTTCAGAGATGGCATCATAAAGCGTCCAGGCTTTGCGAAAGAGGGCGGTGTTGTCGTCTTGGGTGAGGGAGATGCTCATTGTTTGGCGAAAAGTGGCATTCACCCGCCTCAGCAGGAAGGCATGCGCGCCGCATGAGAGCATCATTCACGCAGCGCGCCAGCTTTCGCTTTCAGGCCGTCTTAAAAGGGCCGGGGGCAGATGACATGACCGCCACCGTGCGGGCGGTACCAGACGCCGCGGTGCGTGTAATAACGCACCCCTCCATGGTAGTAGGGGCGGGCCCCCACAGGCAGCACCACAGGGCGTACCACGGGATGAACAACCGGGCGGCCATAGCCGGGACGATAGGCGGGGCCGTAATAGCAGGAACTCAGGGTGAGCACGAGGAGGGAGGCGCAGAGTATGGCTTGGAGTTTCATGGTATGGAGTGGGTGATTTCCCGGCAGGAACAGACGCTTTCACCCCCAAATTGCTTCAATCTTTTCCCGGCCTTTCCCCGAAAGGGAGCGTTTTTCACTTTCGTTTGTTACCTCCCTTTTCACAGTACCGTCCCCAATCACCCTGCCACCCATGACCCCCGACGAAGCCAAAGCCCAGCTCGACAACCAAGTCCGCGAAATCATCAACTGGCACTTCTCCCCCGAGACTGGCTGCCAGTTCTGGCTTGAATGGGCCAAAAAGAACTTCGACCCCCGTGGCAAAGTGAACAGCTACGAGGACATCGTGGCCCAGTTCTCCCACTTCCAGGACGAGTGGCTGCGCGATCTCCAGCCTGAAGTCTGGGTGCCTGCCGCATTCAAGGGCAAGCCCTTCAACATCTTTGAAACCGGCGGCACCACCGGCATGCCCAAGCAGCGCATCGGCTGGAACGACTTCCGCGTGGACTACGAGGAGTTCAGCCACAAGCTGGACGACAAGCACTTCCCCCCCGGAGAGTCTTGGATCATGGTCGGCCCCACCGGCCCCCGCCGTCTGCGTCTGGCCGTGGAGCACCTGGCCAACTACCGCGGCAGCGCCTGCTACTTTGTGGACTTGGACCCCCGCTTCGTGAAGAAGCTCATCTCCAACAAGCAGGGCGATGTGGCCCGCCAGTACATGGACCATGTGGTGGACCAGGCCGTGCTGCTGCTCAAACACCGCAAGATCTCCGCCATCTTCACCACCCCCAAGCTTCTGGAAGCGCTGGCCGAGAAAGTGGATCTCTATGACGCCGGCATCCGCGGCTGCTTCGTGGGCGGCACCACCATGACGCCACAGTATGTGCGCTTCATCATCGAAGAGGTGCTGGAAAACCGCATCGGCTTCTACCCCACGTATGGCAACACCCTCATGGGTCTGGCCGCCAGCGTGCCCATCCAGCCCGAGGACAACTTCTCCGTGACCTACTATGCGCCGCAGCCCCGCGCCGTGCTGCGCGTGGTGGACCCGAAGAACACCGACACCACCGTGGAATACGACGCCTGGGGCCGCGTGGAACTGACCACCCTGACCAAGGAGTTTTTCATGCCCCGCTTCCTGGAGCGTGATGAGGCCATGCGCCGCCGCCCCCGTGCCCCCTATGCCTGGGACGGCGTGGCCGACGTCCGCCCCTTTGGCGCCATGGAGAAGACCATCGTGGAAGGCGTTTACTAAGCTTCCAACACCCAGCTTGTTTCCCAACGGGAGTGCGGTCACCGCACTCCCGTTTTTTTTGCGGGTGGCCTCGGAGATGATGGCCGTTTGCCCGGTCAAGCCCCCCCCTGCATCTGTGGGGGTTTTCGTGGGCACTAAAGAGAGCGAAACATACACTCTCATGAAAACAGCCATACTCTCCATCATGCTAACCGCCACATCGCTACCCGCCAGCGCGGAACTCATCATCACCTACGCAGAAAGCCCGGACTCGAATCTTTCCTCGCTCAAAAACACGCAAGTCTTCACTTTCGACGACCTGAAGACAGGGGTGAACAAAAATGTCTCCTGGAGCGGGGTGGGCACCTTCGACCAGCTTTACGTCAAAAGCGCCGACACCTACGGCGGTGCTGCCGATGCCTCCAATCCCAATGGCACCAAATACTCTCTGCAGGGCGCAGGCACCTCGGTGCTGAGCAGCACCCTCACTCTCAAAAGCGATTCTTCCTACTTTGGCATGTGGTGGTCCGCCGGAGACGCCAGCAATGTCCTGAAGTTCTACGAAAACTCCACGCTTGTGGCCACTTTCACCACCAGCAGCCTCATGAATCTTCTGCCGTCGAGCTACGACGGAAACCCGAAAAACCGTGCGCTGGACAGCAATGAGCCCTTCGCCTTCATCAACTTTTTTGGCGATGACAAAACGGCCTGGAACAAGGTGGTGCTGACGAACAACAACTCCTCGGGCTTTGAGTCGGACAACTACACGGATCGTGCCGCCGCGTGGAACCCTCTGGTGGATGGAGCCCTCCCAGGAGTCCCTGTGGCGCTGGTGAACGGCAATACCACGACTCAGGTCACAAAAGACTCGCTGGCAGGCACCAAATGGAGCCTGGGGCAGACCGCCGTGGCCTCCGCGCCAGGAGCCCCTGCTCCGCCCGTGACTTTGCTGGCTGCGTTTGCGGGTGTCATCGGCCTGCGCCAGGTCCGCGCACGTCGGAAGCAGGCAGCTTGATTCGAACCTCTTCTTATCCTCCGCGCCATGCACTTCCACCTCACAGCCTCCAGCCTGCGCACGGGGATCGCCGCTGTGGCTGTGGCGGCAGCGGTGCACCTGACGCAGTCGCGGGACATGGTGGTGGACTTTACGCGCCCCATCGTACTACAGGCCCTGCAGTGGCTGGGCACGGAGGCGGTGGACTGCGGCGATGAGCTGCGCGTGGGCCGGCTGCTGGTGCCCTGGACGCGAGATTGCGCCGGGATCAATCTGCTCCTCATCCTGCTGGCTCTGGCAGTGTGGGTGAACCGCAAAGAGAGCCGTGCATGGCGCTTCTGGCTCTGCATGGCTGGCATGGTGCCGGCAGCCGTGGCGGCCAATGTGCTCCGCGTGCTGACGCTTCTGACCTACCGCACCCTGGCCTATCCGGGTGTGGAGAGCCCGCAGACACATTACTTCATGGGATTCATGTGGCTGGTGCCCTTCATCGCACTGATCACACCACGCGATCATCGCCCGGCCTCCGCCGGGCTGATGGAAACCCTGCACGCCGCAGCGGTGGTGGCGCTGCTGGCCCCGATGGCAGGCACGCCCAATGCCACACTGCTGACTCTGGCGGCTGTGATCGCCCTTTCTCAATGCCGTGTGCGTGAGACTGCAGAGCGCGCAAACCCGTGGCTCTTTGCTGCATGGGTGGCTGCGGGTCTGGCCGTGGCCGTCGTCAGCATGGAGTCCTTCTGGCTGCCCTGGCTGCTGGTGTGCCCGCTGCTGGTGCAAGCAAACTGGGTTTTCAGCATTTCCGGCATGGCCTGCCTCCTCTGCACCCATTCCCTGGTGGCCATGCAGCCGTGGGCCTGGGTTGTGGCAGTCGTGGGCTTGGCATGGACCTTCCTTTTCGAAAAAGGCACGGGGCAGACTACACCGGCTGACAAGACGGATCCAGCCAATGCAGCGGCAGAACCGCTCAGCCCCGCAGGCTGGGCAGGACAGGCGGTATTCTTTGCCTGCCTGGCCCTGCCCTTCCTCGCTTCCACGCTGCTGGCCTTTGGCCTGAAAAGCTGGGAGCCCCCGACCGGCGTGGCCTCGCGCATTATCTCACCCAACTGCTACGAGGTCCGCCTTCCCGGCCAACCTGAGGAGATCGGCCTGGCCTGCTACAGTTCCGCCAGCCGCGACCGCCACCACACGCTGAACGTCTGCCTCAAGTACCGTGGCATCGAACTGCAGCCGATGGATGGCTGCCCGCAGGTGCTTACGGATGGCAAAAACTGCTTCCGCGAATTCTTCCTGCAGGATGGACATTTGCTGCCGGACTACCCCTCCTATGTTCGCAGCACCTTCCGACCGTGGTCCGATCCCGGTGTACATCTCATCTTTGTCTCCGCCCATGAGACGCAGCAGCCAGCCGCCTTCAACGCCACCTGCGAAAAACTGGCACAACGCTTCCATCATGAGTGCCTGAACGCCAGCGGGATGCGTATGGCAACCCGAAGTCTGAAAATGCAGACAAACTGAGCACCCGCGCGCCTCTTTTTCCCGCCTTCTGCGCAACCACAGCGCTCTCGGTTTGTTTTTGACCTATGGCAAAAAAACTCCCGTTTGCATTCCCGTCTCTGCGCGCTTTAAGACTCGTATCCCGATAATCTTGAAGACTCTCACGCAACCGCAGGAATGAAGATCGCACTGGATGTCATGGGGGGCGATTTTGCCCCGCAAAACCCCATCGGCGGCGTCAAGCTCGCCCTCGATTCGCTGCCGGCCATCACCAAGCTGTTTCTGGTGGGGGATCCCGCCGCCATCGAGAAAGAATTGAAGGCCCAGGGAATCGCCAGCCCCAAGCTGGAAATCGTCCCAGCAAGCCAGGTGGTGGACATGGCGGACAGCGGCCTGGACGCCGTCCGCAAAAAGAAAGACAGCTCCATCAGCGTGGCTGTGAATCTGGTGAAGGATGGCAAGGCAGAAGCCGTGGTCAGCGCCGGGCACACGGGTGCCGCCGTGACAGCCTCCCTCATCAAGTTGCGCACCCTCACCCACATCGAGCGGCCAGCCATCGCCTCCATCATGCCCTCGCTGACCAAGCACTGGGTGCTCATCGACGCCGGGGCCAATCCCGACAGCGAGCCCGCCCATCTGGTGCAAAACGCCATCATGGGCAGCGCCTTTGCCCGGCATGTGCTGGGACGTGACAACCCCAGCGTAGGCCTCATGTCCAACGGCACCGAGGAGGAGAAAGGCAACGCCCTTTGCAAGGAAACCAGCAAGCTGCTGCGCCACACGGCAGGGATCAATTTCATCGGCAATGTGGAAGGCCACGACGTGTGGGACACCCCACCGGACGTCGTCGTGTGCGACGGCTTCACCGGAAATGTCATCCTCAAAAACGCCGAAGCCCTGGCCCACTCCATTTTCAGCATGGTGCGCAGCGAAATTAAGAGCTCCTTCTGGACCAAGATCGGCGGTCTGCTGGCCAAGCCCGCCTTCAAGCGCGTACACACCCGCACCAATCCCGACGAGGTCGGCGGCATGCCGCTGCTGGGCCTGCGGGGCATCACCATCATCGCCCATGGCAGTGCATCTCCATTTGCCATGAAGAACGCCATACGGCAGGCTTGCGAATCCATCCAACACCAGGTGGGGCCACACATCGAGGCCGCCGCCACCGCCCATTCCATCTCCCTCCATGCCCGCTCCTAGTTCCCAGCCCTTCTGTGCCTCCAGCATCATTGGCACCGGCAGTTACATGCCGGAGAAAATCCTGACCAATGACGACCTCTCCAAGATCGTGGACACTTCTGATGAGTGGATCACCTCCCGGACGGGCATCAAGGAGCGCCGCATCGCCGCTGCGGAGCAGGCCACCAGCGACCTGGCCGCCGAGGCCGCCCGCAAGGCCATGGAAAGCGCCGGAGTCTCCCCTGAGGAGATCCAACTCATCATCGTGGCCACGGTGACGCCGGACATGTTCTTCCCCTCCACCGCCTGCTTTGTGCAGAAGAAGATCGGGGCCAGCAACGCCGTGTGCTTTGACGTCTCCGCCGCCTGCTCAGGCTTTCTCTACGCCCTCCAGGTGGCACGCCACTTCATCAACACCGGCAACCGAACCACTGCTCTGGTCATCGGTGCGGAAAAGCTCAGCAGTCTGATCAACTGGAAAGACCGCAACACCTGCGTGCTCTTTGGCGACGGCGCCGGAGCCGTGGTGATCCGCCGTGCAGACGAGGAGACCGAGGCTCCCGGACGTGTGCTCTCTACCGTGATGGGCACCGATGGAACCCTGGCCGATGTGCTCAAGGTCCCCGGTGGTGGCTCCGCCTGCCCGATCACCCCGGAAAACGTCGACTCCCACCCCAACACCATCCACATGGAAGGGCGCGAGACCTTCAAGCACGCCGTGACCCGCATGCTGGAGGCCTCCCAGCAGGCGCTGGAAATGGCCGGACTGAGCGCCTCTGACGTGGCACTGGTGATCCCCCATCAGGCCAATGCGCGCATCATCAGCGCCATCGCCGAGCGCCTGAACCTGCCGCTGGAGCGTGTGTTCATGAATCTGGACAAATACGGCAACACCAGCGCCGCCACCATCCCTGTGGCACTGGATGAGGCCAACAAGGCAGGCCGCCTCAAAAAGGGCGACGTGGTGCTGCTCGTAGCCTTCGGCGGCGGCTTCACCTGGGCCAGCTCCGTGGTCCGGTGGTAAGGTGGAATGTCAGCGTGGCAACTGATCGACCTGCATTCCGAAGCCTGCCCCTCTTTTGAGTTGTGGATCAGGTGTCTGAACCAGGGAGAGGGTGCGATTCGGCAAAGTAAATTTTCGCCGCTCCAAGTTTTCAGCCTGCCAAAGTCAGCAATTGCCGCTGCCACCGAAGCCTGGGGCATTTTTAAAGCTATTTGGCCGCCTTGCAGGTGAATCATGCTGCACGCAGCCGAAACGAAGCTGACGGGAGGCGATTACAGGGCACAGCCTTGCTGCATCTTTGGATGCAGGAGAATCACACGATGGATGCATCACAAACCCGGGTGGCCTCCGCCTCCTTATCCAGAGGTGGCGTGCTTTGTTCTCGTCTCTCGGGTGGAGTTCAATCCACCTTAGATTATCCCCAGCTCCTTGCCTACCTTCTGGAACTTCTCCAGCGCGCGGTCGATCTGCGCAAAGGTGTGGGTGGCCATGAGGCTGACACGGAGGATCTCCTCTCCGGGCGGTACGCCGGGGGGGATGACTGGATTGACGAAGACTCCCTCGTCCTGCAGGCGGCGGCAGAAGGCAAAGGTCTTCATGGTATCCCGCACATACACGGGCAGGATGGGGGTCTCGGTGGCTCCGAGGGTGAACCCGGCGCTGATCAGCCCCTGCTTCATGCGAGCGGTGTTGGCCCAGAGCTGCTGCATGCGCTCGGGCTCGGAGATCATGATGCGCAGCGCGGCCAGCGCGGCGGCCACGTTGGCGGGGCTCATGCTGGCGCTGAAGACGAGCGGGCGGGAGTGGTGGCGCAGGTAGTCGATGGTGTCTGAGTCCCCAGCGATGAAGCCGCCCAGGCTGGCGAGCGATTTGCTGAAGGTACCCATGATGAGGTGCACGTCATCCACGAGGCCGAAATGGGAGGCGGTGCCGGAGCCGTGCTCTCCCAGCACGCCGAGGCTGTGGGCGTCATCGACCATGATGACGGCATCGTATTGCTTGGCCAGTTTCACCAGTTCGGGCAGCTTGATGATGTCCCCCTCCATGCTGAAGACGCCGTCCACCACGATGATCTTGGGGGCCTCCGGGGGCAGGTGCGCCAGGCGGCGCGCGAGGGAGGTCATGTCATTGTGGGAAAAGAGGAAGGTCTTGCCCGGAGACATCTGGCAGCCGGCGGCGAGGCTGGCGTGGTTGGCGCGGTCAGCGAGGATGCAGTCCTCACGCCCCACTATGGCGCTAATGACTCCCAGATTCACCTGAAAGCCAGTGCTGTAGAGCAGCACGTCTTCCTTCTTCATGAGCTGCGCCAGCTCGCGCTCCAGCTGCACATGGATGTCCAGGGTGCCATTGAGAAAGCGGGAGCCCGCGCAGCCGCTGCCGTACTTCAGCACGGCCTCGCACACGGCCTCCTTGATGCGCGGGTCATTGGTCAGGCCCAGGTAGCTGTTGGAGCCCAGCATGAGCACCTGCTGGCCATTGATGATGACCTCGGTGTCCTGCGCGGAGGAGATCTCCCGGAAGTAGGGGTAGATGCCAGCCTCACGCACAGCCTGAAGGTCTCCCACCGCTCGGAATTTACGGACCTTATCAAACAATGGCAGGGAGGAAGGAGCTGGAGATGTGGGCATCGGGGCGTAAGTGGAGGACGAAAATGGCACTGGAACGCCTGCTGTCCATGACCACCTGATAGGTAGAATTCCCTATGAAACTTCAATTACATAGGCTCATCGCCCATTTTAGTCCAGCGAGCGCTTAGGCGGCGCAATAATCACTGCAGGTACAGTGCCATTGACAGCCGGGCGTGGTGGCGTGGGGGCTGTGCGCTGAATCTCGTAGCCTGTGATGTTCACAGTCAGGTCCAGCTTGGCCAGGAAATCCCACGTGGCCGCCACCCCCACCTCATCGGCGATTTTTCGCGCCTCCAGGTAGGTGTCAAAGGCGTCTGTCATCACCTGAAAGATGGCCACGCCATTGGGGTCGGCCTTGATGTCCCGCAGCAGGCGGATGTAGGCTGAGTTTGGCTGCTTCATGGCCTCCACCGTCTCCCCGCCGCCGCCTTTGGGGGTGAGCGCCAGCTGCACGTAGGGCAGCGTGGGCAGCACCTTGGGCTCAAAGGCATAGGAGCCTGAGAGCAGCGGACTGGTGGCTGCACGCTTTAGCATGGCCTGGATGCGAGTGGCATCGTAGATGGTGCGGGCCTTGCTCACGTTTTCGATGCTCGGCACCTTGTCCAGATCATGGAAGTACTTGAGCACATCCTTCGGCGTGGCCTTGACCTCCTGCGTCAGCGCGCCCCATGAGAAGCTGATCTTGCCATTGGCGGCGCTGGCTTTGATCACCGGCTTGGCGGGATCGGCGGAGGGGTCCATCTTCACCCACTTCGTCACGTCTCCTTTGGTGGCCGCAGCAATGGCCCCCGCCACGTCGGCCATGGGCTTGCGCGTGACCACGGCCAGATCTGCGATGGCACCCAGCAGCTGCTTGGTGGGCTGCACGCCACCCTCTGCCAAGGACTTGTAGGCCAGCGCCAGAAACTCCATCTGCACATGGTCCACCAGCGGAGCGATGTCCGGCCACGCCTTCTGCGCCGCACCGGCATTGCCCAGGATGCCCTCCAGCAGCTTGGCAAAGGGCGCGTACTCCACCTTTTGATATTCGAGCTGTGACTTCACCTTCTCCATGCCGTCGAGGATGGGCTGTAGAAACTTCCCCTGGTGAAAGCTCAGGATGCCCTGCCGTGCCACGAGGATGCGTGTCTCGTCGGGCTTTTCAGGATAGGCGCGCGGATTGGGCAGGCGCACGTACTTGGCCGGCTGCGGCACATAGACGGGTGTCTTGTCCAGCAGGGCCTTGAGGCGCTCCACCTCGGCCAGCATTTTGTCCGTCTCGGCCTTGCTGGCAGCGCGCTCCTTCTTGCGCTGGTCCAGCTGCTTCTGGAAGGCGTCCAGGTCCATGAATTTGATCTTGGACTGTGTGTCTGCGGTGTCCACGGTCTTGAGCTCCTCCACCGCGCGCTTCATCCGGGCCTCGGCCTGCTTCTGGTCTTCTTCCAGCTTCTTTTCATCGATCTTTTCAGGCAGCTTCTTCACGTCCTCCTGGATCTGCTGGTACTCCTCCTGGGTCACTGGCGGCAGGTCTGAGAGCACCTTCTTCACCGCGTCCGCCACGCTGAGCCCCACCATGACGAGCACGATGATGAGCACACCGACGACGTTGGTCATCGTGTCCATCAGTGCGACGAACGGCAGTTCCTGCTCTTCGTGTGGTTTGCGTTTCGACATGGCGCGTCAGGCGGCTTTCTTGGGTGGCTGGGTTCCGGGGGGAGGCGTGGCTGGCGGCGGCGTGGGTGCAGGCGCAGGGGCCGCAGCCGGTGGCGGTGGGATGGTGCCGCGGAATTTGCTGAAGAGCGCCAGATCCAGCACGCCGCGTCCGGGGATGGGCAGCTTGCCCACGCGCAGCTTGTAGTCGTTCTCGGCACGGCCTGCGCCGTTGTTAAAGGCCCCCTGCCCGTCATCACGGATGAGGAAGAGCACCAGCGATTTGGGGTCTTTGGCGAGCTCAGCAAGGAAGTAATTGAACGTAGGATCTGCCACCACCACGGCGGCGGCGGCGCTCAGCCGATAGTCCTCTCCCCACGCGCCCAGGATCTTCAATCCGCCTCCGGAGGCCTCCACAAAGTACACCTTGGTATCGGGTGCCATGCCGCTGCCGGAAGGCTGCACCACCACCGGTGGCAGCCGCTTCTCCGGCGGCACGTCGCGCTTCTTCAGCTCGGCCATCAGCGCGGCTATCTCCTTCTTGCTTTCCGCCTGCTGCTTCTTCATGCCTTCGAGTTCCAGCATGAGGTCATCCAGCTCCTTCTGCATGCGCTGGCTGATCTTTTCATTCTCCTGCTGCAGCTCCTTGGAGGAGTCCAGCAGCTTGCGCAGCTTGATGAAGCGCTGCTGCTTCTCCTCGATCTGCTCCTGCAGCTTTTGCAGGGAGGCGATCTTCTCCTTGAGCGCCTCCGCCTGCTGCTTGCGCTCGACTATCTCCTTGCGCATGCGGCGTGCGTCCTCGGCCATCTGCACCTCCTCCGCCGTACGTCCCTCCACCTGCTGCGTCTGGGACACGCACAGCACCACGATGAAAAGGATGAGCACCCCGATCAGCGAGCAGAGGATGTCCAGAAACGGCACCAGCAGGATCTCGTCTTTGGCACCATGTCGGCGTTTGGCCATGATCTCAGAGAAGGAAGATGAAAAGGAAGAATGAGGAGGATGCGGCGGTTACTTGCTGCTGAACCAGCCCTTCTTCTTCACCTGATGAATCAGGACCTGCTTGCCCCCGAGCTCGGAGAGCAGCGTGTTCAGAGACTGGATGCCGCTGGCCAGCGCACGGGTGTAGTCGGTGGTGGTCTTGACGCTGTCCTTCACCGCATTGGTCATGTCTTCGCGCATGCGGTTCAGCGTCATGGCAAATTCCGCATCCACACGCTGCTGATGCGCAGCGGCGCGTTTGTCCAGATTGTCCGCCTGCTCCTTGATCTGCTTGGAGAGGGCATTGAGATCCACCAGGAAGTCCTTCTGCGCATTGGCCACCGCCTTCACCAGCGTGTCCATCACACCCGCCGTGTCACCGCCGGCGATGCTGCCGCCGTCATTCAGGCGCGGGAGCAGCACTTCATTGCAAAAGGCGTCGATGTCATTGAGGCAGTCGTCCTCGGACTTCATCATCGCATTCAGCGGGAAGTTCAGGCTCATGGCCAGCACGAGGCCGAGCAGCGTGGCGTCAAAGGCCGTGCCCAAGCCGCCCGTCACCGCACCGAGTGTGGACGTCACCTGCTTGAGGTCCGTCATGTTGCTGAAGTTCATGCCGCCGATGGCGTGGGAGAGACCGATGACGGTGCCGATGAAGCCCAGGATCGGGATGGCCCACAGGAAGGCCTTGAGCAGCGAGTAGCTGCCACCGATGCGCATGCTGTCAATGTCCGACTGGCTGGAGAGCATGTTGGAAACATCACCCGTGTTCTGCTTCACCTCAAAGAGCTCCAGCGCCTTGCGCATGCGGTTCACCATCATGCTGTCCCGCAGGCGGTGGGGCAGCTTGTAGAGGTGGTCGATGAAATGGCCCACGTTGTCGCGGTTGATCTCCGCGCCCAGCTCCCACGGCAGCACGTCCAGCAGCAGGGCTTTGCGCTGGTGGCTGAGCTTCTGCAGCTTGAGGTAGAGGATGGACATGGACCACGTGAAGAAGAGCGTGTTCGTAAAGCTCACGAGCATGTGCTTGAAGAACAGCGAGGCCACAAACTGCATCGTGGTGTATGTGGCGGGCGCGGTGCTCTCCGGTGCCTTGAAAGGATACAGGATGCCGATCCAGACCACAAAGAGACCAAAGCCGATGCCAAAGCTCAGCAGTGCATTCGGATTCGTGGGGTCGATCTCCTCCCACCCGCCGCGCTCTCCCTGATGCTGCGGTGTGGTGTTGCTGATGATGGGCTGGGGCGGAGCGCTGGCTCCATGCTCATACTCCGCGCCAAAGGCATCGTTCTCCGCTGGAGCCGGAGGCGTGATGCCGCCGCTGGGAGCTGGCAGTCCGGATGGCGAAGGCAGCCCCGATGGTGCAGGCAGTCCTGCTCCTGCCATGGCCGGGATGCTCAGCTTCGTATCGCATCCTGGGCAGCGGACGATTTTACCGGCCATCTCAGGCTCGGCCTTGAGCTGCATGTCACATGTAGGGCATTTGAACGTCACTGATGATTTCCTCCTGAGTGTGTTTTGAAATGAAAGCGCGGGTGTCTGACGAGAACGTACTCAAACACTTGCACATTTCTTGGGGTGAAATCCAGCGAAGCTACAAAGATACCAGTGTACCTGACAAAAAGGTACCAAAGAACCGGCCAAATGTATCACTTTTGCCCAAGCCTCACGGAAGCCAGAAAAAGAAGGTGGTATCTGGCGCTACGAGCATGCCCGGAACAGCACCATCTCTCGCAGGCTCATGAGTTATACCATAAACAGTTGAATACGG
>DDFC01000016.1 GCA_002336895.1 Verrucomicrobiaceae bacterium UBA1938 | reverse complement strand
GTCATTTACTTTTGAGGCAACAAGAACCTTCCTCTTGCCCACGCACGTATCTGCGATACTTACCCCCTAACCTCAACCCACCCCAACATCATGGCCCACACCCTGCCCCCGCTGCCCTACCCGACGAACGCGCTGGAACCCCACATCGACCAGCAGACGATGGAGATCCATCATGGCCGCCATCACAATGCCTACGTGACCAATCTGAACAACGCCATCGCCGGCAAGGCCGACCTTGAGGCGCTGTCTATCGAAGACCTCTGCAAAAACATCTCCAAGCTGCCCGCAGACGTGCAGGGCCCCATCCGCAACAACGGCGGCGGTCACTTCAATCACACCCTCTTCTGGAACATCATGGGCCCCAATGCCGGCGGCGCTCCCACCGGAGCCCTCGGAGACGCCATCACTGCCACCTTCGGCAGCTTTGACGCCTTCAAGGAAGCCTTTGGCAAGGCCGGCGTGACCCGCTTCGGCTCCGGCTGGGCCTGGCTGGTGGTCAAGGATGGCAAGCTGGCCATCACCTCCACCCCGAACCAGGACAATCCGCTCATGGACGGCAGCGGCACCCCCATCCTCGGCTGCGACGTGTGGGAGCACGCCTACTACCTGAAGTACCAGAACAAGCGCCCCGACTACATCGCCGCCTGGTGGAACGCCGTGAACTGGACCGCTGTGGCTGCCAACTACGCCGCCGCTCTGGGCTGATTCCCGCTTACACTGACACACTCGTCTTTTCACAAAGCGCGGAACGGCCTGCCCGTCCCGCGCTTTGTCGCTTTCAAAACATGTCCATGGTCCTCCATCGCCTCCGCAGCGGCCTGATCTATTCGCAGGACTTCGCTGAGTATCTGGAGTCCAAGCGCAATGAAGAAGCCATCGGCCATCCCGGGGACGTCATCCACCTCGACTACGTGCGCTGCTCTCAGGGAGAGCTAAGCGGCCAGGAATGGTGCCAGCTCTCCTGGGTCAGCGGTGCCCAGGCACCCACCGAACAGCGCCACCAGATCGGCGGTATCGAGGTGTACATCCACAAGCAGGCCATGCGCGGGCTGAAAAACCGGCTGCTG
Organism: Verrucomicrobiaceae bacterium UBA1938; assembly: GCA_002336895.1. Taxonomy (GTDB): domain Bacteria; phylum Verrucomicrobiota; class Verrucomicrobiia; order Verrucomicrobiales; family Verrucomicrobiaceae; genus Prosthecobacter. The sequence continues at coordinate 58,115 of DDFC01000016.1, read as the reverse complement.
CATTTTGATGGAACGAACGTGGTGGTGAAGAGTTGAATGTCACATGAATGATTTCTTCGCTCGGATATGAGTCAAAAGAGGCCAAGAATTATTGGAACCACCGACGAAGCGATCGACAAGGCTGAAGCTGCTCTTGGTCGAAAGTTGCCACTTTCGCTGAGGAGTTGGTTGATCCAGAACAATGGGCTAGGTATAGAAGACATTACCATCTTTCCTGTCTTTGACGAAAGAGATGCACGCACCACTTGGGATTCGATTGATAAGCGAGTTAACACAGGCTGGAAAGATTGGATCGCAAACTTTGACGAAGACTCGGACGCATTCAGCCACTTGCTGCCTTTTGCGGACTTTGGTTCTGGAGACTACTATTGCCTGGATTATTCCCGGGTGAATCCCCAGGGTGAGCCCCCTGTGGTCAAATGGTCTCACGAAACTGGAGAAACCGAACACAGGGCTGATTCCTTCTCTGAGTTTGCAATTATGGCCAAAGAGGGTGAATTCAGTGGGTACTGAACCTCACGGGCCAACAATTTAACTTTCCCCTGAGCTTTCCAACCCATGCCCACCCTCGCCGACATCGGAGAAGACAATCTCATCCGCAAACTGATGCGCGGTGTGAAGCTGGACGGCGATGTCATCGCCGGGGCAGGGGATGACTGCGCCGTGGTGCGCGGATCGAAGGACGAGCACACGCTGCTGAAGACAGATGCGCTGGTGCAGGATGTGCACTTCACGCTGCAGACGCCACCCAAGCTCATCGGTCGCAAGGCTATCGCGCGTGTGGTGAGCGATTTCGCGGCCATGGGCGGCACACCTCGCCATGCCATGATCACGCTGGTGGCGCCACCGAGCATGGAGGTGGAGTTTCTTTCCGAGGTGTATCGAGGCATGCGCACCATTGCCAAAGAGTACGGCATCAACATCGTGGGCGGCGAGACCTCGCGCGGGCTGGTGCTCATGCTTTCCATTTCCATGAGCGGTACTGTTCCGTCCAAGCGCTGGCTCTCACGCAGCGAGGGCAAGGCAGGAGACGTCATCCTCGTAACAGGCCGCCTCGGCGGCTCCATCCATGGCAAGCATCTCAAATTTCAGCCGCGCCTTGAGGAAGGACGCTGGCTCTCTGAAAACGCCCATCCGCATGCCATGATGGACATCAGCGACGGGCTGGCCAAAGACCTTCCGCGTCTCGCCCTGGCCAGCGGCACCCACTATCAGGTCAATGTCGCCTCGCTGCCATGCAATCCCGGCTGCTCTTTCGATCAAGCCTGGGGCGATGGCGAAGACTACGAGCTCCTTCTCGCCGTCAATCCGCGCAGCGTGAAGTCCCTGATGCAAAAATGGCGCGAGGCCTTTCCGAAGCTGCCACTCACCATCATCGGCAAACTCGTCCCTCCCGGCGAAGGCCGCCCGCCGGACTTTGAGAGCACGGGCTGGGATCACTTTGCGTTGAGTGCTGACGGATGACCACCCTGCACACCGCTGAAGACGCCCACACCTGGGGCATGCAGCTCGCGCAGTCTCTTGCTGCGGGAGATGTGGTGGCACTGTGTGGTACGCTGGGCGCTGGCAAGACGCAGATCACGCGCGGCATCGTCGCGGGCATGAATTCGCAGGCCGCCGTCACCAGCCCTACCTTCACGCTGGTGCACGAGTATCTGGATGGCCGCCTGCCAGTCTTCCACTTCGACTTCTACCGCATGGACTCCGCCGCCGAGGTCATCGGCATCGGCTGGGATGAGTTTCTCACGGAGCCCGGCGTCGTCATCGTCGAATGGGCCGACATGTTTCCCGGGCTGCTTCCGCCACACACGCGCTGGTTTCACATCGTGCCGCATCCTGACGGCACTCGGCAGGTGACGGAAAGCGCTCAGCCTTTGGGATAGCTGAAAAATGAAATTCAGAGAGGCATTGATTTTACCACGGAGATCACAGAGAGACACAGAGTCCGGAATTCAGAATCTCTGTGCCTCTCCGTGTCCTCTGTGGTAGAAAAGTCCCGGACTTTTCTCCTCTTTTGGCCAACCTATTCATGTCTCCCACCCTCCTCGCTCTCGACCTCTCCACCGCCCACGGCAGCATCGCCGTGGTGCGTGGGGCGGAGGTGCTTTTCAGGGCCTCGTTTCAGTCGGAGCGCTCGCACAATGCGCAGGTCTTTGCCCCATTGCGCGAGGCGTTGGCGGCTGCGGGAGATGAGCTGAAGGGCATCGTCATCGGCAACGGGCCCGGCTCCTACACCGGCGTGCGCATCGCCATCGCGGCAGCGCAGGGCATCGCAGTCTCACGCGGCGTGTGGTGCTTGGGCTGGTCCTCTCTCACCGCTCCCGATGTGGAGGCACCGCAGAGCTACCCTCTCATCGGCGATGCACGGCGGCAGAGCTTTTACCTGGCCCGTGTGGAAAAGGGCAGGCTGCTGCCAGAGCTGGACATTGTCTCCGCTGATGAAGCACGCGCCCGCACCGCTGACGGGCAGACGTGGTACACCTTTGATCCCAAGCCGCCGCTGGGCCTGACCACCCTGCGCTGCGCCAGGCCGGATGCGGCACGGCTGGCGCAGATCGTCCAGGCCCTGCCTGCGGATGAGCTGGCCGTACTCACCGCCCAGCCACTGATTCCGCATTATCTGGCCGAGGCCTTCATCACGATGCCGAAGCGTCCTGTACTCTCTCCCACCTCATGACTCCCGAACTCATTTCCAATCACGTCTCTGAATGGGGCGAAGGCCCCATCTGGCACGGCAACCGCCTCCTCTACGTCGATATCGAAACGCACAAGATCATCGCGCTCACGCCCTCCAGCGGTGAGGAGAAGGTGTGGGATGTGGGCCAGCGGGTGGGCACCGTGGTGCCGCGCGCCAGCGGCGGGCTGGTGTGGGCCGGAGATGACGGCTTCTATTTCCTCAATGAAGACACCGGCGTCAGCACGCCCATCGCCGACCCAGAGCCGGGCATGCCTGACAACCGCTTCAACGATGGCAAGTGCGACCCCGCAGGCCGCTTCTGGGCCGGCACCATCTGTTTGGCCAAGCGCCCCGAAGGTTCCCTCTACTGCCTGCACACCGACCTGCGCGTGGAGAAAAAATTTGGCCCCGTGACCAACTCCAACGGCATCATCTGGAGCGGCGATGCCAGCACGATGTACTACATCGACACCCCAAGCAAAAAGGTGCGTGCCTTTGATTTCGACAAGGACACCAGCGCCATCTCCAACGAGCGCGTGGTGTGGGACACCAGCGCTGATCCTTCCTCCCCCGATGGCATGACGATCGACAGCGAGGACCGCCTGTGGATCGCCTTCTGCCACGGGGCCAAAGTGGTCTGCTATGATCCGAAGTCACAGACCATTGAGGCGCAGATCGACTTTCCCTGCGTGGAGACCACCGCCTGCGCCTTTGGCGGGCAGGAACTGAAAGACCTCTACGTCACCACCGGCAAGAAGCCCGGCTTTGTGGAGCCCCTGGCCGGACGCCTCTTCGTCTGCCATACCGGTGCGCAAGGCGTGCCGAGCCATGCGTTTGGCGGGTGATTTCTGGCTTTCACCTTCGCATCTCAATGCCGTGCATTTGGAGTACGGTTGCGGAGTGAGGAACGAACGCAGCTACCGTTTTCCGCAGGCTGGAAAGCTCTCAAAGTGCTGGAGGCAGACCAAGCCAGAGCCCACGTGGCTCTCGCTGGCCATTCCATCTGCACAGACTACAAGCCGCTCGAAAGCGGCAGCTTCACTCGTTCCTCGTTGCGCAGCCGCACTCCAAATTCACGGCATGTGCTTCGAAAGTGCTGATCGTGTGAATCTCACATGACAGGCGCACAACTCGTGGCCTGTTAGTCTGCATGATTCGTACCCTATTTGCCCTCTCATTCCTGCTGGTTTCGCTGCAAGCTGAAACATCGCCCCGCAAGGTGGACGTCTGTGTCTATGGCGCGACGCCTGGCGGCATTGTGGCAGCGGTCACCGCGCATCAGGAGGGCTGCTCGGTGCTCATCGTGGAGCCCGGTCGCTGGGTGGGCGGCATTCTCGGTGCGGGCATCAAGCCCATGCAGGACTGCGCGGCACCGCAAGCCGTGGGCGGCCTGACGACGAGCCGGGTCTTCAAGCTTGGCAACAGTCCGGATGTCATCCGTCAGGCCTTTGCTGCATGGCTGGAGGAGGAGAAGATTCCGGTTCTGTTTGAGCATCGCGTCCAGAAGGCGGAGAAGACGGGCACCTCGATCACCAAACTCGTGCTGGAACTCGCACCGCCGGATGCACATGGCGTGCCTGTGCCGAAGGCCACCCAGGCGGATGCTGCCACGGTGGAGGCGAAGGTGTTTATCGATGCGAGCTACGAGGGCGATGTGCTGGCTGCGGCTGCTGTGCCTTACGCCGTGGGGCGTGAATCAAAGGATGTCTTCAATGAAGAACTCGCAGGCGTGGGCCCGACCACCAACTGGACTCCCATCGACCCTTACGTGGTTCCCGGCGATCCGAAGAGCGGTCTTCTGCCGCTGGTGGACAAAGACCACGGCCTGCCCAAAGGCTCGGCGGATGACTACACGCAGGCGTACAACTACCGTTTCTACGTCACGCGAGATCCCGCCAAGCGCATCCCGTTTGAAAAACCCGCAGGCTATGATGCGAAGGACTATGAAGTGGTGGGCCGCTATGTGGAGCATCTCGTCAGCACCACCGAGGGCGGGGAGGTCAAGCTGCTCAAGCGCCTGCGCGACATCTTCCCCGGCTGGTTGAACGGCGGTGAGTACAACTACAAGCGCGACTCCCTCGTGACCATCGCACCACTGGGCGTGAGCCGCTACTATCAGGATGGCAGCCGCGAGGTGAAGACGCGCGTGTGGCAGCAGCATCTGGACTACCTGAGCGGCCTGCATGAGTTCCTGAGCACCGACCCGCGAGTGCCGGAGAAGTTTCGCAAAGAGACGGCGGAGCTGGGGCTGAACCGCACCATGCACGAAGACACAGCCGGCTGGCCTCATCAACTCTACGTGCGCATCTCCCGCCGCATGCAGGGGCCGTACGTGCTCACGCTCGCGGATGTGTGGAACAAGACGCAGGTGACCGACAGCGTGGGCCTGGCACTCTACGGCGTGGACATCTATCCCGTGCGCCGCTACGCCGTGGCCGATCCCACCACAGGGAAGATGGGCGTCGCCACAGAGGGAAACATGTTCGTCGGCGGAGCCGAGGGCACGGGGCATCCCTATCCCATCCCGTATCGCGCGCTGACGCCCAAGGCGGAGGCCTGCGGTAATCTGCTGGTGCCCGTATGCTTCTCCGCCAGCTACATCGCCTATGCTTCCGCACGCATGGAGCCCGTGTTTTGCGTGATGGGAGAGTCCGCTGGTGTGGCTGCCGCGCAGGCCATTCATGAAGGCGTACCGGTGCAGGGGATAGATGTAGCCAAGCTGCAGCAGAGCCTGCTCAAGCGCGGTCAGATTCTGCAATGGACCGGTGCCAATGTGAGGCCCAAACCCGGCGCCGTGGCCTCCGGCGAGTGGGAGTCCAAGGAAGCGTGGAATGAAGCCAAGCCCGGCTGGGAGTGGTTGTTTCCCTTTGTGGACAAGGACAAGAACGGCAAAATCTCAAAGGACGAGCACGAGGCCTTTCAGGAGTACAAGAAGCAGCATCCGGATTGGGTGAAGGTGCTGAAGGGGAAATGATTTTTCGAGGTGTGTGGGGGCTCCTGCCCCCCCCCAGCATGACTCCCTAACCGGGGTCGGGAGACCCCGGCACCTTGCTACTGTGGCGTACTCTGCACAATCGCAGGCGCTTTGCGGCGGATGCCGATGTAGATGGGGGAGCGCTGCCGCTCCAGCCACTTGTGCTTGAAGGGCAGCTCGGTGTTGAAGGAATGAAAGTGCCACGGCCCGTCGTCGGTGCGGATGGAGTACTGCAGGGCGCGGCCGCCGTCGAGGAGGGTGGCGTGCTGCACGTCCAGCTTGCGGGCGACTTCAGTGACCTCGCTCACATTCATCACGCCGCCATCGCCGGAGAGGACGAAGACGATGGTGCCGTCCTGCCGCATGCCAGCCAGCGCACGGTAGCTGATCCTGCTGCCGTCAAAGAACTCATCCGGCTTCAGATCCACGTAGGAGAAGGTGGTGTGGTTCTTCATCACCGAGGGATAGACCTGGCAGCCTTCTTGTATGAGGCCCGGCACATCGGTGAGGAGGGACTTGGGGCCGCACCAGGGGCGGCCGTCTTTGACAAAGAAGCAGCCGCTCCAGTCGCCAAAGCCGGGATTGACCTGGCGGCCTTCGTGGTACACCCAGCCCATGGGGCGGCCTTTGGGGTCGCGGAAGTTTGCGGTGATAGCAAACCACAGGTTTCCCTCGGTCATGCGCTCACGCGCAGTAGTGAGGGCAAACTTGGGCTGGAAGGTGGTCATGAAATCAAACCGGTCCGGTGAGAAAGAGATGACGTGCACCTCCGCGCCAAAGAGGCGCTGGGAGAGAGTGGCCAGCGCACCGCCCTGGCGGCGCACCTTCAGCGAGGCCCAGCGCATGCCGGTCTCGCGGTGGCGCTCGATGAGTGCTGCGTCGATGTCTCCGGCCGTAAGGGCGGAGGCGGTCTTCCAGCCACCGCGCTTGGTCAGGATCTGCAGCGGCTGCTTGGAATCATACACGCTGACGGCCACGAGGTTGCTGTTCAGATTGAAAAACACTTCGCCGAAAAGCCATACGAGCAGCACACCGGCAAGGGCGAGCAGCAGAAGCATCTTGAGGCATCCGCGTTTTCTGGACATGGGGGTGCCGGAGCATGGAGAACAACTCCGGTTCGATCAAGAAGGATGTCATCTCATGATGATTGAAGATTGATCTGCGGCATACTTTGTCTCAGCATCGGCCACATGAAATTGAAACTCGTCTCCGCCATCTGGCTCCTCGTTGCGCTCAATCTCCCGGCCCAGGCACCTGCCGTGGCTGCAAAGCCAGCCAAGGAAGCCGTGGCTCCCGCAGCTCCTGCTGCCCCCGTTATGACGCTGAAGGCGGTGACAGATCGTGCTGACGCGCTCTACAAGACGGGGGAGACGACCACCTTCACCATTGAAGCGCAGCAGGATGGCAAACCGCTGACAGAGGGCAAGGTGACATGCGTGCTGTCCAAAGACGGACTGCAGGCACAACCTGCACAGACGCTGGAGCTGAACGACGGAAAGGCCACGATCACCGGCAAGCTGGACGAGCCTGGCTTTCTGCAACTGCGTGTGTCGAGCGGCAAGGCCACCGCACTGGCTGCTGCGGGCTATGATCCGCTGCTGCTGAAGCCCAGCATGCCGGTGCCGGATGACTTTGATGCCTTCTGGAATGCGCAGAAAGCCGCACTGGCTCAGGTGCCGCTGAAGCCCGTGCTTACTCCCGTGGAAAAAGCTCCGAAAGGTGTGGAGGCCTTTGATGTACAGATCGAGTGCCTGGGCAAGCCGGTGAGCGGCTACTTTGGCAGGCCGGTGAATGCCAAGCCGAAATCCCTCCCGGCCATCCTGCACGTGCATGGCGCGGGTGTGCGCAGCTCCAATCTCGGTGCTGTATCCTGGGCGCTGAATGAGGGCGGCATGCTTTCCATGGACATCAATGCTCATGGCCTGCCCAACGGGAAGCCGAAGGAATACTATGACGCGCTGGCTGCCGGAGAACTGAAGGACTACCGCTTCGAAAATGCGAAGGACCGCGAGAAGATTTATTTCAAAGGCATGTTTCTGCGGCTGATCCGCGCCATTGATTTCCTCACAGCCCAGCCCGAGTGGGATGGCAAGACGCTCATCGTTTATGGTGCCAGCCAGGGCGGTTTCCAGGCCTTTGCCGCTGCGGGGCTGGACGCACGCGTTTCCTTCATCTGCGCGGGTGTGCCTGCCGGCTGCGACCACACCGGCAGCCAGGCCAACCGCATCTGCGGCTGGCCAAAGATCGTGCCCAATGACGCGAAGGGCAAGCCGGACGCCACGGCGTTGCAGGCGGCGCGCTATTTCGACAATGTGAACTTCGCCGCCCGTGCCAAGTGCAAGGGCGCGGTGGTGACCGTGGGCTTTATCGACACCACCTGCCCGCCCACCAGCGTGTATGCCGCCTACAATGCGCTGACGATTCCAAAGGAGATCCACACCGATGTGCTCACTGGTCACGCCAGCACCCCTGCGGCGAGCAAGTTCATGCAGGCGGCTGCGCTGAAGCATGTGCGTGAGAGCCAGGGGAAATGAGGCGCGGCGGCTTTGGCCTGTGTGACATTCATTTCAGCAGGCAGTGGCTTCTGAGCGTCTGAGGTCACATCGGGTGACCTTTCTTCATGATGCTGTAGGAGCGTTCGATTTTGCGGCTATCAAGAGGCGTATGATTCGGAAACGTTAAGGAAGTCGAAAGCGCTTGTGTTGCGTGGGCATCGCTCTTGGTTCCTGCCTCACCTTGCACTGCCATGAGACGGAAACGTTATGCGGCATCGTTGGAGGCGGTCCTGCAGGATTGCCCGACGGGGTATCGCTTGCGTTATGAGTGGGTGCCGGTACGGCATTTGGATCTTTATGAAGAGGCTCGTCTGCTGGAGCGGGTGAAGCGGGATCGCCTGCGGGAAAAGGTCTTTCTCGGGTGTGTGCATGCAGGGATCATTGTGGAGGATTTACAGGGGCATGGGTGGGGTATCGTCTCTTTGGGGCGAACGGAGCCACAGGGGGCTGCATCGTGGGAATGGTTCTGGGCGGAGTGCTGGGCTTGTTGCTTCCGCTGCTTTTAGTGGGTGGGGCGCTGATGGGGCTGGTATATGCTTTGGGCTGCCTCGTGTTTTAGACCGATTCGGGATGCTATATCAGCATGCCTAGAGGCAGAAAGATCTCAGTAGCTGCGTCGCAGAGCCAGAACGTCGTGCTTTAGCACCATTAGGCTTCAGCTTGGTCATCCAAATCAGGCTTCCGCTACACAGCATTTCTCGACAATAGGCAATTTGGCTATTATCTATAAAGCTGGAAAATATGGAAAATACACTCAACTCGCCCATTGGGATCAGCGACAGCAGCGCCCCAAAATCTGTCAGCCAACGAATTCCCGGCAGTGCCCCGTTGATTCAGACGGGCTCTGTCCATCAGCAAGATCTCCAGCCTTCCCCCATCAATCCCGACTGGATTCTGGAGGGTAATCCGATCGCCCGTGCCACCACGCTGGCGATTGCCGGGGACAAAACGCTCTCCTGCGCTGTCTGGGAGTGCCATGCCGGCCGTTTCAAGTGGGTGTATGGGCTGGATGAGATCGTGCAGATCCTGGAGGGGGAGGTGGTGATCGAGGAACAGACTCCGGAGCGCAAGATTCATACGCTGCGTGCCGGAGACACCGCCTTCTTTCCAGATGGGCTGACCACGTACTGGACGGTGACAAAATACGTCAAGAAATTCGCCATTCACCGCAACATCCGCCGCTCCATCCTCTGGCGTGCCAAGCGCAAGCTGCGCCACCTTTTCGGACTGGTGCCAAAGGCTGGCATGGGCTGCTATGGGGTCATGGCACACATGGAGATGGCTGCGGAGGCCATCAGCATGGCGTGATTGGGCGGGGGAGGGAGACTACAAGACCACTCACTTCCCGTTCTTAAACACATACAGCAGGCCATCATCCGCACCGAAGAGGACGTGGCTTCCTGCAACGGCGGCTGAGGTCTTCACGGGGGCACCGATTTCGTTGTGCCAGACCTCCTTGCCGGTCTTGAGGTCCAGCGCGTAGATATACCCATCATCACAGCCGAAGAGGGCCACCTTGCCGGCGCAGATGACGGCGCTGCTGTCGATCCGATCCCGTGCACGGAATTCCCAAAGCTGCGCACCGGTCTTGCGGTCAATGGCGTGGAAGCGTTTATCTCTGCCACCAACATAGACGCCGTTTTCCCAGATGGCAGGGGCGGCGTAGTACTCGAACTCGCGCTCACCGTATTCCCAGAGCTTGGTGCCGTCGGCGATCTTGTAGGCACCCACGCGGTTGCCATAGTGGCTCACGTAGATGACGCCGTCAGCTATCGCCACATTGTTGCCGATGTACGCACCCACTTCGATCTGGCGCTCCTCCTTGCCGGTCTTCACATCGTGCACATGCAGCACGCTGTCGCAGCCGCCAAAGACCACTTTGCCATCACCTACGGCGGAGCCGCCGTTGATGTAGTAGCCGGTCTCGGCAGCCCATTCCTTGGCCCCAGTTTTGGCGTCGAGGCAGTAGATGGAGTAGTCGTAGCTGCCGATGATGATTTTCTGCGCTTTGGTGGCGGGATCAGTCCACACATTGGCGGAGGCGTGGATCTCGGCCTGCGTTTCGTATTTCCAGCCCTCCTTGCCGGTGGCGGCGTTCCAGGCGTAGATGAATCCATCCTGGCAGCCCACTACAACAAAGTCTCCGGCAAAGGCGGCGGCTCCGTCAAAAGCCCCCTTGGCTTCGGTGTGCCAGACTTCCTTGCCGGTGGCGAGATCGAGACAGAAGAACTTCCCGTCCTTGCATCCGAGATACACCCTGCCGCCGCGTACCACGGCGCTGGAGACGAGCATTTCAGACTGCCCTTTGGGCTTGTCCATCAGCTTGAACTGCCACGCCAGTTCCAGGGGGAATTTCAGCTCCACGGGCGAGGTGCCGGTCATGGCGGCATTGCCGCGCGAATCCGGCCAGTCGGTGTTCTGAGCCCGGAGGGAGGCGGCGAGGAGGAGGCTGAGGAAAAGCAGGACGCGCATGAGATTGGACTGTGAAACTGGCATGTTGTGCGCTTTGTTGCAAACAAGCCGATGTCTGAACACGATCTCCAGCAGCCGCCACCCATTCCGCCCGATCTGCGGTGCGAGTATGAGGAGCGTCCGTTTCAGAACTGCACGCGCTGCGGGGAATCGCTGCCAGATTTCCCCGGAGGCTTTCAGATTTCCAAGGCCTACAAGCGTGGCGAGTGCGTGATGGAGTACGCCCTGTGCGACCACTGCCGCACGCAGATGATGGAGGAGTTTTCCCAGGAGTCGAAAAAGCGACTGGCCCAGTTTCAGCACGAGCAGGTGTCGGTAGACCGTGGACTGGACTCCTGTGCTGTGTGTGATGCCCGCCGCGATGCGGAAGGCATGGACGACTTTGTGATCACGGGCGTGTGCGAGGGGCTCTCCCTCCTGCACAGCGTGATGATCTGCGGCAAGTGTGGCGACACCGTGCAGGGCTTCATCTCCCAGAAGACGAGGGACACCTGGCGGCGTTTTGTGGATGACAATTTCCCCGGGCCGCCGCCGATGGACTCTCTACCTGAGCCCCTGCAGGATATTCAGCCGCCGGTGCCGGTGATTTCGAAGATGTAGGGTGGTTGATGCGGATTGCCCGCAGAACTCTGCTCATCAGTGCTGGCAGTTCTCGCCTTCGGGATCGGTATCTTCGATCTTGGCCTTCGCTTTCAGTTCTTCGAGGAAGGCATTGAACTTTTTGTCGCGGTATTCTTCGAGGAAGCGGGCGCGGACTTCGTCCTTCACCTCGTCAAAGGGGCGTGCCACGGAGGGGCGGCGGCCAGTGAGGGTGCAGACGTGGAAGCCGAGCTGGGTGGTGAAGACGGGGCTGATCTCCCCCTCTCCCATGGAGAAGGCGATGGTCTCAAACTCCTCCATGAACTCGCCGCGCTTGAACCAGCCGAGGTCGATTTGCTGCTGTTCGTCATTTCGGTACTCCTCGGCCAGTTTGGCAAAGTCGGCCCCGGCCAGGAGCTGGGAGCGGATGTCGCGCATGGAGTGGTAGATTTCCAGGCGGCTGGTGGCACCCTGGAGGCCCTTGGTGATGTGAGAGGCGCGGATCTCCTCGTCGGTCATGTAGTGTTTCAGGTTGGCCTCATAGCAGGCACGCAGCTCGGCCTCGGTGGGCTCGGGTTCCGGGGAGTAGATTTCCTGCAGCGTCTTGTCCAGGCGCACACCTCCGGCCACATTTTCCCGCACGAGGGAGGCATCCTTCATGGGCATGCCGATGTTCACATAGAACTGGGTTTCACCCCCGGCCTCATCGATCAGCTTGTTCAGGCGGGCAGAGATTTCCTCTTCGGAGATGTCGGGATGGCGGCGGCGGCTTTCCTGGTTGAGCAGGGCACGGGAGGTCACGTTGTCCTTGGCCATGGTGCGGAACTCGGGGTCGCGCTCACAGCAGGCCACCTGGAGGGTGCGCTCGAAATGGCTTTTGATGTGGCGGAACTCCGCCTCGATGATTTCGTCGTCGATGTGCTCGCCGTTGATGATAAGTGCCATAAGGGCGGCGAACATGGAGCGCGGGGGCGGCGGGCGCAAGGTTTGACAACAAAGATGGGGTGGCCTAGATGCTGGCGCGCCATGACCGGTCCACCCCCTCTCGGGCACGAAACCTGCGGACTGGTGCGGCATTTCCTTCCCTCCTTCCACGAGACAATGATGATGAGATTGATGCAGCTTTTGATGTCGGGTGCAGCGGCGTGTTCGCTGGCCAGCTGTGCCGACATGGGCGTGGTGCGCGCCCTGCCGGTGGCACCCAACACCCAGCACATGTATGCCGAGGGGGATGCCGCGCAGGTGATGCCGGTCATGCTCCCGGAGCGGCCCATGCTGGTGGCCACCTCAGGGCCGTCCATCCGCGCAGCCTCCTATCTGCTGCTGGACGCCCGCAGCGGTCAGCATCTGGCTGGGCGCAGCTTTGAGTCGGCACGAGCTGTGGCCAGCACGCAGAAGCTGGTGACGGCGCTGGTGGTGCTGGATGCGGGAAATCTGGATAAAATGGTGCGTGTGCAGGCCTCGGATGTGGCCGTGGAGCCCACGCGTCTGGGGATCCGCCCCGGGGATGTGTACTCCCGCCGTGAACTGCTCTACGCCTTTCTGGTGAAGAGCGCGAACGATGTGGCCAATGTGCTGGCACGTGACAATGCTGGCAGCACCAGCGCCTTTGCGGCCAAGATGAATGCCAAGGCACGCTCCCTGGGCTGTGTGAACTCGAATTTCAAAAACCCCCACGGGCTGACCGTGGGCGGGCAGCACTCCACCGCAAGGGACATGGCCCGGGTGGCCATGGCGGCCTACCGCAACAGCACCATCCGCGACATCGTGCGGCGGAAATACTTCTCCTTCCGCTTTGCCAGCGGGCGGGTGATGACGCTGACAAATACCAACGAACTGCTGGGCGTGATGCCTGAGTGCAACGGCATGAAGACCGGCTACACCGTGGCCAGCGGGCGCTGCCTCATCTCCAGCGCCGTCAGCGGCGGGCGGGAGGTCATTCTGGTGCAGCTGGGGACGAAGACGAAATACATCTGGGAGGACGCCCGTATCATGATGAGCTGGGGCCTGCAGAGGCTGCGCTCCCACGGCGGCGTGGCAATGGCTTCGTGGCATGGAAATTGAGCAACCGTTGGTTGCGGTTTGGCGTTCAACAACCACAGTGCCTTTTTACCCCCTTCCTGTTTAGCATCGAATGCCGGCCACCACCCTTGTCTGCCCCCATTGCGAAAAGACCGTCGAAATCCAGGTCTCCTCAGTGACGCGCTCGCGTCCCTGCCCAGAGTGCGGACAGGTGGTGATGCTGCAGATGGCGGAAAAGACCACCAAGACAAAGCGCCGGGCTCTGCTGATGCAGCAGAATGAGCCGCCTGCCGCCGCTCCAGCCAGCCAGACGCGAGTCGAGCCCGCCTATGAGCCTCAGCCGCTGCCCGGAGACGCCTTTGAGCGCATGCGGATGGATCCTGAGATCAAGCAATTCCGCAAGCGACTCATGATAGGATCCGGCGCGGTGGGCCTCATCGTGCTGGTGCTGGTGGTGTGGAGTCTGATGCCTTCCGCATCTGCGCCCCAGAAAGCCAAAAATGCCGGTGGTGGTGCTGGGCAGGAGAAACTCTCTGCTGGCAATGAAAAGGAAAAACCAGTGCAGCCTGCCATGCCCATGCTGACGCCGGACGAAGCGCTGCCGCCGGTCAATTCGGGCAATCTGGTGTTTCGGCCCACGGGCAGCAGCAATCTCAAAACCGCCGCACAGCTGCCTGCAGCCAGCGTTTCCAATGAAAATCTGGCCAAACTGGCCGCCGCACAGGATGTGCTGACGAAGTTTCTGGAAGCCCCAACCTGGAAGCAGCGAGTCATCATGGTGCGTGATAAATTGCGCGTGGCACCGCTGATGAGCATCTACTACTCAAAAAATGCGGATGGTCCCATCGCCTTTGATTCGATAGTGGAGGCGGCCGAGATCTCGCCAAAATTCAGCGAGCACGTGGTGGTGTTTGAAGGTGGCGGGCGTCGTCTAGCCACGGTGGAGCACACGTCCTCAGGGCCTCTGGTGGACTGGGAATCCTTTGTGGGTGCCGGGGATATGGCGTGGTCAGACTTTCTGGAACAAAAGCGGGCGGCTCCCGCGCTTTTTCGAGTGCTGGTTTCTCCGGCCGGGCACTATGAAAATTCCTTTGGAAATCCAGCCGTGCTGAACTGCTACAGTCTACGCAACATCTCCGAACCCGGAGCCAAGGTGGTATATGGCTACGCGCGGAAAGACAGCCAGCTGGCCAAGGGGCTGGACTACCGTCTGCAGCAGAGCGCTGACGCCACTGTGCCGATGACCTTGATGTTGAAGTTCCCGGTGGATGCGCCGGTGGATTTTCAGGTGTGGATCCATCAGTTTGTGCGTTATGGCTGGGTGACTCCCTGAAGATGGGGATGACACGATTCGTGCCATTTTTCGCAAAATCTGCAAGAACGTCCCGGTCGCCCCGTAACTCCTCCCGATCTCATCAACAATCCCCTCTCCTCTATGAAAATGCACCCCTTCTGCCAAGGCAATCACCTTGATCTGCGCTCCGGTGTCAGTCGTCGTGACTTTATGTACGTCGGCATGGTCGGCGGCCTCGGCCTCACCTTGCCAGAGATGATGCGCCTGCAGGCTGCGGCGGTGATGCCTGAAGTGGAGACCTTCAAACCTGTCGCGGACTCAATCATCCACATCTATCTGCCGGGTGGTATGGCGCAGCACGAGTCCTGGGATCCCAAGCCTTTTGCCTCTCCGGACTACCGCGGCCCCTTTACCCCCATCAAGACCTCCATCCCCGGAGAGTATGTGGGTGAGAAGTTTGCCAACATTGCCAAGATCATGAACAAGCTCACCGTCATCCGCTCCATGACGCACGGTGAGGCCGCCCATGAGCGTGGCACGCACAACATGTTCACCGGCTACCGCCCCAGCCCGGCCATCAAGTTCCCCAGCTTTGGTTCCATCATCTCTCACGAGCAGGGCAGCCGCAACAACCTGCCTCCCTATGTGGTGGTGCCAAACATGGTCGCTCCTGACCAGGGCACTGGCTACATGAGCAGCGCCTTCGGCCCCTTCGCACTGGGCAGTGATCCTGCTGACAAGGGCTTTACCGTGCGCGACCTCCTGACTCCGAAGGATGTTGATGAGAAGCGCTTTGACCGCCGCCGCAACCTCCTGGGTGCTGTGGACGAGCATTTCAAGGCTGTGGAAAAGGCCGACTCCATCAGTGCCATGGACAGCTTCTACCAGTCCGCTTACGGCCTGATCAGCAGCGCCAAAGCCCGCGAAGCCTTCGATCTCACCAAGGAATCCGACAAGCTGCGTGACGAATACGGCCGCAACACCGCCGGTCAGCGCTTCCTGCTGGCCCGCCGTCTTGTGGAAGCCGGTGTGCGCATGGTCTCTGTGAACTATGGCAGCTGGGATCACCACTCCAACATCAAGAGCGCCTTCGAAGGTCAGGCCGTGAACTTTGACCAGGCCTTTGCCCGCCTGATCACCGATCTCTCCGACCGCGGCATGCTCAAGCGCACGCTGGTGATGGTCAGCTCCGAATTCGGCCGCACGCCAAAGGTGAACGGCACCAACGGCCGTGACCACTGGCCGCGCGTCTTCTCCGTCGCCCTCGCCGGCGGTGGTGTGAAGGAAGGCTACATCCACGGTGCTTCCGATCCTCTGGGTGGCGAGCCTGATCGCGACGCCGTGGGTCCAGAAGATCTGGCCAAGACCATGTACCGCCTTCTCGGCATCAATGGCGAGAAGCGCATCATGGCCGACGGCGTGCGCCCCATCGACATCGTCAATGGTGGCCGCATCCTCACGGAAGTCATGGCGTAAGCAGACGCTTCACGGAAAAGTCATTCAAGAAACCCGGGTCGCAAGATCCGGGTTTTTTGTTGAGCCTTGAGAGCGTCGCACAGGCGTCAGCATCGTGGTCCGCAGTCCTCTGTGCGGCACGCCAGCCTCCTGATTTACGAGTCAACTCGCGCAGCGCAGAATCCCTTGCGCATCATCAGCTTGCGCCCCATCCCGCTCACAAAGACAGATGCCCCAGCGCCAGCAGGCCGTAGTAGGTATACTCGCAGTCGAGCATGTCATCAGTCCAGTTTCCGTGGAAGCCGCCTGTGGCGTCCCAGAGGGAATCGACGAAATCGAGGCAGGGCTCCTTCAGTCGGGAAAAGTCCGCCTGCACGGCGTCCAGCGCATGCAGGGCCACGGCGGTGGAAAGCAGGTCTGGCAGCGGAGCTGCGGGCAGGGCCAGGAAGCCGCCTGCGGGCAGGCACTGGCGCATCAGCCAGTCCACGGCCTCCGGTGGCGGCGGCATGTCCATGTGGCGGTGCAGGGCCACCATGGCAGCTGTGGCCGTGGTGGAGCCGACGGGAATGCCGGGCTCGTTTGACCACGCACCATCCGGTGTGCGCAGGCCGCCCATGCACTCCGCCAGTCGCCACGGCTCAGGCGGCATGCCACCGAGATCCTGATACGCCCCCCAGGCCAGCAGGCAGCCATACGCACTGCCTTTGGCACGCTGCGGTGCCTGGTGGTAGCCGCCATCCGGGCAGCGATAAATTTCAATGCGTGCGGCCAGCGCCTCGCGTGAGGATGCAGGGAAGTGATCCATACCCGCATTCGCCCAGCAGCGCGCCAGGCAGCAGAGATGCACAAAGTCCTGCCCGGCACCATCGCCAAAGGGTTTCAACCAAGGCCGTATGTCCGGCAGCGTGGCTGCATCGACGGAGAGCGCCTGCAATCCCTCCAGGCCAAATACCGTATAGTACAGGTCTGGCTTGTCATTGCGGTCCAGGAAGCCGCCCTCGGCGGAAAGACGGGAACGGAGAAAGCACTCCACAAGTTCCGTGGACTCACCCAGGACTTTGGGTGCCACGCGGGCTACCTGCAGCATCTCAAGACGGAAAGACATGCCATGCGCCTTACCCCGCAGCCGCTGTGCTGCCAGAAGAAACTCACATTTCCTGCTTGAGTATTTCTCAGCATGGTCAAGACTGCTTGCCCGGTCGACCCGACTTTGCTCACGTGGCGGAATTGGTAGACGCGCTAGATTCAGGTTCTAGTGAGTAACATCGTGGAGGTTCGAGTCCTCTCGTGAGCACCATCCAGCGGCCCTCAAGCCGCTCAGGGAAGGCCGGATTACCAGACAGCCACATGCAAGACGCAGGATTTGTGAGGCAGGCATTTGCGGGAATCGCATCGCGTTATGTGCTGGCCAATCATGTGCTCAGCCTGGGAATCGACTGCCTCTGGCGCAGCAGCACCGCACGGCGCATCGCAGAGCTCAATCCGCAGCGTGTGCTCGATCTCGCCACCGGCAGCGGAGATCTGGCCCAGGCCATCCAGTCCGCCTGCCCGCAGGCCCGTGTGCTCGGGGCTGACTTTTCCGTGCCCATGATGCGGGAGGCGCAGGCGCGGAACTTTAACCAGCTCGTGGCCGCAGACGGCATGGCTCTCCCTTTTCAGGATGGTGTCTTTGACGTGATCACCGTGGCCTTTGGCCTGCGCAACATGGCCTCCTGGCCCCGAGCACTGCAGGAGATGAGCCGTGTACTGCGGCCTGGCGGGCGTCTTTTTGTGCTGGATTTCTCCATCCCGCAGGTGCCGGGCATCCGGCAGCTCTACCTTTTCTATCTCAAGCAGATCATGCCGCGCATCGCCGGCTGGATCACCGGCAAGCGTGAGGCCTACGTCTATCTTTGCGGCTCCATCGAGCGCTTTCCCTCCGGTCGTGACATGGAGAAGCTCATCACCGAAAATGGCTTCTCTCAGGCAGGTTCACGCCAGCTCACCTTTGGCATCGCATCGCTCTATGAGGCGGTGAAGTAAACGGGCTGGGCTTCAAAGTCGAACTTCCTGCCCGGAACTTTTAAAAGGCGCCCTCCTTCAGGTCCTGCAGCGCATGGCCGAGGTGTGCCGTCACATCGCTGGCGCCAAGAGACTCGGCCGCACTGCTGTGGATGGTGAGGTGGCGCTCTGCGGCTCTGCCACAAAGCCAGGCACCCAGCCCTGCCGTGTGGTGCAGCGGCACATTCTGCGCAGCTAAGGCGGCGCAGACGCCTGTGAGGACATCCCCCATGCCGCCGCTGGCCATGCCAGGGTGGCCGGTACTGTTGAAAAGCGTGGTCTCGCCGCGTGTGCCGATGACGGTGCGCGTGCCCTTCAGCAGCAGTGTGAGGCCGGGAGAGCGGGCCACATAAGACTCCACGAGCAAGTGCCGACTCATGCCATGCCAGCTGGGGTAGTGGCGCATCAGGCGGGCCATTTCACCAGGGTGCGGTGTCATCAGGCGCGGCAGGCTGGCGGCATTTTTCATCACCTCAGGATGGCGGGAGAGCATGGTCAGCGCATCGGCATCCACGATCACGGGAATGTCTGCACGGCCAAGGATTTCGAGGATCTGCTGCTCATGCAAAAAGCCCAGGCCTGGACCGATGGCCAGGGCGTCAAAGTCCATCTCCAGCGTATCACGGTAATCTTTGACGGTCTGCACCATGACCTCCGCCGGCAGGCGAGGGGAGATGATAGGATAGACCTCCTCGGTGACGAGCAGAGTCACCAATCCTGCACCCGCGCGGATGGTCCCGCGGCAGCACAGCTCTGCGGCGCCGAGAAAGCCTGGAGATCCGGCCAGGATGCCCACGCGTCCGGCATCTCCCTTGTGCATGCCGTTGGCGCGGCGTGGCAGCCAGGGGCGCAGCATGCGAGGTGTGAGCACCGCGCTTTTGGCATCGCCTTCGACTTGCGAAAGCTCCCGCAGAGGCACCAGTGCGATGCGTCCTACGAAGTGGTCGGCACCATCTGCTAGCAGGCCCGCTTTGATCTGCGCCACCACGGCGGTGATGTCTGCCTCCACGGTGCCTTCGCAGGCTTTGCCGCTGGTGCCATTGAGACCAGAGGGGATGTCCATGGCGACGGTCACCGCATGGCGCAGCGTGCGCAGGGCATTCATCTCACGGGCCAGCAATTCCAGCTCCAGTTTCATCGGCCCATGGGCACCTATGCCGAGCAGCCCATCTAGACTCACGATGGGACCGGGTGGGAAATCAAAGCTGGTGGCATCCTCCAGAATGCGCACGTGGCTGCCCAGCATCTGCAGATGGGTGCGTGGCAGCTCTTTCATTGCAGCAGGGGCGCAGCATAGACGAGCGTAAAGCCGCCAGCCATCTGCCAGCAGCTCGCGGGCGGCCACGAGGGCGTCTCCACCGTTGTTGCCCTTGCCGAGAAAGAGGACGAGAGAGCCGGGGCGCGGAGCAAACTGACGCACCACCGCTGCAATGCCGCGACCGGCCTCCTCCATGAGGGCGGCGGCAGTAATGCCGCGTGCGAAGGCGGCCTCCTCGCATTGCTGCATTTGCTGGCAGGTGATGATCATGGGCTTTCGGCGGCGTCCATCAGCAGCGCCTTGAGCTGGCGCGCCGAGGGCAGGGTGTCTGTGGCGGATGTGGTGGCGGGGATGGACAGCACACGGGTGCCTTGCGCCTTGGTTTCCAGCGTGCGGGAGATGCGGTCGATTTCCGCCACGTCGGGGCCGCCAAGCACCAGCAGGTGCATCAGGCGCTCGCCATCATTTCTCATCGTCTCCTGCATGTGCTTCCATGCCTCGTCGGTATCCGGGATGAAGGCAAAGCGCAGCGTGCGGAATACCTCCACCCCCGTGATCTCATGAGCCACGCTGAGGGCCTCGGCGGCGGCCTGTGCCGTGCTTTCCACGCGCGCGGAGTCACCCTTGTAAGGAACCAGCGCCATCACTATTTCGCGCGGGCGGGATTTGCCGGTGAGCTCTGCATCGATCAGGGAAAGATCCTTGCCAAAGCGCAGGCGGCGCACGGTGTAGCCCATGTTTTCAGCGCCCATGGTTGACTCCAGGTATCCTGGGATGCTCAGATCACGATCCGCTTTTGCCAGCTCCGTGCGGATGATGCCCGCATGGCGTTCCACGCCCTCCTGGCTGATCGGCTTGCGCAGGGCCATGGCGTATTTAAACGAACGGTCAGCCGCCTGGTCCTTCTTCCACTGCCAGATGCCAAACGACGCTATGCCCAGCAAGATGGTGCCGATGGGCAGCATCATCAGCGCAAAGCGAATCCAGCGTCCGGGATCGGTAGAGGTGGGTTGGGCTTCAGTCATGGGCGTAGTGGTAGCTGGGAAAGTGGAATGACGAAACCAGAATGTCGTATGACGAAGCCAGCGCCGATTTACCATCTCATTCTTCAGGCAACCGGGCCAGCAGCTCCGCCACCGTGAACTGCTGCCCCGGCAGCACCAGCTCCGGCCGGATGTCCGCCAGCGGCTGCAGAACGAAACGGCGCAGGTGCATGCGGGGATGCGGCAGGATGAGCACGGGGTCGGTGCTGATGACTTTGTCCGCGTAGAGCATGTCGAGATCGAGCGTGCGGGGGGAGTTGCGCTCGCGCTGCTCGGGGCGGCCCAGGGCCTGCTCGATGGTCTTGAGGTGCGCATGCAGCTCCTGCGGCGTGCAGTCGGCGGCGACTTCGACCACCGTGTTTAAAAAAGCCTGCGTCCCAGGCGCGCAGTCCACGGGTTCGGTTTCATACACCCGTGCGCTGGCATTGAGGTGAATGCCGGGTACACGAGCCATCAGCAGATCGATGCCGCGCTGAATGTTCGCGGCGCGATCACCGAGATTGGAGCCGAGGGCGATGCCGAAGTGCATGGGGGATGGAAAGTTTGCAGTTGTTGGCGGTGGTTTGCGATGGTTGGCAGTGGTTTTTCCGAGCCCATGCTAACGGCTGCCAGTGATGGTCGGTGATCGTGGAGTCATCGCAAACTTAGATTATGCGCGGGGAGGTGGAAACGGTGCGGACGGCGGTGAGGCTGTGGCCGGCGGCGAGGGTGTCTGCGATGAACTTCAGGAAACCGCCTGCTGGGCGGCAGGGGATGACATCGAAGGGAATGAGATCGTGCTCGAAGCGGATGAGGTTCTTGGCGTGGGCGTCGAAGACGCCGAGGTTGTCCTCCGCACGGTAGTAACCGCAGGCGGTGACTTTTTGAAAGCCCTGCGCTGCGAACCATGCATCGATCTCCTCCAGGGTGACGGGGACGATGTCGAAGCGAGGCTGGGAGGTGACGATGGCAAGGTCATCGCCTTGATCGAGGATGCCTTCGAGGCGGTTCAGCCCGGCGACGAGTTCGTTTTGCAGGTGCAAACGTTCCAGGTACTCTATGGGCGAGGCCTCCCAGAGATGGAAACGGCGGGCCTCCATGTCTGAGGAAACCAAGGCGAGATCGATGCCTGGAGAGAGGCCGAAAATGCCATCGCGGGTGACTTTGAAAACACGTTCGCCTTCACGAAACCAGTCATGCTCCATGCCGCCACGCTCCAGTCTCGGCACGATCGTTGCCGCGTCTAGCAGCAGACCCAGACTTCCCGCCCATTCACGAAGGTCTTTTTTCTGCCGGGAGAGAGAGGGCGCCCCAGATGGGCTGCCACCTGCTGGCGAAACTCCTCGGAGGTGATCGAGCGCCGCGAGGATAAGATGCGATCCATCTGCTCTTGTGTGAGCAGTGGTTTCACGGGCGGCTGACTGGCTGGGCTCTGGGACATCGGCAGGCATGGGAAGATACGTGCGGATGAGGTGAGCGCAACTTTTGCGGCGAACGGGGCGATGGCTGGCGATTGTTTGGAAACGCCTGCCAGCCATCGCAAACTCTTACTTCAGCCCCAGCACGTCCTGCATGTCATACAGGCCAGCAGGCTTGTCGGCGAGCCAGACGGCGGCGCGGACGGAGCCGTTGGCGAAGGTGTCGCGGCTGCTGGCCTTGTGGGTCAGCTCCACGCGCTCGCCCACGTTGGCAAAGATGACGGTGTGGTCGCCGACGACATCGCCGCCACGGATGGCGTGGACGCCGATCTCCTTGGGGGTGCGTGCGCCCACGTCGCCAAAGCGGCCGTGCTTGCAGTCGTTGTCGTATTCAAGGCCGCGCACGTCGGCGAGGATCTCGACGAGGGTGCGTGCGGTGCCGCTGGGGGAGTCCTTTTTCAGGCGGTGATGCATTTCCACCACTTCGAGGTCAAAGGCGGGGCCGAGGAGTTCGGCGGCCTTGCGGGTGAGCCAGAAGAGGGTGTTTACGCCGATGCTGTAATTGGAGGCGAAGACGACGGGCAGGGTCTTGGAGGCTTCGCGGATGCGGGCCAGCTCCTCATTGGTGTGGCCGGTGGTGCCGATGACGAGGCTCTTCTTCTGCTTCAGGCATTCGTCCAGCAGTTCGTTGGTGAACAGGTGGGAGGAGAAGTCGATCACGATGTCGGCTTTCTCCAGCGCAGGGGCAAGGGCGTCGCCCACATCCACGGTGGATGCGACGGCGACGTTCTGAGCCTCGGCGGCACGGATGATGGCCTGGCCCATGCGGCCTTTGCTGCCAGTGATGAGAAGTTTGAGGTCGGACATAACGGGCCGTGTTGATAAACGGGGGAGGGCGTACGGGAAAGTGGAAAGTGAGCCCCCTGCGTCAGCCTCTCAGCTCCCGGTTATTCACGTCTGTGCCGCGACGCTGTACAGCGGATCTCCCAGGAGGATCTCGTCATAGGAGGCATTTGGGGCGCGGTCTGCCGGGGGCCAGAAGATGTGGCTGCGGATGCGCTGCACGGCTTCGGCGGCGCAGGCGAGGGCGGCCTGGAGAAAGGTTTCGTCAAAGCCTTCCCAGGAGAGGATCTTGGTGTCCTGGATGCCTTTGGGCAGGGCAAAGTAGGCCACCTCCTGCACGTCCAGCCCGCGCTGCTTCAGAGCAGCGGCGTAGAGGGGGAGCTGCAGGTCCAGCCAGAGGGCGCGGCGTCCATCGGGCAGGTCAAAGCACTTCCACTCGTCCGCCTCGGTGAGCCGGGTGCGGGCGGAGATGACTTTGAAGTGCGCCTCCTGCGGAGTGCGGGGTTTGTCGGAGCTTTTGAAATCCACAATGCGCAGCGTGCCATCCACGTTTTTCTCCACGCGGTCGATCCGGCCGCTGAGACGTGAGTCTGCGATGAGGAAAGGCGTCTCGTCCTTTTCGCCGCCAATCTGCATCTCTGCATGCAGGCACTGCCAGCCCTGCTGCCGGCTGGTGGCCTCGATCTCGGCGGCCTTGCGCAGGCGCTGCAGGATGCTCTCCAGTTGCAGGGTGATCAGCGGCGCGGGGCGCATGCCATAGACCTCGCGCACGCGGTCGCGCGCGGCGGCTTCCAGAAACTCGGCGATGCGCGCCGGGTGCGTGCTGTCGCGCATGGCGGTGTCCAGATGCAGGCGGTGAAAGGCGTGGTGGATCACGTTGCCGAATTCGGCGGCATCCAGCTCGCGCTTGCCGGTTTCCACGGCATGCATGCGTTTGGCGCTGCCGAGGTAGTAGCGGAAGGGGCAGGCCAGGTACTCGCGCAGGCGGGAGGGGGAGATGGTGTCTGGCGGCGGTGCGGTCCAGTCTGGCTGCAGCTTCCAAGCCAGGGTGCGCGGTGGCTCCGGGGCTGCGGTCTGGTCTTCCTCCTGCGGAAAGAGGTGCGCCACACGCTGCGGCAGTGCCTTGTCATCACACAGAAAGAGCAGGCGGGAGGGGCGGAGGGCATCTCCGTCTTTGCTCCACTGGCCGCACAGCAGTTGCAGGCTGCCGCGTGCGCCCTGCCGCTGATGGGCCAGAGCGGCGAGGATGAAGGCGTCTCGCGCAAAGCGGGTGCCCTGACAGGGCAGGCCCAGAGTGCTGCGCAGGCTGTCAGGCAGAAAGGGATGGCTGATGAAGATGCCGGGCACGTGCTCCTCATTGAGTCCGGCCACGATGAGATTGGGGGCTTTTTCCCAGAGCAGCTCCAGCCAGCCCTGCAGCACGAGATCGATGTCTCCGCGCGGCTCGGACAGGCGGCTCTGCGACAGGCATTCGAGAGAAAGCGCAAAGGTCTCTCCTGCGCGGGGCTTGAGATTGAAACGGCGCGCCTCGTTTTCCAGCTCCTCGGTGATGCGCAGCCACTCGGTGGCCAGCTCGGTGCGCTCGCGGTCGCCGGGGGCTTCGGGGTTGAACTCCCGGTCTCCGAGCAGCTTCAAAATGAGCGTGCGTGCGGACTGAGTGGGCGGCAGACGGCGCAGGGCAGCCACCAGCTCGTGCGTGTTTTGCAGCGCCTGCTCCAGTTCCAGGTGGTCATTCAGCGGCAGATCGAGCGCGTGATCCAGCGTCACCGGCAGATGAGTCTCGGCAAAGTCATCGGCCTGACGCAGCAGCGCGGTGGTGCTGGGTGTGTCTGGCACGATGGCGGTGCGAAACTCCTCCACGCGGAGCAGTGCGGCAAAGGCGCGCCATGCGCCGGTGGCCAGCAGCTCGCGGAAGCAGTCCAGCACATGCCACAGGCCCTCCTGCTGCACGTGCGTGCCACCGGGCTCAAAGCTGCGCGCGTGCTCCAGCGTCAGCTTTTCCAGCATGAGGCTGCCCACCTCGGCATCGCACACGCCCACAGCGGTGCGGCCAGCGGGCACGAGCGTGCGCATGAGGTCCAGGGCCCGCATGGCCTGAGTGGCGGGATCTCGCGTGACGTGGATCTGCTGGTTTTGGAACGGCAGGGAGTTGGCGGCGTCTTCTCCCCAGTACTGTGGCAGGGCGCGGCCGCAGGCGTCAAAGGTGTGCGCCAGAGACTGCGGCGCGTGGATGGCTATGACGACCTCCAGCCCGCGCGCTGCGCAGGTGGAAATCCACGCATCCAGCAGCGGCGGCAGGTCCGGGGATGCCAGCACCACGATGCGGCGCACCTCCTCAGGAAGCACAGGGGCATGTGCATGGCGGCGCTTCAGCATCTGCGCATCTGCCACACCGGCCTGGGCCAGCTCGGCAAAGTAGGCACGCTCCAGCCGGGCGAGATCCTGCCAGCGTGCGGCATCCCGCTGGGCGGCGGGGTGCGCGGCGGTCTCGGCAAAGGTCAGCCCTCCGGTGCCGAGGAGCATCTTCAGCTCTGCCAGCATGCGCGCAGTCTCTGTCTGCCAGTTCCAGCCAGGATTGAGAGGAGGGCGGGGAAAGAGAGAGGTGAGGGAGTCCAGAGGCACCTGCTCCAGCGCACGCTGCCAGGCCAGCCGAGTCTGGAGCTGAGTGGCGGCCTCAAAGCGGCGGCTCTGCGGCAGCAGCGCCTGCTCTGGCAGCCAGAGGTAGGGCACGATGGCGGCGGTGCTGGTGGCATTGGCGGCATGGGCCAGCGCCTCGCGCAGGCGGCGTCCGGCCTCGCCATTGGGCACCAGCAGCAGCGTGTCGCTCAGGTCCAGCGCACAGGTGCTGTCCCACCCGCGCGTGAGCAGCGCCACGGCCTGCTCCAGCACGGGTGATTCCCAGCCCCAGAAGAGCCGCTGGACGGCGGTGCTCATGCGCTGGCGGTGAGTACTTTCAGGATGTCTGCCACGATCTGCTCCGGCGTCTGGTCAATGGACACTCGCAGCACGTCTGGCGTGGGGTCCAGGGTGGCCAGCTGGCTGTCCAGCAGCGCCGGCGGCATGAAGTGCCCTTTGCGCGCACCGATGCGCTCGGCAATGAGCTCCTTCGTTCCGTCCAGCAGCACAAAGTGCAGCGTGCCCTCAGGATCGTGTGCGCGCAGCTTGTCGCGGTAGATGGGCTTCAGGGCCGAGCAGGCCAGCACATAATAAGGCGTGAGGTGGCGCATGTCCTCGATGCGCTGGCGCAGCACTGCATACCAGGGCCAGCGGTCATCGTCATTGAGCGGAGTGCCGGAGGACATCTTGGCCTTGTTGGCAGGCGGGTGGAAGTCATCGCCGTCTTCAAAGACGCCTTCGAGTTTTTCAGCCAGCAGGCTGCCGACGACGGACTTGCCGCTGCCGGAGACGCCCATGACGATGATGGTTTTGAGGTCGGGGGGGAGCATGGTAAAAAGGGTGGGCGAAGATGAGCGGGAAGGGAAGCCTGGCATCTGGCAATGCGCACATTTTTTCTACTGCATGAAAAGAGACTAGCAGGCATGAAGGTGTGTTTTGTGAAACTTGACCATGCGGCATGCCACGCTGAGGATGCGAACCGAAACCATGAAATTCCCCGCTGCTCTGACTGCTCTTCTGGTGCTCGGCACCACCTTTGCCACCGCTGACGACAAACCCGTCGCAGCCAAACCGGAGGCGGGAAAGGAGATCGTGCTCTTCAATGGCAAGTCCCTCGACGACTGGGAGATGGTCGATGTCGGCGGCAGCGGCCAGGTGGAGCTGGAGGGTGGGCTCATGCTCATCAACCAGGGGGAGAACATCAGCGGCGCTGTCTATAAGAAGGCGGCTACGCTGCCGATGGTGAATTACGAGATCACCCTTGAGGCCAAGCGCATGCAGGGCGTGGACTTCTTTGTGGGGCTGACCTTTCCTGTGGGAGATGCCAAGCACTGCGCCACACTGATCTGCGGCGGCTGGGGCGGCAGCGTGACGGGCATCTCCAGCATCGACGGCCTCGACGCCTCTGAAAACAACACCTCCAGCTACCAGCGTTACAACGACAACCAGTGGTACCCCATCAAGCTCCGGGTCACCGCCAAAAACCTCAGCGCCTGGGTCGGAGACAAGCAGGTCATCGATGAAGACATCGAGGGCAAAAAAATCAGCGTCCGCCCCGGCCCTGTCGAAAGCTACCTGCCGCTCTCCTTCACCACCTACAATACGATGGCGGCCATCCGCAATGTGAAGCTCACCACCATCGCGGAGCCCAAGTAATCCGCGATGCCGCGACTCAAGCCCCTGATCTCCCTGCTGGCCGTCCTCTGCGGCGGGGCGCTGTGCTCGTGCCACTCCGTGCTCCGCGTGGAGATCCCCCGCGTGGAGACCAAGCTCAGCTCAAGCGAAAAGCGCCACCTCGCCACCCTGCTCGACTCCGTCGCTGAGGGCTGGGATGGCGAGCAGTTCAGTCTCGCGCACAGCAGAGGCAAAGCTGCAGCACGCGGCGATAAGGCATTTGCAGACTTTTTAGAGGAATGGAATGCAAAACAATGCCCGCGCTACTGGCAGAGCGGCACCATCTTTGCTTCCCGGCATGGTGCCTACGAGGTGGAGCTGGCCACGCAGACCAATCCTCATGAAGAGGTGCCTCCCACGCAGATCGATCAGCTCATCAAGGCCTCCCGTGTGAAGTCGCACGGAGACGACACGCTGGCGGAGCGCAGTGGTCTGGGCGTGCCGATGGTGGGCCACATCTTCCGCACGAATGCCACGCGCAAAGACCTGCCCTTTCTGCCGCCCAATGGGGGGAATCTCACGCTGACGGCCATCATGGAGATGGGAGAGGACGACCATGATCCCGCCACACCGCGCCGCTGCCGCCTGCGCCTCATCAACGCGCTGAATGTGGAGCGTGTGAAGCTCGCAAACAGCGAGCCGCAGCTGGCGGCGAACTTCACCGCAGCGAAAGACCGCGCGCTTTCCAAAAAATCTCTCGGCCTCTTTTCATGGCTGGGCCTCTTTTACCCGGAGCGCACGCTGGCAGACTGCCACCTGTACTGCATGGACGTGTATGACCCGAAGCGCATCCCCGTGGTGTTTGTGCACGGCCTCATGTCGGACCCGCACATCTGGCTGAATGCGGTGAATGCCATCTCATCAGATCCTGAGCTGCGCGCGCGCTACCAGCCGTGGTACTTTCTCTATCCCACCGGGATGGCGGTGCCGCAGACCTCGGCACGGCTGCGTGCCTCGCTGCAGCAGGCACGCGACTACTTTGACCCCGACCACAACGACCCAGGCATGAACCAGATGGTGCTGGTGGGCCACAGCATGGGCGGGCTGCTGAGCCGGATGCAGACGATCGACCCGCAGGACAAGATATGGAACGCCATGTTCAGCAAGCCGCCGGAAGAGCTGAACGTGACCGAGCCAGTGCGTGAGAGGCTCATGACCACGCTCAAGTTCAAACCACAGACGGAGGTCAAGCGCGCCATCTTCATCACCACGCCGCATCGTGGCAGCAACATCGCCAGCATGAACATCGTGCGCCGTCTGGCCTCGCTGATCCGCCTGCCGGTGGACACCCTCATCATGTCCGAGCAGCTGCTGACGGGAAACCTGGATGCGCTGAATCCGCAGATCCGCGACTGGGGCTTCTTTGCCTTCCTGAGCCTGGGTACGCTGTCCAATGACCACCCGTTTTACGAGGGGCTCAATTCCGTGCCCATTCGCGTACCGTATCACTCGATCATCGGACACGTTGGCAAGGCTCCGCTGCAGGAGAGCTCCGATGGCGCCGTGCCTTACTGGAGCGCCCATCTCGAAGGTGCCAAATCTGAAAAGGTGGTTTCCTACTGGCACGGCTGCACTGAGCGCCCCGAAGTGGTGGAGGAAGTGGTGAGGGTGCTCAAGGAGCACCTGAGGGAAGGGAAGAAGTGATGAGGCGGGAGATCGATGGCTGCTGATCTTTCACAAAGTCGTGCCGGATTCAGGTGGCCGGCAGAAGCTGTCGTCTCTTTCTTAGCTTGAGAATGATGTAGATGGCCACCACGCACAGGATCGAGAGAGAAAAAAGCAGACGCACAGAAATAGACTGGATGACAGCCATGACGCGGCTTCAGGGCCGAACCAGCGCTCCAGCTTGGTCTCGGGCAATGGAGGCATGACTGGCTCCTGCCAGCCCTGCCAGAAGTCCGCATGCGTGTCCGGGTGCATGCCTGCTGCAAAACGTGTCTGCATGAAGCGGGTTTTTGCTGCGAGTCGTTTCTTGGCTGCTGTGCGCACCTGGTGAAACCAAGGCGATATGGGCTTCTTGCTCAGCCCCTCACCGCCCCACAGATTCATGCGGCTCAAGCGCTCCGCGAAAGCATCGGCCGAGGACTCCTCTTGCCGTATTGGATGGTCTTTGAAATGCGTTTCCGGCAGCAGCCATGCGCGAAAGGTGTCTGCTGCGTAAACAGGCTGCCTGCCTTCAGAGACGAGCTCCGCCAGCCGCAGGCAGGCCAGGTAGCAGAGGGTGTAGCGCACCTCAGAATACTCGAGACGAAGGTTGTTGGTGCTTAGGCCGATGAGATGGCATGCCACGAGGCTGTGCACGTCCACACTGTCCTGGGCGGACCCCATCTGGATGAGCCCACAGAAGCCTTTGATCAAAGAGTCGCGGCTGAGGCCAGTGGTGGCTGGGAAGTCCTCGAAAAAAGCACGGCCCAGTCGGAATGTGGCGTACTTGAATTCGGAATCGGTGGCTTTGCGTGGATTTTTCAGCCCTGCCTGCCACCACTGCAGCAGCGAGAGGTGCGCCCGCTCGCGGCCAAAGTGCGCGTCAGGATTGATCTCCAGGGCAGCCTGCACTTCGGCGATGGCGTTCTCCAGCTTTTCGGGATGCGTGTTGCGCTCCGCAGCTTTGAGCCACTGGTGCGTGCGGAAGACGCCCAGGTTGGCATGCATGCGGTAGCGGTGGTCCTTGGTCTGCTCTGGGGGCAGTGGTTGCATGTGGGTGTTCTTTTTCTCCATCCACAGCACAGCTTCATCATGTCGGCCCAGGCGGTCGCATGAGACGGCGGCATCGTCGTAGAGATCGAGCTTCTGTGGCTCTGAGCTTAGTTCCTTTGTCACGCGATCCAGCCGCATCTGGTAGTATTCAGGTGGGAAGCGGTCAAACCACCCCACCATGGTCTCCACCACCTCCAGCCGGCCCTGCGCCTCCAAGGCGATGGTGTCGCGGTCCCACAGGCAGGCGGCCAGAGGCGTGGCCATGAGGAGGAAGATGCAGGCTTGGAGCAATCTCATGTGGGTGCCGAAGCAGTAAGACGAGGCTGGTGCAAACAGACGTGCATTCATCTTTGCACGCATGGAAGTCACAGCATGGCGCGTTTGATTTCACTCCTCATTCATGAAACCGCTGCTTTTCTCCTACCTGCTGGCTGCTGCCGTCATTGCTCGTGCTGATGAACCGCCCTTTGCGCAGGTGCCGGGGGAGTTTGCGGGGCAGTATTCGCCGGGGAAGTCGCCGCTTACATTCACGGATGGCCGCGTCGTGAAGACGGCGGAGGACTGGGCTAAAAGGCGTGCGGAGATCCGTGCGGAGTGGGAGGCTCTCATGGGCGCATGGCCTGCGGTGATCGAGAAGCCGCAGGTGGAGGTGCTGGCCACCACGCCGAGGGAAGGGGGCATCACTCAGCGCAAGGTGCGCGTAGAGATCGCGCCCGGGCAGACGGGGGATGGCTATCTGCTGCTACCGTCCCAAACGGGGAAGCGCCCGGCGGTGTTTGTGCCTTTCTATGATCCGGAAACGAGCGTGGGCCTGAGTGAGAAGCCGATGCGGGATTTTGCCTGGCAGCTGGCGCGGCGTGGATTTGTGATGCTGGCCATCGGATCGCCTGGCGGTGATGCGCGCAAGCCGGTGCTCAGCCCTGCCGCCCACTGCCAGCCGCTGAGCTATCTGGGCTACGTCAGCGCAAACATGTGGCAGGTGCTGGCCGCGCTGCCGGAGGTGGATGCCGGGCGCATCGGCATCATGGGGCATTCCTATGGCGGCAAGTGGTCGATGTTTGGCTCCTGCCTGTGGGAGAAGTACGCCTGCGCGGCGTGGAGCGATCCGGGCATCGTCTTCGACGAAACACGCCAGAGCATCAACTACCAGGAGCCCTGGTACCTCGGCCTGGACCCGGCAATGACGCGCAAGCCTGGGCTGGTCAGTGCGGAGAGTCCGCGCACGGGGGCCTACAAGGCGCTGGTGGAGCAGGGGCACAACCTGCAGGAGCTGGAGGCGCTGATGGCGCCGCGGCCCTTCCTCGTTTCCGGCGGTGCCGAAGACCCGCCCAAGCGCTGGACGGTGCTGAACCACATCATTGCCGTGAACCAGCTTCTGGGCGTGAGCGGCCGCGTGGCGATGACCAACCGCGAGAAGCATGAGCCCAATGAGGAATCCAACGGGGCGATCTACCGCTTCTTTGAATACTGGCTGAAGCCGTGATACGAGCTGCCAGCCCGTGGGCCGGCAATTTTTGTATCACTCTCCTCCCTCATAGCGCACCAGTACATCCACGTGGCGGATGGTTAGCGGGGCCAGCACGTGGGGATTGCGGGCCTTGACCAGCATGGTCAGTTCGTTGCCGCCCTTCTTCATCAGTCCGGCCACGTCAAAGTCCAGCCAGCAGTCGTTGTAGTTGAGGCGCTTCTTTGCGGTGGAGATGTCAAGGGGCTGACCATTGAGGCGGATGTCGAGTTCATCCAGCTTGGTGAGCTGCACGATCATGAGACGCAGTGTTGCGGACTTCAGCGTGCCGTCTTTCTGCGCGGCGGCCAGATCATCGGCTATTTCCACATTCATCTCGGCATGGTTGGTGGCATGCGGCAGGTTCAAAGGCAGCGGGCCTCCATGCTTCTGCGGGCCCACCAAGTAGTGCTTGTTTTTGTGCGCCAGTACCAGCGGATCGCCGATCTCCTTCCAGGACTGGCGGTCAAACTTGTCATCGCGGTCAAACTTCAGAAAGTGCTGGTTCCAGATGAACATGCCGTCCGCCCCGGCCTGCCAGTGCCGGGCGGCGGCAGCGCGAAACTGCTCGGTGCTGTAGTAGTTCCGCTCGCCAAACAGTACGGACGCCGAGCGGCCACGGTCCTCTTTGTACGCGCACAGATTCTGCGCCAGGATCTTGCACTCTGTCCCCACTGCCAGAGCGCGGAAATCTTCTATCGGCATGCGGTAGTTCCATCCGCCTGGATCTCCCACCACCACGATGTCCACCAGCCTCTCCTTGATCCACTGCGCCACCTCCATGCCATGCTCGCGGTCATAGTCGAGTGATGGCGGTACGCGCACGGAGAGCAGCAGCTTTCGTCCCAGCGCCTGGCCGCGTGCATCCAGTGCTTTGCGAGTGGCGCGCAGGATGTCGGTGATGTGCCCCGCGTTCTTTTCAGCCTCTCCATGTTTGAAGAGCGAAGGCTGGCGGTCGAAATCGAGATCGAAGCCATCGAGGTCATAATTGGCGATGGCTTCCTGGATAAGCGCGTTTTGATAGGCGCGGACTTCGGGGATGGCAAAGTTGTAGCCGAATTTGGCGTAACCTTCGCCATTGAGCAGCCACTCGGGGTGCTGATGGCGCATCGGCACCATGTTCGGATCATTCAGGCCGCCTTCCAGGCGTGAGTCATGCCCGTCATTGAATCGGAGGGAAAGAAAGACATCCAGCCCCGCCTTGTGCCCGTGCTCGATCACCACCGCCGCTGGGTCTGTGCCCTGGGCCATGATCTGCTGCGTGTTTTCCGCGATGCGCCACTCGCCCGCCGTCTTGAACTTGTCCCGGTCCGAGCCCCACACTGCGCCCACTTTCGTGCGGTGGGAATACCAGTCGCTCAGGCGCGCCGTCGCGGTGCCAAAGTAGGGGTCCGTGCCGATCTGCCAGTACAGCGTGTCCACCATCGTGTCGCGCAGAGGATCAATCGTCTCATGCACCAGGCCCTCGATCCCGATGGGGGCCTCCATGTCCGGCGCACCGAGCGTGCCGCCGTCATTGCACAGCACCAGTCGGCGTTTCGTCTTGCTGGCAGCCGCCTCCGGCCCGGCGCTGAGGGCCGACTGAAGCGCCACGAGGGCAAGGCTGGCGGAGACTAAAAGGCAGAGGCGTGAGTTCATGCGTGGTTGGGGTGATGTGCTCCATTGATACAGGAAAGGTCAGGGCCGATTCCAGACGACTTTGCACAAATAACCTTTGTTTTTGCGGCGCACGGCTGGAACGTCTCAAATGGCCGGAAGCAACAGCAGCCGTGCAGGCAGGCACCCCGAAGTCGCACTGCTCATCGAAACCTCCAACAGCTACTGCCGCGAACTGCTTCTGGGCATTCACGACTATCTCTGTGCGCATGAAGGCTGGGCCGTGTACCTCGCCGAGCACGGGCGTGGCGCGCATGCGGCTGGCTTTGCCGACTGGCAGGGAGATGGCATCATTGCCCGCATCGACACACCCGCCACGGAGGCCGCCGTGCGGGCCAAACGCCTGCCCACCGTCAATGTCAGCGGCTCGGAGCTGGCCCGGGAATTTCCTGCTGTCATTGCAGATGGCGCGGCGCTCGGGCGGCTCGCTGCGGCCCATCTGCTGGAGCGCGGCCTTCGCCATTTTGCCTACTGTGGCGACTGCCGGTTCGCCTGGGCGCAGGATTACCAGCAGCACTTTGTCGCAGCACTGCGGCGTGCGGGGCATGGCTGTGCATTGTTTGATTCCCAGTTGCGTGATGCAGCCTCCTGGGCTGGCGAGCGGCGGCGGCTGACACACTGGATCGCGGCCCTGCCGAAGCCGGTGGGCATCATGGCCTGTTATGACCTTCGCGGCCAGCAGGTGCTGGACATCTGCCGCCAGCTGGACCTGCGGGTGCCGGATGAAGTCGCGGTGCTCGGCCAGCACAATGACGAGATCGTCTGTGATTTCTGCCACCCACCCCTCTCCAGCGTGCAGCCCAATGCGCGCCTGGCCGGTTTCCAGGCCGCAGCGTTGCTTGACAGCATGATGCGTGGCCGCCGTGCAGGGGCGCTCACCGTCAAGATTCCACCCCTCGGCGTCATCCCCCGGCAGTCCACAGATGTGGTGGCCGTGGCGGACCCCCAGCTGGCCGCTGCCGTGCGCTTCATGAGGGATCACGCCTGCAACGGCATCGACGTCAGCGATGTGCTGCGTGCGGTCCCCATGTCCCGTACGGCGTTCGAGCGCAAATTTCGCCACCACTTCGGCCACGCTCCCTACGCCGCCATCCTGCAGGTGCGCCTGCAGCGTGCGCGCCTTCTCCTCTCCACCACCCGCCTGCCAGTGACCGAAGTCTCGGCCCAGGCCGGATTCTCCTCAGGCGAGCAGCTGGCCGTGGCCTTCAAAAAGCATGGCTGGCCAAGCCCGCGTACCTTCCGCGCTCATCAGGGGCAGGCCGGGCGCTAGGGCGCGGGATTACCCGACAGGAGTATGAAAGTGCGCCGGGCAGGGCAGGTGGCCTGCAAAACCATTCACCCCTTCCGTTTCCGTCTCCCACTCAGAGTTTTATGGTTTGAGACAAAGGCGGTACTTGACGGGGGGCGGCTCTGTCCACGAAGGTATTTGCTCTGCGAACCTTCGAGAGCTTTCCATCGAGATCATGCCTGAGAACACCACCCCAGCCGCCTCCGCCGAATCCGTCATCCAAGCCGCACGACAGGCGGTGGAGACCCAGCGTGCAGCGGTGAAGGAGTTTCCCGGCAAGGCCCCCGGCCTCGTCCGGGCGCTGCTGACTCTGGGAGACGCCCTGCGCGATGCGGGAGATGTGGCCGGTGCCGAGGCCGCCTACCTGGATGCACTGGAGGCTGGCAAAGAGCTGGAGATGCCCGCCGAGGCGATGGCCAGTGCGCGCACCAGCCTGGCCACGCTGCTGGACTTCAATGGGCGCGAAGCCGAGTCTCTGCCCTATTACGAGGAGGCCATCAGCAATCACGAGGCACTGGGCGGCGACAACCTGGAAGTGGCGGCGCAACTGCGCAACAACCTGGCCATGACCTACAAGTGCATGGACAAATTTGCCCTGGCGGAGCAGCACTACCTGCGTGCGCTGGAGACGCTGGAAAACAAGCGGGGCCGCCGGTCTGAGTCCGTGGCCTGTGTGTTTAACAACCTGGGAAGCCTGTACTATGCCGCCGGTTTCCCGGATCAGGCGAAGGAGATGTTTGAAGACGGGCTCAAAATTCGCATTGAGGTGCTGGGAGAAAACCACCGCGATGTGGCCCAGTCTCTGTGCAATCTGGCCACCGCCTGCCATGAGCTGAAGGATAATGCCGCCGCTCAGGAGCACTTTGAGAGGAGTCTCTCCATCCTGGAGTCTCAGATGCCTGAGGAGGCACGCAGCTACGAGGCCATCGGCCTGGACTACGTGGCTATGCTGGACATCCTCGGCGAGGAAGGGAAGGCTGCAGGCCTCAAAAAGCGCATGGAAAAGGTGCTGGCTGCAGTTTGAATCACAGAGGCGTTTGCCAAACGCTCCGTCCTCATGAAAGATGGGCGCGCGCATGACTTCATCCACTGCTTTACAAGAAAAGACCTGGTCCGGCACCGCTGTGTCGAATGGGGTCGCGCACGCGGTGGTGCATGTGCTTAAGGACCACTTTGACGAACCGGACGAGGACAGCATCGAACCCGGGACCGAGGCGCACCAGATGGAGCGCCTCAACACGGCGCTGGAGGCCACGGCGAGGGAGATCGAGGAGCTGCAGCGCGTGATGGCCGGAGAGCACGGCAGCGCGGAGAGCGAGATCTTTGAGACCCACCTGCTCATCCTGCAGGACTCCACCATCCTCAAGCAGACAGAGAAAGTCGTGCGCGAGCAGCATGTGTGCGTGGACTGGGCCTACTACAAGCTCATGTGCAAGCACATGGACGCCCTGCGCGGCCTTTCAGACTCCTACCTGCGCGAGCGCTTTCTGGACGTGAAGGACGTGACGCAGCGCGTGATGCGCCACCTGCGCGGCGAGCTGCTGGACCACCCGATGTTTGACGA
The DNA here is from genome assembly GCA_002336895.1 of Verrucomicrobiaceae bacterium UBA1938. Lineage (GTDB taxonomy): Bacteria > Verrucomicrobiota > Verrucomicrobiia > Verrucomicrobiales > Verrucomicrobiaceae > Prosthecobacter. The sequence continues at coordinate 22,507 of DDFC01000016.1, read as the reverse complement.
GCCCGTGATCGTGGTGGCTCATGACCTCACGCCCTCGGACACGGTGCAGCTGGACCGCAGCAAGGTCCTCGGCTTTGCCCTGGAGACAGGCAGCGCCGTGTCTCATGCCGCCATCATCGCCCGCTCACTGGCCCTGCCGGCGGTCGTGCGGCTGCATGGCATCTGTGATGAGCTGCACAGCGGCGACACCGTGCTGCTGGACGGCGAAGGCGGCCTCATGATCAAAAACCCCTCCGCCGAGACGCTGGCGCGCTACCGTGTGCGCGAAGAGCAGGCGGAGCGGCGCGAGGACGTCTTCCAGGTGGAGCGGCACAATCCCTCCCTGACACGCTGCGGCACGGCCATCTGCGTGGGGGCCAATGCGGAGTTCATCGAGGAGATGAAGATCGTGCAGGACAGCGGCGCGGAGGAGGTGGGCCTCTTCCGCACTGAGTTTCTGCATCTGGAAAACCCCGATGCGACTGAAGACGAGCTGGCCACGGCCTACGGCCGCGTGGTGGAGTCCCAGTCGCCCAAGCGCGTGGTCTTCCGCACGCTGGACCTCGGTGGAGACAAGGTGGATGAGCGCCTGGCGCTGGAGCCGGAGCCCAACCCCTTCCTGGGCTGGCGCGGCATCCGCCTCTCGCTGGGGCGGCTGGATCTTTTCAAACGGCAGCTGCGTGCGCTGCTGCGTGCTGCGGCCTATGGGCGTGTGGGCATCATGTTTCCCATGGTGTCCAGCGTGCAGGAGGTGCTGGAGGCCAAGGCCGTGCTCAAGACCTGCGAGGAGGAGCTGAAGGCCGAAGGGATCGATGTGCCGGAGGGCATCGAGATCGGTGCCATGATCGAGATTCCCAGTGCTGCGCTCTCGGCGGATCTCATCGCCGCAGAGGTGGACTTTCTCAGCCTGGGAACGAATGACCTGATCCAGTACACCATCGCGGTGGACCGGCTCAATGACCGAGTGGCCAAGCTCTACCAGCCCACGCACCCGGCGGTGCTGCGGCTGATCGGCATGTCTGTCCAGGCAGCGCGCTCAGCGGGCATCCGCGTGGGCATGTGCGGGGAGATGGCCTCGGATTTGACGCTTACGCCTTTGATGATCGGCCTGGGACTGAACGAGCTCAGCGTGGCCACCACGCAGATCGCGCGTGTGAAGCACGCCGTGCGCCGCCTGTCCGTGCAGGAGTGCGAAGAGCTGGCGCGGTCCGTCCTGAAAAGCACGTGCCCCGCCGAGATCAGAAAACTCAGCAGGGCAGTGGCGGACCGGTGCTACCCGGAACTCTTCGAGTAGTTGGCGCTGGCTGGCAGTAGTTTTCCCAACTGCTACAAACAACCTGCCTTGTACGAGAGCGGGGTTGGAGTTTGCGAATGCGAAGCAACCGCTCTCCAACCCAGCGCTAACAATCGTCAATGCACCGCGCTCAAGCAGCCAGCTTGGCCTTGGACTTGCGCGCAGCTTTGGCTGCGGTCTGGGGCTTCGGAGCCATGGTGGGGCGGAAGGCGTCGCCAAAGAGATACTGGCGGGCGCTGTCCACCTGGCCCATCACGCGGCGGTGCCATTTGGTGTATTCCTTGCCCAGGCGTTCGTCGGCATCGGTGATCTGCAGGGCTTCGTCCAGGGAGAGGTGCTCGGTGCTGAGCTCGTTCTGGAAGCTGATCTCGGGGATGTGAAGCTCCACGGCTTCAAACATGTCCATCACGCGGGCGGCGTAGCTGCTGTCCCACACCTTGTCGTCCTCATCGTAGCAGCTCGTCACGAGATGGGCGATGAGGTACTCGGCATTGTCGGAGAAGACTTCGGCGGCGTCGGTGACGGAATCAAAGCTCTCGCGGTCCACGGTCACGGGCAGGACCACGGAGAGGGCCACTCCTGCGGACTGGAGGATCTGGTCCATCTCGCAGCCTTGGTAGAACTTGTTGAAGAACTCTCCCAGGCCGGTGCTGACGTCCAGGATGGTGAGAGGGGAGGCGTCTACCTGAGCCAGGAAGGCGCGGGGAGTGAGGGTGCTGGCATCGAGTGCCGTGGCCCCCATATGAGTGCCGCTGTCTTCCTCAGTGAGGGTGAGCAGCTGGTGGGTGACTCCATACTGTTGGAGGTAACGATGCAGGCAGAGAGCCAAAGTGCTCTTGCCGGTGCCAGGGTAATCGTTCTGGATGAGGATGAGCTTCTTCATAGTCGTAGTGGTTTCTCAAATTTCGAAATTATTATGTAAATTATAACATATATTGCAAGAATAAATATTTTAGTTTTCCGTAATTTCAATAACTGTGTGAATCGGTGCACCAGCCTGCAAGCCTGACAAATCAAGGGCTGCAGCGTCATTTTGGGGGTGAAATGAATTGTAAAAAAAATGTCATTTCCCTGCTGACAAATGCTCCCAAAGGCGGCTGCAGGCCCCTGTGAGGGGGGGGTTGGGAGGGATCAAATTCGTTAAAACCCCCCCTCAGCTGGAGGTCAGGTTTCGAGGCAGGTGGAGTAAGGCGGCGATTTTTTTGAATCGCAAAACTCATTTCAGTCCGGACGACTGCGTCTGGCTCCCAGCACAGGCCGATAACAGCTGACTATGGATAGCTAGGCTTGCCTCCCGCAATGAGTCCTCCATGTGAGACTGCTGCGTGCATGCCTCGGCTCAGCAACTCATGGAATTCTAGCCGAAGCCGTCCTTGCGCAGTGACAATGAGGCTCTAATATCGGGCGGACACACCTCCTACCCCGTGGTGTAATGGTAACACAGGAGATTTTGATTCTCTCGTTCAAGGTTCGAGTCCTTGCGGGGTAACCACTCTGGCGATGGAGGTTTGTCTTCTTGTCAGAGTTTGCTGCCGATGAAGGTTAGCACATCCGCCACATCCTGGGCGGTGAGCACGGCCTCCAGCCCTTCGGGCATGAGGGAGGTGGTGAGGGTTTTCATTTCGCGGATGTCGGCGCGCAGTACCACGATCTCCGCGCCGCCGGGCAGGCGCAGGGTGATGTTTCCCGGGGTCTCGGCAGCCAGCTGGCCCACGACGAGGCTATGGTCCTTCTTCGTCACCTGGGTGGCAGCATTGCGCAGCTCCACGGCGCGGTTGGGGTCGAAGATGGCCTCGATGAACTGCTCGCGCGGTTTGGTGGCCACGGTGGTCAGGTCCGGGCCTATCTCCACGCCCAGCTCGCGCACCTTGTGGCAGATCATGCAGGCTTTCTGAAACACGGCCGTGCCGCGAGTGGCGTCGCCTGCCAGACTGGCTGCTGAGGCGACATACTGCGCCACCACCTTCTGGCGGTTCGGGTTGTTACGGGTGATGGCTGGCAGAGTGATGGCCTTGGCGGGGACTTTCTGCGGTGCCTGCTTGAGCATCGCGGTTTCGGTTTCGTTAAACACATCATCCGAAGGCAGCCCGGTGGCTGTCAGCGCTGCGGCCCGCACCTGCGGGGACAGGGGCTTGAGGAGGGCAAAGACCTCCTGCGCCTGCATGCCGCCGAGCTGCATGAGGGTGAATGCGGCCTGGATGCGCACGGCGGGCGGCGCATTTTTTACGAGTGTCTTCAGCCCGGCGGTGGCGGAGGTTTCGCTGCGCTCGATGAGCAGACGCTGGGCGGTGTCGCGCATCCAGCCATTGGTGGAGGCCATGGCGGCCACCAGTTCTGCGGCGGGTGCAGAGGCCAGCTTGGTATGGCTGGCCTCGGCGCGCTGTCCCGCGCGGGCCTGCGGGCGCACGGCGTAGATGCGGCCGCGGTCTTCGCCAGCGCGCAGATCCAGCCCGTGTGCGATCTGCGCGGGGATCCACTCCGGGTGCTCCAGCACGAGGCGGTACATGTCCACCACATAGAGAGCGCCGTCCGGGCCGGTGCGCGCCATGCTGGGGCGGAACCAGTTGTCCTCGCTGGCGATGAATTCGCTCTCCGCATCCCCGGGATGGCGATGGCTGGTGATGGTGCCGCCTTCGTAGCTGAGCACCTCGCGGTGCACGAGGTTGTTGGCGGGCTCGCAGATGAAGATAACGTTTTCTCCATCGGCACCGAGCGTGGTGTCGCGGAAGGGCATGGGGGAGCAGCCAGAGGTCAGCGTATTGACGGCGCTGCCCTGATTAAAGCGGCGCATGGGCGGGCTGGCGGGGAAGACACGCTTTTCACCATTCAGATCACTGCGCAGGGATTTCACCGCCAGCTCGGGGTGGCGCTCCAGGTGGCGGAATGGCAGCCAGTAGTGCCAGCCGATGTTGCTGTTGTTGTTGCCGTACCAGTTGCCGTAATCATCCCGCCATTTGCCGTATTGGCTGCGTCCGCCTTCGAGGGCAAACTCTCCGGTGCGCGGGTCAAAGCGGAAGTCGCTGGTGCCCAGGGCGATCTTCTTTCCGGTCTGCACGCAGGTAATGTCGCCGCCGCTGTCGCCATTGGCACCATAGAGCCAGCCGTCCAGCCCCCAGCAGAATCCGTTGACCAGATGCTGTGGATTGCCTGCGGTGAAGCCGGTGTACCACGTCTCGCGTTTGTCGCATTTGCCATCGCCATCGGTGTCCTCGGCGTAGAAGATGTCCGGGATGTTGGCGATGAAGACGCCGTTTTTCCACAGGGCCAGGCCGGTGGGGTGCTTCAGGCCGTCGAGGAAGAGTGTGGACTTGTCGTATACACCGTCTCCGTCGCTGTCCTCCAGGATCTTCACGCGGCCAGCCTGCAGGTCGGAGACCTTGTCCTGACCCACGCCGCCGTCCTTGGTCGTCTCACCGGGTGCAAACGGGTAGTCCCCCATCTCCACCACCCACATGCGGCCACGGGCATCCCAGTCGATGAAGACGGGATCTTGCACCAGGGGCTCTGCGGCCACCAGTCGTACCTCGTAGCCGGGCTTCACATGCAGCGTCTGCAGAGACTCCTGCGGCGACTTCGGGGCAGGGCCCGGGACTTTGAGCAGTTCAGAGAAGGGGATGCGCTGCTGAGTGGCGGCGACCCACATGGCACCATCGTGAAAGGTGACGCCTCCGTCTGAGCCATCCGCTGTCACGATGGGGGGCAGGCTGTGGGCGTCTCCGGCTTTTCCCTCACGCATGACCTGCGTCCAGCCCTCGTCCCACTGCAGGCCTTTTTTGGCCTTCTCCGCTGGCACAAAGAGAAAGACGCCGTACTGACGCGGATTGGACAGCACGAGGTCGGCATAACCGTCGCCATTGAGATCCACGAAACGCACGCCGTTGTCGTGACCGTTTTCGTCCTGAAGAGTAACTCCTTCTGGCAGCGATTGGTCTCGCTGGATTTTAGGTGTTTCAATCGCTGAAACGACGGCTAAAATAAAGGTAAAAACTAAGGACAAATAGCTGTGCTTGTGCATGATGGCGGCGGAGACCTGATACCAACGCGCGCGCCATGCCTCTTCCTTTGTGCCGAATGCATTTTTTGTCCGCAAAATCCGGGCAGCATCAAGCAAGGCATGCCGAGCATGGAAAATAAGGCTGCGCTCTATTCACACCACAATGGAAGTCTTCGCTGTAACCATCTTCATGAGCCTCGCGTTCGCGGTGCTGTTTGCAGTGATGTTTTTTGCCGAGCGCTCCCAGCGGAGGGACCGCAGCATCGAGCAGGACGCCCTGCTGCCCCTGGATGACGGCCCCGCATCCGCCGCGTCGCCTCCCAAAAACCCGCAGTCCTGAGTCTTTACTCCCTTTTTCTCTATGACCACCAACGCCACCAAAATAACCATCGAATTCGATGATCGCACCGTGCGGCGCTTCATGATCGCTTCCATCATCTGGGGCATCGTGGGCATGCTTGCGGGCGTGTTCGTCGCCTCCCAGCTGAACTTTCACCAGTTGAACCTCGCGTCATGGCTTAGTTTTGGCCGCCTGCGCCCTCTGCACACCAATGCGGTGATCTTTGCGTTCGTGGGCAACATGATGTTTTCAGGCATCTACTATTCCACCCAGCGACTGTGCAAGGCGCGGATGGCTTCAGACCTGCTTTCCAACATACACTTCTGGGGGTGGCAGCTCATTATCGTGAGCGCGGCCATCACACTGCCGCTGGGGCTGACCCGTGGGCAGGAATATGCGGAGCTCATCTGGCCGATCAATATCGCGGTGGCCCTCATCTGGGTGGTGTTTGCGGTGAATTTCTTCTGGACGCTGGCCAAACGCAACGAGCCCTCCCTCTACGTGGCCCTGTGGTTCTACATCGCCACCATCATCACCATCGCGATGCTTTACATCGTGAATCATCTGTCCATTCCGACGAGCTGGACTCACAGCTACACGATCTTTGCCGGAGTGCAGAACGGGCTGGTGCAGTGGTGGTACGGGCACAACGCGGTGGCCTTCTTCCTCACCACTCCGATCCTCGGCATCATGTACTACTTCCTGCCGAAGGCCGTGGAGCGTCCGGTGTACTCATATCGCCTCTCCATTGTGCACTTCTGGTCGCTGGTGTTCATCTACATCTGGGCCGGTCCGCACCATCTGCTGAACACAGCGCTGCCCAAGTGGCTGCAGATGCTGGGCACATTTTTCAGCCTCATGCTTTGGGCTCCCAGCTGGGGTGGCATGCTCAACGGCCTGCTGACTCTGCGCGGTGCATGGGACAAGCTACGCACAGATCCCATCGTGAAGTTTCTCATTGCTGGCGTGACTTTCTACGGCATGTCCACCTTTGAAGGGCCGCTGCTTTCCATCCGTGCGGTGAATGCTCTCTCCCATTACTCGGACTGGACCATCGGTCACGTGCATGCCGGAGCCATGGGCTGGAATGGTTTCATGGCCGCAGGCATGTTCTACTGGCTCACGCCGCGCCTCTATGGCACCAAGCTCTACTCCACCAGTCTGGCCAACTTCCACTTCTGGATCGGTCTCATCGGCATCCTCGTCTATGTCGGCTCCATGTGGGTGTCTGGCATCATGCAGGGGCTGATGCTCAATGCCACCACGCCGGACGGTCACGCACTGGTGTACCCGAACTTCATTGAAACCCTCACGGCGATCCGCCCCATGATGGCCTTCCGCATCATCGGTGGCAGCCTCTATCTGCTGGGCATGATCATCATGGCGGTGAACATCTGGCTGACCGCCCGCAAGGGCAGCCCTGTGAACGAGACTCGCGAGGTGGCGGTGATTGAGACCAACCAGCGTGATACGATGGGGCTGAAGGAGACCTTCCTCAATGACCCTATCGCATGCACCTTTGCCGGATTGGTGCTCATTCTTGGCTGGCTCTTCCTGCCTCCGGGTGCGGATATCGCCTCCCTGGTGTGCGCCTTGGTTTTTGGTGTGCTGGCGGTGAAGCGCTTCCAGACCGGGCACCACCGGTGGTCAAACTGGTATGACAGCCTGCTGACCAACTGGCTGCCTTTCACAGTGCTGACTTTTGTGGCCGTGGCCCTGGGTGGCCTGATCCAGATCGTGCCCACTGTGCTGGTGAACCGCGCCACGAATGTGGAAGACCGCATCCAGCAGCCCTACACGCCGCTGGAACTGGCCGGACGTGACATTTACGTGAGTGAAGGCTGCTACAACTGCCACTCCCAGATGATCCGCACCATGCTGCCAGACGTACTGCGCTACGGCGACTACAGCCGCCTGGGAGAGAGCATCTACGATCATCCCTATCAGTGGGGATCCAAGCGCACCGGTCCGGATCTGGCCCGCGAAGGCGGCAAGTATCCGCACAGCTGGCACTACGACCACATGAAGGATCCGCGTGCGATCTCCGTGGGCTCCAACATGCCCGCCTATCCGCATCTCTTCACAGAGAAGTTTGACCAGGGAACGCTTTGGAAAAAGATCGGAGTGCTGACCCGCCTGGGTGTGCCCTATCCAGCCATGAGTGAGACCGAGGTGAAGACCAAGGCCGTGGAGCAGGGTATCAAGATCGTGCAGGAACTGGAAACCCAGAGCCGAGCCGGAGCCATGCCAGACAGCAAGATCGTGGCCCTGATCGCCTACCTGCAGAAGCTAGGGAAATACGACCTTGTGGATCCTGAGCAGATGCCGCTGGCCAAACCGGAGGGTGTGCCCTTCCCGCTGAAGCCCGGCATCCCAGACGGCTATCGCACCTCGGCTGTGACCAAATAAAACCCTCCATCTGTCGCATCACATGTACAAACGCCTCATCTACGACTCTGCGCTCGACTGGGTTCCTTACCTCGCCTTTGGCGTGACCGCAGCCGTGTTCCTCCTCTTCATCATTCGTGCCATCAAGCTGCGCAAAGAGAGCGCCGACAAGCTCTCCCAGCTGCCATTGGACGACTGACCGCCCTTTTTAACACAACACACCCGTTTTCGTCATGAATTCATCATCTCCCAACAAAAGCACCGACAATGGTCCCGTCCTGCGAGACCATGTTTACGACGGCATTCAGGAGTACGATCAGAAGCTGCCCAACTGGTGGCTCTTCACCTGGTACATCACCATCGTCTGGTTCGTCATCGCCTGGGTTGCCTATTATCAGCTCCACGTGGGCGAATCCGGCCAGGAAAAGGTGGATGGCCAGATGGCAGCCATCAAAGCGGCACAGCTGAAGGAAATGGAACAGCTCAGCGACGAAAAGCTCTGGGCCATGTCTCAGGATGAAAAGGTGGTGAGTGCAGGTGCTGCCACCTTTGGCACCACCTGCGTGGCCTGCCATGCACCTGACCTCTCCGCTCATCTGGGTGCCGTGAAGCTGCCCGGTCTGCCGCTGAATGACACCGAATGGAAGCATGGCGGCAACCCGCTGCAGATCCTCAACATCGTGCGCAAAGGAGCTCCTGATATCACCAAGGGAATGCCTTCGTGGGAGCCGCAGCTAGGGCTCAATCGCGTGGTGGAAGTCGTTGCATTTGTGCTCAGCAAGCACAAGAAAGGAGAACCTGTGACACTCGCCGCCGATTCACCGCTTAAAGCTGGCGCAGCCACCACCGCACCTGCGGCCGCCGCTGTCTCAGCCACCCCGCCTGCAGCAGGCAAATAAGATGAAGACCAACGCGCCCACTCTCGACTCGCTCTCCACCATTCATGCCGACGGCTCCCGCAAGTTTGTCCATCCGGCGGATGTCCAGGGTCCATTCACCCGGTGGAGACGTGTCGCGGCCTTGGTGCTGCTGGTCATCTACATCGCGCTGCCGTGGATTCCGGTGAACGGCTATCCTGCCGTTTTTCTGGACGTGCAGGAGCGGCGCTTTCACTTCTTCGGCCTCATCCTGGCCACGCAGGATTTGTGGATCGGCTTCTTCCTGGTCACCGGTCTGGCGTTCAGTCTCTTCTATATCACCTCCCTCTTTGGTCGTGTGTGGTGCGGGTGGACCTGCCCCTACACAGTCTTCATGGAGCAGCTCTACCGCCGTGTGGAGCGCTGGATCGACGGAGACGGAACGGCGCGCCGACAGCTGGAGGATGCGCCGTGGACCACCTCCAAGATCACCAAGCGTGTGGTGAAGCACACGCTCTTCATCCTGATCTCGGCGGTGATCGCCCACATTTTTCTAAGCTACTTTGTCTCGATCCGGGCGCTGTATGAGATGATGCACCAGTCGCCTGCCCAGCATGCCAAGGCATTTGGTGTGGTGGTCTTTCTCACAGGTGCGCTGTATTTCTCCTTCAGCTGGTTCCGCGAGCAGTTCTGCATCATCCTCTGCCCCTACGGGCGTCTGCAGTCTGCGCTGACAGACGACAACTCCGTGGTGATCGGCTACGACAAGAAGCGTGGCGAACCACGTGGCAAAGGCACGGTGGAAAAGCCCGCTGGAGACTGCGTGGACTGCCGCCGCTGCGTGCAGGTGTGCCCCACGGGCATCGACATTCGCAACGGTCTGCAGCTGGAGTGCATCGGCTGCGCCGCGTGCGTGGATGCGTGTGATGACATCATGCACAAGCTCAAGCGTCCGCCCGGGCTGGTGCGCTACGACTCCTACAAGGGGCTGAACGGCAGCAGGACCAAATTCATCCGCCCGCGCACGATCTTTTACACCTTCATCCTGCTGGTGTGGGTTTCGGGCTTTGGCGCGGCTGTCTCCCGCATCTCGCCGCTGCGTGCCAGCGTGGTGCGCATGGGGGGCGCGTCCTTCTACGTGGACAATGGCGTCATCCGCAATCAGTTCCAGCTGCGAATCATCAACAAGCGCAACGCCGCCTCCACCTACAAGATGGAGCTGGTGGGTGAGGTGCCGAAGTCGCTGACCGTCATTGGCATGGATCAGAGCATTGAGCTGGGGCCCATGAAGGAGGATCAGAAGACGCTTGTGCTGACCATGCCGCAGGCCGACTACCAGAAGCGCTTCAAGTTCACAGTCAAGGTGGTGGACACCGCACGTGGAGACTCCAGCGAGACGCGTGTCATGGAGTATCTGGGGCCTGATCCGCAGGCCGTGCCCGCCGCCAAGCTCAACGCCAAAGATTTCATCCACTAACCCCTGCCTCTGCCATGATGCCCAAAAGCCTCAAATCCCGCCCTTGGATCCTCGTGGCCGTGGTCTTCACCGGCTTTGTGGCATGGTGGGTGTACTTCATCACTCTGGCCGTGAAAAATGCACCGCCTGAGGTTCCGCTCGTCACCCGTTCCGCCCATGCAGGCCATTGATACCAGCGCAGCCGCCTTTCTGGCGGGACTCGTCACGAGTGTGCACTGTGTGGGCATGTGCGGGCCGCTCTCGTGCTCGTGGGCGGTTTCCTCCAAGCCGGGAGCCTCCAGCTTTGTGCGGGACACGGCGCTCTACCACGGCGGCAGGTTGGTGGCGTATGCGCTGGTGGGTGCCATCGCGGGCACGGTGGGGGTGATGCCACTGAAGTTTTTCCAGCATGGCGCAGGCATCGTGCTGCCATGGCTGATGGTTATCGCTTTTGCGATTGTGGGCTTGGGGCTGGAGACCTGCCTGCCCAAGCCGCAGTTTCTGCGTGAGGGCGTGCGCCGCATCCAGACCCTGGCCTTTCGCATGCACAGCGCCATGCGCGCAGGGCTGCTGGGCTTTGCCACGCCGCTGCTGCCCTGCGGCCCGCTGTACATGATGTTTGCGCTGGCCATGGCCAATGGATCAGCCTTCAAAGGCGCGGAGTTTGCCTTTGCCTTCGGCCTTGGCACGTTGCCGCTGCTGTGGATCGCGCAGACGCAGCTGCATGCCATCAGCGGCAGGATCCAGCCGCAGACAATGCGCAAGCTGCAGCGCACGCTCGCCTTTACCGCCGCGCTGATCATGGCCTGGCGCCTGCGCGGCACGCTCGACTTCAGCAGCGATGCCATTCCCAGCTGCTGCCACGCAGGGCTGTGAGCTGATCCCGGCTCACGTTCATTTCATCATCATTTCATCCCCGCTTCATCAAGGTTTCACGCCGCTTTTGAAGATGAGGGGCGATGAAAGCACTCCTCATCCTCCTGATGTCCGCCGGCGCACTGCTGGCGCAAACCCCACAGCCCGTCACCAGCGCCACGCTCGATGAGAGCGAGGTGCGCATCACCTACGGCGAACTGAAGCGCCTCGTGGCGGCCACGCTGCCCAAGGAGGCCCCGCCTCCGGTCAAGCCTGCGCCGCCCCCCATCGCGGCGGCGCTGCTCTCGGCGCTGTATCAGCTGGATCTCAAGACTGGAATCCTTACTGCCGAAATGCAGGTGGAGAGCTTTGACGACGGCTGGAATACGATCCTTCTTGCTGGTGCCAGCATGGGCGCGCTTGCGGTGGAGCCTAAGGATGCCCGACTCGTCGTCGCTGACGATCACATCTGCCTCATCACGGACAAGGCGGGCGCGCAGCAGGTGAAGCTGTCCTTTGCACTGGCGCCGCCGGGGCAGGGGACCGTGCTGCATCTGGCGCCAGCGCCTCTTGTCTCCTTGTCCGTCAAAGAGGTGCCCGATGGCAAAAGAGTGCACTTTCAGCATGGCAGCAGCACGCACAGCCTCGCTGGTGCAGGTACTCTCGCACTGCCATCACAGGGCGGGGATATCACGCTCACTATTGATGACAGCCGCAAACCCGCGCAGCCAGCCGCAGCGAGCGGCACGGATGACTCAATCATCTCCGAGGCCACCTACAACACCCAGGTGGTGCGGGATGGCTCCGTGCTGACCGAGGGGGCGGTGCTGGTGAGGCATGACCACACCACGCGTCTGGTGCTGAAGCTGCCGGAGTCCGCCAGACTGCTGCAATGTCATGTGAATGGCGAACCGGTGCACCCGGTGGTGAAAGATGCCGGACAGATGGAGATACCGCTGGATGATCCGGCCACCGATGGCGCGGAGTCGGAGGTGAAATTTTCCTTCACCTCTGTGCTGCCGCCGCTGCAGCTGGCGGAGGGAGAGCTGGATCTGGTGCTGCCGCAGACGCCGCTTTTTGCGAAGCAGATCGACTGGAATGTGCAGCTGCCAGCAGCCTACGAGCTGAGCTTCAGCGGCAATGTGGACCCCATCACCGACAAGATCACCGCTCCTGGCCTCCACCTGCGCAAATCACTCTGCCGTGATCAACAACCGCAGGCCCGAATCACCTACCGCAAACGCAGCAGCAACTGATCTCTCTCCCTCAACTCACACTCAATATTGCCATGAAATTCACTCATCTCATCACCATCGCCGTCATCCTTGTCTGCACCACCATCGCCTGGTGGCTGCTGGGCGCAGTCGTCAGCCAGCGCACCCTGCATGTCGGCTGCGAAACTGGAGACACTGTGAGCGGACGCTGGGGCCCGCAGCTGGTGCAGAAGCATCCGCAGGCACGGTACACCTCATCCAGTGGCACGAGCATGGTGCTCCAGCCCGCGAAAAGCGATGTGAAGGTGCAGCTGGCCTACCAGCCCGTGAAAATGGGGCTGCTGTGGCACCGCACCTACAGTGTGAAGTTTGCCGGGGCCTACACCTTCACCAATACGACAGCCATCACGCAGACGTTCCACATTGGCTTTGATCTGCCCTCTGGAAAGACGCTGCTGGACAAGATCCGCTTCACTCTCGGCGTGGGGGCCTCTGCACGGCGGTCCGTGGCTGCGCCGCTGGAGGGGGCCATGACAGACAGCGTACAGCTGGCGCCGGGGGAAAGCGTGCCTGTGGAGGTCAGCTATGAGTGCCGTGGCAAGGATGTCTGGGACTATGCCTTTACTGATGCCAGCCGCATCCGTGACTTTACGCTGACCATGAACACGGATTTCAAGGATGTGAATTTCCTCATCAGCTCGCCCACGGATCGCGGGCCGACAGAGAAGGGCATGGAGCTGGTGTGGAAATATGAAGACGCCATCTCCGCGCCCGGCATCGGCATGGAGATGCCGCGCGAGCTCAATGCCGGTCCCGTGGCGGCGCAGATCTCCCGCTATGCGCCGCTCTCTCTGCTCATGTTCTTCATTGTGATCGTCATCACCGCCACCTCGCGCGGTGTGTCATTGCATCCGGTGAACTATTTCTTCATGGCCGCAGGCTTCTTTGCCTTTCCTCTGCTGTTTTCCTACATGCTGGATCTGGTGCCCGTGCATCTGAGCTTTGTGCTTGCCGCCGGGGTGTCTCTGCTGCTGGTGTGCGGCTATCTGCGTGCTGCAGCGGGAGAGTTCATCTTCCGCGTGGGCGTGGTGGCGCAGTCCGCATACATGGTGCTCTTCAGCTACAGCTTCTTCTTCAAGGGGCTCACGGGGCTGACGCTCACGCTGGGTGGTGTCGTGACGCTGGCTGTGCTGATGGCGCTGACTGCCAAGGTGGATTGGAGCCAGAGGCTGGGGGCGGTCTCTCCGAAGCTGGCCTGAGTCCCTGCCAAGACAGACTGCTGATAAAACGCGCGGATGATCAAATTCTGCACAAGCGTCTTGTCAGCGGGAGTCTGGCGGTTCAAAAATCCATCCACAGCCGAAATGTCTGCCAAAATAATCATTGTCGAAGACGAGCCCTCCATCTGTGAAAACGTCGTCTATGCGCTCGAAGCCGATGGCTTTTCCGTGAGCACTGCTGCCACGGGGCGTGCGGCGCTGGACCTCCTGAAGGCGCAGGAGTTCAGCCTCGTGATCCTGGATGTGGGGCTGCCGGACATGACGGGCTTTGAGGTGTGCCGGGAGATCCGCAAGACTCGGGCGCTGCCGGTGCTCTTTCTCACCGCTCGGTCCAGCGAGGTGGACCGCGTGGTGGGGCTGGAGATCGGCGGGGATGACTATGTGGTGAAGCCCTTCAGCCCGCGCGAGCTGGTGGCCCGTGTGCGCGCCATCCTGCGACGTGTGTCCGCCGTGCCGCTGCCTGTGCAGAGCCCGGACACGGCGGTGCCGCTTGTCATTGATGACGTGCGCTGCCAGGCCATCTACTTTGGCACGGCTCTGAATCTGTCCCGCTATGAGTTCCGCATGCTCAAGGCCTTTGCCACGCATCCGGGGCGTGTCTTCAGCCGGGAGCAGCTCATGGACCACGCCTCCGAGGAGCCGGATGCCTCCATGGAGCGCACGGTGGACACGCATGTGAAGACGCTGCGCGCCCGCATGCGCAGCGTGCGTGCTGGGCTGGACCCCATCGTGACACATCGTGGCATGGGGTACTCATTGCTTGAAACCTGGCCTGCTGACGCATGAGCCTGACTGTGCGCTTCATGCTGGGCTTTGCCGTGGTGACGACGGTGGGGCTGCTCCTGCTCTTTACGCAGCTCATCCACCGCGTGGAGAGGCAGTACTTTGAGGCCATCGAGGAGCCGATGGTGGATGTGGCAAACATCCTGGCAGAGATCATCGCCGCGGATGCGCAGGATGGCGTGCCCAAGTCGCAGGCGGTGGAAAAGGCGGTGCGCGCCGCACAGCAGCGCCAGCTGAACGCGCAGATCTACAACCTGCGCAAGGCCAAGGTGGACATGCAGGTGTATGTGACCGATGCGCAGGGGCGTGTGCTGTTTGACTCGGCTGGCATTGAGAAGCCGGGCGCGATCTCCAATCACCGTGATGTGAATCTGACTCTGATGGGACAGTACGGAGCGCGATCCAGCCGTGTGAGCGATCGTGATCCGCTTTCCATCGTGATGTATGTGGGCGCACCGATCAGGCACGAGGGCAGGATCATCGGCATGCTCAGCGTGGCCAAGCCCCAGCGCGGCGTGCTGGCTTTTGTGTGGGAGACGGAGCGCTGGCTGAAGTGGTCTGTCATCGTCACGGTGCTGCTCATGCTGCTGGGCATCTACCTCGCGGCGCGCTGGGCCACGCGCCCGCTGGATGCTCTGACCCAGCATGCGCTGGCGGTCAGTCGTGGAGAGCGCTCCACGGCGCCGCACATGCCGGGGCATCAGATGAAGACGCTGGCCCGCGCGCTGGAAGACATGCGCGATGCGCTGGAGGGCCGGGAGTACGTGGAGCACTATGTGCAGAGCCTCACGCATGAGCTGAAGAGCCCCGTGGCGGCCATCCTGGGGGCGGGCGAAATTTTGCAGGGCGATGTGCCAGAGCCGAAGCGGGCACGCTTTCTGCAAAACATCCATGCCGAGGCCGTCCGGCTGCGCGATCTGCTGGAGCGCCTGCTGCACCTGGCAGCGCTGGAAAAGCAGAAGAAGCTGGAGACGAACGAGGCGCTGGATCTGGCGGTGGTGTTTGATCGTTCCTGGGATCATCTGGCGCTCATCGCGCAGGCCAGGGAGGTGCGGCTGGAGCGCGACATGACCGCAGATCTCATCATGAAAGGAGACCCCTGGCTGCTGGAGCTGGCCGTGAGCAATCTGCTGCAAAACGCCATCGACTTCGCCCCCAGGAACAGCGCGATCATTGCACGAGGCTACCGCTTTGACTCCAAGGTAGTGATCGAGATCGAAGACTGCGGGCCTGGCATTCCTGACTTTGCCAGAGAGCGCGTTTTTGAGCGCTTCTACTCGCTGCCGCGTCCGGACAGCGGGAAAAAGAGCACGGGTCTCGGACTCTGTTTTGTCAAAGAAGTGGCGCATCTGCACGGTGGCAGTGTGGAGCTGATGAACCGCGAGGGCACCGCCGGAGCCAAGGCCATGCTGATACTGCCAGGCTGAGGAGGGCTGGTTTGACAATGGTGTGCCGCCTTTATAGGCTCCGCGCATGAGCACACCCGAAGCTGGAAAGCCTGTCTATAACGTCAAAAATCCCTGCATCGCCAAGGTGAAGCGGATGTTCAATCTCTCCGGCCCGGACGCGCCCAAGCACACCGCACATTACGAGATCGACCTCGCGGGCTCAGGGTTGGAGTACACACCAGGAGATTCGCTGGCCGTGCAGCCTACGAATGATCCGGCGCTGGTGGAGGACACGCTGGCGGCGCTCGGGTTCACTGGTGCGGAGATCGTCAAGCATCCGAAAACCGCCGCCGAGGTGCCGATCCGTCAGGCGCTGATCGAAGGCGCTCTGATCACGGAGGTGGATAACAAGCTGATCAAAACCATCGTGGAAAAGACCGGTGGCGACACCCCGCTGGCGGAGCTGAGCCTGCCGGAGAAAAAGGAAGAGCTGAAAAACTACCTGTGGGGTCGCTTTGTCATCGATCTGCTGCTGGAGAATCCGACGGCTAAGTTCACACCCGAGGAGTTTATGCTGACGCAGAAGAAGCTGAACATCCGCCTCTACTCCATCAGCAGCAGCCAGAAAGCGCACCCTGATGAAGTGCATCTCACTGTCGCCACCGTCCGCTACACCAGCCATGGTCGTGCACGCGGAGGGGTGGCCTCCACCTTTCTGGCGGAGCGTGTGACGCCGAATGAAACACTCATTCCGTGCTTTGTGAACCACGGCAAGGGCTTCCGCCTGCCCGATCCGCAGGAGGAAACGCCCATCCTGATGTGCGGGCCCGGCACGGGCATCGCTCCCTTCCGCGCCTTTCTGGAAGAGCGCAAAGCGACGAACGCCAAGGGCAGGGCATGGCTGTTCTTTGGCGAGGTCAGCTCCAAGTCCTGCTACTTCTACAAGGATGAATTCGAGGCCTATCTGGCCGATGGCACGCTGACCAAACTCAGCACCGCGTGGAGCCGCGATCAGGCCGAGAAGATTTATGTGCAGCATCAGATGCTGGAAAACAGCGCCGAGTTCTGGACCTGGCTGGAGCAGGGCGCCATCTTCTACGTCTGCGGCGACGCCTCACGCATGGCCGCCGATGTGGACAAAGCGCTGCACACCATCATCGAAAAAGAAGGTGGTAAATCCGCTGAAGAAGCCGCTGCCTATGTGCAGGCGATGAAGGATGCGAAGAGGTACCGGAGGGATGTGTATTGAGCAAGGAGCGGGGGTCTCCTGACCCCCCATTCTGGAAAACTAGGAGGAGGGGCCCCCGCTCCTTGGTTAAAGACGTTTCGCGAAGTCGCTTTCGAAGTGCGTGAATTCGCCGACTTTTAAACCCGCTTTCGCTGGATTCCGGTGGATGTAGCGCACGCAGTTAGCGAAGTGATCGGCATCGCGGATCAGGCGATCAAAGTAATCTTCCTGCCAGAGCGGTCCGGTGCGGGCGAGATGTTTGTTGATGCTCCTGGCTGAAAAGCCTTTCCAGCTTTTGACGATCTTTTCGAGCTTTACCTCCGCCGCCAGTGTCGTGAGGCAGTGTACGTGATTGGGCATGATCACCCAGGCGTGATGAAAATGCTGGTTGCCGTCAAAGTGGCGAAGGCAGGTTTCGAGGATTATGCGGGTGTCGGAATCGCGGAGGAGGCAGGCTCCATGTCCGGCATCGAGCCACTGGTCGACCTGTTTGCTGAAGCGTGTGTGATATTCAACTTCGGTTTCAGGTGGCCATGGCTGTGGATGAAGAAGCAGCCATTGTTCACGCGCTGTTTCCCACTGACGGCGCAGCGTGGCGGGAATGGAGTCGCCGAGGCGAAAAGTGATGAAGTAGGTGGCTCCCGTCTGCTGCCAATGCGGCAGCTTGTTGGCTGTGTGAATGATCTCCGCGAAAGGATTGAAGAACTTGAGATTGTCCCATTTCATAAGGAGGCTCAATTCAAGGGCTCCTGACCCAGAGTGGGTGCTTGCGGTGGCGAAAATAATGGGGGTCGGGAGCCCCCCACTCCTTGGATTCCTACTTCGCCAGCCACAAAATCCCCGTCGCGGTCACCTGGATGTTTTTCTTCATCGGCGTGAGTTTGAAGGTCTCGAAGGTCAGTGTGGCGGGATCGTATTGGTCACGGATCTTCTGGGTGTCATCGGCGATCTGCTTTTCCAGTTCGGCGATGTCGGCCTTGAGGGAGTCCAGTTCGTTTTGTGCGGCTTTGACGTCCTGGCTCTCCTTCCAGGCATGGGAGGCGCTGGTGATGGTGCTGGCTTTGACGGCGCTGCCCTTGCGGCCCATGAACATGCCCAGCAGGCTGGTGCCGATCTGCATGGCCGTGCTGAGCTTGGCGCTGCTGGCCTGCGCCTGCTGCACGTCCACCTTGCCGGCGGCTTTGTCCGCCTTGTCCTGCAGAGACTTCATAGCCTTGCCTGTTTTGGTGCGCAGTTCTTCGATGGCGGCATCGCGTTGCTCGCGCGAGGTCTGGGTGATGCGTGCCTTGAATTCATCCTGCTTCTCACCGGGATTGGAGTAGGCTTCGAGCAGCGGGGAGAAAAAGATCTCCATGCTGTGATTGGCGAAGACCCAGTCGGCGAAGTCCTTCTTGATACTGGTGTAGGTGGTGCTTTTCAGCGCGGGCGCAGGCAGGTCCGCATAGGCGGCGTTCTCCTTGGGCTCGGACTCGTATTTGGAAAGATCGTCGTCCTTGGGCACATCCACAAATTTGTCCCACAGCACCTTCTGCTTCTCGATGTCGATCTCGTTCACGAGAGTGATGGTGCTGCGGCCGCTGATCTTCCGCTTGGCATCATCAAACACGACCGTGGCGCTGCGCACGATGGCTGGAGTGTAGGTGAGGCGTTCGCCATCCTCCTCGCTGGGCTGGAAGTATTCAGTGGCGGTATCGGGCAGCTTTGGGCGGAGGGTGTTGCGGTCGGTGGCTGCAGCGGTGGAGGCACCGGGCGGGGCAAAGCCGTCGTCCTCGGCAGCGGCTGTGGACGCCTGGCTGCCTGCCTTCGGGCGGATGGGGTCCATCAGGGCCTTGATCTGCGGGCGTGAGAGAGGTCCGCTCAGATAGCTCATGAGCCAGCGCACGGTGAAGACCACGGGGTGGTCCTCATGCACGTTGTTCATGAGGAAGACGCGGTTGCCCAGTCCTGCGAGCGTCTGCTCCATCTCCTGGCGGTCAAACTTTCCGCCGGCAGTGTTGGCGGCACCTTCCAGACCGTCGAGCACGCGCATCTTGTCGCGCTCCGTCTGCAGGCGTCCGAGCCACCAGGTGCCGATGTTGGCCAGTGCCTTGTAGTCGAGGTCGGCGGGGTTTTGCGTGGCCAGCAGGATGCCGAGGCCAAAGGCGCGCGCCTGCTTGAGCAGGATCATCAGCGGCTTCTTGGAAGGCGGCATGGCCGTGGGCGGCAGGTAGCCGTAGATCTCGTCCATGTAGAAGATGGAGCGCAGGGAGGTGGTGCCCTGCTGCGCACGCATCCAGCCGAGGAGCTGGTTCATCAGCAGCGAGACGAAGAACATGCGTTCCGTATCGCTGAGGTGTGCGATGCAGAAGATGGTGATGCGCGGCTTGCCCTCAGGCGTGTAGTACATGCGCTGGATGTCCAGCGGCTCGCCCTCCAGCCAGGTGCTGAAGCCGGGGGAGGCCAGGAGGTTGTTCAGCTTCATGGCCAGGGCGGAGCGCTTGGTCTCGGGGAAGAAGCTTTCCAGGTCCACCACACCGATCTTGCGCAGCGGCGGCTGCTGGATCTGGCGCACCAGGTTTTCCAGCGTGAGGTTCTGTCCCTTTTTCCAGCAGGTGGAGACGATGTTGCTCAGCAGGATGTGCTCCGGAGACTGGATGGGATCTGCCTCCACACCCATGAGGCCGAGCAGGGAGGACACAGTGCTCTCGATGCGGTCGGCCAGCGCCTCGGCGTCGTCCATCACTTCGGCAGGCGGGCAGTTCAGCGAGCTGAGAATAGACACGGGCAGGCCGGAGTTGCTGCCGGGTGTGTAGATGGCCATGTCCACCGTGGCGCGCAGCTTCTGGATGCGCGCGGCGCTCTGGCCCCACTCGCCGAGTCCCTTCTGCCACAGGGCGGACTGTGCGGCGGCGTAGTCATCCGGAGACTGGCCTTTGCGCCTTGCCTCGTCCTCGTTGATCCACGGGCGGAACTCCTGCGGGGAGAGATTGGGGAAAGTGAGCAGCGCATTGCCGATGTCGCCCTTGGGATCGATGGCGATGACGGGTACCCCATCCATCGCTGCCTCCTCCAGCAGGGCCAGGCACAGCCCCGTCTTGCCGCTGCCCGTCATGCCGAGCACGACGCCGTGCGTCACGAGGTCCTTGGAGTCGTAGAGGATGAGGCCATCCTGCACCTTTTTGGTTTTGAGGTCATACTCACGGCCGAGGTAAAAGGTGCCGAGCTTTTCGTATTGGTCAGGGGAGATCATGAAATGCGAAGGATGAAATAAGCGTGGCGGAAGCCGCTTGGATTGCAAAGCAGAAAATGACAGGCAGGGTGAGACATGCGCGCCGCATTTCTGTTCATGATGACCACCGCCTCTCTTGCCGCTGAAGCCCTGACCTATCCACAGACGCGCAAGGAGGACGTCAAAGACACGCTGCATGGCGTGACGGTTTCCGACCCCTATCGATGGTTGGAGGATGACAACTCTGAGGAGACCAGGGCGTGGGTGAAGGCGCAGAATGCGGTGACGTTTTCGTATCTGGAAAAGCTGCCGCGTCGCGAGGAGATCAAGACACGCCTGCAAAAGCTGTGGAACTACGAGCGTGTGGGCCGGCCCTTTGAGCAAGGGGGACGCTGGTTTTACACCTACAACTCAGGTCTGCAAAACCAGGCAGTCCTCATGACTGCCGAATCTCTGGCGGGCGAGGCCAAGGTGCTGCTGGATCCGAATGCGATGTCCAAAGACGGCACCACCTCTCTCTCCGACTACTCGCCGAGCGAGGATGGCAAACTCATCGCCTATGGGGTGTCTGAGGCCGGGAGCGACTGGAACACCATCCGCGTGCGCGACATCGCCACAGGGCGGGATCTCGATGACGTGGTGCGGTGGGTGAAGTTCAGCGGTGTGTCGTGGCGCAAGGACGGCAGCGGCTTCTACTACTCCCGCTACGACGAGCCCAAGCCCGGCGCGGCGCTGACGGCGAAGAACGAATTTCACAAGCTCTACTTTCATCTTCTGGGAAAGCCCCAGAGCGAGGACCAGCTCATCTATGAGCGCAAAGATCAGCCCAGGTGGGGCTTTGGCGGCAGCGTGACGGAGGACGGGCAGTACCTAGTCATCCAGGTGTGGCTGGGTACGGAGCCCAAGAACCGCGTCTTTTACCAGAAGATCACAGGCGGTCCGGTGGTGGAGCTGCTGAATGACAACGATGCGCGCTATGATTTCATCGACAATGAGGGGCCGGTCTTCTATTTCCGCACCGATCTGAATGCACCGTGCTATCAGGTCATCGCCATCGATGTGAGCAAGCCGGAGCGCGAGCACTGGCGCATTGTCATTCCAGAAGTGCCCAAGGTGCTGCTCGAGGGCGTCAGCACCGCAGGCGGGCAGATGTTTTGCGAATACCTGCGCGATGCCAAGACCGAGGTGAAATGCCATGATCTGGATGGGAAACTCATCCGCGAGGTCAAGCTGCCAGGCATCGGCAGCGCGGGCGGATTTGGCGGGCACCGGCATGACTCGGAGACCTTCTACACCTTCACCGGATTCACCGAGCCCGGGGCCATCTACCGCATGGATCTGAAAACCGGGGAGAGCCGCCTGTGGAAAAAGCCGCAGGTGGACTTTGACGGCTCCGCCTATGAGACGCAGCAGGTTTTTTACCACAGCAAGGACGGCACTCGGGTGCCCATGTTCATCGTGCACAAGAAAGGAGTGAAGCTCGACGGCTCAAACCCCACGCTGCTCTACGGCTACGGCGGCTTTAACATCAACCTGACACCCGGTTTTTCCATCTCGCGCGCGGTGTGGCTGGAAATGGGCGGCGTCTTTGCCATGCCGAATCTGCGCGGCGGCGGCGAGTATGGCCGCGAGTGGCATCAGGCAGGCATCAAGCTGGGAAAACAGAACGTGTTTGATGACTTCATCGCCGCAGCGGAATGGCTGATCTCCCACAAGTACACCAGCAAAGACAAGCTCGCGATCCAGGGCGGCAGCAATGGCGGCCTGCTCGTCGGTGCGTGCATGACGCAGCGTCCCGACCTTTACGCCGCCGCGCTGCCTGCGGTGGGCGTGCTGGACATGCTGCGCTTTGAGAAATTCACCATCGGCTGGGGCTGGAAGAGCGACTACGGCAGTGTGGAAAACAAGGCGGAGTTCAATGCCCTGGTCAAATACTCGCCCTACCACAATCTCAAGGTTGGCACGCGTTATCCCGCCACTCTCGTGCTCACCAGCGACCACGACGACCGCGTGGTGCCCGCACACAGCTTCAAGTTCGGCGCCCGTCTGCAGGAGTGCCAGTCCAAGGGCGGCCCGCCCGTGCTCATCCGCATCGAAACCAGCGCCGGACATGGAGCGGGAACGGCGCTGAACAAGACCATCGAGAAGACGGCAGACGAGTGGGCGTTTTTGGTGCGGGCGCTGGGGATGTGAGAATCCGTACGATGGACACTTTTGTCATTATTGTTCGGCACTGGGAGTGC
>DDFC01000023.1 GCA_002336895.1 Verrucomicrobiaceae bacterium UBA1938 | reverse complement strand
ACCCGTTTTTAACTGATTGTGGTATAACTACGGCCAAGTCGGCGGCCCCCGGCGGCTTCAGGCGAGGCCGAGCTCTTTTTTCACGATACCGACACCCGCCACCATGCTGGCCAGCTTCTTCTTCGCCGCCCAGCGCGCGGTCTGGGAGAGACCACAGTCCGGGGCAAAGACGAGCCTGTCCGCCGGGGCGTGCTTCAGGCAGGCGCGCACGGCATCGGCGATCTGGTCCGGGGTCTCGATGTGGTAGCTCTTCACATCGATGATACCCACGGCCACATCGTAGCGTTCGGCCATGGGTTTGATGACCTCCAGTTCGGCGTATTCGCGATTGGCCATCTCCACGTGGACCTCGTCACAGTGCAGGTCCAGGAAAGCGGGGAAAAGCGGTGCGTATTTGCGCCAGCCCACGGGGTGGCCTTTGAAATTGCCAAAGCACAGGTGGGTGCAGATGCGCGCCTTTCCATAGCCGCTGCTCACGGTGCGGTTGAAGATGTCCACAAAGCGCCGTGTGTCCTCGCGGTAGCCGTAGCAGCTCATGCTGGGCTCATCCACGCAGATCTCCTCCGCCCCGGCGGCCACGAGATCGGCGATCTCCTTGTTTACGATGGGCAGCAGAGCCTCGGTAATGGCGTAGCGGTCTGCATACCGCGCATTGGGTGCCAGCCGCCCGCTGAGGGTGTAGGGGCCGGGCACGGAGACCTTCAGGCGCCTGCCGGTGTGCGAAGCTAGGCGCTGTAGGCGCTCAAACTCCTCCACAGCACCCAGGCCACGTGGCGCACGCAGCTCTCCCACGATCTCGTGCTTGCCACGCTGGTCATGCGCCGGTGGGCCAAAGCGCCGCGGGCTGGCAGGCTCCAGCGCGATGCCCTCGATGAAGCCGTAGAAGGAGAGATTGAAGTCAAACCGCGTCTGCTCGCCGTCCGTGATGACATCCAGCCCGGCGGCCAGCTGGTCCTGGATGGCCACCTGGGCGGCGTCATCCTGCATTTCACCTATGTCAGCACTGCCAAACTCGGACAGATGCCGGGCTGAAAATTCGAGCCAGCCAGGGAAAGGATAGCTGCCAATGACCGATGTGCGGAGAGGGTGGGACTGCATGATGGATTCAGCATATCGCCGCAAGCAATTCAGCGTCAAAGCCAAGCGGCAAATCACAACTCCTCCGGCTGAAAGCTGCAATGCCTCAGACGTTTCTAAACTAAACCTTAGTTTAGATTGTAATATGCGTACTAGGTATGGATAGTACGCAACCAACCATCTAACCTTATGAGAATTAACCATGCATTATTGTTCTCGTTAGCTAATTATTGTATTGTCAATACGCTCTCGGCTCAGACGACGCTCGTGGGCTCTGGTAGCAGCAGCTACAGCAGCATCTTTCCATCCTCCACTCCAGTGACCTATGATGTTCCCGGCGGAGGGCTAGTTTCGATCACGCTATCCAATGGATCTACCACCGAGACTCGGGGGCTGTGGGACCTGACGGCGCAAGGAGGGGCCAATGCCACCATCCTGCTCAGCCTGACGGAATCTGCCGCGCAGGCCACCCTGACGGGCACGTCCCTGCAGTTTGGCATCACCAACGACAACAACTCGCTGCTAGGCCTGCTGGGTGTGGGAGCCAGCATTCACTACGCGTGGGATGCCGTGGCCTACTTTGACACTCCGGGCAGCGTGCTGAGCTACAGCCCGAACACGACCTACAGCGTGAGCTTTGATGTGGACGGCAACAACGGCCTGCTGAGTTCGGTGTCCGGACTGAACCCGAGCTTCACCTTTGAACTGATCGACGGATCCGGAAACGCACTGACCAGCGACAGCAACGGCGCGCAGATCAACATCGCTGGCCTGCTGGGCAGCGGTGTGCCGACAGGCACCATCACGCTGGACTACACCACCAGCGGCAGCGCCCCCACAGGCCCCATCGGGGTGCGCTTCATCGGAGATGCGCAGGTGGGCTCCACCGCCCTGAGCCTGGGCACCACCTACGCCACCATCTCCAATCTCGACATCTCCTCCACGCCCGTGCCGGAGCCTGGCAGCTGTCTTTTGATCGGCTCTGTGGGTGTGGCGGCGCTGCTGAGGCGGAGGCGGCTGGGCTAGGCCCCCAGCCCCGCATAATACGGGGCGATGCGCCGGGCGTGCTCGTCATACGCAGCCTCGAATAGCTCGGTCGCTTTCGCAGCGCCAACGACGGCTCCCGCCGTGAGCACTTTCGGTGGCTGGCCGGCTTTGGTAAGGCGGTCGGCCACTTCAGCTTTGATGCTGTTCACCAGCAGGCAGCCGCCCACGGTGCTGCCAGGGGCCACGGGAGTGTCGAGGTTTTCGATCTTGATCATCGCGTCTCCCACCGGCGCGCCGGTGTCGAGGACGATGTCGGAGAAGTCCTGGAGCTTCCTGCCGTCACGGTGGCGGCTGGTGCTGGCCTGGCTGTGCACGGTGCTGATGATGCCGACGACTTTGACGCCGCGCTTTTGAAACTCCTCGGCCATTTCCACCGGCACCACGTTGCAGCCGCTGCTGGAGATGACGAGGGCGCTGTCTCCGGGCTTGAGGTCAAAGTTGCGCAGGATGCGGTTGGCCAAGCCGCTGACGTTTTCCAGGAACATGGCCTGCCGCTGGCCGTTCGCACCGACGACGAGATTGTGGAAGGTCAGCGAGAGCTCGACGATGGGATTGAAGCCCGGGAAGGAGCCGTAGCGCGGCCACATCTCCTCCACCAGAATGCGGCTGTGGCCGGAGCCAAAAACATGCACCATCTGTCCGGCGAGAATCGTCTGCGTGAACATGTCGGCGGCCTGCTGGATGAGCGGAAGCTGATCGCGGACACGGTTGAGAAGGCCTTGGCTGGCGTCGAGGTATTGGAGGGCGGGAGTCATGGATCTAAACTGTATTACGTGATGACATAGACGCTTCGGAGCTCAGAACAAATGAGCTCAAAGCATGTGTAGTATTCCTGAACAAAGTTCTGCTTCGGAAGGCTGAACGATCTTTTTATAGAATGCAGATGCAACATCTTGGCGAACTGAACTGCTTCCTCGTAGAATGGCTCATACAGGTCTCCGGCCGTCATTAGATCGCCTGCATTCCTAATGCTATAGTCTGCGACCCACACACAATAAATCAACCGCTCGACCGAAGTGAGGCTACTCATACCGGCTTGAGATTTCTTTTGAATAACCGCATCTCCGGCCTCAATCAGCCATGTTTCATGATCCATCTCTTCATTCATAATGAGGGTCGTTGAATCAAGTTAAAAACAGAGCCGAGGCATCCGGCGCTGTCGCCGAGGGTGGCGGGAACGATGCGAGCCTGATTCCCGCCAGGACGCCATTCGAAGCCGTCCAGCGCCTGCTGCAGCGGCGCGAACAAGCGCTCCCCTGCCCCGGTGGCGATGCCTCCGCCGACGATGACGACTTCGGGGTCGAGCACGTTGATGAGAGAGGCGATGGCGGCGGCAAGATGGCGCACGGATTTGAGCCACACGACGGCGGCGTGGGCATCGCCCGCGCCGTAGGCGTCGATCAGCGCGTGGGTGGTGGCATAGCGGCCCTCGCCACGTTGGGAGATGGTCTGGTTGCCGATGGCGTCCTCCAGGCTGCCGGGAGTGTTGAAATCATCGCACACCGCATTCGCATCGACAGTGACATGGCCGAGGTGCCCGGCGCGTCCGATCTTGCCCTGAAGCAAGCGGCCCCCGCTCCAGATGGCGCCGCCCACACCCGTACCGAGGGTGAGCATGAAGGCGTCCTGCGTGTCCTTCGCCGCTCCGGCCCAGACTTCCCCCAGCAGGGCGGAGTGGGCGTCATTCAGCACACGGCAGTCGCGCTCCAGAAAGGCGGACCAGAGGAATTTTTCCAAGCCGTGCATGCGCCCGGGCATCCAGTCGATGCAATGCCCGTCGGGATTGGCCAGACCGGGCGCGGAGAGCCCGACGCGGAGCTTTTGCCCGGCCTGCGCTTCAAACTCATGGACGATCTCGCGCACGGTGAGCGCGAAGCGCGGTGTGTCGCCATCGAACTCGCCATCGCGCGTCGGTTTGGACAGCGTGGCCACCGTGCGGGCGCTGGCCGTCTCCACGAGCGCGGCTTTGATGTTCGTGCCGCCGAGGTCGATGCCGATGGCGAGGTTTAAAGTTTCAGGTTTCAAGTTTCAGGTTTGGTTTGAACTCACGGTTTATGGGAACCTTCATGCCTTTTACTGGCCAGCCTCAGCACGTCGTCGTGGCACTTCAAATCCTCTTTCGCGGGCGCATAGCCTTGAGCCGCTGCCTTTTTCAGCCAAATCACAGCATTTTCCCTCACTTTGCGATCCGGATTCTGGACCAAAATTGAGTAATAGCTGCATTGCGCTTCCGGGACGCCCTTCTTAGCAGCAAAGAGCAGATATTCATCAGCCCTAGCGTCGTGTTGATGCGCATAATAGTTATGAAGCATCCAAGCAGAATAGCCATCCCCAGCTCTGGCATAGTGCTCGAAGCTTTTCACGTGCTGGGGCGCTAAATGCCAGGGGTCGAGCTTCATCAGCTCAGACAATGGCTGAACGTTGGCATCCCGCTGATTCAACAACCCGCAAGAATTGAAACAGCACAACGCGCCGAACAAAATGACTCTGAAGTTCCCCCTCATAATCAAGATGAGAGCTGCCCCTCACTCACTGTCCACCCGCCATCCACGGCGAGAACTTGGCCGGTGATGAACTTTGAATCGGGAGAGAGCAGCAAAAGGGCGGCGGCATCGCAGTCTTCGGGGTGGCCGATGCGGCCGCCGTCGAGGGGCTGCTTGGTTTTGATGAAGGTCATAATCTCGTTGTTTCCCGCAGCACGCTTGGACATGGGCGTCTCCACCAGCGCGGGAGCGATGACGTTCACGCGGATGTTTTGCGGAGCGTAATAGGCGGCGATGGATTTGCTGAAGCCGATGATGCCCGCCTTCGCCGCCGCGTAGGCGTGCGAGGCAAAGAACTGGGGGGAAGGTGAGTAGCCGAGCACGCTGGCCATATTGAGGATCACCGCGCCGCCGCCCTGCTTGAGGAACTGCTTCACGGCAGCGCGGTTGGAGTAGATGACGGAGTTCAGGTTGAGGTCCAGCGTGTAGTCTAGGCCCTCGTCGGTCAGTTCATGCAGGGGGCCGTCTCCGCGACTGCGGCCGCTGCCGCCGGCCACGTGGTAGAGGGCGTCCAGGCGGCCAAATTCGGAGACGACCAGCTCCACCGCGCGTTCTGCGGCCTCAGGCGTGGCGGCATCGGCAGCAAAGCCGCGCGCCTGCTGGCCAAGCTCGGCCAGCGCGGCGTCCACATTCTCCTGCGTGCGGCTCGTCACCACCACCCGCGCCCCGGCGGCCACGAGCTTTTTGGCCGCAGACAGGCCCAGGCCTGTGGTGCCGCCCATGAGGATGATGTTCTGGCCGGAGACGGAATGCATGTTGAGTGAAGGAGTCGGACGTGCGATGTCGTTGTTCAAGCTCACTCATGAACACACGCCGTACTTTCCTGCGCAACCTCTCTGCTTTGGCTTTTACAACTCCGCTGATGGCGGAAACGCCGAAAACGAAGAACACCGTGTGCTTCTTCACCAAGCACCTGATTGGCCTGAGCTATGACGACATCGCCAGCCTGGGCGCCGAAGCCGGCTACAACGGCGTGGAGTCGCCGATCCGCCCCAAGGGGCACATCGAGCCTGAGAAGGTGGTGGATGAGCTGCCGAAGTACATCGAGGCACTGAAAAAGCAGGGCCTGGAAATGACCATCATGACCTCCGGCATCAATGAGGTGAGCAAGGAGCAGCGCACTGAGGAGGTGCTGCGCACGGCGGCCAAGCTGGGCGTGAAGCGCTTCCGCATGAACTACTACAAGTACGACCTCAAGCAGCCCATCTGGGACCAGCTCCAGGCCGTGCGCCCCAAGATCAAGGACCTCGTGGGCCTGTGCAAAGAGATTGGCATCCAGCCCATGTTTCAAAATCACAGCGGCAAGGACTACTTCGGCGCGCCCGTGTGGGACATCTACTCCATCATGCGCGAGTATCCGGCGGCGGACTTCAGCTTCGCCTACGACATCCTGCACTCCACCTGCGAAGGCGGCCTCTCCTGGCCGCTGGAGTTCAACCTCGTCAAAGACCATATCGGCGCCGCCTACTTCAAGGACTTCAAATGGAACGGCCGCAAGCTCGTCACCTGCCCCCTCGGCGAAGGCCAGGTGGACCCGAAATACGGCGAGATGCTCATGAAAACCGGCTACAGCGGGCCGATCTCGCTGCATCTGGAATACCTGGAGGGGAACCCGAAGGATGCGGCGGTGCTGAAGGGTTTCCGCGAGGCGCATGTGCGGGATTTCGCGACGCTCAAGGGTTGGCTGGGGTGGGCGTGATTTGATGCACGTGCCGCAGCGCATTCGTAATAGTCTGGTGCGGCGAGGTCAGCATGGCTGTTCCCCACATTAGAAACTTTGCTTTTGCCACCATCGCATGGTGGCATGGCATTAAGTTCAGCGTTTCGCCAGCCGCTCATCGCTCTCCAGATGTCCAGCCCAGCCAAAGTGGCAGCGGAACTCAAAGCAGTCCTTCATCTGCTCAAACGGGCCTGACCATTCGGGTTTGTTGGATGCCACAGTGATGTCTGAAGGCGCAAAGCCGGTGATCGGCAGATGCTGAATGGCAAAGGCATCATTGAGCAGCCTTGTCTTTTTCCAGTTAAAGCCCATGAGCTGGGCGCTGACACAGTCGACAGCCACAGGATGCGTACCGGCCAGGATGACACCGCTGGGCACGGGATCGCAAGACATGGGGCCGTCGCCATCCCCACCGATGATGCCGTCCACGATGGTCAGGTAGCGCAGAGGCTTGTCTCTCCGCACACCCCGCCCGTCGAAGTAGAAGAAGCATTTGTGCAGGTCCAGGATCATGCGCCACGCAGTGTTGTTGCCATGCCAGTTGCCGGATCGCACCACCTCTTTGGTGTCGCCAAAAACCATGCGCCCGAGTTTCTTCAGCGGCACAAACAGCTTTGAGAGAAAAAAACGGCCGAAGAGGATTTTCTTGGCGTTGCGCATCAGCGTTCCTTCCAACGCACGCTTGGCGCTGGATTCGGCAAACTGGTCGCCCCCCTCCGCTGGTGTGCCTTCTGTATGGCGCGGCAGCCAGTTGGTGCGTGGTGTGGTGCCCACAAGGTTTTTCAGAGCCACGGTCAGGCCGACTTTTTTGTGCGTCTTGAGCTTCGGCACATTGATCAGCACATCCGCATTCATCGGCGTGCGGCAGATGCGGTACTCGTGGTTCGGGTCGGTGTGTTGCCGGTTCGTCGTGGCAAAGTCGTATGAGGCTCCATAGAGCCTGCCCAGCCCCGGATGGCCTAAAAACTCGCTGTCGGCATCCAGATGAATATCAACTGCTCCACTGGGGTCGCTCGGCAGCTCACGCTTGGCGATGGTGACCCCGTCGTTGATCGTCCACTCCTCGCAGCGCATGTCAAAAAGCAGGAACGAGACCCCGGGAAACTCCAGCGTGAGGTCAGTGATCAGTGCGTCCAGCCGGTGCAGACGGCGGATGGTGTCAAAGGAGGAATCGCTCTGCGGTGCGTCGCACAGCGTCACTGAGCCGCGGCCCTGCAGCTTTCGTGCAGCCCAGCGGGCTACCTCGCCTACCACTGTGGGGTGTGTGATGATGGTCAGCCACCCGCCTTCATCCTCCGGCTTGCTGGCGTTGTGCTCCTTGACCCAGTTGGGCTTGATCACCACACGGTCGCCCGGAGTGATGAAGTCAGCGGAAAGCTCCAGGGCGTCGATGGCTGCCTCAATCTGCTGCCGCAGCGCCTCCGTGTCGTCATAGCTGGCTGTGCCGCTGAAGACGGAAACTTTTGGAGCGCCAAACGATGAAGGGGAGAGCGTGTTCACAGGGATGCTGCTATTTAAGGGCGGCAGGTTCTCTTTGCAACGCCGCCTGCAGCGTCGAAACATCGTGCATGAAGAACCTTCCGCGCATCATGCGTGTGATCCTGCTGCTCGCTATTGCAGTCTTGATCACAGGGTTGATCCTGCTGCGCATGAGAGAGGCAGGCACTTCAGGACCATTTGATCCTGCGTTTGTGAGGCTGACTCCCCTGGAGGTCACGTCCCTCCCTCTGGCGACTCGCTTTGATCAGCCCATGGGGTCTTCACATGGCGCGTTTACTTATAACGCGCAGCCGTTCCGCATCCGCCGTCACCTGGGGGATGACCTCAACGGCATCGGTGGAGAAAATTCCGATCTGGGAGATCCCGTTTACTCAGCAGGTGCTGGCAGGGTTGTATATGCTGGCAGCCCGGGACCCGGATGGGGAAAGATGGTCATTGTCGCGCATCGACTGCCGGTAGGCGACGAATTGGGGCCCGTGGTGCAGAGCATGTATGCGCACCTGGACTCGATCCTCGTGGAGGCTGGCAGGAAGGTGCTCCGGGGGCAGCAGATAGGCACGGTGGGCACAGCAGACGGCGCCTACCTGGCGCATCTCCATTTTGAGGTTCGGCGCGGTCCTTATGTGAACCCTGGCCAAGGATATGCGGACAGCCCTCTCAACCGTGTCTCTCCGGAGACCTTCATCCAGGTGCATCAAGATGCTACGGATGTGTTAATGAATCCGCCTCCGGAAAAACCATGACATTCGCGAAAAGATAATTTGAAGTCTGCCGCTTTGGCCCCGTCATTCTTTGTGTTCCTCCCTGCGCATGCGATTCATCACGGCACTTTGCTTCTTTGCATTCCTGGCACTTTTGCCAGGTCAGGCGCAGCCCGTGAAATCGACCCCGTCTGTGATCTCATGCGAGACGCTCTGCGGCGAATTGTTCAATGCCATCCGGGCGGACCCTGACAAGCTCGTGATGCGTCTCGAAGAGGCTCTCGTCATTCATGAAGCCTGTGCTGGAGAGATCGTCACGGCGGCCATCGATGCCGTGAATGCTGAGCCCGGACGCGTGCGCAAGATTGTGGAGACTGCCATGGAGCTGGTGCCGGCGCGCTCGGCTGTGATCACTGCCGCAGTGAAGCACTATTCCGCCCCGGTGGTGGTGTCTGCTGCCGAAGAGCCAGTGGAAGTGCGCCGTGCGGTGATCCCTGACCTGGAGCCTCCCAAACCCAAGCAAGGGGAGGTGGTCAAACGTGCGGAACTGCCCCTGCAAACCCGCAGCATTCCCATTGTGGAAGTGCGGCGCGCTGAACCAGCAGCCCCTGTGGCGGCTCGGGTGTTGGTCATGGAGCCGGAGCTGAAACTCCCGGATGTTCCCAAAGCCCGGCCGTCGAATTAGCCAGCCTTTGGGGGAGATATGTTCAGCCGGTTACTTCGCCGGGATTTCGTTCAGCGTGTAGTACCCCACCTTGTGCAGCAGGGGCGCTTTCGCAGCACTGCGGATGCCGTCGAGATGCAGTTCATGAATGTGGCCTTTGGTCAGAGGAGAGATCCTCAGACGCACGGACTTGCCATCAGCGGCCACTTCCGCAGCTGTGATCTTGGGCAGGATCTCCTCGATTTCGTCGCCGCCGTATTGTTCGCGATACGCATAGGTGAACTCACGCATGCTGTAGCTTTTCACATCTCCAGCAGTGGCCACGTCCACGGGTTCGGTAAAGGTGACTTCAAACCCATCCGGGCGCGCGTGCATTTCATGCACTTCAAAGGGCGTCTTGCCAGTCCACTCGCACTTCTCAAAGCAGAAGGGCTTGCCGCCGCGTGCGCCCCAGCCCCGGTCGCTGCCGCCCACAAAGACGCGGCCTTCTTCATCCATGCGCCCGCCGATCAGTCCGCTCGTGAACCCGCTGCGGAAGGGGAACACCACCCCCTGCTTGATGCCGTTGACGGTTTCCAGATACACGCGGCTGAGATTGCTGTGGCTTTGATCGGCAATGAAAAGCTGCTTGCTGAAGGGGCCAAATTTTCCCCCGCTGAGATCGCAGATGATGGCGCTGGCTGAGTTGCCTATCTTGCCGTGCACGAGGTAGACGGCTGGCGGCAGGAGTTCCTTGATGCGGGTACGCTCTGTCACCATGCGATCGGGGTCTCCTCCGGGGCGGTCTTCCTTGCGGCTGCGCTCTCCCTGGAATGCCTCAGGCAGCGGATCGATCGGACGCGGACCCATGTTCGGGGCCAGATCATACCAGATGTTGCCTCCGGGATGCCCTTGAAATGAACCTGGAACCAAGTGCTGCAGCGTGCACGAGCCATGCCACGGTCCTTGATTGTCGCAGTAATAGACCTCGCCGTCTGCATCAAATCCCACACCACCCGGGCTGCGAATGCCGGAGCAGGTAGGTACCATCGTGCCATCGGGTTTGATTCGCAGTGCCCAGCCACGAAACGGCACGGCGCTGCTGAAAGAGCCAGTCAGGCACAGGGTCACCCACAGGTCGCCCGCTTTGTCAAAGCGGCTTCCGATCGCGTACTCATGGTAGTCACCTGACACACTCCAGCTGTCGTTCACATTTTCAAACACATCCGCGCGGCCGTCATGGTCGGTGTCCTTCAGCCGGGTGATCTCGTAGCGCGTGGTGGCGTAGAGGTTCTTGTCCTTCGGGTTGTAGGCGATGCCCAGCACCTCATGCAGGCCAGAGGCATAGAGCTGGTAACTCACCTGTGAGGCGTCATTGCTGCCCGCCCCGCTGACGATCCAGATCTCGCCTCGTCGTGTACCCAGCGCCAGCTTGCCATCCGGCATCAGGTCGATGGAGCCGACCTCCATCGCCGTTTCCTTGGGCGTGGCAAAGGTGGTGATTTTGTAAAAGTCGGCCTCGACCGGATCAGCGGCCAGCAGAGGGGGGCAGAGCAGGGAAAGTAGAAGAAGACGTTTCATGGCAGGGCTGTGCTTGGCGGAGGTTTACTGGGCCCACTGGTAGGTGATGGTCATCGTGCCGGTCTGCGCACGTATGACAAGGTTCTGGCCGGCGATCTGCGCACCTGCAGCTGTGATGCGATAGCCGGGCGTGCTTTTGCTGATGAAGGAGCCGTCCTTGTTTTCAAACGAGCCGCTGCCGATGCGGTACCAGGCGTTGGCAGGCAGCTTGCCGGTCACCTTTACCGTGCGGGTCAGCTTGGCTTTGCCATCCGGTTTGTTGCCATCTCCTTCCACGCTGAATGTCTCCTCCACTTCGGCTCCCTCCCACGTGTAGCGGAAGGTCGGGCTGCGCTTGGCATCGAGAGAGTAGCCCAGCCAGTGAAAGCCTTCATAGCGTTTGGCCTTGTCCCACTTGGGCCATTCGGCCTCCGGCTTTTCGGAGGCATAAAAGGCCGGTGTGGCCTCTCCTGTGGGTTGCAGCACATCATATCCCAGCGGTTTCTCATGACCTCCCCCACGGGAGTTCCAGTGGCGCGCGGCATCCATGAAGGCCCCACGCCAGATCAAAGCCAGATTCATGCTCTCCGCGCTCCAGGCGATGTTCACCCCGCCAGGGTAGCCGACGCCGATCCCGCGATTGCCCGCACCTTGGATGAAGTTGCGGTAGATCACCGCCTCATCCTTCACCACGAGCGGGATGGGATCATACTCCTTTTGTTTTTTGGCTCCGCCTTTCCAGTGTGGGTGCAGCCATGTGGACAGCGGCGTAATCTGGGTGTCGGCGCCTTTCCACGCCGCATACAGCTCGATCTGGCCGCCTGCTTGGAAGTATTCCAGCCGGTATTCGTGCTCCCCTTTCTCCAGCGTCAGCCCTGCCTCCTTGATGTCCCCTGAGGGATGAATCCCGTCGTAGGCCAGGATTTCCTTGCCGTCGATCAGGATGCGCGATCCGTCATCACTGGAGAGGTAGAATCGGTACGAGCCTTTCTTCGGGGCGATCAGCTTGCCAGTAAAGACCACGCCAAACTCGTTCTTGTAGTCGTCCAGCTTCACCTGTAGCAGATTGTCTTCGATGCCGCCCTCACGGTGAGGGGTGAGCTTGGAAAAGTCAGGCAGCTCCTTCCAGTTGCCCAGGTAGAGGGCAAACTTCAGGTCGTGCAGCTTGTCGCCCATCGGCGCGACTTTCAGCACGCCGCGCATGGTCAGTGCGTGTCCTGGAAAAGTGCACACGTAGGGGTAGTTCCCCGGCTTCTGCGGGGCGGTGAAACTGATCACCTCCTTTTCATGCGGGTTCAGCATCTTGGAGTGTGCCCAGATGCGCGGATCGTCCGGCAGCCAGTTCCGTTTCAGGGCCTCCTCGGGCTTCTCCATTTGTTTCAGCGCCATCGCAGCCGTGTCGGTGCCCGGCTGGCAGAAGACGAGGTTGTGGGGGAGGTCATCACCGTTTTCAAAGGTGATCTTCACTGGCTGCCCGGACTGCACCAGCAGGTCGGCGCTGTCGTACTTCATCTGCGCCGTCATCGTTTTTATGGAGAAAGCGGCGGGTTCCACGGCCCGGGCGCAGGCTGAGGCGAGAAACAGGGCAAGAAGCAGTCGGGGCATAATGAGTGCGCGGTTAAACGAGGGAGGCGGAGGGTGCCTTGCGAAATGACGCCGTCAATGCTCTGACTTTGAATTCATGCGCAATTTGAGCTTGGCTCAGGCTGCGGAATTTGATTATCTCTACGCCATGCAAACTTGGTACCTGCTCAAAGCATCAGACAAGGAAATTTATGAGGCCAAAGACCTCGAAACCCTGCGCGGATGGGCCGCCGATGCAAAGATCTCGCCTCTGGACAAGATCTCCAATGACAATCGCATGAGCTGGCAGCGCGCCCCCATGATCGCTGAGCTCCAGATGGATCTGCTAGTGCAGATGCCGGACAACTACCTCTACGGTCCGACCAACGTGGCCACCATTCAGGAGTTCCTGGCCACCGGTGAAATCGATGAAAACGTGACCATCATCAACTGCCTCGACAACACCGAGGCCCGGCTCGCTGACCTTTCCTGGTTCCAGGCCAGCCCTCACCACGTGCGCAGCGCTGCCACCACTTTCATCGGCACCGGCAGGGATGAAAAAATCGGGGGCGGAGACGTCATGCAGCAGTCCCGCATCTCCACCCTGGAAAAGCAGGTGATGGAGCTGCAAAGGGTGGTGGACGAATGGCAGCAGGCCTTCAACAGCCTGCGTCAGCAGTACATCGAGGCCACCGGCCGTGAGCCTCTTTGAGCTCATGGCTCAGTTTTTGTCACTGCCTTCGCTTTCGTTCAGGCCCGGCAGGTTCTTGGCTTTGTCGGCATAGCGGTCAAAGCGGTTCGAAAGGATCAGCAGCGTCGGGGCCCAGAGCCCGATGAAGATGCCAAAGCGCTCTGCATGCGCCTGCTCTTCCGGGGAGTCTCCGTTGACAAACCACCAGATCCAGATGGAAAGCACGATCGAGAGAATCCCAGCCTGAAAACAGATGGTGCTGAGGGTACGGCAGATGGATGAGTTCATATTTTGCCAAAGTGTGGCATGAACCAAGGCCTTTCGGCAAGAAATGAGTTTTCCCCAGCACAAACCCGGAGCACTGGAGCGCATCTGCGGGCGCATGGCGAGGAGACTTGAGAGACGGCGTGGCTGAGGCATATTGTGGCCGATGACTCCCTCCGCTGCCACCCGCTGTGCGACCACTCCGGTGACACCCCGGCAGCCGCTTGTTGCCCCATCGCGGCCGCGTGGTCTGCCACAGACCGCTCCTCCCGCCTTGGAGCCGCCCTGGCACGTCATCCTGCTGGATGACGACTGCCACACCTTCGATTACGTGATCGAAATGCTCTTAGTCATCTTCGGACATTCCAAGGAGCTTGGAAAACGCATGGCCGACGAGGTTAACACACAAGGGCGCGTCATCGTGGCCACCGTCCACAAGGAACTGGCGGAACTGCGGCAGTTGCAGATCGAGGAATACGGTCCTGACCCCCGCATCCCGAGCTGCAAGGTGTCCATGCGTGCCACAATCGAGTGTGCCGAGTAGCAGGTGGGATCAGCGGGTTCCCCGTGGTTCTGGGATGCCAATGAGGATAAGAATCGACAGCGCCGACATCACCGCCGCCAGACCCGCCACCAGATAAAACGATCCGCTGAGCGAGTGGATGAGTCCTCCCAGGCTCGTGGCCAGCATGAGCGACCACACATTACAGAACCCAAGCACAGCCTGCAGCGTGGAGCGCCTCTCAGGCGGGCAGAGTTCCGCCGTCAGCGTCAGATCTCCCACCCGGTCCAGAAACAGGCCAAAACCCAGGACAAAGTAGGCGCTCATGAAACCGCCGAAAGTATGCGTCGTACTGGCCCACAGGCACAAGGCCATGCAGACGACGCGGGAAAGGATCAGCAGCACCCGGCCGCCCATGTGATAGCCCAGCCAGGCTGCCAGCAGGCTGCCCAGGATGGTGCCGATGTTCTGAAACGAGACAAAGCTCCCCTCCTCCGCCTCTGGCCTGCCCGTGGTGTGCAGCGCATGCAGGGTCAGAAACGACACGACAATCAGATATCCCGTGCCGGTAAACCGTGCTGCGATCAGCTTCAGCAGATTCGGCTGGCCGCGCAGCAGCCCCGGCAGGCTGCGCAGGTAGCTCCAGTAGCTGCCCTCATGCGGGTGGTAATGATGCGCGGCAGGGAGCTCGCGCATGAATGACTGCGATATCCACGACAGCAGCAGAAAGGCAAAGGTGGTCAGATGCAGCACCGCGTAGCCTCGCTGCCCGGGGGTGTGCGTCAGTACCTGCTGGATCACACCTCCGGCCACCATGCCAATGCACGCTTGGGTGATGTAGCGCGCCGCCCAGCCGGCAGCTCTCACGCGTTCCGGCACCATGCGCGTGACCATTTCCATCCACGCCACCACCCCCACGCCTCCTACCAAGCCGGAGAAAACCGGCGTCAGCACCACCATCGGCAGCAGCCACGGGCCGGCATCCTGCCAGTACCAGAGCAGCAGCCCGGTGATGAGATACGGCAGGCGCTGCAGCAGGCCAAACCCCATCACCCAGGGTTTAAATTTCGTCAGCCGCTCCACCAGCGGGGACACAAAGAGCCCTGCCAGCGCAAACGCAGCCGGGATGATCACCGGCATGATGGCGATCACCGCCGAGGGGGCGCCGAGCTGCTCCACCATCTTGGGCATGACGGTCTCCGGTTGGAGAAACGCCACCCCGCCCATGTACAGCCCCCCCTCCAGACAGTGACAGATGAAATTCCGCCGCACGACATGCGGATGATGCTGGTGGGATGAAGCGGCGGAGGCAGTGGGCATCGCGGGACCATCCCATCGTGGCGTGTACTGGCGCAAAGAAAAGCGAATCGTCTTTTTACCCTGATGTAGCTTTTTCCCCACCCTTAAAAAATCCATGCAGCAGCCTTGCGCTGGCCGGGTCATGCTGTTTCAATTTCAGCAATTCCAAACCCAGCACGCGCCATGACACTCAATCCCAAACTCACCAAGCTGCTCAACGAGCAGATCAACAACGAAATGTCCTCCAGCTATGTTTACCTCGCCATGGCGGCGTGGTTTGAGCAGACACCCTATGCAGGCTTTGCCAAGTGGATGTTCACCCAGAGCCGCGAGGAGACCATGCATGCGCTGAAGTTCTACCAGTATCTCGTGGACCGGGACGCCAAAGTGGAGTTCCAGCCCATTGCCAAGCCCAAGATGGACTTCAAATCTCCGCTGGATGTCTTCCAGCACAGTCTCAAGCAGGAGCAGCGCGTCACCCAGCAGATCAATGACCTCTTTGAAGTGGCTGAGCAGGTCAAAGACCATGCCTCTAAAAACCTGCTGCTCTGGTTCCTCAACGAACAGATGGAGGAGGAAAAAACCGTGGGGGACATGCTCAACCGTCTCAAGCTGGCTGGCAATGACACCGCCAGTCTTCTTGTTCTGGACCGCGAGGCCGGCAGCCGCCCAAGTGCCAGCACGGCTCCGCTCGATGCCACCGGAGCCTGACCGGCTCCGCTATGGCACCAGCATCATGTCCCAGGGCCATAGCGGCGTGTATGTCGCCGACTCTACCCAGCCGCGCACATACTGTGGGCTGCTGGGGACTTCCACATAGCTCCAGGCTCCGCGTTTTTCCAGCAGCCGGATCTGGCTGCCGGGTGGCAGGGAAATGACATTGCCGGAGGTGACTGTCGCCGCCGTATAGGCGTTCACTTCCCGTGCGGTGACGACCATCACATCCTTCACCCGGTCGCTGGGCGCAGGCCGCACGGTGGCAAAAGCCGCGGCAGGGATCGCTGCCATCAGCCCGATCAAACAGATAATCAGGGCGAGTATTCCATGGCTCGTTTTCCGCGTTGGAGACAGGATCCAGCTCATGATGGCCAGTACCATGAGCCATGCGCCTGCGGACGTGATGATGATCCAGGTGTTTTTGCGCAGCAGCAGACTGAGGAAGGTCAGCAGTGAATCTTCTCCATAGCGGAAGAAGCGCAGCTTTTCATCCAGGTGCAGCAGGTTCTGCAACAGCTCAGGATTCAGCGGGTCCAGCAGCTGGGCGCGCTGGTACCAGAGCGCCGCCCTGCCCAGGTCTTCCTGCCGGTAGCGCGCGTGGCCGATGACGGTGAACACCTCCGCGCTGAGAGCCGGCGGATTCTGTTTGGTAAGCGATTCTGCAAGATACTGAGCCTGGGTGAACTTGCCCTTCTCCAAAGCCTCGCGTGCTTGTTGGTAAACCGTGTCGGGCGATGTTTCTGCTGCTGCCGCGCCGACGGAGAGTGATGCCAGCGCAATGATCAGCAGAGAGGCACGCTTGAGCAGCGGGGACAGCGTGGTGAGAATCCTGCCTCGTTCTGCTGAGCCAAGTGCTGCTTCAGCAGTGGGCACGGCGGTGAAGCTTTGGTTTTCGTAGCGCTGCACGATCTGCCGCAGCTCTTCATCTTTGATCTCACCCGGCTGGCTGCGATGGATGAAGCGGGCCGCTCTGTGCAGAAACTCACGGTCGGAAATGTCCCGCTCTTCCAGGCCGCGCCACAGCAGTTGCAGTTCACCACGCAGCCCGTCGGAGGCTTCGCTGCTGCGCCTTCGCAGCCAGGTGATCAGAGATGCCAGGATGATCAGTGCGGCAGGAATGGATTGAATGGCCCAGAAGCGCGTGCTGCTGGTCAGAGGGGCGTTCGCCGTCACCTTTGTTCCCAGCCAGTGGGCCTTGGCCGGCACATTCATGAGAATGTCGCTGATTTGCGGCTTGGGCTGAAGGACGGCCGGCGGTTTCGGGGCTGTCGCGGGGCCTCCATCCGTTCCTGCAGCCGTCGTTGCTGCTACGGCACCCGGTTTGACGCGCAAGGCGATCGGCGCAGTGCGCGCAGAAATGTACTTCTTCTGAGTGGGGCTGAAGTAGCTGAGCTCAAAGGGGGGCAGTTCAGAGTGCACTTTTTCGGGCACAAAGACCATGGAGTAACCAATGCGGCGCTGGGCTGTGGGCGTTAGATTGGGGTCAATCGGGCCGTCCACATTGTAGCGGCGCGGCGGGTAGGCTTTCCACCCGTCCGGTGGCATGAGACTGGGCGGGTTGAGCGCATCGAAATTGCCCGCTCCGTCAATCGTGATGTCCACGGCCAGTGGATCGCCAACACTCAGCTCATTGGGTGTGGCGGTGGCGCTGATGCTGAAATCGCCGACAGCACCGCTGTAGTTGGCCGGTTTTCCTTCCGTGGGCAGCGGCAGTACCTTGATTCGCACGTCCTGGCTTTTTACCACCTGCTTGCGTGTCTCTGCGCCGCCCATGACGAGGCCAAAGGGCAGACCCCGGCTCATCTGCCGCTGGGCGTTGTCATCAAAGACCTCAAACAGCAGTTCACAGTTGGCAGGGCCTACTTTGAAATCACCCGCGTGAAGGGCGGAGAGAGTGCTGCGATAGGTGACGACTATGTAATCGATATCATTCACGCGTTGCATCGTCTGATCTGCCTGCTGCGGGAAACGAGCCACGGCAAAATCGTTCTTGGCCACTTCGATCAAGCCCACGCGTCGCAGCATCACTCGGTTGCGCGGCACAAAGAGGCTGGCGGTGATGGGCACCACTTCTCCTTGATACACTTCTGTCTTGCCCACCTCGATCTGCAGCAGGGGAACACTGGTGTCCTCGCTGGCGCCCGAGACTGTAGTGGGAGATTCACTCACAATTAGCCGCACTTCATTGGTCTTGAGGATTTCTCCGTTCACCTGAATTTCCTGGGGCGGAATGACAAACTCCCCGGGCTCATTGGCCGCCACTCCCCAGGAGAGCTGGGTGGAGACGATCTGCTGTGCGCCACGGATCTCGATGTTCTGCGCCGTGGAGACAGCGGACGTCATCCCGATCTGCACTGGCAGGCGGAGCTGAGGCACGCTCTTCACGGTGCCGTTTTGTACTGTGATAACGTAATTCACCACCTGGCCGGTTTGCGCGTGGTCTGGCTGGATGTAGGCGCGTACAGTGGCCGCTGCAGCATGAGAGGCAAAAAGGACCGTCATCAGCAGCGTATGCAGGCTGCTGGAAAGGCGGAAGAAGCTCCTGCGGCCGGATTTCACGAGGCCGCTCACGATGGCGGAGCGTGCTGGAGCTGGCGGAAGTTGGGGGCTGTGAATCATTCAGGCTTGGGATTTCGGTCGTCACTGCCGGCGTATGCGGCTTACCAGTCTTTTTTGTTCGCAGGCGGGGTGTGGTAGCGGTTGGTCAGAGGTGCCGTGATTTCATCCATGTATTGACGGATGATTCCTTCGGCTTCACCGGGGGTGAAGCCGGTGCGCGGGTTGCGTTGGTTGTCCGTGGTCTTTTTATCCTTTTGAGCCTTCGGGTCTCCGCCTTCACCTCCGGGCTTGAGGCCGTCTTTGCCCTGCTGGGCTTCTTTTTCGTTCTGGTTTCCACCAGCGGCCTGCAGCCGCCCTTCGGGCAGTTCTTTGGCATCCTTGCCCCCGATGCCGTCGTCGGCCTCCTTCTTTTCGCCTTTGCCGTCTTTGGGCTCCTTGGGCTGGTTCTGGCCATTGGGGTCGCTGCCCTGATCACCGGACTCTCCTTCGTCACCTTCATCGCCCTCCTGGCCCTGGCCTTTGTCACCTTTCTGACCCTTTTGGCCTTTTTTGCCCTTCTGCCCCTGCTGCTGCTCTTCCATCTGCTTCATCACTTGCTTCAGTTGGGCCAGCATTTTGCTCACATGGTCACGGTTGTCTCGCAGCTCCTTGTTGTCACGATCCAGCTCCAGAGCAGCGTCGAGATGTCGCAGTGCATCTGTCCAGCGTTGGACGGTGATCTTTGGCTGCTGCTGCAGGCCTCGCACGCCTTGGTCATACAGCGTATGTCCCAGGCCCCGGTGGGCTCGTGCACGCAGGGACTTGTCTTGGGTGTGCAGCACCTCGCTGAAGTTTTTGACGCTTCCGTCATAGTTCGTCAGGTCGTGCTCCGTGGTGGCCAGACCATAGAGCAGCTCTTCGCGGTCATGCACTGCGAAGTCGTCTCGCTCCAGCAGCTTGTTGTACAGATCCCGGGCTTTTTTGAGGTCGCCTTTTTCCAGTGCCTGCTTGGCAGCCTCAGGGCTGGGGCCGCTGGACTGGAAAAAGAAGGCCACCAGGTCGGAAGGGCCGGCAGCCTTCACAGAAGACGGAGGCGTCAATGCGATGACGGCCAGCGCCAGTACCACCGGACGGGCGGTAGGGCGGGGCACGGCGCTGATGATCCAGGCGAGCATGAGGAGAAATATACCAACTCCGAGGGGCCAGGCAAAGCGCTCAATCGGCTTGGAAGTCTGCCGGTTGGCGGCCTGCTGCTCCGTCAGGCGGTCCAGCACTGGCTGGATGGAGTGGCGGCTAAGCGGCTGCGTGTCCAGCCTGAGATACCGCCCCCCGGTGGCGGTGGCCAGTTGCTGCAGCACCCCGCTCTGGAGTTGTGAGCGCACCACATTACCGGACTCATCCCGGATGTAGTCGCCATCCACCTCAGGATTGGGGATGAGTGTGCCGTTCTCAGTACCGACCCCCACGGTCACAACGACGATGCCAGCCGCCGTGAGGCGCTGGATGTAGGGGACCAGATTGGCGTCGGCATCTCCGCCGTCGCTGAAAATCACGAGCGCGTAGTTGCTCTTTGGCAGGGTTTTGACTGCTCGCAGGGTCACATCCAGCAGGTCAGCCAGATTGCTGCCACCCCATTCGATGATCGTGTGGTCAAAGGCCAGCAGGCTTTC
The DNA here is from genome assembly GCA_002336895.1 of Verrucomicrobiaceae bacterium UBA1938. Lineage (GTDB taxonomy): Bacteria > Verrucomicrobiota > Verrucomicrobiia > Verrucomicrobiales > Verrucomicrobiaceae > Prosthecobacter. The sequence goes on along the minus strand of DDFC01000023.1, from coordinate 372,727 downwards.
AATGATGGCGTCATGATCCGTGGTCAGCGGGGCCTGGAGGTACGCACGCCCGGCAAAGGCCAGCAGGCCGATTCTCTCCCCACCCAGCTCCATGATCAGGTCGTGCGCGGCCAGCCGTGCCCGGGTGAGGCGGTCCGGCGGCACATCCCTGGACAGCATGGATCGCGAGGTGTCGATGGCGATGAAGACATTCCGGCCCTTGTCTGGAATCTCCAGCTTTTCATCCCCCCAGCGCGGCTGCGCCACGGCCAGGATCAGGCACGCCATGGCCATAATGTAGAGTGCATACACGAACCAGGAGCGCCAGCGCGAGCGGCCGATGACAAGTGCCGGTCTCAGCCGCTCCGCAGCAAAAAGGCGCTCAGCCTTGGAGCCATGCGAATCCACGAGCAGCTTCAGTCCCACAAGCGCGGGTACGATCAGCAGAAACCACAGCAGATGTTGATGGGCAAAGGTCATGAATGTCAGGTGGCCACCGGTTCCGGGGCTGAGTGCAGCACTGTCAGAGACAGCAGCAGGGCCAGAAACAAGGCGATGGCACACACGGCCAGCGGCCAGGGAAACAACTCCTCGGTCTCGACGATTTTGTGATGCTCGATCTTGGTTTTTTCGAGCTTGTCGATGGTGGCGAAAACATCACTCAGGGAGCTGAGGTTCTGCGCCATGTAAAACTGCCCACTGCCGATGGCAGCCACCTCCTTGAGCGTGCCTTCATCAAACAGCTGCTGCCCCACAGGCGTAAATGTGCCGCGCTTCGGGTCGGGGATGCTGTGAATACCTGGCGTGCCGATCGCGATGGTGTAGATCTTGATGCCCAGCGTGGCCGCCAGCTTGGCCGCATCCTGCGGGCTCAGACGGCCGGAATTGTTGGCGCCGTCCGTCAGCAGCACGATCACCTTGCTCGGCGTTTTCTCCCTTCGCATGCGGTTGGCGGCGGATGCAATGCCGGAGCCGATGGCCGTGCCATCTCCCACACGCTGGGTCTGCACACGGTCCAGGTTGTTGATCAGCCAGTCCCGGTCCAGCGTCAGAGGGCAGGGGAGATAGGTTTCACCAGCAAAGGCCACGATCCCGATCTTGTCGCTGCGGCGGCCTTTGATGAAGTCAGCCATCACACGCTTCGCTGCCGTGAGGCGGTTCACCGGCTGTCCTCCGATGTAAAAATCCTCGATCAGCATCGACAGGGACACATCCACCGTCAGCATGATGGAGATGCCCTCCGCCTTCTCCTCATCGTAGGACAGGATCTTCTGCGGGCGCGAAAGCGCCAGGATGCCAAATGTCACGCTGATCAATACAAGGCCGACGATGAAGCCTCCCATTCGGCTGCGCGCCGGCCTGCCAAGATCTCGCAGCAGCGCGGTCATTGGAAATTGGATCGCGGCCCGCTTCCCTCTTGCCCCGCGCAGCATGCCCAGCAGCGGTACCAGCGGCAGCAGCAGCAGCCACAGCGGGTGTAGAATTTGAAATTCAGATATGCCGGGGATCATCATAGCTTCTCCTCCTGCAAACGTGCCAGCGCCTGGTCGATCAGCATCACAGACTCCTCTTCAGTGCGTGGGGCTGGCATGAAGGACATGTCATCACACAAGCGGGCCACGGGCTCAAAGCGCTCAATCCACATCCCCTGAGCTCGCGGCAGAGGCATGCCGGGCTGGCGCTCGGCTCGGGCGTCAAAAATCTCACGGGTGGTGCGTGCAGGTGCAGGAACGGCGTAGCGCTCCTGCAGGTAGCGGCGCAGGATTTGAGAGATCCGGTGGCTCATTTCCGCCGGCGCTACAGAGTGGGTGCGTGTCCGCAGATCGCTCAAGGCACGGAAGGCGGAGGTCCACGGCTGGCGCAGAGGCGGGGCGGGGGACAGCTTGGGTCTGAGCAGCAGCCAGACCACCAGCGCGATCAGCAGCAGAAGCACCAGCACCGCCAGCCAGGGCAGCCACCAGGGCGGAGGCAGAGTCACGCTGTCAGGCGGTGGTAGCTCAGGGTGTGGCAGCGGCGGCGGTCCGGAAAACTGCGCCAGGAGCAGGTGTGCTGCGCTGATCGCCAGCTTCATCCGCGCTTCCTCCTTCTGCGGGAACGGAAATAGGCCTTGAGCGCAGGTACATAGTCTTCGTCAGTCCGCACGGTGATGCGCTCCACCCCGCAGCGGCGTAGCAGATGCACCAGGGCGTTCTGCCTTTCTGCCACTCGCTGCTCATACATGGCACGAACGCCCGGGTTCGATGTATTGACCAAAAACTGCTCGCCCGTTTCGGGATCCTCCAGGCACACCCTGCCAGCTTCAGGCAGGGTGACCTCGCGCGGGTCCAGGATCTGGGCCGCCACCACATCGTGTTTGGCGGCGACAGCACGCAGACTTTTCTCCCAGGAGCGGTCTGGAGTGATGAAGTCGGACACCAGAATGATCAGTGCCCGGTGGGCAATGCGCTCCAGCGCCAGGTCCAGGGCGGCTTTGATGTCGGTGCCGCGTTTTTCAGGCTCGTTGTTCAGGATGTCGCGCAGGATGCGCATGGCATGCGGTCCCCCTTTGCGGGCAGGCAGGTAATGCTCCACTGCCTCGGAGAAGAGCGTCAGCCCTACCTTGTCCTGATTCTGCACGGCGCTGAAGGCGAAAACTGCGGCTATTTCAGCGGCGCGCTCGCGCTTGGTGTCCTCCTGGCTGCCGTAGTCTCCGGAGCTGCTGACGTCCACGCACAGCATCACCGTCAGCTCACGCTCTTCCACGTACTTGCGTACAAAGGGGTCGTTCATTCGCGCCGTGACGTTCCAGTCAATGAAGCGCACATCGTCTCCAGGCTGATACTCGCGAAAATCATCAAACTCGATGCCCTGCCCCTTGAAGCGCGAATGGTATTGCCCCCCCAGCATTTCCTTCACCATGCCGCGCGTGAGCAGCTCGATCCGTCTCACGCGCTTGAGGATGCGCGTGAGCCTGGCGTCGTTGTCGTTCTGCGCTGTTTCCCGGTTCACAGTGTGGGCGGTTTAAGGAACCGGCAGCTTGTCCAGGAGAGTCCTGATCACGTCATCCGTGGTCACTCCTTCAGCTTCGGCTTCATAAGACAGCAGAATGCGGTGGCGCAGGATGTCGGGGGCCAGGTCCTTGATGTCTTGCGGGATCACGTAGTTCCGCCCGTTCAGGAAGGCCAGCGCCTTGGCGGCCAGTGCAAGGTTGATCGTGCCACGTGGTGAGGCACCGCAGCGGATCAGCAGCTTCAGGTGCGGGGCCAGTGTTTCTGGATGGCGGGTGGCATGGATCAGGGCCACGATGTAGTCGCGGATCTTTTCATCCATGAAGAGAGCGTTGACCACCGCGCGGCTGGCGATGATGGCGGACACATCCGCCACCTGGCTCACATCCAGCTTGGGGGCGGAGGTGGCCATGGCATCCAGCACCTGGCGTTCTTCCACCGGTGTGGGGTAGGTGACCCGCACTTTCAGGAGGAAGCGGTCCAGCTGCGCCTCAGGCAGTGTGTAGGTGCCTTCCTGATCGATTGGGTTTTGCGTGGCCAGCACCATAAAGGGATCGGGCAGCATGTGCGTGTTTTCACCGATCGTGACCTGCCTTTCCTGCATGGCCTCCAGCAGCGCACTCTGCACCTTGGCAGGGGCGCGGTTGATTTCGTCCGCCAGCACCAGATTGGCAAAGATCGGCCCCAGACGCGGGGTGAAGGTTCCGTCTTTCGGATGATAAACCATGGTGCCGATCACATCTGCCGGGAGCAGGTCTGGCGTGAACTGGATACGCTGAAACTTGGCCTTCAGCGTACCGGAGAGCGTGCGCACGGCCAGCGTTTTGGCGATCCCCGGCACCCCTTCCAGCAGCACATGGCCGTTGGTCAGCAGCGCCACCAGCAGCCTGTCCACCAGAGCCGTCTGGCCGACGAGCACACGGGCTATCTCGGTGCGAAGCGGAGCCACCCAGAAGGAGGCTTTGGAAATGGCTTCCTGATCAGGAACGGCGGGAGGAGCGACAGGGGGGGGCATGTGAATAAACGGTACTGGTCAACTGCGGAATTCTCCACGTCAACCTTCAAGGATCAATGTTATAACGCCTCCAAGGACGTTTTATGTTAGTGGAATTGCAGGATCTTCTGGCTTTCATGCCACGAATGACTCTGCAAGACCTCCGCGAACAAGTTTGTGAAGCCAACCGTGCCCTGGAACCCAGCGGGCTCGTACGCCTGACCTGGGGAAACGTCAGCGGCATCGACCGGGCCTCCGGACACTGGGCCATCAAACCCAGCGGCGTGGATTACCTGGAGCTCACACCCGAGGACATCGTCATTCTCGATCTCGAAGGCAGGGTGGTGGAGGGAAAGCTGCGGCCCTCCTCAGACACAAAGACCCACCTTGTGCTCTATCGCGAGTTTCCGGAAATCGGCGGCATCACCCACACCCACAGCCTGCATGCCACGATGTTTTCACAGGCCGGGCGGGAGCTTCCCTGTTACGGCACCACGCATGCGGATCACTTTCATGGCACGGTGCCCGTCGTGCGTGCCCTCACTCCAGCCGAGGTGGCTGAGGACTACGAGCACTTCACCGGCGTTGCCATTGTCGAGCGCTTGCGCGAGCTCCAGCTCTCTCCCCTTGAAATGCCGGCGGTTTTGCAGCTCCACCATGCGCCTTTCACTTTCGGCAAAAGCGCCATGGATTCCCTGAAAAACAGCATCGCCCTGGAAATGTGCGCCCACATGGCCCTGGGGGCATCTGCCCTAAACCCGGCCATAGGCTCTATTCCTGCGCACATCATGGAAAAGCATCATTTGCGCAAACACGGCCCGGGCGCGTATTACGGTCAGAAATAACTCCAAGCCCGACTGCTGATGAAATTCCGCACTTCACTCACCACCCTAGGCGTTCCTTCTTTCATGCTGCTCTCCTTGCTCATGCTGGTGGCATGCTCCAGCGAAAGGCGAGACCGCCTCTGGCAGTCTTTGGACCCTGCGGGCTACAAGCATGCTCACAGTGAAAGCTTCAATGGAGACAGGGCGCTGCGCAGCCCGTCCGCCGGTTCGCTCCCTGAGTCGAATGACATGGCGATTGGACTGGAATGACAATATTGGGAGCCTGATTTCCGGGCTGCTAAGCGGTTCATTCCCATTAAATAAAGCATGGCTTAGTTGGGGGGCTTTGAAGTGACCCCTTATCTTTTCGGGTGTTCACCCCCGGCCAGTCCAGCTCATTTCATTCAGCACCAGCACCTGACGAGGTGTCAGCCATGCTCGCTGGCGATACTCCGAGAGCTGGGAAATCGACATTGATAGCAGCTTTGATCTGGCTCTTGGTGGTGCTCTCAGGCGGTCTCGTCATGGCCCGGTATTCGCAAACAGCTGGGGATCCCGGCTCGCCGCCAATACACTGGCCTGAGGCCTTGCCATCACCCGGAGATTCTGCCCTGCCCAGGCTGGTGTTTTTCCTCCATCCACACTGTCCCTGCTCTCGTGCGACTTTGGGGGAACTGGAGCGGCTCATGGCCGGCTGCCAGGGTTTGGTCACGGTTCACGTTTGGTTTATTCAGCCTGAGAGCCTCGATGCAGAATGGGTGAAAACCGATCTCTGGCACACTGCGGCCGCCATTCCTGGGGTCGAAGTGCATGTGGACCATGAGGGTAAGACGGCGGCTCTCTTTCATTCCATGACTTCAGGTCAGGCATTGCTTTATGACGCCGCAGGCAGCCTGCTTTTTCATGGCGGGATCACTCCGGCCCGTGGCCACGCTGGAGATAACGCAGGCAGTGATGCCATCAACAATCTCCTCAAGAACCGCTCACAAAGCCCTGCCAGCACGCCGGTGTTTGGCTGCGCTCTCAGCAGCGATCAAAAAACAAAGGAATGCACCCAATGTCAGCCATAGCCGCCAATACACTGCCTGCAGTCAAGGAGATCCAACATGCAGCTTTGCTTCCTCGTGCCGCGGATGAAAAATCACAACTGCTGACCGCCATGTCGCAGTGCGATGCCGATGTCCATCTGACACCCGTGCCAAAATCGGCGCTGCAGAAGCGCGAGGCTGTTCTTTTCCGTGCGGCGGAGCATGACCTCCACAGCCACACAGACCAGCTTTTCGCCAGGCTGATGATCGTGCAGTGGCTGGCTGGCATTGCTGCTGCTCTGTGGATATCTCCCCGCACCTGGATCGGAGACTCCAGCCAGGTGCATATCCACATCTGGGCCGCGCTTCTGCTCGGTGGTGTGATCACGGGTTTCCCTGTCTGGCTTGCATGGAAGCTTCCTGGTCAGGCTTTGACACGTCATGTCATTGCCGCAGCGCAGATGCTGACCTCGGCACTGCTCATTCACCTGACTGGAGGTCGCATCGAGACACATTTCCACGTCTTTGGTTCGCTGGCATTCATCGCTTTTTATCGGGATTGGCGTGTGCTGACGACCGCCACCGTTGTCGTGGCCGGGGATCATCTCATGCGCGGTCTGTTCTGGCCGCAGTCCGTCTTCGGCGTGTTGACAGCCAGCTCATGGCGCTGGGTTGAACATGCCGCCTGGGTGCTTTTCGAAGACGCCATTCTGTTTGTGGCCATTCGTAGAATGAGACAGGAGATGCATGAGATCGCGCTGCGCCGCGCCACGCTTGAGGGCAGCAATGTGGAGATCGAGCGCCAGGTCGTGGAGCGCACCGCCGAACTGAACAAAACACAGGTGGAGCTGCTTGAGACCTCCCGCCTGGCGGGCATGGCCGAAGTCGCCACCAGTGTGCTGCATAATGTGGGCAACGTGCTCAACAGCGTGGGCGTTTCAGCTGAACTCGCCGCCGGCAAAGTAAGGGAGTTCAGAATTGGAGGCCTGAAAAATGCCGCCGAACTGCTGCAGCAGCACCAGTCAGACCTGCCTTCCTTCCTGACCACGGATCCTCGGGGGAAGATGCTGCCCGATTATCTGCTCAAGCTTGCCGTGCATCTGGCAGAGCCTCAGCAGGCCATTCTCAAGGAGATGGAGATGCTGCAGAAAAACATCGATCACATCAAGGAGATCGTGGCCATGCAGCAGCGCTATGCACGCGGTACCGGTGTGGTCGAGGTTCTGTCTGTGGCGGATTTGATTGAAGACAGCATCCGCATCAATGCAGCCAGCTTCAGCCGCCATGAAGTTCAGGTGTATCGTGAGATCGCTCCCGTGCCTCCTCTTAAAACGGACAGGCATAAGGTGATGCAAATTCTCGTCAACCTGCTCAGCAACGCCAAGCACGCGCTGGATCACAAGAGCGATGGGGACCGCCGCATGACCGTCAAAGTTTCTCTGAACAAAGACGGAATGCTGGAGATCGCTGTTGTGGACAACGGCATCGGCATCCCTCCCGAAAACCTCCAGCGCATATTCTCCCATGGCTTTACCACCAAGAAGATGGGGCATGGTTTCGGACTGCACAGCGGTGCGCTGGCCGCCACGGAGATGGGCGGAACCTTGAGCGCACACAGCGATGGCGTCGGCCAGGGGGCCGCATTCACTCTCACACTGCCCTTGGCGCATTAATCAACCATGACAAACACAAGCACGACAGGCGCCAGCAGGCGCATTCTGGTCATTGATGACAACAGGTCCATTCACGATGATTTTCGTAAAATCCTGGCACCTGCAGACATCGCCGGAGACGCACTGGATGAGGTGGAGGCTGCTTTGTTCGGCACCACCCGGCAAGTTCAGACCTTTGCCATTGACGCCGCCAGTCAGGGCGAGGAAGGGCTGCAGATGGTCAAGCAGGCGCTGGCCGAGGGGCGCCCCTACGCCATGGCTTTTGTCGATGTGCGCATGCCTCCGGGATGGGACGGCATCGAAACTACCCGGCAGATCTGGCAGGTCTGCCCTGACATGCAGATCGTCATCTGCACCGCCTACGCAGACTGCTCGTGGAATGAGGTGCGGGATCAGATCATGCCGGGAGACCGCATGCTCATCCTGAAAAAACCCTTCGATATCATCGAGGTGCTTCAGCTGGCCATTTCGCTGACGGAAAAATCACGCCTCCTGCAGGAATCCAAACAGCACATGCATGAGCTGGAACAGCGTGTGAAACTCCGCACTCATGAACTGGAAATCTCGCAGCAGATCGCGTTTGAGAAAGCCTCTCTGCTCGACCTCTCCAGGGATGCAATCATGGTCTGCGGCCTTGATCACCGTGTCACCTATTGGAATAAAAGCGCCGAACGTCTCTATGGCTGGACGGCTGGCGAAGCTGTCGGCCGTATGCGCACCGAGCTCAAAGATTTGAATTCGGACGCATTTCAGCAGGCCTGCGAAAAAGTCATCCAGTCCGGAGAGTGGGACGGGGAGCTTCAGCAGGTGACCAAGGATGGGCGCAGGCTTGTGGTGGAGGCGCGATGGACTCTTCTCAAGGATGCCTCCGGCCTGCCTCGCAGCATTTTGGTGATTAATACAGACATCACCGAGCGCAAAAAAGTGGAGGAGCAGCTGCTGCGCGCCCAGCGCATGGAGAGTCTCGGCACCCTTGCGGGCGGCATCGCCCATGATCTCAACAACGCCCTGACACCCATCATGATGTCCATCGAGCTCCTCAAGCTCAATGAGCATGATCCAGCACGCATGGGGGTGCTGGCCACCATTGAAAACAGCGCGCGGCGCGGCGCGGACATGGTGCGTCAGGTGCTGTCTTTCTCCCGTGGCGTGGAAGGCCAGCGGGTGGAGGTGCAGACCGGGCATCTGCTCAAGGGCGTCGAAAAAATCGCCAGCGAAACCTTCGAAAAAAACATCCGCGTCTGCACGCAGATTCCGGCGGACCTATGGGTGGTTCAGGGAGATCCCACTCAGATTCATCAGATGTTGCTCAATCTCTGCGTGAATGCACGCGATGCCATGCCTGGCGGCGGTACCATCAGCATCAGAGCTTCCAATCATCAGCTGGATGCCCAGTGCGCATCCATGATCTCCGGGGCCAAACCCGGGCCCTTCCTTCTCATTGAAATTGAGGACACCGGAACCGGGATGGCCCCGGAGGTGGTGGATCGCATTTTTGAGCCCTTTTTTACAACCAAGGAGCAGGGCAGGGGGACCGGACTTGGATTGTCTTCCGCGCTGGCCATCATTAAAAGCCACCATGGATTTATCCGTGTTTCCAGCGAACTGGACAAGGGGTCGAAATTCCAGGTCTATCTGCCTGCGCAGATGACGTTCGCAGGCGGCGTAAACCAGCCGCTCCCGGAGCAGTCTGTCATGACTCGGGGTCATGGGGAGCTCGTGCTCCTCATCGATGACGAAGACGCCGTTCGGAAGATCACAGGACAGACCTTGGAATCATTCGGCTACCGTGTTCTGCCCGCAGCCGACGGCGTGGAGGCATCCACTCTCTATGCAGAACACAAAGACCAGATCTCGGTGGTGCTGACGGACATGATGATGCCTGTGATGGACGGCCCTGCCACCATCCAGGTGCTCATGCGCATGAATCCCCAGGTGCGCATCATCGCGGCCAGTGGTCTGAGCGTGAAAGACATGGTGGCCAAGGCCACGAATGCTGGTGTCAAACACTTCATCCCCAAACCCTACACGGCAGAGACCCTGCTGCAGAAGCTGAACGCAGTGCTCTGCACCCAGCTCGCCCCTGCTTTTTAAGATAATGAATTCCTTTACCCGGGCAAACCAACAGCACATGAGTTCTTCATGGGCACAAAGTCCATCTGGCGCGTGATGGAGGCTTCACAGGTCATCTGGCGTTTGCAAACGGCTGGAATTGCAGGTGCTTTCCGGATGCAAACAAGGGCTGGTTCAGCATTAAAAAAATGCTGCGGGCTGCTTCTGGCTGTGCTGCTCTCACTGGGCATGCAGATCTCCGCTCGTGACACCCTTCCTCCGAGCAAAATCAGCGTTGTGACGGATGACAATTTCCCCCCTTATGCCTTTAGAAGTGAGGAGGGCAGACTCCAGGGCATTATCATTGATCAATGGAGAGTCTGGGAAAAGAGGACGGGGGTCACCGCGGAAATCCATGGCATGGATATGAACGAGGCCGTCCACAGGATGAAGGCGGGTGAGTTTGATGTCATCGACGCCATCATGAAGACGAACGAACGGGCGGCATTCCTGGATTTCGGCAAGCCTTACGCCACCATCGAAACCCCCATCTTTTTCCGTTCCTCCATTTCAGGAGTGAAGGACCTTCCATCTCTGCGCGGCTTTCCTGTGGCCGCCAGGCTGGGAGATGCCGTGGTCAAGCTGCTTCAGGAGAACAACATCACGCCAATGATGCTGTATAACAACCACGAGGCGCTGATTACCGCCGCATTGGAAAAGAAGGTCAATGTGTTCGTTGTGGACAAGACTCCCGCGCAGTACTTTCTCCAAAAAATGGGCATCAGCTCAGAGTTCCGGATGACGGATGCCGTAAGCATTGGGGAGTTCCATCGTGCGGTGCATAGAGGGATGCCGGAGATGCTGCGGCTGGTGGAGAGGGGGTTTGAAGATGTTGGCGTCAGAGAGCTCTCGGTGATCGAAAAAAAATGGTTCGGCCAGACCGTGGACCAGCATCCTTATCTCCGCAGCCTGGGCTATGCCGCTCTTGCGGTTGTTTCTCTCGTGACTTTGCTGCTAAGCTGGAACTGGATCCTCGCAGGCCAGGTCAAAATCCGCACCAGGGCGCTGCAGGAGCGTGAGGAGCAGCTGCGTCTTAGCGTCAAGCACAGCCCTGCCGCCATAGCCATGCTGGACCGCGATATGAAATATCTCGTCGTAAGTCTGCGCTGGATGGAGGATTACCACCTGGGGGTGGAGTCCATCGTAGGGCGCAGCCACTATGAGGTTTTTCCAGAAACCCCGCCACACTGGATCGAGTATCATCGCCGATGTCTGGCGGGGGAGGTGGAAAAGTGCGAAGACGAAAAATTTGTTCGCGCGGATGGCACCATTGACTGGATCCGCTGGGAGATCAGACCCTGGCATCTGGCAGACGGCTCCATCGGCGGCATCATCATTTTCTCCGAGGACATTTCCAAGCGGAAGCAGGCTGAAATGACTCTTCGCGCCAGCGAAGCCAAATTCCGCACCCTGATTGAGTCCGCTTCTGAAGGCATTTTGGTGTCAAACACCTCCGGCGGACTTTTAGAAGTGAATGCTGCAGCATGCCAGCTCCTGGGGTTCTCACGGGAGGAGCTCTTGGGGAAGGGATTTGCTGACATTGTGGTCCACGACGAAATGCAGCGCATCCTCGGCGAGGTGGCTCTTCTAGGCGAGGGGCAGGTGATTCGAAGCGAGTGGAGCTGCCGCCGCAAAAACGGGGTTCAGTTTCCTGCGGAGGTCAGCGCCACCGTTCTTCCAAATGGTCACCTGCAGTGCATCATGCGTGACATCACGCAGCGGAAAATGGCCGAGGAAAAGATCCGTGAGCAGGCGTCGCTCCTGGACAAGGCGCAGGATGCCATCATCGTCTGTGCGCCGGAAAATTTTGGCATTCTTTATTGGAACCGCAGTGCCGAACGGCTCTACGGCTGGAAGATGAACGAAGTGCTGAATCAATCTCAGCGCGAGCTTCTCAACCGGGACATCGCTCAGTTCATGGTGGTGATGAAAGCATTGGAGGCACAAGGGGAGTGGTCTGGTGAGCTGGTGCAGCATGACAAAAGCGGACGCAGGGTGATCGTGGAATCGCGGTGGACCCTCATCAGGGATGGGCATGGTCGCCCCAAGTCCATACTCTCAATCAATACTGACATCACTGAGCGCAAAAATCTGGAGCAGCAGTTCCTGCGTGCGCAGCGCATGGAGAGCATCGGCACATTGGCTGGCGGCATCGCGCATGACCTAAACAACGTGCTGGCCCCCATAGTCATGTCCATTGAGCTGCTGAAGATTCAGGAAAAAAATCAGCAGAAGCAAGGCATTCTCGGAACCATTGAAAGCAGCGCCAAACGCGGCTCTGACCTGGTCAAACAGGTGCTTTCATTTGCCAGGGGCGTGGAAGGCAGGCAGCTCGCGGTGCAGGTCGGCCATCTGATCAGGGAAATCGAAAAAATCACAAATGAGACGTTTTTGAAAACCATCTCGGTACGCAGCGATGTTGCATCGGGGCTCTGGCTTGTGCAGGGGGATCCCACTCAGATTCATCAGGTCCTGCTGAATCTCTGTGTGAACGCGCGTGATGCCATGCCCGGCGGGGGCTCGCTCATGTTGTCCGCTCAAAATATGATGATGGACGAGCAGTGTGCTGCCATGACTGCGGGGGCCAGGCCTGGGCCATACATTCACATCCGGGTTGAGGATAATGGCAGTGGCATGCCACCCGAGGTCATGGAGCGCATTTTTGAGCCGTTTTTCACCACCAAGGAAATTGGCAAAGGCACCGGGCTTGGATTGTCGTCCTCTTTGGCCATCATCAAAAGCCACCATGGCTTTCTGCGTGTGGAGAGCGAGGTGGGCAAGGGCTCCAGATTCCACGTCTATCTTCCTGCCCATATGACGGCGTCAGTTGGGGAGGCTCAGACTGCGCATGCAGACCTGCCTCGTGGAAGCGGAGAGCTCATCCTGGTGGTGGATGACGAGGCTGCCGTGCAGCAGATCACCAAGCAGACCCTGGAGACTTTTGGCTACAGGGTTTTGCTGGCGGCGGACGGCGCCGAGGCTGTCACACTGTACTCTTCGCGGCGTGACGAAATCGTCCTCGTGCTGACGGACATGATGATGCCTGTGATGGACGGCCCTGCCACCATCCAGGTGCTCATGCGCATGAACCCGCAGATTTGCATTGTTGCCGCCAGCGGTATGAACGCTGAAGGCATGGAGGAAAAAGCCGCCAGCACCGGGGTGAAAAACTTCCTGCCCAAGCCTTACACCGCGGAAACGCTGTTAAAAACGCTCGATCGCTTGCTGCATGAAAGTGAAAGTGTAAATTCCCTCTGAAATTCAAAGCGTTAGAAGACCGTGTTCTGGTGCGTAAATTGCTTTTATGATGACTAAAGGCACTCAATGAAATAGCCTACACATGGCAGACATTTCCATTCATGCTGCAGCTCCTGGCAGCGCCTTGGCCATCAGGCTGGCAGAGCAAACTGACTCCTGGTCATTGTCTGCACGCTATCTGCTGGGTGCTCTTCCCCGGCTTGCCTGGGACTGTGCTTCTTTTCTGCCGGCGCTGGTTCTTTTCTTTGGCATCTTCCATTCGGGGGCTTTGGGCCAGCAGCAGTCTTCACGGCAAAAAATCACCATTGTCACGGACGACAACTACCCCCCCTATGTTTTTCGTGACGACGCGGGTGTGCTGCAGGGCATCACTGTGGATCAGTGGCGTGCTTGGGAAAAAAAGACAGGTGTGGTGGCTGAAATCCACGGGATGGACTGGGGGAAGGCGCTGGAAAAGATGAAGGCCGGGGAATTCGATGTCCTGGACAGTGCTTTTTTGACCCCTGAGCGTGCCGCCTATTTGGATTTTTCCAAGCCTTATGCCACGATCAAAGTGCCGATTTTTTTTCGCACAACGATCTCGGGCATCTCGGATCTGGCATCATTGAAAGGCTTTCCGGTCGCGGCCAAGACGGGAGATGCAGATGTCCAGATTCTCCAGAGAGGCGGAATCACTCCCCTGCAGTTGTACAATAATTACGAGGCCATCATCGCCGCCGCCCTGGAACGCAAGGTCAATGTCTTTGTCGCCGACGAGCCTCCTGTTCTCTACTTCCTGCACAAATACGGCCTGGAGGCCGATTTCAAGATGTCAGAACCCATCAGCCAGGGGCAATTCCACCGGGCGGTCCGAAAGGGAAATGCAGCACTGTTGCAGATGATCGAGAAAGGGTTTGAGGAGGTGGGAACATCCGGGATGTCGAAGATAGACCGCCGCTGGCTTGGCCAGACTCTGGTCGGTGGCAGGCAGCTGCGCCGTCTGGGCTATGGGGTCATGATCGCAGCGGCGCTTGTGGTCATGTTGATAGGCTGGAGCTGGGTTCTGCGCGGCCAGGTGCTGAAGCGCACACATGCTTTGAGAGTGCGCGAGGAGCAGCTTCGCCTCTACGCCGAGCACAGTCCTGCCGCCATCGCCATGCTGGATTGTGAGCTGCGTTACCTCGTCGTAAGCCGACGATGGATGCAGGATTACCGCCTGGGCGAAACCTCAGTCGTGGGCCGTTGTCATTACGATGTTTTTCCTGAGGTTCCGCCGCACTGGAAGGCCATTCATCAGCGCTGCCTCTCTGGCGAGGTCATGAAATGTGATGAAGAGGCTTTCCTGCGCAGTGATGGCAGGACTGATTGGATTCGCTGGGAAATTCAGCCTTGGCGTCAGGCGGACGGCTCCATCGGCGGCGTCATCTTTTTTACAGAAGACATCACCGCACGCAAACAGGCCCAGGAAATTCTGCGAGAGGGCGAAACGCGCCTGATCCAGGCATTCCGCTCCACGCCGGTGGCGTTGATCATCGGGCGCGTGCGCGATCAGCGGCTGGTGGAAGTGAATGAGGCGTTTGCCGGTCTGTTCGGATGGACGCGTGATGAGGCGGTCGGGCGCACGCTGGTCGAGCTGTCCGTTTTCGATGAGGCTGCTGCAGGCACGCTGCACCTTGCTTCAGAAAAAAACCGGTCTGCACGTGATGTGGAGCTCGTTTTAAGAAACCGCCAGGGCGGCGTTTCCCAGGTCATTGCCAGCCTGGAGACCATTGAATTCCAAGGGGAGCCGCACGTCGTCGCCACCTTCGTGGACATCACCGAGCGCAAACGCACCGAGGCCCAGCTGGCCAAGGTCAGCGCCGACTTGGGGCGTGCCCAGTTCATCAGCCACATCGGCAGCTGGGAATACACGACCGCCGACGGCAGCATAAAGTGGTCTGATGAATTGTATCGCATTTTTGGACTGCGGCCGCAGTCGGTTGTCCTCAACTATGAGAAGCTGCTGGCAATGGTTCACCAGGAGGATCGTGCCGCGCATGACGCCTATCAGGCTCAGTTGATGAATGCCAGGCCGGGCATGGTGATCGCTCCCTTCGAGTATCGTGCTCTGCGTGCGGATGGCCAGGTCGCACATGTTGTGGTCAAGGTGGAGATTCAGCATGATGAAAATGGCAGGGCGGCATGCTGCTTTGGAACTGTTCAGGACATCACTGAAAGAAAGCGCGCAGAAGAGGCCCTGCGTGAGAGTGAGGCCACTTTTGCCGCTGCGTTTGAAAATGCTCCGATCGGCAAGGCCATTGTGTCCCTGAATGGGCGCTTTCTCCGGGTCAACCGCGTCCTGTGTGATATTGTGGGATACTCGGAGTCCGAGCTCCTCACGGCTTCATTTCAAGACATTACCCACAAGGACGACCTTGAGCTCGACCTGGAGAATCTGCACAAGACGCTCCGCCACGAAATCAAAAGCTATCAGATGGAGAAGCGCTATCTGCATAAAAGCGGCTCCATCGTCTGGGTGCTTCTCAGTGTCGCCATGGTGGATGATGAGCAGGGGGTTCCAGCCTTTTTTGTCTCACAAATCCAGGATATTTCGGAGAGAAAAAAGGCCGAGCAGCGGATCCAGCAGCTCAACCGGCTTTATGCGGTCCTCAGCGGCATTAACGAGACGATCGTGCGGGAAAAAAACGCCGATGCCCTGCTCACTGCATCATGTGCCATAGCAGTCGAAAAAGGCTTTTTTGGCATGGCTTGGATCGGGTTGGTGGAGGGTGACTCAGGGCGGCTGCAGATAGCCGCTCACGCCGGGGCCTCGGAGGAAATTTTGGGCAGGCTTGAGCCCATGATCAATGATTCGGGGGCTTCTTGTCAGGGCTGTGCTTTCACGGCACATGCGCTGCAGACTGGCGAGGCCTCTATTTGCAATGACATCGAGCATGATGATCTCGCCGCCGGATGGCGTGGGGATGCCCTGCGTCAGAACTATCTTTCGATGGCTGCGCTGCCCCTGAAGATTGGAGAAAAAACAATCGGGGTCTTCAACCTCTATGCCGCCACGGCGGAATTTTTTGACGCGGATGAGATGTCCCTTCTCAATGAGCTTGCGGCGGACATTGGCTTTGCCCTCGGCATCAGCCGGCGGGAGGCGGAGCTGCGAGAGGCCGACAAACGCTTCATCAGGCAGCGCAAAACGTTGATTGAGCTCACCCGCCATCTGGGCAGGGAGGCGGAGGACGCCCTGCTTCTGCTCCGCAAAATTGCCGAAGGTGCTGCCCTGACTCTGAGTGTTTCCCGTGTGAGCATCTGGCGCTACAACAGTGACCGTTCCGCCATCCGCTGCGTCGATCTCTTTGAGTGGGAGGAGGGGCGGCATTCTTCCGGCGATGTTCTCAGTGCCAGGGACTATCCCGCATACTTCAGTGCCCTGGTGGACCTGGAAATGGTAAGCGCAGACGACGCTCTCACAGACCCGAGCACAAGCTGCTTTGCACAAAACTACCTCATTCCATATGGCATCCGCTCCATGTTGGATGTGCCCATCGTGGTCGGCGGGGTTCGAACCGGCGTGCTGTGCATGGAGCACGTCCGCACTCCGCGGGAATGGACGGCGGATGAAAAAACCTTCGCCTTGGCAATGTCCAATCTTGTGTCGCTCGCGCTGGAAAGTGTGGAGCGCAGGCAGGCGGAGACATCGCTGCGAGAAAGCGAAAAACGCTTCCGCCAGTTTGCAGAAACCATTGAGGAGGTCTTCTGGATGACGGACCCCGGCGGAGAAGAAATTATTTACGTCAGCCCGGCTTATGAGGCCATCTGGCACCGCACTTGTGCCAGCTTGTATGCAGATCCTTCCAGCTGGCTGGAAGCCGTGCACCCGGATGACAGCGAGCGCATCTCACGGGCGGCTGCAGTTAAAAGGCCGCGCGGTGAATATGACGAGCGCTATCGCATCCTCCGGCCGGACGGCAGCCTGAGGTGGATCCACGACAGGGCCTTCCCGGTTCGTGACTCGCATGGAAACGTTCTGCGCATTGTCGGCACGGCCGAGGACATCACCGAGAGCAAGCAGGTGGAGGCTCAGCTTCTCCGCGCTCAGCGCATGGAGAGCATCGGCACGCTGGCAGGCGGCATCGCGCATGATCTCAACAACGTGCTCACCCCCATCATGATGTCCATCGAGCTGCTGAAGCTTCAGGAGACCAATGACCGGCGCCTGGGCATTCTCACCTCGATCGAAAGCAGTGCCAGACGTGGTGCCGACATGGTGCAGCAGGTGCTTTCCTTTGCCAGGGGGGTGGAAGGAAAACAGCTGGAGGTCAAGGTGGGGCGCCTGCTCAGGGAGATCGAAAAAATCGCCAACGAGACCTTTCTGAAAAACATCCAGGTGCAAAGCCGCATTCCAGCAGATCTCTGGGCGGTGCAGGGAGACCCGACTCAGCTCCATCAGGTGCTGCTGAATCTCTGCGTGAATGCTCGTGATGCCATGCCTGGCGGTGGTGTTCTCAGGCTTTCTGCTGGCAATGTCATCCTGAATGAGCAGCCAAACGGTGCTGATGCCGAGGCAGGGTATGGCCCGCACGTGCTCATTGAGGTGGAGGATAGCGGCGCAGGCATGCCGCCAGAGGTGCTGGAACGCATCTATGAGCCGTTTTTCACGACCAAGGAGCTGGGCAAGGGCACCGGCCTTGGGCTTTCCACTTCGCTGGCCATCATCAAGGGGCATCACGGTTTCCTGCGCGTTCAGAGCGAGGTCGGAAAAGGCACCAAATTCCAGATCTATTTGCCGGCGCACGATGCGGTGTCTGTTCAGGAGGCACAGCCCGTGGAAGCCGAGATCCCACAAGGCAATGGAGAGCTCGTCCTCGTTGTGGACGACGAGGACTCTGTCAGGGAGATCCTGCATCAAACACTGGAAGCCTTTGGCTACCGTGTTCTGCTGGCCGCAGACGGCGTCGAGGCATCCACTCTCTTTACCTCCAGGCAGAGCGAAGTCGCCGTGGTGCTTACTGACATGATGATGCCCGTGATGGATGGAATGGCCACCATTCAGGTCCTGAAACGCGTAAAACCAGAAGTTAAAATCATTGCCGCCAGCGGGTTGGGCAGCAAAGAGATGCTGGCCAGGGCAGCGGAGGCTGGGGTGACTCACTTCATCCCCAAGCCCTACTCCGCCGACACCCTGCTCAAGACCCTGGCTCAGGTGCTGAAATCCTAGCCGGACTTACTTCTGCTTGGCTTCATAGCCTGGCAGAGGCTTGCCGTCTTCACCCAGCTTGCCGCAGGCCCACAGCAGGCCGCGGGCTACGAGGTCCAGATAGACCGGTGCCTGCATCGTTTCATTCCCGTGGCCCAGTGTGGTGCCAAAAACCTTGGCTTTGCCGTATTCGTTCACCCAGACGACGTTGTGGTCCTGCTTGGTGTCTTCACCATAGGCCTTGGCCAGAGGAACGAAGTTCTCCCAGAGCTTTTCATTCTTGTAGAGCTCATCTTTGGCGTCCATCCACTCGGCTGGGAAACCCTTCATCACAGGGTGCTCGGCGGCGATGTTTTTGACCAGCAGGTCACGGTTTTTCTCGTGGCTCATCGAGGTCTGGCCCAGGCATTTGCGCCACTCATCCGTCTTGGCCGCACGGTAGCTGTGGGTGGAGCAGTGCAGCATCACCGCAGGCACTCCGTTGTAGTGCGCCTTCGCGATCCGCTCCACAAACGCCACGTCCTCCACTCCGCCAAAGCACTCGTTGTGCAGGATCACGTCATAGCCCTCTGCCCAGTTGTCCTTCTCATAGATCGAGATCTTGTGGGTTTTGTCCTTCTTCCCATCCGGTCCTTCCTCATGCACGATGGTAAATTCCACATTGGCCCGTGCACTCAGCCCCTCGCTCAGGATGAGCTTCTGGTTTTCATAGTCATGGCAGCAGCCGCCCGTGATCATGAGCACCTTCAGCGGCTTCACCGGTTCAGTCGTTGCGGCTACGGCAAACAGGCAGGCAATGGACAGCAGGGAGACGAGCAGGGGACGCATCTGGGTGGGGGAGTTGGGTTGTGGGGGTGAGTATGCGTGCTAAACGGACTCTGTCTTGCACGATTCTTGTCCCCACCGTGGCGGTGTTTCGACCGGCAGAATTTGAGTGGAGCACCGCCAAATCGTCGGCATAGGGTGTTGATTCATGACAATCGTTCTCCTCGACGCCCATACCGCCAATCCTGGCGATCTCTCCTGGCAGCCCCTTGAAGCCATCGCCTCATGCGAGGTTCATGCCCGCACTCCCCTGGATCAAACCGTCGCCCGCTGTGCCGGTGCCGAGATCGTCATCACCAACAAAGCCCCCCTCACACGCGAAATCATCGCCGCTCTCCCCGCATTGAAATACATCGGCGTCACCGCCACCGGCTTCAATATCGTCGATGTCATCGCTGCCAAGGAGCGCGGCATCATCGTCACCAATGTTCCCGGCTACAGCACCCCCGCCGTCGCTCAGCACGTCATCTCCCTCATGCTTGAAATGACCAACCACGTCGGCCATGCCGCACAGAGCGTTGCAGACGGCGGCTGGGTCAAATGCCCCGATTTTGCCTACTGGGATCATCCCATCATCGAGCTCTCTGGCCGCACCCTCGGCATCATCGGCTATGGCGAGATCGGCAGCGCCGTCGCACGCATCGCTGTCGCCTTCGGCATGAAAGTCCTCGCCTCCAAGCGCACTTGGAAAGAGCCGCCTCCAGCCGGTGTCACCGCCGCTGAGATCGACGACATCTTCCGCCTGTCCGACGTCATCAGCCTCCACTGTCCGCTCACGGATGCCACCAAGCACCTCGTTGGCGAACGCACCCTCGCCCTCATGAAGCCAGAAGCCATGATCATCAACACGGGTCGCGGTCCCCTCATCGACGAGCCCGCGCTGGCAAAAGCCCTCAACGAAGGCCGCATCGCCGGAGCCGGACTCGATGTCCTCTCCGTCGAGCCCGCCAAGGCAGACAATCCGCTCCTCACCGCCAAAAACTGCCTCATCACCCCACACGTCGCCTGGGCCAGCCGCGAATCCCGCGCCCGCCTCATCGACATCACCGCCGCCAATCTGAAAGCCTTTCTGGCTGGCCAGCCGGTGAACGTGGTTAATGGTTGAAATCTCGGGTGGTGTTTTGGTAAAATCGTTACCGAAACATTACAGAGATGTCACCGTGCGTTGACTCAGGATTTCATGCCGTGGGCATGGTGGTTTGTTCTCCAACACAAACCATCAACCCATCGTATCAGCCATGAAAACGCACACAGTCCTCTTCCTATTATGCTTGATCATCCTGCTGGACTTTCCGGCCTTGGGCTGGTCAGGCGATCCCATCCAGATTCGCGTTGACCTCGCCCATCCCAGGATCCCTGCTCAAAAGCAGTACAAAACCTATCTGAAAGTCGGGTTGGTCGGGCTGGATCAAAAAGAAAAGCCCGCACGCCAGCCGGTGAATGTCGCCATCGTGCTGGACCGCTCCGGGTCCATGTCAGGACCTAAAATAGAGCACGCACGGCAGGCGGCGGTCGAGGCACTGCAGCGCCTAGGTGGTGACGACATCATATCCGTGGTCACCTTTGATGACGGTGCTGAGTCAGTCGTTCCCGCCACCAAGCTGACAAACCAGGCGGACGTCGTCGCCGCTATTCAGCGCATCACGCCACGTGGTCGTACCGCCTTGTTTGCAGGCTTGAGCCGCGCGGCAGACGAGCTCCGCAAGTTCAAGACCCCGCAGATGGTGAATCGCATCGTGCTCCTCTCAGACGGCATTGCCAATGTAGGCCCGGCATCCGCAGATGAAATGGGGCGTTACGGCGTTTCACTGGCAAAGGAGAGCATCTCGGTGACTACCCTCGGCCTCGGGTTGGACTACAATGAAAAGCTGCTCGCCCAGCTGGCGCAGCACAGCGATGGCAACCACGCCTTTATCAAGGAGCCTGGCGACCTCGCCTCCGTCTTCACCGAGGAGTTCGGAGACATTCTCTCCGTGGTGGCCCAGGAGATGCGCGTGAAAATCCAGTGCCCTGAGGGCGTGCGCCCGGTTCGAGTGCTGGGGCGCGATGCCAGCATCCGTGGCGGCTCGGTGGAGGTGGCCATGAATCAGCTGCGGGCCGGACAGGAGAAATATGTGCTCCTTGAAGTGGATGTTCCTGCGGGAGAAGTCAGCACCACCCAGCTCATTGGAAATGTGGAGGTGATCTACCGTCGTAATGATGAGAGCACGCCAAAGCAGGTTCTTGCCAGCATGAAGGCGACACGGGTGAACGATGACAAGGAGGTGGAATCCTCTGCCAGCACACCCATCTTGGTCGAGGTGGCAAAGCAAATCGGGGTGGAGAGGCAGATGATCGCAGTGAAGCTCAGTGACGAAGGAAAGACCAAAGAGGCGGAAAAGCTCTTCCTCGAAAATGCCGGAACGCTGCAGTTGCTGGGGCAGAAGTACCGCTCTCCCGAGTTGTACATCCAGGGAAATGCCAACTACACTCTCGGCAGCAATGCTGGAAGCGAATCATGGCAGGCTTACCGCAATGCAGGCCAGACCATGGCCAATGCCACCCTGACGCAGAATGGTTCAAGCAACACCACGTCGAATGTCACTGCGTTGAATGGTAGTCAGGCGGTCAACGTGCCTCAGTTGAATTCTACGATCACACTTCCATCCGCGCCCGCTGGGCTGGGGATTCACCTCGGTCAGCAGCCTGCGGCCATCATCATGAGCCTTCCGCAGTCTTCCAGCGGCACCATTATTCTTAAACCCTCCGGTGGGAGGTGATCTCGACTTTTCCTCGCTCATGTCCGGCCGTCTTGTCATCCTGCTTTTGGCCCTGGTGGTTCTGCCACTGGGGCTGATCGGATGGCTGGGGCGGCTTTTCTGGCTGAGAGAGGCGGACGAGTGGCAGTTGAAGCAGAAGTCCCAGGCGCTGCTTGAACTTCAGGAATGGCAGCAGAATTTGGAGCACAGCCTCCAGGCCATGGAGGTAAAGTCGCATGAGTGGTTGACCAGCGCTGGAATGAACGAGGCGGCTCTGCGCGCACTGTCTTCAAAGCAGCCGCTCATCAGGGCCGCATTCCATGTGGAGAAATCAGGCAAACTCCGGACTCCAGACTCTGGCAGGCCTGATCTTCTGTCAGACGATGATCGGGACTTTTTGCAGGGCACGAATACGATCTGGAGCCGCGGCACCATGCTCGGGGCCACGCAGCAGGATGAGACAGCGGGGCGGCTTCAGGTGCGCACGGGGGCCGCTCAGGGCTGGCACACATGGTATCATCAGGATGGTCCGCACTGGTTGTACTGGCGGCGCCATGCGGATGAATCCATCACCGGCTTTGAAATCGAGCGCATGGCCTTCCTCAGCAGGCTCATTGGCGGCCTTGGGGCAGGTGGCGTTGCCGGGTGTGTGCGGCTCGTCTCCGCTGATGGCGAAATCTTGATGCAGCAGGGCGCCTTCCATCCGGAGACAAACATGCCGGCTCTTGTCACACTTGCCTGTGCTTTTCCCATGCAGCACTGGCATTGGCAGTTCTTTGCGTCACCTGCATCTGCACAGGCTCCTGCGGTTGGGGCATATCTTCTCGGTTTTGGCGGGCTGGCCGCCTTGTTCGCCTCGGTGGGGCTTCTGCTTTGCTTCAGTTACCAGCGCGATCTGCGGGAGGCCTCGCATCGTGTCAGCTTTGTCAATCAGGTGTCCCACGAACTCAAAACACCACTCACAAACATACGCCTCTATTTGGATCTGGCCCGCGAGTCCGCAGGCGTGGAGGCGAACTCCATGCTGGACGTGGTCGAGGAGGAAACCAGCCGCCTCAGCCGGATGATTCACAACGTGCTCACCTTCGCTCGGCATGAAAAGAGATCGCTGGGCCTTCACCCTGTTGCCGGAGATCTGGCCGCAGTCGTTCTCCGTGCCGTGGAGATCTGGCGTCCGCTGCTGGCTCGTAAAAACATCGCCATCATCATGGAGGACACGCTCGTTCAGTCCGTCTGCTTTGATGCAGATGCCGTGGAGCAGATCCTTGGAAACATGCTCTCTAATGTCGAAAAATACGCCACATCGGCCACGCAGGTGGTCATCAGTCTGCGGGTGCATGTTGACCATGCGGAGCTAAGCTTGCGCGATGATGGCCCCGGTGTTTCAAAGCAGGATCAGCCTCGTGTTTTTGAAGCCTTCTACCGCTCCAGAAACGATCTCACGGAGGGCGTGTCAGGCACCGGGCTGGGACTGAGCATCGCTCGTGCTTTGGCCGTCGCCCAGAGGGGCTCTCTGGAGATGGTGGAGATGGCTCACGGCGCTTGTTTCGTTCTCAGCCTGCCCCTCGCACAGACAAATTCAAATGTCATATCTCACGCATGAACATACTGGTTGCTGAAGATGATGCCCGCACACGGGAAGGCCTTCGTCTGGCGCTGGTGCGCGCAGGGCATCATGTGACGACGGCGGCAGATGGAAAGCTGGCGCTGGGAGCCTTTCAAAACGAAGAGCCAGACATTGTCTGTCTCGACATCATGATGCCCGGGATGAACGGCTACGATGTCTGCCGGGCTATTCGAAAGGTGGACAAACGTGTGCCGGTTCTCTTCCTCAGCGCCAAGTCGGAGGAGGTGGACCGCGTCCTTGGTCTGGAACTCGGTGCCGACGATTTTCTCAGCAAGCCCTTCGGCGTTCCGGAACTGCTGGCACGCATCGCCGCCATTGTCAGGCGCTGCGGCTGGCTCCTTGAGTCACCTTCAAATCAGCAGCCTTTTGAAATGCACGACCTGCGCGTCGTCCCGGCTGAGCTGCGTGCTTATCGCGGGCACAAGCTCATCAGGCTTCAGGCTCGGGACGTGAAAGTGCTGCGCATCTTCCATGAGCGGCGCGGTCAGGTCGTGGACCGCAACACCATTTGCGATGAGGCATGGGGCGTGGATTTTTTCCCCAGCAGCCGCGCCTTGGACCAGCATATTTCGCAGCTTCGACGCAAGATCGAGCAGGACCCGCTTGAGCCCAAAATCATCACCACCGTACGGGGTGCAGGCTATCGCTTTGAGTGAGTGCGCTGGGGGGGCGGATGCAGCTTCCTCTGTCCTTGTCACTTCACAGGTGGTAAAAAAAAAACGCACCGGTGGCTGTGTTGCCATCCGGTGCGAAATGTGGCTCAGGACCTCGGTGGAATCACAGCGCGGCAATCACCGCCTCGCCGATCTCCTTCGTGTTCACCTTCTTGGTGCCCGAGGCGCCGCTGAAGATGTCACCCGTGCGCAGGCCGCTGTCGATCACCTTCTTGACGGCGGACTCGATGCTGGCGGCCTCGGCTTCCAGGCCGAGTGCAAAGCGCAGCAGCAGCGCGGAGGAAAGGATCTGCGCGATGGGGTTGGCAATGCCCATGCCGGCGATGTCCGGGGCGGTGCCGCCGGAAGGTTCGAAGAGGCCAAAGTAGAGGCCGTCGCCCTTCGGCTTGCCCAGGCTGGCGCTGGCCAGCATGCCCAGAGAGCCTGCGATCATGGCCATCTCGTCGCTCAGGATGTCACCAAAGAGGTTCTCCGTCACCAGCACGTCAAAGCTGCGCGGCGCCTTGATCAGCTGCATCGCGGCATTGTCCACGTAAAGGTGGGCCAGCGTTACATCCGGGTATTCCTTGGCCACTTCCACCATCGTCTCGCGCCACAGCACGGAGTTCGTCAGCACATTCGCCTTGTCCACGCTGGTCACGTGCTTGCGGCGCAGCTGCGCAGCTTTGAACGCCACATGCGCGATCCGCACGATCTCACTCTTCTTATAGACCATGGTGTCGATCACTTCGATGTCGCCATCCGGCAGTGTCGTGCGGCTCTTCGGCTGGCCAAAGTACATGCCGCCGGTCAGTTCACGCACGCACAGCACGTCAAATCCGCCTTCCACCAGGTCGGGGCGGATCGGCGAGGAGGAGGTCAGGGCAGGGTAGCAGATGCCGGGGCGCAGGTTGGCAAAGAGGCCGAAATGCTTGCGCAGGGGCAGCAGGGCGCCGCGCTCAGGCTGCTCGTTCGGCGGCAGCTTTTCCCACTTCGGACCACCCACAGAGCCAAAAAGGATGGCGTCGGCAGCTTCACAGGCGGCCACGGTTTCGGCAGGCAGGGCCTTGCCCACGGCGTCGATCGCAGCACCACCCACGAGCTGGTGGTTGTAGGTAAACTGGATGCCGGAGCGGGCGGCGACGGCGTCGAGAACTTTGAGCGCCTCGGCCATGACTTCAGGGCCGATGCCATCTCCGGGGAGGACTGCGAGGGTGTACTTACGTGACATAATAGTGTGGAAGGGGCGCTTTCAGTGCATGCGAATACCCTTGCTGGCAAGTGGCCGAAAAATCCCCCATGCCGATTTGTGGAAATTCGAATAGTGGCCGCTACGCCTCATTCTCCGGTGGCTCCCCCCGACAAATCACTGTCAACAACCCCGCAAATTGTTAACAACTGCTTACTTCCTCCAGCAAAACTCTACTAAACTTCCTCTTGCCAAAAGGAGGCTTTATGGTTCCTTCGCAGCCCCACATCCCAGAATCACACACCGCCTGACAAGTAGTCCGGTCATTATTTAAAGAACCATGAGCGAAGCCACCACCATCGATTCCACCTCCTTCAAGATCCACGACAAAGACACCGGCAGCGCCGACGTCCAGGTGGCTCTCCTGACGAAGCGGATCAACGATCTCACGCAGCACCTTGCCAAGCATGAGAAGGATCACTCCACACGTCGCGGCCTTCTTCAGATGGTTGCACGTCGTCGCAAGCTGCTTGACTACCTCAAGCTGACTGCCAACGAGCGCTACCAGAAGCTCCTCAAGAGCCTCAGCCTCCGCCGCTAATCGGAATTTCATGAGGGTGATGCCGCAAGCATCACCCTTTTTCCGTTTTCAGGCTTGTTACACGCATGTCGGCACGTGGCCGATAAATCATGCTGCATGGTGTGCACACGCACGCCGCCGCCAGGCTAAAGCCTGGACTCTGCCTTTCACCCAAACCAAACACACAACACAAGCCAACCTATGGCCATCCATACACAGAAAATCCAGCTCGGTGCTGGAACCCTCGAAATCGAAACCGGCAAGTTTGCCAAACTTGCTGACGGCGCAGTCACCGTCCGCCTCGGCGACACCATCGTCCTCGTCACCGCTGTCTCCGCCACGAAAGTGAAAGACGGTCAGGACTTCTTCCCCCTCTCCGTTGAGTATAAGGAAAAAGCCTCCGCAGCCGGCCGCTTCCCCGGCGGTTACTTCAAGCGCGAAGGCCGCCCCACGGAAAAGGAAATCCTCACCTGCCGTATGACGGACCGCCCTCTGCGTCCGCTCTTCCCGAAAGGCTACTACTACGACACCCAGGTCGTCGCCATCCTGCTCAGCGCAGACGGTGAGAACGATCCGGACATCTGCGCCATGAACGGTGCCTCCGCCGCGCTCTGCGTGTCGGACATTCCGTTCGCAGGTCCTGTCGGTGCCGTGCGCATCGGCCGCATCAATGGTGAGTTCATCATCAACCCCACCCAGAGCCAGCGCCTTGATAGCGACCTCGACCTCGTTTACGTCGGCAACAAGACCGACGTCATCATGATCGAAGGTGCCGCCAACGAGCTTCCCGAAGCCGAGTTCGTCAAAGCCCTCCACTTTGCCCAGGGCGAAGTCACCAAGATCGTCGCCGCCCAGGAAGAGCTCACCAAGCTCGCTGGCAAAGCCAAGCGCGAAGTCCCCCTCATGCTGGTGAAGGACGAACTCCTCGAAATCGCCTACGCCGTCGCCGGCGACCGCATCGAAGGCGCTCTCTACACCCCCTCCAAAGTCGCCCGTGGCAAAGCCGTCGGTGCTCTCAAGGACGAAGTGGAAGCTGCCATCAAGGCCAAGTTCCCCGAAGCCACCGGCTTCGAAATCAGCCAGGCCTTCGACTACCTCCAGAAGAAAGCCTTCCGTATCTCCATCCTCGACAAGAAGAACCGTTGCGACGGCCGCGGCATCGACCAGATCCGCCCCCTCTCCGGCGAAGCCTCCGTGCTTCCCCGCACCCACGGCTCCGCCAGCTTCACCCGCGGCGAAACGATGGCCCTCGCCATCGCCACTCTTGCTCCGGCTGACGAAGCTCAGGAAATGGACACCTACGCCGGTGGCCCTGACACCAAGCGCTTCATCCTTCACTACAACTTCCCTCCGTTCTCCGTCGGTGAAACCGGCCGCTTCGGTGGTCAGAACCGTCGTGAAATCGGCCACGGCGCTCTTGCAGAGCGCTCCATCGAGCCGGTCATCCCGCCGAAGGAAACCTTCCCCTACGCCATCCGCGTGAGCAGTGAAGTCATGGAGTCCAACGGCTCCACCTCCATGGCCTCCGTGTGCTCCGGCGTCATGGCCCTCCTCGATGCAGGCGTGCCCATCAAGCGCCCCGTCGGTGGTATCAGCGTCGGCCTCGTCACCGAGTTCGAAGGCGACAACATGAAGCGCTACCTCACCCTGCTCGACATCATCGGCAGCGAAGACCACTTCGGCGACATGGACTTCAAGCTCTGCGGTACCTCCGAAGGCGTCACCGGCTACCAGCTTGACCTCAAGCTCCCCGGCATCCCTCTGAGCATCCTCGAAGAAGCCATCGTCAAGGCCAAGGAAGGCCGCACGCAGGTTCTCTCCGCCATGGCCCAGGCCATCGCTGAAGTGAAGCCCCTCAGCCCCTATGCCCCGCGCATCGAGATCATCAAGATCAACCCGGACAAGATCGGTGAGCTCATCGGCCCTGGCGGCAAGAACATCAAGGCCATCCAGGCCGAGTCCGGTGCCGAAATCAGCATCGAGGACGACGGCACGGTGTACGTTTATGCCAGCCGCAAGGAAGGCATCGAGCGCGCCGTCGAGATGATCAGCGGCACCTCCCAGGAGATCGAAGTCGGCAAGACCTACACAGGCAAAGTCGTCAGCACCACCAACTTCGGTGCCTTCATGAACCTCGGCGGCAAGAAGGACGGCCTCATCCACATCAGCGAACTCGCCGACTTCCGCGTCAACAAGACCGAAGACGTCGTCAAGACCGGCGATGTCGTCACCGCCAAGTGCATTGGCATCGACGACAAGGGCCGCATCAAGATGAGCCGCAAGGCCGCCATGAAGGAAAAGGACGCTGCTGCCAAGGCCGAGGCCGAAGCAGCCCCTGCTGCCTAAGCCTCATCGCTCCACACAACACTCCACGAAGAGGCCGCTGCAAAGCGGCCTCTTTTTTTGCCATCGCTGGGAGCGATCAGCTGGAGCTGTTTGCCACATGCGAGGCCGCCGCCATCGGATTGCAGCTCATCCCATTCGCTGAAACCAGCGCCGCCACCCCGGTGCCAAAGCCCGTCATCGGGTTGTACCACAGCTGGTTTCCGGTGGCCG
Source organism: Verrucomicrobiaceae bacterium UBA1938 (assembly GCA_002336895.1). Lineage (GTDB taxonomy): Bacteria > Verrucomicrobiota > Verrucomicrobiia > Verrucomicrobiales > Verrucomicrobiaceae > Prosthecobacter. Next base: position 344,537 of record DDFC01000023.1, on the reverse strand, counting down.
CATCCAGCCCGTACATGTAGCCGTTCACCGAGACGATCAGCGTGCCGCCATCCAGCAGCAGGCTCACATAAGACATGCCGTTGGAGGCCTGCCACTGCCAGACGATCTCCCCTGTCTGGCGCTTCAGCGCGGCCACTCGCCGGTTGAAGCCTGTAAACACAAGATCATTGATGTTCATGACAGCGCCTAGCCTAGTCGGTCTCTCGCTGCTTTGTCCAGCGCCGCCCGATTGCGAAAATGGAGCATTCTTGCAATCGCCAGCAGCGTCCATGGCATGATGATGGGGGTGTCATGAACAACATCACTCTGCCTTCCACGCACAACAAGTTCGTGGGCTACCTCCTCTGGATCTTCGGCTTCACGGGCGCGCACCGTTTCTACTTTGGCAAGCCCAAGACCGGCGTCCTCTGGTTCCTCACCGGTGGACTCTTCCTCATAGGCTGGCTGGTGGACCTGTTTCTCATCCCCGGCATGGACCGCGAGGCCGATCGCAGGTTTGTGCCCGGACGCCTCGAGTACTCGCTCGCCTGGATCTTCCTCACTTTCCTCGGCGTCTTCGGAGTGCACCGCTTTTACATGGGCAAATGGGGCACCGGCCTCCTCTACCTCTTCACCGGCGGCGGCCTCCTCATCGGCATCATTTACGACTTCTGCACCCTCAATACCCAGATCAGCACCCTCAATGCCGCCGGGCATCCCAAAGTGAGTGTTTGACACCGGCGCCGCCTCTACGGCATCAGGGGAGACTTGGCCTTGAGCAGCACATCAGGCGGCGCGGTCCCTTCTGGAAACCACCGCAAGGTTGGGCGCGGCGGCACGTGAAAGCTTTCAGCGTAGCTGCAAGCCTGCCATCGCTGTTCGCCCGGGCTGTCCATGGTGTCCTTGTCTTTGATCACCGGACCGTTCGTGAGGATGTAGTTGGACGAGTTCCGCAGAAATCCAGCCACCTCGCTCGGATCAAAGTGGGCGGGAGGAAAAAAAGCCTCCATGTCCGTGGCATCCACCTGGCTCATGCCCACGGTGTCCATCAGCATCCAGCCGTCGGCTATGCCGTCCAGCTTGAGCATGCGCACGTTGGTCCAGGCATCCACTGGATTCACCTCGTGGGCCTCAGACCATTGGATGATCTCGGCGACCTGTGAAGGTGGTAGCAAAAGCTCCCCATTGGGGTTAAACCACGCGATGACCGCCGGATGTGATGCCAGTGAGAGAAGCACTTTGGTTGTCTGCTGGAGTTCTTCCAAAGGCTCGTAGTTCTCCGGAATGACAAGCGTTTTAGGCCCGCCTCCAAAGACGTGGCTGACTTTCACGCGAATAAATGCCGTGTGCTCAGGTGCGATGTCTCGCCCCTCTGGCCAGGCCCATGCATGGCCTATTGCACGTTCCAGCCCGTTCGGCCAGGTCAGCGGTCCGAAGTGCCCCATCGACCAGCTTGCAAAGAGCATTCCGTCTTTCTTCGGATCTCCCATGGAGTCCGGCCAGGGCTGCGAAACCACGTCGATGACCGCAGCACCATTGTTCCCCAGCCCTAGCGAAACCACCAGCGATTCACCTCCCATGGCCCAATGCCCTGACCCATCTCCTGTCCTGCGCACCTCCCCGAAGGAATGCAGGAGCGGTTCCAGTTCAGAAAGCGAAACCGAGTGACTGAGCAGCAGTACGCCACCCTGGGTAAAAAAGCCTTTCATGGCGCGACTTGTACTCTAAAGGCCGGTGTCCTGTCATGATAAATCATCGAACATAAAATGAGCAGGAAAAGCCGCCGCCTTCCATATCAAAGAAGGACTTGCCCTGAAGGAGCCGTTCTGAGAAAACATCTGCCTCCCAACCACGCCCAGCCATGACCTCACGTCGCGCCTTCATCACTCAGTCCGCCCTCGCATTCACCGCCTTGTCCGCCAGCCGCGTTCTCGGTGCCAATGAAACCATCCGCATCGCCTCCATCGGCCTCGGCGGCCAGGGCCTGGGAAACGCAGGCCGCATGGCCAAAGTCCCCGGCGTTGAGATCGCCTACCTCTGCGATCCCGACACCGCAGCCTTGGACAAAGCCAAAAAGACCTTCCCCAATGCCAAGACCACCCAGGACCTCCGCAAGGTCATGGAAGACAAAAGCATCGATGCCGTCGTCGTCTCCACCGGCAATCACTGGCACGTGCTCGCTTCCATCTGGGCCATGCAGGCAGGCAAGGACGTTTACGTCGAAAAGCCCGTCTCCCACAACATCTGGGAAGGCCGCAAGCTCGTCGAGGCCGCCCGCAAGTACAACCGCATTGTCCAGGGCGGCACCCAGCAGCGCAGCGATCCCCTCCAAGATGAAATCAAAGCCTTCCTCGATGCTGGCACCATGGGCAAAATCAAATACGTGCGCTGCAATCACTACAGCATGCGCTCCTCCATCGGCAAACGCACAGAGCCTCTCACCCCGCCTCCCACCGTCAACTACGACATCTGGCTTGGACCGGCCCAGGATGAGCCCATCTACCGCGAAAAATTCCACTACGACTGGCACTGGAGCTGGAACACCGGCAACGGCGAGATGGGCAACTGGGGCCCCCACATTCTCGATGACCTCCGCAACGTCGTCTTCCGCGACAAAGTCGCCCTGCCCAAGCGCGTCATTGCTGGCGGCGGACGCTTTGGCTGGGACGACGCCGGCGAGACGCCCAACACCCACTTCGCCTATATGGACACCGGCAGCATTCCGGTCATCATCGACTTCCACAACCTCCCGCGCCAGAAAGGCATCAAGGCGCCTGACGTGTACCTGCGCCGTCGCACGGGTGCCTTTCTCATCATCGAGTGCGAGGGCGGCTACTATACCGGCAGCCGCGGTGGTGGCACTGCCTTTGATTCCGAAGGCAAAAAACTCCACACCTTCAAGGGCGATGGCGGCAAAACTCACGCAGCCAATTTCATCGACGCCATCCGCAGCCGTAAATCTTCAGACCTCAAAGGCGAGGTGGAAAAAATCCACTTCTCCAGCGCCTGGTGCCATCTGGCCAATACCTCCTTCCGCCTCGGCCAGAAATACAACCGCGAGCAGGCCGAGGCCGCAGTCAAAGGCTTCCAGCCTTGGAACGACGTCATCGCCGACTTCCACGCCCACCTCGTCAAAAACGAGCTCGATGCCTCCACCCTCGACATCAAGATGGGCCCCATGCTGGAGCTGGATGTCGCCAAGGAAACCTTCATCGGCGAAACAGCCACCCCAGAAGCCCTCGCACTCCTCACTCGCAAATACCGTCAGGGCTACGAGGTGCCTCAGCAGGTATAATCCGCTGCCCAGCGCAGGGTAGGGCGGGCTGTCCCCAGCCCGCCGCTTCGGAGCCCGGGACTCCCTCGCCAGCCGCCATCTCCTAGACCTGTTCTCGAAAAGAATGTCCGATTGAACCGGCGAGCGCAGCGGCCCCAGTGGCAAGGCGGGTGCGCCGCCTGCTATTTGAAAATAACAGGCAAGCGACCAACGCAGCCAATGGGGCCGCTCCGCCGCTCGGGCAATGTGACAGGCTTTTCGAGAACTGGTCTAACCAGATATGGCTCCGGCACCGTACCAAAAAAAGAACGCCAGGATCACTCCCGGCGCTCTTGTTCATGTTTCTGCTCTCTCGCTCCTCACTTCGGCAGTCCTGGCACAGCCGGGGCTGGAGTCAGCGCCTCCTTGGCCTTGCGCGCGGCGTCCTCCACGGCCTTGGCCGCATCGGCGGCTTTCTTTTCAGCGGCCTGCTTCAGCGCAGCGGCTTCTTTTTCAGCAGCAGCCTTCATTTCGGCCGCCTTCTTTTCCGCAGCTTCCTTGGCTGCCTCCAGCTCTTTGGCCGCAGCCTCGGTGTTGGATTTGACGGCTTCTTTCACGGCTTCCGCAGCTTTCGTGCGGTCCTCGGCTGCTTTGGAGCTTTCAGGGGTTTTCTTGCAGGCGGCCAAGCTGCCTGTGAGCAGCCCGATCAGTATGAGTGGTTTGATTTTCATGGGTGGGTTTCAGGGGGTTGTACTGAGGGGGAAAGATTGAGAAGTGGTGCTTTATTTGGCGTCGAGAGTCAGTTCGCTCAGTGCATTGGCTTTGATCTCCACTTCCTGCTCGGCTTTTTTGCCATCCTTGCTGCGCACCACCAGCACCTTGCCCGCAGGTAGGAAGAGCTTGGCGTTGGCATCGTAGGAGTAGGTGATCTTTTTGCGCTCGCCTTCGGCATTCACCGGACCAAACACTTCCCAGTCGCCGGGGGTGGAGGAGCTGGCCTTCAGGGTGCCTGCGTTCAGGTTCAGGGCGCTGGTGGTCATTTTGCCCGCCTGGATCTCGATGTCGGCTTTCGCAGTGGCGGCGCCTCGCGTTACCATGAGGGTGTACTTGCCGGCCTTCAGGTGGAGCTTGGGCTGGGCGTCGTAGCTGTAGGTCACCTTGGGGCGTTCACCCTCGGCGTTGGGCTCGCCTATGACGTCCCAGTTGAGACCATCGGGCACAGGATCAGCGCCTTCCGCCATGATGGCGCTCGCCATGATGCTGCCTGAGTTGATGATGATGGGGATCTCCGTCAGCTTGCCCGCAGCCACTTCCACCTCCTGTTTGATCTTGGCGGCACCCCATTCGATCTTCAGTTGGTACTTGCCCGCTGGCAGGCTGAAAGTGGGCTGCCCGTCATAGCTGAATCCCGCAGTGGTTCGGTTCCCTTCGGCATCTGCGGCACCTTGCAGCTCCCAGAAAAGATCTTTGGAAATCGGCTCCGCTCCTTCCGTGGCCAGCGCAGACAGCTTGATCTTGCCTGCTCCGAGGGAGACCACCATCTCTGTGGTGGCACCAGCTTTCACCTCCGCCATGGCCTTGCCCTTCGCATTTCCGTACGCGACCTCGATCTGGTATTTGCCCGCAGGCACCGAAAGCGTGGGCTGGGCCTCGTAGCTGTAGGCCACCTTCTTGCGGTTGCCCTCGGCATCCGCTTCGCCCAGGATGTCCCATGAGACATCCTTCGCCACCGGGGTGCCGCCTTCCTGCATGACGACGGCCAGCTTCAGCTTGCCGCTGCCCAGCAGCACCACGATGTCCTGAGTCTCTCCCGCTTTGACTTCCACTTCCCGCTGCCCTTTGGCGCTGCCATAGGTGGCCACCACCAGGCATGGGCCGGACGGCAGCGTCATTTTGGGCTGGGCCTCATAGCTGTAGCCCAGCTTCTTGCGCTGCCCTTCGGCATCAGGTGGTGAGAAAAGATCCCAGGCCACATCTTTGGCGATCGGGGGCTGGCCTTCCGCGCTGATGGCGCTGAGCTTGAGATTGCCGCTGCCGAGGATGATCTTCACGAGCTGCGGGGCTCCTTCCTTCACCGTCACTTCCATGCTGGCGGTCGCATTGCCGCGTGTGGCCATGAGCAGGTAGGTGCCTGGCCCCACCTGCAGAAAGGGCTTGGCTTCATAGCTGAAGGACACCTTGGCGCGGTTGCCTTCCGCGTCCGCCGGCCCCAGCAGGTCCCAGCTTACATCCTTTTCAAATGCGACACCGCCTTCCTTGTCGTACGCCACGGCTTTGAGGCCGGTCTCGGCGAAGACCACTTCCTTCGTCACGGTCTCACCATCCTTGATGGAGACGTCGAGTTCAATGACCTTCCCCCCAAGCTTGGCGCTCAGCGTGTACTTGCCGGCTTTCGGCAGCTCGGTGCTCCAGTGGCCGCCGCTGCCTGTGGCGAGCGCGTTTTCTCCGCCGCCTTCCGCAAAGACTTGGAAGGTCACGCCTTCCAGCATCGCACCGCCGGAGGATTTTTTGGCTTCCACCACCAGCGTGGTCACAGGCTTGGCCACCTGCTTCATGGCGGTTTCGAGAGATGACTTCAGGGAGGAGGCGTCTTTGGCCGCGAGGTACATGCCCCCGGTCTTTTTCGCCAGACATTCCAGGCCCGAAGACTCGCCCTGCTTGAGGTCGAAACCGATCACGTGGCACGTGAAGTCAATCCCCAGGCGCTCCAGCTCCTCTGCAGCCATGCACGGGTCTTTTTCGCACGTCTCCACGCCATCGCTGACGAGAATCACAGACGCCTTTGCCTCCTCAAATTTCAAATACTTCGCCGCCTGGATCACCGCCGCAGTCAGCGGTGTCTTGCCTTTCGGTTCCAGGGCGGCCACCGCCTTCAAAATGGCGGCGGAGCTCCCGGGCTGTGGCGGCACCAGCAGCTCGATGTCCTCGCAGTCGCCTTTTTTGCGATGCCCGTAGGCCATGAGGCCCAGCTCCATGGCCGGGTCCACGGACCCGACGATGTCACTCACCACCTTCTTGGCGATCTCGATCTTCACGCCACCGGGCACCTGGCCATACATGCTGCCCGAGGCGTCAAACACGATGATCGCTCGTGAAACAGCGGCCGGTTGTTGTGCCCTGAGGCCCGAGGTTCCGATGAGCAAAGCCCATCCCATCAACAAACTGGAGAGGAAACGTTTCATAGGGGGAGACCTCTTTGGTGGTTGAAACAGCACCAGACATTCAAAATTAATCCCACGGTGAGCCTTGGAAAATGGAAAAAACGGCCGGGCAGGCGGCTTAGAGCACCGCATTTAGCCGCTGCAGAGACTCGGCGCTGGCTGGGAAAACCCCGTGCTCCGTCACCAGTGCGGTCACGAGGCCGGCCGGAGTCACGTCAAAGCCATCATTGCGCGCCTGTGTTCCAGCGGGGGTTATCAGCACCTCCTCACGGTTCCCCGCCTCACTCAGTCCGGGCATGTGCGTCACCTCACGGCTGCTGCGCTGTTCGATGGGGATGTCTCGGATGCCGTCGCTGATGGTCCAGTCGATCGTGCTCACCGGCGTGGCTACGTAAAAAGGCACATCGTGTGCTTTCGCCGCCAGCGCCTTCAGGTACGTGCCGATCTTGTTCGCCACATCCCCGTGCGCCGTCACGCGGTCTGTGCCCACGATCACCACGTCCACCAGGCCGCGCTGCAGCAGGTGTCCCGCATTGTTGTCCACGATCAGCGTGTACGGCACGCCGTGCTCCTTCAGCTCAAAGGCCGTCAGCGAGGCCCCCTGGCCTCGCGGCCTCGTCTCGCTCACCCACACGTGCACGTTCATGCCCGCATCATGCGCTTGGTAGATCGGAGAGATCGCCGTGCCCCAGTCCACTGTCGCCAGCCAGCCCGCATTGCAGTGAGTCATCACATTCAGCACCGCAGCAGGGTCCGCTTTCTTCGCCTGAATCGCCCGGAACAGCTCCAGCCCATGCCTGCCGATCACGTGGTTCGTCGCCACATCATGCTCACAGATCGCCAGCGCCTCCTGCCATGCGGCCTCCGCCCGTTCTTCCACACGCAGCGGCATCACCGCACGCTTCACCCGGTCCAGCGCCCAGCGCAGATTGATCGCCGTGGGCCGCGTCGCATGCAGCACGTGGTACGCATGCTGCAGCGCCGCATCCGTGGCATTCTCCCGCAGCGCAAAGTACAGCCCAAACGCCGCCGTCGCCCCGATCAGCGGTGCCCCGCGTACCCGCATCACCTGGATCGCCTCCGCCGCCTCTTCCATCGTCCGCAGTTCCCGCCACTCCACCACGTGCGGCAGAAAGGTCTGGTCAATGATGCGCGCACTTCGCGTGGCGTGATCTGCTTCGATGGAGCGGTGCGGCTGGCCGTGAATGTTCATGCGGTGGTTTACTTGTTTTTGACTGGCTTCGTATCAAGCGTTCGGATGATCTGTCTCCCCTCGGAAAGCCACCCCCAGCCTGACTGGGCGGGCACTTCCCACACTCCTGGGGCGCGGGCTGTGAAATGAATGCTGTAGTGCGCGGCCGCGTCGATTGGCACCTCTCTTAGCGCCTCCCACCACCTGACGTCATTGATGACAACGCTTTGGCCCGCTTGAAGGGTAAGGCTCCCCGGTTCATCGCTCATGAAATGCCGCTGGATCTGTTCGCCGCCGCTCACTGATTTGCCAAGTTCGACTCCGAACAACGCCTCGGGTTTGCCCACGGGAAAAGTAATCGTCTGGGGGGAGATGTTGGTGATCGTGACTTTTTTGAGCGGCGGCAGCCTCCGCTCCCAGTCTTCAGCTTTGCCTGCTTCGGCACGAACGCTGAGGAACGGATTGGAAAATAGGGCTTCATACGCCCGCTGTGCCAGGCGGCGGTCTTTGTCCGGGCGGGATGGGTTTTTTGCCATCTCCGCAAGGCGCAGTGCTGCCACTGGTTTCTCGACCACTTTGGAATAGGCAGACATTGCCTTGCCAAGCGCTGGGTGCTCGGGGGTTGCCAGCACCTCCTCAATGACAGGGCGCAGCCTGTCTTTCTCCCATTCAAAGGCACTCACCAGCCATTCAAGGGCATTCGGACGCCAGGGAAAGGATTTGTCATGCAGTTGGCCGTTCACGTAGCTCCACAGTTCTTCTCGGGACTGCGAAGTATCCTTCAGTACGCTCAGGCAGTCTGTGTAAAGGCGCCCGCTGTCGTCCGGCTTCACCGCATTTCCTGTCACAACCCTCGCGATCACCTCCTTGACCACAGGCAGCAGTCTCGCGTCGCCCTTAAATCGTCCCAGTCCTCGGATCGCGTCACCCAATCCATTGATGCTCGCTCCATCCCCTCCCTTTATTTTTCCTGTCGCGACTGCGGCGACATCTTCAAACGGGCCGTGCTGCATGGCCATGGCATCGTAGCGGCAAAACTGGACATCGCTCTCATCCACGATGCCGCTTCCCTCATTGGAGGCGATGTCCAATGGACCTTGACCATACAGCTTGAACCTCATGGCCCGCGCCTTGCCTGTCGGGGTATCACAGATTTGCGTCCAGGCCAGGAACTGCCCCGCTTTAAGAGGTCGGATGCCATAGCTGTTGCCGCACCAGCTATAGCCATGCGAGTCACTGCGCATCCACTTCCCGGTTTCAGACTTGGCCTCACGTTTGCAGCCCAGGTCACCGTCTTGAGAGGCTAGCGTCACGTTGGCTTCAGTCGTGTTGATCAGATAGACGGTTATTTCACCGGCAACCTTGTGATCGAAGTCTGCGATCAGGCTGACGCTGTCAGGCGCTGGCTTCAGGTAGGCCGGAAGTTCGGCCACCGGCGCCGCCTCCCCCTTGAGTCGCGCGTTCTGCTGCAGCGGAGCCGCAGACAAAGGCCGTATGCTTGCAGCCAGAAGGCACATCAGAAACAAGGTCTCGAATTTCATGGGTTGATTTGAAGATTCTGAGGTACACGGCTGGCACATTCAAGCCTTGGGGCGGATTTAGACGATGGCAATTTCGCTGAAACTCCCGATCCTTGCATGCCCGTTCTCCGGCTGCGGCTTGTTCCCGGCTCGCACCGCCAGCGCCGTGACCATGCCCGCATTTCGCGCCGCATTCAATTCCTCCACCACATCGCTGACAAAGAGAATTTCATCCGCCGCCAGCCCGCAATCCGCCGCGATGGCCGCGTAGCTCGCCGCTTCGCGTTTCGAGCCAGTCGTGGTGTCGTAGTAGCCGGAGAAATGCTGCGTCAGATCCCCGCGCCTCGTGTGCGCAAAAAAGAGCTTCTGCGCATGCACGCTGCCGGAGGAGTAGATGCGTATGTCCAGCCCATGGCGCTGCCAGTTCATCAGCGCTGTCGGCACATCGTCAAACAGGCTGCTGCACAGCTCCCCATTTCGGAATCCCTCTTCCCAGATCATGCCCTGCAGTTGCTTGAGTCCGGTCACCTTGGCGTCGGCGTTCATGAGCTTCAGCACCGCCGCCTCGGCTTCGGCCGGGGAGGCAAAGGACGGCACGCCCGCGTCTCGCGCCAGCTGGGAGATCACCTCCATGCCCCAGTGTGTGTTCAGAAAGCCCCCTGCACGCTCTCGCGCATACGGAAACATCACGTCATGCACAAACGCCAGTGGCGACACGGTGCCCTCGATGTCCAGCAGGATCATCCTGCCTGCAAACGTGATCATGCGGCGATGGAGACTGCGGGCTCAATCCTTACGCCTCTGGCGGCGATGTAGCTCGGTCCGAAGCACAGCGGCTGGTAGCCGCTGGCGATGGCATCGCCCGTGTAGAGGGGCGTCCACCCGGCTTTCTCTTTGAAAAGGCGGATGGCGCGTATGGTGCGGTCCGCGCAGAGGTCAAACCAATGCTTCGTCCCGGCCGGCACGTTGATGAGATCTCCTTCTTCCACCTCCACGGAAAAGACCGCATCCCCGTTCTCCGGGTTGATGTAAAAAATGCCGCGTCCTTTCACGATGAAGCGCACCTCGTCTTCCGCATGGCGGTGCTCTTGGTTAAACTTGTTCAGCATCTCCTGCAGGTTGGGCACATCGGGCGTCACGTTCACCACGTCGGCGGTGATGTAGCCTCCGCCCTGCTTCAGGGCCTCCACCTCCGGAGCGTAGGCGGCCAGGATTTCCTCCTGCGAGGCATCGCGGTCACACCTCCCCGCCACTGGCCAGCGGTCGTAATGAATGCCATGAGGCAGCAGAAAGCGGCGGATGCTTTCCACGTCATCGATGACGCGGTCTGCGGAGGGGATGCGGATGTAGGCCATGGGGCGGAGTGCCGTTCAAAATGAGCCGAAGAGCAAACGCTTCTGCGTGACGACTTCGAAAAGAAACTCCAGCACTTCCACCTGCCTCCGAGCCGCAGCGATGTCCTTGCCCCAGGTGTACAGCCCGTGACCCGCCATTAGAAAGCCATGGCGCAGCGGATTGGCGGTGTCCTGCAGGCGCTTGGCGATCACCGTGGCCAGAGAGGCGATGTCCTGCGTGTTTGGGTAGATCTCGATCCATGCCTCCGCCTCATGGGTCTGGATGCCGGAGAGCCCCTTGAGCATTTCATACCCGGCGATCCGCAGCCCGCCTTGCCTCACAAAATGCTCGCTCAGCACCGTGGCGGCCACGGAGTGGGTGTGCAGCACCGCTCCCGCGCCATGCTGCGCCAGCACAGTGTGCAGCAGCGCCTCGGCGGAGGGCTTCAGCTCTCCCGGGCTCACCAGCCGCGCCTGCCCGTCCACCATGACAAATTGATCCGGCTGCAGATGACCCTTGTCGAATCCGCTCCCCGTCATCAGCAGCTTCAGCGGGTTGCGCTCAAGCACCACGCTGTAGTTGCTGCTCGTGCCCAGTGACCAGCCCCGGTGATGAAAATCCCTTCCACACTCGATGAGCTCACGCGTCAGGTTGGTGACCTTCTGGCGGGTGAGGGGAGGGGCTTCTAGGGCAGGGGGCATCTGCAGGCAAGATTCGGGACATCGCCGCCAAGTCAAACCAGGTAATGTGGCGGAATTTGCACTTGGAACCGCGTTTATTGCCGGCTGGACTTCCAGAATGCCGCTGATTACGTTTTCCCCATGAGTACACCTCCGAAAGGCGACCACGACCTCGACATTGCCAAGGTCAATCAGCGCGCGCAGGACATCGAAAACAAGCTGCCCCGACTCAAGCAGGTCTTCGAGCAGGCAAAGGTCATGCTGAGCATGGTGAAGGATTACTGGAACGGCGCCTATCGTGAGATCCCCTACTGGGCCATCAGCGCCATCTCCCTCGCATTGCTCTACGTGCTCAATCCCGCCGACGTGGTCCCGGACGTCATCGTCGGAGTCGGCTACTTGGACGATGCCACCGTCGTGGCCTTCTGTCTCAAACTCGTGGAGCGCGAGCTGGAGCGCTACAACGAGTGGCGCGCCGCCCGGGCCAAGACCAGCAAAGGGGTGGATGTATAAACCCAGGCGCTTCTCGCTGGGTAATTGGATCACTCTGTGTCTGAAGCATCAACGGGGCGGCAAATTCGGTCCCCCTCGCCCCGTCCAGGACGCACAAAAAAACCGCCGTGCAGGGGCTCTGCACGGCGGTCAGATGACGAAGCTGTCAGCTCAGCTTACTTGGCAGGCGTGCCAAACACTTCCACTTCGCAGTAGTGGTTCATGTCGTTGCTGGTGTTGCCGTTGCTCCAGAGGCGCACGTAGCGGGCCTTGGTGCCCTTGGCGTCCACCACGCGGCCGTGGTTGGTTTCCACGTAGGCGGGATCGCTGCCCTTGCCCATGGCGGAGGTGTCGTCGTGGTCGGAGTTCCACAGCGTGGTCACGCCGTTCTTGAACTCAGGATCGTCGGACACCTGGACCACCACGTCGATGTAGGCCTGGGCCTGCTTGTGGTAGTGCCACATGGCGATCTTGTAGATGTTCGCCTCTTCGCCGAGGTCGATCTGCACCCACTGCTTGCCGGGCATCAGTTCCACGAAGGAACCGTCAGCGCCGTCGGCGTCGCCGTCGGTCACCAGGTTCAGGTCGCCGATGATCGGGGCCGCGTCAGAGCTGGTCACTTTCTTGCCTTTGGCCAGGTTCGTGGTGCCCTTGGGGACCATGATGGACTTCACCACCTTGCTGGGGTCTGCCTTTTCCAGGTTCGGCAGCTCAGCAGGCACCGGGGTGCCTATGAACATGGGCTTCGGGAACTCGAGCTTGATCTCGACGAGGTCACCGGCGGGAGCGGCGGCGGCTGCAGGAGCAGCGGCGGCACCGGCTGCCGATTCTTCTTTCTTGCCGCAGGAGGCAAGGGTGAGTGCGAGCGTGAGGCCCGTGAGGATGTGGATGGTGTTTTTCATGGGGGAGTGGCGGGATGGTTGTGATGACACAGGTTGTTGTTCGCTTGGGATCAGGCCTGGAAGTCTTCGGGTTTGAAGATGTATTTTCCTCCCTGCGCCTGGGCTTCATAGGCTTTGAGCACCGTGACGCAGGACTTGAAGGCCGCCTCCACATTGCAGGTGAGGTGGGCCGGATTCTTGGTCTGCACAGCTTCAATGAAGTTCGCGATATGCGGTGTGTGCGGCTTGACCTTGAGCTTCCGGTTCAGCTCCCACTGGGAGAGGGCCTTGCTCTCGCGGGCGTCGGCCACGCTCACTGCACCGTAGGACGGGGGCTTGGGCTTCTCCCAGTCGCGCGGGTGTTCCCAGAACTTGTTCTTGGCCTTGTCCGCAGCCTTCATGATAGGTGCGTTGTCACCCAGGGCGTAGCCCTCCCAGTCCTGGCCGGGTTCGGCGTAGAGCTGGTTGCCGTTGGTGTCCAGTTCGGAGATGATGGCCGTGCCGCCGATGCCCATGTGCTTTTCATAGGCACCCTGGGAGCCGGTCGTGGTCAGCACCTGGTAGTAGGCACGCAGCACTCCAGCCGGGGTCTTGAACTCGTAAATGCACATCATGTTGTCCGGCAGCTCAAACTTCGGGCGGCCTTCCGTGCCGTCGAAGTAATCCACACCACCGGAGGCGATGACGGACACCGGGGTGGACTCATACATCCAGTTGAACATGTCGATCTGGTGCGCGCCCAGGTCGGAAAGCGGACCGCCGCCATACTTCTTGAAGAAGCGCCAGTTGCGGAATTCCTCGATGCTGCCGTAGCCGTGCTTCGTCAGCACTTCCTGCGGGATGTCGTAGCCCTTCACCGCTCCCTGCGGGGCGCTGCCGGACACACCACGGTTCCACTGGGCGTAGGCGTGGGTGATGCGGCCCAGCATCTTGCCGGGCTTGATCACGTTGTCGCGCAGGTTCAGGTAGCGCGGGTTGGAGTGGCGCTGGTGCCCGATCTGGAAGATTCCCGGATTGGCCTTGCCGGCGCGCACCATGTCGCGTGCGCCATCCAGCGTGTTGCTCATCATCTTCTCGCAGTACACGTTCTTGCCCTTCTCCAGGCAGATGCGGGAGTACGGGGCGTGCAGGAAGTCCGGCGTGGCGATGAAGACGGCCTCGATCGACGGCTCCTTGTCGAGCATCTCGTTGATGTCTTCGTAGATGTTGATCTGGCCTTCCACCTGGTGCTTGTTTTCACCCAGGAAGCCGCCGCGGGTCTTGGCGATGGAGAATTTCCAGATGTCGCACATCGCGACCCACTGGATGCCGGGTACGTCTTTGGAGGCCACGCGCAGGGCGTTGCCCTGGGCGCCGCAGCCGACGAGCGCGCACTTGATCGTGCGGCCGGAGGCGCTCTGCTGGGCGATGGCTCCCTTGCTCGTGGCAAGGTAGATGCCGCTGCTGGTCAGGGCGCTGGTGCGGAGGAATCCGCGGCGGTCCATGAAGCGGGACAGCGGCGCGGGGGAGGAGGGAAGGGGCTGGGAATTCATGGGTGCAGTCAGGCGTGTGTAGGTTCACTGCCAACTACGACACAAAGTCGTAGTTATGCCTTCTTGCGGGCAAGGAAGCCGTCCACAGAGAAAGTCTTGGCCTTGGAGGTCACCAGCGCGGCGGCCACGATCAGGATGGAAAGACCGATGTTGCTCACCACTTCCGTGTCGTCCGGCAGGGCGGCAAGGCCAAAGCCCAGGGACAGGAACACCAGACCGGCGGCCAGCAGGCCGAATTCAGTGCAGATGCCGATCGCCACCCAGATGCCCACAGGAACGAGGATGTAGCCGATCGTGCTGGCGAAGGCGTTGCAGGCCCACTCAGGCATGAAGCTGTTGCTGCTCATCAGCTTGGCGATCGGCGGCCCCTTCTTGTCCGTGTAGTTGGCGATGCTGAAGGTCGTGTCCGGACCATTGCCATAGCGGAATTTGTCCAGACCAGCCATGAAAAGACGCATGCCGACCCAAAGGCGGAGCAGAACATGGGCAAAATCGTAACTGAGGCTGCCGCAGCATTTGGAGGAAGTGGTGTCAGACATGGATGGGGTCGGGGTGGGCTGGTTAGCTGGTTTGTGAGAGGCGGCGATTTTGAACCGGTGCCCTTGGAAATCCAGCAAAATTTAGAACGCACATTCTTCGTATTTACGAACAACCTTCTGAGGCTTTTTTCCCGCCTTAACACGCTGAATGCGTCAAATCTGTGACTTTTTTCAGCCTGCCAGCCCTTTCTTGCCCGACTTCTTCACCGTGCTTGCCATCGCGGGCATCTCCGCTTAAAAAAGCATCTTTAATTCATTTTACCTTATTACCCTCATGAGTTCTCTCTCGACTCCCCAACTGCCGGCCCAAGGGATCCTCGAACCCCTCGGTGACGAAGATCGCGACATTCTCAGCGGCTACGGCGAATTCCTGCCGGTCCAGCCGGGCCAGCACCTCATCGAGGAAGGCCAGCAGCAGAACAGCCTCTTTTTCGTCGTTTCCGGCAAGTTCCACGCCACCGCCATGCGCGGCGGCCACAAGGTCCTTCTCGGCTCCATCCAGAAGGGCGAGACCATCGGCGAGATCAACCTCCTCGACCCCAATGTGGCCAGCGCCAGCGTCACCGCTGTGGAGTTCTCCCAGGTCTGGCGCATCGACGGCGAGACTCTTGAAAGCTACATCAATGAGTACCCCCGCGCTGCTGCCTGGCTGCTCATCGGTGTCGGTCGCACCATTTCCCACCGCCTCCGCGCGGTGAATGAGAAGATCGCCGCTTTCTACAGCGCATAATGCTTGGACGGGAGGCGGATTGTGCTGCGCGGATTCAAATCGCGCTTTGCAGTCCGCCTTAACAATGGAAGATTGCCGTATGTCCGGCTTGTTGCCATTTCCTCCGCACACCACGCTGGAAGCCTTCCAGGTCATATTCCTTCTTTTTGCGGGTCATGCGGTGATGGACTACCCCTTGCAGGGGGAATTTTTATCCATCTGCAAAAATCGCCACCTGCTCCACAAGCTGCAGGACCCCTCCCGCCCGGTGCAGATCTGGCCCTGGTGCATGACGGCCCACTGCCTCATCCACGCGGCGGCCGTCTGGGCCATCACCGGCTGCTTCTATCTCGGCCTCATCGAGTTCGTCCTCCACTGGCTCATCGATTTCGCCAAGTGCGAAAACAAGACCACCTTCGTCCAGGACCAGGCCCTGCACTTCATCTGCAAGATCGCCTACGTCATCGCTGCCATGCTCTACGGAGCTTGAAAGTTTAAAGTTCAAAGTCCCAAGTTTTCCCTCCGAGGCGATACAACTTGAAACTTGAAACCTTAAACTTGTAACTGCTCCCCACATGCAGCGCACCGCCATCCTGAACGTCGTCGGACTCACCTCCCGCCTCATCGGCGAGCACACCCCCGCGATCCGTGCGTTCATTGAGCGGAACCGCTCCACCCTCATCGAGCCCGTCCTCCCCGCCGTCACCTGCACCGCCCAGGCCACCTACCTCACCGGCCGCCTCGCCCGTGACCACGGCGTCGTCGCCAATGGCTGGTACGACCGCGACTACGCCGAGCACCGCTTCTGGAAGCAGCCAGAGCAGCTCATGCATGGAGAAAAGCTCTGGGAGGCCCTCCGCCGCGTCGATCCCCAGTTCACCTGCGCCAAGCTCTTCTGGTGGTTCAACATGTACTCCACCGCAGACTTCGCCATCACCCCGCGCCCTCTCTACCCGGCGGATGGCCGCAAGGTCTTCGACATCCACACCCAGCCCATGCCGCTGCGGGATCGCATCAAAAAAGACCTCGGCCCCTTTCCCTTCCGCCACTTCTGGGGCCCCGGCTCCGACATCAAATCCTCCATCTGGATCGCCGAGAGCGCCAAGTGGATCGAGGAAAAACACTGGCCCGGCCTCTCCCTCGTTTACCTCCCCCACCTAGACTACAATCTCCAGCGCGTCGGCATCGACATGGAGAAAATCCGCTTCGATCTCCGCCAGATCGACAACGTCGTTGGCGACCTCATCCGCTTCTATGAGACCCGCAACATCAAGGTCGTCCTCCTCTCCGAATACGGCATCACAGACGTGGAGCAGCCCGTCCATCTCAACCGCGTCTTCCGCGAGAAGGGCTGGCTCAGCATCAAGGACGAGCTCGGCCGCGAAACCCTCGACCTCGGCGGCTCCAAAGCCTTCGCCATCGCCGACCACCAGGTCGCCCACATCTACGTCAACGATCAGAGCATTCTCCCTCAAGTCCGCGCCACCCTCGAGGCCACTCCCGGCGTCGCCCAGGTCCTCGGCAAGATGGAAAAACACCTCGTTGGCCTCAATCACGAGCGCAGCGGCGACCTCATCGCCGTGTCTGATGCCAAAAGCTGGTTCACCTACTACTACTGGCAGGACGACCGCAAGGCCCCCGACTTCGCCCGCTGCGTGGACATCCACCGCAAATGCGGCTACGACCCCGCCGAGCTCTTTGTCGATCCCGCCATCAAATGGCCCAAGCTCAAGATCGCCTCAAAGCTCGCCCGCAAAGCCCTCGGCCAGCGCATGCTCATGGACGTCATCCCGCTCGACGCCACTCTCGTCAAAGGCTCCCACGGCCGCATCCCCGAAGACCGCGCCGACTGGCCCGTCCTCATTGGCGACTTCGACCAGCTCCCCCGCACCGGCATCATCTCCGCCCACGAAGTCTGCAATCACCTCTTCCGCCTCTGCTCCACCGGCAACGGCTACTCTGGCGTCTCTCGCTAGCAAAAAATCGTCCTCGTCCTCCTGCTCGAACTCGTCCTCGATTCTGGCGCTCCGCTTCACCCCAGAGCCCCAAGGGTTCAACGCTTCCTATTCATTGGCCCCAACCAAACTCTCTGATTTCATTCCATCCTTGGCCTTTCCCTCGTTGGTAAATGACACCTGTGTCTTCCGACAGGACAATAATCGGTACATCAGAGCCGAAGCCTGACGACATCCACAAAACTGGAGAACTCCAACTGATAGTCTCTGGCTTTTTCACTTGGAAAGGCGGGTGTAAATCAAAGTGCTCGACTGTTTGTTCGATCACCAACCGCTGATTTCCAATTCGCCATGAGCTTGTAAAACGATGTTCGGGGGTATTCGCCACGAATTGAGCCTCGTTCCTGAAAAACTTTTGGGTGAAAACACCGTCAGCATCCAATTGCCAGAGTTCGACTTGCCCCGAGGGCAGCTTGCCAACGTAGGTTCCCACCACCTGATCATTCGTGGCAGCCAGTTCTTTAACATCACAGGAACCGATGAAGAAACTGAACATTACCAAGGCGATTCTTGTGTTCATGATTTCAGAAAAAGTAACACATCTATTCCAACTCTCCAGCACATCACCGGCCGTCTCCCGCAATCGACAGGCGCACCGAGCAACCGCCCCACCAACACCTCACGTCATTTCCCCCTACCCCCCCGCCGTGATCTGCACCACCTCGATCACATCCCCGTCGTTCACGCTGGCCCCATCGATCTCCCTCGGCAGCAGCGCCACCTGATTCTGCTCCACCACCACCGGCTTTCCTCCCAGGCCCACCAGCTCCAGCAGCGACCTCACCGTCTGCGGCCCGTCCAGTTCACGCTTCTCTCCGTTCAAAGTGATCTTCATAACAAAAGTCGTTAGTTATGCTGCCAGGATCGACGCATCCCAGTCCTTCCACACCGGGTCCAGCCCCTGCTGCCGCAGCATCTCCGCCACACTCTGCGGCGATCTCTGATCCGCGATCCCAAACTGCCCTTCAGCACGGCTCGTCTCCGCTTTCTCGGCCACCTCCACGCGCTTGCCACGCACCGTCTGGTGCAGATCCTCCGCGCCCGCGCCCGTGTAGCCTCCTGGCTCCGTGTGGCTGCCCGCGCTCATCACCGTGACGCCCAGCGGCGCCAGTGCATCCCGTAGCGGTGCAGGCTCTCTCGTGCTTAAAATCACACCCACCTCTGGAAACGTGATCCGAAACGCGCAGATCGTCTGCACCAGCGCCCAGTCCGGAAAATCCGTCATCGGCGTAAATCCACCCGCCGCCGGCCGCAGTCGTGGAAACGCCACCGTAAAGGTGGACTTCCAGCAGTGCTTGTACAGGTGCTCCAGGTGTGCCGCCAGTCGCAGCGCCTCCAGCCGCCAGTCACTCAGGCCAAACAACGCCCCGATCCCGATCCGGCGGAATCCCCCCGCATACCCGCGCTCAGGACACGCCAGTCGCCAGTCAAAGTCCTTCTTCGGCCCCGCGGTGTGCATGTCCTTGTAAATCTCGCGGTCGTAGGTCTCCTGATACACCACCAGGCCCTCCGCACCCGCCTTCACCATGCGCTCATACTCCGGCGCTTCCATCGGCCCCACTTCGATCCCGATCGTCGGCACAAAATCACGGATCGCCCGGATGCACTCCTCTAGGTAGCCATCGCTCACAAATTTCGGATGCTCCCCCGCCACCAGCAGGATGTTTCGAAAACCCTGCGCCACCAGATGCCTCGCCTCAGCCACCACCTGGTCGATCGTCAGCGTCACACGCAGGATCGAGTTGTTGTCGCGCGAAAAGCCGCAGTAGCTGCAGTTGTTCACGCACTCGTTGGAAACATACAGCGGTGCAAACAGCCGCATCGTCCGCCCAAAATTCCGCCGCGTGATCATCCGCGACTCCTTAGCCATCGCCTCGATCTGCGTCGGCCCCTTCGGCTCCAGCAGCGCGGCAAAGCGGTCCATCAGCGGCGACTTGCGCGCTGGCAGGGCATCGAGTGTGGGAATGAAGCTGGTTTCCATCTTTGGGGGGAAATTTCTATAAACCGCCCGGCGTGCTGTGCAAGGTGATGCACGGGAATGGTCAGGGGCGCGCTTGCTCACCCCACATACTGCGTGATGAAAACCTCGTTCCCCTCCGCATCCCGAAACACCCCCAGCAAAATCGGCTCCCCCTCCCGCTGCTCCGGAGATTGGAGAATCTTCGCCCCCGCTCCCGCGATCTTCTCCGCCATCACCAGCACATCCTCGTACTGAAAGCTCAGCCCCGTCGGATTCCGCGAGCCATCATGCCCGCCATGCAGCGCGATGATTGCATCGCCAAAGCTCATCTCCGTCCAGAAATCGCTCACAAACAGCGGCTCCAGTCCGATCACATCACGGTAAAAGCCCACCGCCCGCTTCATATCCGCAGCCATCAGCATGAACTTCACTTTCTCAGGTTTCATGCCCCAACCTGCCCCACCGCTTCCTAAACCGCAAGCCCCGTTCGGAGTCCGGAGTGACAGCGCGGCACCGACCATCTTTAGGAGCAGTTGAGAGCGCAGCGTCACCATACACAGCGTGGAATGACTCTAAGAGCATCGCACTGGCGGCAGCAGAGTGGTCCGCACAGTCCTCTGTGCGGCTCTCCGCTTCTGCCATTACCCCGCATATTCCCAGCTCTTCCCAGCCAGCACGCTCCCACCCCAGAAAACCCGCTCTTTTCAGATTCCACCTCTGAAAATACGATACACTCCAGCCCATGTGGAAAAACATCCTCATCCTCCTCCTCGGCTCCGCCCTCGTAGCCTTGCTCATATTGCGCCGTGAGGCAGGTGCCCCCGCTGCACTACCAGTCTCCCCTCAGCTCTCCAGCCAGCCCGAGACTCCGCCCGAGCCCCGGCCACCAGTCCCCCAGCCTCCGGCCAAGCCAGAGCCACACCCCATCACCACCCTCCTTCAGGCCGCCCGCGCTACTCCCGAACTCACAGGTGCCGCCATCGGCTTCTGCCTCCTCAATGACAAAGGCGAGGTCGTTCTCGATGAAAACGCCGCCACCGCCTTCATCCCCGCCTCCAGCCTCAAGACCCTCACCACCGCCACCGCTCTGGAGCTCCTTGGCCCCGACTTCCATTTCACCACCGAGCTCAAATCCTCCGCCCCCATTCAGAATGGCGAGATCAAAGGCGACCTCGTCATCATTGGCGGCGGCGACCCCATGCTCAAGATGGACGACCTCAAGGCCTGGGCCTCAGAGCTGAAACAGCGCGGCCTCCTGCGCATCACCGGGGGCATCCGTGCAGACACCAGCTTCTTCAAAGGCAGCCTCTACAATGACTACTGGAACTGGGGAGACATCGGCAACGGCTACGGCAGCGGCGTCTCAGGGCTCAATCTCAATCACAACCGCTACATCGTCATGTTCCGCGCAGGCGCTGCGGAGGGCACCCCTGCAGAGCTTCTCGGCATCAATCTCGAAATTCCTCAGGCCGCCTGGAAAAACGAAGTCACCACCGGCCCGCAAGACTCCGGAGATGGCGTCGTCATCCATGGCGGAGAAATCACCACCGCCATTCACCTTCGCGGCACCGTGCCGCTCGGTGCCGCCAAGTTTCAGGCCAAAGGCGCCGTGCCAGATCCCGCACGCTTCATCGAGCACCACTTCCGCACCCTGCTCGCGGCAGAGGGCATCCAGGTCGGCTCCGTCTCCACACCCACGGCTCAGCCATCCTATGCACTGCTCCAGCACGATTCACCCGCGCTCATCGACATCATCAAAAGCATCCACGCCACCTCCGACAATCTTGAAACCG
The DNA here is from genome assembly GCA_002336895.1 of Verrucomicrobiaceae bacterium UBA1938. Lineage (GTDB taxonomy): Bacteria > Verrucomicrobiota > Verrucomicrobiia > Verrucomicrobiales > Verrucomicrobiaceae > Prosthecobacter. The sequence continues at coordinate 323,496 of DDFC01000023.1, read as the reverse complement.
AATGCGTCTTCCGCATGCTCGGCCTCAAGCTCGGCAAGCCTCCCGCCGAGGTCATCCGCGATCACTGGAAGCAGCGCGGCCTCGACTTCACCGGCCTGCGTATGGAGGACGGCTGCGGCCTCGCCCGTGCAGACTTCATCCGCCCTCTCGATCTTGCCCGTCTCCAATACCTCGCCGGCATCGGCCCCCAGGGCCCCGCCTACAAAGCCTCCCTCCTCTCCAAAGACGGCCTCAGTTGGAAAGGCGGCGCCATGTCCGGCGTCCGCACCTTCACCGGCTTCGCCAAAGGCAAGTCCGGCCAGGAACACTGCTACGCCCTCATGGTTAACCACTATACCAGCGGCGCGGCGGTTTCAGCGTTGTGCCAGCAGGTCATGGACGCCATGCTCGGAGACTGAAACGGAGGGCATATCCTGCCCGCCCACTCAAGACGCCCACACAGCCCTTGCGCGTCCGCCGGAGCGCCCTACACTCCGCCTCCCCCTTCACCCAACGCAATGAGCAACCACGTCAAACTCTACATCCCCGGACCCGTTGAAGTCAGCCCTGACACCTACGCCGCCATGGCGCAGCCGATGATCGGGCATCGCGGCAAGGGGTTCCAGGACCTTTATGCCGAGATCCAGCCGATGCTGCAGATGCTCTTCGGCACCAAGCAGCAGGTGTTTCTGAGCACCTCCTCCGCCTGGGGGGTGATGGAGGGCTCCATCCGCAATCTGGTGAAGAAGAAGGTCCTGAACTGCTGCAATGGCGCCTTTTCCGACAAGTGGCTGGACGTTTCCAAGCGCTGCGGCAAGGAAGCCGAGGCCTACCAGGTGGAGTGGGGCCAGCCCGTGCGTGCCGATGAGATCGACAAGCGACTGGCCACCGGCGAGTTCGACGCCGTGACCTTCATCCACAATGAGACCTCCACGGGCGTGCTCAGCCCCATCGCAGAGATCGCCGCGCTGAAGAAGAAGTACCCGGACGTGATGTTCATCACGGACTCCGTGTCCGGCTTCACCACGGTGCCGGTGAACTTTGACGAGCTGGGCCTGGACGTGCTGCTCACGGGCAGCCAGAAGGCCTTCGCGCTGCCTCCGGGCCTGGCGCTCTTCACCGCGTCCGAGGCCGCCATGGCCCGCGCCGCCTCCATCAATGACCGCGGCTACTACTTTGACTTCCTGGAGTTCAAGGCCAACGGCGAGAAGAGCATGACGCCGAGCACGCCGTGCATCAGCCTCATCTACGGCCTGCGCCACCAGCTGCAGAAGATCTTCGCCGAAGGCGTGGAAAACCGCTACGCCCGCCACGCCAAACTCAACGGCATGGTGCACGAGTGGGTGCGCCGGAATGGCTTCGAATTCTTCGCCCCCGAGGGCTTCCGCTCCAAGTCCCTGACCTGCGTGGCCAACAACAAGAACATCGACGTGGCGGCCTTCATCGCCCTGCTGAAGAAGAACCACAGCATGATCATCGACGGCGGCTACGGCAAGCTGAAGGGCAAGACCTTCCGCGTGTCCAACATGGGCGACGAGTCCGAGGCCAGCATCAGCACGGTGATCGCCGCGCTGGACGACAGCCTGGCGAAGCTCTGATCGGGATCTCACACTTCAAGAAAACTGCGCAAAACCAGCCGGAACTCCACCGGCTGGTTTTTTGCTTTTAGGAGTCTGATTTTCAGGGCCTGCAGGGCGCTCTTGCCAAGCCGTGACACAGATTGGCACACGTGTTGCTTTGAATAATGGTTCAGATGGAACCAACCCGAATCATTCCTGCATCCTCCAGCCGCACTTCTGCGGCCATGCAACCCAGCAACATCATCCGCATGGAACCCGATCCTGGTCTCATCAAAATGGAGTCCTTTCAGGGGCGCGAGTCCGTCTCTGGTGGCGATGCAGAGTCCGCCCAGCGCTTCGCAGGCGAGGTGAAATACGTGGGCTATTTTGCGGACAAGCTGGCTGAGACGCTCGGCATGCGCTTTCTGCAGATGGCCATCGTGGAGGACCGCGAGGGACAGACCGCCATCAGCGCCGGGCAGCAGCAGGGCAGCTGGCACGGTGTGGTGAGCAGCAACAGGCGCTCCATCAAACAGGTGCGCGAATCCCTGGCACGCTGATCCTTCTTTTGCGCCCATGAGTCTGAATCCCGTGATCACCTCGGCCGCATCTTTGCAACGTCTGGACGGCGTGGCTGGCGTGCTGCTTTTCAAAGGCCGGAACATCATCCACCGGCAGATGCCCTTTTCTGAAACGCGTGCGGACAACCTGCGCGAGATCGTGAGCCAGATGCTGGAGGGGTACCGCCAGGTGCGGCGCAAGATCCACCAGATCTACCTGGAGTTTGACGGCGGGGTGCTGCTGGCCGTGGTGCATGAGGAGACGGTGATGCTGTTTTTCCTGACCTCCCGTGCGGACCCGGACCTGGCCGCCAGCGCCGCCTCGGTGATGCTCAATGACCACGCCCCTCTCCTGCGTGCGGCCTCGACCGAGCCACAGCCGACGGCCGGGGGGCCTGCAGATGGCATCGAGGAGCTTGTGGTGACCAGCCCGCGCGCGCTGGCGCAGCTCACGGAAAAGGCCGAAACGACCGTCAACCAATGGGGCGCAGTGCGCAAATGCGTGGAGGGTGTGCTGGGCAAGGTGATGGGCCGCGCCCAGGCGAGCAATCTGATCCAGCGCACGATCGACGAGGCGAAGATCGCCGACCCCTACCGACTCTCCACCACCGAGGTGCGCAAGCTGGCCGTGAGCGTGATCGAACACGTGCCCAACACCTCGAAACGCCGCCAGCTTCTCGTCGAGCTGGATGCCTCGATGGAACATTTGAAAATCTGAACCTGACCCACCCACATGCTGCACTTCCGCGCCTGCCTCCTAGCCTTTGCCGTCACCCTTGCCACCAGCCTGTCATCCGCCGAGGATGGAGGTGGCAAGATTGAGGCCAAGCTGGACACCATCATCCAAAAGCTGGACGCCAGCCAGGGCACCCTGAACGAAGTGGCCAGGGCGGTGAAGCCCGCACCTGCGCCCTCCCCGGCGGCGGCTCCTGCCGCAGCCGCCACTCCGGCAGATGCCGCTCTGAAGTCTGACATCGAGAACGTGCAGCTGAACCTCAACTATGTGTGGATGGTGGCCACGGGGGCGCTGGTCTTTGTGATGCAGGCCGGGTTTGCGATGGTGGAGCTGGGATTTGCCCGCGCGAAGAACAGCATCAACATCATCATGAAGAACTTTCTGGATTTTTGCATCAGCGCCATCGTCTTCCTGTTCCTGGGATTTGGCCTGATGTTTGGCACCAGCGCGGGCGGCTGGATCGGCACCGACAGCTTCTGGATCTCCAACCACGCTGCGGATGACAAGATGTGGGCCTTCTGGTTCTTCCAGGTCGTGTTTGCCGGCACGTCCTGCACCATCGTCTCAGGTGCCATGGCCGAGCGCACGAAATTTGTGGGCTATCTCATTTACGCGGCTTTGCTGGCGGGCATCGTGTATCCGCTGGGCGGCCACTGGGCCTGGGGCAGCTTTGGCGGCGCCTTTGGCGTGGGCGGGGAGAAGGGCTGGCTGGAGGCCATGGGCTTTGTGGACTTCGCCGGCTCCACGGTGGTGCACGGCTGCGGCGGTGCCTGTGCGCTGGCTGGCATATTGGTGGTGGGGGCACGGCATGGCCGCTTTGCCAAGGACGGCACGCCGCGCCTGATCGCGGGGCATAACATCCCGCTGGCCGCTCTGGGCGTGTTCATTCTGTGGTTTGGCTGGTTTGGCTTCAATGCGGGCTCCACGCTGGTGGGAAATGGCACGATCGGCCGCATCGCGGTGAACACCACCATCGCCCCTGCGGCAGCGGCACTCTCCGCCATGATCTCCATGTGGTTTGTGCAGGGGCGTCCGGATGTGGGCATCACGCTCAATGGATCGCTGGGCGGTGCGGTGGGCGTCACCGCCTGCTGCGCCAATATTTCCCCAGCCTCGGCCTTCATCGTCGGTCTGATCGCCGGCATCATCACCACGGTGGCCACCATCGCGCTGGAGCGCATGCAGATCGATGACGCGGTGGGCGCGGTGCCTGTGCACCTGGCCAATGGCTGGTGGGGTACGCTGAGCGTGGCCTTGTTCAACATGGACGGCTTTGATGCGCACAAGCTGGGCGTGCAGGCGCTGGGCACCTTCTCTGTCACGCTCACCGCTTTCACAGTCTGCTTTGCCATCTTCAAGCTGGTGGACAAACTGGTGGGGCTGCGTGCCTCTGACAATGAGCAGATCGATGGACTGGACTTTGCCGAGCACGCGGCGAATGCCTACCCTGACTTCCAGACCACAGAGCAGGCATAAGGCTGGCCTGTTTTATCGGTTTGTTTTGGCGGGCAATCGCGGTCACGCATTGCGCAAGATCGGCGGCGCATGGCGGCGGGGCCTGTGCGTTTTTAGGGGCGTCATGATCAACCTCACCCGCCTTTACTGTGATGTCGCCCAGCCCATGGACCACCTGCGCTACGGGCGCGGCCATGGCTCGCCCACCTCCGCCGCCGAGCGCCGCCCCATCGTCGTCTGGAACATCACCCGCCGCTGCAATCTGAAGTGCGTGCATTGCTACCAGGATTCGGATTCCAAATTCTACCCCGGCGAGCTGACCTGGGAGCAGTGCAAAGCTGTGGTGGATGATCTGGCGGAGTACAAGGTGCCCGCACTCCTGCTCTCCGGCGGCGAGCCCACGATCCACCCGCACTTCTTTGAGCTGGCTGAATACGCCACCAGCAAGGGCCTGCGCCTTACCCTTTCCACCAATGGCACGCTGATCACTCCGGAATGGGCGCAGCGCATCAAGAACATCGGCTTCTCCTATGTGGGCATCTCGCTGGACGGCATGGGGGCCACGCATGACCACTTCCGTGGCAAGGTGGGCTGCTTTGACAAGGCGGTGGCCGCCTTCCGCAACTGCAAGGCCGTGGGCCAGAAGGTGGGCCTGCGACTCACGCTTTCCCGCCACAACATCGCCGACATCGAGGGCATTCTCGACTTCATCGAAAAGGAGGACATCGAGCGCGTGTGCTTCTACCACCTCGTTTACAGCGGTCGTGGTGCCGAACTGATGGAAGTACCGCATGAGGAGACGCGCGGTGCCATTGACAAAATCCTGGACCGCACCGCCAAATGGGCCGCCAGCGGCAAGCCCCGCGAAGTTCTGACCGTGGACCAGCCCGTGGACGGCCCCTACCTCTACATGCGCCTGAAGCGTGAAAATCCAGAGCGCGCCGCCAAAGCCATGGAGCTGCTGAAATGGAACGGCGGCGGTGCCAACAGCAGTGGCACCGGCATCAGCAACATCGACACCCAGGGCAATGTGCACCCCGACCAGTTCTGGCACGAGCTCACCCTCGGCAATGTGAAGGACCGCAAGTTCAGCGACATCTGGAGCAACCGTGACAACGCCACACTCAATGCCCTGCGCGACCGCAAGCAGCACCTGACCGGCAAATGCGCCGAGTGCAGCTTTCTGGACGTGTGCGGCGGCGGCTTCCGAGTCCGCGCACTGCAGATGACCGGCGACCTCTGGGCCCCTGACCCGTCCTGCTATCTCAATGAGCAGGAGATCAGTCAGCCGCAGCTCGCGTGAGGCGGCAGGACAAAGCACGTGACCGCACAGCATGGCGTCGTGGGACTCTTTCGGTATCCCACGACGTCGGGTGGATGGATTACTTCCGCGCCTCGGCCAGGGCCTTGTCCATCACTTCCTTGATCGTCACTTCCGCTCCGCCACGGCGTTTGCTCTCATCGGCGGCTTCCATGAAGGCGTATATCTCCAGCGTCTCCTCGGGGCTCACAGGAGCCACGCCGGTGCGGAAGAAATGGACGGCGGCGTAGAGCAGGGGATCGTAGCCGTCGTAGGTGCCGATGTCGGCCTCGCCCTTGTCGCCCACGGCCTTGCCGCCGTAACCCTTGGATTCGGTGAAGGTGCCGCTGCGTCCGCCTTCCCAGGTGCCGGTCACGGTGATGCGGCTGACGGTCTGCTTGCTCTCCTTCTTGGTGGCCTTGTCCACGGTGGTCACTTCCTCCATCACGGTGCCGCGTTTCACGCTTTGGCAGCCGGTGCCCATGACGGTAAAGAGGGACTCCACGCCGTGGATGCCGTACCAGAAAAGGTCCGGGTGGTGCTCCTCCAGGCTGGCGGGGCTGGTGGTATTGGCCTTCTGTACTTTGCCCACGCTGCCTCCGCGCACGGCCTGAGTGCCTTTGCCAAAGCGCAGGGAGGACGAGGAGAAGACGGGGATGCTGGCCTTCTTGGAGGCGTCGAGAATTTTGATGGCGTCCACCAGCGTGCCTGCGATGGGTTTGTCGATGAAGACGGGCTTGTGCGCCTCCAGGCACGGCAGCACCTGCTCCAGATGCACACGGCCGTCATTGGACTCCAGAAAGACCACGTCCACCTTGTCCAGCAGGTCGTGGATGGATGGGACAATCTCCACGCCCATGGCCTTCACTTTCTCCGTGTACTCCGGCACGCGCTGAGTGCTGGAGGGGATGTCCTTGGACCCCTGCGGGTATGCGGCCACCAAGCGCACCCCCATGACCTCCGGCTTCTGCGGGTTGGCATTGAGCGTCTTGGTGAAGGCCAGCACGTGGGAGGTGTCCAGCCCGATGATGCCTGCACGGATGTGCTGGGCGCTGGCAGGGGAGGAGAGAAGCGCGAGCGCGCCGACGACGAAGAGCAGGGAGCGAATCATGGCGCAGGACTACGCAGCGCACGGCACGGCCTTTCGCACCCGTTTTGCGGCTCAAACGCCCCTCGTAGGAGAAACCGCCTCCGTGAAGCACAAAAGCACGGAAACAGGTGCGAAAAAGCAGTGGAGCGGGAGAGGGGAGTTGACGGTTGTTGACGGTTGTTGACGGTTGTTGACGGTTGTTAGCTGTGGATCGGAGAAAGCGTTGAGAGTGGCGGGAATCAGGGGCGCGGCCCAAGCGTGCTGCCACCTCACAGAGTCTCCGGCAAAACAACCGTCAACCATCGTCAACAACTGTAAACCACCGTCAACTCCTTCACCTCCCCCCCACGCAATACACCGCCTGGTTGCTGCGCAGGATCAGCCTGTCGCCGCTCACGGCGGGGGTGCCGTGGAAGTAGGTGGCGTCGTTGGCAAATTCGTTGGTGCCCAGGAGCTGGTATTTCGGGCTGGCGGCCAGGATGAAGGTGCCGTTGCGGCGGGAGACGCACACCAGCTTGTCGCCGATGAGCACGGGGGAGGCGTAGAAGGGCTTGCCACCGCCGCGCGATCCCATGGTCACGCGCTCGCGGTAAACGGCCTCGCCGGTCTTGGCGTCGATGCAGAGGGCAAAGCCCTGATCATTGATCACATAAAGGTGTCCGTCTTTGTACACGGGCGTGGGCACATAGGTGCTGGAGCTGCTGTCCCATAGCACGGCAGAGGTGCCGAGATCGCCTTTGGCACCGGGCTTGATGCTGATGCCCACGCTGCGCGTGGAGGGGAAGCCGCCGAAGACAAAGACCTGCCCTGCCGCACCCGGCACGAGGCTGGGGGACACATTGCCGGTCAGGCCATGCGCGGCGTACCAGCGCAGCTTGCCGGTTTCGGGATTCATGCCCCAGAGCTCCTGCGGGATGGCGATCACGAGATCGTCGACGCCGTCGCGCTTGAGGATGCTCGGCGTGCCGTAGGCCATGCCGTAGTCGCCCTCGGCCTTCCACAGCACCTTGCCGGTCAGCTTGTCCAGGCCGTAGAGGAGCTGGGATTCGTCGGTGGCATTGATGATGAGTACGTTGCCATGCAGGATGGGGCTGGCGCCGGAGCCCCAGCGGCGCTGGCCGGAGCTGGTGCCGCAGGAGGTCTGCCAGAGCTTTTTGCCCTGCAGGTCAAAGGCCAGCGCCCCGGTCTTGCCAAAGAAGACATACACGCGCTCGCCATCTGTCACGGGTGTCTGCGTGGCATAGCCGTGCTCGGTGATGAAGCCCTGATACGGGTCCTCCGCAGCGGCGCTGGGCACCTTGGCATCCCACAGGATCTTGCCATCGGCGCGGTTCAGGCACACGAGGTGGCGCGTCAGCTGGCGCATGTTGTTCGCACCCTCCTTGTCGCCATAACCGCTCCAGCAGGTGACGAAGACACGCTCTCCGGAGACGATGGGGCTGGAGGAGCCTGGCCCGGGCATGGCGGCCTTCCACAGCAGGTTTTCCGTGTCACTCCACTTCAGCGGGATCTTCGATTCTCCCACCACCGCCGCCCCCGTGGGCCCGAGAAAGCGCGGCCAATCCGTGACTGCCGTGGCGGCAGAAAGCAGCGCCGGAGCCGCCAGCGCGAAGGCGGAGGCAAGAGAGCGAACGAGAGGGGAAGCGGAGGAGAGAGTGTGCATGCGGGAGCAAAGCGGAGTCATGTCGGCATCCCTAACCCTGAGCGTGTGAGAAAGTTACGCGTGGAATGCGGAGGGCTGATCAAGCCAGTTGAAAGTCCAGCCTGCAGCCGCCATCTTCAAAGCATGAGCGTCTTTGAATCCGTGGCCGTGCTGGAGGATCCCCGGCATCTGACTTTGGGCAGTCCAGTGCCTCAAGTGCTCTCGCGCCACTGCCGTGTCATTGTCATGTTTGATACCGAGGAGCAAAAAACGTGGCCGCAGGGCTTCCTCGAAGAGATCCACATTGAAGATGCGGCGTTTGAGCGACCGGCTCAGGGTGCAGTTCCCTCCATAGCTGCTCTGGATGCATGAAGGTGCTGCTGGACACAAATACGTGCATCGCCCTGATGAAAGGGCGTGAAAAGGCCGTGCAGAGGCTGCGGCTGCTCCAGCCCTCGGACTGCGCCATGTCCACGGTGACGACTTATGAGTTGCTCACGGGAGTACTCAAATGCCAGAATCCTGTTAGTGAGCGCGCCAAAGTGTTGCGCCTGATGTCCGTGGTTCCTGTTCTGCCGTTTGATGAGGCAGCAGCTGCGAAGGCTGCTGAGGTGCGCGCCTATCTTGAGTCCATCGGCAAAGTGTGCGGTCCCTATGACATGTTGCTCGCGGGACACGCCTTATCTCAGGGACTGAGTGTGGCGACGAACAACGTGGGCGAGTTTACACGTGTTCCTGGATTGCAGGTCGAGGACTGGCTGGCTTGAGGATGCAGAGTGGAATAGCGGAGATGGGCGGAATCGAGGAGTGATCTGAAGATCCCCCCTCACGCCCGCACCGGCTGCGCCTGCAGTGCGGCCATGGAGAAGCGCTTCATCAGCGATCCTGCGGCCACATACCCAAAGCCGAAGAAGAACAGCAGCAGGAAGGGGATGCTGCCCCACTGGCCGCGCTGGGCGGCGAGGGCGATCATCCAGCCAAAGTAGCCGGTCAGGGCCACTTCGATCCACAGGGCGATGGATTTGCCGGCCTTGTAGAGCGGGCGCTGTTTCGCGGCCTGGGCCTTGTTTTCCACACCATACTTCGGTGTGCGCACAAATTCGGAGGACTGATTGAAAAGCGCTTCCAGCACAGCCTTGCCGTTGTTGATGCTCATGCCGATGCCGAGCGCCAGCAGCATGGGCACATAGGGCAGGGTTTTCAGCCAGCCGCCGCGTTGCTGTGCGCCCTGCGCTGTCATGTAGAAAATCACGACGCTGAGGGAGGCGAAGAAGAATACCGGCACGTCCACAAACACCGCCTTGTGCCAGCTGCTGCCCATCACAAAATTGGCCGGATACATGAGCACCAGCGTGCAGAGGGTGAGGAGGTAGGCAAAGTTGGACGTGAGGTGGGAGGTGGCCTCGATCTTGAGGCTCAGGGGGATGTCGCTGCGCCACACATCGCCCAGGATCTTTTTGCACACCTGGATGCTGCCCTTGGTCCAGCGGTGCTGCTGGCTCTTGAAGCCGTCCATGTCCGGCGGCAGCTCGGCGGGGACGACGACGTCCTTGAGGTAGATGAATTTCCAGCCCTTGAGCTGGGCGCGGTAGCTGAGGTCCAGGTCTTCGGTCAGCGTGTCGTGCTGCCAGCCGCCGCCATCTTCGATGGCCTTGCGACGCCAGATGCCGGCGGTGCCGTTGAAGTTGAGGAATTCACCGTGGCGGCTGCGGGCGGTCTGCTCCAGCACCAGGTGCCCGTCCAGAAACAGGGCCTGCAGGCGGGTCAGGAGGGAGAAGTCCTTGTTCAGGTGCCCCCAGCGGGCCTGCACCATGCCCACCTTGTCGTTGGTGAAGTGGTGGATGACTTTCTGCAGGTAGTCCGGCGCGGGCTGGAAGTCGGCGTCAAAGATGCAGATGTACTCGCCCTTGGCGGTGGCCATGCCCTCGTCCAGAGCACCAGCCTTGAAGCCATGGCGGTTGGTGCGGTGGCGGTACTCGATGTCGTAGCCCTGGGCCTTGAGGCCGGCGGAAAGCTTCTCGGCGTGGGGGGCGGTCTCGTCGGTGGAGTCGTCCAGCACCTGGATCTGCAGGCGGTCGCGGGGATAGTCCAGGGCGCTGACGGTGCGCAGCAGGTTTTCCACCACATGCAGCTCATTGAAAATGGGCAGCTGCACGGTCACCACCGGCAGTTCGGTGAATTCCCGCTGCGGCACGGGCACATCCGCACGGTGCTTCCAGAAGTGGTATAACACTTTGATTCTGTGCGCTCCAAAGGCGGACAGGGCAGTGAAGACGAGAATGTAGCTGGTGAACCAGAAAAAGTTATCCCACACAATCATATCGGGAAGGGGAGGCGGGCCATGGGGGCGTCATCAATCTCCACCAGTCATCAAGAATCAAGCAGCAATTCGGGTGCCAGAGGAGCGGGTTTTTTAGGATTTGAGTGGTTATAGGGATGGCGGAGCGGCAAGGATGGATGGGGCAAAGGCAGAGGCGGGCGGAGTGATGGTACGCCGACCCGTGGCGGGAACTGTCTGGCGCTCCGGGCCAAACGCGCCATCATCCCTCCTCATGGCCACTGAACTGCGCGACTGGTATGACACCCCTCTCTATTACGACATCGTCTTTGATGACGGCACGGTGAAGGAGGCGGACTTCCTGGAGGGCGCCTATTCGCGCTATGCACGGCCTGCCAAGGGCCGCCGCCTGCTTGAGCCCGCCTGCGGCAGCGGGCGTCTGGCGCTGGAGCTGGCACAGCGCGGCTGGGAGGTGTGCGGCTTTGATGGCAATGCGCACATGACGGCCTTTGCCCGGCAGCGGGTGGAGGGCGCGGGGCTGCAGGCGCGGCTGTGGGAGGACTGGATGCAGAGCTTTACCCTGCCCAAGGGGGTGAAGGGCGGCTTTGATCTGGCGCACTGCCTGGTCAGCACCTTCAAGTACCTGCACACCGAGGCGGACGCGGCCGAATGCCTGCGCCGGGTGGCTGCAGCGCTGCGCCCGGGCGGGATCTTCTGTCTGGGCCTGCACCTGACGGACTATGACCGTGGCGGCTCCGAGCACGAGCGCTGGGTGGCACGCCGTGGCAGGATCGAGGTCGTGTGCAACACCCACACCTGGCCCGCCGACCGCCGCACCCGCCTGGAAAAACTGCGCACCCGGCTCAAGATCACGGACAACGGACGCACGCACACGCAGGAGACGCGCTGGGAGTTCCGCACCTACAATGCCGCGCAGCTCCGCGCCCTGCTGCGCAAGGTGCCCGGGCTGGAGCTCATGGAGTGCTATGACTTCACCTACGATCTGGAAGACCCACGCCGCCTGGACGACAGCTACGCCGACGTGCTGCTGGTGCTGCGGAGGCGGTGAGGGGGGCTGTGAAAAGTTCAGATAGACTTGGGTGCTGTCAGAAAAGGAACGGCATGCCTGAAGATGATTTAATTACTCTTCATCAGGTGTTGTGCTGTTCTCTGACACACCATTATTTGTTGATGGTAATGAAAACTCAGCAAATCGCTCCTTTGCCAGCTTTTCCAAGCGCATTGCTTGAGTCAGTAATGTCCGACGGAGTCCTGGAGACGGCTCGCGCTCACTGATCACACGGGCGAGTTCTGCGATGGTTCGTGCTCTGCGTGCGATGCGAACATCGGGATGCTTGCGATGGGGGAAAATAGAATCGGGAATGATGCGTCCACGTACCGGTTCGGGAAGAGTAAAGGCGCCGCAATTTGACGGAGCCTTTTCGTTGAGGACCGCGCCGAGCTTGGATTCGGCGATCACTTTCTGAAAAAGCGCATATTCTGCGAGGTCGAGTGTCTTTTTCGCCTCCTCCGCCGGTAAATGACTGAGATCCAGCGGCCAAACGCAAATCTCGGCAACCTCGAAAGGATCAAGCACATTCATCGCAACCGCGTCGGTTCGCTGGTTGGTCAAGTGACGACCAACACGGGAGGCCAGTCCCTCGTAAGTCTGTCCTATGTAGATCGGTTCTCCGTCGTAATCATAGAATGCATAGACGCCCCACTTGATCTTGCCGAGCTTGCCTTGAGGAGTGTCTTTCAGGAAAAACTTTTTAATTTCAGACCGGATCGCAGCAACATCGGAGGGGGCTCCAAGTCTCTTGTTTGGTTCTTCTTGCATTGTTTGGGGCTGTTCGCGCTTATGCCTGGGATTTTGTCCGCCTGAGTGGTTTCGAGTAACAAACATCTTTCCGCTTTGATGGCAGCGGACGCGGCATGTCAGTCAGTTCTCGCAAAGCAGGATTGAGGTAATGCCGTGCGATCCACTGAATGACGGGCACGCATACTGCGTCGCCAAATCCGAACAGGGCTTGATTCAGCGGGACGTTGATCTTGTAGCTGTTTGCCCCCATCAACCGAGCGCATTCCTTGGGGGTCAGGAGGCGCACACGGTACTGCCCTTTTCCTGCACAGAAGAGAATCTGCCGCCCGCTGCCGCCCCGGGGGGTTCTCAGACAGCCCGCAATCCCATCCGTACGCAGCTCACCCATAGAGCGTCCGTTTCTGACACGGCGGAAAACCGTGCCGTAAGTCCATTTCGAGCCCGCCATCATGCGTTCGGCTTCCGCACGATGCTTTTCGCTCATTTGATTCAGCAGGTATTCGCACCTTTCCTGTGACCACCAGACTTCCGAATTCAGAGGCACATCCTCTATGATATCGGCAAGCTTCATCCTTGAAGGCGGAAGTGGAGGCAGATTTCGGATGCTCCATCCAATCTCGGGATTCATGAAAATAAAGTCGGCGAGCGCAGGCGGTCGCACATCGCTCTGAAGGAATTTGACCGAGGTTTCTCTCAGCCTGTCAGGCTGTGCTTGGCTTCCGACCACAAACAACCGAACCCGGCTCTGCGGCACGAAACGCACCGCATCAATGATGAAGGCGTCCACCGCATAGCCCAGATCATTCAGCGCAACCAATGCATCACGAAAATCGTTGCCATCGTTTGAGGTGAGGAAGCCCGCCACGTTCTCCAGCAGCACCAGCGGCGGACGGCGTTTGCCCATGCCTTTGATCGCCTCCACAAAACCCCAGAATGCTGAAGAATTTGTTCCGGCGAGGCCATGCCGGGAGCCAGCCAGGGAAAGGTCGTTGCAGGGAAATGATGCGGTCGCCAGTTCGATGTCGGGGATGTCCTTGCCCTCAACTTTGTGGACATCTTCAAGCACAAATTCGCAGGCTCCCTCATTGAAGTTGGCGCGGTACATTTCCCACTTTTTCTCATCGAGATCATTCGCCCAGACAGTTGTCCAGCCCTCATTGTCCAGCCCCTTCCTCATCAGGCCAATTCCAGCAAAAAACTCCGCAGCACGTTGTTGCATGAAATGATCCTGCCGCAGGGTGTTCAGAATGACAACTCCCGATCTGATTTATAGCTTCTATTGACAGTGGTTGACAGGCTGCTGGCTCTTAATTGAGGGGGGGCGGTAGAGAAAGGGGCACGGAGCACTCCAGCATTCCGGTATTGCTTTAGCCGGGACGGTTTGGGTAGGATGCCCATATTCTGTGGTGTTCTGGACTTCTGAAAAGTTGAGCGATTTTTCTAATAAAGAGTGCTGCGGATAGTTAGTCATGTGACGCCATCCGACCACCATGCGCCTACGTTCATTTTTCATCTGCTGCACAGTTTTGACAGCCACGGCCTTCTATGTGCTGGTACTTCGCAGCACGCCCCGTGCCCTGGCAGATGCAGAGCATGCCTGCTGCACCCCGCAGAAGAAGCGGGCGAGCAGCAGCCAGGAGGTGGCGGCCTCCGTCCAGCGCAGCACGTTGCAGAGGCAGCCAGCTGAGAGCACGACAGTGAAGACCGAGAGCAGCGGTGAGATGGCGGCCTTCACCGAGTGGACGCAGAGCTATCTGGATGCAGCGCCTGAGGACCGCGCCCGGATGGTGGAGCAGGGCGTCAGGCTGGCGCAGGCGCGCAGGCCGGTCTTCAAAGAGCTCATCAAGTCAGACCCCCGACAGGCGCTGGCCTCCGCCGTGCCCATGGTGGTGCGGCAAAAGCTGCCTGCGGAGGTGCTCCAGCAGCTGGAAAAGCGGGTGAATCAAGTGGGCTCCCTGTGGGTCAAGCTGGGCACGCCCATGCCGGGAGAGCCGCTGCCCTCCGCCCCGCTGCTGCACCGGGAGGCGGAGTTTGATGGGGGCAGGTTTTACGCCGCTTACGTCTATGGACAGCGCGCTCTGAAAATGGAGAGCGTGGTCGGGGCCTCGCTCAATGGCGTGTCTCTTGATGCTGACTTTGCCGTGAATGACGCCCCCTCCCGCACGCTGGAGGTGGGGGAGGTGCCGCCTGCGGACAAGCCCGTCGTGGCCGTCTGCCCGGTGTCCGGTCTGCAGACGGAGGCTGAGGGCCTGGAGCCGGGAGATCCTGTGACCACCACCACTCCGGGAGTGGAGACGGCCACGCAGATCGTGTTCTTCTGCGATGGAGAGCACCATGTGAGCTACGACGTGGCACTGCTGCTGGGGGAGGGCGTCACCGGCGGGGCGTTTGGCTTTACGGGCATCCTGCCTGCCGCACCCACGCCGGCGCTGGGCGTGGTGAAGGTGCTGGCCATCCCCATGACCTACGCGGACCAGAATGCCATCCCCGCCACCGAGGCCACGCTGTACAACACGCTGCGGGATGTGAGCGAGTTTTACTCCAAGGCGTCCTACGGCAAGCTCACGCTCATCGGCACCGTGTGCCCGGCGGTGAAGCTGCCGCACAATGAGGCCTGGTATGTGAACCGGGACACCTCCAACGGCGGGGACATCAGCGGCACCACGCTGGAGCACCTGCACGCGCGGGACGAGGCACGCAAGATGGGCTTCGACAGCAATGAGTTTGACAGCATCGTGGTGCGGCACAACGGCGGCCCCGGCTCCTACGGCGGCCTGGCCACGGTGCCCGGCAGCACCGTGTGGGTGCGCACGGACTCGGCCGGTACGTGGGCGCATGAGATCGGCCACTCCTTCAGCCTGCTGCACGCCAATTTCTGGGACACCGCCGGCACCAGCAGCATCGGCAACGGGGCCAACGCCGAATACGGGGACGCCTACGACATCATGGGCGGCAGCACCTTCCCCAACGGACACTACAACGCGCAGGGAAAGAGCCAGATCAAATGGCTGCCTCCCGAGTTTCAGCTGCCCGTCTCCCGCAGCGGCCTCTACCGCATCTACGCCTTTGACCAGGGCGCGCTGGACCCCTCCCGCCGCTATGCGATGACGATCGTCAAGGACGCCCAGCGCACGTACTGGGGGGAGGTGCGCACCCAGTTTGACACCAATCCCTGGGCCAAAAACGGGATGGTCCTCGGCTGGCGCTTCCCCAATGGCGGCGGTTCCAACATCCAGCTCATCGACACCACCAACGGCTCCCCTTTTGCCAAGGAGGACGCTCCCATCTCCCTCGGCAGCACTTTCTCGGACACGGAAAGCGGCATCCACCTGACGACGGTGGCCGCCAATGACAGCCCGCGCTACATGGACGTGCAGGTGAATTTCGGCAGCTACCCCGGCAACCAGCCTCCAGTCATGACGCTGGCCGCCTCTGCCGAGGTGGTGCCCCTGAACGCCACCGTGACCTTTACCGCCACCGCCAGCGACGCCGATGGCGACACCCTGGCCTATGCCTGGCAGCACTTTGGCAGCTCCAGCATCAAGATCGTCTCTCCAAACTCCGCCGTGATCACCCGCCAGTTCACCACGGCGGGCACCTATGTGGTGACCTGCACCGTGAGCGACATGAAGGGCGGCACCTGCACGCGCAACAAGCTCATCACCGTGGGCTCCGCCAGCTCCTACACGATCAGCGGCCGCGTGACGCTGCTGGGGCAGGGGCTGTCCGATGTGGTCGTGACTGCCAACGGGGCCAATGGAGTGATCACTGATTCGGACGGCTACTACACCGTGCCCAACCTTTCTGCGAACACCTACACGCTGACACCGCTGCTTTACGGCTACAGCTTTGGTGAACTTTTCAACAACAGCATCACCGTGGCCCCGAGCTTCACGGGCGCGGACTTTGAGGCCACGGCGCAGTCCGTCGTCACGCTGAGCACGCCTCTGCCCACGGCCTATGAGCTGGTGCCGGTGACGGCGGGCAGCTTCCGCCTCAGCCGCACGGGGGATACCAGCCAGCCCCTGGCGGTGAATGTGAACACCGCCCAGGGCAGCGCCACCAAGACCACGGACTACACCTTCAGTCCGGACTACGTGGCCGGCTCCCTCGGCTTCAGCACCTTCACCATTCCGGCGGATGCATCGTATCTGGACATCTCTGTGACACCGGTGTCGGACACCCTGCTGGAGGGGCCGGAGACGGTGACACTGCAGGTGGGACCGGGCATCGGCTACGTGGTGGAGGTGCCCTCGGCGGCCACCGTGGTGCTGGCGGATGATGACACCACCCTGCCCAAGGTGTCCCTCTCTGCCACGGTGCCGGACACCACGGAGGGCGGCGGCACACCCATGGTGCTGACCGTGGCCCGCACCGGCAGCACCTCCGGCCTGGTGAATGTGAAGTATGCCGTCAGCGGCACGGCCACCAGCGGGGTGGACTACACGGCGCTCAGCGGCATCGTGACGATCCCGGACGGCGCGGCCACGGCGGATGTGAGCATCTCCCCGCTCAATGACGCCATCTCTGAAAAGGTGGAGACGGTGGTGCTCACGCTCAGCACAGACGCGGCCTATCTGGTGGACTCCACCGCCAGCAGCGCCACGGCCACGATTTATGATGACGACACGCAGATCGTCACGGTGGCTGCCACGGATGCCACGGCCACGGAGATCGATCTGACGCAGCCCGGGGCGCAGGCGGACACCGGCACCTTTCTGGTGACGCGCAGCGGGGACACCTCTGCGGCGCTGACGGTGTACTATGCCTTTGCCGGGGTGTACAACAGCGGCGTCATCGCGCTGCAGGGGGTGGACTACGAGGCCATGCCTGGCAGCGTGGTCATCCCCGCCGGGCAGACGCAGGCCTCCATCACCATCGTGCCGCACTATGACGGCATCGGCGAAGGGCCGGAGCTGGTGGTGCTCTACCTCGGGGGAAATGCCTCCAACTATGTCCTCGGCAGCAGCAGCGCCACGGTGACGATCCAGGACAATCCCGCCGACCTGCCCAGTGTGGACGTGGCCAATATCGGCAGCGCCACGGAGGGCGGCAGCACGGCGGTCTTTCGCATCACGGTGCGCGGCGGCACTGGCACGGGCAGCCTTTCGGTGCTGTATGCCTTCAGCGGCACCGCCACCTCGGGGGACTTCAGCGTCAGCGGCACGGGAAACACGCTCTCGGGCACCAGCATCACGCTGAACAACGGCGCCACGGTGACGAAGGACGTGACCATCACGGCCACGGATGATGCGCTGCAGGAGGACGTGGAGAGCCTCACGCTCACGCTGGCCAGCGGCGCAGGCTACAAGGGCTACGCGCAGTCCAGCGCCGCCACCATGTGGATCAAGGACAACGACTTCACCAACACCGTCTATGTGGACACGCAGGTGGGCACAGCAGGCGCCAACAGCTTCACCGAGGGGGCCGCCACCACGCCGGTGAAATTTTACGTCTCACGCACCGGCAGCACCACGGCGGCGCTGACGGTGAACTACACCATCGGCGGCACCGCCACCAGCGGCAGCGACTACACGGCGCTCTCCGGCAGCGTGGTCATCCCGGCGGGCTCTCTGGGGGCGGATGTGCCGGTGTCCATCATCAATGACACGACCTTTGAGGGCACGGAGACCATCACCTTTGACCTGGCCCCCGGCTCCTACTCCCGCAGCAGCCCGGGCACGGTGATGTACATCGCGGACAATGACACGGCCACGGCCACGGTGGGCTTTGCCAGCCCCGGCTCCAGCGGGCTGGAGAATGTGGACACGGTCAGCATCCCCGTGACGCTCAGCGCGGCGCAGGCCGCACCTGTGACGGTGGAGTATGCCGTGAGCGGCACCAGCCAGAACACCTCCAGCACGGGCGTGCCGCACGCGCTGCCCTACTGGGTGCGCCTGGTGAAGACCGGCAGCACCATCACGCATTACGAGTCCAATGACGGCACGGTGTGGACGCAGCGCGGCAGCAGCTTCACCGTCAGCGGCCTGGGCACCACCTACCTGGCAGGCCTGGTGGCGGCCTCCGGCTCCACCACGGCCGCCACCGCCACGATCGACAACTACAGCATCACCGGTCTCTCCGCCGGCGGCACTGTGGGTGGCACGGAGACGCGCAGCCTCATCGGCAATGCCACCGGCGGCACGCATACGGTGAGCAACGGCCTTTACAGCTTCAGCACGCCGGGCAACGGCGTGGGCCTCAGCTCCACCTCGGACAATTTCTGCTTTGTGAACAAGACGGTGAGCAGCTCAGACAACTGCACCCTCACCGCGCGTGTGCTGACGCTCAGCACCACGAGCGGCTCCGGGCGTGTGGGTGTGATGCTGCGCTCCAGCACGGCCGGGGGCTCTGTGTATGCCGCCAGCCTGGGCACCGGTGCCACCACCAGCTCCTTTTACACACTGAACCGCACCACCACCAGTGCCGCCGCCAATGCCCCCGCCGCCCTGACCAGCCCCGTGCTGCCACAGTGGTTGCGCCTGACACGTGCGGGGGATGTCTTTACCGTCGCCAATTCCAAGGACGGCATCACCTGGGCCAATGCCAGCGGCGGCACCGCGCAGACCATCTCCGCCAGCCCCACCATCCTCGTGGGGCTGGGCGTCTCCGCCGTGACGGACGGCCTCGTGGCCACCGGCACGTTTGACAATGTGTCCCTCAATGACACGCCGGTGGCAGACACCGCCCTGCAGGGGCGCACCATCGGCTTTGTCAATGAGCAGGGCTCCGACAGCAGCTCCGGCGGCGTGTGGACGCTCAGTGGCAGCGGCACCAATCTCAATGACGAGGGGCACTTTGCCGCCATGAATGTGACCGGAGACTTCACCTTCATCGCCCGAGTGACCTCCCTCACCGGCGGGGCCTCCAATTCCCAGGCGGGCATCCTCATGCGCCAGTCCCGGGACAGCTACTCCAAGACCATGGTGGCACGCTGGATCCAGAGCGGCTCGGTGGGTCAGGGGCAGCGCGTTTACAGCTTTACCTCCGCGCTGGGCTCGGGCGTGGATTTCACTCTGGCGCCCGGGGTGCTGACCTTTGATGCCGGGGTGACGACCCAGAACATCATCCTTAATGTGGTGAACGACAGCCTGGACGAGCCCGACAACCAGGTGACCATCCAGCTTTCCAATGCCAACGGGGCCAACGTGAACGCCGCCAGCAGCTACTACAGCTACACCATCCTGGATGACGACAGCCCGCCTGCCAGCCCCTACGTGGGCTTTGCCACCGCCACCAGCACCGTGGCCGAGAGCGCTGGCACCCTGGCGCTGACGGTGAGCCTCTCCAGCCCTGCCACGGCGGCCTGCACTGTGGACTATGCCGTGACAGGTGGCACCGCCTCCAGCGGCACGGACTACACCCTGGCGGATGGCACGCTGAGCTTTGCCCCCGGTGAGACGGTGAAGACCATCCCCCTCACCATCGTGGACGACTCCGTGGTGGAGTCTGCGGAGACCATCATCCTCTCCTTGGCCAATCCGCAGGGGCTGCAGCTCGGCAGCATCTCCGCGCACACCATCAGCATCACCGACGACGATCTGCCGGTGGTCAGCATCGTCGCCAATGACGCCAGCGCCTCCGAGGCCGGGCTGGACCCGGGGCAGTTTACCCTCAGCCGCACGGGCAGCACTACGGCCGCGCTGACCGTCAGCCTCACCCGCACTGGCAACACTGTCAGCAACAGTGACTTTGCCGCTATCAGCAACACACAGGTCATCCCCGCCGGCGCGTCCAGCCTGGTCATCGATGTCACGCCGCTGCAGGACACCGCCAATGAGGGCACCGAAACCATCACCCTCACCGTCATCACCGGCTCTGGCTATGCCATCGGCACACCCGCCTCCGCCACGGTGAGCATCCTCGATGATGACCGCAGCACCGTCTCCCTCGTGGCCAATGCCCCTGCGGCCTCAGAGACGGCGGGGCATCCCGGCCAGTTCACCTTTACCCGCACCGCGCCCACCACCGGCACCTTGAGCGTGAGCTTCACCATCGCCGGTACCGCCACCAACGGCACCGACTACACCACGATCAGCTCCTCCTTCACCTTCAGCGCCGGGCAGGCCTCCCGCACGGTGGACATCCTCCCGGTGGACGACCTCATCACCGAGGGGGACGAGCAGGTCACCCTCTCCCTGAACTCCGGCAGCTACGACATCGGCGCATCCTCTTTTGGGAATGTGACCATCACAGACAATGACAACCCGCCCGTGCTCTTTATCGACAGCCCCGGCTCCCAGGGTCCGCTCATCGCCAATGGCAACGGCGTCATCGTCAGCGCCACCATCACCGACGACGGCTCCCCCGCCGCCGTGACGCAGCAGTGGTCCCAGATCAGCGGTCCCGGCACCGCCACCATCGAGAGCCCCACCGCCGCCACCACCGCCGTGACCTTCTCCGCCCCCGGCACCTACATCCTCCGCATCACCGCCACAGACACCCAGTTCACCGTCAGCGATCAGGTGACCGTCGTCGTGGGCACCGCACTGGTGGCGGCAGACTGGATCACCCAGGACATGGGCCCCAGCTCCGCCCGGCGCGGGCAGGGGGTGGAATTCGGCGGCCAGTACTCCGTCACCGGCACCGGCGCAGGCTACGCCTCCCAGACCAGCGACTCCGCCCATGTGATGCTGCGGCAGATCAGCGGAGACGGCGCCATCGTGGCCCGGCTGACCAGCCTCTCCACCGGCACCGCTCTCTCCGGCCTCACCGTGCGCGACACCATGGCCCGGGCCGGACGCCGCGTCGTGCTGGGCCTGGTGCCAGGCAGCGGCCTGCAGCTGCGCACCCGCGCCACTGCCAGCACCGCAGACACCCTGACCGCCAGCGTGGCCGCGCCCGCCCTCCCGCTGTGGCTCAAACTGGAGCGCAACTCCGCCACCGGAGACATCGCCGCCAGCTACGCCGCAGACACCTCCGGCACGCCCGGCAGCTGGGTGCAGCTGGGCACCGTCAATGTCTCCATGGACGCCGCCGCCCACTACGGCCTCACCACCACCAGCAACACCACCAGCGCCACCGCCACCGGCATCTTTGACCACCTCACGCTGACCCCCGCCCCCAGCGGCCCCGCCTTGCTCAGCGAGGACGCCACCGCCGCCCCAGCCGCCCCCGGCAGCGCAGACCTCACCTCCGGCACCTACACCATCACCGGCAGCACCACCGGCTACTTCCACGGCTGGCAGTACTACGGGGACATGGTCGTCACCACCCGCCTGGCCACCTACAGCTCCGGGGCAGGCAGCTCCAGCGGCGGCATCCGCGTGGCAGAGAGCCTGGAAAACGGCGCCCAGCTCCACCTGGGCCGCATGCCCACCAGCGCCTACAACGGCTACTACTGGACCTCCCTCGCCGGCGGCTCCAGCAGCGGTGTGCCCAGCGGCGTCAGTGCCGGAAACTGGATCCGCTTTGTGCGCAAAGGCAGCAGCATCACCGCCTACCGCGCCGCAGACGTCTCCGGCAGCCCCGGCACCTGGGTGCAGATCGGCCAGCCGCAGACCATCATCATGACCACCCCCGTGTGGGTCGGCTTCTACGTCAACAACGCCTCCGGCGTCGGCAGCAACACCTGCACCTTCACCGGTCTGAGCATCGCCCCGCTCAACAAAGCCCCCGTCGTCGCCTTCAGCAGCATGGCCACCTGGCCACTCACCCCCGTGGCCGTGCACGGCACCGTGGCGGACGACAGCTACCCCGCCCCCGCCAGCATCACCAGCCTCTGGTCCAAGATCAGCGGCCCCGGCTCCGTCTCCTTTGGCAGCCCCGCCAGCCCGGACACCACCGCCACCCTCGGCCAGCCCGGCGCCTACGTCCTGCGCCTGACCGCAGACGACACCGGCATCCAGAGCTTTGGGGACCTCTCCTTCACCGGCTACACCAAAGCCTACGAAGTCTGGCAGGCGCAAAACTGGACCGCCTACTCCGACCCCAACGCCGTGGACACCTACGACGCCGACCGCGACGGCCAGGCCAACCTCCTGGAATACGCCTTTGGCACCGCGCCGCAGGCCCCCGGCCGCTCCCCCCTCGTCTTTGACACCGCCACCGTCAGCACCGACAAATACCTCCGCATCACCGTGCCCAAAAACGCCGCCGCCACCGACGTGACCTTCACCGTCGAAGCCACCAGCGACCTCGCCAATCCCAGCTCCTGGAGCAGCGCCGGCCTCGTCACCGAGCAAAACACCAGCACCAGCCTCATCGTCCGCGACGCCCAGCCCATGAGCACCAGCGGCCCCAGATTCATGCGCGTCAAGGTGGTGCGGAATTAGAGGCGGAGTTTGCAGTCGTTGGCGGTGGTTTGCCGTTGCTGACAGTTGCTTCCCAGAGCGTGGTGGCCGCACGCAGCACTATGGAGTGGCGACGACCCGTCGCCATACAGAGACATCCAGGAGCACGAGTGCCCCCACCCGCAAAGACGGTCTTCCCCGAGAGGAGGAGTAAGAGGAAGAGGCGGAGGAAGATCTCGAGCACACGCGCAGCGCCATGGAGCGGCGACGACCCGTCGCCATACAGAGACATCCAGGAGCACGAGTGCCTCCGAGCCCGCAGCACCCCGCCACACCCATCCGCCTCCCCTTTTGGCGAATCTTTGCGCCTCTTTGCGGCCAGCCACTGCAAACCACCGCAAACCTCCCACCCCGCACCTCACGCTGGACATTCGCCGCAGATCCGCTCCAATACCGCCCGCATGAATCTCTCCCCACTGGCCGGACTCGGACTCCTCGCACTCGCGCTCTGCGTGTGCGCCCCCCACGCCCCTGCGCAGGCCCCCGAGCCTGCCGCATCCGCTCCCTCCAATCCGCCCCAGCCCAAGACCTTTGAATTCAAAGACGGCGACCGCCTCGTCCTCCTCGGCAACACCGTCCTCGAGCGCGAGCACGACTACGGCTCCTTCGAGCCCCGCCTCGACCTCGCCCTCGGCGAAACCAAAGTCACCGTGCGCAACCTCGCGTGGAGCGGCGACACCGTCTTCGGCCATGCCCGCTCCTACTTCGGCCCGCCTGAAGAGGGCCTGCAGCGCCTTTCCGTGCACCTGGAGATGCTCAAGCCCACCGTCGTCCTCCTCTGCTACGGCAGCGAGCTCGCGTTCGAGCGCCTCGGCGGCCTCCCCGAATTCCTCACCGGCTACCGCAGCCTCATCGAGCTCATCCACGCCAAGGCCCCCGGCGCCCGCATCATCATCGCCACCCCGCCACCCCTGGAGACCCTCCCGCCCCCGCTGCCCGACCTCAGCGGCGAAAACAAAAACCTCTCCAGCCTGCGCGATGCCCTGCGCACCTTTGCCCTCAGCCAAAACGCCTTCTTCATCGACTGGTTCGAGCTCATGGGCGGCCTGCCCAAGCCCGGCGTCATCCGCCAGCCCCTGACCGAAAACGGCGTGCACTACACCCGTGCCGGATATGAAAAGCTCAGCGCCAAGCTCGTCGAAGGCCTCGGCCTCAAGACCCCCGCCGCCCCCACCCCCGCGCTCGAGAGCCTGCGCCGCGCCGTCATCGCCAAAGACACCCTCTTCTTCAACCGCTGGCGTCCGCAGAACGAGACGTACCTCTTCGGCTTCCGCAAACACGAGCAGGGCCAGAACGCCAAGGAAATCCCCATGTTCGACCCCCTCATCGCCCAGGGCGACGAAGCCATCCAGAAGCTCAAGGAAGAAGCCCTGCAGCAGGCCAGAAGGCCGTGAGGCCCCCCGCGCAGCGGAATCCTCCTCGTCCTCCTACTCCTACTCGTTCTCGATCCCAGCGCCCCGCCAGCCCCCAGCGGTTTGCATTCGTTTGCCGTTGTTTGCGATAGTTTGCAGTTGTTGGCCGGAGGTGCCTGGCTCGTCCTCGATCCAATCGCGCCGCAAGCCCCCCCAGGCGGTTTGCAGTTGTTGGCCGTTGTTTGCAATCGTTTCCCAGAGCCCGCGCAGCATGAGGCAATGCATAGTAGCCACCCATCGCCTCCATGAGAATCGACTATCCTTCTGCAAATCGCGTGTCCATCTGGGTGGGCACGTTTTCAGATGAAGACGAAATGAACGAGTGCGTGGACCGGACGGTGGAGCCGAGCCTGCAACTGCAAAAGCCGCTGAGCGCCATCTGTGAGGTGTGCTTTGAAGATTCCGCCCTGCCACTGCGCCAGCTGCTCGAAGGCTTCAGCGGCTGGCAGTACTTCATCGATCAAGCATGCCACGCAGGTGCCAGCATGGGAGTCGAGACGGCAAACAGCGCGCTCGTCTGCTACTATCTTCACTGTGAGGCTCCAGCCGATGCATGGTGAGACATCACGTTTTTGGGCAGCTTTGAAGGGCGGGATGTGGGCTGACCCAGATCTCATCGGCAACAGCGTAAAGCAGCCAAGCGCCTGCGGAACAGGGAAGCGCCCCCGCCTCCCCGCCGCGCGGCAACAACCGTCAACGGCGCTCCGCGCCCTTCTGCCACCGTCAACGCCCCCTTTTCCGCCAGCCACCGCAAACTCTTCCCTTTCCCAAGCTGCCCCACACCATCACTCCGCGCGCGACACCCCGGTATCCGTCACGATCACATCGATGGGATAGATTTCATTCCCACGGTGCAGCACGTTGTCACTGTGGGCATCGTGAAACACGACGCCTGTCTCCCGGTGCCGGTAGATCGTGTCAGAGCCCAGGCGCTCCCACCCGCGCTTTTCCAGCGCCTCCTGCAGGCTCCTCTCGTCCTTGAAGGCCCGGCCTTCCACAAAAGGCTGCGCCGTCCAGATCACCCCGTTGCCGCGTGTGTTTTGCGCCACACCAATGAGCCGGGTTTGAATGCCTGGAAACACCGTGTTGTAGTCCTGCAGACGCCGCAGGTACTGCGCGGGAGAGCGCCGCCGGTAGCCGTAGCTGTCATTGATCGTGCTGCGGATGACGACGAGGCAGCCCGTCCCGCCAGTCACATACACATCGTGCTCGCTGCCTCCGCCGTTCACCAGTCCGCGAATGACCTCGCTCACCGTGTCGGCATCCCCAAAAAAGCCCTCGTCTTTAGCGCGTGAGATCAGCCTGCTTTCTTCACCAACGATGTCTTCGATCCGGGCTTCTTCGGTGTAGGCAGGAACTGGCCGCCCGGCACCCGCGTAAGTGTCCGGCCGCGCTGATTCTCCCGAAACAAGGCCAAGGCCTGCTCTTTCGACAAGACCTGCCTGGGTGAGCCCTCGAATAATCCTTGATGATCAATTGTGGTATGAGATGCCATCTTTGCCGGTTGCAGTCCACCGCCAAATTGGCCGCCAAAGGCTCACTGGCAAAGGGAAAGCGGCCTTCTGTTTGATCCTGTGCGCTCCACCAGCCCCCAGCGCGGTTTGCAGTTGTTTGCGATGGTTTGCAGTCGTTTCCCAGAGCCCCCGCAGTCCGCGCAAAGTAGCCCTGTTGCGCCGCAACAGGAACGCTCCGCACACACCCCGCGCCGCAGCACTCCGGGCCGTAGGTTGGGGAGTGCGGGCCTCCGCCACACCCATCCCACGACCTGCCGCCCCCTCCCGCATTCCAAACCGCCCCGCATCTTGCACTGGCAAGTGCCCGCCTGCGGCTACCTTGGCGGCCATGAACCTAAAGCTCACCGATTTCCTCTTCACCGCCTTCAACGGCATCGTCGCCGCTGTGCACCGGGGCACCGGCGAGATCCTCTGGAAATGGCAGGCCCCCTGGGGCAACGGCTTTGTCAGCCTCCTGCCAGACGGTGACCGCCTCATCGTCAGCGTCAGCGGCTACCTCTATGCGCTCGATGCCTGGTCAGGAGCTCAGATCTGGATGAACGAAATGAAAAGCTGCGGCATGGGCGTGGCCAGCCTCGCCTCCATGAGCGCCAGCACCAGCCACCCCCACCTCGCAGTTGCCGCTGCCGCTGCCCAGGCATCCGCTGCTCCCAGCACCATGCCCGGCACCTTCCCAGGCATGATGCCCGGCGGCATGGGCTGACCGCCACGCTGCCAACACGCCGCAGGTGTGGGGATCAAGATGATCCCCCTCCTTCGCTGGGGCAAAGCCGCTTATACCACCAGCAGTTGAAAAGGAGTCTTGATGCCATCTTAAGGTGGTGATCATCACCTCCACGTCTCCCAGCCTTTCCACATTCCAAGGACGGCGCACCTTTTTCAGCGCCTGCGATACCACAGACCCGAAACTTCGGCCCCGGCACAGCGGTGCCCTACCAGCCCCTTGGCACGCGCTACTCTGGATGGTAGGGATGCGTTGCGCGCGTCCCTGGAATCCTTTGTTCCCAAGCAGCCTGCCACCTTATCGCGATCCCCCATTCCAAAAGCCCCGCCTCCCGGCGGTCTGCAGAGGTGAGGCTTTGCCTGGCTCAGAGTCAGACCTGTTTTCAACAGACTGTGGTATTACCCGGCACCCCGCCTCTGCCAAAGCCTCCGCTCCCCGAAGTGGTACAAGAGCTCTCTTTTCAACCACCCGGCTGCCTGCCCCGTCGGCCGTCCTGCTCCAGCTCTGCAGTCATTCCCAGCCCTCAGGGCCGCTCCACCACCCGCTCTGCGCTCAGCTCAGTGCCCAGGTGATTACGCCCATGCATTTGCTTGCGATCCTGGCGCACGGTAAAGTAGTCAAAACGTTCCCCCGTGCCCCAGTGCAGTTCATAGCTGTAGGTGTCATTACGGTAGCGCTGTACGCGCTTCCAGGTGCCGTCGGAGTTCACGGTGCCGTCTTCCCGGATCGTCGCCATAAAGCCATCCTTCCACCGCCACGTGCCCACAAAGGGCTCAGGCACTGGCGCGCGGCCACGGCGGTCGCCCTGGGTGTCGCGCTCATTGGCCACGGTGAAGTGGTTCGCATCTGTGTTAAAGGTCAGCACCAGGCCCACGGCATCGCGCACCGCCACGCGCACCGTGCGTGGGGCCACCACCTCCCACCTGCCCTCCCAGACGATCTTGTCCTTGTGCCAGGCGCTCATCATGCCGCCCGGGCGGAAGCGCACCGCCTGCCAAGCCCCCTGCTTCAGCACCGTGGTGCCGCCCACCTGCACCTTGTCATCCGCATTCACCCAGTCCCAAAGGGTGTTTTCCAGGCTGGCGCGCAGGCCCTCCGCCGTATCTGGCACGGAGCCCGGCGCATTGCGCGGGCTGCTTTGCAGCGCCCCCTGGTCAAAGCCCTGGCGCACCAGGTAGAGGATGTCCTCATCGCTCAGCTGGCCCGCCTTCAGCGTCACCAGCATGCCATCCACCGACTTTTTCACCACGATGTCATCGCCCGAGATCTTCTCCAGACTGGCGCGTAGCACACGGCCCTGCAGGTCGGTAAAATTGCGCTTTTCACCCGCAGCCCACCCCGGGGCCGACACTAGGCAGAGGACGGCAGCAGCCGCTGGGATGCACCTGACATTCAGAAACAGCAGAGAGCGGAAACACATGGATGAAAAAGCAATGAGATGCCCGCATTCTGCAAAAACACCATAAGAAGCGCAACAGAAACCAGCAGGCTCCCACCCTACCAGCACATCCCCGCCGCCTGCAAAGCAGCGCTCCCCCCCCCTCGCCCCTCCGGCCAGCCACCGTAAACAATCGTCAACCACGGTAAACCACCGTAAACTCCGCGTATGCCTGATGTCTTCACCCCGGCCAAGCGCAGCGAAGTGATGAGCCGCATCCGCTCCACCGGCAATGCGGCCACCGAGCTGCGGCTGGTGGCGCTCATGCGGGCGGCAGGCATCACCGGCTGGCGGCGGCACGTGCAGCTCCCCCTCGGCACCACCGCCAGGTCAGCGCCCCCCTCTTCCTCCTCCTCCTCCAAAGCCCAGCGCAGCACGCAGAGCGAAGGATGCACATCCTTCCAGGTCAAAGGACGAGCCCAAGGAAAAGCCAAGGCTCAATCCACCCCTACTGCCTCTGCTGCCGTCCCCCGACCACGGCCCCTGCGCGTGCGGCCCGACTTCATCTTCCGCACCCAGCGCGTGGCCGTCTTTGTCGATGGCTGCTTCTGGCACGGCTGCCCCCGCCACGCCACCCGCCCCCGGCAGAACCGCAAATTCTGGGACGAAAAGATCGCCCGCAACCACCAGCGCGACCTCCTCGTGACCCGCCGCCTGCGCCAGCGCGGCTGGACGGTCCTCCGCCTCTGGGAATGCGCCCTCACCCGCCAGCAGCAGACGCGCACCCTGGGCAGGCTGCGCCGGGCGCTGGAAAAGTAGTCCAGTTGCGCCGCAACTGGAGGGGCAGGGGGCACCGCTATGGGCGATGGCTTGCCGTGGTTTCCCAGAGCCCGCACCAGCGCACGTCCGGATGGAGCGCCTGCGTCCCGCAGGCAGTCTTCCGCGTCCTCGCGGAAGACTGTCTCGTGACCCCGCACCATGTCACAGCCCCGCGTGCCCCACCACTTCCCTCATCGCCACCTTCCTCCGCCTTCCTCCGCTGCGTCACTTCGTGCCGCCTCATGCACTCTCGTTCCATCTTCCCAAATGTTTCCATGTTTCCACCCTAAGCATGGAAACATGGAAACATTTCTAGCCATTCAAATCCGCTGCTCATGCCGTTCTCATGCAGCCGTGAAACCGTCGCCTCCTACTTGGGGAGCACGGAGTAGCTCACCGGCTCAAGCTCGCAACAGCCGCTAATGGCACCACCCAGCGTGAAGAGCTTGGGCTCTTCCCTGAAATGGAACAGACGGTAGAGGTGGTATTCGTCCCGGCGTTCCAGAGAGACCTCCAGCTCATTGCGCGAGACAAAGAAAGGCGTCAGCGGCCCAAAGCGGGTGGTCTTCACTTCGATCAGCCTGTCACGCCCGTCTTCTTCAAAGGAGTGAATATCGTAGCCCAGGTAGTCTCCACGGGTCTTGGACACATGCTCCAGACGCTCCGCCAGCCTGCGCTGGCCGGCACGCCACAGGCGCTCGTGCTCAAAGTTCAGGATCATCGTTTCACCCGCCAGCCCCAGGCTCTGATTCCTGGCCTCGATCTCCAGATAGTTCCTGAAGCCATGCACCCGCTCGGCCCTGCCGCCCTCATGCACTCGGGACTCCTTCTGGTCCCGCGCGGGCGCTGTCACGAGATCAGGCAGCCGGTTTGTGGCGGCAGCGGAATCAGCCTCGGGCGCTCTCACCATCTGCGCCACGGTCTGGTTGAGATCATGAGCCGCCGTGAGCCGCTCCTCCACCACTGTGCGGAGCCGCTGCTGGTAGTTTCCCAGGGGCTTGTAACCATTGATGTAGGGAAAGCCCAGCTCCAGCAGAATGGCGCTGATGTTCTGATGCTTGCGCTCCACCGAGCCCTTGGGCCGTCTGCCCTGCAGCAGCGCCCGCAACCTCCGGTTGTGCTCCGCCTTGTTGAAGGCCACGCCACAGAGCTCCTTTGCGAGCATGTCAAAGTAGTCCGCCACAGCGGCTTCCACTTCTTCATGGGACCATGCGTCAGACATCCTCGTGCGCGGCACTTGAGCCAGGCCGTGTGACATGGCAAGGAGGAGGTTCAAGACTCCATGTTCTCAGCAGGCACTAAGGCTGCGTCATCGACAGGTGCTGGCACAGTCGCAGGTGGTGTCAGATTTTGAATAAAAGCATCATGCTCCTTGATGCTTGAGTCCCACCATGCAGGTTTTTTTATATTGATGCCTTGCTCTGCCAGCAGATTCGGAAACTCGCGCAGCGCGTGAGCTCGTTTCCCAGAGAATTGAACACTAGTGGCTGCTGCCCAAATTAATGAAATCATCTCCTCGTCCCGAAGCAATGGGATGGCTGTCCTCTGCATGCCTGGATGAGTATTAAAGGACATTTTTGCGAGCCAATCGATGATCATGTAAGCGTTCATTCTTACATTCGGATTGGAGCTTTCGCTTTTGAATGTATTGAGCGCACTGGATCGATATTCTGCGCATGAGCGGGCTTGGCTGTTTAGAATAACAGTTGAGAGCGTGGCGTAGTCGGTGGAGCCATCCAACGCATTCGCAATGAAGTTTTCCATTTTGATGCCATGGGCGGCAGCGCGGCAGAGGTGTTGAATCAATATTTCATCCAGCTGCTGCACGAGTTTCTTCCTCATGGGGCCGCTGTCCATGTCTCTATGAATTTCTCGACAGGTCGCACGAATACCTTCCAGGTCTATGTCTTGATCTTGGGCGAGGCTAATCAGGAAGCTTTCTGTGTGGGGCCACATTCCGCAATGAACAGGACTGGTTGCAGATGCCAGATCGGCCAATTTGGAAAAGAGTTGTTTTACGGGGAGCCATTGCTTGCTTTGCAGGCTTGGAAGTACTTCACCCATCCCTAGAGTTAGTGTTTCCAAGACTTTGAAGACGGTCTCTGCATTTTTTTGATGCTGCGATTCTGTATGCTTCTCAAAGCCCGTATCCGCTTTACGGAGTTCATCGCAATATCGGTCAACAGCTGCCATGCAGAGTTCAGTTGCCACATCTGCTTCACGGTGATGCTGCGCTAGCGCATGATCCGCGATCCATGTCTTGAGAGACTCCTGCAAATTGGCGAAATCGAGATTGGCCAAAAGCTGATCAAACTCCTTCCACGTAACGGCTTGGGGCTGTTCTGTGATCGTTATCTGCGAAAAAATCAGATCAACATCAGCGCTATTCCAAAAGCCAAGGGCCTTGCCAGTCCGGTGCAGGATTCGGCCAATGATGTCTTCATCTTCGCCTCTCAGGCTTTGATTTTGCGATTCAAAGACCTCCTTGATATGAGTACGTATTTTTTCAGTAGATTCACTTTTTCCCCATCTTTCAGTAATCATGTAGTCCATTATCGACAAAGCCTCCCAAAGAGATCTGTTGAGAAGGAGGTCATCAGCTGTTTTGGGATAGTGAACTTTCAAAGCAGTGGCTGACAAAATGACAGACCAGCGGAGTTCATGCTCATAGTATCGGTTGGTCTGCACACCCAGCAGCGACAGCAGCCTGATGAATTGGCGAATTGCGCGTGGGTTTTGGGGAAGATCTGGCAGCACCTCCTTCAGCGCATCTTCAGGCACGAAAGGGCAATGCCGCTTCGCATCAGCGAGCGCAATCTTGACCAGACCATCTTGCTGTGTTGGCGGCAGCCAGACTGGGTAATCGATGATCTTCTCCAAGAACTTCAAACCATCTCCAAAACCTGGGTGTTTGTCCCCGAGCACCTTGCCGACGACTGATGGGTCAAATCCACACACAAACGCGAAGGCTGGGATGTCCATGACCTCCTTGAGGGCATAAAGAATCTCAGGGACAAGTTCTGAGGCGGTTCTGTCCAGATCATCGATGAAAACAAAGACTCGCTTGCCATTCAGCACATTCCTGAGCTCGAGAAGATCTTCAGCGCCTGCTGAAAGGTGCTTTTTGACCAATGAGAACCCATCTTTGGCTACATCTGCGGCATTGGAGGAACTGAGTTTGACAATGGCTTCGAGTGTTTGGGAAATGTATTGCTTCAGCTTTTTGAGCCGAACTGCATCGGCTTCTTTTAGCTTTCCAAGCTTGGCTTCAGCTTGTTGGTAAACCTCTTCAACATACGCGCGCCACATCTTCGTTTGGTCCGTGTATTCCCAGGGATCAAACCACACGACAATGTGATCATCCTTCCTGGCCATGGACTCCACGAATTTGAGCACGGAGGTTTTTCCCGTGCCCCATTCGCCGTAGACGCCGATGCGAACGCACCAGTCGATGGGGCCGTTGGCGGCCACATTGTAGATCTGCTGGGCCAGGGGCCAGCGGTTCAGGTGGTCATTAGCAGGGTCGTCGATGGCGGCATCGAAGCCGCCTGAGTATTTGGGATGGGATGACATAAAAGCGGGCATGTGGGCACGCGGGACCACTTTTTACCAGACCCTGGCAGGGCACAAGCCTAGGTGATCTTTTGCGCTCACATGCCACATGATGCGCTGACAAAATGTTTCCAAGTTTCCAACCCTATAGGTGGAAACATGGAAACATTTCTAGCTTTTATGAGGACGTGTCTTCGTCATCGGAGTCGAGGTCATCGATCCATGAGCGGGAGCGGGGGCTGGTGCTCTCGGAGCGGCCGGGTGGCAGCAGGCGGCGTGCGCTGCCTGAGATGCGGCCTTCATTGAGTGCCTTGACCGCCCATTTGCTGATGGTGCCTCGGGGGCGGTTCATCATCTCCGCGATGTCTGCCTGCATGCTCACTCCTTCGCACACGTGCTGAATGAACTCCTCGTAGTCCGTCACTTGGGCCAGCTCGCATTTGATGTGCGTGTTCCCCTGATCGTCGCTGGTGTAGTGCCAGAGGAGGTCGGGGAGGGGGTCGCCGGTGTTGCGGGAGGGTTTGGTGAAGTGGCTGACGAACTTGGCGCCTTTCTCGTCGTCCTGTCGGGCGTCCCGCAGCTCGATGATCCAGGCGCAGGCGTCCTCCCGCTTGCTGTGGCCGCGCATGGCGCCATTGCGCCCGGCGTGGTGCACGACGATGACGGTGATCTTGCGACGCCGCAGGTCGAGCAGCCAGTGGGAGATGGGCTCGTAGTCCATGCCTTTGTTTTCATCCACCCCGCTGGCCAGGGAGCTGAGATTGTCCAGAATGAGGACGCGGTAGCCGGTCTTCAGGATGAGATCGGTGATGCGCTGGCGGTCTTCGGCCTCGCCGATATTGACGGTGCTGGCCCCTTTTTCAAAGAGGTGCTCGTGGTGCAGGTACTGCACGCCGCTGTATTCCATCTGCAGGCCGTTGGAGCGGTACTGCGTCAGCTCCATGGACATCTCTCCGTCGATGTAGAGGACGGGCACGCAGGCGTCTGCGCCGGTGGGCGGGGGATCGAGATCCAGCGTGGAGGCGGTGGTGTCTGCCGCGCTCTCGGAGCCTCCTTCGCTCTGCGAGCTACGAAGGCCTTCGGAGGAGGAGGAAGATGGGCTGCCGCTGCCAGCGGCCCACAGGCCCAGCGGGGTGCGCTGGGAGATGGCGCGTGGGAGGGACATGGCCATCCAGGTCTTGCCCACGCCGCGCGGGGCGAAGATGTAGCCCAGATCTCCCTCGCACAGCCAGCGGTCCAGCAGGGCGGGGCGCTTGGGGATTTTCATGTGCTTGAGCTGCATGGCGGTGAGCACATACGGGGCCAGTGGCGGGCGTGGTGGCGGTGTGGCTGCTGCAGGCGCGGGGCTGCCGGTGCCCAGGGTGTGGGTGGCGGTGCCTGCGGGCAGGGTGCTGTAGCCGCGCATGCGCTCGTACAGGGCGAGGTCTGCTGCGGTGGGCGTGAAGGGCCGGGCGGCCTGGATGTTTTCGATGTCGATCTGCGGGGCGGTCTCTTGGTCTTCGTTTGTTTTCATTATCGTTGTTTGTTTTTGTTTTTCTTTGGGTATTAGGACGTGGTATGTCCTAAAAGTGAGCTGTCTTCCTCCTCTTGCTCTTGCTCCTCCTCCCTGGAGGCTGAGTGGTGCTGGAGAGGCGTCTGCGAGTTCCGCTCCTCAAAGGGAGGAAGAGTAGGAGTAGGAGGAAGAGGAGGATCTAAAAAGGCGGGTGCACCTCGAGGTCGGGTCTGGGGAGGAGGTGGCGGCGGGCGATGGCGGCGGAGGTTTCATCGAGGCTGCTGGTGCAGTCGTTGAGGTCCTTGATGGGCTGGCCGTCGGCGCGGTGCAGGATGCCGAATTCAAAGAGGTCCACCGTGCAGCCCACCTGGTGCAGCTGGGTGGCCCAGGCCTCGGCGCTTTTGACTCCGCCGCCGTCGGCATCGGCATGCGGGTAGATGCGTACGCGGCGGCCGCGCATGAGCTCGAGTGCGTCATCGGCGATCCTGCCACCGGTGCTGCGGCCCAGCATGGCCACGGGGAGGACGTCCCAGCGCTCCAGCTCATGGGCAAAGTGCAGCGCGGCCAGGTAGTCGGGCCCGCCCTCGACGATGAGGAGGGTGCGGAACTGCGGCACCGTGCGCAGCACCGCCGCGCCGAGGGGCCAGCTCTTGCTGGAGCCGCGCAGGGTGTGGGCCTTGCGCGTGTGCAGCGTGCCGCACTCGGGGAAGGGCTGGCCGTCCAGCCGCCGGGCCTCGGCGCTGCGCTGGGCGGCATCGGTGAGGATCCAGCACTGAAACCCCTGCACGATGCCAAAGGTGAGCGTGCGCAGCCCCAGCGCCAGGGAGACGGCCTCCTGGGTGATGCGACGCGACTGCGCGACCTGCTGCCAGTCTTTTTCCGTGCCACGCTGCAGCGGCACCCGCACCGCACCGGGGGCATCGTCTGCGGGGGCGGGAGCGGCTGGCAATGGCGTGGCGCCGGGTGCGCTGGCGGGGAGCATGCTGCTGGCGGCTGCCACGGGCTGCGCTGCTGTGCGTGGCGTGGTGCGCTGCGGCTGTGAGGGCGGCGTGTGCGTGGGCACACCGGCCATCTCCAGAAACTGGCGCAGGGCCTGCGCGGTGCTGAGCTGTCGTGCGGTGGCGATGAAGTCGATGACATCGCCACTCTGCCCGGTGCCGAAGTCCTTCCACCGCCGCCCGCCGTCGAAGATGGAAAAGGAGGGCGTCCTGTCGGGGCGGAAGGGCGAGCGGCAGCGCAGGGAGGGCTGCCCCTCCAGCCCCAGCACCTGCCACACCTCGGGGATGCGCAGGCGCTCTTTCAACGCTGGTATGTCGTGGTATTCTGTGGAGCTGTGTGTCGTGTTCATGATGGGTCAGGGGAAAAGCGGGTGCGGTGTGGCTGGAGATCGTTCTCGTTCTCGTTCTCCTACCTTGGGCTCCTTAGCTTTAGCGAAGGAGGCTCGAACTCGTCCTCGATCACGGCGCGTCGCAGGGAGCTGGATGTGCGAAGGAGCTGAAATGGACCTGTGGTGCGCGGTTCTGGAGAACCCTCGAAAGTCAGCAGTCCTGGTTCATGATTCGTCAATCACGCATGGCCAGGACGTCCTGGGGCCGGAAGGATTGACGATTGTCGAGCCATCGATTTTTGATTTCTGAGGTTTCAGATCTTTCAGGATCGTGTGCGTGCCGGCGGGGCGTGGTGCGTCTTGTGCTGGAGAGCCCCCATCGTATTCGCAGCAGATTTCCTCCTCCTTCTCCTACTCTTTCACCTCCTCCCTTTCCGAGAGGAAGAGTAGGACGAGGATGAAGCTGAGAGGCGCGCGTGAGTGCCGGGTGCGGCGGTGGCGCTGATCGACAGGCAGGAGTGCCTATCGTACCGGGCTGCCGCCGACCCTGCGCACGCAGCGGCGGTTGGGTGCCGCTGCGTGGTAGGGTGTGGTATCAGGCGGCGCGGTCCAGCGTCACCGGGGCTTTGGGAGCCGGGGCGGGGGCTGCGGCTGCAGCGCCTGCATGCGGGTGGCTGGCCTTCAGGGAGGCCAGCACGCGGTCCAGCTCATAGCGCACCACGTGGCCCACATGGATGGTGGGGACCACGAGGCCCTTGCGCTCCCAGTTGATGAGCGTGCGGCGGCTCACGCCCAGCATCTCGCAGAGCTGGCCGGGGCTGAGGTATTCCATCAGTTCGGCGCTGGCGGCTGCACTGGCTTCGGCCTTGGAGGCGATGGTGTTTTCGTGTGTTTTCATGGTATGTCCGGGTAGGATGTTGTCTTTTGTTTTGTTTTTGGTTTTGATCATCTCCCCGGATGCACCACAGGGTTTCCGCAGTTCATCTCGTGAAGATATAATTTCGTTGGGACACTTTAAAAAATGTCAAACGGATTTGCGAAAATAGATGTGAAAATCTGCGCATGAAGGCGCGCCACGCCCCTGCAAGGCGTGCGTGGCACCGGAAGACAGGTGCTGGTAGTGAGTGGTATCCACTCACGCATGGCCGCACCAGCCATGGCGTGCGGCCTCGCTGCGGGGGCTTACTTGTCCTGGGCTTTGGCTTTTTCGAGCAGCTTCAGAATGACCGCCTGCCGTTCTTCCTGGGTCATCTCCTGCATCTTTGCGGCGGCGTTCATGAACTGCTCCCGGAGCTCGTCGCGGACTTTCGCTCGGGCCGTTTCAGAGAGCGACTCGTACTGTTTGCGCATCTCGGGGTCGGGGCCGTTCCGCTCCGCCTGCGTGGGCCTCGCCTTCACAGTCTCCGCGGAGTCCTTGCTGGCGGGTGCGGTGGTCTTGGGCTTGGGCCAGGTCTCGATGGGGGTGATGGAGAGGGTGTAGGCCACGCCGGAGACCTGCAGCAGCTCGTATTTCTGCCCTGGCTTGAGCAGCAGCAGGCCCTTGCCGCCGTGGCGCGCGCTGCGGTAGGTGGTCTGCAGATTGGCCGCGCCCGGCTTGCCCACCTGGGAGCTGGGCACGAGTGCGGTGGAGCTGAGGGCGTAGCCCAGCTTCAGCGTGCCGTCTGCCTGTTCGGAGAGGTCGCCGCGCAGGGTGAGGTCTGGGGCATCAGGCTGCGCCTCCTGCGGTGCGGAGAGGCTGCCGCTGATCTGAAAGCTGGTGGAGCACGTCTGGGTGGAGATCTCTCCCAGGCTGCGGCCCCCGGCGGCTGCGCTGATGACGATGCGGTAGTTGGCCGTGAGCTGCGGGGCCTCTGCTTCCTGCGCAGCGGAGCCGGGAGGCAGCACTGAGACCGGACGCAGCGCAGGTGTGGTGGTCTGTGCCTGCGCTTCTGCCTGCATGAAACCGGCGGCCAGTGTCAGCGCCAGGGTGTGGAGGATGAGCTGGGAGAGTTTCATCGGCGGCGGGAAGGTGTGGGCGGTGGGGCGGAGCGTGATGGCGGAGGCGTGCGCTGCGATGCTGAGCGGCCACAGATTTATTTATTTCAGCGGGTCCGGGGAGATGGTGAGGGTGTAGGCCACGCCGGCCATCGTCATCAGCTCATAGCTGCGGCCGGGCCGCACACGCAACGCGCCGCTGGAGGAGTGATCGCGGTAGGAGAAGACGGTGGTCTGGGGTGCGGTCTCGGACTTGCCCTCTGCGGACGTGGTGGTGCGCGACACGGACGGTACGCTCAGGCCAAAGTGATACGTGACCAGCAGCGTGCCATCTTCTTGCTCGGCCATCTTGCCGTAGAGAGAGAGCGTGGTGGCGGGCATGCTGTCCTCCTGGGGCTTGTCCAGGAAGCCGGAGACCTCCAGTGTGGTGGAGCACGTGAGCTGGGAGACGGCGCCGAGGGGCTTGTCGCCGGACTGGGCGGTGAGTGTCAGGCGGTAGTTGGTGCTCAGGGTGGGCGTGGTGCTGGCAGGCGCGAGGGACTGCCGAGGCACAGCCACGCCTGCCCGTGGGGCCTGTGCGTGCAGGCTGGCGGCCATGAGGAGGAATGCGGCTGCGAGGAGGCGTGTGGCTTTCATGAGAGCGGAGATGCGGGTGGGTGCAGGTGCTGCAGCATGCCAGTGGGGCAAAGGCAGGCAGAGGCCGTTGGACGCAGCATCAGGGAAAATTATTTTGGCTTTGAGCAAATTTTTCAATCTTATTCCGCATGCGGTGTGGAAAGGCGGGCGGGGGTGGACGGTGTGCTTTGATCAAAGGACGATTATTCGGGCTTCGCAGGCAGCGCTTTGATGGCTTGACCGCTCCCGGCTTCATGACTACGCCTAGCCCCCCACATGGCCCTCAAAGCGATCATCTACAAAGCCAAGGTCTCCCTCTCGGACCTCGACCACAACATCTACTCCGACCATGAGCTCACCATCGCCCGGCACCCGTCGGAGACGGAGGAGCGCATGATGATCCGCCTGCTGGCGTATGTGCTGAATGCGCCGGAGAACAACGACTACGGCACGCTGGAGTTTGGCAAGGACATGTGGGAGGCGGACGAGCCCGCGCTGAGCCAGCATGATCTCACGGGGCTGCTCGTTCACTGGATCGATCTCGGCCAGCCGGATGAGAAGCGCCTGGTGCGCACCTGCGGGCGCTCGCGCAAGGTGAGTGTGTACAGCTTTGCCAATACGGCGGCCACCTGGTGGGCCGGTCTGGCGGGGAAGTTTACCCGCGTGCAGAATCTCCACGTGTGGCAGATCCCTGCGGCGGAGAGCCAGGAGCTGGGCACGCTGGCGGATCGCTCGATGAACCTGACGATCACGGTGCAGGAAGGCGTGCTCTTTGTGGAGGAAAGCGGACGCACCGTGGAGCTGCATCTGGCACGGCTGTGCGGCGCGGAGTAGTCGATGGGGCAGGGTGGGGTGGCTGGCTGTGCTGAGGGCATGTCCGCTTATTCAAGATAGGATATGCGCCCAATTTTCAAACGGGGCTCCTTTGGGTTGAATCGGGGTGTTCTGTGCCGCGTCTCACTGGATGACGTTCGCTTTTAGCGACGCCTTCCAAAAAGAGCCATCGATCACAGAACAAACCAATTCACCAACCACCATGAAAACGTTTCACTCCCTCGCCGTGGCCACCGTGCTGGGCATGATTGCAGTGCCAAACAGCGCCAGCGCCGGGTTTCCCTTCTTCCGCTCGCATCCTCGCGTGAATGAGGTCAGCGGCCGCCTGAACAACGAGCAGCGCCGTATTAACAACGGTGTGGCCACAGGCCGCCTCAATCCCCAGCAGGCCGGACGCCTGCAGCGCGGAGAGCAGCGCATCCAGCAGCGCGAGACCCGCGACATGGCCATGCACGGCGGCCACCTGACCCGCCGTGAAACGGTGAACCTCAACCGCGCCGAAAACCGCGAGTCCGCCCGCATCAGCCACGCCGAAGGCATGCGCCGCCCCGGCTTCTTTGGCCGTCTCTTCGGCCGCCGCTGATCGCAGGGTGGCATTAGATTGTTAGGTGTTGAGACAAGCAGACGCGGCATCCTTCACGGGTGCCGCGTTATTTTGTGCCCTGACGCAGCGTGCCAAAGCAGCCCGGTTCCTGCGAAATTGAGGGGACATTGCAAACACGTGTGGTGCGCAGCCACAAGGCTGCTTCAAAGATCCGCAGTGTGAGCCTTGGCGCACGCGGACATAGGTTGTGAATCCAATTGACGCTGTCAGCCCTGGCTGGCTAGAACAGTGTGAGATTCATTTTGATACTTTCAAGGAGGCCGTTTAGACAATGATGGATTATAAAGAAATTGATAGTGTGCTGCTGCCATGGGCTGAGGCCAAAGGCTACCAGCTTCAGACGCGTGATCGTGATGAGGAGGTGAGAGGTTTCACCATTTGGTCTCCGGATCATCAACAAAAGGCACAGGTCGGAATCACTGGGGGGAAACCGGATGAGATCGAAGTTAGTGTGTTTGATGGAGGGAAGAGGCGTCAGCGATTGACTTCGTTCAGTGCTAATCTGGCAAACACGCTTGATGAGGCCGAACGCTTGGCGAAGCATTGGATGAAAAGCTAGGGTCTTCACCTTTCACCAGCCCTCCATCCACGTCATGCTGCGCTTCGGCATTGACGCCCCCGCCCCCGTCCCGCTAAAACGCTGGGCATGCACTCACGCGCCCTGGTCTGGTCCGGCATGGCACTTGCCTCTCTGCTCAGCGCCTGCGCGCCCATCCGCACGGTCACCGTTTCTGCGCATCATGCGCGGTCCACTTTGCTGAACAACACGGTGGACTTTGGCTGGGATGGTGGCGCGGTCCGCCCGGGGCTGCTGCGCAGCATGGGGGTGGAATTGATGATCCACCGCGCCACCCGTGGCGGCACGAAGACGGATGCTGACTACGCCCCGCGAGAGCACGCGGCGCGTGTGGCCGGGCTGAAGTGGGGCGCGTATCATTACGTGAACCGTGCGGGGAATCTGCAGGCGCAGATCGAGCGCTTTGTGCGCACGGTGGCCGCCACGGCGGCACGTCATGGCACCACGGCGCATCCGGTGATGCTGGTGCTGGATAATGAAGGGCGGGACCGTGTGTCGTGGCAGCAGCTCGTCACAGCCGCGCAGCAGGTGCGGGCGCACACCGGCGTGTGGCCGCTGCTCTACTGCAGCGTGCCACTTCCTGGTATGGCAGGCTATGAGGTGCAGGTGCGCGAGCTGCGGGCGCTCACCCCGGCGGAGGGGCGGGTGCTCAGGGACTGCGGCCTGTGGATCCCCCGCTACGGCGAGCAGTCCGGCCATCGCATGAGCTTCAGCGTGCCGCGTGTGTTTGGCACCTGGACCTTCTGGCAGTACTGCGGAGACATCAGCGGCCACCCGAAGACCGCGCTGCTCGGTCCCGAGTTCACCGGAGACGTGGGCGGTGCGTACACCCGCAGCGGCGGCCGTGTCACCCTGCGCCACTTCTGCGACCGCAGCTTCTTCCACGGCTCACGCGCCGCGTTTGAGAAATACTACCGCGAGCACTCCTCGGCGGTGGCGGCGTGGCGGTGAGGGTGGGCTTTCACGCAGTCATTGACCGGAAACTCGGAGCGGTTACTTTAAGCGCATGACGACCACCAAGGAAATAGCCGTGGATGCCCTGCGCCCTCTCGGGCTGCATGCCGGTGACAGCCTGCAGGTGCTGGAGGAAAAGGCCGGGGTCTTCCTCATGAAGATCATTCACGCCACGCCTGTGCCTCCTGTGACCAAACGCGGCAGCGCAGGAGCCTGGGCGCGTGCCGCCCGTGGCAGCGCCAGGCTGGCCGAGGGTGAGACACGAGAGGATGCCCGCATGGCTTACTACCGGGAAAAATTCGGCGTGCGCTGAGCTCTGGCATGCGCGTTTTCCTCGACACCAATCTTCTGCTCGATGTCATCGAGAACCGGCCCGGACTGGTGGAGGCCAGCCAGGATGTGCTGGAGCGTTGCGATGAACTGCAGGCGGAGACATTCATCGCCTGGCACAGTCTTGCCACGGCCTACTACATCTTGAAGCGTGGCAGGACGCAGGCTGAGGCCCTGGAGGAGGTGGACAAGATTCTGGCCTGGGCGGACATCGCGCCCATCACCAAGCTTACGGCTCATCAGGCTCGTGCTTTGGCCTTCAGCGATTTTGAAGATGCCATGCAGGCTGCTGCTGCGGTGGAATGCCAGGCACATGTCATCGTGACACGTAACGTGCGAGATTTTGGCCACAGCCCAATCCCCGCCTGCACTCCGGAACAGTTTTTGACCCAGCATGTCGGGCCGGGGGCGGGCACCTGAGCTTCGGCGCGCTGCGCTCAGTCTCCTGCACCTTCCTCCTCAATGGTGCGTCCGCAGGAGTCGCAGCGGGTGGTGGAGTACAGGGGGGCGCCGCATTCGCTGCAGGCGTAGGTGATCTCTTCCCTGGCTGCGGAGATCTGGCCGTCGTAGGGCAGGCCCTGGGCTTTCTTTTGCAGGCGCAGGTGCTCGGCCAGGGCGCAGAGGAGCAGGCGGCAGAGCCAGGCCCCGATCACCTGCAGCAGTGCTGGCAGGATGCCAGCCACTCCGGCGATGATCAGCGTGGCCACGGCCGCCATCACAGCCGCCTGCATGAGCAGCAGCGCGGTGGTGTCCAGCGTGCCCTCCAGTCCACCGTGGAAGTGGGTCTTTGCGGGGATCCTGCGGGTGGTTTTGCTTTCGCTTATGGCAGCGGGTGTCGGGGTGTCAGCTGTTGCCGTGGCGCTGGGGCCTTCCGGTGCGCTCTCCTGCCCGTCGCCCTGGGCGTGGGATTTTTCACGGGGCTTCCGCTGGGGTTTGCTTTTGCTCATGGCATCAGGTGGCAGGACATCGATGGCCGACCTTTTACAGGATGGCGATGAGGCGCGGCAATCTTTTATAATAGAGTGGGAGTGGTGGGCGGTGCGGCAGTGTGTGACGTTTTAAGCCCCATCGCTGCAAAGCATCCTCCTTCGTTGAAGCTGCGGAGGGCGGGCCGCAGACTATTGCCGAATCCGACATACCTTCTGCATTTCCATGAGAGAATGCTTGCTAAACATCCCCCGCAGAGTCGTATCTTGCGCTTCCCTATTCTATGACCACCCGTCTTGCTCTTTTCTTCCTCGGCATCATCGGCTGCGCTCAGGCGTCGCAGCCCACTTCCCTGGCCGATCTGCCAGATGCGCATCCGGAGGCGGAGCTGAAGGCCTTTGTGGTGCCGGAGGGCTTTGAGGTGAATCTCTTTGCTTCAGAGCCGCTGATCCAGAAGCCGGTGCAGATGAACTGGGACGCGCAGGGCCGCCTGTGGGTCGTGTCCAGCACCACCTACCCGCACATCAAGCCCGGGGAGGAGGCCAAGGACCAGGTCGTCGTGCTGGAAGACACGGACAATGATGGCAAGGCCGACAAGTCCACCACCTTTGCCGAGGGGCTGCACATCCCCACCGCCCTGGCCCCGGGAGATGGCGGCCTGTATGTGGCGAACTCCACCGAGGTGCTCTTTCTCAAGGATGCGAATGGCGACCTCAAGGAAGATGACCGCACGGTGATGCTCAGCGGCTTTGGCACAGAGGACACCCACCACCTGCTGCACACCATGCGCTGGGGCCCGGAGGGCATGCTGTACTTTGCGCAGTCCATTTATATTCATACTCATATGGAGACGCCCTACGGCGTGCGCCGCCTGATGGGCGGTGGCGTGTGGGAGTTCCGCCCGGAGACCCGCCGCGCGGAGGTCATCAGCAAGGGGCTGATCAACCCCTGGGGCTTTGAGTTTGACCGCTGGGGCCAGAGCTTTGCCTGCGACGGCGCGGGCGGGGAAGGGGTGAACTACATCTTCCCAGGCTCCGTGTTTGCCACCTCCCCGGGGGCCAAGCGCATCCTCCACGGCCTCAGCCCCGGCCAGCCCAAGCAGTGCG
The DNA here is from genome assembly GCA_002336895.1 of Verrucomicrobiaceae bacterium UBA1938. GTDB lineage: Bacteria > Verrucomicrobiota > Verrucomicrobiia > Verrucomicrobiales > Verrucomicrobiaceae > Prosthecobacter. The sequence continues at coordinate 280,644 of DDFC01000023.1, read as the reverse complement.
GCCTGGAAATCATCGAAGACCCGCATTTCCCCGCCGACTTCCAGGGCAACTTCGTCCTCAATGACTTCCGCGGCAATCGCGTGAACCGCTTCCAGCTCACCCCGAGCGGCAGCGGCTACATCGCCAAGCAGCTGCCGGACCTGCTGGCCTCCACCCACCGTGCCTTCCGCCCCATCGATGTGAAAATGGGCCCTGATGGCGCTCTTTACATCGCCGACTGGTACAACCCCATCATCCAGCACGGCGAAGTGGACTTCCGCGATGCCCGCCGCGACCACCAGCACGGCCGCATCTGGCGCATCACCGCCAAGGGCCGCCCGCTGAGCCCCAAGCCCCAGATCGCCGGTGCCTCCACCGCCGACCTGCTGAACATGCTAAAGTCTGACCGCAACTACGTCCGCCGCTTTGCCAAGCGCGAGCTGCGCGATCAGGGCGCTGCCAAGACCACCCGCGAGATCGAGGCCTGGGCCGCCGCGCTGGACACGACCAAGGAAGCCGACGCTCACGCCCTGCTGGAGGCCACCTGGGCCCGTGAAGGGGTGAACTCCTTTGCCCCCACCCTCTGGCGCAAGCTCTGGGACAACTCCGACTACCGCATCCGCGCCGCCGCCCTGCGCATCCTCTCCCACCGCTGGAAGGAATACGGGGAGTCCATGAAGGTGCTGGAAAAGGCCGTGGCCGATGACAACGCCCAGGTGCGCCTCTGGGCCGTGGCCGTGCTGGCAGACATGCGCAAGCCCGGCGCTATCAGTCTGGCGCTCAAGGTTTTGGACATGCCCATGGATGAGAATCTGGACTTCCTCCTGGAGCAGACATGCCGGGAGCAGGCAGACGTGTGGCTGCCCGCCGTGATGGCTGGCAAGCTCAAGCTGGACGAGCGCCCCAAGCACCTCGTCTATGCCATGAAGAGCACCGGCCGCAGCGATGCCCTGCCGCCCCTCTTTGCCGCCCTGAAGGCCGGAAAACTCAGCGCCGAGGACGCCGCCGCCGTGCTGGCCATGGCCGGAGCCGCCGCCGATGCCGCCCAGGCCAAGCTCATGGTGGACATGGTGAATGACCCCGCCCTGGCCCCTCACTACATGGGCCTGCAGGACGCCCTCATCAAGGCCGCCACCGACCGCAAGATCATCCCCGAAGGCGCGCCGGAGACCGTCATGGCGTGGTTTGACCGCCCCGAGCCCCACGTGGTGCATCGCGCCGCCATCCTGGCCGGACTTTGGAAGGTGGAGCCCGCCCGCGACAAGCTGGTGGCCCTGCTCAGCGACGCCAAGACCATCCCCGCCATCAAAGACGGGGCCGTGCGTGGCCTCACCGCCCTCGGTGGCGTGAAATCCCGCGATCTTTTCGACAAGCTCTTCACTGAGTCCCAGGACAACGGCCTGCGCAGCCTCATGATCGACGGTCTCACCAGCGTGGGCCCGCAGCTGGCCGCCAAGCGCGCCGTGGAGTTTCTGGCCAAGGCGGATGTGGACTCCGCCAAGCCCATCCTGACCGTTTTCCTCAAAAACAAGCAGCTCCCCGGCGTGCTGGCCAAGGAGCTGGACGGCAAGACGATTCTTGACTCCGTGGCCGTGGAGGGCATCCGCATGGTCACCTCCCGCGGCATCCAGGGCCCGCTGGCCGATGCGCTGAAGAAAGCTGGTGGTGTGAAGCAGATGGACCGCCCCCTGACGCCCGATGAAATGAGCGCCCTGGTGGCCAAGGTGAAGACCCAGGGAGACCCCGCCCGTGGCGAGGCCGTGTACCGCCGCCAGCAGATTCTCTGCATGACCTGCCACGCCATTGGTGAATCCGGCGGCGTGCTGGGGCCGAATCTGGTCAGCATCGGTGCCAGCGCCCCGGTGGACTACCTGATCGAAAGCCTGCTTGAACCCAGCAAGAAGATCAAAGAAGGCTACCACATGGTCATCATCAGCAAAAAGGACGGCGGAGTGATCTCCGGCGGCCTGATCAATGACGGTGCCGAGGAGTTGACGATTCGTGACCCCGCCAATCAGATCCTCAAGGTGGCCAAGTCCTCCATCGCCAGCCGCCAGATGAGCCCCGTGAGCATGATGCCCCCCGGCCTGACCGCCAGCCTGCGGGAGGACGAATTCGTCGATCTCGTGCGCTTCCTCTCCGAACTGGGCCGCGAAGGTGCCTTCAAGACCCAGCCGAACCGCTACGTGCGCACCTGGAAGGCCATGGGCAAGATGGAGCAGAAGGACGTGGACCACGTCCGCCATGTGGGCAGCTTTGCCCTCAATGATGAGAAATATCCTTATCCGTGGCAGCTTGCCATCAGTCAGGTGAACGGGGATCTCCCTCTGTCCGACCTGCCCGCCGCGCAGAAGATGTACCCGTGGTTCCCGAAAATCGTACAATTCGGTCTGAAACTGGACGGAGCAGGCAAGGTAAAGCTGGGTTTCAGCGCCGTGAAAGGCATCGTTGTAGCTGTGGACGGAGCGGAACTGAAGGAGCTAAACCCAGCGCAGGAGCTGGATCTGGCGGCAGGCATTCACAGGATCAGCGTGTTAGTCACACGGGAAGCCGGAGACATGGCGGTATTACGCGTGGAAATCTTAGATGGTGCCGCTAGCGTGGTGCCCTGAGGATGCCCAAAGCTGAAAAATGCGTAAAGTCGATGTATTTGCATTGACGGGGAGGTGGCGTTTTCGCTATTCTGAACGCTAGGCTCATTGGGCATGTCATACCCTGGCATATTCTTGGGCCTCAACCAATCCCTTGCATCCACATGAGAAAGACCTCCATCGACCTGCGCCAGAACGAAATGCACGTTTGGTCGAACAGTCGTGACCTTTTGGGCTTTCCTGCAGCAGGCATGAACATTGGTTGAACGCCGCCTGCCCGATTTTTTGTGCCCCTCTTTTAATTTTCCCAATCTCCCGCGCCGTCCCCGCACCAAATTTTCCTGATGAAAACTCTTCGACGCAATCGCATCTTCCTCGGCTGGTTCATGACCTTGCTGGTGTTCGTCATGCAAGTCGCCACGCCGCTGCAGTCGGCCACCATCTACTGGACCACGGACGGCAGAACCTCCGGGGAAACTGGCAGCGGAGACTGGGACACCAGCACCACCAACTGGCTGGCCACCATCCCGACGGGTACCGTTGGAACACGGGTGGCGTGGAATAACAGCGCCAACAACACCGCCGCCTTCCTGGACTCCGCTGTGGTGACCATCACCGCGCCGATCACCGTAGGCGGGCTGGAATTTGACGCCTCGGGAACGACCATCCTGGCGTCCTCCGCCGCCAATACGCTGACCTTTGCCGGGGCCTCCCCGACGATCACCATCAAGGGAGACTCCAGCGTAGGAGACACGGAAGCGCGTCTCACTGCGCCGCTGGTCGGCACGAACGGCTTGTCCATCAAGTTTACGGATACTGCGAGCACCGCCGGGTCGAACTACGGTGTGCTGTATCTCGGCACTCAGAACAACAATTTTGCCACCTCGCTGTCCGGCGGCATCACCGTGGGAAACAAAGCCGAGCTCAGAGTCCTGGCGAACTCCACTGACCTGAACACCGGGAAGAATCCGCTGGGCACCAACCAGGTCACGCTGCAGGCAGGCTCCAGACTCGACATCCGCGGCTTCAACTCCACCTCAAACGGCCTCTCCGGGCGCGTGTTTGACACCAACGGAACCGGGGACAGCGGCCTGGTGGACTACACTGCCACCGCAGCCAGCCTCTCCACCGACTTCTTTGTGACGGGCACCTCCTTCAGCACCACCACCGCGCCCCAGGGCGTGCAATGGGTGGGCAAGGTGGACATCGGCCAGGCAGGAGCCTACACCTTCTTTGCCAGTGTGGACGACGGTGCCAAGATCTACATCGACGGCCAGCTCGTGCTCAATAATGATGGTGGCAAAGGCGCCACGGACCTGTCCAGCTCAGCCATCTTCCTCGCCTCCGGCTCGCATGATATCCGCATTGACTATGTGAACGGCTCCGGCGGCGGCAGCCTCAATCTCGGCTACGCGGGTCCTGATACTGACGATGGCAACGGCCAGATCCGCAAAGTGATCCCCAGCAGCGTGCTTCATCAGGCGGAGGTCAGCACCCTCGGCAGCGCCAGCAGTGCGATGCAGTTTGGCAACGATGTGCGCCTGACCGGCAATGCCGAGATCTCCCTCTCCAATACGTCCATCACCTCTGCGCAAATGGGCCGCCTGCTGCTGGACACGGGCGTCACGCTGACTGTGAACGCCTACGACCTCCTCGGGGACACGCCGGTGGTGGGAAATGGCAACGGTTTTGGCAAGACCCTGCGTTTTAGCGGCACCACCGCAGCCCCGACGGTTTTTGGCACGCTGGGCTCAGGCACCAACGGCACGGTGACGATCGCCTCGGACATGAATGTGGCCTTTGACGGAGTCGTCTCCGACCAGGGCCGGGCCATGACCATCCAGAAAACCGGTGCTGGCTGGCTGTACTTCAACCAGAATCAAACCGCCAACTCCCTGGGCTCTTCCACGAGCATCCAGATGATCGGCACGAGCGTGACGCAGAATGCCACCTACCAGGCCTCCAGCTACGGCACAGACACCACGCTGGGCGGAAAAGCCAGCACCCTCACCACCTCCAGCACCTCCGGCCTCACCGTGGGCATGACGGTCAGCGGCAACGGGATTCCGGACGGCACGGTGATCACCGCGATCGTGGACGGCACGCACTTCAAGGTTTCGGGAGACGCCTCTGCGGTGCTGAACTCCACCTCCCTGACTTTTTCCAAGACCCCCACGCTGGTGCTCACCGGCAGTGCGGCGGCCGGCGCCTTCAACCCCATCGGCGCGGCGGGCATCGTGCTTTCCGGAGGCAATCTGGTGCTGGCCTCCACCGGGGGCGGCAACACCAACGGCCTCGGCCCGGTGTTTAACAACAACATCCAGATCAACAACAATGCGAGCATCCAGTCCACGGCCAATGCGGCCTCGGTGACTCTGGGGGGTGCGATCAACATCGCGAGCAACAAGACTCTCGTGCTGGATGCCATCTCCGGCGGCCGCCCGGCCACGGATCCTGGTGCCAACCTTGTCATCGCGGGCGGCATCACCGGGGACGCCACCACCTCCCTCGTCATCCGCTCCACCCAGATGAACGCCGGCACCACGGTCAGCGCCATCAACGCCCTCGCCAACGGAGTGGTGCAGCAGACCGGCTTTGCCGCAGCCAGCGGTACTGTGACCCTGACGGGGGACAACTCCAGCTTCCTCGGCCAGCTGCTCTTTGAGGCCGGCTCCAATCTGCGTGTCTATGGAGTGAGCGCACTGCATGGAAAATCCTTCACCATGGCAGGCGGCACCCTGCAGCTGCTGGATGATGGAAACGACACCGGCGGCATGGAAGACCTGGCCTTCAACCACAATATCGCCGTCACCGGCAGCGCCACGATCACCGCAGGGCCGGTGTCCGGTGCCGTCAGCGGTTATTTCACCCCTGCAGCCAACAAGCGGGCGCTCATTTCCACACTGACCATGGGCAACAAGACGCTGACTGTGGCCAACAACAGCGGCTACGGTCTGCGTGTGACCGGCCTCACCACACTGGCGGGCACGCCCACCTTTACGGTCAACAACGCCACCACCTCGAACAACCTCGTCAGCGGCCTGGAGCTCGCGGGTCAGGTCACCGGAGCCAGCAGCATTGTCAAGGCCGGCGGCGGCACCATGGAGCTGAGCAACGCCGCCAACAATTTTGGCGGCACCGTCACCTTCAACGCCTACGGCACCAGCGGCAGCTCGGTCCTCACCGTGGAGAGCGCGGCCAACCTCGCCACTGGAGAGCTGATCAGCGCCACCGGAGTCAGCACCGCCAACGGCGGCACGCGCATCAACTCCATCACCACGACAAACTTTGCCACCAGCGTGGCAAGCGGCCAGACCACCCTCACCCTGGCATCGAGCGTGACAAACGTCTTTGCCGCCAACATGCTGGTGAGCGGTGACGGCATCGCCTCCGGGACCAAGGTCGCAAGCATCAATGACAACGTCACCAACACGACGACCGGCAGCATCTTCTTCAATTCCAACGTCGTCTCCAATGTGCAGGGCGGTACGAGCAGCTTCCGCGTGGGCATGCCGGTGTCCGGCAGCGGCATCCCCTCCGGCACCTATGTGGCGGAGATCATCGACGGCACGACCCTGCGCCTCAGCCAGAACATCACAGCGCCCAACCCCACGCTCGTCAGGCATCAGGTCACGCTGACCAATGCCGTGACCACGGCGGACCCCACCCTGGTGCTGACGCAGCTGGGCCTTAGCCAGGCGCTGACAGGGGCGCTCAACGGCTCGACTTCCGTCACCGGCACCTCTGTGATCAATGTGACCGCAGGCGTGCTGGCTTTCACGAGCAACGAGGCGCTGGGCAATTCCCTCAACCAGGTCTTCGTCAACACCAACTCGGCCACGGCTGGTCTGCGCGCTGACGGCACCTTCCATTCCGCCAGCCGCCTTTTCGTCATGAACCAGGCCAGCAACGCCATCGACGTGACTGCCGGCAACACGTTTTCGATGGACACCTCCTTCGGCTTTTCCAACAACAGCTACAGCCTGCAGAAGAATGACGGGGGCACGCTGGTGCTCTCCAAGCCGATGACGCAGGGGCTGCCGGGCCTCTCCTCCTCCTGGAACGGCATTCTCACCATCGGCCAGGGCGTGGTGCGCGTGACAAACGCCGCCGCCCTCGGCTCCACCGGCAGCTTCACCCTCGCCTCCAGCTCCGGCTCCTCCTACACCCTGGTGGCCAACGTCGCGGCAGCGCTGGAGATCACCGGCGGCATCAACGTCGCCGAGACCCTGGTCTTCAACCCGGGCAACAACAACACCTCCAACGGCATCAACGGCGCTGGCGCGCTGCGCAGCACCTCCTTCTCCGGCACGGTGCAGGTCCTCAGCAGCTCCACCTCCAGCACCACGGTCACGATCGTCGGCAGTCCGCCGGCCATGCTGGTGGCCGGAGCCACGTTCATGGGCTCCACCATCACCTCCGTCAATGGCAGCACGATCACCCTGGCCTCCAACGCCAACGCCACCATCAACTCCGCCACCAACCAGTCCTACTCCCTCGGCGGCAACAACACCTACAGCGGCAACATCACCTTCTCCGGCCAGACCAACGGTGACAACAACAACCGTTCTGCCACCATCGGTGTGGACGCCGGTTCCACGCTTCACATCACAGGCAGCATGATCGGCCGGGTGGGCAGCAGCGGCTCCAACCGCAACTCCTGGTTTGGCCTCGTCGGCGCTGGGAACGGCTTCATCGACACCGCCATGGGCGTTGATGGCAATCTTGCCAACGGCACCTACTCGCTCATCATGGCAGGCACCGGCACCTGGACGATCACCGCCGCCAATGCCTTCCCGGGACAGACGCTGTATGCGAGCAATGGCACTCTGGTGCTCAACGGCTCAGGCACGCTGGGCGTGGCCGGCACCGGTATCGGCACGGGCACGGTCTTTGTGACGCCTGAAGCCACCCTCACTCTGGACAGTACGGGTACCAACGTCAGCAGCCGCCTCGGCGGTCGTGCGCTCTCGCTCTATGGCGGTGCCATCAATCTGATGGGCAACGCCTCAGCCGCCACCTCTGAAACCATGGGTGCGCTCACGGTCAACGCGGGCCAGACCGTGATCACGCTCACCGGCCAGCAGGCCAGCTTTGTCACCGGCTCGGTCACCCGTGCCACCAACAATGGCGGCATCACTGGTACGCTGCTCGTGCGCGGGCTCAGCACCGGCTCCATGCAGTCCAGCACGGGCGGCTTTGCCTTCAACGGCCAGCAGGGCGGTGCAGACACGTTTAACAAGGGCATCATCCCCTGGATCATTGTGGACAACAGCTCCAGCGGCTCCGGCACTTCCTTTGCGACGGCGGACTCCATCACTGGTCTGCTGCGCCCGCTGAACAGCAGCACGGAAATGGTGACCACGCTGACCAACAATCTTTCCGGTGTGGCCACGCCGCTGAACGTGCTGCTTTCCAGCACTCAAGGCTTTGCCTCCAACGCCCTGGTCACCAGCACGCTGATCAACAGCCTGACCATCAACTCCCTGACCTTGCAGGGGGCGGGCGCCGTCACGCTCAATGCCGCCCAGACGCTGACTCTGGACAGCGGCGGTGTGCTCGTGCTCGCAGGTGCGACAAACGCCAGCATCAGCGGAAACGGAATCGGGCGCCTGGGCACCAGCAGCAACTCGCAGTTTGTGTACTACACCCTGAGCAATCTTACGGTCAACGCCGCCATGTTTGGCGTCTCCGCAGGGCTCGTGAAAGGCGGGGGCTCCACCCTGACACTGGCCACCCAGCAGTTCTACACCGGCGGCACCGCCATCAATGAAGGCACCCTCAAGCTGGCAGGCGGCACCAATACCATCTTCTGGAACAACGACTTCGTGCTCCAGGGCGGCTCGCTCGACCTCAATGGCAACGTCCAGGTGCTCAACGTCCTGCGCGTGAACACCACCACTCCCCTCAATGCCAACCTCATTCCTGACATTGGCGGCACCATCATCAACACCTCCCCCAATCAGGCCACCCTGGGCCTCGTGAACGCCGGCGGGAGCTTCTCGGGCTCCATCACCGGCAACATCGCCGTGGTGCGTTCCACCAGCGCCAACTCCTACAGCGACTGGAACATCTATTCCGCCAACACCTACACGGGGGCCACGGTCCTCACCGGTGGCCGCCTCCAGCTGCTGGGCACCGCCACCCTCAGCAACACCTCCTCCATCACCCTCAACCAGTCCACCCTGCTGCTGAGCAACAACAACGGAACCAGCATCCTGGACCAGCTGGTGGACAACCGGATCAACGACACGGCCCCGATCACCATGCTGGGCGGCATGATCCAGTACCGTGCGCGCTTTGGCAGTGAAGGCACGGAGGCCTTTGGCTCTCTCACGCTTTCTGGTGGTGCCAGCGTCATTGACGTGGCGGCGCCAGGAACGGGCATCAACAGCTCCACCGCCACCTTTGCCGATCTCTTCCGCACGTCCACCGACCATGGCACTCTGAGATTTTTCAACGTGACGGGAACGTTTGGCAACAGCACTGCCCGTGTGTTCTTCAACAGCTGGGGCCAGACGCCCACCCCGCTGCAGATCTCCCAGGGCATGGTCACCTCCCTGACCAACAACATCATCGGCGGCTGGGCCGTGGTCGAGCGTGACTTCGCCAGCTACAACACCTCGACCGGTGTGGGAGCCCTGAACTCCGCCGGTTACGCAGGCTACTCCACGAACGACATCAACTCCGGCTCCGCCTCTGACAACATCCGCATGACCTATGCGGCAGTGACCTCCACCGGCACCCTGGGCACCAACCAGCTCACCGTGGCAACCACTGCGGGCCTGCACGTGGGAGACGCCGTGCTCGGCAACGGCATCCCTGTCGGAGCCGTGGTGGCATCCATCATTGACGGCAACAATTTCACCATCAATCAGAACCTCGGAGCGGCCAACCCCACGCTGACCCTGCCGCAGACGGTGACCCTGACCGGGAACCGCACCATCAACAGTCTGGCCATGGTTGTCTCCGGGAACAGCACGCTCGACCTCGGCGGCTTCACCCTCAACATCGCCAGCGGCGGGTTGATCGCCTCTCAGGGGTTTGACCTCATCAACACCACTGTCAACGTCGTCACCAGCTCCACCAGCAGCAAAACCGTGCTGCTGGCCACCATGCCCAACACGCTGACCATCGGCTCCACGATCCTGGGCAGCACCGTCACCGCCATCAACGGCCTGACCATCACTCTGGCGGACAACGCCAACGCCAACATCACCGCCCCGACGTCCACGGCCTTTGTCAGCTCTCTGACGATGCCCCTCGTCATCACCAACGGCAACCTCACCGCAGGCAATGGTGCGTCCGACCTCTACATCCACGCCCTTGGCTACGTGAACGGCAACGGCAACGTCTATGGCCACAATGTCTATGTTGGAGCCAACATTGTGGACAACAGCGGCGGCGCAGTGACCCTGGTGCTGGACGGCACGGAAGGCCGCGGTCTCACGGCCGGTGTCTCCGGATACCGCACCAACCAGCTGGTGCTCACCGGCAACAACACCTACACCGGCGGCACCTACGTCAACGCCGGCTTTGTGGTGGCGGGCTCCACAACCGGCCGCGCCTTTGGCACCGGAGATGTGACCATCACTGGTGGCGGCACCACCAATGGCAGCACCTTCCAGGAACGCACGACCACGGTGATGCTCGGAGCTGCAGACCAGATCAACCCCACCGCCACGCTGAACATGATGGGCGGCAGCGTGTTTGAGCTCAACAACTTCAACCAGACGCTGGGCGGCCTGGTGTTTAACAACACCGGCGGCAACAACCCCGCGATCTACCTGGGCAACGGCGTGCTGACCCTGAACGGCAACCTCAGCGCGAGTTCGGCCAACCTGGGCGCGGTTTCCACCATCGCTGGCGCTAGCATCGTGGTCACCGGCACCGTCGGCTCGAACATTGTGACCCTCGTCTCAGGCAACATGTCCAACGTGACCATCGGCACCCCGATGGTTGGCGGAAACTTCGCTGCGGGCACCGTCGTCACCGGCGTCTCCGGGACCAAGATCACGCTGTCTGCCAATGCCATCAACGGCAACGCAGGCGCAGGCTTCAGCAACGTTGTCAGTTACGCCACCAACGGCACCGTTGCCCTGGGCGCTGGCAGCCACACCTTTGACATCGCACCGGTGATGGCCAACGGCACCAATCTGGCTCCGCTGCAGCCCACGCTGAACATCAGCAGCGTCATGACCGGCAATGCCAGCATCGTCAAGACGGGCGCAGGGCTGCTGCAGTTCAGCGCGGCGAACACCTTCTCCGGCGGTCTCAGCCTGCAGAATGGCGGCCTGCTCTTCAGCGTCAGCAGTGTTTTCAACAACGGCACGCCTGGCAGTGTGAGCTCCGGGCCGATCGGATCAGGCACGCTATCCCTGTCTGGCAGCAACAATCTCTCCCTGCTCAGCAGCACCAACGTGCTCATCGGCAATACTGTCACCTTTGACGCCGGATTCTCCGGAGAGTTCAGGTTTGACAGCACCTCCTCCGGCGGCACGAGCCTCACGCTGGGCGGCCTCGTCTCGCTGCCAAACTCCATCAACATCAATGTCATCAACCCCGGCATGACGGCCACTCTGGCGCAGATCACCCGTGTGGGTTCGACTGGCAGCATCACGATCAACAAGACAGGTCTGGGCACTCTGGCGCTCGGTTCTGTGGCGGCGGGCAACAACATCACGCTGAACATGAACGGCGGCAACCTCTCGCTGCTCAACGACGCGGACGGCACCGGCTCTCGGCAGGTGATCGCCAGCGGCATCACCGTGGTCTCCAGCCAGGCCATGAACCTGACTGTGGGACGCGCGGCAGCGGCCTATGCGCCGCTTTTCACCACCTCTGCCAACAAGCTCATCCAGATCGCCGGGTCCACGGGGACCACTTTTACCAACGGCGTGCTGACGGTGAACAACACCTCCGGCTACGGACTGGAGATCACCAGCGGTGTCACCCTCGGGTCAAGTCAGGTCATCAATGTGACCAATGCCAGCGTTTCCACGGTGGTGCAGGGGCTCGTCCTCTCCGGCATTGTCTCCGGTGCGTCGGGAATCACGAAAATTGGCGCCGGTACACTGGTGCTGGGCAACAGCTCCAACAGCTTCACCGGCACGATCGACATCCAGGCGGGCGTGGTGGCCGTCTCCTCCAACGCCGCGTTGGGAAATGCCGCCAACGGCATCCTGCTCAATGCCAACGCCGCCAGTGGTGTGGGCCTGCGCGCCACCGGCACCTTTGCCACCAGCCGCGTCATCACCCTGAACCAGGCCAGCAACGGCATCGAAGTCACTGCGGGCAACACGCTGACCCTGAACACAGCCTTTGGTCTGTCATCGGTCTCGAACGCGCTGCAGAAAAATGACAATGGGACGCTGGAGCTCAACGCTGCCAACAGCACCTGGACCGGTGTGCTCACTGTCGCCGCAGGTGCGGTCAAAGTCTCCAATGCCAGCGCTCTCGGCTCCGTTGCGGGAGGTACTGTCGTGACAGGCTCCGGTGCGGCGCTGCAGCTCAACAACGTCAGCGTCGGCGCCGAGCCGCTGAGCCTGAACGGGTCCGGCATCAACAATGGAGGCGCCCTTCAGTCCCTTGCCGGGACCAGCAGCTATGCGGGCGCCATCACGCTGGCCAACACCACCACCATCGGTGCGGACAGCGGAAGCACACTCACCATCACCGGCGCCATCTCAGGCGCACAGGCGCTGACCTTTGCCGGTGCGGGCAGCATCACTGTCAACACCGCCATCGGTGCTGTGGGCTCCATCACCAAGATGGGCAGCGGCACGTTTACTCTCGGAGCGACAAGCGGTTCGTTTGCCGGCGGGCTCACCATCAATGAGGGCACCTTCCGGCTCAACTCCGGCATCAGCATCGGCGGTACGGGGACCATCCTCGTGCAGGGCCCCACCAGCGTGCTGGATCTGCAGGGCGGGCTGGCCCACATGAGCGGTGCACGTGCGATCACACTCACGGGCGGCACGGTCAACATCTCCGGCGCCACGGGCTCTTCGCAGGTGCTGGGCACGCTGACGACCAACCGTGCGATGACCAACATCATCAACTTCAACACCGCCACCGGCACCAATACGCTGACTTTTGCCAACCTGGTGATCAACGGCGACTCCAGCCTCAACTTTACCGGCACGCTCAACGCCACCACCAACCGGATCGCCTTCAGCACCACTCCGACCCTGACCAACAGCATCATCCAGCGCGCCCTGGTCAACGGCACCGACTTCGCCACCTACAATGGCAGCGGCGGCAGCGGCAACATCCAGGCCTTCAGCGGTTATGATGTCAGCAACAACATCGACACCGCCACCACCAACACGGCGACGATGAACATCACCGCGACGCCGACCTTCCTCGGCACGACCAACCGTGTGGTCAATGCCATCAAGATCAACGGCAGCGGCATCATCATCGGCAACGGTGTCACCACCCAGGGGGCCACGATCTCCCTCAACGCCGGGGCGATTCTGAACGTGGGCGGGAACAACACTTTGAGCAGCGGCATCCGCATCCAGTTCAATGCTGAGGCCTATCTTGCCGTCGCAGCAGGCACCACGCTGACCAGCTACAGCCTTCTCAACGGCACTGGTGGCTTTGTCAAAGACCTGGGCGGCACGCTCATCATCAACGCGCCGGCCAACATGGCGGGCATCAACAACATCAGCGGCCAGACGCTGACGGGCAACTTTGTGATCAATGCCGGCACGGTGGTGCTCAATAGCGGCAACAACACCCTGACGCCCAACCAGTTCCTGATCGTGGCACCCGGAGCCACGCTGGACCTCAACGGCACCTCCCAGTTTGCCTTGGGGACACGTGGAGATGGTTCCAGCCTGCAGGGCAATTCCGGCACCTTCACCAACAGCAGCGCCAGTGCGGCAGCCCTCATCCTGGGGGCGGACAACGGCGGTTTCAACTTTGGCGGTGTCATCAAGCAGGAAGCTGGAGCCGGAGCCATGAGCTTCCTCAAGAGCAGCCCGCAGCAGTACAACTTCCTGAATGCAAACACCTACAGCGGCGCCACCGTCTTTGCGGGTGGTGTCAACGTGCTGGCGGACAGCGGCACGCTCTCCAACACCTCCTCCATTGCCATCAACTACGCCTACCTGCGTCTGGACGACAACGTCAACTACGCGCAGGCCGGCCGCGTGAATCTCAGCGCGGACATCACCCTGAAGGGCGGCTCTCTGGTGTACCAGGGCCGCACGCAGACAGAGACCTCACAGTCCGTGGGCAATGTCATTCTGGCCGAGGGCTACAACATGATCCAGTCCGCCAACGGCGGCACCGGCATCAACTCCGCCACGCTGAACATCCTCTCCCTCTCCCGCACGGCGGGGTCAACGGCGACCGTGCGCTTCCCTGACAACGGACTCGGTGCCATCGGCAACAACGGACGCATCCTGATCACCACCCTCAACGGGGTCGCCACCAGCACGAATGCAGGCGGCTTGAACATCAACAGCGGCGGTCTGGTCAACGGCCTCATTGGCCCATGGGCAGTGGTGGACCGCGAATTTGCCAGCTACATTCCTGACTACGGGGTGGGGCGCCTCAACCAGACTGGTTTTGCCGGATACTCTCTCAACACGCTCAACGGCACGCCGATCGCCACGGACAACATCCGCTTTACCGGCAGCGTGGTCGGACCGCTGCAGGTGGACACCACTGTGAGCACGCTGGCGGTCAATCCAAGCGGCGCGTTTTCCATCATTGATCTCGGCGGCCACAACCTCACCCTGCAGGGCGGGGGGCTTCTGCTCGCGCTGTCGGCTGCCAATCGCAGCATCCTCATCGGCAACGGCACCATCACCGCAGGCACGCTCAACACCAACAGCGACTTGTATGTGCATGTGCTGCCCTACGGCCAGCTGGGCTCCTACACGGAGATCGCCGCCGGCATCACTGACAACGGCACGGGCAAAGTCCGTCTCATTGTGTCTGGCAGTGACGGCCAGGCCAACCTGACGCTCAGCGGCACCAACACCTACACAGGCGGCACGGTGGTCAACGGTGGCGTGCTCATCCTGGGAGCCACGGGAAGCATTGCTGGCGGCGGCATCACTGTCAGTGGTGGCTACAACTCGGGCAGCGGCATCTTTGTACAGACGGAGGGCGGGGTGATCGATCCCAGCAACATCCTTACCGTTAGCGGCACCGGCACTGCGGTGCTGGCCGGACAGCAGACCCTGCAGGGGCTGGTGTTCAACGGCAGCGGTGGCGGCACCGCCTCACCCACGGTCAGCTCTGGTGACGGCACGCTCACCATTGGTTCTTCGGGTGTCGTTTCCAATCCGTTCAATCCTGCGGCAGCGCCGCTGCTTACGGGGCGGGTGGACTTTGGCACGAATTCAAACTCGGTCACGGTCAACACCTATGACTTTGGCTCTTTCACCGACTTTGCCCCCACTACACCGGGGCTGGTCCTTGGTGGTCTGGTGGGCTCAGCGGGCGGGATCATCAAATATGGGAATGGAGTGCTGCAGATCAATCAGTCAGCCTTCATTGGAAACCTGACCGTGGCAGCCGGGAACATCCAGTCAGGTGCCTTCAACAGCGGCTCACGTTTCTCCACGCTGATCTTGAATTCTGGAACCTCGCTCAACCTCAACGGCCAGGCCACAGTCTGGGGCGGTCTTTCCGGCAGCGGCTCCATCTTTAACAGCGTGGCCAACAGCCCGACCCTCACCGTCGGCTACAACAACAGTGACACGACCTTCTCGGGGCAGATCAACCGCTTCAATGATGCCGTGGCCAATTCCGTCTTCCTCACAAAGGTCGGCACAGGCAATCTGACCATCACCGGCACGCAGAATGCCATCAGCGGCTCCGCCGGGACGTTTACGATCGCCGCAGGCACCGTGACCTACAGCGGCAACGGCACCGCGCTGATGCCCACGACGACCATCTGGAAGAGCGGCACGCTCGTGCTGGACAACAGCGTCACCAACCTCTCCAACCGGCTTGCCTCTCCGCTCACCGGCACTCCGACCTCCACGCTCAACATCAGCGGTGGTACGCTCACCATCATCGGCAATGCAGCCGCCGCCACCACGGAAAACCTGACCACACTCACCGTGGCCAATGGTGCCGGGGTGATCAACCTCCAGCCCAATGCAGCCCAGGGAATCACTGTCAATGTGACCAACCTGTCCGGTCTCAGCACCGGGGGCAGCCTGTTCATGACCAGCAATTTCAACGCCCCCGGCGTGACGGGTTCCGCCGCCGGATTTGGCAATATCTACGTGGCCAACTACCCGAACATCGGCGGTCAGGCCACCACGGGCAATGGCAACGGCACCACGCTCATGGTCATCCGGCCTGACGTCATCTCCCAGAGTCTGGGCACTGTCACCGTGACCTCCAGCTCCACCAGCACAAACTCGGTCACGGTTTCGAGCGTGCCTTCTTATCTTGGGGTCGGATCTTCACTGCTGGGGCAGACGGTGGTGGGCATCAGCGGTCTGACGATCACACTTTCAGGAAACGCCAGCCAGGACATCAGCTCCAGCACGGATGTATCCTATGGCGGCATGCTGTCCTTCCTCACCAGAGACAGTGTGTCCGGCTACCTTCGCCCGCTGGCCGAAAGCGAAATGCGCACCACGCTGGCAAACCTCTCCCAGGACAACTTCACCCTGAATTACAACGCCACCATCAGCGCTGACCGTTCAAATGTAAACAGTCTGCGTCTGACTGGCTCGACATCGGCTGGCGGTGCGGGCGGGGGCATCAGCATCTCCTCCAGCGCCGGTTACACGATCGATGCCTTTGGCATCAACACCCGCTGGGGTGGCAACATGACCAACGGCTCGGTGCTCACAGAATTTGTGCGGACAGGCGGCATCCTGGCCCTGGAGGGGAATTCCGGCATCACCACTCCGGGCCTGGGCTCCTACACCGGCTGGATGAACTTCTTTGTCGTGGGTGACACCACGCAGCTCAATGTCAGCGGCATTCTCTGGAATTTGGGCGGCGGCATCGTCAAGGCGGGCACAGGCACACTCACGCTGGGCAGCCGCGGCTACAACTACGGAACCACCATCGTCAATGAGGGTACGCTCATCCTCAGCAGTGCAGACAACTCCGTCGGCGTCGTCAGGCCGGACCTGACCACCACAACCAATGTGGCCACCTACACCAATCTCTACGTGAATGGCGGCACTCTGGACCTCAATGGTGGCAGCGCCATGGTCGGCAATCTGGGCACCGCCAACACCCTCGCCGTTGGCGGCATCATCACCAACAGCGCCAGCAACGATGTCATGCTCACGGCCAACACCGGCACCCTGACGTTTGGCGGCAGCCTCACCGGCAGGCTGGGCCTGACCAAGACAGGAAACAGCACGCTTTCTCTGGGGGGAGTCAATACTTACACGGGGGCCACCGTGGTGCGCGGCAACACGCTGAGCCTGCAGGACAGCGGCACGCTCTCGGGCACCTCCTCCGTGGATGTGGACTACGCCGTCCTGCAGTGGGACAACCGCGGGCTCAACCCTCTTGATGCCTCCAATCCGGTGCGCATCGGCGCCAGCGTCCCGCTCAATCTGCTGGGAGGCACGCTGACCATTCAGGGCGGCGGCTCTTCGGACACCACCGTGGCGTTTGACAATGTGAGCGTCCTGGGCGGCGGCAGCACCATCAATGTGTTCCCGGCGGTGAATGCCGGCAGCACTGTGCAGCTCACCATCGGAAACCTGACTTACGACACCGCTGATCGTGGCGTCGTCAACTTTGTCTCCAACGTCGGCATGGGCGGCACCGGCAGCAACAACAACGCCAGCGTGCTCATCTCCACCATCAATGGCCTGGGCTTCTCGCAGTCCCAGCTGACCAACAACCTGATCGGCGGCTGGGCCGTGGTCAATGGCAACAGCTTTGCCACCTACCTCGATGGCGTGGGCGTGGGCGAGCTGGGCTCCACCGTGGGCGGGAACATCTTTGCCGGCGGCAATGCGTTCCAGGCTTATGACGGCACTGACATCAGCGCCTCCACCACGCTGGCCACTTACAACATCAACGACAGCACCAGCCGCACCCTGACGGCCTCCAAGACCATCAACTCTCTGAGAAGCGGCGGCGGCACCATCACCCTGGGCAGCAGCACAGCGGCCGTCACGCTGACCTTTGGGGTGGGACTGCTCACCAATGCAGGTGGCGGCATGACCATCGCCGCAGGCAACGCGGCCTCGGCTCTGACCGCCAGCGGTTCTGATCTCTTTGTCTTTGTCAATCAGGCCACGACCTCCTTCAACACCAAGGTCACAGGAGCCATCAATCTGGTGAAGAGCGGCGCTGGTGCGCTGACTCTCAGTCCTGGCACAGGGGTCTCCAACGACTACACCGGCACCACCTACGTCAACCAGGGCACTCTCAACCTCAACGGGTCTGCGGGCACCATCGTCATTCCCGGCAACCTGATCATCAACAATGCCACGGTCACCGTCTCAAACGGCAACGTTTTCAACGCCACGACAGGGCAGATCGCCGCGACGAGCAATGTCACGCTCAACGGCGGTTCCACGCTCAATCTCTTCAGCTACTCCGGGGCCACCACCACGACACTGAACAGCCTGACCTTCAGCAACGACGGCGGCACCGTGCAGCCTGCCGTGAGATTCAACGCCCCCGGCGCTCTCCACACCCTGGTGCTGACGGGGACAAACGCCATCACCGTGGTCAATGACAACACCGGAACCACACCGCTGATCGCCGCCGCCACGAACAATGCGGCCAATTCCCTGCTGAAATTTGCCGATGCAGCTCCTGTCATCGACGTCTCGGGTCTCTCCCCGGTCGGTCTGGTCATCACCACCGCCATGACCACCAATGGCGGCGCCATCAACAAGGTCGGCGATGGTTCTCTGGCCCTGTTTGGCAACAGCACCTACGCCGGCGGCTTCAATCTGAAGGATGGCACGCTCATCTTTGGCATCAACAGCACTGGCTCTCCTGGAGCCCTGACGGGCGGCGCCATCGGCACTGGCACTCTGACAATCGGTGGCGGCGCAGGCAGCAGCCCGGTCATCCAGGCGGCCAATCGCATAGGCCCCTCCGTAAACACGACCAATCTCAATGCCGTCGTCACCGTCAATACCGGCTCGACCCCCAGCAGCCTGGGGCTGACGCTGGGGCAGGCGGTCGTGGGCAGCGGGGTGCAGTCGGGTTCCTTCATCACGGCCATCGGCAGCACCACCTTCACGCTCTCGAGCGTGCTGACGACCACCAATGCCGCCAACACCGGCCTGCGCTTCAGCACGGTGGTGGGCAACGCCGTCGTCCTGGCGGGTGATTTCACCTTCGGTGGCGACAGCCCCACCTGGTCTGCGGCATACGACCTGTCATTGACGGGCGGAGTCAATCTGGGCAATGCCACCCGCACCATCACCGTGTCCAGCCCGTTTGGTACGGGCTATATCAGCGGCAAGGTCACCAGCGGAGCGGGTAACGTCGGCCTGATCAAGGACGGCGCCGGCATCCTCGTGCTTGCCAACAGCGGCAACGACTGGACAGGGGCGACCACCATCAACGATGGCATCCTGGTTTTGGGCAGCTATGCCGCAGGAACCAATGACGGGGTCATCCCGGACAATTCTGCGCTCACCATCGCCGCAGGTGCCATGCTGGACATGGCGGGCCGCAGTGAGACAGTGGGCTCCCTGTCTGGTGCAGGCGTCGTCACCAACTCCCACAATGCTCTGACTGGTTTCACCAATCTCATCTCCACACTGACGGTGGGCCGTGACAATACGGACACGGTGTTCTCAGGTGTGGTGACGTCTCTGACCACCAATCTCTTGTCGCTGACCAAAGAGGGGACGGGAACGCTGACCCTG
Organism: Verrucomicrobiaceae bacterium UBA1938; assembly: GCA_002336895.1. Classification (GTDB taxonomy): domain Bacteria; phylum Verrucomicrobiota; class Verrucomicrobiia; order Verrucomicrobiales; family Verrucomicrobiaceae; genus Prosthecobacter. Next base: position 261,227 of record DDFC01000023.1, on the reverse strand, counting down.
AGCGGGGCTTTCAGCAACTACGCAGGCATCACCACCATCAACGGCGGTACCATCAGCGTGAGCACGCTGGGCAACGGCGGCGCTGTCAGCGGCATCGGGGCGGCGGGCAATACGGCGAGCAACATCGTGATCAACGGCGGCACGCTGAAATATACCGGCGTGGCCACCTCGACGGACCGCTCGTTTACCATCGGAGCCAGCGGGGCTACGATTGACGCCTCCGGCATCGGCGCACTGACACTGACGTCCGGCACCCTGGCCTACGGCACCACCAATCAGACACGCAGCCTGGTCCTCACCGGCACGGCGAACTCAACGCTGGTCAATATTTTTGGCAAAACCATCGCCAACAACGGCACCAGCTCGACAACGGTGACGAAAAACGGCACCAACACCTGGGCGCTGAACGCGGCCAACACCTACACTGGCAACACGGTGGTCAATGCGGGCAATCTCTCTCTCACGGGGGGATCTCTTGCCAACACGGCCATCAGCGTCGCCAACGGGGCCACGCTCTCAGTGCTGACTTCAGGGAGCTACACGGCCGGTTCCACAGGCACTGCCGCCGCCGGGGCCAGCCTTAATCTCAATGCCGGAGCCATCTTCACCATGGCCAACAACAATTCGGCAGGAACCTTCAACCTGACGCAGAACTCCACATTCTCCGGTTCGGGGCTGACCATCGGCTCCACCAATCTGAGCGACCCGAAGGTGCGCATGTATTTTGACATTGGCAGCGGAGCCAACAGCACGGACACCATTACGGTGTCCCGCGGGGTCACGCTGAATCAAAGCGGTGCCACCATCGCCATACTTCCGCAGTCGGGCATCACCAGCCTGACCGTTGGCTCACACGACCTCATCACCTATCTTTCGGGTGGGCTGACCATCTCCGGCGGCACCTTTGCTTCGGATCTGGTCCTGCTTAACAACGCCGTCATCCTCGGTTCGAACGGCTACAACCTCAGCCTGCAGCAGCTGACGGACCGAATCGTGCTCAATGTCACGGCCGCCACCTTCCAGGACGCCTACTGGAAAGGCTCCACGGATTCCTCCTGGGACACCTCCGCCAACTGGTTCACCACCGCTGCGGGCAGCACCCAGCTCGTCGGCATTCCTGGTGCGTTCACCAATGTGTATTTCAATACTGACGGCGTTGCGGTGAATTTCACCACCTCGCTGCTGACAGACCGTTCCATCGCCAGCCTCACCTTCCGTGCCGGCGCCACGGGGGCCATCACGATCAACAACAACACCCTGACCATCATCGGTTCGGGCATCACAACGGAGTCAGGCACCGGCGCACACATCATCAACAGCAATGTGACCCTTCTCTCCAACCAGACCTGGGCGATCAATTCAGCCAATGCGTTCACCGTGAACGGCCGTGTGAGCGACAATCTGCTGGGGTTCAGCCTTACCAAGACCGGCACCGGCACCCTGCTGCTCAACAATGCCAGCAACAACTATTCCGGTGTGACGACCATCAACGGTGGTGTGCTGGCCGTGACATCCCTGGCCAACGGCGGGACTGCCAGCGGCATCGGTGCTTCCGGGGATGATGCCTCCAATCTGGTGATCAACGGCGGAACACTTCGCTACACCAACACTTCCGGCACGGTGGCCAGCACCTCGCGTCTGTTCTCCGTCGGACTCTCAGGCGGCAAGATTGAAGCCTCTGGAACCTATGTAGACAGCACCAACACAGGCGTCCTGAACTTCACCGGAGTCGGAGCCATGGGATTTGCAGGCGGTTCGGGTGCGCGCACCTTGACGCTCGGCGGCACCAACACTGGTCTCAATACATTTGTCATGGCGCTAGGGGACTCTGCGACGGCCGGAGCAGGCGTCACGTCTCTGACCAAGGCTGACAGCGGCACATGGGTGCTGGCGCCCAATAATGCCGTGGTCGGCCTCTCGGGCGTCATTCAAGGTTCGGCGCCTACCATTGTCACCCAGACCAGCACCTCGGGGCTGATCATCAACCAGCTTGTCACGGGAGACGGCATTGCTCCGGGAACTTACATCTCCGCCATTCTCGGGGCGGACAGCTTCCAGCTCAGCCAGGCTGCCGTTGTTCCCACCTCCGATGTTCTGACCATCACAGGCGCAGACACCTCCAGCCTCGTCGTCAATGTCACCAAGACGAATGCGGACGGCACCATTAATCCGAGCGGCCTTTACACCGTGACCAGCATCATTCCTTCCAGCACAATGACCGTGGGCTGGAACGGTGAAACCATCACCGTCAACGTTGCCGACACCTCCGGTCTCACGGTCGGCGCGACGGTGGACAGGGATGGCACACCTGACGCCAACGGCATCTACACCATCTCCAGCATTCAATCCGGCACCAGCATGGTGATCTCCACGCCGCCAGCCAGCATCACCCTCACGGGCGTGAGTACGGCGGGGCTGAGCGTGGGCTCCAAGGTGGACGCTCAAGGCAATCCTAATGTCAACGGACTCTACACCGTCTCCAGCATCCAGGCGCCGGACAGCTTTGTCATCACCGCACCCGTCACGCAGCAGACCTTTGTGTTCAATGCCGCGCCGGGGAACGGTTACACCGGCGTCACCAACATCACGGGTGGTGTTCTGATCACGAGCGACATCAAGCAGGGCGGCATCGCCAGCGGCATCGGTGCCTCCACGAGCGCGGCGGCCAACCTGGTCATCAACGGCGGCACGCTGCGCTACACTGGCTCCGGCGCCAGCACGGACCGTCTCTTCACTGTGGGCGGCACCAATGGCGGCACCATTGATGCCTCAGGTACGGGTGCGCTGGCCTTCACCAGCACGGGTGCGCTGGCCTTCACCGGTTCGGGCACCCGCGTGCTGACTCTGACTGGCACGAGCGACGCCTCGATCATCAACAGCATTTCAGCGATCATCGGCAACGGCAGCGGCACCACCTCACTCACCAAGAGCGGATCGAACACCTGGGCGCTGGGCGGGTCCAATTCCTACACAGGCATCACCACCATCAGCGGCGGTGTGCTCCAGGTGGGCGTGCTCGCCAATGGCGGCGTGGCCAGCAGCATCGGTTCCTCGCTCAACCTTGCCAGCAATCTGGTGATCAATGGCGGCACGCTCCGTTACACCGGCAGCGCGGTTTCGAGCAACCGTCTGTTTAGCATCGGCACCTCTGGTGCCACGATTGAGGCTTCCGGCACCGGCACACTGACACTGAGCAACACCGGCAGCTTGGGCTATATCGGCACGGGTGCGCGTGTCCTCACCCTTGGCGGCACGAACACAGGGGCCAACACCCTCTCGGTCTCCCTGACCGACAGTGGTGGATCCACCAGCGTGGTCAAGAATGGCACTGGCAACTGGGTGCTGAAATCCACCACCAACAGCTACACCGGCACGACGACCGTCAACAGTGGTGTCCTGCAGGTCGGTTCCTCTTCTTCCGGCAAAACCGGGACCGGGGCGACCATCGTCAACAGCGGTGGTACTCTGGCGGGGTCAGGCACTGTCAACGGTACGGTGGGAACGGTGGGCAACAGCTTTACCGATGGCACCAACCACATGATCAACAGCGGCGGCACACTCTCTCCGGGCGACTCATTTGGCGCCAGTGTCGGGTCCATGACCTTTAATGGCAATCTGACGCTGGATACGGGATCAACGGCCAATTTCCAGGTGGCAAGCGCCACTTTGAACGGCGGCGCGGGCCTGCTCAATGCTCTGCTTACGGGCACGTATGACACGCTGGGCGGCTACCGTGACCTCAATGCCGGCACATGGGATGCGGTGGCCATCACTGCAGGCAGGACGGACTTCATCACAGTCAACGGCATGCTGACGCTGAACCACACCACGCTCGTTGTCCAGGACCTGAACAACTACCTGACGCTGGCGACCACGGCGGGCAAGGCGCAGAGCGGCGACATCTTCAACCTTGGCAACTGGGCCGCGCTGAGCGGGCTCTCCACCTTCAATGTGGGCGAAAATTACCGCACCGGCGGTTCTGGCGGCGGCGATCTCATCCTTCCGACACTGGGCGGCGGGCTGGTTTATGACGTGAGCCTTTTCAACACCTACGGCATCATTTTGACGATCACCAAGCCGGGCGTGATCCCAGTTCTCATGGGCAACTTCAACTATGACCGGAGCACCTCATGGAACGCCGTCAGCAACTGGCTGCCCACCACTGCGCCGAACTCCATCGGAGCCATTGTGAATTTGACGACCAACATCGGCACGGCCGTCAACATCAACGCCCAGATCAATCTGGATGGCAGCAAAATCGTGGGTACTCTGATCCTGGGTGACCAGAACAACACCAACCACTTTGAAATCGCGCAGGGCAGCGGTGGCAGTCTCATCTTCAACAATGGTGACTACGGCCGTGCGCTGCTGAGCAAGGTGCAGTCCAACAGCACCACTGTCGGAGCGGATGTGATTTCTGCCCCGGTCCAGCTGGCGAGCAATCTGCGCATCAATTCGAATGCCGGCGGCACGACGGGCCGCATCGACATCAGCGGCTCCATCTCGCAGGTGGCGGGCTCGACCTACGGCGTGGACATCACCGGCCCCGGTCGTGTGACCTTCAGCGGCCAGACCGCCAACACCTACACGGGGCTGACCACAGTCTTCAGCCGCGGCTCCAGTGACGCCACCAATCCGGACTTGGTGCTGGCCAAGACAACGACCAGCATGAGCACGACGACGAGCAGCAGCCAGCAGGTCTCCAACGCCACCACCACGATCAACAGCACCACCGTCAACCTGACCAGCGGCAACACGAATAATTTCTACGTTGGCATGGTGATCTCCGGGAATCCCAACATCCCTGCAGGTGCCACGGTCACGCAGATCAATTCCGCCACCCAGTTTGTGATCTCGGTGGCCGCCAATACCACGAACACGACCGGCGTTGCCACCACCTTTGATGTGCGCCAGCTCGTGAATGTGACCAACACCGCGGGCTTCTATGCCGGCATGGTTATCACCGGCAACTCAGCCATCCCCAACGGCACCGTGGTGCTGGCGGTCAAGAACGGCACTCAGCTCGTGCTCTCCAATGCAGCCACGGCCAGCGCCACCACAACCACGACCTACGGCACGTATGTGGCCAACGGCACCATCCTTGGAGATCTCAAGATCGGCAATGTGAGCATGGGCGGGTCGGGCACCAGTGTCGTCCAGCTTGGCGCGAGTGAGCAGATCGCCGACACGTCTCTCATCAGGTTTGACACCGGTTTTGGCGGGGACTCCACCGGCAACAACGGAAACAACTCCTACTTCAAGCTGATGGGTTTCAACGAAACCGTGCGTGGCATTTCCGACTACACCGCGAGCGGTGTCATCGAAAACCTGGAAGGTGAAAACCAGTCAACCAACAGCACCCTGACGCTGAACACCAGCGGTGTAAGCTACTACAACGGCTTCATCCGTGACCGCGCCAACAACACGGGTTCCGGTGTGCTGAATCTCGTCATCGCCGGCAATGGCACGCAGATTCTCGCCCTGGGCAACATCAGCTATTCCGGCACAACCACCATCAACTCCGGCGCCAAGCTGGTTCTTGAAAGCACGACCAGCTTCGGCAATGGCGTGGGCGGCGCGGCAGCCGGTGCCATCGGTGCTCAGACGATCACCAACAACGGCACTCTGGGAATGCGCATCACCAACGGAGGCACCTGGACCTTCTCCAGGGCCATCAGCGGACTGGGCGGCCTGGTGCGCGATGGCGGCACCGGCACGCTGAACCTTGCCTCCTCGGGCGCCACCTTCGGTGCGGGCATCCAGGTGATGGATGGCGGCACCACCAACTTCAATGCCACCACGACCGTCAACGGGGGTGGGTTCACCATTTACGGCTCTGAGGCGCTGACTACCGTGAACTGGAACAGCACGGTCAACGTACAGTCTGGCGGGGTGAATGTGGTCGGAAACGGCAACAACGTCACCACGGGCGCTATTTTGTCCGTTCTCGCTGCCAGCACGGTGAACGGTGTGATCAACCTGAATGGCGGGGACCTCCGCATTGAGGGCTCCGGTGTGCTGACGGGTGTGACGAGCATCCTGGTCTCCGGCAGCGGTTCTCTGGCTGATGGCACGACATTCCAGGGGCTGAGGATCAAGAACACGGCCTCGGCCACATCCACTGACCGCATCAACAACTCCGCCACCATCACGATGAACGGTGGGCAGCTCACTCTTCAAGGGGTGGGTAGTGCAGGCTCGGAAAACTTCTCCGAAACCCTGGGCACGCTGACCCTCACTGGCGGCTCCAACCGTATTGTCTCGGAAAAATCGTCTGCAGCCTCCAACCTGCTGACATTTGCCAGCCTTTCCTCCCGTGCGGCGGGTTCCACCGCCATCTTCAATTCTGTCCGCAACGGGGCGGATACCGGTGGTGTCATTGCCTTTACTTCGGCCCCCACTCTGACCAATGGCATCCTCGGTGGCTGGGCGGTGCGTGTGACAGGCACGACTTATGAGTGGGCTACGGTGTCGTCCCAGACAGTCAACGGCAGCTCGGTCAACGCCGTCACGGCTCTGTCCAGTTATACAACGGCATCCTCGAATACCATCGATACCTGGAGCAGCTTTGGAAACAACAACGTGAAGGTGACTGCCTCGCAGACCTCGTCTGCCGTTTCTTCCACCAGCACGCGGACTGTCAATTCTCTCAACATCCAGAGCACTTCGGGCATCACCATCAACATCAATCCGGTGAGCTCTCTGGCCACAAACACCCTGATCATCAACAGCGGCGGTATTCTGGCCACCCAGACTACTCACACCATTGCAGGTGGCAGGCTCACCGCTGGCACGTATGCCGGATCTCTCAATCCGTACGAACTCATTTTCCAGCTGCCAACCAACCAGCTCAACGTCACCAGCGCCATTGTTGATAACAGCACCAATGCAGTCTCCTTGGTGAAGTCCGGGGCCAGCACGCTGGTGCTGAACCCGACGGTGAGCGCCAGTGTCGCGACGATGAATCCCAACGTCAATGTGATCACGCTCAACACCAACAACTTCAACACGGACATTCCGATTGGTTCCACGGTGTCGGGTTCGGGCATCGCCGCAGGAACGACGGTGATCGGGCGCACAGGCAACAACCAGCTGGTGCTTTCCCAGAATCCCACCTCCGCCATCAGCACCACGCTGACCTTTGGTGTGCTCAACACCTACTCCGGCAAGACATACATCAACGAAGGTGTGCTGCAGATCACTCGTGAAAGCGACCTCGGTATCAACCCCTCCAGCTATCAGGCTGACCAGCTGACGATCAACGGAGGTGTGTTGCGTGCGAGCACCAACATGGTGTTTGACGACACCAACCGCGGCATCACGCTCGGCGCAGCGGACGGCAGCTTCCGTGTGGCCACCAACAGCACGCTGACCCTCAGCGCCGCCACCACCATCACCGGAACTCTTGGCAGCCTGATTTATGCTGCGGACACCAGCAGCCGTGGTGTGCTGCTGATCGCAGGCAACAACAACCTCTCCGGCGGTCTGGCCACCTCAGGAGGTCAGGCTCTCGACACTGGAACGCTGGCTTCGACGTTTGTCACCGGCGGTAACACCATCACAGTCGCCACCACGGCGGGGCTTGAAGTCGGAGCCACAGTCACCGGAGACGGCATCCCGGATGGCACGGTCATCACGGCCATTGTTGATGGCACCACCATCCAGATCTCCCAGAACGCGAATGCGGACGGCAATGCTCAAAATCTGGACTACAGCGGCTTCAACGCCGTCAAGCTGACCGGGAACAACACCATCGGGTTCGTCCTCATGAACGGTTCCTCGATCGCACTGTCCGGCAGCAACACCCTGACCAGCGACATCCTGATCAACGCCGGCCTCCTGCGGCTGGGAGGAACCAACCAGTTCAATGGTACGATGACCGTCAACGGAGGCGAGGTCCGCCTGGAGAGCAGCACCGCAGTGGTCACCAACGGTGGAAATGGATTTAACCTCTACACCGACGGCACCTTCAATCTGAACGGCTTCAACACCACGGTGGCCAAGATCACAGGCACTGGAACCGTCACCAACAATGGAACCTCTCCCTCCACCCTTGTTGTCAACGCTTCAGACAGCTTCTCATTCTTTGGCGCAATCACCGATGGCACCTCCGGACTGGGCGGTGTCTCGCTGACCAAGAATGGCAATGGTGTCCTGACCTTGAACAGCCCTGACAGCAACTACTCGGGTGTCACAACCATCAATGGTGGTGAAATCCGTGTTGTGCAGCTCGCGTTTGGCGGGCAAACCAGCAGCATTGGCAGCGCATCAAATGCCGCCTCCAACCTGGTCTTGAACGGCGGTGTCTTGAGGTTCTTCAACAACGTGGCCTCCTTTACTGACCGCGCCTTCACCCTTGGTGTGGGGGATAACGCCGGTGCGATCATCGCCGACGGAACAGTGATCGGCGCTACACTGACCTTTGGATTTAATGATCTTTCTCCCGCCATTGAGTTCCTGGGCTCCGGTTCCCGCACGCTGACCCTGGGCGGATCCAACCGTGGAGACAATCTCTTCAACCTGGAAATCGGAGATGGAGCCGGCGGGCCGACCTCCCTCAACAAGATCGGCAACGGCACATGGGTGCTCGGCACCACCAGCAGTTACAAAGGAGAGACAGTCGTCTATGCCGGCATACTGGCTGCGACGGTGGACGGTGCATTCGGTGCCGCCGGCGGTGCCGGAGTCATCATTGCCGGCGGGACCAATGGCAGCAACCTCCTGGGCAATCAGAACGCCACTCTCGACCTGCGTGATGTAAACTACAGCACAGTGCAGACCATGTACCTCGCCGGCGGCACCCTGGCGACGACCATTGGCAACAGCTCATGGGCGGGCTCGGTCTTCGTCAATGCCAACTCCACCATCCAGGTGCAGGCGGGCGCGACTTTGAATCTTCAGGGTTCTTTGGGCGGTGACGGAGCCATCACGCAGATCGGCGGCGGCATCTTGATCCTCAGCGGTCAGGCGGACCCCACTACGCGCAACAGCCTTGCTTCGTTCAATGCGACCACGCATACGGTCCAGTCCGGCACTTTGAGGCTGGATTACACCTCCAACAACAACAGCAAGCTTTCTGACACCGCCACGCTGGTGCTGGGCGGCGGTCGTATCGGTGGCACGATCGAGCTGCTGGGCGGCTCTCATGTGGAAAGTGTCTCCAGTTTGACGCTGAACGCAGGTGACAACAAGATCTCCCGTCTTGGCGGTGCCTCGATCCTGCGCATGAACGGCATCAGCCGTGCGGCCGGTGCCACGATCAACTTTACGAGCAATGACATTGCCAGCACGGACACCAACAACACCGTGGGCATTCTGGGGTCCTGGGCCACAGTAGGCCTCTCGGACTGGGCTGCGAAGAGCTCCTTCAACGAGTCTCTGGTCGACACGAAGACCACAACCTCTGGCGACTTGATGATCCGTGCCTACACCGGCTACACCAGCAACGCGGTGAACAACGACTGGATCCTCACAGCGACGGCAGGAAACATGGATTTCGTTGCGAACACCACCCAGACCAACGAGGCGGCCAACACTCTGCGCTTCTACACTCCGGTGAGCGGGGGCGGCGTGAGCACCGTCAATCTCAGCGGCAGCAACATGCTTCAGGGCGGAGCCATCCTGGTCTCCCCCAACATGGGCAGCAGCACAGCCCTCATCGGCGGCTCCGGCACACTCACCACCGGGCGTGTGAGCGGCACAGTCAATGACCTGCTGATTCTTCAGAACAACACCACTGCGGCGCTGGACATCGCGGCCTCGATCATCGACAACACCGCCAGCCGGGCAGACCGCGCTGCGGTGGTTGTCAGCGGCAGCACCCTGCTGCGCAACGTCAATTCAGCAGATCTTGCCGTGGGCATGCTTGTGACTGGCTCGGGCATTGCTCCTGGAACCACGATCACATCTCTATCCACTGCAGCCACGGTCACCGTGACCAGCACCTCCGGTAACAATGTGATCGTCTCCAGCGTGCCGTCCAATCTCTTTGTCGGGGCCACTCTGCTGGGACGCACGGTCACCGCGATCGCGGGTACGACCCTCACGCTCGATGGTGCGCCGAATGAAACGATCTCCAGCTCCTCCACACGGGAGTTCCAGACAAACACCATCACCTTGAGCGCGGCGGCGACGGCATCTGCCACGCAGACGCTGCAGTTTGGCCAGGACCGCACCGGCACGACCACTGTCGGCAGCACGACAGTCAGCGGCCTCAATGGCACCAACGGAACAGCCGGTCTTTATGTGGGCATGAAGGTGTCCGGACCTGGCATCGTGGATGGCACCACCATCACCGCCATTACAGCCAACTCCAGCATTACTCTCAGCGCTGCGGCCACTACGGGCGCTGGCTCCGGAACCCTCTCCTTCGCACAGGTGACGGGGCTGGACAAGACGGGGCTGGGCAATCTGATCCTCTCCGGCATGAATTACTACACGGGTGTCACTACGCTGAACGAGGGGGTCACCACCATCACGTCTCTCGGCGTTGAAGGGTACAATGCCGGAACGCAGTTGATCACCAACCTGACATCGCTCGGCCGCACAGTGACCGTGGACACAACTGGTGTCACCATCGGTACGATTGTCACGGGTGATGCGCTCCCTGCGGGCGTCACCGTTTCAGTGGTCAACAGTCCGACGACGATGACCCTGTCAAATGGAGCGCTCATCAGCACCACGGGCTCCAACCTGAATTTTGACAACAGCAGCATCACCGCCAAGTCCGGGTCCATTGCTGTCAGCACCAACACCAGCAACAACACGGTCACTGTCCCCGGCGGCACGACAGGACTGGCGGTGGGACAAACTGTGACAGGCACAGGAATTCCCACCGGCGGTGGCACTGTGGTCATCCTCTCTGTCGTCAACAGCACCCAGATCACCATCGGCGTTATTGTCGGAGGGGTGGGAGTTGCCACGATCCCCACGCAGACAGCCTCATCGCTGACATTTGGCACCTCGAATCTCTACACGGGCTCACGCACAGGCGACACGCAGAGCGGCACCCGGATCACGGTGGGCAGCACGCTGGGCATGACCGTGGGCCAGACCATCTCCGGCAACGGCATTCCAGCAAACTCCACCGTTGTGCGGATTCTGGACCAGAACACGATTGAGATTTCCAATCCTGTGACGACCACAGGCCAGAACAATCTCACCTTTGGCGCCAGCACCAGCATCGGGGCATCGCTGCTCTCCAGCACGACGAACGGCAGCAACATGGTCACGGTGCCGAGCACTGCAAACCTGAGCGTGGGCGAGGTTGTTTCCGGCCCCGGCATTCCGCTGGGCGCCACGGTGACTCAGATCGTTGACGGCACCACCATCTACATCTCCCTGGCGGCCATCTCCACCGGTTCCAACACGCTCGTGTTTGCCGGCCCCGGCTCCAGTCTGGGCGCCTCCCGCAATGCCGTGGCCAACCTGGTCCTCAACGGCGGCACGCTGCAATTCAACGGCACCAGCGCCAGTTCGGACCGCGGATTCACCATCAATGAAACGGCTGTTTTGGATGTGGGCAACGCCTACACGGTCCTGACCATGGGCGGCAACTTCACCACTCCTGGAAACCAGGATGACTACGGGCTGATCAAAATGGGTGCGGGCACCCTTTCTCTGCTGGGCACCTCTTTCGGTGGCTATGGCCTCGACTTGCTGGCGGTGAACGACGGTACGCTGATGCTTTCCCCCGCATTCAATGACCAGTATATCCGAAATGATGTCGGCGCCCTGACCATGGGCGGCGGCACGCTTGACATTCAGAGCGTCAGCGGACGCAGCACCACTCAGAACTTCATCGGCACCCTGACCATAGCCGAGGGTGCTTCCGTCATTCGTGTGACGGGAACCACGGGGGCTCCCACCTTCCTCAACCTGCAGGATGTCAATAATCCGTCATCCATCGTCTACGAAAAGGGTGGCAATGTGCTGTTTGTGGCGGACGGCGGTACTACCGTGGCCCGCATCATCGTCGGCGGGACGGCTCTGGTGGATGTGGGAAGACTCCTGCCACGTGCTCTGTTCTCCACCAATGACCCCAACCACCCGGGCATCAACAACTTTGCCTTCATTGATCTGGCTACGAACATCGTGTCTGGTTCAGATATCAAAGGAGCTCATGATTTCCTTCAGGATCCTGCCAGCTGGGCGGCGAACAACAACGTCAGCGATGGTCTGCTCATTGAAGAATCCTACCTGGGCAGCACGGTGTCAGGCGCTTCGGTGAACACGATTCTGTTCACAAACAACGGCATTTCCTCCGCAGGAAACCTGAGCACCTCCAGCACCCTGGTGACCAATGTGCCAGGAGTGGAACGTCTGCAGGTCGGGGAGATGATCCGGGGCACCGGGATCAAGGACGGCACTTACATCACCGCCATCGATGTGGCCAACAGCACCATCACGCTTAGCCAGGCGCCGACTTTGCAGGGGACAGCGGTGACCTTGTATGCCTTTACCACCATCACCGGCACCACGACCTCAGGCAGCGCCCTCATCACCAACATCAGCGACTCCCGCCTGCGCGTGGGAATGACGATTACCGGACCTGGCATCCCGGATGGCACGACGGTTCTGGCTGTTGATCTGGGGGCAGGCACCATCACACTTAGCCAGGCTGCGACGCAGGATGGGACAGTGAATCTCTACTCGGACTATCTGGCCACCTTGCCTCTGGCGCTCAATTCGAGCATTATCACGATCACAGACACGCTCACCCTGGCCAGCGGCGCCATCCTCCAGAGCACGAATTCAGGCACCCACGTGAATTCGATCGTGGGCGGCATCCTGACCAGCGGCCTGGCCAATACGGACGGCACCACCGCCGACCTCATCATCTACAACTGGAATCCGGTCAATGCGCTGAGCATCAGTTCATCGATCGCAAACAACACCACTGCCGGTCTCCTCGTAAACCTGGTCCTCAGCGGGGACGGCACCACAGCGCTCTCTGGAGCCAACACCTACACAGGCACCACCTATCTGCAGGGCGGTGTGCTGCGCCTGGATTCTACCACGGCTCTTCCTGCTGCAAGCCATCTCCGTTTGGATGGTGGTGTGGTTGGTCTGAACTCTGGCAACTTCACCCGCGATCTCGGCACAGGCAGCAATCAGGTGGACTGGACCAGCAGCGGTGGCTTTGCCGCCTACACCTCGGACCGCACGGTCAACATCGGTGGCAGCGGTGCGACCCTGACCTGGGGCTTGAACAACTTTGTCCCGGACAATGATTCTCTTATTCTGGGCGCCCAGGATGCGGACAGCACGGTGATCTTTGCCAACGGCATCGATCTGGGCCGTAAATCCCGCCTGGTGGAGGTCATCAGCGGACGCGGCCCGGTCTATGAGTCTGCAGGTTCAACCACTCTGGTGCCAGACGCCATCCTCAGCGGTGTGATCTCAGGCAGCAACGGACTGCTCGTCAAGGGTGGAAATGGCGTGCTGGATCTGGCTTCCAACAACACCTATGCCGGCGGCACATCACTGGCTGAGGGCACCTTGATCGGAGAGCTCAACGGCTCCTTTGGCACCGGGGCCATTGCAATCGGCACCACCACGGACACCCGCTCTCCGGACGCAGCGCTCACGCTTGTTTTCAATGGGGATACTCTGACCAACGACCTGCAGTTTGGCAATGCGAACAGCGGTGGTGTTTCTGTATTCAACGCCACTGCGGCCAGCACCACGGTCAATGGAGCCATCGAAGTGGACCGTGCCTTGGGCGGCAATGCACTTCTGATCTCCAGCAGCACCTCGACGGTCACCTACAATGGTGTCATCTCCGGCCAGGGCGGCATTACCGTGCTGGGAGGCACTGTCGTGCTCGCTGGCAACAACACCTATGGCTCCCAGACGGGCGGCGCAGGTGACGCCATCACCGGCGGCACGGTGCTGCGTGCGGGCACACTGGTGCTTTCCAGCGTGGGCGCCCTTGGGCAGACCACGACGCTCGAGCTGGGTGACTCCACCTCCAGCCTCGGCGGGGTGAATGACAAGCTGACCATGCAGGTGGACTACGCCACCTCCGGAGCCTCGCTGCTAGGTGTCGAGAACACCACTTCGGTGTTTGCATCCAACATCAGCGGGCTGGGCGGCGCATTCTCGGCCACAGGCGGCGGTCTCTACAACGCCGGCAGTCCTAATGCAGGCAGCGGGGCTTTCTATAATGTGAGCCGTGTGATCGATGGTGTCACCTTTGGAGCTGCAGATGTCGGCAAGACCACGATCCTTGTGAAGGATGAGGTGGATCATCCTGAGCGCAACGGCATCTACGTCATTACACAGATCAATGCCGACCTGACGATGAATCTCGCGCGTGTGGACGGGACAAACAACAGCGGTGCCACCAACGGAGCAGGGCAGATATTCAATGATTCCACAACCATGGTTTATGGAACCCAGGTGACTGTCAACAAAGGCTCCGCCTCCGGTGAGACGTTCTTCATGGCATCTCCTTCGGTGACGAATGTCAGCAACAGCAGCGGCTCCGGCAGCAACGACGCTGTGATCTGGGTGATGGACCAGGCCAATCCGGACATTACTCTGCAGGTCAACAATCCTCTGCTCACCACGATCACGCAGAACATCGACATCAATGCCAGCCCGAATGCTGTGGGCGGCGCCACCTCCATCACCTCCGCCAATGCAGTTACATTCACTGGTGCGCTGACCCTGCAGAATGTGCTGGATGGTCCCACTGAGCTCAAAGAGCTCTACCTAGATTCGCAAACGACGCCAAATGTCGGAACCGGCATGGTCTTCTCCGGCGTGATCAGTGAAAGCAAAGGTGATGAAGACCTCCTCTACATTGGCAAAACCGGGGCGGGTGTGGTGACACTCACTGGCAGCAATACCTATCATGGAGACACCACGATCTATGAAGGCACTTTGCTGGTGAACAACACCACGGGCTCCGGCACTGGCTATGGGAATGTCATAGTCAATGACGGTACTACACTTGGTGGCACTGGCACGATTGCCCCAGGTGCTGATTTGGGTTCCAATGGACTGCTGGTCAACAGCGGGGGGACTTTGATGGTGGGGGCTCCCGGCTCCACCGCCGCCAGCCAGTTGCATGTGAATCTGAACTCCACCGGGAGCACGCCGCCTTCCATTTCGGGTGGATTGATCTACGGTGTTGGCGATCAGGCCTTTGCCATCTTGGATACAGGCTCGACTTTGAAGCTGAACCTTTTCCTCAATCAATCGTCCACCACCACGGCTGAGGCTGACCGTCTGGTCTTTAGTGACGTCGGTTCCTCGGTTTCGCAGATCAGCATTGATGGTGCTACTTTGAAGGTGGGCATCGGAGCTGGCAGCGGCCTGGTTTCCACCAGCTTCAGCGTTGGAGACACCTGGAAGCTCATTGACTGGGGCGGCATCACACCCACAGGCACATTCGCCAATCTTACGGGCACCTTCTCCACAGATTTCGTGGATCTTCCCGCCCTGAGTGGCGGCATGTTCTGGGACATCAGCCAGCTCTATGACTCGGGCATCATCATGGTGGCCGTGCCTGAGCCGGGACGTCTGCTGCTGCTGCTGTTTGGGCTTCTTGCCCTGGGCTGGCGCCGCCGCCGCAGGCTGGTTCCCTGAGCCGTCTTTCAAGCAGGACTGCTGGGATGTACCCGGCAGTAGCTCTGTGTTTACATGATAAATACCTTGTCAGCCGGAGGCGAAGTCATTATGATCGCCTCATAAATCAGTAAATTTATCAGGAGGTCATTATGAATGCCGCAACACTAGTCGCAAAATGGAACAAGCGCAGGAAAGCCATGGCCTTGGTGATGGTGGTCACCACCGTCGCTTTGATGTCCATGCTTATCATCGCGATTTTTTCAGTCACCCGCACTGAGTACAAGTCCACCCAAAGCTACATAGCGTCCCGCAGCGCCAAGCAGCTGGCGGATCTGGCAGTGGTCTTCACCGAGGCTCAGCTGCAAAATGCACAGAACATAGCCACGGGTTCCTTCAGTCGAACCATCCATGCCACCCAGCCGGGCATGGTGCGCGTTTATCAGGCAAACGGAGATTTCCTCCGTGCGCACAAGCTCTATTCCAGCTCTCAGATGGTCATCACCAGCAACAATGAGGCGGATATTTTCAACAGCGCCAACCAAATTCCAGCTGAATGGAATTCAGCGCTGAATCAGGCACGGTTTGTGGACCTGAACGAGCCCGTGGTTCGTCCTGGCCTTACCGCCGGAGCGATGGCTGTTTACTTTCCGATCATTGATCCCCGGGCGGCCTACAACGGCACCAACCCAAACAACGGGCAGACCATGGTGGCTGTCGAGGGTTTCAGCTACACCAAGGCCACGCCGGCCATCGGAGCTGGTGGCACGGTGACCTACAATGAGGTGGTGACCACGGCAGATGCTGGCGCTGACCCCAACAAGATGCGCCTGCCCATGCCGGTCGAGTGGATCTATGTGCTCCGAGATGGCACCACTGGTGCACTCAACGCCAGCAACAAATTTGTCAGCGCTGATGGAGCCACCGTCCCTTCCGCCAGTAATCCGATCATCGGGCGTGTGGCGTTCTGGACCGACGACGAGTCCTGCAAAGTCAATGTCAACACGGCTTCCGAGCCCACCTTTTTTGCTCCGCCTTACTTTTACCATCAGCGTGACTCCAAGTGGGCCAATTTCCCACCTGCATCCGGCGAGTACCAGCGTTACCCAGGGCATCCAGCCACGGTGGCATTGAGCTCTGTTCTGGCTCCCGGCCTCACCATGGATGTGTACGCTGCCAACGCAAAGGTGTCGGACATCGTCAGCACCAAGGATGCCATCTACAGGCTGATCCCGAAAATCGCGGTGGGGGGGTCCACTTCAGGCACCAAGCCGTTTGTCAAAGATGACTTTTCGGCCAGCAATGGCGAAACCGATGTCGGCAGCCTGATCGACATCACCAATTCGCGTAAGGAGCGCTTGTTTGCCAGCGTGGATGAAATGCTGTTTGCCGATGGAATCACAGACTCCACCTACAACTATAACACCAACAACGGTCGTGTGGCCTCCAGCATTGCGCTGCCGGGCAGTGGCTCCCGCTACCTTTTTGATCATGACACCCTGGAGCGGTCACGGTTTTTCCTGACCGCCAGCAGCCGCTCCCCAGAGTTCAGCATCCATGGCCTGCCGCGTATTGCCATGTGGCCGCTGCCGGATGAATCTCTGGGACAGACCCGCCGCACGAGTTTTGACACCATGATCGCCCTCTGTGCCACTTTGCGGAGCAAGTCTGCCGGAGCGGCCGTGAACAACAGCTACATTTTTCGCCGTGCCCAGCCTCGCGATTCCACGTTTGATGTCACGGGATCATCTTCTGAATATGGTGGTTCCACATCTCTTTCTCGCAACAGCAAGCTGCTGGATTACCTCTACGCGGAAATGTCAAACCTGCAGTATCCGCTGACATCTTCACTGGGGAGCGGCAACAACTTTGGCGACAAATACGGCTCGGACAACGTGGCCCAGCTGGCGATCATGTTCTTTGACTACATCCGCTGCACCAATCTCTACGATGGTGTGCTGGCACGTGGAAACGATGGTTTCAGCCCCTACAGCGGCATTTCCTCACTCTCGGGCACTGCCTTGAACCAGGCGATGTACAACACGGGGGAAAACATTGCCAGTGAGCGGCTGACATTTACAGAGCAGCGGGTCACGCCGAAGGCCTCAGGCGGATTGAATGACGGGCAGGCCCAGGTGGGCAGCTCCTATCTCTCGAGCTACGCGACAGTGTTTCCCGGTCATGGTCAGGTTTCGCCTGCACGCTGGCAGCGCTCGGGCGGCCAGGTCGTCAAGGGCATGGGCCGTATGTTCACTCTTTCAGAAATCGGCTTCCAGTTCATTTGCACTGGAGATGGCTACACAAACCCAACGGACAAGTATGCGGTGAATTGCGGCGGGGTGCTCAGTGGCGGAGGCAATGCCCCCAAGGGACTGGCAAGAAAAGAGAATAATCAGGCCCCGACATCCAATCCTGGACAGAGTGCCTATGACAGTGTGATTTATCCGCCCCCGGCTCCGACCAATGGCAATCCCTATCTGGACTACAAGCGCTGGTATTCCAACTTTCCGCCGCTTGATGGAACAGACACTCCTCCCTACGGTGGTGGCAAGCTCTATGGCTGTGACCCAGCCGTGGCGGCCAAGCATCCTTACTTCCACCCGGGGTATCAGCCTTCGAACTGGAATATGACCCTGAACGTCAACACGCCATTGAAAGAAGGCGAAAAAAGAGTGCAGGCGATGCTGTCCCTGGAGTTTTTCTGCCCCATGTCCGGCTGGACAAAAATGTACCCGGAATGGGCCATCATGCTGGATGGGGAGTTCATTCGTTCTATCAAGCTGAATGGCACGCCCCTGTTTCCAACGGGCCAGGATGTGATCGTCAAATCCAATGGAAATGTGTATGAAACAGGCTCCTCCGGCTCTTACCCTATGGGAGGCCACGTGGGACCGAGCATTATATCCGGGGGCAGATCCGGTCCTGGGTGGAGCGCCGCCATCGGCGACGACACCAATCCCTATGTAACGGGCTCTGCGCGCGCCGGAGACCCCAGCGCCTACAATTCCAATCCTGGATCGAACAACAACTACCATGACGGGCTGAACAACTGGGGCCTGATCAGCACCTTTGTCACGGTTGGGCGCAATGACCCGATGCTGCTGTCATTTGGCAAGCGTGAGCTGGTCGTGAAGATTTATGACAAGCACAAGCGCGCCGGGCAGACCGGCCAGGAAGTGCAGAGCATCAGCGTCGCCGTTGATGATGCCTATGTGCCGGTTCCTGCGCTGGTGTATTCTTCCAACGAGCGCTTCCTCAATGGTCAGGCGGTTACCGAGCCTCTTGGCCGCGCCGAAATCTCCTACTACTACTGGGTGGACAGCTATGGCCGTGAGTCATTCCACCGTTCTATCCAGGCGCCACACTGGTGGTGCTTCAACCGCATGGGCTGCCTCAACCGCATGGCCGGCACGCTAAACAAAAACTACAAAGGACCGACAGGGCTGCCTGTTTCGACCCGCCAGTTGTATCTTGTAGCACCTCATGCCAACACTGACCTGAGCGGGCCTTCGGACCAGCTGACCACGGGGAGACTGGACACCAATGGCGGTTTTCTTTCCTCTGTGAGCAATGGTTCTGCGAATTTTGACACAAGTGGCAACAGCAGCATTCCGCTTATCCCGGTGGAGCTCACCACCAACTACGCAGGCACTGGGGGAGGCGGACTGGTTTTGGATGCCAGAGGAAATCCATGGACGGGTTCGGATGTCATCCGCACTTTCGTGCCGGCCATCGGGGACTACCGTCTGGCAGCCGCCCGGTACAATGTGCCGAGCAGCATGTGGATGAAGCATCCTGTCTGGCAGAAGTTTGCTTCAGCGCCTCCGCTGGACCAGCCCCGCAGCATCCACAGCTTTACTTCGCACTGGGCCAACACTGAACCAGGCTGTCTGCTCCCGGGAGACACCAATCTGAACAAGTACGCCGTCATTGGCATGAGCAAGAATCAGCAGCTGGTATCCGGCGCCCCGTATTCTGATGCGCGTGTCCCCGACCTCCCACCTGATGATGCCTGGGCTGCAACAGCCAACAGCTTTGGAGACTTTGACAATGGCATCGGAAATGCGCGGGATGGTGCGTATGTAAACAAGCCTGACGAAGGGAACTTTTTTGCCGGTGTGACCAACCGTTACAGCGTCAATAAGTTTTACCGTTCCGGCTATTTCTACAATGCCTGGCAGAACAGCGATGACTGGCGCACGGGCATTTATATGACGCCAAACCGAATGGTGAGTTCGGCGGTGTCGTTTGGCTCGCTGCCTACAGGAGTCTGGGGTGGTGGGAATTCCAGCACGAGCGCGATCTCCGGAAGCGTGTCCTATAATGACAACAGCCAGCCTTGGCAGACGCTGCTGTTCCGCCCTCACGCCAGCTCCAACGCCAACTACGGCAAAGGAGTAACTCCCGGCCATCCTGGCGACAACAATCCGCGCGACCACTATCTGCTGGATCTGTTCTTCATGCCTGTGGTGGAACCCTATGCCATCAGCGAGCCGCTTTCCGTGGCAGGTCGTCTGAATCTTAACTACCAGATCGTCCCCTTCACCAACATCACTCGGGCCACGGGCATGTATGCTGTGATGAAGGGTGAGTTCATGACCGCAATCCCGCTGGGAGACACTGACAACGCCAAAAACTACCAGACTGCCGCGACGTCCGGGATGTGGAGCAGCACAGGAGACCGCTTCTGGGATGAGGGTTCGAACAGCAAGTACTGGCATCGCCCTGTCGATGTGGCCAAAACCTTGTATCAGTTTGATCAGAAATTCCGGCACACCGCGACAGGTTCCAACCACAATCTCAGCCGCTACCGTGGTCTTTTCCGCAGCGCCAGCCAGATTTGTGAAATGCATCTGATCCCTGATGTCAGCAATGGTGCTTCATCCGGCGGTGAAAATCTTGGCAGCATTGCCAACATCAATTCGAGCACCAGCGGGACGAACCTGCAGTCTGTGATGGAGCAGTTCTGGCAGAATCATCCCGGAACTGGGGACAACACGCGCGAACGCCCCTATTCAAACATCTATCCGCGTGTCACGACACGCAGCAACACCTTCCGTGTGCACATGCGGGCGCAGGTCATCACCAAGGCGCGCTCCACTGCGCCTGACACCATGGATCCGAACAAGGATGCCATCCTGGGTGAATACCGAGGCTCCGCGCTGATCGAGCGTTACATCGACCCGACGGATGTGTCCAACCCGCTGCCTGATTATGGAGCGAGCTCCAACCCGCTGGGAGAAAAACCCTTGGATTATTATTACAAGTTCCGTACGCTTGAAAGCAAGCGCTTCAGCCCCTGATGATCTGCCGGCAGTAGCATCAAGTTCTTATGAAAAATCTCATCAAATCCCGCTCGCAGTCCGGGTTCTCGCTCGTGGAGGTCACTCTGGCGGTTGCCATTGCTGCGCTTGCCATCATCACGCTGCTGGGGCTCCTGCCCCAGGGGCTGGAGATGGCCCGTAAAACGTCAGTGATGGTCAATGACAGCAACATCCTCGAGCAGGTCACGCATGACATGGAGAATGCGACGTTTGACATGCTGCCGACACAGACGCTGAAGAAATACTACAACGATCAAGGGCGGGAAGTTCAGCAGGATGCGAAGGACATCAGCTATGTGGTGCAGATTGAACCGCAGACAGTGGTGGCGATCCCCCAGGCTGAGAAGACTCAGCCCTACATGAAGCGCATGCTGATCAAAATCGCCACGTCCAACTCGGCCAGCTTTGTTTTCGGCACCAATAACACCGCCTCCTACGTCGTCTTCAATCAGTTGATTGTCAAAACACGCTGATTTCACCGTCATGAAGCTTTCCGATTTTTCTTCACGCGCATTCTTGCGCCGCCGGTCGTGGTTCGGTGCGGCTTTTACGCTCATTGAACTGATGGTGTCAGTGACGTTTCTTGTGATCCTGATGCTCGTTGTTTCACAGGTCATCGGCATTGTCCAGCGGAGCTGGGTGCGTGCCAATTCCCGCGTGTCTCAGTTTCGTGAGGCGCGCCAGGCATTTGATGCGATGTCGCGAAGCCTGGCCCAGGCGACTCTCAACAACTACTGGGACAACGAGTTTGACAACTTGGGCAAGGACTCCGCCGGGCAGCAGATCACTCTTGCAAGAGATTACATCAGGCAGTCTGAGCTGCAGTTTATCTGCGGCCCGACCAGCAGGGTGGTGCCGGCTGCGGCGGGCAATTCCCAGAACTATCCTGGGCATGCAGTCTTTTTCCAGGCACCCCTGGGGGTTGCCAGTCTTGTTGCAACCACGACGTCGGGAGGCTCTTCTCCAAGCCAGCCGGTCAACACTGAAAACATGGTCAATCTGCTCTGTGGGCGTGGATATTTTGTGGAATGGGGTTCGGATGCCTCATTCCGTCCGGCCTTCCTGGAGCAGCTGAACAATGCTGTGCCTGTGCGCAACCGCCTGCGTCTGATGGAGTACAGCCCCACGGCGGAAAAGAACCGCATCTATGACTCCTCTCTGCGGCCCATCACCGCTCATTCCATGGAATGGTACCAGGATGTGCTCAGCAGCGAGGTGAAGACGGCTCAGGAGTCAGCCCAGACGCGTGCCTTTACACGTCCGATTGCTGAAAACATCATCGCATTGGTCATATCGCCGCAAATCGAGGTGACTGGCAATACAACCATGTCGCCCTATGTCATTGCTCCGCAGTATATTTATGATTCCACACTGAAGGTCAATCCTGGCTCCTCGCCCGTGAATGCCAGCCCGCAGGGAACGCAGCATATGCTGCCGCCGCTGCTGAAGGTCAGCATGGTTGCCCTGGACGAACGATCCGGCGAGTTCCTTTCGCGCGAGGAGAACAGTCAGATCAGAACCCAGCTGCTCTCGTCGATTGCCGGCCTCTTCCAAGAAGCCGCGAATCTGAATGCGGAGCTTGATGGTACCAACGGCCAGCTGGGTACGCTGCCGACTCTTCTGGTCGCTCAAAAGCTTAATTATCGAGTTTTCAGCACAACCATCGCTCTGAAGCAGGCACGCTGGAGTTTTTGATGGAAAACACTCAGGCTCCTGTATTCCAACAAACGGCCCCAATTTCATTTCTATGATTCACTTTCCACATTCTGAACGGCAGATCAGGAAGGCTTTCACCTTGGTCGAGATGCTTGTGGTGGTCGCTATTGTCGCCATGATCCTGGCTTCTGCCACTCCTGCCCTGATGCGCACTATGCAGTCGACCAGGCTGGCCACCACAGGAGACTCCATCATGGGGGCTGTCGCCGAGGCCAAGCAGCTCGCGTATGCTCAGAATGTGCCTGTTGAACTGAGGTTCTTCAAATACGCCGACCAGGATTTCACTGGCTCAACACTTCAATTGTTCCGGTCTTATCAGGTGTTTAAAATTGTGACTGTCACGCAGGGAGCCGGGGCGAGCGCGGTATCCAAAGAATCGGTTGTGCCGGTTGGCAATTTGACCAAGCTGTCTGACGGCATCATCATCGCAGCAGACACGGCACTGTCTCCCATGCTCAACGGTCAGAATGGTACATCGCTCGATGACACCAAATCTAGCGGGGGGAATGGTCCTGGTTACTCCGGGGTGAGCGGAGCCAAATACAATGCCATTCGATTCATGCCAGATGGTTCCTGCCGAAGAGTGAATGCCCAGACAGGTGGCTATTCACAGCTGGATTACGGCACCCTGCCAACCAGCTTTTTCACCATCACCTACGATAACGGCCAGCCGGTCACTGTGGGCAACCTGCCGAAAAACTTTTACACCATTCAGGTTGATCCCTTCACCGGCAAGGCGCGCAACTACCGCCCGGGCCTCTAGTCCTTCGGGGGAGAGATAAACTGCCTCAAATTTCCGCATGACATCGGCCTGATCGTGGCTTGAATGGCGCATGGGTGAACTGCCATCTCTCGCTTTAAGTTTCGACGACGTTCTTGTCCTTCCCGGACTGAGTCAGGTGCTGCCTGGGGACGTCGATGTTTCCACCAAACTGGCCTCCATCGGCCTGAATGTGCCGATTCTTTCCTCGGCCATGGACACCGTCACGGAGTCCGAGCTCGCCATCGCCCTCGCGCGTGAGGGCGGACTGGGCGTGATCCACCGCAACTGTCCCATTGACCAGCAGGCCGAGCACGTGGCACGGGTGAAGCGCTCTGAAAATACCGTCATCCAGAGCCCGCACACTGTCGCACCTGAGACCAAGCTGGGCGAGGTGCAGCGCCTGATGCACGAAAAGGGCGTCAGCGGCTTCCCGGTGGTGGATGCGCAGGGAAAACTGGCTGGCATGGTGACCAGCCGCGACATGTGGTACATCGAGGACGAGGCCACGCCCGTCTCGGCCATCATGACACCGCGTGACAAGCTGGCCACCGGCACGCCGCAGACCAGCTTTGAGGATGCTTTGAAGATCCTCTACACCCAGCGCATCGAGAAGCTGCCGCTGGTCGATTCCAATGGCAAGCTCGCGGGCCTGATCACCAAGCAGGACATCGTGAAGCGCCAGATGTTTACCAATGCCGCCAAGGACACCAATGGCCAGCTGCGCGTGGGCGCCGCCGTGGGTGTGGGTGAAGACTGCGTGGCACGCGGTCTGGCCATGCAGGCCGCAGGTGCGGACGCCGTCTTCATCGACGCCGCCACTGGGCACACCAGCCGCGTGATGCAGGTCATCGCCAAGCTGCGTGAGAGTCTAGGCTCCAGCATTCCGATCGTGGCTGGCAATGTGGTCACTGCCGATGGTGCGCGCGACCTTGTGAAAGCAGGCGCTTCTGCCGTCAAGGTGGGGGTGGGCCCGGGCTCCATCTGCACCACGCGTATCATTTCGGGCGTGGGCATGCCGCAGTTCACTGCGGTGCAGGAGGTGGCTGAAGTCTGCCGTGCGGCAGGCGTCACCGTCATCGCTGACGGTGGCATCCGTTACTCTGGAGACATCGTCAAGGCGCTCGCCGCTGGTGCTGATTTTGTGATGCTAGGCTCCCTCCTGGCAGGTACGGCCGAAAGCCCCGGCAACATGGTCAAATGGCAGGGCCGCACCTTCAAGGAATACCGTGGCATGGGCAGCCTCAAGGCCATGCGCAAAGGCGCTGGCGACCGCTACGGCCAGAACAGCTCCGGCAAGCTGGTGCCTGAAGGCGTGGAAGCACGCGTGCCGTACAAAGGCCCGCTGGTCGAGGTGGTCTTCCAACTCATCGGCGGTCTGCGCTCCGGCATGGGCTACGTGGGTGCCAATACGCTCGACGAACTGCGCGCCAAGGCACGCTTTGTCCGCATCACCGCCGGTGGTCTCAAGGAAAGCCATCCGCACGATGTCGTCATCACTGAAGAGCCGGTGAACTACGAGCCGCATTGATGCCCCGGCTTTCGCCGCTTCACACTTTACCTCCGTCATCTCCCCCTCATGACCCCGCAAGAAGTCGCCGTTCTCGATTACGGCTCCCAGTATTCCCAGCTCATTGTCCGCCGCGTGCGCGAGCTGGGTTTTGCCTCGCACCTTTATCCGCCGGCCGAGCTGGCCAATCTGCAGAACCCTGGAGCCATCATCCTTTCCGGCGGCCCGCGCAGCACGTCTGATGTCGATGCGCCGGATGTGGACTATGAAAAGCTGATGTCCTTCGGCGTTCCCGTGCTGGGCGTGTGCTACGGCATGCAGCTTCTGAACATCAAACACGGCGGCACCGTGAAGCCCGGCGTCACCCGCGAGTATGGTCCCGCCAAGCTCGTCGTAACCGATCACGAGGATCTCTTCAGCGGCATCTCGCATGAGTCCCAGGTGTGGATGAGCCACAGCGACACCTGCGCCAATCTCTCCAGCACGACCAAGGTCATCGCCACCAATGAAGACGCCGTGCCCGTGGCGCTGAAGTGGTCTGACCGCTGCTGGGGCATTCAATTTCACCCTGAGGTGACGCATTCCCACGAGGGAACAGCCATCCTGAAGAACTTCCTCACCAAGAGTGGCGCCACCCTGGCCAAGTTCGACATTCAGGCCTTCAAGGCGCAGATGCTGGAGCGCATCAAGGCCGAGGTGGGCAGCCGCGAGGTGATCTGCGGTGTCTCCGGAGGAGTGGACAGCACCGTGCTGGCCGTGCTGCTGGCCAAGGCCGGCGTCAAAGTCCGCTGCATTTTTATCGACACCGGCATGATGCGCCTGAATGAGGCGGCCGAAGTGAAAGAGCTCTTTGCCAGCGTGGGAGTGCCGATCGAGCAGATCGACGCCAGCGCCGTCTTCCTGGGTGCGCTGAAAGGCGTGACCGACCCCGAGCAGAAGCGCCGCATCATCGGCACGCTGTTTGTGGAGGAGTTCTGGAAGGTGGCCGACAATGTGGAACTGCTGGCGCAGGGCACGCTGTATCCTGACGTGATCGAGAGCGCCACCAGCGGCAGCATTGCCAGCAAGATCAAGACGCACCACAACCGCGTGGACCGCATCATGGAGCTGAAGGAGCAGGGCAAGGTGCTCGAACCCCTCGCCGAGCTCTTCAAGGACGAGGTGCGTGCCCTCGGCGCCAGCCTGGGCATTCCGCATCAGGCGCTGTGGCGTCATCCCTTCCCGGGACCGGGTCTGGCTGTGCGTATTCCGGGGGAGATCACCGCCGAGCGTGTGGCCACCACCCAGCAAGCGGATGCCATCTTTATCAGTGAGCTGCGCCGCAGCGGCTGGTATGAGCGCACCTGGCAGGCCTATGCGGCGCTGCTGCCGGTGAAGACCGTGGGCGTCAAAGGAGATGAACGCAGCTACGAGCAGGCCATCTCTCTGCGAGCTGTCATCAGCGAAGACGCCATGACCGCCGACTGGGTGGAGCTGCCTTACTCAGTGCTGCGCAACGCCTCCAACAAGATCCTCAACAGCGTCAAAGGTGTGAACCGCGTGCTGTACGACATCAGCACCAAGCCGCCCGCCAGCATTGAGTGGGAGTGATGCGATGAGCACCGGCTTCCTGCTCTCCTTTGAAGGCTCTGAAGGCTGCGGCAAATCGACGCAGATCGGTCTGCTGCGCACGCGGCTGGAGGCTGCGGGGCGTCGGGTGGTCGTGCTGCGCGAGCCCGGGGGCACGGAGCTGGGAGAGAGCATCCGGCATTTACTGCAGCATGCCAAGGAGGGGGCCACGATGTCCAATGAGACGGAGCTGCTGCTCTTTGCTGCCAGCCGCGCCCAGCTGGTGCGCGAAAAGATCCGCCCGCTGCTGGATGACGGTGCGTTTGTCATTCTGGACCGCTTCCTGGATTCCACCACGGTGTACCAAGGCGTGGCGAGGGGGCTGCCGCTGGAAAGCGTGCGTGCCATCAACCAATTTGCCATCGGGGGCACACTGCCTGACCTGACTCTGCTGCTGGACATGGACAGCGCCACCGCACGGAAGCGCATCCACCAGGCTGGGCGCGAGCTGGACCGCATCGAGAGCCAGCCGATGGAATTCTTTGAAAAAGTGCGCCAGGGCTACCTCGAGCTGGCGCGTGCCGAGCCGGAGCGCATCCGCATCATGGGTGCGGCAGCGGCACCTGAGGCTGTGCACGAAAAAATCTGGCAGATACTCACCGCGCAAACCCATGCCGTTTAAGAGCGACCATGCCCTTGAGCTTCTCGGACGCGCCCGTGACAACGGCCGCCTGGGACACGCCTACCTCATCACCGGGCCGAAGGCGGCGCAGCACGAAGTTTTCGCCGCTAAAGCGCTGGATCTCCTGGTGGGCACCAAGATGGGCTCGCTGGAGGGCTGGGAAGGGCAGGGGGCTGTGGTCCTCCGCCCGCAGAGCAAATCCCGCCGTATCACCATCGGCGATGATGGCGACGATCCCGGCACCATCCGCTTTCTGGAAAAGATGATTCACCAGACGGCCGCGCCCAACGGCTGGAAGCTTGCCGTGATCGTGGATGCGGAGCGCATGAACGTGCAGGCGCAGAACGCCTTCCTCAAGACGCTGGAGGAGCCGCCGCCGAACACGCTGCTGCTGCTGCTGACCACGCAGCCCGAGCAACTGCTGCCCACCATCCAGTCCCGTGTGATCGAGATCTCTCTGCTGCCGCCGGATGGTGCTCGCATCTTTACCGAACACGAGGGCAGGCTGCTCTATGTGCTCAAGCGAATGGCCACCAAGCAGGGCGGCAGCATCTCGGAGGCGCTCTCGCTGAAGAAGGACTTTGAGGACATTCTCGAAAGCCTGCATGAAGCCATCAAGAAAGAGCAGGAGGCCGAATTTGAGCGCGAGCAGGAGCACTATGCCAAGACCACCGACGGCACCTGGCTGAAGCAGCGCGAAGAGCAGGTGGAGGCGCAGATCGAGGCAGAGTACCTGCAGCAGCGCACATCACTCATGGAGCTGCTGCTTTCATGGATGGGAGATGTGGCCCGCCAGCAGGCCGGGGCCGTGCATCTGGATCTGCCAAAGTTTCAGGAAGCCACCGCCACTCTGGCCACACGCTGGCAGCCGGGGGAGGTGACCAAGCGCATCCGCGTCCTTCGCCAGCTGGAAAGCCACCTGCATACCAATGTGAATGAAGGGCTGGCGCTGGAGGTGTGCTTCATCGAGGCTTTTGGGGCGTAGAGTTCTTCACACCGTCTCCCCACGTCGCAGATCGGGCATGAGACGCACGGGCTTGGTGCTGGTGTGGCCGGTCTGAGCGAGCTCCAGCACCAGTTTGGCAAGACGGCGGGCAAACTTGGCGGCATCGGCAGAATAACGTGTCACCTTTGGGGTGACATGATCGAGGAAGGCATCGTCATCACGGGAGACGACGGCAAAGTCTCGTGGCAGGCGGTGGCCGAGACGCAGCAGGTGAGTGACCACCGTGAGCGCATGGATGGAGCGCGCCACGACGAAAGCGGTGGGCGCTGGTTTGAGCCTGAGGGCTTCATCGAGGGTCGCTATCACCTGCCCGGCGGTCTCGTGATGAGGGAGCACAGAGAGCTCGGCATCGCAGGAGGCAAAGGCTTCCCTGAATCCCAGGGAGCTGTCCACATCGCCGCCGTGGGAGGAGTCAGGAAGCAGCAGCGCGATACGCCTGTGCCCTTTTTGCATCAGCATCGTGGCTGCATGTCTGCAGGTGGCGCGATAGTCCAGATCCACTGATGGCAGGGAAAGACTTTCAGCACAAGAGCCTGCAATGACCGCAGGCAGCTGCTGCTCTGCAAACCAGCGCTGCATCACCGGCGTGGAGCGGAACAGCACCCACAAGGCTGCCGGCACGCGATGGGTGAGCTTTTTCAGGCCGCCTGCAGGCTTGGCCGTGAAGCAGTGCGGGATCACATGCACCTCCAGTTGATAGCCAGCCTCTGCCAGCAGCTCCCGCAGGGAATCCATCCAAAACAGCACAAACGGGGGCATGGACTGCTGCGGGACGGGGGAGAGGAGGGCAACCAGACGAGAGGACGCTGGCTTGCCGCGTGTTCCGGCCAATGGAGCGTGTATGAGCCTGCGCTTGTTTTCCACAGGGCCGATGACGCCTTCCTGTTCCAGCTGTGAGAGCACTGCGCGCAATGTGGGCCGGCTGATGCGCAGGCGCGTGCAGAGCATGCGCTCAGACGGCAGCGCGCCCTGCCACTCTCCACGCAGCAGGGCTTCGCGGAGAAAGTCGGCGCTGTGTGTTACAAGCGAGGGGCGGGCGGGGACAGCGTGCATAAAGTCAGGCCGCAAACATGACGTGGTAAGCTGGAATGACCACAGAGATTTCGCCTGCCATGCCGTTCATGTGAAACCAATCTCAACGCCTCATGCTTCCTCATTCCGACATCCTTCAACTCAAGCGCTGGAACACCCCGACCATCTACAATGGCTGGGAGCAGATCACCAGACGCGACCCCGCCGCCGACGGCTTCAATCTCGAAGAAGTCCGCGACTTCATGCCGCAGATGGGGCCGATGGTCGGCTACGCCGTCACCGTCGTTGTCGAGCCAAGCAACAAGGCGCACCGTGAGGCCAATGCGAATGCGTGGAATGAATATCGCCGCTACGTGGCCGGCATCCCCGGGCCCAAGATCGTCTGCGTGCAGGACCTCGACAAACCCCGCACCATCGGCTCCTTCTGGGGCGAGGTGAACAGCAACATGCATCGCGCCCTCGGCTGTGTGGGCACCATTGTGGATGGTGCCATCCGTGACGTGGATGAAATGACCAACGCCGGTTTCAAAGCCCTGGCCCGCCGCTTCTGCGTGGGCCATGCGCATGTGCATCCCGTGCGCTGGAACTGCGAAGTGGAGGTCTTTGGCCGCAAGGTCATTCCCGGCGATCTCATTCATGCCGACAAGCACGGTTTCCTCGTCATCGAACCCGAGGCGCAGCCGCAGATCCTCGAAGCCTCCCGCTTCATGGATGCCAATGAGTGCCAGACCGTCATCCCAGCCGCACGTGGCAGCTCCGGCCTGAGCAGCGATGAGGTGCTGGCCAATCTCGCTGCTGCTGGTGCGCAGTTTGGCAAAAACGCCAGGGCCAAATTCCAGCGGGATGGGGAGTGGTAGTTCCTTCTCACACCTGCAAATCACGACTCTTCACCATTTACCAACCCACCCATGACAACCATGAAACAACTCGCCTCCCTCCTGCTGCTCTGTGGCACCCTCGCCGCCGCAGAGCCCTTCATCGAAAAACAGGACCTCTTCATTGTCGGAGATAATCCCGCATACAAGCTCTACCACATCCCCGGCATCGTGGTGACTGCCAAGGGCACTGTGCTGACCTGGTGCGAGGCGCGCAAACGTGCCGCAGGTGTCAGCGACTGGGACGACATCCGCATCCTGCTGCGCCGCAGCACCGATGAGGGCAAAACCTGGAGCGTGCCACAGAGCATTGCCAATGTGGAGGGGCCGAAGGCCAAGAACCCCTTCGCGCTCAAGATGAAAAATGTGGACCCCAACGACGTGACCTATAACAACCCCGTGCTCATCGCCGACAAAGACGGCACGGTCCACATGCTCTTCTGCCTGGAGTATGAGCGCTGCTTCTACCAGCGCAGCGCGGACGACGGTCTCACCTGGAGCAAGCCCGTGGAGATCACCGCTGCCTTTGACGCCTTCAAAAAAGACTACGACTGGAAGGTTTTGGCCACCGGTCCGGACCACAGCATCCAGCTCAAAAACGGCCGCCTCGTGGTCCCCGTCTGGCTTTCCACCGGCACGGGCGGTAATGCCCACCGCCCCAGCGTCACCGCCACCATCTACAGCGATGACCAGGGCAAAACCTGGAAAGCTGGTGACATCGCGGTGCCCTGCACCGAGGAATGGATCAACCCAAATGAGACAGTCGCCATCGAGCTCAACGACGGCAGTGTCATGCTCAATGTGCGTAGTGAATCAAAGGCCCATCGTCGCCTTGTCACCGTCAGCAAAGATGGGGCCACCGGCTGGAGCACACCGAAGTTTGACGAAGCCCTGCTGGAGCCCATCTGCATGGGCGGCATCGTTCGCTACAACCACGATGGTCAGAGCCTTATTCTCTTCTCCAATCCGCATAATTTGGAAAAAGAGAAGGGCAAGGCAGAGCCCGGGAAAAATCGCGACCGCAAAAACGTCAGCGTGAAGCTCAGCCGTGATGAGGGCAAGACCTGGCCTGTGAGCAAAAGCATCGAACCCGGTGCCAGCATGTACTCGGACATCGCCGTGACCAAAAACGGCACCATCCTCTGCTTCTACGGGCGCAGTGGGGACGGCTCTGTGCTGGCCCACTTCGCGGGTGGTCGTCTGACACTGGCCCGGTTTAATCTGGAATGGCTGACGGCGCCACAGTGAGGATGATGTGATGTTTCATGCTCATGAAAACGTTTGTTGGAATCCTGCTTTTGCTGCTCTGCGGTCCTCTGACGGCCGCAGAGCCTTTGTTTGAGACGACGTGCCTGTTTCCGCTGACGCCCAAGAACAAGCCCAACTACCGCATACCCTCGATCATCCAGGCTCCCAATGGGGATCTGCTGGTGATCTGTGAAAAGCGCAACGACGGCCCCGGAGACATCGGCAATCACGACATCGTGATGAAGCGCAGCTCCGACCTCGGTAAAACATGGAGCGAAGAAATCACCATCCTTGATGATGAAAACCGTGTCTGCACCGATCTGACAGTCGGGTTTGATCGCGAGACCAGGAAACTCTGGCTTTTTTTCCTGAAGGACAAAAAGCAGTACGCCCACCTCACCAGCTCAGACAATGGCCAGACATGGCAAGGGCCGGTGGTCATACATGAGCAGGTGATCAGGCCGGAATGGCAAACACTTCAGGGCAGGGGAGAAGACGAAGAACCGAAGGGCAACCCCAAAAGCCACGCGGTGCAGTGGGAGAAGGGCTGGGTGCAGCGCTATGGCTGCGGTCCAGGAAATGCGATGATCCAGCTCAAGTCCGGACGTCTGCTCGTGCCGGGGCGTCATCGGGAGGACATCGGCAAGGGCCGTCTGCGCAGCTTTGCCCACTCCTTTTACAGCGACGACCATGGCGCAACCTGGCATCTGGGCGGCACCATCGGCCTTCACACCAGCGAATGCCAGTTCGTTGAATTAAACAACGGGGACGTGCGCGTGATCAGCCGCAATGAAAGCAGCGAGGATGCGCCTGACAACCTGCGCCACCTCACCGCCATCAGCAAAGACGGCGGTGTGACGTGGGGGGAGCTGCATCGCCTCGAAGAACTCATTACCCCGCGCTGCCACGGCCCGGTGGAGAGGTTTGATGCAAAGACGCTGCTCTTCTCCAGCCCTGCTTCGCCGTATCGGCAGAAAGAGCATCCCTACGGCCGCTACAATCTCACCATTCGGATCAGCCGCGATGAAGGCGGGACCTGGACTGCAGGCAAAACGATCTGGCCGCATCCGGGCTCATACTCAGACGTCGTGGTGCTGGATGACAAGACCATAGGATTCATCTATGAGCGGGCGGACAAAGGCAGCACTCACTACTGGGACGAGCTGCATTTCGCCCGCTTTAATCTCGAGTGGCTGACGAATGGCAAAATATTCCGGCAGTAACGGGCGTCTTTATCTCCCCGCCTGACCTTCTGTACGAGACGGGCGGGAAAACTGCCGCCACTTTCCGCCACACTATGAAACATCGTCTGTTTTTTCTGAGCACCCTGCTGTGCCTTTTGGGAGTCAGGTCATCAGCCGGGGACATTGACATGCCGAATCGCGGATTGTGCGCCCACCGCGGGGCCATGAGCACGCATCCTGAGAATACCATTCCGGCTTTGCTGGAGGCGGTCCGGCTGGGGGCGCAGATGATCGAGTTTGATGTGCAGCTTTCCAAAGACGGTGCGATGGTGCTGATGCATGATGCCACAGTGGACCGCACCACTAATGGCAAGGGCAGGGTGGCCGACCTCACGCTGGCGGAGCTGAAACAGCTGGATGCCGGGGCGAAAATGGGGGCTGCATTCACAGGGACTCGCATCCCCACGTTTGAAGAAGCACTGGAGGTCTTTCCACGGCATGTATGGCTGAACTGCCACCTGAAAGGTGGCGGAGAAGTTGGCGAGGCCTCGGCGCGTGCCGTCGAAAAAGCTGGGCGCAAACATCAGGCTTTTCTGGCTGCCATGGGCGCTGCCGCCAAGGCGGCGCGTGCCGTGGCGCCTGACATCCTCATTTGCAACATGGAGCGTCAGGGCGATTCGACGGCCTACGCACAGGAGACCATTGCGATGAAGGCGCAGTTCATCCAGCTGCTGGGGAAGGGGGCGGTGCCAGTGGAGGCGGTGAAGCTGCTGAAAGCCGCCGGAGTGCATGTGAACTACTACCACGATGAGTCCCCCGAAGGCTTGCGGCGGCAGTGGAACGCGGGTGTGGATTTTCCTCTGGTGAATGATCTGGCCAAGGCGCTGCCGGTGGCGGAGGAGTTTGGCATCAGGCCTCTGGCGCAGCAGCCCTGAGGAGTTGATTGCTGGTCAGGTGGGCTGACCAGCAACAAGGCTGCAGGTGGTTCGTCTTGGTAGCATGTTTCCAGCCATGAAACCGCTCGCCTTGCTGCTTCTTGCCTCCGCGTCTCTCCACGCGCTCGATCCTCTCCCTCTCATGGAGAAGGTGACGGTGAACGGCATTGAATTGGATGCCAAATCACCGCCCAAAGGCTTCGTGCTGGATCCAGGCACCGGCCTGCTCATGACCTCGGCCATGAAGGGGCAGGTCGTGCATCGCACGCAGACGCGCATCCTGGAGACACGTGCCACCATCACACCCAAGGGCGATTTCCTGCTCATGTTTCCCGAAGGCGACCACTACGCCAAGAGCAAGGGCGAGAAGATCAATTCCATGATGGTCTGCCGCTCCTCAGATCACGGCAAAACGTGGACCCAGCCAGCCGTGGCTTATGACATCCCCTACGGTCAGCACGGTTTCATCCCGCTGATCCCGCGTGGCACCCAGCGCATCTACGCCTTCGGCACACAACCAATCCCCGGCAGATGGACCTGGGAAAACGGCCAGCGTGAAAACGCCCCCATCGGCTGGCGCACTTCCGACGACGACGGCCATACTTGGTCTGAGGTGCACCTCATCTCCCCTGTAAATGATCCCGATTTCAAAGGCATGTCCGTCATGCGCATGACGGAGACAGATGCTGGCACCTGGCTTATCGGCTCCCATCTCGCCGACTGGTCGGTGAAGCCCTTCACCACTCAGCAGTATCTGCTGCGCAGCGAAGACCAGGGCAAAACCTGGACCCTGCTGCCCGGCGCACGTCCCAACGGCTGGACCGCCAAAGGCTTCAACCGCATGGACGAAGGCCGCCCGCTCAATCTCGATGGCGGCCGCGTGCTCTTCATGTCCCGCACACCGCAGGGCCATCTCTTCACCGCCTGGAGCCAGGACGACGGCAAAACCTGGACGCCTCCCTCGCCCAGCACCCTCGTGCATCCCGATGCACCTCCCATGCTCTTCCCGCTGTCAGACGGCAAAACGCTCGTGGCTTTCCACCACAATAAAGTGCCCGTCACCGGCAATGGTGAACTCAGCGACAAGGCCGAGCTCATGAAAATGCGCAGCGAAGTCTGGGCCTCCTTCTCCACCGATGAAGGCCACACCTGGAGCGAGCCACGCTTTGTGCTCGCAAACGCCGTCGCCCCTGTCCACAAGGTCTCCGGTTTCAACTCCCAGTGCTCCTACCTCGATGCCTTCACCGATGGCGGTGTCATGCACCTCTTCATGCCTCACCGCTGGCAGCAGGTGCTTCATCTGACCATTGCTGAAAGCGCCTTCTCAAAACTGCCCACAAAAGCCCAGCTCGCCAAACTGGCGGCGGTAAAAGCGCCCGTTTACACCACCACGATCACCCAGGACATCAAACCCAACCGCACGCTGGTTTACAAAAAAGTCGGTGATCGCGAATTGAACCTCGAAATCTTCGAGCCTGCTGGCCTGAAGCCCGGAGACAAACGCGCCTGCTTCGTTGCCATCCATGGCGGCGGCTGGACCAGTGGCTCGCCACGCTCCATGTACGCCTTTGCCGATCACTGTGCAAAGCTCGGCATGGTCGCCATGAGCGTGCAATACCGCCTCTACAAAGCCAAGACTCCCGTGACCGTCTTCGAGTGCGTAAAAGATGCACGCGCCGCTCTGCGCTATGTCCGCGCTCATGCCTCAGAGCTCGGCATTGATCCGCGCAAGATCATCGCCAACGGCGCTTCCGCAGGCGGCCATCTCGCCGCCGCCACCGCCATGTTCGACGGCGTCGATCATGCAGATGAAGATTTGCATGTCTCCTGCCGCCCCGATGCACTTGTCCTCTTCTCCCCGGTCATCGACACCTCCTCGGAAGGCTACGGCAACGCCAAGATCGGCGAGCGCTGGCGTGATCTCTCCCCCGCCCATCAAGTCCGCTCAGGCCTGCCGCCCACCCTCCTCTTCCACGGCACAGGAGACACCACCACACCCTTCAAGGGCGCGCAGCTTTTCACTGATGAGATGCGCAAAGCCGGCAACCACATCGAACTTGTGGCTCCGCCGGACGCCATCCACACCTACATGTTCAAGGATGCGACTTTCTATGCGGAGACACTCAAAAAGATGGACGTCTTTTTTACAGAGCTGGGACTGGTGAAGGCTGAGTGAGGCAGAAATGGCGGTGGAAAAAGCAGCTGACAACACGGCCATCCTCCCCTTTATGACGCCTTCTTTCCCTCATCCACCATGCGGTTGTTTGCCATCGGAGATATTCATGGCTGTGCCGGTGCCCTGCGGCGTCTGGACCAGGAGCTGAAGTTTGGAGCCACTGACACCGTGGTAACACTGGGGGATTACGTAAACCGCGGGCCTGACACCCGGGCGGTCATTGCACATCTGCTGGAGCTGCGAGACCGCTGCCGTCTTGTGACGCTGCGTGGAAACCATGAGGTGATGATGCTGCGGGCGCGTGATGACCGCTCCTTTCTGCCCAAGTGGCTCACGTATGGAGGCGCAGAGACGCTGGACTCATATGCCGCCTCCACATTCGCCGACATTCCTGAAGCGCACTGGGACTTTTTGGAATCGACCGTGCTCTTTCATGAGGAAGCACGCGATTTTTTCGTGC
Source organism: Verrucomicrobiaceae bacterium UBA1938 (assembly GCA_002336895.1). GTDB lineage: Bacteria > Verrucomicrobiota > Verrucomicrobiia > Verrucomicrobiales > Verrucomicrobiaceae > Prosthecobacter. The sequence continues at coordinate 225,195 of DDFC01000023.1, read as the reverse complement.
ACGCCAATGTCGTGCCAGACCTTCCGCTGGCGGAGCAGCCTGAGAAAACACTGCTCTGGGCGCATTTCAGCGTGGAGCGTCCGCATGTCTCGGGGCGTCGCATGGTCTGCGGGCACTCCGCTCAGAAAAGCGGAAGACCCCTCAACTGCGGCCACGCAGTCTGCATCGACACCCATGCTTATGGAGGCGGCTGGCTCACCTGTTTCGATGTAGAGGCCAATGTCTGCTGGCAGGCTTCACAAGAGGGTGCTCTGCGTCAGGAAATGCTGAGCCCGCCAGAGTAAGGGAGGGTCATCACTCTCCATGCTCGCGCTTCCACGCCTTGAGAATCGTGTCCAGCAATCCCGGAAAGCGGCTCTCCAGCTCCTTGCGTCGCACCTTGCTCGTCAGCTCCACGCCACGGCGTTCGCTGTGGATGATGCCGGACTCGCGCAGGATGCGGTAATGCTGGGAGCAGGTGGACTTCGGCATCGTGCATTTCAGGCGGCCGGTGGTTTCCACGCAGTTCAGGCCTTCCTCGGCCTTGCGCAGCTCGGCCACAATGCTGAGACGCACCGGATCTGACAGTGCATGCAGTATGCCCGAGACGGTGAAACTTTCGGCTGGAGGATGGTGGAGCGGTCTGATGTGAAAACGATACACAAATTTCGCTTGCAGTTCAATAATTCTTTAGTTCCGTATTTGTGAACAATAGAACAAGCCCATATGCCCACTCTCTTCGATCCCCTCCAGCTTGGCTCCCTCACTCTGCCAAACCGCATCTTCCTCGCTCCACTCACCCGTGCCCGCGCCGGACAGCAGCGTGTGCCAAACGCCCTCATGGCCGAGTACTACCGCCAGCGCTCCGGCGCCGGGCTCATCCTCACCGAAGCCACCTCCGTCACCCCCATGGGCGTTGGCTATGCAAACACCCCCGGCATCTGGTCCCAGGAGCAGGTGGAGGGCTGGAAGCTCGTCACCCAGGCCGTGCACGAGGCCGGTGGCCGCATCTTCCTCCAGCTCTGGCACGTGGGCCGCATCTCAGACCCCATGTTCCTGGATGGCGCACAGCCCGTGGCCCCCAGCGCCATCGCAGCAGCCGGCCACGTAAGCCTCGTGCGCCCTGAGAAATCCTTCGTAACCCCACGCGCCCTGGAACTCGCCGAAATCCCCGGCATCATCGAAGCCTTCCGTAAAGGCGCGGAAAACGCGAAGCTCGCCGGTTTCGATGGCGTGGAGATCCACGGTGCCAACGGCTACCTCCTCGATCAATTCCTCCAGACCAAGACCAATCACCGCACCGACGCCTACGGCGGCTCATTGGAAAACCGCGCCCGCCTCATGCTCGAGATCACCGATGCCGTCATCTCCGTCTGGGGGGGCGATCGCGTCGGCATGCACCTCGCACCACGCGGCGATGCCCACGACATGGGCGATGCCAACCCTCTCGAAACCTTCAGCTACGTCGCGCTCGAGCTGGGTCGTCGCAAGATCGCCTTCATCGCCGCACGCGAGCACCAGTCCCCCACCAGCATCGGCCCCGCGCTCAAGAAAGCCTTCGGCGGTGTCTATGTGGCCAATGAAAAATTCACCCTCGAGTCCGGCAATGCCATCCTCTCCGCCGGTGACGCAGACGCCGTCGCCTTCGGCGTGCCCTTCCTGGCCAATCCCGACCTGCCAAAGCGCTTTGCCTCAGGTGCTGCCTTGAATTCCCCCGACCCCTCCACCTTTTATGGAGACGGAGCCAAGGGCTACACCGACTACCCTGTGTCATGAATGCGCCTTCCGGCCTCCTCTACTCCGTGCTGGACCTCTCCCCCATCCTGGAGGGAGAGACGGCCGCGCAGTCCTTCCGCCACTCGCTGAATCTGGCGCAGCATGCGGAGTGGTGGGGCTACCACCGTTACTGGGTGGCGGAGCATCACAATATCCCCGGCGTGGCCAGCGCGGCCACGTCCGTGGTCATCGGCCACATCGCCGGTGGCACCTCCACCATTCGTGTGGGGTCAGGCGGTATCATGTTGCCAAATCACGCACCGCTGGTCATCGCAGAGCAGTTCGGCACGCTGGAGTCACTCTACCCCGGCCGCATCGACCTCGGCCTCGGTCGTGCGCCGGGTGGGGATCAGCTAACCGCTCGCGCATTGCGTCGCGGCCTCGGCAGCAGTGGCGATATCTTTCCTGCGGACGTGCGCGAGCTACAGGGTTTCCTCGGCGCACCCTTGCCCGGCCAGCGCGTGCGTGCCGTGCCAGGGCAGGGGCTGCATGTGCCGCTCTACCTTCTCGGCAGCAGCACCTTCAGCGCCGCTCTCGCTGCAGAAATGGGCCTGCCCTTTGCATTCGCCTCTCACTTCGCGCCCGAGCTGCTGCATCAGGCTTTGGACATTTACCGCAGCCAGTTTCAGCCCTCCGCAGCTCTGGAAAAACCACATGTGATGATCGGCGTGAACATTTTCGCCGCAGACTCGGACGCCGAGGCCACGCGACTCTTCACTTCGCTCCAGCAGGTCTTTCTCAATCTCGTGCGCGGCAGCCCCAAGCAACTCCAGCCGCCGGTCGATGACATCAGCCGCCTCTGGACTCCCACAGAGGCCCTGCATGTGGACCGCATGACACGCTGCTCCGCCGTGGGTGGCCCGGACACCTTCCGCCAGCAGATCGAAATCCTGCTCAATGACACCGGCGCGGACGAGATCATCGCCACCGCGCATATCTACGATCAGCAGGCCCGTATGCGCTCCTTTGAAATCGCCGCAGATGTTTTTAAAAACCTGCAGCATTTCCATTCGTAATCTCCATCGCTTTTTCATCTCCCACCTCAATCCACAAACACCCCTATGGAATACAGACAACTCGGCGGCTCCGGCTTCAAAGTCCCCGCACTCACCCTCGGCACCGGCACTTTTGGTGGCGGCACGGAATTCTTCAAAGAATGGGGCGCGTCAGATGTCGCCGAGGCCTCTCACCTCATCGACATCTGCCTCGAAAACGGCCTCAACATGTTTGACTCCGCGGACATCTACTCAAACGGCCTTGCAGAAGAGATCCTCGGCCAGGCTATCAAAGGCCGCCGCGATCAGGTGCTCATCTCCACCAAGGGCACCTTCCGTTTTGGCGAGGGGCCAAACAACGTCGGCTCCTCCCGCTGGCATCTCATCCGCTCCGTGGAGGGCAGCCTCAAGCGCCTCGGCACCGACTACATCGACCTCTACCAGCTTCACGGTTTTGATGCCATGACGCCCGTGGAGGAAGTCGTCGGCACGCTGGACGATCTCGTGCGTGCAGGAAAGATCCGCTACATCGGCGTGTCGAATTTCTCCGGCTGGCACCTCATGAAGTCACTGGCCCATGCCGACAAATTTGGGCTCACCAAATACGTCGCCAATCAGACCTACTACTCCCTCGTCGGCCGCGAGTATGAATGGGAGCTCATGCCTCTCGGCGTCGATCAAAAAGTCGGCGCTGTCGTCTGGAGTCCCCTCGGCTGGGGCCGCCTCACCGGCAAGCTCCGCCGCAATCAGCCCCGCCCCGAAACCAGCCGCCTCAATCACAAGCTCAGCTCCTCCATGGGCCCGCAGGTGGACGACGAGTATCTCTACAAAGTCGTGGACGCCCTCGACGAAGTCGCCGCTGAAACCGGCAAGACCGTCCCTCAGGTCGCTCTGAACTGGCTCCTCCAGCGCCCCACTGTCTCCACACTCATCATCGGTGCCCGCAATGAAGAGCAGCTCCGTCAAAATCTCGGCGCCGTCGGCTGGAACCTCACTGCCGAGCAGGTGGCCAAACTCGACGCCGCCAGCGAAAAGCCCAAGATCTACCCCTACTGGCACCAGGCCGGCTTCGACGAGCGGAACCCGTTCCCGACCAAGTAACGGCAGTCACGCATGGCATTCGGTGGAGATCACTCTTCACCGAATGTCACTCCCGAGCCAGAAAGCGCTCTTGGAGCGCGGACTTCCAGTCCGCAGCATTCCGCGCGTATCCATCCCTCCGCACGATCCCACATCACTGCTGCGTGATCAGCAAAACGTGCACTACCGTGCACCATTGAAAACGAGTCTGCGCGCGAGTCGCTCGCAATAAGGCTGGTAGGGCTCCGCTGTGTCGGGGCCGAAGTTTCGGGTCTGCCGCGTCGCGGGCGCTCAAGAAGGTGCGACGTCCTTGGAATGTCGAAAGGCGGGGCAGAGTTCGCTGGTTGTCTGGCGAATTTCCACACAGCTGCTCCGCCCCCCGTGGTCACGCGCTTTTACCAGAAACATCCGTCCGGACTCCGCGTCATCATGCCACCATGAAACCAGCCCTCGCCGCCCTGCTTCTTTCTGCCTCCAGCGCCTTCGCCGGAGTGAAACTGCCAGCGGTCATCTCAGACCACATGGTGCTTCAGTCCGGTGCCCCCGTCGCCATCTGGGGCTGGGCAGATGCCGGTGAGGAGGTGAAGGTGGAATTCGCCGGACAAACAAAATCCACCAAAGCCGGCACAAACGGCAAATGGCTCATCAAGCTCGGCAAACTCCAGCCCAGTGCTGAGTCACACCCGCTCACCGTCTCAGGCACCAACAAAATCACCGTTGATGACGTCCTTGTCGGAGAAGTCTGGCTCGCCTCTGGCCAGTCAAACATGGAGATGCGCATCAAGGACAAGATGCACGGCCTGGTGGACAACGCAGACGCCGAAGTCGTTGCAGCACAGCACCCCGAGATTCGCGTCTTTGTTCACGATTCCCCCTTTGAAATCTACCAGCTTCCTGTGCCTGCCGATGAGCCTGCCCAGGACCGCGCGGGTTCCTGGCGCGTCTGCTCGCCGGAGACCGTGGGCGACTTCTCCGCCATGGGCTACTTCTTCGCGCGCGATCTCCTCGCCGCGCTCAAGCAACCCGTTGGCATCCTCACCTCCGCCGTGGGCGGCACCCCCATCGAGGCCTGGACCAGCGCCTCAGCACAGCAAACCGTGCCCGAACTCCAGCCCTTGCTCGAAGACTGGAAAAAGCGCCTCACCGGCTTCGATCCAGAGCGCGATCAGAAAAAATTCCGCGAAGACAAAGCCGCATGGTTGAAGACACGCGCCACCGCTCTCAAGGCCAAACAGCCTGCCCCCAAAGCCCCGCTGCCCTTCAAGAACATCGCGGTAATGAAGCCCGGCGGCTTGTTCAGCAGCATGATCGCGCCGTTGATCCCTTACACCATGCGCGGTGTCATCTGGTATCAGGGCGAGCGCAATGCCGCCGGTCCCTTCACCACCCTCTACGGCACTCAGTTGCGCACGCTCATCACCGACTGGCGCGCACGCTGGGGCGATGACTTCCACTTCGCCTATGTGCAGCTTCCCGCTGTCAAAGGCGTCCAAAAGCTCCCCTCCGAGCCCAAGGGCTGGGGCGTGGCCGTGCGTGATCAGCAGCGCCGCACGCTCAGCGTCCCGCACACCAGCATGGCCATTACCATGGACCTCCACGGCGAGGTCAACGGCCATCCCACCAACAAGTCTGACTACGCCAAACGCCTCTCCACCATCGTGCTGCACGATGTGTATCAAAAGAAGGTTGCCTTGCCCACCGGCCCCTTGTTCAAGTCGGCAGTCACTGACAAAGACCGGATGATCCTCTCTTTCGATCATGCCGAAGGCCTGAAGGCCAGAGATGGCGAACTCGAAGGCTTCGCCATCGCCGGTGCCGATGGCAAATTCCTCTGGGCCAGCACCAAAATCGAAGACGGCAAAGTCATCGTGTGGAACGAAAAAATCTCCGAGCCCAAAGCCGTGTACTACAGTTTCGCCGGAAATCCAAAGGGCAATCTCGTCAATGCCGCCAATCTCCCCGCCTCTCCGTTCCGCACCGACGACTGGCAGTAACATCCTCCATCAACAAAAGCGGAAATTGCAGCGAAAGCAGGCACGACCCTTCGTTAAAGGGCGTGATTTTCCCCTTATGAAACGCCTGTGTTTGATTCTGCTGCTGATCCTGCCTATTCCGGTTCGGAGTGATACACCCGCTCGCAAGCCCGACGTCCTCGTCATTCTCGTGGATCAGTGGAGCCCGCGTTACCTGAGCTGGGAAAATACTCAGGTCCGCACCCCGCATCTCGATAAAATCGCCGCCGAGGGTATGGTCTTCGACCGCTGCTACACCACCTCTCCGGTCTGCATGCCCGCCCGTGTCTCCTTGCTGACCGGCTTGTATCCGCACAATGGCGGCCATGGCATCTGGGGCAATGCGCTGAACTACCACGCGCCGCCTGAGGAGGCCACGATGTTTCGCGACATCAAGGCCGCCGGCTACACCACAGCTCAGATCGGCAAGACCCACTGGACCTCCGGCCCCAGCGTGCGCGAGGCGTTTCCGAAGATCGAGGACTATCACCGTGCCCTCGGCCTGGACTATGTCTTTGATGTCTCCGGCCCGGTGGACTCGGTCACGGAAAAAAATCCCTATGCCGAGTATCTGCGCAAGCTCGGTTTGCTTGAACAAGTCGCCGAGGAGATGCACGACCGCTATGTGAAGTGGGAGTTTCAGCCCAAACCAAGCCTCGTGCCTCCGGAGCATTATCACGATGTCTTTGTGAGCCGGGAGGCGGCAGACTTCGTCGGAAAACAGCCCGCCGACCAGCCGCTCTGCGTCGTGCTGAGCCTGCACTCGCCGCATCCGCCGCTCGATGCCCCGGGCGATTACGCCACCATGTATGACGCCGCAAAGCTCACGCTGCCTCCCAATGTCCCCGAAACCTTCCGCCGCGAGATGCGCACCATCGGCCATCCCGAAACACGAGAGATGCTCGCCAATTACCTCGGCAAAATCTCCCTGGCAGACGATTGCATCGGCCGTGTGGTGGAGGCCCTCAAAAAGCGCGGCACCTGGGATCAAACGCTCGTGTGCTTCACCGCCGATCACGGCGAGATGATGGGCGCTCAGGGCATGCTGACCAAAGGCCGCATGTATGAGGAGTCCGCCCGCGTGCCGCTAGTGATCCGCTGGCCCGGTCAGGTGAAGTCCGGTCATACCAAGGCCCCGGTGCAGATGTTCGATGTCTATCCCACCGTCGTCGAGGCCGTTGGTGGTACGCTCTCACCACGCCGTCAGGCCGTCTCGTTGCTGCCCGTGGCCGCTGGCAAAGCCACGACCGTTCGCAGGCTCGCCATCAGCGAGATCGGCACCCATGCCCCGCTGAACATGATGGCCACGGATGGCCGCTGGAAGTGGTGGGTGGATGAAAAAGGAGACCACCTCTTTGATCTCGATGCCGACCCCTATGAGATGACAAACCTTGCCGCCGATCCCGCGCATCTCGCCACGCTCAATCAGATGCGGGAAGCCATGCTCACGCATCTTCGCTCCACGCAGACCAATCTGTCAGAAGGCTACAAGTCCAAGGTCCAGCGCATGCGCGAGGCCGAGGGGATGCCTGCCAGGGGCAAAAAGAAAAAAGACGGCAAGCTTCCATGAAACCGCTTCTCCCCCTCCTCGCCCTTTCATTGGCGGTACTGACCACTCTGCCTGCGGCGGACTACAATGTCCTCTTCATCATGGCGGACGATCTGCGTCCTGAGCTCGGCTGCTATGGCGCAAAGCACATACATTCCCCCAACATCGACAAGCTCGCTGCTCGTGGCACTCTCTTCGAGCGCGCCTACTGCCAGGTCTCCGTGTGCAATCCCTCACGCTCCAGTCTGCTCGGAGGGGTGCGTCCGGACACCACCGGCGTGCTGGACAACCAGCACTTCCTCCGTCCTCAGCTGCCGGACATCGTGACGCTCCCGCAGCACTTCAAAAACAACGGCTGGCACGCCATGTCTCTGGGAAAGATCTTCCACCACAGCGAGCGCGAGCCCGGAGACGATCCCCAGTCATGGAGCGAGCCTGCGTGGTATCACGGCGTGCCGTATCAGAGTTGGTTCTCCAATGAGACAAATGAAAAGCTGAAGGCCATCAAAAAACTCCCTGCCGACAAGCGGCCCAAGCTCGTGCGCGGCCCTCCCTTTGAGGCTTCAGACGAACCTGATGAGGTTTACAGCGACGGCCAGACTGCCGCGAAAGCCATCGAAACGCTGCAACGCCTCAAAGGCATGCAGAAGCCCTTCTTCCTCGGTGTCGGCTTCCACAAGCCCCATCTGCCCTTCACCTGCCCGCAGAAATACTGGGACATGTATCCGGCGGACACCATTAAACTGCCGGACAACTACCAGGCTTCTCCGGACGTGCCCGCGCCAGCCCTGCACAACTGGTACGAACTCCGCAGCTATGGCGATGTGCCTGCGTCAGGCGGCATCCCTGACGAGATGGCGCTCAATCTCATTCGCGGCTATCGCGCCTGCACCAGCTTTGTCGATGCCCAGATCGGCCGCGTGCTTGATGAACTGGATCGTCTCGGGCTTCGTGAAAAAACCATCGTCGTCCTGCTTGGAGATCACGGTTATCACCTCGGCGAAAACGGCATCTTCACCAAGATGACCAACTTTGAGCTGGGCACCCACGCGCCGCTGATCGTCAGCGCCCCCGGGCAGAAGCCCGGCCAGCGCACACATGCCCTTGTCGAGTTTGTGGACATCTACCCCACGCTGGCCGAACTCTGCGGCCTCAAGCCGCCGTCACACCTCGAAGGCACCAGCTTTGCATCCCTGCTCGCCGATCCATCACAAAAAGGCAAGGCCGCCGCCTTCAGTCAATACCTGCGCCCCGGCAAAGAAAAGTTCATGGGCCGCTCCATTCGCACCGACCGCTGGCGCTACACCGAATGGTCGGACATGCAGGACGAAATCGTCGGCACCGAGCTTTACGACGAGCGCACCGATCCTCAGGAGAATCGCAATCTCGCCAAAGATCCCGCCCATGCTGACATTCTTGCTGATATGGCAAAACGACTGCACATGGGTGCTCAACCCTCGAAGGCTCTTTGAATCCATGAATGAAAGGGGGATGAATTGTATTGAACAAATGAAAAAGACTCCAGCTGGCTCGAACAAGTTGGGTGGATGCTCCACTCGGCGTGCATTTATTCAGTCGGCTTCGGCATTGCCGTGGCTTGCCTGGGCCATGGATTCGCCACGAACACCTCCTCGCGTTCTCTACAGCAACGACACCACCAACATCACCTCCTGCATCAGCCCCTTTCACAAGGAGCGGGAACCCTTCCGCAAAGAGATGCTCGAAGCCACGGTGGATGAGGTGGCGGGCCTCGTGGATGCGCACCTGCTCCAGCCCGGCCTCGGCATGGTGCCCATGTGGCCCAGCAAGGTGCTGCCGCTGGCGGATCACTACGCCTGGATCAAGCAGCGCTACGGTCAGAAGCCCGATCCTTTCGGCCAGTTTGTCCTGGATGGTGGCGACATCGTTCAGGTCTTCATCGACCGCTGCCGTCTGCGCCAGCAGGCAGCGTTCATCTCCCTGCGCATGAACGACGCCCATCACAAGGAGTTCAGCGATCCCAAACCCGGAGACAAACCCGGTGGAAGCATCGGCATGAGCGTGACCCGGCATTACGTCGAGCATCCCGAATACCGCCTCAAGCCCGGTTCACTGCGCGGAGCCGATCTCGTGCAAAACTGGGCCGTGCCCGAGGTGCGCGCGCAGAAAATGGCGCTTATCCGCGAGTTGTGCGAGAACTACGACCTCGACGGCCTGGAACTCGATTTCCTCCGCTTTTACAGCTACTTCCGTCCAGAGGAAACGCCTCTCGATCAGCGCCGCGCGATCATGACCGGATTCATGCGCGAGGTCCGCACGCTGCTGGATCAAACATCCCGCAACGGCAAGCGCCGCTGGCTCTGTGCCCGCGTGCCCTGCCACCTCCCTGCATTAGATGTTCTCGGCCTCGACCTCAAAGCCCTCGTTGCCGCCGGACTCGACATGGTGAACGCCTCCGAGCATTACTTCACCACCCAGCAGCATGATCTGGCTGCGATCCGTGCGCAGACGCAGGGGGCCACCCTCTATTTCGAACTCTGCCACACCATCTGGAAAGGGGACAAGCTCTTGAAAGGCTACGACGTCTTTCCTTTCCGCCGCGCCACACGAGAGCACCTGCACACCTCCGCCCATCTCGCCTACTCCCGTGGAGCCGATGGCATCAGCCTCTTCAATTTCGCCTACTACCGCCAGCACGGCCAAGGCGAAGGCCGCGGCGTGTTCGGCGAGCCACCCTTTGAAGTACTCAAAGCCCTGCATGATCCAAAAGCCCTCGCACAAGAACCACAACACTGGTTCATCGCCCAAGGCTGGCGCGCCCCCGGCATGAAGCCGCTGCCCGTGCCCCGCAAAATTGAGGCCGGCAAACCCGCCAAATTCAACTTCGATCTCGCCCCGCCCACCGGCGGCTGGAAAAACGAGGCGCACGTCCGCATTCAAACCGACAAGCTTCTCGGAGACGGCGAATGGACCGCCACTTTCAACGGCGAATTGCTGAATCCGACACAAAATACCTCCGAACCTTTCCCTGTTCCCTACCCATCCATGCTCGGCAAGCCGGTGCAACTGCGCGCATGGACTCTTCCCGCCCAGCTCCTCCGTGCAGGCAAAAACAGCCTCGAAGTCACACTCAAATCCGGCGAGCCCCTGGCGGTCGTCTTTGTCGATCTCGCCGTTGGTCAGCCTTCTTGACCAGCAAGGAGTGGACAGTTGCTTCGTCTGGTTTGAGACAACCGATGAAGTCCTTTCTGCTCGCCCTTGCTCTATCGTCCTCCCTCGCCGCTGCCGCAGTGGTGGAATCCGACATCTGTGTCTATGGCGGCACCAGTGGCGGCGTGGCCGCTGCGGTGCAGGCGGCACGAATGGGAAAGTCAGTGCATATTGTCGAACCTGGACGTCATCTCGGCGGCATGACCAGCGGTGGCCTCAGCGCCGTGGACATTGGAGATCCGCGTTCCGTCGGCGGCATCGCACGCGAATACTTCACCAAACTGGCTGCAACCGTGGGTGTGACGCTGGCCTGGGACAAGCCGTTTGAGAGCAAAGGCGGCGGCCCCGCAACCGGCGGCGCCTATGCCATCGAGCCGCACAAGGCGGAGCAGGTGTTCAACGACATGGCTCGCGATGCCGGTGTGAAAGTGCATCTCAATGCACGTCTTGCGTCAGTGAAGAAAGACGGTGCACACATCACCGAGCTGATCACCGAAGACGGCACCGTGTTTCGTGCCAAAGTCTTCATCGACACCACGTATGAGGGCGACCTCATGGCAAAAGCCGGTGTGACCTACACCCTCGTGCGCGAGGGCAATGCGAAGTATGGAGAGACTTACAACGGCATTCACTACGTGGAGAAGTTTCTGCCCCACACCAGCTATGCGCAGCCAGGAGAGACCGGTCGTCTCAAAGGCGGCCAAGGCGTGTGGGACCGTGATTTCCCCCTCGATCCCTACGTGGTGAAAGGTGATCCCAAAAGCGGATTGCTCCCACTCATTCAGCAGGGTGAGCCGGGTTCACCCGGGGAGCCTGCGCCGGGTGTGCAGGCCTACTGCTACCGCATTTGCCTTACCACCAATCCGGCCAACATGATCCCCATCACCCCGCCGTCGGACTACGATCCGAAGCGCTATGAGATCGTTGTGCGCTTCATTGAGGCATGTCTGGCGAATGGAGATGCCATGGACCTGCGCTGGTTCTCCAAGCATGACGCGCTGCCGAATGACAAATGGGACTTCAACACCGCGACCTTCGGCGGCAACCTGCCCGGAGCCTCCCATGCCTGGCCGGAGGCATCCTATGCTCAGCGTGAGAAGATCGGGAAAGAGCATGAAAACTATCACCGCGGTCTTCTGCGCTTTCTCGCCACTGATCCCCGGGTTCCCGAGAAGGTACGCAAAGACATGCAACGCTTCGGCCTGCCCAAAGATGAATTCACCGACAACGGCGGCTGGCCGCACCAGATCTACGTGCGCGAGGCCCGCCGCATGATCAGCGATCTCGTGCTGACCGAGCATCACACCTTTGGCCGCCAGATCGCGCCCAACCCCATCAGCCTGGGCAGCTACGGCACGGACACGCATGAAATCCGCCGCATCGTGAAGGACGGCGTGGTCGTGCGTGAGGGGAAAACTGCCGGAGGCCGCGATGGTGCACCGCCCTATGGCATTGGCTATGCGGCCATCGTGCCCAAACAGAGTGAGTGCGACAATCTGCTCGTCACTTTCGCCCTCAGCGCCAGCCATACGGCCTTCAGCAGCATCCGCATGGAGCCCGTGCTCATGTGCACCAGCCAGAGCGCAGCCACGGCAGCCTGCCTGGCCGTGGATGACAAGATCGCCGTGCAGCAGGTGGATTATGCGAAACTGAAAGCGCGGCTGGAGCGGGACGGGCAAATTTTGGAATGGAAGTACGCTACCTCCAAGAAAAAGGCCGCGCATTGAAACCTCTTGCTGATGCAGGCGGGGCGGGGATGTATGACGCCACGAATGGAACGCGACAATCTGCCTCTCGACCGCCGCCTGCGTCAGGAAATCCTCTTCGCCCGCGAGCGGGTGTATCGCTTCGGCCAGCCCACGCCGATGGAGCGGCTCATTCTGCCCGGCTCCGAGCCCGGGCCTGAGATCTGGGTGAAGCGCGAGGACCTCTCGCCCGTGAAATGCTACAAGTGGCGCGGTGCCTGCAATGCCATGACCGAGCTGACGCCGGAGCAGCGTGCGTGTGGCGTCGTCACTGCATCTGCTGGCAATCACGCGCAGGGCGTGGCACTGGCCGCCCGCACACTCGGCATTCACGCACGCATCTACATGCCGCGCTCCACGCCCAAGGTGAAGCAAAACGCAGTGCTGCACCATGGCGGCGAGTTTGTGCGCATTGTGCTTGCCGGAGACAGTTATGACGAGGCTGTGCATTCGGCGCGTGAAGATGAACGCAGCAGCGGTGCCACCTACGTGCATGCGTATGACGACCTCAAGGTCATGGCCGGGCAAGGGACTCTGGCGGATGAGGTGGTGCTCTCCGGGCACGGTCCTTTCGACGCAGCCTACCTCCAGATCGGCGGCGGTGGCATGGCCTCGGCGGTGTCCTGCTGGCTGAAAACTTACTGGCCAGACATGGAGGCCGTCGGTGTGGAAGGTGTGGGCCAGGCTTCCATGAAAGCGGCCCTGGTTGCGGAAAAACCGGTGGAGCTGCATGACCTCGATATCTTCTGCGATGGCACCGCCGTGCGCAAAGCCGGGGCGTTGCCCTTTGGCATCTGCCAGCAGACGCTTGACCGCGTGGCCACCGTGACGAATGCCGAGGTCAGTGCCGCCATCCGCGTGCTATGGGAGACACTGCGCTGCATCTCAGAGCCATCAGGTGCCATGGGCCTCGCTGCGGTGCTCAAAGACCGAGCTGCACTCGCTGGGAAGAAAGTCCTCATTGTCATCACAGGGGCTAATATCGACTTCCTTCAGCTCGGCCTCATCGCGCAGTCCGAGGGCTCCGGCAGCACCGCCTCCCGCGCCCTGCGCGTGCGCATCCCTGAGCGGCCCGGGGCCATGCTCGCTTTGCTGGACTCCTGCTTTGAGGGACTCAATATCGCCGACTTCCAGTACGGCCTGCATCGCAGCGATGAGGCGTGGCCTGTCTTTACCGTGAACGCGGAGAATGCCGAAAAACTCGCGGAGCTTCCGGCAAGGCTGGAGGCCGGCGGTTATCTCTGGGAAGACCTCACCGGGGCCGTGGACGTCGCCTTCCGCGCCATTCCGCTTCGTGGCGACCTTCTCACGCATCCCGTTTTCCTGCGTCTGGACTTTTATGAACGCTCCGGCGCACTGCATGATTTCCTCTCCCGCCTGATCCGAGACCGCGCCAGCCTATGCTACTTCAACTACCGCCAGTCTGGCGAGCGCATCGGTCGTGCGTTGATAGGGCTGGATTTTCAGAGCGCCGAGGCTCGTGCCGCCTTCCTTGCGGAACTGCCGGAGCATGGGGATGGCTACCGCTCGTGCAAGCCTGTGGAAGATGACGTCATGGCACGCATGACAGCATGAGTGTGAAGGATGGTCTGCTAAATTGACCAGCAACAAGCCGGGAAGACTGACGTCTTGATGGCATGAGCTTTCCGACCATCGCACTTCACGCACTGTTTGTCCTCTCGTCCATCCATGCTGCGGAGTTGCCTGCCACGGTGGATTTGTCCCAGGATGCCAGCCGTCAGGTGGTCGTCGCGCAAGGCACGGCAGAAGTTTATCAAGGTCATCCCACCACGCTGCTGCTGCCGGATGGCAAAACGATGCTCTGCGTGTGGACGCAGGGACACGGCGGCCCCTGCGGGCCGATGAAGCGCAGCGAGGATGGTGGCAAAACTTGGAGCGAGCTGCTGCCGGTGCCAGAAAACTGGAAAACCACGCGCAACTGCCCCTCGTTGTATCGTCTCACTGATCCGCAGGGCATCACACGCCTCTTTGTCTTCGCCGGGCAAGGGCAGGATGGCATGATGCAGCGCTCCTATTCCCTGGATGAAGGCAAGACGTGGTCTGCCATGCAGAGCGTGGGTTTGCAATGCATCATGCCGTTTTGCACCATCGTGCCGGTGGAGGGCGGCAAAAAGCTGATCGGTCTCACCAACATCCGCCGCCCCGGAGAAGCGAAGGACACGAAGTCGAACATCATCACCCAAAGCGAATCGACCGACGGCGGCATGACCTGGAGCCCCTGGCGTGTGCTGGTGGATCTAGGTGATCTAAAGCCCTGCGAGCCCGAGGTGGTTCGCTCTCCGGATGGAAAACAACTGCTCTGCATGATGCGCGAAAACCTGCGCTCAGAGCCCGCGCACTTCATCACCAGCAATGACGAAGGCAGGACCTGGTCCGCAGTGCATCCGCTTCCCCCCGGCCTGCATGGTGACCGCCACAAGGCGGTGTATGCACCTGATGGTCGCCTCGTCGTATGCTTTCGAGACACCGGAGCCAAAAGCCCCACCAAGAATCATTTCGTCGCCTGGGTGGGCCGTTATGAAGACGTCCTCGCAGGTCGCGACGCTGCCTACAAAATCAAACTTCTGCACAGCTACAAAGGCGGGGACTGCGGGTATCCCGGTCTTGAACTCCTGCCCGGTGGCACGCTCGTCGCCACCACTTATGTGAAATACCGCCCCGGAGCCGAGCAGAATTCGGTGGTGAGCACACGTTTCACGCTGACGGAGACGGACAGGGCGGAGAAGCAGCAGATGAAGGCCGCTTCGACAGCCGAAGTCCAGATTGCTGGCATCGTGCTGGATGATGCTGACGCGCAGTACACCGGCCCATGGGTGGAGAGCACCAAGCAGAAGAGCCTCGTCGGTCCAGGATACCGTCATGACAATCGTGAGAAGCCGGGAGAGAAAAGCGCCCGCTTTGTGCCCAGGGTCACCCAGGCAGGGGAGTACGAGGTGCGCCTGATTTATGCCGCCACCACCAACCGCGCCACGAGTGTGCCGGTGAGCATCGTCAGCGCGGAGGGAACGAAGACGGTGGCAATCAACGAGCGTGTGGAGTGTCTGGAAAACGGAGTGCCGCGCGCACTCGGCAGATTCCGCTTCGAGCCCGGCAAAGAAGCCTCGGTCACATTGTCGAACGAGGGGGCAAACGGCTACGTGGTGGTGGATGCAGTGCAGTTTGTGCCAGTGACCATTGCCGATGACGAGCGCCACGGCGTTCGTGGTTCGGGATTTGCCATGCCAAAGGCCGTCGAAGCACCCGCTGCCAATGCAGAGGATGAAAGGCGGCGGCAAATGGCAGCAGCCGTAGCAGTGTCACCGCTGGCAAAGAAAACCGTGGAAGGCCGCAGCATCGCGCCACCTTCTTCTGAGCCGGTGCAACTGGCGAAGGATGCCGGGGCTGCGGCGGTGGATGGCAAGAGCTACGATCTCGTCGTGGTCGGTGGTACAGCGGGTGGTGTGGCCTGTGCGGTGCGTGCTGCGCGTGAGGGGTGTACGGTATTGCTGGTTCAGCACAACCGCCACATCGGCGGCATGCTGGCCAATGGGCTGATGCAATGGGATGCGCTGTATGGCGGGCCGCGTGCAGCGCTTTTCACGGAGCTGCTGGGAAACATCGAGAAAGACGCCATCGCGCGATATGGGCGGGATTCGAAGTCACACCAGACCGTGCGCTATACGCACGAGCACTATCCCATCAGCTGGGTGGAGTCCCATGTGATGGAGCGCGAGTGTCACCGCCTCATTGCTGGCGAAAAAAGAATCACCCTGCTGCTGGAGCATTATCCGGCGGAGGTGCAGCGGGATGGAACCCTGATCAAAAGCGCCACATTGCGGGCCTACGGCACGACGAAGGATATCACTGTCAAGGCAGCCATGTTTGCCGACGCCACTTATGAGGGCGATCTCTTTGCGCTGGCCAAGGTTCCGTATCGTGTCGGTCGCGAGGCACGCGATGAATACCAGGAGCCGCATGCGGGCAAGGTCTTCGTCAATATTGACCACGGCGCACCGCAAAGTGTGGTGACAGAGGGGCTGAACATTCGCAGCTACAGTTCACGGCAGGGCAGCGTTGATCCCACCAGCCCTTTTACGGCAGACGGCAACGCCCAGGCCTACAACTACCGCTTCTGCGTCACACAAAACCCCGAAAACCGCCTCATGCTCACCGAGCCGCCGCCCGGATACAACCGCGAGGAGTACGTGAACTATGAGCGCAAGAGCATCGCCACCAATGCCGGGCCCAATTTGAAGTCGCACATGAACTCCCCCATCCTGCCCGGAGAAAATATCGCGTATCCCGAGGCCTCCTGGCCGGAGCGCGAGAAGATCATCGAGAGGCACAAAAACTTCGGCCTCGGCCTCATCTGGTTTTTGCAGAACGACGAGTCCATGAAGTCCCGATGGAAGTCGTTCCGTGAATGGGGGCTGGCGAAGGATGAGTTTCCCGACAACGGCCACATCCCCTATGAGATGTATGTGCGTGAGGCTCGGCGCATTGTGGGGCGGTATGTCATCACGGAGAACGACGGCATGTTGGCCAAAGAGTATGCACGCACACCGGTCAATCCGGACAGCATTGCCGTGACGGATTGGTACATGGACAGCCATGCCTGCACGCTCGATTCACGTCCTGGCTTTAGATACGATGGCAAGCTCATCCTCACCGAAGAATCGCGCCCAATGCAGATCCCGTATCGGGCGCTGCTCCCTCTAGGCGTGGACAATCTGCTCGTCCCCGTATGCTTGAGTTCCACCCACATCGCCTGGGGTGCGATCCGGCTTGAGCCGGTGTGGATGCAGACTGGCGAGGCCGCTGGCTGGGCTGCCGCCTTGTCGAAAAAGCACCAGACACAGCCCGGAAAGCTCGATGCCGGAATCCTGGTGCGCACGCTCGCTGAGAAGCGACAACTCGTGAGCTTCTTCAACGATCTCAAAGTCGATGCCAGTGATCCACGCATTCCTGCGGCAGAGTATTTTGCCACGCAGGGCTTCTTTTCCGACTACAACGCCCGACTGGATGAGCCCCTGAAAACTGCGACAGCCGCGATATGGGCTCAGAAGTTCGATGCACCGAATGAACGGGCGGCCGCAGTTGCTGCAGCGGAAAAGACGACTTCTCCCGTTCTGACCAGAACTCGTGGGGAGGTGCTCATGGAAATGTATGTCAAAGTGCGCTGAGGCAAGCCGACATGGGCGGGCTGTTTGAAAAAACTGCCCGCTCAGCGCTTCAGATACTTCACCACGGCTTCGGTGCGGGTTTGCACATGGAGCTTGCCGTAGATGGTGTGCAGGTGGGCGCGCACTGTGCTGGTGCTGATGCCGAGATGGTCGGCGATCTCCTTGTATTGCAGGCCGTCGGCCAGATGCTTGAGGATCTCATGTTCTCGTGCGGTGAGAGCCTCGAGCTCGGGGCTGCCACGTTTTGAGGGAGCATGAAAGTAGGTGACCACCTTGCGCGCGATGCTGGCGGACATGGGCGATCCTCCTTCATGCACTTCTCGTATGGCGGCGATGAGCTCGGCGGCGCGTGTGCGTTTCAGGAGATAGCCGCCGGCGCCGGCACGGAGGCTGTCGAAGATCGCGTCACTGTTGTCGTACGTTGTGAGCATGAGCACCTGCATCCGTGGCAGCTGTGCCTTGAGAATGGTAACGCACTCGATGCCGCTTTTGCCGGGCAGGTGGATGTCCACGAGAAGCACATCCGGTGTGTGTGCCGGCACGGCGGCGATGGCATCGTCCGCATTGGGGTAAGTGGCGAGGACCTGAAGTCCTTTGGCAAGTGAGAGCAGTTCCGCGAGGCTCTCGCGGGTGCCGCGGTCGTCTTCGATGATGCTGATGGTGATCATGTGTGAGACAGGCGATGAACAAACTAGGGTGACGGTGCCACGAATGGCGCGCTAGCCCTCCTGTGCCGGCCAGGGCACGGTGAGCTTGAGCTGAGATCCCTCCGGGCTGCTGTGAATTTCCAGTGCGCCGGCTAGAGCTGCGGCGCGGCTGCGCATGTTGGGCAGGCCATGGCCGGAGGCGGCGGCAGGTGCAAAGCCAGTGCCATTGTCGGTGATTTCGATGGTGAGGAAGGCGGACGTGGTGCTGATGTGGAGTTTGAGCTCTGTAGCGCGGGCATGCTTGATGATGTTGTTGACGGCTTCACGGATGATGAGGAAGAGCTGATGACGGAAGGCGGCGGTCAGATGGCGTGGCTCAGTCTGCGCCGGAAAGTCGAGGCGGCTGCGCAGACCTGCGGCCTGCGCGAGTTCGGTAATCTGAGGAGCGAGGTATTCGATGAGGCTGTCAAAGCGGTCCTGCGCGGGATCGACAGCCCACACGATTTCATCGAGTGCGGTGACGGCATCGCGAGCGGTCTCGGCGAGCCGGTTGAGCTGAGGGATGTCGCCGCCCTGCGCGAGGGCGATGTCTGAGAGGAGGCTGATCTGCGTGAGGCTGGCACCGACCTGATCATGCATGTCGCGAGCGATGCGGGTGCGCTCTGCATGCACGGCGGCCTCCCGGCGCAGGGCCTCGGTGCGGCGGCGGTAGCGGGCGCGGGCAATGCGGTAGCCGATGAAGATGACGAACATGATGGCGGCGAGGACGACGAGGAAGCGGAACCAGGCGGTTTCGTAATAGAAGGGCGAGACGTGGAGGCTCAGGATGGTTTCGTGCGTGCTCCAGACGCCGTCGTTGTTCGCGGCACTGAGATGCAGGGCGTAATCTCCGGGCGGGATGTGGCCATAGACGGCACGGCGGTCGGCATCGGCCAGACGCGGGGCTGGGTCGATGCCTGCGAGCAGGTAGCGCAGGCGCACGTTTTCCGGCGCGATGAAGCTGCTGGCTCCGAACTCAAAGGCGAGGGTGCGGACACCGGGCTGGAGCCGGACGCTCGGCGCAGCGGAGATGGCACCCGATGCAGCCGGCATGGCGGCAGGCTGCTCCTGCCACAAAGAGACGGTCTCTTTCTCGTTCACGATCATCTCCTCGATGCTCGCATGAGGAGGTGTGGTGTTGATGCCCACGCGAGTGGTGTCCACGACGGCCAGCCCTCTGCTGGTGGACAGCCAGACACGTCCGTCTGCCGCCGCCACCGAGCTGCCCCCTGTGGCCTGCAGGCCGGGCACGCCCTCATTGCGGCCGAAGAGTGTGGCGTGCAGGCGGAGCTGTCGGCCTTCGGCTGCCGCCGTCAGATCCGTAAGCGGAATCATGAAGACACCGAGATCACTGCAGGCCCAGACCCGGCCCTGCTTATCCAGCGCGAGCTGCGACACCGCATCATTTGGCAGCCCGTGGGCAGTGGTGATGGAGCGGCAGCGCCCGCCGATCAGCTGTGAGATGCCGCCGCCCTCGCTGGCGATCCACAATGAACCGTCGGCGGCAGGCAGCATGGCGCGGATGCCTCCGCCGTGCGTGTCCAGCTCCTGCGCGGCCTTACGCACCAGCATGTTGTTTTCCGCCCGCAGCAGGGCTCCGGTCAGCGTGCCGGCCCATACATGCCCGGCTGCGTCCTGAGCCAGTGACACCACGCGGCCGTCCGGCACGCCCTGCTCGTGCCACTGGCCTGGCTTTCCATGAAACAGGGAGAACCCGCGTGCGATCCACAGCCCGCCATCACGGGCCACGAGCATCGTCATGATGGATGAGCGCCGGGGGTCCGGTGGCAGCGGCACCGGAATGAAGGCCACGCCGTCCCAGTGCACGAGATCTCCCTGGCTGGTGGCGATCCAGACAGCGCCATCCGGAGCGGCCGTGACGCATGCGGCTCCGGGGCCGGGCCAGTCTTTATTCGCAGCCAGCTCATGCCAACCTTCGGCGCGGCGGACGAAGAGCTTTCCCGCCGTGGTTGCCACCCAGAGGTGGCCTCTGGCATCCTGGCAGATGTCTCGCGCGATCTGCGCCGTCGGGGCTCCGGGCTCATCCAGCAGGGTCAGCACACGCGGGCGCACGCAGCAGGCCCCGCCACCGCTCGTTGCGGCCCAGATGCTGGACTCGCGGTCCTCGCAGAGCCACCACACATCGTAACCAGCCTGGGCGGTGTGGAAGCGTGCGCCATCCCACGCCTGCAGGCCGCCACGCACCGTGCCCAGCCACAGGGTGCCGTGGCGGTCTTCATGCAGGCAGGCAACGCGTGCACCGCGCAGTTCGTCCGGGAGATCTGCCACCTCCACGACACGTGAGGATTCAGCGACTCTGAGCAGCTTGCGCCCCGCACCGACCCACAGGCCTCCGGCGCGTGCGCCCGCCATCACGATCTTTCCCTGCGGGACGGCGGCCACCGGCTCAAAGCGGTCCCCCCGCCAGCAAGCGAGCACACCCGAGCCCGCCGCCCACACACGCCCCTCGCTGTCCAGCGCCGCACATGTGGCAAAGGTGGGTGAAAGACCAGACGCGGCGGCAGCCTGCTCTATGCGCCCCTTTTTGATCCGATGCAGACGGCCGCCTTCGAAGGCGATCCAGATCACACCGCCGGGCTGTTCGAAGAAGGCGGTGATGCGTCCGCTGTCTGCCTCCACAGCCGGCATCTCAAGGACCTCCTGCGGCCGCCCCGGGCGCAGGCATACGACGACGGTGCGCGTCACCATCCAGAGCGCGCCATCCTGTGTGGTGAGCAGGCCCGTGACACTGCGCCCGCTGCGCCCCGGCACATCGGTGGGCACCTCGCGCCAGCGCAGCCCGTCAAACCGCGAGAGCCCGCGCTGCGTGGCCACCAGCAGCGCTCCATCCTCCGCCTGCGTGATGGCGGTCACTTCGTTGTTGAGCAGGCCGTCCTCTGTCTGCCATGCGCGGGATATCCACGCGGGATCCGCCACAGCCGCCGCCAGCGGCAGGGCAAGCGCGAGGAGAAAAGGCAGGCGGCACATGGCAGACCCATCATGAACGGCGCGGCGGTGAATGCGAGCCGGAAGGCGGACGGGGGCTCTAGAACATTCGTTCTATAGATATGCGAAAAGCCGTCTGTCAGCATTGGGACCGAACCGCTCAACCATGTCCCAGCCACCCACCAGCCCGCGCGCCCTGCAGGCGTGTTTTCGCTTTCCGCTCCTGCTTGCCCTGTTCTCCTCGTCCGCCCTCGCTGTGGATGGCACCTTTATCGGCAGCGGCAACGGCACCGCTACCACAGCCAACTACGGCGACACCACCAAATGGAGCGGTGGTATTGTGGCAAGCGGCACGGGTGCCACGGCCACGATCAACCTAAGCGGCAGCACGGGTGCGGGAAACACGACGATCTCCATCACGGCACCGGTGACGATCGGGAACCTCACCCTCACGGGCAGCTCCAGCGGGCAGAGCTTCAGTCTCACGGGCAGCGGCACGGCTGCAAACTCGACGATCACCTGGGCGACGAGCAGCGGCACACCGACGCTGTACCTGGCCACGTGGTTCGGCAAGACCTACACCTTTGGCAGCAGCAGCCTGACCTTTGCCGGCAGCCAGGGGCTGACTATCAACACGGGGGCAAACGTGTTTTCCCCCAACAGCGGCGGGCTCTCATGGAGCGGCTTTTCCGGCACGCTGACCATCACCGCCAACAACAACGACGGCGGGACGATCGACCCCTTTACGGGCAATACACTGCCGCAGACACATCTCACGCTGCAGCAGGGGACGGGCACCAGCACGATCACGCTCGGCATGTTTGCCGGGCGCGACCAGACGATCGGCGGCTTTGACGGCACGGCGGCGACTTACGTGCGCAACAACAGCACGAGCTTCAGCACGCTCACGCTTGGCACCGGAAATGACAGCGGAAACTTCCAGGGCGTGTTTGGCAAGAATCCGGGGTCTGCATCGACGGACTTTCGTTCGAACATCAACGTCACCAAAAACGGCACAGGCACGCAGACCTTCAGCGGCACGAGCTACAGCGGCGGTACGACGACGGTCAATGCGGGTGTCTTCCTCATGAACGGCACGCACACCGCTACTGTGACGGCGAGCAGCAACATCGCCGCGGCCACGGGCACCGGCGGCAAGTACAACGTGAACAGCTCCGGCACACTGGGCGGCACGGGAACGATCAAGCCCTTCGACACCGCAGGCGGCGGCGTGATGATCAACATCGCCAGCGGGGGCAAAATCGCGCCTGGAGATCCATCCGCAAGTGGTGGTGTGGGCACGCTGACACTTGACCAGACGTCTTCCAACCAGTCGGTGCTGAACTTCTCCGTAGGAGGCACGGCGTCGTTTGACCTGAACACCACGGGCAATGACAAGATCGCCTTGGTCGGCAAATCGGGCACCACCGAGGTCTTCTTCAACAGCACTGTGGTGAACTTCACCGACCTCGCCGCAGGACTGCTGCTCACGGGGCAGTATGTGCTGTTTCAGGGAGACTCAAATACAAACTACGGCAACCTCACCACCGATGGCAGCGGCTACATCACCGCAGGACTCAGCATCGGCTCGGGGCTTTCCGCGTATACAAACACCAGCCTTCAGCTCGTGGGCACCAGCATTGTGCTCAATCTGACGAACCCCAACCAGCCTGTGCCGGTGGCGTTGAGCTTCAACCTCTTCGGCTCCGGCACCACGGGAATGTCCGCCACGGACACCGCCGGAGCCGCCGGCGCGCGCTTTGCCAGGTGGAACAACTTTGATGTGACTGGCGGCGGCGGGACCATCAGCAACATGGTGGACAGCAACGGCGCACAGGCCGCCGGCGTCAGTGTCACATTCCAAGGCGGCAATGCAGGCAGCACCTTCAGCCGCGGGTATGCGAGCCCCTCGAACGATGTGCGTATGTTTGACACGGTGTTTGACAAATTCGACGGCGCCTCGGCCACCATCACCGTCACCGGCATCCCATACAGCACCTATGATGTGTATTTTTACATGGCGGATGATGGATCGGCACGTGGCGGCAGCTTCACTGCCGGCGGCACCACTTACTACCTGCGCGGCGGCGCGGGCACTCCGACGAGCAGCGGCACCGGTTACGTGCAGTCCACCGACACAGCTTACAACAGTGGTGCAAACACTCAGGCAAACTATGTGAAGTTTACCGGGCTCAGCGGCACGCTGACGGCCTCCTTCACCGCATTGAATGAAGGGGACAGCGTGCAGCGCCTGAAGTTCCCCGGCTTTCAGATCGTAGGCACCGCCGCGCCCGCGAGCAGCGCACCGGGTACGCCCACGGGCATTGCCATCACAGCCGTCAGCAGCACAAGCTACACCATCGCCTGGGGCGCGGTGAACGGGGCTACGAGCTACCAGGTCTTTCGCAGCACCAGCTCCGGAAGCTTTGATTTCAACAGCCCTCTGACCAGCGTGGCTGCGCCAATACTGAGCTACACTGACATGACGGCGGCGGCTGTTACAACCTACTACTATGTGGTGCGTGCGGTGAACAGTGTGGGCAGCAGCGCGGCATCCTCGCAGGTCACCAATCCGCCGCCGGATCTGAGCTCTGTCACGGCCTCCTCTCCGGTGATCTGGCCCGGCGGCAGCAGCACGCTGAGCTGGGCGGTTCCTAATGCGAATACGCTCACCATCGACACCGGCGGCGGTGCGCAGAGCTACGCCACCAGCGGCACGCTCGTCCTCACGCCGACGGCCACCACCACCTGCACCTTCAGCGCCACCAATGCTCAGGACACCACGACAAAGACCGTCACCATCGCGCTTACGCCCAAGCCGGACACGCGCGACTCCCTCTGGCAGTGGGCCATCCCGCTGACGGGCATCATCTCCTCAGAGACGAATGACTACCCGCGAGCCTTTCTCTATATCCCACCAGGGGTGACCACCGTGCGGGGGGTGGTCATCGGCCAGCACAACATGCTGGAGGAGCCCATCCTCGAACATCCCGCTGTGCGACAGGCGCTGGCAGATGCAGGCATGGCCGCCATCTGGATCTCGCCCGCGTTTGACGGCTCCTTCAGCTTCACCGCCAATCCGAACACGCCCGTTATCTTTCAGCGGATGATGGACGGACTGGCCGCCGAGTCCGGCTATGCCGAGCTGAGCAAGACGCCCGTGGTGTGGATCGGTCACTCGGCCATGGCCAATGCGCCGTATCACTTTGCCGCGTGGGACAGCCAGACCAACGGCGCAAACAACCGCCGGTGCGCCGCAGCCATCTCGATCAAGGGCTGGTATCCCGGCTACTCCACCGATCCCGACACGCCCAGGCCGACGTATGCCAACAGCGACCTCGCCGGAGTGCCGATCATGTACATTGAAGGCGAATACGCCGATGCCAATGGTCGCGCCACGAGCGCACTGAGCTTTCAAAACAGTACCGCGGGAGCCATCGTGTCATTCTTTGCCGATGTGGGCGGAGGCCACTTTGACTGGAATGAAAAGTTGTGTGGCTATATCGCCATGTATCTGCGCAAGATCGGCACCTACCGCCTGCCCACGAGCGCCGCCGCCGACGGCACCGCAGTCTTGCAGACCATCAACACCGGCACGCAGGGCTGGCTGGCCGACCGCTGGCGCAAGGGCCAGAGCCCCGCGTCCAGCCCCGCTGCTGTGGGTTCCTACACTGGCAGCGCCAGCGAGGCTTTTTGGTACTTTGACCAGGAGCACGCCACAACCACGTACAACGCCTACCTGCCCGTGAAGACAACGTACCAGCTCGTGAGCTACACGCAGAACGGCGTGCTGGTCGGGCAGGTGGAGGACCATTTGCAGGTGCATCCCAGCTTCAGCCCTGACACCAGTGGAGACGGCCTGACCTTCAAGCTCGGCACCACCTTCCTCAGCAGTGTGCCGGCAGTGAGTTCGCGCCTCGCGGGGTGGACCGGCCTCAACGTCGGCTCTGCAATCGGGCACTCCAGCTCCGGTTCCATTCTTATCAACCGTGTCTGCGGCCCGGTGGAGATGCTCTCGCCGGACACCTTCCGCGTGGCCTTTGACCGCGTAGGCACCAACAACATCTACGGGCAGACACGTTCACGAGACATCGTGCTGACGGCCGTGCACGAAGGAGATGGCACCTACGTCCGCGCCGTGCAGCAGGCGCTGGTGAGCATTCCGCTGCCGCTCACGAGCGGTGCCGCGCAGGAGATCACCTTCACCCAGCCGGCGGATCAGCTCAGTGGCGTGGCCTCCCTCCCGATCAGCGCGACCACCACCGGCACGGCGACGTATGCCGGAGCCAAGGTGGACTTTTATGTGCGCGAAGGCCCTGCCAAGGTGAGCAGCAGCACGCTGCAATTCACCACACTGCCACCGAGAAGCCGCTTCCCAGTTCGAGTGAGCGTGGTGGCCACGCAGTACGGCCGCACGATCGCACCCCTGCTCCAGACGGCCACGCCAGTGATGCGCACGCTCTGGATCTACCAAAATGCTCTGCAGCAGTGGCGCTACCAGACCTTTGGCACCCTGAGCTCTGGCACCAATGGCGAGCTGCAATGGACGTTGGCGGCCGGTTCCGGCGACGCCGATGACTATGACAACGACGGCCTGACCAACCTGCAGGAGTACAACGCCGCCACCGATCCGAAGACGGCCCAGACCTCCCTGCAGGTCTGGCGTGTGCTGAACTTTGGCACCGCTGGAAACAGCGGCGGCTCAGCCGACAGCGCCGACACCGACAACGACGGTGCGCCCAATCTCATGGAGTTCGCCTTTGGCATGAACCCCGCCGCCAGTGACAACGCGCCCTTCATGATCAGCGGCGCCACGCTGACCCAGCGCGGCATGCCCGGGGTGAACGTGGCCAATGGCGTCTCCAGCGTCAGCTTCAGCGCGCGCTTTGTACGCCGCAGGACTTACGTCACAGACGGCCTGCTCTACACCCCGCAGTTCAGCGCTGATCTCGCCACCTGGCAGGACAGCTCGGCCACGCCATCCGTCGTGGCCAGGGATGCTGCGTACGAAGCTGTGGAGGTGGAGTATCCCTTTTTCATCAACGGCCAGAAGGCACGGTTTTTCCGCATCACCGTCTCCACCATGCCGTGAGGATGAACGCCGAACCCGCCAGCGCCATGAATCCCTCTTCCGGCAGACCTCGCTCAGGACGACAGATCTCGCGCTGGATGCTGCTGGCGCTGCTGCTCATCCAAATCTTTGGCATCCCCGCCTCCGCCGGTGCCGCCATCATCTACAGCGGCGTGCAAAACATCGCCATCGATAACACATTCGACGGCACCTACCTCAATGTGGACACCAGCACGCATAGCTCCTCGGTGATCACCGGTTGGGATGTGAATTTTTTCTTTGGCGGCTACGGCATTGCCAACAGCACAGCCTTCCAGGCCGTTCGCGCCAGCACTGACAACATGGCTCCCGTACTGAATCTGGCCGCTGGCACGCTCATCGACGGCAGCAGCATCTACAGCTACGGAGAGGCCGGCAGCGATTCCCATATGGGCACAGGGGCACTGCAGTTCGCGCCTGGCACGGACGGCCTCATCGGCTTCCGGCTGACCACCGATGGCGGCGCAGGCCCCTATTACGGCTGGATGCGTGTGGACCTCACCTACAACACCAGCGGTGCCGTCATCAAAGACTGGGCATACGACGACTCTGGCTCAGCTGTGTCTGCAGGCAGCCTGCTTTCCACGCCTGAGCCCGGCCGCACTTTGCACCTATTGCTCGGGGGGATCTGCCTCATGATGTGTCGGCGTCGAAAAAGCGGATCAGGATGGCTGATTTAATCACTAAGCCCGCCTGCTCCAGCGAGGACAGCATATCCAGCTGATCTGGCTTTATTCAGGAGAGCGGGCGATGGGAATCGAACCCACGTATCAAGCTTGGGAAGCTCGTGTTCTACCATTGAACTACACCCGCGACTCGCGGTTGGGCGGTGCGTGAGATGATTCTGGCTGGCTGTGGCCGTGTTGTCAAATGCGTCGCGTTCAGATTGCGGGCGGCATTGGTGGCATGAGCTGCGCCTTGTTCATGCCACCCCGGCCGTAGCTGGAAAAGGGGGAGGCGAGAAAGGAGTTCCTCTTGGCTGAATAGATGTAATAGAGGCGGGCGTAGGTTCTCGAAAGACGCTGGCGCGCGTCGGAGCCCTCGCCGGTTTTGGGCAGCTTGCGTACATTCCGGCGCAGGTAGTACATGGCCTGCTCCATGTTTACAAAACGAATGTCCGGCCCTTCTGCAGGTGGTGTTGTGCGGGTGGAGGAGAAGCGCGTGACCACCTGCGTATCCTTTCCTTTTGGGCCCAGCAGGCTGCTGGCCATGGCCTCAGGTCCGAAGTCATCATACGCGAATGTCATTTCCGGCGTGATGTAGAAGGCGTCGCTGCAGGAGGAGAGAAACAGCAGGGAGAGACTGCAGCCGAAGATCAAAGCAAGGACAGGGAGCTTTTTCATACGGGCATGCTGTTACCATGACTGTGCCTAAAAGCGAATGCTGGTATGCAGAATCGTCGCGGTGGGCTGAAATAAAAAGCGGACTGCGACGCATGGCCGCAGTCCGCCTCCGAATGAGGCGTATCAGTTTGCTCCAGGCAGGGAAGCACGCTGTTTGGTCAGCATGCCCATGAGGGCGTCCAGCACTCCGCCGGTGTTTTGTCCGCTGTTTACCAGCACGTCGGGAACCACGCGGAGGTTTTTCTCCGCGATGATCTGGAAGGCCTGCAGCATGCCGTACACATCCGGTCCGAGAGCGCTGACACCGGCTTGATAGGCATCCGCCTTAGCCTGGCCGGTGGCACGGATGGCCTCGGCCTCACCACTGGCCCGGAGGCGGGTGGAGGCAGCCTCGCCCTCGCTCTTTTTCACGGAGGCGGTGGCGTGGAGTTCGGCAATGTTGACGCCCTGCTCCGCACTGACCACCTGGTTTTGGATGTCGGCCAGAGAGGTTTGGCGCACGAGCTGCTGGCGCTGCTTTTCGGCAGCCTCCTGCATTTCGTAGGTCTTGCGGCTTTCCTCCGCCAGCTTGCGGTCGGTCTGAGTTTTCATCAGTGATTCGGGAGGCGTGATGTCGCCGATGAGGGTGTCGATGCCCTCCACGTCATACTCACGCAGGGCGGCTTCGATATGGCTGGCGGCGTCTCCCTGGCGCTGGCTGCGTGCGCTGAGAAAGTCCAGCACAGTGTAGTCCTGCGCGGAGTTGCGGAAGTAGTTTCCCACGATGGGCTGCAGCACGTGGTCGATCAGGTTTTGCAGCGAGCCCGCGCGGCTGATGACCTTGGGGGCTTCATTCGCACCGATGTGAATGATCTGAGACACGTCGAGATTGAAGGCGAAGCCGTCGCGGGAGCGCACGGTGATGCTGCTGAGCTTGGCATCGAAGTGGTGTGCCTCGGTGCGGGTGGCCCAGTTCAGCACGATGTTGGTGGTGGGCACCAGCTCCACGCGCATGATGCGGGTGTTGATGGGGTGCTTGCCGGGGAGCAGGGGCTTGCCCCACACGCCCTTGTGGCCCACCTCGACGAGGTCGCCGTGTTTGAATTCAGGACCGCTGATGTCCAGGTGCGCTTTGCCCACATAGGAGATGACCACGCCCACATGGCCGATGGGGATCTCAAACATGGGCACCTGCTCGATCTGGGCAAACCACGGGTTGATGTTCCACTGGCCGCTGAGCAGCACCTGCTCCTGCAGGCCGCGGCAGCCACCGGCGTCCAGAAAGGCCTGGGAATTCTGGAAGTTGTCGTGGCCGGTCACCACGGGGCCGGCGATCTCATTGGCCTCGATGGGGATGCCGTCGAGCGTGGTCACGATGCCGACTAGATCCGGGTCCACATGGCGGATGCGAAGCAGGTGCGGGTCCAGGCCATGCTGGGGCGCGTTTTCAGAGGTGATGACGCTGAAGAGCGCGGGATTGATGCGGTAGGAACCTGCGGTGATGACGCCTAGCTGGCGGCCCTTTTCACCGCCGTTTTTGAGGAAGGCGCGGGCGTCCTGAAAGTGATCACACACCACGGTGCGGGCCAGGATGCGGCCGGGAGGAATGGCGGCGCCGGTCTTGGCCACGATGAGAGCCAGCTCCCCTTGCGGGACGCGGACCATTGGCACTTTCTCAATGTGGTACTGCACGATCCAGAAGCCAAAGTGCAGGCCCGGGGCCAGCGTGTCGGCCTGGTAGCCAGCTTCACCATTGAGGGCGATGATCTCTCCAGGTGGGAGATTCTTCAAGGCGAAGCGTTTGACGACGATGCCCACCTTGCTCTCGGGGATGTAAACACAGGAGACAAAGTAGAGAACGATGACGCTCAGGACTGAAAGAGTGATGAGCCAGTGGTCGATGGCGAAATGAAGAATCGTATTCATGAGTGTAAAAATGGGCGGGTTAAACAAGAGGATTGGATCAGGAGTGGAGGCGGGCGCTGACAGTGCGGACAAAAGCCTCGGGATCGTCCGGGGAGAGCACGGCGGTGCGGTGTTTCATGCGCACGACCACGGTGCGGTTCAGGTCCGTGACGTAGGCGCGGAAGTGGCCCAGCTGCCTGTTCCAGTAAAAGCCGGTGAAGGAATACAGGCCGCCATTGCCGCAGGTGCGGAAGCTGTGGCTGAGCGCGTGGGGCTCCACCTCCACGGAGAGTATCTCGTCAAAAGGCAGCACGGTGTTCCACCAGAGGCGTCGGATGAGGATGCCGTCCTTGGTCAGGACGTAGCCGCGAATGACGAAGAGCAGCGCGCCCAGAGGTATGAGCAGCACGGCGGCTATCACGAATGCCGGACCATTGGTCGGGGCTGGCAGGCTGACAAATCGCGGAAGCGGCCTGCCCATGAAGAGCGTGAGTGCCACGCTGCAGATGAGCAGCGTGACAAACAGGGAGACTATAAACAGGGTGCGGCCCCAGGGGGCGCGAAAGTGATGATGAGTCATGGGAGTGTCGGGCGTGGAAGATTGTGTTTCAGTCGGGAGATTCATGAGGTGTGGAGGTGGAGGGCGCATTCGTCATAGGAGGCGCCCGTGGTGGGATCAGTGCTGGTTTCGTCCGGGCTGGGGTCCGGCTGGTAGATCACGTGCAGCCAGTGCAGCGGGGTGAATACTGGCAGCGCTGGTGCGCACCAGATGGAGGGATGGGCCAGGCTTTCAGTCGTGAAGACCGGGCCTTTTTGGCAGTTCATGGGTATGGTTCTCGGTGCCCCCGGTGAGTGAGGACGGTTTCCCGTCCGCACGCGGGTGCGGTGGTTCTGGGGAGACCATGGTCCCGGCGCACTCGCGTCGGGCATAGGATCGCCCTTCCAATGTCGCCTGCGAGGTTAGCTGTCGGACTGGTCCTTGGAAGTGGACTGGTCGGTGGTTGCCCACCTTCCTTCGCCCCGCCCTGGGTCTTGCGACTCAGGGTTTTTGGGTCCCCCGCGCCACCGCTCTGGAAGGAACGGCAGCTTCGGCTGCGAGGTGAATCACGCACGAGAGAGGCCGTTTGTCAAAACGCCGGGGCAAGATATACCGCTTGACAGCGGGGGCGGTTTTTAACTCCTAGGAGAAAAGAGGTGCGATTTTTTGGGGCGTGCAGGACTGCCGCCAATTTGCTGTGCGCCTGCATTTTGATGGTTGAGACGGCTCCCGCCGGACGTAATCTCTTTTCCCATATGAAGCGCGCGTCCTTTCCAATCCTCCTAGCCGGGCTTTTTTCCGCTTTCGTGTTCTCTGTTCCGGTCTTGCATGCACAGCAGGGGCAGGGTGGAGATGAAAAAGAACTCCGTGATTGGGCCGACCGGGGCGATGCCGATGCACAGTTTGAACTCGGCCTGCGCATGATCACCGGTGAAGGGGTGAAAAAGAATCTCGAGCAAGGAGTGAAGAACCTCGAAAAGGCCGCCAAGCAAAAGCATCTGCGGGCGCAGCATGTCCTGGCCACGCTCTATGAGGACGGAGTGGGCGTGAAAAAAGACCTCTCCAAAGCTGCTGAGTGGTATCGTTCCTCGGCCGAGATGGGTTTTGCACTCTCCCAGCACAGCCTCGCCGCCCTGTATGAAGAAGGCAAAGGAGTGAAGAAGGATACAGCCAAAGCCACGGAGTGGTTCAAGAAAGCCGCTGATCAGGGCAATCCGCCCTCCCAGACGGCTTATGCTTCTAAACTGGAGCGTGGAGATGGGGTGGCCAAGAGCACTGCCAAGGCGGCCCTGTGGTACCTCAAAGCCGCGCAGCAGGACTTTGTGCCTGCCATGACGCGTCTCGCAAATCTCTACTACACCGGCCAGGGAGTGCCGGTGGACTTCCGGCGTGCGGGTGCCTGGTATCGCCGCGCTGCACGCTCTGAGGACCCCTGGGCCTCCAACAACCTTGCCTGGTTCCTGGCCACCTGCCCGGAGGATAACATGCACAACGGGGAGAATGCGGTGCTGCTGGCACGCCGTGCACTGAAGCTGGTGGCTGAAGTGGTGCAGAGCGACGAGCAGCCGTATGAAATGATCGACACCATGGCGGCTGCCCTGGCCCGCAATGGCGAGTTTAAAGAAGCGGAGCTCTGGCAGAAGCGCTGCATCACGCTCTTTAATGAAGATAAAGATCTTCCCGATGAAGAGCGCACGAAGCTGAAGGTCGAGTTTGACGGACGTCTCAAGCTCTACCAAAAATCCACCCCCTTTGCTGAGCCCGAACCCAAAGGTGAAGATGGCTCCGAGCCTCTGCCTCAGGACACCATCCTTCAGGATGAGGGGCTGCCTGAGACCTCGCCCAAAAAAGGATCGTCCAAAGGGAGTAAAGGCACGGTGGTCTGAGTTCGTTGTATCTGCTGGCCCAGCACTTTTTCTCCCGATTCGTTCGCCACTGACGCGCAAGATTCGCACAATTCATCGCAATATCCGCAAGACCAAGTCCTTCCCGCACGGTTAAAGCGCTCACTTTATTCCTTCGGCTCTCCGCCATTCCTCGACCCACTTTCTCATGTCTGCCGCCGTCGTCCGTTCTGCCGCCCTCCCGCCGCCCATTCCCGGTCTGAACCGCCGTATCCGGCAGCCGAAAAAGAACATCCCGCAGACGAAGCAGGACCGGGACCAGATACTGGGCTGGGTGCGAGCCTATGCCGAAGAGCAGAAACTTGTGCCCCCGGTGCCACTGGCAGACCTGCAGGAGCACACGGACAAAATTCTGGCCATTCACGCCATCGACAAGATCCACCGCGACTATGTGGGTGTGCTGCTGGCCAATGAGACGTGGCGGGAGTCCCTGGCCACCGTGCCGTTTGAAAAGCGTCTGCTGCTCATGCCCAAGTGCCTGCGGGTGGAGAGCAAATGCCCGGCCCCCTTTGATGAATTCGGCCTGCTCTGCAAGCAGTGCGGCCTCTGCTCCATCCAGGATTTCCAAAACGAGGCCGAAAAGCTAGGCTACGCCGTGCTGGTGGCCGAGGGCAGCGCCATCGTCATGTCTCTCATTCAGACTGGCAAGATCGAAGCCATTGTGGGCATTTCCTGCCTGCCGGTGCTGGAGCGCACCTTCCCTTATGTAGAGGCCGCTGCCATTCCTGCCGTGGCCGTGCCGCTGCTGCAGGATGACTGCATCGACACCCTCGTGGACATCGACTGGGTGTGGGACTACATCCACCTGACCAGCGACGACAAAACGCGCCGCCTCAATCTGAATGCGCTGCATGATGAGGTGAAGACCTGGTTCACCGTGGAGTCCCTCAATGCTCTCATGGGACCCTCCCGCGGCCATAGCGATGACATCGCACGCGAGTGGCTGGCCCGTGCGGGCAAGCGCTGGCGCCCCTTCCTCACCGTGGCTGCCTACCAGGCCCTGCGTGAAGATCCCGAAGGGCCGATTTCAGACACCGTCAAAAAAGCCGCCATCGCGGTCGAGATCTTCCACAAAGCCTCGCTCGTGCATGACGACATCGAGGACGGAGATGCCGAGCGCTATGGGGAAACCACCCTGCACACCGAGCACGGCGTGCCTGTGGCGCTCAATATTGGCGACCTTCTCATCGGGGAAGGTTACCGTCTGCTGGCCGACAACGATGCCGCCGCGCATATCCGCAGTGCCGCCCTCCTGGTGGCCGCCGAGGGGCAGCGGGAGCTGTGCATTGGCCAGGGCGCTGAGTTGCTCTGGACACGCCACCCGGTGGCACTCAGCAGCGCGCAGGTGCTGGAAATCTTCCGCAGCAAAACCGCGCCTGCCTTTGAGGTGGCGCTCAAGGTGGGCGCTGCGCTCGCAGGTCGTCTGGACGAATGCGCCGATGTGCTTCACACCTACAGCGAGAATCTCGGCATCGCCTACCAGATCCGCGATGACCTGGATGATTTGGGTGAGGACTCCGCCGCAGGCAATGAATGGAATATGCGCCCGAGCATTGTGCTCTCCCTCCTGCGTGAGAAGGGCAAGGGTGAGGTCAAGGACCAGATGGAAGCCCTCTGGAACGGTGCTGCCAAAGTGAAGCCGGACAACGCCAGCATCCGCCAGTGGGCGATGGACAGCGGCGCGCATGAGAAAGCCATGACCCTCCTGGAAAGCTACAAGGAGGCCGCCATCCGCTCTCTGCAGGAGGTGGAACTGCCCAATCTCAAAGGTCTGCTGCGCCGCGTGATCGGCAAGATCTTCAATGAACTGGAGATCAAGGGCTGGTGCCGTGAGTTTGAGCAGAAAAATCTGAACTCAGAACTGCGTGCTGAAGCTGCCAAGGCGGCAGAACATCTCGTGCCGAAGGTGGCTTCGTAAAAAAGGCTCAGGCCATTCTTTACCGGAGTTTTCCGCTGCTAGTTCATCCAGTCTGGCTCCGTTGTGATGCCCCGACCATGAAGCTGCTCAGTCTTTGCTCCGTATTCCTTTTTTCTCTTTCGATTCTGCCTGCCGCAGATTCGCGCCATAATGTTCTGTTCATCGCCATCGATGATCAGAACGACTGGATCGGCTGCCTGGGCGGGCACCCGCAGGTGAAGACGCCGGCGATCGATGCACTGGCAAAGCGCGGCACGCTGTTTTCCAGCGCGCACTGCCAGGCCCCGCTGTGCAATCCCTCCCGCAGTTCGCTGCTCACCGGCCTGCGGCCGTCCAGCACCGGCATCTATGGTCTGGCGCCCGGCATCCGCGAGGTAGAGCAGACGAAGCAGCATGTGACGCTGCCGCAGACCTTCACCCAGGCGGGTTATTTCACCTTCAACAGTGGCAAAATTTACCATGATGGCTCAATGCGCGGCGGCGATCAGAAGGCGGAGTTTAACGAGTGGGGAAATCGAGGCCCCATGCCCAAGCCGAAGACGCCTATTGCGAATCTCCCGGGACCTGACCGCCATCCGGCCATGGACTGGGGTGTGTTTCCCGAGAAAGATGAGGACAACGCCGACTGGAAGATCGCGGACTCAGCCATCGATGCACTCAAGCGAGCACCTGCCGACAAGCCTTTCTTCATCGCCGCCGGGTTCCGCCTGCCACACGTGCCCTGCTACGCCTCGCAGAAGTGGTTTGATCTCTATCCTGACGACACGCTGAAGATGCCGCCGGTCAAAGAAGATGATCGCGATGACCTGCCAAAATTTGCCGACTTCCTGCACTGGAAGCTGCCGGAACCGCGCCTGAGCACGCTGCGGAAATACAATGAATGGCGCCCACTCGTGCGCTCCTACCTCGCCTGTGTGACCTTCATGGACAGCCAGGTGGGCCGCCTGACCGAGGCGCTGCAGGCCACGGGCCGTGCGGAGAACACCATTGTGGTGCTCTGGAGCGACCACGGCTGGCATCTGGGGGAAAAGCTCATGACGGGAAAAAACACCCTCTGGGAGCGCAGCACGCGCGTGCCGCTCATCTTTGCCGGACCAGGGATCAAAGCCGGACAGGTCTGTGAGAGTCCCGTGGAGTTGCTCGATATTTTTCCATCCCTGCTCGCGCTGACCAACATGCCGGAGCGCAAGGACATCGAAGGCCACAGCCTCGTGCCTCAACTGCAGAACGCCGCAGCGCCGCGTGAGTGGCCCGCCATCACCACCCATAATCAGGGCAACCACACCGTCCGCACCAAGGACTGGCGCTACATTCACTACGCCGACGGCAGCGAGGAGCTCTATGATCTGAAGGGCGACCCCAATGAGTGGACTAATCTTGCCAAAGACAGCCGCTATGCTGGTAAAAAAGCCGAACTGGCCAAATGGCTGCCCAAGATCGACAAAGCTCCGGTGCCTGGCAGCAAAAGCCGTGTGCTGACCTACGATCCGGTGACAAAGGAGGCGGTCTGGGAAGACAAGCCGATTGATAAAAGTGCTCCGCTGCCTGAACCGTAGGCAGTGTCCGCCTCTCCGCACAAGCTCCGCCTCACCCTTGGCCTCGGGTTTCTCGCTTTCATCATTGCGGGCTCCCTGCTGCTGCTGGCGTGGCTGCGCCAGCGCGAGCGGGAGGAGTCCAACCGCCTCTTCCAGGCGCTGGCACAGGCAGATGCCGAGTTTGTGCGCAAGATGACCCTGCCGCGCAGTCAGAAGCTGGCGAGTGATCTGGAGCAGCTCCTCGGCATGCGGATCGAATTCCGTGAGGCTGGCAAAGCACCGCTTGGAGGTGAGGACCGCCTGATCATCCGGCTGGATGACAAGACGGACATGATTTTCACACGCCCTCCAGTGGCTTCTTCTCTCTCATTGCGCGATCCCGCCACGCTGAATGCCTTCATCGCCTTCTGGCTTGTCTCGGCACTGGTGGGATGGCTGCTGGTGCGCGAGAGGCTCAAGCGGGCGCAGTCGGAACGGCTGGCCATGCTGGGCCGCGTGGCCACCAGCCTGGCCCATGACATCAAAAATCCTCTGGCCTCCATTCAGCTGCATGCGCAGCTCATGACACCGCAGAACGATGAAGACCGTCAGGCGGTCAAGCTCATCGAAAATGAATCCGAGGTGATCACCGGGCTGGTGAACCAGTGGCTGCATCTGGCGAACCCTCTGCCGCCCCGGCTCGTGAAGCTGGATGTGACCGAGTGCATCCGTGGCGTGGTCAGGAACATGGAGGCTCAGGCCCGGCATGCCGGGGTGGAGATCCAGATGGACCTGCCCAGTCCTGCCTGGATCATGGGAGATGCACAACGTCTGGCCCAAGCGGTGCGCAATCTGGTCATCAATGCCATCCAAGCGATGCCGCAGGGGGGCAGGCTGAGGCTGGAAGGGCGCATTGCCGGCGAAAAACTGGAACTCATGTTTGCTGATGCGGGCGTGGGTTTCTCAGATGAAGCGCTGGCCCGTGGCGCTGAGCTGTTTTTTACGGAGAAGGAGGGCGGCATGGGCGTAGGACTGAACATTGTCTCCAGCGTTGTTGCAGCGCATGGTGGCGAGATTCTTTTCCAAAATGACCCCAAGGGCGGTGCGCTCATCAGCGTGATGCTCCCCTTACTCCCCTCATGACTTCCTCCATCCTCATCATCGAAGACGAATACGCCCTGGCAGCAGCACTCTCCACGGTGGTGCGCCGTCTGGAGGCCACGCCTGTCGTGGCTGCCTCTGGGCAGGGAGGGATCGAGAAGCTCTCCACACAGGGTTGCGCACTCGTCATTCTGGATGTGGGGCTGCCTGACATGAGCGGCTTGAAGGTGCTGGAAAAAATCCAGGCTCTGCCCCAGCCGCCGCCGGTCATGATCATCACTGCACACGGCACGCTGGACACCGCCTTGGAGGCGAGGAAGCTGGGTGCGCGGGAGTATTTCCTCAAACCGCTCAATCTGGCCGACATTCAGCGCGCGATACGCGAGGTTCTCGCTCCAGTAAAGACTGCGCCGCGTGTGGAAACGACAATGATCGGCACTAGCGAACCCATGCAGCGTGTTTTTGCCATCATCGCCCAGGCTAGCAGCAGTGACGCACCCGTGCTGCTGCAGGGGCCGCCCGGCAGTGGCAAGAGTCTGGCAGCGCAGGTGATTCACCGCCATAGCGCCCGTGCGGAAAAGCCGCTGGTTGTCTTTCGCGCAGACGAATGGCAGGCAGATCGTGTGGAGGCGGCGCTGGATGAAGCCATCTCCCGGGCTGGTGACGGAGTGTTGTTTCTCGATGAAATCAGTGCGTGGCCAAAGCCGCTGCAGGCGGCGCTCATGCATAGGCTCGCCGCAGGCGTGGTGCATGCGCGACTTTTCAGCGCTGCCAGCGTGGAGGTCGCGCCATATCTCCGGGAGGACCTCTTCTACGCATTGGCCGTGCTGCAGGTGCATCTGCCGCCTCTGCGTGAGCGCACGGCGGACATTCCGCAGCTGGCGGCCTCATTTCTAGGAGAGCAGGTGCTTTCCGCTGAGGCGTTGGCCATCTTGAAAGCCCATGCTTGGACTGGAAACGTCCGCGAACTGAAGACGGTCATGGCGCATGCTGCGGCTGTCTGCGGGGGCAGCACCATCCTGCCGCATCATCTGCCTGTCAGCATCGCGAAGACGGACGAGGGCAGCCACCTGGAGGACACGATGAAGCGTGGCATCGCGGCATGGCTGGATCAAAAGACTACTGGTGCTGATGAAGCGATGCCCATCTATGACAACTTGCTGGAGACTGTGGAGGGCATCATGCTGGAGACGCTGCTAAAGCGTTTTGATGGAAAACCCACGCGAATGGCAGCGGCGATGAAGATGAACCGCGCCACGCTGCGACGGAAGCTGCGCGAAGAGTAGCCGGGATCGCGTTCTGCTTTCCGGTCAGATTAAGTTCAAATTAGATAGCATGATAGAGTTGAAATCAGGCTGGGGGGGAAGTTGCATCTGAGGCTCATTGAATGTAAATCAGACCTTTGTGAGAAGTGCGCGAAAAAGAAGCCGGTCAAATCCATGTGCATGACATTGGTTGTGTCGGCTTCAGTGAGGAGAGGCGTCTGCTCAGCACTGTGATCCGGCCCCTCTTTGCAGACTTCCTGGTTCTCTGTTGGAGAGGCATGATTTGGTCCAGTGAGGAATGTCTGGTTCGTTTTAAGAATAGGTTTCCAGCCTAACTCATTTGGATTTAACACCGGCATATAAGCAGGATTGTCTTTGCGGGTGGGTTGATTTCATTTTTTTCGATTTTCGAACATTAGTTGTTTTACTTTAAAAGTACTCGGTCAAGAATTTTGGTCTCATGACAACATGTAGAACACTCTCCGTCATGAGCGCTTGTTTCGGGATGGCTTGGAGCTTTAAATACAAGTGGGCTCGGGCTGCGAATGTGTTGGCGGATTTGTGCATGTGGCTGCTGGTTGCGGCGATGATGAATGGTTGTGACCGCAGGGAGGTGCGGCTGGTGGTGACAAAGCCGATCACACGGGACACGGTGGTCACGCGTGTTTATGTGTGCCGGATTCATTCCTGCCGGCATATGGAGATCCGCGCGAATACTCGCGGGCATTTGGAGGTGGTGAATGCACGCGCGGGATGTCTCATCAAAGCAGGGGATGAGATGTTCAAGATCCTGCCGCATGCGCCCGGTGTTGCGATGAAAAGTGCGGGGATGGAATCCTCAAGCATCAATGCGCCGTTCAGCGGCCGGATGGACCGCCTGCGGATGCAAGGAGGCAGCCTGGTCACGGAAGGGGATGTCCTGACCACGCTGTCTGACAACAGCGAGATGTGGGTGGACTTTAATGTGCCGGAGGCGCAGCATTCCGAGTATGTCAAATCGGCTCCGAACGCCGAGGTGAAGCTGGTGCTGGCGAATGGCAGAATGTTTGACCAAAGCGGGCGGGTGGAATTCATCAAGACGGAGGTCAACTCCAGAACGGGCAGCATTCCGTCCCGGGCCATCTTTCCTAATCCCCAGGATCTGCTAAGAAATGGAGGGACGGGAAACGTCCGCATGCAAAATACGATAAAAAATGCGCTCCTGGTGCCGCGAAAGTCCACGTTTGAACTCCAGGACCACCGTTGCATTTACGTATTGGACAAGGACAACATCGTCAGGCAGAAGCGGATCTCCATCATTCAGGAGCTGGAGGATTTTTTCAATGTGTCCGACGGCGTAAGCGAAAATGACACAATCATCTACGAAGGTGTGCGGCAGGTGAAAGAAGGGGAGAAAGTCGATGACTACGTATTTGAAGAGCCTGCGAAGGCATACGAGCATCTGAAGTCCACCGTTCACTGACGGTATTGCTCCCGCCAGCCGGATGTCGGCGAACTAAACTGGCAGGCACGGGTGACGTTGTCTGGATCGAACAGGGCGTGTTTTCTGATCAGGCAGAGATCAGCTTGGAAAGGAGTGTCATTTCCCGTCCGCACTGCCTGGTACTCGCGGGTCGTTGGCAGGGAAGAAGAGCTTCTGTTCCGGGTCAAAGCTGATCGCCTGGCATGCGCCGAAGCGCTCGGACTGCGCTAGCTTGTGACCGAAGGCCATGACCTGGGAGAGGGTTTCCTGGCCAAACGATTTTTCGATTTTGAGCTCATCAGGATTCCACTGATGGTGAAAGCGCGGCTGAGCCAGAGCTTCTGCCGGAAGCATGCCGTCATCAATGATGTGGGTGAGCAGCAGCAGTGCCTGTGTGATAATCGTGGGCCCGCCGGCGGCGCCGGTGACGATGACCGGTTTGCCATCTTTGAGCACGATGGTGGGGCTCATGCTGGAGAGCGGACGTTTGCCAGGGGCGATTGCGTTGGCCTCCGCGCCGACGAGCTTGAAGGCATTCGGCACGCCGGGCTGCACGGCAAAGTCGTCCATCTCATCATTGAGCAGCACCCCAGTGCCTGGAATGACGACCTTGCTGCCAAAGGCGGTGTTGATGGTTTGATTGAGCGCCACCCAGTTGCCTTCGGCATCGGCTGTGCAGAGAAAGGTGGTGTGCTTGCCAAAGATGTCTCCTTCCCAGTTCGGCGGCATGTTGTGGGAGGGAACCTTCGTGCTGTGGTCGAGGTCGATCTTTTTGGCAAGGTCCGCCGCATAGACCGGATCCACCAGCCCGCGAGGCACCGGCGCGAAATCAGGATCTCCCAGCCAGTAGGCACGGTCGGCAAAGGCAAGCTTCATCGCCTCGGTGATGACATGTACGCGGCTGCTGGCCCGGAAGTGGCGGATGGGAAAGTGCTCCAGGATGTTGAGAATCTGCGCCACATGAACGCCTCCGGAGCTGGGAGGCGGCATCGTGATGAGGTCGTAGCCGCGATATTTGGAGCGGATAGCCGCACGTTCAGGAGCCTTGTAGCCTGAAAAGTCCTGTGCGGTCATGATGCCTCCATTGGCCGCCATCCACGCGGCCGTTTTCTGGGCAAACTCGCCCCCGTAGAACCACTCAATGCCATTTTGAGCCACGGAGCGGTAGGTG
Organism: Verrucomicrobiaceae bacterium UBA1938; assembly: GCA_002336895.1. GTDB lineage: Bacteria > Verrucomicrobiota > Verrucomicrobiia > Verrucomicrobiales > Verrucomicrobiaceae > Prosthecobacter. The sequence goes on along the minus strand of DDFC01000023.1, from coordinate 184,845 downwards.
TGAGCCAGATCCGTCTGGACCAGCACCTGCCCCTTTTCCAGAGGCTTGCCGTCTTTAAGAAAAATGGCCGCACTGGAGGGGAACTTGGCCAGCTTGGCCGCCGTAGCCGCAAGCTTGCGTGCATACACCTCGTCAATCGGGAAGCCCTTTTCGGCAATATCTGCCGCTGGGAGCAGCACATCCGCGAGCTTGAGTCTGCCGTGTTTGCTTTGAGCGGCAGCGCAGGCTTTGAGGTAGCCGGGGACTCCTGAGGCGAGGGCCCCCGTCTTGCTGGCCTCATCGTCCAGTTTGCCGTTGATCACATACATGTCCCGGCTGGCTTTTGCGGGGGCCATTTCACGGCCGTCGATGCAGGTTACGGTGCCGTTCGCAGCGTGGATGACGAAGAAGCAGCCGCCGCCGATGCCTGAGTTGTGCCCATCCACCACTCCGAGGGTCAGTCCTGCCGCTATGGCTGCGTCGATGGCATTGCCACCTTTTTCAAAAGCCTGGATGCCAGCCTGTGTGGCCAAGGGGTGAACTGTGGCAATGGCATGTTTTGGGAAGGAGGCGTCTGCGGCATGCAGGGCCAGGGGCAGGAGGCAGAGGATTGAGGCCAGGACTTTCATGAGACGGATGCTAGCCACAGCCTCCGGAGCGTCGAATCAAAACGGATCGCCAAAATAGGGCGGCGCTAGGAACCACGCTTCCAGCTCAGCCAAGCCGTGCGGTAGGTGAAGGCCATGGCCATGATCCCAGCAAACAGCAGGAGGGCCCGGCCGGGCTCGGGAACTGGGGCGATGCTGCTCAAGGCAGCCCCTGGGAGGGTGATATCCGCCGGAGTGATCTTGTCAGGCTCTGTGGCTCCAACAGCAATGGCGGCAGCTACGCTGCACGCGAACCAGTAACTAAAGGAGCGAATAAACATCGATTTAGAAAAAACCCTATCAGATAGAGGCCGGGTTGGACAAGATATTTCTTGTGCCGATTTTGATGCAGACGTCTCATTTTGAATGGTTAGCTGCCTTGGAGGCGGGTTGTTGAGCGAGTTTCTCATTAGCAGCCTTCCCGCTTGCGAGTTTCTTACACCTCCGCCATGTCTACGATCCCTCACCTCAGGCACTTCATCCACCATGTCTTCCGTCAGTTCTCCTCGCATTATTAACATAGGTTTGGCAGGTTTAGGCAATGTGGGGGCTGGGGTGTTCAAGAATCTGGAAAAGAATCGATCCCTGATCAGCCGTCGTATTGGCGCTGAACTGCATGTGACCCGGGTGGCCGTGCGCGATATCTCCCGTCCGCGGGACGTGGAGGTGCCCGCAGCCATGCTGACCACCGACTGGCGGGAGTTGATCAATGATCCCACCATCCCTGTGATCGTAGAGCTCATTGGTGGCACGACCACGGCCTACGAGATGGTGGCCGCCGCGCTGAGGGCCAAAAAGATCGTGGTGACCGGCAACAAAGCGCTGCTGGCAGAACGTGGGAAGGAGCTTTTTGCCCTGGCGGAGGAGTGCGGCGTGCCGATCTATTTTGAAGCGGCCGTGGCCGGGGGAATCCCGATCATCCAAGTTCTGCAGGAGGGGCTGGTGGGCAATCACATCCGCTCCATCCACGGTATCATCAACGGCACCTGCAACTATATCCTCACTCGCATGTCCCAGGCTGGACTGAGTTACCAGGATGCTCTGCAGGAAGCTCAGGACAAGGGCTACGCCGAGGCCGACCCCACGCTGGACGTCAGTGGCTGGGATGCCGCGCACAAGGCCATCATCCTGGCCTCATTGAGCTACGGTTTTTGGATTCCGCAGGACAAGGTGTATGTGGAGGGCGTGGATCGCGTGAGCATCACAGACTTCCGTTTTGCCGCAAGGCTGGGCTACACCATCAAGCTGCTCTCAGTCATCCGTGCGGATGAAAACGGGCTCGTCGAGGTGCGCACACAGCCTACGCTGGTGCCTTTGTCACATGTTCTTGCAAGCGTGAGTGGAGCGTTCAATGCGGTGCTGGTAAATGGAGACGTGGTGGGCGAGACCCTTTTCTACGGACGCGGTGCCGGGCAGGACCCCACCAGCAGCAGCGTCATCAGCGACCTGTGCGAAGCCGCCGCCGTGCTCATGCATGGGGCGCGTCACAGCGGCTTTGTCCCGCACGGCCTGTATGGCAAATCCAAGCCGGTGGAAGATACTGTCTCCCACTACTACCTGCGCCTGACGGTGGACGACGTACCCGGAGTGCTGGCCCAGGTGGCCACTGTTTTGGGAGAGCGTGGCATCGGCATCTCCTCCATGATTCAGCCTGAAGATCTAGAAGACACCAGCGGAGAGACATCCCTCGTCCTCATGATCCATGATGCCCGCCTTGGCGACATGAAGGCGGCGCTGGGGGCCATCAGCAAGCTCGACTGCGTGCGTGGAGAGCCTGGCTGGATGCGGGTTGAAACGCTGCAGGGTTAACCGAAGCCAAATCCAACAAACAATGCGTCTGTGAAAGCCGGCGTGGAAATCAAAAACACCCGCCACAGATCATGCCCCTCATGAAAATCTCCCTGATCGACCTCGCAGCCCTAGTCGGAGGGACCGTCCTGTGCGGTGATCCAGCCGGGCAGATTACTGGCTTTGCCTCCCTGAAGGAAGCCATTGCAGGCGATCTGAGCTTCTTTCATGACTCCCGCTACAACGAACGGCTGGTGAACACCAAGGCCAGCGCTGTGCTGGTGCCGCTGGGGTGGACGGAGTTTCCACAGCACGCAGCCTGCATTGCAGTGTCTGACCCTTCTCGCTCCTTCGAGCAGATCGTGGAGACGTATGGATTCCAGCCCCAGCCCTTTGCTCCTGGAGTGCACGCTTCGGCTGTTGTGGCTGACGGTGTCAGGTTCAATCCGGAGCGAGTGGCCATCGGGGCCAACGCGGTGGTGGAAGCCGGGGCGGAGCTGGGAGATGGAGTTGACATCGGTCCCGGTTGTTTTGTCGGGCGGAACGTGGTCATCGGCAAAGGATCCAAGCTGCATGCCAACTGCACCGTGCACGCCGAGTGTATTCTGGGAGATGGTGTGTCGCTGCACTCCGGGGTCGTCATCGGATCCGACGGATTTGGCTACGAATTCAGTCAGGGACGCCACCGCAAGGTGCGTCAGGCGGGCATCGTCCAGATCGACAATGATGTGGAGATCGGAGCTGGCAGCACGGTGGACCGTGCGCGGTTTGGCCGCACGTGGATCGGTGAGGGCACCAAAATCGACAACCTCGTGCAGATTGGGCACAACGTGGTCATCGGGAGACACTGCATCATCGTGGCCTGCACGGCCATCGCGGGCAGCGCGACGGTGGGAGACTATGTGGTGATTGCCGCACAGGTGGGCATTGCCGGGCATGTGCATGTGGGATCTCAGAGCACGCTCGCCGCACGCTGCGGGGTCACACGTGATTTGCCTGCAGGCGGCAAATATCTGGGCTTCCCCGCCAATCCTGCCAGGGAGGAAAAGCGCCGGATGGCAGGCATCAACCGCCTGCCGCAGCTTCTTGCCCGGGTGAAAGAGCTGGAGGCGCAGATCGCCGCCGAAAAAGAGGGCTGATCACCAGAAGCCCCACTGCTGCGTTTTCATCACATAGAGTCCCAGGGCCAGGTTGCCCACGGCGTGCATGAACACGCACGCACCGAGGCTTCGGGTGCGCACTGCCACCAGGTACATCAGCGAGCCCCAGACGAAGGCGCCGAGGTAGTCCTCACTGTTGTGGATCAGCATCACCGACGTCGTGACAATCCAAAAAGTCTTCCAGCGGTGTGTGCCAAACGCCACTCGCTCAAACCGGCCGTCTTCTGTGAGCAGGTAGCGCATGAGAAAACCGCGCCAGAAGAGCTCCTCCACAAATGGCACCACCAGCACCATGCGTGCAAATCGCATGCCTACGACGAGGCTGAACCACAAGGTGGAATCCTGCGCAATCGTCGGGTCAAATCCCTTCAGCCGTTCGGCCATCCCGAGCCATGGCCACCAGGAGGCTGCCGCATGACCATGCTGGATCAAAGATTCACGCAGCATGGCAGGAGCCACCCAGACGGCGATGCCCACGAGGCCCAGCAGGGTGGCCAGACCCAGGCCGCGCCAGGGTTTGAAAACATAATGGCGGCGGAAAAATACCAGCACAGCGGCGCACAGGATCGTCTGCAGGGGATATACCCAGTGCTCCGGGGCTCGTATGTGCCAGGGCAGCTCGGAGTTTTCGATGCGAAACATGCCGGGCAGCGACCCCATCAGGGTGAAGAGCAGCAGCGGCAGCACGTACGCTGCGGTGGCCGAGGTACGCAGGCGTGAGAGCATCAGGTCAGATGTTTTTAGGGAGTGCCAGAACCTGCGCCCGACCGGGAGTCAGCAGCCATTTGGAGCAGCATTTCAGGTACATCCGGCTGAAAGTGGACATGGTGGTGGCCCCCGATGCCATGAGTGCAAGGGTGCGTGAGCTGATGCGCTCCATCATGTTGCTGAAAGCGCCTGGATAGTCGGACTTGAGTTTCATGCCGCGCTCGTAGAAGGCCACAATGCGGCCATCGTAAAAGTACTCGATCAGCTCATGCCAGGCCTCATGCCAGGCACGCTGGCGCTGCTCATAGCTCCCCAGTTCCTTGAGCAGTTGCTGGGGGTGATCCAGCAGTTTTTCACCATGGCGGGCAAACATGGCGCTCAGAGACTCCGCAGCGTCCAGCGCCAGAAAGACTCCCGGGGAAAGCATGGGATCGACAAACCCGAAGGCATCTCCTGCGGAGACCCAGCCGGGGCCGTGCGCGCGGTCAGAGATGAGCTGGTAGTTGGTGTAGGTGTAGGCGTCGCTTACACGCTGGCGGTTGGCTGTAAGCGGGGAGAGCGTGGGATCAGTGGCCAGCACCTTGTCCAGCCGCTCCTCGGCGTTGGAGCCAAACTCCGCCAGGGACTTGGGGTTCATGACCATGCCAAAGCTCAGGCAGTCTGGCAGCGGGATGCGCCAGCTCCAGCCCCAGGGGTGGTAGGTGATCACGATCTGCCCTGCGACGTAGGGATGATCAATGCCTGTGAAGTGGGCAAAGTGGGCGGTGTCCCGGCGCGGACCGGTGTCAGCGCCAATGCCCAGCAGCCGTGCCGAGGTGCGGGTGCGGCCGCTGCAGTCGATGATGAGATCCGGCTTGGCGCCACTCTCATATCCACCAGCAGCCAGAGACTCGGTGTCCAGCTCAAGTTCAGGGGTGCCTCCAGGATGCGCCACCAGCCCGGCGCGGTGTTTCACAAAACGTACTCCCAGAGACTTGGCGTGGTCTTTGATCACATCGTCAAACGCGGGCCGTGGCACGTTGTAGGCGTAGGGAGGCAGACGGCCTGTCACACTGCGGAAATCAAAGTGCATCTGCGTACCGCAATGATGAATGAAGCTGGCACCGGGCTTGAATTGTGCGATGGCGGCCACTTTGTCCTCGATGCCCATGCGCTGCAGGATTGCGACGATGGCGGGTATCAACGACTCGCCCACGAGCATGGCCGGGCGCTTCTCATCATCGTAAACAAGCGACTGGATGCCCTGACGGGCGAGCAGCGCAGCAAGCGCGCTTCCGGCGGGCCCTGCACCTAGAATGGCAATGCGTGGATTCTGGCTCATGACTGGATTCAGTAGCGGCGGAGCTTGCCGCTGGCGGTCAGCGGCAGCTCGGTGACAAAGGTGTAGAACAACGGCACTTTGTAGGCGGAGAGCCGCTCCTGGCAAAGTTTTCTCAGCTCAATTACTGCCGGAGGGGCAGAGGCATCCTGGGGGATGATGTCAGCAGTCGGCATGGCGCCCAGGGCGGGATGCGCGCGTGCGGACACTCGCGCAGCTTTCACACCTGGATGGCTGCACAGCACAGCCTCCACCTCTTCGGGGAAGCATTTCAGCCCGCCCACATTGATCACGCTGCGCACCCGGCCGCGCAGGTAGTAGCAGCCGTCCGTGTCCACTTCGGCGACGTCGCCCGTGGCGAACCATCCGTCGCGCAGCACGGCCTCGCGCGGCTGCCAGGGGGTCAGGTAGGCGTCAAAGATGCCCGGGCCGCGGAGCATCAGCTCGCCATCATCCAGCTTCACTTCAAAGGCTGGCAAAGGTTGCCCGATGGAGGTTGGCTTGTCCTTGGAGTGTTGCAGGTTCAGGATCGGCAGTCCGGCTTCGATGATGCCCATGCCCTGCGTGAGATGCAGGCCCGTCTTGCTGGCAAACAGCTCAGCCACTTCGTTCGTCAGGGCAAACGCTGTGGACACGGCCAGCCGCAGAGAGCCAAGACTGGCGGCATCGGGCTGGCCGGAGAGCATGGTGTAGTGGTAGGGAGAGCCGTACATCACCGTGGCGCCGTGGGACCGCATCATCTCGATCATCACCTTCGGATCACTCGCCGGTGCGAGGATGGTTGTGGCACCGTGGTAAAGATATAGAACGATGGACACCGCAAAATGGTGCGCCATTGGCAGAACCCACAGCACACGGTCCTGCGACCCAATCCGCAGGCCTTCATTCGCCGCCGTGATGCGTGCCAGCAGCGTTTCATGGGAGATGACAATGCCCTTCGAGGCACCCGTGGTGCCGCTGCTGAAGCGGATGAAGGCGGGGTTCAGTGCTGAAAGCACTGCTTCATCAAAAGCTGGAGGTGAATCATGAGTCACCGCCTCGATGCGCCACTCCTCCGCGTTTTGCGCATGCACGATGGCATCCAGCGCGGTTGATCTGGCAAGCTGCGCGCGTTCCGCTGTCGTCAGCTCATTGGGAATAGGGACAAAGCAGGCGTTTTGCTGCAGAATGGACAGGGCCAGCACGATGTAGTCCGCGCTGCTGGGTGCGTTCAAGCCGATGCGGGGACGCTCTTTTCGCGGCCAGGCGGAGTCTGCGCTCATGCGCTGTGCGCAGGTTTTCATGCGCGTTTCCAGCTCGCCGTAGCTCAGTTGCAGCTCGGTGCTGATGATGGCCGGATGAGCGGCGGTGCTGCGTGAGAAGATGAGATCGACGATGTTCACTTGGCTGGTTGCAGTTGGCTCAAAATCGTTCGCACTTGTGATGCCAGGAGAGCGGTGTTCTGATCCGGCAATGCTGCTGCAATGCCTGCCGCCTGCCCGGTGGCCAGTGCTGTGCCCATTACGCGGGTGCTTGCCTGCGCCCGGTGTGTGGCGGACAGGCAGCGGCCTGCGATGAAGACATTCCGCAGATCACGTGCGCGTAGAGCTGAGAGAGAAATGCCGCAGGCTTTGGGCTCATGCGGATAGACAAGGCGCGGGCCGCGGGCGGTTTCGCGCAGCTCGATGGGCCATGTGGCATTTGCCACTGACAGCTCTCCGCTGCGGCTGGAAAGGATGTCATCTTCGGTGACGATGCTCTCGCCGATCCAGCGACGGCTTTCACGAATGCCTGCACGCACGGGCAGGGTGGTGATTCGTGCCCGGGCAAAGCCATCCAGAGTTGCTTTCAGATGATCCACGATGGCATGGGTGACCTCTCGTCCCTGCATCTCGATCGAGGTCAGGCTGCGTGGGTCCGTGGAATCAAACGCACAGTCTGGCGAGTCCCCCGGGAGATCGAGCGTGAGAAAGGCTTCGCCCGATGCCGGGCTGGCCCGGAAGTGGGCACCTGATGCGGAGGCGGGCAGTTTTTTCTCCTGAATGGCCCGCGCCAGGCAGCCGGCGATTTTGAGCGGTCCATCGCCCTTGAGTGTGGAGGCATCGATCTCTCCGATGCCGACGATGTAGGCCGGGCGCTGCAACTCATGAGCCGGTGTCATTTCAAAGGCATGACCTGTGTGGACAGCCAGCACGGCATCTCCGCTGGCATCCACCAGCGTGCGCGGCTGCACCTGCAACGATGTGCCCCGGCATTGCAGCGTCACCTTAGTGATACGGTTAGCCTCCACAGCGCATCCGGTGACTTCGGTGTGCAGCAGCACTTCCAGATCCGACTGTTTGATGCACCATTGATCGAGGAAACCAGCCAGACGCTGAGGCTGGTGCAGCAGCACATCCACCCTGCCCATGCGCAGCGGACCATGAGCCATGCCTTGAGCCAGAAGCTCACGCTCCAGCTCGGCTGGCAGGCCGGGATTGGACACGCGGGGGGCGGCATCGGGGGATGGCGGCAGATCGTACAATCCGCAGAACGAATGCACGAGCGAGGCCGTGCCTGCGCCGCCCAGAAATCCGTGGCGCTCCACCAGCAGTGTGGCCGCGCCCTGACGTGCCGCGGCCAGAGCCGCCGCCACGCCTGCGCTGCCACCGCCGATGATGAGGACGTCTGGATTCATTGGCATATCATTCACCGAGAAGATCAGAACGCCAGCGCTCACGCATCAGTTCGGTCTCGGATTCGCTGAGGCAGGTGTCGAGGTAGCTCACAGTCACCGTGAGCTGGTCCTGGCACTCGGACACAAAGAGGCCGCTGCCAGGGGGCGCATTCACCGTGGGCATGTGAATGGCGTTGAGGATCTCGCCCCCGCAGAACGAGCTCATGCCTTCACCAAAGCTGCCTGTGTAGGCGTGGTAGCAGGAGGCGATTTCACCGCGCTGGGCCAGTCGCACCAGATCCAGCATGGTCTTTCCCGGCATGCAGCGTGTGAGAAGCTGCATGGAGTTAAAGGACAGGTGCCGCTTGAGTTTCAGATGCTCCATGTGTTGCCGCATTAGCGCTTTGCTCGCTTTGGCCAGATCGGTCAGGTCGGCATCCTTCAGGATGTAGAAAAACATCGACATGTGGTTCTGGAAGATCGCAGTGCGTCCGGCGCTGTCTTTCGGGCGCTGCTGCACCGGCATGGTTATGGCGTATGACAGGTTCGTATTTCCGCGTGACTGGAAGACCACCTGATGACAGCGGGCTGCAAGTCCGGCATAAAAAAACGTGCGCATCATGTCGCCGCCGATCTTGCCGAGCGTGAGCTTGATCCGTGCTGTTTCCTCCTTCGAAAAGGTTTCCCACAGGCAGCAGCGCCGCCCGCTGACGACTTTGCCCCGGCTTGCTGAGACAAAAGGTTCAGCTCCCAGGTTCATGAGATGGGTGCCGCAGCTTTCGCTCTCTTGAAACAACCTCCACCATGGCTTGTCGTTTCGTGTCACAGGCTGCACTGGCGAAATGGCATGGGGCTCATTCCATAGTTCATCCATGTGCCTGAAGAGCAGCTCCACGCCTGTGCCATCCAGCAGCAGATGAGACCAGTTCATCAGAATGGACCAGGTCCCGCTACTCGTGCGCACCACGTCCAGATGGATGTGCGGCGGGCCCAGGGTGGTGCGCTGGCGGCCCTGCATGCGTTTTCTGCGCAGTGTCGAAATAGACTCTATCATTGAAGCCTCAGGTCCTTCGACGCCAGCGATGCGATGGAACTCGATGGGAATCGCCGCTGCCTCGCCTGTGCATTCCCAATAAGGCACACCAAAGAGGCCGTTCTTTCGCAGCGTGGCATGCAGCAGCGGCAGGCGTCTTGGCAGTTCGGCTGCAAGCCAGCGCAGGCGGTCGTGATCCGGCACGCCGCATACCTGAATTTCGCTCAGTGCATCCAAGCCGCGGCCATCGGCAGACCGCGAGAGATAATCCAGGGCCACGACAAAGCCATCGGTGCCTGTGATGGGAAACGGGGGGACTGCTGAAATGCCGGTCTTCATGCGCCTGCCACTTGTCCCATCACCAGCGCCGCCATGGCAAGGCCGCTGCGAAAATTGGCGCGGCTCAGCTCAGTGGGGTCGACCTTTTTGCCAAAACGCTCTTCCAGGTACATGACCAGCTGCATCACGCCCATGGAGTCGAGCCCGGCCTCAAAAAAATCGGCCTCGGCACTGAAGCCTGCAGGCAGATCTGGCAGCACGGTTTCACGCACGAGTTCGATCATGGTGCCGGGGGAGATGGCGATGGCAGGCATGTCGCTTTATGAACTTAAGAGAGTGGGAATGCAAACCGCTGCTTAGGGATACTCATGCCCTAAATTGTCATCCGTGATGATTTTTGCCTCACCCCAGGCGGCTTGCATGGCTGGGCGGCGACACCAGTGCCACATATCGCCGGGGACTGGGAGGGCTTCACCTTTGAGGAATTCGAGCACGCCTTCGATCTGATCGGGAGCGATGACGGGCTGGCCGTCGATCCGGTAGGTGGAGAGGGTTTTCATCCAGCGTTCGCGGTTCGGTTCCAGCGGTGTGCTGCTGGCCAGGCAGTGGTTCATGACCATCATCGTGTGTGGAAAGACCTCCATACCCGTGCGGGCGGCGCGCGGGGACTCCGTGCAGTTCCAAAAGGCGATGCCATCGGGAGTGAGGTGGGCTTTGACCTCGGTCAAAAACTCGCGCGAAAGCAGCGCTGAGGCAAACTCGCGCCAGTGATGCGTGGTGTTCATCACAATCGCGTCGAAACGCGCACCGGGGTGCTGGCGCAGCCAGCGGCGGCCGTCGTCGATGACGAGTTCGAGTTTCGGGTTGGCGAGCAGGCTGGAGACTTCCGGGCGTGCACGGATGAGGTCTAGGTAGCCGTGGCTCAACTCGATCGCGGTGACCTTTTTAACCTGCGGGTGATTGACGAGAATCTGCGTCCAAGATCCGCTGGCCACGCCGATGACGAGCACGTTTTCAATGCGGTCCCGCACGGCGGAGAGGAAGTAGGGGCGCACGAGCCAGGACTTCGGCTCCAGCCTGGTGCCGATCATGCCGTCATAGGCTCCATTGCCATACACTGCGTTGCTGGTGTCCACCGTAATGACACCATGGCGTGACTCGATGATCTGCGCGAAGCGCATGCCGTAGGCGAATTCGTTTTTGTACTGCAGGCGCTCGTAGAAGCTTTGAAACGGACTGAGGCTGACTGCCATCAGGCACAGCGGCAGCCAGCGCTGTTGTTTTGGGAATTCAAAACGACCAATGACCTCCGCCCAAAGCCACGAGAATGCGAACAGCAGGACGCTGAGCAGGTGCAGGCCCATCCATTCCATGAACAGAAAGCCCGTGAGCAGGCTGCCTGCACCAGAACCAATGATGTTGGCGAGATAGAGCCTTGAAAGCTGGCTGCCGGTGTTTTGTCCGGGAGGAATCGCTGCGTGGCAGAGCAGGGGGAATGTGAGGCCGATCAGCGCTCCTGCGATGACGACACACACATACCCGCACTCCCAGAACAGATGTCTGGCAAATATGGCGGTGAGAGGTGCCACGATGAATCCCGTTGCGCTGGAAAACATCACCCAGCGTGCCAGTCTGGCTCGCAGCTTGCCGGCTTGAGCCAGCAGTTGAGGACTCAAAAATGACCCGAGTGCGAGGCCGAGCAGGTAGCTGCCAAGCATGTAGCCAAACACCGGGGCCTTGGAGGCGCTGGCAAAGTTGAAGACCCGTGACCAGATGATCTCCCAGGAGAGCGCCAGAAAGCCGGAGAGCGCAGACCAAACCAAGGCTGTGCGGAATGGAATCTCGCATCCCGCATTGGCCGCAGGTTCCTTCCCACGGCCTGCGGCCTCGGCGGCAGGCTTTCTCAAAGCGAGCAGCACAATCAGTGCTGCGGCGGCATTCAGGCAGGCGGCAACGTGCGTGGTGCCGCTCATGCCGAAGCTGCCGAGCAACCAGCGCGCGGCGATGAAGGCCCCGAGCGCTGCCCCGAGGGTGTTCACAAAATACAGCCTGCTCACGCTGTGGCCCACATGCGCAGTATCCCGCACTTGATGCGCCACCAGCAGCGGCAGTGTGGCACCCATGAGCAGGGTGGGAAGAAAAACGAGAAGAAAGACCAGCGCCCCGGTGGTGAGACCGTGGGCCTGCACCGAGGTCAGGGCACCCACGGCATCAAAGAGCTTCAGCGAGATGAGGCCGTAAGCCCCCACGCCGAACTCAGCCAGGCCAAAGAGCAGGACCAGAGGCGCACGGGCAGACTTGGAGATCCAGCCACCCACAATGCTGCCGATACCCAGCCCCGCCAGAAAGGCCGCCACCACCATCGCCACGGACTCGACATTGCTGCCATAGATCGTGAGCAGCGCACGCTGCCACACGAGCTGGTAAATCAGCGCCGAGATGCCCGAGAGGATGAAGACGCCATGCAGGACCAGGGCGTGGAGGCGGCGAGGCATGAGATCACTCGAAGCCGTTGCTGCGCAGGAATTTCAGGCTCTGGGGAATCTGCTCCAGTGAGGTGGAGGATTCGTCCTCGATGAAGTAGTGCTGAATGCCGTTTTTGCGGGCAGCGGCAAAGATGCTGGGCCAGTCCATCTGCCCGGTGCCGAGCGTGACATCGTTCTCCACATCGGTTTTGCCGGTGAGGAATCCGGTGGCCACGCCTTTTTTGAGGTCCTTGAGATGCATGAGTTTCCAGCGGCCGCTGTATTGATTCAGCAGCTTCACCGGGTCCTGGCCGGGGAAGATGATCCAGAGAATGTCCATCTGCATGGAGACGAATTCGGGCTTGGTCTCGCGTAGAAAGAGGTCCAGCAGCGTGCCGTCGCCATAGGGCTCGAACTCAAAGCCGTGGGCGTGGTAAAACATCGTGATGCCTTCCTTGGCCAGGGCTTCGCCGGCTTTGTTAAAAACGGCGATGGCGTCACGGCACTCGGCTTCGTCAAAGCTGTCTTTGTGGTCGATCCACGCGCAGCCTGCGTACTTGAGGCCGAGGGTCTTGGCCTCCTTCACCACGTTGTCCAGATCGTTCTTATAGCGTCCGTAGGGGAAGTGGCTGCTGATGGCCTTGAGGCCGCGCTGATCCAGCTCGGCTTTGAACTGCTCAGCGGTCAGATCATAGGTGCCTGCCAGCTCCACCTCCTTGATGCCAAACTGTTTCACCTGGTCCAGCGTCCATGGCACGCCACGCAGCTTGAACTGGCTGCGCAGGCTGTAGAGCTGCAGACCGGCTGCATTGGGGGCGTCGGCAGCAGAGGCGGGAACCGCAAGCGCCAGGGCGAGGAAGAAGGAGGTGAATTTCATGAGAAATGAGGAGGCGGATTGTTGGAGAAGAGAGGGGGAGATGTCACGCACGAACTTCATACCCGTCGGATCGCCGCCGCGAAGGCACCATCCATCTGGTCCTCGGGTGGAAAGCTTCGGCGGGTGGAGACGAGCTCGTAGCCAGGAGTTGATTCAAGCACGCTCTCCACAAGCTGCTCATTCTCCGCAGGCTCGATGCTGCAGGTGCTGTAAACGAGGATACCTCCCGGCTTCAGAACACGGAGGCAATTTTTCAGCAGCTGCGACTGGGTTTCCATCTGGGCGGAAATATCCTCGGGCTGCAGGCGCCACCGCACATCCACCCGGCGGCGCATCACGCCGGTGTTGGAGCAGGGGACATCGAGCAGGATGCGGTCAAAGCCAGCTTCGGCAAAGTCGGGTATCTGAGGTTCCATCCAGTCGTGCAGCTCTATCCGGGCATTGGTCACATGGAGTCGCTGGAGATTTCCCTCCAGACGGCGCAGGCGTGCCGGGGAAACGTCACAGGCGATGATCTCCCCTGTGTTTTCCATGAGCTGGGCCAGCAGGGCGGTCTTTCCACCAGGGGCGGCGCAGGCATCCAGCACGCGCTGGCCGGTCTGCGGGGCTAAAAGGCGCGGGGCCAGCGCGGTGCTGGGGTCCTGCATGTAAACTTTGCCGTCACTCAGTTCCTTACGCGGCAGCTGTTCGCAGACGATGAAATCATTCGCAGAAGCGGCCATCTCGGGGTGCAGGTGGTTCACCCGGGCGCACATCGGGGCGGGGATCTGATTCCACTCGCAGAGGGCGGTGGTTTTGGCCTCGCCGTGCAGGCCCAGCCAGTGCTGGATCAGCCATTTGGGGTGGGAGGTGCGTGTCTCCAGCGGTAGCGTGGCGGGCAGAGCCAGCAGGGACTCGGCTTCCCGGCATGCCCGGCGCAGCACGGCATTGATGAGGCTGCGTGCACGCCCGGTGGCGGCCACCGTCTCATTCACCGCTGCGTGCTCTGACACCTTGAGAATCAATATCTGGCATAGGCCGATTCGCAGCCCCCAGCGGCTACGGTGGTCCAGATGCTTGTCCTCTGTAAGCACGGCGATCCAGTGGTCCAGCAGCGAGAGATTACGCAGCGTGGTCAGCACGATGTCGCGCAAAAAGGCGGCATCGGGCTGGCTGAGATAGTTGTCCCGCTGCATGCGGTCCATGAGGTCGGCGGCAAAGCGCTCTCCTGCCGCCCATTCGCCCAGTACATCCAGAGCCATGCCTCGGATGGGGACGGCTGGCTGACGGGCGGTGGTGGGTCTGGGGCGTGGCTGATTCATGGACTGCATGACTAAAACGGCCCTGCGCTGCGCACAAGCCGCCCTTTGGCGGTGGTGGGAGGAATGATTGACAAACTTCCCGCCCCCGCCTTTATAGACCGCCCCCCAGCTTTTTCACCCGTTCAACCACACCTGACCATGGATTTTATTGCCAAGAACATCGCCGAAGTCGCCCCTTCAATGACCCTGTCCATCACCGCCCAGGCGAAGGCATTGAAGAAGCAGGGTGTTGACGTGCTGAGCTTTGGTGCCGGTGAACCCGACTTCAACACCCCCGCCCCCATCATCGCCGCCGCCACTGAGGCTCTGAACTCCGGCAAGACCCGCTACACCGAGAGCGCCGGTATTCTGGAACTGCGCGAATCCATCGCCGCCAAGCTGATGGTGGACAACAACGTGCAGTATGACCCCTCCCAGATCAGCGTGAACTGCGGTGCCAAGCACTCCTGCTACAACGCCATCCTGGCCTGCGTGAATCCCGGAGACGAGGTCATCATCCCCGCTCCCTACTGGACCAGCTACCCTGAAATGGTGCGTATCGTCGGCGGCATCCCCGTGATCGTGGAAACCAAGCGCGAAAACGGCTGGAAGCTCACCCCCGAGGAGTTCGAGGACGCCATGTCCCCGATGACCAAGATGATCATCCTCAATACTCCTGGCAACCCGACCGGCTCCATCTACAGCCGCGACGAGCTCAAGGCTCTGGCTGAAATCGCCGTGGGCGAGGGCATCGTGATCCTCTCTGACGAAATCTATGAAAAGCTGGTGTACGGCGGCCACGAGCACGTCAGCATCGCCTCCCTGAGCAAGGAGATCTACGACCACACCATCACCATCAACGGCTTCTCCAAGGCCTACGCCATGACCGGCTGGCGCCTTGGCTACACCGCCGCTCCCAAGAAGATCGCCGACGCCATCGACACCATCCAGAGCCACACCACCAGCAATCCGACCAGTTTTGCCCAGTACGGCGCCCTGGCCGCCCTGCAGATGGATCAGCAGATCGTGAGCGACATGCGCGATGAGTTCGACGTGCGCCGCCAGTACATGCTGGGCCGTCTGAACAACATCAAGAACATCCGCGTGGTGGAGCCCATGGGTGCCTTCTACTTCCTGGTGGACATCGAGCCCACGCAGATCAAGAGCGTGAACTTCTGCGAGAAGCTTCTGAGCAAGCAGAAGGTCGCCATCGTCCCCGGCGTGGCCTTCGGTGCTGAGCACACCGTGCGCTTCAGCTACGCCACCGGCCTGGACGTCATCAATGCAGGCATGGACCGCTTCGAAGAATTCTGCAATCAGCACTAATCCTGCATCTGCGCCGGCATTCCCGGCATCTCCACCGCTAACTCCAAACTCATCATGGGCATCTATAACAACATCGTCGAAACCGTCGGCAAAACACCGCTGGTGAAGCTGAACAAAGTGACCGCCGGGCTGAACGCCACGATCGCTCTGAAGTGCGAGTTCTTCAATCCGCTTGGCAGCGTGAAGGACCGTATCGGCATGGCCATGATCGAGGACGCTGAAAAGCGCGGCATCCTGAAGCCGGACACCATCATTGTCGAGCCCACCAGCGGCAACACCGGTATCGCTCTTGCGTTTGTCGCCGCCGCTAAAGGTTACAAGCTCATCCTGACCATGCCTGAGACAATGTCTCTGGAACGCCGCACACTGCTCGCCCTGCTGGGTGCTGAGCTCGTGCTGACCCCCGGTGCTCAGGGTATGAAGGGTGCCATCGCCAAGGCAACCGAGCTCGTGGCCAGCACGCCGAACGCCTGGATGCCGCAGCAGTTTGAAAACCCCGCCAATCCGGCCATCCACTCAAAAACAACCGCTGAAGAGCTCTGGGCCGACACCGATGGCAAGATCGACATCCTCGTGGCAGCTGTAGGCACGGGCGGTACGATCACTGGTGTGACGGAAGTCATCAAGCCCCGCAAGCCCAGCTTCACCGCCATCGCCGTGGAGCCTGAGGCCTCCCCGGTCATCAATCAGACTCTGGCCGGCCAGCCCGTGCAGCCCGGACCGCACAAGATCCAGGGCACTGGTGCAGGCTTCGTCCCGATCAACCTACACCTGAAAGACAGCGCTGGAAACGCGCAGATCACGGAGTGCGTGAAGGTCAGCAATGACGACGCTTTTGCCATGGCCCGCCGCCTGGCCAAGGAGGAGGGCATCCTAGTCGGCATCAGCACCGGGGCCAACGTCTGCGCCGCCATCGAAGTGGCCAAGCGTCCTGAAAACGCCGGCAAGCTGATCGTCACCGTCGCCTGCTCCACCGGCGAGCGCTATCTCTCCACCGCTCTGGCTGACGAAGCCCGTGCGAAAGTGGGAGCGTGAGCCCCGTAATGACGAAATCTGAATGACGAGAGGCCCGGTGGCGGAACCCTTGAACTGCCACGACAGCCCTCGTCATTCGATGTTTGTTACCCTTTGAGCCATCCGCTCACCCGATTCTCCAAAACCAACCTCCTATGTCCCAACTCGACTACGCTTCCCAGGAACTTCCGGCCACCGGCATGGAAAAGTTCATGGAGGACAACCTCCGCAAGATCGTCTGGCTTTTCATCATTGTGGTGGCCGGGATCATTGCTTTCGGCTTCATCAAGCACCAGAACACCCTCAAGGCCAACGAGGCAGCTGAAGCCTTCACGGCTGCGAAGACGGTGGAAGACTGTGATTTCGTGATCTCCCGCTACCCCGGCACCAATGCTGCTTCCAACGCTCTGCTGCTGAAGGCGGACCTGCTATGGGATCAGAACAAGAAATCATCCGCTGTGGAGGCTCTCAAGGAGTTCACCTCCAAGAATGCCAGCAGTCCGCTCTCCGTTTTCGCCTTGCTGGGGCTTGGCACCAAGCTCGACGCCATGGGCGAAAGCAAGGAGGCTCAGTCCGTTTTTGAGCGCATCGTGAATGAGTTTGCCTCCAGCGAGGCTGCTCCTCTGGCGCAGGTGCGCCTCGGAGATCTGTTCTGGGCACAGGGCAAGGCCGACGAAGCCAAGAAGGCTTACGAAGACCTCGCCACCAAGTTCCCCGACGCACAGGAGTATCAGAGCATCAGCCAGAACCGCCTTGGCTGGATCGCCGCTTCGCTTCCTACTAAAGAAGTCGATCCTCCACCGGCTCCGAAAGTCGAGCCCAAGCCTGCTGCAGCCGCCATTCCCGGCGTGCCGAACATCAAGCTCAACTCTGCTGAAAGCGGCCTTCGTGCCACTCTCGCTCCTCAGGGAGCGGCTCCTGCCATGGCTGCTCCTGCAGCCCCAGCACCTGCTTTGCAGCCTTCAGCTCCTACTCCAGTCCCTGCTCCTGCCGTTCCGGCACCGCTTCCCGTGCCTTCGGCACCGGCACCAGTTCCAGCAGCACCTGCTCCTTCTGCCGCAGCCCCTGCTCCAGTTGCACCTTCGGCTCCCGCCACTCCAGCTCCAGTAAAGCCCTGATGGCGACCCGCTAGGGGCTCGAATCTATCGAGCCCTTTTAAAAGGCAGATGTGGGCAAAATGGCCCACATAAACGAGGTAAGAGGCAAGCGGCTACCAATAACCCTGTGGGATGACGCTCTGGGCCACCCGTGCGGCTGCTTAGCCTTGGCGATTTTTTCACGCCAGCCACTCGCGGATGGCGGCCACCACTTCCAGGCGTTGGGCTTCAGTAAGCTCTCCGTAGATCGGGATGCTGAGCACTTCGCCAGCCACGCGGTGAGCCACCTCGCAGCCTGAGAGCGACGCCGCAGGCAGATCAGCAAAGCACTTCTGCTGATCCAGCGTGACGGGGTAGTAGATGTCACAGCCGATCTTCTTTGCCACCAGGTGGTCGCGCAGGGAGTCACGCCGCCCGCCGAGTACGCGGATGGTGAACTGATTCCAGATGTGCTCGTTGTGCGCGTAGCTGACAGGCAGCACGATCTTGGCATTCTGCGCCACCAGCCACTCGTCCTGGGAGGTTACGCATTTGCAGTGCGCGGGGTCCGCCTGCACCACGCCGGGGAGCTTGGCCAGTTCTGAAATGTAGTGGGCTGCATTGCGCTGGCGGTCTGCGGTGTACTGGGCATATCGCTTCACCTTCACGCTCAGCAGGGCGCATTGCAGCGTGTCCATGCGGAAATTACCGCCCACGTAGTGATGGTAGTACTTTGGCTTGCCGCCGTGCACACGCAGCACGCGGGCGTATTCAGCCAGACCGTCATCATTCGTCACCAGCATGCCGCCGTCACCAAAGCCGCCGAGGTTCTTGCTGGGGAAGAAGCTGTAGGTGCCAAAGTCGCCCATCGTGCCGCTGCTCGTGCCGCGATATTTGGCGCCGATCGACTGCGCGGCATCTTCGATCACTTTCAACCCGTGATCCTTGGCCAGGGCCAGGATGGGGATCATGTCAGCGCACTGGCCAAAGAGATGCACGGGAATGATCGCCTTGGTCTTGGCGGTGATCTTCTTCCGCGCGTCGTTCACATCCATGTTGAAGCAGGTCGGGCACACATCAGTGAAGACCGGCACGGCACCCAGACGCGACACCGCACCCGCTGTGGCAAAGAAGGTGAAGCTGGGGCAGAGCACCTCGTCCCCGGGCTTGATGTCAAGCGCCATGAGGGCCAGCAGCAGGGCATCCGTGCCTGAGGAGACAGACAGCGCGTGCTTCACGCCGACCATCTCGGCCACTTCCTTTTCAAAGGTCTCCAATTCCGGTCCCATGATGAACCTGCCATGGTGCAGCACCTGCGTGAAGGCGGCCTGGAGTTCGGATTCGAGGGGCAGGTTCTGGGCGTTGACGTCGAGAAGTGGGACGGGCATGGCTGGAATGACGGAGGCTGAATGATGAATGACGAATGGCAGGCATGCCAGCGATTCCTTACTCCGTCAGTCCGGGCCAGCCACCTACCTCATCCTGCGAGCGCACGACCTTCCGGAATCGTTTTTCGCGGACGTCGGATACGATGCGCAGATCCACGGCATCGCGCTTGTGGGAGCAGCCTGCGCTTTCCAGCACGCGGCGCAGCACCTCCTCGGTCTTTTCGGGCTGAATTGGAGCAGGGGAGGTGAAGAGGGGCGCTCCCTGGAGCTGTTTTAGGGCATCTTCCATCAGATTCTCACGCCCCTTGGTGTCACTGAGTTGCACCTGCTCGCGCTCTGCCACAAAAGCACGCACTCCGGGGTGTACGCCATGCTTCATCACTGCCGAGATGGCATCGCGCTCCGGATCGCCCAGGTACACATTGCCGATGAACTGAAAGGCATAGCCCTTGGGCGTGGCCTCGTCCTTGTGGTCCTCGATTCCGGTGGTGTAGCGAGATCCCGATTTCTGGTAGTCAAACATGACGTTGTTCACCGCCTCCATCTGCACCTCGTAGTCGTCCCCCTTGCGCATGTCATTGGCTTCAAACTGCGGGCCACGCATCACGTAGCGGGCAAAGAGGCAGTGGTGCACGCTCATCGTGTCCGCGCTGGAGTTGAAGCAGAAGGCGTGGTTGTCCCCATAGGGATGCAGCTCTGGGTTGCTCAGCGGCTCGGCCAGCAGGCACCACTGCACCGTCACATTCTGGCAGTGTACCACGCTGAAAAGCTCGTCGCAGCTCCAGGAGGTGGAGACATGGTCGATGATCGCATCCCGGCAGCGGGTGAGGCCAATGCAATCCAGCGCGTTCGAGTGCTCCGGCCGTTTCAGGTGCCGCTCTCGGTTCTTGCGCTTCGTCGTCTCATCCCCCAGCCGCACGCGGATGTTTCTCACGATGATGTCATGCGTGTCCCTGAACTCCAGCGACCCGCCCCGCAGACACACGCCCATGCCTGGAGCATCGACACCATCAATGGTGATGAACGGCTCCCTGATCTCCACCGCGTCCTGCAGCACAACGGTGCCCGCCACGCGGAATTTCACGATGCGCGGTCCCTCCTGCAGCACGGCCCAGCGGAAGGATCCCTCCGGTGGATTTTTGAGATCATCATCCAGCCGGGTGACTTCGATGACTTTTCCGCCTTTTCCGCCTTTGGCGAAAGCGCCGAATCCTGCTGCGCCCGGGAAAGCGAGTTCCTGGGCTGCAAAGACTGTGACGGTCAGATTTAGAGACAGGAAAAAGACGAGTGCGCGCATGATGCGCGAAAACTCCGTGCACAGGCCGCTTCTTCCAAATTTTCAGCCGCTTTGCCGACGTCCTACATCCTCTCCGTCGTCTGAATACCCAGCAGGCCGAGGCCGGTCTTGAGCACGCGGCCGGTGGCTTCGCAGAGCGTCAGGCGCGTGTTGCGCACCGTGCCTTCGGAACGCAGCACGTTGCAGGCTTCGAAGAAGGCATGATAGGCAGAGGCTAGCTCGTAGAGATAGTTCGCCAGCAGGTTCGGGCGGTGGTCGTCGAGGATGTCGTGGGAGTTTTCGGCAAACTGAGCCAGCTTCATCGCGAGGGCACGCTCGGCGGGCTCGGTGATGGCAATGTCATCCGTCAGAGTCACCTGGCCATCCAGCTTGCGGAAGATGGAGCGAGTGCGCACGTAGGCATTAATGAGGTAGGGCGCGGTGTTCCCTTGCAGGGACAGCATTTTGTCCCAGCTGAATTTGTAGTCGGTAAGGCGGTTCTGGCTCAGTTCGGCGTATTTGACCGATCCACCACCGATGATTCGGGCGATCTCGTCCTTCTCGGCATCGCTGAGACCCTGCTCTTTTTCATCGGCGGCGGCACGGGCGCGCTCGATGGCTTCGTCGATCACTTCGAGCAGGCCGACGGTTTCGCCGCTGCGGGTTTTGAACATCTTGCCGTCGGGACCGAGGATGCTGCCAAAGGCGATGTGGATCATCTTGGTGGTGACACCGCGACGTTGTGCCGCTGCAAAGACCTGACGGAAGTGCAGCTGCTGGGGGGCGCCGACGACGTACCAGATTTCGTCGGCCTTCCATTCCTTCACACGGTAGTCGATGGTGGCGAGATCCGTGGTGGCGTAGAGGAAGCCGCCATCGCCTTTGCGGATGATGCACGGCGCGGGTTTCCATTCGTCCTTTTCGCGAATCAGGAATGGGTCGTTCTCCGGCTTCACGCTGCCATCGCTGAAGACCACGGTGGCGCCGTCGCTGATGGTGGCGATGCCCTGATTGAGCATTTCGGCCACCAGCGGGGCCAGGGCGTCGTTGTAGAAGCTTTCGCCGAGGTAGTGGTCAAACTTGATGTCGAGTGCACCGTACACTTTTTCCAACTGCTCCAGGGTGAGGCGCACGCACTCCTTCCAGATGCCGAGGTTTTCCGCATCGCCCTGCTGCAGCTTCACCAGCTCCGCCTTGCAGGTTTCCAGCACGGCTTCGTCGGCCTTGGTGGCGGCGTTCACCGCCTTGTAAACGCTGACCAGCTCATGAATCGGGTCCGCCTTGAGCTTCGATTGATCAAGCTGCGTCTTCCAGCCGTGGATGATCATGCCAAACTGCGTGCCCCAGTCGCCCACATGGTTGTCGGTGATGACCTTGTGGCCGATGAAGCGTGCCACACGGGCCAGCGAGTCGCCGATGAAGGTGCTGCGGATGTGGCCCACATGCATCGGCTTGGCGATGTTGGGCGCCGAGAAATCGACCACGATGGTCTTAGCCTGCTCCACGGGCGGCACTCCCACATGATCATCTTTGACGATGAGGGAAAGTCTCTGCGCCAGTGCGGCAGGGCTGAGTGTCAGGTTCAGGAAGCCGGGGCCGTCCACAGTCACTTTTTCGCACAGGTCTTCGACCTGCAGCGCCGCCTTGATCTGCTCTGCCAGCGCCCGCGGATTCATCTTCAGCTGCTTGGCCAGAATCATTGCCGCGTTGCTCTGGTAGTCGCCAAAGCGGGTGTCGGATGCGATGACGACGCCTGGAGTGAACCCTTCGGGCAGGGAGATGCCTGCGGAGGAGAAGGCTGCTTGGAGACGGGACGTGAGTAGGGCGCGGAACATGGGCGGCCTGCCTCATAGTCTGAGGTGGCGGGCAGTTCAATCAAGAACACAGCCGTCCGGCCGCAGCTGGCTCAAAACCGCAGCACCGGCTCGCCCACGGCAGTGAGCTTTTTATCGTAGCACTGGTCCGCCTTGAGTGTCTTCACCAGATCAGGCAGTTTTTCCACGGTCGCCGAGGTGGATTTGGTAAAGACAATCTCCCCCTGCGGGCTGATCACCTGCACCACCCAGCCTGAGTACTTATAGCCAAATTTGGCCCCGGTGGTGTCATACTGGGTGGTGACGCTGGGGAGCTTGTTTTCAAACGTCTGCCTCACAGGCAGGTTTACGGCGAAATCCACGCGCTGCAGCACCTTGAAGACCTTCATGTCGATGGTGCTTTCTCCCAGCAGCATGAAATTGACCGTGTAGCCGTCGTAGCTCTGAGAGGTGGAGTTGTTGGTCAGTTTGACACGCGGGTTCATCACCTGCATTTCGTCGTCAAAGTCACCGCCTTCGATCTTCGAGGGCCGCCCAATGGCGACCTCCAGCCTCACATTGCTGGCGAAGGGGGCTTTGGCGGCCGAGGCGGCAGGCATTGGTGTGCGAGGCGGGGCCACGGGAGGTGTCACAGCAGCCATGTTCTGCGGAGCAGGAGGACTTTTTTCGACATTGCTGACTGCGACGGATGTGGGCGCAAAGGTCGAGAAGGCTTTGGGCATGGCCAGACTGGCTAGCAGTGTGGCACAGCGCGCCTGCCCCATTCTGTCACCGCTTTGCTGGCGGCTCGCGGAGAGCGGCTGCACAGCGGCCTCCAGGGCTTTGAAGGTGGTGTTGAGGGTTTCGGAGCGGCGCTGCTCCATTTGGGAGATTTGCTGGCGGTAGATGACACGCAGGCGCTTGTGCTCTCCTGCGGTGCTGGCGTCAGATGAGGGATCTGGCACGGGCTGGCCGCTGGCTATGGCATCCGCTTCCCTGAGCATGGCCTGCTGGTCATTCGGCGGTGCAGTGGCTGCTGTCCGCTTCAAGGCTGCGCCGTACTTGCTGGCGAGGTCTTTGATCTGGAGCCGCACCTGATCATCGTTGGCCAGGGAGTCGTTCGGAATCGTTTTGGCACGCAATGCCGCCAGCTCGGGGTCGAATTTCTCCAGCATGCCGTTCTGGCGTTTGGCCAGGTTTCGGAAGCTTTGATCTGACCCCAGTTTATTCAGCTCTGGCAGACGGATGACTAGAACGTCAAAATCATTCGGTCCTGGGTTTCTGACATCGAGCGGAAAGGCCGAGACCAGCATCCAGGATTCATCTTGGGAGATTTTGATCGCATTGGCGCGCAGCTCCGTCCTCAAGGTGGCCAGTTCCACGCCTGTTTCTGCCTCGCGGATTCGCAGGCTGCCGTCGGCGTATGCGGCGATGATCAGGCGACCGGCCGCCGCCCATGCACTGGCACTACAGCCGATGTTTCCTGTGACAGGCATGGTGAAGCGCGTGGTGAGCGCCGGCACATCCAATAGAAAAAGACTGCCCTGGCCAGCCAGGATCGTGCTGCCATCCGGAGAGAGAGACATGCGGTTTCGTATGTTCGTATAATCCGGCAGATCTTTGATGATGCGGTGCCCGGGTTCGGTGAAAAGCGCGGCCCAGGGCTTGTCCATCACGAGGCTCTGGGTGGAGTTTGGCCCAGGATTTGGATTGGGCTTCATGGTGCTGCCCACCACCAGAAGCTGCGGCGTGTTTTCAGGCGGTTGTGCTGGCAGGGTGAGGATGGAGTAGGCTGCGCGTGGCCATTCTGAGAACTGCTTCAGCACTCCATCCTGTGAAAGGTCCCAGACATAGACGCCACCGTTGGGCTTGTTGCACAGCAGGTACGCGCTCTTCTGATCAGCCGCCCAGGTGGCGAGTGTCAGTCGGTTGTCTGGTGCCTTGATGCTGGCGATGGCTTTTCCTTGATCAATGTCAAACACCGCCACTTGCTGAGTGCGGAAGGAGTACAGCAGAATGCGGTGGCCATCCGCGGCAGCCTCAATGCCGTGGATGTCTCCCACAGGGGATGGGAAGCGCTTGATGGTTGCACCTGTGGCCACATCCCAGAGGATCAGCGTATCATCATGCCCTCCGGAAACCGCACGTCGCTGGTCGGACAGCACAGCGCATGAGTAAACCAGCTCGCGGTGACCGCTGAGGCGTTTGAGAATGGAGAAATCCCCGGCGGGCGGCTTGAAAGGACCCGGGGGAGTATCACTGACCACCGTGGGGGCCGGAGAGGTGGTGCCGGGTGTTGTGGATTCAGGTGCTGATGCAGGGTTCGATTCTGCCTGCGCCTTGCTCTGAGCTTTCGATGATTGCTGCTGTTTGAGTACCCAGCCGCCTGCTGCTGCCAGCAGGGCGATGCAGGCCGCCGCCCACACCCATCCAGGCATGCCCTGACGCACTTTGACCGGGGGGGATCCCGGCTGGCGGATTCTGGCCTGCAACTGTGGCGGCGGTGCACGATGCACCTGCGGAGCCGGGGCTGCTGCAGCGATGGCGGCGGCATTGAGGAAGGCCTTGATCTCTCCGCATCTCTGAAAGCGACGCGCAGGGTCGGCCATCAGGCATCGGCTCACGATGCTGGCATATTCCGGTGGCATTCCCTGGCCGGCGGAAGCACCTGCGGCGCGAGGAGTCAGCCTGGTAAACATTTCATGAATCACCACACCCAGGGCATAGATGTCCGCGCGGTGGTCCACCTGGGCGTCTGGTCGCATGCGTTCTGGCGCTACATAGTCGGGAGTACCATATTCAGACACATCGGCTGTCTCGCTGTTTCTATCCTTGGCCAGGCCAAAATCCACGACCTTGGGCTGCCAGTTGGAAGTGATGAGGATGTTGGCGGGCTTGATGTCGCGGTGGATGATGCCGTGGGTGTGGGCGTACTCCAGAGCATCGCACAGCTGGGGAATGAGGCTGCGGATGCGCTCCAGCGTCAGTTCTTCACTGTGGATAAGACGATGCAGATCCAGTCCGTCCACATACTCCATGACAAGATAGAGATGCCCCTGCGCTGTCTGGCCAAAGTCATACACCGCTACGATGTTCGCATGGCTGAGCCTGGCCATGGACCTTGCTTCCGTGATGAAGCGCTGGGCATCCTCTTCGTTTTGGGCTGCGGAGACCGGCAGCAGCTTGATGGCCACCCAGCGGTCCAGGGTCGGCTGTCGGGCCAGATAGACAGCCCCCATGCCGCCGACGCCCAGCACACTATGAAATTCATATTGGGGCAGCAGTTCCGCCATTTCCTCCAGGGATGGAAAAGCAGAGGGCTCAATCATGTTTTCCTCTTCAGAGACCGGGGGATTTGCATCATCACTCATGGGGAAGGAGTACCGTTGGGGACTGGACACCCTAAAGCGGATCAAGCTAAATACTCAAGTGTAGAATTTAGACGGCATTGTATTACTAAGATTTATTTCTTAGTAATGCGCGCTGGTTAGCTTATGCGCTGCTGTCGCGCACTTCTTCAGCACTTGTCAGCGTCAGTTTGCTGCCGTCAGGCAGTGCTAGGATGAGATGGCCTTCCTCATTCAGATCGAGCACACGTCCATGCACAGTGCGGCCTTCCATCCGGCAGCGAATTTGCCGGCCGATGAGCCAGCTGCGTTCCCGCACCTCCGAGACAGCTTCGCAGTAGTCATCGTCTATCCGGTCAAATTCAGCATGCAGAGAGCTCAGCAGGCGGCTGCCCAGCGCATTGCGGTCGATCTCATGCAGCACGGGGCTGGCCAGCTCCCGCAGCAGGGAGGTGGCATTCAGCTCGGGTGGGAAATTGAGCGCGTTTACATTCAGGCCTATGCCCAGCACGATCCGCATGCCGTCACGGGCAGTGACGGTTTCCGCCAGCAGGCCGCTTACTTTGCGGCCTTGCAGGTAGATGTCGTTCGGCCATTTGATGCGTGGCTCCAGCGGCAGCTCTGCTTCAATGGCCTTGCAGAGGGCCAGTGCCGCCAGCGTGGTGATGCGCGGCCACTTGTCCAGAGACACGTCGGGCTTTAGCAGCAGGGAAAACATCAGGTCCTTCCCTCGCGGTGCCAGCCAGCGGTTCTCACGCCTGCCCCGGCCAGCGGTCTGGGATTCGGCAAACACCACCGTACCTACCGGCAGAGTGGAGGCGTTCTGCTTTAGCCAGTCGCTGGTGGAGCCTGTCTCGTCCAGCACCGTGACGTGCCATGAGGGTGCGTCGTTCTGCAGTGCATGGGCATCCAGCGGGATCATGCGCGGATGCGGTGGGGATCGCTTGATTCGCCATGCTGGTGCAGCTCATCGTGGTCGCCCTGGCATTCGAGATGCGTGGTGATGAGCACGGGGTTGGTCACACTGGCCTGCACGGCGGTTTCGATCTCAGTGGCGATGCGGTGTGCGTCGCGCAGCATGATGTCATCGTCAAAAAGCAGATGCACCTCCACGTAGTGCATCTCTCCGGCATCGCGGTGGCGCAGGGCGTGAAATTTGAGGCCATGCTTTTCCGTCTCGCGGCGCAGTGCGGCGTCCAGTGCGGCATTGAGATTGGCATCGGCCGTGTCCATCAGGCCGCCGACGCTCTGGCGCATGAGCCCGTAGCCGGTCCAGATGATGTTGGCGGCCATGATCAGGCCGCAGATGGAGTCCCAGCTGTGCCAGCCGGTCAGGGCCACAAGACCAAGGCCCGCGATGGCTCCCAGGCTGGTCCACACATCTGTCAGCACATGCTTGCCATTCGCTTCGAGAATCAGCGAGCCCTGCTTTTTTCCTGTGCGGATGAGATACGCGCCGAGCGCCGCATTGATGGCAATGGTCAGCGCAGTCAGTGCCAGGCCCTTGTCCAGATTGGCGGGCGGCAGGTGCAGCAGCAGGCGGCGCACGGATTCATAGATGATGAAGAGAGCTGCCACGATGATCAGTCCGCCCTCGATCCCTGCGGAGAAGAACGCGATCTTGCTATGCCCATACGGGTGGTCTTCATCCGCCGGCTTGTTCAGCAGACCGAGACTGAAGGCGGCAAACATGACGGCTGCCACATGCACGACGGACTCTGCTGCATCGCCCAGAATGGCCGCAGATCCGGTCAGCACATAGGCGCCCACCTTGAGCACGAGCATCAGGAAGCCCACGGCCAGAGAGAGCCGCATGGCACGCGTGGCGTCAGAGGTGGCGCTCATGAGAAATCAGTCTCGCAGCAGCAGTTCCACCGTCGCCGGCACATCGGCAAACGACTCCACGCAGCGCCAGGGATTGAAGGCGCTGAGTTCGGCATGCGAATACTGGCCGGTGGCCACGGCGAGACATTTGGCGCCAAAGGCCTCCGCACAGCGAATGTCCTTGGGCGTGTCACCGATGACGATGACATCGCTGATGTCATACGTGGTTCCGGTGGCGTCCTGCATGCGGCCCAGTGCCACGGGACCGAGTTGGTTGCGGTCATGGTGATCGCTGCCAAAACCACCCTCAATGAAGTGCTCGTAGAGTCCATGACGGGAGAGCTTGATGACTGCTCCGCGCTTGATGTTGCCGGTCAGCAGGCCCAGATGCGCCGCGCTTTCGCCGCGCAGAGCCTCCAGCAGTTGAGTCACTCCAGGCAGGGTATAGCCGGAAAAGTCCGCCGCCTGCAAACGACGCTGCAGGTGTGAAAGATAGCGGTCCAGAAACGCTGTGATTTCCGCAGGGGTGTGCTCGCGGTTCATGTGGCCAAACACATCCATGGCGATGGCTGGGTCTGTGGCTCCGGCCAGATGGAGCGGCGGAAGCTCTTCGCGTTTGATGCCGAAGTGGTCTTCCGCAGCGTCCAGAATAGCCGCGCCGCCTGCGCCGTTGCTGTCGATCAGCGTGCCGTCAATGTCGAAAAGAAGCAGTCGCGCCATCTTGGATCAGTGAGGCTTGGAGGCTGCAGGAGCATGGGCGGCGGCACCGGTGTTGGACGGTGCATACTTGGCCACAAGGAAGGCACCACTGGCGGCCATGACGCAGCCGATGATGAAGGGCAGGGGCAGTGATTTGAAGCCGCCTTCCGGCGGATGCACCAGCATCGCAGTGATGGTGTTTACAATGGGGGCGCCGGCAAAGACGATGGGCATCACTGCGGCAGCTGCTGCCACACCGAAACCGCCGCCACCTTTGATGATGGGAGTGGCTGCTGCACCCAGAGCCAGCACCAGTGTGAGCGCGCCCAAGGCACCGGCCATGCCGGCCACGAGGCTGAGCGGGATGCCATTGCCGGTTTCGCCGGTGAAGCTCCAGTTGGTGCCACGGGCCTTCAGCACAAATGCCGTCACCACACCGATCAGCGCGTAGGCGATGCAGACAAAAAGAAAGGCCTTGAGGCTGGCATTGGGCGTCTCAGCACCCATCGGCATCTTGGAGCGTGCGGCGTGAAGGATGACGCCATAAACACCCCAGGAGAGCACGGTGAGGAGAGCATAGATGAGCCAGGTCTGCATGGTTTTGGTTGGGGGGCTGGAGTTCACGTTGAGGTGGGGAGTAGGACTATGAAGTGCCTTTGAAAAACGCCTGTCACAACGGCTTTGTTCACTTTTTGTCGGCTGGCGGGATCTGCTGCTGAGTAGGCGGATCGCTCAGTCATGGATTTGTGGTTTAGCCTGGGATGATTTTCTCCGGTCTCTTGAGCATCTCCGGCGGAGCGGCCTCGATCTTGTCCACAAAGCGCTGTGGAATGGCCACGGCCTTCATCTGGCCTGTGGCCGGGTCTTTGCGCACGCAGGCGGCGGTGATTCGGCCTTCGGCGGCCAGGGTGCCGTCTTTCTTCCAAAAGCGTATCAAGTGCCGGATGACCTTGCTGCGCACCTCCTCCACGATGAGCTCGCACTCAAACTCCTCTTCAAACCTCAGCGGCGCCATGTAGTCACAGGAGGCATGCACACGCGGCCAGCCTACGCGCTCCTGCCCTTCCTCCAGCGGGTCCACGATGGAGAAACCGAGGCTGCGGAAAAAGCCATGCTCCACACGCTCCATGTAGCGGAAGAAATTGGAGAAATGGACGATGCCCGCCATGTCGGTGTCGGAAAATTGGACGCGTTCGGTGCAGGTAAAGCGGTGAGCCATGAGACTCCATGCTTAGCTGCTAAATGAGGCAATCTCAATCCCGCATCTGAGGCATCAAATTTCCGGCGGCGGCAGAGCTGGAAGCATCAGCCTGCGGTCCAGGCCGCCAAAAGGCTGAAGGTAAGAGCCGTTCAACGCTGTGTTGTAACGCCTGAGTTGCAGCGGGTAGAGCCGGGCATAGGTGGAGCGCAGCCGCTGGCGCAGCGGCTCATTGGCGGCAGTCGCTGGCAGGTTGCGCACCTGCTGGCGCAGGTAGTTCAGACTCTGCAGCACATTCACATAGCGCACATCCTCGGGGCCGGCGGGTGTGATGTTTCTAAAGCCATAATGAGCAATGACGACCGTGTGCGCCCCGCGCGGTCCCAGAAATGGGGCGGCCATTTTCTCTGTGCCAAAGTCATCATAGCTGAGCGTGAGCGACTGTCCGGAAAATGCGCGGCTCAATCCTCCGGCTGCACAGCTGGAGAGCAACAGAGCAGCCAGCATGAGCAGAGGCAGGTGAAATTTCATGGCAGGTGGTCAGTGGGAAATGACGGCAAACTCGCAGCACTGTGCCTCGCGCATTTTATGCGCGCATTCGATCACGGCATGCGCGGCGGCTTCGGCGTCGGTCTTTGTGTTGAAGCGGCTGAAGGAAAAACGCAGTGTGCAGGCGGCATCGCGGGCGCTCACCTGCATGGCCTCCAGGACGTGGGAGGCATGCAGTGCGCCAGTGTGGCAGGCGGAGCCGGCAGAGCAGGCGATTCCCTCCTTGTCCAGCAGGATGAGCATTCCGGCGGCGTCTGTCTCAGGCAGGCAGAGAAAACTGGTCGTGCAGAGGCGGTGCGTGGGGCAGCCGTGCACGCGTGTTTCCGGCAGGGCGGCATGCACCAGATGCTCAAAGCGGTCACGCATGGTCTTGATGCGGGCCTTGGTGCCATCCGCCAGATGCTCGGCGGCGAGTGCGGCGGCCTTTCCCAGGGCTACGATTCCGGGCACATTTTCCGTGCCGCCACGGCGTTCGTTTTCCTGCCCACCACCCACGAGCAGTGGAGCAAACCGGGCGCGCTGGCTGATGTAGAGCGCACCGATGCCCTTGGGCGCGTGCAGCTTGTGCCCGCTCAGGCTGAGAAAATCGACCGGCGTCGTACGCACATCCAGGTGCATTTTCCCCGCCGCCTGCACGGCGTCCGTGTGCACCAAGGCACCGGCGCAGTGGGCCAGTGCCACGATCTCATCCATCGGGGCGATGACGCCAGTTTCGTTGTTGGCCCACATGATGGAGACCAGCGCTGTGATGCCCGGCCGCACCAGCTTGCGCAGGGCATCGAGATCCACTCGGCCATCTGGATGCACGGGAGCTGTCACCACTTTGCCGCCCCGGGCCTGCCAGCGCTGGGCGGATTCCTGGACGGCGGCATGCTCCGTGCCGGTGATGATGAGTTCCGGCTTGTCCGGCCACAGCTCGCGCACGGAGGCCTGAGCGGCATTGATGGCCTCCGTGCCGCCGCTGGTGAAGACGATTTCCTCTGGCTGTGCGCCGATCAGCGCCGCCGTCTGTCCCCGCGCCTGCTCGATGGCTCGGCGCGCCCTGCGCCCGCCCGCATGGCTGGCGGAGGGGTTGGCGTAGTGCTCGCGCAGATACGGCAGCATGGCCTCTAGCACTGCTGGATCGACCGGCGTGGTGGCGTTGGCGTCGAGGTAGATCACAGCCGGAAGGTCGGACTGACATCCCGGCTGTCAATGCCTCCTTCAAGCACTCGACAAATCCAGACCTCCCGCTAACCTCCACGCCCCTATGCTCGACATCCGCCTCATTCGTGACAACCCAGATCAGGTCAAACAGCGCCTCGCCAACCGCAGCGGGGACTTCGTATCTTTGGTGGATGAGGTGATTTCCATCGACACCCAGCGCCGCGCCGCCGAGACCGAGCGCCAGAAGCTCCAGGGCGACCGCAACCGCATCAGCAAGGAGATCGGCATCGCCAAGAAGAAGGGAGAGGACACCAGCGCCATCGAGGCGGAGGTGCGCGGCATCGGCAATCGCATTGAGGAAATCGGTCGTGAAGCCGACGCGGCAGACGTCCGTCAGCGCGATCTGCTCCTCAGTCTGCCCAATCTCCCCCATGAAGCCTGCCCTGTGGGCCACAGCGCCGAGGAAAACCCCGAAGTGCGTATCTGGGGCGAGAAGCCCGCGTTTGCCTTTCAGCCAAAAGACCACACCGCACTCGGTGCTGCTCTCAACATGATCGACTTTGAAGCCGGTGCCAAGATCTCCGGCAGCGCCTTTGTCGTGTATCGCGGCGCAGGTGCACGCCTGGAGCGCGCTCTCATCAGCTTCCTGCTGGATCTGCACACCACGCAGCATGGCTACGAAGAAATCAGCCCGCCGCTGCTGGTGAAGTCCGAGTGCCTCGTGGGCACCGGCCAGCTTCCCAAATTTGGAGACCAGGTCTATCACAGCGCCACGGACGATCTCTATCTCATTCCTACTGCCGAAGTCCCGGTGACAAACCTCCACCGGGATGAAATCCTGCCGCTGGAAAAGCTGCCGGTTAATTACGCCGCCTACACCCCTTGCTTCCGCCGCGAGGCCGGCAGCGCTGGCCTTGGAACACGCGGCCTCATCCGCATGCACCAGTTCGACAAGGTCGAACTGGTCAAGATCACCACCCCGGAAACGAGCATGGCCGAGCTGGAAAGCCTGACCGCCAATGCGGAAAAGGTGCTGCAGCTTCTCGGTCTGCACTACCGCGTGATCGAGCTCTGCACCGGAGACATTGGTTTTGGCTCGGCCAAGACCTACGATATCGAGGTCTGGGCACCAGGGCAGGGGACCTACCTTGAAGTGTCCAGCTGCTCAAATTTTGGCGACTATCAGGCCCGTCGCATGAATCTGCGCTACAAGGATGAAAACGGCAAAAACCGCATCCCGCACACGCTCAATGGCTCTGGCACGGCGCTGGCGCGTTTGTTTGTCGCGCTCGTCGAGACCTATCAGCAGGAGGACGGCTCCATCAAGATTCCAGAAGCCCTGCGCGGTCACTTTGGCTCTGAAAAGATTGGCTGAGCCGCCTATGAAGACCGCCTGCGTCCTTTGGTTCCTGCTGGCGTCCGCCAGCATCGCCTGTGCGCAGGCTCCCGGCGTTCCGGTATATCAGGAGGGGCGGGGGGCACGTCCCAACGCCACGCTCACCGAGCAGGCCAAAAAGCTGCAGGCTGCT
Organism: Verrucomicrobiaceae bacterium UBA1938; assembly: GCA_002336895.1. Classification (GTDB taxonomy): domain Bacteria; phylum Verrucomicrobiota; class Verrucomicrobiia; order Verrucomicrobiales; family Verrucomicrobiaceae; genus Prosthecobacter. The sequence continues at coordinate 152,511 of DDFC01000023.1, read as the reverse complement.
TCGGAACTGCTGTCGATGACTAAGGCTCTGGAGCAGGCGGAGAAGACCTCCTGCGACATCGCGCTGCCTCCGGCGGATGCCAGGCCTCTCCCGCCACGCGAGCGCTGGCAGCGGGCACGTCAGGCGCACATCCGCGTGGGGCAGTTTTATCTGTGCTCCAAATGTGACCGCTGGCACCTCGACCTGGCTGGTGGCTATGCCATCACGGCAGACGGTGCCGTGGCCACCTGCGCGCACGTGATCGCACCACCGCCAAACATGAAGGAAGGCTGGCTGGTGGCCGTCACGGAGGAGGATATCATCCTGCCCATCACTGAGGTGCTGGCCTGCAATCCCGGTACCGACTGCGCCATTCTGAGGGTGAAATCCGCGCAGCCGCTGGTGCCGCTGCCTCTCAGCTTGGATGTGAGCCCCGGAGACTCCGTGTGGTGCTTCAGCGATCCTGCGGGCAAGCGCGGCTACTACAGCGAGGGGCTGGTGAGCCGCTTCGTGAAGCGCCCGTTCATGAGCAAAAAGGAGTCCGACAAGCTGCCCGAAGGCACCGAAATCCCCAAGCCCGTGTGGCTGGAGACGACGACTGACTGGGCGCCCGGCTCCAGCGGCTCCGCGTTGATCGATCAATGTGGCAACGCCGTCGGTCATGTGTCCGAGATTCAGACCATTCTCGAAGAGCCACTGCCGGCGAGGCAAAAGAAGACCGAAGCCACCGTGATTCAGCAGCTTGGCACGCAGATGGTGTTTCATCAGGCCATTGGGGCGGTTGAAGTAAAGGCGCTGGTGAAAAGGCCGTAAAAACTTTTTCCGCAACTCTCCCGCGGGCGGGTGGTTTGATGCTTCACCCCTAAAGCATCATGTCCTCCCTCATTCGTCAGCCTCGAGATATTTCCATCCGCTCCGCCGGGACGGACACATCCACCGGGGGGCTTTCTCCTCTGGATGATCTGCCGGCGCTGATTGCCCAGACGAACATTTACTTCCAGGCACTGGTGGAGCGCACGCTGGCGGAGCTGCAGCTGGACCAGCTTCTGCGTCCAGGCATGGCCCCGGTGCTGTTTGCACTGTATGAGCATGACGGCTGCATCATCAAAGATCTCGCCGTGCGCACCCGGCGCTCGGCGGCGGCTTTGAACTCATTGCTCGGACGGCTGGCCAAATCGGGCGTGGTGACTCTCCGGGCCTGTCCGCAGGACGGGCGTGCAGTGCGTGTGCGGCTCACAGCCAAGGGGCGCAAAATCGAACCTCGTGTACGCGAGCTGCACCGGCGTGTGCAGGCTGCTGTGGAGCATGGCCTCAAGGCTGGCGAGTCTGAGCAGGTCGCCGCCATGCTGCGCCGTATCGTCGCTGGACTCCAGCACAATGAGACTTTGCAGAACTGATCTTCCTCGCCAGTCACTCATGAAACACATCGCCTGCGTCCTCCTCTCCTTAGCCGCATTTTCCGTCACCCATGCCCAGCAGCCGCGTGTGCCTGCCGGTGTCAAAGAGCTGCGTGATCTGACCTACGTGGAGGGTGGGCACGAGCGGCACAAGCTGGATCTCTACCTGCCGGAGAAGGCCGAGGGGCCGCTGCCGCTCATCATCTGGGTACACGGGGGTGGCTGGCAGAATGGCAGCAAGGACGGCTGCCCGCCTCTGCGTGGAGGCTATGTGGAGCAGGGCTATGCAGTGGCCAGCATCAACTATCGCCTCAGCGGGCATGCGGTCTTCCCGGCGCAGATCGAGGACTGCAAGGCCGCCATCCGCTGGCTGCGTGCACATGCCAGGGAGTACTCTCTCGATCCTCAGCGCTTCGGCGTCTGGGGCAGTTCTGCAGGCGGGCATCTGGTGGCACTCATAGGCACCAGCGGAGATGTGAAGGAGTTTGATGTGGGGGCCAACCTGGATCGATCCAGCCGCGTGCAGGCTGTGTGCGACTACTACGGACCCACGGACTTCACCGTTTTCGTCACCACTCCGGGCTATGAGAGCCATGCCACAGACTCTTCGCCCGAGGCCAATTTGATCGGCGGAGCCGTGATGAAAAACAAGAGCAAGGCCGCGAAGGTGAATACGGTCTCCTACGTGACCAAGGATGACCCGCCCTTCCTCATCATGCATGGAGACAAAGATCCCACCGTGCCGATCAATCAGAGCCAGCTTCTGTTTGAATCGCTGAAAAAGACCGGTGTCAGCGCACACTTCCATACCATCCACGGTGCTGGGCATGGAGGGCCGGGTTTTGCCGGCAAAAACATCGATGAGATGGTCAGCGCCTTCTTCAATGAGCGGCTGAAAAACAGGTCGGAAAAAATCGAGGCGCTCACCACCGATAGCACTGCGGATGCCGCGATGATGGAGCGCGACCCGCGCAAGGGCATGCCGCCCACAGGCGGGCGGCGTGGCATCCCATGGGATGCCGTGACCGGACGCGATGACAAAAACAAGGACGGTAAGGTCAGCCAGGAAGAATTCAGCGGCCCGCCTCAGCTTTTCAAGCTGCTGGACCAAAACGGCGACGGTTTGCTGGAGAGGGCCGAGCACGAGGCCTTTCTAAACAGGGCCGGACCGCGTCCCTGAGGGAGGGGCAGATTTCGCTTCCCAAGCTATTTTTGAACCGTTAGCATGTCCTGAATACAAACAGGCCATGCACCAGCACCGATTCCTCTTTGTCACGGCAGCTCTCCTGAGCTCGGTATTGTGTCCTACGTTGCGTGCCGATGTGGACATGAACGTCAAAGTGGCCGAGAAGCCAAAGGTGGCCATCTACGCTGAGGACGTGACTGTGGACGGCACACGTCGGCCGGATCTGGGCAGGGCTCTGGCAGACAGCCTCAGCACCCGGCTGCTGCGGCGTGGGCAGATGCGGGTTTTCAATCTCAGCACGGAGGAGACAGAAAGAGGCACCCAGACTCTCGTGCTGGCCAAAGACGACAAGACAGGTGCTCCCGTCCTGGACAAGGACATCGACTATCTCCTGAGCTTCAATCTGTTCTCCAATGCCAGCGAGCACCGCCTGACCATCAAGAAGACCCGGGTTTCCACCTCTGAGTTGCTCGACTCTCACCAGTTCTTCACCTATGGCCGTGTCAGCGATGTATTCGCCTTGGTGAACAAAATCGTGGAGCGTGTGGACCCCATGCCGGTGCGCCATGCCTTCCCCGCCACCCAGTCTCCCGCTGCCATCAGGGCAGCTCAGCCGGATCCGCTGCCCAATCAAGGTTTCTGGGCCGGGGACTACGCCAATCCAGGCAGCCCGGCCTATGATCCCTGGCGCGCTCACATGACAGCGCAGTACGATCTGAAAAATGTGCCCAAAGCCCTGGTTTACCAGGAGCTCGGCTCCATCCAGCATATCGACACCACCTGGCGGTTTACAGTGGTCAAGCCGGTGAAAGGCGTACAGCTCAGCCCGCGGGATCCGCTGCATGTCCTCTATGATGAAGGGGATGTGTATGCCAATCTGCGTGTGGGCACCGTGGAACAGGCGGGCGTCATTGCCGACTACGGCGGCATGACCCCCGAGCACCACAAGCTTTTTAATGGAGACAAGGTCTTCGGCTGGTATGCGCCTCCGCAGCAGAAGCCGGCGGTGACGAAGTAGGGTTGATATGGCGTGGGTGTGGGTTATTGGCACTGCCGCCCAACCACACCCTCCATGCTGCAGCTCTCCCAGGTACTCCTCCCCGTCGATCATCAGGACGATGACCTGCGCCGCATGGTGCTGAAGCTGCTGCGCGTGCGCGATGAAGAGCTCGTCAGCCTCAAGGTCAAGCAGTGTGCCATCGATGCGCGGCGCGGGCATGTGGAGTTCAGTTTTACAGTGCTGGCGGAGGTCAAGGACGAGACTCGTGTACTCAAACGTATCGGCAAGAATCCCCGCATCGGCCCTGCATCGGATGAAACGTACCAGGAGATCGCGCAAAATGTGCCGCATACTCAGGCCGGGCGGCCTGTGATCGTGGGCACCGGTCCCTGCGGCCTCTTTTGTGGTCTGCTGCTGGCACGTGCCGGGCTCAAGCCTATTTTGCTCGAGCGTGGCAAGGCTGCCGGGGATCGCGCACGCGATGTCACGGGCTTCTGGCGTCGCGGCTGGGATTTCAATCCGGAATCCAACGTGCAGTTTGGCGAAGGCGGCGCAGGCACCTTTTCCGATGGCAAGCTTTACACCCAGATCCGTGACCGGGAGCACCGCATCCCCTGGCTGTTGCGCGAGATGGTGGCCGCTGGCGCTCCTGAGGACATTCTGGTCAAAAGCAGGCCTCACATCGGCACGGACCGTCTTATCAAAGTAGTACGGCATGTGCGCGAAGAGATCATTTCTCTTGGGGGGGAGGTGCGGTTCGGCGCCCGTGTGGCGGACGTGGCTATTGAAGACGGCGTGATGCGTGCCGTTGTGCTGGCAGACGGGCAGACCATCGAAGGCTCCCGCTTCATCTTTGGCATCGGCCACAGTTCGCGGGACACCTTCTACATGCTGGAGCGGCACGGCGTGCCCTTTGAGGCCAAGCCCTTCTCCATCGGCGTGCGTATTGAGCATCCTCAGCAGCTGATCGACCGCAGCCTCTATGGAAAATGGGCTGGGCATGAGCGGCTGGGCTCGGCCCCCTATAAATTTGTGGCTCACTGCGGCACTGGCAGGGCGGCCTACAGCTTCTGCATGTGTCCCGGCGGGCTCGTGGTCGCCGCTACATCCGAGCCCGGCATGGTGGTGACCAATGGCATGAGCAGCTATGCCCGTGCCGAGGCCAATGCCAACAGCGGATTCATGGTGGACGTGCGGCCGGAGGACATGCCCTCTGACAGCGTGCTGGGTGGAGTGGAGTTTCAGCGCAGGCTGGAGCGCCGGGCCTTTGAACTGGGAGGTGGTAACTATCACGCGCCCGCGCAACTCTTGGGGGACTTTCTGGCTGGGCGTGCCTCCAAAGGCCCTGGCAAGGTGCTGCCCTCCTATCAACCGGGGGTTGTGTGGACGAATCTGTGCGAAATCCTGCCGGAATACACTGTCGAGACACTGCAGGAGTCGATCTCGCACATCGACAAAGGCCTGCCTGGGTTCTCGTTGGACGACGCCGTGCTCACAGGGGTGGAGACCCGCAGCTCATCTCCGGTGAGAATCCCGCGCGACACCCAGACTCTAGAGTGTCTCGGCGTGAAGCAGTTTTACCCGGCGGGTGAAGGCGCGGGCTATGCTGGCGGCATCATTTCCGCTGCAGCGGATGGCATGCGAGTAGCAGAGGCGATTCTACGCCAGGGTTGAGCGAACGTGGGCCAGCACCCCCCGGCAGCCGTCTTCCAGCAGGTCCAGCACCAGCTCAAAGCCCTGCTCCCCGCCATAGTAGGGGTCTGGCACTTCCTTCTCCTCATGGTCAGTGCAGAAGTCGCAGAAAAGGTGGATTTTGGCGGTATGTCGGCCTTCGCGGTCAATGCTGCGCACATCCCGCAGGTTCGGCTGGTCCATCACCAGCACGAGGTCGTTGGCGCTTAGTTCGTCCTCGTTCACCTGCCGGGCTCGGCTGCAAAGATTGTAGCCCCGATTTTGCGCTGCATTGCGCATTCTTTGGTCTGGCAGCTTGCCTGTGTGCCAGCCAGCCGTGCCTGCGGAGCGGACCGTGATCCGTTCAGCCATTCCCTCAGCCTCCACCAAAGCCCGCATGACCCCCTCTGCCGCAGGGGAACGGCAGATGTTGCCCAGGCAGACAAAAAGGACTCGATAGGGGCGGCTCATCAGTGCAGCTAGGCCAAGGCGGCACTGGGCACAAACGAAAACCTCCTCCTGTCTCCGGGGGATGACCGGCATCCCCTCGTGAAAGATTTCTTTTCTTGTGAATGACTCTTTGGTTGAGGCGTAGTTTGAGCACGCTATTTGCTACCTGTTCAACAAACCCCCACGCTCATCCCATGTCTGTCGTATCCAAAGGTCTTGAAGGAATCGTCGCTGCTGAAACCCGTCTCGGGGAGGTCAAAGGCGCTGAAGGCGTGCTGTTCTACTGTGGCTACGACATCAATGAGCTGGTCAAGCTGACCTACGAAGAGGTGGTGTACCTGCTCTACTACAACAAGCTGCCCAATCAGCACGAGCTCGACAAGCTCACCACCGCTCTGCGTGCGGAGCGCGAGCTGCCGCAGGGAGTGATCGATTTCCTCAAAACCGCTCCGAAAACGGCCAAGCCCATCGACATCATGCGCACCGCCGTTTCGATGCTGGGTTGCTATGACCTGAGCCGCTACGACCTCGAGGTCAGCGAAAACATGGCCAATGCCATCCGCCTCACCTCCCAGATTGGCGTCATCGCGGCTTACTTCCACCGCTCCCGCCAGGGCTTGGAACTGCCCCCGGTGCGCAAGGATCTCAGCGAAGCCGCCCATTTCCTCTACCTCATGAATGGCGAGGTGCCGAGCAAGGAAGCCGAGCGCACTCTCGACATCGCCTACATCCTGCATGCCGAGCACGGCTTCAATGCCTCCACCTTCACTGCCCGTGTGGTGGCCTCTACTCTGAGCGACATGTTCTCCGCCATCAGCGCCGCCATCGGTGCTCTCAAAGGCCCCCTCCACGGTGGTGCCAATGAAGGCGTGATCCACATGCTGGAAGAGATTGGCTCCCCTGACAAGGTGGACGCCTGGGTGGCAGACGCCCTGGCGCAAAAGAAGAAGATCATGGGCATCGGCCACCGTGTTTACAAGGTGCTCGACCCCCGCGCCCCCCACCTCCGTGAGATGGCCATCAAGCTCACCAGCGAGCTGGGTGAGTCCAAGTGGATTCAGATGTCCGAGCGCATCGCCCAGATCATGCGCGAGCAGAAGGGCCTCAACGCCAACGTCGATTTCTACAGCGCCACGGTTTACTACAGCCTCGGCATCCCGACCGACCTCTTCACACCGATCTTCGCCATCGCCCGTATGAGCGGCTGGACCGCCCACGTGCTGGAGCAGTGGAGCGAAAACCGCCTCTTCCGCCCTCTGAGCGAATACGTCGGCAAGCCCTACGGCCAGAAGTACGTGCCGATCAGCGAGCGCTGATTCTGGCCTGGTAAGTAGGAAGAAATAATTTTTGCGCACCGCAATAGTGGCAAATCTAAAGATTTGCCACTAACGTAGGTGTTTCATGCGACTCCTCCCAACCATCGGAGCCGTCACTGTGCTGCTTTGTGCGCAGGCGATGGCACAGCCGGCCACACGCCTCGTGTGGCAGCCGGTGCAGGAGTATTTCATCCATCGGGATGAAAACCAGCAGGTGCAGGCTGGGACCAAACGGCTGAACTCATTCACCGCCTACACCCATCTCGGCACGGACTTTGGTTTCCACGGCCCGGCGGAGCACGAGATCGAGTGGACCACAGATGAGGTCATTGTCCACCTCGGCCAGCAGCCGGAGGCCTGGGCGGGCATGTGGCACAGTCTCGCGGGGCAGGCGCGCAATCCGAAGCGGGTGATGGATTTCACCCACGCTTTCCCCGAGCCCATCACCCCTAGGTACCAGCCGCGTGTCACCGGGGTCATGATTGAGGCCGCAGGTCGCGGCAGGCTCAAGCTGGAGATCAAATCTCCCACGGACGAGCTGCGCTGGACGCAGATGATCGACCTCTCTGAGCCGCAATATCGCATGTTTGTGCATCCCGTGGCGCCTGAGGCCGTGCGGGACGGCAAAGCCATCGTCTGGACGGCTGAGCCGGGTGCTGATGTCAAAGTCTCCAGCCTTTTCCTTGGCGTCGAGATGCCGCACATGGCCTGGGATGCCTACACCTTCCTGGCATCCTATGCCAAAATAGCGCGCTGCTACTCCATCGAGACCGGGTTTGTGAGCGATCGCGCGCACATCGACGAGGGAGCCTTTGAGTCTGTCTCGGCCACGGGCATGTATGTGCTGGCCTCTGCCGCTGCTGCCCAGGATGATCTCGGCATTGTGACAAAGGATTATGCGCGCTGGGTGCTCACGCGCACACACGAGGCTATCAAAAAGCTCAAAACCGGGCGCGGGGTGCTGCCTCACTTTGTCCACAGGCATGACAACGCCTACTGCATCCATCCCAACACCGAGTACAGCACGGTGGATACCGCCATCTATGCGCAGTCCATGCTGCTGGCGGCGGTCATGCTCAACGAAGCCTCGGTGGCCGAGGATCTTGTAGGGCTGCTGAAAGACATCGACTACGCCAGCCTGCGCCTGCCGGGTGGGGAGCTGTCACATGGGCTGGCCGATGATGGAGTGACGATGCTGCAGCACGGCTGGCAGGATTGGGGTGGGGAGACGGCCCTCGTCATGCTGATGGAGGGCATTGCAGACCCAGGGCATCGCCCGCCGCCCATGCGCAGCCCCGGCAAGGCCTGGCAGGGCACAGGGTTCATCACCGAACTCCAGAGCCTCTTCCACCCCGACTTTGACAGCGATGCCCCGGATGCCCACGACGGGGTGCGCTGGCTGAGCGTGCGCCGTGCCATGCTGGGCGCGCAGCAGGCCTACCTCCCGAAACGCTGGCCCCATTCCCAGGCTGCCCTCAATGGCATTTACGGCCTTTCTGCCGGCGAAAACAAGGCGGGCAACGGCTACTACGTGGGTGGTGTCGAGCTGCCAGACCAGAAGCTGGTTCATCCGCACTACATCCTGATGTCCGCCGTCCTGCACCCTCAGACGGATGAAACCTACCAACTGCTGGAGCGCATGGAGAAAGCTCGCTACTTCCCGCCGTGGGGGATGGTCGAAAATCTCGATGTGGACGGTCGCACCTACCTGCCCATGGACGGCGCTTTGAATGCCGGATTTGAGGCCCTGGGGGCCTACCATTTGTATGCCCGGCACCGGCAGGTTCCGGATGCCATTTATCAGGCCAGTCTGAAAAATCCGCAGATTCGGCGGGCCATGCAGTTGTTTTACCCTGCGGTGGCCAGGGTGGCCGCCGAGGACAAGGAGGCTGCTTCACAGTAGTCATACCCCTGAAGCTCGGCCTTGCTCCTGCGCCCATCCCCGGCTAACTGAACCGTCCCATGTTTGTCGATCAAATCAAAGTCCACGCGCGCGCCGGAAAAGGCGGCGATGGCAGCGCCCATTTTCATCGCGGAAAGTTTCGTCCCAAAGGCGGCCCTGACGGCGGCGATGGTGGAAACGGAGGAAGCCTCGTTTTGCTGGTGGACCCCAGCACTGACAGCCTGCGCAACTACGTCTATAACAACCGCCTCTTAGCTGAGGACGGCGCCAAAGGCGGTGCCCAGCAGTGCACCGGGCGCAGCGGCAAGGACGTGGTTTACAAAGTCCCTCCGGGCACGCTCGTCAGCCGGGTCATCCAGGAATACGACAACGAAACCGACGAACTCGTCACGCGCTACGAACCCGTGGCTGACCTGACCGAGACCAACTCCACCTACGTGCTCTGCAAAGGCGGCAAAGGCGGGAAGGGGAACGTCCATTTTAAAACCTCCACCCATCAGGCTCCGCGTGAGTTCACCCCCGGCACCCCCGGTGAGGAGGGCGACTTCCACTTTGAAATGCGCAGCATCGCGGATGCCGGATTCGTCGGTGTTCCCAATGCCGGCAAATCCACGCTGCTTTCCAAGCTCAGCGCCGCCAAGCCCAAGATCGCCAACTACCCTTTCACCACGCTGCAGCCCATGGTCGGCGTGATCGAGTTCGGCCCCAACCGCCGTGGCAGCCTCGCGGACATTCCGGGTCTCATCGAAGGTGCCCACGCCAACATCGGCCTCGGGCATGATTTCCTGCGCCACATCATGCGCTGCCGTGTGCTGCTCTTCGTTGTCGATACCGCAGGCACCGAAGGTCGCGATCCTGTGTCCGATCTGGAAATCGTGCGCAAGGAGGTCTCTCTCTACTCCAAGGAGCTGGCCAAGCGCCCCTGGTGCATCATTGCCAACAAAGTGGACCTGCCCGAAAGCCAGGATCACCTCGAAAATCTCAAAGACCGCTTCAAACGCATCAAAATCCACCCCGTCTCCGCTGAAACCGGCGAAGGCCTCGACAAGCTCCGCAAGTGGCTCGACGAGAAGATCGGGCAGAATGTCGAGTGGTGACCACCATGCGCCTGAACCGTTCCAATCTTTGCTGGCTGGCTCTGGCTTTGATCGCGGTTGGGTATCTTGCCTTTTGGGCGCTGCTGCTCGCAGCCACCGCCACCTACAGCACGCCGGATTCCTGGCTGCATGTGTTGAGATCGCCTGAGATCCGGCATGCCACGCTGATGAGTCTGCTCACGTGTACCCTCGCGGCGGCATTGGCATTGCTGCTGGCCGTGCCAGTAGGCTATCTGATGTCGCGGCTGGAGTTTCGCGGCAAAGCGTGGCTGGATGCGGCGCTGGATGTGCCCATCATTCTGCCGCCCCTGGTGGTCGGACTGTGCCTGCTGATCTTTTTCCAGACCTGGGGAGGCAAGCAGATCGAGAAGATCATCCCCTTCACCTATCAGCTTTCTGGCGTGGTGCTGGCGCAGTTCGTCGTGGCTGCGGCCTTCGCCATTCGCACCATGCGCGGCACCTTCCAGCATCTGCCTGCCCGGCCAGAGGACGTGGCGCTGACTCTCGGCTGCACGCGCTTTCAGGCGCTCTGGCATGTGGCGCTGCCCGCAGCACGGCGCGGCATGGTGGCGGCGTTTTGCATCGCCTGGGCGCGCAGCCTGGGGGAGTTTGGTCCCATCCTCGTCTTTGCCGGTGCCACGCGCATGAAGACGGAGGTGCTGCCCACCACGGTCTGGCTGGAGCTCAGCGTGGGAAATCTCGATGCCGCCGTGGCCGTCAGCCTCTTCATGGTGCTGCTGGCCGTGCTGGTGCTGGTGGCGGTGCGTGCCACGGGGGAAAAAGTATGATTCAGCTGGAACAACTCTCCTGGCAGACCTCCGGACGCACCATCCTGCAGCAGGTGAGCGTGTCTATTCCCTCCGGCACCTACGCCATGCTGATGGGCCCCACCGGCTGCGGCAAAACCACGCTGCTGGAGATCATCTGCGGCCTTCGCCAGCCTTCGTCGGGAAGAGTCCTGCTGGATGGCAAAGACGTGACCTTTCTGGAGCCTCGTGAGCGCGGCATCGGCTACGTACCTCAGGATCTGGCGCTCTTTCCTGGCCTACGTGTGCGCGAGCAGATCGGCTTTGCCCCCCGGCTGCGGGGGGTGCCTCAGGCGGAGGTGGACGCGCAGGTGGTCCAGCTCGCATCCCAGTTTGGCATCTCACATTTGCTCGACCGCCTGCCAGACCTGCTTTCCGGTGGCGAAAAGCAGCGCGTAGCGCTTGCCCGCGCCTTAGCCGCACGGCCCCGGCTGCTGTTGCTGGATGAGCCCCTTTCCGCGCTGGATGAGGGCATGCGTGCGGAGGCCGTGGCGCTGCTGCAGAGCGTACAGCAGGTGCATTCGCTCACCGTGCTGCACGTTACCCACTCCAGCAGTGAGGCCGCAGCTCTTGGCACCCTGCACCTGCGCATGGCGGCGGGGCGGCTGGAGGTGGAATGATTCACATACTGTCCGATTGGAATCCTGCCAAAGCTGCGTTTAGTTTGCCGAAAACAACCCTGAATGGACTGGAATGACTGGCAGCGCGTGCTGAAATGGCGCGCACTCGAAGAAGGCGATGCCGATGGCGTTCTCGTCAATGCGGAGCGCCGTCGCGAGGCCACAGCGCATACGCGGGCCGGGCTGGCTTCAGAGGAGATCGCTGGCGAGGGGCTGGATGAGCGCTCGCAGTCGTTTCTGGACAAGCGCGCCGAATGGCTGGAGCGCGAGGCCGTGGGCTGCCGAGGCGGGCTGATCCACGTGCTGGAGCTGCTGCGTGTGCCGCATGGCCGTTGGTCCTGGGCTTTGGCAGGCTGGGCTCTGGCAGTGCTCCTAGGCTACTGGTTTTCAGATTTGGGGCAGGTTGGCGAGTTCAACCTGCTGGCTCTGCCGCTGGTGGGGCTGCTGGCCTGGAATGCGGTGGTGATCGTGCTGGGCGTGTTTTATGAACTGATGCCGTCCACTTCTTCGAGCGGTCGCGGCGGCTGGGTGGCGGAGGTTCTCGCACACGGCATTTCACGCATCAGCAAAGCCACCAAAGAGGCGGAGAGCGGCATGGCCGAGACAGTACGCTCCCGCTACGAGGAGCTGGCCTGGCCGCTGGCCTGGCGGCGGCTTCAGATGCGCCTGCGCATGTGGCTGCATGTGGCGGCGGCGCTGCTGGCCATCGGCGGGGCCACGGCCCTCTATGCTCGTGGCTGGTCGCATGAATATCGTGCCGTCTGGGAGAGCACCCTGCTGGGAGAGGGCGATGCGAGAGCCTTCTTTGAGACCTTGTTCAAGCCTGCTTCGAAAGTGCTGCGCACCACGGTGCCGCTGGATCAGATTGCTGGCATGCACCGGACTCTTGGGCGGGTGGAGAAACCAGCCCCGGCGCTGCCGTGGATTCATCTGTATGCAGGCACGTTGCTGGTGCTGGTCGTGCTGCCGCGTCTGTTGCTGGCAGGCTTGGGCGTTGCACGTTGCCATCAGTCCATTGGGCGGCAGGCCCGTGCGCTGGGCTGGGGCGGGTATCTGCGGACTCTGCTGCGTGCGGTGGAGGGCGGCAGCGAGCGCATCCAGGTGCTGGTGCATGCCGTGGAGCCCACGGCCACCCATCGGGAGGTGTGGGATCGTGGCATTCGCGAGCGTTTTGGCGGCATGGCACGTGCGGAGTACCTGCGCATCCCGGCGGGGGATGAGGATGAATTTGCCGCCTCCTGGCAGCCTGCTAGCGCCAGTTTGGTGATGCTTTTCAACATGGCCACCACGCCCGAGGCCGAGGTGCAGCGCCGTCTGGTGGCCGATGTACGCCAGCGCCTGCTCACCAAGCACGCCGAGCCGGAGCTCGTGGTGCTGTTGGACGGCACCAGCCTGGCTGGGCGCTGGTCGCCTGAAAAAATCGCCGGGCGTGAGCAGCTTTGGTCTCAGATGGTCGAAGGTCTTGCCTCTGAAGTGATCGTGGCCGTGCGCAAAGAATCCGCACGCGCAAAGCCTCCCGTGGCGTAATGTTCATGAAGTTTTTGTCCCTCGTGCCTGCCCTTTTCTCCAGAAATAAATCCGCCAGTCCTCCTGACAAACAGGCGGCGGAGCTGAATGTGCGTGATGCGTCTGACATCGTCACGCTGAGCCTCATTTCCCACACCAATGCGGGCAAGACCACGCTGGCCCGCACTCTCCTGCGCCGTGATGTGGGGGAGGTGCGTGACGCACCCCATGTCACGCTTTTCAATGAGTCCTACACCCTTCTTGAGACGGGCGGCTTCATGCTGCGCCTGTGGGACACGCCCGGCTTTGGCGACAGCGCGCGCCTGATGAAGCGCCTGAAGCGCGAGCGCAGCCCGGTGCTGTGGTTCCTTTCCCAGACTTGGGACCGCATCACGGATCGCCCTCTGTGGTGCAGCCAGCAGGCGCTGAAAAACGTGCGCGATGACGCTGACGTGGTCCTCTATCTCGTTAATGCCGCCGAGCCGCCCGAGGCCGCCGCCTACATCGCGCCGGAGATGGAGATTCTCGGCTGGGTGGAGAAGCCGGTTGTCGTGCTGCTGAACCAGACCGGCCTGCCAGGCGGCTCGTCCATGGAGGAGGCAGAGCTTGCCTCCTGGCGCGCGCACCTGCAGCAGTTTGAGATCGTGCGGGATGTGCTTACGCTGGATGCCTTCGCCCGCTGCTGGGTGCAGGAGGACATCCTCATGGACTCGCTGGCCCCGCTCATGCAGGGCTCCAAGATTCCCACCTTTCAGCAGATCAAACGTGCATGGTCGCAGCGCAATGTGGAGGTGTTCCAGACCTCCGTGCGCCTGATCTCTGAGCAGCTCACCGCCGCTTTGCTCGACGGGGTGGAGGTGCGCTCGGAGACGCTGCTGGAGCGCGTGGGCTGGCAGCGCGAGCAGCTCAACAAAGAATACAACGATGCCCGGCAGAAGCTGGCCTCTCAGCTCGCGCACCGCACGGAGCAGACGACCAATCACCTGATCGAAGCCCATGGACTGAAAGGGCAGGCGGGCCAGGAGCTGGGAGAGGTCGCACGCGAGCATTTTCATGTGCCACAGGTCGTTTCTGAAAACATCTGGGCCGTGCTCGGCAGCTTTGCCGGCGGCGCCATGGGCGGCCTTATCGCCGATCTTAAGCTGGGTGGCATGACCTTTGGCGGCGGCGCACTGCTCGGCGGTCTGGCCTCCGGCATCGGCGCCTATGCGCTGATCCGCAGCTACAATCTTGTGCGCGGCAGCGATCAGCGCCTCCGCTGGTCGCGCGAGCATTTCCGCGAGCAGGTGAAGCTGGCTTTCCTCACTTATCTGGCCGTCTGCCACTTTGGCCGCGGCCGCGGCGAGTGGAAGGAAAGCGAGCAGCCCCAGCTCTGGCGCGAAGCCGTGGATGAAGTGACCAATCTGCACGCCGATGCTCTCGATCACCTCTGGAAATCCGGCGTGCAAAAGGACACTCAGCCTGCCTCCCTCTCCCGCCAGTCCCGTCAGCTCACAGGTGACTGCATGGTGGCGCTGCTGGAGCGGCTGTACCCCGGAGTGGATGCGGCGCTGTGGCGTGCTTGAACCTCATGCTCGCGCAGGCGTCGTTCCAGCCTTGTCTGGAAATTCACCCAGCACTGGGCGGCGCGGGAACGAAAGGCTGAGGGAGCCACGTCGAGGGCTCGCAGGCAGTTGCGATGATCCCAGGAGACGACCCAGGCCGTGGCCAGATGAATCATGCGGAACTGCCAGCGCCACACACGCTGCATGGCAGGTGTGAGGCTGATCAGCCGCTCGAAAAGAAAATCACGCTGAAAGGAGAGATGCCCCATCTCATCTCGCAGGAGTTTGCGGGCCACGGTCTGCACAACTGGATCGCTGCAGCGCAGGGAGAGCAGGCCAAAATAGACCTCGGCAATGAGCTCCGCTGTGAGCAGCACCTGGATGTTGAACTCCAGATTCACCAGATTGCGCAGCCAGCGGAAGACAGAATTGCTCCACTGCTTCTGCAGCAGCGTGCCACGCAGATGCGCCACCGTGCGTGCCAGCAGCGCAGCGTGGCTCTGCTCCTCGACCACAAAGAGATCGACGGCGCGCTGGTAGCCCTGCAGCCGCTCCAGCGAGGCGATGCTGCGGGTGTAGCGCCGCAGCCGTGTGCCTCCACCGCTTTCGCCGAGCTGGAAGATGGCGAGCGAGCGCGCGAGTGCGGCGCGGGTTTGCGCAGGCTGCGTGCAAGGAACGTCTGGCAGTTTCATTTTGTGATTGAGGCGGGTGTTTGCCTCAAAGTGTTGGATCCAATGCTGGGTGTTCATGATGTGTCGTTGGGTTTGGGGTTGATCAGGCGGCCTGGAGCATGGCTCTCAGGAATTCGTGGGCGGGGCTGGTGCGCATTTCGGCGGCGATCTGCCGCAGCCGCTGCATGACGGCGTCCACCGTTTCATCCAGTGTCGATGTTCCGGCTGTGACGCCGACATTGCGCGCTGCTCGAAACCATCCGGGATCGAGTTCGCCGGCATGTTCGATCTGCAGCACGGGCAGTCCGCGAGCGGCGGCTTTCTGCGCCAGCTGCCGCGTATTGTTGCTGTTGTGTCCGCCGATGACCACAATGTGGTCGCAGTCGCGCAGCAGGTCATTCATCGCTGTCTGGCGCTGCTTGGTGGGATGGCAGATGGTGTCGATGAACCGCACCTCTGAACTGCGGCGGCGGCGCTTGATGGCCTCCACCAGGCTCAGGGCCAGCTCAACAGGCTGCGTGGTCTGAGAGACGATGCCGAGGCGCGGATGTGCAGGCACACGATCCAAGTCGGCCTCTTCGAGCACGACGACCGCCGAGGGAAAATCGCCAACGAGACCGCGTACTTCCACATGCTGGCTCTGGCCGATGACCACCGGCTGGTAGCCCTCTGCCACCAGCATGGCTAGCGCGTGGTGGGCTTTCTTCACCAGAGGGCAGGTGGTGTCGATGACCGTATGTCCGGCGCTTTGCCATGCCTGACGATGGTGGTCCGAGGCACCGTGCGCGGTGATGGCCACCTGCTGCGTGGCGGCGCTGTACAGATCATCCAGATCGCCTCGCTGTGAACCGAGCGTGGCGAGATGGCGGTCCACGAGCGGGTTGTGAACGAGCTGGCCTAGGATGGTGAGCGGCGCGCGCTGTGCTGCCGCGTGGGTGGCGCGCAGGGCGTCGCGGACGCCGAAGCACATGCCGTGATGTTGAGCGAGGATGATGTTCATTGTTTCTGTTCTGGGTTGATTAGCTTTGTGTGGCAAAGTGAATGGGTAAAAAATGGGACTCACCCCTGCTGCGCGGCTTTGACGATCTCGCCCAGCACCTCGACGTAGTCCTTGAAGGCCTTGCGCCCGGCGGCGGTCAGCTCGTAGCTGGTGCGCGGGCGGGTGCCGGACTCGTCGCGGTTTTCCTTGATGTAGCCTGCGCCGCCGAGCGTGCGCAGGTGGGAGATCAGGTTGCCATCGCTCATGTTCAGCTCCGCCTTCAGCTCCTGAAACGCCCACTCCCCACGGGTGGAGAGCAGCGTCATGATGGAGAGGCGGCCCTTCTCGTGGATGAGCTTGTCTATCTGATCAAAGTCGATCATTCCGCAGACACCTCCGCTGGTTTGGCGCTGAGAAAGACGGCCACGGCATACACCACATGCAGCAGGCCAAAGGTGAGCCCCATCACGAGGGATGCAGGGCCGAGATCGCTCGGCAGCAGGCGCACATCGCTGCAAGCAGCCCATGCAAAAAATGCCAGCAGTCCGGTTATCACAAAAGCCCAGCCCAGACGTACCAGCGAGCGCGGCGAAAAGCTGGAGGTGCTCAGCAAGGCCAGGCCATAGCACAGCGCCCAGATGAGTGCGGCGAGCGTGAGATTGTGCAGAAACACGATGAGTCCGATGCCCACGCAGCCGCCTACAAGCAGGGGAGGGGTGAGTGCGCGCACGGCCATCCGCATGTCCGCCGAAACCAGGGGCTGCCCGCGCCTCTTCGCCTCCCGGGCCAGCAGCAGGATATTCAAAGCCGAGGCAATGCCCAGGATGATTAGCCAGGTTTGCAGAAAGCAGGGATCGCACATCACGGCATCGCCCTGATGCGCTACCGCATGCCACACAGGCCAGCCGGAGGCGATGAGCGCCAGCACACCGCCCGTGAGCGCCGCCGGTGCCGAGATGGCGCGGTAGATGTGCGCCTTTTCCATCAGGGAGCGAATGATGCGGAGGTTTTCCAGGGCGGCTTCGGTCGTGCTCATGCGAGTTACTTTGTGGGCCAAAGTGAAATCTGCAAGCGAAACTTTGCACGACAAAGTGTTGGTGCGATCAAAGATGAACGAATCGGGCTTGGCATGAATCTATAAATACTATAATTTAAGAAACGTGAACCATCTCGCCGCAGACCAGCCCACTGCATGCTTCAAGGCATGGCGCAGGTGGTTCATGCTCGCGTTTTGCGCACTGTTGTGGCTGCCCGGCGTGACTAAGGCTGACGATCCAACAGCCGAGCAGCAGTACATGCTCGAGCTGATCAACCGCTTCCGTGCCGATCCGCAGGATGAACTGGCGAATCTGGTCAATTTCTCCTCGCCTGGAGTTTGGGATACCGCGAAATCAAACGACCCCAGCATCGCCTACGCACTGAACTACTTCGGCACCAGCGCTTCGGATCTGGCCGCTCAGTTTTCCAGTCTGGTGGCCGCGCCGCCACTGGCATGGAACAGCGCCCTGAATGTCTCGGCGGTGAGTTATTCCAACCTCATGGTCTCGGCGGATCAGCAATCTCACACGCTCGATGGCCTGAGCTTGGATCAGCGCATTCAAAATGGCGGGTATGGTGCCAACTGGCTCCAGCTCGGGGAAAACCTCTTTGCCGCAGGGCAGTCCCCGCTCCATACCCACGCTGCCTTTGTCATTGACTGGGGAGACGGAAATGGCTCGGCCGCAGGCTATGGCAATGGCATCCAGAGTCCCGCTGGTCATCGCGATCTGCTGCTGAATTCCGGTATGAAGGAGATCGGCATCGGCTTCCAAAGCGTGTCCATCCCTGGCACAAACACCACCGCCACCGGCCCGTATGTCGTCACTGAACATCTGGCCTCGCAGTTCCGCTACGACGGCACCAACTACATCTCTGACGCCATTCTCACGGGCTCGGTGTATCAGGACACCATCGTGCATGATGCCTTCTATGAGCCCGGCGAAGGGCTGGCGGGACAGCACATCAATGTGTACAATGACGCCACGGGCATTCTCGTGGCCAGCGGATTCAGCAATAGTGCAGGTGGTTTCAACATCACTCTCACTGGCCTCACCGACGGCGTGGTCTATCGTGTGGAGGCGCCAGACACCGGGTTGGCGGCCAAGACCTTCACACTCACCGAACACACAGACGACTATGGCGTGCCGGTGTTCGTTTACGACAACGTGTACGAGTCCTTTGCCATGGTGCCGGAGCCGGGCAGTCTGCTGCTCTGCCTCGCATCCGGTCTGTCGCTGCTGTGGCATCGTTCACGTCGTTCGTTTTGCTGATTTCCCATGACCATGAGAGTCCTCGCCTTCCTGCTGTTGTCCATCGCCTCCATCATGGCCCAGGCTCCTGCCTCGCCGCTGGCCACAGAGATCCGTGCCATCATTGATGAGTACGAAAACTCCGTGCGCGCCAACACACAGAAGCTCATCGCCGCCACCACTGAGGAGGAAAAGAACAAATACCGCGCCAGCATTCCCAGCGCAGGCCCCTATGCCACCAAGATGCTGAAGCTGGTGCAGGCCAATCTGGACCAGCCCGATGTGGTCAAGGGCGTGAACTGGCTCGTGACAGGTGCCGCGAGCTTTCCTGAAGGGCAGGAGGCGCTCAAAATGCTCGGTTCCAGTTTCGCAGATAAAGCCGGCATCGCCGAGGCGGTGAAGCAGCTCGAATACCACGGCCTGCCTGCCGAGCCGGTGCTGCAGGCGGTGATCGACAAGAACAAGAACCGCGATGAGCGGGCTGCGGCACTCTACGCGCTCGGGGCCATTCATTTTAAAAACTTCGATGCCTCAGCCGACCGCGCCTCCGCAGAGGCCTCCAAACCCAAGGCGCTGGAGTGCTTTCAGCAGCTCTATGCCGACTACGCAGATGTGACCATCCAGGGATTCAAGCTCTCGGACTTCGCCGCCAAGATGTTCTTTGAAATGACCAATTTGCAGCCGGGCTGCGAGGCTCCGGAGATCGAGGGCAAGGATGCCGACGGCGTGAATTTCAAGCTCAGCGACTACCGTGGCAAATACGTGATCGTCATCTTTTGGGGCGGCTGGTGCCATGCCTGCCACGGCACCCTGCCTCTGATGAACCAGGCTGCCGAGCAGATCAAAGACAAGAACGGCGTGGTTATCGGGGTAAATACCGACATCGAGACCGAGGCCAAAAAGGCGCTCGCTGATTACAAAGTGGGCTTCCGCAACATCCTGGACAACACCAGCAGCGGTCCCAACACCACGCTCTACAATCTGCGCAACTTCCCCACGCTCTATCTCATCGACCCCAAAGGGGTGATCACCATCAAAAACGGCACCCTGGACGCGATGGTGGCCCAGATTCTGGCTGCTAAATAGTTAGGGCTGGCAGCACCACGGGTATCAAGCTCTTCCCCTCATATGGAGGTGTTCGGGCTAGAATTTCAGGGTTTGTAAATGGTTTGGATCTATTAAAAACTTGCCATTTCTATGAAAAACCATAAATATACGTTATTATAAGGCTGAATTTAGGCGGCCAGACACATGCTTCCACTCATCGATCAGATCCTGAAAGACTCGGGTTGTGCCGATCTTCCTGCCGTGCGGCAGGCGGTGGAGGAGGCATGCTTCAATCAGACGTCCTTTGTGGATGCGGTGCTGGATTGTGAAGGCGTGCGCGAGCGCGATTTCCTCATGGCACTGGCAAAGACTCTCAACCTGCCGTGGTGGGAGCCGAAGGATGAAGAACAGCCAGGAGAGCAGGGGCTGCGCCGCCTCCTTCCTGCAGAGATCGCGCTGCGTCACCGCCTGCTGCCCGTTTTCACCGAAGAGACAAAGAGCGATGACGGCACAGAGGCCGAGCGCACGCTGCACATCGCCACCTTTGATCCGCTGAGTCTCGTGGCGCATCAGCGCGTGGCCGCCAGCCTCACCATGCCGGTGATCTGGCATGTGGGGCTGCGCACCCGCATTGTGGAAGGGTTGCAAAAGCTCTATGGCCTCGGGGCGGACACCTTCGAAAAAATCCTGCGTGGTCGCGCCGACTGGGGCGCAGAAGATCTGCGCGATGAAGTGACCGTGCTCGATGAACCCGAGGACGAAGAGGCCTCCGTCGTGCGTTTTGTGAACCAGATCATCCGCCGCGGCCTGGAGCAGCGTGCCACGGATATTCACGTGGAGCCGCAGCAGAATCATCTGCGCATCCGCTACCGCATCGACGGGCGTCTGGAGGAGCTGCCTGTGCCGGAAAACATCAAGTCTCTGCAGGCATCCGTAATCGCCCGCCTCAAGATCATGGCACGGCTGGACATCGCCGAAAAGCGGCTGCCTCAGGACGGGCGCATCAATCTCGAACTCGACGGCCTGGCCATCGATGTGCGTGTGGCCACCATCCCCTCCGTGGAAGGAGAAAGCGTGAGCCTGCGTCTGCTGGCGCAGCAGCAGGTCACGGTGAACCGCTTGGGCCTCACGGAAAACATTCGCCCCGTGGTGGATGAACTGCTGAAGCTTCCCAACGGCATCATCCTCATCACCGGCCCCACGGGCAGTGGCAAATCCACCACGCTCTACGCCTTCCTCACAGAGCTGAACCAGACGCACCGCCGCATCGTCACCATCGAGGATCCGGTGGAGTACAAAATGCCCGGCATCGTCCAGATCGCGGTGAAGCCCGAGATCGGTCTCACCTTCGGCACCGGTTTGCGCAGCATCCTGCGTGGAGATCCGAATGTGGTCATGATCGGGGAAATGCGTGACTTGGAGACCACGGAGATCGCCGTGCGCGCGGCGCTCACCGGCCATCTCGTTTTCAGCACGCTGCATACCAATGACGCCATCGGCGGCATCACACGCCTCATCGACATGGGCGTGGAGCCCTTCCTTGTCTCCAGCGCGGTGCGCGCCTTCTTTGCCCAGCGCCTCGTGCGCAAGCTCTGCCCCTCCTGCAAGACCCCCACCGAGGTGGAGGAGAGCTACCTCAAATCCATCGGCTTCCCCGCGCATCTCAAAGGCCAGATCATGCGTGGCGTGGGCTGCGAGGCCTGCCGTGGCAGCGGGTTTCAGGGGCGCCTTTCCATCTATGAGGTCTGCCTCGTCACACACGCGCTGCAGCACCTCATCAACAGCCGCGCACACCCCGCCGAGTTTCTCAAGCAGGCCATGAAAGACGGCTACGTCCCCATGCGCGGCTACGGCTTCCAGAAAGTGCTCAGCGGAGAGACCACCATCGAGGAGGTGCTCAGCGTCACCGCAGCCACGGACCGCCAGCATGCGCCGCAGTCATCCACCGTGCCCCTGATTCCCACCCGTCTCGCCGCCTAACCCATGCCCACCTTCGTTTACAGCGCCCAAGGCCCGTCCGGTGTCATCACCGGAGAGCTGAGCGCGTCTGATCGCGGCGAGGCCTTTGCGCTGCTGGGAAAGAAAAAGATCCAGCCATTCAAGCTGGAGGCCGCCGGAGATGCCAAAGCTGCCACGGGCAGTGCGGCCAAGGCCAGACAGGCTGCTGTCACAGAAACGATCACCGGGCCCATCAAGCTGAAGCTGCCGCAGGTCGTGCTCTTCATCGAGGAGTTGGCAGACCTCGTCGGCGCCGGCATTCAGTTGGAGCCCGCGCTTGCCACCATGGAGCGCCGCCGTGAACTCTCCGGCATCAAGACTCTCGCGACCGTGCTGCGTGGCAAAGTGCGCGATGGCATGGCTTTCTCCAAAGCCGTCGCGGCCACCAGCCCCAGCTTTGGCAGGCTCTTCTGTGCCCTGGTTTCCGCAGGGGAGGCCAGCGGATCGCTTAGCACCATCCTGAAGCGCCAGGCGCAGTACATGCGTTCTCTGCAGTCGCTGAAGTCCAAAGTGCTCTCCGCGCTGATCTACCCGGCCTTTCTCATTGCCGCTGCTGTCGCGGTCACGGTGCTGTTTGTCGTCTATCTTATCCCCAAACTCACGGAGATGCTTGACTCCACCGGCGGCTCTCTGCCCTTCGCCGCTCAGATCATCCTCAAGATCAGCGACACCTTCAAAGCCTGCTGGTGGATGATCCTGCTCGGTGGCATTGCCACGTTTATCCTCGGCAGGGCCTGGGTGTCGCGCCCTGAATCCGCCATCCCCTGGGCGCGCTTCAAGCTGCGGCTCCCGCTTTTCGGCAGCATCTTCCGCGCCCGGTTCTACGTCCAGTTTCTGGAGACAATGGCCAATCTGCTGGGCAATGGCCTGACCATGGTGCAGTCCATGCAGCTCACGCATGAGGCCACGGACAATCCCTACCTCCGCCAGGAATTCGAAGGCGTGATGCGCCATGTGGGGGAGGGGGTGGCGCTCTCCCGTGCGCTGGATCGTAGCGGGCAGTTCCCCCCGCTGCTCATCGACATGGTGAATGTGGGCGAGCAAACAGGCGACATGCCCGCCGCCCTCAGCCGCGCCGCCGAGCGCTTTGACCGCGAGCTCAGCAAGAAGATCGAGACCCTCGCCGCGCTCATCCAGCCCATCATCGTCTGCCTCATGGCGGGCATGGTGGGTCTCATGGCCTACCTCATGATGACGACCATCTTCCAGACCATTTCCAGCATCAACAAATAGCCGTCCATCACCCACCCTCATGAAACACACCCACCATACGCACCGCCTCGCGGCACAGGGCTTCACCCTTGTCGAGATGATCCTTGTGCTTGCCATCGTGTCGCTCCTCGTGGGCGCGGCCATCGTCAACTTTGGCGGTGTGCTGGACGGCGGCAAGAAAACCACCACCAAAGGGAACATCAGCACCATCAGCTCGGCGCTGCGTGCCTATGAGGTGGACAACATGGTCCTCCCCACCACCGAGCAGGGGCTCTCCGCCCTGGTGGAAAAACCCACCGGACGCCCGGCTCCGCAGAGCTGGAGCCCCAAGCTCAAAAAGCTGCCCATCGACCCCTGGGGCAACCCCTACCGCTACCGCCGCCCCGGCGTCAAAGACAAGACCGGCTTTGATGTCTACTCCACCGGACCGGACGGCGTGGCCGACAATGCCGATGACATCGGCAGCTGGGACAACTGATAAATGCTGAATGATGAAACCCGAATGATGAACGTCAGAAACATCGCGAAACAGGCGCCAGCCGTGCTGAACATTCAGCACGGCTATTGTCGTTCGCGGTCAGCGGGTTTCACACTGTTGGAGATCATCGTGGCCATGGCTCTTACGCTGCTGGTCATCGGCATTGCCGCTGTCAGCATCTCCGGCGTGCGTGCTGAGGACCAGCTGCGCCGCGCCGCCGCTGTCATTGAGACCACGGCTCGGCAGAATCTGATGCAGGCGCTCAACAGCCAGCAGACCGTGCGCATGGATCTCACTGCCGGTGCCTTCGGTGCTGGGAGTGATTTTGGCGGCATGCTGCTGGTGCGCCGCTACGGCGAGTCTGCTTTTCGCAAACCCCGGCGTGGCGAGGCCTGGGAGTTCAGCCCCACGGGCATCTGCGAGCCCATCGAAGTCCGCATCAGCGGACCCGCAGGACTGATCGAGATCGGCTTCGATCCCCTCACCGCCTGCGCCAGGCGCAAGTCCATTCAGGTCAACGGATGAAACACACTCGCACATCCTCAGCTGCGCATGGTTTCGCCCTGTTCGAAATCATCCTAGCCCTCGCTTTGTTTTCGCTCGTGGCCGTCAGCATGACGCGCGCCATCGAGGAGATTGCCAAGGCGTCCACCTCCGCGCGCCAGGAGGCTCAGGTGCTGCGTGTGCTGGAGTCCGTGCTGGCCGAGGTGGCGCATCAGCCCGAGTTCAAGGCGGCCAGCATCTCCTTCCATCCCACGGCTGACCACATCGACGCCAGCGCCACCATCGAGAGGGTCAAACTGATCACCAAAGACAAGGTCGAGCTCGACCACATGTTTCGCATCCGCGCCGAAGCATGGATCCAAGACGGGCGCACGCGGCGCATGAAACGCAGCATGGAAACCTATGTGTATTCGCCCCGCAGTCCCATCTAAGGCCGCGTTCACGCTGATCGAGGTCATCATGGCCATGGCGCTCATCGGGTTCATCCTGAGCGCCGTCTATGGCGTGGCCAATGCCTCGCTGCAGCTGGGCAAGTCCATGAGCACCGCACGCGTGGCGGAGACCCGCATCAGCAATTTCGTCACGCAGTGGCGCGACTACTTTGAAACCATGGACCCCGGCGTGCAGATCTCCGCCGGTCTGGAAAAGGCCGCTCGCGGTGCTTCGGGAAATCTCTTCATTGCAGGCGGCCACATGCCCTTCGCCTGGCAGCGTCACCTGCGCCTGGCGGATGCGGTGGAGTTCGGCGTCGTGCGCAATCGGGAGAGCAAGGATCTCAGCCTCGTGGTGCGTCATTTGAAGCTCAATCCAAAAGCCCGCACCCAGGGCGAGTACAACACCATTTCCGAACTGCCGATCCTGGAGGGCCTAAGCCAGATGCAGTGGCAGTTCTATGAGCCTGTGGAAAAGAAGTGGTTCACCAGCTGGGACCCCAAGAAACACCCGCAGCCTCCGCTTTTCATGAAGCTCAAGTTTGCCTTCAAGGCCGAGCCGCGGGAGCACGAATACACTTTTTGGGTCGCGAATGATCTGGCTCAGGTGAGCACACCGCAGGCTGCACCAGCCGGACCGCAATGATGAAATCAGAATGACGATGGAAAATCCAATGACCGAAGCCCAAGCTCGCCGATCCACCGGATCAGGCGCTGGGTTTGTCATTCCTTCGTCGTTCGCACTGCGCCGCTCGTCCTCGCAGCGCGGCTCCGCGCTCATCGTCGTCTTCTGGATGATCGCCATCCTCGGCATGGTCATGTTTGCCGGAGCCAAGTCGCTGCAGGCGGACTCGCAGTTCACCCGCATGATGCGTGGTCGCATTTTCGCCAAACGCTACGCAGAGATGGGTATCGAGGTGGCGCGCCATCCCGCCATCAAGGAGGACGATCCTCTGCTCCATTTCAGCGCCGACAATGGCGGCGGCTACAACGTCAAGCTCGTGGCCGAGGAGGCGCGGCTGAACATCAATCACCTGATCCAAACCGGAGACAAGGCCCTTCTCCGCCGCCTCTTTACCGCCTGGGGCTTCAAGCCGGAATTTGTCGCCGCCTTGTGCGATGCCCTGAAGGACTGGGTGGACGCCGACAGCCACGTGAGCCTCAGCGGCGCCGAAAAACGCGACTACGAGAAGATGGGATTTGAGGGCATGCCCTTCAACCGTCCCTTCAAGGAGATCGAGGAAATGCTGCATGTGCGCGGCATGGACATCGTCAACATCGAGCGTCCGGACTGGCGCGAATGGTTCACCGTTTATGGCGACGGCCGCGTGGATGTAAATGACGCACGCCCGGAGCTCATCGCCCTGCTGGCGGATGTGCCCATGGAGCGCCTGACCCCGCTGCTGACACTGCGTGCCGGACGCGATGGCGCACTGCACACGCAGGATGATGTGAAACTGAGCAGCGTGCCTCAGGTGGCACAGCTGCTGGGTGTGTTTCATCCGCAGACAGTCGAGCAGCTCACCCAATGGATTCAATTCGCAGGCCCCATCCGCCGCATCGAGAGCGTCGGGTCTCTGGGGCCTCTGCAGCGCAAACTCATCCTGATCACGCAGGACGGCAGGGCCGTCTGGCGTGGCGAAATTCCCGCCCATGGCAAAAACACGTAAATCTCCCTGCGAACTGCTGATTCCTGGCACGCACGTCTGGCAGAGCTGGATGGGGGTGGAGGGCGGGGCATGCGTGCTGCAGGCTGAGCAAAGCGCCGAGGGCGCCCGCTTTGGCAAAGAAGCCACGCATCGCGTCCTGGCGCTGCCCGCTGTATATTTCTGGGCTCTGCCTGCCTGGTTGAAGGGCCAGCCCGAGCACCTGCGCAGCATGGCGCTTCTGCACCTGGAGCGTCTCGGCATCAAGACAGCCGATGACGCCGCCACGGTGGAAGTGCGCGACATGCAGGGAAAGGAAGGCGCGTATCTCACACGCATTCTGGCGCTGAAAGACCTGCCCGTGCCGCTCACAGACACAGCACGGCTGCCCGATGAGGTGACGCTGCATGCGCTCTGCTACCCGCTGGTGCACAACAGCCTCACCATTTTCCGCGAGCTCGGTCGTCTGGTGGTGGCCATCACCAGCGGCTCCCAGCTCATTTACTGCACACCGCTTTCAGCCAGCAGGCTCGACACAAATGCTCTCGCAGAGCTGAACAATATCTGTCTGCAGCTCGGCTTTCAGGGCGTGCTCGGCAGGCTGGAAAGCCTCGTGCTCTGGATCGATGAAGGAGACGTCACCCAAATTCAGCGCGTGACCGGCCTGACCGCCTACCGTTGCGAGATGCCTGCGCCAACCATGCCGCAGCGCGGCTCCAGCAAGCTCATGCCGCAGGACGTGACCGCCGAGCGTCAGACCCAGACGAGCCGTGCCAAAACGCGCTTTCTCGCTCTGGCGGCTGGCACGGTGATCGCCGCCGCCATCGCCCTCGTGGCCACGCTCACCTCTCTGGCGCTGCAGGAGCGCAACATGCTGCGTGAGAAAGTGGCCAATCTCACCCCTCGCTCCTCCAAGGTCATGGATCATAAAAAGGCATGGCGCGAGGTCGCTCCGGCCGTCGATCCCACTACATGGCCGCAGCAGATTCTGCTTCACTGCATGGAGCCCGCCGCCTCCAAGGAGGCCTCCATCACGCACTGGGAATGGACTCCTGAGCGCATGAATATCCGTGGTCGCATGCCCAGCGCCTCCCTCGCGCTGGAGTACACCCAGGCGCTCAAGGAGATCGAGGCCCTGGCCCCGCTTGGCCTCAACGGGCCGCCGCCGGTGATCGCCAGCGACAACAGCGCCACCTTTGAGCTGAAAGGAGGAGCGGGAGAATGAAGAAGAGCGAGAAAATCCTGCTCGGCGTCTTCGCCTTCCTCTTCCTCGCCATCGTGGGCGGTGGTGGGCTGACGTATGCATTTAAAAATTACATGGCCATCCGCGAGGAGAATGACACCCTGCGCGACCGCCTCGGCGAGATGAATCTGGCCATCTCTCAGGGCGCTGACTGGGCCGACAGGTACGGCTGGCTGGAGGAGCACTGCCCCAGCTTTGCCAGCCGTCAGGAAGCCTCCGCCAAGCTGCTGGAGTGCGTCACCGCCGAAGCCGACAAGATGGGGCTGATCATCGGCGGCAAAGAGTTCATCGAAGAGGCGCGCGTGCTTGGCCCCGACGGTCTGCCGCAGGAGGAAAACCTCGGCTACTTTGACAAGGCGACGGTGAAGTTCACTCTCGCCAGCGTTCAGGAGCGCGCCTTCTTCACCTGGCTGCAGGCCCTGCAGAAGCCAGGCAGCTTCATCGGCGTCACCCGCATGCAGATCAACCCCAGCGGTACCAACAAGACCATCAATGCCGAGGTCGAGTTCACCCAGTTCTATCGCGAGAAGTCCACCCCCAAGGTCAGCAAGGCCCACTAGCCATGAAAGCACTCCACCTTCAGCTTCTGATTCTCGCATCGGTGATGATGACCGTGTTGGCCCCTGCGCAGGAGCCGCAAAAAAAGAATGAGACACCCGTGCCCTTCCCGGATCTGGAGCACTTCGCGCCGTTGTGGGAGCGCTCCATCTTCACTACCAAGGACCTGCCATCTCCCGATGCCCCTTCGGGACCAAACTTTGTGGACAACCTCAGTCTCTCCGGCATCTACGAGATCGACGGCGGCGTGGTCGCCGTGCTGGTGGACCGCACCACCTCACAGGTGATGGAGGCCCGTATAGGCTCGGAAAATGAGCTGGGCATCAAGATCCGTGCCGTGAAACCCGGCGAGAGCGTGGAGCGCACCAAGATCCAGCTCCAGAAAGGCGATCAGGCAGGTTGGGTCAGCTTTGCCGAAGTAGCAGCGCAGCCCGCCGAGGTCGTCCAGCGCGCCGTCATCCCCACCCAGCAGGCCGCAGCACCCAACCAGGTTCCAGGAGCACAGCAGCGTCGAAATGTTAACGCCGTCGCCGGAGGCCTGGCCCCCAACCCCATTCTCCCGCCACCTTCCGTGGCAGTTCCTGTCGGAAACCCGAGGCCGGCTCCCCCCAAGATCAACGACGTTCCTCTGCCGCCTCCGTGAAGAGGCGGCTGTGTTCGTGGCTTGCCAAAGCAGTGAAATCTGAGGAAGAGTGCTGTCATGCCCCACATCCCCGGTCTGCGCAGCTGTTACGTCAAAGTCGGTCGCTTGATCTATTTCGGGCGCATGCTCGATAAAATCCGTCTGCATGCTGCCGGCCAGCTTCCAGAGGACTATCATGCGCAGCTCGGTGACGGACAGTTTTATACACTCGACGGTCGTTGCTGTCGCTTTCTCGGCGTTCCATATGCAGCGGTCAGGGAACGCACATTCGTGGGTGGCACAGACGACGAAATCTTGGCCTGGGTGCATTCTCACGGCATCACACGCACGGATGAGGAATGCCATATGTGGAACCGCTTCATCGCCAAACTCGGCTGGCGGGATGAGCGCTCCGCCGTGCTTCCCCAGCGCATTTTAGACAGCGGCTTGGCTGGCAGACCCATCGAAACCCTCATCGATCACATCGAATACGACGAGGGTCGCGATCCTGTCGGTGAACGAGCATGGGAGAGCATTTGATCGGAATTCAGAGTCGGGAGGCGGCTGGCCTCTATTTCTCGACAGTGATCTGCACGCGGCGGTTTTGCTGGCGGCCTTCAGGATTGTCGCTGCCGTCTGGATTGGTGTTGGGGGCCGCCGGCTTGGTCTTGCCGAAGCCTTTGGTGGTGATCATCTTTTCGGGGATGCTTTTCTTTTTCACCAGCCAGGTTTTGACGGCGTCTGCCCGGCGTTGTGACATGTCGAGATTGACCTTGTCACCACCCTTCGAGTCGGTGTGCCCTTCCACGGTTACTTGGCCTTCAGGAAACTCGCCAAGGACGATGGCGACTTTTTCCAGCAGCTTTTCAGCATCAGGCCGGACCACGGCCTTGTCGAAATCGAAGAGCACATCGCCTTCGAGCTTCATGGTGAGCGAGGTTGCGGTTTCTTCCACCTGCAGCGCTTTGCGCGCGGTGGCCACTTCGACGATTTTACGTTCCAGATCGAGCTGCTGCTGATCCAGTTCGAACATCTTTTTCTGCAGCACCAGCTTTTGCTCCTGTAGATCGAGCTTCTTGCGTTCCAGCGATGCCTGGGGAGATGCCTGCTGTGCTTGGGCGACCATCGTGTAGATGCACAAGGTCAGCAGGCCGAATGACTGTGAGCGGGTTGAGATGGAGGTTTTCATAGGGTTGTTTTGACCCTGGCCGCAAGGGCATGGTTCAACTCTTCATCTGCAAAGACGTGTCATCCTTTCTCTTTCGAGGAACGTAGCGCACGATGCTTCGTCGCTACTCTCGCGTGATCGTCTCATCCAGATTCAGCATCACGCGAGCCACTGCCTGCCATGACTGGGCCTCGCTGGCCTTGGCCTGGCGTTCGCTTTCGAGCAGCTTGGCGATGGCTTTGCGCTCACGATCCTGCGGGGTGCGGGAGAGACAGAGCTGGTAGGCGTGGGCGATGCGTGCATCGTCAGTTTTGGCCTCCTTGATCAGCCGTGCCGCCAGGGCTTGTGCAAACTCCACATAGGCACCGTCATTCAGCAGGGTCAGCGCCTGCAGCGGGGTGTTGCTGCGGATGCGTCGCGTGCAGGTGCTGAAGCCATCAGGCGCATCAAAGACACTTAGCGCAGGTGGCGGCGTGGCGCGGAAGATAAAGGTGTAAAGCCCCCGGCGGTAGCGGTCGCTGCCCTTGCTCAGCGGCCAGGCGCGTTTCACCTGTCCCAGGGACATCACGCCATCCGGAATCGGTGGATAGACCGGCGGGCCACCCATCTTTGATGAAAGCAGGCCGCTGGTGGCCAGGCACACATCCCGCACCACCTCGGCATCCAGGCGCAGGCGGTTCTGCCTCCAGAGGAGGTGGTTGTTGGGATCAGCTTGCGCAGCCTTGTTGGTTTCATCTGCAGAAGAGCTCTGCTGGTACGTGGCACTGGTCACTATCAGCTGGTGCAGGTGCTTCAGGCTCCAGTGGTGCTCCATAAAATCCACCGCCAGCCAGTCGAGCAGCTCGGGATGGCTTGGCGGGCGGCCCATGGTGCCAAAGTCGTTGTCCGTCTCCACCAAGCCACGGCCAAAATACTGCTGCCACACACGGTTCACGATGACACGCGCTGTGAGCGGATTCTTCGGATCAATGAGCCAGTGCGCCAGCGCCATGCGGTCGGCCTTGGTGCCTGAGGGCAGGGGAGGCAGCACAGCCGGCACACCCGGCTGCACTTCATCAGAGGGGCGGGTGAAGTCTCCTTTGATATACAGCGTCGTCTTGCGCGGCTGCGGCAGCTCTTTCATCACCAGCGTCGTCGTGCCGTTTTTGAAAATGTTCTCCAGCTCCAGGTGGCGGTCATACAGCGGATTAAAGACACTGTCGGAGGTGCCGGTCATGGCCTTGAAAAGCGCACGTTGATCACCCGCGCTGCGTTTGGCGGCAGGCTTGGCCAGGATCTTGCCCGCCTCGGCATCCAGCAGCTTGCGCGACTGCTCTCCCAGCGTCTTCTCCCATTCCTGAAGGATGGCAGCGCGCTCCTTGATGTGCGCGTCGATCTGCTTCAGCACCTTCGCATGTTCCGTCTTCAGCTTGTCCAGGTCCTGCCCAGGATCGGGCACCGGCATCGTGGGCTCGTCCTGGTTGTTGAGAAAGGCAAAGAGCTGGTAGTACTCTCTCTGGCTGATCGGATCAAATTTATGATCATGGCACTGCGCGCAGCCGATGGTGAGCCCCAGCCATACGGTCCCGGTCGTGGCCACGCGGTCAAACACGCTCTCAATGCGGAACTGCTCCTTGTCGATCCCGCCCTCCTGATTGATCTGCGTGTTGCGGTGAAAGCCGGTGGCAATGAGCTGCTCGCGCGTCGGCTTCGTCAGCATGTCTCCCGCGATCTGCTCCAGCGTGAACTGATCAAACGGTTTGTCCTCGTTCAGCGCATGGACGACGTAGTCCCGATACGGCCACATGCTGCGCGGTGCGTCGATGCTGTAGCCATTGCTGTCACCGTAGCGCGCCTGATCCAGCCACCACCGCCCCCAGCGCTCGCCATAGTGCTTGGACGCGAGCAGTTGTGAAATCAGGCCTGGCAGCTTGGCTGCCGGGTTCTTCGTGAAGTCGGCCACTTCAGCTGGAGTTGGCGGCAGCCCAGTAAGATCCAGGTGCAGGCGGCGGATGAGCGTGGCCGGTGCTGCTGGCGAGGATGGGGCCAGCTTTTCCTTCTCGAGTCGGGCGCGGATGAAAGCATCGATTGGATTCGTGACACCATTTTGGGGCAGTGGCGCTTTCACTGGCGTGATGAAGGCCCAGTGGCGGTCATCGCTGGGCTGCTCTTCCGTCGGGGCTTGGGCCCCCTCTGCCACCCACTGCTTCACCAGCGCGATCTGCGCCGAGTCCAGCGGGCCGCGCTTGTACGGCATCTGCGGGATTTCGGCATGAGTGCCGGAGACGACCTGCACGAGCAGATCCGGCAGCGCCGCCCCGTGCTTGCCGCCGGTGCGTGCGGCTGCTGCCGTGTCCAGTTTCAGCCCTGCCTTCTGTGTCGTGTTTCCATGGCATTTCACACAGTGCTGTTGCAGCAGTGGCTTGATCTGCGTGGCATAGTTCACCGCCGCATGGCTGGCGGTGGTGCAAAGGAGAAGGGAAAGAAACGGGCGGAGAAGCATTCGTGGCGGAGTCAGAAAGAGAATACGTCGAAGCGCTGGGGGCTTCTTCCGCGTTCGGGGCGGCACAGTTGCAAAAAAAAGAGCCGCCCCCGTTCTGTGCGGGGGCGGCTGTAGGAGCTGAAACAATCAGCGTGGCAGGCGCATCAGGCGTCTTTCTTTTTCTTGGGGGTCAGCTCTTCCAGGTTGAGGAAGCCGTCGCTGTTTTTGTCAAACTTGCCAAAGCGCTCGGTGGCCTTTGCTTCGTCCTTCTTGGCCTGGGGAGATGCCAGCCACTCGGCTTTGGAGACTTTGCCGTCCTTGTCGGTGTCCAGCTTCTTCAGCAGTTCTTCGGGGTTCATCTTGGGCTTGCCCTTGTCGCCTTCCGGCTTCTTGGGGGCGTCGCCATCAGCGGCGATGACGGTGACAGCGGAGAGCGCCAGGATGGCAAGGAGGGATGTGATGGCTTTCATGGGGTCAATGGTGCTTGGTTTCGATGCGGAAAGCGCGGAACTCTGGGCGGTCCCAGTCCGGCGCGTGGCGTGTTAAACGAAAAGGCGCCCAATCCGTTTCGATAAATTAGCATCGATTTCCCCCCCCCCCCCCCCGGATGTCTGTTTGGGTGGACATAAAAACGCCGCACCAGCGCATGGCAGGTGCGGCGTCGCGATCAATTCAGATCAGAGGATCAGGCTGCTTTCTTCTTCTTGGGAGCAGCGGTGAATTCCTCCTTGGAGAGGGAGCCGTCTTTGTCCTTGTCCTTGGCGGTGAAGGCAGCTTCGGCCTTGGCGGCGTCTTTGGCGCCCTTCAGGAATTCTTCCTTGCTGAGCTTGCCGTCCTTGTCGGCGTCCTTCTTGGTGAACATTTGCTCAGGGGTCATCTTGGGCTTGCCCTTGTCACCTTCGGGCTTCTTGGGGGCGTCGCCTTCAGCAGCGAAGGAGGTGACGGCAGAGAGAGCCAGGATGGCGAGGAGAGAGGTGATAACTTTCATTGGAACGATTTGGCTTGGTTATGATTTGTGAAAACGCGGCAGTCTGGTGTTCCAGTCCTGCTCGTGGCTTGTTAAACGGAAAGAGGTCCATTCCGTTTCATTTTTTCTCACAGAATTTTTTTCAGGGCCAAATCCTGAGGTTTTTGTGGCCTGGCTTGTTCCTGTTTCGGCATCCGCTCTGCGACGGCGCGCTCATGCAGTTCGCGGAGGCACGGTGCCTCACAGGCTGCATTTGGAAAATTGATAGGCGGCTCCCCGATGCAGCCCGGTTGGGCTGCATCACGGTCTTCAGCACTGCCACAAGGGGGGGGATTACAGCAGCTTTGCCGCCGCCTCTGCCAGGGCGCTGCGTTCGCCTTTCACCAGCGGCACATGCGCTGCAAAGGGCTGGCCGCGCATGCGCTGGCGGGTGTATACGAGGCCGTTGCTCCGGCTGTCCACATACGGGTTGTCGATCTGCGCCGGGTCACCCACCAGCACCAGCTTGGAGCCGCGGGACATGCGCGTCACGATGGTCTTGGCCTCCAGCGGCGTCAGCTGCTGTGCCTCATCCAGCACAAAGAAACGGTCAGGAATGCTTCGGCCGCGGATGTAGCACAGCGCCTCCACCTCGATGACCCCTTGCTGGATGAGCGGATCATACGGTGCCGCTGGCGCGCTGATCTGCTGCTGCGGGTCGGGCATGAAGCGGTTCTTTTTCCGTGCCGGGCCCTGCTGCGTCCCCTCCATAGGGCGCATCAGGAGATCCAGCGCATCATACACTGGCTGCAGCCAGGGGCGCATCTTTTCCTGCAGAGATCCAGGCAGGAAGCCCACCGTCTGGCCCATCGCCACGATGGGGCGGCTCACCGTCAGTCCATGGTAGGTGCGGTTAAACACCTGCTGCAGCGCGGCTGCCACTGCGAGCAGCGTCTTGCCCGTGCCTGCCTGGCCGTAGCACGTCACGAGACTGATGTCAGGATCCAGCAGCGCATCCAGAAAGCAGGCCTGCCCCAGGTTCATCGGCTTGATGGCTCGGCCCTGGCCCACCTTGATCGATTCCGGCGTGTGGTGCAGGCGTACAAACTCTCCGCTCGCGCTCAGCTTCGCTGGCATGGTGGCTTTTTCCCCGGCGGTCAGCAGCGCGTAGTCATTCACCACCATGTGTGGCAGGCGGCTCTCGGCCACGGTCAGCCTGCCGCTGCTGGCAAAGCGCTGCAGTTCATGCGGAGTCACCTCCACCCGGGCGATGTCAAAGTTCGCTACTTCTCTTGGCTCCACCTTGTCGTGCAGATAGTCCTCGCACTCGATGCCCACGGCGCGGGCCTTCAGCTGCATGTTCAGGTCCTTGCTCACCAGAATCACTGGTGGGGAGACCTTCTCGCTCAGCCAGAGTGTGCAGGCCAGGATGCGGTGGTCCGCCTTGTCCAGATCGTGAAAAATACGCTCAAAGCTCTGTACGCTCGCGTGCTGGCGCGCCTCCACCGGGTCATACACAGCCACCCGGATGCTGCCGCCGCCCTCGGTGGGCACTCCCTTGGTTACCGAGTCGCCTTTGTTGGCAAAGATCTTCATCAGCGCCCGGTGCACCTCACGGGCGTTCGATCCACGCTCCGTCATCTCGTTTTTAAAGCGGTCCAGCTCGCTCAGCACATCCACCGGGATGCAGATATGATGCTCGGCAAAACGGTGAATGCAGGCCGGGTCGTGCAGCAGCACGTTCGTGTCCAGCACGAAGGTCTTGGTGGCAGTCGGGGCGGCGGCGTTGGCGCGGCGGCGGCGGGCGGAAACGGGTGAGACTGAGGCGGAAAGAGAGGCTGGAGAGGAGGAGTTCGTAGAGGCAGGACCTGGATCGGAGATGCGATTGGAGACGGTGGTGGATGAGGTTACCGATGCTGAGTGGTCGTCACGGTCCATGATGGTTTAGTGGTTGTGTTGGTTGCCTGCGTTGAAAACGGCGGGGACAGCTTTTCTTTGGCGCGGGGTAGTGCCAAGCATACCGATCCCGAAGTGTGATTTTTGATATGAATCACGGTAATTAACAAAGAGTGTCAGAGCGTCGAGTGACTGGCAAGAACTTATTCACAGTTACGAACTTTATTCACAATTGACAGCGCACTTGATGCCTCATTCCGCATTCATGTCCGGCCAGCGGACAGGTCAGCCTCATGAGTGTGCCCCGAGCGGCACCTCAAAGTACTCCAATGCCCACTCTCGCATGTAGCGTGCCCGGTTTGGCACAAATCGATAAATAATCAGCTCCGGGTTGTCGATGCTGCCCAGATAGGCTCGCAGCAGTGGATTCGAATTCCAGATTTCCTCCAGCAGTGGGCGCTCTGTCACGACCTCCGCTGTCGCTGTAATGCGCACCTGGTTGTCCTGGTCATCCTTGTAGCACAGCTCAGCCTTCGGATTGGCCTCCAGCTCATGCGTCTTGCCATAGCGCCGCAGATTGGCCACATACACGGTGAACCCGTCTGTGCGCACTGGAGACACCGGGCGCAGGCGCGGCTGGTCGCCATCCATCGTGGCCAGCATGGGAAACTTGGCGGCTCGCATGGTGGCTTGTGCTAGCTGGGGCACTTCGGCGGGATCGACAGGCTTGGGTTGGGGGCGTGACATGACTGGCGAGGATACGGCACAAGCAGTCCAATTTGCAGGCATTTTTGCAGTGTCCAAACTTGGGCCGCAGGTTAGTCTGCGCGCCGTTCGCTCCATGAAAAATCTTCCCACCGCCTTTCAGCGCAATGCTCTGTGGACAGCCGTCACCGCCATCTCCATCACGGTCATAGGCGCGCTCGCCGTGGGGCTCATCTACCTGGCTGCACAGGTGATGGCCTTCCTGCAGCCTATCTTGGTGCCCTTTGCTGTGGCCGGGGTGCTGGCCTACCTGCTGGAGCCCGGTGTGGAGTGGCTGGAGCGCCGTGGCCTCAATCGCCAGCGCTCCGTGTTGCTGGCCTTTGCCATGTTCACGCTGGCCATGGGTGGTCTGGGTTGGTGGATCGTTGTGAAGCTGGACAATCCCGCCCATCACCTCGCCGACAGAGTGCCGGTCTATTTTACCAAGGCTCAGAAAGCCGTGATCGATTTCTCCGCCAGGATCGAAAAGGAGTACCACATCACCATACTGCCTCAAACGGAAGCTCCGGCACTCCCGGCTCCTGCAACGGATGCCGCCGTCAAGACGCCAGCGGACGCTCCTGCCACAACGGGTGCTGCGGCAGATCCCAGTCCGGAGGCCGAGTTGCAGTCCATCCTCAGCGGGGACTGGGTCAAGACCACCCTGCCCAAGCTGCCCGGCATCATCTGGAGCTTTGTCAGATCCAGCGTGGGCGGTTTCCTTGGCGTGTTCGGCTTCCTGCTCTCCTTCATCATCGTGCCGTTGTATCTCTACTACTTCCTCATCGAGAGCGCCAAGATCCAGCAGCAGTGGTCAGACTACCTGCCGCTGCGTGCCTCGGCCTTCAAAGACGAAGTGGTCAGCTGCCTCAACGAGATCAACAGCTACCTCGTGGCCTTCTTCCGCGGCCAGCTCTTTGTCAGTGTGATCAATGGCATCGCCACCGGCATCGGGCTGGTCATTGTGGGGCTGGACTTTGGCCTGCCCATCGGGCTGGCGCTCTGTCTGGCCGGCATCATTCCATATCTGGGCATCGCCTTGTGCTGGATTCCTGCGGTCATCATCGCCTCTGTGCAGGGGGGCAGCGCCTTGGTGCCGGCGGACCCATGGTGGGTCATGCCGCTGGTGGTCACCGGGGTCTTCGCCCTCGTGCAGCAGATCGATGCTCTCTTCATCACCCCGCGCATCGTCGGGGAGGCTGTGGGGCTGCATCCCATGACAGTCATCGCCTCCGTGTTGGTCTGGGGCCTGCTGCTGGGCGGTCTGCTGGGGGCCATCCTGGCGGTCCCGCTCACCGCCTCGGTCAAGGTGCTCTTCCAGCGCTATGTCTGGCGCGCACGCATCGCTCCGCAGACGATCGGCGGCTCCAGGCGCGAGGAAGAGGTGTCTGTTTAGCCCCGCAGATTCTCTGCCGGGAAAGTTGACACCCGGGCTGCATCGCCACCTTGATCGGGCATGAAAAACGTTGTGTTGATCTTCCTTGGCGGGGGCTTCGGCTCGGTGCTTCGCTATTACACCGTGATCGGCATGGCCCGTCTGCTGCCCAAGGCGACCTTTCCCTGGGGCGTGCTCACCGCCAATCTCTGCGGCAGTTTCATCCTGGGGTTCCTCTTTGCGCTCCCTGCCATGAAGGACAAAGGCAGCGGCCCCTGGCTGTTTGCCGCCACGGGTGTGCTGGGCGGCTACACCACCTTTTCCACCCTGGCCAATGACTCCTGGCTGCTGATGCTGAATCAGCATTCCTGGCTGGCTCTGTTCAATGCCATCGGCAGCATCCTGCTGGGCATTACCGCCGCTGCAGCTGGCTGGTGGGCAGGCAGTCGTCTGGCCTGAAAGGATTACGCCTCAGTCTGAGGCGCTTCTTCACCTTCGGCGGCTTCCGCATCTTCTTCACGTGCGGAGCCGACCTTCAGGGAGATTTTGATACCGTGCTTGGCGGCAGCGGTGTTCAGCAGGGAGCGCAGCGCGCTGATGGTCATGCCGTTTTTACCGATCACATGGCGCACATCTTCAGGCGCCAGCTGCACACGGTAGGCGACGGCACCATTGGAATTGGTGCCGATGGCAATCGTCGCCTGCTGAGGGTGGTCGATCAAATTCGCCACCACGTAGGAAAGGAACTCGCGGAGGGCTTCCGGCGCGTCCATGGCGGATTAAGCCGAGGCTGCGGCAGCGTGCTTGATCAGGCTCTTCACCGTATCGGAGGGCTTGGCGCCCTGGGAGATCCAGGTGTTGACGCGGTCAAGCTTCACGATGGCGCCCTTGGGTCCCTTCTGGGGATCGTAGGTGCCGAGCACTTCGAGGAAACGGCCTTCCTTGGGGAAGCGTTGGTCAGCCGCGACGATACGGAAGACGGGGCGGCCTTTCTGGCCTTCTTGACGGAGACGGATGACAACTGCCATGGTGCGGGTTCGGGGGATAGAAACAGGTTTAGGGGACGGGCAAATTGCAGGCTCTTCTGAGGAAATCAAACGGTTTTTCCCCGGCTTTCGCCCTCCAGTTCACGCCAGCACCTTCCGGATCACGTGCCCGTGTACGTCTGTGAGCCTCCGTTCGATGCCGTTGTTGTAGTAGCTCAGGCGCTCATGATCAATGCCCAGCAGGTGCAAAATCGTGGCGTGCAGGTCGTAAATCGTGCTCACCTGCTCGGCCGCTTTGTAGCCAAATTCGTCCGTCGCCCCGTAGCTGAACCCCTTTTTCACCCCGGCCCCGGCCAGCCAGACGGTGAAGCCCTTGGGGTTGTGGTCACGCCCGTTCGCCCCCTTCTGGAAGGTGGGCATGCGGCCAAACTCCGTCACAAAGGCCACCAGCGTGTCTTGCAGCAGGCCGCGCGCTTTCAGGTCCTTCAGCAGCCCGGCCACCGGCTGGTCCAGGATCGGCCCGTGCACCGAATACTGCTTCTCGATCGTCTTGTGCCCGTCCCAGTTGCCCACCCCTTCGCCCATGGCGTAGGAGCCGTTGAAAAGCTGCACAAACCGCACCCCGCGCTCGATCAGCCGCCGCGCCAGCAGGCAGTTTTTGGCAAATCCTGCCTTCGTCTCATTGCTGTCGTTGACACCATAGAGGTCCAGCGTGGCCTTGCTCTCGCCTGCCAGATTGCCCACTTCCGAAGCTGCGATCTGCATTCGCGCCGCCAGTTCATACGAAGAGATTCGTGCCGCCAGATCACTGTCCGCCGGATGCTCCTGTGCCTGCCGCTTGTTCAGCAGATTCACAAAAGCGCGTGTGTCACGGTCGGCCGCCTCGCTTACGCTCGTCGGGCGGATCAAATTCGGGATCGGCTTGCTGGCATTGAAGGCGGTGCCCTGAAACGCCGCAGGCAGAAAGCCTGAGCTCCAATGTCGTGGCCCGATCTGGGGCACACCACGCGGATCGGGGATGGCCACAAAGGCCGGCATGTCATCGCATTCCGAGCCCAGCGCATACGACACCCAGGAGCCGATGCCTGGAAAACCATCCAAAATGAAGCCGGTGCTCATCTGATTCTCCGCCGGGCCATGCGTGTTCGATTTGGCCGTCATCGAGTGGATGAAGCACATGTCATCTGCAAATTCGGCAATGTTCGGCACCAGATCGCTGATCATCTTGCCGCTCTGTCCGCGCGGCTTGAATTCCCAGATCGGCTTCACCAGGTTTCCCTGTGCGCCCTGAAAGGTGATCAAATCCGCCGCACCCGGCAGGGGCATGCCATGCCGCTTCACCAGCTCCGGCTTGTAATCAAACGTGTCCACATGGCTCAGGGCACCCGAGCAGAAAATGACGAGCACATTTTTCGCTCGCGGTTCAAAGTGCGGTGGGCGTGGCGCATACGGATGTGCCGGATCAATGCGCGGGCGGATCGGGTCATTGGCCAGCAGGCCCTTCTGCGCCAGCAGCGAAGTCAGCGCGATGCTGCCCAGCCCGCTGACGCTTTGACCCAGAAAGTTCCGACGTGAGAGAAGATGGCTTTTCATAAATCAGGGGATCAATACAGGGTCATGAATTCGCTCGTGTTCAGCAGCGCACGGCAGAACATCGCCAGCCCGTGCTCGGAGATCAGCTCCATCGCGGCCGTCAGTTCCTCCGCCTGCGGATCGCGCTGGTAGGCCAGCGCAAAGGCGCGCTTCACCTGCGCATCCGCTTCTTTGCCCGCCTCCTTTTCCAGTCGTGCTGCCAGCAGTTCGCTCTGCTGCATGGCAAAGGAGCTGTTCTGGAAATTCAGCGCCTGCAGCGGCGTCGTGCTCGATGTGCGTCGTGGTGCTATCTGCCCCGCATCCGGCACATCAAATGCGCCAAAGGTGTCGTCCAGCTGCACACGCGGCTTGCTCTGGTACACCATGCGCCGGAAGGTGTCGGGGCCAAACTCCTGCTTCGACTGGTACACCTTCACGTAGTTGTCATTCGGCACAAAGAGATCAAAGCCCGGCCCGCCCATGGTGAGATCCAGCACACCGCTTACCATGAGAATCGTGTCGCGCAGCGGCTCCGCCTCGATGCGCCGTGTTGGAAAGCGCCACAGCAGCCTCGCTGAGGAGTCCGCCTTCAGTCCCACGTCGTTCGCGGCACTCGACTGCCGGTACGCCGCCGAGTTCATGATGATGCGGTGCATCTCCTTCAGGCTCCAGCCATGTTGCATAAAATGCGCCGCCAGCCAGTCGAGCAACTCGGGATGCGATGGCTTTCCACCGTTGTAGCCCAGATCACTCGGAGTATCGACGATTCCCACTCCGAAATGATAATGCCAGATTCGGTTCACCATCACGCGTGCGGTCAGCGGATTCTGCGGATCGCTCAGCCATTTGGCCAAAGCCACTCGACGCTCGGCTTCCGGTGTGTCCTTGGCCAGATCTAGCTTGGCTCCGATCTGCGTTAGTGCTCCCGCTGCCACCTCCTCCTGTGGAGTCATCGGATCGCCGCGTTGCAGTCGATAGGTAGGCCCAGGCTGCTCAAATTTGCCGAGATACGCCATGGGGAAATTCGTCAGCTCTTTCAGCCTGCGCTGCAAAACGGCCCGCTGCTCACTGTGCTTCTTCACCGTGGCCGCATCTTCTGCCGAGACACCGCTCAGCGTGGGAATGTCGCGAATGCGGTCCCGATACTCCGCGCCCAGCCTGTCTGCCGAAGATGCCACTTTCTGCCATGCTTGGCCATCCAAGGAAGTCTCGATCACATAATCCGTGGGCAGCCGGTCCTGATAAACCTTGCCCTTCTTGCTGTCCCCGCGATCCCGGCTCCACACCACGCTGTTGATCCTTTCCTCACGTGGAAACTCAATTTGAAGCCAGCCCTTGCCCGAGTTCTTGGAGATCCAGCTCTTCGCATTGCCATACTGCCCGTCATTCGCATGCGCGATCTGGTGGATGGGATTCGCGCCATCGCTAAACACATCCGAGGCAGTCACCTTCGCTCCGTTGCGTGCCAGCGCCACATTGCGCGGCTTCGGGCTGGCGGAGAAGACTTCCAGTTCATCGATGCAGGGCTGTGCACCTGCCGTCGCACGAATCGTGAAACGCACAAACTTCGCCTTCACTGCATCAAAACTTTCATGATTGGCCAGATGCGTCACCGGTGCACGCAGATGGGGCTGTGAGGCGGGTTGATTTCCATCCGCTTCCTCAAACAGCACCGCATCCGCCACGGTAGGACCACCGAGCTTGCCGCTGCGCAGGATCAGGATGGACTCTTTTGTCAGTGCGTAAGTTCCGGCATACTTGAAGCCGCTCCAGCGCTTCTGCCCCGGGATCGCTCCGCTGCCATCGGCAAACTTGCTTTGGTCCACGCTGGCAATTTCTGTCTGGTCGTTCTGCGTGCTGGCATCTCCGTCCAGATCCAGGATGTAGCGTGCATCTTTGGCATGCGTGGTCCACGCCGCCCAGGAGAGCCACACACGCTGCTTTCCAGAGGCACGCGGATTCCACGAAAAGAAATCCTGTGCCGCCGCATCCTTCTCCGCCTTCCAGTAGCGGTAGCTTTCACCGAGATTCGGCAGTCGGGTGGAGTCTCCCGGGTCAGAGGCCTGCCCGGGCTCCGTGCCCGGCGAGTAGTCGATGGGTTTGCCATTGGTCGGCTGCTCGATCTGCACGCATCCGATGGCATCCGGCTTCGTGGGAGGGGGCAGATCGTCATCCACAAGCACGCTACGTGTCAGCTGCGCACGTGGTTGGAATCGCGCCAAAGCCGCATCCAGCGCGGCGATCTCCGTGCGTAGTCCCTCCGCTTGTTTGATGCGTTCGTCTGCGTCCGCAGGCTTCAGTTCCCGCTCTGCATGCTGCACGCCTTCAAAGATGGCACGCACGCGGTAGTAGTCCGTCTGCGAGATGGGATCAAACTTGTGATCATGGCAGCGTGCGCAGCCAATCGTGAGACCGAGGAAGGTGCTGCCCGTGGTGCTCACGAGATCATGCATTTCATCCGCCCGCTGGTTCGCCCGCAGCACCGGGTCCGCGCCCTTCACCTGATCCCATGCGCCAGCAACCAGGAATCCTGTGGCTGCATCCGCCCCAAGTTGGTCTCCCGCGATTTGTTCGCGCACAAACTGATCATACGGCTTGTCGGCATTGAAGGCCTGAATGACGTAATCGCGGTAGGGCCACGCATTGGGCCGTGCACGGTTCATTTCAAAGCCATGGCTTTCCGCAAAGCGCACCACATCCAGCCAGTGCCGCGCCCAGCGCTCGCCATAGCGCGGAGAGGCCAGCAGGCGGTCAATCAGCCGTTTGGTGGCACCTGCTTGATCCTGTGCGAACTCCTTTTCAAAAGCCGCCGCTTCTTCCGGCGTGGGCGGCAGGCCGATGAGGTCAAAGCTCGCGCGACGGATGAATGTGCGCGCATCTGCCGCCGGATTCATGGTGAGGTTCTTTTCCTTCAGCTTGGCGTTGATAAAGCCATCAATCGAACCATTTGCCGCAGGCTTCAGCGGCAGCAGCGACCAGTGCGTCACATCTCCCTTCGGCTTCTCCTTGAGCACGATCTCCGTGGGCCATGTCGCGCCCATGTCGATCCAGCGTTTGATCAGGTCTGTTTCTGCCGCTGACAGCGCGGGTTTCTTCTTCGGCATTTCCGGCTTCTCGCCTGCCGTCTCCGGCACGATCATCGTGTAGAGGGACGATTCAGCCGCCTTCTCCGGAACAAGCGCGGGTCCGTCGTCACCACCTTTCAGCACATCCGCCAGCGTGCTCATGTTCAGGCCGCCTTTGGTGGTCACGTCATTGTGGCATTCCACGCAGTTCTTCACCAAAACGGGTGCGACTTGCTCATGAAACAGCTTCGCGCTTTCAGATTCCACCGCCTGCGCGCTGCTGCCTGCGATCAATAAAAAGAGATAGAGAAGGGGCTTCATGCTCAGGCGGCTTTCTTGGATTTCGGCAGGGCCAGATCGTTCTCGGCGGTGATCAGATGTTCACGCATCGCCTTCGCCGCGGCGGCGGGATCTCGTTTTTCGATGGCGCTGAGCACCGCTGCATGCTGACGCACCGCGTTGTCTGTGGAGGTGCGGCTGTAGCCATGCTTCAGGCTGGCCTGCAAAAGCTCAGAAAGAGAATGCAGCAGCAGTGTGGCGATCTGGTTGCCCGATGCTGCAGCCAGTTCGCGATGGAATGCCATGTCAGATTCCACCGCCGTTTCAAAGTCCGTCGTTGCCTCCAGATCCTTCAAAGCAGCGCGCAGTTTGCGAATTTGCGCCGCCGTGGCGTTTTGTGCCGCCAGCCGCGCATTCTCCGGCTCCAGCATGAGTCGCACCTGCACCAGCTGCCGCAGCCGCTCCGCCTCATCTGGAATCAGCAGCGCCAGCGATCCGTTCAGCGGCTTGTGCAGCTTGTCCACCACCTTCGTTCCCACCCCATGCTTCACCTCCAGCAGCCCCTGCAGTTCCAGCCGCTTCGTCGCCTCCCTTACCACGGGCCGGCTCACGCCCAGCTTCAGCGCCAGATCCCGCTCCGGCGGCAGCCAGCCATCGCCAGCCCCTCCTCCGTCGCGGACTTCCGTGGCAATACGTGCACACACCTCCTCCACGAGGCTGCGCTGAGGTTTGATGGATGAAAAAGCCATGTGGTTAGAGGTCTTACCACTGACCCAAACGAGCATGATTCTGATTTTTTATCGCACCGGGTGGAAAATAGCGAAGCCCGAACGCATTGTTCGGGCTTCGGCGTGATTTGCTGAGATGCAGTGATATCAGATCGTCTGCGACGAATATCCGCCATCCACCACCATTTCATGGCCGGTGATGAAGGAGCTGCCTGCGCCTGCCAGCAGCAGGGCAGCG
This sequence comes from Verrucomicrobiaceae bacterium UBA1938, assembly GCA_002336895.1. Classification (GTDB taxonomy): domain Bacteria; phylum Verrucomicrobiota; class Verrucomicrobiia; order Verrucomicrobiales; family Verrucomicrobiaceae; genus Prosthecobacter. The sequence goes on along the minus strand of DDFC01000023.1, from coordinate 108,901 downwards.
GCAACGAGTTCCTTGGCTTCGCCAAAGCGGTTCATCGGCGTGTGGCCCATGATCTTGGCCACGCGGTCGGGCGTGAGCACCTTCTTGTTCTGCTCGGCGGGGAAGAAGCCGGGGACGAGGGTGTTCACGCGGATGCCCAGCGGAGCCCACTCGCGGGCGAGGTTCTTGCTGAGGTTGTGCACCGCGCCCTTGGACATTGAGTAGGTGAACACACGGCTCAGCGGCAGCAGGCCTGACATGGAGCCGAGATTGATGATTGAGGCGGGGATCTTGTTCTCCACAAAGTACTTCCCGAACACCTGGCAGGCGAGGAAGACGCCTTTGGTGTTGATGTTCATGATCCGGTCATACTCCTCTTCGGGAATGTCGAGGAAGGGCGTGGCAGAGTTGACCCCCGCACCGTTGATGAGGATCTGGCAGCCGCCTGAGCGCTCCAGCACCTGGTCCAGCAGGATCTGCAGATCGGCTTTGCGGCTGGCGTCGGCGGAGAGGAAGTAGGCGCGACCACCTGCAGCCTGGATCGTTTCCAGACGCTTGTCCGCCTTGGATTGATCACGGCCGACGAGCACGACTTCCGCGCCTGCGGAGGCGTAGCCTTCGGCGATGGCGCCGCAGAGTTCACCGGTGCCGCCGATGACGACGGCGGTTTTGCCTTGAAGAGAGAAGAGTTCGAAAATGGAGGACATGGGTCTGGTAGGTGCCCATCTATGGCGTGTCATCCCGCCGCCGCAAGCGGGCTGTCTCGCCACTTTCGTCATCTTGACACCCCGCCTGCAGTGCTCTCCGGTAGGCGCATGCCCTGGGGCCACATCATGACCTTTCTAGCCGGAGCCCTCGTCGGCGCGGCCTCCATCGTGATCTGGAAGCTGCTGCGCTTTGCCGCCGACCTGCGCGCCGCCCGGCACGCGCTGGAAAGCTACGTCTATCCCGAGTGCGGTCTGGCGGACGAAAAGGCACACGCTGCCGTGGAGGCCTGCAAAAACCGCCTGCGCTGGCAGAAGAACCTTAATCCCGAGTGGCTGCCCCCGCTGGTGGATGAGGTGCCGAAGCTGGTGCGCGAGATCGCAGAGATCTACCACCCCGGCAAGCAGGAGGCACTGCTGGCCCCCGGCCTGAGCCAGTTTTCCCGCGCCGTGCATCTGGCTGCCATGGACGTGGCTGATTTTCTCCAAACACGCTCCATCGGCCGTCTGGTGGATGTGAGTGCCAGCACGGCGCTGAAAACGTGGGAAATGACGCACAAGATCGCCACGCACGAGAAAATGCAGACGGCAAACAAGTGGTATAAGCGCCTGCTGCCTTACTGGCAGGTGCTGCGTTTCAATTCTCCCATGATGTGGGCCAGCATGGCCGTCTCCAACGTGGCGGCACGCACGCTCCAGCCTGCGGTGATCGACATCATCGCCAAACGGGCCATCGACCTTTACAGCGGAAGGCTGGGCAAAGGCTCTAGTGCACCCAGCATGGCCATCGTCCCGGTGGCGGAGCAGGAAACACCGCCGGGGGCGATGTGAGAGGGGCCTGGGTGTCACCTTGACCTTGGCATGCTCTCAGAGAATAATAAGGGCATGTCCGCGAGAACCATGCTGATTGAGGAACTGGCGCGAGCGCCCGAAGGCGTGGCGCGGGTTCTACTCACTCAACTGCGGCAAATGATGCCTGCAAACGGCACTGCCAACCTGCCCGGGCAGGATCACTTTGAATCTTACTGGAGCCAGTTTTATGGCGCATTTGAAGGTGCGGAATGGAATGAGCCTGAAGAGCTGCCTTTTGAAAAGCGGGAGGCATGGTAATGCCCTGGCTTCTGGATACCAACCACTGGATCTATCTGCTCAAGGGACGGTGCCTTCCGTTGCAGGAGAAGCTCCGCAGCGTCTCTCCTGATGAGGTCTGGTTGTGCTCTGTGGTGAAAGAAGAGCTGTATTATGGTGCCGAAGGGTATGACGACAAAGCTGCAAGACTGAGCAAGCTGGAGAATCTTTTTGCACGGCATGCCTCGGCACCGTTTGATGACGAGGCGGCTTCCGTGGCTGGTCGGATCAGAAAGGAGCTGGAGGCGCAGCGGCAGGTCATCGGGCCACACGATATTCAGATAGCTGCGATTGCACTACAGCACGGATGGACGGTTGTGACGAACAACACCGATGAGTTCAAACGTGTCGCAGGTCTTGCCGTTGAAGACTGGACTGTCTGATCCTGGCTTCAGTGGGGGGATGGTGCGCTTTTCTTCCCTGATTTGCCTTTCAATCCAGCCAGATACGCCACGACGTCGCGGATTTGCGGTTTGGTGAGGATGCCGAGCATGGGGGGCATGACGGAGATGGGAGGGGGGAGGGAGGCGATCTGGTCGCGGGCGAAGGTTTGTTTCTTGCCGTCGGGGAGGCGCAGGATGACCTGTTTTGCGTCTTCCTTCTCCAAAATGGCGGCGATGGTTTTGCCGTCCTTGGTGGTGAGGCTGACGAAGCCGTAGCCGGGGGCGATTTTGGCGACGGGGTTGAGGAGGGATTCGAGGATGTAGGGGCGGTCCTTCTGGCTGCCGATGGTCTTCAAATTGGGGCCGACCTGGCTGCCTTCCTTGGCTTCGACGGTGTGGCAGGCGAGGCAGTTGGCGCCGAGGTTGTTGGTGACGATGTCTTTGCCACGGGTGGCATCGCCCCCTTCGAGGAGCTCAGATGCACCGAGCTGCAGGGAGGCGAGCCTGGGCTTGAGGGATTCGCGGGTGGCGGCGGCTTCGAGGATGTCGAGCTGGATGGCGGCGGGGGCTTTGCCTTCGGCGAGGCGGTCGAGCCAGCGGGTGATGAGGGTGTCGTCTTTGGAGGTGGAAAGGAGGCTTAATGCGAGCTGCTGCGTGGTGGTGTCGCCTTTTTCCAGGACGGCGGCGGCTTCGGTAATGGCGCGGTCGGGCTGGTGGGTGAAGAGCTGGCGGAGGGCCTCGCGGCGGAGCTCGGCGGGGGAGGTGTCCTTGAGGGCTAGGTCGAGGGTGGTGGCAAACTCGGGAGTGGCGGCGTGCTGCGACGCCATGAGCTTGAGTGCTTCTGAGCGCAGGGTGGCGCGTGCGGTGGTGTCTGAGATGATCTGCTGGAGGACCGGTGCTGCGACTTGCAACTGAAGCTGGGTGAGGAGCTCGACGGCTTTGGCTTTGAGGCCGCCGTCCTGGATGCCGAGAAGTGCATCGAGGTGCGGCTGAACGAGGGCTGCGAAGGCTTTGGCGTCGCGTGGTGCAGCTTCGTGCGCCATGCCGTCGATGCGGTCAAGACGCGGGGGGCTGGTGAAGGTGAGGAGGACATCCAGTGCCTCTCCCTGCAGCGGGGTGCTTTTCAGTGCAGCGTTGATCACGGGCTCGGCGATGCCGAGGCGGAGGCAGGCATTGAGGCCGCGAGGGGTGGGGCGGGTGGTGAGCTTGGAAAGGACGGAGGGGATGCCGGTGTCGTCGTGGATGGCGCGCTCGGCTTCGGCGGCATAGGTTTTGTGGGTGAGGAATGCTGCAACGAGTGGCGAGTGGTTGCGTGCAAGCGCAAGGAGACAGCAGAGGGACTGCTTGTCGTTGGTGTGTTTGGCGAGGGTGGCTGCATCGGCGCAACCGGCGAGGCCGGTGACGATGGCGTGGCGCATGTAGGGATCTGCGCTTTCCTGCGCTGCCATGCCGAGAAGTGCTTTGACGGCGGTGGGTTCTGCCAGCTTGCCGAGGGCGATGGCGGCGTGGAAGCGGACGCGCTGGGAGGAGTGAGTGAGGAGGGGGACGAGTGGGGCTCCGGTGGTCTTCACATCACTGAGCATTTTGACGGCGGAAATGACGATTTCTGTGTCGGATTCCGCAATCAAGGGCAACAAAGTTGCGGCTTCGACTTTTCCGTAGCGCATGCCCTGGCCGAGACCCCAGATGGCGTGGATGCGGGCGAGGCGGGGGGCTTTTTTGTCGAGTGCTGTTTTTTGCAGCACGCTGTAATCACCTTTTTTGACGAGGCCAAACTGGGCCTGGAGTCGGACGCGCTGGTCGGGGTGGGAGAGGTGGGCGGCGTCGAGGTTTTCAGAGGTGAGGAGTTTGTTTGTTTCCTGGCGCTCGGTGCTGTTTTTGCCGGTGGGGTCGTCGGCGAACCAGATGGCGCCTTTTTCATCGAGGGGGTAGCCGCCGTCCCAGTCGGCGATGATGAGCTCTCCGGAGGGGGCGACGGCGAGGCCGATGCCCATGATGCCGGCGTGGATGAGGCGCTCGTTCTGCATCTTGAAGGTGCTGCCGGAGGGGACGATCTGGAAGGCGGTCATCTGACCGGAGGGGAACTGGTCGAGGATGAAGTGGCCGCGCAGGGAGGCACCGAGTGCGGTGCCGGGCTCGTGGATGAAGCCAGCGGGGCCGTTGGAGTAGTTGGCGAGAGGCGGGGTGATGAAGAGTGGCTGGCCGGGATGGGCGGGCTGCCAGATGCCGTCGCGGATCCAGCGGCTGGCGGCTTTCTGGTACTGATGGCTGCAGCGCCAGCCGGAGTCGCTCAGCTCGGTGATGTAAACGAAGCGCTCGCGCTCGCCGGGGAGGTCGGCGTCGTTGTCCACGCCGAACATGTTGCCGTAGTCGTCGAAGGCGATTTCCTGGATGTTGCGGAGGCCGTGGGCGAAGACTTCGAAGTGGGAGCCGTCGGGCTCGCAGCGCATGACGCAGCCTTCGTGGGGGTAGTAGAAGTGTTTGCCCTCTTTGCTGGTGACGTTCACGCCTTTGTCTCCGATGGACCAGTAGATGCGGCCATCGGGGCCGATGCGGGGGCCGTGCATGTCGTGGCCGGCGTAGGCGATGTGCATGCCGAAGCCGTGGGCGACGATCTCGCGCTCGTCGGCGACGCCGTCGTCGTTGGTATCTCGAAGGCGGACGAGGTCGGGGGCGACGGTGACGTAAACCCAGCCGTCGTGGTAGAGGATGCCGGCGGCGATGCCGGTGACGACGCTGTTGAAGCCTTCGGCGAAGGTGGTGATTTTGTCGGCAGTGCCGTCGTGGTCGGTATCGCGGAGCTGGTAGATGCGCTCGGTGTGGACGGTGAGGTCTTTCCAGTCGATGGAGCCGTCTTTGTTGTGGTCGGCGAGGCCGCCGCGAGGGAGGCGGAGTTTGCCGGGGGCGAGCTCGCGTTTGAGGAAGGCTTCTTTTTCTTCGACGCTGGTGAGGGCGACGTCGTCGGGGATCCACTGGGTGTGCTCGCGGATGTCGAGGTCGGCGGCTTTGCGGCGGGTGGTGGCGGAGACGTAGATGCGGCCCTGGGGATCGACAGTGACAGCGACGGGGTCGGGGACATTGAGGGTGCCGGACCAGCGATGGAGCTCGAGGGGGGATTTGATGGGCGCGGTCTTGGGGGCCTTGGCGGCTGATTCGTCAGCGGCGAGGCAGGGGAGGGGGAGGAGAAGTGCCAGCGTGAGGTGGCGGAGGTTTTTCATGAAGCGGGGTTGAGGGGAAAGTTTCAGGTTTAAAGTTTGAAGTTGGGCTTCGCCAGTGCGGAGGCGCTGGGGTGTCGGTGGGGGATGGGACGTTCGATTTTGCCGCAGAGGGGCGGAGAGGCAGAGGGAGCAGAGGTGGGGAAGCGGGCGGGGAGTTTACCGTGGTTTACGATTGTTGACAGCTGTTTACGGTGGTTGGCCGGAGTTCAGGAGGAGAGTTTGCGATGGCTGGCGGTTGTTTGCGATGGTTTGCAGTGGCTGGCCGGAGGTCTGGAAGTTGAGGAGAGAAGGTGCGGGATGGTTGGCCGAAATCCGTTCTTCGCCCATCGGGCTGCGAAGGACTCGGGAGGGGCGCAAAAAGAAATTAAAGGTCTGAGGGGGGGCAACTGAGAGGGGACCGAAGGGGGGCTGCCGGGCTTATTGAGACTTGCGCAATAGACTGACGCGAATAAAGCGCATGTGCATGCTTGAGCCAAGGCGGGGGTGTGGTGGAGACACAGGATGCCTGTTGCGGTGTGGCGGGAGGACGCTGCTGGGACGCGCGGTGTGTGAAGAGAGCGCTGGGTTTGCTGCCCTGCTGGTGGTGCAGATACCCAGGGCGGCGCTCGCTTAGGCTCGCTTGCCCTGGGCTTCGCCAGGCCGCACCTTTGGTGCTAAAACCTGCAGGCTAAGACGACGATAACCCGACTTAATTGGGCACCATGTCAGTCTATTATGCAATTCTCAATAATCGTCCCCGATTCATGCCTCTGTGCGTCTCTGTGAACTCGGTGGTTGATGAAAATGCTTCATTTTTTTACCACAGAGTCCAAGCCGAGATCCACAGAGGGGCTGGCATTTGGGGATGAAATTGATGGTGAGGATGAGGAGATGGGAGCGTTTGTTCTTGCTGCTGCTGTGAGGGGCCGTCAAAGTCGGGGGCTCGTTCGCAGTTGCGAATGTCATTGAATCGAAATCCAACCCTTATTCTAACATGAGCCAGATTGTTCCTCTTATCAGCTCCGGCATCGCCGGTCCCCTTGGTGTTCTTCATCTTCCGCGCCTGTGGCAGAAGGCCTCTCTTGCTGCTGCGGGCAAGCTGCATCCGGAGTATCCGGGCATTGGCTGCGGGTATGATCAGATGACGCTGGATGCGCTGGGCATCAACATCGAGACGTTCAAGGCGTTCGTCGCGACGAAGCCGAGCTATCCGCAGCTTGAGGCCTGGGTGAAAGCGCAGCCGGGGGTGAACCTGACGAAGGGAAATCTCTACAAGCACAACCAGGCGATCATGGGCTACATCCACGGTGATGACACCCGCAAGACGATCCTTGCGGCGGACGGCATTCCGGACGACGGCAGCGTGAATCCGGGTGCGGTGGATCTGAACAACCTGGACGACTGGCACATCTTCTGGGCGCAGGAGATCAAGTAACGTTTTTTGTTCTCTGTTCGCGGTTCTCTGTTCTCGGTTGTTTTGGCCGAGGGCAGGGAGTCGGGGAGAGAGTTTTAAGTTTCAGGTTTCAAGTTTAAAGTTGCCGGAGGGAGTGGGAGCCTTGTCGCGTGGCTTCTGTTCAAGGCTGCCCGGCAAAGGGGTTGATGATCTGCAGGCCGGGGATGTGTTTGAAGTCATCCACGTTCTGTGTCACCAGCGGCACTCCGTATTCCAGCGCGGTGGCGGCGATGATTGCATCTCCAAGTTTCATCCGCTTCTGCTGCCGCAGCCGTACGGCAGACTCGACCACCTCATCATCCAGCGCGTAGCTGAGGATCGCGCTCAGAAACGTGCGGATCGCCTCGTCTTCTTCGGTGCTGATGCTGGTGAAGCCCAGCGCTTCCACACGGGTCACACTCGCACAGGCGGCTTGAGGGTGCCGTGTCCAGGCGGACAGCCAGGCACCGTCAGGTTTGCAGGCATGGATGACGATGTTGGTGTCCAGCTGCATGGGTTCAATCCCGTCCGGGCTGGGTCACATCCTCGCGGATCGTGCGCTGCCATTCCACCGGATCAGCAATGTCACGGTAGGGGTTCAGCTCCCGCACTTTTTCCAGGGCCGCCATGCGTCGTGCGATCATTTCGGGCGTGGCCTTGGGGATCTGGCGCTTCGGCCTAGTCATGGCTGCGTCGGCCACCGTCAGCAGCACATGGGCGCGTCCGGGCTTCAGCCACTCAGGCAGCGGCGAGAGCAGCTTCAGGCTTCCATCCGCCGCGATCTCGACGTCAGTTTCCAGTGTGTTCATCTTGGGAAAGGATACCCGCTTCCGCCATTCCGTAAAGTTCTCAGTCCACTGCCCTCCCCGGCAGAGGAGGGCTGCCCGCAGCTTGTAAGCTGGGTGAAGGCACAGCCGGGCGTGAATCTGACGAAGGGAAATCTCTACAAGCACAACCAGGCGATCATGGGCTACATCCACGGTGATGACACCCGCAAGACGATTCTGGCGGCGGACGGGGTTTTGCGGGGGGAGATGATGGTTGTTGGTGATGTGCGTGAACTGCGGGATGGGGCAGAAAGATTTTGGGCAGCAAAATTCAGAGTAAGAGGCTTGGGCCACTGACTTGCTGTTCAAATTTGCACGTTTCCCGCGAGAGCTACAAGACCCAGCGGTATCAGGGATCTTGCTCCCAAGTCCCGCCGCCATCTTGCCCGCGTGAGTGATGCTGCTTTTTACTTTTTCACCCGGTAGAGATTGCCTTCGGTGCGGATGAGCAGGTCTGAGCCGATGACGGCGTAGGAGGCGAGGGAGCGCTCGGCGAGGTCGTTTTTGGCGAGGATTTCAAATTTCTTGCCGGGCTTGACGACGATGCCGAGGCCTTTTTCGTCCTGGAGGTAGAGCTTGCCATCGGCGGCGAGGATGGAGGCGGAGATGGGGCCGGTGCAGCGCTCGGAGTAGTGGACGGCTCCGGTTTTGGCATCGACGCAGGAGAGGATGCCGTTGTCTGCGACGAAGTAGAGCTCGTCTCCCACGACGACCATGCTGGGATTGTGCGGGGCGGCTTTGTCGATGATCCAGCCGAGGTGGGTGGCGGTGACATCGCCTTTGGAGGAGGCGTCCACTTTGATGGCGTAGAGGACGGGTTTGTCGTAACCGCTGGAGAGGTAGATCATGCCGTGGGCGTAGATGGGGCGGGGGACGACGGAGTAGCCCTGGTCGTAGTTGAAGTGCCAGATTTCGGCGCCGGTCTTGGGATCGAGGGCATTGACCACGCCGCTGCCGGGGGTGATGAGCTGCTTCTGACCGGCGACGTCGATGATGAGCGGGGTGCAGAAGGAGAATTTCTTTTTGGCGTCGGACTGACGGGCGAAGGCCCAGCGCTGCTTTCCGGTGGTCTTGTCGAGAGCGATGACTTTGGGCTCGGTCTCGGCGTCGGCGTTGAAGATGAGGAGGTCTTCGAAGAGGACGGGGCTGCTGCCATTGCCATGGACGGGGCTGTAGGCGTGCTCCTGTGTGCTCCAGACCGTTTTGCCGGTGGCGGCGTCGAGGCAAGCGGTGCCGAGGTGGCCGAAGTGCACGTAGAGCTTGCCGTCCTCATAGACGGGGGTGGGGCTGGCGTGGCTGTTTTTGCGGTGGGCGCGGGGGGCGGTGGCGGTGAAGAGTTCGACGTCCCAGACCGGTTTTCCCGTGGCTGCGTCCAAGGCCAAGGCATGCAAAGAGCGGTCGGCCTTCGGGTCCTCCACGCCGCCGACTGGCAGGGCGGAGGTGAGGAAGATCCGATCACCCACGACTACGGGTGAGGACCAGCCGATGCCTGAGACGGGGGCTTTCCACGCGATGTGGGAGGTGGGGCTCCAGGTGAGGGGGAGATGAGTGGCGGGGGAGTGGCCCTGGGCACCTGCGCCGCGGAACTCGGGCCAGCTAGGAGCGGCTGGCGCGGTGGGGGCGGCGGAAGCGATGCTGAGGAGGGAGCTGGAAAGCAGGAGAGTGGTGAGGGCGGAGCGCATGAGGCGGAAAGAACGCTGCGAAAGTGCGGGCGTTTTCAGAATGCGATGTCTTGTTGTTTGCCCGAGGTGCTTTGGGCGGGTGGAATCGACTCTGCCCATGAGTTACGCTGATGTAAAAATTGAGCGGAGCATATGATCATATCTGGCACAGACATTCGAACGGATCACCTCTATCTTGGCCCCGGCAAAGGAGGGCGGCTTGTCGTGACACATCTGCCGACGGACTTGTCTGTCGCCGAAGACATCCCCAGGGACAAGTCAGCTCGTTCCATTCAGCAAAAGCTTTTGGCAGCCCTGACACAGATGCTGCTTGAGCGGGCAAGGCTGCCGACGGACGAGTGAGCTGGCGCTGTGGATAGAATGGTGAAGTAACAATACGGTTCCACAAGACGTCACACCATGACAGCAATTGAGCAGGCTCTTTTTCACGACGGCAGCGCCCATTGGGTAAGCGCCTTTGAGCTTTCGGCCGTGGAGCTGAAGCTGACGCTGCACCCATGCTTGAGGGAACACGCTTTGACGCGGGCCGTTTTTCTGAATCTACGCAACGTTTCCAAGGACGACGCTCATTCCAACGAAGACGAGCGTGAACTTCCTTGGGACATCATTGGATTTGATGCTGATCAACTCGCGGATGGCACCTGGCGCTTCTGCCTGCATACGGATGCTGTCGAGTACGTGTTTGACTCAGCCTGGCCGGTGGTCAGCAAGACGGTGTGATCAGACTTTGAGTGCACACATGTGGGAAGCGTCTTTGAGAGCATTCGACAGCTCTCGAAAGCGGTGTCGTCGAGGCAGGCTTGTGCCTTGCCTCTGTGCCACCGCACTCCACGACGCTGGCGCGTGGATCGCAGATGCCTTGCGCTTTGCGGGGGGCTGATTAACATGGGGCATGAAAATTTATCGCGGGATCCTGTGTCTAGCCATGCTGCTAGGCGGCCTGGTGGTCGGTAGGTGGATTGCTTATGGAAAGGTGGTTCGGGTCGAGGCTGAGCGAGCTTGGAGACAGCAGGATGTGGAAGGATGTTTCAAGGCGCTGACGCGGCTGGCGCAGTCCAGTCCGGCCCACGCCTTCGAGCTGCTGCTGTCTCTGGAGGGGGATGAAACCAAGCAGCAGGAGCTGGTGAAGCGGCTGGCTGAGGAGTTTCCAGATGCGGGCACCGACTTCATGGAGGTGTTTCTCCGGCACCCGGAGCATTATCGGGATTACACGTTGGGAAGGGAGGTTTTCTGCGGCTGCGCCCGGGCTGACCCTGAACGCGCCTGGCAGGCCATGATGGCGCATGCGGTGCAGTTCATGCCCGCCTTTCTGCCGGACATTGCGCGGGGCATGACGCAAAGAGCGCCCCTGGAGACCATGCGGTACGCGGCGAAAATTCAGTGTCCGATGCATCGGGAGAGCTTTGTGCATGAGGTGATGCAGGAGTGGTCCGAGCGCGACGGCCAAGGGCTGCTGGCCTGGCTGCGCACTCAGCCGGACGCCGGGACGCTGGCCAGGCATGTCGGCTGGTTCCATTTGAAGCTCAAGGATGCCGCCGGGCTGGCTGACATCGCGGTGCTGATGCCGGAACAGACCGTGGCAGACAGTTTCGCGTTTCATCGTTGGTTACCACGGCCTGAGGTCGAGGGGGCCTGGGTGCAGCACACGGACTGGCTGCTGGCCCTGCCAGCGGGAGAAACGCGCGAGCGTCTGTGTACTGCCGCAGCCCAAGGTCTGGTGAGGCTGGATCCTGAGACAGCGCTCAAGCTCCTGCCGGAAATCAAGGATGCCGAAGTCCATCATCTGGTGACGAGCGCCGTCGCTGGCTATCGTGCCGCCGCATCGCCGCAGGACGGGCTGGCGTTTGCCAATGCGCTGACAGACGCCGACGCGCGCCGAAAGGCCAGAAACTCGGTGTTCATCACCTGGGCGGAAAATGATCCGGCGAGTGCGGCACGCCACGCTGTGGAATCCGGTGATCCAGATGCCAAAATCATGCTGAATTACGCTGGCGGCGGATGGGCGATGTCCGACCCCGAAAGCGCCTGCCGTTTTGCGCTGGAGCATGAGCCGCCGAATGACGGCAAGCGAGGCAGGAAAAACGAGATGCTGAATTCCACGGTGAACATCTGGGCCGGAGCTGAACCTGTGGCAGCCGCACGGTGGGTGAAGGCGCTGCCCGAGGGGGCGGCGAAAGACACCGCCATTTCAGCGGCTGCGAGGGCTTTGTCCCAGCGACTGCCGGAAGAGGGCCTGCGCTGGGCCCAGGACATCAAGGATGCCGAGATACGCAGGCAGGCGCTGGGTTTGTGCTTCCAAATCTGGCTGTATAAAGAGCAGGACAAGCCGGGGAAATGGCTGCAGCAGGCAAGCCTGGATGAAGAGACGCGGAAGTCTCTCGACACACGTCTGAAATACGCCTCGCAGGCTCATCAGTCTGGCCGGGGAGGTGGCAGTGAGACGAACATCACTGATGCCATCACGGTCTTTCGCTAAACCAAACTTTTTATGAAAACCATCTCTTGGTGCTCGATCAGCCTTGTCTGCGGTCTTCTGGGCGGCGCGCTGTATTCCTGCGGGCCTCTCCTCTTCACTTCCGGGCCACCCACGGCGGGTGCGGCTGCTTTCGGCCAGTGGCAGGAGGCGGCCTCGGCCGCAGGAGGACAGGTGGATATCAAAACGAGGGAGAAGCTGCTGCCGCTGATGGCGCAGAGTGACGGGCCGCGTGCCTGGCAACTGCTCATGCAAAGCGGAGGGAAACCGCGCAGGGAAGACATCGGCCAGGTGGCCCGCGAGTGGGCCAAGCGGGACGGGCGTGCCGCCGCTGTTTTCGGGCTCGCCATCGCTGAGCCGATTGAGCGGCATGTCTTTCTCACCGTGGCCTTGTCCTGCTGGTTTGGCATGGAGCCCCAGGTGTTTTTGGAGTGGCTGAAAACTCAGCCCGACAGGGAGCCGGTGGTGGCGTACATGACCTATTCGGAGTATGGCAGCCTGATCACAGCCGAGGTGGCTTCGCTGGATGCGCTGATGGCTCTCTACGCAGGAAGCCAGGGGCGCCAGGCACAGCTTGTCAATCTTGTCACACGTGTCTGGCGGCAGGGAAATCAAAAGGAGGCGGTCAAGGCCTGGCTGCGCCGTCAGCCGGAGTCTGAGCAGCGTGACTATGCCTGGATGGGCATCGCCCGCGAACTCGCACCCATCGATGCCCGTGCGGCAGCCACTCTGGCCGGGGAGGTCACCTCACCGAAGATCCGTCGTGGCCTGACCAGCACCGCCGCAGCGTGGATGGCGAAGGCGGATGCTTCCGCTGCGCTGGCCTACGCTGAGAGCCTGCCGGATGAGGAGAGTCGAGATGCCGCGTGGCGCAGCGTGCTGGGCACATGGCTGAAGAATGATCCCGTCGGGGCGCTGGGGTATGTGCGGCAGCATCTCGACACGATCACCACGGACAAGGTGCGCACGGTGCTGGGAAATGAGCCGGCAATCGCGGTGGATGTGATCGGTCTAGTGCGGCTGATGAAAGGGACGGAGGAAAGCCGGGATGCCGTCCTGAGTAGCATCATGACTCAGTGGAAAGATTATTCACGGGAGGATATGAGCCGCTGGCTGGCCAGTCCAGAGGCGGCGTGGATGCCTCCGGAGGCACTGAAAAGATACCGGAAGATGGCCGAGCAGCCGTGGCCATTTTCAGCCGGCAGCCAGACGATTCAGGGACGGCGTGTTTTGATCAGTGGCTGATGACGAGCCGGAGGACGCCGCTCAGTGTGGCGGAGCTGAAGATGATGCTGAGCGCGTGTGAGGCGCTGGGGAAGTGAGGCTTGACATCGATCTGGCGGTCCTAAACAGTTGGAGCATGGAAATCACACTCACTGGCCCTATTGAAGCCTTTATTCAGCGCCAAGTGGCTAAGGGGTACAAAGACGCAGACGAAGTCACGCGTCAGGCGTTTCTGCGCTGGATGAGTGAGGAGGCGGATACGCCACCCAACATTCAGACGCGGCTTGATGAAGCGGCGGCTGGTCGCTTCATCCTTTTGGGGCGGGCTAACGTCCAACGTATCATCTTCGGATCATGAGATCAGTGTGCATTGCACTCATGACTGCAGCATTTTTTCTGCAAATAACCAGTTGTAGCAAAAGGCAAACACCAGGCGAGCTATTCGAAGAAGCCGTGGGCGATCCGATCCCTCCATCGGTCCAAATAATCAATGCCACGCGTCAAACGGGTCTGTCAGGTTCGATCATTTGGATTCATTTCAAAATCTCTCACGAAGATTGGAAACTTGTTTGGAAGTCTGAGGCGTGGGGCGGGTCTGAAGGAAGGGAAGCAATCGAGGATGCGTCAGCAATCAACGCTTCGAAAAAGCCTCCAAAGTGGTGGAATCCCTTGTTGTTAGAGGATGGAATGATCAGCTTGGCATGCGAAGTCGCGCCTCATGCTGACTTTGATGGTTCCGCCAAAGCAATGTTTGTTAACCAGCAGAGGACCGAAGTCTTTTTCCTCTTTCGCAGTTGGTACAAATATTGATGATCGTGTGTCGCCTTTGTTGTCTTGATCACGCCCCCTCCGGCAGCGCGACATACGGTTCTTCCTTCAGCGTGGCCTGCTTGGCGCCGCTGAGGAGCTTGATCCATTCGCTGAGGCAGCCGATGAAGATGATGGCGACGGCGAAGAGGAAGAAGGCGGTGACTGCGGTGTCCACGTTGAAGTTGAACTGCTGAGCAGCCCAGGTTTTCATCTCCACAGGGGTGCCGCCTTTGGCGAGCTTTTCACCGTACATTTTTGCGCCTGCGATGAAGCCCATGCGCGGGTCTTTGTCGAAGAGCTTGATGTAGCCGGCGGCGAAGGTGGCGCTCATGAGGAAGATGAGCGGGATGACGGTGACGAGGAGGTAGCGGGCCTTGCCCATCTTGATGAGGATGGTGGTGCCGAGGCAGAAGGCGATGACGGCGAGGAGCTGATTGGCGATGCCGAACAATGGCCAGAGGGTGTTGATGCCGCCGAGGGGATCGACGACGCCCTGGTAGAGGAAGTAGCCCCAGGCGGCGACGAGGAGGGCGCTGGCAAAGACGTTGGCGGGGAGGCTGCGGGTGTTGCCCAATGGCTTCCAGATACCGGCCAGGAAGTCCTGAAGGATGAAGCGGCCCACACGAGTGCCGGCGTCGATGGTGGTGAGGATGAAGAGCGCCTCAAACATGATGGCGAAGTGATACCAGAAGGCCATCCAGGCGGGGCCAAAGGCGCGGGCAAACATCTGCGCCATGCCGACGGCGAAGGTGGGGGCTCCGCCGACGCGGCCAAACATGGTCTTTTCGCCGATGTCGGCGGCCAGCTTGTCCATGCCTGCGACGGTGACGGGGAATCCGGTGGTGGTGATCATCTGTGCCACGGCGGGAGCCTGGGAGGGGTCTGTCTGAGCCACCTTGGCGGCGGCGGCATTGATGGCGAAGTATTCGCCGGGCTGCAGGGCACAGGCGGCGACGAGGGCCATGAGAGCCACAAGCATCTCGGTGATCATGGCACCGTAGGCGACGCTGCGGATGTCGGCTTCGTTGTCGAGGAGCTTGGGCGTGGTGCCGGAGGAGATGAGGGCGTGGAAGCCGGAGATGGCGCCGCAGGCGATGGTGATGAAGACGAAGGGGAAGACGCTGCCGAGGAAGACGAGGCCGGTGCCGTCGATGAACTTGGTGAGCTTGGGCATGTGCAGCTCAGGAGCCACCCAGATGACCACGACGGCCAGCACGGCGACGGTGCCGATCTTCATGAAGGTGCTGAGGTAGTCGCGTGGCGCGAGGAGCATCCACACGGGCAGCACGGAGGCCGCGAAACCGTAGATCATGATGGACCAGGCGATGGTCTCGCCTTTGTAGTCAAAGTAGTGCTCGATGCCCCAGTCCTTGAGGTGGCTGCCCGCCCAGACGCTGACGAGCAGGCCGATGATGCCGAAGATGGTGATGTTGCGGACGCTGATGCCGAAGATGGTGTGACCAAAGCCCATGATGAAGGCCAGGGGGATCGTCATGACGATGGTGAAGAGACCCCAGGGGCTTTCCGCCAGCGCCTTGACCACGACGAGGCCGAGCACGGCGAGGAGGATGGTCATGATGGCGAGGACGGAGATCATGGCGACGAGGCCGACGATGGGATTGACCTCTTCTTTGAGCATTTGGCCCACGGATTTGCCGCCACGGCGGATGGAGGCAAACATCACGACGGCATCATGCACACCGCCGCCGAGGGTGGCACCGATCAAGATCCAAAGCATGCCTGGCAGATAGCCGAACTGGGCGGCGAGGACGGGGCCCACGAGAGGTCCGGGGCCGGCGATGGCGGCGAAGTGATGGCCGAAGACGACCCACTTGTTGGTCGGGACGAAGTCCTTGCCGTCCTTGTGCGTGATGGAGGGCGGGGCGCGGTGGGCATCCAGCACGAGCACCTTGGTGATGAGCCACTTGCTGTAGAAGCGGTAGGCGACTGCAAAGCTGCAAAGACCGGCCACGACAAGCCACAGGGCATTGATGGTCTCTCCTTTGTGCAAGGCAGAGAAGGCGACGGAGCCAGCTCCGAGGAGGGAGACGGCGATCCAGATGAGGACTTGGACGGGCTTGGGCATGGTGGTGTGAAAATAGTCCAGTCGTGCTGCGACTGGATTTGGACAGGAAATTAACAGTGGAAGGGAGGGACTAAACGAACTCAACGAGGCTCCAGTTGCGGCGCAACTGGACTACTTTGCAGGAGCGTCGGTCTTGGCGGGCTTGGGCGGCGGCGGGGCCACGTAGGGGGGATTGGTCATGGCGCCGGGGGCGGTTTCGGCGAGGTTGGGGTACACATCGGCCTGGACGTCGCCGAGGGCCCACTTTACGCCGCCGATGAGGATTTCCTGGAAGGTGGGATTGGTCCAGACGTCTTCGCGGTGACCCATGGCGGTGTACCAGACGCGGCCTGCGCCTTCTTTGCGTGCCCAGGTGCTGGGGTAGGCGGGGCGCTCGTATTCCTTGCCCTCCATGGCGGGGGCGTCGATGACGCTGAGCACGTGGATGTCAGGCGTGAAGTCTTTGAGCGAGTACCACTCCTCCATGAAGCCGTAGGTGGCGCCGACCTTTTCAAAGCCGGGGAACTTGGCGTCGGTGACGGTGTTTTTGGCGTCCTGCTGCTTGCCGTGCTTGATGAACTCGGCGCCGAGGAAGCGCACGTAGGCGTCTGCTTTGTCGCCGTGGTTCAGGTAGCGCTCGGGGCCTTTCTGGGACTCGTTGTCGGTGTGGAAGGTGTCGCTGGCGGAGTGGGTGCCGATGAAGCCCTTGCCGCTTTTCACGTAGTCAAAGAGGGCCTGCTTGCCCTCCGTGGTCATGGGCGGGTTTTTGTCGGTGCCTTCGCTGCAGAGGTCTCCGGTAGTGTAAAAGAAGACGGCGTCAAACTGGGCAAGGTAGTCCTTGCTGAATTTGGAGCCGTCTTTGGAGAAGGTGAAGTCCCAGCCGTTTTTCTCGCCGAGTTCGAGGAGGACTTTTTCGGCATAGCTGGGCTGGCCGTTTTTCCAGGAGATCACGCTGTGCTCGAAGCCGCTGGATTTGGAGAAGAAGAGGATCTTGTGCTTGGCGGCAGGGGCGGAGAAGGCCACGGCGCAGGCTGCGGCGGCCAGCATGAGAGGGGCGGCGAGTTTTCGGATCATGGGGGCGGATTGTGGCGAGTATTTGAAAACAAGGCAAGACGGTGTTGCACGCCTTGTCATTTCCGAGAGGCCGCGTACGATGGCCGGGATGATGCGTTTTTTCCCCCTCCTGATGCTCCTGCCACTCTGCGTGCTGCTCTGCCAGTGCGGCTCCAGTGCTGGCTCGCGCTGGGAATACAAGTATGCGCCGGGCAAGACGGCGGTCATTGTGGGCGGCAGGGCGGTGCCTCCGGCCAATGCCCCGCCTGAGGTGATGAGGGCGATCTCCGCCGGGAACCGGATCTGCACCAAGCCCTACCGGCGCGGTGGCGGGCATGCCCACTTTGAAGACTGGGCCTATGACTGCTCCGGGACCGCCTCGTATGTGCTGCATGCCGCTGGAAAACTGAGCAGGCCCACGGTTTCCGGGGCCTTCCGGAGCTTTGGCAGCAGCGGGCATGGAAAGTGGATCACCGTGTATGCCCGCAAGGGGCATGTCTTTCTGGAGGTGGCCGGTCTGCGACTGGACACGGGCTACAGCGATGCGGACAGTGATGGCCCGCGCTGGAGCAGCCGCTCACGCCCGACGAAGGGCTACACCATGCGTCATCCCTCCGGCCTGTGATGATCCCGCCTGAAGCCATCGTTTATCGTCCGAATGTCGCTGCCATTTTGCAGCGGGAGGACGGCTGCATCTTTGTGGCGGAGCGCATCAACATCAAAAACGCGTGGCAGTTTCCGCAGGGCGGCATCGATGAAGGAGAGGATGCAGAGACGGCGCTCTTTCGAGAGCTGGCGGAGGAGATAGGCGTGAAGCGTGAACAACTGCAGATCCTGCAGCGGCGGGACGGCTACCGCTACTCTTTCAGCAAAGGGCGGCTGAAGTACGGCATCTACGGCGGGCAGGAGCAGACTTACTTTCTCTGCCGGTTTGAGGGCACGGACGCTGATTTCAATCTGGATGCCACGCACCGGGAGTTTGCCACCTTCAAGTGGATCAAGCCCTCTGAGTTTCAGATGACGTGGGTGCCGAAATTCAAGCAGCGCGTTTACCGACAGGTGATGCAGGACTTCTTCGGCGTCGAGCTGGAGTGAGGGGGAGATTGTGGAGATGAAGCGTGCCGAGGTATTGGGCCGCCCTTTCAGGGCTCCTGTATTGGAAAATCGCGAGGTGATGCTCATGACCCAGGGCGTTGCCCTGGGCTGCGGTAGGTCGCACCTTTGGTGCTGGGATGGCTGTACACCTCGAAGGCTTGGGCGGGTGCTGTAGTGAGCCTGGTGCTGGGACTTGCGGACGAGGGAAAAATGGGCTGACGGCTGGCCTCAATTCAATCCGAAGCGCCGGTGGCCGCCCAAGCGTGGGCGGAGCCAGCGCATGGAAGAGCGGAACTTTGGCTCGTGTGTTTCTTCAGCCTGCGCCTGCAGCGCGAGAAGGGAGATCTTGAAGCCTGATGATCCGTCCTCGCGCCGTTGGGGAAGGGTGGCGGCGACGAGGCATTTGAGCATGACCCATTTGGACTGGGTGGCTGTCATGGCCTGGATGGCGGGGGTGAGGGCGGAACGCTCCACACGCACCTGCACCTCGGAACCGATCTCGAAGCGCTGGCGGGACCAGAAGATGAGACCGCAGGTGGTGACTTCGCACAATTCGACGACAGCCTGACGTCCACCGCATGATGGCTTCGGGGAGCCTGCGGAGGTTTCCTGCTGCTGGTGCTGGCCGTGCTTAGCCATACGAGTCGCGGAATGACCGCGGAAAGAGGCGCACGGGGAGGGAAATGTCAAACGACGAAGGCTGGGGGAGGCTGCCTTCGTCGTTTGTTGTTCACTGGTGGATGGGCGGCCAGAGCCGCGCCGATCCTGCGATGTTCTGGCTCGGTTACTCTTCGTCGGAGGAAGAGGCGGCGGCAGCGGCGGCTGCCTTGGCGGAGGATTTGTCTCCGGCGGCGTTTTTCTCGGCCAGCTTGGCCTTCACGGCGGACTCGATTTCTGCGTACACGGAGGCGTCGTTGCGCAGCACTTCCTTGGCGGCGTCGCGGCCTTGGGCGAGCTGGGTGCCCTTGTAGCTGATCCAAGAGCCGCGCTTCTGCAGGATTTCGAAGTCCATGGCCAGATCCAGCAGGGAGCCGACATTGGAGATGCCCTCGTTGTACATGATGTCGAACTCGGCCTCGGTGTAGGGAGGAGCCAGCTTGTTCTTCACCACTTTGACCTTGGTGCGGTTGCCGGTGACGGTGCCGTCGGTGGTCTTGATGGCGCCGATGCGGCGGATGTCGAGACGCACGCTGGCGTAGAACTTGAGGGCCTTGCCGCCAGGGGTGGTTTCGGGATTGCCAAACATGACGCCGATTTTTTCACGGATCTGGTTGGTGAAGACGCAGCAGGTGCGGGCCTTGGAGATGATGGCGGTGAGCTTGCGCAGGGCGGCGCTCATGAGGCGTGCCTGGGCGCCCACGGTGGAGTCGCCGATGTCGCCGTCGAGTTCCTGGCGGGTGACGAGAGCGGCCACGGAGTCGATGACGATGACGTCGAGGGCGTTGGAGCGGACGAGGGTTTCGCAGATGCGCAGGGCCTCTTCACCGGAGCTGGGCTGGGAGACGAGCAGCTCGTCCATCTTGACGCCGAGGCGGCGGGCGTAGCTGGGGTCGAGGGCGTGCTCCACATCGATGAAGGCGGCGAGACCGCCGGCCTTCTGGGCCTGGGCGATGACGGTGAGCGTGAGGGTCGTCTTACCGGAGGATTCCGGGCCGTAAACCTCCACCACGCGACCACGGGGGAAGCCGCCGGTGCCGAGTGCCTGGTCGATGAGGAGATTGCCGGTGGGGATGACGCTGACGTCGATCTTGGAGCTGTCGTCGCCCATGCGGAGGATGGCCCCTTCGCCGTAGTCTTTCTGAATCTGCTGGATGGCGAGGTCCAGATTGCGGCTGCGCGCCTCGGCGATTTTGTCGGTCTTGGCGGAGGAGGAGTCGGCGGATTCTTTGGGTGCGCGGGCCATAATCAGGTGTGGTGTGTGGTTAAAAAGATGTTCGGGTGAACAGAAAACGCATTTCAGGTGGGCTGTAAAGGACTTTTCACCGTTTTGGGGCGAATCCCTGGGCAGAAATGACGAACGCTGAACCCCGAATGACAAAGCTCGAAGTATAAAGGTGCCTCAGCGGCCTTAAATAATAGTGTGCCTCTCGTTCCGCACGGTAAGAGTCTTAGCGCTTTATCTGAGCGGCCAAGTTTAGCCACTTGAGGTGAGTGCGTTGCTTGATTTTAGCTTTAGGATGATAAAGCGATATTGCTAAACTACCGCCTGAATTACTTCGAAGCGTTGAAAATCAGATGGTTTTAGGGGAAAAGTTCGCCATACACTCAGCGCTTTATTGGTGCATCTATGATCACAATCTTGACGGTCGAAGGGTGAAATGAACAATGAATATTCATCTTTGTATCTATGAATAGATGTAATAAATATATGATGAGTGCTTCTAAGAATTGAACAATGTTATTCGTTTATCTCCTGCATGGAGCTTAAATTATGAGCAATTCATCCAATAACTCTTCCTCTGGGATTACAAGTGCGCAAAATTTCTTCTTTTCGAAGTTTGGGAATTGGTTGGACCGACAAGGGCTCCACGAGTTTGCAATCTTGGAAGGGATTAACAGGGGGACTCAATTGGGAACCGCTGTGGTGTTGTCGTTTGCTATACTAGACTTATTGTTGACGGTAGACCGGCAGGATAGCTTTATACAGTGTGCCTTTATCCGAGGATTTATGGCCGTTATTTGCGCATATTATTCGTGGAAGAATCATTGCTTTTATTCTATCGAAGGGATTGAAAATCACAGGGGTAATGAGAAATTTGTAAAGCGACGAGTTTTTATTGGTCTTGTTATTATTCACATTGTAGCGAATGGAACTGCGTTAATTGGCTATTTGATTGATGGTAGTAGATCGAATTACTTTGCGGGAATCGTCATGGTTTTCGTGGTTATGAGTATTTTAATACCTGTTAGCTCTGAGTTCTTGGCATATAATATGTTATTAGTGATAATATTTTATGTCGCTACTCTCTATATGGCTGAAAAAAGAGTGTTATTATCAGTAGAAGCTCTTTCTAATTTAACAATGGTAATTGGAGGAGCGGTTGTAAGTTGGTTCGGTGCGAGTATGAATCATCGACGCAAATCTACAGCAAATGGTGAATTAATGACTGCCGCTAGTGGCGAAACAAATGTGAAGCCACCTCCGAGCAGTACCAAAGTTTCAGTGGCTCTGTTTCGTGTCATGCTGACACTTGCATTTCCCATTGGCTCAGTGGCGCTCAGTGAAAAGTTCAATAGAGGTTCTCCAGAGCATTTTGACGCACTTANNTAATGGAGTCAAAGTTAATGATCTACAGGAGCCAGATGGCAACTTTGAGTTCAGAAATACGACTCAATACCCGGTTACTCTCGAGCATGCTCAAATTTTTGTTCCTCTTAAGAGCGGTAAATCTGTGTTTGTAGATGTTGCTACTTCTACAGATAAAGCACTTGTTATATTGCCGCGAATGAAAGTTCGCATTTATAGCCATAAAGGAAATATTGGCCTATATTTCTTCACGCCACCAGAGAATGTAGATTTAGCTGCTATTCAAGATGAGAATGCTTATCTTATTAAGTTAGTTGGGTATCGTGTAATTAAGCATGATGAATGAATTTACGCCATTTCAGTCGCATAGTATGATGAACATGGAGTGAGATCTCATATCCCATGTTGGTATCAGTCACACAAAAAACTCACATCCGCTCAATTTCCTTCAGCATCTGACCATATCCGGCCATGAGGCCGATGATGCGCCAGGCCACGTAGAGGACGACGATGCCGTAGGCGATCTTGGGCAGCCACTGGGAGGCCCGCTGGACGGCGTCTCCGGCCTCGATGGTTTCGGCGGCGCACCAGCGGTTGATCTCGTGGTCGAGGGTGCCGGATTCCTCCGCAGTGGCCACGCCGTGGACGAAGATGAGGGGGAAGCCGTGCACGTCTGCCATGGCTCCGGAGATGGTGGCCCCTGCGGCGATGCGCTGGGCGGCATCCAGCGAAGCCTGGCGCAGCAGGCCGCTGTGGGAGGCGCGGCCTGCGAGCTGGATGCTCTCGGTGATCTGCATGGAGGCCAGCAGGCAGGCGTGGAAGACCTGGCAGAAGCGCGCCAGCGCCCAATGCCGCCGCACGCTGCCGATGAGGGGGATCCTGCCCAGCCAGAAATCCACCGCTGCAGATCTGGCCCCCAGACGCGCCAGCCAGCGCCAGAGCAAGAAGAGGGACAGCAGCACCAGCCAGAGAAGGGCCAATGGCATGAGGATGCTGCCCATGCCCGCCGGCCTGTCCTCCATGGTGGCTGTGACCATGGTGGGCAGCTCCGGCAGCACGATGCCGAGATGTGCGAGGAGCAGGGGGTAAATGAGGGCTCCGAGCGCCTGCTTTACGGCGATGTTCCAGGCCTCGAAGTAGCGTGAGAGGTGGCTGAAGGCATCTCCCAGCCGGCCGCTGCGCTCTCCGGCATCGATCAGGGCAAACTCCAGCTCGTCTGAAAAGGCACCGCAGTGCTCGGTGATGGAGGTGGCGACGCCTTTGCCCTCCTTGAGGCCAAGCTGCAGGCCCTGCAGCCAGGTGCGGCGTGCGTGGGAGGGGTGCTGCTTGAGCAGGAGATCGAGGGAGCGGTCGAGATGAAAATGGGCACCCACCAGCTTGGCCAGTTCGCGGTAGAGCAGGGCTTTTTCAGACAATTTCATCAGCGGGGCATCAAACTAATGCCAGCACGTGAGGCGCGGCGAGCATAAAAACCTTCATCCTCCGCCAGCAGCTGTGCATTCTGTGACACTCTTATTGCTTCTCAGAAGCGATTCATTGTCTATGATCCCGGCCCTCCCGCATGCCGCCGCCCATCGCCTATAAAGAAACGCCCGACCAACACTGGATGCACCTGGCCCTGGACCAGGCGCAGCAGGGGGTGGGCCTGACGAGTCCCAATCCGCCCGTCGGTGCTGTCATCGTGGCGCAGGAAAAAGTGATCGGGCGCGGGTACCACCACAGGGCCGGAGAGCCGCATGCTGAGGTGGAGGCGATTCGTGATGCGCAGAAGACCAACCCGAAGCTGCTGCGGGGAGCGACGATCTATGTGACGCTGGAGCCGTGCAGCACGCACGGGCGCACGGGGCCGTGCACTGAAGCGATCAAGGCGGCGGGAATCAAGCGCGTGGTCTTCGGCGCGTATGATCCCAACCCAAGCCACCGAGAGCAGTCACGCAATATTCTCCTGTTGGCGGGCATCGAGGTGACGGCGGGTGTGCTGGAGGAAGAGTGCCGGGCGATCATCCGGCCTTTTTCCAAGTGGATCACCACCGGCATTCCGTATGTGATTGCCAAGGCGGGGCAGAGCCTTGACGGGCGAATCACGCGTCCGGCGGGAGAGAGCTCGCTGATCACCAATGACGCGGCGCGTGCGCATGGGCGCAGGCTGCGCATGCGGGTGGATGCCATCCTTGTGGGAGCGGAGACGGTGCGCAAAGACAACCCGCAGCTGACCCTGCGGGATGGCAGCGCCGGCAGCGGCAAGGTGCAGCCCTGGCGTGTGGTGATGACACGCAGCGGCGACCTGCCCCAGCACGCGCATCTTTTTACGGACGAGTTCAAGGACCGCACCGTGGTCATGAATGACAAAAGCCTGCCGGATGCACTGGCGATTCTGGGCAAGCATGGAGTCGTGTCTGTGCTGATCGAGGGCGGGGGGATCATCCTGGGGCAGGCCTTCCGCGAGAAGATCGTGGACGAAGTGTACTGGTACATTGCGCCGCGCCTGTGCGGTGGCGGACGGCCATCCATCGCAGGGCCTGCGCTGCCGGACTCCATCGAGCTCAAGGATGTGGAACTCCGCACCATGGGGGACAACGTGTGCTTCCATGGGTTTCCGGTGTGGCCGGAGGTCTGGCCAGAGTAAGACGAGGCGGCAGCAAAGAGCGGTTTCCATGTGCGGGCAGCGCGGCTATGCGTGCGCACTCATTTATCCATGTCTGCCGCCCAGCCTCTTCGTCCTGCCGTTTTCTTTGACCGTGATGGTGTCGTGAATGTCTCGCCTGGAGACGGCTATGTGCTGCGCTGGGAGGATTTTCAGTTTGCCCCTGGGATCGTGGAGGCGCTGGCGCTGTGCCGCACACGTGGGTATGCGACGATCCTGGTGACGAGCCAGCAGGGAGTGGGCAAGGGGCTGATGACTCAGGCTGCGCTGGATGATCTGCACGCGCGCATGCAGGAGCAGCTGGCAGGGCATGAGGCTGCGCTGGATGGCATCTATGCCTGCACGCATCTGGCAGGAAGCTGCACGTGCCGGAAGCCGAGTGCGGAGATGATCCTGACTGCACGAGATGAGCATGGCCTGGACCTGAGCCGCAGCTGGCTGGTGGGGGACCATGACCGCGACATTCAAATGGCGATCAATGCCGGGGTGCCGAACACCGTGCGCATCCTGAGCCACCATGAGCCGAAGGTGCATGCGGATTTCACGCTGGAGGAGACGACGGAGCTGGCGGGTCTGCTGCGGGAGAGGCTGCCGCAGGTGTGAGGGCGCGCGAATGCAGAGCGCAAATGAAACGTTTGAGCGGGGGGAGTGAATGATCTCCGGCCACAGCCGGCCGTCCGGCCTGCAGAAAGCGGCGGCTGAGTTTTTCTCCCCTTCGCTCTGCGAGCCATGGAGGACATGCCGTTGCTCCCTTCGCGACTGCAGTCCAAATGGGACGCTCACTTCAGCTCAAACACAAACGGCAGGCCCTGGGCGGTCATCATGGCTTTTTCCCTGGCCATGTAGCGGTCGGCGAGTTTGGAGAAGGTGCCGTCGGCGCGCATGCGGGTCAGGACTTCGTTGACCTTGGCTTTGAGCTCGGTGTTGCCCTGCTTGAGCGCCACGGCCCAGACTTCTTCGCGCAGCGGGGCCAGCAGGGCGCGGGTCTTGGCGGCATGCTTGGCGTGGTAGTTCATGATGGAGAGCTGGTCGTAGATCCAGGCGTCCACATTGCCATTCACCACCTCCATCACGCAGGATACATCCGCATCCAGGGCGATGATCCTGGCCTCCTTGAGATTGGCGCGTGCCCAGCTCTCTCCGGTGGTGCCCAGGCGCACGGCGATCTTGCGGCCCGGCGTTTTCAGATCGGCGGCATTTTGCAGCGTAGAGTCTTTGGCCACGAGCACGGCCAGCCCGGTCTTCACATAGGGCTCGGAGAAGTCGATGGACTGGCGGCGCTCGGGTGTGGCCGTCATGGAGGAGATGACGAGGTCGATGGAGCCGGAACGCAGCGCGGTGATGAGGCCGTCGAAGTTGATGTTGCGGAACTCGACTTCTTTTCCGAGGGCTTTGCCGATCTCGCGCCCCACCTCGATGTCCACGCCGGTGATGTTGCCGGATTCATCCACAAACTCAAACGGCGGATACGTGGCATCCGTGCCGATGATGAGCTTGTTGCCGCGAGAGCAGGCACCCAGCAGCAGGCAGAGGAAGAAAGCGGAAAGGAAGTGCTTCATGAGGAAGGGCTGTTTGCGGTTTACCCCAGATCTCCCGCAAAGTCGCTGGGCATGCGCCAGTCGCCGCGCGGAGAGAGGGCCACGGAGCCGACCTTGGGGCCATCGGGGACAACGGAGCGTTTGAACTGATTTTGCGCGAACCGTTTGAGGAAGAGCGCCAGCCATTTGGAAATGGTGGCGTCATCGTACACTCCGGCAAAGGCCTGCGCGGCCAGCCAGCGGATTTTCTCGGCATTGCTGCCATGACGCACGAAGTGGAAGAGGAAGAAGTCATGCAGCTCATACGGGCCTACGGTGTCCTCGGTCTTCTGCTGCAGGGAGGCATCTGCCGCCAGCGGCAGCAGCTCGGGGGAGATGGGCGTGTCCGCGATGTCGCGCAGCACCTCGCCCGCCTTTTCCGCAAAGGGGCCTGCGGCGCACCACTCGATGAGGTAGCGCACCAGCGTCTTGGGCACGCCGGTGTTCACGTGGTACATGGACATGTGGTCGCCATTGAAGGTGCACCAGCCCAGCGCGGCCTCGGAGAGGTCGCCGGTGCCGATGACAATGCCGCCGGTCTTGTTGGCCATGTCCATCAGGATCTGCGTGCGCTCGCGGGCCTGGGAGTTTTCATAGGTGGCATCGTGCTGATGCTCGGAGTGGCCGATGTCCGCAAAGTGCTGATGCACGGCCTCATTGATGGAAATGGTGCGCAGCTCCACATTCAGCGCCTCGGCCAGCTTTTCCGCATTGCCCTTTGTCCGGGTGGTGGTGCCAAAGCCGGGCATGGTGATGGTCAGCACCGCACTGGGTGGCATTCCGGCGCGTCGCAGCGCCTCCAGCACCACGAGCAGCGCCAGGGTGGAATCCAGCCCGCCTGAGAGGCCGAGAACGGCGGTCTTGGCCCGTGCCTGCTTGAGCCTGCGTGCCAGGCCGGTGGCCTGAATGGCAAAGATCTCCTCGCACACCGCCGCACGGTCCGCTTTGGCCGATGGCACAAACGGATGCGCAGTGACGGGACGCATCAGCGTGTCTGCTCCTCCCAGCGCTGCACCGAGGCTGAAGGCCACGCTGCGGAAGCCGATGCTGCCTGCCTCATCGCGGAAGGCGGTGCTCTTCAGGCGGTCCTGCGCCAGATGCTGCACATCCACATCAGTGATGATGGCACGTGTTTCAAAAGAGAAGCGCTCGGTCTCGCCCAGCAGGGTGCCGTTTTCCGCCACGATGCCATGGCCCGAGTACACGACGTCGGTGGTGGATTCCCCGGCACCAGCTCCGGCATAGAGATAGGCGGCAAGGCAGCGCGCCGACTGCTGCGCCACGAGGTGGCGGCGGTAGGGGGCCTTTCCCAGCACCTCGGTGCTGGCGGAGGGATTGGCCAGCAGCACCGCACCCGCCAGCGCCAGATGGCTGGAGGGCGGGATGACCGTCCACAAGTCCTCGCAAATCTCCACGCCGAGCACAAAGCCCGGCACATCCAGCGCCTCAAAGAGCAGATTGCCTAGGGCCACCTCCTGATCGTGCAGGCGCAGTGAGGTGGCATTCAGCGTGTGCGCAGGGGAAAACCAGCGCCGCTCATAGAACTCCGCTGAATTGGGAAGAAAGGTCTTGGGCACCAGGCCGAGGATGCGGCCCTTGGCCAGCACGGCGGCCACGTTGTAGAGGCGGTCCTGCACACGGAGGGGCAGGCCCACCACGAGCACGGTGGGCAGATCCTGCGTGGCCTGAATGAGATCTCCCAGGCCCTTCAGGGCGGCATCCAGCAGCGCGGTGGTGTGAAACAGATCTGCGCAGGAATAGCCTGTAAGGCTCAGCTCCGGAAACACCGCCAGCCGGCAGCCGCGCTGCGCCAGCGTGCGCGCCTCGCGGGCGATGATGGCGACGTTTTTGCCCACATCTCCCAGCACCAGCTCCGTGGACACAGCGGCCACGCGTACAAAGCCAAGTCGTTCACGGGTGGAGGTCGGTGTGGGTGCGGGTTGCGGCATCGTGAATCCTAGCACGAGGTGCGCGGGGTGTGCGAGGAGGAAGTACGCGTGCTCCAACGAGCATGGAGAGCGAAATAAAAATGCCAGCCGATCTCTCGGCTGGCACTGGGATTTCGCAGAGCTGTGCAGGAAGATTATTCCGCTATCTTGGCGCTCTTGATGATGATGGGCTCAAGAGGGACGTCGCCGTGGGGGCCTTTGCGGCCGGTTTCGACGGCGGCCATGGCGTCCACGGTTTCCATGCCCTTGGTCACCTTGCCAAAGACGCAGTAGCCCCAGCCGTCCTGGCCGGGGTAGTTGAGGAAGTCGTTGTCCTTGAGGTTGATGAAGAACTGGGAGCTGGCGCTGTGGGGATTGGGGGTGCGGGCCATGGCGATGGAGCCACGGACGTTTTTGAGGCCGTTCTTGGCTTCGTTTTCGATCTGGCCGTCGGGCTGCTTCTGCTGCATGTCCGGGGTGAAGCCGCCGCCCTGGGCCATGAAGCCGGGGATGACGCGGTGGAAGATGAGGCCGTCATAGAAGCCTTTCTTTACATAGCTGACGAAATTGGCCACGGAGATGGGGGCCTTGGCGGCATCGAGTTCGAGTTCGATGGTGCCTTTGGTGGTTTCCATCACGATTTTCACAGGTTTGGCGTCGCTCACGGTTTGGGCAGAGGTTGTTCCGGTCAGACCAGCAAACGTGAACACGAGAGCGGCAAGAGTCGGTGCGATTGATTTCATAGGTGGGTTGGTAGGAGCCGCGAATGAGCCACGCCGCCATTGATTTGCAATGATCAAAATTGGGGGATGCCGAGGTCTGAAAACAACTCGGCCCGGAAGGACCCAACCAAAATCCTTCCGGGCCTTTTAGGTGACCAGAGAGTCCCAACCATGAAGCGACTCTCCAGCTCGTTGTGTGTTTTCTCAGGCGAACCCGAGAAATGTTTGTGAAGCTTGCGCCCCAACTGAGTTTTGAATAGAGCAGCCGCCGGGCCAAGGCTGCTAAGAAGATGCTTTGGAAGCGTGGAAAAATTCGGCGCTCTTGTGAGGATGGCCGCCGGGCACAACCGGCCCCGGAGCAAGCGACGGGATGGTGGTGCCGGAGTCTGAAAACAACTCGGCCCGGAAGGACCCAACCAAAATCCTTCCGGGCCTTTAGGTGACCAAGGAGTCCCAACCATGAAGCGACTCCCCAGCTCGTTGTGTGTTTTCTCAGGCGAACCCGAGAAATGTTTGTGAAGCTTGCGCCCCAACTGCGACATGGTTTAAGCAGCCGCCGGGCCAAGTCGGGTGACGAAGTGAGGAAAAATGAAAATTATTTCGGGGCTGTGGTATTAAGACGCTGGCGAGGCAAGCTTTGGCGGAAGGAGGAGCTGATTTTTTCACGACAACGTGACGCGCATCGTCCGGGATGAGGCGCTATGAATGGCGCACCCGTTTCCACCGCCATGAAAACACTCGTCTTCGATGCGCACTCCTATGACCGTACTTTTCTGGATGCGGCCAATCATGGCCAGCATGAACTGACCTACACGCAGGCACAGCTGGATGACACCACCGCCTCCATGGCGGCGGGATTTGGAGCGGTGTGTCTCTTTGTGAATGACCGTGCCAGCGAGCCGGTGATCGCACGGCTGGCAGCCGGTGGTGTGCGTGTGATCGTGCAGCGCTCGACCGGATTTAACAACATCGACCTGGAGGCGGCAAAAAGCCACGGCATCACGGTGATGCGTGTCACCTCCTACTCGCCCTTTTCTGTCGCAGAGCATGCGGTGGCGCTGCTCATGACGCTGAACCGGCGCGTGCACCGTGCCTACAACCGCACGCGTGAGTTCAACTTCCGCCTCGCGGGCCTGATGGGGCGGGACATCCACGGCAGCTGTGTGGGGGTGGTGGGCACGGGAAAGATAGGCTCCGCCTTTGCGCGCATCATGCATGGCTTTGGCTGTTCGCTGCTGGGGTACGATGCACTGCCGCACCCAGCCTGCGTGGAGCTGGGCATGAGCTACGTGCCGCTGGATGAGCTGCTGGCCCGCGCGGACATCATCAGCCTGCACGCGCCGCTCACTCCGGAAACGCGGCACATGATCAATGCCCGCACGCTCGGGCTCATGAAGCAGGAGGCCTTTCTCATCAACACCAGCCGCGGCGGCCTGGTGGACACGGAGGCGCTGGTCCATACCATCGAGCACGGAGCCATCGCCGGCGTGGGGCTGGACGTGTATGAGGAAGAGGAGGGGAAGTTTTTCCGCGATCTCTCAGATCATCCCGTGAATGACGACACGCTGGCACGTCTGCTCAGCTTCCCGAATGTGCTCGTCACCGGGCATCAGGCCTTCTTCACCGAAAACGCCTTCACCACCATCTGCGAGACGACGATTCAGAACCTGACGGATGCGGAGGCGGGGCGGACGAACGCCAATGTGCTGGTGTGACAATGCACCTACCGCAGACGCGTGAAAGTGAAGTGTGGGGCTGCTGGCAGCAGTTCCCGATGCCGTTTATTCAGCCGCCGGAGAGGCTTTGAATCACGACAATCAACGGATCAAAAAGAGCCGTGGCAGTGAGATGGCCGGTCGCGATGAGCAGGAGTACGGAAAGCGCGGCCGTGAGCCAGACGTGACGTGCTCGCTTGAGATTGAAGATCAGGAAAATGGACAGGGCAGTCAGCAGCCACAAGGCCCCTAGCAGCGGCATGAACCATTGGAACACCAGCCGTGTCAGCTGAGGGAGCTTCTGACTGGACCCCAGCATGTCCTCAAAGATTGATGCAAACCTGGGCGTCGCCAGCAGCACACGTGTGCAGTAGTAAAGCGGGAGAACATTGAGTGCTGCAAACAGGCAGCGAATGCCGAGCGCCCACTCCTTCATCTCAGCTCTCAGGGCATGAAGTTCTGCGAGACTGTCTGCATGGTCTTCTGTAGGAGTCATGCAGAGTGCTTAACAAGTGTCAGGCAGTCTTGTCACCACAAATATGTTCACGGAAGAGCGTTCAGCAGCGGAGTGGCTGATGGAGGCTTTGGATTTCAAGATGCCCGGCCACGCGCGCTCACTTCGGCAGCACGCGCACGGTGAAGGCTTTCTTCTCGCCGAAGTATTTGGCGGCCACGCGCTGGATCTCCTTGGAGCTGATGTCGGACATGATGCCGGGGAGCTTCTGGAAGTGATCCCAGCCTAGGCCGTTGATCTCGTTCCAGGCGCACACATCGGCCATGCTGCCATTGCCCTGCTGGGCACGCAGCCAGGAGGAGCGCCATGTCACGCGGGCGCGGTCGATCTCGTCGGTGTGCAGGCCGTTGGTGGCGAGGTCATTGATCTGCGCCATGAGCTCCTTCTCAGCGAGCTTCACCTTCTTGGGATCGGTGCCAACGTAGAAGTAGAAAGCACCAGCGCCCATGGCGGCAAAGTTTTGTGCGCCCACGTAGTAGGCGAGGCCCAGCTCCTCGCGGATGCGATTGAAGAGGCGGCTGCCCATGTCGCTGCAGGCTTCATCGATGAGATTGAGAGCATGCACATCGCGGTCTTCAAGGCCCACGGTGCGGAAGCCCACGACGAGGACGGCCTGCTCCTTGTCCAGGTGCTCGGTCCATGCGGCGGGCTTGGCGCTGGCGTGGTACTCGCGTCCCAGCGCGATCTGGCGGCTGCCGCGAGGCAGTTTGGCCAGGGCCTTTTCCACCTGCTTCTTCACCTCGGCGGCCTTGACGTCGCCAAAGACGGAGATGACGCCGTTGCCAGTGGCAAAGCTGGCCTGCAGCATGGCGCGGCAGTCGGCCAGCTTTAGCGCGGTCACGGTTTCCTCATTGCCCAGCGCGGTGCGGTGGAAGGGCTGGCCGGCGAAGATCTCGCGGCGTGCCTTGCGCATGGCCACGGTGAGCGGGTCTTCCTTTTCCTCCAGGATGCTGGCGATCTGGCGCTTCTTGACCTCCGCCAGCTGAGCCTGGGGCAGGGCGGGGTTGAGGATGAGGTCGGCCACGAGATCGAGCGCGTCCTCTTCATCTCCGCGCATCACATCGGCTCCGATCATGTAGCGATGGGCATCGGCGGTGCAGATGAGGCTGCCGCCGCGGTTTTCCAGCTCGGCGGCGATTTCTGCAGCGGCGCGTTTTTTGGTGCCCTTGAGCAGCATCTGTGCGGACACCTGGGTCACACCTGCGGAGAGGTCTGTTTCCGCCAGCACTCCGGCGAGGAAATTGGTGCGCACGCTGACGAGCGGGAGGCGTGGGTTTTCCCCCACGATGAGGGTGAGGCCGTTCTTCAGCTTGAAGCGCTGGATCTCCGGACGTGCGGAGTCGGCGGAGGCTTTGGCCTTGGCGTCTGTCTCCACGTCCTCTCCCACGATCACGGTGCACATGGCCTCAGGCACGAGGTAGCGGCGCGCGGCATCGCGGATGACGTCCGGGGTCAAAGCTGAGATGGCATCGAGGAACTGGCGCTGGTAGTCCAGGGAACCGGTGAGCAGCCAGCCGTGGCCCAGGCTGCCAGCCTGGCCCTTCACGGTGCAGAGCGTGCGCATCTGGCTGCTGAGCGTGGCGCGTACGGCCTTGTCCAGTTCGGCGCGGCCTGGGCCGGTCTTTTTCATCACCTCGATGACTTCCAACATGCCCTTGCGGAGTTTTTCGGCGTCCGGCGGATTGCATTCAGCCTCCACATTAAAGAGGCCTACCTCCGGTGCGCACCAAGCGCCAGCCCAGATGTAGTGCGCCAGGCTGCGCTTTTCCCGCAGCTCCTGATAGAGACGCGAACTGCGGCCTGAGCCGAGGAGGAAGGCCAGCACATCCAGCGCGGGCTTGTCCTCGTGGCTCTCTCCGGGGATCTGCCAGCCCAGAGCGATGCGGGTGAGCTCGGTGGCAAAGTTTTTCGCAGCGTGGCGGCCGCCCTGCTGGCGTGGCTCGGCGGGGAGAAGCACGGGGTCAAAGGCGCGGCGCTGCCAGTCGCCAAAGAGACTGCGTACGCTCTCCAGCACGGCGGCGGGCTCCACATCTCCGGCGATGACGATGAAGGCGTTGTTGGGCACGTAGTGCCGCTGTACAAAGCCGTAAACATCGGCGCGTGAGATCTGATCAAACACCTCGCGATGGCCGATGATGGGGTGGCGCAGCGGATGCTGGCGGAAGGCGGTGGCCTGCATCAGGTGCTGGATGGTGCTGCCGGGATCGTCATTATCCATGGCCATCTCGCGGCGGATCACGTCCTTCTCGCGGGTGAGCTCATCAGCGTCGAATTTGGAATGACGGATCATGTCCGCGAGGATGTCGAGGTAGCCCTCGGCGTGCTCGGCCAGGCCGTCGATCCAGTACACCGTGCGGTTGAAGGAGGTGTAGGCATTCACGTAACCGCCCAGCGCCTGGATGCCCTGGGAGATCTGTGCCGCATCGCGTTTGGCCGTGCCTTTAAAGAGCATGTGCTCCACGCAGTGCGCGATGCCAGCGCCTGTGTGCTGCTCCTCATGCATGCTGCCGGCTTTGATCCAGACCTGGACGCTGACCAGCGGGTGCGCGTGGTCCTCTCTGACGATGACCTCCAGGCCGTTGGGCAGGGTGGTGACGGCGGCATCCAGGGAGGGGACGGAGGGCGCGCCTGCCTTGGCAGACGCAGCACGGGACAGAACTTTTTTCATGAGGATTTTTTCTCGCGCTCTTCGCGCAGAGAGGCAGGGAGGAAAGGGGTGGTGAAGGCCGTGGCAAAATCATAGCCCCCGGCGAAGTCTTGAATGCTGTCTCCGTCGTTTTTGCCGAAGTAGCCGCACTCGATCAGGTTGTAAACGATGTTGCCCACGTCCTCCCCGCGCTGCAGGCCCCACTGGTCCAGAATGATGCAGGACATGGGCCCGTACTCGGCCAGTACATGCTCTCGGAAGCCCGAGAGCAGCTCCTGGCCGCTCACGTGCTGGTCCTCGGCGTTTTCATCGCGGAACTTCTTGGCGGCCACATGCAGGGCATCCCGCACCAGCTCGTAGGCTGCCGGGTGGTAACGTGGGTCATTTTGAATCGAGCGCCGGACGGCCTCGCCAAAGCTGATGGGAGTCATGAGCGGGCGGACAATGGAGGGGAGAAGCGCAGGGTCAATTCACGGCTTTGGGGGAGGCCACAGCTTCCTGCAGCACGGCCTCAAAGCGCTCGGCCATGCGGGTGGCGCTGAACTCCTGGCGTACGCGGGTAATGCCATTGCGGGAGAGCTTGTCGCGCAGCTCGCCGTCATTGAGCAGGGTTTCCAGGGCATCGGCCAGAGATTTGGAGTCGTCCGGCCTGCAGAGCACGCCGCCCTCGGTGGCGGCGATCAGCTCGGGGAAGGCACCGTGATCCGGCTGCACCACAGGCACACCGCTGGAGACGGCCTCGATCACGTAGAGCCCAAAGGCCTCCCCATACGTGGCGGGTACGCTGAAGACGGTCAGGTCATGGAAGAAGTGCACCTTGTCCTTGAAGCTCACGTTTGGGTGCCACTCCACGCGTTTTTCCAGCCCGGCGGCCTTGAGCTTGCGCTGCAGGCTGGCCACGTACTTTTCGTCGATGGGAGTCTTGGCTCCGCCGATGCGCAGCTTCACACGCGGCACGCTGCCGCGTTTGGCCAGGTCGATGAAGGCATCCACCAGCGTGGTCAGGCCCTTGCCGTGGATCATGCGGGCAAAGTAGCCGATGGTGGGCCAGTTCGGGTCCGGGGAGGCGGTGGTAAATGCGGTGGTGTCGATGCCGTTGGGCATCACCTTGATCTGCCCCTCGGCGGCACCCAGGCGCTGGCGCATGCTGTCGGCATAGAAGCGGCTCGGAGAGATGAAAAAGCGCACGCTGCGTGCGTTCCGCTTCATGGCATCCCAGCACTGCTCACGGTAGGGGTCCGGCAGGGTGTCCAGAAAGCTGTCCTCCCCCTGAAGGGAGCAGACGACGGGCACGCCCAGCTCCTTCTCCAAGGCGGGTGCCAGACCGGTGAGCAGGCTGTTGGAGAGGGAGATGACATCAAACTTTCCATGGGCACGGATCCAATCCAGGAGCTTGTGCCACTCGCCCCACTGGCGGCCCTCCGCACCCAGCAGAGCGCCCAGCGTCATCTCTCCCAGCACCTTGGGGCTGGTCATGCCCATGCGGCTGGAGGCCTTGCGGAGGAATTCGGGCTTGTTCAGCCAGCGGTGGAAGAAGCGCGGCAGCCGGTGGAACCAGGTGAACTTCTGCTGCAAAAAGAGGGAGATGCCGCCGATCTGCACCGGCAGCTCCTGTGCGCCAAACTCACGGTCCGTCACCAGCGGCAGGTACAGCGGTGCCATGAGCGCATCATGTCCGCGCACTCGCAACGCCTTGATCAGCGCATGGTCGCGCAGGCAGGAGCCGCAGTGGAAATTGCCGGTGCCGGGGGTGAGGTGAAGGATGCGCATGAAAAATAACGAAGGCAGAAAGCGGAACGACGAAGCCTGGATGCGAGGGAGCCAGAGGCGGGTAGGGATACGCTGGCGGGACCCGGTTCGTTATTCCGATTTCGTCGGGGACGGGCGTTAGGCAAAGGGATTTTTTGCCTGCCAGTAGAGACTTTTTGGGGATGGCTAGCAGACGAGGGCGGCAGAAAACGAAAAAGCCAGAGCCCCTTGCGGAGTTCTGGCTTCGTGGATTCGTGTGCGGACTTGCGATTAGGTCTCGGTCAGGCCGCGGGCCATGACGACCTTGCCGGTGCGCACGGTTTCGACGATCTCAAACTTGTTCAGCAGGCGCAGGGCGGCGTCGAGCTTGTCGGTGTTACCGCTGATGAGGGCGATGAGGCTGTCCTCCTGGAGGTCAACGGTTTTGCCATTGTAGTGCTCGATGATCTGCAGGATTTCGGTGCGCTCAGCGGCGCTGGCGGCGACCTTGATGAGCACCATTTCCTTGGCCACGGCATCGCGGTCGGTGTGCTCGATGCAGTGGATGACGTCGATGAGCTTGTTCACCTGCAGGATGATCTGCGTGAGGCCTTCGGGATGGCCACTGATGCCAATGGTCATGCGGCTGAAGCGTGGGTCGCGGGTCTGGGAGACGACGAGGGATTCGATATTGAAGCCACGGCGGCTGAAGACGGCGCAGATGCGGCCGAGGACGCCAGGCTGGTTGTTCACCATGACGCTCAGCGTGTGGATGTTGATGATGTCGGCCTGCGGCGCAGGCTTTTTGTCGGTGGTGGCGGGGATGCGGTCGCTCATAGAATTTATGATTTACGATTTTTGATTGATGATTTGGAAGGTGGGGCGAGGCGCTTCTTGGCGATCTTGATGTAGTTGGAGTCGCGCTCGATGCCGAGCCACCGGCGCTGCAGGCGCTGGGCGGAGGCGGCGGTGGTGCCGGAGCCGAGGAAGGGATCGAGGACGAGGTCGCCCACGTCTGTGGAGCAGGCGATGAGCTTGTCGATGAGGTTGATGGGTTTTTGCGAGGGGTGGCCGCACTTTTCCTTGGAGTTTCCTTTGAGGCTGGGCACGCGGAGGATGTTGGTGGCGTACTTGCCCTTCTCCAGATGCTTGCGGCGGGCTTCCTTGTCCTTGTAACGGTTGTCCTTCATGTACGCCTCGATGGTGGCGGCGTCGTAGGGGATGCGCACGGCGTCCTTGTTGAACTTCACCTTCTCGCCTTTGCGCAGCACCAGGACCATCTCGTACTGCGGGGTGAAACTGTCCCGCCGCTCGTCATAGCCCACGGCACGATCCCAGATGATGAGATCGTGAAACTGGTGCTGCTGACTGAGACGTGACATGAGGTGAAGGAAGGTGTGCTCGCGCTTGCCTAGCTGGCCGAAGATGAAGGCGAGGCCGTCATCGCGCAGGATGCGCATGGACTCGGCCACCCAGGCATCGCACCAGGCGAGGTAGTCGGCGGCTGTCTTCCATTGAGTGTCCCAGGCTTCATCTTCGAGAACGTTAAAATAAGGAGGATCGGCGATGATGACTTGAGCGACGCCTGCGGGGAGCTTTTGGAGTTCCTTGAGGGCGTCGCCGTGGAGTATGCGGTTGGTTTTCATCGAACCGATCAAGAGGCCGACAGGAAGAGGCGGACAAGAGTGTCCGCGCTCCCGCTATCGAGTGCCCGCATTCTCTTTATTACGTGGAACCGGTGGGCTTCTCCATCTTCTGCTTGGGCGCTTCGATGAGCATGTCTTCGAGGGCGGCGCCGGCGGGGATCATGGGGAAGACGTTTTCGGTCTTGATGCACTCGGCTTCGATGATGCAGGGGCCGTCATTGTAGTCGAGGGCCTGCTGGAGGACGCGCTCCACATCGGCTGGGCGGCGGATGTGCCAGCCTTTGATGCCGTAGGCTTCGCCGAGTTTGACGAAGTCGGGGTTGCCGATGAGATCGACGCCGCTTTCGCGGTTTTCGAAGAAGAGCTCCTGCCACTGACGGACCATGCCGAGGTAGCTATTATTCAGGACAAGGATCTTGATGGGCAGCTTGTGGATGGCGGCGGTGGCCAGCTCAAAGAGGGTCATCTGGAAGCCGCCGTCTCCGGAGATGGAGACGACCGTCTTATCCGGGCAGGCGAGCTGCGCGCCGATGGCGGCGGGGAAGCCGAAGCCCATGGTGCCGGCACCGCCGGAGCTGAGCCAGTGGTAGCTTTCGTCGTTCTTGTAGAACTGAGCGGCCCACATCTGGTGCTGGCCGACGTCGGTGGAGACGATGGCCTTGCCCTTGGTGAGGTTGTAGAGCTCGTCGATGACCTGCTGCATGCGAAGGCCGCCCTGCTTCTTGTAAGTGAGGGGGTACTTCTTCTTGTAGCCGTCGAGGTGGGCGAGCCAGTCTTCGGTGGGGAGTTTTTCGACGTGGGGGAGGAGGTCGCTGAGGGCGGCCTTGGCATCGCCCTTGATGGCGACGTCCACCTTGATCATCTTGTTGAACTCAGCGGCATCGATGTCGATGTGGATGAGCTTGGCATTGCGGCCAAACATGGCAGCCTTGCCGATGATGCGGTCATCGAAACGGGAACCGACATTGAAGATGAGGTCGGCCTCGATCATGGCCTTGTTGGCATAGGCGGTGCCGTGCATGCCCAGCATGCCGAGGGAGAGGGGGTGAGTCTCGGGGAAGACGCCCTTGCCAAGGAGGGTGGTGGTGACGGGGCAGCCGAGGGTTTCTGCAAGTGTGAGCAGCTCCTTGTCGGCACGGGCGATCATGGCCCCCTGACCCGCGAGGATGACGGGGCGCTTGGCAGCGGCGATCAGGCTCGCGGCTTCCTTGATGCCGGCCGGGTCGATCTTGAAGTTCTCCTCGGGGTGGTAGCCGGGGAGGTCCATGGGCTCGTCAAAGGTGCCGGTGAAGGCGCCCTGGGAGATGTCCTTGGGGATGTCGATGAGGACCGGGCCGGGGCGGCCAGTGGTGGCGATGTGGTAGGCCTCCCGGGCGATGCGGGGCAGGGAGTTGGTGTTCTTGACCAGGTAGTTGTGCTTAACGACCGGGCAGGTGATGTTGAAGATGTCCGCCTCCTGGAAGGCGTCCTTGCCCAGCATCCAGCTGACGGTCTGGCCGCAGAGGACGATCATGGGGACGCTGTCCATCTGCGCGGTCATGAGGCCGGTGATGGTGTTGCCAGCGCCAGGGCCGGAGGTGACGAGAACGACGGCCGGGCGGCCGGTGGCGCGGGCATAGCCGTCTGCCATGTGGACTGCGCCCTGCTCGTGGCGGACGAGGACGAACTTCATGTCCGTCTTCACGGTCTGGAGGGCGTCAAAGATCGGGATGGCAGCGCCGCCCGAGTAACCGAAGACATACTCAACGCCGAGATCGGCGAGGGTTTTGATGAGCGCCTGAGCGCCGTCCATTTTTTGCTGGCTCATGATGGGGTTGGGTGAAAATTGATGTTTCGAGGGTGAAAGTGGGGTTGATTTGGAAAATCACAATCAAAAAATCGATTTTATTGGTTAAGTTGATCGTTGTTTTGGTTTTCGGTTGTCAAAAATAGTGATTTTTGAGGTGAATTGATGGGTTTGTGGCTGTGAGGTGGGTGAAAAATGCCATTTTTGCGCGTTTCGAGCTGATGGTCTCCGCCTAACGTGTAAGGCTGGGGGGTGACGCTCGCCTTTGGTTCTAAGTGGGGGCTGGCGATGCCTAGTCTTGTCATCTGAAGAGGCGATGATCCTCTTACAGGCAGGGAGGGGCTTCGGTTCCGCTACCCCCAGG
Organism: Verrucomicrobiaceae bacterium UBA1938; assembly: GCA_002336895.1. Taxonomy (GTDB): domain Bacteria; phylum Verrucomicrobiota; class Verrucomicrobiia; order Verrucomicrobiales; family Verrucomicrobiaceae; genus Prosthecobacter. The sequence goes on along the minus strand of DDFC01000023.1, from coordinate 70,331 downwards.
AGATGACGCCAGTGCCTGCAAGCAGCAGCAGAATGAGGCAGATGAGGATGACAACACCCCAGAAACGGCGGGATTCACGGTCAAAGCGGGACTCGCCCAGCATCGAGTTTTCCGCCACGGATTGTTCAGCGCTCCATGCTTTCAAAAGGCACTTCAGCAGGAGCCTCAGGATCTCGGACATGGCAGTCTATTTTTGATGGTTCAACGGAGGTGGTGCATCACCATTCCCAAGTGCTTGCCCCGAGTGCCGCCGCGATCCCCAGGAGCAGCAGGCTGAGCCAGAACCAGCGGTTGAAGAGCCGGTCCCACCAGCACCGTGATTCGGCCTCCATGGGGGATTCTCCCAGGCGCGAGTTCTCTGCCATTCTCTCAGAGCCTGAACGCAGGACCCCAAACACCTCCAATATTCCGCCCACAACACGGACCACAAAGATGAGGAGGTGGCCGATGAGTTCTTCGAGCATCACAGCATGATCATGTCATGACGTGTGGAAGGCTCCAGTATAACACCGGCGCTTTTTTGGAGTGGATGACGGTTTTGGGTCTGCAGGCCTCAGCCTTCCAGCGTGTTGATGAAGAGGCCGCTGCGGAGCTTGGGCTCAAACCAGGTGCTCTTGGGGGGCATGATCTGGCCGACGTCAGAGATGGCCATGAGCTGGTCCACGGTGGTGGGGTACATGGAGAAGGCGACGGTGTGCTCCTTGCCGTTCACGAGTTTTTCCAGCTCGGCGGTGCCGCGGATGCCGCCGATGAAATCGATGCGCTTGCTGGTGCGGGGATCGTCGATGCCGAGGAGGGGCTTGAGCAGGCGGTCCTGCAGAATGCTGACGTCCAGCTGGTCAATGGGGCTGGCGTCCTTGGCGGCCTGCCAGGTGAGCTCATACCACTGGTCCTTGAGATACATGCAGCACTGGCCGGGCTGGGTGGGGGACTTGAGCGTGGTGGGCTTGAGGGTGAAGATCTCGCCGACCTTCTTGAGGAACTCCTCGCGGTCCATGCAGTTGAGGTCTTTGACTGCTCGGTTGTAGGGCAGGATTTTGAGCTCGTTGCCGGGGAAGAGCACGCTGAGGAACCAGTTGTAGTTTTCCTGCCCGGTGTGGTTTGGGTTGGCCTCGCGGCGCATCTTGCTGACGCGGAAGGCGCTGGCGGCGCGGTGGTGGCCATCGGCCACGTAGGCGCAGGGCACCTGGCTTTCAAAGAGGCCGGTCAGAGACACGCAGAGGCCCAGGGAGAGGCGCCAGACCTGATGACGCACGCCATCGGGTGCGGTGAAGTCATTGATGGGCTTCTCGTCCTTCATGAAGCCTTCGATGAGGGCGGTGATGCCCGGGCGCTGGCGGTAGGTGAGGAAGATGGGGCCGGTGTTGGCATCCAACTTGTCCACCAGATTGGTGCGGTCGTCTTCCTTGTCCTGGCGGGTCTTTTCGTGCTTTTTGATGATGTCCTTCTCGTAGTCCTCGGTGTGGCAGACGGTCACGAGGCCGGTCTGGCTGTGGCCGGCGATGACCTGGCGGTAGAGGTACATGCAGGGCTTGTTTTCACGGACGAGGATGCCGTCCTTTTGCAGGCGGTCGAAGTTCTCGCGGGCCTTGGCATAGACGGGGGCGGAATAGGGGTCGATCTCGGGATCCAGGTCGATCTCGGCACGGTCCACATGCAGGAGGCTGAAGGGCTTGCCTTTGGCAAGGGCGGCGGCCTCCTCGCGGTTCACGACGTCATAGGGGACGGCGGCGACTTCGGGGGCGTGTTTCTGAGTGGGGACGAGACCTTGGAATGTGCGGATGCGCATGGGGCGGGATAGAGCGAGGGGGGGCGGTTGTCAATCCGCACTCTTGGGCGAATCCGTATGCCGTCCCTCTGCGAGAGGGGGGGGCTTTTGGCGGTGCGATGTCTGGCTGGAGTCAGATCCTGCCGGGATGAGACCGCAGCAGCTCAACAAGCCGGATGAGCTCGTCTTCGCTGATGTCCACGAAGGAGTCGAGGGAGCGCAGGGCGGCGAGGATGTCTTCGTGCGTGGGTGGTGAGGCGGAGGTGGCTGAGTCGGGTGCTGGTGGCCGGGCGGGGTGGTGGAAGGCATTGGGGTAGCGCCGCCAGCGGAAGGCGTAGTTGATCAGCACGGCCAGCGACACCATCATGGCGGCATTGGCCAGCACGGGAAACAGCACGAAGCCAAAGCCGAGCTGCCGGATGGCCTCGCCTCCGAGCACGGCGGTGAGTGCGGTGGCACCACCGGGCGGATGGATGCATTTGAGCTGCTGCATGGCTCCGATGGAAAACCCGACGGCGCATGCTCCTGCGAGGGCTGAATGAGGAATGCACCGAGCGCAGATGACGCCGATGAGCGCCGAGATGCCGTGCCCGGCGAGAACGGGCCACGGCTGGGAGAGCTGCCCATGGGGGACGCCAAAGAGCAGCACGGCACTGGCTCCCATGGAGGTGATGATGGCAGGCGCACCGCCCGCTGGCAGCGCCCAGGTGGAGATGGCGATCAGGAGCAGGATGGCCAGCCCGCCACCGAGGGTGGAGACTGCTTTTTCAGTGATGCTGACTTCGATCAGCTCGATGCCGAGCCATCGGCGCAGTTTGGGAAGGGGCACAGGTGTGTTTTTATCTGGAAGTTTCCCCAGCGAAATCTCCACCGGAAAACTCGGGGAGGTAGCAGGGCGGGCTGGCATAGCGCGCCGGTGCTTCCTTGATCACCGGCGCTTTTTTCAGGCGGGGCCGCCTGGCAGGCTGCGCCTTGGAGTGTGTGTGGTGCCGCGCATGTTCTGCCGGGGCTGTTTGAGTGGATGCTGGCTGCTTCATCGGGTGGCAGGGGCTGGGCGTTGAAGGTTCCACCACAATCCCGCGATCATGGCTCCCACAGCGTAGGCGGCCACATCAGCGGGATCGCCCGTGGTGTGGGTGAGCCGGGGAATGATCCACTCAAACAGCAGGGACCAGAACACGAGATGTCCGGCGACTTCAGCCGGCCGGGGCGGTGCCCAATCTGCACGCAGGCCCAGGCGTGCATGCAGCCAGAGCACGGGTGGCAGCACGCAGGGGATCAGCCACAGGTCATTGAAGTGAAACATCATGAAGCCGGGTGCGGCGTGGGGCTTGATGAAGCAGCGGTTGACGGCATAGGCGGCGCAGCCCGTGAGAAAGAGCGGGTCGCGGAAAAGGCGGCAGGGCCGTCTTTCAGCACAAGGCATAGACGACCCCTCCGGCTGCGGCTGCGATGAGGAGCTTGATCAGCAGTGCTTTGGTGATGAGGATCATGGTGTGGAAGCGGGGGGGGACGGTTATGTGCCAGCTTTTGAATGAACGGTCTCTTCGTGGTGAAGCCGAAGACGTGCGGAGAGAATGGCGGCCCTGCCCAGATAGCCGAGCACGCGGGCGGGTGCGGCGGGATCGACCACGGGCAGCCTGCCAATGTCGTGATCCAGCATCCTGGCCAGAGCGGCATGCAGGGGCTCGGCCGGATAGGCGACGACAAGGCGGCGCGTGCCGATGTCTGCCAGCGTCAGGCTTTCTGCGTGCGGATGCTGCAGGGCGCGGATGACATCGCCCCGTGTGATGATGCCGGTCAGGTGGTTTTCGTCATCGAGCAGGAGGGTGGCCTGCCGTTTGTTCAGTGCGTCCTCCCCGCAGGCAATGCGCGCCTCGTATTCACGGAGGGAGAGATCTGCCCGGATGGCAGGCACCTGGTGGTCCATGACGTCCTGCACGCGGGTCAGTTCAAACGGGTCGATGCTGTATTCACAGGTGATGTGCTGGCCGCGGCGGGACAGCTTTTCAGTGAGTATGGAGCGCCTCATCGTGAGCACGTTGAAGCCGAACGAAACCACCGAGCCAAGCATCAGAGCGGGGAGGAGGTGGTAGTCGGAGGTGAGCTCGGCTGCAAAGATCATGGCGGTGAAGGGGCAGCGCATGGAGCCGCTCATCATCGCAGTCATGCCCACCAGCGCCCACAGGCTGGCATCGCCAACGGGAAGCCATGGTGCCAACGCGGCGCCGAGGGAGCTGCCGATGAGGAGGAGTGGCGCCAGCACACCGCCGGAGGTGCCGGAGCCGAGCGCCGCCGACCAGACGAAGGCCTTGGCCAGCAGCAGAGCGAGCACGGCGGAGCCCACGATCTCGCCACGGAGGAGGGTGTGAATGGCTTCATAACCGACCCCGAGCACACGGGGCTCGATCACCCCGCCGATGCCAACGATCAATGCGCCGATGGCCGGCCACCACATCCAGTGGAGGGGCAGTTTCTGAAAGAGATCTTCGAAGCCATACACGAGCAGGGTCAGCAAACTGGCGCCAAAGCCCACCAGCAGGCCCACCAGAGCGGCGCAAGTCATCTCCATGCCTGATGCCGCAGCGTGAGCGAGGATGGAGAAAACCGGACCGTTCCCCAGCAAAGCAACGCGAAACACGGCGGCGACGCTGACGGCGGTAACGACAGGGATGAAGCTGCGGGGTTTCCACTCAAAGAGCAGCAGCTCGACGGCCAGCAGCACGGCTGCGACGGGGGTCGCAAAGATGGCCGTCATGCCTGCTGCAGCACCTGCGACGAGCAGCGTCTTGCGCTCGGCCGGGCTGAGGGCGAAGCGCTGAGCAAAGAGAGAGCCCAGGGCTCCGCCGGTCATGATGACGGGGCCCTCTGCGCCAAACGGGCCGCCCGTGCCGATGGAGATGGCTGCAGAGAGAGGTTTCAGCAGGGCTACCTTCAGCTGGATGCAGCTGCGCCCCAGGAGGATCGCTTCAAGCGCTTCCGGGATGCCATGGCCGCGGATTTTTTCGGAACCAAAGCGCGCCATGAGGCCGATGATCAGCGCGCCGATCACCGGGACCATGATGACCCACCAGCCGAGATGATGACCCTGCGGCGTGGCCGGCAGGGTGGACCATCGCTGATAGAAGGCCAGATTGGTGATCACCGTGATCAGCCATGACAGGGCACAGGCCGCCAGAGTGCTGATGGCGCCCACGATGAGTGCCGCAGAAGAAGTGAGGAGCACACGCGGGCAGGTGGTGAAATCTGCCAGCCTGATTTGGGCACCCGAGCCGGGCGGTGCCATTTCGGCCGCAAGATTTGATTGATCTGGCATTGGTGTTTTTATATCGTAACACGATATAAGTCAAACAAGGATGGGCTGGCAGGCCCGAAAAATGCTGCATCCCGCCATGATGCCCAACCGCAGACCGATCACCAAACCGCAGTACGAAAGCCTGGCGGCGTTCCGCTTTGCCCTGAGGAAGTTTCTACGCTTCAGCGAAGATGCCGCAGGCGCGGCCGGACTGACCCCGCAGCAGCATCAGGCGCTGCTGGCCATCAAGGGGTTTCCCGGGCGGGACTACGTGACGATCGGGGAGCTGGCGGAGCGCCTGCAGATCAAGCACCACAGCGCGGTGGGTCTCGTGGACCGGCTGGTGCTGGAAAAGCTGGTGCAGCGTGTGGCCTCAGCCGATGACCGCCGCTGTGTGAACCTCCGCCTCACGAGCCGTGGAGAGGCCGTGCTGGAGGAGCTTTCCGCCCTGCACCGCGAGCAGCTGCGCCGCATCGGGCCGGAGCTGAGCACGCTGCTGCAGGGGCTGGGGCAGTGAGGGGTAAGGGGGATAACGAAAACGCTGCGGCATACGATACATGCCTTAAAATGCCGCATTAACATGAGCCGCACTGTTCAACTCACGGTGCCAATGCCGACCAAGCTGGCCAAGCTGCGTTTCCCCAAGGCGCTGGATGCACGGCTGCAGTTTCTACTCGATGAGCAAGGCCGCAAAGGCAGGCTCTCCGCTGGTGAAAAGAAGGAGGCCGAAGGGCTGGTGCAGATGGCAGCGACTTTGTCGATTTTGAAACTGGGGGCTCAGCTCAAACGCTGAAGGAATAGGAATGGCCGTGCCTGCCAGCCAACGTGTGACCATTACCCTCGCTCTTGTTTGTGCAGGGTTGTTGGTGCTGGTCGGTTGCTTGTTTTGGAACTATGCATGGCTTATGATTCGAGTCGCCTGTGCAAGTGAGCAGACGCAAACATTCGAAGGATTGCGTCAGCGGGCGCTACAGACGGACGCCAATGAAGCCATTCGCCATTTGCAGTACATCATTCAATACTATCCTTCCGGAACCAAACAGGAGACGGGGAGCCAACTGGACCGTGTCGTGGAACGTGAGCGCCAGCGAGCCGTAAATGACATCATTGTCTACATGCGCATGAAGACTGGCCAGAACTTGGGGGATGATCCACAGACGTGGATCCAGAAGTACGGCCAGAAGTAAGATCTGGCCTGTGTCCCCCCCGTGAACATCACGGATCATGAATTTCTACCGCAAAGGAGCATGGAGACAGAGCTCTCAGAGTTTTTTGTTCTTCCTCCCTGCCCCTCTGCGGCAAAGAGATCGGAGGAACTGGGCCTTACGCCGCTACTTCCAAAACTTCTCCACCGCAGCCACCAGCCCGGGGATGCTGTTCTCCTTGGCCTCCACGTCCACGGTGAAGCCGTGGGCTTTGATGGCGGCGCTGGTGATGGGGCCGATGCTGGCGATCTTGATGCCTTCAGGGAGATCGACCTTGAGGTTGAGGAAATGCTCGAAGGTGGAGGCGCTGGTAAAGGTGATCATGTCCGCGCCTTCTTCCTTCAGGCGGGCGAGGGCTTCGAGGTTGTCCTCCGTCTCGGCGACGGTGCGGTAGGCGAGGCATTCGTCCACGATGGCACCCATGCCGCTGAGCTCATTGGCGATGACCTCGCGCGTCTCCGCAGCACGCACCCACAGCACCTTCACGTTTTCCATGTTCTGGTGGTCCTTGAAGGCCTTGACCAGCCCCTCGGCCACGTAGTTTTTCTTGTCGGGCATGAGGTCCACGGCCAGATGGCGGGCCTTGAGCTTTTCCGCCGTGCCGGGTCCGATGCACGCGATGCGCGCCCCACCGATGCTGCGTGCGTCGTTGTAGAGCTTGTCAAACATGGTGAAGAAGGCGTCCACGCCGTTCGGGCTGGTGAAGATGATCCAGTCGTAGGTGTGGCAGTCCTGCACCAGCTCGCCGAAGGAATACTGATCCTCCACGGGGGCGATGCGGATGGTGGGGATCTCGATGACATCCGCACCGAGCTGGGAGAGCTGCCGGCTCAGCACGCTGGCCTGGGCGCGGGTGCGGGTGACGACGATCTTCCTGCCAAACAGCGGGCGTTCTTCAAACCAGTTCAGCTCGGGGCGCTCAGTCACCACGTCTCCGACGACGGCGACGGCGGGGGCTTTGAAGCCGACTTCCTTCACCTTGGCGGCCATAGTGCCCAGCGTGGCCACGAGGGTCTGCTGGTGCTTGTGCGTGGCCCAGCGGACGAGCGCCATGGGGGTGTCCGGGCTGGCACCGTGCTTGATGAATTCGCGCGTGATCTCATCGATGCGCTCCACGCCCATGAGGAAGACCTTGGTGCCGTCTGCCTGGGCCAGCTTGGCGTAGTTCAGCGAGGTGTCGGGCTTGGTGGGGTCTTCGTGGCCGGTGAAGATGGTGAGCTGGGAGGCGTGGGAGCGGTGCGTGACCGGGATGCCGGCATACGCAGGCCCGGCGATGGCGGAGGTGATGCCGGGGACGATCTCAAACTTCACACCCGCTGCGCGCAGCTCGGCGGCCTCCTCGGCCCCACGGCCAAAGAGCACGGGGTCGCCACCCTTCAGGCGCGTGACTGTCTTGCCCTCGGTGGTGAGCTTGACGATGAGGGCGTTGATCTCATCCTGCTTGAGCGTGTGGTCACCGGCTTTCTTGCCCACGTAGATGCGCTCGGTGCCGGGCCGTGCATGGCGCAGGTGCTCGGGGTTGCAGAGGTAGTCATAGACCAGCACGTCGGCGGCTTCGATGCATTCCTTCCCTTTGAGCGTGAGGAGTCCGGGGTCGCCGGGACCGGCGCCGACGAGATAACAGATGCCAGGGGTGGTTTGCTTGGAGGCCATGATGGGAAGGGGGCGTGCAAAGTGTCGAATCCACGGCACACCGCAAGGAAGGATGATGTTTCGCTTCTAGCGGATCTTTACGGATGGGATTGATATGGTTTATTTGTTAAAAAATTCCCGCTGTGCCTGAGATCCATCTGAACCTGCCCGCTGCCTGCCTGCCCCATGAACCCGTGCTGCTCGCGATCTCTGGCGGGCGCGACTCCGTGGCGCTGATGCACCTGCTGCGGGAAGCCGGGTTTTCCGAGCTGATCCTCTGCCACCTGAACCATGGCCTGCGAGGCAAGGAGTCGATCGATGACGCGGCCTTTGTGCGCCGCCTGGCCAAGAAGCTGGGGCTGAAATGCGAGATCGAGGCCGAGGATGTGGCCGCCGTGGCGGAAAAGAAGCGCATCTCCACCGAGATGGCGGCACGCGAGGCACGGCATGGCTTTCTGCTGCGCATGGCGGAAAAATACGACGTGTGGGTGGTGCTGGTGGCACACCATGCGGAGGATCAGGCGGAGACGATCCTGGGAAATCTCTGCCGGGGCAGCGGCATCGCGGGGCTGGCGGGCATGCATGCGGTGCAGCGGCTGGACACGGGCCTGCATCTGGTGCGCCCGCTGCTGCATGTGCGGCGCAGCCAGATCGACGCCTACCTCAAATCCAAGCGCTACAAATACCGGGAGGACTCCAGCAACACCTCTCCCAAATACCGGCGCAACCGGCTGCGGCATGAGGCGCTGCCTCTGCTGAATGACATCTGCGCGCGTGATGTGGTGCCGCAGGTGCTGCGCCTGGGCACGCTGGCGGAGCAGGACGACGATGCACTGCAGCGGCTGGCCATGGACTTCCTGACCGCCGAGGGCCGAGTGCTGGAGGACCGCTCCTTGGTGGTGTCTCCGGAGCTGCTGGCGCTGCACCCGGCGGTGTCCTCACGTGTGTTCGCCTTCTGGCTGCGCGAGGTGTGGCAGCTGCCAGGCATCGAGTATGAGGTGATCGACGCCGCGCTGAGCATGCTGGCTGCTGACGGCCCCGCGAAGATCAACCTGCCCGAGGACAAGCACCTGCGCCGCAAGGCGAAGAGGCTATGGGTGGAGTAGGGGAAAACCACCTTGTTTCTGATGGCGGTTACTGCGCCGTCTGTCTCAAAAACTAGATGCCTGCCGCCATGACTTTCATCCAGCGGGTGCGGAAGGCGGTGTTTTCTTCCATGAGCTGGGAGGCGATGGTGGTGGAGAGCTGGAGGAGGCCGTTCAGGCGGGCGAAGGCGGCGGAGTTTTCCTGACGGCGGTAGTAGTCTGTGGAGTCGGTGATCTGGGTGCCGAGGGACTGGGCGATCTCGACAAGGGACTCGGGGGTGAGGTTTTCGAAGGGGATGGAGAGGGTGCCGCGATCGAGGGTGATGGTGATGGTGGTGCCGGCGGGGTTGGAGGTGATACGGCCAGTGAGCTGGCCGCCCTCGCGCCGGGTGATGGTGCCGGTCCAGCCTTTGGTGGAGAGGTCGGCGGTGAGCTGGCGGATGAAGTCGCGGGACTGGGTGTAGAGGTAGAGGCGGCCGTCGAGGGCGGTGCGGACATCGGCGGTCTGGAGGCGGGTGCCGGTGAGGACGTCGATGGCGCGGGTGTAGTCGTAGCCCTGGACGAGGGAGGGGGCGAGGGCATTGACCTCGGCGAGGAGGTCGAGGTCGGCCTGGCGGTGTTTTTTGTCCTCCTCCATCTGGCGCTGCTGCTCCTGGAGGGTGAGGAGGGAGACCTCGCGCTGGAGGGCGGATTCGAGGTCTTTGATCCAGGTGAGGAAGGCGCCGCTGGTCTTGAGCTTTTTGCGGGTCTGCTGGACGAGGGCGAGGGAGGCGCGGAGTTCGGCGATGGTGCCGGATTTTTTGGGCTGGAGGGCGTTGCGGACGAGGGCGAAGTCGGGCTTGTAGCGGTCAACGAGGGGGCTGTAGAGGCTGAGCCAGTCGAGGGTGGCGGTGGGGGTGGTGTCGGGGGCCTGCTTGATTTTGGCGAGGTGGTCCTGGAAGAGCTCGAGCTCTTTGGCGCCGAGGATGGCGTCTCCGAAGTGCCATTCGGCGAGGCCGTGGAGGAGGTAGCCGAGGACTTCTTCGTTGGTGGTTTTGTAGCCGAGGGAGTCGGGATGGAGGCCGAGGCCGAAGCCGACGGCCATGCGGTCTTTGATGCGGGTGAAGAAGGGGGCGAGGCCGTTGAGGTCCGGGGTGGTGGCGAGCTGGGCGAACTGGGCGGCGGCGTCTTTTTTCTTGTCGAGCATGATGCTGCAGAGGGCAGCATTGAAGCGGGCCCAGTTTTCGGTGGGCTGGACGAGCTCTTTGGATTCGAGGAGCTTGGCGAATTTGTGCTCGGCGGTGGCGAACTGGCGCTCTTCGAGCATGGCCTGGCGGGCCTCGGTGAAGCGCTCGGTGATGGTTTTTTTGCTGGCTTTGTCTGCGGTAAGGGTGACGCCTGCGCCGTCGAGGTCTCCCTGGGCTGCGGTGGCGATCTGGAGGGCGCGTGCCTGGCGGCGCTGGCCGCTCTCGCGCAGGAGCCAGCCGATGCCGTAGGCGAGGACGATGGCGGCGGCGATGGAGCCGATGAGGCGTGCGCGGCGGGAGACGAGGCGGCGGCGGACGCTGCCGCGGTCGAGGAGGCCCTCTGCGAGGCGCATTTCGTCAACGACTTCGGAGTAGTTGGCGAAGCGGTCTTCGGGGGTGAAGGAGAGCATGCCATTGATGACGTGCTCTGTGCGGGGGGAGAAGCGGAGGCCGGACTCTCCGAGGGTGACGCGCTTGGATTTAATGCGGCGGAGGTCCTCGATGGAGGCGGTGTCGGCTTTGTGGGGCGGATTGCCGGTGAGGGCGTGGTAGAGGGTGGCGCCGAGGGAAAAGATGTCGCTGCGGTAGTCTTCTTTGTTTTCGATGACTTTTTCCGGGGCGACGTAGTAGGGTGTGGCCCAGATCTCGCCGGACTGGTCTCCGCCGCGGTCCATGAAGAGGGCGAGGCCGAAGTCCACGACTTTGGCGGTGCCGGTCTCGGTGAAGAGGATGTTGGCGGGTTTGACGTCGCGGTGGATGAGGGTGAGCTGCTGGGCGGCGCGGAGGCCTTCGGCCACCTCGCGGCCGATGCGGAGGGCCTCGGCCTCTTTGAGATGGCCCTCGCGACGGATGCGCTGCTCGAGGGAGCCGCCGCCGACGAGCTCCATGGCGATGTAGAAGTAGCCCTGGTCGTAGCCGACGGAGTAGAGCTTGATGACGTTGGGGTGGGTGACGTTGGCGGTGATGTGGGCCTCGCGCTGGAACTGCTCGAGGCGGATGGAGTCGCGGGAGTACTGGCGGTTGAGGATCTTGAGGGCGACGCGGCGGCCGAGGGTTTCGTCTTCAGCCTCGAACACGCGGCTCATGCCGCCCTCGCCGATCTGGCGGACGATCATGAACTGATCGAAGCGGCGGCGGACGCGGACCATCTGGCCGCAGAAGGGGCATTTGAGCTTGGTGAAGGGCTCGAGGGAGGTGACATCGATCTGCCGCTGGCACACCGGGCAGGTGCTCAGAAAGGTCTGTTCTGGAGGGGCGAGGATCAAGGGGGCAGAGCTATGAAGATAGAGGGACGCATTCGATATGCCAGAAATTACAGTTTGCCTTATTAATTCGAAACTTGAGTTTGTGGGGTGGACTGGACCATTACTGAAACACTGGATATTGGGGATCGTTTCGACAAGCACCTGGCGAGGCGCTTGCCGGAGATGTCGCGCTCAAGGCTGCAGGACCTGATCAAGGAGGGGCATGCGACGCTGAACGGGAAGCCTGCGAAAGCGGGGGTGGCGCTGAAGAGCGGGGATGCGGTGAGTATCACGGTGCCTGAAGTAGCGGAAGTGGAGATCAAGGCCCAGAACATTCCGCTGACGATTTTGTATGAGGATGCGGACATCGTGGTGCTGGACAAGGCATCGGGGCTGGTGGTGCACCCGGCGGAGGGAAATCCGGACGGGACGCTGGTGAATGCGCTGCTGCACCACATCGATGACCTGAGCGGGATAGGCGGGGAGATGAGGCCGGGGATCGTGCACCGTCTGGACAAGGACACGAGCGGCTGCATGGTGGTGGCGAAGAATGACACGGCGCACCGGCGGCTGACGGAGGCCTTTTCGGAGAGGCGGATCGCGAAGATCTATCTGGCGGTGGTGAACGGGGTGCCGAAGGAGGAGGGCGGGAGGATTCAAAACTACATCGGCCGGCATGCGGTGGACCGTAAGCGGATGAGCATTTTGCTGGATGGTGCGGGGAAGGAGGCGATCACGGAGTGGAAGCGGCTGGCGGTGGACCAGGGGTGTGCGCTGATCCAGTGCCGGCTGCTGACGGGGAGGACGCACCAGATCCGCGTGCATATGCGGGAGGCGCTGCAGTGCGCGATTTTGGGAGACCCGATCTATGCGCAGCCGAACAAGCAGAGGGTGCGGGTGCCGAGGCTGATGCTGCATGCGTGGAAGCTTTCCTTCAACCATCCGATCCATGACCAGCCGATGGCGTTTGAGGCGAAGGTGCCGGCGGAGTTTGCGCCGTGGATGGGGAAGGTGGAATGACGGTGGCTGAACGTTGTTGACGGTGGATTACGGTTGCTGGCGCTGGGTGTGAGGGGGACTCAGTTTGAAGTTTCAAGTTTAAGGTTTCAAGTTGCTGGAAGCGGCGCTTTTGTTTGGTGACTGATTGGCCAACTCTTTTTCCCCTGTTATTTTATGCTCAAAGTTTATGCCTACTCCGGATGCTCGACGTGCAAGAATGCCATCAAGTGGCTGAAGGGACGTGGGGTGGCGTTTGAGGAGAAGGCGATCCGCGAGACGCCGCCGAGTGTGGCGGAGCTGAAGACGATGCTGAGCGCGTACGAGGGGGATGTGCGGCGGCTTTTTAATGTGTCTGGCATGGACTACCGCAGCCTGGGGCTGAAGGACACGCTGCCGGGGATGAGCACGGATGAAGCGCTGGCGCTGCTGGCGGGGAACGGGAATCTGGTGAAGCGACCCTTTGCGGTGGATGCGAAGGGGAAGGTGTGCCTGGTGGGATTTAAGGAGGCGGAGTGGGAGGCGGCGCTGGGGAAGTGATGGGGGGTGGGCGGTGGAGAGTGGAGGTGGCGCTGGGTGAGATGCACATCGAGGGACCAGGATGGTCCCTCTCCTCCAGGGGCGTGGCACTGTGAGTGTGAGGTGGTGTGGAGGGTAGGACAGGCTGGAAGCCTGTCTGCCATGGACAGCCGGGACGGCTATCCTCCGGATGGGCGGAGAAGCGCGCTGGGGTAGGTGTTTGCTGAGCGCTGATCGACAGGCAACGCCTATCGTACTTTTACTTCACAGCTGAGGCTTGTTCTTTGAAGAATTTGGCGATGAGGGGCGGGGCTTCTTCGGGGAATTTGTGGGTGCCGCCGGGGAGGATGAAGGTGATGAAGGGGGCGCTGACTTTGGAGGGGTAGAGGGTGCAGTTGGGCGCCCAGGGTTTGCCTTCGGGCTCGCATTGGTTGATTTCTTTGACCCTGGCGATGGCCTGCTGCTGCCACTCGTATTTGACGAGGGGATCTGCGGTGCCGGCGAGGTGCATGCAGGGCTTGGGTTTGAAGGGGGTATCGCGGAGGCGGATGGAGGCTGCGGCGGAGGGGGCGACGGCGCAGAGGACGTCCGGACGAGTCTGCCAGAGGAGGTAGGTGAAGCCGCCACCATTGGAGTGGCCGGTGGAGAAGATGCGCCTGGCATCGACTTTGTAGTGTTCTTTAAGGTGGGCAAGGACGGCATCGAAGAGCTTGAGGTCGCGGTCGTCCTGAGCGCCTGCGCCGTGCTGCCAGCCGGGCTTTTTGCCTTCGGGATCGGTGAGCTGTCCGGGGGTATTGAGGCCCTGGAGATAGACGGAGATGGCCTCGGGCATGTGCTTGTACATGGCGAAGCTGCGGCCTGCGCTGAGGGCGGTGCCGCCGTGGCCGTGCCAGACGAAGACGACGGGTGCGGGTATTTCTTTGGCGGTGGTGGGGGCGTAGATGAAGCCGGTGCGGGAGACGCCACCGACGGTGATGTCGAGCGGGGTGATGCCCGGCGGGAGCTGGAGCTGCGCGCGGCCGGTGGCGATGGTGAGCAGGAGGACGAACAGGCAGCTGAGGTGGCGAATCATGGGCAGGCGTGGTGGTGAATTCACGGCTTGAACGTTGTGGCTGGGGCAAAGTTTCGGCGGAGCACCGGGTCTTGCCAGTTCCCGGTGCTGCGCTACCCTTTCATACCATGAGTACTGTCGGCAATGCTGTCCCTGTCATCACCCAGCCCGGGGAAGGGCGTGGGATGTCTGTGTTTGGAGATCAGGTGGAGTTTGTGATCACGGGGGCGCAGTCGGGCGGGAGGTTTACGCAGTGGATCGAGACGACGCATCCGGGAGGCGGGCCGCCGCCGCACTACCACACGCTGGAGGATGAGAACTTTTATGTGATCGAGGGAAGCGTGGAGTTTTTTCAGGACGGGACGTGGACGGCAGTGGCGCCGGGGACGGCGGTCTTTATGCCGAAGGGGACGGTGCATGCCTTTCGCAATGCGGGGAGCACGCCACTGAAGATGCTGATCACGACGGTGCCTTCGGGCTTTGAGACTTTCTTTGACCGGTGTGCGGTGGAGTTTGCGAAAGAGGGCGGGCCTGATATGGGACGCCTTGTCGAGATTGCCGGCGAGCACGGCATCTATTTTGTACAACCGTAACCTTTTTATCTCTGATTCATGTTTAAGACCGGCCAGCAAGTTGTCTGCATTAATGACCAGTTTGATCCCTGGGTTTTCGACCTGTACAAGTCCCTGCCGAAGAAGGATGAGATCTACACGGTGCGGGCGATCCGTGCTGGGAGGTCGAATCCGCAGTTTGTGGTGAACGATGATGCGGAGATCAAGCTGGCGGGGGCGGAGTTTGACATCCTGCTGCTGCTGAAGGAGCTGAACAATCCGGATGATCCGCACTCGAGCGTGAAGCAGGAGCTGGGTTTCAGGTCTGAGAGGTTTGCGCCGCTGCTGGAGGAGACGGAGGATGTGGAGGAAGAGGAGCTGGTGGGAGTGGGCAAGGGGGAGAAGGAGTGGGAGCCGGAGCCGGAGCCTGCGTGGTCGAAGTGAGGGAATTTATGATTTATGATTTACGATTTATGATTTGCGCTAGAGGGCGGTAGCGGAGGCTAGGGATGGTCGAGAGCGGCGCTGAAGTGCCGCAGTCCGGGGACGCTGGCGCGTACGCGAGGGATCAATTGCAGTTCCTGCGGGGTGGATGAAAACTTGGCATCGTGGGCGCTGTTTGATAGAAACCTTTATCTCATGAGCGCTTCTCCCGATCTTCCGTCGTCGTCTGCACCCCTCACTGAACGTCAGATCGTCGAGCTGCTCTCCACGGCGAGGCAGCGGATTTTTGCGGAGGTGGGGAAGGTGATCGTGGGACAGCAGCATGTGATTGATGAGATGCTGATCGCGCTGCTGAGCGGCGGGCATTGTTTGATTACCGGAGCGCCGGGGCTGGCGAAGACGCTGCTGATCAAGACGGTGGCGGATGTCTGTCATTTGAGCTTTCAGCGGATTCAGTTCACGCCGGATTTGATGCCCTCGGATATTACGGGGACGGAGATTTTGGAGGACAGCCCGGAGGGGCGGAAGCTGGTGTTCAGCCAGGGCCCGGTGTTTGCAAACATGATCCTGGCGGATGAGATCAACCGCACGCCGCCGAAGACGCAGGCGGCGCTGCTGGAGGCGATGCAGGAGCATCAGGTGACGGTGAACGGGAAGACGATGCACCTGCCGGAGCCGTTCTTTGTGCTGGCGACGCAGAACCCGATCGAGCAGGAGGGGACGTATCCGCTGCCTGAGGCGCAGCTGGACCGCTTCATGCTGAACATCGTGATCGACTACCTGAGCGAGGATGATGAGGTGGCGGTGGTGACGAAGACGACGGCGGGCAAGGGCGAGCCGGTGCAGAGGCTTTTCAGCGGGGAGGAGATGCTGGCGTTTCAGCAGACGGTGCGGAAGGTGCCGATTGCCGAAGATGTGGCGCGGTATGCGGTGAGGCTTTCGGCGGCGTCACGGCCGGGAAGAGAAGGCGTGCCGGATTTTGTGAACCAATGGGTGAGCTGGGGGGCGGGGACGCGTGCGAGCCAGAACCTGGTGCTGGGCGCGAAGACGCGGGTGCTGCTGCATAACCGGACGCATGTGACGGTGGAGGATGTGCGGGCGATGGCGCTGCCGGTGCTGAGGCATCGCATCCTGGTGAATTACAAAGCGGAGGCGGAGGGAGTGACGGTGGAGAAGGTGATACAGAGGCTGCTGGAGCATGTGAAGGCCTAGGGAGAAAAATGACGAATGAGTAAATCCGAATGACTAAATAAATCTGAATGCCGAATGACGAAGATGAGCGCTGGGAATGACAAGAATTTCGATTTGGAGGAGCGCACGGCGGTGTTTGGCGAGCAGGTCATCGACTTTGCGAAAGCGGTGCCTCGGAATGAGGTGACGAAGCCTCTCATTTCTCAGATCGTTCGGTCGGGAACCAGTGTCGGAGCCAACTATGGAGAAGCTGATGATGCCATTTCAAACAAAGACTTCCGCAACAAGATAGCCACCTGTAAAAAGGAATCGCGGGAAACTAAACACTGGTGCCGAATGATTGTTCGTGCTGAACCTGAGATGCGTGATGCCGCCAAGCAGATCTGGCAGGAAGCCAAGGAGCTGCATCTCATCTTTTCTGCCATTCTTCGTAAATCTCCTCCTTCCAAATGATGTGCTTTCTCAAACACCGACATTTGAACTTCGTCATTTTTTAACTCGATGACCGCTCAATCCACCACGTTTCTCGATCCTGCGGCGCTGATGCGCATCAAGTCGCTTGAGCTGCGGGCGAAGGTCGTTGTTGAAGGGCTTTGGAAGGGGATGCACAGGAGTCCGTATCATGGGTTCTCGGTGGAGTTTTCGGAGTATCGGGCGTATGTGCAGGGGGATGATCCGCGGTACATTGACTGGAAGGTGCTGGCGCGGAGTGACCGGACGTACATCAAGAAGTTTGAGGATGAGACGAACCTGCGGTGCCAGCTGGTGATTGATCACAGCAAGTCGATGGGGTTTGGGTCGGCGGGCTACACGAAGGCAGATTATGCGGCGACGCTGGCTGCGACGCTGGCGTCGTTTCTGATGAAGCAGGGGGATGCGGCGGGGCTGACGACGTTTGCGGATGGGATCGAGGAGCATCTGCCGGCGCGGAACCGGCCGGGGCATCTGCGGCGAATCATCACGGAGCTGGAGAGACCGGCGAAGACGAGCGGGACTGCGCTGGCGGTGTCGGTGGGGCAGCTGGCGGAGCTGCTGAGGAAGCGGGGGATGATCTGTTTGATTACCGATCTGCTGGCGCCGGTGGAGCATCTGGAGAAGCAACTGGCGCTGCTGAGCGCGATGGGTCACGATCTGGTGTTGTTTCACCTGATGGACCGGGCGGAGATTAATTTTGCGTTTGAGAAGTCGGCGTATTTCCGGGATGCGGAGACGGGGGCGGAGAGGTTCATCGATCCGCAGCTGGTGAGGGAGAATTACCTGAAGCGGCTGGGGGCGCATCGGGAGGCGATTGTGGCGGCGGCGGAGCGGCACAATGTGGAGTATCACTTCTGTCCGACGGATGTGGCGCTGGAGGAGGTGCTGTTTGATTTTCTGAGTGCGAGGCAGAGGAAGAAGGCGAAGGGTGGAGTGGGGAGGGGTGCGGTATGAGTCGAACTAACCTGCTCCAAGCCATGCCGCTGAGGTCACTTTTTGGCTCTCCGCAGTTAGGGATTCGGCGTGCGCTATTTGATCGAGGACGAGTTCGAGTAGGAGGACGAGGACGATTTTCGAAGGGCACCACCTGTAGCTTGAATGTTTTATTTCCATGAGCTGGCTTTTTCCAATCTACCTAGCAGGTGCGGCGGCGATCATTGCGCCGATTTTGCTGCACCTTAGACGCAAGCCGCCGCAGGACAGGGTGGAGTTTAGCACGCTGATGTTTCTGGATGCGAGCACGCCGCTGCCGGTGAGCAAACGGCGGCTGGAGAACTGGCTGCTGCTGGCGCTGCGATGCCTGGCTCTGATCCTGCTGGCGCTGATGTTTGCGCGGCCGTTTTTGCAGGGGGAGAACTCTGCGGCGAAGTCGCCGGACCGGGCGGTGCTGGTGCTGCTGGACCGCAGTGCGTCGATGCGGCGGGAGGATCTGTGGAAGCGTGGGGTGGCGGAGGCGGAGAGGCTTTTCAAGGAGGCGAAGCTCAGTGATCGTGTGGCGCTGGCGGTGTTTGACCGCGAGCTGGTGCCGGTGTGGACTTTTGAGGAGGATCGCAACACGCCGGCGAATCGCAGTGCCACTCTGCAAAGCAGGCTGGCTGAGATGTCGCCGGGGTGGAGCGCCACGCAGCTGGATCGGGCGCTGATCGCTACGGTGCCTGCTTTTGATGCGAGCACGGCGGGGCTGAAGAAGCGGATTCATCTCATTTCGGATCTGCAGGAGGGGACGAGGCTGGATGCGCTGCGGACGATTGCATGGCCTGCGGAGCTGAGTGTGGAGGTGCACAGGCTGGAGCCGGGAGTGAATGATGATTTCTCGGTCGCCCTGGCTGCACGGGATGATGAGAGCAGCGCGGATGCGATGGTGCGTGTGCGGGTGAGCAACACGCGGGATTCGGCGCTGCGGGATTTCACGCTGGCATGGCAGGGGGCTCCGGCTGCGGGTGGGATTTCATCGCAGATCCCAGCGGGGGCTTCGCGCATTCTGGTGGCTCCGCCGAACGAGACGAAGGCCACGGTGCTGGTGCTCAGCGGTGACAGGCATGATTTTGACAACCGGCTCTTCATCGCGCCGCCGCAGCCACGAGCGGTGCGCATTCATTTTTTGGGAGAGGAGAGCACGCGGGATGAGGCGGCGGCTCCGCTGTACTACCTGGCGCGTGCGCTGCAGCCCACCGCGACGCTGGCCCCGGCGCTGACGGCAAGCCCGGCGATGCCAAAGCAGAAGCCGGACCTGCTGGTGGTGTCTGGACCGACGCCGCCTGCTGCGATGCATGCAGGGCTGCGCGACTTTGTGACGGCGGGCGGGTTTCTGGTGCAGGTCGTCACCTCTGCCGCCGATGCAGCGCTGCTACAAACTCTCACGGGCATACCCGGAATCACGGTCAAAGACGGTGGCGGGGATGGCGACTACCGGATGCTGGCGGAGGTCAAGACGGAACACCCGCTACTCAGGCCGTTTGCGGATCCGAAGCTGCGGGATTTTACGAAGCTGCGTTTCTGGAAGCAGCGCGAGATCGAGGTCAAAGAGGCGGGCGGCAGGTTGGAGACGCTGGCGGGTTTTGACAACGGCAAGCCTGCGATCCTCAGTGCGCGGATCGGGCAGGGGACGCTCATCGTGCTGGCCTCGGGCTGGCACCCGGGAGACAGCCAGCTGGCGCTCAGCACGAAGTTTGTTCCGTTGCTTTATGGCTGGCTGGCAGCGGCGGGATTCAGCCATGATCCGGCGGGGGCGCTGGTGGTGGGAGATGCGCTGCCACTGGACAGCGGGGCTGCGCATACGATCACGGAGCCGGATGGAAAGGTGCACAGCCTCAAGGCCGGGGAGTCTTTTACAGCGACGCAAGTGGGGCTGCATCAGGTGGAGGGGGCTGCGCATGTGCGCACGCTGGCGGTCAATCTGCCACCGGATGAAGGAAGGGGGCTGCCGATGCCGCCGCAGAAGCTGGCGGAGTATGGCGTCAAGCTGGCGAGCGGTGACGAGAAAGCCGGGGGGGGGGAGACTGCGGAGCAGCGGCTCACGGCCACGGATACTGAGCAGAGGCAGCAGTCGTGGTGGTATATTCTTCTGGTGCTGCTGGCCGTTCTTGTGCTGGAAACGTGGGTGGCGGGGCGTAGCGGCAGCTCAAAGTGGTCCGCACAGTCCCCTGTGCGGGACTCCGCAGCACCCCAAGGATCCGCCTAACCGAATGAGTGTTTTTGAACGTGGTGTGATGCCTGCAAGCTTTCAATTTTTTAATCCGGCCGCGAGAGTCACCGTCACCCGGGGGAATCTGCCTCATTGGGATCAGGCTCAGTCCACCTACTTCATCACCTGGCGCACGGCGGATTCCATTCCACAGGTGGTCTGGCAACGGTGGAGAGAGGAGCGAGACAACTGGCTGCTAGCGCGTGACATCAATCCGTCCTCAAAAGACTGGCGGTTCGATTTTGAAATGCTTGATCGTGCGACACGGGAGGACTTCCGGCGTTTTACGCGGTCCTTGGAAAAGGAGCTTGATGGCTGTCATGGCAAGTGCGCTCTGCGAGATCCGAAAATCGCCCGAATAGTGGCTGATGCTTTGCATCATTTCGATGGAGGCCGGTATGTGCTGGGTGACTATGTGGTCATGCCCAACCACGTGCATCTCCTGGTCGGCGGTCTGGCCCGAGAGGCCATGCTCAAGCAGGTGGAGTCCTGGAAGAAATGGACGGCTATCGGAATCAATCTGGCCTTGGGGCGCAGCGGTCGTTTCTGGCAGGACGAGAGTTTTGATCATCTTGTGCGCAACGAAGCTTCGTTTGAGAAGTTTCGTGATTACATTGCCCGGAACCCTGCGATGGCAGGGCTAGACGTGGACAATTTTTTATTATGGCAGCGAACCGAAGCATAGATGCCAATCTGGAAGTCTCACTCTGCCATGAGGGGCTCTGGCCTTTCGAGGAGCTGTGGGAGATGACGGAGCGCCGCACAGGGGACTGTGCGGGCCACTTTGCTGGCATCTGGCTCGGACGCCGGCTGCGGATGGGGAGGCTGGCTTTTGCGGGGTGGCGGGAGATGGCGGAGCGCCGCACAGGGGACTGTGCGGACCACTTTGCTGGCGCCTGGCTCGCACGATTCCTGCTTCCTTCACCGTTAATGAAACCATCATGATCGCACGCACCATTCTCGAAGCCCGGATTGCTGAAGTACGGGAGATTTTGCGCCGGGCGCGGCTGATGCGGCATGTGGCTGCGGTGCTGGTGACGGGGATTGTCGTGAGGGGGGCGTTTTTGCTGGCGGCGCTGAATGGGGTGACGGTTTCCAAGAGGCTGGACCGGTGGTCGATGCTGGGACTGGTGGTGCTGGGAGTGATCGCGTGGATCAAGGGACGGCGGAATGTGTGGAGTAATCAGGAGATCGCGCGGATCATTGAGCGCAGGCATCCGAGCCTGAACGCGCTGCTGCTGACGGCGATCGAGCATGAGGCTGGTGCGGATGAGCCTGCGGGGTTTTTGCACGAGCGGCTGATTGACCGTACGCTGGCGCATGCGGCGACACAGCAGTGGCAGGTGACGGTGACGCAGAAGCCCTACATGCGGGCGCTGGTGACTGCCTGCGCGGCTGTGGTGCTGTTTCTGACCACGGAGGTGGCGCTGCGATTGCAGGCGTATCGAGGCCGGGCGGTGGCCGCGCAAAAGAAGGCGGAAGAGCCGACGAGGCCGACGGAGTTTCAGACGTTGCTGACGCCGGGGGACACGGAGCTGGAGCGCGGCACGCATCTGATCGTGGAGGCGCGGTTTAACGGGCCGGTGCCTGCGGATGCGACGCTGGTGGTGAGCGAGGCGGACGGGCGGGAGCGCGAGCGCCTGCCGATGCGACTGACGGTGGATGAGCAGGTGTATGGCGGGATGATCCACAAGGTGGCGCGTGACACAAAATACCATGTGGAGTTCAGCGGGCAGAAGTCGGCGGTGCACACGATCTCGGTGTTTGATTATCCTGCGCTGGTGAGCAGCGATGTGGTGGTGACGCCGCCGGAGTACACGAAGCTGCCGGTGAAGGAGACGAAGAACACACAGAAGGTGACGGCGATGGAGGGATCGAAGATCGTGTGGCGGATCAAGGTGAACAAGCCGCTGCGGGCTGGAGATGTGGCAGGTGGTACTGCGGGCAAGGAGGTGAACCCCTTTGGGCCGCATCTGACGGCGGCGGAGCTTTTTGGCGAAGACAAGACGGTGATACCGCTGACGCCATCAGCAGGGGATGCGACGGTGCTGGAGGGCGTGCTGATGGCGGAGAAGACGCAGAAGTACCGGCTGCATCTAGTGGATGAGGCGGAGCGTGGGAACAAGAATCCGCCGTGGTTTACGGTGACGGTGCAGTCGAACCAGCTGGCGAAGATCGAGGTGGTGTTTCCGAAGCGGGATCTGCAGGTGTCTAGCATTCAGGAACTGCCTGTGGAGGCGAAGGTGTCGGATGACCTGGGGGTGGTGAAGTCGGGGGCGGTGTTCAGCATCAACGGGAGCAGCAAGGAGATCTTGTTCAAGCATGCAGTGACCGCACCGCTGAAGAAGCAGGATGTGAAGGCGGAGCTGGCGCTGGAGAAGGAGCACGCCGAGCCGAGGCAGCTGGTGAGCTACTACCTGTGGGCGGAGGACACCGGGCCTAAGGGCGAGGTGCGGCGCAACATGAGCGAGATGTTCTTTGCGGATGTGCGCCACTTTGAAGACATCTTCCGGGAGGCGGAGGCTCCGCCGAGCGAGCCCGGCCAGCCGAAGGCGCAGAGCGACGAGCTGGTGGACCTGGTGAAGCAGCTGGTGAACGCGACGTGGAAGATCATCCGCGACACGAATGCCGGAAAGGCGATCGAGGCTGCGGTGCCTGACATCCAGGTGGTGCATCAGTCCACGGGCATAGCGCTGGAAAAGGTGAAGGAGGGCATGGAGAAGACCGAGGACTCGCAGGTGAAGCAGGCGCTGACGGAGGCGTGGAAAAGCCTGAAGGACGCGGAAAGGCCGCTGCAGCAGGCGGCGGAGGAGAAGAAGCGCTCGCCGCTGAATCAGGCGCTGACGTTTGAGCAGACGGCGCTGGAGTGGCTGCACCGTGCGCAGAGCCGCGAGCACCAGGTGATGCGAATGGACAAACCGCAGGGATCAGGGCAGCAGGCCAACCAGAACCAGATCATGGACCTGGAACTGAAGCAGAAGGAGCAGCGCTATGAGGAGGAGAAAAAGGCTGCTGAAGAGCAGACCGCCGAGCAGCAGGAAAACCTGCAGGTGCTGAACCGCCTGAAGGAGCTGGCACGCCGACAGGAAGCGATAGCGGAGAAGATCAAGGAACTGCAGAACCAAATGGCGAATGCGAAGACCGAGGAGGAGAAGCAGGAACTGGAGAATCAGCTGAAGCGCCTGCAGACGGAGCAGGAGCAACTGCTGAGCGACATCGATGATCTCAAGGAGCGGATGGAGAAGCCGGACAACGCGCAGAACATGGCGGAGGCCAAGGAGCAACTGGAGCAGGCGCGTGAGAAGGCGATGGAAGCCGCCGAGCAGCTGAAGGACGAGAAGCTGACGGATGCCGCGAACTCCACCACCCGCGCCCAGCGCGAGCTGGAAAAGATGGGCGAGGACTTCCGGCAGAAGACGTCGAAGAAATTTGCCGAGGAGATGAAGCAGATACGCCAGCAGGCACGTGATGCGGCGGAGAACCAGAAGAAGATCAGCGAGGCGCTGGAGAATCAGAAGGCGGCGGGATCAGACATCGAGCGGAACATGCAGAATGCTGCGCAGAGCCGGCAGATGGCGGGGCAGCAGGAGGACATTCAGAAGCTGCTGAACAACATGAAGCAGCTAAGCGAGCAGGCGGAGCAAAGCGAACCGCTGCTGCACCGCAATCTCTACGACGCGGTGCGCAAGGCGCAGACGAGCGCACTGGAGGAGAACCTGCAGGAGGCGCAGAACCAGCTGCGCTACGGCTCGCAGGCCGAGGCGAAGGATGCGGAGCGCAAGGCGGCGAATGCGGTGGATGAACTCAAAAAGGGCGTGGAGAAAGCGGCCGAGAGTGTGCTGGGCAGCGAGAGCGAGGCGCTGCGAGTGGCCAAGAACGAGCTGGACAAGCTGATCAAGGAAGCGCAGGAGCAGGAGGCTGCTGGAGAGCCGGGTGCGAAGACTGCAAATGCCGCCGCCCAGAAGGAACAGGGGGAAGAGAAGAATCAAATGCCCGCCGAAGGGCAGAAGGGCAAAGAAGGGCAGGCGCAGCAGACTGCTGAAAAGGGACAGAAGGCGGGTGAAGGAAAGAAACCTGGTGAGGGACAGAAGCCGGGGGATGGGCAGCAGGGCAAGGATGGCCTGGGGCAGACGAAGATGGCCCAGCAGGGCCAGCAGCCGGGCAGGGGGCAGGAAGGGAAAGAAGGCCAGGGCGAAGGCAAGGATGCGCAGACGGCTGAAAACGGCGAGACGCCGGGGCAGGGGGGAAAGCCGGGCGAGAAAGGCCAGCAGGGGCAGAAGCCCGGCGCTGAAGGTCTGGGCAAGGGACAGCAGCAGGCCGCAGCCCAGCAAGGGGATGGAAACCAGCCCGGACAGCAGCCTGGGAAAGAAGGCCAGCAGCCCGGACAAAAAGGGCAGGGGATGGGGCAGGGTGAGCCACAGTCTGAAACAGCGGAGAACGGCGGCAAACCCGGCGAAGGGCAGCAGCCTGGACAAGGTCAAAAGCCCGGGCAGGGACAGCAACCTGGAGAGGGGCGCAACTCCGGACCGGGACAAGGCCGAGGGCAGGCGCAGCAGGTGGCGGACAGCAACGAGGGCATAGGCACCACCGGGGATCGAGATTCTGACAATGACCGCAGGCGGCCGCAGATCGCAGGCGGGGCGGTGCCCGAGGCGCTGTTCTTTGACGACAGCAAGGAGCAGCCTGACACGGGTGTCTTTACCGGCAATGGCTATGAGCAGTGGAGCGACCGCCTGCGCAATGTGGAGGAGCTGCTGGACAACTCCGAGCTGCGCAATGAGGCGGCAAAGGTGCAGGATCGCGCACGGGCGCTGCGCATTGAATTCAAACGCAGCAACGAGGCTCCGCAGGTGTCGCAGCTGAGTACGCGCATCACACAGCCGCTCATCGAGTTGCGGGACCGGGTGGTGGAAGAGCTCTCGAAGAAGGATGCGGGCAAGAATCTGGCGCCAGTGGATCGTGACCCAGTGCCAGCGGAGTATCGAGATCTGGTGAAGCGCTACTACCAGGAGCTGGGGGCCGGAAAGTAAGGAGCTTTTAAGCTCTTTTAGATAAAGGTGACTCGACCTAAATAAATGTTCAGCCTAGTCTGAGGCGATGGCCCTGACAGTTTTGACATTGCGTACTCAAGATGGCGGCGAGCACCGGATCTCGTGTCCGCTGCACAGCTCGCTGACGATGGGCAGCGGGGACAAGTGCGACATCACCTTTGAGGGGCCGGGGATTCATGGTCGGCACTGCGTGCTGTATCGCACAGGCGAGCGGACGTTTCAGATCATCGGAGTGGTGGCCGCCGCGCAGTTTTCGGTGAACGGGGTCATTTCGAGCGAGCTGGAGGTGAATACGCCGTTCACGTTTGGGATCGGAGGAGAGGTGTTTGAGATGGATCTGGCAGAGGGGGAGGAGGAGCCGCTGCGGGAGCCGGAGGAGAGTGATGCAGAAGCCGGTGATGGCGCGACTGGCGCACGCTCCAACCGGCGCGGGTATCTGCTGAAGCCCATCACGCTGAAGCCGCGCGCGGGAGCGAGGGTGGGCGAGGTGATACTGCCTGCGTTTCCGCCGCCAAAGACGGATGCGGAGAGTGCCTTGGCGGCAGCGCCTGCTGTCTCTGCGGGTGCATCTGCGAAGGGGGCGGAGACAGCGGCGGACGATGAGCCTGAGGAGGAGGAATCTTCAGCCCTATTGCTGGTGGGACTGCTGGTGTGCGCGGCGATGATCGCAGGCATCATTTACTGGCCACACCATCTGGACCGGCTGGCCTCTGAGACGCGAGAGGCGGAGGTGCCGAAGGTCACAGTGGCGGAGATGTCTCCCGAGAAAATGGTGCGGGCCTGTGCTGACCTGCGCTGTGCCGGAGCACCGCTGCTGGCCGCGCAGCTGCTTATGCCACTGGCAGAGACAGGGGACCCGGGGGCGACGCAGCAGCTAGCGCTGGCGCTGCGGGATTCGGGCGGGTTTGGACCTGAGGTGATGACGCTGCTGCACCACACGATCAAGGCCGGGCACCTGGACGCGCTGAGGGATTTTGTGAGTGTGGTGGATGATCCGGAGAATCCGGCGCGCTACACGGAGGCGGCCTTTAAACATCTGAAACTGGCGGCGAAGCTGGGAGCTGCCTCCGCCTGGATGCCGCTGGGGGAGAGGTATGAGCTGGGCAATGGCACGGAGCCTGACATCGGGCAGGCGCTGGCGGCGTATGAGATGGCACGGGCAGGCGGGGACAGGCGTGCCGAGGCCAAGCTCTCCGCCAAACAGGAGGCGCTGGAGCGTGCGGCGGCGTATGTGCGCTCGTGGAATGAAGTGTCTGTGGCGACACTGCTGGATCATGTGGCGGCAGGGCAGGGGCGGTTTTTTGCGCTGGATCATCCGCCGGTGGAGGCGCTGCTGCGGCAGGAGGAGGAGATGCGTGCGTGCTGGCCGCTGAGGCGCATCAGCGTGGCGGCGGGAGCACGGGCGGAGCCGGAGACGCTGGACCTCATCAAGGTGACGCAGCCGTATCAGTTTGAGGTGCAGCGGGGGGAGCGGATCGCGAGAGGGAAGGGCGTGCTGACATGCACGGTGCAGCGAGATGCGGCGGAGCACTGGCGCATCACAGAGGCGGCGGACCGGATCGACGTGGGGGAGCTGCTGCCTGCGAAGGAGCAGTTTCTCCATGCAGAGTCTCTGCGCGAGCTGAGGCCCGCCTTTACACCTGCTGAGCAGGTGGAGGAGGCGAGGCTGGAGATCCTGGAGCAGACACGCGGGCTGGAGATGATCCAGGACTTCAAGCCGGCGCTGGCTGTGGTGATCAAGGCGGTGGAGAGGTTTCCGCAGGAGAAGTTCTGGATGCTGTATGCCGACAAGCTCTGCGACCGCATGGCACGGCAGCTTTTCACTGAAGGCAAATGGCTGGATGCCGGGTGGGTGCAGAATGTGCGCGAGCTGGCGCTGAACGGGAGTGTGTCAGCCACTCTGCTGGAGGGGCATCTGTGCGCTGCAGGGTATGGCTGCAAGCGCGACGCCGCGCGCAGCGTGGCGCTGTATCAGCAGGCGTTTGAAATGAGCAAGAGGCGGGATGCGCGCTTCTACTACGCGGAGGCGTTGTTTCAGGGAAGCGGGGTGCCGCAGGACATCGAGAAGGCAGGGGAGCTGGTGCTGGCGGTGATGAGCCGCTCCAAGCACCCGCTGGAGGCCTACCTGGTGGCGCATCTGCTGTGGCGAAAGGCGGAGCATGACCCTGCGCTGTGGCAGGATGTGTACGACACGCTCTCGCGGGTGGCGGAGAAATTTTCCCCCGCCAAAAATTTGGCGGGAATGGTGCTCTTAAATCACGGCCAGACCACGCGCGAACGCAAAACCGGATTTGCTGCGATCAAGGCCGCTGCCGAGGAGGGCGTGGTGGAGGCGATGAAGAGCCTTTCCCAATGCTATCTGGAAGGCGTGGGCTGTGAGAAGGATCTGCATCAGGCGACCTTTTGGAAGCAGAAGGCGATGGTGACGGAGCCGCCGAGGAGGAGGCACTACACGGACTTTGAGGAGTGAAGGGCTGGAAATGCGGTCTTTTTGAGATCGGGGGCTGGCTGGGGTGTTGGAATTAAAGGTCTGACTTAGTTGCCCGGGTGGCTGGAGGGACAACGCCGGGGGCGGAAGGCGAGTTTGTCTGCGAAGGGCGTTGATCAGGGCGGTTGTGCAGTTATAGAGGCAGCCCCCACTCGATCCAGAGCCATCCCCCTTTTTTGGTTTTGGATTTTCTATAAAAAACCCTAAGAATATGTTTCTCCGTCCCATCTTTGGAGCGGCTGCCGCCTTGTGTCTGCTTGTGTGCACAGGGAGCGCCGCCACGTTCATCTATGACGATGACGGTTCTGCGGCCAATGGCGTCACTGATGGCACCACGGCCGGCTGGAACACCTCTGCGGTGGCCATTTACAATGCGGCCGGGGATGTGGCCTGGGCAAACTCCAGCACCAACAGCATCCAGTTTGGCGGAGGCGCAGCGGGCACGGCGGGGACGCTGACTGTGGGCACGGTGACGACGAACGGCATCATTTTTGAAACGCCTTTTGCGGGCAGCTACACGCTCTCTGGTGGCACCATCACGCTGGGCGGCACCACGCCAACGCTGACGGCGAATGCGAATGCCGCCATTTCATCGGTGCTGGCTGGGTCGGCTGGCTTGACGAAGACCGGGGCGGGCACGCTCACACTCACGGGAAACAACTCCAGCCTGACGGGGACCATCAACCTGAATGCAGGGATCCTCAGCGTGGTGGATACAACGACCACGAGCGGCACGCTGATCAAGCTGCTGGGAAACTCCGCAAACGCCCTCATGCTGAACGGTGGCACCCTGCAGGTGCTGGCCAATGGGGACGGCAACTCCACCGTCGCGAGTCCGCAGACTCTCACCCTGGGTGCGTACAACACCACTGTGACGGCGGACTCGACGATCAACGTGGACCGTGCGAGCGGCACCACCGCCGCCGGGAAGGTCATCGCGCTGGGCACCCTGAGCATCGGAGCCAACACGCTGACGGTGACGGATGGAAACAACTACGGAGTCCGGTTTGGCACGGTGACGCTGACGGGCAACGCGACCTTCAATGTGGTCAACGCCAACAGCACGCCGGCGGCGCTGACGCTGAACTCCATCGCGACGACCACCAATTCGATCACGAAAACGGGGGCGGGATCGCTGGCCATCAATGCGGGGACGTTTGGCAATCTGGCGCTCAATGGCGGGAATGTGGACCTGAGCGGCACCGGTAACATGGCGGATGTGACGGTGTCCGGCACGGCAAATATTACCAGCCATTCAGGCGACACCTGGACGATGAACTCGCTGACGTACAACTCCACGAGCAGCGGATCCAACTTCAATGCAGTCTCAAGCAACAGCACCTACACCATCGGGGCCGGGGGCTTCAGCATGAGCGGCGGGGCGATCACGGTGAACGCCTCCAATGCGGGAGTGACCACCAAGGTGGTGCTGCAGAGTGATGTGAGCATCACGGGCACAGCCAGTCTGAATTCCACAGGATCGGGCATCAGGCTGCTGGATCTGAATGGTGCCAGCCGTGTCTTCACGGTGTCCAGCGGGGCCACTTTCACCGTGGCACCCGTGGTGCAGAACGGGAGCGTGGACAAGGAAGGTGCCGGCACGCTCAAATTTACCGCAGTGAACACCTACACCGGCGGCACCACCGTGGGTGGTGGCACGCTGCAGCTCAGCGGCAGCGGCACGCTGGGGGATCCGACGGGGGATCTCACGGTGAACAGCGGCACCGTGGATCTGGGTGGCACGAGCCAGACGGTGAACAACTTCAACGGCAGCAGCGGCAGCGTGACGAACAGCAGCTCCACAGCGGCACGGCTGACGGTGAATGGTGCGGGCGTTTTTTCCGGCAGCATCGTGAACGGCACCGGCACCGTGGCGCTGACCAAGAGCGGCGCGGGCACGCTCTCGCTGACCAGCTCTGCGGCGGGCTCCAACACCTACAGCGGTGGCACCACGCTGAATGGAGGCATACTGCTGGGGACGGACACCACCGCCTACAGCGGCGCCAACCCCACCACGAACAAGCTCTTTGGCACCGGCTCCATCGCGATGGGGGACGGCACCACGCTGCAGGTGCGGGTGGATGGAGACGGCACCACCACCGCGCAGACCCTGAACTACGGCAATTCGATGACGATCAGCGGCAGCGCCACCGTGGATGTGAACCGTAATGTGAGCAGCACCGCCAAAACCAAGACGATCGTCTTTGGCGGGCTGAACATGGCTGGAAGCACGCTGAATGTGGTGGGTGGAAACAGCTATGTGCTGCGCTACAGCACGCTGACGCTGACCGGCTCGGCCGGACTCAACGTGGGCTCTGGAGTCACGCTGCTGCTCAACAGCAGCGTGGCCGGCGGGGCCAACGCGATCACCAAGGACGGGGTGGGAACGCTGACGCTGCAGAGCGGGGGCACGTACGGAGACTTTACCATCAATGCCGGGCTGGCGGACATCTACGGCATCAACAACACGGGGAATGTGATCGTCACTGGCAGCGGCACCTTTGGCACCCACTCGGGTGACACCTGGAACATGACCTCTCTGACCTACGGCAGCACCGGAACCTCAAGCTTCACCGCGTTCAGTTCAGACAGCACCTACACCATCGGTGCCGGAGGGCTGACGATGAGCAAGGGGACGATCCAGCTGGTGACCAGCAATGCGACTCCGCCCGCCACACCGGTGAACGACAAACTCGTACTCGCCGGAGATGTGACGGTCACTGGCTCCAGCTCCATCACCAAGGACACCGGGCCGGGCAACATGGTCGTCGATCTCAACAACCAGACGCGCAGCTTCAATGTGAGCAGCGGTGCCACCTTCACCGTGACGCCGACGATGCAAAACGGCGCACTGAGCAAGACCGGGGCCGGCATCATGGCAGTGAGCGGTGCCAACACCTACAGCGGTGGCACCGTGATCAGCCAGGGCACCTTTCTGGCCAGCAACACCAGCGGCTCGGCCACGGGGACGGGAGCTGTCAGCATCACCGGAGGGACTCTGGGCGGCACCGGCTTCATCACTCCCGACTCGGGCAACAGCGTGACGATCAGCGGTACGGGCAGCATCAATCCAGGGGCGGTGAGCGGGGATCTCTCCGGCACCCTCACCATCAACGGCAATCTGGTCATGGATGCCAGCGCGGGTGGAACGCCTTCCATTCGCATGGACATCGACGGCAAGTCAGCGGGTCAGTTTGACCGGATCGTGGGTGTGGGGAACATGACGCTGGATGGCACGATCACCGTGGCGTTTGCCAGCGGTTTCACGGGATCGACGCTGGCTGTGGGCAACAGCTTTGACCTCTTTGACTGGACCACCGTCGATGCCAGCGGTTTCAATGTGAACACCGATCTCGCTCTGCCGGACATTTCCTCGTTCAGTCTCGCCTGGGACATCAGCCACTTTCTGGATTCCGGAAGCGCAGGCGGTGTGATCAGCGTGATTTCTTCGGTGCCGGAGCCATCGCGCATGCTGCTGCTGGGCGTGGCGCTGGGCGCGGGGCTGATGAGAAGGCGGCGTGTGGTGTGATGCCTCGATTCGTTGAAAACAGTCTGTCATCCAGTCGCATGCCTGGGCACGCAGCATGCCGGTGAAGGATCATCAGCAGGCATGGCGTGCGTCTGAATTTGGAGTGCGGCTGCGCAGCGAAGAATGAGCGCAGCTGCCGCTTTCGAGCGGCTCGTGGTTTTCGAAAACACACAATGCCTGCGCATGCCAGCATTCTCCGCCTTCGGGTGCCTGTGGTCTGCGCACACTCACCGGCCTGCGGAAAGCGGTAGCTGCGTTCGTGCCTCACTTCGCGACCGCAGTCCAAATGGGACGCTTCGTGCTTTCACGCCCTAGAGCCTGCTGCACTCCCATCGTCTGTGATCCAGGCAGACCTGTTTTCAACCGCATGCGGTATGAGTGGTTGTGGGGCCTCTGAGCTACTTGGTGACGGGCTGATCCTTGATGCGCAGGACGTCGCAGGTGATGAAGATGGCCTGGAGGATGTCTTCTTTTTCGAACTCGGGTTTGCCGGTGGGTTTGTAGAGGGAGAGGAGGCGCGCGGTGCCGGAGGGAATGGTGATGCCGGTGGTGGTCTTGGAGGTGAAGAAGTCAGTGAGGGGGAAATCGAGGCGGTGGCCCTGGGTGTCGGTGAGGTGCTCGCGGTGTTCGAGGGGAGGGGCGGTGTGGTATTCGGCGGAGATGATCAGATCCACGAAGGGGCTGTCTTTGCTTATGTCGGGTTGGAGTTCGACATTGAAACCGACAGATCGTGCCTCTTGCTTGAGGACGGGCTGGGCTGTTTCATCCAGGGAGAACTCGCAGATGGCTTTGTGCTCGTGGCCTTGATAGACGGTGGCGCGGGTGCCGGGCTTGGTTTCGAGGCGGGCGGTGTTGAGGTGCAGGACGGTGCCGGATTTGGCTGCGGCGAGGAGTTCATCGAACTCTGCACGGTGGTTGCTTTTGCGGGATGCCTGGGCGGCGAGGCGACGCAAGAGTGGGCCTGGGCCTTGGAGGACGTGGGTGGTGATGGCGACGGTGCTGGGCTGGGCGAGAATATGTTTTTCAATCGCGGCGGCGATCAGTGCGTGATTTGCGGGGGTGTTGTGAACAACCAACGTGGAAGTCTTTGGATTGAATGCTGTGGAAGATCCTTCGGGAAAAGTGAAACCAAGATGTTCTAACGGATGATGAGTGCGCTGGTTTGTGCGTATGGGAATAGAACTGCCTACAGCGAATGGATCTGGAGATTCCTGCATGGATGGGGTGTCGAGGGACATGATCCGAGTGATGAAATCCGGGGGGACATGGTAGGAGATTGTTTCCAGTGAGCCTTTTCCTGCCGCTGGAGTGAGCCGGGTGGCTGAGGTGTGCCTAGGAGTGGGGAAGTGAGGCACCACGTTGCATTGGAGGAAGGTGGCCCAGATGTGGTCTGCATGGCTGCTGCCGAGGTCCTGATGCAGGGCGATGAGTCTCATTTCCCCCTCGTGCATGGTGGTGTGGCTGCGGGTTTTAAGCGCGCGGATGCTGTCTGCCGCGGTGACATGCAGATCGTGGTCGTAGTCCACGTCGATGGTCCTACCATCGGCGCCCAGGGTGGGCTCTAACTCCAGAGAAGACCCGAGAGTCTGGTCCTCGAGGGAAATGGCGGGAGGGCTTTTGTCTTTTGGGGGAGTTTGATCCAGAAAGTAGCACGCGCGTGCAGCCACATGGGAGGATCGAGTGCCGGATTTGGTTTCGAAGAAGGTGGATTCAAGGAACACGGCTTCGCCGCGTGCAGCGGCGGATTCTACTTCTTTCCATTCGGCAGTTTGGTCGGTGGAGTTGAGTGCGGCCTGAGAGAGCTTTGGCAAATAAGATGAGGGCAGGCGCACGGTGTGCAGTGTGACGGCGACGGTTTTGGGGGCTTTCTCCAAGGCGGCAGCGATCAGCACGGAGATGGAGTCTATGTTTTCCTGCGTGTTCGTTATCTGAAGCAGGTCGTTTTTCAGTTCGATCACGGAGCCTGAGGGGAAGGTGACACCCTGGTCGATGAGCCAAGCCTTGAGAGGCTGAGAAGTGGGTTCCATGACGGACTCAAAGAGGCCTGCCGGGATCTGGAAGGTGATGCTGGAGAGGCCCTTGGGAGGTGTGGAAGTGGAGGGGATGCCGAGCGCTAAATAGTGGGGCGGATTTTCCACGTAACGAATGGCGGTAGTGATGAACGCGGCCCAGAGGGTGTCGTCGGTTTTTTGCTGCAGGACGGGTGGTCTTGCAATGCCTGCGAGCTTGGTGGTGCCATCGCGGATCATCAGACTCGAGGTAAGATGGTGGGATGGAATGTCTGTCACTGGTGTCGTGCCGTCTGTGTGGGGGGCATCCTTTGCGGAGGAAGCAAGCTGGCGTAATTCGAGGTCGAGTTTGAGATCGATGGTCTGTCCATCGGCCTGAATGCTAGGTTCGAGATTGAGGCACAGGCCGGTGGGCTGCTGGTCTGCTGTTTCTGAGATGCGGCTGCTTAGATCTATGGGGGCACGGTTTGAAAGCCAGGGTTCGGACACGGCTTCTGTGGTGACGGGGTATCCAGATTTTGTTTCGATGAAGGCATGGCCAGCGACACGTACTGAGGAGCCGGGCTTGTGTGCGAGATCGAGCAGGCTGGTGAGCTGCCTGCCGGCATCGGCAGACTTGGAGGCATCTGTATTGATCTGGCGGACGAGGTCACCCGGGCCTTCGATGATGGTCAGGGTTAAGGCGATGATTTTGGGAGGATGGTAGAGAATCGAACCACACAACGCTTCAATCAGATCGAGATTGGGCTGGGTATTGGTGACTTTGAGCAGGTTGGTGAGTGGATTGAAACTGGCGCCGCTGCCTTCGGGGAAGGTGATGCCTGCAGCTTCGAGGATTTGCTGTGCGGTCTTTCGTGGGATCTTTCCTGTTAGATGACTGGGCTTGGGGGTAGATGCTGATGCGAAGGGATCTGCTGGGGCGGCTGGAACCTCTGAATCTCTGATGGAAAGGAAGTCTGGCGGAAGTCTGAAGGTGCGGGTGTGTCTTTCGCTTTCGTAGGCATGCCTGTCTGAGAGAATCACGCCTTCGGCATCCACGCGGTACACCATCTGTCCTAGCTCAGCGACATAGCGGAGGGCATCAGAAAAGGGCACGTCCTTCAAATCGAGGGTGATGCGGATCTCCTCTGGTGGCGCGGGCTGGCGAAGGATGAGCTTGATGCCTTTGGTGCCGGTGGGTGCAGATGAAGTGTCCAATTCGTGGCTTTTTTTGCGCAGAAAATCCAGTGCCTGCTCAAGCGTTGCGTTTTTGAAATGAACCGAGGGGATGATGATCTCGTTCATTTTCTGAATCAGGCGAGCGGTGCCATCCAGATCCACGGGGGCGGAGGCAGGGCTTTGAGACTGCAAAGTTTCCCTGGCTGATTCCTGTCCGCATGCGAAGGCGGTGAAGGCCAAAAGGAGTATCAAGCGGCATGCGCGGTGCATGCTGGTGAGACTACCGGGTAAGGGGGCGGGGTGTCGAGAAGGATGTCCAAAGATCCTGCAAGCGTGGGTAAGAAAAAGCCGCCGGGCTGCCGCTGATGGGCTGCCTGGCGGCTGAGGAAATGGTGAATGGGAGACGGAAAGGGGGGCCTCCTTCGCTCTGCTAACTAAGGAGCATAAGAAAGCGCGAGCTGCGAACTTGGGGTGATGCTTTTGACTGTGTGACAGGATTACTTTTCTGGGCGCAGGATGTCACAGGTGATGAAGATGGCCTGGAGGATGTCCTCTTTTTCAAACTCGGGTTTGCCGGTAGGCTTGTAGAGGGAGAGGAGGCGTGCGGAGCCGGAGGGAATGGTGATGCCGGTGACGGTTTTGGAGGTGAAGAAGTCAGTGAGGGGAAACTCGAGGCGGTGGCCCTGAGCATCGGTGAGGTTCTCGCGGTGTTCGAGGGGAGGGGCGGTGTGGTATTCGGCGGAGAGGGTGAGGTCGATGGTAGCGATGTCTGCGGCGACAGTGGGTTCGAGTTCGAAGTTGAGGCCGACTTCGTGTGGCTCTTGCGTGTAGAAGGTTTCGCCTTTGTCATTTACGCTGACTTCGGTGATGGCGGAGTGTTTGGTGGCCTGGACGGTGGTGGCGCGGACGCCGGACTTGGTCTCGATGTGCGCCATGTCGAGATGCTGCAGGGTGCCTGCTTTGACTGCGGCGAGGAGTTCGTTGAGTTCTGTCCTGTGGTTGTTTTTGCCGGAAGCCTGGGCCGTAAGGCGGCGCAGGAGCGGGCCTGGTCCCTGTACGACATGAAGAGTGATGGAGACGGGGTGGATCGGCGAGTAACAGCCTCCGCCCACGTAAGCTTCTATCAGGTCGAGGTTTTCATTCGTGTTGGTGACCACCAGACTGGGCGATGGCGTAGTGGAGCAATAGGCGGCCGTGCCTGGGGGAAAGGAGATGCCCACAGCTTCAAGTATATCCCGGGCTGTTTTTGGCTTCTTGTTGCCGTCCGGGTCGCCAGCATCTCCGCCTGCAGAAAGAAAATCTGGAGGGATGCGATAGGCGCGGGTGTGAACCTCTTGGGCACTCTTGGATGGTGCAGGGGGCGTGATCTGGAAGTAAGGAGATCTGGCCACTTGTGGTATGACATCGCATTTCACAAAGGTGGCCCAGAGCACGCCGGTTTCATCGCGGCCGGAGGGTGGGATGAATGACAGGAGCCGGGTGCTGCCTGGGGAAAGGTTGATTCCCGTTGTAGTCTTGTGGAGGTTGAAATCTGTAGCGGGGATGTCGAAAGGCTGCTGAGATGCGGGATCGCCGAAATGGAGGCGGTGCGTGACGGGCGGTGCGGAATGGAGTTCGTGGTTGAGGGTCAGTTCCACGGTGCGGTTGTCTGGGCCGATGACTGGCTCGGCTTCCAGCAGGGCGCCTGTATGGCGGGTGTCGAAGCTAAAACTGGGGCGTCCGTGGTCATCAGAGTCCTGGCTTTCGAGATAGCGGTGCTCGGGGGCGGCTTGCTGAGTGACGCGGTTTCCGGGTTTGGTTTCGACAAAGGTGGAGCTCAGGAAGCGGGCTTCGCCACGGCCTGCTGCAGCCTCGACGGCGGCGAACATGGAGGTGTCATCGGCAGAGGCCAGAGTCTGGCGCGTGAGATCGCGGAGCAGGGGCGCGGGAGCTGCGATGGTGTGGAAAGTGAGGGCGATGGTTTTGGGTGCATCAGCGAGTCTTTGATCCACGAGCGCCATGATGAGAGCGAGGTTGTCAGGGGTGTTCACGCAACGCAACACGCCTTCGTGATGATCGAGGACTGAGCCTGGTGGGAACGAGGCCCCGGCGCGAGCCAGCCATGACTGAAGTGTGGCGGGCTGGCATTCATGGAGCACGGCATCAAACAAGGCGTCTGGCACCTGCAGGCTGGCAAAGAGCATTCCCTCCGGGAGGGGAGCTGGTGAGGCCACCTGCTGCTGTCTGGACCCATGCCCTACGCGGCGAATCGCGGCGGAGATAAACACGGCGCGCAGGATGTCTGCCTTTTCCTGAGGGGTGCCGACGGCCTTGGTGATGCCAATGAGCCTGGTGGCACGGGTGCTGAGGCTGAAGGAGGTTGTGATTTTTGTGCCAGGAATGTCTGTGAGCGGAAACTCCGCAGGATGACCGGTGAGCGGAGTGCTGACGGTGGCCTGCCGCTGAACTGACGGGGCGGGGTTCAGGCTCAGGCTGAGCGTTGTTTCAATGCTGGCACCGTCTGACCCGGCCGAGGGTTCAATGTCCAGATGCAGGCCGAGCGGGTGCGTTTCCTGCGTGCTGGCGGCGTGGCCTTGAGCATCAAGCTTGAAGTCCGCCGTGAAACGGTGCTCGCGCACGGCGTGCAGAGTTGCGCGGGTTCCGGATTGGGCTTCGACAAATGCATCGCTGACGACACGGACATTGGAGTCTGGCTTGCCGGCATGATTGAGCAGTGCGGCGAGAGCCGGTGCGGCATCGGCCTGGCGTGATGCTTGTGTGCAGGCATCACGGATGAGTTCCCCCGGCCCTTCGATGATGGTGAGGGTGTAGGCAACGGTGGCCGGGAGAGGCCGCTGTATGGAATTCGCATAACCTTCGACGAGGTCGAGATTGGGCAGGGTATTGGTGACGGTGAGCTGGCTCGTGAGCGGATTGAAGGAGGCGCTGCTGTTTTCGGGGAATGGGATGCCTGCTGCTTCGAGGATTTGCTGCGCGGTTTTCCACCGATGCCGGGAAGTGGAGGGATCGGCTTCTGGCGGGGGAGCTGCAAAGGGATCAACAGGCGATGGCTTGTCAGGGGTAGGACGACCGGCGGAGAGGAAATCGGGAGACACATTGATGGTGCGCGTGTGTCTTTCGTCCCGGTAGGCATGCATGTCTGAAACAACCACGCCCTGGGCCTCCACCTTGAAGACCATCACAGCCTGCTCGACGACGGCGAGGAGGGCTTTGGCAAGCGTCACATTCTTCAGGTTCAGAGTGATGCGGGGGCCGTCTGGTGTGTCGGGCGTGCGAAGGATGATATTGACCCCCTTCTGATCTGAAGCAGCGGGTGATTTGTCCAGCTCAAGGCTCTTCTTGCGGAGAAATTCGAGCGCCTGCCCAGGTGTGGCCTTTTTGAAACGAACGGAGGGGATGATGATCTCATCCATCTTTTGCATCAGAAGGGTTTTTGCATCCAAGTCCACGGGGGCGGGGGCTGGAGCGGCGCTTAGAGTCGCTGCTTTGTCTTTGGCTGGCTCCGCGCTGTGGGCCAGGGTGATGAAGGTGAAAAGAAAAAGCAAGATGCAGGGGCGGTGCATGCCAGAGAGATTAGCGGATGACGGGGCGGGGTGTCGAGAAAGATGTCCAAAGATCCTGCAAGCGTGGGTAAGAAAAAGCCGCCGGGCTGCCACTGATGGGCTGCCTGGCGGCTGAGTGAATTTCTTCGAGGCCCGCTGCGGAGCAACTGGGCAGCTTTTTACAGCGTCTGGTGGATGCGGCCGAGGGCCATGAGGATGTAGGTGGTGGTGAGGACGGGGTCGGATTCCATCCAGCGGCCTTCGGCGTTGGACCAGGAGCCGTCGCCTTTCTGGAGGCTGAGGAGTTTTTCGGTGATGTCTTTGCGCCAGTCGATGAGCTTGCCGTCCTTGGTTTTGATGAAGTCGATCTTGGCGATGCTGAGGGCCTTGCTCATGGTCTGGTAGTAGTAGTAGAGGCCGGCGGCGCCGAGGCCGGGGTTTTCATCGGGGTTGTAGTGGTTTTGCAGCCATTCGATGACGGCTTTGACACGGGGGTCGTCTTTGTCCACACCGGCGTAGATGAAGCTGAGAAGACCGGCGTAGCTGATGCTGCCGTAGCTGCGGAGGGCGACGGAGCCGTCAGGATTGGTGACCTTGGCACCGCGGGTTTCGGAGGGGTTGTAGATGAAGCCGCCTGCGTCGTCGGGGTCTTTGCTGACCCAGCTCGATTTGTTGCTTTCGGGGCGGTTCTGGCAGCGCTGGATAAAGTCGATGGCGGCGGCGACATTGAGCTGGGGCTCGTTTTTGGCGGCGTCTCCTTTGTCTGCGAGGAGGGACTGGGAGTAGTAGAGGGCTTCGAGGCCGAAGGTGAGGTTGGACATGTCGGCATGCATGCCTTTTTCGTCTCCGTAGCCGATGCCACCGTCGAGCGGGTTGTCCTGCTTGCCTTTTTCATCGAGGTCCACCTGGCAGCGGACGAGGTAGCGGCGGGCCTTGAGCATGACCTCTTCGTTCTCAGGCTTGTTGTTGAGAAGGAGTGCGGTGAGGGCGACGGCGGTGTTGTAGTTGCCACGGGCCTTGGTGAAGATGCCGCCATCCGGGCGTGCCTGGCTGATGAGGTACTTGGTGGCTTTTTCCACCTCGGCAGGCACGGGATCGCCGGGCTTGCGGTTGGGGTCGAGCATGAAGCCGATGATGCCGAGGGCGGTCATGGCGACGGGCTCGGCTTCGCCCCACTGGCCGGTGGTGGTGTTCTGCTTGGTGCGGAGGAAATTGAGGCCGCGCTCGACGCTGAGGCGGAGCTCCTGCTTGAGGGATTCATTGCGTGCAGGCTGTGTGGCAGCCTGCGGAAAGGCGGCGGTGGTGCCGAGCGCCAGGGTGAGGAGGAGGGTTGGGATTTTCATGGTAACGAGGGTGGTTGAAAAGGGTTATTTGGCGGCGGCAGGGGTGATGATGAGGGTGACCTTGGTCTCCTCTGCGGGAATGTTTGACGGCATGCTGATCCAGAGGTCGTCGCGCTGGTTGCCTTTGGCGGCGGAGTTGATGATGGCGCCGCGGTCCACGTAGGTGGAGATGACGGAGCCGGTCTGCTCAGCGGCGAAACCGCCTTCATCGATGAAGGAGCCGTTGAAGATCCAGGTGTCGAGGTCGTCGGGGGTTTTGCGTTTTTCGATGTCCTGGATGAAGTCGGAGAGGGGGACTTTTTGGGTTTTGTCCGCGTCCTTCCATTCGACGTGGATGGCGAGGCGGTTGGCTCCGGGGGTTTTGGGCTCGGTGTCTTTGGCCTTGTAGGGACGCTCCTCTTTGGGGTCGAGCTTTTCCAGAATGCCGAGGGTGCCGGGTTGGTAATTGGCGAGAAGAAGGGCGAGCTGGATCTGGATGGGGCGGACTTTGGTCTCGAGGATGGTCTCGTGCACTTTTTCGCCGGCCTCGTGGCAGAGGGCGTACTCGATGGGGAGCTTTTGATGCAGGATGGAGCAGGGGATGCGGAGCTCGCGTGTGGCGGCGGTGATCTGGATGCCATTGAGATCAAAGACGCCGGGGGAGACCTGCTTGACGAGCTTTTGAGCCTCCTCCAACTGGGCCTTGGCATTTGGTTGCGGAGCCGCAGCATCCTGCGCCCGCACGTCGGCGAGGGCGAAGAGGAGGAAGAGCGCGGTGGCGGCGAGTGGGCGCAGCATGTCAGAGTAATGGCTACGAAGGCGGCTGGGGGCGGCAATCATGGGAGGCGGGAGGAGTGGAGTGGTGGGCGATATTTGATCGTGAACGGCTGGCGATGGGCGTTTTTTGCGCATCGAGAGGGCGGGTGAAAGATGATGCCGGGCGAAAAGGTGCAGGAAATCGCGAGAGCTACAGCTGCGGCAGCTTGTAGGTGCCTGTGCGCAGGCACTGCTCCACATTCTTGGGGAGAATGACCATGGGCTGGATCTCGTAGGAGGGCTGCGGCTTGAAGGCTTTGTCCGTGCGCAGCTTGGCGACGATCTGCAGCGCGAGGTCCACCAGTGCCGGCTGAACGACGCTGGCGTCTATTTCTCCGTCACGGATGGATTCAAGGCCGCGCTTCTGGCCTGACAGGCCGTCTGTGCCAATGATGAAAACATTTTCGCGCTGGCCTGCGGCTTCAGCGGCCTTGGCTGCGCCGAGGGCGATGGCATCGCTGTGAGCGTAGATGGCGTCAAAATTTTGCTGGAGCTTGAGGGCGTCTGCAGTGCGCTGAGAGGCCTTGTCTGTGTTCCAGTCTGCGGGAGCGTCGTGCACGATGATGATGCCAGGCTGCGAGCGCAGCCCCTCGCTGAAGCCTTCGGCCATCTCGTTGGAGGCATGGTCATCGGCGGCGCCACGGAGCTGGACGACGCGTCCGGTGACGTCTGTGCGGCTTTCCTCTGCAGCCTTGCGTTTCAGTGCATCGACGACGGCTTCTGCGGCCAGACGTCCCACGAGGCGCTGGTCTGAGTAAACGATGCTGGCACAGCCCTCATTGAGCATGCGTTTATCAAGGCCGATGACGATGATGCCCTGGGTTTTTGCCTCGACGATCAGTGCCGCCAGAGAAGCGGGATCAATGGGGCTGATGATGATGACGGCGGGTTTTGCGGCGATGGACTTGCGGAACTGCTCCGCCTGCCGGGCGCTGCTGCCTTCGGCGTCGCTGGTGGTGAGCTGGTAGCCCTGTCGTCTGCTGATGAGCATGTTCAGGCCGTCGCGCTGAAATGCCTGCATGGCGATGCGGGTGTCTGGGAGCAGGAGATGAATCTGCGCGCGTTCGTCCTTGGCTGCGAGACCGCTGGCCGCCAGGAGTGCCGCAGGTGTGGGCGCAGCCGCAGGCGGCTGTGCCGGCTGTGAAGCGGCTTGTTTGCCGGAGCTGGAGTCGGAGTCGGTTTTTGCAGCGGGGGGATCTGACGGACCGCAGGCAGTCAAGAACAAGGTCAGGGCGCTGAAGCAGACGGCTGCGGTTCGTGGAGTGGGTGGGGGCATGATGGATGGTATTTTAGGCTCCGGGGACCAGCCAGCACAAGAACCAGATAATTCGGAAATCTCCACCGGTCTTGTGCTTGCGTGAGTGTGCAATCTCAGACTGGGCGTGTCTCCGCCTGCTCAATTCCTGCTCGATGAAACACAAAAAGAGACTGTTGCAGCCTTTGGCGAGGCAAATTCGCGCTGTGGCAGGGCATTTTCGCGACTTTCTGCGAATCACTGCTTGATGCGCAGGGTGTTTTGCTGATAAAACTTTTAAATTCCCGGAACCACCAGACCCCAGCCATG
Organism: Verrucomicrobiaceae bacterium UBA1938; assembly: GCA_002336895.1. Lineage (GTDB taxonomy): Bacteria > Verrucomicrobiota > Verrucomicrobiia > Verrucomicrobiales > Verrucomicrobiaceae > Prosthecobacter. Next base: position 28,987 of record DDFC01000023.1, on the reverse strand, counting down.
AAATCCTTCAGTTTGATCCTTGCTTCTCTTTTGTTCGCCTGTGCCGCGCATGCGCAAACCTCAAGTGGCGCTGACAAAGTCAAGCTCAGAATCAAGAATGTGACCGTGGAGGAGCAGCCGACACCTCAGTACAGCGTCAGCAACATCAAGATGAAGCGCTGGGAGCCGAAAAACTGGATCGAGCTGGATGTGGAATTTGACATCAAGCTCCCCGAGGATGCGGGTGGCCGCAAGGGGTCTCTGGCTGGCATTCAGTTGAATCTCTATGTGGCGCTGCAGCATATGAACAAGGAGACTCCTCCGAAGCGTGAGGTGCTCACAGGCACGCTGGACTTGGTGGAAATCCCGGCAGACCAGCCCTGCCACGCGCTGGCCTACATCTCGCCCGCGACCATGAAGTCCATTTTCCTCAAGGATACGACGACTGCTTCCTCTGACATCCAGGGGTGGGGTGTGGAATTTGTGGTGGATGGCAAGGTGATCGCCGCCAAGTCGAGCGTTGGCAACAAGCCTTGGTGGGAAAACAAGGATGCATTCGCATTGCTTACGGGCATGCTCCTCAATAAAAACCAGACTCCCTTTGCCTTTGCTTTTGGCGATTACGACGTGCCCGTCAGAGCCAAGTAAGCACTGCCCACCATCAGCTCCGTTGACCAGCAATTTCCCCCTATTTTAGCATGGCAGACCCAAATAGCATCGCAGTCGTCAGTCTTGGCTCCCAACGCGTCAGTGGAGCGGTTTTCGGCAAGACGCCAGGTGGGGATTTAATCCTCAAAAGATACGAAATCATCGAGCTTGATGGAGATCCATCGGTTGATGTCAGCCGTCTGTCTCAGATGAAGGCTGCTCTCCAGGAGCTTTCCAGCAAGCTGAAAATCAAAGGGCAGAAGGCGTGGTGCTCCGTTCCCGGGCATCCGGTTTTCAGCCGCTTTGTCAAGCTGCCTCCTGTTTCCAAGGACAAGCTCGCGCAAATCGTGGAATTTGAGGCCCGGCAGAATGTGCCGTGGCAGCTGGATGAAGTCTCCTGGGACTATGAAGTGGTCTCCAACTCCGATGTCGGAGAAGTGGAGGTGGTGCTGGCCGCGATGAAGCGCGAGCCCCTCAATGAGATGCATCAGGAGGTGGCTGAAGGCGGTGTCAAGGTGGTGGGGATGGACGTGGGGCCGCTGGCTCTCTACAATGCATTCCGCTACAGCTATCCGGACGTCGATGAACCTGTGCTTGTGGTGGACATGGGCGCCCGCTCAACCAACCTCGTATTTATCGAGGGGGACCGCTTCTTTACTCGCAATCTGCTCGTTGGCGGAGCGGCAGTCACCAATGCCATCGCCAAGGAATTTGGCATTTCGTTTGCCGATGCCGAGCAGCAGAAGCGCTCCCAGGGCTTTGTGGCCCTCGGAGGGGCGGTGGAAGATCACCCGGACGAAGGGGTCAATGCCATGTCCAAGGTCATGCGCAATTCGATGACCCGGCTGCACGCTGAAATCATGCGGACCATCACCTTCTACCGCAGCCAGCAGGGTGGCAGCGCGCCGAAACGCGTCTTTCTCGCGGGCGGCGGCTCTTCCACGGGCTATGTGGCGGAATTTTTCACCGAAAAGCTGAAGCTGCCAGTGGAGGTCTTCAACGGCCTGCGTGGTGTCCAGACGGATCGCGGCGTCAGCGCCGAGGCTGCGCAGATTGACGCGCCGGCGCTCGGAGAGCTTGTCGGTCTGGCCTTGCGTGGCATGGGCAGCTGCCCATGCGAGATCGAGCTCGTGCCAGACGCTCTTGCATCAGCTCGCGATTCTGCCCGCCGCGCGCCAGCATTGATTCTGGCCGGGTTGTGCGTCATGGGGGCGCTCGGGGCATCCATTCACTGGTTCAACAGCGCCGAATCAGTTGTCAAAACCCGCACTGCCGCCCTGAGTGAAGAGTATGCCAAGCTGAACACGCTTTCCGAGGGGATCCGTCAGCTGGATGCACGGCAGGAGGAGCTGAGAGGACGCAGTGCGCAGCTGGAGCAGGCTGTGACGGACCGCTCCTGGTGGGTGCGTATCCTCAATGACCTGAACCAGCAGTTTGACAATGATCTCATCTGGCTGCCGGTCGTGGAGGTTTTGAAGGATGACAAGCCCGTGACGGCTCCGCTCTGGGGCGGGGAGGATGAAAGCGGGAGCTCGACCACGAGCAACAGCAAGCCTGGTGCACAGGCAGCGCCTGTGTATTCCCTGCGTCTGCGCGGATTGTACCGCAAGAACAACGAGGGTGAGCAGAAAGTGGTCTATGATTTCGCCGCCAAGCTGGCCAAGATGGATTCCTTCGAAATGCCGGACTTTGAAAGCAAGCGTGACAAATATGTGAAGGTGGACAGCGGCGTGGATGAAGCACGCTATGCCTACGACTTCGAAATTAAAATGCCCCTTCGCAAGCCTCTGCAATTTAAATAAAGAACCATGGACTGGATACGTGAAAACAAACCGCTGGCCGCCATCCTCGGCGTCAGTCTCGCAGGCTCGCTGGCTCTCGGCTACCTGCTTTATGACTCCTGGAGCTCGTACGACGAGAGAAAGGAGGCTTACATAGGCCTGGGCAATCAGATGGCCGCCCTGAAGGGGGCGCGGCTGGCGCCTACCGAGGCCAATCTGCAGGCCAAGAAGCAGATGGTCGATGAGTATGCTGCGGACGTGAACAAACTGGGGGCCACCCTTCTGATTCTGCAGCCCAAGGTGGAGCCGCTCAAAGACATCGAATTCCAGGCCAAGCTCAAAGCCAAAATCTCCGAAATCCGCACGGCTGCGCAGTCGAAAATGCAGCTTCCAGCTGAATTCGCCTTTGGCTTTGATGAATATACTGGGAGCCTCCCGACTTCCGCTGCCGCTGCCACCGAACTCTCCGGCTACCTCGATGCCATGGATGAGCTGGTGAAGATGCTGCTGAAGTGCAATGTGCAGGCGCTTGACCTGCTTGAGCGCTCCAAGCTCGCAGTGGAGCTCAAGGCTGCCGGCAGCACGGCGCAGGCCAACGCCCGCATGGCTCAGGGGCCGGCGGAAATTCTGGAAAAGAGGCAGATTTCCCTGATCCTGACTCTGGATCAAGGTGCACTGCAGCTTCTGATCAGCCGTCTTGCCACCACAGAGATGCAGTACTTCACCAGCGTGCGTCTGCTGCGTATCGAAAACCAGCGGCAGGACGGGCCGTTGCGTTCGGAAATCAGGCTTCCTGTCGCTGGGGCGGCAGGTGGCGGGCAGGTGCAGCAGGTCTCGGCGAAGAAGGATGAAGGTGCGTCGGATGAGATCAGGCCGCCAGATCCTGCTGAAGTGGATACCGTGCCTGTTTTCGGCAACGAACTCCTGAAGGCCAGGCTGGAAATCGATCTGGTCAAATTTTTGGACGCTGCCAAAGGGGTGGCGGCTCAAGCTCCTGCTGGACGTTGATCCTCAAATTCTAAAAATCCGCAGCCTAACAGCACCATGCAGAACAGACAGGGAAATTACGAAAAGACCATTTTGGTCATCTCCGCGCTCATCGCCATTGGAGTGGCCGTGTTTTTGATCTTCGAATCGCAAGGTTTTGAAGAAAGCATCGCCTTGCCACAGGCGGCGCCAAGGAATGACTTCAATGCGCCTGACAAGCAAAAGGTGGCAAATGCCATTGAGACATTTAAGAAGAAGTACCTCTGGGTTTCTCCGGTGAGAAACGGCAAGGGCGCTCCGCTCAACAAGTCGGTGCTGCTGGTGATGAAAGAGGGAAAACTCTTCGACCTGCTCCTGCCGGAGCCCAAGCTTCGTGAGCCGATGACCAATGTGTTTCTGGTGGGGGATCCGACCAAGAATCCCCCGGAAACGCAGCTGCCGAATATTTTCTCTCCGAATGTCGGGGCTTTGGACGCCGATGCCGACGGGTTCTCAAACTTGGAGGAATTCAACGCCAAAACCGATCCTCGGGATGCGAGTTCGATGCCTCCGTTTACGGACAAGCTCTCGCTTGGGAAGCGCATCAGTCATGACTACATCATCCTGCTGAAGGGTGGGAGCGATGGCACATACCAGGTGCAGCGTCTCGTGCCTTCCAAGGCGAGTGTGTTCAAGCCGCTCAATGAGGAGTTCGGATTCGACAAGGGAACCCTGCGGTTCAAAATTATTTCCAGCAGGCAGGAGACCCGGGACAACCCCACCCTCGGCCCGCAGCAGATTTACATTTTGAAGGTGTACGATTCCTCCACCAAGAAGGAGTTTGAAATGGAGCAGGGCAAGGAAGTCAACCTGGCCGAATACGAAGCCGAGTTCCTGTTTAACTACAAGAAGCGCCATGTCATCCCTGGAATCAAGGAGGGTGGAACTTTCCAGCTTCCTGGTCTGGGCAAGAGTTATTACATTCACAAGCTGGAAGAAAACAAAGCCACCATATCCCCTCTGGGATCTGATGGAAAACCCACGAAAGACATCATCGAAATCAAGCAGTAGCAACCCCACTCTGCTTTTTTTGGCGAGCCAAAGAAATAACTCGCCAAAGATTGCCCACATCTGTTAGTAATCCTTTTTTACCACAAAATATTGTCAGTTTGCCCTATGACCCATCACTCTCGTCTGGTCTTTAACCTATCCCTTCTTGTCCTGTCCACAGCAGCGCCAACCATGGCTCAAAACGGTGCTGTGTCCGGAATGGCGAATCGGGAAATTGCACGTCGCTACGCCCGCATTGAGGACGCCCGCACCGCCATGGACCGCGGTGACAAGCTTTTCAGTGAAGGGGATTACGAAGGAGCTCTGGGTTCTTACAAGGCTGCGATTGAAAGCCTGCCGAATGCCCCTCTTACTCGCGACTGGCTGGATCTGGCTCAGCTCAAGTATGCTGACTGCAGCGTTTCAGTTGCTCAGGAGCGTGCCAAAGCTGGTGACTACAAGGCTGCAAGGGAACTGCTGGATGGAGCCATGAAATCAGTGCCGGGCCACAGGGCTGCGGCTGCATTTTCCAAGCAGCTTGACGATCCTGACCGCTGGCCTCCGGCGCTGACCGCCGAACACGTCACCAACGTGGGCAAAGTGCAGGCCGGCCTTCTTCTGGCAAACAGCTCGGTGGAAATCGGAAAATACGATGATGCTATCACGCAGTATCAGGATGTTCTCCGGACCGATCCCTACAACAGCGCCGCACGCCGCGGAATGGAAAACGCCGAGCGCAAGCGTCAGGCTTATTTCAAGACAGCGTATGACCATCAGCGTGCCAAGATGATCTCGCAGGTGGATGAGTCCTGGGAAGAAAAAGTGCCTGTGCAGGGTGCGTCGGTGACGTTTGACTATGGTGTCGGCCGCAGCCCGGGTGCTTACCTGACCGAGAAGATGAACAAGATCATCTTCCCAACTGTGAAGTTTGACAACGCGACCATCGATGAAGCGATTGAGTTCCTGCGCGTGAAAAGCCGCGATCTCGACACATTCACAGAAGCTGGCGGTGTCAAAGGGGTCAATATCATCATTCGTCAGGGTGAAGCCCCAAGCAACGCCTCCATCAGCCTCGATCTTAAAGATGTGCCGATGACTGAAGCGCTTCGTTATGTGACCGAACTGGCCCAAATGAAGTACAAAGTGGAAGCCCACGCCGTGCTGGTGGTGCCGCTTTCCGAAAACGCCAGCGAGCAGTATACTCGCAGCTACCGCGTTCCCCCGGATTTCCTGAGCAACGGTGGTGGTGATGCCGGTGGTGCTGCCGCTCCAGCACCTGCAGCTGATCCATTTGCCGCTGGTGGCGGCGCAGCTCCTGCCGGTGGCAGCGGCCTGATCGCCCGTCGCACAGCCAAGCAAATTCTTGAAGGTGCAGGCATTGCCTTCCCTGAAGGTTCTTCTGCCAGCTACAATCCTGCCACCTCTCAGCTCGTGGTCAGAAACACGCAGCCCAATCTGGATCTGGTGGAAGCTTATGTGGAATCCATCACAAAGCAGTCTCCCAAGATGGTGGTCATCACCTCCAAGTTCGTTGAAATCACCCAGAAAAACACTGAAGAACTTGGTTTTGACTGGCTTCTCGGCGCCTATGGCACCGGAAATGTGTTCCTTGGCGGGGGTACTCCCGGCAACGGCAATGCCTACAACGCAGCCAATTACCCCTTCACCTCCAACTTGGTGCAGCCTGGTTATACTGTTGGCACCCAGCAGGTGTTCCCCAACGTTCCTGTGGCCGGTGCATTTGCGGGTCTGATTCCGACAGGCGCTGTGGATCCTACCACACTTGCTTCTCCCTTCCCCTACGGCGGTGGCCCTATCACTTCCGGAAATCGCAGCGGCGGCTACGCCATCAACAACAGCAGCATCGACAACCTGCTGACCACGGGTTCGGCCACATCCAGCACGAGCGTTGCCCCGGGCATCTTCTCCACGGCTGGTATCTTCTCTGATCCTCAGTTCCAGACGGTGATACGTGGTCTGAGCCAGAAAAAAGGCGTGGACCTGATGAGCGCGCCAAGCGTGACCACCAAGAGCGGCACTCGTGCCACGATGGAAGTGACTCGCGAATTCATCTATCCGACGGAATTCGATCCTCCTCGTCTTCCTCAGGGCAATGGTGGTCTGAACCTCGGTGGTGGCGGTGGTGGTCAGCAGATCGCTACTCCGACGACCCCGACTGCATTCGAAATGCGCCCGACGGGTGTTCGTCTTGAAGCTGAGCCTACCGTCGGTGCTGATGGAAACACCATTGAGCTGACATTGGCCCCTGAAGTGGTGGAATTTGACGGGTTCATTAACTACGGTTCTCCCATTCTGTCTCCTTCGAGCCAGTCTGTGCTCAGCGTTACCTCTCAGGTGTTTGATGCTGTAACGGGCAGCTTCACCCAGGTTCAGGGCTACGTTCCCCTTCAACAGCCTGAGCGTCTGATCACGCCCAACATCATCAACCAGCCTGTGTTCTCCGTGCGTAAAGTCACAACTGGCGTTTCCATCTGGGACGGTCAGACGGTTGCTCTTGGTGGTCTGATCCGCGAGGACGTGCAGGACGTGCAGGACAAGGTGCCCCTCCTGGGAGACCTTCCGTTCGTGGGACGCCTCTTCAAGAGTGAATCTGAACAGCACTACAAGCGCAATCTGATGATCTTTGTGACGGCCCACCTGATCGATCCTGCTGGCCAGCGTATCAAGCCGGTCAACAGCCCGAACGGCGGTACTGCTGATTCAGCAGCGGCTTCTGGCGCAGCCAATGCACTGCTTCCTCCAGTGAATGGCGCGGCCAACTAATACAGGCCTCGCTGTCAATTTGACTTGAACAAATATCAGGCAGGGTGCGCAAAGCATCCTGCCTGATGTGTTTTAGGGCAGGCAGCTCTGGTAAATGACCTCTCGTAAAATTCGATGAAATCTTGGGTGATCACAGGTGGGGCAGGGTGTGGGAAGAGCACAGTGACGAAGCTGCTGGCGCAGCAGTTTTCGGAGGCAGTTGTGCTGTTTTCCGCTGATGAGGCAGTGGCGGAGGCCCTGAAAAGCACGGGGACGTTGAAAAAGCTTACCGGGGTGTTTGGATCACAGGTGCTTTCGACTTCGGGGGGGGCTAACCGGCAGTGGCTGAGAGAAGTAGTGCTGCCTGATCCTGAATCGCGTAAGAAACTGGAGGCTGTTTTGCACCCGGCGGTGCTGGAGGCGCTCGAGGTGGCCCGGGAAGCAGCCAGGGCGCGGGGGGCAAATCTTTTCCTTGCGGAAGTCCCCCTCCACTATGAGATTGGGGGTACAGTTTCAGCGGACCTCGTCATCGTGGTGGCTTCCAGCCGGTCGATACAGGTCAGGCGGATGATGGAAACCCGGGGACTCGACGAACAGACCGTTCATAAGTTCCTGGAGGCCCAATGGCCCATCGAAGCCAAGGTTGAAAGAGCAGACGCTGTCATTTGGAATGATGGTGCGCTGGCCTCTCTTGAAGCCCAGGTGCTGACGCTGGCAAGTCCACTCTTGCAAGCATGAACGACCAAACTCCCGAATCCCCCTCCACGGTGGCCCCCCCGACAGCCACCCCCGCGCCGGAGGCCCCACTTTCCAAGGACAGCTCCCCTGAGGCATCCGCCGAGAAGCAGACCCAGGATGTCACTGCCCCAGCAGCTGCCGAAGCCGCAGAAAAGCCTGCCGAGGCACCCAAGCCTGAGGGGGCGCAGCCGCCCTTTCCGGAGGAAATTTCAATCAATGAACTGCAGAATGCCTCCCTGGGGGAGCTTCTGGAACTGGCTGACAAAGTGGGCTTCCGCCTGAATGCCAGCCGCAGCAAGCACCAGCTCATCTATGACTTGTGCTCCTGGATGGCCGAGCACAAGACTCGCCTCAGGGTGGAGGGGGTGCTGGAGATCGGCACTGACAACTATGCGCTGATCCGCTACCCGAAGTACAGCTTTGCGCCGCTGCCTGAGGACGTTTTCGTGCCGCTTTTCCTCGTCAGGAAGTTCAATCTGCGCGCCAGCCAGCGGATCGCCGGCATGGCCAAGGCTCCCAAAGATCGGGACAAGTACATCGCGATCGACCGGATTACCGAGGTGGAGGGCATGCCCATTGAACAATGGGAGACGCCGGTGGAGTTTGACAAACTGACGGCAACCTTTCCAAACAAGCGCATCATCCTGGAAACGCCGAAACCCTGCGCTGTCAGCTCCCGCATTCTGGACCTGGTGGCGCCGCTGGGCAAAGGCCAGCGCGGGCTGATCTGTGCACCGCCACGCTCTGGCAAGACAGTGATTTTGAAGGACATCGCCCGGTCCATCACACAAAATCACAAGGAGATCACGCTCATCGTGCTGCTGCTGGACGAGCGGCCTGAAGAAGTGACCGATTTTGAGGAAACCGTGCAGGGTTGCGAGATCTACAGCTCTACCTTTGATGAAGGTCCGAAGCGCCACAGCCAGGTGGCTGAGATCGTGCGCGAGCGTGCCTGCCGCCTGGTGGAACTGAAGAAGGACGTGGTCATCCTGCTGGACAGCATCACTCGTCTGGCCCGAGGCTACAATGCGCTGAATGGCGGCAAGGACCGCACAGGTTCCGGTGGTGTCGGCGTGAAGGCGCTGCAGAAGCCGCGCAAGTTCTTTGGGTCCGCCCGCAATGTGGATGAAGGCGGCAGCCTGACGATCATCGCCACGGCGCTGATCGAAACGGAGAACCGCATGGATGACGTGATCTTTGAGGAATTCAAAGGCACCGGCAACATGGAGGCCACGCTGGACCGTGAGATCTCCGAGCGGCGCATCTTCCCTGCTCTGCATCTGCTGAAGTCAGGCACGCGCCGTGACGACCTGCTCTACCATCCGGATGAGTTCCGCCGAGTGACCCAGGTGCGCAAACAGCTGGCCGCCGTGCCGGCTGTGGAGGCGCTGGAGATGCTGATCCGAAACATCAACCGCACCAGCAACAATGCGGAAATCCTTCTGCTGGGACTGAAATGAACGAGGAAGGATCAACCCCGGCTGCGGACTACGAGTTCATCGACACGCCAGCCCATCTCGAGCAGTGGATCGGTCAGATGCGTCTCTGGCTGGCTGAAAGCCCTGACAAACGCTGCTGCCTGGACACCGAGGCGGACAGTCTGCACCATTATCATGAAAAGCTCTGCCTGCTGCAGGTGAACTGCGCGGGCAAGTACGCCCTGGTGGACCCCCTGGCCATTTCGGATGTTTCAGCCCTGCTGGAGCTGCTGGATGCGCATGAGCTGTGGTTCCACGGAGCGGATTATGACCTGACGATGCTGCGCCGGACCTATGACTGGAATCCGCGTGTGGTGCGTGACACGCAGATCGCCGCGCGTCTGCTGGGAGCGCGTCAGTTTGGGCTGGCAGCGCTGGTGAAAAACGCCTTTGGGCTGGAACTGTGCAAAGCCTCGCAGAAGGCCGACTGGAGCCGCCGCCCGCTGCCGCCAAACATGCTCTCCTATGCCGTGGATGATGTGCGCTACCTGCTGCCCATCGCGGACAAGTTTGTGGCCGAGCTCAAGGAAAAGGGACGCGAAGAGTGGTTCCATGAGAGCTGCCGCACACTGCAGGAAGATGTGGCGGCACGTGACAAGGTCTCGCGTGAAGACCCCTGGCGCGTGCAGGGCTGCGGCCGCCTGCACCCGAAGGGCCTGGCGATTCTGAAGGCCATGTGGGACTGGCGCGAGGGCATCGCGCAGGAGCGTGATACGCCGTGCTTCAAGATCATGTCCAACAAGCAGATGGTGGCCTATGCCGAGCAGTTTGAGGCGGGGCAGTCGCTGAATCCGCCGAATGGCTGGCGCCCGCGCTGGAAAAAGGAGTTTTTCGACATCGTGACGGCGATCATGGCCTCCGCTCCAGCCGACTGGCCGCAGCGTGCCAAGAAGACCAAGGGACGCCTGAGCGATGCGCAGAGAGACCAGATCGACAAGCTGTGTGCCTACCGTGAAAAGGTGGCTCAGGGACTGGAGATCGAGGCCTCGCTGCTGGGATCGCGCGCGACCATCGAGGATCTGGTCATCGATGGGAATCCCGCGAGCCACCTCATGAGCTGGCAGCATGACCTGATGGCCGGCGGCCTGGAGCAGGTGCTGCAGGCTGTGGAGCAGTAGCGGATCGCCATTTGCTCTCGGCAGCCTGGATGGAGCACTATTTCTGTTGCATCCAGGCGGGAAGGACGATGTCTGTGCTTTTGACTGGAGCGGTGTCGCCTTTCCATGCGAAGCCGGCGGCTTCAAAGTTTTCGCGCTTTTCACGCAGGAAGGTCAGCAGGCGCTGTCCCATCTGGCGGTAGGGGGAGTCCTTGCGAACGGCGAAGGGCTGCACGGCCTTGGATTTGTCCGCAGGCAGGGGAATGGCCTCGAAGTGTTCTTTGTCGTTGTTGATATTGATGCCATAGACCACGGCGGCGTCGAGGGAGCCTGTGCGCATTTGATTGACGAGGAAGTCTGCGGTGGGCACCTGGGATGAGGCGTTTTTGCTGACGCTCTCCAGGAGGTTCATGGACTTGAGGATGGAGCGGGTGAGGTAGCCGATGGTGGACTGCTCGGCATTGCACAAGCCAACACGGAGGCCGGGACGGGCTAGGTCGGCAAGGGTGTGGATGCCCTGAGGATTGCCTTTGGGCACGGCGATGACGATTTCTGCCTCGGTGAGCAGGATGGCCTCGGGGAACTGCTCGGCCACAGGGGGGACGAAGCAGACATCGCACGCGTAATAGACGTCCGGATACTTGGGATTGGTGGTGTCTCCCATGGTTTTCATGGCGGCGCAGAGGATGCCGCAGCCGTTGAAGACAGTGGTCATGGTGATGCCCTCGTGGGTGGCGAACTCGTGGAGGAGCTTTTCGATGGCGGGCCGGTTCACGCCACCGCTGTAGAGGATGAGGTCGGGACGCATGGCCCATTTGTCTCCGGGCACGGCCTGGAAGCCCTGCTTTTGAAACACAGCGGCGCCTTTCTCAGGAGCGGTGAGGTAGCGGGCAAAGCGCAGCGCCTCCGCCGGATGCTGGCTGAAGGAGAGCACGGCGGCGGTGCCGGATTCGGTGTGCTTGGAAAGCTCCGGCAGCATGACGGCCTCAAGCCCCTTGAACTGCGGCACCACGGAGTCCCACACGATGGCGGCATCGACAGCACCGAGCGAGAGGTCGGAGGCGATTTCGGTGACGGTAGGTTTCATCACGGCGGCTTTGGTGGCGAGGGCATCCCACTCGGGGCCTAGGAGCTTTTTCACCACGCGCCCGATGCTGGCGGCTTCGGGATTGGCGAGGGCGACTTTGGCTTCGGGGGCCATCAGGGCGGCGAGGCTGTCGATGTGCTTCGGATTGCCCTTGGCCACAGCGACGACAGGCTGCTGCTTGACCAGAACGAACTCCTCGCGGGTGACGCCGAGTTTTTTGGCATCGGCCAGAGCGCCCTCATCGGCTGCGATGAAGATGTCTCCCTGCTTGGCGATTTTGAGCTGGCTGAGCAGGGTGCCGGTGCCGCCGAACTGCAGGCGGACTTCGGTGCCGGTCTCCTTTTGATATGCTGCGGCGATTTCCTCCACCGGCTTTTTCATTCCTGCGGCGCAGAAGACGGTGATGGGGGTGGAAGCGGTCTTGGCTGGCTTCAGCGCAACCCAAGCAGCGCCTGCGGCGGCGCCCAAGCAGAGAACGACGATCAGTTTCTTCAGCATGATGCTGCAACGTGCCAGAGGAGCGGGTCTATGCGATCAATTTCTCGATGACCTGTCCGCCGAACTGGCTGAGCTGCTTGAAGCGGCCTGCGTGGTAGAAAGTGAGCTTGTTGTCGTCCAGGCCGAGGAGGCGCAGGAGGGTGATGTGGAGATTGCGGACGTGATGGACTTCCTCGACGGCCTCCATGCCGCGGTCATCCGTGCTGCCGATGGTGTGACCGGCCTTGCAGCCGCCACCAGCCAGCCAGATGGTCATGGCCTTGGGGTTGTGGTCGCGGCCATAGGCGGTGCCGCCGCGCACACCATTGTCTGGAGTACGGCCAAATTCACCGCACCAGACGATGAGCGTGTCATCCAGGAGGCCGCGTTGCTTGAGGTCTTTGATGAGGGCGGCGATGGGCTGGTCCACCTGATGGATGAGATTGCCGTGGGCGCGCTCGATGTAGTCGTGGCTGTCCCAGGTGCCGGCGTAGAGCTGGACGAAGCGCACGCCTTTTTCCATGAGCTTGCGAGCGAGGAGGCACTTACGGCCAAAGGCGTCGGTGGCGTCGCTGCCGATGCCGTACATGGCCTTGGTCTTTACATCCTCTTTGCTGAGATCGAGCGTTTCGGGGACCTGGGTCTGCATGCGGAAGGCGAGCTCGTAATTGTGCATGCGGGCCTTGAGTTCATCGTGCCAGGGGTGGGCTTCGGCGTGTTTGTTATTGAGCTGAGCCAGGAGGTCGAGATTGGCGCGCTGGTGATCGGCAGATATGCCGGTCGGGGGCTCGAGATCGAGAATGGGCGAGCCTTTGGGGCGCAGCGGGGTGCCCTGAAACTGGGCGGGGAGGTAGCCATTGCTCCAGTTGGCGCTGCCACCTTGAGGATAGCTGATTTCAGGAAGCACGACAAAGCCGGGCAGGTCTTGATTCACGGAGCCGAGGCCGTAGGTGACCCAGGCACCGATGGCGGGATCTCCGCCGAAACGGTTGCCGCAGTTCATCTGGTACATGGCGGTGGGATGATTGACGGAATCCACCTGACAGCCGCGGAAAAAACAGAGGTCATCGGCGACGGTGGAGAGATGTTTCCACGGCTCGCTCATCCAGGCGCCGCTCTGGCCGTGATGGGCGAATTTGAAGGGGGACTTCACATAGTAGCGCTTGCCGCTTTCCATGGCTGACTTCTGCTTTCCTTCGCGGACGAACTCCTTGAGGTGGAGCTTTTCCAGCATGGGCTTGGGGTCAAAGGTGTCGATGTGGCTGGGGCCGCCCTCCATCATGAGGAAGATGCAGCGCTTGGCCTTGGCGGGAACCTGCTGGGCCTTGGGGGCGAGGGGCCCTTGGGATTCGGCGGCGAGCAGAGATGTGAGCGCCACGCTGCCGAGCGATGCACCGAGGCCATACACAAACTCGCGGCGTGTGGGGGCATGCAGCGCGCGTGAGCCTGCGCAGGGAAAGAAGGGCGTGTTCATGACTCAGTAGAGGTAGGCAAATTCATTCGAGTTCAGCAGCACGAGGCACACGTCTGCGAGGGCGCGGGTGTGGGCATCGACGTCGGCTGGCTGGAGGTCGGGGACGAAGTCGGCGTAGGCGGGCAGCTTTTCCTGGAAGCTGAATTTTTCGCCGGTGTTTTCCTCCACGGCATCACGCTTCACAGCGAGCGGCGGAGATGATTTGGTGAAGGTGCGGCCGCTTTGTTTTTTTTCCATGGCCTGCCAGTGCGCGGTGCAGGCGGTTTTTTCATCTGCGGATGGAGCGCGGCCATAGGTGAGCTGGAAGATGCGGGTGATGGCATCGGGTGTCTTTTCCTTCAGCACGCGATGTGCGAGGGCGAGTGCGCGATCATAGCTGGCCTGACCATTGAAGAGGCTGAAGACCTGGGGGGTGACGGTGGAGACCTCGCGGGCCTCGCAGGAGAAGTCGGGGGCCGGTTCATTGAAGACCTCCATGAAAGGATCCCGCACGCCGCGAATCTTCAGCGCGTAGAGGCTGCGGCGGTGGCGCTGTGAGGGCTGCGCATTGGGCACCCAGGCAGCGGCGAAGGTGCCCATGACCTGACGCGGCTGCATGGCGACCTCGATGTTGATCTCGGGGCGGTTGGGGATGCCGCCGAGGGTGGGGTTTAGCTCTCCGGTGATGCTGAGCATGGCATCGCGCATTTCCTCCGCCATGAGGCGGCGGGGCTTGAAGACGGCGTAGGATTTTTCGGCTTCATCGTGGCTGAGCGTGGAGTCTTCTTTGAGCGCTGAACTGCGCTGGTAGGCGGCGCTGGTCATGATGATGCGGTGAAGTTCTTTGATGGACCATTTTTTCTCCACCAGCGTGGCGGCCAGCCAGTCGAGCAGTTCGGGGTGCGTGGGTTTTTTTCCGGTGCTGCCGAAGTTGTTGGGATTGCCCGCGATGGCCTGGCCAAAGTGCCAGAGCCAGAGGCGGTTCACGATGACACGGGTGGTGAGCGGGTTGTCCTTGCTGGCGATCCAGTCCGCCAGAGCAGTGCGGCGGCCTTCGATGGCATCGGGGAACTCCACGCTGCCGAGCACAGACAAGGCGCCAGGTTTGACGGGGCGGGTGGGGGAGAAGGGATCGCCGCCGCCGAGGATGGCGGTCTGCTCCAGCTCTCCCATAGTCATGCGGTCCTGCGGTATGCGGATGGGCTGATAAACGCTGACGACCTGCGGGGTGCGACCATCATAGACGCTGAAGGCAAAGGCCTCATAGCGCTCCAGCTCCCACTTCAGGCGTTCGAGGCCTTTGCGGGCGACGCGCTCGTTGCCGTAGTCCTCGGGCTCGAAGCCGACGAGCTTGGGCGGGTACTGGTCTTCAGGGATGTTTTGTTTTTGAAGGGCGGCGCGGGCGGTTTCGAAGACGCCGGTGAAGCTGCGGCCCTTTTTCATTTTACCGCCACCTGCGATGAAGGCGCGGGCGGATGTCACGGCCTTGTCCCAGGCGCTGCGGTCGATGTTCTTGTCGGCATACCATTTCACAGCATTAGCTAGCATTTTGTCGTCCAGCCGGGCGAGCATGGCCATGTGCTCCGTCTGGCGAGCCTCCAGGTATTTCTTTTCTTCAAAGCCGGTGGTGTTTTCCACGGGCAGGAATGGTGCGGGGCGCTCCACGAGCTGGGTGGTGCCGAAGCAGGCCTGGATGGAGTAATAGTCGTGCGTGGGCACGGGGTCGAACTTGTGATCGTGGCAGCGGGCGCACTGGAGTGAGTGGCCGAGGAAGGTTTCGCCGACGCTGTTGGTGACGTCGTCGAGGAAGCGCTGGCGGGCGACTTTGGCGACCTCCATGCCGGTGAGCTCCCAGGGACCCATGCGGAGGAAGCCGGTGGCGATGAGGAGTTCGGAGTTTGGAGTGATGCGGGCACTCCTGCCCGCAATGAGGCCGCTCCTGCTGGCAGGAGTGCCCGCATCACCTACAAGCGTCTCGTCTCCGGCAATCTGTTCTTTGATGAACTGGTCGTAGGGCTTGTCGGCACTGAAGCTGCGGACGACGTAGTCGCGGTAGCGCCAGGCATTGCCGCGTTCGTAGTCATTGGCAAAGCCGCTGCTGTCGGCATAGCGGGTGACGTCCAGCCAGTGGCGGGCCATGCGCTCGCCGTAGTGAGGGGAGTCGAGCAGGCGGTCGATTAGATGCTGGATGCTGGGTGCTTGATCCTGGCTGTACTCTTTTTCGAAGGCGGTGATTTCTTCGGGAGTGGGGGGGAGGCCGGTGAGGTCGAAGGTGGCGCGGCGGATGAAGGTGCGGGCGTCGGTGGCGGGTGCGGGGGCTTTGACGGCGAGGAGGGCATCAATGGGATGCACGCCTGCGGGGACGACAGGTTTTTTAACGGGCTGGTAGGCCCAGAGCCCTTCGGGCTTGTAGCGACGGCTGGCCCACTCGGGAGAGAGTGCGCCGGATGTTTTCACCACGATGCCATCTTCGGCGCTCCACTTTTCGGCGTTTGCCTTGGCGATGGTGCTGCGTTTGTTTTCGTCGGGCCAGGGGGCGCCACCAGCGATCCAGGTTTTGATCCAGCCAAGCTGCTCGGCGTAGAGCTTGTCCGCCTCCTTGGGGGGCATGGGCTCCCAGTCGTCGGTGTGCTGGCGAGTGGAGGCGAGGTAGAGCGGGCTGTCCTCGGGCCTGCCGGGAATGATGGATTTTTTTTCGCTCTCGCCGCCCTTCATGGCGCTCTCCTGCGTGCGCATGTCGTAGCCGCCTTTGATCTTCTTTTCGTCATTGCCGTGGCAGGCGAGGCATTTCTCCTGAAACAACGGCCAGACGCGGCGCACAAAGAGCGCCTCGGCATCCTCGGCATGGAGGGAGGCTGAGGCCAGGAGGGTGAGCAGGATGGCTTTGGCGATCATGATCAAAAGACGAGTGTGTTTTTAAGCCGCGATGGTCATGCGTGTGCCGCCTTGTCTGGCGGAGGCATAGATGGCCTCGACGATGCGGATGTCTCGCAGGCCCATCTCGCCGCTGCATTTGAAGGACCGCTTTTCGGTGATGGATTTGGCGAATTCATCGAGCATGACGCCGAGCTGCAGGGTGTTTTCGCACATGATTTCCTTTTTGCCGAGCATGAGACGCTTGGCGTTGGGCTTGCCACCACCGCTTTGGCCGAAGACGCTGCCGGGCTGGCCGGGGATGATCTCCAAGCTGCCTTTGGGGCCCAGGGTGGCGCACTGGTGGAAGTTTTGGCTGTAGCTGGCGCGGCACAGGGCCTGGAAGCCGTCTGCAAATTCAAGCTCGAAGCTCATGGTTTCTTCAACGCCTTCCGGGAAGAGATCTTTGTGACGGGTGCTGGGAAAGCCGCGAACAGCCACGGGTGTCTTGCCCGTGAGATAACAGGCGGCCTGCACGGGATAGACGCCGGTGTCAAACAAGGCACCTCCGCCAGCGAGCTTGGGATCGAGGAGCCAGTGTTTGATGTTTTTGCGCTTTTCCGGATCGGCGAGAGCACCGGCGTAGCCCCAGGAGAACTCATAGCTTCCGTTGGAAAGATCGCCCACGGCACCGCTGGCGAGGAGCTCGGTGGCTTTCACATGATGCGGCTCCCAGTGCAGGCGGTAGCTGACGCCGAGCTGCACGCCTGCGGCTTTTGCGGCGGCGATCATGGCCTCGCACTGAGCCACGCTGGTGGCCATGGGCTTTTCACACATTACATGCTTGCCCGCTTTGGCGGCAGCGATGCTGTGTCCTGCATGCAGGCTGTTGGGCGTGACGACGTGGACGATCTGGATGTCTTTGGCATCGGCAAGTCGGGCCATGTCGGCGTAGGAGAAGATGTTCTTTTCAGGAAAGCCGTACTGCGCTGCCCATTCGCGGCCTTTGGCGGCATCTCCGGTGATGGCACCGGCGAAGTAAACATTCTTAGCCGAGGGCAGTTCCGGGGCGATGCTCTGCTTGCTAAAACCGCCGAGGCCGCAGAGGGCCACGCCGAGCTTGCCCTCATTGGCAGACTGGGCGCGTACCTTGGAGCTGAGTCCGATGACTGCCGGGAAAGCGAGTGCGGAGCTCTTGAGAAAAGAGCGGCGGTGAATGGTCATGGAGGTGAAAACTGGGTCTGTGTGAGGAAGCATGCGTCACGTACAGTCACGCAAAGGCGGCCATGAGTGCCAAAAGAAATGCTGGTGGGCTTTCCGGGTGTCTGCAGCAAGCCCAGCATCCGGCCGTCCTGCGACAGGATGCGGATGCCATCGCGTGTGCAGCACCACAGGCGGCCTGCAGGATCGAAGGCGAGTCCATCGAGACCTTTCTCACTGAAGGTGGCAAAGACTGCGCGCGCACCGAGTGTGCCGTCGGGATTCACCGGCCAGCGGTAGAGCTTGTCGCTGCTGGAGTCGGTGACGAAGAGCCATTTTTCATCGGGTGAAAAAGCAATGCCGTTTGGCAGTGTGAGATCGGCATCGCGCACGACTGCGGTGAGCTGCTGGGTTTTGGGATCGAGCCGATAGACGTACTGGCCGTCGAGTTCCTTGATGTCCTGCGGGCGCTGCTTGAAGAGAAAATCGGGATCGGTGAACCACAGGGTGCCGTCGGATTTAATGATGACATCGTTGGGACGGTTGAGGCGTCTGCCTTCGAATTTGTCTGCGAGCACGGCGGTCATTTGAGCCTGCGCATTCCAGTGAGTGAGGCGGCGGTGGGTCTGCTCGACGACGTAAAAGCCGCCGTCGCCGTCGGGACGGAAGGAGGTGGCCTCGGGAGAGTCTGCGCGCCAGACATGGAGGCCCTGTTCGCTATTCCAAGTGAAGGCTAGTTGATCGTGATGGGCGGCGAAGTGGAGAGTGTCGCCGATCCATTGCGCTCCCTCGCAGCCGGCATAGCCGCTGCCGATGAGCTGCCACGACGGGTTATTGGCAAAGATGCCGGGCACGCCGCACTGCACTGGCGGGCGGCCATGCTGTCCAAGATGGAGAGTGAAAAAGGCATCGCAGGTCATCACGCAGTGATCGAAGGCCTTCTGCTGGCCGAGAAAGGCGTGTGGAGCCCTGGGGATGGTGCTCCAGCCACCAGGAATGCCGAGCTTCATCATGTCATGGCGCATTTCATCGGCATGCGTGCTGGGGTCGTCCAGCTCTCCGGCCATGAAGGCGAGCGGCGGGTCGCTTTTGTCCAGATGATGGCGGGGTGAAGCGAGGGCATAGAGCTGGGGAAGCGCGGCTTGTGAGTCGCCGAGAAAGGTGCGGTAGAAAGGATCGCCGGGCCTGCTGCTGAGCTCGCGGATGCGGGGGCTTTCGAGATCGCTCTGTGCACCCATGGCCATGCAGGCCTGGACGGCGCTGGATTGACCGGCATGGTCGCCTGCGCCTTCGAGTTCTTTGACTCCGCCACTCGTGGCCAGGAGGGCGGCAAGATGGCCGCCTGCGGAGAGGCCGGTGACGCCGATGGCATCGCCCTGGATGCCGAAAGTGCCTGCATTGGCGCGGAGGAAGCGCACGGCGGCTTTGCAGTCCTCGATGGCGGCAGGGAATTTTGCCTCACCGCTGAGACGGTAGCTGATGGTGGCGGTGACGTAGCCTTTGGCGGCGAGCGCCTGGGCCAGATTGGTCATGGAGCTGCGGTCGCCTTTGAACCAGCCGCCGCCGTGGATGCAAATGATGGCCGGCAGGGGATGGGTGGCCGACTTGGGCCTGAACAGATCGAGCTGCAGCTCGCGATGGCCGTGGCGGGCATAGACCAGACCTGGGAGGGATTCCAACGTGGTGGTAAGTGCTGGCGCCAGTCTGGTAGGAGCTGGTTTGGGCTCCTGCCCTTGAAGAGTGGCTGCAAAGAGGATGGAGAGGGCTGTTCTCATTTTGGCTTTCCGGGGATGACGAATTTTTTCTCGAAAACTTTCAGCACAGCCTCAAGGGGCGGGTGAGATCAAGGGCATGAAGGGATGATGTACCGCTCGCCATCCAGCTGTGCTGCAGCAGTGACTGATCACGCCATTCAAAAATGGCGGAACTCTTGTCAGGCGCTGCTGGCAAGCTGCGCATTTGGCCGCGTTTTGGGCTTCCTGTTGCTCGTTTGCTGAGCCAGGGCTGCATCGCTGGGCTCTGGTTGTCCGGCGCAGCCTTGACCATCACGATGCAAAGCGCTACCTGCCAGCATGGAAGACATGCTCAATCATCCCGATCCCATGACCCGCCTGCGCTACGTGGTGCACCGCCTGCGCGCCCCGGGGGGCTGTCCCTGGGACATGGAGCAGACTCATACCTCTCTCATCCCGCATGTGATCGAGGAGGCTTACGAAGTGGCGGACGCCATCCGAGGCGGAGATCCGGAGCAAATCTGCGATGAACTGGGTGACATCCTGCTGCAGCCTGTGCTGCATGCGGAGATCGCCAGCGAGACCGGGGCCTTTGATCTCAACAAAATGGCGCACGGTCTCACGGAAAAGCTCATCCGCCGCCATCCGCATGTATTTGGAGACAAGAGCGCCGCCACTTCTGATGCGGTGCTCAAGCAGTGGGATGCCATCAAACGTGTGGAAAAAGGCACTGAGCACGAGGGGCTGCTGCATGGCACCGGCAATGGTCTGCCCGCGCTCATGCGTGCGCACAAACTGCAAAAAAAGGCTGCTCGTGTCGGTTTTGACTGGCCGGATGCCACGCCTGTTTTTGCCAAGATCCGTGAGGAAGCTGCCGAGCTGGAAGAAGCCATCGCCAACGGCGATCAAGCGCACATGGAGGAAGAACTGGGCGATCTGCTGTTCAGCGTGGTGAATCTGGCACGAAAACTCGGCATTGAGTCCGAACCTGCACTTGCGGCTGCGAATGAGAAATTCACGCGCCGCTTTCACGCGATGGAGGACCACCTGCGCAAACAAGGGCACGAACTGGGAAAACTCTCCCTGGAGCAGATGGATGCTGCATGGGATGAGGTGAAGCACAGTGTTTGAGAAGCGCCGCTGATCTAAGTGCATGGTTGTAGAAGATTTTTCCTTTCCCAAACTCTGGGCGCAGGTGCGTTCCAAGTCGTGGCTGTGGCTGTTCAGGCGGCAGCAGATCGAGGAGGGCGGGCGGCTTTTTAAGCATGGGGAGATCGGCCTGGCCGGGGTGCATGTGTGTGCGGAGAATGAGCTGGAGATTATTGCAGGAATCGGCACGGGATTGTTCAATGCGGCTTCTGTGACCGCGCATCTGCGCCTGAGGGAAGATGGCAGCCTGGCGCTGACGACCCACTGCACCTGTGTGACGGGTACGCTGTGCCAGCATGCAGTGGCTGTCATGATGCTGCTGGATCATGAAGAGGGTCGCAAACGCATCGTGGGCATGGCGAAGGTCCGGGACAAATCGGCACCGGAAGCGAGTGCAGAGCCTGCTGCTTCTGCGCCTTCAGCGGCTACGGTGCCTGAGGACCAGCCGCCTGGAGAACCCAGTCCGGTGCTGTGCGTGCGGCGCATGGTGGTGCAGATGCCGCAGATTACGGCACGAAGAAACATCGGCGGCTGGGAGCCGCGCAGCATCGCTTTCATTCATCCCTGCGCGGAATATGAGGGCTGTCCCGTGCGCTTTGAGATGCTGGTGCGCAGCCCGGCGCATCAGTGGACTGATGCGGATGGCACGAGACACACGCTGGTGCGCAATCAGCGCGCGGAGCGCCTGCTGCTGGCGGATCTTTCCGGACTTGGCTTCAAATCGTTCTCCGAGGCGCTGCCAGGTGCGAAGGCGCCTGAGTCTACGCTGGGTTTCATGACGGTGCCGGGAGATCAGGCGCTTTTCTGGGCGCAGTTTCTCAAGGACCGGGTGCCGAAGCTGCGCGAGAGCGGCTGGCGGGTGGAAGTGCCGGAGGATATTGGCTTTCAGATCTTTGAGGCTGAGGACGATGCGTGGTTCACCAACCTTGAGGGAGACCAAGGCGGGCGGGAGTGGTTCTCGCTGGATCTGGGGGTGGAGATCGAGGGGCGGCGGATCTCGCTGGTGCCGCTGCTGGTGGACTGCATCGACCAGGGGCTGACGTCTGCGGTGCTGGAAAAGAACCTGGATCAGCGCTTTTTGCTCTCTCTTGGCGGAGATCGCGGGGATGTGCTCTCTGTTCCAGCGCAACGCCTTGTCGTGCTATTGCGTTTCTTTGATGAGCTGCTTTCGACACGGCCGGTGCGGAAAGATGGGAAGCTGCAGCTGGACAAGCTGCGGGCTGCGCAGCTGGCGACACTGGATGGCATGCCGATCCGTGCGCCTGCAGAACTGGCGGTTTTGAGTCAGCAACTGGGCAGTTTCCGCGAGATCGGTCTTATCACGCCTCCGGCGGGACTGAAGGCGAGTTTGCGTGATTATCAGCGCGAAGGTGCGTCGTGGATGCAGTTTCTGCGGGAGTTTGGACTGCATGGCATCCTGGCGGATGACATGGGGCTGGGAAAGACATTGCAGACGTTGACTCATATCCTCATTGAGAAGGAAAGCGGACGCATGAAGCATCCGTGCCTGATTGTGGCACCGACGAGCGTTTTGAGGAATTGGATCAACGAATCGATCAAATTCACGCCTGCCTTGAGTTTGCTGCTCATGCAGGGGCAGTCGCGCAAGAGTGACTTCAAGCACCTGAAGCAGTATGATCTGGTTGTGACGAGCTATCCGCTGCTTGTGAAGGACGCTGATGTCATGCAGGCGCAGGAGTGGCATATCGTGGCATTGGATGAGGCGCAGAACATCAAGAATCCGAAGAGCCTGGCTGCACAGACGTGCAGCGGGTTGAAAGCGAAGCACCGTTTGTGCCTGACGGGGACTCCGATGGAAAATCATCTCGGAGAGCTGTGGAGTTTGTTCAATTTCCTGATGCCGGGGCTGCTGAGTGATGCGGATACGTTTCGGCAGCATTATCGGAATCCTATTGAAAGGGATGCGGATGTGGAGCGGCAGAAGCAGTTGAGCACACGGATTCAGCCTTTGCTGCTGCGAAGGACGAAGGATGCCGTGGCGAAGGAGCTGCCGCCGAAAACGGAAATTCTGCACACGATTGAGCTCGGCAAGGAACAGACGGACCTTTATGAGACGATCCGTGCAGCCATGGACAAACGGGTGCGCGAGGCGATCGCGGCGAACGGGCTGGATCGATCCCAGATCGTGGTGCTGGATGCGCTTTTGAAGCTGCGGCAGGTGTGCTGCCATCCGCAATTATTGAAGCAAGAAAGCGCTCAAAGTGTGTCGGATTCGGCAAAAACGGCGTTCCTCATGGATGAGCTGCTGCCGGAATTGATCGACGAAGGGCGGCGGATTTTGATCTTCTCTCAGTTTACCGAAATGCTGGCTTTGATCGAGGCTAGGCTGAAAAAAGACGGAATTCGTCATGTGAAGCTGACTGGGAGCACGCGGGACCGTGAAACGCCGATTCAGGAGTTTCAGGCTGGAAAAGTGCCGGTGTTTCTGATCAGCCTGAAAGCGGGTGGTGCGGGCATCAATCTCACGACGGCGGACACGGTGATCCACTATGATCCGTGGTGGAATCCGGCGGCGGAGGCGCAGGCGAGTGACCGGGCGTATCGCATCGGGCAGAAGAACCCGGTGTTTGTGCACAAGCTGATCTGCGAGGGGACGATTGAGGAGCGGATCTTGAAGATGCAGCAGCAGAAGGCGGCGCTGGTGGAGGGGCTGCTGGCGGGGCGTGCGGACAAGCTGCAGCTGACGCAGGCGGATATTCAGGCGCTGTTTATGACGGAGTGAGGTGGGGGATGTTTGAGCGGTGACTGAATAGTCGATTGCGGGGCGCTGCGATTGGATGACGGATTGATGGTAAAATGATGAGGGGTAAAATCATTTCAGATTCGCGGGGTGGAAGAATCATTTTTGACTTCAATCATTTTACCTTCGCAGGGATGCTGGATTGGCTTGGGCCTGGTGAGTGGCGGGGCGTGCGGACAAGCTGCAGCTGACGCAGGCGGCTGTTTATGACGGAGTGAGGTGGGGGAGGATGCGGCGCTGGGACGTGCGGCCGGAGCCGGTGTGGACACCGGCGCTCCCAGTAAAGAAGGCGGACGGGGCAGGAATGCCCCGGGTACTAACTACTGAGAAGGGGATTTCCGGTCAGGGGGCGCTGGTTGTTTGGCGGCCTTGGGCTTCGACGGCGGCGGGCTGGGGACAGCCCGCCCTACCTACCTATTCTTTACCTTCTTCTTTCATGCGAATGAAGGGGCGTAGCAGCAGCAGGAGGAGGGGGGCGAGGAGGACGAGGGAGCCGACGATGGTCCACATGGTGGCGGTGTCGCGGGGGCCTTCGGCGGGGCAGTAGCGGGTGAGGAGCCAGCCGAAGACGGCGCCGGTGGTGATTTTGCCCATGAGGAGGGGGACGGCGGAGAGGGCGGCGTAGCTGGCTTCCTGGCCGCGTGGGGCGATGGAGACGGCGTATTCGTAAACGCGCGGGGAGTAGAAGGCTTCGCCGATGGAGAAGACGACCTGCCAGAGGACGACGGTGAGGAAGAGCGGATGGGCGGCGCCCTGCCAGTCGAAGTAACCGCGGATGACCCACTGACCGAGCGAGCCGTTGGCGAGGCCTTGGAAGACGGATTGCGGGAGGGCGAGGAAGATGAAGGACAGGGCGGTGATGAAGCCGCCAAAGATGACCATGGGGTAGGCGGGGATCTTGCGGGTGAGGATGCCGGCGATGGGGGCGAGGATGAGGATGAGGACGCTGTTGACGGCGTTGGCGCGTCCGGCGCGTTTGCCGCCTTCGACGCCGAGCTCGCGTTCGAGGAAGGTGGGCAGGACGCCGTCCATGATGCTGAAGACGATTTTGAGAAGGCCGATGACTGCGAGGAAGACGAGCAGGCGGTGAAAGCCTGGATGCTTGAGCAGCATGGAGAAGAGATGGGCGGATTTTTTGACCGCGCCCATCACGGTGAGCGATTGCGCATGAGCGGAGTCGCCTGCGTTTTCGCCGGGGGCTTCGCGCTCGCGGAGGAGGAGGAGGACGGGGAGCATGAGGAGCTCGATGCCGGCGCTGACGGCGAAGAGGACACGCTGGATGCTGTGGTCGCCGCCGAAGAGGTGGATGGTGGAGCCGCCGCCGCCGCCCTGCTTGATGCCGTCGAAGATGAAGTATCCGGCCATGAAGCCGAGATTGAGCAGGGCATAGAAGACGGAGAAGGCGACGCTGCGCTGCTCGGAGGTGCTGAACTTGCGCGTGGCGGCCACGAGCACGGGGGTGCAGAGGGCCTCTCCCACGGCCACGGGGATGAGGCCTGCGGTGAGGGCCAGCCAGGGCTGGGAGACGGAGATCATGATGAGGCGCGCCAGCACGGCGAGGGAGACGCCGATGGTGAGAGTGCGGCGAAGGCCGATGGCATCGGTGATGCTTCCGGCGAGCAGGGTGCTGCTGGACATGAGGAGGCCGAGGAGCAGGTAGCCGTGCTGGGCTTCGGCATCGGTCAGGCCGCAGTCTTTCATGAGGTAGGAGACCATGACGACCATCATGATTTTGTAGCCGGTGACGCTGAGGAGCTTGAGGCCGAAGGTGACCCAGAGTCCGGCGGGGGCGTCTTTGAGATTGGCGATGGCGTAGAGGCCGATGCCGAAGGTGGCCCCGCCGATGACGCAGCCTGCGACGACACCGAGGGCGAGCTTGGTCATGGCCATCCAGCCGACGGCCCAGCAGAAGAGGGCGAGGACGGCCCCGCGCAGGATGGTCTGCTTTAATGAAGAAGGTGCGGCTGGGGAGTCAGGCATGCGGGGAGGGGAACATCTTTTGTGCCATGCGGTCAAGTGCGTTGGGGTTTGAGTTCGGGAGAAGAGTGGCCGCAAAGAGGCGCAAAAAAACGCAAAAAAGTTGGGGACTGAGGAGACCGGGAGGGCTGCATGGTGCAGCGGCGGGGTCATGTGGGCAGAGTTTTTTAACCACGGAATGAACTGAATACACGGAAGGTTGTAGCGGAAGGCGGGCGGATGGGGGATTTGCACCGCGAGAGATTGGAAGACCGCAGAGAAAGGCTCTTTGAATTGGAGCTTGGGCGAATGGGGAGTCGAAAATATGCTGAGAAGAAGCTGCCCAAGGCGATTGTGCTGAAGATCGAGTGCCTGAAGGTGTGCGGTGATTACTGCTTGGTTGAATGCTCGCCGGAATTTGAAGATGGCACAGATGCGATTCCGGCCTTTCTGCCGGACATGGGATACATCCACTACCTGAAACGAATCTATGTGGGCTGGCATGTGATCATCGACATGAGCCGCACGGATGTGCCTGATCCCGAGGAGAGGGCGAGGATCAAGAAGTCGTTTCCTGGCGATTTTCCGTGGGAGCTGCTGAGTCCGGAATGACAGAAGATCTTTGCTGGTGGATATGACTGAGCACGCGTGTGTCGCTGCTCCGGGGTGGGGCGGATTTCTGGAGATTGCCGCTGGCGGACGTTCTGAGGTTGTGCCTTTCTGCCTTTAAAAGCGGCTGGCGGGGGATCAAGGGATGTAACCGCATGGGAACGTGGCTTCGGCTGGACGGGAAGAGAGCCTATTAACAAGCTAGCGAGGGGCGAAGGGACCTTTTGAACTAGCCGCCGGTTAGTGCATGTTTAGGTGTATTAAATTTTTCAATTATTTGCCTGACCCCATTTTCGACCTAGCTTTCATGACTCGTGTCTAGGTCTATTAGCATAGCTATAAATTCAGCCAGTGACGGGACTGCCAACTTTCTATGTTCTACTTCTTCCTGGAAGCGATAGAGAATGTCGTGCAACGTTTTGTGATTGTGTATTTGACTCAGTTTGATACCAGCCTCTCCGAGCCATGTCTCTATTTCGGGCACTGCAAAAACAACTTTTGTATCGGTGCGTTCGGACTCGCCAATGATTTGATTAAATTGCACCCTCTGGGCTTCGATGTCTGCCGCGTTTTCTGTATCGGCATCAGCAAGGACAATTATTCCAGCAGCGTCATGGAAGGCTTTGGTGTAGATTTTCAAGTTCCCTAAAAGGGCGCGCTTTCCTTGGGCTACAACGAAGGAAACTGTTCGGTTTACCACGTACTTGCTGGCAATCACTCTGACGACTAGGGCGTCTACCTGCCCTTCCACGACAACAATGATCGGTTTGTTGCCTCTAGATTCCTGTGTTGCAGGTATCACCATTGAAGCATCCGCGACGGCGAGCCATTTCTCCAGTTTGGCAAGAAAATCCACCGCGTTGTCAAAGGGAATGATCCAGTTGTCCTTCGGTTGTTTGGTGATCCAATCCAAAAGGTCAAAAACTCGGACGTCTTCGACGTGCGCTGGCTTGAAATCAGCGACTCCCTGATTTTTCCGGCGCGTTGCCTTTTCGTCCATGGTGCGTTTGCGAGCGAACGTGATCACATATTTTTCTTCACGAAACGCAGTGAGCAATTCACACCATGAAATGCTGAGATCTCTCGTTAGAATCTTTGCATCTACAGTCCTATTCTCATTTTCGACCTTGAATTTAATTTTAACAGTCTGGTCGGGGAAATCTGACAATCTTGTCCCTCGATAGTGACCACCGTAGCGCCGATCGATGATGCAGATGACCACATCGGCCTGTTTAACTGCCTCAATGCATTGGTCGTGAGAGTGTAATCCACGACGGGATGGGAATGCGGCATCCTCAAAATGGATGAACTCATGCCTGTTCCGGAATCGATCCACTACTAAGGCTCGGAGGTCCTCGAGATCAAATGAGGTAGAGCATAAAAATATTTTCATTTGTTTTTTTCGGCTTCGACTTTTGTAATACGCATTAAAAAAGCGGTGATGTCATCCGTGATTGCCAGCAGGTTTGCTGTAACTTCATTACATTTAGCTTGATCGTCATTATGAGCATCGTCAACCAAGTGAGGCAATTTTGTATCGGGAATATTGCTTGGAGCCCGCCAGAAAATGGCGGGGCTTCCTCTTGCGGGATGGGACTTAAAAGCCCAGTGATTAAACGATAACGAACTTTGTCATTCGTCTTGGCATGCTAATAGATAAAAGATGGCAAATTACTTTCCACACGAACTGGCGCAGTTGATTAATGTCGATGTTGAATCCCTCCTGCCTTCGTCCGGAAGATCAGATTGCTCAACGCGCAGTCATGATTATTCCAATGCATCCACTGAGGCACGGGCGGCGGGTTTAGTGATTGAGGCGGACGCATTACGACTCCTATCCATTGTTACGGGTTTTTATCCGACCTTTGCTGAACGATCCCGCCCATATCGGGCGATGATGATTATAGATGGTCGACGTTCGCCCATTCCAGATGATTTGGATCAAAATGAACTAGATGCGATTCGAATTATTACTGCCAAAGTCAACTGCCCCATATTGAAGGCGCGTCTTTTTGATGTGCTTTGGGTATGCAGGAAAAATCACAATGACGCAAAAGAAGCCTCCGAATACTATCTGGCTTCCGTTGGTGAACTCGATAACGAACACACTTGGCACGCCGCGCGTGATGCTCACTTCCGGGCGCTGACGCTTGCATCAATGTTGGGGAGGAGCAAACCACTTTTTGAAAGGGCAGTCTATGAACTCATGGCTACTATCAAACGTCGCACTGCTGACGAGAGCTTTCGTCTTCAGCATTTCATGCAAGTTTATATCGATTTTCGGGGTGGAGATGATTTCGAAGTGATCACGCTGGCAGAAGAAGTCGCTCAGCGGGCGGAATCGAGTACCGATTGGGATCGAGCTAGGGCATATTGGGAAGTGGCTGCCACGCTATATCACAAGAACAAGAAGCCAGATGATTCTGCACGTTGTGCAAAAAAAGCAGCGTGGACACATATTCGAGAAGCTGAGCAAAGGTTGGGCGGATCCCACGCTAGCTTCATGGTCGCCGCCGAGTTTCAAGCTAGAGGGATTGAGGCGCTTCGCAGGGCTGGGGAGGAGAAAGCCCTCATCGAAGCACTCAAGACAAAGTTGACAGAGTATCAATCACAGATTGGAAGCGAGATGTCGGAGCATCATATGGAGCACGACATCACACCTTGCGTGCGGGCAGCTGAGAAGCATGTTGCTGGGAAAGACCTTCGGACAGCATTGTTGCGTTTCGCTTTCGGCACAGTCTTGTCCAATCCAGCTGATTTGAGGCGACGAATCGAGGAACTCGCAAAAAAACATCCACTGGTTCACTTATTCGGTGCGTCCATAATGGACGACGCTGGGCGTGTGGTGCTTCGGCGTAAAGGGCTTCTTTCTGTCAGTCCCGATGAGTATGAGGATGAGATGGAGCAGGAAATGTTCAGTCAGGCTGCTCAAATAGATTGGAGTCTACGTGCACTAGGATATATTGAACCAGCGAGATTCCAAATACTCCATGAGCATTTCCCAAGCTTGGGTGATTTGGAATTCATGGTGAAAGACAATCCTTTTGTGCCAGAAGGTCATGAGGCGATCTTTTTAAAAGGAATTCATGCGGGCATGCACGGTGACTTTGTGATTTCATCGCACCTGCTCGTGCCACAGTTGGAAAACTCTATTCGTCAAGTCATGATGAATCATGGAGTCGACGTTAGAGCCTGTTATTAACTTTGAA
>DDFC01000040.1 GCA_002336895.1 Verrucomicrobiaceae bacterium UBA1938 | reverse complement strand
GCGCTATCTATTTGCCGGATTAATAATATACCAATGCCCCCCCTTCTGGCCTACCTGCCGGTGGAGACAGTGATCCGCGAACGCCAGGCCGAGTACTATCAGGTACTGGCTGCCTCTGACAAGCAGGGGAACTCCACGCTCTTCACCGAATTTCTCCTCTCTGCGCTGCTGCAGGCGCTGCGTGAAGCCACCGCCACCGACCAAGTCAAGGCCCGGCTCAGGTGTATGGGCGCGAAGCCCGTGAGCGCGCTGGAGTGCATGCAGAAGCTGGGTCTCTCCCACCGGCCTACCTTCCGCCAAAACTACCTCCAGCCCGCGCTGGACGCCGGGCTGAACGAACGCACGCTGCCTGACAAGCCGAACAGCCGCCTGCAGAAGTACCGGCTCAGGTAGGGGTGAGCGGTGGAAGGTTCCGCTTCACTGATTCCGGCCCCGCCAGTAACCGGGCTCGCGATGGAGGTGCATGATGGCCACCACTTCGAAGCACCCGGCCTCCGGCAGATGGTAGATCACACCATAGGGGAACTGTTGCAGGAGCTTGCGGTGGTACTTGTCGTCCAGTCTGCTCCAGGTGTCTGGATTGCGCCTGATGGCCTCCAAGGCGGCTGTGAGCTGCTGCTTGAACTCCCGGGCCAGCTCATGGCTGATGCGGCGGTAGTAGGCCCCCGGCGTCGGTGATTTCGAGCCTGGCTTCGGCGGTGTAGATCAGGCGCATCACGCGATGGCCGCATCAAGCTCTGCCATGACTTCCTCGT
This sequence comes from Verrucomicrobiaceae bacterium UBA1938, assembly GCA_002336895.1. Taxonomy (GTDB): domain Bacteria; phylum Verrucomicrobiota; class Verrucomicrobiia; order Verrucomicrobiales; family Verrucomicrobiaceae; genus Prosthecobacter. The sequence continues at coordinate 62,196 of DDFC01000040.1, read as the reverse complement.
GGGTGTAGGAGCATGTTTCACCACGCTCGCGCCGCTGCACGCGGGCGTCCATCTCCTCGCGCCAGTGTGGCGGCATCTCTTCGTCCTCCTCCAGGCTCAGCAGAAGGCGCTCTGCGAGGTAGGAGCGTTCCGGCCTCGGCATGGAGAGCACGCTTTGCAGGACGCTGGTGATGTCTAGGGCGTCGGTGGCCATGGGCGGATATTATCAGCCAGCGGCTGTTTTTCAACCGGGATAAGGCCTGTGTGCCGACGCGCACGCTGAGGAGTTCGAGGATGGGGGAGAGGCTGATCAGAACATCTCTTTCGATTCGCCGATGCGGTTTCGCCAGTAATACGGGCGGCGCTTGGCGTGAGCGATGGCGAGGATGACCACGCGCTCCTTCCAGATCATTAAGGGCAGGTAGTATTAGCCGAACTGCGGTCTCAGATTGGCCCGGCGTGAGGTGCCTTTGCTGCTGAAATGCAGCGGGTGTGCGGTGTGTAGGATTTGAAGCAGTCCACGAAGGCATCAGCCAGGTCTGGATCAATGGGCGCGTAGTAGTCGGTGACCTCTTTCAACTCCTGCTCGGCAGCAGGATGCATGGCCGCCAGCTTCATGCTGCGGGCGTGAGACCAGCACGGCGGGCAGCCAGCCTGGAACGGACGCGGGAGATGGCTTCATCAGCGGAGACGAGCTCCACTCTGCCTTCCTCGATCTCCTTCACACGGGCATCAATTGCTTTGTCCCACTCGGCTTGAGCAGAGATCTCGTCTTCGCTCTCGGCTGCAGGCGGGTCGAACTCCTGGGTCAGATCGCGCCAGAGATCAAAACGCTCGGCGGGCCGGAGGGTTTTGATCTCCTGTTTGATGTGATCCAGCGTCTGGCTCATGGTTTAAAGATAATGTACCGGGTACGGTTGTCGAGGGCCGATATTCCGCCCTCTACTTCACCTTCACCTTCGCATAATAGATCGCCGCCTTCCCTTCGTGGCTGCTGTAGTACGTCACGTGGAGTTCGTCTTCGTGCCAGTAGAGGCCGGGGAAGGAGCAGTCGCCGCCGCTGGGGAGTTCGAGGATGGGGGTGAGGCTGGTGGGCGTCATGGCAAAGAGGACGGTGTGGGGGCCGGGGGTTTTGCCAAAGCCGCGGGAGGCGGCGATGAGCTTGCCATCGGGCAGCTCGATGAAGTTCGGGCCGCCGAGCGGGAGGCCGGTGGCGGCAAAGGTCCAGTCGCGGTAGGGGGCCTTGGCGGTGCCGATCACGCCTTTGCGGTCTGCGCCCTGGCGGGACACGAGGGCCAGCGCGGTGCCGTCTTTGAGAAAGCGGATGGTCGTTTCTCCGGGCTGGCCGGGCACCTGCATAATGGAGGAGAGCTGCCACACGCTGCCGTCGGTGCTGGCGTAGGTTTTGAGTGACCACTCTTTCTCAGGGGCGGGGCCGCCGGAGCTGGGGTGGATGTTGAAGCTGGCACCGTAGAAGCGCTTGTCCGCCGGATTCACGGCCACGCGCCAGAGCCAGTCGCCTTTGGCCAGTAGCTTTTGCAGCGGGGTCCACACCTTGCCGTCCATGCTGGTGGCGTAGCGGGGCTGGCGGCCCAGCGTGGGGGAGACGCCTTCGCAGAGGAGGTAGAGGCGCTTGTCATCGGGGGTGATGATGAGCTTGGGGTCGCGCAGGTCGGTGCCGGGCTCGCTGAGGGTCACCTGCTCCACCCAGGTCTTGCCGCTGGAGGAGACGAGCAGGCGGATGGTGCCATCGCCCTTGGTGGCGGAGTCGGCTTCGCGGAAGCAGCAGTAGAAGAGGTTCTGAAAGCGCGCCAGGTCGGTGAAGGCATTGTGCGGGGCCTTGTCCCAGATTTTTTCCACGGAGACCAGCTCGGCCGTGGGCGCCTGCGCATGCAGGAGGCTGGCGGAGAGCAAAACGACGAGGGCGGAGAGGATGGAGCGGCGCATGATGCAGAATCGTAAGCAGAAGCCGCAGCTTTTCATCGTTTCTTTGGTCTTGTGATAAAGAATAGCGCCACGCCCAGGCAGGCCACGAGGAAGGTGCCTGCGGTGAGCAGGGTCAGGACGACGTCGCGGGTGTCTTTGTCGGGGATGAAGCCGAGCTTGTGGAAGTTGGTGAAGATGGTGGCCTCAAACTGGCGCTGGCGGTCGGTGTGGCGGGTCACGCTGCCGGTGGTGGTGGAGACGTACACGCGGGTGTCCAGGGCATCTCCGGCATCAAAGCGGTACACCGGCAGGATGCGGAAGATGTTGATGTATTCGGTGTTAAAGGCAGTGAGGAAGTCCGTCTTCTTCACGGCGGCTCCGGCCAGGAAATTCCGCGCGATCTCGGCGGCGTAGGCTTCGTCCATGGCGGCGTCCACCCGGCCGTCCACGGCGCTGACGTACTGCGGGCCGCGCGTGGCTTTGGTGTAGATCTGGTACCAGGGCTGGCCGCCGATGCCGCGCAGGTTCACGGCCTGCACCTCGGGTTTGTCCCCGGGCAGTTTGGAGACGGCCTCGGCTACGGTGATCTTAATGGCATTCACATCCATGCCGCCGCCAGAGGGGCGTGCCTGCGGTGGTGGCGACTGCGTGCGGGTCATGACGTTATGAATGACCCCGCTGCCGGAGGCGATGAGTACGGAGAGACTGAAGACCAGGCCGAGCCAGCGGTGGAGTTTGCGAATGAGACGTGAGTTCATGAGAGGGGCGGGGATGAGGTTCGGGGAGCGCGGAATTTATTCCGCAGCAGGTGGCAAATAGGTTGTGGGTCGAGCTTGAGCGCCGGCATCGGCAAACAGGGTGATGCCGTGCGTGGAGGAGGTGTGGGTGGAATGCTGAGCTGTATTTGTTGCCGAGTGCTGCGGAATAAATTCCGCGCTCCACTGAGACGGGCGGGCTTGCGCCACACCCGTCCTACGGGGGGGCATGCGCTTACCACTTCCACTCCACGCCGCCGTAGAAGCTGCGGCCGTCTCCGGGGAGGAAGACAGCGGTGCTGCCGGGGGTGGTGGCATTCGTCACCACGTTCACAGTGGGGCTGTAGATCTCGTTGGTGAGGTTGCGCGCTTCAAAATAGAAGGACAGGCCCTTCTTGGTGCGGTAGCCCAGCTTCATGCCGAGAAGGGCATACGGATCGGCAAAGGTGGTGCGCGCCAGGTCGGCGGCGTATTTGAAGGGAGACCACTCCAGCGTGGGGCCCACGTAGAAGCCGCAGGGGAGCTCATACAGGAGCTGTGCGCGGTAGTACACCGGCGAGTAGCCCGGCAGCAGGCGGTCGCCATACGCAGCGCTCTTGTTGAAGCGGAAGTCGCTCCAGAGGAAGTTCTGGTTCAGCACCAGGCGGTCGGAGGAGTACGCCAGATTGCGCAGCACGTCCACGTTCAGGCCAAATTCGATGCCCTGATGGATCGTCTTGCCCGCATTGACGGTGGTGGTGGGGCTGAGGATGGGCGAGCCCAGGCCGAGCAGCTCGCGCTCCAGCCATGCGTAGTAGTAGCTGAAGTCCCAGGACACGCGGTCGCGCTGGCCGCGCGTGCCGATCTCCAGCGTGGTGCCGGTCTGCGCCTTGAGCGGCAGGATGCCATTGCCCGCAGGGGTGGCCTCGCCAAAGGAGGGCGGCTCAAAGCTGCGGCTGGCATTGAAGTAGATCTGCGTCTTGGCATCCACCTCATAGAGCAGGCCCAGCTTGGGGCTGAAGCCCCAGTACTCCAGGCGGTCGCTGTTGTTGATGAGGTTGGGCAGGCCGGTGAACTGGCCCGGAGGATTCACGCCGCCAAAGGTCTGCAGCTCTTTGAAATCGCGCGAGGCATAGGCCACTTGCGCGCCCGCCAGAAAGGAGAGCTTGTCCGTGAGCTTCAGCTTGTCCTGAAAGTAGAAGTTGAAATTCGTGGCCTGCAGCCGGTAGGCACCCACCTGCGCGCCGCGTGTGCCGCCCACGTTGAAGAAGCGGTTGTCGCGCGTGTTTCCATACATGAAGCCAGTGCCCACGGTCAGGGTGTTTTCCATGCCGAGCAGGCTGCCGCGATGATCGTAGCGGAGATCAAAGCCGAGGTCGTTGCTCATCTGATCCACCACCTGGAAGATGGGATGGTTCAGATCTTTCCACGACCAGAAGGTGCTTAGCGTCAGGGTGTTGTCCGCGCCGTCGCTGTAGGTCAGCTTGTTGGCCAGGCGGAAGAGGCGGTAGTCGCGCTCCTGATAGCCCGCGCCACCGGCCACGGTGGGCAGAAAGGAGCCAGGGGCGGCCTGCTGCGGATTGGCCATCATCTGCGCCTTCGTCAGGTTTCCGGGCAGCTGGGAATTGCTGTCCACATAGGTGATGTAGAGGCGGTTTTCCAGATTCGGGCTGATCTTGGTGCCGATGTTCGCAAACACGCGGAAGCTCTCCTGCTTGCTCCAGTCGCGGAAGCCGTCGGTATGAGAGGCGGTGATGCTCACATACATGTCCGTCTTTCCGCTCACAAAGCCGGAGGAGATCTGCCCGCGATAGGTGTTGAAGCTGCCCACCTCCACACGCGCCTGGCTGGCGGGTGCGGTGTAGCCGGTGTTGGAGATGAAATTGATGGCACCACCCAGTGTGGAGGAGCCGTACTGCAGCGCATTGGCACCACGGAAGACCTCGATGTAGTTCGCCGCCAGCGGCTCCAGGGCCTGCATGTCAAAGCCACCGTCAGCGAGGTTCAGCGGCATGCCGTCCTGCATGGTCCAGATGCCACGGCCATGAAAGGTGCGCTGAATGCCCGAGCCACGGATGGCGATGCGCGACTCCTCCGCGCCAAAGCGCGACTGCACCAGCACGCCGGGGGCAAAGTCCAGCGCGTCCTTCAGCGTGGAGGCGCGGCCGCGTTTGTAAAACTCCGCATCCACCACACCCGCGCCGCCGGGCACGGACTGGGCGATCTGCTCCCTGCGCAGCTCCAGGCTGGGAACTGTGAGGGAAGGGGAGTCTTTTTTCGCGGTGATGACGACTTCCTTGAGGTCTGTCGTCGTGGGGGTCGTGGGTTTGGCAGACTGCGAGAGCGCAGCGCCGGGGAGGGCTAGCAAAAAGAGAAAAGAGAATGATTTCATGGAATAACGAGATGCTTGTGGCACCGCCGCGATTCGCAGCGTGTGCGCAGGGGTGGACCAGGGCTGTGTGCACCTGGTGCAGGAGGGGGCAATCCCGCAGCCCGCCGGGTGGGAGGGCTGCGTGGTTCCGGGTTCAGACCAGTCCGCGTCGTGGCGGGGGCCGCTCCGGCATCTCGTTGCGTTTGACCGGCACCGCATGCAGCAGTGCAAAGGAAAGCGTCTCAGCCGCAGGTGGTCGCAGCACCGTGTGGCTCACCAGCACGGCGGCGGTGTCCTTGGCATCCAGATCCTTCTTGGTGTCATCTTCTTCGGGGGGCTGGCCGTTGTTTTCGGCATGCTGGCTGCCTTCCTTCACCTTGAGGCACAGGGGGCAGGCATGCCGCCCGTCAAAGGTCTTTTCCACCGCCTCCATCACCGAACCCTGCTGCGCAAAGGAGATGAACATCTCCGTCCACGCGATGCCCTGCAGCAGCGTCCACTGCAGGCCCAGCGTGAGGCACAGCATGAGCACAACTCCGCGCTGCACCAGGACATGGCGCAGAGACAGAGCGGGGGGTGCGGCGGAAAACATCGGCGGCGAGTATGGAAGAACGATCCCATGTGTCAAGACAAGCACGGGCCTGCTTTCCAGCCGCTGCCACCTGCGGCCTGAATGAATGCAGTGCGGCATTTCGCCACATTTTCAGCGCACCGGCCGGGGGCGATGAGTCCGCATGGACTTTCCCTCCTTTTACATGGACCACCTCGCGGGCGGCCGACTCATCATCGGCCTCATCGCCAGCCTGCATGTGCTCATCAATCATCCCCTGGCCGTGGGTGCATACCCGCTGCTGACGTGGATGGAGTGGTGGGCGCACAAGAACAACCGGCCTGACATCGACCGGCTCGCGTATCGCATCACCTTCATTGTCTTCATCGTCACCACCACGGTGGGCGCGCTGACGGGGGTGGGCATCTGGCTCTCCACCTCGCTCTTTGCGCCGTTTGCCATCGGCTCGCTGCTGCGGGTGTTTTTCTGGGGCTGGTTTGCGGAGTGGCTCGTCTTCATCAGCGAGGTGGTGCTGATCATGTGGTGGTTTCTCACCTGGAAGAAAGCGGACACGCCGGAGAAAAAGAAGAAGCACATCCGCATCGGCGTGGCGCTGAGCATCATGTCCTGGCTCACGATGGCGCTGATCGTGGCAGTGCTGGGCTTCATGATGAAGCCGGGCGTGTGGAACCAGACGCGCGCCTTCATCGATGCGATGACGAATCCGCTTTACGCGCCGCAGCTGGGCTTCCGAACCTTCTTTGCGCTGATGACGGCGGCGGTCTTCATCTGGTTCACCGCCTTCTTTTTCACCAAGAAATCCTCCAGCGGAGACGACCGCCCGTGGCGTCTGCGGCGCTGGATCGTGTACCGCATGTCCCATGTGGTGCTCATCAGCATGCTGGGGGTGTTTCTCTTTGGCACCTGGTACTGGAACTGCGTGCCCGAAACCATGAAGGCCAACAGCTCCGTGGCGCTGCTGACGCAGGAGTTCATGAGCTGGCACGGACAGTTTCAGAGCCTGCTGGGCTGGACGGTGGCCACCTTTGTGGTCATCGCCCTCGGCGGCCTGAGCGACATCTTCACCGTGCCACGCTGGGCGCTGCTCATCCCCAGCGTGATGGGCATCTGGATGCTGGGACACTTTGAGCGCGCACGCGAGTTCATGCGCAAGCCCTGGGTCATCGGCGAGTACATGTACTCCAACGGTGTGCACAAGGACGAGCTGGCCTACCTGCAGAGCGAGGGCATCCTGAAACACGCCACGTATGTAAAGCACCGTGAGGTGACGGAGGCCAACAAACTGGAATGCGGGCAGGACGTCTTCATGCTGGCCTGCTCCCGCTGCCACAGCACCACCGGCCTCAACAGCGTGCTGGACAAATTTACCGCCATGTACGGCGCGGACAAGCCCTGGGACAGCGTCGGCATGACGCTCTTCATCAAAGGCATGCACCAGACCCGCACCTTCATGCCGCCTTTCCCTGGAAACGACAGGGAGGCCGAGGCGCTGGTGGCCTACATCCAGCAGCTGCGCGCCAAACCGCAAACCCTGCACGGTGCGCAGACCGAGGGCATCTCCTTTTCCCCCCTGCCCAAGGGCCCCGCGATGACCGCCGAAACCCAACCCCAACGCTGATCTCCACGCCATCATGAACGCCCTCCTCGCCGCCACTCCCGTACCCCGAGATCTGCCGCTGCCGCTCCCCGTACCGGAATGGCTGCTGGTCTTCTGCCTGGTGGTCTTCTTTCTCGTCCACATCCTCTTCGTCAATCTTATGGTCGGCGGCTCCGTGCTCGTCGTCGTGCTGGAGTGGCTGGGGCTGAAGAACAAGCGCTGGGATGCCCTGGCGCATGAGATCGCGCAGACGATCACGGTGAACAAAAGCCTGGCGGTGGTGATGGGGATCGGCCCGCTGCTGTGCATCAACCTGCTCTATACCATGCAGTGGTATTCGGCCAATGCGCTGACCGGCCACGCGTGGCTGCTCATCGTGCCGCTGGTCATCACCGCCTTTCTGCTGACCTACCTGCACAAGTACACCTGGGACAGCTGGACCACCGGCGGCCGCAAGACGCTGCACCAGCTCACGGGCATCGCTGCAGCGCTGCTCTTTCTCTTCATCCCGCTCATCTTTCTGGCCAATGTGAACCTGATGCTCATCCCCTCGGAATGGGAGAAGGTGAAGGGATTCTTCTCCGCTCTGAGCATCGGCAATGTGCTGCCGCGCTACCTGCACTTCATGGCGGCCAGCCTGGCCATGACGGGCCTCTTTCTGGCAGGGTGGCTCGGACGCCAGGGCTCCGACTTCTCGCATCTCGACGGCTTCACACGGCCTGAGCTGCGCCGTTTCTTTTACACGATCTGCGCGCGCGTCACCCTCGCGCAGTTTGTACTGGGGCCGCTGCTGCTTTTCACCCTGCCGTCCGCGGGCATCACCACGCAGGTGTATGTGATCATCTTCAGCGGGGCATCCCTGGGCCTGCTGACGCTGTGGGTGCTCTTTGGCGAGCTGAAGCGCCCGGATGCCACCATTGGCAGCCGTTACTGGCTCATCGTGCTGCTGTTTTCCTTGGTGGTGCTGGGCATGGGCAGCGGACGCCATGTGTACCGGGAGGCCGCGCTGGCCGCGCACAAGACGCAGATCAAGGAGCGCACAGAGCGCTACTACACGGCGCTGGCCGAGTTTAACAAAGCACATGCCGCCATGCCGCAGGTGGCGGAGCAGAGCCCGGAGCAGCTCTTCATGAACTGCGCCGCCTGCCACGCGCCGAATGTGAAGCTCGTGGGCCCGCCGCTCACCGAGATCGCGCAAATCTACGCGGGCAATCCCGATGGCATCGTCGCCTGGGCCAAGGCCCCTGGCAAAAAGCGCCCCGAACTCCCGCAGATGCCGCCCATGATCCACCTGGGAGAGGCCAACCTGCGCAAGATCGCCGAGCTGATGCTGATCAAGGGCGCTGCTGCGGCTGCCAAGTGATGCAAGACGGACCCCGCCGAAACCAGCGAGCCCCTGAGCCGCATGGGCACAGCTGTTGGACAGTGCTGCATGCCGCTGCACTGTGGGGCATGCCGCCGCATGCCTCTCATCCTCCCGCCCCGCAGCCGCCCTGGCGGCGCTGGCTGGGCCTGAGCGAGGTCTGGGTGGGTGTGGAGCTCTCCTCCCGCCTGCTGGTGCTGCTGCGCTGGACGGCGGCCATCGGCCAGAGCGTGACGCTGCTGACCGTGGCATGGCTGGGCGTGCAGGTGCCGTGGTGGCCCTGCGGGATGGCGGTGGGCATCACGCTGGTGTCGAATGCGGTGCTGGCATGGTGGGCGCGTGCGCTGGGCACGCACCTCAGCGGCGGCTTTTTCCATGTGCTGCTTTGGGATGCATTCACGCTCACTTTTCTGCTGCACTGGACGGGCGGCCTGGAGAATCCCTTTGCGCTGTTTTACCTCGTGCAGCTCACCGTGGCTGCGGTGGCGCTGCGCTCTTCGGCGGTGATCAGCCTCGGGGCTGTGATGGCGCTGGGCTGCGGCTGGCTGTGGCGGCATGCGCAGCCGCTGCACATGCAGGGTGGTGCCGCCGTGCCGGAGGCCCTGCTGCAGCAGGGGCGCGGCGTGGCCATCGTGCTGGTGGGCATCTTCATTCTGGCGCTGCTGCTCTCCCTGCGGCGGCGCTCTCACCGGCTGCAAAAGGAGCGTGCACGACTGCGTGCCGAGCTGGAGTCCCGCGACCGCTTTCTCTCCGTGGCGGCGCTGGCCACGGGCTTTGCGCATGAGCTGGCCACCCCGCTGGGCACCATCGCGCTGGCGGCGGAGGAGATGAAAACGCTGCCCGCACCGGAGGTGGCGGAGATCATCGCGCGTGAGGCCGCCCGATGCCAGGAGGTGCTGATGCGCCTGCGCGAGCTGGGGCAGGAGGCCACGGGCCAGTCTGCCGAGCTGTGCCGCGTCGCGGATGTGGTGGCGCACTCTTTGGGCGATCTCCCGCTGAATCAGCGTGAGCGCGTGAAAGTCACACTGCAGGCGCGTGAGGCCCGCATCGCCTGTGCAGGCCTGCGTGAGGCGCTGCTGGTGCTGCTGCGCAATGCGCTGCTCTCCTCCGCCGAGCCGCAGCCCGTCTCCCTGCATGTGGAGACCGCTGAGGACGGCGTGCGCTTCACCGTGCAGGATCACGGCCCCGGCTTCAGCGATGAGATGCTGCGCCACTGGGGCGAGCCCTTTCGCAGCAGCCGCGAGCCCGGTGCTGGCATGGGGCTGGGCCTTTTCTTTGTGCGGCGTCTCGCGGCAGCGCAGCACGGCAGCCTGCAGGTGCGCAACCTGCCCGCCGGCGGCGCGTGCGTCACGCTCACTCTGCCATCTTCCACCCCTCCTTTGAAATGATGAAGGTGCTGCTGATCGATGACGACGAGAGCTTCCGCACCACGCTGGCGCTGGCGCTGAAGCGGCGTGGCTGCGAGGTGCACCAGGCCGCAAACGCCAGCGCCGCCATGACGGAGGCGCGGGCCGCACGCCCGGATGGCATCGTGCTGGACATGCGCCTCGGCAGCAGCAACGGCATGGCGCTAATCTCCGGGCTGCGCCAGCTGCTGCCGCAGGTGCGGCTGATCGTGCTGACCGGCTATGGCAGCATCCCGGGCGCGCTGGAGGCCGTGCGCCTGGGGGCGGATGACTACCTGCTCAAGCCAGCGGGTGCGGATCAGGTGCTGGCCGCGCTGAGAGGCCACGGAGGCACCTCAGCGCGCCCCGTTGCAGGAGATGTGCCCAGCCTGGCACGGCTGGAATGGGAGCACATCCAGCGCGTGCTGCATGACTGCGGTGGCAACATCTCGCATGCCGCCGCAGCGCTGGGCATCGACCGCCGCACGCTGCAGCGCAAGCTCGGCAAGCAGCCACCTGCGTGAGAGCTCGGTGCTTACCGGCTCTGCACCAGCTTCAGGCTGCGGATGTCGTAGGTCTTGGCGTAGTCGCCGAGGGCCTTCACGGCATCTTCCTTGGTCAGCGTGGCGCTGGTGGCGGTGACTTCCAGCCGGGGCACGCCGCCGTCCTTGGCGGGCAGCACCTTTACCTTCTGCACGCCTTGCAGCTTGGAGAGGGCGCTCTCCACGTGGTTGCAGCAGGCGCTGCACATGACGCCTGCCACCTCCCCCTGATAGAGAAAGGTGACGGGCTCTCCGGCGTCGCAGGAGATGAGGGCGGTGAGGCTCAGAATGAGGGCGAGGATGTGTTTCATGGGATTTGGGGTGTGTATTAGGTTGTATTAGCTTTGAGTATGCGGGTGAGATCAGGCGGAGGGGTCGTCCAGCAGGCGCTGCACATCGCGCTCCAGCTGCTCCTTCATCATCGCGGCCATCTCGGGCTGCGGATGAAAGGCGGAGTAGTAGCCGCGCACGCGGCCCTGGCGGTCGATCAGCACGAGGCGCAGATCGTGCTCGTAGAGGTCCAGCGGATTGATGCGCTTTTCCTCCGGGATGGGAGCCGGGGCCTGCATGTGCAGGTCGTGCGTCATGTAGTCCCAGATGCGCTGCTGCTCCCCGGTGATGAACCACCAGGGGTCCGTGGCTTTGACCCCCACGCCCTCGGCATAGGCTTTGAGAAAAGAGGTGGTGTCCCGCTCCGGTGCCACGGCCATGGAGACGAGATGAAAGTCCGGCCGTGCATGCTGCGCGGCGTTCAGCTTTTTCATCGCGTCCACCACGGCGGCGCAGCCGTGCGGGCACACGGTGTAGAGGCAGGCCATCACGGTCACCTTTCCGCGCAGGGCGGAGAGCTTGACCATCTGGCCGCTGCGCTCTGTCACCTCCAGGTCTCCCTGGATCTGCGCCACCACGGGCAGGGGCTTTTGCGGGAGCATCTGATTGGCCAGACGCCCCAGCATCAGCACGCCTGCCACGGCCATGCCGATGCCCAACGCCATGCGCAGCCAGGAGCCGGTGCTGACGCGGTGCTCGGCCCCCGCCGACTCGTAGCGGATGCTGGGCTGCTCCTGCGCTGGTGCTTGTGGAGGTGTGTCGTTTGTCATGGCATCACTCCACGGGGATTTTGAGGATCTCGGCCTCCGTCCACATCGCGGTGCGGGCCTTCTCTGCCTCACGGATGGTTTTCACCTGCTCCGGAGTCACAGGGCCGGCCTTGTTGCCAAAGTTGCTGCGCACATAGGTCAGCACGCCGGCGATCTGCTGGTCATTCAGCGCGCCACCCTGCGGTGGCATCATGGGTGCGGGAGAGGCGAAGGGCTTGCCATTGATCGTGATGGGGCCGGTGAACCCATGGAGCACCATGCGGATCATGCGGTCGGGTTTGTTCACGTTGACCCAGTCAGAACCAGCCAGCGGCGGAAACATGGGCGGCAGTCCCTGACCGGTGGGCTGATGGCAGGCGATGCACACGGTGGAGTAGATGCGCTGGCCGGTGGCCAGCAGATCCGCCCCGCCAGCCGCAGGGGCGGGAGAGGCAGGCGGCGTGGCGGCGGCAGCGGGGGTGGCCGCAGGTGCTGGTGCAGCGGCAGCCGGAGCCGCGGGCGCCTCCGCAGCAGCAGCGGGTTTGGCCCGCAGCGCCACAAAAGAGCCGATCATGAATGTGGCCACCATGAGGAAGAGGCCGCCGCCCATCGCCGTGCCGATGCCGTAGGTGGCCAGAGTGACGAGCCTGTCAGATGAAGATGATTTCTTGGACATGAGATTGGATGAGTGAGGTGTTGTTTATTCGGTGGGGATTTTGGTGATCTCGGCCTCCGTCCACATGGCGCTGCGGGCCTTTTCGGCTTCGCGGATGGCCTTGACCTGATCCGGCGTCACGGCATCGGCCTTGTTGCCAAAGCTGTTGCGCACATAGGTCAGCACATCGGCGATCTGGATGTCGTTCAGCGCATTGCCCTGCGCGGGCATGAGCGGTGCTGGAGAGGTGAAGGGCTTGCCATTGATGGTGATGGGGCCGGTGAATCCGTGCAGCACCATGCGGATGATGCGGTCAGGCTTCTTCGCATTGACCCAGTCGGAGCTGGCCAGCGCCGGAAACATGGGCGGCAGGCCCATGCCGGTGGGCTGGTGGCAGGCAAAGCAGACCTGCATGTACACCGCCTGCCCGCGTGAGATGGACGCAGTCGCGTCTTCGGCGTGAACAAGGCTGGAGAGAGGCAGCACGCATGCGGCTGCAAGGAGATGTCTGACGAGTGTTTTCATGGATGATGTGATGTGGGTTTTTTGTGTGTGGGGTTTGGGGGAAATGTGTGTATGAAGCTCAGCCACCTTTGCCGACGGCCTCCACCTTCTGGTGAAAGCCGGCCAGCATGTCGGTCATGAGCTTGCGGATTTTGGCGGGTGCCTTGGCAGGGTCTCCTGCCGTGGTGGGCGGGTGGGGGTCGTACTCCGCCAGCAGGGCCAGGCAGTCCGTGTAGTCGCGGTCGCGCCACTTCGTGGACATGTGCAGTCCGAAGTCCATGCCTGCGGTGACGCCCGCTGCGGTGATGACCCTGCCGTCCTCCACCACGCGCTCGTCGGAGGGCGTGGCGCCAAAGAGCGGCAGCAGGTCTTTCACCAGCCAGTGGGAGGTGGCCTTCCTGCCTTTCAGCAGGCCAGCCGCACCCAGGATGAGCGAGCCGGTGCAGACGGAGGAGACGATCCTGGCCGCAGCGCCTGCCTTGCGCATGAAGGCCATCGTCTCCGCATCCTGCATGGCCTGAAGCGTGCCTGTCGTGCCACCGGGTACGCAGAGCAGGTCGATCTTTTCCGGACATTCAGCAAAGGTGATGTCCGGCACGATCTTCACGCCCGTGTCCGAGCTGACGGGGTCCTTTGTCCTTGCTGCAAGCAGGACTTTGGCCCCCATCAGGGAAGACAGGAAGTAATGCGGGCCGATGAGATCGAGCGCCGTGAACTGCGGGTAGAGCACCTGCACGATGACCTCGCTGCCCACCCAGCCCGGAGGCATGGCGGACATATCATGCGCTGGCGGCTGCTGCTCTGCGGCCGCCTGGGCGCTGGTAGTTTGTGCCAGCGCGGCCAGGCCTGGCAGCACGCAGGTGAGTTGGCGTAGAAATTCACGACGCTCGGTGTTCATGGAGTGCGGGCTTTGGGATTAGAAGCGCACAGTGGCCTGGCAGAAGACGTTGAAGGGCGCGTTGGGAGCCACGGAGCCGCCCAGGAATGCCTGCGGCTGGTAGTAGCGTGTGTCGAAGAGGTTCTGGATGCCGACCGAGACCGTGGCCGGGCCGCGCGTGTAGCTCAGCTGCGCATCCACCGTGGCGTAGGCCGGAGTGGAGAAGGTGTTGGCGGAGTTCCCCGCACGGGAGGTGCCCATCGTCACGCCCATGCCAATGCCAAAGCCGCGCAGCATGCCCTCGCTGTGGTCATAGCGCACGGCCACACGCCCCGTGTGCTCCGGGATGCGTGGCAGGCGGGCCCCGGTGGGCAGTGTCGTGTCTGAGACGATGCGGGCATCCTGCCAGGCGTAGTTCATCAGCACAGTGAAGCCGGCGAGCGGCTTCCAGATCAGGTCCGCCTCGATGCCGTAGGCGCGCTGCACGCCGGACTGCACGCTGAGCAGCCCCGTGGAGACGGGCACATTGGTGCGTTCATTGCGGAACCAGGCCAGCGAGCCCTGCAGCGTCTTGCTGAGCTCAAACTTCAGCCCCGCCTCCATCTGCTCTCCGCTGATGACTTTCTTCGCGCCTGCGATGGGCACGCCCACCGGTGCCTGGAAGCCCTGGCCCCAGCCTGCAAAGGCGGTCATCCAGCTCGTCACATCCACCGAGGCGCCCGCGCGGCTGGTGAGGCGGTGCTCGTTCAGGCGGGAGTCGATGAATGCGGCGTTGTCCACATCATGCACTTTGAGCTGGCTGTAGCGCAGCGAGCCCATGAGGTGAAATTTCTCGGCAAACGTGACCTGGTCCTGCACAAATCCCGCGATGGTCTGGTAGTCGTTGTGCTGGTCCGCAAAAGGCAGGCCGCCGCCTGCCCAGGCCGGGTAGGCAGGATTGCTCATGTCGATGATGCCGATGAACGGGTTCACCAGCATCACGCCGTTGTCCGTGGTCTGGTCAAAGTCCATCCCCGTGGTCAGGCTGTGCTTGAGTGCACCGGTTTCAAACTTGCCGTTCACCCGCGCATTGAAGGCAAACGAGTGCATGTTTTGCAGCAGCGTGCCGGAGTCCACCGGGTACAATGAGCCGAAGGGCGCGCCAAAGAAGGTGGGGAACACCGAGAACTGGTCAAAGTTCATGTCGATGAAGTTGGCCACGAGGATCACGTTCCAGTCGCTGTTGAAGCTGTGCTTCAGCTCGGCGTTCAGGCTGCGTGTTTTTGATGAGCTGGCGGGCTGGCCCTCGGCGCGGAAGATGTCATAGCGGCCAAAGGTGAAGCCTCCGGGGCTCACCGTGCCAGCGCCGGGCAGGCCGCTGTAGTCCGTCATGGAACGGTCGGAGTAGCGGCCGCGCAGCGTCAGCGTGGTGTCATCGCTGAGGGATATGGCCAGCGTGGGGAAGAAACTGGTGAGATGGCCTTTGATGTACGCGTTCACATCGCGTGTGTCGCGCACATCTCCGGTGATGCGGAAGAGAATGCGGCCTTTGTCATCCAGCGGCTGGTTCACATCCCATATGTTGCCATAGGAGCCCCAGGTGCCTGCGCTCATGCCCACCATGTAATGGGCCTCTTTTTCCGGCCGCTTGGAGACGAAGTTCAGCAGGCCGCCCAGAGGGCCGCCAGCCGCGCCGCCAAACATCGTGCCCGTGGGGCCTTTGACGACCTCCACGCGCTCGGTGTTGATCAGCGTCTCCGAGGCGGGTCCAGGGTAGTAGAGCTGGAAGCTGTCCAGATACGGCGCGGACTGAAAGCCGCGGATGTAGTACTGGGTGTTGTTCATTTCACGCCAGTCGTTGCCCACCACGCCGCTGAAGTTTTTCACCACATCCCCGGGGTGCTGTGTCAGCTGGTTGTCCATCAGTTTGCGGGTGATGACCTGCGCTGACTGCGGCAGCTGGCGCAGCGGGATGTCCGAGCGTGTGGTGGTGTTGGCATACGGTGCCAGGTAGGGGTCTGTCTGCGCGGTGATGAGGATCTCCGGCAGCTCCTTGGATTCCTGGCGGGCGAGGTCGGCTGCGGTGGCGGCAGGCTTGGCCGGGGCCTGGGTTTTGGCTTTGACCCTGGGTGCTGCAGGCGCAGCAGGGGCAGATTGAGAAAAAGCGGACGTGGCAGCGAACAGGGCTGCCGCAGTGAGAAGCCCGGCACGTGAGATGCGTGGCAGAAAAGAATAATCAGACATTGAATGGATGAAGCGAAAAAATGAGACAGGGCACAGGTGTGGAAACCCTCAGCCATGAGTGTCCGGCCATGGCATGACGGTGCGCGTTGTCTGAGGTGAAGAAGGGAGGGGGCTTTGCCTGCCGCATGGCGCACAGGCCATGAGGCCCTGCTGCGCCATGAATGGCGGGCCACAGACGCACCCTCAAGAACCCCAAATGGGGACGGATGCGCCTGCGGTTCTCAACCCAGAGAAAAGGAATGGCCTCCACATCGTGGCGGAGGCCTGGGCGGCCGGATGCGGCGCGCAATGGCCTGGGCAAACTCTGGCAACGTAGCCAGGACAGGTGCGGGCGGAGTCAGGATGATCCGGGCTGGAAAGGTGAGAGCCAGATCCATCTCCAGCACGGGCTCTTTCGGGGGAGTTTTTTTCTTCTCGGTCGTCCGGCCCTTTTTAATGGCATGGCAGAGCGGGCAGGGATGCTCGTTGTCAAAGGTCTGGCTCACGCCCGTGAGGAGGGAGCCCTGCTGCACAGTATAAGTCACGAGCATGCCCGCCCAGGCGACCGACTGCAACACGACCCAGTGCAGCCCGATGGAAAAGACCAGGGCGGCAATGATACAGAGACGTGTGATGCGGCGGAGCATGCGACTGGCACCAGCAGAGGGCTGATGCGGCGAAGAGGGAAATTTGTCGCCCCCGCCCGGAAACCGGCCGAGCGGGAGCGTCTGATGGAAACGCAGCTCGCGCTGCGCAACACTGTTCACCAGAAAGGGATGTCACGGCCCTGAGCAGGGAGCATGACGAGCGCGGTGCAGGGGCATGTCCCCTCTGATGCACCGCGGCGGAAAAAGCCTCAGAACATGAAGCGCGTGCCCACCGAGAGGGTGTAGAACGGCGCCAGCTGGTACCCATTGAGGTACTGATAGATGGGCAGCTGGAAGAACACGTAGCTGGAGATGTTTTTGGTGAAGTTCACCGTGAAGCCCGGGCTCACATAGATCGTGGTACCGCCGCTGTCGTCTGGAGACGCATTGATGCCATGATCCCGTGCAATGAAGCGGCCGTTGAACTGCAACTGCGGGATGAAGCGCTGGAAGCGGTGGTAGCGGATCGCTAGATTGGCGGTCAGAGAATTGCCAGGGATGTAGCCCTCACGGCTGGCCAGCGGCAGGTCTGCCACGATCTGGGAGAAGTAGTTCCAGTCCTTGGCGATATTGGCGAAGTGGTAAGCGCCCACGATGATGTCTGTGGTGCCAGTGCCCAGCTGCAGGCCGCGGTCCAGAGGATCGCCTGCGATGGCGCCGCCATTGAAGGTCTGGCGGAACTCGCCGGTGGGCAGCTTCAGACCCAGCTGAAGGCCGAGGCTGCGGTTTTTCAGCACGCCCATGTAGCGGCCGATCAGGCGCATGTCGCCAAAGCCGGTCTTGTAGGAAGTGCCATCGTCGGTGCCGTTGTAGTTGAAGCCGTTGGTGGCGTGGCTGCGCTCCATGTAGGGCACCTGAAAGTTCACACCCCAAGGCCCCTTGCTGTAGTCAAAGGTCATGTTCAGGCTCTGCGTCTTGGTGTACACCTCCTGCTCATGCGGGGCGATGGGCCAGGTGGCAGGTGTGCCGGAGCCGCTGCGCAGCTGGTTTTGGTTCAGCAGATCGTAGCGGAAGTCGAAGCGGAAGCCATCGGTGGAGGCCAGGCCCTGGCTTTCCCAGCCAGGGGTGTAACCCGGGCCCTGCATGCAGCCGCAGCTGGCGCAGCCGAAAACAGAGGGGGCGGAAACGAGAACAGCCAGTGCGGCGGCCAGGGCAGGCCAGGCGCGCAGGGCGGAGGAGAAACGAACGGAAAAAGACATGGTACGGACGAGGAATGAGAGTTTGAGAACAGGGCACGGCCGCTGAGAAAAGCAGGCGGCTGTCAGGGTGCTGACACGCAGGGCATCATGCCTGCGCGGGGGCGGACGCAGGCCTGGTGCACAGGCCGCTCCGGGTTCGATCAAACCAGTCCGGGTCTGGGAGGTGGTGTCTCCGGCAGTTCGCTGCGGTGCACCAGCTGCTCATGCAGCGGGGTGAAAGAGAAGCTGCCAGCTGCAGGTGCCACCAGCGTGGTGATCTCCACCAGCACGGCGGTGATCTTCTGCGCGGAGTCTCCGTTTTGCTGCTGCTGCGTTTGTTTGCCAGAGGTGTCGCGGCCTTCCTTCACCTTTTTGCAAAGCGCGCAGCCATGCTGGCCGTCAAAGGTCTTCTGCACCGCCTCCATCACCGCGCCATCGCGGGCGTATGAGATCAGCATGCCTGTCCATGCAATGCCCTGCAGCAGCGCCCAGTGTGCTCCGAGAGAGAGGCAGATCGCCCCCACGACCACCAGCCGCGCGATTCGCGGCATCAGGGCTGTTCGGGAGCGTGAAGACATGGCTCGGACTATGAGTGTGCGGCGGTTGCTGTCAACTCCGCCTCCCTCACTTCAAGTTCTCAAACCACGCCAGCAGGTCCAGGATCTGCTCCGACTTCAGGCTGTTGAGCAAGCCCACGGGCATGGGGGAAACTTCAGACACGCTGCGCTCCTTGATCATCGCCTTGGCCACCTCCGTGGTTTGCGGGGCCAGGGGATTGGGTTTCAGCACCACACGTTCATCGTCCTCGCTTTCCAGGCTGCCGGTGAGGGTTTTGCCATCGCTCAGCTTCAGCGTCACAAAGCGGTACTTCTCATCGATGAACTTCGACGGATTCAAGATGTGGTCCAGCAGGTCGCGGCGGTTGAAGCGTGCGGAGACCTGCACCAGATCCGGGCCAAAGACACCTGCAGGCAGCGCGGGGTCATTGCTCACGCGGTGGCAGAAGACGCACTGCGCGCGGATGAGCGCATCCTTGGCGCTGTCGCGGTTGCGTGTTTTTGCGTCCATCTTCACCAGCAGCGGGGTCAGGTCATCCAGCGTCCAGTTCTTGAAGGTATGCCCCGGCAGCGCATGCGCGGAGAGCGCGGCGGGTTTCGCCGGCTGGATCACGGCGGCCAGCTTCACGGCATCCTCAGGCTTCAGCGCAGCGGCCAGCTCGCTGCGGGTATCGCTGATGGCTTTGAAGAAGGTGGAGGCCCCGTTCATCTTCTCCGCCTTGTTCAGCGCCTCAAACACCACCCGCCGCTGCTCCAACGTCCAGCCGTCTTTGAGGTAGCGCAGCATGAAGGGATAATAGAGCAGGTCCTCCGAAGTTGTGGCCGCAGTGAGCAGCGGCATGGTTTTCTCGATGACCTTGGGAGAGTGGAGATAGACGAGCAGGCGGCAGAGCTCGCGGTTGAGGAAAACATCATCACGTGGATACACCGCCCATTCCATGAGCTTCTGATGATGCGCCTCATCCGGTGCGCCGTGCCGCGCGATGGCCACAGCGATGACGCGCAGAGCATCCAGCGTGGGCTTTGGCGCTGTTTGCATGACTTGGGTCAGTATCGGCTCCAGATCCGTCTTTTCCCCATCGCGTGCCAGGGCGAGCATGGCGGAGATCGCGCGTTTGCCGTCGCTCTCCGTCATTGCACGAGAACGCCATTCAGCCACCGGAGTGCGTTCGATCCACAGGCGTGCGGCCAGCCGTGCGAAGGGGTCTGCAACGCCAAGATGCTCCCAGGCATAGTTGAAGTCCGCTTTGGGTTCCATTTCGCTCAAGCCAGGAATTTCGGGAACCCGTTCTTCCAGCACATCGCGCACCTGCTTCATTCCCGAAGAGGTGTAGGAGAATTTGACCTCCACTGGTTTTGTTTCCTTCTCCGGATGGGCGGCTGCGACACGATACAGCCCGCTTTGGGTGCCACGTCCACCCGTTATGAACCACATGGCACCATCGGGTCCGATGCAGCCGTCTGTGACGTTGAGGGGTCTTCCCGAGATGAAAGTCTCCTGGTCTGCTTTGTAGGTGGCCCCGCTGTGCTTCAGATGCACTGCGATGATACGTCCGTAGCTCCAGTCGAGAATGTAGAGCGCTTCGCGATACTTCTGTGGGAAGTCTGAACCATACCCAAAGAAAATCCCCGTGGGCGAAGACAGGCCGATGTCGATCACGCTCGGCAGCGTATCTGCATACCAGGCAGGATAACGCCCCGTGCCGCGCCGCCAGCCGTAATCGCCGCCGGGTACAATTTGCAGCACACGCGTGGGCATGTACCAGGGCGTGCCTACATCGCGCTCCATGTCGGCGTCGAAGGTGAAGAGATCGCCCTCTTGATTGAAGGCGATGTCCAGCGGATTGCGCAATCCTCCTGCGAGCAGCGTGATCTTGCTGCCGTCCGGCTTCACGCGCAGGATGTGCCCGGCGGGCAGCTCCACATTGCCGTCAAACATGCTGCTGTCCCAGGGGTTGGGGATGAGCTGATCGGGCGCGTAGTTTCTCAGCGGCGAGTTGGGGTCCAGGTTCTTCGGCAGCAGCACGTTGTTGCCATGCGCCACGTAGATGTCGCCATCGGGTCCCAGCTTGATGTGGTTGCGGCCATGGCCCACGCCGCCCTCGGTTCGCATCAGCTCCTGGCGTTTTTCAAAAATGCCGTCGTCGTCTGCATCGGTCAGGCGGAAGAGCGCCTTGGTGTTGTTCGCGTTCGCGAAGAGGGAGCCGTGTGCATACAGCAGACCGCGACATTCGAGCAGCTCGTCGTCGATCACTTCCATCTTCTGGTCGCCGCTGCCGCTCAGAGTCAGACGCAGCAGACCTTTCTTCTCCTTGCCCAAAGTGATGCGTCCCTGCGGATCAAAGGCCATGGACACCCACGAGTCCTCTCCCGGCTGCGCGGAGCGGATCAGCTCCGCTTTGAATCCCGGTGGCAGTGTCAGCGTGGCAGGATCGGTGGCTTGATTCTGCGCGCCCGGTTTGGCCAGCTGCCAGGAGTTGTAGGCATCAAAGGTCTTCTTCAGGTCAAAGGGGTTCTTGGCCGGGTCGGCGTCCGTGGGGCCTGACACCACCGCATGCTGCCAGGAGGCATCCGTGACAATCCACCGTACCGCCGCCAGATCGCCATTCAGCTCCAGCAGTGCCGCGGCTTTAGCTCCGCCAGGCACACGCAGGCCGAGGACATGACTTTGGTCATCCACCAGCAGGCGTGTGAGATCGGTACCCGTCGCAGTGTCAGCCGCCTTGAGGGAGGCGATGCTTTTTCCATCCAGCAGCACTTCCACGGCGGCATCGCTCGCAGTCAGCAGCACGGCTTTCAGCAGCTTGCCCTCGTGTTTCACGGCATGTGTGAAGGTGCTGCCGTCTTTGCCCGCCGACAGCCATTGCGGCGTGGGCGGGCTGTTGGCCATCTGGGCATGGCAGGTGGCGGCACTAAGCAGCAGTAGGAGCAGGCGGCGTGGCATGCGCAGTGTACGCGCGCTGAGGAGGCAGACTGTCCGCCAAGAAAATCAAAGCCTCTCCTGACCGACAACGAAGGTCACATTTGTGATCGCCGCTTTGTGGAGTGAGTTCAGCACATCGATGATGCGCTCGTAGCAGGCCTGCTCCTCCGCCTGCAAAGTCACGAGCACCTTCTGCTGCTGCCGTGCGGAGGAGATGGCCACGCGCTGCAGTGTGCGCGTGAGCATGGGCAACTTCTTGTCCTGCGGTGAATCGAAGACTTCTTCGTTCATTGTCACCGTTCCGTCATTTTCGATGCTGATGGTGATTTCCTCCGCCGGGAAGGTGACGGTATTGGCAGAATCACACGACCTCGGCGGCTGGATGCTCAACTCGCGTTCCACTTTAAGAGCGCCCGCCATGACCATAAAAAAAAGCATGATGACGAAAGTGACATCGATCATCGGCGCGATCTGGAAACCCGGTGCTGTGGACTCGTGATGAATGCGGTGTTTCATGGCTGATAAGCAGCACGGCCCGGCCGCAGAATCTTGGGGTAAGCTGTAAATGCCCTAGAAACCCCTTTTTAAGGGTTGTCTGCGTTGCTTTTTCGGGCCGTTTTCACTACGATCAGCGTATCCTCAGGCATTGAAAGGCAATGGAGTGCGTTTGGGCACCGGCCTTTCTTAAGAAGGCAGGCTTGACATCTTTTTGAAAATGAGTCTTCTAATATAACCGTGAAAAGCAAAATCTATATACTCGACGACCATCCCATCGTTATCGAAGGGCTTAAGAAACTGATTGACCAGCAGGAAGACATGCAGGTCATCGGCAGCGCTGAAGATGCGAACACCGCTCTCCAGCAGATCTCCAAGATCAAACCGGACGTGGTGGTGCTCGACATCACCCTCAAGGATCGCAGCGGCGTGGACCTCATCAAAAAGCTCCGTGCCAGCCATCCGAACATGCAGATCCTCGTGTACTCCATGCACGATGAAAACGTGTACGCCGAGCGCTGCCTCCGTGCCGGCGCGATGGGCTACGTGATGAAGGGCGAGCCCAGCACCCGCGTGCTGCAGGGTCTCCGTCAGGTCTCCGCAGGCTCCTTCTTCTTCAGCGCCTCCCTGCTCGGCAGCATCGTCTCCGGTGGCGGCCCTCGTGGCGGCTCCCGTGGCGAACCCGCCCGCATGCTCAGCGACCGTCAGCTCGAGATCTTCGAAATGGTGGGCCGTGGCTTCGACTCCCACAGCATCGCCGAAAAGCTGGCCCTCAGCGCCAAGACCGTGGACGCCCACAAGGCGAACATCCGTCAGAAGCTGGGCCTCGCCTCCGCCCGCGAGCTTCTCATGGAAGCCGTGCGCTGGGTGGAGAAATAGGATCTCACGCACACCAGAAACCAATCAACCCAAGCGGGCGCTGCAGATGCAGCGCCCGTTTTGTTTTCCCATCACTCCTTCACCTCGGCATCGCGGTCGGCTCTGGCCATCACGCGCAGCCGCTCTTTCATGGTGGCCAAGGCATCGGGCTGTTCTGAGGCGAGATTCTTGGCTTCGATAGGGTCAGTGCCGATGTTGTAGAGTTCGTATTTTGCTTTGTCGCCGGAGCCGTGCACCACGAGCTTCCAGGGGTCGCAGCGCAGCGCGCGGGATTTAAAGCCGGGCCCTACGGTGTAGAGCGTCCGCGGTGGTGGTGGTGCGCCTTCGGCCAGCTGCGGCCAGAGATGCACGCCATCCCACTTCAGATCGGTGACGGATTTGAAACCTGCCAGCGCGCATAAGGTGGGCATCCAGTCGATGATCTGCACCGGGGCATCGTGCTTGCCGGGCTTGAGCACGCCGGGCCAGTTCATGAGGCAGGGCACACGGGTGCCGCCTTCATAGACGGTGCCTTTTTCATCGCGCAGCGGCTTGTTGTTCCCCGGCAGCGGGCCGGAGGGGTAGTCATCAGGCGGGTAGGCCTGGCCGTTGTTTTCAGCGGTGCTGCCGCCGTTGTCACTGGTGAAGACGATCAGCGTTTTGCCGCGCTGGCCGTTTTTCTCCAGAGCCTCCACGATGCGTCCCACGGCTGCATCCATGTGCATGATGCAGGCTGCGTAATGCCGCGCCACAGCGCTGGTGATGCCCGCAGGCACTCTGGCCAGCCACTCCTCAGGCTCCTTCACCGGCAGGTGCACCGCCGTCAGCGGCACGTAGAGGAAAAAGGGCGCGTCCTTGCGCGCCGCCAGCCAGGAGCAGGCTTCGCTGGCAATGAGGTCTGTCACATGGCCGGATTCAGTGAGCAGCTTTTCATCTCGATGCCATGTCTCGCTGTGTGCGCCCTTCTTGTAGTGGTGGTCCCACGGCCCCACACCGCCCGCCAGCGAGCCGTAGCTGTGGTCAAAGCCGAAATGGTTCGGCCCCCACTCGGGTTTGGAGCCCAGATGCCACTTGCCGGTGAGGCAGGTGTCATAGCCCACGGACTTCAGCGCGCGCGGGAGGGTGACGGTGTCCCACCCCAGGGCGCGCTCATTCTGCGGGGTGGTCACATTGAAGCGGCTCCAGCAGCGGCCGGTCATGAGCCCGGTGCGCGTGGGGCTGCACACGGGCGCGGAGTAGTGGTGCGTCAGCTCCAGGCCCTCGGCGGCCAGCCTGTCCAGCGTGGGGGTGGGCGCGCTGCCTGCGTGGAAGGCCACGTCCGCCCAGCCCAGGTCATCGGCCATGATGAAGACGATGTTGGGTTTCGCGGGTGCTGCGTGCAGCAACGGGCAGCTTAGGAGCAGGAGTAGCAGGCGTTTCATTCCCCGCCAAACGAAGCAGCCCTGTGCGATCTCGCATGAAGGGTTGCGTGGCCGAAGGCGTTGCGGCATAAAGGAGGGCACATGGGCCGCGCCAAAGATTCCGCCAGTATTTCCAAGCGCACCGGGCAGTGGCTGACATACGCGCTGTTCCGGTGCATCGAGGCCGTGCTGTGGGTGCTGCCCATCACCGCCGTGTGGTACTTGGGCCGTGCGCTCGGAGGCCTAGCCTATCTCGTGGCTGGAAAGTACCGCCGTCTGGCGCTGCACAATCTGCACATCGCCTTTGGCCGGGAGAAAAGCCCCGCCGAGCTCAAGGCCCTCGCGCATGAGCACTTCAAGAGCCTCTTTGCCAACATGCTCTGCGGCTTCAAGCTGCCGCTGATGACCGAGGCACAGATCTGCGCCCGCGTGCGCTCCGAGGGCACCGAGCGCGCCCAAGCCGCCTTTGATGACGGCAAACGCCCGCTCATGAACCTGGTGCTGCACGCCAGCTGCTGGGAGATCCTGACCCAGGTGCCCTCCACCTACGTGCGCGGGCACCAGCCCGGCGCCATCTACCAGCCGCTGCGCAATCCCTGGCTGAATGCCCTGGTGCTGCGCCGCCGGGAGAAGCTGGGCTATGCGCTCTTTGACCGGCAGGCGGGGTTTAACGGCCCGATGAAGTTCATGCGCGAAGGCGGACAGGTGGGCGTGCTGGTGGACCAGCATGCCGGCGACCACGGTGTGTGGTGCCCGCTTTTTGACCGGCTGGCCTCCACCACCACCATCGCCGCGCTCATGGCCATCCGCACCCGCGCCGTGGTGCTGCCCATGATGGTGTACAATGACGGCCCCGCACGCTGGCGCCTCGTCTGCGCACCGGAGGTGAAAGCCGCCGAAGACCAGCAGGATGCCGATGGCCTCACGCTGGCCATCAATGCCGCCGTGGAGCAGCTGATCCGTGCGCAGCCGGAGGCCTGGTTCTGGGTGCACAACCGCTGGAAGACACCCAAACCGCACTTCCTGCTGCCAAACTACCGCCGCGGCGTGGCCTTCCCAAAAGATTACGACATGACACGCCTGCAGCCCTTTGAGCTCCTCATCCGCAGCCCCAACTGGCTGGGAGACGCCTGCATGGCCTTTCCCATGGTGCGCGCCATCAAGCGCGGCCGCCCGGACCTCAAGATCACGGTCATCGGCCCGGACAAACTGGAGGAGCTCTGGCTCTCCATGCCCGAGGTCTCCCGCTACATCGGCAAGCCCGCCAAGGAGGGGCTCTTTGCCGTCGCCAAACGCATCAAGGCCACCGGCGTGAAGTTTGACGCCGCCGTGCTCTGCACCAACTCCACCCGCAGCACGCTGGAGATCTGGCTGGCGGGCATCCCGCGCCGCGTGGGCTACAAGGGCTCCCTGCGCAGCAAGCTGCTCAATCAGATCATCAAGGAGCCGAAGAACAAGGCGGGCATCGAGCACCACGCGCACCGCTACATGCGCATCGCCCAGGGCATCGGCGCAGACATCGAGCAGCCCGGCCTTTGGGATGCCGGTACGCCGCCTGTCTCCACCGATGGCACGCTACGCGTGGGTGTGTGCGCCGGGGCCGAGTATGGTCCTGCCAAGCGCTGGCCGCTGGAGCGTTTTGCCGCCGTGGTGAACCAGATCTCCGCGCAGCATGCGCAGTTCCGCTGGGAGCTGTTTGGTGCGCCGGGAGAGAAGGAGATGGGAGAAAAGCTCTCCGCCATGCTGCAGGCACCGCATGAAAACCTGGTAGGCAAGACGCGCCTCTCAGAGCTGATCTCCAGGCTGCGCCAGTGCCAGCTCCTGCTTACCAATGACACCGGCACCATGCATCTGGCCGCTGCTCTGGGCATCCCCACGGTGAGCATCTTCGGCTCCACCTGCCCCATCGCCACCGGCCCGCTGGGTGAGAGGCACACCGTGGTGCAGCACAAGGTGCCGTGCAGCCCCTGCTTTGAGCGCGAGTGCCCCTTCGGCCACTACGACTGCATGACGAAAGTCACGCCCGATGAGGTGGCGCAGGCGGTGCTGAAGGCCTGCGGAGTATCGTAATCCTCCTCCCAAGCTCAGAGAGTAAGAGTAAGAGGAGGAAGATTGGCCTTCGGCCTCACGGCTCTGCCACCGGATCCCGGCCCACAAAGATGCCCAGCACAGCGCCGCCGATCACCCAGGCGATCACGTGATCGGCGATGTTCACCACGGTATCGCGGCCGGGATTCTCAAACCAGATCCACATGGGCAGATCGGCCACCAGTCCGGCAAAGAGTCCCGCCGCCGCCACGTAGGCGATACGTGCCGGATAAAACAGTGCCACCTGGGAGAGCAGCGCCGCGATCAGGAAGGCGCAGACCAGCGTGCGGATGAAGCTCAGGACCATGTTGGTGCCCATGCTGATCTCCGCCTTGCCGGGGCGCACCACGGCATACATGTAGGGGCCGTTTGTCAGCGCCTTGGTCTGCTCTTCTTCAAAAGCCTTCTTCTCCTCGGCGGTGGCGATCTTGGGCGCCTCGCCCATGGAGGGCAGCAGGTAGGTGCCATGACCGGCGGTCACGTTGGCTTTGATCACCTCCGCCACGGCGGATTCATCGCGGAAGGAGCGGAATCCATTCGTATGCCAGCCGATGACGGTCCACGAGAGAGCCTCCCAGCCGAAGACGGCCAGAGCGGCGAGAATGGCTCCAAGGATGAGTTTGCCCATGGGTTTTAATAGTGGCTCAGGTCACAAGGGCAAGCAGGCAATCTGCCAAAACTGTCACGATGACGCCACACAACTGTGGCGTCAGGCTTAGCACACAGGCGTGAGCAGCGGCTGGCCGCTGAAGTGTGCGGCCAGATTCTCCACCACCAGCCGTGCCATCTCGGCGCGCGTCTCATGTGTGCCGCTGCCCAGATGCGGCAGGAGCACGGCATTGGTGCACTGCAGCAGCGCCTCGGGCACGTGGGGTTCGTTTTCAAAGACATCCAGGCCCGCGCCACGGATGGTGCCGCCTTGTAACGCGGAGATCAGCGCCGCCTCGTCCACCACGGAGCCGCGGGCGATGTTGATCAGAGTACCCTTGGTGCCCAGCGCTGCCAGCACTTCGGCATTGATGAGGTGTTTGGTCGCAGCACCACCCGGGCAGGCCACCACGAGGTAGTCCGCCGCAAGGGCCAGCTCCGCCAGCGAGGCGTGATATTCCCAGCCTACATCCTGCTGCGTGCGCCCGTGGTAGGCGATCCGCATGCCGTGTGCCTCCAGCCTGCGAGCGATCGCCTTGCCGATGCGCCCCAGGCCCACGATGCCCGCGAGCTTGCCATGCAGGGCGTGCGCCAGAGGAAAAGCCCCCTTCAGCCAGGAGCCCGCATGCAGAAAGCGGTTTGCCGCGATGAGCTGCCGGCTCGTCATCAACACGAGGGCGCTGGCTGTGTCAGCCACATCCTCGGTCAGCACATCGGGCGTGTTCGTCACGCGGATGCCGTGCGCTTTGCACCAGTCCACCGGCACGCCATCATAGCCCACGCCAAAGACGCTCATGATTTCCAGCTTGGGCAGCTGCTCCAGCAGCGGCACAGGGGCCACGCTGCCGCCCGCCATCACGATGGCGCGGATCTCCGCACCCACCTGCGCCAGCAGCGCCGCCTTGTCCGCCGCATAGAAGTAGTCATGACACACATGCGCCGCCAGCAGCGGCTGCATGAGAAAATCTGGCAGAGGGGCGAGAATGAGAGCGGGTGTCTTTTCCATGGGGGCGATTACCATCCTGCGACTGCCTCGCCTGACAAGCAGCGATTCACCCTTCGCGGTTGCGCATCATGTCCGCCACCTGGGCAAAGAACAGGCCGATGATCTGAGCCTCATCCGCAGGCACAGCCACCTCCTGCATGGCCTCCGTCATGAGCTTCATCCAGCGGTCGCGCTCCGCCTCGCCGATGGGAAAGGGCATGTGACGACCGCGCAGGCGCGGGTGACCCCGCTCCTGAATGTAGGTCTGCGGCCCGCCAAAGCGGTACACGATGAAATCCGCCAGCCGCTTCTCCGCATTTTCCCAGTCATCCGGCGGGTACATCACACCGATGAGGTCATCCACGCGCACGCGGCAGTAAAAGGCCGTCACCATGCTGCGCAGCGTGCCTTCGCCCACCCGGGCGCAGAGAGTCGAGAGTTCATCCATGCAGGCAGAGTAGAGACGGCCGCCGGAAAACGCAAAAAGGAACCCAGGCTGAAACCTTCCAAAGCAGGCTCATTTTTGCGCTCCTTTGCGTCTCTCTGCCGCCACCTATCTCCGCTTTTCGGGAATTCCGCCGAAAGTTTCGTCTCTCACAGGACGGATGATTGACTCACAGACCCGACTCGTTCGTATTCTCCCCATGAAAACCGCGCTCATCCTCCTCACCACCTTTCTCATGGCCTCGCTAGCCCCGCATTCCCCTGCCGCAGACGCGGCCCCTGGCAAAACTGAAACCGCTGTGATCGGCGGCGGCTGCTTCTGGTGCGTGGAGGCGCAGTACCTTCTGGTCAAAGGTGTCAAAAACGTGGTCAGCGGCTACGCCGGCGGCAAGACCGAAAATCCCACCTATGAGCAGGTCTGCACTGGAGAGACGGGCCACGCTGAAGTCGTGAAGATCGAGTTCGACCCCGCCGTCGTCAGCTTCAAGGAGATCATCGACCTCTTCTGGGATGCGCATGATCCCACCACCGTAACCAAGGAGGACATGGTCGTGCACGGAAAGTTCATGCCCAAAGGCACCGCCTACCAGGGCAACGACTACGGCACCCAGTACCGCTCCGCCATCTACTACACCACCGAGGAGCAGCACCAGATCGCCGAGGCATCCAAAGCCGAGGTGCAGAAGAAGTGGAAGGACCCCATCGCCACGGAGATCGCACCGCTGAAGAAGTTCTACCCTGCCGAAGACTACCACCAGAATTTCAAAGCCCTCCATCCGGACCAGGGCTACGTGCGTGCCGTCGTGACTCCCAAGACGGAGAAGTTCAAACACAAGCTGGAGGAGAAGGGCAAGATCAAGCCCGAGGCAAAGTAACCACGCACCTCAGAGCATCCACACTCAGCCCAGGCCGGAAGCCGGAAGGTCTGGGCTTTTTTTGTGCAGCAGCGATTCGAGATCCATCTCCTCATCTCGCCTCAACAGGCTTTCAGCCTATGTCACTTGCTTAAAACCGGTCATGCAGAACCTCGCACAGAGTTTGAATAACGCTGCGGGTTAAGGCATCTTATGGCACCCGTCCGCACTCCACGCTCTCATCTCATGAACATCCCCCAAATCCTCCGCCGCCTCTCCATTGCCGCTGCAGCGTTTACTCTGGCCAGCTGCGCCACACGCACGCCGAACGCCATCTACGTCACGCCTCTCACGGCTGCCATCGCACAAGGTGACCGCGTGAGCACCACTGTCTCCACCACGGACTCACGCATGCCGGAGGGAGACCGTGCGGTGCTGGCAGACAGGATCACCCAGGATGTGATGGCGCTGGCACAGCCAGGCTCCGGCACCGCCCAGCGTTATCTGCTGGAGGTGAACATCACCCGATATGCCCGTGGCAATGGACTGGTGCGCACCGCCCTGCCCGGCATGGGCCAGATCCAGCTGGATGGCGTGGTGTCCGTCTATCACATGCCGAAGCGCACGAAGGTGGGCGAATTCATCATCAACAAGTCCTTCATGATGGGCGGCCTCTACGGTGTGTCCGTGAGCATGAACACGATCTCCAACACCTTTGCGCAGGCGGTGGCCAAGACCGTGTGCCAGGTGCGCTGATCGTCCCGCTCATCCCTCATTTTCCACACAGGCGGCCCGGAGAAACACCGGGCCGTTTTCTTTGGGTGCGTGCTTCTGCGCGAAGAACCCGGCGTCAGAAGCGTTCCCATGCTCCCAGCCCATGTTCCGCTCTCTAGCCCTCCTCCTCGCCGCCTGCGCGCTTTCCATCTCCGCCACCGCAGCGGAAAAGCCCAACATCATCTTCATCCTCAGCGATGACCTGGCGCAGGGAGACCTGGGCTGCTATGGGCAGAAGCTGATCCAGACGCCGAACCTGGACCGCATGGCAAAGGAAGGGACGCGCTACCTGCAGGGCTACTGCGGCACCAGCGTGTGCGCGCCTTCGCGCTCGTGCCTCATGACGGGCCTGCATACCGGCCACTGCCCCATTCGTGCCAATCGCGAGATCGGCAAGGAAGGACAGAAGCCGCTGCCCGCAGGCACGATCACCGTGGCGCAGATCCTGCACGATGCGGGCTACTCCACCGCGTGCATGGGGAAGTGGGGCATGGGCATGTTCGACACCACGGGCAGCCCGCTGAAGCTGGGCTTTGACCACTTCTACGGCTACAACTGCCAGCGCCACGCGCACAGCTATTTCCCCACGTATCTCTACAACGACGACAAGCCCTTCAACCTGCCCGGCAACACCGGCAAGGGCGTGGGCCAGACCTACGCGCAGCAGCTCATCTCTGATGAAGTGATGCGCTGGGTGCGCGAGCACAAGGCGGGGCCTTTCTTCCTCTACTTCTCCATCACGCTGCCGCATGGAAACTTCGAGATCGACGACCAGGGCATCTACAAGGACAAGCCGTGGACCGAGTTGCAGAAGAACTACGCCGCGATGGTCACCCGGCTGGACAGCGATGTGGGCCGCCTGCTGGCCACGCTGAAGGAGTGCGGAATCGATGACAACACGCTGGTGATGACCGCCGGGGACAATGGCTCCTCGTTTGATCCGACTTCTGAAATGGGCAAGCTCTTTGACCAAGCCTCCAACGGCCTGCGCGGCTACAAGCGCGGCCTGTATGAAGGCGCGCTGCGGCAGGCGGCACTGGCACGCTGGCCCGGGCAGGTGCCCGCCGGGCGTGTGACGGATGAGCCCTGGGCCTTCTGGGACTTCCTGCCCACCGCCGCCGAGCTGGCCGGGGCCAAGATCCCCGCCGCCTGCAAGCCGGACGGCTTCTCTCTCGTGTCCTTTCTCAAAGGCGGCCCGGCACCAAAGCGTGACCACTTTTACTGGGAGCTGCACGAGGCGGCCTCCCTGCAGGCCGTGCGCTGGGGTGACTGGAAGGCCGTGCGCAACGGGCCTGAAACAGCCATCGAGATCTACGACCTGAAGACCGATGCCGCCGAGGCGCGTAACCTGGCCAAAGAGCGCCCTGATCTGGTGACCAAAGCCGAAGAACTCATGTCATCCTCCCGCACCGCCGATCCTGACTGGCCGCTGGTGCAGAAGCGGGCAGGGAAGGGGAAGAAGAAGCCCTGAGGGCGGTTCCTGGGGCAGGCCAAGGCTTCCCGAGTATTTCGGCTCTTTCTTGAGAGATCACCTGCGAAGACAAATCATTGAGCCTGAATAATGATTTAAAAAATGATAAAAATTAAAAATTAGAGAGTCAAAATGGTGATATTTTGAAATTCCGTGAGATTGAGAGTGAAGAAGGCTTGATAATCTATGAAATTTTTAATAGGTTTGTACCTGCATGAGCTTTCCTTCGCCCCACGCCACTTTGCCGCCTCCTGGCCTGCCTGCTCATTCGGACGCACTTTTTGCCAATGAGCTCACCGCACTGGCACAGGAGATCCAGCGCACCCGCGAATGGTTCAACCATCAGCTGGATGCTCAACTGGCCCGCCTGAAAAAGCTCTGTGCGGCCACCCAGACTGAGGAGCCGGCCTCCGGGCTCTCCGCAGCCATGCTCTTTCAAGAGCCGCACCCACAACCTCCGCTGCCTGTCAGCACGACCACAGTGCCCGAGGTGCAGGCCGCTGTCATTCCCCCTCCCGCCCCTAGAACTGCGCCGATCATCCCCCAAGCCTTTGTGCTGCCGCCCACGCTGACGGCTTCTCTGGACCCTGAGCTGGAACAGGCCACGCTGCACGAGCTGAACAACGCGCTCTCACGCGCCTTTGCGGAGATCTCCGCGCGCGGCGGCATGCTGGACCAGGGCGCCTGCTGAATCAAAGCAGGTAACAACAAGAGTGGTGCAAGATTCTTCGGCAAGCTATGCTGCCGAGGCAACGTACAAAAGTGCTCCTCATGAATACCATTATCACCGACCCTCTCGAAGCGTCCCGTCGCGAATTTCTCAAGACTACCACGAAGACCGTCGCCGGCCTGTCCGTGCTCTCCGGCATCAGCCTCCCCCATGTGCATGCCGCCGGCAGCGATGAAATCCGCACGGCCCTGATCGGCTGCGGTGGCCGTGGCACCGGTGCCGCGAGCAACGCGATGGGCGTGCAGTCCCGCGTGACCCGCCTCGTGGCGATGGCGGATGTCTCCAAAGACCGCCTGGACCAGAGCTTTGAAGGTCTTTCCAAAAAGCACCCTGACCGCATGTCCGTGTCTGAAGATGCGAAGTTCATCGGCTTTGACGCCTACAAGCACGCCATCGACACCCTGCGCAAAGGAGACGTGGCCATCTTCACCACGCCGGTGGCCTTCCGCTGGGTGCACTTCAAGTACGCCATCGAGAAGGGCGTGAACATCTTCATGGAAAAGCCCATCTGCACCGACGGCCCCACCGCACGTCGCCTGCTGGCGCTGAACGAAGAAGCCAAGAAGAAGAATCTCAAGGTGGGCGTGGGCCTGATGTGCCGCCACTGCCGCGTGCGTGGCGAGCTCTTCAACCGCATCCAGGACGGTGAGATCGGCGATCTCATGCTGATGCGTGCGTACCGCATGCAGGGCGTCATCGGCAGCGTGTTCACCCCGCGTCGTGACCCGAAGGTGCACACGAGCGAACTGCTCTGGCAGATCAAAAACTTCCACAGCTTCCTCTGGGCCTCCGGCGGCGGCTTCAGCGACTTCAACATCCACAACATCGACGAAGCCTGCTGGATGAAGAACGACTGGCCGGTGGAAGTGCAGGCCAGCGGCGGCCGCAGCGACCGTGGCGACAACGTGGACCAGAACTTTGACCACTACTCCTGCGAATACACCTTCAAGGACGGCGCCAAGCTCTACCTGGAAGGCCGCACCGCACTGAACACGCACACGCAGTTCGCCACGCAGGTGCACGGCACCAAGGGCAGCGCCATCGTCTCCACCGCCGGTCACTTCCCCTCCAAGGCCATGACCTTCAAGGGCCAGAACATGGTGCGCTCCAACATCATCTGGCGCGGCAAGCAGCCTGAGCCGAATCCGTATGATCTGGAGTGGCAGGACCTCATCGAGGCCATCATCAAGGACAAGCCCTACAATGAAGTGGAGCGCGGCATCAAGTCCAGCGTGACCACCGCCATGGGCCGCGCCGCCGCGCACACCGGCCAGGTGATCCGCTACAACGACTACATCAACAGCCCCTTCGAGTTCTCCCCGAACGCGGATCAGCTCACGCTCGACGGCCCGCCGCCGATCGTCGCCGACAAGGATGGCAACTATCCCTTCCCGAAAGCTGGTCAGTTCAAGGACCGCGAGTACGCCATGGAGCCGCAGGCCAATCCCTTCCCGCTCATCGAGTTCCCGCCGGAAGCCGCCCCCGAGCCGCTCTCCCCGCCGGAACGCCCCAAAAAGCCCGCTGCGAAGAAGCCGGAAGCCAAGAAGGCCTGAGGCTGAAGCACACGCTGTTTTGCTCAACCGCCGCTCCTCATGGAGCGGCGGTTTTTTATTGGGGAAATGTCACCGCATCAGCGAATGCAAGTACTGCGCCAGGTTGGAATGCCTCCCCACCTCTGCAGGTGAATTGATCACGGAGCCGGTGCACGGGATCTGCCATGAAGAGCACCACCCGGAGGTTTCTCGATGGTTTAGCGCGGCTAAGCACTGCTTGGGATTTTTTTAAGCGTCCATTTAGAAGATGAACTCAGACGGTGCCTTAGGGTACATGCGTGGACAAGCATGAGGCTGACACCCCCATACCAGAATCTCTGAGTGATACGCCCGAAGCTGAATGTGTGCGGCTGTTGGACGGGCGCAGGCGCTGGCTGAAACTCGGTATGTGGGGTGCCTTGGGGGCGGTCGGCGGAGGGCTGGGCTATTTCATGGCCCCTCCCGCCGTGGTGCCGCTCTACTTCAACGGATACTACGCCTACGCGCACGAGAGCCATCCGGCCATTGTTCATCAGTTGGTGGCCGCAGCCAATGAATTGGTGAACAAGCCCTACAAGCGGGGAGGCGGGCACCAGTTTCTCTGGGACAACGGCTTTGACTGCTCGGGCTCCGTGTCTCATGTGCTCTACCGCGCACGCCTGCTGGACCGGCCGCTGAACTCCACCGCCTTTGCCAGCTACGCCAAGCCGGGGCTGGGCAACTACGTGACACTGTTTGTGAACCCCGGGCACCACGTCTTCATGCAGATCTGCGGCCTGCGGTTTGACACCTCCGGCTCCCATGCGGGAGAGGGGCCGCGCTGGCGCCTGGCCAGCCGCTCCTACGCCGGCTTTTATGCACGCCACCCGGAGTGGCTGTGACTCCCGCACAGCCACTGAAGCAAACTCGACGCTGACGTGACGTGCATGGCGCTGTCAGCCGGGATATGCATAGATTCTCCTGTCATGAACACACACCTCATTCATTCTCATCTGCACACCGGTTCCAGCTCTGCCACCCGTCTAACGAAGATAGGGGTTCTGCCAATTGACAGTACCGCGCCTCAACGCGCAGACTGGCCGCGCATGAATCGAACGCCCTCGATGAGCTCATCGCTCCACCAGCGCTGCTGGAAATGGATCTGCGGCATGAGCGTGATGCTGCTGCTGGCCTCCTGCGGAGGGATGCAGGGCACAGGAGGTCTCCATGGCGACCGCATCCCCAATGTGCAGGGCATTTACCAGGGCTCCTACAGCTACGGCAGCTCCTATGAAAAGCTGGCCGGTGAGGCGATGAACTTTGAGATCGCGCTGCAGCAGTCGCGCGGCTCCAACAAGATCAAAGGTGTGATCAAGGAAGCCTACACCGGCTTTGGCACCATGAAAAACGGCTACCTGTGGGCGGACGTGGCGGGCACCTGCGAGGAGGAAAACGGCTACATCCATCTTAAATTCACCAAGAGCTACCGCTACTTCAAGCATCCCTCCGTGAGCTACAGCGGCTCCCTGCCCCCCGGCTCCACGCTGCTCACGGGCACCTGGTTCTTTCCGGACAAGACAAGCGACAGTGGAATGTTTCAAATCAGCAACCTGCATGCACAATGAAAACGACGTACAAGCTCGTCTGGCTGGCAGTCTTCTGCCTGATGTGCCACACACTCCAGGCGCAGAACTCTGCTGCCTCTGACATCCTGGTGAGCGGCTTCGAGGCCTTTGGCGGGCGCTCAGAGAATGCCTCCTGGGTGCTGGCTCAGGAAATCGGCAAGGCCTTTCCGCAGGAGGTGCGCACACTACAGGTGCCGGTGATCTGGGGTGCGCCGCTGGAGTCCATCAACGGAGTGAAGCCGCTGCCCAAAGTGTGGCTGGCGTTTGGCGAAGGCACGCCGGAGTTTCAGATCGAGATCTTGGCGCACAACCTGCGCGGCCGCTACCCGGACAACCACGGCATGAAGCCCGCGACCCCGGAAGTCGTGAAGGATGCGGAGCCCGAGCTGCGCCAGCAGGCCAAGCTGGAAGGACTGGCACAGGCGCTGACACAGGCGGGCTTTCCCACGCACGTGTCCGAAAGTGCCGGCCGCTACCTTTGCGAGGAGATGCTCTACTCCCTGCTGCATGAGCAGAAGCAGCACCCTGAGGCGCTGAAACTGGTGATGTTCATCCACGTGCCGCCGCTGGCGCAGACCGTCAACCTTCCCGCCTCACAGCAGAAGGTGGATGCGGCCTGGCTGCAGGCTTTTGGCAAGGAGCTCTTTGCCGCCATGCGCAAACAAGACCTGCTGCCTGCAGCGGCGCACTGAGATAGGCCGCTGTATTCCAGCAACCGGGTAGATCACCGGTGATGCCCGCCGCCATGGCCACCACCGTGGCTCGCATGACCGCCACCGCTGTGCCCCATGTGGAAACTGCCGCCACTGTGATGCACTGAACCGCCGAAATGCATGGGCGGGCTGACATGACCTCCGACATGCGGAGTCATATAATGAGGACGCACATAAACGGGTGCGCGGTAGGAATGGTAGCTGCGGTAGCCGTAAGCGTAGCCGCCGTACCAGGGTCTCACATATGTGGTGGAGGGCAGGGTGACCCACTGGTAGATGGGGTAGCCCATGCCATCATAGCCCACGGCCTGATACACCGCCCAGACCGGGGTGCCGTTGGTGAGGTAGCTCACGATGCGCCGCTCTCCAGGATAGGGCTGCACGCCCATCGGAAGCACGGGAGGCACAGCCCGGGCCGTGCCGGGAGTGAGAGTGCCAAACACACTGACCACAGCGAGGAGGCTGAGAACTGTCGTTTTCATAGGATTGGGAGGATGCTTCACCGGATTGGACGACGGTCCGCTTTTGTTCATTCAACACCTCTCCGCGTACCTTCACGCCATCGACAAACGCAAAGGGCTGCGCATGCTGAGCCACCCTGATGGCCACCCGTGGAAAATCCGCCGCTTTTGCCCGCATTCG
Organism: Verrucomicrobiaceae bacterium UBA1938; assembly: GCA_002336895.1. Classification (GTDB taxonomy): domain Bacteria; phylum Verrucomicrobiota; class Verrucomicrobiia; order Verrucomicrobiales; family Verrucomicrobiaceae; genus Prosthecobacter. Next base: position 25,868 of record DDFC01000040.1, on the reverse strand, counting down.
TGCGGAGGTCATTCGTCTGGTGGCGCTGATCCCGGAAGGGAAGTTTACCACGTATGGGAGCATCGCCATTCACATGAATGTGATCGCACGGCATGTGGCCACGGTGCTGAGCCGTCTGACTCCTGAAGAATCCGCCGCGCTGCCATGGCAGCGGGTGGTGGCGGCCAATGCACGGCTCAGCCCCAACATGCCTGCTGCCTCCGCCCGCAAACAGCGCCGCCTCCTGAAAGCTGAGGGCCTGCGCATCGACAAAGAGGGCTACATCCAGGATGCTGATGCGCACTTCCACAATGTAGGTGTGCGACGTGACATCCGCTGGAGCGAGATGCCAGATCCTGCCGAAGACCGATGCGACCAGCGCCTGTGAACCGCTGGAATCACCGGGAGGTGACGACCTCCTGGTCGTCATCCACTGACTGCAGCGCCTGGGCAGACTTCAGGTTGCCGATGGCCGTGTCCATACGGCCTGCTTCCACAGCTTTCATCCCCGCATCAAAAAGAGCACCGGCACGCAGGTAGCTGGCGTCAGCGTCTGGCAGACGATCTGCGGCGGGTGCCAGGGCAGCCAGCCCGAGAAAGGAGGCGGTGACCAAGGCACGAGTGATTGAGGCGCTTTTCATGACAAACATTTTCCTGATTTCTAAATGGATCAGCCCCGATATTCCTAAATTTCGGGGCTTTTGTCAGCACATATTACCCTCCCCAGATGCGGATGGGCACCTTTTGAACGTCAAGGGAGTGAGCTGGTACCAAAAAAGGCCGGCAAACAAACCTGATGCCCGTTGCCGGGGAAGCAGCAGCGGCCGCTTGGAAGCCTCCAGCCTCTACTGCCCATACACATCGATCCACTGCAGCCCGCTTTTGGACCCTGGCGGCGTGAAGTAGCGGCGGCCGAGATAGGTGCCTTTGGCCTCTGCTGTGGATGCCCCGGCAGGATGGCTGGAGCGGGCAGCCACAGGCCGGCCATTGTAGGTGCCATTTTCATCCGGAACATGGCTGCAGGAGATGGAAAACAGGGCGCTGACAGTGAGTGCGATGGAGGCGAGGTGGGAGCGCTTCATGTGTAAGAGAAAACGTTCATTTGGAAAAGGTTGATGCAACAATGTATCGCGCCACGATGTTTTTCAATTCCGTTTTGGCTTAAGAAGTCTGCGTCCGGTTTGCCTGACATCACCGTTCCTGTGACACCCACGTCTGTGCTTGCCTTCCGTGCAGCCCACCGCTTACATCCGCAAACGTCGCAGGCCATGCACCGCACCTCCATGCTCATTCCTCAGCTGGCCGCCGTGGCTGCCGCTGCCCTACTAACGTCTGCCAGCACCCGGGCCGCAGAGCCCAACAACCTCACACCGCAGGAGCAGGCCGCAGGCTGGCGGCTGCTCTTTGACGGGCGCAGCACCAAGAGCTGGCACACCTATGGCAAAACACATGTGGCCAGTGGATCGTGGAGCATCAAGGATGGCTGCCTCGTCCTGCCCAAAGGCAACGGACGCCCAAACGGCCACGGCGGAGATCTCGTGACGGACGCCAAGTACACCAACTTTGAGTTTGAGTTCGAATGGCGCGTGGGCGCAGGCGGGAACAGCGGCGTGGAGTATCTCTTTACCGAAGGCGAAAAGCGCCCGGCCAACTTCTACCCCGGCGACACCGGGGACAGCCCGGTGGGCTTTGAATACCAGGTGCTGGATGACACTGCGCACGCAGGGAATGCGCAGAACCGACTTGCGGCCTCCATCTACTCCCTGATCACGCCTGTGGGAAAGCTGCTGCGTCCGGTGGGAGAGTTCAACCAAGGGCGCGTCGTGGTGGATGGCAACCACGTGGAGCACTGGCTCAATGGTCGCAAGGTGGCCGAGTGCGAGCTGGGCAGCCCCGCGCTGCAGCAGATCATCGCCTCCAGCAAGTACAAGTACTACAACGGCGTGGGCGTGAAACGCGCCACCGCCATCGCCCTGCAGGATCATGGTGCCGAGGTGGCCTACCGGAACCTGAAACTGCGCGAGCTGCGGCCCGGTGCCAGCACCGCTCCGGCACCCAGTGTGACTGCGACACCGGTCCCAGCAGCACCTGCCAAGACTACAACCGCCGCAGCCTCAGGCACGGTCCCCATGCAGGCGGCTGACTGGCGTGTGTGGTGCTGGTCCAAGGCTGAAAACCGCTGGACCGAGCACCCGCTGGACAAGATGACCACCCAGATCAAAGACGGCGTGCTTACCGTGCGCAACACCACCAATGACAACTGGCCCCGCGCCATCCTGCTCTACCACCGCGCGCGGTTTGAGGGCGACTTCATCGTCTCTGCGGAATATCGCGGAGAGTTGGAGTCCTTTGACCTCCAGGCCGCCGATGGTGGCAGCCGCCGCCTCACCTGCGCCAAGCCGCCGCAGGGTGATGAATGGCGCACGCTCATGTTCAGCCGCTGGCAGGGCAAGCAGTCCGCCTGGGTGGGAGACACCGAGCTGCCCCTGCAAAGCAGCGGCAACCTGAACGGCATGAGCGGCTACTTCTGCCTCAAGCTCCGCCTTGGAGAGCAGGTGGAGATCCAGAATGTGAAGGTGCAGGTGGGAAAGTGAGGGTCTTTCGAGAATCAAAACCTGATCACACAGCCGCTTTGGCTGCTCCTTCGGCATCGAGAAAAGCGGGGAAGAGGTCGATGAACTCCATGTTCTCTTCTGGCGAGTTCAGCAAGTAGGCCTTTCATCCAAGAGGTGGAATAGATTCCTCACCCCGCGTGAGAAAGGCTGATCCTACGACGATGGCGGGCACGTGGGCGGTCTCTTGGCGTCTTTCACGCAAACCCAAACTGAACAAGTAAACATTTAGTAGATTGAGTCATAAACCACGCTGTCTGTGAACGATTTCTCTCCATGCCTTCCCGACCTGACACAAAGGCCCGGCAGCCTCTGCCAAAGCATTGATTTACCGCCATTTTCCGTGCTCCCGCAATGAATCCGCCCATGTCCCTGAGTGAACCCCAGCGGCTGGCGGTGCTGCGTGCGTATGACATTCTGGACACGGAATCGGAGGAGATGTTTGACGAGCTGACGCAGCTGGCGGCGCAGGTCTGCGAGGTGCCGATCGCTCTGGTGTCCCTGGTGGATGAGGCGAGGCTGTGGTTCAAAGCCAGGGTGGGCGTGGATGTGAGCGAGAAGCCACGGGGCGCGTCTTTCTGCGAGAGCGTGGTGCTGACGAGCGACATGCTGGTGGTGCCGGATGCGCTGGCGGATGCGCGCTTTGCCCAAAGCCCGCTGGTGACGGGGGAGCCGCACATCCGCTTTTACGCCGCCACACCGCTGATCACTCCCGAGGGGGCGGTGCTGGGGACACTGTGCGTGATCGACCAGGTGCCGCGGGAGCTGAGCGCCCGGCAGCTGGAGGCGCTGCGGGTGCTGGGTCGGCAGGTGATGCAGCTGATCGTGATGCGGCACCTGGTGCTGGACATGCGCCATAGCCGGCAGGAGGAAGAGCACACACGTGAGGAGAGGGAACTGACGCTGGACGCGCTGCGGAAAAGTGAAGATGAGCAGCGCAGGCTGGCGCAGCGCCTGGAGGCAGCGCAGGAGGCCGGGGGCATCGGCAGCTGGGTGGTGGACCTGCGCACCTTTCAGGCGGAGTGGTCTGAGCAGACACACCATGTCTTTGGCACGGACCCGCAGACCACGCCTGAGTGCTACGCATCTTTCGAAGAGCGGGTGCATCCGGAGGATGTGGATGTGGTGAACGAGATCTTCCGGGAGTCCATCGAGCAATGCGTGCCCCGGGTTTACATTCACCGCATGGTGATGCGTGATGGCCGGGTGAGGCATATCGAGCAGCGCTGGCAGGCCATGCGGGACGAGAGCGGAGAGCCCTTCCAGGCCATAGGCACCAGCCAGGATGTGACAGAGCGCATCCTGGCCGAACACCGCCTGCAGCGGCTGAACCGCCTCTACGCCATCTCCAGCGGGATCAATGCGGCCATCGTGCGCATCACGGACACGCAGCAGCTCTACGAAGAGGCCTGCCGGATCGCGGTGGAGGAAGGCGGATTGCGCATGGCATGTGTGGCCGTGGCAGATGTGGCCAGCCAGCGCCTGGTGCCCGTGGCCAGTCACGGCTGCGAGAATGGCTACCTCGCGAATGCCAATGTCTCACTGGAGGAGGTGCCGCGCGGCATGGGCCCCTCCGGACGCGCCTATCGTGAGAATGAAGCTGTGTTTTGCCAGGACATCGCCACAGACCCGATGATGGAGCCCTGGCGGGAGGCGGCGCTGGAGCGCGGCTACCACGCGTGTGCGTGTTTTCCGCTGAGGGTGGAGGAGAGGCCCATCGGTGTCTTTGCCGTCTTTGGGGACGCCGCTCATTACTTCTCCACAGACGAATGCCAGTTTCTCAATGCCATCGCGGAAAACCTTTCCTACGCAGTGGAGTCCCGCCAGAGAAAGCAGCAGCGGAGGCAGGCGGAGCTGGCGCTGAAAGCCAGCGAAGAGCGCTTCACCAGCTTCATGGCGCACAGCCCCGTGGCCGGATGGATCGTGGATGAGAAGGGCTGCTACCAGTACGTGAGCCCGGGCTACTACCTCATGTTTGATGTGCCGGACGTGGAGCTCACGGGCCGCTCCTTTACGGAGGTGTATGAGCCCGCCCTGGCGGACATCTACCTTGCCAGAAACCGCCAGGTGCTGGAGGAGCGGCGTGCCATCGAGCGCGTGATGCCGGGCAGACGTGCGGATGGCACGCCAGGAGAATTCTTTGTGGTGTGCTTTCCCATCATCACACCCGGGCATGCACCGCTGGTGGGCGGGCTGGCCATGGACATGACGGAGCAGCGCCACGCGGAGCAGACCCTGCGAGAGAGCGAAGGGCGCTTCCGCAGCTACTTTGAGCTCAGCCTGCACGGCATCGCCATCACCACGCCGGACAAGGGGTGGGTGCAGGCGAATGACCGCCTCTGCTCCATCCTGGGCTACGAGCGCGAGGAGCTCATGCAGCTGAGCTGGCCGGAGATCACGCACCCCGAGGATCTGGAGGCGGATCTTCTGCAGTTTGGCCGGCTGATGGCAGGCACCGTGCAGAACTACGAGATGGAGAAGCGCTTCATCCGCAAAGACGGCCACGTAGTATGGACGAGCATCGGCGTGGGCTGTGTGCGGAACGCGGACGGCAGCGTCGCCCACATCATCAGCGTGGTGCTGGACATTGATGAGCGCAAACACGCCGAGCAGGTGCTGCGAGAGCAGGCCACGCTGCTGGACTGCGCGCAGGACGCCATCATGGTGCGCGACCTGCAGGACCGCATCCTTTACTGGAACAAAAGCTGCGAGCGCCTCTACGGGTGGACTTCCGCCGAGGCGGTGGGCCGCACCGCAGAAGAACTGCTCTACCGGGATGCGACGGACTTTCACAAGGCGTGGGAGCAAAGCATGACCCAGGGCGAGTGGGTGGGAGAGCTGCAGCAGTGGACCAAGGACGGACGCCCCCTGACCATTCAGGGGCGCTGGACGCTGATCCGCCACGAAGACGGCCGGCCCAAATCGCTGCTGTGCATCAATACCGACATCACCGGCCGCAGGCAGCTGGAGCAGCAGTTCCTGCGCGCCCAGCGCATGGAGAGCCTGGGCACGCTGGCAGGAGGCATCGCCCATGACCTGAACAACGTGCTGGCGCCCATCATGATGTCCATCGACGTGCTGCGGCTGCGGGAGACAAACCCGCAGCGGCTGGAGATGCTGGAGACGATCGAGGGCAGCGCGCGGCGCGGCGCGGACATGGTGCGGCAGGTGCTGTCCTTTGCACGCGGCGTGGTGGGCCAGAATCTGGAGGTGCACCTCGGCCACCTGATTGTGGAGATCATCAAGATCGTGAACGAGACCTTCATGCAGCACATCCATGCGCACCAGGATGTGGCGGGGGACCTCTGGATGGTGAAGGGGGACCCCACCCAGCTGCACCAAGTGCTGCTGAACCTCTGTGTGAACGCGAGAGATGCCATGCCCGCCGGCGGCACCATCACCATCAGCGCCAAAAACATGACGCTGGACGAGCAGTACACGAGCACGTACATCGAGGCCTCCACCGGCCCGCATGTGCTGGTGTCTGTGGCAGACACCGGCACAGGCATGTCACCGGAAGTGGTGGAGCGCATCTTCGAGCCCTTTTTCACCACCAAAGAGGTGGGCAAGGGCACCGGCCTCGGCCTCTCCACCACGCTCTCCATCATCAAAAACCACGGCGGATTCATCCGCGTGCAGAGCGAGCCCGGGCGGGGCACCACCTTCAGCCTCTACCTGCCGGCGCAGCCCTCCGCCGAAGCCGGCAAAGAAACCGGCAGCGAAAGCCAGCTGCCGCACGGGAACGGGGAGCTCGTCCTCGTGGTGGACGACGAGGAAGCCGTGCGGGAGATCACGCGGCACACGCTGGAAACCTTTGGCTACCAGGTCGTGGTAGCCAGCCACGGGGTGGACGCCATCGCGCTCTACAGCGGCCGGAAGGAGCAGGTGGCGGCCATTTTGATGGATCTCATGATGCCGGTCATGGACGGCCCCACGGCCATCCAGGTGCTGCGGCACATGCGCCCTCAGCTGCCCATCATCGCCGCTAGCGGCATCAACAGCGACCACCACGTGGCCCGCGCCACCAGCGCCGGAGCCACCCGCTTCCTGCCCAAGCCCTACACCGCCGAGACGCTGCTCAATGCGCTGAAAGAGGTGCTGGGCTGAGCAGGACAGTGGACGGCGGGCACCGCCACCATTCAACCCAGCCTGCACAGATATTCCGTGCCCTCATTTGTCATGCTACTAAATACCATAAAATACCATGCATTGAAAGCATGCCTTGGCTGGTTGCAGCCATCTGCCGCGTTCATATCCGCCCGCCCTTACCTGACGTCTTCCGAAGCCCGCTGCCAGCAGGTAAACACATCATCCTGAGTTCCGGTCTTGAGCACGGCTTGGTTGTCAAAGCCAGGGAGCTGCTGCAGACGGGCCAGGAGCTCACGATCTCCTGTGGCACCCCACGGAATGCAGCAGCCGCTGGTTCCGGGGCCGATGAGCAGCCAGAAGCAATCTGGCAGCAGGGGACCATCGCTCGTCGTATGAATCACGACCCGCTCCAGCTCATCCCAGCGGACTGTCTCGATGGTGCCTTCCGGCCGATGGCAGGAAACCTGCGATTCGCTGAGGCGGACGACGAACTGACTCTCCGGCATGAGCCCTGCCGGAGGTGCGTCCTGAGGTATCGCTAGGGCACGCGCCACCGCGCGATCTGCCAGCCACGACCCAAGCGCTCTCATGCCGAAATTCAAAAGGAGGCAGAGCAGTGCAGCCAGTGCCAGGCAGGCAAGAAAGGTCATGGTGGGAAGCTGCTGCAATTGGAGCCCAAAATCAATCCGCGCTCTCACTGGCATGACGCCTCGGACGGCGGCGTGGCTCACTCCCTGCCTTGGGGTGGTATATCTCTCTGGATCTTGAGCTTGTCGAAAAGCTGATTGATCTGGGCCTTGGTAGCTGCCGGAAAAACTGGGTTATCCTTGGACTTCAGCTTCGGTGATCCGAGATAGGCCAGCTGGTCGCAGGAATAGCACATCAAAAAGTCGATGTCGCCGATGCCAGTGGAGAGGCGGAAGCCATGCCGTGGCATGAAATCACAGGCAAAGAAACCGCCGGGGATGATCTGATCTCGAAGAAAGTCCACCCAGCGATTGGCTGAGGCGGGGTCATCTATTTTCACTTCACCCAGGATGGGGAAATCATGGAATCGAGGCAGATTCTTCAATTCTTCGGCACGTGCGTTATCGTCCGGACGAATGTTGGGGGCATCCACTGGAAACAAGGAGTAAAGAGTGATCACCGTCACTTGGGGAAGCCTCGGGCCTAGAGCCTCTCGTGCCTTGGCAAGAGAGGCTGCTGTTTCAGCCTTGCCTCCTGCGATAATTTTTTTCACTCGCTCCGCCCATGTCGCAAACTCCTTGGAAACTTCTTCTGAAGTCAGAAGAGGGGACAGATCTGGAACCCGCAAAAGGGGTGCTGCCTCCACAGCCAGCTCTTCAGCCATGAGCGCGCCTGCAACTGGGAGAATGGCCATGAAAGCTAGCAGCGCGGCTCGGGGGACGGACATGCATGGAGACTACCTGATGCTCACGCTAGGGAGCAAGCCAAGAACTCGAGGGCTACTCCGCTGCTGCACCCTCAGGTTCCTTGCTCCCCCGCTTCAGCATCACCGCCAGCAGGGCAATATCGGCGGGGTTCACGCCTTGGGCGCGGGCGGCTTGGCCGAGGGTGGCAGGGCGGAGGGCGGTGAGGCGGTGTTTGGCTTCGGTCTTGAGGCCGGGAATGGCGTGGTAGTCGAAGTCGGCGGGGATCATCTTTTCCTCCATGCGGGAGGTCTTGGCCACCATGTCCTCCTGCCGGGTGATGTAGCCGGCATATTTGACGTCGTTTTCCACCAGGCTCCAGACCTCGGGCGTGAACTTGGAATACATCTCGGCGGGGAGCTGGGCAGGGGTGCTTTCGGGGCGGCGCAGCCATTTTTCCAGGGTCACATCGCCCATACGAGCCTCCTGCAGCAGGGTGCGGGCGGCGGCGATGGCGGCGATTTTTTCCTCGGTGTGGCGGATGCGGAAGGGAGAGACGAGACCTGCCTGCACGGCCAGCGGGGTGAGGCGGAGGTCGCAGTTGTCCTGGCGGAGGAGCAGGCGGTACTCAGCGCGGGAGGTGAAGAGGCGGTAGGGCTCGGTGGTGCCTTTGGTCACGAGGTCGTCGATCATCACGGCTAGGTAGGCCTGGCTACGCTGGAGCAGGAAAGGGGGGCGGCCTTGGGCTTTGAGGGCGGCATTCGCCCCCGCGATGAGGCCCTGTCCGGCGGCCTCCTCGTAGCCGGAGGTACCATTGATCTGACCGGCAAAGTAGAGGCCGGAGACGCGCTTGGTTTCCAGGGTGGGGTGGAGCTGGGTCGGGGGGCAGTAGTCGTACTCCACCGCATAGCCGGGGCGGATGATCTCGGCCTTTTCCAGTCCCGGGATGGAGCGGATGAAGTCATACTGCACCTCGAAGGGCAGGGAGGTGGAGACGCCGTTCACGTAGAATTCGCGGGTATGGCGACCCTCGGGTTCGAGGAAAATCTGGTGCCGTTCCTTCTCTGCAAAGCGCACCACCTTGTCCTCCACAGAGGGGCAGTAGCGTGGTCCCACCCCCTCGATCTTGCCGGAATACATGGCCGACTTGTGAATGTTGGCCCGGATGATGTCGTGAGTTTGGGGGGTGGTGTAGGTGATCCAGCAGGGAATTTGTTCCACGTGGAACGTTACTGGGCTCCAATTGTTGAGGGTAAACTGGCTGGGACCAGTGCCGGGAAGGGGAGGGGAACCCTCGGTTTGGGCCTCCGGTTCGTCCTCCGGGAGGGTGCCGGAGAGGTAGCTGAAGCGCGGAGCAGGCTCATCTCCGGGCTGTAGCTCGCACTTGGAGAAGTCGATGCTGCGACTGTTCAGGCGGCAGGGGGTGCCGGTTTTGAAGCGCTGGACGTCAAAGCCGAGGGCGCGCAGGCTGTCAGAGAGGGTCGAAATGCTGTCCCCCATGCGCCCGCCAGCCTGATTCTGCTGCCCCACATGGAGCAGTCCGCGCATGAAAGTGCCGGAGGAAATGACCACTGCCTTGGCCCGATAGACCATCCCAAGGCTGGTGCGGACGCCAACGACGGCATCGTTTTCCACCAAGATCTCGGCGGCATTGCCCTGATGCATGTCGAGGTTGGGCTGGTTTTCGAGCAGCCATTTCATCCGAAACTGGTAGGCCTTCTTGTCGCATTGGGCACGGGGAGCCTGTACGCTGGGGCCTTTCCGGGCATTCAGCATGCGGAACTGGATGCCCGTGGCGTCTGTGTTTCGACCCATCACCCCCCCGAGGGCATCAATCTCCCTCACCACATGACCCTTGGCCAGACCACCGATAGCGGGGTTGCAGGACATCTGAGAGATGGTATCGAGGTTCTGGGTGAGGATAGCCGTCTGACAGCCCAGCCGAGCGGCAGCCATCGCCGCCTCCACCCCGGCGTGGCCGGCTCCGCAGACAATGACGTCATAGTGTTTGGGGAAGGTGAAGAGGCTGGAAGACATGGGGGTGAGAGGGTAGCACAGGCCGCTAAAATGTTCCATGTGGAACAAAAGGGAATCGCGGACAACGTTTCACAGGGGGTGGGGAAGGGCAGAGATAAGGGGACAATCAGACAGGGAGATGGGGAGAAAAGGCGGGGGTACAGGATGCTCCGAACATCCAGCGCGGGGCACGGAAGGCGGGCGCTAGGCCTCCGCCATGAGCGGAGTAGAGCGCGGAATGGGTTGGATGGCTGCGCAGTCCATAGCCGCAGGGGCTGCCGATTCGTCCTTGGAGTCATTCAGCGCGCCATAGTCACGACGGCTTAGGACAGTCCGCGCTACCCTTGGCGGGCTTGCGAATGCCCAGCGCCGACAGGGAGGCTGGTCCCCCAGCCTCCGCCGTGAGCGGGATGGACGCACGGATTGGGTTGTATGGCAGCGGAGCGCGCCTCCAATCTGAGATGCTACGTTGTTCTATCTCGAGATTCTCTATCACACTGACCACGGCGGCCCGAGGACAAGCCGTCCTACCCACTTGCCGGACCTACTTTGCGCCCACCCACACAAGGGACACCCCTTATCCCATCCCGCCGCCTAAACACCCCGCTTGCTTCCGGCATGCATCCAGCTAGTATCGAACCCTATCACATGGCCACTGCAACCGCCCCCTCAAACGCCCTGGCAAAACACGCCGCCGATCCCATCAATCAGAAGCTGACCGCCGCCGACAAGGTGGAGCTCTACCGCAAGATGGTCCGCATCCGCAAGTTCGAGCAGGTGTCCCTGCAGCACTATCAAGCCGGTCGCATGGGCGGCTTCCTCCACCTCTACATCGGCCAGGAATCCGTGGCCGTCGGCACCGTCTCCGTGATGGGCGAAAACGATCACGTCATCACTGCCTACCGCGACCACGGCCACGCGCTCGCTGTCGGCATGGGCATGAACGAGTGCATGGCCGAGCTCTTCGGCAAGGCCACCGGCTGCTCCCGAGGCAAAGGCGGCTCGATGCACTACTTCGCCCCTGACAAAAACTACTGGGGTGGTCACGGCATCGTGGCCGGCCAGACCCCGTTGGGTCTCGGCCTCGCCTACGGCCTGAAGTATCGCGGCCTCAAAGGTGCTGCTCTTTGCTTCCTCGGCGACGGCGCTGTGAACCAGGGTGCCTTTCATGAATCCCTCAACCTCGCCGAACTCTGGGACCTGCCGGTGATCTACGTCATCGAAAACAACGGCTACTCCATGGGCACCAGCCAGCAGCGCTCCTCCGCCTATCAGGACTTTCTGGCCAAGCGCGCCGAAGGCTACGGCATGGCCTGGGAGCAGTTCAACGGCGAAGACGTCTATGAAGTCCGCGCCGGTGTGGGCCGCGCCATCGCCCGCGCTCACAACGATTCCAAGCCCAGCATCCTCGAAATCGCCACATACCGCTGGGAAGGCCACTCCGTCGCCGACGCCAACAAGTTCAAGTACCGCACCAAGGAGGAGGTGGAGAAGTTCCAAAACGACCACGACCCGATCCAGGTGTGGAAGCGTAACCTCCTCAACGAAGGCGTGGCCACTGAAGAGGAGCTGAAGAAGATCGACAAGGAAGCTCAGAAGGAAGCGGAAGACTCCGCCGAGTTCGCCAAGAACAGCCCTTATCCCGAACCGGAAACCATCTTCGAAGATGTGTACTGGGAAGTGGACAACAAGACCGAAGCCGGCCAGACCGGACGCCACTTCTTCAACGACTGATCCACCGTACGATTCCACCACGGAGTCTTTTCAAAGCCGGAGCTTGCTCAGCAAGTCTCCGGCTTTTTCTTGACAAAGATTGCCCTAATCCTTTCATCTCCAATCAAATAAAACGCCCCTGCGGTTTTGGCCGCAGAGGCGTGTGGAGTTTGGCGACTTGATGGCTTCCTACTTCGCGTCCGCCGTCGAGGTGATCACATCGGCCACCTCGCTCAGGATCACGGCATGCTTGTCATAGGTCGCCTTGGCACCCACGAGCTGTGTCAGGTAGTTCAGCGCCTCGCTCAGAGGTACATTGGCGAGTGCCAGGGAGAGCTTGCGCTGGCCCAGGTCGGCACCTTTGACGATCACGTTCGGCACCACCTTGCCTCCGCTGGCATTTTTGGAAAGCGCCCGCAAACCTTCGATGGCCTCGGTCACCGTCACGTCATTCAGCTCCACCTTCGGCAGAGTCACCGAGGCGTACTGATTTTTCAGCGACATGTCCTTCGGCTGATAATTGGCGCGGATATAGGCCAGCATGTTCTTCGTGTCTGCATGCTGGGGATTCGCCGCCGCCACTTTGGAAAGCAGCCGGTAGGCGGTGTCCAAATCGCCACGATAGTATGCTGCGCGGCCCTGCTGATAGATGGCGTTCATATCTTCGGCGTGCGCGGAAATGCCGCCGGAGGAGATGTACAAGGCAGTCGTCAAAATCATGACCGCCGTCGAAACCCTAGACCCAAACAATGTTGTTTTCATAGGATGGAGGTTGAATTCGGAATGATTTCACCAAATCGCCGCGCGGATGTCAAGACCGCTCCAGTCAGGCAGCACGCGGCCTTGATGCAGCGCGCATCCTGTTCCATCGGTGATGAATGCCGCCGCCAAAAAAACCCAACACCAGCCAGGTGAATGTCATCCTGGGCAGTGATGAAGCGCGCGTGAAGGAGACCGCGCTCATGCTCGTGCGCAGCCTCACGCCCCCGGACGCAGGAGACTTCAGCAACGACATCATCGACGGCACGGCCGACAACGCCGAGCACGCCGGCACGATCTGCTCCAATGTGTGCATGGCGCTGCAGACGCTGCCATTCTTTGGCGGCTCCAAGGTGGTGTGGCTCAAGAACGCCAACTTCCTCGGCGAGTCCGGTGCAGGCCGTGGTCAGGATGCCGTGAACGGATTTGAGCGCATCATCGACGTCATCGAACGCGGCCTCGGTTCCGACGTACGCGTTGTCATCAGCACCACAAGCATCGACAAGCGCCGCAGCGCCTACAAGCGCATCTCCAAAATCGCCAACCTCGAAGTCTTCGACAAGCCGGACACCTCGCGCGCTGGATGGGAAGGGCCCGTGATCGCCATGGCCTCGCAGAAGGCACGGGAGATGGGCATCACCTTTGAAAGCGGTGCGCTGGAGCTGCTGGTGCAGATGGCGGGCGATGACACACGCCAGATGGAGAACGAACTGGAAAAGATCGACCTCTATCTCGGCGACCGCCGCCGTGCCGGACTCAAGACCGTGCAAAATATGGTCTCCATGAGCAGGGCAGGGGTGCTGTGGGATCTTGGCAATGCCATCGGCAAGCGCGACCTGCCGCGTGCGCTGGAGCTGCTGGGTACTCTTTTGTATCAGGGACAGAACGCCATCGGTCTGTTGCTCGCCGCCATCGTGCCGCGGGTGCGCAGCCTGCTGCTCATCAAGGACCTGGGCTCGCGCCACAAGCTGAACAAGATGAACTACAACGGCTTCTGCTCCTCGCTGGAGGCCCTGCCGTCCACGGCCACGTCTCATCTGCCGCGCAAGAAGGACGGCACTGGATTCAATGCGTATCCGATGTTTCTCGCGCTGCCCGAGGCGGGCAACTTCACGCTCGATGAACTGCATGCGGGGTTCAAAGCCTGCCTTGCGGCGAATGCCAAGCTCGTCACTTCATCACTCGATCCCAAGCTCGTGCTGGAGCGTCTGCTCATCGGCCTGCTTTCCAAACCCGCCCGCTGATTCCCTTTCTGTCATCATGTCCATCTCCACCGCACTCACCTGTCTCGCCATCGGCATCCTCAGCGGCGTGGTGGCGGCGCTCTGCGGAGTAGGCGGCGGCGTGGTCATGGTGCCTGCGTTTGTGACCTTTCTGAAGCTGCCGCACAAGACCGCTGTCGCGACATCGCTCGCCATCATCATTCCCACCGCGCTCATGGCCACCACGCAGAACGCCAGGCACGGCTATGTGAACTGGCAGGTGGTCATCATCACCGCCATCTCCGCCTCCACCTTTGCCTACTTCGGCGCAGGCTGGCTCAAGACGCTGAGCAACGAAACACTCACGCGCATCTTCGGCATCATCCTCGTCACCTTCGGCGCACGCATGCTGCTGCTGGGCAAGGCGTGATCACCACACCAGCGCATCCAGCAGAAACGTGGCCACCATGAGCAGCGCCACGATGAGGCGCAGCACCAGGCCCACGCCGGTGCCCAGCAGCGAGCCCCACGCAGACTTCGCAGCAGGTTGCAGCTGCTTCTTGGCAAAGATCAGCTCAAAGGAAACACCGCCAATCAGCGGCCCCAGCACCAGGCCGAAGGGAATGAAGAACATGCCCGCGATGCCACCGATGAACACACCGGCAATGCCCCACTTGCTGGCGCCAAACCAGCGCGCGCCCATCGCTCCGCTGGCAAAATCCACGACATAGGAGAGCACCAGCTCCAGGGATAAAAACACGATGCCCCAGGTGCTCATGCCGGATTCGGGGCGCAGCACCGTGTGCACGATGCCCGCGGCAAAGATCAGCATCGGCCCCGGCAAAAACGGCACCACCGATCCGACGATGCCTACGATCAAAAGGCAGATCGTCAGCGTCCACACGCTCCACATCTCCCACGGCATGGTGGTGAAAAAATGCGTCACCGCATTCCAGGAATGGGAGAGCCACTCAGTCATCGCGCCACACGGTTTTGGTTTCCACCGGCTGGCGTACGCTGCGCGGCCAGTTCAGTCCGGCACGCGGCCAACCGAGATAGATGAGACCCACACATTGGTCCTCCGCACCAATACCGAGCCAGTCGGCAAACTCGCGCGTGCCCAGCAGGGGAGGGGACGACCAGTAGCAGCCCAGACCCACCGCCGTGGCGGAGAGCTGCAGGTTTTGCAGCGCGCAGGCCACCGCCTCGATCTCTTCGATCTCAGGGATCTTTGCGCCACCGCGCCGCTCCATCACGCAGGCAATGATGACCGGAGCCAGCAGCGGGTTCTCGCTCATCTTCTTCATCTTGTCCTCGCGGAACTCATGCGCAGGCGTGGTGTCGCGGTACACACGCTGCATCGTCTCTGCCAGTCGCTGCCGCGCCGCACCCTGATGCACGATGAACTTCCACGGTTCCGTCAGTCCATGCGTCGGCGCCCACGTGGCATCCTCCAGGATCTGCGTCAGCAGCGTCCGCTCCACCCCACGCGTCGCATCCAGATCCACCGGCTTGATGGACCGACGATGACGAATGAGCGCGCTGAGCTGAGAAGGGGAGGGGAGGTCTGCCATGAATACCGCAGCCTTACACCATCCCGCATGGATTGCTCAAGATTTGAAGCGACGGGATTGTGCTTCAGGCAGCGGTCGTGAGAGAGCAAATCAACTCCACAAATCACTACGAACACTTTCTCACACCATCGGCACCAGCTTGCTCAGAATGAGCGTCACCAGCAGGCCGATGATGGAGTCCGCAGTAAGCTGCAGAGTCCAGGTGCGGAGGGTTTCTTTTTCGGTCATGCCGCTGAGGCGGTTCACCACCCAGAAGCCGCTGTCATTCATCCAGGAGCAGCACATGGCGCCAAAGCCGATGGACGTGAAGAGATACACCGGATGGCAGCCCAGCGGCGTGTTGGCCAGCATGGGTGCCATGATGGAGGAGGCGGTCAGCATCGCCACCGTGGCGGAGCCCTGCGCCACGCGCACCACGGCAGCCACCACCCAGCCAAGCAGGACCAGGTTGAGGCTGTAGCCCTGCGCCAGTGACTGCACGGCATCTCCCACACCTGCACTGCGCAGCGCCAGACCAAAGGCCCCGCCTGCGCTCGTGATGAGGATGATCATGCCTGCGGTTTCGAGCGGCGGACCTACAAGATCCTCCACCTTCTTCAGACTCAGTCCACGCTGCCTGGCCAGAACCCAGAGCGCGATGGCTGCACCGATGAGCAGCGCGATGTTCTTGTGCCCGATGAAGTCCACCCAGGCACGCACAGCATTGAAGCCGCTCTCTCCACCCAGAGCACTGACCAACGACGCTCCCCAGCCAGCGCCAGTGCCCGCGCTTTTGTGCGCCAGCTCAAACACCGTCGTCAGGCTGATCAGAATGATCGGCAGCAGCACCGGTGTCATGCTCCAGAAGAAGCTCGGCAGCTCGCTCTCAGGCTTGGCGCTCGCACCCTTCATGTCCTCCAGGGAAACACCGCCCGTGGCACGCAGCGGCACATCGGTGCGGCGGTTCAGCCACTGGCTCACAAAAAAGCCAAACACACAGGTGATCGCGCCGATGATCATGCCACCGATGATGGACTCGCCCACATTGAGATGCAGGTCATCCACCACGGCCACCGGGCCTGGATGCGGCACTGTCATGGAATGCGTCACCGTGCCACCGCAGCACACGGCCATGATGTAGAGCGTGTAGTCCTTGCCCGTGCGCATGCGCAGCGCCATGGCCAGCGGCACCATGAGCATGAACATGGTGTCAAAGAAAATCGGCGCACTCAGGATGAAGGTGCTCCACAGCAGCGCCCAGCCCGCATGCTTCTCGCCAAAGAAAGCCAGAAAGCGGCGCACCACCTTGTCCGCACCGCCGCTCTCCATCAGGCACATGCCGATGATGGCCGCCAGAGCGATGGACACCGCGATGTCGCGCGCCGTGTCACCCAGCCCCTTGGACACCATCTCCACCACGCCCACCATCGAGGACATCGCCTTCACCTTGCCATCCTTCTGCACGATGTCCCATGAGTCCTTGCCGGCCAGCAGCCCCGCCAGCATGGCCGCGAGAATGAGCGCCACAAAGGCATGCATGCGCAGCTTGCTGATGCCAATGATGATGAAAGCAACGCTGACAGCGAGAACGACGAAAGGCCAGTAGCTGGCCGAAGTGGCGGCAAGAAGAAACATGGCCGCGATGCTGGCGGGAGGCCGGGGGTGCGTCAAGACATTCGACGGTGGACTTCCCATCTGAAACCGCTTCTTTCAGCAGCCCATGAAGAAACCTGCCGCCCTTCGCCTGCTTTTTCTGCTCCTCGTCATCGTGGCAGGGGTGTTTGGGGTGTCACGGCTGGACTTTGATGTGGACCCGCTGAGCCTGCTGCCGCAGGAGCTGCCGGGGCTGCAGGGCACGCGCCTATTGAGAGAGCAAAAGCGGAACCTGCTGCTCATCGCCGTGCAGGCGGAGGACCCCGCGCTGGTGGAAGTCACCGCCGAGGGCCTGGCCGAGCACCTGAGCGCCAGACCCGAACTCTGTGCCAGTGTGCGCAGCAAATCGCTGCTGCAGTCAGATCCTGCCATCATCGCCGAGGTGGTGGCCTACCTCTGGCTCAATGCACCGCCACAGGAAGTACAGAAGCTCATCGCCTCGCTCGATCCCGCATCCATCTCGGCCCTGCTGGCCAAGTCGAAAGAGGCCGCCGGATCATCGCTGGATCTGCAAGGTGCCACGCTCGCGGGCTATGATCCTCTGGCACTGGCACGTGGGGCACTGGCTCTCATGAACAGCGGCGGCGGAGACATGAGCAGCCTCATGGGAGATGAATTCAGCAGCGCCGACGGTACGCTGCGCCTGCTCTACATCACACCACCGGGACAGGCGCTGGCGGATTACCGTGCGGCCAATGTCTGGCTCACGCAGATCAAAGCTGAGGTGCGGGAGAAATGGCTGCCGCAGCAGGGCGAACTCAAGGGCGTGAAGATCGGCTTCACCGGAGATCCCGCATTTCAGGCGGAGATCGCCACCGGCATGGAAGGGGACATGCGTCAGTCCATCGGCGCGGTGACCTTCATCGTGGGCTTTCTCTTTTGGCTGCTGCACCGCAGTGTGAAGCCGCTGCTCTGGCTCATGCTGGCCATCCTTTGCGCCAATCTCATCACCCTCGGCACGGCAGGCGCGATCTATGGCTCCCTCAATGTCATGTCCATGGGCTTCGCCGCCATCCTCACCGGACTGATCGAGGACTTTGGTGTGGTGGGCCTGCACGTGGCACGCGAGCATCCCGACGAGGGCTTTGGCAGCATCTGCCGCCGTGCGCTGCCCAGTGTGGCGTGGTCGGCCATCAGCATCGCGGGCATCTTTGCCATGCTGGGTCTCAGCCAGCTCCCTGGTGTGGCGCAGCTCGGCATCCTCTCAGCACTGGGCGTGCTCATCGGTGCGGCGGTCATGATCTTTGGCTTTCTGCCGCTGGGCATGAAAGCGGGCAAATTGGAGGAGCATCATGGCAGCGTGCGTGTGGCCCTCAAGATGCAGGGCGTCATGGTCGGCGTAGTGCTTGCGGCCTTGGTGGCCTCCACGGTTGTCATCGGATGGAAAGGTCTGCCGCGCATGGACTTCGGCTCCGCTGTGCTGCGACCTGAAAAGAGCGAGGCCTTTGATGTCTTTGAAGCCGTGGAGCAGCGCATGCTTAACAGCAGCAGCGAGCCCGGCCGCAATGTGCCGCTGGTCTTTGCCGCCAAGGACGCCGCCGCCCTGCGCCGGAGCATCAGCGACACTCAGAAGCTCATGTCGAGCACAGACGTAGAGGCACACCTGCTGCCGCTCGCGCTGGTACCGGATGATAGCGCGCAGAAGGCCAACCTCGCCGCACTGCAATCTCTGACCACACGTGAAGACGCACTCAAGCAGGCCATCGATGCCGCCGGATTCACCGATGTCGCCTTTGCTCTGACTCAGCGCGTCCTCAGCCAGTGGCGTGATTGGGCTGCTGCCAGTAAAGCGCTGCCGCTGTGGCCTAATCCCGTCGTGCTCGAAAACCTGGGAGACATCGTCTCCCAGCACGTGGAGCACGGCATGATGGCCGTAGGCTCCGTGCGGCTGGCACAAGGGCACACGCTGGAGACCGCCCCCGTGCTGCATGCGGTGGAAAAGATCCCCGGTGCCCATGCCGCGGGCTGGGCCTTTCTGCGCACCTCGCTGGAGCCTCTCTTAAAGAGGGAGATCCTGCGCGTGTGCGTGCCCACGGTAGCCATCGCCTGCGTGCTCTTTCTGCTGGTGTTTCATGGCTGGCGGGAGCGCGTCTTTGCCCTGCTGACCCTCTCTGCCAGCGGCTGGATCCTGCTCGGCGGCATGTCGGCCTGGAGTCTCACGTGGAACCTCATGAGCGTGGGTGCCGTGCCGCTCTGCCTCGGCCTGGGGCTGGACTTCACCATCCACGTCATGCATTCCCTGCGGGAGCCCGGTATGAGCCGAGAGCGCATCGCCTCCCTGGGCCGCTCCCTGGCCTACTGCGGGCTGAGCACTGGCCTCGCCTTTGGGGCGCTGGCGGTTGGCAGCAACCGCGGCCTCATCACCCTCGGCATGACGGCAATGATCGGCGTGCTCACCATGTTGGTCACCGCTGCCTTTGCCCTGCCTTGGGTGTGGTTCCGGAGGAAGGACTGATTCAGGAGTGCGTGGACCGCCTGCGTCTGCGGGTCCAGGGGCCAAAAGCCACCAGCCCGCAAGCTGCCGCAATCAGCAGGATCACCAGAAAGAGCAGCTCAAACGACCAAAAGGCCTCCAGCGGCTTGTTCAGCTGGCCAACAAAAGCCTGCGCTGCCGCAAAGAAGTCCAGAATGGCGCTGAAAAACCGGATGAGCGTCTCCATGGCAGACACTTGCCCCCTAGGGCTCAACGGCTCAAAAACTGCGCAGTGACACTTCGCTCACTGACTTTTCGGTAACATTCAGCACGCCCCGGCCCACCCCCACCCTCCGGCCCCCTGATTTTTCGCTGGCGCAATCGCTTCTGCCGACTACTATGGTCGGCCCCTGATAAAATGGTGGTCGTAGCTCAACGGTAGAGCCCCAGATTGTGATTCTGGTTGTTGCGGGTTCGAGTCCCGTCGATCACCCCACTTTTTTCGTGGAGTGCCACCGCAGTTCCGGTTACAAACAAGGCACGCATGTCAGAGCTGGAAAAAGTCATCGGTCACACCTTTCGCGATCCCGCGTTGCTTCAGCTCGCCCTCACCCATGGCAGTGTAGGCTATGAGAGCCAGCGCGCCCAGGCCGACAACCAGCGTCTCGAATTCCTCGGCGATGCCGTGTTGCAGCTCGCACTCTCAGACATGCTCTTTCTACGCCTGCCCCAGGCCAATGAGGGCGTGCTCACCCAGGCGCGGGCGCAGCTTGTCTCCACCAAGGCTCTGGCCCGCATCGCCCGCCGCATCGGGCTGGGATCTCACCTGCTCATGGGACGTGGCGAAGAGGCCAACGGAGGCCGCGACCGCGAGTCCAACCTGGCCGATGCCCTTGAGGCCGTCGCCGGGGCCATCCATCTGGACGCAGGTACTGCCGCTGCCCACAAGTTCGCCGCACACCTCTTTGCCGAGGAGCTCGAAGCCTTGAACCGCGGCCCGCTGGACATCAACCCCAAAGGCCAGCTCCAGGAGCTCATCCAGGCCGTGGGCACGGAGCCACCACACTATGAGATCGTGGGCGCGGAGGGGCCGGACCACGCCAAAAACTTTGTGGCCGTCGTATCCTGGCGGGGCTCGCGCCTTGGCCAGGGCAATGGCCGGAGCAAAAAAGACGCCGAAGTGCAGGCCGCACGCGCTGCCCTGCTAAACCCAGCCCTGAGTGAACTGCTGCGAACAACTCGTGAACAATAGGACGAACAAAACCGCGAGCCATGAGAGCAACCATGAAAAGTCCGGGTTGTTCCAGCCCGCTCACAATTTCTGCCGGTTTCCTTCACACGAAACCTGCCCGTGGAACCCCTGTAAACTCAAGGCGGAACGCACTTGTTGAAGTTGTTCCCAGCTCTTACGGATAAGGGTTTCAAGGAAACTCCATCTTCCCCAATCATAAGAGCTGGGAACAACTCATGCCTTGAGCCGCATGAGAGCGCATGGCCTGAAGCCATCCTGCTGAAGACGCACTCGGATGGCAGCACAGAGAAACTGCAGGTGGGGGATCAAGATGTCTCCCCTCCGGGTCAGCTCATTTCTTCGGCATCAGACCCGTTCGCACTTGGGCGTGATTTTACTTCAGCGGCCAGAACACCGGCACCATGGCCAGAATGACGATGAGCATCACCAGTGTCAGACCACCGCCCACTTTGATGAAGTCGGAGAAGCGGTATTTGCCAGGACCATAGACGAGGATGCAGCTGGGCTCAAAGGGCGTGAGCATGGAGGCGGAGGCGCTGAGCATCACGCCGATGGCAAAGGCGCGTTGATTCGCTCCCATCGAAGCTGCGGCCTGCAATGCCACGGGCAGCACCACGAGCGCGGCGGCGGCGTTGGACATGGGCTGGGTGAGCAGCATCGTCAGCAGACAGAAACCGGCAAAGACAGCAAAGGGCCCCAGCGGCTGCAGCCAGCCGGTGATGAAATTCGCCGTCATCTGCGCAGCGCCGGAGACTTTCATGGCCTCGCCAAAGGCCATCATGCCGCCAATGAGGATGAGCAGACGCCAGTCAATGTTGGCATAGGCGTTCTCCAGCTTGATGCAGCCTGTTACGACCGCAAGGATGGCCACCATCACAAAGGCCACAGTATCAGGCACCCATTCAAAGCTGCTGCAGATCACCGCCAGCACAAAAGCCGAGAGCAACATCAGACCACGACGACGCATCTCCGCACTGAACTGATGCTGGGTGATCACGAGCATGTCATTACCCTCTTCGTAGGCATGGAATCGGTCGCTGGGGCCTTGCAACAGCAGCACGTCACCCGCGCGGAGCTTTTCATCCGCCATGTGGTGCATGAGGGCGCGGTCGCTGCGTGTCAGTGCCAGCACGGAGAGGCCGGTGCGCTGACGGAAGTTGTTTTCGCGAAGGGAGCGGCCCACAAAGCCGGAGCGCGGTGTCAGCACTACCTCGGCCACCTGTGCGTCCCGCATGTCGATGCCGGAGCTGCGCAGTGTCACGTCTTCCAGAATGTCCAGGCCTTCGATCTTCTTCACGCGGATAAGGTTCTCCACCTTCCCGGCCACCAGCACCACATCTCCCTCCTCAAAGCGGAGGTTTGGACCTGCATCAATCGCCTGTTCGTCACGGCGGATTTTGATGACCTGAAACTCCAGCGCGGAGAAGTCCGAATCAAACGCCGCCTGGCCGATGAGTGGCGAATTTGGCAGCACCATCACCTCTGCCAGGTAGTCGCGCATGGCATCGCCAGACATCACGGCCGCCTTGTCGCGCTCGGGTACCAAACGCGTGCCAAAAAAGACCATGTAGAGAATGCCGGTGACCATGAGCACCACACCGATGCCGGTAAACTCAAACATGCGAAGCGGCTGCAGCCCCAGCTTGGAAATGGCGCCACTCACCGCCACATTCGTGGAGGTACCGATCAGCGTACAAGTACCGCCCATCAGCGAGGCAAAGGCCAGTGGCATGAGCAGGCGGGAGGGCGGGATGCGCAGCTTGCGCGCCAGACCCATCAGTGGACCCACAAACACAGCCGTCACCGTCGTGTTGTTCATGAAGGCGGAGACGCCGCCTACCACCGCCATCATCACCGCCATGAGCCGCCTGGGCTGCGTGCCAAAGGTCTGCGCCAGAAAGCCGCCCATGAGATCCAGCACACCCGTCTCACGTAGCGCCGCACCGATGACAAAGATGGCCGCCAGCAGAATGATCACGCGGTCGCCAAATCCGGCAAAAGCCCGGTCTGCCTTCAGGATACCGCACATCACCAGCACGCAAAGCAACGACAGTGTGACGAGATCCACCGAGATTTTCTCCGTGGCAAAGGCGATGACGGCGACGACAAGCAGTCCGATGACGATCCAGGCTTCCATTATTGGCGCACCAGTGGCGCAGGGAGATTTATAGCTCAAGGAGCAAGCTGCTTAAACCGGACCTGCGTGCCGTTTTTGTGGAAGCAAGCAGCACCTGTGCGCGTTATCTCGCGCTTACTTCCATGCGTTCCCTCTTCCTCACTTTTCTCGCAGTCCTGGCCTCCGGACTGCAGGTTTTTGCCGCTCCACGCGCTGAACATGTCTTCATCATCAGCATCGATGGCGGCAAACCGGCGGTGATAGCCGAGAGCGAGGCACCGACGCTGAAGAAAATCGCCGCCGAGGGTGCCGTCACCTGGCAGGCCAGCACCATCTTCCCGTCCATCACCCTGCCCTCTCATACCTCCATGCTGACCGGTGTGGGTCCTGACAAGCACCACATCCTGTGGAATGCCTTCACACCGATCAAAGGCATGGTAAAGGTGCCGACGGTCTTCTCCCTGCTGAAAGCCTCCGACCCCAAGGCCGTGGACGGCATGTTTGTCGGCAAGGTCAAATTCCGCCACCTCTGGCTGGAAAACTCCCTGGACGTCTTCGACTTTGGCGGCCCGCAGACTGCCGCGCCTGTGGCCGGATCTCCTGAGATCGAGAAGGACAAGAAGCCCTCGCAGATGGTGGCCAAGCAGGCCGCCGCCTGGATCAAGGAGAACAAGCCACGCCTCACCTTCATCCATTTCCCTGATGTGGACACCGCCGGGCACAAGGACGGCTGGGGCTCCCCGCAGCAGAAGGAAGCCATCAAAGTGACCGACCAGGCCCTCTGGCAGGTGTGGCAGGCCATCAAGGATGCAGGCATCGCCGACACCAGCGTCATGCTCATCAGCGCCGATCACGGCGGGCACGACAAGACCCACGGGCTTAACACTCCCGACGACATGATCATCCCCTGGGTGGCCTGGGGCAAGGGCGTGAAGAAGAGCTGCACCATCACCGCGCCCGTGACCACCTACGACACCGCCGCCACCGCCCTGTGGCTGCTGGATGTGCCCCTGCCAGCCGAGTTTGACGGCAAGCCGGTGACCAGCGCGTTTGAGTGAGCCCGCCCTGCTGCGCAGAAAAAACCATCCGCTGAGAGAGTGCTCCTTGCCAAACAAGAGCCGACTTCCTAACCTCGCGCCCGATTTATTATGAGCCAAAAAACACCTGTGAACTGGGAAAAGCTGGAGGAGAAGCCGGAATTCCGCACGCTGATGACGCGGAAAAAGGCCTTCATCATTCCCGCCACGATCTTCTTCCTCATCTACTACCTCGCGCTTCCCGTGCTGGTGGGCTACTGGCCGGATCTCATGAAGCAGAAGGTGTGGGGAGAGGTGAACATCGCCTACGTCTTTGCGCTCTCCCAGTTCTTCATGGCCTGGATCATGGCCTTCATCTACGTGCGCGTCGCGGCCAAGTGGGACAAGGCGGCCGCAGAGGTGATCGACGGACACCATTGATAATGGTGATTCACGTCCCCTCTCCTCTTTCTCTGATTTCATTCTTTCTCGTTCCCCTATGACTATCGCGCAGATCATGTTCCTGGCCTTCGTCGGCCTCACGCTCCTCATCACTTTTTACGCCGCCAAGAAGAACACCGGCGCCAGCGCCTACTTCGCTGCAGGCCGCAGCATCACTGGCTGGCAGAACGGCCTCGCCGTGGCTGGCGACTACATGAGCGCCGCCTCCTTCCTCGGCATTTCGGGCGCTATTTGCTTCTCCGGCTATGACGGTTTCATGTACTCAGTCGGCTTCCTGGTGGCCTACATCACCGTGCTGCTCATCGTGGCCGAGCCGCTGCGCAACGCGGGCAAGTACACCATGGCCGACCTCCTGGCCTACCGCCTCAAGCCCCGCCCGGTGCGTGCGCTGGCCTCTCTCAGCACGCTCACGGTTTCCACCATCTACATGATCGCGCAGATGGTGGGCGCAGGTGGCATCATCGAGCGTCTCATCAACATTCAGTTCGCGCCTGCAGTCATCGGCGTGGGCGTGCTCATGCTGGTGTATGTGGTCTTTGGCGGCATGCTGGCCACCACCTGGGTGCAGATCATCAAGGCGCTGCTGCTCATCGCAGGCGCGCTGCTGCTCAGCTATCTGGTGCTGCAGCATCACCACTTCAGCTTTGCGGAGTTCTTCAGCTCAGTTTCCAAAGCCGACTACGGTGGCACTGCGGAGCCGAAAAACCTCATGCAGCCTGGTTTGAAATACGGCGTGGCCGCTGCGGGTCCCTGGGGTCCGCTGGATCTCATCTCCCTCTGCCTCGGCCTCGTGCTCGGCACGGCAGGTCTGCCGCACATCCTGGTGCGCTTTTACACTGTGCCGGACGCCAAGACCGCCCGCTCCAGTGTGGTGTGGGCCATGGCCATCATCGGTCTCTTCTACATCATGACGACCTTCTTTGGCTTTGGTGCCGCCACCATCCTGAAAAAGGAGCTCATCACCACCGCCGCCGGCAAACCCGACATCAACATGGTCGCGCCCATCCTGGCCAGGCATCTGGGCGGGGAGTACTTCTTCGCCTTCATCAGCGCCGTGGCCTTTGCCACCATCCTTGCTGTCGTCGCTGGCCTGACCATGAGCGCCAGCGCCAGCTTCGCCCATGACTTCTATTCCAACGTGATCCATCACGGTAAAGAAAACCGTCCGGGAGCCGAACTGAAAGTCGCACGCCTCACCGCCTTCTGCGTGGGCGCGGTCAGCATCGGCATCGCCATCTTCCTTGGCCCCAGCGTGAATACCGCCTTCCTCGTCGGCCTCGCCTTCGCGGTGGCCGCCAGCGCCAACTTGCCCGTCATCATCTTCAGCGTGTTCTGGAAGCGCTTCAACACCGCTGGCGCCGTGGCCGGCCTCAGCGTGGGCCTGCTCTCCTCCATCATCCTCATCCTCCTGAGCCCGAACGGCGTGTTTGGCAAGGCGGGTGCCATCTTCCCGTTGGAAAACCCTGGCATCGTGAGCATCCCCATCGGCTTCCTCGCCGCCTGGCTCGGCACCATCCTCACTCCACGTGATCTTGAAGCGGAAGCCAAGTTTGCCGAACTCACCGTCCGCGCCCACACCGGCCTTGGCGCTGAGAAGGCCACGGCACATTAATCTGGTAGTGATGCGGGCACTCTTGCCATTATTGTTCGGCACTGGGAGTGC
>DDFC01000042.1 GCA_002336895.1 Verrucomicrobiaceae bacterium UBA1938 | reverse complement strand
GTCAAAACTTTTGAGGCAACAGGGGTTGTGCGGGGATGGACGAAATAGCCTTCCCGGATCGTGCGTTCGTACGCTACCCTCCAGCCACATGAAAAGCGCCTCCCTCCTCCGCCTCGCCCTGGGCCTGATTTTCCTGACCTGCCTGCCCTCCTGCGGATTTGCGTTCCGGAAGGCCTGGAAAGAAGGCGGTTATGCGGTGCCCCCCAGCGGGCCAACCATCGGCAGCGGCCCCACCAAGAATCACCTGCCTCCGGGCAAGTGGGAAGGCACCTGGCATAGCGATGCCACTGGACACCAAGGAACTCTGCGCTGCGTCACCTCCAACACTATCAATTACCAAGGCGACCACGAATTCTACTACCACGCCACCTGGAAGAAGATCCTCAGCGGCAGCTACAAGGCCGTTCACACGGTGCAGAAGCAGAAGGACGGCACCTACACTTTCAAAGGCGAGCACAAAATGCCTGACTGGGCGGGCGGCCTATACCACTACGAGGGCACCATCAAAGGCAACGATTTCAATGCCTGCTACCAGAGCGCCATGGACCGCGGCACCTACACGATGAAACGCGTCGTGCCCTGAGCAACCACAGGCACGGCTGCGGGGTTCATACCCTGTCCCAACCGTGACACTCTACATGAAGTGGTATCAAAGCTTCCGTGCCCGTCTCATCCTCACGATGTTTCCCGTCGTGGCGGGCATCACCATCGCCACCCTGGTGCTGGCGGAGTGGAAGTTCATGGAGTCCTATCGCAGGCTCTTTGAGGAGCAGTTTGACTCCCAGATCAGCAGCTACTCCTCTGGCAAAAAGAAGCGCACCGAGGCGCTGTCCAAGATCCTGGACAAACTGGCCCACGAGCCGGAGCTCATCGCCTCCATCTCCAAAAAGGACTTCTCAGACGCCAGCCGCCTCCTGCGCTCCGAGCTGGAGCACCTCACCAGCGACCGCATCCTGAGCGATCTCCCCGGCGCCAGCCTGATGCGCCAGGGCGGCCCGCCTCTAGCGCCGCCCCAACTCCCCCGCCCCAACGGTGACGACAAAGACAAGGACAAAGAAAAAGACGCCAAGGACAGGCTTAGAGACCACCCTCTAAACCGCCTGCCTCTTTCCCAGCTGCCCTACATCGCCATGATTGACCCCGAGGGGAATTTTCTCCTCTCGCCAAAAAAGAACAACTCCGGCGGGCGAGACATCCTGCCGCCCACGCTGCCTGCAGCCCTGCCCCGCGAGAGCTCCACCAGCGCGGAATTCCGCCGCAAGTCCGGCAAGCTTCAGTGGCTGGGAGACCGCAAGCTGGCGGACGTGCTCAAGGAGCAGGAGATCGGCTACCTGCGCGTGGAGTTCGGCGAGGACAACCGCTACGAGCAGGTACGCGAGGTGTACATCACCCCAGTGCGCGATCCCAAGTCCGGCCAGTTTCTCGGAGCCATCCTCTTTGGCCTGCCGCTCCAGGTGCTGGCGGAAAAGGTGCTCTATGAGCAGACCAAACACTCCGACCTCGGCGAGATCATGAGCGGCGTCTGGGTGGAGGAGGGGCTGGTGAGCACCACCATTCCCAAGGAGGAGCGCGAGATCGTGGCCGCGCACATTGCCGACTCCATTCACCACACTCACAAGACGCAGCGCGGCATGACCATCTCCATCCACGGAGAGCGCCACCAGATCTACTACCGCGTGCTCAATCCAGGCTCCCCCTTCCCGCTGGCAGCGCAGGTGAATCTCTATCCCCTCACAGCCATGGACAAGGAGCTGGCCGATCTCCGCTGGGATGTCGGCATGCTGGGCGTCGTCTCCCTGGCCATCGCCCTGGTGGCCGTGCTCTACATTTCACGCGGGCTCTCCGGCCCTGTCAGCGAGATCGTCAGCGGCACGCACGAGATCGAACATGGAAACTACGACGTGCGCGTGCCCGTGCGCCGCCGGGATGAACTCGGCCGGCTGGCTGCCTCCTTCAATGAGATGGCCGCGGGACTGGCCCTTCAGGAAAAGTACCGCAGCGTGCTCAATGCCGTGGCGGACCGCACCGTGGCGGAGCAGCTCATCACCCAGAGCGGCACGCTCGGCGGGGAGATACGCCATGTGACCATGCTCTTCTGCGACATCCGCGGCTTCACCGCCATCACGGAAAACATGCCACCCGCAGACGTGATCGACCTGCTCAATGAGCACATGACCGCGCTCACCGACGTGGCCTACCGGCACGGCGGCATCGTGGACAAATTTGTCGGAGACCTCATCATGGTGCTCTTTGGCGCACCGCTCAGCACCGGAGAGGACGCCCAGCGCGCCGTGCAGTGCGCGCAGGACATGCTGCGCGTGCGGCGGGAGCTTAATGAGGTTTCACGCCACTCGCTGGAGATCGGCATCGGCCTGGCCACCGGCTCCGTGGTGGCAGGCTGCATGGGCTCAGACCAGCGGCTGAGCTACACCGTGCTGGGCCACCGCGTGAACCTCGCCTCCCGTCTCTGCAGCATCGCCCAGGCCGGAGAGATCATCATGGACCAGGAGACCTACACCGACTCCCAGTCCATCATCCACGCAGAGCCCATGCCCCCCATGCAGCTCAAGGGCATCTCCGAGCCCGTGCACCCCTGGCGGGTGGCGCCTGTGCGTGCAGCTTAGAGGCTGCAGAAGGCGTATGCGCAGATGAGGAGTCGATTTGCAGCAAGGGCTTGCCGGGCGGGAAGGTCACGCAGTACGTCAGACCTCATCATATCAATTTTCAGTTCCCAGGTTCCAATTCTCAGCTTTCAGTCCTCCATCCCCACGCCATCAGCATCCGTTCATCATTCCTACATGTCCGCCCCCCGCCAGAAGCCTGATCTCATCGCCAAACTGCGCGACGTCCCCCACGTGCCCGGCGTTTACATCATGCGCGACCGCCTGGGCACCGTCATCTATGTGGGCAAGGCGCGGGATCTGCGCAAACGCCTGGCCAATTACTTCACCCCGGCACGCTCCAAGCTCGCAGACCGCAAGACACGCGCCCTCATCGCCAGCATCTGGGACTTTGACCTCCACCAGGTGCGCAACGACACCGAGGCACTCGTTCTGGAAGGCCGGCTCATCAAGGAATTCCGCCCGCGCTACAACGTGAGCTTCCGGGATGACAAACGCTACTTCATGGTGCGTGTGCATTTCGGCGATGCCATCCCGCGCCTCTCCACCACCCGGCTCAAGAAAGACGATGGAGCACGCTACTTTGGCCCCTTCCCTCACGGTCTGGCCCTGCGCACCACGCTGAACTGGCTCAATAAAAAATTCGGCCTCCGCGTCTGCCGCCCGCTGAAGCCCGGAGAGGCGGACTACAAGCACTGCTCCAACGATATCATCAAAAACTGCTCCGCTCCCTGCATCCTGCGCATAACTCTGGAGGACTATAAAAAGCGCGTGGAACAGGCCTGCGAGTTCCTCGATGGCAAATCCAAGGACCTCGTCACGGCGCTGGAGGGCGAGATGCAGCATGCCGCCGCCCGGCTGGACTTTGAAAAAGCCGCCGAACTGCGGGACATGATCGAGGACTTCAAGAAGACACTCATCCCCTCGCGCACCTTTGAGCGCGGCGCACGCTCGCGAGTCGTGCGCACCATCGATCCCATGGCAGATGTGCAGGAGCTCAAGGAGCTGCTTCACCTGGACAAGGCGCCGCTCGTCATGGAATGCTTTGACATTGCCAACATCGGCACCGCCCACTGCGTGGCCAGCATGGTGCGCTTTAAAAACGGCGTGCCGGACAACTCCAACTACCGCCGCTACCGCATCAAGGCCGTCTCCGGGCAGAATGACTTCATCAGCATGGCGGAGGTCATCCGCCGTCGATTCTCCCGGATCCTCCTCATGGGACGGAAGGCCGCCGGCACAGATGCGGACTTCTCCCAGGAGTCGCCGCTGGAGGCCATGCGCCGTCTGGAGAATAACGAAGGCTTCGTGGAAGAGGGCGACAGCACCGATTCAGAATCCGCCGCCCGCCAGCAGCCATTCATCCGCCTGCCAGATCTCGTCATCGTGGACGGTGGCAAAGGCCAGCTCGGCATGGCTGTGGCGGAGCTGCAAAAGCTGGGCCTGCACGAGCTGCCCATCATCGGCCTGGCCAAGGAAAATGAGGAAGTTTACCGCCCCGGCGAATCACATCCTGTCATCATTCCGCACGAACGCGGCGCGCTGAAGCTGCTGCAGCGCATCCGCGATGAGGCCCACCGCTGGGCCAATGGCTACCACCAGTTGCTGCTGGGTCGCCGTGTGGCCGAGAGCATCCTGGATGACTGCCCCGGCATCAGCAAAACGCGCAAGGCCGCCCTGCTCAAGGCCTTCGGCTCCGTGGCCCGCCTGCGCAAAGCAACCCCAGAGCAGATCGCCGAAGTCCCCGGCATCAGTAAAACGCTGGCACAGCAGGTGGTTGATTTCCTGGCCAGCCGCTGAACGCGCATCCGCCCACCGTTCGTCATTCCGGCCCCGGATCATCCAGCGCATGCGCACGCAGATCCTCCAGATCCACCCACTCCAGGGCGGACTCATGGGTGGCGGAAAGGCATACCGGCGGAGCCACACCGGCAGCAAAGGCTTCCGCCCAGCGCGAGACACACAGGCACCAGCGGTCGCCGGGTTTCAGCCCCGGAAAGTCCCACTCCGGCGCAGGTGTGCTCAGGTCATTGCCGCGCATCATGGAAAAATGCAGAAACTGCGCCGTCGCCTCGATGCACACCGTGTGCAGCCCCACATCTCCCGGCCCAGTGCGGCAGTAGCCATCGCGGTAGAACCCAGTCATGGGTTTGCGACAGCAGCAGGTGAGCGGAGTGCCGAGAACATTGGTACGCATGAGAAAGAGTGGCAAAAATTGAAATCTAGACCGTCAGCAGCCGCACGCAGCTACTTCCATGCCGGGCCTGCGGCTTCAGCCTGAAACGGCCGCCCGGACTTTGCCACCTTTTTTCCTGTGAGATTGTCCTTCATCGTTACGCCATCCACAGCGCACTGGATGTCAAAGGCCTCGCCCTTTGCCGTCTGAATCGTGTTGCCGATGATTTCCGACTCCACAGGTGGCAGCACGGCTTTCTTGTCCCCGCTCTGGCCGATGAGGATGTTGTGCTCGCAGTTCACAAAGGTGTTGCCCGTCACCTTCGCTCGTTTCACCTGAAAGTAGCCGTTTGGCACGGAGTCGGGGATGCCCAGCATAAAGCACATGGCGCTGCGCTCATGGTCACCGCTGAGATTTTCAAAGTAGTTTCCCGTGACCACATGATCCTCTCCGATCACGCGCACGCCACCACTACCCTTGGCCTTGTCGCCGAGGAAGGCGTTCTTCTCAACTGTGCAGCCATTGCCATGGCGCAGAGTCAGCGTGCCGGAGACAGCCTTGAAGGTGTTGTAGCGGTACAGGTTTCCGCAGGACTTGTTGGAGATGCACTCGGCCTCGCCATCGCATTTTTCAAAGAGGTTGTGCTCCACCACACAGGCGGCGGTTTGCATGGAGGTCTTGCTGTCGCCCAGGCGGATCGTCTCGCCACCGTTTTTGCCCAGCTTTGGCCTAGGCCCGAAGTGATTGTGATCGATCTGATGCTTACCCTGATCCTTCGCCTCGTTGGAGAGCCACACCACCATCGTGGTGCCTTCAGTGGTCTTGCCCGCGAGATAGCAGTGGTCCACGCGGTTCCGTGCACCGTAGATGGAAAGGAACTGGCCGGATTTTTTAGAGGCAGGCTCAGCATCATTGGTCACCGCACAGTTGGTGATGCGGGAGTCTGTGGCCAGCAGCTTGGAGTCCTTGCGCAGCTCAATGACCTGCTCACCTGTGGGATTCTGGAAGCAGAAACCGTCCACGATGATATGAGCGCCGCCGACGGAGAGACGCGAGTCCCCGGTAAACACCACTTTGCCGGGAGTCTGCGCCTTGATCGTCACCGGCTTTTGCGCCGTGCCTTCAGCAGCCATCTTCAGCCGCGCATGCGCCCAGGTGCCATCTTTTAAAATCAGCGTATCCCCAGCCTGCACCGACTTGGCGGCAGCATCGAAGGCAGCGTCATCGGCCACAGGGATGTCGCGGGCAAGAACTGGGAAAGAGAAAATAAAGGTGAGAAGGACGCGTCGCATGGTGACCGGATTAAGGATGTCCCCCCACCCGGCGGCAAGCTTGATTTCCACTCGCATGTCACAAGCATGCCATTTGCTTTCTGCCAGGAGGCCTGACATCCTCCCGCTCATGAAGCCCAATCTCGTCTGGTTCGACATCCCCGCCACCGACCTCGCACGTGCCATTCGTTTCTACTCCGCCGTGCTGGGCCGTGTGCTCAAGGAGGAAAACTTCGGCGGCGTCCCCACCGCCATGCTGCCCACCGCAGACGGCGCTCAGCACGGCTGCATCGTGGTGGTCAAAGACTTCAACCCCTCCGCCGACGGCATCATGATCTACTTCGACGTCAATGGCCGCCTGAAGGAAGCCGTGGCCGCCGTGCGCGCAAACGGCGGCACCGTGCAGACCGATGTGCACTCGATCGGTGAATATGGGTTCCGCGCAGAGGTGCTGGATTCTGAAGGGAACTGCATCGCGCTGCATTCAGAGACGTAAGGGTGAGGCATTCTGTCATGGTCATCCATAAACGCCCTCGCAAAGTGACTGACTCAACCGACATGACCTAACCAATCGCTATGAGCGATTTGCAAAGCTATTTGCATAGACCAATCATCCCACATTATTGAAGCATCCATCTCTTGAACCCATGACCGAAATCGAATTTTGGAGAATTATTGACGATAATGCACGTCCGCAGTCTTCCAATCGCGGAGAAATAGACACGCGTGCCATAGAAGAACATCTGGTCACTCTTCCCATCGAGGAGATATGTTCGTTTCAGCGCTGGGTTGAGAAAGCCCACGAGGTGGCGCACACCGACCGGCTGTGGGGTGCCGCCTACTTGATGAACGGCGGCTGCAGCGATGACGGTTTTTATGACTTTGTGGGATGGCTTATCTCCAGAGGAAGCCATGTATATTCATCCGTGGCAAAAAGCGCGGATGACCTGGCTGATTTTGGATATGGTGAGGATCTCGATTTTCTTCGGCATGCGTACGACGCTGCCAAACGAATCGGTCACTCGATTGATGACACAGATTTCAAGTTGGACGAGATCACCCTCGAGGCAGTGGATCAACTAGAAGACGCAGAAGCACCCGACGATTTCGACGATGACGACGCAATGGAGCAAGCTTACCCAAAATGCTGGGCTGCATACCAAGCTGCGATTCAAGAGGTCACAGATGATTGAAGCGGTTCAGTCGATATTTTGACACGTGCTGGGCAGTTTTCGGCAGCCAGAAACCGCACATGGAATGTGCGGACCACACAGCTGTGGACGGGAGAAAGCCATGCTTCTGATCGCACGCGGAAGCCGTTGAGAGTATTCAAACCATGCTATGTTCAAGTCACCCCTCTTGTCCATGCGTAGGAAAATCAGGAGCAAGAGCAACGCTGCGGAGGAGTCTGATTTCGGACGCCTTTTTGGCTGGCTGATCGAACGAGACAGCCGGACTCTTGGTGAACTGGAGCACGTCCGCTGGGACGAGACATCTCAGTTTTGGCACGAGTATCGTCTGTCTTGGCGAAGCCCTGAGGATGCAGTCGTCGGCCCTGATGCCTGGATCGAGGCACGTCTGGTTCTCAGGAAACGTCGGTACGCTGATGTGATTGTGGACTCCTTTTTGACCGCCCCGGAACAAGCCCCTGGAGTGATTGCCATTCGAGGCGCATGTGTTCCTGAAGAGAGGTTTCATGCTGACGAAGCATGACCACTTTCCCACTACATCAGTCACCATCGAACCATTCTCTGACGAAAATGGCTACGGAAGGGGGCGGCTGATGGGGGATACGTGGCGGAATGCTGGAATCGACGGGCAAGATTGCCCGTGCTACTTTGAGCAGGCACTCACAAACTCACCCCTCTCTTCCACGGCAGAAAGTCATCCTGCCCCAGCGCCACCGCCTTCGGCACATACTCTCCGCTCGCAGTCGCTATCACCAGCTCCAGCATCTCCTCTCCCATCTGCTCCACGGTCTTTTCTCCGGTGATGATGGGGCCAGTATCGAAGTCGATGATGTCAGGCATGCGCTTCGCGAGATCGCTGTTGGTGGAAATTTTGAGGGTGGGGCACACTGGGTTGCCGGTGGGGGTGCCGAGGCCGGTGGTGAAGAGCATCATATTGCAGCCGCCGCCAGCCAGGGCGGTGGTGCTTTCCACGTCATTGCCAGGGGTGCAGTAAAGGGTAAGGCCGCCGCGCTGGCGGATGGGCTCGGCGTAGTCCAGCACGTCCACGATGGGGCTGGTGCCGCCCTTCTTGGCCGCACCGGCGGATTTGATGCCATCGGTGATCAGTCCGTCGCGAATGTTGCCAGGGCTGGGGTTGGCATCAAAGCCGGAACCGCAGGCCTGTGCCGCACCCTCATAGGCGCGCATGAGGCCCACAAACTTGTCCGCCAGCGCGGCGGTCACGCAGCGGTCGCTCAGGCTCTGCTCCACGCCGCAGAGTTCGGGAAATTCGCTCAGGACTGGCGCGCCGCCCAGCGCAGCCAGCAGGTCCGCCGTGTGGCCGATGGCAGGATTGGCCGAAATGCCGGAGAAGCCATCACTGCCGCCGCATTCCACGGCCATGATGAGATCGCTCAGCGGGCAGGGCTCACGCGTCTGCTCATTGGCAGCAGCCAGATGCACAAAGGTGTCGCGGATGGCCGCGGCCATCATGTCGCGCTCGGATTTGCACTTCTGCTGTTCGTAAATGAGCAGCGGCTTTTCCAGTTTCGGATAGAGCGCAGCCATCTCGCTCTCCAGCAGGCTCACCTGCGCATGCTGGCAGCCGAGACTGAGGATGGTGGCACCGGCCACGTTGGAGCTGTGGATGTAACCGGCGAGGAGGCGGCACAGCGCCTGCGCATCCTGCCGCGTGCCGCCGCAGCCCAGACCGTGCTCCAGAAACTTCACCCCGTCGATGTTCTTGAAAACGCGCGCCGCAGCAGCGGACTTTTCCTCTTCCAGCAGGGCGGCATCCATCTGCGCCTTGGTGGCACCGGCGCGATGCATCTCCACCAGCCGTTGGGCAAAGCGCTCATACGTCGAGGTCTTGCCATAGCCGAGGCTGCGGGTGAGCGCCTCGCGCATGAAGGCAAGGTTGCGGTTCTCACAAAAAACGAGCGGGATCACCAGCCAGTAGTTGGCCGTACCGGCGGGGCCC
This sequence comes from Verrucomicrobiaceae bacterium UBA1938, assembly GCA_002336895.1. Lineage (GTDB taxonomy): Bacteria > Verrucomicrobiota > Verrucomicrobiia > Verrucomicrobiales > Verrucomicrobiaceae > Prosthecobacter. The sequence continues at coordinate 310,716 of DDFC01000042.1, read as the reverse complement.
ACGCTGCGCTTGAAGCCCTGAAAGCTACGTCCCTGCCACTTGGAGACATCCGGCGGCGTCCACACATACTCACGCTGCTTGCCGCTGAAGGCGGAGGTGGCATGCACCACATTGTGCGTGTGAATGAGCGCCCCCTCGGCGATGGGCTGCGTGGCCCGGCCCACCGTGACGCCGTACATCGTCACCAGATCCCCCACGGCAAAGTCATGCGCGGCAAACTTCTGCTTGGCGGGAACCTTCTCACGCAACGTCCAGTTCCGGCCATTCAGGGAGAGCGCGGTGCCCGCTGCGAGGTCGGAAAGCGCCACGATGGCGTCGTCAGCGGGGTGGACTTGGAGGATGGTGGCCATGGTAAAGCAGCCATTAAAAGCGGGCGGGAGCAAAGGGAAGGCTGAATTTTGAACTTTGCTCTTTCTACCAGACCGGCTTAGTTCGCCGGATATGCTCGAAATCAACAATCTCTCCTATGTCGTTCCCGGTAAGAACAAGGAGCCGCTCCGCGTGCTGGAGCAGGTCAGCTTTTCCGCACCGGGCGGCCATGTACTGGCGTTGATCGGGCCTTCAGGCAGCGGCAAGACCTCCCTGCTGCGCATCCTCGCGGGACTCATCGAGCCCGAGGCCGGCTCCCTATCCCTGCGCGGCAACGATTTCCTCAAGACCCCGCTGCACCCAAATCAGCTCGGCTGGGTGCCTGCCGGAGACGATGGCCTCATCGAACATCTCACCGTGCGGGAAAACCTCTCCAGCGCCGCCATGCTGCGCGGCGCTGGCAGCACCCGGGACGAGGTGATCTCCCGCGTCTCCCATGTGCTGGTGACGGTGGGCCTGGAAAACATCGCTACAGAGCGCACCTCCTCCCTGGCACTCCCTCAGCGCCGCCGCCTCAAGCTCGGCCTGGCCCTCGTGGCAGACCCCATGCTGGTGCTTTGTGATGACTTCACTGTGGGCCTGGACGTGCGCAGCGAGCGTGAATTTGAGGCGCTGCTCAAGCTGGTGGCCGCAGACCGCCCTGACCGCATCGTCATCCACGCTACCGACTCCCTGGCCAACCTCGGCGCGTATGACACCGTGGTGGTCATGAACGAGGGCTACGTGGCCTTTCACGGCCCCGCGCGCGCTGTCCCCCACTACTTCTCCGTACCCACCTACGACGAGGTCTATGCCCGTCTGGCCAAGCGCCCCGCCCAGCGCTGGGGAGACTCCTGGATGAAGCACCGCGAGGCCTACTACGCCGCCTTCAAGCTCGGCGGTGCAGCCGCTGAAAAGCTCTCCGCCGGCGATGAGGACCCCAGTGAGGAAGACCGCACCATCCTCATGCAAAAGCAGGACGGCTCCGAAGAGCCCGAGTCCCGCAAAACCACCGTGGACGAAACGCGCCCCACCATTCCCCTACCCGGCCTTTTCAGCCAGGTGCAGCATCTGGTGAAACGCCGCTGGTCACTCCTGCGCCGCACACCCAAAGACTGGATCACCCACGCCTCTCTGTTGGTGGGCTCCCCGGCCATCGCCGCCCTCCTGCTGCTGCCCAATCTGAAAATGCTCAAGGAAGTGCGCGGCGGTGCCACTGCGGCAGACACGCTCTGGCCAGCCTCCCACACCGCCTCCATGATCGTGCTCATCCAGATCCTGCTGGTGCTCTTCATGGCCCTGCGTCTCGGTGCACGGGAGATCTCCGAGCGGCGTGCCGTGTATGAGCGCGAGCGCATCGGCGGTGTTCGCCCTTTTGCCTGGCTGCTCGGCTCCCTGCTCTTCCTGCTGCCCATCATCCTGCTCCAGAGCATCTGGATGGAGATGTTTCTCGACATTGTCTCCGGCGGCCTGCCTGGAAGCGGCCTTCCCAAGCTGCTGCTGCCTGCACTCTCTGGCGCTGCCTTTGCCTCCATCTGCCTGGGCATCTCCGCCAGCGCCAGCAGCAAGGAAAGCGCCCACAGCATCTCCCTCACCGTGCTCTTTGCCAATGTGCTCCTCTGCGGCGGCCTGCTCGGCCTGCCACAGGTTCTGGGGCACATCGTGCATCCCTTTGTGACCGCGCACTACGGCTGGTCCGGTATCATCGACTCCATGGAGAAGACCGCATTCTTCTCCCCCATCGACAAACTCACACGCACCTGGTTCGCCGCGCCGAACATCGCCATGATCATGCTCGGTGTGCATCTGCTCGTGGGTGTCGTGCTTGCCTATGTGGGCCTGCGCCAGCGCAAATAGGAGCAGTGGCTGCTCCGTCAAAAAAGATCAGGAAGCAGGGGCCTCAGGAATCGTATTCTCCGAACGTTTCTGACCACGACTCCTGACCACTTACCGCTTTCTGATTTCCCTCATGCCGCTCAACTTCGTCCGTTTCAAGCACGCCCGCTTTTCCGCCCGCTTCCCAGACACCTTCCGCTACTCTCGCTCGCACTACTGGATGGCGCCCGTGGAGGGTCAGCCCGGCGTCTGGCGCGTGGGCTTCACCAAATTCGCCACCCGCATGCTAGGCGAGCTGGTGGACTGCGACTGGAAGCCCGGCGACGGCGCCAAGGTGACACCCGGCGACAACATCGGCTGGGTGGAGGGCTTCAAGGCCGCATCTGATGTCTATTGCGTGATGAACGGCGCTTTTGCCGGAGGCAATCCCGAGCTGAAGGTCGATGCCTGCATCGTCCGCAGCGATCCCTACGAGCAGGGCTGGCTCTACGCTGTACGCGGCGAGCCCGAACCTGAAAGCCTCGACGTTCACGGCTACATCGAACTCCTCAGTTCCACCATCCACCGCATGGCCGAAGAAGGCCATGGTGAGGAAGGCGCTGCAGAGGAGTAAGCGGCAACCTCACCTGGTGCTGCGGGCCCCCTTGCCCGCAACGAGCGCATATTGCCCACACCTCTCAAAGCCTTCTACTTACCCAGCAAAAACGCCAGCAGATCCGCCATCTGCTCTTTGCTGATCGCCGCCTCCAAGCCCACGGGCATCAGCGTGCGGTCAAGGGATTTCATTTCCTTGATGGCGCTGCGCTGGATGGTCTCCTTGGCACCGCCCATCATGGCGAGGACGATGCTGTCGCCGGTCTCGTTTTGGATGAGGCCGGAGAGGGTGCGGCCGTCTTTTGTTTCGACGGTGTAGGCGCTCCAGCGGGCTTCGAACATGCGGTTGGGATCGAGGATGTCGGCGAGAAGGCCTTCGGGGGGCTTGACCTTAACATCCGAGAGCGGAGGGCCGACATCGACGCCCAGATTTCCGTGCTTGTGGCAGGTGATGCAGATGGTGGCGAAAACCTGCTGGCCCTTTTTGGCATCTCCTTTCATGGTGGTGGCCACCATGTAGTCCTGCACCACTTTGGCGCGGTCGCTGCTGGCTTCGCCGAAGAGCTTCTTGGCCAGGTCCGTCATCTCGCCGGTGCCACGCTGGTAGCGCCAGCGCGTCTCCACATCGACCCAGGCGGTGGGGAACTCGCCCTTCTCCATGCGCTTGAAAAGCTCAAGTGCCGTGGTGGCATTGGCAGTGAGGATGGTCACCAAATCGCGCTTCATGGCGGGTCCGGCTTTTGGCAGGAGCTCATAGATCAGCGGTGCGGTGCTGGTGGGTGCATATTTTTTCAGCAGCACCAGCGCGGCAGCGGTCAGCTCTGGAGGCTGGCTGGTGGTGAGCAGGGTCTTGACCACCGGCTGCACGGCATCCCATTTGCGCTGGCCAAGGAGCGGCATGACGGCGAGGCGCTCATCGAGCGGGGCTTTGGTGTCGGCGATGATGGCGTCGATCTTTGACTGCAGCGCGGCGATTTCCTTGGCGGCGTCTTCGTGGCCTTTCGGGAGTTTGGCGAGGCCCTGCAGCACTGCGGGCTTCCACCAGAGGAGCTCGCCCGGCTTTTTCTGCAGCAGCGAGAGCAGAGCCTTCACATCGTCGGCTTCTGCATCGGCGACAGCGCCGGTGGCGAAGGTGCGGATGGTAGCGGTGCGCACATCGGAGAATGTTTTGAAGAAGTCGTCTCCCAAGGAGCTGAGGATGCGGCCCATCTGCTTGCTGGCAGAGGATGCCACCATTTTTGCCATCCATGGATCTTCAGGATACTTCGCGATGAGGGCGGCGAGTTTTTTGGCATCGGTGATGTCCTGGGCTTTGAGGAAGGCTCTGCGCTCGGCGTGCTCGGGTGGGACATCGCCCCAGCCGACTTCGGGAATGGCGTGGTACTTGCCGGGAGTTTTGGTGACGAGTTTTTTCGTCCCCTTTGGCACGACGCGCCAGATGCGGCCTTCGTTTTCGCCCTGGCGCATGTCGTGGGTTTTGACGAACTCCTCGGGGAAAAAGCGGGCGTGGTCGATCCAGCGGCGGTAGATGTCGCAGATGTATATGGCACCGTCGGGGCCGGTGGTGAAGTTGACGGGGCGGGACCATTCATCGGCGCTACGGAAGAACTCGGTGCGGTCGCCGACGCGTGTGGCTTTGAGGGAAGCGCCATTGGGCTCCACCTTGTAGCGGGTGACGAGCTGGCCGGTGGGATCTGGAACGAAGACGTTGTTGCGCAGTTCGGGCATGAGCTGACCACGATAGACGCCCAGGCCGGAACAAGCGGTGTTTGTACCGGCGTGGGCGTCAGCCGTGGTGTGCGTGATCTGCAGCGGAAACACACGTGTGTCCGCGCCGAAGGGGGCGATGTCTTCAAAGTTTTGCGTGATGCCCGCGTGCGGATTGCGCAGCATGGCCTCGTAAGGCATGACGGTGAACATAAGGGGATTGCGATTGGAGCAGTAGAAGTGGTGGCCCCAGTCGTCGAAGGCACCGCCGTACTGGCCTTTGCCGCCGGTGGGAGTGATCTTGTCGGTCTTGGGGTCCCATTTGAAATTGCTGCCGGGGATGTTCACCACGTCCGTGGGTTTGTCGGCGGGATAGATTTCCTTGGCGTCGAGGCCGTTGTTGAAATGCACGCAGCCGTCCAGGCCCCAGCGCGGAGCGCTGACCTGGAGCTGCGCGTGGCGGGGATTGAAGCCTTTGATGAGCGGGCGGATTTCATCGGCCACGCCGTCACCATTGGTGTCTTTGAGAAAGAGCACCTGCGAGCGTGTGGTGGCGATGAGGCCGCCATTGTAGGGCAGGAGGCCCTGCACGTTGTCCATGTGATCAGCGAAGGTGACGGCTTTATCCATGCGGCCGTCGCCATTTTCATCGGTCAGCAGCTGGATGCGTGAGAGCCAGGGATCTCCGGCGTTTGGCGGGCCGAGAGGATAGTCGCGCATGTCTGCGACATACATGCGGCCCTGTGCGTCCCAGGTGCACTCCACGGGATCGAGAACGAGAGGTTCGGCTGCGACGAGCTGGACTTCATAGTCGCCGTCGAGCTGGATGCGCTTGAGCGATTCTTCAGGAGACAGAGCCTTGGACTGGCCATCGCGCACGGCGCCGATGTCGCTGCCGCCGCTGGCCTGGATGGCGCTCCACTTTTCTTTGAACTCGCCGAGCGGGTGCAGCTCATAGCGGCGCACGATCATCTCTGCGCCTTCCGTCTGGAGCAGCACGCGGCCCTCGCTGGGCTTGCAGTCGAAGGCTTCATTGACCATCGCGCCGTTCACAAAGTATTGCAGCGTGTCGCCCTTGGCGATGACCTCCAGGCGGTTCCACTCGCCCGGGGGAGACTCGACATCTTCACGGCCGCGGAAGCCGCGCTTGTCAGCCCAGTCCACGTCGCGGTGTTTCCAATTGATGCGGCCTTTGGTCACGGTCTGGCGGGGCTCGCCCTTTTTCCAGATCTTCTCCTTGTCGCGATCAAGCGTGAACTCGGAAGAGAGGGAGGTGGTGAGCTCGGTACCGTCTGCGAGCTTGGGGGAGAGGACGAGGATATCTCCCACACCGCCTTCGATGATCTGGGCCTCGATGCTGGCCATCCAAGTGTCTGAATATGCGCCGTGCGGGCCGTAGGCGTGGAGGAGGACGCCGTTGTCCTTGGCGGCGTTTTCGCGCTTGCCCCAGGTCTTGGTGCCCCACTTGAACTCGAGCACGAGATGGTAGTCGCTGTAGATGTCCTTGGTGGCGACGTAGCCGTAGCCACGGCCGCTGATGTTGAAGGTGCCGTCCTTGGCAAAGGTCCAGATGTCCTTGGGGGCATCATGGAAGTCCGCCTTGGGGTTCACGTGATACTCCACGTTGCCGGATTTGATGACTTCGAGCAGGTCCACTTTTTTGGTGACCGGCTGGGCCAGCACGGCGGTGGCGCATAGGAAAAAGGAGGCAAGAGCAAGGCGCATGAGTTTGATACGACGGGGGTGAAGCAATCATTACGGCCCCGCATTCAAAGATGCAGACACGAATGAGCCCAAACTTGGTGCTTTTGTGACGGAGGCGGGACCACCCGATCAAAGCGCTCTCTTTTCCTTACGAGAGCTTGTTGCGGAAATCGGCGTAGCCGAAGCGGCGCACCACTCGGTATTCGTGGGTGGCGGGATCGTAGATGGCGATGTCCGGATGAGGCACGCCATTGAAGGTGGTGGTCTTCACCATGGTGTAGTGCGCCATGTCTGCAAAGACGAGACGCTGGCCGATGCGCAGCGGCTCAGGGAAGGAGTAGTTTTCCAGCACATCTCCTGCGAGGCAGGAAGTGCCGCCCATCTTGTACTCATGCGGATGAGCGCCCGGCAGTCCGGCGCCGAAGATGTGCGGACGATAGGGCATCTCCAAAGCGTCCGGCATGTGTGCCGTAGCGGAGACATCGAGAATGGCGGTAGGGATGGGAGCCTCGATAATGTCCTGGACCTCGGCGATGAGGTAGCCGGTATTGAGACCTGCGGCCTCGCCGGGCTCGATGTAAACGTCCTTGCCCCATTTGGTGCGGAAGGTGCGCAGCACGTGGATGAGGCGCTCGACATCGTACTCCTGGCGGGTGATGTGGTGGCCGCCGCCCATGTTGACCCACTGCACCTGCTCCAGCAGGCGGGGGAAGCGCTTTTCCACAGCCGCCACGGTGCGCTCGAGGACATCGCTGTCCTGCTCGCACAAGGCATGGAAATGGAGGCCCTCGATGCCGGTGAGGTCCTGGCCTTCAAGCTGATCAGCGCGGATGCCGAGGCGGCAGCCGGGGGAACAGGGATCGTAGAGAGACACCTCGACCTCAGAGTGCTCAGGATTCACACGAATGCCCGGGCTGGGCGCGTGCCCGGTGGCGGCCTTTGCGGCATCCAGCATGGGCTTGAACTTCCGGAACTGAGCGAGGGAGTTGAAGCTGAGGTGATGCGAGATGGGGATGATCTCGCGCATTTCATGCTCCTTGAAGGCCGGGGAGTACACGTGCACCTCCTTGCCAAACTCCTGGGCCAGCAGCGCCTCATTGAGACCGCTGGCACAGCAGCCGCTCAGGTATTCTCGCATGATGGGGAAGACGCTAAACATGGAGAAGCCCTTCAAAGCCAGCAACACGCGCGCGCCGGATTCGCTCTGCACCTGAGCCAGCTTCTCCATGTTTCGGCGCAGCAGCGCCACATCCACCACATACGCGGGTGTCTCGATGGCGTTGATGTCGAAAGCAGGAAAGGGCTGCTCGTAAACGTGCGGAGGTGTGAAGTCGGTGGTGGCCATTCAGGGGGGAATAACTGGGTCTGTGAATAGGGAACGACAGGCGTGAGAGACAAGCGGCAAAAATGACGAATAACGAAATCCGAATGACGAAATAAGTCCGAAACACGAATGTCGAAAACAGCGTCTCGACACTCGTCATTCGGATTTACTCATTCGGTATTTCCTACCGCTGCACCTTGGCATCTCCGCCTTCGGCAAGCTTCTGCACTTCGGGGAAAGTGGCCATGCTGGTGTCTCCGGGGGTGGTCATGGCGAGCGCACCGTGGGCGGCACCGTAGTCGACGGCCTTCTGCGCATCGTTTTCCACCAGCAGACCGTGGATGAGGCCTGCGACGAAGCTGTCGCCTGCGCCGATGCGGTCGAGGATGTCGAAACGGGGGTAGTTGCGGCTGCGGTGGAAGGCGCCCTTGTGCCAGCAGAGGGCACCCCAGTCATTGACGCTGGCGGTGTGCACGCGGCGCAGGGTGGCGGCGATGGTGTGCAGGTTGGGGTACTGTGCCGCGAGCTTTTCCATCATGGGGCGCAGCTTGGCGTCCTCGGCGGCGAAGATGTCGTTTGGGTCCGTGGGCGTGGAGGAGGAGACGGGCGGATCATCGCTCAGTACGCCGATCATGACATTGACGTAGGGTGCGAGCTGGCGGTTGAGCGCCTGAGATCCGGCAAAGCCGCCGCGCTCCTGCCAGAGAGAGGGGCGGTAGTTGAGATCATAGCTGACGGTGACGCCGTGTTTTTTGGCGGCTTCGCAGGCCTGGATGGTGACCTCGGCGGTGGATTCGGAGAGGCCGGCGAAGATGCCGCCGGTGTGCAGCCATTTGCAGCCGAGGGTGCCGAAGATGTGGTCGAAGTCGAAGTCGCCGGGCTTGATCTGCGAGGCGGCGCTATGACCGCGGTCCACGCTGCCTTTGGCACCGCGCACGCCGAAGCCGCGCTCGGTGAAGTTGATGGGATTGCGCACGCGCTTGCCCATGCCATCATACGGCACCCATTTGACGAGGGAGCTGTCCACGCCCCCCTGGAAAATGAGGTCCTCGATGAGGCGGCCGATTTCGTTGTCGGCAAAGGCCGTCAGGATGCCTGAGCGCATGCCAAAGCAGCGGCGCGCACCACGTGCCACATTGTACTCGCCGCCGCCCTCCCAGGCGGTGAACTGGCGGGAGGTGCGCACACGTCCCTCACCGGGATCGAGACGCAGAAGGACTTCACCGAGGGAGAGGACGTCGTAGGCGGGTTGGGCGGACATGGCGCGCTAGATATGAAGCGCGGCGGAGCTGTGGCAAATAACTCCTGACTGGAAAATGGACTGGAGAGAGATTAAGTTTAAGAATGATTCGATTCCTTTCCTGCATTGCCTGCGCACTGATGGTCTGCACCACGGGCTTCTCCAAGTCCCCGGTAGCCCCTGTGGAGCTCGAACCCTGGCAGAAAAACGCCATCGACTTTGAGACCGGGATGCTGTGGAAAGTGGGTGGGGACACCACCTTCAACTACCGGATCATCCCTTTCATGCTGTCTTGGCGCACGCGAGAGATGTTTGGCCTGCACTTTCAGAACGGCTCCGCCCTGGTGGTGCGCAACAAGTTCACCGCCATGGCCAACTACATCGAGACCGGCTCTGAAAACCGCTACCTCGGCCTCTCCGCAGCGCCCTCCATTGAGTGGTGGAGCCCCAGCCACCGCTGGAGCATCTTTGGCGGTGCAGGCGGCGGCATTGGCTGGATCGACGCCCAAGGTGTGCCCGGCGGCGAGGGCGAAAACTTCACGCTGAACTGGTACAGCCAGCTCGGTGTGGCTTATTCTTTCAATCCAGACTGGTCCTTCCGCACGAGCGCGATGTTTCAGCACATGTCCAATGGTGGCCGCACCACGCCCAACCCCGGCGTAAATGCGCTTGGCATAACCGTAGGCATCAGCCGGAGTTTCTGAGCTGCGGCAAAATCCGCCTGATTCTAAAATCACGCTCGCCAGAGCACGCCGGGCATTTCATGGTGCTTCACCACCATGAGCTCCCGCATCCTGACCGCCCTCGCCCTCGCCTCACTCTCCCTGCACGCCGCAGACACCTACTTCCCGCCACCCGATAGCGAAGGCGGCTGGCGCGAGGCCAAGACCGAAAAGCAATGCCGCGATCTCGCTGGCATGGACCTCAGCAAGATCGAGCCAGCCTACATTCTCTCCGAGCGCGCCACCGCGCACGGCGGCCTCCTCGTCGTGCACAAAGGCTACCTCGTCTTTGAAAAGTACTTCGGCCGCGCCAGCCGCAACTGCAATCCCGACATGGCCTCCACCGGCAAGGCCTTCTGCAGCATCGCATGCGGCATCATGCTGCACGAGTTCAAGGACAAGATCCCCCAGGGCCTCGATACCAAGGTCTTCACCGAGCAGTACCTGCCCGAAGCCTTTCCCCTCAATGATCCGCGCAAGGCCGACATCAACCTGGGACAACTCCTCTGCATGACCGCCGGCTACTGGGGCGAAGGCCAGACCCCCAGCGGCTATGTGAAGGGCGATCCCAAAACCCGCCCTCTCAAGCCCGTGCCCGGTCAGAACATCCGTGACCTCGACAAATCCTCCCTCAATGTCCCGCTCTGGATCGAGCCCGGTGCAGGCTACTCCTACTCCTCCCCTTCCCCGCACATCGCCAGCATCGTGCTGCGCCACGTCACCGGCATGGAGCTCAAGGACTACATCGACACCCGCCTCGCCAAACCCCAGGGCTGGGGTGCTTGGGACTACTGCCTGCACCGTGGCGACTACGTGATGCCCCATGCGAACGGCGCTGGCAGCACCGCCCTGCATGCCACCGATGCCCTGCGCATGGGCTACTGCCTCGCCCACGGTGGCAAGTGGAAGGACAAGCAGCTCGTTCCTGCCGACTACATCAAAAAATGCCAGACCTGGAGCCCCTACAATCCACACACGCCTTTCTCGCTGCAGTTTGAGCACAACGAGGATGGCCACGTGGCCGGTGTACCGAAGGACGCCTTCTGGAAATCCGGCGCCGGTGGCTTCTGCCTCTACATCGTTCCCTCGCTCGATCTCGTCATCTACAAGCTCGGCGGCAAAGACGGCCAGTACGATCCAAAGCTCACCCTCATTCCCCAGCCCGAACAGGATCACAGCCGCGACACCTGGCAGCCCAAGCTCGGCAACGGCTTCGACGAACCCGGCGGCGTCGCCAACCTGAGCCGCGTCCTCGCCGCCGTCTGCGCCGCCGTGCGCCTCGACTGAGGGCATCACATCAGCTCAATCCTGCCCCGCACTCCCATAGGCCAGTTGCGCACGCAGCAGGTCGTGCAGTGTCACCACGCCCAGCAGCCCCTGCTTCTCATCGCACAGCAGCACGATGCCTGCGCGTGACTCGATGATGCGCGACTGGATGGCACCGATGCTCTCCTGCGGCTCGGCCGTGACCGCAGGCTCGCACTCGGGTGTCTCCTGGCTCACCAGTGCACGCTCCATCTCCCGCCGCGTCAGCAGGCCCGCCACCTTTCCATCCTTCACCACGGGAAAGCTGGCATAGGGATGCTTTTCCAGCGCGGCGCGCATCTCGTCAGGCCCCGGATCATCAAGAGAAACCGGATGAAAATTCGCGATGCTGGACACCGGCATCTGCTGCCAGGCACCGAGATCTCGCGGCGGGATGATGTGGCTGAGGTGGTGGCCATCCTGCTCCAGCACGGCCTCGTAAAAGTTTGCGTGCATCATGCGGCGGCTGATCGCCTGGCTCACCAGCGCGCCGAGCATGAGCGGCAGCACCAGAGAAAACTGGTGCGTCATTTCAAAGACAATCAGGATGCCCGTGACCGGTGCACGCACCACCGCGCCGAGGCAGGCGCACATGCCCACCACGGCCAGCACCACCATGTCTGCCTCATGCAGCGGCAGCACCATCTGCGCCAGTCCCGCAGCCGCCAATCCGGCCATGCCGCCAAAAAACAGCGTCGGGGAAAAGATGCCCCCGCAGCCCCCCAGCCCATAGCACAGGACGGTGGCCAGCAGCTTGGCTGCCAGCAGCAGAGCCGCCAGCTCCCAAGTCAGATGCCCGGAGAGCGCATCTGAGAGATCATGGTACCCCAGGCCAAACACGCCCAGCCGCCCGGTGGCCTTCCACACCAGCACGCCCAGCACCCACGTCAGCAGCGCGCCCACCGCAGGCCTTGCCCACGGCGGCAGCGTCCGCTGCGTGCGCGACCACCCGCGCAGGCCCAGACTGCCCCGCTGAAACAACAGACCCGCAAACGTGGCGCACGCCGCCACCCACGGCGTCAGCACATACACCTGCCAGCCCGGCTCCTTCGTCACCACCATGCTGAAGGCAGGCTCCGCACCCAGCGTGCCGTGCACCACCAGCGCACCGATCACCGATGCCATGAGCACATTCCCCAGAAATCGGCTGTTCAGATCTCCGATGATCTCCTCCAGCACAAACGTCACCGCCGCCAGAGGGGTGTTAAAGGCCGCCGCCAGTCCTGCCGCCGCACCCGCCGCCGCAGGCATGCGGTGCTTCGACTTCACCAGCCCCAGCCGCGTGGCCATCACCGACCCCAGCGTGCCTGCCATCTGCACCGAGGGACCCTCCCGCCCCAGGCTCATCCCGCTGCCGATACTCAGCGCCCCCGCCACAAACTTCACCCACATGATGCGCGGAGACGACCAGCCAAACTCCTTCCAAAAAGCCAGCTTCAACTGCGGGATGCCGCTGCCCGCCGCAGCCGGACCCGCCACATGCAGCAGCACGCCCGAGACCAGCGCCGCCGCCAGCATGAGCACCAGCGTGCGCCACGCAAACGACTCCGGCGCCTGCACCGCCCAGGCCTCAAACGTGTGGCTGTAGAGCAGCTGAATGCACTCATGAAACGCCACCGCGATGCCTCCGCCCGCCACCCCATAGATCGCCGTCGCGGCATACAGTCGCGGACGTGGCGGCAGCTTGGCCAATAGGTTGCGGAGGCTCATCAGGACAAGAAGCATAACCCCGCACACCTTCCACTCACGATCCCCACATCAGGCTATTTTGAGAGCCTTGGGATCGGTGAAACACAGATCTTGTCACACCGAGCGCCACAGATCCAGACGGCCAGCCACCTCCGCACTCTCCCAGCGCGGCTTCTGGCCCTCCAGGCCGCCCATGGAATGTGCGGACCACTCCATGATTGACAGATTCGGGCCGCCACGCCTGTTCTCTCTCACCGCCCATGAAGTCCCGCTCGCTCCTCGCGCTCCTCTCTCTCGCCACCTGCGCACTTGCCGCCGACAAGCCCGCCAAGCCCAAGGCAGCCGAAGCACCCGCCACGCCATCACCATGGGGAGACTTCGTGGAGAAGGATTTCCCCTTTTTCAGCAGCGTGCTGGATGCCCGCGAAGTCGGCGAAGGCTTCCCCAAGGACAACCTCACCCCACGCGGCATCATCCTCAATCTCGGCCACAACCTCTGGGCCTGCTTTGACACCGACCTCCTCCGCATCGCCGCCATCTGGGAAGGCGAGAGTGGCAAGCCTCCCGTCACGCCCGACGCCCTAGCCCCCGGCTCCTACCATGTGGCAGGCCAGAAAACGAAGGACGGTCAGGAATACCTGCCAAAGCCGATTGGCAAGGTGTGGCTCGCAAATGGCATCTATCCCGGCTGGCAGATCGGCGACAAGCCAAGCTTCACCGATCCCCGCGAGGCGACACCGAGCCCGGAGGAGGTGGGGAGAGGGCCTTTGAGCAAAGAGCACATCCTTTTCAAAGGATGGACAGCAAGAGACGATGGTTCGAACTCCCTGGAGATGGACATCGAAGGTATTCGCGCTGAGATGGTTTTTGCAAAACATGCATCGGCTCAGCTTTTTGATGTCACTTTGGGAGTCGCCCCACATCGTGAGGACATTGTTTTGGTGCTGGCGAGCTTTCCCCAATTGACCTCAGATCAAAATCAAAAAACTGATTTCGGGTATAAGATAAAGCCAGTCCCAGAGTCGAATCTGTCGTTACAAATTGACGCGACACCCCAGGGGGGAGCAGACGCCAAACTGAAGTTAAGCGATAAGAATCTTGTTCTTCTCCTTCCTGCATCGGAAAAAGGAAACTTGGTGATTCTTTCTGTCATGGATGTCAATCGCGCCCCTGTAAACACGACTACTGGAGCAAAATTTTCACCTCTTGAGATCAAACATCACTGGCCCCAAACCCTCACCACCAAGGCCACACTCTCCACCAAACCCGACGCCTACGTCATCGACGAAATCCCGCTTCCCCTCGACAACCCATGGAAGCGCAACGTCCGCCTCGCAGATCTCGCCTTCCTCAACGACCAGGGCGATGCCGCAGGCGTCACCTTCGATGGCGATGTCTGGCTCATCTCCGGCCTGAAGGGCGATCTCGAAAAAGTCACCTGGAAACGCTTTGCCAGCGGCCTGCACGAGCCAATGAGCATCGTCGTGCGTGGCAGCGACATCCTTGTCTTTGACCGCAACGGCATCTGGAAGCTCGTCGATACCAACAACGACAAGGAGTGCGACCGCTACGAGATGTTCTGCAATCTCTTCGCTCAAACCGCCGAGACGCGTGAGTTCCCCAACTCCATGAAGCTCGGACCCAAGGGCGAGCTCTACATCTCCAAAGGCGGCCAGGAAGGCACCACCTATGGCAGGCACAACGGCACCGTCATCAAAGTGGCACCCGATGGCAAATCCATCGAGGTCATCGGCTACGGCCTGCGTCAGCCCTTCATCGGCGTGAATCCAAAAACGGGCCTCGTCACCGCCAGCGACCAGCAGGGCAACTACGTCCCCTCCACTCCGCTGCACATCATCTCCGACCATCACTTCTACGGCCACCTGCCAACCATCGCGCCGAAGGAGAAGTATCCTGAGACGATCACGGAGCCCCTCACCTGGTTGCCGCATCCGGTGAATCCGAGCGGTGTCACACAGACCTGGCTCATCGGCGCAAAGATGGGGCCAGTGAATGATGAGCTGATCCACATCGGCTACAACCGTCCCGAGCTCTTTCGCGTGCTGATGAACACGCACTTTGAAAAGCCGCAGGCCGCCGTCGTCAGCTTTAATCGTAACTTCGACTTCCCCACGCTCAATGCCGTCGTCAATCCCGCCGATGGGCAGCTCTACGTCACCGGCTTCCAGGTCTGGGGCACAGTAGTGAAAAAGATCAGCGGCCTCGCCCGCGTGCGCTACACCGACAAGCCGCGCGTGCTCATCAAGGAAGTCACCCCTACCGACAAAGGCCTCCTCCTGCGCTTCAATGCCAAGCTGGACCCCACGCTGGCCACCAATCCCGACAGCTACAATGGCGAGCGCTGGAACTACAAGCGCACCTTTGAGTACGGCTCTCCCCACCTCAAACCCGACGGCAGCAGCGGCCAGGAATGGATGACCGCCAGCAGCGCCTACCTGAGCAAGGACGGCATGAGCGTGCTCGTCGGCTTCCCCGACATGAAGGCCGGCATCCACCAGATGCGCATCGGCTGGGGCCTCAAGAGCGCCGACGGCCTCAAGGCCGAAAACACCGCCTACTTCTCTCCCTGGGAACTCCTCACCTTCGACGCCAAAAAGGAAGGCTTTGACGAAAACCTGAAGGTGGACCTGACACCGCGCAAAGCCATCGCCGCCGCTGCTGTGAAAGCCACAGCCGAAGAAGGCGAGCGCCTCTACCAGATGTTTGGCTGCATGGCCTGCCACAGCACCGACGGCACCCTCGTCGGCAAAGTAGGCCCCAGCTGGAAGGGCCTCTATGGCAGCGAACGCGAAATCGCCAAAGGCCAGAAAGGCAAATTCAAAGCCGACGAAGCCTACCTCCGCGAATCCATCCTGACCCCCAGCGCCAAAGTCGTGAAAGGCTTCGAAAAATTCGACACCGGCATGCCCATCTACTCCGGCATCCTCAACGACTCCCAGATCGAAAGCCTGATTCTGTACATCAAGAGCCTGAAGTAGCGCAAGCGTCCCGCTTGCTCGTCGTGTTTGAAAACCTCGGCGTTGAGTCAGCCTCGGCACTCTGTAGATCGCGACAGCGTCCTGGAGTGCTCCAGCCCTCTGGAGCTTTCCGCAGGCCATGAGTTACTCGAAAGCGCCGGAGGACCGGCGCACTCCAAAACGCAAAGCGCCTGCCTCGCCAAGGTTTACAAACACTGCCTAGCCTCAGCTCAGATTCCTCAGCGCCTCCCTGATCAGCTTGTCCGCTGTATCCATGCCCGGCTGCTTGGCCAGATCATTCACCACCTTGATGGCCTCGCTCTGCTTGTAGCCCAGCGCGATCAGGCCCAGCACCGCGTCTGATTGCGCCTCCTGTTTTGGATCGTGGGCACCTTTGGCGCTGCGGGCGGCCTGCCAGGCATCGACGACGCCGACTTTGTCCTTGAGCTCGAGGACGATGCGCTCGGCGGTCTTGCCACCCACGCCTTTGATGCGGGAGAGCGACTTCACATCCCCGCTGATCACCGCATCTTTAAACGCCGCCACCGGCATGCCGCTGATCACGCTCAGCGCCATCTTCGGCCCGATGCCCGACACCCGGTCCATCAGCAGGCGGAAAAGATCACGCTCATCCGAGGTCATGAAACCAAAGAGCGTATGCTCGCGCTCCGTCACGTGGTAATGCGTCAGCAGCTGCACTTCCTCGCCCATCTGCGGCAGCCTGTCGAAGGTGCTCAGCGGAATGAGCACCACATACCCCACGCCATGAACATCCAGCGTGGCACGATGAGGAAGAGCTTCGGCCAGTCGGCCGCGAAGAAAGGCGATCATGCCGCCATGAAGGCGGAAGGCCGCAAAGGTGCAAGCACTGGTTTGCAGCTTCTCAACATCCACCACACACGCACGACAAAACTGCCCCCTCCAGGCCGAAGGCTGCTCCCCCATAGTGGTCCGCACAACGCGAAGCCAGCCGAAGGCAATCCTCTGTGCGGCTCGTGCCACCCAGCGTACCCTTCTTCACCCAGATCGACCGCGAATGCTCTCCAGCGTGCCGCAGGGAAATGAGCGCTGGGTTTCTACACAGGCAAATCGTAGCACGCAGCTCGTAGGACTAGCGCACCGCTCAGAGGATTGCCTTCGGCTGGCTTCGCGTTGTGCGGACCACTCTGCTGACGCCACAAAAAAAACACCCTGCGGCGATCACTCACCGCAGGGCGCTCTGATCTTCTTGGCAGCCTTACGCCGACAGCTTCTCCATCAGCTTCTGCGTGCGCTCGATGATCCGCTGCGGCTCATCCAGCAGCCCGGCGGAGAGCAGCGCATTGTCCAGAATCTGCTCGGTGATGAGCCCGGCGGTTTCGGGATCCTTGGCACGGAGGCCGGAGAGATTGCGCACCAGCGGGTGGCGCGGGTTGATTTCGAAGATGACCTTGGAGCCGGGCATTTCACCGTCCTTGCCCATGGCTTTCATCATCTGGCGCATCTGCGGGCTCATCTCGCCCTCGGGGGTGAGGACCAGAGCGGGGCTGCCGACGAGGCGCTTGCCGGTGCGCACGGTTTCCACCTGGGTGGAGAGGCGCTCCTTGATCCAGTCGCAGAGGGAGCTGGCATCAGCTTCCGCCAGGGACTCGCCCTCCTCGCTGCTGTCGCCGAGGTCGATGTCCGGGGCGTTCACAGACTTAAGGTCCTTGTCCTCAAACTTGTTCAGGCTGGAGATGACGTACTCGTCGATGTGCTCAAACATGTAGAGCACCTCGTAGCCCTTGGCCTTGAAGGCGGCCACATACGGTCCGCTTTCGATCGTGCTGCGGGAGGTGGCCACCTGGTAGTAGATTTCCTTCTGGCCTTCCTTCATGCGCTTCACATAGTCGCTGAGGCTGACGGTCTCGCCAGACTCAGTCATGCTGGACTCAAAGCGCAGCAGCTTGGCGATGGCATCGCGGTTCGTGTAGTCCGTGGCGATGCCCTCTTTGAAGAAGCGGCTGAAGTTCGAGTAAAACTCATTGTACTTCTTCGGGTCCTCCACGGCTTCCTTGTCCAGGTGCTTGAGCAGGCGCTTCACCACCACGTCTCCCAGCTTCTTCACCAGCGCGCTGTCCTGCATGGACTCGCGGGAGATGTTCAGCGGCAGGTCTTCGCTGTCGATCACCCCACGCACAAAGCGCATCCACTCTGGCAGCAGCTTCTTCGGCTTCGGATCGATCAGCACCTTCTTGCAGTACAGCCCCACATTCGGCTCCATCTGGCCCATGCCAAAGGACTCCATGTTCTGCGTCGGGGTGAAGAGCAGCGCATTGATGACGATGGGAGACTCGGCCTGGAAATGCAGGCGGTAGCTCGGCTCGTCAAAGGCGTGCGCCGCAAAGCGGTAAAACTCCGTGTACTGCTCATCGGTGATGCCATCCTTCGACTTCAGCCACAGCGCCTCCACCGTGTTCACGCGCTCGCCGTCCAGCATGACGGGGAAGCTCACAAAGTTGGAATACTTCTCCAGGATCTGCTTCACGCGGTGCTTCTGGGCAAACTCCGCCGCATCTTCCTTCAGATGCAGCACGATCTTGCAGCCGCGGGCCTGATCGGACGAGTCGTCGATGGTGTAGCTGGTGCTGCCGTCGCTGGTCCAGATGAGGTGCTCGCCGTCCTCGCGCCAGGAGTGCGTGTGCACCTCCACCTTGTCCGCCACCATGAAGGCGGAGTAGAAGCCCACGCCAAACTGGCCGATGAGCTGCGCGTCGTTCTGCTTGCCCGCATTCTTCAGCGCGGCGGCAAAGGCCTTGGAGCCCGAGTGGGCGATGGTGCCCAGGTTTTCCACCAGCTCTGCGCGCGTCATGCCGATGCCGTGGTCGGCGATGGTCAGCGTGCGGGCGGCTTCATCCGTGGTGATGCTGATCTCCAGCGCGGCGGTGTCGTCAAAGACCTCCTTCTCCGTCAGCTGAGTGAGGCGCATCTTCTCCATCGCATCAGACGCATTGGACACCAGCTCGCGGATGAAGATCTCGCGGTCGGTGTAGAGGCTGTGAATGACGATATCGAGGACTTGTTTGACTTCGGCCTGGAATTCGTGTGTCTGGCTCATGGCTGGTGTGGTTTTTAAGGGTTAGGGGGCGGAGAAGGTAGCGGGAGGAAAAGGCGGGTCAAGAGCAGTGCGGTTTAAGAACGGCCGCTGCCACAATCCTCCGCGCCATTCCCTCCAGCCCTCTTGACTTTCCACCGCCCTCCCGCACACTCGCCGCCTCTATGGGACTTTTCGATTCTCTCGCCAAAAACGCGCTGGGCGGCATGCTCGGCGGCCAGGACCCCGCCGCCATGCTCTCCAGCCTGCTCAGCGAGGCCGGCGGCCTCAGCGGCATGATGTCCAAATTTCAATCCGCAGGCTTTGGCGAGGCGTTCTCCTCCTGGGTGGGCACCGGGGCCAATCAACCCATCAGCCCCGAGCAGATGCAGCAGGCCATCGGCCTCGACTCCCTCCAGGCTCTCGCCGCCAAGGTGGGCATGCGGGACAGCACCGTGCTGCCCCTGCTGGCGCAGTTTCTCCCGCAGGTCATCGACAAGCTGACCCCTCAGGGCCAGATCCACGAAGATCATCCCAGCGGCAGCCAGATCCAGAGCGTGCTCACCAGCGTCATCAGCAGCAGCTTCGGCGGCCTGTTTGGTGGCGGTCGCTGAAGATTCCCTGCGCCCCGGCGCACCTCCTGCACGTAATCACGCACATGCTCCGCCTGGCCCTCAAGATGCTCTTTGGCGACACGGCGAAGTACCTCATGCTCGTCGCGGGTCTCGCTGTGGCCACCTTTCTCATGGCGCAGCAGACGGCGGTCTTCTGCGGGCTGATGAACTGGACCAAGTCCACCCTGAAAAACGTGCCAGCCCCCATCTGGGTGGTGGAGGACAAGGTGGAGCAGGTCAATGAAACCAACCCCCTGCTGGACACCGACGTGGCCCGTGTGCGCAGCGTCAAGAGCGTGGCCTGGGCCAGCCCCATCTACTCCGGCATCCAGCGCGTGCGTCTTGAAAACGGCAACTTCAAGATGATCCAGCTCATCGGCATCGACTCCAACACCCTGGCCGGAGCCCCCGCCAAGATGCTGGCGGGCGATCTGATGAAGCTGCGCCTGCCCCATTCCGTGATCATCGACGACCTAGGCGTCATGCGCCTGGCGCGCAAACGCGGCGAGAAAGTGAAGGTAGGTGATGTCTTTGAGCTCAACGACCAGGAGGCGCGAGTGGTGGGCATCGCCGATGCGGTGACCTCCTTCACCGGCGGCCCCTATGTCTGGACCACCTACGAGCGCGCCCTGCAGTATGTGCCGCCTCAACGCAAGATGCTGCAGGCCGTGATCTGCGCGCCACGCGAAGGCGTGAGCCTGGAGCAGGCCGTGGAGGACATCCGCCGCACCACCGGGCTGAAGGCTTTCATCAACCGCGAGGCCGGCTTCAGCGAATTCTGGGCCCAGCGCGGCGGCGGCGAGACGAACAACTTCAATGTCTCCACCGTCTGGTGGTATGTGAAGAACACCGGCATTCCCATCTCTTTTGGCACCACGGTGATCATCGGCCTGCTGGTGGGCATGGCCGTGAGCTGCCAGACCTTCTACTCCTTTGTGCTGGAAAACATGCGCCACCTCGGCGCGCTGAAGGCCATGGGAGCCTCCAATGGCACGCTGTGCCTCATGTTGATCACGCAGGCATTTACCGTCGGCATCATCGGCTACGGCATCGGCCTCTTCTTCACATCCGGCTTCGCGATGGCTGCGCTGAAAAACGAGCAGCCTCCGTTTTACATGCCAGAGTTTGTCCCCTTCGCAGTACTGGGCGTCGTCCTCAGCATCTGCGCCCTGGCAGCGCTGCTGGGCATCTGGCGAGTGAGCAAACTGGAGCCGGCGATGGTGTTCCGGAGCTGAGCCCCGCGCCTGCGCCAGCAAAGTGGTCCGCACAGTCCTCTGTGCGGTTCGCGAGCATCATGATGAGCGAGTTACAATGGCCTGCGCAGAAACCCAGCGCTCATTCTGTGGCGGCGCGACTGAAAAGTGGCCCGTTAGCAGACGCTGGGTAGTTCGAGCCGCACAGAGGACTGTGCGGACCACTATTTAAGTCAGCCTGCGGCTTGCGAATCTTGAGGGGACATCGCATCTTTTTGTTCTGCACTGATCATGACCTTTCGATTTTTCAATCCGGCGGACAAGGTCTCGATCTCCCAAGGACATCTTCCGCATTGGGATCAGGCGGAGGCCACGTATTTCATCACCTGGCGCACGGCAGACTCCATACCCCGGGATGTTTGGCTGAAATGGCGGCACGAGCGTGATGGCTGGCTGCTGGAGCATGGCATCTCTCCGCTCGCCAAGGACTGGCGCAGGCAGGTCGAGGAGTTGTCTGATCAGGACCGGAACGACTTTCGCCAGTTTGCCCGCAGGCTGGAGCATGAGATGGATGCCTGCCATGGGGGAATGCCTGCTGCGGCAGCCTGCGCTCGCCAACCATGTGGCGGAAGCTCTGCGTTTCATTGATGGTTCGTGCTACCTGCTGGGCGACTTTGTCATCATGCCCAATCATGTGCACGTGCTGGTGGGAGGCCTGGCGCGAAATTCCATGCTCAAGCAGGTAGCCTCATGGAAAAAGTGGTCGGCACTGAAGATCAACGAGGCTTTGGGGCGGAGCGGCAGGTTCTGGCAGGACGAGAGCTTTGACCACCTGGTGCGGCATCAGGCATCGTTTGAAAAGCTGCGAAGCTACATTGCTGACAACCCTGCAAAAGCAGGGCTGATGGCAGGCGAGTTCATTCACTGGCGGCGCGGCTAAAAAAGTGGCATGGTCGATTGGTGAAGAGCAGGCGCTGGATGGCTCATGCTACCCAGGACATTCTTTTTCTTCAAACTCAGCACGTTTCTTTGAGGGGGACTTTCCACAAAGAGTATCAGCCTTGGATTCTGCGCATGCGGATGGTGACTTGCCCATCATGATGCTCACGAACCGCACAGAGGACTGTGCGGACCACTATGGGGACCCGCTTTTAGCAATAGCAGATCCGTGTGCACACCGAAAAACGACCTCCCCCACTTCGTTGCCATTTTTCGCCCCTAGAAGCGGAAACAAAAACAAAGAGGGCACACAAGCATGCGCCAGCAAAGTGGTCCGCACAGTCCTCTGTGCGGCACGCATGCATGCTGGTGCATGAGCTACAATCCGCCTGCGCAGCATCCAGCGCTCTCCTGCTCCTTTTTGCCAAGACGGAGAAGCCGCACGCAAGGTGAGAGAAGGACATGCTGGATACTGCGCAGCATGGTGCGACTTGTTCCTCAGGGGGTATGCGAACCGCACAGAGGACTGTGCGGACCACTATCCCCCTACTCCAGCTGCAGCTTCGCCAGAGAGCCATACAGGCCGCCGGGGCGGGCCACCAGCTCGTCATGCGTGCCACGCTCCAAAATGGCGCCGCCGGACATGACGAGGATCTGGTCGCAGCGCCGCACGGTGCTGAGACGATGGGCGATGATGATGCTGGTGCGGTTTTCCATCAGCTTGTCCAGCGCGTCCTGCACCAGGCGCTCGCTTTCGGCGTCGAGGCTGCTGGTGGCTTCATCGAGAATCAAGATGGCCGGATCGGCAAGAATGGCGCGTGCGATGGCGATGCGCTGGCGCTGGCCGCCGGAGAGCTGCGTGCCGCGATCTCCTACCAGCGTCTGGTAGCCGTCCGTCAGGCCCGCGATGAAGTCGTGCGCGTTGGCCTTCTTCGCCGCGCTGATGATCTCCTCCTCGGTGGCCTCAGGCTTGCCGTAGGCGATGTTTTCCCGAATGCTGCCGCCAAAGAGCAGCACCTCCTGCGGCACCAGCGCGAGATTCCGCCGCAGCGTGGTCAGGGACATGTCACGGATCGGCTGCCCGTCGATGCGGATATCCCCGCTCGTCGGATCATAAAAGCGGAACAGCAGCGAAACACTGGTGCTCTTCCCCGAGCCGCTCGGGCCCACCAGCGCGATACGCTGGCCCGCCTTGGCCTGCAGGCTGAAATCCCGCAGCACCACCGCCTCAGGCCGCGTGGGGTAGGCAAAGCTCACATCGCGCATGTCGATCTCGCCCTTGAAGTGCAGCTTCGCCACATTGTCGTCCTCGGGCTCGGTTTCGTCCCGCAGGATCTCGCGCACACGCTCCGTCGCACCCAGAGAGCGCTGCAGCTGCGCGATCAGTTCCGGGAATTGCATGAAGGACGCCGCGATCATGCCGCTGAGCCCCGCAAACTGCGTCAGCTCCTCCTTGCCGATGCCGCCGTCATTCAGCATGCGCATGGCAAACCACGTCACCAAGATCAGCGCCACGCTGAAGGCAAAGATGATGAAGGCGATGAAGGACGCCCGCGGCACCGCAGCGCGCAGCACGGTGCGCAGGTATTCGCTCAGGTTCTTGTCATAGCGCGCCAGCTCATACGCCTCGTTGCGGAAGGCCTTCACGCTCACGATGCTCTGCAGGCTCTCGTCCACCACCACCTGGGAGGCGGCCAGATTGTCCTGCGCACGGCGGGTCAGCTTGCGGATGCGCGCGCCAAAGATGGCGATCATCACGATCACCACCGGAATGGTGCCCACCATGAAGAGGGAGAGCTTCACGGACATGTTCAGGATCAGCCCCATGCAGAGCGTCAGCATGACCGTGTGCCGGATCAGCATCGGGATGGTGACCACCAGCGTCTCGCGCATGGCCTCCACATCATTGGCCAGCCGGGAGGCCAGCTCACCCACACGGCGGTGGTTCAGCGTGCCCATGGGCAGGCGGATGATGCGGCTGAAGGTGTCCAGCCTCAGCGCCGCCAGCGCCCGCTCGGAGGCCTTGGCAAAGAGCATGATTCGGAAAAACGCGATCACCGCCTGCGCGGAAATCAGTGCCACAAGATACCAGACACTGTGATTCAGCTCGGCCATCCATTCCGGCCCGTGAGCGCCACCTATCCCCTTTCCGGCCACTGCCGCCAGCTCCTTGATGAAGAGGATCGTCATGCCGCCCGTGATCGCCAGCGCGATCAGCGCGGGGATGAACACATTGTAGTGCGGACGCAGGTAGTTCAGGAAAAAGCCCGCGTCTTTCCACGCCGCGCGGTCCCACAGTTTTTTGCTCGCTCGTTCTTCAGCCATGCTTGTTTGATTCTTTCTACTCCACGCGCACCGTCCAGCGCAGCGTGGGTTTGTCGGTCAGTTCCAGTACGCTCAGGCCCTCCGCATCGTCGCCACGGCGGCTGCTGCGGGTCAGGTAGTAGTCGCGCCCGCCGCCGCTGAGGCGCACGTTCACGCCCAGCTGGCTGTTGCCGTTCCCCAGCGCCCACTCGTGCAGGTAGAGGTAGCTCTTGGGCAGCACGATCGTCAGCCTCCGCCCGCCGCTGGCGCTGCTGCTCAGCGTGGCCTGGATCTCCTTGGGGTCAAACTCCGCCGCATACCCGCTGCCAAAGGCCCACGCCGCGATGGGGGCCACCTTGGCGGCTCCATCCGCCGCCTTGCCGGTGATGCGCAGCGCCGCCGTGGCGCCAGGCGTCAGGCGCTCGCCGTAGCTGCGTGCATCCAGGTTCAGCAGCACTTCATAGGCGCTTCCTTTTTCATCATCCGCCAGGCTCACACCGGCCAGATCGAGCGTAAAAAAGAGCTTCATGCCATCGGCATCCGCACGCACGCTCACAGAGCTCTCGTTACCATCCGCCGCCGTCAGCGGCACCACTTCCTTCAGCCCCATGTTGCGCGTCAGCTCCACCTGCCGGTCAAAGCTCTGCTTCACGCCGCCGGAGTTCACCACCAGCTTCAGCGACTGCACGCGGCGCAGCGGCCTGCCCTGGGTGGGCAGCGGCAGCGCCAGCTTCAGTACCTCGGAGCCGCTGGCCTCCAGATCAATCCTGCCCGTCTGCGACTTGCCTCCACACATGGACTCCCATTCAGCAGAAAATTTGGCACCCGTGGCGTTTTCGATCTCGATGTCCGGATTGAATTCCGTCTCCTGGTTGAAAGCCGCGCGCGTGTTCACCGCCACGCTGAAAGGCTGCAGCGGCATCGCCAGGTCTTCGATGCGTGCCTGCGCTCCCGCAGCCACCAGCACCGGCAGCCTCAGGGTGCCATCCTCCAGCGGCAGGCTGCGGCTGTCTGCGATGGCGTAGTCCACCTTCACCTTCTCCTTCGCACCAGCTTCCAGCTTGATCTCAGTCGTGGCGTCTTTCGGGGACAGACCCGCCGGCACCAGCGGCAGCACGGTCAGCACCAGCTTCTCCTTGCGGGTGTTGGTCAGTTCGAATTCCAGCGCCAGCTTGCCATCCCCCTTCAGCGTGGCCTTCGCCGCGCCGGTCTGCCACGCCACCGCAGGGGCTCCCTGCATCACGTCTTGGTAAAGAATGCGCCCCATGGCCGCATGCATCGCCGCTGTGGGCAGGGCTGCGCCGCTCGCGCCTGCCGGGCCGAGCAGGTTCTGCACCTCATGCACCAGCGCCGGAAAGATCTGGTCCGGGCCCTGCGCCCCCGGGCTCACCTCGATGAGGCGCGAGAGATCGCCCAGATCCGAGAAGAGCACATCCGCCCTGGCGCAGGCATCCCGCAGCACGCTGGCCGTGCCACGTGTCAGCGCCAGGCTGGCCTCCTCCGGGTCTGCCGCCTGCGGGATCGGTCCCGCCACGATGACTTCCAGGCGCTTGTTCCGCGCTGTGTC
Organism: Verrucomicrobiaceae bacterium UBA1938; assembly: GCA_002336895.1. GTDB lineage: Bacteria > Verrucomicrobiota > Verrucomicrobiia > Verrucomicrobiales > Verrucomicrobiaceae > Prosthecobacter. The sequence continues at coordinate 285,600 of DDFC01000042.1, read as the reverse complement.
CAACAGGCTGCGAAATCCCTCCTGCACATCCGCCGCAGGCACGCCCGCCAGACCGTCCTCCAGTCCCAGCGCCACCAGCACCACATCCGGCTGACCGCGCAGCCCTTCGGTGGAAAGCGCGGAAGCCGCAGCCGCCATGCCGGAGACACGCACCGGCTGGATCAAAATCTCAGGCCCCATCACCATCGCATCCCGGCTGCGGGGCTTGGCCCCGGCACGCAGCACGCGCACCCCGCCGGTGTAGTAAAACTGCGCCGCCAGCTTGCTGGCAAACACTCCCGCAAAGCTCCGCAGCAGCGGATCCTGTCCGGATGCAGCCGTCACACCATCCAGCACGGCATCTCCCAGCACCACGATCTGCACGCGCTCACGGCGCGCCAGCTTTTGCAGCGTCTGCGGCAGAAACTTCCGCCAGTGCTCTCGCTCCACCGGAGTCAGCTCAAAGAAAGTCTGCGCCTTCACCTTCGGAGTCGGCAGCTTTTCCTCCGCAGCACGCGCCGCCTGCTGGAGAGATTGCAGGTCCATCGGCACAGCGCCGGCCGCAGGTGCCGCAGCGGGGGCTGGAGCCTGGGCCGGTGCAGCAGCAGGAGCCGCCGGGGCCTGGGCCCGCAGGCCGGCCATGCCCGGAAACGCCAGCGCGCCGAGAATGAGGAATGTCTTGCGGTTGGAAAACATGCGCCCGCTATCTCAGCGAGCCCAGCCACGGCTGCAACCGGCGAGTGCGTTTATGGCACAGGGTTGCGCAGCACGCCGGTTTCGTCATCATCCCCCAACCATGTCCACCCTCGCCCCCGCCGCCGTCCTCTACGAAGCCAAGAAGCCCCTGCGCATCGAGGAGGTCCAAGTGCTGCCACCGCAGGCCGGAGAGGTCACCGTGCGCATGAAGGCCGCCGGCGTCTGCCACAGCGACCTGCATGTGATGAAGGGAGACCTCTCCATGCCCATGCCCATCATCCTCGGGCACGAGGGCAGCGGCGTCATCGAGGCCGTGGGAGAGGGCGTCACCTCCGTCGAGGTGGGCGATCACGTCATCCTCGTCTGGCGCGGCTCCTGCGGAAAATGCGAATACTGCAGCAATGGCCGCCCCGCCCTCTGCGACATGGGCACCGCCATGCGCTTCACCGGCCTTATGCCGGACGGCACCACCCGCTTTCAAAACTCCGTCGGCGAGAGCATCCGCCACTACGCAGGCGTCTCCGCCTTCTCCTCCCTTTCCACCATGCCGCAGGCCTCGGTGGTCAAGATCCCAAAGGAGTTCTCGTTTGAGCACGCCGCGCTCATCGGCTGCGGTGTCATCACCGGCGTGGGTGCGGTGGAAAAAGCCGCCCGCGTGCAGCCCAGCAGCACCGTGGCCGTCATCGGCTGCGGCGGCATCGGCCTGAATATCGTGCAGGCCGCCCGCATGGCCGGGGCGCGCCAGATCATCGCCGTGGACAAATTCAGCCGCAAGGAGGCCGACGCCCGCCAGTTCGGCGCCACCGACTACGTGGACGTGAATGCTGGCGACCCCGTACAGGCCATCAAGGACCTCACCGACGGCAAGGGCGTGGACTATGCCTTCGAGGCCTACGGCTCCAGCAAGACCGCCGAGCAGGCCTTTGATGCCACCAAGAAAGGCGGCATGTGCGTCATGGTGGGCATCACCAGTGCGGCAGACCGCGCCAGCATCAATGTGAACCAGCTCGTCTACGCCGAGAAAACCCTGCGCGGCAGCCTCTACGGCAGCACCCAGCCCCGCAAAGACCTGCTCCTCCTTATCGCCATGCACCAGTCTGGCAGGCTGATGCTGGATGAACTGATCACCAAACGCTACCCCCTTGAAGGCATCAACGAAGCGTATGATGCACTGCAACGCGGCGAGGTGGCGCGCAGCTTGATCGTGTTTGAGTGAGGCCCCGCTAAAAAACATCGATCCCCAAAGGCCGCAAACGCCCCCCATAGTGGTCCGCACAGTCCCCTGTGCGGCTCGCAAGCTCTCTGGTTCGCGAGTTATGATATGTCTGCTCAGAAACCCACCGCTCATTTCGGAGTGGTGCGACTAAAATGCCTCGCACGAGATCTGGGCGAAAAAGCAGACGCTGGGCTGATCGTGCCGCCCAGAGGATTGCCTTCGGCTGGCTTCGCGCTGTGCGGACCACTTTGCTGACGCCAGCACGATACCTCTCAGGCGACACCGCGTCACAAAGCAGTCAGCTCAATCCCCCGTGCGGCTCGATCCCACGTCGTCTGACGATTACAAGATCCGGCACCGTGTCGCCTTGCCGGAGCCGAGCCGCTCCAGCTTGTTCATGTCGAGAAGCCTCTTGATGATAGTCTCAAATTTCCCAATTCCATACTCACGCACCTTCATGTGAGATTAGGTGAGTTTATGTGAGAAACAAAGGTGGCTCTCGCACCCTCACCCAATCGCCCGCTTCAGCGCATTCCGCGTCATCTGCTGCACGCGCTCGTCCGGGCCATGCGGGCGGGAGAAGTGGCTCCAGGGAATCATGTGGCCGGGAGTATCGCTGAGGCCCTGGCTCCAGAAAATCGTCGTGGCGTTGAAGACGATGTTCTTCTTGGGGCCTTCGTAAACCGTGGCCGCATACTTGCCCAGCCGCGTGCCGCTGGCCCACACATTGCCCTCGGCCACCACTTCCAGTCCTGGGCGTGCGGTGTCGGGATCGCCGTGAAACTCCCAGCCCACGAGCCCGGGAATGCTGTCCCCTTTCTTCATGCCCGTGCCTTCAAACAGCCAGTGCTCCGGCTTGGCGCAGGTCCAGTCACCACCGCCGTTGAAAGGCACCGTCGTGCGCGCGCCGATGATGTCGCGCTCATCCGGGCCCGGATTCTCAAACGGCCCCAGCACCTTCGAGTAGGCCTCCTTCTCCTCCTCGCGAAATTCCCCATAGCAGGTCTCCCGCGTCAGGCGGCGATTCACCTCCCCCTTCGCATTCGGGGTGAAGGGAGTCACCATGTACACATCGTTCGCCGAGAGCCACAGCACACTCAGTCCGTCGGCGATGGCCTGCTTCACATTCGCATACTGGCGCATGTCCCAGTACTCGTCGTGGCCCACGCTGATCATCGTCTTCGCGCGCGCCAGATTGGCGGGGTTCAGATTGTCCACGTTGGAGCAGTAGGTCACATCGTAGCCTTCCTTCTCCAGCCAGTAGCACAGCGGATATTCCCACAGCAAAAACTCGCCGCTGCCCATGCTCTGCGGGTTGTCAAAAATCTGCACATACTTGCCATACGGGCGGTCAAAGCTCACGCTCACCCCCGGGGCATGCGCGGCGCGCGGATCGGTGTAGAGCGACTCATTCACCGGCCAGCGGTTGTAGGCCTGCCAGGTGTTGTCGCTGCACTGGAAGAGGATGTCCGCCGGGCGGTCATCGGTCACGATGAAGACGATGTAGCTCTGCCAGTAGGGCTTGTCGGCGGCCTTGGGGATCGTGCTCAGTCTTCCCAGATACACACCGCTGGGCCAGTCCGGCGGGATCGTCAGCGTGGTGCTGGCCTCCCACTGGCACTCGCGCAGGCGCTTGTCCGCCATCTCAGGCACGGGCTGCTCCTTGCCTGCAAAGGGCCCCAGCGTGGTCATGTGCCGCGCACCCGCGCCGCCGTAGTAGCCCATGCGGAAGATCTCGATGTTAAACCGCGCCACCGGCCGCGTGCTCACAAAGATGTCCATCTTCTCCCCCGCCTTCACCGACTGCCGCGAGCAGTACCCCTCGATGAGCGAGGTGCGGTAGGACTTGGCGCTGTCCGGCCGCATGCGCGTGAGCTGAAAGCTGCTCCCCGTCTTCGCATTCTCCGTCTTGATCAGCTCCGGCTGCCTCTTTGCATCAGTCGCCGCCATCAGCCTGCGGGCACTGGTCATTGCGGCTACGGCACTGGTGGTCTTGAGGAAATCGCGGCGGTCCATGGTGGGAGCAATACGGGCGTGAAACCGCGCGTATAGCAGACCATGCCGATTCATCTCACTTCACGCCGACAATTCATCGCCCAGATGGGTGCCGCCGCAGCCCTGGCACACAGCGGTGCTGATGCCGCCGAGGTGGATGAAAACCTCATCGCCATTCTCAATGACACCCATGTGGGCGGCAAGCACCCGGCCACGGCCTCCATCCCCACGCACCTGCGCGACACCGTCGCCTGGCTCGTGGGCCTGCCCAAGCGTCCTGCGGCAGTCGTCATCAATGGCGATCTGGCGCTCAACAGCGGCCTGCCGGACGACTACACCCATTTTGCCAAACTGATCGCGCCGCTGCATGAGGCGGGAATTCCCGTGCACCTTAGCATGGGCAATCACGATGACCGCGATGTCTTCTACCAGGTGCTGACCGCAGAAAAACCCGCCACCGCAGCCGTGGCCTCCAAGCACGTCGGTGTGGTGCAGACCGCGCAGGCCAATCTCTTTCTGCTCGACTCCCTCAAGGCGCGCATGGTGGCGCAGGGCCTGCTGGGCGACGAGCAGCTCGCCTGGCTGGCCAAGGCCCTGGACGCACACGCAGACAAGCCCGCGCTCGTTTTTGCCCATCACAATCCGCGCCTCGGTGGCGAGGAGAAACACTTCCCCGGCGGCTTGGAGGACTCAGAGCCGCTGTGGGAGCTGCTCGTCGCACGCCCGCAGGTGAAGGCCTACATCCACGGCCACATCCACCACCGCAATTTCTTCCACCATCGCGGCATCCACATTCTCAACACGCCGGCCACCTCCTATGTGTCCAATCCCAAGGAAAGCACCACCGGCTGGACCATGGCCACACTGAGCCCCACTGGCGGCAGCTTCACCACCCACACGCACCTGCCGGAGCACGAGTGGAATGGCGCCAAGGTGGATCTCCAGTGGCGGGCCTGAGAACCGCCCACTTATTTTCGATTCGCAAGAACGCGCCTCTCGCCGCGTAGGTTCTGAAACGCGCATGTCCTCCCACGTCCCAGAGATTCGCCTTTCTCGGCGCAGCCTGCTTCACGCAGGTGGCGTGGGCATGCTGGGCTTTGGCATCAATCAGCTCGCCGCCCTCGGCTCTCCTGCGCCACGGCCCGGCATCGGGATCGGCAAGGCCAAGTCCGTCATCATGATCTTCAATGGCGGCGCTCCGAGCCACATCGACCTCTGGGACCCCAAGCCCGACGGCCCTTCGGAGATTCGCGGCGAGTTCAAGACCATCCGCACCAACGTGCCCGGCATCCACGTGACGGAGCTGCTGCCACAGATGGCCAAGCGCATGGACAAGCTGGCGCTCATCCGCTCCGTGCACCACGGCCACAGCAGCCACAATGGCGGCATGCACTGGGCCACCACCGGGCGGCCCTACCGCGTGGACAGCACGCTGATCACCCCCAGCCCCACAGACCTGCCCGGCGTGGGCACCCTCGTGGGCTGGCTGGCACAGCGCGATGGCTTTAGCAAAGGCGTGCCGCCCTATGTCATCACCCCCTTCCCCCACTGCGACAGCAAAGTGTATCTCACCCCCGGCCAGTTCGGCGGCTGCCTGGGCACACGCTACGATCCCTACGTGCTGGATGACGATCCCAACGCCGCCACCTTCCGTGTGCGCAACATGGGCCTCGACTCCAGCCTCACACCCGCACGTTTCCAGGAACGCCTCGCGCTGCTCGATCAAATGAGCGCCGCCGCGCGCCCCATCGCCTCCCCGCAGGTGGCGCAGATGGACATCTTCAATGAGCAGGCCACCACCATGCTGCAGTCTGGCAAGGCCGCCGATGCCTTTGATCTCTCCAAGGAACCCGAAAAAGTGCGCGAGCGCTACGGTCGCCATAGCTGGGGGCAGTCGCACCTGCTGGCACGTCGTCTCGTGGAGTCCGGCACCCGTTTCGTCACCACGGTGAACGGCCCGTCCATCACCTGGGACACCCACAAGGACAACTTCAACGGCCTCAAAAACCGCCTCGTCCCGCCCATGGAGCAGGCCTATGCCGCACTGCTGGACGACCTGGAGGAGCGCGGGCTGCTGGAAAGCACCCTCGTCGTCTGGATGGGAGAATTTGGCCGCACGCCCAAGATCAACAACGACGCCGGGCGCGACCACTGGCCGGGCTGCTACACCGTGGTGCTGGCAGGCGGCGGCGTGCGCGGCGGTCAGGTCATCGGCAGCTCGGACGCCAGCGGTGCCTACCCCAAGGACCGCCCCATCACTCCGGCAGACATCCACGCCAGCATCTACTCCGCGCTCGGCTACGACTACCGCGAGATCAGCTACCGCTCTGCGGACAACCGCCCCGTCGCCCTCACAGAGGGCTCGATGATCAGCGAGCTGTTTTGATTTCCAGCCGCACGCCGCCTGCTATGCTGCGCGCCGTGCCGCCGAAAAAGAAACCCCGGAAAAAGCCCGCCACCAAGGCCCGCCCCAAAAAGAAGGCCGTCAAAAAGAAGTGGCATCTCTATGTCCTGCGCTGTGGCGATGGCACCCTCTACTGCGGCATCACCAACGATCTGGAGCGCCGCTTCGCCATGCACAGCGCGGGCAAAGGCGCACGCTACACCCGGGGGCGCGGCCCGCTGACGCTCCTGCGCTCCTGGCCGCAGAAAAACAAATCCGCCGCCCTGAAGGCTGAAATTTCCTTCAAACGCCTGACCCGTACGGCCAAAGAAGCCCGCCTCGGAGAGGAATGAAGCGGAATTACTTGGTAAAATGTGACTTTTGCGAAGGCTTTTTGAGACAAACCAGCAATCCTGTGGTATGCAAGAAGGATGGCTACCTCAAAACCTGTTACCAAAAAAGCGTCTTTCTCCCGTCGAGTTGTTGATCACGTCACTGATGAGCTGGTAAATGTTCTTTCCACTGGTGAAACGCTGGAGTTCAAGGTCCTTTTTGGCCGGGTATTTGATGGTCTGAAGCTGAAGAACGCCGTCAGCGGCGGTGAAGAAATGCTGCGCCTGCGCTGCTATGAGAAGATCCTCAAGCTGACCAACAGCGGCCTCGTGGAAAAGATCGGCAAGAGCTATCGCGGCCTCGAAGGCATCGAAGCCGCCTCCAGCACCCAGCGTCTCGCACGCATGGACTCCGCCATCATGGCCGCCAAGGCCAAGGCCTGATAGCAACAACCTCGACTGCGAAGGTTCCAAGGGAGCTTTTGACCAAGCTCCTGCTCGGTTGCCACGCCTGAATTTGTGATTCACTGACGTGACTCGCGGCAGTGAATCTTGGCCTCATTTCACCAAGTGATTTTAAAGGAGTATTCGTCTCCGTCATTGGGCGGATCCACGACTCTGACAGACAATGTCCAGTTATTCTGCGGTGATGGCTGCTCGGCAATTTCCACCGTCCCTCGCCCACGCAGTTTGGTGATGGATACCGTCGCATTATTGAAAGGTTTGAGCTTGCCCTCAAATTTCACAAAGGGATCATCCTTGGTGGTCTGTGCGGATGCTTTGGGTTTGTAGCTTTTCCCCATGACAAACATCCGGGCAGGAGCAGCGAAACCACCATGCTCAACCCACAATTTGCCGTCCTGTATCTTCACCGTGGCGTGATCCATCTCCGCCCTGAAGGCAATGCTGTTGATTAGCTGAGGAGCTTTTTCTCCATGCAGGTGAAACACGGACATCAGCAAAGCCATGATCGAAGCCAAGTATTTTTTCATAAGCATATCAAAATTTGAATCAAAACAAACCGGCACTTGCACCAGTTCTGATTTAATATTTTCAGTCAAGTTGTTTCATTTATCCCTTCATGCTTGGCATGCTGCCCCCGAATGATTTCAAAAGACGAAGACTGCCGTAACTCCTCCCTCCCTTTGATGTTAAGGCAGACATTTTTGCCTGCGATTGCAGCCAAAACTATGAAGTGAAATTCACTCAGGACACTTCTCGCGACGAAGGCAGCTTTGGAATGGTTGCCTCACTAGGATTCGAACCTAGAATAACAGATTCAGAATCTGCTGTGTTACCATTACACCATGAGGCAGTGGTTAGGCGGGCGGAGAGAATAGTGGCGGATGACGTTCTTGCAAGCGCGATGGCAGACTTTTTCACTCCTTGCCGGTCAGCTCGTGCTCGTGGGTGCGGGTTTCGCTCACGATCACCCCGCTCAGGCAGATGAGGCAGATCAGGTTTGGCAGCGCCATGAGACCATTCGCCGCATCGGCAAAGTCCCACACCGCCTGCGCAGGCTGCACAGAGCCAAACAGCACCGCCAGCACCCAGAGGATGCGGTAGGGCCTCACCGAGCGCGTACCAAAGAGATACTCGGCCGCTTTTTCGCCATAGTAGCCCCAGCCGAGAATGGTGGAGAAAACAAAGGTCATGAGACCAAACATGAGGATGTACGGCCCCCAGGTGTGCAGGTCATTGAAGGCGGCGCTGGTCAGCGCGGCCTTCGGCAGCCCGTCCTTCCAGTGGCCGCTGCTCACCACCACCAGGCCGGTCATGAGGCACACCACCACCGTGTCCCAAAAGGTGGCCGTGCTGCTCACCAGCGCCTGACGCACCGGATTGCGCGTCTGCGCCGCCGCCGCCACGATGGGCGCGGAGCCCAGGCCGGACTCATTGGAAAACAGACCGCGTGCGATGCCCGCGCGCGCCACCTCTTTCAGCCCCGCTCCCACAAAGCCACCCACAGCGGCCTGTCCGCTCCACGCACCATTCCAGATGTCCAGGAAGGTCTGCGGAAGCACTGCGTAGTTTTTGATCAGGATCAACGCACAGCCCACCACGTAGCCCACGGCCATCACCGGCACTAGCAGACCGCACACTTTGGCGATGCTCTTCACCCCGCCGAGCACCACGGCTGCCGTCAGCGCCGCCATCACACCACCGGCGATCCAGCGCAGCTGCGTGACGGATTCAGGCTTCACTTTTTCGATGAGCATCTCCACGATGCTGTTGGCCTGCGTCATGTTGCCAATGCCAAAGGCGGCGATGCAGGTGAAGATGGCAAACACCACGCCCAGCCACTTCTGCCCCAGCCCGCGCTCCAGCGCATACATGGGCCCGCCCGCCATGCTGCCATCTGGCATGGTGATGCGATACTTCACCGCCAGCACGGCCTCTGAATACTTGGTGGCAATGCCAAACACACCCGTGAGCCACATCCACAGCACCGCGCCAGGTCCGCCCGTGGCCACAGCACCCGCCACGCCGATGATATTGCCCGTGCCGATGGTGGCGGCCAGCGCCGTCATCAGCGCGCCAAACTGGGACACATCTCCCTCCCCTTCCTTGTGCCGGGAGAATGAGATGCGGATGGCCTGCATCAGATGCCGCTGAATGAAGCCCGTGCGCACCGTGAGGAAAAGATGCGTGCCAAACAGCAGGATGATCAGCGGGGCACCCCAGACAAAACCGGAGAGGTCGGCGGCAATTTTGGCAAAGTCCATGCAGTGCTTGTAGGCGGTAAAACAACCTCCCGCCAAGCACAAAGAGTGCCCTCCGCACATTTCTCCGCCACAGACCGTGTTTTTTGTGCAAGGAGACATTCCCATTGCGTTTCATCCCTTCACCCCGCTATTTTTGCGGTTCCCAATCCACCCACCAATGAAGCCCTCGTCCTTCCCCAACCGTCGCACCTTCCTTCGCAGCACCGCCGCAACCGCAGGCGGCATCTTCTTCCCAAACCTGCTCATCGGCCAGGACGCGGCGGCTGTCGTCAAAAAGATCAACGTCGCCGGCATCGGCGGTGCAGGTGGCAAGGGAGCCTCTGACGTCGGCATCGCCAACGAGGGCGCCAACATTGTGGCCATCTGCGACATCGACGAACACCGCCTGGCTGATGCCCAGAAGAAGTATCCGAGCGCCAAGATGTTCACCAACTTCCGCGAGATGTTCGACACCATGGGCGACAAGATCGACATGTGCACCGTCTCCACCCCCGACCACGCGCACTACCCCGCCGCCATGGAGGCCATCAAGCGTGGCAAGCACGTCTGCGTGCAGAAGCCACTGGTGAACCGCATCTGGGAAGCCAACGAACTGCATGAAGCCGCCAAGAAGAAGGGCGTGAAGACCAACATGGGCAACCAGGGCCACACCAAGGAGCCCATCCGCCAGCTCAAGGAATGGCTCACCGCCGGCATCGTCGGCAACGTGAAGGAAATCCACGTCTGGACCAACCGCCCCATCTGGCCCCAGGGCACCGAGGCCAAGGACATCTACACCGGCAAGACCGCTCCCAAGCCCCGCAACAAGAATGAAAGCGCCGGAACCGAAGCCCCCGGCCAGGCACCTGCCCACGTGCATTGGACCGACTGGCTGGCCCAGACCCCGGACCGCCCCTACGTCCCCGGCCTGCACCCCTTCGCCTGGCGCGGCAGCCTGGAATTCGGAGCCGGCGCCATGGGCGACATGGGCTGCCACATCATGGACGGTCCTTTCTGGGGCTGCGAACTTCCCGAGCCCTACGCCATCGAGGCTGAAGTGGGCGATCTCACCGACATGAGCTGGCCTACCTGGTCCCACGTCATCTGCTCCTTCAAACACGCCAAATACGGCGAGGTGAAGCTGCACTGGCACGAAGGCAAGAAGGACGGCGTTCCCGTCAAGCCCGCCCGCCCTGACAAGCTCGACGCCGCCTACAACTGGGACAAGATGATCGGCGGCTTCATGATCATCGGCGACGAGGACACCATCCTCAACCAGGGCGACTACTGCGAAAACCTCCAGCTCGTGGGCAACCGCGAGAAGTTCGCCAAGTTCTTCAAGGAAACGCCCAAGACCCTCGAGCGCTCCCTGGCCCCCGACAAGCCCCAGCTGGAGCTCGTCCGCGCCATCGAGCAGAACAAGATCTGCGGCAGCAACTTCGACTACTCCGTGCCTCTGACCAAGCTCTGCCTCTTCGGCAACCTGGCCATCTCCAACCCCGGCAAGGTCATCCACTGGGACGCCGCCAAGCAGACCACCGACAACGAGCAGGCCAACAAGATGATCAAGCGCGCCGCCGTCCGCAACGGCTGGGAATACAGCGCCGCCAGCATCTAAGCTGAAACGGGCTGCCAGCCCGTCTCCAGCAAGCACTCAAACACCAAGCGCCCGGCAGAGAAATCTGCCGGGTGTTTTTTTTGCGCCGCGCAGCTACCCGCCGCCAGTGTTTCCTCGTTCTGGAAAGAGGCTCAGGCCCCGCACCTCACCTCGCCAGCGCGTCCAAAATACTGCTTCTTCCAGCCGGGGCCCTCATCACACCATGGGTTTCCTGCACGGCCGCAGCATACTCCGCGCTCTCTCGCAAAAGATCCTCATGCAGCTCCTCCAGCCGGTCATGGGGAATGTTCGGATACAGGTGATGGATCAGGTGAAAATCATTGCCATAGCCCATCAGCGCCCATCTTGTGATGGGATCCACATGCATGATGCGCGTGTTGTCCAGCTCTCCCGTTCCCGCATTGGCGTGCTGGTAGATCTCCCGCAGATGCATCATGAACGGAAACACGTAGATGAGCGGGAAAATCCACAGCACAATGAAGCCCGCCAGCACCTGACCGCCAAACCGATGGGTCAGCACAGCGAGGCCAAGCAGCAGCAATGCATTGAACACAAGCCGCTGCAGCGCGAACCACTTCACATCCCTCGCCGTTCTCCCATCCCCGCCACCAAACCACCGCTCTGGCGCGCAGGCCCAGACCGCCAGCGCCACCGCACTCATCCCGGCGATCAGCGGCCAGCACTGTGCGCCAGACAAGACGCCGCCCACGAGAACCAATGAGGCAAGGATGAACCAGACGAGCCCCGGCAGCGCCATCCTGCCACGACCTGGTGCCGCAGCCGCCCGTGCCTTGCGGGTGCCAGTCGTCAGAGACAGAAACAGATCCTGAAGGATGCCCAGCACAAAGGGCGGCCAGAAAAACATGAGATAAAAGCAGCGCACAAACCTGCCCTTCCCCATCGGAAACTTGGCATAAATGCGCTCCACTTTGGCGCCAAACAAGTTCGGGTCCTGTTCAGGATCATTAGGATGCAGGTGGTGTCCCGTGTGTTTTTTACGATAGAGCCATATTTCGGAAAACAGCGGGTGGAAAACCAGCAGATTCGCCAGCCGGTCATTCCATGCCCGGTCCGGCAGCAGCAGATAATGCGAAGCTTCATGCCCCATGAGTCCGATGCGGTGCTGAAAAATCCCCATGAGAAACGTCGCCGCCAGCACCACCGGCACCTCCCAGGCCCACTGCAAGCCCATCTCCTGGCGCAAAAAATGAACCCCCGCTGTGCAGCCCGCCACCAGCACTGCACATGCATAGTCCAGCGCGATCCACCCGATATTCCGCCATGGCCGCAGCTTCGAACACTCACGCAATCGTTGATGACTCAGCAGTTTCACCTTTGATATGACAGATTTTAAAATAGGCAGCCTCCTTTGCGGGATCAAGCAGCAAACCCTGGATCCGATTTTCAGTCCCGCCCTCACTTGGCCTCTTCCAACGGACTGCAGCTTGCCCTCTTGATACTTGGAACGCAAAGTGCGACACAACGGCGCATGAGCATCGAGATCACCCGGCGCAAAAACTTCATCCCCGTCACTGATGAGCTGATCAGCTACCTCGATCAGTTTGGGCGCTGCTACTCGCTGCCCACCACCTACAATGAGCTGCGCACTTTTTCCGAAAGCTACCCTCTCTTCGACAAGGAGGGAAACGCCACCTACTGGAGCAGCGTGCTCTACCCGCGCGAGCTGCAGCAGGAGCTCTACCCCAAGCTGACCAGCATCTACTCCCTGCTGCGCACCGGCGATTTCCACGCCGTTCCGCATCTGTATGTGGAGCGCGTGGACTACTGCGAGTTTGGCAACTCCCGCCCCTTCCGCGTGCGTGTGGTGAACCAGTACAATGACAACTACGACCACTTCTACGTGAAGACGGCGGACGCCTCCCGCGTCTATGGCCTGGAGCTGGAGCACCTGCTTTCCCCCAACCGCATCAACTACCTCATGCACAGCAGCGGCACCCTCGTGGAGGAGCACATTGCCGGCGTGCCCGGAGACGCCTTCATCCGCGACTACCTCGGCCGTCCCGACTTCAATGGCGTGCGTCTGGCCAAGGAGTTCGTGAAATTCAGCGAACGCTGCTTCATCCGCCTCCTGGGGGACATGCGCAGCTACAACTATGTCATCGACATGACGCCCGACTTTGAGGAGGTGCAGTACCGCGTGCGCGCCATCGACTTTGACCAGCAGAGCTACGAGGGGCGTAAAAACCTCTACCTCCCCCAGTTCTTCAAGGAGAACAACCCCGTGGTGCAGCTCTGCTCCACCTGCCTCAACTTCCCCACCATGAAGCAGTACCAGGAGGAGGAGCGCAGCCTCATCTCCCGCCGCTACCTCTCCGAGCACCAGCGCATCTCCGCGCTGCTGCACTGCATGAAAAACAACGCCGTGGAGCCCTTTGAAAAGGTTGTTCAGCTCCGCTCCGAACTCGGCCAGTTTCACAACACCCACCGCTTTGACTCCTGCAAATCCATGGGGGAAATCGTCGAGCTCAACCTCGACACCATGCTCGGCCGCCACCTGGAATAGTGAGAGATCGTGCTTGCCGCAGGCACAGTCCTGTTTTCTTCTGATCCCTCCCCATGCCTTTCAAAATCGTCATCATCACTGGCGCCCAGTTGGGTGTCGAACGCGCCACTCTCGACTGGTCGCTGAAGCACTCCTTTCCTCACGGCGGCTGGTGCCCGAAGGGCATCCTCGGCTCCTCCGAACCTCTCGACGCCAGCTACAAGCTCAAGGAGTCCGAAACGGACAACGTGCTCGACTCCATCGGTTTCAACGTGCGCGATGCCGAGGCCACCCTGGTCTTCACCGTCGCCTCAAAAGCCTCGGGCTTTGCCCAGAAGGCCGTGACTGCCGCCAGGAAGCAGAAGAAGCCGGTGCTCCACGTGCATCGCGGCATCCTCGGCGTTTCAGAAAAGATCGTGGCCTTTTTGGACAAGTACTACATCCGCCGCCTCCACATCACCGGCTCCTTGGATGCCGACGAGCCCGGCGTCAGCGACTGGGCCACCGGCGAGCTGGAAAAGGCCAAGGTCATCATGGACCGCCGGCCGGAATAACCACGCCGCTGCCACACGTGCGTCGCCGCCGATTTTGACCGATTTCGGCGGCATTCAGGCAAACAGCGCCTAGCATGGGTGAATCAGTTTCACCCCCATGCTTTTTCTCGCCAACGCCCCTGCTCATGCCGCGCTGCCCCCTCTGGGCATGCTGGCGCCATTTGTCATCCTGCTGCTCTGCATCGCGCTGATGCCGCTGTTTGCCGCGCATTTCTGGGAGCATCATTACCCCAAGGTGGCCGTGGCGCTGGGTGCCGTCACCGCGGCCTATTACGCCGGGGTGCAGCACGACTGGCACCCGCTCCACCACGCCGCGCAGGAATACGTCAGCTTCATGGCGCTGGTGGGCTCTCTCTTCGTCATCTCCGGTGGCATCAATATCCGCGTCAAAGGGGAGGCCACGCCTGCGATCAACACCCTCTTCCTTCTCATCGGTGCGGTGTTGGCCAATTTCATCGGCACCACTGGGGCCTCCATGCTCCTCATCCGTCCGTGGATCCAGATGAACAAGTTCCGCATCACCGATTTCCACATCGTCTTCTTTATCTTCATCGTCAGCAACGTGGGCGGCTGCCTCACCCCCATTGGCGATCCACCGCTGTTCCTGGGCTTCCTGCGCGGGGTCTCATTCTTCTGGGTGCTGCAGCACTGCTGGCAGGCCTGGGCCGTCGCGGTGTCGCTCCTGCTCGTCGTCTATTACGTCTTCGACTCGCGCAATTTCGCCCGCATTCCCAAGGACATTCGTGAAATGGAAACCGCTCATGAGGACTGGTATTTCCGCGGCCTGCTCAATCTCCTCTGGCTCGGTGTCGTGCTCGCCGCCGTGTTTCTGCCCAAGAGCATCCAGGAGACCACCGTGCTCGGTGTCTTTTCCATCCCCGCCCTGGTCATGTTTTCGGCCGCCGTTGCATCATATTTCACCACCAGACAGGAAGTGCATGAGGCCAACGACTTCAACTTCGGCCCGGTCAAGGAGGTGGGCTTTCTCTTCGTGGGCATCTTCCTCACCATGATCCCGGCGCTGCAGATCCTCCAGAGCGGCCAGGCGGTGCAGATCACCTCGCCCATGCAGTATTACTTCTCCACGGGTGCCCTCTCCGCATTCCTCGACAACGCTCCCACCTACCTCTCCTTCCTCGCCGCTGCCATGGGTCACGAGCACCTCTCGGTGGATTCACACGCCGATGTGGTGAAGTTCGCCGCCGAGCACGCGCCGCACCTCATCGCCATCTCCCTCGGAGCCGTGTTTTTCGGCGCTGGCAGCTACATCGGCAACGGCCCCAACTTCATGGTCAAAGCCATCGCCGACAAGGCCAAGGTCAACGCCCCCTCTTTCCTCGCCTACATGGCCCGCTTCTCCATCCCAGTCCTCCTTCCCATCCTGGTCATCGTAGGCTGGTTGATGGTCAAGGGAACTCACTGAGCCGCATCACGGCTGCCAGTACATCGTGCTCCCGCGCGGCGTGCGTTTGAACCATGATCCAAACCCGGAGGGCTTGGAAACCTCCACGATGGCACGTCGCACCATCGTCTTGGGCTTCTGAGCGGTTTTCGTTTCAGCCACCACCACCGCTTCAGGCGTCTTTTTCCTGGCTTGGGGTTTGGGCTCTTCAGCAGGCGCATCCTCGATTTTGTCCACGCCAATTGGGATCGCCTCTTCCATGGCCGCCAGTGCGCTCTCCCCCACAATCTCCACCGGAGTGCCCACGGGTGTCTCTTTGAAAAAGATGGCCGCCATCTTGGTCGGCATGCGGATGCACCCATGCGAGGCAGGATAGCCGGGCAGATACCCCTCATGCATGCCGATCCCGCCCACTATCCGCATGAAGTAGCGCATGCTGGCCCCCATGTATTTCGTCCCTGGCGGCGCACGATCTGTCCTCGTATCCACATCCTCCTGCACCATGTGGCCGTCTTTCGCATCCACGAACGCACCAAAGAGCGATGACCGATGGTTTTCATCCTTGTCCAAAATGCGGAAGCTTCCGGTAATGGTGCCAAAGCTCTCGCGCCCGGATGAGATCGGCGAGACCCCCACCAGTTCCTTGCCTTTGTAGTACTGCACTCTCTGGGTGCTCAGGTTGATGACGATTCTGGGCTTGCCCGCCACCCCATCCCCTTTCCACCACGCTCGGCTGCTCAGCGGATTATCCACATTTTCAGAATCTGAACTGGAGCAGCTTATGCCCACGATGGACCACGCCAGAATCAGCAGGCTTCTCCGCAGGCATACGAATGGACGCTTCGGGCTCATCATTGCCTGAAGAATGTGCGAAAACCGCGCCAGTTTCCAATCGAAAACTGGCGCGTCAGATTCAATGCTTATTTATAGGTGACAGGCGTACCTGTGCTGTTGGCCAGCACCTTGAAACGCTTGGTCAGCTCCTGTGTCAGCTTGCCCGGAGTGCCATCGCCGATGGGGCGGCGGTCATACTTCACGGCTGGAATCACTTCGGCGGCGGTTCCGGTCAGGAAGCACTCGTCGGCAGTGTAGATGTCAAAGCGGGTCATCACCGCTTCCGTGCAGGGGCTGCCCATTTCGGCCAGCAGCTCCATCACCGCGCGGCGGGTGATCCCGTCCAGCGCTCCAGAGGAAACCGGCGGCGTGAAGACCTTGCCGTTCTTCACGATGAAAACGTTGTCTCCCGTGCACTCGGACACGAAGCCCTGGTCGTTAAGCATGATGCCCTCGTCGCATCCGGCCTGCAGACACTCGATCTTGGCCATGATGTTGTTGAGATAGTTCAGGCTCTTGACCTGCGGGCTCAGCGCGGAGGAGTTCGGACGGCGCGTGCCGCAGGTGATCAGCTCCAGGCCCTTCTCATAGCGCTCCGCCGGATACAACGTGATGCTGCTGGCGATGATGAACACGCTGGCCTTAGGGCACTGGTAAGGATTCAAACCGAGAGAGCCGACACCACGGGTGATCACCAGACGGATGTACCCATCTCGCAGATTGTTGGCAGCCACCGTGTCCAGTGTGGCTTTCTCCATCTCTTCAAAGGAAAGCGGCACCGTCAGGCAGATGGCCTTGGCGCAGTCATACAGGCGGTGCAGATGCTCCGTCAGGCGAAACACACGGCCGTTGTAAATGCGGATGCCCTCAAATACTCCATCGCCGTACAGCAGGCCGTGGTCGAAGACAGAGATCTTCGCCTCGGATTCGGGAACGAGCTTGCCATCCAGGTATATGAGTAAGTTTTGAGACATGGGGCGGGTAAGAACCACAGACTCAGGGGTTTTGCAAGCTCTGGCAATGTGCTTGCACGGGGCTGATTAACGCCCATCCTGCGCGCCCGTTTAACTCGTAACCCAGAAATACCATGGCCGACATCCAAATCAGCGCAGCAGACAAGAAGGAAAAGGAATTCTTCACCGACGTCCCCCAGGAGGCCCCCGGCTTCTTCCTCAAGGGCTGCCACCAGTACGACTGGGGCCTCAAAAACCGTCTGAGCAAGGTCTTCAACCCCAAGGACGGCCGCACCGTCATGCTCGCCTTTGACCACGGTTACTTCCAGGGCCCCACCACCGGCCTCGAGCGCGTGGACCAGACCATCCTCCCCCTCGCCCCATGGGCCGACTGCCTCATGCTCACCCGCGGCATCCAGCGCTCCGTCATCCCAGCCTCCACCACCAAGGCCATCGCCCTGCGTGCCTCCGGCGGCACCTCGATGATCAGCCCCATGGAAGAGTGGGAAGGCGAGCTCGACGGCAAGAAGGTCAAGTTTGGCCGCCCCGGCTTTGAGCCCCTCTCCAATGAGAGCACCGCGCTCAACATCGAGGAAGCCATCCGCCTCAACGCCGCCGTGCTGGCCGTGCAGGTCTTCATCGGCAGCGCCTACGAGCGCCAGAGCCTCAAGAACCTCACCGACTTGGTGGACGCCGCCAGCCGCTATGGCATCGCCGTCATGGGCGTGACCGCCGTGGGTCGTGCGATGGCCCGCACGCCGCAGTATTTCCGCCTGGCCACCCGCATCATGGCGGAACTCGGCGCGAACATCGTGAAGTGCTACTACACCGAGAAGGAATTTGACACGGTGACGAGCTGCTGCCCGGTGCCGATCGTGATCGCCGGTGGCAAGAAGCTGCCCGAGCTCGACGCGCTGAAGATGTGCGCCAACGCCATCAAACAGGGAGCGAGCGGCGTGGACATGGGCCGCAACATCTTCCAGAGCGATGCTCCCGTCTCCATGATGCAGGCGGTGCACGGCGTGGTGCACGGCGGACTGAACGTCAACAAGGCCTTCGAACTCTACAACGACCTCAAGAAAAAGGAGCTGCGCAAAAAGTAAGCGCCAGCAGCCCAAACAGACTCACCGGAGGGGGATCGTCTTTGATCCCCCTTCTTTTTGCTTCGTTCGGAACTGGGCATCACTCCCACTTCAAATCCGTGCCCGCAGGCAGCAGCCGCACCACACGCGCAATGTCCCAGTTCGTCATGCGAAAGCCGCCAATGCTTTCCTGCTTTGTCATCGCACCGGGAATGCTGGTGCCGTGCAGGCCATAGGGCAGCACTTTGGGATCGCCACCTTTCGCCAGATTGATCCACAGGATGCCCACAGGATTGTTGGGCCCGGCATGCAGGCGGTAGGGCACAGTCATCGGCGCGGCGGGATCTCCCGTGCTGGCCATGGCCGGACGCGGGATCACATCCAGAATCTTCCACGTCTTGCGCCCGCGCAGTCCCGGACGTGCGGCGGAAAGCGGCATGTTGGCCACGATCTTCTCCCCCTTGTGGATGATCAGGCGATTGAAACCCACCACGCTGGCGGAAACGGGCGCCGCAGGATCAGCCGCAGGCTGCAGCGGCTCCTCAAAAGCCTTCTCGATCTCAAAGGGCTGCACGTTCGGCACCAGAAAGATCGCCCCCGGCGTGTTCGGATTTTTCACTCCAGGATTGATGTGCCGAAGAAAGGACTCAGCCGCATGAAATTTCTCCGCCACAAACTCCCAGCCAGA
The DNA here is from genome assembly GCA_002336895.1 of Verrucomicrobiaceae bacterium UBA1938. Taxonomy (GTDB): domain Bacteria; phylum Verrucomicrobiota; class Verrucomicrobiia; order Verrucomicrobiales; family Verrucomicrobiaceae; genus Prosthecobacter. The sequence goes on along the minus strand of DDFC01000042.1, from coordinate 266,660 downwards.
GCGGTAGGCCATGAAGGGCTCCTTGCTCAGCTCCTCAAAGGTCGGCGGCGGCTCCACAGCTTTGGCACCTTTCGCTTTGCCACCGGCTGGCGCACTGTCGTGTGGTGAAATCCAGCGCATGTCTGCTGCGGTGAGCGTGTACTCCACATACGGACCGCCGATGGAGCGCATCGCCGCCGAGGGCTGCCCCTCCGGAGTATGTAGCTGCCCTGGATAAGCTTTCTCAAACGACTTGTAGGCCGCGTCATACATCGGCCCCGCTGTGCCGTCGATCGGCCCGATGGTGAACCCCTGTCGGTCCAGATAAGCTTGGATCAGCACCAGCGATGAAGCCCCCCAGGCCGCAGGCGGCAGCGCCCGGTGTGGCTTGGTGGCGATCAGCACCGGCGGCGCCTCCTCCTTCACTGGCGTAGGCTTTTTCTTCGCCTCAGCCGGTTCCTTCCCCTTCGGCTTGTTCTTCGCCGCTTCTTTCTCAGCTTCAGCAGCCGCTGCGATCATCGCCGCGATGTCAGGCTCTCCCGGCACCTTCACGATCTGCCCGATCACGATGCGATCGTTCTTCATCTCATTAAAAATCCTGAGCTGATCGATCGTGACACCGTTCGCATGCGCAATCTTGGTGAGCGAGTCCCCCTTTGCCACCGTGTGCTCGATCATCTGCGGCGGCGGCCCCTTCGGTGCCACCTTGGCTGGCGCTTTCTTCGCATCTGCCTGCGGCACAGGGATGCCAGCCCTGATCGTGACCGTCTCTTCCGGCACATCCACAGGAATGCCCCATGTCGCCGCATCAGACGCCTGCACCTGCCACGGCCATTTCACCGCCATCTCCAGCCCAGGCTCGATCGTTGGGATCGCCGGCTTCACCGTTTCCACCTGCGCCTCGCCCATGCCCGGCAGCAAACCCGCCAGCAATGGCAGGGCACAAACCTTCCACGTGACCTTCCGGAGCGATCGATTCAGCGTCATACACGCCATTCAATCCGCATTTGCCGCCCGCACAAGTGCCTGTTGTGGACGCCCACTATGGCACTTTGAATCCAAGGCTACGGTATTCAGAGTTAATCCACCGCAATACGCGTAGGAAAATCGGGGCAGAAACGCGACTTGGCTGCTGGCTCAGCAACATCACGCAGATAAAACTCCATGCGCCCCTGCTCATCACACATCCAAACCTCCTCAGCCCCGCTGGCAAAGTAAAGTTGCACCTTGCCTGCCATCTCATAGCGATGATTTCCAGGTGAAACGACCTCCACGCAGATTTCAGGCGCGATGGGCAGATTGACTGAGCGGCGGTGCGGCTCAAATCGCTCACGGCTGATCCATGCCACATCTGCCACCTTCACGCCATCCGTTGTCTGGATGGCGGCCTCCGCCAGAATTCTTCCCTCCGGCATCAGGCGCTTCAAGGTAAAGCCGATCTCGCCTTGATAATCACTGTGCCAGACGGATGCAGGACTCATAATGATTTGATCAAAGCGATTGGTCTCAATTTTGTATGGCAAATCCTGCAAGGACTTGTCCGCGCAAATTTCAGCCCAGAAACTCATGCCTCATATTTACCGTCTTTGCAGACGGCTGACAAGCGGCTATTTCCCCAGCACCTGCTTCAGCACCTCGATGCAGCGCTCGTTCTGCGGCATTGTGCCGATGCTGATGCGCACCCATTCCGGCAGCTTGTAGGCGGCCATGGCGCGGACGATCACGCCCTTGTCCATCATGCCTTTAAAGACGGCGTTGCCATCGCCCACCTTCACCAGCACAAAGTTGGCGTAGCTCGGGATGTACTCCAGCCCCATCTCGCCAAACTGCTTCTGCAGGTAGACGCGACCTTCGTCGGTGATGGCCTTGGTCTTGTTCTGGTGTTCTTCGTCCAGCAAGCCGGCCAGTGCACCAGCCTGCGCAATGGAGTTCAGATTGAAGGGCTGGCGTGTGCGCTGCAGCACGTCGATCAGCTCCTTGTTGGCGATGCCGTAGCCCACACGCGTGCCCGCGAGGCCCTGGATCTTGGAGAAAGTGCGCAGCACCACCACATTGCGTCCCTGGCGCACGTATTTCAGCGTGTCCGGCGGATTGTCGAGGAACTCATAGTAGGCCTCGTCAAACACCACGACCACGTGATCCGGCACCTTGTCCATGAAGCGATCAATCTGCTCCTGTGTCACCAGCGTGCCGGTGGGGTTGTTCGGATTGGCGATGAAGATTTCCTTCGTGTTAGGCGTGATGGCCGCAGCCATCGCGTCCAGATCGTGCACATACCCGGGGTCCGGCACCTCGATGGTGTCAGCGCCAAAGACCTTGGCCATCAGCTTGTACACCAGGAAGGCGTGCTCGGCGGTGATGATGTTGTCCCCGGGCTTGAGGAAGGCGTGACCGATGAACTCGATCACCTCATTGGAGCCGCAGCCCATGATGATGTTGCCCATCTCCAGGCCAAACTTCTCCGCCAGCGCGTTGCGCAGCTTCCAGGACGCGCCGTCCGGATAGATGTGCACTTCTTTGACAGCCTCCTGCATGGCCACGATGGCTTTGGGCGAAGGGCCCAGCGGGTTCTCGTTGGAGGCCATCTTGATGATGTCCTCCGGCTTCAGTCCACGTTCACGGGCCACATCCTCGATGGGCTTTCCGGGTTCGTAGGCGACGAGGTCTTTGAGCTGTGAGTTGGCGTAGTTCCAGATGGACATGGTTGGAGGCGTAAGGAGCCCTTTTCTTGGACTGGGATGGCGTGGAAGGCAAGTCCGTGTAAAGTCTCCCGCAGACTTCGTTTTACAGCCATGTCAGCCACCCTGCCCGAAACTTCGGAACTCCTCCTGTCTCTCGGCACCGCCACCGGCCTGGGGCTCCTCGTCGGTCTGCAGCGGGAGTGGGTGCAGAACCGCGTGGCGGGCATCCGCACTTTTGCCCTGCTCACCCTCTTCGGCGCGCTCACCGGCCTGCTGGGAAACGTTTACGGCGGCTGGGTCATCGGGGCGGGCTTCATCGCCTTCGCCAGCCTGGTGGTCCTGGGCAAATGGCTCAGCCTCTCCGCCCGCGAGGAGCGCACAGGCCTCACCACGGAGATGGCCATGCTGGTCATGTTTGCCTCCGGCATCATCATCATGCTGGGGGAGCGGCTCACCGCCGTCATCATCGCCGGCAGCGTCATGTTTCTGCTGCAGAGTAAAAAGGCCCTGCACGCCACGGTCCGCCGCTTTGGCGAGGACGACATCCGCGAGATCGCACGCCTCGTGCTGGTGGCGCTGGTCATCCTGCCTGCTCTGCCCAACCGGGAGATGGGCTACCTCGGCGTGCTCAATCCCTTTGCCATCTGGCTCATCGTCGTGCTCATCGTGGGCATCAGCCTGGCCGCCTACATGGCGGAAAAATACCTCGGCGGGTCCAAGGGAGCTGTCCTCGCAGGCATTCTTGGCGGCCTCGTTTCCAGCACCGCCACCACGGCCAGCAGCGCCCGCCGTAGTCAAATCGCCAGCTCAGGCAGCCTCTCCCTCGCCTCCATGGCGCTCATCGCCTCCTCCGTGGCTTTTGTGCGCCTGCTAGGGGAGGTGTCCATCGTGGCCTCGGACCACCTGCGGCAGATGCTCCCTCCTCTCACTGTCATGATGGTCTGGGTCATCCTGATCGCCATCGTGGCGCACCACCGTGCCGAAAAGGCGGACACCCAGCCCCGGGACGAGCACCCGCCCTCTGAGCTGAAGCATGCCGTCATGCTCGGCCTGCTCTACGCCCTGGTGCTGGTCGTGGTGGCCTACACCCGCCAGCACAGCGGCGCCTCAGGATTGTACGTCACCGCCTTTCTCTCCGGCCTGCCGGACATGTCCGCCATCACGCTCTCCACCTCCAAGCTCGTCTCCACGGGAAATCTGGAGACCTCCCTCGCCTGGCGCATGATCCTCACCGGCGGCATTGCCAATCTCTTCTTCAAAATGTTCTTCGTCATCACGCTTGGCGCACGCGCCTACGTGAAGCCCGCCCTCCTCGGCCTCCTGCTCTCCGCAGCAGGAGGTGCCGCCATCATCCTGTTCTGGCCCTCCTGAGGCCGCGGCTCCTGCTCAAAGAATGCAGGATGAATCACAACGACAATCCGGCCCGCAGCGTATCTCTCTTTTATCATGCCTGCCGAATTCAAAGACTACTACACCACCCTGGGTGTGCCCCGCGACGCAAGCGCGGACGACATCAAGAAGGCCTTCCGCAAACTGGCCCGCCAGTACCACCCTGACACCGCCAAGGACAAAAAGACCGCCGAGGCCAAGTTCAAGGAGATCAATGAAGCCAACGAAGTGCTCAGCGATCCCGAGAAACGTCGCAAATACGACACCCTAGGCGCACACTGGCAGGAGGCCGGAGCCCATCAGCCACCTCCAGACACAGGCGGCGGCTACGAGCAGGAGTTCCACTTTGGCGGCACCGGCTTCAGCGACTTCTTCGAGCGCTACTTCAGCGGCGGCAGTCGCTACGGCTTCCCCCAGGGCTTTGAAGAGGAGATCCCCACCGGCAGCGCCAAAAAACGAAAAGGCCGCGCACGCCGTGGTCACGATATCGAGGGAGACATCCTCGTCACGCTGGAGGAGGCCATGCACGGCACTCAGCGGCCCATCTCTCTGCAGACGCTGAACCGCCAGACCGGACAGACGCAGACGCACAGCTTTCAGGTGCGCATCCCGCCCGGTGCCACCGACGGCCGCCGCATCCGCGTGCCCGGCCAGGGAGAGCCCGGCCAGAATGGCGGCGAGGCCGGAGACCTCTACCTGCGCGTGCGTCATGCCTCGCATCCGGACTTTACCACGCAGGAGGCAGACGTGTATCACGAGCTCGACCTCGCCCCCTGGGAGGCCGTGCTGGGCGCCGAGATCGTGGTGCCCACGCTGGATGGCTCCATCAAGCTCCGCATCCCCTCAAACAGCGAAAACGGCCAAACCCTCCGCGTACGTGGCCGCGGCCTGCCCAAAGGCGGCACCACCGAGCGCGGCGACTTCTTTGTGAAGCTCCTGGTCGTCCTGCCTCAAAAGTCCAGCGATGCCGAGCGCAGGCTCTGGGAGCAGCTGCGCAGCACCTCCACCTTCAACCCACGCGCCTGAGCCATGAGCCGCACTACATCCCACACCTACACCCTGGAGCTGCTCTCCAGCAGCAGCGGCGTCTCCACCCAGAACATCGTGCAGTATCAGCAGCAGGGCATCCTCCCCACGCAGCTTGATGACGACAGCCTCCGTGCCCTGCGCCGCATCGAGGCCCTGCGGGAAACCTGCGAGATGAACCTCTCCGGCCTCAAGCTCTTCTCACAGCTTCTCGATGAAGTGGAGCACCTGCGCCACGAACTGCGCGCCAGACGCTGAATGCAATTGAGCATGGCGGGCATTCCCGCCGTGCTCACTTCAAAGTCCACAAAGTCTCGTTTAGACAAACTTCGTCATGCCCGGCACCGGCTGCGTGCCCGGATCAAAGCTGTCTCCAAACTTCAGCGTGTCAGGCGCCAGATCCTGCTGGGATGAAAGAATGGCCAGAGAGGAGTTCGCGCCCTTCTTTTCACCACCGGCCGCTTCGTCCTTCCAGAGAATCTTCTGCCCGGTGTAGGCCGCCTCACGGCCCATGATGGCAATGAGCGTGCTGCTCATCATGCGGTCACCGTCATTGATCACCTCGCCTTTGCGGATGGCGTTAAACAGCGCCTGATGCTCCAGGTCATACATGTTCTTCTCTTCGCCGCGCCAGCGCCAGCGCTTCTCGCCTTCGATGAAGGGAGCGGGCCCCTTGCCGATGACCATGCGGCCCTTGGTTCCCAGAATGTTGTCGGCCACTTCATTGTGGCAGCCGGTGATCTGGCGGTTCGTCAGGTGGCAGATGATGCCGCCCTCCCACTCATACGCGCAGTGGAAGTGGTCAAAGATGTTGCCACCTTCCGCCTTCTTCTGACGGCCGCCGGTGCCGATCACGCTGATTGGCGGGGCGTCCTTCATGGCCCAGCAGATTTTGTCCAGGCTGTGCACCGCCTGCTCCACAATGCTGTCTCCGCTCAGCCAGGAAAAATTGTACCAGTTGCGCACCTGCCACTCCACATCCCCCATGCCGGCGGGGCGGCCCGCTGCAGGCGGCATGACCTTCACCGGCCCCGCGTAGTAGGTGGCCAGGATGCTGGTGATGTCGCCGATCTGTCCGTCATGCAGGCGCTTGTAGCACTCGATGCGGCTGGTGGAGTAGCGCCAGCAGAAGCCGGCCACGAGATTGAGCTTCTTCTGCTTGGCCTTCTCCACCGCAGCCTGTGCCACACGGTAGCCCACCGCGTCCACCGCCATCGGCTTCTCGCAGAAGATGTGCTTTCCCGCATCCACAGCAGCCGTCAGGTGCTGCGGGCGGTATCCCGGAGGCGAGGCCAGCAGCACCACATCCACTCCGCTGTCGATCAGCTTCTGGAAGGCGTCCAGGCCGGTGAACTTCATCTCAGGCTTCACATCCACACGATCCGGAAACTGCGTGGAGAGGTTCTTGATGCTGTTCTCGATCTGCGTGTCAAAGGCGTCAGCCATGGCCACCAGCTTCGAGTTGTAGTCAGCCCCCAGAGCCTGCGCCGCCGCACCTGTGCCGCGTCCGCCGCAGCCGATCAGGCCGATTTTCAGCGTCTCATTCGAGTCCGCCTTCTGCTGCGCCAGCAGGCTGCCTGCGGAGGTCAGCACGGCCGGAGCGAGAAACGCTCCACCACTGGCATTGAGAAAGCGACGGCGGGAGAATGCGGAGGCGGCTTGGTCAGACATGGATGCAGAGGGTGGTTGAGTAAAAGTAAACGCCAAGACATTCGGCGAAGTTCGGCCAAACCTTGCAGCGAAAAGTTAGATAAAACCAAACGTGATGATCCCGCCATTAGGCAGCCGCTAATAAAAAGCAGCGCTCTCAGGTGGCTGGCTACGCGTGGCGTGGAATGACCTTGGTCAGGCTGGATAGAGGGGCCATGAGCCCGTCCTCATAGCCGCCCAGCTTCTGCGTTTCCTCCCGGCTGATGACATCATCCGGAGATGGATTCAGCAGCGTCTGTACTAGAAGCTGCGTGTCGTCCAGAAAGGTCAGCCCAGCCCGGCGCATAAAGTCCACCTCCGAGGCATGCGTGTGCAGCATGACGAGCAGGCACTCTCCCTCAAAAAGAGCCAGGACAAAAACGCCCTCATAGCCAAACCAGAAGGTCTTCACCTCGCGGTCGCCGCCGCTGCCAAAATGCGCGCGCGCATCGTGCAGCGCCTGCAGCAGCCGCTCGGCCCGAAATTCTTCAAACGGCAGCAGATTGATCAAAATCTGCCTGCGCCAGCAGAGCAGCAGCCCGTTGACGGAGCCCGCGTGTTTCAGGCGCTCAAGCGCGGCGCGGAGAGAAGGTGTGATGGATGCGGCCATGGTGTTCTTTATGCCTCCATTTCGTTGACTCGTGTCAGCAGCTCAAACATCGGAATGCGTTCACCGATGTGCGCTCCTGCCCCGGGATCCTGGGCGTCTGTGCCTGCGTCAAAGTAGGCAAAGTTCAGCGTGAAATCGTCCTCCTGCAGCGTGCCCATCCAGGGCGCACCCAGCTCCAGGCACTCGCCCACCTTCTGCCCAAAGTGGCGCAGCCCCTGGAAATCGGCGGCAAAGTTGTTCACGGCGTCCTGACCACTGTCACTGGCGACCAAGCCGTCTTTCAGGGTGAAAAGTTGCAGGGGAAGAGGGATCACCTCGGACTCGCTCATGGAGAGATAATGGGGTTGTTCTCTTTCGTCTCAAAAATCCGCCGATGAGGCAAGCATAATCCACGCACCACACGTAAATAAACCAGCCCGGCTTGATAGCACACCCTCGCGCTTTCCTTCATTCCATCCCTGCGCTATCAGTCTCCCCTCCCCCATGACCGCCGCCGCCCCCAGTTTCAAAATCGGCAACGAAAAACTCATCAAGGTGCTGCCCAACGCCGCCAACCGCCTCCTCGGCCTGCTCAAAAAGCAGGGCCGCGCAGAAAACGGCGCCCTCCGCGTGGCCGTCGTCGGCGGCGGCTGCTCCGGCCTGCAGTACAAGATGGACCTCGTGGATGGCCCCGCCAACCGCGACATCATGGTCACCTCCAGCGAGGTGCGCGTGGTCATCGACCCCAAGAGCGCCCTCTTCGTCTCCGGCTCCGAGCTCGATTACAGTGATGACATCCAAAGCGGCGGCTTCAAGGTGAAGAACCCCAACGCCGTCGTCACCTGCTCCTGTGGCGAAAGCTTCTCCGCCTGAGTCCGCCCATGCCAAACGCCTTTGCCCTCCTCGGCCTGCCACGTGCCGCCGCACTGGACGACGAAGCCCTCCAGCAGGCCTGGCTGGCTGCCAGCCGCAGCGCCCACCCCGACCAGCCCGGAGGCGATGCCGCCCGCGCTGCTGAGATCAATTCCGCCTACGAAACCCTGCAGGCCCCCGAAAAGCGCCTCAAACACCTGCTGGAGATCCACGAGGTGCCCTGGCGCACGGTGCCCATCGACGAGGGCATGATGTCCCTCTTCGGCCAGCTCGGACCCGCACTGCAAAACGTGGCTTCCTTCCTCAAGCGCCGTCAGTCCGCCGCCTCCGCCTTGGCCAAAGCTCTCCTCGCTCCCGAGGAGATGAAACTGCGCGAGCAGCTCGAAGCCCTCGGCACCACCGTCGATGAGCAGCGCACCCAGCTCCTCACCACCCTGCCCGCCCTCGACTCCCGCCTCAGCTCCGGAGACACCACGGCCCTGTCAGACCTTCAGATCCTCCAGGCACGCCTCGCCTACTTCAGCAAATGGCAGGCCCAGATCCGCGAGGCCCTCCTGAGCCTGATGTAATCCGCACACTGCGGCCCATCTTCTGGAGGAGAAGAGGGATCGTCCCGATCCCTCACGCACCGCACCGCACGCCGCCCTCAGCCATCCACAACCACGTTCACTCCGCCTGCACCTCAGCATCCTCGATGCTCTCCCGCACGATCCGCAGGCACTCATCCGGGTCGGCATCCATCGGCAGAGTCACCGCCTTCTCCTGCACCCGCAGATGGCGCAGGCTCCCCTCACGCCTGACGTGGCTCACCTCGATGCCATGCATGGCAAAGAAGCGAACCACATCCTGATTGCTGGCATAGCGACTCATCTGACCAGATTAGAAATCGCCACCGCCGCCAAAGTCGCCGCCACCACCGAAGTCGCCCCCGGAATCACCACCGCCAAAGCTGCTGCCGGAGTCGCCCCCGAAATCGCCGCCTGAGCTGGTGTAGTCCGTATCCGTGCCGGAGAAGCCGCTGTCCTGGAGCTGCGAATCATAGTTCTGCGGATTGTAGGTGGCCGCAGAGCTGTGGGAGCCAAAGAACTGGTCATACATCCACATGCCCGCCGCAGCGCCAAACATGCTGCCCAGCATGTTCTGGAAGAAGCCGCCGCCGCCACCACCGTAGCCATAGGGCTGGCCCATGCCGCCCACCGGAGCACCACCGCCGCCAGACAGCGCACGGAAAAGACCGCGCACGATGCTGAAGCCCACCCAGATCAGCAGAATGATGCCGATGGTGTGCAGCCAGGAGCTGCCGCCCTGCTGCGTCACATGAGACCTGGAGCTAAATGGAGCGGCCGCACTGCTGCGGTGGGACTTCATCGTGGTGGCGATGAAGTTAACGCCGTCGATCAGCGCGTCGTCATTCTTCTTCTCACGCAGTTTCGCGATCATCGTCTGCACCAGCTTCTCGCGGTCCATCAGCGTAAATGCCTGGCGCGCCGTATCCGTGCCCACCACCACCTGCAGGTGCGCAGGCTGCTTCACCAGTAGGATCAGCACGCCGTTCACCTTCTTTGTGCGGGCCATCTGCTCCGCCCATTCCGAGAATCCCCGGTTGGCGGCGGACTTGTTGGGCTGCAGCACCTTGGGCTTCACGTCCTCCGGCACCTCCGCATACGTCTGCACCAGGATGTCCTTGTGCAGGCGGCTGGAGACATCATTGATCGTGCCTGTGGCGTTCACCTTGGCAAACTCGGAGAAAAAGGCTCCGTCATCCTGAATGCCGCTCGCAGCGGCACGGGCGCCGGCAGTGCCAAGCATCAGCGTGGCGGCCAGCGCGGGAAGGAACAAACGTCGAGTGAGTGTTTTCATGGGAGTCGGTTGGAAATGACGTGAATCAGATGCCGCATGAATACGCACGGCGCATCTACGAAACGCGCATGTTTTTGTAGCCGCAGGGGCATCTGTCGCCCTGGCACCCACTCATGAGCCGCCAGCCGGGACAACCTCAAACCTGCACAAAACGCGTCTTCTTTGCACGATTCGGGGACTGCATGGCAGGGCATGCTGGGCTGGGATTTGCTGAGAGGGCTGCTGCTTCTCAAAACTCTCACCCCCATCTCACGCACCATGCCCCGCCTCTCACGTTACTCCCCCGCAGAAAAGGCAGCCATCGTAGCCGCCGCCCGCTCCATGATCCGCAAAGGAGAAAGCTGCAAAAACATCGCCCAGCAGCTTGGCGTCAATCAGCCATCCCTCCGCGGCTGGCTGCGCGAGGCCACGCTCAACATGCTCTACCCCCCGCTGCCGCCCTGCATGCCGCGCAACCGCTCGGCACAGTAAGGGCGGCGCTCACACCGCCTCACTTCTTCTTCACCTGCCAGCGAACATCAAAGAAGTCTGCAGCCACCACCTTGCCCGCCGCTTCCGCACTCGGCGGCTGGGTGATGTCAAGGATGGCCCAGTCGGGCAGTTTCGGGTTTTGCAGCGAATTGGTCTTGTCGTGCGCCTCACGGAAGGTCAGGCCCGAATTGATCACCGCCTCAAAGCCCGGAGACTTCAGGCACGGATAAGTCATCAGCGGCACATGCGTCTTCGCATCGTACGACTGCCCCGCCATCGCCACCTTCTGCGCATCCCACTTCACCGGCAGATCACCCGCCAGCTTCTTGATGCACGAGTTGGACTCCGGCGTGCCCCACAGGATGAGGCTCTGCGTTTTCCCGGCTTCATAAATATCAGCAATCTCTGACGCTTTCACCACCCGCGTGTCTCCGCGCATCAGGCTCTTCCAGCGCTGGATGAAATGCGCCGACTCCGCCTCCACCCACGCGTCCACCGCAGCAGAGGAGGACTTGCCATCCGGTAGCACCACGAGGAAGCGCTTCAGAAAGCTCGCATCCATCGGCCCCGGATGCGCGCCCGGCTTGCCACCTGCGGGGCTGTCATGCTGAAACGGCTCCGCATTGCCAAAGTCACGCCACACGCCGTTCTCCTTGATCAGTCGGCAGAAAGCCCCCTCCACCTTCGGCCCGGGCGTCATGAAAGTCTCAAACTTCGGCGCCACCGGCCCTGCCTTGAGCTGCAGCGTGGCACCATCGATCACCACCTTGATCTTGCCGCCGCCCTTCCGCACCTGTGGCGGCGGATAGAAGACGATGCGCGTCACATTCTGCGATTTCATCTCGATCGTCTGCCCGTCGATCACCTTCGCCTCCAGCCGCGCCTCCTTCCAGCTCTCCTCCATGCCGTGCAGGTTCAGCCACTTCACGCGGCCGTAAAACGGCGTCTTGGTCTGGATGTGCACTTCATTCGGGAAGAGATCACGCCCCTTGGCCACAGCCTTCTCGATCCACGCCTGCACCTCCTTGATCGTCTCCGGATGATACTTGTGCGGCATGCCCGGCCCGATGAGATGCGGCGGGTGGATGTCCTCCTTCGCCAGCACCTCCATCATGTACTCGGCGGAGTCACGCTGCGCATCCACCTCGCCGCTGTAGCTGATCAGCGGCACATTGAAAAAATTCCTCGCATAGTCAGGCACGTCATACACGCCCCACATCGCCTGCTCATACCACACAGGATACTTCTCCGGTGTCAGCTTCTGGTAGCGCTTCACATCCGCAAAGCCCGCGCCGGTATGCACACAGGCCCACTGGTCAGGATAATGCGCGCCCATGTGCCATGCCCCCGCACCCCCCATGCTGAAGCCAGCCAGCGCCACCCGGTTCGTGTCCACATTGAAGCGGGAGATCGCATCATCCCGGCACTCAAACACATCCGTCTCTCCCGCGCTCTTCCAGCCGTTGCAGTAGCGGCCAAAGGGATGAATCACGATCGTCCCCGCCGGCTGAAACTGCCCCGGCTTCTTCGCCATCAGCCTGGAATACACAAACGGCAGATCCGTGGCGGTGTCTCCACGGCCATGCAGCCAGATCCACATCGGCACCGGCTTTTTGCCTGCGCCAAACTCCAGCCCTTCCGGCACCTCCACGCCATACGGCTGCGCTGAGTCGTCGATCTTCGAGTAGTACCCCAGCACCTTCTGCCCGCTGCCATTCATCCACGGCGTCTCATTTTTGCCCAGCGCCGCGATGCGCTTCTTCGCTTCTTCGAGCAAAGCCGTGGCCTTCTTCACCCCGTCCTCAGGCTTCTTGTCATACCACTCATGAAACTCCAGCGCATAGCGCACCGCCTTCAGAAAAATGTCCGCATCCGCCGCACGCGGGTGCTTCTTCACCGCCTCAAAAGCCTTCGTCACCTCCGCCAGCTCCTTGGCAAGGCCCGCCTCCTGCTCGGCGGAAAGCGCCGCCGTGGGCTTCGGTGGCAGGCTGCCTTTAAACGAGGCCGTGGCGCCATTCGGGCTCAGCTGCGCCTGCGCGGCCACCACCCACAGTGACAAGGAGAAAAAGACGGAGTATTTCATGAAGCAGCTACAAACGCCGCCCCGCACTGCTTTTAACGGAGAGTTGCGCTTATCTTGCACCTCCACCGCACACCATCCTCAGTGTCCGCTCGTGCTCTGCCCTCCTGTCGAGTCAAAATACAGCTCCCCGCTGCTACGCACGCCGATGTATTGATACGTGGCCGCCACATCATCGACACCGACCTCTGATTGAAACGTCATGCGGGCCATCGGTCCCCCTGCAGGCTTCCGTCCCGCGATCACGGCTGCCACCTGCGTGGCCACATCTCCCGCCGGCCAGCTCACTCCCGCCGCCACTCCAGTGCTGTAGGCCAGCATGATGTTCTGGGCGTTGCGTTTGTCCTTCACCTTGTCCGCCACTCCAGTCATGAAACCCAGATTTGGCACGATGATCGCCACAAGAAACCCAATGATCAATATCACAACCAGCAGCTCGACCAAGGTAACCCCTGACCGAAAGCGGTCTATTTGTCTGGTTTTCATGGGCGTGAGAGAAGAAACTGGTTGGCCGATCACGCATCCCTGACGTTTCCAGTTTCAAAGGTTCTCCCACGCCCATGGCCTGCCATTGAAGCTATATTCAAAAATGCTCAAGCCATGCCGACATTCCAGCATGGCTTCACACTGCCTCTCCTCACGCCGTCTTGCGCCACGTGGCATGCACTCCACACGGCACCGCTGGCACGCCTTCCGCGCCTTTGAGCAGGATCTCTCCGCCGCTGACACTGCCGCCGAAAATGCTGAACTCCTGCCTCATGAGATGCTGCAGCGTGGTGGGCGAGACCACCCCCTGCCGGCAGCATAAAATGACACCCACCGGCTTGTCGGAGAGCAGCCCGCTCACCGTCGCCAGCAGCGCTCCCAGATCCTTCTCCAGCTCAAAGCCGCGCTTGGCGTCCTTCGGCGTGTGCGGATCCAGCACGATCAAATCATAGCGCCCCGCCTGGGTGCGCTCGCGCTGGGCAAACTTCACCGGATCATCCACCACCCAGCGGATGTCCCGGTTCGCCAGCGTGTTGATCGCTGCATGCTCACGCGCATGCTTGATGGCCTCTGCAGAGGCGTCCACATGCGCCACCGCCACACCGGCCTGCGCCGCAGCCAGCGTGAATCCGCCTGCACTGCCGCCAAAAAGGTTCAGCACTCGCGCCGGTCGCCTCTGCTGCTCAGTGAAAGCCGCGCACATCTGCCCGGCCTGCGCCCACAGCTCCTGCAGTTCCGGTGCCAGCACACGCACACCGCCCTGCGCTGAAAGCAGAAAGCGCAGCGTGCCGATCCGCAGCTTCATCGGCTCCTTCAGCTCTTTCTTCAGTTCTACTGACCTGCGCCATTCCGCAGCAGGCAGCCTGCGCCTCCACCACGCCGCATGACAGCCGCGCGATGCCACCAGCGGGCCGAGCTTTTCAAGCACTCGGCCGCCGCCGCTGTCGGTCAGCTCATAACAATCATCTGGAGGGGAGGTTGGACCCATGCCCCTCTCCATGCGCGGGCGCGGCCCGGCTGCAAACACTCAATGCAGGAGATTCAGCATTGCCGTCATGCATTTCCTTGGCAAACACAGAGGCTGACCCACTTTCACTCCATGGCCCGCTGGAAAGACTTTTTGAAACGCTTCCTCCCCCGCAAGGAATGGCGCAAGATCGAATACTTTGACGAACGCTGGAAGAACCGCATCCGCGGCATGAGCCAGTACATCGGCCCCAAGGAATCCGTCCTCGACCTCGGCTGCGGCCCCATGTGGCTCAAGCAGTGCCTCGGCCCCGACAACAGCTACCACGGCTGCGACTACCTCGACCGCGGCCCGGGTACGCTGGTGTGCGATTTCAATGCCAAACAATTCCCCGAGGTGAAGGCGGATGTGACCTTCATCAGCGGCTGTCTGGAGTACGTGGAAGACATCGAGTGGTTCACCGCCAAGGTCGCCGCCGCCGCGCCCAGATGCATCATCGCCTACTGCATTGTCCGTGCTGGCGATGACCTCGCCAAACGCCGCCAAAACGCCTGGGTCAACAATCTCACCGAAGAGGAGCTGATGGCTCTCATGGGTCGGCATGGCCTCAACTTCCGCGAACGCGGCGAGCGCTTCATGTCCTCCCAGATCTACGTCTTCGAGCGCTCCTCTACTAGGTAAGCAGCTACTCGTTTACCGCCTCTCCGGCACGATACGGCGGTACACCGCAGCCACCTGCTCCATATAGTCCTCAAATCCCGGCTGTCCCGCACGGTGCTTCCGCTGGTGCTCCAGCACCGTCGCACGGAAAGCCGCATCCTCCACACAGGCGCGCACTAGTCGTGCATACGCCGCATCATCATCCAGCGCAAACAGCCCCGGATGATCAGCCCCCAGCGTGGCTAAATTGCCCTCGATGGCGCTGGCCACAATGGGCGTGTCACAGGCCAGCGCCTGCAGCAGCACCATCGGCTGCCCTTCCCAGCTCGACGGCAGCACCAGCACATCAAACGCCTGAATCCACGGCGCGATGGGGCGCTGATTTCCCGCCAGTCGCAGCCTCTCCTGAATGCCCAGTTGGTCGATCTCCGCCTGCAGTTCCGGGCGCTTCAGCCCCTCGCCGCAGATCACGCCCATGGCACCACAGCCCTGGCGCGCCAGCTCTGCCATCATCCGCACCGTGGCCGCATGGTTCTTCTGTGGTGTCAGCGAGGCCACTCCACCGACCCACGCCTTCTGCGCATCCAGCCCCACCGCCTGCCGCGCCTGCGCACGATCGGCCGCAGGTCGGAAAACACTGTCATCCACCACATTCGAAACCACGCTGCAGGTCTGCGGAGACACCTTCAGCGCCTCGATCAGGTCCACCCGCGTCTGCTCGGAAAGCGTGATCTGCGCCCGCGTCCAGCGCGCCAGCAGCCGCAGGATCAGCCAGCGGCGGCGGCGCTCGCGGTTAAAGGTCTTGTGGTGCTGCATCACCACCGGGATGCCCGCCATCTTGGCCGCCAGCACCGCATACACATGCGCATTGTACACATGGGAGTGCACCACATCATAGCGCTGCGCTTTCATCCAGCGCGCCAGCCTCAGCACCGCCAGGGGTTGCAGGCGCTTGCTGCGCACCAGCGGCAGCAGATGCACGGGCAGGCCCGCACGCTGCGCTTCAGCACCAGCCACGCCCAGCTCCTTCAGGCACACCACTTCCGCCTGGCACTCCGCCGTGGGATGCCTCACCATGGACAGCACCAGATCTTCGGCACCACCCACCGGCATGCTGATGAACACATGCAGTACCTTCATGACTCAGCGGGAGGATGACAGCTTGGCGGCCAGACCGGCGTAAAAATTCTGCGTCACGCCCAGCAGTTCATCACGGCGGTGCACTGCGCCTTCCCACGCCGTCTGCAGCACCGCATCCGGCTTGCCCAGCGCCCGCACCGTGCCGGCCAGACGCCGCTGATCCATGAAGCCGAAGGCGTCATACGTGACGTCCTGCGCATTGAAAGTGTTGCGAAAGGCCGCCGTACGCTGGTCAAAGTTCACCAGCAGAAACGGCACCCCCATGCCGAGGGAGGCGATGGCCATGTGCAGCCTGTAGCACACCACCAGATCCGCCGCACGGAAGAGGTCTAGGTAGGCCTTCGTCTCCATGCCGAAATAGAGAGGCTTTTTGCCAAACGGCTCCAGAAACGGCGGCAGATAGCGCATGTCCTGCCCGTCCTGCGCCACCACGTCAAAGTTCACACCGGAGTCGGTCAAAGTGCGCAGCACCTGCTTGAAGGTGGACTCCATGATCTTGCCTGAGATGTAGCCCTTGTGCCCCCACTTCGGCAGGAAGCGCTCCGGCGGTGCGCTCACCAGCACCCGCTTCGGCGCACCACTCTTCAGTGGCTCATACCCGATGAACGTCGCCGGGCACCCCGTCAGCGTGGCCTGCACACCGAGATCCTTCAAAAAATCCACCGTGTCCACATCGCGCACCGCCACGCCGATCGCCTTGCGGTGAGAGGCCTGGATCTCCTGCCGCGAGCGCTCAGACAGCGGCCGCGCCTTCTTGCCACGGATCGACCCCACGCCCAGGCCGATGAAGGCCAGCGGCACCTTCAGCTGCTCGATGGCGGCCACATTGGTGTTGAAGCGCCAGTCCGGCCCTTGATACATGTTGCTGCCCCCCACCACGACGAGATCCGCCTCTGCGTTCGTGCGCTCCAGGTTCGCCCCCTCCAGTCCCACAGCCACGCCGGACTTCTTGTGCGGGTCATTGGCCGGCAGTTCCACGATGGTCACGCCTGGAAACACCTCCCGCAGCCGTTGATGAATGCCGTCGCGTACAAACAGATCGCCGACGTTGCTGGTAAAGGGGACGTAGTGGTGGACAACCATGCGGTAAAAGAAAAAGGAAGGGGTATCAGGCAGCAGGATGCGCAGCCCTTCAACCACAAAACAGCCCGCAGGTCACCGTCGAATATTCGATTGCATGCCCGGGGGCGTCACACTATCACCACGCATCCCGCTTCATGCCATGATGTCAGCCATGCGCCCCTGCCCGTCCGCCCACCTTCACCCACTCTCCGCATGAGCTGGCAGCCACGACGCATCTTGGCCATCAAAAACAAGCATCTGGGCGATGTCATTTGCGGTGTGCCCGCATTCCGCGCCCTCCATGCGGCATTCCCCGCCGCCGAGTTGGACGTCATTGTCTCCCCCGGCAGCCGGGACCTCATCGCCGGTTTTGACTGGATTCATGCGGTCATCGAATCCCCCCGCAAACTGAAGGGCCTCGCCCGCGTGCGCGATGAGCTGCGCGTCGCTCGCGCCGTGGTCTCCGGCGGCTACGACCTCGTAGTGGACTTCACTTGGAGCGATCGCGCCATGTGGTACGCCGCCCTCAGCCGCGCCAGCCGCCGCTGGGCCATCCAGGTCACCGCAGGCTCCAAGCTCAAGCCCCATATCTTCAACGGCTACGGCGGCAAGCCCGACCGCAACCACCACGTGATGGAGCACGAGCGCGAGTTCCTCACGCACATGGGCATCCCGTATTACGACATCCATCCCGATTTCCCGCCCACGCCCACCGAGGAGCAGGACGCACGCGACTGGCTGGCCGCGCATCAGGTTTCGCTGGAAAAGCTCGTCGTCGTCCACCCCACCTCCCGCTGGCTTTTCAAATGCTGGCACGACGAGCGCGTGGCCGAGGTCATCGACTGGCTCACCACCCAGGGCTGGCAGCCCGTGGTCACCTGCGGTCCCTCCAATGATGAGCTCAAGCGCGCGCGCAATATTGTCAGCCTCGTGCGCCAGCCCTGCCTCTCCCGCCTCGGAGACATGAGCCTTCGCCACCTCGCCGCCTTCATGCGTCAGGCCCGCTTCTTCTTTGGCATGGACTCCGCCCCCTCACACATGGCCTCCGCCGTGGGTGTGCCCGCCTTCATCCTCTTCGGCCCCTCCCAGGTCAGGCGCTGGCGGCCTTATGGAGATCAGCACTCCGTGCTCCACCGCGACTGCGCCTGCATCGCCGTTCGCGGCGCGGAACTGGCCTGCGACAAGACCCAGATCGTCAAATGCATGAGCGCCATCTCCGTGGCCGAGGTCACCTCGCTCATCCAGCAGCGCTTCCCTGCGCCCGCTCTCCGAGTTTGACCTTGCCCCACCTGACCCGCTTGCTAGCGTCCGCCCGCCGCCGCCCCGGCGCTCTGCCTGCGGCCATCACCCGTACGCATAGAACGTGAACTCCCCCATCCGCACCCTTCATGAATCAGCCGAGTTTTTGCGCAAAACTCTGGGCATCAAGTTGAAGGCGGTCTCCGAGGGACCCGGCGTGGAAAAGATCCCCCTGCAGAAGGCCGGGCAGGCCATGATCGACAACTCCGTGGAGGCGGACTTTTACAACCTCCCCGAAAAGCAGATCAAGCACGAGTGGCCGGACGTGCCCTGCTACCGCATCAAAAACGCCTACGTCGTCGGAGACACCGGCCAGATCTTCCTCTCAGACGGCAGCCTCTTCCTGCCCACCTTCTACCCGCACGAGCACCTGCTCCACCGCATGAAGGTGCGCCGCCCCCTGCCCCTGCTGGCCCGCAAGATCTCCGGCACCGTCTTTCATCTCACCGGCCGCAACCACGAAAACCGCGGCCACTTCCTCATGCAGCACCTGCCACGTCTGCTGGAGGCCGCCCCCCTGCTGGAGCAGCACCCCGACCACCGCATCCTCGTGGCCCCCG
Source organism: Verrucomicrobiaceae bacterium UBA1938 (assembly GCA_002336895.1). Taxonomy (GTDB): domain Bacteria; phylum Verrucomicrobiota; class Verrucomicrobiia; order Verrucomicrobiales; family Verrucomicrobiaceae; genus Prosthecobacter. The sequence continues at coordinate 247,849 of DDFC01000042.1, read as the reverse complement.
GTCACGCCCGCTGGCAGAAGCGCTACATCGGCATGGTCGGCCACGACCCAGAGCGCGTCATCGAGGGCACCCAGGGCACCCTGCTCGTGGAGGATCTCCTCTACCTGCCCCACATCTACGGCGCCCACGCCCTCGTCAGCGTGGACCTTTGCCGCGCCGTCCGCGATGGCGCTCTTCGCCTCGGCGGTGCCACCGCCTCCGGCAGCAGCCTCTTCATCTCCCGCACCGACGCCCCAGACAAACGTCTCCTCAATGAAGAAGAGGTCGTCGAGGGCGCCCGTGAGATCCTCGGAGACGTGCGCGTCATCCACCTCGGCCAGCACAGCCTGCAGGAGCAGATCCAGCTCTTCAGCGCCGCCCCCGTCGTCATGGGCCCCATCGGCCAGGGCCTCTGCAACAACATCTTCATGCGCGACAACCTGATCGTCTCCCTGGTGCCCGGCACCTCCATCGACGGTCACATGGGCAACGGCCACACCACCATCTCCGCCCTCGCCTGCGAAAACAAGGCCATCACCCTCTGCTCCCGCTCCATGGAAGCCGAAGGCAATAACCGCAGCAACTGGACCTTCCCCATCGCCGAGTTCAAGCAGCAGCTCACCCGCCTCATGGCGCACCCAGATCTGGAAAAAATCCGCCAGCGCCTGCGTCCGCGCGCCTGATCATCGCCCTCGGGAGAAGCCCGGCACTTCATGCCAGGTCGTAGGATGGGTGTGGCGACAGCCCGCCCGTCCATCAGCGTACGGCAGACACTGTGGCATGATACTACGATTGATTGAAAGCGGGTCTGTTCTCTCTTTCTTTACGAAGTCCTCCCCGCAATACACCAGCCCTGAAGGGGCTGCGGACTCAGCCCAGGGCGCCGCGAGGAACGAGCAAGCCCTGGGTCAGCCACGCAAAATCCAGGCAAGCAAACCCAGCACGCCGCTGCACCACGCCGGGCCCCAGCAGCGTCTGCACCGCATACCGCCACAGACCTGCGCCTCCGCCCCACCTTACGACAACCCGCGCTCCATCAGCTTCTCCAGCACATCCAGCCGCTCATCATTCACGAACTGGTTGTTGCCGATGTAGAAGGCATTCCGGTGCAGCATGTCTGCCACCTCAAACTCGCCCGCCTTGTAGTACTTCTTCAGGAAGGGCTGCTGCAGCAGGTTCCCGCTGATCAGCGGACGCGACTCGATGCCGTTTTCGCGGATCAGCTCACGGAATGGAGCCTTCATGGCGGCATCCCGCAGCACAAACGGCAGCACAAAGGAAGACATGCCCGGGCGGTCCAGAATCACCAGCTTGTCCTCAAAGCGGCGGCAGATGCTCAGGAACCGGCGGTAGTTGCGGTTTCGGATCTCGATGAACTTGTCCAGCTTCGGCAGCTGGGACAGCCCCAGCACCGCGTTGAACTCCGTGTTGCGGAAGTTGAACCCATCCGTCAGGAACAGGAACTGGAAGTCGATGTCCGGATGCGCCGCGCGGATGTCCGCCTGATAACGCTCCGGCAGTTCGCGGGCCAGGCCGTGAGAGCGCTTCAGCACGTTCAGCTTGTAGAACTCTTCGTCATTCGTGCAGATCATGCCGCCTTCCACGGTGGTCATGTGGTGGCCCCAGTAGAAGCTGAAGCTGCTGCCCAGTCCAAAGTTCCCCACCTTCGTGCCGCCGATCGTCCCCCCCTGCGTCTCGCAGGTGTCTTCCAAAATGACGATGTCGCGGTCGCCGATGATCTTCTTGATGCGGTCAATGTCCGCCGGGAAGCCCAGGATATGCACCAGGAAAATCGCACGTGTTCGCGGCGTGATCTTGGCCGCCAGCTGGTCGTAGTCGAAGGCAAAGTCGTCCAGGTTCGCATCCACAAACACCGGGGTAAATCCAGCCTGCATCACCGGCGTCACCGTCGTCGGCCAGGTCAGGGCGGGCACGATCACCTCGTCCCCATGCTGCCAGCCGTAGCGTTCCGCCGCTGCATAGATCATGAGCAGGTTGGCCGAGCTGCCAGAGTTCACAAACACGCTGTACTTGCACCCCATCCACTCCGAGTAGGCCTGCTCAAACTCGCGCACCTTCGTGAACTGCGTAAACCGCTTCGTTTCACGGATGAAGTTGACGAGCAGGTCGAGCTCTTCGTTGCTGATGATGTTTTCTTGAAGGGGCCAGAACATGAATTGCGTGATTGGTAGGATGCTTCCCTGCCGGTAAGCCGGTAATCAGGCGCGTCAACCCTGTCGTTTCAGGTAATCAGCGTAAGATTTGGCGATCCCGTCCCGCAGAGTCGTCTGCGGCCGCCAGCCCAGAGCCTGCATGCGGGAGGAGTCCAGCAGCTTGCGCATCACGCCGTCCGGCTTGGTGGGGTCAAAGTCCAGCGTCCCGGTGTAGCCCAGAACATCGCACACGGTCTCGATCAGCTCGCGGATGCTGAAGTCCGTACCGTAGCCCACATTGATCGGGTCCGGCTCCTCGTAGTTCTGCATCAGCCACACAGAGGCATCCGCCAGGTCGTCCACATAGAGCAGCTCGCGCCGGGGCGTGCCGGTGCCCCACAGCGGCACGGAGCTCGCACCTTCGGTCTTCGCGCGGTGCACCTTGGAGATCAGCGCCGCCATCACGTGGCTGTTCTCCGGGTGGTAGTTGTCATTCTCCCCATATAGGTTGCAGGGGATCACGCTGAAAAACTTGGCTCCATGCTGGTCATGATAGGCCCGGCACATCTCGATCCCCGAGAGCTTCGCCACTGCATACGGCGCGTTCGTGGGCTCCAGCCGGCTCGTCCACAGGCTGTCCTCCTTCATCGGCTGCGGGCACTCACGCGGAAAGATGCAGGAGCTGGCCATGAAGAGCAGCTTCTTCACCCGGTGCTGGTAGGCCGCATGGATCAGGTTCGTCTGGATCTGCAGATTGATCGTGATGAAATCCGCCCGGTAGGTCTTGTTGGCCATCAGCCCGCCCACCTTCGCAGCGGCGATGAACACATACTCCGGCTTGTTCTCCGCAAAGAAGCGCTCCACATCCGCCTGCCGTGTCAGATCCAGCTCTGCCTTCGATTTCAGCAGCAGCTCGTTGAATCCACTGCGTCGCAACGAGCGCACCAGGGCCGAGCCAACCATGCCGTTGTGTCCGGCGACGAAAATACGTGAATCTGGGGTCATGAGTACAAACAGCGCTGAAAGTCGATGGTGCGGCGCAGCCCCTCTTCCAGAGGCACATAGCTCGTCTTGCCAAACTCCGTCTCCGCACGCGTGAGGTCCACCTCCACGTGCTTCGGCGCTCCGGCCACGCTGTGGCTCGATGGCGGCAGCGTCACCTCCACACCACAGATCGCACCGATCTGCTCCGCCAGCTCGCGGATCGTCAGCTTGCTGCGCCCGCCGATGTTGTACACCGCCTCCTTGCCGCGAATGAGAATGTTCAGGCAGGTCTCGACAATGTCAGTGAGGTAGCCCCAGCTGCGCACAGCCAGCCCCTCATCCTGCATGGCGATCACACCTTCCTTGAGCGCCTTTTCGATGAACATGTTGATCACACGCCGGTCCTGCGCGCGTGTGCCCGGGCCATACGTATGCGCCAGCCGCACGGCAGCAGCATGGATGCCCGCACTGCGCGCCGCATGGCAGAAGGCCTCGCCGCAGCGCTTGCCCTCGATGTAGCTGGAGCGCGGATGATCCGGTGCCGTGGTGCCGATGTCCTTCTCAGAGAGCAGCGGCCGATCCAGCCCCTGATACACTTCCGTGGAGCTGAAAAAGAGGAAGCTTCCTCCCGGCGCGGTCTTCTTCAGCAGCGCCGCAGTCGCACCCGTGTTCAGCATCAGCGCATTCAGCGGTGCCTCCATGAATTTCCCCGGCTGCCCATAGCCTGCGGCATGAATGACAATGTCAGACTCCGGCAGCGCACGCCACACTTCAGGATCAGCCAGATTCGACTGCAGCAGGTGCAGATGCCCCTCCTCCTGCCAGTGCAGAAAATGCGCCGAAGGCGCGGAGAAACCATGCGCCGTCACCTGCAAATCCACGCCGCTGAGGCGCAGGCTGCGCAGCGCTGCCACGATGCCCGTGCCGATCAGGCCCGACGCACCGGTGATGAGCACCCGCTTCCCGGCCAGCGATGTCGCATCGATGGCTGTGATGGCGCGGTCACCATCGGCTTCGAGGATCTGGCGTGCCTGCAGGCTCATGAGTGCGGGCAGGTCTTAGAAGGGCCCGCGGAATTCGGCGATCTCCTTCTCCTCCTTGTAGGTCGGCGTCCAGTCGGTCTTGCCACCGTTGCACATGGCGTAGGCCGCCAGCGCGATGCTGGCAGGATCAGGATAGAAGGCGTCTTCCAGCACCTTGGTCGGCGGGCAGCTCGTCGGCGCAAACCCCATTCGCTTCATCTCGATGTGCTCGCCCGGGTTCAGCCGCTCCACCACGCCGGAGATGATCTCCGCCGTCGCGCCGCAGCACAGCCACGCGGTGTCCACCACGATCAGGCGCTTCGTCTTGCGCACGGAGGCCATGATCGCATCCCAGTCAAACGGCACCAGCGAGATCGGGTCAATGACTTCGGCCTTGATGCCCGTCTCGTCCAGCAGGTGCTTCGCACGCAGGCAGTCCGCTGCCATGTACGAGATGCCCACCAGCGTGATGTCACTGCCCGGGGCCAGGATGCGTGCCTTGCCAAAAGGCGTCGTATAGCTCTCCTCCGGCACATGGCCGTGGAAAAGGTGCAGCAGGCGGTGCTCCACAAACATCACCGGATTGTTGTCACGGATCGCCTGAATCAGGCAGCCCTTCGCATCATGCGGCGTGCTTGGTGCCACCACCTTCAGCCCTGGAATGTGCATGAAAAGGCTGTGCAGCCCCTGCGAGTGCTGCGCGCCCTGCCCCCAGCTCTTGCCTATGATCGAGCGGATCACGATCGGCACGTTCAGGCTGCCGCCGTACATGTAGCTCGTCTTCGCCGCGATGTTGAAAAGCTGGTTCACCGTCAGCAGCAGGAAGTCCATGCGGATGTGCACGTGCACCGGGCGCATGCCGTTCAGCGCGGCGCCGATGGCCAGGCCGGTCATGGCATCCTCGGACAGCGGCGTGTCAAACAGTCGGTCCGGGCCAAACTTCTCCAGCAGCCCCTTCGTCGTTCCGTAGATGCCTTTGAAGTCATCCACCCCCAGTCCATAAACGAAAACGCTCTCGTCGCGTTCCATTTCCTGGGCCGTGGCCTCCTGGATTGCCTGTGCGTAGCTGATGATGCGTTCTGCCATGGAATCAGTTCTTGTAAACGTCTGTGTAAAGCTCCTTCAGGTCCGGGAACGGCGTGCTTTCTGCAAAGGCAAACGCATCGCGGATCTCCTCCTCGATCTCTTTCTCGATCTCCGCACGGCGCTTCTCATCGATCAGCGCGCCGCACACCTTCACCGGGTCCTTCTCCAGCCAGGCCTCCGCTTCATCACGCGTGCGGTAGCCAAACTTCCAGTCCTCGCCGATGCCCACGTGCTCCATCCAGCGGTAGATCTTGCACTCGATGAAAAACGGCCCCGGCTTGCCCTCACGAATGGCCGTCGCGGCACGCTTCACCGCGTCATAAATTTTGAAGACATCGCCGTCATCAATGATCTCCGTCGGAATGCCAAACACCGCCGCACGCGCGCTGATGTTGTCCAGCGGCTGGCGCGTCAGCAGCGGCGAATGGATCGCGTAGCTGTTGTTCTCGCACACAAAGATCATCGGCAGCTTCTTCAGCGCCGCAAAGTTCAGCGTCTCGTAAAACACGCCCTCCTCCACCGCGCCGTCTCCAAACATCGCCACCGTCGCGCGCTTGCGGCCGCGGATCTTGTCAGCATACGCATGCCCTGCAGCATGCGGGATGTTTGTGGCCACGATGGCCGAGCCGCCCAGCGCACCCACCGCAGGGTCGATCAGATGCATCGACCCGCCCTTGCCTCGGCAGCAGCCGGCATCCTTGCCATACAGTTCGGCGATCATCTTGCGTATGTCGCCGCCCTTCGCCAGATACGTCGCATGGCTGCGGTACGTCCCATACACAGCCTCTTCAGGCAGCAGAGCTTCACACACGCCCGCAGACACCGCCTCCTGGCCGATCGAAAGGTGCACCGGGCTGCGGATCTTGTCAGAGGGGTAAACATCACACACGACCTCCTCCACACGTCGGATGCGGTAGATGGAGGCGTAAAGCTTCTCTTCGAGATTCATGGGCGGCGATGATAGGAGAGGGAAAAACGTTGTGCAAGATCGTTATGCCCCGCCCTCTTCCACCCTCGCAGCACCCGCCCTTTTTTGATTTGACCACCCTCCCCGCATGCCCGATTTCCACCGCGCATGACCCCGTGGAAAACACTCGCGAGCACCCTCGCTTTCAGTGCCAGGCCGTGGCTGGAAGTCTCTCGCGAAACCGTTCAGCTCCCGGACGGCCGCGTCATCGATGACTTCTATCAGCTCTGGGTCACCGACTACGTCATCATCTTCGCCGAGACCGCCGCAGGCGAGGTCATCCTTGAGCGCCAGTACAAGCACGGCATCCGCGACATCTCCCTCACCTTCCCCGGCGGCGCCATCGAGCCCGGCGAGGATCCTCTCGCAGCCGCAAAGCGCGAGCTGCTGGAGGAAACCGGCTACGTCTCCGATGACTGGTCCCCCATGCAGGTGCTCCACGTGCAGGCAAACTACGGCGGCGGCATGGCCCACTACTACCGCGCTCGCAATATTCGTCAGGTCGCCGCCCCCGGCACCGGAGACCTCGAGCAGATCCAGGTCGAGCTCCACCCCGCCGCCTCCCTTCCCAGCCTCGTCCACTCCCGCGAGATCCGCCTCCTCGACTGCGTCGCCATGATCGCCCTCGTCCAGATGCAGCCCCAGAAAAGCGGGTGCGGTGCACCCAACCAGTGATAAAATCGCCGCCCCATGCCCGAGACCACGCCTTCCTCCGCCTTCACCCTCGTCGTTCCTTCGTGTGATGCGTATTCGGACACCTGGCCCTACTTCTTCCACTTCCTCTTCAAATACTGGCCGGATGTCCCCACCCCGGTTTATCTCCTCGCCAATCACATGAAGTACGACGACCCGCGCGTCGTCACCGTCAATGTCGGCGACGACCGCCAGTGGGGCGACAACCTCCGCGCCGCTCTGCCCCAGGTCCCCGGCGATGTCCTGCTCATGCTGCTGGACGATTTCTTCCTCAATCAGCCCGTGTCCTCTCAGGACGTGCTCACTGCCGTGCAGCGCTTCCGCCAGCTCGGCGCACGCTATCTCGGCCTCGATCGCTTCAACAAGCAGGGCACGCCCCTGCCCGGCACCACCTGGCACGCCACCCTGCCAGAGCCACCCTGCGTCGGGCTCAATGCCACCCTCTGGAGCGCCTCCCAGCTTCGCGCTGTGGCCGACGCACCGGACATGAACATCTGGCAAGCCGAAAACCGCGCCAAGCAGCTCGCCCGCGAAGACCACAGCGGCCACTACTACATCGGCCCCGAGGGCAAGCCCCTGCTCACCTATCAGGAGTCCATCAAAGGCCTCTTCTGGAAGCCCACCTCCCTCGAATTCTTCAAAAAGGAAAAAGTCCCCCTCAGCACCTCCCCCCGCCCCTGCCCGCCTCAGGGCTCCGACTTCGTCTCCAAGCTCGTCCGCAGTTGGATGAAGCGTCGCTTCAGGGCCTGGCTCAACAAGCAGTCCCAAAAAATGGCCCTCGCCGGAGGCGGCGTCATCAAACCGCTGAAATAAATCAACGCCCTCAAGTGAAGCCATTGAACACAATGGCTTGGACTCTTCATTCAAGTCCTTATTTTGAGCACAATGGCCTGGACTCTTCATTCCTGAAAATTCGCGGACATTCGCGGCCATTCGCGTTGTGAATCCTGATTTTGAGCACAATGGCCTGGACTCTTCATTCTTAAAAATTCGCGGACGTTCGCGGCCATTCGCGTTGTAAATCCTGATTTTGAGCGACACTTGCTTGGCCCCTCAATCCCCTCAATTCGCAGATCTTCGCCCCCATTCCCGTTGCGAATCCTGAATTTGAAAACGCACCCCCCTCACGGGAACGCTGAATCAATCCACCCCCTGGAAAACCCCAGAGCCTCGATTCAAAAGGTATTCTCTGCGGTCTTCTAATCTCTTGCGTTGTTAAATCAGTGCGTCCTTAACTTAACGACATTGTCATATTTAAACATGTCCACCGTCCTCTCCGCCCTCTATCTCGGCCCCGCCTCCGGCACCGCCGCCGTCACCACCACCCTCGGCGCAGGCTGGCAGGTCCTCGCCCCGGAGACCACCCCCGCCGCCGTGCTGCCCCTGCTCCCCCAGGTGCACGCCATTCTGGACGCCTCCATGAAGGTGCCCCTGCGTCAGGCAGAACTGGACACCGCCGTGCATTTAAAGCTCATCGCCACCGCCACCACCGGCGCCGATCACATCGACTCCAAGGCCCTCGCCGCACGCAGCATCCCCCTGCTCACCCTCAAAGGCCAGAAGCAGGTGCTCAATGAGCTCACCCCCGCCGCCGAGCTCAGCTGGATGCTCCTCATGGCCTGCGCCCGCCACCTGCGCGCCGCCAATCGCCACGTCGAAGCAGGCCTCTGGGACCGTGAAAAATTCCCCGGCATGCTCCTCAAAGGCCGCACCCTCGGCCTCATCGGCTGCGGCCGCATCGGCCAGTGGATGTCCCGCTACGCCACCGCCTTCGGCATGCGCGTCATCGGCTACGATCCCTACCTGCCCGAGACCGAATGGCCCGCCACCATCGAGCGCACCGACCTCGATACCCTCCTGCAAAACGCCCACGCCGTCTCCATCCACGTGCACCTCAGCGATGAAACCCGCGGCCTCGTCGGCCCGCGCGAGTTCTCCCTCATCCGCCCCGGCACCATCCTCATCAACACCTCCCGCGGCGCCATCTGCGATGAAGACGCCCTCCTCCAGGCCCTCGAAAGCGGCCACCTCGGCGGCTACGGCACCGACGTCCTTGAAGGCGAGCCCGCCATCCAGACCAGCCGCATCTGGCAGTACGCCCAGAAGCACGACAACTGCCTCATCACCCCCCACATCGGCGGCTTCAGCCCCGACGCCGTGGACATCGTCCTCAAATTCGCCGCCACCCGCATCCGCGACTTCTTCGCTACGCAAGGCTGATTCCCAGAGCCCTCGGCAGCTCCAATCCTCACTTCAGCACGGCGGCACTAAAACATATGTTTGGATTTCACGCCCGACTGTTTCAGATCACCTTTGTTAATTTGGGGGCCGTTGTCATCATTGGAATCTTTTCCCGTGCCGCCAATTTCTCGGTGCGAACGAGTGGGATCATTTTCATAGTCTATGCCGTTATCAGCGTTGTAGCAGCAGCTTCTTATGAAGAAGCATGGAGAAAGAAGGCCTTGCGTAAGCTACGAGAAAATGAGGAGAAGAAAGCTGATGCCGCAGATGCTTATGAAGCAATATGCGGAAAGAAAGCCTTGAGAAAGTCACAAGAAACAGAGGGGACTAACAATAAGCAGCCCGAGAACTAAAATAACAGGCCGCTTACACAATGAGACACCTCCTTCGTTTACTACTGATGGCACTCGCCGGAATGAGCCTTTTGTTGGCCCATTGGGTCACAGCCCCAAAAATGGGAGCGCCCGGCGGCCTTTCCTGGGACTGGTTCGTTTTGGGCTACTCTGGCGTTGGAATCAACCCGTCATTTGCCACGTTCTTTGCCATTCTCGTATCGCTTGGCGCAGCGATATTTCTTGGGCTGTGCATCGGCATGCTTGCAGGCAAATCGACAGCCATCAAATCAAGCCCAGGGGTGTTGATAGGCGAAGTCATGGCGTGCGGCGCTCTTTACTTTGCTATCGTGGGTTGCAGCATTCAGTGGTGGAATCAGCGTTCTGTGCTTGAAGCATTGGCCATCGGCAGCTTCCTGATTTGCAGCTATGGAATTAGCAGAATTTTAATCTTGTCGATTTGGGCCACCACACGGCTCAGAACACATTTTCAGATCCCAAAATGAACTCGCAGAAAAAGCTGCCAGGCTCGAATGGCATCTTTTTCCTTCATGTCATTCTTACCAAGCAAATCGTATGAGCCTACCTACTCCAGGGACGCAGGAAGTTAAAGGGCGTGAATTCATGTACATCGAGAGTTCGACAAACGAGACTTTTCATCAGCTAGTAAATTCTGTTTCCACAACTTGCCCCGAACTTGCCATGCCGAAAATCTGGAGGTGCGATTGAGGAAAGGGTGCGGATCAAACTTAAAGATGGAACCTCATTAATGGGCATATCTTATAAAGGCGATATTGAAGGGTGGCGGAAAAGATTTATCGGAATTTGCGCAGCATCAGCTCGCAAATACGGGTCCATTAGAGGTGGAAGATTAGTTCTTTCGGACGGTTCGTCTCCATTGCTTGAAGAGCTGGAAGTCAGGTTTGAAGCATAGTAGCCATTCAGAACGTTGACAAAATATCAGTCTTGTATGCCGCTCGATTAAGGCGGCTTTTCGTTCACATGGCGGCCACCTCTTAAGCACCAAAGGTGCGGCCTATCGCAGCCCCGGGCAAGCAGCCTGTCCTCCGAAGCTCGCAGAGCGAAGGAGGAAGCCTCAGCGAGCGCCGCCCGGGGTATCAACACCAGCAATCCGGGCAGCAAACCCAGTACACCCTTCGAAGCTTTAGCGAAGAATGGGCGCCCCCTTCACACACCGCGTTTCCCAGCAGCGTCTTCCCGCCACCCCTTCGCAGCCTGCATGTCCCAGCGCCCCCAAAAACCCACGCTACACGCCCTGAATCAAGCACCATGCTCGCCTGGCCCGTTTGTCATCTTCATACCTGCAAAAAGTAATCCGCAGGCAGCGCAAAATGACGTGCGAGCTTGCGAATGTGCGATGCTGTAAGCTGGCGGGCGCCGTTGACGATTTTGCTGCCCATGCTGGGTTCCAGTTCCAGCAACCGCCCGAGGTCTGCCGCCTTCATTTGGTGTGCCTCCAGCAATCCGGCAAGACGCGCCGTCACGGGCAGCGGCTTCGCTTTCTTTTCAGTGCTCGCTTCATAGTCAGCCACCAGACTCGCCACCAGTTCAAACCAGTCGGCCTGATCCTGCGTCAGGCCCTCCTCATGTCCCCATAGCGGCTCGATGGCCGCCAGCGCGGCCGCATGGTCCACCTTGTCCCGGATGGGGCGTGGCAGCCAGCCCCTGTGGCAGAGGGTGTCGTAGTCGCGGGGCATGGTTTTGAAAGCCTGAGCAGAGGATCTGGCGTGAGTTTTCATAAAACAGTCTTCCACTGGTTTTTGGAGAATACCATTCACGCCTGGCATGAACGGCAGCTTATTTCACCAACATCCAAGGGCTGGCATGATCATCCCTGGTCCATATCGGCAATTCAGCACGGTTATAAAAATCACCATACAAAGGCCCGGCTAATAAAGCCGGTTCTTTCAACTCCTGATTTTCACCGAGCAATAGCGCAACAGATGCGAAGGCGATGTATTTGCCAGTGATAGCTGGCTCCAGCTCACGCTCAGCAGTTTGAGCCGCACCCTCAAGATCATGATCGCAAACAAGGGCAACCATGTCTTGGCGCTGATCATCTGGATCATAAAAGCCGAGGGCGAATATTTTCATTTCAGCATGCGCTGGCGTGTATGCATCGACTGATTAACACGGAGTTCAATTCGTAAGATGCATGCGCCTTACGCAGCTCACGGTTATACTGCATTGTTCCAGCAAAGACCAACGGTTGCTTCAGGGCTTATGGATCTTTACGTCATAAGCTGACATGCTTGGCTTGAAGGCCAACGGCCTTCCGTAATTCAGCCCAGGGATGCCGAGCTTTAGCGAGGCTTCCCTGGGTTCTGACAGCCAATCTGGGAAGCAAACCCAGCGCCCCCTAGACATGCCGCGTTCTCCAGCAGCGACCTCTCGCCTCCCCGCCTCACGCGGCAATTGACCATCACAGCTCCCCACGCCCCCACGAGCCCCTTTACATCACCCACCCGCCCCATTAAGAATCCCACTCCCCAACCTCCTCACCCTCAGCCGACTCCGACACCCGCCCCCGCATGGCCTATGAATCCTTTGCTCAGCAGTTCGCCGCGCTTGGCGGTCGTCGTGTCTTTGGCGTTCCCGGTGGCGGCCCCAGTCTGGAGCTGATCACCCAGATCGAAAACGCAGGCGGTTCCTTCATCGCCACAGGGCACGAGGCCGTCGCCGCCCTGATGGCCGGTGCCTACGCCCGCCAGAGCGGCACACCCGCCGCCTGCGTCACCATCAAGGGCCCGGGCTTCATGAACCTCGCCCCCGGCCTGCTCTGCAACAGCTACGAGGGCTATCCCTGCCTCTCCATCTCCGAAGCCTACCCGCCCAATGAATCCAGCGGCCGCAGGCACAAATGGCTCGCCCATCCCGACGTCGCCGCCTCCTTCCTGCGCAGCATGAATGGCTTCAGCGAGGCTGAGGGCTCGGTGCAGTCCCTTTGGGCGGAGGCCACCCAGGAATGCCCCGGCCCCGTGCATACCGATCTCGTCCCACGCTCCGAAATCGTGCAGGAAATGCCGCAGCACATGACCGCCACCCAGCCCGACTGGCGCTGGCAGCTCGTCTCCGCCTCCCGTCCTGCCCTGCTCGTCGGCACCTGGGCCACGCGCAGCGCCTGGCGTGCGCGCCTCGCCGCGCTGAACATCCCCGTCTTCACCACCGCTGCCGCCAAGGGCGCGCTCTCCGAGCACCTGCCGCACAGCGCCGGCATCTGCACCGGCGATGGCAAGCCCAGCACCCCGGAAAAAACCGTCCTGCCCAAGGCCGATCTGCTCATCTGCCTCGGCGTGCGCAGCGGCGAGATGCTCTCCCCCGCACCGCCTCACGGTAATACGCTGTGGTTCGACGCCCCCGGCATGCATGAGGGCCGCGTCTTCCCCGACAACGTCTTCGGCACCCGCGCCGCCCCTCTGAGCGACACCGATGCCGCCGAACTCTTCGAGGTGCTCCAGTCCAAAAGCTGGGGCCAGGAGGAAGTCGCCGCCGCGCATGCACAGCTCGCACAGTCCATGGACTCTTGGGCGGACTCCCCGCGCACCGCCATGCGTGTCGTCTCCGACCGCCTGCCCGATGCCGCCCACATCGTGGACACCGGCAACTTCACCGTCTGGGCCGAGCACTTCCTCCGCGTCAAAAACCATCTCGACCTCACCGGCACCCCCAATGGCCGCTACCTCGGCGCAGGCCTCGGCTACGCGCTCGGCACCGCCCTCGCCCGTGCCCCCGGCCCCTCCGTGCTGTGGATCGGCGATGGCGGCATCCGTGCCAACCTCGCCGAGCTCTCCCTCGCCGTCGATTTGAAGCTGCCCCTCCTCGTCCTCGTCATGCGGGACGGCTACTTCGGCAGCATCCGTGGCCGTGCGCGCAAGCTCGGCTGGTCCCAGCAGCCCCTCACCCTTCCAGACCATCGCCTCCTGCGGGTCGCTGAGGCCATGGGCCTGGCCACCTGGGATGCCCCGGATGCAGCAGGGCTTGACGCAGCCCTCAAGCAGTGGCAGCACGCTGGCAGCCCACCCGCCCTGATCGAGTATCACCTCGCGCCGGACGTGTATGTGGATATGACTGAACAGCTTCGATGAGCGCCCCCACCCTTCACCTTCTCGTCATTGGTCTCGGCTCCGCCGGGAAACGCCATGCCCGCAATCTGCGCGCCCTCGGCTGCACCGTCAGCGGCTTTGACCCCCGCGCCGACCGCCAGCAGGAGGCCGCCGCAGAGGGGCCCCTCGCCGCCACCTACGGCAATCTGGACGAGGCTCTCAAGACCACCGCCTTCGATGGCTTCGTCATCGCCTCACCGCCCTCCTTTCACGTCGATCAAATCATCGCCGCAGGCGCAGGCGGCCGCTGGATTCTCTGCGAAAAGCCGCTCAGCATCGATGCTGCGAGCTGCCGCAAGCTGGAGGCCAGCGGTGCCAAGGTGCTCCTCGGCTACACCTACCGCTGGTGGCCCCCGGTGGCGGAGTTCCGCCGCAGACTGCAGAGCGGCGAGATCGGCGCGGTGCGCCACATCCGCTTTGTCATGAGCGCCCACCTCGCCGACTGGCACCCCTGGGAGCGCTATCAGGACTTCTTCATGGCCAACAAGGAGCAGGGCGGCGGCGCTCTGCTGGACGAAAGCCACTTCCTCGACCTCCTGCTCTGGTTCGCCGGCAAGCCGCAGTCCGTCATGGCCTCTGTCGATAAAATCTCCGACCTCGACATCAGCGCCGATGACAATGTGGACGTCATCGCCTCCTTCGGCGGCGGCCTGAAGGCCAATCTCCACCTCGACCTCATCGGCCGCCCCCATCAGCGCCACATCATCGCCGTCGGCGAGACCGGCACCCTCATGTGGTCCTACGAGGAGAATGCCGTGAAGCTCTCCCGCACCGGCGAGCTGAAATGGGAAGACCAGACCTTCACCTGCGAGCGCAATGAGATGTTCATGGGCGCGGCGCAGGAGCTGCTGGAGCTCATCCGCGGCGCCCGCACCGCCCCCTCCTGCTCTCTCGCAGACGGCATCGCCGCGCTGGAGGTGGTTGACGCCTGCCGTCAGAGCGCCGCTCAGAGCCAGTCCATCCGCATCCCCTCATGAAACACGGCCGCCGCATCCTCGCCGTGGTGCCCGCCCGCTCTGGCAGCAAAGGCATCCCGGACAAAAACATGCAGCAGATTGCCGGCAGGTCGCTCATCGCCCTCGTCGGCGAGGTGCTGAATTCGCCCGCCTGCGACTGGATCGACCGCCGCATCATCTCCACCGACTCCGAACGCTACGCCGAGGAGGGCAAGAAGCACGGCCTCGATGCCCCCTTCCTCCGCCCGTCGGAGCTCAGCTCCGACACCGCCGGTGCTGTGGAGACACTCCAGCATGCCGTCACCGAAATGGAGCGCATCGATGGCGTCACCTACGACGTCATCCTCATCGTCGAGCCCACCTGCCCCTTCCGTCAGCCCGAAGACGTCAATGGCGTCATGGATCTGCTGGCAGAAACCAACGCCGGTTCCGCCGTCACCGTCAGCCGCGTGGACACCAAGTTCCACCCGCACAAGGTCTTGCGCGTCAGCAGCGACGACGTCATCAGCTTCTATGCCGAAGCCGGTGCCGGTGTGAAGCAGCGCCAGTCTCTGGAGCCGCTCTTCTACCGCAATGGCGCCTGCTACGCCCTCACCCGCGCCTGCCTCATGGATGAGCAGCGCATCTTCACCACCACCACCCGCGCCCACCTCGTGGAGCGCCTGCTCCTGAACATCGACGAGCCGGAGGAGATCGTTCTGGCCCGTTATTATGCCGAGACACGCCACCTGCCCGTCGGCTATAAGAAACCATCTGCATGAAAAAGAAAATCGCCGTCGTCCTGGTCAACCGCGCAAACTACGCGCGCATGAAGCCCGTCATGCACGCGCTCCAGCAGGAGCCTGATGTGGACATGCAGACCATCTGCGCCGGATCCATGCTGCTGGACCGCTACGGCTGCGCCCGCAATGTCGTGGAGGCCGATGGCTTCCCCGTCGAGAGTGAAGTCTATCTCCAGCTCGAAGGCTCCGTGCCCATCACCATGGTGAAGTCCATCGGCCTCGCCGTCATCGAGTTCGCCTCCGAGTTCAGCCGCATGAAGCCCGACTTCGTGCTCATGATCGGCGACCGCTACGAGGCCATGGCCGCCGCCATCGCCGCTGCGTATCAAAACATCTGCCTCATCCACCTGCAGGGCGGCGAAATCTCCGGCTCCATCGACGAGTCCACCCGCCACGCCATCACCAAGCTGGCTCACTACCACTTCCCCGCCACCAAGCGCGCGGCGGAGTACATCGTCGCCATGGGCGAAGACCCCGCCACCGTCTTCCCCCTCGGCTGCCCCACCAGCGATGTCGTCCTCGCCGCCTCCAATGACCTCCCGCAGGACGTCCTCGGCCGCCTCGGCGTCGGCACCTCCATCGACTTCTCCAAGCCCTACCTCCTCGTCCTCTTCCATCCCGTCACCACCGACATCGGTCATCAGGAGGAGCAGATGGAGGCCGTGCTGGAAACCGTGCGCCGCCTCAATCTCCAGACCGTGCTCCTCTGGCCCAACATCGACGCCGGCTCCGACCTCGTCTCCCAGGCCATCCGCCGCTTCCGCGAGAACCACCACGAGTTCCCCCTGCACGCCTACAAGAACCTGCCGCCGGACATCTACATCCCGCTGCTCAATCACGCCGCCTGCTGCATCGGCAACTCCTCCTCCTTCGTCCGCGAGACCTCCTTCCTCGGCACCCCCGTCGTGCTCGTCGGCTCGCGTCAGGATGGCCGCGAATGGTCCCAGTCTGTGATCCGTGTGGAACCCCTGCAGCCCGAGATCGAGTCCGCCACCCGCAGCCAGCTCGCCCACGGCCGCTACCCCACCTCCCATCTCTATGGAGAGCCCGGCGTGGCCGCACGCATCGCCGAGCAGGTCTCCAAGCTCACGCCCTACGCCCAGAAACAGCTTCACTACGTCAAACGCCCGTCCGCATGAGCCTCACCACCCCCTGCACCATCTGTAGCGCCACGGAATGGCGCAGCTGCTACCACGGTTCCATCCGCATGGGCTCCTTCGGCAAAAAATCCCCCGACGATCTCGACGTCTGGGAGTGCGGCGGCTGCGGCGCACGCCACCTCCCGCCCGTCATGGCAGACATCGAGGCCTACTACAAGTCCGGCGAATACCGCGACGACCTCAGTCAGGGCAATGCCGTGGACGCCTACTTCAAGGTCAACGACAACGACCAGCCCCACCGCCTCGACCTCATCGGCATGCACACCCTGCGTGGCAAAACCGTGGCCGACATCGGCTGCGGCGCCGGCCCCTTCCTCGATCTGGTGAAAGGCTTCGCCTCCAAGACCATCGCCGTCGAGCCCAACCAGTGCTACCACGACTCCCTCCGCCAGCGCGGCCACGAGGTCTACACCTGGGCCCAGGACGTCCCCACCGCCGGCACCATCGACGCCGCCGTCAGCTACAGCGTCCTCGAGCACGTGGAAGACCCGCTCAAGTTCCTCCAGGACATCCACCGCCTCCTCAAGCCCGGCGGCATCCTGGCCCTCAGCACCCCCAACGCCGACGACTGGATGGTGGCCAACAGCCCCGACTACGCCGCCTTCTTCTACCGCAAAGTCCACCTCTGGTACTTCACCGCCACCGCCCTCAAAAAACTGGCCTCCATTGCCGGATTCGACACAGAAAACCTGACTTTCGACCACCGTTTTGACCTCTCAAACGCCATGGTCTGGATGCGCGACAAACGCCCCACCGGCAACGGCAAAATCCCCTTCGACCCCGCCCTCAACGCCGTCTGGCGCGAAACCCTCATCCGCCAGGGCGCCAGCGACTACCTCTACGTCATCCTCAAGAAGCCGGAATAGTACGATGGGCACTCATGCCCGTCGATCAGCGCCACCGCAGACACACTTCTGCTGACATCTGCCTCATCAGGCCCGTCAGTGCTGCGGCATTCCATTGGATAATCCGTTCTTACCTCCTCGGCGCCCCTTTGGCCAGGTAGCCAGCCACAGCTTCGCGCCAGCGCCTGCAGGTCTGGCCGTCTGTGTGCGTCACGGCGCGCTCCAGCAGGGCACGGCGTTCTTTGCGGCGCTTCTCGGGATGGCTGACACACTCGGCCAGCGCGGCGCGCAGTTCTTCGTCATTGTGCACCATCCAGGTGGCATCTTCCTGCAGCACCGGTTGTGCGTGCACATATTTGAAGAACCGCACCACAGAGAGCCACGGCGGCAGATCCAGGTCGCAGTCGTAAGCCAGGTTCACCACTGGAATGTCAAAGCACGCCGCGTCCAAAATGATCGAAGATCCGCTCGTCAGGAGCACATCGGTGTTTTTCAGCGTGGAGGCTCGTTCATAGTCCTCATCTGCCTGAGGGATCCAGGAGTGGCGGCCAAAGGCGCTTCCCTCTCCCAGCGGATACTGCACCGTGGTATGCGGGAGTCCTTCAAATTCCTTGTAGAGCGTGTAAATGTCTTTCGGGCTCACCCGCACCAGCAGATGGCAGGGATGCTCAAACGGCTGCTCTGCAATGATGCGCTGCAGCAGGCGGACGAAGGGCTGGTTGCAGCGGATCACGGCGCTGTCTCCGGTGGCAAACTGGATGATCTTCGTCTCCGGCGCCACGCCGAGCTGCTTGCAGAACTCCTCCCGTGTCATCAGTTTCTCCGGGGAGAAGTAGTTCTCAAAATAGATCACTCCAACGACAGACATGCTGTCTTGTGGCATGCCGTGGCATTGCGCCATCTCCTGCGTCATTTCCGTGGACCAGACGAGCGTGTAGTCAGGAATGACCGTCAGCGGCCCCTTGGAGGTGGGGTTGTCCCAGCTGGCCACTGCGAGAATAAGCGGGATTTTGTGCCTGCGTGCCTCCTTGAGACATTCCAGGTCGGAAGGGATCATGTTGGCAAACACCACCGCATCCGGCTTCACTTCACGGATGAGCTTCTCAAAATCCGCATCATGGCCAAAATGCTCCATGAAGCGGATGATCCCCTGCGAGGTGATGCCCATCTGCATGGCCATTCGTGCGATGCCGAGCCGGAAATGCAGGTTCTTGCGCTTGTTGGCCAGGGCTTCGATCATGCGCTTCTGCGTGAAGCTGCTCTCCGGCTGTTCCACCGTCCACAGGTCCTTGGCCCATGAAAACAGGATGGAGGAGAACCAGGTCGGCTTCTTGCGCTTCAGCGCCACAATGCGCACGCGCTCGTGCTGAAATTCCTTCTGCGTCGCCTCCAGATTGAAGGTGCAGTAAAGCGTGATGCGGCTGCTCTCATCTGCGAGCAGCTCCTCCAGCAGCCGGGAACGGAACACATCCCGGTAAAACTGAACGGTATCGACAATCAGGATCAGATTCATCACTCAAAGTCTTCCTGCTTCAGAAACTGCGCGGCCTTCACCGCGTGCTTCAGCTTCCGGCCAATAAGGGAGGTGTAGTCAGCTGCGGCAATGCCATGCCCCGGCTTGCGGCAGGAAAGGTCTTCACGCGTGAGCACCGTGCCCGCCGGCAGATCCGCCGCCGCCACAAGGCTCTGGCCAAACATGCGGCGCAGCGGCTCCAGCGTCTCAGCCACCGAGTCCTTGGGGAAAGGGTTTGCCTTCATCGTCTCGATAAAGCGCACACCTGCCACCATCTGCTTGAATTCATCGGTGGTGAGCGATGCAGACACATCCGGCCCGAACATCTCACGGCTGAAGGTGATGTGCACTTCGATCAGTTTCGCGCCCAGGGTGACCGCTGCCAGAGAAGGATACGGCGTTCCAGAATGATCCGAAAGCCCCACCGGGCAGTCGTAGCGCTGCATCAGTTCGGAGATCTGGTTCAGCCCGATCTTTTCCGCAGGGCATGGATAAGCCGTGGTACACTGAAACACCGCCACCGGAGATCCTGCTGCCTTCAGATGCGAAACCGTGGCATCCATTTCCTCCAGATAGCTCATGCCGCTGGAAACAAGCACCGGCTTGCGCGTATCGATCATGGCATCCAAAAAAAGCCGGTTCGTCACTTCACCGGAGGCCACCTTCCAGGCAGGCACGCCAATGCGCTCCAGCAGCCGGATGGCGGCCAGCGAGAAAGGAGAACTCAAAAACACGAGCCCTTTTTCCTCCGCATGCTGCTTGAGTTCCAGCCACTGCGGCTCGGTGAACTCCATGCGCTTCCAGTAGTCATAGCGCGTGGCGTCCTGTTTGCTGAATTTCACACGCCAGGTGTCCAGCTCGGAGCTTTCCTCCGCCGCGATGTGGGTCTGAAACTTCACCGCATCCGCACCCGCTGCCGCAGCAGCATCGATGTAGGCATGCGCGGTGCCGAGGCTGCCGTCATGCGCCTGCGCGACTTCAGCGATGATGAAGCTTGGTGCAGCAGGATTCTGCCAAAGGTCGTTGATGTCGCGGAGTTGAGCCATGGGAGAGCGTAGCCGGTCGGTCAACCTGCCTTGCCGACCTGCTTGTAAAACTCCAGCGTCTGGCGCAGACCTTCCTCCCAGGCCACCTTCACCTCATAGCCGAGTCCGGCGCGCGCTGCGCTGATGTCTGCAAGTGAGTGCAGCACATCGCCTGCACGTGCAGACTCAAAGCGCGGCTGCAGCTGCTGGCCGGTGAGCTGGTTGATGTCCTTCACCAGACGGATCAGGTCGATGGAATGACCGGCGGCCACATTGAAAACTTTGCCCGCCGCCTTCTCCGCCGGAGCTTCCGCCGCCAGCAGATTCGCGGAGACCGCATTGTCCACAAAGGTGAAGTCACGCGCCTGGCTGCCATCTCCAAAGATGACAGGGGCTTTGCCTTCGAGCATCAGGGTGCAGAACTTGGCGATCACGCCCGAATACGGCGAATCAAAGGCCTGACGCGGACCGAAGATGTTGAAGTAGCGCAGCGCGATGGCTTCAAAGCCATAGAGCTGGTGGAAAAGCTGGCAGTAACGCTCACCGCCGTACTTTTGCAGCGCATAAGGGGAAAGAGGCTGCACGGGAAGGCTTTCGTGCTTGGAGGGCGCATCCGCGTTTCCGTAGATGGAGGAAGAAGAAGCAAACATCAGGCGCTTCACGCCGGCATCACGTGCGGCCAGCAGCACATTCAGTGTGCCGTCCAGATTCTGCGCATTGCTTTCCAGCGGCTCGGCGACGGAGCGCGGCACCGAGGGCAGCGCACCCTGGTGAAACACCCAATCCACGCCCGGCATCAGCTTGGCCAGCAGGTCGCGGTCGCGGATGTCGCCTTCGACAAGGTCAACTTTGTCCCCGGGTTTTTTCCAGTCCAGGTTCTTGGGATTGCCGAGCGAGAGATTGTCCAGCACGATGACCTCAGCCCCTCTGCGGCAGAGCTCCTCCGTGATGTGGGACCCGATGAAACCTGCACCACCTGTGACGAGAGCTTTCATGCTTTAAAATAGTTTGGTTTGCCCTTCATCAGGGCGCTGAGCGCATTGCGGGAGTCCACCACCAGACGGGAATGCTCGGCCACGAGAGCCACATCCACCGCCTTGTGGTTGGTGGCCACCAGGACGAGGTCGTATTCAGAGAGTGCCGCAGCCGTGAGCGCCACGCTCTTCCTTCCGGCAAAGTGGGCGTGCTCGCGGGACGGGCGGATCACCGGCACATGCGGATCGTGGTAGTCCACCTGGGCGCCCTGCTGCTCCAGCAGCTCCCAGAGCACGTAGGCGGGGCTTTCACGATCGTCGTCCACGTTGGACTTGTAGGCGATGCCGATCATGAGGATGCGGCTGTCGCGGATGGTCAGGTGGAGGGAGGACAGCGCCTCGCCCACACGGGTGATCACGTAGGAGGGCATGGCGGTGTTCACCTCGCCAGCCAATTCGATGAAGCGCGTCTCCTGCCCGTACTCGCGCGCCTTCCAGGTGAGATAGAAAGGGTCGATGGGGATGCAGTGGCCGCCGAGACCGGGGCCCGGATAGAAGGGCATGAAGCCAAAGGGCTTGGTCTTCGCTGCCTCAATGACATCCCAGATGTCGATGCCCATGGCGGCGTACACCACCTTGAGCTCGTTCACCATGGCGATGTTGACCGCACGGAAGATGTTTTCGGTCAGCTTCACCGCCTCCGCCACACGGCAGGACTCCACCGGCACGAGAGTCTTGATGGCACGGCCATACACGCTCAGGGCGTGCTTCTGGCACTCGGGGGTAAGACCACCAACGACCTTTGGGATCACCGCCACATCGCTCTGCGGATTGCCCGGGTCTTCACGTTCAGGAGAGAAGGCCAGATGGAAATCCACGCCTGCCTTGAGGTTTGAGCCCGCCTCCAGCACCTCACGCAGTTCGGTGTCGGTGGTGCCCGGGTAGGTGGTGGATTCCAGCACCACGAGCTGACCCGGCTGCAAATGCGGGGCGATGGCCTTGCCGGTGTTGAGAACGTAGGTCAGGTCGGGATCGCGATGCTTGGCCAGCGGGGTAGGCACGCAGATGATGATGGCCTCGCACTCCTTCACCCGGGCAAAATCCGTGGTGGCGGAGAAGCGGCCTGCATCCCGCTGCGTCTTCACAGATTCCCCGGTGATGTGCAGGATGTAGCTCTCTCCGGCTTCCAGGCTGTTGATCTTGGCGGGATCAATGTCGAATCCCAGCACGGTGCTGCCCGTCCGGGCAAATTGGAGGCTCAATGGCAGGCCCACATAGCCCAGGCCGATGATACCTATGGTGGATGACGTCATGCAGTAAGTCAGAAAGGTGAAAACGGATATGAAGGCAAGGCTGAAGGCATGCCAGAACTTTTTTCCAAAAAGCGGCCTCACCTCATTGTGTGGTAGCAATAGGACCGACAATTGTAATGACATTGTGCTACATCATTGAAATAAAATACACTACCTTTGTGAAGCAATCATCGTGACATCATATTGGTATTGATTTTTTAGATGTTTTTTCCTAAAAACGGAAAAACTCAAACCCAGTCACCGCACTGACCAGCCCCGGAACATCAATGCAATTCATTGATAATTATTGATTTAATCATGAATCCTCCACCATCCAAATCTTGGCACATCGTCCATTCAGAAGCCTCTCTTGGCTGGGGCGGGCAGGAGCATCGTGTCATGGCAGAGCTGACAGGGTTCCAACGTCGGGGCTGTTCTGTTTTCCTGGTTGCGGATCCTCAGAGCCAAATCATGGCACGCGCCAAAGCAGCGGGCATTCCCACCATGCCCTGCACGTTTGACCGCAAATGGCTGCCCTGGGAGGTGCTACGCCTGGCCCGCTGGCTGCGCCGGGAAGGAATACAAATCGTCAACACCCACAGCTCCCGCGACGGCTGGCTGCTAGGCCTGGCAGCCAGACTGAGCCGCACGCCGATGGTGGTGCGCACGCGCCATATTGATGTGACAGACCGCAGCCCGCGCATCAGCAGGCATAAGTTTACCACCCTGGCGGACCATGCGCTGACCACCAGCCAGAAGATCACCGACTACATCTGCCGAACCTTCCGCCTGCCGGATAACCGCGTGACGACGCTGCCCACAGGAATCGATACCATACTATATACAAAGGATGGCCCACGTGCTGAGCTGCCCGTGCGGACGGGGCCAGAAGTGCCGCCAGTGGTCGGCATGGTGTCCGTGCTGCGCTCCTGGAAAGGCCACCCGACCTTTTTTGAGGCTGTGCAAAAACTGCGTGCAGCAGGGCGCAACTTCCAGTTTGTCGTCGTGGGCGGCGGCGTGCCCGTGGAGATCTACCGGGAGAAAGCGCGCGCTTTTGGGGTGGAAGATCAGGTGCAGTTCACCGGGCATCGTGAGGATGTGGCGGATGTGCTGCGCGCGCTCGATGTGCTGTGCATCCCCTCGCTGGCACATGAAGGGGTGCCGCAGATCGGCCTGCAGGCGCTGGCCTGCGGCACGGCTGTGGTAGGCAGCGACTGCGGCGGCATCCCGGAGATCATTCAGGAAGGGATGACCGGGCGCATTTTCCCCAAAGGCGACGCCACCGCCCTGGCGGCACGCATTGCAGAAGCCATTGATGAGCCTGAGCGCACACAGCAGATGTGCCGGGCCGGACGGGCGAAGGTGGAAAACGAGCACAGCCTGGACATCATGCTGGACCGTCTGGACGTGATCTACCGGCGACATCTTGAGCAAAAGGTCACAGAAAAAAGCGCGTCTCATCCCCCCTGCCGGGCATTTTGCTGAAACTTGCGCGCAAAATAAAAGTTTAGTTCGCCGCTGCTTGGGCAATAGAGCAGTGCGGACTACATGGCAGACAATCCCCTTTCACATCGCAAATGGCGCATCGTTCACTCTGAAGCCTCCCTAGGCTGGGGCGGGCAGGAGCACAGGGTGCTGGCTGAGATGACCGGCATGCGCCGCCGCGGCAGCGAGGTCTGGCTGGTGGCTCCGGAAAACAGCCAGATCTACCGCCGCGCGGAGCTGGCGGGCGTGCCCGTGCTGGCCCAAAACTTCAAGCGGCGCCACCTGCTGCCACTCCATGTGCTGCGGCTGGCCTGGTGGCTGAAGCGGAACCGCATCGAGATCGTGAACCCCCATAGCTCGCGCGACGGCTGGATGCTCACCCTCGCAGCCCGTGTGGCGAGGGTGCCGCTGATCATCCGCAGCCGCCACTTTGACGTACCCATTCCCAACCAGTCGCTCAGCCGGCTGATGTACAAGGAGTGGAGCCACCACATCATCACCACCAGCCCAAAGATCACCGACACACTGGTGTCCACCTTTGATCTGGATCCCGATGAAGTGACCACGCTGCCCACCGGCGTGGACGTGGAGCGCTTCCGCCCGGATGGCCCCCGTGCCGCGCTGCCACTTCCATCCCTGCCAGCCGGCACCCCCTTGGTGGGCATGATCACCGTGATCCGCTATGCCAAGGGCACGCAGATTCTGGCCGAAGCCGCAGGGCTGCTGCGGGAGCAGGGGCAGCGCATCCACTGCGTCATCGTGGGAGACGGCCCATGGCGCAGTCATCTGGAGGCAGCCCTTCAAAAGCTGGGGGTGCAGGACCTTTTCACCCTGGCGGGGCACCGCGAGGACGTGCCTGACATCATCCGTGCGCTAGACATCGTGGCCATTCCTTCCTTTCACGAGGCCATTCCGCAGTCCGGGCTGCAGGCCCTCTCCTCAGGGGTGCCCGTGGTGGCCAGCAATGTGGGAGGCATCCCCAGCATCATCAAGGACGGCGTGACCGGTCGTCTCGTGCCCATGCAGGATGCCGTGGCGCTGGCCAAGGCCATCCGCGAGACGCTGGAGCAGCGTGAGAAAACGCAGGCCATGTGCGCCGAAGGCCGCCGATTCATCGAGCGTGAGCACAGCCTGGACACCATGCTGGACCGCCTGGAGGCCATCTACTGCCGCCATCTGGGGTGACGACTTCCCTGTTGTGCGAATGAGGACGATGCGGCACTAAATACATTCCGCCTTTTTCCATGTCCAAACCTTCCGCACCTCCTCCTCCGGCCAAGATCAACCTGTCCGATCCTCAAATCCGTGCGGTGGTGGCGGGCACCCTGCAGGCCATCTGGAAGTATGTGCTGCCATACAAGGGCCGCTTCATCCTCAGCACCGCACTAGGCATCCTTAGCGGCCTGTTTAATGGCGTGATGATCATCGGCTTTCAGCTCATCTTCTCTCTGGTGCTGCGAGGCAAGACCACCACTCTGGGAGAGACGATCAAGCTGCCACTCTTTGGTGAACTGAATCCGGCGGAAATCCTCGGTGTCTCTTCAGACACGCCGGTGGGCTTTACGGGAGTGGCGATCGCGTGCGCCTTCATTCCCGCGCTCATTTTCTGCCGTGGATTCCTCGGCTATCTTTCCAGCTACATGCAGACGTGGGTGACAAGCAAGGTGGTGTATCAGATCCGCAACGACGCCTTTCGCAGCATCATGCGCCAGTCTCCGGGTTATTTTAACAACGCCCGCACCGGCGAGCTGATGCAGACCGTGATCAGCCAGACCGGCGTGGTGCAGCGCAATGCCATGCAGCTGATCCAGACGGTGGCGCAGCGCCCGGTGTCCATCATCGCCATCCTGATCCCCCTCTTTGCCAGCGACTGGTTCTTCACGCTCATGTCCCTGGTCATTTTCCCGGCCTGCCTCTACCCCATCCTGCGTCTGGGCAAGCGCGTGCGCAAAGTGGGCGCCAAGGAGGAGTACGACTCCCGTGCGCTCATGTCGTCCATGCAGGAGTCCTTTGCCGGCATCCGCCTCGTCAAAGCCTACGGCCGCGAAGCGCATGAGATGGACCGCTTTGACCGCTCCAATGCCAGCATGACGCAGAACATGGTGCGCTGGGGCAAGGCGCTGGAACTCATCGGGCCCATCGTGGAAACCGTGGCCTCCTTTGGCATCGCCGCCGGGCTGGTCTATGCCTGGTCTCGTGGTGTGGAGGCGCAGACCTTCTTTGTGCTGGTGATGGCGCTGACGCAGATCTATCCGCCGCTCAAGGAACTGAGCCGTGTACAGCTCTTCCTGCAAAAAACCACCGTCGCTGCAGGCATGGTCTTTGAGATCCTGAACCGCCAGCCGGACATCCAGGACGCCCCCAATGCCCTGACTCTGGGCCGCACTTCCGGCGCGGTGACCTTCAAGGACACCACCTTCTACTACCGTGACAAGGATGACGTCAAAAAAGACGTGCCTGCCGTGCAGGGGATCAATCTTCAGCTCGAGCCCGGAAAATTCTACGCGCTAGTAGGCCCCAGCGGAGCGGGCAAGAGCACGCTCTTCTCCCTCATGCTGCGTTTTTATGACCCCGATGCCGGGACCGTGCTGCTGGACGGGCGGGACATCCGCAGCTGCACCCAGCACTCTGTACGCGCCAACATCGGCATCGTGAGCCAGGACACCTTCCTCTTTCATGACACCATCCGCGAAAACATCCGCTATGGCCGCCTGGAGGCCACGGAGGCGGAGATCATCGCCGCCGCGAAAAAGGCCCACGCGCATGAATTCATCGAGCAGATCAGCAACGGCTACGACGCCGTCGTGGGCGAAGGTGGCTGCAACCTCTCCGGCGGCCAGAAGCAGCGCATCTCCATCGCCCGCGCCATCCTGCGAGATTCGCCTGTGCTCCTTCTCGACGAAGCCACCTCCGCACTCGACACTGAGAGTGAAAAAATCATTCAGGAGGCCATTCACACGCTATCTGCGGGCAAAACGGTGGTCGCCATCGCCCACCGCCTTTCCACTGTTTTGAAAGCCGACCAGATCATCGTCATGGAGCAGGGCCGCATTCTCGACCGTGGCACGCATACCGAGCTGCTGGGCCGCAACACACTCTACCAAAAGCTCTATCATCTGCAGTTCAGCGCAGATGATCGGCGTGAAGGCTAAAGCATGACGCGGGCTGCAGCCTGCGGTCGCGTGAAAATGCCCGGCGCGATCGCTGCTCAATCGAGCGGCGGTTTGCCCCGTCAGATAAATCATTTCTTTAGTTGTGCTTCATTTATCCACATGAGGCACAATCCCTGCATCCGTGCTTGATCTGCCACTCCAAAACTGCGAAGGGAAAATCACCACATGATACCAGCTTTCACCATTGCCGCCTCCGCCATCCCGCCGCTTTTCGCGTTGCTGGCGCTGATGCTTGCGGGCGTGGTGCTGGTGTCCCTGCTGCTGCTGCATTTGAGGCAGTCGCTGCTGGCTGGTTACTTCATCTGCGGCGTGCTGATTGCGAACTCCGGCATCCTCACTCTGCTGGGCGGCGGAGAGTCGCATGTGCAGGTCTCGCAGATGGCGGAGTTTGGCGTGGTGCTGCTCATGTTCACGCTGGGGCTGGAATTCTCCCTCGGAGAGCTGCGCTTTCTGCGCCGCCTGGCCTTTGTGGGCGGGGGCTGGCAGATGGCGCTGTGCATGGCAGTGGCTGCGGCTGCCTCCATGGCGCTGCATTCCTCCACCTGGCAGGGGGCGGTGCTGCTCTCCGTAGCGCTGGCCATGAGCTCCACGGCGGTGAGCCTGAAGAGCTTTCAGGACCTGGGCCTGGAGGCCAGTCCGGGCGCACGCATGTCGCTGGCGGTGGCGATTTTTCAGGATCTTTTCATCATCGTCTTCTTCCTCTTCCTCCCGCTGCTGCTGCCGCATGAGGGGGAATCCACCGCGCTAATGCCACGACTGGGCTCGCTGGCGCTGCGGGGCGGGGCATTCGTCATTCTCGCTGGCGTGGCAGCACGCTGGGTCATCCCCTGGCTGCTGAATGCGGTGACGCGCACGCGCAGCCGCGAGCTTTTCACCCTCACCGTCATCGGCAGCTGCGTGGGCCTGGCCTTCATCGGCGGGCTGCTCGGACTGGGGCTGGCGCTGGGCGCGTTTGTTGCCGGGCTGGCAGTCAGCGAGTCCATCTTCAAGCACCGCATTTTGGCGGATGTGATGCCGCTGAAGGACCTCTTCCTCACGCTCTTCTTTGTCTCCGTGGGCCTCATGATTGACGTGAAGGCCGCCCTGGCGCTGTGGCTGCCCATTTGCGCCATCACCACGGTTCTGATGATCAGCAAGGCTTTCATCATCACCTTCATCGCGCGTTACCTTGGCCTCGTGCACAAGCAGGCGCTGCTGGCGGGCATCGGCCTTTGCAGTGCGGGGGAGTTTTCCCTCGTGCTACTGCAAAACGCCGGCAGCGCACACCTCTGGAGCCACGACACGCAGCAGACGCTGCTGGCCGCCAGCGCGCTCTCCATGGGGCTGCTCCCCGCCCTGCTGAAGTTTGGTATTCCGCTCGGCGAATGGCTGGTGAAGCGCGGCTGGGGCCGTGGCAAGCCTGTGAAGATCGATGGCTGCAACCTGCGCCAGCGTATCAGCGGCATCACCGACCACGCCATCGTCTGCGGCCACGGGCCGGTAGGTGAAAAGGTGAACAAAGCCCTGCTCGACTCCGGTGTGCGCACGCTGGTGGTGGAGCTGAACGCCGAGACCGTGCAACAACTGCAGCGACAGGGGCAGGCTGTGCTCTTTGCCGATGCCAGCCACGAGGAGACCTGGGAGCTCACCAAGCTGAAGCATGCCCGCATGGTCGCCCTGACCTTTCCCGACGCCACGGTGAATGCCCAGGCGCTGGCCATGATCCGCGAGCATCGCCCGGACATCTCCGTGCTGGCCCGTGCCCGCTTCAGCTCCGATGTGGAGCGGCTCAAGCGCCTCGGCGCCACGCAGGTCATCAATGATGAAACCGAAGCCAGCCGCGCGATGGAGGATGCGGCGATCACGCTGCAGGGGGCTTGAGCATTTGCGCAGGCCGCTCTGCCGCCTACTCTGAGGGTGAATGTCCCAACGCCTCTTCCTCCTCGATGG
This sequence comes from Verrucomicrobiaceae bacterium UBA1938, assembly GCA_002336895.1. GTDB lineage: Bacteria > Verrucomicrobiota > Verrucomicrobiia > Verrucomicrobiales > Verrucomicrobiaceae > Prosthecobacter. Next base: position 219,134 of record DDFC01000042.1, on the reverse strand, counting down.
CATGGCGCTGCTTTATCGCGCGCACTTTGCCTTCATCAAAGCCCCCATCCGCACCAGCGACGGCGTGAACACGTCCGCGCTGTACGGCTTTGCCAACACGCTGCTCGACATCCTCAAAAACCAGCAGCCAACGCATCTGGCGGTGGCGCTGGACACCTCGGCACCCACGCCGCGCCACGAGATGTTTCCCGCCTACAAGGCGCAGCGCGAGGAGATGCCGGAGGACATCAGCATGGCCATCCCGCAGATCAAGCGCCTTATGGAGGCCATGAACATCCCAATCCTCGTGCGCGACGGCTACGAGGCGGACGACATCATCGGCATCATGGCCAAGCGCGCGGAGAAAGAAGGCATCGAGACCTTCATGGTCACGCCGGACAAGGACTTCGGCCAGCTCGTCTCCGAGCATGTGAAGATCTACAAGCCGGGCCGCTCCGGAGCGGATACGGAGATCCTCGGTGTGAAGGAAGTGTGCGAGCGCTGGGGCATCGAGCGCCCGGAACAGGTCATCGACATCCTTGGCCTCATGGGAGACGCAGTGGACAACATCCCTGGCGTGAAAGGCTTTGGCGAAAAAACCGCCACGGCACTCATCCAGCAGTTTGGCAGCGTGGAAAATCTGCTGGCCAATCTTGGGCAGCTCAAAGGCAAGCAGAAGGAGAAGCTGGAGGCCAGCAAAGAGGAAGCCCTGCTCTCCAAGAAACTGGCCACCATCTTCCACGATGCCCCCTATGAGGTGCAGGTGGCGGATCTCGTGGTAAAACCGCATAATGATGAAGTGCTGAAGGCCTTCTTCACGGAGTTCGAGTTCAACGCACTTGGCCGCCGCCTGTATGGCGATGACTTCAAAGCAGGCCGCAGCAGGAAGATGGAGGCTGCGGGCTCCGCGACTGCAGAGGCACCTGCGCAGGACGATCTCTTTGCCGCCCCCACTCCGGCCAAGCTCAGCACCATCGCTGACACGTCGCACACCTATCATCTGGTGCAGACCGCTGAAGAGCGGCAGAAGCTCATCGCGCAGCTTGCTTCACTTTCATCCTTCTGCTTTGACCTGGAGACCACGGGCCTCGATCCGCGCGACACGCAGATCGTCGGCATCGCGCTGTCCTGGCAGGCGCATGAAGGCTGGTTTGTGCATTTCCCGCGCGACAAGGCAGCGGCCAAGGCTGCGCTCGAAGAATTCCGCGATGTCCTCACACGGCCGGGAGTGGAGAAGATCGGGCATAATCTGAAATTTGATCTCAGTGTACTGCTCGCGCATGGCGTGGAGGTTAGCGGGCCGTTCTTTGATTCCATGCTGGCTCACTCGCTGATCGACGCGGAGCAGCGCCACGGCATGGACTACCTCTCAGAGGTGTACCTGCACTACACACCCGTGCCCATTTCCAGCCTCATCGGCACGGAGAAGGACGACCTCTTCAGCCAGGCCACCATGGCCGATGTGGCTGAGAAGGATGCGCGCAAAGTGGCCGACTACGCCGCCGAAGATGCGGATGTGACGTGGCAGCTGGCAGCCAAAATGCGCCCTGAATTGAAGGAGCAGCAGTATGTCTTCGACAAGGTCGAGTGCCCGCTGCTGCCGGTGCTGACGAAGATGGAAAACTTCGGCGTGAAGATCGATGTGCAGGCGCTGCGCGAATACGGACTGGAACTTGAGAAGAAGGCTCAGGAGCTCCAGAAGCGCATTCAGGAATACGCAGGCGCTCCTTTCAACCTCAACAGCCCCAAGCAACTCGGCGAGGTGCTGTTTGACCGCCTCAAGCTGCTCGAAAAACCCAAGAAGACCGCCACCGGCCAGTATCAGACCAATGAGCAGGTGCTGCAGTCACTCGTGGGGCTTCATCCCATCATTCAGGACATTTTGGACTACCGCGAGGTGACCAAGCTGAACAGCACCTACGTCGAGGCGCTGCCACATGCCGTCTCCAAGGTCACGGGTCGGGTGCACACCACCTTTCACCAGCTCATGGCCGCCACGGGCCGCATGGCGTCAACGAATCCGAACCTGCAGAACATACCCATCCGCAGCGACCTCGGCCGTGAAATCCGCAAGGCCTTCGTTCCCGGCTTCGACGGCTGGGTGCTCATGAGCGCGGACTATTCGCAGATCGAGCTGCGCGTGATGGCCTCCCTCAGCGGAGACAAGGCCATGATCGAAGCCTTTGCCAACGGCCACGACATTCATCAGGCCACCGCCGCCCGCGTCTATGGGGTGGAACTCGACGGCGTGCTGCCCGAAATGCGCCGCACCGCCAAGATGGTGAACTTTGGAATCATCTACGGCATCTCCGCCTTTGGCCTGAGCCAGCGCCTCGGCATCCCGCGCGGAGAGGCCGCCACCATCATCGAAAACTACTTCAAGCAGTTCCCGGGCATCAAGCGCTTCATGGAGAAGATCGTCGAAGATGCCAAAAAGAGCGGCTACGTGGAGACTCTCACAGGCCGCCGACGCATCATCCGCGACCTCACCAGCGCCAATGCCACCGTGCGCGGCCAAGCCGAGCGCGTGGCCATGAACACGCCCATCCAGGGCACCGCCGCCGACATGATCAAGCTGGCCATGATCCACGTGGACGCCGCGCTCACCAAGGCCGGCCTGCAAACCCGCATGCTCCTCCAGGTGCACGACGAACTGCTCTTCGAAATGCCCGCAAGTGAAGTCGAACAGGCACGCGCCATCATCCTCGAAGCCATGAAAAACGCCCTGCCGCTGGAAGGTGTGCCCGTGGAAGTCGAGGCTGGCACTGGCCAGAACTGGCTGCAGGCGCATTGAGGCATGCCGGACATACCGCTGCTGGCATGCCTGTTTCAAACAGCCTTGTTTCTTCTCCCTTTGTTCCATTGAACCGCTTGCGGCGGCTCACACACACGCTCTTTTCCCCATCATGGCTTGGAGACCCAACAAATGCATTGTGCGTGGCGAGATCGACAACACCGTCAAAGGCCGGGTGACCGGAAAGATCTGGCTGCTGGGGCACGATGAGCCGATGACGCTCGATTTAAGCGGTGATGCCTGGCCGGATGTAGCGGGCTCAAAGCTCACCTTTGTGAATCCGAACCCAGAGGCACAGCCTGAGTATGACAAAGGATTGCGACTCCATCAAACGGGCTCGGTGGGAGACATCACCGCCTCGCAGCGGGTGAAGAAGCTGCTGGCACCCGAAGAGGAATGGATGCAGGCGATCAAGGAAGAGCGGCTGCATGAGATCCCCTGGATGTGGGCGAATGCCCTTTACCTGGAATGGTTCAGCGACTTCAATGGACGCATGGTGGTGCAGACCACCGAGTTTGAGATCTCGATCTCCGAGCGCCTGTGGGTGCTGGATGAAGACGAACATGCCGCGCAGCAGGCCATCAATGAGGCGGACATGGATGTTTACATGGAAAAGCTGGGAGACGCGCTGAGCCAGGAGGATTTTGAAGACGACAACGCGCAGGACGAGGCAGCGAACTGAAGCCAGATCACTCCCCGCTCTTCGGATCAAAAGCGTCTCTCAGTCCATCGCCGAGGAAGTTCAGCGCGAGGAGGCTGGCTGACATGAGCAGTGCAGGAAAGACGAGCAGCCACCACTTGCTCTCGATGGGATTGATAACCTGCGCGCCATCCTTGAGCAGGGAGCCCCAGCTGGCGGCGGGGTCTTCGATGCCGAGGCCGAGGAAGCTGAGGAGGGATTCATCCAATATCACCGCTGGAATGGTGAGTGTGAGGTAGGTGAGGATGATGGTGCTCAGATTGGGCAGCAGGTGCCGCCAGAGCACGCCCCAGGGGCTTTGTCCCATGGCGCGGGCTGCCGTGACAAAGGTCATCTCCCGCAGCACCAGCACCTGGCCGCGCACGATGCGCGCCATCGTCAGCCATTCCACCAGACCGAGGGAAACGACCATCACCATCACTTTGGAATAGGCCTTCAAGTCCGTCATCGCTTTGGCTGTCCATGCCCAGCCTTTCGCTTCGGCAGAGAACCGCCAGCCATCCACCCACTCCTTGACGTAATCATCCAGCGCGGCGATGAGGATCATGATGAAGAGGATGCGCGGCACCGACTGCAGCACCTCGATGGTGCGCATCATCACACCATCAATGCGCCCGCCGGCATAGCCGCTGATCATTCCGTACAGTGTGCCGATGCCGAGGCTGATCAGCGCGCCCACCAGCCCCACACCGAGGGACACACGCGCGCCGGAGAGCAGGCGGTAGAGCATATCCTGCCCGTTCACATCCGTGCCCAAATAGTGCGCTGCCGAAGGCGGCACGAATGAATTGCTACTGGTGAGCTTCAGCGCCTCAGGAAGCAGCATGGGCACCACGATGGCGACAAGGGACAGGCCCGCGAGAAACCCGAGCGCGATGAGCGCCGTGCGGTTGCGCTTCAAAATCTGCCAGCCGTCCGGCCTCGCGATGGATGCGGCTTCAGGCATAGAGCTTGATGCGTTTGTCCAGCAGCGTGTACATCACGTCCACAAGGAGATTGAAGAGCACTAGCAGCACGCAGTACACGATGACCGCCCCGCCGAGCAGGAAGACATCGCGGTTCTGGATCGAGTTCACAAAGACCATCCCCGCACCAGAGATGTTGAAGACGTTCTCCACGATCATCGATCCCGTGAGCAGATGCGCCGCCAGCGGCCCGAGAAAGGTGACCACGGGCAGGATGGCCACCTTGACCGCATGCCTCACCACGGCCTGCGTCTCGCTCAGCCCCTTGGCGCGCGCGGTGCGCAGAAAATCACTCTTCAGCACATCCAGCAGGCTGTTGCGCATCAGCCGCGCCACGTAGGCGATGTAGGGCGCGGCGAGGCAGAGCCCTGGCAGGATCATCTGCTGCAGCGTGCCCCAGCCGCCCACCGGCAGCCAGCCCAGCCCGAGCGCAAAGATGGCGATCAAAAACGGCCCGCTGATGAAGGACGGGATGGAGATGGTCAACAGCGCACCGAACATGGCGGAGCGGTCGATCCAGGTGTCGCGCTTCATCGCCGCCAAACTACCGAGCGTGACACCGGCACAGCTCGCGATCACAAAGGCCAGTGCGCCCAGCGCAAAGGAATTGGGCATCTTCTGCTTCAGCAGCTCGGCTACGCTCCAGTCGCGGTATTTGGTGGAAAGCCCCAGGTCCAGATGCGCCAGCGAGGAGACATAGGAGGTGTACTGCTGCCACAGGGTGCCGCTGAGCTTGTACTTTTTCTCCAGCGCCTCCTTCACATGCTTCGGCGGCTCTTTCTCCTTGTCAAAAGGGCCGCCCGGAGTGATCCGCGCCAGCACAAAGGTGATCGAGATCACACAGAAGATCACGATCACGCTGCTGAAGGCGCGGCGGAGGAAAAAGGCGAGCATTGCGGCAGTGTCGGATGCCGGAGGAGGAATGTCGAATGCTCAATCAGCCAGCCACCACGCATAGCTGCCACTGGGCACAGGCAGCACACTGGTGCCGCCGCGCAGCTGCATTTCGCCCTGCTCCACCTTGCCGCCGCTGCGGCCAAACTGCTGCAGCAGCAGATGATGCAGGGAGATGGGCGTGAGCTCCGGCGTGTGGCAGGAGAGCAGCACCCCCAGCGGCTGGGGAGAGATGAGCCTGCCCAGCAGCGTGAGCAGCGGAGGCAGGTCGTTTTCGATTTTAAAGACCTCCCCTTTGGCCCCACGACCATAGCTGGGCGGGTCGAGGATGAGCAGGTCGTACTGACGGTCACGCCGCAGCTCGCGCTCCAGAAACTTCGTCACGTCATCCACGATCCAGCGCACCGGCTTCTCTTCCAGGCCATTGATGGCTGCGTTCTTGCGCGCCCAGTCCACCATGCCTTTGGAGGCGTCCACATGGCACACCTCAGCACCCGCATGCGCAGCGGCCAGCGTGCTGCCGCCGGAGTAGGCAAAGAGGTTGAGTACACGCGCCGGGCGGTTGTGCTTTTTGGCATATTCCGAGCACACCGTGCGGATGCGACGCCACTGGTCGCGCTGTTCGGGGAAGATGCCCAGATGGCCAAAATCGGTGGAGCTGAGCTGGAATTTGGTGCCGTCCACTTCGATCACCCACGTCTCGGGCAGTTTGTCACGTCCGCGCCACTGGTTGCCGCCGTCGCGGAAAAAGGTGGCTGTCACCTGCTGCCAGTCCGCCTTGGACAGCGTCTGCCGCCAGACCGCCTGCGCGCAGGGCCGTGAGAGCACCACATTGCCAAAGCGCTCCAGCTTCTGGAAGGAGCCGCTGTCGAGGAGTTCGTAACCGTTTGTATCAGCCATGGAAAATCAATCTGCCTCCGGTCGGGGATCGCGTGAAAACAGCGCGCGCATTCCTTCCTTGGGCGACTTGCCCTCGTGCAGCACGGCGTTGATCTCATCCAGCAGCGGCATGCGCACGCCGCGTGCCTGGGCGGCACGGTGCAGGCTGGCGGTGTTCAGCACGCCCTCGGCCACCATACGGGTGCTGGAAATGATCTCATCCAGCGGCCTGCCCTGCCCCAGCATCATGCCCACGCGGTGATTGCGGCTGTGCTCGGAATAGCAGGTGCCCATGAGGTCGCCCACACCGCTGAGTCCATAAAAGGTCTCGACCTTGCCGCCTTCGGCCACGCCCAGGCGCACCATTTCCGCCAGTGCGCGGGTGACGAGCGCAGCGAGGGTGTTGTCCCCCATCTTCAGCCCGTGGGCGATGCCAGCAGCGATGGCATAGGGGTTCTTCATGGCTCCGGCCCATTCAGCGCCCACGATGTCGTCGGTGGTGTAGCTGCGGAAGAACGGCAGCGTGAAGCAGGCCTGCACCGCTTTGGCGATTTCTCCGTCCGCGCAGGCCACCACAGCGGCGGTGGCCATCTGGCGCGCCACTTCCTCAGCGTGGTTAGGCCCGGTGAGCACCGCCAGCGGCACGCCGGGAATCGCGGAGCCAATGAGCTCGCTCATGCGGCGGCCGGTTTCCAGCTCTATGCCCTTTGAGCATGACACCAGCACCTTGGCACGTGCAGCTGCGCCGCTCTGCGCCACGAGCTGCGCCGTGCTGAGCATGGCCTTGGATGGGATGACAAAAACGAGCATGTCCGCAGGCTGCAGCGCGGCGAGATCCGACGTCACCCGCACCTGCGATGGCAGCTCCAGATCCGGCAGATAGCGGGTGCTGCGGCGCGTGTCGCGGATCTGCGCCATCAGCTCGGCATCTCGGCCCCAGAACTGCACGTCCAGGCCGCGCCATGACAACAGCGCGGCTAATGCAGTGCCCCAGCTCCCGGCACCGATGACTGTGGCGCTCTGGATCATGACTGCGGCTTCTTTTTGGTGAAGGCCTTGTTCTCCGTGCCTGCCAGCAGGCGCTGGATGTTTGAGCGGTGGCGGACAAAGGCCAGGATCATGACCACGATGCCAAAGCCGAGAAGCACAAAGTCCCACTGCCCCTCACGATACATCTGAATGGCCATGGCCGTGGGCACGCCCACCGCTGCCGCCAGCGAGCCGAGCGACACATAGCGGAAGGCAAAGAGAAAGGTCAGGAAGCCGATCCAGCCGCCGAGCATACCCGCCTTGGAAATGCCAAAGAGCACACCGCCGGTCGTGGCGATGCCCTTGCCGCCTTTGAATCCCAGCCAGAAGGTGAACATGTGGCCGAGCACAGCGGCAAAGCCAGCCAGCACCTTGCCAATGGAAACCACCTCAGGCACGGCCCCCGTCTGGGCGATCCAGCCCGCCGCCAGCCACACTGGCAGCCAGCCTTTGACCATGTCGAGAATGAAGACCGGAATGCCGATCCCCTTCCCCAGCACGCGGATGGCATTGGTGGCCCCGATGTTGCCGCTACCATGCTGGCGGATGTCGATTCCTTTGAGCCGTCCTGCGAGGTAGCCAAACGGCACCGAGCCGCAAAGATAGCCGGAGGCAATGCTAAGGATGATGGCGGTCGTCGTGGTCATGAGGGGTATTAACACCTCCTAGTAGCCGAATCCTGCGTGCTGTGGCAAGCGATTACCACACACGCTACTGAGCACCGTATTTTTCCTTCAGGTACTGCACAGTTTCATCCGCCGTATCCGCCTGGATCATCACCAGATCCCCCGCCTGCGCGGACTCCAGCGCCAGATCCACCGATTTCAGATGGCCGATGATGGACTCCACGCGCCGGGTGCGCACGGCGTTTTCCAGCCCCTGGGCGAGCAGCTTCATGATCTCGCCGGACTCGCGCCCGCGAACGTAGTCCCCCTCGTAGAGCCAGGCTTCATCAAATTCAGCACTGATCATGCGGCCCTGTTCGATGATGTCGCTGTCCCGGCGGTCGCCGGCGGAGCTGTACACCACAATGCGGCGTGCATTGTCAAACTGGCGCAGCCCGTCCAGCAAAGCGCGGAGAGCATCCACATTGTGGCCGTAGTCCACGATGACGGTGATGCCCTTCAGGTCCAGCACGTTGAAGCGTCCGGCGTTCTGATCCAGGCTGGGCACAAAGCTGCGTGCGCCCTGGCGGATAAGATCATCCTCAATGCCCAGCGCCCAGGCTGCGGCCACGGCGGCCAGCGTGTTCTCCACCTGGAAGCCGATGCGTCCGCCGCGAGTGAGGGGCACCTCGCTCAGCGACATGAAGACGTCCTCATTAGGGCCGTTGGCGCGGACGATGCTGCCATCACGCACAAAAATGGCACGCTCGCCTTTGATCCGGTGCCGCACGATGACGGCGTTTTCGCCATCCAGGGCAAAGAAGATGGTCTTGCGCGGGTAGGTTTCAGACATTTTCACCACCAGAGGGTCGGCGGCATTCAGCACGGCATGGCCGTCTGCTGGCACGGCAGCCACGATGCACTGCTTCACCTCGGCCAGCTGCTCGGGGGTGTTGATGTCATTGATGCCCAGGTGGTCGCCGCAGCCGATGTTGGTCACCACGGCCACGTCACAATGGTCAAAGGCCAGCCCCTCGCGCAGGATGCCGCCACGGGCGGTTTCCAGCACGGCAGCATCACACAGCGGATAGGAGAGGATGCTGCGTGCGCTCTTGGGGCCGCTGCAGTCGCCGCTGTCGATCATGCGGGAGCCGACGAAAACGCCGTCCGTGCTCGTCATGCCCACGCGCCACTTGTTCTGCGTCAGCAGGTGCGCGATGAAGCGCGTGGTGGTGGTCTTGCCATTCACCCCGGTCACGGCCACGATGGGGATGCGGCCACGGCAGCCGGGGGCAAACATGGTGTCGATCACCGCCTTGCCCACCGGGCGGGCTTCGCCCTCGGAGGGATAAAGATGCATGCGCAGGCCAGGGCGTGCGTTCAGCTCGATGATGACTCCGTTTTTGGGGCTCAGCGGCTGGGTGATGTCCGGGGCGATCATGTCCAGCCCGCAGATGTCCAGCCCGACCATCTGGGCGGCTTCCACGGCAGCGGCACAGATCGTGGGATGCACCTCGGCGGTGCAGTCCACCGCCGTTCCGCCGGTGCTGAGGTTGGCATTTCGGCGGATGAGGATCATGCGGTCCTTTTCAGGAATGGACTCAGGCGTAACGCCCTGTTCCGCCAGCACGGCCAGCGCCACGGCATCAATGCGGATGCGGCTCAGCGCGGCGGCGTGGTCGGCGGCACGGCGCGGATCGCGGTTTTTCTCGGCCACGAGTTCCTGAATGGTGTGCTCACCGTCTCCGATCACATGCGCCGGGTAACGACGGGAGGCTGCGATGAGCTCCCTGCCGATCACGAGCACGCGGTAGTCCTCCCCTTCGGCAAACTGCTCCACAATGACAGAGCGGCTTTCCTCACGGGCGGCCGCATAGGCGGTGACCACCTGCTCACGGGTGTACAAATTAAGCGCCACACCACGGCCCTGATTGCCATCCAGCGGTTTTACCACCACCGGCAGACCCAGCTCATTGGCGGCGGCCCAGGCATCCTCGGCATTCTTCACCGGGCGGCCCTGCGGCACGGGCAGGCCGATCTCATTGAGCATGCGGAGGGTGAAGTCCTTGTCCTGCACGATGTCCTCGGCGATCGCGCTCGTCTGACTGGTGGCGGCAGCCAGGATTTTCCGCTGCTTGGAGCCCCAGCCCAGCTGCACCAGACTGCCTTCCGTGAGGCGGGTGACCGGGATGCCACGCACGCGGGCGGCGTCCGCCATGGCACGGGTGCTGGGCCCCAGGCAGATGTCATTGGCCAGGTCATTCAGCTCCGTGATGGCGGCGTTTACGTCCATCGTCTGGCCGAAAAGGGCGGCGTCCACCATGCGGCGGGCCAGCTCAAACGCAGGGCGCGCCACCGCCTCCTCATCATACTGAATGATGATGCGGTAAGTCCGCAGCTCGGAGGTGGGCATGATCTTGCCAAAGCTCAGCTGCAGATCGGAGCGGCTTTGGAGATTGAGCGTGATGTGCAGCAGCAAGGCGGCCAGCGCATCAGGCTGCGGAGTCGCATCGATGGAGCTGAGCTGCGGCTCCAGTACCGGCAGCCAGGAGAGCAGCCAGGAGCGCCAGTTGGTCACGTAGTCGGACAGTTCGGGAAATTCCACCCTGCACTCGAGGACCGTTTCACGGGCCCAGAGGTTGGGGCCGCGCAGAGCCAGGATTTTGCGCACTTGGGTGGAGCGGAGTTCGCTGGATGGAGCAGAGTTTGGCAAGCAGGAAAATGGAGTCGCGGAATAGTCCTCAGACCTGCGCAAGGTCAAGGGAAAGATCGGCCTTAAACCAGTCAGCCTCAGACTGGTTGCGCCAGCTTTGGGAAATAACCGCGTCAGTTTGACAAGCTCTCCTAACACGGGACGTTCAGCGGTTTTACGATCCGTCTCCCTCCCACTTGCCGCTTTCCTACCTCCAAGACCTTCCCGATCTCCTGCTTCAGCATGCCGAATCCAGACTGGCATCCGGGGAGCGCACGGTGGCCCGTCTGATGACGGACCTGGATGCCGGACTGCACTTCCGGCACGGCCTCATCGTACTGACCAACACCCGCCTGCTGCATTTCGAAGACTCCGGCACCAGGCAGCCGCGCTTTGTCTCCTGGAAGCTGGCGGAACTGCAGGAGTTCAAACTGGAGGAGATGGGGGCCACCATCGCCCTGCACCTCATAGGCGGGGGCACGCTGCTGGGTCAGTGGCGTGTCACCTCCGGCTGCCTGCGCCAGGCGGAGGCCTTTGTAGCACGCTTCCGCGAACAGTGCCGCATCCTCAGTGGAGAGGACACCATCGCAGAAACCGGCAGCGCCGAAGCAGCCGAGGAAGAGGAAGACGAGCTTTTTGACTCTGAAGTTTCCGACGGCGCCAACATTCCCGCTGCCAAGCCCCTCTTCCGCCTGCTGACCTTCTGCCGACCGTGGTACCGCCTGCTGCTGCTGGGGCTGACTCTGACCATGGCCAGCACGGGGGCGCAGATGATCGCCCCCTGGCTGACGATGTCCCTTGTGGATGATGTGCTGATCCCGCTGCAGAGCCAGACGGAGCATGTGCATGTGCACAAGGTCTATATGTTCATCTCCGCCCTGGCGCTGGCCGCGCTGCTGACCTGGGCGCTGAACTGGGGCAAGACCTTTGTGGTGGCGCGAATCGCCGAGCTGGTGACCAGCCGCATGCGGCGGGAGACCTTTGAGCACCTGCAGAAGCTCTCCCTGACCTACTTCAACCGCAAGCGTACCGGGGACCTCATCTCCCGCATCAGTTCGGACACGGAGCACCTCTCCCTGTTCATCTCGGTGAACTTCATCGACTTCTTCTGCGATGTGCTGCAGTTCCTCTTCACGGCGGTCATTCTTTTCAGCATCAATCCCCTGCTGGCCGTGGCCGCGCTGGGCCCGGTGCCCGTCATCGCCTGGATGGTGCAGCGTGTGCGCGAGTACCTGCGCGGTGGCTTTGCCGCCGCCAGCCGTGCGGGCAGCCAGCTGACCAGCGTACTGGCAGACACCATCCCCGGCGTGCGCGTGGTGAAGGCCTTTGCGCAGGAGCAGCGGGAGATCGAGCGCTTCCGCATCGCGGACAAGCACATCTTTGACACCAACGACCGCGTGAACAAGACCTGGTCCTTCTTCACGCCCATGATCAAGCTGCTCACGGACATCGGCCTGCTCATCGTCTGGGCCGTGGGCGCCTGGAGCGTGGCGCATGACAGCATCACGGTGGGGGTGCTGACGGGCTTCGTGCTTTACATCAGCAGCTTCTACGAGCGCATGGACTCGATGAGCCGCTTCACCGCATCCATGCAGCGCGCCGCCGCCAGTGCACACCGCATCTTTGACGTGCTGGATGTGAAGCCGGATGTACCGGCGCAGCTCAATCCCATCAAGGTAGGCCGTCTGCGCGGGGAGATCGAGTTCAAGGATGTGAAATTCCGCCACGGCTCGCGCGAGATCATCCGCGGCATCAACCTCAAAATCGCCCCCGGGGAGATGGTGGGCTTTGTGGGCCCCAGCGGCGCTGGCAAGACCACGCTGGTGAACCTGGCCTGCCGATTCTTTGAGGTAAGCGAAGGCGCTGTGCTGGTGGACGGCCATAACCTCAGCGAGATCGACGTCATGGCCTACCGCCGGAACCTCGGCCTCGTGCTGCAGGAGCCTTATCTCTTCTACGGCACCATCTCGGAAAACATCGCTTATGGAAAGCCGGAGGCCACACGTGCGGAGATCGTGGCCGCCGCGCGTGCGGCGCGTGCGCACGACTTCATCATGCGCCTGCCGGACGCCTACGACAGCATGGTGGGAGAACGCGGCCAGGCGCTCTCCGGCGGCGAGCGGCAGCGCATCAGCATCGCCCGTGCACTGCTTGTGGACCCCGCTATTTTGATCCTGGATGAGGCCACCTCCGCCGTGGACACGGAGACCGAGCGCGAGATCCAGGCCGCGCTGGACCACCTCGTGAAAGGCCGCACCACCATCGCCATCGCCCACCGCCTGGGCACCCTGCGCAAGGCCAACCGTCTGGTGGTCATCGAAGAAGGGCGCATCAAGGAGATCGGCACGCATGAAGAACTGCTTGAGCGCAGCGGCAGCTATGCCCGCCTGCACCAGGCCATGCTGGAGGTGAACAACGCATGAGCACGCAGCCACCGCCAGACATCTCCTTTGAGCAGGACGCCCTCGGCCGCCTCATCCTCATCGCCCCCGGCGGCACGCGGCACGTCAACGTGCATCCCGCCAAGATGTTCCCTCTCACTGAGAAGGATCACTGGATCTCCATCCAGTCCGAAAACTCACGTGAAATCCTTTGTGTGGAGGACCCGCAGGCACTGCCAGAGCCCTCCCGCTCACTGCTGCTCAGCGCACTAGCCCGCCGCGACTTCGTGCCCATCATCCAGGTGATCCACCGCATCGTGCGCATGGCAGACGGCCACCAGTGGCATGTGACCACGGATCGTGGAGACACCACGTTTGAAGTGGAGACGGATGAAAGCATCCAAAATCTCGGCCACGGCAGAATGGTAATAGTGGACAGACGAAACACTCGCTATCTAATACCGAGTGTCCCCAGCCTCGACCGCGTGAGCAAACGCAAGCTGGAGCACTACTATTAACGCCCCTGCTTGAACACGAGTTCTCCCGCAACGTACGTACGTATCGGTTCCCTGGATGTCTATCGCGGCATCGTCATGTTTCTGCTGGGGCTGCGCCTGCTGGAGCTGGACGAGGTGGCCAGGCAGTTTCCGGACAGCATGATCTGGCAGTTTCTGGGACATCACTCGTCCCACATCCCCTGGGTGGGCTGCTCTCTCAATGACCTGATCCATCCGTCCTTCGCCTTCCTCACCGGGGCGTCGATGGTGTTCTCCGTATCATCCCGCAAGAACAAGGGACAGTCCCAGTGGCACACCACGCTGCATGCGCTATGGCGCTCCGTGGCGCTCATCCTGCTGGGCATTTTTTTGCGCAGCGTGGACCACGACATCACGCACTGGACGTTTGATGAAACGCTGACGCAGACCGGGCTGGGCTACATGGCGGTCTTTGCCCTGGCCTACTGCACGGAGCGCACACGCTGGATCTGGTTTTCATCCATCCTCATAGGCACCTGGCTTATCTACGCCCTCTACCCCGTGTTACCGCCGCATGCGGACCCGCAGGCTTTCAACACCCCGGAGGGCTGGCAGCATGACTTCACCGGCTTCTACGCGCACTGGAACCACAACCGCAACGCCGGCTGGAGTTTCGACATGTGGCTGCTCAATCAATTCCCGCGCGAGCGCCCCTATGTGGGCTATCTCGGCGGCTACACCACGTTGAATTTCATCCCCACCATCGCCACCATCACCCTGGGCCTGATGGCGGGCACCTGGCTCAAGCAGGGAGGGAATCCCACGCGAAAGCTCTGGATTGCCGGCCTCTCCTTCCTGGCTTTCAGCTTTGCCCTTCACTTTGGCGGCATCTGCCCCATCGTGAAGCGGCTCTGGACTCCGGCCTGGGTCTTCTTCAGCGGCGGCTGCAGCCTGCTGATCCTCTCCGGATTGTACCACATCGTGGACATTAAACAGCGGCGGGACTGGGCCTTCCCCTTCCTTGTGGTGGGCGTGAACTCCCTGGCCTTCTACGTGATGCGGCACACCCTGGATGTGTGGTGCTCCGCCACCCTGCGGCAGCACTTTGGCACTCGCATTTTCCAGATCTTCGGCCCGGAGCTGCAGCCGGTCACCATTGGTGCCTGCACCTTTGCCCTCTTCTGGCTGGTGGCCTTTTGGATGTACCGGCGCAAGATCTACATCAGGCTCTAGCCCCTCATGCTCCGTCAGCCCGCAGGGGGCTGACGAAGGCTCACGGATCAGGCGTAGCTGCCCAGCCCTTCGACGATCGTCTGGTCTGGCAGGCCATAGGCCCACGCAGCACCCACGGCGCCGAGGACGTTTTGGAGATTGAACTGGAAGTGCCCGGCGTGTGGCAGTGCCACGGCGCTCAGAGCACAGAGCACCCGCTCCTTGTCACCCTCCGCAAGCACGATGGCGTCGTCCTTCACAAAGAGGGCCTTCCCACCTTTTTCGCGATGCGCAGCGACGATCGAATTGTCCGCCACATGGGAGAAGAACATCACACTGGCCAGGCAGTGCTCGCACTCGGCCATCTCGGCCACCAGGGCGTCGTCCGCATTCAGCACAGCCACGCCTTCCGGCAGCACCACATCCACCACGCAGCGCTTCACCTTCACCATCTTTTCCATCGTGTCGGTGTAGCCCAGTCCCAGGTGCTCGGGACCCACATTGAGCACCACGCCGATCTGGCAGCGGTCGTAGCCCAGACCTTCGAGAATGACGGACTCCGCGCTGGTCTCGCAGATGGCCAGCTCAGTCCACGGGTGCAGCAGCACACCGCGTGTGCCGCTGGAGCGGTCACCGGTCTTGGTGGCGGAAAAGCGATCTCCAAACTGCAGGCCCTCGCTGTGGCAGACCCCGAGGTATTTGCCCGTGGCCTTCATCAGATGGGCCAGCAGCTTGACGGTGGTGGTTTTGCCGTGCGTGCCCGTTACCCCGATCACCGGGATACGCCCATTTTTACCTTCGGGGAACATCATGTCGATGATGGCCTCTCCCACGGGGCGCACTTCACCTGTGGCCGGGCGCAGATGCATGACGAGACCCGGGCTGGCATTCAGCTCCACCACGGCTCCGCCCTGCTCCTCCAGCGGCTTGCTGATGTCCGTGCACACCACGTCGATGCCGCAGATGTCCAGCCCCGCCACCTGCGCGGCGATGGTCACATGATCGCGGTTGCGAGGATGCACCAGACCGGTGACCTCCGTGGACCAGTTGGCAAAACGGGAGATCAGCACACGCACGCCGTCCTTGGGGATCGAGTCCGGCTGGTAGTCCTGCTTGTCCAGCTCGGAGAGGATCGCGGGGTCCCACTCCTCGGTGTCGATCTTGGACCAGGGGCAGAAGTCGCTCGCACCGCGCAGCGGGTTGGTGTTGAGCTGGTTTTCCACCAGGGTGGCGATGGTGTCGGCGCCGTTGCCCACGACCACGGCATGGTCGCCACGGCTGGCGGCGATGAGCTGGCCGCCTACCACCAGCAGGCGATGGTCATTGCCAGGAATGAAGCGCTCCACCATCACGCCATCGCCTTCATTGGCGGCGGTCGGAAAGGCGCTCTCGATCTGCTCACGCGTGGTCAGATTGATGAACACGCCGCGGCCGTGGTTGGCATCCTGCGGCTTGACGACCACGGGCAGGCCGATGTCCTCAGCCGCGTCCCAGGCGTCCTCAGGATTGGCCACCACACGCCCCTCAGGCACGGGCACGCCGGCTTTTTTGAGCAGCTGGCGGGTCAGGTCTTTGTCCTGCACGATGTGCTCGGCAATGGCCCCCGTGCGGTCGGTCTCCGCCGTCCAGATGCGGCGCTGGCTGGCACCCTGGCCCAGCTGCACCAGGCTGCGCCCGGTACGCAACCGGCGGAAAGGGATGCCCCGCTGCTGCGCGGCGGCAATGATGGCACTGGTGCTGGGGCCTAGGGCATTGCGGTCCACCACACGCTTCATGCGCGCCACGGCGTCCTCGATGTCGTAGTCCTTCCCGGCATATCCGGCCAGCAGGATCTCACGCGCCTCATGCAGGCAGGCCTCGGCCACGTTTTCATCCAGATACTCGATCACCACTTTGTACAACCCCTCCACGCAGGTCTCGCGTGCTTTGCCAAAGCCGACGGTGTTCCCGGCCAGCGTCTGCAGCTCCAGCGTCACGTGCTCCAGGATGTGCCCCGGCCAGGTGCCGGTGTCCAGACGCTGAAAGAAGCCGCCGCGCTCGCCGATGCTGCAGCGGTGCTCGATCATGCCGGGAAACCACTTCTTGATCTGCTCGGAGAATCCGGGGACGATGTCTGACGAGGTGTCCTTCAGGCCGCCCAGATCCACCCAGGCTTCCATCACGGGGTCGTTGGTCCAGATGTTGGGGCCGCGCAGAAAGTGGATTTCACGGATGTCGAGATCGGTCATGGCGCGCCGATGTTACTTGCGACTCCGCAGGAGGCAAGGACTCGCCGCTGACAAGTTTGATCCCGGCCCCCAACGGCACATAGCCCTTGCCATCCGGTGCCAAAACGCCTTGAATCGGCCCCCATGCAGATCCCTCTCGAAGACCTTTTCAATGATGTAATCGCCAAATCCATGCGCGGCCTGGGCATCAGCGACGCCGACCTCGCGACCGCCTCCGGCATCAGCGCCGCAGAAATCGCCGAAGCCAAAAACGGCAAGGTGGACGACCGCGTGCTGCGCAAGATCGCCCCCCACCTGCAGCTCGACGGCCTGGCCCTAGTGGCCATGGCGCACAACGAATGGCGTCCCCTGCCCGTGACATTGATCGGGGTGGAGCAGTTCAACACCACCTACCACGACATGACGGTGAACTCCTACCTCGTGTGGGATTCCGAAACCAAAAACGCGGTGGCCTTTGACACCGGAGCTGATGCCGGACCGATGATCGATTTCATCCAGCGCAAGGGGCTCAACCTCAGCCTCATCTTCATCACCCACACGCACACGGACCACATCGCCGATCTGGCCAAGCTTTCCGCCGATGGTGCCGTGACCGTCTTTGTGAACGAGAAAGAGCCCTGCGCCGGAGCCAAGACCTTCCAGCTCGGCGACACCGAATCCTGGGAATCCGGCGGCCTGAGCATCGAGCCGCGCAGCACCTGGGGCCACTCGAAGGGCGGCATCACCTACGTCGTCACTGGCCTGAAGCGCCTCGTGGCCGTGGTGGGAGACGCCCTCTTTGCCTCCAGCATGGGTGGCGGCATGGTGTCCTATGCCGATGCCCTGGCCACCAACCGCAAAGAAATCTTCTCACTGCCAGACAACACCGTCATCTGCCCCGGCCATGGTCCCATGACGACAGTCGGAGAGGAAAAGGCGCACAATCCGTTTTATCCAGAGTTCAAGTAAACCGTTTTTTCACGTTGGCAAAATGACAACAGAATAAATCGGGGATGCATGGATCACGATTTGAAAGTCCTTTGACCAGGTGATAATAAGCGTACTTTTCAGGCATCATGCAGCCCCGTTGCGAATCGCATTTCCCGCAAATCAACGCACTTTACTCGTTGATCGCATGCGCAGTTATTCGATTTTATGCACGAGCCATTACCTTCTTGCCAAGTCAGTCGGTCTTTTGCTCCCATGAGCGCAACACATGCCGCGCTGCTTATCGCCCTCACTTCTGGTCGGCTTGTTCGTAAGCTTTTCTGAGCCAGCTCTTAAAAGCCTTCAGATCTCCTCGCCGAAACAACGTGAATGTAGCCACCCACTCAGTCCGTCGCTTAACAAGCTGCACCAATCTGTTACCACTCAGTTTTTTTGCTCTGCCTTCGTCATTATCAATATCACATTGATTTGCAGAGACTGTTTTTCATCGGGGTCACGTAAACTCGCAAATACGAGGCCATTGCGGTCAAACAATGTCCACTGTTTTTTGCCGGAGATGCCGACATCCTCGCCAAGTTTTTCCACAAAATCACTGGTTTCTCGCCACAACACTTCAGAATCCATCTCTTCATCGCCAGTTGCTAGTACATGCCCCCTTGGACTAAAGGGCTTATTTTTCATCGATTTCTTCTTGTTTATTGAAACTAGCTTCCGCCAAACCTTCACACACGTCCAAGCAACTGAACCGATGGCTACTAGAATCGGAGTCATTACACCAACATACCGTTCGATCAATTTAAGCTTCGCATCCAGCTCATGCATTCCACTAAGAAGAACCACTGCCACAATCACAGCCACTACCATTGTAGTGAATGCAACCAGCATCCAGCGCACGATTTGGCTTCGCGCCTCATCACTCTTCACATCAAGAAGCTCAATCAACGCCTCTCCCAGTTGCTCGAACAGATGCAAAATCTTTTCAATGAATCTGCAGAGCATATTCAACAGTGATAATAATGGAGAACGATCACGCCAAGAACTAGTGAAGGACGTTATCGGAATTGGTTAAGATATGTAAATCTTTTTTCACATTAATTGTTAACAATAACGCTTTCAATTGTGAATAACTTATCCTCACTAGGATTCAAGCATCTCTTCGGGAGAGTCTGTGCGAAAAGCACTCTGTCTATACCTAAGGTGTCGGAGAACACGATTTCTTAAACAAGGGAGAACCGTCGTACACTTGACGTCTAGATGCCAGCATGCATCACTACAACATAATAGTAAAATCCAACCAAGAGCTACCCCCTCATGTCCCAGACCATTGCATTTGTCGGAGTCGGTAAAATGGGGGCCAACATGGCCCGTCGTCTCAAAGATTGTGGCTTCAGCGTCACTGCCGTGCTCGATGTGAACACCCAGGCCGCCGCCGAACTGGCTGCCGAGCTCGGCTGCAAAGCCTGCACCAGCCTCGCCGACGTCACCGCCGCTGCGGATGTCATCTTCACCGTGGTGACGAACGACGCCGCCATGCGCGCCATCTTCCTCGGCAGCGGCGACAACCTGCTGACCAACGCCAAGGGCAGGATCTTCATCAACTGCGCCACCCTTTCCCCCGCCATCCACCGCGAGGTGTATGCCGCCGCTGAAAAAGCAGGCGCTCACAGCCTGGAGGCCTGCATGGCCTCCTCCATCAGCCATGCACGCGAAGGCAAGCTCTACCTCATGCTCGCCGGAGACGAGGCCATCTACAACCAGGTGCAGCCGATGATCGAGCAGATGAGCGTGAACCGCCGTTTCATCGGCGGCCCCGGCCGCGCCGCTGAGGTGAAGGCCCTGGTGAACATGGTCATGAACATCAACACCGCCGGCCTGGCCGAGGGCCTGGGCCTGGCCGCCGCACTGGGGCATGACCTGAGCATGATTCGCGAGGTCTTCAGCCAGACCGGAGCCAACTCCCGTGTGCTGGAAACCGACAGCGCCGACATGGTGGCGCGCGAGCACGACTGCTGGTTCTCCGCCGAGCACGCTGCCAAGGACAGCGGCATCGCCGCCGACGTGGCCAAGACCGTGGGCCTCAGCCTGCCTCTTAACGATGCCACCAAGGCACAGTATGACAAGATGGTCTCTCTCGGTCTCGGTGGACTCGACAAGTCCGGCGTCGCAGAGCTGACCTTCAAAGGACGGCATGCGTAGCGCTCCACAGCATGCAGCATTACTGCGGCGGCGCTTCGCCCACCTTCAGCACCTCCAGCTTCTTGACCACCTTGTGGCGTTGCAGTTCACGCGCGCCACTGGTGGTGCGGATGATCAGCGTCTGATCAATTCGTGCGGGAATCATCGCCTCCTCGCCAGCTTCCAAAGTACGCACCAGCAGTTCGTTGTCAGACCCGGGCGCAAGGCTGAAAATACGTACTGCCGCCTTGTAATTGTTGGTCATGACGATGTCCGCCGGAGTTCCGCTCGCGGCAGGCGGCCTGGAAACAGCGGGTGGTGGCCGCTGGGACGCTGACGGCATGGCAGCGCCTTCTGCCGCAGGCTGTGCACGCATGGTGATTGGCGGTGCCTCTGCTCTCGGCGCGGCAGCCCGGGTGGCCATGAAAGGCGCCTCCTTGATGCCGATGCCCCGGGCCGTGTTCGCATCACGTTTGGGTTCATTTTCCGCACCACAGCTGTACTGCGTCAGCAGCTCCTCCCGGCGCACCTCCAGCGGGAGGTCGCGGTAGGTTTTCAGCGCATGCTCACGGCGCACGAGATCATCGATCTCCGGAGTGCTGTAGGCAGCGGGATCAAAGGGGGCCGTGCGCCGCTGATCCAGCGTATCATACTCCTGAGTCAGCACACCACGACGCCCCAGCTTGGTGTTCAGGCTCGCCTGGGCTGCGCCTGCGTTGCGGTTGAACTGCGTCTGCTCGTTCGCGATGCTGGTGCCCAGCACCACATTCTGATTTTGGATGACCTGCATCTGCTGGCGGATCTGCTGGAGCTCCGCCTGATGCTGCTGGATCTCCACCATCACCGCCTGCGCTCCGGCTCCGGGTGGCATCATCCCCGGACGCATGTTGGTGGTCGGCATCTGCGGTTGCGAGACAGCCTGCATTTTTGCCTGATCCTGCATCATGCAGGCTGAGACCTGCTGCATCCGGGCATTCAGCGCCTGCAGCTGCGCGGCATTGGCCTGCTGCTGCTGCATGAAGCCCGCCACCTGCACGCGATACCGCTGATCAAACTGCGCCACCGTGGCCTGCAGTTCCTGGATGTCCGGATCCAGCGCAGCCACCTCTTTGCTGATGTCCGCCTGACGCTCCGCCAGCCGGGCTATCTCGGCATTGCGCTTTTCCATCACGTCCGCCAGCAGGGTCTTGCGCGCAGCTTCCTCGGCCGCTTTGAGTTTGCCATATTCGGCGGCCACGTGATCGCGCGCCTTCACACATTCGCTCTGCAGCTCTCCCTTCAAAGCGGTCAACAGTTCGCTTTCCAGCAGCGCCGCCTCACCTGCAGCCACCTGATCATGCCACGGCCCCTTGATCAGCCCCAGACCGATGCCGCAAACATGCACCGTGTCCCGCGCTGCAGGAGTGGCCGCGCGGGTGGAGTAGTGGTTGTGCGCCAGCGAGCGAATCTCCCGCACGGCCTGCACTGGCTGGTGCAGGCACAGGTTCATCCACAGCCGCGCCTCGCACGCGCGATCCCAGCCGGCGCTGTCGCTCTTTTTGCCGATGGCCGCTGCGAGCCCCTGCTGCGCTGCAGCATAATCCCCTGCACTGAGCTGCGTGAGTGCGCTGGCGTAGTTCACGCCGCAGTCGCGCGCGTCCGCCTTGAGCGCACGCTGATACGCACGCTCCGCCGCAGACTTCGCCTGGGGAGATGCCCCCCAGCCATCGCTCAGCATCACGCGCACATAGCTGTGCAGGATCTCGTTGCAGGGGCTGAGTTCAAAGATCACGTCTCCATCCTTGTCGCACTTGACAGCCAGTGCTCCGTTGAACGGCTCACAACCTGCGGCGTCGATCGCGACGGTGTAGTTTCCCTCGGCAAGATCCTTGGCCCTGTACTCGCCTTTCACATCCGTCACAAAGGGCTGGTTCAGCGGCGTGGGCAGCTTTCCGGCAGGCTGCAGCACGAGCCGCGCATTCGGCACCGGCACCCGCGCAGCATCCTTGGAGTTGCTGCCACCGCCATCGATGCGCTTGACCACGATCACTGCCAGTTCACAGCGGTCCCGCTTGGGCGGTGTCTTGGAGAGAATGAAATCATGCACGTACTCCAGCGATCCTTTAGGCACGATGAAGCCGCGCCCCGCATCCTCCGGCGTAAAACCCTCCGCCGTCACACGGTAGGCGTAGTCCGCTGGCGGCAGGTGCTTGATCTCATAATATCCACCGGGCGCAGATGCCGTCGCCGCAGCCACCACCGCGCCGCCTTTACCAGTCAGCAGCTCCACCTTGGCTCCTGGCAGCGGCCCGAGGTTTTCTCCTTTCTCCGACTGACCATACACACGCCCATGCACGGCAGGCATCACCTGATTTGCCTGCACAGGCAGGGCTCCTGCCTTGGCCTCCTGAGTGAGAAGAAAATCATGCACAAACTCGCGGGTGTCCTGCGGCATGGCAAAGCCGCGATTCGCATCCTCATTCCGAAATCCGGCCGCCGTGACCTTGTAGCGATACGCCCCCGCCGCCAGCGTGGCGATCTGGTAATAGCCGCTCTCGTTGGTCGTCACCGTCGCTGCGGCAGCGCCCGAATCAGAACTCAGCACGATGCTGGCATTTGCCACCGGCCCGAGATTCGCCCCACTCGCATCCTGACCGTACACGCGACCATGCACGCCACCCTCCACTGCATGCAGCAGCGGCGCACCCACGAGCAGGAGAAGCGGCAGCAGCGTTTTCATGGCGTGTTGTCCGGGACGAGACGCACCCCGATCACACCCACGGCATCCGTCGCATCCGTGGTGTTAAGCTCGATCATGTAGGTGAGCGTGATGTACATTGATCCCGTGCCCGCCTGCGCATTGAAGGCGGCCAGATTGAAGGCAGGCGGCCCTGCGAAAGAGTAGCTGGCACCATTGACCGGATCGAGCGGGTAGCCCGCGAAATTGTTCGCCGCCATGCGGTCAAACCGCAGAGGCATGTCCACCAGCAGCAGGGGCTGCGTTTTGCTCAATGGTGCAGGCGGCACGAGGCTGGTGGTCTGCAGCATGAAGAACGGCTGCGCGCTGAAGGGAAAGGGCATCACGTTACCGGCCATGTTCCGCCGGATGGGGCCGCTGCTCAGCTCCGCACGTGCCAGCACCTGCCCTGTGGTGAGAGGAGAGGAACCACCCACAAACGCCACATGCGCCACGGCACGCAGACCATTGGCCCCTGCTGGAAGTGGCAGCGGCACCGGGCCTTCAAAGCGGATCGTGATCTTCTCCCCGCCGCTGCCGGTGGGACGCACCGCCGTGCTCCAGGCCGGCAGCGTGACCGGTGCGGGGATGGTTTCATGGCTGGCAAACAGCAGGCCAAAATGCGTGCCCTGCTCGGCGGTGAGGCTCCAGCCCGTTCGCACCGCCAGCGGGTCCGCCAGCGCCATGCCCTGCCACGGCAGAAACGGCGGCGTGACTGCGGGTGTGACCTGGAAGCTGGGCGGAGGAGCATTGCCCAGGCCAAAGGGCGGCAGAATGCCCCCGCGCTTCAGCCCCACAGCAGCCGTAGTGGTGCCCGCAGGAAAGAGCGGCAGCAGGGAGCCATTGGCAGACGTGAGCACATTGCCAAGCGGCCCTAGAGCCGTGACGCGCGGCTGCACAAACAGATAAAGCGCCTCGGCGGAGCCCGGGATCAGCAGACCTGCAACCGCCGCACGATTGATCGGCGGCATCACCACACTCGTGGCTCCGGCAGGCGCACCGATCAGCGTGGCCATCGGCGTGATCAGCACCGGCACCGGCTTGTGCGGCAGCACGGCAAAAAGATCCACCCGCCAAGCAGCGATGCCCGCAGTGGCTCCGCCCACGGTCCAGTTCACCGTGACCGCATCTCCATCCCGCACGATCGGCGTGCCCGGGGCGATGCGCACGCCACTGATCAGCGGTGCCGCAGGCGGCGGCAGTGGCAGGAGCAGCTGAGCCAGAGGAAGCAGCCACGGCAGAAGACCGCCTCCTGGAGGCGGCAACCCGCCAGGCAGCACGGTGCGCACTGGCGGCAGCAGCGGAGGTGGCAGTGGTGGAGGAAGCAGCGGCGGCACGGGAGGCTCTGGCGGCAGCACCATTGCACCCGCAGGGGGCATCATGCCGGATGTCCACACCGCCACTTCATTCGCCGCTGGCGGCGGGCGCAGCAGATCGCCTGCTTCATCAAACCACGCCGCAGGCGCCAGCCAGAGCAGGGACAGCGCTTTCTGGTCCTGCGGCTGCTTGTCGCTGTCATAGACCACCTGGCCATCGGCCTCGATCTGCACACCCTGCAGCTGGGCACGATCAGGAATCTTGGTCGCTGGAGACCCACTGCCGATGACACCCACACCCGGCACATTCAGCGCCTCTTTTGTCAGCGGATTCATCGCCAGCTCAAAGTCGGCCAGCTCAAAGAGCTGCGGCTCATTGGCATCTCGCAGCGGATCCATCTCGGAGGAAAGCAGAAACTTCCGCGCACCCGCCACGAGGTAGAGCGGATTGTGCGTGCCCTGCTGCGGCCCTCTGCCGCCAGTGAGCGCGATGCGCAGCCTCTCCACCCGGGTGCCAGTGGGTGGTGCGGGCTTGAAGGACTCGCTGCTTTCTTCATACCACGGCACTGCACCGGTGACGCGCCCGCTCAGCCCGCGCACCAGCACATGCAGGCTCTTCAGCTCCGTCTTGTCCGCATCCGTCAGATGGGTGGCATTGGTCTTGGCCTCGTATTCAGGCAGCAGCTTGGCCAGGTTTTCGTGATTCGCCGCCTGCTTTTCCTGCACTCGGGCATCCACCAGACCATTCGCGGCAAAGAGCCTGCCATTCACCTCGATTCGGTAGCCCGCAAGCACCCAGCCGCTGCGCCCCTGGGAGGCAAAACCGATGCGCTGCAGATCCCCGCACTTCACACCGGTGAGCAGTTGCTGGGAGGTGCGCAGCGCATCCAGCCCGGCATCGTCTCCCTTGGCCGAAAACTCAAATGTGGCCATCTTCCCCGGCGGGATCCCGTCTGCCGTGCCTTCCAGCGAGCTCTTGAATGGAAACGCCGCAAAGGACGGCTGCCGCTTCACCCCGCCGAGCGGGTACAGCCGCAGCGGAAAGCCCAGCCCCAGATGCACATCCACCGGCTCGCTCAGCGCAGTGCCGTCTGTGCCCACTCCCAGAGTGATCTTGATCGTCTGCACCACCTCATCCGGCGGCAGGTCGCCTTTTTCAAACGGCGTACGCGGCAGCCCCTCGTGCTTCACCGGCACCTCCACTTCCTCGCTGGTGGTAGCAGCGGCGGCAGCAGTCTTCTGCGGCAACGCTCCCGTCACCTTGCTAAGCAGAGAGGGGTCCACTTTGGTCACATACAAGGCCCCGGCTCCGACCACTGCCCCCAGGATCAGCCCAACTAAAACCCCGCTCCAGCGGGAGGTGGATCTGGCTGCGGCAGCTGCATCATCAGAGGAACCGTTGTGCATGGCGTTTTCAGGGTTGAAGCCGACCGATCCATACAGACTCTCCTGCGATGGATTGGTTCGATATTACCTCTCCCCCTCACCTCGGCGCAATCCCTATTTCCGTCACAAACCCGGCTTTAAAACTCCCAGTGCAGCCGCGCGCCAAAGATGTGCACCGGGCCGCGATCACGGTTGTACGCCGGGTTCATGGCAAACTGGTAGTCAAAGGCCAGATGCAGCCATGAGGCCACGGCGATGTCGTAGTACGTCTCGATGATCTTTTCCGCGCCGTAGGACAGCGTGCTGTCCCCCCACGAGGATGCCATTGTCTGCTCCATGCCACGAGTGCAGCACTACAGCGGACTTAAAAAATGTAAGAAAAGGAGCTGGAGGTGAAGGTTCATCAAAGGCGAATAGTCCAGAATTTTTCACACCTAAAGAATTTAACCAACACTAACTTTACAAACCAAACCGTTTTTTCTACTTGCCGATTTGTGCCGAGAAATCGATTCGAAGGTCCCTCTAAATAATGCTGTCACACTCACACTCCATGTGCGCTTTCTTTTAACGCGCTTTTAACTTGTCTGTCCCAACTCATCCGCCTAAACGCATCAAGCAAGTCACCTCAGGGCCATGAGTTCCAACAGAGCCAACCACGTCAAACAGCCGGGCCTGAGCCTGCGCGTTGTCATGCCTTTCTGGGTGCTGCTGCTCGCGTGCTGCGGCCGTCATGGCGCCCAGCCTCACGCTGAGGACAAACCCGCCTACGAAAAGACCGGCAACCGCATTGTCATACCTGAGGGTTCGCCATTGCGCGGCCGCCTTGAGTTCGAACAGGCTGCCAGGGCAGAGCGCTCCGTGACCAGGACTTTCACCGGCAGCATCGAAGCTGATCCTGTGAGGCTGGCTCATGTGTTTCCAGCCGTGGCGGGCAAACTGGTGCGCATTCTCGTGTCCCTCGGAGACACGGTCAAAGAAGGCCAGCCAGTGGCCATCATCAGCGCCACGGGCGGAGTCACGGCGCAGGCGGACTATGTGAAGGCGAAAAGCGCGCTGAACCTGGCCGAAAAAAGCCTGAAGCGGCAGTCGCAGCTTCTGGCCGCCAAGGTGGCGGCACAAAAGGATCTGGACGAGGCGCAGGATGTGTATGATGCGGCCCAGGCCAACATGGAGGCTGCCACGGAGGTGCTGCGCTTCATGGGCTTTGATCCTCTCAAGGATGCCCCCGGAGGCCTGCTCAGGGTGCTGGCTCCACAGTCCGGCAGAGTCATTGCCGTCAGCGCAGGCAAGGGCGAAATGCGCAACGACAACAATCAGCCGCTGGCCACCGTGGCGGATCTCTCCGTCGTCTGGCTGACCATCCACGTGCCGGAACGCGATCTGCGGCTATTCCGCAAAAATGCACCAGTGGAGGCCCTGTTCGAATCCTACCCCGGCGAGAAATTCAAGGGCACCGTGACGCATCTGGGCGACGTCATCACCGAGGAGACTCGTGTGGCATCCATGCGAGTGGAGTTGCCGAATCCGAACGACCGACTCAAACCCGGCATGTACGCCACGGTGACCGTGCCCACTGTCATGGAGCAGACTCTCTCCGTGCCTGCGGAAGCCATTCTGCAGGTGGGTGCGGACGCTTTTGTCTTCGAGCAGGTGGCACCAAACACCCTGGAAAGCAGGCAGGTGACCATTGGCGGGGATGCAGGTAAAGGCCGGGTGATCATCCTCAACGGCCTGAAGGAAGGCGCGCAAGTGCTCAAGAAAAATGGAGTTCTTTTCCAATGATTCCGCGTCTTGTCAGCTTTTGCATGGAGCGCCAGACGCTGGTGCTGTGCCTGCTGCTGGCCATGTGCATGGCCGGCATCTATAGCTGGAACCAGCTGGCCGTGGAGGCGTATCCGGATATCGGAGACACCACCTCCCAGGTCATCACGCTTTATCCGGGCCATGCGGCGGAGGAGGTGGAGCAGCAAGTGACCATCCCCATCGAGCGCGAACTGGCAGGCACTCCAGGCATGCACGTCATGCGCTCCAAGAGCGCCTTCGGCCTCTCCCTGATCACCGTGGTGTTTCGTGACGGCGTCGAGAGCTACTGGGCGCGGCAGCGTTTGCAGGAGCGCTACATGGCAGCCTCCCTACCCCCAGGAGCCGTGGCAGGGCTGGACCCTCTGACTTCCCCGATCGGCGAGATCTTCCGCTACACGGTGGAGTCCTCATGGCGCGACGCCTTTGCCCTCAAAGATCTGCAGGACTGGGTGGTCAAGCCGCGGCTCAAGCAGGTCTTTGGCGTGGCGGATGTGACGAGCTTTGGCGGAGAGCCCAAGCAGTTC
Organism: Verrucomicrobiaceae bacterium UBA1938; assembly: GCA_002336895.1. Taxonomy (GTDB): domain Bacteria; phylum Verrucomicrobiota; class Verrucomicrobiia; order Verrucomicrobiales; family Verrucomicrobiaceae; genus Prosthecobacter. Next base: position 191,453 of record DDFC01000042.1, on the reverse strand, counting down.
CAGATCATCCTGGACCCCGCCCGGCTGCGCTCCCACAATCTCTCTCCTCAAAACGTGGCGGATGCCATCACCGCCAATGGCAATACGGCAGGGGGCAGCATCATGGTTCGCGGAGAGCAGGGGTTTGTGGTACGCGGGCTGGGAGTCATCCGCTCCCTTGAGGATCTCGGCAGCGTGGTGATCAGTTCCATCAAAGGCGTGCCCATCCTGGTGCGTGACATCGGGGAGGTGCGTTTCGGCGGCCTGGAGCGCGTGGGCGTGGTGGGCAAGAACGACAACGACGATGTCGTCTCCGGCATCTGTGTTTTGCTCAAAGGCGAAAACCCCTCCCGCGTGCTGGAGGGGCTGCACAAGGCCGTGGAGGAGCTGAACAACGGCGTGCTCCCTCCGGACGTGAAGCTGGTGCCCTACCTGGACCGCTCAGAACTCGTGGACACCACGCTCCACACCGTGGGCAAGACGCTGCTGGAGGGCATGGTGCTGGTGACGGTGGTGCTCATCATCTTCCTCGGCAGCCTGCGCGGCGCGCTGCTGGTGGCGCTGACCATTCCCTTCTCCCTCCTATACGCCTTTCTGCTGATGCATTTCACCAATGTACCGGCCAATCTCCTCTCTTTAGGCGCGATCGACTTCGGCATGATCGTGGACGGTGCGATCGTGCTGCTGGAGGTGGTGCTGCACCGGCGGGAGAAATCCGATGGGCCGCTGACCCTGGCGGCCACTCGAGACGCCGCGCTGGAGGTGGCACGGCCGATGTTCTTCGCCTCCGTCATCATCATCTGCGCCTACCTGCCGCTGTTTGCGTTTGAGCGCGTGGAGCGCAAGCTCTTCACGCCCATGGCCTTCACCATCGGCTACGCGGTGCTAGGCGCTCTGATTTTTGCCCTCACCGCCATCCCGGCGCTGTCCTATCTGCTCTACCGTAAGCCGGGCAAGACATTTGAAAACCCCATCTTCAAATGGCTCAGCACCCGCTATGATGCGGTGCTCTCACGCATCACGGCCCGGCCTCTGCTGGCGTTGGTACCTGGCGCGACGGCCATCGTGATCGCCGGGGTGCTCGGAGCCACCATTGGCCGCGAGTTCCTCCCTTACCTCGATGAAGGCTCCCTCTGGCTGCAGGTGAACATGCCCTCGGGCATCTCCCTGCCCAAGGCGTTGGAGCTCACGCGTCAGTACCGCATGGCTGTCAAAGAATTCGCCGAGGTCACGGACGTGGTCTCTCAGCTGGGCCACAATGAGGACGGCACTGACCCGTGGACCACCTCCCACATCGAATCCTACGTGGGTCTGCGGCCCTACCATGAATGGGGAGGGGACAAGCAGGCGCTGATCGCAAAGATCAGCGAACGCCTGAACAAAGTGCCAGGACTCTCGGTAGGTTTTGCCCAGCCGATGATCGACGGCGTGAACGACAAGATCTCCGGCGCGCACAGCGAGCTGGTGGTGAAGGTCTTCGGCCATGACTTCAGGGAGACACGGCGCGTCACGGAAGAAATTAGGGACGTGATCGCAGCAGTGCCGGGCGCGGTGGACGTGGCGATCGACCAGGAGCCGCCGCTCACTCAGGTGCGCATCACCTACAACCGTGCGGCCGCCTCCCGTCTGGGAGTGAATGTGTCTGATGTGGTGAACCTCATTGAAGGTCCCATCGGCGGCAAGGCCATGGCCCAGATTTACGATGGTGACCGCGTCTATGACATCGCCATGCGTTATCCTCCCGATGTGCGCAACAGCCCTGACAAGCTGGCCGCCCTGCTCATCGACTCCGCCAACGGACCGCCGGTGCCTCTGGCCAGCGTGGCCACGGTGGAGCTGGCTCTGGGAGAAGGCATGATCACACGCGAGATGGGCAAACGCCACCTCACAGTGAAGCTGAATCTGCGCGGGCGTGACCTCGCAGGCTTCCTCAAAGAGGCGCAGGACACAGTGACGGAAAAAGTGAAGTTTGATGCCAATGCCTTCACCATCCGCTGGGGTGGCATGTTTGAGAACCAGCAGCGTGCCCAGATGCGCCTGATGCTCATTCTGCCTGCGGCGCTGGGGCTCATTTTCCTGCTGCTCTACGCCAATTTTGGCACGGCCCGCCAGGCGGCGGTGATCATGCTCACAGTTCCCATGTCCCTGCTGGGCGGCTTGGCGCTGCTGCATGCACGGGACATGACACTCAATGTTTCCAGCGCCGTGGGCTTCATCGCGCTCTTTGGCGTGGCCGTGCAAAACGGGGTCATCATGCTGGCCAATCTGAACCGCTGGCGCACACTGGTGCCGGACAATCTGGCCGAGGCTGTGCAACGTGGCGCGCATGAGCGTCTGCGCCCGGTGCTCATGACGGCCACCGTGGCCACCCTGGGCCTGCTGCCTGCGGCGCTCACCCATCAGGTGGGCAGCGATGTGCAGCGCCCGCTCGCCACTGTGGTGGTGGGCGGCCTCATCACCGCCACCCTGCTCACGCTGCTGGTGCTGCCCGCAGCCTATTATGTGATCGAAAAGTGGGCAGCTGCACGCCCGCCTGCCAGGAAAGAATCCATTGAGATGCCTTGAGCGCCCCAGCCAACCCGCCCACCAGAACGGCCATGCGAACCCTCCATCTCCTCCTGCTAAGCCCGGTGCTCTTCCAGTGCATGCATGTGCGTGCTGCTGATGACGCAAAGCCCAAAGCCGCCGGAACTCAGAGCCACGACAAAGCCAAAGCCTCCGGCGATGCCTCGAAAACCACGCTGCCGGATGATGGCAAGCCGCGCGAGATCGTGCTGCCCATGCAGGCCTTTGTGCAGATGGTGCTGCAGACGAACCTGAACTACGCGGCGGAGCGCTATAATGTCTCCATTGCCGAGGCCGAGATCGCCGCTGCCAGACAGATCCCCAACCCCGAGCTCAACTACGGCTTTTCGCGTGACATCACCTACGCAGGCTCCCAGCGCCTGCAGAGCAATACCGTGGGCAACATCCAGCAGCTCTTTGAGACCGGCGGCAAACGTCGCCTGCGGACAGAAGTGGCGCGCAAGAGCAAGGCAGCCACCGAGGCCACGCTGGACGGCTTTCTCAACCAGCTCAAATCTGACGCGGCCGTGGCCTTTGTGGAGGCGCTGACCCAACGGCGACTGGCCCAGAAGAGCCGGGACATCGCCCGCGACATGCAGGAACTGGTGAAGGCCCAGCTGGAGCGCTACAAGGCGGGGCAGATCAGCGAGGCGGACTACCTGCAGACGGAGATCGAAGAACAGCAGTTTCAAACCGAGTTGCGCAACACCGACGCTCAGGCGGAGTCGGCCAGCCAGGCGCTGGGTGCTTTCATCGGAGTCGAAGGGGCTTTCCTGCGCCTCATACCGGTGGGCAACCTGGAGCAGCCTGAGCAGAAATTTGACGCTAAAGAACTCACCGCCCAGGCGCTGGGCAGACGTGGCGATCTCGTGGCTCTGCGGCACCAGGCAGATGCCGCAAACAGTCGCGTCTCCCTGGAAAAGGCCAACCGCATCCCGGATGTGACTGTGGGCATGGGCATCAGCCAGCTGAGCAGCACGCAGAACAACGTCGCCCCCACCCCGGCAAACAACTCGCTGGTCATGTTTTTCTCCCTGCCGCTGCCCATCTGGAACCAGAACAAGGCGGCCATCGAAAACGCACGGCAGGCCGCTCTGCAGGCGCAGAAGCAGATCCAGGCTGCGGAGCTGAAGACGCAGGTTGAAGTGCGGCAGGCGCTCACTCTTTACCGCGCCGCCGTGGATGGCGTGGCGCGCTATCAGGCCGGCATTTTGAAAAATGCGGGCATCGTGCTGGATGCACGCCAGATCAGCTACCAGAAGGGCCAGGCCACTTTGCTGGACCTCCTGACCGCCCAGCGCACCGCGCGCGAGGTGCGCGCCAACTACGAGGCGGCACTCGCAACCCAGGCGCGTGCGCATATCGAAGTATTGCGTGTTTCAGGCACCTGGAGCGTGCCTTACTGATCGACCTCACGCTGGCAAGCATCCCTGCACCACGCTCATGCTGGCGGCAAATTTCGCCATCACCAGCTCGCGGGCCTTTTCAGCCTTCGCCTTGGAGCCCTCGGGATCTTTCGCCATCGCCAGCACGGCGGCGGCCACCTTTTGCACCTCGTCCTCCTTGTCGAGATCAAAGAGCCACTCGCCCAGGCCGATGTCCTGCCACATGTAGCCCTTGCTGGTCTGCTCGGCCCAGCGGCAGACGATGGCAGGGATGCCATTGCCGATGCACATGATGGGGCTGTGCATCTCATGACCAAAAAGCCCGGCGCTGCGGCGGTAGGTGCTGATGGCCTCGTCCGTGAGCCAGTAGCTCTCCCGCCACACCACGCGCGCCTTCACCTCTCCCGGCAGCTTGTCGTAGAGCATTTCCTTGCCCACTTTCATCTGCGTCTTGTCCTCCGGGCACAGCAGGATCTTGAGATCGGTGTTCTTGATCACGCTCACGATGGCATCCAGCAGCGGCTTGCCATCGTGGTCCATCATGGCCTTGTTGCGTGCGTCCTTCTTTTCATCAATGGCCGCCTTCTTCTCCGGCAGCGTCCAGTAGGGCGTGTTGCGCAGGCGCGGGATGCAGCAGAGGAATTTCCCCTGCTCCAGTCCGTGCGCCTTCAGAAAGGCCTCGGCCTTCGCATCATCCTTCAGATCGACGGCGAACGCGCCATCCGGCCCGTACTCCATGCGCGGGCAGGTGCAGCCCATCTTCTTTGCCAGTTCCAGGGAAACAGAATCGCGGAAATACACAAACTTCGCGCCGCTGAGCACATCCACCGTTTTCACCAGCGGCTGAGTCTTGCTCCTGGAGCTCTGCTGGCCGGAGAAGGTGATGCCATACACGCCGTAGGGCTTGCCCGTGGCCTGGCTCCATTTCACCACATCCGCCTGCGCCACCAGCGAGGGGCCGGAGCCGTGCAGGAGGAAATCGCATTCCTCAAAGGCTTTCTTCACCGCCTCACCCTGGATCACCTGTACCTTCGGGAAACGCGCCGCCAGCATCTCGGCCACGCCATTGTCCAGCTTGCTCGGCCACAGCCGCACCTCCACCTCTGGCAGGTGTTTTTCCAGCAGCGCCAGCACGCCCGGCGTGTGGCCGATGTCCCCAATGTTCACCGTCTGCCACGAAGATCTCAGGATAAGCCGTTTGGGTTTTTCGGCAGCAATGGCGGAGATGAATGGCAGGGCGGCGGCGGAGCGGATGAAATGGCGGCGGTTCATGTTTGAATGGTTTTAGCGCAACGAGCGGCTGAAAGGCAATCCCTCAAAAAAGAAGCAGACATGCGTATTGCACACGGCCCAGCTCCGTACTCCTGTATGCTCATGAACATCCGCCGCTTCCCCACCCTGCTCTGCGTCCTCGCTCTTGCCTCCTGCGCCACGCCTCCAGATTCGGAGACCAAGCCGCTGGGCGAAAACGTGCTGAGCCCAGAAGCCATCCACGCCGCCAGGCATGGCCCTGTCGATTTCGCAGCACATGTGAAGCCGGTGCTGGAGGCCAAGTGTGTCATGTGCCACAACCGCCAGGCCCTCCCCGGACACATCAGCCTGGCCAGCCATAAGGAAGCCCTGCGCACCAAGGCCCTCGGCACCTACATCGTCCCCGGCCATCCAGAGACCAGCCTGCTCGTGGCCAATGTGAAGACCGTGCACCAGAAAGTCAGCGTCATGCCCGCAGTGGGCGAGCGCCTGACCGCCGATGAATACGCCATCATCAACAAATGGGTGAAGGAAGGCGCGGCTTGGCCTGCGGGCAAGGCGGGCACTTTGAAGATCATTCGCTGAATCACATTTTCAGATAGCGGGCATTCGGATTTCGTCTTGGTGCGCATGGCGGTGCGTGCTCTACTGCACTCATGGCAGACCACCGCGCCCTCATTTCGAATCCCGCAGACTTGCAGCCTTCCACCGCCTGGAATGAAACCGTCTGGGCCTACACCAGCGAGGAGGAGCTGGTGGATCATACCACCAAGGCGCGCCTCTGTGTGGCCACGCTGCTGCCCTTCAAGGACAAGAAGCCCGACTGGGACGGCTTCACCAAAAGCGTGCGCTGGATGCAGCAGTGCGGCGAGCACTACGGCGTGGAGATGGTCTTCGTGCTCAATGCGGACACCGGCTACATCTTTGACCTCAGCAATGACCTGTATGCCGAGGTGCTGCGGCGCTTCCGCGCGGAGTTTCCCACGCAGCGCTTCATCGCCGGTGTGACCGCACGCGGCGCGGAAAACGACACCGCCTTCAAAGCCGAGCGCTACTGGCCGCTGCTCGACATCGCGCAGGAGCACGACAATTGCGAGATGATGATCATGACCAGCAAGCTGCTCAACACGCTGGAAAACGAGCCACGTCGCGACGCCTACTTTCAGATCGCCGAGCATCTCATCCGCCCCGGCATCGCACATGCGCTGGAGCCCTCCTTTGTGCCCTGGGCCACGCCGTTTGATCCGTGGCTGTTCCATGAAATCGCGCTGCATCCGGCCTACGTCGGCGGCAAGGTCAGCACGCTGGACGAGCCGCACTTCCACTACTGGGCCGCCATGTGCAAAGGGCTGAACCTGCCCTTCTCCCCGCACAGCGGAGACGACTACGGCATCGCCACCGCGATCAAGCTCGGGCTGCCGCTGCTCATCGGCGCAGGCGTGAGCGCCTGCCCGCTCATCTGCGCCGCCCGCGACATGTGGCTGCTGGACAGCGTGGCCGACAAGAAATTCAAGACCGGCACCGGTCGCTTTGACACGCGTGTCTATAAACTCTTCGAGGCCTTCCAGTCTTTTGAAGACATGGTCTTCCGCCTCGACGACCGCATGAGCGCCTCCCCCTACAAACACAGCACCGCCCACGTCCTGCACCAGCTCGGCCTCATCGACTCCCCCGAAGCCCACCCCGACTGCAAAGACCTGCGTGGAGAGGATGAAGCAGGCCGCATGGCCGAGGCCATGCGGAGGCCGAAACGCGTGGCGCAGAAGCTGGGGATTCCGTTGTTTGGGGTGTGATACGGGCTGCCAGCCCGTGGATCTGGAGCCATTCTGCAGCGAGCATAAGCCGCCATCCCACGAAAGAGATTGCCATGCGGCTTCTTTCGGCGTGATGTTGCTGCATGCGCAATCCCCTACGTCGCAGCAAAAAAATCGGCCTCACGCAAGGTGGTCGTGTAACGGATGGTGTGGCGGAGGAAAAGCACTCGCGCAAATTTGATGAGCAGAATGTGTGGTGGGCTTTGTCCAACTTGCCGGAGGAACAAGGATTGGTGTTCATCATCGAGAATCCATCACGAGATTACTACCATCCCTGCACAGAAGAGGAAATTCGCCGCACACTGAAGCTTCTGCCTCGTAGAGACTCGAAGCATCTGAAAGCCGTGGTCTTCAAGCGGCCAAGTGCGGATGATGTTTCCCGGGGAGTCGAAGCACGCCGGCGCTACTCCTGCGTGCTGCTCAACGCCTTCCCTGTAAGCAATAAAATCTGCTGGGGAGAAAAGCCGCCATCTCAAAAAATACGCAGCCACTATGCTCCGTGGTGCGACCGCTGGGAATGTCGAAATGGGGAGTGGTTCCATGTATGGACTCCCACGGAGGTACGCCGCTACTACCGCTACCACTTGTTCCTTCACGAACTGGGCCACATCAACCAGCCGGCATTTCACAGCCTGACACGCCGGGAGGATTTTGCGGAGGACTACGCGCTGACGTGGGCCCGGAAGCTGGGTCAGCTTCACTGATCACGCCTGGCTCAAAGCCACCAAGCATCTGGGATTCCATTGTTTGGGGTGTAGCTCGCGAGGCGCGAGAGCGCATCAAAGTAGCCTTGTTGCTGTGCAACAAGGTACAGCTCCGCATCACCCGCAATTCACGGCACTTCACACGTTGGTGTTTGCTTCGCTCTCGCCTGTTCCACAGGAACAGGGCTACTTTGCGCTGCCGCGCTTCTCACACCCCGCCCAAAATCGCCTCCATCATCCTGAGCGCATCGCAGTTCGGCTTCACATCATGCACGCGCACAATCCTTGCCCCGTGCTCGCGCGCATAGGCACTCAGCGCTATCGTGGGCCAGAAGCGGTCTTCCATGGCATCGGAATGCATGACGCGGGCAATCATGGATTTGCGTGACACGCCCACCAGCAGCGGCCGCCGTATGCTGAGCTGTGGCAGAGCGCGCATGAGGGAGAGGTTGTGCTCCAGGGTTTTGCCAAAGCCAAAGCCGGGGTCCAGAACAATGCGCTCGGGGTCGATACCCTCTCCCTGCAGCACGCGCAGGCGGCTGTCAAAGTAGTCGCCCACGGCGGCCACCACATCATCGTACTGCGGGTGAGCCTGCATGGTCTGCGGTGTGCCGGTCATGTGCATGACGACGAGGCCCGCGTGCGTCTCCGCGGCCACGCGCGGCATGGCGGCGTCTCCGCGCAGGCCGGTCACGTCATTGATGATGTCGGCCCCGGCATCCAGCGCGGCACGGGCCACTGCGGCCTTCATGGTGTCGATGGAGATGAGCGCCTTCGTCTGCGAGCGCACGGCGCGGATGACCGGCAGCACGCGGCGCAGCTCCTCGGCCTCGCTCACCGGTTCAGCACCGGGGCGGGTGGATTCGCCGCCCACATCCAGGATGTCAGCCCCTTCAGCCAGCAGCATGAAGGCATGCTCCACGGCGCGGCCTGGATCGTTGAAGCGGCCACCATCCGAAAAGCTGTCGGGCGTGACATTCACGATGCCCATGATGAGCCCGCGATGGGTGAGATCGAGATCGTGGTTGCCGAATCGCCAGCGGAACATGGTTGATGCCGGGCGGCTGAGCCCGCTGCCGGGTATGTTGGGGTGGATCGGCGCTGCGCCAAGCGGAAAAGTGAGGGGAAAGCAGCGGGTGATATTGCCCGCTCTGCTTTTCCGCTGCATGATTTGCGCCGATGAAGCCCAACCCCGCCATCCTGCTGCTCATCCTCCTCTCGCTGGGAGGCGCTGCGGCATTGTATCTGGCGGGAATGAAGCCGGAGGCAACACCGCCGCTCGCGGTGAAGGCTGAGCCCGCCAAGAAATCCCCGCCCGTGGGGAAACGCGACGTGCCTGTCGAAGAGGTGGCTCTGGTGGACGATTTGAAAAAGCAGATCGTGCTGCTGGAGGGGCAGATCGAGTACCTTCAGGGCCAGAATGATGTGCTGAAGGATGAAAACGCGCAGCTCATCCAGAAGCTGGGCATGCTGGGCGTGAAGGACGCGCAGAAAATGACCGCCACGCCCGTGAAGGACGAGGATGTGGCCCCCGACTTTGTGGGCATGGGCCTGGACATGATGAAGATGCGCAAGCTGCATGCGCTGCCGCTGGTGACCACGAAGGTCAGCCAGGAGGAGGTGGAGGCCGTGATCCTCGTCTGGCTCAAACGCCAGCAGCCGAATGACGAGGCCAAAAAGCTCGCCCGTGGACTCGCCACGCTGGGCTGGATCCCCGAGGCGGTCGATCCCTTGCCGCTGCGCGCGGCGCTGCTGGCACGCCAGCTGGGCGGCTGGTATGACGCGGAATCGGAGACCATGTTCACCATCGATCCCGCCACAGCCAGCGGACCCGAGGTGACGGCGAATGAGCCAATGGGCATCGCCTTTGGCCAGCTGCTGCGCGAGTACGGCAGCACGCTCTTTCAGCCGCAGCATGGCCCGCTCAAGACGGACATGCGCCTGGCGCGCGAGTCACTGATCGCCGGAGATGCGGGACTCACGCGCTTCCTTTTCTCGCTGCAAAATCCTGCCGCTGCGCCCAAGGATGAACTGCCATCGGAAGACCCCGACCATCCGCTGAACCAGGTCCCCATGCCCGCGTATCTGCGTGAGCTGGCGCTCTTCCCCTTCAGCAGGGGCTTTGAGTTTGCGCAGACGCTGCACAGCGCGGGGAATTTCCCCCAGCTCAATGCCGCCTACAGCCGCCCGCCCATCAGCACGGCGGAGGTCATCGAGCCCGAGGTCTATCTCGATCCTGAGCGCCCTGCGCCTGTGGAGATCACGCTGGGAGATGTGAAGCTCAAAGGCGCGCTGCCCTATCTGGACGACAGCCTGGGCAAATTTGCCTGCGTCACAGCCCTGCGCATGCACAACAACGATGAGGACTCCGCCCTCGGTGCCCGTGGTCTGGTGGCCGACCGCCTGCTGGTCTGGGCAGCCGATGGTGGTGCCAAGCGCGACCACGCCGCCTGGCAGACCGTCTTCATGGACAAGTCCACCGCCGACGCCTTTTACAAGGCCATGCTCAACTCCCTGCGCGAGACCTACAAGACCAGCGGAGAAAATGAATTCACCGCTCAGGGCCGCCATGTGAGCCTGCTGCGCAACCGCGGCGATGCCGGTGTCGTTATGCTGGAGACCGCCAGCGAGGAGGCCCGCGCCGCACTCAAGCTTTTGATGAAATGATGACCGCCAAACATGTTTTCTATTCAGGCCGCGTCCAGGGCGTGGGCTTTCGTTACAGCACCAAGCGCATCGCCTCCGGCTTTGACGTCACCGGCTGGGTCAAGAACCTGCCCGATGGCCGCGTGGAGATGCTGGCGCAGTCCTTTGAGTCCGATGAGCTGGACGCCTTTCTGGAGGACATCCAGACGAGCAGCCTGGGCTCCCACATCAAAGAAAGAGAAGTGAATTCCATTGCCGCGCAGCCCGGTCTGCGTGGATTTTCCATCGTGGCGTAAACCAGCCCCAACCACCCGCATGAGCACCACGCCTGCAGTCTCTGTCAAAAACCTGACCAAGATCTTCAAAGGCAGTCTTGGGAAAGGTGCCTTCCGTGCCGTGCACGATGTGTCTCTCACGGTGGAGGCCGGAGAGGTTTATGGTCTCATCGGCCCCAACGGCTCCGGCAAGTCCACCACCATGAAGGTCATCCTCGGCCTGCTGAAACCCACGGCGGGAGAGACCAGCATCTTCGGCATCCCGAGCACGGAGGTGGCCAGCCGCCACAGCGTGGGCTTCCTGCCTGAGAACCCGTATTTCTACAAGCACCTCAACGGCCGCGAGACGCTGCACTTTTACGGCAGGCTCTGCGGCATGAACGGTGCCAAACTCAAATCCCGCGCCGATGAGATGCTGGCGCTGACAGGTCTGGAAGACGCGGCCACACGCCGCGTGGGCGGCTACTCCAAAGGCATGCTGCAACGCCTCGGGCTGGCGCAGGCGCTCATCCATGAGCCACGCCTTCTCGTGCTGGACGAGCCCACCGCCGGCGTGGACCCTGCGGGCTCTCGCATCATCCGGGATCTCATCATCGAATTCCGCGCACGCGGCATCACCGTGCTCGTCACCTCCCACCTCCTAGAGCAGATGCAGGAGGTGTGCGACCGCGTGGGCATCATGGCCCACGGGCGCATGGTGCGCGAGGGACGGCTGGAGGATCTCATCGCCGTGGAAAATCAGACCGAGATGGTGCTGGAAAACGCATCCCCCGCCCTGCTGGCCAAGATCGATGCCCTCGTGAAAGCCGAGGGCGGAGACACCCGCCTGCTGCGCAGCGGCCACCCGCGCACCACGCTGGAGCGCCTGTTTCTGGAAGCCACCAACGAACCGAAAAAATCATGAGCCAGGCCGCCGCACAGACTTCCGCCTCCTTCAGCACACCCACGGTGCGCTTTTCCCCCTCACGCGTGTGGACGCTGGCCCACGCCACCATGACACAGCTCATGCGCATGAAGATCCTGCCCTTCCTGCTGGTGCTCTGCGCACTGGTAGTTGCCATGGGTTTTGGTCTTTCCGTCATCAATCCCGAAAAGCAGCTCGGCCAGCTCAAAAGCTTTTCTTTGGGCAGCCTGCAGATCTTCAGCATTGTTATCGGCATCGTCGCCACCGCCTTGCTGCTGCCGAAAGACCTGGAGGACCGCACGCTCTACACCATCCTGTCCAAGCCCGTGCCGCGCTTTGACTATCTGCTGGGGAAATTTATAGGCGTGCTCATGCTCATCGCCAGCGGGCTGGTCATCATGGACGCCATTCTCAGCCTCATCCTGTGGATGCAGCAGTCCGTGCTGTTTGACGCCGCTGTAGCACAGCTGCACCAGGACAAGCAGGACACCCCTGAGGCTCTGGCGCAGCTGAGCGAGATCGTGGCCCGACAGGGCCTCACGTGGAATCTGCACTGGGCCGTGTGGGCCATCTTTCTGAAGGCCTCTGTTGTTACCGCCGTGGCCATGATAATCTCCTGCATCGCGAGCTCCACGCTCTTCACCATCGTCATCACCTTTTGCATCACGCTCATCGGCCATGGAGAGGCACTGATTCGCGACTACTTTTTCCAGCCCAATCTGCACAGCACAGCAAAGCATGTCGCATCTTTTGTCCTGGCAGCCATCATTCCCGACCTAACCCAGTTCGACGTGGTGGACAGCGTCACAAACGGACAGATCGTCCCTTGGAATGCAGTGAACGACATGACCGGCATCGCCGCACTCTACCTGGGCGTGTACCTCTTCATCACGCATCTGGTCTTTGTGGAAAAGGAACTATGAAACGAAAACTCCAGGCCCTCGCCGTGCTGCTGATTTTTGGCGTGCTAAAGCTCCCGCTGGAGCAGCACGTCACGCGTGATCTGCGGCGCATGCGGTTGGTGGACGAGCCCATGAACCTGGGCACCGGGGAAAACATGGGCCAGATGGGCCTGGCCGCAACACTAGGCGGGCTGCGCGGACTGGTGGCCACCGTTTTCCAGCTCCAGGCATATGTGGCATTCACTAACGTGGACTGGGCACAAGTGGACAAATATTATAACTTCGTGAATCGCCTGCAGCCGCGCAACGCCAGCTACTGGGAGGAGGCATCCTGGCACATGGCATACAATGCCGCGTCCTACTACCTCTACAGCGAAGATCTCAAGCCCGGCCTGCGCGGCCAGCTATACCAGGCCTATGTGAAACGCGGCATCGACATCCTGACCGAGGGCCTCAAATTCCTGCCCGACAATCCGCGCCTGTGGCAGAAGCTCGGGGACATCCACTGGAACCGCAGCAAGGATTTCAAGGCCGCCGGAGATGCCTACTGGAACGCCTTCCAGAACGGAGGGCTGAACTTCACCCAGCGCTTCGCCGCCTACGCCTACGCCCAATCCACCGACCCCGCCTCGTGGCAAAAAGGCTACGGTATTCTGAAAAAACTCTACGATGAAAAGAAGGCCACACCGGGGCTGATCGAGTACCTCAAGATGCTGGAGCAGAATCTGCACATCCCCGCAGCCCAGCGCATTCCCGATGCAGCCCCCGTCCGGAGCACACCGGATCCTCAGGCCGGCCCCTTGAAGTGATAGGCCTGCAACCTAGCCACGTTTGACATTCGTTATGTTTGGGTGAATTTTCACATTGTTCCCCCAAAATGGCCACCCGAATAGACATCCCCCGCAAATCGATCTACCGCCTGTCGATCTACCAGCGCTGCCTGCAGCGTCTGCGTGAAAATCAGGTGGACACGGTGTCCTCCGCCGCCCTGGCCAAGGCCGCCGGGGTGAAGTCCACGCAGCTGCGCAAAGATCTGGCTTACTTTGGTCAGCTGGGCACACGCGGTCTGGGCTACAATGTGGACGCCCTCAGCGGCACCATCGGCGACGTGCTGGGCCAGAACAAGCTGCAGCCCGTGATCCTGGTGGGCGTGGGTAATCTCGGTTCCGCACTGCTGCGCTACGGCGGCTTCCGCAAGGAGGGCTTTGAAATCGCCGCCGCATTCGACCTCTCTCCGCGCAAGGTGCCGGGAGTCAATGTGCCGGTGCTGGCCATGACGGACATGCCCGAATTCATCCGTCGCCAGAGTGTGAAAATGGCCATTCTCTCCGTGCCTGCCAGCAGCGCCCAGTCTGTGGTCAATGAGATGGTGCAGCACGGCATCCAGGCCATCCTGAACTTCTCCCCCACCGTGCTCGACGTGCCAGAAAACGTGGTCGTGAACAGCGTGGATCTGGCCGTGGAGCTGGAAAACCTGAGCTACTTCATCCGCTGATTGTTTGGCGGGGGATGCGCGCTGCGAATGGCGTGAATCAAACGCCCTGCGGTGTACGTTGATGTGGGCCAGCCTTTTTATCATGCCCACGCTCCGACTTCTTGCCATCCTATTCGCCTTTGCCTCCTCCGCTGCTGCGGCGCATCCGTTTCTCTGCTGTGACTACGGCGGCGGCAAGGTATGTGTGGTTTCCGCCGAGGGCAAAATCGAGTGGCAGTGGGACTGCAAAGCCCCGCAGGACTGCTGGAAGCTGCCAAATGGAAATTACCTCTTCTGCTTTGTCAGCGGTGCGCTGGAGGTGACGCCTGACAAGAAGGTCGTCTGGGAGTACAAGGCCCCCACGGATGTGAAGGTGGAGGTGCACGCCTGCCAGCCGCTGCCAGATGGGAATGTGATGATCGTGGAATGCGGAACGAGCCGCATCATCGAGGTGGATCGCGCAGGCAAGATCGCCAAGGAGATCAAGCTAACTGCCGCGCCGGAGATCAAGCTGCACAACCAGTTTCGCGGCACGCGCAAGCTGGCCAACGGCCACTACCTCGTGGCTTTCAAAGGCGAGGGCAAAATCGTCGAACTCGATGGCGACGGCAAAGTGCTGCGCCAGATCAAAGTCCCCGGAGATCCGCATGAAGTCGTTCCCCTGCCGGAAGGCCACCTGCTCATCACCTGCGGCGACGGCCACGAAGTGCGCGAGATCGATGCCAAAGAAAACATCGTGTGGGAGCTCAAGAAAAACGACATCCCAGGCTACACTCTGCGCCTCATGGCCGGCTGCCAGCGCCTGCCCAATGGCAACACTGTCTTCTGTGTCTATCTCGGCCACGGCCACATCGGCGAGCAGGCCCAGGTCATCGAAGTCACGCGGGACAAAAAGATCGTCTGGAGCGTGGCCGACCACGCGCAATTCAAGACCATCAATCAGATCATGCTGCTGGATGTGCCCGGAGATGTGACGAAGGGCGAGATTTTGCGATAGGGGCGAGCGCGTGCGCTTTGCGTTCTGGAGTGCGCCGGACCTCCGGCGCTTTTCGAATACCCAAGGCACTCGTAAAGCTCCAGAGGACTGGAGCACTCCGGGACGCTGTCGCGAATTTCGTCAGCCCGTGACCTAGCTCAATAACTCCGCGCAAACACCACGCGGCGGGTGCTCGGCTTGCCGGTGAGGAAGCATTTCCCTTCTTCGGCAAACTGGTCGCCGTGCGGGATGCAGCGGATGGTGACCTTCATGTCCTTGCTCAGCGTTTCTTCCTCCTCGCTGCTGCCTGCCCAGTGCATGAGGGCAAAGCCTCCTTCGGAGCCTTCGGCAAAGAAGGCTTTGAATTCTTCGAGCGTCTCCAGCTTCTTCATGTTGGCATCGCGCAGCGCGGTGGCGCGGGCCAGCAGGGCGTCCTGGATTTCCTGCAGGCGCTCGGTCACGGACTGGATGAGGTCTTCCTTGGGCACGAATTCCTTGGCCTTCGGTCCCTGGTCGCGGCGGCACACGGCCACGCTGCGGCTGGTGATGTCGCGCGGTCCCATTTCGAGACGCATCGGCACGCCTTTCTTGATCCACTCCCAGTTCTTCGCGCCGCCCTGAAGGTCGCGCTTGTCCACATGCACGCGCAGCGGCTCGCCGGCAAAGGTCTGCGTGCGCAGCGTCTGCGCCAGCGCCTCGCAGGCGTCGATGACCTCCTGGCGGGTGTCCGGCTTCGGAGTCACAGGCAGGATGACGATCTGAGTTGGTGCCACGCGCGGCGGGATGATCACGCCGTCGTCGTCGCCATGCGCCATGATCAGCGTGCCGATCATGCGCGTGCTCACGCCCCAGCTCGTGGTGTAGGCCAGCTGGCGGGTGTTGTCGCGGCCGAGGAACTGGATGTTCGCAGCTTTGGAGAAATTCTGCCCCAGGTAGTGGGAGGTGCCGGCCTGGATGGCCTTTCTGTCCTGCACCATGGCTTCAACGGTGAAGGTCTGCACCGCGCCGGGGAAGCGCTCGCGCTCGGTCTTCTCGCCAGGGATCACCGGAATGGCCAGATGGTCGCGCAGGAATTCCTCATACACCTTGTGCATGGTGCGGGTTTCCACGATGGCCTCTTCTTCCGTTTCGTGCGCGGTGTGGCCTTCCTGCCAGAGGAACTCGGCGGTGCGCAGGAAAAGGCGCGGGCGCATTTCCCAGCGCATGACGTTGCACCACTGGTTGATCAGCAGCGGCAGGTCGCGGTAGCTTTCCACCCAGCGGGCAAAGGCGGCGCCGATGATGGTTTCGGAGGTTGGGCGGATGACGAAGGGCTCGGCCAGCTCGCCGGTGGGGATCATCTTGGTGGTGCCGTCCGGCTGCTTCTGCGCCTCCAGGCGATGATGGGTGACGACGGCGCACTCCGTGGCAAAGCCCTCGGCATGCTGCGCTTCCTTTTCCAGATAGCTCAGGGGGATCAGCAGGGGGAAGTAGGCGTTCACGTGGCCGGTGGCCTTGAACTTGGCATCGAGCTGGCGCTGGATGCTCTCCCACAGGCCGTAGCCCCAGGGCTTGATGACCATGCAGCCGCGCACCTCGGAGTTCTCCGCCATGTCGGCGGCACGAACGACCTGCTGGTACCATTCGGGAAAGTCTTGGGCACGTGTGGGGGTGATGGCGGTGGCGTTGCTCATGGGTTTTGGGACGCGCAGGATAGAAGCATTCGGCGGGCGGTCAATGACCGGGTGGTTTGACGTCGGGGGGATTGGTGATCAGTTCGTGCGATGCATCTCCCCCTCTGGGGAAAAAAATCCTCATTGCCCTGCAAGACTCGGCCCGCATAGACTGACTATCTCGAATCCATCCTATGCGCTCCCTGCTCTCTCTTGCCCTCCTCGTCGCTGCTGGCTCCGCCGCTCTTGCTGCCGATACCCACAAGCTGACCCGTGTTTATGAAAAGCTCAAAACGGAGCGGCCCATCGCGGTGGTGATTCCGGAGGATGGCAGCGGCCGTGAGTTTTTGGCGCTGCAGCGTGGGCAGATCCTCATCCTGCCCAAAGACGAAGCAGGCAGCGAGGCCAAGACCTTTCTCGATCTCTCTCCGCGAGGCATGGAGGCCAAGGACGGCCTGTTTGAAGAAGGGCTCAACGGTCTGGCCTTCCACCCGAAGTTCAAGGACAACGGCCTCTTCTACCTCTGCTACACTCTGCAGAAGCCCAAGCGCCTCGTCATCACCGAGATGAAGGCCAATGGCGACAAGGCGGATGAGAGCACCGAGCGCAGCCTGCTGGAGATCCCGCTGGTGAACTGGAACCACCACGGTGGCAACATCCTCTTTGGCCCGGACGGCTTCCTCTACATCGGCGTGGGAGACAACTCCAAGCGCAACGGCGAGCTCAAGATGTCCCAGCTCAATGCCACGCTCTACGGCAAGATCCTGCGCATCGACGTGAACGACCGTGACTACTCCAAGGCCTACGGCATTCCTGCCGACAACCCCTACGCCAGCGGTGTGAACGCCCTGCCGCAGATCTATGCCAATGGCATCCGCAACCCCTGGGGGCTGAGCTTTGACGCCAAAGGCCACCTCTGGTGCGCCGATGTGGGCCAGGACATCTATGAGGAGATCAACTGGATCACCAACGGCGGCAACTACGGCTGGCAGTTCCGCGAAGGCCCTTCCGCTTTCCCGCTGAACACCGACACTCCGCCCGCAGACGCCAAGTTCATCGAGCCCATCCACTCCTACACTCACGCCGACGGCCTCAGCATCACCGGCGGCATCGTCTATGTCGGCAAGTCGCTGCCAGAGCTCCAGGGCAAATATGTGTATGGCGACTTTGTGCTCGGCAAGATCTGGGCGCTCAAGACCGACGACAGCGGCAAGGAGCAGAGCAATGACCTGCTCTACACCAGCCCGCAGACACCTGCAGCCGATCCCAAGAAGAAGCCCACCATTCTGGTCAAGCCCACCGCCTTTTGCGCCAACGCCGCCGGAGAGCTCCTCGTGCTGGACTGGAACGGCGCGATCTACAAGCTGGCGAAGTAAAGCACGCTGCTGAATCGGAGTGCGAATTTCGGGATTCGCTCCCATCAATGGCGGGCCAGACATCGGCAAGGAAAGACACTTTCCCCTGAGCATCCAGCAGCCTCTTTAGACAGAAAGATGCATTGACGTTGCATCTTTTGTGCTAAGCTGGATTCTTATGAAATCACTTTCCCTGCTGATGATGGCCTTGGTATGCGTAGTAACAGTGAATGCGGCTGAATTTGATGCCAGGGCGGTTTTTGGCTATGCTCCCGGCCATGATGTGGATGCAGCTCTCAAGCGCGGTGCCAAGGACAAGAAGCGGGTGATCATGTTCAGCTATGATCCGATGGAAGGGGGCAGCTGGCCGGGCTTCGACATCACCTCCTTTATGGACCTGCAGGAAACGAAAAAGCTGGTGAAGGAAAACTTCATCGTCGTGGTGCTGGAGCGCGGGCACAAAGACCTGGAGCGCTACCGCACCCCGGGCCCGCCGGAGAAGGCCTACTATGCGCTGATCAAGCCCGATGGGAAGGTCGCCAAAACAGACACGGTTTACCGCAATCCCTCCGTGGGCCTGACAACGGTCAAGGCCTGGCTGGCCATGCCCTGATGGGTGAAGATCACAGTCTGGTAAAACGGATCTTTCCATTCCATTTCCCGCCGGGAAGCAATGCGGGCTTTCACAAGCGAACTTGGAAGTTCGCTCTACGGGCAGCTGTTGCAGCCGTCTTGGCCGGATGATCATGCAGCGGGCGTCCGTCCAGGAGGTTGGCCACGTTGTTGGCCACCATCATGAGGACGACCAGCCCCAGAAGCATCCACTGCAGCCCCATGTGCAGCACCTCCATGCAGCACACCCTGGAAAATCGTGAGGGCCTGCGGATCAGCAGCCAGCTCAGATACGCCAGCAGCGCCCCCTGGAGCAGCAGCAGAGGGTAAAATCCCACCAGCACCGCCTGCCTCAGCCAGAGGGGATACCCCCCGGCGTAGGTCCAGAACTGCGGATCCTCCCGCAGCCAGACAAAGGGCAGCAGCACCCCGGCCAGCAGAAACGCCACCACATGAAGCAACGGCCTCAGAGGGGCAAAGGGCTGGCTTTTCTTTGAGATCATCCCGCAAATGAAGCACGCGCCGGCCACTTGGAAACTGCCTGATCAAAAAGATGCCGCGTGCCGCCCGTGCCGCTCATGAGCATGGACTTGAAATCATGAGCCGCAGACGGCATCTGGGCGCAATTTTCACACACCTGCCGCAAGGGAAGTCGCGAAAGGCTTTGCGCCTATTCAGCGTATTTCACGGCAGTATCCCCAACTATGCTGCCCAAAACCACCCTTTCGCTGACATGCGCGGCCCTCGCCGCCGTGTCTCTTCGTGCCCAGGACTCTGGCGAGAAGATCACGTATCAGGACCACATCCGCCCGCTGCTGGAGAACAAGTGCTTCTCCTGCCACAATCCTGACAAGAAGAAGGGCGATCTGGACCTGACCAGCTTTGCCGCGCTGATGGCCGGCGGTGGCGGCGGCTCCGTAGTGGACGCCGGAAACTCCGACAGCAGCCGCCTCTGGACGACCTGTGCCAAGAAGGAGGAGCCCTTCATGCCGCCGGAAGGCGCGCCGCTGGGGCAGAAGGATCTGGACCTCCTCGCCGCGTGGATCAAAGGCGGCATCCTGGACACCAAGTCGAGCATCGCCAAAAAATCCAACAAGCCCAAGGTGGACATGGCTGTGGCCGTCACCGGTGGCAAGCCCGAAGGCCCCATCGCCAAGCCAGAACACGTGCTGCTGGAACCAGTCATCGTCACGCAGCACACCACGGCCATCACCGCCATGGCCGCCAGCCCGTGGACCTCCCTCATGGCCCTGGCTGCCCCCAAGCAGATCCTGCTTTACGACACCGATACCCGGCAGCTCGTGGGCATCTTCCCCTACACCGAAGGCTACGCGCACAGCCTGCGCTTCAGCCGCAATGGTTCCCTGCTCGTCATGGGCGGCGGTCGTGCCGGTAAAAACGGCCACGCCATCGTCTGGGATGTAAAGACTGGCAAACGCATCACCGAAGTGGGCAAGGAGTTTGATCAGGTGATGTCTGCTGACATCAGCCCCGACCACAAGATGATCGTCATCGGCAGCCCTTCCAAAAAGGTGAAGGCCTACGACACCGCCACCGGCGAGGAGCAGTACGTCATCAACAAACACACCGAGTGGGTGATGAGCACCGCCTTCAGCCCCGATGGCGTGCTGCTGGCCACCAGCGACCGCAACGGCAACGTGAACGTGTGGGAGGCTGCGAATGGCGGCGAATTCTACATCCTGGGCCAGCACAAGGCCTCCTGCGTGGACGTGGCCTGGCGTGCAGACTCCAACATCCTCGCCTCCTGCGCCACCGACGGCACCATCATCACCTGGGAGATGAGCGAGGGCAAGCAGGTGAAAAACTGGACCGCGCACAACGGCGGCGTGCAGTCTGTGTCCTTCACTCCGGACGGCAAGCTCGTCTCCTCTGGCAACGACGGCCTCGTGCGCGTCTGGGACATCAATGGCAACAAGCTGGCCGAAGCCCCGAACCAGGGCGACCTCGTGACCAAGGTGGTAGCCCTCTTTGACTCCAAGTCCGCCATCTCCGCCAACTGGCGCGGTGAGATCAAGCTCTGGAACCTCGGCACTCCCGCGCTCACTGAGGCCGGGCAGTTCAGCAGCAATCCTTCGCAGATCGCCCAACGCATCGTGCAGACGGAGCAGCGTATGGCCGAGCTGACCGCCAAGCTCCCCTCTCTGAAAACCGCTGCACAGGCCGCCGAGGCTGATGCCAAGGCACGCGAGGAAGCCCTGGCCAAAGTGAAGGCTGAAGTGGCAGCCAACGAGGCGCGCAGCAAGAACCTGCCCGGAGAAATCGCCGCCGATGAAAAGGCACTGGCGGGTCTGAAGGCCGCACGCACCAAGGCTGACGCCGACAAGGCTGCACGCACCGCCGCCATCAAGGCGCATGCGGAAAAGTCCGCCAAGATCGCCGCTCAGGAGAAGGAACTGGCACCTGTGGCAGCCGAGGCCGCCAAACTGCCCGCTGCTGACAAGGCTGTGGCAGACAGCACCGCCGCGCTGGATGCCGCGCAAAAAGAACTGGCCGCCAAGGCCGGAGACGCCGCCCTCACCGCCAAGGTGAAGGACGCCGAGGGCAGGCTCGCCGCCGCCAAGGCCGAGCAGCAGAAGATCGCCCCTGTGAAGGCCAAGGCCGATCAGCTTGCCACTGCGCTGGCCAAGGCCAAGTCCGAGCTGGGTGCCGCCCCCGCCGCCCCGGCGGATCTGGACAAACTCATCGCTGAAACCGACGCCAAGATCAAAGCCACTGCCGATGGCATTGCCGCCAAGAAGGCCGAGCTGCCCAAGCTGCCTGCGCTGGTGAAAGCAGGTCCTGATCGTCTCAAGAACGCCGAGTCCAACGCTGTCACCGGCCGCAACAACCTCGCAGCCGCACAGTATGCGGTGAAGTCCGCCGGCGACGAGATTGGCGTGCTGCAGAAGGTGCCCACCGCACTGAAGGCCGCCCAGTTCAACACCGGCGTGCTGGCCGAGAAGGAAAAGCTGGCCAAGCTGGAAACGGATTTCGCCGACTTCACCGAAGCCAAGAAAGACGCCGAAGCCGCCAAGACCTCCGCCGCTGCTCGCATCGAGGCTTCCAAGAAAACCATCGCCGAATCCACTGCCGCACAGCCCGGACTCGAAGCCGCGCTGAAGAAGGCGCAGGGAGAGCAGGCCGGTCTGGAAACCGCCATCAAGCCCACGCGCGATGCCGATGCCGCCGCCGCCGCCAAGGTGAACGAGCAGAAGACCATCATCGCCACCAAGGAAGCCGAGATCGCCGCCGCCACGAAGGCCAAGGACGAAGGCATCGCCGCTGCGAAGAAGGCTGCCGAGGACATCAGCAAGCTCATCGAGAGCAAGAAGAAGAGCCTCGCCGAAGTGGCTGGCAAGCTGGACGCCCCTGAAAAGGCCGTGAAGGCCAAACAGGACGCCCAGGCCCAGAAGGAAGCCGCTGTGGCAGCTGCCAAAAAAGCGCATGCAGATGCCACCGCAGACCTGGCCGCCAAGGCCAAGGCTGACAAAGACGCCGAAGCCACCCTGGCCGCTGCCAAGGCCGCCGAAGACGCGGCTGAGAAAGCCCTCAAAGACACCCGCGCCAGGCAGAAGCCCGCCGCCGATGCAGTGGCCGCCGCCAAGAAGGAGCTGGCCGCCAAGGCCGGAGACGCCGCCCTCACCGCCAAGGTGGCTGAGGCTGAAAAAGCCGCCGCCGATGTGGCCGCAGCCATCAAGACCGCTGAAGGCGAACTGAATGCAAAACGCGCAGCCAAAGGCCAGGCCAGCTCCGCCAAAAACACTGCTCATGCCGCCAACAACCCGCAGGGGGTGAACAAGGCGCAGAATGCCGTGAAAGCCGCCGAGCAGCAGTTTGAGCAGGCGAAGGGCGAGCTGGCTGCCGCTGACAAGAAAGCCGCACCGCTGCGCGCCCAGCGCGATGCCATTCAGAAGGAGATCGAGGCCCAGGGCAAGGCTCTCGCCGAAAAGCAGGCCGCCCCTGCTGCGCTGGAAAAAGCCCTCGCCGAAAAGGTGGCCCCGCTGAATGCCGCCATCGCCGCCGCCAAGGCAGCACTGCCGCCGCTGGAGCAGGCCTACGCCGCCGCCCATGGCAAGCTGGATGCTGAGCAGAAGGTGCTCGATGCCAAGAAGGCTGAAGCCGCCAAGGCCCTGGCCGACTTTGAAGGCGCCAAGAAAAAGAAGACTGACGCCGAGGCCACCATCGCCGCCGCCACCAAGGAGATCCCCGAAAAGGAGAAGATCATCGCCGAAGCCACCGCCGAGCTGGCCAAGCTGCAGCCGCAGCTCGACCCCATGCACGCCAAGGTGAAGCAGATGAACGACCAGTATCTCACCATGCTGCCGAAGTAATCCGTCTGGCAATCGTGTTGCAGTATTCTGACTAAAAACAACTCGACTCCCGTGGCAGGTTCCGGTAAAAGCCTGCCACGCATGAGCGAATATTTGATCACCCGCGAAGGCCAGGAAGTCGGCACCTACTCCATTTCACAAATCCAGGACGGACTGAAATCCGGTCATTTGAAGTCCTCGGACTGGGGCTGGCAGGAGGGAATGGAAAACTGGAAGGCGCTCTCTGACATCGCCAACCCGTCAGGCGGGCTGCCCAAGCCCTCCAATGCCATTTCCTCCCCCCTCAGCGCACCGGTCAAACGACCTGCGGAGTTTCGCGCCCCGGACGGCATCAATCCCTATGCCGCTCCTGTGGCCAACATCGACATCACCGGAGCTGGCGGCTCTGTGCCTCCCCTGGTGGTGCTGGAGCTCAAGGGCACCCGCTTCTGGGTGCGGCTCCTCTCTCTGTTCATGTGGCTGGGGGTGGTGGTCATGGTGGGTTTTGTCGTAATCAACATCCTTTTCAGCGGTGCCATCGCCCAGGCATCTGGCACGGCCTCTCTGGGCAGTGCCTACGTCATCGGCACCACCATAGGCTATGGCCTCATGACCCTGCTGGCCCTTTATCCGACCCTGCGGCTGACCAAGTATGCCTCCAAGATCACCTCGCTGGTCCGCACACGTTCCTATGCCGACCTGACTGCGGCGCTTTCAGAGCAGCGCCGTTTCTGGAAGTTTTACGGCGTCATCGCCCTCATCTACCTGACCTTCATCATTCTGGCCGTCGTCGCAGCGGCGGTGTTCATGCCCAAAAATTTCAAGCTTCCCACTGGCGGCAGCGACTCCCCCCCCTCCGCACAGCAGAGCATGGAACTTCCTGGACGCTGAGTCTTGGCAGGTCTGGCGCGGCAGCGGAGTCGTCTTCTGCACGGGCACCGCCAAGCGTGCTTGGCGCACCTCTGCCAAAACACCGCGCTGCTTGGGCATGGTCGCTGCTCATTGCCCGGCAGCTATGATGTCCTATTTGGTCACCCGAGAAGGCCGGGAGCTCGGCACCTACAAAACCTCCAAGATCGAGAAAGGCCTGAAGACCGGCTTTTTCCGCCTGTCTGACCTTGGCTGGCATGAAACCTCCGGCTGGCAGGGCCTGTTTGAAATCGTCGGCTCCGCCAAGGCCGCTGCATCTCCCTCTGGGGCCTCTCTCATGCAGACAGCAGGTTTGCACCTGAGTGATCCTCCTTCCGCCGGTGCACGAGCAGCCTCCTGCGGCGTGGTGCCCCCTGCCGTGCTGGCCGCCCTCTCGGGCACCAGACCCTGGGTGCGCTTCATCTCCGCTGTGGCCGGCATCGTCTGCGCATTCATCATCGCGGCTGTCTTTGTCCTGTCGGCAGAGGCCGTGCGCACCTCAGGACATGATTTCTTCAGAAAAGACGCGCGTCTTGTGCCACTGGCTGCCCTTGGAGTGCTCTCCGCTTTTCTGGCTCTCTATCCAGCGCTGAAACTGACCCAGTATGCCACCCACATCGCCCGGCTGGCGCAGTCACGATCAGCGGCCGATCTGGCGGCTGCGCTAACCGAGCAGCGGCGCTTCTGGAAGTTTCACGGCATCCTGCTGGCTGTTTCCCTCTCACTGCTTGTCCTGCTGCTGGCGACCGGTTTCTGAGGTGCAAGCCAGCGGCTGTCCCAGCGCATTCTCCCGCACCGGCACTTGAATTGCGCGTCGAAGGGCGGCATGTGAAGGGCCTGAGCCTGACCATGAAGCCCTACTACATCACCACCGCCATCGACTACACCAACGCGCCGCCGCACATCGGCCACGCTTATGAAAAGGTGCTGGCCGATGTCATGGCCCGTTTCCAGCGGCTGAACGGGCGCGAGGTGTACTTCCTCACCGGCGTGGACCAGCATGGCCAGAAGGTGCAGAAGAGCGCTGAAAAAGCCGGTCTGACTCCGCAGGCCTTTGTGGATGGCGTGACGCAGCACTTCACCGCACTGTGGGACAAGCTGAACGTGCGCTACGACGGCTGGGCCGCCACCACGGACATCAAGCACAAGCGCGTGGTGCAGGCCATGCTGCAGAAGCTGCACGATGCCGGCCAGCTCTACAAAAAGAGCTACAGCGGCCACTACAGCGTGCGCCAGGAGCAGTTCCTCACCGACAAGGAGCGCGGCCCCGACGGCAACTTCGGCGAAGAGTGGGGCGAAGTGGAATGGCGCGAGGAAGACGCCTGGTACTTCAAGCTCAGCGAGCACACCGAGTGGCTGAAAAACTTCATCCGTGGCAACCCGGACTTCATCTACCCGCCGCACCGCGCCAATGACGTGCTCAATGCCCTCGAAGGCTCCGGCGGCATCGACCTCTGCATCTCCCGCCCCAAGGACCGCCTCAGCTGGGGCATTCCCCTCCCCTTTGATGAAGATTCGGTAAATTTCGTGTGGTTCGATGCCCTCTCCAACTACATCAGCTTTGCCGGTTATCTGGCCGATGAAGTGGGCAATGAAGGCATGCCACAGTTTGAAAAAATCTGGCCTGCCGATGCCGAGATCATTGGCAAGGACATCCTCATGCCCGCGCACGCTGTTTACTGGCCCATCATGCTGCACGCACTCGGCTTCACCGACGCGGAAATGCCCAAGCTCGTCGTGCACGGCTGGTGGAATGTGAAGGGTGCCAAGATGAGCAAGAGCCTGGGCAATGTCATCGACCCCAATGTGCTCTCCAGCACCTTCACCCCCGACGGCCTGCGCTACTACCTCATGCGCGACATCGCCACCGGCTACGACGCCGACTTCAGCGACGAGCGCATCATCATGTCCTACAACAAGGAGCTCGCCGGTGGTCTGGGCAATCTGCTCAACCGCTCCATCAACATGGCGCAGAGGTATCGCAACGGCCTGCTCACTCCAGGCATTTACGATGACGAAATCAACCAGGCCCTGCGCCAGACCGTGGCGGAGGCCGTGCCGCTTTATCTCGAAAAGATGAACGGCTGGGACATCCATGAAGGCATCGCCGCCGCGTGGAAGATCGTCACGCATGCGAATGCCTTTGTGGACAGCACGAAACCTTTCTCCCTCGCCAAAGACCCCGCCCAGGCCGCCCGCCTGGACAGCGTGCTCTACCATCTGGCGGAGGCGCTCACGCATGTGAGCGTACTGCTCAATCCTGTAATGCCCACCGCCATGGCCACCGCCCGCGCTCAGATCGGCTGGGAGATGCCGGAAGGCTTCAAAGTCAGCGACCTCAAATGGGGCCTGCTGCAATCCGGCCACCAGCTCGGCACCCCCGTGCCTCTCTTCCCGAGGCTGGAGATCGCGGAGGAAAAGTGAGGCTGAAGCGCACACTCATTTCGTCATTCGGATTTACTCATTCGTCATTTTCCCACCCGCCGTGCCCTTGCGGTGCGCCATGATCGAGGACAGCCGAGCGTAGCGGGACAGACGACAGAAAGGAGCCCGAAGGGTGAGCGCAGCGAATCAACGACGAGCAGGGAGACGAGTAGGATTGGAATCCCTTTCCCTCTTGCACCCCCCGCCCTTCTGGCTATGACCACCAGCGCAACCTTGATGAAGAAAGCCCTCCTCGCCCTTGAAGACGGCCGGGTGTTTGAAGGCACGGCGTTCGGCGCCGATGCCAGCCACACCGGCGAAATCTGCTTTAACACCTCCATGAGCGGTTATCAGGAGGTGCTTACCGATCCCTCCTACCGTGGTCAGATCGTGACCATGACCTACCCCATGATCGGAAACTACGGCGTGAACCCTCTCGACATGGAGAGCGCTGAGCCCCACGTGCGCGGCTTTGTCATCGAGGAGCTGTGCGACATGCCCAGCAACTGGCGCAGCACCCAGAGCCTGGACGCCTTTCTCAAGCAGTGGAGCATCCCCGGCATCCAGGGCGTGGACACCCGCGCCCTCACCGCGCACCTGCGCTCCCGTGGTGCCATGCGTGCCGTCATCACCACCACCGCCACGGCGGAGGAAGCAGTGAAGCAGGCCGCCAGCAGCCCCACCATGGAAGGCAGCGACTATGTGAAGGAAGTGACCACCAAGGCCCCCTACCTCTGGGACCCCGAGGGCACTGAGAGCGGCGACTGGGACATCCCCAGCCCCAGCCAGAACCGCGAGCCCGGCACCGACGGCCAGGTGCGCCACCCCCTTCCCGAAGCCAAGCACCACATCGTGGCCTATGACTTCGGCGTAAAGCGCAACATCCTCCGCCGCCTGCGCCAGCAGGGCTTCCGCGTGGACGTGGTGCCCGCCACCACCAGCGCCAAGGACGTGCTGGCCCGCAATCCGGACGGCATCTTCCTCTCCAACGGCCCCGGCGACCCCGCCGCGCTGGACTACATCCACAAAGAGGTGAAGCAGCTCATCGGCCACAAGCCCATCTTCGCCATCTGCCTGGGCCACCAGATCCTCGGCCACGCCTACGGCGGCAAAACGTTCAAGCTCAAGTTCGGCCATCGTGGCGGCAACCAGCCTGTGAAGGACCTGCGCAATGGCAAGGTGTCCATCACCAGCCAGAACCACGGCTTTGCCATCGACCCCTCCTCCCTGCCCAGCAACGTGGAGGTGACGCACATCAACCTCAACGACGGCACCGTGGAAGGCATGCGCCACCGCGAGGCCCCCGTGCTCAGCGTCCAATACCACCCCGAAGCCGCCCCCGGCCCGCACGATGCGAAGTACTTCTTCGCCGAATTTGCACGCATGGTGGAGACCGGAAGGTAAACACGCAGCAGCTCAGCGCAAAGCACGCAGGCTGGCCACAGCGTCAGCACGTCAGCCGCCTTCGTTTCCCGTTTCCACCTCTAGAACGAAAAAATGGAAACGAAGGGGGACGTCCCTTTGCTGGGGGCTATTTGCCTTCACTGAAGGCGGGCTCCAACTTGTCTGCTACACCCGCCGCGTCTCCCGCTCCGTCACTCTGGCGGCGGAGGCGTTTTGGAAGTGGGTGATGGCGGCGGCTAGGGCGTCGGCGGCGTCGGGTTCGGGGGTCTCGCGCAGGCGGAGCTGGGCGCGGATCATGAAGGCCACCTGATCTTTCTGCGCAGCACCACGGCCTACGGCGGCCTGTTTGATCTCTCGCGGAGCGTATTCGTAAATGGGCAGGCCATGCTCTGCGGCGGCGATAAGGCAGGCCCCGCGTGCGGTGCCGAGCACGATGGCGGTCTTGAAGCTCTGCACGTAGATGGTGGTCTCGATGGCACACACGGTGGGCGCGTGGCGGGAGATGACGTCGCTCAGCCCGGTGCGGATGGCCACGAGGCAGCCTGAGGGCAGAAGAGCGGGCTTGTTGTGAATGACCCCCCACTCGATGGCGCGGAGTGTGCCGCCCACGCTTTCCACCACGGCCCAGCCGGTCTTGCGCAGGGCGGGGTCGATGGCGAGCACCCGCTCCACGGCCTGCGGGGCAGTGGAGGCGTCTGCAGTGCCGGGGCTGCGGGCCATCAGCGGCGCTTTTTCATGCCGCCACCCTGGCCGAGGCGGAAGAGTTGATCCACCGAGACGGAGCCGGAGCCAAAGAGCAGCAACGTGGCGGTGATGATGAGGTAGAGCCACGCGGCCTCCACTTTGGGAGAGCCTGCATGCTGCAGCACCACCAGCGTGGTGACGACCACAGGGAGGAAAAACAGCGCAAAGAGCCGCGTGAGGAAGCCGATGATCCAGCTGAGCGCCACGCCAAAGACAATCACGGCCACCACCGGCGCCAGCAGGTGGGCGTAGGGCATGCCGGCCTGGTGAAAGGCGGGCACCCAGTCCCAGCTCTTCTCCTGCCAGAAGAAGTGGTAGGCATCCTGCGCGGCGCCGAGGCCGTAGCGGGTCATGAGCAGCAGACCGGTGCCGATGCGGAGGATGGCGGCGGTTTGGAAAAAGGAGCTGAGGGGGGCTTGCGCTGCGGCTGGATTGCCGCCGGTAAATTCGAGCATGGCTGGGGTGTCAGATCAGATGTCTGTGGAAAGGGTGATGATATCGCCGGCCTGCGGCTCCCATTTGCGGTCCGCAGATTCCAGCGAGGTGAAGAAATGGCGCTGCCCACGGCGGGAGATGTACACGCCGCGGTTGGTGGAGTCCGGCTTGCGCCCGCCGGTGACGGTCACAGCCTGCTTGACGGTCATGTCCTTGAAGGCAGGGATGAATTCGCGCTCGCGCACGTCGCCATTGAGAAAGACGACGGGGGTGTTTTCCACGGAGATGATCTGCACCATGATCTCGCGGGTGTTTCGCCCGGCCAGGCGGAAGACCATGGCGATGGCGTCCGCCGCCTCCGGCAGATGCAGGCCGCCCACGCGTGCGGTGCCGGTCTTGCCCAGGGGCAGGAGGCCGTCACTGTTCACCATGGTGATGCCGCTGTAGATGCGGTCGGGGCTGCGTGTGCCCTCATACACCTCCAGGCGGAGGGTGTGGCCGTAGCCGATGCTGTGGCGCGTATTGAAAGGCACATCGGGGTCATTGGCGTCCACCTTGTCGTAGTCCGGCATGCCGGGAATGAGCTTGGCCACGGTTCGCATGCTGGGCAGGCCCAGCTTTGGCAGCTTGGGCATGGGCACTTTCAGGTCCGGCATAAGATCCGTGAGCAGGGTGCAGGAGCAGAGCACGAGGCTGGCGCTGGCAAGGAAAAGTGCTGAAGAAACGCGCATGATGTGAGGAGCAATGTAACGACGCAGCCATGATGGAGGCGCGGGCTGCGAAGGCAAGAGGCTTTCGCCTTCGGGGCGATTACTTCTGCAGGAAGGTAAAACAGGGGCGCAAATGCAGCATCGTGCCATCAGTGTAGGAGTCTTCAACGCTGGCAGGCTGGCACACACCAAGTCAAAAGAGCCAGTCCTCCTTCGTTTCCATTTTCCCTCCCTAGAGGTGGAAACGAGAAACGAAGCGGAAGGGCTCGGTGCTCACTCCTCTGGCGGCACCACGCCTGCTGCACCAGCAGCATACACCTGCAGCGCAGCTTCGGCTGTGGCGGGGCGCTGGGCGGGCAGGAGGCGGATGAGCCACTCCACCCAGCGGGTGGTGTGTGCAGGCAGGTCCGGGCGCAGGGCGGCCAGCGGCTGCGTGCGGTGGTGCAGGTGCGCCACCATGACCTGCGGAGAGAGCTCTCCCTCAAAGGGGTGCCGCTGCGTCAGCGCGTAGTAGAAGACACAACCGAGCGCGTAGAGATCTGTGCGCGCATCCAGCGGCTCTTTGCGAAACTGCTCCGGCGCCATGAAGAAGACGCTGCCGGGCAGTCCGCCATGGGCAGGCGCAGTGCTCTCCGGAGCCATGGGCACGGCCAGCCCGAAGTCGATGATCTTCACCTGCAGGCCGCCTCCTGGCAGACGGTGCAGCATGAGGTTTCCCGGTTTCAGATCCAGATGCAGCAGACCCTGCGCGTGCACATAGGCCACGGCGGCCAGCACCTGCCGCACCAGGGCGTCAAAGTCTGCCGCAGCCAGCGGCGCATGCGCCAGCGCCTCCTCCAGCGATTCTCCGGGCAGCAGCTCCAGCACGAGGTAGGCGCCCTCGGCATCGCTGCCGGAGCCCAGCACCGTGGCGATGCCCGGGTGGCTCAGCTGCGACTGCAGGCGCGCCTCATTCAGCAGGGCCTGTACGGCGGCGGGGTCCGCATTTTCCGCACGGGTGCGCTTCACCGCCACCACATGGCCTGTGTGCCGGTCCCGCGCCCGGAAGACAGTGCCCAGCCCGCCTTCGGCGATGCGGGACAGCAGCTCATAGCGTTCGTTCATCGGTGGAGATGGGGGGATGCTGACACTTTCATGCATTCCCGCAATGAAACTTTCGCTCGTTTGGGCACGTGTGCTAGAATCCGCATCCCGTTGCCCCTCATGCCGCTCCTCAGCGTTCAAGACCTCAAAATTCACTTCCCCGTACGCGGCGGCTGGCTGGGCCGTGCCACCGATGTCATCAAGGCGGTGGACAAAGTCAGCTTTGATGTCGAGGAGGGCAGCACCGTGGGCCTCGTGGGAGAGAGCGGCAGCGGCAAGTCCACCGTGGCCCGCGCCCTGCTCAAACTGCTGCCGGTGACCTCCGGCAGCGTGAAGTATCTGGGCCGCGACATCCTGCCCATGACGGAGGCGGAATTCCGCCCGCTGCGCAAGGACATGCAAATGGTGTTTCAGGACCCCATCGGCTCGCTGAACCCACGCATGACGGTGGAGTCCATCCTGGGCGAGCCGCTGGAGATTCACTTCAAGGAAATGGACCGCGCTGCACGGCGAGACGTCTCCGCCAGCCTGCTGAAAAAAGTGGGCCTGCCCGAGGACGCGCTGCAGCGCTACCCGCATGAGTTCAGCGGCGGCCAGAGACAGCGCATCGGCATCGCGCGTGCATTGGCCGTGAAGCCGCGCTTTCTCATCTGCGACGAGCCCGTGAGCGCGCTGGATGTCAGCGTGCAGGCGCAGATCCTGAACCTGCTGAAGGACATCCAGGCAGAGCTGGACCTCACGCTCCTCTTCATTGCGCATGACCTCGCCGTCGTGCGCCACATGAGCGACCACATCGTGGTCATGCACCACGGCAAGGTGGTGGAGCAGGGAGATGCAGATGAGCTCTGCGAAAACCCGCGCCACGACTACACCCGCAAGCTGCTCGATGCGGTGCCCGAGCTCATCTAGCGGCACCTCTTGTTTGTTTTTCCCAATCTTTGTCTCTCATTCCATGACACCGCTTTTCAAAAAGTTTCTCGGCATGAACTGGCTGGTGGTGCTGAACATCGCCGCGCTCATCGTCTTCGGCGTGTACGCCATCTACAATGCTTCCGCCTACAAGGAAGACGTGGCCATGTCTTTGAAGTACCGCGATCAGATCCGCTGGGTGCTCATCGGCCTGCCATTCTTTTTTGCGGCCTCCCTCATCGACTACAAATGGGTGCGCTGGGCCTGCGTGCCGATGTACCTCGCGGGCATCGGCGGCCTGGTGGCCGTGCTGGCCTTTGGCGTGGAGATCGGCGGGAACAAGGCGTGGATCAAAGTGGGCAGCATCATGGTGCAGCCCTCGCAGTTTGCCATCATGTCCGGCATTCTGATTCTGGGCGTCATCTTTGGCGAGCTGCCGCGCATGCTGCCAGTGTTTCGCAGGCCGTGGCTGCGCATCATGATGGCAGGCATGGTGGCCGGTGTGCCCGCGCTCATGGTCATCAAGGAAGACCTTGGCTCCGGCCTTGTGTGGGGTCCGGTTTTCCTCTCCATGATGCTGGTGGGCAGCATCCCCTTCCGCTACATGATCACCATGCTGCTGGGGGTGGTCAGCGTGGTGCCGCTGGTGTATGTCTTTGCGCTCAAGCCCTACCAGCAGACGCGTATCAACTCCACCTGGTACATGGTCACCAACCAGATGGACAAGGTGGACCTGCAAAACGAGGGCTGGGTGGCCAAGCACCTGCAGATCGCCGTGTCCACCGGCGGGCTGGAGGGGAAGGGCCCGGAGTCCAAGAAAGTGCCGGATCAGGCCTCCATCCACCGTACTTTCTTTCCACATGAGTCCATCAATGACTTCATCTTCGGCGTCATCTGCGAGGAGTTCGGCTTCCGGGGCGCGCTGCTGGTGCTCTCCGGCATGGCGTTGCTGCTGGTGCAGGGGGTCTTTGTGGCCTTCTGCGCGCGGGATCAGCTCGGGCGTCTCATCGTGGTGGGGGTGGTGGCCATGTTCTTTGTGCACACCTTCCAGAATGCCGGGATGAATCTGGTCATGCTGCCCGTCATCGGCCTGCCCATGCCCTTTGTCAGCTACGGTGGTACCTTTGTGGTGGTGACTCTCTTCCTCATGGGCATGGTGCAGAGCGTGTGGGTGCACCGGAACATCTCCGCCGTGAAAAAGAAGCGCCCCGTGAACGGCCCGCGCCGCGACGAAGAAGACGAGGAGGAGTAGGCGGGAGGCCAGTCAGAGCCAGCGCCCGTCTTCGCTTCCATTTTTGTGCTAGAGGTGGAAACGGGAAACGAAGCGCTGCCCTATGACCGCCCTCCAGATGTGAGAGCGGCAGGAGCCGGAAATCACTTCTTCCCGGCCTTCTTCGCCACCTTCTTCCCGGCGCTCTTCTTGGTCGTCGCAGCCTTCTTGGTCTTCACCCCATTCACACCGCTGGATGCAGCTTTGGCGCGTTCCTTTTCCTTGTCGCGCTGGAGTTTCTCCATCTTGCGCAGGAGCTTGGGCCACTGCTTTTCCTCCACGATGAAGCCCACGCAGCGGTCGGAGCCGCAGCGGCAGGGGTGCTCGTCCCAGGTGTCCACGTCAAAGCCGTAGTTGTACGTCAGCTCCTCGCCCGCCTTGATCTCACGCAGGGAGTAGATCCAGATGCGGCCGCGGATGATGTAGGCCTCGCAGTTCGGGGCGCAGGAGTGGTTGATGTAGCGCGCGGGGTTGCGGCCCTTGGCTCCATCGATGTCGTACTTCTGGTTCAGCGTGAAGACGTACACCGCCGCGCCGCCGGTCTTTTTAGACTTTTCCACCAGCGCCTCGCCGCGCCGCAGGGACTCCGCCTTGGTGATTTTTTCGCCCACGTACTCGATGATCGGCACATCGTAGGGGACGTCACAGCGGGCAAAGATGCCGCGATTGTGGATGGAGGAGGAGCGGACGGTCCAGTAGCGTTTCGTGGGGGCTTGGGGCATGTGGGCGGGCAGGCGTCAGGAAAAAAGGGAGCGCATGAAGTGTGCCGGGTGCCTGCAATGTCAAGGAAGGAGGCCGAATGTTTCGCCACAGCCTCAGGCGTCATGCCTCCACTTTCCGGTTGCCGCCGTGATGCGGAGCGCCTTATTGCGCGCCCTTCAACCGCCCTGAATTTGTCATGCTTGAATTTTTCCGCCGCCACCGTCACGCCTTCCTCTATACGCTGACGTTCGTCATCATCGTCTCCTTTGCCATGTGGGGCGGCTGGCGCAAAAGCGGCGGTGCCATGGGCCAGGGAGCCAAGCTCACCGACACCGCCGTGACCGTGTACGGCAAGGACTACACCGTGGCCGATCTGCAGCGTGCCCAGCGCTCCATCCAGTTCGCCCAGTACTACCTGCAGGACTATGAGCTGCCCTCCACGCTCATGATGCTCTCCGCCAGCCGTGGCTTGGGCGGCGGTGGCATGGACACCCTGACCAACCTCTTTGTGCTGCGCCACCTCATGGAGCAGTATGGCGTCCGTGTCAGCGATGCCGAAGCCCGCGCCGCCCTGGAAAAACTGCCCGCCCTGCAAAACAACGGCAAGTTTGACATCTCCCGCGCCCAGAGCCTGGAGGCCAATGCCTCCGCCATGGGCTTCGACAGCGAGGCCCTCCTCTCCATCATGAAGGACACCGTGGGCATCCGCAAGCTGCAGGACGTCATCTCCAAGAGCTACGAGGCCTCCCCCCTCTCCGCTGAAAAGCAGTACGCCAGCAGCTACCAGACCTTCAAGGGCTCCAAGATCGTCTTTGAAACCGAGACCTTCAAAAAGGCCGCCACCGTCACCGACGACGAGATCAAAAAGTACTACGACGAAAACAAGGACAACTACAAGAGCACGGAAAAGCGCGCCGTGAGCTACATCTTCTTTGAGAACCCCAAGGACCTGGACAAAAAGCCCCTGGAAGAGCGCCAGAAGGCCCAGAATGAAGTGGTCAAGCGCGTCAACGCCTTCAACGACCTGACCGTGAAGGAAAAGAAATCCTTTGCCGACGCCGCCAAGCAGACCAAGGAAAAGGTGGAGTCCGTCCCCGCCTTCACCCAGAGCGAGCCCCCTGCCGCCCTCAAGAACGAAAGCGCCGTGGTGGAGCAGATCTTTGCCCGTGCCAAAGACACCAAGGCCGAAGCCGTGGAAGGCAACAACGGCTGGTACGTCTTTGACGTGACCAAGATCGAGGAGCCCAAGCAGCAGACGCTGGACGAAGTGAAGGCCAAGATCAAAGACGTGCTCCTCGGCCAGAAGGCTGATGAGGCCCGCACCAAGGCCGTGAACGAGGCCCGCCTGGCCCTGGCAGACGGCCTCAAGGCCGGCAAGAAGATCGACGACCTCGTGAAGGAAAAGAAGCTGACCCTCCAGGCTCTGCCGGACATCGACACCGCCAACCCTCCCCAGGAAGAGCCCAACGGCTTCCTCATCGCCCAGGAAGCAGCCAAGACCGGCGTCGGCGCCATCTCCCGCGCGGTGGACTTCGACAAAGGCACCATGCTCATCTACGTAAGCGCCAAGGAGTTGCGCAAGCGCCCGGACTCCGCCGAACTGCGCAAGAACCAGGGCTCCAACCTCTCCGCCCAGGAGCGCCGCAGCCTTTTCCACGCTTGGTTTAAAAAGCAGCAGGAAAGCGCCCGCGTCCTCGTGGCCAAGCTCGGCTGAGGCACCCACCAGCACGCCTGACACACCCATGAGCGACACGCCCGCCCCCACCGTGGAGGATCTCTACGATGAGGCCAGCGGGCACGTGGCCCTGGGAGAGCTGCCGGAGGCCATCGCCCTTTACCGCCGCTGTGTGGCGCTGCAGCCCGACCACTTTGACAGCTGGCACGCCCTCGGCATGGCCCTGCTGCGCCATGGAGAGGTGAAAGAAGCCATCGGTGCCGGCCTCATGGCCACCACCCTTCAGCCCAATGATCTCCTGGCCTGGACCGCGCTCTCGCAGATGTACGTGACCAACAAGCAGATCGCCGAAGCCGAAGACGCCAAAGGCAAAGCCCGCATCCTCTCCCTGGGCGGCAAGGTGGTGAAGTAGGCGGCGTGTCCCGGCACAGGACGGATATGGCGGCAGCCATGAGTCCATCAGCGCCCCCCTTGATGACAAGGAAGCATCACCCAGCCGCGCAATACCACATCATACCACACAAAACAGCACAACATTCCACTAGCAGCCTGCCTAATGAAGCAGTTTTCGTGCCTAGTTTACAAAAAAGGTTGCCACCCCTGGCACTGCGACTAGCATCGCGGCGGCTCCAACCAAGCCATGGCAGCTCCAACCAAGCTGCCATCCCAACCAGCCGCCCATCCAACCAACCATGACCCAGCCCCTGCTGAAAAGCACCGGGAGCGGGGCCGCACGGATATTGTCCGCGCCGGCCGCGCTCGTTTTCACCCTCGCCGCAGCCACCCCCTCCGCCTCCGCTGCGGATGGCGCAGCCGCCACCACCATCAACAGCGGGGACACCGCCTGGCTGCTGGTCTCCACCGCGCTGGTGCTCTTCATGATGATCCCCGGCCTGGCCCTTTTTTACGCCGGGCTCGTCCGTGCCAAAAACATCCTCTCCATCCTCATGCAGTGCTTTGCGCTCACCGCCGTGCTCAGCCTGCTGTGGCTGGCCTGCGGCTACACGCTCAGCTTTTCAGATGGCGGCAGCCTCTTTGGCGGACTGGGAAAGTCCTTCCTCAGCGGCGTCACCACCACCTCCACGCGCAGCGACTGCCCCACCATTCCTGAGCTGCTGCACTTTGCCTACCAGATGATGTTCTTCCTCATCACGCCGGGGCTCTTCATCGGCGCCTTTGCCGAGCGCATGAAGTTCAAGGCCATCCTCATTTTCAGCATCGCCTGGAGCCTGCTGGTCTATGTCCCCTGCTGCTACGGTGTGTGGCACAAGGCCGGCGCCTTCTTTGGCCTCACGGGGGTCATCGACCTCGCAGGCGGCATCGTGGTGCATATCACAGCAGGTGTGGCCGCGCTGGTGGCCTGCATCATGGTGGGCCCGCGCAAGGGATTTCCCGGCGCCCAGTTCATGCCGCACAATCTCCCCCTCACCATCACCGGCGCGGGCATGCTGTGGGTGGGCTGGTTTGGGTTCAATGCCGGCAGCCAGCTTGCCGCCAATGGCGCAGCGGCCATGACGCTCGTGGTCACACACCTCTCCGCCTGTGCCGCAGCCGTGACGTGGATGCTCATCGAGTGGCTGCGCAATGGCCACCCGAGCGCCCTCGGCATCGCCACCGGCTGCATCGCCGGGCTGGCCGCCATCACCCCCGCCTCTGGCAAAGTGGGCCCCATCGGCGCGGTGTGCATCGGCGCCGTCTCCGCCTGGGTCTGCTGGCTGGCCTGCGCCAAGCTGAAAAACAAATTCCGCTATGACGATTCCCTCGATGTCTTCGGCGTTCACGGTGTGGGCGGCTTTGTGGGCACCATGCTGGTGGCCGTGTTTGGCTCCACCAGCTTTGCCGGCGGCCTGGGAGACTTCAGCATCGGCTCCCAGCTCGTCACCCAGGGGCTTGCCTCTCTTTACACCATCCTGCTCTCCGGCCTTTTCAGCTACGCCATCCTGAAGGTGATCGACCTCACCATCGGCCTGCGCGTCAGCCCCGAGGAAGAAAGCCAGGGACTGGACCTCGCCGAGCACGGCGAGACGGCCTACAACGACTAAAGCCCCCCTTTTTTTCGCTCCCGGCCACTGGGACGGCCGCAGTGCAGCGCACATGTGCTGCGGCCTGCTTTTTCACCTCGCGCACCCTTCCGCCCGCCCACGGCATTTCCCGTCTGCTTTTTTACGAAAGCCCGTTTGCGCATTGTGTTTCAGGCGCGCATAGGATTAAAATTCGTTTTCCCCTTTTTCCGCCCCTTCCCACCCTTTTCCACCCCAGTCATGATCGATGTACAGGACCTCACCAAGCAGTATGCCGGGCGCACTGCGGTGAACCACATCTCCTTCCGGGTGGAACCCGGCGAGATCGTGGGCTTTCTAGGCCCAAACGGCGCCGGAAAATCCACCACCATGCGCATCCTCAGCGGCTACATGCCCGCCACCTCAGGGCGTGCCAGCGTGGCGGGTTTTGACGTCTTTCACCAGTCCATCCAGGTGCGTCAAAACGTGGGCTACATGCCCGAAAACGCCCCCCTCTACACCGACATGAAGGTGAAGGAGTACCTCCGCTTCCGCGCCGAGCTCAAGGGCCTCTCCGGCCTCTCCATGCGCCGCCGCATCGGCGAGGTCATGGAGCTCACCGGCGTCACGGACATGCGCAAGCGCCTCATCGGAAACCTCTCCAAAGGCTACCGCCAGCGCGTCGCCCTGGCAGACGCCCTCGTGCACAAGCCCCGGCTCCTCATCCTCGACGAGCCCACCAACGGACTCGACCCCGTGCAGATCCGCCATGTGCGGGATCTCCTCCGCAGCCTCAAGTCCAAGCACACCGTCCTCCTCTCCACCCACATCCTGCACGAGGTGGAGCAGAGCTGCGACCGCGTGGTCATGATCAATCAGGGCCGCATCCGCGCCAATGACACGCCGGAAAACCTCACCCGTCAGCTGCGCTCCACCACGCTCCTCCACCTGGAAGTCGAAGGAAACGGCCCCATGGCGGAAAAGCTCAACGCCCTGCCCGGCGTGCGCAAAGCCACTGAGGAGCCCCTCCTCGTGCACCCCTGGCGCCGCTTCACCCTGCGGGTGGAGCCCGACCACGATGTGCGCGACGCCGTGCTCTCCCTCGCCACGGAGCAGAAGTGGCGCATTCGCGAGATGCACCGCCAGCTCCCCACCCTGGAGGATGTCTTTGTGGAGCTCTCAATGAACGCCGGCACCCCCGCAGACATTCCCACCCACGTCCTATGAGGCTCTTCTGGATTTTGCTCAAAAAGGAGCTGCACGCCTTCTTCGTCTCCCCTGTGGCCTACGTCGTCCTGGCCCTGGTCATGGTGCTCAATGGCTTTGCCTTCCGCGCCGCCCTCTCCGTGCTGGAGAGCGCCCCGAGCGAGGGCTCCATCGTCAGCTGGACCTTCCACGCCATGTGGTTCTGGCTCTCGTATTTCTTCATTTTCCCCCTGCTGACCATGCGCCTCTTTGCCGAGGAGAAAAAGCTCGGCACCCTGGAGACGCTCTTCACCGCGCCCGTGCGCGCCTGGCAGGTCATCGGGGCCAAGTATCTGGCCTCCGTCATCGTTTACTGCGTCCTCTGGCTGCCCAGCCTGTTCAATTTCAAATTTGCCCACTGGATCTCCGCCGGAGCAGTGGAGCTGCCCCCCGGCGCCATGGCCGGAGCCTACATCATCCTCGTCGCCATGGGCATGTTTAACCTCGCCGTGGGCTGCTTTGCCTCCGCGCTCACGTCCAATCAGATCGTCGCCGCCATCATCTCCTTCACGCTGAGCCTGCTGCACTTCCTCCTCGGCGTCTTCATCATGGTCGTCGGGCACAAGATCTCGGACACCATCGTGGAGGTGGTGAACTACTTTGCCGCCACCGAGCACATCCGCATCTTCACCGCCGGCCTCATCGACAGCCGCCCCATCGTTTACTATCTCAGCATGTCGCTGCTCTTCCTCTCCTTCACCCATCACGTGGTGGAGTTCCGCCGCTGGCGCCCGTGACCCCTCAGAGCCCGCACGCACACCACCATGCCGGACACCGCACAGACTCCACCTCCGCAGGAAGACGCCCCGCACCAGGACGCCACCGCACCCTCTGCCTCCGCCATGCCACGGCGCGGCGGCATCGGCCTCAATGTCGCCATCCAGATCTTCCTGGCCCTGGCCCTCTTTGCCGGAGTCAACCGCCTGAACTACTACCACTACTGGCGCTGGGACCTCAGCCCCAGCCAGGACTACACCCTCAGCCCCGCCACCCTCAAGTACCTCGACAGCCTCTCCCGCGATGTGCAGATCTACATCGTCTTTGGCCGCGACTCCAAGGTCTACGGTGAGATCCAGTCCCTGCTGGAGGAATACCGCAACCACGGCCGCCAGCGCATCAAGGTGCGCTCCATCGACCCCGTGCGCGACATCGAGCGCGCCGAGCAGCTCAAGGCGGACACCGGCATCTCACTGGCCCAAAACGGCGTCCTCATCCGCTGCGGCGTCAACAAGCGCTTCATCACCGAGGAGGAGCTCGTCGTCCGCGAGAAAGGCACCAGCACCAACAAGCAGGTCACCGAATTCCGCGGAGAAGATGCCATCTCCTCCGCCCTCATCTCCGTCGTCGAAGGCCGCATCCGCCGCTTCTACTACGTTGTCGGCAAAGGCAGCCGCTCCGGTGAAGGCCAGGGAGACGCCTACAATGCCGCCGTGGAACTCGGCAAGCAGCAGAACTTTGAAATCTTCCAGATCAATCTCTCCGAAATCCGCTACATCCCGCCGGATGCCGACGGCGTCCTCATCCTCGGCCCCCGCTATGACTTCTCCGAGCGTGAGATCTCGATGATCAATGACTACTGGCACAAGAAACGCTCGGGCATCTTCATCACGCTGGACCCCAGCGGTGAAATGCTGCGCCTCAACGCCTTCCTCACCGCCAACGGCGTCCGCCCGCGTGGAGACCGCGTCCTCTGCGCCGAGAGCACCAGCACCGGCCCCAAGAAAGAGTACACCGTCATGGCGGAGTTCCTCAAAGAGGTGCCCTTCACACGCCACCTCTCCGCCTCCGCCATCACCTTTGCCGGGCAGAGCGAATCCCTCGAAATCAAAAAAGACAGCCCGGAGCTCAAGGAGCAGTCGATCGCCGTCCAGCCCCTGATCCAGGCCTCCCCCCGCTTCTGGGGAGAGCGCCAGTTCCTGGAGGAACTGCCCGTTGTGGATGAAGAAGACACCCTGCCCCCCATCTACATCGCAGCCAGCGTGGAGCGCGGCGCCACGGCTGATGAAACCCAGCGCGCAGACAGCTCCCGCATGGTGGTGGTGGCCAACTCCACCCTCCTCGACAAGCACACCATGCTCGCCGTCAGCCACGACTTCGTCGCCGCAGGCGTCAACTGGCTGCTCAACCGCGAGGAATTCATCGGCATCCCTGCCAAATCCCGCCACTCCTACCGCATCCAGCTCACCGGCAGGCAGCACGAGCTCATCTTCTGGATCACCTCCATCACTCTCCCCGGCATCGTTCTCACCCTGGGGCTCATGATCTGGGCCAGCCGCCGTGCCGCCTGAGCCCCGCCCCCATCCCACTCATTCCACTCCTTCACCACGCATGAGCGCACGCACCACCCTCGTCCTCTTTCTGCTCGTGGCCAGCCTGGGCGCGATCATTCTGGGCGTCGAGCGCTATCTGCCCTCCGCCATCGACAGGCGTGAGGTCCGCCGCGGCCCTACCCGTTTTGAAAAGGAGAAAGTCAGCCGGGTGGAGGTGCTCTCTGCGGACAACTCCCCCCTCACCCTCCTGCGCGATGGCGCCGCGTGGCGCATCCAGCAGCCGTTTGACGACCTCGCCGACCCTGAAAAAGTCGCCGCCCTCATCCTCACCCTCCATGGCGTGGAGTGGATCGAGCGCATCCGCCGTGAGGAGTTTGACGACACCGAATGGCAGAAGACCGGTCTGGACAAGCCCCGCTTCAAAGTCCGCCTCTTCTCCGCAGACGCCCCACTCTACGAGTGCTGGTTTGGCGCTCCTGGCGTCGTCGAAAACAGCCTCTACATCGGCATTCCGGACCATGATGGAGAAACCGCCTGGTACCTCGCCAAGAGCGAGGCACCCGCCGTCCTTCAGATCCCCGCCCTCTCCTGGCGCGACCCCAAGCTCCTCCGCCTCCCCGCCGAGGTCATCACCAGCATCACCCTCACCCAGCCCTCCGGCCAGGTCGTCCTCGCCCGTGAGAACGAGCACTCCCCCTGGCTTCTGGAAAAGCCGCTCAAGACCCGTGGCAGCAAAGAGCGCATCACCGAGCTCCTCTCCGCCATCCTCAACATCGAGATCACCGAGGCCAAGGACGCCGCCAGCACCGCCGCCAAAGAGGAAACCCCGGCCGTGCATGCAGACGAGATCAAGATCACCATCGAGTCCAAAACACGCGGCCGCAGCTACGACTTTACCATCAAAAAGCCAGCGGACGAAAAGCAGGCCACCACCACCGCCACCACCGGCTACCGCAAGCCCGCCTTCACCGTCGTCGCCAAAAACCTGCTCTCCCTGTGGGTCACTCCCAGTCAGCTGCGGGACCACCTCCTGGCCCAGATCGACGGAGAGCACCTCGAATTCCTCACCATCAGCAGCAGGACCCACCCCGAGGTCAACCTGCGCAACGAGGGCGGCTCCTGGTACCTCCAGCGTCACGGCAAATGGGATCCCGCCAACGGCGACCGCGTGGCCCGCTGCCTCAACGCGCTCAACACCTACGAAATCCTCGACTACGCTGCAGACTCCGCCGCCGATCTGGCACCCTACGGCCTCGACATCCCCTTCCAGACCCTCACCTGGACGCCTGAGCGCGCCAAGCCTGTGAAGCTCCTCTTCGGCCACAATGCCGAAAACACCCAGTTCTTTGCCAAGTACGACTCCGAGCCCTTCATCTACCGCATTGACGCCTCCCTCCTCCCCTCCATCCCCACGGACGGCATCAAGTGGAAAGGCCTCGGTGCGCTCCGCTTCACCACCTTTGCCCTCCGCCGCATCAGCCTGGCTCAAGGCGCCCTGGCCCCGGTCATCCTGGACTACAATCCCGTCACCGCCGAATGGAAGGCCACCCGTGGCGGCCGCGATGTCACCGCCGAGATCGACCGTGTCAAAGCCGACCAGCTGGCAGGCAATCTGGCGCGCTTTACCGTGCAGGACTGGGCCGTGGACCGCAGCGACGCCATCCAGGCCCTCAAGACCCCCTTCCTCACCATCCAGATCGTCCTCGGAGAGCCTGGCCGCCTGGACGGCCCGGTGCGCGAGGTGGAGATCCTGTTCTCTCCCACCCAGCCAAACGCCAACACCGCGTTCTATTTCGGCCAGGTCAAAGATGACCCGGACATCTTCTACATCACCAGCGGCGGCCTGCTGCAGATCGCAGGCAT
This sequence comes from Verrucomicrobiaceae bacterium UBA1938, assembly GCA_002336895.1. Taxonomy (GTDB): domain Bacteria; phylum Verrucomicrobiota; class Verrucomicrobiia; order Verrucomicrobiales; family Verrucomicrobiaceae; genus Prosthecobacter. The sequence continues at coordinate 149,006 of DDFC01000042.1, read as the reverse complement.
CAACGTTTTCAAGCCCAAGCCGACCAAATAGAACGCCCCTCAGAAGAGTGATCCGGACAGCCCTGGCTCCGCCAAGGAGTACAGCGGATTGGAAAAACGCCCCTGATCGGCCCATCCTGCACCCGGCAGGATGAAGCCTTGAAGACCGGCCAGGCAGGCAGCCCTACTTCTCTTCCAGCGCCTGCTCGAGTGCACGCCATGCCAGCATGGCGCACTTCACGCGCTGCGGGAATTTCTGCACGCCTTCCAGCAAAATAAGCTCTCCCAGCGCATCTTCATTCGCCGGAGCACCATCGCCCATGACGACACGGCGGAAGTCTTCGCGCACGGCGGCGGCTTCGGTCTTGGACTTGCCCTTGATCTTCTGCGTCATCATCGAGGCGCTGGCCTGGCTGATGGCGCAGCCCTGTCCGGTGAATTTGAGGTCTTCGATGCTGCCGTCGTCCTTCACTTTCACCCAGACGTCGATCTCGTCGCCGCAGGAGGGATTGTCCCCGTGGGCGTGCAGGCAGGGCGGCGGGAGTTCGCCGCGATTGCGCGGATTGCGGGAGTGATCCAGGATCACCTGCTGGTAGAGATCTCGAAGGTCGTCGGAAAGCATGGTCGGAATGGCGGGGCGGAAAGGAGGACGGGCTGGCAGCCCGTTTCACGGTTTCACGCAAAGAACTTACGCGCGAGGTGCAGTACTTCGACGAGGCGATTGATCTCTTCAAGCGTGTTGTAGAAGTAGAAGCTGGCGCGGGTGGTTCCGGGCACCTTGAAGCGCCGCATGAGCGGCTGCGTGCAGTGGTGCCCGCCGCGCATGGCCACGCCGTGGCTGTTGGCAAATTCCACGAGATCATGCGGATGCGCAAAATCGAGATGGAAGGCCACCAGCGCCCCGCGATGGCCGCTCAGCGGCCCGAGGATGCGGATGCCGTGCACCTCGCCCATGAGCTGCACGGCGTAGTTGGCCAGATTGTGGTCATGGCGCTGGATGTTTTCCAGGCCGATGGCCTGCAGGTAGTCGATCGCAGCTCCGAGGCCGATGACGCCGGAGATGTCCGGTGTGCCCGCCTCAAAGCGGTGGGGCGGCGGCTTGTAGGTGCTGCCTTCCAGAGTGACGTTCAGGATCATCTCGCCACCACCATGCCAGGGCGGCATGCTTTCCAGCAGAGCCATGCGGCCATACAGCGCGCCGATGCCTGTGGGGCCGCACATTTTGTGACCGGAGAAGGCCAGGAAATCGCAGCCGAGATCCTGCACATCGATGGGCATGTGGCCCACGCTCTGCGCGCCGTCCAGCAGCGTCACCGCGCCCACGGCCTTTGCCTTGGCGATGAGTTCCTTGGCGGGATTGATGGTGCCGAGGGAGTTGGAGACGTGGACAAAGGCGAAGAGCTTCACCTGCTCATTCAGCAGCGTGTCGATCTGCGCCAGATCCAGCGTGCCGTCGTCCAGCACAGAGATGTGCTTCAGCGTGGCTCCGGTGCGCTGGGCCAGCAGGTGCCAGGGCACCAGATTGCTATGGTGCTCCATGCCGGTCAGCAAAATGACGTCTCCTGCGCGCAGATTCTGCGTGCCCCAGGTGCTGGCCACGAGGTTGATGCCCTCGGTGGTGCCCCGGGTGAAAATGATCTCGTCCTCGGACGCCGCGCCGATGAGGCGGGCCACCTTGCCGCGCGTGGCCTCAAAGGCCTCTGTGGCGCGGTTGCTCAGCTCGTGCAGGGCGCGGTGCACGTTGGCGTTGTCGCGCTCATAATAATGGGTGAGCGTCTGGATGACAGCGCGCGGTTTTTGACTGCTGGCTGCGCTGTCCAGATACACCAGCGGGTGTCCATGCACCTGCTGGTCGAGAATGGGGAAATCAGATCGTATGCGGTGCCAGTCCATGTATGCGGACCGCACACTTAGCGAGCCGCCATGCGCTGTCCAGCAGCACCCATGACCGCAGGCGCTCCACCTGCATAGATGCCACGGCTCTGCACCTGGCGCGCACGCTCCTGCATGGAGGCGGGCTTGCCGTTCACAGGCAGATTGTTTTCGGTAAACTGGCGCATCATCGTGGCACCTGCCTCATCCAGGAACTTGACCGGAAAGGTGTTCTTGAAAGCAGCCCATGTCTGGCTGCAGCTGGTGAAGCTGACAGAGAGCAAGGCAAAGAGACTGAGGCGGACGAATTTCATGTATATAATGTCGTGTTTATCATGCCGCAGCATTTCTGTAAACAACAAGATGATCAGCGGCTGAGGGCCACGCGGGAGCCTGCGACATCGGTGCCAAAAAAGCGCGGTGCCCCGTGATTTCCCCTTCCCTGCACTTCTCTACCTCGCATCTCCAGCGTTTTACCTGCAGCCGGTACTCGGCCTTCATCATCAGCAAATAGGAGAGCGTAGGGAGCCAGACGCAAAGCTGTGCCGATCAACCCGCAGCTGCTCAGAAAACAACAGGCGGCGGCGGCAAAGATCAGGCGGAATATCACGGACATCCGGCGGTTTTATCACAGCGGGCTTGTGCCGTAAACCTTTTTAATGGCATGCTGCGTAGGCAAAACTTGCGCTCCGCGTGGCAAACATTGCCCCTGCCACACCGTATTTCACAGCCTTCCGTTCCCCAACCCACATGAAGAAACTGCTCCCCTTCCTCCTCCTGGCCCTCGGCCAGCCGCTCCGCGCCGAGATCGAGCTCAAACAGGGCGACAGCATCGCCATCCTCGGCAATGCGCTGCCGGACCGCTCCCAGTACTCCGGCTGGCTGGAGACCATGCTGACGCAGGCCAATGCCGACAAGGACCTCACTTTCCGCAATCTGGCCTTCTCCGGCGACGAGGTGCAAACCTGGCACCGGATCGACAACTTCGGCACCCGTGACGAATGGCTGGCCAAGGTGAAGGCGGACGTCATCTTCGCCTTTTACGGCTACAATGAGTCCTTCAAAGGCTACGAGGGCATCGAGGAGTTTAAGAAGAACCTCGCCAAGTTCATCGACGACGCCAAGGCGCAAAACTACAGCGGCAAAGGCGCGCCGCGAATCGTGCTCTTCTCCCCCATCGCCCTGCAAAAGCTGGCCAATCCCAGCCTCCCGCCCGTGGAGGAAAAGAACACCAACATCCAGAACTACGCCGCCGCGATGAATGAAGTGGCCGCCGCCAAGGGCGTGACGTTTGTGGACCTCTTCCAGCCCAGTGCCAAGGGCCTGCCTGAGGGCTCCACGCTGGACGGTCTCTACATCACTGACAGCGGCGAAAAAGCCATTGCGGCCTCCGCCTTCAAATCCCTCACCGGCAAGGACGCCCCGCAGGTGAATGAAAAACTGCGCCAGGCCATCAACGACAAAAACTGGGAGTGGCACCAGCGCTACCGCACGGTGGACGGCTACAACGTCTATGGCGGCCGCTCCGGACTGGCCTACGCGGCAGGCGTGGGCGGCTTCAAGCAGAACGAGCGCAACCCCGAAAAGCCCTACATCTCCAACTATCAGGTGATGATGGAGGAAATGGCCCAGCGCGATGTAAAGACCGCCAACCGCGACCAGCGCGTGCATGCCATCGCCAAAGGCGGCGATCTGGTGGTGAAGGACGACAACCTCCCGCCCGTGGAGCAGGTGCCCACCAACATGCCCAACCCCAAGGAGGGCAAGGAATTCAACAAGGTGCCCATGACCGGCATGACCTTCACCGCCGACGGCCTCGTGGCCTTCCCGGATGCCAAAGAAGCCATGAAAAACATCCAGCCTGAGGCCGGGCTGAAGATCACCCTCTTTGCCGATGAAAAGCGCTTCCCCGAACTGGCCAAGCCCGTGCAGATGGCCTGGGACACACGCGGCCGCCTGTGGATCAGCGCCTGGCGCAACTACCCCGAGCGCACCCCCACCAGCACCAAGGGCGACAGCCTGCTCGTCTTTGAAGACGTGGATGGCGACGGCGCAGCGGACAAGATGACGGAATTTGCCGACAACCTGAACTGCCCCACGGGATTCAATTTCTACAAGGACGGCGTCATCGTCATGCAGTCGCCCAATCTCGTGTACCTCGAAGACACCGATGGCGATGGCAAAAGCGACAAGCGCACCATCCTCCTCATGGGGCTCTGCGCCGCTGACTCCCACCATGAAACCAATGCGCTGAACTATGACTGCGGCGGCGCGCTGTATCCCAGCGACGGCGTCTTCCACCGCACGCAGGTGGAGACCCTCTACGGCCCGGTGCGCAACACCAACGGCTGCATCTACCGCTTTGACCTGAACCGCCGCAGCTTGGAGCGCTTCACCACAGACGCCACCGTGAACCCCCACGGCAAGGTCTGGGACCGCTGGGGCAATGCCTTCTTCACCGACGCCACCGGCAACGTGAACACCTTTGCCGAGGCCTCTTCCTGCTACCTGCCCCGCGAAGGCGGCGGCAGCGCCAAACTGCAGGAGTTCTGGAAGCGCCCCGCCCGCCCCGGCGCTGGCAATGGCATCATCTCCAGCCGCCACTTCCCGGACGACTGGCAGAACAACTTCCTCAACTGCAACGTCATCAGCTACCAGGGCATCTGGCGCGTGCCGCTCCTGCCGGACGGCTCTGCACTGAAGGGCGAAACGCAGAACGAACTCGTCAAAGTCGATCCCGCCGTCTATCCCACCTTCCGCCCTGCCGCCGTCAGCGTGGGCCCGGATGGCGCGCTGTATTTCTGCGACTGGTCCAATGCCATCATCGGCCACATGCAGCACCACCTGCGCGACCCCAACCGCGACCACCTGCACGGCCGCATTTACAAGCTGACCTATGAGGGCCGCCCGCTGCTCAAGCCCGCCAAGATCTATGGCGAGAGCATCGAAGCCCTCCTCGAAAACCTGAAGGCTTGGGAAGACAACGTGCGCATGCGCAGCAAGATCGAGCTGGCCAAGCATGATCCCGCCAAGGTGGCTGCCGCCGCCAAAGCCTGGGCCGCCAAGCTGGACAAGAGTGACAAGGAGTACGAGCACCACCGCCTCGAGGCCCTGTGGGCACATCAGTGGGTGGATGTGGTGGATGTGGATCTGCTCAAAGAAGTACTGTCCTCCCCCGAGCCGCGCGCCCGCGCCGCTGCGACACGTGTGCTCTGCTACTGGAAGGACCGCGTGCCCGGCGCACTGGATCTGCTCAAGGTCGCTGTGAACGATCCCGCCATGCCTGTGCGCATGCACGCCGTGCGCGCCCTCAGCTTCTACCAGCCCACCCCGGATGCCGAGAAGGCGCTGGAGATCTCCTACGCCGTGCTCAAGCAGCCCACCGACTACTACATCGACCACGTCTTCGGCGAATGCCGCAAGGGCCTGCAGTCCGTGCTCAAGACCAAGGTGCTGCCCAAGGACCCCGCCGCGCTGGCGGAGTTCATCTCCAAGACCACCGACGCCGATCTCAAAGGCCTGCCCGATCTGGAGCCGGTGCTCATCGAAAAACTCACGCGCCCAAAACTCGGCGCCGACGTGCGCGCTGCCGCGCTGACAGAGCTGGCCAAAAACTCCGGCGATGACACCCCTGTGGTGCTGGTAAACATGCTCAAGCGCATCGAAGCCGCCGAAGGCAAACTCAACTCCACCGCAGACGATCTCGGCAAGCTGCTGCTGGCGCAGAATCCCGGCATGCTGGCCCGCCACGGCACGCTCATCAAGACACTGGCCAAAGACGCCAAACAAGCTCCCGTGAAGCGCGCCTGCTATGCCGCCTACATCGTGGGAGACAAGACGCCCGACAACCTGTGGAAGAGCGTGACCGACGCCGCAGAGCGCAACACCATCATCGAATCCATCGCCCTCATCCCGGCCAATGAGGCCGCGCTGCGCGCCAAGTTCCAGCCGCACCTCACCGCCATGCTCGGAGACGCCGCCAGCCAGCGCGCCGTGCTCTCCGCCCTGCCCCTAATGGGTCCGAACAACGCCGCCGCCAACTTCCAGATCGTGGCGCAATACCTCATCGACGGAAAAGATCGCAACGCCGCCGCCAAGGCTCTGCTGAAATTCCCCAAAGCCAACTGGGACGCGGCGAAAGCCAAGCCCATCACGGATGCCGTGCTGTCCTACGGCAAAACCGTGAAGCCCGCCGACCGCAGCAAGCCCGAGTATGTGGAGATCATCGCCGCCGCCAAGGAAATGGCTGCCCTGCAGGGAGATGCCGCCAAGAGCATCCTCGCCGAGCTCAAGACCATCAGCGTGGATGTCTTCGTGGTGCACACCGTCACTGAGCAACTCCGCTTTGACACCACCCGCATCGAGGTCACCGCAGGCAAGCAGTTTGAAGTCATCTTTGAAAACGACGACGTCATGCCGCACAACTTCGCCATCGTCCCGCCTGGCAAGCACATGGAGATCGGCACCGCCGCCATGACCATGACGCCTGACAAGCTCGACAAACAGGGCCGTGCCTTCATGCCCGCCGCCTTTGAGAAAGAGATCCTCGCCGCCACCAAGCTCCTGGAGCCCGGCCAGAAGGAAACCCTCAAGCTCAAAGCCCCCTCCCAGCCCGGCGAGTACGAATTCGTCTGCACCTTCCCCGGCCACGCCGTGCTGATGTGGGGGACGCTGAGCGTGGGGAAGTGAGATGGCATGGTCTTCTGCGCGCCAGCGTCTTGGAGTGCGTGCGGCAAGCCTCGGCGCGACGCCGCTTTCGCAGGCCTGACGGCATGCTGAGGCCTAAGAACACCCGCCCCCCCCGCGAGAGCGGTGCCGTCGATGCAGGCTTGCGCCGTGCATCTCTGTCACCGCACTCCAAGACGCTGTCGCGCGGCTGAAAGCACCAGCGACCATGCGGGCGTTGAGCTTGCTTCCCGGCCGTTCATAGCATGATTCCGATTTCGTAGCACCAGCATTTGGAGTAGAAAAGCCAGCATGGATTCCAGGCTCAGATCAGTAGCTCATGCCATCGGTGCGCGTCTGAGGCGCTTCTTTCTTTTCTTTCTTGGAGGGGAGACGTTGGCGTTTGAGCACGCTTGTTCTCCCGAAGCTCTAAAAGCCAGCATTCTAAGTTCCAGGGATCACCTGCTACATCATGCCCGGGTGCGTCTCTGGGGAGATCGCGTTCATGTCGAACTGCCGCCTGATTTGATGCGGCGAAAATCCACTCTGGCGTTCCGCGGCATTATTGAGGCCACCCCCACCGGCAGCCGGTTAAGGGGAGGTATTTCCGTCAATCTCTTCAACCGATTGATGCTTGGATTATGGTTTGGAATAACGGCTCTCATCTCAGTGATTGCCATTCGGACGGTGCTCATTCCAGCAGGAGGTCTGGCACTGCTCTGGCTGGGATGGGTTTTGACGGGGCTTGATGAGGCTGAGCCAAAAATCATCCATTGCCTCTCTTTTCTTTGCGCTGACGCTGAACAAGCCTCATCGCCCGACTGACTCATACCACGATGCGATGAAAACGGGTCTGAAGGTGGAGGCGCGAGCCGACGGAGGGGGATCATCTTGATCCCCCCACCTGCAACGGGTTCGCGGATATGCGAGGGCGCTGGGCGATAAAGGAGCGTGAGGGATCGGGACGATCCCACTCCGCCAGAGCGCTGGCTTGCCGCATGGAATGTTGGCGTCATCCCATGAGACCCGTTTTCAGCTGCGCGTGGCATCACCTGCGAGCGCTGCAAGAGCAGAACTGACAGCCCTCATCCGCACAGTTGTCATGACACCGCCAGCTGTTAAACTCTCCACCATGACTGCAATTGTGGAAGCCGATCTCAAGCTCTCGCTTTCCGAAGACGTTCTTGCCCAAGGACGATTCAGGGACGGCATGGAGTTTCGTGTGATCATGAAGCCGTCAGGCGCGATGATCCTGCGTCCAAAGCTGCAGGGATTTGGCTGCCTCAGAGATAGTATCTCGATGTCAGAGGGCTTCGATGAGCCGCTTGAGGATTTCAAAGATTACACCCCCTAAACCCCCGGCGGCCCGGATAAGTCCAGGCCGCTCCCTTGTGCACCACGCTCCATGCGTGGCGAAACACAGCCTCAGCTCTCCTGGACCTTCCCCGCCAGCGTGTCGAGCGTGCGTTTGAAGTCGTTGGAGCTGCTGATGAGGTTGTTCACCACCTTGCAGGCGTGGATGACGGTGCCGTGGTCGCGGCCGCCGAATTCATCGCCAATCTGCACCAGCGGCAGCTTTGTCAGCGTGCGGGTCAGGTACATGGCCACCTGTCGTGCTTCAGCGATGTTCTTGGGACGACGCGGTCCGGTGAGGTCGCTCACGCGCAGGTCGTAGTGCGTGGCGATCACGCGCTGGATGCGGTCCACCGTCACCGTCTTGGACGGATCTTCGTCGATCACGTCATGCAGCATGGTGGCCAGGGCGGATTCCGTGGTCACCGCACCTTCCAGGGACACATGGGCGGCCACACGCATCAGCGCGCCTTCCAGCTTGCGCACGTTGACCCGGATGCGCTGCGCCATGTAGTCGAGGATCCAAGGATCAAGGGAGACATTGAAGTCGCTCTGCTTGCGGCGCAGGATGGCGATGCGGGTTTCAAAGTCCGGCACCTGGATCTGCGTGGCCAGCCCCCATTCGAAGCGGGAGACGAGGCGGCTTTCCAGATTCTTGATCTCACTCGGCGGGCGGTCGCTGGCCAGCACGATCTGCTTCGCGTTGTTGAAGAGCTCGTTGAAGGTGTGGAAAAACTCCTCCTGCGTGCTGTCCTTGCCCTCAAAAAACTGCACATCGTCGATCAGCAGCACGTCCACCTTGCGGTACTTCTGGCGGAACTGGCTGAAGGTCTGGCGCTTGATGGCGTCCACAAACTCGTTGGTGAACTGCTCGGAAGTCACGTAGCGCACATTGGCGCGCGGCTTGCGCGCCAGCACCTCCTGGCCGATGGCCTGGAGCAGGTGCGTCTTGCCCAGACCGGTGGCACCGTGGAAAAACAGCGGATTGTAGATGCGGCCCGGCTTTTCAGCCACCGCTTTGGCCACGGCCACGGAGTAGCTGCTGTTCGGGCCGATGACGTAGCTGTCAAAGTTGAACTTGGCGTTCAGGCCGGCCTCGCTGAAAAAGCGGATCGGTGCCTGATCGGCGGCGTTCACACGCGCAGCCTTCAGTTCCGGCTTGGGCGCAAAGTTCACCGGCACAGCCTCGGTGGCCACGTGGAATTCGATGACCGTTGGCTCCCCCGTCACCTCGGCCACGGCATCTGCCACAGCACCGCTGTGGTTGCTCTCGATCCAGAGCTGATGGATCGGGTTTGGCACCGTGATCACAAACCTGCCGTCGTCCGTCAGGCGGGCGGAGGTGCCGCTGAAGCAGCGCTGAAAATTGTCGGCTCCCAGGCGCTTTACCAGCACCGCGCAGACTTCGTCCCAGACGCTGGGCACAGGCGTGAACAACTCCGTTCCGGCTGCATGCGAAGATCCATTGTGAGAAAGGTGATTCGAGTTTTCATCGGTGCGCGCCATGAGGATTGGTTGCTGGGAGGAGAAAGAGGTCTGAGCGGGTTGGGGAAGCTTGTTCAAAGTCATTCGGTTGGGAGCATTCAAAAGGCCATTAAGCATCTTTTAAAATGACACCCCCTTGTATGACGAAACCGACACGTGAAACAAGCTCTTCTTCGATATATTTTTTGAATTTTCACCCCTCCAATTCAAAAGATTTTAAATCTATTCACGTTCGATTGTGAAGATTCCATTGTTCCTCGGTTAACAAGCTGTGAACAATCTGCGAATAGCTGTGTGCAAGATCATTCCGGCACGCAACCTGCGAACATAAAAAAACCGGCGACCCAATGGCTGCCGGTTTTTTTGCGATCTCAATCTGATCAATGCGCCTGCTTCACGTGCTCTCCCAGCACATCGCGGCCAAAGTCTCCGTCAAAGCTGCGCCACACGCTGTGCACATGGTTGGCATTGTTCTGTGTGTTGTCGTACTCCAGCAGGAAGGTCTTTCCCTGCACACGGTAGTAGTGCGGCTCACCGCGCTCCTTGCCACCCGCCCAGGCAAAATGGATGGGGCCACCAGCCTGAAACTCCGCACGGGCTGCATCAGCGATCTCAGGACGCAGACGGTCCACGTATTCGTCGATGAGGCGCTTTAGCATGCCCTTCTGCTTGGCGTCCAGATCGGTGTCTGCAATGCCCTCGGGGGAAAGCGGGTCCACCTTGTGCTTGGCCTCGGTGATCATCTCTTTCGGCGCTTCAGTGGACACAAAGGCCTTCTTGAACTGCTCTTCACTCAGAGACTTCACCAGCTCGCGGCCCAGTTCCTCCTCCACGCCCAGCACGCGCAGACCTGTCAGCGGCCCCTGGCGGATCTCACCGGGATTGGTGCCCATGAATGAAGGCGTGGCGCGCAGCATCTGACCGTCTTTGATGGTGAAGTTCAGCGAGAGGTGGTGCCCTTCCACGCGCCAGCCCCAGGCACCTTTGTCAGCGGGCTCGCCAAAGATGGACACAAAGTACTTCTCGGGATCGCGCTTTTCGCGGGTGGCGGCGCGCTTTGATTCATCCGCACCCTCCATCTGATAGAGCACCTCTTCCAGGCTCATGATCGTCACTGCCTTGGCAGCTCCGCGGAAGCCCAGACCGGTGTTGAGCAGGGCATTGGCCAGCAGGCGCTGCTGCGGCGTCATCTCCTTCAAGGGCAGTCCTTTGCGCTCGCGCGGAATGAAGTGCCAGTTTTCACGCTCTTCGGAGCCAAACTCAAAGCAGGCCTTCGCCTTCTGCTCCGGAGTCAGCGCGGAGAGAAACACCTTGGCGATGGCGGACATCTGCGCGCCGGCCTCATGCGCCCGTGCGCTGCGCGGTGTGATGCACGAAAAGGCAAGACAAATGCCGAAAAAAGGGAGGGTGAGGCGCTGGGCGAGGTTCATGGTTGGGAGTGTGAAGGGGGGTGCATCGCCGTGAATGACTGGCGGAGCAAGTCGAACGCTGGAACACTCACGGGTTTGTCACCGATTGTGATCAATTTTCATCTTGTGAGCGCCGAGTCGTTGACACTTTCACGCGCAAGGTAGTAGTCTGACATTTATCGTAAAAAAACTGCATTTCGCACCCTCAGCCCAGCCGCCCCGATTTTTTCATGTACTCGAATGAAGCATACCTCCTCGAACAGCTCCAGGAAACCGGCCTGCTGACCCAGCGAGACGTCCAGCAGGCCAAGACCGGCCTGAAGCCTGGAGACAGTGTCATCTCCGCCCTCATCAAAGCCTCCGCCGTCACCGACGAACAGGTGGCCCGCACCGTGGCTGTCAATTCCGGCATGGAGTACATCGATCTCCATGGCTTTGAAGCACACCCCAGCCTCCGCTCTCTGGTGCCGCAGGATGTGGCGCTGAAATACAAGATCACCCCCCTGGGCATGAACGGCACCGCCATTCAGATCGCAGTGGCGGACCCGTTTGACTTTGAGGCCCTGGACGCCCTGCCCCACCTGCTGCAGCCGGAGATTGAGTTTTACTGCTCCACCCCTGCTCTGATCAAGACCGTCCAGTCCAACATCTATGGCAACGAGGCCGTGCTCGGCACCGTGACCGCCAAGGGCAGCGGTACCGAGTCCTCCAGCTCCGATGCGGATGCCCCGGTGATCAAGCTCGTGTCCAACCTGCTCATGGAAGCCTTCAAGCAGAAGGCCTCCGATATTCACATCGAGCCCCTCGACAAGGACATCCGCGTCCGCTACCGCATGGACGGTGTGCTCGTGGATGTGGAGCACCATCCCAAGCGCCTCCTATCCTCCATCATCGGTCGTATCAAAATCATGACCGGCACGATGCAGCTGGATGAAAAGCGCATCCCGCAGGACGGTCGAATCCAGATGCAGTTCAACGACAAGGAGATCGACATGCGTGTATCGATCATCCCCACCAACCATGGCGAGAGCGTCGTCATGCGTGTGCTGGACAAGAGCAGCCTCAAGCTCGGTCTCGTGGACCTCGGCTTCCTCAGCGATGACCAGGCCGCCTTTGAGCAGCTCATCACCCTGCCGGACGGCATCATCCTCGTCACCGGCCCCACCGGCTCCGGCAAGACCACCACCCTCTACGCCTGCCTCAACTTCATCAACCGCCCCGACCGCAAGATCATCACCGTGGAAGACCCGGTGGAATACGAGCTGGCCGGCATCAACCAGGTGATGGTGAAGGAGGATGTGGGCATGACCTTTGCCGCCGCCCTCCGCGCCATGCTGCGTCAGGCGCCCAACATCATCATGCTGGGGGAAATTCGTGACCTTGAGACCGCCTCCATCGCCATCCAGGCCTCCCTCACCGGTCACCTTGTCTTCAGTACGCTTCATACCAACGACGCCCCAAGCGCCGTCGCCCGTCTGACTGACATCGGGGTCAAGCCCTTCCTCACCGCCTCCGCCGTGCGCGCCATCGAGGCCCAGCGCCTCGTCCGCAAGCTCTGCGGAGACTGCAAGCAGCCTGACACCCTCTCCGCCGGCGACCTCCGCGCCCTCGGCCTGGAGGCCGGTCAGATGGCCCAGGCCACCATCATGGGCGCACGCGGCTGCAGCAAGTGCCGCCAGCGCGGCTTCCGCGGCCGTATGTCCATCGTGGAGATCTTCAAGATCAACGATGAGGTGCGCGGTATGATCAATCAACAGCTCACCACCCCGCAGCTGCGCAAACGTGCACGCGAGATCGGCATGCGTACCCTGCGCGAAGACGGCGTGCGCAAGGTGCTCGCCGGTCTCACCACCGCCGAGGAAGTCATTGAGGCCACCATGGCAGACGTTGACTGATATTCTCCACCTCTCTCCATCCCACAAACAACTTCCCCCTTTTAGAAGACTATGACTCCCCATAACGTGGTAGAGATGCTCAAAGGCCGGGGCGTGATCGACAAAGGTCTCGCCTTTGACATTGAGCAGGACGCCGTGCAGAACGGCAAAGACATCGTGCAGGTGCTGATGTCCTACGGCATTTACACGACCGAGGATGAATTCTGGGCCCAGGTGGCCGAAGAACTCGGCGCCGACCACTTCGACCTCGAAAACTACGAGCCCCCGCCCTCCGTCGTGGCCCTCATCCCCGCCGGCATGGCACGCCTCTACGGCGCCTTCCCCATCACGCTGGACGCCCAGGGCCTTCACGTGGCCTTCACCGATCCGCTCAATCCCCAGCTCGTGGAGGACCTGCGCTTTGGTCTGGAAAAGACCATCGTGCCCGTCGTCGCCCGTCGCAGCCAGGTGCAAAGCCTCATCGAAAAGCACTACGGCAGCGGAGCACCCAGCATCGACGAAATCTTCGGCCAGATGGGCAAGGGGCTCAAAGACGGCCTCACCGCCGAGGCCGAGGCCAACTCCGCCCCCATCGTCAAGTTTGTGGACCTCGTGATGCAGCAGGCCATCAAGGAGCGTGCCAGTGACATCCACTTTGAGCCCTTCGAGCGCGAGTTCAAGATCCGCTACCGTGTGGACGGCGCGCTGTATGAAATGGCCCCGCCCCCAGTGCATCTGGCCAATTCCATCATCTCCCGCGTCAAGGTGATGGCCAGCATGAACATCGCCGAGCGCCGAATCCCGCAGGACGGCCGCATCATGACCACCGTAGGCGGCAAAGCGGTGGACATGCGCGTCAATTCCCTGCCCACCCAGCATGGCGAGTCGGTCGTTATGCGTGTTCTTGACCGCTCCTCCATCAACATCGAGCTCGATGCCCTCGGCATGCAGCCCTACCTGGAAGACTACATCGTCGAGACCATCCACAAGCCCAACGGCATCTTCATCGTCACCGGCCCCACGGGTGCCGGCAAGACCACCACCCTCTACGCCTGCCTGCGCAAGATCAACACCATCGACAGCAAGCTCCTCACCGCCGAAGACCCGGTGGAATACGAGCTCGATGGCGTGATGCAGGTGCCCATCAATGAAGGTGTGGGCCTCACCTTTGCCAAGGCCCTGCGCTCCTTCCTCCGTCAGGATCCGGACCGCATCATGGTGGGGGAAATGCGTGACCTTGAGACCGCGCAGATCGCCATCCAGGCATCGCTCACCGGTCACTTGGTGCTCAGCACCCTGCACACCAACGACGCCGCCGGCGCCGTCACCCGTCTCGTGGACATGGGCGTGGAGCCCTTCCTGGTCTCCGCCACGCTGGAAGGCGTGCTCGCACAGCGACTCCTGCGCACCATCTGCAAGAGCTGCCGCGCCGCCTACGAGCCCAGCCTGCACATCCTCAACCAGCTCGGCCTCAGCCCGGAAGACATCGGCGGCCGCAGCTTCTACACCGGCTCCGGCTGCGGCGTCTGTGGAAACAGCGGCTACAAAGGACGTAAAGGCCTCTACGAACTGCTGGATGTGACCGACCCCATCCGAGAGCTCATCACCTCCCGCGCGCCCTCCATCGTGCTGAAGCAGAAGGCCATCGAGCTGGGCATGATCACCCTCCGTGAGGATGGCCTGCGCAACATCTATGATGGCGTCACCACCATTGAGGAAGTCCTGAAGTACACCTGATCCCCGCTGCTGCGGCGGAGCACGTGCACCTCATGTGCATGCTGTACATTATTTGATGGACAGAACGCCCGCCGTCCCGGTATTCTAAAATTTACCCGAATCAACGCCGTCCCCCCGCCACGCCCCCTATGCCCACGTTTCATTACATCGCCCTGGATCAAAATGGTCAGGAACAAGCCGGAAATCTGGATGCAGCCTCCGAGGCAGAAGCAATCAACCTGCTGCGCCAGTCCGGCCTCTATCCGACCAGCGTCGCAGCTGAGGGGCAGGGACAGGCTGCAGCCATCAAAAAGAGGGCCAAATCCTCCACCAAGGCGCAGACCAAATCCGTCAAAGTGGGTGCCAATGCCAAGGTCAAGAGCAAGACGCTCATGATCTTCACCCGCCAGCTGGCCACGCTCATCGACTCCGGTCTCCCACTCCTGCGCGGTCTCACCGTGCTGGGCCGTCAGGAGCCACACCCCATCATGAAGGGCACCATCAACACCCTGGCCGACAACGTCCAGACCGGCAGCACCTTCTCCGAGAGCCTCCAGCAGTACCCGCGCATCTTCAACAAGCTCTACATCAACATGGTCAAGGCCGGCGAGCTCGGCGGTGTGCTTGAGCTCGTGCTCAACCGTCTGGCCGAATACCAGGAAAAAGCCCAGAAGCTCAAAAACAAGATCGTGGCCGCGATGGTTTACCCCATCATCGTCATGTTCATCGCTGCTGGCATCATGGTCTTCCTCATGATGGTCATCGTGCCCCGCTTCGAAGTCATCTTTGAAGACATGCTCGGCAGCAAGGACAAGCTGCCGGAGCTGACCAAATGGGTCATCGGCTTCAGCCGAAGCATGGCGGACAACATCTGGTACATCATCATCGCCACGGTCGTCATCATCGTCGGCTGGCGCATGATGGCCGCCACCAAGGGTGGCCGCCGCTGGATTGACCGCACCAAGCTCAAGCTCCCTCTGTTTGGCGATGTGCAGCGCAAGACCGCCATCTCCCGCTTCACCCGCACCCTCGGCACCCTCGTCACCTCCGGCGTGCCCATCCTGCAGGCGCTCAACATCACCCGTGACACCGCCGGCAACACCATCGTCTCCGACGCCATCAACAAGGTGCACGACGCGGTGAAAGAAGGTGAATCCATGGTCGCCCCTCTGGAGTCCAGCGGCGTCTTCCCCCCCATGGTGATCTCCATGGTGGACGTGGGCGAAGAAACCGGCCAGCTCCCCGAAATGCTTCTCAAGATCGCCGATGTGTATGAAGACGAAGTGGACAACTCCGTCTCCGCCCTTACCTCCATGCTCGAGCCGCTCATGATCGTCGTGCTCGCCCTCGTGGTCGGTGTCATCGTCATGGCCCTCTTCCTCCCGCTCATCGACGTGATCAAGAACCTCAGCGGCGGCGCCGGAGGCTAGGATTTCCCCCCTCCCCGCACACGCAACCCAACCCTGCCCTTGCCTGGAGTCATGAAAATCACACGCCTTCCCCCCCCCCCTCGTACTACGCGCGCCTTCACCTTGGTGGAGATGCTCATCGTGGTCACCATCATCGCGCTGCTCGCAGCCCTGACGCTCGGTGGCTACACCTATGCCATGCGCTCCTCCAAGCGCCGTCTCACCTCCGGCGCCCAGGAGGCGATCATCCTCGCCCTTGAGCGCTACAACACAGAGTTTGGAGAGTACCCGCAGCCCGTGGGCAGCAATCAGATGGTTCAGTTCCCCCCGGGAACTGCCGTCTATGACACTTCCGGAGCCGCCTGCCTCTACCAGGCGCTCACGGGGGATGGCTTTGACCAGATCTATGGCGTCACGGCAGATTCCTCCGCCAGCTCAGGCGGTGGGAGCAGCAGCAGCGGCACTTCAGACGGCAAGGTCGAAGGCCCCTCGGAAATCAAAAACAAGATGTTTGTCGAAATCCCGCAGACCATCTTCACCCGCAAAGGCTCCTCTTACATCCTCGTCGATGGATTTGGCCACCCCTTCCAGTACATCAAGTCTCTCATCCCGGCCAACGGGAGCAACTCCAGCTCCAGCAGTTCCTCGAACAGCAGCAGCACCGCCAACACGATCAACGCCACCTACGACCTGTGGTCCTACTCTGAAGACGAGGCCAACACCACCAAGAAGAGCATCGACACCCTCGCGAATACCGCCATTTCCAAAAAGTGGATCAAAAACTGGTAAGCCCAAAATTGTCTGATCCTTCGTAAAATCGTCGTTGACGGACTCTCTCCGGGCCAAGATTGAACTGTCATGCCCATTGGTCTGGCCATAGCCTCCATCCTAGCGCTGTTCTTCAGCTTCTGGGTTCTGAACATCGCCAGAGATCCCGGTGTCTGGCGCCTGTGGTGGATGGACCTCATCGGCGTGCTGGATGTTGACGCAGACCGTGAAAAGCGCAGGGGCCAGGAGCGCCAGATGTCCTTCGTCTGCTACACGCTCTTCCTTCTTCTGCTCACCACCAGCCTCAGCGGGGCCTTCTGGACGGTGGATCTCGTGCGCGAGTACAAGCGCGACAAAACCCGCTTTGAGCGTGCGGTGGACAGCTCCAACCGCGAGATCGAGAAAGTTAAAAGCCGGCCCCAGAGCATCCACCGCTGAGCAGCTGGCACGGCCTGACAGGCAGCATTTTGGTTTGCACGCGGCCCGCATCGCTGCGATGAACCCCCATACCCCAACCCGACTCCATGAACCGCCAGGAAAATCTCGAATCCCTCTTTCGCAACGGCAAGACCGTCATTCTCCCCATTGACCACGGTTGCGCCATTCCCGTGCCCGGCCTGGAAAACCCCTTTCAGCTCATCGACAGCGTCAATGAATTCGTGGACGGCTATGTGATGAACCTCGGCGTGGCCCTGCGCGCCGCCGACAGCCTCGCTGGCAAAGGCATCATCCTCCGCACGGACATTTACAACACCCGCACCTCCGGAGACGGTGCAGGCAGCATCGGCGTCTATGGCGTCGAAGAGGCTGAAATGGTCGGCGCCAATGCCGTCATGAACATGCTCTACCCCTTCTCCGCCAATGAGAAGACCAACTTCCAGGAGTGCGCCGACCTCATCCGCCTCAGCCTGGACACGGACATCCCCGTCATCCTGGAGTCCCTGCCTTACGCCCTCGGCGCTCCGGACAAGTACACCGTGGAAAACGTCAGCTTCGCCGTCCGCCTCGCTGCAGAGCTGGGCTCTGACGTCGTCAAGACCCCCTACCCCACCAACGGCACTGTGGAAGACTTCCGCCGCATCATCGGCCAGAGCTTTGTGCCCGTCATCATCCTTGGCGGAGCCGCCATGGGAGACGACGCCGGACTCCTGAAGATGGTGGAAGACGCCATGGACGCTGGAGCCGCCGGCATCGCCATCGGCCGCAATGTGTGGCAGCACAAAAACCCGGCCGCCATCGCCCGCAGCCTGGCCGCCATCGTGCACGAGGACGCCTCCGCTCTCGAAGCTCTCGCGCTGCTGAAAGAACCTGTGCGCTGAGCCAGTTTCGTCTGCTCCCCCAGAGATCCCCAGCCATGAAAAGCTTGCTCCTAGCCGCCAGCCTCCTCGCCGCCTGCACCCTTCACGCCCAGCAGCTCCAGACCTTTGACATTAAAGCGGACGACTGGGCCGAGGGCGAACCGCCCAAGGAAGTCTTCGTCGTGGACGGCACCATCAAGATCGGCGCCCGGGAGGGGAACAAGGCCATCATCATCGACCCCAATCCCATCACAGACGCCAGCGCCCAGCTCGGCGTCTCTGCAGCGGGAAACGCCAGCATCGAGGCCAGGATCTTCGCCATCAAGCGCGGCCGCAGCACCCCGCGCTTTGGCGTCAGCGTGCACGGCATGAGCGGCCACCGCCTCATCGTCAATCCCGCCAAAAAGTCCCTCGATCTCGTCAAAGGAGATCAGACTCTCGCCTCCGTCCCCTTCCCCTGGACCAGCGAGACCTGGGTCAAAGTGAAGCTCGAAGCCAAAAAGGCCGCAGACGCTGCCTGGACCATCACGGGCAAAGCCTGGCCCGCCACCGGCACCGAGCCCGCCGAGCCCATGATCAAGCACGAGGAAAAGAACCTCAAAGGCCAGGGCAAATGCGCCATCTGGGCCACCCCCTTCTCTGGAGAGCCCGTCTTCTTTGACGACATCGACATCGCCCTCGAAGCCGCCCCCGCAGCTCCGTAAAACCAAGTGATGCAGGCACACTTGCCTGCACCTCTCAGGGCTCCTTCACCACCATGCTCTTTGGCAGTGCTGCCGTCGCTTCCTTGCCGCTGAGGTATTCAAACTTTGTCAGCCGGGCAAACATGTAGCCCACATACACGCTGGCCTGCATCTCCAGCGGCACGCGCAGTTCATCATCGCTCACCCAGATCGTGGCAGTTTTCATCTTCTTGTAGTCGCTCATCACCAGCGTCGTGCGGTCGATCTTCCGGATCTTCAGCCCCAGCTTGATGCACGCGCGCTTCTTGCCCTCATACGTCATCGTATCGCGCCCCAGCACCTCAAAGGTCGTCAGGTAGGGCGTGTCCCACGGCTGCACCACACGGGTGATCTTCTGCCCGTTTTTCAGCTCCTGGCTGCGCACATACAGGATGAAGGAGAGGATGTCATCCATCGGGCCAAAGGGGCACACCACCGCGGAGTGGCTCTCCGCCCCCTTCACCGGCTGCACCTGCGTCTCCGTCACCACACGATGGTGCTGAAACGCCACCCGGTAGCGGCAGGTCTCCGCGCTGTCCGTCTCCCGGTGCTGCAGGAAATGCGCGCTCAGGCTGCCCCGGTGCATGATGGAGGTCATCTCGCAGTCATATTTCCACAGCATCCGCGCCAGCCCGGTGCTCGCCGCGCTGGCATCGGCACGCCAGAAATCGGCGCCCGCCTCCCGCACCGTCAGCGTGGCCTGCCCCGCCGTCATCACATGGCTCCAGCCCACGTCAAAGGTCAGCTTGCATGGCGGCACCGCGCGCGTACCCGCATGGCCCGGCGTGAGCTCCTTCACCCACTCCGGCGGCCCTGCCACGGCGGCAGTCAGGCTCAGCAGACCAGTCAGGAAAAGAAGCACGTGCAGGCGCATCCCCCATCATTCCCCCGATTTTCCCTTTTGCCAGCCTGTGTCTTTTCCGCCACAGTCTTTCATACCACCACTCATCATGCACGATCCCCGTATTGACGCCCTCTCCCGCCAGCTCGTCCGCTACTCCACCAAAGTCAAAAAAGGCGACCTCGTCTGGATCGATCTCTTCGACGTGCCAAACACCGTGGGCCAGAGCCTCATCCGCGAAGTGGTGGCCGCAGGCGGCATGCCCATGGTGCGCATCAATGACGCCGTGCTCACCCGCGAGCAGATGATCCACGCCAGCGAAAAGCAGTACGACATCATCGCTGAAAACAACCTCGCGCTCATGAAGCAGACGGACTGCTACATCGCCGTGCGCGGCAGCCACAACATCACCGAGGCCGCCGACGTGCCCCCGGAGCAGATGAAGATGGTAATGGCCAAGCTCCGCCCCGTGCAGAACGAGCGTGTGAACAACAGCCGCTGGGTCGTCCTCCGCTGGCCCACCGCCTCCATGGCTCAGCAGGCAGGCATGAGCACCCAGGCTTTTGAAGACTTCTTCTTCCGCGTCTGCCTGCTCGACTACGCCGCGCTGCTTCCTGCCATGAACGCTTTGAAGAAGCTCATGGACAAGGCCAAGGACGTGCACATCACCGGCCCGGGCACCGATCTGCGCTTCAGCCTCAAGGGGCTCAAGTCCTACGTCTGCGGCGGCGGCCACAACATCCCCGATGGCGAAGTCTTCTCCGCCCCGGTGAAGGAAAGCGTCGAGGGCGTCATCAGCTACAACGCCCCCACCATTTACCAAGGCATCGCTTTCGACAGCGTGAAGCTCGAGTTCAGCAAAGGCAAGATCGTCAAGGCCACCGCCAACAACACCGCCGCCATCAACAAGATCCTCGACAGCGACGAAGGCGCCCGCTACATCGGCGAATTCGCCATCGGCTTTAACCGCGAGATCAAGGAGCCCATGCGCGACATCCTCTTCGACGAGAAGATCGCCGGCAGCTTCCACTTCACCCCCGGCCAGGCCTATGAAGGTGTCGCCGACAACGGCAACCGCAGCCAGGTGCACTGGGATCTCGTGAACATCCAGCGCCCCGAATACGGCGGCGGCGAAATCCGCTTCGACGGCAAGCTCATCCGCAAAGACGGCAAGTTCCTGCTGCCTGAGCTGAAGCCGCTGAACTATTGAGTGCTGCGGGCACTCCTGCCCGCACTTCGAACGTCCAAGAACACTCGTTGCGGGCAGGAGTGCCCGCATCACATCCACGCATTCCTTACTTGAGCGGCGGCTGGAAATTCAGCAGCTCGATCTCCACCGCGTGCTTCCGCTCCGGCAGCAGCTCCACCATGCTGATGCTGCCGTAGTCGATGTTGAAGTGCGCCAGATGCGCCAGCGGCACTTCCAGCAGCAGCGCCAGGATCACGCGGATGATCCCGCCGTGGCAGTACACCGCCACTTTCCCGTGCGGATGCGCGCGGATGATCTGCAGCATGCACTCCTGCACGCGGCTCTTCAGACTCGCCACATCCTCACCATTGGGGATCCGGTTGCTCTCGATGATCTCCAGCCAGTCAAAGGCGCTCATGCCAAACTTGCTCTGGATCTCATCCCACGTGTTCCCCGTCCAGTCGCCGAAATCCATCTCGCGCAGCCCTGGCAGGATCTGCGGCTGCATGCCACGCTGTGCCGCCATCGGCGCCAGCGTCTGCTGCACGCGCAGCATCGGGCTGGCATACATCACCTCCAGCGGCGTGTCCTTCAGCCACTCCGCCACCGCCTCTCCCTGCTTCACGCCACGCGGAGACAACCCCATGTTGATGCGCGATCCGCCAAACACCTTGTGGTATCCATCCTCCACCTGCCCGTGGCGGATAAGGTAGATCTGCATCGGATGATTGGGGAGATGTTCTTTCACAACCCGCCTATGACGCAGCCATCAGGCCACCGCAAGGCAAGAAAGTGAAGCGGCCAATCCACGCACGCTGCGAAGACGACATGCATCCCATTTCCCAGGCTCAGACAGCCATGTGAAGCGTATTGTCTTGTCATCACCGAATCGTTTAGGTAAACACAGACTCCCCACCAACCCATCCCCACATGAAATCACTGCTGCTTCTCGGCCTTTTTCTGACCACTCTGCCAGCCCTGGCTGAATCCCAATTCCAAATCGACCTGCTCGGAAATGCCACGGCGGCAGTGTACGTGGATGGAGCCTGGCTGGACAGTGCACCGGCCGTGGAGGCCAAGGTCTCCGTCAGTCCTGCCTCCCCGGCAGAAGGTGTGATCCTCAAAGCCTACTTCTATTCTGCCGACGGCAAATTGCTCCAAACCATCGACAAGCCCTCCGATCTCAATGCCGGAAATGGAGGCACAGTTCCCAAGCCGACCTCCTATGAGCCCGGTAAAAAATACAGCTTCTATTTCGGCATCCCAGGCACTCTGCAAAAGGGCCCCACCAAATGGAAACGCGTGATCGTCGTCTTCGGCAAAGGAAGCCAGATATCCGCCAAGATCTACCCCAAGGACGACATCAAAAAGTTCTCCTTCCCGGAGAAAAGCGTCGTCAAGTAAGCTGGCAATCTCCGCCAGGACTCCAGCATTTCATGGATTACAGGCGTGACCACAGCACTCAACAAAAAGGGCCATGCAAAAGCATGGCCCTCGTTGAATCATTGAAGCTCTGAACGCGTCTTACACCGTCCCAAAGATGGTCTTGCCGGTGCTCAGGAGGTCGTCGCAGGCTTCCTTCATGCGGTCGCAGAGGCCCTGCTCGCCTTTCTTGAGGTAGCTGCGGGGATCGTAGGCTTTCTTGTCGCCCACTTCGCCGTCGATCTTCAGCACGCCGTCATAGTTCTTCATCATGTGGCCCACGATGGGGCGGGTGAAGGCGTACTGCGTGTCGGTGTCGATGTTCATCTTGATCACGCCGTAGCCGAGTGTTTCGCGGATTTCTTCCAGCGGGGTGCCGGAGCCGCCGTGGAAGACGAGATCCATCTCGGCCTTGGCGCCGTACTTGGCGGTCACAGCGGCCTGGCCGTCGCGCAGGATGGTGGGCTTCAGCTTCACTGCGCCGGGCTTGTAGGCGCCGTGCACGTTGCCAAAGGTGGCGGCAAACATGAAGCGGCCGATGCCGTTCAGCGTTTCGTACACCGTGAGCATGTCCTCAGGGGTGGTGTAGAGCTTGTCATTGGCCACACCGGAGGTGTCGTGGCCGTCTTCCTCACCACCGACGACGCCGGCTTCGATCTCGAGGATGATGTCCAGCTCGGCGCACTGCTGCAGCAGCTCCTTGGAGACGCGCATGTTTTCTTCCAGCGGCAGTTCGGAACCGTCAAACATGTGGGAGTTGAAAAGGTTGCCTTTACCAGCTTCGCGGCGTGCCTTGGTGGCGGCGAGGAGGGGCTTGAGGAATTTCTCCACGTTCTTCGGGTGGCAGTGGTCCGTGTGCAGGGCCACGAGCACGTCGTAGCGGGCGGCCAGGATGTGCACGGCCTCGGCCAGCACGATGGCACCCAGGGCCATGTCCTTCACGGAGGTGCCGGAGGCAAACTCACCGCCGCCGGTGGACACCTGGATGATGCCGTCGGACTTGGACTCCGCAAAGGCCTTCAGCGCGCCGTTGATCGTGGGCAGGGAGGTGACGTTGATGGCGGGATAGGCGTATCCACCCTTCTGGGCGGCATCAAGCATGGCACGGTACTGGGCGGGTGTGGCGACTGGCATCTTTAGGGAGTAGGTGTGTTAGTAAGGACCGGGAGGGAAGCAAGAAACGGGCCGGGTGCAAGAAGGGCTTCTCTTTCGGCGGGGGTGGAAGCCAAAAAGCGGCACCCCATGAGGTGCCGCTTCGTGGTCAGGTCTTCAGGCCGCTTTGAAACAGCTTTTTACAGACTGCCGAGCAGGGGGCCAGCCCCTCTGCCACCGTGGCCACTCAGGATGGAGGCGGAGCTGACGTTGGAGTGGTAATAGTTTTGGTTGGCCTTTTTATTGGTGGTGATCACGGCGCCTTCCAGCGAGGCTCCGGCAAACAGTCCCTGGCTGCGGCTGTAGGTATAGACAGCGGCCCTGGGCGTCACCCCAGCCTCTGCATCCCGGCCCACGGGTCCGGCTGCGGCACTCAATGCACCGCCCAGCTGCACGGTGGCGTTTTGGGCAAAGGCCCGCACCGCCTCCGGTGTGTTCAGCACCAGCACGTATTCGGTGACCTCGGCTCCGATTTGAGCACCGAAGCCGATGCCACCCGTGCGGATGAATGAGGGGCCGGACCAGCCGTTTCTGGTACGGGCCACGACCACGCCGTGTCCGCCTTTGGCCGACCAGATGAATCCTCCCTTGGTCACGGTGAGGATGGCCAGCCCCTTGGCATCTCGCATGACGCGACGCGGGATTTCTCTTTCAGGCATCGACCTGAATCGCTGCATGATGGCAGCGGCCTGCTGCACTTCCTTGTCTTCTTTGGTTCCTGCCTTCAGCGAAGGTCCCGGCACGATCAGCGCCAGGATGAATGTCAGGAGAACGAATGAGGTGTGTTTCATGATGATAAGGACTCCTTTCGCCTTTGAATACGTCCGTGCCACGGCTTGAGGGATCCCCCCGAATGCACCAGACTTAAGATAAACCGCGATCATCTGGCCGTAATCCTGCTTCCAGAATCTGCCTGGAGGAGGGGATGGAGCCATGCGCCGGGCGCGGGCCAAACATCAGCCACAGGCGCGTCCGACCATGCCTCCACTCAAGCCGGCCCTACCCCATCTGCGGTCCGTCTGGCAGCCCCCCTGCCCTCCATTATACCCCCTACTCCCCAGTTGACGCCCGACTATTAAGGTACATTAACTAGCAGGTAACCTATCTACACGCAATGCCGCCTCTGGAATCCTTTCTCTCCCCCGGCCTGCTATACGGTCTGGAACACGGCAGCCGCACCTGCTGGGTCATCTGCGGCTTCCTCGCCTTGTTCTCCATCACCAGCTGGGCTGTGATCCTGAGCAAGCACTTCCTGCTCTCCCGCGTGCAGAAGGCCAATCTCTCCTTTCTGCGTGAATACCGCGAGAGCAACCACGCGCTGGAGCTCTACCAGCAGCGCGAGCCGCATGAGTACTCATCCTTCTACCATATATACCACGCCGCCTGCCGTGAGCTCTCCTGGTACCTCCTCGGAGAGGACGAGCCCGGCTCCACCTTTGCCGCGCGGCTGCAGGGTGCGGGGCGCATCACCCCATCTCAAATGGGCGCGGTGCAGGTGGCCATGGAGCGCAGCGTGGCAGAGGCCGCCCTGCGTCTGGAGGCCCGCATGGGCTGGGTCTCCACCTCGCTGAGCGCGGCACCCTTTCTGGGCCTGCTGGGCACCGTGTGGGGCATCCTGGACACCTTCAGCACCATGACCACCGCTGCAGGCGGCGCCACGCTGGCCACCCTGGCTCCGGGCATCACCACCGCGCTGGTCACCACTGTGCTGGGCCTGCTCGTGGCCATCCCCAGCATGATCTGCTACAATGCGCTGGTGAACCGCATTCGCGGCATGGTGGTGCGGCTGGACAACTTTGCCAGCGAGATCAGCGCCGGCTTTGACCGCACCTTTGTAGATCACCGCTTCAGCAATGAGGCGCTGCCCAGCCTCAGCGCCCTGGGCACGCCATCCATGCCCGCCTTCACCGGCAGCAGCTCCTCCCCCATCCCCTCCGCCACGCATGCCACGCATGCCATGCATGCCCGCGCATGAAACGCCACTCCAACACCCACCAGCTCCGGCTCATCACCGAGATCAGCATGACTCCGTTCATGGATCTCGTGCTGGTGCTGCTGTTTGTGTTTCTCCTGGCCGCGCCCCTGCTCAGGGCTGACAAGGAAATGCTCGCCGCCGCCACTGCTCCCGCGCCCGCCGCACCTGCCCCGCCCAGCGTGCCCGCACCTGCGGAGAAAATGGTGCTGCAGGTGAACAGCGATCTCTCTGTGACTCTCAACGGCGCCATGATGGCCCGTGCAGACCTGCCCGTCTCGCTGAAGCAGATCGCCGGACGCAATCCCGGCATCGGCATCGAGGTGCGCATGCATCAGGATCTCCCCGTGCAGCAGCTCGTGGAGACCATGCAGGTCATCGAAGACGCCGGCATCCAGAAGACCGCCGTCACCACCCACGCAGAAGCCCCCTGATCCACCCCTCACGCCCACCATGCCACGCAGACGACCAACAACACTGGAGCCGATCTCCCCGGCTGTGTTTGTCGTGGTCTCGCTGCACATCGCCGCCGCGCTCGGGGTGTGGTGGAGTTTTCAAAACGTCAAAAACAACCACCTCGCCACCCGGCAGCGCCAGCTAGCCTGGATGAATCCGGCCGACTTCAAGACCGTGGTGCCCCCGCTCACTGTGCCGCGTGCCAAGCCCACGCCGCCAGCCCCCATCGCAGCCAAACCAGCCGCCGCCAAGCCCGCTCCTGCAGCAGCACCCGCAGCAGCCTCTGCCGCCGAGGCTCCGGTGCAGAAGGCCACTCTCGTCTCTGCACCGCCGCAGCAGCATGTCATGGAGCCCGTGGCCAGTCCCAACTCCACCCCGCTCTTTGCCCCGCCCAGCCCTGCGGCCAAGCCCTCGGCCAATCGCAGCATCACCCTGCGCCGCACCCAGGAGCGGGCCCCCGCGCTCGCCGGCATCGACTCGCCCGCCGCCCCGCCCATCACCAGCCCCTCGCTCATGGACATCGCCCGGCTCAATGCCATGCGTCCCGCCGTGCCAGCACCCGGCAGCCTCATGCCGGTCAAGGAGGAAGAGGCCAGCATGGACGGCATTGATGAAGCGGTGAACACCGCCTTCCTCTCCAGCTGGGTGGCGCCACCCATCACCAGCGTGCCGGAAAATCAGCGCGAGGCACGCCTCACCATCTCCATCGGCAAGGACGGCACGCTGCTCAAATCTCAGATGACCAAGTTCTCCCACTCCCATGCGCTGGACGAGTCCATCCTGGAGGCTGCCGCCAAGGTGAAAAAAATTTCCACATCCCTGCCTTCAAATTATACCAAAGAGAGCTACGATCTGGAGCTGAACTTCCTTCTGCTTCCCTGATCGCCCCCACATGAACGCACGCGCGCTGCTTCTCCTGCTCTCCCTCACCGCCTCTCAGGGCGTCCAGGCGGAAGGAGGCTTCATGGCACATCTGCGCGGCCTCGTCGGTCTCGGGCACAAGGCCAAAACGGAAGACACCAAAAAAGCCCCGCCTCGCATCCGCGTGGCCCCTTTCACCGGTGGCACCGGCTCCAGCGCCCAGCAGACCCTCCTCAAGGAGCTGCGGGACTCGCGCGAGTTCTTTGTGGCGGACGCGGATGAAAAAGTGGACTTCATCGTGGAGGGAACCTCCGTGGGCGGGCGTGTGGACGGCCGCCTGAGAGATGCCAAGGGCAAGGACGTCTTTCGCCGCAGCTATGCCGCCCCTGGCCTGGATGAAAACCTCAAGGCCCTCACAGACGACATCATCTACACCATCACCGGCAGGCCCGGCCTGGCCACCAGCCGCATCGTCTTTGTCAGCGACCACAGCGGCAGACGCCAGGTGTATGTGTGTGATGCCGAAGGCGGAGAGGTGCACCAGGTCACGCATGATAAATTCGGCGCCGTCTCGCCCACACTGGCGCCGGACTCCTCCATGATCGCCTTCACCAGCTATCGCAGCGGCTTCCCCATCATCCGCCTGCTGGACCTGAATCTCGGCTGGGAGCGCGGCGTCACGGACACGCCGGGCAGCAGCTTTGGCGCGGCCTTCTCTCCAGACGGCACCCACATCGCCGCAGTGATGAGCTTCATCGGCAATCCCGAAATCTTTGTCAGCGACCTCAGCACCAACACCGCCGCCTGCGTGAGCGACTCCATCGGCGCGCCCTCCAGCCCCTCCTGGCACCCGGACGGCAAGCACCTCGTCTTTTCCAGCGACGATGGCGACGGCCCACGCCTCTACACCGTGGAGGTGCCCTTCAAGGAGGGGGAATCCTCCCGCCTCTACCGCTGGCGCACCGGCTACCAGTTTTGCACCGACCCCGAGTGGTCTCCAGACGGCAGCCACATCGCCTTCACCACACGCATCGGCGGAGAGTGGGCCGTGGCCATCAAGCCCTACCCCAACGGCCGCGTGCATGTGGTGCAGAAAGGCGGCGCGCAGCATCCCTCCTGGAGCCCCAACGGCCACTTCATCACCTACGCGCAGCACGGCCAGCTCTACGTGCATGATCTGCGTAGCGGCAGCCGCCGTGCCATCCTCAATGGCTACAGCCGCATCACCGAACCGCGCTGGATGCGCTAAGCCCCCAACTCGATGATGACCGCACTCCCAGCCAGCACTCTCCTCCTCAGCGCCGCCCTCGGCGTGTCCCTGCTGCTGACCTCCTGCGGCACCATCCCCATGCCTTCGGTTCTGGGAAAATCGACCCCAGAGACAGTCGTGTACGCCCTGGGTCCACGCGAGGGCTACACCTCCCCGCTCACCACCAGCCTCAAGCCCGCCTGCCCTGCCCTTGTGTTTGATGACGGGGGCTTCCTCCTCACCTCCTCGCATCAGGAGGCCCTGCGCAGCGTGGCCAAGGAAACGCTGGAGAAGAATAAAAAAGCCCGCCTCCTCATCGCCGGCTACACACCGCCCAATCTCCCGGCCGACCACGCCCGCTCCATTTCCGAGCGCCGCGCCCTCGCCGCACGCCAGCATCTCATCGGCCTTGGTTTTGAAGCCGCCAACCTTCAGACCGTGGGCTTTGGCAATGACTTCTCCCCCTCCGGCCCGTCCTCAGATGTGGTGGTGATCTATCAGCAATAGGCGAAAGGCCTGTGCGTAGTCGGAGGAGACTGCGCATCAAAGCTGTACCGCACCTGCTTTCCGCAAGAGCCGCCACCCCGCACTCTCCCCCCACCTCTTCGCGCAAGATCATGGCTCCGCGCCCGTTCCTTTCGTCCCCCCAAACCATGACCAAGCGCCCCAACCCTCTCGTCATATTCGCCCTGGCCGCCCCCTTCCTTCTTCTTTCCGCCGCGCCGGACAAACCTGCCGCCAAGGGCAAAAAAGACAAAGGCCCCTTCGTCGCTGGAAAACCGGCCTTCACCCCCGATCTCACCGCTCCCGCCTTCGATCCCTCCAAGGTGCAGCCCGATCATCTGCAGCCCGCCATGTTCAAGGTGCCCGAGGGCCTGGAGATCACCGTCTGGGCCACCTCCCCGCAGCTTTTCAATCCGGCCAACATGGACATCGACCACGCAGGCCGCGTGTGGGTCACAGAAGGCGTGAACTACCGCCGCCACTCCGGCCGCAACCGCGAGGGCGACTGCATCCGCGTGCTGCAGGACACCGATGGCGATGGCAAGTGCGACCGCAGCCACATCTTTGTGCAGGAAAAGGAGCTGGAGTGCCCGCTGGGTGTCGCTGTTTTTGACAACGTCATCTTCGTCTCCAACGCGCCCAACATCATCAAATACACCGATGTGAACCGCGACCTCAAATTTGATCCCTCCGTGGACAAGCGCGAGATCTTCCTCTCCGGCTTTGAACAGCCGCAGCACGACCACAGCCTGCACAGCGTCTATGCCGGACCCGATGGCCGCCTCTACTTCAGCAATGGCAACTGCGGCGCTCAGTTCAGCGACAAAAGCGGCACCACCTTCCGCATCGGCGGCGCTTACCTCAACAACACCTACACCGGTCAGAAGAGCGACGACGGCCACGTGTATGTCGGTGGCTTCACCGCCAGCATCGATGCCGAAGGCCACAACGCCCGCATCCTCGGCTACAACTACCGCAACAGCTTTGAAGGCGTGCGCACCTCCTATGGCGACATGTTTCTCAATGACAACGATGATCCGCCCGCCTGCCGTGTTAGCCATCTCATCGAGGGCGGCAGCTTTGGCTTCTTCTCCGCCGATGGCAAACGCCAGTGGCGTGCCGACAAGCGCCCCGGCCAGAGCATTCCCACCGCCGAGTGGCGGCAGGAAGACCCCGGCATCATACCCGCAGGCGATGTGTACGGCGGCGGTGCCCCCACCGGCATGTGCTTCTATGAAAACGGCGCGCTCGGCCCCAAGTGGAGCGGCCTGCTCCTGAGCTGCGAGACAGGACGCAATGTGGTCTTTGGCTACCTGCCCAAACCGCACGGCGCTGGCTTCAAGCTGGAGCGCTTTGACTTCTGCACCACCAACACCTCCGGCGTCTTCAAAGGCAGCGACTTCGTGGGCGGTGCCAACAATCTCTCCGACGAGCGCCAGACGCTCTTCCGCCCCTCCGATGTGTGCGTGGGCCCTGATGGCGCCGTGTATGTGAGCGACTGGTTTGACAAGCGCACCGGCGGCCATCAGGACACCGACGAAACCTGCAGCGGCACCATCTACCGCATCGCGCCCAAGGGCTTCAAGCCCAAGGTGCCTGCGCTCAATCTCGACACGCAGGAAGGCCAGATCGCCGCGCTGCAGTCTCCGGCCACCAACGTGCGCCACGTGGCCTTTGCACGTCTGAAAGCCGCCGGCCAGGCCGCCATGCCCGCCGTGCAGCATCTGCGTGAAAATGCAGATCCCTACCTCGCCGCACGCGCCGTGTGGCTGCTGGCGCAGATGGGAGAGCAGGGCCTCATCTCCACTCGCTCCTGGCTGGAGTCTGATGATGCCACCAAGCGCCTCGTGGCCCTGCGCGCTATCCGCGCCGCCACGCCGGATGTCATCGACATCCTCAGCAGCCTCGCAGCCGATCTCTCCCCCATGGTGCGCAGCGAGGTGGCCGTGGCCCTGCGAGATGTGCCCGCCGCGCAGAGCGTGCCTCTCCTTGTAAAGCTCTCCCATCACATCGATGGCGGAGACCGCTCCCTGCTTGAGGCCTGGGGCATCGGCTGCACTGGCAAAGAAGAGGCCGTGTGGACCGCGCTCAAGCCCATCGGCGCATGGAATGATGACTTTGCCCACATCACCTGGCGTCTGCACCCGGCCGCCGCCGTGCCCGAGCTGGAAAAACGCGCCGCAGATCCCAAGCTCTCCGCAGACCAGCGCAGGCTCGCGCTGGAGACTCTCGTCTTCATCCCGCAGGCGGAGGCAGCCAAAGCCGTGCTCGCCCTGGCCAAAGAAACCGACTCCCCCATCCACACCGACGTCATGTGGTGGCTCATCAAGCGCAGCACCGATGAGTGGTCCACCTTTGGCATCGCCGAGGAGCTCAAGAAGGCCGGCATCTTTGATCCGGACAGCGCCAAGCTCGTCACCATCATCACCCCGGACGGCCCGCCCAGCAGCGTGAAGCTGGAGGATGTGCTCAAGCTCCAGGGCAATGCGAAGAACGGCCAGCAGCTCGTGACCCGCTGCGTCATGTGCCATCAGGTGAACGGCCAGGGCGTCGAGTTTGGCCCCAATCTCGAAGGCTGGGGCCGCAGCCAGCCCGGCGAGATCATCGCCCAGGCGCTCATCAACCCCAGCAAGGACATCGCCCACGGCTACGACGGCCAGGAAATCGTGACCAAGGACGGCGTGACCATCCATGGCATGGCGCTGACTGAGGGTGACATCATGATCGTGCGCAGCATGGGCGGGCAGAACCAGTATGTGGCCCGCTCCCGCATCAAATCCCGCCGCAAGCTGCCGCACAGCATGATGCTCAATGCCACGCAGCTCGGCCTCAGTGCTCAGGACGTGGCAGATGTGGTTGCGTATTTGCGCACTGGAAAGTGATAGACAAACTCGTGTGTGTCACGCCTGTTACATTTTGCCATATCCCCCAAAGCCCCTTTCGTTTCATCATGACCTTTTTCCGTCTCGGCCTGCTTGCCGCAGCCGTCAGTCTCAGCAGCTGCGTCGTCTCCAACGCCCCCGAGCCTTCTGAGTTCAAGCTCTCCTCCGCAGCCCTCGGCCAGAAATACCACGCCAGCCGCAGAACCGGCTCCGTTCATCTCTACGCCCAGAGCATCGAAACCACCCGCGACCAGTGGGGCCGCGAGTCCCACCAGGCCACCGGCGGTGCCATGTTCATCAAGGACACCACCCCCCCCATCAAGGCCATCGCCCCCAGCATCTCCATCACACCCGACTACGCAGAGATCCTCGGCAAGGGCACGGTGAGAAAGAACGACCGCCTCTACATCGGCCAGAATGACAGCGCCAAAATCCGCATCGAGGGCGGCGTCATCACTCCAGAAGGTGCCGTGACTGTCAGCGGCATTCTGGATGAAGCCGCCGCTGCCGAGGCCAAGGCCCAGGCAGAAGCGAAGGCGAAAGCCAAAGAAGAGGCGAAAGCGAAGGCCGAGGAAGAAGCCAAGCTCAAAGCCGAAGCAGACGCCAAAGCCAAGGCTGAGTCCCGCGCCAAAGCTGAAGAAGATGCCAAGGCCAAAGCTGCCGAGGAAGCCCAGGCCAAAGCGAAAGCCAAAGAGGAAAAGGCCAAGGCAGATGCCGAAGCGAAGGCCCGCAAGGAAGCCGAGGCTCAAGCCAAGGCCGAAGAACGCGCCAAGGCTAAAGCGGAGGCAAAAGCCAAAGAGGAGGCCGACGCCAAAGCAAAGGCAGAGGCCAGGGCCAAAGAAGAAGCCGCTGCTAAAGCCAAGGCCCAGATGGAAGCCGAGGAAAACGCCAGAGCTGAAAAAGAAAAGGCAGCCAAAGCCAAAGCTGAGGCCGACATGAAGGCAGACGCCAAGGCCGAGAAAGCCAAGGCGGAAGCCAAAGCCAAGCCCGCCGACGAGACTGCGGCCAAATCCAAAAAGTCCTCCACCACTTCCAAACCGAAGGCAAAGCCTGCTGCCTCCAAGCCCAAGGCAGAAACGCCCGCCAAACCCAAGCCCGCCGCACCCGCTGTGGACCGCTCCCGCGTCCTCAACCTCATGCGCGAGCCCACGGAACGGTAAGAGCACATCGCAAGCAGCCAGCGCGAGGCAGGGCACGCCCTCTCTGGGAGCATCGTCGAACGTCACCACGTTCTGATCGCGGCAAGACCTTTTAAAATCGTCATGCCGCTGCTGCCACGGCGTCTTCCATCCCCTCTTGCATCCCCCCATCCCACCGCTAAAGGAGACACGTGCGCATCATCTCCGGCTCAGCAGGAGGGCTCTCCCTGGAGGTCCCGAAAACCGTCACCCGTCCCACGCAGGACCGGGTGCGGCAAGCTGTGTTTTCCATGCTCGGAGAGCTGGTGCCCGGCGCGCATGTGCTGGACCTCTTTGCCGGCACCGGCGCACTGGGGCTGGAGTGCCTGAGCCGTGGCGCGGCCTCCGCGCTGCTGGTGGATGAAAACAAAGGCGCGTGCGAGGTCATCCGCAAAAACATCGCCAAGACCCGCCTTAACGGTGCCAGCGTGCGCCACAGCGATGTCTTCCGCCTGCTTCCCCTGCTGGCCAGAGACGGCAAGCAGTTTGACCTCATCTTTGCCGATCCGCCCTACACGCACAGCGATGCAGACACCGACTTCATCGCCAAGCTCCTCGCTGAAGAGTCGCTGCCCTCGCTGCTGCATGCGGAGAGCCACCTCATTCTGGAAAGTCATCACTTCAACCGCGAAACGAAAAGCTGGCCCGGCTGGGAGGTCCTGACAGACCGCCACTACGGCTCCACCCGCATCGTCTGGCTGCGCAAACTTCCGCATGTCATCGAAAGCGCTTAGCCTCACTCTCTACAATTTGATGCTGCCGCTGGGGCTCGTCCTGATGCTGCCCGGTGCCATCGTCAAAATGCGCCGCCGCAATGGCCGCTGGCAGGATCTGGCGCAGCGCTTCGGTTTCTTCCCGCGCGAGACACAGGCCGCCATCGATGCCCTGCCACAGCGCGAACGCTTCTGGGTGCATGCCGTGAGCGTGGGAGAGGTGGGCGTGGCCAAAAAGCTCATCAACCGCCTGATCAAAACGCATGCGGATCTCGGCATCGTGCTCAGCACCACCACGCCCACCGGCCATGCGCTCGCAGCCGAGCTGGCCGCACAGCACGCGGGCCGCATGGTGGCCATCTTCAGCCCGGTGGACCTCCCCGGCGTCGGCCGTCTCATGCTGGAGCGCATCCAGCCCACGCAGCTCGTGCTGGTGGAGGCCGAGGTATGGCCCAATCTCACGGCCTCCGCCACGCGCCTGGGCATTCCTGTTTCCCTCGTCAATGCGCGCCTCTCCCCGCGCAGCGCACGCCGCTACCAGAAATTCCGCGCCCTCATCGGCCCCATCTTCGGCATGCTCAAGCAGGTGCTCGTGCAGGAGCCCGATGACGTCGCACGCTGGCAGGGCTTTGGCTTGGATGCGGATCAGGTTCACCTCACCGGCAGCATCAAGTACGACCCCGAGGGCGCTGTGGTGCCCGCTGAAAAGATCGACGCCCTGCGCACGGTCCTGACACAAACCGGCATCGCCCCCACACAGCCCACGCTGCTGGCCGCCAGCACTCATGCGGGTGAAGAAGTCGAACTCGCCCGCGTCTTCCTGCGCCTGCGTCAGCACGTGCGCGATCTCGCGCTGCTGATCGTGCCGCGCCATGTGGAACGTCGCGCGGAGATCCGCTCCGAGTTGCAGAGCATCGGCATCTCCCCCGCCCTGCGCAGCGAGGCAGGCTCACGCGTCGATTCATCCGCCCCCGTCTTCATCATCGACACCACAGGCGAGCTCGCCGCATGGCAGCACCTCGCGACCTTGGTGGTGGTGGGCAAAAGCTTCCTTGCCGAAGGCGGCCAGAACCCCGCCGAGGCCGCGCTGGCACAGAAGCCCGTGCTCTTCGGCCCGCACATGGAAAACTTCACGCCACTGGTGGATCTTCTGCTGAAA
Source organism: Verrucomicrobiaceae bacterium UBA1938 (assembly GCA_002336895.1). Classification (GTDB taxonomy): domain Bacteria; phylum Verrucomicrobiota; class Verrucomicrobiia; order Verrucomicrobiales; family Verrucomicrobiaceae; genus Prosthecobacter. Next base: position 114,878 of record DDFC01000042.1, on the reverse strand, counting down.
CACGGCGGTGCCCAGCAGGTCTCCGGCTTCGAAGAACTCGAATCCGCCTGCCGCACGCTGCTGCAAAATTCGGAAAAAGCTGCGATCATGGCGCAGTCCGGCCACAACGCGCTTAAAACGCACGAAGGCGCAACACTCCGCAGCGCGGAGCGCCTGCTGCAAGGAGCGGGGGTCTCCTGACCCCCATTCCGCACTCGGAGAGTGCGGACCACTTCACGCTCAGTAGCACGGGCAATCCTGCCCGCACTACCTCAGCCCCACAGCGACTGCGGATACTCACCCGCATCCACCAGGGCGCGGATGCTGGCCACCACTTCCGCCTTGTCCTCCGGGTAAGTCACGCCAAACCACTTGCCCGTCGTCTCCAGCACGCGCACGTCCGCTTTGCCAGCGGCGATCAGTGCATCCACCTGCGCAGGCACATAGCACTCGGATTTCTGCTCGTGGCCGCGCTCTTGGAGGAAGGCGGTGAAGGCTGTGCGCAGATGCGCAAAGATGTCCGGCGTGAAGCCGAAGAAGTTCATCGACACCACTTCCTCGCCCGTCAGCGGCACATAGGCGCCTTCCACCTCGCGGTTTTCAGCGGCATCGCCGTGCTTGAAGATCTTGGTCATTTCCAGCACGGTTTTCAGCATGCCGTTCGCATCGCAGGTGCACACGCCGCGCGAGACGCTGCCGTGGTCTGAGAGCGTGTTCTTCAGGTAAAAACCCACCATGGACCAGTGGCTCTTGCCGTCCTGCGCGCGCGGCTGCACCAGATCGGCGGCGATCTTCTTATAGGCATCCTGCCCGTAGAAGTCGTCCGCATTGATCATGAGGAAGGGCTCATTCACCACCTTCTCCGCAGAGAGCAGCGCATGCGCGGTGCCCCAGGGCTTGGTGCGACCTTCCGGCACGGTGAAGCCAGCAGGCAGGTCATTGATGTCCTGAAACGCATACTCCACCTCGATGCGGCCCGCGTACTTGCTGCCGATCTGCGTGCGGAAGAGCTCTTCAAAGTCGCGGCGGATGACGAATACCACCTTGCCGAATCCAGCGCGGATGGCGTCAAACACGGAGTAGTCCAGCACCACCTCTCCGGATGGCCCCATGGCATCGAGTTGTTTCAGACCGCCGTAACGGCTGCCCATGCCGGCAGCGAGGATGAGGAGTGTGGGCTTCATCAATGAAAAAGAAGGAAATAGGTGGAAAGGCGTACCTTTTCGCCGGGCGGCGGGCTGGTCAAGGTTGAAGAAGTATCCGGCTCTCGGTTTCCTGCTGATGGCAAATCGGGAACACAGAACCCAAAAACAGAGCACTTGTGCTTTTTCCGCGTTTCGGCTTACATCCCCTACACATGCTTCAAGACATCACGAAACTCATCCAGCTCCAGGAACGGGACCAGCGCATTCGCGCCCTGCAGAAAGACCTCAAGGACATCCCCAACCAGCAGAACCGGGCCAAGATGCAGCTCGCAGGAGATCAGGCGGCGGTGGATGCGGCCAATCAGGCGATGAAGGAGGTCGAGGTGAAGATCAAAAACATCCAGCTCGATGTGCAGACGCGCCAGAACAGCATCAAGCGCATGCAGGACCAGCAGTTTGAAACGCGCAAGAACGACGAATTCGCCGCCCTGGGTCATGAAATCAAACGCTACCAGGACGATGTGACCAAGCTGGAAGACGGCGAGCTGGAGCAGATGGAGGCCCTGGATGCCGCCAAGCTCAAGCTCAAGGACGCCCAGGCCAAGCTGGCGGAAACGCAGAAGCGCGTGAACGAAGAACTCAAAGCGCTGGAGGAGCGCGGTGCCGGTGTGAACCGCCGCCTGACCGACCTCAACGCCGAGCGCAGCACGCTCGCCGCCCCCATCGATCCCGACACGCTGGACCTCTACACCCGCATCTTCACCAAGAAGGGAGACGCCGCCATCGTCCCCATGGAAAACGCCATGTGCGGCGGCTGCCACATGAAAGTGGTCATGGGCGTCATCCAGTCCCTCAAGCAGTCCGAGAAGATCACCCAATGCGAAAGCTGCGGGCGCATTCTCTATCTGGTGGAGTAGGCGGCAAAATGCCTCACGCCAGCAGACCGTGCAGCAGCCTGCCATGCACATCTGTCAGGCGGAAGTCGCGGCCCTGGAATTTGAAGGTCAGCTTCTCATGCTCCAGCCCGAGCAGATGCAGAATGGTGGCGTGCAGATCATGCACATGCGCCGGATTTTCAGCCACGCCAAAGCCCAGCTCATCGGTCTTGCCGTAGGTCTGCCCGGCCTTGATGCCGCCACCGGCAAACCACATGGTGAAGGCGTCGATGTGGTGATTGCGCCCCGTCTTGTCACGATTCTCGCCCATGGGTGTGCGGCCAAATTCGCCGCCCCAGATGACGAGCGTCTCCTCCAGCAGACCGCGTGATTTGAGGTCGCGGATCAGCGCCGCGCAGGCCTGATCCACATCTTTGACCACCTTGGGGAAATCATCCTCCAGCGTCTCGCCTTTGCCGCCGTGGTTGTCCCAGCTCGTGTGGTAGAGCTGCACAAAGCGGGTGCCGCGCTCCACCAGTCGGCGGGCGAGGAGGCAGTTGCGCGCAAAGGAGGGCTGCGTGGGGTCCACACCATAGAGATCCAGCGTGGCCTTGGATTCACCTTTGAGGTCGATCAGCTCCGGCGCGCTGCTCTGCATGCGCCAGGCCATCTCGTAGGCATTGATGCGTGTCTGGATCTCCTCGTCACCGGTTTCCACCAGCCGTGCCAGGTTCAGCTCGCGTGCGGTGTCGATGACACGGCGCTGGCTGGCGGCGCTGTATTCCGTCGGTGTGGAGAGATTCAGGATGGGCTCTCCGGTGCCCCGCAGCGGCACGCCCTGGTAGGTGGTGGGCAGAAAGCCGCTGCCCCACAGCACCGAGCCGCCACGTGGACCACGCGGACCGCTCTGCAGCACCACAAAGCCGGGCAGATCGCTCGACTCGCTGCCGATGCCATACGTCACCCACGCGCCCATCGACGGCCTGCCAAACTGGCCGCTGCCGGTGTTCATGAAAAGCTTGGCCGGGGCGTGATTAAAAAGCTCCGTCTTGCAGGTGGTCACGATGCTCAGTTCATCCACCACCCCCTGCATGTAGGGCATCATGTCGCTCACCCACGCGCCGCTCTGGCCGTGCTGCTGAAAGCTGCGCCGCGTGCCCAGGAGCTTGAAGCCATTGCTGGTGCCCATGAAGGCAAACCGCTTCCCCTCCACATAGCTCTGCGGGATGGGCTGACCGTTCAGCTCCACGAGCTTCGGCTTGTAATCAAACAGCTCCAGCTGCGATGGCCCGCCCGCCATGAAGAGATAGATCACATTCTTCGCACGCGGCTTCACATCCCCCTTCTTCATCACACCCGGCCCCGCCGCTGCAGCAGCACTGGCCGCATGCAGCCCGCGCTCCGCCATCATCGAAGCCAGCGCCACCGAACCGATCCCCATGCCACACTGGCTGAAGAAATGGCGGCGGGTGATGTCGCGGAGCTGGCTGTCTGAGGGAGGAAGCATCAACCGAGCTTACGATGACGGCAGGGCGGATGTTTCATCAAGACCCCAGAGCATAGATCGCCGGACGATAGCGGGGCTTAGGCACAGGCTTTTTGTGCTTCCTGGCCGCAGCCCGCCAGGCCGCCTTGGCAACAAGCACCTCTTTTAGAGCGGTCTCGGGAGTGGTCCCGAAGGCGGCACACGACTTCAAATCAGGCACATCAGCAATGTAGCCGCCGTCTTCAGCGCTGAAAAAGAGGTTGATGTGGTAGTCTGCTTTCATCACTCGATCATAGCTACTTGCGCTCCCAGTTGCTGAACTTTAATATTCATCCTAATTTTTAGCATCACCGGTCATGGGCATGTTTGATTACTTTATCCCGATGCCGCCCATCGAGTGTCCCTTCTGCGGATCTCACATGACGGGATGGCAGGGAAAGCCATGGAACGGCCGTGCATTGTTTGTCTGGAAACAGGGGCACGTTTCACCGGTCGATCAACGCACCGACGACGACTGCCGGATTCCGGCAGCGAAACTGGCGTCCCAAAGATTGGAGAGCGCCGAGATTCCAATCTATGGCGGCTTATGTGAATCGTGTGGCCGCAGTTGGTTGGATTCAGCGTTCGGAGTTTCAGCGGATGCCCGTGCGGGGATATGGTCACAGACTACATTTGATCCACCGCCCCTTGCTGCATACGAACTGATGCCGGAACTCCTACAGTGCTCAGGTTGCGCCGATCCAATTGATGTCCAGCCTCGGCAAAAACTTGCTTATTGCGACACATGCCGGCGGCTTGTTGAACGGAAGCCTTCAGCCAGTTCATCTCCAGGCTCTGCATGACCTCAACAACGAAACGGCTGACGACCGAGCGGAAGTTAATCGCACTTCAGTCGTTGAATGCAAAATCAGCCTGAAGAGAGTCATCTTGCCCATCCTTCACACCTTCACGCCCAGCGCCGCCAGAGTCTTCAGGACAATCGGCTCTCCGGGCTGCAGCTTTTCGCGCTCGTCAAACAGCAGGCGCGTCACCTCTTCGTAGTCCGGCAGCACGCTGGTGCGGCGGCGTGCCAGCAGGCGCACGTAGCGCACGGCGCGGTCGATGAGCTTGTTGTTGCTCGGCTTCACGTAGGTCATGAGGTTGTCCAGGTAGCGGCCCAGGCGGCCCATCACCAGCGTGGAGTGGATGTTGATCAGCATCTTCAGCAGCAGATGCGCGTGAAACTCATGCACACCGGTCAGGTCCACGTGGTGCACGAGACCATCAAACTCCCACACCATCTCCCCTGCCCCGCCATCAATGTGAAACTGCAGGTGCTCGGCGTCATGCGTACGGATCTTGCGGCGCGGCGCCAGCTGTGCCGAGAAGTCGTAAGATGCCAGCACCTCGGCCCCGGCCACATGGCGTACGTCCGGCCATTCCAGCGTGCGCGGCTCCCGGTGCAGCAGCGCCAGCCAGGCCGCATGAGCGCCCGGCTGCTCAGGCATGAGAAAGTGGCTCCACGAAGCGGGTGCGGAGGGATCATCCTGCTTTTCAAACGGCACCAGACTGAAGGTGGGCGCGCGCTCGGTGGTGTCTGTGACGACGGTGATGCCAAAGCGCCTGCTCACGTAAAACACAAACGCACCGCGCTCATACACTGCGGCCTCGTGCTCGATGAAAGGCACGAGAAACTGGCCGTCGCAGTGCACCACATGGCGCAGCAGCTGCAGCACCTCCTTGGGCGCATTTTCGGGGTCATGCTGGTGCATGAAGGCAAAGCCGATGGCCGCCATGAGCACCGTGCTGGCCTGCAGACGCGTGCTGCCTGAGACAGCCATGGCACCCACGGCGAGGTTCAGCTTGTGAATGGCCGGATTTTCAATCACACGCCGGGACCGCGCCGCAGCGGCGATGAGCTGCTCGTCTGGATTGCAGTAGAGAAACCAGGGGTGGTTGTGAGAGATCTCCGCCGCACGCTCCGTGGCCCCGATGACGAAGGGCGTCTCCCCGCCCTCGGTGGTGGCGATGAGCAGATCCCCGTCTTGAAACCCCAGCTCCACGAGCTGACGTGCACCGTATTCGGGGTGGTCTTCAAAGTTCTCGATGGCCTTGATCAGCGCCAGGTCTCCACCCGCCATGAAGGCCACCACGCGCTCCGCATCCGGCACGGGCAGCACGCCCATGCGGCAGAAGATCTCGATGCTAAGAGACAGCCGCCCGGTGGCGCCGCAGCCGCAGAGAAAGACACGCCGCCCCGCAGCAAAGGTGGCGGCGACGGCCCGCGCCAGATCGGCCAGCGCGGTGGACTTGGCGGCAAACTGCCGCAGGGCATGCACATCCACCTGATGCATCAGCTTCACCGCCTCCCCCACATCCGCACGCGCCATCTGGGAGAGCGAGGTGGTGAAAGGGTGCTGAGATTCCGTGTCCAACGCCCCGAGCTGGTAGTCGGTTGCAACCTTGAGAAACTCATCGGCAGCATTCATGCACTAAAGAATTCGACTGTCGCCGCTGGAAGGATGTTCACAAGTGTCAGTTTCCCATCTTGCACGCTGCGCGGTGCGTTTCACTATGCATGCAAACTCGCATGATGGAATTCGCATTGTTCAGGCTGCCCGATGGGCGGGCATGGCTGGGAGAAGGCCCCTTCACCGCGCTGGCAGCTGTGCCGGCGGCGGGAGGAGCCTTCTATATCAATGACTTCGATCTCAAAGACCCCGCCCCCTGGAAGGTGCCCGCACGCCTGCATGAGATCAGCCCCGCCAGCCTGGCGCAGATCATTCACCTCAATGGCTCCCAGCAGCCCCAGATTCACTGGGAAAAACCGGCCACAGAGTGGTTTAAGATGGCCTTTCGTCGCATCCGCCGCGAGGTGCTGGCCAAGCGTCTGGAAAAGATGGTACCCGTGCTCACGGAGTCCGGCACCCTGACCGCCGGAGACCCGCGCCGGCTGCTCCAGGCCGTGATGCAGGCCCCTGCCAACATGTGGGGCTATGCCCATGTGCAGGAGAGCGGCGGCTTCCTCGGTGCCACGCCGGAGCTGCTCTTCACCGTGAAGGATCGCACGCTGGAAACCATGGCGCTGGCAGGCACCGCCAAGCCGGGAAACCAGGAGGCCTTTCTCACGGATGTGAAGGAGATCGAGGAGCACGAGATCGTGGTGCGCTACCTCACGCAGCAGCTTCAGGCGCTGGGTGCCGTCTCCCGTGCCGAGCGCACGCTGTGCGAGACCGCCGGTCTGGTGCACTTTCAGTCAAAGCTCAGCGTGCAGCTCTCCGCCGCCGCCGACCCCGCGCAGCTGGTGCCCCTGCTGCACCCCACCCCGGCCGTCGGCTGCCTGCCACGGGACAAGGAGTCTCTGGAAAAGCTGCGCGAGTACCGCCAGCAGCTTCAGGTGCCCGGCTTCTTCGGCGCGCCCTTCGGCTTTGCCGAGGCGGGCGGCACCACCCACATCGTGGTGTCCATCCGTGGCCTGTGCTGGAAAGGCGACGAGGTGCGCCTGCCCTCCGGCTGCGGCATCGTGGGTGGCAGCGCCTTTGACCACGAATGGCGCGAGCTGCGCCTGAAACGCGAAGCCGTGCTGCGACTGCTGGCTCTTCAATCATGACGCAGACGCAGCTCATCCATCAGACCCTCCACACACTGGCCTACCTGGGAGTACGGGAGGTGTGCGTGGCCGCAGGCGCACGGAATGCCCCCCTCGTGGCCGCCCTGCTGAACTGCAGCGGCATCCAGATCTGGAACTTCTTTGAGGAGCGCAGCGCCGCTTTCTTTGCCCTGGGCCGCATCATGGCAGACCGCCAGCCCGTGGCCGTGGTCACCACCTCCGGCACCGCTGCCGCAGAGCTGCTGCCCGCCGTGGTGGAGGCGCACTACCAGAACCTGCCACTCATCCTTGTCACCGCCGACCGCCCGAAAAGCTACCGCGGCAGCGGCGCGCCGCAGACCATCGAGCAGCACGGCCTCTTCGGCGTGTATGCCACCATGGTGGGAGACTGGGATGCCACGGACGAATCTCACGAAGGCCACTGCTCAGACGGCCCCATGCACCTGAACGTGTGTCTGGACGAGCCGCTGGAGACCAACATCCCCGGCGTGGACTTCGCCGCCGCACCACCGCCCGCTCCTTCAGAAGAAGGTCCCATCGGCCCCGTGCAGTGCGATCTCGTGCTCGCCTCTGGCATGCACCCAGAAGACGCCGCGCAGGCTGCTCCGCTGCTGGCACGGCTGGGTGCGCCCATCGTGGCCGAGGCCACCGCCAATCTGCACGCTTTTCCCGAACTGCAGCCGCTGCTCATCCCAGGTGGCGAGCGCGCCCTGCAGTCCGCACGCCCCGCCCACGTGCTGCGCATCGGCGCAGTGCCCTCCTGGCGCTGGTGGCGGGATCTGGACAAGGAGGCCAAGGTCAAAGTCACCAACATCACCCGCACCGGCTTCAGCGGCCTGGCCCGCACCGAGAATGTGGAGACGCTGGCCTGGGAAAACATACGCAGCACCGAGGCCACGCGCCTGGAGCAGCCCTGCAGCATCCTGCGCTTTGAGCCGGAGCTGACACGCTTCCCCGCCTCCGAGCCCGGCTGGATGCTCCACCTTGCCAAGGCCATCCCGGCAGGCTCCCGCGTCTTTGTGGGCAACAGCATGCCCATCCGCGAGTTCAATCTGGCACTTCAGTCCGTGAACAAGCCCGGTGTGGAATTCTTCGCCAATCGCGGCACCAATGGCATCGACGGCATCGTCTCCACCTTCCTCGGTGCCAGCGCCGTGCATGATGGCGAATGCTGGCTCATCCTGGGAGACCTCAGCGCGCTCTACGATCTCGCCGCGCCGTGGATCATCCAGCAACTGGAGCACCCGCGCCTGCGCATCGTCGTGGTCAACAATGGCGGCGGCAAAATCTTCTCCCGCGTTGCCAGCCTGCGCGCCCTGCCGGACGCCGCCCGCAGCGTGATCGAAAACCGCCACGAGCTGAGCTTTGAGCCCTGGGCCCAACTCTGGGGCCTGGAATACCTGCAGACCGAAGATCCCGCCGACCTGGAGGACCTGCTGCCCATGCCCATGGTCATCGAGATCAATCCCGACCCCTATCAAACGGAGGCCTTCTGGCGCGACTGGCAGAAGCCGGTGATCAGGCCACGGTGAACTTAAAAGGCTTATTTGAGGGTTGCACACAGAAGCAACCGCTCGGGCCGTCCCGCGAACACTTGTTGATGGCACCATTGCCGATCTGCCTTCCGGCCATGTGTCGGGGATTCCGAATTCGGCGGTTTCGCCTGCCCCCTCACCCGGACTCCCCCCGTAGTGTCCTGGGAACTATCGTATCCTCGGCGGGGAGAGGAGAAGCATGCCAAGGCGCACTGGAACGAAATCGGAGCCGCAACGCGTTACCCCTCTCCCCGTCGAAGACTTCGCAGTTCTGGGCATCCTTCGGGGAGAGGCCGGGTGAGGGGCGGAAACAAAGCCCCGTGAACTGCCTCGATGCATTCGATGGAAGCCCAAATGGTGACGTTGAATAAGCACGTACTTTGGGCGCATCATTGCTCAGCAGCGTCGAAACGCTGCATGCTTGACTGAAGTCAGCATGCTGCAAACACCTTCTCAGCGAAGGTGATCACGCCACGATGAAATCGCGGAAGGCGGTGAGGATCACCACCACGGAGCAGGCACCTGCGTCTGGGAAGCCGATGCAGGCCTCTCCGAGAGTCTTGGCACGGCCAAACTTGGCCACCATGGCTTTGCTGGCCTCCTTGCCCGCCTCGGCGGCAGCGGCCACAGCGGTCATGGCTTCCGGCAGAGACTGCGCAGCCACTTCGGCACCTTTAACGGCAGCAGGCTCCATGGCATCCACGCAGGTCTTGTCTCCCACGGCGGCGCCACCGCGCTGCTTCACACCGTCCAGACCTGCCTGAAGGAAGGCAGCCAGACCGGCGGCATCAAAGGTTTCTTTGCCAGCCAGGGCTTTTCCGCCATTGCGGAAGAAGGTGCCAAAGATCGCACCGCTCGCGCCGCCCATGCTGCTCATCATGGCCATGCCCACACTGGAGAAGGCTTTCTCGATGCTCTCCGGCTCGGCAGCCTCCAGCTTGTCCTTGGCCGCGCGCATGCCGCGCTCCATGCCCATGCCATGGTCCCCGTCTCCGAGATCCCGGTCCGCCTGGGAGAGCATTGGCTCCGCCGCGATGACGCGCTCGCAGGCGAGAATGAGCATGGCTTTGACTTCGTCTTTGGAAAGGTTGGCTTTGGGCATGGGACCGCGACAGTTGGCGCAGGCGGGAGGATGTCAAACGGGAAGGGAGAGGGAGCATCCCCTCCAATAAAGCAAAGTCATGCTTCAAAAATGCCCTCAAGTATCAGTAATTCCCGAAGTAACACCGCATCGGGGTCGTTCATTTCCAAAACCATCACCGTTGTGCGTCCGACGGGTGTTTTCCCATGCAGCCATGCCCCCTGCCAGCTGAAATGCTCCCCCCAGACATCCTGCCGAGGACGAAACAGCCTGACCACCTCGCCAGTCACTGGATCAATGCCTGCGATATTGGAGCCCTTGTGCATGTTGCAGGAGAAACATGCCCACGCCAAATTTTCCAAAACCGTGGGTCCGCGATGTTTCTCTGCGATGACATGATCCAGATGAAAGGGCAATTCAGAAACCTTTTCAGGGACGTGACAGTATTCACACCTGCCTGCGGCCAGCGCCAATACCTGCCGCTCTAGATCACGAGAGGGGCGCGGCATGACTCAAGCCGCAGCCTGTTGGAGTGAAACACGGGCCCGAGCCTTCATCAGCTCAAGAGTCCTGCCAGCTTTTTGAAAACTGGTCAGCTCCGCCTGTTCGCTCTCGCTCAGTTCATCCGCCTTGGCTTTTTCCAGCAGCACTAGCATCCGCTGACGATCATCTTCCGAGAAGGCAAAGCTCAGGATAGCATTAGCAGCCGCCTTGTCCCATCCCCCCGTGCCGGGTTGGATGACACGGCTTAAAATGCCTGCCTCCGTGGTGGCTGCTGTGATCATAAGTTCAATCCTAATCGGAATACGGCTGATTTCAACCCTCCTTCACCACGCCCCCCTCAGTCCTCCGTCTCCACCTCGCCTGATGCGCGGCGGTCGGCGCGGCGGAGGCGGTCGGCCATGCCTTTCATCACGTGAAGGGCAAACTGTGGGATCTCGTCCACCATGTAGAGAAAGTGGTGCCGGTTCACGGGCAGCAGCTTGCAGTCCGTGCGGGCCACGGCGTCTGCCGAGCGCACGGAGTCTTCGATGAGCGAGATCTCGCCAAAGAAGCCTTCCGAGCGCACGGTTTCGACGATGACGCCGTTGATCACGATGTCCACCTCCCCGCTGTCCACCACGTACATCTCCCCGGAATCGTCCCCTTTTCTGAAGATGGGCGTTCCTTTCAGAACGGTCCTCATGTTGGCAGGGCTGGCGAAGATCGCGGGGAGTTTCATGCAGAGGCGGGTGGGGTGCGGACTGGCCGGGATCAGAGCTTGGTGTAGCCCACGCTCTCGCAGGGCATGTCCCACAGCTTTTTCAGCTCGGCGTCCAGCTTGGTGATGCTGAAGCTCACGCCGGCCATTTCCTGACAGGTGACGATGTTGTCCACGATGGTCTGGTGGATCTTGATGCCGCGTGCTTCCAGAATCGGCTTGGCACCGCGCAGCAGGATCAGCAGTTCCATCATGTGCGTGGAGCCGAGGCTGTTGACGAAAAACACGATCTCATCTCCGGACTTCAGCTCAAGGTCATCCGCAAAGAGCAGATCGAGAATCTTGGCTGCGAGTTCGTCCGCCGTGCACATGGGGATGAGGCCCACGCCTTTCTCTCCGTGAATGCCCATGCCGAGGCCGATCACGTCATCGGCCAGCTCAAAGGTGGGCTTGCCGGTGGCGGGAATGCTGCCGGGCTTGGTGGACACACCCACGGTGCGGGTGTTGTCGCAGGCTTTCTGCGCGATGCGGGCCAGCTCGTCCAGGCTGTCCACCGTCTGCGCGGCGGCACCAGCCAGTTTGGTGATCGGCACCAGACCGGCCACACCACGGCGCTTGTGCTTCTCCGCAGGAGGAGCGGAGCACACGTCGTCGGCGATGATGACGGTCTTCACGGTGATGCCTTCGTCAGCAGCCAGTTCCGCGCCAATGTCAAAATTCATCACGTCCCCGGCGTAGTTGCCGTAGAGGAAGAGCACGCCCTTGCCACGGTTCACGGCCTGGGCGGCTTCCAGCACGATGTCCGGCGGCGGAGCGGCAAAGATCTCGCCCACGGCGGCACCGTCTGCCATGCCCTTGCCCACGAGGCCGTGATAGATCGGCTCGTGTCCGGCACCACCACCCACCAGGAGTGCGGGCGCATCGGGGCGCAGATCATTCATGACGATGGAGCGAGTGCCCACGCGGCGGGCCTTGCCATCATAGGCCAGCACCAGACCCTCAAAGAGTTCGTCGGCGCACTTCAGCGGATTGTTGATGATCTTCTTGGCAGGATTGGCGTTGCTCATGGATGGGTCGTCTGGGTTGGGAAAAAGGAAGCGCCAGTTTTACGACGTGCGCCGTAGCTGTCAAAGCCGATTGCCGCCCATCCCCTGCCCTGCTCCCCACCCGCCTCAGCCCAGTCCGGCGCCCGTCACCAGCACCAGCCGTGCAAAGATCCACAGCCCCAGCGCCATGAGCAGATACGTCATCCCTTTGCGTACATTGTGCAGCTTGGCCTCCAGCACGATGCATTTGGAGTGCACCTGGCCCAGGACAGAGCGCTTCACGCCGTCATTCGACTGCTTGCAGAAAAGCTCGGCATATTCGTCCCCTGGAATGCTGGCGATCTGCCCTGAGAAGTAGAGATTGGGATGGCGGTTGGCATCCGGCGCTTTTCTGACGGCGCGCGGATAGGCGGCTGCGATGCCGCGCCCAAAGGCCAGGCACATGCACCCAATGAACAGCGCATACAGCGCCAGCACCACCAGCTCGTGCGTGCGCAGACTGGCTATCTTTTGCACGTTCACTCCGGGGCCGATGTTGACGATCATGGCCATCAGCACGGCGGAGGTGCTCAGGGTCAGCTGCGCTTTCAGGTCTGCGCGGTTGATCTGCTGCTCCACATCTTGATACAGCATGTAGATGAGGCGGGTCACATCCACCTGTGTGTCCTGCACCAGGGTGGTCACGGTGCCGAGGAGACTGGAGGCGGGGGTGGTGGTGGGTGCGGCGGCTGGCTGCATGGGCGTTGCGCGCGTCTCATAGACAGCAGCTCCAGCCGTGGCAAGACGCAGGCTGCAACCTGTCAAAATCGTCACTCATCACCGCCCGGCCATGGAGCTGTCCGGCATCTGGAAGGCGTCCTCGATCACGTTCACATGCGGCCTCTGCCCCTCGGTCAGCACCACCTCCACGATGTCAAAACGGAAGCTCAGGCGTGGCTTTCCCAGCAGGCGCAGCCAGTCCATGGCACCGCGCTGGATGAGGCGCTGCTTTTCCGCGCCCACGGCATCCGCCGGGCGGCCAAACTCCGTGCTCGTTCGCGCCTTCACTTCCACAAAGGTAAGCACCTGACCATGCCGTGCCACGATGTCCACCTCTCCACGGTTAGGCCCACGGTAGTTGCGGTAGAGCACCCGGCGGCCATGCGCGGAGAGCCAGCGTGCGGCCAGCAGCTCGCCCATCTGCCCCACCTCCTTGGGGCTCAGCGGCAGACCGGCCAGCTGCCTGCTAAAAGAGAGCCACGTCCGCGCCCGCAGCCACAGCACTGCCGTGCGCAGCCATGCAGCCTCCAGCACCCGCCGCTGCATCCGGCTCCAGAGGCTTTCGGATGGCGGCGTTTCCTGGGTCATGACAGATCCAGCTCCAGCTGTGCCACCGGGCCAAAGCTGCGCCGGTGCTCCGGGCAGGGCCCGTGCTGGCGCAGCGCCGCCAGATGGGCGGGCGTGGGGTAGCCTTTGTGAATCTCAAACCCATACGCCGGATGCTTCTGCGCCATGGCCACCATGAGACGGTCCCGCGTGACCTTGGCAATGATGCTGGCCGCCGCGATGGAGTAGCTGAGGCTGTCCCCCTTCACCAGCGCCACCTGGTGCAGCGGATATTGCTTCACCGGCTTGCCGTCGATCAGCACCGCATCCGGCACCGGCTGCAGCGCCAGCGCCGCACGGCGCATGCCAGCCCACGTGGCCTGCAGGATGTTGATGCGGTCGATCTCCGCAGGCTCCACCGTCACGCAGTGCCAGCGGATGCGCGCATCTGCGGTGATCTCCTCATACAAACGCTCGCGCTTCACCTCGCTGAGCTGCTTGGAGTCATTGAGCACGGGATGGAAAAAGTCATCCGGCAGCACCACGGCCGCCACACACACCGGACCGGCCAGGGGGCCGCGTCCTGCTTCATCAATACCGGCCACCACGCGGAATCCAGCGGCCCGCAGTGTCTTTTCATGGTCGAGCGTTGGCATGACCGGGAGGTTATTTGACTTCGATGGGCAGCGTCACCTTGGCGGGGGCACCCGCCTCTGGGGCCGACCACCGCAGCACTTCCCGGCTGGGTTTGCCCGGATCATCCGGCAGGAGGTAGATGCGGATCTGCAGCGCAGGCTTCTCCTTCTCCGGACGCGGCACCGGCTTGATGTGCAGTGTGATCTCATTGCGCCCCCTGACCAGCCCGCCGATGAGGAGCTGCTGATCCAGCCCGTCCTCCACCGGATCGTAGCTGATGCCATTCGCTTCGAGCGTCGTCTGGTAGCCAAAGGTCTCCAGCTTGAAGCCCGCCTTGAAGTCCGGCACGCGGCACAGCGGCGGCGTGGGCGGCATCTTGCCCGGCGGGGTAAACTCGGGTGTGTCGAGAAACTCCGGGCGTGTGCCTTCACGCAGGGCTTTCAGCACCTCGGGCGGGGCCTTGTCCATGCGGGAGATGCGGTTGCTGTCGTACTTCCACACCCCGTTTTCTCGGGAAAATTTCAGCTTCAGCAGGTCTTCGTGCACCAGCGCCTTGTCCTGCCCCATGTCGATCTTTCCATAATAGACCAGATGCGCCGTCTCACCCACCGCCTGGGCTTCCAGCAGGCGCAGCCCCGTGAGCAGCGGCGGCACCACCGGGGAGTCAAAGACCGCCTCAGGAAAGGACCGCCTCTCGCTCACCACCATGTTGCGGATCACCGTCTGGCGGTAGCGGCTGATGCTGCCCGCCCAGGCCGGGGCGTCCTTGCGCAGCATGGCCTCCCTCCATTTAAGATAGGCTTTTTCCAGATCGCCCCTCAGGGCGGCATCATCCTGAGCATGGGCGGGTACCGCACCCAGCTGCAGCAGGGCAAATCCGAGGACAAACAGAAGAAAAGAGCGCATGGAGAAACGGCAAAAACCGTGAACAAGACGCGGATTCAGGCAAAAACAATCGGTCATCGTTATTTTATGATTAGCATACCGGAATAATTGCTGTGATAGTTTTAATCCAGAGTAAAACCATTTGCTGATTTGGTGATTCTGGCGAACGTCATATTTTCCCCCCAAAACATGGAGTCTCACAGTGAAGGTCATCCCCGCACGCCCCCGATTGATCGCAATCGGGAGCTGCTGAAGACCGCCCGGGAAGAAATCTACAAAACCGTCGGCGGCGTGAATCTCTCCGCCTACATTTGGGAACCCGAGATGGACAAGGCTCCCTCGTACCCCAAGTCGGTGGCGGCTTTCTTTTTCAGCAGCGGCTGGGACAACGGCCAGGTGGCGCAGTTTGCCCCGCATTGCGTCTATTTCGCCTCCCGTGGCATGACCACGATCTGCTTTGACTACCGTGTGAGCACCCGCCACGGCACCGGCCCGGTGGAAGCCATGGCCGATGCGCGCTCCGCCATCCGCTGGATCCGCATGAACGCCGTGGAGCTGGGCATCAATCCCGGCAAGATCGTCGGCGTGGGCGGCTCCGGTGGCGGCCACGCCATCGCCTCCTCCGCCATCCTCAGCGGTTTTGACGATCCCTCAGACGCCCTGGACTGCAGCCCGGCTCCGAACGCCATCGTGCTGTTCAATCCGGTGATGGACACCTACTCCAAGTACGCCTTTGGCCGCGACCGCTGGCCGGACCAGGCCACCTGCAAGGCCGCCGACCTCATCCGCGCCATCCGCCCCGGCCTGCCGCCCATGCTCATCATGCACGGCACTGGAGACCGCGTGGTGCCCTTTGACGGCTCTTATCAGTTTGCCCGCAAGTCGAGCAAGAAGAAGAACCTCTGCCGCCTGATCGAATTCGAAGGCCAGGGCCACGGCTTCTTTAATTTCAATCTCTCCTTTGAGATGTACGAGGCCACCCTCATGGCCATGGACGAGCTCTTCGTCGAGCTCGGATTCCTGGAGCCGGACCCCGAAGCGGGCCTCGGCAAGGTGGACTAAGCCCGCCACAGGCTGGAATGCCCCAATCCAACATTCCAATGACGAATTTCTGCTCCTGCGCCGTTTCGTCATTGGTTTCCGCGCGTATTCATTCGCCGCACTGAGTTTCCACGTTCGTCCGCTTCTTTCCCAAACCACCGCCAGCCGCACCCTCATGCTACGCTCCCTCCTTCTCGCAGCCGTCGTCGCCTCCACCGCGCATGCCGCCACCTGGCCGCAGGACACCAGCGATCTCAAGGCCGACCCCAAGGCCCAGTTTGGCCAGCTGGAAAACGGCCTGCGCTACGTCATCCTGCCGCACGATGAGCCCCCCGGCCGCGCCAGCATCCGCCTGTACATGGATGTGGGCTCCCTCATGGAGGAAAACGACCAGCAGGGCATGGCGCACTACCTGGAGCACATGGCCTTCAATGGCTCCCGCCACTTCAAAGGCGGCGAGATGGTGGAGTACTTCCAGCGCCTGGGCATGGGCTTTGGCGCAGACACCAATGCACACACCTCCTTCAAGGAAACCGTGTACATGCTGGAGCTGCCCAAGGTGGAGCCCAAGTACATCGCCGAAGGCCTGCAGCTCTTCCGCGATGACCTCGACGGCATGCTGCTCAATGAGGCCGAGATCGACAAGGAGCGCGGCATCATCCTCAGCGAAAAGCTCAGCCGTGACTCCATCGAGTACCGCACCATGATGGCGGGCTACAAGTTTGCCATGCCCGAGTCCATCCTGCCGGACCGCATGCCCATCGGCACCGAGGAGATGATCAAGACCATGAAGCGCCCGCGCTTTGTGGACTTCTACGAGAAGTACTACACGCCCAAGCGCGCCACCATCGTGGCCGTGGGTGATTTCAAAGACACCGCCGCTGTGAAGGCGGAGATCGAGAAGCAGTTTGCCAATGCCAAACCCAGGCACGGCGATGCCGAAGAGCCCAATCTCGGCAAAGTCACCTCCGGCTACGGCACCATCGCCAAGCTGCACACCGAGATGCAGGCCGAGGCCCTGACCATCTCCGTGGAGATCCCCCGCCCTGCCAAGAACAAGCCCGACAGCGCCGCCACCCGCCGCGAGAAAACCATCCGCGACCTGGCCGACATGATGATCAACCAGCGCCTCTCCAAACTGGCCAAGGCCGAAGGCGCCCCCTTCATGG
This sequence comes from Verrucomicrobiaceae bacterium UBA1938, assembly GCA_002336895.1. Taxonomy (GTDB): domain Bacteria; phylum Verrucomicrobiota; class Verrucomicrobiia; order Verrucomicrobiales; family Verrucomicrobiaceae; genus Prosthecobacter. The sequence continues at coordinate 97,905 of DDFC01000042.1, read as the reverse complement.
GCGCAGAGAGCTACAGCTACGAGTATCTCGAATTTGTCAGCGTGAACGGCATCCAGGCCCAGTGCGACCCCAAGAACTGGCAGGCCACCCTGACCCTGCTGGAAACGGAACTGCGCCGCGCCATCGAGCACGGCTTTACCGATGCCGAATTTGAAGAAGCCAAGGCCACCGTGCTCAAAGGGGCCAAGCTGCGCGCCGATCAGGCCGAAAGCCGCAAGTCCCGCGATCTGGCCAGCGGCATCGTCAGCATCATCGCAGGCAAGAAGGTCTTCACCCATCCGGCGGATGACCTCGCCCGCGTCTCCACCGTGCTGGCCAGCCTGAAGAAGGAAGACAGCCACGCCGCACTCGTGGAAGACTGGAAAGGCGATGACGTGCAGCTCTTTCTCGGTGGCAATCTGAAGCTGGAAGGCGATGCCAACAAACAGATCATCGACACCTTCAAAGCCAGCCGCGCCAAGCCCGTGGCCGCTCCTGCCAAGGAAGAAACCGCCGCCTTTGCCTACACCGAGTTTGGCCCTGAGGGCAAGGTGGCCAGCCGCTCCGAGGCCAAGGATCTGGAGATCGTCCAGGCCGTGTTTGAAAACAACGTGCGCTTCAACTTCAAACACACTGAATTTGAAAAAGGCACCATCCGCGTGCTGATCAACTTTGGCGGCGGCAAGCTCAGCACCCCTCCAGACAAGCCGGGCATCATCCCCTTTGCGCAGAGCACCTTCCAGCTCGGTGGCCTGGAAAAGCACGGCGTGGACGACATCCGCCGCATCTTTGCCAGCCGCACCGTGGGCAGTGATTTCTCCGTGGGAGACGAGGCCTTTGTGCTCAGCGGCCGCACCACTCCGGCAGACCTGGAGGCGCAGATGCAGCTGCTCACCGCCTACCTCGTGGCCCCCGGCTACCGCGAAGAGGCAGCGCGCCAGTTTGAGAAAAATCTGGAACCCATGTACACCCAGCTGCAGCACACCGCAGAAGGCGTCATGAATGGCGAGGTGGTGGCCTTCACCCACTCCGGCGATGCACGCTGGGGCTTTCCCAAGATCGAAGTGCTGCGCCAGCGCACCCTGGCAGAGCTGAAGGCCTGGCTCACCCCTGCCCTCACGCAGGACTACCTGGAAGTGACCGTGCTGGGAGACGTGGACGAAGATGCTGCGATCAAGGCCGTGGCCAAGACCCTCGGTGCCCTGCCCAAGCGCGCCGCCAAGAAGCCCGACTACACCAAGGAGCGCGCCGTGGCCTTCCCCAAGCCCGAAGCCAGCAAGACCTTCCCCTTTGACACAGAGATCCCCAAGGCCATCGCCACCGTGTACTGGCCCACCACGGACATGACGAACATCAAGCGCACCCGCCGCCTCACTCTGCTGGGCTCCATCCTGGACGACCGCCTGCGCATCAAGGTGCGCGAGGAACTGGGAGACACCTACAGCCCCGCCTGCTACCACGTGGCCAACGACACCTTCACCGGCTACGGCTACATGACCACCATGATCGAGTGCAAGCCCGAGCTGGCCGACTCCCTGACCAAGCTCGTCATCGAGATCGGCGACAAGCTGGCCGCAGGCCCGATCACCGACGACGAATTTGACCGCGCCATGAAGCCCCTGCTGGCCCAGCTGGAGCAGATGCGCCGCGACAACCGCTACTGGTCCATGAACGTGCTCCGCTGCGCCCAGGAGCACCCCGAGCGCCTCGACTGGGCCCGCAGCTTCATCACCGACTTCTCCGGCATCAAGAAAGACGAGATCGAAGCCCTGGCCAAAGAATACCTCGGAGCCAAACGCGCCGTGAGCGCCGGCATCATCCCCACCGAGAAGAAGTAATGCCCCAGGTGCCGGGGTCTCCGCCCCCCCGGGTTTGGAACTCTGAAGCAGCAGGGCAGCCGCATCGGCTGCGGCTGGCGTGCGCCCAGCCATGCCCCGCCCTCTTCCGGAAAAACTTCCGCAAATTCAGCAAATTCCTCGGGGGGGTATACACGCAGGAGCGCGGGTAGGGCTTGCTCGTGGGCAGACTTCCCCCGTTTCCACGGGAGGGGTACACACAGCAGCGCGGGTAGGGCGGCTGGTCCCCCAGCCGCCGCTGCCCAGCGCGTGATCAATGCCCTGCCAGGAAATACCAGCGTGGTTTGCCAAGAGTGAAACTTCCGCGAATTCAGCAAATTCAGCGGGGGGGTGTACACGCGAGCCAAAGGCAAGCTCAGGTGCTGCTCGCGGAGGCTCATCCTCTTTACACATCTGGCAGACTCTTCTCTCACTGCCTGTGGACGGCGAATGCCGCCATAGTGGTACGCACAGTCCTCTGTGCGGCGCGCAAGCTCCCCTGAGCTGCGAATCACGATCTCCCTGCGAAGGAACCCAAAGCCCAATCTCCGGCTGCGCGTTGCAGAACACACGCGAAGGATCTGGAAGAACAGAGCACACTGGGCAGCACGAGCCGCACAGCGGACTGTGCGGACCACCATGCTGCCGCCCTCGTCATGCCAGTAGTGTTCAGAGTCATTCTGTTGTTTAGCATGCTCCAAGCATAGGAAACACCCCACACCTGGCAAACCCGTACGCCTTTCTTGGCTGCCAGTGCAATAACGATACATGAAATGCAGCGCCAGCGCACCTTGGTGGCAGAATGGAATGCCACTGTGCCAATGACAACCACCTGCGGCACTAACATGAAATACCAGTCTGTATGATCATCTTACAGCCAGCGTGAAGAAAGAACCCGCTCCGGCACATCCGCCATGGCCCGCCGCGTGCGTATCCTCCCCCGAGGAAATTGAGGAAATTGAGGAAGTCTCGCCATCGGTGGACTCTCTGCGTGTTCCCCCCTCCCGTGGAAATGGGGGAAGTCTGCCCATGAGCAAGCCCTGCCCGCGCTCCTGCGCGTATACCCCCCCGCAGAATTTGAGGAATTTGCGGAAGTTTCCCCTCAAGCCTCGGCGCCCTGCGTGGGGTTGGGCATGTGAGATCCAGCCCATCTCCTCCTGCCCGCTCAGCCCACCGGCAGCCGCTGCTTCAGCCGCCGCACCTCGTCCGCCACATCCGCCGCCTGCAGAAACGCTGACACCACCACCACACGACGCGCCCCGGCGGAGATCACTTCGTCCAGCCGTCCCGCGTTCACCCCGCCGATGCAGAAGATCGGCAGCGTCACCAGACGGTGCACCTCGGTGATGTCCTGCAGGCCGATGGGCACGTAGTCCGGCTTGGTCCCCGTGGCATACAGCGGGCCAAAGCCGATGTAGTCCGCCCCCTCTGCCTGCGCCGCCACGGCCTGCGCCAGGCTGTGGGTGGACTTCCCCACAAAGCACTCCGGCCCCACCACCGCGCGCGCCCTGGCCACGGCATCGTCATCCTGCCCCACATGCACGCCCTCGCTGCCCACAGCGGCGGCGATCTCCAGGTGGTCATTGATCACCAGCGGCACGCCGTGCTCCCGCGTCACCGGCAGCATCAGCCGCGCCAGCCGCTCGATCTCCGGCGCGCCCAGCTTCTTGGCACGCAGCTGCAGCACATCCACCCCTCCGGCACAAAGCTGCGCCGTCATGGAGACGACGTTTTCCGCCGTCACATAACCGAGGTCAACAATGCCGTAGAGCCGTGCGTCTTGAATGCGTTTCATGGAGGCGCTCTGCATGCGCAGAGATGGGCAGGTGCGCAAGGCGGACTTTCCAGTTGCCTCGCCTCAGCCAGCGGCCTATGGAGCATTCATGGCGGAGGCATTCCTCGGGATGCGCTCCGTTTTCTTTATCTGCAGGGTGCGAGTGCACCGTGCAGCCGTTCGCAGATGCAGGGAAGGCCGTGAGAACCGGCCACAGTGGCGCTGCGGTATCGGGTCACAGACCTCCATTCATGCCTCTCAGGCATGGAGCAAGGCCAATCGGGGAGCAATCCCTTGGTGAAGGCGGAGGCGAGGCGCGGTGGATCACACCACCGCACACACCCGGAGTCCGAACATCTCGCTGCGAACAAGCACATCCGTCACACCTCACGGCGCACACGGATGTTTCATCGAACCAATGAACAAACCCACGACATGTACCTCCAGAAAACCTCTGGTCGCCGCCCCTGTGCCGCGATCACGGTGGCGCTCCTAGCCGCCATCCAGCTCAGCGCGGCCCAGACGCCCGCCCAGCCCCAGACGAAGAAACAGCCGCAAAAGCAGGCACAGCAGAAGCCGGCGGAACCTGCCAGCACCGCCGCCGCTGACATCCCCGAAGTCGTCATCACCGCGACGATGTCTGACACAGAGTCCTGGCGCACCGCCAGCAGCGTGACCGTGATCGACCGCAGGAAGATCGAGGAAAACCAGTACCGCTTTGCCGTCGATGCCCTGCGCAATGTCCCCGGCATGACCATCGCCACCCCCGGCGTCCCTGGCAATGTGGCCACGGTGATGACACGCGGCACCACCACCAAGGACACCGCCTTGATGATCGATGGCCGCCCTCTGCCCGCGAACCTCGCAGGCTCCTTCAATCTCGAAACCATGGCGCTGGACAATGTGGAGCGCATCGAGGTGCTGCGCGGCCCCGCCGCCAGCCTCTACGGCGGCCGCACCATGGGTGGTGTGATCAATGTCATCACCCGCAGCGGCAAAGGACTGGAGAAGCCCCGGACCACCGCCTACGCCGAAGCCGGCAGCTACGGCACCACACGCGAGGGCATCAGCTCCCTCGGCGCCATCGGCAATCTCGACTGGGGACTCGAAGCCAGCCGCACCGACATGCAGGGCCAGCGCGAGAACAGCCAGTTCCGGCAGAGCAGCCTCGCAGGCAAGGTGGGCTACCAGCTGGCCGACAGCCTGCGCTTTGACCTGGACACCCGCTACTACACCGCCAGCGTCGGCACGCCCGGCACCGTCTATGCCGTGGACCCGGACGCGCGTCTGCTCTCGGAGTTCTGGAGCATCTCCCCGCGTCTGGTATGGAATACCACAAGCAAATGGACGCAGTCCCTCACCTTCTCCCACAGCCAGTTCCGGCAGGTGGCCACAGGCATGGGCGGCTTCTTCAATCCCAACAACCGCAGCAGCTCCCGCACGGACTTCCTGGAATACAAAAGCGTCGTGAAAATCACCGACGGGTGGACGATCACCGCCGGGGCGTGGTTTCAGGACCAGAAGATCAGCCGCTACAATGACACGGCGCAGATGCTGGACATCTCCCAGGCGCAGACAAACTACGCCTTCTTCCTGCAGTCGCAGGCCGAGCTCTTCAAGGGCTTCAACCTCACCAACGGCATCCGCTACGACAAATACTCCGACTTCAACAACGCCTTCACCTGGCGAAGCGGCGTGAGCTACCGCGTGCCGGTGGTGGGCACCGTGCTGCATGCCAACTACGGCACCGCCTACACCCCGCCCACACCGCAGGATCTCACGCCCGTCTTTGGTGGAAACCCCGCCCTCGTGAACCCCGAGCGCAGCCGCGGCTACGAGGCTGGCATCATGCAGCCCCTGTTTAAAAACAAGCTCAGCCTCAGCGCCACCTTCTTCCGCAATGACCTGCGGGACACCTACCAGTACCTGCCGCCGTTCTTCATCCCCGTGGCCGTGGGCTCCGCCACCACCCAGGGACTGGAGAGCGGTCTGGACTGGAACCCCTGCGCCATGTTTGGCCTGAACCTCAGCTACACCTACCTGGACGCGTATGACAACACGAACATGGCCCGCCTCGTGCGCCGCCCGCGCCACAGCATCTCCGGCAGCATCCGCTTCCAGCCGGTGAAGGATGTGACCTTCAATCTCGGTGCCATCTACGTGATCGACCGCGAGGACTTCGATCCCGTCACCTTTGCGCAGACCAATCAGAAGGACTACCTCAGCGTGCGCCTCTCCGCCAACTGGCGTGTGAACGAGCACCTCGATGTCTTCGCCCGCGTGGAAAACCTCCTCGGCCAGCCCTACTACGAGATCCCCGGCTACCCGGTCATGAGCACCGGTGCCTACGCCGGGCTGCGTTTGCGCTTTTGATCCGCATGGTTGACACTGGGGCGTGAGCAGTCCATCGCCACGCCCCGAATCCCCCGCCGCACTGCGCGAACGCTTCATCCGTCGCGTCAGTGCGGACACTCCATTCTACCGGCTCTTTGACCACCTGCCGGACCTCGCCTTCTTTGCCAAAGACAGCGACTTCCGCTTCATGTGCGCCAGCCGCCGCTTCATGGACCGCTTTGGCATCAGCGACGAAACGGACATCGTGGGCATGAATGACTTTGACCTCTTCCCCACGCGCCTGGCGGAAAACTTCCGCCGCGATGACGTGGAGGTCATGAGCAGCGGCAAGGCCCAGCTCAACATCGTGGAGCTCTTCTTCACCGACCAGGGCCTGCCCGACTGGTTTGTCACCAACAAGCTCCCGCTCTTTGACGCCAAAGGCCGCGTCATCGGCATCATGGGCACCGTGCAGAGCTTTGAGGGCAAGAAGCAGATGCTCCAGCCCTACCTGCAGATCGACCGCGCGCTCTCCTACATCCGCGATCACTTCCGTACCGGCGTCTCCATCACCGAGCTGGCGCAGATCGTCCACCTCTCGCCACGGCAGCTGCACCGCAAATTCGTCGAGACCTTCGGCGCCAGCCCGCAGGCCTTCATCATGAAGCTCCGCATCCAGGCCGCGTGCGAGGCCCTCCAGCGCGAGGGAGCCAACATCGCCGACGTCGCGCGCGATCTCGGCTTCTGCGACCAGAGCGCCCTCACTCATCACTTCCACCGCCACATGGGCATGACGCCGCTGAAATACCTGCGCCAGTTCCGCCTGCGCCGTGCGTGAGAAACAGCCTGGGAGCGTGTGCCTCCGAGTCCGCAGCACCCCGCGCTCATCCACGACTCCGCACTTCCCATATCCGCCCCATCGCTCGCAGTGGGCATAGCGGCACTGGACCTCAAAAAACACACGTTTGAAGCGGACGACCTGCTGAGGGCTCGGAGGCCCGCGCTCCAATGACGTCTTGGCTGTACACATGGATGAAAGTCGCAGGAGGCTCCAAAATTCCGCAAACAACCGCACCCGGACGCAAATTCTGGTTGCCCTGATGCTGAAGCCCGCTTAAAGACTGCCTCCCCACAACTTCCGCGCGGTTAGCTCAGCGGTAGAGCACTGCCTTCACACGGCAGGGGTCGCAGGTTCGAACCCTGCACCGCGCACCATTTCATCTCAGATCGTCAAGTGACGGATACATCGGGAGGAATTCATCGGAGGTCAGCATGCATCAGCCATGGCTGTCTGAGGCTCCACCTGCTAAGCCTCGCACGCAAAACGGCGTGGTATTTTCCACCACATGCACGGTCTGACACACTCATTTTTTGAACTCGTGTGGTTTTTGGGGTAACGAATAAGCCCCCACCCTGCTCTGCGCCCTGCGTGGAGCGCCCCCCCAAAAAAATTCCCCATGAGTACTCTGCGACTCAAAAGGCAGCCTCATCGCCACGCCTTTTGCTTCATCCTCCACGCCCTGGCACTTTTTTCCCTGCTGCACCATCCGTGTGGCAGCCGTGCTGCAGACGCCACCTGGTCTGGCGGCACCGGCACGCAGGCATGGTCCACCGGCACCAACTGGGGCGGCGGCACGGCACCGGGAGCGCTCACGGGCACGACCAATGCTGACACCGCCACCTTTGGCGGACCCCTGGGCACCACCGCCATCACGATCGATGCCGGGCGGAATCTGCGCAGCCTCGTCTTTGCCTCGGGTGCCTCTGGCGCCATGACGATCGGCAGCGCTGGCACCAATGCGGGAGAAAGCCTGCTGCTGAGCAGCGGCGGCTCCGTGGTGATGAACTCCGGCAACACCGCCTCTGTGACGCTGAACGCCCCGATGGTGCTGGAGCCCACCAGCAACTCCGGCAATGGCAGCTTCACCTTTACCAACAACTCCACCTCCACGCCGACGAATGACTCGAACCCGTACAAGATGATCATCAACGGGAACATCAGCGGCGGCGACACCACGGGCAGCATCACGCTGAATTTCACCGCCACCACCGGCAACCGCAGCGACGACACCACCGCCAACGTGATGAACGGCCTCATCTCCAACGGACAGGCCGCCAGCCTGAGCGTGAGCATCACCGGCTCGGGCGGCCAGCTCGGCGTGTGGAAGCTGACGAACAACAACAACAGCTACACCGGCAACACCAGCGTCAACGCAGGCACGCTCATCTTCACCAGCATCGCCAATGCAGGAGTGAACAGCTCCATCGGCGCGGGCAGCACCCTCGACACGGGCACAAACTCCCACGTGAAATACACGGGCGGCGCCGCCTCCACAGACCGCGCCATCATCGGCACCGGCCTCTTTTACAACAACGGCACCGGCGCGCTCACCCTCAATGGCACCGTGGCGGCGGGCATCACCTTCCGTGGCACCCAGAACTTCATCATCAACGGCCTCATCTCCGGCAACAGCGGCATCTCCCGCACCGATGGCGGCACCGTGTTTCTCAACAACAACAACAATTCCTTCAAAGGAAACCTCTCGATCTCAGACGGTGCTTTCCAGGCGGCCACCATCTTCAACAACGGCGTGAACTCCGCCGTCGGCAACACCGGCAATATCACCCTGGGGCAGGCCAGCGCCACCGTCGGCCGCTTTGAATACACGGGGGTCTCCACCTCCACGGACCGCCTCATTGTCATGCAAAACAGCGCCACCGGCAACACCGGACGCGGCATCATCAATGTGATGACCGCAGGCCAGACGCTCACCCTGACCAGCGGCGTGCGCCTCAACACGACCAACACCACCTCCTCTGCGGCAAACTACTCCGACCTCACGCTGACAGGTGCTGGCAATGGCGAGATCCAAGGGCAGATCGGCGGCACCACCGGCAATGCCTCCGCCATCGTGAACATGCAGATCATCAAGACCGGCACCGGCACCTGGACTCTCTCCGGGGCCAACACCTACGCGCTGCAGACCACCGTCAGCGCCGGCATCCTGAACATCCGCAACAGCAACGCCCTCGGCGCGGTGCTCTCCAGTGAAACCGTCCCCTCCGCCGCCAATGCCGGCACCGTGGTGGCCAGCGGTGCCACGCTGCAGATCCAGAACAACATCAGCGTGGGTGCCGAGGCGCTCTCCCTGGCAGGCACCGGTGCCACCGGGCAGAATGGTGCGCTGGTGAATGTGAGCGGCACCAACACCTTTGGCGGCGCACTCACCCTCACGGCCAATACCACCATCTCCTCAGACAGCGGCAGCCTGGCGCTGACCAGCACCACCGCCATCGTCGGCTCCGGCGGCAGCAAGGCGCTCACCCTCACCGGCGCGGGCACCGGCAGCCTCGCCGCAGGCATGGACGCCACCAACATCGCCAGCCTGACCAAGAACGGCACCGGCCTGTGGACGCTCTCCGGCACCAGCAGCTACACCGGAGCCACCACCGTCAATGCAGGCACGCTGAATGTCACCGGCACCCTGGGAAACACCGCCGTCACCGTGGCCAATGGCGCCACGTTTGCCTACGCAGGCAGCGTGGGTGGCAGCCTCACCGCAGCCACAGGCAGCACCCTGATCATCGGCAATGCCCTCACCGCAGGCAGCACCGGCACCCTCACCGTGGGTGGCAACCTGACCCTCAATGACAGCACGGTGCTGCTGTTTGACCTCGGCACCACCAGCGACCTCATCCAGGCCAATGGCAGCACCATCACGCTCGACGGCATCGTGCGTGTCACCACCGGGGCCGGATTCGCCGCAGGCACCTACAAGCTCATCGGCTACACCGGCACGCTGACAGACAACGGCCTCGTCGCGCAGATGCTGGCTGGCTACAACCTGACCATCTCTGTGGACACCGTGAACAAGGCCGTGAACCTCACCGCCACCGCCATCAGCGCCCAGTACTGGGACGGTGCCGACACCGCACCAGACGGCACAGTGGACGGCGGAAACGGCGTCTGGACCAATGCTGGCACCAACTGGACTCTCGCAGACGGCAGCAACAACGCCAGCTGGACGGGCTCGGTGGAAAAGATCGCCGTGTTTGGCGGAGCCGCAGGCGGCACCGTGCAGGTGCAGGATGCCGTGGCCGTCAATGGGCTGCAGTTTGCCGAAAACTACACGCTCGCCGCAGCGGGCGGCCAGGTGCAGATCTCCAGCTCCACCACGGAAGTGCGTGTGGACACCGGCGTCACCGCCACGGTGGCAGCCCCCGTCACAGGCACCGGCGGCATCAACAAAACTGGCGACGGTACGCTGAACTTCACCGCCGCCACCGGGTCCAACACCTACACCGGCCCCACCCTCATCACCTCAGGCACGCTGAAGATCGGTGCCACAGACACCCTGCCCGTCGCCACAGCTCTGACCATCGGCTCGGGCAGTTTCACAGGCGCACTGGATCTCAGCACCGCCAGCCAGCGCGTGGGCAGCCTCCAGGTGGCCTCCAACAACGCCACCCTCAGCAGCACCGTCACCATCGGCGCCGGGCAGACACTGCAGGTGAATGGAGCCTTCTCCACCGGCGTGGCAGGAAATGTCAAAATCCAGACGCGTGCGGTCTTCACCGGCGGCGGCTCCCTCGTGGTGAATGCAGCCGCAGCCAACTTCGAGGCCGGCCTGCAGACCGTGACCTCCCAGACTGCTGCCAATGCCCTGCCAGGGTCTCCCACTCCGTTTGACAGCAACATCTACGCAAACACCACCACCACCGACTTCTCCGGCCTCGGCTCCTTCAGCGCCACCGTCAGCGAATTCCGCGTGGGCTATGGCATCAACAACAACAGCACGCTCAACCTCTCGGACACCAGCAACAGCATCACCGCAGGCACCGTGCAGATCGCCAACAGCAACGGCTTCAACTCCGGCAGCGCCAACCTCATCCTGGGCGCAGGCACCACCACCATCAGCACAGACACCATCAACATCGGCGTCTCCAAAGGCGTGGGCACCATCAAGTTTGCCTCCCAGACCGCAGGCAGCGCCGGCACCGTGGTCATCGGCGGCAAGACGGGAGCCACCACCAACATCATCGTGGGCAGCTCCCTGACCACCTCCACCGGAGCCAGCCCCACCGGCACGCTGGATCTGCGCGGCCACACCGCCACCATCACGGCAGGAGCGCTCACCATCGGCAAGCGCAGCAGCGACGGCGCAGGCGGCGCGGCTGGCTTTGTGTACTTTGACGGCGGCACCTTCACCGCCAACAGCGTCGAGATCGGCACCATGAGCGGCAATGCCGGCACCTCCTCCCCCGGCCCCACGGCCAGCGGCCAGCTGACCATCAGCGGCGGCACCTTCACGGTAAACAGCGGCGGCAGCTTTGTGCTGGCCACGTATGCCAACACCAACACCTTTGGCATCGCCACGGCCACGCTGACCATCAGCGGCGGCACGCTCGTCTCCAATGTGAACATCACCGAAGGCGGCGGCGCCGGAGCCACCACCAGCAACACGCAAAGCACCATCGCCCTCACCGGCGGCACGCTGGACATGACCGGCCACAGCATCGGAGACGCCACCAACACCATCAACACCCTCACCCTCGCCTCCGGCACGCTCAAAGACGTGCGCGAGATCAATGGCGGTGGCGCTGTCACCAAGACCACCACCGGCACGCTCGTGCTGCTGGGCACCAATGCCTACTCCGGCACCACCACCATCAGCGCGGGCACGCTGCAGGCGGGCAATGGCGGCACCTCAGGCACGCTCGGCACCGGCAGCATCGTCAACAGCGCCACGCTCGCCTTCAACCGCAGCGACCTCCTCACCGTGAACAACAGCATCAGCGGCAACGGCGTCGTCAACCAGACCGGCACCGGCACCACCGTGATGAGCGGCCCCAGCACCTACTCCGGCCAGACCACCGTCAGCGCAGGCACCCTCATGGTGAACAACGCGTATGCAGGCCCGGACTCCGCCACTGGCAGCGGCGCGGTGCAGGTCAGTGCAGGAGCCACCCTAGGTGGAAACGGAAACATCGGCGGCTCAGTCACCCTCGCCGCCAACGCCACGCTGGCACCGGGTGGCAATGCCGCCACCATCGCCGCAGGCACGGCGGGAGTCAGCACCCAGATCGGCACCGTACAGATCGGCGGCAGCCTCACCGCTTCGGCATCCTCCATCATCTCGCTGCAGCTCAGCAGCGGAGACACCAGCCTGGTGCCCACCTTTGATCCCAACACCAGCCGCCTCACCGGAGTCAGTGGCACCGCCTCCGCTGGTGGCAATGACCGCATCATCGTCGGCGGCACCCTCACGCTGGACGCAGCCTCCACCATCAATGTCACCCTCGGCTCCTCCTTCACCCCCGCCTACCAGGCCGTCTTTGACCTCGTGGACTGGACGGGGGCCAGCATCTCCCTCTCCTACTACGACTCTGGCACCGGCATCCGCCTCGGCGGCAGTGCCGACAACGGCTCCTACGCCCTCGATCTCCCCGACCTCACCGTTTACAACAGCAGCTGGTTCTGGGACGTCAGCCAGTTCGGCACCACCGGCGTCATCGCCATCGTGCCCGAGCCCTCCCGCGCCCTGCTCCTGCTCGGCGGCCTGCTCTGCCTCGGCCTGCGGCGGCGGAGAAAATAGAGGCATGATCTGCCAGCAGCCGCATGCGGCCACGTCCTGAGCTATGGCGAATCGCAAAACGGATTTCTGAAAATGACGCCGGGGGACGCTCGGCGGCGGTTGGAGGACCAACCGCCCTACCTTCCCGCCGAAGCCGTCTGCATGCCCAGCGCGGGTAGGGAGGGCTGTCCCCAGCCCTACGCCGTCGAAGCCCAGGACCTACGCGCATCCAACCCTATGCCGATGTCATCCAGTATTCGGGAAGCAACTCCCTCAAAGTCACGACCCGGTCCCGCTTCAAAACAATCGATGCATCCAGGTTCGCCAGATTGACCTGTGCCATCATCTCCCGACAACGACCGCAAGGCGGAACGATCACATCCCCACTCACGGCCACGGCGGCCACGATGCGGCTTTGGCGTGCCTTGAGCATCTCAGCCATCGCAGCATGCTCCGCACAAAACCCAATGCCACAGGCAAGGTCAATGCAGATGCCGGTAAACAAATCGCCACCTTCTGTCAGAATCGCCGCAGCGCAGGACCCGGCTGAGAACTCTCCCAGCTTGAACTCCCCGCCAACACCCCTGGCTGCTTGGATGAGCGATTCGATTTGAGCAGGTTTCATGGGGCTGACGGCTAAGCTGTGGTGACGAAGAACGCTAATGTCTGCTCATCCTGTTGTCTTGTCTGAACTCTCGGATTTAGAGCTGCGGAAGTAGTCGATCAATCCCATAATCTGGCCGACAACCTCCGACCAACCGGCTGGCCCTTCACACCACCAATCAAACCGAAGTCTCTCTGTCTGGATGCCGTAAACCTCTCCATCAATGCCGATGGGATGCTGAACGAATGGAGTCATTGAAGCATGCTCCAAGGCCGCATAACGCTGCTCAAACTCTGTCGCGTTGAGCGGAAAGTCGTGTGCGGAAACGCCTGGCAATGGACGAAGCCTCTCAGACAAGCCGTAAAGTGGATCGCTGAACCTCCGTCCGTCATCTGCCCGGTCCCAGTTCACCACACGTAGCAGGTATGTGGTCTCACGGTCTGATGGCCGTCTCCTTGTGAAGACCGTCCACGAAGTGTGGATATGAAAAGCTGGGTAGTGCCAGACTCTCAGGTGCTGATGCCAAGCCGTCAATGATGGAGCCGACTCGATCAAACGACTATCATCGAGCAAGCGATAAGCGCTCTCGCAAGTCTGGCTAAACTGCTCTGCATCATGCAAATTCACGAGAGACGCTTTTGGTGGATCGAACAATGTAGAAGGTGAACAGATTTCAAATTTTATCAGCACCTTTATCGCCCACGATAATACAGGGTCAGCGGACTGGACGCTTTGGCCTGAAGCGCTTCACCGCCACCTTGAAGCTCTGCAGTCCATCGCTTGAGGCACCATAGCGACCGGAGATGTACTGGGTGGCCAGGGGTTCAAACTGCGGGGCCAGATCGGGGCGTGTTTCGGTGACCCGGCGGGCAAAGGTCAGCGGGCCCTCGTGCGGCAGCCAGGCGGGCACTCCGGCACGGCTCACGCGGCGGCAGGCGCGCTGCCAGAGACGCATCCAGGGGTCGGCATGCCGTGCAGGACGTCGCAGCCACAGCGTCACCAGTGCACCCGCCAGCAGCACAAAGGCCGCGCTGGGGATCAGCAGCACCAGCTTGCTCTGCCGCAGGCCTAGGCGCTCCAGCAGGCTGCGCTGAGTTTCCTGATTGTAGTCGATCACCTGGTTCTGCCAGTCGTAGTTCACGCTGTCCCACCACAGGCGCACACGCTGCCAGATGGAGCCACGCTGCCGCTCCGCCTCCTCCACACCACCGGCCATCAGGGCGCTGATGTCGATGTTCACGCGGTCAGGTGCCAGCGCGGCGGTGGGATCGATGCGCACCCAGCCAAACTTCTCCAGCCACACCTCCACCCAGGCATGCACATCGCTCTGCTTCACGATGAGGTAGCCGCCGTTGTGGTCGGAGTATTCTCCACCGAGATAGCCCACCACCACCCGCGAGGGCACGCCCGCCATGCGCATCAGCGTGGCAAAGCTGGCGCTGAAGTGCTCGCAGAAGCCCACGCGGCGGCGCAGAAAGAAATCCTCCATGGCCTGCGGCCCTGCGTACTCGCCGGGCTCCAGTGTGTAGTTAAACCCCATCGTCTTGATGTAGCTCACCGCTATCTGCACGATCTGCTCGTCATTCTGCGTCACCGACTCCCAGTAGTCCGTGAGCCGCCTGAGCTCGGGAGAAATCTGCCGCGGCAGCTGCAGCGCCGCCTCACGCTGGACTTCCAGCAGGTCACGCGCCGGCTGCTGCTCAAACGACGACAGCACCGAGTAGCGCTCTGTGTTCAGCACTGGAAAAGGTGAAATCAGCGACTGGTCAAACTCCGGCGCCACAGCCTCGCCGCGCACCCTGGCGGAGACGGGCAGGTCCAGCGCGGGCAGCCAGCGCCTGCCATGCGCCTCCAGGTCGATGACCTGGCGCACATCCCCCTCTTTCTTTGCACGCGGCAGCCGTGCCGTGTAAGGCAGGCGGTCTCCACGCGTCCAGCGCATGCCTTCGCAGTGCCAGAGCGTGAGGCAGCGCCAGTAGCGCAGCTCATTGGAGGGCAGGCTCCCCTCTGGAAACCGCACGCGGAAGGCCACCCGGGAGCTCAGCGCCACCCTGGCGATGTTGCCGGGATCCAGCTCATTGTCGATCCCAGTCTCCCCGAAGCGGCTGCGCCCCAGCGCCGAGCCCAGGTCCAGCAGCCCGCGCGGAAAGACAAAGAACAGCAGCACCGCCAGCGGCAGCGCCTGCACAAAGAGCACCCCAGTGAGGCGCAGCGGCTCGCGCACCCCCGGCGCACTGCGGCGAAAGCGCACCATGCACGCCGTGATGATGAGCAGCACCACCACCGTCCAGATGGAGCGGGAGAGCTGATTCTCCAGCAGCACCGTGCAGAAGGCCAGGAACCAGCCGATGAGCGCCAGCACCTGAAACTCGCGCGGCGACCGGCTTTCCAGCATCTTGGCCCCGGCCAGCACCAGAAGCAGGGCTATCCCGGGATCCATCCCGCTGATCTCCCCATAATCCGAAAACACCGCCAGCACCCCGGCCACGATCACGCCCACGCGCACGATCACATGCGGCACGCCCATGCGCAGCACCCCGCGCCAGATCATGCACAGCGCGCACACCACCAGCCCGCCATTGCCGATGTAGCCGCGCAGCGGCAGGATGGCCAGCAGCAGCGCCAGGCTCATGAAGAGCAGCGGCCCCTTGGGCAGAAAGGTGGACTGCTCCATGCCTGCCAGGCCCACCGTCTTGTCGGCCGCTTTCATCTCATCCACCAGACCAGCGCCGCCATCCGGGCCAGACTGCGTGGACAGGGCATCCAGGCAGCGCCGCAGGTGCGCAGGCCCATGCCCTGCACGGATCACACGCCCGGAGATGCGCAGCTCATAGGGCCTGCCCTCCTCCTCGCAGATTTCCATCCAGCGCGCCAGCTGTGCGGCACGTGCGGGCTCCTCCAGCGTCAGGGCATCCCAGTCCATCACCACCACCCCCTGCACTCCGCTGCTCCAGGACTTCACCATCAGCGGTCCGCCGCGCGCTGCGGCACGCCAGTCGATGTGCCGCGGTGAGTCCCCGGCACGCCACTCGCGCAGCCCGGCAAAATCATCTCCCCCGGCTGTTTGCCCGCGAGCCGACGAAACCGCCACGGCTTCCCCACGCTGTGTCGTATCAGGCGCAGGCACCGGCAGGTCTCCCGCCGGCAGCGGATGCACACGCCGCACCCATGCCGTCTCCACCACCAGCTCTGCTGAAAAGAGGCCCAGCGGATACAGGCTGCGCACCAGAATTCTCAACCCGCCGCCGGTGGCGCTAACAGGAGGTGGCAGCTCCACGATCACGACTCCACCTGCAGGCACACGCTCCACAAAGACCGACGCCGCAGCCCCGGCCGCATGCACTTCCAGCCCACACGGAGACACGGCCCCGGTGGCGCGCAGCTCCACCGGGATGCGCTTTCCCGCCTCCTGCACTCCCGGTCTGGCACCGGCCAGCCGCAGGCTCAGCCCGCGCAGATTGGCCCGCGCATGCAGCCAGGACAGCAGGCTGATCGCCCCCGTCAGCAGCGCGATGAGATGCGCCGCCCCGTTGGACTGCGCCTCAGCCGCATACCACATGCCCGCCACGATGGCCAGCAGCGCCAGCGTGTGTCGGTTCCAGCGCACGCGCACTTTCATGGCTTCAAGGCACCGGAGTTTCTGCGATGAGCTGGCGTGCCAGCGCCGTGCCGCTCATGCCTTCAGCAGCGTGTTCAAGTCGATGCCCCATGACATAAACCGCCACCGCCTGGATGTCCTCCGGCAGCACCATGGCCCGGCCGCTGAGCAGCGCCCACGCACGCGCCGCAGCCAGCAGGGAGAGCCCGCCGCGCGGAGAGAGCCCATGCCCCTGCACACGGCTGGCAGCCAGCAGATCCTGCAGGTAGTCCAGCAGCGCCGGAGAGGCATACACCGCACGCGCCCAGGTCTGCAGCTGCTGCAGCTCCGGCACGGACATGGCAGGCTGCAGCGCACGCAGCAGCTCTCGCCGCTCCTGCCCCTCCAGCAGCGCACGCTCGGCGCTGCGGTCCGGCACGCCTAACTCAAGACGCATCAAAAAGCGGTCCATCTGCGACTCCGGCAGCAAGAACGTGCCGATTTGAGAAGACGGATTCTGCGTGGCAATGACAAAAAACGGCTCCGGCAGCGCATGCGTGCTGCCATCTGCCGTCACCTTCCCTTCCTCCATCGCTTCGAGAAGCGCGGACTGCGTCTTGGGGGTGGCGCGGTTGATCTCATCCGCCAGCAGCACCTGCGTGAAAACCGGGCCGCGATGAAAGTGAAACGAAGCCGTGTCACGATCATAAATCGACGCACCGAGGATGTCTGCGGGCAGCAGATCGCTGGTGAACTGCACTCGGCGGAATCCAAGTCCCAGCGCCTGCGCCAGCGCCTGGGAGAGCATCGTCTTGCCCACGCCCGGCTGATCCTCAAACAGCAGATGCCCGCGAGCCAGCAGGCAGGTCACCGCCAGCCGCACCACATTCTCCTTTCCTAGAATAATCTGGGAGACCTGGGTGATGATGCTTTCGATTTGCAGAGCAGCCTGGACGGCGGTGGCGGCGGGCAGCATGGCGTCTGCGGATGAGTGAGTTGCGCGTGAAGACACAAAAAGAAGGTATTTATGCCCTCAAATGTCGCCGATTCATCGTCTCAAACGCAAGCCTGCATTCACAACTGCACGTAAATAAACATCCGCTTTGAATGCACTGACAATCGTATTCGCAAACCCGCGCCCTAAGCACCCGCGTTCACAGTGCGTTCAAAAACAAAGACGGGCGGGCTTTTGCCACACCCGTCCTGGACTGGCACCAGAATGCCTCACGCAAAGAGATGCGTCAGCGGCTGGCCTTTGTCTGCCACCGTAAACGGGCGCTTGCTGGGCGAGTAAATGACCTGATCAAGCGGCAGGCCCAAGGCGTAGCCGATGGTGGCATTGAGGTCAGGCGGGCCCACTTTGTCGGCAGCGATACCAGCGCCATCCGGCGTGGTGGCACCGTATTTGATGCCCCCCTTGATCCCGCCACCGACGATGACGGAGGAGAAGATGGGGTAGTGATCGCGGCCCTGGTTTTGATTGATCTTAGGCGTGCGGCCAAACTCGGACGAGACCACGATCATGG
Organism: Verrucomicrobiaceae bacterium UBA1938; assembly: GCA_002336895.1. Classification (GTDB taxonomy): domain Bacteria; phylum Verrucomicrobiota; class Verrucomicrobiia; order Verrucomicrobiales; family Verrucomicrobiaceae; genus Prosthecobacter. The sequence goes on along the minus strand of DDFC01000042.1, from coordinate 79,701 downwards.
TGCTGTCCAGCATGCCGCGCTGCTCCAGATCGGTGATGAGCGCGGCCAGCGCGGTGTCCAGCGTGTTGCAGAGCTGCGGCGTGTTGATGAAATTGGCCACGTGGGTGTCCCAGCTGCCCAGGCTCACCTCGATGAAGCGCACTCCATGCTCCACCAGACGGCGTGCCAGCAGGCAGCCCTGGCCAAAGGTGTCCTTGCCATAGGCCTGGCGCACGGCGTCCGGTTCCTTGGTCAGGTCAAAGGCCACGAGGTCCTCGCTCTTCATGAGGCGCACGGCATCATCGTACACGTCGGCGTAGGCTTTGACACCTCGGGTGTCCCATTTGCCCTGAAATTCCGCATCCAGCGAATGCGCCAGCTCGCGGCGCATGCCAAAGCGCTCGTCCGTCACGCCCTTCTGCGGCGTCACGTTCTGCAGACCTGCCTCGGGATTGTTCACCATCAGCGGGCCGTGCTTCTTGGCAAAGAAGCCCGCGCCGGGATGGCGGCTGTCATTGCCCACATACACATACGGAGGCAGCGCCGGATTGCCGGGGCCCTGGAAGAAGCTCAGCCACGCGCCCATGCCGGGATGCTTGATGGTGCTGCGCAGGCCGAAGCTCGTGTGCATGAAGTAGTTGGCCTGCTCATGCGCGGCGGTGTTGGTGGCCATGGAGTTGATCACGCAGGCGTGATGCATCTGCTTGGCCACGCGCGGCAGGTACTCGCTGATCTGCACGCCATCGGCGCTGGTCTTGATGGCCTTCACCGGGCCTGCCACCTCCTTGTTGTCCGGCTTCGGATCCCAGGTGTCCAGATGGCTCTGGCCGCCGGTCATGTAGAGGAAGATGACATTGCGTGCAGTGGCCGCCTGCCTGGCGGTGGCGCTGCCTTCTCCTGCGGCCAGGGCCTTGGTGGAGAAAAGGTGCTCCATGGAGGGCAGCAGCCCCACTCCGAGGCAGGACTGCGCCATGCGAGTCATCACAGTGCGGCGGGAGAGATCATTGCCAGGCGTTTTCATGGTCGTGTCAGTTTAAAGGTTCGTGTTTGTTCGTTTTAAAAAATCAGGCGGCGGTTATTCCACAAAGATGAAGCGCTGCGTGCTGAGCGCGGCCACGGTGATGTCCTCCCACAGGGTCTTGGAGGTGGCGTAGCTTTCCACCGTCTGCAGCATGTGGGCCTTCTCCTTGGCGTTCGGCTTGCGGGAGTAGAGGCTGAGGAAGAGCGTGTCGATCTTTTCCTCATTCGTCTTCGCCTTGCGCAGATTGATGCTGAGCGTGGACCAGGCGCTGGTCAGCTGGCTGAGCAGCGATCCATTCATCATCGTCAGCGCCTGCGGCACACTGGCTTCATCGTTGGCGTTTTCGATGATCTCGCGGTCGCTCTGGCCAAACTCGCGCAGGAAGTGCCCGCGTGGTGCAGGAGAGGGCAGCTCGGCGGCGCGGCTCCAGGTCTGGTGCAGCGTGCGCTGGTAGTTTTCAAAGCTCTTGATGCTCTTCTCATCCTTCATGCCCAGCACAGTTTCGTCCGCCTTCACGGTGGCCAGGATCTGCGGGCTCAGCGGCGCGTCCTTGGCGTCCACGCGGCTGTCCTGCATGAGGTTCATCATCGCCATTTCCATGGGGCCGTCTCCGCTCACGGCGGCCAGCTCCTGCTGGATGGCCTGGTTGCCGGACTTCTTGGCAGCGGCGTAGAAGCACTTGCTCACCTGCTCGCGCAGGATGCGCTGGCTTTCGCCCAGGCGGCGCTGGATCTCGCGGGCCTTCACCTTGTCCTCCTTGGCGCGGGCTTCGTCCAGCTCCTTGCGCAGCTGGTCAAACTCCTTGTTCTGCTCGCGCATGGCGGCGGACACTTCCTTGGCGGCCTCATAGAGCAGCGCGGGCTCCGTCTTGTCCAGCAGGCGGGCCAGGCGCTGGCGGTTTTCCAGATCGCGATGCTCGCGCTCACGCAGGCTCCAGTTGGACTGCTCGGGGTCCGGGCTCACGAGGGTCACCAGCGAGTCCCACACCTGCTCCGCACTCATGCGGTGGAAGACTGGGCCTTGGAAATAATAGGGCGTGCCGGGTGCCACTTCCTTCGTGCTGGCGCGGGCAAAGGCCTGCGTGTTCAGCAGCATGCGCAGGTAGGACTTCATGTCATACTTCATCTCCGCCATCTGCTTTTCCAGGAAACGCATCAGCTCGGGATTGGAGGCCACGCTGCTGTCCATCATCTCGTCCACAGGCTCATACAGGCCTGCGCCAAACACACGCTTCCACAGGCGGTTCGCAATGATGGTGGTGAAGCGCGGATTTTCAGAAGAGGTCAGCCAGCGGCCAAATTCATCGATCGGGTTGGACTCCTTCTTGAGCTCCACCGGCTTGCCAAACATCACAGCGGCGGGCACCACGTCCTTGGGCTTGGCGTCCTTGTACTTGTAGTCATGCGGCAGGCGCAGCTGGCCTTTGTTTTGCACCACCTGGGTGTCGCGCAGCGGGCGCACCGCCTCGGTGATGGCCTGGCGCATGAGATCGCGCGAATCATTGTCCAGCGACTTGTCCTGGCGGATCATCTTCTGCACCTCCTCCGCCGTCTGGGAGCGGTAGTTGGTGGAGCTCATGTTGTGCGTGAAGGCCGCCATCTCGTAAAACTGCTTCTGCGTCCACTTGTCAAAGGGGTGGTCGTGGCACTGCGCGCACTCCATGCGCGTGCCGAGAAAGATGCGCGTGGTGTTGGAGAGATTGTCCAGCGGCATGCCGCGGTCGCGCATGTAGTAGCCGATGGCGCCTGTGTCAAAGCAGGTGCCCTCGCTGCTCACCAGCTCGCGGGCCATCTGGTCCCAGGGCTTGTTTTCACGCAGCGCGGTGCGGATGTAGTTCAGGTAGTTCTGCGAGGTGGTGCTGCCTGCCACACCCTGGCTCTGCGCGCGCAGCACATCGGCCCAGTAGTTGAAAAAATTCTGCACGTAGCCTTCGCTGGCCAGCAGCTTGTCCACCAGCTTGGCGCGCTTGTCCGGCATCTGGCAGGCATGGAAGGCGGTGGCCTCCTCCAGCGTGGGGATGCGGCCCACCACCGTCAGGTAGGCGCGGCGCAGAAAGGTGGCATCGTCCACCGGCGCATTCGGCTGGATCTTGTGCTTCTGCCAGCCCTGGGCCAGCAGAGCATCGATCTGCTTGGAGGCGGCGGAGGTGTCCAGCGGAGCGGCCTGCACGGCAATGGTGGCAAGCAGTGTGGTGGCGAATATTGAAAGGTGTTGGCTGGCTTTCATGCGACAACCAACGCAGCCTTTTGGCGGCACGTGTCAGCATGACCTTAGGATGCCAAATCCTGCACACCGAATGGCAATCCACACGTGGCCCCATGCCGCCACAACAGGCCTTTCTACTTGGAAAAGAGATCGTTAAAGAGCCCCTTGATCACATCCGCCGCCTCTCCCATGCCCTTGGAAAGCTCCGCCAGCCCGGGCCCCAGAATCCACGAGGCATAGCTGAGCGCCATCCACCACATGAGAGCGTTCAGGATGATCAGCACCGTGGCCAGCACCTCCACCCAGCGCCCCCACACGATGAGGTAGCCGTTTTCATCCTTCCTCTGGCAGAAGATGTGGTCGGTGTACAGAGCCACCGCCGCCATCCAGAGCATCGGCGGGAAAAAGAAAAAGCCCATGAACAGACGGCGCAATACGGTGCCTCCGCGCTGATTAAAGGGCACGCGGTCATAGTCCCGGTAGCGGGCCACGCGGCGGCGCGTAGGCAGCACGGTGAGTCCGTCCGCCACCACCTGCCCCTCCATCTGCAGCTCCATGAGGCTGGAAACCGGACGCCACTGCTCCTCGTCCTCACGTTTCACCAGATCGCTCTCACGGATGGACCCGTACGCAAGGAAGTTGCGCAGGTCGTCCTTGGAGCAGGGGCCGAGAGTTTTCTGGCCTTTGGCGATGTAGTAAGCAGCGTGCACGGTTCAGCGGGAGACTAAACTTCGTTTACTGGGGTCTGAAGATTCCGGAAATATGCAATAATCACACCAACCTGTAATGTAATTTTTTATCACCAAAACCGCCAGGGTGTCAGCGTAATTTTTTACATGCGCCTGTCCCTCCTATCAGCAGTCCTCCTCCCCCTCTGCCTCCAAGCCGCCCCTCCCGCAGCCCCGCTCACCTCCTCCATCAAGGCTGGATTTGCCCAGCGGGACATCACCCCGGACATCGGCATGGAGCAGCCAGGGGGCTACGGCAAAAGCTACCACCGGACCTTCCACGACCCCTGCAAGGTCCGCGTGGCCCTCTTTGATGACGGGAAAAAAACGGCCGTGGTGATCGGACTCGACTCCCTCGTGGTGCCCCGCCAGGTGGTGCTGGACGCCCGCGCCCAGATCGAAAAAGCCACCGGCATCAAGGGCGATGCCGTGCTCCTCTGCGCCTCCCACTCCCACAGCTCCGGCCCCGTGGGCATGGTCATGCCCGGCGAGTATGACACCGCCTCCGACCTGGTGAAAAAGCTGGCCTATGAGGAAAGCTCCTGCGCCGATCCCGGCTACCTGCTGCGCCTCACGCACGAGATCGTGGCCGGCGTGGTGGCCGCCAACACAGCCAAAGTGCCCGTGCAGCTCGGCTTTGGCTTCGGCCATGAGGACAAGGTGGCCTTCAACCGCCGCCTGCGCATGAAAAACGGCCAGAGCTGGAGCCACCCCCGCCCCGGCAACCCCGACATCCTCGAATACGCCGGCCCCATCGATCCGCAGGTCGGCGTCATCGGCGCCTGGGACCTGCAAGGCCAGCTCGTCGGCGTGGTGGTGAACTACGCCTGCCACGCCACCACCAATCCCGGCGGCATCTCCGCCAACTGGATCCAATACCTCGAAAAGACCATCCAGGGCGGTCTGGACACCCACGCCCCCGTCGTCTTCATGCAGGGAGCCTGCGGCGACATCACCCAGGTGGACAACCTCAGCACCGCGCAAACTCCGAAGCCCGAGGAATGGAGCCGCCTCGTGGGTGGCCGTGTCGGTGCCGAGGCCATCCGTGTGCTGCTCACCATGCCCAAAATCACCGCCGCCCCCATCGACACCCGGCAGGAGGTGCTGAAGATCAAGCGCCGCCCGCCATCGCCGCAGCGTGTGGAGAAAAGCCTCGCTCTCGCCAGCCAGCCGCGTGCGCCCGGAGACAGCACCGACTTCCTCTTTGCCAAGGAGATCCTGCTGCTGGACCACCTGAACAAAACGCACCCTGTCGTGGACTGCGAAGTGCAGTGCATCAAGGTTGGCCCCGCCTGCTTTGTCTCCGATCCCGCCGAGTACTTCGTGCAGTACGGGCTCGACATCAAAAAAGGCAGCCACCACCTCTTCACCTTCCCGTGCGAGCTCTCGAATGGCATCGTCGGCTACGTGCCCACGGAGGAGGCCTTTGGCCCGCACGGCGGCGGCTACGAGACACGCCTCACCGCCTACTCCAATCTCGAAATCACCGCCGGTACGCAGATGGCAAAAAAGGGCGTCGAGCTCGCCAACCAAATGACCTCCGAGCCCAAGCCCGAGCCCCCCAAGGCCCCGCCCTTCAGCCAGCCCTGGACCTACGGCAACGTGCCGCCTGAGCTGGAGTGACTTATTTGGAGTGCGGTTGCGAAGGGAGGAACGACCGCAGCTACCGCTTTCGACGTGCAGGGCAGTGTGCGAAGTCCATACAGCATCCAAAGGTGGCACGCTGATGGGCACGCGAAAGCCTGCCGTGCATTCGCAAACCACGAGCCGCTCGAAAGCGGTGGCTCCGATGCAGGCTTGCGCCTCGCATCTGCGCAACCGCACTCCAAATTTACCCTCATCCGCTCGCCGATCAGTGGCGTTTTTTCATTCTATGCCCGCTCCAGAACCCGCTTTCCACTTTAAACCTGCCACACTATAACTTCCCCGATGACCACCGCCGAACTCCTCGTCGCTCTGAACTGGCGCTACGCCACCAAAGTCTTCGACTCCACCAAGAAGATCCCCGCAGACACCTGGGCCGCACTGGAGGAGTCTCTCATCCTCACGCCATCCAGCTTCGGGCTGCAGCCGTGGAAGTTCATCATCGTGCAGGATCAGGAGCTGCGGGAAAAGCTCGTGGCCCACACCTGGCGTCAGCGTCAGGTGGCGGACTGCTCCCACCTCGTGGTCATGGCCACCAAGCGCAGCATGGGCGAACCCGAGATCGACGCCAACATCACGCGCATGATCGAGGTGCGCGGCGGCACGCCCGAGGCGCTCGCAGGCTTTCGCAAAATGCTCACCGGCACGCTGGCCTCCGGCTACATGACCCAGGAATGGGCCAAGATGCAGGCCTACATCGCGCTCGGTCAGTTCATGGCCGCAGCCGCGCTGCTCGGCATCGACACCTGCCCCATGGAAGGCTTTGCGCCTGAGAAATACGACGAACTCCTCGGCCTCGAAGCCCAGGGCTTCACCACCGCCGTCCTCTGCCCTGCTGGCTACCGACACCCCGACGACCGCTACGCCTCCCTGCCCAAGGTGCGCTTCAAGGCCAGCGATGTGATCGAACACAGGTAAGAGCAGCTTTTTTACTCAAAGCGGCCACGGCCACACTTTGAGCATGGACAATCACCTGCCCCCAGAATGCCAGGGGGAGCCTTCATCGGCACGGGGGATGAGTTCAGCATCCCCTCGTGCAGAAGAGATTCACTTACGACACCAGCGGCAGCAGCTTGCCGAGGAGATCGCTGATCTTCACGCGCTCCTGATCGCCGCTGTCGCGGTGGCGGAGGGTGACGGTGTCGGCGAGTTCGGGGCCTTTTTCGCCGCAGGTTTCGAAGTCGATGGTGACGCCGAACGGCGTGCCCGCTTCGTCCTGACGGGCGTAGCGGCGGCCGATGGAGGCGGTCTCGTCATAGAAGCAGTTCATGTGCTTCTTGAGCAGCGCATAGACTTCGCGGGCCTTGGCCACGAGCTCGGGCTTGTTCTTGAGCAGCGGGAAAACGCCCACCTTCACCGGAGCCACGCGCGGATGCAGGCGCAGGACGGTGATGACCTCCTTCTTGCCCTTCTCATCGACCTTCTCGGTTTCAGAGAATGCCTTGGCGATGACGGCGAGCGCCATGCGGTCGAGACCTGCGGAAGGCTCGATGACGTGAGGCACGTAGTTGCCCTTGAAGAGGCGCTCGAACCAGGCACGCACGGCGGCCTCGGGCATCGGCTCGCCCTTGGTCTTGGCGGCTTCGGCGGCGAGGCGCTTTTGGATGAATGCTTCCTTCTGCTCGTCGCTGAGCTTGGCAGCGGCGGTCTTGAGTTCTTCGTCGAAGATTTCCTGAGACTTGGTGCTGGCGGTCTGATGGGCAGACAGGTCGAAGTCGCCACGGGCGGCGATGCCCTCCAGCTCTTCGGTGCCGAAGGGGAATTCGCAAAGGATGTCCACGCAGGCGCGGGCGTAGTGGGCCAGGTCTGCGGGAGTCTGCCAGTAGTACTCCAGCACATCGCCGAGGCCGATGCCTTCGTAGAACTTGGTGCGCTGATCCACCCAGTAGCGGTGCCACATCTGCCAGCCCCAGTTGGGCTTGGGCTCGCTGAGGTCCGCGCCTTCGCTCCAGGCGGCGACTTCGCCGGAGATGATCTCCACGGCTTCGTCGGGCTTGATGAAGAATTCGAGCTCCATCTGCTCAAACTCGCGGCTGCGGAAGGTGAAGTTCTTCGGCGTCACCTCGTTGCGGAAGGCCTTGCCGATCTGGCCGATGCCAAAGGGCACCTTCACACGGCTGGAGTCATACACGTTCTTGAACTGCGCAAAGATGGCCTGCGCGGTTTCCGGGCGCAGATAGGTCACGTCCGCCTCGGTGGCTGTGGGGCCGAGGTAGGTCTTGAGCATGAGGTTGAAGGGGCGGGCCTCGCCGAGTGCGCCGCCGGTTTCGGGGTGGAAGTCCACGCTGCCATTCACGGCGTCGATCTTCTCCTCGTTGAGCAGTTCGATCTCCTCGGGCTTGCCGTTGACTATGTCAGCAGTCACAACAACACCATTATGGTCGTAAGTTTGCAGATGAGGGTTTTTCATCAGCAATTCATGCATTTTTGCTCTTGCCGTGTGCTCTTCGGCAGATTCACCTTCTTTTCGAAAAATGCGATACCCACGCTTAAGCCCCCATGTTCGACTTTGAGCAACAAGAGTGCGTACACGTTTGCGAAAGCTCTCAATGTGCTCGCCAACTTTCATTAACATGGTGAATTGACATTCCAGCTCCCAGCCAGCTGGTGACTTGGCACCGCTGTACTTCATGACCACGCCGTCCTGCGGCTCCACATGGTCGGCGCGCACGCGCTTGTTGGTCAGAGAGCACTCGCGCATGAGATCGGCAAAGGTGTCCACGTGGCCGCTGGCCTTCCAGATGGCGGGATTCATGAGGATGCTGGCATCCAGACCGAGGACGTCCTCGCGCTCGCGAGTCATGGTGTTCCACCAGGCGCTGCGCAGGTTGCGCTTCAGCTCGGCACCGAGGGGGCCGTAGTCCCACACGCCGCCGCAGCCGCCGTAGATTTCGCTGCTTTGATAGATGAAGCCGCGGCGCTTGCAGAGGGAGACGATCTTTTCCATCTGGGCGATAGAGTTCTTGGCGTCGGTGGACATGGTGGGTGGGACGATAGAGGGTATGGGGTGTGCCGAATGGCTGGACTGCCACCGGCGTAATGGGGGCGCGAAAGGAGCACCGGCCAGCGCTGGGCGCAACGCATTTCAGGGGAAGACGGAGGGCTCGATCCTGCTCGTGCTCGTCCATTGCGTATCACATCGGCGAGGGGAAGGGCTATGGGGGATGCGAGACTGCTGGCTGCGTGCGGGAGCGCTGATCGACAGACGAGAGCGTCCGTCGTACTTCCCCGGCGTGCGCTGGCCGGCAGTACGACAGGCACGCATGCCTGTCGATCAGCGCATGATGAGCCCCCCGGACTGCGAGGCACCCACGAGCGGCGCTGCAAGATCGAGGACGAGTAGGAGAACGAGGGACGATTTTGGGACCTACTCCCACAACTCCCCTGTGCGCAGCCAGTCTTTGACAAGTTCTCGGAAGGCGGCCACGGCGGGGTCATCCCCTTCCTTGGCCCAGACCATCACCAGAGGGATGGTCTGCTGGGGCTTAAGAGGAATGAGCGCCAGATTCCGCATGGCGGTGCTCTCAGGCACCACACCCACGCCGGCCCCGGACTCCACATACTGCAGCACCGTGCCGATGAGGCTGGGCATGTGCTTCACACGCGGCACAAAGCCAGCCGCCTGGCACGAGTCCTGAATGGCATCATGAGAGCCTGCGCCCTCCCGCCGCGCCAGGATGACGAGCGGCTCACCGGCCAGCTTTTTCCAGGGCAGCGAGGTCAGCCGGGCCCAGGGATGATCCAGCGGCACGGCGGCGCAGAATTTCTCCTCCCGCAGCAGCAGGGTCTGCAGGCCCAGCGCCTCATGCGCCAGCACGGGCCGCGTCAGGCCTACGGAGAGCCGCCCCTTGGACACCATCTCCCACACACGCTCCGGTGTCCGCTCCTCCAGGATCACCGTCACACGCGGATAGCGCCTGCCGTATTCTTTGAGCAGGCGCGCGAGAAACGGACGCGTGGGCGGCCCGATGTAGCCGAGGCGCAGCTCGCCCTCCTCCCCCTTGGCGGTGCGGTGCACACGGCGCATGGCCTCATCAAGCCGCTCCAGGATGAGCCCAGTCTCATGCAGCAGCACGGCGCCCGCAGGTGTGAGGCGCGGCGAGCGGCGCTCACGCTCGATCAACTGCGCGCCCAGTTCGCGCTCCATCTCCTGAACGGCACGGCTTAACGCAGGCTGGGCGATGCGGAGCCGGCGTGCCGCACGCGAGAAGCTCAGCTCCTCGGCCACGGCCTGAAAGTATTTCAAATGTCGCAGTTCCATGCTGGCGCGCAGTATAACGGTTCGGCATCAAACGCATAGCGAAACTCTATTTTCGTTACTGCAACAACGGGGGCATGTATGGTGTGAATATCATGAACAACGTCTCTCTCGCCGTACAGTTTTTCCTCCAGATCGCCGTCATCCTGCTGGCCTGCCGTGTGGTGGGCGCCATCGCGGCGCGCTTTGGCCAGCCGCAGGTGGTGGCGGAGATGATCACGGGTGTGCTTCTGGGGCCATCACTCTTTGGCATGCTGGCCCCGGAGTGGCAGCAGTGGCTCTTCCCCTGGGACAAGGCGCAGAAGCTGCGGGACACCTCCTGCTACCTCTTCCCCGCATCGCAGCTCGGTCTGGCGCTGTACATGTTCATCGTGGGAATGGAGTTTCGCATGGACATCGTCAGCAAGCGGCTGAAGAGCAGCGTGGCCGTCTCCATCGCGGGCATGGTCACTCCTTTCCTTCTGGGTGCAGGGCTGGCCTGGGTGCTGTTTCACCACACGGAGCTCTTCCCCAAGAAGACCTCGCTGATGGAGGCCATGCTCTTCCTGGGCGCGTCCATGTGCATCACCGCCTTTCCCATGCTGGCGCGCATCATCCATTTCAAAGGCCTGGCCGGGACCACCATGGGCACCGTGGCCATCGGCGCGGGTGCCATCGATGACGCCACCGCATGGATCCTCCTGGCCGTCGTGCTCGCCAGCTTTGACAACAACATCGGCCACGCGCTTTACAACATCGGTGGTGCTCTGGGCTTCGTCACCGTGGCGCTCTTCATCATCCGCCCGCTGCTTGCGCGCTTCTCGACCCTGCTCATTGAAAAGGAAAAGCTCAGCGACGCGGGCCTCGTCATAGCCCTCGCCATGATGTCACTCGGCGCGTGGTTCACGGACCTCATCGGTCTGCACGCCGTGTTTGGTGCATTCATCATGGGCGCGGTGATGCCACGCGGCGTCATGGTGCGGGATCTCTGCGCCCGCATTCAGCCGCTGGCTGTGGCGCTGCTGCTGCCGCTCTTCTTCACCTACTCCGGTCTCAACACCAAGATCGGCCTGCTCAACACCTGGTACCTCTGGGGCATGTGCCTGGCCGTGCTGGTGGCCGCAGTGCTGGGCAAATGGATCGCCTGCACGCTGGCTGCACGCGCCACCGGCATCTCCGGCCGCGAGGCCATGGGCATCGGCATCCTCATGAACGCCCGCGGCCTCATGGAGCTGATCATCATCAACATCGGCCTGCAGCGCGGGATCATCTCCGAGGGGCTCTTTGCCACACTCGTGATCATGGCGGTGGTCACCACCCTCATGGCCTCTCCCATCTTTGAGCGCCTCGTCGGCTCCGGCACCTACAAGCCCGAACCTGAGCCCGACGCCGAGCCTCAGCTGGGCTTCTGAAAAGCAGTTACGTGAGTGCAGACTAAGCCTTGAACGAAGGACCGGCCAGAGGCGCCGCAAAGCTGATCCGCCGTGAATGCAACCACGCGAGGCCCACTCCCATGCGCCCTCAGACAACTGAGGGCGCCGTCTGTGGCGGCAGATGAGAGGCGGCCACATCCTCGGCTGTCTCTCCCCAGCTCTTCCAGCCTTCCCTTAGCTCCAGCACCGCCCACTCGGCCAGCATGCCAAAGAGTTTGATGGCGTCATGGCGGTGAATCCTGAAGCCCCGGATGAGGCTGCGGCGGTTGCGGTTGGTTTTGCCGAGCTCCTGGTCACGGCGGCGACGGCGGGCGATCTGGGCAAAGCGCCGGTTGTAGGTGCTCATGATTTTGTAGATCAGGCCTTCCCCGGTGGCAAAGGGCGGTGTGTGGAGGGCTTTGTCCCCCTGCTCAAACGGATGACGTGCCACGCCCCAGTAGTACAAACCGAGATCGAGCCGGTAGGCCAGGTCCATGAGATCAAACTCGCCCATGTACTCATACTTGTCCTTGTAGAGGGCGCGGAACCAGCAGCGGTGGCTGGTGGAGAAGGTATGGTTGTACTCCGGCACCAGCCAGGCCATGGAGGCCCCTCTGCGCTGCTGTGTGATCAGATTCGCCGCGCTGCTGGTGGTGTAGGAGATCCAGTCCATGCCGGGGCTGTAAAAGGGGTCCATGAAAGCGGCGGCGTCTCCCACCAGCACAAAGCCGTCTCCGGCAAAGGTGGTGCTGTAGTAGGCGAGGTTCTTGCGCCAGTGTACATCGCTCTCATCAAACTGGGCGCTCTCCAGCAGGTCGCGCGCGACGGGGTGCTTCATGAGGAAGGCTTTCAGCCGCTCGCCCACCTTGCCGCCGTCCTGCGCGAAATCGACGACACGCTGGTCAAAGACCACGCCCACACTCATGTCTCCGCCCTTCAGCGGAATCCACCAGCTCCACCAGCCATCGCCGATGACGTGGTTGGTGGCCGTGCCGCGCACGCAGTAGAGCGCGGCGGCCCATTCCGGGTATTTTTCCGCCAGCTCACGGCCGTCCCAGTCGCGCACGCCTTTCCAGCGCGACCACGCGGCGGTGGTGGGATGCTCGGTGTTTGACCTCCACCAGCCGTTCTTGCGGGCGATGAGCGCGGCCACGCCGGAGGCATCCACGATCCAGCGCGCCTGCACCGTGTGTGTCACGTCTCCCTGGCGGTATGTCACCGTCTGCAGGCCGCCGCTTTCAAGCTGCACGCTGTTGATGGTGACCGGTCGCAGCAGCGTGGCTCCGGCAGCGCAGGCACGGCGCAGCACCTCCTCATCAAAGGTGGAGCGATCAAGCTGGTAGGAAGGGAGCTTGACCTGGTATTTGGAGCCGAGCTCGCTGGCCTCGGCGATGGAGGCCGTGTCCTTGCTGGCAAACCAGAAGCGCAGGCCCTGCTTGCAGATGTGGGACTCATTGAGGTACTGCGTGAGGCCCAGCACCCTGCCCATGAAGTAGGCGCTGACCTCCACCGTGGCCTCTCCCACGCGGCGGCCCAGCCTTTCGTTCTTTTCCAGAACGAGCACCCGGATGCCCGGATTGTGCCGCAGCAGCAGCGTGGCGGTGGCGGCCCCGGAAAGTGCACCGCCCATGACGATGACGTCATAGATGGCGTTGGTTTCAGCATTCATGGCGTTCATGGGTGGTGCAGATGAGGCGCGCGCCCTTCTCCGGCGCGGGTGTCCGGCGTGAGGTCACGCTCATGCAGCCAGAGGTTTGTGTGAATCGTCCATCACCCCCTGCCTGCTGCCAAACAAGGTCAGCAGCGGCCCCGTCAGCATCGTGGTGGCCAGCGCCATGATGACAAGCATGGTGAAAATGCGCGGCGAGAGAATGCCCAGATCATAGCCGATGTTCAGCGCGATCAGCTCCATGAGCCCGCGGGTGTTCATCAGCGCGCCGAGCTGCAGGGATTCGCTCCAGCGCATCCCGCTCCAGCGCGCCGCGATGGCACTGCCGCCCAGCTTGCCAACAGTAGCCACGGCGATGATGCCCAGGCACAGCGCCCAGCCCTGCACGTCATTGAGCAACCCCACCTGTGTGCGCAGGCCGGTGAAGGCAAAGAAAAGAGGCAGCAGCAGCACGGAGCTGAAATTTTCCACCCGCACGCTGAGCTTCTGGCGGAAGCCGCCCATCTCAGGCATGATGGCCCCTGCGAGGAAAGCGCCAAACAGCGCGTGAATGCCGATGACTTCCGTGGCCAGCGCCGCACCCACCACCACACAGATCACCGTGGCCAGCACGCCCTTGGAGGGGTCTGCATGCTCTGTCATGGCGCTGCCCAGCCAGCGCGGCAGCGCACGGCGCACTCCCCAGATCATGACGGCTATGAAGGCAAACACCAGCAGCAGATTCAAGGCAGAAGCCGCCACGCTGGTGGCACGTGCAATGGCAATGACGAAAGCCAGGACACTCCAGGCCGTGACATCATCCACGGCAGCGCAGGTGATGGCCGTGCTGCCCAGAAAAGTCTTGGTCAGCCCGCGCTCCTGCAAAATGCGCGCCAGCACCGGAAAGGCGGTGATGCTCATCGAAATGCCCATGAACAGCGCGAAGGCTGTGAAGCTGGCTCCCGGCTGCGCCAGCTGGCTGTACAAGAAGTAAGCCAGCACCACGCCGAGGAAGTAAGGGATCACAATGCTCGCGTGGCTCACCACCACGGCCACGTCCGCCTTCTTGCGCACATGGCCAGTGTCCAGCTCCATGCCCACCACAAACATAAACAGGCAGACGCCGATCTGGCTCAGCATCTTCAGCACGCCGAGAGATGTCGTCGGGAAAACAAACTGGAAGGCCTCCGGCGCCAGCATGCCAAACAACGACGGCCCCAGCAAAATGCCCGCTGCCATTTCCCCCACCACTGAAGGCTGGCCGCAGCGCGCAAACAGCGTGCCTGTGAGCCGTGACACCGCAATGATCACTAGCAGCTGCACAAAGAGGTGGCTCAGCGGCTCGTTCAGATTCTCCTTCAGTCCCGCCAGCATGCCCGCCTGCACAGGTGCTCCAACCGGTTTCACTTTTGCCGCAGCACTGTGCAGCAGCTCTGCTGAAGCCTGCGGTGCAGGCAGCGTGGCGCCCAGATGCAGCACCGTAAAAATGCCAATGCCCACCAGGGCAAGAACAATGATGTAGAAGGAGGCGGTGCGTTTCATCACTGGAAAGGCTTGGGGGGGAAATAGGCTGTCTGGCCAGGATCACGCCGCCAGCGGCTCGCCGTAGGGCAGATCTTCCGGCAGCGGCACAAACTCACGGATCTGACTCCAGAGGACGCTGAAGTCCTTGTTCACATCTCCAGACAGGCAGTCGGTGATGGCACCGCCGGCATCCGGGAAGCGCTTGATCACCTCGCGGAAGGAGAAATCCGGATTGTAGAAGGCGTACACGAGCTTGCGCATGTTTTCCACGCCCTGGCGGATCGCCGCCCCGTAGTCTGCAAAACGTGCCGGAGAAAGATCACCGTCGAGCAGCCCCTGATGGATGGTTTCAGCGGAGAGCACCCCGCACTTCAGAGCCAGCATCACACCGCTGCTGAAAACAGGATCGAGGAATGCAAAGGCATCCCCCACCAGCAGCAGGCCGGGGCTGGCGCAGTGCCGCGCGTGGTGCGAGTACTCGCTGGTGATGCGGTATTCGCCATTCGAGACACCCGTGCCCAGGTGCTCCTTGATCCACTGGTTTTCCTCCACCTCACGATTGAAAATTTCCTTCGGGTCCTTCACGCCGCCACGGGTCAGGTACTTGCCCTCCGCCACCACGCCCACGCTCACCATGTCATCGTGCTGCGGGATGTGCCAGAACCATCCCTTGTCAGGAATGTAGGCCACCATCGTCTGGCCTTCGTCGATGCCGGGCTCGCGGGTGGAACCCTTGTAGTACGTCCACACCGCCACCTTGTTCAGGTAGGGGTCGCGCATGCGCCAGCCGTTGCGCGTGGCGGTGAATGCCTCCTTGCCCGTGCAGTCCAGCGTGATCTTGGCGCGGTATTCGGAGACATTGCCGTCTTTATCCTTGGCACGTGCGCCCGCCACGCGGCCGTCTTCCTTGATCAGCTCCAGCACCGTCATCTCCTCCAGCACCTCCGCGCCTTTCTCGCGTGCATTGTCCAGCAGCATCTGGTCAAACTCAGAGCGCAGCACCTGCCACGTCTGCGCCACGCTCTCGCGGTCATAGCGGTTGAAAAAATAGAAGGGCTGCGAGGCCTTGCCGCTCGGCTGCACAAAGGCCACGCTGTACTTCTTCACAAAGTGGGACTGCTTCATCTTTGGGATCATGCCCAGCCGCTGCAGCGGGCCGTAGGTGAAGGGGATGAGCGACTCGCCGATGTGGTAGCGTGGAAATTTCTCGCGTTCGAGGATGAGCACTTTGTGGCCATATTCGGCCAGGATGGCTGCTGCGGAGGAGCCCGCAGGCCCGGCACCGATGATAAGCGCGTCGTAGTTCATGATGAGTGGTGCCTCAGGGGCGGCAATGGATACGCGCCTGCCATGCATAACTAAAATCTCATTTCGCTATGGCTTTGATGCCGTCACGGCATGGCTGCTTTTCTATAACCATCCAGCATGGACGCCATGCCGAGAGTCTATTTCCGTTATTCCCATGGATGCATCAAAAATGCCGCATGCGCCATTCCCTGCTCCTGCCCGCACTGCTGCTCATGGCCTCCCACGCCTGCGCCGAAGGCATCGCCGATCAGCTCAAGTGGAACTTCCAGGCCCGCACCCGCGCCGAGACGCGCAACAACACCTACGACTTCAACTCCGGCAGGAACTCCGTCACGGACGACACCTTTGTGCTCTCCCGCGTGCGCCTCGGCGTGGAGTGGCAGCCGGAAGAGTGGATCCGCATCGCCCTGCAGGGGCAGGACACCCGCGAGTCCTTCTCCAAACGCGCCAACGTGCCGCTGCAAAACGGCGCGGAGGGAGACGACAGCTTTGACCTCCGGCTGGCCAGCATCGAGATCGGCAAGGCCACCGGGCTCAGTGTCAAGGCAGGCCGGCAGGTGCTGATGTATGGAGACGAGCGCCTCGTCGGCCCGCTGGAATGGCAGAACTTCAGCCGCACCTTTGACGCTGTGAAGCTGCACTACCAGGCCCCGACGTGGTGGCTGGATGCCTTCACCTCCAGCGTGGTGCGCATCCGCCGTTCGCAGTTCAATGTGTCAGACTGGATCAACGACTCCGCCTCGCGCAATCAGTTCTTCAGCGGCCTGTATTTCAGCAGCAAGGCCATCCCCTTCCAGACCACTGACATCTACGCCTTTCATCTGCATGAGGAAAACACCGCTGGCACGTCCAATTTTGTCACCTTCGGCACACGTCACAAGGGAGACCCCACCAAGCTGCGCGGCTGGGACTACACCGTGGAGCTCGTGGGCCAGGTGGGGCAGCTCAGCGGCAAATCCCTCACCGCCTACGCCTACCATCTGGAAGGCGGCTACAACTGGCTTAAAAGCCCGTGGAAGCCCCGCCTCGCGATCGAGTACAGCGCAGGCAGCGGCGACAGCAACCCCAACGACGGCCACGCCCACACCTTCCAGAACCTCTTCCCCACCAACCATCCGCCCTACGGTTTCATGGACCTCTTCTCCTGGCAGAACATGCAGAACCTGGCGCTGCGTCTGGCCGCGAATCCCACCCCCAAGACCAAGACCACGCTGGACTTCCACTCCTTCTGGCTGACCACCACCGGAGATGCCTGGTACCGCGCCAACGGCACCACCACCGTGCGGCCGATCAGCCCCAATGCCAACAGCCACGCCGGATGCGAACTGGACCTGACCGTAAGCACCAAGCTGACCCCGCACCTCGATCTCCTGCTCGGCTACTCCCACTTCTTTGCCGGAGCCTACCTCGCCGCCACCGGCCCGAGTGACGATGCCGACTTTGGCTACTGCATGCTGACGCTGAATTATTGAGCGCCAACAGGATCATTTTTTCGTGTATTTGATGGCAATCATGGGCCAACACATGGCAGTCCATGTCTAGCCCAGCCACCCTGCCCATCTTTGAACTCCGCCAGACCTTCACCGCCGCTCTGCTTGACCCGGCGCTGCCCAATCTGCTGATCAAAGCGCCCACAGGCTCCGGCAAGTCCACGCAGATCCCCCAGTTCGTGCTGGACTCCGGCCTGCTGCCGGAAGGAAAGCGCTGCATCGTGCTGCAGCCGCGCCGCATCGCTGCACGCATGCTGGCGCAGCGTGTGGCGCGTGAGCGCAATGCACGCCTCGGCGGCGAAGTGGGCTACCAGGTGCGCTTTGAAAACATCACCAGCAAAGAGACGCGGCTGAGCTATGTGACGGAGGGCGTGATGCTGCGGCAGATGCTGGAAGACCCGCAGCTCGAGCGGGTGGGCTGCATCGTCATCGACGAATTCCATGAGCGCCATCTCGATGGCGATCTCGTGCTCGCCTTTGCGCGCCAGCTTCAGCGCACACGGCGGCCGGATTTGAAGATCATCGTCATGTCCGCCACGCTGGTGCCGGGACCGCTGGTGGATTTCATGCAGCCCTCCAAGCTGTTGGAATCCGAAGGCCGCACCTTCCCGGTGGAGGTGCACTACCAGGCCCCGCTCCAACTCAAGACCGGCTACCCCGAGCCCATCTGGGATCAGGCCGCGCGTGCCTGCGAAGACCTCGCCAATTCCCCGGGTTTCAGCGGAGACATGCTCGTCTTCATGCCCGGCGGTCATGAGATCCGGAAGACCATCGCCGCCATACAGGGCCGCAGCTTTGCCCGGGGCCGTCGTGTGGTGCCGCTGCATGGCGAGCTGACACCACAGGATCAGGACGCCGCCGTGACGCCCGGTGAGCAGCCGAAGATCATCGTCAGCACCAATGTGGCTGAAACCTCCCTCACCATCGAAGGCGTGCGCGCCGTGGTGGATGGCGGGCTGGCCCGCACCGCCTCGTATGATCCGCGCCGTGGCATCAATACGCTGACTGTGCAAAAGATCAGCCGAGCCTCCGCCGAGCAGCGTGCCGGACGTGCAGGCCGTCTTGGCCCCGGCATCGCTGTGCGACTGTGGACGCAGCGCGAGCATCTGCTGCGGCCCGAGAGCGAACTGCCCGAAGTGCAGCGCCTCGATTTGAGCGAGGCGTTGCTCGCCTTGCGCGTGCTTTCACGCGAGCCCTTCGACTGGTTCGAGCCACCCACGCCCGCCTCTCAATCCCGCGCGGAGAATCTTCTGCACGATCTCGGCGCGCTCGATCACGAAGGACGCATCACAGCGCTGGGAAAACAGATGAGCCGCTTCCCGCTGCATCCGCGCTTCTCCCGCATGCTGCTCGCTGCAGCGCAGTTCGGCTGCCTGCGCGAGGCCACGCTCTGCGCCGCTGCCGCACAGGGGCGCGACATCCTGCTCGTGGGCAAAAACAACGCCTCCCACAAAAACGAAGACCTCTGGGAGCACGACGACATCACCGAATTCCAGGCCATCCTGCGCGCCTTCATCCGCGCCGAGGCCATGAACTTCAACCCTGACGACTGCGCCCGCTACGGCATCCACGCCACCGCCTCGCGCGAGGCCGCCCGCAGCGCCGATCAGTTTCTCCAGCTCGCCAAACGCTCCGGCCTGCCCATCAATGACGAGGTGGCAGATCCCACCGCACTCGCCCGCACGCTCCTCGCCGCCTTCAGCGATCACCTGGGCGTGGAGACCAGCACCGGCAGCCGCATCTACCGCTTGGCCGGAGGCTACAGCGGCCATCTGGGCAAGGATGCGCACATCCGCCCGCCGCGCCTCATCGTCGCCTCCGAGATCGTGGAGGTGCAGGGCAAGGCGCTCACCGTGCAGCTCAACAACTGCACCCGCATCGAGGAGGAGTGGCTGCGCGAGCTCTTCCCCGAAGACTTTACCACTGGCAACCGCGCCGCGTATGACGCGGTGAACCGCCGCGTGATGAATCTGGAGGAGGTGCGCTTCCGCAGCCTCGTGCTCAGCAGCCGCGAGCGCGGCGAGCCCGATGAATCCACCGCCGCCAGCCTGCTCGCTGCGGAAGTCATCGCAGGGCGCCTGCAACTCACCAACTGGAACGAGAAAGTGGAGCAGTGGATCACGCGTGTGAACTGCCTCTCCAAATGGATGCCCGACCTCGAAATCCCCGCCATCGGCGAGGAGGACAGGCACCTCATCATCGAGCAGGTCTGCACCGGCTGCATCGCCTACCGCCAGCTCAAAGACCGGGACATCTTCCCTGCCCTGCACCAGTGGCTCAGCCACAGTCAGCGCGAGCTGCTCGACAAATACGCCCCCGAACGCTACGCCCTGAAAAACGGCAAGACCGCCCGCATCGTTTATGACGAAAAGCAGCCCCCCAGCGTCAGCGTCGTCCTCCAGCAGATGTACGACGTGAACGAAAACCCCAAAGTCGCCGCCGGCCGCATCAGCGTCACCGTGCACCTCCTCTCACCCGCGCAAAGGCCGATCCAGACAACGGGAGATATTGGCCGGTTTTGGCGCGAGGGCTACCCGGCAGTGAAGGCGCAGCTGCGGGGGAGGTATCCGAAGCACGAGTGGCGGTGAGACTCAGTCATCGAGGAAATAGCATCTCCCGAGCCTCATGCTCACCCTCGACATGAATCTTCACTGATTTTTCCAGCGATTTAATCCGCTTTTGATTTTCCAGCCCAGGATAAAGTTTCCGGGGCAGCCCCGAGAGTTTTTCATAGAGATACGCCGACTCTTCGCCTGAAGGATAAAATCCATCGGCTGTGACAGCGACTAACGTCCGGCTCCACTTGAATGTCACTCTTGCAAAGGGCTTTTCCTGCCGCGTGATCTGATACACTGATTCCGTGTCAGAAAGCCACTCTCGATCATTCACTTTAAGCTCAAGCTCCGTGCCGTCGGGGTTCGTACATTTTGCCAGCATGAAGGGTTTCTCAGGGGCGTTGTGCGGCACCTCCTCATGCCATGAGACTTTTTCTATGAGCCTGTGTCCTTCCCATTGGCAGAACGACCACTCCTCCCAGATGGCGCGACGGCCCGAGTTGGAATACAAGATCAAATAATTCCCGCTTCGCACTGGCTTGCGCATGGAGTCGGCAACACACGTGAGCACCTTTGCCTTGGCATGCCAGCGAAATACAAAATACTGCTGCCAGTACTTGTGCACATCGGCCACCAGAATCACTTCAGGCACGCCATCGCCAAACAAGTCTTGAAGCTCAAAGGGCCGCTCTGCGGGTGTGATGGGCAGATAATCGCCATCGCTTGCCTTCCATCCCTTGGGCCGCCAGATGGGAGCAACGTCCAGCAGCGTGCACAGCTCCCACCTCCCCTCATTCAGCCGCGCGAGACCCACCACCGTTTCCTCGGTCGCCGGATTCTCAACCGAGGAATCCACCCGAAACTCCATCAGCACAAAGTGCTGCCCGTTGGCGAAGAGATCCCCATGCAGCACGTAGCAGCCTTCTCGGGTCACGAAGCTGGAGACTGCGGCCCGCCTCTGCTTCGCGGATGCCACTGGCGTCATCACCTTTTCCACCTGTCGAAGCAGAGCCGTGGCAAACTCCGGCGACTTGTTCAATGGGATCAGCAGAGAGGCATAGCCGGGCTGATTTTCCTCAGCACGCACGCCTGCCTGCGCCCCCAAAGCCATCCAGATTACAATCATTAATAATGGGCGGAAGGTGGTCATGCTTTTTCCATTCGGAGACGAGTATGCACGGGCCGTATGTGGCTTTCCAAGCATAACTTGGTTACATAATAGGAAAGCACCATGCGCACCATCTCCATCCTTCACGGCACCATCAAAGCTCCCGCACCTCTTGCTTGCCAATCAGACCACGAGACGCTCAAAAGCGGCAGCTTCGCAGCCGCACTCCAAAATTTCCTGCGCCTCACTCCCCAATGCAATACAGCGTCTTCGCCGAGCGCAGAAACAACTGCGCGCTGCTGATCGCCGGAGTGGCGCTGTGGTCGGAGGTGTCGCCTTCGATGGTGTTGCGGGAGATGAGTTCAAACTTGGGGCCGAGTTTGGCGACGAGGACTTCACCGCGACGGCTGACATGGTAGAGGTGGCCGTTGGCGACGACGGGGGAGGCATAGTCTCCACCGCCTCCACCTCCACGGCGTCCACCGCCGAAGCCCTGACCGCCGCCCTGAGGCGCGGCGGCAGTGGTCGTGCCACCGCCGGAGGATTCGATGCGTTCGTTGTAGATCTCCACGCCGGTCTTGGCATCGCGGCAGGTAGCGATGGTGCCGCTGATCCAGTAGAGGCGGCCGTCATAGAGCACGGGGGTGGCGATGCGAGAGCCATTGGGCCCGGTCCACAGGGTGTTGGTGGCGCTGACGTCTCCTTTGCCGCCGGCCTTGATGGCGACGGAGCCGCCGCCGCGCTCGCTCATGGCGAAGACGGCGCTGCCATCGGTCACGACGCTATTGCACACGGAGTCGCTCTGCAGGCCGGTGGCGTACCAGCGCAGCTTGCCGGTGTCGGGATTGAAGCCCCACACCTCTCCGGGCACGGCGATGGCGAGATCCGCTCCGGCGAGGACTGGCGTGCCCCAGGTGCCGGCAAAGCCTTCGGAGGGAGCTTTCCACAGCTGCTTGCCGGTGTTTTTATCAAAGCCGTACATCGCCTGGCTCTCCACCAGCGCGGGCACGATGAGCACATCTCCGTGCAGGATGGGGCTGGAGGCGCTGCCCCAGCCGCGGCGGTCGTCCCAGTCTCCCACATCGGCCTGCCACAGCTCCTTGCCTTCGAGGTCATAGGCATGCACGCCGGATTTGCCAAAGAAGGCGAAGACGCTTTTGCCATCGGACACAGGGGTGTGGCTGGCGTAGCCGTTCTGGGCAAACATGCCACCGTAGCGCTCCTCGGGCTGCTTGGCAGGCACAGACTGGTCCCAGAGGATCTTGCCGGTGGTGCGGTCCACGCACACGAGGTGGCGCTTCAAAGCCGTGATGTCTCCCGCCGACTGCGGGCCATCGGTGGCGTAGCCGCTCCAGCAGGTGACGAAGATGCGGTCTGCCACCACGATGGGGCTGGAGGAACCCGGGCCGGGCAGCGTGGTCTTCCACTTGAGGTTTTTTGTGGCGCTCCACTCCACAGGCACAGGTTTGTCATCGGGAGCGATGCCGCTGCCATTCGGCCCGCGAAAGCGCGGCCAGTCGGCGGCGCTGCCGATCATGGAGGAGGCAAACAGAACAAAGAGGGTGAGGCGCGTGCTCATGCGTGGCTTGAACCCACCCCACGGGCATCGGTTGCAGCCGTTCACTTGCCAGCTGTTTGTCAGGCTGCCTTTTTCCCGCCAGCGGCCAGCTTGGCGGCCTGCTCCACCCACTGCTCGCGCTGGATGCGGTCTTTAAAGGCGAGGCGGCTGGAGAACTCGCGTACATGATCCTCATTCCACCCGGCGATCTGCGCGTAGGTGTAGACACCCAGCTCATTGAGCCGCTGCTCCAAGCCCTGAGCGACACCATTGAGCGCCGTGAGGTCATCCACCTTTTCGGGCCGCGTTTGATACACGGAGCCCAGTTTGGAATCCTCCATCGGCTTGATCGCAGTTTCCGTCAAGATCACAGGCTCAGGCTGGATCTTGTTCTCAGGTTTGATCTCCGGCTCGGCGTGGATTTCGATTTCCGGCAGGGGCGACACCGAGAGCTCGCTCGGAATGGCGACGGCCTCCGCCTCAGCACTGCCTTCGTCATCCCTCTCATGCGGGTGCGTGGCAATGATGGAAGCCAGAGGCGAGACGTGCCGCTCGGACGGCGAAGATGCCACCCATGGGTTGGCCTTGGCGGGCTCTGAAGAAGAAGAAGAAGAAGAAGAAGAAGAAGCGGGAGCTGAGACCGACTCTGCCGGTGCAGGCGGCGACACCGCCTTGGGCTTGATGAGATTGAGACTGGCAGGTGGGGGCACTTTTACAGCCGCAGGCGGAGCCTTGACTACAGCCGTTGCAGCAGGTGGTGTCGTCACAGCGGGGACCGCCTCCGCAGCAGGCGCGGCGGAGGCTTCTTTCTTGGGCATGTGGATGGTCTCTGTGGCCATGGCGATGACCGGCCCGGACTTCACCGCATGGTCGGCGATCTTGCGCTTCAGGTCTGCGATCTCCCCCTTCATGGACTCCACCTCTTTCAGCAGCGCTTTCGTCTGCCGCTTATAGCGCCCCCAGGTGGCAAAACCAAAGAGCATGCCCACGATGAAAAAGATGCCCCCCAGCACGCAGACAAACGCGCCACTGTGCATGAGCATGTAGATCAGCGGCTCGGCGGTGAGGGATTCAAAATCAAATTTCATGAGCTGGAGTTATTTGACGAGGAGTTCCACGCTGCGCGGACTGGCCGGTGCGGCTGGAGAGCCTGCAGGCACGGAATCAAAAACAGTGGCGCTGATGTCTGAGGCAGGCACCCCCTGGTGCACCAGAAAGGAGAGCACGGCCTCGGCACGCGCCTGGCCCAGAGCCTTCTCAGCTCCAGCTGGAGCAGAAGGGTCCGGATGTGCACCTATCACCAGCCTCAGCGCCGGGCCCGCAGCCAGCAGCGTGGGGGCCAGCTGCGCCAGCTCTGTCTGCTCCTGCGGCAGTATATGTGCCGAGCCCACATCAAACAGGATGACGCTGGCACGCAGGATCTCGCGCAGCGGCTTCAGCGATTCCGGAGAAATCTTGGACTGTACTCGATACCCTGGAAAATGATAGACTGAGGGCAGGAGCGTAAACTGCGCATCCACCTTTGCAGCGCCCGTCACCGGCCGCAGCAGCGCCAGCCACACGCTCTCCAGCTGGCGGGTGGCCATGCCGCTGAGGTGCGGGACGCCATCGCTCCGAATATCAAAGGAACGCGGGCCGGGCACGCTGAAGTAGCCGCTCACAAAAGCCGCGAGCTGCTGCGTCCTAGCAAAGGCGGCTGTCTGCACATGCGGGCTGGCCTTCAGTGCAGCGGGGTCCACCACACGCCCTGCGGCAGTCTCTGCCAGCGCGGCCACCAGCTCCGCCTTCAGCGCGGTGTCCGGCAGCAGGCCGCTGAGGACGATGGCGTCCTCTGTGGCGTGAATGTGCAGCTCGGCTGGCACGCGCAGGGTGTCGATAAGCGGCTTCAGCAGCGGGCTGGCCGTGGTCAGCGGCGGCTTCACCCCGTCCGACCATCTCACCTCGCCGGAGGTGTGCAGCGCCTTCGTGTCCAGCTTCAGGTCCGGACGCAGGTCCGACAGCAGACGTTTCAGGTTTTTGATCTCATCCCCCTGCGGAAACCAGCCGCTGAGGTGCAGCGTACCGCCATCCAGCCGGGAGCCGAGGCTGGCCCGCACCACGATATGCTCTGCGCCAGGCTTCAGCCGCATGGGGGCCAGCTCACGCAGGGAGGCCAGCGCACGCTGCCGTGCTGCCGGGTCCGGCGCCTCTCCAGACACGGCCAGGTCAAAGAACCGCACCTCCACCACCGGATCCCGCACCCCGGCGGCTTTCAGCCTTTCCACCGCATCCTGCGTCAGCAGCGGGAGATTGTCCCGGCAAAAGAGCCAAGCATGCACTCCTGTGGCCATGGGCAGCAGGATGAGCATGAAAAGCAGCAGTTTCAGACGCATGAAAGAGTGGCGGAGTGGCAATTGACACAGCGGAGGCGGAACCGATAATCCGCGGCCCCGCTGACCTGTAGTACCGTTAAAAGTACGCAGACGGCGTGGCAAGGACTAACTGTACCCCAATTACTTAACCACAAAATCACGCTCATGTCAGTCGTCATCGCCGGAACCGTCGCCCTCGACAACGTCAAAACCCCGCAGGATGCCCAGGAGAACCTGCTCGGAGGTTCCGCCAGCTATGCCGCGCTGGCCGCCAGCATCTTCTGCCAGCCCATCCACCTCGTGGGCGTCATCGGCCATGATTTCCCCAAGCCCCACCTCGACATGCTGGCCTCACGCGGCATCACCCTGGACGGCCTGGAGCGCAGCGAAGGTGAGTCCTTCACCTGGACCGGCGAGTACCATGAGGACATGAACAACCGTACCACCCACAAGGTGGGCATCAATGTGCTGGAGCAGTGGCAGCCCAAGCTCCCCGCCGCCGCCAAGGCCGCCAAGGTGGCCGTGGCCGCCAACATGAGCCCCGACAACCAGATGCAGATGCTGGACCAGATCCAGGCCGACTTCGTCACAGCTGACACCATGGACCTGTGGATCAACATCGCCAATGAACGCCTGCACGACGTGCTCAAGCGCATCGACCTCCTCGTCATCAATGACGGCGAGGCCAAGGAATTTGCCGGAACCACCAACCTCGTGGAAGCCGGACGCAAGCTGCAGGCCAAGGGCCCGCGCTTTGTCATCGTGAAGCGCGGCGAGCACGGCAGCTTTCTCTTTGGAGAGAAGCCGGAGGAATTCTTCGCCTGCTCCGCCTACCCGCTGCACAGCGTCTTTGACCCCACCGGCGCTGGCGACTCCTTCCTCGGCGGCCTTTCTGGCTGGCTGGCTGCCAACGGCAAGACCAAGCCCACCTTTGAAGACCTCAAGACCGCCGTCGTCCACGGCAGCGTGACCGCCAGCTACACCTGCGAAGCCTTCAGCACCCACAAGCTGCAAACGGTGACTCTCAAGGACATCGCCGCGCGTATCTCCGAGCTGCGCACGTTCACAAGCTTCGCTTGAGTTTACAATCGTTTACAGTGGTTGACCGTTGTTTACGATTGTTTCCAAACCGCCGTCAACCTCCCTGCCTTGCACTCCGGTTAACCACCGTAAACAACTGTCAACAACCGTAAACCACCGCCAACTCCCCCTCCCCCCATGTGGACCCCCATCAAGACCTTCAAGGACATCAAGCTGGAAAAGACCAGCGACGGCATCGCCAAGATCACCATCAACCGGCCCAAGGTGCGCAATGCCTTCCGCCCGCTGACGGTGAAAGAGATGCTGGAGGCATTTGACATCGTGCATGAGGACCGGGAAGTGGGCGTGATCATCCTCTGTGGCGAAGGCCCCCTGGCCTTCTGCTCCGGCGGCGACCAGAAGGTGCGTGGAGATGCAGGCTACATCGGCGATGACGGCGTGCCCCGCCTGAACATCCTGGATGTGCAGCGCAAGATCCGCACTATCCCCAAGCCCGTGGTAGCCATGGTGGCGGGCTACGCCATCGGCGGCGGCCACGTGCTGCATGTGGTGTGTGATCTGACCATCGCCGCAGAAAACGCCCGTTTTGGCCAGACCGGCCCCAAGGTGGGCAGCTTTGACGGCGGCCTGGGCTCCAGCTACCTGGCCCGCATCGTGGGGCAGAAAAAAGCCCGCGAGATCTGGTACCTCTGCCGCCAGTATGACGCCAAAGAAGCCCTGGACATGGGACTGGTGAATACCGTGGTGCCTCTGGAGCAGCTGGAGGAGGAGACCCTGAAATGGTGCCGCGAGATGCTGCAGCACTCCCCCCTGGCCCTGCGCTGCCTGAAGGCCGCCCTGAATGCCGACTGCGACGGCCAGATGGGCCTGCTGGACCTGGCCGGAAACGCCACCCTTCTCTACTACATGAGCGAGGAGGCCAAGGAGGGCAAAAACGCCTACGTGGAGAAGCGGAAGCCAGATTTTTCCAAATTTCCGCGTGTTCCTTGATAGGGACGGGGCGGAGGTAACTTAAATGTCAAGGCTGCCTTTATGGTTGCCACCTCTGGCTGAGTTTGTATGATCGGAGTCCGTTCGTTGACACACTCTCCCCGACATGGCCAAACGCACCAAATCCAAACCTGCCGCCCCCGCCCCTTCCGCATCGTCCTCCTCGAACGATCTCAGCCAAATACGTGAGATCGTTCAGTTGATGGCGGGGAACGATGTTTCCTATTTCTACAGCGAGCGCAACGGAGCCAAACTTGAGCTTCGTCGCGGTTCCGACCTGGAAGCCGTCAAAGAGCTCCTCAAGAGCCTCCCTGCCTCCTCCGGCGCCCCCGTGACCTACGCTGCCGCCCCTGTGGCTCACGCCCCTGCCCCCGCACCAGCGGCGACAGCTCCCGCCGCTGCCACTTCGGCCCCTGCCGCCTCCTCTGCCGCTGAGGCCGTGGGTCCGACGATCAATTCGCCCATGGTGGGCACCTTCTACCGCAGCTCCGCCCCCGGCGAGAAAGCCTTCGCCAATGTGGGCGACCATGTGGATGAAAACACCACGGTCTGCATCATCGAGGCCATGAAGGTCATGAATGAGATCAAGCCCGAAGGCGTGCGCGGCACCATCGCCCGCGTGCTGGTGGAAGACGGCAAGCCCGTCCAGTACGGCCAGCCCCTCTTTGAGTTGAAAGCCTGATCCCCGTTCACCCCACTGCCACCGATCTCCTGATGCCCTGGCACTCCAGGGCCCGGCGCGTGACAGCGGCCGGGCCAGCCAGACCTCCACTACCTCTCTAGCGCTCTCATGTTCAAAAAAGTCCTCGTTGCCAACCGTGGTGAAATCGCTCTCCGCGTCATCCGTGCCTGCAAAGAACTCGACGTAAAAACCGTCGCCGTTTACTCCGAAGCCGATGTCGATTCGATGCACGTTCACCTCGCCGATGAAGCCATCTGCATCGGCCCGGGCCCCAGCACCGAGAGCTACCTGAAGATGAGCCGCATCATCAGTGCGGCGGAGATTGCCAATGTGGACGCCATCCACCCCGGCTACGGCTTCCTCTCCGAGAAGGCCGAGTTCGCCGAGATCTGCGCCCAGTGTAAGATCAAGTTCATCGGTCCGTCCGCCCGCGTCATCAGCATGATGGGGGACAAAAACGTGGCCCGTGAGACCGCCCTCAAGGCCGGCATGCCAATCACCCCGGGCTCCGATGGCATCATTCACACGGAAGAAGAAGCCTTGGAGTGGGCGCGCAAGATCGGCTACCCGGTCATGATCAAGGCCAGCGCCGGTGGCGGCGGCCGCGGCATGCGCCCCGTGCTGAACGAGGCCACGCTGCGCTCCAGCTTCCAGGCCGCCTCCCTTGAGGCCATGAAATGCTTTGGAGACGGCTCCATGTACATGGAAAAGCTGGTGGAAAAGCCCCACCACATCGAATTCCAGGTGGTGGCAGACTCCCACGGCAATGTGGTCCACCTCGGCGAGCGCGACTGCTCCATGCAGCGCCGCAACCAGAAGATCATCGAGGAGTGCCCCTCCCCCAAGATCTCCGCCAAGCTGCGCAAGCGCATGGGAGACGCCACCGTCAAGCTGTGCAAGGAGATCGGCTACGAGAACTGCGGCACCATCGAGTTCCTCGTCGATAACAAGTGCGAAAACTTCTACTTCATGGAGATGAACACCCGCATCCAGGTGGAACATCCCATCACGGAAGAAGTCTATGGCTGCGACCTCATCAAGGAGCAGATCCGCATCGCCGCCGGCCTGCCGCTGAGCGAGCACGTGCTGGACGCCCAGCCGCGTGGACACGCCATCGAGTGCCGCATCAATGCCGAAGACCCGGCCCGCAACTTCGCCCCCAGCCCTGGCAAGATCAATCTCTGGTACACCTCCGGTGGCCGTGGTGTCCGCGTGGACACCCACGTGTACTCCGGCTACTCCGTCCCGCCGTATTATGATTCGATGATCGCCAAGCTCATCGTCACCGGCGCCACCCGCGACATCGCCATCCGCCGCATGCGCCGCGCCCTCGGGGAATTCACCATCGAAGGCATCAAGACCACCATCCCGCTGCAGAGCAAGATCATGACCACCTCGGACTTCCAGAACGGACAGTACGACATCACCTGGGTGGAAAACTTCCTGCGCCAGGAAAACATGTGAGGCATTGAAGGGGGTTGGGACAAACTCTCTTCAATCTCCCATGCATGAACCCGGAAGGTGATCTCAATCCCTACGCACCGCCACAAAGTGAAGTGGCGGTGCCTGAGAAGCCCGATGCCCCGCCGCTCCCACGCCCAGCCTCCACCAGGTGGCTTTTGGCGTTGATGTGGTCGGTCTTTGTGGGTCTTGCATGCATGTCGGTTTCAGAGTGCTTGGAGAGAGGCTCTGCATTTTTCCGCCTTTTGCATCCTCTCCGTGCTGGTTTGTTAAGCTTCTGGTTGCTGCTCTGCTTGGCTGCCTTCCATTCATTCAAGCGGAGCCGGATCACATTTGCACTGGGGGTTTCATATCTGGCGTTCTTCGGTTTCATCATGTGGGTCACAATCTCGCGAACAGTGCGACGGGTGATGATCATCTGGGCCCAGAAGGCGGACAAAACTCAAAGCTTGGCTGATCTATTCGTCTCGCTCGTGTTCACCACTCTGTTCGTCATCCTTTGCCACCGCTTCATCTTCGGCCTGCCCAGCCGCAGATTCTACCGCCTGACACAGAAGCAGCCCCCCCTGATACCGCCAGCACATGAGCTCCAGAGGCGCGGCTTGTCACAGATATGACGAACAAAAAAGCCAAGTTTGGGATTTTTTCATCAATCTGGATGACGCGAGATGGAGTACCCACCAACTTCTCCGTTACATATCATCTGCCATTCATCTCTTGTTCTGCATTCGGCGCGTCTTGATCGAGTACGAGTTCGAGTAGGAGGACGAGGACGAATCCCAGCCCACCCACCATGCGCCTCCTAGCACCTGCCAATCTCCACCTGCTCTGGCTGCTGCTCATTCCGCTGGCGCTGTGGCTTTACAAGAGGCAGGCCAAGCGGGTACCGGTGTCCACGCTGCTGTTTTTTAAATCGCTCGCGCGGGAGCATCAGGAGTCGGCATGGCTGCGGCGGATTAAGAAGTGGCTCTCCCTAATCCTCACACTGCTGGTGCTGCTGGGGGCCATCCTGGCGCTGGCGCGGCCCAGCGGAAATCTCTCGGCAGACGCCACCAGCGCCATCGTGGTAGTGGTGGACTGCTCCGCCTCCATGGCCGCCAGGGACGTGCAAGGCCAGACCCGGCTGGAGGCCGCGCGGCTGCGTGTGCGGGAGCGCCTGCGCTCGCTGCCAGACCAGACTGTGGTATCCCTCATCGCCTTTGATTCCCGCGCCCGTGTGCTGCTCTCCCGCAGCCGCAACCATCGCGAGTGCCTGCGCCTTCTGGAGGAGCTGGCACCCCTACCCGTGGAGGGAAAACCCGAGGCCGCGCTGACCGTGGCGCAGCGCCTCGCCGATCTGGAGTCCCGCTCCCGCATCTGGCTGGCCAGCGATGCCGCAGCACCCGCCACACCGGGCGTCTCCGCCTCCGCCATCGACTGGATCCCCGCCGCGCTGGCGCAGCCGCTGAATGTGGGCATCACCGGCTTTCAGATCCGCCACAGCCCGCTCACGCGGGATCGCTACGAGGCCTTTGTGAAGGTCAGCGCCGCCGCCAGCAACGCCGCCAAGACCACCGCCACGCTGGAGGTCACCATCTCAGGCCGCATCGCCCAGCTGCGCGAACTCGATCTCGCCCCCGGGGACAGCAGCGCGCTCATCCTGCCGCTGGAGGGCGTGCGCGGCCAGTTACTGGAGATCCGCCTGCGTGCCACCGGAGACTGCTTTGGCTGGGACGACGGCATCGCCGCGCCGCTGCCACGCATCAAGCCGCTGCACGTGGCCTACTTTGCCGAAAAGCCCGACCCCTTCACCGAGCTGGCGCTCTCCGCGCTGATCGAAAACGGACGCATCGAAATGCAGAAAGGCGCACCTGCCGCCTGGCCGCCCAAGCAGCAGCCGGACGTGTACATCTTTGAGCACTGGCTGCCCAAGGAGTGGCCTGCGGACAGGCCCGTCATCGCCCTCACACCACAGGGCGGCTCCGGCCCGCTGCAGACGCGCGCCATCTCCAGCGTGCCGCACGATGCCGTGCGCACCGTGCAGGCAGACCACCCCGTGCTCTTCCGCGCCAGCAGCAGCCGCATTGCTGTCACACAGACCACGCTGCTCAGCCTGCCCGCCTCCATCGAGCCGCTGTGGTTTGCCGGTGCCGAGCCCGTGCTTGCCGCTGGCGAGCACCAGGGGCAGCGCCTCGTCGTCACCGCCTTCTCCCCTGCGCAGTCAGAGCAGCTCGCGCTCCTGCCCTCATTCCCCCTCCTGCTGGGAAATGCCATCTACTGGTGTGCCGAAAACAGCGAAGCCCTCACCGACACCCGCACCCTGCACACCGGAGAGCTGCTGCACACCGACAACCTCGTGCAATGGCATGCCTGGAATGGCGAAAGTTTCATCGATGTGGCGGATGATCCCGCGCACGGCCTGCTCTTGCTGGAGCGCATCGGCAGCTGGGAGACCGCGCCGGACCGCAGCGGCACCTGCGCCCTCATCTCTGCCGCCGAGACGAATCTGCCCGCCCCGCCCGCCGCCGATGCCGCGCACAGCCTCCAGCCAGCCCAGCCCGTCATCACCGCCAGCGCCTTCAGCACCTGGCCCCAGCGCCTCATCTGGCTCGTGCTCGGCGTGCTGCTGGTGGAGAGCTTCTTGTTTCACCGCAAGGCGGTGTATTAAAGTAGTCCTGTTCCTGTGGAACAGGGGTGCGCTGCCGCAAACACCCAGCACATGGGACCACCGCGCACTTTCTTCGCGGCGGAGCCTTCCCTTGTTGCACAGCAACAAGGCTACTTTTCCCCCCTTGAAAACTTGTTCACAGCGGGCAGGATTATTCACAGGAAAAACGCCTTCAAAAATCCCACATCTTGTTTAAGTCATATTAAACAACCACAAGATAAGGTATATTTTCACCTTCATTCTTGCGGGCATCTGGCGTGAAATGGTTCTATCCCACCCGGCACCCGCTGTGCCTTACGCGTTCCGTCTTCGTCATTCCGTTTTTAGCCCTTCCTGCCATGTACCTCAAGAGCCTCACCCTTCACGGCTTCAAGTCCTTTGCGGACAAGACCCACTTTGAGTTTCACAAAGGCGTCACCGGCATTGTGGGGCCGAACGGCTGCGGAAAGTCAAACGTGGTGGACGCCATCCGCTGGGTGCTGGGTGAAACCTCCGCCAAGGCGCTGCGTGGCGATGAAATGGCCGACGTCATCTTCAACGGCACCGACAAGCGCAAGCCCGTGGGCCTCGCGGAAGTGACGCTGACGATGGCGGACTGCGAGCAGTCGCTGAACGTGGACTTCAACGAAGTGGCCCTGACCCGCCGCGTCTTCCGCGACGGCCGCAGCGAATACCGCCTGAACAACACCGTCTGCCGTCTCAAGGACATTCACGACCTCATCGCAGGCACCGGCATCGGACGTGCGGCCTACTCCATCATGGCGCAGGGCCAGATCGACATGCTTCTGAGCTCCAAGCCGGAAGACCGCCGTACCGTTTTCGAAGAAGCCGCAGGCATCACCAAGTTCAAATCCCAGAAGCGCGAAGCCCTCCGCAAGCTGGAATACACCGAGGCCAACCTCCTGCGTGTGGCGGACATCATCGCCGAAGTGAAGCGCCAGATGGGCACGCTGCAGCGCCAGGCCGCCAAGGCCCGCCGCTACCAGGCCCTGCTGGAAGACACCCGCCTGCTGGACACCCACCTGGCGCACAAGCAGTACACCGAGTTTAGCGGAGAGAAGTCCGAGGCTGAAAACACGGTGCGCATGATGACGCAGCAGATCGAGGAACTGCAGCGCAAACTGCAAACCGCCGAGACTGAGGCTGCACAAACACGTGAGGCCTACCACTCTCTGGAGTCCCAGATCAGTCAGGCACGCCAGCAGGCGCAGGAGCTGCGCTCCCAGATGCAGAGCGCGGAAGGCCGCATTGGATTCAACCGCGAGCGTAATGAAGAACTCGAAGGCCGCCTGCGCCAGAATGAGGAGCAGATCGCCGCCAATGAAGAGCTGCTGGATCAGGCCCGCCGAGATCTCGTGAATGCGGACGAGCAGCTGCTCGCCATCGCTGAAAACATCCAGACGCGCCAGCGTGCCGTGAACGAGCACGCCAGCGTGCATCAAAACATCCTGCCGGAGCGCAATCGCCTGGAAAGCGACCGCCGCGCCATCCGCGAGTCCATCCGCCAGTTTGAAGGCCAGATCGCCGCCAGCGAGGCGCGCGCCCAGTCCCTCAGCAATCAGATCTCCGGTGACCGCCAGCGCTTTGAGTCCCTGGCACATGATCGCATGACTGCGCAGCAGGCGCGTGAGACGAGCCAGATCGAATTCGACGAACTGCAGCGCAACATCCAGGAACTGGAAGAGACGCGCAACCAGCTCGAAGAAAAGGCCAAGGACTGCGCCCGCGAGATCATCGAGCGCCGCCGCCAGCGCGATGCCCTGAATAATGAGCTGAACGAACTGCAGCGCAGCCTGACGCAGCGCAAGTCACGCCTGGAGATCATCGAGCAGCTGCTGCAGAAAGGCGAAGGCCTCTCCGTCGGCACGCAGAAGGTCATCAGCGGCCTGGACAATCCCGAGGTGTACTCCGTCGGCGTGCGCGGCCTGCTGGCCAGCAGCATCGAGGTGGAGCCCGCCTTCATCACCCCCATCGAGGCCGCTTTGAAAGACCACCTGCAGGCCGTGCTGCTGACCGAGAGCGAGCTGGCCGCGCAGATCATCGACCGCCTGACGGACCACAAGTTGGGCCGCGCCGCGCTGGTGCCGCATGATTTCTGCAACCTGCGCAACGCCGCCGACCGCGAGCTGCTGCCAGCCGGTGCCCTCACCTGGGCCACGGACAAGGTGCGCGTGAAGACAGGCGTGCAGAGTCTCATCGACCACCTGCTGCACAATGTGGTGATCGTGGACGACCTGCACACCGCCCTGCGCATGAAGCGCGAGATGCCGCATCTGGCCATCGCCACCATGCGCGGAGAGTTCATCACACATGATGGTATCATCTCCGGTGGTGCTACGAAGGAGGAAGGCTCCTCCACCCTGCGCCGTGAGGCCGAAGTGCGCCAGCTCCGGTCCGAGGTGGAGGCGCTGGAGTACCAGTACATGGAGAAGGAGGACGCCGTAAACACCGCCAGCACGCAGCTGGAGGAAATGCAGCGCGAGGAAGTCTCCCTGCGCGAGCAGGCCCAGCGTGCCCGCGAAGGCTTCTCCCAGTTCCAGGGCAAGATGAGCGTGGTGCAGCGTGCGCTGCAGCAGGCCACCGCCAAGCTGGAAAGCGTGGAGTGGGACCAGAACCAGATCCAGGAGCGCATGAGCGGCTCTGAAAGCCAGATCCAGCAGCTGCGCGAGGCCGTGACCATCGCTCAGGAGCAGCTGGAAACCTCCCGCATCCGCGAGGCCGAGCTGGAGACCGAGATGGAGTCCTTCCTGCGCCGCGAGCTGGAGTCCAGCGAGCGCCTCAACGAGCTGCGCACCGCCCTGGCCCTGGAGCAGAGCTCCCTGCAATCCATCGAGCGCCAGAAGGCCCCGCTGGCCATGCGCCTGCAGGAGCTGCAGGCGGGCATCAACCGCTTCTCCGAGGAGATGAACACCTGGCGCATGCGCATCCAGCAGAATGAGGCGGAAAGCGCCCGCTATGAGGAGCAGATCCAGTCCCAGCGCGGTGCCATCGCCGCGATCGAAGAGCACCTGCAGTCCAAGACCGAGGAGCGCGCCGGATTGTTTGAGCAGGTGAGCCAGTTGGAAGCGCAGCTGACGCAGCTGCGCCAGAGCTTCAACGGCCTCAATGAATCCCGCAACCGCGCCGAAGTCACGCTGACCCGTATGGACCTGCGTCTGGAAAACCTGATCAACCAGGTGCAGGAGCGCTACAGCTTCCACATCGAGGCCTTTGAGCCCGACTACCACGTGCTCATGCTCACCATCGAGGAGCAGAAGAAGAACCGCAACCGTGGCAAGAAAGGCGCTGCCAGCGCAGCAGAGAGCAGCAGCCAGAACGAAGGTGCAGAAGCCACTGCTGAAGAGACCACGGAAGAACCCGAGGCCGAAGAAGCCCCGCAGGTGCGCGCTGTGTCCAACCGTGATGACGATGCTGTGGACATCGATGACGTCGTCATCCCCGGCCAGGAGGCCGAGCCCGACTGGGCCTTCGTCATGGAGGTGGTCTATGAACTGCGCCAGAAGCTGGAAGGCATCGGCCCGGTGAACCTCGACGCCATCCAGGAATTTGAAGAACTCGAAGAGCGCCACAACTTCCTCGACACCCAGCACGGCGACCTCGTGAAATCCAAGGAGGAGCTGCTGCAGGTGATCGCCAAGATCAACGAGACCACGAAGACCATGTTTGTGGAAACCTTCGAGCAGGTGCGCGGCTTCTTTAACAACAACTTCCGCGAGCTCTTCGGCCCCGCCGCCAAGGCCGACCTCATGCTGGTGGATGAAAATGATCCGCTGGAGTCCGGCATCGAAATCATCGCCAAGCCCCCGGGCAAAAAGCTGCAGACCATCAGCCTCCTTTCCGGTGGCGAGCGCAGCATGACCGCAGTGGCCCTGCTCTTCTCCATCTACCAGGTGAAGCCCAGCCCCTTCTGCGTGCTGGACGAGCTCGACGCCCCGCTGGACGAAACGAACATCGGCCGCTTCCTCAAGATGCTGGACAGCTTCATCGACAACTCGCAGTTCATCATCGTCACCCACAACAAGCGCACCATGAGCCGCGCCGATGTGATCTACGGCGTGACCATGCAGGAATTTGGCGTCAGCAAGCCCGTAGGCGTGCGCATGACCACCGAGGACACGCGCACCCTGGCCAAATCCGCGCAGGAGCTGGCCTTGGAAGCGCCGAACCAGAACAAGCGGAAAAAGAAAGCCGCCGCTGATGATGCAGAGGCCGAAGGCGAAGCCTCCGAGTCCGCAGAAGCAGCGCCCATCCACGAAGACCTCGATGAAGAGCAGGCCCGCCTGACCGCCATCGAAGCCCAAGAAGAGCAGACGCCTGCGGTGCTGGTGTAAGCAAGTGGTCAAACAGTCAAGTCATGCGCGCTGGAGCAAAATCCTGCTCGTCCTCGATCATTGCACCTGCGATGGCCGATGTGACATCGATCAGGCCAGCGTGAAGTAGTCGGCCCCTCACCCAACCTCTCCCCGAAGCAAGCCCAGAGCTGCGAAGCCCTGGACGGGGAGAGGAGATTCGAGCTGAGGCGCTTTGCACTCAATCGGAGTCGCAACGCGTTACCCCACTCCCCGTCGAGAACATGTTTGGTCTCCTTCTCCTTCGGGGAACCGTAGCGAAGCGGAGATAGACGAAGTCAAAGGCTTGGTGAGGGCGGAAATGAGCAGGTGATGCCGCGAGAACACCACGACCTCTCTCACTTTCGATCCCAGTTCCATGGCCTGTCTCCTGAAAAAACCTGCATGGCTACTTGGGAAGTTTAGCTTCCTCCAGGGGCTCCCGCTCCTTCAAGAGCCCCTCATACTTCATCCGCAGTTCCTCATCCCCCACACGCTGCGCCAGTTCGATCAGCTCCAGATACGCGTCTCGCTCCTCAGGGTAGTAATACAGGATCTTCTCATACTCCTGCACCGCAGCGTCCACCTTGCGCTCCTGGCTGTACTTGCGCGCCAGCACATAGGACAGCGGCGGTTTCTCAAATTCTTCGTCTGGATAAAACAGCGCCGCAAAGGGTCGTGCGATCCATTCCGCGATCTTCACCGCCGTGTCCGGTGCCGTAAGCACCACTGATGCGACGAACAGCAGCTGGCTGCCGATCACCGGAAACGCAGCCGCCAGCCAGCCCGACCTCAAAGCCACGGCCATCAGCCACAGACTCGCCAAAAGGGCGAGGCCTGCGAGAATCCTTCGCGCCGTGAACAGGTGCATGAGGATGAATAACGGATGCCGTCATGCGGTCAAGATCCTCCCAGAGTCGCCACGCCGTGAAACTTGTCACCTGAAACTTGAAACAATGCGCTATGATCGAGGACGATTCTTCGCCGCCCCATGACCTTCACCATCGTTTCCTTCCAGTTCCACGTGCTGCCCATGCGTACGCGCTTTCCGTTTAAATACGGCATCGCCAGCATGAGCGCACTGCCCCATCTCTTTGTGACAGCCAATCTGCTGGTGGATGGCAAAGCCGTGAGCGGTCTGGCCAGCGAAGGACTGCCGCCGAAGTGGTTCACCAAGAATCCGGACACGCCATTTGAGATTGATCTGGCAGAGATGATCTCGGTCATTCAGAACGCCTCACGTATCGCCCGGCTGGCCGCGGAGAAACCCACGGGCTTCTTTGGCTGGTGGCAGAACCTGTATGCGGAGCAGTCCAGCTGGGCCAAGGTGAAGGAACAGCCCTCCCTCCTCGCCAATCTGGGCGTGAGCCTCATCGAGCGCTCCGTGCTCGACGGTCTGTGCAAAGCCCTGCGCCAGCCCCTGCACGCCGTGCTGCGCTCCGATGTGCTCGGCATCGACCTCGGCGCTGTGCGCGAAGAGCTGCGCGGCATGCGCGTGGCAGACGTCATCGCCCCCGCGCCCTTGTCACACATCAGCGCACGCCACACCGTGGGCCTGGGAGACGCCCTCAGCGCCGCCGATGGCACGCTGGATGATGGCCTGCCCTACACGCTGGAGGACACCATCCGCGCCTACGGCCTGCGCTATTTCAAGATCAAGGTCTGCGGCAAGCCCGAGCAGGACCTGCCGCGCCTGCGCGAGATCACCCGCGTCATCACCGCCAACTGCCCCTCCGGCTTCCACGCCACGCTGGATGGCAACGAACAGTTCTATGATCTGGCCTCTTTCCGCGACTTCTACGCCACACTGCGTGCCGATGCCGCCCTGGCACCGCTGTTCCAAAATCTGCTCCTCATCGAGCAGCCGCTGCACCGCTCCCAGGCATTAAATGAAGATGTAGCCGCCACACTGAGCACCTGGACCGAAGGCCCGGGCATGATCATCGATGAAAGCGACGGCTCCCTGGCCGACCTCCCTCGTGCGCTGGACCTCGGCTATCGCGGCACCAGCCACAAGAACTGCAAAGGCATCGTCAAAGGCCTGGCCAACTCCGCGCTGCTCAAGAAACGCACGCCCGTCATTCGCGGCGGCCCCATTCTCAGCGGCGAAGATCTCGCCAATGTGGGCCCCGTGGCCCTGCTGCAGGACCTCAGCGTCATGGCGCTTCTCGGTGTCACCCACGTGGAGCGCAATGGCCACCACTACTTCCGCGGCCTCAGCATGCATTCCCCCGCCACGCAGGACGCCGTGCTCGCCACCCACGAAGGCCTCTACCGCAGCCACCCCGCCGGTTTCCCCACCCTCCAGATCGAGAACGGAACTCTCGACGTCTCCACCATCAACTCCGCCCCTTTCGGCTGCGGCATCACTCTGGATGTGACCCAGTTTGAGCCACTGAATGACTGGATCAAGCGGGGAGGGATGGGGGAGTTGTAAAGCTCTTGAAGTGATGCAGGCACTCTTGCCTGCAAAGCGAACGTCCAATGGCCACCCGGTTGCAGGCAGGAGTGCCTGCATCACTTAAGCGTTCACGCGTCTGCTTCTCAGCAGCCGCATTGCGACCTAGTGGTTGGCTATCACTTAGAGAACCTCCACTTCCTCAACCACCGGCTCCTCCACTGGCACCACCCGCTCCGGTGCCACCGCAAACACAAAGCGGTGGATGTCTGCCAGATCGGCTGCGGTGGTGGCATTGAGATAGCCAAGCTCGGTGCAGAGGGCGACCACGGGTGCGCCTTGATCGTAGCCTAGTTCCAGGGCGATGAGTGCCCCTGTATTGAGATGGGCCAGGGCGTCTTTCAGGAAACGCTCCACGATGCGCAGGCCATCCGGGCCGCCATCAAGGGCGAGGATGGGATCACGCTTCACCTCGGCGCTGAGGGTGGGGATTTCGGCGCTGGGGATGTAGGGCAGATTGGCGGCGATGACGTCAAAGGTGCCGGTGATTTTTTCAAAGAGATCGCTGCGCAGCAGCTTCACGCCGACACCGAGCCTTGAGGAGTTCAGCCGGGCGAGATCCAGGGCGTCTTCACTGATGTCTGCCAAGGTGACATCACTCAGGGGCCAGGCTTTGGCGAGGCTGAGGCCGATGCAGCCAGAGCCCGTGGCCATGTCCAGCACACGTGCGGGCGCGGTGGGGCAGCGCTTCAAAATCATCTCCACCAGCGTCTCCGTCTCCGGGCGTGGAATGAGGGCGCGGTGGTCGCTCACGAATTCATGGCCGCAAAACTCCACCGTGCCCAGCAGGTGCTGCAGCGGCTCCCCTTCCCCGCGGCGGCGCAGGAGATCGCGTAGCGTCACCAACTCGGGCTCGGGCACGGATTCGCCAAAGCGCAGGTAGAGATCCAGCCTGCGGCAGTGCAGCACATGGGCCAGCAGGTGCTCCATGTTCAGGCGGGCTTCCTCAATCTTGCGCTTCTCCAGGTAGGCGGTGCCGGACTGGATGATTTCGAGGATGAGCTTCATGGAGTGTGATGGGACGAGTGCGAAAGGACAAACGGCACAGGCCGCACTAATCAAGACGCCAAGGCCTCGATCAAGCCGGATTCCGTGATGATTTGCGCCACACGCTGGTCGTGGGCTTCGCACGGAATGTCATTGATGATCTGCATCTCAAACGCCACGGCGATGCGACGTGCGCGGCACTCCGGCCGAGCCAGCAGGCGGTCGTAATAACCACCGCCACGCCCGAGACGCGCTCCTGTGCGCGTGAATGCCAGCCCTGGCACCAGAATGACATCCAGCTCCGCCACCGGCACCGGCGTGCCATGTTCCTGCGGCTCCCACACATTCATGGCACCACGTTTCAGATCCGCCTCAGAGAGCACCACGCGGGGCTGCAGCGCCTCCTGCTCGATGTGGAAAAAGCACACGCGCACTCCGCGTGCGAGCAGTGCTGGCAGCAGATGCGTCACGAGGTCGGGCTCATTGCGCAGCCCGCCAAAGAGCGCCCAGGTCTGTGCGGCTCCGTGCGGCACACAGTCCTGCAAAATGTGAGAGGCGATCTTTGCACTGGCCGCAACACGTGCGGGCTCATCCAGCGCGCGCAGGCGCTGGCGCAGAGTCTGGCGCAGCGTGGCTTTGTCTTGCATGGCTGGGAGTAATCGGGAGCGCTGAAGTGGCAGGCAGGAGTGCCCGCCTCACTTTTAGAGCAGCTCGGGCTTCTGCAGCAACTCGGCCACGCGCTTGAGCAGGCGTCCGGCACCGCCGCCATCCAGTACGCGGTGGTCAAAGCTCAGCGTCAGCTCGGCTTCCGTCACGGGGATGAACTGGTTCACCTCATCGCTCCAGTGCGGCACCTTGCTGCCGGCGCCGAGGCCCAGCACGAGATTCTGCTCCGGCAGTGGGATGGGGGTGGCCCACACGATGCCAAAGGTGCCAAAATTCGTCACGGTGGCGATGCCCGGGCGCTTCACGTCATTGGGCAGGCGGCGGGCGCGTGCCTGCTCCACCAGCTTGTTGTAGGTGGGCACCAGCTTCATGAGCGGGGTCTTTTCCACCTCACGCAGCGTAGGCACCATCACACCATCGTCCACCTCCACGGCAAAGCCGATGTCGATGGCCAGCGGATGCACGATGCGGTTGCCCACCAGGCGTCCGGCAAAGGCGGTGTTTTCAGAGAGAGCGATGGCCAGCGCACGGATGACGTAGAGCGCGGGGCCGGGCTTGGGGTCGGCCTTTTTGCGGTGTGCCAGCATGGCGTCCAGCATGATGGGGCTGCCCACGGTGGCCAGCGGGCGCGTCCAGCTGCGGCGCATGGAATCCGCCACCGCGATGCGCATGGGCGAGGCAGGCGTCATGCGGTGCTGCTCCAGCCCGCGCAGGAAGGACTCAAAGTCCTCCACCGTCACACGACCACCCGCGCCTGTGCCAGGCACGCCGGCGAGGTCGGAGGCATTCAGCCCCAGCTCGGCCATGCGTGCACGCATGCGCGGAGAGATGTAGGTGGCCCCAGCCGCGCCCGCAGGCACAGGCAGGCCGCCCACCACCGGCTCCACGGTGGGCTGACGGGTGGAGATCACGTCGTTGTCGCTGATCTTGAAATGCAGATTTTCCACCTCCTCGGAGCTTCCGCCCGAGTGGCTGTGACTGGGGGCATCGGCCTTGGCAGATGGCTCTTCGCTGAGGCCCAGCAGCTGGGCGTCCTCGGCGCTGATCTCAAAGGCCGCCAGCGTGGCGCCCACGGCGTAGCTGGTCTTGGCCGCAGCCACGATCTGGCCCACCTTGCCAGCGCACGGGGCTGTCACGGCCATGGTGGCCTTGTTGGTCTCCACTTCAAAGAGATCGCAGCCTGCCTCGACGACGCTCCCGGGCTCGACCAAGATGCGGATGATCGTGGCTTCAGCAATGGACTCGCCCAGCTGGGGCATCAGGATGGGAATGGTACGCATGACTGGATGCTGAAAAAGAAAACGGGGCTGAAAGTGGGATTAATGGCGCAGCAGGGTGCGCAGTGCGGCCGCGATGGTGGCCGTGGTAGGCCGGTGGGCCTTCCAGAGATTGGGGTGGTAGGGGATGGGCGTGTCCTTGGAGTTCAGGCGCATGGGCGGCGCATCCAGCAGGTGGAAGCCCTCGGTGGTCACACGGGCGATGATTTCCGCCGTGACACCGCCCCATGGGAATGCCTCTCCCAGCGCCAGCAGGCGGCCGGTGCGGGCCACAGAGGCCAGGATGGTGTCGGTATCCATCGGCTTCACGGAGCGGAGATCCACCACCTCGATCTGGTAACCGTCGAGCTGCAGCTCCTCAGCCGCGCGCAGGGCCTCGTGCACCATGGCGCTGTACGTCACGATGGTGGCGTGGCGGCCCGGGCGTGCGATGCGTGCCTTGCCGATGGGCAGCTCACGATCGCCGATGCGGTCTGCCTTCAGGTGGTAGTAGAGAAACTTGTGCTCGCAGAAGACCACGGGGTCATTGATCTCCACGCTGTCCAGCAGCATCCAGTAGGCGTCCTCCACGGTGGCGGGCGTCACGATCACCAGGCCGGGATAGTGCGCATAGATGGCCTCCATGGACTGGCTGTGGAAGGGGCCGCTGCCAGCCGTGCCGCCGGAGGGCATGCGGATGGTGATAGGGCATGGCACATTGGTGCGCCAGTAGAGCGTGGCCGCCTGATTGATGATCTGGTTGAACCCGATGGAGGAGAAATCCGCAAACTGCATCTCCACGATGGGGCGCGCGCCCTCCACCGCCGCACCCACGGCCATGCCGATCATGGCATCCTCGCTGATGGGGGCGTCAAAGACGCGGTCGGGGAATTCCCGGCTCAGGTTTTTGGTGGCCTTGAAGGCACCGCCAAAGGTGGCGATGTCCTGCCCGTAAAGGAAAACGGAGGGGTCACTGCGCAAAGCCTCATACTGGGCCTCCCGAATGGCTTCGAGGTAGGTGATGCTCATGCCTTGTACTGCCCTTCCACCAGCTCAGCGCAAGACAAGGCCTGCCAGTTTTCTTTATAGGGGTCTGGGGTGGGTTCTTTGGACACTTTGGAAACGGTTTGATCCACGGTGCGGCGCACCTCTTCATGCAGCTCACGCACCTCGGCGGGGGTCATCCAGCCATGGGCGCAGGCAAATTCTTCCGCCACCTGCAGGCAGTCGCGTGCATTGGGGCCTTGGCGTGCTTTGTCGGGAATGTAGGAGGCGTCATCGTGCTCGCCATGGCCGGAGAGGCGCAGCAGCGTGCCCACCACCATCTGCGGTCCGCCCCCGGCACGGGCACGTGCCACGGCAGCGCGGAAGGCCTTGAGGCAGGAGGCCAGATCCGTGGCATCCACGGTCACGCCCTCCACACCGTAGCCTAGAGCGCGGTCCACCAGATTCTCGCAGGCGTACTGGCGGGTGTTGGGGGTGGAGTAGGCGTATTGATTGTTGGCCACGCTCACGATCATGGGCAGCTTTTCCACGGCGGCCATGTTCAGCCCCTCGTGAAAGGCACCGGTGGAGGTACCGCCATCGCCGATGCTCGTGGCACCCACGCTGTCGCCCAGTCTCCCTGCCAGCCGACGGGCAAAGAGCGCCCCCGACGCCACCGCCAGCATGCTGCCCAGGTGGCTGATCATGGCCATGT
The DNA here is from genome assembly GCA_002336895.1 of Verrucomicrobiaceae bacterium UBA1938. Lineage (GTDB taxonomy): Bacteria > Verrucomicrobiota > Verrucomicrobiia > Verrucomicrobiales > Verrucomicrobiaceae > Prosthecobacter. The sequence continues at coordinate 36,718 of DDFC01000042.1, read as the reverse complement.
GCCCCTCTTTCGGGCGGCCACGGTGGATGTTGCCATCCCGCCCGCGCATCGGCCCGGTCACAGCACCCAGGTAGGTGCGCACGGTGTCGATGATGGGCTCCCCGAAGGCGATGCGGCCCGCCTGGTCGCGGATGAGAGGAGCATAGACGTCTTTACCTTTACGCAGTTGCACCCCCAGCGCGGCGCTGAAGGCCTCCTGCCCTTTGCCCAGATACACCCCGCCCACAATGCGCCCGCCGGCGCGGTACAGGGACCCGAGCTTCTCCTCCAGCACTCTGGAGAGAAGCATGTGCTGGAAGGTCTGTAGAAATTGATCGCGAAATTCGGCCGTCAGGTCGGTTTCGGCGCAGTTGATCGATGAAGCAAGTGCCACGAGGCATACTTGGTATCTATGGCGACAGTTTCGTCAATAGCGCGGCGGTAAGGATTCCTCTACAATTACCGAAATCTAGCCACAACTGGCATCCGATCCGCTTCTTTTGTCCGCCACAAGTTTTTAAGATAAAGCGTGACAAGCGGATGCCATTTTAATAATATCGTTGAAATTTTTATAATTCAGTGGAAATTTAATAAACTAACCTGAAATTTTTAGAAACCGATGGAATCACTTGTCTCCACCGCCGCTGCTGATCCCGCCTTTGCTGGCTTTCACACTCAGAGCTACGGTAGCCTGCTGCTGCCAGACCATCCCATCCGCTTTGGGTTTCAGGTGGACATCGTTCCTGAGAACTGCCCCAACAGCATCATCTTTGGCATCGTGAGCCGGGATCCCGCCAACAGCAGCCACGCCAAGACCAGCGGCTTTGCCGTGCGTGTGGACCTGGAGATGCGCGAGGTCTGGGACGCCCTGAACAAGAGCGGCCTCGTCGGCTGGGTGGAGCATCCCCTTGGCCTGGCTGGATTCACCGATGAGGAGCCCCTGCTTCTTGGCTGGGAGATCGAGTACCACGGCCACGCATTGATCCCCAAACTCGTGGTGGCAGACCAGCAGTGGCTCTACCCCGCCGTCCAATGCCCCAATCCTGTGGTGATGGAGACCGTGATCGGCTGGCAGGGCCAGTGGGACCGCGATCCCCGCAGCACCTTCCTGCACCCCGCCCTCTGGCGCGAGCAGCTCCCCGTGCTGCACACGCCCCAGCAGCCCGAGGCCGTGGCAGCGTAGATGCGGCTGCATCAAGCTCCAGCTTGAATCCCGCCTCATCCCCCGTTACCGGACGGGCTCATGAAAAACACGGAAAGTCGCATCCTCATCACCGGCGGGGCCGGATTCATCGGCAGCGCCCTCGTCTGGGAACTCAACCGCCGCGGCTGCGAAAACATCGTGGTGTGCGACCGCCTAAGCACCGACGAGAAGTGGAAAAACCTCGTCCCGCTGAAATTTGCCGACTACATCGACGGCAACGACCTGCTGAATGCCGTGCAGCACAGCCCCGCCAAGATCGGCCGCTTTGACCACATCCTGCACCTGGGTGCCTGCTCCGCCACCACCGAGCGGGATGCTGACTACCTCATGCGGAACAACTACGAGTTCACCAAGCAGCTCTGCCAGTGGTCACTGGCCAGCCAGACCCGCTTTGTGTACGCCTCCTCCGCCGCCACCTACGGGGACGGCGCCCACGGCATGGACGACCAAATGGCCGACCTCCACGCCCTGCGCCCGCTGAACATGTACGGGTACTCCAAGCACCTCTTTGACCTCCACGCCCGGCGCGAAGGCTGGCTGCCGCACATCGTCGGCCTCAAGTACTTCAACGTCTATGGCCCCAACGAAGACCACAAGGCCGACATGCGCAGCCTGGTGCACAAGGCCTGCGGCCAGATCCTCGCCACCGGCAAGGTGCAGCTCTTCAAATCCCACCGCCCCGACTACAAGCACGGCGAGCAGATGCGCGACTTCCTCTACGTGAAGGACGCCATCCGCATGACCCTCCACCTGGCCGAAACGCCAAGCGCCGGCGGCCTCTTCAACCTCGGCTCCGGCAAAGCCCACACCTGGGTCGAACTCGCCACCGCCATCTTCACTGCCCTCGGCAAGGAACCGAACATCGAGTTCATCGACATGCCCGAGCACCTGCAGTCGAAGTACCAGTACTACACCTGCGCGGACATCGCGAAGCTGCGCGGCTCAGGCTTCAGCACCGAGATCACGCCGCTGGCGGAATCGGTGAGGGATTACGTGCAGGGGTATCTGGTGCCGGATAAGAGGCTGGGGGATGAGGTGGGGTGACTCGGAGAGTCTTCAAACAGCCTCTTACAGCACTGTCAAAACGTATAAGCCGCCCTCCCCGCAAGATACTCGTCGAAAATCTTGCGGCATCGCTCGACCAGCTTTGAACCGTTCACCTGCCCAAGACGCTCGATATCCTGCCAAAATCGCGCTTCTTCAAATCCCTCAAAGTTCCAGACTGAAAACAGTGCCAGATTATGAAAGCTGTCTGCCAGCTCTTTGCTCTGCTGTAGTTCTGTAGCCCTGCGCCACCAACTCGCTGGATTCCACCAAACAACATCGCGAGGACCTGAGCGAAGGCGCAACAAGACTGTGTAGAGCAGATGGCGGTAGGCTTCCTGACGTTGCGGCTCCATTCGCTTGGCGTTGCCTGAGGAGTTAGGATTACCGCCTGATGCTTGTGCTGTGGAATGGAAAAGCTGCCTCGCCGTCTGAGTCGCATACTGGGCGGTGCATGCCATCTGCTCCGTCACCAAGTCGTAGTACTTGCTGCCGACGCCGCAATAATGCTTGTTCATCTTGGTCTGGTCGATGGCACCGGCTTTCTCCAGTGCCCCCATTGAGCGATTGAAGCCGTCGCTGATGATGGCAACGAGCCAATTGCTGATCTCTTCATCGGTAGGCTTGTTCATCGTCTTTTATAGAGCTCCTCTCAGTCCACAGCCACTTGCGGCAATGCGGACATTTTTCATACCGCTTACTTCCCATGTTAATCGCCATCGGTGAAGGCTCGAAGTCGGTGCCGCACGCCGGGCAGTGGCGGATGCCGTAGAGGAGGTGCCAGGGCAACTTGCGGCCAGTGGTGTAGCGGGTCAGCAGGATCACCGCACCGATGAAGAGCGCCACCAGCCACAGAACCACGATCACCTCCCACGCTGTACGGCCCAGACCTCCCACATTCCACGCCATGAGGGAGAGCGGAAAGTTTGCCGCCCAATGTGCCATCATGGCGCCGACCAGCCCGAGCCATAGCCGACGGCGCAATCGGGAGAGGGTGATGGCCACGAAAGCACTGTGAAACACACAGGTCATCAGACGCTCGCTGATGTAGCCGCCAAATTGATAAAACGGCAGCTTGGCCAAAGCAGGCTGGTGGGACACGCGCTCCGCGATGAACCCCATCTCCCCCAGCGCAAACCCGAGTCCGATGGCAAGAGCGTAGCGGGTGAAATTCTCAGGCCGAATATCGCGAAAGACTGCCGGGATCAGCAGCACCAGCAGCTTCGCCGGCTCCTCCGTCAGCGGCGCATACAGTGTCACCAGCCACTGATAGGCGAAGGATTCGCGCGTCAGCCATCCGGCCAGCCAGTGATCCAGCGGCAGGCGCACGTAGTAGAACGTCAGCGGTTGCAACGGCAGACAGATCAGCACCGCCGCCAGCAGCAGCCAGCCATTGGCAGGCTTGGGCAGCTTGTAGATGAGCGTGCCGAAACCTGCGATGGCAAGAAGGCCAGTGAAAAGGGCGGCGATATAGATTCCGGGCATTTTCAGATGTCACTCAACATGTGGAGAAATGCGGTGGCTGAAAGCAGCCGCGCGAAGTGGTCAACTGAAACGCACAGTCAGCCGACCTTGGTAAACTCATAGAAATGAATCTGGGAAGCGGCGACAATCATCTCGACGACCCGAGGGCGAAAATCGGAGTAAAGCTCAAACCTCACTCCGTCAGTGTATCCCTGCTGATTGGTCAGAAGCCATGCCCACAGGCATTTGTGCCCGTAAATTCGGCCAAGGGGCGACTGGCGCGCCGACTCGATGGTGACGTAATGGGCATCCTCAGGGGGAGGATCTAGGCTGATAAGAACAGTGTCATCGTCCGCTACCGCAGAAATATAAACTGTAAGCCCCTCGAACGTGAGAATAACGCACGTGACAAAGCCGTTTGCGTTTTCAAAGCGCGTTTCGTCCGCTCTCAAGAGGCGGCCCGCTTCGTCGACTATCTTTTTTAGGATATGCTGCATGCGTATGCAAAATGTCGGCCTAGCATTGGGGTATACTAGGCGGGGACGCAAACTCGTTCAGGAGTGTTTCAAACAAGGCGTCACCTATTTCCAGGCCATCCGAAAAGACGAAATGGTATGTATCACCGGTGGACTGGACGCCAGCGCCGAATACCAAAAGAAGTATCTGGCGGCCCGCTGAGCCAGTTTTTTTGGATTCTGGAGCCCATTCCGCCAGTCGACAGCGAGGGGATTGCATGCTAAACACCCCGCCCCATGTCTGCCACCACCAACCGTCTTGACGCCCGTTTTGCCCAGCTTCGTGCCCAGAAGAAGAAGGCTTTCGTTGCCTATGTCTGCGCCGGGGACCCCACACTGGAGGGTACGATCGACATCGTGCTGGGCCTGGAGCGTGCCGGGGCTGACGTGGTGGAGCTGGGCGTGCCCTTCTCCGACCCTCTGGCAGACGGAGTGGTGAACCAGATGGCCGCAGACCGTGCGCTGAAGGCCGGGGCCACCACGCCGAAGGTGCTGGAGATGATCCGCCAGCTGCGCACGAAGTCGCAGATCCCGCTCGTGCTCTTCACCTACCTCAACCCCGTCTATGCCTACGGCTATGAGCGCTTCCACATCGATGCTGCTGCCGCCGGAGCGGATGGCGTGCTGGTGCTGGACCTGCCGCCAGATGAGGCCGCGCAGAATGCCGAACTGAAGCCCACCCCGGAGCTGAAACACATCCAGCTCATCGCCCCCACCTCGCCAGCGGAGCGCATCGCCAGCATCGCCAAATCGGCCGAGGGTTTTGTCTATTACGTCAGCCGCCTTGGAGTGACCGGCGCGCAGGCAGAGGTTGCCACGGGCATCGCCGAGCAGGTGGCGGTGATCAAAGCGGCCACCGATGTGCCCGTCTGCGTGGGCTTCGGCGTTTCCAATCCCGCCCAGGCCGCCGAGATCGCCAGCAAGGCCGACGGTGTCGTGGTGGGCAGCGCCATCGTAAAACTCATTGAGCAGAACGGCAGCGCACCCGACTGCGCCGCCAAGGTGGAGGCCTTCGTCAAACCGCTGGTGGATGCCGTCCACGCGCTCTGATCCGCCGCTTTTCCATTCTGCCTTCCCCATTCCAAATTCCGCACTTCCATGACTCTCAACTTCACCAAAATGAACGGCGCCGGCAATGACTTCGTCATGCTGGACAATCGCGACCTTTCCATCTCCCTGACCAAGGAGCAGATCGAGAAGCTGTGCGACCGCCATCGTGGCATCGGTGCCGACGGCCTGCTCTGCGTGGAGCCCGCTACGGCGGACGGCGACTTCAAGATGCGCTACTACAATGCCGACGGCGGCGAAGCCGAGATGTGCGGCAATGGCGCGCGCTGCTTTGGCCGTTTTGTGAACCACCTGCATGGCGACAAGCTCACGAAGATCCGCTTTGAGACCCTGGCCGGCATCATCTCCGCCGAGTTTGAGGGCAGTCAGGTGCGCATCAACATGAGCACCCCGCACAACCTCAAGCTGTCCAACCACCTCGAAGTGGCTGGCGCCGGGCTGACCGTGCACAGCGTGAACACCGGCGTGCCCCACGCCGTGGTGATGGTGGACGACCTGGAAACCGTGCCCGTGCGCGAGTGGGGCGCAGCCCTGCGCTATCACGAGGCATTTAAGCCCAAAGGCACCAACGCCAACTTCTCGAAAGTCGTGGCCCCCGGCAGCATCGCCATCCGCACCTATGAGCGCGGTGTTGAGGATGAGACCCTGGCCTGCGGCACCGGCATGGTGGCCTGCGCCCTGATCTACCACGAGCTGACCGGCGAGCCCGGCCCCATCAGCGTCCTCGTCAAAGGCGGCGACACCCTCAAGGTGGGCTTTGAAGAGCCCAACAAGAGCGAATACACCAATGTGACGCTCTTTGGACCCGCAGATTTCGTTTTCCAAGGCACAGTTCAACTCTAAGGTATCCGCCCTTTCCCTCTACCGCCCCATGTTCGCAGGAACCCACACCGCCATCGTCACCCCTTTTCGCAACGGCCAGATTGACGAAGCCGCGCTCAAATCGCTGATCGACTTCCAGTTCGACAATGGTGTCACGGGCGTCGTGCCCTGCGGCACCACGGGCGAGTCCCCCACGCTGGACCACGAGGAGCACTCCCGCGTGGTGAAGCTGACGGTGGAATTTGCCAAAGGCCGCGGCGTGGTCATGGCGGGCACGGGTTCAAACTCCACCCGCGAGGCCATCGAGCTGACGCAGGAAGCCGAGGCCGCCGGCGCCACCGCCTCTCTGCAGGTGGCCCCATACTACAACAAGCCCACCCCCGAGGGGCTGTATCAGCATTTCAAGGCCATCGCCGACAACACCAAGCTGCCGCTCATGCTTTACAGCATCCCCGGCCGCTGCGGCATCGAGATCGGTCTGGATGTGCTCGTGCGCCTTGCGGAGAGCTGCCCGAACATCCGCTCCATCAAGGAAGCCGGTGGCAACCCCGAGCGCGTGAGCCAGATGAAGCAGCTCCTGCCTGCCGACTTTGAAATCATGTCTGGCGACGACGGTCTGACCCTGCCCTTCATGTCCGTGGGTGGCGTAGGCATCGTCAGCGTGGCTTCCAATCTCATCCCGAAGCCGATCAGCGAGATGGTGCAGCTGGCGCTCAAGGGCGATTACGCCAGCGCGCTGAAGATCCACACCAAGTACTACCCGCTCTTTGCCGCCTTCCTGAAGCTGGCCACCAACCCCATCCCGATCAAGACCGCGATGGCCCTCGCCGGCCACTGCACAGACGAGCTGCGCCTGCCGCTCGTGGGCATGGAGAAGGAGAAGGTAGCCGAGCTGACCGCCACGCTGAAGAAGCTGGGCATCATCGGGTAAGGCCTTGCCACGCCCAGGCGTGTGATGCACCGTGAAAGCGCTCTGGAGAGCGCCTGACCTCCGGTACTTTCGCACCGCACCTCACTCGGCGCTGCCCAAATACGGCTCCGCCAGATGCAGCCACGGATGGATCACGCCGTGGTTGGCAATCTCCTTGCCAAAGGCAGTGCTCATGAAGCGTGCATTCGGGATCATGCCCACGCGCCCGAGGTCCAGCCTGTCGGCATCCCAGCAGGTGCCGATGGTGGGATCTTCATGATGATCGCCTTCGGTGTGCCAGATGCAGGCAAAACGGAACAATTCGAAATCTTCATCCGAGAGATCAAAGAAGCGGCCGCGAAAGGTATCCGCAAAATCCGCGCCTCGCTTTCCATGCCCGGGATCCCAGCCCTCGTTTTCGCGCCGGCTGTCGTGAAACAAGGCAAACAAGCGCACCACATGGATCCTGGCCCCCGTCCGTGCCGCCAGAATGCACCCGTTGCGCTCCACCCTCCTCCAGTGGTCAGGCCCGTGCGCGGAATAGGGATCGCGATGATGGGGAGCCTGAGTCACGGCGAGCCAGAGCCGGTGGTAGTCGATGGGAAAAGTCATGAAAATCTCTGATGATTACCTGTTACTCAAAGCCGGAGCCATCAACGCCAGGAGAATGCTGCCCACGACCAGCAGCAGCATGAAGGCCAAGAGCACTGCCACACACGAGATGCGGTTTTTCACATCGGGCGTCAGGTCCACGATCATTTGATACTCTGGAGACAGGACTTTGCGCCCCTTTGCCGACAGCATGAGCCATAAGATGTAGCCATTCACCAGCGGCCCGATGATGCTGAAAATGGACATGACTCCAGCAAGAAAGGAAATCAAAGCCACCGGAACCCGGGCCCAGGGAGACAGCCGTCTCATCCCTATCCCGAGCACCAGCAGCCCCAGCGCGATCAGCAGGAGAATGAACCAGGTGGAAAAATCCCGCCTCAACATCCCCTCTCCGAGACTCAGGACCAGAGGGAAGAGCATAAGCCCGCCAAACAGGCCATACAACAGGCCCACGCCTTTGATCTCAGACTCGTGTCTGAGGTAAGCCCGACGCATGGCCTCGTAGGACGATTCATCCAGAACCCGCTGCGACTGCGGTGGTGTGTAGGGTTTAAATTCCGCCTCTGTTTCCACACCGCAGCTTATACAAAGCGCCCGCCCCCATCACCAGCACCAAATGGCGCAGCGTGTTGCAGGCTGGACATGCAGCCGCAGATGCGCATCAATAGGGGCATGCTGTCACCGCGCCATCTATGCCTCGCCGCTCTGCTGCTGGGCTTGTCCAGCTGCACCTACTTTGAAAACAAGCTTGCGGCTCGAAAGGCCGCGTCCAGAAAGTCATCCGAGGAAAAGCGGATCCGTGAGGCGAAGGTGATCGGCGTCATCGAGATGGTAAATCCTGAGCAGAACTACGTGCTCATCAACTGCGAGCAGCAGGTGGACATCCCTGCTGGCACAGAGATCCTCACACAAGGAGTGAACGGCACCAACGGCAAGCTCAAGGTAACCCCGGAGCGCAAGGGCAACTACATCACGGCCGACATCGTGGAAGGCTCCCCTCAGGTGCGCGACCTCGTGATCTACAAAGTGGACACTGACATGGCGCCCGAGCAGCCGGCACAGCCGCAGATAGCACCGGCAGCCACAGGCCCCGTGACTCGGCCGACACCCATCATGCAGGCAGATGTGATCCCGCCGCTGAATGCCCCCTTTCAGCCCATGACGCCAGTGCAGCCCGCCGCACAGCCCCAGCCGCCGCCACAGCGGCAGGTGCCTGCTGTCCCTGCCCAGGCCCCTGCTGCACCACCGCAGGCTGAAGAACCTGCCGCAGATCTGAGCAAACTGCCGCCTGTGATCCGATGATCTCCGAAAGCGAGGCACGTACACGAGTTCTGGAGGCTGTGGCACCGCTGCCGCCCCGCACCACCACGCTTCTTGAGGCGCTGGGCTGCTACGCCGCGCAGGATGCCACCGCGACGGTGCCCATCCCGGCCTTTGACCAGTCCGCCATGGATGGCTATGCCGTCATCGCCGCAGAAAGTTCCGGCTCCGCGCCACTGCGCATCACCGGCGAGCAGGCAGCAGGGCTGGATGCCGGGCTGTATCTGCAAAGCGGCTGCGCCATCCGCATCTTCACCGGTGCGCCCATTCCAGCCGGAGCCAATGCCGTCATCATGCAGGAGGATGTGAGGCGCGAGGCAGACACCATCGTGTGCACCGAACCCGTCGTGGCCGGAGAAAACATCCGCCGCGCGGGAGAGGACCTGTGTCGCGGGCAGTTTGTGCTGCGCCGTGGCGAGCAGCTCACACCGGGCCGCGTGGCCCTGCTTGCCTCCCAGGGGCTGGCGCAGATCTCCATCCACACAATGCCGCGCGTGGCTGTGCTGAGCACCGGAGACGAGCTGGTACCGCCGGGCGCAGGCCCGTTGAAGGCCGGACAGATATATAACACCAACGGCACCATGCTCTGCGGCATGCTGACGCAGTTCGGCATTCCTGGCAGCACGCAGGTGCATTGTCGCGATGATTTGCAGGCCACCATCAAAACTCTGCGCAGCCTGCTGAACACGCATGATGTGGTGCTCATCAGCGGCGGTGTGTCCGTGGGAGATCATGACCAGATCAAGCCCGCGCTGAAGGAGCTGGGCATCGCGCCTGAGCTCTGGCGTGTGAAGGTGAAGCCCGGCAAGCCCTTCCTCTTTGCCCGCGGCGGGCAGTCCTTCATCTTTGGTCTTCCGGGAAATCCGGTGTCGTCATTCGTCACCTTTCAGCTCTTTGTCCGTCCGGCGCTGCTGCGGCTCATGGGCGCTGCTGAGAGCGAGCTCATGCCACGCGTCATTCCAGCGAAAGCCGGAGCCGCATTGAGCAATCCCGGCGACCGCCCGCACTACCTGCGCGGCGTGCTGGCAGGCGGGCAGTTCATGCCCTTCGGCCTGCAGCAGAGCCACGCGCTGCTCTCACTCAGCCGCGCCAATGCCCTGCTGCGTCTGGAGGCCGGGCAGGAACTGCAGTCCGGAGACGCGGCGGATGTCTGGCTGCTGGACTGATTTGATCGGTTGCGCGCACCCCGCCGCCATCCATGCTGGCGCTTCACACATGGAACACGTTCTCGTCATCACCCGCGCGCTTTTTGATCAACTCGGCAGCTTCCAGGGCTTTCAGCCTGATGCCACACGCTACCTGCATGCCATGCTGGCCCCGGGCGCCAATCACTTCATGGAGCGCCCCGCCGCCGAGAAGGATCCCACGCACAAGCAGCTCATCCCCTACGCCATCTTTCACCACGCTGGCAGCTACCTGAGCTACACGCGCGGCGGCAGCTCCGGGGAGAAACGCCTCGTGGCCAAACGCTCCATCGGCATCGGCGGCCACATCAATCCCGTGGACGCAGGCCAGGATCAGCTGGGAGAAACGATGTACTACAATGGTGTGGAGCGCGAGATGGCCGAGGAGCTCGTCATCGGCGGCACGCACACGCAGAAGGTCATCGGCCTCATCAATGACGACGCCACGGAGGTGGGCAGCGTGCACCTCGGCGTGGTGCATTTCTTTGACCTCAGCAGCGCCGATGTGAAATCCAATGAAGACGCCATCCAGGACCTGCGCTTTCACACGCTGGAAGAGCTGCACGCCATGCGCGACCAGCTCGAGACGTGGTCGCAGATTTGTGTCGATCACCTCTGGAGCGTTCAAAAATAATTGAAATAGAAGGCTTCGGAAGAAATGCTTGTCTCCTGATGGTACGAGTGTTTCTCTTACATTAATGGAAGATTCATCACTCAGCGCCGACGCGACCCCCATCGCATCGCTGAACCAGCCAGCTCCCAACAGCAGCTCTGCTGAGGATCGCGTCTTGGTGGACAAGGCACAGGCGGGAGACACGCGTGCATTTGATGAACTGGTGCGAAAGTACACGCCCAAGCTCTATGGCCTGATCTACAACATGACCTCCAATCGTGAGGACACCGCCGACCTGCTGCAGGATGTGTTTGCCAAGGCCTACCGCTCCATCAAGCGCTTCATGGGCAAGTCATCCTTCTACACATGGATCTACTCCATCGCGGTGAACATGACGCTGAACTTTCTGAAGAAGCGCGGACGTCATCACAAGGTGAGTCTTGACGATGTAGATACAGGCATTGAGAACGATCCGGATTTCATCCGTGTAACCACGTCCAACACAGGGACTTTGCGCGAAGTTGGAATCCATGAACTTCAAAAAAGGTTGAACGCAGCCATGATGAAGCTGTCAGAAGATCACCGCACGGTGGTGACTTTGTACGATGTTCAAGGTCTTCAGCATGCCGAAATCAGCAAGGTGCTTGGAGTCTCGGAAGGGACTGTCAGATCACGATTGTTTTATGCACATCGCCTGCTCCAGACCTATCTTGAAGATTTTGTGAAATAACGCGCTTTGAAACACGACAGTAGAAACAACAATCCACAGCACGCCATGAGTGAGTTTGAAGACATCCAGCGGTTGATTCGGCTGAAGCGCTATGAGCAGCCTGAGGAAGGTTTCACTGAGAAGTTTTTGGAGCAGTTTCACCAGCGCCAGCGTGCTGAGATGCTGCAGAAGTCATCACTGGCCCTCTTTATGGAGCGAGCAGGCACCTGGTGGGAAAATCTGCTGATGCCGAAATGGGGCATGGCCATGGCCGCAGTCGCCGTCTGCGCTGCAAGTGCTTGGATGCTCTCGCACCCGGCTGGAAACGCCGCCGTCCCTGCTGTCACCGCCGCACCAGCCCCGGCAGCCGCGTCGGAAAAGCCCTTTGTTCCCAAGATGGATCTCAGTGATCTGCCACCTGAGCGTCTGGCAGAAAAGAGCAAGCCTCAGCAGCAGCCCCTCCAGCAGGACAAGCTGATGAAGGTACCCGGCTCCCCTTCGAGCCTGCCCGCCAGCAACGATCAGGGCGCTCCCACTACGGGAAAAGCCACCCCGGCCGTCCAGTCTGGAGAACAGGGCAAGCTGGGCCAGTAAGCCCGCTCTGGGCCAGTCTGGCAGGAATATGCCGCAGGAGCCCTCCCGCCCCCCCTGGCTTAAAACTTCTCTTTGCCAGCAGGGCAGGCCCGGCGTATCTAGCACGCTGCTCATGGGAAACCGCCCTGACAACTGCCTGACCATCCGAATTAGCCACGGACTCATCCGCGCCTGACGCCGCCGGAAGAGTCCGTTGTCATGCATGCCCTGCGCCTCAGGCGCCACCGGCATCCGGCGTCCCGGGACCCACCTCCACCACAGGCCCGGACTGTTTTCTCATTGCACCTCCCCCTTCCCCTCTCCATTTCCCCTCCCCTCATGTCTCCTGTTACCATCTATGACACCACCTTGCGCGACGGCACGCAGGGCACCGGCATCTCCTTCAGCACCCTCGACAAAATCCGCGTGGCGGAAAAGCTCGATGAATTCGGCGTGCACTACATCGAAGGCGGCTGGCCCGGCTCCAACCCCAAGGACGCAGCATTTTTTGAGGAGGCCGCAAAGCGCTCGTGGAAAAACGCCAGGATCACCGCCTTTGGCATGACCCGCCGTGGCAAGATGAAGGTGGAGGACGATCCGCAGGTGAAGATGCTGCTGGATGCCAAGACCCCCGCCGTGACCGTGGTGGGCAAGACCTGGGCGCTGCATGTGACCGAGGTCTTCCAAGTCACGCTGGAAGAAAACCTGGCCATGATCTCAGACACCGTGGCCTACCTGAAACAGCATGGCCGCGAGGTGCTGTATGATGCGGAGCATTTCTTCGACAGCTTCAAGGAGAACCCGGAATACTCCCTGAAGACCATCAAGGCCGCACAAGACGCCGGAGCCGACCTCATCGTGCTGTGCGAGACGAATGGCGGCGCGCTGCCGGAGTTTGTGGAAGAAACCACGCGCAAAGTGATCGCCCATCTGGGCCGCCCTGTGGGCATCCACACGCATAATGATGGCGGTGTGGGCGTGGCGAATGCGCTGGCCGCCGTGCGTGCCGGTGCCTGCCAGGTGCAGGGCACCATCAACGGCTACGGCGAGCGTGTGGGGAACTGCAACCTCACCACCATCATGCCGAATCTGCAGATCAAGATGGGCATTGATATCGGCATCGACCTCACCCGCCTGCGCGATCTGGCCCACTTTGTGGACGAGCTGGCCAATGTGCCGCATGACATCCGCGCACCGTATGTGGGCGTGGCAGCCTTCACGCACAAAGGCGGCCTGCATGTGCACGCCGTGCAGAAGCTGGCCCGCACCTATGAGCATGTGGACCCCACGCTCGTGGGCAATCAGCGCGTGATCACCATCTCGGACATGTCCGGCCAGTCGAATGTGCTCATCAAGGCCGAGGGCATGGGCTTCAAGTTTGCCAAGGGAGACGCCCGCGTGCAGACCATCCTGGCCGAAGTGAAGCGCCTGGAAAGCGAAGGCTACGAGTTTGAAGCTGCCGAGGCTTCCTTTGAGATGCTCATCCGCAAGCAGCTCGGCCAGTACCAGCCTCTTTTCAATCTCATCGAGTACCATTCCACGCACCGCTTCCACGGTGGCGAGCACGGCTTTGAAACCTGCGAGGCCACGATCAAGATCGAAGCGGCCGGCAACCGCGTGTACACCGTGGACGAAGGAGACGGCCCAGTGAACGCGCTGGACAATGCGCTGCGCAAGGCCCTGCTCCCCCTCTTCCCCGCGCTCAAGGACATGCGTCTGGCAGACTACAAGGTGCGCATCATCGACGGCGGCACCGGCACTGCGGCCAAGACCCGCGTGCTCATCACCAGCACCGATGGCAACGCCACCTGGGGCACCGTGGGTGTGAGCTGCAACATCATCGACGCCAGCTGGAAGGCGCTGGTGGATGGCATTGAGTATTTCCTGCTGAAGCGAGCGGCTTGAACTCCTCCAATCCATCCTCATTAACAGACTCAGCAGAATTGTTTCTTATTAACTAGTTAGGTCACTCGGGACGTCATGCCAGTTAAGGACACATTCAAGTATGAGGCTCGATGGGATTCCGTTGGTCTTGACTGCTCCGACTGTCGGCATTTTCACGGCCCGTCAGAGTGGCCTGACAACGCGCGCGTGTCGCGGTGTACGTTTCACGGCATCTCGCTCACCATTGAGCTGGGTGAGTCCGGATACAAAGACATGGAGTGGTTTTGCCGTGACTTCACTGACGCTGGGGCATTTCCGAGTGCGGTAGCGCATCTGGAGTCCGTGAAGCAACAGCTTGAGCCGAGAGTATTGTATCGGTTCTACGGAACTGACGGATACTTGGTTGAGCATGAGATGGAACATTTGGAGTCACGAAGTGACCTAGCCTAACACGAAAGGGTACATTCCTGCGATCCTGAGCGAGCCAGTAGATGCCCTTGAGCAAAAAATGCCTGGAAATTTGTTCGCAATTAAACCACCTCGCACCATGCAATTTATCAACGCCCATTTGCTAGACTAGGTGCAGGGAACGTTGAAGTTCATCCTCAACGATAGCGGCATTTATTTCTTTCCGGCGACACAGCAGCATCGCGACACCAAATCACACGGATTGAGTTACGAGGATGACTATGGCGGTAATGCGTTGGCTGGACTTGTGATGTCAGATAGAGTTGAGATCAGGTTTCACAAGGCATTCTCGGATGATCGCATCCGAACGATATGGCGCAGTGTCTTGTCGAGTCCTGAGATTGCAAAGGCCAGGCTTGGACAGCTTTACTATCAGGGACGTGTGTTGTGATTGATGCGGTTTTATTCAAACGGCATACAGCGTCACCAAAGATGCTGAGCAAAAGGGCTACTGCACTCCCTTCATCCCCGCCGCCTCCAGCACTGCACTCAGGTCTGGAGGCAGCGGCGCGGTGATGGTGAGTGGCTGGCCTGAGGCGGGATGCTTCAGGCTGAGCTGATGCGCGTGGAGAAAGAGCCTTTTGGCCAGGATGGATTTGCGCAGCTTGCGGTTGAGCTCAAAGGAGCCATACACATCGTCCCCCACCAGCGGGATCTGGCGTGAGGCGGCCTGCACGCGGATCTGATGCGTCTTGCCGGTGATCAGCTCCACCTCCAGCAGCAGCATGCGATACAGCGCACTGCGCTCCAGCACGCGGTATTTCGCCTCGGCATTGGGGCGCTGGCCGTGGCGCACAGCGGTGCGCACCTGATTGCGTTCGTGGGCGGTCACCAGATGGTCGAGCCACACGCCCTCGGGCTTCAGCGCGCCACCGCCGCTGCAAAGGGCCAGGTATTTTTTGCGCACCTGCTCGGCTTCAAAGAGAGCACGGCATGCAGCCGCCGTTTTTTCATCCTTGGCCCCCAGCAGCACGCCCGAGGTGTCCTGGTCCAGGCGGTGCAGCAGCCATACCATTCCGGCCGCTGTTTTGAAGCAGCGCCGGCCCGCATCATAGCTGCCCTCAAAGGCTGAAGTCTGCGTTTTGCCGCCTTTCGGGTTGGGATGAGAGAGCACGCCATGGGGCTTGTTCACCACAATGAGGAAGCGGTCCTCATGCAGCACATCGCAGCGGGTCATGGCGGAGGCGGGAGTGGTCATTTGGACTGATGCTTCTCCACCAGATATTCCTCCAGTGCATCCTGCCAGCTGCGGATTTCCATGCCCAGAATACCCTGCAGCCGCGCATTGCTCATCAGCGTCTTCAGAGGACGCCGGGCTTTGAATTGCGTCAGGCTGGCCAGAGCAATGGGCCGCACACGTGTGGTCTTCACCGGCAGCCCTAGGTGCTGCGCGATCTTCAGAGCGACCTCCGCCCACGAATGCCAGGTGGCAGTGCCGCTGTTGCACAGGTGCAGGGGGCCGGAGATGTCGGGGTGACTGACGATAAGCTGCTCGACCCAGTGGCAGATGTCCGCATTGCTCGTGGGCACTGAGATCTTGTCAGCCACAGCACTCAGGTCATCGGTCTGCAGCGCCTTTAGAATGACGTTGTCTGGATGGCTGGCCTTGTAATGCCCATACAACCAGGACACACGCGCCACAAGCGCGCCTGGAGAAGCGCCGAGCACCGCCTGCTCTCCAGCCAGCTTGGTGCGGCCGTAGACGTTCACAGGCTCTGTCTCATCCCCCTCTCTCCATATCTCCCGCTCTTCACCGCTGAAGACATAGTCCGTGCTGAAGTGGATCATGCGTGCACGCTTTGCCTCACAACACTCCGCGATGGCGCGTGGTGCCGCCACATTCAGCGCATGGGCACACTCAGGCTCGACTTCACACACGTCCGGACTGGTAAGCCCTGCGGCATTCAGCAGCACATCAAACTCCCGCGCCGCCAGAGTGGCGGAAATGGCATCCGTGCGCTCCAGATCCAGCTCCGAGCGGCCGAGAGTGGAGACCTCATATCCTGGCTGAAAATGACTTTGCAAAGCACGCCCCAGGCCACCGGTGGCGCCGAGGATGAGGATGCGATGTGCTGGCATGCCCCATGCTTGCCACGCCTCCGGCGCTTGCAAAGCTAAAAGGCATCTCCATAGATGGGCGCGCAATAGTTCAGAATGAGTGATGTGCAGCCCAGAATCGTGATTGTCGGCGCCGGCCTAGCGGGGCTGGCCTGTGCCCGCGTGCTGGCGGCTGCCGGACGCCCCTTCATGATCCTGGAAGCCTCCAACGCCGTGGGCGGCCGCGTGCGCACGGACAAGGTGGATGGCTTCCTGCTGGACCGCGGCTTTCAGATCTTCCTGCCCGCCTACCCCGAGGCACGGCGTGTGCTGGACTATGAAGCGCTGGACCTCAGGCCCATCTACCGTGGTGCCGATGTCTTTGTGAAAAACCGCTTCCACCGCATGGCGGATCCGCTGGCACACCCGCTTGCAGCCCTTAAAAACATGGGCGAGGAAGTGGCCACACTGCGTGACAAATGGACCACGCTGCTGCTGCGCAAGGAGGTTTTTGGCCTGCGTGAGCCTCCGCTGGAGCTGCCTGAAATGGAGTCCGAGGACTACCTGCGCGACTTCGGCTTCTCGGAAAACATGATCGACCGCTTCTTCCGCCCGTTCTTTGGAGGCATCTTTCTGGAGAAGGATCTGCGCACCAGCGCGCGAATGATGCTTTTCCTGTTTTCCATGTTTGACCGTGCAGGCACCGCCCTGCCGGCACGTGGCATGCAGTCCATTCCCGAGCAGCTGGCCATGTCCCTGCCGCCGGGCAGCCTGCGACTGAACGCACCCGTCTCCGCCGTGCGCGCCGGAGAAGTGACACTGGACACCGGGGAGGTAATGCAGGCGGATCACGTCATCGTGGCCGTGGGCGAAGAGGTGGCCAGCCGCCTTCTTCCCTCCGAGGAAAACAACACGCCGCTGCTGCCCAGCCGCTCCACCACGTGCCTTTACTTTGCCACGGATGAACTGCCGCCGGGAGATGCCATCCTGCATCTGGACGGCGACGGCCGCGGCCCGGTGAACAGCGTGCTGGTGCTCTCCCGCGTCTCCCCGCACTATGCGCCGCCCGGACAGCATCTCATCTCAGCCTCCATCATCGGTGCACCTTCCAGCACCGAGCTGGAGCAGGTGGTGCGTGAGCAGATGTGCCGCTGGTTTGGCGACAAGGTCGTCTCCCGCTGGCGACACCTGCGCACCTACCAGATCCGCCACGCCCAGCCGGAAAGCCGCCAGCTGCGCCTGGGCACAGGCCCGCTCTCCAGCGTGATCCAGCCCGGCCTCTACCGCTGTGGCGACTGGTGTGAAAACGTCTCCATCAACGGCGCGCTGCTCAGCGGCCGTCGGTGCGGAATGGCGGTAATGAAATCGTTGGGAGATCCAGGCCTGGACTGACCTGCCCCTGTGGTGCCTCGGTGGGCAGCACAAAGGGATTGATGGTGGCCGGGGCGTTGTTCAGCCGCACCTCCACCTTGGTCGTGCCAAATTTGTCCTTCTTCTTTTCGGCGAGAGCACGCAGCTCCTGGGCCACGCTTTCAGCATCCGCCCGGTTGGCCAGATCATGAATGGTCAACGTGGTGACACCGACGCCCGGCTGCACCTCGATCTTGCTGGCCGGCACCCCCATCCCTTCATGAATGAGCTTCTCCCACTCGGCGGCATGCTGCAGGTCCACCGCCGTCACCAGCCCCGCCTGATGGTAGCGGTCCTCGTTCAGATTGTGCGCAGTCGTGGCAGAGGCTGCAGGCTTGGTCTGGCAGGCAGCCAGAGAGGCGCACGCAGAGAGTGGGAGGAGGAATCTGAGAGTCACAGTTTGAGGAATGCTTTCTGCCTATACAGCCACAAGCAGATGAGCCAAAGGACAAATAGAACACCGCAGCGGTCAATCACGGGAGCCCAGTAGGCGGGGAAAGCCGTCTCAGGCAGGTGCTTGTGCAGGTTCTCCTGAATCCATCCGGCACAAAGGCTGTGCAGCAGGTAAATGATGATGCTGTTCATGCCCACGACCACCAGCGGAAACACCAGACGCCGCATGCCGAGGATCTCCACCCCAAGATAAAAAATGGAGAGCAGGATGAGCACCCAGCCGCCGCTGAGCACCGCCCAGGAGGGCGTCCAGATGCGCTTCACCACGGGCAGGAGCGTGTACTGGTCCAGCTGTGGGCCCACACCGGGCAGCACCCGCACGTCCATCACCACTCCCAGCACCACCAGCAGGATGCCGGTGATGAAGAGGGTGGCGCACTTGCTCTTGTCGGACCTGGCGCTGCGCATGAGAAAGCTGCCAGTCAGTGCGCCGCCCAGCATGGTGGCCAGGGCAGGCACAAAATTCAGCGTCTGGTAGCCGCCGACATTGTATTGAAAGGGCTGCGCCTGCGGCAGCAGATTGAGAAACCAGCGGTCGAAGGCCGCAGCGGCGTTGGTGTGGATGCTCCAGTGCCCGGCAAAGCCCTGCAGCACGGCACGCTCCGTGCCCTTCATGCCTGAGATGGCGGCCAGATCCTGAGCCGAGGGCAGCGGGTGATTCACAAAGAACCAAGTGTATCCCGCCAGGATGAGAATGATGGCGGAGAGCACATACTCCCAGCCCATGCGTGAAAATAGAAAGAGGAAGAAGTACCCCAGCCCGATCTGCGCCAGCACATTGGTGAAGAGAAAGACCGTGTGCTTGTCCGCCGAGCGCGTGGCAAGCATGACGCCCAGTGCCACCAGCAGGATGGACCGAGCGAGCGCGTGCCTAGCCATGCCAAACCAGGACTGACCGCGCTCACGCCGCTTGGCGTAGGAAAACGGCACTGCCATGCCCACCATGAACATGAAGCTCGGCTGAATGAGATCCCACAACGAACAGCCCTGCCAGTCCTGATGGGCAAACTGAGGCTTGATGAACTCCCAGAGGGTGCCCGGATGCGCCGCGGCCATCTGCACTATGCCGAAGCCCGAGGAGGCCATCAGCAGCATGATGAACCCTCGAAACGCATCGAGGGAAAGGAGTCGTTGGTTGGTGGTGGTTGGATTCATGGCGTGAACCACCAACGCCGCTTGCGCGCGCCTGCTATCGGGCGCGGCTCAGGTATTCAAAATCAGGCGGCTGCCTTGAGCACTTCGTGCGTGTGGATCGCAGGATTCACGATGTCGCGCACAAACTGGGCAGGCTCTGCGCCTTCGCCAAAGACATAGATGCGGGTGCGCAGGGTCAGCTTTTTGATCTCAAAGCCCGGATTGGGTGTGCCACGGTAGTAGTTGAGGATCATCTCTTTCTCCAGATCCAGCGCCGCGCCTTTCATGCCGTATTCCAGCACAAAAGCCGCCTTGGCAAACGCGGGCTCTCCGCCCACGCGGGCCTCCTGGCTGATGGGGTCGATCAGCACCTTGTCCACAAAGGCCTTCAGTGCGGCCTCATCCCCCTCAAACTCGATCTTGTACACCCGGCCCTCGCGGTACTTCAGCGGCAGCGGATGCGGTGCGTACAGCAGCTTGTGGCAGTCGCTTTCAGTGTCGAATTTACCGAGGATTTCAAAAATTTGGGTCACAGTGGTGGCGGGGATGGTTGCCCCTCTCCCTAGCGGAGAACACCGGCCCGCGCAAGCCCGCAGCCAGCTCGTGTGAATCCCTCTTGCCACTCCAGCCCCGGCCTGCTAGAACTGCGCTGTTATGCCCCGAATTCAATTCACCACTCCTGAAGGTGCTTCCGGCACCCTCGAACTCGACTCCGAACGCATGTCGCTGGGCCGCGCTGATGACAATCAGCTCGTGATCGCCGACGAATCCGTCTCCAGTCATCATGGTGAAGTCTCCTTCGACGGCAGCAGCTGGACCCTGACCGACCTCGGCTCCACCAACGGCACCAAACTCGGCGGCTCCCGCGTTGACAGCATTCAGCTCACCGCAGGCGGCGCTTTCCAGCTCGGAAACGTCAACTGCGTTTTCCTCGGAGACGAAGCCGCTGAAGAGGATGTCTATTCCGCCCCCACGATCATGGTCTCCGCGCCCGCCAGCGGTGGCTACGGCAGCCAGCCCTATAACGGCAAGCTGCGCCAGGGCTTTGGCCCGAAGGTGAAGGAAAAGAACCCAGGCGGCGCATTGCTGACCCTGCTGGGAGTGGCCGGCCTTCTGGCATGCGGTGCCGCTGTGTATTTTGCCAATCTAATGGGAAACAACTGAGACCGAAACATCCGTAAACATCACCTGAGCACGCGCTCGCGTTCCGGACCTTTCGCGTCTGGACATTCCAGCGGTCATCACACCGCCGTGGCACAGCCAGCGCGTCACTAAAAAACCCCTCGCGGCCCCTTCCCCAAGGCACCGCCATCCCCTGAAAAAAGAATCCATGTCCAATACAGTCATTGTCGGCGCCCAGTGGGGCGATGAAGGAAAAGGCAAAATCGTTGATTACCTCACCGAAGGAGCAGACGTCGTGGTGCGCGCCGCAGGCGGCAACAACGCAGGCCACACCGTCATCAGCAGCGGCACCAAGTACATCCTGCACCTGATCCCCTCCGGCATCCTTTGGAAGGAAAAAACCTGCGTCATCGGCAACGGCGTGGTCATGGACCCCATCGGCCTGCTCGCAGAAATGGCCAAACTTCGTGGCCAAGGCGTGACGATCACCCCGGAAAATCTCCTGATCAGCGAAACCGCCCACCTGGTGATGCCCTACCACCGTGGCCTAGACAAGGCCCGCGAAGCCAAGCGTGGAGACAAGAAGATCGGCACCACCGGCCGCGGCATTGGTCCTGCATATGCGGACAAAGTCGAACGCGACGGCTTGCGCACCATCCTGATGACCCAGCCGGAGATCTTTGAAGAAGAACTCCGCGACCGCCTGGCCCGCCACAACGCCACCTTTGCCGAACTCGGAGTCGAACTCGTGCCCGTGGAAGAAACCGTGAAGGAAATGCTGGATGCCGCCAAGGCGCTGGCCCCGCACATCACCAACACCACGGTGTACCTGCACGAAGCCATCAAGGCGGGCAAAAACCTGCTTTTTGAAGGCGCACAGGGCACCTACCTGGACATCGACCACGGCACCTACCCCTTCGTCACCTCGTCCAACACCACCTCCGGCGGTGCCTGCACGGGCTCCGGCGTGCCTCCGCGCATGATCGACAAGGTGGTGGCTGTTGGCAAGGCCTACACCACCCGCGTGGGCAGCGGCCCCTTCGTGACGGAAAACGACGACATCGGCGACATGCTGCACAACATGGGCCGCGAATTTGGCGCCACCACCGGCCGTGCCCGCCGCTGCGGCTGGCTGGACGCCGTGCTGGTGCGCTACGCCGTCATGCTCAATGGGGCGGACGAACTGGCCATCACCAACCTGGACGGCCTCGACGGTCTGGACACCATCCAGATCTGCACCGCCTACACCCTGCGTGGCAAGACCATCCATTACCCGCCCAGCACCGCCGCCGATCTGGCTGCCTGCGTGCCGGTGTATGAAACCCACCAGGGCTGGAAGCAGGACCTCAGCGGCATCAAGAAGTTCTCCGACCTCCCGCCGCTGGCCAAGGCCTACCTCAAGCGCATGGAGGAGCTGACCGGCGCCCGCATCTCCCTCGTGGGTGTGGGTCCGGACCGCGAGCAGACTCTCATCGTTTGAGGTCACATTCCATTTGACGTCCGCCCTCATTCCCCTACTTTCTCGGCCCTTTTCCCAAACCTACCCAGACCCCGTCTATGACCGAAATTCAGATCCGTAAAGGCGAGCCCGTTGACCGCGCTCTCAAACGCCTCAAGACCCGCCTTGAAATGGACGGCATCCTTGAAGAAGTCCGCCGCCTGCGTGCGCACGAGACCCCCAAGGAGCGCACCAAGCGCAAGGCCCGTGCCGCTGCCAAGCGTGGCAAGATCCGCTACCGCTTCACCATGCCAAAGGCTCCTGGTGCCGCTGAAGCCCCTGCCGTCACCGCCGCTGTCTAATCCAGCCTAGGGAAAAGAATCCATTTAAAAAGGGCGGGTGAACAACCCGCCCTTTTTCGTGCCCTGAAAGGTCCCAAAGAGAAACTCAGACCGTGGCAGGCACGGCGTCCAGCTCAGCCGACAGCCCCCCTGCCCTGCGCGCCTGGGCGGTGGCCCGGCGGAAAGTCCAGGCCACCAGCGAGAGGGTGCAGAGAGAGCTCAGCGGCATGAGCACCGCCGCCACCAGAGGGTCCAGATGCCCAGCCAGCCCCGCGATGGCGGTGGCGATGTTGTAGCTCACGGAGAAGGCAAAGACA
Organism: Verrucomicrobiaceae bacterium UBA1938; assembly: GCA_002336895.1. Taxonomy (GTDB): domain Bacteria; phylum Verrucomicrobiota; class Verrucomicrobiia; order Verrucomicrobiales; family Verrucomicrobiaceae; genus Prosthecobacter. Next base: position 14,097 of record DDFC01000042.1, on the reverse strand, counting down.
CGGCGCGTCGCCAGACGGTGCATGCGCGCCACGGTGAGCAAGCCGCTGACAAAACGCAGGCTGTGGCCCAGGAAGAAGAAATCCGCCTTCTGCTCCAGAAAGCTGCGTCCCGTGACCGGGCTGCCAGCACACAGCGCGGCATCAAAGGCCAGGCTGTCATTGGCCCCGTCTCCCACATAGAGGGTGTCATCGCGGTTGCGCTCGCGCAGCCAGGCCGCCTTGGCCTCAGGCGTCAGCTCGGCCTGCCAGCAGGACTGCGGCAGCTCCAGCTTGCGGGCGATGTCGGCCACCTTGTGAGCGCGGTCTCCGCTGAGCACACAGACCTCGATCTGCCGTGCCCTGAGCTGGCGCACCTCCTGCACAGACTCTGCACGCAGCTCATCGCGGAAGCGGAAGGCCGCCAGCACTGAGCCGTCTCGTGTCAGCACGGCATCTCCAGAACCTGCCACCTCGGGCCTGCCCAGCCGCCACTCCTGCCCGGCCGCGTCCACAAAGGAAAGCCCGTGGCCCACGGTTTCCTTCACCATTCCCGTCATGGGATTGCTGACATCTGCCGCAAAGGCCACGGCATCAAACAGACTGCGGCTCACCGGGTGGAGGTTCCCCGTGACCAGATGCCGCAGAGCCGCACGGGCCTCGGCATCCAGACCGCGCAGCACTTCGGGGTTTTCCAGCACCGGATTCTCCAGGGTGAGGGTGCCGGTTTTATCAAACACGACTCGCTTCACGCGCAGCAGCTTCTTCCACAGCCCCAGGGTGCGCACAAAAACACCCAGCTTCTCCGCACGGGAGGCGGCCATCTCCTCCGCCAGCGGCACCGCCACGCCCAGCGCACAGGGGCAGGACACCACAAAGATGGAGATCATGACCTGCAGCGCCTGCGCCACAGCAGCCCCATGCCACCACCACCAGAGCGCACCAGCAGCGCCCACGACGACCACCACAGCCAGATAACCCCGCAGCAGCCGCTCCAGCCTGAGATCGCGAAACTCAGCCTCCCGGCGCGCATCCAGCAAACGTCGCAGCGTGGAGTCCTCCCAGGTTTCCACCGCCTCCACCTGCACCGTCTGGGTACCGATATTGAGCGCGCCAGAGGGCAGCAGCTGACCTTCTTCGCGGGCCTGGGCCTCGCTCTCGCCATTGATCCACTCCAGGCTCACGGAGGCATCCCGGCTGAGCAGTTTGGCTGCCACGGGCACGGTCTGTCCGGGTTTGACCACAAAGGGCATGCCGCCGCGCAGATCCGCCACCGGCTTCATTTCTTCGGCACCTTCATCATTCAAAACGCCTACCGTCTCAGGGATGGAGGTGTCCCGCATGAGGCGGCGGCGATTGCGCTCCACGGCAGCTTGCTGCGCCCAGCGACCGGTGAGCATGAGGAAGATAAAGATGGCCACGAAATCGAAGTACTTCAGCCCCTCCACGCCACCGATCCAACCGCCGATGGAGCCCACGTAGGCAGCGGTGACGCCGAGTGCGATTGGCGTGTCAATATGCAGCACACCTGCACGCAGACTGCGCCAGGAGCGCTCGATGAAGTAGCTGCCACCGACCGCCATGGCCAGCGTGGCGGAAAAAGCCGCAACGAGTTCAAACCAGTGCGCAAAGGCAAAGTCTGGCGGCATGTCGAAATATCTGGGCACGGAAAAGGCCATGGCATTCATGGCAAAGGCGCCGCACACGCCCATGCGCCGCGCCAGACCGGAGGATTCTTTCCGCCCGGCATCCTGCAGCGGCGGCCCCAGCAGATAGCCAAAGTTCTGCAACTCGCGCGCCAGGGTCACGGCATCAAACTGCCCGCGCTGCCACATCAGCCGCATCTCCCCATGCACCACGTCCACCATCACGCGCAACGCGCCTGGCTGGCGGGAAAACAGCCGCTCGATGAGCCAGACGCAGCCCACACAGGAGAGCCCCTGCACGGCCAGACGCAGCTCCGCCACATCCCCTTCCCCCGTGCCATCAGCCGTGGTCTGCATGAGATGAAGCCACTCGTAGTCTCGCTCCCGCAGGGCCTGCGGTGCCACAGGCGGCAGGGCGGCGGAGCCTTTGAGATTGTAGAAATAGTCCAGCCCCTGCTGATGCAGGAGGTCATAGACATAGCTGCAGCCTGCGCAGCAGAACCCATCCTCGCGCCCCGCCGGTACCGGCGAGCCGCAATGGGTGCAGTTAAGAGATTTGTGAGGCGCGTTCATCACATCATCACTTTCCACAGGCGGGCGGCGGACTCTCTGCACAGCTTGGCATAGAACGCGCCTGCCTTGCGCAGCCTGCAGGCCGGACGGGGATGTGTCAAGACCAGCCAACCTTCAGTCACTTCCCTCTGTTCATTGTACCGCATTGCGCTTAATCGTACCGTCATTCCACATTCTCCCATATGAAGCTCAAGCTCGACCTCGACGACTACCGCGTGCCCGATGGCAAGGAATTCCGCATCAAGAAGGCGAAGACGAAGGTGAAGAGCCTCTACCGGGATGACGCGCACTATGAGTCCCTCATCGCCGAATTCCGCACAGAGATCGACGACCTGCAGCAGAAGATGTACGCACAGGACCGCCAGGCGCTGCTGCTCGTCTTTCAGGCCATGGACGCAGCCGGCAAGGACAGCACCATCAAGCACGTGATGAGCGGCGTGAACACCCAGGGGGTGGAGGTGCATGCCTTCAAGCGCCCCACGTCAGCCGAGCTGGACCATGACTTCATGTGGCGCACCACACGCGTACTGCCTGCACGTGGGCGCATCGGCATCTTCAACCGCAGCTATTACGAGGAGGTGCTCATCTGCCGCGTGCACCCGGAGATCGTGACCAAGATTCAGCGCCTGCCGGAAAGCACGACCAAGAATCTGGACAAACTCTTTGCCGACCGCCTCAAGGACATCCGCAACTTTGAAGCCTACTGCCAGCGCAACGGCATCCTGGTGCTGAAATTCTTCCTCAATGTCTCGAAAGCCGAGCAGAAGAAGCGCTTTCTCGACCGCATCAACACCCCCAGCAAGAACTGGAAGTTTGAAGAGGGAGACGTGGGGGAGCGCGCCCACTGGAAAGAATACATGGAAGCCTACGAGGATGCCATCCGCGTCACCGCCACGGAAGAGTGCCCCTGGTATGTCATCCCGGCAGACGACAAGAAGAACATGCGCCTCATCGTCAGCGCCGCCATCCTGGCAGAGATGAAGAGCATGAAGCTCAAATACCCTGAACTGCCGCCCGAGCAGAAGAAGCACCTGCAGGCCGCCAAGCGCATGCTGCTGGCGGAGTAAACTAAATTCAGGCCAGAATATTTAGCCAGCCACCACCGCGTATGAGAAGACTCACCAGCCTTCCTCGCCACCTTTGCTGGCTCATCTGCATGTTCATCTCCTACCAGATGATGGCTCTGGAGGCACCAAGCGATCATGCTGAAATCGACACCCTGTTTCATCGTTGGGAATCAGCCCTGCCGGCGCCGGTTTCCTATGAAGACAACGGTCTATGCTCTGCCTCAAAATGTCCAAACCATCCTGTTTATTCAGCCAGCTTTCTGACCATCAGCATGGCGAACCGTGTCCCTGTGCGCCAGGATTCCGACCTTACAGCACTGCTAAAATGGGCAAAACACAGTGACGCGTGCATTCGTGCCATTGCCCTCGGAGTCATCGTCAAGAGGATTGGATTTGACCAAAATGAATTCGTGATTGGCATGGAGGACCCTGAATGCAAGGCATACCACCACATCATGGTTTTGTTAACCCAATACCTTCACAACAAGAAGGTTAATTACGACAACGCATTGTTTGACGGAATGTTTGTCATAGTAAAACCGAATGATGTATCTGCTCTTGTTTCTGGAAAATGGGAAGAAGTGGTGACGGCTGATTCCAGATTGCGCGAGCAGCTCACATTTGATGAACCAAATTTTCTACTGGAGACTCTGACTAGCTCCAATGGCCAGTGGCTCAGTGAACATCAGTTGAAGAGCAAAGTTGAAGCGGTGGAGATCACCAATGAGCAGCAATTATTGATCACCTTCAGCCATTACGTTTCCCCCGGGAAAAAGATGACGTTCCTACTATGGCCTCTTTCGCAAGACATCATGTGGCTCAGGCACTCGACCAAATTTGGGGCGTGGAAAAAGTTTCACCGAGCAAAATAACTCGCCTGACTCACTTCAAGCTCCGCAGCCACGCCACGAGGTCGAGCAGATCTGCCTCGGGCATGGTCTGGTCCAGCCCTTGGGGCATGAGACTGGTGGTGAGGGTGGTGTCTCCGGCGATGGTCTGATGCGCGATGGTCTTTTCCTGACCGGCGATGTCCACCACCAGCAGCCCCTCGGCGGTGTGCGATTTGACCACGCCAAGAGTCTGCTGCCCGTCGCTTGTTTCGATGATGTGGGCCTCGTAGTCGCGAGCCAGCGTGTTGCTGGGAAAGAGGATGCTCTCAAGGAGATCGCGCTCCGTGCGAATGGCACCGATGTGGGAGAGATCTGGACCGATGGGTCGCCCAGCGGAGCCGATCTTGTGGCAGGCGATGCAAGTGCCCTTGCCCATTTCAAAGTTCTTCTGCCCATTCGCCGCATTGCCAGAAGCAATGACTTTTTCCGCCAGCGGCCCGAGCAGGCGCTTCTTGGCCTCTGATGCAGCCACAGCCGCGTTGTAGGCAGGCAGGATGATGGTTTCGAAAATCTCCGGCGGCTGGTCGCTGAAGGCGGTGCGGTAGGCGCTCTCCTGCTGGCTGGCGATCACAGGATTCTTCGCGATCTCAGCGGCCAGCGCCCGTCCCACCTCCAGCTCCTTGGATTTGCGCACGATGCCCAGCAGAGATTTGAGCTCAACCGGACCCAGCGTGGCAAAGAGCGGCGCCAGTTCAAGAAGCTGCGGCTTGGCCAGCGGCGCACTGGCAAGCATGCCTGCGGCCTGAATCTTGGCCGCCGAGGACGAGGCGGCATCTGCGAGCACGCCCTTCACCATCGTAAACGTTTCCCCCGTCAGCTTCACCGACTTGGCCGCATCCAGCGCCTTGAGTCGGATGGCCAGCGGACGCTTGGTGTCATTGGCTATGGCCTGAAGCGCGGCATCGAAGTGCGGACTCTTGAGCTTTTTGATGGCGTCGAAAACAGCAGGTGTGGGTGACTCGGCGAGCAGTTTGTCCAATGCCGGCAACCAGGATTCGTTGCTGACTCCAGTGGTCTGGGCTGCCAGAATGCCAATGGCTGAACCGCGCACCTCAGGAGCCGCATGTGACAGCATCTTTGTCATGAGGTTCTGTGCGCCCGGCTTCATGATCAGCATGGAACAAAAGCCGGAAAGAGCCTTGAGACGCTGCGGCGCTGGACGGGCGTCATCCAACCACGCGTTCAGCTGCATCGTGCCTTTGACGTCTGCATCAGGCTGAGATGCTGCAAATGCCAGCGCGGCCCCGGCCAGGTCGGCATCAGATGAATCCAGCGCCTTCATGGCCACCTGCAGCGCCGCGTCTTGATCCGCCGCATTTTCTGCATCGAAGCCTTGCAGCATGCGGCGCAGCGCCAGCGGCTCAGTGCAGTCTTTCAGCGCCTGGACGCTCACGGCCTTCTGCTGTTCAGCTGCATAGATAACCGCATGCTCCAGCGACGGATCCAGTTTCTCCGCCATCAGGTGCAGCAGCGCAGACTGTGCGGAGCTGTTTCCAGGTTGGGCACGTGCGATGACAGCCAGCGCATGCAGCCGCGTGTGTGCATCAGCTGATTTGATGTCCGTGAGCGCCTGCTTCAAATTTCCCGGATATTCGACAACTGCCTGCTTGTGCGCAGCCAGCTGAGTCTTCGTGGACTTGATCCGATACACCGCCCCGAGCAGATCCGACTTGGCCATGAGGCTGGAGGGGCAGCCGATGCGGAACCAGCCACCGGTGTCCAGCAGTATGAGTGAGCCGTCACGCGGATCTTCCATGACATCGGTGAGATGGATGTCGGGGTCGTAGAGTTTGAGGAATTCGTTTTCGACCGCCTTGTAGGTGCTGCCGCTGGGGGTCAGTTCCATACGCACGAGACGCTGCGTATTGAAGTGTGTGACCATGAACTGCTGCGCACTCGTATTGTTCGTCGGATACCCTTTCCAGAAGCAACAGCCGCTGACCGCCACGTGGCCGAAATTGTACATCACGGGCATGGTTTCCAACGTGCGCGGCAGGTGAGCGATGGCCTTGAGCTGGTCGCTGCGCTCATAGACGCCGCCGTAGAGCCAGTGGACGATGGTGTCTCCGCGCGGCTGGGTGTAGTAGAGATTCTGCACGCCAATGATGTCTCCATCGCGGGTGAAATCGACTTCCACCGGATTGTCTCCGCAACCCAGCGAGTGCCAGGCCACTTCGCTGCCGTCAGGCTTGCAGCTCCAGATGCCGCAGGCGAGCGACTCATCCACCAGCGTGCCGTCTTTCTGCACGGCTTTGTGTCCCTTGCGACCGTGGCACCAGTAGAGGCGTCCATTCGGATGCAGGAAGGGGCCATGGATGTCGGCCGCGTTTCCTGTGTAGTCAAACCCGCCCACAATCATCTCGCGCTGGTCAGCCACCCCGTCATTGTCCGTGTCTGTGAGCTTCCAGATGCCGGGAGGCGAGCCAACGTAGAGCGAGCCATTCAGCCAGCAGGCCCCCTGGGGAAAAGTCATCTTGTCGGCAAAGACCGTGCTCTTGTCATAGCTGCCGTCCTTGTCGGTGTCTTCCAGCAGCAGCACTCGGTTCGGCGGATTGGCTTCCAACTGGGCCTTGTTCCAGTTCACGCCCACGGCATCGCCGATGAAGAGACGCCCCTTGTCATCCAAACAACCCATGATGGGATGAGTGACGAGCGGTGAGGCCGCCACGACCTCCAACTGGTAGCCCTCAGGCAGATCATGCTTTGGCAGAGCGAGGCTCGATTTCCCGTTAATGACGACAGGCCGTTTGCCGCTTTCAGGGATGGCACTGCCCTTGTCCGGAGGCAGATCGGCGGCAAGGGCTGGAATGGCGAGAGCAAAGAAAAACGGCAGGCGCATGGGGCAATTACGCAGCGAGAATGCGGCTTGTGTCGGCTCATTCACATCATCATTGACTTTCTTAACAATTAGATACATGACAGACCCATGGAAATGGAAATCAACCCCTAAGCAGCTCCCCAATCCCAGATCCTTCAGTCCACCTCCCAGGATGAACTCATCCGCGAGGAGCACATCAATACCGAGGCGACGCTCAAGTCTGTGGGCATTCTGTATTACCTCGGTGCATTCGCCCTGGTTTTGGTGGGGGGCATCGGCCTTTTCGGAGCGCTGGTGAAGGGAGAGGCCGCTTCGGTGCTGCTAAGTGCGTTCTTCCTGGCCATAGGCGTGACTCAGGGAGTGGCCGCCTACGGGCTGCGGCGGCTGCAAAGCTGGGCACGTGTACCCACCATCATACTTTCGAGCATCGGTCTTCTCGGCTTCCCGCTGGGCACACTGATCAATCTCTACATCCTTGTGAAGGTGGCTGGCAAACAGGGGAAGTTTATCCTGACTCCGGAGTATCAGCGAATCGTGGCTGCCACTCCGCACGTGAAGCGCAAGACATCTCTCTTTGTCAAAATACTGCTGGTGCTGCTGCTCGTAGTTTTGATTGGCATCATTGGCGCCGCCTACTTCAACAAGTAAAGGCGCACTAAAGCCGGCGCACCTCCTGCACTTCCAGACCGGTGAGCTTCCACTCATCTTTTGCCGGAGTCACGGTGATGCGGGCATTGTAAATGTTCACGCGCGGATGGCTGTGCCCCCAATGGCCGACAATGCCACGTGCCATCCAGTTGCAGTCTGCCATGAAGCCCGGCCCTTTGGGATTGGGCAGCACTTTGTCCACTGTGGCGGAAAATTCGGCGATGGTCACACGCGTTCCCTCGCGGCCATCCAAAGTGAGCGCCTGGATGGTTTCCAGGTAGAGCCTGCGAAGCAGCTCGCCGTCCACGCTGCGGGCCAGGACATCGTACACCTCGGATTCGGCATGGTGGTCAAAGGCGCGGTAAACATTGCGCAACAAGGGTGAAACGATCTTCTGTGCCTCGGACACCTCCGTGATGACAGGTGCCGCCCCCTCACCTGTTTGGATGGGGATCACCAGCATCTGGCTCATGAGCACCGCGCCTAGAAGCCACACAAACACATAGGGCAGGCTGCCTCCGGGAAGCTTGCGGTCTTTGACCTTGAGGTAGATGTAAAAGATCAGCCCCGCCAGGAACCAGAAAATGCCGCCCGCTGGCAAGCGCATCGGCTCCTGCAGCACAATCTGCGGCACCGCAGCCAGAGGCGCCGGGCGAGGCATGCGCCCCTGGTTGCGCCAGCGATATGTTTTCAAGGACGAGTGCAGTTCGCCGTTTTCGCTCTGGGATCCGAAAAAGACACGCAGTGGCAGCTTGGTCGTGCCTTTGATCCAGCCTTTCCAGGTGACGTTCAGCTCTTCAGGCCCGGGAGGTGTGGCAAACTCCCACATCACGCCGACCAGCGCCTGATTCATGGCTAATGAATCACCCTCTTTAAGCGGCAGCGTATTCCCAGGCAGCCCTTTGATGACCGCAGCCAGAGGCTGGGGCACAGGCAGTGGCTGGTCTCCCGCACTGATGCTGCACCAGCCGGAAGCACGGGCCGCCATGCTGTCCGCCAGCTGCTTTTGCTGATCCGGGGCGATCTCCTCCGGCAGAGCTGCTCCGGGGCTCAGCCAGTCCATCACGGTGGCGGCATCAAAGATCACCTCAAACCGGGTCTGAAACGGCTCGATGTAGAGGTAGGCCTGCGCGACAGGCCCTGATATGGTGACCGTGCTGCTGGTGGGCAGCGGCGGCGGAGCGGCAGGCGCCTGCACAGCAGCCTGGGCTGGTGGTGGCACGCCAGGTGCAGGACCAGGGACGGCGGCCGGGGCTGGTGGCGGCGTTAGCGAAGGCGGTGGCGCCAGCCCCAAATCACCCGAGGATCTGGGCGCAGGGACCGCCCCCCCTCCGCCCAGCGAAGGAAGGGTTTCCAGCGGCTTCAGCGGGCCGATCTTGATCGTGTCCTGCGCCTGCATGCCCGCCGGCACGGCTGCACCCAGAGTCAAAGTGACTGCCAGAATGAGGCTGTGCCAGTTAGATGTCCGAAGTCGTGTGGGCATGCGAGGATGTACGCAGATGTAGTGGCAGATCACTCGGAGATCACAGCGCCCAGGGCTTGCGCCACTCTTTGGAGAGCAGTTTGGAGGCCGCAGCGTTGTCTGCGATCGTTTCCGTTTTCGGATCCCACTTCAGGCTGCTGCTGCCACTGCGCAGAGCGACATTGGCGAGATGTGCGATGCTGATGCTGCGGTGAGAGACCTCGATGGGAGTGGCTGTGGGCTTGCCATCGTAGATGCAGGAAAGGAAGTTGTCCGTGTGGTCCTTGCTTTCGTAGAGGTGGATTTCCTCGGGGCGCGTCTTCTCGCGCAGGATGTCGGGATTGCTGGCGGTGATCTTGCCGCGATTGACATAGATCCACCTGCCCTCGTCTCCTTCAAACATCACACCCACGTGGTCAAAGGGCTTCTTGGCATTCGGATTTTGCAGCGCGGCCTCCACCTCAGGCATGAGTTTGTGCACAGGGCTGGCCACATGCATGACCACGCCATTTTCATAAACGCATTCAAAGGTGAAGTCTGTGGCGGTGTTGTACAGCGCTGCCTTGTCCATGACGCCGGAGACATTCCGCAGCTCCACCGGGCCGGTGAGCTGCGTGCCCATGCCCCACTGCGCGATGTCGATATGATGCGCGCCGAAGTCCGTGATCATGCCGCCGGAGAAGTTGAAGTTGTGCCGCCAGTTGAGCGGGAGAAGCGCCGGGCGGTAGTCGATCTGCTCCGCAGGGCCGAGCCACATTTCATAGTCAAAGTCAGGCGGCAGCGGCGCGGGGTTGATCTGGTCCGCCATGCCGTTCCAGTTGTTGTGGCCGCCGGGCAGGCCCACACGCACGCGCTTCAGTTTGCCGATGCGGCCGTTCTGCGTCAGCTCGCACGCGAGGCGGAAGTACTGGTCGCTGCGCTGCTGGCTGCCCGTCTGCCAGGTGACTCCGGCCTTGGCCACTTCATCGCTCATGCGGCGGCCTTCGGCCACATTCAGCGCCAGCGGCTTCTGGCCATAGATGTGCAGCCCCTTGCGCGCGGCATAGATGGCCATGTAGGCGTGCCAGTGGTCCGGGGTGGATACCTGCACGGCGTCGATGTCCTCCTTCTCAATCATCTCACGGAAGTCAGCATAAGCAGTGCAGCCCTTGGCAGGCTTGTTGGAGGACTGAGAATAGTGCGCATCAATAACCTTGCGCCCAGCCTCACGCCCCCCGGTCTTTTTGCCGTCGTAGCCGTAGTGGCCGTATTCCTTCATGGGGTCAGCCACGGCGATGACCTGGCATTTGTCATTGTTTAGAAAGGTGGGCGTCCAGTCGCTGGCGATCGTACCCCAGCCGATGGCGCCAACCGTGATGCGCTCTGAGGGCGCAGGACGGCCCCCTTTGCCCAAAGCGGTGGCCGGTATGATGGTGGGAAAGCCCAGCGCAGCAGCACTGGAAGCCAGGAAACGACGACGGGTAATGGCGGTCGGGGCAGTGGTCATAAAGCATTATCTTAACGGATGCGCATTTGCGGGCGAGAAAGAAATCACAAATCGCATATCCTGCGCAAGCAAAGATGGACAGCCCTGCCGCATTTATAGCAAGATAAACCGATGAAGATCCCGAAGGTCCTGCTGCAACGCCTGCTGCCCCCCATCTGCGCGGTGCTGCTCATCGTGGCGGCATTCACCCCGTATGAGGAGGACCAGCCCCGGCTGCGGATCGCTCCCGGAATGTGGCCGGCTGCAGAGCCCCTGCTGCTGGCTGGAGACATGCAGATGCTGCCTCCGGACCGCTTTCAGGTCATGGAGATTCCGTGGTCGTCCGCTGTAATGCGGGCCTTTGGCAGTGGCGCGGCAGATGTGGTGGTGGTGACACTGGAGGGGCTCATGCGCATGCGGGATGCCGGGCAGAAACTGAAGGTGCTCATGGTGCTCAACCAATCGGCCGGTGCCGATGCCATCTTAACCCGGGAGCCCATGCAGCAGTTGGGAGATCTCAAGGGCAAGCGCGTGGGGATAGAGCGCAGTTCCGGCATCTATCTGCTGATTAGTGCGCTGGAAAATGCCGGTCTGACCATGAAGGACATCGAGACTGTGCCCATGCTCCAGTCAGAAATGGAGCTGGCACTCCAGAGTGGCCAGGTGGATGCCGCAGTGGCCGCCGAGCCATGGCTGACACGGCTGAAACGCTCGGATCTGCACTGCCTGTATGACTCCACGAAGCTGAAGGTCCCCATCGTGCACCTGCTGGTGGCCTCAGATCGTGCTTGCACCAAATCTCGTGAAGACCTCGTGTCTTTGCTCAAGATCCAGTCTGAAATGGCGGCGCAGATATGGTCTCAAACACCATTTCCGGGCATGGATGTGGTGCAGCGCCGCGAGCGGCTGGAGCCTGACGAGCTCCGGTCGTGTCTCGACAAGCTGCGTAATCTGACCAAAACCGAGAGCATGGAGATGCTGAAAAGACTGCCTCAAATGGCGCAGCAGATGCAGGAATCTCTTTTGCGTGATGGCGTCATCCTCACGAAGCCGGCTGGCGGCGCGTGGATCAACACTTCCGTCAGCGAGGAGGCCTTCCGTTGAACTTTTTCCACTCCATCCAAAGCCGCATCACCCTGAGCGTGCTGCTCTTCGGCCTGATGATGATCCTGTTTAACAACTGGCGCAACAAGGACTGGCTGACACAGCACCAGATAGAACGCATGACGCAGGAGGCGGCAGACACCGGCAGCCGTCTGGCAGGCCTGCTGCAACACCTCTCGCGCAAGCAGCAGGAGCGCGCCGCCGAGCTTGAGATGTCCTACGTTTCGCTTTCCCCCGACATGGATCTGGGCCTGGTGTGCAACAAGGAGGGCCTCGTGACATGTGCCACGCACATGCAGTGGTATCACATGAATGTGCTGCAGACTCCTCTGGCGGAGGACTGGCGCCGCCATATCAATGTGCTCAGCACCATGGAGCCGGCCGTGGAATGGGATGCCTCCCAAAAAAACCTCCTGGTGATGGTGCCATTCTTTGAAACCTATGAAACGACCAGCCGTGCTGCGGTGCTGATCCGCTACGACTCCACCCTGGCGCTGCAGCTGGTGCGCCAGGAAGCCTGGCACGAGTCACTGCGGCAGGCAGGCGTTCTGCTGGGCTCCTGCATGCTGCTGTGGTTTGTGCTGGATGAGCTGGTGACACGCCGGGTGAGGAAGGTCATGGACATCCTGAGAGATGCCACCAATGGCAAAGGCCCGCCCGAAGTGCTGCAGGGAAATGATGAGCTCTCCATGATCTCCCGGGAGTTTTCAGGCACCATGGAAAAGCTCCGCATGGCTGAAAACATGGTGCTGGAGGCTGCCGAGCAGGAGCGCCGCAAAATCGGCAAGGACGTGCATGACGATCTCTGCCAGCGCCTCTCCGCCACCAAGATGAAAGCCGAGGTGGTGCGGGGAATGATCAAGGACAGCGAGGGCAAGACAGCCCGCCTGGCGGGGCAGGTGGCAGAGGAGCTCTCTGAATCGACGGTCATCGCTCGCAGCATGGCCTGGGGGCTCGCCCCGGTGAGCATCGAGAAACACGGCCTCAAGGACGCCCTTGAAAACATCATCCGCTTCGCGGAAAAGTCATACAATGTGAGCTGCTCGCTGGACTACACCGATGTCAGCGGCAGCCTCACCAACAGCGCCAGGGAACTGCTCTTCCGTATCGCACAGGAACTGGTGGTCAATGCCTGCAAGCACTCCAAGCCGCAGGTCGTCAGCATCACATTGAGAACCGAAGATGCACATGTTGTGCTGAGCGTCATCCACGATGGAACCCCCTTTTCCGAACCCACGGAGGGCAGGCATGGAATGGGACTGCATCTGCTGGGCCAGCGCCTGCGTACTCTCTCTGCAACATTGGAAAGAACGAGCGAGGCAGGAACACGGGATTTCCAGATTGCCATTGTGCGCATTCCGTTAAACAATCCTTGAACACCGCTTCACAGCGAACCCCCACCCCCTTGTGCTTATGAAAGTAAAATCGCCCTCAACCGTCACCCGTGTAGCCATTGTGGACGACCACACCATGATGCGTGAAGGCTGGCGACTATTCGTCGAAAACGCCACAGACCTTGCCTTTGCCTGGGTGGCGGGAGACGCCTCTGAAGCCATGCGCAAAGTGGACGAAGACACGCCTGACGTGCTGGTGGTGGACATATCGCTGCCGGACCGCTCCGGGCTGGAACTGATCAAAGATCTTCGCCTGCTCCGCCCAAAGATGCCGATGATAGCCATTTCCATGCATGATGAAAAACTCTATGCCCAGCGCGCACTAAAGGCTGGAGCAAGGGGTTATGTCATGAAAAGCGCTCCACAAAAGGATCTGGAGCAGGCTCTCCATCGTGTGGCGGCCGGAGGCATCGCCGTGAGTGAGGAGATGTCCGAGGAAATCCTCAAGGCATTTTCCTCAGGCCATTCCGCCGAGCCCAAGGACTCCATATCTGAGCTGAGTGATCGTGAATTTGAGGTGTTTGTGCTCATCGGCCAGGGAAAGACCACCGGGCAGATTGCAGAAGCTCTTCGTATCAGCACCAAGACTGTGGACGTGCACAAGATGAACATCCGCACCAAGCTGGGCATGAACGAGAGCGGCGAGCTCGCCTACTTCGCCATCCGCTGGGCTGAGGGACAAAAAACCTCCACCGAACGCTAAATCAGCTCCAAGGCTGCCCTTGGCGCGAAGCACTGCTTATACCACGATTCCTTGAAGACAGGTCTGTCATCCAGTCGCCGCATGTCGGCTGCATGCCGGTGAAGGATTATCAGCAGCATGGCTTGCGTCTGAATTTGGAACCGGAGCGAAGTGGAGATGGAGGAAGTCCAATACCACCAGCAGTTGAGAAGGAGTCTTGATGCCATCTTAAGGTGGTGATCATCACCTCCACGTCTCCCCGCCTTTCCACATTCCAAGGACGGCGCACCTTTTTCAGCGCCTGCGATACCACAGACCCGAAACTTCGGCCCCGGCACAGCGGTGCCCTACCAGCCCCTTGGCACGCGCTAC
>DDFC01000018.1 GCA_002336895.1 Verrucomicrobiaceae bacterium UBA1938 | reverse complement strand
CGGCGCACCCGCCACGCCCGCCGCCTGCGGCAGACGCATGGCGCCGGCGCTCTGAATGCCGCCCGGCAGGCCCTGGCAGCGGCGTGCCTGCGCGACGGAGAAAGAAGTGGTCAAAGCCTTCATGAAAATAGAACCGTGCAAAGTAAAATGCTGACGTCAATGCATCGAAAAAGCCCAAGCGACGCAGAAAGCCAAACTAAGAAAAAATAACGCCAAAGAGCCACAAAAGGCCCGGCTGCGCAGTGGAAGCCATAACAGCCATCGCACTCTAGGCCTGGAGCTGATCGAGGATGAATGCCGGTTCAGGCGGGTGTCATTCACACGGGCGAAAGGGAGGATCTGCGGATGGCATCTCATCCAGAGGCACGTCATCGACTGGACAGAATGCCTAATCCACGCACACTTCCGCTCTGCCGCCGGTGGGGCAAAGGCGCTCGTGCACCGCGGTGCCGCAGGATTCATCAATGAGCTGTTCATGTGAACAAAATAGTATCCGATTCTCCATGACGCAACATTGTGCCTGTATTACAACCTCTGTGAAAAAACACCTATGTCCGCCTCCCGAACCAAAACCTTCCGCCTCAGTCATTCCCTTGCCGACGCTCTGGAGCTCAGGGCCAATGAACTAGGATATAAAAGCGCCACCGCCCTGGTGGAAGCCCTCGCCCGCTACGACTGCCTCTGCCGCTCCCGGCACGACGTGACCAAGCAGTGGGCCCAGCTCACCCCCGTGGAGCAGGACGATCTCGACGCCCGCCTCCTGGCCCGCGTACTGAAGAAACAAGGCATGACCGCCAAACAAGCCGCGACCGTGGAGTGGAAGATGTTGTGAGGAGGGGGCTGGCTACCCCGCAAGGACTCGAACCTCACTAGGTCAATGCTCCGCTGCCGCTGGGAAGCATCGCAGCCGTTTCGCGCTGCGTCTTCGGCGCGGAGGCTGCAGGCTGCCGCAGAGATGCGGGGGGCTCACCGTGTTCACACCTCGGCTCTTCTCTCCTGAATTTCCTCTCGCCAAATCATCCTGCTTTGCTTGGATGCGGCAGTCTTTTTAAGCATGTCCTCCAAACGCTTTCGCATCGCCCTCTCCTTTGCCGGAGAGCACCGGCCTTTCGTCGCGCAGGTCGCCGAGATCCTCGCGGCGCAGTTGGGAAAGGACAAGATTCTCTACGACAAATATTACGAGGCCGAGTTTGCCCATGCCGACCTCGCCTGGGATCTGCCGCAGCTGTATCATGAGCAGACCGATCTCATCGTCGTCATCTTCTGCCCCGGGTATCTGGGCAAAGAGTGGTGCGGGCTGGAGTGGCGCGCCATCTACGGTCTCATCAAGCACGACCTCGCCAAAACGGTGATGCTCTCCCGCTTTGAAAAGGCGGAGGGCAGGGGGCTCTACGGACTCGCGGGGTTTGTGGAGCTCGATGACAAAACACCCGAGCAATTTGCCCAGCTCATCCTCCAGCGTCTGGCCCGCCATGACGGCACCGGCTCTGGTCCCGGCCATTCGTCATTCACCACTCCCCCCTCCAATCTCCCCGGCGGCTACATCGGCCAGATATTCCTTGGCCGGGAGGACTTCCTCAAGGAGCTGCACGCCTCTCTGGAAAAGAAGACGCACGCCACCGCCATCACCCAGCGGCAGCGTGTGGCCACCGGCATTGGCGGCCTCGGCGGCCTGGGCAAAACGCACGCCGCAGTCGAGTACGCCCACCGCCACCGGCACCACTACTCCGCCCTCCTCTTTGTCAATGGCGACTCCCCCGAGCGGCTCGACTCCGGCCTCGCCGCTCTCTGCGAGGTCCTCCCCATCGCAGACGCCAGAGCACTCCCACCCGAGCAGGCCGCCCGCACCGCCGCCGTTCTCAAATGGCTCACCACCCACCACGACTGGCTCCTCATCGTGGACAATGTGGACGACGAAGCCGCCGCGCTCGCGCTCACCGCGTATTTCGACCAGCTTCACCACGGCCACGTCCTCATCACCTCCCGCCTCCACGGCTTTTCCAGACAGGTCGCCACCCTCGACCTCTCCGTCCTCAGCGACGCCGATGCCACCTCTCTCCTCCTGCAGCTCACGAATGATGAACGACGCACAGCCGCAGACGATGAAGCCCAGGCCCTCGCCCTCGCCCGCCTCATGGAGGGCCTCCCTCTCGCCCTGCATCAGGCCGCTGGTTACATCAATGAGCAGCGCATCACCTTTGCCCAATACCTCGCCCGCTACGAGCAGGAGGCAGCAGGCCTGCTCGAGTGGTTCAGCACCCTCACCATCCCCTACGCCGGCCCAGAAATCCTCGCCCCGCGCCCCGTCCTCATCACCTGGAAGACCAGTTTCGACCGGCTCTCTCCCGAGGCGCGCTTCTGGCTCCTCGTCTTCTCCCACTTCGCGCCAGATCCCATCCCCGAGTTCCTGTTCGAAGACGCCCCCGATACCAGCCCTGAGGTCAAATCTATTCACCGCGCCGCCCTCAATGCCCTCGCCCAGGCCGAAAAATTCAGCCTCCTCACCCGCTACGACGAGCCGCCGCGCTTCAAGCTCCACCGTCTCGTCCAGCACGTCACCCGCCTTACGGCCACCGCAGAAGAGTGCTCCGCCGCGCTGGAGGTGGGCTTTCAACTCATAGCCGGTGACCGCCTCGGCGAACCGCAAGACGTCCGCACCTGGCCTCGGTGGACCCCGCTCCAGCCCCACGCACTGGCCCTGTGCCAGCACGCGCCGGATGAGACAGCGCCGCAGAGGCTGACTTTGCTGCTGGGAAATCTGTCGGTGCTGCTCAGTGCCAAAGCTCTCCATGCTCAGTCTGAGCCGCTGATGCGCCGTGCGCTGAAGATCGACGAGGACATCCGCGGCCCGGAGGATCCCAATGTCGCCAGCCACCTCAGCAACCTCGCACAGTTGCTCCAGGCCACGAACCGGCTTGGGGAGGCGGAGCCGCTGATACGCCGCGCGTTGCAGATCGACGAGGCCAGCCATGGTTCGGAGCATCCCAAGGTCGCCATCCGCCTCAACAACCTCGCTTCGTTGCTCCATGCGACGAACCGGCTGGTTGAGGCGGAACCGCTGATGCGCCGTGCGCTGAAGATCGACGAGGCCAGCTATGGCCCGGAGCATCCCGATGTCGCCATCCGCCTCAGCAACCTCGCGCATTTGCTCCATGCGACGAACCGGTTGGCGGAGGCGGAGCCACTGATGCGTCGTGCGCTGAAGATCGACGAGGCCAGCTATGGCCCGGAGCATCCGGATGTCGCCATTCGCCTCAGCAATCTCGCGACGTTGCTCCAGGCCACGAACCGGCTTGGAGAGGCGGAGCCGCTGATACGCCGTGCGCTGAAGATCGACGAGGCCAGCTATGGCCCGGAGCATCCTTATGTCGCCATCCGCCTCAATAACCTCGCGCAGCTGTTCCAGGCCACGAACCGGCTTGGGGAGGCGGAGCCGCTGATACGCCGTGCGCTGAAGATCGACGAGACCAGCTATGGCCCGGAGCATCCCAAGGTCGCCCGTGACTTCAACAACCTCGCTTCGTTGCTCCAGGCCACGAACCGGCTGGTGGAGGCGGAGCCGCTGATGCGCCGAGCGCTGAAGATCGACGAGGCCAGCTATGGCTTGGATCATCCTGATGTCGCCATCGACCTCAACAACCTCGCAGGGTTGCTTCAGGCTACGAACCGGCTTGGGGAGGCGGAGCCACTAATGCGTCGTGCCTTGCTGATCGACGAGACCAGCTATGGCTCGGAGCATCCTACGGTTGCCATTCGCCTCAGCAACCTCGCGCATTTGCTCCATGCGACGAACCGATTGGTGGAGGCGGAGCCGCTGATGCGCCGTGCGCTGAAGATTGACGAGGCCAGCTATGGCCCGGAGCATCCCGATGTCGCCAGGGACCTCTGTAACCTCGCACAGTTGCTTCATGCGACGAACCGGCTTGGCGAGGCGGAGCCGCTGATGCGCCGGGCCTTGCAGATCGACGAGGCCAGCTATGGTCCTGAGCATCCGAAGGTTGCCACGGATCTTAGCAACCTTGCTGTGTTGCTCCAGGACACGAACCGGCTGGCGGAGGCCGAGTCGCTGATGCGTCGTGCGCTGAAGATCGACGAGGCCAGTTATGGCCAGGAGCATCCCAGGGTTGCCATTCGCCTCAACAACCTCGCGACGTTGCTCCAGGACACGAACCGGCTGGTGGAGGCGGAGCCGCTGATGCGCCGTGCCTTGCAGATCGACGAGGCCAGCTATGGCTCGGAGCATTCCGATGTCGCCATTCGCCTCAACAACCTCGCGGGGTTGCTCTATGCCACGAACCGGCTGGCGGAGGCGGAGCCGCTGATGGCACGCGCCTTAGGCATTTTGGTCCGCAGTCTGGGGCTGGAGCATCCGAATTCGCAGACGATTCTTGGCAACTACATCGCTCTCCTGCAAGCGCTGAAGCTGCCGGAGGCGGAGATCAGGCAGAGGGTGCGGGGTGCTGTGGGCTGAGACTGAGAGGGGGCGGCACACGCCCCAGCGCGGACACTGGATGAGAATGGGCTCCGAGTGGATTGCGAGAATCGACAAAGAGGCGTACTTGGTTGATTAAGAGTGATTAAAGTGACCAATTGCGTTCAATGAGTACAAACGTTTTTTTAATCTCTTGAAAGGATCAAATGCGGGCCCTACTTTATACCACTGCCGCAAGGCAGGCACTCCTAGCCTCATGGCTCTGGATATGGTCTTGGCCTCGTTCGCCCGATAAGTAACGGGGCACTTTTTTCTCATTTTTTCTCCGGGTGGCTCCAGATTTTATTCGCCCGGGTCAGGTAGTCGCGAATTTTCTTGTGGGCCACGTTGGCGTATGCGGTGGAAAACTTGAATCCACCGTTTCGAAGGGGTTCCAGCCACACGACGTATTGATGATCCCAGGAGAGATACATGCGCTTGCCTGGAAAGGGGCGCGTCCCCTCTTCCGGCACACGCAGGGGGACTTCCCAGCACTCGGTGTTTGGCACCCGTCCTTCAATCATCGGTTTGATCCATTCCAGCCTTTCGATGCGGTCCACCGCTATCTTGGCCTTGGAAAACTCCGTGCGAGCCCGGTCAAACGATGTCCGGAAGGCATGACTGAAACGATCAGCAAAGAAAACGACACTTTGTCCATCATGGCTTTCAATCGCTCCACTTCTCCGGCCATTGGAGATGAAGGTCTGCAAATAACGCTTCTCTCCTTCCTCGTAGATCTCTTCATCCGTCATGCCGGAGAAGTCACTCTGCAGGTTTTCGAGCTTGAAGGGCTCTTCATTCATTGCAGCGCAATCTTAAAGATGTTGAATTTGGTAAAGGCCGGACTCAGCGATTCATTGCGCAAACTTAGCTTCCCTGCTTTTTGGGCAATGTAGGCCGCGAGCTCCGCCTTGGGGGTTCCGGCGCTCATTTCGCACCAGCTTGCAGCCACCGCGCCGATGAGCAGATCTGCAAGCTGCGCTATTGGCGATTCCTCCGAGTGGATGATGTTTACTCCTTTGATGGTGGTTCCGGCAGGAATCTTGTTTTGCAAACATTGCTTTAGCACCTGGTAATGGTTGGCCCCGCGGTTTTTTTTGAAGTCCAGCAGCAGGTTGTACGGCACAGGCTCCTTCAGCCACTTGATCAGCATCTCATAATAGAAGGTGTAAAAACCCAGCTCTTCATCCCCGTCTTTGAACTCGTCGTATTTGAGCTTCGCCTGCTCAACGACAATCACTCGAAAGTTCAATTCATGGGAGAAGAAAAAGTCAGCAAGCGCCTTGTATGCATTGAGCTGCAACCGGCTTGTTTTAGACCACTTTACTTCCGAGCCCAAACGGTGCTGCTGCAGCAGTTCGCGAAGTTCCTGGTTGATGACTTTCTTTTGAGAAGTGGGCACCCACAGCCCGCCGATAGCCATGTAACGGTTCCGGGGCGATCCATCATGGCGGCTTTCATCACAATAAACGGTGTATCCTTCAGGTGGAAGTGTTGTCATGAATGCGAAGAGGGGATTTCAGGGGTGAATCTAGAGTCTGCTTAAAAAGGTTTCACATTATCCTGCTTTGATGGCAAGCAGGACAAAAGGAAAGCGCGTAAACGGTTTTGTGCGCAATATTCAAAGAAGGTGCTATTCCCAAATCATATATAGTGCACGCAATTGAGATTCATCCAGTATCCGCTTCGATCCCCCACCATGCCCATCCCCACCTACCAGGAAGTCATGCTGCCACTGCTGCGCGTGCTCGGTGCCGCCAATGAAGAGATGCACCAGCGCGACTGCACGCAGCGTGTGGCCGAGGCCCTGAACCTCTCCGAGGCGGAGCGGCAGGAGCGCCTGCCGAGCGGCGCGCAGACTTACATTCACAACCGCATCGGCTGGGCCGGGTGGTACATGCAGCAGGCGGGGCTGGTGGAAAAGCCGCGCAGGGCGCATCTGCGCATCTGCGCATCACCGCTGAAGGGCGTCGGGTGCTGGGCACCAATCCCGCTGCCATCGACAATGACTTTCTGGCCACGTATGCCAGCTTCCGTGAAAAGGTGCTGGAGGCCAGAAGCTCCGCCGCCGGAGCTGATGAGGGGAACGAATCGCTTCCCTCACCGCCCAAATCTGAGCCGCCTTCCGACACCCTCACCCCCACGGACCAGATCGAGCAGGCGCATGCCCGGCTCAATCAAACTCTGGCCACCGAGCTGCTGGAACTGATGGCGCGGATGGACGCCTACAAGTTTGAGCAGCTCGTGCTCGATCTCCTCGTGGCCATGGGCTACGGCGGCTCGCGGGCGGAGGCGGCCAAGGTCACGCAGAAGTCCAATGACGAGGGCATCGACGGCATCATCCACCAGGACCGCCTGGGGCTGGATGTCATCTATGTGCAGGCCAAGCGCTGGCAGGCCACCATCGGGCGGGAGCAGATCCAGAATTTTGTCGGCGCGCTGGCGGGCAAGCATGCGCAGAAAGGGGTCTTCATCACCACGAGCGACTTCAATGCGAACGCCGTCAACTACGCCCGCACCGTGCATCACAAGATCATCCTCATCAGCGGCCAGCGGCTGGCGCAGCTCATGATCGAGCATGGCATCGGCGTCTCCACGGTCAGCACCATCGCGATCAAGCGGGTGGACTCTGACTACTTTGAGGAGGGGTGATCCTTCATCTGCACTGGCGGTGCGGTGCGGGGTAGGCGGCTCCTCTTCGCCGAATCTTTAGTGAGGTGTGGGTGTGAAATGGTCTAGGTAAAATAAACAAACTCTTACTGTTATCCTCGGATGGGGTAGGCTAAAAATAGGGGGAGTACGGAACACACGAAACCTTTCACCCCCCTGTGCCTATGAAACCTTCCTTTGAGCCGCTCGTCCTTTCCTCGCTTCCGGATGTGGGGGATGTGCATCCGCTTTCGCCGCAGTACCGGGCGGTGGAGGTGCGGCTGATGGAGAGTGCGGACATCGAGGGCAAGGTGGTCTATGCCGGGCCCAAGAGCTGGCAGGTGGTGGAGGCCTTTGTGGTGCGCCCGGCGGCGTGAGCTGAAAGCTGAAAAAGGGGGGGCGGTGAGGCCCATCCTGCGCGCTGCGTGCTGAGCAGGGCGGGTTCAGTGCTCAGTGCTCAGTGCTCAGTGCTCAGTGCTCAGTGCTCAGTGCTCAGTGCTCAGTGCTCAGTGCTCAGTGCTCAGTGCTCAGTGCTCAGTGCTCGGTGCTCGGTGCTCGGTGGTGGCGCGGGGCGGGGCGGATGGATCGAGGACGAGTAGAAGAGGAAGAGGAAGAGGAAGAGGAAGAGGAAGAGGAAGAGGAAGAGGAAGAGGTGGGCGCGATGCACATGGGGGGGCGCAATAGACCACGGCTGCTTGGGGACAAGCAGCCCTACCTGTGTGCACCCTGCCTGCGCGCAGTCCGGGCTGGTGCACATGCCACGCAGCGCTGGCTGTGCATGCCCCACGGGCGGGGGGCTGGGTGCTCAGGGCGCGGCTACCGTGCCTCGGCGGCGAGTTTTTCGATCCACTTGCCCAGGTCGGGCGGGCGAAAGGCCTCCATGCGGGCCACCAGTGTGGCGGGGTCTGTTTCCACCAGCACGCAGGCGGCGTGCTCGGGCTTGAGAAAGCCGCTGCGGCTCATGTGCGCGATGAAGTCCACCAGCCCGTCATAGAACCCGCCCACATTCAGCAGGCCCACGGGCTTGTCGTGAAAGGAGAGCTGCAGCCAGGTCAGCGTCTCAAAGAGTTCGTCCAGCGTGCCAAAGCCGCCGGGCAGCGCGATGAAGCCGTCGCTCAGGTCCACCATGAGCTGCTTGCGCTCGTGCATGCTGCGAACCACGTGCAGCTGCGTCACGCCGCCGTGGCCCAGCTCCTTTTCCATGAGCGACTGCGGGATCACGCCTGTGACCTCGCCCCCTGCCGAGAGCGCGCCGTCCGCCACCGCGCCCATCAGGCCCACATTTCCCCCGCCATACACCAGGCCGATGCCGCTGCGCGCCAGGAATGCGCCCGCCTCATGCGCGGCGGCGCGGTGCGCGGGATCGCTGCCTGAGGAGGAGCCACAGTAAACACAAATTCGGCGCAGGCGGGACATGGGGCTGCGATGATGCGGCGGGAGCTCCGAGGGGTCAAGAACCCGATGCATCCTCGTCGCGCCACTCGTGCTCGTGCTCGTGCTCGTCCTCGTCCTCGTCCTCGTCCTCGTCCTCGTGCTCGTGCTCGTGCTCGTGCCCTTCTTCGTCCCTCCCGCGCAGCGGTGCTGATGCAGCGCTGCCATGCGCATTGGCAAACTGGCCTGTGCCCCTGGCGCAGCGCAGAGCCACCTGCCCAGGGGGCGCGCTGGTGCCGAGAACGGCGTGGCGGGCAGCAGCGGGAGCACAGCAGCGGGAGCACAGCAGCGGGAGCACAGCAGCGGGAGCACAGCAGCGGGAGCACAGCAGGGGAGCACAGCAGGGAGGCACAGCAGGGAGGCACAGCAGCGGAGCACAGCAGAGGAGTGCAGCAGGGGAGTGCAGCAGGGGAGTGCAGCAGGGGAGTGCAGCAGGGGAGTGCAGCAGGGGAGTGCAGCAGGGGAGTGCAGCAGGGGAGTGCAGCCGAGGAGCGCGGCGTGCCAGGTGGGCGCTGGGCTGGCTTCCGGGAGGCTGGGCGGCTGCACTGCGGGGGGCTCTCCGCCGTGAGGGGGGCGCCTCACCCCAGGAGGCGGAGCCCGTTTTCACCAGATCGTGGTATGAGCACCGCGGCTTGACCCCCCGGCGCACCCCGGGCATGCTGGCGGCCACACCCACCTCTATGCGCTGGTTCCTGCACTCCTTCTGGTCAGACACTCTGGGGCTCGTCTCCATCGTCGGCGCGCTGCTGGCGCTGGGGCACCTGCTGCTGCGGCACCGGGACTACCGCTCGGCCGCGTTTTGGACAGCGCTCATCGTGGTGGAGCCCCTCTTCAGCCCGCTGCTCTATCTCTTCCTCGGCATCAATATCCTCCGCCGCAGCGGCCGGCGCTACCGCAGCGGCATCCACGAGCCCTGGCACGACCCCGTGCCCGAGCACCCCCTGCCCATCACCGACCCCGGCAGCTGCACCATGCAGGAGCACCAGCAGCTCGCACGCACGCTCGACCGCATCTCCCGCTTCAGCCTCACGCTGGGAAACCACCTCGAGATCCTCCGCAATGGCGACGAGGCCATGCCCCGCATGCTCCAGGCCATCCGCAGCGCGCAGCACAGCATCACCCTCGCCAGCTACATCTTTGAGGCCACCGGCATCGGGGCGGATTTTGTGCAGGCGCTCTCCGAGGCCGTGCAGCGCGGCGTGCAGGTGCGCGTGATGGTGGACGACGCCGGCACCCGCTACTCCTGGCCGCCCGTCATCGCTGCGCTGGAGCGCGCCGGCGTCACCGTCCGCCGCTTCATGCCCAGCCGCCTCATCCTGCGCCTGATCACCATGAATCTGCGCAACCACCGCAAAATCCTCGTCGTGGACGGGCGCACCGCCTTCACCGGCGGCATGAACATCCGCGAGGGAAACATGGTCTCCCGCCAGCCCCCGCACCCCGTGCACGATCTCCACTTTCAGGTCACCGGCCCCTGCGTGGCGCAGATCCAGCGCGTCTTTGCCGAAGACTGGGCCTTCTGCACCCAGGAGGCGCTGGAGGGCCCGCTGTGGTTCCCAGATCTGGCCCCCACCGGCAGCACCAGCGCCCTCGGCATCGTGGACGGCCCGGACGAGGACATGGAGGTCATGCCCGCCGCCTTCTTTGCCGCGCTCAATGCCGCACGCGAGGAGGTCAAAATCATCACCCCCTACTTCCTGCCCAATGTCGTCCTCATGGCCGCGCTGCGCCTCTGCGCCGTGCGCGGTGTCAGGGTCACCATCCTCACCCCCGGAGCGAACAACATCCCCTTCGTCGGCTGGGCCTCGCAGACGCTCTACCCCGAGCTCCTCGCCGTCGGCTGCCGCATCCACGAATCCCCCGCCCCCTTTGACCACACCAAAATCTTCCTCGTGGACGGCGTGTGGTCCTTCCTCGGCTCCACCAACTGGGACCCCCGCAGCCTGCGGCTCAATTTTGAATTCAACCTCGCCTGCCACGACGCCGGCCTCTGCCAGCGCCTCTCCGCCGAGATGGACGCCAAGATGGCCCGCAGCCGCGAGATCACCCAGGACATGCTGGACGCCACCCCCGTCTCCCAGCGCCTGCGCAACGGCTTTGCCCGGCTCTTCATCCCGTTCTTGTGAGAAGATTTGCATCTTTTGGCCAAGTGCGCCGTATCTAGCAGCGTTGAAAAACACGGTGCGCCACCCGCGTACCCACCCGTGATGCACCCTGCCCACCCGCCATTCACACGCCCGCCCGGCCACAGCACCGGGCGCGGCATCTGCCGCCCTGCGGGAAAAAAGCGTCATTTCTGGAATAAAGCCACGCACCGCGCCCTCATACCCACGGCAGCACCGCACCACTGAACCCTTTGCCCCGGCAGACGGGGCCCCTGACGCGCACAGCCCCAAAGCGCAACCCTCCAACTCTAACCCATCCACGATACCATCATGAAGAAGCTCATCGCCCTCGTCGTCGCCCTTGCCGCCACCGCCGGATTCGCCGCCGAATTCCCCGACATCAGCATCGCCGACCTCAAGCAGGCCATCGCTGAAAAGAAGGTGACCGTCATCGACGTGAACGGCGCCGCCTCCTACAAGGCCGGCCACGTGCCCACCGCCATCGACTTCGCAACCCAGGGCAACAGCCTGGCCAGCCTGCTCCCAGCAGACAAAAACGCCCTCGTCGTGGCCTACTGCGGCGGCCCGCAGTGCAGCGCCTACAAAGCCGCCGCCAACGCCGCCGACAAGCTCGGCTACACCAATGTGAAGCACCTCTCCGCCGGCATCTCCGGCTGGAAGGCCGCCAAAGAGTCCCTGGAGAAGTAATCTTCCCCGGCACCGCACATCCTCAGCAGACCCTCCCACCGGGTGCGCAGGCCACAGCCTGCCACCCGGTTTTTTTTGTGCGGCGTGGGTGGAGGCAGGGCCGGGCAGAAAAGCCGCCCGGGTGCACTTTGGATTTCAATCTGCAATGAAATGCCCGCGGCCTTGTTGTCGGCTGCTTTTGACTTGAGACTAAGAAAAATCACATGTCATTTTTTGATGATAACATTCTGATATTCAGAAATATGATTGTGATATTTAAATAAAGTGGTTCATCAAAAATAAGCTATTGCGACGTCTGAATAAGCAAAAATGCTTTTCATCGGATTATTGGACTGATATACGAAATGGCAAAATTCGTATTAAATCCAAGGTAAATTCATATGCAGAGTCTGCGTCACTGGTCTCTTCGGGCATGGTTTCTCCACTGCTATCTCATAGCCACACTCTTCCTGCCGCCCTTTCCGGTGACTCGCGCCTACTGGACGGACACAGACCACAGCGGCAGCAGAGTCGAGGTGGAAAATCCTACCTCCGGAGATATCTGGTGGGGAGCAGACAGTGACGGCGATCTGCTGACCAATGAGCAGGAGGTGTACTTTGGCTCAGACCCATACTCTCTGGACAGCGACCGAGACGGTCTCACAGACTACGTGGAATTCGGCTATTCGCAGGCTGCTCTGGATGCCGGGGGGCCGCTGCCCTATGACCCCTGGCTGTGGGACACAGATGGCGACGGCTACAGCGATTTTGATGAATGCTACCAGCAGATCAACGGCTACCAGCCGGTGGTAAACTACCTGAGCCTTCCCGGCGGCCTCACATGGCCCGCCGGCACCTTTTACACTTACTCGGATGCCGATGGTGACGGCGTCATCAATCCGGAAGACAGCGATCCGCTGAACATGGACCGGGATGGAGATGGCATCTACAACTGGAACGAGCAGCCCGGCTGCATGGATGACGCCAGCAATGGCTACACGCCGCCTCTGCCAGACAATGATCCAGGGGTTTACATCGGCGGGGCATGGTATCCCAGCGGGACGCTGGACAGCGACAATGACGGCATCCCCGATCAGATGGACCCCTTTCCGTGGGGAAGCTACACCTACAACAACATCGAGTACGCAGGCAGCTGGGTGGATGGTGATGGAGATGGCATTCCCGATCCGGCGGACGTCTATGCCGATGACCCGACCAACGGCACCGGCTTCTATTACGATGGCGTCTGGTATTACAATGCCACGTGGACAGATGCCGACTACGACGGCATTCCAGACCCGGCGGACTTTTACCCGGGCGACCCGACCAACGGCAACGGGTATAACTACAACGGCTGCTGGTACTCAGGGCCTTGGGCCGATGCTGACAGCGACGGCATCCCCGACCCTGCAGACGCCTTCCCCAATGATTCCAACAACGGTGCCTCCACCGAAACCGGCTACACTTACAACGGCGTCTGGTACGTCGGCACGTGGATCGACTCTGACGGCGACGGCATCCCCGACCCGCTCGACAGCTACCCCAGCGACCCCAACAACGGCAGCTACTACTTCAACGGCAACTGGTACTCAGGCACCTGGACGGACTCTGATAGCGACGGCATCCCCGACCCGGCGGACAACTACCCTCTGGATCCCTACAACGGCACGTCCGACCCCTCCGCCAGCGCGGGATACAGCTACAATGGCGTGTGGTATTATGGCAACTGGCTGGACTCAGACGGCGATGGCATCCCCGATCCCGCAGACGGGGCCCCCAACGACCCTTACAACGGCATGGGCTACTCCTACAATGGCAACTGGTACCCGGGCACCTGGACCGACTCTGACAACGACAACATCCCGGACCCGGCAGACGCCTATCCTACAGACCCCAACAACAACTTCGGCTTCTGGTACGAAGGCAGCTGGTACTTTGGCAGCTGGGCGGACTCCGACAATGATGGCATCCCGGATCAGGCAGACAACTACCCCTACGATGCCAACAACGGCGGCTACTACTACGGCGGCACCTGGTATTCCGGCTCCTGGGCGGATGCAGACAATGACGGCATCCCCGACCCGGCAGACGGCTACCCCTTTGATCAATACAACGGCGGCTACGTTTACCAGGGCATCTGGTATCCGGGGCCGTGGTCGGATTATGACAATGACGACATCCCTGATGCGGCGGACAACTGGAGCGCCGACCCTGAAAACGGCGCCGACAATGACTACGACGGCCTGACCAACTACGAAGAGCGCACCCAGTACGGCACAGACCCGGACAATGTGGACACCGATGGCGACGGGCTCACGGACTTTGAGGAAATCCACAGCTGGCACACCAATCCCCTGCTGCAGAAGACGGATCCCAACCAGGTTTACACCGACTACTATCTCGTGGACCAGACCGACACCGATGGAGACGGCATCCCCGACCGCATCGAGCAGTGGTATGCCAGCCAGGGCTACGGCATGAGCATGAACGATCCTGCAGATGCCGCCGGGGACCTGGATGCCGACGGCTACTCCAACCTGCAGGCCTACCGCAATGGCTGGAGCCTCATCGCAGATCTGGACCACTACGATGACGATGGAGACGGCATTCTTGATGTGCTGGAAGACGCCTGGAGCGCCAAATATCCCGGCATCCTGAGCAAGACCGACTCCAACGACGCAGTCCAGGACTTTGACGGAGACGGCCTCATGAATTTCGAGGAGATCTACCTCGGGATCGACCCCGGGAGGGCAGGCTCCTTCGGCTCCGGCATCACAGACATGCAGTACTGGATCTGGTGCACCATCACCAGCCTGGCCCCGCCCAGCCTCACGCTCAGTGGCATGACCACCACCACCAGCCCGCAGCCCTCATGGCTGGAAATGGCGGATGCAGACCACGATGGCGCGGCCGACGGCCTGCAGGCGCTGGCCGCCGCGCTCAATGCCGACCCGACCCTGATCACCGTGCCGCCGCGTGCCACCAGCACCGATTACGACGGCGACGGCATGCCGGACCTGTGGGAGTACCAGAACCACCTTGATCTGCGAGATCCCGGAGACGCCCAGGCCAATCCGGACGGCGACTCGATGCTCAACCTCCAGGAATACCAGCAGGGCCGCAACCCCAATGTCAATGACGACCCATCGTTGCAGATTACGACCTTGAGCCTGCCAGATGCCGTGGTGAATGCAGGCTACAGCACCAGCATCACCGCCAGCGGCGGCGTGCCGCCGTATCAGTTCAGCGTCAGCAATGGCGCGCTGCCGGACGGGTTCAGCCTGGACATCAGCGGCAGCCTTTCGGGCATGTCGGCATTGGTGGGCAGCAGCAGCTTCGCCGTGCAGGTGACGGACTCCATCGGCCTGAGCGCCGTGCAGAATCTCATGCTCAACGTGAGATCAGATGGCACTCCGCCCCCCGGAGATGATGATGGCGGCGGTGGAGAGGTTGTGTCATCGCTGATCATCACCACCACCTCCTTGCCTGGAGGCGTGGTGGGCAGCAGTTACAGTGCGCCGTTGTCGGCTGCCAACGGGGTCCCCCCCTACGCTTTCAGCCTCTCTCTCATGGCGGGAGAGACGGGGCTCCCACCAGGCTACACTCTGGGGGCGGAAGGTATGCTGACCAGTTACGGTGCTTCCAACGGGCAGTCGGATGTCGGCATTTATACATTCACTGTCCGGGTGGATGATGCGGCCGCCCACACAGACGTCCGGCAGCTCACCTTTGCATTGCACGACACCGACTGGGTTGACACGACTGGCGGCACTGGCGGCACTGGCGGAGACTTGTTGCAAAGCATGGGTGAGCCGGTGCTCGTGGCGCGCAGGGCCAGTGCTGCGCTGGTCATTCCAGGTCCAACTTACACCAGCACAGTGGTGTTCAAACCGACGGACTTCAACAAGTCTGGCACGGCCTCCAATGAGGCGGACGCGGACGCGAGCTTCGACATTGCCGTGAATGATCCGGACATCATCAGCCTGACGACAAATCAGGCGCCCCAGAAGACCTCCGATCCCACATGGGCGTACACCGTCACCGTCACTCAGTATGATTCGGATACCGACAGCACGATCTATGTTGATGAGATCCGCACTTACGTGGGCACGTACGAGGGGGCGGTGGCTGATCAGATGAATGCGTCTGAGAACATCAGCACCCTGGTGATGAGCAAGGATGCTGTGTGGGAGTGGAAGCTGGCGGGGAAGAAGTACGAGACTCGAACGGAGCTGACTCCTTCGGATTCCAAAGCCTTCTACAGGCAGCAGAACTGGGAAGGCATCGAAGAAGTGACCCATGACAAGGATGAAATCGAAAAGATGACGGGCGACGCTCCGCGGAGCTGGTTGGATACGGTCACAGCTCCGCCCTCTCAGCCGCTCAGCGATGAGCAGTGGATGGCGCTGCCCAGCCAGACTCCGACGGCGGGAGGGGGATGGTCGTCTTACAAAGAGAATCACTACCCCAGCGGAGGTGCAGCAGAGGTGTGTCTGAGGCGTAGAGATGTCAGCGCGGCAGCCATGCAAAAGCCTCTCAGCCGCACTTTCCTGCGCGTGCATGAGGAGGAAGGGGTGATCACCGATGTGACCACTGTCACACTAACCATCGCTCCGGGGCAGATGATCTCTCACAGCGGCAGTGGTCTCGACGCTGAAGATGGCACGGTTCTGCTGACCGGCAGGCCGGAGGACGATGTGACCTCCTGGGGGCGGGAATGGCTGGCGTTTTTGGATCTGGACGTGGATTCAGACAACAACAATGGGGGCGATCTGCCTGACAGATCAGAGGTTGAAGAAAAAGCACAGCAAGGAAGTAAAATCGGCAAGGTCGTAACCGTCAATGACGGTGATTGGGACGGAGACGGCGTGCCTGATTTTGCAGATGGACTAGATAAATTTCATGGCAAGGGGGTGGGTCCAAAAGAAGACGGCAGCCTGCAAACCGCTCCGTTGATTCCGATCATCATGCAATTTCAAGGCCTTGGCGTTTCAACCGGCGGACTCAAGATAAAGCTCCAGTATCCTGCTTCTGATCCTAATAATGTTCGTCTTTCGGAGTATGAATATGCGCCCCCGAAATATGATCTCCCGGAAACCGGTATCTTGCGGCTATGGAAACATGATTCCGATACAGAGCGCAAGGTGGCTCCTGTGACAGGCAATGCGTCTGCAGATGGGGATTTCATTCCTTCGGATGTTGAAATCGACGTCGCCAGACTGGGCGAGTCAGACAATAATGGCAATTACACGTTGTTTTTAGAGAGCGTGAAGGTCAGCACGGAATTGAAAGATCAAAAGATCTCTTTGTGGGTCAAAGGGGGGGATAATGGCGCATGGATCAAAATGGACGAAGTGGCCTTAACCTCCTACAGCGCTTACACCTGCGCACCATCAGAGGATGGTAGCAGCGTCACGCGCATCACCAATCCGGTGGTGTCGCTGCCGCGTCCCGTGGTCACGCTGAACCAAATCTCCGTGAGTAATCCTCATCTGGACGATGATGGAGCCACCATTTTGGGAAATCTGGTCATTGCCGGCACAGTGACCTCGGATGTGTGTGATTTGATTCCGGAGTCAAAAGGTGGGGTGATTTCCACGGCCAATGTCGGTGTCAATGGTCTGGCTGGAGCCGGCGGCAGCATTTCGCTGGTGGTGAGCAAGACTGCGCAGCCGGAGAACCTGCGGCACCCATACCCGTATCAGGGCACGTTCAGCCAGACGATGACCGATGTGCCGCTCCTTCAGGGACTCAACAACGTTGTCGTGGGTGTGCGTGATCCGGCCTACCACTTGGCGGGCGAAGTGTCCGCGACTTTTGAAGTGGACTTGGTTGACACCCTGGCGGATGCCATCACCGCTGCCGGGTTCCCAGTGGGGGGCGGCAGCAATGTCTCCATTGTTTATCCTGGCGGAATTCCCGCTGGCAGCGCAGTTCCGGTGGCAGCAAATCAGTTGTTTGTGACTCTGACCCGCGATGGCAGCAGCGTTAGCGCCACGCTGACAGCGACGCCTTCCACTGACCCGCCGCTCTATTTGGACGCCACCAGCGGGCTGATCGTGCAGGTGGTCAGTGGCGGGCCTGTCAGCGATACCTCGGTTGATCGCGTGCTGGTGAGTGTGCAGACCGCCACGGGCAGTTTGCGTGAGACATTCGTCGGGATCGAATCCGCGCCGGACTCACAGACTTTCAATGGGCATAACACCTACTCGCCACCTATAGACATCTACAGTGGCACGGAGAATGCCGCCACCGTCCGCGTCGCAGTTTCTGCCGCGGATCATGACGAGCCCATTCCGGAAGGGCGCATCGATCCTTTCCTCATCAAGATAGACGGCCCGCAGGCGTTGTTTGAGTACATACAAACGCTCAAGCAGGGAGATCGTGAGCTCCCAGTGGCTGAGGTAAGAGGCGAGGAGGAGGGGGACAAGATGCACTTCATCGGCCTGCCAGGGGAGACGAATGCCCCTGCGGTTTCTTTGCTGGTGCCCGTTCAGCCGTTTGTAGAGGTGTCGGAGGCTCCACCTCCCATGACGAGCGATCCCAATGGCGGCAGCAGCTGGCTGCCGCCACCGGTGGGTACGGATGAGGAGCTGCTGGACGGCACGGATGCCATCATTGTGCAGACAGATCCGTTGAAAAAGCTGCTCGATCCCAGCGGCGACGGCCGCCTCAGTTCAGAGGACCTGGTTTTGCGCATGGAGCGTCTGGGAAAAGCCCTCGCACCGGATGATGCAGGGAAATTTGGCAGCGGCTTCATGGATGGAGTGGGTGCCAATCTCTCCGAGCAGTGGCAGGGCCTCAAAGACATGCCCACAGACCTGTGGTCGCACCTGGGTGCGGGGGTGGACAAGGCCAAGGCCACCGTCATGGCTGTGCCAGATGCCGCGATGAGCGCCGCCAAAAAGTGGTGGAAGCTCAATCGCAAGGTGGGACTGGTGCTCGTCTTTGCCACGGAGAAGGTCTTTGATGCGGACCTGCTGACTGAAAACATGCGGGCGGAGGCCGTGGGGGCCATTAACCAGGCACGTGACACCATGGTATCTGCAGCACGCGCAGTGGATGGAGCCGTGGGCGCGACCGTGGATGCGGTGAAACGTGCCGCAGAGATCGCAGACAAGGTGTTCACAGACGGGCCGGCCTTTGTCTCGCTGCTCAAAGAGGGGAACTTTGCAGAGGCCAAAGAGCTCGGGCCT
The DNA here is from genome assembly GCA_002336895.1 of Verrucomicrobiaceae bacterium UBA1938. Lineage (GTDB taxonomy): Bacteria > Verrucomicrobiota > Verrucomicrobiia > Verrucomicrobiales > Verrucomicrobiaceae > Prosthecobacter. The sequence goes on along the minus strand of DDFC01000018.1, from coordinate 3,674 downwards.
GACGCGTATGAGGCGCTGCAGATGACCGCAGGGCTGCTGCTGGAGATGCAGGACAGCCTGGATGCCGTTTCGAATGAGCAGAAGGGCTACCTCTGCGGCTACATCTTTTCTGAGGCGCTGGTGTCTGTGCTGGGCACGGCGGCGGCCACGGCTGTCACGGCGGGGGTTGGGGCGGCGCTGATCGGTCCGCGCATGGTGCGGTTTTATCAGGCGATCATGAAATCTGACAAGGTGCGCGCGCAGATGACTCAGTCCGGCTGCTGGAACAAGATGGAGAGCTACATGGACAACATGATCCGCTACATCCTCAAGGGAGGATGCTTCGCCGCCGGCACCCTGGTCATGACGGCACAAGGGCTGAGCCCCATCGAGACGATCACGCCGGGGACCTGGGTGCTGTCTGCCGATGAGCACAGCGGCAGGAGGGAGTTCCGGCAGGTGGCGCAGACCTTTGTGACGCACCCCTCGGCTTTGATCGAGGTGAGCGTGAAGCCGGAGAGCGGCCCGCAGGCTAAAACGCTGCCAGAGACGATCCTGAGCACGGAGGAGCATCCGTTCTACGTGCTGGGCGGAGAGCCCGCCTCGGGAGTGGATGAAGGCGCGCGGCTGCAGGGCACTTGGCGCGGAGCAGCCGCACTGCATCCGGGAGACCATGTGTGGCTCAGCAGCGGCTCATCAGGCACGGTCACCGGTGTGCGCCGCCTGGCCGGCAGCCCGAACCACACGCTGACGACCTACAATTTCGAGGTCAGCGAGCACCACACCTACTTCGTCGGCAGGGCGGGGGTGTGGGTGCATAATGCGTGCCCAAAGAAAATCGAAAAGCTTGTAACTCGTATGATTGACGAGGATCCTCTGGATAATGATCCAAAGGGTGTACTTGATCGCATGGCTGCCATGAACAAACGGGCCACTAAGCGAGATCGCCTTACACCTAACGAGTTTGGACATGCTGCACACAAGATAATGACAAAACTGGAAAACATGTGGTTGGAGACTATACCCGAAGGAGGCGTAGGCGAGATTGATGACTGGTTCAACGTAATGAGAAACTTGAAGCAGAACAGTAGTGGATACCAATCTGTTAGGTCTGCCTTCCGTAATAGCACTGATCGATCAACGCAAGGAGGATGGGCCGTACATCATGACTGGGAGCAGTGGCTTGGTCCCCGTACTGGATTTAGCTGGATGACGCCAGATGCTGACAATGTTCCTCAATCAATCATGCCAAGTCTCGTTCAAGGGAAAGATCGCAATGGACAGCCTTATTGGGCAGGAGGCGCATATGAAAAAATTCATGACGCTCCTATACCATATCACAATGGGACCGGGTTGGCGGGTGAACTGGCAGTCGTTCGGAATGCATTCGACACGTCGCCTGATAAAAACACAACGGCAGGTAAACTGCGCCTCATTCGACAATACTATGATACGGTAAACAGAGAACCATATTCAAAGCATGGAAATCTTGCAAAAGTCACGAGAAGAGTGATAAATGCGACGCTGCGAAAGCATGCCCACCTAACAAATGATGATGCATGGCTGGATGGAATTATTGATTAAAAATGACAATGAACTTGCAAGTTGAAGTCGAAAGTACGGAGTCTTGGCAGTTTGAGATTAGACTTAATCCGAACTATCAAAGGAGGTTGCTCTTCCAAGCTGTCATTTCTGAACCAGAAAGAATGCAGCGCCTGCTGAATCTTTATCGGCGCGACTGGAAAGGGGATCGACAATTGGACGATAAATCTTTCATGGTCGAGTGTCAGGCCAATGATGATCGTCTCCATGCCATCCTCGCTGAACTTTCCAATGAAGGATGGGAACCTGTATTTAATTTGTGCTTCATGGATAAAAGTCAAAAGAAGTTTTTGATCCGGCGCAAACGTGAACTTGATCCCAATGAGGAAAAATCTGCCGAATTTTTGATTGGGTATCCATCAACTTATGGTGGCTGGGTTCAGAATGTTACGCCGCCGAATCTGGCCATGGCCCGCTGCGATTCCGCAGAGGCCAAGAAGGCCGCTGAAGTTATTGCACTGCCGGGAAATTGGCCTATGAGTAGTGGATGGAGTGAATCGGCCATCAAAGATCTTCACAGTGCTGGCATTTCTGGTGCTGCATTTCAGCCTATTCAATGGAATCAGACGCCGCGCCGCCGTATCTGGCATCCCTCTTGGTTAGCAGCGCAACAGAGCTTTCCTCCGACATTGACGCCCCGTGTCGGTAATGGCAGGCTGATCGCGAGCAATGATGAATGGTGTAGCTTGAAACTGGAACATGGTGGATTCGATGAGGATGCTTACTCGGATTATCGACTATCCTACCGCCGCTCAGACATTGCTCACCTGATGGGGGTTGATGTTTCTTGCACGTGGGAGCTTGACCAGTGGGGACAGGTCAGGCTGCCAACGCATATGATTTTCAGCCAGCGGTTTCGTGAGTGGAGTATAAAACAAGGATACAAGTTTACTTGGCGGCCCCTTCGGTTATTGAATGAATAGAAATGTCGAGTAAATCTACAACTGGTTGACGAAGCAAAAAAGTTGCCAGGCATGAATGGCACTCGGTTAAGGCGGGTTTTCGTGGATTTTTGAAGGGCCTGGATCATTCGGCTTTTGTACAACGAGGCGATGGGTTGCGGGTTGAACGTGCATGGCTCTTCGCACCTGTTTCCTCCCTCACTTTCCCCGCACGCTGCAAGGCCGTGCGAAGCCTTCACCTGCCAGCCGGATCGCCAGTGGTCTGCAGCAGCTCCGTCATCTGGAGCTGCCCGATCTGGCCGCCCTTCTCGGTGGCCTGCTGCCCGCCGATTTCTTTGCCAAAGCCCCTGATGCCCAGGCCAGACGTGAACGCATCTGTTAGCGTCACACCAAGCACCTCTGATTTGAGGTTGCGTTTGAACTTGTAAAAAGTTGCCAGGCATTTAGTTGATTGATTATTCTTAAATTTCACCCATTTTCCCGCCATGCAAACTGCCCAACCTCCTGATCCCCAGTCGCTCCCGCTTGAGGAGCAGCTGCTCGGTGTGAATGCCAAAACCGGCCTCTATCCTGCCGCGCGGTCCTGGTCCGGCGGGCGCAAGCGCATCCTCGGCAAGGGGCCCTTCGAGTCCTACTGCTACCACGTCATGTCCCGCACCTGTGGCGGCGAGATTTGGTTCGATGACGTCGAGAAGGAGGCGCTGCGCCGCAGCATCTGGCGCATGGCCGAGTTCTCCGGCATCAAGATCGTCACCTACTGCCTCATGGGCAATCACTTCCACCTCCTCGCCGAAGTGCCCCACCGACGGACCTGGCTCGAACGCTTTGACGGACCCGACGGCGAATCCAAGCTCTTCCAGCACCTCAGCATCCTCTACAGCAAGACCTACCTCGGCCTCCTGCGCGATGAACTCGCCGACCTCCGCCAGCGCGGCATGGGCGTCCTCGCCAACCAAAAAATCGACGCCCTGAAAAAACGCTTCTGCGATCTCTCCCTCTTCGTCAAAGAAATCAAAGAGCGCTTCAGCCGCTGGTTTAACAAACGCCGTGGCCGTCGCGGCACCCTGTGGATGGACCGCTTCAAAAGCGTGCTCGTCGAAGGCAAAGGCGAGCCTCTGCGCACCATGGCCGCCTACATCGACCTCAACCCCGTGCGTGCCGGACTGGTCAAAGACCCCAAGGACTACCGCT
>DDFC01000041.1 GCA_002336895.1 Verrucomicrobiaceae bacterium UBA1938 | reverse complement strand
AGGGGGATGGTCCTGCATTATCGGAGGTGATGAATGGAATCGACAGAGCTGCCTTTGTGGCAGGTCAGTCCAGCACCGACTCGGTGAGCGCTGGCACGAGCAGGTATAAAGGTTTTGTGGTGGGCAGCTGGACAGATGTGCGCATGAGGTCCTCCAAGCCGGTGAAGGAGGACACCACGTTCACCTTCCTGCTGAGCACCGGCAGTTCAAGCTCCGCCAGTTCAAGCTCCGCCAGCCCCGCCGCCCCCAAAACCTACCGCACGGTGTCAGTGACCATCCCCAAAGGCCGCACCCAGCCGCTTGAAGGTGGCGACGACAGCCATGGCACCATCCAGCTCAGGCCGGATATGGAGGTGAAGACTCTTACGAAGGTGGAGGTTGTGGAGTTGTCACCCAAGGTGAAAGACGAAGACGGCAACGATATTGCTGGGTCGGAGAAGCCTAGCAGTGGCAGGCCGTTAACTCAGTTCGTTGAGGTTGATCCGAATGCCAACAAGATCGCTCATCGTGAGATCAAAGTGAGGATCGGTGATGCGATGAAGGACAAGAAAGTCACCTGGACACTTGAAGCACTGCCAGGCACGACACCGGCAACCATACGCGGCGATTGGGACAAGAGTCCGAATCACAAGGACCGCTTCGAGGCATCCACGGCGTATGATGCGAGCAGCTTCCGCAAGGTATCTCAGACTACAGGTGAAACCAGAGTCGGAGCCGATGGGCATACGGCTATCCGCGTGAACGTGCCGCCGATTGGGTTCAACCAAGTCAGAGTTAAAATCCAGATCGAAGGCATGAGCACTCCGATTGACTTGATCGACATGGAAGTGTCCGGCGTCGTAGTCATTGATCCAGGACACGGCGGGCTAGACTCGGGTGCGGTCGGACGCACGGACAGCACCATCTTGGAAAAGGACTTGGCACTCGAATATTCGCTGAGCCTCAAACAGAAGGTGACTGATAAGTTTGGTGCAGAGAAGCACAACTTGAAGCTCTATATGACACGCAAAACCACGGGCGAATACATGGAGAATACCGCTCGTGCAAATCTCGCGAGGGACAAAGGTGCTGATGTGTTCCTCAGCATCCACTTCAACTCAGCCGCATCTACGGCGTCACGGGGAACTGAATACGTTACACGTTCCACTGGTCAGGTTAATGCGGCGGAGGATGATCAACTTGGAATGAGTGTGCAAAGCTCCACACTAGCTGCGGTTAAAGCCTCTGATCCAGGAGGCAAACATCGTGATCCGAAGTCGGGTGAGTTTGCGGTCATCAGCGATTCGAGCTATGGCAACACATCCGATTACCATCCCATCCGAGGTGTCATTATCGAGGTTGAGTTCTTGTCGCATGAGACAGCTCTCGAAAGCGTGAAGCTCACGAATGTCACAGGCGCGGCGATTAAGACGAAGTTTGCCGCTGATGTCTCCACCGACATTTACAACAACATCCTCAATCATCCGTGAGCACCTTATCCCACATAGCATTCGCGCTTGTTGCGCTCATCACCCCACAGTCGTTTGGGCATGGTTGGTCTGAGGAAATGAAGCGTGAGCTGAATACTCCTGCACCTGATTGGCTCGTCGTTGGGGCGAGCATCAAGGTGGATAGCACAAAGCAAACCGCCCCAGACGAGTCTGTTTATAGGCCAATCAGTGGCGACTCTCAAAGCACGCGAGATCGTGTCACAATACCAAGTCAAGGAATCGAAATTAAAGTCGATTACCCTATTAGTTGGTATCGAGGAAGCTCTCTGAGTCCTGATGGAACAAAGCTTATCATCAACTCGGGGACCGAGAGCAAAATCTATGAAATACTCGCCGGCGGACAATATCGCCAGATCGAGTTGAAATTGCCCCGAGTAACCTACGATGCAGGCCCGAAGGGATTCATTGCAGGTTGGTCATGGGCTGACAACAACACCTTGATTGGAGAGGCTGAGATCGACAATGAAAAAGGCGAGTTTATCGAGAAGCGGATCTACATCTTCCATGCGAAGGAGGGCGTTCTCAGTCGCCTCGATGTAAGTGGTCTTGGCCTGTCAACAACAGAAGGTCTCACGGTAACAAAGGTTGCCGCCGATCTCACTGGCTTGAGGTTGTCTTTGGGTGATGCGGACTTCGCGGTGAAAGCAGACCTGAAATCTTTGCCGCCACCAGCCGAGCGAGAACTGCCCAGCAATGGGAACAGCGTGTCAGTGCCACTGAATTACACTGCGCCGGAGAAGGCATCCGATGCAATGCTTACTCCACCGACGCCAAGCAACGAACCAGCTTCATCAATGCCGTGGAGCGTCATCGTCGTGTTGATCGTGGCGGCAACTGGCCTGCTGTGGTTGCTGGTGAAAAAAAGAGCGGCCTCGCTGAATTGAGTGGGTAAACGGGTGGCGCAGGAGTGCGGGAAATGGCAGGCTTGGCGATGGATCAGAACGACTTGTTTGGAATGGCATTGGGCTTGAGCGCACCCTGGAAGGTTGTGCGCAGCGGCTTTGAAGAGGCGGATGCGGGGAGCAAATTCCTGTATGTGGACCACGATGGCGGATACCGTGCCGGTGAAACGCACCTTCAGCGTCTCCGCCAGTGTGACTGCGGCTGATGGCACGCCGATCCGATGGCGCACGAGCAAGGGGCGCATCACGGCCAGTTCCAGGACCGTTCAAAGCGGTGTCGCCTCGGCGACTGTGGAGGTGACGCCGGAGACGACAGGTGAGGAGGCAGATGGCTTTGACGGGACGGCAGTGGTCACTGCCGCTGTGGCCAAATCCACAGCCATTGCCTCCGTGGACTTGGGGGGCATCAGCTTCAATGCGCAGGCGCCCGCGCTTCAGCCGGGGGCGGATCCTTCGCCTGTGGAGGTTAGCGCACCGCAGCTGGCTGGCCAGGCCGTGCTGATTACGCCCGTGGTATCCCTCCAGCAGCAGGTGCAAAGCTTTGATGCAGCAGCATTGCAGGCCGCCTCGGGCTCGCTCGCCACAGCGCCGCATCTGGCGGGTTCGCTGGCCTACGGCAGCCTTCGCGTGGATGTCGTGGTGCAGCAGCCCGCTGAGAGAGCTGTCGTGGGGGCCTTGCTCCAGGAGCCCGGAGTGTATTCTTTGGAATTGAATGCCGACGGCCAGCCTGTGCTCAAGGTACAAACCAACGCCGGAGAAGACAGCGTCACACTCAGTGATCCCGCCGCAGCTGTCCTGGCCGGAGATACCACGACTGTCAGCCTGGCCATCACCAGCACCACGGCCAGAGTCAGCGCCGGCAGCAGCACCGCCGTGGTGTCCCTGCGTGGTCCGCCACAGGTCGGCGGTGGCACCCCCGTGAATGTCCCATCTGCCAGCCTGCCATGCCTGCATTCCGCCTCATTCTCGTGGCAGCAGCCTGCGGCAGGCGGTTCAGTGCTGCTTTCCGGGCTTGCCAACGGCACGCTCACTTTGGACGCCTCCGGCCACGGCACCTTTCAGGCGGCGCTGCCCGCCGGATTTAATGGCACCAGTGTCCGGCTGATGGTGTCTCCGGCTGATGCCGGCTCCACAGTGCCGCCAGCGCAGCATTCTCTGCCGGCTGCACAGGACAACATCGTCGGTCCCCAGCTGCCTGCAGTGTTGGATGAGGTGGTGGCCCTCCACGTCGGGGCTTCGTTTGAAAACCGGCCTGCGGGTGCCACCATGCAGGAACAGACGGAACTGGCGCGCTATGCTGCAAGTTCCGCCGTCAATGCCCAGAAAGCGGCCTATCAGACTGGCCTTGACAAGCTGGCCCCACTGGAAAACGGAGGTGTGCTGCCCCACCAGGCGCAGCAGGGCAAGAAGTACCTGGAAATGGCGGCCAAGCTGGACGCCGCCGCTGCGGAGATTGAAAAAATGGTGGCCGCCACCAGTGCCGTGACCGTCACCGATGAGACAGGCAAGCAGTTGTTCTCCATGGACATCGCCGACCAGGTGCAGCAGAAGGTGGCCAGTGCTGGCAGGGGGGCCTGGAACTGGGTCCGAACAAATCTCCAGCCGCTGGCCACCACTCTCGAGCGTGTCAAAGACTACGCAGGCGAGTCCGTGGATAATGTCGTGACAGCAGCCGGCGAGTCGCTCGGTGCACTGGTCACTTCCGTCAAGAGCACCGAGACCTGGCGGCATGCGCAGATCATCGCCCGGGAGATGGACAACATCCCTCTGCTGTGTGATGCGAAAAAGCTCGTCACAAACCTCACAGACGAAGGGCTGGTGGAGTATTTGAAGGCCTTGTGGCGCTTCGCCAAGCTGGTGGGCAAAAACCCACAGGCGGCAGCCATGTATGGCTTTGCTCAGCTGGAGGACGTCATCAAAGGACCTCTCAACGACTGGGCGCGTGCGGAAGGAGATGGCACCCAGGTGGCCGTGGCTGCCGCCGGACTGCTGGCCTATGCAGTCCAGACTGGTGTCATGGTAGCCAGCACCGCGTGTGATGTGGGCGCGGCCAAACGCATGATCAGCCAGATGCTCGGTACGGTGCTCTCCGCCGCCTTTGGCAATCAGAAGGCCAAGGATGAGCTCAAGGAGATGGTCCCGTTCTACTCCTGGCTGATGATGGGAGAACAGATTGCTGACTTGTGGACTGGTAAAAAAGAGGATGGCAGCAACGCCACCGACGATGGTCTTCCAGACTACTACGGCGCAGGCAAGAAAGCAGGGGAGCTTATTGTACAGGTCATTGGTGACGTCACCATCATCTTTCCCGTGGTCAAGGGGGCCAGTATGGCACTCAAAGCAGGCAACAAGGTAAGCGCTGTGCTGGTGCAGGCTCTTAAGAAGACTGGCTCTGCATTTGTCCGGGAGGTGAACCCACTGGAGGGCTTACGTCATCTCGACGATTTACCCAAGATGTGCCGGAGCTCTGGCGGTTGTTTTCCAGCTGGCGTGTGTGTAGTGATGGCAGACGGGACGACACGACCGATTGAGAATATCGCCGTGGGTGATTGGGTGTTGGCTGACCAGCCAGAGGATGGCATGCCGCCTGCACCACAGCGTGTCAGCAGTGTGCATCAAAACTGGACGGAACACCTGACACTGGTCACGCTCGCGTTCATTGAAGGAGAGAGTCAGTCGTCAATACTGAAATCCACCAATACACATCCCTATTGGGTGGCCGGACGAGGATGGATTGCCGCTTGGCAACTCCACTCTGGTGATCACCTGCTGGGAGCCGATGGTTTACTGAGAAAGGTGGTTTCAGTGAAGGAGCAAAAGACTACGTGCGACACCTGGAATCTGACCATTGAAGACAAGCACTCGTTTTTTGTAATCCAGGATAAGCACAGTGCACTGGTGCATAATGCAGGCCAAGGACCGCGCAACTATGTGGTGTACACTCTCGAATGGGTTGAGAATGGTGTGACCAAAGCTTATACGGGCAAAACCGGTGCCCTCAGCGGGGGAGTAGCCTCTACCACCCCTCAAAGGGTATTTGATAAGCGATACCCGGGGGAATACGTGAAGGTGAGATACAACAACCCAGCCTATCCCGATACTCCGGGTGCGCCGAAGACTCTCACCAAAAAGATCTTAAAGAGCGATTTAACGAATATTCACTACCGAGAATTTTTCCACGACATGAATGATGTCCCCACAGGAATCACAGGCAGCAATGGCAAGCCAAAATCTCAGGGGGATTTACTTGTTGAAGGACTCGAGCAAGTGCACTATGACGCAGATAAAGAAAAATATGGCTCCGAAAATATGTACAACCGAAAAGCCCCATCTACCAACGCACACGGACAGGTGCAAAGAGCCACAAAATATATGACTGATCGCGCTGGGAGGCCCTGCCCACCGCGTTGATCCAAGCAGTTAAAAATTTGCCACTTTCTATGAAGAAAAAGAAATCATTGAGACCCTTTCCAGATCGGCTGGGTACTCTTATGTGTGTCCCTCTTCGCAAAGGAGGTTACGCCTACGGAGTATATCATTCGGGATACACCTTTTGGTTCTATGATTTCATTACAGACAAGCCGACCAACAATCTCGAACTATTCAAATCTTCGCGTTGGTTTCAAGAAATCAGTTGTCAGGATGATGGACTGAGTTCTGAAACCTTTGATGTGGGGGTGGTCGAATTGACGCCAGAGGAGCGCCAACCAGTAAAAACTTGGCGTCGAGTCACTGATGGGGCGCTGCGAGCGGGGGCTCCAACCCCCTACGAGCTCTATGATCCGTCGATCCCTGATCTAAGTCAGCGCTTTTATCACATCACGGAGGCCGAACTGCCGAAGTATCAAGAGTATATGCAGCTTACTCACACGCAGCTGCTAAAATATCTTGAGACACAGCGGCCACGCATGAAGTGGATTGAGGTGCCGGCGGATCAGGTGTTTGCACCTCCGGTAACGACGGAGAGCGAGACGTTTGAGCCACTGACGATCTTTGAAATCTGGCTTTCAGGGCTTGACAAGATGGAGGTGAAAGATCTCCAAGGCATCGCGGATGAGATTGACGCAGAACTGCACGACAAAGGTGCGGGTGACGTGATCGGCACCGGCGGAATGATTGGGGATGACCAGCACAACATTGCAGTACAGAATGCACCGGGGAAAAAGTCGGAAGCGCTGGAATGCATAAGGCGGGTTTTGCTGCGTCTGAATGCGGACCCAGTCGACACGGAAATCATGGAGCAAGAACCCAATGCGAATGGTGATGATGTCACCCATTCGCTGAACAAATGAACCCACGAGCCAGCCAATGGCGCGGGACGTGCCAGCCTATTTGGAAATATGAAGTCAGCGCAGGTTCCTCCTTCGTCGGGCTTCGCAACTCGGTTTGTGAACTCTCCTATTTTGGAAGCAAAACCATGAACTCCCCGCAGCCAGCGCTCTCACACCTGCGGCTGCAAATCGTTCATGGCCCTGGCAACGTATTTGACGGAGCAAAGCAAACCTACTTCCTACACAACACCTCAACGCCTTGTTGCCTTCAGGCTGCGCAGTGTGTGGCCTCCTCCGCCGTCGGCCAGTAGAAGATGCCGCTCATCGCGGCAAGGCGTTCTCCTCGGAGCGGTTGATTCACCTGCTCCCCGCAGGTTCACCCCTGCGGGGCAGTCCTTCGGACTGTCTCAAATGCCTCCGTCCCTCGGCATTTGTCCCGGTTCACCGTTCCGCATTCCTCCAGGCGCGGGTGCTGGGAGGAAGTTGGAACACGACTTCGGTAGAGGTGCGACTGTCCTGACGATGTCATGCGGTGCATCGTTCCGACTAACCCGAAGCGCAAGCAACGAAGATTGAAGCTTGGTAATTCAAAAGGCCTCTGACCCTGGGCACCACCTCGCAGCAGCTGATGGGCAAAATCAATGTGCCCTATGCCGTGACTCTTTCGGCCACGGGTGGCTCAGGCGCGCCTTACACCTTCACCCTCACCGGGGACCTGCCAGCCGGGCTCAGCTTCAATGCCGCCGCAGGCACCATCATCGGCACCCCCGTTGTCGCCGGTGGCCAGGAGGTGACCCTCAGCGTCAAGGACAGCGCGGGCATGGAGGTTTCAACCGATCTGCAGGTCATGGTGAACAGCGACCTCGCCGTGGCGGACATCGCCGATGTCACCTGCGTGCAGGGCGGGCAGGGGAGCATCCAAGTCAGCGCCTCCCAGGGCACGGCCCCCTACGGGCTCTCCTGGTCTCCCGGACTCCTCGTGACGAGCGGATTGTTTGACTACACCAGTGCCGAAGGCGAGCCGCCCGCCGCCACCGCCGTGGTGACATGCCGGCCCACCACGGTGGGAGATGCCACGCTTGATCTGTATGTGGAGGATGCCACGGGCACGCGGGTGAAGAAGAGCGTGCGCCTGCACGTGCTGCCCGCGGTGCAGCTCCCCACGCCGACCCTGACCACGGTGGTGGCCGGCACGGGCACGCAGCTCACGCTGGGGGCCAGCGGCGGAGCCGGGGTGTACACATGGAGCGTGGCATCGGGGAGCCTGC
>DDFC01000019.1 GCA_002336895.1 Verrucomicrobiaceae bacterium UBA1938 | reverse complement strand
TTGCTTCGCTCAAGCTGAACTATGGACTTAACGTCAGTCTATTATGCAAGCCTCAATAGTGTTCCATTAGTGTCCGATTAGTGGTTAAAAAATTCCGGTTACGGCCATGACTCGTGGGTCGCACACCCTCGTTCAAACGCCCAGATTTGAACCACTAATCGAACACTAATCCGACACTAATAATCGATCCAAAATCCCAAGCCGAGCGAATCAACTTCTGAATCTCTGGCTTCCGCATGAGTGTTTCAGAGTGTCCGATGAGTGGTTAAAAAACTCCGGGAATCGAATGATCCCAGGCCTCAGCCTCTGGCATCCGTGAAATCATTTTACCCCTCATGATTATACCACCTCCGCCCCCTTCGCCCCTCAACAAACCACCCACACCCTTCAATCCCTCCGGCTCTGGCCTCTAACATGAGTCTTTCATGAGTGTCCGGTGAGTGGTTCAAAACTCCGGGAATCGAATAGTCCCAAGCATCCCCCCACTTCCGGCCTCCGCATTAGCGTTTAATCAGTGTCAGATGAGCGGTTCAAAATTCTGGGCATCGAATGCTCCCAGGCACCCACACTCAATCTCCGTCATCCGTGGTCAATCTCTTCTGGCGAAAGCCTGCATCCTCAAAAGCTTCATCTCTGCGTCTTTCCAATCTCTGTGTGCCCTCCGTAGCTTTAGCGAAGGGGGGCGGTGCAAAATTCCGGCTGCCTTGATGAGTGCTTAAACCACCGCCAACTCCCCGGCTCCCCCTCCGACAACTTTTAACTTTAAACCTCAAACTTTAAACTCTCCTCTCCCCTCTGTGCCCCTCGGATCGGCTCTGTGGTTAAAAATCAAAGCCCCCATCGCCACACCTGCCCATCCAAAATCAACACCTCATTGCCCCGCTGTCCCGTCCGATCCCAGATGACAGCTTCAGTTTCATCTCTGCGTCTTTCCAATCTCTGCGGTGCAAAATTCCGGACGCCTTTGATTCGTCTCTGATGAGTGTTCAAAGACTCGGCCACCGGCCCGCATGAGCTATCCTAGCGCTGCCTGAAGTTCCAGGATCAGACTGGCAACGAGTTCCTTCCTCTCACGGAACAAATCATCTTCCTCAAACGCGGGTCTGAAACGGCCCTCCAGACGGTTCATGTCTGCTGTCAGCATTCGCAGTCGCTCAATCGCCTCCGGCTCGAACGCCGAACGAAAGTGCGTCGCCAGAAAATGAACATCATACAGATCGCGCGCCGTCGTGCGGTTCTCCATCGCCCGGGTCTTTTGTTCGATGAGTCGTCCCACCCGGTAGGTGCGCACGCCAGCGCGTTCCACCACATCCGCCTCGGCCACGACATCACGGCATGACACCTCCACCTTCAGCCGCCCTTGTACCGCCGCGCACTCATACTCGATCCGGTAGCGTTGCACAGTCTCCGTGTCCTTCGTCCGCGTGATGCGCAGCTGCTGCGTCGATGGGCGCAGCGCATGCTCAATGCGGCTTTCAAGATTCAGTTTCTTCGGCGCATCAAAGTCCAGGTCTTCCGAAAACCGGTCCAGCCCGTAGCACAGCAGCAGCGCCGTGCCACCCTTCAGCACCAGCGGCGTCTCCTGCACAGCGCGCAAGACCTCACGCATGATGCGTACGTGCAGTTGCTGGGCGGCAGTGAAGTTCATTGCAGCGCCAGCCATTCGTCCAGCAGCCGGATTTGCGCAGCATCTTTCAAGCGGTCACGCAGTCGGCGAATCTCCACCCGCAGATGCTCAGCATCCGCCTCGGCATCGGTGTAGTCAGCGATGCTTAGATGATCCGGACGGTGGCCTTGCTGCAGATTCCCCAGCAGCAAATCCAGAAAGGCGCGGTCCCGGTTCGCCGCATAAAAAGTGCTCCCAGCAGGCAGTGGCACACCGCTGCCGCGCAGAATCGCCGCGCACTCCCGTACTCCCGCCGTTCCCAGCAGCGCCGAGGTGTCCGGGAAATTCCGGCCCGCAACCCGGAAGCTCGCCCGCCCTTCCAGAAACGTGTCCACGAAATGCCAGTTCACAAACGCAGCCTCACCATCCGGAATCGTCATGGCAGACGTCCCGGTCAGGTAATGCTCAGGGGTGGTGGCAGGCAGCGCCGTCATGCCCAAACTCTGCCACACCTCCCCAACCCAGCCAAGGCCCAAGTTGCCACAGCCACGGCCACATCTTCACCGAACACGCCCTCGATCTCAACCACCCCCGCCGTCTCCGCATCCGCACCGCCGAAGCCCTCTTCAATCTCTTCCCCCCGCCAGTCTAACTCCAGCCCTCCGTGGATTGGGTGAACCACGGCAAACGATTTCCAACAACCGCAAACCACCGCCAACTCCCCCGGCTCCCTCTCCGGCAACTTTTAACTTTAAACCTTAAACTTTAAACCCTCCGGCTTCCCCAACCGCAACCAACTGACAAGATTGCCGAATCCGACACATAACTCCGCCTTTTCTCGCCTCATCAGCAGCATGCCAATCCTTGACCTCGGACACCCCCAAGCCGCTTACCCATTCCCCTTCACCGCCGCCTCCCAGGCCCCCAGCTCTTCCGGCACGGCGGCCATCGGGTCCTTCTGCTTCACCGCCTTCCAGGTCTTCAGGGCGAAGTCGGCGATGTATTGGAGGTAGTCGGGCTCCAGCTTTGAGGAGGGCTCGGCCAGGGTCTGCTGCCAGGCGTCCCGGGCGTGGGCGAGAGCATCGCTGAGGCGGCCCTGGCGCTGGCGGATCTGGGCCATGGCGCGGAGGTCGTCCAGTCGGTTCTTGTAACTCGCATTGTGCGCGGCGTGCTTGTCGTAGATCTGCCGGTGGAGCTGCCAGGCCTCCTCAAAGTGGCCGGCGGACTCGTGCGCAGTCGCAAGCGATTGCATGGCGTGGCACTGCGTATTCTCATTCCCCCCCTGCTGGGCGATGCGCAGCCCCTCCTCGGCGGAGGCGATGGCTTTGTCCGGCTGCCGCAGGCCGCGCCAGGCTTCGGTCTTGATTTCGAAGGCTTTAAGGAGGTACTCCCGCTGGGTGTTGGCGCGGGCCTCGTCTGTGGTGATGGCGGCGGTGAGGGTGTGGATGAGCTGGATGGTCTCGTCTGCGTGGGTGATGGCGCGGTCAAAGAGGCGGGCCCGGTTTTCGATCTCGGCCAGCCACAGAATCTGGTGGGGAAAGTCGGGGTAGTCGGGCTGGGTGGCCTTGAGCTGCCTCACCCATTCGGCCTGCATCTCGGCGGCGCGGGCGTGGTGGCCGCGCTGGATCTCGAGCTCGAGCAGCCCTACGTGAAACTCGGGCCTGCGTGCCTCATAATCTCCCCGCTGCCGGGAAAGGGCGATGCATTCCTGGAACTGCTTTTCAGCGGCATCATACTGCCTGGCGGACTCGAGCGCGAGGGCATTGGACATGAGGACGTTGTGCAGCTCTTCGCCTGAGAGCAGCTGGGTGCGTGCCTGTGCAACGGCAAGCGCGGCCTCCTGCGCGGCATCGCTGCCGCGGCGCAGCTTGATCCAGGCGCGGACGAGCAGGGACTGGATGCGGAACCAGACAGGGCTGCCCTTCCCCTCGTGGGCCTCGATATGGGCGCGCTGCTTTTTGAGGAGGTCGATGGCCTCGATGCGGGAGCCGTGATCGACCATCATGATGAGGTGCTGGAAGGCGGCCTCCCGGGCCACGGGGTCCTCGGCACCGAGGTGGGCGGCGGTGAGCTCCGCATGGCGCTGCAGCGCACCGACGGAGAGGCGGCGGTCGCCAATGAGATCGAACAGGCGCGCCACCTTGCCCATGAGCTCGATCTGGAGATCGGGGGACTGGCGCATGTCCTCGATGTTCTTCTGGCTGGTGATGAGGGCGAGTCGGAGGGCCTCGGGGTTGCGGCCGTTGCGGACCTCGTCGGCCACCTCGGTGAGCAGGCTGCTGAGGAAGGCGGCGGTCTCGCTGCTGCGCAGGGAGGCGGTCTCCGCACGCGCCTGCGCAGCGCGCGCCAGCCGGGCCTGCCAGATGGCCACGCCTGCCCCCACGACCAATGCCAGCACGCTGACGCACGCAGCGGCAAAAGCGACCCTGTGGCGGCGAATCCAGCGCGTGGCGATGTAGCGCCTGCTGGGCGGATGGGCTGAGACGGGCGCGCCATCGAGGAAGCACTGCAGATCAGCCGCGAACTCGGCGGCGCTTTGATACCGGCGCTGAGGCTCCTTTTCCAAAGCACGCAGGGCGATCCAGTCGAGATCTGCGGGGAGCTGGGAGACATCCATGCGCCTTTCCACGGCGGCGCCAGGGGCGGGAGCAGCGCCGGTGGCGGCACCGGTGACGATGCTGGTGGAGGGGCGCGGGGGCTGCCTCTCCTGGACGATGCGCCAAAAGTCCTGCCGCGTCTGGCACTGCTGGGTGATGGCGGCAAAGGGCGGGCTGCCGGTGAGGAGCTCATACATCACCGTGCCGAGCGCGTAGATGTCGCTCCGGGTGTCCACGCTGCCCACATCGGCGATCTGCTCCGGGGACATGTAGTGCGGCGTGCCGAGGACGAAGTGGGCCTGCGTGGCAAACGTCATGCCCTGGACGTCTCCGGAGGCGAGGGCCTTGGCGATGCCGAAGTCGATGATCTTCGGCACGGGGCGGCCATCGACCTGGGTGACGAGGATGTTGGAAGGCTTCAGATCCCGGTGGATCACGCCCTTTTGATGCGCGTGCTGCACGCCGCTGCACACCTCCCGAAACAACCGAATGCGGTCTTTGAGCGCAAGATGGTGCTCTTCGCAGAAAGCCGTGATGGGCCTGCCGCGCAGCAGCTCCATGACGAAGTAGGGGCGGCCGTCCAGAGACATGCCTGCATCCAGAATGGTGGTGATGCAGGGGTGCTCCATGGCCGCGAGCATGCGGCGCTCCTGCTCAAAGCGGGCGAGCACCTGGCGGGAGTCCATGCCACGCTTCAGCAGCTTGATGGCGACCTCTCGTTTGACAGGGTGCGACTGCTCCGCCCGCCACACGATGCCAAAGCCCCCTTCGCCCAGCTTTTCCACCAGCCGGTAGGGCCCCAGCTCATCGCCCACCTTCTCATCGCCCGCCTCCAGAGGCGTCATCCCATCCTCCAGCAGCGCTGCTGCGGCGGTGTCTGAAAAGGCGTGTGAGGCGTCGGGCATTGGACGGAAACCGAATATCCTTAAGAACGAGGAATGATCCATCAAATGATGCGAAAGTGGGAATCCAATGGAAGGAAAAGCCAGCCTCTAAAGAAATGGCTTGGCTGATGCAGGCATGATGGCGAACGTCTGCGAATCTGGATGCATGGTGCGGATGTCTTGCAGAGCGCTCCCGGCGTCTGCCAAATGAGGTGGCAGGAACTTTGCTGGATTGACCGTTGGTCTGCACACGCTTCACTGCACCCTCACATGACTCCCCTACACCATCTCCGCGCAGGCATTATCGGCACCGGCTTCATCGGCCCCGTTCATATTGAGGCACTTAAACGCCTTGGGGTGACGGTGAACGGCATCTGCGGCTCCACCAAAAGCGCGCGTCAGGTGGGGAACCTGTGGGGCATTCCGGAGATCTACGGCGACTACGACCACGAGGCGATGTATGCCAGCCCGAACATCGACGTGGTGCACATCACCTCTCCCAACAAGGTGCACGTGGAGCAGTGCCTGCAGGCGCTGGAGATGGGCAAGCACGTGATCTGCGAGAAGCCGCTGGGCATGACGACGAAGGACACCCAGCTCGTGGTGGATGCCGTGCGCAAGGGCGGCAAGAAGGGCCCCGTCTTTGCCGTGAACTACATGTGCCGCTTTTTCCCGGCCATCCTCCAGATGCGCGCCATGGTCGCACGAGGCGACCTGGGGAAGATCATTCACGTGCAGGGTCATTTCTTCCAGGACTGGCTGCTGCATGAAACGGACTACAACTGGCGCATCCTGGCAAGCGAGGGCGGAAAACTGCGCGCCGTAGGCGATGTGGGCACGCACTGGATCGATGCGGTAAGTTTTGTGCTGGGTGCGAAAGCCCAGAGCGTCTTTGCGCATGTGGAGACCTTCCACAAAACCCGCAAGCGCCCGAAAGGAGAGGTGAAAACCTTCGCCAAGGTCGATCCCAAAAAGATGATCGACTACAAGGTGGACACCGAAGACTTCGGCAGCGTCCTGCTCAAATTCGGCAAAGCAAAGCACGGCTTTGCAGAGGGCGTGCATGCAAATGCCTTCATCTCCCAGGTGGCGGCGGGCTGGAAGTGCAGCCTGAGCTTTGGCATCTACGGCACGAAAGGCAGCGTGCGCTGGGACCTGCAGCAGCCCAATGAGATCACGCTTGGCCGTCGCGATGAGCCAAACCAGATCCTCCAGCGCGGCACCCCCGGCTTCCTCGAAGACGTCTCCAACTACACCGACTACCCCCCCGGCCATGCAGAGGGCTTCAGCGATGCGCACAAAATGCACTACCGTGCCGTATATGAACACATCGCCAGCGGCAAGCAGACCCCCGTCCTCTTTGCCACCGCCGAAGACGGCCACCACGAAATCAAACTCTGCGAGGCCATGCTGGAAAGCACCGAGAAGGGTGCGTGGGTGAAGGTGTGATAATATGAATTTATTCCGAGCTCAAACTATCGCCCAAATATGCGGGACCAAGAACTCTTGGTCCTTAGAAACTGATGGTTTAAATACTACCAAAACCAAAACAGTGGTGAATCTTGAGATTCAAGGAACAGACACTGACGGGTATAATCTTGTAATGTCCCCTGTTGGATTTTTCACTGCTGACTACTGGTACAGTACACTTGATGAGGCTTTGGAAGCAGGTCTCTCTCTTTTTTCCATATCTAAAAGCTCATGGGTCCAAGCCACAACGCGCTAGGACTCGATTTTTGGTGGGATCTGGGCAGTGTGATGGGATGAACTGGCTGGCCCATCTTTATTTGTCGGAGCCGGAGGTGGAGTTTCGGGTGGGGAATTTGCTGCCGGACTGGGTGGGGCCGTGGGAATTGACCGGGCTGCCGGAGGGGTTTCAGAGGGGGATTGCGAGGCATCGGGAGATTGATGCGTTTACGGACGCGCATCCGGTGGTGAAGAGGAGTGTGCGGCGGTTTGAGAAGCCGTTCCGGCGCTACGGGGCGGTGCTGACGGATGTGTTTTATGATCACTTTCTGGCGGCGGGATGGGGTGCGCATAGTGCGCAGCCGCTGGGGGAGTTTGTGCAGGGCTTTTATGAGTCGGTGGAGGAGGTGCAGGGGCAGATCCCGGCGGAGGCGTGCGCGGTGCTGCAGCACATGAGGAGGGCGGACTGGCTGGGGTCCTACGCAACGGTGGCGGGGATCGAGACGACGCTGAGGCGGATGAGCCGAAGGCTGAAGAGGCCGTTTGATCTGGCGGCAGCTGTGGAGGTGCTGGAAGCGCAGTATGAGGGATTCAGGGAGGACTTTGAGGCGTTCTTTCCGGAGGTGAAGGCGCATGTGAGGGAGTGATGAGAGGCATGGCGCATCCGAGAGCGCGCCAGCGTCGTGGAGTGCGGTGGGAAGCGTAGCGCCACACCGCTTTCGAGACGGTTTAGGATGCGCAAAGTTGGAAGAACCTTCGTCCGGCTAGCGAAAGCGGTGTCGGCGATGCAAGGGCTTGCGCCTTGCATCTCTGCCACCGCACTCCACGACGCTGGCGCGTTCTAGCCTATGCCAAGTGCTTTGCGGATCGCCAAGGCATCCTTGAGGGCTTTCTCGATGGTATCTCCTAATACGGTGAAGTGGCCCATTTTGCGGCGGGGGCGGGCTTCGCGTTTGCCGTAGAGGTGGAGTTTCGCCAGGGGGTGATTGAGGACGGGGGACCAGTCGGGGTGAGTCAGCGGGGCGGGCCAGACGTCGCCGAGGAGATTGACCATCACCGCCGGGGTATGCTGGGAGGCGTCTCCAAGCGGGAGGCCGCAGACGGCGCGTTGCTGCTGCTGGAACTGATTGGTGCGGCAGGCGTCGATGGTGTAGTGGCCGCTGTTGTGGGGCCGGGGGGCGATCTCGTTGACGATGACGCGGCCGTCGGTGGTGACGAACATTTCGACAGCCATGGTGCCGACGTAGTCGAGGCCTTCGGCGACGGCTTTCCAGAGGGCGATGGCCTGCTCGGTGATTTTGGGATCGACGCGGGCGGGGGAGATGGTGACGTCGAGGATGTGGTGGGTGTGCTGGTTTTCCACGCAGCCGTGGGTGGCCATGGTGCCATCAATGGCGCGGGCGCCGACGACGGAGACTTCGCAGACGAAGGAAACCCACTGCTCGACGACGGCGCGCTGGCCGGTGAAGCCGCTCCAGGCCTGGGCGAGGTCGGTTTCGGCGGTGACTTTGCACTGGCCTTTGCCGTCGTAGCCGAAGGCGGCGGTCTTGATGACGCAGGGGCGGCCGAGCTCGGCGACGGCGGCCTCAAGTCCGGCGAGGTCGTCGATGACGCGGAAGGGGGCGCAGGCGATGCCCTGATCGCGAAGGAAGTTTTTTTCGCGCTCGCGGTGCTGGGTGGTGATGAGGGCCTTGGCACCGGGGCGGAGAGGCTTCACGGCCTCAACGGCGGCGAGGCAGGAGGCGGGGATGTTTTCGAACTCGGCGGTGACGACATCGACCTGCTGCAGGAAGTTATTCAGGACGTCGGTGTCGGAGTAGGGAGCGTTGATCTCGATGTCGGAGTACTGGCCTGCGGGGCAGCCGTGGGGCTCATCGGTGAAGATGGCGACACGGTGGCCGGCGCGGCGGGCTTCAAGAGCGAGCATGCGGCCGAGCTGGCCGCCGCCGAGGACGCCGATGGTCGAGGGAGGGGGAAACTTCATGCCTGGGATTTGGCTTCGAGCTCCTGCTGGCTCTGGAGCACTTTCTGGGTCTGGCGCTCGCGGAAGGTCTTCAGTTTTTCAGCGAGTTCGGGATTTTGATTGGCCAGCATGGAGACGGCGAAGAGGGCGGCATTGGTGGCGCCGGCGTCGCCGATGGCGAAGGTGGCGACGGGGATGCCGCCGGGCATCTGGACGATGGAGTAGAGGCTGTCCATGCCGCTGAGGGCACGGCTGAGGACGGGGACTCCTAGCACGGGGATGGTCGTCATGCTGGCAGTCATGCCGGGGAGGTGGGCGGCACCGCCGGCACCGGCGATGATGCACTTGAGGCCGCGCTCGGAGGCGGTGGTGGCGTAGTCGTAGAGAAGCTGGGGGGTGCGATGGGCGCTGACGACTTTCTTTTCGTAGGGTACGCCGAAACCGTCGAGCACGTGGGCGGCATTTTGGAGGGTGGGCCAGTCGGAGCTGGAGCCCATGATGATGCCCACGAGGGGCTGGGTGGTGGCGGGGGTGCTCATCGGGTAAAGATGAGGCAGAATGGCGGGCAGGATGGCAGCGTCAAATCTTCGATTTGGCGCGGACGAAAAGCCGTGCGATGGAAAGGCGCATGACCTTTCTCGACAAACTGAACCAACGCATTGCCAAAACTGGATCCAACCTGTGTGTGGGGCTGGATGTGAGGGCGGAGAATGCGGAGGAGAGCACGAAGCGGTGGATCCTGGACGTGATCGCGCAGACGGCACCGTATGCGGCGGCGTTCAAGCCGAACTCGGCGTACTTTGAGGCGCTGGGCTGGCGTGGGATGAAGATGCTGGAGGAGATCCTGCAGGAGATCCCGAAGGACATCCCGGTGGTGCTGGATGTGAAGCGCGGGGACATCGGCGAGACGCAGGGCTACTACGCGAAGGCGTGCTTTGACGTGATGAATGTGGATGCGGTGACGCTGAACGCCTACATGGGCCGGGATACGCTGGAGCCCTTTCTGAAATACAAGGACAAGGGGCTGTACCTGCTGGGAGTGACCTCGAATCCTGGCGCTCAAGACATTGAACTTCAACAAACTGGAAGCCGTCAGGTGTATGAAATCGTGGCCGGAATGACGGCCGGGCACCCACAGGCGGGGCTGGTGGTAGGGCTGACGAATGCGGCACCAGACGTGCTGGACCACATCCCGGACGTGCCCCTGCTGATCCCGGGCCTGGGAGCGCAGGGAGGCGACCTGGGGGCGCTGAAAGGCAGCGGCCGGAAGGCTCCGCTGCTGGTCAATGTGTCCCGTGGCATTCTTTATCAGAAGGATGATCTATCCTTCAGCGCCCGGGCGGAATTCTGGATGCGACAGATTCAGGAAGTGCTGAACTGAGCTTTTTCAATTTTGATAATGACAAAATCGATACGCTGATGCCGCTTGATTGAAACGTAATCGTGAGGATGGATGGTGACATACCTACCCCCCAAAACACAGACCGCTCCCATGGTTTTCAATCTTAGCGAGCACCTCAAGACTCCGCTCCAGCGACGCATTTACCGCCTGATCGGCCCCGCCGTAGAATCGGCGCTGGGCCTACGTGGCTTTGAGGCGTGCTATCAGGAGTCTGCGCGGCTGTACAAAATGCACCCGCAGTACCCGAACGTGTTTGCGTGGTTTGATTCCGTGGCGCACTCGCTGCAGCTGCAGGAGGAGGTGGATCTGCCGTCTGAGTTTGAGTTTCCGAAGCAGGGGCCGCTGATCATTGTGGCGAATCATCCGTTTGGGGTGATCGACCCGGTGATGCTGGCGCGCTGGGCCGGGCAGTTCCGGCCTGACCTGAAGGTGATGACGAACTCCCTGCTGCTGGCAATGAAGGAGCTGAAGGATCATGTGATCCCGGTGGACCCCTTTGGCGGTGAAGGTGCGGCGAAGCGCAACCTGGCCCCGATGAAGGAAGCGCTGCGACTGCTGCGCGCGGGCGGCACGCTGATCATTTTCCCCGCAGGGGAAGTGGCCTCCTACAAGCCGGGCCGCGGACTGGATGAACCGGCGTGGAGCAACCACGTGGGCTCCCTGGTGCGCCGCACACAGGCGACAGTGCTGCCGGTGTATTTCCCGGGCTCCAACAGCGCGCTGTTTCATGCGGCGGGGATGATCCACCCGCGCCTGCGCACCTCGCTGCTGCTGCGCGAATTCTGCAACCGTGCGAGCACCCCGGTGCCAATGCGCGTGGGGCAGCCGATCCCGTATTCACGCCTGAAGAAATTTGAGGATGATGAATCTCTGACGCGCTACCTGCGCATCCACACCTTTGTGCTGCACCAACGCGGCAAGGAGCCTGCAGCCAAGCTGACGGTGGAGGGCAAGAACGTGACGATCGCGCCGCCGTCTGAGACACAGCAGGCGCACATGGTGGAGGAGATCGACCGGATCCGCGCGCGTGGCGGACGCCTGGTGGGCCAGGGCAATCTTTCCGTGTACCAAGCACACTCGCATGAGATCCCGGTGCTGCTGCCGGAGATCGGGCGGCTGCGTGAAGTGACCTTCCGCGAAGTGGGCGAGGGCACGGGCAATGACATCGACCTGGACAAGTATGACCGCTACTACGAGCACCTGATCCTCTGGGATGAGGAGAAGGAGCAGGTGGCTGGCGCGTACCGTCTGGGCCGTGCGGATGTGATCCTGCGCGAGTATGGATCCAAGGGCCTGTACACGAGCACGCTGTTCCGGTTTGAGAAGCCTTTCCTGGCGAATCTGGAGCACGCGGTGGAGATGGGGCGCAGCTTCATCATCAAGGCGTATCAACGCAATCTGGCATCCCTGCCGCTGCTGTGGAAGGGGATAGCCCACTGGGTGGCGCGCAACCCGCACTACCGGAAGCTGTTTGGACCGGTGAGCATCAGCAAGGACTACAGCAGCCTTTCACGGAAGATGATCGTGGAGTTTCTGCAGGACAACCGGATGCACCCGCACCTCTCCAGCTTTGTGAAGGCGCGCAATCCTTTCCGCTACATGCGCAGCCGGCGGATGATGCGCGAATTCATCAGCGCGGATCTGCAGAACGTGGACGACTGCTCGGCGCTGATCTCCAGCCTGGAGACGGACGGCAAGGGCATCCCGATCCTGCTGAAGCACTACCTGAAGCTGAATGCGACGCTGCTGAGCTTCAACGTGGACAAGGACTTCTCCTCCGTGGTGGACGGGCTGATCATGGTGGACTTCACGGACATCGACGAGAAGCTGCTGAGCAAGTACATGGGCGAGGAGAACTGCCGGAACTACCTGGCGAAGGTGAAGAATGAAGCGGTGTGAGCGTCTGCGGCGGAGTGACGGGAGGACGCTGCTGGAGGGCGAGGCGTGCAAAGAAGACGATGGGTTTGCTGCTCGGATTGGCTGGCAGAACCCAGGGTCTACCTCGCCAAGGCTCGGCTGACCCTAGGCTCAATTACGCAACCCCTTTGGGGTTGATGCGATGAGGGGGGCGCTTGAGGCAAGGAGAGGACGGACCTGTTTTCAATAGCTTGTGGTATGTGATAATGATCGCGGTCTGAGCGCAAGGCAGCACCAAAAAAAGAAGCGGCCTGAAACCAGGCCGCTCCGTGAATGAGAATGCTGAGAGTGTGACTCCGCGAATTACTTGGCGGCGCCGTTGGCGGCGGCTTCGAGCTCGGGCTCGATGAGGCCGTAGTCGCCGTCTTTGCGACGGAAGAGAAGGGCGAGCTTGTGGGTCTTCTGATTGTGGAAGATGACGAAGGGACGATCACTGATCTCGAGATCCATGATGGCTTCATCTGCATAGAGCGGACGGATTTTGTACTTTTCCTTGTGCACGTAGGCGGGCTCGATGTGCTCGTCTTCGGTGTGAAGAACTTCCTGATGGAAGACCTGCTCCTCGATGTGGCGGATGGAGGTCTCCTTGCGGGGGCGGTGGCTCTTGAGCAGGCGGGTCTTGTACTTGCGCATGCGACGGGCGATCTTGCTGATGCTCTCGTCGATGGAAGCGTAGATGTCCTCGGTGACGGACTTCACTTCGATGACGATGTGGTCGGCGCAGAAGAGGATGATTTCCGCGAAGTGACGGTGATGAGTCTGCACGTCGAGGACGACCTTGGCCTCAATGATGCGGGGGTAGTCCAAGTGGAGGCCTTCGATCTTCTTGTGGGCGTAATCGCGGATCGCATCGGTGACTTCCATATGACGGGCGGTCACGATGATGGGGAGGTTGACGTTGTGTTTTTGCATGGTGTACTCCTTTGTTGGGGTTGGTTGAAAAGCTACATGGTGAAGCCCTCGCCGAGGTAGAGGCGGCGGGCCTCGTCATCATTGACGAGGAAGTCTTTGGTGCCGTGGCGGCGCACCCTGCCCTCGAAGATGAGGTAGGCGCGGTCCACGATGTTGAGGGTTTCGCGCACGTTGTGGTCGGTGATGAGGATGGCGAGGCCGGCGCTGCGGAGCATGCGGATGATCTCCTGGATCTCGCTGACAGCGATGGGGTCCACACCGCTGAAGGGCTCGTCGAGCATGAGGAGCTTGGGCGAGGTGACGAGGGAGCGGGCGATGGTGAGGCGGCGCTTTTCGCCACCGCTGAGGGTGATGGCGAGATTGTCGGCAACGTGGTCGATGCCGAATTTTTCCATGAGAGACTGGGTCTGCTCCTGGCGCTCGGCCTTGGAGTAGGGCTGGGTCTCCATGACGCCCATGATGTTTTCGCGGACGGTGAGGCGACGGAAGATGGACTCCTCCTGGGGAAGGTAACCCATGCCGAAGCGGGAGCGCATGTACATGGGCTCGTTGGTGACGGCCTTTCCATCGAACATGACTTTGCCGCCATTGGGCTGCACGAGGCCGACGATCATGTAGAAGGTGGTGGTCTTGCCGGCGCCATTGGGGCCGAGGAGGCCGACGATCTCGCCTTTTTTGACCTCGATATCGACGCCATTGACCACGGCGCGGCCATCATAGACTTTTTTGAGCCCTTCGGTGTGGAGGAGGGTGTTTTCGTCAGGATTGACGCCCCCTGCCCCGGCGGGCAGCTCGTCATGAGGATGATCTTCGTCCGGAGGGAGTGGCAGTGCATTCCCGCCGTCGTTGTTACTCTTCGGCTTTTTCTTTCGGGGAGCCATGGTCACTGCGGAGGGAGGGACTGAACGCTTCTACGGGGAGTAACCTCGTCCCCCTGGAGGACGATGGTCTCATGACCGCCGGTGGTGGTGAGCTTGCCAGCCTTGTCAATGACCATGATGCAGCCAGCCTCGGTGGCTTTGTGCAGTTGATTGCCGGCCTGGACCTGCGGCCATTCGAGCAGGGTGGTGTTGCCGGTTTTGCCGTCGTAGATGAGGTGCTTGCAGTGGCCGATCTGGAGCTCGCCGTCTTCAGCGATTTTTTCCACCGTGACCATGGGGCCGCGTGCGTCCGCCTTGTCGATGGGCGGGGCCGTGTTGTCCGACTTCTTTTTGGAAGGTGCGATGATGTCTGCGTCTCTGACGGCAGGCGCGGGCTTTTTGGGCTTGGGTGCGCCGAGGACTCCGCCCTGCTGCTTGGTCATGTAGATCTCCAGCTCCTCGCACTCGATGTACATCTGAGGGTGGCGGGCCTTCACGTCTCCGGTGTAGATGCCGTAGTTGTTGTTGGCGTCAAAGAAGGCGCTCTTCTGCGCGGTGATGTCGATCTGGCCTTTGGTGGCCTTGGGCACCTCGTCGAGGTTCAGCGGCTGGAGGGGCTTGGGGCGGGGGCCGGAAGGCGGCGGGGGCGGAGCCTCCTCGACAGGGGTGCTCGGAGAGGCAGCTGCTGGTGCTGCGGCTGCAGCGGGCGGGGTGGAGGCCTCCGGGGTACCTGCGGCGGGTGCTGCCGCAGGGGTGGTGGCGGCAGCGGTACTGCTGCCACCCTGAATCATGCCCTGCGCGGCCTGGAGGGCCTTCTGGCGCATCTCGACGCCGTCTGGCGAGAGGAGGAGCTCCTTGGCCTTGTCCTTCACGGAGTCAGGCACCTGCTTGGCAGCTTCCTTGGCCGCATCGAGGGCTTTGGCGGTGGTGTCGTCATCGACCTTCTTTTTGCGGAAATCGAACAGAGGCTTGATCCCGCCAGGGCCTTGGGCCAGCGCACCAGCGCTGCCCACCAGGAGGGCAATGAACAGGATGGTTGGCGTCTTCATATTACTTGGAGGAAGGGCGAGATTCGGCGGGGGGTGGTACCTCGCTGCTGTCGGTGCCGCTGTCAAAGATGACCATGTGGATGTTTCCTGTCATGCGTCCCTGATTTTTTGCGGTGTCGAAGATGAGGCTGTCACCCTCGATCTGGAAATCTGCCCGGGTAACGCGGCTGCGCTCGGTGCTGCGGAGGACGCCGCCCTGGCCGGCCATCTGGTAGAAGGCGGTCTTGAGGTCGATGCGGACGTCGTTTTTGGGGTCTGCGTTGAACATCTGGACCACGAGCTTTTCAGCATAGATACGCTCGTCGTCCACACGACGGAGCACGTCTGCAGTGATGAGGGAGGTACGGCGGCCGGTGGAGTCAAAGGAGGGAATGACCGCGCCTTTATTGACGGTGCCGAGGGGGACCATGTGGAGGAAAGCCGCCATGCCGGGGTCCGTGTCTGAGGGGGTCTGCTGGCCTGCGGCGAACATGACGAGACCCGCCACCACGCCCAAGGTGATGGAAAGCGCGATCCTGCGGCGGTGGAACCGCTCAAGAGATGTCGCGAACGAGGCCATGAATCTTGCGCAAGGTTTCGACGACTTCCGCGATCTGCGAAAGGGGGATTTGATTGGGGCCGTCTGAGAAGGCTTTGGCGGGATCAGGATGGGTCTCCATGAAGACGCCGTCGCAGCCGGTGGCCACGGCGGCACGGGCGAGGACGGGGGCGAGCTTGCCATCGCCGCCCGTAGCGGTGCCGAGACCACCGGGACGCTGGACGCTGTGAGTGGCGTCCATGACGGCGCGGTAGCCGAGCTCCCGCATCCAGTAGAGGGAGCGCATGTCAGCCACGAGGTTGTTGTAACCGAAGGTGGTGCCGCGCTCGGTGAACATGAAGTTCTGGCAGCCGGAGGCGACCAGCTTGTCGGCGATGTTTTTGACATCCCATGGGGCCATGAACTGGCCTTTTTTGACGTTCACGGTGCGGCCGGTCTCGCCGGCGGCGACGATGAGGTCGGTCTGACGGCAGAGGAAGGCGGGGATCTGGAGGAGGTCGATGTGCTCGGCAGCCTGCTTTGCCTCCTCGACGGTGTGGACGTCGGTGGTGACGGGGACACCGAGCTTGGCACCGATCTGGGCCAGGAGTTTGCACCCGGCCTCACAGCCGAGGCCACGGTAGGAGGAAATGGCGCTGCGGTTGGCCTTGTCGTAGCTGGCTTTGAAGACCCAGCGCCAGCCGTACTGCTGCGCCATGGCGCCGAGCTTTTCAGCGACGTCCCAGATGAAGTCCTCGCTCTCGATGACGCAGGGACCAAGTATGAACACGGGCTCCGTGCCGTCCATGGACACCGATCCTATTTTCACCACCGGAAGAGAGAACAACCCCATAAAAACTTAAAAAATTGATTCTGGGAGCCTTGCTCCAGAATCGGTTTTGAAGTTTCCAACCCCGTTGCGCGGCCCGCTAGAAGAATTGTAGCGGGCAGGGGGTGAAAGACAACGGAAGATTCAGAGGATCAACCATCGAGCCGCCGGACTTCGAGCTCGACCTGGAGGGCGGTGGTGGCGCCGGGGGGGCCGTCGAAGTAGCCGGAGATGGGGGCGGCATCGTGGTAGTCGCGGCCGGTGGCGATCTTGATGTGGCGCTCGTCGGCGAGGGTGGCGTTGGTGGGGTCGAGGCCGAACCAGCCTTTGCCGGGCAGATGGATCTCGCACCAGGCGTGGGAGGCCTGGGCGCCACGCAGGTGGGAATCTGGGCCATTGTACAAATAGCCGCTGATGTAGCGTGAGGGGATGCCAAGGGCACGGCAGATGCCGATCATGAGGTGGGCGAAGTCCTGGCAGACGCCCTGCCTGCTCTGCAGCACCTCCTCCATATGAGTGGAGGCGGTGGTGGTGCTGGGGGAATATTTCCACTCCCGGTAGATGTAATTCATGACGGCCTCGGCGGTCTCGAAGACGTCGTTGCTCTCATTGCGGATGTCGATGCCGAGACGCCAGACCTCGGGAGTGATGGCGATGTAGCGGCTGTCTCCGAGAAAGGGGAGAACCATTTCATCCATCTCGTCCTTGAGCATCTCAAAGGTGACACCCAAGGGCTTGCCGTCCTCGTAGGGATTGGTGGTGTTGATGGTGGACTGTGACTCGATGGTCAGGTCCGAGTGCGGCTCTGAGATGTCGAAGTAATGGACGTAGTTGAGCCAGTTGTCGCGGAAGTGCTGAAGGCGGGCGGGGGGCTTGACGTTGAGCAGGAAAAATTCGAGGCGCGACTTGTCGTCGGTGACAGGGCGGAGCCTGACCTCGTTGTAGCTGTCGCGGACCGCGGCGCGGTAGATGTAGCGCGTACGGTGGAAGACTCGAAATCGCATGGCGGTGGAACGGCAGGAGGCGCAAGTACGCCGCTTTTACTGCTGCTGTTGCTGCTGCTGAATCTGAGCATCTTCGTCGGCATGGGCGTGATAGGCACCCGGGATGCTGACGACCTCCGGCACAGGCTCCTCGGCCGGCAGAGTGAGGTCTGCATGCAGCACGAAGGTCTGGAAGATGGCTTCGCCAATTTGATTCAGGCGAGTCTGCAGAGCATCGATGTACTCATGCAGGCCGATGGCTAGCACCTCCTCGACGGTGGTGTAGGCCAGGTCTGCACGCAGACGCCCCACATGCCGCAGCAGCGGGGGCATGCCCTGGATGCCAGCCCCGGCGCATAGCGCCTGAAGAGCGCCCTCCGCCTCGGCCACGCAATAGGCGATGGAGCGGGGGAAGGTCTCGTCGAGCAGGAGATATTCGATGATTTTCGCCGGGTCCTGCTTGCTGCATTTGGTCTGGAAGGCATGCCAGGCGGAGCAGGAACGCAGCAGGGCGGCCCAGCGCAGGGGGCGGGCCTTGGGAGAAGGCGGCATCTCCAGAGAAAGACCGGAGCAGGTGTCGAGCAGACGGGAGACTTTGTCCGCACGCTCCAGGCAGGTGCCGACGCGGAGGAAGTACCAGATTTCCCCACGAGGCGTGGTGGAGTCTGCCACGCCCTGGAACTCATAGGAGCCGCGAAGAACGCGCTCGTAGAAGGCGGCGCTCTGTGTGCGATGCATGGCCTTGCCCTCGGCGGATTCGACGAAGAGGCGCAGGGAGTTCAGAGACTCCCAGATCTCATCGGAGATCTGATCCCGCACGGTGCGCGCGTTTTCACGTGCGGCACGAATGCTGTTGAGCATGGAGTTGGGATTGTCCGAACGAAGGGCGAGGAAGTCGGTGACGTCCTTGCCTTTGACTTTTTTATGCAGCCCGAAGTAGGCGTCCTCGTCCCCGGTGGTGGCGAGGAGGGGCTGCCAGAACTGCGCTTCATCCACGCCCTCGGCTCCGGCGTCCAGCAGGAGATCCTGCGTGGAGAGGAGGAGGCGGGAGAGGTTTTCAGCACGCTCGACGTAGCGTGCCATCCAGTAAATGCTGTCTGCGACTCGGCTAAGCATGGCGTGTGATCAGGCGGCGGGTGAGGTTTCGGCAGGTGTGTCCAGGGGATCGTCCCAGAGGACCCAGGTGTCCTTGCTGCCTCCGCCCTGGGAGGAGTTCACAACGAGAGAGCCTTTTTTGAGCGCGACGCGGGTGAGGCCGCCGGGGACGACGCGCACGCGATCGCCACAGAGCACGTAGGGGCGCAGGTCGATGTGGCGGCCTTCGAAGTGGTCGTCCACAAAGACGGGATGGCGGGAGAGCTGAAGAACGGGCTGCGCGATGTAGTTGCGCGGATTCTTCTTGATACGCTCGCCGAATTCGGCGCGCTCCTTTTTGGAGGCGTGCGGCCCCATGAGCATGCCGTAGCCGCCGGATTCGTTGACAGCTTTGACCACGAGCTTGTCGAGGTTGTCGAGGATGTACTCGCACTCCTTGGGCTCGACCCCGAGGTGCGTGGGCACGTTGGGAAGGATGGGGTCCTGATCGAGGTAGTATTTGATCATCTTCGGCACGAGCGCATAGACCGCCTTGTCATCGGCAACGCCGGTGCCAATGGAGTTGGCGAGGGCGACGTTGCCTTTGCGGTAGGCATTGATGATGCCGGGAACGCCGAGGAGGGAGTCCTTGCGGAAAACCTGGGGGTCGAGGAAGTCATCGTCGATGCGACGATAGATGACGTGCACCTGTTCGAGGCCTTTCGTGGTGCGCATGAAGACACGATCATTGCGGATGATGAGATCGCGGCCTTCGACAATGGGCACGCCCATCTGCTTGGCGAGGTAGCAGTGCTCAAAGTAGGCGCTGTTGTAGATGCCGGGTGTGAGCACGACGATGACGGGGTCTAGCACGCTGTCCGGGGCCAGATGAGCCAGTGTCTCCCGCAGCATGGAGCCGTAGGCATCCACCGGACGCACGGGCAGGCTCTGAAGCAGGCCGGGGAAGGCGCGCTTCATGGCATTGCGATTCTCCAGCATGTAGGAGGCGCCGGAGGGGCAGCGGCCATTGTCCTCAAGGACGTAGTAGTCCCCTTTGCCATCGCGGACGAGGTCGGTTCCGCAGATGTGGATGTAGATGCCGTGGGGGACTTTGATACCACGGAACTCCGGCCGGTAATGAGAGGCGGAGAGCACGAGCTCGGCGGGGACGGCCTTGTCATTGATGATCTTCTGACCGTGGTAAACATCGTTGAGGAAGAGATTCAACGCGGTGATGCGCTGGATCAGTCCGGCCTCCACTGTCTCCCATTCACGCTGCGGGATGATGCGCGGCATGAGGTCGAAGGGGAAGATGCGTTCGGTACCCTGGTCATCGCCATAGACGGTGAATGTGACTCCCTGACGGAGGAAGGCGGCATCCACAGCTTTCTGGCGTGCAGAATATTCGGACGGAGTGAGTGAACCTACACTATCAAGCATGGCTCCGTAGTGCGTGCGCGCCTTCCTTGTCTGGGAAAACACCTCGTCGAAGAAGCTCTCTGGTTGGTAGTCGTTAAACAGTGACGACATGGGATCTTAATAATTAGCAGCCCCTGTGCCAGAGTTTCAATCGCTTTAAAATTCACCCTGTTTCAGTGGCAGTATCAAGCGCCGACAGGCTCGACATCCACGCCCACACCCACGGTGTGTTTTCCACCTCCGGTGATGATGCCGCGCACGGGGCTGACGTCTGAGAAGTCGCGGCCGATGGCCACGGTGATGTGATCCAGCGAGGTGAAGCAGTTGTTGGTGGGGTCAAAGTCCACCCAGCCAAAGCCCGGTACAAAGCAGGAGGCCCAGGCATGGGACGCATCCACGCCCTGCAGCCGCGGCTTGCCCGCAGGGGGATGCGTGCGCAGGTAGCCGCTGATGTAGCGCGCCGGCAGGCCCATGGCGCGCAGGCTGGCGATGGCGAGGTGGGCGAAGTCCTGGCAGACGCCGCGCTTCTTTTCCAGCACCTCCTTGAGAGGCGTGCTGATGGTGGTGGCCTTGGAGTCGAAAACAAACTCCTTGAAGATCCGGCGGAAAAGATCCGCCGTAGCGGCGAGGACAGGACGCCCCTTGGGGAAGCTGGGCAGTGCGAAATCCCGCAGCTGCACCTCAGGCACAAGCAGCGGACTGACGTAAACAAACTGGCAGGGATCGAGCAGGTCTGCGGAGACGGGATCGCGGAACAGGGCGGCCACATCCTCCCAAGCCGGAGTCTGCAGAGGGTCCGGCTGCAGGACAGGCATCAGGGAAACGAAGCTGCGGGAGACGACTTCAAAGTGGTTGTGCAGCTTCTGCACGGAGAAGCAGGCGACCTCGTTGCCAAAGGAGTCCACGTGCCCTGTGCGGAGATCGGGCTCAGGGTCAAGGCTGAGGCTGAACTCCAGGCAGCGCTGTGTCTCGGTATCCCGCGGACGCAGGCGTGCGGCATGGTGGGACACCGCCACCTGAGAGCTGTAGTGATACGTGGTGCGATGGGTGATGCGGTATTTCATCACGCGGTCGCGGTTTCAGCAGGAGGAGCGGACTCGCTGCTGCTGATGGTGGAATGTGCGAAGTAGGAAGCGGTCAGCGCATCATTGAGCAGGGGCATGGCCTCAATAAGCTGAGTGAGGAGGCGAGCCACCTGGGACTGCGCCCGGGCACCGGGCTCCACGCGGGCGAGCTCGGTGGGATCGCAAAGCTGGAGGCGGGTGCTGTTTTCCAGGAAGATGCGCATGGCCGGGGTGAGGAGCGCAGATTTCTGCTCGTGGGGGAGGTGCTCGAACTGCTGGCGGATGCGCTCAAACTGGAAGCGAAGGCCGCGAGGGTTGAGCTCATCGAGCATGAGAAGGTCATACACGGCTGCGAGCTGAGGGAGCAGGCTGTAGCGATTGCGATAAGTGATGGTGCTGTCTCCGACCTCGAGGATGGCTTCGAGGAGGCTGGGGTTTTCGGCGTCCGCGCTGCGCAGACCGGCCCGCAGCAGCTCGCAGATGTAAACCGTGCGTTCGAGGCGGTGGCCCATGTCGAGGAACATCCAGCCCTGGGCGCGCGTCATGTTTTCCTTGGCCAGGCCATGGAAGGAGGCGAGCTCGAGGATGATGCGGGTGAGCACATTGAGAGCGTCAGACATGGGAGTGACGCTGGGCGTGTTTTCATAGGTGTCCAGGGCGTCTCCGAGCTGGCTGATGACGCGCCAGGTGTCCACGGAAATGCGGTCGCGCAGCAGAACACCGATGCGCTGGATGTGCGCCACACTGGAGCGAACGCTGGAGGGATGATCGGAGTCAAAGACGGCCTCCAACAGACGGGCCTCAAGCTGCTCCTGCTGGGAGGCCAGCGCGGCCACATCTGTGACGTCATCCAAAACGGTGAGCTTTTTGAGCGCCTCCAGCAAGGGGAGGAGCAGCGGGGTCTCGCTCATGCCGCTTTCCGGCGAGCAACGCAGCAGGGTGGAGCGCAGCAGGCGGGCGCTGGACTCTGCGCGCTCGGCGTAGCGGCCGAGCCAGTAGAGGTGATTGGCCACACGGCTGCCGAGATTGTGCCCGGTGCGGCGAAGCTCCACCGGGGTGCTGGTATTGGAAAGGAGGGTGACATTGTCCACCGGGCCGTCGCTGAGCACCCAGGTGTCCTTGGTGGTGCCGCCTTTCTGCATGGAGACCAGGGAGGAGTCTGTCCTGGCCGCCACGCGCGTAAGACCACCAGGCATGACCATGTAACCGTCCTGGGTGGCGACGAGGTAAACGCGCACGCTGACAGATTTGTGGACGAGGTGCCCGTCCTCCCACACCGGGGCGGTGGAGAAGGAGATTTTTTCCTGCGCGGCCCAGCGGTCCGGAGCAAAACGCATGCGTTCGATGAGGGCGGCGCGCTCAGCCGAGGTAAGGCGCTCGCCGAAATTGATCTCGCGGCCACGGACCTTGAAGGCGTTTTTGATGACCAGCCGGTCGAGATTTTTTTCCACCTCGGCCTTTGGATTCTCCTGGCCGCACCACCAGGTGGCGACAGAGGGCATGAGCAGATCCTCTCCGAGGAGCTTGCGACTGAGGCTGGGCAGGAAGGCCATCATGGCCGGAGCCTCGACGAGGCCGGAGCCGAGGGAGTTGGCCAGGGCCACATTGCCCGCACGTACGGCGCGCACGAGGCCGGGGACTCCGAGCATGGAATCATTGCGCAGTTCCAGAGGATCGCAGAAATCGTCGTCCACGCGGCGGAGGATGACATCCACGGGTTCGAGGCCGTTGAGCGTCTTCTGATAGACGCGGTCATCGCGCACGGTGAGGTCTTCGCCTTCGACAAGAGTGTAGCCGAGGTACCGGGCCAGGTAGGCCTGCTCGAAGTAGGTTTCGTTGTAGGGGCCAGGCGTGAGCAGCACGACGCGGGGCTCCTCGACAGGACGCGGGGCGAGGGCGGCGAGGGACTGCTGCATCTGGCGGAAGAACCCCGCGAGGCGGCGGACACGCGCGTCACGGAAGACATCAGGCAGCAGGCGTGAGGTGATGAGGCGGTTTTCCAGCGCGTAGCCGGAGCCGGTGGGAATCTGGGTGCGGTCAGAGATGACCCACCACTGGCCGTCCGGAGCACGGACGATGTCGGCACCATAGACCTGGAGCGGCTTGTCATTGGGCACCTTGATGCCATGGCAGGCGCGGATGTAGCTGGGCTGCGCGAGCACCATGGCCGCCGGCATGCTGCCATCTTTGATGAGCCGCTGGGGACCGTAGCTGTCTGTCAGGATGGCATTGAGCAAGGTGGCGCGCTGGATGAGCGCCTTTTCGATGGCCTCCCACTCACGGGCGGAGATGACGAAGGGCACCGGGTCCATCTGCCACGGGGTGTCGAGGCCCTTTTCATCGTAGATGTTGAAGGTGACGCCACGCTCGGCCAGCAGGCGGCGGGCGGTGTCTGAGAGACGCTTGACCCCGGCGACGTCCCGCCGCTGGAGGTCTGCTATGACCGGCTCGTAATGAGATCGGATCTTGCCTCCAGCCTCCCGCAGTTCGTCGTAATGCCCCTCAACCGCCTTGCCGTCGAACTGCGGTGGAGCAGCCTTGGATGCGGCAGGAGGAGCGGAGGAGGTGGAGCTTTGAGATTGGAAGATCAATGCGTATGCGACTGTGCGGGTGGCGACTGTAGAAACCGTTCATGCTTTGTGCATCCCGATTTTTTACTTTCATGCGTGCCTCAGGTCCAGGGTGAAAGGGAACTCCGGATTGGGCTGGGCAGGGGCCACTTTGACCTTCCCGGGAGTGTGGCCATGGCGGAAGAAGCGCGCGTAGCGGCGGCTTTCGGCTTCGTAGGCATTGACCGGGAAGACCTCGTAGCTGAGCCCACCGGGATGGGCGACGTGGTAGGTGCAGCCGCCAAGGGAGCGCTGATTCCACTGGTCCACGAGATCAATCGTGAGCGGTGAGTGCACGCCAACGGTGGGCTGGAGACAGTTTGGCGGCTGCCAGGCGCGGTAGCGGACTCCGGCGACGTACTCGCCATTGGTGCCGGTGGGGTGCAGCGGGACGGTGCGGCCATTGCAGGTGATGGCGTAGCGGCCTTCGACAAGGCCCTGTGCCTTGATCTGGATGCGCTCCAGAGAGGAGTCCACGTAGCGAACAGCCCCTCCCATACCGGCATCTTCCCCCAGCACGTGCCAGGGCTCCAGAGCCTGGCGGATCTCCACGTGCACGTTGCGGGCGGACCAATCACCGCTGAGCGGGTAGCGGAACTCGAAATGCGGGGCAAACCACTCGGGCTTCATCTCATAGCCAGCCTGGCGGGTGTCGTGGCAGACGTCCTCGATGTCGCTCCAGGCGAAGTGAGGGAGCATCCAGCGGTCGTGGATGTCCGTGCCCCAGCGCACGAGGGGGGCCTCGTAGGGCTCCTTCCAGAAACGGGCGATGAGGGTGCGGAGCATGAGGGCCTGAGCGAGACTCATGCGTGAGTGCGGCGGCATCTCAAAGCCACGCATCTCCAGCAGGCCGAGGCGGCCGGTGCTGCTGTCCGGGGAGTAGAGCTTGTCGATGCAGAACTCGGCGCGGTGGGTATTACCGGATGAGTCGATGAGCAGATTGCGATAGAGGCGGTCCACCAGCCAGGGCGGGACATGGCCGGAGTCTGAGGCGGCCTTGAAGGCGACCTCAAGCTCGTAGAGGGAGTCGTTGCGGGCTTCGTCGATACGCGGGCTCTGGCTCATGGGGCCGATGAAGAGGCCGCTGAACATGTAGGAGAGCGCGGGGTGATTCTGCCAGTAGGTGACGAGGCTGCGCAGCAGATCGGGACGGCGGAGGAAGGGGCTGTCCTTGGGGTATTCAGCGCCCATGACGATGTGATTGCCCCCGCCCGTGCCGGTGTGGCGGCCATCGACCATGAACTTCTCGGTGCCGAGACGGGTCTGGCGGGCCTCTTCGTAGAGGGTTTCGGTGATATTGACCATCTCGTCCCAGTTTTTGGCGGGATGGACATTTACTTCGATGACGCCTGGGTCGGGGGTGACCTTGAGGACGTTCACGCGTGGATCATAGGGCGGCGGGTAGCCTTCCAGTACGACTGGCTGGTCCAGGGCGAGAGCCACGTCCTCCACGGCACCGAGGGCGGAGAGGTACTCCTCCAGCGTCTTGGTGGGGGGCATGAAGACGTGCAGCTTGCCTCCGCGCGGCTCCACGCAGAGGGCGGTGCGGACGACCCAGTCGGCGGACTGGCCGACGGTGGGCGGCTGGAAGGCGGGGTCGATGCGCTGCTCCAGCTCCTGTTCGAGTGCCTTGCGCTCCTCTTCAGTGAGATCTCCGAGTGCTTTGGGGCGTTTTTGAGAAAGGGCCACTCGTCTCCAGAAGGAGGCAGGGACGCCGCCAATGCCGCGCACGAAGTGCTGGCGATCTGGGAGCGGCTCGCGGTCCTCCATGGGGTCCTGCTCGTGGTGATAGGGGTAGTCGGTGGTCTTGACCCAGGGCTGGGAATCCAGAGGGAGGCGGAGGCCCATGGCGGAGTCTCCGGGGATGAGGTAGCAGCGCTCGGTGCGCAGGAACCAAGGGCCAGTTTCCCAGCCATTGTGGGCGGGCTTGAGCGGAAGGACGTGGCCGATGATCTTGTCCAGGCCCTGCTCGAACACTTTGGCCAGACGGGCGCGCTCCTCCTCGTCTTTGAGGTTGGACTTGTGGGGGTCAACGTTTGTTGGCAGGCGGCGCTCCCGCCAGAGGTAGTAGAAGGCGTCCTCGTAAGCGGGCATGATCCATTTGCCGCCACAGCCCAGACGCTCAGCGAGAGCGTGAATGAAGCGTGCGGAGTGGGTTTCGTCCACGCCGTAGTCCTTCTGCATATCGGCGAAGAGGTGGGGGTGAGCCCAGAGGGGCTCGCCGTCCTTGCGCCAGTAGCTGGCATAGCACCAACGCGGGAGGGATTCGCCGGGGTACCACTTGCCCTGGCCGTAGTGCAGGAAGGCACCGGGGGAGAAGCGTGCCTTGAGGCGTTTGATGAGCTCGTCCGAGAGGCGGGCCTTCATTGGGCCGACGGCGGTGGTGTTCCACTCGGCGCCTTCGGCGTCGTCGATGGAGACGAAGGTGGGCTCTCCGCCCATGGTCAGGCGTACGTCGGCGGCATCCAGCTCCTTGTCCAGAGCATGGCCAAGGGCCTCGATCTCGGCCCACTGCTCGTCGGTGTAAGGCTTGGTGACACGGGGGGACTCGAAAACGCGGTCCACCTTCATTTCGAACTCGAACTTGGTCTCGCAGGGCTCGACCATGCCGGAGATGGGGGCGGCGCTCTGGGGGTCTGGCGTGGCGGCCAGGGGGATGTGCCCCTCTCCTGCGAAGAGGCCGGAGGTGGGGTCCAGCCCCACCCAGCCAGCGCCGGGGAGATAGACCTCGCACCAGGCGTGGAGGTCGGTGAAATCGACCTCGGTGCCGCTGGGCCCATCGAGGGATTTCACGTCCGGCTTGAGCTGGATGAGGTAGCCGCTGACGAAGCGGGCGGCAAAGCCGAGGCGGCGCAGCACCTGGACCATGAGCCAGGAGGTGTCTCGGCAGGAGCCGGTGAGCTTGGTCAGCGTCTCCTCGGGGGTCTGAACGCCGGGCTCCATGCGGACGGTGTAGCCGATGTCCTTCCAGAGGCGTTGATTGATGAAGACCAGCACGTCGATGGTGCGTGGCGGCCAGGGTTTCATCTCCAGCAGGTCTGCCTCCAGGCGCTTGAAGTAGTCGCCAAACTTGGGCGTGAACTCGGCAGCCTTGACGAAGGGGGCCAGCTCGTGGTCGAGGACGGCGTCGTACTTGAAGGGGAAGTGCTCGCACTCGGGCTCCAGGAAGAAGTCGAAGGGATTGAAGACCGTCATCTCGGCGACGACGTCCACCTCGATGGTGAATTCGTCGGTTTTTTCCGGAAAGACGAGACGGGCGAGGTAGTTGGACTGGGGATCCTGCTGCCAGTTGAGGAAGTGTTTTTTGGGAGCGACTTTGAGCGAGTAGCTCAGAATGCGCGTCCGGGAGTGCGGGGCGGGACGCAGCCGTATGATCTGGGGGCCCAGCTCGACGGGGCGTTCATACCGGTAGCTGGTGCGGTGGTGGAGGGCGACGTGGATGGACATGCGGGGGGCTGGTGCAAGCAGGGAACTCAATGCCTGCCGGGCCGTATTTAGCAAGTTCACGGCCAATCTTGGTTCAGGACGCGGGAAAACTTCGCTCGCACCTTGCCTCGCCGTGATTTCGCTGGACTGTGCGCGCGCATTTCCAACCAACCCCGCCATGTCCAAGAAAGCACCAGCCACCTCCACGATCCGCCCCATCAAGAAACTGATGGTGGCGAACCGCTCTGAAATCGCCATCCGCGTCATGCGTGCGGCCACCGAGCTGGGGCTGAAAACGGTGGGCATCTACGCGCAGGAGGACCGCTTCTGCCCGCACCGCTTCAAGGCGGACGAAGCCTATGAACTGAACAAGGACAAAGGACCACTGGGCGCGTACCTGGACATCGAGGGCATCGTGACGCTGGCCAAGGAGAAGGGCGTGGACGCCATCCATCCGGGCTACGGCTTCCTGTCTGAGAACCCGCAGTTTGCCAAGGCCTGCGCGGACGCAGGGATCATCTTCATCGGTCCGGACTCGAAGATCCTGGAGATGATGGGAGACAAGACGGCGGCGCGTAATGTGGCGCGCAAGCTGAACGTGCCGATCCTGGAAGGCACGGATGAGCCGGTGAGCGACCGCAAGGAAGCGCTGGCCACGGCGAAGAAGATCGGCTTTCCGCTGATCATCAAGGCGGCCTTTGGCGGCGGCGGGCGCGGCATGCGCGTGGTACGCGAGGCCAAGGACCTGGAGAAGCTGCTGGATGAAGCGCAGACGGAAGCGGAGCGCGCGTTTGGCAACGGGGCGGTGTTCCTGGAAAAATTTGTGGGCAAGGCCAAGCACATCGAGGTGCAGATCCTGGCGGACAAGCACGGCAATGTGCTGCACCTGCATGAGCGCGACTGCTCCGTGCAGCGCCGCCACCAGAAGGTGATCGAGCAGGCCCCGAGCTACGGCATCAAGCAGGAGATCATCGACGGCCTGTGCGATGCCGCGGTGAAGCTGGCGCAGGAGGTGAACTACACGCATGCGGGCACGGTGGAGTTCCTGGTGGATCACGAGTCGGGCGAGTGGTACTTCATCGAAATGAATCCACGCATCCAGGTGGAGCACACGGTGACGGAGGAGATCACGGGCATCGACATCGTGCGCAGCCAGATCCTGATCGCGCAGGGCTACCAGATCCATCAGGAGCCGCTGGCGCTGCCGGCGCAGGACAAGATCGAGAAGAGCGGCTACGCCATCCAGTGCCGAATCACGACGGAAGATCCGGAGAACGGCTTCACGCCGGACTTTGGCAAGATCCTGACCTACCGCAGCGCAGGCGGCTTTGGCATCCGCCTGGACGGTGCGCTGGGCGCAACGAACGCGGTGATCACGCCCTACTATGACTCCATGCTGGTGAAGATGACCGTCTTTGCCCGCACGTACAAGCAGGCGCTGGACCGCATGGACCGCGGGCT
Organism: Verrucomicrobiaceae bacterium UBA1938; assembly: GCA_002336895.1. Classification (GTDB taxonomy): domain Bacteria; phylum Verrucomicrobiota; class Verrucomicrobiia; order Verrucomicrobiales; family Verrucomicrobiaceae; genus Prosthecobacter. The sequence goes on along the minus strand of DDFC01000019.1, from coordinate 5,370 downwards.
GCGTGAGTTCCGCATCCGCGGGGTGAAGACGAACATCCCCTTCCTCATGAACGTGGTGCACCACCCGGACTTCATGTCCGGGCAGGCGACGACGCGCTTCATCGACAACAATCCGGACCTGCTGAAGTTTGTGGCGCGCAAGGACCGTGCGTCCAAGCTGCTGAGCTACCTGGCAGACACGATCGTCAACGGCAATCCGTTTGCCAAAGGGCACACAATCTCCAAGGCCTTCACCGCACCGCCGATTCCGAAGTATGACCACCGCGTGGAGCCTGCCAAGGGCACCAAGCAGCTGCTGACGGAGATGGGCCCGGAGAAATTCTGCCTGAACTGGGTGGCGAAGCAGAAGAAGCTGCTGCTGACGGACACGACGATGCGCGACGCGCACCAGTCCCTGCTGGCCACACGCATGCGCACCTTTGACATGCTGGCCGTGGCGGACAGCGTGGCACGCCGCACGCCGAACCTTTTCTCCCTGGAGATGTGGGGCGGTGCGACGTTTGACGTGACGATGCGCTTCCTGCGCGAAGATCCGTGGGAGCGCCTGCGCTCCATCCGCGCCAAGGTGCCGAACATCCTGCTGCAGATGCTCTTCCGCGGCTCGAACGCGGTGGGCTACACGAACTACCCGGACAACGTGGTCAAGGGCTTCATCAAGCACTCCGCGGAGAACGGCATGGACATCTTCCGCATCTTTGACTCGCTGAACTACCTCCCCAATCTGAAGGCGGCGATGGATGCGGTACGCGAGGAGACGAACTCCATCTGCGAAGGCACGCTGTGCTACACCGGCGACATCCTGGATCCCAAGCGCGACAAGTATGACCTGAAGTACTACGTGCGCCTGGCCAAGGAGCTGGAGAAGATGGGTGCGCACATGCTGTGCATCAAGGACATGGCCGGCCTGGTGCGCCCCTTTGCCGCGAAGAAACTCGTCAAAGCGCTGAAGGATGAGGTGGGCCTGCCGATCCATTTCCACACGCATGACACCAGCGGCCTGAACGCCTCCAGCATTCTGGAAGCGGCAACGGCGGGCGTGGATGTGGTGGATGCGGCGATCTCCTCCCTCTCCGGCGGCACCTCGCAACCGAACCTGAACTCCATCGTGGCGGCAATGCAGAACACGCCGCGTGACACCGGACTGGACAGCGAGGCGCTGCAGGAATTCAGCGACTACTGGGCGTCGGTGCGCGCGTACTACAAGCCCTTTGACACTGCGGAGCCTTACGGCACCGCTGAAGTGTATCTGCATGAGATGCCCGGCGGCCAGTACACAAACCTCAAGGAGCAGGCCATCGGCATGGGCCTGGGGCCACGCTGGCCGGAGATCGCTCACGCTTACGCGGAAGTGAACCAGCTCTGCGGTGACATCGTGAAGGTGACGCCGTCCAGCAAGGTGGTGGGCGACCTGGCCATTGAGTGCGTGGCACGTGGCGTGAAGCCGAGCGATGTCTTCAACCTGACCGGCACCAAGTGGAGCAAGGACGTGACCAGCATGTTTGAAGGCTGGCTGGGCGAGCCCTTCTACGGCATGGAGCCCGCCAAGGCGGCGGATTCACGCAAGAAGTGGAACAAGCTGGCCGACGCCATCGTGGGCAAGGACGGCAAGCGCATCAAGGGCCGCCCCGGCACCCACGCCGCGAAGGTGAACCTGACCGAAGTGCGCGCCGAGCTGAAGGGCAAGCTGAAGAAGGACCCCACCGACGATGATGTGTGGAGCTACCTCATGTATCCGGATGTGTTCCTGAAGTTTGCCGACTTCCGCAAGACCTACGGCGATGTGTCCGCACTGCCGACACCTGCCTACTACTACGGCCTGCAGGACAAGGAGGAGATCCACATCAACCTGGAAGAGGGCAAGACGCTCTTTGTGCGCCTGCTCAACATGACGGAGGCTGACCAGAACGGCCAGCAGACGGCCATCTTTGAACTCAACGGCTACCCACGCCACACGACGGTGACGAACAAGGCGCTGGCGAAGAACGCGGTGACCAAGACCAAGGCAGACCCTGCGGACTCCACGCAAGTGGGCGCACCGATGCCCGGCATGGTGGCAAGCATCGCCGTGAGCGTGGGTCAGAAGGTGAAGGAAGGGGAGACTCTTCTGACGCTGGAAGCCATGAAGATGTTTGCGGCGGTGGCGTCACCGATCGCAGGAACTGTGAAGGAGATCTGCGTGAAGATCAGCGAGAGCGTGGAGAGCAAGGATCTGATGGTGAGGCTGGTGAAGTAGGCGAAAGCTCTGCGTGCCCATTGATCCTGTCATGACGCAAACCCCATTGGGTTTGCGTCATGCGCTTTGCTGGTCTGGCGTTGCTGGAGAGCCAGTCAACATGACATCGAAGGGAACCGGCAGGCCATCTTTGCTTATGAGAACATTGGCTGGATGAACGTCCCAGACATCAATGCCATCTTTCCTAACCGCCAGCGAACCTGCATACCCAATGCCCTGCCAGGGCAAAACTTGAAAGCCTACGGCTTCAAACGCCTTGGCCAGTTCTTCCAAGGTAGCGGCGTCACCATTCACATGAGGCTGCGTCGTAATGATTCGCCAATCATGGCCCGCCGGATTCCAAATCCCCGCAAGTCGGACATCATCACCGAAAATTTTATTCTGCAGCAGCATGCGCTCCAAATACTCGAGCGGTTGAGCATTATGCATGAAAGGAACGCCAGCATCCCAGCTGACAGTATATCCGGCCATGTTTGGCTTTGTGTATTTCCACCAAAGCCCCGTCTCAGGGTCATAACGCACGTCGTGCTCACGACCACCGTCACGCTCCGGCAACGGGAAGTCCCGCGGCAGAATCAACTGCCGCTTGCCTGCCCACTCCTGGAAGATTTTCCATTCTTTTTCTGAATGGTCGAAGTCTTCTGAGCCGCCAGCAATCGATCCATCTGGGCATACGCTTTTTCGGAGCTCACTCGCGGCATCTGCGAGCGCACCTGGCGCAGTCTCTGGGACAATTGGTCGAAACTCATTGATGATTCCAAGCTACCCCTCCGGCTGTATTTCCGGCAACTGGTTTTTTGCTTATGATCCTCTTGCTAGGCACCTGCCTATTGATCCCCTCAATCGCAGCTTCAAGAGTATCAATATCATGATCTGCCAAGGGTGAGGCAGAGGTGGGGGGTCATGAAAGACCTTATCTTACTCTCATTGCAGGCGGCGGGTGTGGTGCTGGCGGCGGATTTTGCGGCGGGACTGGTTCATTGGTTTGAGGATGCGTATGTGCGCGAGGACACGCCGTGGCTGGGGCGCTGGCTGGGCAGGCCGAATATTGTGCATCATCACCTGCCCCGGCACATGACGCACAACACGTGGTGGCAGAGCAACAAGGAGCTGGTGATGACGATGGGGATGCTCATCATCGCGGCGGCATGGCTGGGCTGCCTGACGTGGCAGGTGTGGCTGTTTGCGCTGGTGGGCGGGAATGCGAACGAGGTGCACAAGTGGGCGCACCGCACGCGGAAGGAGAACGGACGCGTGATCTCGCTGCTGCAGGATCTGCGGATTTTGCAGACGCCGCAGCACCATGCGGTGCATCACACCAATCCGAAGGACGTGCACTACTGCCCGGTGACGAATGTGCTGAATCCGGTGCTGGATGCGCTGCGCTTCTGGGAGGGGCTGGAGTGGGTGCTGGCACATGCGGTGGGACTGCGCAGGCAGCCGGATACATCAGTGCCGGGCCAGGGCAAAGCGCCGGCGTGGATCGTGGAGATGCGTCGTGCGGGTTGAGCGAAAATCATTCGTCGCCGCGGGTGTTTGCGCCATCTTGGGTGATGTTCGGCCATCTCCCGGGTCCCAGGATGTGCTGCCAGAAGGCGGCGGCTTTGTATCGAGCGCACTTCTGCGGTCTCGGCACGAGTTTGCACCGACACTATGGCGCTTGGGCGCGCTGGCTGGTGAACCGGGACAGTGCTTTTCTCACGCTGCTGGGCTCCGCCCTGGCGGAAGCACCGCCGGAGCTGTGCCGAACGACGTGCTGCAATGCATTTGCCACGCCGCGTGATCTGGTGGCAGACAGCCCGGTGCTGCAATATGCCGCTGCTGTGACGGTCTGCGGCCTGAGCGCGAAGCTGGATGACGATGCGGAGGATGAGCGAGGGTGGCGACGCCATGCGGCGCGTGTGGGATCGAGAGCGCTGGACAGGCCGATCGGCGATGCACTGGGTCTGCTGCATGCGATGCGTTTTCCTGTGCGAGACGTTCGCGGCTGGATGGCGGGGCAGGCTGACATTGAGCATCCCGCAGCGAGCCTCGACGCATGCGCCGGGCCGACGTGTGCGGCGTATGGTGAGATCGTGGGGCACCTGGCGCAGGTGTCTGGAGCACCGGGTGCGAAACCGCTGCTGCGTCAACTCGGTGAGAGCCTGGGTTTTCTGATCTACGCGCAGGATGCGTGGGAGGATTGGGCGCGGGACAAGAGGCGCGGGCAGTTCAATCCGCTGCATGCCTTTCCTGATCTCGCGGGGCGGCGGGCGGCTGTGCTGCCCAAGCTTGAACAAGCACTCGCGAGCCTGCGGCGTGCGTTTGATGCCCTGCCGCTGCGGCGACATCGCGGCCTGCTGCAGACGGTGCTGATCGAAGGGGCGGAAGCGCGGGTGTTGCAGGTGGCGGGAGAATCAAAGAAAGGCACGAAGCATGTGCAGTCACCCATTGAAGGCACCCAGCGGAAGCGCTCGTGCTGGGACAAATGCGATGCGTGCCACTGCGATTGTTGTGACTGCTGTGACTGCTGCCGCCCCGGATGGACCCGAGGCGGGAGCTCCATGGTTGACTGCAATCCCTGCGACGGCGACGGGTGCGGATGCTGCGGCTGTGACTGCTAGCCGTGATCAGGCCACTGCGACCACCTTTGCGGAAAGGCCGGGGCGCAGTGCGATGATGTCCCCTGCCCGTTTGGCGATGAGTTTTTGGCCCAATGCGGAGGCGGGGGTGATGACGGTGACCTCGTGGACTTCGTGCAGGACTTCGGTGCCGCCTGCAAAGGGGCCGAGGAAGTAGTGTGTTTGCTCGCCGGGGGTCTCCAAGGTCACGAGGGCTCCGAGGGTGATGGCGGCACCTGACTCGAGGGTGTTTCCTGACAATGCGGTGAAGGCACGCACGGCTTCTTGAAGCTCTGCCACGCGCTGGGCCTGACCTCGGGCGACGTAGGAGGCCTCGAGGGTGCGGGTGTCGTATTTGTTTTCCGCTTTGCTGTCGGGATCTGTGGCTGCGGCAAAGGAGCCCTGCGCGGCGCGGGTGAGGGTGGCGAGTTCGGCGCTGAGGACGGAGAGGATTTGAGCGAGGACGGCTTCTTTGTTCACGGGAGGGGAAGCCCTGCGCTGTTTCCCGAGGGGCTTGTTGCCTCAAAAGTAAATGAC
>DDFC01000043.1:231421-359167 GCA_002336895.1 Verrucomicrobiaceae bacterium UBA1938 | reverse complement strand
GTATTCAACTGCTTATGGTATTAGAAGACCGCAGAGAAAACCATTGAAATCCTGCGGCTGCGTTCTCAGATCAAGCGAGTCCATGCGAGACTATCTGTATTTCTGGCACGACCCCAAAAATCAATGTGTCGTCACCTCGGGCATCGAGTTCAAGGATGTAGCTACCCACATGGGAAGATCCGGCGGGTTGCTACTTTTGCGCCATCGATGCAAAGCGCACTCGATGGATTACGCCTGTGGCTTTGACTGTGCGGCGGGTGCTGAGCTGGAACATTTGTGCCATGAGGACATCTACTCATGGGGTGACATCCGCTGGGTCGATTACTCACATCCAAATCATCCGCCTGACAGAATGACGAAGCAAGACGTAGCCGAAGTCTTGTATTTTGGGCACTGCGGAGAACCGTTCGCAAATATTCCCATTTCGTCTTTGAACAATCGGTTCCTAGCGTCAGGGCACGACGATGGATGGTATCTGAAAATCTATTACTCCGCGTGGTCAGACATGGCCGAACTACTTTCCCAGCTAAAATGGAATTGGAGTGCAGAAGCCCGAGCGAGAATTCTCGCGGGAGTCCAATGCGCAGTTTGGATCGACACCGGCGGTATGACTGATGAAGCAGCCACTCATGACATCGACTCAGTCATGAGCCGATGCCTCAGAAGGAGTTCCGAAGTTATACCGTGATCAGCCGGTTCCGTGCCGTGATGGGCCAGCGTTCGGTGGTTTTGCAGCCGTCGATGATGTAGGCCTCTCCGTGCATGGAGACGGTGGGGCAGACGTGGCGGGGGATGCCGTGGAGGGCCTGGCCGATGGTGAACTGGTGGGCGAGCTCGGTCTCGAGGACGAGGTGCTCCTCGCTCTGCATGATGGCGACGGCGTCTGGCAGCTCCTCGAAGCGGACGCGGGGATGCGGATTCTCGGGGGCGACGGATTTGTGGCCGAGGTCGAGGGTGAGGCGGTTTTTGCCGGGCTTGCTGATGACGCGGGCGAGCAGGACGGCAGCGGGCTGGAAGGGGAGATCCTGCGGGTATTTGTCGCCATAGCCAAAGTCCCAAAGGACGGTGGTACCGGGGCTGAGGGTGCGGTCTGCATGCGCGGCGTGGATGCCGAAGGTGGGAGAGCCGCCGGCGACGAGCTCCTTTACAATGATGCCCTCTCCCTGGAGGCGGCAGCGGAACTGGAGGACGGAGGCGAAGGCAGCATCGCAGCGCTCCTTGCGCACGTCTAGGCTGTCATCGTGGATGTGGCCATCGTAGGCATGCAGGCCGCAGAACTGGAGGCGAGGGGTGTCCTTGAGGTCATGGGCCAGGATGGCAGCCTCATCGCCAGGGACGATGCCGGTGCGGCCCATGCCGCAGTCGAGCTCGAGATAGACGCCGAGGGTGACATTGTGCTGCTGGGCAGCGGAGGCGAGGAACTGAATGGTCTCCTCGGCATCGGCGATGCTGGAGAACTGGGTGTCGGGGCACTTGACCGCGAGATCGGCCAGGCGATGAGCATTGATGCCGACGCAGGGCATGGCCACGAGGACATCGGTGGCGCCGACGGCGGCGCACATCTCGGCCTCGGCGATGGTGGAGGCCTTGAAGCGGGTGATGCCCAGCCGGATCTGCATGGCGATGATCTCGGCCGTCTTGTGCGTCTTGACATGCGGCCGGAGGCGCCTGGGGTCTCCGGCGATCTTGAGCATGAGGGCCAGATTTTCCTCAATGCGCTTGCGGTAGAAGAGGAGGGCCGGAGAGGGGATGTCAGCTTCGTTTTCGACGTGGAACCAGGCGGGATGCATGGCCCTTATCGTGGCGAGAACTGCGGGCGTGGTCAATTGCGCACGCTCGATTTGAAATGGATTTCAGGCAGGAGCCCGGAAATCAGGTGTTTTTGGGGATCCAGTCGCCCTCGCGATAGTCGAGCGGCTTTTCCTTGTCCGTGTCGTGCTCCAGCTTCACAGGCTGGAATCCGCTGCAGCCAGCGAGCATGGAGAGGAGGGCGGCGAGGAGAAACAGGGACGGTTTCATGCCGGAATGATGCGCGGCACCTGAAAAGGAGCAAGCTAACAAATCACGGGGATGAAAACCCTTCATGCAGCAGCCGCAGTGAGGGCTTGACCATGCCGCCACACGCCGTCAGCATCGGGGCAGCCATGACCCGAGCCTCCATCGCCTTTGCTTTTGCCGCCCTGACCACCACCGCGATCGCGGGGGAAAACTTCCTCGTTTACTTCGGCACGAGCACCACCGCCAAGAACGGCAGCAAGGGCATCTATGTGGCCCGGTTTAACACGGCAACGGGCGAGCTGACCCAGCCACAGCTGGCCGTGGAGGCAGGAAACCCCGGGTTTCTGGCGATCCATCCCTCGAAGAGATTCATGTATGCCTGCGGGGATGTGGTGAAGGCGGACGGCCAGAAAGCGGGAGGGCTGAGCTCCTTCAGCATCGACAGCAAGACAGGAAAGCTGACGCTGATCAACCAGTCTGCCACGTCCGGAGTGGGTCCGTGCCACGTGAGCGTGGACAAGACGGGGAGTGTGGCCACGATTTCCAACTACGGCAGCGGCAGCATCGGCTCGTATGCGATCAAGGCAGACGGATCGCTCTCGCCTGAGGCGAGCTTTTTCCAGCATGAGGGCAGTGGTGCCGACCCCAAGCGCCAGGCCGGGCCGCATGCGCACTCGGTGAATTTCAGCCCGGACAACCGCTATGCCTATGCCTGCGATCTGGGCCTGGACAAGGTGCTGATCTACAAGGTGGACACCGCCACCGGCAAGCTGACGCCAAATGATCCGGCCTTTGCCAAGACGCCCGCAGGCGGTGGCCCGCGCCATCTGGCCTTTCACCCGAACGGCAAGTATGTGTATGTGAACAACGAAATGGCGATGACGGAGACCGTCTTTGCCTACGATGCGGCCACAGGCGGGCTGACGGAGATCGAGACGGTGTCCACCCTGCCGGAAGCGGACCGTGGCATGAAGGGCCTGAGCACGGCGGAGACGGTGGTGCACCCGAACGGCCGCGTGGTGTATGTGAGCAACCGCACGCACGACACGATCGCCGTCTTTGCCTGCGACCCGGCCACAGGGAAGCTGACCCTGCTGCAGAATGTGCCCGTGGAAGGCAAGATCCCCCGGAACATCTGCCTGGACCCCACTGGCAAGTGGCTGGTGGCCGCGCATCAGGACAGCGCCACGGCGGCCCTCTTCAAAGTGGACCAGGACAGCGGCAAGCTGACCTTTACCGGCACCAAAGTGGATGTGCCCGGCAGCATCTGCGTGCGGTTCCTGGCGCTTGATTAACCCGCCACAGCCCTTACTCTCACACCCCCAAAAACCAGACTATGACCCAGCTCGACCAGCTCAAGCAGCACACCGTGGTGGTCGCCGATACCGGCGACTTCGAAGCCATGAAGGCCTACAAGCCCCAGGACGCCACCACCAATCCCTCCCTCATCCTCCAGGCTTCGCAGAAGGCTGAGTACAAGTCGCTGTTCGACAAGGCTGTGGCTGATGGCAAGTCCGGCGGCGTGGACGCCGTGATGGACAATCTCGTGGTGGCTTTTGGCCTCGAAATCCTCAAAATCGTCCCCGGCCGCGTGTCCACCGAAGTGGACGCCCGCCTGTCCTTTGACACCCAGGCCAACATCGACAAAGCCCGCCACCTGATCGGCATGTACGAGAAGGCCGGCATCAGCCGCGAGCGCATCCTGATCAAGATCGCCTCCACCTGGGAAGGCATCAAGGCCGCTGAAGTGCTGCAGAAGGAAGGCATCAACTGCAACCTGACGCTGCTTTTCAGCCTGGCCCAGGCCGTGGCGTGCGCGGAAGGCGGCATCAAGCTGATCTCCCCCTTTGTGGGCCGCATCCTGGACTGGTACAAGAAGAGCACCGGCAAGGACTACGCAGGCGCTGAAGACCCGGGCGTGCAGTCCGTGACGCAGATCTACAACTACTACAAGCACTTTGGCTACAAGACCGAGGTGATGGGTGCCAGCTTCCGCAACAAGGGCGAGATCACCGAGCTGACCGGCTGCGACCTGCTGACCATCAGCCCCGGCCTGCTGGGCGAACTGGCTGCGAGCGAAGACGCCATCACGCCGAAGCTGAACGCCGCGAACGCGAAGTCCCTGAAGATCGAGAAGATCGGCAGCGATGAGAAGACCTTCCGCTGGCTGTTCAACGAAGACGCCATGGCGACTGAGAAGACCGCCGAAGGCATCCGCAACTTTGCCAAGGACATCGTGAAACTGGAAACGATGGTGGCGGCCGCTCTGGGCTGAGACTGAGCCGAAAGAGAGCACAAAGGTGAAAAAATCGGAGGATTCGTCCTCTGATTTTTTCCTTTTTGGTTTTTTCGACGTATCCCCTTTTCCCTATGCTGACCAAACGCATCATCCCCTGCCTCGACGTGAAGGAAGGCCGTGTCGTGAAAGGCACGAAATTCCTGCAGCTGCGCGATGCCGGAGACCCCGTGGAATGCGCCCAGGTGTACAATGCCCAGGGCGCGGACGAGCTGGTGTTTCTGGACATCACCGCGAGCCATGAGGAGCGCAAGACGATGGTGGATGTGGTGGCACGCACGGCGGCGAGCTGCTTCATGCCGCTGACCGTAGGCGGGGGCATCCGCACCGTGGCGGACATGCGCGAGATGCTGCTGGCAGGAGCGGACAAAGTGGGCATCAACACCGCGGCGGTGAAAACCCCGCATGTGATCGACGAGGCGGCAAACGCCTTCGGCTGCCAGTGCCTCGTGGTGGCCATCGACGCCAAGCGCAACGAGCACGGCTCATGGACGGTGTACACCCACGGCGGACGCAACGCCACAGAACTGGATGCGGTGGAATGGGCCGCTGAAGTGTGCAAACGCGGCGCTGGTGAGATTTTGCTGACAAGCATGGACTCGGATGGCACCAAGGCAGGCTATGACATCGGGCTGACGAAAGCGGTGAGCGAGGCGGTGAGCATTCCAGTGATCGCGAGCGGTGGTGCGGGAAATCTGGACCACATGGTGGACGTGCTGCGCAATGGCAAAGCTGACGCCGTGCTGGCGGCGAGCATTTTCCACTTTGGCGAGTACACCGTGGGGGATGTGAAGAAGTATCTCGGCGAGCACGGGGTGCCTGTGAGGCTGTAAGCAGTCGCTTCTTGCCTGCTGGCAAAAGTGGCATACACTGCAAAACATGAGCCTCACGGATTTCCCTGATCTTGCGCGCCTGCCAAAAGCCCAGCGGATGAAGCTTGCTGACGAACTTTGGCAGTCCAGTGTTGATGACGGGACGAAGGTTCCTGCCTGGCACCAAGAGACATTGGATCAACGGTGGAATGACTATCGCAGTGGCAAAGTGAAACGCATTTCGCTCAAGGAGCTTGAACGTCGCCTCGCCAAACGGTGAAAAGCCAGCCAGTCGAATTTCTGGAGCCCGTGGAGCATGATCTCCGCTACGTCCGTGAGTTTTACGATTCATGGAAACTTAACGGGGCAGAAGACTTCCAGGAACGTTTTCGCGAATGTGTGTCTTGGATTGAATGGAATCCGGTGATGTTTCCAAGGCAGTATCGTGTTTTCCGCCGCGCCATCATCAGACGATCCTATTTTGCCGCCTACTATGTGATCGAGCCTGGGGTGACCACCATTGTTGCCGTTCTCGACATGCGCCGTGAGCCGCAATCCATTCAAAGACTGCTCAAAGGAAGGAAGCCATAATCTCTTCTTGGAATCCCGCCCCGCGTCCGTGTAGGCTGTGGGCATGACTCCATCCATGCTTTCCCGTCGTCAGTTCGGAACCCTCGCCAGTGTCAGTGCCATCGCGGCGATGCTGCGGTCAGAGGTGGAGGCAGCGGACAAAGCGGCTGGTGGCATGGGCAAGGTGCGGCACTCGGTGTGCAAGTGGTGCTACAAGCAGATCCCGCTGGAGGAGTTTTGTGTGGCTGCGAAGGAGATCGGGCTGGAGTCGGTGGAACTGCTGGATCCGGCGGATTTTGCGACGGTAAAGAAGCATGGGCTGCACTGCGCGATGGTGAGCTACCCCACGATCGAAGCTCCAGGCGGCGTGAAGCTGGGGCCGATCCCGAAAGGCTGGAACCGCGTGGAGCACCATGACCTGCTGGTGCAGGCTTACGAGCCGTTGCTGCAGACGAGTGCGGAGGCGGGATTCAAACAGGTGATCTGCTTCAGCGGGAATCGCGATGGCATGAACGACGAGCAGGGGCTGGAGAACTGCGCGAAGGGGCTGACACGGCTGATGCCGCTGTGCGAGAAGCTGGGCGTGACGCTGGTGATGGAACTGCTGAACAGCAAGGTGAACCACCCCGACTACATGTGCGACCACAGCGCCTGGGGCGTGGCCCTGTGCAAGAAGATCGGCTCGCCGCACTTCAAGCTGCTCTATGACATCTACCACATGCAGATCATGGAGGGGGATGTGATCGCGACGATCCGGCGGGATCATGAGTACTTTGCGCATTACCACACCGGCGGCGTGCCGGGGCGTGCCGAGATTGATGAGACGCAAGAGCTGAACTATCCGGCAATCATCAAGGCGATCCAGGAGACGGGATACACGGGGTATCTGGGACAGGAGTTCATCCCGAAGCGTGCGGACAAGCTGGCATCGCTGAAGCAGGGGGTGCAGATTTGCACGGTGGGGTGACTCGGCCCCGGAGACAATGGTCCCTGGCAAGGGGAAGTGCCCCCTACCACGGCCTGGCCGCGTTCTGGAATCAGCTTGATCGCGCCATCAATCCATGCGATGCATGGATCCATGCAAAAGATGCAAATTTTGTTTCCTGATCCCCTCATGAAGGCGCTGCGGAAACTGTCCCAGATCGAAGACCGTCCGGTAAGCGAGCTTGTGAGGCGTGCAGTGGACCGTGATCTGGAACAACGCGCTGGCATCCTGAAGCGCAATGAAGGCAAGGCAGCGCCTCCTGCGTTTCCAACCTTTAACGGCGGACGGATCCTGGCGAAAGCCTCCGAGATAAAGTCTTTTCTGTATGATGACGAAGCGCGATGAACAGCCTCGACACAAACATCCTGCTATACGCCTCCAACACAAGCGCACCGGAACATGAGAAAGCTCTGGCAGTGGTGGATGCCATGCTGGCCAGTCCCAGTGAATGGGTTCTTTCCGACCAGGTCCTGTGGGAGTTTTACAAGGCCCTGAGGCATCCCAAGATTTTGCAGAAGCCGCGAACAGCACCGCAGGCTGCGGAACAAGTGCGCTTTCTCCGGGAGAAAAGCGGCGTGTCCTGCTGCGCCTATGAAATCTCTTTTTTTGAGGATGTGCTGCAGGCGCTGGAAAAGCCTCGATTCCCCTACCAGCGAACACATGACACCGTGCTGGGGATGACACTGCGAAGGCACGGTGTGAAGACCTTTTACACGCGGAACGAAAAAGACTTCGCGGACGTGGGTTTTGCCAAGGTGGTCAATCCGATCGATTGATTTGCTACATTCTCCATGCTTCACCACCTCTCATTCGCCGTCACAGACATCGTGCGTTCAGCCGCGTTCTATGATGCTGTGCTGGCCCCGCTGGGGTTTGGCCGCGTCTGGGAGGATGAAACGTTTGTGGGGTATGGGACTGAGCCGGGGAAGGATGTGTTTGCGCTGAAGCTGCGACCACAAAATGCCGCGGTGCCAGGAGATGGATTTCACGTGGCGTTTGCCGCGCCATCTCGGGACGCGGTGGATGCGTTTTACAAAGCCGCACTGGCGCATGGGGGCACGGACAACGGTGGCTCTGGACTGCATCCAGAATATGGGCCGGGCTATTATGCGGCTTTTGTCATCGACCCGGATGGCTACCGCATCGAGGCGGTGATCACAACGAACTGCGTGTCATGATTCAGGCGGATCATCTCTCACAGCTGGCCCGACCCTATGGGCTGGGGCCTGAGGACCTGGAGTTTGTGCGCAGCAATCAGAACCATGTGTACCTGGGAAGGCGTGGGGACAGCAGGTGCATCCTGCGCATTTCCACAGGCAGGCACCGGACCCGAGACCAAGTGGTGGCGGAGCTGGCCTGGATCGAATCTCTGGCTGCTGAAGGCGTCCGCGCATGCAGGCCGATCCCGGCTTTGAATAGTGACCTCTGCGTAACTGTGGGCGCTGGAGACACAAACCATATCGTGACGTGCTTTGAGCATGCTCCGGGGCGCAAGATCATGCCAAGTGACATCGCCCCGCCGATCTATGAGAAGCTCGGCGGGATGCTGGCGCAGCTGCATGCCCATACGCTGAAGCTGCCTGCTGGCCATGCAGCGCAGGCCCGTCATCAATGGCATGAGTCGCGACTGCTGAATGAAGATGTGGCCGACTTGCAGGGGCGTCTCTCGCCGGCCTTTTTGGAAAGCCTGACGGATTTGATGCAGAAGCTCCGTGCGCTGCCGGAGGCGGCAGGCTACTTTGGACTCATCCATGCCGACGCCTGCCTCGGAAACTGCTTTGTGGACGATGAGCGGCTGTGGATCTTTGATTTCGACAACTGCGAGCACGGACACCTGGCGCAGGATTTTGCGACCATCCTGTATGACTCGATCTACTGCAGGGTGCTCAACCAGTTTGCCGATGCCGGGCTGAATGACCGCATCGCGCCACTATGGGCAGGGCTGTGGAAGGGATACGCAAAAGCAGGTCCGCTGGCGGGCATGGATGCACTGCTGCTCAAACGCTTTTTCCTTCTACGCGAGGCGGTGATCTACATCCACTACCACCGCACTCTGGATGTGCCCACCCTGAACGAGTCCTTCAAGGCAGGACTGGAGGTGATGCGGAAGAATGTGGAAGCCCAGTCGCATCAGGTGGACTTTGAGAGACTGGCCGCGCTGAGCTGCACGGCCGCCGGACTCAGGGCACGATCTTGACCGGCGTACCCACGGAGGAGTGGTGAAAGAAGATCTCGGCCATGCGCTGTGGCAGGCGGATGCAGCCGTGGGAGGCGGGGTAGCCGGGCAGGTAGCCCTCGTGCATGCCGATGGCTCCGGTGATGCGCATGAAGTAGGGCATGCGGGCCGCGTCAAACATGGCGCCGGGCGGACGCGGATCTTTGCGCACATCGATCTCGCGTTTCAGCACGGTGCCGTCTCTGCTGACGTAGTCGCCAAACAACGAGGAGGCGTGGTCTTTGTCCTTCTCGATGACGGAGAAGCTGCCGGACCGGGTGGCCATGCCCTCGCGGCCGGAGGATATGGGTGAGACGCCAGCCAGCTGGCCGCCTTTGTAGAAGTAGATCTTCTGCTCGCTCAAGCGGATGATCATGCTGGGAGAGCCGGTCATGGTGTCGCCGTGCCACTCTCCTTCGTCATGCCGGGGAGCTATTAGTTTAGAAGACTTCGGTGCCCGGGGCTCGCGCGGGCGTTTGTACACAGGCACTTTTTCGATCCAGTAGGCGCCTGTGCCGGGGATGGGATGGCGGACGATCACCGTGCGCTGAAACGAGCAGGCCGCCATGCTGAGGGCTGCCAGCAGAAGAAGGAAACCGCGCACTGCACCACGCTGCATAGAGGGTTCATGAAATGACAGGTTCACCTTTTCGGAAAACCACATCTCCTCTGACGGCGCAACCGTTTTCGCTCCGCAGAAACGTCGCGCCAGAGGAGCGGCTGTAATCACTGAAGCTGCTAGGATTTTGCGTCCGGGGACTTGAGATTTTCCAGCTCCTCCGTGGCCTTTTCCCACTCGGTGGTGATCTTGGCGAGCTTGGGTTCCAGCTCTTCCAGCTCCTGGCTAAGAGAGCGGAATTTGGCGGCGTCGGCGTAGGTGGCTTCGTCTTGAAGGAGGCCGACGATTTCGGCCTTGCGCTTGTCCAGCGTGGCCAGCTCCTGCTCGATTTTGAAAATGCGCAGGTCCAGCTCCTTCTTGGCTTTGCTGTAGGCATTGCGCGCCTCGGCCTCGGCACGGCGCTGCTGCTTGCTCTTGGGCGGTTCTTTCGCCGCAGGGGCCGCATTGTAGCTGGTGGGCTGGGCGTTGTGCAGCGTGGCGGTCAGCGCCTCGCGTGCGGAGCCCGCCTTCGTTTTGTCGAGATAGTACTGATAGTCACCGGCATACGGGGTGATGACACCTGCGCTCACATGCAGCACGGACTTCGCCATATTGCGGATGAAATGCACGTCATGGCTGATGAAGACGAGAGTGCCTTCGTATTGATCCAGCGCATTGATCAGGGCATCGATGCTGCCCATGTCGAGGTGCGTGGTGGGCTCGTCCATGAGGAGGAAATTGGGCGGATCGAGCAGCAGGCGCACGAGCACGAGGCGCGATTTTTCACCCCCGCTGAGCACGCCCACGGGTTTGAACACGTCATCACCGTGAAACAGGAAGGAGCCGAGCAGGGTGCGGCACATGTTTTCCCCCGGACGGCTGGGCAGGTCCATGGCGGACTGCAGCACAGTGTGGCGCATGTTCAGCACATCGCCGCGATACTGCGCGAAGTAGCCCAGCTTCACATTGTGCCCGAGCTCGCGCGTGCCAGCCTGCTGGTTCAGCGCACCGGCCAGGAGCTTGAGCAGGGTGGACTTGCCAGCGCCGTTCGGCCCCACAAGCACGGTGCGCTCTCCGCGCTCGATTTCGAGATCGAGCCCAGTGTAAACGGGCTGCTGGCCGTAGGCGAAATCGATGCCCTTCATGCGGATGACGCGCTGGCCGCTGCGTATAGGCTGCGGAAAGCGGAACTTCACCGTCTTGGCATCGGCCACAGGCGCCTCGATCTTCTCGATGCGGTCGATCATCTTGGCCTTGTCCTGCGCACGGGAGGCGAAGTTGGCCTTGGCTTTGAACTTGTCCACCCAGGCCTGCATCTTGGCGAGCTCGCGCTGCTGATTGTCATACGCACCCTGGAGCTGCTCCATGCGCGCCTCTTTCTCACGGAGGTAGTCGTCGTAGTTGCCGGTGTAGCGGGTGATCTTGCTGTGGGCGATCTCGAGGATGCAGTCGGTGAGCGCATTCAAAAACTCTCGGTCATGCGAGATCATGAGGATGGCACCGGGATAGCTCTGCAGGTAGGTCTGGAACCAGATGAGGGATTCGAGGTCGAGGTGGTTGGTCGGCTCGTCCAGCAGCAGCAGATCCGGCTCCTGAACGAGCAGACGGGCCAGGTGGGCGCGCATGACCCAGCCGCCGCTGAGCGTGCGGGCATTGCGCTCAAAGTCGGACTCGCGGAAGGCCAGGCCGCTGAGGATGCGCTTGGCCTTGGGCTCGACCTCCCAGCGGCTGTGCTCGTCCACATGGCCGGTGGCCAGCTCCAGCACGGTCACGTCATCGATGGGGGCGCTTTCCTGCGGGAGGAAGCCGAAGCTGATGCCGCGCTCCATCACCACCTTGCCCTCGTCCGGCACGGCATCCTGCAGCAGCAGGGAGAAGAGCGTGGATTTTCCCGCTCCGTTTGGTCCGATCAGGCCGATCTTTTCGCCACGGTTGATGTGAAACGACACCTGGCTGAACAAAGTACGGCCGGCGTAGGTTTTGCTGACATTGGAAACGGAGAGCATGGGGGAAAGGGGGCGCGTATAGTGGCGTTGATTTGCGCAGTGTCGAGCGCTCAGGCGGGTGTCTGCAAACGGCTGTCACAAATGCAGGCTTGGCAAAACGGAACCACGGCTAATATCCCCACCTATGAGAAAGCTCTTTCTGCTGCTGTCATTCTTCTTTGTCGCGGGAGCGATGTTCGCCAACGGCGGTGGGTACTCCAAAGGTGTTCTTTCGACGTCTGCGTTTCAACCCATCGGGGTCGAGCAGGTGGAAATGCTGTCCGAGCTGCTCGAAATCAATCTGCACATCGAATACGCCGACATTCGAATCGAGTATGTCCTGCACAATCCGGGGAAGAAGGTGACGGTTGAGTGCGGATTTCCTGCTGTGACGGAGGAAGGAAACATGTTTGCCCCCCTGCCTGCGAGCCCCCCCAAACCAAAACTGCTCGAAGGGTTTTCTCTGCTCTCTGACGGCAAAGTCATTCCCGCAAAACTTCGTGAAGACCAGTCCAATGTTCCAGGCCATACCGGTCGTCAGATCGAATCCTGGCACGTGGTCAAAATACCCTTCGGAGCAGGGCAGACGAGGCACATCCAGGTGAACTATAGGAATCCCTATCATTACTCTTTTTTCTCGGTTTCCGACACCTGGAGCCGGGCAGCTCCTAGCCTGACTTATGCCTTCTCTGCCGCGGCTCTGTGGGCGGGCCCCATCAAAC
The DNA here is from genome assembly GCA_002336895.1 of Verrucomicrobiaceae bacterium UBA1938. Taxonomy (GTDB): domain Bacteria; phylum Verrucomicrobiota; class Verrucomicrobiia; order Verrucomicrobiales; family Verrucomicrobiaceae; genus Prosthecobacter. The sequence continues at coordinate 346,986 of DDFC01000043.1, read as the reverse complement.
AGGGGAGTGTGATCGTCAATGCCACTTCTGTGGATCCCGCCGCAGTGCAGTTCAATCATCCCAAGCGCTTCGTGGGAGAAAAGGGAACGTGGAAATGGTCCTTCACTGATTTTGAGCCAACTCTGGAAGACGATCTCGTCATCCAGACACGTCATGGTCAAAACGGCTACGACGGAGGCTACGTTGTCGAAGGAGGCGCCAATGAAGGCGAATCCCATAAAGGCGGGCGGTGGATGAGGTATGCAGGCTTCACCGCAACCGCATCCTCTGTTTTAACAGAGCCGGACGGCGTCGAACACAAGGCGGAAAACGTGGCTGACTGGGGACGAGACACAGCCTGGGTAGAAGGCCACAAGGGTGATGGCCTGGGTGAATCTGTGACACTGACCTTGAAGAAACCGGCCAAGATCTGCCGTGTGGGCATTGTCAACGGTTATGCCAAATCTCAAGAACTCTACCTGGCCAATAACCGCGTGATGAGCCTCAAAGTCCGAGTCAATGATGGAAAGCCCTTCAATGTGGGGATACCAGACGAATACCTCGCCTATGAACACTTCTGGTTTGATCTGCCAAAGCCGCTTGAGGTGGTCAAGACCATCAACCTTGAAATTGATGCCATCTACCCAGGCAGCACATACAAGGATACGGCCATCTCCGACATCGATCTCCTGTCGCCATTGGACAAAGCCCCAAAGATTCAGCCTGTGCGATGAAAGCCTGGTGGCTCACTTGCATCCTTGCCAGCCAGGCGCTGGCGCAGACGCTGCCGGTTTATCTCGAAGAGTCGCATGCGGGTGCGTTTTACCATCTGGTGGAGACGCTGCTGCTGCGGGAGGCGCACACGCTGGTTTTGATCGATGCGCATTGTGATGCAAACGGCATCGCGGGTTCGGATGAGATTCGTGCGGCGATCCGGCGGGGACCGACGGTGAAGCAGCGGGCGGAGATGCTGGCGGAATGGAGAAGGACGGGGAAGATCCAGTGCTATAACTGGATCGAGCCGCTGATGCCTGCGCCCATCGCGGAGGTGATCTGGATTCCGAGGGCGCGGCTGAGTGAAGAGGAGCGGGTGGCACTGGAGACGGATGCGCGCGAGTACTTGGATGCGCATGAGGAGGCGCTGCCGCGGGAGGCAGGGGCACTGGGGCCGAGATATCGGGTGATGAGCCTCGAAGGCTTCAAGCGCGAAGCGGCTGCATGGCCAGAATCCAAGCCGGTCGTGGCCAGCGTGGATCTCGACTACTTCGCCAAGAGCGCGGATGCAGAACTGGAAGAGCAGATGGAAGGGATGATGGAGGTGCTGCTGCGCATGCGCGCGCTACGCAGCCTGAGTTTTGCGATTTCATCCCCGTATCTGCGGGATGCGGCGCAGGGAGAGAGGCTGACGAAGCTGGCGCTGGATACGGCGTGGCGCATTCCGAATGCGGAGGTGCATTTTGATCCGTTTGCGAAGACGGGGCCGGACCGGTCGCTGATGGCCCGGCTGCTGGAGAGGCAGGGTAAGAGGCTACCGGAGTTTGATGTGACAAAGGCGGGATCGGATCTGTGCAGCCTGCTGCTTCAGCACTGGCGGCACCCACAGGCGGAGGACCTGCTGGCACATTGGGCTGGCGAGCCCTTCCAGCACCGCATCCACGCGCCCGGGAAACTCAAGGCACCCAACGGCACCTGGAAGCTGGAATTTGATCCAGAGGCGATTTTGGAACTCGATCCCGCGCCCATCGGAGCACGTGTGCGCTGGTGGCATCTGAGCGTGGCAGACACGAGCTACCGCATCAGCGATGCGAACCTGGGATTCGCGGCCCATGCCCCGCGCTGGATGTGGCTGAAGCGAAGGCTTCTGGCGGAAGGTCCGGCGCTGGGACATCTGAAACTGGGAGAGCTGACCCATGGAACTGACTGCGGCACCTTTGAAATATATGCGGAGATCATTCGCGATGGTGAAAGCATGCGCACCCCCACGGAGATCATCCGGCTGAGTAAACCGGGCACGGCAGGGCTGCGCGCGGAGTGGAGCCGGCAGTTTGGGCTGCCGTATGTATTTGACTCGCGCCTGCTGATGCGCGGCACACAAACCGGAGCGGAGGCCTGTTACGGTGCGGACTGCGCCAACTTCATCACGGCAGCTCTGCGCGCGGATGGCTGGCTGCTGCCGTGGGGGAGCCCGGAGGATGTGCGACCATTCCTAACCCGCTGCGATGCTGCGCAGACGCCGCTGCTGCTGCACTTTGGCTCTCATCTGGCGGCTGTGTGGGAGGACAGGCCTCCTGTGGGCCAGTTGGACGACACGGACCTCTGCGTGCACCAGCTTGAAGGACTGCCGGAGATCCTTCCTTATGCGAAGCTGCGCCAGCATCGGCGCGAGCCGGTTCTGATGACGATCCGTGAGCCTGAAGAGGTGATCCGCATCGCGATTTGCGGGGATTTGATGCTGGGGCGGAGCATCGCTGAGCTGGCAGACCCGCTCAGGAATGTGGCCCCGATTTTGAAAGGCGCGGATCTGGCGCTGGGAAATCTCGAATGCGTGATCGGCACAGCGAAACCACGCGATCGCCTGCAACTCATTGCGCCACCGAAGTGCGCGCGCCTGCTGCGCGAGGCTGGCCTGCGCGGGTTGAGCGTGGCCAATAACCACGCACTGGACCTCGGGCCTGAGGGCCGCGCAGCCACTGAGGAAGCACTGCGGAGGGAGCAGGTGGTCCCGATTGGCACAGAGGCCCATGTTTTCGAAGTGAAAGGGAAACGGATTGCGGTGCTGGCTCTGGATGATTCACGGGAGGAGGCCGCTGTGCCCGACCTCAAAGCCGCGGCGGATTACGTCATCGCCCTGCCTCACTGGGGCAGGGAGCACCGGACGAAGCCCACGGCCAGGCAGCGTGAGCTGGCGGTAAAGCTGATGCAAAGCGGAGTGCATCTCGTCGCCGGCAGCGGACCGCATGCGCTGCAGCCTCTGGAGCACCTTTACTCGGGAAGCGTGGCCTTCTCGCTGGGCAACACGGTTTTCGACGGCCCCGGCCCGGATGCCGACTGGGACCGAGGAGCGGTGCTGGAGGTGACACTGGACGCAAAAACCTGCCACCCGGTAAGAATGCGCATGATCGAGGTGCAGGCGCAGCCGCGAGAATAAAAAGGTGACGAAACTCAAGCTTGGCGCGGTGCGTTCTTTGTGAAAGCTTGCCGTTCCACTGTATGAAACTGAAATTCGTCTGTCTCTTCACCCTTGCCGCCGTGTCCTTGCAGGCGGCGGCTGATCTGTCGAAACCCATTGAGACGCTGCGTGCGGTGCAGAAGGAGGGCCAGGGAAATGAGGCGGCAGGGCAGGCGTGGCAGCAGATCGTGAAGGCGGACCCCGCCGCGCTGCCGGAGGTGCTGAAGGGCATGAACGGGGCCAATCCGCTGGCGGAGAACTGGCTGCGCGCCGCCGTGGGCGTGCTGGCAGACGAGGCGCTGCAGGCCAAGAAGCTGCCGGTGCAGGCGCTGGTGGCGTTTCTGAAAGACACGCACAACAGCCCCGGCGCACGCGTGGTGGCCTTTGACCTGATCCATCGTGCGGATGCCAAGGTGGCGGAGGACCTGACCCCGACGCTGCTGGAAGACCCCAGCTCTGACCTGCGCCGCCATCCAGTGGCCAAGCTGATCGAGGCTGGCAATGCGGCGCTGGAAAAGAAAGACAAGGACGCAGCAGTCTCGGCCTTTGGCAAAGGGCTGGCGGCGGCACGCGACGAGGACCAGATCAAGACGCTGGCCAAGAAGCTGCGCGAGCTGGGCCAGAAGGTGGACCTGCCCAAGCATTTCGGCTTTCTCATGAGCTGGAAGATGATCGCCCCTTTCAGCAATGCGGATCGTGGTGGTTTCGCCACGGAGTATCCGCCGGAGAAGGAGCTGAAGTTTGACGCCGCCTACGAAGGCAAGGCCAAGGAGGCCAAGTGGGTGGACTTCACCAGCACGGATGAGTACGGGAAGATCGACTTCAACAAGCCCTTTGGCATGGAGAAGAGCGTGGTGGGCTATGCGGCGACGGATTTCTTCAGCACCGAGGACCGCCCGGCGGAGATCCGCATCGGCTGCAAAAACGGCTGGAAGGTGTGGCTGAACGGCGAGCTGCTCTTTGCCCGCGATGAGTACCACCGCGGTGCGAAGCTGGACCAGTACAAGCTGCCCTGCCAGCTCAAGAAGGGCAAGAACACCATCCTGGTGAAGTGCTGCCAGAACGAGCAGACGGAGCAGTGGACGGTGGAGTGGGAGTTCCAGCTGCGCGTGTGCGATGCCACGGGGACGGCGATCCTGGCGAAAAACTAAAAGATGAAATCTGAAACATCCAAGAATCTGACCGAGTCATGAAGACCACCTCGCTCCTTTTAGCTTTTAGCTTTTATCTTTCAGCCTCCGCCCACGCCGACTGGCTGCAGTTTCGCGGGCCGAATGCCACCGCGGTTTCCTCCGAGGCCAAGACGCCCGGGGATGACCTGAAGGTGGCGTGGTCCGCCGATCTGCCGGGGCGCGGGCTCTCGGCGCCCATCGTGGTGGGGGACCGTGTGTTTGTGACGTGCTCCAGCGGCCCGGGGCAGGAGACGCTGCATGTGTTCTGCTTTAATGCGGCGGACGGCAGCAAGCGCTGGGAGCGTGCGATGCGCACCACCGGCCGCACGATGACGCACCCGAAGACCAGCGTGGCGGCGAACACCCCGTGCAGCGATGGCGAGCACATTTTTGCGCTGTTTTCCTCCAATGACCTCTTTGCCTTCGATCTCGACGGCAAGCTGCTCTGGCTGCGCGGCCTGACGTATGACTACGCCAATGCCAGCAACAGCCTGGGCATGTCCCAGAGCCCGGTGGTGGTGGACGGCACGCTGGTGGTGCAGAGCGAGAATGACAGCGAATCCTTTGTGGCAGGCCTGGATGTGGCCACCGGACGCAACAAGTGGAAGCTGGAGCGCCCCAAGGCGGCGAACTGGACCAGCGCCACGGTGTGGAAAAACGTGGTGGCCCTGCAGTCCAGCAAGGGCATCCTGGCGGTGGAACCGGCCACGGGCAAAACGGTGTGGGACTACAGCGATGGCGCGAGCACCATCCCCTCCAGCGTGGGCACGGGAGAGGCGCTCTATGCGGTGTCTCATGGCATCACGGCGCTGGCTCCGGAAAAGGGCGCGGTGACGCAGCTATGGCGCAATGAGAAGCTGAACCCCGGCACGGCCAGCCCGCTGGTGCTGGGAGACTCCATCTATGTGGTGAACGGCGCGGGCGTGCTGATCAAGGCGAGCCTGAAAAACGGTGATGAAGCGTGGAAGCTGCGCCTGAAAGGCCCCTTCAGCGGATCGCCCGTGGCGGCTGGCAAGCGCATCTACATCGTGAATGAGCGCGGCATCTTCCAGGTGATCGACCCCGAGGCCCCCGAAGGCAAGGTGCTGAAGGAGGTCGAGCTGAAGGAGACGGTGCTGACCACTCCGGCCATCTCAGGTGGCGCGATCTATGTGCGCAGCGACGCCAAACTGTGGAAGCTGCAATAATGGCGACCACGGACGATCCCGCCCAGGAACCTGAGGAGCTGCTGGATGCAGCGGTGGCCACCGAGGTGGAGCAGGAGACCTCCCGCGCACTCGGCAAGGAGACACGCCAAGTGCTCCTGGCCGTGCTGGTGGTGGCCGCCTTCATGGCGGTGGCGCATTTCACGCCGCTGAAGGCGTGGATCTCCAATGTACAGACCTGGAAGAAAATGGTGCACGACTTTGGCTGGGGCGCGCATGCCATCTTCATGGCCGCCTGCGCCGCCAGCGTGATGCTGGGCGTGCCACGCCTGCCGCTGTGCGCCGCTGCGGGGCTGGTCTTTGGCTTTGGCGAGGGACTGGTGATCTCGCTGGTGGCATCCACGCTGGGCTCGTATGGCGCGTTTGTGCTTTCCCGTCATGGCTTCCGCCGTGCGGCGGAGTCACGTGCTGAGAAATGGCCGTGGCTGAAGAAACTGCTGAAAAAACCCTCCGTGCTGCGAGTCTTCTGGGTGCGGCAGCTCATGGTGCCGGGTCTGGTGCTGAATGTGCTGCTGGGCATGACGCCGGTGAAGCACACGCGCTTTCTGCTGGGCACCGCGCTGGGCTACCTGCCGCTGAACGTGGCCTTCAGCCTGGTGGGCAGCGGCCTGGGCAAGGGCAGCCTGGCCACCACGATGACACAACTCCTCGCCGCCATGGCGGTGATCAACATCGCCGCATGGCTGGTTTACAAGGTGATGAAAAGGCAGAAGCAGCAGGGCTGATGCCGCGCAGGCTCAGTGCACAGCGTGCCACGTGAGAGGATGGTACTCCGCATCATCACGCAGGGCATTGGCCACGACGGCGGCCAGCCCGATGACGACAAAGGCGGGGAAGATGAGGATAAGCAGCGGCAGCAGCATGATGAAAGCCAGGGGGCCAAGCACGAGGCTCAGCACCAGCGTCTCCCAGCCAAAGTGCCTGAGCCTGAGCCCGACGGGGGGAGCGCCCTGCTGGCCGCTTTTAACAAAGACGTGGTCCTGCCGCAGCCAGACGAGCAGCGGGCGGAGGGCCTGACGAAAGGGCCGCAGGAGCGTGGCCTGCATCCGGCGCAGCTGCCAGACGCGATGGAGATTCCGGGTGACGAAACGCGCTTCGGCGTTGTGGGCAGGGGCAGCCAGCTGAAACGAGGCCGCCTGCCCTTGGAGAGGTGCAGGGATCGTGTTCATAGCAAAGGGATCTGTTGTGATCCTATTTACTGTAACGCACCAGCGGCCCTTTTCCTGACAAAAAATGCCCCAGCCTCAGCCACAGCGGCCATGCAGAGAGCATGCCCGGCACCCGGCGCAGAGTTCACAGCTGACCGCGTGAGGATTCTCCAGGCACTTGGGGCAGTGCACGCAGAGCATGCAGAACGGACGCTGCGAACCGGACACACGCGATGGGGAAGCAGAAGCCCGCTCAGTCCCGCAGTGGGATGAGACAGCACATGCCTTTTTGGAACGCGTCTGAACAGGGGTCAAAACATCGGTTTTCATGCGTGCGGGGGTGATCTGGCACACGAGTCGGATGTGGCGGAAAAAACCGCTATTGGCAGACCTGCCAATACATGAACTTTTTTTCAGCCACGTTGCACATTTGTCACTTCTGCGCAGGTTGGGCGCATGTCCGTCACTGTCGGTCCCAGGATCCATCCAGCCTGTTTAAAATGGAGCGGTGGCGTACACACGCTCGGAGGCACCTGCTTCATCGGCCGCCGTTCTGACAACGACATTCCCATCAACAATGTGCAGGCCTCCAGACGCCATGCGGTGCTGATGATGCTGAACGGAGACTGGTGGATCAATGATCTCGGCAGCCGCAATGGCGTCATCGTCAACGGCCTGCGCCTCAGCTCGGCACGCCGCCTGCGCAATGGCGATGAAATCCGCATCGCCAATCAGCGGCTGATCTTTACCAACGCCGCGCAGGGCTCTCCGCAGCACAGCTCCATCATGGGCCAGACCACGGAGCAGGCGCCACGCGTGGCTGGCGATGCGCCTCAGGCGATGTCATGCGAGCTCCTCATCGTCTCCAACAAGGGAGAAGTGCTGGAGGGCGACAAGGCCGCGCACTGGTTCTTTGGCAAAACGCTGGAGCGTGCACCTGGTGCGCTGCACTACGTGCTGCCGCCGGCCGTGCGCCACTGGCTGCAGCAGCTCTCGGATGCGAATGAGAAGACCTGCCCGCCTCTGGAAATGGAGCAGGACGGGCACCGTGTCATGTTCTCGCTGGCCCGCTGCAAAGACGACCGCTTTTACCTGCTGGGCCGTGTGGAGTCGGTCAAAGTGACCATCGAACGCCTGCAGAGCCTCGGCCTGACCGAGCGCGAGGCGGAGGTGATGTACTGGGTGTGCGAGGGGAAGAGCAACCCCGACATCGCGCAGATTCTGGATGTGACGCTGCACACCGTGAACCGTCACATCGAGCACATCTTTAAAAAGCTGGCCGTGGACAACCGGCACAAGGCCATCAAGGCCGTACAAGAGCGGCTGGGGGTGTGAGGAGAGCAATCCTCCGCCTCACACCTGCGAAGAAAGCCTCTGCCTGTTACTTCACCACCGGAGTCAGCACCATGTTGCGGTAGTCCACGTTGGTGTGGTCGCCCTGGAGGTAGATGGGGCCGGGCTTGAATTCATCGCTGCTCATGGCACCGCCGGTGCAGCCGAGAACGGGGGCGTTGTCGATGATGGTCTTGCCATTGAGGATGACGGTGAGGTGGCGGTCCACGAGAGTGATGTCCAGCGTCTGCCATTCGCCGATGGGCTTCTCAGCGGCGACGCTTGGGGTGATGCGGCTGTAGAGCGCGCCCATGTGGTGGGAGTCCAGCGGCTGGCCAAAGCTTTCCATCACCTGCACTTCGTAGATGCCGCGCAGGTAGATGCCGCTGTTGCTGCCCTCCTGGGTGCGGACTTCGGTCTTGAGATTGAAGTCTTCAAACTCGGCGTCGGTGCGGAGATTGCCGAAGTGCTTGTCCTTGGCCTTCACCACGCGGTTTTGCAGCACGCCGTCCACGACGCTCCAGCCATTGTCCACGCCTTCCTTGAGCAGACGCCAGCCGGTGAGGTCCTTGCCGTTGAGGAGCTGGATGGGAGCGCCATACTTCACCTTGGAGAGATCCGGCGTGGCAGGCACGTCGGGGATGTGCTTGCCGGCGAACTCCTGCGGCTGGCCGATGTCCTTGCCCTCGGCGTTTTTCTTGGAGGTAGTGAGCTTGAGGTTTTCGCCCTCGATCTTGGCGGTGATCGTCTCGATGGCGGTCAGCTTGCCTTCCTTGTTCTTCTGCTCGCGGGTCACAAAGAGGGTGTCTCCCTCGACCTTGGTACCAGCGGTGGGCACCACGCTGCCGCCGCCCCAGAGCACGCTGGAGCTGAGTGCGCCGTCCTTGGACTCAACGCCGAGCCAGCCTGCGCCGCCACCAGGGATGGTGAGCGCCCAGCGGCCCACGAAGGGGCTGTCAGCGGCATTCAAAAGGGTGCCGAGGCTGAACACGGCGGCGATGGAAAGAGAGCGAAGCGGAAGCATGATGGGCTGGTGGTGGGATGGTGGAATGAGTGTGCTTTAACGGGATGATTTGCGCTGATCCTTCACGCACTCGGGATCGGCAGGCGTGGGAGATCCGGTCTGGTCCACCGGATGATTAAAGAGGTAGTGCCACACGGCCTCGTGGATGAATTTGCCATCCTTGTCCTTCACGGCAGCGCCGCCGGGGGTCACGGAGCTGTGGGCACGCTTGTCATCGCCCTTCACATCTGCATTCGTGATGAGGCGGCGGGTGTTTTGGAAAGGCGGTGCACTGATGTCCACATCCACGATGGGGCCATACTGATTGAGGCCCATCATCTCCCAGGAGCGGCAGTAGTGGTCGGCCGTCCAGCCGCCGTCGAGCACGTGGCTGAAGCCGAAGATACGGTTGCCCGGCGTAGCGGAGGGCAGGGCCTGCCAGCTGTCGTAGTTGTCTCGCGGACCGCAGAAGCAGACGACGCGATCGACTTTCTGATGCTTGGCAAAGCGCGCCGAAGTGGTGGCACCGTGCGAGGCACCGGAGACGATGACTTTGTCCCAGCGCAGGCCTTTGCCGTCCTGAGCGATGAACTGCTCCCATTTGCCTTCGGGATGTTCTTTGGCCAGCCATTTCACGAACTGGAAGGAACGCTCCATCATGCTGTCCGGCTGTGGGATGCTCACCACGTCACTGACGTCCTCGCCCGTGCAGGCTTCGAGGCGGATGTCGCCGAGCGTTTTGCCATCGTCGCGACGAGCGGCGGGGATGATGCCGAACCACTTGTTGGCATAATGCGGCTGGATGGCGTGCAGGCCGTAGCTGTTGAGGCGCTCAAACAAGGGCGCGCTATGGCCCATGAGCCAGATGACGAGCTTGCCCTGCAGCTTCACGCTGGTGTCCACGCTGGCGTTTTGCAGGTCCTGCGGCTTGCCCTTCTTGTCGGTGAAGACGAAGTCGATCTCAGGGTGCTCCTTGGCACGTGGGTCGATCTCGCTGGCGCGTTTGGAGATGGTGGGTGCGGCGTTGAGACTGACGGAGAGCGCCAGCAGGCAGGGGAGGATGTGCTTCATAAGGTTGGTGTTGATCTGCTTCCAGAAGGGCCAGGAATGGCCCTGTTACGACTCAAACCGCAGCCCGGCCGAATACGAGCCCACGCTGCGGATCGTCGCACCATCGGCGCGGGTTTGATCCAGCGCCTTTTGCACTCGCGGGTCGGCGGTGGAACCTTCGATCTCGATGTAGAAGCGGTACTTGTTTGGCTGGCCGCGGATGGGACGGGATTCGAGGCGCTTCATGTTGATGTCGCCCTCGCTCAGCGGTGTAAGGAAGCGGCACAGGCTGCCGGAGCGGTCTGGCAGCTCCACCACGAGCGCGGTGCGGTTGTGCTCCAGAGAGGGGACATTGGCCGTGTGGCCGATGAGATAAAACTGCGTGATGTTTGGCACCTCGCCCGCAATGGGGAAATGCAGGATCTGCAGGCCGTGGCGCTCGGCATTCTGTCTCGGGCCGATGGCGGCCGCGCCGGAGGTGACCACCGCCTTTTCCGCCGCCTTGGCCGTGCTGCGCTCCACCACACGCTTCACGTTGGGGTAGTGGGCCTTCAGCCATTCATCTCCATGATAGAACGGCATGGCATGGGAGTGAATGGACATGATGGGCTCCCCTGCCCTGCCGAGCAGCGCCAGCTTCACATCCAGCGTCAGCTCCTCCAGGATGCGCAGCTCGCAGCGTGCATCGACGAGGCGGTCCACGGTGTCGATGATGAAGCCGCCGGAGGAGTTTTCGATGGGCACGATGCCCAGGGCGTCGGGTGTCGAGGCGAGGAAGTCGAAGACATCCCCCACATTGTCGCGCAGGCTCACCGCCGCGCCGGGGAAGCGCATCTGCGTGATCAGATGCGAAAAACTCCCGTCGGGTCCGAGGCAGGCGATGGTGGGCGTTGGATTCATGCGCCGCGCATGCTCCGCCGCTGAGGCGGATGGTCAAGAACACCGCGCTGGATTTCATCGCGCCCCCCTCTTTTCTTGCCTCATGCTCCGCCGCTGGAAACTCATGCTCCTCTCCCTGCCTGTCCTGGCGGCGGGTGGCTGGTGGGGGTTGCCTTGGCTGGTGCCGCTGCCGGAGGCGCTGCTGAGGCCGCCGCAGGCCTCCACGCTCTATCTGGCACGCGATGGCACGCCGCTGCGGCACCTTCTAAACGAAGACGGCACGCGCTCGGCACCGCCGGTGAGCTACGAGGAGATCCCGCCCGTGCTGGTGCATGCGCTGCTGGCGGCGGAGGACAAGCGCTTCTTCTCGCATGGAGGCATCGATCTCCTGGCCATCGCCCGTGCAGCGTGGAGCAATGTGCGCAGCCACCGCATTGTTTCCGGTGCTTCCACCATTCATCAACAGCTCATCAAAAACACCACGCCGCAGCACGGCAGGCGCACGCTGGGGGCCAAGATCACGGAAGCCCTGCGCGCACGCCGGCTGGCCATGACCTGGAGCCGCGAGGAGGTGCTGGCGGCGTATGCGAACCGCGTGTCCTTCGGCAATCTCATGACCGGTGCCGCCACGGCTGCGTCCGGCTATTTCCACAAGCCGCTGGGCGATCTGACGCCTGCGGAGTGCGCGCTGCTGGCGGCGCTGCCGCAGGCTCCGGTACGGCTGAACCCTTTTCGCAATCTGCCCGGTGTGCTGCCGCGCCAGCGCCACATCCTGGACAAGATGCACGCGCTGCACTGGCTGAGCGATGAGCAGCACCGCGTGGCGCTGGACCAGAAGATCGTGCTGCAGCGCTTCAGCGGCGGCTTTGAGGCACCGCATGCGGTGGAGATGCTGCACGGAGCCGCGCAGGATGGCACCGTGCGCACCACGCTGGATGCCACGCTGCAGCAGCACATCGAGACCATCATCTCCCAGCGGCTGGAGGCGCTGAAAGGCCGCCATGTGTCGCATGCTGCCGTGGTGGTGATCGAGAATACGAGCGGTGCCGTGCTGGCGCTGGCGGGCTCTCGGGATTTCTTTGCCAAAGACGGCGGGCAGCTCAATGGAGCCTGGGCCGCGCACTCGCCGGGCTCGGCCATGAAGCCCTTCACGTATCTGCTGGCCTTTGAGCGCGGGGCCACACCAGCGAGCATCGTGGCGGATCTGCCGGTGGAGTTTGCCACCGCGTCCGGCACCTACCGCCCGGAGAACTACTCGCTGCGCAGCTACGGGCCCATGACCTACCGTCAGGCGCTGGGAAATTCGCTGAACATCTCCGCCGTGCGCGTGCTGGACTCCATCGGCGGCGCGGAGACGCTGCTGCCCAGGCTGCACGAGCTGGGCCTGACCACGCTGAATGAAGACGCTGCGCACTACGGCCTGGGCCTCACGATTGGGAATGCCTCGGTGCGGCTGGTCGAACTGGCGAATGCGTATGCGTGTCTGGCGCGGCTGGGGCGATATAAACCGTGGACGCTGCTGCAAAACGCCCCCGCCTCAGAGGAGCGCAAGCTGCTGGGCGAGAGCGAGAGCTGGCTCATCGCCGACATCCTCAGTGACAATCAGGCGCGCGAGATGGCCTTTGGCAGCTGGTCGGTGATCCGCCTGCCCTTCCGCTGTGCGGTGAAGACGGGCACCAGCTCCACCTTTCGCGACAACTGGACGCTGGGCTACACGCCGGAGCACACCGTGGGCGTGTGGGCGGGCAATTTTGACAACACCCCCATGCAGGACGTGAGCGGCGTCACGGGTGCGGGACCGATCTTCCGCGATGTGATGCTGCACCTGCATGAAAAGCATGCTTCCTTGTGGTATGACATGCCACAAGGCATCACCCACACGCGCATTGATCCCCGCACCGGCAGGCGGCTCACGCCGCAGACACCCCCCGCCCGGATGAGCCGCGAGGAGTTTTTTGTGGCGGGCAAGCTCCCGCCGCTGGCACAGGCAGCTGATTATGATGCGAAGGGCCGCGCCATCCTGCCGCGTGAGTATGCTGCGTGGGTGACCAGCAGCGCCAACTGGCTGGGCGATCTGGTGACGACTGCGGAGAGCGAGGACAGGCCTGTGCTGCGCATCACGAATCCGATTCCAGGGACGGTCATCATTTTGGATCCGGACATTCGGAACAATGGGAGCAGCCTGCTGCTGCAGGCTGCGGGCGCGGAGCGAGTGCGATGGAGCTGCCAGACACTGAAGCTCCGCCAGGAAGGCACGCACACCTTTGCCATCCTCAAACCGGGACGGCATGAGATCGAGGCGCTGGATGAGGAGAGCGGGCAGAACGTACGGACATTTGTGATCGTGCGGGAGGAGTGAAAGCGGGGCCGCGGGCAGTGCTGGCATGGCTCCGCCATGCGACCTTGGGAAGGAAGAAAGTTTCATCTTGTCCAGGGGTGGCGCTCGCTACGCGAGCTGACCCCTGGCTACCGGCTGTGATCCCTCCGGGATCGTCAATCCGCCAACCGTTCTCGATATACCTGCCGCGCATGGTCATAGGCGGCCACGGCGTCGGCGTGTTCTTTGGGGTCGATGAGGGCTTCTTTCTGCGACCAGCATTGGTCGACGCATTTGAGGCACCATTCGAGGCTGGGTTTCTCGCGGATGGGTTTGCCGTTCACGATGACGAAGATGGGATTGGTGTGGGAGCTGGCGCGGATGCGGAGGGCAACCCAGCAGCTTTTGGCAACTGGCACATCGAAGCTCATCTCTCGGGTGACGCCATCGGCGGTGATGTTTTTCTGGGCGACGGATACGCCGTTTACAATGACTTCGACGGGGACGTTGTGCGAGGCACCAAGGCGGGCGCGCTCGAGATCCCAGAAGGGTTTGCGATCCACAGGGGCGGACTGAATTTCAGGGTGCAGCTTGTCATCCAGCCGTGCGGCCACCTTGGCGGTGAGCTTGATCGTGGCGGGGGCGGCCAGCCGCAGCTCGCTGCCGTTCACACCCATCTCCTGCGCGTCGGCCTTGAAGTCCATGAGGTGGCTCTTGCCATCGCTCACATAGGCGCGGCCTGCGCGGATGCCTTCGCACCAGGCATCGTAGCTGAGGCGGCCGTCGAGTTTGACATAGGCGCGGCCGAGGCCGACGCGCTCGCCGTAGATGCAGGGGAAATCGGTCTCGCCGCTGATGCGGGTGCGGAAGCCCGCATTGAGCGTGTGGTACCACATGTTCAGCTCCCAGGTATGCGGGGTGTCCACCATGGACATGAAATCGACGGCAGGCACCGGTTTGCCCTCCGGCCCATCGACCAGGTGCGTGACATCCACGATGTATTCATTGGCCCCGATGCCGTTGAAGGGCGGGATGATGAAGTTTGGCAGCTCATCGGTGGCGCTGGGGATGCCGAGCTTGTAGGGCAGTTTGCGTGCGGGATCATCCTCCGCCAGCGGCTGCAGGCCCCAGCCGCTGTGGGCGGGACCGCAGAGAGCGCCCTGTTTTTTGGCCCACCGGAGCGTGTTGAGGCAGAGCGTGGGCCAGTGGGCGATGCTGTCGCCGCCGGGATACATCTGCTCCTTGAGCTTGAGCAGGCAGAGGTGGCCGCTCTTGTGGCTGCCAAAGCCGCTGACCTCCACATCGTAGCGCAGCAGAAAGGGGAAACGCGATTCCTTGTCCTCAGTGCCGGTGAAGAACTGCTTCTGGTAGTCAAAGCAGGGGCCCCAGGTGAGGTTGGCACCGATCTTCAAATCCTCGCCCATGCAGTGCCGCGCCATGTCGGTGGCATGCACGCCCATGCTGGGCACGGAGTAGTGCGCGCAGCCTGCGGCGTGGATGTGGTGGTCGCCGCTCCACCAGCCGAGCTTGCTAGGGTCGATCCAGCGCTGGACCTGAAACTTCAGCGTGGTGCCTGCGCCTGCGATTTTCACTTTTCGCTTCTCCGGCACGGACTCGGGGCCACGGCGGAAGGTGATGTCGTAGTCGCCGTCCGGCAGTTTCAGCACCTCGGCATCGCCGCGATAGATCTGCGGGTGGAAAAAGAAGTCCGGCGCATGGCGCTTGGTCTGGCTGGGGTAGATGCGCCCGGCGTGGTCCTGGATGAGCAGCTCGGCCATGCAGGGCTTGCCGTTTTCATCGGTGATGGAGAGCGCGACCTCGCGTGCGGGGCGGCAGTCGAAGAGCACGCTCGTCTCATTGCGAAAGCCGAGATCCTGCGTGCCCTGGCCGGTGTCAAAGCTGAAGACGGCCTCGCGTTTTCCCGCCTCGCTGGCGTAGAGCTGGATGATGCGGTACTCCACGCCCAGCCCGCTGAGCGTGGGCTGCTGCGGTGCGGCCTCAAACATCTGCATGTCCAGCCAGCGCGCGGCGAGCGGCGGCTGGCCGGGGTCTCGCGGCTGCGCATTCGGTGCCACGGGCGGAGAGCCCTTCACATAGACCTCCTTGGACTGCGGACTGCTAGCAGCGAGACGCGCCGTCACGCCAGCCTCATTGTCCACCCGCACGAGGTACTGCCGCCAGCCGGACTCATCCAGCACAGCCCTGGCCGCACCGCGCTCCACCTTGACCCGCTGCTCGGGGGTGATGGTGACGTGAAACAGGGCATGCGCATCCAGCACGGCCTGTGCCTTCTCCACCGCTGCGGCATCATGCGCCTGCAGGCAGCCGCGCAGCGTGGCGAGCTCCGCCGCACCAAACGGCGAGCCGAGGAAGGCAGCCGCATCCATGAGCCGCTGCGTAGCCGAGAGAAAGGGCTGGGGCTCGACCTCGGCGGAGGTGGCAGAGACGCTGATGCAGCCCGCCAGAAACAGGACCGGTAATTTCATGGCTCTAGAACGAACCCGCCGGGGATCTTTCGGCAAAAGATGGCGGGAGCAGGCCCTGTGCGCCGGATTTGCGAGTCAAGAAAGCGTCACGCCGGCTATAATAAAATACATTGACTATAATTATAATAATTACATCTTAACCAAATGCACCCTGAATCTTCAGCCACCGCAGCGCCTGCAGCCCTTCAGCCACAGCCGGAGGGCCCGCCTGCCCGGACACCAGCCCTGTCTCGCTATCTCCCCATGCTGCTGGCGCTTCTTGCAGGAGTGATCGTGGTGCTGCCAAACATGCTGAAGGCGGTGCACCCGGAGCCCGCCCTGAAGCACTGGCGGGATGCGAGCGTGTCCCTGTTCATTCTGCTGCTGCCGGTGCTGCTGGGGCTGAGGATGCGGTTTTGGTTCCGCTGCTGCACGCTGCTGGTGGTGCTGGTGCCGCTGGTCACGGTGTACTACTGGTCCAGCCACACCATGCCCGCAGTGTGGAGCCTTCTGGCCCTGTATGAGGCGGACATGGGTGAACTGGCGCGCTTTGGCATGTCCTTCGTGGCGGTGCTGCTTGCCACCCCGCTGCTGCTCTGGTTTTACTGGAGCGGCCTCACCAGCCGGATGACCCGGGAGCTGGACGGCCGCAGCCGGGGCGTGCTGGCGGCGCTCCTGCTGGTGCCGGTGCCGCTGTCCGTCCTGACCGGAGACACCTTGGTAGGAGCGGTGAAGGGCGCGCTGCTGCAGCAGACGTACGACTACCCTGTGGGGGTGGCGCTGGCCTTTCAGCGCGCGCAGATCGTGCAATCTTGCTTCCAGGCGAGGGACAGCATGGACGAGACCTTCACGGCCAAGGCCCCGCCGGCCAAAACCCGCGAGATCCACGTCCTGGTGATCGGTGAATCGGCACGCTTCAGAGCATTCCAGATCAACGGGGCGAAATGCGAGAACACCCCGCGGCTCATGAGCCAGAAAAACCTGGTCTCATTCCAGGAGGCAGTGGCTCCGTCCTGCATGACCGGACTCTCCGTTCCGGCCCTGGTGACTCCGGTGACCGCCGAAAACATCAATGAGGCGGCCTCCATGCCGAGCATCCCCGCCGTGTTTCGCAAGGCGGGTTACAGCACCTGGTGGCTCTCCAGCCAGAGAAAGCATGGCGTCGTGGACACCCGCTGCTCCATGTATTCACGGGATGCAGAGCATGCACGCTTTGTGAGCAGCAAGCTGACCGCCCAGTTTAAAGACTACCGCACGTCCCATGACGGCGACCTGCTGCCGCATCTGGACGAGGCGCTGGCCT
This sequence comes from Verrucomicrobiaceae bacterium UBA1938, assembly GCA_002336895.1. GTDB lineage: Bacteria > Verrucomicrobiota > Verrucomicrobiia > Verrucomicrobiales > Verrucomicrobiaceae > Prosthecobacter. The sequence continues at coordinate 329,964 of DDFC01000043.1, read as the reverse complement.
CTGACAGCAACCAGCTTTTCATCGTGATGCACACCATGGGCAGCCACAGCATCTACATGGACCGCTATCCCAGCGAGTTTGAAAAATACCCAGTGGACACCTCGCTGTGCGTGGAGCAGACCATGAAGGGCATCATCCCCATGCCGCTGATGGTCATCGACACGCCTGAGGCCTGCCAGCAGCTGACCAATGCCTACAACAACACCATCTGCTACACCGACTGGCTGCTGGGGGAGGTGATCTCACGTCTGGAGAAACAGACAGGCGCGGTGGCCTCTCTGACCTATATTTCCGATCACGGGGAAAACGATGCTGAAGCCCAGGTGATGCCCTTCTGCCACGGAGTCGTGTCTCCTGACACTGCGCGTGTGCCGATGTTTGTCTGGACGTCCCCCTCCTACGACCAGGAGCATCCCGAGAAAGTGGCCGCCCTGCACGAGCACCAGCGGACGCCTTTCTGCTCAGACACCACCTTCCACTCCGTCATTGATCTGGCCGGTGTGGAGTGCTCGCTGGTGGACACCACCCAGAGCGTGGCCCATCCGGGCTTCAAGCCCAAGCCCCGCCTGATGGTCGGACTGGACCGCATGACGCTGATCGACTTCGACAAACAGATCCTGCCGCTGGAAACCGGACGCAAAGGCTGGCACCGGCTCACCACCTCCACGCACTAGGAGCGTCTGCTCACACCACCACCAGCACGATGGCGCTCATCATCAGGAGCGCACCGGCCAGACGCCAGCGCATGACGGCGGGGCCGAGGTGCTGCTCCGCATTTTTGAACCAGTGGCCGATCATCCAGACCAGAACCACGCTCAGGAGCCCGCGGGAGGCATAGACGATGTTGGCGGAGGTGGCCTTGCCAAAGACAGCCAGGGTGCTGACGAAAATGATGCTCTGCGTGCCGAGCAGCGCAGAGCCACCCACGAGCCACGGCCAGGCCTTGGGCCGGATGGCGGTGAGGGGGGCGGAAAAGCGGAAGATGAGGCCAAAGGAGAGCAGGGCATTGATCCAGAAAATGCAGGGCAGCAGGCGGCCCACACCCCAGTAGGGGCCCCATTTCTGCACCAGCACGTCAAAGATGGCGAAGGCCACGGCACCGATGCCCCCGGCGACAAAGGTGATGAGCAGATGACGCGGCGGCTGGCCGGCGTCCTTGCGGTTCAGGAAGGTGATGCCGAGGACGCTCAGGAAGGCGGCGATCCAGAGCTTCACCCCCACGGCCTCACCAATGAGCAGCGGGGTGAAGAAGGCGACGAGGATGACCTTCAACCCAAACACGGGCACGGCAACGGAGACGTCCCCTTTCTCCAAGGCCAGAAACTGTGAAAGCTGGCCGATGAAGAGGCACATGGCGATGACGCCCGGCTGCCAGAGCATGTCTCTCTCCACCGGCGGACCACCCAGGAGCCATAGGAGGGAAAAAAGCCCCGCCACGATGAGATTGGCCACAAAGGTGGTGCGCCAGAGGCCGACCCCGAGGTCGCTGGAGCGTTTCAGCACCAGCGCCCCAAAGGCATACAGGAGGGCGGCGAGGAGCGGAAAAAGCGTGGTGGCGAAAGCTGGGGACACCAGATGCCCTTATCACGCCTGAACCGGGTGGCAAGCCCGAGGAATGCCGCCCCGGGGATTCAGCCAATACTTGCCACGGGCACCGGGCTTGCTAAGCAAAAGACCCCACTTTTTCCAACCATGATAGCTTCCTTTCCCGAACAGTCCGTCGCCGTCCTTTTCAGCGGAGGCGACGCACCCGGCATGAACGCCTTTCTGCGCGCCGTCGTGCGCCTGGGCCTGAACCGCGAGAAGATCGCCGTGCTGGGCATTCGGGATGGCTACCGTGGCCTCGTCCGCACCGCACGTGCCGTCAATGACGACCCCGAGGCCCTGGTGCGCCTGAAAAACGACGTGGCTACCCACACCGGCCGCGCCGGCCTGATCTCCGAGCAGCTGCACGTCATCCAGATGGACCACGCCAGCGTGAGCGGCATCATGGGCAAAGGCGGCACCATCCTGGGCTCCGCCCGCTGCCTGGAATTTCACGACAAGAAGGTGCGCGAGAGCGTCATCAAGCTGCTCAAAAGCCTGAACGTCCGCGCCCTCGTGGTGGTGGGTGGCGACGGCTCCCTGACTGGTGCCCGCCTGCTGGCGGAGGAGAGCGACCTGCGCGTGATCGGCGTGCCTGCCACCATCGACAACGACCTGCAGTTTACCGACATGGCGCTGGGCGTGGACACGGCGGTGAACACCCTCGTCTGGGCGGTGGACCACTTTGTGGACACCGCACGCAGCCACCGCCGCGTGATGGTGCTGGAAACCATGGGCCGTGCCAGCGGCGACCTGGCCCGCATGGCCGGCCTAGCCTCCGGTGCGGAGATGATCATCACCCCCGAAGGCGGACCGCTGAACGAGGAGGCCATGAAAAAGCTGGCCGCCAAGATCGAAGGCGCGATGACCCGCGGCCGCGGCCACGCCATCGTGCTGGTGGCGGAGGGCGTGGAGTTTGACCCGCCCCAGAAGCGCAACCGTGCCTACGTGCTGATGGACGCCTTCCAGCAGTACTTCCAGCGCGCCGGAGCCCCCTTCCCTGACTTGGAGGTGCGCCCCTCCGTGCTGGGCCACCTGCAGCGCGGCGGCCACACCACGCCGCAGGACTGCCTGCTCGCCGCACGCTTCGCCGACTGCGCGTGGGCCACGATTCAAAAGGCCGACGGCAGCAGCGGCATCACCGCCCTGCGCAAGAACGTCATCGAGATCGTCCCCTACGGCGAACCCGACATGCCTGAGCGTGCCGAGTTCTCCCGCGAGATGGAGCAGCTGCACGATGACCTGAGCTCCTGGTAAGAGGATAAAGCCCACATGATGTCAAGATTCCGTCAAGGGGTGTGAATTGCACGCCTTGACGATCTTTCTCCCCATTATTTTCGCATGGCCAGCCGCTAACACTTTTAGCCATAGGGGGCCGCAAAGACTGCTGCGATTGAGAGCGCCGCGCTAAACGACCAAAAACAAACCGTCAGGATTGTCAGGATCAGAGTGAGGTTGGTGTCAATCGCCTGCGCTATTGGGACTCCTTGATGCGATTCCGAACGCAGGCAGACCCATGCCGCCCAAGCCAGGGGGATCAGTAATGCCCACAGCCCTATGCCCAAGACCCATCTGGGACAATAATGTACGGGCTGCGAGTACCGAATTGCCTCTTCTGCGCTCGATGCGGTCGTTTCCAAGACGCGAATCATTTTACGCGTAAGCGCATACCCCATCCAGATAAACAAGCACTGCACCAGAAGCAGCACGCTGATGGCCTTGGGAGGAAAATTCATCGCGGCTGCTGTGGTATCAATTTTTCACCCATCGGTCCATCCATTCCACTGTCTTCTCCCACATCTCCGGCAGGTACACGTGGCCGACGCCGGGGTAGATCTTGTTTTCAAAGCACTCGGCATCATTCAGGCCCGTGAGGAAGTAGATCTGGCTCACGATCTGGCCGATGTGCCGCACGCCTTCCACGGGCGAGCCGCTATCCTGGTCTCCCGTCATGAAGAGCATGGGACGCGGGGCACCGAGGGCGATGACGGCTTCCGTGTCAAAGTGCCGGAGCATGCCGGGGACGAAGTAGTAGATGCCGTGCGCCTTGAGCATGCCAGCGCGGATCAGCTCCTCGTAGCGCGTCATGCAGCCCACGCACACGGCGGCGCGCGGGCGGTCGTCCAATGCCATGATCCACCAGCTGCGCGTGGAGCCCATGCTGATGCCGGTGACGCCGATGCGCTGCGCGTCCACCTCGGGGCGGGTGCAGAGGTAATCCAGCGCCGTGAGGTCATCGCGGATCATCATGCCCCAGAGCGTGCGCCCAACCCAGAGGTTGAACTTGGCGGCAGTCATCTCGCCATTGGAGCCCTTCTGCTGCGGGCCGTCGGGGCCGTGGCCATTGCGCTCGCCAAAGCAGGGGGCGTCGATGCCCAGCACGACGTATCCGGCCTCCGCCAGCGCGGGGCCTGCGGCCACGGGCGTGGCATTGGTCTGCAGCAGCTCCTGCTTGCCGCTGTCATACTGGCCGCCGTGCCAGTGGCAGTAGAGGATGGCGGGAGCTTTGGCCTGCGCCGTGGCCTTCTTGGGCACAAAGACATAGCCTTTCACCAGCTCGCCAGCGCCGTTGTCGAACTGAATGGTCTCCAGCGTGTAGGCGCCTTTGTCTTCACGGCTGATCACATGCACAGCAGATACGGGCGGGCGTGGCGGCAGATCGCCAAGCAGCTCGTTCAGCTTGGCACGGATCTGCGTGCGCTGCTGCTGCCATGCGGAGAGTGATGCGGGCACCTGCAATGGCGGGGCGATCTTGGTCTTGGCCAGCCAGGCATCGGCGGCGGGGTTGGGTTCAGCGGCTTGCATGAGCGTGTGCAGGAGAATGAGGCAGACGGCGGCGGTGCGCATGCGCCGGTTCTAGCAGGCCGGGAATTTTCACGCAACATGGATGCTGCGGTTTCGTTTTCACCGCTCCATGAAACATACCACCGTGCTCACCCTGGTCCTCGCCCTGGCCGCCTTCAGCATCCGCGCTGAGGACAAGCCACTCCTCGCCATCCCTGGCAAGGTCATCTATGAAAACAATCTCGCCTCCGGAGCCGGTGCGCCCTGGAAGGCCGCCAAGGGTAAATGGGAGGCCGTGGACGGCGTGCTGCATGGCTCTGAGCTGGAAGCCGACAAACACGGCGCGGTGATCCGCCTGCCCAACAAGCTGAAGGACTTCGTCATCGAGTATGAGTTCAAGTTCTCCGGCGCCAAGACCACCAGCCTTTCCATCAACGCCATCAAGGACCACATGGCGCGCATCATGATCACCCCAAAATCCGTGACCGTGCAGCGCGACGACAACGACCACGAAGGCCCGGACAAGGCCGTGGTCTTTGCCCGCTTCCCTGCTGAGCTGGGCGAAGGCTGGCACAAGGTGCGCCTGGAAATGGTGGGAGACAAAATGCTGGGCAAGGTGGACGATCTGGTAGCCTGGGGTGCCAATGACCTCTTCCTCACCGAAAAGGCCTCCCCTGGATTCACCGTCAGCGGCCAGTCCGTGGACTTCCGCAATTTCAGCCTCAAGGAAGCCACCCTCAATCCCGGCTGGGATGCCGTGATGGCCACCCTGCCCAAGCCCGGCGAGAAAGTGATCCCCTTGGCCCGCCCCGCCGCCAAAGGCGCGGCCAAGGCCAAAAAGAAGGCCGAATAAGCACACCCGGCCCGCATTGACTTGCCATGCGCTCATTGCTAATGGGGCGCATGGCATTCCCTATTCGTTCCCCTCGTGACATGGTTGGCGGCATCATGGTCTTTGGCCGCATCCTTGATAAGATCCGCCTCTTCGCCGCAGAGGGCAGCTTGCCCGAGGGCTACCACCTGGGCTATCTCTCCGGCAGCCGCACCTTTGACGAGCGCGTGTGCAAATTTCTCGGTGTGGATTTTTATGAGCTGACGCAGCGCACGCTGGCCGGTGGCACGGATGAGGAGGTTCTGGAATGGTGCTGCCAGAACGGCAACCGCCCCACAGCCGAGCAGATCGAGATCTGGAACGGCTTCATGATGAAGCGCGGCTGGCGCGATGCCGCCAGCGAAGGCCTCGTCAAACAACGCGCCGAAGCCGGTCTCGCCCACCGCGAAGACCTGATCACCTTCTTTGACATGATGGATGTCGAGGAAGGCCGCACGCCGTGAGGCATCAGAATCCGCGTGGTGCCATGGAGTAGAGGCCCATCGTCACATCATACGCGTCCAGCATGGCCATGCGCTTGAGCTCATGGCCTGCGCCCCAGGAGTCGGTGAAGAGCACCTGGTTCTTGGCCAAGTTGTAACCGATGACCATGCGCATGTGCCCGCCGCTGACCTGTCCGCCATTGGGCAGGGGAGGGTCTTCGGGCTTCTCCCCCAGCGACAGCCCCCAGAGCAGCGGCACGCCCTTTTCGACGTACTCTTTGATGATCGAAACAAACTCCTTCTCGGAAACCCGCCGTTTGCGGTTAGCCGCGTAATACTGCTCGGGATTGACCAGCGGCTTGAAGGTGACATTGAAAGCCCCGTCGATCTTGGCCAGGCTCTTTTGCATGATCATGATGCTGGCACCGCTCTCGGCATCGATGTTCACGAGCTTGGCCATCTCGTGCTGGTCGCAGGGGATGCGCATGTATTCAAAGAGGCGCTGGCAGCTTGCAGCCACGCAGTAGCCCTTCTGGCCTTGGTCCACCATGGGCACGCCTGAGATGTACACATCTCCATCGGGTGTCTTTTTGACACGCTGCAGCAGCTCCATGCGCTGCACCCCGGTGGCCATCTTGCCCATGCTCCAGTTGGCCTGATCCGGAGCGGCCAGTTTCAAACGCAGAAACTCCGGCTTCGTGGCCCTGCCGGGGGAGTTGTACTCATTGTGCTCCAGCAGAGCGATGCCACTGGGAGAAGACCACATCCAGCCCGCGACCGGCAGCGCAGCATTGGAAGAGAGAATCTGACGCTTGGGGGGCACCTTCATCACCTGGCTGAGGTTTTGGCCGATCGTCTTGAAGATGCGGTCAAAATCTCTCACATCAATATCGCCCGAGTCGCCACGATTGTAGAAGGAGATGGTGGCACGCGCAGCCTTGCCGTTCACAAACTCCAGAATGGCCTCCTCCAGTTTGATGGAGCCGCCAAACATCGTCAGATCCGTCTCCACATTGGTGAACATGTGGCGTGAGAAACGCGCACGGTCCCTGGCGCTGCTCACCCATTCAAACTGCGGCGGCTTATCCTGCTTGTCCTGATCTGCGAGTTTGAGCACGTAATTTTTCTCCAGGTCATCCGAAGACCATTGCCAGAGAGCGGAGAAATTCAGCAGGGCATCGAGATTGGCAGACAACTTCTCCTTGGGAACAACCGCTTGCGCTGTTGCTGGCATTTGATCATCCCCAGGCCGACGCGGCTTGATGTTAATATTCAACGTAGTGGCGTGCGCATGCGCGTCGACGACATATCTGGGATGGAACCACCGAGTCGTTTGAGTTTCCACGATGACTTTGGTGCGGGCATTCCTACTCCGGCTAATGAACGATCGAGGATTCTGGTCTCCCGTCACTTTGGAAAGCTGCATGCCAACCTCTTTTTCAACACCGGAGCCTGAATCTGAGGGCAATCGGATGAAAAAACTGATCGAGTGACTCGCTTCCGGAGCGAAATGGAACCATGCGCCCAAGAGATTAAACTGGCCGCCAAAAGCAGTTAGCGAGTACAAGTTGTCAATACTGTCCATAGCACTGCCTGCTGTAACGCGTGGATCGTCAGGGCTGCGCAGAACGGTTCTCTTTAACTTCTTCTCCAGAGGCGCAATCACCGCAGACAGTTTCGCAGCATCGAGTGACAGGGGATCGTTCCAATCGAAGATGGATTCGACAGGGACCTGCATGGCCTTGTCTTTTGCACACATTACCGCAGGCAGCAGAAAGCCCAGGCTGCACAGGATAAAAAATTGCCAAGTCTTCATCCTTCAAGAATAGCTTAGATGCTTCTCCGAAGTCAAGAAACGGACTCCAACTGGACCGACTTCCAGCATGCACTGGCGGCACAACCACTCCTGCCACGGGCTCACTGCATCATGAGACCTGGCACAGCAGATGACTTCCCGTAATCAGTGCATTGGCACAATGCCACACGTCGATGACGCACACGGCATTTCAAGAGACTCACCCGAGGTCACTTCGCCACAACAGCAGCCTTGTCAGCTTTCAGCACGCCCTGCAGCGGCTTGGGATACACTCCTAGGATCACGATCGCGAGCGCGAGAGCGCCTGCGACGGCCTTGGTGGCGGTGGAGAGGCTGAGAGCGGGGACGTCGGTGCCTTCGGTGGTGTACATCGCAAGGACGGTCTTGAAGTAGTAGTAGAAGCCGGTGGCTGCGGCAATGACTGCGCAGGTCAGCGCGCCCCAGCAGCCGTGATCAGCCAGACCGAGGAAGACGAAGAGCTTACCCAAGAAGCCTGCGGTGAGGGGCAGGCCAGCAAGGGAGGCAAAGGAAAGAGTCATCAGCAGCGCCAGCAGCGGATTGCGTTTGGCAAGGCCGGTGAAATCCTTGAGGTCTTCGCCGAGACCGTTGGCACGCATGATCCCAAGCCCCAGGAAGCCGAGGACAGTCATGGGCAGATAGGTGGCCAAATAGAAGGCAACCACACCACCGGAAGAGAGGTCAAAGCGGGCGCTCTCACGGCAGGCGAGGGCCAGAAGCAGATACCCGGCGTGGCTGATGCTGGAGTAGGCCAGCAGGCGCTTGACGCTGGTCTGGAACATGGCAGGCAGGCTGCCCAGCAGGGCGGTCAGGGCACCGATGACCAGCAACAGGGCCTGGATCTCGCTGCCGATGATGGAACCGGCGGACATGAAGGCATCCAGCGCACGGGTGAGGACGACGAAACCGGCGGCTTTGGAGCCCACTGAAAGGAAGGCAGTGACCGGGGTCGGAGCCCCCTGATACACATCAGGCACCCACATGTGGAAGGGAGCGGCGGCGACTTTAAAGCCCAAGCCGCAGAGCAGCACGGCCGAGCCGAAAAGAGCGGCGGTCTTGCTGGTGGCGGGATTGGCCAGCGCCTTGGCGATGCCGTCAAAGCTCATCGTTCCCGTGGCACCATAGATCCAGGCGATGCCGTAAACGAGCACGCCGGTGGAGAGCGCGCCGAGGATCAGATACTTCACTCCAGCCTCAAGGCTGAAGGCGCTTTTGCGGGCAAAGGCGACGAGGACGTAGAAGGAAATGGTGACGAGCTCCAGCGCGACAAACACGGTGACGAGGTCGCGGGCGGAAGCCATCCACATCATGCCAGCGCAGACGATCAGCGGCAGGCTGAACATTTCGGCCAGCTTGCCGTCGAGCGTGAAGCGCGTGAGATACGGCGCGCATTCCAGCGTGAGCCAGAGCACGAGAATGGTGATGACGAGGGCAAAGCCCTTGTAGAAAATGGCGAGGCCGTCGAGCTGGTGCCAGGGCTGGATGAAGCCGGGCAGGCTGGCGGTGTCGTGCGGCGCCAAGATGAACAGCACCAGCGCGAGCACGGTGCCGGCAATGGCGGTGAGCCCGAGGGTGCGGCGGGAGATGTCGGGCTTGAAGGCCTCGACCAGCAGCAGTGCGAGTCCGAGAATGGCGAGGCCGGCTTCGATGGTAAAAACGCTCATGGCAGGACTACAGCGCGGATTTCATGAGGTTGAGCAGCAGCCAAGGGCAGCAGCCGGTGACGAGCAGCGTGGCGGCCAGCAGGATGAACGGCACGCGCTGCGAGAGCGCGGGGTCGATCATGAACAGGCCGGTGGCGGGGCTGCCATGGAAGATGCTGCGGTAGGCGCGCAGCATGTAAACGGCGGACATCACCACACCCCAGAGCGCCAGAATAACGGCCCACTGCAGCGGAGTCAAAGCTCCGGCTTTGAACTCGGTGAAGTTGCCGAGGAAGATCATCACCTCGCCCGCGAAGTTGGTCAGGCCGGGCAGGCCGATGGAGGCAAAGGCCCCGAAGGCAAACAGCACGGTGAAGGCGGGTGCGTGAGTGGCCAGGCCGCCGAGCTTGTTGTACTCCAGCGTGCCGAGCTGATTGCGCATGCGGCCGCAAAGACCGAAGAGCAGCGCGATGGAGACACCGTGAGCAAACATGAGGATGACCGCGCCTTTCAGAGCGAGCTCGCTTCCAGAGGCGATGCCGAGGAAGATGTAGCCCATGTGCATGACGCTGGAGTTTGCCAGGGTGTCATCAAGACGGCTGGCGTGGATGGTGACGAGGCCCATCACCAGGATGTTGCCCAGCAGCATCCAGATCAGCGCATGCTGCACCCACTCCACATGAGCGCCCTGGGGCAGCAGCGGCAGCGCGATGCGGATGAGGCCGTAGAGGCCGAATTTCTTGAGCACACCGGAGTGAAGCATGGCCACCGGAGTGGGGGCCGTGGCGTAGGCCGGCGCAGCCCAGCTGTGAAAAGGAAAGAGACTGACGAGGGAGCCAAACCCAAGCAGCAGGAGAAAGAAGATCTGCCCCTGCTTTGCGTCTGGCAGCGGGGTGAGCTTGGCCTGGTTGCGCAGAGCCTCGAGGTCAAAGGTCAGCTTGGAACCGCCGCTGAATTCAAGCACCAGCCAGACGAGACCGGCCAGAAGGACAAGGCTGCCGGCACCGAGGTAGATCGTGGCTTTCCAGGCAACGGCCTTGCGCTGGGCAGGCTCGGCGCGGCCGTGCAGCGCGATCATGAGGAAGGTGGGGATCAGCGCCAGCTCATGGAAGGCGTAGATGAAGAAGACATCCGTTGTGAGGAAGGCCCCCAGTGCGCCACCGCCGATGAGCAGTGAGGACACGTAAAAGATGGCGGGGCGGTCCTGGATCTGCCAGATGGCGGCCAGCATCACCAGCGCGGTGAGCAGCGCGAGAATGAGGGAGGTGCCATCGGCGCCCACGGCAAAGCTCAGCGCCGGGTTTTCAAGAATCGGGTGGGAGCAGGTGAAGGCCAGGCCGGTTTTGCCGCCATACTGAACCACGGCATAGAGGACGAGGATCAAGTTGACGATGGTGGCACCGAGGGACGCGGCGCGCGCAGGCGCACCGAGCCAGACCGCCAGTGCGGCGAGGAGCGGTAGTGCGATGATTATTTCAAGAACGCTCATTCAATTCCTCCATCAATGGCCCAGGCGGGGCAGCACATATACGACCAGATAAACCACTCCAATGACACCGCCGCCGAGCAGGAAGGTGTAGCCCTGCATGTGGCCACCCTGCAGCATGCGGGTGGCGGCACCGATGCGTGCCACGATGGCCGTGGGCAGGCGGGCGATGAGCCCGTCCACAAACACACGCTCCAGCGCGGTGACGATCCAGGCCAGACGATCCTGGCAGACGCGGACGATGACGGCGTAGATCTCGTCAAAGTAGAACTTGTTGGCAAAGAGCTTGATGCTGATGGGATCCTTGTCCTTGCCGCGATAGAGAAAGATGGCGGAACCCACGCCGACGATCAGGGCCAGCAGCGAGGCGACGAGCACGGTCTGGTGCCCTTCCACGTGCGGGGGCTTCATGGCCTGCAGCGGAGTGGCCAGAACGTCGTAGCCGGAGATCACGGAAAAGATGGCCAGGATGGCCAGTGGGAGGATCATGACCATCGGTGCCTCGGTGGCATGATGGGCTGACTCCGTGCGAGGCTTGCCAAAGAAAGCGACGATCAGCAGGCGCGTCATGTAGAAGGCGGTGAGAGCAGCGGTGGCTGCGCCCATGAGGAAGAGCACCTTGCAGCCGCTGTCAAAAGCGACGCCGAGCACGGCTTCCTTGCTCCAGAATCCGCTGAGGAAAGGCACGCCCATCAGAGCAGCAGTGCCGATGGAGAAGGTCCAGAAGGTCACGGGCATGTGCTTGCGCAGGCCGCCCATCTTCCAGATGTCCTGCTCGTGGTGGCAGGCGTAAATCACCGCGCCGGAGCCCAGGAAGAGCATGGCCTTGAAGAAGGCGTGCGTGTAGAGGTGGAACATGGCCGGATGGCCGGGCTCCGCAGCGTGGGCACCATCATGACCGTTTTTCGCAGCCATGGCCACAGCGCCCACAGCCATGACCATGTAGCCGAGCTGGGAGAGCGTGGAGTAGGCCAGCACGCGCTTGATGTCGTTCTGCTGGGTGGCCATCAGGGCGGCCAGCAGGGCGGTGCCGCAGCCGATGCCGGCGATGATCTCAGCCGCCAGCGGGGAGGCCTCGATGAGGAAGCTCACACGCACGAGCATGTAAACACCAGCGGCGACCATCGTGGCCGCGTGGATGAGAGCGGAAACAGGTGTGGGACCCTCCATGGCGTCCGGCAGCCAGACGTGCAGGGGGAACTGGGCGGACTTGCCCACGGCACCGAGGAAGATGCACAAGGCCGCAGCAGTGGTGAAACTGGCATTGTAACCCGGGGAACCGAGGGCCAGCGGGCCGCCGTGCTTGAAGGCGGTTTCGAGATCGAAGAGATTCACATTGCCGTTGTTTGCGCCAAACAGCAGCAGAATGCCGATCATGAAGCCAAAGTCGCCGATGCGGTTGGTCAGGAAGGCTTTTTTGCAGGCCTCAGCTGCACTGGCTTTCTGGTACCAATGGCCGATGAGCAGGTAGGAGCTGAGACCCACCAGCTCCCAGAAGATGAACATCATCAGGAGGTTCCCCGCCAGCACGATGCCGGTCATGGAGAACATGAAGAGCGAAAGGGACCCAAAAAAGCGCGGGCGGGCCTCGTCATCCTTCATGTAGCCCAGCGAGAAGATGTGCACCAGCATGCCGATGAAGCTGACGATGAACATCATGCCCCGGCTCTGCTTGTCGATGAGGACATCGATGTTGGCATGGAAATGACCGACATCAATGAAGGGCAGGAGCAGCTGGTTGTTGGTCTTGTCGTCCGCCGCCGCGAGAAGAGCGAGGCAGGCGATGAAGGAGATGATGGAGGAGCCGACGGATATGAGCACGGCAGCCCCTTTGAGCTGGCGGTGACCCAGGAGAATGACAAGCGCCGAGAAAAAAGGCAGCAGGAGGGGGATGCTGGCGTTCATGCGGGCGCGTTATCCTTGAAGTTTGGTGACGGACTCCACATCCACGCTCTGCTTGGAGCGGAAGAGAGCCACGATGATGGCGAGACCCACGGCCACTTCTGCGGCGGCCACGGTGATGGTGAAGAAAACGAGCGACTGAGCGGTGTAGTCCGGCAGGCCGTTGACAAGATGGAAGCGGGAGAAGCCCACCAGCGCCAGATTGGCCGCGCTGAGCATCATCTCCAGACACATATAGACAATGATGATGTTCCGGCGCGCAATGACGCCCGCCAGACCGAGGGCGAACAGCATGCCGCTGACAACGAGATAGTGGCCGAGCGTGATCATGGGGCGGTGCTCCTTTCGCGTTTGCTGAGAACCACCACGCCGATCGTGCCGACCAGCAGCAGCAGGCCGATCACCTGCAGATGAAAGCCATACTGGTCAAAGAGCGTGAAGCCAATCAGCTTGGCATCCGGCAGCTCACCGGCCTTGAGATCTTTGGTGATGGTGGGCAGCGCTGCCTTGCCCATCTTGGCGGAGGCTTCTGCCAGGGCCAGCGGGGCGGTCTGGGCGGACTTGCCAGCCAGATCGGTGCCGCCGGAAACCATGACGACCTGCAGCGCCAGCAGCACGGCGAGGAACACCCCGGACACGATGGCGGGGAAGTTGACCTTTTTGCCCTCCTCCGTCTTGATGTCCAGCAGCATGATGATGAAGAGGAAGAGGACCATCACCGCGCCGGCATAGACAAGGATCTGGATGACTCCGATGAAGTAAGCATCAAGGCTCAGGAAGAGCGCTGCGAGGCCGACGAAGCTGGCCGCCAGGGAGAGGGCGCAGGTCACAGGATTGCGCCCGGTGACGACCATGAAGCCGAAGCCCAGGGTGATCAGCGCCAAGAGATAGAACAGAAGCGGGGGCATTATTTGAGCTCGTTCCACTTGTTCACCAGCCCCACGCGCTGGCCGCCGATTTCATAAAGGCGCTTTTTGTTGTGCACCATCTCCTTGCGGGAGAGACCGGTGATGGCGTAGTCCTTGCGCAGGAAAATGGCCTGCTCCGGGCAGACCTCCTCGCACATGCCGCAGTAGATGCAGCGAATCATGTCGATCTCGAACTCCTGAGGCCGCTTTTCGACCTTGGCCCAAGGATCGTCGCTGGGGATCTCCCCCGGGGTGATCTTGATGGCCTTGGGCGGACAGATGAATTCGCAGAGCTGGCAGCTCACGCAGCGCTCACGGTCATGCTCGTCGGTGACGAGGGTAGGGGCACCGCGGTAGTGGTCGGGCAGATGGTCATCCCACTTCTGCTCGGGGTATTCCATCGTGACCTTGGGCTTGCGACCTGCAATCTGGAGGAAGGTCTTGATGCCATGCCCAACCGTGATTTTCAGCCCTTTCAGCAGCGTGGAGATGAACCAGCGTTCATGCCAGGCGAGTTTGGGACGTTGTACAATGATAGTGGCCATGTAGAAGCGGAAAACCGCAGGGGGAGTCGGATTTGATTATCCGAGTGTCCCGCAGTGCGGCAACCGCTATTTGTGAAAAATTTCACAAGGTCGGACCTGAGCTGCCAAATGGCCGCCAAAATACGCAGCACAGGACCGCTGGTGGCAGAAAGGCCCTCCGGCATCCCCTGCACAGGCTATTTGGCGTCCGCTTTCTTTGGGGCAGCCTTCTTTTTGGCCGGTTTTTCCACCTTGGTGAAGCCCGCTTTGGCGTATCCCACCATCTGCGCAAAGATGCCTTCGCCGATGCCATCGGCCGCCAGCACACCGGTCACATCCGCCAGAGGGCGGACTTTCACGATGGCCTTGGCGCGCGCCTCTCCCACACCCGGAAGCGCCAGAAGAGCGGCCTCATCTCCTGTATTGAGGATGGAGAGCAACTGGGTGCGCTGCTGTGCGGTCAGCGTGCTGGCCAGTGCCTCTGCCTTGGCCGAGGGCTTGGCTGGCTGACCGGCGGTCACCTTGGCCTTTCCGGCGCCCTCCTTCTTAGGGGCGGTGGTTTCGGCAGCGGAAAGCGAAAGACCAAGTGCAAGGAGGGAAAGAAGGGTGATGAGCTTTTTCATAGGGATGCTTTTGAACAGTGAAGCGCCAAGGTATGAAAACATGCACAGCAAAGGCGAGTAAAATCTGCACCGAATCAGCATTTTCCCGCAGAATCTGACGCAACCGATAAAACAACAGCCCCCTCGCACTTCCAACCGCCTTCACCCCCCGCATTTGTCGGCTCCAACTCCAGCCAGATCCTCCATTCGAGGGTATGATCGGTCATATTATTTATTTATAGTTTTGAACAATTAAATAATCGGTCTTAGATTTCTTATGGCGTTTCTAATTCGTATCGGTTAGAATAAAGCCACCACCGGGAATGACCAGCACTGATCGCACGCGCATCTTGATCGTTGAGAACGAGGGACTCGTAGGCTGTGACATGGCCACGACCCTCGGCAAGCTCGGCTATCTCGTCGTCGCCATCTGCTCTTCTGGAGAGGAGGCACTGGAGCGCTTTGAAGAGCTCCGCCCCGATCTGGTGCTGATGGATGTGCACCTGGCTGGGCAGCTGGATGGCATCGATACCGCACGCGAGCTGCAGCGCCGGGGGCATGTGGCCATTGTTTACGTCACAGCCTGCGCAGACCTCGACACCGTAGCCCGGGCCCGGGAGACCCATCCTCACGGGTACCTGCTCAAGCCTTTCAATCACGACGAGCTGCGCCTGGCGGTGGAGGTGGCCGCCCAGCGTCACTTTGAGGAAAGTGAACGCCAGCGCCGTGAGCACAGCTATTTTGAGGCATTTCAAAGTCTGGCAGACGGCGTGATCGCCGCAGATCTCTCCGGCGGCGTGGTTTTTATGAATCCCTCCGCCGCCCGCACCACCGGGTGGAACGCCCAGGAGGCCATCGGCCGCTCCCTGCACGAGGTCTTCCGCATCTTTCAGAGCAGCGGCGAGCCTGCGGAGATTCTTTCCGCTGAAGCCCCGGCTGATGCGACCGAACGCACGGTGTTCCTGACCAACCAGGCTGGAGAGCGGGTGGCCATCCATGACCGCTCAGCGCCGCTGCGAGATGCGCAGGGCCATCTGTCTGGACTGATCATCCTCTTCCGCGCTGCAGTCACTGCGCCTGCCCTTATGGAAACCACCGCAACCGCCCGCAACACCGCGCCTCTGGTGGACGTGGTGGAAAGCATTTCCGATCCGCTTTTCGCGCTGGATGCGCGCTGGCGGGTGACCTACGCCAATGCCAGCGCCCTGCGGCTCTTTGACCGCAACCTGCAGAACATGCTGGGCCTTTCACTGTGGGACATCATGCCCAGCGCCACCCGCGAGCTGCATCATGAGGCCTTTGCGCACGCCATGCTGCACCGCGAGACGGTGAACCGGGAGATCTACCTGGATGAAAAACAAATCTGGCTGGAAATGCGCGGCTACCCCTTTGGTGAGGGGCTGCTGCTTCTCATCCAGGACGTGACCGCCCGCCGCGAAGAAGCTGAGCGGCGCAACCGCATCGACCGACTGGAATCCCTCGGCCTGCTGGCGCGAGGCTTTGCGCATGATTTCAACAACCTGCTGACCGTGCTGCTGGGCAACATCTCGCTGGCCGAGATGCGCCTGCGCAATGCCATCACGCTGCCGGAGCTGCACACCGCCAAACAGGCCACGCTGCAGGCACAAAATCTGGTGCAGCAGCTGCTGACCTTTGCGCGCGGCGGTGCACCGATCAAAACGCAGCTACGCCTGGGAGACCTCATCGAGACCTTTTTCACGCACCACACACGTGCGAACCGTGTGGAATACCGCGTCGAGATCCAGCCCGGCCTGCCTCAGGTGGCCATCGACAGCGCACAGATCCGCCGCATGCTGAGCAATCTGATCCGCAACGCCGAGCAGGCGCAGCCTGAAGGCGGAGAGATCGTCGTGCGCTGTTTTGCCCCTGACCACGCGGAGATGTTCCCCGGGGAAATGGTGACCGACACAAACTTCCAGCCCTCCGGCCTCGCCATCGAGGTGGAGGACAAAGGCGAAGGCATCCCCGCCGAGCACCTGCCGCACATCTTTGAGCCCTACTTCAGCACACGCAAAGCTGACAACGCCACCGGCCTGGGCCTGACCGTGTGCGAATCCATCGCCAAAGCCCACGGCGGCTCGCTGACGGTGAGTTCCGAGCCCGGCAAAGGAACCACCGTGCGCTTCTACCTGCCGCTCGACTCGGATGGCGAGGAGGCGGACGCCTTCGGCCTCAGCAAGATCTTTGACACAGCTCCGGACCTCACGGCCTCCACTCCGCGCATTCTCGTGCTGGAGGACGATCCTCTTGTGCGCTCTCTCATCATCCGCAATCTCACCAGCAACGGCTTTGAGGTGGCGGAGAGTGCTGAAGGAACGGAAACCGTGCGCCTTTACCAGGAGTCTCTCACCCAAGGCCGCCCCTACGATCTGGTCATTCTCGACCTCAGCATCCCCAACGGCATGGGCGGAGTGCGCACCATCGAAAAACTCCGCGCTCTCGATCCCGAGGTCTTTGCCATCGTGTCCAGCGGCTACTCGGATGATCCCGTTATGGCCAATCCCGCAGCGTATGGTTTTGCCGCCGTGCTGCCAAAGCCCTACGAGCCTGCTGACATGCTGCGCCTGGTGCGCAACATCCTCTCCACGCGCGGCATCCGCCGCACCTCGTCGCAGCAGGATTGACAATCGCGCCCCGGGTGCGGAATAGAGCGCCTGCATGCACGAACAGGACCTCCTCGACAAACTCCGGAAGATCGAGCGTCTTTATGCAGGTGCCGCCACGCCGGGGGAAAAGGAGGCGGCGGCAGACGCCATCGCCCGCATCAAGCGCCGCATCGGCGAAGCCGCCAGGGTGGAACGCCCCATCGAGTACAAATTCACCCTGACCGATGGCTGGTCGAAAAAACTCTTCACCGCCCTGCTGCGCCGCTACGAGCTCAGGCCCTACCGCTACAGACGCCAGCGCCGGAATACCGTGATGGTCCGCGTGCCGCGCAGCTTTGTGGAGGAAACGCTGTGGCCGGAGTTTCTCGAACTCAGCAAGGTGCTGCAAACCTACCTGGATGAAGTGACCGAACGCGTGATCTCCAGCGCCATTCATCAAGCCAAGGACGGCGAGGTGGATGAGGAAGTCGTGGAGGGCGAGTACCTGGAATGATCAATCCCGCCACAGGATGCGTGCGGCATAGACGCTGTTGTCCGCACCGTACTTGTTGTCGGGCTTGATCACATAGTCAGGGCCGTTCTTCTGCATCCACTCGGCCACGGTCACCCAGGTTTCGTTTTCGCTGACTTCACACACGCCGAAGTTTCCGAGACGTGCACCGCGCTCGGGCACCAGGATGCGTTCGGTCTCGCGCTTCACGGTGAGCGTGGCCTTGTCCACCTCAGCCATGAACAACGGCGCGCGATGGCGAAAGACGTGGTCGTTGCTGGCGCCTTTGCGGGTGTAAACCAGATAAAGATGGTCCTTGTGCGCCACCCAGTGCTGCTGGGTGTTGTAGTTTCCCAGATCGCCGCCGCTGCTCCAGTCCCAGCGCTTGGGCTCGCTGTAGTGAAGACCATCATCGCTGGTGCACACATACCCGGCGGTGTCGTTTCGCAGCGTCAGGTAAAACTTTCCGGCGCTGCGGATCAAAGACGGCTCATACACACCGCGTCCGGATTCCAGCGCGATGTCATTTCCCTGCTCAATGAAGCGCAGCGTGCTGCCATCGAAGCTGCAACGCAGCACGGTCACGCGGTAGTATTTGTCTCCCTGCGCCTTGAAGTAAATGGGCAGCAGGATGTCTCCATTTTCCAGGTCCACGCGCTGCACGCAGCCCGCACCGGCATTGTGAAACTTCGGGTCCGCTGGCATCGCCAGCACCGCCCATGGCGACCATGTATTGTGCTGCGGATCGAAGATGGAGAAGCAGGTTTCACGCGCACGCTCGTGAATGACCTTGTTGTCCGAGTAGCGCACCGTGTGGCCGATGCCGAGCAGCTCTCCCGATTTCGCATGCCACTTTGGCGTGAAGTCACACGCCGCCACGATCACACCACCGGGCTCTTCGCGGCGGCCCAGCGTGTCTGTGTTTTCGATGGGCTGCGTCCATGTGCGGCCAAGGTCGGAGGTGCTGACGTGATTGAGCGCATAAAACACATCACTGCCGGTGAGCAGCAGTTTCTGCATTGTCAGCACCACCTGCGGCGTGCTGCCGGGAATGGCACCTGCACGCGGATGCACCCAGCACATTTTGCCATCGTAACCTTGGGTGATGGTTTCGAGCTTCAGTTCATACGGCTCGGCGGCATGAAGCGCCGAAGCGGCCAGGATCGCAGGAATGAGATGGCGGAGCATCCGCAATCAACGTGCCGGCACAGGCGCATCCTTCGGCTTCTGCCTGTCCCACAGCAGCTTCATGGCGATGACACCCAGCCACGGCGCCAAGCCCGCCAGCGCCATGCCGAGATCGAAGGACTTCGTTTCATCCACCAGCCTGCCAAAGAGCTTGTGCATGGGAGACGACACCGCCCACACCCAGGTGCTCAGCAGGCCCGTGAGCCTGCCCACATGCCGGTCTGACAGCTCCTGCACAAAACTGTAGTAGCAGGGAAAGAGCGCCAGCGCCCCGGCACCGACACACAGCAGCGCGCCCATCAGCGGCCAGCCCTTGGGCAGCCAGAAGAGCAGCACGCTGAAAGACGTGAGCACGCACGCGCCCGCATACACCCAGCGCCGCGCGCCATGTGCCGAGAGGCCAAAGCGCCGCGCCAGCCAAAGGGAGATGAATCCCGCCGTGATGCAGCCGACGTCCGTGCCGATGTAGTAGGCCGAATTGAAAGCCAGCGCCTCCACCTCGGGATAGCCGCGCCCCTCCTGCATGAACTTGGGCAACCACACACGGAAGAGGTGCCAGCAGGTCTGCGCACCAAAGATGAGCATGGCCAGCGCCCAGAAACGCCCGCCAAGCAGGATGCCGCAGAGGCTTTCGCGCTTTGAAGGATCATCCTCAACCTTCACATCCAGCTCGTCTTTGCGCATGGACACAAACCACACCACCACCCACAGCAGCCCGATGTAGCCGATGGCCTCAAACGCCCGCCGCCAGCTGGAAAGATCGTCCGTCATGAGCCAGATCATGAGCGGCGGCGTGACCACCGCGCCGATGGAGGCACCGCTTTGCAACACGCTGTTGCCCATAGTGCGGTCTTGGGGCTCCAGCAGGGCAAAGGTGGTCTTCAGCGCACAGGGCCAGTGCCCCGCCTCAAAGAAGCCCAGCAGCACCCGGCACATCAGCAGCGGCCAGTAGCCATTCGTATGCGCGGAGGCGATGCCCATCAGCGACCAGCCGCTGAGCACCACTGGATACAACCAGTACACCCGCACCCGGTCCGCCAGAAATCCAAACACCAGAGAGCCCACGGCAAAGGCCCAGCCAAACGCCAGCTCCACATCCCCATACTGCTCCTGGGAAAGATGAAACTCTTTGGTCACCCGCGTGGCCGCATTCGCCAGCGTCTGCCGGTCCATGTAGTTGATCGTCGTGGCCAGCAGCAGCAGGCCGCAGAGATACCATTTCCAGAGGGAGGAGCGCGAAGTGGGCATGAGAAGATCTACGGCGTCAGAAACACTGTTTGCACACCCCGATCATTTTATCAGTTTTTCCTTCCGTAATCTGGGTGGCGACGGTGATGCTTGATCGTTAGCACGTGAACCTGCGTTGGGTTTTCCGCAATGTGCTCAAGTGCCGCGTTGAGCTCCTCCAGAAACTCGTCTCCTGCACGGTCAGATCTTTTGTCATACCAATCCACGGCGTTTCGGATCTCACGCCTTGTCCGAGTATGCAGCCGGAGCTTCATTTCCTTGCCCGCCCCGCCTGCACTGAACTCATGAGTTCCTCCAGGGAGATTCCTGGGTCTTCACCAGACTTCATTTCAGCGCTTCGTCGCAAGGCGATGGTGACACTATCTTCACCTTCATCTTCACAATCTTCTCCGTCCAGGGAGTCGATGAGAAGGCCGGCCAGTTCAGCTCGATCTCCATAATCGAGCTTTTGCACCAGCTGGGTGATTTCTGCGGTCAGCATGCTGGGAAGTTAGCAAACTGTCCGGCTTTCGACAAGGTCAATTCACCCCTCCCAGCTCCTCCCATCCCATGCAATCACGCGCTCCAGCATTTTCACTACTGTCTCGCTGAAGCATTGGAAGAGCACCTCTCCTTTTTCAGCCGTGGCGGTGCGGGGATCTCCCACATGGCCAGGCTCGCTGCGGTCGGTCATGATCCAGCCGCGTGAGGCGGGTTCAAAGGGATTGCCAAAGGGGACGTCGCCCGTTTTCGTCAGATCACCGACAAGCTCCGGACGCAGGCGCAACACCATGCTGGTCTCCCATTCGCAGGCGTGGCCCATGACGCGCTGCTGGATGGAGGCATCGCGGGTCCAGGGCTCGGCTCCGAGATTCCAGTAGGTGGCAAAGAGCAGCAGGAGATCGCTGCGGTCACGATACTTCTGCCGCGTCTCAAACACCGCCTGCTTGCCTGGGATGTCGTTGCCACCATGGCCGTTGATGAAGACCAGCCGCTTGAAGCCGTGGGCGATGAAGTTCTCCATCAACCCGTTGAGCAGATCCAGATACAGCCGTGGCTCCGCCGAGAGGGTGCCGGGGAAATCCATGTGATGATGGGAATTTCCCAGCCATGTGAGCGGCGCGATGAGCACACGCTCACCCAGCGCCGCCTCCGTGCGACGGATCAGCTCGTTGGTGAGCATGCTGTCGGTGAAGACCGGCATGTGCCTTCCGTGCTGCTCCAGGGCGGCGACGGGAAAAATCACCGGCGTGTCGCGGCTGAGCGCGTCCACCTCGGACCACTTCAAATCGGCCAGTTGCATGCTCGTAAACGGGATGGGGTTACTTGATTTCCTCGACCTTGATCGTGTGGGTCACGGGCTTGATGTACTTGCGCACGTTGGCGTCTTGCTTGGCCTCTTCGTCTCCCAGCTTCTTCTTCAGCTTGGCCAGGGCAGCGGCCACCTTGGGGTCTTCCGCAGCTTCAGCAGCCACCACGCGCATGTGGGTGACGAGGTTTTTGATCAGGATGGTTTCAAACGCCTCTTTCTGTGTGATGGCGGCGGTCAAGGCGGCGAAGTCATTGTCGAAAGGTGTCTTGGTGAACTCGGCGGCGAGATTCACGCCGGCCTTGAGCTGCTCGCTGGTGAACTCCTTGCTCTGCGTGCCCCAGGTCACCTCGGCCTTGGCGCTGCCAAGATTCACGACTTTCAGAGTGAGTCGGTTGAGGTCTTCGTTGAAGCTGGTGAAGGGCAGGATGCTGCGATTGCTGCCGGCGGATTTCGGATCGGCATCAAACACGAAGGGCCACTTGCTGCTCTCCAGGGTCACGCTGCCATTCTGCCCGCCTTTGACCACGTGGCCGCTGCTTGCGGTGGCCGCACCTTTCATGTCCAAGGTGATCGTGCCGATCTCGCCGTCAAAGCCCAGCGCCTTGAGAAAGGCCTGCGCCATGAGCAACTGGCCGGCAGGTGCGGGATGGAAGCCGTCGCCACCAAAGGGGCCGTATTCCTTGCCCAATGCTGCCTTGGACTTGGTCAGCGCGCTCATCATGGTGTCGTGCACATTGGCAAAGGGCACTTTGTTTTCGTCCGCCAGCTTCTTGGCGATGTCGCGCAGGTGGGCGAGGTTGTCGTTGTAGTCCGCGCCGGTGACGTTCTTCTTGAAGAAATCAGGATCTACTCCGCCGGGAGAGCCGATGGCCATGGCCTTCACGCCGGCTTTCTTCATGCCCTCGATCACCAGGCGCGTGTTCTTTTCATACTCGGCTCCTACCTCGGGCGCATAGGGCCGGTAGCTGCCGTCGTTCATGCCGTAGCAGGTGGTGGCCACGTTCGGGTTAAATACCGCGAGGTCGTTTTCGAGACGTGCAGCAAAGCCGCTGGCGCGCTCGCCGCTCCAGCCAAACTGGCACACCTTGATGTCGCTTCGCCCGGTGCAGGCCAGCAGGTAGGTCTCGATGTATTTGGAGTAAATTTTCTGCTCCGTGATGCTGTCGCCGATCACGGCGACGCGGGCGTTGGGAGGCAGGATGGATCCAGCACGGAGGCCGGTAGCGATGCAGAGGAGGGAGAGAAGCGGAAGGATGCGCATAATGACAATCCTCATACCGTCAGAAAAAGGGTGTTCTGACAAGGATTTCTTATCGCAGCATGGTTTCTGTCTGCGCCAGCACATCTCCAAAGGGAATGGTCTCCAGCAGGCCAAAGCTAGGATGCCTGCCTAGCCGCTCCCGGGTGGTGGCGGGACTGGTGAGCCCGCAGAGGAAACGGGCCAGCTGGCGCGCGGAGCGCAGCGCGGGCTTCCGCTCGGCGATGATCTCCCGGATGGCCGCCACGTGCTCGATGGTGATCGGCGGCGGCTCGGACTGCGGGATGACGCGCGGCGCATCGTCGGCCACGCCTTTTTCACGCTCTTTGCAGCTGGTGCAGGTGCCGCAGTCGGCCTCCATGCTTTCGCCAAAGTAGTCCAGCAGGCGGCGCGTGAGGCAGCCGCGGTGCCGCGCAAAATTCAGCACCTCCTGCAGCCTCTCCACATCGCGTTCCTCACGGTGCGCAAAGAGCTGCTGCATTTTTTTCGTGATCTCCTTGGGATCGCGGCGGTGCGCCTCTTCGGAGAGGCGGTATTTCTGGCGGCTGCCGCTGGGCTTGAGCTCGATGTCTCCGGACTCCTGCAGCCAGGTCAGCGCCTTGAGCACGCGATCACGCGGCTCTTCGAGTTCGGCGGCGGCTTCATCGGGATTGATCGTGGTCCATTTCGTGCCGCGCTTGCCACATTGAAACAACCGGCGCAGAAAGGCCTGCCGATCAGGCTTGTGCCCGGAGAGAATGCGCTGCTCCGGCTGGATGAAACGGTACTGATAGCTGGCGTAGAACGAGCCCAGCGGCCGCAGGATGCCATCCAGCTCCAGATTCGTGATCACCGTCTCGATGACCAGCGGGCGGATGTCCGTGGCATGGGCCAGGTCATACATGGAGACATCAAATTCCGTCCCCCCCAGCAGCAGATGATCCAGCAGCTGGCGGATGGCCTGCGGCGTGGGCGTGTCTCCAAAGGTGAAGTTTTCCAGCACGATGCAGTCGTCGCCGCAGGCGAGCATCTCGCACACGGAGGTCTTGCCATCGCGCCCGGCACGGCCCGTCTCCTGGGAGTAGTTTTCCAGCGTCTTGGGCAGGTTGTAGTGATACACCGCGCGGATGTCTGATTTGTCGATGCCCATGCCAAAGGCAATGGTGGCCACGATGACATCCGTCTGGCCGCTCATGAAGGCATCCTGCGCCGCGTGGCGGTGCTCGTCCGGCAGGCCGGCATGATAGGCCAGGGCGTTCACCTCGTTCCTCTGCAGATGCGTGGCCACTTCTTCAGCGGTCTGCTGCAGGGTGACATAGACGATGGAGGGCACCTTGCGCTTTTGCAGCAGGCGCGTGAGCACGGAGAGCCGCTGCTTCGTCGTGCAGGGCGTGATGCGGAAGTGCAGATTGGGTCGCAGGAACGAGGTCTGCACGTGGTCCTCCTGTGCGATGCCAAAGGCCTTCCGGATGTCTGCCGCGACCGAGGGCGTGGCCGTGGCGGTGAGCGCCAGTACCGGCCGGATGCCCAGCTCCGCCGCCACATGCGCCAGCCGCAGGTATTCCGGGCGGAAATTGTGCCCCCACTCCGAGATGCAGTGCGCCTCATCTACGGCCATCATGGAGATGCGCAGGCGCTTCAGCCGCTCGATGAAGTTTTCATTCATGAGCCGCTCCGGGGCGATGTAGAGCAGCTTTAGCACCCCGGTGCGCATGTCGTCAAACACCTGCGCCACCTCGCCGGCGGAGAGGGAGGAATCCAGCCGCGCCGCCGCGATGCCACGCGCCTGCAGCGCCTGCACCTGATCCTTCATCAGTGCGATGAGCGGGGAGATGATCAGCGCCACACCATCCATCAGCAGCGCCGGCAGCTGGTAGCAGAGGGATTTCCCCGCACTGGTGGGAAAGAGCGCCAGCGCGCTCCTCCCAGCCAGCAGCGCCTCCATCACCTGCTGCTGCCCGGCACGAAAGGCCGCATGGCCAAAGTGTTGTTTCAGGGCGGCGTGGAGGTCGTGTGGCATCAGTCCAGCCAAAGAACAAGGATGTGACGGCGGGTCAAGGTTTCGACGCTCAGAAGACCCGGAAAGGATAAGCCGCCGCAATGGCGGGCATCAGAAAATACGATTCGTGCCTCAGGGCCAAGGGGTTACGATTCCACATGATCACACGCTCGTTGTTCCTCCCGCTTGTGCTTGCCACTGCCGTCCTGGCCGATGAGAAACCTTTCACGATGCTCACGGACGAGCTTCTGGCCCAGCTGCCCGAGACTCATCGCGCCCAGTGGACCACCTACATCGCGCAATCACGTGAAGCCGCCGCCAATGAGCGCCACATCCTGGCGGAAGAATGCCAGAAAGCCGGGATGGAGAAATCCGTGCCCGCGCCAGGGAACCGCAAGGAGTTCGAATTCGACAGCGACACGCCTGCCGAGTGGTTTGGCAGCGCCGAGAACCAGAAGCTGGCCGAGACCGTGATCAGCTATCAGACACCTACTGGTGGCTGGTCAAAAGCGGTCGATTATACCCAAGGCCCGCGCAAGCCCGGCACGCACTGGACCGCGCAGAAAGGCGATGCCTGGCACTACTGCGGCACCTTTGACAACCGCACCACCACCGAGCAGCTCAAATTCCTCGCGGGCGTGTTCACCGCCACCAAGCGCGAGGATGTGAAAGCTGCGCTGATGAAGGGGCTCGACTACGTCTTTGCCGCGCAGTATCCCAACGGCGGCTGGCCGCAGAACCACCCCATCGAACGCGGCTACCACGAGGCCATCACGCTGAATGACGATGCCATGATGCACGTCCTGGAGCTGCTGCTCGCCATCACCAAAGGGGAAAAGCTCTTCTCATTCGCTGATGATGCGCTCAAGCAGCGGGCTCAGGTCGCCTTTGAAAAAGGCATCGCCTGCATCGCCGCCATGCAGGTGAAAATCGACGGCACCCCCACCGTCTGGTGTGCGCAGCATCATCCGCTCACGCTGGCACCCGTGAAAGCACGCGCCAAGGAGCCGCCCTCTCTCAGCGGCGGTGAATCCGCCAACCTGGTGAAATTCCTCATGCGCAGCGGCCCCACCACGCCCGAGATCATTGCCGTGATCGACTCCGCCATGAAGTGGTTTGAAACTCACAAGCTCACCGGCCTGCGCAAAATCAAGACAGCGGAGGGCAAGACCGACTACATCGAAGACCCCGCCTGCACCGACGTGATCTGGGCGCGCTTTTACGATCTGCAGACCGGCAAACCCATCTTTGCCGGCGCCCAAGACGGCATCGTCTATCCCACCTTTCACGAGATGGCCGCCAAGAACAAAGTCGCCTACGACTTCTTCAGCACGCGACCCAAGGAGCTGATGGAGAAGGAGTCTGCGCGCTGGAAGAAGCGGCTCGAAAAGGCCAAATAAAAATGGCCAAGGCTGCATCGCTGCCGCCTTGACCATTTCTTGAGGGGTTCGTGCTCCGCTCAGCTGATTACTTGCTGTGCGTGTCGCAGTGTTCCGGCTCGGGCTCGGTTTCTTCGACGACGGCCTTGTCCTTGATGAACTCCAGGGCTTCCTGCAGGAGGAGGTCGCTGCGCACGTTGTCGATCAGACCGTTCTTCTGAGCCTCGGCCATGAACTTCTTGGCAGGCATCTTCTGGTGCTCGGCGATGCGGGCCAGAGCCATGGCGATCTTCTGGCCGGGCACTTCCAGCGCTTCCTTCTTGGCCACCTGCTCAAGGATGAAGCTGACCTTCACGTTCTGGCGGGCCTGGTTGGTGGCGCTGTTCAGGATGTCGTCCTGCTGCTTCACCAGCTCTTCCTCGCCGATGCCCTGCTGCATGGCGCGCTGGGCGATCTCGTTGGTGCGGCGCTGGGCTTCGCGGTTCACGACTTCCTGCGGCAGCTCAAATTCCACCTTCTCAGTCAGGTGAGCGATCACCTGGTTGGACTTGGCAGCGTCGCGGGCCTGCTCGCGGCGGCGGCGGATGGCGGCGCGCACTTCCTCGCGCAGGGTTTCGGCGGTCATTTCGTCGCCGCCCACCTTCTTGATGAGTTCGTCGGTGAGCTCAGGCACCACCTTGTCCTTCACGCCGTGGCACTTGGCAGTCAGGGCGATGGTCTTGCCGCGCAGAGCTTCAAAACGGAAGTCATCTGCAATGGTGACATTGATCGTGCGCTCCTGGTCCTTGGCGATGCCGACGAGGCCTGCGTAGAAGCCGGGGAGGAAGTCGTCTTCCTCAGCCAGGAGGAACCAGTTTTCCTTCATCTCCTTGAGGTGGTCCGGGGCATCAGGCATGGCCTCGCCGAGCGGCTGGCCGTCCAGGCTGCCGGTGACGCTGAGCACGACGACGTCGCCCAGGGCGGCGGCACGCTCCACGTCTTCATAGGTGGTGTGGTGCTCGCGCAGGTGGAGGATGTCGTGGTCCACATCGGCGTCCGTCACTTCGATGCGCGGCAGCTTCACGGCAATGCCGGTGTACTCAGGCAGCTCAAACTTCGGAGCCAGCGTCATCTCGATGGTGAAGCTGAAGCTCTTGTCCGTGTCGTGGTACATCTTGTCGTTCACGGCCAGGACGTTCAGGAGTTCCAGGCCTTCGCTCTTCACCGCCTGGCGCAGGCCGGCGCTGATGAGCTGCTTTTCCAGCTCGTCCTTCACTTCGTTTTCATAGCGCTTGGCCACGATGGTCTTCGGCGTCTTGCCGGGGCGGTAGCCGGGGATGCGCACCATGCTGGCGTAGTAGGTGATGATTTCGTCACGCTCCTTGCCGACCTGGTCGGCAGGAACGCGGACGTGGGCGACGGCGCGGCAGTTAGGCTGATGTTCGACGTTGATGTTCATGAGAAAGAGGTTAGGGGCGAGGTGTTTTCCATCCCAAAAACCGGGCGGTGGGGAGCCGCGTCCGGGCCGGAGGGGCGCGCATGATAGACAGTTTGACGGATTTGACAAACAGAGATCGAGCCCCCTGTATTTAGCCCCCCATGCGTATCTTTCAGAGATTTGAGGTCTGGCTGCTGCTTATCGCAGGCGGAATCGCCGTCTGGTGGGCCCTGCAGGCGGGTCCCGGGCCGGCCGAAACCGGCCCAGCCACCGAGGCCGACGCCTCCTCCCCTGCCCTGCAACTGCGCCGCTGCACCTTGGTGCGCGACTTTGGCAATGCCCGCCTGGACCTGGAGGTACGCTACAAAAACGCCAGCCCCCGCCCCCTCTTCTTGCAGCCGCCGGATGTGCGCCTGACCAATGCCGCCGGGAAGGACGTCCCTCCCTTCATCCTCCCCGTGGAGCGCCCCCCCAGCATCGAAGCCCAGACCACCTCAGACGTCCGCCTGCGCTTCTGGCTGGAAAAAGCCGACCTCTCCGGCCCCCTGACACTGGAGATCCGCGGCCAGAAGCTGGAAGTTAAAAACAGCACCCCGCTGGACCTGGAAAAACTGGAGAACTCCAAGCCCCGGGTGTGGACAGCGGCGGAGTGGAAACCATAAGCCTACGGCTGTGAACCCAAAAAAGCGTAGGAAAGCAGGCTTTGGAGCCTTGGCTTTGCTGCTTCTCATTTTGTGGGGTCCTCACTGCATTCAGTTGTTTTACTATTTCACGACTCCGCCAGCCGTCATTACATACCTTCGCCAGGAATACCAGCGCCTGGCGAACGAAGAAAGCGACCTAGCAACTGAGGCTAGGATGGCCAGCATCCGTCAGAGGAGTGCGCTTTACCTATGGTTTCACGCCCGTGGTTTGAATATCGACGAGGGAGATGACCATGAGAGCCAATGGGAATCCATCAAACGCCCCTGGAAGGAACTAATTCAGCATTGGAGGCTTTGATATTTCTCCGCCCTTGAAAACCACCCACGTCGCCCCCCTAGGAGCCGCTGCGTTCACCGGACGTTCAAATAAACGACGGGGGACTTCTCAGGGGACTTGTGTTGAAACGGCAGGCAGTCTGCAAATGCCTGTGTGACGGTGTCAAAGCTGGCCAGCGGCATTTCAGTAGCTCCGTGGCAGAATTCGGCCAGCTGTCTCGGTGGCAGTGTGACTTCATATTCGAGTTTGAGAAATTTGGGATTGGGCCAGGAGACCTTGGGCTCGGCGGCAGCGCCCTCCTGATAAAAAGCCAGCAAGGTGGCCGGCCGTTTGGGCCCGTCGAATTCCACGATCAGCGCCCCGCCCAGTTCACGGGCAGCTCTTGGGGGCGCATTGGCTTCCACCGGCCGCCCACTGGCATCGTACAGCGCCTTGATGGGCTCTGAAAAGCTGCTGACATAGGCCACCTTGGCGTTTCTGGGCTCCGCCTGTTGGTTGATGAAGATGTCCCTGATGAGCAACATGTGCTGCTCCTGGGAAAAAGCGGGCTGCCTGGATACCGTCACCTTCTCATCCATCGAAGTGCCGTAGAACATGTAGGTTCCCCGTGGAGGCTGAGTCACACCTTGGTCCTCTGTGTGGAGAAACACTCCCATGTCGCTGCCAGACAGCGGAGCTCCGTCCAGCCAGAGCGCGTGTGCGCTGGCAATTCCTGTGGGGTTGTAAAGACTGCCGTCAGCATTCTTGCCAAATCCATCTCTCAGACTGCTGGCCCCTCGCTGGTTCAGGAACTGGTGCTGTTCCATAGGCGGCAGGCCATAATTGATACCCCGGGATACCGCAGAAAAGACCACCCGCTCACCAAAATCCTGCAAGAACGGCGTCTTGAAGTGATCAGGAGCCACCCCGCTTGGAAGCGGTTCCAACCGCACTCCGTGCGCAAGATATCGTGGGTCTCCCGGGGGCAGCAGCGCCGAGTGGTGCACAATCAGGGTATGGACATCGGGCTTCCACCGCAACCGGCAGGTCTGCCCGCCAGAAGGAGAGCGGAACCAGAAGATAGGCACACTCAGCAAGGTGCCGGGGGCTGGCAGTGCGGCCAGCCAGATGGCCTCCGGGTTAACCTGCAGGCTCCCGTCGGCATTGGTCTTCACCGGTTGAAGGCTCGAATCCACAAGCTGTTGAGTTTGAGCAGGGAACCGCACTTCAAACTCGATCTCCACCTGCTTGTCCTGCGCCGAAAGATTGGTCAGCGTGTCCGTGAACGTTAAAAATTGGTGAAACTTGCCTGCGGGACTGCCTGTCTGCCGGGAGATCCACACATCATCCAGAGATCCCTCGGCGTAATGAATCAGACCTGCTGCGATCTCAGGATGCTTGTTGGCAGGCAGTGGGATGAACCTCGGATCAGCACGGTTGCGCATGGTTTCCGCCCAAAAATCCTGCTGGGCATGGAAGAGCCGCGTCAAAGTCACAGGATGGGCGAGACGCTGCCTCTGCATCTCAAACTCCTTGCCATTGATCCGCAGACGGCCAGCCTCTGGAAATGTGTCTTTTTTGCTGACAGTGCCGTTCCCAAAGAAAGTCCAGACGCCGCTTCCAAACACGTGCTCACGGCGGCTGTCGCTTTCTCTCACTGGCGGAGGTCCCTGAGGAGCGGATGGCGGCACGGGAACAGCGGCCGACTTTGCAGGCTCCGGAGCAGCCTTGGCAGGCTGAGGCGGAGGTGCAGGCACAGTCATCTTGGCCACATCCCAGATGGAGATGGCCGTATTTTCATGGCCGCACGCCAGCAGGCTGCCGTCTGGAGAAAGGGCCACGCTGGTGGCATCATTGGTGGGCAGAGACGCCAGACCGAGCAGCTTCCCTGTTTCGATTTCCCAAACAAAAACATGCTGGTGGCGGCGCACGACATCCGTCATCACGGTGGCACAGCGTTTTTCATCCTGGCTGACTCCCGCGCGCATGTTGGGCATTTCAAACCCGCGCAACGGCGCTTCAAACCAAGGCAGCTGGGTTTTTACGTCCAGGCTCGTCACACAGAGACGATCATTGAACTGACGGACAACAAACTGCCTTTTTGGCAGCACCGCCACAGGCTGAGGCTGCACAAACCGTCCACGCCTGTCAGGATCAGGAACTCCCGGCATCCCGGGCAGGTCTTCAAGGGTGCCCTTAGGCAGATTCAACCGGCTCCATTTGTTTGTTGTCGCCGAATGCATCACAAAAGAGTCGTCCGAAGCGAAGAACCAGAGCTGTGGAGACACTTCAGGAAAGAGCTGGGAAATCGAGCGGGCGCTGCCGGCACCAAAGCCCGCATGAATGCTCCCTTGCTGCACGGCATTGGTGGACAGAATCCACGAAGAGTCCTGGTTAACAAACACTCCCGGGTAGGTTCCCTTCCAACCCTGACGCACCCCGCCAAAAGCCAGCTGTGGAGCAATCATCTGCACCTTGTCTGGAGGCGGCTCTGTAGCGGGAGGCAGTTTCCACCTCAAGGCATCATCATTCTCCTCCGCAACGACCTCAGTATCTTTGGCTATGAGCGAGAGAGTCTGAAAGATCCGCTCATGTGAAAGGTGGTGGCCAAAACTCCGCAGCCATGCGCGCGGCCTGCGCGTGGCCACATCCCATGCCCAGATGCCCTCTGCATCAGCCGCCAGCAGCGTTTTCCCATCCTCGGAAAAGCGCAGCTGATGGGGCCGCCAGACATTCTGCTGCAGCCTTCCAGGCTGGGTGGCATCTGTTTCCCGAATGCTAACGATTCTAAGGCCGTGCTCATGCTCCACCAGCAAATGACTGCCGTCCGGAGAAAGAGTGCCTCCGGAATTTTCATCCAGCTTGATGCTGTGCGTCTTTTTGTTCGTGAAATCCAAAATGCGGGCGGAATTCACGGTGAACATGACGAGCTTCTGACTGTCCGGGGTGAACTCCACATCGCGCAAATCTCCGATCTCAGACTGCGGAGAAGAGCGGAAGTCGAAATCCTCAAACACCACATCCCATTTCCCGCCACGCAACTCAAGGCAGGTTAGGCCAAACTCCGTGTGGGACACCATTCGCCGCATGTCCGCAGAAAGCGTGACATGCCCCTCCATCTGCTCCAGCGGCGGGCAATCAACCCGCGTGGGTTGCAAAGTGGACAGAGAGATCTTCAGCAGCGCACGCCCGTCATTTTCACGATGGATCATCCAGAGGTCACCGCCTCTCATCATCAGCCTTCCGGCATCGAATGACAGGGACTTCGACCGGCCCGGGAAATCATGCTGCTGCAGCAAGGCTCCAGTCGCGGCATCCAGCAGACGCAGGCTCATTTGCTCATGCCACGTGCTTAGCACGACCACTTTTTTATCGTCGGCAGTAAACGCGGCGCCGCTGATGCTTTCGCCGTCCCTCATGGGCAGCTTCCATATCCGGCCGCCATCTTGAATGCGAAAGCAGCCGAACGCCCCCTCCGTCCAGGCCATCGTGTTCTTCGTGGGATCCAGCTCTGGCTGGTCATCCATGCGCCTTGATCTCGCGCAGAGCAGATCACCCTTTTGCGAAATGCACCAGGCATCACCGACATTCAAAAGGGAAGAACGCGTGGCGCGCATCGTTTTGGCGTCTGGCTGCCACAGTGACACCGGGTAGATCCCTGATCTCCACGACTCCATGCTGATGATCTTCCCGCTGCGATGCCACACCAGCCCCCCATGCAGGAAGTTGCCACACCCTGGAATCCCCAAAAATCCCTGCAGAGCCGGGTTGGGGGGATTGAACGGAGCCAGCTTCGCCTCCTGGGCGGCCGATGTACCCGCCAGGCACAACACAACACAAACCAAACTCGAGACTAGAAATGATGACATGCTCATGAGTGGGATTTGAAAAAGAAGGATGTTACTTTTTAGCGGCCGCAGGCACCACCAGCCCGATCTCGGCCTCTCCGCCGCCTTTTCGCAGGACCTGCAGCAGCACGACTGATTTTTTAGGCATCATGCGCTGCATGATTTTTTCCGCCGTCTCTCCTACATAGGGGCTGGGAGTCTGCTTGTTGACGCTGAGAATCATGTCTCCGGCGGACAGCTTGAGGACGCCTTCACTCGTTTTGTAATCCTCCAGCACTTGCAGGGCGTGAAAATTTTCGCGCAGAAGCAGTTTGTTGCGCAGCCTTTCGTCCACCAGCGCCACTTTCAGCCCGGGCAGCAGCTCCCCTTCCAGCGTCGGCGGCAGAGCTCGGGACGGGGCATCCATCAGGGTGGCCTCAGCCTCGTGCAGTGCTGATGCCCGGTAGTAGGATAGCTTTACAACGTCACCAGCTTTCATCGTGGTCATGCGCATGAGAAACCGCGCCCGGCTGGTCACTGCCTGGCCATTCACCGCAGTGATCACATCTCCGGGGAGCAGCCCCGCCTTATCTGCAGGCTGACCGGCCTCGACGTGCACCACCACAGCGCCTTTCACGGCTGTGTTCAGCTTCAATTCCCTGATCACGTCAGCATCCATGTCCACAAACCGCACCCCCAGCATCCCGCGCCGGACGCCGCCGTCTCTCAGCAGATCATCCGCCACTTTGACAGCAAGATTGATCGGGATCGACAGCCCGATGCCCTCCGCTCTTCCATAGCGCGCCGTGTTCATGCCAAAGACCCGCCCGAGTCCGTCCACCAAGGGGCCGCCGGAGTTGCCGGGATTGATCGCGGCATCCGTTTGAATGAAGTCCTGCAGTCTGCTGGCCAGGCCGCTGATCTCGGAGCGGCCGGTGGCGCTCACGATGCCCAGCGTCACTGTCTGCTCCAGTCCGAACGGGCTTCCCACCGCCAGCACCACGTCTCCGGGTTGGACTAGGTCGCTGTTGGTCAGCGTGGCCGGTTTCCAGCTGCCGCTCTTGGCACGCAGCAGCGCCACATCCGTGGCCCTGTCCATTCCGACGATCTCCGCAGGCACATCCATCTGGCTGCCACGCGGCCTGAGCCATATCTCCTGGGCTCCATAAACCACATGATGATTGGTCATCACCAGCCCTTCAGGAGTGAGCACAATCCCGGTGCCAGACTCCGGACCAATCTCGTTTTTTCCCTCCAATGCGTCCGGCGTCATGTCGTACGCATCCACCCGCCATGCTGTCTTGGCCTTCCACTGCCTGACCCAGACCGTCACCACACTGTCATGGATCGCTGAGACAGCGCTACGATAACTCAAAACAACAGCCCCGGCGTTTGGCAGCGGAGCATCATCACGCTTTAGCTTTTCCCCCAGATCCTCCGCAGCCGGAATGAGGCTTCGGCTTATAAGAACAAAGGTCAGGCCAAAAATAACGCGCATTTTTTTTAAGCTATCAAGCATACTGACAGCTGGCAATATCAGAGTGAATTCAAAACCACCCACGTCGCACCCCAGGCGCCGCTGGTCTCGTCGGCGGGCCAGATAAAATGCTGTACTTCAGGCAGTTTCTCCAGCAGCTGGTGCACCCCCAGCCGCAGGGTGCCAGTGCCTTTGCCGTGGATGATGCGCACCCGCAGGATGCCGCGCTGGCGGCATTCAGAGAAGTATTCCGGCAACAGGCTGCCGATGTCCTGCGGGCGGAAGGTGTGCAGGTCCAGCTCCGGGCCGATGGGATGCTCCACCACCTCGGGGATCGGCTCATCGGCTTCTGGGGGCATGGCGGAAGGTGTTTGTGCAGGCGTGGAAGTCCAGC
Source organism: Verrucomicrobiaceae bacterium UBA1938 (assembly GCA_002336895.1). Lineage (GTDB taxonomy): Bacteria > Verrucomicrobiota > Verrucomicrobiia > Verrucomicrobiales > Verrucomicrobiaceae > Prosthecobacter. Next base: position 295,849 of record DDFC01000043.1, on the reverse strand, counting down.
AGCAATCCTTTGCTCACAGTGCTTGTGCTATCGGCGGCTGCGTCTAGCATGCAGCAGGTGCTTCCAAGGAGTTTCTCTTGCTAACCCAACTACGAGCCTGGTCCGAGCAGCTGCGTGAATACGCACGCCAAGGCCGTGCAGTGCTGCAAAACGTGGCCGATGGCAACACCCTGGACCCCTTCCCGCTGCGGCAGATCCTGAAGGGCTACCACAAGGAGTTTCTCAAGGCCGACTTCAAAAGCGGGCTGGACGGCGCGCTGCTGGCCATCCCGCAGGGCATGGCCTTTGCCGTGGTGGCTGGGCTGCCGCTGTCCTACGGCATCACCTGCTCGGCGGTGGCCTGCGTGGTGGGCGCGCTGCTGATGAGCTCGCGCCACTCCATCTACGGGCCCACCAACGCCACCGCGTTCATGGTGTCGTCCTACTTTGCCTCCTTCCCGAATGTGAATCAGCTGGCCTCCATGCCGATGCTGGTCTTCCTCGTGGGCGCACTGCTCATCTTTGGCGCTTACTTCCGCGTGGCTGAGATGGCGCGCTTCATCAGTCGTGCGGTGGTAGTGGCCTACCTGACAGGCGCGGCTCTGCAGATGTTTGCTCATCAGCTGCCGGTGGTGCTGGGTCAGCAGCTTGAGGAGGCCTCCGGCAGGCCCGTGGCGCGGACCCTGGTGTCCGACCTGCACGATGTACTCTCCCACCTAGGCACCATCCACTGGCCCAGCGCGCTCATCTGCGTGCTGGCCATCGGCAGCTACTACGGGCTCAAGCGCTTTGGCAAACGCTTCCCCGCGCTGACGATCACACTCATCCTCATGTCCCTGATTGCCGTGGCGATGAACAAGGCGGGGCTCAAGGTGGCCACGTATTCGGATCTCACCTTCACCTGGCGTACGCTGCTGCCGCCCTTCCCCGACTTCACCAGCGGCAATGCCTCGGCGCAGTTCAGCCAGCTCTTTGGCCTGGCGCTCTCGCTGGCCTTTGTGGCCATGATGGAAAACTCCGCCATGGCCCGCACCCTGGCCAGCCGGTCCGGCCACAATGTGGATCCGAACCAGGACATGCTCAGCCTCGGCGCGGCGAACCTGGCCTGCGCCTACCTCAGCGGCATGCCGGCCTCTCATTCCCTCACCCGCTCCCTGGCGGCGTATGAAAGCGGGGCTGTGTCCCCCCTTTCCGCCATTTTCAGCGGACTGGTCTGCCTGGTGGCGGCGCTGACGATCGGCCCGCTGGTGGCCTATGTACCCAAGGCCGCTCTCGGCGCCATGGTCATCTGCGTGGCCGTGGCACTCATCAACAAGCGGCAGATCTACATCTCCCTGCGCGCCACCGGATCGGACGCCGTGGTGTTTCTCACCACCTTCTTTGCCACCCTCCTCGTACCGCTGCATGTGGCCATCTTCACCGGCGTGGGCATCTCCATCATCCTCTACCTCCACAAGGCCAGCCAGCCCTCCCTGATGGAGTATGAGTTCAATGCAGACGGCCACCTGGCCGAGGCGCAGCAGGGCGGACGCCAGCACCCCGCCATCTCCATCGTACATGTGGAGGGCGATCTCTTCTTTGCCTCCGCCGACCTCTTCCGCACGCAGATCCAGCGCTTCTGCGCCGACCCCAATCTGCGCATCGTCATTCTCCGCCTCAAAAACGCACGCCACCTGGATGCCACCTGCGCCATGGCCATCGAGGAGCTCATCCGCATGCTGCGCGCAGACGGCCGCGATCTCATCGTCAGCGGTGTGTCCAAGGACCTCTACCGCGTGCTCAAAGATGCCGGCATGGTGGAGGTGATCGGCAAAGAAAACCTTTTCCTGGCCAGTCCTTCCAATCCCAACGTCTCCACCCGCAATGCCCTGCGCCGCGCGCAGGATATTCTGGGAATCAAGGACGCCGACGTGCGTATCTACTACGACTCTTCGAAAGCTCCCAAACCCTAGCCAATTTCATTCCCCCCCATGAAGTGGTCCTTCCGACTTTTCACCCTGGCCGGCACCGAGGTGCGCGTGCATGCCACCTTCCTCCTCCTGCTGCTCTTTGTGGCTGGCGACGGCCTGCTGAGGGGGCAGGGCGTCAGCACCGCGCTGGAGTCCATCCTGTTCATCACCACCATGTTTGCCTGCGTGGTGCTGCACGAGTTTGGCCACGTGCTGGCCGCACGCGGCTACGGCATACGCACGCCGGACATCACGCTGCTGCCCATCGGCGGCGTGGCGCGGCTGGAGCGCATGCCGCGCAAGCCCTCCGAGGAGCTCGTCGTGGCCGTCAGCGGGCCACTGGTCAATGTCATCATCGCCGCCGTCATTTATCTTGGCTTTGGCATCAGCGCCGTGCTGCATCCCGGCTACGACTTCCTTAAATCCGGCGGCTTCTTTGAAAAGCTCATGGTGTGGAACATCTTCATGGTGGCCTTCAACCTGATCCCCGCCTTTCCCATGGACGGCGGCCGGGTGCTGCGTGCCGTGTTTGCCATGTTCATGGACTATGGCGCCGCCACACGGCGCGCCGCCTCCATCGGCCAGGGGCTGGCCATGCTGGTGGCGGTGTACATGCTGCTCAGCGCCACCCTGCACCCCATGCTGCTGCTCATCTGCTTCTTCATCTTCATGGCCGCCGGGCAGGAGGCGGCCAGCGTGGCTCAGCAGGAGGTCACGCGAAATCTGCGCGTGCGCGATGCCATGCTCACCGAATTCCACAGCCTGCCGCCAGACGCCACTCTGCGGGACGGCGTGGAGCTGCTGCTGTCAGGCACGCAGCAAGATTTCCCCGTGCTGGACACCCACGGCGGCATGCAGGGCATGCTGACGCGGCATGATCTGATCTCGGCCCTGGCGGAGAAAGGCCCCTCCGCACCTGTAGTGGAGGTGATGCGCTCCTGCCCGGACTCCACCTCTCCCGGTACCGATCTGTCCCAGGCGCTCGATGCCTTGAGCGCAGGCGACTGCCCGGCCATGCCTGTGCTGGAGCAGAGCAGCGGAAAACTCGTGGGCCTGCTCACGGCCGAGAACGTAGGCGAGACGCTCATGGTGCGCGCAGCGCTGATGAAGCTGCGCGCCACGTAAAAAACGCCATCACACCGCAGGCAGCGGTGCCACGATGTTCACCGGCCAGGGTGAGAACTTCTCAAAGATGCCAGGGGCCAGCTCCTTGCTGCCTGCATAGCCACGGCGGAACATTTCCAGCTTGGCATCAATGTTGTCCACGTGATGCAGCACGATGGCCTCCGGCGTCTTTGGCAGCACCGGAGAGCCAAACTCCAGCGTGCCATGATGCGCCGCGATGAGATGCAGCAGGTGCAGGCGCACCAGTTCCGAGGCGGGCTCCTGGGCAGACCACTCGGCGGCCGCAGGCTCTTCAAGCAGATCACGCCACATCCGGTTCACCAGCTCCAGTCCCAGCGGAATATGACCCAGCATCTCGGCGGTGATGTTGTAGGGCATCGTGAAGCCGCTCTCCGCATACACATTTTCCCAGAGCTTGCCGCAGTCGTGAAACAACACGCCTGCAATCAGCAGGTCGCGGTTCAGATGCGGATACACCGCTGCGATGGCCGCGGCGCTGCGCATCATCTGCGCCACATGCTCCACCAGGCCGCCACGGCGGGCGTGGTGATTTTTGCGCGCCGCTCCAGTGCGACGGAAACGCTCTCCATGCCGCTCCATGAAAACACTGCACAGCCGCAACAGACGGGGATCGCGGATGGATTCGACGAAACCCACGATCTCGGCGTAGTCAGCCTGCTGGCGCGCGGCCAGCTCAGGATCTCCCAGGAGCAGCGTCACCGTTTCATCCTCGCTGAGCGCGCGCATCTGCACCTGACGAGGCTCGATGCCGTATTTGCCCTCCACCCACTGGCCCGCGAGCTGGATGAAGGCATTGCGCGCCAGCCGGGAGACGTCTTGAAACAACGGGTTGTTGTCAAACACGCGCCACACCAGAGAGTCGGCGGCGTCCACCAGCTTCACCTCAAAGAAAGGGCTGCCGGAGCTGGTGGTTTTCTCAATGCGCAGCTCCACCTGCAGATGCAGCCGGTAGGGCTGCGGTGCCTGATTCACAACCTGCCGCAGCTGCGTGAGGGTGATGAGATCGAGATCGTCCGCCTTCGTTTCTTCCATTCAGCCAGCATGAGAGCGTACCGCGCGTGACGTCAAGAACGAAGCCCGGCCGATTGCGTATCAAGCACGCATAAATCACATCACCGGCTGACCGATCTCGCGCCATGGCCCCTGCTTGAGCACGATGTCAGGCACCAGCGACTGCCACTGGCTGTCACGGGCCAGGATCATGTTGCGCACTTCGGCGCTGGTGTGGAAGAGGAAGTCCTGATTGGGCTCCTCCAGCGCACGCACGCTCTGGGTGTCGATGAGGTAGTGCAGCAGGTGCTTCTGCTCCGGTGTCACACGGGCGTCATTCACACCCACGATCTGCCCGTTCATGGGGTTGCCCATGGGATAGACGTAAACACGCACCTGGTTTTTGAAGAGGCGGCCAAAGGCTTCCAGCAGGCCGCCCTCAAGATCCGTGCACCAGCGCTCATTAAACAGCTCCTGAAACAGCGGCAGCCCCAGCACAATGCCGATGGGGCACTGCGTATGGCGCGCCAGGTAGCTGCTGACGCGGTGGAACTCGGGATACTTGGAAATGAGCACGTTTTTTCCCAGCGCCTGCAGCACGTCCGCACGGGAGAGGAACTCAGTGTCCGGCACTTCGGCACCACTGGCCAGGAGGTTGTGCATGGTGATCTCCAGGATCTCGACGTTGTTCTTTGCGGCCTCGCCAAAGTCCGCCTGAAACGCGGCCTGCCCGCGCTCGATCATGTCGAGATTCAGTTTGGTGATGGGGTCAAAGCTGCCGCGCTTGAGAAACACCGGCTTTTTGTAAAGCACATCCGAGGCCTGCCAGATCTCGCCATCCGCACCAAAGAGCGCAGCATCCGCCAGCCCCAGGCGCACCAGCTTCAGCGCCACGAGACGGTCCTGAAACTCAGACGCGGCGAAAACAGGCCCGGTGAAGTCGATCATGTCGATCTCGACGCGCTTGCGGTTGAGATCATCCAGCAGGCTTTGGAGGAATGAGGAAAGGTCATTCCGAAGGTAGAAGGCTGCGTAAAGCAGATTCACGCCGAGCTTTCCCACGGCGTCTGACTGGCGCGCATTCGAGTCATCGAGCAGGCGCACATGCAGCTGGATCTCATTGCTGGGACCTCCGGGTTCGGTCTGGAAGCGCAGGCCCAGCCAGCCGTGGCATTCCTCCTTGGTATCGCGGTAGGAACGGGCGCGGATGGTGTCTGCCAGGGTGAAGAAAGTCGTGGTGGTGCCACGCTTGGCGTTCAGGCGCTGGACGAGCATGGGGTACTCATGCTCCAGCATGGCGCACATGCGCTGGCGCGAAACGTAGCGCGAGCATTTGCCGTAGATCTCATCGCTGATCGTCATGTCGTAGGCCGACATGGTCTTGGCCACCGTGCCCGAGGCGCCCCCCGCGCGGAAGAACCAGTTGGCGATCTCCTGACCGGCGCCGATTTCGGCAAATGTTCCATAGATGGTATGGGCGAGATTGATCTTTAGTGCTTTTTCAAGCGTGCCGGGGCGGTCGTTGGCGGAGTTCATACAAGAGATTTACGATGCGCCATCCTGCCTGCGATGCACGAAGCATTTGAAGGCAGTTCCGGCACCGTCTGGGTTGGTGAGCCAGGTCGGCGCTGATTGTGAATGCAGGAACTGGGCCAGAGTCTGCTGCGAGACTTTAAACAGGCCCAGCGCCTGCAGCCACTCGGTGTAATCGGTAAAATTGATGTCCGCAGTGATGTCCTGCCGGCCTGGATTGGCATAAATGTCTGTCCCGATAAGCCGCTGATGTAGCAGATAGGCGCGCAGCGTGCCCTGCGGGCGACGATGGTAGAGCTGCGGAAAAGAGTCGCCGTAATCAATCGTCAGCATGGCTCCTCCTTTCCAGTGCGGCGTCCACTGCTGCAGCCAGTCACGCACGCTGGCATGCAGTTCGCAGCGCTGGCCGTCTGCAAAGGTGGTGTGGCGCAGCGCGCTGAAATGCGAAGCATCCAGATGATGCGGATGAAGGCCCTCCGGCACCCAAACCTCCAGCCAACGCTGCTCGGCCGCACTCCACTGCACCAGCGTGGCGGGAAAGGCGTCCAGCAGCTCATTGTGGTAGATGTGCGCCTGGCCCTGCACGGCTGCGAGGGCAGACTCCAGCGTGCTATGCCAGGCGACACTGCTGCCGAGTTTCTTCGCCTGCTCCTGCCTCAGCACAGGAGATGTCTCCACGATGTGAAAGGTGAAGCGGCGGCGTGTCCACCAGCCCATGGCCCTGCGCACGGTGTGCATCAGCGAGCCATCGCCCGCACCGACTTCAATGACATGCCGCACCTGCGGCTGCTGACGTGACTCTGACTTCAACCAAGCCGCCACCGCATTCCCTAAGCTAGGCGAAAGCGTGGCCGAGGTGGAGAAATCTCCGCGCGCGCCGACGGTCTTGATGTGGCGTGTGTAGTAGCCGCGTTGAGGATCGAACAAGGCGCGCGCCATGAAAGCGGAGAAAGGTTCGGCCATGCGATCTGCGGTGCGAGTTGAGTTAGCGGAGCGCAGCGGACTCGGAGGTCGGCGCTCCGAAGCAGCGGATGATTTCATCGGCGATGATCTCCAGCCCCTCCTGCACGATGTGCTGCGGCTGCGAATAGGTGAGGCGCAGGCACTCATGCGGATGGCGCCACTCTTTCTCCAGGCCGTAGGAGAAGTAATGCCCCGGAATGACGAGCACCTTGCGCTCCTTCAGCCTGCGATAGAGCTCCGCCGCTGGAATGGGCAGGCCATTGACCCACAGCCAGAGGAAGAAGGCTCCCTCCTGCGCATGCAGCGCCCAGGGAACGCGCTCGCCCAGTGCGGATGTGAGCACGCCTTTGGCAAAGTCTGAACGCTCCCGATAGAAGGGCCGGATCACCTCAGGGCCCAGCTTGATGAGCCGGTCATCTTTTAGCAGCGGCATGAGGAGCGCCTGGCCAAGGTTGCCGTTCGCCAGCGAGACGATGGCATTCATGTTGGAAAGCGCTTTCACGATGGCAGGATCGGCCACGATCATGGCCGTGCGCACGCCGGGCAGGCCCACCTTGCTCATGCTGATGCTGAAGATCATGCCCGGCTGCCACTTCGGCTGGAAGCCATTGTGGATGACGCCTGGAAACGGATGTCCGTAGGCGTTGTCGATGATGAGCGGGATGCCATGCGCGTCCGCCAGCGCATGCAGGCTCTCAAATTCATTTTGCGTGAGCACGTTCCCAGTCGGGTTGGTCGGACAGGAGACGCACATGGCGGCGATGTCCGGCGTGATGCGCAGCCGGTCGAAATCCACGTGGTATTTGATCTCATGCGGCGCAGTTTCGGCAATGCGCGGCAGACAGGCGGTAAACTGGCCTGCGGTGAGAGCCTGATTGGCATAGCCGATGTACTCCGGCAGCAGGGGGAAAAGAATGCGCCGCTTTGAGCTTCCCGTCTGCCCGGCCAGAAGATTGAAGAGCAGAAAGCACGCACTCTGGGAGCTGGGCATGACCACGATGTTTTCACGCGTCACTTCCCAGCCGCATTCGCGTTTCAGAAACGAGGCAAAGGCTTCGCGGAAGAGCGGGTTGCCGCCCGGCGGATCGTAGTTCAGCAGCGTGCGGTCGATGCTGCCGTCCTCCAGCATGGCCTGCATGCGCTCGCGCCAGAGCTGCTGCACGGCTGGGATGGCAGCCGGCTGGCCTCCGCCGAGCATGCGCATGTCAGGATGCGTGGTGAGCGCGGCTCCGCAGTCATCCATGAGTTCCTGGATGCCGCTGGGGCCGGCCAGAAGCTGGCCGATGTCTGAAAAGGTTGGTTGCATCAAGAAGCGACCGAGGTCCGCACCCAGTCACGTATGCTGAAATCTGGCGCGGATTTCTCAATCTGCCAGCGGCCGTCTGCATTCAGCCTGAAACTCCCGATCCAGCGCTGGTACCACTGGTCCGGCGAGATCATGCTAAGCTGCCGCCTGCCCTCAACTTCATACAGGTGATACACCTCGCCGCAGACGGGCTCAAAACCAAAGTGGCTTTCGTAGATGAGCTTGTTCCAGTTGAAGGCGTCGATCACCTCCATGTACCGCTCCTGGATCTCCAGCATCTCCTGCTGCAGTTCACGCTCCACGCGGGAGACGCCCCGGCTTTTGAAGCTGGTGAGATCCTGCGGGATGATCTTGGCGGCCAGACGGGAAACCGGGTATGGCAGGTAGTTGCCACGCGGTCCGGTGGTTTGCAGAGCTTCGTCGATGGGGTCCAAAACAGGGGCGTTTTCTGTCATAAGGTGCCTTTTTGCGCCCGGGATGCAATGGTGCTTTGATTTGAAAAGCCCCGGCCAAGGCGTAGTATGAGCCATGAAAAACGTTTCGCACCTGCTGCTGGCTGCACTCCTTTCCAGCATGCTGGCCTCCTGCGCCAGCAGAACCATGGACAGTGTCCCCTCACTGGCGGAGCTCAACGCGTATGAGCAGGTGGTGCGCGCCAAGTATCAGGGCTTGTATAACGACTTGGAAAAGAGACGCGCCAGCGGAACCATCAGCAAAACCCAGTATGACGAAGACAAGCATCGCCTCGATGCCAAAGTCGCGGCAGCCGTGAACGACGCCGCCTGGAACAAGCATTTCCTGGCTGAATCTGAACGCAAATCAGACGGCGTTCCGACACCTGACCAGCCCGTGGTACTCGCCGCAGGCCAGGTCGGCGGCATGATGGGCGGGTCAGTGGGATCCGGCGGCATGGGCTCTTTCTACCGCCCCTCTTACATGAACTACGGCGCTGTGGCCGGCATGGGCGGCAGTGCCTCCATGGGCAGCATGCGCAGCGCCAATGAACAGATCGGCAAGGGCCAGAGCATCCGCAATGATGCCATCTCCGCTGGCGGCAGCTACCTTTCCACACCTCCACCAGGCTCCGTTTACGACAACGAACCGGAGCGTTAGACAGCATGCTCCCGTCAAATTTGGGACAAAGCTCGGGTGGGGCGGACTTCACCGACGTGACGCGCTGCCCTTCCGTTCACAGGACACGCCACAAAAAAGCCCCCTGCATAATGCAGGGGGCTGGTTCAAAAAGTGGATTTGTCAGATGAGTTCAGGCCGTGGGCTTAGTGTTCCCAGCTGTTGCCCACATTGGTCGGCTCATCATCGTAGGTGAAGTACTCGCCGTAGTTCAGAGTCGGCTGCGGCCACACGCTGTAGCCGTTGCCGTAGCCGCCACCGTGACCACCAAAGCTCGGCGCACCGTTAAACTTGGTGTTGTAGTACGTACCACCCAGGGGCACGCGCTTGTAGCCGTGGTTGGACCAGGTCCAGCTTTGACCGCAGGAGGTCAGGGACAGAGCGGAGATGACCGAGAGAAGGACCAGGGAGTGGACTGATTTCATGAATTCAGATGATTTTATGGCTAATCGACTCAGAATTGGCCAAGCCGGAAAAAAAAGCAATCCTATAAATCCAAGCCCCCATCTTCATAGGCTGTCCTCCGGACATACTTGCGGGCCCGCACCCACCTCCAGCACCCGATTTTGGGCCAAAAACTGGAATCTTTCCCCGCCATCCCGCGTTACTTCCCCTCCCATACCCCATGAAACGCATCCTTTTCGCCCTCCTCGCCGCCGCCTCCGTCACTTTCGCTGCTGATCACCCCGACACCACCGGCTGGAAGGACCTCTTCGCCCCCGATCTCTCCAACACCGTCGCCCCCGGCAAATGGGAGCTCAAAGACGGCATCCTCGTCGCCAAAGACCACGACACCCTCTGGACCAAAGACTCCTACGGCGACTTCATCCTCGACCTCGAATTCAAGGTCGAAAAAGAATCCAACAGCGGCGTCTTCCTCCGCTCCGGCAATATCAAAGACACCCTCGCCGCCCTTGAGATCCAGGTCCACGACTCCGCAGACGGCAGCAAATACGGCATGGTCGCCGCCATCTACGATGCCATGCCCCCCAGCCAGAGCGCTGCCAAGCCCGTCGGCGAGTGGAATCACTACACCATCACCTGCAAAGGCCCCCTCGTCACTGTCCTCTTCAACGGCGTCGAAGTCATCAATGCCAACCTCGACAACTGGCCCGAAGCCGGCAAAAACCCCGACGGCACCCCCAACAAGTTCAAGAAAGCCCTCAAAGACTTTGCCCGCTCCGGCCCCATCGGCCTCCAAGGCCTCCACGGCAAAGCCCAGGCCCCCGTCTACTACCGCAATCTCAAGATCAAGGTGCTCGAATGATGCGTCACCTCTCCGGCTCAGGATCCCGGAGGGATCAGAGAAATTAGCCGGGGGTAAGCGAGGAACGAGCGCCACCCCCGGATTCCGAACACAGCATGGACTGCTCAAGGCCGCATGCCGGAGGTATGAGAGAAGCTCACAGGCCGCTTCCACGCTCGCGGATCACTCATCCCATCCTTCAGTCCCCGCCTTCACCCAATATCCGGCCAGAAGCACCACATGCCCTCCCCAGCCTCCGCCCGCTAGAAAGGGGCCTGTGGCACGCCGCATTTTAAACTTATATGCCGGGAGATCCCTGCTCCGCACATAGCTGGTAAGCTTCCCCTTATCATTCACGGCAATGTTCTTGGACGTGGTTGCAGCGAACGCAATCTGAACCAGCATCCCTGCTTCATGCGATTGCTTGTCGCGATAACCAGCAACGTCATCTTTGCCCTTCGCCTCCTCCGCACGGCTGCCGGGACGCCATCCCGGATAATACGCATTCAGCACCGGAGTCATTTCGGGAGTAGGATCCTCTTCATTGATGGAAACAAAAGGGATCAGAAGGGGAACTTCCCTGTCTCCATCAGGAGGTGCCAGCGGATCTTGCGGAAGCTCTGGCGCTCCCAGGATCTCACGCCATACAGGCACAGGAACCTCCATCAGCAGCTTCTTGTCATAGGCAGTCGGTTTCCTTGTCAGCGCCTCTAGGATCGGCGTGATGTCATCCTCCCGATGGTGCTCAAGATTATCAATCGGGCGGTTGTCCCAGCGGTCACGCAGCAGAGGGTTGGCTCCCTGCTGCATCAAATAGCGAATCATGTCCGGATTTTTTCTCATGACCGCCTCATGGAGCGCCAGTTCCTTGCTCTCTGCATCTAGAGGTTTGTTGATCAGCAGACCAGCCTTCAGCAGGCTATCAAACAGTGCCTTGTCTCCTTTAGTGATGGCGTGTTTCGCCGCCTCCCTTAGCCCCTCATGTTCACTGGTGATGTCATAATCAATATCTTCGTGCGCCTTGCTCGGCGGCATGCTGAGAGACAGCGCCATGAGCGCAAATATCACTGATTTCATATATGCGAGGCTATACGAACAGGACGTTTGCTGTCACGCCAGAAGCTCAAGGTGAAACTCCACACCTCACCCCCAACACCGCCTTGATCTCCTCCAGCTCCGCCCATGCACACGCACTTCGGGCCTCAACGACCATCAGCGTAAGATCGCCACAGACTTATCGAGCTAGGCGCCAGCATAGTGGTCCGCACAGTCCTCTGTGCGGCGTCTGGGCCTCCGTTGCTCTCGGAGCCACACAAAAAACACGCCATCCACTGTCTGCGCCAGCCCTCGGCACGGTCTTGATCCCACCCTCACCATAATTACGCCGCCAGCGCACACGGCTTGATGCGCGCCAGCACAGGCCGCATCTCTGCCTCCACCACCTGGCGGTCATAGTGCGACTGCAGGTTCAGCCAGACCTCCGCAGGCCATGCAAAGTAGCGTGACAGACGCAGGGCTGTGTCCGCCGTGATCGAGCGCCTGCCCTTAACGATCTCATTGATGCGCCGCGGCGGCACACCGATGTCCGTCGCCAGACGATATTCAGACAAGCCCAGTGGCAGCAGAAAATCCTCACGCAGAACTTCTCCAGGATGAATGGGGGCGTGTTTTTTCATGACAAGTAAAGGTTAATGGTAATCAACGATCTCCACATCATGCGGCCCATCTGATTCCCAGCGAAAGCAGATGCGCCATTGGTCGTTGATGCGGATGGAGTGCAGACCTTCAGTAAATAGAGCAAACCAAATACTACCACGATCCATCGGTGGCAGCTCTACATTTCAGGCGAACTTTATCTAGACTCTTCGATTCAGCTTTGATGCCTTTTTCTTCGCATGTCAGCATCGCATTGCTGCTCGTAGATCCCGGAGGGATCACAGCGGGTAGCCAGGGGTCAGCTAGCGTAGCGAGCGCCACCCCTGGATGGGTGCGCATCCTCCGGAAAGCAAATCCAAGGCTTTCTCCACCACGCCGTGTCCTCCAGCAGCGTCCCGCCGTCCTGCCGACGCAGTCACTGTGCATCGCGCGCACATTAGCTGTCCGCTCCATCATAGTATGATGAGTATTAAGACACTGGGCTCCTGTCCAATACCTCTGGGTTGTCTTGCCTCAATGGGCCGCTTGGCTAACAAGCCCACCCCTCACCCCGCACACGCCGCCTTGATCTCCTCCAGCTCCGCCCACCGCGCAAACTTCCCTTCCAGCTCCGCCTTCTTCGCCTCCAGCTTCGCCAGGTAATCATTCGTCCCCGCCCCCAGCTTCATAAACGTCTCCGGGTTGCTCAGCTCCGTCTCCATCGCCGCGATCTCACTTTCCAGCCCCGCCATCGCTGCCTCCACCTCCGCCAGCTCACGCTGCTCCTTCTGCGACATCTTCTTCGGCTTCGCATTTCCGCCCGCCGCCGCAGGCTTATCCTTCTTCACCGGCGCCTGCACCATCGCCAGCTCCGCCGCAGCCTTCGCCGCACGCTTCTCCTGGTAGTAGCTGTAGTTCCCCGCGCATTCATGGATTCGTCCCTGTCCCTCAAAGGCGATCAGCCGGTCGCACACACGGTCCAGGAAATACCGGTCATGGCTCACCACCAGCACGCAGCCTTGAAAGGATAAGATCGCCTCCTCCAGCACCCGCATCGTCTGCAGGTCCAGATCATTCGTCGGCTCATCCAAAATCAAAAAATTGCCCCCACGTCGCAGGATCTTCGCCAGCAGCACCCGGCTCTGCTCACCGCCGCTCAGCTCCTTCACCCGCATCGTTGCGCGCTCATCGGTGAAAAGGAAGCGCCGCAGGTACGTCCGCACATGCAGCTTCTCCGGTCCAAACTGCACAAAGTCAGAGTTCGCCCCCGCCACCTCCTCCATCACGCTCTTCTCCGGGTCCAGCAGCAGGCGCTGTTGGTCCACATAGTTAAACACCGTCCGCTTGCCGATGACCACCTTGCCCTCCGTCGGCTCCTGCTCGCCCATCAGCATCCTTAGCAGCGTCGTCTTTCCCAATCCATTGCGGCCGATGATCCCCGTGCACGTCCCCGCTTCAAAGCTCAGGTTCAGGTGGCTGAAAAGCCACCGGTCATTCACACACGCGCCGATGTCCGTCGCATCGATGATCGTGTTCGCCAGCGGCGCTGCCGGTGGGATGATCAAATCCATCACCAGCTCCTCCTCCGGCGCATCCATCGCCGCCACACGCGCATACTCATCCAGTCGCGATCTCTGCTTCGTCCGCCGCGCGCTCACCCCCGCCCGCACAAACTCCAGCTCATGCCGCAGAAAGCTCTGCCGCCGCCTCTCCGAGTTCGCCTCCACACTCTCGCGGATCGCCTTGCTCTCCAGAAAGTCGCTGTAGTTCCCCGGATGACTGTAAATCCGGCTGTCATCGATCTCGATGATCCGCGTCGCCACCCGGTCCAGAAAGTACCGGTCATGCGTCACAAACAGCACCGCCCCGGTAAACTCACGCAGGAAAATCTCCAGCCACTCGATCGACTCCGCATCCAGGTGGTTCGTCGGTTCATCCAGCAGCAGCAGATCCGGCTGCGCCACCAGCGCACGCGCCAGCGCCACACGCCTCTTCTCACCACCCGAGAGTCCCTTCACAGTCCGGTCCGCCGCCGGCACGCCCAGCTCATTCATCGCCGTGCTGATCCGTGTCTCCACGCCCCAGCCATCATGCAGTTGTATCTGGTGCAGCAGCTCCGCCTCCTGGTCCCCCTTGTAATCCCCCGACTCATACCGCGCCACCATCTCTAGCAGCGCCGCCGCCCCGGAGCGCACGTTGTCCAGCACACTCGCCTCCTCATCCAGCGTAAACTCCTGCGCCAGGTGGCTCACAATGATCCCGTTCCTCCGCGAGATCGTCCCGCTGTCCGGCTTCTCCGTCCCAGCCAAAATGCGCATCAGGCTCGTCTTCCCCGAGCCATTCCGCCCTACCAGCCCCAGCTTCTCCCCTTCATGGATGCTCATCGTCGCATCAATAAACACCTGCTGCAGCCCAAATTGCAGGCGCAGGTCTTTGGCGGAAACAACAGCAGGAGTGATCGGGGACATATCAGGGGGGCGCTGAGATAGCACGATCTCCGACTCACTGCGAAAGATTAGACTTTTTAATCCAAGACTCGTTTTAGCGGGCCTCGCAGGAGGCCGCAGGCAGCACACAAGCGGGTTGGATTGCAGCCCGGCATCACTCCCCTCCCTTCAAGGACGATGATCCATCACTCTGCTGCCAGGCATCAGAGGTCGTGAACCGCGGATGCAGCGAAGATCCCATGAGTGATGAGAGGCGTGTATGACGGACGCCATCGACATCCGCACTCACGGCTTCGCCTCACCGCCCCACTTCCAGCAGTGTCGGCAGCTTGTGCAGCGGTGTGATCTCCTGACTGATCACCCCCGCATTGGGCTTCACCGCTTTCGGATCACTCGCCTTCAAAAAGCGGAACAGCTCGCTCTCTGTCGTGAAGACCATCGTCGTGTCCGCTGTGATCAGCGTTTTGTACGTCTCCATCGTCTTCAGAAACTCAAACAGCTGCGCCGCTTCCGGCGTCTGGTTGTACGCTTTCGCATAGATCTCCGTCGCCTTCGCATCTGCCGCGCCTTCCAGCTCCTGCACCCTCCGGTACGCTTCAGACTCGATCGTCGCCAGATCTCGCTCGCGCTCCCCGTTGATCTTCGCCGCCTCGCCCTCGCCTTCGGCACGGTGCAGCTTCGCGATCTGTTCGCGTTCGGAAATCATCCGCTGATGAATCGACTGGCTCACCGAAGGATCGTAGTCGATGCGCTTGAAGCGCACATCCAGCAGCCGGATGCCATAGCCTTCGATCTTTGGGATCGCGTTTTTGAGCACTTCAGCCTCCAACTCCACCCGGCCATGCGTGATCGGCGGCAGCACCCCGATCCGTGAATCCGCTGTGGACGGCACATTGCTGCCGCTGCTCGTGTTTGACACATCTCGCACTGCCTTGCGGTCCTTCGTCGTCCGCACCGCCTCGATGAAATCATGCTTCGCGATCACAATCCGCGTCTCGCTGGCCAGGATGTCATCCAGTCGTGACAACGCACGCCGCTCATCCGTCAACTGCCGGAAAAACACCAAGGGATCACTGATCTCCCAACGCCCAAACACATCCACCACGACGATCACCTTGTCCTTCGTCGTCATGTTCGCCGAGGGGCCGTCCCACTCCAGCACCCGCTTGTCCAGGCTGTTCACGGTCTGAATGAAGGGCGTCTTCCAGTGCAGCCCGGCCTTCTTGACCGGCTCGCCCACAGGCATGCCAAACTGCGTGATCACCACCTGCTCGGTTTCGCTCACCGTGTACAGTCCGGAGCCCGCGACGATGCCCAGCGCCAGGACAACAATCAGTAAAAGAGAGGTTTTCATCGTGTGGCAGGGGCGGGTTGAGGTTCCACTTGGCGGAGATTCATCAGCGGCAGGAAAGAAGAGGCCTTGTCATCCAGGATCACCTTGCCCGGCACCTGGGACAGCACATCGCTCATCGTTTCCAGATACAGGCGCTTCTTCGTCACCTCCGGTGCCTTCAGGTATTCAGTCAGCACCGCCTGGAATCGGGCCGCATCACCCTCGGCTTCATTGATGCGCTTGGCCGCGTAGCCCTCCGCCCCCTTGATCTTCTGCTCCGCTTCGCCGCGCGCCTTTGGGATGATCTGGTTGTAGTTCCCGCTCGCCGTGTTAATCGCAGACTCCTTCTCCTGCTTCGCCCGGTTCACATCGCTGAAGCTCGCCTGCACATCAGCAGGCGGGTTGATGTTCCCCAGCTGGATCTGGTCGATGTGCACGCCCATGCTCAGCGCCGCCACCAGCTCCCGCAGCCGCTCCGCGCATTTCGCCTCCATCTCCTGGCGGCCAATGGTCAGCACCTCGTCCACCGTACGGTCTCCCACCACTTCACGCATCACCGCCTGGGAGAGGTCTCTCAGCGTCGGCAGTGGCTCGCGGAAGTTGAACACATACGCCACCGGATCGCTGATGTGGTACTGCACCACCCACTCCACCAGCGCCGTGTTCAGGTCCCCCGTCACCATTGTCTTCTCCCCCTCCTGCTCACGGTAGTCCGCATACTGGTACGGGTTTGTCGCCCCGCGTGTCGCAAAGCCAAACTCCAGCTTCTGCTGCCGCAGGATCTCCACCAGCGTCACACTGTCGATCCCCCACGGCAGCTTGAAGTGCAGCCCCGGGTTCTCCGTTTTCAGGTAGCCTCCAAAGCGCTGCACCACCGCCACTGACTCCGCCGGCACTTGATACACGCCCGAGAAAACACCCACGGCCAGAAACAGTCCGATCAGCCCCGTGAGGATCAGGCGCGGATTAAAGCTGATCTGCGGCGCATTGGGAAAAGGTCGTACCTCGCTCATCCCACGAGGCTACCTCATTCCCACTTCACGGCAAAGCCTACTTCATTCCAAAGTCAGCCACATATTGTTCGACAATGACTTTCAGCGACGGCGGCTTCGGCAGCCCGATCGCTTCCGCGCGAGAGCCGTCCACCTGCTGCGGCCAGTTGTCCACGATCCCCTGAATCCGCGCATCAAAGGCATCCACAATCGGCCCCAGCTTGATCCCTTTCTCTGCCGCCACTTCCTGGATCACATTCTCCGCGATGTTCGGCGTCACGCGGTGAGCAGGCAGCACATACGCGCGGTCCTTCCCCAGCTTCTCCTCAGGCACTTCGCTCAGGAAGATGAAGGACTCGATCACCGTCCGGTACCCCGTCATCGGGTGCGGCTGGTCCCGGCGAATGGGGAGCATGCACGGCTCACCGTTCAGCGGCTCACGAAACATCCCGCTCGCCCAGCTCGACGCCGCCGCATTCGGCTTGCCCGGCCTTACGATCACCGTCGGCAGCCTCACGCTGCGCCCGTCAAAGTGGCCCTTCCGCGTGTGATCGTTCACCATCATCTCGCACATCGCCTTCGTCATCCCGTACGTCGTCTGCGGCAGTTGCTTCGTCAGGTCAGACATCATCTGAGACATGTCCAGCCCCCCATACACCGCCACACTGCTCGCAAAGACCACACGCGGCCTTCCCTCCGCAGCACGTGCCGCCTCAAACACATTCCTCCCGCCCTCCAGGTTCACCCGCATCGCATCATCAAAGCGCTCCTCGCACTCCCCGCTCACCATCGATGCCAGGTGAAAAATCACGTCAAACTTCGCTCCCGTCGCCGCCAGCACCGTCGCACGGTCGCCAATGTCACCTGTGATGTGCTGCACCCGCGCATCCGTCGGCTCGCTGCGGAAAAACGCATCCAGCAGCACCATCTCCGTGATCGCCTTCCCGCACCACGTGCCGCGTTCCAGGAGTTTCTGCGCCAGCTGTGATCCGAGGAAGCCGCCGCCGCCGGTGATGATGATTTTCATGAGTTGGGTTGGGAAGGAGTTTGCCATCAGGCGCTGCCTGATGTGAGTTCGCCCCCGACATGAGCAAGCCACTCGCAGGACACAAGATCGGATTCGTCGGACTCGGCAATATGGGCCGCGCCAATGCACGCCACCTCCATGAAGCCGGAGCCGACGTCGTCGTCTGGAATCGCAGCTCCGCCCCCGCAGAGGCCGCCGTCGCCCTCGGCATGCGCCGCGCCGCCTCCCTCCCTGAGCTCGCCCGCGAGATCGGCCCCGGCATCATCTGCATCAATCTCACCATGACCGACGTCGTCGAGCAGGTCGTCTTCGGCCCCGGCCTCATCGAGGGCCTGCATAAAGACGCCCTCATCATCGACTTCGGCACCACCGGCGTTCCCGAGACCAAAAAATTCGCCGAGCGCGTGAACTGGGTGGACTCCCCCGTCTCCGGCGGCCAGGTCGGCGCCGAGGCCGCCACCCTCACCATCATGGCCGGCGGCAGCGACGCCAATTTCCAGCGCGCCCTCCCCATCTTCCAGGCCGTCGGCAAAAACATCACCCACCTCGGCCCCGTCGGCAGCGGACAGGTCACCAAACTGGCCAACCAGCTCATCGTCGCCCAGACCATCGACGCCGTCGCCCAGGCCCTCCGTCTCGCCGAACTCTCCGGCGTCGATCCCTCCCTCGTTCGCAAAGCCCTCCTCGGCGGCTTCGCCGAAAGCCGCATCCTCGACCTCCACGGCGACCGCATGGTCCGCCGCGACTTCGCCCCCGGCGGCCGCGCCACCCTCCAGCTCAAGGACGTCCGCCTCATGTCCCAGCTCGCCGACTCCGTCGGCCTCGACTCCCCCACCCTCAAAAACTCCCTCGCCCAGTGGGAAAAATTCGTCCACGAAAAACACCTCGGCGACCTCGATCACTCCGGCCTCTTCCGCCTCTACGAGAAATGATCAGCGCATCCAGCCCTCGATCTTGAAGTTGCGCTCCAGCAGCTTGCGTTCACCGCTGTGATCACCGGGTTCAAACCAAACCTCGAATCGTGCGCCGTAATACTGCCCCCAGTCACCTTCATAGATAGTAAAGTGAGTCTCGGAGAGAAACTGTTCGGTCGGGTCGTCCGACCAGCCCACCCATTCGTTGGTAGCTGTCTGCAACCGGTCTTCGGAAAGCCGGTCATTGTGAGTGATCTCAAACGCCTTGAGATAAATCCTTCCGGGCGCCCCTGGATTGCAGCGAATCCGGGCATTGTAGATACCTCCTCGACCTGACAGCTCAATGGAAGCAGCTCCTTTCAAGATGGATCCCACAGGCAAAATATCGCGCGCGTGACTCCATTCTGGAGCGGCAAGCATTGCCTTGAATTCTCGCTCGAGCTCTGCTGCTGCTGCCATGCTCACCCGCCGCTCCCGCGCATCGCTTTGTTCAAACAACTCCACGAGCAGATCCTCTACGGGAATGATTACAAAACTTTGCCAGAGGTCGTTTCCGCGACGTGTTTCGATAGGCGTCAAGACATCGGCCGTGATGCGTTGGCCCCCCCGTGCCCAAGCCTCCCCTGAAAAGCCCAGGGTGGTGCGTGACTGAAATCGTGGCATGTCTGGGTCAAAACAAGAATAGTAGCCGTGGAGAGTGATTCGCCATTCGTCTTCTTTCATCCAGCGCCGTGTGGCAAAACGATTGCCATGTTCTTTGTAAAGCCTCCAGCCCGGATGAGTTGCGAGATAGCGATCTAGCAAAGCCGGATGGTCTTTTCTCAATCGTGCTAGCGACGGCAGGTGAAAAATTGCATCCGCCTTGTCATTGCCAGGTCGTTCCAGGGACTGTTTGATCGCGGCTTGAAAAGTATCTGCGATGTTTTTTGGTGGAGAATCGATGCCGGTTGATTCGTCGTTCGGTTCCGCGAGAGCGACGCCCTCTGGCAGCTTCAAATCGTCCGCGAAGCCATCTTTTGATTCGACCATCCCAATGATGAAGGTGACCGCAGTGGCACAGAACAGCGCTGCCCCTAGCAATAAAAGAAGACCGAGTGCGCCCAGCCCCCTGCCTGTGCGCTTTTGGAAAAAGCTGCGGATGGAAAGTCCGAGAAACCACAGCAGTCCTCCCAGATAGATGTATAAAAAAACATCACACACCCACCTCAACGACCTGTTGATTGGGTAGGGATAGAAGGCAATGCATAAACTGCCAAAGGCAACCGCGAACGGCAGCCAAAGAAGTTTGAAATTGGAAGAGCGTGCTGGTTTGGAGGTCTGGTTGTTCATTGTGGGGGGCGCATAAGTTGGGATGCCTCACGCATGCATCACCTGTCCCCCATCAATATTGATCGTCTGCCCGGTCACATTCTTCGCATGATCTGAAGCCAGAAACGTCGCCATCGCCGCATACTCCTCCGGCATCTGCCAGCGGCCCAGGTGAGACACCTTCTTGATCTTCTCCGCCGCCCACTCATTAAAGCTCTGCCGCTTCTCCTCCGGCAGCTTCTTCTGCCCTGCGGCCCAGATGCTGTGGTTCAGCTCCGTCTTCACCATCCCTGGTGCCAGCGCATTCACCCGCACGTTATGCGGCCCCAGATCCTTGGCCGCACACTGCGTGAAATTAATCAGCGCCGCTTTTGAAGCACTATAGGGCGGATCCGTCTGCGATCCCATCTGCCCCGCCACGGAAACGAGAAACAGCATCGATCCCCCACCTCGCTCGATCAGCCTCGGCGCAAACGCATGCGCCACATTCACCGCGCCGATCAGGTTCACCTCCAGCACCCGCGCCCAGTCACCCGGCTCCAGATTCCAAAACGGAAACCCAAATTTCCCTGAGCCGATGCCCACGCAAAACACCACATGGTCCACCGCCTCAAACTCCCCCGCAAACCTCTTCACCCCTTCATAGTCCGTCACATCCCCCACCGTCACAAACTCCGCCGTCTTCTCCCGGTCAAATCCACGCACCACGCACCCCTCCGCCACAAACCCATCCGCAATCGCCCGGCCAATGCCACGCGCCGCTCCGAACACTGCCACCGACTGTCCCTCAAGATTCAAATTCATCCCGCACTATGAAACGTGCCCCCTTTTATGCAAAGCCCTCATCGATGCAGTCGCATTCAGGGCCCGGAGTTGCCCTTGTCGAACGGAATGGCCTGCGCTGCTCGGAATGATTGCCCTTGTGAACCGGCGTCACGGCAGTCCCATTGGAGGAGTCCGCACTCTGGACACCAGTCACACGCAACACAGCCTTTGAAACCGGCCAGCCTCACGGGCGGCATGATAAATTTTGAGGGCTGGTATATAATGCGTATCCGGGCGCATGTTTTTAGGGCCTGCCAAAACGAGCGGGCTTTTTTTAGCCGCCTCTGCAGCCGCACCGCCAGCCGCCGGGAGAAACACGCCCAAGAGAAAGCCCTGTGAGGAGTGATCCCCACAGGGCTTTTGATGACGGATTACTCCGCCACATTGACCTCAGTCAAGAGGCCAACGCATTACTTCTTGGCGGCCTTCTTGGCGGCTTTCTTGGCGGCCTTCTTGGCGGGGGCCTTCTTCACAGCCTTCTTGGCGGCTTTCTTTGCAGCTTTCTTAGCCATAGTGTTTGTCCTCTGTTTGTTGTTGGTTGCTTTGTTGTTTTGTTTTGCCACGGATGCGCTTTTGGCGCCTCCCTGGACATTTTTTCCTGCGGCGGCCGGAGTGGCGCGCTTTTCTTCGATCGCAGCCTGCGCAGCGGCAAGGCGGGCGACGGGCACACGGAAAGGACTGCAACTCACATAAGTGAGGCCTACGCGATGGCAGAATTTGACGCTGTCAGGATCACCGCCGTGTTCACCGCAGATGCCCAGCTTGATGTCGGACTTGGTCTTGCGGCCTTTTTCGATGGCGATCTTGATGAGCTGGCCCACACCGGTCTGATCCAGCGTGGCAAAGGGGTTCTTCTTGAAGATCTCGTTCTCCGTGTAGGGCATCAGGAAGCTGCCCATGTCGTCACGGCTGATGCCGAGAGCGGTCTGCGTAAGGTCGTTGGTGCCGAAGCTGAAGAACTGCGCCGTCTCGGCGATTTCATCAGCGGTGAGTGCTCCACGCGGCACCTCAATCATGGTGCCGACAAGATAGTCGAGCTTCACTTTTTTCTCAGCCATCACTTCTTTCGCTACCTTATGCACGATTTCCACCTGCAGGTCGAGTTCTTTCTTGAACCCGACGAGAGGAATCATGACTTCCGGTTTCACCTTGATCTTCTTCTTGGCCACATCAGCTGCGGCTTCAAAGATGGCGCGGGCCTGCATCTCGGTGATCTCAGGATACGCGATGCCGAGACGGCAGCCGCGATGTCCGAGCATCGGGTTGAACTCATGCAGAGCGGCAACACGAGAGGAAACCTTCTCAACAGAGACGCCCATCTTCTTGGCGAGCTCGGCCTGGGCCTTCTCTTCGTGCGGCACGAATTCGTGGAGGGGCGGGTCGAGAAGACGGATCG
Organism: Verrucomicrobiaceae bacterium UBA1938; assembly: GCA_002336895.1. Taxonomy (GTDB): domain Bacteria; phylum Verrucomicrobiota; class Verrucomicrobiia; order Verrucomicrobiales; family Verrucomicrobiaceae; genus Prosthecobacter. The sequence goes on along the minus strand of DDFC01000043.1, from coordinate 273,729 downwards.
TGGCAGGCAGTCCTTTGAGGGACTCAAAGATGCCGGTGAAGTCTTCGCGCTGATAAGGCAGCAGCTTGGCCAGTGCCTTCTTGCGGTCAGCCACGTTGTCAGCCAGGATCATTTCACGCACGGCGTCGATGCGGTCACCTTCAAAGAACATGTGCTCCGTGCGGGTGAGACCGATGCCCTGTGCGCCAAAGGAGATGGCGTTCTGGGTCTGCTCAGGATTGTCGGCGTTGGTGCGGACCTGCAGGCGCGTGGCCTTGCCGCACCAGTTCATGAGCTGCTGGAAGCTCTTGAACTTCTCAGTGGCCTGGGCGGCCTTGTCGCCGTGCAGCATGCCGGTGATGATCTCGGAAGGAGCGGTCTTCAGCTCTCCGGCATACACAATGCCGCTGGTGCCGTCGATGGAGAGGTAGTCGCCTTCATTGAAGGTCTGGCCTGCAACAGTGACGGTCTTCTTGTCATAGTCGATTTCCAGCGCGGAGGCGCCGCAGATGCAAACCTTGCCCATCTGACGGGCAACAAGAGCTGCATGGGAGGACACACCACCACGGGCAGTGAGGATGCCTTCAGCAGCGATCATGCCGCGAAGATCTTCGGGGCTGGTTTCGTTGCGGACGAGGAGCACTTTCTCACCCTTCTGCTCGGCGACGACGGCACGATCAGCGTTCAGGTAGATCTTGCCGGAGGCGGCGCCAGGGCCGGCGGGAAGGCCGGTGGCCACTGCCTTGGCCTTCTTGACGTCAGCGGCGTCAAAGATCGGGGCAAGGAGCTGGTCGAGCTGGTCGGCGGGGTTGCGCAGCACCGCGGTTTCCCAGTCGATGAGCTTTTCCTTCACCATGTCCATGGAGAACTTCAGAGCGGCGGCGGCGGTGCGCTTGCCATTGCGGGTCTGCAGCATGAACAGCTTGCCTTCCTGGATGGTGAACTCGACGTCCTGCACATCCTTGAAGTGCTTCTCAAGCTTCTGGCGGACCTGAAGCAGTTCCGCGTAGGACTTCGGCATTTCCTTCTTGAGCTGGATCACCGGCTCAGGGGTGCGCACGCCGGCCACCACGTCTTCGCCCTGGGCGTTGATGAGGAACTCACCGTAGAATTCGTTCGCGCCGTTGGCAGGATTGCGGGTGAAGGCCACGCCGGAGCCGGAGGTCGGGCCCGTGTTGCCAAACACCATCGCCTGCACGTTCACGGCAGTGCCCCACTCGGCGGGGATGTTGTACTTGCGGCGATACACGATCGCGCGGTCGTTCATCCAAGAGCCGAACACAGCGCCGGCTGCGCCGCGAAGCTGGTCCCACGGATCGCTCGGGAAGCCCTTGCCGGTGCGCTCTTTCACAAGCTGCTTGAAGCGCTTGACGAGCTCCTGCTGGTCGGCCGCGGTCAGGTCGCTGTCCAGGATGTCCTTGTGATAGGTCGAGTGCTTGTACTCTTCGATCACCACTTCGAAGGGCTCATGGTCTTCACCTTCGCGCTTCTGCACGCCGAGCACCACGTCGCCGTACATCTGGATGAAGCGGCGGTAGCAGTCCCAGGCAAAGCGCTCGTTGTTCGTGGCAGCCACGAGGGAGAGCACGGTCTCGTCATTGAGACCGAGGTTCAGAATGGTGTCCATCATGCCAGGCATGGAGTCACGTGCACCGGAGCGCACGGCGACAAGAAGAGGGAAGCCTTTGGCGTCGCCAAACTTATAGCCCATGATCTTCTCCATGCTCTTCACCGCAGCTTCCATCTGGGACTGCAGGGCGGCAGGATAGGTCTTCTTGTTCTGATAGAAATAGGTGCACACTTCGGTGCTGATGGTGAACCCGGGAGGAACGGGCAGGCCGATGCGGCTCATTTCAGCCAGGTTGGCACCCTTGCCACCCAGCAATGCTTTCATGGAGCCGTCGCCGTCTGCCTTGCCTGCTCCGAATGAATACACGTACTTTGTTTTGTCTGCGCTGCCCTTGGATGCTGTCTTTGCCATATTGTTTTTTCAGATCGTCTTGTGCGATCCGTGGTTGTTTTGTGGGTTCTGTGGGGATTGAAGCGCGGATTTAAATCGCTGAAGTATATGATGCAAGCATTAGTTGACAATCAAAACCCATGGTGCAGGCGCCGCGCAGCTGCCTCCCGGCATCACGATCACCGTCACGACACAAGGCAAAGTTGGCGCGCTCCAGCATGACAAGTATTGACGTGGAAAAGCAAACCCGGTTAAATGTTCAAAAGGAAAGATGCCTGCTTTTTGAACTTCAGGCGCTCCGCACGCTCCAAATGCACAAACACACCCCCCAACCGAAGATCATGAAAATCAAACCTCGCTCTAGTTTCCTGGTTCGATCGGGCTTCACGCTCATCGAACTGCTGGTGGTGATCACCATCGTGGCAGTCCTCGCCAGCCTCGTCATTTCACAGGCCAACAAAATGATGGCTGATGGAAGAAAGCTTCAGGTGCAGACGGTCATCAAGGATCTGCGCCTCGCCATCACCAGCTATCAGGTGGAATACAACCGCTGGCCCGTGAACCCCAGCCTCCTTGCTGCTTCATCTGGCGGCGCAGACATCCAGGCCTTGGCCACCGATGAAAACAGCGGACTCGTCAGTGCGCTGACCAGCATCACCACATCCAGCAGCAGCGGCAGCAGCAGCGGAACCACCAATCTGAATCCCAAGGACATCAAATTCATCGACCTTCCCATCGCCAGAAACAACCGCTTCGGCCTCGTCAATGCACAGCCTCCTTTCAAGCTCGTCGATCTCTGGGGCACCACCTATTTTGTTCTTCTCGACACCAATGGCGACAAACAGGTGACCAACCCGGACTTGAAAAACTCTGATCCCAAGATCTCAGCCAACCCGATGAGCCCGCCCCCTCAAATGCTCCCCCAGGAGATTGCCATCTACAGCTGGGGCCAGGACCTGCAGCAGTTCACTCAGGATGATGTCGTGTCCTGGAGAAGCAAATAAGCCCTCCTCGTTGACCAAGTTCAGCTCAGAGGCGCAGCGGTCCAAAGCCGCTGCGCTTTTTTGTTTGCAGTTCAGGTCAGACCCTCGGTCAACCCATCCAAAAAAAGCACCGCCTCAAGCCCGCTGGGCCAGCAGCTCTCCCACCTTGGCGGGATCGACCTTCTCATAAAAGTCATCCTCGATCATGCACACCGGGCCAAACCCGCAGCTCGCCAGACATTCGGCAAACTCAATGCTGAATTTCCCATCCGCACTCACCGCGATCGGGTGGGGATGATCCGTGTGCGAGCGGTCAATGTTCGCCGCCTTGCAGAAAGAATCCATCAGCTCATAGCTGCCGGCCATCGCGCAGGAAAGCGTACGGCACACACGAATGTGATACTTGCCAGGAGCACTCTGGCGGAAGCCAGGATAAAACGTCACCACCTCCAGCACCTGGATCGGCTCCAGTCCCAGCTTCGCCGCCACCCAGTTCACCGACTCCTCGCTGATGTAGCGGAAATGCTCCTGCATCAGATGCAGCAGTGGCAGCACGGCGCTGCGTTTGGACACGGGATAATGCGAGATCGCCTCATCCATTCGTTTTTCCAATTCGGCTGGAACTTCAAAGGCCATGCGTGGGAGTCTCGGATGAAAAGGTTGGGGGGTAAAAATCAGCGGTCACACTCGCCCATCACGAAGTCCAGGCTGCCGAGAACGGCAGGAATGTCGCTGAGCATGCTGCCGATGAGCAGCTTGGGCACGATGCTGAGATTGAGGAAGGAGGGGCTGCGGATCTTCAGACGGTGCGGCACGCCGCCACCAGTGCTGTTGATGTAAAAGCCGAGTTCGCCCTTGGGGTTTTCGGCGGCAAAGTAAACTTCCCCCGCAGGTGCGTCGATGCCCTGGGTGGCGATGATGAAATGGTGGATCAGCTCCTCCATCTTCATCAGCACTTTTTCTTTCTTCGGCAGCAGGCCTTTGGCATCGGCCACATTGATCGGGCCGCCAGGCAGGCTGGCCAGCACCTGCTTCAGGATGCGCACGCTCTGGCGCATCTCCTCCATGCGGACGAGGTAGCGGTCATAGCAGTCGCCCTTGGTGCCGATGGGGATGTCAAAGTCGTACTTCTGGTAGTCCAGATAGGGCTGCGCCTTGCGGAGGTCATGCTCCACACCGGAGGCACGCAGATTCGGACCCGTGAGACCGTAGCCGATCGCATCCGCCTTGGAGATCACACCGATGTCCTGCGTACGGTCGATGAAGATGCGGTTGCGGGAGAGCAGCTTGTCGATCTCGTCGATCACCGGCTCCAGCTCGGAAAGGAAGGTCTTCACCGCTTCCACAAAGCCGTTCGGCAGGTCGCGGATCTGGCCGCCCACGCGCGTGTAGCTCGTGGTAAAGCGCGCTCCCGTCAGCTGCTCGCACAGGTTGTAGATCTTCTCACGCTCCGTAAAGGTGTAGAGGAAGACCGTCATCGCTCCCACGTCCATGGCAAACACCCCGACTCCCAGCATGTGCGCGGAGATGCGGGCCAGCTCGCAGCAGATCACGCGTATGGCGCGGCCGCGCTCCGGCACCTCCCAGCCCATCAGCTTTTCCACCGCCAGCGCATAGGCCACGTTGTTCGCCAGCGGCGCCAGGTAGTCCAGACGGTCCGTGTAAGGCACGAACTGGTTGTAATGCATGTTCTCGGCGATCTTCTCGTCGCCGCGATGCAGAAAGCCCACATCCGGATCTGCCTTGGTGATGATTTCACCGTCCAGCTCCAGCACCAGCCTCAGCACCCCGTGCGTGGCAGGATGACTGGGCCCCATGTTCAGCACCAGTTTCTCACCGACGATGTCCGTTGTGGTTTCTTCCACGGCTTCGAGCTGCCGGGCCGCTTTGGCGGCGGTATCCGGGGCCTCGTATTCTCGGGTGACAGTGGGCATGGAAAGAGGGGGTCTGGTAGCAGGCGTGAGGGGTATCTATCTACGCTGCCCAAGGAGCGGCAAGGCGATTTTGTGAAAAATTTCACAAGCTCCCCCAAATCCTGCCCCAAAAGCCGCCCGGACAAGCGATGGCACACGCAGAAAGTTGCCCTCAGGGCCCCTTTGGCGGACAGTAGCTCGGCCATGCGCCTGCCCCCTCCATCATACAGCCCATTCCGCCTGGTCCTCACCTGGGCCTGGCTGGCCGCCGCCGCCTGGCTCCCAGCCCAGACACCCCCGGCACCAGCGGATGCCATATTAGACGAGACCCGCGCCCTTTCAGACGAGACCCGCCTTCAGCTGGCCGAAGAGCTGAAACAGTTCCGGCAGGATCTCAAATACGAAGGCTGGCTCCGCACCTGCAGCTTCATGCCCACAGGCGTCACCGTACGCAGGCAGGCCCAGTTGACCCGCCGCAGCTGGAGCGGCACCCAGCCTGCCGTGCTCATGCTCTATGACCGCGCCACCGGCAGCAGCGCCATCTCCTTTGCACCCGTGCTGTGGGAGCGCTATCCGGCCACCGACCTCGTCGAGACCATTCAGGAAATCCGCCGCATCCTCGCAGACCCAAAGCTCACCCTCGATGAGCGGCTGACCGTGGCCACCCGCAGCTGGATCGACCGCATGCGCACCATGGAGTCCGTGCGGCTGAAGCAGTCCCTCTGGCTCCAGCGCAGCGAAAAAAAATTCGGCATGGCCGTGCCCGCACTGCTGGCCGGCGGGGCCGTCATCGCCGCCCTGTTTGGCTTTGTGTCACGCCGGCGCAGCGCCAATGCGGACCGCCGCTTCCTGCTTCCGGAGGTGCACGTGGGCGCCCGTTTTGGTGCCGCCTTCGGCGGTGGCGTCACCGCCGAGGTCAAAGCAAATGCCGCAGCGCACTGATCAGTCCTCTTCCACCTCGGTCTGCTCCACGCCCTCTTCCACCTTGATGCCCATGGCCTCCAGCTTCTTGTCCAGCTGCTCCACATACTTCCACGGCAGCTTCTTGCGCTGGTACTTGCGGAAGAGCAGGTCCCGCAGCTCCAGCCAGCGCTCGTTGGTGGGGTTCTCCAGCGGCATCCAGTGCTCGCCATCCGGGTGCGCGTAGCGAAACTCCCACTCGCGCGAGTTCCAGTACGCGCGGATGTACTGCTTGCGGCCGTCCTGCAGACGTTCGTGCCATTCGTGGATTTGGTTTTTGGTCATTGAGAGCGCGCAGGATGCGCTAGTATCGCGCCCATGCAAGCCGCCAGCCCCGGCAGTTCCCCTGCCCTGCCCAAAGTCGCCCTCTACCTCCTCACCGTCATGCTCGGCGGGGCGCTGCTCTCCGTACCGCTGTTTCATCTTGGCAGGGCGGCCCACGGCTGGCTTTCCACCTCCTCCATGCACGATCTCGGCATCGTCAAATGGCTCCTCTCGGAAATCCAGCGCGCGCAGTTCACCCGCTATTTCAACCGCGCCGTGCTCGTCTGCGCCCTCCTCTTTATCTGGCCCTTCATGCGCTGGGTCCGCCTCGAGCGCTCCCTGCTGCCCGCCTGGCGTCCTTTCAGCACCGGCCTCAGGCAGTGGACGCTCTGCTTTTTGCTCGCGGCCCTTCCCCTTCTCGCACTCGGCTTCATCTTCCTCCAGAGCGGCGCTTATCAGCTGCGCCCCGATCCCCGCTGGTGGCGGCTCGGAGAGCCCATCACCGGCGCTCTCGGCGCGGGCATCGTCGAGGAGTTCTTTTTCCGCGGCCTCCTCTTGGGCCTCCTGCTTCGCACCATGAAAGAGACAAAGGCCGTCCTCTCCCTCACCTTTGTCTTTGCCCTCGTCCATTTCCTCAAGCCCCCGGAAGGCTGGCAGATCAGCGACGCAGACGTCACCTGGAGCAGCGGCTTCCTCGTCCTGCGCCAGATTGCCGCCGGGTTTGGAGATGTTCATTTCCTCCTCGCCGAATTTGCCACCCTCTATGCCGTCGGCTGGGTCATCGCCCGCGTCCGCATGCAGACTGGCGCGCTCTGGGCAGGCATGGGCCTCCATGGCGGCTGGGTCTTTGGGCTGAAGTACTTCAGCTCCCTCACCAGCTACGCCGGAGGCTGGCTGCCCTGGATCGGAGCCAATCTCAAAGTGGGCCTCATGCCCTTATGCACCGTCCTCCTCACCGGCTGGGCCGCACAGCGCCTGCTGCGCACGCGATAATTCATTTGCAGCCGCATGCTCCTCACCGAATCATAGCCGCGTGCAACTCCCTGCCGGAGTGGCGGAATTGGTAGACGCGCCAGACTTAGGATCTGGTTTGGAAACAAGTGCAGGTTCGAGTCCTGTCTCCGGCACCACTCGCTCCTGGCATGTGCCCCGCACCATCCTCTAGCCGCCCGCAGGCCGTAGAAACTCCGAAATGATGCGGTCCAGCTCGCGGATGCCAAAGGGCTTGTTCAGATACGCGCTGGCACCAGCGGCCAAACACCTCTCCTTGTCAGATGCAGTCGCATGGCCGGAAAGACTGACGATGGCGATGTCGCGCGTCCTCGGATCTGCCGAGGAGCGGATCTCACGGATCGCGCTCAGGCCATCCACCACCGGCATCCGCACATCCATCAAAATGAGATCTGGATGCAGCGTGCATGCCTGGCTCACAGCCTCGCTCCCATCCTGGGCGGTCTCCACTTCAAAGCCGAGGCTTTCAAAGTAATTCCGCGTCACGGCGATCAGTGCCGGCTGGTCATCCGCAATCAGAATCAGAGGCCGCTTACGGGCCCCGCTGCCCGGCGCAGGTGCAGAGGCCGCTCCACTCTCCACGGATACGGGCGCCTCCGGCTCGCCTGCCAGCGCTTCTGCCACGCTGCCGCCTCCTGTTTTGCTCAGCGCCACGCGTATGCACATTCCGAATTCCTGCTCCGGCATCTCATTCAGCACAAACGTGCCGCCATGCACCTTCACCAGTTTTTGCAGCAGCGCCAGGCCGATGGGCCGGATTTTCCCCAGACGCCCGAGGATCTGCGCAGGAGCATCCTGCACCGCCGCCTGTCCGGCCCCGCTCTGCGTCTGCAGCACCAGCCAGCCCTCATCATGCGTGATGGCCAGCCTCAGCAGCCCTCCCGTCTTCATCGTCAGCAGGCCGGCGGCCAGCAGTTCGGTGATGATCTGCTCCAGCCGCCGCGCATCCGCCATCACTCCCAGGTCTCTTGGCTGCACCTCGGTCACCACCTGAATCGATCTGGACCTCGCCAGCACCTCCACGTCCGCCATGCTGTTCTCGCAGCACTCCCGCACCTGGCAAGGCATGGGCGCCAGCTGCGCCCCCCCCGCCTCGATCCTGCCCACATCCACCAGGTCCGTGATCAGCCGCAGCATTTTCTGCGTGCTGTCCCGTATGGCCGCCATGGCATTCTCCTGCGCACTCGGCAGCGGGCCATACACACCCGCCAGCAGTGTCTCCACCTGCGCTATCACATTCGCCAGCGGGTTGCGCAGCTCATGCCCCATGCTGCCGAGAAACTCGATTTTCTCCGCTGCAGTGCCTTCCAAAAACGAAAAACTCGCCTGCATGGCGTCATGCTGCCGAAATTTAGCCATGTCTAAATGATTATTCATTATCGTGCTTCCACGCTACACGTGCCAGATTTGCTGTATGTTACTGCGGATTTTATACACACCCAGACACTAACGAGCATTCATGCAGCAGGCAAATTGGCATTCCAATCGTTCAGGAAATTCCAGGGTCATCCTGCTGGTGGAGGATCATGACATGTACAGGGATGTCGTCAGGGCCGCGCTCGGCGCCTACCTGCCTGGATATCATCTCTTTGAGGCGGATTGCGTGGCCTCCGCACTCTCCATGCTGAACACCTGCCACATCGACGTGCTCGTGACCGACATGACCCTGCCGGACGGCTCCGCCATTGATCTCCTCGACCAAGGCAGGACCTCTCTTCCACAAGGTGTGAAAGTCATCATCCTCAGCAGCCACTCCACCGCCGACATGCTCCCCGTGCTGAGCCGCCAAGACGTGCACGGCTACGTCTCCAAAGAACAGGGGCTTAAGATCCTCGCTGACACCATTACTTCCATTTGCGGCCCGGAGGCTGCTGCAAACCCTCTGCCTGCAGGCGGCAAAATGGCGCTGGCACAGGCATGTTGACGACCGCCCCGCTGATCCATGATCACTACCACCAAGCCCAGATTCGCAGCCAGAGATGAACTGGACGTCAAGCCCCAGGACGACTGGTTCCGCAGCGTCTTCGACTGCTTGAATGATGCGGTGTTCATCCACGACCCCGTCACCGGCGTCATCTTGGAGGTCAACCAGCGCGCCTGTGAAATGTACGGCTACAGCGCACAGGAAATGAGGCGCATGTCCGTCGCGGATCTCAGCGTCAACATCCCCCCCTACACCCTCGATGAAGCCCAGCTCTGGATGAAGAAGGCGGAAGACGGCCCTCAGCTTTTCGAATGGCAGGCCCGCTCCGCCTCAGGCCGCATTTTCTGGGTGGAGCTCAGCATGCGCAAAGCCGAGATCATGGGCCATGTCAGCCTCGTCGTCACCGTGCGTGACATCTCCAGACGCAAGCAGACCGAGAGCGAGCTCCGCCGCAGCGAGGAGCGCTTCCGCACCGTGCTGGGAAACTCCAAAGACCCCGTATACTGCCTCAGCCTTCCCACGCTGACCTACGACTACATCAGCCCGGCGGTGGAGCAGGTGCTCGGCTTCAGCATCGAAGAGTGCACCGCCGGCGGCATCCGCTTCATGTTCTCCCGGATCCACCCCGAGGACTTCCAGCAGAAGCGCGACGTGCTGGAAAAACTCATCGCCCGTGACCTCGACGGAGATTTCCAGTCGGTGCTCGAATACCGCTTCCAGCACAAAAACAACGGCTACCGCTGGATCAGCGACAACCGCTCCATCGTCAGTGACAGCGAGGGCAGACCGGTCGCCATCATCGGAAACCTGCGTGACTTCACCGCTCGCCGTGAGCAGGAGGAGGCCCTCCAGCAGCAGGCTCACGCCACCCTGCTCTACCACCTGGAAAACACCTCGCTCGCACTGGTGGAGTATGACACCAGCGGGCGCATCTGCCGGTGGTCCCCCCAGGCGGAAAAAATCTTTGGCTGGAACGAGGCCTCCGTCATGGGCCGCAGCCACCACGACTGGCACTTTATCCACCCCGACGACGTACCGCGCGTCGAGGCCACTCTAAACCGCCTCCTCAACCGCTCCGAGTCTCGCAGCACCTGCATCAACCGCAACTTCACCAAAGACCGCCGCGCGATCGTCTGCGAATGGCATCATTCTGCCCTGCTCAATGAAGACGGGGAGCTGCAGTCCATCCTCTCCCTCGCATCGGACATCACCGTGGAGAAAAAAGTGGAGGACGCCCTGCGCGCCATGGCCGAGGGCGTGGATGCACGCACCGGCGAGACTTTCTTCCAGTCCCTGTGCCTTCAGGTGGCGCGCGCCGTCGAAGCCAGGTACGCCGCAGTCGCCATGCTCCTCCCAGAGCGCGACCGCATGGTCCGCACCCTGGGCTTCTGCGCAGACGGCAAGATCCTCCCCAACAAGACCTGCTCCCTCGTCGGCACCCCGTGCTACAACGTGGCCAGCGGCGACGTCTGTTACTACGACCGCGATGTGCGGCAGCACTTCCCCGACGACCTCCTCCTCCAGGAGCTCAGCGCCAACAGCTACATGGGCATGCCCCTTCATGCCACAGACGGCCGCGTCATCGGCGTCATCTCCGTGTTTAGCGACAACGCACTCGACCACCGGGAGCGCCTGCAGGCCATGTTTCAGCTCTTCGCGGTGCGCGCCGCTGCAGAGATGGAGCGCCACCAGGCGGAGATGGCGCTGCGCCAGAGCGAAGAGCGCTACGCCCTGGCCGCCACGGGCTCCACCGGCGGCGTGTGGGACTGGGACATCCGCACCGGCGGCGTCTATTACTCCGCTCGTTTCCGCGAGCTGCTAGGCTACACTCATGAGGAGTTTCCCAGCCTCTTCTTTGCCTGGGAGCAGCGCATGCATCCAGACGATCTGCCGCTGGTACGCGCCGCCCTGGAGAGCCATCTGGAATACCGCAAGGAATACTGCATCGAGTTCCGCGTGCAGGTCAAGTCGGGCGGCTACCGCTGGTTTGAGGCGCGCGGCCAGGCGCTCTGGGACAAAAACGGAGAGCCCTACCGCATGGCGGGCTCCGCCCTGGACATCCACGAACGCAAGCTCGACGAACAGCGTCTGCTGCGCCTGAACAGGCTGCACGCCATGTCCAGCAGCATCAACGAAGCCATCGTCCGCATCCGCGAGCCCCAGCTGCTCTATGAAGCCGCAGTCAGCATCGCCGTGGAAAAAGGCAGCATGAAGATGGCCTGGATCGGCTTCTATGATGAACTCTCCCAGGTGCTCAAGCCCGCCGCATGCGCCGGCAGCTACCAGAACTACCTCGACGGCCTGACCCTCATCACCCGTGGAGACCATCCCTCGGGCCGCGGCCCCGCCGGGCGTGTCTTCCGCAGCGGCACTCATGAGATCTCCAACGACATCGAGCACGACGAAAGCTTCTACTTCCGCGAGCGCGCGCTGGAACGCGGCTTCCGCTCATGCGCCGCCTTCCCCCTCAAACCCGGTGGCGTCCCCGTGGGCGTGTTGCTCATCTACGCCGACGAACGTGACTGCTTCCAGGAAGAGGAGATCCGCGTGCTCAGCGCACTCGCCAATGACCTCTCCTTCGCCATGGAAACCGTGGAGCGCGAAAAGGAACGCCAGCGCGCCATCGAGGCTCTGCGTGAAAACGAACGCATGATCTCGACGCTCATGGGCAACCTCCCCGGCGCCGCCTACCGCTCCCTCATCGACGAAAAATGGACGCTCGAATTCATCAGCGAAGGCTGCCTCGAGCTCACCGGTTACGAAGCCGACATGTTCGCCGTCAACGGCGACGTCTTCTTCGGAGACCTCATCCATCCCGAGGACCGTGACCAGGTGCGTCAGACCGTGACCGAGGCGGTCGCCGCTGGCAAACGCTTTGAAGTCAGCTACCGCATCCGCACTGCCGAAGGCGCGGTGAAGTGGATCTGGGAGCGCGGCCAGGGCATCCCCTCCGAAGACGGTGTCATCCGCCACCTCGAAGGCTTCATGACCGATGTCACGGAAAAACGCCGCATGGAGTCCCAGTCCCTGCGCAACCAGCGGCTGGAGAGCATCGGCACACTCGCAGGCGGCGTGGCGCATGACTTGAACAATGTGCTCACCCCCATCCTCATGTCTCTCAGCATCCTGCGCATGAAGCTCCAGCAGCCGCGGGACATCGACCTGCTCAACGCCATGGAAAACAGCGCCAACCGCGGCGCTGAAATGGTGAAGCAGATCCTGAGCTTCGCGCGCGGCGTCGAAGGCCGCAGCATGCGCCTGCGTCCGCAGGATGTGCTCCAGGAGATCGAGCAGCTCATCCACGAAACCTTCCCCAAGTTCATCAAGTGCAGCATCTCCTGCGCCCCGGACACCTGGAATGTGGAGGGCGACCCCACCCAGCTGCATCAGGTGCTGCTCAATCTCAGCGTCAACGCCCGCGACGCCATGCCCACGGGCGGAGAGCTGGACATCACCGCAGGCAACATCGTCGTGGACAAGCAGTTTGCCAGCATGCACCCCGATGCCACAACCGGCCCTTATGTCGTCCTCGAAGTGCGGGACACCGGCACCGGCATCCCCATCGAGGTTCGGGACCGCATCTTCGACCCTTTCTTCACCACCAAGGAAATGGGCAAAGGCACCGGCCTGGGCCTCGCCACCACCCTCGGCATCGTCAAATCCCACCACGGCTTCATTGATCTCACCAGCCGCATGGGCAAAGGCACGGTCTTCCGCGTTTACCTCCCCGCCAGGACAGACGTGGAAGCCGGCGAAGTCCCCCTCGTCGAAGCTCCCCGCCGCATGGGCCAGGGAGAGCTCATCCTCATCGTCGATGATGAAAGCGCCATCCTCACCGCCACCAAGCACACGCTGGAAACCTTCGGCTACCGGGTCATCGCCGCCAGCGACGGCACGGACGCCATCGCCACCTTCCTCAAAAGCGCCGAAAAGCCCTCCGCACTCATCACGGACATGATGATGCCCAACATGGACGGCCCCACCCTCATCCAGGCCCTGCTCAAGATCCACCCCTCACTGCCCATCATCGGCGCCAGCGGCCTGAGCCACCAGATGCAGGCGCAGGTCAACGGCCTCGGCGTAAAGCACTTCCTGCGCAAGCCCTACAACGCAGACGCCCTGCTGGAGGCGCTCAGCGACGTGCTGCACCCGGCCTCCGGCGCCGCCTGACTCCTCCCTCATCCCTCATGCAGCGCCTGATGCAGCGCGCGCAGGATCGTCTCGGCCGTGTACGGCTTGGGTAGAAACTGCCTCACCCCCGCCCCCGCCGACCGGGCGGCATTGTGGTTCGAGTTGATCCCGCTCGCGGCGATGATGCACACATCCGGATTCATTTTCATCAGCACCTGGATCGTTGTCGTGCCATCCATGACCGGCATGCGCATGTCCGTCAGCACCAGGGCGATCTCATTCTGCTGCTTGGCATACACAGAGACCGCCTCCGCACCGTCTCCCGCCAGCAGCACCCGGTAGCCGTATGCCTCCAGCGTCTGCCGCGTGATCTCCCTCACCGCAGCCTCGTCATCCACCAGCAGCACCAGTTCGTTGTTGCCGCGCGGCAGCACCGGCTCCTCCACCACCGGCCTGGCCATCACCTCCGTGGCCTGCGTGGGCAGGTACACCCGGAAGCAGGATCCATGACCGGGCTCGCTGTACACACGGAAAAATCCACCATGGCTCTTCATGATGGCCAGTGAGGTGGAAAGTCCCAGCCCGGTGCCCTTGCCCATTTCCTTGGTGGTGAAGAAAGGGTCAAAGATTTTCGGCATCACCTCCGGGGGAATGCCCAGTCCGTCGTCCTCAACACTGATCATGATGTGCGGCCCCTCACGCGCCTCGATGTTCATCGCCGCATACTGCGCGTCGATCTGGATGTGCTCCGCACTGATGGTCAGCGTGCCGCCGCCGGGCATCGCATCCCGCGCATTCACGCACAGGTTCAGCAGCACCTGATGGATCTGCGTGGGATCCCCGGTCACTATGCCGCTCTCATCCAGCTCGTTCTTCAGGCGAAGATGAATGTTCTTGGGGAACGTGTCGCCCACGATCCGCGCCAGATCCTGCAGCAGCCGGCCCACTTGCAGCTGCGTCTTCTGCCCCTCCATCCCCCGCGCAAACGACAGCACCTGGTTGAGCATGTCCGCCCCCCTCCGTGCACTGGTGGCGATCGTGTCAAGCGTCTCCCGGAAGGAGGCGTCCTTGATGCGCAGGTTGAGCAGATCCACCGACATCAGAATCGGCGTCAGCACATTGTTCAGGTCATGCGCGATCCCGCCCGCCAGCGTGCCGATGCTCTCCATGCGCTGGGCGCGCAGGAACTGGTCCTCCAGCCGCTTCTGCTCGGTGATGTTGGTGTTGATGGCCAGAATGCACTTCGGCCTCCCCTCGATGTCACGCACCAGCGTCCAGCGCCCCTCCACGGTGATCTCCGCGCCTGATTTGGAAACCTGCTGGATCTCTCCCGCCCATTCACCATGAGTGAGCACCTTGTTGTTCCTTTCCTCAAACTGCGAGGGCTCGTGGTACAGCAGCTCGGAAACTTTGCGCCCGCACGCCTCCTCGGCCGTCCAGCCATAAAGTTTTTCAGCACTCTTGTTCCAGTAGGTGATCCGGTGGTCCAGATCACGCACCAGAATGGCGTCATTGGCCTTGTCCAGCAGGGACGCCTGCTGGCGCAGCATCTCCTCCACCTGCCTGCGCTCCCACTGCGCCAGCACCAGGGAGATGAAATGCGCCAGCGAAGTGGCAAAGCTCTTCTCCTCCGGCAGCCAGTCCCGCTGCCGCCCCACATGCTCATGGCACAGCACCCCGGCCAGCACTCCCCCCACATGCAGCGGCGCATCCAGCATGGAGGTGATGCCCAGCGGTGTCAGGTAGCTCTCCGTGAACTCACACGTCCGCGCATCCTTCCGCGCATCATCTGCCGCGATGGTCTCATTCTGCGCCATCGCACGGAAATAGGCCGGGAAATCCTTGCAGTGCAGCTCCATGCCGGACGAATGCCGCCGCGCCGAAGACTCAAACAGCACCTGGCACACGATCGTGCTGCGGCTCTGGTCAAAGCGCCAGATGCTCACCCTCTCCACCTCCATCGCGTGCGCGATCTCCTCCGTGATCAGCCGGAACGCCGCATCCAGGTGCACCGCCTGCATCACCCCGGCGCGGATCATCCTCGCCAGCGCGATGTGCTGCCTCTCATACCTCAGGTTGCTCTTCCACAGCCGGTCCGCCGCCTCCTTGCGCGCGCTGATGTCCCGCTGCACCGCCACAAAATGCGTCGTCTTCCCGCTCGCATCCGCCATCGGCACCACGTCCATCTCCACCGCAAACGATGTCCCGTCCTTCCGGTAGTTTGTCAGCTCCTCCTTGATCGGAAGCCCCTGCGCCAGCGCCGCATGCATCCGTGCCAGGGCAAACCGGTCGCTCCCCGGCCCCTGCAAAAAGCGCGGGCTGCACCCCAGCGCCTCCTCCCGCGTATATCCCGTCTGCTTGGTAAACGCCTCGTTCACGAACACAATCCGCGGCCCCGGCTCCTGCAGCGGCTCCGCCTCCGTCACGATCACGATGTCGTTCAGGTGCGCCACGCTCGTCTCCAGCAGGCGTAGATGCTCCTGATCCTCCCTCGGCTTCGTGATGTCCTTGCACAGCACCACCATGTTCAGCACCTCGCCAGTCGCATCACAGATCGCCGACACGCTGTTCTCCACCCACGCCACCTTGCCGTTCTTGCGCAGGTAGCGCTTCTCCACCACAAAATCGCTGATCTCTCCGTCCACCAGCCTCCTGTTCATCTCCTGCTTGCGTCCCACATCCTCCGGATGCGTGATGGCCGCAAAGCTGCGCCCGATCATTTCACTCTCCGCATAGCCGGTGATCTGGCAGTAGTGCTTGTTGATGTGCAGGATCTTCCCGCGCGTGTCCGTGATGGCAAACCCCACCGTGGCATTGTCAAACGCGCGGCGAAAGCGCAGCTCGCTGTTCTTAAACGTCTCCTCCGCCACCTTGCGCTCCGTGATGTCATGCGCCGTCCCCACCAGCTTCACCGGCCGCCCTGTCTGCTCATCCAGAAAAATCTGCGCATCCTCGTGAATATGCCTCACCTCCCCATTTGGCAGGATGATCCGGTGGTCGATCGAATACCGCCCCCGCGTCCGGATGGCTTCACTCACCGCCTGCCGGATCTGCTCCCTGTCCTCCGGATGCACCGCACGGAAAAAATTCTCATTCGTGGTCTCGATGCCTCCCACCTCATGGCCAAAAATCCGGTACACCTCATCAGACCAGCTCAGCCTGCCCGGCGCATTCTTGTCCTCCTGCGTCAGGTCCAGCTCCCAGCTCCCAAAATGCGAAATCCTTTGCGCCACCGCCATGGTGGCCTCGTTCTGCCTCAGCCTCGCCTCCACCTTCTTGGTCTCGGAAATGTCACGCGTCACGCTCAGCACAGCGACTCCCCGCCCTTCCGCATCTCGCAGCGGCACCGAATGCGTCTCCACCCACACCAGCCGCCCCTTCAGCCCTACCAACCGGAACACCTCGCTCCCTGACCCTCCGGCCACCACCAGCTCATGCAGCCGCTGGTACCTATCACGGTCCTCAGGGTGCACCATCTCGATGACAGGCCTCCCCTCCACCTCCTCAAGGCTCTCCGCACCGATGATCTTCAGCCCCGCAGGATTCATCTCCCGCAGCCGCCCTTCTTGATCCACGATCTTCACACACTCCGGCTCAGAATCCACGATCGCCCGCCCCTGCACCTCACGGTTCCTCAGCTCCATCTCCTCCCTCTTGCGCTCAGAGATGTCCACACACGTGATCAGCGCCCCCGCCCCTCCCGCCACCGCTTGCGGCAGCAGCGTCATCTCCACCCACACCAGCGGCTCGGCCCCCTTGGCACAGGCCTCCAGGCGCACTCCCGCAGAGCTCCGCCCCAGCACCTCTCTCAGCATCCCTCCCCACTTCTCAGCACCGTCATACAAAAGCGCGCACTCCCTCGCAAAGAATTCAAAACAATCCTCTCCCGGCTGCGGCCGCAGCGGGCGGGCGTCCTCTCCCTCCCTCAGCCTCAAGGCCCCCTCCACCGAGTGCACAGCACCATCCGGCCCCGTCATGATGACCAGGCTGCCATCCAGGCGCTGTTCCCGCGCATTCCTCCTGAAATCTGTTAGCCCAGATTTCATGACCCCATGCCTTCCTCAGGCGTTGCCACCCTGCTGTGTGAGGTCATTCTCACCGCTGGGCTGCCCATTTTTGAACATTTCTGACGCCGGAAGACTCTCTGCATGGCGGCACACATGGATGTCCTTCAACGGCCAGAGGCGCTCTGTCCTTGGCGCAGTTTTGCGGCCATAAGCTGCAGATGGGCAATAAGCTATGCGGGAGAGCCATGCCTTTCTTTCCGGCCATCACCCGTTCCGGTCAAGACCAGGTAACAGCCAAATTGCCACAGCTGCTCATTTTAATAAAAACCATCCCGGCCATTTCCACCACGCAGGCTTGCCCACGTCATTAAAAACCAGAAAAATCGCCACGTCCTCTCTCTCCTCGCCTCACAGCCGCGCCGGTTTCAGCAGGGCTTGCCCCACGATGTTGAGCAGCTCCACCATCCCAAATGGCTTGGGCAGAAAATTTTCACCCGCCTTCAGCTCCTTCGCATTGCTCAGGCTCGTCGGCGAATAGCCACACGTAAAGATCACCGGCAGCGTCGGGTCCTCCGTGGCCAGCGCCTTCTCCAGGTCAAAACCGCTCACCCCTCCAGGCAGCTTCACATCGATCAGCGCCAGCCTGATCACAGACGCCTTCTCACGCCAGATCGCCCATGCCTCGTTCGCATCCGCCGCCGTCAGCACCCTGTGCCCCTGGCTCGTCAGCACATACTCCATCACCTGCCGCACAGAGTCCTCATCATCCACCACCAGTATCGTCGAGGCCTCCTCCTCCACCTTCTGCCCCAGCAGCTTTTTGTCGGTCGTCACAGCTGCGCTTGGCGCAGGCACATCCGCAGCAGCACCCGTCGCCACCGGCAGGTAAATCGAAAACTCCGTCCCCACCTCCAGCACACTGCGCGCATCGATCCACCCCCCCTGCATCCGCACCAGCCCCAGCACAAGGATCAGCGCGATGTCTGCGCTCCCTTCCTGGCCCGACGTCAGTTTGGACGCATCAAAAAGCCCCGCCTGCTCCTCAGGCGTCAGCCCCTTCCCCGTGTCCGAAATGCTCATCACCACGTACCTGCCCGGCTTTGCCTCCGCATGCACCTGCCCGGCTGCCGCGGTGTCGGCGATGGAAACCTCCCGCGTCTGGATCATCAGCCGCCCGCCATTCGGCATAGACTCCCGCGCATGGATCAGCAGGTTGAAGATGATCTGCTCCAAAGACGCCTGATCCGCCATCACACTGGGCAGCCCCGGCTGGTGGCTGATCTGGATCACGATCTGCTCTCCCACCGCCTTCTGCAGCACCTCCGCCTGCCCCTCGATGATCTGCGGCAGGTGCATAGGCGCAGGCTGCAGGTATTCACGCCGGTTGAATGACACAAACTGCGATGTCACACCCGCCGCACGCTGCGTCGCGATCAGCAGCTCCTTCAGGATCGTCTCCTGCGGCGCAGCACCACCGCCATTTCTCAGCGCCACATCCAGGTGCCCTTGGATCACCGTCAGGTAATTGTTGAAAAAATGCCCCATCGCTGCCGCAAAGCGCCCCACCGTCTCCAGTCTTTGGTTTTTGCACAGCTGGTCCTCCAGCTGCCGCCTGTGGTCCTGCTCCAGACACAGCCGGTTGCTCACATCCTCAAACTTCGAAGTCATCTCCAGCAGCTGCGCATTCAGGTTCAGGGACCGGTGCGAACTCTGCTGATCCGCCGCATGCCTCGTCGTCAGCGTACGGATCAGCTGCGTGATCTCAAACGGCACCAGCCGAAATTTAAAAACCAAAAGCTGCGGGTTCGCCCCCAGATCAATCGGAATCTGCTCATACGACTCCAGCTGCGACACCGCATGCAGCACCACATGCAGATCTCGCTGCGCCTGCCAAAGGCGCCCGATCAAATGCCGGTAATCTTTGCCATAGAAAATTCGGCCGTCCATGATCACCAGGCTGAATGGCCGGTGCTCCTGCGACGCCGCCTCCACCAGCCCCAGCACTTCCTTCTCATTCCCCGTGCACACCACCTCCGGCGGTGTTGCCACTGCCCTGGCTTTGCTGCCAGACGACACACCGCTCATCATCGCTGCAGAGCTGCCACCATGACTCGAATTCTGCAGGGCATGCGAAATCCGTAAATCCTCCTGCAGAGTACTCTCTTCGGTCACAATCAGAATCCGACTGCAAGTAGTGGCGTTGTGCTGAATTGTATTTAGGTACATGTGCTGAATCTTAAATCCATATTGCTATAAAATTAATAAAAATAGGTTTATTTTAGCAATAGACCGGACTCACCATATCCATCGAATAGCACTGCCAACTCAATCGGTTTAGGCCCAACCTAAATATTGAATCAACATTTAGATGCCTCGCCCGCCGCAATGTGGTTCTTCTAAATAAGCCAACCGCAAATTCAATTTATTATACCGCATGCAACTACTCTCCATGGAACTGGACAAAAACTCGGCTTCCATGCTTCTCCAGGCCCTGCGTCACCAAGTCCAGGAGGAAGATTCTCAGCGCGTTGACCTCGCCCATCTGCTGCACAAAGACATGGCCGGCGGCCTCGTCGCCTGCGCCTCCCTCGGGGAGATGATCCGGCACGAACTCGTCAACGGCGCCAACACCACCAGCATGAGCCGCCTCCTCGGCAGCCTCGACTCCACCTTGAGAAAAACGCTGCAGCTCGTGCGCGACGTGACGGAAAAACAATTCCCCCCCCGTGCTCAAGGCCTTCGGCCTCAATGTCGCCCTCCAGCAGCTCGTACGCAGCATCGGCGAAAACTTCGCTGGCTCCCTCGTCCTCCACATCAGCGGAGACGAGCCCCCCTTCGACCTCGCCAGCCGTCTCAGCCTCTTCCGCATCATGCAGTCCCTCCTCCAGCACTGCGTCCGCTACGCCAACACCTCCTGGGTCGAAGTCACCTGCCACGCCAGCTCGGACAAACTCGAAATCACCATCGATCATGACGGCGGGGACGACATCTGGAAAGATCCCGCCAATGGATCCGAACTCGCCCTCATCGAAGCCAGGTGCGCTCTTCTCGGCGCCACCATGGAAATCATGGGTGCAGGTCCGGGTGGCACCTCCAGAGTCCACCTCCTCACCCACCCCTCTCCAGTCCAGCTCCAGGCATGAGTTTTCACCACAATGCCCCTCACTTTCATGCAATCTCCTCCTCCATTCAACATCCTGATCGTCGACGACCACGCGCTGGTGCGTGAGGCTTTCACCAGCATGCTGAAAGGCGAGTTCCCACAGGCCACCGTCGTCTCCACCGGCAGCTGCGCCGAAGCCATGGTCGAAGCCCGTCTCCACACCTTTGAAATCGCCCTGGTGGACATCGAGCTCGGAGACCGCTCCGGCATGGAGCTCACCACCGAGCTGCGCACCCTCCCCAGCCCGCCCAAAATCATCGCCGTCTCCATGCATCAGGAAGAGACCTTCGTCTCCCGCACCATGCAGCTCGGCGCACGCTCCTACGTCACCAAGGACGCCCCTCCGCACGAGCTCTTCGACGCCATCCGCTGCACCCTCGAAGGACGCAGCTACATCTCACGGGAGCTCGCCCAGAAGTTCGCAGACCGCTCCATCCGCAAAGGCTCCGCCAGCCAGGTGCACGAAAAACTCTCCAACCGTGAGCTCGAAGTGCTCATGCAGCTCGCGCGTGGCAAAAGCCTCAAGCAGGTGGCTCTGGATCTCTCTCTCAGTCCTAGGACCGTCGCCGTGCACAAACACAACCTGTGCCGCAAAACCGGTCTCAAAGGAACTGTCGAGATCCTCAGATACTGCCAGTCCAACGGTCTGGCCTAACTCCTCCCCTCCCAGCCACCATGAAAGCATGCGCACGCTACTCGGTACTCTTCCTGGCTTTATCCGCTATGGCCGCACATGCATCCGAGACGCTCTCGGTCGTCCCTGACTCCGCTCAGGCCCTCGGCATCGTCGGTGGCAGATATGCCAATCTGAGCGACGCCTCCGCCGTGCGCGTCTCTCCGGCCAACATCATGCAGATCAAAAAAACCGAGCTGCTGATCAACGCCGCCATGTGGCATGGCGACATCCGCTTCACTCAAAACGGCGGACAGTCCGTGGACATGAACAGGCCCTGGGTCTATCCCGCCAGCATGTACTTCGTGCAGCCCATCATCGAAGACAGGCTCTCCTTCGGTCTAGGGCTCAGCACCCCCTACGGCATGGCATCCGCCTATCCCAAGGGCATGGCCGCTCCTCTGCGCTACGCACTCCCCTATCTCGCCAACCTCCTCACCGTTGACATCACCCCGGCCTTCGCTGTCAAGATCACGGACAACCTCAGCTTCGCCGTCGGCATGGACATCATGTACGCGGATCTGCAGATGAAGCAGTTCTACCCCTGGGGCTCTCTCATTCCCGGCGCTTCCGAAGGGGACATCCAGCTCCACGGCCAGGGCTGGGGCGTCGGCGCCTACGCAGGCATCAACTGGACCGTCGCCAAAAGACATCGCTTTGCCTTGGTAGGCAGATTGCCTGTGAAAGTACGCTTCCGCGGCGACTTCAAAGCCTCCAACATGCCGCCCGCACTTCTCGGCCTCGGCTTCAGTCAGAACAGCAACTTCAATTCTGACATGACCTTCCCTGGTTCAATCTCAGCAGGTTATGGCTTTGACGTCACAGACCGCTTCACCATCGGCTTTGACTTCAAGTGGTCGCAAAACTCCTCGCACGATGATCTTCCTCTCCTCATCGGCAACAATCAGCCGCTCCTGGGAGGGGCCACCAGCTCCGTCTTCGGCTGGCGCAACTCCATCGACCTCGGCACCGGCATGACCTACAAGCTAAATGAAAACTGGGTCGTTCGTGGCGGCTACATGTATTCTGAAAACTCACAGCCCTCCAGCACCTACAGCCCCATGGTCTGCACCAACGACCGCAGCGTTTTCAGCCTTGGCCTTGGCTGGCGCGGCAGAACTCGCAGCGTCGATGTCACCTACTCATACGTTTACAATCCCACACGCGTGATCAGCGGCTCTTATTCCAACCCCCCGGGCCAGTTTGATGGCAGCTACAAACACCAGTGGCAGGTCTTTGCAGTGAGTGTCACACAACGGTTTTAATTCATAATATAGTGACAACATGTTGAATCCGATTGTATGTCAACCGCACCTCCGAGTGCCCTCCCGAAACATGCTGTCCTCCCTTTTCAGGAGAGCCATGCCGGCTTCCGGGCGCTCATTGCACTAGCAGAGGATCCTTATCATGGAGAACAACGAAAATTCACTTCCGAACATCGCTACCACAGGAGAGCGGCTGAGCTTTATCATCTGCCGCAACAGCCAGGGTGCTGAAGTCAGGGGCACCTTGCACCGGCTTACACGCTACCTCGGAGTCTTTGAAGTTTACAACCCCTACAGCATCGTCCAGCTCTCCGAAGTTCTCAATGACTTCAGGATCATGATGAACGAGCGCGTCGTTTACTCCGGCCGCGCCGTCATCGCCAACTTGGTGAACACCGGCATCATGCTCATCTGCGAGGCCTCCCTCTCGGATGACGGCTGGATCGACATCGACATCCTCTCCCCGGCCCAGAACAAGAGCCGCCTCCTCGCGGACTTTGCCGAATTCCTCAAGGAGACAGAAAAAAACTACCGCGTCGTTCCGGACTTTAAGCTCGTCGTGGCCGACATGCACACCCTCCTCTCCGACCTCCGCCGCTGGATGGAGCAGGTGGAGCTCGGCGTCCGCTCCCTCCCCTCCGGAGACCGCATCCAGGCCGAACGTGAAACAATCAAGCAGCTCGAAGACCCCATCCTTCCCGCCGTGGTCCCTCTTCTCGACCGCTTTGAGCACACTGCGGGCGAGATCACCCAGGAGCAGCAGCCGGTGCATCGCAGCTACATCAAGCGCCAGCTCCACCCTCTCGTGCTCTGCTCCCCCTTCATCTATCGCACCTTCCAGAAACCCCTCGGCTACGCCGGCGACTATGAGATGGTCAGCATGATGCTGCGGGACCCCTACGAGGGCAGCTCCATGTTCGCCAAGATCCTCAACAGGCTCTTCCTCGACACCGCCCCCGTCGTGGCGCACCGCAACCGCATCGTTTACCTCAAGCAGCGCCTGCATGACGAAACCGCACGCATGCACGCCCAGGGCAAGGTCGCGCGCATCTTCAACCTCGGCTGCGGGCCGGCCCAGGAGGTGCAGAACTTCCTCATCGACGACGACCTCTGCGACCACGCCGACTTCCTCCTCCTCGACTTCAACGACGAAACCATCGCCAACACCACGCGCGACCTGGAAAGCCTTCGCGCCAGGCACCGCCGCCGCACCGGCATCAAGCTCGAAAAGCGTTCCGTTCATCAGATTCTCAAGGAATCCTCCCGCACCGGCGCCGGCTTTGAGCCCGCCAGCTACGACGTCGTCTATTGCGCAGGCCTCTTTGACTACCTCTCAGACCGCATCTGCCGCCGCCTGCTGGAAGTGTTTTATGACCTGGTCGCCCCCGGCGGCCTCCTCATCGCCACCAACGTGGACATCTCCAATCCCTCCCGCAACTGGATGGAGTACGTCCTCGAATGGCACCTCGTCTACCGCGACAAGGCCCAGTTCGCCAAGATCGCCCCTGACAAGGCGCCTCCCGAGGCGGTGGACGTCAAGTCAGACCAGACAGGCGTGAACATCTTCCTCGAAGTCCGCAAACCCGCACAATGACCGAAGCGCTGTCAGTTCCGGCGGCCAGTTTGGAGCACTCGTTTGACATCTACGAGCGCCCCATCCGCATCCGCAACTACAAGCTGGGAGCCCTCCTGGCGGGCATCTTCATGCCCGCAGGAGCATCGTTGGACTACTTCATGTACGGCTGGGATCAGGCCCTGGGCTTCTTCCCCGTGCGCATGATCTCCGCAGTGCTCCTCGCCCTGGTCTGGACCTCTCTGCACTACATGCCGGGCACGCGGTACTACCGCAATCTTGGCCTCTCCGTCGCCCTCATCCCCCTGCTCGCCATCTCCTGGATGATCTATGCCAAGGAAGGCGCCATCTCCCCCTACTACGCCGGCCTCAATCTCATCATGCTCGGCTCGGCGCTCCTCCTGCGCTGGACGCTGCAGGACAGCGTTCTCATCTTCGTCCTCACCTTCGTCGCCTACTTGGCGGCCGCCATGCTGCACGGGCCCTTCTCTTTCCACGGCCTCTTCTTCAACAACATCTACTTCCTCTTTGTCACCGGCGTCTTCATCGTGGCCGGCAGCTGGTATTACAACACCATCCGCCTCTCGGAGTTCAAGCTCCGCCATGATCTGGACCTCAACCGCGCGGAGCTGGAGAACAGCAACCAGAAGCTCCGGGAGCTCGACGAGGCCAAGAACCGCTTCTTTGCCAACATCAGCCACGAACTCCGCACACCCCTGACTCTCCTCATCGCCCCCCTGGAAAGCCTCATTCAGCGCACCAATTCCGTCAACCGCCCCCAGGAGGAGCGCGACCTCATGGGCACCATGCATGGCAACGCCATGCGCCTTCTCAAGCTCATCAACGACCTCCTCGACCTCGTCCGCCTCGAATCCGGCCGCGCCAAGGTCCGCGCCCGCCGCGTCAACGTCAATGAGTTCATCAACGGCCTCGCCACCGCCGTCAGCCCCGTGGCCAAGGACAAGCGCATCCAGCTTCATGCCCATGTGGATTCAGAGCTCGGCATCGTGGTCGCAGACCCCGAGAAGCTCGAACGCATCTGCCTCAACCTCCTCTTCAACGCCCTCAAATTCACCGCCGCCAGCGGCCGTGTGAACTTCAGCGCCATGAAGGAGGACAACATGCTCGTCATTGACGTCACCGACACCGGCATGGGCATTCCCCCGGACCAGCTTCCCAACATCTTCAGCCGTTTCTGGCAGGCGGACACCTCCTCCCAGCGCAAGTTCCAGGGCATGGGCATCGGTCTCGCTCTGGTGAAGGAGCTCGTCGAAGTCCAGGGCGGCACCGTCTCCGCCACCAGCGAGGTCGGCAAAGGCACCACCATGTCAGTTCGGCTGCCTCTGCAGCAGAACGAAAGCGTCGTTGTCGAGGACGATGAAGAAGAGGCTCACGACGATCATGGCGAAGAGGCCCCGAAAAACAAAGACTGGATCGCCGACCTCTACCGCCGCGCCGAGCTCTTCCCCGCCATGACCTCCCTGCAGGCCACCCTGCGCCCGGTCGAAACCAGCATCGGTCGCAGCCGCAAGCCCAAGCTCCTCATCGCCGATGACGAGCCTGACATGCTTCGCTTCCTCAAGAGCCAGCTCAGCGCCACCTTTGAAGTGCTCGAAGCTGTCGATGGCCAGCAGGCCGTGGACAAGGCCGTGCAGTTCCTTCCGGACATCATTCTTTCAGACATGATGATGCCTGAAAAAGACGGCCTCCAGGTCTGCCGCGACCTGCGCGAACGCACCTCCACACGCTCCATCCCTGTCGTGCTCCTCACTGCCCGGGCCGATGAAAAGACCAAGCTCGACTGCCTCGCCGCCGGCGCCAGCGACTTCCTCGCCAAACCCTTCTCTCTCACCGAGATCATGGTCCGCCTCAAAAACCTCGTGGACACCCGTCTCTACCAGAAGGAGCTCGTGGTCCAGAAGCAGCAGCTCGAATCCGCTCTTGAGCAGATCAAGGAGACCGAGTCCATGCTCGTGCGCAATGAAAAACTCGCCTCTCTCGGCCGCCTCAGCGCCGGCCTCATCCATGAAATCAACAACCCTCTGAACTACGCACGACAGGGCCTGCACATCATCGCACGCTCCACCAAGCTCCTGCCCGAAGAGGAACGCGCCGACTTCACCGACACTCTCAAAGACGTCGAGGACGGCGTGAACCGCGTCATCCAGATCATCTCCGACCTGCGCGGCTTCACCCGCAACACCAGCCAGCTCAATCACTCCTTCGACCTCAACACCATCGTCAACACCGGCTTGCGCTTCTTCTCCCACATCTGGAAGGAAGGCATCCAGAAGGAGGTGGACATCCCCGAGGAGCTTGAAGTTCGCGGAGACAGCAACCAGTTTGTCCAGGTGCTCATCAACTTCATCCAAAACGCCCTGGATGCCATGGCCACCAAAAAATACCCCGAAGGCGAGACCCCCTGCATCAAGCTCTCCGCCTTCACCCGCAGGGACAAGGTCATCTTCTCCGTCAAGGACAACGGCCCCGGCATCCCGCAGGAGATTCGGGACAAAATTTTCGACCCATTTTTCACGACAAAAGACGTGGGGCAGGGCATGGGTCTCGGGCTTGCCATCTGCAATCGCATCATTGCCGATCACGGCGGGCGCATCGAAGTGCTCAGCCAGCCCGGCGAGTACACCGAGTTCGTCCTCGAGCTTCCAACAACCGCAAGCACACCCAACAACCACGCAGCTGTTTAAAAAGGAACATTCCACATGCAAAACCAATACGACCTCAAACGCTACGCTGTTCTCTATGTCGACGATGAAGAGAAGGCGTTGAAAAACTTCGAGAAGCTCTTTGCTGACGAATTCCGCATCCTCACCGCCAACAACGCGGCGGACGGCCTCAAGCTCATCGAGCAGCACGGGGAGGACATCGGCGTCCTGCTTTCTGACCAGCGCATGCCCGGAGAAAAAGGGGTGCAGCTTCTGGAGCGCGCCCGCCAGCTCCGCCCACGCCTCGTCCGCATGATGGTCACCGCCTACGCGGACTACGATGTCACCGTGGACGCCGTCAACCTCGGCAGCATCTTCCGCTACATCTCCAAGCCCATCGCTCCGGATGATGTGCGCAACACCCTTCACCGCGCCATGGAGTACTACATCCTCCAGCAGGAGCGCGACGGCCTCCTCCAGGAGAAGCTCTCCGTGCTGCAGAACCTCCTCATCACCGATCGCGTGATGGGCTTGGGCGTTGTTGCCGCCGGTCTCAACCAGAACCTCAACCAGCCGCTGCGCGCCGTGCATGCCTTCCTGGACATCACGCCAGGCCGCCTCGGTCAGCAAAACTTTGACCTCGACCGCCTGCGTCAGGCCACCTTCTGGCGCGACTTCCACGCCCACGTGGTCAGCCAGGCCTCCCGCATTGGCGATCTCCTCGGTGATCTCAAAGCCGCCGCCAGTGGCGCACAGTCCGTGGATCCAGCCCAGGCTCTCACTGCCGCAGTCGAACAGCAGCGCGCTGCCTTCGCCGCCAAGGGCATCGAGCTGAAGTATGAATCCGCAGGCGCTCTGCCCACGCTTCAGGCCAGCCCTGCCACTCTGGAAAAGCTGGTTCAGCTGCTCCTCCAGACCGAGCTGACCCAGCTCGCCTCCGGCACCCATGTGGGCCTCACCGCTGCCACGGGCGCGGATGGCGCTCTGACTCTCACCCTGACCGACGACGGCCCCGGTCTGGCCGGCACGGTCTTCCGCTCGGTGTTTGACCCCTTCTTCACTCACACGGACGCAGCCACGGACGCCCCCGGCCTCGCGCTCATGGGGGCCTTCTTCCTGGCCTTCCATCTCGGTGGCAGCATCACCTCCAAGCGCGGCACCAAAGGCCTCCACCTCGAAGTCGTCGTGCCCGCCTCGGCACCGGCTCCAGCGCCCGCTCCGGAAAGCAGCCGCGAGTTCATCACCAACGTGCTCATGAACGACATCCTCTGGGAGCGCCTGCTGCCCAACGGCTGATCGATCTCCTGAAACATCCCCTCCCTTGGAAGGTGCGCAGCGCGCCGTCGTTTACTGACGGCCATGCGCACCTTCTTCTTTTTTCTGCTTCTCCTCTACTCTACTGCTGGGTGTCGTGACAGAACGCATCATTCATGAGCACTCACCCGGAAGTCACAGAACTCACCATTGAGTCGTTTCATGAACAACTTGCTGCTTACCTCAAGCAACATCCAACCTCATCCGAAGGACTTTTGTTTGAGCAGTTCATCGAAAAAGAGGCTCATGACAGGCTTGCAATAACGGATCGCTCGGGGTGGGATTTCGAGACTGCTTTGTTGTTTTTTGATGATCGCGGAACCAGCATCCTCATCCAAAACGCCGGACTGGACTGGCAGTCGATGCTGAAGTGGCTTTACGATTTCAGGAAAACCATGCCTTCGGGATGCATCGTCAATTTCGAGGTATATGACTCAATTCAAGGTTCTCAAATGACCGGTGGGCAACGCATTGGCCGTTGGGTCTTCACACCCGCGCATGCATTCATGCACCGATAAGCTCACGAATCCTCATTGCTCCCTGCACCTTCCCACCTACAGCTGCACCACCATGAACCGACCCACGCTTCACACTCTGGCCCTGTCTCTTCTCACCACCGCTGCGCTGGCTGATGGCGCCTTCTACGGCGATCCCCCGGATGCCACCCATCCCTGGGCCATTCACGACATGAACCGCCCGCAGCCTGTGCGTGTGGAGCCGGGCACTTTCAGCTCGCAGGAAAAGCCGGGCACGCCCCCCTCGGATGCCGTCATTCTTTTCAGCGGCAAACCAGAAGAAATCGAAAAATGGCAGGCGGACAAAACACCTGCCGAGCCCACCAAATGGGAAGTGAAGGACGGCGTGCTGCAGTGTGTGCCGGGCAGCGGCTACGTGCGTACGAAAGAAGAGTTCTCCGACTGCCAGCTCCACATTGAATGGAGCGCACCCTCGAAGGTGGAAGGCAACAGCCAGGGCCGCGGCAACAGCGGCGTCTTCCTCATGGGCCAGGTGGAGGTGCAGGTGCTGGATAATTACAACAACCCCAGCTACCCCGATGGCATGGCCTCCTCTATCTACGGCATCAATCCGCCGATGGCCAACCCGCTGCGTGCGCCCGGCGAATGGCAGGTCTATGACATCGTCTTCCGCCGCCCGATTTTCAAAGACGGCAAGGAAGTCGATCCCGGCTACATCACCGTCTTTGTGAACGGCGTGCTCACGCAGGACCACACTCCGCTGGAAGGCGGCGGCGGTCACATGAAGCGCTCCTCTCCCCGCCCCTTCCCTGACCAGGGCCCGCTCAAGCTGCAGGATCATGGCAACCCCGTGCGCTATCGCAACATCTGGTACCGCCCGCTTCCAAAGCGTGCCATCGACGGCGGCGAAGCCAGCCACATGAGTGAAGCTGCCACCGCTGCGAAGCGTGCGGAAATCGCCAAGGGCATCCGTGAGGCTGCTGCCAAGATGGAAGGCAACGACAAGATGCTGCATCTCTTTGAATCCCTCTGCTACGAAGAGAACGCAGAAGCCCGGAAAGCCGCTCTCGCCTCCTTGGGCGATTTTGTCGGCAAGATCAAAGAAGTGCCCGCCGACAAGATCGAGACCCAGAAAGGCCCGATCATGCAGGTCACAAAGGCGCTGCGCTATCTGACCAAGTTCAAGTTCCTGCCTGAAGACATCTCCGCCAAGAAGGATCTGGAAGCGATCATCAAGGTGGAAGAATGGGAGCCCAAGCCGCAGCCCAAGGGGAAGAAGAAGTAACGAGCTTTATTCTGTCAAAAAGGCCCGGTTCTTTTGGAACCGGGCCTTTTTTATTGCTCTGATTCAGCTGAATCAGACGGCGTCTGCCGCCAGGGCTGCATTGCCAATGATGCCAGCTTCATTGCTGAAGCGGGCGGGCAGGATCTGCAGGCGCTCCCAGACCACGGTGCTGAGCATGCTCTGCACTTTGTTTTTGAGCGGGGTGAAAATCAGATCTCCAGCCTGGGCCACGCCGCCGCCAATCACAAAGGCGTCCGGGTTCAGCAACCAGGCGATGCTGGAGATGGCGGTGCCGAGCCAGTCGGCCACTTCCGCCCAGATCTGCCGAGCGATGTCGTCTCCGGCCTGCGCGGCGTCAGCGATCTTTTTGGGTGTGCAGTCGGCGATGTCTTTCTCGATGCCCGCTTCGGAGTAGCGCAAAACGGCGTGTTCGGCGATCTGCTGGTTGCCGGTGTACTTTTCCAGCGCGCCCAGATTGCCGTAGTGGCCGGCCTTGCCGTTGTAATCAATGCTCATCTGGCCGATCTCTCCGGCCACGAAGCCGCTGCCACGGAACATTTTGCCGTCCAGCACCAGACCGCCGCCGATGCCCGTGCCTAGGGTCATGCCGATGACGTTTTTCAGGCCCCGCGCCGCACCATGGCGAAACTCCGCGTAGGTCATCGCATTCGCATCATTTTCCACCAGCACGGGCAGGCCGGTCTTTTCACCGAGGATTGCCTTGAGCGGTACATGCTTCCAGCCAGGGACATTGGTCAGCTCGTGCACGAAGCCGTGATCAAAATCGACAAGACCGGGAACCCCCACGCCAATGGCGCAGATGGCAGGATAGGTTTTCTGCAGCTTGGCAACACGTGAGGCCATCTCGCCGATCAGCGCGGCGGGGCCGTGGAACTGCGTGGTGGGGATGGGCTCGTCGGTGACGAGGAGTTCATCGCCACGGCACACACCGAGTTTTACAGAGGTGCCGCCGAAGTCGATGCCGATGGAAGTTTTGTCAGATTCAGCCATAACGCGTCCCGCCTCAGAGCGGGGCGCGGAGATTGCCCACCAAACGCAGCCCGTGCAAGGGTAAATCCGGGGGATGGATCGGGTGGCGGCCTATTCGTGCACGTAGGCCCAGTCATTGATGCGTTGCAGCCAACCGCCGTACCCCTTTTGTGGGTAGTTCTGCAGTGGAAAATACAGGAATTCGTCGAAGTTGATGCCTCCAGTTGGGGTGTAAACAACGAGGTGCCAGGGATTTTGAGTGTGTCGCTTTGCCTTGTCTCCGGCGGCGTAGTTATAATCGGGATAGGCCGCCATGCCAGTACCGGGGATAGCGGCCAGAAACTCGGGGACCAAGGCGTCCAAGTCTGGCGGAGGTGCACCATGGCTGCGCTCGTAGTTTTTGATGGCAGAGACGAGAGCGGTGCTGCGCTGTGCGAGCTTGTGAAAGGCAGCGCTGCGAATGTTCCCAGCTAGGCGCAGACCAGCGATGGTGCAGCCCAAAAGAATCAGACATAGCCCGCAATGACGCAGCCTTGGCGACCGTGAATGCCGCGGGATCAACAGCACTGGGCTGGCCAGCAGATAGACCAGAGCCAATAAAGCTGGAAATACGAGCAGGCCCGGCAGCATGATGAGCCAGCGCGTGCCCACCGGCCCTACGATGAGATATTCAGCCAGAGGCCCGATGAGCAAGGGAGAGGCAGCCCAGAGCCAAGATCTTATGTCATGATTCGTCTTGGGTGAAGGCTGCTCAGTAGAAGTTGGCAACACCTCGGTCATGAGGACATCCAATCTGAAATTGAAGAGCCGGTCAAGAATGCAAGTTCCCCACCAAACGCAGCCCGTGCAAGGTCAAATCGGGGTCGGTGGCGATGTCCTCCCCCATGCCGGAGATGATCCATTCGGCGTCTCCGCCGGTGGCGACGACGCGGATATCCGCCCCCCCGAGCTCCTTTTTCAGGGCCTCCAAAATGCCCTTCACCATGCCGCGATAGCCGATGGCGGCACCGGCGAGGATGGCCCCCTCGGTGGACTGGCCGATGGCGGTTTCGGGCTCGCGCAGGTCCACGCTGGGCAGCAGAGCGGTGCGCTCGTGGAGGTAGTCGGTCATCAGACGCAGGCCGGGGGCGATGACACCGCCGATGTAGGATTTGTCGGCCGAGAGGATGTCGAAGGTTACGGCGGTGCCGAAGTCGATCACGATGCCGGGCGCGCCGTGCATGTGAGCGAGTGCGACGGCATTGGCCAGACGGTCGGCGCCGATGGTCTCGGGCTTCGGGTAGCGAATGCCGATGCCCAGGGGCGCGTCATAGCGCAGCTCGATGAGCTGGCTGCCAAACACCTCGCGGAAGGCGGGAAGCACCTTGGGCACCACGCTGCAGATCACGGCGCTGCCAAACTGCCAGCCTTTCACCACCTCACGCACGGCGGCGGGAGAAAGCTCGCGCGTGGGATGCTCGCGGCGCTCCAGAATGTCCTCGCTTGTAGCGAGACCGAATTTGGTGCGCCCGTTGCCGACGTCGATGAGCAGCTGCATGCGGCTCATGGCTTGGCCGGCTCCGCAGGCTTCTGGCCGCCTTCTTTCTGCGGCTCGCCAAAGGTGTGTACTTCAATCATCCCTTCAGGGGCGGTCTTTTTGGCGGCGTCGGGTTCGGCGGGTTTTGCCGGCGTGGTGGCGGCAGCCGTAGTGGCCGTGGTCCCTGGAGCCTGCGGCTCCTCCACGGGCAGGGCCTTGAGCGGGTCTTTGACCACATGCACGCAGGGGTAGAGCATGTTGTAGTTGTGCCTCAGAGCGGCGGGAAAGGCCACACGGCCGGGTTCAGTGACGTTCTCGCGCAGGAGCTTGCCCGCCAGACTGCCGAAGACATCGCTGCCGATCTTGGCGGCCTGGGCCACCGTGCCTCCGACCACCTGCCCTGCGGCACCTGCCGCCTGCTTGCCCGCGCTGCGAAACATGTCGCTGCTGATGCGCTTCTCCTGGATGGAGATGTAGGCCTGCGCGGAGAGCAGCGTGCCCTCCGGGCTGAAGCTCATCTCCAGGCTGGCGTGGTCGTCCGATGAAAACATGCCGCGCACATGATCCACGCGCATGGAGATGAAGATGCCGCCGTCCGGCGAACGCGAGATCTCGGGCTTGAAGCTGCGGTAGTCGCTTTCAGAAAACTTGTACTCCGCCGCCTTCCCTTTCTCCTTGTTCCAGCCGCCAAAGCTCTTGCCAAGAGCATCCAGATCCACCTCCACACCCGCACGGGCGTTGGCGACCAACAGGACGAGCAAAACAAAAGGGCGGAGGTTCATGACCCCGCACAGTGCTGCAAGAAACATTTTTTTCAACTTCGGGGTGCCGCGAACAGTCCCTAGGTCAGACGCCCGGTGATGTAGGCTTCCGTCTGAGGGTCGCGCGGCTTGTTGAAAATGGTCATCGTGTCGTCCTCCTCAATGAGGCGGCCTTTATAGAAGAAGGCGGTGCGGTCGGCGATGCGCTTGGCCTGCTCCATGTTGTGCGTGACGATGATGAAGGTGTACTGGCCCCGCAGCTGGTGGATGAGCTCCTCGATGCGCGCGGTGGCGATGGGGTCGAGCGCAGCGCAGGGCTCGTCCATGAGCAGGATGCGTGGCTGCAGGGCGATGGCGCGGGCGATGCAGAGGCGCTGCTGCTGACCGCCGGAGAGGCCGGTGGCGACCTCGTGGAGGCGGTCTTTCACCTCGTCCCAGAGAGCGGCGGCACGCAGGCTGCGCTCGGCGGCTTCTTCAAGGTCATGGCGATTTTTGACACCGGCCACGCGGAGGCCGTAAACAGCGTTTTCAAAGATGGAGCGCGGGAAGGGATTGTACTTCTGGAAGACCATGCCCACATTGCGACGCAGGTTGATCACGTCCACGTCTGGCGCATAGAGGTCGATGCCGTCGATCTTGATCTTGCCGCTGACGACGCGCGCGGATTCCACGAGATCGTTGATGCGATTGATAGAGCGGAGCAGCGTGCTCTTGCCGCAGCCAGATGGGCCGATGAGGGCGGTGACGTCCTCGCTGCGCATGTTCAGGTCGATGTCGAAGAGCACCTGGTTGTCGCCGTAGGCATAGTTGAACTTCTCCACCTGGATGAGCGGCTCTGTATCGGCGGGAGCTGGAGTTTCGGCGGCCATTTCTCAACTGAAGGTACCGCGCAGGTAGGACTCGGTGAGCCGTTCGCGCGGGTTGGTGAAGAGTTCTTCGGTGGGGGCAAACTCCACGAGCTTGCCCAGGTGCAGGAAGGCGGTGTAGTCCGAGACGCGCACGGCCTGCTGCATGTTGTGAGTGACGATGACGACGGTAAATTCCTTGGCCAGCTGGTGCATCAGCTCCTCGATCTTGAGCGTGGAGATGGGATCGAGAGCGGAGCAGGGCTCGTCCATGAGCAGCACGTCCGGCACGGTGGCGATGGCACGGGCGATGCAGAGGCGCTGCTGCTGACCACCGGAGAGGGCGAGCGCGCTGGTATGCAGGCGGTCTTTGAGATCCTCCCACAGGGCGGCGTGCGTCAGGGAGCGCTCCACGGCCTCGTCGAGCACGCTTTTGTTTTTCTCGCCATGGATGCGGAGGCCGTAGGCGACGTTTTCGTAGATGGTCTTGGGGAAGGGATTGGACTTCTGGAAGACCATGCCGACCTGCTTGCGCAGCTGGGTGAGGTCCACATCGGCATCGTGAATGTTCTTCCCCTTCACGAGCACCTCACCGCGTGTCACACGGGCTCCAGTGACACGGTCGTTCATGCGGTTGATGCAGCGCAGGAGCGTGCTCTTGCCGCAGCCGGAGGGGCCGATGAGGGCGGTGACGCGGTGGTACTCCACCGAGAGATTGATGTCGTGCAGCGCCACGCTGGCCCCATAGGAGAAATCCATGTCGCGCACCTGGACGACAGGCGGCGGGGTGGACTGGGAAGCAGCGGCGGGGGTCATGAGTGGGGCGGTCATTACCAGCGGTACTTGGCGCGCAGCCGTTTGCGCAGCATCACGGAGCTGGCGGCCAGCGAGGCCACCAGGACGAGGAACACAAAGACGGAGCCATACTGGGCACGCTCGGCGTACTCGTTCTGCGGGATCTTGGCGGCCAGGGTGTAGATGTGGTAGGGCAGGGCCTGCACGGACTCGGTGAAGATGCCGAGAAAGCGCGACACGCTCTGCTCCCAGTGGGCAAAGATGGACGCATCTACCGGGAGAGGCGGCATGTCCTTCTGCCAGGGGAGCTTGTCTTTGAAGGCCAGCGCCGCCGTGAACATGATCGGAGCAGTCTCGCCGGCGGCACGAGCGATGCCGAGGATGCTGGAGGTGAGGATGCCGGGCGTGGCAAAGGGCAGCACGCTGTAGCGGATGGTCTGCCAGCGTGTGGCTCCGAGAGCCATGCTCGTCTCACGGAAGCCCTGCGGCACGGCCTGCAGGCACTGCTCGCTGGCAGTGATGATGACGGGCAGGATGACGAAGGCGAGGGTGAAGCCGCCAGAGAGCACGCAGGTGTCCCACCCTTCAAAACTGAGCGTGGTGAAACCCAGCGGGATGGCCAGCACGGAGCGCTCTGCCACCACACTGACGAATTTCGGCGCAGTCAAAACGAAGGCACCAAGACCAAACAAGCCAAACACCACCGAGGGCACCCCGGCGAGGTTCAGGATGGCGAGGCGCACCATTTCGAGGAACTTGCCATGCTTGGCATACTCGCTGAGATAGATGGCACAGGCCACGCCAAGGAAGAGCGCCACGCCGACACTGACGATCACAAGCAGCGCCGTGCCGATGATGGGCCCCAGGATGCCGCCGCCGGAATAAGAGATGGTTTTCTCTGCACGGAAGTTGTCTCCCAGCTGCTTCTTGATGGCGTCGGCGCCGTTCACATCCGTCTCGATGTGGTTTCCCTGCTGGTCCTCGATGACGTGCAGCGTGGCAGGCAGCTCGGTGAGGAACTTGGTGTTCACAAACGGCCACTTGGACTGAAAAGCCACAGGCGCACCTTTGGTGAAGATGTGCAGCATGATGGCCAGCGTGATGAGCACCACGATGTAGCTGCCCACGCGCAGGGCCCAGCGCGCGGCGGTCTCGCGCTTCTGAATGCCGGAGTTGTCTCCGGCGAAGGGATTGTCGTTGGAGGGAGAAGGGGTCATGCCTTGTGGGGTTCAAAGCGGCGGGCCACAGCGCGGGCGCACCAGTTGACCAGCAGAGAGATGGCAAAGAGCACGATGCCGACCATGAAGAGCGCCTGCCAGTGCGAGCTGCCGCGAGAGACCTCGCCAAGCTCCTGCGCAATGATGCCCGTGAGTGTATGGGCAGGATGGAAGATGACGCCGGGACCGGCGCTGAAATCGGGAATGGCGATGCGGTTTCCGGCGACGAGCAGCACGACCATCGTCTCCCCCACCACACGGCCCAGGCCCAGCAGGATGGCGGAGAGGATGCCGGAGATGCCAGCGGGAACGATGACGCGGAAGACGGTCTGCAGCTTGGTGGCGCCGAGCGCGTCGGAGGCGTCAATGTAGGCACGTGGGACGTTGTTCAGCGCGTCTTCAGAAAGGCTGAACATGGTGGGCACGGCCATGAAGGCGAGCAGGCAGCCCGCATTGAACATGTTGAGACGCTCCTGAATGGGGAAGCCCGGCACCCACTGCAGCCAGCTCCATTCGCTGACGTCCTTGATCAGGTTTCCCACCAGCGAGATGCCGATGAAGCCGAGCACCACGGACGGAATGGCCTGGATGAACTCGATGATGGGCTTGATGATTTCCTTTTCCCGGTCGCTGGCAAACTGGTTCGTGTAAATGGCGGCCACCACGCTGACGGGTGTGGCGATGACGATGGCGATGGCGGCGATGACAAGCGAGCCCGTAAGCAGCGGCACAAAGCCAAAGAAGTCCTGCCACGAGCTGTTGGTGATCCACTGCGTGCCAAAGAAGAAGGCGCCGATGACGCTGAAGATGGAGACGGGCTTGTCCCAGCGCCAGCCATCCAGGCGGGCGGCGGCAGCGCGCATTTCGCGGGCGTGCGCAGGGATGTCTGCACGCACTTCATTGATGAGCCTGCGAGCGGCCTCGGTGCCTGCCTCCTGCGGCAGCTCGGCGGCGGCTTTTTCCACCACTCCGGCGTACTTTTCCACCTGCTCCCGCAGCTCGGCGGTGCGCTCGGTGATCTCCTTGGTGCGCTCCTCCATGTTCACGGGTTCGGCCACGGAGGCCTCGGCTTCCTTGGTCAGACTGGCTTTCTCTTCGGCGTCGGTTTCCTTGGCTGCGGCCTCCAGCAGGCGCAGGCGGTTGGTTTCCAGAGCCTCAAACTCCACGGCCTTTTCCTTCGTCTCCAAGGCCTTGGCCTTGAGCTCGTCCAGCACTTCCTGGAGAGGCTCGGTGGCTTCTTCAAACTCCTCCTGGGCTGTGACGAGCGCGGCAAACTTGGTGCGTGCCTCGCGGTCCTTGGCGCTGAACTCCGCCACGAGGGCCTGGAGCAGAGGCGGCATGTCGGTGCTCTCGGGAGTGAGGGCGGCAAACTCCCGCTGCAGCTGCTCGCGCTCTGCCGCAGTGAAAAGGTCCGGATATTCCAGCGACTTGGCGGCGGAGGTGGCAGCCTCTTTTAGCTCACGGCGCAGGACCTCGATCTGATCGGGAGCAGGCGGGGGAGTTTTTTCCAGCGCCTGGGTCAGTGACTCACGCGGGCGGGCGGTTTTGTCCTCCACCTGGCGCTTCAGCTGAAAGGCGGCATCCCGCCGGTCACGGGCGGTCTTGCTCAGTGTTTCAAGGGAAGCGCTGAGAGCCTGGCGCAGGCTGCTGGAGAGCGCCTGGTTCCGCTGCAGGGGCTGGTCGATGATGTCGCAAAACTCCAGCCCGGCCCGGCGGTAGGTCTGCAGCTCGCGCTGGTAGGTGGGCAGGAAATCGACGCCCTCCCGCATGAGGAAGACCATGATGAGCACCAGCACGATGATGGCCACGCTGGCATTGCTGCCGAAGAAGTATTTGATCAGCTTCTGCGGATCGAACCCGAGGATCGTGTGCTTGCGACTCCTGAGCAGCACGCTGCGCAGCGGCGGTCTGCTGGGCGTCTGAGAGCTGTTCATGCGGTGGGGTAAGAGGGGGCAACCGGGGGGCTGAAAGCAAAATCCGGCGGCGAGACACGTCTCTTCCGCCGGACAAGCGAGTCGGTCAATCAACAGTTACTTTGCAATGCTGAGAGGGACAAAGCCGGCCTTGCTGACGATGGCGTCGCCGGCAGGACTGAGGCAGAAGTCGATGAACTCCTTGGTGGTGCCGGCGGGTTCGCCGCTGGTGTAGAGGAAGGTGGGGCGGGAGAGGGGGTAGGACTTCACTGTGGCGGGGTTTGGCAGGGAGCCGGCGATGGAGGCGACCTTGAGGCCTTTGGCACCAGAGTAGGCGTAGCCGACGTAGCCGATGCCGTTGGGATTGGAGCCCACTTCAGCGGCGATCTGCTCATTGCCGGCCATTTTCTGGCTGTTTTTACCGTATTCACGGCCCTTCATGGCGAGGCCGATGAAGTCCTTGTAGGTGCCGGAGGAGGTGTTGCGGGTGTAAACGGAGATGGGGCCGGGGGTGCCGCCCACTTCGCTCCAGTCCTTGATGTCTCCGGCGAAGATCTGCAGGAGCTGCTTTTTGGAGAGATCGGAGACGGGGTTGTTCTTGTTAACCACCACGGAAATCATGTCCCAGGCGACTTCGTATTCGGTGAGAGAGACCCCTTTGCTGCGGCAGAGGGTGCGCTCGTCGGCCTTGACCTTGCGGCTGGACATGCCGATTTCAGCGGTGCCGGAGGCGAGGTTGGTGAAGGCGGTGGAGGAGCCTTCGGCGGCGATGTCAAAGCTGACCTTGCCGCCCTGCTTTTTGAAAGCTTCCGCCAGCTGAGGAACGAGCTTGGCACCGAGGGTGTCCGAGCCGCGAATGCGCAGGGTGGTCTGGGCCTGGAGCGAAATCGCCGCAGCAAAGGTGGCGGCAAGGGTGAGGATGGCGGTCTTCATAGATTGTACGAGGGGGTATGAAACGGAGCGGTTGGCGTGTCTGCCGCGAATAGGGGTGCGGACGGCGCGGATATTGATGCCAGGGGGCGGATGGTCAAAATTCAGACTGTGACGAAACCGTCACAAACAGGTTATGCAGGGCCTAAAGCCCTCTCAAGCGGCTTTTTGAATGTGAATAACCCGCCATCGGTGACGAAAGCGTCACATTAAGCATCTGGAAGGGGTCCAGGGTTACAGGCATGTGACATTTCTCTCTGAGGGGATGTCGTTTCGCCCGGGGAGCCTGTCTCTAACTCACCTGAACACCCGCACATGCGCATCAAACGTTCCCGCCTCTCCCACACACTGGCCGCTCTGGCGGCCGCCATCATCGCGCTGCCGCCGCAGATGCCCGTCATGGCCGGCCCGGCGATGGAAAAGCTCTTCCTCCTCATGAAGGCCAAGGGCACACTGACCCAGGAAGAATACGACATGCTGGTGGCAGCCTCCCGTGAAGAGGACAAGGAGCGGGACAAAGCCGTGGCCGCAGCTGTGGCCGCCACCCCCGCGTCTGCAGCGGCTGCGGGCGCCCCTGCCACACCTGGAGCCAGCCAGCCGGCCAGCACCTCGGCACTGGAAAAACGCCTGGCTGCGGCTGAAAGCAAGGTGGGCAGCCTTGAGAGCGCTCTCAAGAACAGCAACAGTCAGAATGACGCCACGTCTCTGGCAAAACGTCTGTCACAGACCGAAAACAAGGTGGGTAATCTGGAAAGTGCGCTCACCCATACCACCGGGCAGATTGAAGAGATCGCCAAGATCACGGACAACACCTCTCCCTCTACCATGTCCAGCGCCGAGCTGGATTCCATGCTGGCGGAGAAATGGTATGAGCGGTTGAAGCTGAAAGGCTACCTGCAAACTCGCGCTGAGAGTGTGATGCGTGCCGAAGGAGCACCTCTGTTTGTGGCCAATGACCCGTTTGCCAGTTCGCAGGCCAGCCTGGGTCTGAGGCGTGCACGCTTCACCCTGAGCGGGGACATCACTCCTCGCATTTACGTTTTCATCCAGCCGGAGTTCTTTTCGAACATCGGCACCACAAGCGGAACCCAGGCCGTGCTGCAGGCTCGAAATTTCTATACGGACATCTCGCTCGACCCAGCACGTGAGTTCCGTGTGCGTCTCGGTCTCCAGAAGCTGCCCTATGGCTTCCAGACATTGCAGTCCTCCCAAAACCGTCTGGCACTTGAGCGCCCAGAGGCCATCGACTCCGCTGTGGAAAATCAACACGACATGGGCGCCTTCCTGATGTGGGCTCCTTACAAGATCCGTGAGCGGTTCAAAGACCTCGTTAAAATGGGGCTTCGTGGTACAGGCGACTATGGCTTGGTGGCTTTCGGCGCGTATTCAGGTCAGGGAATCAACCGTCCCGACGTGAACGGCATGCCACACTGGATGGGGCGTGTGACGTATCCCTTCGAATTTGACAACGGTCAGTTCTTCGAGCTCAGCGTTCAGGGCTACGCCGGACAGTTTGTGCCAGCCACTGCTGCTATCGCAGGAGTGGGGACACCCACGGTCAGCAACACGAGAGGCCTGGCGGACAGGCGTGTGGCCGTGTCTGCCATCTTGTATCCTCAGCCGTTCGGGCTTGAAACCGAGTGGAACTGGGGCCAGGGCCCGCAGCTGTCCAGCGACATGCGCACCATTACCTCCGCCAGTCTGAGCGGCGGCTATGTCCAGGCTGTTTACCGCCATGTGTTTGCAAGCCAGAAGGAGCTTATTCCTTTCATCCGCTGGCAGACCTACAACGGCGGCCGCAAGTTTGCCACCAACGCCCCGGCAGACAAGGTCAACGAAATTGGCTTCGGCTTCCGCTATATTCCTTACCCCGAGCTGGAGCTGACCACGATGTTCATGCATGGCAACCGCACCAACACGAACGTGGCCCCCTACAGCAACACGAGCTACGACTACCTGGGCATTCAGGCGCAGGTAAATTTCTAAGACCCCATTTTGGTTAAGGTTGAGTTGGGAGGCCGGGCGCATCCGGGAATGCGTCCGGCCTCTTCATTTTCAGCGCGTCGGCACGGGTGGATGAGAAGTTGCTTTGTCTTAAGTCTTCCCTTACTTTAAGGTTTTGACACCCAGCAGCGGACCCATGGAAACTACACTCCAGCAGATTCTCTACGTCGCGGCGGTCGTCGTCTTTGCCTTGGCATGCCGGTCGTATGACAACCGCTTCATCCAGAAGCTGGGCTGGCTGGCCCTTCTTGGGGCCTCCTATCTGGGCGGCTTTTACCTGACGAACACGCATGTGGGCGGCGCCATCTTTGTGGGGGCGTGGTTCATGCTGCCGTGGATGGAGATCGTCTTCCGTGTGCGGCGGCTGCGCTTTCCGATCAAGAGCGAGGTGAAGCACCGCTTTCCGCCCTCGCGCGAGGTCTTCCCCGAGCTCTCCGACCTGAGCAGCGAGGCGGATGACGAGGGCTTTCATGAGGTGGGAGACACGGGCTGGCAGTTCAGCCAGACGGACTACTTCATGCGGCTCTTTTACCATGAGGCGAAGCGCACCCAGGCGGCCATCGCACTGGTGCAGCAGGGGGATTTTGGCTTTCCGTACGTCAGCCTCACCTCGCGGGCCAGCAGCGGCGTGATATTCACCACGACGAACTACCCCTTTGCGGCGACGATGAAGCACTCGCCGAAACAGCGCCTGAACCGCTTCATGCACGCGGGCTCCTTTGCGGAGCTGATGGACCGCCACGAGCGCTTTCTCCAAAGCGAGGGCATCCGCGCCGAAGACCTGGCGCTGCAGGACACCGAATACCTGCACGCCTACATCGAGCGGGACATGAGCATGCAGATCGACCACAACATCACCGCCGGGGTGATCGAGCCCACAGGCAACGGTGAATTTCGCTACTCCTGGCGCGGCTGCATTTTCCTCTACTGGCAGGTGGTGAAGGACATGCTGCGAGTGTGAGGGGCGAAGTCAGCGGCGCATACGTGGCATCATGATCCAGGAGCCGGCTGCGGCTGATTGCGTGCAGCTTCGGCGGCGCGGCGGGCAGCCTCTTCAGCTGCACGGCGGGCCTGCTCTTCGGCCTGACGCTGGGCCATTTCCTGCGCACGCTGTGCAGCCTCCTGCTGCGCCCTCATTTGCTCCTCCGCCTGACGACGGGCCATTTCCTGAGCCTCGCGCTGGGCTTTCATCTGTTCTTCAGCGGCGCGGCGGGCCTGCTCCTCGGCCTGGCGCTGAGCCATCTCCTGAGCGCGCTGGGCGGCCTCCTGCTGCGCCCTCATCTGCTCCTCTGCCTGACGCCGCGCCATCTCCTGAGCCTGGCGCTCGGCTTCGCGCTGGGCTTTCATTTGTTCTTCAGCGACGCGACGAGCCTGTTCTTCTGCCTGGCGCTGGGCCATCTCCTGGGCGCGCTGCGCAGCCTCCTGCTGGGCTTTTCGCTGTTCTTCAGCAACGCGGCGGGCCTGCTCCTCGGCCTGGCGCTGAGCCATCTCCTGCAGCGCCTGACGTTCGGCATCCTGTCTGGCACGCATCTGCTCTTCCATGGCACGGCGTGCGGATTCGGCCTGCTGCATGGCGGCGGCCTCTGCGGCACGGCGCGCTTTTTCCTGTTCGGCAGCGGCCTGCTCAGCGGCCATGCGCTGTTGATTGGCCTGTGCCTCCTGCTGCTGCGCGGCGGCCTGCATGCGGTTCTTTTCGGCTTCAAGAGCCGCGGCTTGTTCGGCGGCGCGTTGTTGCTCGGCTTGGGCACGCTCGTGCATTCCGCGCTGGCGGCGTTGGTTCTCCTCCGCCATCT
>DDFC01000043.1:0-231363 GCA_002336895.1 Verrucomicrobiaceae bacterium UBA1938 | reverse complement strand
CCTGCTGCTGTGCGGCGGCCTGCATGCGGTTCTTTTCGGCTTCAAGAGCCGCAGCCTGTTCGGCGGTGCGTTGTTGCTCGGCCTGGGCACGCTCGCGCATGCCCTGCTGACGACGATGATTCTCCTCCGCCATCTGGCGCTGCTGACCGGCCTGTGCCTCCTGCTGCTGCGCGGCGGCTTGCATGCGGTTCTTCTCGGCTTCAAGAGCCGCAGCCTGTTCGGCGGCGCGTTGTTGTTCGGCCTGGGCACGCTCGCGCATGCCCTGCTGACGATGCTGGTTCTCCACGGCCATCTGACGCTGCTGACTGGCTTGCGCCTCCTGTTGTGGTGCCACGGCAGGCTCCTGACGTGCTGCCCCATCTGGCCGATGCTCACGCCCGCCCCCCCACGAGCGCTGCGCACGTGCAGCAGCTTGTTGCTGCTCTCTGGAGATGTTTTCGCGGATCTCTGCCGCCGTGTTCTGAGGCACTCCTTGAAAACCACCCACCAGCACAGGGCGCTGCACATGCTCACGGATCTCCGGGCGTGCCACGCGGGCTCCGGGACCCACAGAAGGCAGGTCCACCATGGCCAAGGAGGACTCCGCATGGTGGCGGTTGCGCTGCGGGGAGGGAATCTGGTCTGCCTTCATCGTCTGCACCTGCCGCTGAGGCACCGCATGGCCGCAGGCCTGCTCCATCTGGGTCCTGGGCGGGCCACCCTGCTGCACAAAGGCGTGGTGATGGCCGCTGCGGGGCACGATCTGGGTCACGTTCACGCTCTGGCGGTAGATCGTGGTGCGCTGCGTCACCGGAGCATAGATGCTGACGTAGGTGGGGCTGACAAACTGCGTGATGGGGATGAAGACGTAGCTGGTTGGGCCGAGGCTGTAGCGCGAATCGCAGTCACGATACACGCCATTGCAGGCACCCGGCTCGGGAGGCAGCGGCGCCCAGCCCACGCAGTCGGGGCTCTGCCGCCAGGCCACCCAGCCCGGCGCCCACTCGCTGCCCGGCACCCAGATCCAGCCGAAGCGGGAGATCTCCACCCAGCGGCCGTAGTGGTAGGTGATCCAGCCAAAGGGCTCGTTGGACTGCCAGGCCCAGCCGAAGGTGGACCACGCCCAGCAGCCGTCCCAGTAGGGCCGCCATCCGGCCACTGTGATGGTGGGCTGCCAGCAG
This sequence comes from Verrucomicrobiaceae bacterium UBA1938, assembly GCA_002336895.1. Taxonomy (GTDB): domain Bacteria; phylum Verrucomicrobiota; class Verrucomicrobiia; order Verrucomicrobiales; family Verrucomicrobiaceae; genus Prosthecobacter. The sequence goes on along the minus strand of DDFC01000043.1, from coordinate 230,203 downwards.
TAGCCGTAACCAGCCACCTCCAGCCAGCGCCCGTAGGGTGCCAGATTCTCATAGAAGAGCGAGTAATCGGGTGCCGCCGCAGGCTGCTGCACCACACTGGACGCTGGCGGCGCGGCTGCGGCGCGCTGGCTGATGGCAGCGCTCTGCCGGCGGACGTCATCCGCCTGGGTACGCAGGTCGTCATTCTGCCGTTGCAGAGCATCCAGAGAACTGCGCAGCCCGGCGTTCTCATTTTCCTTGAGAGCCTGCTGCATCTCCGCCAGCCGTTTGTCCATGAGGGCGGTTTTGGTCTCGATCTCTAGCGCCTGGCGCTGCAGGGCATCACGTGCCTCGGCGAGCTGATTGTCTGCGGCGACAGTGGCAGATGAAGGCGGAGATTTGTCACAGCCGGACAGCGCAAGGATGGCTGCGGCGGTGCTCAGGAGGCGGAAACACGGTTGCATGGCTGGATGGAGCTATGACTCCCTCCACCGGGTTTCTATTCAATACCGACGCAGATGCTCTAGCGCCGGCGCTTCACCGCCTGCTGAGTCTGGCGTGTTTTGAGGAGAAAGTCGGCCTCCAGCACACCGCTGAAATGCGTGAGCGGGTAGATGACACTCCTGCGGCCAATGATGCTGCCAGGACTGATGACGCTGTTGCAGCCGATCTCGGCGTAGTCTCCCACGATGGCGCCAAATTTCCTCAGGCCGGTGGGGATGAGCTCGCTGCCGGATTTGACGGTGACCTCCAGGCGGTCCAGCCGCACATTGGAAAGCACCACGCCCGCGCCCAGATGCGCCTTGTGGCCGAGGATGGAGTCTCCCACGTAGTTGTAGTGCGGCACCTCGCAGCCGTCGAAGACCACGCAGTTTTTGAATTCGCAGGAATTTCCGAGCACGCAGCCGTCTCCGATGATGACATTTTCCCGGATGTAGCAGCCGGTGCGGATCTGGCAGTTCCGGCCAATCCACGCAGGGCCTTTGATCACCGCGCCGGGCTCAAGGACGGTGCCTTCATCGATGAACACGTCCTCGCCAATGAAAGCGCCGGGAGGCACCTGCGTGCGGATCTCCCGCTGCAGGCGGAAGTCCAGATAGGACTCGATGCGCGCCAGCGCCGTCCACACAGGCGAGCCATCCGGAAAAAGGATGCCATGCTTCGTATGGGTGAGGTCGAGGTAGTCGCGGGCGGGAAACATCCAGAAAGTTACAGGTTTCAGGTTTAAAGTTTCAAGTTGTCCGCAGGCGTCTGTTCCGGGTGAACTTGAAACCTTAAACTTGAAACTTGTAACTGGTTTACGTCACACCGTCAGAATCTCCTTCTCCTTGGAAACCACATGCTGGTCGATCTCGGCGATCTTCTTGTCGGTCATGGTCTGGATTTCCTTTTCCATGCGGTGAAGGTCGTCTTCGGTGATGTGGCCGTCCTTCTCACCTTTTTTGAGGGCTTCGAGGGCATCGCGACGGGCGGAGCGCACGCGCACGCGGGCGTCTTCACCCAGGCTCTTGCACATCTTCACCATCTGCTCGCGGCGCTCCTGAGAAAGGGCGGGGATGGGCAGGCGGATGACCTTGCCCTCGATGCTGCCATTGAGGCCCAGGCGGGACTCGCGGATGGCGCGGTCGATGTCCTGCAGCGTGGAGGAGTCAAAGGGCTCGATGCGGATGAGGCGTGCATCCGGCGTGGTGATCATGGCGAGCTGCTTCAGCTTCATGTGGCTGCCGTAGCTCATCACGTGCACGTCCATGTTTTCCACCAGAGTGGGTGAGGCCTTGCCGGTGCGCACGGTCGCAAATTCATGGATGGCGTGCTCCACAGCCTTCGTCATGGCCTCGTCGGCCTCCATCATGGTCAATTCAGGGTCCATATCAGTCTTGTGTTAGAATTTGTTCAGCCTTTGGCGTCCACCATGGTGCCGATGTGATCGCCCACGAGCGCACGGCGGATGTTGTCGGGCTCGTTCATGCTGAAGACACCGATGGGCATGTTGTTCTCCATGCAGAGGGAGAAGGCGGTGGAGTCCATGACCTTGAGCTGGCGTGTCAGGCACTCGTGGAAACTCACGCGGTCAAACTTGACGGCGTTCGGGTTCTTGTTGGGATCGGAATCGTAGATGCCATCCACCTTGGTGGCCTTGAGCACGATCTCGGCATTGATCTCGCTGGCGCGCAGCGCAGCAGTGGTGTCAGTGGAGAAAAAGGGGTTGCCAGTGCCTGCGGCAAAGATGACGACGCGGCCCAGCTCCAGGTGGCGCATGGCCTTGCGGCGGACGAAGGGCTCGGCCACATTGTCCATCTTGATGGCGCTCTGCACGCGGGTGGGCACGTCCATGGCCTCCAGCATGCTCTGCACGGCCAGGGAGTTCATCACGGTGGCCAGCATGCCCATGTAGTCGGCGGTGGCGCGCTCCATGCCTTTGTTGCTGGCGGTGATGCCGCGCCAGAAGTTCCCGCCGCCCACGACGAGGGCGATTTCGAGACCCGTCTGGTGCGCCGCCTTGATCTGCGCCGCCATGTCTTCAACGATGGGAGGGGAGATATTCTCCTGACTGCCCGGCTCTCTCAGCGCTTCACCGCTGAGTTTGAGCAGAACGCGACGGAATTTTCGAGGAGCAGTGGAGTCGGCCATGAAAGATCGGAGTTAACTCATAAAGCATGAGCGCAGGGGCCTTGCAAAGCTAATTCTGCATGTCACACATCACCGTACACCATGAAGGAAGACCCGACCATCCCCGCAGACGCACGCTTTGAGACTCGCGCCATTCACTTAGGCCAGGACTACCGCAGCGAAACCGGCGCGGTGATCCCGCCGATCTACATGACGTCCACGTTCGAGAGCGGGAACCCGGGCAGCTTTGACTACACGCGCTCAGGCAACCCGAATTTCCGCAACCTGCAGACCACGCTGGCCAGCCTGGAGAATGCCAAACACTGCACCGTCTTTGCCAGCGGCCTGAGCGCCATCTCCGCCGTGCTCTTCTCCCTCCAATCGGGGGATCTGATCCTTTCCGAGCAGCAGATCTACGGCTGCACCTACCGCATCTTTGAGAAAGTGCTCAAGCGTTTTGGCGTGAAGATCAAGTACGCCAACCTGGCCAATCCAGAGAACTACGACCTCATTACCCAGCTGAAGCCCGCGCTGGTGTGGCTGGAGTCCCCCACCAATCCGCTGCTGAAGGTGCTGGACATCAAGGCGATCAGCGCTGTGGCGCACAAGGCGGGCAGCGTGGTGGCGGTGGACAACACCTTTGCCTCCAGCCTGCTGCAGCAGCCGCTGGACCTGGGAGCCGACCTCTCCCTGCTGAGCACCACCAAGTACACCAACGGCCACAGCGACTGCCTGGGCGGCGCCGTGTGCAGCAACTCCGACGAGTGGCAGGACAAGATGATCTTTGCGCAGAAGGCCATCGGCCTGCAGCCCAGCCCCTTTGATGCCTGGCTCACCTCCCGCGGTGCCAAGACCGAGGCCGTGCGCATGGAGCGCCACTGTTCCAACGCCCTGGAGCTGGCCCAGCGCCTGGAAGGCCGCAAGGGAGTGAAAAGCGTGAAGTACCCCTTCCTGAAAAGCCACCCGCAGTACAAGCTGGCCAAAAAGCAGATGTCCGCCGGTGGCGGCATGCTGCTGGCTGACTTTGGCCTGAGCTACGCGGACACCCTGGCCTTCATCCGCCGCCTGCACCTCTTCACCCAGGCGGAGAGCCTCGGCGGCATCGAAAGCCTCGTCGCCCACCCCGCCAGCATGACCCACGCCTCCATCCCCAAAGACGCCCGCGAAGCCGCCGGCGTGACGGATGGCCTCGTGCGCTTCTCCGTGGGCATCGAGCACGTGGAGGACCTGTGGAAGGACATTGAGGGGGCGCTGAAGAAGAAGTGATCTGCCTCATTCTTGTTTGAGAAGGGAGAATGCAGCGGCTGCATCTCACGCAATCCCGTATTCCCGTTGCTTCACGCCCCGGCGTGAAGAAAAGTGCCCTTCCCCCAATGACCGACCTGTTTACCCATCCTCTCTGCAATGCCGAAGACCTCGGCAAGGCGATCCCCGACCACGAGCTTGGCGTGTCCGTGTGCCTGCCGCTGTGGAAGCATGTGATCGGCTATGAGGAGGGAGATCAGGAAATCGTGTCGAAGTTCAAGTCCGGCTACCCGCGCTTCTGCTGCCCGCCAGCCATCACGCGCTTGTTTGCCGCAGCGGAAAAGGAATTCGCCGCTGCTGGCGAGCGCTGCCTCGTCTTCCCTCGCGTGGTGCATGCGGAACGCTGCATCAAGTTCATCGGCACCGGCCGCGCGGTGGAATGGACGTCGCACAACCTCGGCGTAGCTATCTTTCCAGCAGACAGCTACGTGCAGGCGCGCAAATTCTGGCGCTTCTGCGGTGAGTGCGTGAGCACCCGCCAGGCCTGCGATGCCTTGGGTGAACACAAAAGCGAAGCCACCACCGAGGAAGGCAAAGCCGCCAACCGCACCATCCGCGAACGCATTGCCAAACTGGCCGGACAGCAGCCTGAGGATGTGTTCCTCTTCCCCTCCGGCATGGCGGCAAACTTCGCCGTGCACCGCATGCTCACGCATCTGTTTCCCGGCCGCAAGACGCTACAGCTGGACTTCCCCTACGTGGACGTGCTGAAGCTGCAGCAATTCTTCGGCAGCGGCGCGCACTTTCTGCCCCTGGTGAAAGACAGCGAGTACACTGACCTCAGCGCCCTGCTGCAAAAAGAAGCGGTGGCCGGCATCTTCTGCGAAGCGCCGAGCAATCCGCTGCTGCGCTGCGTGGACTTCGAGCGCCTGCTCTCCATCCGCGCGGCCGCGCAGCCGGGTGTGCCGATCATCGTCGATGACACCATCTCGACCGTGGCGCATGCGAATGCGCACCGTGTGGCCGATGTGGTGACCACGAGCCTGACCAAAAGCTTCTCCGGTGTCGGCGATGTGCTCGCCGGCAGCATCGTCCTGAACCGCAACTCACCGCATCATGCCGCCTTCTCAGCCTTCCTCACCGCGCACGCCGATCACGAGCTCTGGCGCGGCGATGCCGTGGCGCTGGAGCTGAACAGCCGCGACTTCACCGATCGCGCCGCCAAGATGAGCCACAATGCCCAGGCGCTGGCCGAACATCTGCGCACGCACCCGAAGGTGGACCGCGTCTGGCACGCGAGCAGCGAAGGAGGACGCGGCTACGAGCACATCCGCCGCGAGAATGGCGGCTACGGCTGCCTCTTCTCCTTCACGCTGAAAAACCCCGCGCAGACCAGCGCGCCCTTTTACGACGCCCTGCGCGTCTGCAAAGGCCCGAGCCTGGGGACGAACTTCACGCTGGCATGCCCCTACACCCTGCTGGCCCACTACGAGGAGCTCGACTGGGTGGCCACCTGCGGCGTAAGCCGCTGGCTCATCCGTGTGTCCGCCGGCCTGGAGGACACCGCAGAACTGATCGCACGCTTTGATGCGGCGCTGGCCCTGGTGTGATTCCGCGTCACTTCCGCCTGTGCCACCAGTAGCAGAGGAAGTGCCCCAGTCCGCTGAACTTGTACCCGGGGTCCACCCAGCGTTCGATCACGTAGAACGCAAAGTAATACGCCCGGCAGAATCCCCACACGCACAGCGCCAGCAGCAGCGCCGTGCGCCAGCTCCAGTTTTCAATCAAGAGGATGGCGGCTGACATGAGGCCGATGAAAAGAAACAACCAGCCCTTGAGCCACATCGCACGGGTGGATTGGAGATCCTTCATGGCTGAGGTTGGGGCGGCAGGAGTGTCTCTTTGATCTGTTTCGCTTTATCAAGCACTTTGCGGGCTTGTTCGATCTTCGTCGGCGGGGAAGGCGATGATGTCTGCGGTCCCGATGCCTTCGCAGGCTTTCTCATGAACCCCACATAGATCACCAAGAACAGCAGACCCAGAGCGAGCGTGCTGTGCATGCACGAACGTATGAAGAACCGAGTCCGCTCGGGCACTTTTCTCCACCGCGGCATGCCGGGGTAATGCCTGGAGTTTTTGAACAGCCAGACCACTCCGCAAACTAGGTTCTCGATCACATAAAACAACAGCTCGAGGAGCCAGATCGCCAGCTCCGCCAATGCCGACAAAATGTCTCCGACCGCGTCCATGGAGCGGAACCTTAACCGCTGCGCTGCTGAAGTCGAACAATCACTGCCCCCTCCGACGCGCCATAAGAAATTCGGCCACTGCCTAAGAGATCTCCGAGTGGGAAGATTACTTGCAGGCTTTATTTCGGTTTCTATAAAAATTCAGAGCAGGATCTTAACAAAAGAGAATGACAATTGGGAATTTTTTAGTAAAAAAATCAACAATAAGTTTTTATCCTCTTTTGCTTAGGCCCTAAACATAATCTCAGTAGCCATGTTACGAACTCGTCTTTATCGATTCGTCATTCTTGTCACCCTTCTTATTTCACAGCCTGGCCGGGCGGCGGTGGTGGGAGCAATCCAGCAGACCAGCACGGCTTGGTTTTTACACGACTCACCGGCGAGAATCGTGCGCTATGACATGACCGCCCGCCAGTGGCTGGCAGATATTGTGCTGCCCGTGGCACGTGGAACTGCCACCGCTTTTCATGTGGATTCAGACGGAATCTACGTGAGTTATGGAGCCAGTGTTTACCGCTACAATTCCGCAGGAGCAGCTGAAACACAGTTGCTGAACACAGCACAGCCCGTTCAGTCCATCCATTCAGATGGAAATTTGCTCTTCATCAATTACTCCTCGAGCCTCTACGCAAGGTTTGTCAGCCTGAACAAGACAACCAATGCTCAAATAGCGACTTTCGAGAACTATATCGACAGTGTTTATGGTTCATCGATTGCGGTGTCAGCAAACAAGATTTTTGGACGGACTCAGGGCATCAGCCCTTCGGACATCTCATTTGTGAGCTATACAGATGCAGGCACCTTTACAACCGGGGGCGAAAGTCCCTATCATGGAGATTATCCAACAGCTGCCAAGACGTGGGTATTCCCCAACGATGCCAAAGTGGTGGATGATTCGGGCACGGTTTACAGCACAGGCGACCTGACGTATGCCGGAAGTTTTGGCGGCACGATCACAGACCTGAGCTTCTATGGAACGGACATCCCCATCGTTTTGCGAAACAACCAGCTGTCCTCGTTTTCATCCAGCCTGCTGCCAGCGGGAACAAAGTCGTTGGCCTACACTCCTTTTCGCATTTTTGTCGCCTCAAACGATGTTCTCACGTTCACTTTGGACGCGACTGAAGCCACTGGCATCAAAGCGCGCGCAGAACCTTTATCAGATCTGAAGGCTCCCACGCCAGGACAGCCTGTGAGCCCGGCAGGTCTGGCTTTTACTCCAGACTTTGTGTTTCAAGATGTGAACGGCATCATCTGCCTTTTTCACAAAAACACACAAAGCATCTTCCGCTGGAGCCCCGCAACCCAGCAGTACCTGACCACCATTCCATTGGTCGGCATACCCAGCTACGCTGCATACTCACCCGCGCTGCACAGGGTGTATGTGGCTTACCCTTCGGGGCTCGTGAACAAAATAGATCTCAACGACCCAGCTCTGACAGAATCCCCGTTCTACGTGCTTCCGAGCGCCCCTCTCGGGCTTTCGGTGGCCGGCAATTATTTGTTCGCTGTGGATGCCTCCGGCGCATGGAACACCCACTACACCATCAGCCAGAATGGCACGCTGGTGGATTCCGTTGACTGGAACTACTACTCCACCGAATACATTTGGAGCGAGGCAAACCAGAAGATGTATTTCTTCAGGGACGACACTTCGCCCAACGATGTTCTGTGGGAGGAAATCAACGCCAACGGCACAGCCTACCCCGGTGAGGTCACAGGTGGAATCCGCAATAAAATAGACTCTCCTTACCATGGAGAGGACGCCTTTGTGCACCCCATCCGCGTTGCTCCTTCGGGCAGCCTTGTCATCACCGGTACAGGCAAGCTTTATGATGCGCTAACCCTTGTGCGACAAACCAGTGTTTTGCCGAATACCATCACGGATGCTTCATGGCTCGGTGGCGAACTGCGCACCATCCGCACGATCACCAATGTCACTCAGTATCAACAGTGGACGGGCTCCACTTATGCCGCTGGTCTGGTCAAACAATACCCCGGCACCGCCCACAGGCTGATGACCAACGGAACAAGCCAGCACGTTGGCATTTCGATTGCGGCAGATGGCTCACCTTCATTTTACCTCCTGGATTCCAGCTTTGAAATTGTCGCCCCTCCTTCGTTGGCCAAGCCCGCTGGCCTGGCTACGACTGCCGTAAGCTCCACCCAAATCGCCTTTAAATGGACAGATATCTCAGGAGAAACCAGCTATGCCGTGGAGCGCAAAACAGGCCTCGGTGGGAGCTGGGCGCAGGTGGGCAGCACAACCGTCAGTGCCACCACTTTCACCGATTTGGGCGTATCTCAGGGCAATACCTACTTTTACCGCGTCACGGCCGTCAACGGGGGCCTTAGCTCTACGACATCCGATGAACTGGCTGTCTCTGTCACCGCGCCGCCAATTCCATCGCCATTAGTCGCCACCGCCAATTCATCCTCCGCCATCACTGTCAGCTGGCCGAACATCGATTCCGAAACAGGCTACAAACTCGAACGCGGCAGCAGTGCAACAGGACCCTGGACTCAAATTGCCACCCCGGCAACAGATGCGACCACGTATCAGAACACCGGGCTCACACAAAGCACGACGTATTATTTCCGCATTCGATCCACCAACGCTATTGGTGACTCCGGCTACAGCGAAATTGTCACCGCCACGACCCTGCTGGCACCACCCGCAACCCCTTCGATCTTCTATGTGGCCTCTAACTACTACTATCAGGTCGGTCTTGCCTGGACGGATGTCTCCTTTGAAGACACTTATGTTTTGGAAAGATCCCCCACAAGCTCGGGAACATGGGCTGTGCTGGCCACGCTCGCGGCCAACACAATAAGCTTCAATGACACATCCGTAGCTGCCAACACACTGTACTACTACCGGATCAAGGCGGTCAACTCTGCCGGAACCTCCTCATATTATACCATCAGCAATACGACGCCTGCTCCCACCCCTCCCTCAACTCCTTCTATCTCAATGGCGCGCGTGGTGTCCGCCAACCAGCTGCAGATCAGCTGGGGAAATGTTCTCAATGAAACCGGCTACATCATCGAAAGGCGCACTGACGATCCGCTCTCATGGCAGCAGGTGGGAACCGTGACCGCTGATGTGACTGTCTTCAATGACACGACGGTCACGACAGGTATTCAATACTCGTACCGAGTCACGTCCGTGAATGCAGTTGGCCTCTCAACGGCGTCAGCCGAAGTCAAAGGAACCCCGGTGGACCTCGCCTGCATCGCTCAAGATGATTTTGATCCGGGGCTCGACTCCACGGTATGGGCATCGGTCACCAGTGGCGCACCCACCAATGGCGGGGCAGGTTTCCTTGGCAGCAATGCCTTGTGGTTTGGCAGCACCGGAACACGCGCAGCCGCCACAGTGCCGCTTAACATCATCCAGACCGGTTATCTTGAGTTCAAGCTCCGTGCCGGCAATCAAACCGTGGACGGACTGACCTACTGGAACAATTCGGAGACGGGTGAAACCCTGGTGATGGAATACAGCCTGGATGGCACGACGTGGACAACTTTCCAGTCCATAAACACCGTCTATCCCAACTATTCCTCATGGACACCGCTTTTCATCCAGGTGCCGCAAGCTGCTGTGTCCTCGGCAACACGATTCCGGTGGCGACAGCTCTCGAACAGCGGCGGCACCAACGACACCTGGGCTCTGGAGGATCTCTTCATCTACTCTGGCCAGCCGCCTGCACCAGCTACTCCTCCTTTCATCCTCACCAGTCCAAACTCCTCCAGTGACATTGCCGTTTTCTGGTCAGGAGTCACAGGGGCATCTTCTTATGTCGTCGAGCGCACGATGAACGGCAGCAGCTGGACACAGATCGCCACGACCAGTGTCAGCCAGACCTTTTTTACGGATTCCGGGCTGGCTCCAAACACCTGGTATCAATACCGAATTCGTGCGGCAAATGCTGGAGGGGTGTCAGCGCCAAGCTCGACATCGCTGGCCACAACACTCAGCCGTCTTGCCGAATGGAGGCTGCAGAATTATGGCACGACAGCTACTACTGGCAGTGCGGCGAGCACCGCAGCAGGCGTGGATGGCATTCCCAATCTCGCCAAATACGCTTTCAACATGCAGTCTTCAGACGGCATCACACATGTGCAGCCAGGGACCGGAAACCGTGGTCTGCCAACGACGACAGTGAATCCAGCCACCCAGCGCCTGCGAGTCGAGTTCGTCCGGCGCACAGCGTCCAGCACTCCGGGCGTGTCCTACCAAGTTGAATTCTGCAGTGACTTGAGCAGCTTTGCACCAGCAGGGTCCCAGGTTCAGGTCAATGCAATCGACGCCAATTTTGAACGAGTCACCTGGGAAGATAGCGTCAGTTTGAATGATGTGCCCGCCCGCTTCGCACGGGTCAAAATTGTTGAGAGCCCATAATCGCCCCCCCCCCTGATAAGCTGAAATTTACGATTCAGGCATTCAGAATACTCAGGGTTATTTCCTCTCCAGCCTCACATAATCCAGACCCACCATGTAACCCGGCACCGCATCCGCATGCTTGTCGGCAATTGTGAAGGTAAGCTGGTGTTCCCCAGCGCTCAGCTCATGCGTGCCCCAATCGAGTTCATCGCTGTGGATCACCTTGGGGCCGTTGTAACCGTCCCACCCGCTGGCCACGGGTTTGTCATCGAGTGAGACATCGATGATGCCGTAGTCGCGGGCCATCGTCAGTGCAGCTTTGAGAGCGTATTTGCCCTTTTCCTTCACCGGCAGCGCCAGCGCGAGTTTCTGGCCGGGTTTGGCACCGGTCCACCAGAGCTGCGAGGCACCGCTCCACTCGGCACCAAAGCCACCCATGCCCTGCGGCTTCGCATTGCCGCCGGTTTTGTTCAGCACCTTCAGCCCTTCGCCCTCAATCGCTCCGGGGACTGTGGTCGCGCCTTTGGCCGGTCCGGACGCACCGCTTTGAAGGTACTTCACGAGATCAATGACCTGCTCCGGCTTCAGAGCATCGAACAATCCTTCCGGCATCGTGCTCAGCTTCGACACCTCCCGCTTCGCGATGTCCGGCTGCGGCAGAGTAAACTCCACGCCACCCATCATGGCGATGCGCACGGTGGCTGGCGTTTCCTCCTTGATCACACCGCTCATCACACGACCGTCCTTCATGGTGAAGAGGTTGAGCTGGTAGGCCTTGCCAATCACCGCATTGGGATCGAGCACGTTTTCGAGCAGGTAGTTCAGGTCCGCGCGATTGCTGCCCGTGATGTCCGGCCCCACGCTCTGGCCTTCGCCAAAGAGCTTGTGGCACTGCCCGCAGGTCATGGTGAAAAGCATCTTGCCCTTCGCCAGATCCCCCTTCGCCAAAGCCGCAGTCGTCAGCAGCTCCCGATACTTCTTCGTCCGCTCGCCCAGGTCCGCCTTCGGCGCGTTCACATCGCCCCAGGCCGATTTGATCAGCGCGTTGATCTCCTGATCATCAAAAGCCGTGAGCTGGCGCACCAGGAAGGGCGAGAGCGCCGTGGCAGGCACCGCCTTGGCCTCCACGGCTTTGAGCAGCTCTTTGGAGCCTTCTCTTGTCGAAGCGAGCGTGTTGACCGCATCGGGCAGTTCATTGGCAGAAAGCTTCGGCAGCAGCGCCCCGAGCACCTTCGGCGTGCCCGCATCTTTGATCGAGGCCAGCGCCTGAATGCCCTTGCGCCGCAGCGAGGCGGGAGTGCCCTGGTCAGAAACGATCTGTTGCAGGAGCTTCGCCGTCGCCGTGTCCTGAGACTGCAGCAGCACCGCCAGCGCCTTCTCACGTGCAGGCGTGTCCAGCGTAGCAGACCCGAGCTGGCTGCGGAAAGCTTGCAGCGCCTCCGCATCACCAAACAACGCGCTCAGTTCACTGACCATTTTTTCCGCTGTCCCCGAAGCGCCCGTCTTCAGCTTCGCCGCAGTCGCCGCCCAGTCCGCTGGCATGCTCAGCTTGCCCGCACCCCGCGCACTGCTCAGGATCATCCCCAGCGTCGCCTCGCGCTTCGCCGCATCCGGCTCCTTCGTGAGTTCGGAGAGCACCGACGCCCGCCCCGTATCATCCGACGACAGACGGCGATAAATAAACTCCGTCACCTTCGGCAGCTTCGACACTGCAGCCAGCTCCAGCCCCACCTTTGGATCGGCCCCGACAAGGGGCTCGATGCCATACCAGATGAGCAGCGGGATCATCGGATCGTCCTTGTCTTCGCCGTGGGATAGCAGAGAACTGGCGAGGGGGGCTCGATTCGGCAAATAAGAAATCCGTTGCAGACAGGATGCGGCACCACGTCGGACAAGCACTGATGTCTCCTTCATTAGCGCATCTGACAAGGAAGGGACATTTTCCCGCCCATAAAGCTTGCTGCGCTCCTTCGGTGCGTTACGACCGTTTTCAATAAGATAACCGAGAGTTCCATTAAACATCCACTCCTCGTTGGACAGCAGCCTCCAAGCCCACATTCTGACTCGCTCATCTGAATGGAAATAGAGATCGAGGGTTCGGAACTGGATTGGTGGCTGAGATGGGACGTATCCTGCGGCTAACAACCAAAGTCCCCGCAATGATGCGACTGGTTTCTTTGCATCTTTCAGTAGATCCATCGCAAGTTTACTTACTGGCTCGATTGCATTGTTCTTCTTCCGCTGCTCCATCAGCACCCTCCTCGCCATGCGCGACTCCCACTCGTTCCCCGTCTGCACCGCGAGCTTGGCTAGCGCTTCATCACTCTCCTTCGCAAGATCGCCCTTCCACGGCTTCCAGCCGTCGTAGCTGATGCGGTAGATGCGCCCGTTGCTCCGGTCCCAGTTTTCCACCGCATTGCTGCCGCGGTGGCAGATCTGCTGGTCGCTCCAGTCGCTCACATATAAAGCACCGTCAGGCCCCACCTTCTGAGTCACGGGGATGAAATGCATGTCATTGGCACGCATGAAGTCGCTGCCGTGCTTGCCGATGTAGCTGCTGGCGTGCGGGTCCGTGTAGTTGGTCACCAGCCGGTGCCCGTGCAGATTGCCAAAGATGAGCTGATTGCGATACGTCGGCGGGAAAAGGCTGCTCTGATAGATGGCCAGACCGCAGTGCGCATGCCCGCCGCCCAGCGCATTGGTGTCGTCATTCATGATGCCGGCACCGGTGGTCTTGTCGAAGGTCACATCAGGACGCGCGCTGCCCGCATAGTGCGCGTGATCGGCGATGGTCTTGATGTCATCATACGTATACGGATTGAAATGCTGCCCCGCCTGCCGCTGGTAGCGCCCCCCTGGCACAATGTGGTAGAGGTGCGGGATCACGCAGGCGGTTACGAAGAACTCGCCGTACTGGTCATAGTCCAGCCCCCAGGGATTGCTGGTGCCTTCGGCAAAAATTTCGAATTCATGCCTCACCGGGTGATAGCGCCAGATTCCGGCGTTGATGGGCTTGCGCTGATCATCCGGCGTCCCCGGTTTGCCCACCCGGCTGTGCGTGAAGACGCCATGGCATCCATACAGCCAGCCGTCCGGGCCCCAGATAAAACTGTTCAGCGTCTCATGCGTGTCCTGGCTGCCCCACCCATCGAGCAGGGCGTAGGCGGTGAAGTTCAGGCCGGGCACTTGCGGCTGAAGCAAATGATCGATTTGCGCGGTCGTGATTGGCTTTTTGCTCGGCCCCCGCTGGCCACTGGTTACACGAGTAGTATCAGGTATGGGATCGGCGCGATCATCCTTGTCCGCATCCGGAATAAACATCAAATACGGAGCGGCCCCGACCCACACACCGCCAAAGCCCAGCTCGATGCCGCTCACCAGATTCAGCCCCTCGCAGAAAATCTTCTTTGTCTCAAAGACGCCGTCGCCGTCCTTGTCTTCGAGAATCTTGATGCGGTCCTGCCCAGCGCCCACCTCGCGCGGTTTGGGGTAGCTGTTTCCCTCCACCACCCAGATGCGCCCGCGCTCATCAAACGTGAACGCAATCGGCTGCACGAGATCCGGCTCTGCGGCGATCAGTTCTGCCTTGAATCCGCCAGGGAGTTGCAGCGCCTTCAGCGCATCCTGGGGAGACTGGCCTTTGGCATAATCCTTCTGCGCCATGAGCGCCGGTCCGTACATCTTCTTCGGAGTCACGTCCGCCGTGTTCTCCTTGCGCTCCTGCGTGATAATGAAGACACCGGCTTTGTTTCCCACCACGATGTCGGGCAGCTTGTCACCGTTCACATCACCCACCTGCACATCCACACCCACGCCGCTTTCGGCATCAACGAGATGCGGGACGAAATCCACGCCTCCCTTGCCATCGCGCTTGGTTTGATACCAGTAAATGACACGATGCCCGCGCTCATCAGGATCATGCCCGTTGTGCGCCCAGTAGCGCTTGCCCGTGACGATGTCTTTCACTCCATCCCCATCCATGTCCGCCAGGTAGGCCGCATGCGGCTGGGAGAAAACGATGCCATAGTCGTTGTCCTGTGGCTGCTCGCTGGCCAGCATGATGCGCTGCCAGTTCGGCTGATCAGGCGCAGGCTTGTTTTGCAAAAACACCGCCACGCCATAGCGATGTGCCGCGAGGCTGGTGAAGACGTCCTGCGTGCCGTTGCCATCAAAATCATACGCAAACATCTGCGCCCCGCCGCCCACACCGGCGGCGAAGTTGTGCTGCTCCCACGTCGCGGAGCCGGGCTTGTTTTCCCACCAGCGGCGCGCCTCCAGCAGGTCCAGCTTGCCATCGCCATTCACATCTCCCACGCCGAGGCCGTGGGTGAACTTTGCCACCTTCATGTCATCGCTCACCGCCACGAAGGGCCACTTCTCCGTCGGCTTTTCCCAGTTCGGCGCGAACCACCCAAACTTGCCCCCTGTGCTGCACACGATCTCCGGTTTGCCATCCCCCGTGATGTCGGTGAAGACGGGCGACTCATTGTCCACCACATCCGCCACGATGTGCATGGGCCAGGGCTTGTCGTCATTCACGCCGGGGTTCAAATAGAGCCGCGCCTCCTTGCCGGGAAAACCCAGAATCAGGATGTCGTTCTTCTGGTCCGCGTTAAAATCCTGCACGTAGGCGAAGAAGTTGTCCGAGTAGCCATTGATGCTGAAAATCTTTGGCTCGTAGTAGGCGTGCTTCTTTTCAAAAGCCGGCCCCTCCCACCAGAACGGTCCGGCCACCACATCCGACTTGCCGTCGCCATTGATGTCGCCGATGGCGGCACCCTCGGAATAAAAGTCGCCATGCAGTTGCTGGCGCTTCCAGGTGATCTGGGTGGCAGCGTGAACGGTCGTGGCCGCAGCGAAAGCGAGAAGGAGCAGGCGTTTCATGGTTGTGAGAACCAAACGCTATCAGAAACCGGTGCGAGCGGACAAGTTTTGGGAGGAATCGGCCATGCGCGACACTGAGTCCCGAAAAAGCTCACCCCTCGGTGCACGGAGAAACATAGATTCATAAAGCAGGAACTCTGTGCCTCTCCGTGCACTCTGTGGTAGTTCTTTGCTCCTCACTTCATGCCTCCTGCCAGTTTCATTCTCAGCACCGATCCCATTCCCACCACCCCCGCCGAGTTCCAGCCGGGCGAGGGGGCCGAGACTCAGTTTCTCGGCGTCGTGCGCGGCCAGGAGGACGGGCGGGCCATAACGGGCATCGACTACAGCGCCTACCTGCCCATGGCGGAAAAGATGCTCCAGGAGCTGATCGACCGCGGCCAGAGTGAGCACGGCCCGCACCGCGTCTTCATCCAGCACCGCCTCGGCTTCGTGGCAGCAGAGCAGCCCAGCATCGTCATCCGCGTGCACACCAGGCACAGCGCCGAGTCCTTTGACCTCTGCCGCTGGTACCTGAAGGAGATCAAAACCAGCGTGCCCATCTGGAAGAAGCCTGTTTTTGCGCTTTGAAGATTCGTATCCTATTTCAAACTGCCCCTCCCTCCCCATGCCCACGCCCCCCTTTCACTACCAGGAACTCCTCGAACTCGGCACCGACGACACTGAATACCGTCTGCTGACCAAGGAACACGTCTCCGTGCAGAAATTCGGCGAGAAGGAAGTCCTCGTCGTGAATCCCGAGGCGCTCACCCTGCTGGCCAACCAGGCCTTCCACGACATCAATTTCTTCCTCCGCCCCAAGCACCTCAAGCAGGTGGCTGCCATTCTTGATGACCCCGAGGCCAGCGAGAACGACCGCATGGTCGCTCTCACGATGCTCAAAAACGCCGATGTGGCCTCCGCAGGGCTGCTGCCCTTCTGCCAGGACACCGGCACCGCCATCATCATGGGCAAAAAAGGCCAGCAGGTGTGGACCGGCGGCGGGGATGAGGCTGCCCTGTCCAAGGGCGTCTACCTCGCCTACACCGAGAACAACCTGCGCTACTCCCAGAACGCCGCGCTGAACATGTTCGACGAGAAGAACACCGGCACCAACCTGCCTGCTCAGCTCGACCTCTACGCCACCGATGGCGATGCGTACAAGTTCCTCTTTATCGCCAAAGGCGGCGGCTCGGCCAACAAAGCCTACCTGTATCAGGAAACTCGCGCCGTGCTCAATCCGAAGAGCATCGTGAAGTTCCTCAGCGACAAGATGACGAGCCTCGGCACCGCCGCCTGCCCGCCCTACCACCTGACCTTCGTCATCGGCGGCACCTCGGCGGAATCGACGATGAAGCACGTCAAGCTCGCCTCCACCAAGTACTACGACAACCTGCCCACCACCGGCAACGAGCACGGCCGCGCCTTCCGCGATGTGGAGCTGGAGGCCCAGATGCTGCAGGCCGCGCGCGAGTGCGGCATCGGCGCGCAGTTTGGCGGCAAATACTTCGCGCTGGACGTGCGCGTGATCCGCCTGCCCCGCCACGGCGCCTCCCTGCCCATCGGCATCGGCGTCTCCTGCTCGGCCGACCGTCAGGCCAAGGGCAAGATCACCAAGGAGGGCGTCTTCATCGAGAAGCTCGAAACCAACCCGCTCCAGTACATCCCCGAGGAACTGCGCCACCGCAAGGACACCAACGCCGTGCGCATCGACACCAACCGCCCGATGGCCGAGATCCGTGCCGAGCTGAGCAAGTACCCCACCACCACCCGCCTCCTCATCAACGGCCCCATCATCGTCGCCCGCGACATCGCCCACGCGAAGCTCAAGGAGATGATCGATGCCGGCAAGCCCCTGCCCGACTACTTCAAGAACCACCCCGTGTACTACGCCGGTCCCGCCAAGACACCCGCAGGCATGCCCAGCGGCAGCTTTGGCCCCACCACCGCCGGCCGCATGGACAGCTACGTCGATCTCTTCCAGAGCCACGGCGGCAGCATGGTCATGATCGCCAAGGGCAACCGCGGCCAGCAGGTCACCGACGCCTGCAAAAAACACGGCGGCTTCTACCTCGGCAGCATCGGCGGCCCCGCCGCCATCCTCGCCAAGGAAAACATCAAGAAGGTCGAAGTCGTCGAGTTCCCCGAACTCGGCATGGAGGCCATCTGGAAGATCGAAGTCGAAGACTTCCCCGCCTTCATCCTCATCGATGACAAGGGCAACGATTTCTTCCAGACCGTGGGTCCAGGCTGCTCGGTGAAGCATTGAGATCAAATAATGCTGCGAACTGAAGCAATAACTACCTGCTTACACATCGACCTGTCTCAGTTGTGCCCAACTGGGCAATTCCCTATTCTGAAAAAAGCTGTCAAACAGTTGTATTGCCTGCCAGCGGCTTAAGACTTCCGAGGTCCGCACAATCACTGCGCCTTGAGTCATTTCTATTGAAGTGGTTTCCGACACTGTTGGGGTTAATCCCACGACAGAATGTTTGTATGTCTTCCGAGTTTGATCCTCGTATCGCCTGATTTCGACAGTGCATCGTTCCCTTCCGCCTCCACATTGGATATAGTCTCCATTTGGTGCCTCAAGAATATAAAACGAATTTCCTTTTTCGTTCAGGTAGTTGAACGCCTGCGGAAAAGTATATTTAGGCGGCAAAGGAATCGGATCAGTTTTTTCGCAGTAGAAGCGCCATTCATTCATCGGTTTGATTTACCCAAATACTTTCTCGGTGTCATCAAACAAGGTGACTTTCTGAATCACGCGAGCCGGATGCGTTTGTTGGCTTTTCATCAGCGGCGTTTGAGTGTTCATTTGGAGCGATATAAACGTCGTTGGTGGTTGCGGTCGGACAGGCATTTGAAGCCCGTCTGCCTGGCGGATTATGTGCGGGGGAAGCGCCTGGAGGAGAATTTGACAATGAAGGAACTAGCTCAAAAAATTGGAGTTTCGCATGGCGCGCTCAAGTATTGGGAGTTGCACAAATGCCCACCTACTGGGCACAATCGAGAGGTGCTGCTTGAGTACCTAGGATTTGATCCGGAGGCCGAATGCAGGCGATTCCAACCTTAGACAAGTCTGAAATATGGAGTTGGCATTTTTACACCCATGTATAGACGGCAGCCAAGGTAATGGTGGCAGAACTGCTACCTTTTTCGGCATTGATTGAGTCCGCTTGCATATGACGAGTGACCTCCGATGTCCTACCTCTCGGCTGTTCCTTGGCGTGTCTCCGGCAATAGGCGCATGGTATGCCAGATGTGAATTAGTTTCATTGGAAGGTGTTCGAGTCAGTTCTCAAAGTCGAATGCAGTAAAGTTGGTGTGATTACGGTATTTTCATTTGAACACTCTTCATCCGGCTACGAGTCAGACTCATTAAATTTAGCCGTTCTAAACTTCGTCATTTTTTGGATGGTCTTTAGAATCGATTGGCTGTTACAAACCTCATGAATGTTCTGGTGATCGAAGATGAAAAAAAGACTGCCGCATTGCTGGCCGATGTGCTGTCGCAGGCGGGCTTTACTGTTTCCGGTGCGGCGGATGGTGAAGCCGGGCTCAAACAGGCCCTCGGCGGATCGTTTGATGTTCTGATCTGCGACATCATGCTGCCAAAGCTGGACGGCCTTCGCCTCGTGAGTGAGATCCGGCGCCGAGGTTCTGCCACGCCAGTACTGATGCTTTCCGCCCGTGGCGAGGTGGAACAGCGCGTGGAGGGGCTGGACGCCGGGGCAGATGACTACCTGCCAAAGCCTTTTGCGACTTCAGAACTGCTGGCGCGGGTGCGCTCCCTTCTGCGAAGAAAAGGTCTCGCCAAGCCGGCACGGCTTACGGTGGGAGATCTGACCTACGATCCCATCACGCGCGAGACCAGGCGTGCGGGCAGGCGCGTGGAGCTTTCCTCCCGCGAGGCCCTGCTGCTGGAGTGCCTGCTCAAGGCTGACGGCAGTGTGGTGAGCCGCCGGGACATTATCACGGCCGTCTGGGAGTATGACTTCGATCCGGGCACCAATCTGGTGGATGTGTATGTGCGCCGTCTGCGTGAAAAGATCGATCGCGATCACGCCGTTCCGCTGATTCAAACCGTGCGCGGCTTGGGCTACGCCCTCCGCATTCAGCCATGACCCTGCTCAACCGCATTCTCCTGTTTTACACCCTGGCGCTGCTTGGCTCCCTGGGGCTGGTCGGGTACTGGAGCTGGGCTGAATTTCACAACCAAATCGAACGGGTGCGTGAGGGCGGCATTGAGGCGGTGACAAACCAGAACGGTCCGTTTGAAGAGGCGCTGGAGATTGTGATGTATGCCGGTCTGCCTGCGGTGCTTCTCGGTGTCATTGCAGGCGTGTTTCTCATGCGCCGCGCCCTCCGGCCTATTCATGATCTGACTGTGGCGCTTGAAAAGACGGACGTCTCCAATCTGACCGAGCCTGTGGCGCTGAGCGGCAGCGGGGATGAGCTGGACCGCATGGCCGCTGTTTTCAACCGAATGAAAGATCGCCTCGGTGCCAGCTTCACGCAATCGCGTGAGTTCACACTGCATGCCTCGCATGAGCTGAAGACGCCGCTGACGATTCTGCACGGAACCCTGGAGCAGATGCTGACCCCTAATATGAACAGTGACTTGGCGCGTGAAAAAATCGTGTCGATGATCGAGGAAGTGCAGCGCCTTTCGGGAATCGTGGGTCAGCTCAGCTTTCTCGCCCGTGCAGATGCGGGGCAGATGTCGCTCAGCTTGGAGACGCTGGATCTCCATGAACTCGTGCAAGATCTCGCCGAAGAGACGGCCGTCCTAGCCTCCCCCTGCTCCATCAGCGTGGACCTGGCAGAATGCGAGCCGTGTCGGCTCAATGCAGACCGCATGAGAATCCGTCAGCTTTTGCTCAACCTCGCAGACAACGCCGTGAAGCATAACCATGCCGGTGGCTCGGTGGTCATTCGGCTGGTTTATAGAAATGACAGGGCGATTTTCAGCATTGAAAACACCGGCAGCCTGCTCCAGCCAGAGCAGCAAGGCCGCGTGTTTGAGCGCTTTTTCCGTGGAGACACCGCGCACGGCAGCGGCACTGAAGGCAGCGGCCTTGGGCTCAGCATCGCCCAGTCCATTGTTCATGCTCACGGTGGTGAAATATCCTTTACCACATTGGGGGGCAGTAAAACGCGGATTGCGGTCAGCCTACTACCAGCCCTCATCTGAAAGATGAAAGAGCTGTCACTTAAGACTCCAAGAGTGGAATCGATGAGATGTGAGGATTACTGGGGGCGTTAACCACGCCCTGCATGAAGTATCCCTGTATCACCCTGTTCATTTTGTGCTGCCTGCCTGCGTGCAAGCAATTCACCCCCAAACCTCTCTCCGCCACTGCCAGCGAACGCGCCTTCGCCGGGCGCAGACTGAGTGATCCGGGTCTGAAAGCCTTTCTGGCCGAGCACGCGGCAACTAGCGGCGCATGGGATGTGAACAAGCTGGCGCTGACAGCCGCCTACTTTCACCCTGATGTGGCCCTGGCACGCAAAGAAGCCGATGTGGCCGCAGCCGCCATCAAGACGGCCAAGATGCGCCCCAATCCGGTGTTCAGCTACTTGCAGCAGTTTATTGGCAACAGCAGCTTGAGTTCTATTCCTTACACGCCGTGGTTTTTCGGCCCGAACGTCACTTTCCCTATTGAAACCGCAGGCAAACGAGGAAAGCGCACCGCGCAGGCGCTGGCCGCCGCCGAGGCCGCACGCTGGCGTGTGTCGGCACGCGCCTGGGATGCACGCACCCGCGTGCGCACAGCCATGCTCAGCCTGTATGCGGCGCATCAGAACACGACGCTTCTGACAAAAGAGGCGGCCTTGCATGAGGACGCCCTCAACAAACTCCGCGCGCAGGTGGAGGAAGGCGAGGCGGCGATGTTTGAGATCACCCAGGCGCAGCTTGCCCTGAACCGTGCCAAGCTGGCGCTGCATGATGCTGAGAGGCAGGCCGCCACTGCCAGGGAGCAGCTTGCTGGCGCGGTAGGCGTTCCCATCTCCGCACTGAATGCCGCAAGTCTGGATTTTTCAGACTTTGAAAAACTTCCCATCATGCCTGCGACTACCGCACGCCGAAAAGCGCTCACCACACGAGCGGACCTCATGGCTTTGCTGTCAGAATATGCGGCCAGTGAGGCGGCGCTCAGATGGGAGCTGGCAAAGCAGTATCCTGATGTGGGGATCCGCCCCGGCTATGATTTCAACTCCGGCCAGGAACGCTGGCAGCTGGGACTGACGATGGAAATTCCCCTGAACCAAAATCGTGGCCCCATTGCCCAGGCGGAGGCTCGGCGTGAACTGGCTGCTGCGACCTTCGAGGTCCGGCAGGCGGCGGTGATCGCGGAGGTGGGATCTGCTCATGCGGCCTACCAGGCATCGCTTGCCAAGTTGAGCACTGCCTCACGTCTGGCCGATGAGTCCAAGCATTCCAGCGAGATTGCACAAAAGATGGTAGAGGCTGGCGAACTCATTCCCCTTGATCTGGTACGTCGGCGCATCGAGGCCAGCGCGAGCGATCTCGCACTGCAGACCGCACGTGTCGAGGCACAGACAGCGGCAGGCCAGCTCGAAGCAGCGCTCCAGATGCCGCTGCGTCATGTGAAGTAAACCCTTCTCTGAAATGTCGCTTCGTCTGATACCGCTTCTGCTCCTCGCAGCTGCCCACTCGTTGGCAGCCGACAAACCCAATTTGATCTGGGTCATGGCCGATGATCTCGGCTACGGCGATCTTGGCTGCTACGGCCAGCAGGTCATCCAAACACCGCACCTTGACCGCATGGCACGCGAGGGCATGCGCTTTACGCACTTCTACGCCGGGGCCACGGTTTGCGCACCCTCGCGCAGCGTGCTCATGACGGGTCTGCATCATGGCCACACGCGCGTGCGTGGGAATGCAGGGCGGGCACACCCCGTCGCACAGGCATTGCGCGAGAGTGATGTGACAGTGGCAAAGGTGCTGCAACAAGCAGGCTACACCACCGCTCTCATGGGCAAATGGGGCCTAGGCGATGCGGGTGTGGCAGAGAGCGGTCTGCCACTACGCCAGGGCTTCACACGCTTCTTTGGCTACCTCAACCAGCACCACGCGCATAATCACTTCCCTGATTATCTTTGGGATGACACGAGCCAGCGCACGCTACCGAATGTGGTAAAACCTGTCGGTGAGTCTGGCGGCGGCTATGCCACCGAGCCGCGAGTTTATGCGGATGATCTTTTTGCCAAAGAGTCCCTCAAATTCATCGGCGAGAACAAAAGGCGTCCGTTTTTCCTCTACTGGAGCATGGTGGTGCCACACGCCAACAACGAACGCACGCGAGAACTCAGGGACGGCGCGGAGGTTCCCGATTACGCACCATATGCAGCCGAAGACTGGCCCTCCCCGGACAAAGGACAGGCCGCAATGATCACACGGCTTGATGGTTATGTTGGCCACCTGCTGGCCGAAATTCAAAGGCTCGGCATCGCAGAAAACACGCTGGTCATCTTCACCAGCGACAACGGCCCGCACAACGAAAGCAGCCATGACCTTGCCCGCTTCCAGCCCTCCGGCCAGTTCAGCGGTATCAAACGCAGCCTCTATGACGGTGGCATCCGCATTCCTTTGATCGCATGGTGGCCGGGCAAGGTAAAGCCCGGAACAGTGAGCGACCACGTTGCCTATTTCGGCGACTGGTTTGCCACCGCCGCCGAACTCGCGGGAACCACACCGCCCGCCAACCTTGATTCCATCAGCTTCGTGCCGACGCTGTTCGGTCAATCTGATAAACAGCCAAAGCATGACTTCCTCTATTGGGAGTTTCACGAAGGTGGCTTCAAACAAGCCGCACTCTATCAGGGCCGGTGGAAGGGCATTCGCGCTGGCGGACCCGATGCCCCGATTGCCCTTTACGATACGGCACACGACATCGCGGAAAAAACCAACGTCGCCTCAGAGCAGTCGGACATTGCGGAAAAAATCAGTTCCTATCTCAAAACTGCACGCACTGACTCGCCCGACTGGATGCCGCAGTGGAAAACTCAATTGAAGCCCAAAAGTGGCAAGGCCAAGGAATAACAACCCGCATCAACACATGCTCATCATGAAACACATACTCATAAACATGGCCTTTTTTCTTGCGGGAGCAGCCCTTGCCGCAGAGCCGCTACGACTAGTGCAGACTATTCCACTCCCTGCGGTCAAAGGCGGTTTCGACCTCATGGCAGCGGATGTGTCAGGGCAGCGGCTCTTTGTGAACGCAGAGGACAATGGCACCACTGAAGTCATCGACCTCAAAACAGGCAAACTTGCGCACAGCATCAAGAACATGCATGAGCCAAAATGGGTCGTATTCCGTCCTGAGTTGAAAAAACTCTACATCGCCAATGGTAATGGCAAACTACAGGTGCTCGATTCCGATTCATATGTGCCACGCGGCGTGATCGAGTTCAAGGAGAAGGCCAACAATCTCCGCTATGATGCTGACACCGCGCAGCTCTTTGTTGGTGTGGGAAAGAACTTTGGAGCCATCGCGATTGTGGATGCAAAGAGGGACAAGGTGCTTGCTGAAATTCCACTCGCTAATTTCCCGAAGCAGTTTGAGGCCGAAGGAGACTCAATTTTTGTCAACGTGCCGACGGCGAATCACATCGCTGTCATCAGCCGAAGCAAGCAGGCTGTCATTGCGACATGGCCGGTTGCAGAGGCAAAGGAAAACATAGCGATGGGTTTCGACCGAGAACGACACCGCCTTTTTATCGGCTGTGGACCGGGCAAGCTTGTGGTGTTTGATACACAGTCGGGCAAATCCATCACCAGTATCGACATTGCACCGGATTCGGATGGTGTCTCGTTCGATGCCAAGCGGCACCTCATTTATATTTCCTGCGCCGATGGTTCGCTTGATGTCGTGCAACAGATCGACGCAGATCATTACGAGTTCACCTCGCGTATCCCAACAGCCAAAGGTGCGGGCACTTCCATTTTCGTGCCGGAACTTGACCGTTTGTTCCTCGCTGTGCCGCAACGTGACGGCCAGACGGCGGAGATCCGCACCTACTCACCAGTTGAGCCATGAATCAAAACTCTATTTTCCAAATCATGAAACTGTATTCTCTCATCCTCATCCCTTTGCTTTCTACGCCGCTGCTGCGTGCTGAAGAAGAAGCTCCCGTGCAAACCGAGGTTGCCGTGCAGGTCGCACGCGTGGTAAAGACCACGCTGCGCCGCATGCTCACGGCCTATGGCATGATCGAACCGGAACCCAACAGCGTCGGGCGTCCACCTGCTTCTGCCAAGCTGGCTCCGGCGATGGCGGGCATCATTACCGAAATCAACGGTGTCGAAGGACAGCGGGTGAAGAAGGGTGACGTGCTCTTCCGGCTCGACAGCCGCGCCGTCGATTCTGCCGTGGCGAATGCAGAGTCGGCCGTGGCGTTCACCAAAAAGAACAGCGAGCGGCAGCAAAAGCTCATCGGCCTCGAAGGCACCTCAGAGAAACTCCTGCTCGAATCTGAGCAGGCGCTCAACACCGCGCAGACCAATCTGGCTACCGCGAAGGTACATCAGTCTCTCCTTCGCGGGGAAGCACCGCTCGACGGCACGCTCGTTCATTTCGTAGCACGACTGGGCGAGCCTGCGGACATTGTGACGCCATTGGCCGAGATTGTGGATTTGGACCGTCTTGTTGCCACCGTGCATGTACCGCGCAGTGAAGCCGCAGTGGTCAAGGCCGGACAAAAGGCCATGCTGAGTACCGTGAATGCGAGCCAGCCAATCGAAGGCAGTGTGAGTTACATCAGCTCGCTCGTGGACCCGCTGACCGACACCGTTCTGGTGCGGATCATGCTGCCAAAGGGCAGCGGCCAGAGGCCCGGCGCGTTCACCTCCGTGCAAATTGTTGTCGAGGAGCATGTGGACAGGCTCGCCGTGCCGCGTGCCAGTGTTTACACCGATCCATCTGGCAAAAGCACGCTCGCCATCGTCGAAGGCGACACCGCAACGCAGAAAGTGGTAAAGGCTGGTCTCCATGAAGGCGGACTCATTGAGGTGGAAGGCGAGGGCGTGCGTGAAGGCGCTACCGTCGTCACCATCGGTGCGTTTGCCCTGCCGGAGCAGACGAAGGTGCGTATCCTCAACCCTACATCTGAAGCGAAATGAGCGCCGCCCCTACCGCATCCGGCGTCGGTGCTTTCGCCATCCGTCACGCCAAGGCAATTGTGTTCATCACGCTCGCGCTGTGTCTGGCGGGCGCTTACTCCGCGTTGCAGATGCCGTCCTCCATCTTCCCGGAGACGGACTTTCCGCGCATCGTCATTCTCGTGGACAACGGCGTCATGCCTGCGGACGAAATGATGGCGACCATCACGCGGCCCATCGAGGAATCCATGAAGGAGATTCCCGGAGCGCTCACCGTGCGCAGCTCCACCAGCCGTGGCAGCGCGGAGGTGAATGTGTTCTTCGAATGGAGCGCTGACATGGTGCAGGCGGAGCTGTATGTGCTCGGGCGTCTGGCGCAGATTCGCAGCACGCTGCCGCCCACTGCCACCACCACCGTCTGGCGACTTACATTCAATGCCTTCCCTATCATCGGCGTCAGCCTAACCTCCGCCAAACGCGACATCACCGAGCTTTGGGAGACGGCGCGTTATGAGATCAAGCCGCGCTTCCTGCGCATCCCCGGCCTGGCACGGGTGGACCTCGTGGGCGGCAGGCGGCCCGAATACCAGCTCCTCGTCGATCCCATCAAGCTCGCCGCCTGCGGCCTCAGTCTTGACCGTGTGACCCTGGCGCTGATGCAAAACAACCTCATAGCCCCCGCCGGGATGCACCCGGAAAACTACACGCTTTACCTCACCATCGTCGATGGTCGTGCGCGCACGCAGGATGATGTGGCGAACCTCAACATCGCCGTCATCAACGGCCGCCCCGTCGCGGTGAAGGACTTCGCCCAAGTGACCCGCGCTCCCGAGCCGGTCTTCAATGTCGTCACCGCTGAAGGCACGCCCGCCGTGCTGCTCAATCTCCGTGCGCAGCCTCATGGCAGCAGCACGCTCGACATCGCCACCGCGCTTCAGGCGGAGATCGCCGAGCTGCGCAAAGACCTGCCGCCGGACATGAAGATCGCCTTCTTCTATGACCAGTCTTTGCTCGTCAAAGCCTCCGTCGATACCGTGTGGGAGTGTATCGTCATCGGCCTCATCCTCTCCGTGGTGATCATCTTCCTGTTCCTCAAGCAGTGGCGCACCACACTCGTGGCCGTCTTCGTCATTCCTGTCACTGTGCTCATCACGCTCGCGGCGATGAAGCTGGTGGGTCTCAGCTTCAACCTGATGACCCTCGGCGGCATAGCCGCGGCTATCGGTCTCGTCATTGATGACGCTATCGTCGTCGTCGAGGCCATCCACACGCGGCTGATGAGCGGTATGGATCGTCTTGAAGCCATCAAACAGGGTATTGCTGACATCTTCCGCCCGCTTGTTGCCTCCACGCTCACGCCTGTAGTCGTATTCATACCTCTGGCGTTTCTCGATGGCATCTCCGGCGTGTTCTTCCGCTCATTGGCACTGACAATGGTTGTCTCGCTGCTCACCTCCTTGCTGCTCGCCGTCACGCTCACACCTGGCCTCGCTGGCTGGCTGTTGCGCGGACCAAAAGCCGGGACAGCTGCGCATGATGCTCACGCGGAGGAAGGCGGTGCCTTGATGCACCTGTTCATCCGTCTTTATGAAGCCGCCGTTCGGCCAGCACTGCGCTTTTCCTTTATTACCGTGCTCGCCTGCGTTGGAGTCTTGTATGCAGGCTGGATCGTGTATGATCAGCTGGAGAGCGAGTTCCTGCCGGTCATGGATGAAGGAGGCTTCGTGCTTGATTACCACGCCCCTTGGGGCACCGACATCGATGAGGTGAACCGCCAGCTCCTACTCGCGGAAGAAATCATCAAAGCCATCCCCGAGGTGGAAAGCTACTCCCGCCGCACCGGTGCTCGTCTGGCCCTTGCGCTAGCCGATCCACACTTCGGCGATTTCCTCGTGAAGCTCAAACCGGAGCGCCAGCGCCACAGTAGTGAAGTCGTCACCGAGCTGCGCCAGAAACTTCTCGCAGCATTGCCGCGCTTCGAGCTGTCCTTCGCTACTGTGCTGGGCGATCTTGTGGCCGACCTCACCTACGCGCCAAAGCCCATCGAGGTGCGTGTTTATTCCACCGACCTCGACTTCCTGAAACGCAAAGGCCCCGAGATCGAGGCCAAGCTTAAAGAAGTCTCTGGTGTTGTTGACACTTTCGACGGCCTTGCCTACACCGGCCCCACGCTCAATGTCCGCGTGCGTCATCTCGATGCTCAGCGCTTTGGCCTCACCACTAACGACATCGGCGCTGCCGTGAATACCGCCCTTCTCGGACAGATCGCTTCGAGCGTACTCGAAGGCGACCGCGTGGTGAACCTCCGTGTCCGCGTCGATCCCGCCTATGTGAACCTGCGTGAAACGCTGCTCAATCTCCCGCTGCGCTCCGCCACCGTCCCGCAAAGCATGCCTCCACAGGCAGGCGGACACCAGCCTGCCGCCGCAACAACCGCGCCGCTAGTCAAGCTCTCGCAGGTGGCCGACATCGTCGAAGAAGCGGGACAGATTCAGCTCCGCCGTGACGACCTCCGTGCCGACATTGCCGTCTCCGCTCGTCTTGACGGGCGGGATCTTGGCAGCGCCATGAAGGAAATCCGCGCCAAGCTCGCCGAGGATAAAAGCCTCGCGCCAGGCGTCGTCGAGTTCGCCGGTCTGTTCCAGGAGCAGCAGGCCGCCTTTCGCAACCTCCTCGTCGTACTCGTGCTCGCCATTGTGCTCGTCTTCACCGTGCTCCTTATCGAGTTCCGCTCGTATCGCGAGCCCATCGCCATCGTCTCCGGCTCCGTTCTGGCGATGGTCGGCACCGTGCTCGCGCTCTGGCTCACCGGCACCGCCTTGAACATCGTCAGCTTCCTCGGTGCCATCATCGGCGTCGGCATCGTCGCAAAGAACGGCATCCTCATGCTTGATCAGGTGGATCACCTCATGGCAACAGGACTCAGCCCGCACGAGGCGCTCATCCGATCCGGCCGCCGCCGTCTTCGCCCGGTGCTCATGACCTCGCTTGCAGCCGCTCTCGGCATGCTGCCCCTTACGCTCGGCATCACCGCCGGGGCCGACATGCTCAAGCCGCTCGCCATCGCCGTCATTGGTGCTTTGTGCATCTCCGTCATCCTCTCCCTCATTGCCACTCCCGCCGTGTATTCTCTTTTCCTCAACCGGACCAAAGCCGCAGCTATATGAACATACATATCGTCATCATTGCCGCCGTCGCCACCCTAACCATCTCCGCCTGCACCACGCCCAAAGGTGGCGCACAGCCGATTAGCGCCTGCAAAGTTCCGCCTGCCGTGCTCGCCGGATTCCAAAAACAAGTTCCCGGCGTCACCGCCCACGGCTGGGAGATCGAAAACGGCGACTACATCCCTCTCTACAAGCTAGGTGGCCACGAATACAACGGTCTTTACTCCAGGGCCGGTGCATGGCTCGGCACCGAGGAAGTCATCACCTGGCAGCAGACGCCCAAAGCTGTTAAGGATGCCTACGCCCGGAGCTCCCTCGCAGCTGGTACCATTACCGAAACCGAACGGACCAGCACGCCCCTCTACTCACGTCTCTATGAAATGAACGTCACCAAAGACGGCAGAAAATACGAGATCGTCTTCACGCCGGAAGGCAGGCAGACCTCGCTGGTGGAAGAATGATGCGGAGATTGTGGAGCAGACCGCCGCATCCTCCGCGCCATGAAGCGCCGAAAAGTCCATCCTCAACACGCTATTCGCCAGTGGATTTTCTGTCATTGACAAAGGAAATGACGAAAAAGCAGCGGAGAGGAACTTCTCCGATGATTCTTCAATATAACCAGAGTATAAGCATTCAATTTGCCCACTCGGTAGTGCGCTGCTGATGCATGCTCTAATTGGCTGCGATTTCTCCTACTCTGCTTGCCATGCGGATCATGCAGGGCAACTTGAAGAAGGTCTTACTGACCTGATCTCTCCAATAAAGTCTCGATTTTACCCTGTTGGACTGTGTGCGGGTTAAGTCGCGACGCCACTAAGCGCGAGTGGATCAGCCCAGAGATTACCCCGCCATCTTCTTATCAATGACCGCCACTCCGAACGAAATTCTTGCCAGCACGCTCTTTGCCCTGGCTGTTCTGCATACTTTTTCCGTCAAACGTTTCGCTCATTGGGCACACCGACATCCGGAAGGATCCATTGCAGAGAACCTGCTGCATTTCCTGGCAGAGACAGAGGTGGTGTTTGGGCTATGGGCAGGGGCGTTGTTTGCTGGCATCGCTGCCATGAAGGGCTCTGTGCATGACGCTGTCGTTTACATCGAGGGTCTGAACTTCACCGAGCCGAAGTTCGTCCTAGTCGTCATGGTCGTGGCGGCCACGCGACCTGTGGTGCGGCTGGCGGAGGATTTCATCTCCCTTATCGCACGACTGCTGCCTTTTCGCGAAAGTATCGCATTTTACCTCGCTGCACTGTCCGTTGGCAGCCTGCTGGGGTCACTCATTACAGAACCAGCGGCTATGACCCTGCTGGCGATCTTGCTGAAACGCCGCTACTTCGACTGTGGTATCAGTTTGAGGCTTGCCTATGCCACGCTGGGCTTGCTGTTTGTGAACGTGTCCATCGGTGGTACGCTCACGCACTTTGCCGCGCCGCCTGTGCTGATGGTGGCATTGAAGTGGAATTGGGACTCGCTGTTCATGTTCACTCACTTCGGCTGGAAGGCCGCGTCGAGCTGCGTGGTCTCGACGGCGTTGGTCGCAATCGTATTTCGCAGGGAGCTTCAAAACATCAATGTTCAGAATGAAAGGGATAATACCATCCCGGTGTGGCTCACTCTGGCGCATCTTGGTTTTCTCGCCGCCGTCGTCGGCTTTGCCCATCATCCTGATGTCTTCTTTGGCGTGTTCATGTTGTTCCTTGGTCTGGTCTCCGCCACGAACAAATATCAGGACGACTTGAAGCTGCGAGAGGGCCTGCTCGTCGGCTTCTTTCTCGCTGGATTGGTCACTCTGGGGTCGTTGCAGTCTTGGTGGCTCAAGCCGCTGATTGAAGGCATGAATGGGGCCACCTTGTATTTCGGAACCACGGGTTTGACCGCCCTCACGGATAACGCCGCGCTCACCTACCTTGGCTCGCTGGTCGAAGGCATCAGCGATGACCTAAAATACGCGCTTGTTGCGGGAGCGGTCACTGGCGGCGGTCTCACTGTCATCGCTAACGCGCCCAATCCTGCGGGTATTGGCATCCTGCAAAGTGCCAAGGCTTTTGAAGACGAAGGCATTAGTCCGTTGGGGTTGCTTCTCGGCGCACTGTTGCCTACTGCTATTGCCATCTTGTTCTTCTGGGTGCTGCGGTAGGAAAAGTGGCCTGGAGATTTTTCAAATATTGCCATCCCTTCCTCTTGATTCATTTATCCATGATGCAATCGACCCGGCTTCGAAATCTCTATTCCATCTCCAGCGGCACTTTGATTGGCATGCTGGGAGGATTGATTGGGCTGGGTGGTGCAGAATTTCGGCTGCCGATGCTGGTCGGGCTGTTCCGCTTCCGGTTGCTGCCAGCCATCGTGATCAATCTCATAGTGAGTCTCGTGACGGTTGTGGCATCATTGGTTTTCCGGGTCGGGCTGCAGCATCTGGATCGCCTGACGGCACACTGGCCTTCGGCATTGAACATCCTGGGAGGGTCACTCCTCGGTTCGTATCTAGGGGTTCACTTCGCCACGCGGGTGCCGGAGCGGACGCTGACTTGGACAGTGGTCGTACTGTTAGTTTTTCTCAGTGCGGTGCTCATGGGCCATGACTGGCTTTTTGCTGGGGGCACGCTTCATCTGGCACCTGCGCTGCGTGTGGTGGTTGGTCTGCTGGCAGGTCTTGGCATCGGTGCGGCAAGCAGCCTTCTCGGTGTCGCAGGTGGCGAGATGATCATCCCAACACTGGTGCTGCTCTTCGGCCTGGACATTAAAGAGGCAGGCAGCGTGAGCTTGGCGATCAGCATTCCCACGATCTTGGTGGGACTGGTGCGTTATCGTCGTCGCCCGGTGTTTGCCGACGTGGTGTCTGAGCGGCCTTTCATGATGTGGATGACATTGGGCTCCACGCTGGGCGCATGGGCCGGGAGTCAAATGCTGCGACACGTGTCTGGCTCGACATTGCAGGTCTTTTTGGGCGTTATCCTGCTGATATCCGCTTTGAAAATGGTCCTCAAGCGGACTGGCCAGACGGAGTGAGTTCTTCGCCACTTTAATCGGCTTCCATCTTGAAGCAAGGCACCGTCTGCTAAGCGCATGTGGCTCCGGATCACGACTTGTTGTGCGGTGGATGATAATTGAGGTCCTCACTTTGGCAGAGACAAAATCCTCTACCGTAGGACAATGCCCCGCCAAGCCCATTCATTATGTCCAAAATCAAATCCATTACCGCTCTCGAAATCCTCGATTCACGCGGCAACCCGACCGTCATGGTCACGGTTGCTCTCAACAATGGTGTCACCGCCTCGGCCTGTGTGCCATCCGGTGCCTCAACGGGCATTCGCGAAGCCCTGGAACTGCGCGATGGCGACAAGAAGCGTTACGGTGGTAAAGGTGTGCTGAAAGCCGTGGAAAACGTCAACAAGGACATCGCACCGAAGCTCAAGGGGCTGAAGGTACAAGATCAAAAAGCGATTGATGAACGGCTGATCAAACTCGACGGCACCGAGAACAAATCCAAACTTGGATCGAATGCGATTCTCGGCGTGTCAATGGCCGTGTGCCGTGCGGCGGCGTTGGATGCTGGGATACCCCTCTACGCTTACATCCGCAAGTTGAACGGTGGCAAAGGCGCTTATCTGCTACCCATGCCGATGATGAATGTCCTTAACGGCGGCGCACATTCCACGAACAACGTGGACTTCCAGGAGTTCATGCTATTCCCCATCGGCGCACCGACTTTTGCGGCAGCTCTGCGCTATGGTGCGGAAACCTTTCATGCGCTGAAAAAGATTCTGCATCAGCGCGGACTCGTGACCTCAGTGGGCGATGAAGGTGGCTTCGCGCCGAACCTCAAGACCAACAGCGATGCCATAGATGTCATCGTGGAAGCTATCAAAGCCGCAGGCTTCAAACCCGGTAAGGACATCGCCATCGCCCTCGATCCCGCTGCCAGCGAGTTCTTCGACAACGGCGGCTACGTGATGAAGAAGTCGGACAAATCGCGCAAGACTCCTGCAGAGATGATCAAGCTATGGAGCGAGTGGGCGAAGAAGTATCCCATCGTCTCGCTCGAAGACGGCATGGGAGAAGAAGATCATGCAGGATGGGTGGCGATCACGAAAGCACTCGGCAAAAAAATCCAGCTCGTGGGGGACGACAATTTCGTCACCAACCCGAGGATCTTCGCCGAAGGCATCCGTGACGGCATTGCCAACGCCATCCTCATCAAGCTCAACCAGATCGGCACCGTCAGCGAGACTCTCGAAACCGTGAAGATGGCGCAGAAGGCCGGTTACGGCACGGTCATTTCGCATCGCTCCGGTGAAACGGAGGACGCATTCATTGCTGACTTTGCCGTAGGCACTGGTGCAGGGCAGATCAAGACCGGCTCCCTCTGCCGTTCCGAGCGCATCGCCAAATACAACCGTCTGCTTGCCATCGAGAACGAACTCGGGAAGAAGGCACGCTTCGACGTGACTTTTCTCAAAAAATGAAGACTCCATCCCAGTTTAACCAGACACGATGGCTCAACCGCACGGTTCTTGGCATCGGACTGGCGAGCTTGTTCAGCGACTGGTCGCATGAGATCGCCACCACCCTGCTGCCTGCATATCTCGCCAGCATGGGTTTGGCGGCGGCGTGGCTCGGTCTCATCGAAGGCGTGAGCGACGGGCTGTCGAGCTTTGCCAAGATGGCGAGCGGTTTTTATACCGACCGCCTGCCACGTCGCAAACCCATTGCCGTGGCAGGCTATCTGATTACTGCGCTGGGCACTGCGGCTTTTGGAATCGCGACGAACGCATGGCAGGTGCTCGCCGCGCGTGCCACCGCCTGGCTGGGGCGCGGTGTGCGCACTCCGGTGCGCAAGGCGTTGCTCGCAGGCTCTGTTTCCCGCGAGGCTTATGGACGTGCGTTCGGTTTCGAGCGAATGATGGACACTTTGGGTGCGGTGGTCGGTCCGGCGACCGCACTGGCCCTGCTCGCGGCGGTGAATCACAACTACCCCGTACTCTTTGCCCTCACGCTCATCCCCGGCCTCATTGCAGCGGGATTGATCGCCTTTGTCGTGAAGGAAAAAGAGCGTGCGCCAGTGCCGCACATTTCCTTTGGTGAAAAATTGCGCGCCCTGCCGGTGCGCTTCCGCAGATTTCTTGTGGCCGTCGGCCTGTTCGGAGCGGGGGATTTCGCGCATTCCATGCTCATCCTCCTTGCGGCGCAGAAGCTCACGCCGGAACTCGGCGCGACCAAGGCGGCAAGCACCGCCGTGGGACTCTATGTGCTGCACAACGTGCTCTACGCGACGTTCGCCTTCGTCTCCGGCTGGCTGGCCGATCATTTCGAAAAGCGCCGTCTGCTAGCGGCCGCATATGCACTGGCGGCGGTGATGGCGCTCATGATCATCGTGTCGCCGATGAGTGTCTGGACACTGGCGCTCGTTTTTATTTTCGGCGGCATCCATGTCGCGGCGGAGGAAGCCCTTGAGGACTCTTTCTGTGCTGAATTGGTGGACGAGTCGCATCACGGCATGGCTTTTGGCACACTTGCTACGGTCAATGGTATTGGCGACTTCATCAGCAGTGCGGTTGTGGGGCTCCTTTGGTCCGCTTTTGGCGTGCAGATTGCTTTTGCCTACAGTGCGTTACTGTTCGCCCTAGGCTCGTTCATGATCTGCCGGCTTAAGCTCCATTCCGAAACCAGCTAGAAGTGACATGGCTTCTTTTTTCGAAAAGCACTCCCATCTACCGATTCTCCACACCACCCAGTCTGCTCGTGCTGGCAGGCGGAAAATAAGTCACTATGCTGCGCGCTCATGTTTCCTACTCGATCTTCATTTTTAACAGACATCGGCCACCTTCTGCGCTGGACACTATTGACGCTGCCAGTGGCGGTGGTGGCGGGTTCGGCAAGCGCTTTATTTCTGTGGTCTCTGAACAAAGTGACCGAACTGCAATGGCAGCATCCACAGATGCTTTGGTTTCTGCCTTTGGGCGGGGTGGCCGTTGGATTTTTATATCACTACATGGGCAAAGGATCGGACAAGGGCAACAATCTGCTAATTGATGAAATTCATCAGCCAGGCGGAGGTGTGCCCGCGCGTATGGCTCCACTGGTGCTGATCGGCACGCTGGTCACACATCTCTTCGGCGGTTCGGCAGGACGTGAGGGCACTGCGGTGCAGATGGGCGGCAGTCTGGCAGCAATGCTGGCGCGATGGTTCGGAATGGCGCAGGAGAATCGACGGCTTATGCTGATGTGCGGCATCGCGGCAGGATTTGGCGCTGTGTTTGGCACTCCACTCACCGGAGCCATCTTTGCCATGGAAGTGCTGGTGGTCGGTCGTATGCAATACGAAGCGCTGATTCCTGTGCTGGTGGCCAGCGTGCTTGGTGATGCGACTTGCTCGGCGTGGGGCGTGCTTCACACCGTGTATCATTTGGACGTAGCACACTCAGCGGGCACTCATGCCGCATTCGATGCCGTGCTGCTAAGCAAGACAGCGCTGGCGGGTATCGTCTTCGGTATGGGTGGTCAGTTGTTTTCGGAGCTGACGCACAGGCTGCAGCGCCTCTTTAGCCAGCTAGTGCCCTATGCGCCGCTACGGCCTGCGCTCGGGGCGCTGGTGGTCATTGCCCTGGTGTCTGTGGTGGGTACACGAGACTATCTCGGGCTAGGGGTGATTCCTCCGCCCGGGGGTCAGGTGTCCGTCGTCACCTCATTTCAGGAGGGCGGGGCCATGCCGCTGAGCTGGCTGTGGAAGACGCTCTTTACATCGGTGACGCTGGCCAGCGGCTTCAAGGGCGGCGAGGTGACGCCGCTGTTCTTCATCGGCTCCACGCTGGGCCATGTGCTGGGAAGCGTGATGCACGAGCCGGTAGCGCTGTTTGCGGCGCTGGGCTTCATCGCGCTCTTTGCCGGTGCGGCAAACACGCCGCTGGCGTGCACGGTGATGGGCATCGAGCTCTTCGGTGCGCACTACGCCATCTATTTCGCCGTGGCCTGCTTTGTCTCCTACTTCTTCAGCGGGCACTCGGGCATCTACCTCTCCCAGCGCATCGGCGTGGCCAAGAGAAGCACGCTTCCAGCGCTGCGGGACATCACACTGCGTGAAGCGCGAAACATGCCCCCCCGAATGACGCCGGATATTTCCAAGCCCGACCCCGAAGCTGATGACATTTCCTCGGGTGGATAATCGTTTTCTCCCCAGTCACTGTAGTCCCCATGAAACACCAGATCATTAGCCAGGAGATGGGCAAGATCCGCATCTACGTCACGCCCGGCGAGAAGACGGAATCCAGCGGCGGCTTCTGGCAGAAGCTCAATTCGAAGCCCCTGTACCGTGCCATCATCAATGCAGCCAAAAAGGACGGCCTCATGAACGCCAGCGCTTTCATGACGCATTACGGCTTTTCCGCAGGCGGCAAAGTACATGCAGCGGGAGCCGAGATACCAAACCCCAGCCTCGCGCTGTGTGTGGAAATCATCGACCGCAAAGACCACCTCGAAGACTTCTGCCGCCATCACGGTCGGCTGCTTCAAGGCAAGGTGATCATTTACAAGCACGTCGAACACTGGGACGTGACACCTGGCCACTTGAGTGAAAAGGACATTTCCCCCAGCGAACCCGTTGATTCACTCAATACTTCAGCCTTGTCGCCGTCATGAAATGGTCGATTTTTTTCGCTCTCGTCATCCTTTTTGTGCTGGCAACAAGTGTCACATCCCTGGCGCTGACTTATGTGAATCGTGATTCCTCCGGGGCAGGCTTTTTCGTCCGATGGTGGCAGCATGCTTGTCAGAATGGCTGGTCTGCAGGTGCCGCAGTAGTTGTCACTGCGCTGTTGTTGAAGCGTTGAGCCCGTCCCGCCTGATGAACTTTCTTCTCGTCATCCTTGGCAGCGGATTAGGCGGTGGCCTGCGCTACTGGCTTTCAGGCATCATTGCGCATCGGTTTGGCGAAACTTTTCCGTGGGGGACGCTAGTCGTGAATATCATAGGATGTTTTGCCATTGGCTTCTTTGCCACAAGCACCGACACCGATGGCCGGTGGCTGGTCAAGCCCGCAGGACGCACCTTTTTCATGGTGGGAATCTGCGGAGGCTTCACGACCTTCTCTTCCTTCAGCTTGCAGACTCTTTCCCTCGCACGTGATTCCGAATGGCTTTATGCCGGGCTGAACATCCTTGGCTCGGTGGCTCTCTGCCTCTTCGCCGTCTGGCTCGGTCACTTTCTTGCCACCCAACTCAACCGCTGAACTTTATGCACCTGCCTGAAGATGGAAAACTGCTGCGGATCTACCTTGGCGAAAGCGACCGCCATGAGCATCAGCCCCTGTATGAAACCATTGTGCTCAAAGCGCGCGAGCTTGGGCTTGCAGGTGCCACCGTCCTGCGTGGACCCATGAGCTTCGGTGCCAACAGCCGCCTCCATACTGCCAAAATTCTCCGGCTTTCCGAAGACCTGCCTTTGATCATCGAGATTGTGGACACCGAGGAAAACATCCAGCGACTTCTACCATACCTCGATTCCGTAATGCAGGGCGGGTTGGTCACAATGGAGAAAGTCCAGGTCATCAAATACAAATCCGATCACTTGTGAGGCTGTTCTGTTGCGGTTCCAACATATGGGAGACTTTTGGAGGATTTAGAATCTGTTACATTTCTTGTGGGGGAATGTTTTCCCCTAGCGGCTACTGCGTGGGCCGCTACCCCTTCAAGCGGGAGGTGTCCCGCAACGCCCTCAATGCTTTGAGCTTGCCCACTGCGGTCAGTCTGCTTCTTCGCGCAGACTCACCTTAGCCAGCCGGATGGCGAGGCACTTCAGATGGCTCAGATGCAAACCGTACCTGCGGCAGCCTCATCATCTGCGCCATCCCAAGCGCGTGAAGCCGACGCACCACCGCAACCGCCTCACTTGGCATCGCTGCGCGAATGACAAGCCAGGCGATTCTCTCTCCGCCCAAGCAGCGCCATTGACGGCTGAAGCCCGCAGACGCCTCCCCACTTTGCCGCAAGGCTCTTGCTTACTTCATCCGCAGTCACGTTCGATACCAGTGCCGGCTGTCAGAAACTACGGGCGGCCCAAGTTTTCAGGCCTCGGTTATCCACAGGGCAACGTGACCGTTCGTGTCACGTTCATGGTAAAATGGAGGCATGGAAAAAATCACACGCAAATCTGCGGGAGTAAAATTTGAGAGCGATGTGCTCGGGTTCATCGACGGACTGGCACGCGAACAGCAGCGCAGCCGCAGCTTCATCATCAACGCCATCCTGCGCTGGTATAGCAAATGGCTCGCCGAGCAGCACAAGGTCGAGGCTGCCAAGTCAGAGCCCGTGATCAGGCTCTAGCACACAGCGATGCCAGCACCGGCTACTGAAATCCGCTTGCATCTCCAGCCCTACCAGGCACCCGCCCAGGCTTCTTCCTCTTTCCCAGGCTTCAAGGCTCCGACCTCAAACACCACCTACACACCGAACCAGTTCTTTGATGTCGTCATCCCTCACTTCTCCCGTGGGGTGGTGCGCATCGTAGCCTACCTGCTGCGAAAGACGCTCGGATGGTGCGATGCCAATGGCAATCCGCAGGAGGAGCAGATTGAGGTCTCCTACTCCGAGTTGGAGCACAAGGCCGGTGTGAGCCGCGACATGATCCGTCAGGCCCTGGATGATGCGCTTGCCGGGCATCTCATCGAATGCGTGACATCTGGACGCCCCAAGCTGGCTCATGATGCCGGGCAGTCGGCCCGCTACCAGCTATGCTGGTCAGGTAGCGCTTACACCACCCGACTCCCTGAATTCACGGGCTTTTTCGAAGGCGAGGGCAACCGTACGGACATTCCAAATGAGTTCTTTGATGTGGTCATTCCTAATGAGCCGCTCTCGGTGATCAAGGTTGTCGGCTCGGTCATCCGCCACAGCATCGGCTATCAAGCTCGCCATGGCCGCCGCCGTCAGCAGGTGGCGCTCTCCTACCAGCACATTCAGAACTACGCACGATTCGGCAGTCGCACCGACCTTGCCAAGGCTTTGCGCACGGCTCTGGAGAAAAACTACATCGTGCGCGTCGGGGCCGGTGTTTTCAGCCATGAGGCCACTGAGCGCCGCCGTGCCACCTACGCGCTGCGCTGGTGCGATTATCCCATCGGTCAGAAAATCATACCAGCTCCGGATCGGTCGGAAAAAACGACCAGCATCGGTCAGATTTCCGCACCAGCCGGTCGGTCAGAAAACCGCACCAGTATTAAAACGAAACCAGAAAATGAAACTGGAAACAAGCCAGAGGTGGCAGACACGGACCTTTATCAAAAACTCATCGGCATCGGATTCAGCGGAAAGACCGCAACCAAGCTGATGCGAGA
Organism: Verrucomicrobiaceae bacterium UBA1938; assembly: GCA_002336895.1. Lineage (GTDB taxonomy): Bacteria > Verrucomicrobiota > Verrucomicrobiia > Verrucomicrobiales > Verrucomicrobiaceae > Prosthecobacter. Next base: position 191,244 of record DDFC01000043.1, on the reverse strand, counting down.
GCATATGGCTCAGGCCATCGAAGAACAAATCGCCTGGCTGCCGCACCGGGCACCGGCACGCAGTCCAGCTGGACTGCTGCGCAGGGCCATTGAGCAGGGATGGCCAGCCCCTGAAAAACTACGGGCGGCCCAAGTTTCGGGCACGGCTGGCTGGGAGTTTGCCCGCTGCTTCTACGCAGCTTACGGCGGGAATCGAGGCGAACCGGTCAATGAACCCTCGCCACGAGATGCCCAGGTCGCAGAAGATTTCGTGCAGCGCCTCGTGCGTGCCAGCGGCGGGGAGGGCACTCCCGGCGAGTGGGGGCGGATGCTGGGCCAGCGGGCACGAGAGCAGCGCAACCCGTTCCCATCGCTCCAGCTCGCCGTTCGCCAGCTGGGCGATGCTTGCCTCGTCGAAGTGGAAAAGCACCGCCTGCATGTCCAGCTCATGACCATCACACAGCGCCGCGATCATCATGAGCAGACCCACCGTGCCGCCTGGATCGACTGGCTGCACGGGAAGGAGGCCGAGATGCGGCAGCACAGCCCGGAGGACTACGCCCGCTTCACGGCCAAGCGTGAACGCGAGCGCGCCGAGCTGGCCGGCGATCCCAAGCCATGGTCACAGCGGGTGCTCGACCATTTCGACACCGACGCAGCGCGGCTGCACGCCTTTCGCACCTTCTTCGGCCTCCCGGACTTCTGGCAGTGGGACGCCGACTTTAACAGCCAGTCATTTCAAACCAAACCATGAACATCATCACCGTCATCAATGCCAAGGGAGGTTGTGGCAAAAGCACCATCGCCATGAACCTCGCCAGCGGTCTGGCCCGCTACGGCCATCGCGTCCTGCTGATGGATCTCGATCCGCAGGCGCAGGTCACCCAGTGGCTCGCCGCAGGGGATGGACTCACCTCGGAAGGCACGCTCGTCTCAGCGCTGACGCGGCAGCAGTCGCTCTCGGAGGTCATCCAACCCACCGGCTTTGAAAACCTGTCCTTTGTCGCCAGCGCCGACGGTCTGGAAGACCTCGGACGCGAAATCAGCCAGACCGATGGCTACCCATCCATGCTCACCCAGCTTCTGGCAGAGGAGCACATCGCCGACCACTTTGACTTCATCGTCATCGACTCGCCCAACCAGATTTCGCCGATCATGGAAAACGCCATCTTCCCAGCAGACGTCTTCATCGTCCCGTTCGAGAGCACCAAAGCCGTGAAGAGCTACGCCAGCATTTACAAGCTCCTCGTCAAACTCCGCTCCTCAGGCGACTTCCGCATGCTGCATGTGCTGAGCAATCTCACTCGGCTGCCAGGCTTGCGGAAGCGGGTGCTCACGCTGCTGCAGGACGACGGCATCGCCGCCGCACGCAGCGAGATCCGCTCCTGCGGCTGGATGGCGCAGGTGGATGAGAACGGAGGCAGCATTTTTCATTACCGCCCGCTGTCCAAGGGAGCGCAGGACATGGCCGCCCTCGTCGAAGAGGTGCGGGACTTATTCAGTAACGGGCCACAGGCCCACCCGGAAGCATCCACCACATCGCCTGACATGGTGATGAGCCAGGAGGCCGCCGAAACAACATCAGCATGACCAAACTACCCGAAGGCAAAAGCCGTCTCGATCTCGTCAAAGCCGGCCTCATGGGCGGATTGCCAAAACGAGGCCGCTACGTCGTCTCAATAGACCGCTTGCAAGAAGACCCGGACAACGAGCGCAAAGTTTTCCACAACATGGACGACATGATTGAGTCTGTGCGCCGTCATGGCATCATCGAGCCCATCACCGTCACCCAGGATGGTGACCACTACCGCATCCTCACCGGCCACCGCCGCTACCGCGCTGCCAAAGCCGTCGGTCTCTCCGAAGTGGAGGTGATCGTGCGCGAGTCAGACGACCAAATCACCCGCCGTTTCAAGAGCCTCATTTCCAATATCCAACGTGAAAACATCGGAGCCGTGGAACTCGCCGAGACCCTCCGTGCATTGCTGGATTCCGAAGCGGTCGCCACCCAGCGTGAACTTGCCTCCCAGGTAGGGAAGAGCGAGCAGTGGGTCAGCGGCATGCTTCGGCTCCTGGAGCTGCCTGCCCGCATGCAGGAGGAGTTGCGCGGCACATCCGGCCTCGGCTATGAAATGGCCCAGCGTATCGCCAGGGTGGGGGATTTGCAGTTGCAGGAAGAGCTCGTCGCCGCCGCCAAGGCAGGGGAGAGCACTCACAGCATCCGTGCCCGTATCCAGGAGCACCGCAGCCAGCAGGGAGGCGAAACAACTCGAAAACCACGCACCACTTCACTCATCCAGCTTCAGCACCGGCAGGGGAGCTGCCTTGCCAGTATTCGTGCCAAACGCGAACCCGGCGCACGCGAGGCCATGCTCGAAGCCCTGCGCCATCTGGAGCAGCAGGTGCGCGAGGACGACTCATTGCGTTGAAATTTTTGTCCACAGCCCCCGGTTTCAACCCCTCGACAAAGCCGGTTCTCTTTGATACAATCACCTCACTATGACAGCCGTCGTGGAAAAAATCCGTCAAGAGATCGACCGCCTTGCGCCAGAAGAGGCCCAGGAGCTTTTTGCCGACCTTGAGCAGGACTACGCCATCCGGCTCGTGCCCGTGGAGGAACCCGCTCTCAAAGTCGAGGAGCTGAGCGAGGCCGATCAGGCCAAGATCGCCGCCTTGCGTCAGGACATCCAGCTCGGCGTGGCTTCTTTGGATCGTGGCGAAGGCATCGAGATCGACTGGGATGCCAAGCGGAAACGTCGGCATGAAGCATTCGCGCTCCGGCAGCAGACTGCCTGATCCGCCATGCCCAAGATCATCTACACACCCGAGGCGGATCGTGATCTCGACGACATCTGGGATTACATCGCTCAAGACAGCGTCCTTCAAGCCGACAGGCTCTGGGATCGTTTTCGAGCAAAACTCGAACACCTCGCCAGATGGCAGACCATCGGACGCCCACGGCCTGAACTCGCCACGGGGTGCCGCAGCTATCCCTATGGCAACTACTGCTTCTACTTTCGTCCCACCGATGCAGGCATCGAAGTGATCCGAATCCTCCACTCCTCACGCGACATCGGCCAGATCACCTTCCCCGAATAGCGCCACACCACCGTCAAGGTGTCAAGACCCCGACTTTTTTACAGGGCTGCTGCAAGGCAGCTCTTTTGCTTTCACCCAGTTGCGTTGTTCAAAGACATCGCAAAAACTACAGGCGACCCAAGTTCCATCTCAAGGACAACCCATGCCCGCAAAGCCTTGTTTGAGGCCGTTTTATACCATGCTTGTCGCGAAACAAATATTCTGCGACACGCCTCCCCCCCTGCTTTTACCCCTATTTACATGGTATGTAGGGGTGCGCGAAAAATTCGCGGCGGGTGCTGGCGCACGGATGACGGTTTCAAGGCTTCACTGAGCCACGATTCGCGGCCAGGCCTTGCCACGGGTGCCCCCACGTGTTCGGGCTCAACGCCCGACTTCACGCGGTTTTCTACGGCGACAAGGACTTGATCGACCTCCGAATAAAGGTCATGGCCAGCACCGGGCTACCCGCCCTCGGCCAATGACCAACCGCGTGAAGTCGGCCGCTGCGGCCAGCCGGCTCAAAAGCCGGACTGCCCTCGCCCATCACACGTGGGGGCTCACAATGCGGGCTGCGCCCGTCACTGGGCACGACGGGTATTGAAACTCACGACGAGGGCCTGGCTGTGCGGACGACGCGGCGCGACGTGTGCTTCCACGTGCCGCTGGCATTCATGTTATAATACTCTCACCGTTCAGCCGCCGAGGCCAGACGCCGTTACCCGCCTGGCTCGATCCCACAAGACGTTTGCCGGGTGACTCGCCGGGCTGACACCCGTTTTGACGAGGGGGTGATCTCTGGCTCGGCTTCATTCTTGTTCCTTCAACCGGAGCGGCGGCTGGCCTGGGCGGCTTGAGCAAGCATGAGAGATCACGATCTTCACATCGGCATGAGGCAGGCATGGGGCGGCGAACTGCCGTTTGGTTTTGATCTGGCCGATGCCAGCTACCATACCTACATCATCGGCAAGACCGGCTCCGGCAAGACCACTCTCCTGCGCAATCTCATCCTCCAGCTTATCCAGCAGGGCCACGGTGTGGGGCTCATCGACCCGCATGGCGATCTCGCGGAGGACCTGCTCCTGCACATCCCGCCTGTCCGCGCCGAGCACACCGTCTATTTCCATCCTGGCGACCTCGACCACCCCATCGGACTCAATCTGCTGGCCCAGACCATACCCGAAGCGCGCCACCTTGTCGCCTCCGGTATTGTGAGTGCCTTTAAGAGCCTGTGGCAGGATAGCTGGGGGCCTCGACTCGAATACATCCTGCACAACGCTGTTGCGGCCCTGGCTCATTGCCCAAATACGACCCTCCTAGGGCTCACCCGTCTGCTCACCGACGCGGCCTATCGCCGCTGGGTGATCAACCAGATCGACGATCCATTCCTGCGGGATTTCTGGGAGAACGAATACGAGGGATGGGAACCGCGCTTCATGCGCGAGGCCATCGCCCCCATCCAGAACAAGGCGGGCCAACTCCTTCTCTCACCCGTCATCCGCAACATCATCGGTCAGGTGTGCAGCAAGGTGAGCATCCCCTTTGTCATGGACGAAGGCCGCGTCTTCATCGCCAACTTGTCCAAGGGCGAGATCGGTCACGACAAGGCAAATCTGCTCGGCTCTCTTCTCATCACACAGTTCCAGCTTGCTGCCATGGCCCGCAATCGCCAGTCAGGGCACGAGCGGCGTGACTTCTATCTCTTTGTGGATGAGTTCCAAAACTTTGCCACCGAGAGCTTCACCTCCATCCTCGCCGAGGCGCGCAAATACCACCTCAACCTCACGCTGAGCCACCAATACATCGCCCAGCTCTCCCCTAGCGTGCGGGAGGCCGTCTTCGGCAATGTGGGCACCCTTGTCTCCTTCCGCGTCGGTTTTGCTGACGCCGAGCATCTGCACGGCGAGTTCGGCGAGGAGTTTCATCCGCACCAGTTCGTCGATCTACCGCGCTACGAGACTCTCATCCGCAGTCAGTCGGCCAACGGCTCGATCCATTTCCAGCGCACTCGGCTCGACCCGCCTATCGAGACAAACCAAGGCCGCAGAGAAAAGCTAATTCGACGCTCCCGACAACGCTTTGCCACACCACGCGCACACGTCGAGGCCAAGCTGGTTCGCTGGCTTCGTCAGCGTCTCTGATGGTGGCTGCCTTGCACTAAACCACACAGCTTTGGTATCCTGAATGGCAGAGCGCTCTGCGCTGCTCCGGGCCTGCGGTCGTCAGCCTGAAGCCTGCCTCACTCATGAGGTCGGCTTCTCCTGACAACCTCAAACCAGAAGCCCTCATGAGCACCGCAGAATCCCGCACTGATCCTTATCAAGCTGTCACCAACATCATCATCGAACACCTGGAACGCGGAGTCGTGCCCTGGCGCTGCCCCTGGCAGCGTGAAGTCGGCATCCCGCGCAACTTCCACACCGGCAAGACTTACAACGGCATCAACGTCCTGCTGCTTGGCATGCGCCACATGGCGTCTCCTTATTGGCTGACATTCCGTCAGGCGCAGGAGCTGGGCGGTCATGTCCGCAAAGGCGAGCATGGCACACACATTATCAAAGCTGGAGAGTCGAAGTCGGCCTCAGCCGACGATGCCACCCGCGAGGATGCCGAGCAGCCGCAGCGCAGGCGAGTGTTTCTTCGAAAATACACCGTTTTCAATGCAGTGCAGATCGAAGGCATTAACTTCCCTGCTTCCTCACCCATCCCGACCCTCTGTGGAAGCGAACGCATCGCAGCCGCAGAGCAAATCGTGACCGAGATGCAGCTACCTCCAGCGATTCAAGAAGGCATGAGCACAGCCGCCTGCTACCGCATGGCCACAGACACCGTGCAGATGCCGGCCTTCACGTCATTCGAAAGCGCCGAGGCCTACCACCTCACGCTTTTTCACGAACTGGTTCATGCCACAGGGCATCCGAAACGGTTGAACCGCGAAAGTCTCAACAAGCATGACGGGTTCGGAGGAAAAGTCTATTCCCAGGAGGAACTTGTCGCAGAGATGGGTGCCGCTTTTCTGGGCATGGAAACGCACATCGTGCGCGATGCCCACGAGCACTCCGCCGCCTACCTGCAATCCTGGCTCAATGTTCTTCGTGTCAAAGATCACAAACGCTGGATTGTTCAGGCCGCTTCACAAGCAGGCAAGGCCGTCGCGTTCATTATGAACAAACATCCGGCTACTGACAGCTAAACCCACAGGCAGCCTCTCGCAGGAGAGGCTGCTTTTTTGACTCCGCCACAATGCCCATGGCATGAGCACCCCAGTTTCAAAAGAACAGTAGATCATGATAAAATGACATCATGACTCGTCATTCTCGGTTACCAAGATTCACACGCGCGCCTCAAAAGGCAGGCGGCTTTCGCATCACCCCACGTGACTTGAAGATTCTCCAGGTGGTGGCAGAACATCGCTTCATCCGCTCGGAGTGGATCTCAACGCTTGTCGGTGGCAGCAGCCAGCAGGTTCTACGCAGGCTGCATCTCTTGTATCATCACGGCTACCTCGAACGCCCGAGGGCACAGATTGATTACTACCACGAAGGCGGCTCTCATAGCATGATCTACGGCCTGGCATCTCGTGGTGCCGGACGCCTTCGCCGCGATCTGAACATGCCCTTTGAACGTATGGACTGGACAACTCGCAGCAAACATGCGAGCCGACTTCTGTTGGAGCACACCGTGCTGCTGAGCGATTTCATGGCGACACAGCTCATCGAAGGCAGCACCGAGAAGCGGCGGTTTATAAGCGCCAACGACCTCGACTTGCACGCCGATCCACGCAAGTCTGGCCCCATTCGGTGGTCCTACAATAAGTGCGGTGGACGGCGCATGACGATCATTCCCGACAAGGTGTTTGCCTTCGATGAAAAAGACAAGTCCGGCAAGGTCACGCGCAGCCACTACCTTGTGGAGGCCGACCGTGGCACCATGCCGGTGTGGCGCAGCAGCTCTCGTCAGACTTCCATCATGCAAAAGCTGCATGGCTATCACCTGCTGAGCAGGGTATTGGGCAGGCTGCCACCGCGTACTTACGTCGTGATCGTGAGCGCTTCACCACAGAGGCTTGCCAACATCGTTGCAGAAGTCCGAAAGGCAGGGCTCCCGTCCAGTCTGTTCAAAATGGCGCACCCAGAAGGTATGCAACTTCCTGATCCCGGCGAATAAGGAAACGATCATGCTGCAACACACCCACCGATAGGCGTCAACTCCCGTGCCTGAACCTCTCTTGATAGGATGAGCTGTGGAGGTGTTTGCACAACGCAGACATCCCGCAAACACCACACTGCTCATTCCAACATGGGAAGACCCTTCATTGATTTCACGGCGGTCAAATCCGCCGTGTCTTTCGAGCAGGTGCTGGAGCATTACGGCCTCACGGCCAAGATGCACCACACCCGCAACGGCGATGGCCTCGACGGCCATTGCCCCATTCACCCCGAAGCAACCGGCAAGGATGCCTTCAAGGTGACACTCAGCAAGAACTGCTGGTACTGCCACAACTCCGTCTGTAAATGCGGAGGCAACCATCTCGACTTTGTCGCGAAGATGGAAAACTGCGATGCGCATGAGGCGGCGCTGAAGATCGACCAGTGGTTCAACCTTGGACTGGCTGGGAAATCGGATGCTCGGCCTGCACAGGCGCAGCAGAATGGTCAGGCTTCCCAGCCTGCACCCACCTCTTCGAGATTTACACCTCGATCACAATCGCAGCCCGAGGAGGAACAGCTTGATGAAAATGGCGAGAACAAGCCGCTCAACTTCAAGCTGGAAAACCTCAAGGCCGATCACTCCTACCTCACGGAACGTGGGCTCACGCCAGCTACGGTGGCGGAGTTTGGTCTCGGTTTCTGTGCCAAAGGCACCATGTCAGGCCGGATCGTCATCCCCATTCACAATGTGGGAGGCGACCTTGTCGGCTATGCTGGCCGCTGGCCAGGGCAACCACCCGAGGAGAGGCCCAAATACAAGCTGCCAGCCGGATTCAAGAAGAGCGCCGAGGTGTTTAACCTCGACCGTGCTGTCTTAGAGGAAAAGGGTCTGCCATTGATCGTCGTCGAGGGTTTCTTCGATGTGATCAAGCTCTGGCAACTCGGTTTCCACCGGGTGGTTTCCATCATGGGCAGTTCTCTCTCAGCGGCTCAGGAGGAGGCGCTTGTCGCCGCCTCTGAAGGCCGCTCAGGCATCATCCTGATGTTTGACGAGGACGAAGCCGGACGCATGGGCCGTGACCGGGCTCTGGTGCGGCTGGCCCGGAAGCTGTTCGTCCGTGTTGCCGTCCTTCCGCAGGAAGGTGCGCAACCGGATCATCTGACGGAAAGCGAGTTGCATGCCTTGCTTGATTGAGACTCACCATGCCCAACAGCTATGTTCATTCTTTATCTGCAAACCAGCCTGTTCCCTCTTGGACAGCTCTGCGCCACGCCAGGCATTCTCGCCGAAGTTTCCCCTGAAGAAATCGCTGCCGCTGTCACACGACATGCGAGTGGCGACTGGGGTGACCTCTGCCAGGAGGACATCGACGAAAACCAGCGGGCCTTGAAGGAAAACTGCAGGCTGCTTTCAGCCTACAACTCCAACAACGGCGTGAAGTTCTGGATCATTACAGAATGGGATCGCTCAGTGACCACGGTGCTCCTACCCAGCGAGTACTAAAAACACCCACCACGGATTTTATCCGGGTGGGCTTTTTGTTTGCGAGGTGCCTCTATTCGTTGAGCAGTTCGTCAACGAATTCGCGAAAGTCTTGATCGAGGAAAGTTTTGCGCTGCTCCCAGACGTGCCTTGGCACTGGACGGCTCAGAATGCCCCGAACATCACGCTTCATGCCTTCGAGACTGACGATCTCTTTGTCCAGCATAGCGCGGTACCAGCAGTGAATGTGCAGGATGAGAAAGGTGACGAACTGTGCCTCTTCGGCTGTCACGGGATGCTTGGTCAGATCGGCATCAACGTTTCGGATGCGTGCCAGAGCGGGATTGCCCTGGATTTTTTCCCAGATGTTCCGGTGCTGCTCCGTCAGCTTGAGGAGATTGTCGATACGACGAGCACGTGCTGATTCCTGAAAGCTCGCGGCTGTGTAGGCAAGGCTGGAAATGATGCCGATCGCCGAAATCAGGTCGAAAACATGAATGCCCGTCCATGATAAAAACTCAGTCATGATGCCCTCATTGTAGCATGAGGGCACCGGTCGGAGCCAGAGGCTCAGACCTTGGCCGGGATGTCCGCCTTGGCATCAACCAGAATTCGGCGCGGCATGCGGATGATCTTTTCATCCCAGCCACAACCTGCCGTAGGGGGCAGCAGATGTCTGGCACTTTCAGTGATGTCGATGCCGATGATGGCGAAGTCGCCGTCAGCGAGCTCCCAGATGTCAGGGCAGTTGTCCGCCGCTGGGGTGCTCTGACCATTGGCGTGCGGGTCGGGGCCGATTCTGCGTAGGAAGGTCATGGTGTTTTCGAGAGGTATTTGATCCTCATTGAGAGGCTACAAGTGTAGCGTGGTGAAGTCAATGACGATTCCTACAATCGTAGCGTGCTTAATGTCTCCAAAGCCAGCGCCCAGCTCTGCTCGTCACTCAGCGAAGTGTTGCGTGAGGCCAGACTCAAGGCAGACCTCTCGTTGGGAGAAGTTGCAGCCCTTTCCGGGCTCAACAGGCAGGCCATTACTTTCGTGGAACGTGGAGACAGGAAACCCACCACTGAAACTCTCGCCAAGCTTTCGCTCGCCTTAGGTCTACTGCCCTCAGAAGTTTGGAAGCGTGCAGAGGAGAAACTTGGGCAGATCGAGAAAATTGCGACAATGCAAAAACCGTCGCAGAAAAAGAAGGCAGTCAAACAGTCCTAATTCCTTCTGCCTGAGCACGCTGGCTGGCTGGTTGCATTATGTAAAATATGCTCTCTTCTTCCCTACGTTAGTTCAAATTTTACAACGTTCTAAGGTGAGATGACAAGTGCAGAAGAGGTGGAGCCCTCCTGCATTGCCGTCTGGTCAGTCAAACGCGGCATGCGAATGGCTGTCATCCGCAGATCGTTGACAAATGCTAGATTCCAACTACATGAATGTATAAACGTTGTTTGTAGTATAATTGATCTAACAATAAGATCCACACCTCGCGCATGGTCTAATTCTATCCGCCATGAAGCCACTCAGCCCTTTTTTCAACTGCCGCGAGGTCTTGGGACTCGCGTTCGGGTTTTTGATGCTGCTGGCTCTGCCCTGGAGAATGGTCATGCTTTCTGAGCCAGCCTGGCTGTTTTTCGTTCTTCTGGTGCTTGCTTGTATGGCAGGTTTTGCCGGAGGTGGTTTCCTGGCTCAGGTAGGCATCGCTTCTTCCCAAGCCCTTCGCTTCGGTGCGTCTGTAGCCTTTCTGGCATCCTTGGTGGCAGCTTCCATTTTTGCTCTGTCTGCCAGGGCAACGGAAAGCTGGTTTTATATTGTCAAAGCGGGAACCTCGGGACTCATGTCACTGCTGCCGGTCACATTCTATGGCATGATCTGCGCTGGCATAGCTGCTTTGACCCTTGCACCCGTTTCAGCTCAAACTCAGCCCACATTCAAAGTTCCGCTGCCATCTCCTCGAATCATCTGGAGCCTACGCACCGTAATTGCACTGCTGGTACTGCTCGCCGTGGTACTCCCTCCCGCTGCTCCGCATCGAATGGCTCAGCCGTCTATCCCCGCGCCTGTGCAGCGCCCATTTCAGGCGGTGGCTCCTCGACCATTGTTCACTTTCACTCCCGCCGAAGGAATTGATCGTGCAAGTGCCATGCAGTGGCGCTTGCTCAAACAGCGCGAGGTGCCAGGCGTGGATGCTTCCACGCTGGCCCTGTCCCCTGATGATCATTTTGCTGCCTGCATGACCAGAGAGCAGCAAATGCTCCAGGTGATTGATCTTCGTTCTGAGGCGGTATGGCGCATCAACTTGCCCGGCAAAGCAGAACATTTTTCCTTTCATCCCACCGCTGATCGCCTGCTGGTTGTGTGGGTGCAGAATGGTGAGCGCATCTACGGAGTAGCCAACATTCATCAGGGGCAGGTCATAGCACTGCCGAAACCTCGCCGTGGAGTGTCCCCTTCGGGCACTCCATTCTGGTGGCAGGACACCAAGGTTTTGATCGTTCGGGGGCAGGACAGACTGATGTTCAATCTGGACACTTTAGAGGTCGATGATGCCGCAGAGGACGAGGGATGGAAGGCTCTCGACCCGTTGATCCAGCAGCAGATCGCACGCGAGGCTGCGCCGTCTCTGATGGATAAAATGAAATGGCAATGGGAGGTCAAAAAAATCATCCGCAGCAGCGAATTGCCGGAGATTGCTCTTCAAAGCAACTGGCCTCTGACCTTTTCTCGCTGCCTCGTCATGAGTCACCCTGATCTTGACTGCATGAAAGCCTTTCCCAGTCTGGAGGTGAAGGAAGACGAACGACTTTGTTCCACCAGAGACGGCTCAGTGGTGCTACGCTCTGTGAGTGATGTTCTGCACCTCTACTACTTTGATATTGAGCCTTTGCCCGATATGGTCTGGAAGATCAGCATGCCGCATGCACCGGAAGAGGGCGACAATGCGAAGGATGTGGGACGGGCTCTGGAAGCCGGGCAGCTTGCAGCCCTCGTCTATCGCCCGATGATCAATCCTCTCAACCAGCAGGTGGTCGGGCCGGTGCGCAGTGATGTGTCGGCTGTTCTGCGATTTAAAGAATGGAAAGGCAAGGAAGCCACCGTCTATCTCTGGCAGCTCAGTTCCCCCATCAGGCAGGGCGATGTCATTGCCGACGTTTGTTCCCTGTCGGATGAGCTGGAGGCCGATTTGTTAAAACTCAGCACCCCGCATCGCTGGTGGACTCGAATGCCAGCCACCGCCGACTCGACCCTCACACTGCCCAAAACACTTGATCGTCACGAACAGGCAGCGGTGGTGCGAAAGCGTGAATACGAGGAGAAGTCTGCACGCACCGCCCGTGAAGAGGAGGAACGTCGGAAACGCGAAGCTGAAACAGCTGCAATCTCCCGCATGGCGGCGGAGAAAGCGGCTGTCGAAGAAGCCGAGCGCAAGGCTGCAATGGAAAAAGCCGAGCGGGAGTCCGAGGTTGCGCCCAAGCTCAAGGAGTTGATCGTTCGCTTCATTCAGCGTCACCACCAGAAATCGCTCGAAAGTGATGTGAGAGGCATGGTGGCCGACTATGCTGGCAAGGTTGACTATTTCACCAATGGCGAGGTGGATCAGGCTTGGATTCTGCGGGACGAAGAAACCTATCACAACACACATTCCATCAAAGAAGAGCGGATTTTGCGTGATGTGACAGTAAGGCCCACCACGAAAGGCGATGGGTATGAGGTGACTTATGACCTGCACGTGCTGGCCCAGAACTTGGTCACGTTCAAAGTGGTTGATAGCGTTTTTGCGGTCAGGATGATCATTGCTCACACCCCTGAGGGACTGCGAATCATACTCCAGCACTCAGAAAAGAAACCCTGACCATGTTTGGCCTCTTCAAACGCAAACGCCCGCATGTGTATTCGCAGTGGATCACTCCACTGATGGAGTTCTCCAGCGACTCGATCAAATTTTACGACGCAATCGAGGAAGGCTTGAAAGCATGGCAGGTTCCTGAGTTGGTCACCGAGCGGATCATTTACAAAGACGGGGGGCTTCTGTCAGCGGGCCGTGAGTATCTCCGCGTGAGACGGGAGGCTCTGGTGTTCGACATTGTCTCGGCAAAGTTCGGAGCGAGTTGGTGGTGGTTCTCCAGTCGAAGTGCCGTGCTTCAGCGATCAATGCGCGGCTGGGAAATTCTGGTGTTTCTGCTGGGCACAGCAGCATTCGCCGCCTGCTACATTTACACCTTTGGCATGGTGGTCGGGTGCATCGTGCTGGCCAGCACCCTGCTCATGCTTGTAGTGATGATGGTGGCTGCGCGTTCCTGGAACGGGCTGGACGACCTTCTTCTGCACATGCCGGTGATCGGCGCACTGTATGAGTGGCTGTTCCGTGCCGAGAGTTACTACCGTGACGACACCCGGCGCATGTATGTCTCGGTGGTGGACTTTCTGGTTCGTGAGAAGGTGAAGGAATTTGCTGCCGCCGCAGGTGTCACCGACGTTCAGTTTCACCAGGTGTCAGACATTCAGCAGATCACCACCTTCAGCGACCGCATGAGCACTTTCGTGGACATTGCCGCAGAAAAGCTGATCAAGGCCGGTGAAGAAGGCATCAAGCAGCTGCTGAAATGAAGTCTGTTCACGAACTGCTGCGTCAGAACTTCGACCGATGGGAAGTCCGGGGGCGAGGCATGCTGATTTTTCCTGAGCCTGTGTCTCCCCGACCGCCGTTCGCGCCGTTTCCAGGACATCGTGTGCCGCAGTTCAGCACAGGCACCGACAGCATCCGACCCACACGTGTCAGCAGCTTTCTGCAACGGGCCAAGGCTCTGATTCGTGGGCAGGAGGCATCAGCGCCCACCAACGCAACTGCACCTCAGGAGGAAGAAGATCCTTCCGAGATAGAGCCAGAGTGGTGTGGTGAGGTTCCATGTTGGATCGAGATGCCGGTGCGGGTGCCGCAAGACATGTCGCTCCCCCGTGAATCTGTCGTGCCGCTGCTCACAAGTCTGTATTACAGCGCCAAGCCCCTGATTTTTGAAATCGTCGGAACAGGGAGTGCCACCTGGATGCAATGGGTGGCATCAGAGGAAGATGCTCCTGATTTGCGCCTGCAAATGCAGGCCCACTTTCCAAAGACAAATCTTGCCCAGCCTGCCGACTGCCTGGCAGATATGCTTTCCGAAATCGGGGAAATGGCAGTCGTGGAATTTGGTCTGGCTCAGCCTTTCATGTTGCCCCTGGCTTCGATCAAGCATGATCCATTCGTGACTCTCATTGGAGCGTTGTCCGAGCTGCTCGATGGCGAGCTTGGACTCTATCAAGTGATTTTCACCCCTCTTGAAGAACCCTGGGCGGAAAGCAGTCTGGCTGCGGTGACGCATTCAGACGGCAAGCCGTTTTTTGATGATGGTGCCTTCCTGGTCAAAGCCGCCGAGCAGAAGATGAACGGGCCGTTGTATGGCGTCGTGGTTCGCCTGGCTGCCGCAGCTTCCAGTCCTGAGCGATCTTGGCAGATTGTGCGTGGCATGGCTCCCGCCTTGCGGCAGTTCTCTCTGTCTGGTGGCAATCATTTCGCGCCACTTCACAACGACGAGTATGATCCGCAGGATCATTTCATGGATGTCGTCAATCGGCAGACCCGCCGCTCTGGCATGGTTCTCAACATCGATGAGCTGACCGGTCTGGTTCATCTGCCATCGTCGTTGGTGCAGTCAAAGAAGTTCCTTCGAATCGATGCAAGCACTCGTGCTGCTGAAACGCCCCCAAGCCGGGAAGGGGTTTGTCTGGGCACCAATCAGCACGGCGGCGAAACATCCGAGGTCTGGCTTTCTCCTGCGCAGCGGGTTCGCCACTGCCACATTCTCGGCGGTACGGGCACAGGAAAGAGCACCTTGCTCTTCTCGATGATCCAGCAGGACATCATGAGTGGTCAGGGCGTCGCTGTGCTCGATCCTCACGGTGATTTGATTGACCGTGTGCTGGGCATTATTCCTCCTGAGCGAAAGAATGATGTAGTGCTGCTTGATCCGGCGGATGAGCAGTTCGTCATCCCCTTCAACATCCTCTCGGCTCATTCGGATTTCGAGAAGCAGCTTCTCGCGAGTGATCTGGTTTCCGTGTTCCAGCGCCTGAGCACGAGCTGGGGCGATCAGATGAACTCGGTGTTTCAAAATGCAGTGATCGCTTTTCTCGAAAGCCGCGAAGGCGGCACCCTGGCCGATCTGCGGCGCTTCCTGCTCGATCCTCAGTGGCGCGAGCAATTCCTGCAAACCGTGGATGATCCCGACGTGCGCTATTACTGGAAGCGCGCCTTTCCCCAGCTAGGCGGCGGTAAAAGCATCGGCCCGATTATCACCCGCCTGGAAACCTTCCTCTCCCCCAAGCCAATTCGTTGCATGGTGTCGCAGCGCGAGAACCGTCTCGATTTCCGGGCGATGATGGACGGTGGCAAAATTTTCCTCGCCCGTCTTCCCCAAGGCTTGATCGGCCGCGAGAATGCCTTCCTTCTCGGCAGCCTCGTCATGACCAAGCTGCAGCAGATGGCCATGAGCCGGGCACGCGTGCCGGAGTCGAAGCGTCGCCCATTCTACTGCTACATGGATGAATTTCATCACTTCATCACCCCTTCGTTGACGGAGGTGCTGTCGGGGGCTCGCAAGTATGGTCTGGGACTGGTGCTGGCCCATCAGGAGTTGAAGCAGCTCGACCGCGACAAGGATGTGGGAAGCGCGGTTCTTTCCAATTCGTTCACCCGCATTGTGTTTCGGGTCGGTGATGCAGACGCACGTGCCCTGGCGGACGGCTTTGCTCATTTCGAGACACGGGACATTCAGAGCCTCGGCATCGGGCAGGCCATTGCCCGCATCGAACGTGCCGATCATGATTTCAACCTCGCGATTTCCAAACCGGACGAGCCGGATGAACTAGCGGCGGAAGAACGGCGAAGCACCGCCATTCAAGCCTCAAGGACGGCATATGCGATCCCACGTCGGCAGGTGGAGGCCGAATTGTTGCGCCGCCTTGAGCAGGAGGAGGGAAAATCACAGCCTCCGAAACCCAAGAAGCTCAAAGAGGAAGCTCCCGTTGCCCCTGAAGTTCAGAAGGCCGATCCCCCGCCATCACCAGAGGCCTCTTCTGCTGTGCCACCTCCCGCAGAACCTCCGACCATCATTGCCGAGTCGCCTCCCGCACCTCCGATTTCGTCAGTCATTGATCCCGGCAAGGGCGGCCATCAGCACCGCATCATGCAGGATCGCATCCGCTCAGTTGGTGAGCAGATGGGTTTCCGTGCTCATCTCGAAATGCCTGTCGGAATAGGCCGTGAAAGTGTCGATGTGGGTTTGCTCCGCCATGACATGCGCATTGCATGCGAAATCTCCGTGACGACCACCATCGACCATGAGGTGGGCAACGTGCGCAAATGTCTGCGCGAGAATTTTGCCCTTGTTGCCGTCATCAGCACCGAGGCCCGCAGACTGCGCCAGATCGAACTTGCGGTAAACGGCTGCCTTGAGCCAGCCGAGGCAGCCAGGGTGAAATACTTCCTGCCGGAATCCTTCCTCTCATTTCTCTCCACTCTGACTCCACCACCGGAGCCCGAACAGGTTCCCAGCGCGCCTGCATCGAAAGAATCTGTCCGCAAAGGCTACAAGGTGAAGCGGGTTTTCACCCCACTTACTCCAGAGGAGAGAAACGCGCGTGAGGCTGCCGCTTTGAAGTTGCTGGCAGAGGAATTGAAACCTCCTCCAGCGGCAAAGTGATAGGCGACATTTAACCAACACAAGACTATCATAGCATTCTTGTGTTGTATTTTCCTCATCCTCTGCTTTGCTCAGGGGCATGAAAACGCCTGCCCCTGCCGCTAATCCGTCGTCATCAACGGTTCCCGTTGGCATCTGGATTCGAGTGTCCACCGATCAGCAGGCCCAGGGAGAAAGTCCGGCCCATCATCTGGAACGCGCCCGCCATTATGCCGCCTCACGTGGCTGGGAAGTTCGCGAGGTCTATGATCTTGCAGGGGTTTCGGGCAAGGCCGTCCTGGATCATCCCGAGGCGAAACGCATGCTGCGAGACATCGAACGCGGGCACATCAAATCTCTGATCTTTTCCAAACTCGCACGCCTTGCCCGCAACACCCGCGAGCTACTGGAAGTGGCCGAGAAGTTCAAAGCTAAGGGAGCCAACCTCGTCTCGCTTCAGGAAACCCTCGACACGAGCACCCCCGCCGGGATGCTGTTCTTCACGATCATCAGTGCCATGGCCGAATGGGAGCGTGCCGAAATCGGCGACCGCATTCGCGCCTCAATTCTCATACGCGCCAAGATGGGCAAACCGCTCAGCGGCAAAACCCCCTATGGCTATGTCTGGAAGGATAAGAAACTGATCCAGCACCCGGCGGAGGCTCCGGTGCGCAAGCTTATGTATGAGCTGTTTTTGAAGCACAAACGCCTCGGCACCGTGGCACGCCTGATCAACGAAATGGGCTATCGCACCCGCACGGGCTGCGAATGGAAGGATGTAACCGTGGGGCGTCTGATCACAGACTGGACTGCAAAAGGCATCTACCGCATCAATGTTTACAAGGGTGGGAACGGCTGGCGTCACGAGATCAAAGATGAAAGCGAGTGGGGCATGACTACCTGCGAACCCCTTGTCAGCGAGACGGCCTGGAACGAAGCCAACCAGATGCTCGAACAGCGGCGTTCGTCTCCCACCAAGCGCCCCGGCCCCAAGCCGGTGCACCTTTTCGCCGGGCTGGTTCAGTGCGAGTGCGGCAAGAAAATGTATGTCGGCCCCAACACCCCAAAATACGTCTGCACGGCCTGCCGCAACAAAATTCCGATGCGCGATCTTGAGGAGGTATTTGTCGAGGAAATCCGCGACCTGTTTTCCAACAAGACCCGGCTTCACCACCAGATCGAACAAGCCCAGCAAAACCTGCGGAACAAGGAACAGCTCCTCGCCACCCACCGGCAGGAAATCGACAAGGTGCGCGATGAGATGGCCAAAACCCACCGCCTCTACCTCGACGGCCACATCGCCCTGGCAGACTTCGGCAACTACCATCAGCCGCTCTCCGACCGCCTGACCCAGCTCCAAACCGAGCTGCCCAAGCTGGAGGCCGAACTCGACTACCACCGCATCCGCACCGTCAGCGCGGATGCCGTGCAAGTTGAGGCTGACACCCTCTACAAGAACTGGCCCCAGCTACCCGACGAGAACAAGCGCCGGATCATCGAGGGCATCGTGGAGCGAATCGAGATCAAACAAGGCCGCCCTGAAATCGAGATAACCTTCTCATCCACAGCTCCTTCTGAAGACATGACAACAAGCCAACAAAACCTGAGGCTCGCAGGAAATTAGCCGGTGGTGAAGGGAGCGCAGCGACCGGGAACCACCGGATCTACCATCATTCCGCATACCTGCAGGACGCGCCCCGGCAGGGGCGCGAGAAGTGTGCTCATCCTCCCACGACATGCGCCTCATAATGCAGCGACACCTTCTCGCTTCCTTTCCGAGAATGACGTTGGTTCGAGTGCGTATGGTTTGGTTGTCCGAAAAAGTGAGTTTGAATTCTTCCCAAGCCGCGTTCCCATCCTCCATGCACAATCCCCTCATCCGCGTCACCATCTGGAACGAGTTCGTCCACGAGCGTCAGAATCCCGCCGTGGCCGCCATTTATCCCCAAGGCATCCACGGGGCGCTGGCAGATGCGCTGTCCAAACACGGCGACCTCGTCGTCCACACTGCGACGCTGGACGAGCCGGAACAGGGACTGCCGCCGGTGGTGCTGGATCAAACCGACGTTCTACTCTGGTGGGGCCATGCGGCGCATGACCAGGTGAGCGATGAGCTGGTGACACGCGTGCAGCAGCGGGTGATCGCGGGCATGGGACTCATCATCTTACACTCCGGGCATTTCTCCAAAGTCTTCAAGCGCCTCATGGGCACCAGCTGTGCGCTGTGCTGGCGCGAGGCGGGCGAGCGCGAGCGTGTGTGGAAGATCAACCCCGGCCACCCCATCGCCGCAGGCATCGGTGACTGCATCGAGATTGAGCAGTCAGAGATGTATGGCGAGCCCTTTGGCATTCCGACACCAGACGAGCTGATCTTCGTCTCCTGGTTCCAGGGTGGCGAGGTGCTGCGCAGCGGCGCGACGTGGACGCGTGGCAGCGGCCGCATCTTCTACTTCAGCCCCGGACACGAGGTGTATCCCATCTACCACCACCCGGATGTGCAGCGCGTCATTGCCAATGGCATCCGCTGGGCCCGCCCACAAGGCGAAGCCGCCAACACCCCCCGCCATGTGACCGTGGAGCAGGCACGCGAGAAGATCGAGGTGCGCGGTGGCACGGTGCATGTGGAGGACGGCAAGCTGGCAGGACAGTGAGCCCTCGGAAGTTAGGCCTCTGGCCTGACTACGGCCTGAGGCGTCCCGCCTACAGATTCGAAGGCGAGATGCCTTGATCAATTGACAGCTTGGAAGCCTATTCTCCTCCCTACTGCTTGGCCATATTCGCCCGCCCGCCACGCAGCACATATTTCTGGATCTTACCCGTCGCCGTCTTGGGCAGTTCGGGGATGAACTCGAAACCGTGCGGCACTTTGAAATGCGCCAGATGCTCTCGGCAGAAGAGGCGCAACTCCTCGGGTGTGACGGTGGCACCGGGCCGCAGGACGACAAAGGCCTGCGGGGTCTCTCCCCACTTCTCATGCGGCAGGCCGACGACGGCGGATTCCTGGATGGCAGGATGGCGCAGCAGTACGCCCTCGACTTCGACCGAAGAGATGTTTTCGCCGCCGCTGATGATGATGTCCTTCCAGCGGTCGCGGATTTCGATGTAGCCGTCCGGATGTACCACGGCGGCGTCTCCGCTGTAAAACCAGCCGTTGCGGATGGCCTTCGCGGTGGCGGCGGGGTCATTGTAGTAGCCTTTCATCACGGCATTGCCGCGAATGATGATCTCTCCCATCGAGGCGCCGTCTTTCGCCACCTCGTGGCCGTCGTCATCCACCACGCGGACCTCGGCATTGGCCAGGTATTCCACCCCCTGCCGGGCTTTGATCACGGCGCGCTCGCGTGCGCTGAGCTGCGCATGCTCGGGGCGGGATTCGCTGATGGTCACGATGGGGGAAACCTCCGTGAGCCCGTACACATGGATGATGTCCCAGCCAAGCTCGCCCTCCATGCGCTCAATGGTGGCGGCGGCGGGCGGTGCGCCTGCGGTGATGACGCGGACACCGCGTGGCACATCCCGGCGCACTTCCTCCGGTGCATTGGCCATGCCGATGAGCACGGTGGGTGCGGCGCAGAGCAGGGTGACGCCCTCCCGTGAAATGGCCTCAAAGATGAGCCGGGGATCGGCCTTTGGCAGACACACATGCCGCCCTCCCACAGCGGTGACGGTCCAGACGAAGGTCCAGCCATTGGCATGAAACATGGGCAGCACCCACAGGTAGCGCGCCGCGCTGCTGAGATGCGTGTGCATGAGGTGACCCATGATATTGAAGGCCGTATTCCGGTGCGTGACCATGACGCCCTTCGGATTGGCCGTGGTGCCGCTGGTGTAGTTCAGCGCGATCATGTCCGTCTCGCTGATCTCGGCGGCGGTGAATTCGGGCGCGGAGGCCGCCAGCAGCGCCTCATAGCTCGTCCAGCCCGCCTTTTCCCCCGAGAGCGCCACAAAGTGCTCCACCCCCGGCACCTGGGCGCGGATGGAATCCACCGCATCCAGGTAATCGGCGTGCACGCAAACGACACGTGCACCGCTGTGGTTCAGGATATAGGCGAAGTCGGCGGCTGTGAGGCGAAAATTGATTGGCACGATGACAGCCCCGATCTGCGGCACGGCGTAGAAGGCCTCCAGATGCGCATGCGTGTTTGGCGCGATGGTGGCCACCCGGTCCCCCGACTGCAAACCCAGCCCCTGAAGGGCCGCCGACCAGCGGTCGCAGCGCTCAAAAAACTCGCGGTAGGTGAAGCGGCGGTCTCCATCCACTACAGCCTCGCGGTCGGCATACAAGCGGCGGGCACGGCGGGCGAAGTCGAGGGGCGAGAGCGGGGTTTCCATGGGAAGAAAACGTAAACCCTAGCCGAAGGCTGCTGAGAAAGGCGAGAGAAAAGAGGCTCGTAGCCGCGGCCTGTGAGCAACAAAAAGCCACGCGACCGACAAACGGCCTGCGTGGCTCAACCTGGATTCAGGTTTTGGGGGATTGGGTTATGCCGGGCGGCTCTGGATGCGGGCCACCATTTCGCGCACGTGCCAGGCCTTGTAGGCACGAGGCTTCAAGATGGCGAGGCTGCGGGAGAAGGAACCCCACTTGAGCACGTGGATGGTCACGTGGCGTGTGCCCCAGCTGTGCATCATGCCCTGGGTGGGCTTGTAGAGATCGATGGTGCGGGTGCCCACGAGGGCGGAACCGTAGTCATCCACGACATAGAGGGAGGGGTCTCCCTTGATCTGAAACACCGTACCCACCGGGTAGATGGACCAGTCTGCAGCGGCGCTGCGGATCTGCCCATGCCTGAGCGGGGTGCCGGCGGCAGTGCGCGCGCCGTATTCGATGTGGTCGCCTTCGTCGTGGGTGTAGGCGGTGGTTTTGACGCCTGCGATGACCTGGCCTGGAGTGCCAGCTGGGGTTGTGGTTGAGGAGGAGCTTTTAACTACTTCTTCCGCAGCAGCGGAAACGCACATGGCAGCAAAGCACAGAAGGATGGTTGAATTCAATCAGTGGGGTTGGTTGTTGGGGCGCGCCCTCCCGAATGGGGGTCCGGGTTGGGGGGCGCGCAGGGTGTCGAGTTCGACACCCCTGTCAACGCGGGGATTTGTAGCCCGCTGGGGCCGAAAACGACAGTTTGGACTCTTCCAGGGGCGGTTTTAGCGCCATCGTGTCACTTTAAAAGCAAAACCGCCCCGTAAGCCTCCGCTCCGCCGGGAGAAGTCATGGTTTGGCTGCCGAATGTCGCAGGTGCGACACAGGCACCCGAAAAAATCAGCCTTCCGGAGGGGTGCCAGGCCATGCAGTAGGCGTTGTCCCCCTTGGCTCCGCCGGTCGGCAGGAGCCATTCGAGGCCGCCTTTTTCGTCAAAAGCAGCCGTAAAGATGTCTGTGGCTCCCTGGGTCTTGAGTGTCTGCCCGGCAAAGGTGGCGGTCTCTGAAAACTCGCCTGTGACGAAGCAGCGGCCGGTGTTGTCCGTGGCTACGCCGAGGCAGTAGTCAGTTGCAGGGCCTTGCAGGACGTGGCTCCAGAGGAGTTTTCCTTCCGGGCTGTAGTGGGCGAGCACGCCGTCGTTGTCCTTGTCTCCGGTGGAGTGCACGGGGCCGCCATTGAGCACGCCTTTGAACATGCCTGCGCACCAGGTGCGGCCTGCGGTGTCCACGGCGATCTCGTGAAAGCCTGCACTGGGTACTCCCGGCAGGAAGGCGGCCCAGACGGCCCTGCCCTCGGGGGTGAGCTTCAGAACAATGCCAGCCTGTGCCTTTGATTGCAGCGTCACGCCATCCATGGCTCCCTCGCCGCCGCCACTGCCGCCTATATAGATAGAGTCTGTGGCATCGACGCCCAGGCCGTGGCCGCTGCCGGAAAACTTGCCGCCGGTGGTCTTCACCCACTTCAAATTTCCTGCGGCGTCATACTTGGCGCAGAAGATGGGGCGGGTGGTACTGCCTGCATTCACTGTGACGTCGCCGAACTTGGCCTCTCCGGCCACTGCGCCGGTCACGACGATGTCTCCCTTGGAATCGACCACGATGCCGTGGCCGTAATCGTAGCCTTTTCCGCCGGCGGTTTTGATCCAAATAAGCGCTCCTTTTGTGTCGTATTTGGCAATGAAGATGTCGTAGTCGCCGGCATTGGGCAGGGTCTGGCCGTTGGCCTGGGCGTCGGTGCTCTGATAGTGGCCGGTGACGTAGGCGTTTCCGGCAGCATCACAGGCGACGCCGTAGCCGCGGTCCACCAGGCTGCCGCCGAGGCTGCGGACCCAGAGGAACTTGCCGTCCTTGGACTGCTTGGTGAGGAAGAAGTCCGTGCTGCCCAGGCCGGTGCGCTTCTGGTCGCCAAAGGTGCCGTCGTCCGTGGTCTCGCCGGCCATGAAGACATTGCCCTCGCGGTCAAAGGTCACCGCCCGGGTCTTGTCGCTCTTGGCCCCGCCGCCTCCGGCCACCCACTCAAAGGTGGGCGTGGCGGCATGGAGGGAGGTAGCAAAGAGGGCGAGGCAGAGCGTGCGGAGCGAGATCATGGCCCGCAGCATACGGGCGCACGGGCGCAGCTTTTACGCACTTACTGAATCGGCGAGAAATCCGTGGCCTTCATGTACACGCTCTTCACGCCTTCGGCCTGCGGCATGATGGTGAGGGAGCCGCCGTTGGCAGCTTCGCTGGCGGCCTTGGCCTTGACCCAGTCGGGGTCGGCGCGGAAGGCGGTGAAGGAGGCGAGCCCGGCTTCCTTGCTGTCGTGGGCCAGGATGTAGATCAGCTTTTTGCCAGCGCCCTTGTCGGCATCGGTGGGTGTCCAGTAGGCGAGGTTGGTCATGCCGTGTTTCTCGAAGAGCTTGCAGGTGTGGTCGCGGAAGCGGGCATTGAGCGCGTCGAGCTTGCCGTCGTTGCAGGTGTAGGTGCGCATTTCGAAAACGCGTGGCTTGCCGGCTTTGGTGATGGCCACTGGAGGAGAGTAGTCAGTGGGGGTCATGAAGATGGACTCCGGCGCCTTGGCCAGGATCTTGCCGCCTTCTTCGCTGGCTTTGCGTGCAGCCTGCCATTCGGGGTCTGCGCCAAAGGCTTTGAAGCTCTCCTTGGCGGCCTCGCGGCTCTTGTGCTCCAGTACGTAGATGAGGGTGGTCTTGGAGCCGTTCTCCTCATCCACCGGCACCCAGTAGCCGATGTTTTTCATGCCGTGTTTTTCAAAGAGCTTGCAGGTGTGGTCGCGGAAGCGGGCGAGCAGGGCGTCGAGCTTGCCTTCGTTGCAGGTGTAGATGCGGAGTTCATACACCGAAGAGTCTGCGGCGTGGAGGAGCGGGGCGACGAGACTGGCGAGAGCGAGGGCGAGGAAGGTGAGGCGGGTCATGAGAGTGAGAGGAACGCTTGGAGAAGCACTGATTTAGCAACGCAAGAGATTAGAAGACCGCAGAGATGACTTCTGAAATCGTCTTTCCATACAGGCCAGTCGTGCCTGTGAATTTGCGGTGTGTGATCTGGAGTTGTGGCTGCCGGAGGGAAGCGTTTCGCTGGCCAAGGAATGGCGCGTGCAGTTCAAGGGCGAGAACATTCCGATCGCGGCGATTTACCTTTTTAACGAGGCGGACAGTTATGGGCGGCATCCCATCGTTTTAAGCGCGGAGGAGCGTCGTACCGGGAGTGTGAGCATTCCGGCGGGGCTGCTGAAGAAGCCGGGGAAAGTGCAGGTGTGGCTGATTGGGGAGCACCGGCTGGGGAGGTTGAAGGTGAGGAAGGAGGTGCTGCTGACGGGCAGTCTTTGATTGCCCAGCTTGGAGCGCTCTCCAGATTCGCCCAGCCGCCGCCAAAGTCCCCGCTAGTTGTGCAGGTTCTCCCCAAACTGGTGCTGGAGCACTGAGTAGACGCTTGCGTGGAAGCTGAGAGAGCACCTTTAAACCGCGAGGCGGATACCGAGATCGGTCGTCGTCAAGGCAACGCCCATAGAATTCCCTAAAGAAGACCATTTGACTCTCATGAGAGCGACCCAAGGTTTCCTCCTCCGCTAAACAAAGCCATTCAAATCAAGATGATCGAACAAGCTGCTGTTACTTCAAAAGGCATCAAAGAGCTTCTGAAAAGCTACGGCTGGGAGGAAGCTTTTTGTGAGTATATTTGGAATGGCTTCGATGCGGGAGCCTCACAAATCCAAATTGATTTTGATTACAATTCAGAGCTGCTTGACGCTATAGATACATTGACCATCACCGACAACGGAAACGGCTTTTCTAAAACCGACCTCCCAAGAAAATTTAAACCAATTTACGAATCTGAAAAAGCGAGGAGCAGTGGACAGCCAAAAAACCATTCACTTCCACACGGAAGGAATGGAAAAGGACGATTAACATTTTTCACTTTCGCGGAATGTGCGGAGTGGGAAATTCACTATTCAGAAAACGCTAACGTATCAGCACATGGCGTCAAGATTGAAGCGTACGCTCTGGATGTTTATTTGCCGTACGAATTGTCGGTCAAACAACCTCAAACCGGAACCAGAGTGACCTTCAAGGGCGTATTTAATATCACCAAAAACAAGGTGGATACTTTATTGCTTCCGTTCTTGAGAAAAGAGTTTGCTTGGTTTCTTGAGCTCAACAGAGCCGCTAATTTTAGTATCTTGATCAATGGAGCTTCTCTCGATTATGAACAGACCATAGCCGAACGCGAAGAGTTTTCGCTCGACGAACATTCCACTGACAGATTCGACATTCGCTTCATATTATGGTCTGAAAAAAAGAACGAAGAATACTCCAAGTACTACTTTTTGAAAAGCGATGGCGCGGAAGTCTGGAAGTTTAATACCACCCTGAACAATAAGGGGGACAACTTTTACCACAGCGTCTACATTAAAAGTGGATTTTTTGACAACTTCCAATGGTTCGTTGATGGCGAAATCGCCAGCCAGGATGATTTATTCGTTACACAGAAGTCCGATAAATTCAAAGATCTAGTATTGAAATTAAATGACTACTTATACCGAAAGCGTAATCCTTTCATCAAAGTATTTACAGAAAAGTTAGTTTCAGAATACGAAAAGGAGGGCGTGTTTCCTATCCATGGTAATTCTCCAGTTGATCAGTATCAAAAGGAAGCTCTGAAAGAGACGGTGAAAGAGCTATATAAAGTTCAACCAAAAATATTTTATTCGCTTAATATCACTCAAAAAAAGGCATTCATCGGACTGCTCGATGCTTTGCTAGAGCTTGGTGCTGATGACAGGTTGCTGGAAGTTATTTCGAAGATAGTAGACATGACGCCATCGGAACGAAGTGAACTGGCTCATATTCTTGAGTATGCGAGCATGTCTGCAATCACCAAGACAATTGGAATGATCAAGGATCGGATGAAAACGATTCTGCAATTGAAGCAACTGATCAACGATGAAACATGGGGAGCTGAGGAGGTTCATATTCAGAAGATTGTCGAAAGTCACTATTGGCTCTTTGGCGAACAATTTAATCTTACGACGGCTGAAGAGCCCGATTTTGAGGAGGCTTTAAGGCGTTATACTCACTTGCTTCAAGGAGACGGGGAAACCAGAAAGCCTAGGATTAATCATCCTGATAAGAGCAAAGAAATGGATATTTTCATGACTAGAAAAATCGTGAGCCATGATCGGATCGAAAATATTGTTGTGGAACTTAAGCATCCGCTAGTTCCGCTAGGTCGAAAGGAGCTCAATCAAGTTGACACATACTTGCAAGTAATCACAAAAGAACCTATGTTCACTGCGGAGAACATGCATTGGAAGTTTATTTTAGTCGGGAAAAAGTTCGACACTTCTAACACAATACAGATGGAGTATGAAAATGCCAAGAGTCACGGCGAGCGCTACATGGTCAAAAAATATCCCTCCATTAGAATCAGCGTCTATGTCATGACGTGGAGTGACATATTTTTGGAATTTGAGTGTAAGCACAATCATTTATTGAATCAATTGGAGCTTAACAAAGCCAAAATGATAGAGGATCTAAAGAAGCATAAAGACGTGACCGAAATTGTGACCGAGGTAACACAAAATATCGCGGTTGAAAATGCTACTTGGGAGACTCCTGCTACTCCCATTGGTTTAACTTCAACCATCGCCTGACTTTGATCGAAGTCCCTGCTGTCTTTTTAAGAGGCGTGTAGCGGGGCAGGTGAAAGTAATAGCAGGCCAGCATTCTTTAACTACCAAGTATTTTACCGAAATTTTTTATTGGCTCATAGAAGTGCTTTCCCATTGTAAGATCTCAATCTGTTTAGCCTTGGCAATGGCCGTTTCTGGCGCTCTGCACAGATTAGAAGGCGCAAAAGCCTTCTCATAGAAGCCGAAATCTAAGGGAACCACATATTTGGGCGGAATGAGCATATGAGAAAGAAAAACTTCATCACTATGTGAAAGGAATATCGAGCTACGCAGTTCAGCATCGAAAAATTTGCTGTTTACCTGATTTGCTTTGAACACAGTTGCCCATCCGCTACTAGCACATTTGACCTGTGTTAGTTTTGTAACTTTGTGGGATTCAACGGGATCGCCGCGACGAAATATTCCCACTCCGCACATTCTGGTAATCTCGAATTGAGACCAGCCTCGGGTGGTCACGACATGGTCTTTATCGATGCAATTCAACAGGCGTTCAAAGACATCGTTGCGCCAAAATATGTCATCGTCCACTAAGGCTATGGTTGTGTCAGTATCTCGATAGCGTTCTATAGTATGCACATACTTTCTACAAGAGCCATCATTCGGAACTTCTATCAGTTCGACCCTATCGTCGAAGGTGATCGCAGGAGGTTCGGAAAATCCAGGGTCTAAGTGCCACGGGGTGCGACTGTAATGCACAATAATTTTGTCCGGCTTAACGCTTTGCTTGCATAGGCAATCGAGAATCCTCGGAAGAAAGCTAAGGCGGGATGGAATGGTAGCGAGGGAGGCGACAAACATAGTGGTAAAGGATAAGTTTGTTATAGTTATGCATCAATAGCTTGGGGTCAGTGGTCATGAGAGGCTTACGCTTGAGATGCATTTTAGTCAAAGAAATATTAGCTCACATTCTGTTTTATCTTAGCTAGAAATAGCTTTTAGCTAAAAAAAGATGCGCGTTTGAAAATCTGAGCTACATCATAATCATGAGCCTTGAAGATGATTCTATTCTAACCACCCTCGTCGCGGCTTGGCGAAGCTCCGGCGGATCGATTCAGCACGCGCCAAGGGAGCTTCTAGTTGAGCTTTGCGCCAAGCGCTACCCCCAGCCTTCAAAAGGAAAATGGGAAGAGCCGAAACTTACTGAGCTTAAGGACATGCATGGATTTCGTGACCTTTCAGAGATTACGCGCTTGCTAAAACGAGCGATTAAAGAAGGCATCATTGAATTTCACGTCAAACGCGAGGGACGACCATACGGTGATCAGCTAAAAGACTGCTTTCCACATTTGAAAAATGCGATTGTGGTTAGGGCTGAGGCTTCCTTTGAAGCTCTGTTAGATGAGTATGGCGCGGCAATGTCTCGGCTTCTAGATCAATTTGCAGTAGAAAAAGGCAAGGCAATGACAGTTGCATTAGGCGGCGGCAGGCCCATTCGTGCAATGGTAGACGTGATGAAAACTGTGGATCGCCAAATTGAATTTGTTCCTACGAATCTGCTCTCTCGTCAAAATATCAGAGACACTTTTGACAGTTCCTATCTGTGCTTGATGGCACACCTGAAATCACGTGCCAAAAGCAGCGCACATCTTCGCGGATTGCCCATATATGAAGGCGATCCCAAAAAGGCTCTTGCGTACTACAACTCACTCAATTCACTCATTGGATATAATACTTCGCCTGTTTTAATGAAGTGTATAAATGAGCTAGATGTGATTTTTGAAGGGGTTTCACGTTTAGACCCGGAAGGGTTCACATTCGAGAGCTTTTATCGGCATTGTGGCTTGACTGCGGATATGGCAAAAGATGCCGGTGGTGTGGGCCATATCAACTATTCAATAATCGATGAAACTGGCTCGGATATAACGGCAAAAGCCTGTGCAAAAATTTTTCAGGCAAGAAAATTCATCAGCGGAAATGACTTATTTCATCCGTTCGTGCCAGCAATGAGCGCAGCTCGGTACAAATCGCTTAGCACGAGTGGTAACACCCAAGTTGTAATAACGGCTGGCGTTTTTCATGACCGAGGGGCGATTTTGGCGGCTCTGA
This sequence comes from Verrucomicrobiaceae bacterium UBA1938, assembly GCA_002336895.1. Taxonomy (GTDB): domain Bacteria; phylum Verrucomicrobiota; class Verrucomicrobiia; order Verrucomicrobiales; family Verrucomicrobiaceae; genus Prosthecobacter. The sequence continues at coordinate 162,699 of DDFC01000043.1, read as the reverse complement.
AAGGGCGACTTTGTAATCATTTAATTACAGATGAACCCACTGCTAAAGGTCTTATTGAAGAATATGGCCGAGGAAAAAATTGAAATCTCATGGTCTGGTGAGCCATTGTCTTGCCTTCACTTCTACATCCTTTCGTGGCGTGTAAAACCGCTGCTGGCTTTTCGAAATGGGTGCCATGCAATACCGGCTTCGGGCGTGGGGCAGGCTGAGGCGGCGAGTATGCCCGCCGCCTTGTGCAGCGTCTCTTCGTACTCGTGCTGGGGGATGGAGTCGGCGACGATGCCGGAGCCGACGTGGAAGGAGATGTGATCTCCCTGCTGCACGGCGGTGCGGATGGCGATGTTCCACTGGCTGCGGCCGTCGAAGCCGAACCAGCCGATGGCGCCGGTGTAGAGGCCGCGGGCGTGGGGCTCGAGCTCGGCGATGATTTCGCTGGCACGCTTTTTGGGGGCGCCGGTGATGCTGCCGCCGGGGAAGCAGGCGCGGAAGGCATCCACATGATCCACGTGCGGGCGCAGGGTGCCGGTGACGGTGGAGACGAGGTGGAAGACCTGGGCGTAGCTTTCGACACGCCAGAGCTCGGGGACGGAGACGCTGCCAAATTCACAGACCTGGCCGAGGTCGTTGCGCTCCAGGTCGGTGATCATGAGCAGCTCGGCGCGCTCTTTCACCGAAGAGGTCAGCTCGCGCACGGCGGCGCTGTCGCGCGCGGGGTCATCGACAAAGCGGGGGCGCGTCCCTTTGATGGGACGTGTGGCGATGCGGGAGCCCTGCATGCGGAGGAAGAGCTCGGGGGAGGCAGACAGTACGGTGGTGCCGGCGAGCTGCATGAAGGCGGCGTGCGGCGCGGGGGAGATGGCACGGAGTTTGAGATAGAGGGCCAGCGCATCGGCCTCCTGCGGCCAGTCGGCGCGCCAGGGGTAGGAGAGGTTTACCTGATAGATGTCTCCGGCGGTGATGTAGCGCTGCGCAAGCTCCACCATGTGAATGAAGTCAGCGCTGCGCACTCCGGGCTGGAACTGCAGGCGCGGCGCGGCGGCAGGCACAGGGATACCGGTGGCGGGCTGCCATTTAAAATCGCCAAATTCATACCAGCGGCCGCTGTCGTGCCGGTAAACGAGGCCGTGCGGGTAGATGCCAAAGACAAAACGGCCATCATAACCTACCCAGCCGTATAGGCCGCCAGCCGATGCACGTGGGGTACGCAGGGCACTGCGCACCTGCTCCCAGTCCTGGTCAATATGCCCCTGCAGCACTGCCACGGGTTCTGCGGTGAGCAAAGAGATGGCACCGGGCGTCACCAAGGAAGAATCCATCCACACAAAGCCCTCGCGCTGGCACAGTTGCGCCGCGATTTCTGCGGGGGTGAAGGAAAATTCGCACGGGCGATAGTGCGGTGACGTTTCAATGGCATGAGAAAACATCGGGAGGGAGTGCCCTTCCGGCATTTTGAACGAAGAACCCTGCAGCATTGACACTAGAAGCCCCAAATCGTACCATGCGCGTCTTTTTCAGCAACTCGTGACTCCTCCTTCCACCATCCTGACTTCCGAACGTGACCGCTCCTCCATGGTCGCGTGGGGAACGCTGTGCGTGCTGGCCACGGTGCAGACCGTCATCGCGCTGAAGCTGCTGAGTGCTGATGCGGCCCCCAGGACCGCAGCTGCGGCGAGCCCTGCACCGGAGATTTCCGTGCCAAAGCCGGTTCCGAGCGTGGTGCCCGAGGTGGGACAGATCGCGCTGCCACCAGCGGCGAGTGCACCGCCCCTGCCAGGATCTCTCATCGCGGTGCCAGCGGCACCAGTTTCCAACGGTCCGCCTCCGATCGGCTCCTTTTCCAGGCCAAGTGCACCACCACAGGCAGCAGCGCCCGCTTTCATCCCTGCCCCGCCTGCGCCATCCCCAGCAGTGAAAGCAGCTCCGGCACCCGCCGTGATGCCGCCCCCCGCTGTGCCGCAGACTGCCAGCCTGCCCAAGGCTACGCCTGCCAGAGTGGCCGCTGCTCCACAGGCCACACCACCACCAGCCATGCCTGCAGCCGCACCGGCCGCACCCACGCCAGCCAACGTGCCTCCGGGGTTTCCGGCCACCGTGCCTCCCATCAAGTCGCTCTCGGGTCAAAGCCCCGGGGCCATGCCCGCAGCTCAACCGAGCAACAAACCGGACCCCAATGCCGCCCTGCTGCGCGATGTGAACTTTGTGATCAGTTCCGCCAAGGAAATCCGTGGCATGAGCGACATGCAGGGGGCGCTGGAACTGCTGCGCCGCGCCGATGAGATGAATCCCGACCACCCGGCTGTCATCGCTGAAATGGCGCAGACCTACGAGCAGATGGGCATCACCGCGAAGGCCACCGACGCCTGGCGGCGCATTCAGCTTCTCGGGCCCACGAAGGCGGGCAGCTTCTATGAGCTGGCGTCACGCCGTCTGGGTCCTGGGTCGGCGGCTGTGACAGCGCCAGCCACCGGTGCAGCCGCAGAAAGCGAAAAATTCCTGCGCCTGGGCGCCTGCCAGGTGGCGCGGGATTTCAGCGTCAGCTCCGGAGAGCGCTACGTGCTGCGTGTGCCCATCGTGCGTGCCGGCAACCGCCCCATCAACAGCCAGGAGATGAACCTGGAGGTGTTTTTCTTTGACCGCGTGAACAACGAGAAAGTGGCGCAGACCATCGCGCCCGAGCCGGTCGAAGCCTGGCAGTCCGCACCGGTGGACTGGCAGGGCACAGGCGAGGAGGTGCTGGATGTCGTTTACCATCTGCCCGCACTCTCCGCCGCCGAGATCCAGCAGCATGGACGCCGCACCTACTACGGGTACATGCTCCGGCTCTACTACAACAACAAACTCCAGGATGTGGCCTCCGAGCCCCGCGATCTCCTGGAGTTCGGATCCACACCGGGCGCCGCGCCCGGGGGTGCCAATCCGCTGCTCCCGCTGATGGGAAAATGATCGCCACCAACGCGCCTGCATGATTCTTTTGTTTGTCGATTCCAATGCCGCACTGCGCGGCACACGAGCCACGTGGCTGAGGGATAATCTCCCCGGCTACACCGTGGTCGAATTCCCCGGCCCGGCCCCCGCCGCCGCCTGGGTGGCCAAGGCCGACTCCCTGGACATCCTGGTGACGGAGGCCATCTTTCCCACGCAGGAGAGCGGCTTTGCGCTGCGGGACAAGGTACATGCGCGCTTTCCGCAGACACGCGTGCTTTTCACCACGCGCTACGACCTGACCGGGTTTGAAGAGCAGATAGACGACGGTCTGGTGCTCAAGGACGCACCCTACACGCCCGAGAAGCTGCTGGACCGCGTGCGCGATCTGCTGACGCTGCAGGAGGAGACCAACGAACCGCCGCCTGTGATGGCTCCGGGCACGGTGCTGGGAAACTACCAGGTGCTGGAGCGTCTCTACATCGAGAAAGAGGCGGAAACGTACCGCGCGCTGCAGATCACCGTGCAGCGGCCTGTGGCGCTGGTGCTGCTGAAGCCGGAGTTTCTCAAGCAGCCGGATGTGGTGGCCAAGTTCAAGGAACGCGAACGCGTGAAGGCCTCCCTGACGCATCCTCGCATCGCGCCTCTTTATGAGGCGGGCGAGGCCAATGGCTGGCTCTTCTACACCCGCGAGCTGCCGCGCGGCCGCAGCCTCTCGGAGATCGAGCTGACGGATGAGATGCTGAGCGAGCGCCGCCTGACGGAGGTGCTCTTTGGCGTGGCGGAGGCCATGCAGTTTGCCACCGAGCGCGGCTACCACCACCGCAGCATCTCGCCCAAGGACATTTATGTGGATGCCGACCACCAGGCCAGCATCGTGAACTTCTTCCGTCCGCCTGGAACCACCAAACGCGACGCCCCGGCCGATGTGAAGGCCTTTCTGGAGCTCATGCGCCCCGTGGCGGCCGAAGGCAAGGCGCGCGGCCTGCTGCAGTCGCTGGCAGACGCGAATCACGACTGGAACGGCCTGCTCAATGCACTGGACGATGTGCGTGATGACATGCGCGAGCGCAGCATCGTGCGCAAGATCGAGGCGGAGACCCTGCCCGTGGATGTGAACGGCACCAAACCCTGGTGGGTCTGGCTGGCGATTTTCTTCATCCTTGTGGTGGTGGCAGGTCTGGGCGCGCTGATGAACGGCCAAAACTCCACAGCGGGAGCCAATGCCTCGGCGCTGCCTGTCGAGATGGTGCACATCCCAGCCGGCACCTTTGTTTATCAAAAGAACGAGAAGATCAAACTCCCGGAGTTCTGGATCAGCAAACATGAGGTGACGATCGGCCAGTATGCCGACTTCCTGAAGGCACTGAAAACCGCTGCCAAGGGAGCGTACGACCACCCGCTGCAGCCGAAGACCAAAACGAGCCACGAACCTGCCAAGTGGGGGCAGTACTACACCGCCGCCAAAGCAGGCACCACCTTCAATGGAGAGAGCATCACGCTGAACACGCCTGTCTTTCAGGTGGACTGGTGGGATGCCTACGCCTTTGCCAAATGGAGCGGCAAGCGGCTGCCGACTGAACAGGAATGGGAGAAGGCGGCGCGCGGAGAGCACGGCTTCATCTTCCCCTGGGGCAACAAGCCCAACAACAAGGCCGCCAACCTGGGCGATGACTATGATGCCTCGCCGAAAGGCAAAGGCGGCAAGACCGATGGCTACAACCTCTGGGCCCCCATCACCCGCGTGACACAGGACGTGAGCCCCTACGGCGTGTGTGACATGGCCGGGAATGTGAGCGAGTGGACCGCCAGCGAAACCCAGTCCGGCGAGTGGCCTGCGCACCCCGACTATGTGGACATCAAGGTGCCCGTGGTGCGCGGCGGCCACTTTGGCCTCAAGAGCAACGACCAGCTCCTCACAGACAGACGCTTTCCAGAATCCGCAAATGAGGCTACTCTGGCACGCGGTTTCCGCATCGCCTCCAGCGACGCCCCTGCCACGGCCAAAACTGCTCCTCCCAAATCTCATCCATGAAGTTTATGACCCGTTATCTGCTCCTGCTGATCCTCTGCCTGTGCTGCGGCCAGGCCCGTGCGCAGTATGTCACCAACCTCACACTGCTGAAAAACCAGTTTCTGACCGGAGAGCCGGTGGTGGCGGAGGTGACGATCACCAACCGCTCCGGAGCCGATGTGATCGTGGGCGGCCATGGCTCACGCGACTGGCTGCAGTTTGAGATCACCGAAAGCACCGGGCGCAATCTCGCCCCCATCACCATCGGCTCGGAGACGCCCTTCACCATGAAGGCTGGCGGCACGATGAAGCAAAAGGTGGAGATCTCAGGCGGCTACTCCACCTCCAGCCTCGGCACCTTCTCCATCGTGGCCAATGTGCTGCACCCCATCAGCGGACAGTTCTACATGTCCAACCGCGCACGCATGACCATCACAGACTCCAAGCCGAACATGTTTGACCAGCCCTTTGGTGTGCCGCAGGGTTTCCCGAGCGCCGGGCGTCAGCGCCGCTATCAGGTCATCCTTTTCCGCGAGCTGGATGATCTGCAGCTTTACTACCGTGTGACGGACGACCGCACCGGTGCGTATCTGGCCACCGCCCTGCTGGGGCCTGCCATGATGGCGGTGCAGCCGCAGATCAGCATCGACGTGCACAACAAACTGCACATTCTCTTCCTGGCGCAGCCGCACATCTTCTGCCATGCCGTGGTCAATCCGGACGGCAAGATCGCCAAGCGCAGCTACTACCGTGATCCTGAGGGCAACCGCCCCACGCTGGTGATGACTCAGAAGGGCGCAGATGTGATGGGAGGTGTGTTTTTCGACCCCAGCGCACCACCGGCGCCGAAAAAAAAATCCATGCATAAAGCCTCTGACCGCCCGAAGGATCTGGGTCTGGTGCCAAAAGAAAAGAAATAACGCTAGGACGGGAAGTGCAGCGGGCGTTTATGCACACCCATGCACCTTCGTTTTTTCATCGCTCTCGTACTGGGCCTCGCGGCCGGCGTGCTCCATGCAGCTGACGCACAACCTGCCCCCAAACCCGCCGCCAAGCCGAGCCGCAACGGCCCCAAGTGGAAGGCACTGAAACCGCAGACACCTGCGGGCTATACGCTGAAGACGCTGGAAGTGGCGAAGTACCCGGAGCACACCGTGGAGCTGTATGTTTATGTGCCGGACGCCGAGGGCACGTGGCCCTGCATCCTGGACATCCATGGAGGCGGCTGGAAGGCACGCCAGGTGGAGGCTGACAAGCCGATGATGGAGCGCCTGGCGCAGCGCGGCTTTGTCACCGCGCTGGTCAGCTACCGCCTCTCCACGGAAGCCAAGTACCCCGCCGCCCTGCATGACTGCAAGGCCGCCCTGCGCTGCCTGCGTGCACACGCGGCGGAGCTGAAGATCGACCCCGAGCGCATCGGCTGCATGGGTGGCTCAGCTGGAGGTCACCTCTCAGGCCTCACAGCGATGACCACCGGGCTGGCGGAGTTTGAAGGTGAGGGTCCCTTCAAGGAACAATCCAGCGCGGTGAAGGCCTGCATTGTCATGGCCGCTACGCAGAACCTGGTGGATTCGAACTACTTTCAGAAGAACGAGAGCGCCATCCTCTTCTTTGGCGGCAATGCCCTGGAGAAGCCGGAGGTGTACAAGGAGGCCTCTCCCATCAACCACGTGCGCGCGGGCGTGCCTCCTACCATCTACATCGAAGGTGAGAAGGACACCCTCAAAGTCGGCCGCGCCGAGATGATGGAAAAGCTCAAGGCCCTGGGCATTGAGACTGCCGTGCACACCCTCAAGGAAGCCCCCCATCCCTTCTGGATGAGCGACCCCTGGTGCGCCGAGACGGTGGATATCGCCACGGCCTTCTTCAAGAAGCATCTGGGCGAGCCGGTGCTGAAGTAAGCTGGTGGTTACTTCCCCACCTTCGGCAGCGCCTGGACCAGGAGGCTGTAGAATTCGTTTTCTTCGGGTGTCTCGCCGTCGCTTTTGAGGATGCCTTTCACCACGCCGAGGACTTCTTTCTGGGAGGCCTTGGTGGTGAAGGCCTGGGCGCGTTCATTGATGTAGTCAAACATCGAGTCGTCGCTCTCGGCCATCTCACGGGCGCGGGCAAAGGATTCGTCGATGAAAAGGCTCTTGGGGTACTCGGAGTCCCAGCCTTCGGCGATGAAGGCGGACTCCAGCAGGCGCTCCTCGGTCAGTGAGATGTGGGCGTCCGCGTAGATGGAGAGAGTGAGCAGGTCGAAAAGGGCTTCGCGTTGGGGTTGGGTCATGGTGTTTCAATGTTGGCAAGCATGCGGCGGTGGATCAAGCACACACTTCCTCACACAGAAATCTTCAGCGTCTGAAAGGCCTCGGACTGCGTGCCTGCATGCACGGCTGCCTCCACCCGCGCGCCATTCACGGTGACGACGGCATAGCCTGCTGTGTCGGCGTACTCAAAGGCGGTCACAGCTTTGCGCTCGGCCGCATAGATCTCCCGGCGTGCCTGCGCGGTATCGGGTGCATGCCTGGGCTCCAGGTTCACCTGATCTCCGGTGTAGGAGTCCATGCCATGCAGTACATCCTTCGGCTTTTGGTTCAAGGCGGACACCACGCTGCTGACGGCGAGCTGCGTGAAGCTATGGCCCCCGGCCATGCGGGTGAGCGCGCTGTACTTGTGCAGATGCCCGCCCAGCACCATGGCCTCCTGGCGGCCCAGCACCTCCAGCAGTTTCTCGCGCTGCGCCTTCAGTTTCTCTCCGGCATAGAGATGCCACGAGGCACGCGCGCCATACGGCACCACGGGCGGGTGGATGATCACAAAAAAATGCCGTGCCGTGCGCCGGGCTGCCACGGCCTCCAGCCATTCCAGGCTGGTTTTGTCATAGGCATCAAAGAAGGCAAACTGCGCCTCGCCGCAGGTCATCGTGTGGCTGGCCTGGGTGCGAGCGGCAGCGGCGTCCACCCGGTGCGTCTCCTGCTCCATGAACAGGCGCAGCACTTCATCAAAGGCCTCCACCGCGCCGTCGCCGGTCACATCGTGGTTCCCTTTGGTGAAGACAAACGGCACGCCGAGCTGCTGCTGCGCCACAAAGGCCAGTGCCTCGCGGTTTTGCCGCACGGAGAGCTCCGCGCTGCCGCACAGGCCCTCCACCAGATCTCCCACCTGCAGCACAAAGGCAGGCGGCGCGGCGCTGTCCTTCAGCACGGTGATGCGCTGCTTCACCGCAGCAAAGAGGCCCGGCATCGTCTCGGTGGTGAGGCGGGAGTAGTTTTTGATCTGGCTCAGATCGCCTGCGTGGTGCTCATCCAGCCATTTCAGGTCGTGATGGGAGAGGCTGTCGTAGTGCAGATCTCCCAGGAGGATGAAGGAAAACGGGCGCGCAGCCTGGGCGGCGGGCAAAAGGGAGACAGGCAGGGCAGCAGCGCTGCAGCCTTGGAGAAATCGGCGGCGGGTGGGCATGCCGCATGAAACGTGGCCACGGCCTGTCGTCCTGCTGAAATCGTCATTCGTCATTGCTCCATCTTGACCTCCCGTCCAACCTCTCGACTCCTAGCCACCGCCCATGTCTGACGCCAGCACCACTCCCATGATGAAGCAGTACCTCGCCATCCGGCGCGAGCTGCCGGAGGATGTGCTGCTTTTCTTCCGCCTGGGGGACTTTTACGAGCTCTTCTTTGAGGACGCCAAGACCGCCTCCCCGCTGCTCAATGTGGCGCTGACGAAGCGCAACGGCGTGCCCATGTGCGGCGTGCCGCATCATTCATCACAAGGCTACATCGCCAAGCTGATCAAGGCGGGCAAGCGCGTGGCCATCGCCGAGCAAACCACCGATCCCGTGCCCGGAAAGATCGTGGAGCGTGCCGTCTCGCAGATCCTCAGCGCAGGCACCATCAACGACCTCAATCTGCTCGACTCCAATCGTGCGAACTACCTCGCGGCGGTGTTTCGCGATGGGAAAAAACTCGGCCTCGCCTACGTGGACCACACCACGGGCGAATTCGAAGTGGCTGAGTTCAAGGACACCGCCGAACTCACCGATGAGCTCGAGCGCCTGCAGGCCAGCGAGCTGCTCTACAGCGACGAGCAGCGCGATCTCATTGAATCTCTCGGCAGCCCCGCCTGCGCGCAGCCGGTGGAGGGCTACCTCTTCCTGCTCGATCAGGCGCAGCACAGCCTCACGCAGCATTTCAAGGTGCAGTCACTCGACGGCTTCGGCTGCCAGGGCCTCAGCGCCGCCATCAGCGCGGCGGGTTGCATCCTGCAGTATCTGCAGTTTCAGCTGCGCCGCAGCGTGGAGCACATCCAGCGCATGCGCCATGCGCAGACGAGCGATGTGGTGCTGATCGATGCCGCAAGCCAGAGCCATCTGGAGCTGGTCACGGCACGCGGTGGCAGCTCCCACACACTCCTCAGTGCGCTGGACCGCACCTGCACACCCATGGGCGCGCGCAAGCTCCGCCACTGGGTGCTGCACCCGCTGCGGGATCTGGACACGCTGACGCAACGGCAGGACATGATCGCCGCGCTGCTGGATGAGGCCGTGATCTTCAGCCAGATCCGTACCCTGCTCAAAGAAGTGCGCGACCTCGAGCGCACCAGCTCCCGCCTCAGCCAGGGCAGCGGCAATGGGCGCGATCTCCTCATGCTGGCCTCTTCTCTCGAAGTCGTGCCCGCTCTGCGCACCGCACTGGAGACCTTTGGCAGCCCCGGCTTCAACCTGCTGCTGGAAAGACTGCACGATCTCACCGCCATCTCGCAGGAAATCCAGCGCGCCATCGCCGACGAGCCGCCCATGCAGATCAAGGAAGGCGGCGTCTTCCGCGAGGGCTGGCTGCCGGCACTGGATGAGCTGCGCAATGCCTCCACCCTCGGCCGCCAGTGGATCGCCGATCTGCAAAACCGTGAGATCGAGCGCACGGGCATCAAGAGCCTCAAGATCAAATACAACGCTGTCTTCGGCTACTTCATCGAGATCACCAAAGCCAACGTGGGCAGCGTGCCGCCGGACTACCACCGCAAGCAGACCACCGTCAACGGCGAGCGCTACATCACCGATGAGCTCAAGCGCATGGAGGACAAGATCCTCGGCAGCGAGGAGCGCAGCAAGGCGCTGGAGTACGAGGAGTTCCTCGCACTGCGCGGTCGTGTGCTGGAGCACCTGGCGCAGATTCAGGAAACTGCCGAGACCATCGCCATTCTCGATGCCCTGGGCTCGCTGGCGGAAACCGCACGCCTTTTCAACTACACCCGCCCCGTCCTCAACGAGACGCGCAATCTCTTCATCCGCGAAGGCCGCCACCCGGTGCTGGATCAGAACCTCACCAGCGGCGAGCGCTTCGTGCCCAACGACATCACGCTCGAGCCCGAGGAGAGCCGCCTCATCCTCATCACCGGGCCGAACATGGCCGGTAAGAGCACCTACCTGCGCATGACCGCGCTGCTCACCCTCATGGCGCAAATAGGGAGCTATCTGCCGGTGCACAGCGCCGAGGTGGGCCTGGTGGACCGCATCTTCACACGCATCGGCGCCAGCGATGACATCGCACGCGGCCAGAGCACCTTCATGGTGGAGATGAACGAAACCGCGCTCATCCTCAACAACGCGACTGAGCGCAGCCTCGTCATCCTCGACGAGATCGGACGCGGCACCTCCACCTTCGACGGCCTCAGCATCGCCTGGAGCGTGGCCGAGCATCTGCATGACAAAGTGGGCGCCCGCACCCTCTTTGCCACCCACTACCACGAGATCACCGCCCTGGCCCAGAGCCGCAGCGCCGTGAAAAATTACAACGTGGCCGTCAAGGAGTGGAACCACCAGATCATCTTCCTCCACAAGATCCTCCCCGGCTCCGCCGAGAAGAGCTACGGCATCCAGGTCGCCAGACTCGCGGGATTGCCCGAGAACGTCATCGACCGCGCCAAGGAGGTGCTACAACAACTCGAAGCCGGCCATCAGCCTGCGGAGAGCGTGAAGGAAGTCCCCGTCGCCACCAGCGTGCCAGCGAAGACGCGGAAGAAGGTGGTGAGTGATGAGGACAAGGGGCAGATGGTGTTGTTTGGGTGATTGGTAATATTTTAGCAGTTTTTAAAAAGACTGCCTTTTCTACCCCCCCTCAATACATTGCTCTGTTTCTTAGACACAGAAACACCCATGATTACTGCAATCATGCTTCCCCCAACAAACTGGCTATTGTTAATTTGCGAACAAACAGAAATTTGTTAACCACTCGCACAATGGCCCTAAGCTCAAACTCCATAATTCATTTTACGCGCCGCAAATCGTATTTGCGCGGAATCTTAGAAGACAACTTCAAACTAAAATTTTGCTCGGAGTCAATCACCTTTAATGACCCCGTTAATTTTGCAGTGCCGATGGTAAGTTTTTGTGACATACCCTTATCACAGGTAAAGGATCATATTGGCAGCTATGGATGCTACGGCATTGGATTAACCAAGGAGTGGGCCATCAAGCAAAAACTCAATCCTGTTCTGTACTTGCAGGCTGGATCTCACTTGGCGGAAAGCCTGAGCCGTGTCCTACTTGAATACAGAAAAAATGGACAAGATTTAAGTGGTGAGGATGAGCACATGCTAAACATCCTTCGTTATTCCAAGAACTATCAGGGCGATCTATGCAGAGCAGGACACAGAACGATACCTAACTACAGATTCTCCGATGAGCGTGAATGGAGATATGTCCCTACAAAATCGCAAGTCAAAACGCTGCTCTTGGGTTCACAATATATGTCCCAAGAGAAAAAAGCAGCCGCCAATGCCGCAATGAGTTCGGTGCGCCTAACGTTTGAGCCCGATGACATTCGATATATTATCATCGAGACAGAGGAAGAAATCGGCTACTTTCTGGATGTTTTGCGGAAAGCAAAGGGCAAAAACTATTCCGCTCATTCCATTGAGCGGTTATCAACAAGGATTCTGACAGCAGATCAAATAATGACTGATTTCTAATCGGCGAAAAGCTGCTGTCTATTTTTCACGAAGCACGTGCTGCCAGCAACATCGCCTCTGTTGCTGCGTTCGATAGAATCCACCACCATGCGCACGCTCATTCTTTCTTTCGTTCTTTCTTCCATCGCCCTTGCGGACACACCCAAACTTCCTGGCATTGGCGAGGCGATGCAGGAGATGATCGCCAAGGGTGAGGTGGCGGGGGCGGTGACGGTGGTGGCGAAGAAGGATGGGGTGCTGCATCTGGAAGCGAACGGCATGGCGGACATCGAGAAGCAGAAGGTCATGAATGTGGACTCGATGGGCTGGATTGCCTCGATGACGAAGCCGATCACGGGCACGGCGATCATGATGCTGCAGGATGAGGGGAAGCTGAACATCGCGGACCCGGTGGCGAAGTATCTGCCAGAGTTTGCCGCGCTGAAGACGCCTTCGGGCAAGCCGGCGAATCTCACCATCACGCAGATTCTCACGCACACCTCGGGCCTCGGTGAGGCGAAGGGGCCGAAGGCTGACGAAGCGCACACGCTGGCGGATCTGGTGCCCATCTGGCTGGCGACGCCGATGCAGTTCGAGCCCGGTGAAAAATGGCAGTACTGCCAGTCCGGCATCAACGCCGCGTCACGCATCGTGGAGGTGATCAGCGGGATGACATTCGACGAGTTTTTGCAGAAGCGCCTGTTTGATCCGCTGGGCATGAAGAACACCACCTTTTATCCCACGGATGCGCAGTGTAGCACCGTTGCCACCGGCTATGCGAAGAACAAGGAAACCGGCAAGCTGGAGGCCGTGCCGCCACGCGCCGACTTCGGCAAACGCGGCCGCCCGCCGCAGGGCAATGGCGGCCTCTATTCCTGCGCGAAGGATTACACCCGCTTCTGCCAGATGCTGCTGAATGGCGGCACGCTGGAAGGCAAACGCATCCTGAGCCCCGAGGCGGTGAAGATTCTCTCATCGGTGCACACGGGCGATCTGCCCTGCGGCTTCTTCCAGAAAGCGGAGTTTGGCAGTCACGGCAAAAACTACGGCTGGGGCATCGGCACCTGCGTGCTGAAGGCACCGCACGAAGGTCTCGCGGCCATGCTCTCTCCCGGCACCTTCGGCCACGGCGGTGCCTGGGGCACGCAGGCCTGGATCGACCCGAAGAAGGAAGTCATCTACGTCCTGATCGTGCAACGTGCCAACTTCCCCAACAGCGACGCCAGCCCCGTGCGCGAGGCGTTTCAAAACGCCGCGGCGAAAGCGCTGGGGAAGTAATACCACAATCTGTTGAAAACAGGTCTGACTCTGAGTCGGCAAAGCCTCACCGCTGCAGACCGCCGGGAGGCGGAGCTTTTGGAATGGGGGATCGCGTTAAGGTGGCAGACCGCTTGGGAACAAAGGATTCCAGGGACGCGCACAGCGCATCCCTACCATCCAGAGTAGCGNNATCAAGACTCCTTTTCAACTGCTGGCGGTATAAAGGCCCCCACCGCTTTAAGGACCACTCCACCAGGACCCTGGCCATGTGCCTTGAAGCACTTCGACAAGTCCGAACAAAGCGCGTAAGCTTGAGCCATGATGACTTCATCACCGTTCATTGATGAACTGCGGCGCATGCCATCCGACCAGTTGGAGGAAACGGCCGAGTACATCCATGCCCTGATTGAAGAGCGTAGGGTACGCCGCGCACAAATGATTGATGCCACCTCGGGCAGCCTCTCCGATGAAGAAGGCGAGGCCCTCGAAATCGCCCTAGCCGATCTGATGACGATCATTCAGGCGTGAACCAGTCACAAGGTCATGCAACCTGCCTTCGACTGCGGAAATGGTTCATGAAAGCGTCACGATCCAACTCAACGGAATCCTTCTGATCCAGCTGATCAAAGCCGTTTGCAGCTTTGTGTCGCCATTTTTGTTCCAGCAGTTCCCTGGTTGCGGCCAGAGGGCGTTCACGTCCGTTCCGCACATCCTCTTCCGCAGCGGCAATATCCCGCAGCAGCCGGGCATCATCATGCAGTTCGCGCCAAGCCAACGAATCCTCTGGCAGCTCGGCCAGCAAGGACAGGGTTTGCTCTTTGGTGCTCATGGTTAGCAAAGTTAACCTCTGGCTTCCGACATGCAACCGGGTCCTGCCGCTACCGCCGCTGCAACGACTTCTCCACCAGCCCCTCATAAATCTTGCGGCGCTCATCCAGGCCGAGGCCTTGGTTGCGGTAGTTGAACATCTGGCGGTTGATGTCCTCGCGCTGGGAGGTGCTGAGGCGGGAGAGCTTGGCGACCATCTCAGGAGGCGGGGCTTTGGGGTAGCCGTCGGAGGAGAAGCCTTCCTTGTAGTTCACGGCGGCGGATTTGGCCTCGTTCATCTGAGCGGAGCTGATGGCCGGAGCGCTGCCGCCAGCTGAGCTGCTGCCTGCCTTTGACTTCGCGGGCCGGGGCGGGGGCTTCTGGTAGCGCACAGAGATGACCTCGCCGCCGGGCACCTGAATCCTAGCGGACCAGGTCTGCATCTCCTCGCTGCGCCCGCCCACGCCGACGAGCTGCCAGCCCTGGTAGTTGGGCGTACGGGAGACGACGTGGGACTCGAAGGTCTTCGTGTCGAGCAGCGTGGCGTACACCTCCTGCTCCATATGCGCGACGCCAGTGAGGATGAGCGAATCCGAGACCCCGAGGGAGCGGGTGAAGGGGGAATTGGTCACGAGGGCGTCAAAGTCCTCCATGTGCACCGCACGCGGAATGGCACCATCATCTTCCGCCTGCTGCGCCTGCGGCATGGCCTCTGCGGCGGGCAGCGTGATGGAAAGGCAGCAGCTCAGGAGGAGCGAGAGCGCACCTGCGTGCACGCGCTTCCTGGCTGGCCTGTTTCTCTCATGAGGCAGACGATCCATGGCTGAAGTACGGCGGGAGTGTGGCGGAACCATCACGCCAGCCTGTGAAAATCTGGCTCTTCTTTCAGGCATGGGGTCTCATGCTGAGCGACCCTGCCTCACCGCGAACGCAGAAAGGCGATGATGTCGGCAAGCTGGCGTGGTGTGAGGGCTTCAGAGAGGCCGGAGGGCATGAGGGAGGTGTTGCGCAGGGTGCGGATGGTGGCGTGCTTTTTGAGCACGGTGCGCTCGGCGCCACCGGGCAGGCGGAGGGTGAGGCTGCCGGGCCCGTCTGAAGCCGTGATGCCGAGGAGGCTTTCGCCTCGGCGGGTCTTGATGAAAGTCGTCTCAAAGCCGGGGCGCGCGGCCTCCGCGGGAAAAACGACGTCCCGCACGATGGTCTCGGGAGCGCGCTGAAACTCGGCATCGAGATCCGGCCCCACACTGGTGCCGATGCCGTGGCTGCGATGGCAGGAGGCGCACACGCCGGTGAAAAGCGTGCGGCCAGCGACGAGGTCGGGCTTTTCCTGGAGCGCGGCGAGGATGGCGGGCATGCGTGCCTCCCACGCGGCGGTCTGCTCTGCGGTGGGCGGTGCTGGCGGCGGGACTTCCGGAACGGCTGCGCCTTTGGCAAGGGGCTGGGCATCCTCCAGCCCGAGGGTGAGAATCTGGCGTGGCTGGCCGGTGATGAGCGCGGCTTCTTTGAGGCAGGACTGAATCTCCGCCACATCTCCACGCGCGGCGATGACCGAGGCGAGCCGCGCCATGACCGGAGCGGAGGCACCGGGATCTCGCGCCAGGGCGAGGAGCATCTCCCGCTCGCGCTTGTAGAGTGCGCTGGAGATGGCGCAGTCGATCCACTGCAGGCGTGTGCCGTGCGTGCGGGCGATGCGGCGCAGGCAGTCGAAGACCTGCGGTGACCGGCTCTGGCCGAGACTGAGCGTGGCCTGCAGCACGAGCTGGGGCGGTGCAGAGGCATCTTCGAAATCCATGGCCAGCAGCTCCTTCTCCAGCTCGGGGTGGGATTGAAAGTGGTCGGCATCCGCAGTGCGCAGCGCGAGGGCTCGGGCCTCGGTGGCAGTAGGCGGCGGAGCCGGGCGGTGCAGCCGGGACTCATCCTGCGGCAGCAGCAGCCAGATGCGGCCGCGATCCTGCCCATGCGTGACTCCGTACTGCTGCTGGAGATGACGCGGGATGGCGGAGTAGTCCTCGATGATCTCGCGGTAGAAGTCACAAATGGCGATGCCGCCCTGCGGTGTCTGTGTGAGACTGACAGGGTGGAACCATGAATCCCGTGAGGCGAGGAACTCGCGCTGCTCCTCCCCTTTCACACGCTGGAGGCGGAGGGCGGTGCCATCGCGCACGATCTCGCTGCGGTGAATGAGACTGGCGGCGGGCTCGCATACCAGATAATGGCCGTTTAGACCAGGAAGTACATCATGCCGATAAACGAGCGGACTGCAGGCGGAGGTGAAGTAACCGGAGGCGGCGGCATCGCTGAGGCTGATCTTTTTGTAGAAAGCAAAGTATTCGGCGTGCTGCTCGCGCTTGGTGCGCCAGGGATGCACGGGAGCGATGGGGAAGACACGCGTCTCGGTGGTGGCAGGCGCATCCAGCGGCGGGGCAACATCGTCTGGATTGCGCGTGAGGTAGCGCCACTCAAGCGGCGTGACCAAGAGCCCCGGCGAGGTGGTGGTGGTGACAAAGCGGTCTCCGCCAGCGGTGAAAGTGGTGCCGATGGTGCGGGCACTGCCGCCCACGGGCTCGATGGCGCTGCCATCCGCGCGGATGCGGAAGTCAGTGCCGGGGAGCTTCACCGCCTCTTTGAGATGCGGGCCATTGATGGCACCGCTGCCGGGCCAGCCCCTGCCAAAGTAGATCCAGCCATCGGGACCATGCGTGGGTGCATTGATGCCGCGCTCCAGCATCCCCGTGCCAAAGCCGGTGAAGAGGCGCTCATTCACGTCAGGCTGATCATCGCCATCGGTGTCTTTGAGAAACACGATATGCGGGGCGCAGGCGACGATGAGGCCGCCATTGGCTGCGGTGAGGCCGTAGCAAGGCGGCAGCCGGTCTGCCCAGACGGTGGCTTTGTCCATCACACCATCGCCATCGGTATCGCGCAGGAGCTTCACGGTGCCATAGGTTTCCGCTTCTGCCTTGACCTTGGCACTTTCTGAGGCGGCGATGCGGCGCACCGTGGTGTCGAGCTGGCCGGATTTGTTGAGCTCATCGATGTCGATCTGTCCCTCCACATTGTAACCGTGCAGCTCGCAGACAAAGACACGGCCGCGCTCGTCCCAGCAGATGCCGGAGGGCTCGTGGATGAGGGGCTCTGCGGCCAGCAGCCGTATCTTCATTCCCTCAGGCACCACAAAGGCGCGTGCGCTTTCCTGCGGCGAGAGCGGCTGCGGGGCATCGGTGGGCTGGGGAATCTCGGCATGAGCATGCAGGCCCAGAAGTGCCGAGGCAGATGCGAGAGCAAGGCAGGAGCGCAGGAGCATGAAGCGTGCGGGTGAGTGGTGGATGAGATACGGCCGGGCACCTGGCCCCCGCATAGGCAGGCTGAAAGTACGCCACGTGCGCGGCGGTTCTTCGAGGACAGGTCTATGGCCGCGTGACCTTGACGCGCATGAATCGGCGCTGGCCGCCGGTGCCGATGGGCTGGCTGTCACGTACTTGGAGGGTGGTGCTGTTGTTCAGCTCCACGGTGGTGCCCACGGTGGTCCAGCCATTCGGATTGCTCAGGTCGTTGGAGATCTCCACGGTGTAGGTGACGTCTGAGGCAGCGGGATTGCGCGTCACGGTGAGGCGCAGGCAGCCTGCGCTGGTGTCGGTCGTGATGGGATGCCTGGATGGCGTGAAGGGCTCCAGGTTCAGCGCATACTTCATCAGGTTGGGGATGCCGTCGTGCGCAGGCATGGCCATGTCTGCACCGCTGCCGCTGTTGGCGCTGCTGCCAAATTTGGCCAGCCGCCAGGTCTCGATGGGAGAGAGCGCTGGGGCGGTGATCTCGATGGTGGAGACACTGAGCGCGGGGAGTGTGACCACCCAGTTTGAAAGATCGGCCGGCACCTCGCCCACAAAGACGGGCGTGGTGGAGGTGCCCTCCAGGCGATAGACTCGGGCGGTGCCGGAGGCCGCAATACCAGCGAATGCCACGTCCTGGCTGGTGAAGGAACGGTTGATGGCCACAATGACATGGCGGTTCGCATTCGTGCTGTCCTTGCTGATGTAAGACGAGACCTTGGAGGTGTCGCTGGAGGTCGTGGGCACACAGATGTCGCCGAAGGAGCCGAGGTTGCCGTCGTAGTCGCGGTACATTTTGAAGCCCGCCAGCAGGAAGGGATAGCTGGGGCTCATGGGCCAGAAGTTGGCGGCAAAGATGCCCTTCTGACCGAAGATGCCGAGGTAGTCGCACTGAGCGAGGGTGCCCGCGATGTGGTTGTCGCCCGAGGTGTTGTATTCCGTCACCGCCAGCTTGGTGCCGGGCCAGTCGGCGTCAATTTTCGCCTGGATGCGGTTCAGGATGGCGATGGGCCCTCCCAGCACACCATTGGTGATCCAGGAGTCTTCTTGATACGTCGTATCCCACAGGCTGCGCGGATTCTGCACGATGGCGTCGATCTCCGCATTGCTCAGCGTGGCGCCGCGCAGGCTGCCGATGCCCTTGCTGGTGCCGGGCACCACGGCGTCCACATACCAGTGCATGTCATACACATCCACCAGCCTGCGCCCCGCTGTCTGCGACGCGGCTTTGAGCGCTAGCAGAAACTTGTCGGTGAACCACATCGTGTTCGGGAATCCGGGCTCGATCTGCCAGTTGTACATGCCGAGGAATCCGTAGTTCACCGGGCCGAAGATCACGGAGTTGGGCGCCACATCCTTGATGGCGCTGCTGAGGTCGATGGTCTTCTGGATGAAGGTGTCTGAATTGATCGCGGTGCGGGTGATCTCCGCATGGGTGCTGGGCCAGAGGTCGGGCTCGTTGTCGAGGCTGATGTAGGTGGGCAGCTGGGAGTCGCCGTAGATGTCCCCGGAGAAGAGATTGCGCAGCGCCCACACAAACTCGTCCGCATACACATAGTCATCGGTAGTGGAGGGCGTGGCGGTGAAGGCGGAGCCTTTGCGGTAAACGAGCTGCTTGAAGCGCGAGGCGAGGTGGTTGGGGTCATTCAGATCCACGGGCCCGCTTTTGTCCGCCGACACATAGCCAAGCATGGGCACGGTGATGAGGGTGGCCATGCCATGAGAGCGCAGGTCTGCCAGGGGATCCCGCACCGCCTCTGCGGGCACCGTACCGCCACCGAGATAGTCGTCGCTCTCATAGTAGTAGTCGAAGCCCGCATTGGAGGCGTTGTTCTCCCAGTTGTAGGCGGTCCAGCGGTTGCCGCCATAGCGGCCAAAGGTGAGATTGCGCGGCACATACGAGCGCTGCAGCAGGCGGTTCCAGTTTCCCTGCGGATCAAAGCCGGGGCCGTCATTGATGCCGTAGATCCATTTGGAGATGGGCAGCGTGTGCGCGGTGTCGGCCGTGATGGTGACCGTGGGTGCGGCCGCAGCGGTAGTGGTGAAACTGGTGCTGGCCGTGGTGGTGAAGTGGAAGGAGTCTGTGACCGCCACGCTGACCGTGTAAGCCGTGAGCGGCTCAATGAGATCCAGCACGATGCTCTGGCTGCTCTGAAAGGTGCTGAGCGTGCGCGTGACCACCTGCCCGCCTGCTTTTTGATACGTGACCACCGCCGTGGCAGGCCGCTCCACCGTCCAGGAGAGAGTGGCGCGATTTCCTGTGATGTCTGTGACCGTGATGGGCGAGAGCGTGGGCGCTGTGGTGGGCGCTGGCGGCACGGTGAAGGTGCCGGTGAACACACTTTGATTTGGCGTCGCATTCGTATCCGTGCGGTGATCCTTGGCGACGATGCGATACTGATAGGTCGTGTTTGGCGTGAGCCCCGTGAGCACGGCACCGTGGGAGGTGAGCGGACTCGTAGCAGGTGAAAAGCCCGCCCAGCCGCTCGGCTCGCACTGCACGGTGCTGGCGTAGCTGCCGATGCCGTAGTCCACCTGGGTGATGGCGGATTCATCTGTGATGAAGTTCAGCGTGTACTGCTGGTAGTCGTAGCTGAGCGAGTTGGTGGTGAGCGTGATGACGGGAGGCGTGGTGTCGGGCGCCCAGCCTGCCTTGATGTCAGCCAGGCGGAAGTGCGTGGTCACCGCACCGGCATTGTTGTAGAGCAGGAATCCGGCAAAAGCGGGCCACTTGGGTTTCATCTGCTGCAGGTCCACCGTGATGTGGATCCACTGCCCAAACTTCTGCTCGGGCGTCATGTCCAGCCAGCCGGGGATCAGGTCCGTGAGGTAAGGTGCGTTGTCCGCCAGTCCGGCGTCATCCATGTACACCATGAAGCCGTCCTGACCCACCGAGTCAGGCTCGAAGTAAACATCAAACTCGACGGTGCGGAACTCGTTGAAAAACTTCCATTGGTTGTCCCAGCCATCGCGCCGCTCACCCAGGCCCACGGCTTCATACAGATTGCTGGGATCAAAGCGCACCTCGATGGCGTGGCCGCTGCGGCCCGGTGCTGTGGCGTTGAGATCCGTGTAGAGCGGGCCATTCTGCTCCCAGGCGGAGCGCAGCCAGTAGCCCACCAGCGCATTTTGATAGGCCCACACATACGTCAGCGAGGGCGGCGCAGGCGGTGTGTAGGGCGGCCCCGGCACGGTGTAGCTGCCGGTGGAGACCGCACGATTGGGCACTGCGGAAGAATCGGTGCGGTGATCCATCGCGATGATCCTATACTGATAAGTTGCACCCGGGATGAGGTACGGCAGCACAGCAGTGTGCGTGAGGTTTTGATGATTGCCCGGGTCAAAGCTGTCCCAGTTGCGCGAGTCGTCGGACCAGGTGCGGGTGTTGTAATTGCCGATGCCGTATTCGATGGCGCAGACCGTGGGCTCATCGGTGGTGAAATTCAGCGTGAGGCTGTGCGCGGTACTGTCATACGTGGTGGTGCCCGTGGTCAGCACGGGAGCTGCGGCATCATCCGCCCAGCCGAGCTTCACATCCGCCACACGGTAGTGCGGCGCGCCAGTGCCCCAGCTGGCGATCAGAAACCCGGAAAAGGCCCTCAATCCCGGCTGCCACTGCGTCATATCGACCGTAATGTGAAACCAGTGCCCGTAGCGCTGCTCCGTCGTCATGGAGGCCCAGCCGGGAATGAGATCGATCAGGTGCGGGGAGCTGGGCACATTGTAGTTGCCCGTGGGCCAGATCAGAATGTCCTCCACGCCGGTGGAGTCCGCCTCCAGGTAGATGTCAAACTCGATGGTTCTCATCTCATTCATGTACTTCCACTGATGGTCATTCCCGGGCTTCACGTCCTGCAGGCCAAAGGCCCAGTAGCCATTCCCTGGAGCTGGCCACACCTCGATGGCGTTTCCAGTGCGCCCCGGAGCCGAGGCCGCCAGATTCACATTCACCGGCCCTCCGAGATCCCACACAAACTTTGACCAGGTGCCCTGCAGCACGCCGTCATACACCTGGAGGTAATTTGGCTGCGTGGCAAAGGCGGGTCCGCTCACACAGAGCGACACCATCAGCGCCAGGCTCAAGATGCAAACTCGGGAGAAAGCAGTCATGCAGATGCAAAAGGGGGCATGAATCCATCAGCGTCGGTCAAACACCCCCTCAAAGCAAACACTTGAGCACCCGCAGCGCGCCTGCAATTGCGCGCGTTGTGCCATTTTTGAGCTGCCATGGAGAAGAACTGCGGAAAGATGCAAAGGCCAGTCCTTCACCCGCAGGCAGGAGTGCCGGTCAGCCCACGGCGGGAATGGCCATGGCGGCACGGGTGCGGTGCTGCTGCTGGCGGCGGAAGCGCAGCGGGGTCTGGCCGGTGAAGCGTTTGAAACGTTTGACGAAGGAACTGGGATCGTAGAAGCCGCTGGCCAGCGCGATCTCCGCCACAGAGGCGGCGGTGCGGCGCAGGGAGTCGCTGGCGTGAAACAGGCGCACCTGCTCGATGTAGGCACGCGGCGTCATGAGCAGTCGCTGGCGGAAAATGCGCATGAAGTGGCTGGAGGAGAATGCGCAAAGGCGGGCGAGGGCAGCAATGGTGATGCGGGTGGCGTAGTGGCGGGAGATGTGGTCGATCGCAGGCAGCAGGCGGTCGAGCTCGGAACCGGCGCCCATCACGTCGGTGTGCTTTTCGTTGATGGTGATGAGGCCCATGACGCGGCCGCGCTGGTCGTGGAGGGGGTATTTGCTGGAGTAGCACCAGGAGGTGGGATGATCAAAAAAGCCTGTGGCG
The DNA here is from genome assembly GCA_002336895.1 of Verrucomicrobiaceae bacterium UBA1938. Taxonomy (GTDB): domain Bacteria; phylum Verrucomicrobiota; class Verrucomicrobiia; order Verrucomicrobiales; family Verrucomicrobiaceae; genus Prosthecobacter. Next base: position 140,656 of record DDFC01000043.1, on the reverse strand, counting down.
TGGATTTCCTGCACGAGAGGCTGGCCCGTCTGGAAGACGCGGCGGTCATTCTGACGGAAGTTTTCGGCGATGATGCGCGGGAAGAAGTCAAAGTCCGTGCGGCCCATGACATCAAAATCTTCAGGGAGGTGGATGGCCTCTTTCAACGCACGGCTCATGAAAAGGTAGCGGGAGTGGAGGTCTTTGACCATGAACATGGCACCGGGCACACGATCGAGCGCGGAGAGGAGCTGGCGGCCGTCGGCCAGTGAGGCGAAGAACTGCTGTGGTGTGGCAGGAGCTGGCAGTTTGTCCTCTGCCGCCGCAGCTCTGCGGTGTTTACACGGCGGAGGTGTGCGGCGTGCCCTCGGCAGGATTTTGGAGGACTGCAGGCGCTGCCTGGGTGGTTTGACTGCGGTTGCGGGCATGAGAGGAATTTACCATTTTTTGATGATCCCGCCACACAGAGCCTGCGGTGTCAGAGCGTTGGTTTTCACGCCTGCTCATGCGCTTCCAGAATACCAGAATAATCATCCCCATCACCGCCGCTGCACTTGCAGCGGCGCACGGGATGTGCAGCGCGGTGGAAATGCAGAAAGTGAATACGCACGATGTGTTTGCAAAGATCGGGCCGCTGCTGGAGCGGCGGTGCTTTGAGTGCCACTCGCATGCGCACAAGATCAAGGGCGGGCTGGCGCTGGACTCCCGCAGCGGCTGGGAGAAAGGCGGGGAGAGCGGGCCCGCGCTGGTGCCAGGCAGGCCGGAGGCGAGCCTGCTCATCCAGGCGGTGAGCCATGTGGAGAAGGATCTGAAAATGCCGCCCAGGCAGCGGCTGCCACAGGCGGAGATCGAGCTGCTGAAGGACTGGGTGCGCCAGGGCGCGCCGGACCCACGCGGCGCGGGTGCGGGTGCAGAATTGAAGACGACGGATGCATGGGAGGCGGAGTTTCAAAAGCGGCTGGACTGGTGGAGCCTGAAGCCGATGCGCCACCCCGCACCGCCACGCGTGCAGGATGCAGCCTGGGCTCGCGAGCCGGTGGACTGTTTTATCAAAGCAGGGCTGGAAACAGCAGACCTCTCCCCTGCCCCGCCTGCGGACGAGGCCACACTGCGGCGGCGGCTGGCACTCGTGCTGACAGGGCTGCCACCTGCATTGGCGGCGGGTGGCGCCGAGGCCCGCTCATCATCTTCGGCGGAGCAGCGGCTGGAGAGCTGGGTGGATGCACTGCTGTGCAGCCCGCACTTTGGAGAGCACTTTGCCCGGCACTGGATGGATGTGGTACGCTACACAGACACCTACGGCTACGAGTGGGACAACCCGGCGAAGGGCTCGCACGAATACCGCGACTACCTGATACGCGCTTTTAATGATGACACGGGCTATGACCAGCTGGTGCGCGAGCAGCTGGCGGGAGATCTGCTGACGCAGCCGCGCATTCATGCTGCGGCTCGGACAAACGAGAGCCTGATCGGGCCGATGTTTTACCACATGGGGGAGCACAGGCACGGGAGCAGCCTGATGTTCAACGGCATCCACCAGGAGATGGTGAACAACAAGATCGATGCCTTTTCGAAGGCGTTTCTGGCAACGACGGTGGCATGCGCGCGCTGCCATGATCACAAGCTGGAGGCGGTGGCGCAGCGCGACTACTACGCGCTGGCGGCGCTCTTCACACAGCCGCGCTGGACCACGCGGGGGGTGGATGCACCCGGGCGGAATGATGCGGCGGTCTCACGCCTGAAGGAGCTCCGCAGCGCCATCCGCACGGAGATGGAGGCGCTGTGGCGAAGCAGACCGCCGCTGGAAGCTGCGCAGCTGCAGGCATGGGCGGCGGCGCACAAGAATGCGCTGAAGGGCGTGGGCGCTCCACTGGCCGCGGCGGTGTCTGCAGCGGAGTTTTCCAAGCAGAAGGCTCAGTGGCAGAAGCTGCACGCGGCGGCGCTGAAGGCACGCGCAGACTACACACCGGCCAGGCTGGATGAGTGGGTGTTTGAGGGAGACGGGCTGGTGCATGGACGCACGGAGGAAGGGACGCCGCTGGTGGCGCTGGAGGGCGCGGGCGTACTGGCGCGGCTGCTGCCTGCGGGGTGGCACACGCACGCACTGAGCTCCCGCCTGCCGGGCAGCCTGCGCATGCCGCCGGAGCATCGGGTGCCGGGCACGCATGTGAGCCTGCGCGTGGCGGGCGGGGAATTTGGCGGACACCTGGTGGTGGACGACCACGCATTTCAGAATGAGACGGTGGCCTTTTACACGAATGCGAGGCCGGAGTGGCGCACGTTCGCCGATGCGGTGCTGAAGAACGGCGCGCAGCAGGTGGCGGTGGAGTTCTGCACGGCGCCGCTGAACCCGAATTTCCCGCCGCGCACGGGTCTGGTTAAGGGGATGAAGAACAATGACCCGGGCTATGACAAGCGGAGCTGGATCAGCATCACAGAGATCCTGACGCATGACAGCGCGGACGCGCCGCCGGATGCGCAGGAGGTTTTCAGTGGGCTGCATGAAGAGAATGCCGCTGCACCTGAAGAGGCGTGGGCGCGTGTGGCGGCGTGGATGAATGCGGCGGTGCGCCGCTGGTGCGACCACCAGTGCCGGCATGGCGAGAGCGAGCTGCTGGACTGGATGCTGCAGCAGGGCCTGCTGTGCAACGAGGCAGCTCCGGGCAGCAGGCTGGCGGGGCTGGTGGCGGAGTACCGCCGCGTGGAGGGGGGCATCCCCTTCCCGCGCAGCGTGGTGAGCATGGACGAACGTCACGCGCCTGCGGTGAAGTACCCGCTGAACGTGCGCGGGAATGTGGATGCCACGGGCGAGCTCATAGCGCCGGGATCTCTGCGCATGCTGGGGTCGCGAAAGGTGTCAGACCGCCTCGCGCTGGCGGAGTCTCTGCTGCAGCCTGAGCACCCGCTGACGGCGCGGGTCTATGTGAACCGTGTGTGGCAGTGGGTCTTTGGCACCGGGCTGGTGGCCACGCCGGATGACTTTGGGCGGCTGGGGGAAAGGCCCACGCACCCGGAGCTGCTGGACTGGCTGGCGCGGGAGTTTATCCGCGAGGGGTGGAGCACGAAGAAACTGGTGCGCCGCCTGGTGCTGAGCCAGACCTTCCGCCAAAGCGGCACGAGCACGGAGGCCGCACGCGAACGCGATCCCGCCAACCGGCTGCTCTCCTACATGCCCACAAGAAGGCTGGAGGCGGAGGGCATCCGCGATGCGCTGCTGGCGGTTGCTGGCCGGCTGGAGCCTCAGCTCTACGGCCGCCCGGTGTCTCCCTACCGCACGGCGGAGGATGACAAAAAGCGCCTTTTCTCCGGCCCTCTGGACGGTGGAGGCAGGAGGTCGGTGTATCTGCAGATGTCGATCATGGACCCGCCGAAGATTCTGACGGGGTTCAACCTGCCGGACCTGAAGCTGCCGACGGGGAGGCGGGATGTGACGAACGTGCCTGCGCAGGCGCTGATCCTGCTGAATGACCCGCTGGTGCATGAGATGGCTCAGCGCTGGGGCCGGCAGATGGCGCAGCGCGGCGCGGCAGAGGGTGCGGACAGGCGCGTGCGCGTGATGTTTGAGCGGGCTTTTGCCCGGGAGCCCGCCGCAGAGGAGACGTGGCGCTGGTGCACGGCGCTGGAGACACTGGGCGGGGACACGCCAGAGGGCTGGTCCGCGCTGGCGCATGCGCTGTTCAATGCGAAGGAGTTTATTTATTACCGCTGATATGATCAGTCATTTTCTACCATGAACCAGCTTGAAATGAGACACGCCTGCGGGCGGCGGGAGCTGCTGGCGGGGGCCTCCGCGGGCTTTGGCATGCTGGTGCTGCAGGCGCTGGCGGGGGCCGCTCTGCCGCAGCACCGCACCACACGGGCCCGGGCAAAAAACATCATCTTCTGCTTCATGGACGGCGGGCCCAGCCATGTGGACACCTTTGACCCGAAGCCGATGCTGAAGAAACATGAGGGCAGGCCGATAGGCGAAAGCGCGGTGTCGAAAAGAGCGCAGTCCGGCGCGGGGCGTGTGTGGCTGGGCAGCCCGTGGGAGTTCCGCCAGCACGGGGAGAGCGGCCTGTGGGTGAGCGGCCTGCTGCCACACACGGCGCGTGTGGCAGACCACCTTTGCCTGGTGCGCAGCATGGTGGGTGAGCTGCCGCTGCACGGGCAGCAGAACCTGCTGCTGCACACGGGGCGCATCCTGGGCCAGGCACCGAGCTTTGGCGCGTGGGTGTCCTACGGACTGGGCACGGAGAACACCAGCCTGCCCGGCTATGTCGTTCTGAACAACGACTGGGTGCCCAACGGCGGACTGGAGAATTTTGGCAGCTCCTTCCTGCCGGCGAGCCACCAGGCCACGATGGTGCGCGCACGCGGGGTGCCGGTGGACAACATCGCGCCCCGGGACGCGGCGGCCGTGCAGCGGCGGAAGCTGGCGCTGCTGGCGGCGCAGGATGCGGACTTTGCAGCCCGGGCCTCGGACGCGAACGCGATCGAGGCGGCAATAGCGAACTACGAGACGGCCTTCCGCATGCAGAGCGCGGTGCCGCAGATCGCGGACATCAGCACGGAGCCGGAGCACGTGCGGCGGATGTACGGCGTGGGCTCTGCGGACGAGCACCAGCGATTTTACGCCACACAGGCGCTGAGAGCGCGCCGGCTGGTGGAGGCGGGCGTGCGCTTCGTGGAGATCACCTGCCCGAGCTTTGACGGGAATAACTCGCCCTGGGACCAGCACGGTCTGCTGAAGATCAATCACGAAAAAAACGCCCGCATCACAGACCAGAGCGTGGCGGCGCTGATCCTGGACTTGGAGCAGCGCGGCTTGCTGGATGAGACGATCGTGCTCTGGGCGGGGGAGATGGGGCGCACGCCGCACACGCCCAAGGTCACAGAGACTTGCGGACGCGACCACCACGTGAATGGCTACAGCCTTTTCATGGCGGGCGGCGGATTCCGAGGAGGCATGGCCTACGGGGAGACAGATGAGTTTGGCAACTCCGTGGCAAGGGACCCGGTGAGCATCCATGACGTCCACGCCACGCTGCTGCACCAAATGGGCGTGGACCACGAAAAGCTGACCTACCGCCACGGCGGGCGCGACCAGCGGCTGACGGATGTGCACGGCCGGGTGCTGAGCGAGCTGCTGGCATGAGACGGCAGCCTGCTGCTGACACTGTGTTATTGCCAGTGCCCCCTGAGAACTCTCGACATTCAGGCAGCTTTCCGCTTGGATGCTGGAAACCGATCCCGGCCATGGACTCTCTGCCGCATCCCCCTACGCCCCCGCCACCTTCGCCCTTCTCCAGCATGTCCCCCGCCCAGGCGCCGGTGCAGAAAAGCAGCGGCGGGAAATGGGTGCTGCTGGGCTGTGGCGGCTGCCTGGGCCTCATTCTTGTCAGTGTGGTCATCTCCTTCGGAGTGTACTTCCTGGCCATGGGGGTCATCCAAAAGACGGATGTGTATATAGAGGCTCTCAAGCGCGCGGAACACTCCGCCGAGGTGCAGAAGGAGCTGGGCACGCCGATGACACCCGGCTGGTCGTTCTCGGGTTCGGCCAACTACAACAACGGTGTGGGGAATGCAGACTTCACCCTTCCTGTTCGCGGCCCGAAGTCGGAAGGCACCCTCAGGGTCAAGGCGCACAAAGCATCCAAAGCCGCCGCCTGGGAATATTCGACGTTGGAGGTGGAGTTCCCCGACGGGAAGAAGGTGGATTTGCGAGCTGGACCTTGAAGAGGGGCCAAGGGCGGTTTTCCCCCGCATTTCCCCCTTGCCAAACGCGTTTCTTCCCCGACAATCCCGCCCCTCTTGTCCGGAAACTTCTTGGTTTTGCGGGACGACAGCCCGCCGGGTGCCTCAGGAGTGGAGGCGCGTGTGCGGTTTACCCAATAAACACTCGCAACCCGTAAACAACTGATAATGAGCGCAACAGCGACACTCGCAGACCTGATCGCAGGTTCTTTCCGCGAGCTTTCCGAAGGATCCATCGTCAAAGGCAAGATCCTCGAAATCAAACCGCAGGTCGTCCTGGTGGACATCGGCTACAAGTCCGAAGGTGCCATCCCGGCCAACGAATTTGAAGATGAAGACATCCAGGTGGGAGATGAGGTGGAAGTCCTCCTCGAACGCCTCGAAAACGACGAAGGCATGGTCGTCCTCTCCAAGGAGAAGGCCGCACACCGCCAGAACTGGGAGAAGATCTACAACGTCTTCAAGGACGGCGGTCTCGTCAAAGGCAAGATCAAGAGCGTCGTCAAAGGCGGCCTCATGGTCAACGTGGGCGTGGAAGCCTTCCTGCCCGGCAGCCAGATCGACATCATCCCGCCGAAGGATCTCAACGAGTACGTCGGCAAGGTGTTCGAGTTCAAGATCGTCAAGATCAACGACGAGCGCAAAAACATCGTCCTTTCCCGCCGCGAAGTCATCGAGGCAGAGCGCGCCGAACAGCGCCAGAAGTTCCTCGACGGCGTCACCCCTGGCGACAAGGTCATCGGTATCGTCAAGAACATCACCGACTTCGGTGCGTTCGTGGACCTCAACGGCATGGACGGACTGCTCCACATCACGGACATGTCCTGGGGCCGCCTCAACCATCCTTCCGAAATGCTCGGAATTGGACAGAAGATCGAAGTCCAGATTCTCGAAGTCAACCGCGAGAAGGAGCGTGTCTCCCTGGGCCTCAAGCAGCTCCAGAACAACCCTTGGGAAAACATCGAAGCCCGCTACCCTGTGGGCCAGCGCGTGCGCGGCAAGGTCACCAAGCTGGTGGCTTACGGTGCATTCGTGGAAGTGGAAGAAGGCGTCGAAGGCCTCGTCCACGTCTCCGAGCTTTCCTGGACCAAGCGCATCGCCCGTCCTTCCGACGTCCTTACCGTCGGTCAGGAGATCGAAGCCTCCGTCCTTGGCATCAACAAGGAAGAGCGCAAGATCAGCCTCGGCGTGCGTCAGCTGGAAGCCAATCCGTGGGACGACATCGACACCCGCTATCCGATCGGCACGCAGCTCAAGCGCGCCGTCCGCAACCTCACCGCTTACGGTGCGTTTGTGGAGCTGGAAGAAGGCATCGATGGCATGATCCACGTGTCCGACCTCAGCTGGACCCGCAAGATCAATCATCCTTCCGAGCTCCTCAAGAAGGGCCAGGAAGTGGACGCCGTCGTGCTCGGCATCGACAAGGCCAACCAGCGCATCAGCCTCGGCATGAAGCAGCTGGACACCGATCCATGGTCCATCATCGACACCCGCTTCAAGGTGGGCGACGTCGTGAAGGGCCGTGTGGCCAAGATCGCCTCCTTCGGCGCCTTTGTGGAGCTGGAAGACGACATCGACGGTCTGGTGCACATCTCCCAGATCAGCGAAGACCGCATCGAGAAGGTGAAGGACAAGCTGAACGTGGGCGACGAAGTGGAAGCCCGCGTGATCAAGGTGGACAAGGTGGAGCGCCGCATCGGCCTCTCCATCAAGGCCATGAACTACAGCGACGCCGACATCCAGAAGGAAAGCCAGGCTTTCGAAGCCCTGCGCCCCAGCACCGACCTCGTCGGTCTGGAGCAGGCCTTCAAGTTCGCCACCGAAGAGTGGCGTCCAGGCGGCCAGTAATCCGCGATCTGAGACTCAACATCCAATCAACCACGAGGGGACGCCGCAGGGCGTCCCCTTTTTTGTCTTCGCCCTGCCTCTGGCGCTGGGCAGAGCTGAAACAATCTTCTGACACTTTCCCTGTGGAACCCCCAAATGAGGGGATAAAATAGGCCGTGATGTCGCCCGAGAGTCCATCCCCCATGGCGGGGTCCCCGGAAACACGCCGCCGCTGGCTGGAGCGTGGGCTGCTGGCGCTTCCCGCAGCGCTTGCTGGCTGTGCCTCCACCTCGGTGCTCGGGGTCTCGGCGCGCCGCACGCGGGCGCAGTGGGAGTACCACAACCGCTTTCTCGCCTCCGGTGCCAGCCTGCGCTTCCGCCCCCACAGCGCGCATGGCCGCCCCTTCACCTCCGGCATGGAGTATGTGTACCGCACGCACAAGCGCGACCCGCGCATCGGCTACGCGGTCAAAAACCTCGCCACGGGGCACTACTTGGCGGAGTTTCAGGCAGACCAGCTCTTTGTGGGCGGCTCCATGCCCAAGCCCGCCGTGGCCGCCCTGTTGCTGGAAAAACGCCGCGGCAATCTGACTCGCGAGGAATTTCAAAACGTCGTCTATGCCTGCGATCTCAGCCAGAACGAGTCGTGGTACTATCTCATGGCCCGGCTCAACTCAGCGGACGAGCAGGCTTTTGAATGGAAGTACAGCCTGCCCAATGTGCAGATCCTCAACAACTGGCAGTCACCACGCTTTTACGCCGAATTCTATGAGCGCTGTGTGAACTACCGCCTGGAATATGGCTGCGAACTGCTGCTGGAGGCCATGCGGCGGGACCAATACGGCCTCGGCCGCTGGGTCATGCCCGCCAGCATCACCTACATCGGCGGCAAGACCGGCAACTACGGCGAGTGGGACCACGAATCCCTCTTCTTCTATTACCGCAACACCCCCTACGCCATCGTGCTCTACACGCGCGGAAACTTTGCTCCGCGCAATGAACTCGGCTGCATGATGGGCGGCCTGTTCTGGGAATACTGCGCGTGACTAGTCTCTGCGGGGCAGCACCTCCACCTCGATCTCGCGCACTTCCAGAGAGGCGGTCGATGCGGTGGGTGGCGCAGCGGGCTCCAGCAAGGGGGAGGGCTTGCTTCCTGAGAAAAGCTTGCGACGGAGGGTGTAGAAGAGCGCGGCTCCGGCAGAGATGGCCAGACCGGTCACGGCCACAGCGGCGCCGACCATCAGCAGCAGCGCCAGCAAGGCCACGGCAGCCACGGCCAGCATGCCCATAAACAGCATGGCGGGCAGCCCCCGTATTTCGAATGTCCTCGGTCTCATGCTCAGAACATGCGGCCTGTGTGCGGGATGACAACCCGCATGTGGCTCCACAATGCGGCCTAGTTTGTAGCTGCGTCGGGAGGAGGCTCTGACTCTGGAAAGTAAATGGGCATGCAGGTGGGGCACAGGGAATGCGTGAAGCTCACCTCGGTATGCGCGGAGACGTACATCTCCATTCCATGCCATTCACCCTGCTCGTCGCGGATGTTTTTGCACGCGGCGCAGATCGGCAGCAGGCCGCGCAGGGTGCGCACCTCCGCCAGCGCCTCGTCGCGCTCGGAGATGGCCCGCCGCAGCGCTGCCTCGCGCATGCGCAGCGGTGTCACATCCGCCACGTGCGCCCAGAAGCCCCGCACCACCCCGTCCTCGATATCCGGTGTGTAGGTGGCGATGCTGTCCCTCGCTCCGCCCTGCGGCAGTGGGATGTGCCTCTCAAATTGCTGCGGCTCGCCCCGCAGCGCCCCCTCGATGTAGGCCAGATTCATCTCATACAAGGGGCCCAGCAGCTCCTTCATGTGCATGCCCACCATTTCCGCAGGGCTCCGCCCAAACCATTCCTGATACGCTTCATTGGAGAAGCGACAGCGCTGCTCGGAATCCCAGTACGCCACCATGGCGGAAATCTGATTGATCGCCCGGAGTGCCAGAAATGCGGGATCTATGGCTTTGATTTCCATTCAATTAAAAGCTGCATCATGACGAATCACTAGTCGTCTAAATGATCGCTTCTTTCTTGTTGCAGGATCGGCCATGGAGCATGCAAGCTTGCTACAAGGCTTGGCCTTGCCCCCAGTCTCAGTTAGCCACTCCGGCCTCTCCCACCTCCCAGCCCAGGCCGCCCGCACGGATGGCCACGGCGGTGGCACCTTCCGGCCACTCGGCGCTCTGCTGATCTTTGTAAAAGGCCTTCCACGTCTGCCACTTGCCGCCGATCTGCGCCTGCATCACCCACCAGCGGGTGGCGCCCATCCAGCGCGGATCGTCAAAGCGCCACGCCACCGTCTTGCGGCCTCCAGGGGTCGTTTTTCCCACCAGCGGGGCGGGCAGCGGTGTGTTGCTCAGCCAGGGGCTGGCGGGCGGCAGCGCGTGCGGGGTGTAGGCCCGCTGCTTCACATAGGTGCCAATCTTGCCAATGTCCTTGTGCAGCGCGCCAAAGTTCCAGTGAAAGTGCCCCGGCGTCATCTTCAGCCCGCGCTCCCGCAGCACGCTCATCTCGTGCAGAATCTCGCCCGCGTTGCGGTCATCGCCAATTTTTGAGGTGTTCATCCCAGGCCAGATGTGGCGGCCCTGCGTGTTCTGCTCCAGCCACCAGTCGTAGTAGGTGATGAAGCCCAGCTTGGGCCGGTCGATCGTCCAGTACAGCTGCGGTGTGAAGTAGTCCACCCAGCCCTGCTGCAGCCACTTGAGCGAGTCCGCCGCGAGATCCTCATACGGGTCCAGCCCGCCGCCGGTGCCTTCGGGGTAGTTGGGCCTCCACAGGCCAAAAGGGCTGATGCCAAACTTCACGTGCCGTTTGATCCCCTTGATGCCCTCGTACGTCGTGCGCACCACCTCGTCCACATTCTGCCGTCGCCACGCGGTGAGCTCCAGCGTGCCGCCATTGGCACGGTAGAGCGCATAGCGGGCCTCATCAGGAAACGGGATCTTCTTTTTCTCCGCGTCCATGATGGGATAGGGGTAGAAGTAATCATCGATGTGGATGCCATCCACATCGTAGCGGCGGGTCACATCCAGCATCACGTCCACCGCCTGCTTCCGCACTTCCGGCACGCCGGGGTCCATCCACCAGTCGATGTTGTACTTCATCGTCCACTGCGGATTCTCGCGCCGGATATGATCGGCGCTCGGCGCATGCTTTTCCCCCGCCAGCGCACGGAAGGGGTTGAACCACGCATGCAGCTCCATGCCGCGCCGGTGCGCCTCTGTCACCGCAAACTCCAGCGGGTCCCAGCCGGGAGATTTGCCCATCTCTCCCGTGAGAAACGGCGACCACGGTTCCAGCTTTGACTCATACATGGCGTCTCCGGCGGGCCGCACCTGGAAGATGAGCGCATTCAGCCCCACCTTGGCTGCGGAGTCGATCAGCTCCAGCAACTGCGCCTTCTGCTTCGCCACCGGCAGGCCCGGCTCAGAGGGCCAGTTGATATTCCGCACCGTCGCAATCCACGAGCCCCGCAGCTCACGCGCAGGCGGCGGCACACTCACACCGGTCTGGGCGTGCAGCATGGCGGCGGAGAGCAGGAGAAAGGGCAGCAGAAAGATCAAACGCATGTGCTGTTAGAAAACGCTGCTACGGCGATGTGTCGCTGAAATTTTCCGCCACCCGCCGTATTCCTGCGTCATCATTCCGCCTACCGCGCATGCACACTACAGCCCTTCCCTTCCTCGCCCTCAGCTTAGCCCTGGCCTCCTGTACCTCCATGCGCTCGCCCATCGTTCCTGGGGCCAAGCCCAAGGACCACGGCGCCATCGGCGCGACGGAAGGCCCCGCATGGAAAGACGGCTCCCTCTACTTCACGGATGGCCAACACATCAACCGCATGGGACCGGATGGGAAGACGACGATGTTTCGCCATAATTCGTCGAACGGGCTGCTGTTTGACAAGGAGGGAAGACTTGTGGCCTGCGAGACGAAGATGCGCCGTGTCACGCGCACGGAAAAAGACGGCAGTATCACGGTGCTGGCGGATCGGTTTGAGGCAAAGCGATTCAACTCGCCGAATGACCTCTGCATGGACTCGAAGGGACGGATTTATTTCACCGATCCGAGGTATGGGTCGCGGGAGGGGATGGAGATCCGAGATCATGACCGCATTCGCAATCCGCTCACACCCGGGCCGCCCTACATTAAAAATTACATGGCGCTTATTCCGCCCGACTATTTCGAGAACTCAGGTGCTGCGAAATCTTTTCCTATCTACCTTCCCAAGGGTTTTCTCCGGCAAGGGTCTTCTATGCATCCCTTTCTGGAAGGCGTGTACCGCATCAATCGTGAATCTCGCATGCCTGAAGGACTGTGCGCTTTTGCCTATGAAATCCCCAACGTCACCCGTATGCACTGCGATGGGGCCGAACGCCCCAATGGCATCCTCATCTCTCCAGACGACCATTACCTCTACATCGCCGACAACAACAACAGCACCCACGGCGGCTCGCGCAAACTCCTGCGCTACACACTCGACAAAAACGGCGATGTGAAACCCGGCTCACGCAAAGTCATTTTCGACTGGAAAGACGGCCGTGGCCCCGATGGCATGAAGATGGACAGCGCTGGCCGCATCTACGTGGCCGCTGGCACGAACCAGGCCACCGAATTTGAAACCACGGAGTTCAAAGCCGGCTGCTACATCCTCTCTCCCTCGGGCCGCTTGCTCGACTTCATTCCCGTGGGCCCCGATGAATGCTGCAACTGCGCCTTCGGCGGCAAGGACGGCAAGACCCTCTTCATCACCTCCGGCAGCCATCTCTGGAGCGTGCCGCTTCGCTGAGACGAGGGTGTAGGAACCAGATGATCCCGCATCAAATTTGCGGTACTTTGGCCGATCCAGGACGTTTCCTACATCCCCCCAATGCCTTTTGTTTCTCGTCTGTTTTCGTGTCGCCATTCTCCACTGCTGCCACGGGCCGCTGGCCTGTGCCTGGTGCTTGTATTTGCACCACCTGCCCTTGCCGCTGACAAAGGCCGGGAGGCCTTTCTGGATCAGTACTGCATCGAATGCCACGACGCAGACACCAAGAAAGGCAACCTCGACCTCACCGCGCTGAAGTTTGACATCAAGAACCCCAAGCCCTTCGCGGAATGGGTGAAGGTGCATGACCGCGTGCGCGATGGCGAGATGCCACCCAAGAAAAAGAAGACGCAGCCTGCACCGCCGGAGGTGACAGCGTTTCTCAAGGAACTCGCGCAGCCGATGATCGCCGCAGATCAGGAGCGCGTGGCACAAGAAGGCCGCACCACCTGGCGGCGCATGAACCGCCTGGAGTATGAAAATACCCTGCGCGATCTCCTTTCCGCCCCGTGGCTGCAGATCAAGGACAAGCTGCCGGAGGACGGCGAAGCCAGCCGCTTCAACAAGATCGGCGACGCGCTGGATGTCTCTCACGTGCAGATGGCGCGCTATCTCGGCGCCGCTGATTACGCGCTGCGCGAGGTCATGGCCTCGCAGCTCTCGCGCCCGGAGTCAAAGACCAAGCGCTACTACACACGCTCCGACCCCTCGCTGGTGCGGCGCATGAAGTTCAGCGAGTTCAACCGCAGCCCTGAGCGCGCCACCTTCCCCGTACTGGGCACGCAGGCTCAGCCAGACGTCCGCGCAGGCACCGCACCGCCCACCGTCGGAGCCAAGGACCCCAAGTTGCGCGAGCAGGAGGCCATCGGCACCGTGGCCAGCAGCTACGAGCCCATCGAGCTGAAGTTCACCGTTTTTAAAGCCCCTATGTCCGGACACTACAAGCTGCGCTTCAGCGGCTACTCCGTGTGGGTGGGCCCAGGCCCGGCCAAGAGCTGGTGGCGACCTAATCTAGACGTGGTCTCCAAAGGCCGCCGCCCGGAGCCCGTGACGATCTACTCCGAGCTGCCGCCGCGCCAGCTCCGCCTGCTCGGCAGCTTTGACTTTGGCACGGACCCCACCGTGCAGGAGATCGACACCTACCTGCTCAAGGGCGAGCTGATCCGCTACGATGCCGTGCGCCTCTTCCGCTCGCGCCCGCCTGCGTTTCACAATCCCCTCGCGACTCACGAGGGCCAGCCCGGACTGGCCATGCAGTGGATGGAAGTCCAGGGCCCTATCCTCGAAAGCTGGCCCATGGCCGGGCATCACGTGCTGTTTGATGACCTGCCCATCCGCCGCAAGGACAAGAACGCCAAGGTGGAGGTCACCCCCAAAGATGCCGCTGATACCAAGCGCCTGCTGCGCCGCTTCATGCAGCGCGCCTACCGCGAGCCGTTCGCAGATGAAGATGTGCAGCGGTTTCTTCGCGTCATCGAAACCGCGCGCAAAGCAGGCAGCGACTTTGCCGACTCCATGATCGCCGGCTACACCGCCGTGCTGTGCTCGCCCAAGTTTGTCTGCCTGGAAGAAAAGCCCGGCCGTCTGGACAATGCCGCCGTGGCCACCCGCCTCTCCTGCTTCCTCTGGAACTCCGGGCCGGATGACGAACTGAGCGCCGCCGACCTGAGCAAGCCCGAGGTGCTGCGCGCACAGACCGAGCGCCTGCTGGCAGATGCGCGCTCACGCCGTTTTGTGGACGCCTTCCTCGACTACTGGCTGGACCTGCGCAAAGCCAACGCCACCTCACCGGATGCCACCTTGTATCCTGACTACTACCTGGACGATCTGCTGGTGGAATCCGCCACGCAGGAGACGCAGCTCTTCTTTGCCGAGCTGCTGAAAAACAATCTGCCTGCACGCCATCTCGTCGCCTCAGACTTTGCCATGCTCAATGAGCGCCTGGCCGCACATTACGACCTGCCAGCAGTGGACGGAGTGAAGCTGCAGCACGTCTCGCTGCCCAAAGACAGCCCGCGCGGCGGACTCATGACGCAAGCCAGCGTGCTCAAGGTCACTGCCAACGGCACCACCACCAGCCCTGTGCAGCGCGGTGCATGGATCATGGAGCGCCTGTTGGGCAAGCCCCCGCCTCCGCCGCCCGCCAGCGTACCTGCCATCGAGCCCGATACGCGCGGTGCGCATACCATCCGCGAGCAGCTCGCCGCGCATCGCAAGCTGGAGACCTGCGCCGCATGCCACGCCAAGATCGACCCCGCCGGATTTGCGCTGGAAAGTTTCGATGTCATGGGCGGCTGGCGCGACAACTACCGCGCCCTCGGCGAGGGCGGCACTCCCCCGCCCGGCTACGGCAAAAACGGCCAGCCCTTCACCTTCCATCCCGCGCAGCCGGTGGATGCCTGCGGCACGCTGCCGGATGGCCGCGACTTCAAAGACATCCGCGAATTGAAGAAGCTGCTGCTAGCCGATGAAGATCAAATCGCCCGCAATCTGCTGCGTCAGCTCGTCACCTACGCCACCGGCGCTCCGGTGCAGTTCGGCGACCGTCCGGCCATCGAGCAGATGCTCTCAGCCACCAAGGCCGAAGGCCATGGCGTGAAATCCCTGATACATCAGATCGTCCAGAGCACGTTGTTTCAAAGCAAGTAATCCCCATGAGCAGCCCCACTCCCTCGGTTTTCATCTCCACGCAGCGCGGTGTCTCGCGCCGGCAGTTTCTGCGCGCCTCCGGCATCGGCATGGCGCTGCCGTTTCTGGAGGCCATGCAGCCCGCGTTTTCCCGCGCTGCTGCCAGGCAGGAGGCCCCTCGCCGCTTTCTAGGCGTCTGCAACAACCTCGGCCTGCTGCCGGAAAAGTTCTTTCCTGCCCTGACCTCCACCGGGCGCGACTACCAGCTCTCGCCGTATCTCGAAGTGCTCAAGGCGCACCGCAATGACTTCACCGTCTTCAGCGGTGTCTCGCATCCGGACGTGGATGGCGGCCATCCGGCGGACAACTGCTTCCTCACCGCAGCGCCGCATCCGGGCAGCGGCGGCTTTCGCAACACCATCTCCTTCGACCAGTTCGCCGCAGAGCGCATCGGCCACCTCACGCGCTTCCCTTCGCTGACACTCGGCGTCAATGTCTCACAGGGTTCGCGCAGCCTCTCCTGGACGGGCAGCGGTGCGCTGATTCCCTGCGAGGAAAAACCCTCCGAGGTCTTCCGCCGTCTGTTCCTGCAAGGCTCGGCCAAGGAGATCGCCGAGCAGGAGCGCCGACTCGCGCTGGGACAGAGCATCATGGATGCCGTGGCCGGTCAGGCCAAGAGCCTGGAGCGCGATCTCGGCGCGCATGACCGCGAGCGCCTCGATCAATATTTCACCGGCGTGCGCGATCTGGAACAGCGCCTCGGCAAATCCCGCGAGTGGGAGCACAAGCCCAAGCCCGCCGTAAAAACCAAGCAGCCCGCCGACCCCGCCAGCCCGGTGGACTACATGGAAAAGACACGGCTCATGTACGACATGGCGCGCCTCGCCTTTGAGACCGACAGCACCCGCATGATCACCCTCATGCTGGACAGCGTGAACTCCCCCACCATCGAGGTGGAGGGCGCCGAGATCAGCGACGGCTACCACAGCCTGTCACATCATGGTAAATCGCCCAAGAAGCTCGCGCAGCTCGAAAGCATCGACCGCGAGCACATGCGCCTGCTGGGCCAGCTCTTCACCGGGCTCAAGTCCACCAAGGAAGGTGGCGCCACCGTGCTGGACCGCTCGATGATCCTCTACGGCAGCAATCTCGGCAACGCCAGCACCCACGTCACCACCAACCTCCCCGTGCTCTTCGCGGGCGGTGGCTTCAAGCACGGCCAGCACCTCGTCTTCGACACCGAGCGCAACTACCCTCTGCCCAACCTCTTCGCCTCCATGCTGGAACGTCTCGGCCTCGAAGAAAATCCCTTCGCCAGCAGCACCGGCACCATGCGCGGGCTGGAGCTGGTGTGAGGATTCACCTGTCATGAAAGCCGCGCTCTCTTTCGTACTCCTGCTGCTCTGCTGCTTTCAGGCCCAAGCGGAGCTGCCGGACATCCGCAGCGTGGATTCGGACCTGACCGTGCCTGCTCTGAGCGAGGGAGCGCCTGCAGCCGGCAAGCGGGTGAAACACGCGCTAGCAGGCTGGAAAGGCACAGGCGTTTATAACGTCCTCTATCTCCCCACCGACTGGAAGCCGGGCGTAAAGATGCCCGTTCTTGTGGAGCTGGCCGGCAACGGTGGCTTCACCAGCAAGCAGGGCGATGTGAGCACCGGTGTACCGGAGGGCAGCAATCTCGGCTACGGGCTTTCCGCTGGGAAAGGCTTCATCTGGCTGTGCGTGCCTTACGTGAACGGCAAGGGCGATGAGATCGCCATCACGTGGTGGGGAACGCCTCCGACCTACGATCCGCAGCCCACATTGAAGCACCTGCGCGAGGCCGTGAAATCCGTGTGCCACGACTTCGGCGGCGATTCATCCAAAGTCCTCCTCTGCGGCTTCTCGCGCGGAGCCATCGCCTGCAACTACCTCGGCCTTTACGACGACGAGACGGCCAAGCTCTGGTGCGCCTTTCTTCCCTACAGCCACTACGATGGCGTCCACAAGTGGCCCTACCCAGCCTCTGACCGCGACTCAGCCCTGACCCGCCTGCAGCGCCTCGGCAACCGCCCCCAGTTCATCTGCGGCGAAGGCCAGAACCCCAAACCCACCGAAGCCTACCTCCGTCCCCTGATGCCGGATGCCGACCTCACCTTCCTCAGCACCGGCTTCCTCAATCACAACGACGCCTGGATCCTCCGCCCCAGCCAGGCCCGTGACAAAGCACGGGAGTGGCTGCGCCGCGTCATTTCTGCCCCCCGAGCAAGTCCCAGGCCTTGAAGAGCTTCATGCCCTGCTGCGGGTTGATCATCTTCACGTAGCCCAGCATGCCGCTGACCCAGCCTGCAAAGTTGTCATGCCCGATGCGATTCTGCGCGGCGATGCCGGTCTTTTGCGCCTGATGCAGGATGGCGCGCAGACGGCGGCGGGTTTTGCGGTCCACATTGCAGCGATCATTGACCACCACTCCGGTGACGCTCTGCTGCGCGTTGCGGCGCTGGATGCGGGTCTTGGCTTCGTTGACCTCAAAGTGCTCGTCCTTCACGATGTTGTGCAGGCGGCTGAGGATGAGTGCGGTGGCCTTGGCGGCCTCCCCTCGCGTGGAGAAGGTCAGGTCGTCCGCATAACGGGTGTAGGTCCAGCCACGCCGGGCAGCCAGCGCGGCAAAGCGCAGGTCCAGCTTGCGGGCACACAGATTGCTCAGCGCCGGGCTTGTGCAGGCGCCCTGCGGCAATGCACGCGGCCCCTGGGCCACATGAAAGGTCTGCCCATCGTAAGCCACGGTGCGGCGCGGACATTCGGTGCACAGCAGGGCCAGGACGGTGGAGACTGCGGGCGAATATCCGAGCTGCTGAAAGATGCCCCGCACGCGCGGAAAGGTGATGCTGGGAAAAAAATCCTTCAGGTCCGCATTCAAGACCACGTCTTTGCCAGTGTGCGAGCGTGCATTCGTCAGCGTGCCTCGCTCGCGCACAAAGCCGTGCGCCACACCGCTCACAGGCACACGCTCCAGAATATTCTGCAAAATCCAGCGCTGGGCGCGGGCGAGATCGGCATGCGGCGTGGAGATTTCACGCATGCCGCCGCTCTTCTTCGGTATTTGAAAACGGATGTAATGCGTGACCACAGCTACCTCGGCATGGAAAGCCAGCCAGCGCAGGCGCTTGATGGGAAGCTCCAGGGCGGCGGCGAGGTCCGCCGGAGTGGAGAGCACCGGCAGCTTTGCCTCCTGCAATTTTTCGACATGGGAACGCCGGTCCGCAAGGCCGCCCGAGACACCGCGCCCCAGAAAGATGATGTCGGTGGCCCTTCGCTGCACGATGGCGGCTTCACGCTCCGCCTTACGCGCAGCGGCCTCGGCCTTCTTCTGGCGTTTTAGCTCGGCCTTGGCGGCTTTGTCTGCATTGACAGCCTCCTGCCCCTGATGGCGCACGCCATCATAACTCGGCCGCAGTTCCTCCATCTTCAGCCCGATCTCGTGGATCTCCGCCAGCTCCTCTGGCGTGATGAGCCCTTCGCCCACCATCGCGCGGTCAATCATGAGCGTGCGCTCGTCGGTGGTCGGGGGAATGACACTCTGGCGTCCAAAAGCAAAGAGGTTGCTCCACAGCGGGCGGCCCATGGCCTTGGCCTGCTTTTTGGCATCCGCTCCGGAGACTCCTGCAAAGATGCCGGAGTCGAGCTGTGTCAGCGTCTTTTGTTTAGGCGGTTGCGGGGCGGCACGGACCTGCGGCACCGTATTGTGGCGCGGACTGGTGGAGGGGCGGTGAAGCGGTGCCGACTGGCTGGGCCGGGGCTGGTCGCGGCCTAGGAGCCGTCTGATGAGGTTCAGGAGTCCCATGAATGTGTGCGGACCGAAGGAGATGTTTCGAGATTTTTCCGGGAGGGGCGCATGCGTCACTGACTACTTGCTCAGGACCAAGTCCGTTCACTCAGGCCACCGGCCCTACCCGACGCGTGAGAACGTTCGGGTTGCCGTGGCCAAGCGTCGGGTAGGGCCGGTGGCCATCCGAACAACGGGCTTGGGGATGCATGGACGGGCAGCTTCATTCGCGGCGGAACACCGCAAGGATGGTCTCAGTGAGCATGCGTCCCCTCTCGGGAAATGTGGAAAGATCGTGTTTCGGTGGTGGCGGCCTCCGTGGTTAGGGGTTCGTGCGAAACCCCGACCAGAGCCTCTCATACAGAGACGGCGTGCCTGGGGCAACGGGGTTCAAAAGTTTGCGGCGAAAGGCGATGAGGTGGCGGCACGGCCCTTTCCTCAGCCCTCCTTTGAAATGGTGGGAGCAGTCGCATTTCGCGCGCCGCATCATGCCATCGCGGTCCAGCAGCAGCTCGACCTCGCGCTTTTGCACGGTGCCGGTGTGCAGCCTGGTGTCATTGGGTGCGTCAGTGCTGCTCAGCACACGCACATCACGGTCTGGGATGTCACGCGCAGCTTCGGCCTCGGCATTCGGCGGCCCCATCTGCTCCTCTCCCAGCACCTGCGGCATGATCTGGCGCCAGCGGTACACCTGATGCGGCAGGTCGTAGATCACTTGCCCGGAATGCGCCAGATGTTTCAGCGCCGCTGTGGTCATGGCCGATGTGGCACTGGTGGCGCTGACGAGTGATGTCAGAGAAGCCGACTGCTGCTGCTTGAGAGTGGCGGCGACTTTGGCGATCAAATCCGCACCCGGCTCCTGCGGTGGCAGCAGCAGGTCCAGCGCACTGCCACGGGTCCAGTCATTCGTGGTCCAGCCGGAAAGCCCCAGCGTAAGCTTCATCGGCCCCATGTGCGCGATCCACAGACTGGGCAAGCCGGTGCCGAGCAGGCAGACCTCCACACGATCTATCAGAGGCAGCAGCCGTGCCAGGGTGAGCAGACGGCGCACGCCCCACACGCGAATCGGCTCCATCGACTGTGCACATGGCGGCGCGGCACGATCAATGATGCGCTGCTCCCACGGCTCCAGCACCAGCTCCGGCGCGCGGCCTTCCACGATCTCAAACCGCAACGCCCGCGGGCTGCGCGGGGCCTTGTGCCGACGCAGCCAGGCCAGCAGAGAATACAGCCCCTGACGCGAAAGAGTGACGCGCCGCATCGGCAGCGTCATCGCACCCTGGAGTTGCATGAAACCACGCAGCCAGCCATTGGGCAGATCGATCTTCTCCTCACGATAATCCTCACCGCCCTGGACTTTGACCTCAAAGCCGGAGGGGTCCACGTGGAAGCGCGCAGGTTGGTAGGTGCGCAGCGTCTGGAAGTGATTAAACAGATCCCAGGAGTAGTCCACGTTCGTGGTGCCGCACTGCACGCCCGCCGCTGAGCTAAAGCATTCATCGCGCTCCACGCTCAGGCAGCCGTAGCTCGACTCATCCGCGCTGAAGCATTCAAAGAACACCACATCCGGTGCCACGGTGATCACCGGATCACACGGCATGAGCAGGCGCCAAAGCTCCTGATCATGGCGGCGCAGATGGTCGGCGTATTTCAGCCGTGCGTTCCAGTAGCGTTTGCGCGCCTTGTCAAACTGCCGCTCAAAATCACGTGGCAGCGGCGTCCGCTGCTTCGTCTCCATCTCCTGCCGGGCCTCGCGCACCGCTTCGGTGCGGATGGCGCTCAGCCGCTGCTGCTCGCCTTTCCTCCATTCCTCGTAGGCGGTCTTGTCACGCGGCTTGAAACGCAGATCGTTGATGACCACATCGTGCAGCGCGGAGATCGCCTCGCGGAAGTGCAGCGGATTTTTCAGCGCAGCGTCAAAGGCCACCACATCCCGCGTGAGATTCGGCGCGAGCGACACGATCTGCCCGCCGCCTGCTTCAGAGACATGACTTCGACCCCGGTATGCAAAGGTGATGTTCATGCGGCGGTCTTGAGAAGAGTTTCCGCCGCAGGCTGCAGCACGAGTTCTGGCAGCGCGGAGGCGATCGCGCTTTCCAGTTCCGGACGCCTGGAGAGAAGAGTCATCACCGCCGCCAGCGCGGCACGTGCCTCAGGGCCGCGGATGGAGCGCACCGTGGCCACCAGCACCGGCAGCAGTTTTTCATTCGGCGTGAGCGAAAGTGTTTCCGCGATCTGCCGCAGCGCCTTGAGCTTCTGCCTGCCACCGCGATGCACGTCCAGCAGCACGCTCGTCCATACCGGCGCCAGATCATCCGCGCCCACCGGCGATTTCCCGGCACGCAGCGTCAGCGCATCGATCATGCGAATGCGCAGGTCTGCATACGGCGTCTCGGCCAGTCGGCTCCACAGCGCGGCGTCCGGCCAGCCGGGGGAATTTTCCTGCTCCATCCAGGCCCAGGCACCCTCGCGAATGCCTGCATTGGCACTGTCAAAGAAGCGGCACACGGCAGGCATCTGATACACCTCCGCCATCCCTAATTGAGCCAATGCCCAGCGTGCGATGTCACCGCCAATCCCCAGACACTGGGCGCGCCACAGACCCGTGATGACCTCGCGCTCTTTGCCATCTCGTGGAGTTGTCTTTTCCAGAAGACGCAGCCCCAGCCGTGCAATCGGTGTGGCCTTCGCCAGTGCGATCTCCACGCGCTGAGCCAGCGTCACACGTTCATCGCGCACGTGCTTCAGCATCGCATCGCACAGGAGCTGGGCCACGCTCGGGTTCTCGCATTTCAAAAGCTTCAGCCACGTCTCCAGCGGCCAGTTCGCCGCTTCCGCACACTCGGCCAGCAGGCGCGCGCCGTAGCTCTGCACCTCCTCATCCGCGTGCGCGAGCATGCGTGTCAAAACATCCGCCGAAGGAGAAACGGGAATCGTTTTGACCAGCTCCTGATGCCAGGCCAGCGCCCACACGCGCACCAGCCGCGACTGCGCCATCACGATGAGCTCCAGCGCCGCCACCACTCCGGCGGGGGTGCGCCAATGCCGCGAAAACGCCGGCTCCGGCTTCAGATCCGCCAGCGTACGCCCTTCCTTCAGCACCGCTCTCAGGCTGCTGAACTCCACCGCCTCGCTCTCGCCATGCAGCGCATGCATCAGGCTCCAGCTGTCCAGCAGATTCTCTCCCGCAGCCAGATCCGCGTCTTGAAAGGCTGCCAGCGCCGGTGACACAGCCGCGAGGTAACGCGCCCCATCCTTGAAGCCCAGCTTGCGAAAATACCGCCACACCCGCCGCTGGAGGTAATAGCGCGTGCGGTATTTGAAGAGGCGGAATTTCTCCAGCTTCTTGGGAGTGATGTATTTCGACATCCCTTTCGCAAGCACATTGCGCGATGTCTTCAGCACCTCGGACTCAATCATGGCCCGCGCGACGCGATCATACTGATATTCTTTCGCGCGCACCCGGCGCACCAGCCGGTCAAAAGCCACGAGGCACCGTCCCATCGCAGCATCATCTCCCCTGGCTTCAGCCGCCTTGAACAGGCGCTTTACCACCACCTGGTGCCCCGCCTGGTCAAACGGCAGCTCCAGGTAGCGCTGCATCATCGTGCGTGCCCAGGGGCGCGGGTCATTCTTCCACCTGTCCGCCAGTCCCGCGAGCGCCTTGGGTTCCCTCATGCCTCGGATCGTCTCCAGAAACGCATCGGCACCTGCGCTGAGTTGTTCCTCAGCCAGCAGATGCATGCCCCGTTGATCGCTCGATTTTTCCACGTGCGCGGAGTTTGGAAAAGAAGCGAAAAAGCGTCAATAAAAACCGGAGCAGCAATGCAAAAAATTCACACGCCCTTTGCAAGCATTGCCGCCACCGCCTGCAAAATTACCTTTTTCGTATGGCACCGCAGGCTCTCCCTAGTTCAAGCCAAGCTTTGCCTGGCCGCCTCGGCGACGACTTGGTCCAGAACCGCGTGGGTTTTCACGATCCACTTTTCCTCCATCGGCGTGTCCCACAGGAGCATGCGTACCTTCGCCTCGTCAAGCCGCCCTGTGGCCAGCAGGAAAGACAACAGACGGATGTCCTTGGGTCGTCCGGCGAAGAGCTTGGCGACAGCCATATCATGCGGATCTAGAGCAAACACTCGCGGACAGCCTTCCAAGGGCACCAGCCGGTCGCGAAAGCCGGGTGGGAAGTTGTCGAAAGCATCAGGAGAGATGATGTCGGCATAGTAGCCAAAGTGATCGTAAAAGGAGCTCGTTTTGCCCACAGCATTGTTAAGCGCCTGTCCAAGACTTTGCTCCCACGGCTCAAAGATCAGATCGGCATCTTTTGTCTGCTTATATAGGTCACACTCCAAACCCAGCTCAGGTTAGGTGGCGAAGGCTGACGCCGAGCCGAAAACCACGATGGTCGTTTCCGGAGCCAGTGCGGCAGCAGAGGAGGCCAGATGTTTCAATGCCTCGACGCGCATACGAATTGCTTTTTTTCCTGCATGCTGAGCACGCCAGGAAAGGGATCAAAGCCTTTGAAGAACAGGCTCTCCTCATCATCGGCCCTCAAAACTCCCGCCAGCCTCTTTAGATCTGTCTGGGCCCCCCTCGCAGCTTGAATGAGTGCTTCCCATCGTGAGAGATACTCCTCCCCCCACGTGCCGCGCTTGCGCCAGCGTGAGATGGTTTGCAGCGGAATCTCCAACAACTCAGGCTCCCGCTCAAACTTGTCCGCAAGGTAGCAGAAATACGCGTGTTCCAGCTTGTCGCCAGTGTCGTCGTGCTCGTGCATGGGTGGAAGATAGTGGCCAGGGTGCGGGCTGCCAAGGGGCGTTTTAGCGCGGAGTGGCCAGCACCGCCGCCACCGCCTGCAGGATGGTTTCCACCTCCGCCAGCCTACCCACGCCCTCATACCCACACGCCAGCATGCCGGAGGCGGGTTCGACGAATTGCGCGCCGAAGCCGCGCAGGGTTTCGACGTTCTTCTGCGTGGCGGGGTGCTGCCACATCTTGCCGTTCATGGCCGGGGCGATCAGGATGGGCGCCCTCGTGGCCAGGGCGATGGCGGTGAGCGCATCATGCGCGAAGCCGTTCGCCATGGCCGCGAGGACGTTCGCCGTGGCGGGCGCGATCAGCAGCAGGTCGGCCTCATCCGCCAGCTGGATGTGCCCGGGCTGCCAGCCCTCCTTTTCGGCAAAGAGGTCGCTGATCACCGGGTTCTTGGACAGAGTGCCCAGCGTCAGCGGGGTGACAAATTCCAGGGCCGCCTTGGTCAGCACGCAGGTCACCTTGTGCCCGGCCTTGGTGAGCTGGCTGGCGAGGTCCGCCGCCTTGTAGGCAGCAATGGAACCGGTGACGCCGAGGATGATGCGGGACATAAATGAACCATAGGCGCGAAAATCCGCCCGAAAAGCCCGAACTACGAAGCTGCTTGCCATTCTGCCTGCGCGAAAGCACATTCCCACGCGTAACCCCCTGCTAGAATGCGCTGCCCCAAATGTGGAAGCTCCCAGGATAAAGTGATCGACTCCCGCGAGGCGCGGGAGGGGCACGCCATCCGCCGCCGCCGGGAGTGCATGAAGTGCGACTTCCGCTTCACCACCTACGAGATCGTGGAGCGCGAGGAGCTGCGTGTGGTGAAGCGCAACGGCGCGAGAGAGAGCTTCAACCGCGACAAGCTGCTGGGCGGTGTGCGCAAGTCCTGTGAAAAGCGCCCCGTCAAAATGGAGCAGCTGGAGCAGCTCGTGGACGACATCGCCAACGAGCTGGAAGAGGAAGGCTACCGCGAGATCCCCAGCACGGTCATCGGTGCCAAGGTGATGCGCCGCCTGGAGGCGATCGACCACGTGGCCTATGTGCGCTATGCCTCCGTGTACCGCCAGTTTGAGGACGTGGGCGAGTTTATCGACGAGATCAAGAGCCTCGGCGAGCGCCTGCCGCGCGACGGTCGCCAGCCCGAACTTTTCCGCTAAAGAGCACACCGATCCAGCATGAGCGAAAAGACCATTTTCCAGAAGATCATCGACCGCGAAATCCCCGCTCCTCTCGTCTATGAGGACGATCTGGTGGCCGCCTTCAACGACATCAGCCCCCAGGCTCCCATCCACGTGCTCATCGTGCCCAAAAAGCTCATCCCCCGTGTGGGAGAGGCTGTGGCAGAGGATCAGGCCACACTGGGCGCCCTGCTTCTGGCCGCAGGAAAGATCGCCGACAAGCTCGGCATCTCAGACCGCAGCAAGGGCTTCCGCCTCGTGATCAATCACGGCAAGGATGCCGGTGAATCCGTGCCCCACATGCACGTGCACCTGCTGGCGGGTCGCAGCCTCGACTGGCCCCCAGGCTGACCCTGAATAGGCAGCAGACCAACCACACCCCCAGTATTTCCGCTGCGACGGCAGAGAGTCTCTGTCGTGCCACGCCCTACATTGTGACAATAACGTAACAAAAAATAATTTGCCGCCGTTGGACCTCTGCCACGCCCCCAATGGTCCAACGCCCCCGTCCCCGCTTTTCTGCTCCCCCATTCCTGTTTGCACTGCTGCTGACCATCATGACGGCAGGCATGCTGCATGCTGCGGCAGGCATTCAGGCCACCGCAGCACCGGCAAGCACCATCACCCCTAGGAAGCCGGAGTCGATCTATGATCAAATCTGGGGAAGCCCGGTGCTCTACAAGGCAAAAAGCGGCTTTCTCACGAGCCTGGCTCTTCAGGGCATCCTGCAGCTTCAAGACGACCAGGGCTGGTCGGACCGCGGGGATTTTGGCAGCCGCGACCGCCCGCAGGATTCGCGCTGGGGCGACTTCGAAGTGCGACGCATGCGCCTGGGCTTCAAATCCAAGTGGCTAGACGGAAAAGGCCGTCTGGACGGCCTGATAGACATCAATGCCGACTTCAATCCGTTCTACGGCCGCATCAACATCCTCTTCTTTGAGTACGCCTTTTCCGAGGCGCTGACCGTGGGATTTGGCAAACACCAGGCCTATTTTGGACTGGAGCGCACCACGTCCTCGCGGGAATTCCTGACCATCGAGCGCTCCCTGCTGACAGACGTCCTGTGGACCGGCTGGTACACCGGCGTCTGGGCCACCGGAAAGGTGCGCCACTTTTTGTGGGAACTGGCCGCGTATGCAGGTGATGACGAACGGGAATTCACGACCTTTAATGGAGGCGCCATCCTCCAGGCAGGCCTCGGTTACGATCTCAAGGAGGCCACGGGGCTGGACCGGGCCTCGATCAATTTCGACTACCAGAAGACCACGGCCGGCACCTCCGTCAAGGGCAGCACTTTCGAGGGGGCGCCTGTTTCCTATGAGTTTGAAAGCGCCCTCTCCTTGAACAGCACGTGGGAAAAGGGCCCCTGCGCCTTTTACACGGACATCCTTCATGGACATGGCCGTGACTCTCAGGGAGATGTTTCCGGCATCATCCTCATGCCTGCGTTTTTTGCCACGCAGAAGCTGCAGTTTGTAGGACGCTACCAGTACGCCATGGCTGAAAAAGACGGCCTCCGCCTGTCCAGCCGCTATGATCGCCTGGCCACCGGCATCACCGACAAAGGGCACGGGGGGCAGTACCATGCCTTTTATCTTGGGGCCAATTACTACATTTATGGCCACAAGCTGAAGCTGATGACCGGGATCGAATTCGTCACCCTGAGTGGCGGCGGACACGGTGGGAGCTACAATGGCTGGAACTGGACCAGCGCCCTGCGCATGTATTTCTAGCCTCCCCGGGGGCAAAAAAATCCGGTCTTGGTGCAACTTTGGCGTATGGTGGGTGTTTGAAAGACTGATCACCCCCTCCACAATGGAACCGCTCTCACCTCAAGACCCCGTCGCCAAGCTGCTGGCTCAGGCCCGTGCGATCGAGGCGCGTTCCAATTTCGCACAAAACGTGGTCCGTGCCGCCCGCCAGACGCCGCAGGATCGCGGCTGGCTGGCATCTCTACGTGCGTGGTGGGAGGATGTGTCCTTCGCCTCCCCGGCTGGCAAATGGGCCTTTGCCTCCGTCAGCGTGGCCGTCATGGTGCTGGCGCTGGTGATCTTCCAGACCCAGCCTGCCTCCCAGGCGCAGTTGGCCCGGCATTCCGCGCCCGAGACGTCCGTTTCTGACATGCCCCTGCTCCACGCAGCGGCTGAGACCCCATGGGAGGCCACCTACGATACCCAGGCCCTCCTGGCGGTGGACGACACCTCCCAGCTCACGGACAGCGAGATCAGCTTCCTGCTCTACTGATCCTGCCGTGTGACAAAAACGTCGGTACTTCCTGACGGACGAACCATGCCCTCATGCCAAATGGCGTGATGGGTTTGTCCGTCTCGTCCTCCTGGAATGACCAGCGCTGCCAGCGCCACAGCTGGTGGCTGCTGCTCGTGCTTGCGCTGCTGCTGTATCTGCCCGGCACGAGCACCATCCCGCTGATGGACCGCGACGAGCCGCGCTTTGCCCACGCCACGGTGGAGATGATGCAGCGCGGCACCTGGACCATCCCCTACTTCAATGGCGACTACCGTTTCGACAAGCCGCCGCTCACCTACTGGTGGATGCGCCTGCACTACGCCCTGCTGGGGGTGAACGAGCTGGCGGCACGCCTGCACAGCGTGGTGGCCGTGTACCTCACGGCGCTGGTCGTGGCGGGCATGGCGCGCAAGCTGGCCCACGACTCACGTGCCGGGCTGCTGGCCGGTGCAGCCTGGCTGACCAGCCTGCAGTCACTGGTGCACGGGCGGCTATGCGTGGCGGACATGCCCATGATCCTGCTGGTGGCGCTGGCCTGCCGCGCACTGCTGGAGCTGCTGACAGAGACGCCATCAAAGCGCTGGGGCGGCTGGTTCTGGTGCCTGTGGCTCTCGCTGGGGGCGGGCTTTCTGGCAAAAGGCCCCATTGCGTGGTTCGTGCCTTTGCTGGCCTTGATCCTTTGGCGCTGGCTCTTTTGGAAGAAGCCCCTGCCCTGGGCTCGGCTGCAGCTGCTGCCCGGCCTCTGCATCGCTCTGGCTATGGTGGCCGCCTGGGGCGTGCCCGCTTTGATCGAAACGAACGGAGCTTTCTGGAAAACCGGCATGGGAGAGCACGTGGTGAAACGTGGCACCGATGTGTTCAACGGCCGCAAGTTTGTGCCCGGCTACTACCTGCTCACCACCTGGCTCAGCCTCTTTCCATGGATGGGCTTTGCGCTGCCAGTGTGGCGCAGCCTGCGTGCAAACTGGACGGCGCAGACTTCATTCCTCGCCGCGTGGTTTCTCGCACCGCAGATCATCTTCTTTTTCTATGCCACACAGCTGCCGCATTATGTGATGCCGGGCTACCCCGCCTTCATCGTGCTGCTGGCTTTGGCCTGGCGGCATCTTGCTCCTGAAGATGCTGCCAGACTGCCTGCGGTGGCCAAGTGGCTGCCGTTTACTCTTTCAGTGCTCGTTCTGGCAGGCTGGGGATTTGTGGTGGCAATGCCGATTCCAAATGCAGGCGTCCGCACCCTGCTGTGCAGTGCGCTGCTGGCGCTCACCTGCGTGCTGGTGCTGGGTGGCTTCATGGTGGCTGCCGTTTGGAAACAGGGACTGACAAGTCGAAACCTCGCGCTGACATGCCTCACGCTGCTGCTCACCAGCACGAGCCTTTCACATCTGGGCAGTCAACTGCGCGCCACTTCGATCCCCGTGCAGGTGGCAGCACAGGTCGGCACCCCAACGCATGACATGGCACTGCACGGCTGCGGCTACACGGAACCCAGCCTTGTCTTCTACACCGATCATCAATGGCTCTTCACCGATGACCTCAGCTCTGCGAAAACCCTGCTGCAAAAGCCCGGCCCGCTCGCACTGATCATGCTGCGGCGTGAGTGGACGCTGGACCGCTGGTTCAAAGGACTGCTCGGCACTGCGGCCAAAGGTCAGACCGCCAAAGACAATGCAGCACTTGTGGAAGAGTTGAAATCGGCAGCCAGCAGCATGAAGACGCAAACCATTGAAGGCTTCAACATGGCGCGCTTCAGCTGGGCAGAGGTGCAGCTTTTCATCAAGCGCTAGCCGCTGCACGCCGCATGCGGCGCACCGTCAGCCCCAGCGGCACACCAAAGACACACGCCAGCAGCACCGAGGTCAGCACATCGCTGGGGTGGTGGCAGTTGTTCTGCAGGCGCGACCACGCTACTCCGCCGGAAACCACCAGCAGCGGCACGCCCGCTGGAGGAAAGGCCACCGCCAGAGGCACGCAGGCGCCGAACGACGTGGCCGTGTGGGCGCTGGGAAAGGACTGCTTCCGCGCGCTCAAAGTGGGGCCGTAAAAGCCCGCCGGCACGTTGCTGCCGGGCCGCGCCCGCCCCGTGCTCACGCGCACCACATTCGCCACGCCACCTGTGAGCACCGTGCCCATCACGGCAGCAAGCGTGAGCCGGCGGAAGAAAGGCGAACGACGCACAAAGGCAAAGCAGGTGAGCGCGGCGAACACGAACATGTTAAATCCTGCCAGGTCTCCCCAGTAGCTCAGCCAGCGCGCCAGACCATGGATGGCGGCATTGTCAGGAGAGTCCTCCGCCCAGCGCAGCCGCGCCAGCAGCACGAGATCCTGCGGCATGAGCCGGCAGATCAGCGCAGCACCGGCCAGAAGAAAGACCAGCAGCTTCAGCCGGTTGGCATTCAGCATGGCCCAGGCGCTGCGGAAAAGGCACAGCACATCCGCCCACCAGCAGGCCAGCATGGGCCGTGTGCGATGATCCAGACCGGCGGGCAGCCACGCGGCTGACTCGTCCGTTGCCAGCTCATTCCAGGATGCCGCGTAGGGCGGCAGCAGGCCGTGTTTGTCATCCATTGCGGGCAATGAAAACGAGATCGACGAAATGCCATCGCGTGGATTGAAACGAATTCGTTTCCCCTCGTGCTTGTGTGACGAAACAAACACACACCCCTGCTGGCTCTGTGTCACATTGGAAGGAAGACTCGGAGCACTCCTCCTGCGATCATGCTCAAAGAGTCCCCACCCCGCCGTCCGGTTCAGATGTTGAAATCGGCCCACGACATGGTTTTCCGCCATGTTCACAATTCCAACCTCATCTACAACACAGCGTGGGAGGATCCGAGGCTCGACCGCGAGCTGATGCAGCTGAACTCAGACAGCCGCGTGGTCATGATCACCAGCGCAGGATGCAATGCGCTCGACTACCTGCTCGACAATCCGGCTGCAATTCACGCGGTGGACATGAACTACCGCCAGAACGCGCTGCTGGAGTTCAAGCAGGCGCTCATCCGCCGTGGAGATTTCGAAGAGCTCTTTGAGATGTTTGGCTTTGGATCGCACGCCGAATACGCCGCTGTGTACCACCGCGTGCGCGGCTCGCTATCAGACCCGGCGCGGAAGTTCTGGGACAAGCGCATCAGCTTCTTCAATCCCACCAGCCTCAAAAAATCCTTCTACTACCACGGCACCTCGGGCATCGCCGCGTATGTGATGGGAAATGCGCTCTTCAAGCTGCGCCCCAATGTGAAGAACTTCGCCAGCTGTCTGCTGGATGCGCGTTCGCTCGACGAGCAGCGCCATGCGTATGAGCTCTTTGAGCGCGAGATCTGGGGCCCTTTCAGCAACTGGCTGCTGCGCCAGCCCACGCTGATGACGCTGCTCGGAGTGCCGCGCCCGCAGATCAAGCTCATCCAGGACTCCTACCCCGGCGGTCTTACTGATTATGTGAAGGACAAGCTGCGCCACGTCTTCACCGAGCTGCCCATCGCGGACAATTACTTCTGGCGTGTGTACATGACCGGCTCCTACACGCTGGGCTGCTGCCCGAACTACCTGAAGCAGGAAAATCTGGCCACACTGCAGCAGCGTGTGGACCGCCTGAAGAGCTACACCACCACGCTCTCCGGATTCCTGCGGGAATATCCCGGCAAGTACACGCACTTTGTGCTGCTTGACCATCAGGACTGGCTGGCCGCGCATGACACCGCAGCGCTGCTGGACGAGTGGGAGCTGATCCTGGCCAACAGCGCCCCGGGCGCGAAAGTGCTGATGCGCTCGGCAGGAGTGAATCTCGACTTTGTGCCGGAGTCCGTGCGTGCACGCCTGCGCTTCTTCCCTGAACGCACCGAGGCCCTGCACCAGCTGGACCGCGTGGGCACCTATGGCAGCCTTCACTTTGCGGAGGTGCTGTGATGAGCACGGCGCACGCATCCTCACCCACACAGGGCGCTGGGAGCGCGCTGGAGCGCTACTACCAGTTTCACTCGCGCATTTATGATGCCACGCGCTGGAGCTTTCTCTTCGGCCGTGAGGAGGTGCTGATGCGCGCCGCGTGCGTGAGCAAGCCGCAGCGCATCCTGGAAGTGGGCTGCGGCACCGGGCGCAATCTTCCCGGCCTGCGCCGTCGCTTTCCTCAGGCCCGCATCACCGGTGTGGATCTCTCCGAGCAGATGCTGTCCATCGCCGCCACCAAGGTAAAAGACGACCGCATCTCACTCCTGCGCCGCTCTTACTCCGCGCCGGTACATGAGAATGGCAGGAAGTATGATCTCGTGCTCTTCTCATACGCTTTGAGCATGTTCAATCCCGGCTGGGAGCAGGCCATTGATGCCGCGTGGGCGGATCTCGCTGAAGGCGGCGTCATCGCCGTGGTGGATTTTTCCCACACACGCTTCGCCTGGTTCCGCAACTGGATGGGCGTGAACCACGTGCGCATGGAAGGGCATTTGTGGCCGTATCTGAGCCAGAAGTTTGCGCCGCTGCTGGACGAACGTTTTTCCGCCTACGGAGGCGTGTGGGAGTACGGCATCTACCTCGGACGCAAGCAGGGGTCATAGAGTGTGGCGATACTGTTTCGTGCAGTGATGTGAACCCGCCTTCATCATGAGGCTGCCATCAGGCACTTCATTCCTCATGACACACCTCCTGCTCTCCGGCGCGGTGCTCGCGCTGTTCGCATTCATTTACTTCCTCCGCCGCTTCAGCACCGCATGGGCCATGCGCCGCTGGCAGCGCACCCAGGGCACGGTGGTGACGGCCGAGATGCGCCGCAGCAAGCAGAAGACTCATGACGGCTGCCTGCTCTATGATCCGGTGCTGCGCTACTCCTACACCGTGGGCGGGCATGCCTTTGAAGGCAGCCGCTACACGCACCATGCAGCAGGCAGGGACGCAGGCCGCACCACGCAGTTCATCGCCCGGCTGGCGCAGGGGGCTGAGCTGCCGGTGTACTATCATCCGCACAATCCCGCCGAGGCCGTGGTGCAGCCGCCAGCCTGGCAGGGCTCGGCCATGGCGGCGCTCTCCAGCGCGCTGCTGCTGGTCGTCCTGGCAGCCTCTCTCTGGCACGCGTGAAAAGCCTGTCGCCATCTTTGGCAAACGGGTTCGCAGCATCTGAGCTGCGCCGACTGGCGGGCGGAACGTGGGCAGGCCAGATTGCATTGACGGGCTTTGTGGCCGGGCACTCATTTCTGCCCAATCATTGGCTGCATCTGGGCTGGCTCATCATCGCGGGAACGTGGGCTCTGACCTGGACAGACTGGTCCTCCTGGCTCAAACGCTGGCAGGCAGATGCCGGGGTGCTTTCCATCCTGTGCTTTCTGGTGTGGATGCTCATCCGCTCCTGCGTGCAGATTCCCTTCATGGCCGAGCGTGCACCGGATGAAGTGATCTCCGGCATTCTCGGAATGCTGCTGCTGGTGATGTTTTGCGTGCTCCTCTGGCAGCAGGCGCACAACAGTGAATCTTTGCAGAGCATGGGCTGGGTGGCGGGCCTGACGGCGGCGCTCGCGGCGCTGATCAGCATCGTGCTGTCCTACGGGGTGCTGCCGCAGCATCAGGCGGGAGAGCGGCTCATGAACCTGCTGGTGCATGGCGGCCTGAACCCCGTGTGCACGGGTTTGATCTTCGGCTTCTCCGCTCTGTGGCTCGCGTCTTTGATGGAGACCAAGCCAACGCCGCAGCCGCTCTGGCTTGGATGGGCCGCTGCGGGTTTGCTGCATTTTGCGGCATTTCTTTCCGGCAGCCGTGGAGCCATGCTGGCGCTGGCCTGCGGCCATCTGGTGCTGCTGGTGGCGCGAGGCTGGCGGCGCGGTGGTCCTGCGGCAGCTGTGTTTGTGATCACTGCTGCGCTCTATTTCACCAGCGCGCCGGTGTTTGCGCGCATCCAGCAGTGGCGTGCCGGACCGACGGTTTCCCTTGCGGCAACTCAAAGCATCACACAGCCGCTTCAAAAAGTGATGGAACGTGGAGACAACAACCGCCTGGACATCTACCGCGCCGGATGGCATGCCGTGGACCATGTCTGGCTGGGCACCGGCCAGTGGGGCGTGCGCGGGCTCTGGCAGTGCGAGCTGCAGTCAAAGACGAGCATCATGATGATGTCCCACCTGCACAGCGCTTTTTTTGCCACCTTCGTGCATGGCGGCATCATCGGCGCAGCCTTGCTGCTGGTGGTGCTAGGTCGTGGTATCCAGTGCGCTCATCGTCTGGCTGTGGCAGGAGATGCCACCTGGATCTCCCTGCTGGCCTTTGGCTGCGGCGGTCTGCTGTTTGATGGCGAATCTCTGGCATCCCTGGCCACGGCACCGCGCTTTGAGGGGCTGCTTTTCTGGCTGCCGCTCACCATCGCGCTGGCACGCGGGTCCGCTACTGCACCACGCGCAGATTTTTGAACCCGGCCTCGCCATCGAAGACGATGAGGTTCTGCTGCTGCTTGGCCTCGGCGATCACGGCGTGCCTGCCCTTCACCGTCACTCCGGCGATTTGAGCGGTGACTTCGTCGCCTTTGAAAGTGATGCGCAGCGTCTGCCAGTCTTCAGCATTGAGTTTGATCTTCTGCCGCGCCAGCGGCTCCGTCTGGCTCTTGTCCTGGCCGGGGTCGGGATTCTTGGTGATCTCGACCTGCGTGCTGCTGACTACGATGCGGAAGGAATGCTTGCCTGCCGTATGAATGCGCAGCGAATGCCGCCCTGCGGTGTGCAGTTTCATCTCATACTGCAGCGTGCCATCGGTGATGGGCAGCGGGCCGGTCAATGTGGCACCTTGTTCCTCGGTTTTCGGCGTGGGGTTCCAAATGGCCTCATCGTGCACCTGCCAGGTGCCGCGTGTCAGGGTCCAGGGCTTGGCGGGCAGGGCTTTGAAATCCTGGGCCAGCACTTCCTGGCCCGTCAGTGCGGGTAATGCTGGCGGAGCCTTCTTTTCCACGATGGGAGGCAGCTCGCGGCTGTAACCGCCGTCGCGATAGCGGTTCACCAGGGCGCTGAGTTCCTTCACCACCTCGGGGTTCTGCGCGCTGACATCCACCGTTTCAGCGGGGTCTTCCTTCACATTGTAAAGCTGGGCTTTGAACTGGCTGGCGCGTGCCTTGCGGGCTCCGAGTTTGATCTCGCTGACGGGCACGCCTTCGATCCATTTCCACGGACCTTTGCGGATGGCAAACACACCATCCGCGCTATGGATGAACATGTGATCGCGCGTGGGTGCCGCACCCTTTGTACCGAGAAAGGCGGGCAGGGCATTGAAGCTGTCTTCCGCAGCCGTGGCGGCGGCAGGCAGGGGCTCTCCCACGAGCGCCGCCGTGGTGGCCAGGATGTCGGCCACGCTGATCATGTCATCGCACACGCTGCCAGCGGGGATCTTCGCGGGCCAGCGGGTGATGAAGGGCACCCTGAAGCCGCCCTCCCACACATCATGCTTTCCACCGCGCAGGGCGGCATTCACCTTCAGCCCGGCCTTGTAAGCCTGCGTCTGCACGCTGTCGCGAGAGGGGGTGAAGACGCCGCCGTTGTCGCTGCTGAGGATCACAAGCGTGTCCTGCGCCACGCCCTTGTCATCCAGCGCCTTGAGCACGCCGCCCACGCTGCGGTCCAGCTCCTGGATCCAGTCGCCGTAGAGTCCGGCCTTGCTCTTTCCGGCCATGTCTTTGTCTGGAGTCACCGGATTGTGCACGGCCACAGGCGTGTAGTAGAGGAAGAAGGGTGTGCCCTTTTTCTGCTGGGTAATCCATTCCGCCGCTTTGGTGGTCAGCAGTGGCATCACGCGCTCATTCACGCGCCGTGGCGCATCAAGCTGAAGGATGGTCGCCCTGCTGCCCTCCGTGTCTTCGGGACCATAGGTGGCCTTGAAGTTCGGATCGTCGGAATCAGGGCTGTGCAGCTTCATGCCCGCCGGGATTTTGCCGCTGCGCAGGCCGTAAACAAAACGGTTCTCCACAAACACGCCGGTGAGGTCGCCGTGATTGCTGGGCACGCCAAAGTGGTAGTCAAAGCCGATGTCCAGCGGGCCGGGGGAGAGCTCAGCGGTGTAGTCCGTGCGCCACTTCAATAAGCCGTCATCCGTGCCGTAGCCGAGATGCCATTTGCCGATCGCGGCGGTCTGATAGCCATGCTTTTTGAGAAGGGAGGCCATGTTCAGCCGAGTCGTTTCAATGTGCAGCGGGGAAAAAGTGCCCAGGACCTCATGCGTCAGCGAGGTGCGCCAGCAGTAGCGGCCCGTGAGCACCGAGTAGCGTGTGGGCGAGCACACGGAGGAGGTGGTGCTGGCATCTGTAAACCGCCGCCCCTCGCGGGCCAGACGGTCGATGTTTGGCGTCTGCACCAGGCTGCCATCAGCGCCGTAGCACCCGGCGCTGCCGTAGCCGTAATCATCCGCCAGAATGATGACGATGTTGGGCGTGTCTGCGGCGAACAAAGAGGCAGCAGAGAGCAGGAGAGCGAAAGCGAGGAGGAGGCGCATGGCCCCCTTCACGAAAAGGGCGCGGGCGGACTTTCATCAAGTTGCGCCTTTCCCATTGCGACGGCCCCGGCACGCTTCACAGTGCGGACTGCCATGCCTAGCCGCGCCTTTTTTTCCATCCTGCTTTGCACTCTCAGCCTCGTCATCACCGGCTGTGAAACCGCCAGCCTCACCCCGCAGCAGGCTGCGGCGATGGAGGCGCGCCGCCGCCAGATCGCCTCGGAACCGCGCGGGGACTACTACATCGGCCGCCGCTTTTACATCAACCACACGCATTTCTGGGGCTACCTGCGCAGCCCGGGCCAGAGCTGGGAGAGCTCCAAGCTCGTGATCATGAACGAGCGCTACCAGAAGATCCCGTACCGTCTGCCTGAATCGCCCACGGACGGCGGCTACGCCTACGGGGACGACCACAACACCGAGTACACCATCTGGGGCCGCTACACCGGCCGCCGGGTGTTTGACCCGAACAGCAACCTGGTGCTGCCGGAATTTGAGCTGCGCCGCTGGGAAGTCCGCAATGAGAGCCCAGGCTGGCTCTTCAAACCCAACGAAAGATTCAACGGCTCGCAGCTCTTCCGTGCCGAGCCCGGAACCACGCCGTAACGGCGGAATGACCCATCCAAACGGCGAATGACGAAGCACCTACCCCTCGTCATTTCCAACTGCCGTCTCCACTTTCATCCTTTTATCTCATGCCCACGACCGACCTGATCGCCGACCTGGAATGGCGCGGCCTGCTGAAGCAGTGCAGCGACCTCGATGCCCTCAAGGAAGCCCTCAAGACCCAGCAGACCTTCTATTGCGGCTTTGACCCCACGGCAGACAGCCTGCACATCGGCAACCTGCTGCCCCTGATGGCACTGCGCCGCGTGCAGGAGCACGGACACAAGGCCATCGCCATTGTGGGCGGCGGCACAGGCCTGATCGGCGACCCCAGCGGCAAGGCGAATGAGCGCACGCTCAACACGCCGGAGACCGTGGCTGAGTTTGTGAAGCGCATCGAAGTGCAAATTCGGAGCATTCTTGTCCCGGAACAGACGATTGTGGAAAACAATGCCGACTGGATCTGCAAGATGAGCGCCGTGGAGCTGCTGCGCGATGTGGGCAAAAACTTCACCATCGCCTGGATGCTGGCCAAGGAGTCTGTGAGCGCCCGACTGGAAAGCGGCATCTCGTTCACCGAATTCACCTACATGATCTTGCAGGCCTATGACTTTGTGGTGCTGAATGAGCGCCACGGCTGCACCGTGCAGATCGGCGGCAGCGACCAATGGGGGAACATGACGGCAGGAATCGACCTGGTGCGCAAGATGCGCGAACAGCGGCAGCTTCCCGAGCAGAGGACTTTTGTGGTCACCTTCCCGCTGATCACGACCAGCTCCGGCAAGAAGTTCGGCAAGTCCGAGGCGGGTGCCATCTGGATGGACGCGAAGAAGACCAGCCCGTACGCCTTCTACCAGTTCTGGGTGAACTCCGAAGACCCGGACGTGCCGCGCTTCCTGCGCCAGTTCACGCTGCTTTCCCATGAAGAGATCGAAGCCATTGAGGCTGAGCACAATGCGAACCCTGGACAGCGCAGCGGCCACAAGCGCCTGGCGGCAGAAGTGACCCGCATGGTGCACGGCGAGGAAGAGCTGCAGAAGGTCATCCTGGCCTCCCAGGCACTCTTTGGCGGAGCGGATCTGGCCACCGCCGACGTGGACACGCTGATCGAGGCCACTGCTTCCGCGCCAAGCACCGCAGTGGATCTGGCGGCTGTGCCGGGCATTGCCGATCTGCTTGTGACTCTCGGACTGGCCACCTCAAAGGGAGATGCCGGACGCCTCATGAAAGGTGGTGGATTCTATATCAACAACGTACAGGTGCCTGCCGGTGAGGTGCCCGTGCTCACCGCAGAGCACTTCCTCGGCGGCAAGCTCTGCATCCTGCGCAAAGGCAAGAAGAGCTATGCGACGGTGAGGGCGGGGGTGTAACAGCACTGCAAACCAGTCGGCAACGACGCAACATCACGACTTCCATGAGGCGAATCATCATGCTCTTGTTCGCAGGTTTTCTCGCGCCTGTGTTTGCCGAAGATATTGAAACTGAGCTGCTTATCGTGGGAGGCAATGAGTCGGGGTGTGCGGCGGCGGTGCAGGCGGCGAGGCTGGGTGTGAGGAAGATTGTGCTGGTGAATGACATTGAGTGGCTGGGAGGGCAGTTCAGCGCGGAGGGAGTGGGGTGTCCGGATGAATGGACGGCAGTGAACGGACGAAGGGTGAATTTTCCGCGCAGCGGGATTTACAGCGAGGTGATTCAGCGCATCCGCGCGCATAACTCGCAGGTGTATGGCATGCCAGCGCCGGGGAACTCGTTTTGCGGCACGGAGACGATCGAGCCGGCAGCGGCAGCGCGGATTTTTGAGGAGCTGCTGAAGCCGTATGTGGATTCGGGGGTGCTGCGGATTGAGCGCGGGTGGCAGCTGCAGAAGGTGATTTTGGAGGGCAAAAAGGTCGCGGGTTGTGTCTTTTTCCGCAATTCCTCAAGCCCTCTTAACATCCGGGCGAAGCTGACGCTGGACTCGTCGGACTGGGGTGATGTGGTGAAGATGAGCGGCGCGAAGTATGGCGCGGGGCCGGACCTGAAGGAGCGGTTTGGCGAGGCGAGTGCTCCGGCGGCGTTTGATGATGCGGGCCGGCAGGAGATGAATCCGCTGTCGTGGTGTGTGGTGCTGCGGGAGGCGGGCAAGGACAACGTGGTGGCCAAACCTGCGACGTATGATGCGAGATCGTTTGCGCAGCTGGACAAGACGCCGCCGTGGGTGGACAGCGACATGAGCACGGGACCGTACAGCCAGTCGGGCTGGAGTGTGTACACGCACCGGAGGCTGGTGGACCGCTGGCACAACGGGCTGGCGGCGGGAACCGAGGCGACGTTTCTGAACTGGCCGGTGCAGGACTATCCGCTGTGCCAGCTGCCGCAGCGGGTGGTGGATGCGCTGGAGAAGACGGAGGCCGGGGCGTCGAAGAAGAACATCGTGGATCTGACACCGGCGCAGAGGCGGATCATTTTCGATGATGCGAAGCAGCACACGCTGGGGATGCTGCACCATCTGCAGACAGCGGTGCATGAGCGTGTGGGGGACTTTCCGCAGAGCTTCCGCCACATGAAGCTGACGGATGAGTTTGGCACGGCGGACCGGTTGCCGCCGAAGCCGTATGTTCGCGAGGGGCTGCGGCTGGAGGCGCTGTACATGCTGCGTGAGCAGGACATCCGTGCGGAGACGCGGGAGCCGAAATGGGCGAAAGTGATGGTGCCGGATGGTGTGTTTGGGTTCCAGTTCAACATCGACTTTCATCCGACACGGAGGAAGTTTTTGGGGGATGACCGCAATGGGGCGTGGCAGTTTGTGCAGACGCCTTCACGTGGATGGCACACGGACACGGACCGGGCGATGTTTCCGCTGCGGGGCCTGGTGCCGGTGGAGATGGACGGGCTGCTGGGGTGCTCAAAGAACATCGGTGTGAGCAGCGTGGTGCAGAGCGCGCTGCGGCTGCACGGGCAGATGATGCATGTGGGGCAGGCGAGCGCGACGCTGGCGTGGCTGTGCCTGCGGGATGGTGTGGAGCCGCGAGCGGCGGCGGGCTCGCAGAAGAGCTGGCGGGAGATGCAGCTGAGGCTGGTGCGTGGTGCTGGAGGGCCGGGGGTGCTGATCTGGCCATGGCAGGATCTGCCACTGGAGGCGGGCTATTTTGAAGCGGCCAACATGCTGGCGGTGCGGGGTGTGTGGCCTGCTGACGCAGGCAGCGTGTTTTTTGATGCGGAGCATGTGATGACGCGCCGGGAACTGGCGCGGGTGCTGGCCAGGATGCTGCGTGCCAGACCGCATGCGGCAGAATGGAAGGTGGCTGATGCGGCGCGATTTGATGATGTGGGTCTGGATGATGGGGACCGTGCGGCGATCGAGTCCCTGTGCGCATGGGGGCTGGCCACTACGGACAAGAACTTTCATCCTGAAGACCGGGCGGACTGGGCCATGCTGTACCGCTGGTGCACGGCGCTGGGGCTGAAGGTGAATGCGGGGCTGTTTGGCAAGGATGTGGCGCAGCGGGCGCTGACGCGCGCGGATGCGGTGGTGCAGCTGTGGCATGCGCTGCAGAAGCAGGGCGAGTGGCTGTGCGAGGATGATGCGTGGCTGCAGAAAGACAGTGACCAAGATGAAGACGGGAAGAAGGGTCTGGATGATGCGCTGCCTTTTGATGGGAATAACAACGGGGTGCCGGACAGGCTGGAGTTTGTGAGGTGAGTACCTGATGCCAAGGGCGGTTAAAATGGGTGTGGATCGAAGATTGTTTTTTTAACCACAGAGACACGATGAACACAGAGATCGGATCACGGATCTCAAAGAGAAACCTCGATGTCAGGCTTCTTTGCGCTGGGCCCATTTTTTGCCGGAGGCGAGGGCGCGGAGGGTTTCGGCGAGGCGGCGCTGGAGGGTTTCCTCCTGCCTGGCGGAGCTGATCCAGACTTTGTATTCGCGCTGGCAGGAGATGCTCATGGCATTGAAGCCTGCTGCGGCGGCCTTGTTTTGCTTGAGCGCCTTGGCGAGGGCGGGCGGCATGGGCCACTCGGCACGCTTTTTGGGAGGCGGGGGCCTGGCGGATTCATCGGAGTCCAGCGCGACGGCGGCGTGCACGAGGCGCTGGAGGGCTTTCACGTTGAGCTTTTCCAGCTTGGTGACGCGGATGGTCAGGATGCTGGTATTGGCCTCGCCGCCGACAAAGAGGTCGGTGATGTCGCGGAGCTCAGTGCCGCGAAAGAAGGTGATGCCGAGGTGCTTCTGGCAGGCGCTGAGGGCGCAGATGTTTTTGCGACCGCTGAAGCAGAGCATGTTCCACTTCATGGCCTCGGTGAGGTCGGGCTCCCAGTGCTGGATCCAGGTGCGCACCTGCCGGGCCATGCGCTGGGAGAAATCTGGCGCGAGGTCGAGCCAGGTCTCGGGGTCGCGGGTGGAGGTGCGCGCTACGTCCATGCGGTCTCAGCTTACGGGCTTGAGCACGACTTTGCTGACATCGAGCACGGCGCTCTTGGCCTTGGAGACGGGGTCGATGACGAGACGCATCTTGCCGGGGGCTTTGATTTCCACCTCGCCGACGGATTCCTCGGACCATTTCTGGAAGCCGCCGGTGTCCTTGACGGTGAATTTCAGCTCCTGGCCGCCGACTTTGACAGCCACCTGGCTGCCTTCATTGCCAGTGCCGCAGCCGTGCACGACGGTGACTTTATAGCGGCCGGGCTTGGTGACTTCGAAATCCCATTCGGCGAAGTCGTCTTCGCTGGTCCAGAAGCCGAGGCAGTTTTTTTCGGACTTGGGCTCATAGCGCATGTTTTCGGCCCAGGTGGTGGCGCTGGAGGCTTCGAGCACGATGCTGCCATCGGCGGCCTGGACGGGTGCGGGGCCTTCGGGTGCGGGGACGAAGGCGACTTCGTGCACTTCAAAGCCGGGTTCGCTGCCGGTGGCGGCGGTGAAGATGGAGAAGGGGTAGGTCATGGGCTTTTCCACATAGACCGTACCGTAGATGGCACACTTGGGCTGGCTGGTAGCCATGAGGGTCTTTTTCAGCGGCTGCTGGGCGAAGCGGAACTGGGTGCCGAGGGTGGTGTTTCGCAGCGTGTAGGTGACGCGGACCTCGTAGCGGCCCCAGCGCTTGGGGTTGAAGCTCTCGCAGTCATATTGGTCCCAGTGCTGCTGGGTGGAGTGCTTGAGGTCGTCAGGGCTGATGACGATGACGCCGCGCTTGGGCTCGTCCACGCGGAGGACGGGCTCGTCGCTGCCGAAGCCGTTGATGTCCACGGGGGCGGAAGAGAACATGGCTTCCGCAGATTTGGCCGGAGCCGGAGCAGGCGTAGGAGCAGGTGCCGGAGTGGCGGGCTTGGCCGCCACGGGTGCCGGGGCCGGTGCTGCAGGGGCCGACGCGGCGGGAGGCTGCTCTTGCTTGCCGCAGGAGTTGAGAGCGAGAAGCAGCGCTAGCGCGCCAGCGGCATGGGAAAGGGGGTGGCGGGTCATGGTTGTCTGGGGGTAAGATGCAACGGTGCTGCTCCCTGACAACTTAGGCTGGTTCTCAAAA
This sequence comes from Verrucomicrobiaceae bacterium UBA1938, assembly GCA_002336895.1. Classification (GTDB taxonomy): domain Bacteria; phylum Verrucomicrobiota; class Verrucomicrobiia; order Verrucomicrobiales; family Verrucomicrobiaceae; genus Prosthecobacter. The sequence goes on along the minus strand of DDFC01000043.1, from coordinate 99,055 downwards.
TTCTGGGTCTCCGGGTGGGGGAATGGGAGGAACGAAGGCGAGAGGGATTCTCTCCTGCAGACCGCCGACGCGATTGTGAAGAAGCTGCGGTGGGGGCGAGGACAGGCCGGAGGCCTGTCTCCCACTGACAGCCGGGACGGCTATCCTCCGGGTGAGAGCGCGGGCAAAAACAAAAGCGCACGGGGACCTGCGTCCCCGTGCGCGACTCAACTTCACCTCTGACTCAACCTAACAAAATTCGAAGATCAGAAGCGGATGCACATGTCCATGGTGAAGCGGTTGTTGGAGAGGCCGTAGGGCTTCACGACGGCCATTTCATAGGCAAAACCGAGAGAGAGGTTTTTCTGGATGTTGGAACGGAAGCCGATGCCGAGCATGCCCTGAGTGACGCCGGTGGCATTGCCAGAGCCGAAGTTGATGACGTCATAACCGTTGGTGCGGAGGCCGGGGATGTTGGAGGCGCTGTTCAGCGAGGTCCAGAAGTTGGCGGTGGCGAAGGGGATGAACCAGTTGCTGACATAGTAGTCCACCATGAGGCTGTAGTGAGCCATGGTGTTCTGCTCCTGGCGCAGCAGGGGGATGAGCACGCCGACGTTGCCGGTGAAGTGCAGATTGCCGAAGCCCTTGGCGAAGGAGACGAAGGGATTGATCTGGCCGCTGCCGCGTCCGTTGAAGACTTTGTTGTCTCCGGTGGGAAGCTGGAAGGTGAAGCCGGGGGTGAGGATGAACTGGTTCTGCACATCGTTGATGAGGGCGTATTTGAAGCCGGCGGCGAGGTCGAGCCAGCCGTTCCCCTTCACACCCGTGCCGTTGATGTTCATGTAGCCGTCTTCAGTGGCGATGAAGGCGAGGCGGTCGGTGATGGCATAGCGGAACTGGATGGCGCCGACGCGTGCACTGCCACGACCTGTCACAAACTGGTTGTCGAAATTGTGGTAGATGAAGATGGGGCGGATTTCAGAGCGGATGACCGGATCTTCAAAGTAGATCGGGTTGGTGACGGGGGAGATGGTGTTCTCCTTCCAGTCGAAGACGTCAGCGACTGGAGCTTTTGCAGGGGCGGCTGTGCCGGCGCTGGCGGTGGAAAGTGACACGGCTGCCATGGCGCTGACACCCAGCGCAAGCAACCACCGATTTTGGGAGTGTGGTTTAAGGTCCATGCCAATATAAAAGCATGAATGCGCATGCAATGATCCGCGTGGATTGGCATCCATTGAACAAGTTATGCGTCGAGCCTGAGACGCAATCTCTCAACGCTGCCAGCGCTCGCAAAACAAGAGGCGGAGAACGAATGTGTGCCGCTCGCAGCGAGTGAAGCCTGCGGCGGCCAGCAGCGGTGAAACATCGACCAGTTCATCTGCGGCGAGCTGGGTGGCACGGCGAAAGAATGCGTACAAGAAGCCCACGATGACGCGGCTGCAGAGGCGGCGCAGGCCTGAGGGTGCGATCTGGAAGTCGGCATTCAGCCACTGCGCCTCTGAAGTGGCTGCGGTGGCGATGAGAGGCACGAGCTGGCGCAGCTGCGCTGCGCTGAAGCAGTCGAGAAAGAAGCAGGTGACGACGAGGTCGTATGTGACCGCCGGGGGCTGCCATGTGAGGGCGTCTGCATGAATGAAGTCCACGTGTGAGTCCGCCAGCCCAGCGCGCTGCAGGCGCGTGCGGGCGAGGGAGATCATGACCGAGCTGGCCTCCACGACGGTGATCTCTGCGGCGGGAAAGCGGCGGCAGAGTTTGGAGAGAAAGCGGCCGTTTCCCTCGCCATAGATGAGGACGCGCTGCGGAGGCTGAATGACCGGGAGCAGTGCGGTGCGGCAGCGCTGCAACTGGCCGCCTGCGCAGAGCGCCTCCATCCAGCGGTAGTGCGGGGCGAGGAGGTCAAAGCTCATGGGGGAGTGAAGGCGTGAAGCGAGTGAGGATCAAGTTTTGTGTCACTGCCACGCGGTTTCAGATGAGCGAACGATGTGTGTGATGGTTTCCGTGGGCTGGCACCCATGGGTATTTTTGTGCCAGCCCTACGGGCTTGCGGAATTGGCCGTCGTGTTTTGGCGGGCTGGATCATGTCAGCGAAGGCTGTGGATCGCCCCCCTCACCCCGACCCTCTCCCCGAAGGCAACACATGCCCCTTGTTCATGCGCGCCAGGGGCGGGGAGAGGGAGAAGCGCGTCTGCCGCCTTGGGCTTGTCGGGTGCGTTTTTATTTAGACCAACTCTCAAAAATCTTGTCACATTGCCCGGACGGCGGAGCGGCCCCATTGGCTGCGTTAGTCGCTTGCCTGTTATTTTCGAATAGCAGGCGGCGCTTCCGCCTTGCCACTGGGGCCGCTGCGCTCGCCGGTTCATCTATGACAATCTTTTCGAGAACTGGTCTAAAACGCTCCAAGTGTCTGGGGCGAGGCGGAGCATTCCTTGTTCCGCAGGAACAAGGCTACTATTGGCTAGCTTGTCGAAGGTCGTGACGATAAGGTTTAACGTTGTGGAGCTCGATACGAGCGCAAGCACGTGACGCTTCGTCACCTTCTCTGATTCCCCTCTTTCCAGCGTGCGGTTTCCGGCTTCTATCTGCCACCTTCTTTTTTCACATGAAACTCACCTCCTGGAACGTCAACGGCATCCGTGCCTCCCTGGGCAAAGGCCTCCGCGAATACATGCTCAACGGCGATGCCGATGTGATCTGCCTGCAGGAGACGAAGGCGCAGCAGGAGCAGGTGGATCTGGGGTGGTTTCCAGGATACAGCGCGGTGTGGAACAGCGCGGTGAAAAAGGGGTATTCCGGCACGCTCATCCTGAGCCGGGTGCCGTTCAAGACGAGCACGCTGGGCCTTGGCATCGACGAGCATGACCGCGAGGGGCGGCTGATCACGGTGGAGTTTCCGGATTTTTACGTGGTGAATGTGTACACGCCGAACTCGCAGGCCGAGCTGGCGCGGCTGGACTACCGGCTGTCGTGGGATGATGCGTACCGTGCACACCTGAAGAAGCTGGAGAAGAAGAAGCCGGTGATCGCCTGCGGGGATCTGAACTGCGCGCACCAGGAGATTGATCTGGCGAATCCGAAGAGCAACCGCATGAACCCGGGGTTCAGCGATGAGGAGCGCGCGAGCTTTACGAAGCACCTGGACGCGGGATTTCTGGATGTGTTCCGCCAGTTTGATCCGAACCCGGGCCGCTACACGTGGTGGACGCAACGCACGCCGGATGCGCGGGCGAAGAACATCGGGTGGCGTCTGGACTACTGGCTGGCGTCTGAGAAGCTGAAGCCGGCGCTGAAGTCATGCACGATCCGGGATGATGTGCATGGGAGCGATCACTGCCCGGTGGAGCTGGTGGTGGGGTGAGGGAATGGGACACCCGCCCGCAGACACTCTTCACAACTGCGGTAAAATTTTTATCTTCAACTTTGTGGGTAAAGATCAGCTCGGAGATCCGCAGCACTCCGCCTGACGCTTGCGGTTCCGCATGACAAGGAGCCTTCATGCGTGGCGGCTGTCTCTTCCAGAATGGCTTGGTATGGCGGCGCTTTAGACCAACTCTCAAAAATCTTGCCACATTGCCCGGGCGGAGTGCTGAGGGCTCGGAGGCCCGCGCTCCCTTCTATGCGAGCGCATTCCGCATCACGCCCCGTCAATCGCCAGCGTCACCCGCCGTGCAGATCGCGTCGCCGCATCCTGGCCCCAAGGCAGATTGTCATACGCAGCTCCCGCAAAATGTACACGCCCTACGGGCTGGATGAGGTGCGGCCAGATTTGCGCCAGCCTGCCCAGCGGGAAAGGATGCCGCTCACAGCCAATGGCCAGCGGCTCCTCCTTCCACCACTCGTGCACGATGGCGCGCTCGATGCTGTCCTTGTTCCCGCCGGGGTAAAACTTGCGAAAGGCCGCCAGCGCATCCTCGGCGGAGAGCACGGGCGGGCCGCTGCCCATCAGCACGCAGCTCTCTCCGGGCACCTCGCCCGCGCATTCGTACACGAGGCTCATGGTGCTGCTGCCCGTCTCCAGGTTGATGCTCGGCAGCGTGTCGCCCTCCCAGAAGCGCGTCTTTGCCTGCAGCACGATGCGTGACTGCATGCCCATGGGCGTGTGCGCGAGTGCCAACTTCTTCGCCTCCGGCCAGCCCGGCGAGACCTGGATGCCCGCGATCACCAGCGGAGACACGCACATCACCGCGTAGTCCGCCTTCAGTGTCTGCTCCTTTTTGTCAGGCCCTTCGGTGCAGGTGGCCGTGACGCCGCCCGCATCATGCGTCAGCGTCGTCACCTTGCAGTTCTTCCGCACGCGCTCACCGAGCAGCCTGGCAAAGGTGTCCGGCAGCAGCTGGTTGCCGCCCTTGAGCCGGAACACCTCGCGCTTAAACACCGGCAGCCCGCGCATCTTCACGATCGACTCCTGCCAGATGCGGTACAGCGCCGAGACATCGCTCTCCGTCGCGGGCTTCTCCTTGCTGCTCAGCCGCGAGCCGCCGCAGAAGCTGCGCGCCGTTTCAGACGCTCCCTGCTCCGCCAGCCAGTCGCCCAGCACCACGTGGTCCAGCTCATCCAGCCCCGCGCCAAGGGGCTGGTACTCGTCTTTAAACTTCTCCGCCATGGGGCCGAAGTACAGACGGGAGATGTTTTTCCAGCCATGCTCCTGCATGTAGGCCACCTCGCGCTCGTTGAAGCCGAACGCGCGCTGGGTCTTCGCATCCGCCAGCTCCTCCTCCGTGCGCCATTTTCCGCGCACGTGGGAGTACATCTTCCGCCGCCGCTCGTAGGCCAGCACGGGCAGGTCAAACTTCCGCACCCATTCGCGATACGTGTCATAGCCAGGATCGGTGAACTGCTCCGCCCCCACATCCGCATAAAGCCCGTCCGGCAGCGGATCATAGATCGTCTTTACATGCCCGCCCGTGCGGCGCGCGGCCTCCAGCACAGTCACTTCATGTCCGCGCTCCATCAGGTCATACGCACAGCTCAGCCCTCCGATACCCCCGCCGATGACAATGACCTTTTTCTTCGCAGGGGCTGCTTGTGCCGTGGCACCTGCGAGCAGCGCTCCCGTGGTGGTTTGCAGCATTCGCCGACGGGTGAGGGCAGGGGGATTCGCGCGCATTCAGGGAATACGTCGCAAACACGCTCATCTTGAAATGAGCGTACCAGCTGCCAGCGCTTTGCGTTTTCGAGCGCCCACTGGCCTGCGCAAAGCTCCAGAGGACTGGAGCACTCCAGGACGCAAAGCGCTTTCCGCACTCCAGCGGCCTGACACTGCGCCAGGCTTTTCAAATGCCGCCTACGCTCCGATCAGCTTCCGCGCCTCAGCCAGTGCCGCATCTGCCTTCGCCACATCCTTGCCGCCGCCGCGGGCGAAGTCCGGCTTGCCGCCGCCTTTGCCACCCACGATCGGGGCAATGCCCTGGATGATCTTGCCTGCCTGCACCTTGCCCTGGTGCTCCTTCGCCACGCTGGCGATCAGTGCCACGCTGCCACCGCCGGTCGCGGCGAGGACGACGATGCCGTTGAAGGAAGCCTTGAGCGCTTCGGCCACGCCCACTGCATAGTCCGCATCCACATCACCCAGGTGCACCACGATGGCGTTGTTGATGACGGCTTTGGCCATCAGTTCCCGGGCCTTCGTGGAGGCTTCGCGCTGCTGCGCCGCCTTCAGGGCTTTTTCGAGTTCCTTCTGCTGGGTCAAAATCTGGTCCAGCTTCTTCTCCAGATCCACGGCACCCTGCGCGCTCACCTTGCCGGCCAGCAGCTTCAGCAGCTCGGCATCAGCGCGGGCGGCGTTGTAGGCTTCCAGTCCGGCGATGGCTTCAATACGGCGCACGCCTGCGGCCACAGCGCTTTCGCCCACGAGGCGGAAAAGGCCGATCTCGCCCGTGCTGCGCGTGTGGGTGCCACCGCACAGTTCCATGCTCCAGCCGTCCAGCTTGTTGCGCTGGCCGCCGATCTGCACCACGCGCACCAGGTCGCCATACTTCTCGCCAAACAGCGCCATGATGCCGCTGTTCGCCTTCGCTTCCACATACGGCACTTCCGTCCAGGAAACCGGTTCATTCGCCACGATGCGCTCGTTCACCAGACGCTCGATGTCGGCGATCTGCTGCGCAGTCAGCGCACCGCTGTTAAAGTCAAACGTCAGCTTGTCCGGCGTCACGCTGGAGCCCTTCTGCGTGGCGTCCTTGCTCACCACTTCATGCAGCGCCCAGTGCAGGATGTGCGTCACCGTATGGTGGCGCTCGATCGCATGACGGCGCGGCGCATCCACGATCAGCTTCACCGTGCTGTCCACAGCAGGGGCTTCGTCGCCGTCCAGGAAATGCAGCCAGGTGTTGCCCACCTTGGTCGTGGCATTGATCGGGTAGGTGTTGGCTCCAAGAATGAGCTGCCCGGCGTCACCAATCTGTCCGCCCATCTCCGCGTAGCAGGTGGAGACATCGAGGACGACGGCGGTCTTGTCCTTCATCGAGACCACTTCGAGGACTTTCACGTCAGCTTCGAGGGCATCATAGCCGATGAACTTGGTCGGGGCTTTGGTTTCGATTTCGGAGACGGAGACGACCTGCTTGTTCTTCTTGCCGGCTTCGCGCGCGCGTTCCTTCTGCTCTTCCATGAGCTTGTTGAAGCCTTCTACGTCAACAGTCAGGCCGCGCTCGCGGGCAAGAAGCTCGGTGAGGTCGAGAGGGAAGCCGAAGGTGTCATAGAGTTCAAAAGCAGCAGCACCAGAAAAAGGCTTCAGTTTTTCAGGCGACCACCCGGCACTTAGTTTCTTCGCAGAATCCAATATCGAATCCCAGTCTTGAGGGTTCGATGTGTGGTCCAAAGCCATGCCTCGGGTCAATTCGCCCTCAAACGAGTCGTCACTTGGATCCATACTTTGGACAACAAGGTAGAAGCACTTTTCACCAAAAATTGCGATCCCCTTATCCAACGTCCGGTTGAAGCTCTCCTCCTCCAGCTTCAGCACGCTCTTGATCTGCTCCTTCTTCGTGCGCACTTCAGGGAACACATCGCCCATTTGCGCGGCCAGCACATCCACCAGCTTGTAGAAGAAGGGCTCCTTAAACTCCAGCGTGCGGCCGTACTTCACGGCACGGCGCAGGATGCGGCGCAGCGTATAGTTGCGGTCGCTGTTGCCGGGTTGGATGCCATCGGCAATCGCAAAGGAGAGCGTGCGCAGGTGGTCGGCGATGACGCGGAAGGCGACGTCGATCTTTTCCTGCTCGGTCACGGGCACCACGTGGCCCTGCTCGTTGGCCTTGGGCAGGGTGCTCTTGTATTCCTTGCCAGAGAGCTTGGTGAGCTCGTCAAAGATCGGCTTGAAGACGTCGGTGTCGTAGTTGCTGATCTTCGCGTTTTCGAAGTCGGTGAAGCCCTTGGTGCCCTGGATGATGGAGCACACGCGCTCAAAGCCCATGCCGGTGTCCACGTGCTTGGCGGGCAGGGGTTCGAAGGTGCCTTCGGGCGTGGCGTTGTACTGGATGAAGACGTTGTTCCAGATCTCGATGCAGCTGGCGTCGCTGCCGTTCACCAGCTTGGCGCCGGCCTTCTGGCGCTCTTCATCCAGATCACGCGGGCCGGGGGTCAGGTCGATGTGGATCTCCGTGCACGGGCCGCAGGGGCCGGTGTCGCCCANNGTGTCGCCCATCATCCAGAAGTTGTCCTTCTTGTTGCCGTTGACGATGTGGATCTCAGGATCGAGGCCGATGCTGCGGAATTTTTCGGCCCAGATGTCCCAGGCTTCCTGATCGCGCTCGGCGGGGTCGTTCTTGGACTTGTCCGGCTGGTAGATGGTGGCGAAGACGCGGGTGGGCGGGAACTTCCAGCGCTCAATGACCAGCTCCCAGGCCCAGGAGATGGCCTCTTTTTTGAAGTAGTCGCCGAAGGACCAGTTTCCCAGCATCTCAAAGAGGGTGTGGTGGTAGGTGTCCAGGCCCACATCCTCCAGGTCGTTGTGCTTGCCGCCGGCGCGGATGCATTTTTGAGTGTCCGCTGCGCGGGTGGGCAGGCCTTTGTGCAGGACGCCGGGCCAGGTGTCCACGTCTGCGCTGCGCTCGCCCAGGAAGATGGGGACGAACTGGTTCATGCCCGCATTGGTGAAGATGCGTGCGCCGTCGCGGCTGGTGTAGCCCACGTTGTCACTGGGGACGATGGTGTGCTGCTTCTCCTTGAAGAAATCGAGGAAGCTCTGGCGGATCTGGGCGGCGGTGGGGACGGCGGACATGATGGCTGGGGAAAAGGGAGCGCGGATGGTAGCGGGCGGACGACGAAGGTAAAGCCGGGGTTTGCCTCCGATAGGCACTGAGTGCGGCGACCCAGTTGAAAATCAATCCTCTGCACGGAGGTGCAGCGCGAGCATAGGCGGCAAAGCAACAAAAAGTTTGTAAAATTACTATAAATAAAGTAAAATTTAGAAAGGTTTAGACCGAGAAATGACCACCGCGCCCTCCAAGTTCAAAAAATCCTGCCCGTCCGCCCCCGGACTGAGCTTGGTTGAACTCATGGTCGTGGTCATGGTTTTGGGCATCCTCGCCTCCATCGCGCTCAATTCGTTCGGCGGTGCGCGGCAGGGCGCGGAAGATCAAAAAGACCGTCGCAATGCCCAGGAGATCGCCAGCGTGGCAGGCATGGCCAGCGCCGCTGGGGCCGCTTTCATCGTACCGGGGGATGCCCAAGCTTCCATTTTCAACCTCCGCGATGGCGTGTCCCCCGACAAGGGGCCCTTTCGCGGGCGTCTTTTCAAGATCGGCAGCATGCAGGACAGCGACATCTCCGGCGCCATGCGCTTTTTGGTGATGTCTGGCGATGAGCTGCAGTACAGAACCACTGGCAGCTAACGGCCAGCATGCAGCTCCTGGAGCGGCCCTCCGCCTCCCCGCATGGAGAATGCCGCTGAGCATCAAGAATGGCGCATCTGCGGCGTATCTCACAGCGTGACCCGCGTTCCCCTCATCGTCTTTTTCGCCACCGCAGCCACCGCTTCTGCGCAGCAGGCGCCGCGTCCCATCCATTTCTCCCGGGAGATCCGCCCCATCCTGAGCGAGAACTGCTTCTTCTGCCACGGCCCCGATGAAAAGAAGCGCGAGGCAGGACTCCGCCTGGATGACGAAGCCAGCGCCAAGAAAAACAACGACGGCACCATCGCCGTCGTCCCCGGCAGTCCTGAAAAGAGCGCCCTCCTGCAGCGCATCCTCACCAAGGACCCGGACGAGGTCATGCCCCCGCCCAAGCAGCACAAGACCATCCCGCCCGCGCAGATCGCGCTGCTGACAGAGTGGATCAAGCAGGGCGCGCCCTGGGGAAACCACTGGAGCTACGAAAAGGTGACCAAGCCCGCCACACCCGCAGGCGCCCCAAATCCGGTGGATGCCTTCCTGCTGCAGCGCCTCAGCAAAGAAGGTCTCAAATACTCTCCGCAGGCAGACAAGGCCACGCTCATCCGCCGCACCGCGCTGGACCTCACCGGCCTGCCGCCCACACCCGCAGAGCTGGAGGCGCTTTCCTCCCAGCCGCAGGACAAGATCGTCGAGCACTACCTCTCCCGCCCCGCCTATGGCGAACACTGGGCCCGCCAGTGGCTGGATCTCGCCCGCTACGCCGACAGCTCCGGCTACCCCAGTGACCAGCCACGCGAGATCTGGGCTTACCGCGACTGGGTCATCCGTGCGCTGAACACCAACATGCCCTTCGATCAGTTCACCATCGAGCAGCTCGCAGGCGATCTGCTGCCCAGCCCGACCGACGACCAGCTCATCGCCACCGCCTTCCATCGCAACACCATGACGCAAAACGAAGGCGGCACGGATGACGAGGAGTTCCGCAATGCCGCCATCATCGACCGTGTCAACACCACCTTCGCCGTCTGGATGGGCACCACCATGGCCTGCGCCCAGTGCCACACGCACAAGTACGACCCCATCACCATCAAGGAGTACTTTCAGTTCTACGCCTTCCTCAATCAAAGCGCCGACAGCGACAAAAAAGATGAGGTCCCCCTGCACAGCTTTGACACCGCCGAACTCATTCAAAAACGCGCGAATCTGAAACGCGAGATCGACACCCTGGAGAAGCAGTTCACCTCCCCTGCCCCCGCATGGCTCGCCGGTCTCGATGCCTGGGACCAGGGCTTTGCCCGCGATCTCGGCTGGCAGACCCCGCAGCCCGCCAAGATCAGCACGCATTCAAAGCAGACCGCCGCCATCGCTGCTGACGGCACCGTCTCCATCCCCAAAAACAGCGACACTGACACCTACACCGTCGAGCTTCCCGCCACGGGCGAAAAGCTCAGCGCCCTGCGCCTGGAGACGATACCAGCCGCTGGTTTCGGCAACTTCGTCCTCACCGACCTCAAGGCTGAAATCGTGCGTGCCGATGCCGCTCCCCCTCCGCAGGCACGCTATGTGCGCATCGAGTTGCCTGGGGAGAAGAAGATGCTCCAGCTCGCCGAGGTGCAGGTCTTCAGCGGCAGTGAAAACATCGCCCCTTCAGGCAAGGCCTCGCAGAGCAGCACCTACACCGATGCCGCCGCCCGCCGCGCCAACGATGGCGGCACCAATGGCGACTACGCCAAAGGCAGCGTCTCCCACACTGCCGACGGTGACAAAGATCCCTGGTGGGAGGTCGATCTCAAAGCCGCCAAACCCGTGGACCGCGTCGTCGTCTGGAACCGCACTGATGGCGGCACCGGCAAGCGCCTTGATGGCTTCCGCGTGCTCCTGCTCGATGAAAAACGCCAGACCCTTTGGAAGAGCGACCCAACCCCCGCACCGGACAAGGACAAGACCTTTGCCACCAGCGGCCCTGTGGCCGTCACCTTCACCACCGCGCTGGCCGACTACGAGCAGAGCGGCTTCACCGCCAGCTCCATCCTCAAGCCCAAGGACAAAAAGCAGCAGGGCTGGGCCGTCGCCGGAGCCACCGACAAGCCCCACACCCTCACCCTTCTCGCCGCCACTCCCGTCATGATCCCCCAGGGTGCGCGCCTGCGCATCACCCTCGCCCAGAAAAGCGAGTACAAGCAGCACACGCTCGGCAGCTTCCGCCTCAGCTACACCGGAGACGCCCGCGTGCAGCAGGCCGCCAAGGTCCCGCAGGAGGTCGTCGCCGCACTCGCCCAGCCCAAGGACAAGCGCACCCCCGCGCAGCAGCACACGGTGGTGGACTACTTTGTGCGCAACATCTCCAAAGCCTCCGCCACACAGCGCACACGCCTTGCCGCCGCACAGAAAGAGCTCGCCGCCATCAAGCCCGTCACCGTGCCCATCATGCGGGATCTCGATCCCAAGCAGCGCCGCATCACCAAGATCCAGCTCCGTGGCAACTGGCAGGCGCTCGGAGACGAAGTCACCGAAGCCACCCCCGCTGTCTTCAATCCCCTGCCCAAAGACGCTCCCCGCAACCGCCTCACCATGGCGCGCTGGATCGTCAGCCGCGACAATCCCCTCACCGCGCGCGTCACCGTGAACCGCCTCTGGGAAAGCATCGTCGGCACCGGCATCGTCCGCAGCAGCGAGGAGTTCGGCAGCCAGGGAGACCTCCCTGTACATCCCGAGCTGCTCGACTGGCTGGCCGCCGAGCTCATGGACAGCGGCTGGGACCTCAAGCACATGCTCAAGCTCCTCCTCACCAGCACCGCTTATCAGCAGACCTCCAAGAGCAACCCCGAGCTCAACGAGCGCGATCCCGATAATCGCTTCCTCGCACGCGGCCCGCGCTTCCGCCCCACCGGCGAGATGCTGCGCGATCAAGCCCTCGCCGTCAGCGGCCTCCTCAGCCCCAAGATGTACGGCCCACCCGTCCGTCCCATGACGCCCAATCTCGGCCTCACCACCGCCTTTGGTCGCAGCAATGACTGGACCGTCAGCCCCGGCGAAGACGCCCACCGCCGCAGCCTCTACACCGAAGTCCGCCGCAACAGCCCCTATGCCAGCTTCACCACCTTTGATGCCGGCAACCGCGAAGTCTGCATGATCCGCCGCAGCCGCACCAACACCCCGCTGCAGGCCTTCGTCACGCTCAACGATCCTGTCTTCATCGAGACGAATCAGGCCATGGCCCGCCGCCTCGTCGCCCAAGCCAAAACCACCCCCGAGCGCCTCGCCCTCCTCTTCAAGCTCTGCCTCTCCCGCGCCCCCGCCGCTCATGAATCCGCCGCACTGACCAAGCTCTACGACGACTCCCTCACCAGCTACCGCGCCGACCTCCCCGACGCCACCAAGATGGCCACCGAACCCCTCGGCCCCGCCCCCAAAGACGCCAACATCCCCGAACTCGCCGCCTGGACCGCCGTGGCCAATGTGGTCATGAACCTCGACGAGTTCCTGATGCGCCGCTGATTCGCAGGGCCAAATCGTCGATTGCTCTTTGCCACTGGGAGATCATCTTTCACCATGACCATCGCACTCGAACAGATTCGTCAGATGCCAGTGGTGCAGCGCATCCAGCTGGTGGAGGACATCTGGGACTCCATGATGGCGGAAGACGTGGACTTCCCGCTTAGCAGTGCCCAGCTTGCCGAGCTCGATGAGCGTCGTGCTGCCATGGCGGCCGATTCGTCCATTGGCATCCCATGGGCCGAGGCCAAGGCACGGCTGCTGGCAGGACAGTGACCCATGAAAAAATCCGTCCTTTCGCCATGCGCGCTCTGTGATGCAGATGACGCGCGTCGATGGTACGAAAACTGCGAACCCGGTCTGGGTTCCGAGTTTGTCCGGGCGCTGGAAGAATGTCTGTCACGCATTGAGGCCAGTCCTGAAATGCATCGGGTCGTGCTGGCCCCTTATCGTAAGGTGCTCATGCGCCGCTGACACACCGCCCCCCTTTGGTGGGGGGTGCCGGACTTGGGCTTGAAGGGGGCGGACCGCTGGAAGTACAAGGCTGAAACACTTCAGCCTTCAACTCCCTTCCATGCTGTCCGCCCGCATCACCGCACTCGTTGCCCTCGCCTTCCTCATCCTGGCCGGTGCCAGCCATGCGCAGGCACCATTCGACACGCTGATTTCGAACTACGGTCAGCCCAACCAGCTGCCCAATGTGAACCTATACGACCAGTCGCAGCGGATTGCCTGGGACTTCACCACCGGCGCGGACGCTTACTCAGACCTCTTCCTTACCGTGCAGGCGAGCAACAATGACGGCGGCGGCCGCTATCTGACCGCAGAATTTTTCACCTCCACAGCTTCCGCGCCGGACACGCTCCTGGGCAGCGTGCAGATCCGGGTGGGATTCACCGAGGGCAGCTTTCAGGACTTCAGCAATGACCTTCCCGCCGCCGTCGCGCTGGCTGCCAACACCACCTACTGGGTCGTCCTTTCCCTGACCGATCCCCTGAGCAATGTAGGACCTCCCGGCATCCAGCTTCGAAACATCGCAGACGGCACCACTGACGCTGGTGGCATCTACTCCAGCGTGAGCGGCACCTCTCTGCTCACCTCGTCAAACAACGGCAGCACCTGGACGGCGCAGAGCGGCACCGACGCCGTGAAATACCTGCTCGAAGGCGCCAAGGTGGTCGTGGTGGTGCCTGTGGTGCCGCAAGATGCGGTGCTCACCGCGCAGAGCCTTCAAAGCCTCGCCCTCCAAAGCACCAGCGCCTTGCTGGAAGACTTCGCCCTTCGCCTCTTCCGTGCCCGCTCCGGCCAGGGGGGCACCGCCAATCAAAACACCGTGCTGGTGGATCTCGCCGGGGAGGATGAGCAGGTGGTGCTCGGCGAAGGCGACGGCCCCGGCTCGCCGCCCCGCCTTGTCGGTCTCACCACCGGTGCCCATGCCGGACAGCTCCGCATCTTTTCCTCGTTCGACTATGGCTACGCCGGCCTCACCAGCGCGTCAGCCCTGCGGACGAACACCTACGGCGGCACCCTGGGCATGGAGCTGACGCTCACCGATCATCTCGCCTTCGGTGTCGGGATGGGCGCACTGACAGCACAGACCCGCGTGGCTGGCGGCATCGCCTCGGTCAATACGGATGGCCTCACCCTCGCCAGCTATGCCACCTACCAGCGCGGCGGCACCTACCTGGACCTCCTCTACGCCGCCACCATGCTCGACCACAGCGTCATCCGTGGCGCTGCCATTTCCAGCCCGGACAGCACCGTGCACACCGTGCAGTTCAACACCGGCCACAACTTCACCTCCGGCCGCTTCACGCACGGCCCCTTTGCCGGTGTGAACTACGCCCACGCCACCACCAATCCCTACACCGAGACCGGCCCCGGTGCCGTGACCGTGGACCGCCAGCACTCAGACACCATGCTGGGCCGTGTGGGCTGGCAGGGCAGCGCACAGTTTGACCGCGGCTGGGGCGTCATCATCCCGCAGGTGCGCCTCTCCTGGGACAAACAATATCTCAATGACAGAAGCGCCGCCAACGTAGCCCTCGCCGGCGTGCCGGGCGTCGTCACCCGCACCAGCACAGGCGGCGCGTCGCAAAACGGCCTCGGCCTTGGCGCAGGGGTCATGTTCAGCCTCAACAGCGGCTGGGCCTTCGGCCTGAACTACCAGGGACACATGCTGGACGGCGCCGCCAACCTGCACAATGCCATGGCCTACGCCTCCTACCGCTGGTAGGCATGGGAAATCCTGCTCGGCTGGCAAAGGAGCTGCGTCTCCGTGCGTATCTTTGACACGCACGCATGAACCCCATCCTCCACGACTCGCTCCAGCTCAAAACCCGCCGCCAGTTCCTTGGCAATGCGGGCCAGTTCAGCCTCGGGGCCATCGCCATGCATGCCATGCAGCAGAAGGCTGGGGCCGCCATGGTCGCGGACAATCCGCTCATCCCGAAGAAGACCCACTTCGCCCCCAAGGCCAAGCGCGTCATCTACCTGCACATGTCCGGTGCGCCGCCCCACCTGGACCTCTTTGACTACAAGCCCGAGCTCGTGAAGCGCAGCGGCCAGGACTGCCCTGACTCCATCCTCAAGGGCCGCCGCTTCGCCTTCACCACCGGCGTCCCCAAGCTCATGGGCACCCCGCGCACCTTTGCCCGCTACGGCAAGGCCGGCATGTGGATGAGCGACGCCTGCCCGAACTTCCATACAATCGCCGACGAGATCTGCATGGTCCGCTCCATGAACACGGACCAGTTCAATCACGCCCCCGCAGAGCTGCTCCTCTTCACCGGGCATGCGCGTCAGGGCCGCCCCTCCATGGGCGCCTGGGCCACCTACGGCCTCGGCACGGAAAATCAGGACCTGCCCGGCTTCGTCGCCCTTATCTCCAGCGGCACCCAGCCCAGCGGCGGCCAGGGCTGCTGGGGCAGCGGCTTCATCCCCAGCGTCTATCAGGGCGTGCAGTGCCGCAGCAAAGGAGATCCCGTCCTCTTCGTCAGCGACCCCGCTGGCATGAACCGCGCCATGCGCCGCAAGACCCTCGACGCCCTCCAGGACCTCAATCAGCAGCAGGTCGCCGAGTTCGGACATCCTGAAACCGTCACCCGCATCGCCCAGTACGAGCTCGCCTTCCGCATGCAGACCAGCGTGCCCGAGGTCATGGACATCTCCCAGGAGCCTCAGCACGTCATCGAGGCCTACGGCGCCAAGCCCGGCGAATCCAGCTTCGCCAACAACTGCCTCCTCGCCCGCCGCCTCGTCGAGAAAGGCGTGCGCTTTGTGAACCTCTTCGACTGGGGCTGGGACTTCCACGGCACCAGCGAGGGCAGCGGCATCACCACCGGGCTCACCGCCAAGATGGCCGCCACCGACAAGCCCGTCTCCGCCCTCATCAAAGACCTCAAGCAGCGCGGCCTGCTGGAAGACACCCTCGTCATCTGGGGCGGCGAATTCGGCCGCACCCCCTTCCGCGAAGGCCGCACCGCCGCCAGCGCCGTCCTGGGCCGCGACCACTACCCCGACTGCTACACCCTCTTCATGGCCGGCGGCGGCGTGAAGGCCGGATTCGACTACGGCAGCACCGACGAGCTCGGCTTCAGCGTCGCTGAAAACAAAGTCCACGTGCACGACTTCCAGGCCACCGTCATGCACCTCCTCGGCTTTGACCACGAGCGCCTCACCTACCGCTTCCAAGGCCGCGACTACCGTCTGACCGACATCCACGGGCATGTGGTCAAAGACCTGCTGGCGTGAAATCCCGACGTGTGAAATAGCCGAGGTCGTGCGCTCGATAGCAGCGCTTTTGGAGCGCGGAATTTATTCCGCAGCAGGTTGCCCGCATGCCTCGCGTGAGACAGGGTTTGGCACGTCGCAAACACGCTGGTCTTGAGACGCAGATGATGCGCAAAGCGCGGTGACCTGCACAACTCAATCCCCCTCCTCCCTACCCCCCCTGCACCGGCGGCATGATCGCCACCTCGCCGCCGTCATGCAGCGGCTCATCTCGCTTCACATAGGTCTGGTCCAGCGCTAGCAGCAGGCTGCCCTGCCATTCACCGATCTTCGGCCATCGCGCTTCCACCTGTGCCAGCAGCTCGCCCATCGTGGCACCGTCGGGCACTTCCAGCTCGATCTCATCCGTTCCAGTGATGTCCCGCAGCACGGAGAAAAACAGCACACGCAGCTTCATGCGGCAGGGTCCAGGTTCAGGATTCCGATGCACGGCAGGTTCCGGAAGCGGCCCCGGAAGTCCATGCCGTAGCCCACCACAAACTCGTCATCGATCTCAAAGCCGGCGTCAGCCACCACTTCGCGCAGGCGTGGCCGGCGCTTGCTCAGCAGCACGCAGGTTCGCAGGCTCGCAGGCCCCTGCTCCAGGATGCGCTCGGTGATCGCCCCCAGCGTCAGCCCTGTGTCCAGAATGTCATCCAGCAGCAGCACATCCTGCCCGTGCAGGTTCAGGCTCGCGGGCCAGTTCACCTTCACCTCGCCCGTCGTCGCCGTGCCGCCTTGGTAGCTGCTCGCGCTCAGCGTGTGCAGGCGCACCGGCATCTCCAGTTTTCGCAGCAGGTCTGCCACAAAGAATAGGCCACCGTCCATCAGCGCCACCACCGTCACCACACGTCCTGCCAACTCCACATTCAGCCGCGCCGCCATCTCATCCACCCGCACCGCGATCTGCTCCGGGCTGAGCAGGACGCGTTCGAGATCTTGAATGACGCCGGTGACGTTGGATGGCATGGAGCAAAAGAGTGCGTAAAAGGCCAAAGCTGACGTAGCGCAGGCCGCTTGGTATGCGTTTCTTTTAACCCGAATGAACCCGACTGACAAACCGAACCTGCCTGACCTCCGCGTGAGCTACAATCAGGGCGAGCTCGACGAGCACACCGCCCCCGCCGATCCCGTGGAGCTCTTCACCCTTTGGATCAATGACGCCCTCGAGCACAAGCTCCCCGAGCCCAACGCCATGAGCCTCGCCACCAACGGCCTCGACGGCACCCCCACCGTCCGTACCGTCCTCCTCAAGGGTATCGACGAGCGCGGCTTCCACTTCTACACCAACTACGAGAGCCGCAAGGGCCACGAAATCGCCGCCGACTCCCGCGGTGCCGCCTGCTTCCTCTGGGCCAGCCGCCACCACCAGGTGTGCCTCAAGGGCCGCATCTCCAAGCTCGACCGCGCCGATGCCGAGCAGTACTTCGCCGTCCGTCCCTACGGGCACCAGATCGGTGCCTGGGCCTCCAGCCAGAGCCAGGTCATCCCCGGCCGCGAATGGCTGGAGCAGCGCGATGCCGAGATCAAAGCTCAGTACCCCGAAGGACAGGTCCCCTGCCCTCCCCACTGGGGCGGCTACACCCTCCTCGCCGACGAGATCGAGTTCTGGCAGGGCCGCGTCAGCCGCCTCCACGACCGCATCCGCTACCGCAGGGAAAACGGCATCTGGGTCAAAGCCCGCCTCAGTCCGTGAGGTCTCATATTTGGAGTGCGGCTGCGCAGCGAAGAATGAGCGCAGCTGCCGCTTTCGTGCGTCTCGTGGCTTTCGAAAGCACACCCTGCTTGCCGCCCACCCACCAGCGCCCGCCTTCAGGTGTCCATGGCCTGCGCACATTCACCCCGCCCACGGAAAGCCGTGGCTGCGCTCTTGCCTCGCTGCGCAACCGCAGTCCATACTGACAAGCCTGGCAGGAGCGGTCTCGGCTCTTGTAAAAAACTCAAAACCCTCTTGCCTTTCGGAATTTTCAGTTTTCATTGAAACCGTGAGCAAGGAACTGCCAGAATGGGAAAAAGCCCGCGAGGAATTCGTCATCCAGTGGGGCTCTCTCGGCACCCAGTGGGGCATCAATCGCACCATGGCCCAGATCCACGCCCTGCTCATGACCGCCCCCGAGCCCATGTGCACGGACGAGGTCATGGAGCGCCTGGAAATCAGCCGCGGCAATGCCCACACCAATCTCAAAGACCTCGTCAGCTGGAACCTCGTCCGCATCATCACCAAGAAGGGTGACCGCAAGGAGTACTTCGAGGCTGAAAAGGACGTCTGGAAGATCTTCATCACCATCTCCAAGGAGCGCAAGCGCCGCGAGATCGAGCCCGCCATCCATCTCCTGCGCGACTGCGCCGCCCGCACCAAGGACGAATCCGCCGGCCCCGGCAAAGAGTTCAACCAGCAGATGAAGGACCTCGATGAGTTCCTCAGCTTCGGCGTCAAAGTGGCCGACACCGTCATCTCCATGAAGCACGCCTCCGCCCTCCAGTGGGCCATGCGCCTCCTTGGCTGATTTTTCATGCCTTTATGTTTCAGAAAATACTGAAACTACCGAACAAACAAAACACAAACCAACACACGTCATGAACCACACCGTCATCACCTACAGCCTCTATCTCATCCTCGCCGTCGGCATGACGGTCTGGGTCGCACGCACCCTCCACAAAAACGGCCGCATCTTCCTCGTGGACTGCTTCCACGGAAACACGGAGCTGGCAGACAGCGTCAATCACCTGCTCGTCGTCGGCTTCTACCTCATCAACATCGGCTTCGTCTCGCTCTACCTCAAGACCACCGAGGAGATCGAGGCCGCACGCGGCGTCTTTGAGGCGCTCAGCGGCAAGATGGGCGTCGTGCTCCTCATGCTCGGCGGCATGCACTTCTTCAATCTCTACGTCTTCACCCGCATGCGCCGCCGCGCCACGCTGGCCAATCTGCCTCCGCCCGTGCCTGCCATGAACCGCGTCAGCAAAGCCACTGACATTCTGGACACCCTCTGATGAAAACCTTTCTGCGAAAAGTAAAGCTCTCACTCCTCGCGATGTTGTGCGGCTGGCTCGCGTGCAACATCGCCTGGTGGGCAGGTGCGATTCCCAGCTTGAATATCTACGCGGCTCAGCTTTCAGATCCACGCGTAACATTACTCTTCGTTTTCATTGTTGGATTTTACTCTGTCTTGGTGGTGCTGATGGCATGGCTGGTGATTTTTCTGCCGGTCGATCTTCTAGTTCCGGACGCATCTAGATTACGTCAGCCCAAAACAGCGGCGGTGTTCGGATTTTTCTCGGCCTTTGCTATCCTGTCAGGGTTATTCTTGCATGCCGCATGGGCCAGGATTGTGGAGGAAGGCCTCGTGGATGGCGTGTCGCATACATGGGGTCAAGGTGCGTTGCCCTACGCGCTGGGAACATGCGCCACAGGAACAGTCGCAGCATGGACCCGCGCTTGGATGGACAAACCAAAACGGAACCAAACACCATGAACACCCTCATCATCTTCTACGATGCTCGCTGCGGCCTCTGCTCGCGCTTCCGCCGCTGGATGCTCGATCAGGCCGCCTATGTGCGGCTGCACTTTCTGCCCTACGACTCACCCCAGGCACTCCGCCTTTGCCCCGATCTCCCCAGCCTGCGCGCCGATCAGGAAATCGTCGTCATGGGAGACGACGGCTCCCTATGGCAGGGCGCAGGTGCCTGGGTCACCTGCCTCTGGGCCCTGCGTGAGTACCGCGAGTGGTCGCTCCGTCTTGCCAGCCCCGCATTGCAGCCCATCGCCCGCAAGGCCGTGCACTGGATCTCGACCAACCGCATCACCCTCTCACGCCTCCTCCGCCTGCACAGCGACGACGACATCAAACGCCAGATCACCGACGTCACCTGCGACACCGGCACGTGCGCTCTCTAGCCTTTTGAATGAACTCTATTTGCGCCTCTGCGCGGCATTAGCACACGGCACTCCACGAAAGGCGCCAGCATAGTAGTCCGCACAGTCCTCTGTGCGGCGCTCCGCCACACCCAACCAACCACGCGCCTCCCCACAGCATATTTCCCCCGGCGCCATTCCCACTCATTCGCGGATATTCGCGCTCATTCGCGTTGCTATCCTTCCCGCCTCTGCTCTCATCCCCAGCCCCAGAGCAATGCACGCCGCAGAGCAGGTAGGGAACCGCTGCGCCGGGTCCGAAGTTTCGGGTCTATGCCGTCGCAGGCGCTCAAAAAGGTGCGCCGTCCGTGAACCACGGAGAGCCAGAAAACGCCTGGCCCTGAGCCTGCAAAAACCGCCGGCGTGCAGTAATACCACCCTCACCCGAATCCCTTCTTGAACGAACCCTCGCGCCTGCGCTGTAATGCCTTTATGCCATTCCTCCGCAGCCTGCTCATCCTCGGCATCCTCACCACCAGCCTCCACGCCGCCGAGGACAAAATGCGCCTCGTTCGCGAAACCGACGCCCTCACCCCCGAGCAGGAACGCGCAGGCCTCCACGTGCCGCCGGGCTTCACCGTGCAGCTCTTCGCCAGCGAGCCCCTGATCAACAAGCCCATCAACATGGCCTTCGATGCCCGTGGCCGTTTATGGGTTTCCTCCACCGTCGAGTACCCCTACGCCGCCGACAAGGCCCGCTGGTCAGACCCCCAGGGCACCCACGTCAAAGACAGCCGCGATGCCATCAAGATCCTCGAAGACACCGATGGCGATGGCCGCGCGGACAAAGTCACCGATTTCGCCGACGGCTTGAACATCCCCACCGGCGTCCTCCCCTGGCACAAGCCCGAGCACAAGGCCGGCTGCATCGCCTGGAGCATCCCGAACATTTGGTACTTCGCCGACACCGATGGCGACGACAAAGCCGACCATCGCGAAATCCTCTTCGGCCCCCTCGGCTATGAAAAAGACACGCACGGCATGTGCAGCAGCTTCCGCATGGGCCTCGACGGCTGGGTGTACGCCACTCACGGCTTCAACAACACCAGCCACATCAAAGCCAGAGACGGCAGCACGCTCGACCTCCACAGCGGCAACGTCTTCCGCTTCCGCCCCGACGGCTCACGCGTGGAAAAATGGACCAGCGGCCAGGTCAATCCCTTCGGCCTCTGCTGGGACCGCTTTGGCAATCTCTACAGCGCTGACTGCCACAGCTCGCCGATTTACCAGCTCATCCGCGGCGCGTGCTACCCCAGCTTTGGCAAGCCGCACGACGGCCTCGGCTTCGCCCCCGTGATGTGCCAGCACAGCCACGGCTCCACCGGCATCTGCGGCATCGTCTATATCGACGGTGGCGTCTGGGGCTCCGAGTGGGACGACCACATGCTCGTCGGCAACTGCGTCACCTCCCGCGTCAACCACGACACCGTCACCTTCACCGGCTCCACACCCAAGGCCAACGAACAGCCCGACTTCATCACCAGCGACGACCCCTGGTTCCGCCCCGTCGATCTCCAGCTCGGCCCCGACAACGCCCTCTACATCGCCGACTTCTACAACAAGATCATCGGCCACTACGAGATCCCGCTCGATCATCCGGGGCGTGACAAGGAGCGTGGTAGAATCTGGCGGGTGGTGAATTTGAAGCACACGTTGAGTACAACGGAGTGGGCAGAGTATGCGAGCAGTTCCCAAAAGATGAGGCTTGTGCTGGAAAAAGGCAGCCCTCCGCAGCGAAAGATTGCCACGGATTGGTTTGCGCAGTCACCGGAACTTTGGAAGACAGAAAACTTTGCCTGGTGTGGCAATTGCTACGAAGCGCTGCATCCGCAGACCACAGACCGGCGAGCCATAGAGGCCAATACCTGGGTCGGACTTCGCACAGGCAATGAAGGAGACCGAGCACGAGTGGCCATGGGAGCCGCCAACTTTCTTGAAGAACGGGACTTCACCTGGAGGCATGCAAGTGTACGGTTTCTTGCAGCGCTGGACTTCTGGCCGGCTGAGGCTAAGGCTGCCTTGGTTTTGACCGCGCGTGAAATGCCGACGGCACAGGCGCCGACATTGCGTGTGCTTGCTCAGGCGGTGGCAGCGCATCCGTCTCCTGAATTCGTCGCACCACTCATGGCGCATCTGGCAGGCGTGCCGCATGAAGATCCCTCGCTTCGTCTCGCCATCATGATCGCTCTGCGGAGCTGCCTGGAAGTCCCGAACGGCTGTCTGGCACTGCAGGGTGTCAAGATTCCTGCCAGCCAGCATGCAGACATGATGCAGCTTGTCAGCAGCACCCGTTCAGCAGAAGCCTCCCAGTTTCTCTGGGATCAGTTTGCATCATCCAAGGATGCAGCACAGCAGCAGGCCATGTTTCTTCACGTGGCTCGTTACGGAGAGTCCAAGCTTGTTGAGCAGGCGATTGCACTCGCCCGCAAATCATCGGAATCATCCGACATCCACTCGGCCATTCAAAAGCTCACCGCCATCCACAACGGCCTCACCGAGCGTGGCGCTCCCGCCAATCCCGAGCTGCTCCAATGGGCTCAACAACTCGCCACGCAGCTCCTCGAATCCACAGACAAACAGCCCACCCCCGCATGGACCTCCTCGGGCGATGCCCCATGGTCTCTCCAGCCCCGCAAATGCACCGACGGCACCGAGGCGCAGGTTCTCCAAAGCATGGCCAAAGGCGGCGGCGATGAAGAAAAGCGCACAGGCATTCTCAAATCCAAAGACTTCACCGCACCCGCCAAACTCATCCTGTGGGTCAACGGCCATCGCGGACCGCCCTCCAGCAAGGCGAACGACAAGAATCTCGTTCGCGTGGTGGACGCAAAGAGCGGCACCACACTCGCCAGCGTGTTCCCACCCCGCCATAACGACTGCTGCCGCGAAGAGCTGGACCTCACCAAACACACCGGCAAGACCGTGCGCCTGGAGACCGTCGATGGCGATGACGGCAAAGCCTACGCCTGGATCGGCATCACCCGCATCGAGCCCGCCGTCGTGAGCGTGAACGACTTCCAGAGCGAGGACAGCACACGAACCGCTCTCAAGACTCTCGCCATGCTGCTCCAGCACACCGCACCCGCTGTGCTGCGGGAAAAGCTCTCCGCCTACCTGCCTCCACGTCCCGCACCTCCACCGCTGCCCGTTTCACCCGAGCAGCGTCAGCAGCTCGATGCCCTCATCACCACTCGCTCTGCCGCCTACGCCAAAGCCAGGCCCGACATTACCGCAGGCAAAACCGTCTTCAACACCAACTGCGCCGTCTGCCATCAGATCCGTGGCGCGGGGGGCTTGATCGGCCCGCAGCTCGATGGCATTGGCGCGCGCGGCCCCGAGCGCCTGTGCGAGGACATCCTCGACCCCAACCGCAACGTGGACGCCCACTTTCATCTCCACACTCTCACCCTCAAAGACGGCAGCACCCTCAGCGGCTTTCTCAAAGGCGAAGCCGGCCAGGTCCTCATCCTCGCCGACGCCGCCGGCCAGGAACACCGCGTGTCCAAGAATGATCTCGCCAAAGATGACACCACCCCCATGTCCCTCATGCCCCCCGTCTTCGGGCAAACCCTCGACGAAACCACCTTCATCAACCTCCTCGGGTATCTGATGAGTGAAAAAGCAGGGAAGTAACATTCCGACTTACCGCCATATTCAGCGCCATCCAAATCATCAGCATATGCCCATCGAATTTGACGTTCATATCACAGAAAAACTCCTGCGCCGTGTTGCGAGGCGTCGGCTGTTTCAACACTGGCCACGCCTTTTGTTCGCAGTGCTGTTAATCGTCGTGAGTACCGTGCTGGAAATTCGCCAGGGCACATGGAGCACTTTTTCGACTGTCGGAGTGACGGCCCTCGGTTTTTTGCTGCTGATCTATCCCGCGATTGAAATCCGTCAGTGGCGCAGCATCGCCGCCTGGAAGCGCATGCAAGGAGATGCTCCAGTGCATTATCGGTTAAACGAGGAAGTGCTCCAGGCACAGTCCCATCTCGGAAGCACGGAATTGAAGTGGACGGTGTTTCGCGAACTCATCGAACATCACGACTGCCTTCTGCTCGCCTTTGTTCAAGGAAATCACCTCACCCTGCCACGGGAAGGGGTGCCCCCTGAGGCTTTGGATTTTATCCGCCGCAAGTTTCAGGAACTGAAGCTTCCCGTGAAACGCGCATGACTCTTCGTTTCTCTTTGATCCTGGCATTCCTCAGCGCCGCCCTGGCCGCCGAAGCCCTCAAGCCCCACCCCAAGGCCATCGCCAACATCCACCCGCCCGGCGAGGTCGACCGCCCCGAGATGGTCAAATACATCGTGGTAGATCCTGCCACACTGCCAGGCATCGTTGTGGACGAAACCAGCGCCGAGCTCGTGGGCGACTGGCAGTACTCCACCCACACACCGCCCTACGTCGGCCTCGGCTACCTTCACGACATGAAGGCAGGGAAGGGGACCAAGTCCGTCACCTTCACCCCCACGCTGCCCAAATCAGGCTGGTATGAGGTGCGCCTGGCCCATTGCTACAACATCCGCCGCTCCACCCAAACCCCCGTCACCATTCACCACGCCGATGGCGACACCAAAGTCGTCATCAATCAGCAGCAGGAGCCCGAGCACGGGCGGCTCTTCCGCACGCTGGGCTCCTTCCGCTTTGAAGCAGGGCGTGCCGGATGGGTGCGGGTGTCCAATGAAGACACGGAGGGAGACAAGGTGGTGATCGCGGATGCGGTGCAGTTTCTGCCGGTGGATGGGAATTGAGTCACTCTTCCTCTTCGTCCTACTCCTCCTCTTCCTCCCTTGAGGTTGGGCGCTCTGAAAAGGGCACACAGGGAGGAGGAAGATTTGTCTTGGGCACAAAAAAGCCGGGCATCTCTCGACACCCGGCTTCCTCGTTGATAAATCTTAATCCTCCTCGGCTTCCGCAGCAGCAGCGGCCTTTTTCCGCTTCTTCTTGCCACCGGCATTGCGCAGAGCCTTCGGGATCGGGTCTTCCTTCTTCTGCAGCGCACGGCGCAGTTTGCGCAGCGCGATGTTCTGCAGCTGGCGGATACGCTCGCGCGTGACGCCGAATTCCTGACCCACTTCCTCCAGCGTACGCGGCTTCTGGCCGGCAAGGCCAAAGCGGGCGTCGATGATCTTGCGCTCACGCTCATCCAGCACCGTCAGCAGGCCGTCCAGCTGGCTGTGCATGTTCTTGTGAGAGAGCAGGTCAAACGGCGTCTGGGCGTTTTCGTCGCCCACGATTTCGCCGAATTCCGTGCTGTCATCGTCGCTGATCGGCGCATCCAGAGAGGCAGGACGCATGCTGGCCACCTTCAGCTGGCTCAGCTTGGCGCGGTCGATGCCGATTTCCTCGGAGAGTTCGTCGTCCGTCGGCTCGCGGCCCAGTTCTTCGGACATAGCCATGGCCACGCGACGCATCTTGCTGATCTTGTCCACCATGTGGACTGGCAGACGGATGGTCTTGGACTGGTTGGCGAGAGCGCGCTTGATGGACTGCTTGATCCACCACGCGGCGTAGGTTGAAAGTTTGCCACCCTTGTTCGGGTCGAAGCGTTCCACAGCCTTCATCAGGCCGATGTTCCCTTCGGAAATGAGGTCGAGAAGTGGCAGACCGTAGTTGGCGTAATCCTGGGCGATCTTCACCACGAGGCGGAGGTTCGCACGGATCATGTGCGAACGGGCCTCGGGGTCGCCCCGCTTGATGCGTTCGGCAAGCTCGACCTCCTGGTCGGGAGTCAGCAAGTCAGTCTTGCCGATCTCTCGCAGGTAAATCTTGATGCCTCCGTCGAGTTCCATATTGAGCGTTCTAGGTTGGTAATACGATACAAGGACCAACGTCCTTGCCCCCGGCTGAGACGCAGGGGGTGTTCAGTATAAAGGCGAAATCACACTTCGCTCGTCTTTTTTGAGCAAGTTTGCGGCCAGTATCAGAAAATGGACCGGATGTAGGTGGCACGTGTGAAGATTTGACAACCTACGTTCAACTAAACTTTCGCGTTGTCGTCAACATCAATTCCAGAAAAAGTTAAGATTTATTAATATTTTTTACCTGCAAAACGGCACTTTTTCAGCTTTGAGAGTCCATAGGCAAAATTTTTGCCCTATGCCTACCCCGGCAGTTTGTCTCCTCCCAATGCAGCCGACCGCTTGACACCGCCCCGCCCCGCCCCGACTTACTGCCTCCCCAAACCCCGCCATGCCCCGCCGAATCACCTACCGCGACGCCGTCCGTGAAGCCCTCGATGAAGAAATCGCCCGCGACCCCATGGTCGTCGTCATGGGCGAAGAAGTCGCCCAGTACAACGGCGCCTACAAAGTGACCCAGGGCCTCTGGGACAAATGGGGCGACAAGCGCCTCGTGGACACCCCCATCAGCGAGGCCGGATTCATCGGCATGGGCATCGGTGCCAGCATGCTCGGCGTCCGCCCCGTCATGGAGCTCATGTTCTGGAGCTTCTACACCGTCGCCTGGGACCAGATCGTGAACAACGGCGCCATGGTCCGCTACATGAGCGGCGGCAAGATCAACTGCCCCATCGTCATCCGCGGCCCAGCCAATGGCGGCACCAGCGTGGGTGCCACCCACTCCCACACCCCGGAAAACATCATGGCCAATTTCCCCGGCATGAAGTGCGTCTGCCCCAGCAACGCCTACGACGCCAAGGGCCTCATGAAAGCCGCCATCCGCGACAATGACCCCGTCATGTTCATGGAGAGCACCAAGCTCTACGGCGAAGAGTGGGACGTGCCCTCCAATGACGAACTGCCCGGCGGCGAGCTCTTCATCCCCCTCGGCCTCGCCGATGTGAAGCGCGTCGGCACAGACATCTCCCTCATCGCCCACGGCAAGGCCGTCATCACCTGCCTTGAGGCCGCCCGCATCCTCGAGGAAGAGCACGGCATCAATGCCGAAGTCGTTGACCTCCGCAGCATCCGTCCGCTGGACGAAGACACCATCCTCGAATCCGTCGCCAAGACCCACCGCGCCGTCTACGTCGAGGAAAACAAGCCCTACTGCGGCATCGGCGCCCAGATCGCCTACATGATCCAGGAGCGCATCTTCGATGAGCTCGACGCCCCCGTGCAGCGCGTCTGCAGCCTCGACTCCCCCGCCATCTACAGCCCGCCTCTTGAGGCCATCCAGCTCCCCACCGCCGACGTCGTCGTCGCCAAGGCGCTTGGCATTTGCTAAACTGGAGCCGCCATGAAATTCACCCAGGTCTTCAAAAAGGTGCCGGAAGGCTACGTCGGCTTTGTCGAGGAACTGCCCGGTGCCAATACCCAGGGTGCCACCCTTGAAGAAACCCGGGCCAATCTGCTCGAAGCCATCGAGCTGGTCATGGAGGCCAACCGAGTTCTTGCCGAAGAGGAGATCGGCAATGATGAGGTTTATCGTGAAACCATGCTCCTGGCTGCCGCTTGAAATTCCGTGACCTCATCCGACACTTGCATGACCACGGCTGTGAACTCTTGCGTGAAGGCGGCAATCACTCGATATACGTCAATCGCGCCACACGCAAAAGCTCCTCTGTCCCGCGCCATCGCGAGATCAATGACTTCCTTGTGAACAAAATCTGCAAAGACCTCGAAATCCCCCGCCCTTAAACCCTTTTCCCCGCCATGCCCAAATTCATCGAAATGCCCAAGCTCAGTGACACCATGACCGAGGGTACCCTCGCCAAGTGGACCGTCAAGGAAGGGGACAAAGTCTCCGTTGGCAAAGCCATCGCCGACATCGAGACCGACAAGGCCACCATGGAATACGCCAGCCCGTTTGAAGGCGTCCTGCACAAGTTCATCGCCATGCCCGGCGGCAAGGTCCCCCTCGGCGCCCCGCTCGCAGTGATCCTGGAAGAAGATGAAGCCGCCCCGGCCAATCTCGACGAGCTCATCGCCAAGGCCCAGGCCGCAGCCGTTCCTGCCCCTGCTGCTGAGAAAAAGCCCGCCGCTTCCGCTGCCAAGGCCGCCTCCTCTGGTCCTCGCCTTCCCCTGGCACCCCAGCACAAGAGCCGTGCCGCCTCCGCTGGTGCCGCCCTGCGCGTCAAAGCCTCCCCGCTCGCCAAGAAAATCGCCGCTGAGCGTGGCGTCGATCTCAATGCCCTCATCGGCACCGGCCCTGGAGGCCGCGTCGTCCGTGCCGATGTGGAAAACGCCCCCGTCGGTGGTGCCTCCGCCGGCCGCGTCGCCGCCACTCCGGCGATCCGTCCCGTCGTTGGTCCGGAAGACGAGCGCGTGCCCACCAGCACCATGCGCAACATCATTGCCGAGCGCCTCCTCGCCTCCAAGACGCAGATCCCCCACTTCTACCTGCAGATGGAGATCGACGCCGGCCCGCTCATGGCCTTCCGCGCTCATCTGAACGCCTCCGCTGAAAAGACCGGCGGCAACAAATACACCGTCAACGACTTCATCCTCAAGGCCGTCATCCGCGCTGCCGAGGCCCAGCCCGCCATCAATGCCGCCTGGGATGGCGATGCCATCGTCAAGTTCAAGTCCGTCGGCCTCAGCGTCGCCATCGCCATCGATGACGGCCTCGTCACCCCCGTCATCAAGCAGGCCGAAAAGAAAACCCTGCTCGAGATCAGCCAGAGCGTCAAAGACCTCGCCGGCAAGGCCAAGAACAAGAAGCTCAGCCCCGACGACTTCGCAGGCGGCACCATCACCGTCTCCAATCTCGGCGCCTACGGCATCGACCAGTTCTCCGCCATCATCAATCCGCCCCAGGCCGCCATCGTCGCCATCGGCAGCATCCGCTCCGCCCCCGTCGTCAATGACAAGGGCCAGATCGTCGTGGGCCAGCGCATGTGGGTCGGTCTCAGCGGCGACCACCGCGTCGTGGATGGCGCCGTCGCCGCCGTCTTCCTCGCCGAGATGCGCAAGCTCCTCGAAAACCCCGCCCTCATGCTCGTCTAATAAGGCAGCACCCAAGCGAACCCATCCCAAACGCGCCTGCGGCCTCAAAACCCAGGCGCGTTTTTCTTTTCAGACTCCATGCCCCCTCGTAGGGCGGGCTATCCGCCGTCGTCGGAGCCCTGGGCTCGCGCAAAACCCGGCCGGCCAAAATCTCATTCTCCCTCACCCCGCCCAAGACTCACGACAAACACAGTGGATTTTCTTCAGGGAGAGGGTGGGGTGAGGCCCCCCCAGCCTCCAATTCCGCTCATTCCGCAGGCCCGCCATCGCAGCCTTCCAGCTTACCCTCTGCGCCCCAGCTTCCGCTCCAGCCAGTCCATGTCCTCCTTTTGCAGAAAGCTCAGGTACAGCATCAGCATCGAGAGGAAAAACAGCATCAGATTGTACGCCATCAGGGAGATCCCCGCATGCAGCAGAAACCCCGCCGCGATGCCGTACCACCGCCACCGCCGCACCATCAGCAGCACCGGTATCGCCAGCTCCAGCAGCAGCACCAGGTAGGTCACCCCCTTCAGCAGCGTGCCGTAGTTCAGCACCCACAGCCCCGGCCAGCGCGCATTGTGGGACAGCAGGAAAAAGCTCATGAAATCCCCGCTCATCCAAAACTCATCTCCCAGCCTCGCCAGCACCGCATGGATGTAGATCCCCGCCAGCTGCACCTGCAGCAGTGTCAGCCCATAGCGGGGTGGGGGAGGTTCTGCGGCGGCTTTCCTGCGCGCCTTCGCTGGCTGCAGGCACCAGCACGAGGGCAGGGGAGACACCATCACTAGAAAGGAGGTGCACCTCAGCACCTCATCCCAGCCCACCAGCACCAGCGGAGCACGGATGGAGTAGGAAAGATGCCACACATACACCGCCACGGCCGCCACTCGCGGCCAGATCCCCAGCATCAGCATCACCATCGCAGCTCCGCTGAAGAGCATGTAGGTGCTCACCGCGCTCAGGTCCGTGCAGAAATAAAACACCGACTCATAGAGGCCCACGGTGTACTTCCGCACCGTCTCGTGGTCCACCATGCCGGCATCCGTGAAAAAACTCTCCCGGTCAGGCCAGATCTGCATCAGGTTCAGCAGGGCTGTGAACGCAAATCCGATGCGCACCGCCGCATACACACGGGCGTCCGCCGGATCGAGAAACAGGCCCGTGAAGCGGGAGAGCAGATTCTTGGCGCCGGGACTCATGGTTTGGAGGGGGCCGCTGAGTTTTTGGAGGCGAGCGCTCCCAGCTCAAAGGGTCCCAGCACGGACGGGCGCTCCACCGCGATCTCCTTCAGCGATCGCACCCCCACCAGGCTCCGTGTATAAGCAGGGATCACCTCAAAAGTCACCTGCGCTCTCGGGCTGTAGCGGCCGGACTTCAGCAGCGCATTCGCTGCACTGCGCATGTACGACTCCCGAAACACGCCGCGTGTGGCGTTGAAGATCACGCTCATCATCCAGTTGTTCAGCCGCACCTCGTCATGCTGGGAAAAGCGCCGCAGCCCTGGCAGCAATGCACCTTCCTCACGCGCCTTGTGCCCCTCCTCCTTCACCACCAGCCGCGCCTCCATGCGGTTCATGTTTGGGATCGTCTCAAACATGTTCCAGAGCTGCGGGCACCGTGTCACGACCTCATAGGTGCGGAAGGCAGAGGCCAGGGGCGTCTTGTCCCGCCATGCCTTGGGCAGCATGCCAAACAGCAGAAACATCAGATGCACCGTGGCAAATGCCACGATCCATTTTTCTCGGCTGCTCAGGGCTGTTGTTCGCATGCGGGATTCTGAGCCGCCAAGAAAGCAGCGTGATCCGCAGTTCATCAAACGAATACAGCAGCTTTCCTCACCCGCATATCAGCGCTCATGCCCCGCGGATTGTCCCGCACTGCCCTCATCTTGTCCGGCCATCCCGCGCCTGAAAGATTTTGCATGCCTCCCATCAGCACACTTATCATCCCCGCATGGAGCTCCCAGACGTCATCGACCACTGCCTCAGCCTCCCCGGTGCCGAGGAGACCCAGCCCTTCGGCCCCGAGGCCCTCGTTTACAAGGTGTGCGGCAAGATGTTCGCCGTCACCTCCCCCGATGACTTCCCCGCCAGCATCAATCTCAAGTGCGACCCCCAGCGTGCCATCGAATTGAGGGACGAATACAAAGGCATCGTGCCCGGCTGGCACATGAACAAGAAACACTGGAACACCGTCATGCTCGACGGCACCGTCCCGCCAGCTCTCATCCGCGACCTGGTAAAACACTCCTACCAGCTCGTGGTGGACGCCCTGCCCAAAAAAGCCCGCGAGACCCTCAAAAAGTAGCCCAGTTGCGCCGCAACTGGAGCCCTCTGGAACTACAACAGGACGCTCATGTCTGTCGGTTTGCGCCCATGCAAAGGCCCATCACCCTCCCGCTGCCACGACGCAGGTTAGCTCAGGCCATTTTCAAAATACATCCAGGCGCCGTCTTCAAACGCAGTCCCGGAGCGCGGGCCTCCGAGCTGATCTTCACCCATAAATTTGTTGGCGCAGAAGCCAGCGCCAGACATCGGTGATGGTGTCGAGCTTGTTGAGGCCCTGCCAGAGCACCAGGGCCCGGGGTGGCTATCACTCTTGCGGCCCAGGTGCCCGCCTCTTCGCTCTGCTCAAGATGCCGCCACAGCCGCTCCTACTCCCCCTCCAGGCTGCGGTTGTGCTGCGAGCGCACCAGCAGGCCGAGCCCTTGTTCACGGTGCTGCTGCGCACGACGCAGCACCGCCTGCCGGTGGACTTCGAAGAGCAGGGTGTCGGTGAGTTCCTCGCCGTCGATGGAACCAAGTTCATCAGCCGCCCATTGGGCTTTGGCCTGGGCATCATGCGAGAAGTCGGGAAAAGGGCGGGTGATGGAATGGGACACCCGCCCGTAGATACCCTTCACAGCCGCGGCACCATTTTTATCTTCAATTTTGTGGATAAAGATCAGCTCGGAGGTCCGCAGCATGCCGCCCAGCACATAAAGCGCCGCCATACCAAGCCATTCTGGAGGAGACAGCCGCCACACATGAAGGCTCCTTGTCATGCGGAACCGCAAGCGTCAGGCGGAGTGCTGCGGACTCGGAGGTCCGCGCGCCTGGGACGCTGGGCATATCGCCATCCCGATGCGAGAACTCACTTCTTTTCCAGCGACATGAGCTCGATCTTGCGGAACCAGACGGGCTGGCCTTCGGCCTGAAGGGCGATGTGGCCGTAGCCGAGCATGACATCGCCGCCGGCTTCAACGATGTCGCTGGCGGGGGCGATCTTGCAGGCGGCATCGAGCCGGGGGCGCTGGTAGCGGAGGACTTCGACGCCGTTGATGCGGTGGATGATCTCGTCGTTGCCGCGCACTTCGACTTCGGCACGCACCCACTCCTCTGCAGGAAAGGTGGGGGCGCTGGATTTGACGATGTGTTTGGTGATGAGGCTGCCGCCCATCTCCACGTGAGTGCCGGGCGTGCAGAGATTGCCGGTGGAGCGGGGGCCTTTGCCTTCATCGGCCAGGAACTGCATCTCCAGGCTGGAGGGGAAGCCCTGGTCAAAGCGCATGCTCTGCGGCGGCTGGGCATGGAGCATGACGCCGCTGTTGAGGTTCACATACTTTGGGGCGTCCGCCATCATGGCGCCGGTGAAGCGGTATTCCATGCGCAGGATGTAGTGGGAGTAGGCCAGGTTGGTGAAGAGGTGGCCGTACTGCTGGTCAAACTTGTCGTAGCCGTCGTAGCTGACTTTCAGGATGCCGTCCTCGACGCGGAAGGTGCTGGCGTAGTTTTCACCCAGCGGGTGTCTGGCGATTTTGATCGTCCAGCCGGTGAGGTCTTTGCCATTGAAAAGGGGGATCCATTTGGGTTCGTCGGCAGCGGCGGTCAGGCAGAGTAGAGCGAGCAGGAGGGTGGGGAGACAGCGGATCATGAAGCGCATCTTGGCGGGTGGCGGCGGTGTTTCCAATCAGAACCTTTCAGGCACAGGCGGCTGAATATTTTCATGAAAACGCACGCTTCATTCGACGCCCGCCGAAGTGCCGCTAGGGTCGGCGGATGGACAAACAATGGACAGACAAGATCGTCATCGTCACCGGAGGTGGCGGCGGCATGGGACAGAGCGCGGCGAAGCGGTTTGCAGACGCTGGTGCGAAGACTTTTATTTTTGGAAGAACGCTGGAGTCCCTGCAGGCCACGGCGGCGCTCTCGCCCAACATCATCTCCATCGTGTGTGACGTGGCGGACTCCGGCAGCGTGGCCACAGCGGTGGCGCAGGTGCTGCAGCACGGGCCCATCGCCGCGCTGATCCACACTGCGGGCATCAACACACCGGACCGCTTCATGGCACATGCCGACCCGGCCAAACTGGCGAGCGAGGCGAGCTGGCGCAGCGTGATGGACGTGAACGTGATGGGCGTGGTGAACATGATCCAGGCGGTGTCCAAGCCGATGGCCGAAAACGGCGGCGGCAAGATCGTCGTGGTCTCCTCCACCGCCGGACATGGCTATGACTCCTATGCCGGCGTGCCGTACACCGCCAGCAAGTGGGCGGTGCACGGCATGCTCTTTGCCGCGCGCATGCAGCTGAATGCGCATGGCATCGTGCTCTCTGAATACGCCCCTGGCGAGGCGCTGACGCCACTGGTGGAAAAGCGCCCGGTGAAGCCCACCGCCGAGCACCGCAGCGCGATGATCCAGACTGAGGACTGCGCCGATGCGCTCTTTTTCATCGCCTCCCAGGCGCACAGCATGAGCGTGATCCAGCTCCCGGCTTACCAGCCATTTGGCGGCATGCCGCCGCAGATCACGGCACCGTGGCTGGCGGGACTGGAGATCGGGCCGAAGAAGTAGAATGATGTTTTTCCCACGGCGGGGAGGCACGGCCGAGCGCGCTCCAAATGGCTGAAAGACGACCCTGCGCCCATGGGTCTTTTTGTGTGCGCTCATCCCCGCCGTGATGAAGACGTATGGAGATTTGAATCAAAAACCGTTGGAGGAAGTCTGCGCATTCACTAAAAAAGAGGGCGCTCGGATTCACCCTGTTCAAGTGACATGTCTCTGCCCTCCTGGATCATGACGATGATGAAGACTCTCCTGGCGGCATGCCTGGTGCTGGGAACATCTGAAATGCAGGCCAAGGGGGCTGCCACCAAGAAGAAGAAACCGAAAAGCGCCGCCGTCCAAGAGCCTGCCAAAGACGGCACGGCGAAAGAGACCTCTAAGGAGGCCAGCGCCAAGGACACGCCGAAAAGCCCTGCGGCCGGGGATTCTGGCAAAGACAGCGCCACGAAGGAGCCTGCAAAAGGCGCCGCCTCTGAGCAAGCCCCCGGGCACACTGCCGCCAAGGAGATGCCACAAGGCGGGACGAAGGAGGAGCCCGTGAAAGAAGGCGCCGCCAAAGAAAGCCCCAAAAGTGCGGCCAAGGAGAGCCTGAAGGAAACCATCGCCAAGGCTGAAAAAGGTGAAGCCGAGGCGCAATACGCCCTGGGCATGCGCCACCTGAAGGGCAATGGAGTGACCGAGGATGCGGCAGAGGCCGCCAAATGGTTTCTGGAGGCCGCCGAGCAGGGCCATGCGGGGGCACAGCGGGAGATGGGCATGTGCCACCTGCTGGGACAGGGCATGCCGCAAGATCCTGCGGCTGCAGTGAAATGGCTGCGCAAGGCAGCGGAGCAAAACAACCTGCCAGCGATGAAGCATTTGGGAGCCTGCTACACCCTGGGCTCGGGAGTGCCCAAGGACGAGTCCGAAGGTTTCCGGTGGTTCCGCCAGGCAGCAGAGCGAGGGGACCCGGACGCGCAACTGGAGGTGGGCATGGCATTTTTTGAGGGAACCGGCGTGGCACAGGATGCCATGGAGGCGATGCGCTGGTTCCGCATGGCGGCTGAGAAGGGCGACCTGAATTCTCAGAAGATGCTGGCCACCACCCTGGCACAAGGCCTGCGCGTGCCGCAGGATCTCCAGGAATCGGTAAAGTGGGCGCGCAAGGCGGCGGAAAGCGGCGATGCCGATTCACAGATGCGCCTGGGGCTCGCGCTTTCGATGGGAGCAGGCGTGGAGATGGACGCCAAAAAAGCGGTGATGTGGCTGCGCAAAGCGGCGGCGCAGGACTACCCGCCCGCGCAGGTGGAGATGGGTGTGAGCTACATCCTGGGAGTCGGTGTGGAGCACAACGAAGCCGAAGCGGTGAAGTGGTTCCGCAAGGCGGCGGATCTCGGAGATGCGGATGCGCAGATGAAACTGGGTGCTGCGTACTTTGAAGGAGCAGGCGTGGAGCAAAACCTCGCCGAGGCGGCCCTGCTTTTCCGCAAGGCTGCAGACCAGGACTATTCGCCGGCGCAGGTGGCGCTGGGCAGCTGCCATCTCAAGGGGACCGGAGTCGATCAAAACCTGGAGGAGGCAGTGAGGCTCTTCCGCGCCGCCGCAGAAAAGGGAGACCCTTCGGGACAGTTTGCCCTGAGCCTCCAATACGAGCGGGGACAGGGCGTGAAGCAGGAACCGGTGGAGGCCCTGAAGTGGTGCAGGCTGGCCGCCGCACGAGGTCATGAAGTCGCCGAGCTGCACGGGACCACACTGGAGTCCACCATGACGCGGGATCAAGTCATCGAGGCCACCCGGCGGGCGGAGACATGGAGACCGGCGTCACCTTCGGCACCAGCTTCACCCCCGCCTTCTGAAGAGCCAGGGGCGGCAGCGCCCAAGCCAGACACACCCGCCGCGACCTCTGGCTCCAACGAATCCGGCGCGAAGCCGAAGTAACATGCCGCCACGAGCGGAATCTGACGCCCCCCTCTGCATATTACTCTGATATTGGGGTCCATGGAAGTTTCAGCCAGCAGCCAGCGTTTATGCAAAAGCTCCTCCCCACCGGTGATGCTGGTGTGAATGGACCTCCCAGCCACGATGCCGCCGGCATATCAGCAACCCGTCAGCCGCGAACAGCCATGAGCGAACACCCCATCGACTTCACGAGAACCGGCGAAACGCATTCCGAGCCCCCACCCACCCCGATCCCGGTGCCGGAGCCTGAACACCGGGCCAGCCCCTTCATCGGCAGCGTGCTGTCACTGGCCGGCCTCATCCTGCTGGCATTCATCCTGCGCCTGGCGGTTCCGCAGGAGGACAACGCCGTGGAGCTGGGCATGCTGCTCATCGCCGTGGGTTTTGCCCAGGTGTGGCTGATCTTTTATTTCCTCAAGACCTTCCGCAGGTAATGATGCAGGCGGAGACGTTTGGCACGAAAGGACGTGCAGCAGCAGCGTAGTGTCTGACACATGTTTTCACCCTCTCGCTTTCTCGCGCCGCTGCTGGGCCTCGCGCTCATGGCTTCGGCTTCGTCCAAAGAGCCCTTCAAGCCAAACCTGGGCCCCGACCTGCCGCGCATCACGGTGAGCTGCGGGGATGTGAGGCTGCTGCTACGCCAGGCCACGCAGTGGACGCCTGGGCGCATTGATTTTCGCGGCAGCGCCATGACCACGGAGAGCAGCGCCTACGGCACCGTCTTCTCCTTTCCAGACGTCGGCTTCATCGGCACCGCGCATCTGGAAAACGAGCCCGAAAAGCTGCAGTCGCTCGGATTTTTTCTCGATGACAGACGAGTCGAAACACCTGCGGCTGAGCTGAAGGGCGGCACCTTTCGGCTGGAGCGCCAGTCACGCATCCGAGCCTTTGATCTGACGAACGTCACCGAGATCAAGGACCACCGCCTGTATGAGACCACCACCGTGCATACGGACGAGGCCGTGCCGCTGAAGCTGGTGTACCACTTCATGCATGCGTGGCGCCCCACCGTGAGCGCCTTTCTGGCAGGCAGCGACGCCATGCCAGAAACTACCATCTCTGGCCCGCTGCGCGACGACGCTGAGGTGGCTCGGAAATTCTACATCAACCAGCGCGTGGACTGGATGGCCGTGTACGAGCCGCAGAGCGGGCAGTACGCCGTGTGCCGACTGCTGCAGGCCCCGGAGCAGGGCGGCCACATCTCCACCATCTGGAACGTGCCGCCCACCTACCGGAAGTACTACCTCAAGTGCTTTGAGGGCAAGACCGTGCCCGCCGGATTCACCGGCACCTGGCGCATGGTCACCGCCTTTGGCAGCGCCACGCCGGAGCAGTGGGAGGCAGATGCACGCAGTCTGGCCACCGCTCTGCGCACGGTGAAGTGAGCCGATATTCCGGCGCGCCTGCGTGCTTCTGATTGAAAGCCGCGGACCTGCGAGGTTACGTGGCCTCCCAGCCCAGCCACCCGCATGTCCACCCTCCGCCTTTTCCTTTTCTGCTTCGTCGCATGTGTCAGCCAGGCTGTGGAGCCGGAGAAGCTGATGCTGGCGCATTACATGCCGTGGTATGCCACCAGGCAGGTCAGCGGACAGTGGGGGTGGCACTGGACCATGGGCCACTACCACCCCGACCAGCGAAAGTGGGATGGCAAGCGCGAGGCCGCCTCGCATGACCACCCGCTGATCGGACTGTATGACTCGGGCGATGATGAGGCGCTGGAGTGCCAGGTGCTGCTCATGAAGCTGGCCGGTCTCGACGGTGTCATCATCGACTGGTACGGGACGAGCAAGCACAACGACTACGCCGTGAACCATGAGCACACGCTCAAGCTCATCCCCTGGCTGAAAAAGGCGGGCCTGCGTTTTGCCATCTGCTATGAGGACCAGGCCATCGGGCAGATGAAGCTGAAGCCTGGCGATGATGTGAAGCAGGGGCTGCAGGATCTGCAGTGGGCCGAGCAGCAGTGGTTCAAGGATGCAGCCTACGTGAAGCAGAACGGCCGCCCGGTGCTGCTGGTCTTTGGGCCGCAGCATTTCAAACGAGCCCAGTGGGACGAACTGCGTGCTGCGCTGCCTTCCAGGCCCATGATCTTCGGCCTGCCGCATCTCTCCAAGGAGCAAGGCATGGACGGCAGCTATGGCTGGCCGCCGGTGAGCGGAGGCAAGACGATCTCTACCGAGAAGTGGCACGGAGAGCTGGAGGCGCTGAATGCGCGCGGCACTGCGGGGGAAGCGATCATCGCCAGCGCCTTCCCGGGATTTAAAGACATCTACAAGCAAGCCGGTGTGCACGAGAGCTACGGCAGCATCGCCCCGCGTTCCGGGCAGACCCTGGCGGAGTCGCTGGACATGGCACAGAAGAGCAGCGCGGCGCTGATCCAGGTGGCCACCTGGAATGACTATGGCGAGGGCACCGTCATCGAGCCGACGCACAATCTCGGCTACCGCTACCTGGAGATGCTGCAAAAGAGAAAAGCGACGCCTCAGTTCAGTGTGGCCGATCTGCGCCTGCCAGTGATGCTTTACCAGCTGCGCAAACGCAGCCATGGAAATGCAGAACACGCCAAAGAACTGGACCGCGCGGCAGCATTGCTGTTTGAGGCCAGGTGCCGCGAAGCCGAGGCCGTGCTGGCAGGAGTGGGAGAGAAGCTGGGCGGGGAACCGGCCAGATTCTCCGACACGCCTGACGAGGCGGATGAAAACTACCGTCTGCGCACCGAGCTGCTCTACCGGGAGGAAAAGAGCATCGCCCCCACGATGAACCAGCGCTGCCGTCTGGACGTGTATGCGCCCGCCACGCAGAAGCCCTTTCCCACCCTCGTGTGGTTTCACGGTGGCGGCCTTACCGCAGGCGAACGCTTCATCCCCTTGCAGTTGCGCAATCAAGGCATCGCCGTGGTGGCGGTGAACTATCGCCTCAGCCCCGGCGTCAAAGCCCCCGCCTACGTTGAGGACGCTGCCGCAGCCATCGCGTGGACGTTCAAGCACATCGCCGACTTCGGTGGCTCAGCGGATCAGATTTTCGTCGGCGGCCACTCGGCCGGAGCCTATCTCTCGCTCATGACAGGACTCGACCGCAAGTGGCTCGCCGCGCATGACATTGATGCCAGCCGCATCGCCGGACTGATCCCGCTCAGCCCGCAGGTCATCACCCACTTTGCCATCCGGGATGAACGCAGCATCCCAGAGCTCCAGCCGCTGGTGGACGACATGGCGCCGCTTTATCACGTTCGTAAAGATGCCGCCCCCATCCTCCTCATCACCGGCGACCGCGAGAAGGAGATGATGGGCCGCTACGAGGAGAACGCGTACTTTTGGCGCATGCTCAAGCTCGTGGGCCACAAGGACGCGACGCTGTTGGAGCTCGACGGCTTCAGCCACGGCGGCATGCCCGAGCCCGCTTTTCCCCTGGTGCTGAAGTTCATGCAAGAGCACCGCCCCAAGCAGCCTGCGCCAGCAGCTTTGGGAATTCCGCAGTGAGTTTGGGACCTCGGTGCGCGTTGATGTTTCATCATGCGCCCAACCACTGCCGCACCGTTATTCGCCGCCGCATTCCTGACGCTTTCATCTCTGGATGCCGCAGATGTCCATATCGTGCAGGACGGCCAGCCGCGCGCGGAGATCATCATCTCAGAGAATCCCACGCGCATGCAGCGGGTGGCGGCGCAGGAGTTTCGTGTGAATGTGGAGAAGATCAGCGGCGCGCGCCTGCCCATCCTCACAAAGCCGAGCGGAAAGGCGGTGAAGGTCTTCATCGGTGAAAGCCCGCACCATCCGGTGAAGGCGGAGGGCCTGAAGGATGGCGCCTACCGCATGCAGTCCGGCGCCGACTGGCTGGCGCTGGTGGGAGACGACACGGACTTTGTGCCCACGGAGCCCTGGGCCAAACACAATGGCGACATCCCCCGTGCGCAGGCGGAGTTTCAAAAGATTGTCGCCGCGCCGTATGGCATGCCAAATCCCGGCTTGTACAAAAACAAGCTGCGCCTGCCCGGAGACACCGGCAAGGCGGACGGAGCCGCCACCGCCAAGAACGAGACCCTGGACATCTGGGGTCTCGATGAACGCGGCAGCTTCAATGCGGTGACCGCTTTTTTCCACAAGCTCGGCGCGCGCTGGTACCTGCCCGGAGAGCTTGGCGAGGTGATGCCATCCATGAAAACCATCGCACTGCCACAGATGGATGAAACCGTGAAGCCAGACTTCCCGCTGCGGCAGTTCAATTTCCGCTTTGCCACCGCTGGCTATGACACCGCGCTCTGGATGATGCACCTCGGCACGCGCAATGACGACCGCTGGCTCATCGCCCACGGCATGGACGGCATGACGGGGAATGACGCCACCTTTGCCGCGCATCCGGAGTGGTTTGCGCTGTATGGTGGGAAACGTGACTACACACGCGGCAGCAGCACCAACCAGCTCTGCTACTCCAATGACGAGCTCTTTCGCGAGACTGTGCGCTACGCCCGCGCCCTGCTGGACACCTACCCGGTGAAGTCCGTCTCCATCATGCCGCCGGACGGCTACACCTCCATCTGCCAGTGCGAGAAATGCAAAGGCAAGGACTCGCCGGAGCGCAATGAACGCGGCCTGCTGAGCGATTACGTGTGGGACTTTGTGAACCGCGTGGCCAAGGAGATCGGCAAATCACACCCTCACGCGAAGGTGCTGAACTGCGCCTATGGCGTGTACACGCTGCCTCCGCTGAAGATCGACAAGCTGGAGCCCAATGTGGTCGTCTGCATCGTGGGCGGGCGGCGTCCCATGAACAAAGCCGGCGGCAAGGGGGAAGGGGAAAACGCGCCGGAAGCCCTGCGCGCCGCCTGGGCGAAGAAGACGGACACCCCCCTCATGATCTTTGAAAACTATCCCTTCACCGATCGCGGCTGGTACCTGCCCGCCTTCGCACCGTATGCGCTGGGAGATTCCGTGAACGCGACGAAAGGCCTCTCGCAGGGGGAGGACATCTGGCTCTCCGCGCGGCAGGACTTCAAGGAGGTGGGCATCGGCTTCAACCACTTCATGGTTTACTTCACCGCGCGCATGTACTGGGGCGGCAGGAATGCGGATGTGGACGCCATGTTCCGCGAATACTGCCAGCTCTTCTACGGCCCCGCCGCGCAGGAGATGCAGGCCTTCTTCACCTACTGCGAGGAGCACTGGAACGCGATGGAGGACGACAAGGCGCAGGCGGACGCCGCGCTGGCGCTCTTTGCCAAAGCACAGGCGAAAGCTGACGCGGTGAGCGTGCATGGAAAACGCATCGCGCTCATCGACGACTTCCTCAAAGGCCTGCGCATGAAGTGCCAGCAGCTGGCCCAGCAGCGCGGGCCGGTGCCCATCGTGCGGCTTGTGGGAGAAGCGAAAGACATCGTCATCGATGGAAAGCTCGACGACGCCTACTGGCAGAACTGCCCCGCCGCCTCCACCGGAAAACTGCGCGAGCTGCAGACCGGACGCGTGCCCACCTTTGGCACCACCTTCAAGGTGGGCTGGCAGCGCGGCAGCCTCTGCGTGGCCATCCGCTGCGACGAACACCCCGGCGACAAGCCGAACAACACCACCACGCGCGATGATGACCAGGCGCTCTGGCATGGCGATGCCGTGGAGATCGAGCTCGCCACGGAAACGCACTCCTACTACCAGATCGCCATCAGCCCGGCGGGGCACATCGTGGACCTGGACCGTGGCGCGGCACGTGACCGGTGGTTTGAGTGGGACGCGAAAGCGGAGGTGGCCACGCACATCGCGGACGATCATTGGACGGCGGAGATCCGCATCCCCGTGACGCAGGACGAAAACGATCCGCTGCATCAGGTCATCGGCCGCGAGCCCACGCCGAGCCTGCCGTGGCACATCAATGTGTGCCGCCAGCGCATTCGTGAAGACGGACAGGAGCTCAGCGCACTCTCCCCCACCGGCACGGAGGGCTTTCATGAGCCGCTGAAGTTTGCGCATTTCTACCACGGCAACTCACGCGCATTTCCAGAGGACCCCGCTGTCACGGACTTCGCACTCGGCTTCCGCGATGCCACGCAGAAGCGCCAGGTGGATGGCTTCCTCAAGCTGGCGGAAGGTAAGATCAGCGACTTCCAGAATGCCGCCGCGCTGGAGCAGGCCGCGCTGCTAAGCCGCAAGGAGGCCGGGCCCATCATCGAGCGCATCCCCGTGGCTGCGGTGAAAAAAACCGCGCAGATGCAGTACCTGCTCACGGTGGGCAAAGCGCCGGAGATCATCGCGCAGTTTGCGGGCGAGGACTTCAACAAGTGGCCCTTCTGGAAGCGCGGCGCGGGGTATCATGCACGCGGCTATGCGTATTCCATCCTGAAGGCAGGCGACAAGGCCGAGGCCGACCTCAGCGCCGCCCTGCCCTGGACCAGCGATCCGCGCACGCGTGATGCCCTGCTGCTGGCCCTGGGACAAAACCGTGAGCGCAACCTGCACGACGATGCGCAGGCCCTGGCCGCTTATGAGGCCATCGTGGCAGAGCGTACCCACATCGGCGGGGCGGATGAATACGGCGCGCTTCAGGGCATCGCCCGCATCCTGACTCGGCGCGGCAAGTACGATGAAGCCATGGCCGCCCTGAACCGCGCCGAGCCGGACAAGCTGCGCGGCGTGTGGCGGGACAACATTCAGAAATCCATCGACGAGGTGCAAAAAGCACGAGGACAGTGATTCAGCGCGTACATGACCTGCCATGCGCCTGCTCTTTCTTCCGCTGCTCCTGCTCTCCAGCACCGCCGCTATTGCGGCAGATGCGACCACGCTGCATCCAAAAGCCTCTGCGCTGCCCTTCACGCACCAGGGTCCCTTTGTCACCACGGCAGACGGCGGGGTGCTGTGCATCGACGCCAAGAATGCACTTCACAGCACAGATGAAGGCCACACCTGGAGCAGCACGCCTTTGTTTGCCGATGCCAAGAAGTACAACGTGAGCAACGAGCGCGCCCTGCTGCGCACACGCGAGGGCGTGATCATCTCCGCCTGGATGAACGGTGCGGAG
Organism: Verrucomicrobiaceae bacterium UBA1938; assembly: GCA_002336895.1. Classification (GTDB taxonomy): domain Bacteria; phylum Verrucomicrobiota; class Verrucomicrobiia; order Verrucomicrobiales; family Verrucomicrobiaceae; genus Prosthecobacter. The sequence continues at coordinate 56,405 of DDFC01000043.1, read as the reverse complement.
CGGCAGGCGCCCAAACGCTGGGGCTGGGGTGATCCTGGCGTGGACTGGCACGCCTTTGTGCTGCCCACCTACTCCTGCCGAAGTACGGACGATGGCAAAACGTGGGAGCCGCCCGTGCTGCTGAGCACCCCATGGTGCGGCTGCATTCATTCGCTGATCCAGATGAAGTCGGGGCGCATCGTGCTGGTGGGACAGGAGATCATCCCGCAGTGGCGGCATGCCACGGTGATGTGGGTTTCGGATGATCTCGGCCAGAGCTGGCAGCGCGGCGATGTGCTGGACTACGGCGTGGGGGCGCATGACCATGCGGGCTCCATCGAGGGCAGCGCGGTGGAGAGGAAAGACGGCTCGCTCTACCTGCTGCTGCGCACGGAGTCGGGCTTTCTGTGGGAAGCGACCTCGCGCGATGGCTTGAAATGGGAGGGCCTGAAGCAGACGCCAATCGCCTCCGTCACCTGCTGCCCGCAGATGGCACGGCTGAGCGACGGGCGCATCGCCCTGCTGTGGAATGCACCGCCGCGCCATGATCCGAAGAATGGCACCAGCCGCGTGGAGCTGTCGCTCGCGTTTTCAGAGGATGAAACGGCCACGTGGTCCAAACCGGTGATCGTGGCGGCCAATTACGTGGCAGGTGGCCGGGTGTCCTATCCCTACCTCTACGAGCGCAAACCCGGTGAGCTGTGGATCACCACCATGCAGGGCGGCCTGCGGATGAAGGTGAATGCCGCCGATCTCGGCGCGGGGGAGATTCCTGTCTATGTCCCGCCGCCCAAACCGGTGCCAAAGCCGGGCGGCATCGTGATGTTTGGAGACTCCACCACGGCCCCACGCGGCAGCCTCAAGGTGTATGCCACACGAGTGGAGCAGGGCCTGCAGAGCATCGGCTCTTCGCTGGGAGTGTACAATGCCGGAATCGGCGGCAACACCACGCAGGATGCGCTGAAGCGCCTGCAAAGCGATGTGCTGAAATACAAGCCGCGCATCGTTGTGATGCAGTTTGGCATCAATGACTCGGCGGTGGATGTGTGGAAAAAACCGCCCGCCACCACCCCGCGCGTGCCTTTGGAGGACTTCAAGCGCAATTACCGCACGATGATCCAGACCACGCAGAAGCAGGGTGCCAAGGTCATCCTCATGACGGCCAATCCGCTGCGCTGGACCTCCAAGCTGCGGGAGCTCTATGGACATCCGCCCTACGATCCTGCGGCTGAAGACGGCTTTGAGTCCGCCACGCTGGTCCGCTACAATGAGGCTGTGCGCCAGCTGGCGGCCGAGCTGAAGGTGCCGCTGCTGGACGTGCACGCCGCCTACCCGGCCTACGCTGCCAAGCACCAGACCACCATCGACGAGATGCTGCTGGACGGCATGCACCCCGGAGACCTGGGCCACCAGCTCGTGGCGGAGCTGCTGGTGCCCGCCATCCGCGATGCTGTGCGCGGGAGGTAGCACGGCTGCCTTTCTGCGCACTCGCGCACATCCCATGCCCGGTGCGGCGCAGAAGCTGCGGCACCTTGGGCATTGCGCAGCCGCGTGGTCGCGTTTAGCTCTTCCGCTCTTCATTCTCCCCCCTCCAAATCATGTCCGCCAAGATCATCTACACCCTGACCGACGAAGCTCCCCTGCTGGCCACTTTTTCCTTCCTGCCCATCGTGCAGGCCTTCACCAAACCGGCCGGGATCGAGGTGGAAACGCGCGACATCTCCCTGGCGGGCCGCATTTTGGCCAATTTCCCCGATTTCCTGACGGACGCGCAGAAGCAGTCCGATGACCTCGCCTACCTCGGCAAGCTCTGCTTGGAGCCCACCACGAACATCATCAAGCTGCCGAACATCTCCGCCTCCGTGCCGCAGCTGAAGGCCGCCATCGCCGAGCTGCAGAGCAAGGGCTACACCGTGCCGAATCTCCCCGAGAACCCGCAGACGGACGCCGAGAAGGACATCAAGGCCCGCTACGCCAAGGTCATGGGCAGCGCCGTGAACCCCGTGCTGCGCGAGGGCAACAGCGACCGCCGCGCCCCCAAGGCCGTGAAGGACTACGCCAAGGCCCACCCGCACTCCATGGGCAAGTGGAGCGCCGACTCCAAGACCAGCGTGGGCACCATGGGCAAGGATGACTTTTTCTCAAATGAGAAGTCCGTCTGCGTGCCTGCCGCCACGGACGTGAAGATCGAGTTCATCGGCAAGGACGGCAGCTCCAAAGTGCTGAAGGACAAGACCCCGCTTAAGGCCGGTGAGATCATCGACAGCACCCGCATGAGCAAGAAGGCGCTCGTGGCTTTCATCGAGACCCAACTGGAAAAGGCCAAGGCCGAGGGCGTGCTCTTCTCCCTGCACATGAAGGCCACCATGATGAAGGTCAGCGACCCCATCATCTTCGGCCATGTGGTGCGTGTGTTTTTCAAGGACGTGCTGGCCAAGCACGGCGCCGCGCTGGCCGAGATCGGCGTGGAGTTCAACAACGGCTTCGGCGACCTCGTGGCCAAGCTCTCCAAGCTTCCTGCTGAGAAGAAGGCCGAGATCGAGGCCGACATCCAGGCCGCCTACGCCAGCCGCCCTGCGCTGGCCATGGTGAACAGCGACAAAGGCATCACCAACCTGCACGTGCCGAGCGATGTGATCGTGGACGCCTCCATGCCCGCCATGATCCGCGGTGGTGGCAAGATGTGGAACTCCGCCGGCAAGGAACAGGACACGCTGGCCGTCATCCCAGACAGCAGCTACGCCGGTGTGTACCAGGCTGTGATCGACTTCTGCAAGAAGAACGGCGCGCTGGACCCCAAGACCATGGGCAGCGTGCCCAACGTGGGCCTCATGGCCCAGGCCGCCGAAGAGTACGGCAGCCACAACAAGACCTTTGAGATCCCCGCCGACGGCACCGTGCGCGTGACCGACAGCGCCGGCACCGTGCTGCTGGAGCACGCCGTGGAGGCCGGAGACATCTGGCGCGCCTGCCAGACCAAGGACGCCCCCATCCAGGACTGGGTGAAGCTGGCCGTGAACCGCGCCCGCGCCTCCAAGACCCCCGCCGTATTCTGGCTGGACAAGAACCGCGCCCACGACGCCCAGATCATCGCCAAGGTGGAGAAGTACCTCAAGGATCACGACACCACCGGCCTGGACCTCCGCATCCTGCCGCCTGCCGAGGCCTGCACCTTCTCCCTGGAGCGCATCGTCAAAGGAGAGGACACCATTTCTGTGACCGGCAACGTGCTGCGTGACTACAACACCGACCTCTTCCCCATCCTGGAAGTGGGCACCTCTGCCAAGATGCTCTCCATCGTCCCGCTCATGAACGGCGGCGGCCTGTTTGAGACCGGCGCCGGCGGCTCCGCGCCGAAGCACGTGCAGCAGTTCCTCGAAGAAAACTACCTGCGCTGGGACAGCTTGGGCGAGTTCTTCGCGCTGGCCCCGAGCTTTGAGCACATCGCCGAAAACTTCAGCCTGCCCAAGGCCAAGGTGCTTGCCGACACGCTTGACGCCGCCACCGGCAAGTTCCTGGAAAACGACCGCAGCCCCGGCCGCAAGCTCGGCACCATCGACAACCGCGGCAGCCACTTCTACCTCGCCCTCTACTGGGCCCAGGCCCTCGCCGCCCAGACGGCGGATGCGGAGCTTCAGGCCAAGTTCAAGCCCGTCGCCGAAGAGCTCACGGCCAACGAGGCCAAGATCGTCGCCGAACTCCTCGCCGTGCAGGGCCAGCCCGCTGACGTGGGCGGTTACTACAAGCCGGACACCGCGAAGGCGGATGCGGCGCTGAGGCCGAGTGCGACGTTCAATGCGGTGCTGGCGAAGGTGTAAAAGATCCGAGTTACTTCTGCTTTTTTGCATCAGGCGAGGGGGAGTTCCCCTCGCCTTTTTTGATCACTTCCTTCATGTGATATACATTTTGGTAGTCGCCCTGGTCTTCAACAAATTTGCCGTCGATGATCACGCCTCTGTAACGGTCCTCTGAGGTTTTCTCCTTATTGTCCCCAAAGACATAGGTGGTGTAAACCTTGCCCTCCTTGTCGATCTTGTAGAGACCGTCTGAAATCGTCCGCAGGAAAAACAGACGTCCATCGGGATAAAAAATATAGGCGGCTTCGCCTTCGGCTCCGACATAGACTCCCGCCTTTTGATCCGACTTCAAATTGGGCAGATGTGAGAGACGGTTTATCTCCTTTTCAAGGATGTGCAGTTCACCACGCCCGCCGTTTTGGAGCGCTGGGATTCCCGATTCCTTCGAAGCGTTCTTGGAGTCCACGAGCTTTTTGCTGGCATCAACGGATGGATATACCTTGCCGTTCATCAGAATGGCCAGCTGGTAATCCCACCTGTTAGAATCGCCCCGTTTGGACTCCTTGTGTGGCTTGAAACGCACATGATACCACCACAGCGGATCCGCCAGTGACCCAGTCCAGCTTAGTTTCACATCGACAAATCCAGCCTCTTCCGAGAAGGGCGTTTTGAGCGTTTTATGAAAATACTCATCCGCCAGACGAACGACGTCCGCCATCGAAACCGGGATGGGGTCCTTGCCCATTCGATATCGCGGGGCTGTCCTGGCGTCCTCATCCGGCACCTCAATTCGGTCTTTCGTTTCGGAATAGAGCCTTTCCCCGAACGCGCTCGCCATATCGTCATCATTGACCAGCACCAGCCCTTGCGACACAACCGGCAGCATGATCCCCACAATGAGCAGTAGATTTTTCATCATGAGAGGACGTTACGATGCGCCTTCACTCCAGCCAAGCCCATAAGCGCGTAGCGCTGGCACAACCGTAGCCGTGGGTGCCAACCCACGGAACCGCGTTGCCCATACCATCCCCAGGCCGGGGAACCGCGTAGCGGTGACACAAACCTCCGCCACATCCAACATTACCAGCCAGCCAACGCCTCACGTGAGGTATCGTTCATCGTATTTGATCCGCGCCTCGCCCAGCATGCGCCGGTATTCGTCCAGATAATCTGTGTTCTGATGATGCTCCTGCTGATCTTTGATGTAGCGGATCACGGCGTCTTGCTCACGGGCTGAAACCGTGAATGCACCGTAGCCGTCCTGCCATCCGTCGAATCCTTCGAAGACGCCCTCCAGGCTGATCCACCGGCTGGTCCCCGTCTTCAGTTCACGCATGTAGTCCGCCAGCGCCAGGGAGGGATGCAGGCTCATCAGTATATGCACATGATCGTCCATGGCGTTGACGCGGTAGAGGTGGCAGTGCAGCTGCTGATGAATGCCCCAGACGTAACGGAAAAATTCCTCCCGCCTGGATTCCCGCAGGACCGTGGCGCGATCCTTGGTGGAGAACACGATGTGGTACAGGATCTGCGTGTAGGTGTTGGCCATGGCGGGGCGCTGGAAATGCGCGAGGGTTTGTATCACCGCTACGCGGTTCCACCGGATAGGCAACGATGGGTTCCGCGCAGACCGTGGGTTGGCACCCACGGCTACGGTTATGTCAGCGCTACGCGCTTTAACATTGGGACCGCTGTAGTCCGATCCGTTTTCGCATAATTCACCACCTGATCTTCAGCCCCAGCTCATCCTTCATGGTCAGCAGCGCCTCCGCGTTGCCGATCGCGTCGTCCACCGGGTGGTGCGTATGCTTGGTGCGGCGGAGGTGCTTGAAGGTCTGGAAGACGTCCTTCACCATGCCTTTGTAGAGGCTGCCGAGATTGGTGGAGGAGAAGCCGAAGGGATTGGCCCTGGTGAAGTGGTGGAAGTACCAGTTGATGAATCCCCAGTCGAACCCGTTGTTGTCAGCGATGAACATGGGCTTGTCGCGCGAGATGCCGTGCAGCCATTCGGCAAAGCTGCGCATGACCTCGGCAGGCTCCGGAAACTGCAGGGTCTGCTCCCGCGTGAATCCGCTGACGGCCAGCGCCTCCGGAATGAAGCGCTCTGAAATAGGACGCAGCTGCCCGTAAAACGTGCGGGTCAGCCCCGGCTCCACCACCACGGCACCAAAACAAATCATCGAGTAATCTCCCGGAATCGGACCGTCCGACTCCACATCAACCATTATGTAGCTCATAGAATAACGCTGCTCTCATGCCACAGGTCATGGTCGCATGCATGCGAAATTTTGCGCGCACGACGCCTGGAGACACAGGGCGGCCGCTTCTTACGCCTGAACGACCAGCTCCAGCTCCTGCTTGGCCAGGGTGTGGGCGAAGGGACTGGTGGAGGCGAGGTTGTACTGGCGGATGGCGGTGGCCCAGAATGGCGCGAGCTCGTGGTCGGCGGCGCTCCAGATGCGGTAGTGCAGATTGGTGACGGTGTCGGTGTCGTGCATCAGCGCCTTGAGCTCCTGCGCGTTGAGCGTCTGCGGCCCCTGGGTGATGAGGCGGTGGCTGATCTCCTTGAGATAGGTGTCTGACACGCCGATGGTGCGGCGACGGCGCAGCAGGCTGACGTGGAGGCCATTCACATAGGGGTCCAGGCAGACCTGCATGAGGCCGTAGTGGCGCTCCAGCTCGGGGGAAAGCGGGATGCGGTCCTTAATTTCCTCCAGATTCTGCTGCATCGTCTTGAGCACGGTGGGCGGCTCGTGCTCCTCGGGTGTGAGGAAGAGGCCCAGACGCCGTCCGCTGCGCGCACTGGAGACCATGGCGGCCATGAGAATGGAAACGGCCAGGGAGAAAAGAATGGGGCTGATCCAGATGAGGAACTTGGTGGAGACATACCAGCCCAGCACCGCCCAGGCGAAGCCGAGCAGCGTGACACTGAGGAAGGTGAAGATGATCTCGCTCCAGTTCACGCCGCCGTCGATCTTGCGGCGCTGCGTGACCCAGCTGACGCTCTTGCCGATGACGGTGTACACCACAAAGCGCGCGTGGAAGACCATGAGCACGGGCGCCATGAGCGTGAAGACCACGGTGTCCAGCAGGCTGCTGAAGGCGGTGAGGAAACGCAGACGCAGCGGCTTGAACATGCGGCCGGTAATCACCTCATCCAGCAGGATGACCGTCTTTGGCAGGAAGATGAGCATGGCGGTGACGCCGAGCAGGATGTGCTCCGCCAGGATGGCCTGCGGCTGCACGTGCGGCGTGGGCGTGGCGGCCAGCAGGGTGGCCAGCACCAGGAAGAGGAACCACAGCAGCGAGCTCACGTAGCTGAGGATGCCGTGCAGGAAATTGATGCGGCTCATGGGGTGCCAGCCTTTGGCAAAGAGCAGCCAGAAGTGCTGGATGTTCCCCTGGCACCAGCGGCGGTCGCGCTTGAGCATGTCCACCAGCGTGGGCGGGCCCTCCTCGTAGCTGCCGCGGGTGGTGGGCAGCAGGCGCACGGCGTAGCCCGCCTTGCGCATGAGCGCGGCCTCCACAAAGTCGTGGCTGAGAATGTGACCGCCGAAGGGGGCATTTTCCGGCAGGGGCGGCAGAGCGCAGTGCTCGATGAAGGGGGCCAGACGCAGGATGGCGTTGTGGCCCCAGAAGTTGGCCTCGCCGCACTGCCAGTAGTCCAGCCCGGCCATGAAGGGCGGGCCGTAGAGCGCCTGGGCAAACTGCATCACACGGCCCAGCAGCGTGTCGGCGGCGATCTGCTTCGGGAAAGTCTGCACGATGCCGATGCCGGGATTTTTCTCCATGATGCGCACCATGCTGGTGAGCAGCGCGCCGGACATGAGGCTGTCCGCATCCAGCACCACCATGTAGCGGTAGCGTTTGCCCCAGCGGCGGCAGAAGTCGGAGACGTTGCCGCTCTTGCGGTTGATCTGCTTGCGGCGGCGGCGGTAGAAGATGCGGCCAAAGGCCTTGAGCTGGCGGCAGAGTTCCAGCCAGGCGGTCTCCTCCTCGATCCACTGGCTGGCTTTGTCGGAGTCGCTGAGGATGAAGAAGTCGAAATTGGCCGACTGTCCGGTGGCCTCCAGGGAGAGGTAGATGGAGCGCAGGCCCTCATACACGCGCGTCACGTCTTCGTTGAACACGGGCATGATGATGGCCGTGCTGGCGGTGATGGGCTGCTCGTAGTCGTCTGCGCTCAGAGAGAGCCAGAGATTGAGCGGGTCCGGCTTGGGCCGGTTCATCAGCCACACGCCGAAGAGCGCGGTCCAGAAGCCGACATTGAGCTGGTAGTACAGCGGGATGAAGACAAACAGCAGCGCCCATTCGGAGATGCGCATGCCGTTTTCCGAAAGGAAGATGTAGGAGAGCCACGCACCCACGATGGTGCCCAGGCCCACGAGGGAGAAGAAGGTGGCGCGCCGCGTGCGGGAGACATGCTTGGGCGGCATGCCCGCTGTCATGGCGATGTTGGCCGTCTGGCTGCCGATGGGTGCTGCGCTCATCCGAAGAGGGAGTAAAGATAGCCCAGCACGCTGCCCACGATGATGATGAGGGCGGAGTAGCGCAGGATGGGATGACGGCCGAGGCGGTCAAAGGTGTCGTCCGCCACATCGGTAAACATGCCCAGGTCGATGTCGCGCGGGGTCATCTTGCTCACCTGCATGCCGGGACCGGAGGTGCGGATGGCGGAGCGCATGGCTTCAGCCATGTCATCCGGCATGTTCTTTTCATCCAAGAAAAACTGCGGCCAGCGCGAGGGCCCGCCAGCCAGATGAAAGCCGAGGCGGCCGGTGGCCTCCAGCTGGGCCTCGCTCAGATTCAGATCACTGTAGATGGAGCCCAGCCACTCCCGCAGCATGAGCCGCGCCTGCTCGATGGAGTGCGCGGTAGGCGTGCGGGATGGATCCTGGGCATGGGCCTTGGCCGCATTGCGCAGCGTCTCCAGAATGAGCTGGGTACGGCGGATGCGGTTGTGCAGCTGGTAGGAGCGGAAGTAATCGGCGAGGCGTGCATACGCCTCATTCCATTCTTCCTCGGTGCCCGTCGCGGGGGCGAACTGAATGTTGACAGCTTCCATGTAGGTTCAAATCCGAGCCACACGGAGAATGCGCACTTTTGCAGCGGTGAAAAGCACAGGATTGCGGATTCCGCATTTTTCAATGCATGGCCCTGCGCACCACGCTGGCGATGCACCTTGAACCCTGCAGTCAGGCGTGGCCGCCTTACGCGATCACTTCCTGGATGAGCCGCCCGCCATTGACGATGTCCACAGGACGCACGTTTTCCACCACGATGCGCTTGCTGGCATTGATGCCGAGCAGGCGGTACATCGTGCGGGCCAGGTCCTCGGGGCCCACGGGGTTTTCATCGGGCTCGCCGCCGAGGGCGTCGGACTTGCCATAGACAAAGCCTTTTTTCACCCCGCCGCCGGCCATGGCCACGGAGAACACACGCGGATAATGGTCGCGGCCGTTCGTGCTGTTGATGCGCGGCGTGCGGCCAAACTCGGAGCTGACCAGTACCAGCGTGGTGTCCAGCATGCCACGCTCATCGAGGTCCTTGATGAGGCGGGCAAAGGCCACGTCAAACTGCGGGGCCTGGCTTTCAAACGCACCCTTGATGTTGGAGTGGTGGTCCCAGCTGCCGAAGTTCACTGACACCATGCGCACTCCGGCCTCCACGAGGCGGCGGGAGAGCAGGAAACGCTGACCGGCGGCATTGCGGCCGTATTCATCTCGCAGCTTGGCGGGCTCGGCATCGAGATTGAAAGCCTCCCGTGCCTTCTGCGAGCTGATGAGACTGTAGGCGGCGTGGTAGAAGTTGTCCATGGCACTGAGGCCGTCGGATTTCTCGGTGGTGCGGAAGTGCTCGTCCACAGAGGAGAGCAGGCTGCGGCGGCGCTCAAAGCGCCTGGCATCGATGTCCTTGGGCGAGGCGAGGTCGCGCACGGTGAAGCCTTTGTCCGCAGGATCGCTGCCCAGCGCAAAGGGGCCAAAAGCGCTGCTCATGTAGCCGCTGCCCTGGTCTGGCGCGATCATTCCCGGCACGGCCACGTAGGGAGGCAGGTTGTTCCGAGAGCCCTGCTCATGGGAGATGATGGAGCCGAAGCTGGGGAACTTGATGGCCGGACTGGGGCGGTAGCCGGTGAACATGTTGTGCGTACCGCGCTCATGCGCCGCCTCCCCGTGCGTGACGGAGCGGATGAGCGTGATCTTGTCCAAGATCTTGGCGATGTTCACAAACTGCCCGCCCACATACTCGCCAGTGACGCCTTTCACCGGGCTGAACGGCCCGCGATAATCGGGGGAGGCAAAGGGCTTGGGGTCCCAGGACTCATGCTGCGCCATGCCGCCGGGCAGGTAGATGTGGATGACGGAGGTGGCTATGGGCCGGAACGTCTCCACCGCCGGCATGGCCAGCGTCTGCTCCGCCGCCTGCAGCTTGAGCATCTGCGGCAGTGTGAGCCCCAGCCCCGCCATGGCACCGACTTGCAGGAAATCGCGCCGTCCCTGGGCGGAGGTGAAGAGATTGCTATGATTGCCGGAGCAGAGACGATGCATTTTCATGGTGCGGATTCAGTGAGGTTCCGCACGAACCTACCACGCTGCACCGGGCCATGTTGCGCGTAGAGCCCACTCTGCCAATCCACGTGCACTGATGCGCAAGGGAAGCTCAGCCAAACTCAATCAATCGCCACCACGGCGGCTTTGTCACGGCTTCGTCTCCTGCGTACGCAGCCTGCCCAGCACCTCCAGCGACTCCTTCTCGATGATGTCCGCCGCCTTCGTCGTTAGGTAGGAGTGCTCGCCGAACCAGGTTTCGTAGCTTCCACCTTCAAAGCCCTTGGCGCTGGGCACATAGCCGTGCGCGCCATTGGTCTGCTCCACGGTCATGGTGTGCTTGAAGGGAGACTGCTCTTTGATTTTCATGGCGATGCTGCAGAAGAGCTCGTTCGCATTCGTCACCATGGCGAAGTCCGGACCGATGCGGATGCCGGTAATGAAGTAGAGGTAGGAAGGCTGCTCGCGCGCCTTCATGCTGGTGTAGGCCTTGCGGTAGTGCTCCAGCTGGCCGGGCCAGTTGCGCGCCACCTCGGCTTCGCGGAATTCCGGGTGCTCGCGGCCGGGCATCTGGAATTCGCGAGTCTCGATGCCGAGCGTGGGCTGCGTTACGGGCTCCAGCCGCTCCAGGCAGTGGAGGATTTCGCCGCCGAGGCGCTGCTCAAAAAGATCGCGCCGCACGCTGTAGATGGGGTTCACATCGCCGCAGGCGCCGGTGAGAAAGAGGGCGGGCACGGCGTAGCCGAGCGCCTTCTGCACGTGCAGCTCCACATCGCCGGGATAGTCGGCGGAGATGAGCGGCGCACGGTTGTTGGCGGCGTGGCAGGCGAAGTTGTAGAGGATGGCTTTGTACTTCCCGTCCGCGCTGCGCAGGGCGAGCAGGTCAAAGCTGGGATCGGCAGGGCCTTCGGCGGGATATTTGTCGGCCTCGTCCGGTTTGAGCTGCCAGCGGTTCCAGGCATTTCCGTCTTTGATGACGCGGCGGCACTCGGCCACGCCCTCGGCGGTACCACGTGCCATGCCCAGCGTGCAGGGCGTGAGATCGTGCGCGGCTTTGCTCACCGCCTCGGTGATGGGTGTGACGAGCTTGTCCGGGTAGTAGGGCCACAGCGGACCGGAGTGTGTGTGCGAGGAGCAGATGATGACATTGGCGACTGGAATGCCCGTGGCCTGCTCGATGCTGGCGCGCGCCTTCACCGTGAGATCCACGGGGTACTTGAGCGTATCCAGTGTGACGACAGCCACCTTGGTTTCGCCGGAGGAAAGGACGAGTGCGCGGACGTAGAGCCGCGTTTTCACCTCGGAGGTTTTCTTGGGCGAAGGAGAACCGGCGAGTGTGACCTCGCCCACAGGCGTGATGTCCACCATGCCTACGCCGGCCTGCATTTCAGAGGCTGCATGCGCAGCAGTGAGAGACAGCAGTACCAGACTGAGCAGCAGAAAGTGTTTCATGGTTTGGCTGTTCATTTCGCGTCTTTTTTCCACAGTTCATTCAGCATCTCCACGGCGGTATCCACCAAGGACTGGATGCCCTCCAGCGAGACGAAATTGACTCCGGCCAGGGTCTCGTAGCCTTCGTGTTTGAAGGCCAGCTCCGTGGGCTCGTAGCCCACCCAGTGGTTGGTCAGCTCACTGAGGACGGTGTGCGGGAAGGGGGAGCGCTTCTTCACCGAGATGCCCCACTCCACAAAGAGCTCGCCTGCATTGGTGGCGATGGCAAAGGGGCCGATGCGTGCGGCGCTCACGGGCACATTCAGCAGGCGCGGCATGGAGGCGGCGGTCTTCTTTGCGCCCTCAAACGACTCCGGCCGCCAGCCCAGGCGTGAGATGGCCTGCGGACGCTGCGTTTCTGCATTGCAGCGCGGGACATCGACATCGCGCCGTATGAAATCGACCACCGGATTCTCTACGGGCACGGCGGTCTTGGCTGCTTCCACGGCGGCGTTGGCAAACACTGCAGCACGTTCCTTCCAGTCGGGAGCCCAGCACACGGGCGGTTGGATGTTGCCGGAGGCGCCCTGCATGAAAACGCCGACGGCCTGGGGGCCAAATTCTTTGGCGAGCGTGTCCGCGATCACGCCGGGATAATCCGCCGACCAGGTGTGCGTCTTGATGCGGTCATGCAGGCAGGGGTGGCAGGTGAAGTTCATCAGCGTGCCGAGCATTTTTCCCTCCGGCGAATCAAAACGCACCAGCCACAGCTCGGGGTCGATGACGCTCTCGGTGCCCAGCACCTGCGGCACTTCCTTGAGATCGTTCACCTTTTTGAGCCACGTGTTCAGCACGAGCCCGTCGGACTTGGAAACAAGCCGACGGTTGATGTGGCCTTCGAGCACGATGGAGCGTCCGACGGACATGCGCACGGGCTGCAGGGCTTTGCTGGCCAGCACGATGCTGTCGGAGATGAGCCTGGGCAGGGTGTCGATGTACTCCTTGTTGGCCTTGGCGTTGTCGCCATCCGCCGGGATGAGCGGCCCGCTGTGGTTGTGGCTGGGGCAGATGAGAATGCCATCGCGCGTGATGTCCGTCTGCTGCATCACCAGTTCGATGGCTTTGTCTGAGAGATCGCGGCGGATCTTCACCAGATCCACGCCCACGATAACGAGCTTTTTGCCGCCGCTGGCCACCACCATGGCGCGCGCCTTCAGCGGATCGTCCGTGCTGGTGCTACGAGGCCCCATCGGACCCGTGATGATGGCGCCGATGGGCGGTGTGATGTCCACCTGGGCAAAGCCGGCGTGAAGCTCTGCTGCCAAGGCGCCGGGCACCAGGAAAAGGCATGCTGAGAGAAACACGAGGCAGGCAGCAGCTGAAGCAAGAGGTGAGGTGGTTCGGGATTTCATCACGCAGGTCAGAAGGATGGCGCTCGGGACCAGAAACCCAAGCAACATGCCTGTACGTTCGCAGCACATGCATTGCTTCCTCAGGAAAATTCTTTTCAGAAATCTTGTCGTCCCCTGTCCTCGGCGGGCAGGTTTGTTTGTCGTGTCATTGAACGGGACGCTGCGGCAGACCGGGAAGAAGCCAGAAACGATTACTCACAAACTCACCATCCATGACCATGAAAACGACACACACGACTGCCTCACGGGCCGAGTGGCTTGAAGCAAGGAAAGCCCTCCTCGCGGAGGAAAAGCAGCTCACCCGGCAGATGGACGCCATCAGCGCCATGCGCCGTGCTCTGCCCTGGGTCAATGCGTGCTGCAACCCGGAATGACCCGGAATGGGGCGGATTTGGGCGGGATGGGATGGCCCGGTTGGGTGGGTAGGACGGGGGATTACAGGCAGGATGACCCGGTTTCAGGCCCTTTGGGCTTGTGGGGCATCCTGGATGACCGGGGCTGTCGTGGCTCCGGTGGGGCTGAAACGGCGCTGAAGGGGTTCTTCAGGGGCGGGTTGAGGGGTTTTTGAGACTGGCTGGCGCTGCTTTTTGTTGCGGTTTTGGGCGTTTCCACGGCCTAGCATGGCGTTGGCGCGGCTGGTGATGGTGAAGCCGAGCTGCTCCAGGCCCCGGGCGTCGAGGTCGCAAATGGGGGCTTTGTGGCTGATCTTGGAGATGGATTCGGCGTAGGCGAGGGCCTGGGCAGCGGCCTGGTCGAGCTCCAGGGGCGGGGCCTGGAGCCCGGTTTGGATCTCGGCGAGGCGTTTGGCGGCGATGGCGTCGGCGAGGTGGGAGAGCTGGCCCTGAAAGCGGTACATCATCTGGCGGCGGGCCTCGTTTTGGTCGCCTGCGGCGAGGAGGTCGTAGAAGGCCTGTTCGAGGTTGCCGATGATGGTGAACCAGTGGCCGCGCAGGGCGAGGTAGTGGCCCTGGTGGGCGTCTTTGAGGCTGTGGATTTGGGCGGCTTCGAACTGGCCGTTTTTACGGTAGGTTTCGAGGCCGTCTTCGGTGCGAGGGTCGCCCCGGCGCTGGGCGGCTTTGAAGGCCTGGCCGGCGAGGGTGCAGAGCTGCTTGATCTGCGTGGGCTTCAGCGGGGTGAGATGGAAGGGGCGGCTCATGCTAATGTATCCCTATTGTTCTCGTTTATCGCCACAATCCAACCGAGGTCAGGAAAGGGGTAGTAGGGAGGAAAAGGAACAGGGTTGTTTTGGAAAATGACGTGCCGCCATTTAATGGCTGCTCTGTTGTTTTCATTGACGACATCAACGAAAGATCTGGAGCTTTGGTGGAATCTCGGGCTGCGCGGGGAGGAGGGGGAGAAGATCATGGTTTTGGTCCTTGGGGTAGATCAGCCCAGCCTTTGATTGGGCCGCCAACGCGATCGGCGTTAGACCATCGCCAGCACTCGCCATCATGAAACCCTGTATCGACTTCGCCGTCCAACTGGTCACAGATGAGGACGGTGAGGTCGGAGTCGGGCAAGGTGCCGTCAGTGATCCAGTTAATTGTTTCGGTCTGCATGGGGGGAATACGGTATGATTTTCAGGTAGTGGGTCATTTTGATTTTTCGCGATCAGGATCGCGCTTTGATTTTTTCGCGTAATCGTCTGTGTTGACGCACGAATCGCAGAAGAAAATTGGAGTCCGCCCGAAGTCCAAGACATCTCCACCACAATGCCTATCAAAGAGATCACCGCAGACATCGCACCGGTCGATATGGTCGGGAACTTGCCAGTATAAATTGCCCAAATACCAGATTACTGTGAAAGCCTGATCAGGCGTGAGCTTTGGCTGGTGCCCGCGTGGAATTTTATATCCTTCGGGAATCTCCCCTTGAAGGAAAGCAAACAGTTCGTTCGCCATTTCAAGGTCTGTTTTTTTCGTGTCTTCACTCATAAATTTTCAAAATGACCCACTACCGATTTTCACTAAACGATCACGCAGCCTCCTTGACGGGTTGAGATGGCACGGCCTGAGGGGCTTTTTTGGCTTTGGGCTCGCGGGGTTTTGGGGCGGGTTTGAGGCTGGCGCTGTCTTTGGGCTCCAGGGCGATGCCGAAGTGCGAGAACCAGGCTTCGTTGTCGTCAAAGTTTTCTTTGATGTAGGAGCGGTTCAGGCGGGTCTCGATGGTGATGAGCTGGCTGAGGGCGATGCGCTGGAAGCCGAGCTTTTGGGCCTCTTCATGCTGGCCTGCGGCCTCGGCGGTTTCGATGTCGCGTTCGACCTGGCGGAGCTGGCGATGGATGAGGCGGCAGAGGTCGGTTTCGTCGAGGTCGAGGGCGATTTCTTCGACCTTTGTGAGCTGGAGCTTGTAGCCGTTTTCGATGAGGGTGCGGCGGTCGGGGCCGAAGACTTCGGGGCCGTGTTCGAGGGCGAGCTTTTCGAGAGCTTCTTCAAGCTCTTTGATGCGGGCTTTTTCGGCGGCGGTGGCCTTGGAGATGGCGGCTTTGATGCGGGTGGCCTCGGCCTCATAAGGGGCGGTGGCGGCTTTGAGATCGGCCTGCGCGGTGGCGTAGTCGGCGAGGAGGTGGATGGCTCGTTCGCGGGGAGTTGGGGTGGTGGGTGTCATTGGGCGGAGGGGGCGGGTGGGTTGTAGTTCATCCAAAGGCATTCGGTGCGCGGGACGGCTCCGCGCTGGCCATTGGCGGTGGTGGCTTTGCTGGTTTTGTTCCAGCGATCGGAGGGATACAGCTCGTCGTAAAATGGGTGGGGGTAATGGCTGATGCAGACGCGTGCCTGAGCTTTGTTGAGAAGCCAGGAAAGCTGGCGGTGGGCTTCAGCGTCCATTTCATGCACGTAGCCTTTTCCGCCTGAGGCCCGCGTGCCCATCAGATAAGGCGGGTCGATGTAAAAGAGCGTCTCTGGAGAATCGAATTTGGGTATGAGCCTGCGAAAATCGAGGTTCTCAATAGTGACACCTTGAAGGCGGTCTGCTGCGGCAGAGATCGCGGCGGGCACGCCGGACCATTCGCGGGCGTAGCTTTTACCGGCGCGCACGTCGCAGCTGCGGAAGCCGTTGGAGTCTGCGGGGTCGATGCTGCAAGTGCCGTGCCCCATGAAACAGCGGACGCAAAAACGGCGGGCGGCTTCGACTGGATCCGCGCTGGCTTCATAGCTCAGCTCAAACTCATCGCGTGAGAAAGGTGTCAAATCGACAAGCGATATCAGACGGGCGCGAGAAGCCGGATCCCGGAGGATGCTGAAGAAGTTGACCACTTGCTGGTCAAGATCGTTGTAGACCTCCACTTTGGAGCGCTGTTTGCGAAGCAGCACACCAGCGGCGCCGCCGAACACTTCGACGTAGTTTGCATGCTCTGGAAAGTGGGAGATGACCCACGGAGCAAGGCGAAACTTGCCACCATACCAGCGCAAGGGCGGGCGCTTGATGGTGGACGGGTCGAAGAGCTCCGTTGTCATTCCTCATCATCCTCCACTGGGTGAAAAGTGTGGCCTGCTTGGATGGCGATTTTTGCAAGCTCCTGGAACTTCCAGATGAAGAGATTGAAGAGGTGTTCGCCGTGGCGGGTGTCGGTGTATTCGACGCAGCGATCGTGGCCGGGGCCGAGGCCGGCTTCTTCCATGGGGAAAACGCTTTTAACCTCAATCACCGTGGCGTTATCGAGACCGAGAAAACGATCACCGGGGCGGGGATCGCTGGCGCGGGTGATGGTGGGCAGCAGATCATCGTCTGAGCAGTCGCGGTGCTGCGGCATGGGGAGGCTGTTGGCCTGCTGATGAAAAGCTGTCAGCCATTCGAGGAATGGCATGGGCTTGACCTTATAGGCTCGGGCTTTCATCACGCGGCCCTCCTTTGCTCTTTGAGGAGTGCGCTGATCGCCAGCTGAAGACCGCATGCGACGCTCAAGGCTCTGATTTGCATCTCGCCATACGCTGGCATGTCCGGGTATTTTTGGATGATCACCTCCAAATAATTGGCCAGGTCCAGCGCTTCTTCTTGGGCATGCTGGAGCCATTCCATGTCATTGAGATCGGTGCGCGTCAGAGGGGTGTTATATTTGGCCAGGCCAGCGAGCGAGCGGGATTGCAGCTTGCGTGTGACGACATCTGTCACGTCTGCGTCTGGGCAGGTCTGGCGCACCTTGTTGATGACGGCATCGACGATGGGATCTCCGCAGGTGGACAGAGTGCCAGTGTCATCCATGGCAAGGCCGATAGGCTCAGCGGGGCCGTCGAGTAGAGGGTGATAGGTGCTCATAGTCTTACGCAGCCCTCCTTTCGGTGAGAAGCAGGGGCTTGGATGGTTCGGGGGTCCAGTAGCGGCGCACTGGAATGTGGCTCCAGTCTTCACCGAGGAAGAGGCTGCCTTCGCAATAAGGGCAGAGATCGTTTTCAGCCTCCCTGACCATGGACAACGTGTGGCAGTCGATGCAGCAGCATTCGATGTCGTCGAAGTCAAGAATCTGGGAACGTTCCCAAGGGCTGATGGCATGCAGTGGAATTTCGCCGTTTGCAGCCATTTGCAGCGAATCGGGTGTGTCCTGCCACCAGATGGCGAAAAGGGTCTGGAGCTGGTCTTCTGCCCACCAGCGCAGCGTGTCGAAGATCTCCCATCGCGAGAGGAATTCGAGGCTTCTCATGCACTGCAGCATAAGATCAGCAGCCATGCTGCGGATGCGCTCATGCACGGTGATCGGCTGCTCGATGTAGTAGATGTCTTGCATGGCTTACGCAGCCCTCCTGTGGTTGGTGGTGGGGGTGGGGACGGCGAGGCGGTAGAGGCGGAGGGCTCTGGTGAAGGTGTCTTCGGGGATGGGGGTGCGGGCGGGATGCTGGAGGTCGGTGAGGTTGGAGGCGATGCGTTTGATGGCGTCGATGCCACCCATGGCGTTGGCTTCGTGGGCGAGGAGCTTGAGCTGGTCGCGGGTGGCTGCGGTGTAGATCTCGGGGGAGAACTGCGCGACCTCTTCAGGGGTGATGGGGCTGGCGGGGATGAGGGCTTCGAAGCGGCGCAGGATCTGCTTGAGCTGGGAGCCCTGCTTGTCCTGACGCACGGCGATGTGCTGCAGGCCATGGTAGGTCTCGGGCGTCATGAAAAGGCAGACGACGAGCGTGGACTCATTGAGCAGCTGTTTGACGAGGACGAGGCTGCGGCGGTCGAGGGTGTCGATCTCATCGAGCGCGAAGACGCCGGGGAGGGTCTTGGCGTGGCTGAGGATGCGGGCCTTGAGGTCGTCGATGGTGATCTTGCCTTCGATGGGGAGCCCCCACATGTCGGCGAGGGCGAGCATGAAGGACTTGTAACTGGAGGGGGCGCTTTCAATGGACCAGTCGATGAGGCCTTTTTCACGCAGGTGCTGGATCATGGCCGTCTTGCCGCAGCCAGTCTCGGCCACGTAGGCGACGACGCGGTCAGGGTTGAGGGATGAGGCGCGTTTTTGGGCGCGCTGAATGGCACTCTGGATGGCTTCGCAGTCTTTGCGCACGATGTAGTGACCGAGCGGGCGCTGGGTGAGGGCATCGGAGGAGACGCGGCGGAGATTGGCCTTGGCAGCGGCTTCGAGTGCGGCCAGGGCGGCATTCCACTTGGTCATGGTGGTGGCGCTGGATGGCACGGCGTAGCTGCCGGTGCGCAGAGCAGGCCAGACCTTGGCGATGGTGTCGTGATCCCGGGTGAACTGCGCATCGGTCCAGTCGAGGCCGTTGCGGCGTTCGTCCTGCAGCTTCACCTGCATCTCGGCGATGCGGATGATGGAGGCTTTCCAGTTTTCGGGGTAGCTCTGCCAGTGCTTGCCGGTGGTCTTGATGAGGCGAGGGAGCACGGGCGCTGGCGTGCGCTCTGCGGCCTCCGGGTGGGTATGGTGTGAGTGGGGCATGGTGTGCGGGGTGGTGTGTTGGTTGCTGGGGGGTTGAAAATCACGGCTTCATGCTGAGGTATTCCTCGGCGGCGGTGAGGGGCTTGGGGGCTTTGCGTTTGCGGGTTTCGGCCTTGGCTGCGGCGGTGGCGAGGGCATCGCTTTCGGGATTGGTGATGGTGGCGGCGGGCAAGGCGGCGGCGTGGTCGCCTTCAAAGGCGCTCATGAAGGCGGCGAGGTTTTCGCGGTCCTCGATCTCGCGGATGCTCGCGGGGTTGAGGCTGTCGTAGATCTTCACTTCGCGCAGCGCGTGCGCGAGTGTGACGGCTTTGAACTCGGCCTGCTCGCGGCGGCCTGCGAGGTCGTGGTAGTGCGTGCGATCACTGCGCAGCAGAGAGCCGAGCACGCGGCCGGCGTGATCCTGGATGATGGCGAGCTCCGGGGCGTCTTCATTGAAGCGGGCCAGCACCTTGCTGCCCACGGGGATCTGCAGCGGGAGAGTGCCGGGCGCGGGGCGAAACTCCACCATGCGGCCGCAGATCTCCACGCGCACGCTTCCGGTGCCGTTCCAGGTCGTGGGCTTGTGATCCAGCAGCAGCTCGTACATGGCGTTTTCGCTGATCTTGACCCACGGCACCTGCGCGGCCAGGCGGTGCCAGCATTCGGCGCTGCTCTCGCTGCGCTCGCGTCCCCAGCTCAGCAGTCGGCTTTGCCAGTTGGGCGGACTGTCGAGAAAGTCGGCGATGGTCTGGCGTGCATCGGCATTCTGCAGCGGGATGAGCTCGGGGTTCAGCGGGTAGTAGAGCACGCTGTCTGGCGCGGTGCGAAATTCGCGAATGCGGAGGAAGCCTTCCATCTCATGCCACGTGCGGGTGTCCATGAGGGCAAAGGCCTCGCCGATCTTCTGGTGTGCCTCCCAGAGGTTCATGAAGGGCAGGCGCTTGACGCCGTCTTTGATCTCCTGCGCCAGCTGCTGCTGCGCGTGGGCGGGCAGGGCCTGCATGCGGTTGATCAGCTTCTTCGTTTCAAGGCGGCGGTCGTCGAGCTCCTGCGGCTTGTTCAGGTAGTTGCGGCCCGTCCAGCCCCGGCTTTGCGAAAGGAAGGTTTCAAAAGTTCTGAACTTGCTCTCAATTTGAGGCTTGCCGGTGGGGGTGCCGCCGTGTTCGCGATACTGGCGCACGATGTGGTCGTAAAGCGCGGTCTTGTGGGTGCTGAGACGCCCGCCTGTGACGCGCAGGAGGATCTCATTGTAATCCGCGCCCGTGGTAGCGGCGGCGTTTTCCATGTACAGGGTGCAGTCGTAGTCGCGTGGCAGGCCAAACTTCCACAGCCAGCCTGCCAGCAGGTGCTGCACATCGCGGCGGGTGATGCTGCGCATGGTGCCATCGTCATCCGTGGTGCGCGGACGCACGACGTAGGCCAGCACGCGGCGGGTGCGCACCTCGATCAGCACGATGAGCCGCAGTCTCACGATCTGGTCTCCGATGATGCACATGAGATCGGGATCATGGTCATCGATCATGTACATCTCGCCGATGCGCAGCGTGCTCCAGTCGATGCGCACGCCGGCCATCTGCGCCAGCTTGGCCTTGGCCCCGGCCATGCCGCGCAGCATCAGGGCCTGCACCACGTCATCGGGCTCGGGCAGGCTGGTAAAGGTGGTCTTGGCCCATCCGGGCGGCGGATTGTGGTGGTTCCAGGGGCAGTGGTCGGGCAGATCGGCGGTGGGGTGGAGCTCCAGCCAGAGGCGCTGCCAGGTCACATTGCCATGCAGGGTCTTGCCAGCGGCGAGCATGTCGATCAGCTCGCGCCAAGCCTGGTCCTTGCTGGCCTTGTCCTTCATGTTGAGAAAGAGGCTCCAGTACTGCTGGATCACGCGGCCCGGGATCTTGCGCGCCTGGGAGCGGCCTTTGAGCAGGCCGGAGACGAGGGCGCTGTCTCCTTCCTTCTCCCATTTATCATAGAGTTTGCGAAGGCGCTCGCCGCTCAGCTCCAGGTGAAATTCTGTCTCCAGCTCGCGTGCGATGGCATCGCATGCCGGGCGCTTTTTGGACCCGTCTTCCATGCGCGCCTGGATGTTGAGGCAGGCCCATTTCTTGGCCTCCAGGTCTTTGCGCCCGCGCTCGGTCAGCTGCGAGAGATCCACCGCACCGTGCGCGGTGGTGATCGTTTCGCTGTGCGTGAGTGCGGGGGCTGAGTCGTCGCGGTCCATGGTGGTGGAAAGGGTGAAGGTGGGATCAGGCCTGCTGCTTGAGATGCGTGAGAAAGTCGCGGAAGCAGAGGGCAAGTGCCTCGGCCTGGGAGGTGGTGGAGCTGGCACAAATGCGGCGGCGCGATATGTCCCAAATTCTGGCTTGGTAATAAGGCGTGCATGGTCCAGCCATCCTCTTCCAATACAAAATGTCGTATTCTGATATCTGAGACTCGAACTTCTCCAGCAGCTGCACGGCGGCGTGCAGATATTGGGATCGGCCCGCCACAACGCGCTGGATTTTAAAGCTGGCCTTGGGCCGCCATTTGAGGCTGAGGATGTCTTTAGCCGGGACTTTGAATTGTGCGGAAAGCTCCACACACCAGCTCGTGACGAACTGTTTCCACTGCTCGTCTGATTCGTTCAGGATCTTGACATCGGTTGCCATCTCGACGCGGTTCTCAATCGAGTCGGGCGGAGTGCCGACGCCTTTGACGTGCTGGTCATTAAGATGGAGACAAAGGAACTGGCCGGGCTTCTCGCCGAGCAGCTCAGCAAGTTCAAAGTCAAGCAGTGTGCCGACTTGGACGATTTCAGGGGTGGTGTCGTGTGTCATAACATCAAAGGGCAGAGCCGTGCTGGCGGAGATGGGAGATGACGGCCTCGGCGGCGAGGCGTTCGGTTTCGGCGGCCTGCATGATGCGGGCGGTTGGCTTGTCGCCATTGCGTGCAGCGTGGTGGTGATGGCTGGCGCAGAGCCATGCGGTCATGAGACGCCCTGGCACCTCGCGGGCGCAGGGCTGGCAGACGAGCCAGCCTGGAGACACGGGGCCGGTGCACACAGGGCATGCGGTGGTGCGGGTCATGAGGCGGTGCCCTCCTGGGTTCGTGGCTGCATGAGTTCGATCCCCTTTTGAGACAGATGCCAGAGATGCATGCCAGATTTGATGGTGAAGTACACCAGCTCCTTGCGTGAGAGATTACCCGTGTAATTGACCAGCGTGGTGTCAGCGAAGCCAGTGTGCATGATCAGGCCTGCAAAGCTGAGGCCGCGATCTCCTGCAGCGGCCAGATGCTGCAAGACGAGAAACTCAGAGGATTTGACGCCCGAACGTTTAACCCGCTGCCAGACCTCCATGCAGGCGAGATAGAGGGTGGTGACGTCACTGATGATCATAGCGCGGCATCCTCCTGTGTGCTGGTGTTGGCTTCAGCAGGAATGGGCCGCAGCTGGCTGATAGAGGTGAGAAGCAGCGCACCGACGAGGGCCACATGCGCCACAAGGGCGTGGTCTCCGCGCAGCTCCTCGATGCGCACGCGGTCTCCGGGAAGCAGGCGCATGACGCCGCTTTGGTCGCTGCACTCGATGGCGCGGCCCTGCACACTGAGAGGCAGCACGGGCAGTGTCTCGCGGTCGCGGCTGACGGGCGCAAAGGTCATGAGGTCGTTTCGCTTCATGCTGGCACTCCCCCTCTCTGCTCTTCATCGTTGTCGCGGTTCAGGTCTGGCAGGGCATCGAGAGCCTTCTCCACCAGGTCAATGAGCTGCTGCTCATCGAGCACCAAGGTCACGTTGGCGCTGATCTCGATCTCGTGGATGTGGAGGTCGGGATCGCCAATGCGGCCGAGGCCAAACTCCACCGCTGGCATGCGGGTGATCTTGGGGAGCACCATTTCCTGCAGGAGGTTGAGGTGGATCATGACCGGTCCCTCCTGGCTGGCCTGCCTTTGGTGGGAAGGTTTTGAATGGCGCACAGTTTGATGTCCACACGCATCATGCGGATCTCCTCGGTATCATCCGCGAGTTGCAGATCGCGGTTGGCGTAGCGGCTGAGGAGATTGGGCCGCACGGCGCGCACGCGGCGTTCACAGGCCAGGCAGACGATGTCTCCCGGAAACATGGAGCCCCGGCAGGCTGGGCAGGTTTCGCTTCCTTTGGATTTCATGGCGTGGTGGTGGGGTGGGGTTTGAGGCCGAGGATTTCTCGGAGCTTGGGCGTGGGGGCCCACAGGATGCGCGGGCGGTGGCCGGTGCGCTCGGTGCTGGGGCCGATCTTGTGCATGAGGCCGTTGGCCTGGAGGAAGCGCAGCGCGTTGTTGGCGCTGTTGTAGGTGGTGGGCATCGTCTCGGCGATCTCCGCTGCGGAGGTCTGCTGCTTGCGTGCGGCATACAGGGCCAGCAGCCAGAAGGTGTGCGCACGAAAGCTGTGCTGGCCATTCTGCAGCCGTTTGCGGCCGATGGCGTCGTGCAGCATGGGGCTCACGCGCTCCCAATGGCGGAGGATGTCATCCGCGCTGATCGCAGGTGCGGTGTCAGCCTTCATGCTCCAACCTTCGCCTTTCTATGCTCTTTGGCGCAGCTGGCGTTGTACTCGCGCACGGTCTTGGCGGCTTTGTCCAGCCACTTCTCCAGCTCCACACGGTCTTTCTCAAAGAGGTGGTGCCATTTGGTGGTGGTGAAGTCGTGCTTCAGAGCTTCATAAGAACCGCTGAAGGCCTCGCGGGCCTTCTGCTCGGGCGTCTGCTTCTTGGGCTTCTTGCCGCCCTGGTGGCCCTGCGGCGGGCCACTGTCGTCCTCGCGTCCGAGATCGCGGTACATCTGAGTCAGGCCGCGTCCATGCACCCATTCGACGAGCTGCTTGCAGTGGATGTCCAGCTTGGCATTGGGGTCGGTGAACAGCTCAAGCTGCTGGTCCAGGATGGGGCGGATCTTGCTGGCGTCCGTGAGCTTGTAGGTCTTCTGGTCGCGCAGCTCGCAGTCAGAGACAAAGGCATCGGCGATGCGGATGTAGTTTGTGAGGCTGCTGCGGGAGATGCCGGCGAGGTGCTCTTTGATGAAGGGTTCAAGCGATCCGTGAGCGCTGTTATTTTTCACCCATACCAGTCGGAGGCCTATGCGCAGGGCTAGGAAAACGGCGGTTTTGGAATGACCTTCAAAACGGGCATGGTCCTCACGGATGGAGATGACGATTTCATCCAGAGGCCTCAAATTGCCAACGTTGCGAATTTGCAGGCTGCCAGTCTTGCCGGGCTTTTCCACCTCGACTTCGATGACTTTGGATTTGCTGCTCATGGGTGCAGGGAGCTGAGGTGCCAGGTGTTGAGCCAGCCCACCGTGGCCATGGCGGCGCAGGCGGCGGCGTGCATGAGGGCGGGGAGGTCGCGCCTGCCGGTGAGGTCGATGAAGACATTCACCGTGAAAAACAGCGCGCTCGCGGCGATGAAGAAGGCGGGGCTAGTCATGGTCGCGGCCCTCCTCGCGCAGCTTGCGTTTCCATGCGGCGATCTTGTTCCGCATGGTCTGCGGGTTCAGCCAGTCGAGATCCTGCTGATCCCGGGTGCCCACGAGGCCCCGATGCAGCACCTCGGTGAGGAGCGGATGCGTGCCGATCACGCCGGGCACCTGGCGGCGGCGCTCGGCCCGCATGTGGCGGAGCCACAAGATGGTGGCCAAAAGGTGCAGCGCAGCGCCGAAGAGAAGGATGGGGATGGAGGTCATGGCGGTAAACCTGGGGTTAAGGTTCAATGAGGCAGTGCTGCCTGAATGGCCGGCCATTTGTGAAATAGTACGGCAGCTAGCATTAACGCGAAGATGCTGAGGACGCAGAGCGCCCAAGGCCTGAAATGAGCGGCAGTGTTTCCAGCGCGGATTTCTCGAATGCTCAGAGCATAAGATATGACTGCTCCAGCACTCCAAATGAGGTAAAGGTCTATGCCAAATGTTTGATCATACAGGCAAGCAAGGAAACAAATAAAGCCTGTGCTAAACCAGGCAGCAGGGGTGTTTGAAAAGATAAAGTTTTTGGGCATAAAAATAGAATGGAAGGAAGATGATTTAGTGAGTGCTGTGTTTGGATTTGCTGTTTACGCAGCTCACGCAGCCCTCCCGGTTTCAGTGTTCATGGTGAAGAGGCGGGCCAGGCGCTGGTTGAGCGGCGGGCGGGCGTGGGCGCGGCCTAGGGTCTGCAGCGTGTTGGCGATGCCCTGCACCAGCTGCGTCTGGCGCGCAGCGCACAGCACGGGGTTGTGGGTGCTCTTGTCCGTGGCACTCGGGAAGAGCGTGGTCTGCTCATGCTTGCGCAGCAGCGGGGCGATGCGGGTGGTGCTCTCGGCGGGCTGGTTCAGGCACACCTCATGGCAGCGCAGATGGCTGGCGTTTTCGGCATACCATTCGGCCACATGCGCGGGCAGGGCCTGCGGCATCTCCAGCAGGCTCAGGCAGATCTGGCCGCTGAGATCCAGCGCCTGCAGAGTGCGGCGCAGCCAGGGCAGGTCTGCGGTGGTCAGCCCGAGGTCATCGCGCAGATGCGCGATCATCACATAGCCCGTGCTCTGACGTGCGGCGGTGCGGGCGATGGCTTCCAGCACATCGTCTGCCGTGCAGGCGATGGTGCCGGTGTGGGTCTGCACCGCAGCGCGGGCTGCGCGGCGGGCGATGGTGCTGTGCTGGGTGGGGTGCATGGCTTTGGGTGTGGTGGTGTTTACTTCTGGTCATCGCGGTCTGCTTTGGGCAGGCCGGGAAAGAGGTCGGGGTGTCCGGCAAAGGGGTCTTGGGGGGCTTTGAGGGCGCGGCGCAGGGTGTTCAGCGTGTCCAGCCGCAGGCCGGCGCGGCTCTGCAGCTCGGGGCCTTCCTGCGCCCATTTCTTGGCGTGCTTGATCCACTGCGGGCAGCACTCGCGGATGGCCTCCAGAACGAGCGTCTTGTCTCCCGTCGTGGTGTGCACGATGTAGCGCAGCGTGGCAGCAGCGGTGATGGACCAGCGCGTGTGCGCCATGGCCAGGCCGTTCTTGCCGGTGCGCAGCTCGCGTGCGCTGATGCGGCCCTTGGCGCAGAGGTCATAGACGGCATCTCGCGAGATGCCCAGGATGTCCGCCACCAGATTGGCGCTCATCTCGCTGCACCTCTCCGCTGCAAAGCGTGAGACGCGGGGGTCGAGTTCAGCCGGGGGCGGTTGCATGGCGTGCGTGGGGTGGGGGTGGGAGATCAGGCGGCGCGGGCGCAGGCAGCGGGTGTGTTCGCCAGAAATTCATTGAGCACCTGCAGCGCCTTGGGGCTGTTCCGGGCCATCTGGACGATCACGCTTTCGAGGACGCCGCAGGCGAAAGGCCAGCTCGTTTCGCCCTGGCTGGCGACAGTGCGTGCCAGCGTGGCTTCAGACACGGCTTTCTCGATCTCGCGGGTGGTGGAGTGTTTGGTCAGTTTCATGGGGTGGGGTGGGGTGGAGAATTTCAGGCGGCTTTCTTGGTGGGCTTCACTTTGGCGGCAGCGGGCCAGGGGATGTTTTGAGCGCGGAGAAAGTCGGCGTAGGCGTTCACGATCCGGGCGCTTTTGCGCTCGCCGATGAGCACGCGGTATAGATGGCTCTGGGTGGTGCCGTTCGTGCGGCTGAAGACCACGCTTCCGGGAAAGCGTGTAACACTTCCAAATGGTCGGCCTTGATTAGGCTCTTTGCGTTTGCGGGCGGTTGTTTCTGCGGGCATATTGAACTGATTAACGCATCAGTTCAGAAAGTGCAAATAAAAATTAACTGTTAGATGAATTTTAATGAACGCTTAACCCGGGCCGTTCAGTCGGATGGACGCACCAAGGATGCGATAGCAGCCGCTATGGACATCCACCCACCGATGCTTAGCCGTTGGTTGAAGAACGTACAGCCGCGAGCTGCGGCTATTGAGAAGCTGGCGCGGGTCCTGAATGTAAGCGTTCAGTGGCTCTTAACTGGAGAGGGCGAAATGAAGCACGCAAAAGTTCAGGAGGATGCCGCGCCTTACAATGTGCGCATGATCGGCCCTGCGAAGGATATTTTCATACACTCAGTGCCCGTGGTCTCGTGGGCTCATGCTGGCGCTGCTGTCAGCTACGAAGAGCTGCCAGCGCATTGGCAGGACAGGATACCCACGACATGCAAAGGGAGGCGTGCTTTTGGCCTCATGATCGAAGGTGATAGCATGGTGCCCAAGTGCGAGCCTGGAGATATTGTGACAGTAGATCCAGATCTTGAATTGAGAAATGGCTGTCTGGTGGTTGCCAAACTCAAAAACGATGGGGTCGTGTTGCGCAGATTCACCCGGGTGGATCCACAGAAGGTGAAGCTGATCGCCTACAACTCGCTCTACCCTTCCACTGAACATCTGCTGTCAGACTTCCACTGGATCTATCCTGTGCATTCGACATTCCGCCGAGAACTCATCTAGCCAAACCTTCACGAAGCCGAATCATGAAACACATTCTCCTCATCATCATCACCATGTTGGTCTCAGCATCTGCGGCCCAAACGCTGGGAGACATCGACAAGGGCAAGGTGCGGCTGCGCATTAAGGTGATGAAGTTCACCGTGAATGGTGTTGTCTGCGGCGCTTTGGAGCTGAAGAAAAATAAGATGGGCCGTGAGGAGGTTTCGAAGAGCAAAGACATTTTCAGTTCAGGAGATCCATTCTCAGACAGGGCTCCTTTGATCACTGTGATCGATCTGAATACGCAGCCAGTCGTGGTGGGTGGCGTTCATGATTTGACACTGTATCGTGTTGATCCACTGCGCCCCGAGAAAGGCCTGTTTGCCTTCAATGCGACAAATGCCCTGCTCTTCAGCCAGGGGAAGTACCATCTGCAGATGACTCTGATCTACGTGGAGAAGATGGGCTTTGATGCCTTGGTGAACATTGGCAAGGATGGACGCACCTACATGCGTGAGGCTGGTGAAGATCCATTTGCGCGAGATCCTTTTGGCAGTGGCCGTGTGGTGAAAATCATCGGGACTCCATCGAGCCCGAAAGTGAAGCTCTATCCAACGGCTTTGAAAGGCACCTTCGCTTTGAGTGCGAAGGAAGCCTTCAAAACATGGAAGGCTGGGAATTGATCTTCAGACCCGCTTCAGCACCTCTTAACTGGCCGATCTGGCGCGGTGTGGCGGGTTGGGATTGAGGGCAGGATGCGGGCGCACTGGCTCCGCTGTGGGGTGAAGCCGCGAGAACTCTGCCGTCTCAGTCTGTATTCATAGTCCGGGCTGGGGCGGTGGAGTGGCGCGGCCCGCTCCGGGGTGTGGGCCGGGTGTTCCCAAAGCTGAACTCCTCACCCTCCATCCCATCTCATGCCTGACTCCATGCAACTCCTCGTGCGGCATCTGCTCATGCTGCTCTCCGGCGCGCTGGCTGCGCATCACTTCACCAATCTGAATACCTCGGCGGGTCTCATCCTCGCCCTCATCTGCTTTGCCATCGGCACGCTCTGGAGCTGGCTGGGCAAGCTGCTGCACATCGAGGACAAGTATGGCGACTTCACCAAGAGCGAAGCCTTCCGCTCACTGCTTGGCGCGCTGATCAGCCAGGGCATCACCGCTGCCAGCGCCTACTTTGCCATTGATGCCAATGACCCCAATCTGCTGGCGGTCGCCGCCATCAATGCGCTGGCCAGCCGCTACGGCCTGCATCAGCAGCTCGTGCATCAGACCCCCATCGCCACCGCTGCGGCCATCAAGGCCCTGGCTTTGTGCTCTCTCCTCAGTCTCAGCTCGTGTGCCACTGCTACGGCATTTTTAAACAGCCCCTTTGGCCGCGCCGTAATCGCCAGTGCCGACCAACTCGCAGCACAGGTGGTCAAAACAACAGAGCGCGTGGGGCTTGAACAGATCATCACCCAGGCCAGCGCCAAAGTAGCCGCGCTGAATGCGCAGGGCGTGAATACTGACCCCGTGAAGGAAACGCTGCGGCTCTCTGAGATCGCGGGCTTCACCAGTGTCGTCGATCTCGCACAGGACAAATACAAGGCGCTGACAGGCGCACGCTTCACGCTGCCCAAGAATCCAGTCAGCGTGGCTCCCTGATTTATTAACCCACACCTAGCGCGACAACCTTCTTCATGGCCACCGGAAAGCATGACGACACATGCGGCCATGAAGAAGGACTCGGCTAAAGACATCTCGTGAAAACCGCCCTGGCCATCCTCTGCCTGCTGTCTCTAGGATCGTGCTCCTACTGGCACCAGTGGCGCGCTGATGCGGTGGAGACGCAGGCGGTGGATGACGTGAATCGAAACTTCGCCGGATACTGATCATGCCTGCCGCCATCGCCACCGTCCTGGCCTCAGACTTCGCCTCTTTGGCGGATCTGGCCGCGTATCAGAAAGCCAAGAAAACAGGGCTCTCAGACAAAGAGGCCTTCAAAGTGGGCGACAACGGGCGCGGCTGCTGGGGAGACCTGACCGCGCAGCTGCACACGCCCATGTGCGCCATTCCACCCGAGACCATGACCGAGATGTTTGGCGGCAAGACGCAGGCCAGGCACATGAAGCTCATCGTGGTGGATCCAGCCACGGGCAGGCAGTGCATCTGCGTCATCGCCGACATCATGCCCAAGCGCGCCAACATCAAAAACGGCTGCGGCATCGATCTCAATCCAGCGGCCCTGCAGGTGCTCGGCCTCAAGAGCCCGATCAAACGCCAGGTCAAAATCAGCAAAGCGTGAACTCCATGCCCATCCTCTTCGGTCTTTGCATCATTGCCATCATCCTGCTGGTGGCGGCAGATTGTGCGGGAGGCATGGCCAACTTCTAAGAACCATGATCGCCGTCCAGCCATTCTACACACCTGACATGTTCGCGGTCTCCGTGGGTGTCGAGGCCCTGCGGTGTGATGATCCCAGCTGCGGTGCGCTGCATGGCTACAGCTTCTACATTCAGCTCTTCTGCTGGGGCATCGAAATCCAATACATGACGCACTCATGATCCACCTCGCTGACCCCATCCCCACCGAGATCCTGAGGAACAAGTCTTTCATGGACTGGTTCATCAACCTGCTCGCGTTTGCGTTTGTGGTGAAGGTCTTGAAGGACTGGTTTGTGCCGCCCAAGCGCGAGATCACCGGCAGCGTGGAAACCCGCGAGGCCACAGAGCATGCGGAGAAGTCGGAGCTGATCGAGCTCAAGAAGACCGTGGACTCCCTGCGCGAGGAGATGAATGCGCAGTTTCGCCAGGCGCAGACTGCCGGGGAGAACCGCGTCTCGGCCATCACCCAGGACATCAATGAGGAGATGAGCACGCTGAGCACCAAGATTGGCGAGCTGGCCAAGGGCATCTCCACCGCGCTGATCGACAACGCCAGCCAGGGCGCGGACATCAACAATCTCAAAGCCGCAGACTATCGCCATGACCAGGCCATCGCCAGCATCCGCCAACGGATTGACGAGCTGGTTCGCACACCACACCACCGCAAAACCTGATTCACCCCACCACCACCCCACGCCATGATCACCGCCGAAACCCGAGAGACTATCATCATCACGCTGCTGCAGCAGCTGGATACCGTGCACCCGCAGGCCATGACGGCGCGCATGCTGGCCATTCCGGTGAATCAAAGCGGGCTCGGTCCTGTGACTGAAAAAGACATCTCCTCCATGCTGGAGGATCTGCGAGACAAGGGGTGGGTCTGTCATGCCGACAGCCAGGCCGCGCCCGAGGTGCTGCGCTACAAACGCACCGAAGATGGCCGCGCCTTTCTCCGCCGCAACGGCTTCTAAAACCGCTCATGAACGCCACTGAAACCAAAAACAAACTGGCGCGGTCTCTCGGCGAAGAGAAGCTGCTGCAGTTCCTGGAAAGGCTGGTGTCCACACCCGGTGTGGACGGCCCCATGATTCAGAAGATGGCGCTGGAGGAGTTTGGCGTCAGCATCGGGCATGAAAGCGCGAATCATTTCCGCAAGGAAGTCTTTGGCCGCTACATCGAGCGCCTGCGCAAACGCAAGGAACTCAGCGCCGTGGTGGCCGCGCATCGGGACAGTGACAATGGCCGCACGCTGGCAGATGCCGCCAGTGAAGAATTGCAGCAGCAGGTATTTGAGTTTCTCGCCGACAATGGCCCGCTGAACCTCGCCGATGATAAAGACATGGAGCGGGCCGAGGCCCTGAGCCGCATCATCAAGAGCGCACGCGCTGAAGACCGCCGTATGCTCGATCAACTGCAAAAGCAGGTGCGCGAGATGGAGGCCCGCGAACGCGAGACCAAGGAGGATCTCGGCAACAAACAACTCACCGAAGAGGACCGCGCAGCGCGCATGCGTGCACGCTTCGGCCTCTAACACGATGGCACGCCAGACCACAGCGCAAAAGGATGCCATGGAGCGGCTGCGGGGAAACCCGGAGGCTCCGCAGCATGCTGGCGCATCGCTGGCAGTGGCAGATGAGATCTGGCGCAAGCTCATGGCGGCTGTGGCCGATGCGCTGCAATGGCCCGATGCCACGCTGAAGGCGAAGATCGAAGATCTGCAGGCCATCTTTCACCGCACTCCTCCGGGACAGAATTGCAACGGATGGGTGAACCCCTACCCGTCTGATGATCCGCGCAGCCTGCTGAAGCAGTACCAGTTTGTGAGCTTCCACGATGTGCATCAGTTCATCATGGACATCTGGTCGCGCCAGACTGGCAAAGACCACACGCTGGCCATGGTCGCGGTCACAGACTGCTATCAGCGCAAGACACAGTGGACCATCGCCGCGCCTTCGGAGCGCCAGAGCCTGGAGAGCCTGGAAAAGTGCAAGGACATGGCGCTGGCCTTTGGGGACATCATCACCGACTTCCGCGAAGACCGCGAGCACCCGGAGGCGATGATCAAGAGCGCCATGATCACGCTGCGGAACGGCAGCCGCATCCGCGCCGTGCCAGGCATGCCGCACACGGTGCGCGGTCTCACAAGCAATGTGGGCATCACTGAGGCTGACTTCCTGGAACAGCCCAAGGAAACCATGCGCGCCCTGCTGGGATCTCTGGCCAATGAAGAAGCGGGCCGCAAGAGCCTGCGCCTGATCACCACGCCGAATGGCAAGAATGGGATGACGTACAAGATTTGGAACGATGCCGAGAGCATCTACTCCAAGCGGCTCGTCACCATCTGGCATGCAGTATGCCTGGGCTTGAAGCAAAACCCCGAGGTGCTGCAGAAGGCGCTGGATGACCCTGAAGGCTGGGCGCAGGAATTCCTCTGTGAATGGCTGGACGGCAGCGCGGTGCTGCTGACCTATGAACTCATCGCCAGCTGTGAGAGCTTTGAGGCCACGGCCACGGCTTTGCTGGAAGAGCTGGCCGCACGCAAGCTGCGCAAGGTGGCAGGCATTGACTTTGGCCGTGTGAGTGACCCCACAGTGATGACGCTGGCGGAGTGCGGGCTGGATCTGCGCCTCGTGCGCCACATCGAGCGCCTGCGCGGAGTCAGCACGCCGGACCAGATCGAGCAGCTGCTCCCATATCTGAAACTGTGCGATCGCGTTTGTGTGGACTACACAGGCCCGGGCATCGGCTTTGGAGATTTGCTGGTGAAAGAGCTGGGCAGGTGGGATCCCGACGCGCATGAGTTTGGCAAGGTGGAGCTGTGCACCTTCACACTGCCGCTCAAGCGCCAGATCTTCCCTGCGCTGCGGCTGGCCTTTGAAAAGCGGCAGTGGCGCATTCCGCCGCTGGCCTGGCTGCGTGAAGATCTGCACGCCATGGCGCAGGTGATCACCAATGGGCAGTACAATTACAAGGCCCCGCGCAGCGATGAAGGCCACAGCGACGGCTGCACCAGCCTGGCCCTGTGCGAGCGCGCAGCCGGCACGATGGGGCAGGCTTTTGGCTATACCGGCATCAGCTATGAATCCCAGCAAACCGGGGGCGGGTCGTGGTTTGACAGCGCGGTCAGTTCAGCGCGGCGTTTGATCGGATTGTGAAGCCCCCAAAAAACACCCCTGAAACCAAAACGGTCAGGAAGCCTTAAAGACCCCCGGGGGCGGTGTGCTGACGCCCGTTTGGGGGTAGGGGCGGCTTAAAACGGTTAAAACAGTTCTAAAAAACGGCGTGGCGGGCGGGTGGCAGGGTGGAAAAAGGGTGGGTGGGGGTTGCGGCCGGATTTCGCTCCCGGGGTTGAATGGTGTTTGTTGGAGTGCTTAGGGGTCTCGTAACTGGCCGATCTGGCGCGGTGTGCGGGCGGTTTTTTGGCCGGAATGAGTGCGCCGCTTGAACGACGCATCACTCATCTCGCCTGACATTGCGATCCGCTGGAAACGCCAGCGGTTCAACCCACTGCGCTCTCTGACCGCGCAGGGCATGGCGAACATGCTGGATCAGTATGACCTGGGCTACATGCGTATGGCCTGCCTGATCTGGGAGGAGATGATCCAGCGGGACGACAAGATGGTCGTGGCCGTGCCCAAGATGATCCGCCGCGTGGCGCAGAGGCCGTGGGAGATCCTGATCGGTGAAGATGTGCCCGAGGCCCTGCGTGGCGAGGCTGAGCGGCACCGCGATGCGCTCAAGTACTTCTATTCCAACCTGCGCTGTGAGAACGTGCTGGAAGGGAATGAGACGGGCGGGCTCAAGCTGCTGATCCGCCGCGCGATGACCGCCAAGCTGTATAAGTACATGCTGGCGGAGATCATCTGGCGTCCGAGCAGCAAGGGCCTGACTGCCACGGCGCGGTACACCCCGCTGGCGCTCTTTAATACCTGGCTGGGCAAGCTTCGCTGGTCGGATGTGGCCTATCTGCTGCCGGGCACGGAGCTGGATCTCAACAACTGGATGGTGGCCGTGAGCGACACCTGCATGATGAAGGCGCTGAGCATCTGCTACATGTTCAAGCGCCTGCCCATGCAGGATGCGCTGAGCTTCTGCCAGCGCTACGGCATCCCGACCGTGCACGGCGAGACGGACATGAAGCCCGGCAGCCCGGAGTGGAATGCGTTTGTGGATGCGCTGTCAAAGATGGCGAATGACCAGGCCATCGCCACCACGCTGGGCAGCAAGGTGAACATCCTGCCTGCTGCGGCGTCGGATGGTGAAGCTGTGTTTGGCTGGATCATCGAGATGATGAACCGCGCCATCGTCACGATCTGCTGTGGCAATGACCTCAGCACTATGAGCGCCAAGGACGCGACCGGGGCAAGCCTGCAGGCGAATGACGCCGATGACCTCACGGCTGATCATTGCGAGTGGATCTCGGAAACGTTTCAAGAGCAGTTTGACCGCCGCGTCATCGCCGAGGTCTTCGGCGCAGATGTCGAGCCGCTGGCCTATTTCCGCCTCATGCCTCCGCAGGATGAGGACGTGGATCAGGAGATGAAGATCGACGACCATGTGACCAAGCATGGTGTGAAGCTGACTCCGGCAGATGTGGCCGAGCGCTTCAACCGCGTGGATGCCAGCGCGCAGGATCTGCCCGGGGCCGCCGCCAAACCCAAAATCCCGCCCACCGAAGACACGCCACCTGTGCAGGCCGCGAATGAAGCTGCAGGCATGAGCAGGCTGGAGAAGCAGCAGTTTCAATCCTTCGTAGCCGGAGTGCAGGCCGATCAAGCGCCTCTCGTCGCTGCTCTGCGCCCACTGGTGGAGGCCAATGGTGCCGATGCCACGCGCAATGCACTGCACACCCTGAGCCTCGGGCTGGATGGCATGGAAGACAAGATCATCGCGGAAGATCACGCCACCGCTGCCCTGGAAGTGGCCGTGGCCACTGACTTCCTGCGCGCCCTCTCAGGCAAGGAATGATTCACCTCAAAGCACCCTCTCTTTATGAATACACGACCATGGAACAGGCCTTCGGCCCGAGAAATGAAAAATGAAATCGAGGCGAGCCGTGCCCGCCAAGGATTGATTGTTGGCAGGCCGAGTCTGTCTGATCCGGTAGAATTCAGTTTGGCAATGATGCTCTGCCGTGCCCGCGCCAGGCGTCTTGGCATCCTGAAGCCTGCCGCCATGGCCGCCAATGAAAGCAGCTCCGCTGATGAATGCATCGCGGTGAATGAAGCCTCGGGCACCATGGAGCCGAGCGGTGTCATGGTGGTGCCGTATGGCGAAGTGCCGGTGATGGTGAGCCAGGGGGGGCGCGTCTTTCGTGGGCTGCAGCGCATCGATGCTGAGGCTGCAAACGCCATGGCGTCTGAAATGAATGGCGTGATGGGGCAGGTGAAAAAGGTGTTTCGAAAATACCCCATTTATCTCGGGCACCCTTACCATCCTGACCCGAAGGAGGCCGCCAAGTTCACCGACCGCAAGGCCCGTGGTGTCATTACTTCCATCGAGGCTGCGAATGAAGGCATCCGGCTGGTTCCAGAATATAACAGTCTTGGCAGGAATGAAGTTGAGGACAAGCAGCTGCTCTACCATTCACCGCAGTGGAAGCTGGCCCCGGTCATGGCCGCAAATGGAGCGCAGGAGGTGAAGAACGGCATGCCTGTTTTTCGTCCCATCGCCCTGCACAGCGCCAGCCTGACCAACAATCCAAACATCGAAGTGCCGCCAATCATGGCCGGAAACGAAGCCGCCGCCGAGACGCCGCCGCTGGTGGCCTCCATCAAGGCCGCGCTGCTGAAAGAGGGGCTCATCCAGGATGGTGACTCGGACAGCACGATCATGGGTGCCATTGGCAATCTCATCAGCAGTCTGGCCTGGGAACGTGCCGCCAAACAGCGCGAGGCGGATGAAGCTGCAGCCATCGCCAAGGCGCTGCTCATGGAATCATGCAATGAGAAACCGCATGCCGAGCTGGTGCAGGATCTGATCTCCGCGCATGCGGATGTGTCTGCGCGTCTCCAGACCGCTGAAGCCGCCGCCACCGCCGCCAATGAGCGCGCCGCCGCCGAGCGCAGCGCCCGCGCCGCCGCCGTGCTGGAGCCGCTGATCACAGCGGGCCGCATCAAGATCTCGGATCAAGACAGCGTGCGCACGCAGCTGGTCGAGGCCGCGAATGAGGCCGATTTTTCAGCGGTTCTTCAGGAGGCTCAAAAGGCCCCTTCAAAACTGCAGACCAAGGCGAAGATCACACACGGCCTCCAGGGTGGTGCCAAGCTGGCCATGGCCGCCAATGACGCGGGCAATCGCAACTCAGCGCGTGAAGCCGCCGTGGGCGCCTGCCTCAAGGAACTGCAGGCCCGCCGCGCCCCGATGGCTGGCGACCGCGACCGCGCCTGGCAGCTGGCACGCCAGCGCAACCCTGAACTCTTCGCCCATTAAGACGAACCCTTTCCGGCGCACGCCGGGATCTCAAAACGCAAACACCAAACACACACACATGAAATCGAACCTCAAGAAACACGGCGTGCTCGCAGCCCTCTGCGGCGTCATCGCCTTCGCTGCCCAGTTCCTCTTCGGATCTCGCAGCCACTACATGGCCGCGAACACCGCGACCGCTAACTACATCTACTCGGTGGACAACCACAAAAGCCAGCTCCAGCGCACCAATGATGCCGCAGTCGCCACCCGCAACCTGCTCTGGAAGGATGGAGCCACGGCGGGGCAGACCGTCGCGCTCTGCGGCGCGGGAGACATGCCCCTCGGCACCATCGACAACATCGAGAGCAGCACGGACATCGATCAGACCGTGCGCCTGCTCGGGAAAAACTGGACGCGCAAGATGGTAGCCTCTGAAGCCATCTCCGTGGGCGATCTCGTTTACACCGCCGCCAGCGGCAAGGTCCAGGGCACACCCGGCAGCGCAGGCAGCTACTACTACGTGGGTCGCGCACTCACCGCATCTGGTGCCGATGGCGATGTGCTGGAAGTCGAGAGCTGCTACCCTGAAAAGGTCGTGGTCATCGCCACCCTGGGCAACACCAACGGCGAGATCAGCGGGCTCACCTTCAGCAGCACCCCCACCCAGGCCGAAGCCCAGGCCCTGCGGGACAAGTGCGAAGAACTTGCCGACGACGTGCGCGCCCTCGCCGCCGCTCTGACCTCCGGGGGCAAAGTCATCGTGCTGTAACCCCGCCTCAAACACACACGCCATTTCAATTTAAAGCATCCAACAACATCACATCATCATGAATCACAAATACGCACAGATCCTCGCCCTTCTCACCATGGGCTCTTTCCAGGGGGAAGACCCTGGATTCGGCGCGGGCCGCTTTGGCCAGTGCTACGCGGCCAATGAGGCCAGCATTCAGGAGGCCATCAAATCCGGCCAGGAGTTTGTGGCCGCGAATGACGGCAACCTTGCCACCAGCCCCATGGGTCTGTCCCAGGTGCTGACCAACTATGCTGCTGGTGTGCAGGACCCTGAAAGCCTCGACGCTCTGCTTGAGCAGATCGCCCCGAGTGTGCCCTCCGGCTCCATCCTCTTCAGCTATCTGCAGGAAGATGAAACCGCGCAGTTCCAGACCCGCCAGCTCGGCCAGATCGCACGCCCCACGGGTGGCGAGTTCCCCATCGCCCAGGTGCCCACGGGTGTGGAAGATCATGAACGCTGCCAGAACATCGGCCTCGTGAGCTACCTGGACATCAACCAGGGCGGCCTCATCCCGCTGATCCAGGAGCGTGAAGTCAAACGCCTGCGCGACATCATCCGCCGCAGCCAGATCGCTTATGCGGTCGCGCTGCTGGATGCCGCCGCCACGGATGGGGGCAGCGTGAACTGGGGCAGCAGCACCAGCGATCCTGACAACGACGTGCTCAGCATGATCGATGCCGGTGGTACTGACAGCGGTGTGGACAACAATACCGTCCTCTTTGGCCAGGGCGTCTGGCTCAAGCGCCGCCGCGCCTACAGCCAGCCGGGCCGCTTCAACGGGGCCAGCCTCGCGCAGCTGATGCTGAAGGACATGCCTGAGGTCTATCAGGCTGACAAGGTCATCAACAGCCGCAGCCGCTACCGCAGCGACAACAGCACGCTCACCCGTGTGCTGGACAACAAGATCTACACCTATGAGTCCATGCCCGGCCTCACGCTGCGCGATCCGTCTAACATCAAGCGCGTCACCTACGTGACCGAGCAGGGCGGCATCCGCGTGTGGGTCGAGGTGCAGAGCCATCGCGTGAAGATCACGGTCGATGCGTTCGAGACCATCATCATCACCCGCTCCAAAGGCATCCAGAAGAAGACCATCACCTACTCCTGATCCTAAACCGAGTGGGTTCAAACACTGCGCATCGTCTGGGGGACGGTGCGCAGTCTTGAGCACACGCTGAATCCCAAACACACACACCGCCATGACACCCGATCAAATCAAAGAGATCAAAGCCGCCCATCCTGAACAGTGGGCTGCCAAGAAACGCGCCGGCCTTTCTGATGCCATCACCGCCCAGGCCATCGCCAAACAGCTGGCGCATGATGCCGCCAATCCGCCCATCCTCGCCGCACAGCATGCCGCCAAAGATGCCATCGGCCACGCGCAGACTTGCGGCACGCTATTTGTCCAGGCGCTGAAAAATGCCGAAGCCGCCAGCAAGGCTGCGCTGGAGATCGACCCCGAAGTCGAGCTTCCTGAAATCAATCTCGACATTCCGGGACTGTCTGGTGGTGATGGCATCGAGATTTCGCGCCTGCGCACGCTGTCTGAGACGCAGGCCGCGCAGATCGAGCGTGATTCGCAGCGCATCGCGGACCTGCAGACGGAACTGACTGCAGAGAAACAGCGCGCTGACAAAGCCGAGGCGCTGCTCGCGCAGGTCGGATCCTGCGGCAGCATCAAAGAGGTGCGTGATCTTCTGAAGCCCGCAGCTGCCACTGAATAATCACCCGCGCATTCATCCCACCCCATGGCCTGGTTCACCCCCACACTCGATCTTTGCAAGCTCTGCCTCACCGGGCCTGAGTGGAACTCATTGAGCAGCGCTGCGCGGAACACGGGGCAGACGGCAGATCAGCTCGGGCAGGCGCGCATTGATGCGCTCGTGACGGAGATCCGGGGGCGCATTCCCAAACGCATCCGGCGCGGGCCTGAGGGCACCATTCCTGATGAGGCCACCCGCGCCTTTGAGGCGCTGTGGGTTTATGACTTCATCAGCCGCGTGCCGGGGATGAAGAGCCTGCTGGATGAGATCCGCGTCAAGGCCTACGACGCCGCCAATCGCACGCTCACCGACATGGCGGCGGACAAGCTGCAGATCGTGCCGCCCACCGATCCCGCGCCTGTGGCTGATCAGGCTGCTGGCCCCTACATCGAAGTGGCGCGGCCGGCGCAGTTCAATCAAATGAGCCGCGACCACCTGGAGGGCCTGACATGAGCGAGGAACTCGGACAGCTCTGCAAACAGCTCGGCCTGCGGCTCTTTGACATGGACGTGCTGCGTCAGGAGTCTGACTTCATCAGCGAAGCCCAGGGGGTGAAATTCCGCGTCACGATCCCACATTCTGCGATCCCGCG
Source organism: Verrucomicrobiaceae bacterium UBA1938 (assembly GCA_002336895.1). Taxonomy (GTDB): domain Bacteria; phylum Verrucomicrobiota; class Verrucomicrobiia; order Verrucomicrobiales; family Verrucomicrobiaceae; genus Prosthecobacter. Next base: position 17,100 of record DDFC01000043.1, on the reverse strand, counting down.
TGATGTCATGGTCATTCTCTTCCGCGCCGGCATGGATCATGCGAGGCATGAAATCCGCAGCAAGTTTGAAGACTTCACCAAGGCGCTGGGGGTGCGGTGAGGCGATGCATGCCATCCTGACAGAGCATGCCTTTGAACGCTGCAAAGAGCGCTGTGGCTGGAATGCCGAGGCTGCGCAGCGAATGGCTGACAAGGCGCTGGAAAAAGGGCTGCAACATTCAGAGACTTCAGGCCGGTTAAAGCGCTACCTTGACGGTCTCTACATGGCTGAACGCACAGCCAACAACATGCGCATTTATGGTGCTCATGTTTACCTCTTCAAGGATTCGAAGCTGATCACCGTTTTGCATCTTGAGCATCGTTTTCAGTTTGCAGCCTCCAAGCTCATCGCCCGCAAACAATGACCCTCTCCGACAAAGACCCCATCTTTCTGGCGGTGAAGCTGGCGCAGGAGCGCGGGCTGCTGCCCACGGGGCTGGGCAGCGTGGAGCTGCAGGAGATGATGCTGCGCATGAAAGAGCGTGTGTTCTTCGCTGCGCGCTGGACGAACCTGCAGGCGCTGGATGCGCTCAAGAAACTGGTGGAACGCCATGTGCAGGGAGAGGGCCGCAACAATGACCTGGCGCAGCTGCGCGTCGAGGCACGGCAGGCGCTGGCCCGCGCCGGCTACATGCCTGAGACGGGATTTCCTGGAGATGAAGAGCTTGGCATCCCGCCTGCGACCGCTGGCTCCATCAAGGATCTGAGCAGTGAGAAGCGGCTCAACCTCATCTTTGAAACACAGGCCGATCTGGCGCGTGGCCTGGGCATGCGCCTGCGTAATCTGCAGCGCATCGACTTCCTGCCCGGCATCGAGCTGGTGCGCATCAAGGATGCACGCAAGGCCGAATGGCGGCGCGACTGGGAGGCACGCTGGCAGATCGCGGGTGATAATGTGAACTGGGAAGGCGCGCTGCGTGACCGGCTCATGGCGCTGCAGGGCTCTCCCATCTGGGCGGCTCTGGGCAGCAGTGCGCTCTTCCCGGATGCGTTGAATGTGGATCACCCGCCATTCGCTTTTAACAGCGGCATGAGCTGGCGCTTCATGAAGCGCAAGGAATGCGTGGACGTGGGCCTGATCACGGAAGCACCCGCAGCCGAGCCTGTGACTGAAACGCAAGCCATGGTGCGCGATTATTTGAAACGGCAGTTTGGCCCGCTGGGCGCGGCCATGCGGCCTGCCGGACCCACGCTGTCTGAGGCCGATGCCGACAAGCTGGCGCGGCTGAAGAAGCTCAAGGCCAAGTTTGAGCAGATCACCGCCACCCGAGGATTCTGACGCCATGCCCGCGATTGCCCTCAAGATCGAGTTCAAGGGAGAGACGAAATTCACCGAACTGCAAAAGGTGCTGGAGCAGGCGGACAAGCTGCCCTTTGCCGAACGCACCGCCGCAGATGTGGAGGAGCTGACGCGCAGCCACATCGCCAAAGCCGCGCAGACGCGTCACAAGACCGCCGCCAAACTCGGAGCCACACCCACGGGATACCTGACGAAAAAGGCCAGCAGCGTGGAGGCGGTTGGAAGCCCGGGAAAGATCCTTTTAACCGTTTCTGGAGAGATCTTTAAACGCACCTTTCAGCCCGTCACCGTCACCGCCGTGGCGGCCAAGATGCTGACCATCCCTTGGGCCAAGGAAGCCTATGGCCGGCGTGCGCGTGAGTTTGACGGGCTCTTCGTTTATCAAAGCAAAGGCGGCGCAGGACCGGCCTTTCTGGCCAGACGTGTGAATGGCAAGATGCAGTTCCTCTTTCTGCTCAAGCGCAGCGTGGTGCTGCCGCAGGATCGCGGATTGCTGCCAAGCGAAACCGACATCTTCAAGACCGTGGAGGCCTCCGCCGAGACTCATCTGGATGAGATGATCCGCAAGCTGACCTCGGGCTCGTAACTGGCCGATCTGGCGCGGTGTGTGTGTGGCTGCGCGGGCGGACAATGCGCAACGCGTGACCGAGGACTTCATCCAGAACCTGCAAGATGACATCTACTTTGCCCTTCTGGGCGATGCAGAGATCTCGGGCGTTTCGATCTTCCGCCGCCGCACGCCGCTGCCCAAGGATGAAGAGGGGAATCCCATTGTGGGAGACACCGTGGCCATCGATGATCAGATCAACCAGGTGCTGGCAGGCATCTCGCAGCGCAATGGCCAGAGCGGCATGGCCCTGGTGGTGATGCTGCCAGACGTGGTGCTGGAAAGCGCGCAGAACATGACGCTGCCAACCATCCTGAAATGGAAGGTGCGCGCCATCGAGGCGCAGATGTTCAATGAAAGCGCCGGGGGCACGGGCCTGACTTCATCCCAGGTCGCGCTGCATGTGGCGCAGTTTCTTCAGACGCGGCAGTTTCGCATGGGCAACCCGCTGCGCTGTGATCCGGCCAAGGCCGTGGAAGAGATCGCGCTGCCGGGCTTCATCGTGCATGAGATCAATGGCGAATGCGCGGTGCGCGTGGCCCTGCGTGCCAAATGCGCCGAGGTCATCGCCAGCCAGGACAATGCGCAGGTGACTCTCAGCAGCACCACGGAGGGGGCACGCATCTACTACACGCTGGATGGCGGCTACCCGGGCAGCGGGAATGCCGCCGCGCTGCTCTACACCGGTCCCATCTCCCTGGATCCTGGCTCCTACATGCTGCGCTGTGCCGCCGAGGCCGATGCCATGCAGAGCAGCAACGACCGCCTTTACGAGATCACCGCATCCTAAACACACCCGCCATCCAAAGCCATGAGCAACCGCACTCTGTTCACCCGTGAAACCGGCCATATCGTCTATGACGCCGCCGGCACACCTGCCACCTACTTTTCGGAGGGCTCCATCAGTGTGGAGCTGGTCGAGGAAACCACGCCGCTGCCGAGCATGATGTTTGGCGAGCTGGACCGCATCCCCACCAGCCGCATGGTCAAGGTGAAGTTCATTCCGCAGGAGTTCAGCGCCGGAGCGGCCGCGCTGCTGTATCCCTTTGGCGCACTGGCCCTGGGGCAGAGCATCTTTGCCAGCACGGACAAGACGCTGGACATCCACACCACCAGCGGAAAGAAGATCCGCATCCTCTCCGCAGCGCTGTATGCCGAGCCTGAGATCCGCGGCGACATCAAAAAGACCGTGTGGGGCGAGGTGGAGATGTGGGGCATCCTGCCCATCGGCGGAGATCCCAGCACGCTGGCGGCCTTCCTCACCGAAACGTCTGTCAGCTACCCGGGTGCCAGCGCCTTTGACCAGACCAAGGCCATCACGCCGGCGTGGCAGTGCTCATGGGGTGCCAGCCCCTTTGATGCCATCGATCTCGATGAATCCGGCTGGAGCCTGAAGAGCAAGCCCAAGCTGGTGAATGACGTGGTGATGGGCAAGGGCCTGTGCAATGTGGTGCTGGCAGACTACATGCTGGAGCTGAGCTTCAGCCCCATGAACGTGACGCGCTCCGAGGTCATGGCACGCCTGGGCTACGGGGTGGCCCTGGGTGGCCGCAAGAGCGATGTGAAGGCCGACTTCATCGCTCAGGGCACGGGCATCTACATCGCCGCGCGCAACATGGTGCCGTCCAGCGCCGAGCCATTCCAGTTTGACTCGGAAAAGCGCACTGTGGGCAAGGTGAACCTGGTCAGCACCAAGACCATCACCACCGGAGCGCGCACGGAGATGCTCTACATCGACGAGGCCGCGCCTGAATCCTAAACGCACACCGCCCCACCCCACCCCATGAGCAGCGGAGCCGCCAAAGCCTACCAGGAGTCCATCGACATGGTGGAGCTTCATCAAGTCACACTGCCCGAAGAGGAGCAGTATCTTTTCATCGATGCCCTCATCGATGTGCTGAAAGGCAAACGCGAGGCCCTGCGCCTGGGCATCGAGACCGAGGAGGAACCCGAGCTGAGCTGACGTCATGGCAGACTCCACCACCACGCTGCAGATCAATCTCAAGGCCACGGCGGAGACGTCGCAGGCCAGGAATGATTATGACGCCTTCTTCAGCGACATGAAGCAGAGTCTCTCGCAGGCGCTGGAGGCAGGCGGGGCTGACAAGAAATTCATCGGCCATGTGGTGGATGAGTTTGACCGGCTCAATGCCACGCTGAAGGAAACCGGTGCCAGTGGCGAGGAGGTGGCGGAAAAGATCGCCCAGCTGCAACAGAAGCTCATGGAGGATGCGGCGGCAGAAGAGCGGCGCATCCGCCAGCTCAAGGTGAACTTTGAGGTCGCTCTGGAGGAAAAGAAGCTGGAGGAGGAAGCCGCCACGCTGAAGCGGATCCGCCGTGAAGAGGATCAGCTGGCGATGGAGCAGGAAGGCATCCGGCTCAAAGAGCAGACGGAGCTGCTCGAACAGCAGATCATGGCGCGGCTGAAGCAGGAAAGGCTGGCGCGTGAAGCGGTGGAGAGCACCAAGTCTCTCGGCAGCGCCATGCAGGGGGCAAAGCGCGACATCGGCGGTGCGGCGCTGACTGCGGCCTACTTCGTTGACGACCTGCAATACGGACTCAAGGGAATCATCAACAACATTCCGCAGCTGCTCATGGGTTTCGGGCTCGGCACCGGTTTGACGGGTGTCGTCAGCATCGCGGCGGTCGCGGTGAATCTGCTGTGGGAGAAGTTTGGAGGAGCCAAGGAGGCCAAGGCGGAAACGGACAAAGTCACGGACTCGCTGGAAGACATGCAGGCCGCTTTAAAGCGCACTGCAGAGGCTTCCAAAGCAGCCTTTGATACTGACCTCAGCCGCTACGCTGACAACGTGGAGCGTGCGGTCACGGCCTGGCAGAAGATCAAGGGAGAGGTCTCCTCCATTGTGGACTACCACAAGGCTCTTGCCGAGGCGCAGAACCAGATGGCGAACAGCCAATTGGAGATCGAGCGCCAAAACGCCCTGGCCAATGCCAAGACTTCTGAGGAGAAGAGCGCCATCAACAGCCAGTTCGATGCGCGTAAAAGCGCCATCAACAGCGCAGGGGCTTTGGAGCAGGCGGGCTTCAATCTGGAAGCGCAGAAAGCCCAGGACGAGCTGCTGCGCCGTCAGTTTGGCAATGTCTCGCGTCAGAAGGACGACGCCGAAGGCCGCAAGGGGCAGGCTGAGATTGATGCACGCAAACTTGCGGAGAACTACGGCGACCGCAGCGACCAGGGCAAGCATGTGGCCGAGGCCGAGGCCGCACAAAAACGCCTGCTCGATCTGCAACGCCAGCAGCGCGAGATGGAGGAGTTTAACCGCGCCCGTCCGGCCATGAATTCCGGCGATGCGATGGCACGGGCCGCACGGGCTCAGCAGCTTCAAGAGGAGATCGACAAAGCCTCATCCAAGCGTGATCAAACTCAGATCGGTCTCGCCGCAGACCGTGAAGCTCTGAGCACCGGCAAGGGCTTGACCTTTACCAAGCTGCAGGAAGAAGCTGCCGAGAAGGCCAAGCAGGGAATCTACGGCACCGCCAAGCTCTATGAGCAGGTGATGGAGGACCAGCAGAAGATAAATGCCGAACGTGAAGCTGCCGAGAAGGCGCTCATCAAAGCCACGGAAGAGCTGAAGCAGCTGCGTGAAGCCCAGGCTGAGAGCGAGCGACAGCTCGTTCTGCGCCGCAAACAACTCGAAGCCGCCGAGCTGAAGGACACCGAGGAATTTGCCAAAGCAGGCGCTGCCGCCGCGCAAGCCAAACGTGAAGCCGATGAAAAGGCCGTCAAGGACGCCCGCGATGAGCAGCGCCGAAAACTCGAAAACGACGCCGCTGAAGCTGAGCGCCGTGGTGATCATACCACGGCGGCCAAAAAGAAGAACGAAGCCGACAAGCTGAAGCTCGGACCCGATGCCACGCCGGAGGAGGAGCGTGCCGCTGCGATCGCTGCGCGTGAACGCATGGAGGAGGCACGGAAGAAGCAGGCCAAAGGCCAGCCTGAAGCCCAGGTGGATGCCTCCAACATCATCGCACCGCTGAGCAATCTCGCAGGCAATCTAGGCTCTGCTGGGAAGGGCCTGGCCGATGCCGTGGCAAAGCTCAAGGACGGTGCCACGGAAAAAGAACTCAATGCTGTCGTGCAAAACGTGATCGCACTGGGGCCGCTGCTGAAACAGCGCTTCGGATCTCAAGACGCCAGGATCGCCCAGCTCAACAAGGCCGTCGAACAACTCAAAGCCCAGGTGAGGAGCGCGCAGCTATGATCATCAAGCTCGACGACTTTGAGATCGCCAATGGCGATGACCGCACCGCCCGCGTGCTGGGCGAGGAGTCTGTCACTCTGCAGCAGCGGACGCAGGTGGAGACACCCTGCCGTGCCGCATGGCCGGTGGCGTTTCCAGACCGTGCTGTGCGCAGCATCCCGCTGAGCTATGATGTGACCTTTCCGCCCTGCGCCTCGCTGGAGGCAGCGCTGCTGCAGAGCCGCACCATCGCCACCACCTGCCCCAAGGGCGGCATCTTGACCGAGCAGCATGGTGAGCAACTGATCACCTACGCAGCGGCCTGGATCACGAGCATCCAGGTGAGACGCATGGGGGTGACAAATCAGTTCACCTTCAGTTTGGAGGCAACTGAGCCAACCACAGCAACCCTCAGCCCCATCGCGCAAATGGACCCACGCTACCCCAACATTCTCAGCCTCACAGGGCTCACCGGAGGTGCAGCGGGAGACCTCGATGCGCAGATCACCACAGACGTGGCCGTTGGTCGCTACGTGGATTTTGATCTGCTCGTCTCTGGAGACCGCATCCCGCACCGCTGGAAGCTCTGCACCTGGACCGATGAGACGGAAGACGCTGCTGCTGGCCGCGTGCTGCCGGATGATTTCGACTCCACCACCAACCCCAAATTCTGGCTTCGCCTGATTTAACCGCATTCAAATGACCATGAAACCGCTCTTATTCATCTTTCTCTTCGCCGCATTGATCACGAGCCATGCTCTGCATGCCGTCGAGGCTGTGACGAAGCATGGCGCTGATGACACGCTGACCGAATCTCTTGCCACCGGGGCGCACTCGCTCACGGTATCTGCATCTGGCACGCTGGTGCTGCAGAGCGGCTTCACTCTCACGGGGGCATCCTATCTGCGCACGGCTGCGGGGCTCGTGATAGGCACGGATGTGCAGGCCTACGATGCGGACCTGACGACTTACGCAGGCATCACTCCATCTGCGGATGTGCAGAGTCTTCTGGCAGCCGCCAATTACGCGGCCATGCGCAGCGCGCTGGGCCTCGTGATCAACACCAATGTGCAGGCCTATGACGGCGATCTCATCACCTGGGGAAGCATGAGCCCGAGCAGTAATGTGCAGACCTTCATCAATGCGGGCACCTTCAGCGGCATGCGCAGCGCGCTGGGGGTGGCCATCGGTGTGAATGTGCAGCCCTATGATGCCAACACGACCGTGCTCGGATCGAGCATCGGTCTCGCGAGTGAGGTGGACGGCACGTTGCCGGCGGCGAATGGCGGCACCGGGCTGACCGCGCTGGGGACGGGTGTGGCGACCTGGCTTGCCACGCCGAGCGAGGCCAATCTGAAGGCCGTGACATCGGGCATTCAATGGCTCGATACCGCAGGCAACATCACTGCAGCCTCAGCTGCATCGACACCTGCGAGATACATTTCTGGTGCATGGTATTCTGGAGGCAGCGGCACCACCACCACGCCGCATGTTCTCATCCAGCCATCAGCTGCCACTGCCGCCAGCAACTGGAACACGGACGGCACCGGGCTGGCCATCAATGGGCACTCTGGAACATTGCTCGACATCAAGACGGATGGCGTCGGCGCGGGGCCCTACACTCCGTCTTCAAATTTCCGCGTGGACGCGGATGGTGGAGTTTATTTTGGCAGCTACAAAATGACTGGAGGTGCATACGGGGCATGCATGGCGGTGGGCAACTTGTACTATGGGACAGGAGCCGGGATCAATTATATGGATGCATCTGGGTTTGGCTGGAATTACGACGTCTTTTTCTACAATTGCCACTATGGCATGCCTCCGGTTACTGGTGTGATCTGGATGACTGGAGTGAGCAGCTCACAAGAGCTTCGCATCGCCGCCAATGGCCTGTCGAATGATAACCTTTACGTCGGGATCAAATTTGATGGGACGAATGGCATCCTGACTTCGACGGGCAATCTAGTCATGGCCAGCCCGATGGCAGTGCCGTCAGGCACGAATCAACGCGCTGGAAATGCCACGCTGGTGGCAGGCACGGCCACGGTCTCAAATGCCACTGTGGCGAGCAACACGCTCGTCATTCTGACCCGAAAGACCGCTGGCGGCACATTGGGCAATCTGACCTACACCCTCACAGCGGGCTCCAGCTTCACGATCAATTCCGATAGCGTCACGGACACCTCAGTCATCACTTATCTCCTCATTGAAAATCCATGATCAAAAACGCCATGAAAACACCGCTCATCCTCATCGCCTCGTTCCTCCTCGCTCTGACTGCCAGGGCGCAATCTGCCGCCGAAACCGCTCAGGCCGCGTTGACACCCGAGCAGTGGAATTTGGTCCAAGCCGCATTCATCGAGCAACGGGATGCTCTGACTGCGGCCCACACTGCGGCCCTGGCAACGCAGGCTGCTGCCAGCCAGCAGCAGCTTGACGCTGTGATCGCTGATCTCGAAAAAGCCAAGCTCACAGGTAACAGCCTCGCAGCGCAGATGCAGACGCAGCTCAATGCGGATTTGACAGCTCTTCAAGCCGCGCTGAATGCCGCCACCGATGACACTCAGCGGGCTGTTTTAGCGGGCAAGATCGCCCTCGTGACCACCTACCTGCAGGCTGCAACGCAGACCCCCGAACAGCTCCGCGCAGCGGCCCTGCAGGCGGAGATCGCAGCCAGGCAGGCGGAGCTGGCAAAGCTGCAATCCAACTAGATCACCACCATGACCACACGCACCTATCAAACCATCGTGATGTCCCCGATCCGAAAGACAAGCGATATCACCGCCGCCGGCGAAAAAGAGCGTCTCAGTGTGAGGTTGCAGATCGCCCCGGACTCGCTCAAAAATCCGGTCGATGGCATCGCCATCACGCCGGGCACCATCATCCCGCTGGTGGTCACAGACCCTGCCAAGTTTGACCTCTTCACGCCTGGGGCATCCGTCTCTGTAGCCATCACACTCTGAGCCATGGGCACCTGGACTCTGCTTTACGACACCACTGAGAAGAGCCTCAAGGAATGGGGACTGACTCATTGCGTGATCACTGAGCAGAGTCTCAGCATGGGCACCTTTACCGCAGCGCTGCCAGGGAGCATGCTGGGCACGCTGCCCTGGAGCTACGAAGATCCCATCACGCTCAAACTCGACGGGGTGGTGAAGTGGAAAGGCGTGGCCCTGAGTCCGCGCAGGCAGGGCGCTGGCAACAGCGAGATGATCCAGCTGCGCTTTGGAGATCCCTGGTACTACCTGACCCAAGGCCAGTACCTGCAGCCGTGGTTTTTGGCCGAGACTCATCAAACTCAGCAGTCGAGCAATGTGGCGCTGTTTGCCGAGATCACCTCCGGGGTGGGCTGGCTGGGCATCAATGTAGGACAGCAGATCACGACACTCATCGGCCTGGCCAACAATTACTTTGGTGGCGGTGTGATGCAGATGGGAGATCTCATCGGCGATGGCTATACCGCCCGACCCATCCCTCAGAGAGGCCAGAACATGACGTATGAGGCTGCTCTGCGCCAGGTGCTGAGCTGGGCACCAGATGTGATCCAGCAGTGGGACTACAGCACCACGCCACCCAAGATCCATTTCGTCAAGCGCGCTGCTGCGACGGTGCGCACGTACTCCTTTGCGGACGGCAGCGTAATGATGTCGCAGGACTTCATGAAGCGCGATGACCTCGTGCTGCGCGGCATTCAGATCACCTACCTGGGACGAGATGCCAACGGCAACGTGACATCCATCCAGGATCAGGCCGGAGAGACAACGGGCTCGCGCATTCTGCGCAGCACGATTGACCTGGGCGGCAGCGCGGGTGGCGCGGCTGCTGTGACACCGCAGACGGTGCCGCAAAAATCGCGAGATTATACCGTCGTGTCTGAGTCCATCGATGTCAGCTCAGCTGACTGGTGGTTTGAGTACGGCGATACCGGCGCGGCATCGGCGGATGACATCGCGGTCGGCACGGCCTCCAGCATCCAGTTTGCGCCCAATGCGCCCGAGAATGCAGGCTTCAGCGATCTGGGAGGCTGCGGACTGCAATGGCTCAGCGGGGGCATCCCAAAGACACGGCTGGCTGCTAATACTCGCGTGGCACTGGTGACTGGCTATCTCACTATCAGGACTGTCACCAACGAGGATGAAGATGCCGCCCCCATCCTCACCACGACGCAGAAAGAACGCCGCATCATCAAGATGCTGGTGCCTGTGACGAAGCTGCAGGGCGAGTACACACAGGTGATCTCCGAGGCCTACACCATCGCCAACGGCACCACCGCTGCGATGATGGCCAGCACCTTCACCAGCACCAATGTGGCCGCTCAACTGCTCGCGGCCTGGGGTGTGGCGCAATATGACGGATCGCTGCGCGTCGTGAAGGATGAGTGTGATGAGGCTGTGAAACTCGGCGATGTCATCAACGTCACTGGCGGCCTCACGGAATGGGAGACGATGAAGACTCAGGTGCACTCCATCTCCCGTGAGATCGACACCGGCACCACGACTATCGAGACTGGATCGGCCTCACACCTCGGCATTGACGAATACATTTCGCAGCTTCGCCTCAACCGGATGCGCAATGTGGTGCCCGCATCTGACATCGACCAGCAGGCCAAAGGAGAGCCCATCGCCGAAGAACCATCGGCTGAGAGCCTCGACGACCTGGTTGGCCCTGGCAGCATCAAGTACAGCGTTCTTCTTGGCCCTCAGGAACTGGAAATCACCCGCGCGGAGTCGGCCTATAAAGTGGACATGACTGCCGAGACTGAGCCTGTAGTCTCGGTAAAAGACACAGAGACCGGCGATGAGGTGAAGCTAACTCCCGGGGCGACGACACTCGATAATGACAGCGGCTCCGCGACAAACAAACAGACACCTGCCAAGATCGAACTGACCAATGACTCTGGTGACAGTGTGACGCTGAGTATTGAGCATGGGCTGCAGATCTATAAGAGCGGGAAGGAGATCAAGCTGGATACAGATGGAGGTCTCACGATCACGCAGGATGGAAAAACCACGCAGCTCGATCTCCTTCAGCTCCTGCATGACAACGGCGGTGGCAACACCAACAGCGTCACAGACGAGCAGATCGTCATCAGCAGCAGTGGTGGCACCACCATCATCGAAGCCGCGGAAACCTCTGTCAGCAGCAGCGGCAACAGCACCGCCATCACGCCTGCCCAGGTGCTGCTCACGGAGTCTGGCGGATCTACCAATTCCCTCACGGGCGAGCAGATGGTCATCAATGCGGAAAGCGCCACGGGCATCTATGGTGCATCCTCGCTGAGCCAGGTCAGCGGCAGCAACAGCGCTGAACTCGACACTGGCGGCCTTACCATCACGCAGGGCGATGACACCAGCCAGGTCACGGCTGAGGGTGGATTTAAGAACACGGTCTCGGGCGGTTATGGGCAGCTGAATGGCTACACCGGCCTCGATCTCAACATCTCTGGCGGTACCGTGGTCATTACGCCGCAGGCTGATAAAGCCGTGGAGCTGCGCGACACTGATGTGTGTGATGAAGACGATGCAGGCGAGCCTGTGAAGGCGCACGCCCTGGTGCTGCGCAGTCTGCCGGAACTGACGCCATGAAGCTGAGCAAGTGCATCGATCTGATTGAGCTGACCCCGAACATCATCGTCAGTGGAGGGGCTAGCAGCGCCTGGGTGGCCTCTGACATCGCCCACGGCACCTGGACTGCGACGCTGCCTGCAGGCCGTGATTGCGAGGGCGATCCGGACCTGACTTTTGGCCCGAGCGCGCAGTGTGATTTCAAGCTGAATGGCTGCGGCAAGATCAAGGTCTCCATCACTGGCACCAGCGGCGACACCTTCGCCCCGGTCGCCACCGCCACCCTGCGCAAGCCTGATGATGAGATCAGCAGCCAGCCATATCTCCAACGCAACGGCAGCGAGGGCGGGGAAACCTGCACGAGTGTCCCCCTTGAAGGTGACGAGGAGGTGACGTTTGAAGTCGCCTGCGGCTGGACCTTGCAGCTGTTGTTTGATGCCGGTTACAACTTCGGAACTCCAGCCAGCGAGGCCGTTTTCAGCGTGGAGATTCTGCCATGATCCCCATCACCGATGAGCAGCTCGCCCGGATCTGGGAAGCCCCGCGCCGGCAACGCCCGGAGCCAGGTGTTTATTCCGCGCCCGCAGCCCTCGCCGCATGGGATGGAACCGCCCTGAAATGCACTCCCACCGGCCTGCCTCTCTCGCCCGCTGCTGCCATCATCTCCCCGGGCCTGGCTCGGGCCATTCAGCGCACGCAGCCGCCCTCCAAGCCCCGGCCCACCGAGCCCACCATCGCCGCCCTGGAGGCCGACTATGACGCCGCCACAGCCCCACTGAGTGCCGGTCACGCTGCTGCCATCGTCCCCGCCTCCATGTTCCGCGCCCGCCTCGCCGCCTGCCGCGCCTGCCAGCTCTGGGACGAGCCCGCACGCGCTGGTCGCGGCCGCTGCCAAAGCACCCTCTGCCACTGCTCCAAACGACTCCTCTGGCTCCGATCCGAGCCCTGCCCCGCCCAAAAGTGGCCTTGAACCGCCCTTAAAAGTCTTTCAAATCGCCCTTTCCAGCCCCTAAAAGTCTCCCACCCACCCATAAACCGGGTTATTCTGCCTGTAGAAGCGGGTTATTTCGTTTTGCGGTTTACATCAAGATCGACAAGGACTACGCGTTCGACACCCGCTGCGGTCGCGTCCCGCTCGCAGATCTCTTTGCGGGGAAAAGCCAGCTGGTCATCCAGCACTTCATGCTGGGGCCGGACTGGAAGGAGGGCTGCCCGAGCTGCTCCTACATGGCCGACCACACCGACTGCATGCTGCCGCACCTGGCCGCGCGAGATGTGACGATGCTGGCCGTGTCCCGCGCGCCGCTGGCGGAGATCGAGGCGTTCAAAAAGCGCATGGGCTGGGGCTTTGAATGGGTCTCGTCCAATGGCAGCGATTTCAATTTCGACTTCCATGTCTCCTTCACCGAGCAGGAGGTGGAGAGCGGCAAGGTGGACTACAACTACACCGCACAGCCCTTCGGCAGCACGGAGGCGCCCGGCATCAGTGTCTTCCACAAGGACGCCGATGGCACGATCTACCACACGTACTCCGTGTATGGTCGTGGCGTGGAGCTGATGATGGGCACGTACCGCATCCTCGACCTGGTGCCGAAAGGCCGGGATGAAGACAGCCTGGAATGGACCATGCAGTGGGTGCGCTACCACAACAGCTATGACGCAGCCTCTGCTGCAAAATGCACCTGCCACCCGGAGGAGGCCAAAGCCGCATGAGCACGCATCGCTGCTGCCAAAAGCCGGGGCAGGCGCGCCGGCCCGGCCGCATCAGAAAGGTTGCCGGCTGGCTCCTTCCGGGCACGGTGCTGGCTCTGATGCCCAAATGCCCCATGTGCCTCGCGGCGTATGTGGCGCTCGGCACCGGCATCACGATGTCACACACCTCCGCCCACATTCTCATGCGTGCTCTCACCTGGCTGTGCATCAGCGCCCTGGTGTTTTGCGCGCTGCGGCGGATGCTCAGGCACACACGTCCAAAATCTTCACTCAAACTCCCGTCCTCTCATTCCATTCCATGAAAACCGAACCCACCAGTCAGTACATGTTTCTCGTCCGCGGCGGCTCCTGCAGCGCCGGACATTCCCCTGAAGAAATGCAGGCTCACATGAAGGAGGTTTACAACTGGATTGATGACCTCACCAAGAAGGGCATCTTCAGCGCGGCACAGCCACTGACCCCTGAAGGCAAGGTCGTCTCCGGCCCGGGCCTCGTCTCTGACGGCATCGCCGCTGAATCCAAGGAGGCGGTGGGCGGCTTCTTCATCCTGAATGTGGCATCGATGGACGAGGCCGTGCGCATTGCCGAATCGTCCCCCATGTTTGGCAATGGTGGCAGGCTTGAGGTCCGCCGCATCGCCGCGCTCACTGCTTGTGACTGATCATGAGCCAGCAGGGCACCAGTGCAGGTGAGGTGGCCGATCACTTCTTCCGCCATGAAGGCGCGAAGGTGATCGCCACGCTCACCGCGCACCTCGGCACGCACCGGCTGCAGCTGGCGGAGGATGTGGTGCAGGAGGCGCTGCTGCGCGCGCTGCAGACGTGGTCGTACCGTGGCGTGCCGGACAACCCCGCCGCCTGGCTCACCCAGGTGGCGAAAAATCTCGCCCTCAACGCCCTGCAGCGTGAGCAGCGCTGGAATGAAAAGCAGGACGGCATCGCCGCAGAGCAGGAGCGGTGGCTTTCCTCACCGGCTGAAGCCATGAAGCACGAAACTTTTGCCGACGACACGCTGCGCATGATGTTCGTCTGCTTTCATCCCGAACTGGCGACGGATGCACAGACGGCGCTGGCGCTGCGCACGCTCTGCGGCTTCAGCCCCGGGGAGATCGCCGCCGCGTTTCTCACCAGCGAAGCCGCTGTGGCCAAGCGCCTGGTGCGTGCACGGCAGCGCATCCGCGAGCTGGCGCTGCCCTTTGCCGTGCCGGAGCCGGCGGAGCTCTCCGCACGGCTGGGCGGGGTGCTGCACACGCTCTACCTTCTTTTCAATGAAGGCTACAAGGCCTCCACCGGCGACCGCCTCGTGCGCGACGACCTGTGCCATGAGGCCATCCGGCTTATCACGCTGGTCACCGAGCATCCCTCCACCCAGGAGCCGCGTGCCGCCGCACTGCTGGCGCTGATGCTGCTGAATGCCGCACGGCTGCACACGCGCACCGATGATGCGGGGCATCTCCTGCGCCTGCATGAGCAGGACCGCTCGGCGTGGGATCAGGGCATGATCCGGCGCGGCATCGTGTGCCTGCATCAGGCCTCGCAGGGCGGGGTGCTCAGCGTGTATCACATCGAGGCCAGCATCGCCGCCACACATTGTCTGGCGGCCGATGCCGCATCCACGGACTGGCCGCGCATCCTGCATCTTTACGACCAGCTTCTCGCCATCACCGGCTCGCCCGTGACAGCGATGAACCGCGCCGTGGCCGTGGCGCGTGTGCATGGCCCGCAGGCCGGGCTGGATGCGCTCGGCAGCATCCGGCAGCGCAGCATGCTGGAGATCTCCCACCTCTACTACGCCATCTGCGGCACCTTTGCGGCGGAACTTGGGCAGACCGAGGCCGCGCTGGCCCATTTTGAGCAGGCCTTCAAGCTGGCCGTGCTGCCTGCGGAACGCGACTTCCTCGCCCGGCGGATTGTGGAATGCGGGGGCTCGAAGAAAGCGGCTTCTAATCCTTGGTGAAGGTCATTCTTCAGCCTTGTGAGCTTCGGCCTCGTGCTTGCGATTGCGGGCAGGAGCGCCCGCATCTCAGGTGGCTGCTCACAGCATGCCCGCCAGATCCTTCGCCAGCTGCGCGGCTTCGACCACAGGGCGTTTGGCCTCACGCTCGACAGGTGGCTGGGAGAGATCGGCTTCGTTGAAGACGCGCACGGCCATGTGCAGCTGGTCATCTTTGACCCAGGTATGGGCACCTACAGGAGTCTGGCATCCGGCACCGAGGATTTTCAAAAACTCACGCTCGGCGGTGATGCGGGCTTCGGTTTCGGCGTGGTTGAGCGAGCGAATGGCGGCAATCGTGGCCTCATCTCCGGCGCGGCATTCGATGGCGATGGCGCCCTGGCCGGCGGCAGGGAGGAATTTCACGGGGTCGAGCACCAGGCCGTAGAGGGTGTGGGTGTCGATGTGGATGCGGCTCAGATTGGCATTCAGCAGGCCCAGACGAAGCAGGCCGGCGGCGGCCAGCAGCACGGCATCCAGCGCGTTTTCACCGAGCACCTTTTTCACGCGGGTGGGCACGTTGCCGCGGATCTCGACGATCTCGATGTCCGGGCGCAGAAACTTGAGCTGCGCCGCACGGCGCACGCTGCTGGTGCCCACACGGGCACCCTGCGGCAGGGTTTCCAGCGTGTAAGGATGCGCGGAGACGAGCACGTCCTCGATGGCAGCGCGCGGCAGCACGGCGGCGATGGTGAAGCCGGCGGCGAGGTCGCTGGGCACATCCTTGAGGCTGTGCACGGCGGCGTCGATCTGCTTGTCAGCGAGCGCGATTTCGAGCTCCTTGATGAAGATGCCCTTGTCCACCTGGGCCACGTCGCTGAACTCTGAGAAGCGCAGGTCCTGGCGCTTGTCCCCGCTGGTCTGGATGATCTGGCGCTCAATGCTGAGCTGCGGGTGCGCGGCTTGCAGCGCGGCGGTGACCATGGTGGTCTGCGTGAGGGCCAGTTCGCTGCCGCGGGTGCCGAGAATGATTTTTGCGGGGGTCATGGGTGGGGCGCGCAGCTTTTCACGCAACACGGCCAGACGCAAGCGATGCTCGTTCAGCTTTGCACCATGGCCCGCGCCAGGCACTATCGTCCGCCAAACCCGCCAAAGCTGCCGCCGAATCCACCGCCTGCGCCGCCACCGCGGTAGCCGCCCAGGTTGCTGCCGCTACCAGGGCTGCGGCGGTAACATGGGCGCGAGCCGCCGCCACCGCCGTAGTAAGGCGCATTGCATGAACTCAGCGACCCCAGGACGAGGCCTGCGGTCAGGAGGAGAAGCAGTTTCGTTTTCATGGCCATGAGGTCTGACGCCCAGCTTGCAGCACTATTCATCCAAAGGCACGTAAACAGCCGCAGCAGCGACGGATTGAAGATACGCGGCCATCCGGCTTGAGGTGCTGCCTTTTCGAGTCGCCACCTTCCTTCCCGGGAGCAGGACTTCCTTTCAATAAAGAAAAACATCCCTGCCACGAACTGCTGGCGTGGGTTCTGCGTGGGGGGTATGGTATAGCCCCCCAGACCTCCGGCGCGCTCCGGGGGGCGGGGCCTGGTTCGTTTCCCCCCATTTCTCATCCTCCTCCCTTACCCCCACTCTTTTCTCTCACATGTGCGGCATCGTTGGTTACGTAGGCAATCGTCAGGCAAGCTCCATCCTCCTGGACGGGCTGCGTCGTCTGGAATATCGCGGCTATGACTCGGC
>DDFC01000031.1 GCA_002336895.1 Verrucomicrobiaceae bacterium UBA1938 | reverse complement strand
TTGGGCTCGATGGTGCAGAAGGGGTAATTGGCCGCCTCCGCCTTGCGGGTGCGGGTGACGGCGTTGAAAAGGGTGGATTTGCCTACATTGGGGAGGCCTACGATTCCGGCTCTGAGCATAAGGGCGGCGAGAGTAAGGCGGAATGAGAAATGAGCAAGGCGACGTTGCGTCCGATCCGCATATCGGCGAGACTCCGCGCCCTTTTTACGGTCCCCACCCATGTCTTTTGAGCTTCTAGCCACTGATTCCTCCTCCCACGCCCGCCGTGGGCGGCTGACGACGCCGCATGGGGTGGTGGAGACCCCCGTCTTCATGCCGGTGGGCACCCAGGGCACGGTCAAGGCCATGCACCCGGACGAGCTCAAGGCGCTCAATTCCCAAATCATCCTGGGAAACACCTACCATCTCTTCGTCCGTCCCGGCATGGAGATCATGAAGGAGGCGGGCGGCCTGCACGCCTTTGCCAACTGGGACCGCCCCATTTTGACTGACAGCGGCGGCTTTCAGGTCTTCTCCCTGGCCAAACTGCGCAAAATCAAAGAGGAGGGCTGCCACTTCCAAAATCACCTGGACGGCACCCCCATGTTCATCGGCCCGGAGACCTCCATGGAGATTCAGGCCACCCTCGGATCGGACGTGGCCATGCTCTTTGACGAGTGCACCCCCTACCCCTGCGAGGCCAAAGAGGCGGAAAAGAGCCTCGACCTCACCCTCCGCTGGGCCCGGCGCTGCCGCACCTGGATCGACGAGCACCGCCCCCAGACCGGTGGCGGCGCGCAGCAGCACTTCGGCATTGTACAAGGCAGTGTCTATAAAGAGCTGCGTGAGCGCTCCGCCCGCGAACTCGTGGCCATGGGCTTTGACGGCTACGCCATCGGCGGCCTCAGCGTGGGAGAGCCCGAGGAGGACATGATGCGCATCGCCGAGTGGGTCACCCCCCACCTCCCGGCCAATCAGGCCCGCTACGCCATGGGCCTCGGCACCCCGCCCCAGGTCATCGAGCTCATCGCCCGGGGGATCGACATGTTTGACTGCGTGCTGCCCACCCGGCTGGCCCGGAACGGCACCGCCTTCACCCACGAGGGCATGATGAACCTCCGAAACGCCTGTTACGCCCGCGACTTCCGCCCCATCTCCGAAGACACCCACCCGCTCTGCCAGGGCTTTTCACGCGCCTACATCCGCCATCTGGTTCATGCTCAGGAGATTCTGGGTTTGCGGTTGATTTCTCTTCATAACCTGCATTTCTACGCGTCCCTCACGTCCAGGGCACGTCAAGCGATCGAACAGGGTTGTTTCGCCGAGTTCCGGGCAGAGGTCGTCGCGAAGTACCATTCCCATCCCTCAGCCACCGAATCATGACCCCCATTTCTCTCGAAAGCACCCTCTTCCTGGCCCAGGCCGCACCTGCTGGCGCCCAGGGTGGACCCTTTGGCAGCCCGCTGATGTTCCCGGTGCTCATGATCGTGCTGATGTACTTCGTCATCTTCCGCCCTCAGCAGAAGCGCATGAAGGAGCACCAGAAGCTCGTCTCCGGCATCGCCGTGGATGACCACGTCATCATGGAGAGCGGTGTGCATGGCATCATCACCAGCATCAAAGACCGCACCGTCATGGTCAAGATTGCTGACAACGTCAAAGTCCAGTTCGAGCGCTCCAAGATCGCCGCTGTGACGAAAAAGTCTGATGTCGTTGACGCGACCGCCTCTTAATAGGCCCTTTTCATTTTCCCAACCCACTAGCCAGCCACCCCGTTCATGAATCCCTTCGCCACCTTCTTTGTCGGTGCCACCATCTTGATGATGCTGCTCGTCTATGTCGGCACTGCTGTACATAAGACCAAGCGCTGGGTGGGCTCCATCCTCGTCGCACTGACCGCCTTCTCCGCCATCTACACGGTGCGCTCCATGGGCATCCCCCTCGGCATCGACCTCCAGGGCGGCAGCGAGTTCATCGTCCAGCTTGCCCCCGGCAAAAACGAAGACGGCAGCCCCAAGGCGGTGACCAGCAGCGATGTGCAGCAGGCCATCGCCATCTTGGAAAAGCGCCTCAACGCCGATGGATCGAAAGACCTGACCATGCAGCCGGAAGGCAGCGACCGCGTCGTCATCCAGATGCCCGGCATCACCGATGAAGAGGTCAAAGAAGTCCGCAAAGCCATCCAAACCGTGGCCCACCTCGAATTCCGCCGCGTCCACCCTGAAAGCCAGTCCAAGCTGGAGCAAATCAAAGCTCGTGGCGGCATCAAAGAGCCCGGCTGGATCGAAATGCCTTACAGCGCTCCCATCACCGCCAAGGACGGCTCCGTCATCAACCGCTCAGAACTCGTCCGCGATACGCCTGACATCGAAGGCAGCTACGTCGCCCAGGCCTACCGCACCGTTGACGCCGAGGGCAACAAGGTGGCCCTCCAGTTCAACAGCGAAGGCGCCAAGCTCTTCGACGATCTCGCCGCTGTGCACTACCAGAAGGAAATGGCCATCATCGTTGACGGCCAGATCCACTCCGCCCCACGCCTTCAGGCCCGTCAGTATGGCGGTCGTGCAGAAATCTCCGGCGGCGGCGGCAAAGGCTTCTCCCAGCAGGAGGCCGACACCCTGGCCACTCTTCTCAGCAATCCGCTGAAAAACCCCATGATCATCCTCTCCGAGAGCTCCGTCTCCTCGGCCTACGGTCAGTCCTCCATCGATCAGGGCAAGTGGATCGGCATCGCCGCCCTCATCATCACCACCTGCTTCATGATGTTCATCTACCGTCTGGCCGGCATCGTGGCCATCGTCGGTCTGGTCATCAACATCGCCATTCTCTTCGGCTCCATGGCCCTCTTCGGCTTCACGCTCACCATGCCCGGTATCGCAGGTGTCGTGCTCACCATCGGCATGGCGGTGGATGCCAACGTGCTCATTTACGAGCGACTGCGTGAGGAAATGGAGGCTGGCAAGACCCTCGTCGGTGCCCTGGAGGCCGCCTATGAAAAGGCCTTCTCTGCCATCGCCGACTCCAACATCACCACCCTCATCTCGGCCATCATCCTCTTCGTCATCTCCGGCGGTCTGGTCAAAGGCTTCGCCGTCACTCTCATGATCGGTCTGGTCTCCTCCATGATCGGCGCCCTTATCGTCACCCGCGTCATCTTCATGTGGGTGGTGGACAAGAACCTCCTCCACAAGATCCACACCACCAAGATCATCCCGGACAAGGTCTTCGACATCCTCTCCTCCGCTCCCAAGTTCATCATCGCCTCCCTCGTCGTCACCGCCATCTCCTTCGGCACTCTCGCCGTCAAAGGCAGCGCAGGCTTCGGCATCGACTTCCGCGGCGGCAGCCGTGTGGATGTGACCCTCGCGAAGGACAAGGACATCTCGGACGCCGAATTCACGGCCCTCTTCGCAGGCATCAAACTGGACAACGGCAAGGAGCTGGGCCGGTTCGACATCCAGCGTAAGAGCGATGCCACCGGAGCGAAGAACATCAGCATCCGTTGTGAAGAGCTCAGCGGCCCCGCCATCCAGCACGCCATCACAGGCAAGTGGAAGTCCGACACCGTCGCCGGCACCAGCATCGCCACCGTTGGTTCCGTCATCGGTTCCGAGCTCGCCAAGCAGTCCTTCTGGGCCATGATCATCGCCCTTCTGGCCATCTTTGCGTATCTGATGCTGCGCTACGAGTTTGCCTTCGCCCTCGGCGCCATCATCGCCCTCTTCCATGACGTGCTCATGGTCCCCGGCCTCTGCGTTCTCTTCGGTCAGGAGCTTAGCGTCATCCACGTCGGCGCACTCCTCACCATCGCCGGTTACTCCATCAACGACACCATCGTCGTCTTCGACCGTATCCGCGAAACCATCCAGAACGGCAGCGGCTCCACCATGCGCGAGCTGATGAACGAGGCCATCTGCAAGACCCTCTCCCGCACGCTCCTTACAGGTCCCACCGCCCTCGCGCCGATGGTCGTGCTCCTCTTCCTTGGCAATCCCGCCATGCTTGAGTTCGCCATGCCCATCACCATCGGCGTGCTGCTCGGCACCTACTCCTCCATCTTCATCGCCTCTCCGCTCGTGCTGTGGTACGCGAAGAAGTCCGGCACCAGCCTCAAGCGCCAGGTGCTCGACGCCCAGATCGAGCAGATGAAGGCGCAGCAGGCCATCGCTGCAGCAGCGGCGGCAGCCGGCGGCGGCAAGAAATAATCCGTTCTGCAAAGACCCGAATCACATTCACCCTCGGGGGGAGAGCTTCACCGCTCTCCCCTTTTTGTTTCATGCTGGGTATCCAAAACAGCTTTCACTGACAGCCGTAGTTTCAGGCAGCCGCGTAGCGGCGGCACAAGAGTAGCCGTAGGTGCCAACCCACGGTTCTGCGCACCACCCACCCCGTTCCCGTGGAACCGCGTAGCGGTGACACAAACCTCCGCCCCACCCAGCACTGGCTTCTCGGATGCACAAAAAAAAGAGGCGGCCTTTCAGCCGCCCCTCCTTCACAAATCTCTCCGCACCCTCAGTTGTTCGCAGGCGGCGGATTCACCGGCTCCGCAGGCTTCACTTCCACGGGTGGCGTTGCAGGGGGCGCGCCCAGCGGCGGCGGTGTTGCAGCCCCTTTGGGCCCGTTCGGATCATCCGGTGCCAGCGTCGTGGCAGCCGTCGCCGCAGCAGCAGCTTCTGCCGCCTTCTTCTTGGCCGCTGCCAGCTTCTCAGCATTTGCCTTGGCCTTCTCGGCAGACTGCTTCAGGTAGGTCTGATAATCAGGCCCGTTGCCGGTGATCGTCACCGGCGTACCCACCGCCGTGTGCTCAAAGAGGATCGGTGCCATCTTGCTCGGCAGGCGGATGCAGCCATGCGAGGCACGGCGTCCAGGCCGCGGGATCGGCCCGATGTGCATGCCCACGCCATCGCCAGTCAGGCGCATGAAGTACGTCATCTTCGCTGGCTCAAAGTGCCCGCCCTCCGGCAGCAGATCGCGTCCCTGCTTGAAGTCGGAGTTCACCACCTTGCCGTCCTTGTCGAAACCCTTGCCGTACAAGTTCGAAACCTTGTCCTTCACCTTCTCCAAAATTTTGAACTCTCCGGTCGGCGTCGGAAAGGAAGGGATGCCGCTGGCAAAGTAGGTCCAGCCCACCTCTTCCTTGCCGCTGTACAGCATGGCGCGCTGCACATCCACATTGATGACCATGCGCGTGATCGGCTTGCTGCCGCCCTTCCATTCACCCGGATATTTCCACGCCTCCTTCATGGGTGCCTGTGGTGGAGGCGGTGGCTTGCGTGAGGACTGGCAGGCGGCCAGCAGCGCCATGCTGAGAAGAAGCCCAGCACGCATCGGGAAAAGGGAGGTTTGAAATTTCACAGCGCCCCGACACTAACGGACCTCCCACGGCGCTCAAGTACCAGCGGAAACTATATTTTCAGCAAAGATCGAACAATTCCGCAGCTCGGGAAATAAGCAGCTCAGCCCCGCACTCACGCAGTTCCGCCTCGCTTCGGAAGCCCCAGCGCACTCCCACGGCGCGCATCCCGCTGTTGCGGGCAAACTGCATGTCGATCCCTGAGTCCCCCACATAAGCCATCTCGTTCGTCTGCAGCCCCAGAAAGGCCGCCATCTCATGCGCTCCTGCCGCATCTGGCTTGCGCGGCACCTCGGCGCGCTGACCCAGGATGTGGTCAAACACCTGAGTGCCAAAGAAATGCTCCGTCATCGGCACGGTAAAGCGGTGTGCCTTGTTCGAGATCACCCCCAGCTTCAGCCCTCGGTTCTTCATTTCCGCCAGCATCTCCACGATGCCCGCATACGGCCGCGTCTGCTCCTGCCACAGCAGGTCATACTGCGCCCGATATTCCTCGGTGCAGACCTTGATCAGTGCCTCGCTGCGCACCGCCTCCGGCAGCGCGCGCTCCACCAGCTTCTCCATTCCATCTCCCACCATCTGCTTAAACACCTCCTGCTCGCAGCGCGGATACCCCCGCCCATCCAGCATGCGGTTGATCGACTCAGCGATGTCCGCGAGCGAATCAATCAAAGTGCCATCGAGATCAAAAATGAAAGCTTTAAGGGTGGGCATGATCCCCTCTCATGCCCGCGAAATGCGGCGCGATCAACTTGCCAGCGCGCCCAATGCAGCGAAAAACTCCCATGCTCACCGACTACCACACGCACACGCCGCTCTGTCTGCATGCCGAGGGGAACCCCGTCGACTACGCGCGGCACGCACAGAGCATCGGCCTCGCGGAGATCGGCCTCTCAGACCACAATCCCATGCCGGAGTACTATGACAACTGGCGCATGCCCCTCTCCGACCTGCCGCGCTACTTTGAGCTGGTCGAGGAAGCCCGCGCCGCGCTCCCGGACTTCCCCATCCGCCTCGCGCTTGAGTGCGACCACCTCGATGGCCGCCAAAAGTGGATCGATGAAACCACCGGCATGGCAGACTGGGACTACCTCATCGGCAGCGTCCACTACATCCACGACGGCATTGCCGTCGATGACCCCAAGTACGTCTCCTATTGGAAAACCGCCTCCGACATCGAACACATGTGGGGCATGTACTGGAAGCTCTACGAGCAGATGATCCGAACCCGCCAGTTCGACTTCCACGCCCACCCCGACCTCGCCAAGCGCTTTGGCCTCCGCCCCTCCGGTGACCTGCGCCATTACTACGAACCCGTGATCCAGGCGCTGGTGGACACCAATGGCATCCTCGAAGTCAGCACCGCCGGCCTGCGCAAAGACGTGCGCGAGATCTACCCCGCCCGCGAGATGCTCGAGATGGCCTTTGCCGCTAAAGTGCCCATCGTCATCAACTCAGACGCCCACATCCCCACGGACGTCGGCGTCGATTTCAACAAAGCCCTCGATCTCGTCCGCAGTGTCGGTTACACCACCACCGTCCGCTTCGAGAAACGCCAGCGCAAGGTGGTCCCGCTTCCGGAGGCATGGCCGCTATGATCTTCCAGGCCCGTCAGCACCGCATCGAGTTCCCCCGCCGCCCGCTGGTGATGGGCATCGTCAATATCAATGACGACTCCTTCTGCGGAGACGGCACCTTGGACCCCACCCTCGCTCTCGCCCAGGCCAGGCAGCAGCTCCAGGACGGCGCGGACATCATCGACATCGGTGCCGAAAGCGCCCGCACCAACCGCGAGGCCATCAGCGTCTCCGAAGAAATCGACCGCCTCTTGCCCTTCCTAGCCAAATGGCCGGAGCTTGCTTCTCGCTTCAAAGCCCCGCTGCTCTCCATAAACACCTGGCGCAGCGACGTCATTGCCGAGATCCTGCCTCATGGTGGAGACCTCATCAATGACATCAGCGGCCTGCCGGACGCCTTCAATGCCAAACTCTGCGCCGAGCACAATGCCGGCCTCCTCATCATGCACAGCGTCGGCCAGCCCAAGGTGCCTCACACCCATGTGCAGTATGAGAGTATCATGGACACGCTGGACCACTTCTTCACCCAGCGCCTCGTGCTGGCGGAGAGCGTGGGCCTGCCGCGTGAAAACATCATGCTCGATCCCGGCATCGACTTCGCCAAACAGCGGGACGACAACCTCACCATCTACCGCGAGCTGCAGCGCCTCCACCACTTCGGCCGCCCCATCCTCCTCCCCGTCTCACGCAAAACCGTGATCGGAGATGTCCTCGGCGTCCCCGCCTTGGCGCGCGATCCCGGCACCCAGGCCTGCATCGCCGCAGGCATGAACCGTGGTGCCCAGATCTTCCGCGTTCACAATGTCAAAGCCGCCGTCCAGAGCGTCAAAACGCTCTGGGCCATCGAAAGCACTCGCTGGCATTAGCTCTCTTGGGGAGACTCGCACTGCGGTCTAAAAAAACAAAGCCGCGCTCAATGCGCGGCTTTGCCAGACAAACTCGGAAACTCCTTTTTAATGAGCGGCGCCTTCTTCTGCCGAAGATTCAGCCAGCTCGGTCTCAGCCTTTTCAGCCAGAATTTCTTCCTCCAAGGATTCTTCCGTCGGAGGCTCTTTCAGCCCCTCTTCAGCTTCCTGTGCAGGGGCTTCTTCCTCAGCAGTTTCCACTGCAGCGGCCTCCACCGGGGCTCCAGCCAGCGCGGCTTCAGCCTCTTCTGCCATCACTTCCTCAGCGATGGATTCTTCCACAGGCGCGGCTTGCTCAGCGCTTTCAGCGGCAGGCTCCTTGGCAGATGTCGTTTCCTTCTTCGCAGCAGCAGGCTCTCCCTGCACTCCCAGGAAGACCATGCCGTCGCTGTACTCGATGACGTATCCTTCGTTCGCCAGCCAGCGGATGTCCTTGATCACGGCGATCTGGTCATCTGTCGGATGCTTCGGCGCATCAGCAGGCGTGCCCTCAGGCGCGGCAGGAGATGGCACGATGGCCTCCACCAGCTTTTGCATCGGCATGCCGTGGTTCGTCTTCAGCTGCTCCACGAGCTGCGCCAGACGGTCAGAGAACACCATGCCCGGCTCGATGGCACGCGGCTTCACACGGCAGACGAACTGCTTGCCAGCGCGGCGCTTGAAGAGCTTCAGTCCACGGCGTTCCAGGCCGGCGCCCAGCTTCTGCGAGATCTCAAACAGATGCTTGCGCGCGGCATCCACCGCCTGGCGCAGCATGATGAAAAAGATGTGCGCCAGCTTCTGCTTGTCGATGTTGCCCGGCACCACGGCCTCGCGCACTTCGATCACGGCATCGTTGCCAAAGGTGCGGCGGAAATGCGCCTCCATGTCAGCTCGGGTGCTCAGCGCCAGCGGCTCGCCGCCTTCGGGCACCTCGCCCTTCAGGCATACCCAGCGGCGGCCCTTGCTCATGTTTTCCTTCCACTTTGCCACCAGCTCCGGATTCGCTTCCACGCGGATGCGGCGCTTGTAGTCTTCCAGGGACATGTTCGCAAACCGCTCGCGGTGCAGGCGGATCACACCCGTCTGGTAGCTGTGATGGCTCGGCGGCGCGATGATCTCGCCGCTCAGACCGCACACCGCCACGGAGGCAAACTCACCCTTCGGTGCTTCCAGCTCGATCTCCTCCACTCGGTAGTACTCGTCCAGCGCGGCGCTGCGCAGCACATGCGCCAGCGCTTCATCGCGTGTCAGGAAAAGGCCGCCGTCTGCAGACACATGATACAGGCCCGTGGCACGCTCCTCGGCGCAGCGGAAGCGCACCATGAATCGGTCACCACCCGCCAGCACCAGACGTGCGGCGTCAAACATGCTGAAGGCGTGCCCGGTCTGGCGCACGTGCGCGGCCAGGGCGTCCACCGACTTGTCGTCCGGGAAGATCGTCACCTGCACATCCTTCGGGATCTCCACCCACTCACGCTGCGGCGGGCCGCCACGGTCGCGGTCACGATCTCCAAAACGGCGCGGAGGGCCACGGCGGTCATCGCCATCACGGCGCGGAGGGCCGCCTTCGCCACGCGGGCGGAATCCGCCGCCAGCACCCTGGCGCTGTCCACCGCCTCCAGGGCCGTCACGGCGCGGAGGAGGTCCGCGGCGGTCATCACGACCTCCGAATCCACCACCGCCACGGCGGTCACCACGCTGCGGGCGGTCTTCCGCATCCGCATAGCGTTGTTTGATCTTGTCTTCTTTGCCGAATTCGCCCACCCACGCAGGCATCAGTTTCAGGTCGGAAAGGTCCACCAGGCCGCTTTGAGGCTGCGGCTTGTTCTCAGGGTTGGCTTCGGGTTCGGTCATACAATCGGTCAGGAAAGGGTCGCGACTATGCCTCGAATCGGGTTTGTCGCCAGTTTTGTTCGTGTAGCGTTTTCTTATCTTGGCATTATGTGAACAACTCCATGCCCGCCGCCCCCATCACTTTTTTCAACCGCATCACCCGGCGTCTCGAGACCGAGGCGGTGTACGGCGAGGGCTTTTTGCGCTTCACCTACGAGAGCCCGCTCGGCGCCCTGCCCCTGCACGCCCTGGTCAAACGGGCGGCCTTTTCCCGCTGGTACGGCCGCCGCATGGACGCCCCCGCCAGCCGGGCCAAGATCGCACCCTTCCTCGCATCCTACGGGGTGGACACCGCCGAATTTGCCGATCCGCCCGACTCCTTCCGTACCTTCAACGAATTTTTCTATCGCAAGCTCGCACCCCACGCCCGCCCCATCTCCCCTGGGGAAAATGTGGTCACGCTGCCAGCCGATGGTCGCCACCTCGTGCTGCCGGACATCGCCGCGTGTGACAGCTTTTTCATCAAAGGCACCCGGTTCGATCTCCCCGCCCTGCTGTGGGATGAGGCCCTCTCCGCACGCTTTGCCCACGGCAGCATGCTTATCTCCCGCCTCTGCCCGGTGGACTACCACCGCTTTCATTTCCCCTGCGCGGGCACACCCGGCCCCTCCAGGCTGGTCAATGGTCCTCTCTACTCCGTCAGTCCCATCGCCCTGCGCCGCCGTGCCAGCATCCATTGGGAAAACAAGCGCGAGATCACCCTTCTGCGCACCCCGTCCCTCGGAGATGTCCTCCTGCTGGAAGTGGGCGCCACCTGCGTCGGCTCCATCGTGCAGACCTACGCAGCCGGCACCCCTGTCGAAAAAGGCGCTGAGAAAGGCTACTTCCGCTTCGGCGGCTCCTGCTTCATCACCATCTTCGAGCCCGGCAAAATCCAGTTCACCAGCGACCTCCTCGAGCACAGCCGCGAAGGCCGCGAAGTTTACGCCCGCATGGGCGATGTGGCGGCTCACCCCCTCGGGTGAAACCTCCGGTGCACCTCCTTGAGCCGCGCCTGATCCACATGCGTGTAGATCTGCGTCGTGGAGATGTCCGCATGTCCCAGCATCTCCTGGATCACGCGCAGGTCCGCCCCATTGTTCAGCAGATGCGTGGCAAAGCTGTGCCGCAGGAGATGCGGATGCACCCGCGCCGGGTCCAGCCCGCAATGCTCCGCACGCTCCTTCACGATCTGCTGGATGCGCGCCGTGGTCAGCCGCGTGCCATTGCGTGAGAGAAAGATATGGCTCTGCGACTTCGGGCCCACCAGCTCGGGCCGCGCATGCTCCACATACGCGGAGATGGCCTCCCTCGCCGCGCCGCCTACGGGTGAGAGCCGCGTCTTGGCCCCCTTGCCCGTCACCCGGATCCACCCCTCCTCCAGGCTCAGGTTTTCCAGCCGCGCATCCGCCAGCTCAGAGAGCCGCACTCCGCTGGCGTAAAACAGCTCCAGGATCGCCCGGTCCCGCCGGTCCAGCGGCGCGCTGCCCTTCACAGACTCCACCAGCCGCCGTACGTCCAGCTCGTTCAGGGAGTCCGGCAGGTGCTTTTCCTGCCGGGGGGGCAGGATCGGGTCGGCTGGGTCAGTGGCTATGACCTTGCGCGCCCGCAGCCAGCGGAAAAAAATCTTCAGCGCGATCAGCTCCACCCGCGCCGAGGACGCCGCTATCCCGTCCTTCTTCCGCTGGGAAAGGAAACCGCTCACATGCTCCGTCGTCACCGCTTCCGCAGCAGTCAGCTCGTGCTTCATTTTGAACCAGCTGGCAAACGCCTCCAGCACCCGCCGCACCAGCAGTTGGTAGTTCGTGGACAGACCCCGCTCGGTCGCCAGGTGGAGGATGAAGCCGTCAATCAGTTCCTGCATTACCCCCCAGCATCGCACGGATTTGAGCGTCACGAGAATGACAAAATTCTTGCCCTCCGGCACCGGGGGCGGCAATGGTGCCCCATTATGGCCTCCTACAACAAAGTCATGCTCATCGGCAATCTGACCCGCGACCCCGAAGTGCGCTACACGCCCAAGGGCAGCGCCGTCTGCGACATCGGTCTCGCCGTGAACCGCGTGTACACCTCCGACAGTGGTGAAAAGGTGGAGGAAGTCACTTTCGTGGACGTCGTCCTCTGGTCCAAGATGGCCGAGCTCGCCGGCAAATATCTCCACAAAGGCCGCCCCGTCTTCATCGAAGGCCGCCTCCAGATGGATTCCTGGGAAGACAAGCAGACCGGCCAGAAGCGCACCCGCATGCGTGTCGTGGGCGAGCAGATGCAGTTCCTCGGCAGCCCCGGCGGTGACCGCGCAGGCGGCGGCGGTGGTGGTGGCGATGAAGAAGGCGGCTACTCCGGTGGTGGTGGCGGCGGCGGTGGTGGCTATTCTGGCGGAGGAGGAGGTGGTGGCGGCGGTTACAATCGCCCTCAGCAGCGTCCGCAACAGCGCCCGGCTCCCCAGCAGCAGCGTCCTCAGCAACGCCCCGCACCGGCTCCTCAGCCGCAGCACGATGACTTCGGTGAAGGCCCCATCACCGACGGCATGGAAGATGATGACATTCCGTTTTGATCCCCACCGCAGGTGAAATAGCCCTGCGCAATTGGAAGAGACACTGCTTCCAGGTCGTAATCTGCGACCTTGTGAATCGCCTTGTCTCCAGTCTTGTTGGCACCCTTGCAGTCTTTGCCGGTTCGTCGGTGTTTGCGGCCGATGCCGTCTCCTTCCGCAATGACGTCATGGCCGCCATCTCCAAGGCTGGGTGCAATCTGGGCACCTGCCATGGCAATGCCACTGGCAAAGGCGGCTTCAAGCTCTCACTGCGCGGTCAGGACCCGGAGTTCGATTTCAAGGCGCTCGCCCGTGAGGTCTCCGGCCGCCGTGTGGACGTGTTCTCTCCGGAACGCAGCCTCATCCTGGTCAAGGGGGCCAACCAGATCGCCCACGAAGGCGGCAAGCGCCTAGATCCTAAACATTGGGAATACCAGGTGCTGCGCTCCTGGATCGCCTCCGGTCTGCCGCACGATGAAAAAACCGCGCCGCAGGTCACCCGGCTCACCGTCACTCCCGCAGAGCTCGTGCTGGATGAACCCCAGGATAAAGTGCAGCTCTCTGTCCAGGCCGCTTTTTCAGACGGCACTCAGCGCGACATCACGGATCGCGCCATCTACGAGCCTCTGCAAAACGGCCTCGTCGAAGTGAGCCGCAGCGGCCTTGTCAAACGCCTGCAGTTTGGCGAGCCCGCCATCCTTGTTCGCTTCCTCAATCAGTCCGCCCCCGTGCGTCTCACCTTCGTAAAAGCCAATCCGACTTTCGCCTGGAGCAATCCACCACACGGCAACTACATCGACACCCACGTCTTCGGCAAGCTCAAAACCCTGCGCATGAACCCCGGCGGCCTGTGCAGCGACGAGGTATTTCTCCGCCGCGCCTGGCTAGATCTCTGCGGCCTCATTCCTCCGGCGGATGAAGCACGTGCCTTTGCCTCAAACAAAGCACGCGACAAACGCGCCCGCTTGATCGACCGCCTCATGTCGCGTCCCGAATTCGCCGACTACTGGACGCTCAAGTGGTCCGATGTACTCAAGGTGGAGTCCCGCACGCTCGACACCAAAGGTACGCAGGCCTTCCACGGCTGGATCCGCAGCTGCCTCGCGCAAAACCGTCCCATCAATGAAATGGTCCGCGCTCTTATCTCATCCCGCGGCAGTACCTACCACGAGCCGGAGTCCAATTTCTACCGCGCCAACCGCACACCCGAGCTGCGCGCAACCACCGCAGCGCAGGTCTTTCTCGGCACCCGCCTCCAGTGTGCGCAGTGCCACAACCACCCCTTCGACCGCTGGACGCAGGACGACTACTACAACTGGTCCGCCGTCTTCGCCAAAGTGGACTACAAGATCCTCGAAAACATCAAGCCACGGGACAAAAGCGACAAGCACGAGTTCAACGGCGAACAGCTCGTCTTCCTCAATACAAAGCTGAACATCACCAACCCTCGCACCGGAGACACCGCCAAAGCCCGCTTCCTCGGCGCAGAAATGCCAAAGCTTTCAGACAAGGAAGATGAGCTTCAAGCCGCCGCAAACTGGCTCACCAGCCCACATCATCCGCTCTTTGCCAAGGCTCAGGCCAACCGCATCTGGTACCACCTCATGGGCCGCGGTCTGGTCGATCCCGTGGACGACATGCGCCTCACCAATCCCGCCAGCCATCCGCAGCTTCTCGATGCTCTCGCCCAGGATCTCATCCGCAGCGGCTTTGATCTGCGCCATCTCGTCCGCACCATCATGCTCAGCCACACCTACCAGCTGGAGAGCACGCCCAACGAGACCAACGCCTCCGACCTCACCAACTACTCCCACCACCTGCCCCGCCGCCTCACTGCCGAGCAGCTCCTGGATTCACTCTACGGCGCGCTCCGCGTCACCCCGCAGTTCAAGGATTGGGATCGCGGCCTCCGTGCCGGCCAGATCCCCGGCCCCGCCAATGGCCGTGGCAGTCCAGATCCGATGTCCCCCGAGGCCTTCCTCGTCCAGTTTGGCCGTCCCAAACGCGAGCTTGCTTGCGAATGCGAGCGTGGCTCAGACACCTCCCTCGGCCAGATATTCCAGTTCATCAGCGGACCGGTGGTCAGCAGTGTTGTCTCGCAAAAATACAACCTCCTCGGCTCCCTCATTAAAAACGCCGACAACGCCGCCGTCACCCGCGATCTCTACTGGGCGCTCCTCACCCGCTCCCCCACCCCGGACGAGGCCAGAGTCATCGAGTCCCTCCTCGCCTCCGCCAAAGACCGCCGCCTTGCCTTGGAGGACATCACCTGGAGCCTCGTGAACGCGAAGGAGTTTCTGCTTTGCCGTTAACCACGGTTTGTTTTAGTCTCGCCGGCCTATGACCGACGAATTCAAGGATCGCATTTTTCAGGGGGCCCGCCGCATGGTCATCTGGGGCGAGCCTCGTGCCGATGTCATTCATCGCCTCGAGGTCAATGGCATCCCCAGTGACGAGGCGCGGCAGATGTACGAACGCGCGCTTTCAGAACGCACCTCACTTCTTAGAACCGAGGCATTCAAACAAACGGTTCAGGGTCTCGGGCTGTTGATCGTGGCATTATATTTTTTCTTCCGCCTCGTTGAGGGGGCGGGAACGATTTCCCGCCACGGTGTCTCAGCCATTCTGTTGACCGGATTTTTTGGCACCTGGCGTTTTTTCAAGGGTCTCTTCGGCTGCCTCTTCGCACGCTCCCGTGAGGGCTCCCTCGCGGACGCTGAAGACAACGATGAGGAGGAATGAAGCGCTGTCGCCGCACCCGTTACCACATGACAAATTCTGCCTCTCGTGGCATATCCTGGCATGAGTTCGATCCGTCCGCACCTCCACCTTGTTCTTGCGGCTCTGCTCGCCGCAGCATCCCTCTCCTCCTGCACTGAGGGCAGCCTCGGCCGCCTTAAAAACGTGCGCACCGGAGCCATCGGCATCGGTCCCACAGGCGGTCATCCTGGAGATAGGCAGTTGCCCCATCTCAAACCCGAGTCCCCCGAGGAGCTGCGCGTTCATCTCGCCGTTCAGCGTGGTGTGGAGCGCGCGCTGGATGACAGCCGCGCCTTCAGCTACATCCCCTTCTCCAGGATGCAGCAGGTGCCTCAGCATCTCACCCCGTTCAATGAACGTGCCGAAGTCAAAAAATTCGCCGCCACCAACCACCTCACCGCCGTCGTCCGCGTCTGGGTCACCCCCGATTTCACTACTCAAAGCGTCACCGTCGGCGTCCTCACACACAATCGCACTGGCAAACCCGTCGCCACCAGTCTCTCTGAAGCCCCCGGCCCTGTCCCTCCGCTGAAAAACCCCACCGCACGTTCTTCCCTCCCCACCTGGGAAAAGACCGCCCGCGAGGCCACCAAAAAAGCCCTCGCCAAAGTGCGCGGCTAAAAGCTTCCGCCGCCTCCGCGTGATTACCGTGAGAACACCCCGCTGCCCGACGTACTGAAGCGCCACATGAAACCAGCCCTCCTCCTCGCCCTCTTTGCCAGCACGTCCCTGCTCGCCCAGACCGCAGCCCCCAAAGCACCGGCACCGGCCCCTGCTGCCAAACCCAAAGGCCCCACCATTCCCGCAGATGCCCAGTGGCATGATGTCACCACCTGGGGTGTCGAAGGTCGCGGCTGGGGAGACCAGCAGCGCCTGCGCTGGTTTGACCGCCTGCCGGCCAAGGCGGAAAAAACCGTCACCCCCGCCGTGTGGGGCCTCAGCCGTGACAGCGCCGGCATGATGGTGCGCTTCAAGACCGACGCCAAAGCCATCTACTGCCGCTACGATCTCTCCAAGTCCAACCTCGCTCTCCCCGCCATGCCCGCCACCGGCGTCAGCGGTCTCGACCTCTACGCACGCGATGCCAAAGGCAGGTGGCGCTGGGTCGCCTGCCCCAAGCCCGACAAGCAGCATGTCGAAACCGTGATGATTAGCGACATCACCCCCGGCGAGCACGAGTTCGCCGCCTACCTGCCGCTCTACAACGGTGTCGAAAAACTCGAGATCGGCGTTCCCGCAGGCGCAAAATTCGAAGGCCTCGCTCCGCGCCGGAAGCCCATCGTCTTCTACGGCACCTCCATCACCCATGGTGCCAATGCCTCCCGTCCTGGCATGGTGCACACCGCCATCCTCGGCCGTCATCTGGAACGCCCGGTCATGAATCTTGGCTTCTCAGGCAACGGCAAGATGGACGCTGCTGTGGGAGATCTCCTCAACGAACTCGATCCCGCCGTCATCGTCATCGACTGCCTCCCCAACATGGGCCCCGCCGATGTCACCGCCAAATGCATCCCGCTCGTCAAGCAGCTCCGCTCCAAGCACACCACCATCCCCATCATCCTCGTCGAGGATCGCCGCTTCACCAACTCCTGGATCACCCCCGGCAAAGCCAAGTTCCACGACGACAACCACGCCGCCCTCAAGGCCGCCTACGAGCAGCTTAAAAAAGAGAAAGTCGCCAATCTCCACTACATCGGCGGAGACGCCCTCTACGGCACCGACGCCGAAGGCTCCAACGACGCCTCCCACGGCACCGACCTCGGCTTCCTCCGCCAGGCCGAAATCTTCGAACCCGTCCTGCGCAAGGCGCTGAAATAGTCCCCATCACTCATTCATTCTCCGCAAGGGGCTGTGTGGTATGCACCATGCAGCCCCTTGGCTTTTTGTGCCTCATCAGCCCTGCTGTCGAGAGGTCATGACAGCCCCTGACAGCTGATTGAACAAAGATGCAAGCCCCCCCGTCGAAAGGATTAAAACCAACTGGCATTCGTTATGCTAAAGGTAGATGACAGTTCACAACTTATCTCCATGACGCGTTTTCCCCGCCCTGGCTGCTGGTTCCGTTTCACCCCGACGGATTGGAATTTCATTCGAGACACCCTGGCGCTGGATGAGCGCGGACGAGAGGGCTTCAATGCGATGATAGACGACCCCGAAGCGGTGCCGATCATCCTCGACAATGACAAGCTCTTTGACGCCGCGATCGTCTCCCGCAAAGCGGCGCTGCTTTCTCCGGAGCTGTTTTTCTTCATCGTGGTGCGACACTCGCTGAAGGAATTTGGCATCAAGGAGGTGGCGGTGGCGGACTACATGGCCGTGGTGTGCGCGGACTTTGGCTGCTCGCCGACGAAGGGGCCGAATGACATCAACCACGCCATCGACAGCCTGTACAGCGTGGACTACCTGGAGGCGATCGAGAACGCGAGCCGGCACCACAAGTTCTTCCTGCATGTGCAGTGTGCGAACCAATTCCTGGTGCTGACCTGTCTGTACCCGGACTTTCTGCACCGGCGTGCGGCACGGCGCGGCGCGCCGGACGTGGATTACTACGAGCAGGTGGTGGTGAGCCACCTGGAGGCTGCGCGCAGGCATGTGCTGGCAGACGAGTTTGCCATGGAGGAGACGTTTGAGAAAGTGGCCGAATGCTTCCCTCCGGCACGCCGGGCGCTGAACCACACAGTGCGCGAATACCTGAGCCTGGGGCAGTGAGAGTGATGAGAGCGCCTTTTTAAAGCGTGGTCTTGCGTGTGGGGTCCACGCGTGGGGGGTGCGCTGTGTCAGGGCTTGTGAGGAGGATGGCGATGTCCTCGCGGCCTTTCCAGGCGTATCGGCACCACTTCTTGCTCATGCCCTGCATGATTTCTGCGGCAAGCGCACGCCGACCAATGGTGACGGCGAGGATGCCGAGATCGCTGCGGAGCTCGTAGCTCTCCGGCCACCGGGTCACGGCTGCATGGATGCAACGCTCGACAGTGTCGAGATTCAGGCGCGGCTGGATGGCCGGCAGATCACCGTCGAAATAGATGCGGCGCAGCATCTGTGCGGCCAGAGCCCCTTTGGAAGTGGACTGCAGCTGTTCGATGATCTCGGCACAAACCTGGCGGCCGATCTCTCCGCCATTCACAAAGCACCGCCCGAGAGCGACGGCGTAAGGGGTGTAATCGGGGTATTTGTCCAGCCCCTCTTTGAAGACTGGGGCGATCTCATGAGCGGGCCGGCCGGCGACGGCCTGCAGGCGGAGCATCGTGTCGTACCAGGCCGGGCTGGCTTTGGGAATGTCCTGCATCAAGTTCAGGCCGCGTTCGGAGGCATCCCGTATGATGGCAAAGGAGCGGCTGTGCCTGGCTTCGAACATGGCGTAATTGTATAAAAAGCGTGCCTCTGCCAGACGGGCAAAGATGGAGGTGGGCTTCTGCTTCTGCCAGATGAGGATGGCGTCATGGATCTCGCGCCAGGCTTTCTCAGTCTGGTAGTCCTGATCAAGCGGGCGCATGGCGTCCATGATGATGTCTAGCGCCCAGTCGCCGCCCGAGGTCTGGAGTTCGCTGTGATTGATGGCGGTGAAGAAATGCTCCAGGCGGTCAACATTGCCTTCGCGCAGGCGGAGCACGGCCATGTGCTCGAGGGCCTTGCGCTGCTGCCGCCCGTCAAATTCATCGCGCTCATGCGGGAAATGAATTTTGCCGACGACCTTCAGGCTCATGGCGGCATAGAGCATGCAGCAGTGCTCGTGGTAGCGCAGGTTTTCACGGACCCATTGGACGCCACGATCTTCTTGCAGCAGCATGGCATAGGGGAACTTGGTCTCGATAAGCTCGACGGCAGGTGCGGCTTTTTTGACGTCGCCGTAGTAAAGGCAGGTGTAGGCTTTGGCCAGGAGTACGGCCCCGGCATCGTGGTAGGCCTTGTATTTTTGAGCCTCCTCCCAGCTCTGGAAGTTGTCGATGACAGAGGTGTAAGCGGTGGCGAGAGGCAGCAGATCTGACAGCGCCTCGTCCATGTCCTCCAAGTGCTTGGGATTGCGGCTGGCGTACCAGTATTTGGCGGCAGCCTGGTAGTTGTCGTGCTTGGCACGCTTTTCCGCAGGAAGGGACTCACGCCTGGCCTGCTCGATGACCTGAGGGGGCAGCTGCTGGGCCTGAGAGGCTACGGCAGCCAGCAGGGTAGGAAGCAAGCAGATGAGGCTAAGAAATTTGGGGAAAGGGAATAGAACAATCGGGGTGTTCATTATGGTAATTATAGCCAGCAGGCAGCAGGGGTGTCAAACTGCAGAAGCTTCAAAAAAAGCTCACTCGCGGGGGAGCTTGCCACGTTGCTCGGCCAGCCGGGTGCGCAGCTCTGCCAGATCCTCTTCGAGGTCGGCGATCTTCTTTTCCAAAGCGGCGCAGTATTTCCCGGGATCTCGCTGCTGGAGGCGGTCGATGAGCTTGAAGAGCAGGGCGAGGCGCCAGAGGCGCGTCCACAGGCCACGCAGGCGGTAGGCGCGGAGGAGCTTGCCGGCGCGCAGCATGCGGGTGAAGCGGAAAATGTTCAGCACCCGGAGGAAGGCCACGAGCGGCAGCAGGATGATGACAAGATTGATCCAGTTTTTGAGGCAGTAGGCCAGCTTGTCAGGCGCGGCGGCGACCATCCAGAGAAACTCCATGGTGAAGCCGATCCAGATGACGCAGGTCATCAGATGGGTGGCCAGGGCCATGCGCGGGTGGTTTTCCAAAGTCTCTCCCCCGGTAAGCTCGGCACCGAGCACGGGGAGCACCAGGAGAGTGAGGATGAGCATGGGCAGTGCGAGCTTTTGCTCAAGCTGCTCAGAGGTGGCCTCGCCGGAAGTCTTCCAGCCGATGCCGGGCAGCCAGAGCCAGCCGCCGGGCTTGCTGCTGGCCGTGATCATGCGCAGCGGCGGCAGGAGCGAGGTGAGCAGCAGGCGCCTGAGGCGCGCGGGCCAGGGAGCGGCGGAGGCAAAAAGGCCGGCGATGCCCTCGATGATGATAACCGCCCACAGGATGACGATCAGCGGGCGAAAAAAGAGATGAGCCATGAACCACCCGCGGAACTCCTCGCCGCTGTCTCCATGGGGAAGCACGAGGCCGATCAAGGTCAGAAACGCGGTGGAGACGCCGAGCATCAGCCACTGGTGGAGACTGGTGTCATGGGGAGCCGGACCGGCGGTGCTCTGGGCGCTCGTCATGCAGGGCAAGTTAGAGCCAGACTGCGGTGATTGGCAATCGTGGGATGAGATTTCAGCCGCCGCCGAGGGCGTAGCCGACTCCGCGCACGGTGCGGATGAGCTTCTTGTCGTGATCTTTGTCGATTTTGGAGCGCAGGCGCTGGATATACACCTCCACCAGATTGGTCTCGGGGTCCATGTTGTAGCCCCAGACATGCTCGTAGATCTGCATGCGGCCAAAGACGCGGCCGGGGCTGCGCATGAGGTGCTCCAGCAGCTCAAACTCGCGCGTGCTGAGGTCGATCTCCTCACCGGCGCGGCTGGCTTTGCGCTCGAGCAGGTTGATGCAGAGGTCCTCCACGCGAATGAGGTGGCTGGAGTCTCCGGACTTGCGGCGGACGACAGTGTGCAGACGTGCGGCGAGCTCTTCGACGAAGAAGGGCTTGGTCATGTAGTCGTCGGCGCCGAGATTGAGGCCTTCAATTTTTTCCGGCAGGGTGGAGCGTGCGGTGAGGAGGATGACGGGGACGTTGTTGCGCTTGTCCCGCAGGCCGCGCAGGATGCTGAGGCCATCGCGCCCAGGCACCATGATGTCGAGCACGAGTGCGTCGTAAGGCACGGTGGTGGCCATCTCCCAGGCTTCATCGCCATCGCTGACGGCGTCCACCTGGATGCCCTGCTCCTCCAGCCCCTTTTTGGCAAAGGAGAGCAGTTTGGCCTGGTCTTCGACAAGGAGAATGCGCATGCGGCGCAGATGATGCGGTGAGATGGGCGCTTGTCCACCGGGAGGTGAGGGTGCAGCAGGTGGAAAGGGTGACGAACAGGGGCTGGCTGAGGGAGGCTTTATTTAGTCATTCGAGACTGCAAACCGGTGAATTTGCGGCTAGCTTTGAGCATGAAGCCGCTGCTGGCATTTCTGCATTTTTTCACGGCCGCGCCTGCGGTGGAGCCGCTCGCGGCACAGGGGATCGAGGCTGCGGCCGCTTACTCGGCCGCGCACGGCGGGCACGCCTTTCTGGTGCGGCAAAACGGGAAGATCGTGCATGAGTCGTATGCGAACGGGCATGCCAAAAAGGAGCCGCACCGCATTTACAGCGGCACCAAGGCCTTCTGGGGGCTGACGGCCTTTGCGGCGGAGAAGGAGGGGCTGTTCAGCTTTGATGAGCGCGTGGCAGACACCATCACCGAATGGCAGGGAGATGCACGCAAGAGCAAGATCACCGTGCGGCAGCTGCTGGATTTCAGTCACGGGCTGGAGCCGATGTTTGGCCTGCACGAGAACAGCTTTCCGGACCGCACTGGCGCAGCGCTGAAGGCCGGAGCGGTGGCCACGCCAGGAAAGTCCTTCATCTACGGGCCTGCGGCGCTGCAGGTGTTTCATGAGCTGCTGGCGCGCAAGCTGGAGAAGAAGCAGACGCCCATCCGCTATCTGGAGCGCAAGGTGCTGGCGCCGCTGGGGCTGGGCTCTCAGCGCTACCTGCCGGACCAGCACGGAGCACCGCTGCTGGCGGCTGGGTTCATGCAGACGGCACGCCAGTGGTCTGAGCTGGGCACATGGATGCTGAAGCATGAGGATGTGCTGATGAAGCTGCAGGGCAGCAGTGCCAACGCGGCGTTTGCCTTCGGTTTCTGGAACAACCGGGCCGCAGCAAACCGATCCGGCCGCGAGGTGGATGCAGAGTCCATGCTGGACAAAAAGTGGCACCAGCAGTCATGGCGCAATGCCTGCCTGTGCCGCGCGGCGCCTGCGGATCTCATCGCCTGCATCGGCTCCTACGGGCAGAGACTCTACATCGTGCCGTCGAGGAACCTGGTCATCGTGCGGCTGGCGAAGGATTCAAAGCCGAATGATGCGGAGCTGCTGAGGCTGCTGTTTTCGAAGGGACCGTGAATTTTATTGCTGAGGGGCGTCGGCAGGAACGGGAAGGGCTTTGGGAACGGCGGGGGGCTGAGGAGCTGGTGTGGTGACGGGTGGCGGGGCGACAGGCTGGGCGGGCGAAGGCTGAGCTGCGACGGGCTTGTCGTCTTCAACGGGGATGGCCTTGCGCACCATCATCTTGGAGACGCCGTAGATGAGGGTGCTGCTCTTGGGCCGCCACTGGTAGCCGATGCCGAAGGGGAGGTCGGCGACTTCGGTGGTGCGGAAGTATTCGGCCAGATCGGGCTGGAAGTGCTGCTTGAAGAGGGGGATGGGGCCGGGATACCAGCCGTAGGCTTTCACGTCCCAGGCATCGCGGGGGAAGTCCTTCCACATGATGCCGGAATCGTCCTGGGTGATGGTGTGGCAGTGGTGCAGGAGGTAGTCGCGAATGGCGTGGAAGTCGCTCAGGTGCATGAGGTATGAGGCGGACTTGGTGAAGCCGTTCATGGTGCCAAGCCCGTCGCAGAAGCGGAGGAATGAGGCATCCTGCTTGAGCGCCCAGTCGGCGATGTTGGTGGAGAAGTAGTAGAGCGTCTGGTGCTTTCCTTTGGGGCCGAGGAAGGTGATGCGAGCGCCGGAGGTTTTGGTCTCCTTGTCGGTGAGGATTTT
Organism: Verrucomicrobiaceae bacterium UBA1938; assembly: GCA_002336895.1. Taxonomy (GTDB): domain Bacteria; phylum Verrucomicrobiota; class Verrucomicrobiia; order Verrucomicrobiales; family Verrucomicrobiaceae; genus Prosthecobacter. The sequence goes on along the minus strand of DDFC01000031.1, from coordinate 172,576 downwards.
GCCCTCGGGATTGAGCCAGATTTTTTCCACGCTCTGGATGTAGCAGCCGCAGCGTGCGAGGAAGACGTAGAGGACGGGCAGGGTGCCGGTGAGCTTGGTGGCCTGGAGGTCCTTCTTCATGTCTGCGGTGATGAAGAAGCTGAAGCTCAGGGAGGCATTGAGGGTGGTGCGGAGATTGCGCAGCGAGGAGCCGAGCTCTCCGGGGCTGAGCTGAGTCACATCAGGGAGCTGGCCCACGGGCTCCACGGCGGCGAGGACGTAGGTGGAGGCATTGGGGAAGAAGACATTGGCATGCAGGAAGTCGGGGCCGCTGAAGACATAGAGCAGCGGGGAGGTGTCATTGACGGCCTCGGGCAGGCCCATGGGCGCCCATTCGCGGATCTTGGTGAACTGGCGCTCTTCGGCATCCGCCCAGGTGGCATCGAGCTCCTTGGCGTGGGAGTTGAACTCGCCGCGCTTGGCCAGCTCGGCCAGTGAGGAACCTTCCTGAGGCAGGCCTGCGAGGAAGCGCGCCTGCTCGTTGGGGGTGGGGGGCTCCGCGAGGGCGACTTGAGCCAGGACGAGCAGCAGGACGAGTGATTTTTTCATGGGGTGCGTGGAGTACGCGGTGAGATGAAATAAATGATCCAACCGAGCAAAATCAACGCCATGCCCGTAAGGGTTTCATACGGATGTTTTTTGGCGACGAAGATCATCATCCACAGGCTGATGACCAAAAAGAGGACGGGGGTGACGGGGTAGCCCCAGCAGCGGTAGGGGCGCGGCAGGTCGGGCTGTTTGATGCGCAGCACGATCAAACCGACAACGGTGGCAAAGGAGCCGAGCTGGATGCTGAACTGCACGCAGGTGAGGACGGTCTCAAAGCTGGCGGTGAGCAGCAGCGTGATGACGATGGAGAGCTGCACAAACAAACCTGCGACTGGGACGCCGCGCTCGTCACTGGCAGCCAGAGGTGAGAGGATGCGGAGGTCCTGGCCCATGGTCTTCATGACACGCGGGCCCACCCAGGTCATGGCGCTGATGCTGGAGACGAGGCCGAGGCATATGAGGCCGGACATGATCTTGCCACCTGTCTCGCCAAAGATATGCACGGCGGCCACATGGCCCACGTCCAGCTTGCCATTCAGCTCGCTCATGGGAGCCACGTGCAGGAAAACGGCATTGAGCGCGAGGTACAGGCCAGCCACCAGCAGCGTGCCCAGCGCGATGGCGAGAGGGACGTTTTTCTGCGGGTCGCGGATGTCTCCGACGATGTAGGTGGCCGCATTCCATCCAGCGTAGGCATACATGACGTAAACGAGGCTGACGGCGAAGGGCGTGCTGCCGAGCAGAGTGAGGTCTCCTGTGGCGGGGAGAAACTGCACGGGCTGGGCTTTGCCAAACCAGAAGCCTGCGCCGATGAAGACGAGGATGAGCGTCACCTTGAGCCAGGTGGCGGTGTTTTGAAAACGGGCGGCGGTATGAATGCCAGCCACATGGATCAGCGTGACGATCCACACCATGACGAGCGACCACGTGGTGGCCGGGGCTTCGGGGAAGATGCCGGAGAAGTATTTGCCGAAGGCCATGGCGGCCAGGGCGATGGGGGCGGCAAAACCGACGGTGACGGAGAGCCAGCCGGAGAGAAAGCCGACGGCGGGGTGGAAGATCTTGGAGAGGAAATGGTACTCGCCACCGGAGCGTGGCAGCGCGGCCGCGAGCTCGCCATAACAAACCGCGCCGCAAAAAGCACACACGCCGCCGACGACCCAGAGCATGAGAATGACGAAGCCCGAAGGAAGTGACCCCACTTGAAAACCCAGGGAGGTGAAGACGCCGGTGCCGATCATGTTTGCCACCACCACCGCCGTGGCTGTGATCAGCGAAATCCCCTGAGTGCGAGTGGAGCTCATGGGGGCGATGGCTACGCCCAGCACCGGATGACGTCAACTTACGGCTTGCCATTTCGGGTTAGGGACATAGCTTTTGCCTGTGAAGCCCACGAAGCGCCATATCACAGTATTCGCCAGCATGGCCGAAGACAGCGTGATTCATCCGCTTTGCCACCGACTGGCGGCAAGCCGAGCTTAAGCGGACATCCCTGATCCGGGATCGTCCGCGCCCCTGCAGGTACCAGAGCCTGCGTCACTCATGCCCGCCCGCGTCTTCATGGCGTGCAGGCTTCACTCTGGTCATGCCCCACGGCACGCGCGTTTGCAGTGATCACCACTGCAGGGCGCCGTGTGCCGCCTGCCTGCGCACGGATGCGTCAGCCAGGCCTTTCCCTCACTTGTTAAGGCATATCTCAAACACTCTTTTTATGAAACTATTGGAACAACTTTTTCGGCACGATGACAAACCCGTGAGCGTTGGCAGCGCCCTGCGCTTTGAGCGGCCCACATGGCTGGTCACCTGTGTGTTCAAACGGCAGGAAGTCTTCGGGAAGGTATTTACCGAAGCCTGCTATGAAGTGGCGGCCAGCACGGAGGAGGCGGCACGGGAATCCGTGCGCTCCTACGTGCTAAGCACGCAGCCTGAAGGCTGCATCGAGTCGCTTCTGGCCACGCGGCAATAGCGGTCTGCTCCACCGAGCCCTGACACCCCATCCGTCGTTCAAAAGGCTCCTGCCGCACTGGCAGGAGCCGCTTGCGCCTGCCTGCGTGGCAGGGCTCCTCCCTTTCTGATTTTCACTTCTATTCTTCATGAACACTCTTTCGATACATCACTATGATCATGTGACCCTGCGGCCTCTCAATGAGCTGGCAGCGCTGCACGAACCTGACATCACCATCCAGGTGGTGCCCGGCTACGAGGCCGATGCGGACAACGGCCGCATTTCAGAGGATGCCCCTCTGGGAAGGGCGGTCCTGCGCCGCACAGCCGGCGAAAAGATCGACATCCAGGTGCAGGGACGCAGCCTGGCAATGATGATCCTGGCCGTGGAAAAAGCGGCATCCGGGTTCCGGTGAGCCGGGCGGGATGCGGCGCCAAAGCAGGGCTTGCGGGAAACGGAATAACGAATTTGTTTCCCACATGAAAACGACATCCCCTAACTGGTTCAGAGGGGTGATGGTGGTCGCAATGCTGCTGATTCCCGCCACGACGTGGTGGGTGGCCATGCGCCATTACCATGCCCGCAGGCAGGTGGAAAACACACCTGCCATGACGAAAAAGGAGCAGGAGCCGCGCGTCGAAGCGAAACCCCGGCACGACAGGATGCCTGCGCGCATCCCCGAGGGATCGCTCGAGTTTGGCCCTGCCGCCCTGCGCACTTCGTGGAACGGCCAGACCGATCCTGACGGCGTGTGGTACAGCCAGCGGCGTGAGGCCAGCCAGACTCTCGTGAGGTTTGGCCTGCCTGCGCAGGAGACTGGTTATGGCGGCCCTGCGCCCCGCCGCATTCAGGTCCGGCAAGGCGAAAAATAAACGCGTATTCATCTTTGCCCATGGGGTGGTGTTAACATGCGGGGCTTCTAAGTGGTGTGAAGCAATCAATCACCACCATGAAACTCGCGCCCCTTTCCGCCTTGAGCCGCCCCGGCAGCCAGCACCAGCTGCCGGAGCCTTCCCCCTTCAGGGTGCCTGCTGCAGCTCCGAGCGCTGCGGAGGACACCTTTGAATTTCTCACCGTCACCTGGCAGGCGGACGGTTTTGGTTTTGACGCCACGAGCGGCGAGTTTTTCACCGCCAGCCCGACGGCGCTGGTGGTCATGCAGGCACTGAGCCTGGGCATGACAAGGCTGCAGATCCTCGACCGTCTGACCACGCGTTTTGAGGTCCGCCGCAGCACTGCGGAGAGGGATCTGGAATCCTTCCTGGCAGAGCTCGCCCATCTGGGACTGACCCGCGAGTCGAACTGAGCCCCCGACTCTTTCCAACCCTGAACTTCATCCACGCCATGAACGCTTCACCTGTCATCGCCGTCACCGGGCTTCATCGCGGTGAAAACCCCCAGCCAGGTTCCGCCGTCATCCGCAGCCTGCGCCGTGTTTACCCCGAACTGCGCATCATCGGCCTTGTTTATGATTCGCTCGAAAGCGGGCTCTTCAGCGATGAAGACGCACCCGATGCGGCCTTCACCATGTCCTACCCTGGAGCGGGTGTGGAGGCTTTCTGGCAGCGTCTGGACGACATTCGTGAAGTGGAGCGCTTCGACGTGCTGATCCCCTGCCTGGATGCGGAGATGGCACCGCTGGTGGATGCGCCCGAAAAGCTGCGTGAGCGCGGCATCCGCGCCTGCCTGCCGACGGGCGCGAGCTTCAAATGCCGCGACAAATCCAAGCTGGCCGGGCTGTGCGAGCGCACGCACTGCCGCACGCCGCAAACCGTGGCTGTGACGGATGTGAGCGCGCTGCATCAGGCGGCGGCTTCCCTGGGCGGGAATGTGTTTGTGAAAGGCCGCTTCTACGAGGCCAGGCATGCCGTGACTCCAGCCGCACGCGAGGCCGCCTACTGGCACATGATGGAGCAGTGGGGCGCGCCGGTGCTGGTGCAGGAGAATGTGCAGGGAGAGGAGTACAATGTGATCGGGCTGGGAGACGGCTCCGGCCGCATGCTCGGCTCCTGCTCCATCCGCAAGATGCTGCGCACCGCGAGCGGCAAGGGCTTTGGCGGCATGGTGGTGCGCGATCCGCAGCTGGACGCCATCGCGCAGTCACTCATCGCCGAGCTGCGGTGGAACGGCCCGTTCGAACTGGAGTTTGTCAAAGAGGAGGGGCCAAAAGGTGAGTACTGCCTGATCGAGATCAATCCGCGTTTCCCGGCCTGGTGCGACTTCCCCTCCACGCTGAACTGCAACCTGCCCGCCGCCGCGCTGGAGCTGGCGCTGGGCTGGCAGCCGCGTGAGCCGCTGCGCCACGCGTGCCCGGGCAAGTTCTTCATCCGCCATGCCATCGACATGACAGGCGACATCCGTGACCTGGCCGCGCTGACGACGAGCGGGCAGTTCTTCCGCCAGCCGCGCGAGGTCATCCCGCATCCGGCCACATCCCGGAACTTTTGATTTCCCCGAACCCTCCACCGCATCCTCCCATGCAAGAGCTCCTTCCCTACTCTCCGCCGACGATCACGCGGCATCTCAGCGGCCAGAACAGCGCCGCCAACCGCAACCGCCATGCCCATGGCCTGAACAACAATGTGTGCGAACGAATCGACGGCGTGCCGGTGGCAGATCTGGCGGCGCGCTTTGGCTCGCCGCTATTCGTCTTCTCCGAACGCACGCTGCGGGAGAAAATTCAGCACGCCCGCGAGGCCTTTGAAAGCCGCTATCCAAACACCCGCTTTGCCTGGAGCTACAAGACCAACTATCTCAACGCCATCTGCCGCGTCTTCCACAGCGAAGGCTCGATTGCGGAGGTGGTGAGCGAGTTTGAGTATGAGAAAGCACGGCGCAATGGCATCGCCGGACGTGACATCATCTTCAACGGGCCGCACAAGACCCGCGCGGGCCTGGAGCTGGCCGCCAGCGAAGGCGCGATGATCCAGGTGGACAACTGGGATGAACTGCTGCTGCTGGACACGATCGCCCGGGAGCAGGGGCGCAGCATCGACATCGCCATCCGCTGCTGGCTGGACGCGGGCATTCAGCCGGTGTGGAGCAAGTTTGGCTTTGGCGTGGAAAACGGCGAGGCCTGGCGTGCGATCCGCCGCATCGCCGAAAGCAAGGGGCGTCTGCGTCTGCAGGGGCTGCACACGCACATCGGCACCTACATTTTGGAACCAAACGCGTACAAAGTCGCGGCGGAGAAGCTGATCACGCTGATGGAGCGGTGCCGTGAGAGTCATGGCTGGTCCTTGAAGTATCTGAACCTCGGAGGCGGTTTCCCCTCTCTCAGCACGCTGCATTATTCGTATCAGCCGGCGGAGCAGGTGGTGCCGCCGATCGAGAAATATGCCGAGGCCATCGCTGGAGCGCTGAATACGCTGCCGTGTGACCGCCGCCCGCGCCTGTATCTGGAAAGCGGTCGTGCTCTGGTGGATGAAGCGGGCCATCTCATCACCAGCATCGTGGCGGTGAAGCAGACGGGAGCCTCAGGCCCGATCACACTCGCGGGCAAGGCGGCCAAGGCTCCGGCTTATGTGCCTGAGTCCACAGGCGCGGCTTACGTCATCGATGCCGGCATAAACATCCTCTACAGCGGGAACTGGTACCGCTTCAATGTGAAGCCGGCCAAAGCACTGCGAGAAAGCGCGCAGCATCCGGTGAAGCTCTACGGCTGCCTGTGCATGAACATCGATGTGATCCGCGAGCAGGTCTCGCTGCCGGCGATGACCACGGGCGATCATCTGGTGATGCATCCGGTGGGCGCGTACAATTTCACGCAGAGCATGCAGTTCATCACCTACCGTCCGGCGGTGGTGATGATCGGCCTGGACGGCCGTGTGGATGTGATCCGCGAGCGCGAAGACCTCGACTATGTGCAGCGCCTGGAGCGCGTGCCGGAGCATCTGCTGAGCAGCAGCCGTGCATGATCCAGCCAGGAACATCGAATCCAACCATCCACCTTATGAACTCGGAAGCCCCATCTACCCTCCCCGTGATGGCCATTCTCGAAGAAAGCACCACGCGTGCGCCTTCCCTCCGGGATAGAGCGGCGGCACTCGGCCGGGTGCTGCGGCCTCGTCTGGAAACTCTTGCGGCTCCGCTGAAGGAGGTCGCGCGTGCTGCCAGCTCCATCTTTCTGTGCGGCAGCTGGAAGGCGGGGGCGCTGCTGTGCGCCACGCTGCTTTTCATGCCGAGGTACTTTGTCTTTGCCATGAGCGCCTGCCTGCTGGGCGGGCTGATGGCCAGGCTGCTGCAACTGCCCGCCGCCATGCGGAAGGACGGCACGCTGCTGTACAATGTCTTCCTCAGTGCGCTGGCGGTGGCATGGATCACACGCGGTTCCACGCTGGGTGCCGGGGCCGTCTGGGGCATGCTGGTGGTGGTGACGGTGTACACGCTGCTGCTTTCGGCGGCGCTGTGGCACTGGTTTCCGCTGCGTGCCGGGCTGCCGCCGCTGAGCGTGGCCTTTGTCGTCTCCTTTGGCAGCCTGCTGACGTTTTTCCCGCACTGGGCCGCCAATACATCGCTGCTGGACATGGGGCTGCCGGATGAGCCTGTGCTGCCATATGTGGCGAGCGCCTTCCTGCGCAGCATGGGGACCATTTTGTTTCTGCCGAATGTGTGGGCGGGGATCGCAGTAATGTGCGCGGTGATGGTGTGGTCCCGTGTGGCGATGATCAATGCCATCGTGGGCTATGCAGGAGGCATTCTCGTGGTGAAGATGCTGGAGGCCTGCGGGCTGCAATGGCTGGGCTGGTTTGCGGGGCACAACTACCTGCTGGCGGGCATGGCGCTGGGCGCTGTTTATTTTGTGCCGTCGTGGAGCAGCCTGGCGCTGGCCTTTGTGGCAGGCGGTGTGGCAGCGCTGCATGTGGCGGCGGTGCAGCATTTCCTGCGCGGCTCGGGCTGGGAGTATCTGCCGCTGCCCTATCTGCTGACGATCTGGAGCCTGCTGTGCTGCCTGCGCCTGCGCGAGAAACCGGGCACGCTGCTGCCGGTCGCGGGTGTGTTTGAGAATCCGGAATCCGCCGCTGCCGCGCTGGCGCTGGCGGAGCACCGCTTCCCCCACCGCCATGAGACGCATGTGCTGCTGCCCACAGCGCGCGAGGTCACGGTGACGCAGGGATTTGACGACAAGCTGAGCCATCGTGGTGAGTGGAAGCATGCGCTCGACTTTGAAGTGCATGACGCCGCTGGAAACGCCTGCCCTCCTGGCTGCGATGACAACCTGAGCCGCTACTACACGCAGGGCCTGGAAGTGCGTGCCCCCGGAGCCGGAGAGATCCTTCGTGTGGTCGATGGCGTGGCGGACAACGCACCGGGCGGCTGCAACTTTGCCAGCAACTGGGGCAACCACCTGATCCTGCGCCTGGACTACGGCGGCATCGTGAAGCTGGCGCATTTCATGAAGAACGGCATCCTGGTCAAAACCGGCCAGCGTGTGGGCGCTGGAGAGCTGCTGGGCTACTGCGGAAACTCGGGCCGCAGCCCGGTGCCGCACATCCACCTGCACAATCAAGCCAGCGCGGAAACCGGCGCACCCACCGCGCCCTTCTGTCTCACGAACTTCTTCACGCGCACGGATCACGGGGTGCGCTGGAACTTTGCCAGTGTGCCCAAAGTGGGAGCCCGAATCGCCCCGGCGACGGTCTCCATCACCGTGCTGGGCACGCTGGCCCATTTTGCCCCGGGAGCAGCCACGTATCGTATCAGCAGTGAGGGATCGGTCGCCTATGAGACGATCACCACCACGCTGGATGAGTCCGGCCGCTACCTGATACGCCGCGGCGGGGAATCCCTGACGCTCGTGCTGGGTCTGCATGCACTGCAGATCACGCAGAGCAGCCTCAGCGGACGCTCGCAGCTGCTGCGCCTGATTTCGCTCGCCATGCCCACCGTGCCATTCGCTTATCAGAGCGGCATGAACTGGGAGGATTGTGTCGCTTTGCAGCCAAAGCAGCACGGCCGGGCATTGGCGGGCGTCTTTGCGCCGTATGCGGGACACGACCATCTGCGCGTGAGCACACGCCATGCGCTGCACCCCACACCGCAGCGCCTGCATCTGACTACCACCATGGCTGAAGCTGGCGGCGATGTGCCGCGCGAGATCGAGTTCACGATCGAGCCCATCCGCGGGCTGACCTGCCTGACGGCCCATTTCCAAGATCACGACGTGGTCTTCACGCAGACTGATTTCACCCCCACCCTGCCCAACGGCGACCTCGAATAAACACACTCCCACCATCGACCATGAAAACATCCATCCTCATTCTGGCCTTCACCTGCGTCACCGTCGCGAATGCCGCCGACAAGCTGGCCGCCATCTCCGAAGCCTGGCAGAAATCTCTCACAGAAGAGTCCGACAAAGACTACAGCGCTGCGCTGGACAGCGTGCTGGCCTTTAAAAACGCGGGAGGTGAAACCTACCTGGCCGCAGTGCGCGCCGGCTGGCTCTCGTATCTCAAACAAGACTATGCCAAGGCCATCCAGTACTATACGACGGCGGCCAAGCAGGAGCCACGCGCCATCACTCCCCACCTGGGCATGATGAATGTGTATCAGGCGCAGATGAAGCCCGACGATGTGCTGCGCGCGGCGCGGGAGGTGCTCAAGATCGACCAGTTTCACCGCTCCACGCTGCTCGTCGCCGGAGAGATCCTCTACAATCAGCAGGACTTCCGGAAAGCGGAGGTGTTTTTTGAGCGTGCCTACAAGCTGATGCCGGAGGAGCCCATCGCCATGAGCTGGTTTGGCTGGTCGCAGATCAGCCAGGGGCAGGCACGGCTGGCGGCACCCTTGTTTGAAAAACTCATTGAGATCAATCCGGAGGGTTACCTGGTGCGCGACGGCTTTGCCATCACTCATCCGGGGCTGCGGCCGCCTCTTGGTCTGAACTGAGCCGGGAGGCCCGCCATGCACACTCCCTCCCAGATTCGCTCACGCGGACGGCGGCTGCATGCCGCGCTTGACCAGGTGATCGAGCAGCGCGGGTGGAGCACACCAAAGCGGCGGGCGCACCAGTGGCGCACGCTGCGGGCGCTGGTGAAGCATGCGCATGAAAACATCCCGCTTTACCAGCGGTTGTTTAAGCAGGCAGGATTCACACCTGCGATGCTGGATGACTGGGACGATCTTTCCAAAATCCCGCTGCTGACCAAGCATGACCTGCGCACCGCCACGAAGGAGGATCTGATCTGCAAAAACAATCGTGATGAGGTGCGGTGGATCGCTTCCTCAGGCTCCACCGGCATCCCCGCCAGCATGGCGCGCACGGAGGATTCGCTCTGGCACTACATGGCCTGGAACACGGCGCTGTTTTATGACTGGTGCCAGGGAAGGCCCATCAGCAACGGGCTGTATCTGGTGGACATGGCGCGGGACAGCATCGACTACGCCGCCGCTGACCTGCTGCGTACGACGGTGCCGAATTCGCGCCTCTTTTCAGTGCATGACCCCGTGGCCAAGCTCACGCATGAGCTGCTGGGAATTGCGCCCGAATTCATCTCCTCCTATCCATCGACGCTGCGTGCCATCGCGCTGGATCTGCGGGGCCAGAAGCGGGTGGTGAACCAAACGCGGATCATCCATCTCACCTCCGAGATGCTGGACGCGCATACGAAGCATCTGCTGGGGCATGTTTTCCCAAACGCACGGCTGATCGAGACCTACACGAGCACCGAAGGTGGGCTGGTCGCCTGGCAGTGCCTGCATGATGCGCGGTGGCACATTGCCGAGACGAACGTGATCTGTGAGATCGTGGATGAGAGCGGGCGGCCCACCGACGGGCTGGGGCACATCGTCATCACGGATCTCACCAACACCGCCACACCGATCCTGCGGTATCGCGGTCTGGGGGACCTGGCGCGCTGGGAAACGGAACCCTGTTCCTGCGGCAGCAGTGCGCGCAGCATCCGGCAGATCGAGGGGCGCAGCGCCGCCATGCTGCGTGCGCAAAGTGGCGTAACAATCTCGCCCTATGTCATCACCAATGCGATCGAGGAGGTGCCGGGGCTCGCGCAGTACCAAGTGGTGCAGAAGCTGCCGGGTGTGCTTGAGGTACGGGTGGTGATCGAGGCCGGTGCGTCGAAAGGCAGCATCGAAAACGGAGTGCAGACTGCGCTGAATCAGGCTTTAGGCGGCGCAGTCTCTGTGCAAATCAGCTTTGTCTCCATGATTGCCGCGCCCTCAGGTTCGCATAAGGTGCCGCTCGTGATTTCCGAACTCCCCCTGGCTGCATGAAACGCCTGATCGACCACACCCTGCGTGGTTACGGGCAGATGCTCGTGGCGAACAACCGCATCACCGGCATGTGCGTGCTCATCGGGATGTTTGTACTCTCTGCCGACATGGCGCTGATGAGTCTGGGCGGGGCGCTGCTCATCTCCGCCATCTCGCTATGGAGGGCGCAGGATGACAGCGTGCTGAAGACGGGGCTCTTCAGCGTGAACGGTGCACTGCTGGGAGGGCTGTGGTATCTCTTTCCGCAGGTGCCGCTGTGGGCGCAGGCGCTGGCCACGGCGCTGGGCTGTGCTGGCATGGCGTTCTTTTTTGTGCCGGTGGCGGAGCGCATGCATGAAAAGAAGTCCCCCTATGTGCTCTTCAGCCTGCCGTATGTGGCCGCAGCCTGGGCGGCGCTGACGGCGCTCATCTTCTTCGGCGTGCATGATGCCGAGCTGACGCGCGGCTGGCGCGCACTGCTGACCAACCGCTTTGAAAAGGCGGAGAAGCATTTCCTCAATACGGAGGTGAGCACGGACATGGCCGAGGCCTACCGCTGCGCCGGGCTGGGCTGGAGCCTGTATCGACGCGGAGATCAGACTGGTGCACAGACGGCCTTCTCCCGCGTGCTGTCGCTGAAAATCGGAGTGGCGGATGCGTACGACGGGCTGGGCTGGAGCCGCTTCCGCCAGGGACGATATGACGATGCAGTGCTGGCATTCCGCCGTGCCGTGGCGCTGGATTCCTTCTTTGCCGACTCGTGGGACGGCCTGGGCTGGTGCGCGTTGCAGGCAGGGCAACCTGAGGAGGCGAGACGGCATTTCACCACCGCAGCGCTCTGTGCTCCGCTGTTTGCAGATGCCTTCAGCGGCTTTGCCGCCACGCTGTCCGGCGGCAAGGCGGAGTCGTATGCGAAGGCGTGGAGCGGATTTCTCTCCAGCCATCTGAGCCTGACGGCGCAGTTTACTTCCACGCGGGTGCTGCTGTGCTGGGTGTGGTTTTTCATCGGCCTGCTGTTTCACTCGCGCACCAGTGCGCTGGTGGCGCTGACGGCCGTGCTCATCTGCATGCTGGGCTCTGCATGGAGGCCGGTCTTCGGTGATCCTGCCTTTGCCATGAATGTGGTGGTGCTGGCTCTGGCTCTCGGCGGTCACTACCTGCGGCTGAATGTGAGAACGGTGGCGTGGACGCTGCTCGTCATTGTGATGCTGGCGCTGCTCTGGGAGCCGCTCTCCGAGGCACTGCTGCGGCTGGCGCTGCTGCCTTTGTGCCTGCCATTCAATATGGCGCTGCTGGGCAGCATCGCCTTCTTTGGCTGGCTGCATCGTCGTGGGCTGCGGGATGAGCGCATCCCGGTGGACTGGGCCTGCTGCACGCCAGCGGACATCCGCTCCTTCTGCGCGCAGAAGGAAGTGGCCGATGCCTGCTGGGAGAAGCTCAGAAAAGCAGATCCCGGACAGCCGCAGCCGAAGACGGCGCGCTCACTTCAGCTTCCGGCCAAAGTGGACCTCAAAGTAAACGCCGAGTGAGTCCGCCAGTGCCACGGCAAAGCGGCGCTGGTTCTCGGGCGTGTCCCGCACATTGTTCCAGGGGCACTCCACCTGAATGGCGCTCACGGTGCCGCTGCTGCGCGAGCCATGCGCCACCACATCATACACACCGCTGAAGTAGCTGGCCATGAAACCCGGATTTGATTTGGTGGGGCTGGGCAGGCTGCGAAAACCGCGAAACTCCAGCAGGCCGCCCAGGCTCTGGGGGCCGCGCAACAGTTCGGCAAAGCTCTGTGGCGAGCGTTTGTCCAGATCCCGGATGCAGGTGGAGGCGATGAGGGCGGCGTCCGCATTCAGCTCTTCGTCGGTGCGCTTGAGGATGTCTCCCTTGACCAGATAGCCCAGCTCCACGCGCTGATCGAGATGGCGGTGGCCGTGGATGTCCAGCAGCAGGCCGAGCCCGCTTTTTTTCATCACGCTGTCGCAGGCCTTCTGGGCGCTGTCATGAAAGCGCTGCCAGGCGGCGATGGCGGTGGGGTCTCCTTGGGCGGCCTCTTCGAGATCGCGGTTGGGGTCGAGCTTCGTGCGGTGCAGGCGGGAGATGATGGCGTGAGGCCTGCCACCGTAGCGTGCCTCCAGCTCCTCGATGAGCATCTCCGCCAGTGGGATGGTGTTGGAATCAGTGCCTGTGACACCGTAGCGGCGGGCCAGCACGTTGGCCGGTTTCAGGCTGCCGCCATGCGGCACCGTGAGGACGATTGGCAGCGTGCCGTGCCTCACCTCGATGTACGTCTCCAGCTCTGCTTTCTGGGCCTGAAGCGCGGTGGCTGAAACAAAAAGAAAAAACAGGATGCGCATGGTCGATGCTAGTGAAAGACAGTTCTCCGCCGCCCGCCACGTTTTTTCTCGCATCATGATGTCCCGACTGCTGCCCGCCCTCCTGCTTCTTTCAACTGCCGCCCATGCCGGAAACTGGCCCGAATGGCGCGGCCCTTCCGCCCAGGGACATGCCGCTGCATCCGGACTGCCGGACACGTGGAGCGAAACAAGCAACGTGGCCTGGAAGACCGCTCTGCCGGGGCGTGGGCACTCGACTCCGGTGATGTGGGGAGACCAGATCTGGCTCACCACGGCACTGGAGACAGCCGCGACACCTGATGAGGCCAAGCGCCGTCTGGAAACCAACACCGGAGACCAGCCGCTGACGGTTCTCGGCTCGTTGAGTCTGCGGGCTGTGTGTCTGGACCGCAGCAGCGGTAAAATTTTGCACGACATCGAGCTGCTGAATGTGAAGGACCCGCAGTGGGCGCATCAGCTCAACAGCTATGCCTCGCCATCTCCGGTGATGGAGGAAGGGCGGCTGTATGCGCACTTTGGCACGTTTGGCACAGTGGCGCTGGACACACGCACGCTGAAGGCGCTGTGGAAAAACGAGGAGCTGCATGTGATGCATGAGAATGGCCCGGGCTCCACCGCAGTGCTGCATGGAGACCGGCTGATCGCACACTTTGACGGCAGCGATGCCCAGTTCATCGCCGCCTTTGACAAGAACACCGGCAAAGTCGCGTGGAAGACACCCCGCAGCGGCGAGATGGACCCGCGCCCGCAGCAGCGCAAAGCCTACGGCACCCCGCTGGTGGTGACGATCAATGGCACACCGCAGGTGGTCAGCTCCGCCGCGAACAACATCTACGGCTATGACCCCGCCACGGGCAATGAGCTGTGGAAGGTGCACTACGGAGAGCTGGGCTTTTCCATGTCCACCGTGCCTGTGGCGGATGACCAGCAGATTTACTTCAGCACCGCGTATGGAAAGTCGGCGGTGGTGGCGCTGAAATACGCGGGGGTGAAGACACCCGAAGTGGCGTGGCGCAACAACAAGAACGCGCCCAAGATGTGCTCGCCCGTGCTGCATGACGGCCTGATTTATTATGTGGATGACGGCGGCATCGTGAGCTGCGTGGACACGAAAACCGGAGAGGCGTACTACCGCGAGCGCATCGGTGGCAAGTACAGCGCCTCGCCGATTTTGGCGGATGGGAAGCTGTATTTCTGCAGCCGCGAAGGCGTGGTCACGATTGTGAACGCAGCCAAGGAGTTCAAGATCATCGCGCAGAACCCGCTGGATGGCGCGATCATGGCGAGTCCGATCGCCGATGGCAGCGCCCTGTTCGTCCGCACGGACAAAGCGCTGTATAAGATCGGGAAGTGAGCGCAAAAGTGGTTTGAACTCTTTTTAATCCTCCAATGCCAAGATTGATAAAATGGAGTTTCCTCGTCTTTCTTGTTTTTGCAGCGACTTCATGGTTGATGAAGTGGCCAGCCAAGGATATTCACCGTGCATCTGGCGGAGAAATGAACACGCTGGAGCCGGACTTCGGACTGTCTCTGAATCACTTGCCGGACAGTCAGATCAACAAGTCGTTCGTAGCTGAGGCGTTGGCTGATGCGAAATCAATGGGCGAAGAGTGCGCTTTTTATTGTGCCGTCGCCTGTCCAAAAACAGGGAGAGTCATGTATGTGTTGTCTGCGCGACAGCGCACGGACACGGAGCTGGTCTATGCCAGCTCCGTGAATGGAGAAAGGCTCGTGGCCAAAGCTTATTGGAGCGGTCTGGGCGGTTGGCAGGACAACCCATGAAAAACGGGACAAGATTTTTGCGCAGCCCTCCAAATTCCTTTGGCCCGCCCCCGCTTCGTGCTAATCACCCCCATGCCCAGAACCGACGGCCGCACCCCAGACCAGCTCCGCAAAATCGACTACGTCCTCGACGTCGCCCCGCACGCCGCGGGCTCCGTCCTCATCGCCTTTGGCAACACCCGCGTCATCTGCACCGCCTGCATCAATGAAGAGGTGCCCCGCTGGATGAAGGTCCAGAACGTAAAAGGCGGCTGGCTCACCGCCGAGTACTCCATGCTTCCATACTCCACGCTGGAGCGCAAAGACCGTGAAAGCTCGCGTGGCAGACCCGATGGACGCAGCACCGAAATCCAGCGCCTCATCGGCCGCAGTCTTCGCGCCGTCGTTGATCTCGAAAAGCTCGGTGCCCGCACCCTCTGCGTGGACTGCGACGTCCTCCAGGCAGACGGCGGCACCCGCACCGCCGCCATCACTGGTGCCTGCATCGCCGTGGCCGTCGCCTTCAACCGCCTGCTCGAAAAAGGCAAGATCACCCAGCAGCCCCTCAAAAAGAAGATCGCCGCCGTCAGCGTCGGCATCGTCAAAGGCGAAACCCTCCTCGACCTCTGCTACACCGAAGACGCCGCCGCCGATGTGGACAGCAACATCGTTCTCACCGAGCACGGCGAATTCGTCGAGATCCAGGGCAGCGGCGAAGAGGCCACCTTCACCGAAGCCCAGCTTCATTCCATGCTGGAATACGGCCGCAAAGGCATCAAAGAACTCATCGCCATTCAGGACGCCGCCATCACCAGCGCCATGAAGCCCGCCCAGAGCAAGGACCTCCAAAACCTCGCCGCCTTCTTCGGCAAACGCTGATCACAGAAGTTTGCAGCTGTTTGCTTTCGTTTAAGGTAATTGACAGTGGTTTGGCAAACCATCGTCAACAATCGTAAACTACAGTCAACCACTGCAAACTCCCATGACCGCGTTGCTTCTCGATCCCATCTACCAGCAGCACGATCCCGGCCCCGGTCATCCCGAAAGCATCCGGCGCCATGTCGCCGTTACCCAGGCGCTCACAGACTCAGGTCTGGTCACCAAAACTCAGCACATCGCCCCTCGTGCTGCCACGCTGGACGAGCTCGCCCTCTGCCATGATCGCGGCTACATCGCCACGGCAAAGAAAGATGTGGAATCCGGCCTCGATGATCTCAGCACCGGAGACACCGCCATCTGCGCCCGCTCCTACGACGTGGCACTTCAAGCCGTCGGCGGCGTCTTGAATGCCGTCGATGCCGTCTTCACTGGCAAAGCCGCCAACGCTTTCTGCGCCGTGCGCCCTCCGGGCCATCACGCACGCCCCGCCCAAGGCATGGGCTTCTGCCTCTTCAACAACATCGCCATCGCCGCACGCCATGCCCAGCAGAAGCACGGCGCACAAAAGGTCGCCATCATCGACTGGGACGTGCACCACGGCAACGGCACCCAGGACATCTTCTATGAAGACGGCAGCGTCTTCTTCTGCAGCACCCACCAGAGCCCTCTCTACCCCTTCACCGGCCACGCCAATGAAACCGGCGGCGGCAAAGGCCTGGGCACCACGCTCAATCTCCCCTTCCCTGCCCGCACCGGCATAAGCACCATCGGCGCCGCCTTCACGGATCGCGTCTTGCCCGCTCTCGATTCCTTCAAGCCCGACCTCATCCTCATCTCCGCCGGCTTCGACTCCCGCATCGACGATCCTCTCGGCCAGTTCCGTCTCACCGATGAAGACTTCGTCGCGTTAACCAAACTCCTGCTCGCCTCCGCCAAAACCCACTGCCAGAGCCGCCTCATCTCCATCCTCGAAGGCGGCTACAACATCCAGGGCCTCGCCAGCGCCGTCACCCACCACGTGCGGGCTTTGGTGGAATAAGAAACAAACCCAAGCTTCGGCGGCGTTGACAGTTTATTTACAGAAGCTGTCCTTGTCATAGGCCCGCTTTTTTGATGGCATGTACACACATTCCTAAAAATCCTTATGTCTCACTCCCCGCTTCCGCAGGACGACGTCGCCGCCATTGATGAGCTTCGTAAAGTTTACGTCCAGCTGGGCGACGAGCTGAAAAAGATCATTGTCGGTCAGCAGAAGGTCGTCGAGCAGCTCGCCATCTGCCTCTTCGCACGCGGTCATGCCCTGCTCATGGGAGTACCCGGCCTGGCCAAGACCCTGCTCATCTCCCGCCTCGCGGAGACCATGTCTCTCAGTTTCAGCCGCATCCAGTTCACGCCGGACCTCATGCCCATGGACATCACTGGCACCGACATCCTGCAGGAGCTGCCCGGCGGCAAGCGCGCCTTCGAGTTCGCCAAAGGCCCCGTCTTTGCCAACATCGTCCTCGCCGACGAAATCAACCGCGCCCCCGCCAAAACCCAGGCCGCCATGCTTGAGGCCATGCAGGAGCACAAGGTCACCGTCGCCGGCCGCACCTACACCCTCGACAGCCCCTTCTTCGTCCTCGCCACCCAGAACCCCATCGAGCAGGAAGGCACCTACCCGCTCCCCGAAGCCCAGCTCGATCGCTTCATGTTCATGATCGGCGTGGACTACCCCACCCGCGAGGAAGAGATCGCCATCGCCCGCACCACCACCGGCACCACCTTGCCCAAGCTCGAACACATCCTCGACGGCCCCAAAGTCCTCGCCTTTCAAGAACTCGTCCGCCGCGTTCCTGTACCGGATCACCTCTACGAGTTCGCCGTCGATCTCGTCCGTAAAACAAGACCCGCCAGCCACGAAGCGCCTGCCTGGCTCAAACCCCTCGTCAGCTGGGGCGCAGGCCCTCGTGCAGTGCAATATTTGATCCTCGGCGCCAAAGCCCGCGCCGCACTCTACGGCAGCTACATGGTCCGCTTGGAGGACATCATGGAAGTCGCCGAACCCGTCCTCCGCCACCGCGTCATGACCACCTTCACCGCCGAAAGCGATGGCGTCAGCAGCTGCGATGTGACCAAGCGCCTCGTCGAAGAATTGGCGAAGGCCTAAGCACATTCGCTCCTGCTCGTCCTCGTCCTCCTACTCGAACTCGTCCTCGATCAAATCGCGCCGTCATGTCCACCACCCTCTTCGACCACGAAAAGCTCGATGTTTACCAGCTCGAACTTGAGTTCATCTCGTGGCTCACAGATCTCTTTGAAGAGCTGCGCGAAAAGAAAACCCCACGCCTCACCGAAGCTCTTGACCAACTCGACCGCGCCAGCCTTTCTCAACTCCTCAATACCGCCGAGGGAAACGGCAAACGCATCAGCCAGCTTCGCGCCCGCTTTTTCGACGATGCCCGAGGCTCAACCACCGAATGCGCAGCCTGCCTCGATGCACTCGTGGCCAAACGAGCCTGCTCGCCGAAACGCATCGAGCAAGGGAAAGCCATGCTGGCGCGCATAGTCAGCATGCTGACCAAGTTGGTGGACCGGTTCGACGACACATCGGGCATGACGAGAGCGCAAGGATCGAGGACGAGTTCGAGTAGGAGAACGAGAACGAAATGGAATGGAGGCGAACATGCCTGAGTCTTCCCGCACCTTCCTCGACCCCACGGTCCTCTCCCGCCTCATGGCGCTCCCCCTCAACGCGCGCCACGCCATGCTCGGCAGCGTCTCCGGCAGGCACCGCAGCCCCGTGCGCGGCTCCTCCCTCGAGTTCGCCCAGTATCGCAAATACGTCCCCGGAGACGACACCCGCCGCCTCGACTGGCGTACCTGGGGCCGCAGCGACCGCTTTTACATCAAGGAGTTCGAGGCCGACACCAACCTCCGCCTCTGCCTCCTCATCGACACCAGCGGCAGCATGAACTACGGCCCCGCCGGTGCCACCCGCTTTGAGTACGCCCGCAAACTCGCCGGCACCCTCGGCTATGTCGCCGCACAGCAGGGCGATGCCGTCGGCCTCTGGAGCCTCGCCGAAAAGCCCGTCGAAATCCCCGCCAAACGCGGCGCCTCACACCTCGGCCTCGTGCTCGATCAGATGGCCTCCCTTCAGCCCGTAGGCGACACCACGCTGCTCACCGCCCTGCACGATGCCGCCGAAAAAATCCGCCAGCGTGCCCTCGTCATCATCTTCTCAGATCTCTTCGTCCCTCCGGCAGAATTAAAGTCCGCCATCCAGCACCTGCGCTTCCGCAAGCACGACATCGCCGTCTTCCACCTCCTCGACCAGCAGGAGCTCGACTTCGACTTCGACCGCCCCGCACGCTTCATCGACCTCGAAGGCGGCGAAGCTGTCCTCGCCGATCCCAGCCTCATCGCCCGCAACTACCGCGAAGCCGTCCGCCAGTACATGCACGAGATCGACGACCTCGTCCGCACCACCGGCATGGACTACCACCGCGTCAAACTCCACGAAAAATACGACGACGTCCTTGCCCGGTTCCTCCTGGCACGTCTTGAGAAGAAAGGAAAATCTTCATGAGTGAACAAATTGAAAAAACAGTAAGCCGTTTCCAAAAATGGGTCCTGCCGAGAATCCACTGGGTCATTCTTGCAGTGGTAGCATTGAACATTCCCGATATCCTGCGCAAAAGTGATCATCAAGAGCCCATCAGATATTGGCTGGCCTGGGTTATCATCGTGGCAGGCATTGCCACCGTGATCTCAATGCTTTTGCGCAAAAGAAAACTCGCCAGAACGCAGACTGAGTGCGCTCCAGATAAGAATGATGCTGCTCAGTAAATGACCTTCCTCGTCCCAGCGCTCCTCTTCGCTCTGCCGCTTGCAGCGCTGCCGGTGGTCATTCACTTGATCCACCTGTACCGCCGCCGTCAGGTGAAGTGGGCAGCCATGATGTTCCTGCGCATGGCGCAGCGCATGAACAAAGGACTCTCTCGCCTGCGGCAGATCCTCATCCTCACCTGCCGCGTGCTCACGGTGGCGGCCATCCTCTTCGTCATCACCCGGCCCATGGCAGGCGGCCTGCTTGGACTCACCGGCGGCGTACCGGATACCGTCATCATCCTGCTGGACCGCTCCGCCAGCATGGAGCAGCAGAATCTCGCTACCGCCACCAGCAAGCGCGCCGCAGGCATCGCCAAGCTCTCCCAGGCATTGCGCGATACCGTAGGCACACGCTCAAAGCTCGTCCTCATCGAAAACGCCCGCCTGCAGCCACAGCTCCTCGACAAGCCCGAATCCCTCATCGACCTCCCTCTCACCGGCCCCACCGACACCGCCGCAGATGTACCCGCTCTGCTGCAGGGCGCGCTCGATTACATCACCACCAATCAAACCGGCCGCACCGATGTCTGGGTGCTCAGCGATCTCCGCCAAAGCGACTGGGATTCTGCCAGCGGCCGCTGGCCTGCGCTCCGCAGCGCCTTCGCCTCTCTGAAGGGCCTGCGCTTCCATCTCCTCACCTACGCACAGCCTGCTGCGGGAAATCTCTCCGTCTCAGTGCAGCGCATCGTCCGCAACGAAACCGCAGACAAAGCCGAGCTCCTGCTCGATCTCCGCGTCACCCGCAGCTCCACCTCACACGAGCCGCTGGAGCTGCCGCTGCGCTTTGTCGTCAATAACGTCAGCACCACCGTCAAAATGGAGATGAAGGATTCCCAGCTCGTGCTGCAGGGCCATGCCATCCCCATCGACAAAACCACCAAACGCGGTTCCGGCCGTGTGGAGCTGCCAGCAGACGCCTCTCCATCAGACAACGTTTATCACTTCGTCTTCGACGAACCCGCCGTGTTGCAGTCCGTCATCATCAGCGATGACGAATCCGAGGCTCGTCCTCTGCAGGCCGCGCTGGAGGCCGCTGCCGATCCCACTCGCAAATACACCTCCACCCTGCTGCCCCCTTCCCGCGCTGCGGAGATTCCCTGGGATGACACCGCTCTCATCATCTGGCATGCCCCTCTGCCAAAGGCGGACGACCTCATTTCCCGGCAGCTCATGAATCATCTCACCGCAGGCCGCACCATCCTGTTTCTACCCGTCGAATCCGCCAGCGCAGAAGCCTTTGGCGGCCTCCACTGGGGCTCATGGACCACCGGCAGCAAACCCGCCACCCTCGAATGGTGGCGCAATGACGCCGGCCTCCTCGCCAACACCCGCAACGGCACCGCCCTTCCTGTCGGCGAACTCGAAGTCACCCGCCGCTGCGACATCCTTGGCGAAGGCACCCCGCTCGCCCGCCTCACCGGCAGCCTGCCCCTGCTCATGCGCGCCGACATACCAGGCGATGGCAATGCCTGGTTCCTCGGCACCCTGCCCGGCTCCGGCTCCTCCAGCCTCGCCCGCGATGGCGTGGTCATGTTTGCCATGCTGCACCGCGCGCTCAATGAGGGCGCTCGCAGCCTCGGCAAAGCCCAGCAGCGCGAGGCCAGTGCCACCGCTCTCGGCACCGGCGATCTCACCCTCTGGAAGCGCCAGGGCCCCGCCATCCTCAGCACCGAGCAGCCCCTCCGCGCAGGCATCCTCGAAAACGCCGACAAGCTCGTCGCCCTCAACCGCCCCCTCCGCGAAGACTCCCCCGAAACCCTCGGCCCCGCCGCCATCGCCGAACTCTTCGCCGGCCTCGATCACCACATCATCGAAGACCAGGTCGAAAACGAAACCAGCCTCGCCAGCGAGATCTGGCGCACCTTCATCTTCATCATGGCCCTCTCTCTCCTCATCGAGGCTCTTCTCTGCATGCCTGCGAGACGCGACCCACAACTCTCCCCATCTCGATGACCCTCTGTTCGTCCTCGTCCTCCTACTCGAACTCGTCCTCGATCCCATCGAGTTCGAGTGCTTATGGACTGACGAACCACATCCAACGATCTCCAGCAGAAGGCTTGGACAAAATCGGTCATTCCACCCACCTGCGTGAACTTAATCGATCGAGGACGAGTTCGAGTAGGAGGACGATAACGACGCCATCGCTTCCATGACCCCCACCACCTCCCAGCTCGTCTTCACTCCCACGCCTGCCTCCTTCGGCATCGGCGTGGCGTTTGTCGTCGCCATCGGGGGTCTCGCATTCATGGCCTGGCGTCGCAGCGGCTGGCGTGCCAGCACCGGCTGGCTGGAGTTGCTGCGCTTCATCATCGCCGTCGCCATCGCCATCACACTCCTGCAGCCTGAGTGGCTGGAGACCTTCAAGCCCCAGACCCGCCCCACCCTCGCATTACTTCACGATGTCTCCGGCAGCATGACTACCAAGGACATTGTCGAAAAATCCAAGCCCAACGCCGAGCCGCTCGCACGCGAGGCCGCAGCAAAGCCCCTGACCGACACCAAACTCTGGGAGCCACTCCGGCAGCGCATGGATGTCGTCATCGAGCCCTTCTCATCCTCCCAGACCCCACCCACCGAAGGCACCGACATCCAGGCCGCACTGTCCAATGTCCTCGAAAAGCAGCCCAATCTCAAAGCCGTTGTCCTCATCAGCGATGGCGACTGGAACACCGGCGCCGCCCCATCCCAGGCCACCACCCGCCTGCGCATGCGCGAGGTCCCCGTATTCGCCGTGCCCGTCGGCGCAGAGACACGCCTCCCCGATGTCGAGCTCACCAGCTTCGATGTCCCCGCCTTCGCCGTCGCAGGCAAGCCCCTGCGCATTCCCTTCACCATCGAAAGCTCCCTCCCGCGCGATGAATCCGTCGTGCTCGAGATGCAGTCCTCCAGCGGCGAGATCATCACCAAGGAAGTCACCCTTCCCGCCATGGGCCGCCTGCAGGACGCCATCGCCTGGAAGCCCGACAAACCCGGCGAGGTCAAGCTCACGCTCACCATCCCCAAGACACCCGGTGAGCGCTATCCTGAAAACAACTCCCAGGAGGCTCCGCTCTCCATCCGCAAAGAACAGCTCCATGTGCTCGTCATCGAGTCCTTCCCCCGCTGGGAGTACCGTTACCTGCGCAATGCCCTCGAGCGCGATCCCGGCGTGGACGTCAGCTGCCTCCTGCTCCATCCCGGACTCGGCAAAGTCGGCGAAGGCCGCGGTTATTTGAAGTCCTTCCCCAAAGATGAAGAGCTCACCAAATACGATGTCATCTTCCTCGGCGATGTCGGCCTCGCCAAAGACCAGCTCACGGCAGAAAACTGCATCGCCCTGCAAAAACTCGTGCGCGATCAGGCCTGCGGCCTCGTCTTCATGCCCGGCTTCCACGGCTTCCAGTCCACGCTGCAGGAGACACCTCTTGCCGATCTCCTCCCCGTCATCTGGGATGCCGCCCAGCCACGCGGCTGGGGCTCCTCCGCACCGGGAAAATTCGCCCTCACCGAGGCCGGCACTCACAGCCTCCTCACCAAACTCGAAGACAGCGACGAGGCCAGCGCCCGCGTCTGGAGCACCCTCCCAGGCTTCCAGTGGTACGCACCCGCGCTGCGCGCCAAGGCCGGCACCGAGATCCTTGCCACCCACGGCACCGAGTCCAATCAGTTCGGCCGCGTCCCTCTCATCGTCACCAAGACCTACGGCGCGGGCAAAATCCTCTTCATGGGCACCGACGGCGCATGGCGCTGGCGCAAAGGCGTCGAGGACAAATACCACTACCGCTTCTGGGGCCAGGTCGTCCGCTGGATGGCCTATCAGCGCAACATGAGCAGCGGCGACAAAATGCGCCTCTTCTACTCCCCCGACCGTCCCCGCACAGGCGATGTCCTCACGCTTAATGCCAACGTCATGAGCCTCACCGGCGAGCCCCTGCGAGACGGTGCCGTCATCGCCCAGATCGCCGCTCCCAGTGGCAAGGTCAGCAGCATACGCCTCATGCCCGCTGGCGCGGAGGCCTGGGGCCTGTTCACCGGCACCTTCAGCCCCGTGGAGCCCGGAGAGCACCGCGTCCAGCTCAGCTGCGCCGAGGCAGGCACCTCTCTGGAAACCAAGATCTCCATCCAGGGCACCAGCCGTGAAAAACGCGGCCAGCCAGCCCGGCTCGATGTCATGCGCGAGATCGCCCGCTTCACCCGTGGCGAGGTGCTCGATGCCGCCTCCCCCTCCGCCATCGTCGCCGCCGTCTCCGCCATGCCGGAGCCCGCCCAGCAGGAGCGCCGCCTCCAGATATGGTCCCACCCCGCCTGGGCAGGCCTCATCGTCCTCCTCCTCGGCATCTTCTGGGTCGGAAGAAAGGCCGCCGGTGCCTTCTGACCACCACCAAATACCGGCTTGTCACCCAGCCCGCCGATGAATAGACTTCGCGCATGACATTGGAACTTCCGGAAATCAGCGCCATCCAGCGTTTTACTCCGAAGATCTTCGGCTGGAGCTGGCCTGTGCCCTGTATGCTCGGGGCCGTGTCAGCGCCGTCTCTGGAGCAGATCTGTCAGGCCTGGACCTGATCACTTTTCAGCAGGCTCTGCAGGAAAGAAACATTCCCCGGCAGTACTCGGTGGAAGATCTTGATGATGACCTCGCGGCTCTGGACAAGCTGTTCCCAGCATGATCGTCGTCGCAGCCCACTACCGGATGGCCGAGCCATCCCAGCCTGTAGCAAGGGGTTGAGCGGAGCGACACCCCTTGTTGGCTGCGTCAAACCTCTTCTCATTCCCTCGCATCGCGTAGCGATGCCAGCGCTCATGCTCCCCAGACCATCGGTCCAGGGCTATCCATAGCCATATTTTCTCACATCATGGGGCGTAATGAAAATCGTTTAGGAACCACTAATCCACCAATCAAAAGCTCGTCAGCCACGTTTCATCAGGATAACATTCGCTTATTATGAAAACAGCCCTGCCGGCCATCCTCGAAGCCAAGCTCGCGGATTTTCGCAAGCGCGTCTGGGTCGTAAAACTCACCGAAGGCCTGCTCGCTGCGGCCTTCGGCATCGTGTTTTCCTACATCGTGGTCTTTGTGCTGGATCGCTTCATGGAGACGCCCGCATGGCTGCGCGCCACGCTCCTCATCTCCGGCGCCTCCATACTCGGCCTCGGCCTGCCTCTCAAATGGCACCGCTGGGTCTGGCGTCAGCGCCGCCTGGAGGACGCCGCACGCCTGCTCAGGCGCACCTTCCCCCGCCTTGGAGATCAGCTCCTCGGCATCGTCGAGCTCGCCCACATGGAAGCAGGCACCGCTGGCCGTAGCGAGCGCCTCGTCCAGGCCGCCATGGATCAGGCCGCAGCGGCCGTGAAGGACAAGGACTTCTCCCACGCCGTGCCCAGCGCCAGGCACGTCCAGTGGGGCTGGGCCGCAGCATCCGTGGCTGCACTCGCTGCCGTTGCTCTCAGCCTCGTGCCAGATGCCGCCTGGAATGCCCTCGCTCGCTGGGCCACACCCTGGCGCGATGTCGAGCGCTACACCTTCGCCCGCATCGACTCGCTGCCAGACCGCCTCGTCGTCCCCTATGCCGAGCCCTTTGATCTCAAGGTCCACCTCAGCAAAGACACTCGCTGGTCCCCGGCATCCGCACAGGCACGCATCGGCGCACAGCCCGTCATCGTCAGCAGCCTTGCCCAGAGCACCTACCCGCTGGCCTTCCCGCCACAAAAGGATGACGCCGCCTTGTCCCTCTCTCTCGGAGACGTGCGCAAAACTGTCAGCGTCCAGCCTCGCACCCGCCCGGAGCTCACCGCCCTTTCCATCCGCACCCGCTTGCCGGCATACTTGAAGTACAAGACCGAGCCCATGGTCGAAGTACGCGGCGGATCCGTCAGCGTGCTCAAAGGTGCACAGGCCTCTCTCGAAGCCACCGCCTCTCGCGACCTCGCTTCTGCACAAGTCGATGGCGAAGCCGAAAAAGTCTCCGGTGCCAAAGTCACCACGCCCTTCCATCCCGTCACCGCAGACATCGAAAAGCATGTCATGTGGCAGGACCGCGACGGTCTCAAACCCCGCGAGCCCCTTGTTCTGAAAATCAACGCCATCTCCGATGAAGCCCCGCGCCTCGCCGCTCGGCGCGAGACCCAGGAGCAGGTCGTGCTCGACTCCGAAGTCGTCGGCTTCGATCTCGATGTGCAGGACGACTTCGGCATCCAGCGCACCGGCCTCGAATGGCGCAGCGTCAACGATGACAAAACCAAGGGCGACAAAATCGCCGCCGCTGGCGAGCCCGAAAAAAAGACCCTCTCCGCCAAGGCCACCTTCTGCGCCAGCCGCGACGGCGTCGCTCCGCAGACTCTGGAACTCCGCGCCTGGGCCGAAGACTACCTGCCCGGCCGCAAGCGCGCCTACTCCAGCGCCTTCCTCCTTCACGTCCTCAACAAAACCGACCACGCCCTCTGGCTCACCGAGCAGTTTGGCAAATGGCTCGAAGCCGCCCGCGAGAGCTACGAGCGCGAGCAGCAGCTCCACGCCACCAACAAGGAGCTGCGCGCCCTCAGCGCTGCAGAGCTCGATCGCCCAGAGAACCGCCGCAAGATCGCCCAGCAGGCCAGCGCGGAAAACGCCAACGCATCCCGCCTTGGCATGCTCAATCAAAGCGGCCGCAGCCTAGTCGAGCAGGCCACGCGCAATGATGAGTTCGATGCCAAGCGTCTCGAATCATGGGCCACCATGCTCAAGTCCATGCAGGACATCGCCGCCAGGCGCATGCCCAGCGTGGCAGATCTCCTCAAGCAGGGAGCCAACGCCCAAAGCGGCAAGCCCGGCCAGTCCACAGCATCCACCCCCTCCAAGTCATCCTCATCACAATCCAAGTCGGATAAGCAAGGCGAGAGCAAATCTGGCCAGGGCAAACCCAGCGCCCCTCAGATCGCCAACGGCCCCGATCTCCCTCCAGCCACCAAAGGCGGCAAAGCCTCCACCGAAGAGCAGAAGAAGGACAACATGCCCAGCATCTCCGACAAGGAGGGCTCCATGAGCAAGTCCGAGCCCCAGCATGCGGACCCCAATGCCAAGCCCTCTCCTCCCAAGCCCAGCTCCATGAAGCTGCCCACCACCCAGATGGCGGCCGCCCCGGGAAAAAAGAAGGAGGATAAGGAGGAGGAAAAACCGCAGGAGCAGCCGCCTGCGTCCCAGGCGCAGAAAAAGATGCAGGACGCCATCGAGGAGCAGAATCTTCTGCTCGCCGAGTTCGCCCGCGTCTCCGATGAGCTCGGCGCCATTCTCGCCAGCCTCGAGGCCAGCACCTTCGTCAAGCGCCTCAAAGCCGCCTCCCGTCAGCAGCTGGTCGTGGCCAAGGATCTCAACACCAAAACCCTCTCCGCCTTCGGCCTCGATCGCAAGCCCGTGAAGGACGCCGCTCAAATCGCCGAACACGAAAAGACCCAAAGCGAAACCGTGCGCCTCATCCAGAGCGATCTCGAAGCCTACTTCGCCCGCAAGCCCGACATGCAGTTCAAAAACATCATCGGCCAGATGAAGGACACTCAGGCCGTGAAAATGATCGCCTATCTCGGAGATCAGGCCGCCATCAATCTCAGCGGCAGCAGCATATCCGGTGCAGAGTTCTGGGCCGACACCCTCGACCGCTGGGCCGAGGAGATGGTCGCCGCCAGCGAGTGCAAATCCTGCAGCAGTTGCAGCGCCGACAGCCTCCCCCCCGAGATCGTGCTCAAGGTCATGAAATCCCTCCGCGATGAAATGAAGCTGCGCGATGAAACCCGCGAGCTGGAAAATGCCAAACCCGCGCTCAAGACAGAAGAGCACACCAAAAAATCCGCCGACCTCGCCTCCAGGCAGTTCGGCATCCAGGCCAACACACGCGGCGCTTTTGACGACATCCTCCAGCTTCCCCAGGGCAATGAAAAATTTGGCAAAGAACTCAAGCTGCTCGATGCCGTCATGCACGTCATGAATGAATCCGCCGGCATCCTCGACAAGCCGGACACAGGCGCACCCGCCATCGCCGCAGAGACGGAGGCCATCGAGCTCCTCCTTCAGGCCAAGCGCCAGGGCAAAGGCGGCGGCAGTGGTGGCTCCAATCCCGGCGGCGGCGGCACCGGCGCAGCCAGCGGAGAGGCTGCCTTGGCAGAACTCGGCCCCGGCCAGGATGCCGCTGCCAGCGTGCAGGCTCGCCCCGTCGGCCAGGCCACTGGCAAGACGGGCCGTGAGCTTCCCGAAGAGTTCAAGACCGGCCTCGACGCCTACTTCAACAAGCTGGAGGAAGGAGGCGGCGCAAGATGATCAGACTCCTCCTGCTGGTAGCGGCGCTCTCCATTTCAGTCGCGGTTTATTCAGCACCATCCACGCTTGCAGAGCGCAGACAACCGCTCTCTGAAGCGGTGGAAAAAGTGCTCTCCGCCTTTGTTCAGTCATGCCTGCCCGAAAAGCAGAAACAGCTCACCGCCCACATGGAGGAGGTCGTCAGGACCATCGGCTCCACCGTCAAGCTCACGCCTGAAGAAACGCAGACGCTGCAGCAGGCTTCCAGGCAGGCCGTGGACACCACCCTCAAAACATGGCAGCCAAAGGCCCACGAGGCCATGCGCACCTATCTCACGCGCACTTCAGACGCTGCTGCCATCCGGCACATCGGCATGTGGCAGCCTGAGAAGGCTGGCCCCAATGAACCCGTCGAGGGCTGGACTCCGCCTGACGAAGACGCCGCCTGGCTTGCCACGCTGAAGTCCACCCTCGGCACCGAACGCCTCGCCGTCTGGCAGGAGGCGCATTTGAAAGACCTCCAGAAGGCGGAGGCTGCCATCTCCGTCCAGCTCGAGCGCTGGATTCGGGAGGCTCGCGGTCCCTTGAATGAAAACCTGCAGAACAAGATCGAGCTCATGAAAAAGAAGCTCGATCTTTCAGACTCCCAGGTCGCCTCATTGCAAAAGGCCGCTGAAAGCCTCCTCGACCAGCTTTGCTCTTCCGAGAGAAAGCGTGCCTCCACCATGCTCCTCACGCTGCCGCCCGCCGCTCGCGACTACATCCTCGATCGCAGCACTTTTTACATCAGCTTTGACCGCCCTTCCGTCGACTCCTGGAACCAGTCCTGGAACAAAGAAGTCGCCGCCATCCTGCCTGCGGATCTCTCCCTCAGATGGCGGAAGTTCGACACCGAGGCGCGCGCAAATGAGGAGAAGGAGTACGCCGACATGATCAAGCCCTCCGAGCAGCAGACAGAGCAGCGCATGCAGATGGAGATGGACGCCGAGATCGATGGCATCGTCCAGGCCCTCAGCCTGAACAAAGCTCGCGAGACTGCGCTCCGGCAGCTCTCAAAGCAGGCCGTCCAGGAGTCCTTGCAGAAAGCGCGCAAAGGCTGGCTGCAGCAGGCCAGAAGCTACTCCCCTGAAGATCGCAAGCGCCTCCGCGGCCGAATCTACTTTGGCGTCAATGATAACATCCAGGCTCTCAGGCTCGGCACCTGGACTGACGGGGTCAAAAAACTGCTCTCCGAGCCCGAGTTCAAACGCATGACGGTGGAAAACACCCAGCGGGAGCTGCGCACCTATCAGGCCCTCGCCCGCGCCTGCCTCACCGAGATGGACCAGTCGCTCATGCTCACTCAGGAGCAGCGCCGCCAGCTGGAGCCTCTCGTTACCGAAACCATGAAACCCCTCATGGAGCAGCGTCGTCAGCAGTACTGGAGCTACAATTCCAGCCAGTTGTTCCAAGCTGCGGCCAAGGTCAGCCAGGAAGATCTGCGCGGCATTGTCGATCCGGTGCAGCTCCGCCGCTGGCATGATCTCGTCGAGCAGAAGAGCACTTCACAGAGCACCACGCCGGACATGAGCGCCTCCTTCACCGAGGTTCAGGACATGGAGGCTGCCACCTCCCGTCATCTTTACAAAATGTTTCTCGCTGAGCGCGGCAGGGCCCTCGAGGTCATGATGCCTCAGGTGGAGGAGGCCGCCCGCCTTCTGTCCTTGCCAGCTCCTGCTGTCTCCAGGCTCACCACCGCAGCAAAAGGCGCCGTGGAGTCCAGCTTGGACTACTGGCGGCAGATGACCGAAAACTACGTGCGGCGGGCCGCACAAAACGCCACTCCGCAGACGCTCCTGCAGATCCTCGCCGGCACGGAGCGCTCCGGCGCAGCCAGCCGCTCGGAGGCCAGCCCCCAGAACACCGAATTGTGGAAGTCCGCTTTGCAGGACGCGCTCAGCGCGCCTCAGCTCAAAAAGCTACGGCAGTCTGCGGACGAGCGCCATAAATATCGCCTTCAGGCCATGGCTTCCATGAGCACTTCGGAGGTGGATCGCCGCCGCAGGCTCTCCGCAGATCAGTCTGCCAGGGTCCAGACCGCCATCCAGCAGGTGCTCGCTGAATACCTCCCGGACATCGAGCGTTACATGACCTCACACTGGTTCCTTCAGTATTATCATGCCCTCGTCCCCGTGGCTGGCGTCCCGGAAAAGGAACTTCAGGCCATCCTCACGCCCGAGCAGTGGAAGCTCTGCAAAGAGCGCGATCTCCCGGACGCTCTCCAGTACTGGGAGGGCATCAGAAGCAATCATGAGCAGCGCATGAAGCGCGACGCCGCAGCTGCTGGCAAGGGAGTCATCATCAACGGAGGGCTCATCGACGATGAAGAATAACCTGCTCCACCTGTCTCTCTCTGCTCGGCTCTTCATCCTGGCCACCTCATGCTGCCTCATCATCGGTTCAGCCACTGCCCAGGATCCCTCCCTCCGCTTCGGCGGGGCCATTCCCCAGGAGGTGGAGACAGTCTATGAGCGCGGCCTCGCCTGGCTCGCCTCCAAACAGAGCGACGATGGCGGCTGGCAGGGTGGGCACGACGGCGCTGGCATCAATGGCATCTGCCTCATGGCCTTTCTCGCCAGCGGCGAAGACCCAAACTTCGGCCGCTACGCTCCCAACATCCGCCGCGCTCTCCGCGCCATCATCCGCAGTCAGGATGCAGGCAGCGGCTACCTCCCCAATAGCATGTACCACCACGGCTTTGCCATGCTCTCGCTTTCAGAAGCCTACGGCGCAGTGGATGAGTCTCTGCTTTGGGAGGGCGGCAAACCCGTCCGCACCATCGCTCAGTCGCTCGACCTCGCCATCCGCTGCGCCAGCAGTTCGCAGAAGACCAATCGCTGGGGGGGCTGGCGCTACACTCCCAGCTCCACAGACGCTGACACCTCTGTCACCGGCGCCGTGTTGATGGGCCTGCTCGCCGCGCGCAATGCAGGCATGTCCGTCCCGGATGAGGTCATCGACACCGCTCTCGAATACATGAAGCGCAGCACCAGCAAGGATGGCAGCGTGGCTTACACCGGGGGCTTCGGCGGCTTCGGCGAGTCCATGAACCGCAGCGCCATCGCCACTCTCGTCTCCGCCGTTTCCAAGCACAAGGACAGCGAGGAGTTCGCCGCCACTCTCAAGCACATTACCGAGCGCCTTGAGCACAGCGAAGGCACCTACAAGGAATACTTCCGCTACTACATGGCCCAGGCGCTCTTCCAGGGGGACTACGCCTCATGGCAGAAGTGGAATGCTGCCATCGCTCGCACTCTGGGGGAGTCCCAGGCTTCAGACGGCAGCTTTAGCAACAGCGCTTACGAGACCGGCATGTCGCTTCTGGCCCTGGGATTGAACTACCGCTTCCTGCCCATCTATGAACGCTAGCCGCTCCATCCTCGCCCTCATCCTGGCGGCTCTCCCCGTTTGCGCCTCCGATCTGCACTGGCGGAATGGCGAGAGCATCGGCGGCCACTTCGTCGGCGCTGAAGACGGCCACGTCATCTGGCGCTCCCCCATGTTCAGCGAGGACTTTGAAGTCAGCCTCGATGTCCTCAGGCGCGTCAACCGCTTCAATACTGACTCCAAAACTGACGAGCCCTTCAGCATCTGCCTCGTCGATGGCAGCTGCCTCTATGGCTCCATCACCAGCCTCGATGCCAGAACCCTCGGCTTCAAATCTGCGCGTGCTGGCAGCATCAGGATCTTGCGGGACACCATCGTCAGCATCCATCACCTCAAGGTGCCCGGCGCTCCTCTCCCCGCCCTCGCCGGCACCAGCGGCTGGACGGAGCCGCCCGCCTCAAACAGCACCCGCAGCCAGAAGCTCTGGCGCATGGCGCCCGGCGCCTCCCTTCAGCAGGCAGGCTGGAATCGCTCCGCCACCCTCCCTCTTCAGCTCCCTGAACAAATGGAGATGCTGGTCAGCCTGCGCTCCTCTGCGCGCCCGGAATTCAAAATCCAGCTCGATGCACCCGGCGGCCAGCGCATGATCGTGGAGACCTGGATCGACGATCTTGTCCTCCAAGGTCGTGTCTTCGAAAGCATCCAGAAGCTCGGAAACGACACCCGCCACCTGACACTGACTCTCTTCTGGAATCGCGCCACCGGCTTCTGCGCCGTCTATGGCTCGGACGGGCGCAAGCTCCTGGAAACACGCAAGCCGGCTGTGGATGCAGCCGTGGAGCCGCCCGCCAAACCGGCCGGGGAAAAAGCACCGGCGGTCAATGCCGGTGCCGGCGGCATTTTCGGCGTCTTGGTCGGTGCCGTCAAAGAGGCCGCCCAGGCTCAAATCGACGCCATCCAGCAGGCTCGTGATGGTCAGCCCGCCAGCAAGAAGGAAGCCGCCACCCCGGGCTTCAGCTTGCTCAACAAAGGCCCCGATCTCACCCTCGAAGACCTTCGCATCCGCGCATGGGATGGCAGGCTCCCCGCAGACATCACCAGCGTGCATCCCCGTGCCGGTCTCACGGACGGCCGCTTCCTGAAAGCATCCCCCGTCAGCGCAGACGCTGACTTCGTGACCCTGCGCGAGCACGGCGGAAAGGAGACTCGCGTCCCCTGGGATAAAATTCTCGTTCTCGAGCTCGCCTCCAGGTCCTCTCCCTTCCATCAGGCATCTCCACCTCTCACGGAGATGTGGTTCACCGATGGCGAATGGATCTGCGGCACCCTGCTCCATGTGCGCAATGAGGTCGCCTCCTTCAAGACCACCTTCTCTGAAAAGCCCGTGCAGTTCAAAATCTCCGCGCTTCACCACCTCGACTTCAGTGGTTCCAAACCTGCCTCGGACGGCCAGCCTGCTCTCGGCTCCTTTGACAGGCTCACCATCGGCAAGAACACCCTCCACGGCTCCCTCCATGCAGGCGGCGAAGCCCAGCCACGCTGGAAGCCGGTCGGCGGCATCAAGCCCGTCCCCCTCGTCAGCGCCGGGGAAATCGAAGTCACCCGCGCCGCACCCGCTCACCTCGCCGCCTCCACAGACGCCCTCTTTTATCTTCAGGAGGGCGATGTTCTCCCCGGCAAATTGCGTGCCATTGACTCCAGGCAGATCGACCTCGACTCCCAGCTCTCCTCCACCAGGCATCTCTCCGCAGACAGGCTCTTCGCCATTCAGTTCGGCGGCGAATCCTTGAAGCTCGACGGCTTTGAAGACCCCGGCTGGCAGCAGGTGCGTGGCGACTCCAAGTCCATCAAGCGCAATGGCAATGCGGGCATCGAATTCGAACCCGGCGGCTCCTGGGCCCACCCCTCCCTCATGCAGGTGCATGAGATCAGCTTCACGCTTCAAAACAGCAGCTTCTCCGCGCTCCGTGCCCGTCTCTTCTGCGATGGCGTCAGCACCTCCTCTCCCAGCACCAATCTTCTCTTCGCCCACATCGGCAGCGAGGTCTGCTTCGGAGTCGAATCCTCCGGCAATCAGATGGACCGCCAGTTCCGCCTCCGCACCAAAGGCGCCACCCCCGTGCGCATCGCCATCACGGAAAACTCCCTCGAAGTCTTCTTCAATGGCGTCTCCGCGCGCAAGATCATCCTCAATCCCAAAATGCGCTCCGGCCTCGGCTTCATCCTGGAGCCTTTCAATCTCTGGGGAAATGGCGAACGCCAGCTCAGCATCAGCTCCTTCAGCGCTCGCATCACCCCCGGCCGCGTGGCCGCCCCTGTCGTCAATACGCTGGCCCGGGAGCACGCACTCACCGTCCCGCGCTTCCGCAAGGAGGATCCTCCTCGCCACGCGCTGCTCGCCGCCAATGGAGACATCCTCCGCGGCGTGATCGAAGCCGCCACCGCCGACCACTTCTCCGTCCGCTCCGGCCTCGAAACCATCCAGGTCCCTCGGGATCGCGTGAAAGCCGCCGTCTGGCTCATCAAACCCGTCGATGCCGTCAGCGCCGCCTTCGAAGCCCGCGACCAGGAGGGCGCTCCTCCCGTCATCACCCACTGGCTGCTCCTCAACAACGGCGGACGCCTCGGCCTCAAAGTCACCCGCTTCGCCGAAGACTCCGTCTTCGGCTCCAGCCCCACCCTCGGCGAATGCCACGTGCCGCTCGATCAGATTCACACCATCCGCAGCACCTCTCCGCCCGACAGCTCAGCCATGCTCGCCCTCCGCGACTGGAAGCTCAAATTCGCCCCCGAGCCCGTCCTCCCCGAATCCGGCGGCCAGAGCTCCCCGCTGCTCAATCAGGACGCCAAGCCCTTCAAGCTCCCCCTCCTTTCTGGCGAAGACTTCGATCTCTCCGCTGAAAAGGGCAAAGTCATCGTCCTCGACTTCTGGGCCACCTGGTGCGGCCCCTGCATCAAGTCTCTCCCCTCGTTGATCGACTCCATGTCCTCTTTCGATCCCAAGCAGGTCCGCTTCATCGGCGTCAATCAGGCCGAGGACAAGGACACCGTGAAATCCTTCCTCGAAACCCGCGGCTGGAAGCTCGATGTCGCTCTCGATGCCAGCCAGCGCGTCGGCCAGAGTTTCGGCGTCGAAGGCATCCCCCACACCGTCGTCATCGGCCCCGACGGCAAAGTCGCCTACGTCAAAACCGGCTACGAGTCAGACGGCGCGGAAAAGATCGCCGAAGCCGTGAAGAAGCTGCTCAAAAAGTAGTCTTCCCCTCGCTCAAATAAAACAGGCGCGGCCTCAAAAGACCGCGCCTGTCATTGCTGGATTCTCTGCCATTCCCTCCACCGCCGGTCAGATGACCCAAAGTCCATCCTCACACGGCGGCGGAGAGACACACACGGCTAGAAATTGGCCCGGATGCCGGCCTTCGCATACTGCGTCGTCTGGCTGCCATAGTGGCCTTCATAGCCCAGGTAGCCCGTCAGCGTCTTCGTGATGTCATACCCTGCGTTCAGCTGCACCACGCCCTGCGTGCTGCCCGTCTTCGCAAAGTTCATCCCGTAGCTTGCTGATGGCACCGTCGCCACGCTCAGCCCCATCTGGCTCTTCGTGTTGATGAAGTACTGCTGCACGGAGGCCGCCAGTTCCACATTCAGCGCATGGCCGCCGATGTCCGTGCTCCACAGTGCGGACACGCCCGCCTCTCCCATGAACCGGTTGTTGTTGTACCCGCCCACGTTGAGTGCGTCGATCGCTCCCGTTTCTGTAAAGCCCGCCACATGCGAGTGCGAGTAGCTCAGCGACACGCGTGGTGCTATCGACACACCACCCACTCGCCAGCCCTTGTACTGCACACCCAGGAAGCCCACGTAGCTCGTCACGTCCGTGCCGCCCTTCACCGTGCCGTTCACCGTCTGGCGCGTTGTGTCCATGTTCTGCTCGTTGAAGCCGAAGCTGCCAAAGAACGTGAAGCTCTTCGCCACCACATAGCGGCCAAACGCCATCACTCCCCAGCCGTCGGACTTCGCGCTGCCCAGCGCAGCCTTGATGCTGCCCTGGCTGCCGCTTCCCGCGATGCCAAACACATAGTCTTCCGACGCCAGCAGGTTCACACCCGCGTAGTAGTCATTGCGCGTTCCCTTGGCACCATCCGCCGTGTTCAGGTTGGCATAGGTGTAGCCCGTGAAGAACGACATCACCTCAGGCACCTGGCTCAGCCGGTCTTCGTCCAGCTGGCTCGGCACGT
This sequence comes from Verrucomicrobiaceae bacterium UBA1938, assembly GCA_002336895.1. Lineage (GTDB taxonomy): Bacteria > Verrucomicrobiota > Verrucomicrobiia > Verrucomicrobiales > Verrucomicrobiaceae > Prosthecobacter. Next base: position 137,125 of record DDFC01000031.1, on the reverse strand, counting down.
AGCTCATCGGAGACACACGGTCCTGCACGCTGCGCACCAGCACCTGGTTGCCCATGAAGGCGTAGTCCGCCAGGGAGCCATAGTACTCAGGCGTGTAGCGCGCCAGATCGGCGGAGGAGCCCCCCGTCGCATCCGTGATCTGCAGCGCCAGCTTGCCCGCCGTGGTGGACGAGTCGATCTGGTTCTGCCCCACCCAGGCCGCATTGAAGATCGCAGCCGCAGCAGCACGCTGGTTCGCCGTGGTCCCGAGATCAGCAAACGTGTCCGTCGTGCTGTTCAGACCCGTCGCGGTCATGGCTCCTGTGTTCACGTCGAATACAAATCCCGCCGAGTCCGGATTCACCGGGCCGCTGCCAGTCGGATCAAACGTCACCGTCGTAAACGTGCCCGTCAGGTGGTTGATCGGCACCGCACCGCCAGGTCCGGAGATGATCTGGAAGGAGTCTCCCTGTTTCGGGATGAATCCGCCATACCCGCCCACGTTCAGCGTTCCACCGATGGTCAGCGTCGCACCTGCGGCGATCTGCACCTGGTCAAAGTCCGTGCCGCCCACGCCGCCGAGTCCGGCCAGCTGCGCATTGTAGGTGCCGGTCAGTGCTGGGCTCAGGCCAAAGCCGGTCATGTTCAGCACACCGGGAGAGAAGCCGGGAGATACCGTGCCCAGAATGATCACATTGCCCGTGCCGATGAACGTGATGTTCCCGGAGATCGTCGATCCCGCCGGCAGGATGAAGTCATGGCTGCCGATGTTGATCACACCACCCGTTCTGTCCAGGCTCGTCAGCGTCGTGAAGTTGATCGTCCCGCCTCCGCTCAGATCCAGCACGCTGCCATTGGCAATCGTGATCGTCGTGCTGTTCAGCGTTGCTCCGTTGCCAATGATCAGCCCGTTGTCGATCTCCGTGTTCTGCGTCGTCGTGGTGCCGCTGCCCAGCGTCAGCGAGCCGCCGCCACCGCCGCCACCAATGGTGAGGTCCGTGGTCGGTGCGTCGATCACACCGGTAAAGCTGCCGCCGTTGGACACGATCAGCTGGTTGCCGTTCGTACGCACCGTGCCGGATCCCAGCAGCGTCTGGATCGTCTCCGCACCGCCCGTGTAGTTCAGGTTCAGCACCCCGTTCACCGTCACCGTCGCGCTGTTCAGGATCAGCTCAGGCGCATTCAGGTTCAGCGTGCTCAGTGCGTTGATCACCACGTTCGCCGCAGCGCTCGTCGCGTTCAGGTTCACCAGGCCGTTCGTCGTCAGCGTTCCGCTGCCCAGCCCCGTGTTCACCACAGAGCCGTCGTTCAGGTTGTAGTTCAGCGCGTTCAGCTTGCCCGGGCCGTTGATCGTTCCCGTGCTCGTGTAGCTGTTCACCGTGTCATCCGTGCTGCCCAGGTTGATCGTGCCGTTGTTGTACAGATCCGCAGCGGAGGAAAGGCCGCCCGCCTTGCTGTCCATGATCACACTCGCCGCCACGTTCACCGTCTTGCTCTCCAGGCTGCCGCTCAGGTCGATGCTGCCGCCGTTGAAGTTTGTCGTGCCCGTGTAGGTGTTGGCTCCGGAGAGCGTCAGCTTCCCGCTGCCAGTCTTGCTCAGGATCGAGGAATCCGTGCCGCTGATCACACCCGAGAAAACCGTGTCCACATTCGAATACGTCGCCAGCGTGTTGGACTGCAGGTCGATGCTGCCTGCGCCGGAGATGCTGCTCAGCGTCTCATTGCCGCCCAGGCGGAAGGTCGCACCGGAGGCCACGATCAAATCCGAGGGGTTGTCGATCCGCTCATTGCCGGAGGTTTCCAGCGTGCCCGCATTCACCACGGTGTCACCCGTGTAGGTGTTCGCTCCAGAGAGCGTCAGTTTGCCGCCGCCCTGCTTCGTCAGAGAGCCGCCCGTTCCACCCGCGATGCCGCCGTCGCTGATCACACCGGCCATCAGCGTGTTCGTGCTGTCTCCCACCGTCAGGTTCTTCGCACCCAGAAACGCCTGGCTGCCCGCCACTCCCGCGATGGAGGCGATCGTCTCGTTCTCAGCAGTGATGCCGGAGATGTCAAACACGCCCGTCGAGCTCGTGATGTTCACCGCGCTCAGATCAGAGAGCGCACCGGCGCCAGACAGCGCCAGCGTGCCGCCGGAAATCGTCGTCGCACCAGTGTAGGTGTCAGCCGCCGTAAAGGTCATCGTGCCGCTGCCCGTTTTGGTAAACGAGCCGCCCGTTCCGCTGATCACACCCGCCACCGTCGTGTCGGTGTTGGTTCCCGCAGTCAGGTTCTTCGCACCCAGCACCACGGCAGAGCCGGTCACGCTGGAAAGCGCCGCCACCGTCTCGCCGCTCGCGCTCTTCGCGGAGATGTCCAGCGTGCTGCTGCTGTCTGTCAGGCTCACATCGCTGCTGTCTGCCAGAGATCCGTTGCCGGAGAGCGCCAGCGTTCCCGCGCTGATCGTCGTCGCACCTGTGTAGGTGTTCGCTGCCGTCAGCGTCAGCTTGCCGCTGCCTGTCTTGGTAAAGGAGCCGCCGTTCCCGCTGATCACACCCGCCATCGTCGTGTCGCTCGTTCCACCGGCAGTCAGCTTCTTGCTGCCCAGGATCGCACTCGACCCGCTCACACCTGCGATCGATCCGATCGTCTCGCCGCTCGCGCTGATGCCCGAGATGTCAAACGTGCTGCTCGCACCCGTGAGGTTCACCGCAGACGTGTCCGCCAGCGCCCCGCTGCCAGTCAGAGCCAGAGTACCAGCGCTGATCGTCGTCGCGCCCGTGTAGGTGTTCGCTGCCGTCAGCGTCAGTGTGCCGCTGCCCTGCTTCGTCAGAGAGCCGCCGGTCCCGCCATAAATGCCACCATCGCTGATCACACCAGCCACCGTCATGTTGCTGCTGTCTCCCACCGTCAGGTTCTTCGCGCCCAGGCTCACCGTCGTGCTCGTGCCTGCATTCAGGGAGGCCAGCGTCTGTCCCGTGGCGATCAGCCCCGAGATGTCAAAGCTCGTTCCATTCGCCAGCGTCAGCGCCATCGTGTTCACCAGAGAGCCAGCCGAGGCCAGCGCCAGTCCGCCGCCGTTCACCGTTGTCGCACCCGTGTAGGTGTTCGCTCCAGTCAGCACCACGGTGCCTTTGTGCGTCGCATCACCCAGTGTCAGAGATCCGTTCGAGATCACACCGCCCAGCACCGCATAGTCCACATTCGCCGTCGTTCCGCTCAGCGTGGCGTCATTTGCCATCACCAGGATTGAGCGGTTGTCGTTGTTGAGGTTGATGTTGTTTTGAAACAGCACCTTGTTCGTCGCATACACCGAGCCAAACACCAGCGCGTTGTTGTTCGGCACAAAGCTGTTCGCCGCCCACTTCATCGTCTGTCCGTTGCTCAGGTTCACCGTCAGGTCACCATTCACTGCGGCAAATCCGCCGCTGCCTGTCCATTGCAGACGGTTGCTCTGCGTGCCCACAAAGCGCGTGATGCTTCCTTCCGTCCCGTCCGCCATCAGCACCGCATCAGACGTCGGCGTTCCAGCGATGTTGATGTTGCTGTCCCAGTAGATGCCCGTGCCGTCAGTCGCCTGCAGTGTGCCGCCCTGGATGATCGTCTGTCCGGAGTACACGTTCGCTCCGTTGAACTGCACCAGCCCGCTCTGGATGTACACATCCGCACCAGATCCCGAGGGGATCTTGCTCGTGCCGCCGGAGGGAATGATCGATGACGCGCTGTCATCCGCGATCGACGTGTTGTACGGATTCCCGTTGAAGGTGATCGTGTGCCCCGCTCCCGGGTCCAGTTGCAGAGTTGCCCCCTTCATCAAAAAGATGTCGGTGCCCACTCCGATGCCGCTCGCGCCGTCCGTCGCATTGTTTCCTGTTCCGTTCTGCCCTTGTCCGCCACGGGCGCCATTGTTGTCAAACAAAGCATTGCCTGTGATATGCAGCGTCGCTCCATTCCGCACAAAGATCGCTCCGCCATAGCCCGAGCCGCCTGATCCTCCGCCCGACAGCGTGTTGTACCCGCTGCCGCTGGCTCCAGCACCACCGCCAAAGCCGCCGGCTCCCCCGGTGCCGCCGCTGCCATCCAGGCCGTTCGGGCGGCTTCCGGAAAGCTCGCTCCATCCGGAGAAGCTCGCCGTCGGATTCGTCACCGTCGTCACCGCCGGATGGTACGTCCCGTTCACCGTACGTTCAGTGTAGTAGGATGCCGTCGTGTTGTAGTTGGCTCCCGCAGGATTGGTGTTCTGCACCGGGTTGCCCTGGTCATCTTCACCAACATGGCGCGTCACTTGGTCATAATACGCAGGCGTCGTGCTCACACTCCCTTGGTCACCCGTCACCGGCAGCAGCGCCGAAGGCAGGCCCCACGTCGCACCGGCACCGCCAGTACCGCCGGCACCACCCGCACCACCACCAGCTCCAAAGCCACCCATGCCACCTGAGCCCCCGGACCCGGCGTCGCCACCTGCCGCACCGCCCACACCGACCAGCAGGGAGCCGATTCCCGGCTGGCCGCCTGAGCCCCCGTCGCCGCCGCTGCCACCAGGCGCGCCGCCAAAGCCAAAGGCACTGCTGCCACCCTGGCCGCCGGATCCTGCCGTGCCGCCATACCCGATCTGGCCCATGGCCAGCGCGGTATCAAACGACACTACCGCCGCGATCGCGGACGCCAGGTTGATCACTTTCACCGCCACTTCTGCCGCATCACCGGCAGCCACGTTGGCGGTCAGCGGGTTCGCTGCATCGGCTGCGGTTTGGGTGGTGCCCGCCGTCAGATCGATCGTAGCCGCCACCACAGCCGCCAGCAGCAGCGGACTGCTGCTGCCACCATGCGTGCCGTCACTGCCGTTTCCACCTGCTCCGCCAAAGCCCACAGTGCTGTTGGCACCATTCCCGCCTCGGCTGCCATTGGCGCCGTTGATGTCTGCCAGCAGGTCATAGGGCGGTGTGTAGCCGCTGCTGCCAGACGTGGCTGCGGTACCTGTGTTGAAAAGATTGTTCAGGGACCCGCCATACTGGCCCACTCCCCCGTTGCCTCCCTGCACGTTGTTCGACAGGAAGTTCACATTGTTCAGCGTCACCGTTGCTCCGCTGTTGATGAAAAGCGCGCCTCCCATCCCCGCGCCGCCGCCGCTGCCGTCTCCCCCGTGCGTGGAGAAGTTCTGCAGCGTCACATCGCTGATGGTCAGTGACCCCGCACCCACAAAATAGCCGGTGCTGCTGTTGCCATTGATGATGCCGCTGCTGTCCGCATTGGCGCTGGTGATTGAGTTCGAGCCTGTCAGGATCGTCCCCGGAAGGACGTCTGCCACCGTTTTAGGCGGTAGCGCGAGGTGGAGCGACAAAACCGCCGCAAGGGCTGCTTGCGGGATTTTTTTATAATGCGAGTGTTTTCGTTTCATGCGCAGTGTTTGAACTTTTCAGTATGTCAATTATTGACATTATGATTGTTCTAACAATTACGTATAAATGTAAAATTCATCATCCCGTAAGACTTCGCTTACATTATAGTTCAGTTAACTATAACTTTTACCCTGCGCACCTCGGGTCCATTTCCACTTTTAAATAATTGAATTTCAATTATTTATTCAATACCATCAAATCATCCCACGTCCCCTCCTCTGGGCTGCCACCCGCTAAACCTCCCCTTATTTCAGGCGAACTCGAATTATAGTAAATATAAAGAAACAGGCGCGACCCCCATGAAAGATCGCGCCTGCGTTGATCAAAGTTGTTCGGGACTTTCTTCAGCACCTGCCGGATGGCGCTCGGCCTCCACCCTAGGCGGGTGCTGAAGATTTTTCAAACCACTTAGAAATTGGCCCGGATACCAGCCTTCGCATACTGCGTCGTCTGGTTGCCATAGTGGCCTTCGTAGCCCAGGTAGCCTGTCAGCACCTTCGTGATGTCATACCCTGCGTTCAGCTGCAGCACAGCCTGCGTGCTGCCCACCTTCGCAAAGTTCATCCCGTAGTTCGCCGTTGGCACCGTCGCCACGCTCAGCCCCATCTGGCTCTTCGTGTTCACCAGATACTGCTGCACAGAGGCCGCCAGTTCCACGTTCAGCGCATGGCCGCCGATGTCCGTGCTCCACAGCGCGGAGGCACCTGCCTCGGCCACAAAGCGGTTGTCATGATAGCCGCTCACGTTGAGTGCGTCGATCGCTCCCGTTTCCGTGAAGCCGCCCACGCTCGTGTGCGAGTAGCTCAGCGACACGCGCGGTGCTATCGACACACCACCCACTCGCCAGCCCTTGTACTGCACACCCAGGAAGCCCACGTAGCTCGACACATCTGTGCCGCCCTTCACCGTGCCGTTCACCGTCTGGCGCGTCGTTTCCATCGTCTGCTCGTTGAAGCCGAAGCTGCCAAAGAACGTGAAGCTCTTCGCCACCACATAGCGGCCAAACGCCATCAGTCCCCAGCCGTCGGACTTCGCGCTGCCCAGCGCAGCCTTGATGCTGCCGGAGCTGCCGCTGCCCGCGATGCCAAACACATAGTCCTCCGACGCCAGCAGGTTCACACCCGCATAGTAGTCGTTGCGTGTTCCCTTCGCCGCATCTGCGGTGTTCAGGTTCGCATAGGTGTAGCCCGTGAAGAACGACATCACCTCAGGCACCTGGCTCAGCCGGTCTTCGTCCAGCTGGCTCGGCACGTAGCTCATCGGAGACACACGGTCCTGCACGCTGCGCACCAGCACCTGGTTGCCCATGAAGGCGTAGTCGGACAGGGAGCCATAGTACTCAGGCGTGTAGCGCGCCAGATCAGCAGAGGAGCTTCCTGCAGCATCCGTGATCTGCAGCGCCAGAAAACCTGCCGTGGTGGACGAGTCGATCTGGTTCTGCCCCACCCAGGCCGCGTTGAAAATCGCAGCCGCAGCCGCGCTCTGGTTCGAGGTGCCTCCCAGCTGGGCGATGGTGCTGTCCGCATCATTCAGGCCTGTGGCCGTCATCTTGCCGGTGTTCACGTCAAACACCACCGCTGCGTTCACCACAGCAGCTCCCGGACCGGCCAGACCATCGGCGTCATAGGTCACTGTGGAAAAGGTTCCCGTGAGGTGGTTGATCGGCACCGCTCCGGCAGGACCGGAGATGATCTGGAAGGACTCGCCCTGCTTCGGCATGAAGCCGCTGTAGTTCGCCACATTCAGAGCGTTGCTGATCGTCAGCGTTGCACCAGAGGCCAGCTGCACCTGGTCAAAATCCGTGCCGCCCACACCGCCGGTTCCGGCCAGTTCAGCCTTGAAGGCGCCGCCAAACACCGGGCTGAGGCCCGCGCCGGTCAGGTCGGTCACACCAGGAGAATGCCCTGGGGCGATGGTGCCCAGAATGATCACGTTGCCTGTACCGACGAATTTGATGTCCCCCGAAATCGTGGAACCCACCGGCACAATGAAATCATGGCTGCCGATGTTGATGATGCCAGGAGCGCTTCCGCTCGGAGTCGTCAGGTTCGTGAAGTTGATCGTGCCACCGCCGGAGAGATCCAGCGTGCTGCCGTTGGAGATCGTGATCGTCGTGCTGTTCAGCGTCGCGCCGCTGCCCACCACCAGGCCGTTCTGGATGTCCGTGCTCTGTGTCGTCGTCGTGCCGCCACCAAGGGTGAGGGAACCACCGCTGCCGCTGGTGCCGGTCGTCAGATCCGTGCCCGGTGCGTCCAGATTCCCCAGGAACGTGCTGCCGTCGGAAACATTCAGCGCATTGCCATTGGTGTGCACCGTGCCGCTGCCGGTTAGGCTCTGGAAGGTTTGTGCTCCGCCTGTCAGGTTCATCACCCCGTTCACCACGACCGAAGCCGTGTGGGAGATGATGTCCGCAGCCGCCAGGTTAAGCGTGCTTGTGTTGCCCACATTGATCACGCCTGCACCCACCGTGTTGTTCAGCGTCACAGCGCCGGCGGTGTTCACCGTGCCCGTGCCCAGCTTCGCGTTGATCACGCTGCCATCGTTCAGGTTGTAGGTCGTGGCTGTGATCGTGCCGGTGCCGTTCAGCGTCCCGGTGTTGTTCAGCGCCGCGATCGTGTCATTCGTCGCACCCAGGTTCAGCACCCCGGCGTTCGTCACCGTAGCTCCGGAGGCCAGCCCCCCGTTCGTGCTGTTCAGCGTCGCCGTGGAGCCGATGTTCACCGTGTTGCTGGCCAGACTGCCCGGCAGTTCCACCTTGCCCGCGTTGATGTTGGTCGTGCCGGTGTACGTGCTCGCGCCTTGCAGCACCACCGTGCCAGTGTGGCCGGCGTCGTTGATGTTCAGCGCGGCTCCGCCCGTTGTATCCATGATGCGTCCGGTCATGTAAACCGTGGAGCCCGTCGGAGTACCGTCGGCATTTGTTCCAGATGCAGCGCTCGACATCGTCGAGAGAATCGTGCGACTGCCTCCCTTGAGATCAATCGCGTTCTGGAAATAGACATTGTCCGTTGCCTGGTCGGCGCCAAAAACCAGCGCACTCCCAGTGGGCACAAACCCGTTGGCATTCCAGTTAATTGTCTGCCCGTTGCTCAGGTTCACCGTCAGGTCGCCCGCCGCCGCTGCAAAACCACCGCTTCCGGTCCATTGCACACGGTTGCTCTGCTGCCCCACATAGCGGTTGAAAAGACCGTTCGTCATCAAAACCGCATTCGATGTCGGCGTACCGGCAAAGTTGATGTTGCTGTCCCAGTAGATCCCTGTGCCGTCTGCCGCCTGCAGAGTACCACCGTCTATGATGGTCTGCCCCGAATACACGTTGGTTCCATTGAACTGCACCAGCCCGCTCTGGATGTGCACATCCGCTCCTGAACCTGTGGGAATCAGGCTGGAAACGCCGGATGCAGCGCTGTCATCCGCAATGGATGATCCATAGGAGTTGCCCATGAAGGTGATCGTATGACCCGCGCCTGGATCCAGCAGCAGTGTAGCGCCCGTCATCAGAAAGATGTCCGTGCCTGCTCCGATGCCGCTGGCTCCTTCCACGACATTGTTGGCAAGGTCTGCCGTCTGCCCCAGGCCGCCTCGTGCACCGTTGCCGTCAAACAACGCGTCTCCAGTGATGTGCAATGTGGCGTTGTTGCGCACAAAGATGCCGCCGCCAAAGCCGTTGCCTCCGGAGCCGCCGCCTGCAAAGGCACCCGCCCCCGAACCGGCGCTGCCCGTGCCGCCGCCAAAGCCGCCCACGCCGCCAGCACCACCAGTGCCATCCAGACCGTTGTCACGACGGCCTGCCACCAGACCTTGCCGGGCTGGAGATCCCGCCACGGGTTGCACGATGTCTGTGTATGCAGGCTGAAACGCATGCGCTTCAGCATATTTGGGGTCCAGGCTTGGATTCCCATCCGGGTCAAATCCCGCCGCATTGGCAGGCACAGAGGGATGGAATGTGGCGCTGCCGGGTACTGCCGCCACAGCATCTTGGGCCGAGTAGCCAGTATAGGAGGCACCGATGCCCCCCGCTCCCCCGTCTCCTCCTGAGCCGCCGCCTGCGCCGAAGCCTCCCATGCCCCCCAGACCGCCGCTGCCGGCATCACCGCCTGCAGCGCCACCATGGACACCCGATCCGCTCCAGTTGGCTCCGCCGTCACCGCCGTCGCCTCCATTGCCGCCAGCTCCCCCCCCATAGCCAAAGGCACCTTTGCCGCCGTTGCCTCCAGTTCCTCCGCTGCCACCCACACCGATCTGACCGTCCGCAAGTGATTGGTCAAACATGGCCACGGCCGCAGCCGCATTCACCACATCTACCATCGCCTGCACGACACCCAGCACCTTGCCTGCTGCAACGTTCTCCGTTGTGGGATTCGTTTCATCGGCGCTCAATTCCCCGAGCGCCGCGATGAGTCCGGCAGACGCCTGCTCAGCTCCAATGATCAAAGAAGGACTGCTGTCTCCGCCATTCCCGCCGGCTCCACCATTCCCGCCATTGGCGCCTGCACCTGCCAGGTTGTTAGCCCCATTCGTTCCTTTGGTGCCGGTGGTGCCGCTGACATCTACATACACATTCATTGGCGGGGTGACCCCCGATTTGCCATCTGCCAGCGCCGTTCCAGACTGAAACAAATTATTGAGGCTGCCTCCGACCGTGCCCACCCCGCCACTGCCCCCCTGCGCATTGTTCGAGAGAAAATTCACATTGTTCAGCGTCACCGTCGTGCCGGAGTTGATGAACAACGCTCCGCCAAAACCCGCGCCACCACCACTGCCATCGCCGCCGTGAACCGAAAAGTTCTGCAGGGTGACGTTGCTGATGTTGAGGCTGCCTGATTGAAGAAAGAAGCCGTTGCCGCTCTGGCCGTTTAGCGTTCCACCTGCGCCATCCAGCGAGTAGCTGCCATTGAGCAGCGTGGCTGGTGCCGGGATGGAATCCACTGCATAGGCGGGTTTCAGCACGAGTGACAGCGACATGATCGCCGCCAGCGCCGCTCGCGGCGCCTTTCGGAATACTTTTCGATAGATGGGATGTTGTGTTTTCATGGGTATGCACAGTTTTGTGCATCCGGCATCCACAGCTTCCCGGCCCATGTGTTACCTCACGGCTGAAGAAAAATTCACCTCCCCTCGGTTTTTCCCTCCGCCAGCTCCTTCTTCGCCTGTGCCAGCCGCTTTTTCGCCAGCGGCAGGGCCTGCGCCACCACACCAGCCGCACCTTCCGCATGCTGCTCAAAAAATTGAACCGCCTCCGTCAATAAAGGCACGGCCTCGGCTTCCCGCCCCAGCTGCATCAGCGTGTCGCCCAAGTTGGATAGATCAGCAAAACGGCGCGGCGTGTCGTGCTTTTCCTGGTCCATCATCACCAGCAGCTCGCGCAGCAGCTCCTCGGCACGGGCATGCTCGTCGAGGCGTCGCAGCGTCAGCGCCTGCTCACGCAGCAGTTCTTCCGCAGCAGGCGGCACTGTCCTGTCACGTCGGCGCACACGCTCCAGCCAGTCTTCACCCATCGCAGCCGCCTCCTTCAGCTTTTGCATGTCCTTCAGCGCCACCATGCACGCCTCCACCCGGTAAAGCGTCCTTTTGTGCAGCGGTCCCAGCTGCTGGTCGCAGACCCTCACAGCATCACGCATGAGGGCCAGCCTCTCCTCCAGCCGTCCCAGGCTCAGCAGCGTTTCGGACTGCTTCCGCAGGCAGCTGTTGGCAAAATCATTGTCCGGCCCCGCCGAGTTCCAGTAGCACTCCAATGCCTTGGCCGCACACACCACCGCCTCATCCCACAGTCCTGCCTCCCGGCAGTGTCTCGCATGCTTGTCATGGGCCAGGGCCGTGCGCAGATGATCCTCCCCAAGCTCCTTCCGGGCAAACTCACAGCTCTCACGCCCCAGTTTCAGCCCTTCATCCTTCCACCCCGAGCGGAAGACCGCTTCTGCGTGCAGGAAACGAGTTTTCACCACAACACCTCGGTTCAGATAATCGTTTTTATCAGCCGCAGCACGCGCCTCCACCAGCAGCCCCGCCGCCTCCTGCGCACCGCTCACCCCCGTGGCGATCAGGCATTGCGCCAGGTCGATCATGATGAAGATCGTCTCTGCGTGCTTGTCTCCAAAATACCGCCTCTTCCAGCCCAGCACCGCACGGAACTCGGCGATGGTCTCCGCAGAGTCCAAGTCCAGAATGGCCACCTTCGAGACCAGCGCGGAACGGATCAGCCACACCGCCGGATCATCCGGTCCCAGCTTTGCTCTCGCCTGCTCCAGCGTCTCCTTGCAGGCCGCTATCGACGCCTTGTCCGCATAGACCAGTGAAATGCCATTGAGCAGGCTGGCCTTCCTCACCGGGTCTCCTTGAAATTCGTTGATGCTCACCAGCAGCTGCTTTCTCAGCTCATCAGTGTCGATCCGCCTCCCTGCACTCATCTGGTCCAGCTCATTGACCGCGTTCAAAATCATGTCGGAGACCGCCTCCGCCTCCGCCTCTTGCTCCAGGGCCGTCTTCTCCGCCTCCTGCGCTTTCACCATCTGCCATAGCGACACCGCAGTGCCCATGATCAGCGACATCGCGATGCCGAGGACCGCCAGCGTCACCGCCTTGTTCCTCCGTGCCAGCTTCCACATCCGCTCCATCGTCCCCACCGCTCGGCTCTCGATCGGCTCTCCGTTGAGAAATCTCTCCAGCTCATCCGCCAGGAATCCCGCGCTCCTCAGCCTCTTCTCTGGCCTCTTCTCCAGGCACCTCAATATCAACGTCGCCAGATCCGCATTCACCCTCCCCAGCGATGCCGCCGTCACCTCCTGCACCGCTCTGTCTTTCTCCGCCTCCCCCTTCTTCACCCTCAGCTTCCCAGATGAGCTGATCTCCGGCTCCTCCTGCGTGATCCTCCTCATCACCTCCACCGCGCTACCTCCCGTAAACGGAAGCTTCTCCGTCAGCATCTGAAACAGCATCACCCCCAGCGCCCACACATCGCTCGCCGTCGTCACCTCCTTCGCCTTCCCCGCCGCCTGCTCCGGGCTCATGTAGTGCGGCGTCCCCACATACGCGTGGCTCTTCGTCAGTTGAAACTCCGCATCCAGCAGCTTCGCCAGCCCAAAGTCCGACAGCATTGGCCTCCCCCCCGCATCCAGCAAAATGTTCGCAGGCTTCAGGTCCCGGTGCAGCACCCCGTGCTCATGCGCATACTGCACCGCTCGCGCGATCCTCACCATCAGCTCCGCCGCCTCCTTCTCCGGCATCACCCCTCGCCTCTTGATCCGGTCCGCCAGCGATCCCCCCTCCGCCAGCCTCATCGTGAAATACGGCATCCCCTCCTCCTCCCCGCTCTCATAGATCGGCACGATGTCCGCATGATCCAGCTGCGCCACCGCCTGCGTCTCAGCCTTAAACCGCGACGCCTCCTCCCGCGTCGCAAACTGCGCATGCCTCACCACCTTCATCGCCACCACCCGCTTCAGCCTCACATCCTCCGCCTCATACACGATCCCCATCCCTCCGCTCGCGATCTCCCTCACCAGCCGGTAGCCCGCAAACTCACACGGCAGCGCCAGCGCTCGCTCAGGCTTCGCCTTCTCCTCCTCCGCCTCCAGCCCCTCCTGCAGTAGGCACACCAGGCACACCCCGTCCCTCTCCAGCTTTCCGGAGCACACCGCGCACAGGTTCGGGTCAGGTTCTGCGGCATCCATCACGTCAGTCTCACTTCACAGGTTTCAGCTCGGTCACTCGCGCGCTTCCCGCCTGCCCCATCCGTTCCCGGGCCTTCTTCATCAGCCGCGCAGCCGCCTTCGGGTCATCCTCCTGGCGCTGTTCGCACACCGTCACGATCTTCTGCAAAATCACCCCCGCCTCCTGCGCCTTCCCGCACTCCTTCAGCACATCCGCCAGCGGCACAAACCGCGTGAAATCTGCGACCTCCCCCTCCATCTGCTCCATCAGTCCCGGCAGCTGTTTCAAAAGCACCCTCGCCTTCGCCTCATCCCCCGCCTTCATCAGCGTCACCGTATGCTGCACCAGCAGCCCCGCCGCTCCCGCTGGCAGCGGCCCCTGCACCAGCCTCACCCTCTCCAGCCATAGCTCGCCCAGCTCTCGCGCCTCCTCCGCCAGCTCCATCTTCCTCAGCGTCTCCAGCAGCGCCTCCACACGCACCAGCGTGTATGCATCCGCAGGCCCCAGCTGCTGGTCGCATACTTTCACCTCGGCCTTCATCAGCTCCAGGTTCCCCGCCAGATCCCCCTGCTTCACCAGCGTGCTGCTCAGCGCCTTCAGGCTCGCCTTCGCCCTCTGGTAATTCGGCCCCACCGTGTGCCAGTAGATCTCCATCGCACGTCGTCCATGGGCGATCGACTCCTCCACCTGCCCCGCCTCCCGGCAGTGCTTCGCCAGCCGGCCATACGCACGCCCCGTGATCGAGTGCTTCTCGCCAAATGTCTCCATCGCATAATCACACGTCTCCCTCCCCAGCTTCAGCGCCTCCTGCACCCGGCCCTGACCAAAGATCGCCGTCATCAGCTCGATCCGGCACAGAATGTTGTCAAAATTCTCCCCGCTCCTCTGGTATCGTGCGATGCACGTCTTCAGCAGCCCCTCCGCCTCCTGCAGCGACGCACGGCTCTTCACCTCCTGCACCAGCTCCTCCGCCAGCGCATACTTCGTCTTGTAGATCTGCCCGTCCCCGGCCTCCAGGTGTCCCTCCTGCCACGCCACGATCCGCCTCAGCTCATCTCGGAATTCCCGCCCCTCCGCGCTGTCCGCCTCCGTCAGGTGCATCTTCTTCAGCGTCACCCGGTACCGCATGCTCCACAGCAGCGGATCATTCGCATCCAGAAACGGCTCCACCTCAGCCAGCACCACCTGAAATAGCCTCAGGTCCGCCGGCTTGTTCAGCAGCGTGGACAGCTCCTCCAGCATCACCGCCTTCCGGCGCGCATCCCCCTGAAACTCGCCCACCCGCCTCAGCAGTTCCTCCCTCATGTACTCAGGGTTCACCCCCCGTCCCGTCAGGTGCTCATCCATCCCATGCACCGTCTCCAGAATGATTCCCGCGATCTCGTCAGACTCCTTCTTTTGCATCAGCGCCACCCGCTCCGCCTCTCGCGCCTGCACCGCCTGGTACACCGACACCACAGTCCCCAGCACCAGGGACGCAGCCGCTCCCACCACCGCCAGCGTCACCGCCTTGTTCCTCCGTGCCAGCTTCCACATCCGCTCCATCGTCCCCACCGCCCGGCTCTCGATCGGCTCTCCGTTGAGAAATCTCTCCAGCTCATCCGCCAGGAATCCCGCGCTCCTCAGCCTCTTCTCTGGCCTCTTCTCCAGGCACCTCAATATCAACGTTGCCAGATCCGCATTCACCCTCCCCAGCGATGCCGCCGTCACCTCCTGCACCGCTCTGTCTTTCTCCGCCTCCCCCTTCTTCACCCTCAGCTTCCCAGATGAGCTGATCTCCGGCTCCTCCTGCGTGATCCTCCTCATCACCTCCACCGCGCTACCTCCCGTAAACGGCAGCTTCTCCGTCAGCATCTGAAACAGCATCACCCCCAGCGCCCACACATCGCTCGCCGTCGTCACCTCCTTCGCCTTCCCCGCCGCCTGCTCCGGGCTCATGTAGTGCGGCGTCCCCACATACGCGTGGCTCTTCGTCAGTTGAAACTCCGCATCCAGCAGCTTCGCCAGCCCAAAGTCCGACAGCATTGGCCTCCCCCCCGCATCCAGCAAAATGTTCGCAGGCTTCAGGTCCCGGTGCAGCACCCCATGCTCATGCGCATACTGCACCGCACGCGCGATCCTCACCATCAGCTCCGCCGCCTCCTTCTCCGGCATCACCCCTCGCCTCTTGATCCGGTCCGCCAGCGATCCCCCCTCCGCCAGCCTCATCGTGAAATACGGCATCCCCTCCTCCTCCCCGCTCTCATAGATCGGCACGATGTCCGCATGATCCAGCTGCGCCACCGCCTGCGTCTCTGCCTTGAACCTCGCCGCCTCCTCCCGCGTCGCAAACTGCGCATGCCTCACCACCTTCATCGCCACCACCCGCTTCAGCCTCACATCCTCCGCCTCATACACGATCCCCATCCCTCCGCTCGCGATCTCCCTCACCAGCCGGTAGCCCGCAAACTCACACGGCAGCGTCAGCGCTCGCTCAGGCTTCGCCTGCGTCTCCACGTCCTCCGCCTCCAGCCCCTCCTGCAGCAGGCACACCAGGCACACCCCGTCCCTCTCCAGCTTTCCGGAGCACACCGCGCACAGGTTCGGGTCAGGGTTGTCGTTGCTCATTCGGCGGAGGAAAAAAACGTGGTTCGCGCACACATCATGCCGCCATCGACAGCAGGCTCACCAGATAGCGCAGCTCGTCATCCACCTCTTCCTCCCTGGAAACAAGATTCCTCACCTCCATCCGCAGCAAAATTCCAAATCTCCTCCTCAGGTCAGACGCCGCCTTCCTCACCGCCCCATGGCTCATCCCATGTCGGCTCGCCATCTCCTCCCAGTCAGGACCCTCCCCTCCGTTCGCAAACGTCCTCTGTCGCAGCTCCAGCAGAAAGGCGCTCCTCTCACGCTGCTCCAGCTCCTCCTCCAGCCTCTTCATCGCCTGGTCCACCAGCGCACGCGCCCACCCGTGGTCAAACGCCTTGTCTGGCGACTGTCCCTCGACCAGCCCCGGCTCATCCTCCTTCGCCTTCATCTCCTCCAGCGGCAGCAGCACCGCGCCACCACCACGCTTCGCCGCCTGGTGCCTCTCGCGCTCATTGCTCAGCCAGTTCGTAAAGCACCTCAGCAGAAAACTCCGGAACCTCACCTCTCCGCGCTGCACATTCCTCAGCATGTCGCTTGAGATCAGATGCTCAAAAAATCCCTGCACCTCGTCCGAGGCCGCCTCATGTGTCGAACCCCTCTGCCTCACAAACACATACAGCGGCCGCCAGTACGCACGCGCCAGCCTCTCCAGCCCCGTCAGCACATCCTCCTCACGCCTCGCCTCCTGGATCATCGACCACAGCGTCGCCGGAAACAGCCCGCTGTTCCCAGACTGCAGGTGTTGCGTAGCATTTGAATGATCTATGTTGGACGCGTGCGAATCCATCAACCTCGGAAGATTTAGATATGTCGGAATTTGAGAGCCTAAATGTAGTAAAAACTTAAACAATGCCAGCCTGTCAAAAAAGAATGGTACTGTAAAAAGAACGCAAGCAATGCCCCCTTTCACAGACCTCACCGACCTCGACAAACAGCACCTCTGGCACCCCTTCACCCCCATGCGCCAGTGGTGTGCCCCGGATCACACCCCCCTCATGCTCGTCCAAGGCCACGGCTGCACCCTCCGCGACCAGTTCGGCAAAGAATACCTCGACGGCAACGCCTCCATCTGGACCAACGCCCACGGCCACACCCACCCGGCCATCAACGCCGCCATCATCGCCCAGCTCGGCCGCGTCGCCCACACCTCCTTCCTCGGCTTCACCCACGAGCCCGCCATCCGTCTCGCCAAAGAACTCGTTGATCTCCTCCCCGGCGGCAAAATCACCCGCGCCTTCTTCACCGACAACGGCTCCACCGCCATCGAATCCGCCGTCCGCATGGCCCTGCAATACTGGAAGCAAAACGGCCGTCCGGAGCGCGACACCCTCATCGCCTTCGACCGCGCCTACCATGGCGACACCCTCGGCGCCGCCAGCCTCGGCGGCATCCCCCTCTTCAAAGGCAGCGGCAACGACTTCGGCTACCGCGTCATCACCGTCCCCAGCCTCGACTCCCTCGCCTCCCTGTCCTCGGACGACCTCTCCCGTACCGCCGCCGTCATCATCGAGCCCCTCATCCAAGGCGCCGCCGGAATGCGCCTCTGGCCCCAGGGCATGCTCAAAAGCCTCGACCACTGGTGCCATCAGCACGACATCTTCCTCATCCTCGACGAAGTCATGACCGGCTTTGGCCGCACCGGCACCATGTTCGCCTGCCAGCAGGAAGGCGTCACCCCCGACTTCCTCTGCCTCGCCAAAGGCCTCACCGGCGGCTACCTCCCCCTCGCCGCCACCCTCACCACCGAGCGCGTGTTCGACGGCTTCCTCGGCGATCCCTCCGAAGGCCGCACCTTCTTCTACGGCCACAGCTACGCCGGCAGCCAGCTCGGCTGCGCCGCCGCCCTCGCCAGCCTCCAGATCTTCCGTGACGAATCCGTCCTCGAAGGCCTCCCACCCAAAATCGCCCGCCTCCGCGAGTTGATGGCAGACCTCCCCGGCTACCGCCAGTGCGGCATGATCGCTGCCATCACCCTCGACTCGCCCGATCTCACCCTCGGCTCCCGCATCTGCATCGCCGCCCGCGCCCACGGCCTCCTCACCCGCCCCATCGGCAACACCATCGTCCTCATGCCCCCCCTCTGCGTCACCCTCCCGGAGATCGACCGCATGGTCACCGCCCTCCGCTCCGCCCTCACACAGATGGCGGTGCCATCCCAGCCTGTAGCAAGGGGTTGAGCGCAGCGACACCCCTTGTTAGCCACACATCCTCCCCATCCCATTCTCGCATCGCGTAGCGATGCCAGCACTTCCCGCCCCCGGCCAGCAGCTTGCCCTTCTGACTAACTTCCCCTCGGCAACAGCGCTGAATTCAGCATCCCGACCAGTTCCGGCCTCTGATAATGAGTGTTTTACTATTGAGAATTGCATAATGGCCTGACGTGGTGCCCGATTTAGTCGGGTTAGCATCGGCCTTGCCAGCAGGTTTTAGCACCAAAGGTGCGGCCTAGCGAAGCCCAGGGCAAGCGAGCCTAAGCGAGCACCGCCCTGGGTATCCGCACCACCAGCCAGGCAGCAAACCCAGCGCTCTCTTCACACACCGCGCGCCCCAGCAGCGTCCTCCCGCCACACCGCAACAGGCATCCTGTGCCTCCGCCACACGCCTCGTCTTGGCTCCAGCATGCGCATGCGCTCCATCCGCGTCAGTCTATTGCGATAGACTCAACAGTGTTCGATTAGTGGTTCAGAATTCCGACCCTCCTGCCAGCAAAGGAAGTTACTCCCCGTTCCACAATCCAGCCCCCTTGATTTCAGGTGCTTCGCAGCTTTAGCAAACAATAGCCCCGCCTCCGGCTGCTCCTCAACAACCGTTCAGCCACCGTCAACAACGGTAAACAACCGTCAACTCCGGCTCCCTCACTTCACCGGCGTCCCCAGCACCCAGAACAGCCCATACCCCAGCAGCCCCGTCACCGGGATCGTCAGCACCCATGCCCAGATGATGCGCGACACCACGCCCCACTTGATCGCGTTCAGCCGCTTCGCAGCCCCCACGCCCATGATGCTCGTCGTGATCGCATGCGTCGTCGACACCGGCATGCCGAAATGTGCCGCAGTCATCAGCACTGTCGCTGCCGTCGTTTCAGCCGCAAATCCGTGAACTGGCTGCAGTTTCACCAGCTTGTGGCCCAGTGTCTTGATGATCCGCCACCCACCGCCTGCCGTTCCTGCGGCCATGGTGAGAGCACAGGTGGCCTTGATCCAGTAAGGAATGTGTTCGCTCTTCTCACCCAGCGACTCAATGCGCAGAAAACTCAGCCACTCGGGGATGTGGGCCAGATCGCCAGACTTCGTGCCAGCCACCAGGGCCAGGGCGATGATTCCCATCGTCTTCTGCGCGTCATTCTGACCATGGCTCAAACCCATGAACCCGGCGCTGCCGATCTGCAGCCAGCCAAACAGTGTGCCGACCATGCGTGGTTTGAGAACGCTGAAAAAATGGTTCAGGAACGAGATCAGAAGGTAGAGAACCGACATGATCAGGAACCCCAGCACCAGCCCGGCAATCGGAGAGCTGATCATGGGCACGACCACCTTGTACAAAATGCCGCCGCCCTCGTACCAGTGCTTTCCGGCCTCGGGTGCTTTGGACCAGATGAGCGCCGACCACTTGCCGTTCGCGGTCGCCAGCGTGGCTCCCACCAGGCCGCCCACCAGCGCGTGGCTGGAGCTCGACGGCAGCCCAAACCACCACGTGATCAGGTTCCAGATGATCCCCCCCAGCAGCGCGCAGATGATCGTCATCGTCGTCACATAGGCAGAGTCCACCAGCCCCGACGAAATCGTCTTCGCCACCGCCACTCCCGCAAAAGCACCCACAAGATTGGTGATCGCAGCCAGTGCGATCGCCACCCTCGGCGTCAGCACCTTCGTGGAAACCACGGTCGCGATCGAGTTGGCGGTGTCGTGAAAGCCGTTGATGTACTCAAAGATCAACGCCACCAGCACCACGGTAAGAACGAGGGTCATGCGCGGCAGGCGGTCAGGAGTTCTTCAAAACAATGTGCGCCACCACGTTTCCGGCGTCACGGCAGCGGTCCACCACCTTCTCCATCAGATCGTACAGGTCTTTCAGGATCACCACCATCACCGCATCCTTCTCGGCAGTGTACAGCTCCCTCAGACAGTCGATCATCAGCTTGTCCGCCTCCCCCTCCACCTGCTGGATCTTCTCGTTCAGCACCTTCACCCGTTCCAGGTGCAGCTTCTTGCGCAGTTCCACCACCATCGTCAGCACCACTTCGGCCGCCGCGTCCATCAGCTTCACCTGCCGGGAAAAATCCACCCCCGTCAGCCGGTCTTTGCAAATCAGCAGCCGCTCCGCGATCTTCTCCACCGTCTTCGGGATCTTGTACAGCGCATTCGCCAGCGCCTCGATGTCCTCGCGCTCCAGCTCCGTCACAAACGTCTTGCACAGCGCCTCGTCGATCTGCTGCGTGATCTTCTTGTCCTCACGCCGTGCCGCCGTAAAGGCGTCCAGGCTCTGCGGGGCCGCAGGATCTGAAAGCAGCGCGTGCAGCGACTGGACGCTTTGCCGCGCATGGCTGGCGCTCGACTCAAGCAAATCATAAAAAACATCCGATTTGCCGAAAAGTTTTTGGAAGGAAATCATGGGAGAGGCCCGCAAAAAGCACGCGGGCCGCCAGTTAGAGCGAGGGTCCCTAGGGATGTCAAGGCAACCAGACGCCCCCAATGTGACGAAAATGACACAATAATCCCAAATCTTGCCACCCTTAGCCCGGTTCTCTCAAAGAAGGTCCAATCAGTCCGGCGAGCACAGCAGCCCCGGTGGCAAGACGGGAGCACCACCTGCTGTTTGAAAATAACAGGCAGGCGGCCAGCGCACCCACGCCGCCAGCTCAATGTGGCAGGCTTTTCGTGAACACAGGTCTGAAAACAAAAACCCGTCTGGGTATGCACCGCAGACGGGTTCCTGAGATTGGTAGTTTTGGGGGGTGGGAAAGGACTAGCTGCTGGAGACAGCGTCGGCGCCACGCTCCCCAGTGCGGATGCGGATCGCGTCCAGGACTGCGCTCACGAAGACCTTGCCGTCACCGATCTTGCCGGTGTTGGCAGCCTTCACGATGGCATCCACCACGGCGTCGGCACGGCTGTCGTCCACGACGACCTCAATCTTCACTTTCGGGAGGAAATCCACGGTATATTCACTGCCACGGTAGATCTCGGTATGGCCCTTCTGGCGGCCAAATCCCTTGACCTCCACAACAGTCATGCCCTCGACTCCAACTTCGGAGAGGGCTTCTTTGACATCCTCCAGCTTGAACGGTTTGATGATCGCTTCGACTTTTTTCATGGTTAACGCAATTAGTAGTGTGGTTCACGAATTGCAACGATCAGAACCTCCGGAAGGTATTTTTTCCTGGCACCAATCTTTTGCAAAAAAGAGTCTTAGCCGGAACCGTGCCAACTTCCCGTTTGATTTGTTTTCCTCCCCAAAACCCCCACCTCCCCAGCAGACCTGGATTGCAAACCGCCGGGCCCGGGCTTACCTCGCCACCATGCTCCGCTACGCCGCTCCCCTGGCCCTGTTCTCCCTCCTCACTTCCCTCGCCGCACAGGCTGATGAAGAACGCGTCGAGCTCAAGCTCCGCTGGCTCCCCGGCATGACCTACATCCAGGAGTCAGACACAGACACCACCAACGGCCTCACCGCCCTCGGCAAGACCAGCGACCAAAAGCTCCGCCTCCACCAGATCACCACCATCAAGGCCGACAAAAATCCCGCTGGCCAGACCGAAGCCAAAGTCACCATCGAGGCCCTCCTCGCCGAAATGACCTACGAAGGCAAAAGCCACGTCTTCGACTCCCGCAACCCCGCCTCCTCCAGCCCCCAGCTCCAGCAGACCCTCGGCGGCGCCGCAGGTAAAAGCTTCACCCTCGTTTACGACGACAAAGGCGACTTCACCGACGCCAAAGACACCGCCTCCATGGTCACAGGCGGCATCGAGCCCGACCTCGCCTCCATCGCCACCGCCCGCCAGCTCGCCACCCTCTTCCGTCGCTCCCTCGAAATGGGCCTCCCCAAAATCCCCGTCCTCCCCCGCGACAAATGGATCACCGACGAGCTCATCCAGTTCGCCCAGGCCGGCACCGTCCAGGTCAAGCTCAACTCCAAATTCGACGGCATCGTTGACCGCGAAGGCTACCGCCAGGCCCAGATCTCCTTCGACGGCATCATGAAATCCCATCGTGACAAAGACAGCAACGGCCTCGAACTCGACACCGACCGCCCCGTCACCCTCGGAGACAACTCCAAGGTCAACGGCCACGTCTTCTTCGACCTCGAGCGCAAAACCGTCTCCCTCGCCGTCTTCAACGCCTCCATCCAGCTCAAAGTCGAAGGCAAGACCATGCCCGTCAAACAGCAGGTCACCACCCGCCTCGTCTCCATGAAACCCACCGAGGCCAAATAACCCCCTCCGCGCCCCCTAACAAATACGATGGGCACTCCTTGCCTGTCGATCAGCGCATCCATCCTCCCCAGACACGCGCATTTCCGCACCGCCCCCCCCTTGCCAGCGATCTATGCCGACGCTCTCAGGAGGATAGCCGTCCCATCTGTCCACACAAGACAGCACCTCCCGCCCCTCCAGCATTCCTTAAAATGCGCCGATATTCTTGGCCATTCGCGTTTTGTTTTAATACCACGATCCGTTAAAAACAGGTCTCATCGGTGGTAGCACAGCATCCCATGCGGCCAGCCAACGCTCTGGCGGAGAGGGATCATCCCGATCCCTCACGCTCTCTCAACGTCCAGCGTGCTCGCGTCTCCACAAAGCCGTGTCCTCATGGTCCGTCTCTGCCGCACTGCCTTTTGCATCCCTTCGTGCAGGGCACGATCCCGTTCGAAGTCGTTCTCCAGCCCCTGCCACGCGTCAGACACCTGCGGAACCAATCTGTCACAACCCATTGTAAACGAGCATCTCATGAGGCATGATTTTACTAAATGCCTGGCATCTTTTATGTAATGCGTAGTCAACCCGAATTTCAAGGATTGAAACCTGGAAGGGATGGGGATTTGACTTTTCGTATTTATACAAAAAAAGAATGGAAAAAATATGGCAAGACCCCTTTTAAACTCTTCACCAAATAACTGGATTGCTTCCCAAAATGGCAGCTTGAAGGCTTTCATTGATATTAGCCCCGACGTTTCTTTTCCAACACTTGTTGGTATTGTCGCTGATTTTTTTGGACTGTCTTTATCTCCGACTGAGAGATTCGATGAGTGTCCTGCTGTGAGTGGAGAAATTGCAAACCATGAAGTAATTGTTTTTGACCTTCCAGATGAAGATTTGATTCCCTTGAGGGGGGTGCCCAAGTATCAGCTAACAATATACCCCGAGTATCCGGAAGGCCATGAATTAGAATATTCGGCGCCTAGAGATCTGAGCACCGAACTGATACAGTTATTGACTCCGCTTTTACCTAGTTGCCAATTACAAACGGACCCACAAGCCAACCAATAGCGCGGGACGTGCCAGCCTATTTGGAACAAAAAAATATCTGGTAACATGCAAAATGAAAAAAATCGTGAAAATTTCATTGTTGCCCGCAGGTGTTGTTTCCGAGCCTTGCGGCGACCACCCTCCTGTTACTGTGATGACAGAGATGCAATCTCGATGGCCTCAATTTTTTCCGTCAAATTTGAAAGGATTTCACCTTCAGGCTGAGTTTGGTGACCCTGTAATTGATGAAGTGATTAATTTTTTGCGTGCGACAGGGCGCGAACCTTGTTGGGATTGGAGTCCTGGCGTTCCCAATGACCATCCCACGCTTTACCAAATTAAAGGTGAACGTGTTTGGGAAACGGTCGATATCGAAAACGCCGAGTATTTTGTACTTCATTTAACCAAAGAATTTTGTGATGCCAAACTGCTGCCACCAGATGGCATGGTAGAGGTTGCGTTTAGCAGCTACAAGGGGCGGCCGATTGGCATCGCTCCGACCATGTCTAATCCGATTTGCTCGGCGGAATTCCGGCAGAAGCTTGAGGCGCAGGCATTCAAAGGGCTGGTTTTTCGCCCTGTTCATATCAATAGTAAAAAGCCCCAAAATCTGATGCTCTGGCAACTTTGGAGCAAAATCATTCTTCCCCCTGTGCTGACGCCAACGGTGGGAACAAAAGGGGAGCCTTTCGATCCTGAAATCAGTATTGCTTGCTATGTGAATGATATTTATTTTCCGTGGTGTCACCATTATGCGGCGGTTAAAGTGAGCAAGCTTGAACCATTCGATGTTGCGATTTCCACCGAGCGATGGGGGTACGGTTATGCACATCGCCGTGAACCTGCCATCATCGTTTCTCGCCGTTTCCGAGAGTGGTTTATGACCCAGCAGGTGCCAGTGGAATGGTGGCCAGTAGCTCTGGAGTGAATAGGACGGAAAAGATGTCAGGCATTTTGTTGTAACAAGTCGTGTATCTGGTTCGGTTTCAACATGGTGGCTTCATGTGTTCGCCAAGTGCGTATCGGCGCGGGATTGGATGAGAAGCAGCGGATATAGCTCAAAGAACTGAGCGTTGGAGCGGCGGCGGATGGAGCTGTGGGCATAGCGCCCCTTGATATTCATCTGCTACTGGCTTCACGTTTGGGCCGGAGGCGTGCAGACTGAGTAGATGCATCGAAAATCAATGCTTTGATGTGCTCTTGTTGTACAGGATGACCGGCATCTTTATAAAAAAAGATGCCAAAAAAATATGCCAGGCATTTAGTTGATTCATTATTCTCAAATTTCATCCATTTTCCGCCCATGAATCCCGTCCAAGCCCCTCATCCTCAGCCCCTCCCGCTTGAGGTGCAGCTCGTCGGTGTGAATGCCAAAACCGGCCTCTATCCTGCCGCGCGGTCCTGGTCCGGCGGGCGCAAGCGCATCCTAGGCAAGGGGCCCTTTGAGTCCTACTGCTACCACGTCATGTCACGCACCTGCGGCGGCGAGATCTGGTTTGATGACGTCGAACGCGAAGCCCTGCGCCGCATCATCTGGCGCATGGCCGAGTTCTCTGGCATCAAGATCGTCACCTACTGCCTCATGGGCAATCACTTCCACCTCCTCGCCGAGGTGCCCCACCGGCGGACCTGGCTGGAACGCTTTGACGGACCCGACGGCGAAGCCAAGCTCTTCCAGCACCTCAGCATCCTCTACAGCAAGACCTACCTCGGCCTCCTGCGCGATGAACTTGCCGACCTCCGCCAGCGCGGCATGGCCATCCTCGCCGACCAAAAAATCGACGCCCTCAAAAAGCGCTTCTGCGATCTCTCGCTCTTCGTGAAGGAAATCAAAGAGCGCTTCAGCCGCTGGTTTAACAAACGCCGTGGCCGG
The DNA here is from genome assembly GCA_002336895.1 of Verrucomicrobiaceae bacterium UBA1938. GTDB lineage: Bacteria > Verrucomicrobiota > Verrucomicrobiia > Verrucomicrobiales > Verrucomicrobiaceae > Prosthecobacter. The sequence continues at coordinate 112,152 of DDFC01000031.1, read as the reverse complement.
CGCGGCACCCTGTGGATGGACCGCTTCAAAAGCGTGCTGGTCGAAGGAAAAGGCGAAGCCCTTCGCACCATGGCCGCCTACATCGACCTCAACCCCGTGCGCGCCGGTCTGGTCAAAGACCCGAAAGACTACCGCTGGTGTGGCTACGCCGAAGCTCTCGGTGGCAGCCGCCGTGCCCAGCGCGGCCTCTGCAAAGCCTTGGGCAAACCCGTGGACGGCTGGAAAAGCGCCGCTGCCGCCGAAGCTTACCGCTGCCTGCTGCACACCGACGGCCGCGAAGTGAAAGATGCCAAAAACGAAAACGTCATCCGCCACGGCGTCAGCACCGAAACCGCCCGAGCCGTGCTGTCAGGAAAAAAGATGCCAGGCATTTAGTTGATTGATTTCTCTCAAATTTCACCCGATTTCCCGCCATGCAACCCGTCCAATCTTCTCATCCCCAGTCCCTCCCGCTAGAGGAGCAGCTTGTCGGTGTGAATGCCAAAACCGGCCTCTATCCTGCCGCGCGTTCCTGGTCCGGCGGGCGCAAGCGCATCCTCGGCAAGGGGCCCTTCGAGTCCTACTGCTACCACGTCATGTCCCGCACCTGTGGCGGCGAAATCTGGTTTGATGATGTCGAGAAGGAGGCGTTGCGCCGCATCATCTGGCGCATGGCCGAGTTCTCCGGCATCAAAATCGTCACCTACTGCCTCATGGGCAATCACTTCCACCTCCTCGCCGAAGTGCCGCACAAGAGGACCTGGCTCGAACGCTTCGACGGACCCGGCGGCGAAACCAAGCTCTTCCAGCACCTCAGCATCCTCTACAGCAAGACCTACCTCGGCCTCCTTCGCGACGAACTTGCCGACCTCCGCCAGCGCGGCATGGCCATCCTCGCAGACCAAAAAATCGACGCCCTCAAAAAACGCTTCTGCGATCTCTCCCTCTTCGTCAAAGAAATCAAAGAACGCTTCAGCCGCTGGTTCAACAAACGCCGTGGCCGTCGCGGCACCCTGTGGATGGACCGCTTTAAAAGCGTGCTCGTCGAAGGCAAAGGCGAAGCCCTGCGCACCATGGCCGCCTACATCGACCTCAACCCCGTCCGCGCTGACCTCGTCAAAGACCCGAAAGACTACCGCTGGTGCGGCTACGCCGAAGCTCTCGGCGGCAGCCGCCGGGCGCAGCGCGGCCTCTGCAAAGCCTTGGGCAAACCCGTGGACGGCTGGAAAAGCGCCGCTGCTGCGGAAGCCTACCGCTGCCTGCTGCATACCGATGGCCGCGAGGTGAAGGACGCCCAAAACGAGAACATCATCCGCCACGGCCTCAGGACCGAAACCGCCCGCGCCGTGCTAACTGAGAAAGGCAAGCTCAGCACCGCCGAACTCATCCGCCTGCGAGTGCGCTACTTCACCGACGGCCTCGCCTTGGGCAGTAAAGAGTTCATAGAAGGCGTCTTCGAATCCCAGCGCGAACTCTTTGGCCCCAAACGCAAAAACGGAGCCCGCCGCCTCACCGAATCCTCCGAGCCGTTCTATACACTGCGCAATCTCCGTGTAACTCCGGTCGGTTAAAGTCAGCTAAAGACAGCATCTCTCTGATGCAGAAAACGAGTTCCGCCAACAGCTGTACAGCGACTCCTCCATCAGCCGTCCTCATCCACACCTCCGCTGATCAGTCGCCACAGGCACCTCGCTTACACCGTTACGAGCTCGCCCGTATTCCTCGCATCATACCCCGGCAGCTCCCCGATCAGCCTCCGGTGCTCCCGGCTCCTCACCAGCTGAATCAGCGACTGAATCCTCGGATCACCCTCCATCTCCACCGCAAAGCACAAGTCCAGAGACTCCCGCCTCACCGGCAAAAACCGCAGCCCCGCATCCTCCGCGCATAGCTGCACACACACACCCGCCTCGGCCCAGCCGCTCCGCACCGCCTCCACCACCGCCTGATGGCTCAGCACCACATGCTCGGAAGTCGTCACTTGGCCCAGCAGTTCATCTAGGCACTCCCGTGCAGCCGATCCCGGCTCCCGAATCGCCCACTGCTTCACCTGCTGCGCACACGCCGACACACTCGCAGTAGAATCCGCCCTTGGCAGCGCGATCCCCTCCTGCCACTCCGCCCCTCGCAGCAGACGGTACCCGCTTCCCAGCTTCTCCAGCACCGTCTCCGCATTCCTCAGCGGCCGTTCCACCGTGGACCGATGCAACGCCGCCACATGCACCACCCCCCGCCGCAAAAGCTCCAGCGCCGCCCCGCCACCGCGCGTGAAAGTCAGCATCCGAAATCCAGACGCCGCCGCATACTCCGCCGCCAGCAGCCCCGCCGCCGGATCACACCCCGCCAGCACCAGAGTCTTCGCCGCATCCGCCTTCCGGTTCTCCTCCATCACCTCACCCCGGCAGATCCCGTCATGCGCCCAGGACACCCCCGGCAGCATCTCCACCGGAAACAGCCACTTCCTTCCCCCCACCTCCGCCTCCCAGTAGCGTCCCGCCCCGGAGCACGCCTGCCACGCCCACTGCGCCCCCTCATCTTGCGGTGACTGCCTCGCACTGGCCGCCGCCTGAAACAGCTCCTCCACACTGCACCCCAGCGCCCGCGCCACCGCAAGCGCCGCCGACACAGACGGCGTCAGCCGCCAAGCCTCAATCGCGCTCAGCGAGCTCCGCGGCATCCCCGCCATCTTCGAAAACTCCTCCTGCGACCACCCCCGCGCCTTGCGCAGCGCCGCCACCGGATGCTCTGGAGTTTTCGCTCGTGACATGATCCCGTCATTCTGCCGCCTTTTCCATCCCCCGTCAAACTCAGGCCCCGCATCACAAACCCGGCTTTTTGCCGGATCCGACACAAAATGTGGGCATTAAATCTGCATCATCGCTCACTCCATGAACGTCCACGTCCTCCAGCACGTCCCCTTCGAAGGCCTCGGCAGCATCGCTCCCTGGCTCCAAACTCGCGGTGCCAGCATCAGCCACACCCGCTTCTACGAAAGCCCCGCACTTCCAGACCTTGCCACCATCGACCTCATCATCGCCCTCGGCGGCCCCATGAGTGTCAACGACGAGGCCACCCTCCCCTGGCTCATCAGCGAAAAACAGTTCGTCCGCTCCGCCATCCAGCGCGGCATCCCAGTCTTGGGCATCTGCCTCGGCGCACAGCTCATCGCCAGTGCTTTAGGTGCCACCATCTATCCCGGAAAGCACCGGGAAATCGGCTGGTTCGACATCACCTCCGTCCCCAGCCCCTCCCATACCTTCCACTTCCCACCCACCACCACCGTCTTCCACTGGCACGGCGAGACCTTCGATCTTCCCCCCGGTGCCATCCACCTCGCCCACAGCACCGCCTGCGAGCACCAGGCCTTCCAGATCGGCCCCAACGTCATCGGTCTCCAGTTCCACCTCGAAACCACCCCCGAAAGCGCAGACGCCATCATTACTCACTGCTGTAACGAACTCATCCCCAATACCTTCGTCCAGTCCGAAAACACCCTCCGCGCCACCCCGCCCGAAGCCTACACCCAGATCAATGCCCTCATGGCCCAAATCCTCACCTACCTCACCCGCCCCAGCCCCTGACCTCGTGTCGCACCACTCCCGTCCCCAGCAGCCATCCGCCTCATCGATTCTTTTCATCCATTCCATGAAACATCTCCCGCCTTCCTTTTGTTTTCTTCTTTGACATGATAATGTCTAATCTCATTATCAGTAGATTAGACTCTCACGCTGACATGATCTAAACATGAAACCCCGCCATATCATACTTTTTATACTGACCATGTTTCAGCTCCGGGCACACACCGCCACCGGGGCCACGACGATCACCCTTCAGCCAGATGGCACAGGGACGAGCAACGGGGACTCTTTTGTCACCACCGGTCCGTCAAACAACCTCACCGGAAACAACTACGGTGCCGCGGGTGCGCTGGCAGTCTCGGCCGCACTCTCAAAGGGCACTTTTGACAGCCTGCTGCGCTTTGATCTATCCAGTGCCGCCTCTTCCCTCAACACCACTTACGGCGTCGGCGGGTGGAATATCGACAGCATCAGCCTGCAACTGACGACATCCACCGTTAACAACGCGATTTTCAACGCCAGCCAGACCGGGATCTTTGACGTGAGCCTCATCTCCTCCAACTCATGGACCGAAGGCACTGGCAATCCCAACACCCCGTCCGCCTCAGGGGTCAAATGGACGGATATGAGCGGCCTGCTCAGCGGCGCGCAGTCACTCGGTGCCTTCACCGTGGCCAATGTGGGAGACGGAGTGACAGCGAGCTACGCTCTGACGCCATCAAATTCCCTTTTGACCGATCTTTTCAGCGGCGGTCAGGCCAGCTTTGCACTCACCGCAGATCCTTCAGACAGCACCGTTTCCGCCCTGTTTAACTCACGAAATTTTGGCACCGCCTCACGTCGGCCAGCCTTGATCATCACGGCTTCGGCCACACCCGAGCCCGGAAGAGCAATGCTGCTTTTGTTCGGAGCAGCCTGCACCTTGGGCATGAGAAGGCAACGCGCGGCAAATCAGTGAACCTCGCTCTATGAAAAAACACTTCATTTTGCTCACCAGTCTCCTGTGCCCCTATCTGGCGATGGCGGCCGATGCAGCCAAAAAAGAGCCGGTCCGTGTCGCGGTGATCGGTGGCATGACACTCGGTGGCATGTGGCCGGAACTCGCGGAAAAATTCACCAAGGACACAGGCTGGCCCGTGGAGCTGGTGACCACAGGCCCCAAAGCCGTGCTGGCCCAGGCTTTGAAGGGTGGCCTTGTGGATCTCGTCACCCTGCATTCGAGCGACGAAGCCACGGAGATGGTGGCCAACGGCTTTGCCAAGGACATGCAGCCCTGGGCACGCAACGAGCATTGCATCATGGGCCCGGCTGATGATCCCGCTGGCATCCGAGGCATGAAGGACGGAGCGGCGGCGCTGAGGAAGATCGCCGAGAGCCAGTCCCCCTTCATAGACTTCATGGGCCCGGGCAGCCGGGAGGTGTCTCACCGTCTGTGGCAGGCGGCAGGTGTGGAACCCAAAGGCAGCTGGGTGCTCAAAGATGAAAGCAAGGTGCCTCAGGCGGTGGTGGAATATGCCGCTTCGAAGAAAGCCTACGTCATCGTGGGCCGCATTCCGGTGCTCAAGGGCAAGATCCCTTCCGCAGGCATGGAGGTCATGGTGCAGGGAGATGCCGCCATGCGCAGGCCGTATGTGGTGATGGTGGCCAATGAGAAGAAATTTCCTCAGTGCAATCAGGCCGGAGCCAAAGCGCTGCATGCATGGATGACCGGTGATCCAGGCCAGTCTTTTCTACGCGACTACTTCACCCGCAAGCCGGATGAGCCGCATCTGTTTTATCCGGCAATGAGCGAGTCGGTGAAGCCGTAGCCCATGAGAACGCACGGGCATTGCAGGCGGAGCGGCAGCGCCATCGTCATCGTGCTGGTGTTTGTGGCCATGATCATGGTGCTGGTGCTTGCAGTGCTCGGCACCGGGATGCAAAGCCGGAAGCAGAGCGTCGCGGTGGGAAGAATCCAGCAGGTGGAGTCTCTAGCACAACTGCCCGCGCAGATGGTCATCACACAGCTGCAGCGCGCCACATTGCCCGGAAAGACATCGGATGGAGAACGTCTGACGTGGGCGTCCCAGCCGGGAATGATCCGTGTGTTTGGGACACAACCCACACCTCGGATGCACTATCGCCTCTATTCCGCGCCAGTGATGAACTCGGTGGCACTCGATCTCGATCAAGAGGCATCAGCACTCAATCAATGGAACACTCAGTCAGCTGGCTACACAGATTTGAATGAACCGGTATGGAGCAGCAGAAACGGCACGGTGGAAAAGAGATTTCCCATAGCCGACCCGTCAGCACTCGGCCGGGTGGCGGGCTTTGCGCTGCGCAGAGCTGCACCCGGTGCAGATGCGGTGCACAGCATGCCCATGCCTGCGGCCTGGATCTATGTGCTGAAGGACGGGTGCCTGGTGGTGCCGGCAAACATCACCGGCGGCAAGGCCACTTTTGCCGCAGATATGGTCACAGCGGACAATCCCATCACCGGACGCATCGCTTTCTGGACGGATGACGAAAGCTGCAAGCTGAACCTGAACACGGCCAGCGAAGGCGCCGCCTGGGACATGCCGGCGGCCAACACCCAGGTGGAGCGTGGCAATGCTGCGAAGGCACCGACGGGTGCGGAGAGTTACCGCCTCAGCGGGCATCCAGCCTTCACCTCGCTCAGTCCAGTGCTGCGGAATTTTGGCGGCGCCGCCGCAGGCAGCACACAGTGGCCCAAACCTGACGACATCAATCCACTGACGGCAGACAACTCCACCCCGTGGGCAAAGTACGTCAGCCTCTATCAAAGCCTGGCTCCCCACGGGGTGAGATCTGATCTGACCGTGAAACAGGACCGCCATTACGCGACGGTGGACGAGTTTTTCTATGATCCCCAGCGGCAGCCTCGGGGCAATGGCGGCAGCACCGGCTTTCTCATGGAACAGGAGGATCTGAGCATGACGAAATTCTTCCTGACCACCCATTCCGCAGCACCGGAGCTGAACCCGTTTGGCGGGCCAAAGATCGCGCTCTGGATGGTGCCGCAGGATGCGACCCAGCGCAGCGCGGTGGATCATCGTGTGATGGCCGCCTGCACGCTGAACATGGGCACAGCGCAGCCCTCTGAATTCGCATTTCAACGTGCTTCCAATTGGAGCAGTCCCAGCATCCAGGGCTCGTCGCAGAATATGACGGACGACTGTGCGGTGCAGCGGAACCAAAACTTGTACTCGTGGCTGCAGCAAATGACCAGCGTGGCCTTTCCAGGCTATGGCGCGTCTTTTCTGAACAAATATGGAACACAGAGCCGCGACCAGCTTCTGACCTCGATGCTGGACATGCTGCGCTGGACTGCGAACACCAGCGCCTATCTGCCACCCAGCCTCGGTCTGGCGGAGCAAAGCGACGTACCGTTGACTCTCAGCACCACCAACGGTCCCATGCGTGGCTTTGGCCGTTTTCCCACCATCACCGAAGTGGCGGTGGTGTTTGCCTTCACAGATGTGGAGCGTGGCACTGATGGAAAGCCGCGCGATGACAACCAGGACGGCATCTGCGACCGTGCGACGAAGCTGCGCGCGTTTCTGGTCATCAACCCGATGATTCCGGCCTGTGGCACGCCTGCGGTGAGTCCGGCGTGGAGTGTGCGCATCCGCAGACTGCAGCACTTCACCATCGGCCAGGGCATCGGGCTGCTGCTGCCCGGTGGCAATGCGCGCAACCGCTGCACCTTTTCCAGTTCCCTGCCATTGGCTGCAGGAACAGGCTGGGGAGGGAACAACAGTGCGTATGCCTGCTTTGCATCCCAGTTTCTGCAGGCAGACGGCACGCCCAAGGTCCCCGGTGTCGTCAATGATCCGGCACGTGGCTTCCCGTTCATCAGCAGCGGCGATGTGTCCCTGCAAAGCGGCATGGGCATGGCGGGCTCCACGCTGAGATTCAGCGGCGGCGCCATCGTGGTGGATCTGATGGATCCCAATGCGTCGATGACATCGCCTCAGGCCGGAGATTCGATTCATTCGGTGGAGATGGAGTTTCCCAACCAGGTCATTCCCATGCCCTCCCTGCTGGTGTCTGATTTCCTGAACGGCCCGCGCACGATCAGCAACCGTTTCACTCCGGTGATGGTCGGCGCAGAAATGCGGCTGCCGATCATCCAGCGCGGCGATGTGGTGAGATCGCTGGTCCTGAACGCCAGTGGTCCTTCGAAGGGAGATGTGCGTCTGGTGGCAGCACAGCGCGAGTTGCTTCTACCCAATGCCACGAACTGGTATGTCATGCATCCAGACTACGGAACGGCCGGCACCCCGGCGGATCAGCTCAAACCCGAGGCGCAGAGCCTGCGCGACGGCGCCTATATGCTCAGCGGGCAATTTGGCAGCATGCTCCAGCCCACCAGGAACACGGCGGGCACACTGCTGCCCGGCATCGCCTATGCCGACAATGCCATCCCGGCAGTGCCAATCGGTCTTAATGGAGCCACCATGACGAACGGCGGTGCGCTGGGAGACTGGGAAAGCGGCGAGGGCGCGCTGGAGGACGGTCCCTTTGTGAACCGCAGCCGGTTGCAGCCTGCGGCCAGTTTTACGCGTAGCGGCAGCAGCACCAGCCTTCAGGCGACGAGCGATCCTCTGAGCGAGATCTCATCCGCCATCTGTTTTGGCGCGCTGCCCAGCGGCGTCTATGGGAATGGCAGTGACAGCACACCGCGCCCCTGGCAGACGCTGCTGTTCTGCGCCAATCCTGCAGGCCGAAGCACGCCGGCAAATCAGGCAGCACAGGCGACCGATCATTTCGGATTCACCTCCCCGCCGGATCATCTGTGGCTGGAGTTTTTCTGGACGCCCGTGACGCAGCCCTGGCCGATGAGCGCAAACTTTGCCACCGAGGGCAAGGTGAACCTCAACTATCAGCTGATGCCTTTCACCTGGATGCAGCGCGCCACGGCGCTGCACGGTGCGCTCAAGGGCGTGCGCATTCCGGCCATTCCAACTGCAGCGCTGAGCAGCCAGAACGGCTCGGCCAAAGGAAACAACGACGGCAGTCCGCTGAATGTGATGTTCCGCTATGAAGTGGATGAGGACAAGACGGTGGAAGGCCTCAACCAGCGGCTTGATGGAGGCGATGTCTTCCGCGCCGCCTCGGAGATCTGCGGGCAGTTTCTGGTGCCGCGCCGCATCTCAGGCCACAAGTATGACGGCAGCAGTTTCAGTCCTGCTGATCCCGCCAGCAAGCAGTATGCTGACATGACAAAGTGGTGGAATGGAGATGCCGGCAGCGCAGGTGATGCCTTTGAAGGCACAGGAGACAACCTGAGAGAATCTCCGTACGCGCAGCTGTATCCAAGGCTGTGCACGCAGTCGAATGTGTACTGTGTGCACTATCGGGTACAGGTGCTGCAGAAGGCGCGGGGCACTCCAGCCACCACGTGGGATGACGCGCGGGATCATGTGCAGGCCGAACAACGCGGAAGCTGCATCATCGAAAGACGGCTGGCTCCACAGACCGCACCACTGCCTGATCCCGCCGTGAGCAGCACTGCGCGATCTCTGCATGAGGCGCAAAGTTTCCACATCCTGTCACAAACGCCTTTTGGACCATGAAAAGGCATCGCACAGCTTTCACCCTGATCGAGAGCCTGCTGGCGATCTGCATCGCCGCCACGGTGCTGATGACGTTGCTGGCCTTGCTGCCAGCGGGACTGGATGCCACGCGCGAGTCGGCGCAGCGCAACGCAGTGACGCGCATCTTCACCAGGCTGAGACAACAGTGCGCGACATCGGCCCTGAGCGGCGACTTTTACTTTGATGCGCAGGGCGGGCCTCTCGTCAGCCGGACTGTGGATGCGGTCTATGCCGCACGCGTGCTGCCCGCGACAGCCGTGGCGATGCCGGGGGATGCCAGAACAACCATGCGGAGCATCAGCATCTCCCTGAGCGACCTGATGCTGGACGACCCCTTTGCCGATCCACAGCACCTGCGCGTGCAGCGGCTGCTGCTGGCACCCCTGACGAATGGAGGAAGCTCATGATGCGCCAGCAGCAGGGCTGGACTCTGATCGAGGTGATGGTGTCCACCTCGATCCTAGTGCTTCTGATGGTGATGATGGCTGAGGCGCTGAGCACGACGCAGAGATCGTGGCTGACAAGCCGGACAACCGCCGCAGCGCAGCAGGAGCTGGACTATGCTGCAGGCGTGATCAGCAGGCAGCTGCAGCAGGCGACTTTGCAAACTCGGCCCGGCTATGACGGTGCGCTTAATCAAACAGTCCCTGAATCCGATTTGCACTTTGTCTGCGGTCCGTCGGCGGAGCTGCTGCCAGCGCTGCCGGGTGCGTGTGGGGATGCGGTGTTTTTTCAGCGTCCTATGCAAGATGGAAGCCTGACGCAGGTGCTGCAATGCAGCGGCTTCTTCGTGCAATATGGTGGCGATGAAGCCTGGCGGCCGACGTTTTCCAGCGCGATCCCGGTGCAGCGGCGGTTTCGTCTTCTGCAGTTTCATCAGCCCGCCAGCGGTCTGACGTTGTTTCAACCCAGCGGAGTGGCCGGCGGGCCGCCGCTGCAGGCACAAATGACAAGCCGGACGGATTTGTATGGATGGTTCAGCCAGCCCCTCGGCAACAGCGCGAGCTACCCCGGATGCGTCTCCGTGGTGGCGGAGAATGTGGTGGCGATGTTCGCGCAAAACACGCCGACGTCGCTGCGCTGCTATGACACGCGCAGACAGCAGTGGGAGCCGGGATCGACGGATGCGATTTCATCCCGGCATCAACTGCCGGGCATGGTCGAGGTGACGCTGGTGATGACAGACGAGTCGGGCTGGGCGCGGCTGAGTGTGGAACGGGCGGTCGCGCTGGCCGAGCAACTGCAGAACTTTGTAAAGGGGCAGTCGTGGCTGCCGAGTGCGATGCCGCAGAGCCTGGATGCGGTGAAGCAGATGCTGATGTCCAATGGAATGAGTGTGCGGATTGTGGTGCTCAATGTGGCTATGGGTGGCCAATAAAAAGCGCCGTCACTGGGAGGTGACGGCGCTGATGGTGATGAGCTGAAACTGACTGGCGGGTTACTTGGAGCCAGCGGGATCACCGCCGGTTTCGGCGGGGAGGGATTTGCCATTGAGCCAGACGTATTCCTTCCAGGCGCCTTCGTAGAGGCGGACATTGGGGTAGCCGGCGACGTGCTTGAGGTAGAACTGGAGGAGGCTGCCCTCGCGGGAGGTGCCACAGTAGGCGATGATGTTTTTGTCGGGAGTGATGCCGGCTTTTTCGAGCTCTGCTTTCACTTCGGCAAAGGGCTTGAACTTGTGGGTGTTGTCCTTCTCCATGAGGCGGGCCCAGTGAAAGCTGATGGCACCGGGGATGTGGCCTTTGCGGAGCCAGACTTCGTCCTCGCCACGGAACTCATTGATGGGACGTGCGTCGATGAGGAGATTGCCGGGCTTGCCCACGTGCGCCTGCACATCGGTGATATTGGCGGTGATGGTGCTGATGCCTTGCTCCGGAAGTGTGCCTTTGGGATTGCCAAAGTAGTCCTGCACAGGAGCAAAGCCCTGCTTCTTCCATTCGGCGAGGCCGCCATCGACCACCTTGATGTTCTGCACGCCGAATTTTTCCAGCACATAGACGACCATGCTGGTGCTGAGGATTTCGTCGTTGGGGAGGACATCGCCGGTGGCATAAACGAGATGCAGGCGGTCTTTGTCTGCACCAGCACGCACGAGCAGCGCTTTGGTGAGATCATCGGGCAGATACTGCACCGGTACGGCTTCGTTGGTGCCGCGCAGGGTGTCGAAGTTGATGTGATGCGCCGTGGGCAGGTGGCCCCGGAAATAGTCTTTGTAGCCGCCTCGGGTGTCGAGCACGATTGGGCGCTTGGAGGCATCGGGGTTTTCAATGAGGGCCTTGGCATCTGCGCAGGAGATGAGGCCGATCTCGGCATGTGCGGCGCTGCCGAGCAGTGCTATAGAGAGAAGAGTGAGGATGGATTTCATGGTTTGGTGGAGGATTGGTTTTTAGAAGGTGAAGACGTAGTTGATCTTGGCGATCCAGCTGGTGCGGTCCTTGTCCGGGAAGTTCATCCAAGACTCGAGAACGATGTGCTTGCTGAGAAAGTACTTGGCGCCGACCGAAGCGATGATGCCGTGCTGATTGCGAGACTGCACGATGTCCGAGTTGAGGTTGAAGTTGCGATCAAAGAGCTTCCACGTGCGATCAACGCCGAAGAGATAGCTGTCTCCGCGTGTCTGAATGCCATAGCCTGCGTGCAGACGCACGACGTGGAAGTCGTGATACATCATGGCGTAGGTAAAGGGATCTCCCGCGCGCCGTGTGTCGGTGAGGGCGACACCTGCGACGCCGACGGCGAGCATGCCATCCTCCCAGGGCTGGATGCGGGCCTTGGTCTGAAAGAGGAGCGGGCCGGAGTAGCCGGTGCCGAGGGCGCTGTCGAGACCCCATTCGAGGTGGAGGGGCTTGAAGTCCCAGCCGGTCTTGAAGCCAGCCCACTGTGAGGTCTTGCCGGGGCCGCTTGTGGCAAACTGGTTGGCCCCACCGAAGCTGGTGAAGAACTGAGCCGCGACGGTGCGATGGTCGATGGTTTCAGCCGTGGGGATGTTGTTGAGACCGGTCGGAGTGCCGAAGGCAGCGGTAACGGCCGCAAATGCGGCGAGGGTGAGGAGGCGGGTTTTGTTTATCATGCTGTATGTTGGGGGGAGTTTCCTGAGCGGGGAAGATCAGACGAAGCGGCGGCCAATGGCGAAGAAGAGACCTGCCAAAAGAGCCGCGCAGGGCAGCGTGATGACCCAGGCTGCGAGCACTGGAATGACGGTGCGCCATTTCGCCTGCCGGGTGGTGATGCCGATGCCGAGCAGCGCGCCGACGGAAACATGCGTGGTGGAAACGGGAAGGCCGGTGATGCTGGCGGTGGTGACGAGGAGGGCGGTGGCGAGATTGGCCGCAAAGCCCTGACCGGGATTCATGCCGGTGATTTTATGAGCGAGTGTCTCGGCCACACGCCCGGCGCTGATGAGCCCGCCTGCAGCCATGGCCACGGCGACGAGGATCATGCCTGCGCTGCCCTGCAACCAGCCCACACCGAGGAGGAGTGCGGCCATCTTGGGCGTGTCATTGAGTCCACGCGCAAAAGACACCGCCCCCGCACTGAGGAAATGCAGAGCATCCAGCGTGCGTGTGCGGTGATCTGGCGCGAGCCGCAGGGGCTTCAGAATGGCATACACCAGCATGCCTCCAGCCAAGGCGAGCAGAGGGCTGATCAACAGAGGCTTGAGGAAGCTTTCCCAGAGTTTGGCCACATTAACATCGCCTGCTATCCAGCCTGCGCCGAGCAGCGCACCCGTGAGCATATGTGTGGTGGAAACGGGAAAGCCGAGCCATGTGGCGAGAAAGCCCGAAGCACCCGCGCCAGCCGCCACGGCGAGGAGAAATAATGGCTGAGCAATGAGCGCCTCGGGCACGAGCCCCTTTCCTGTGAAGGTCTTCAGCAGGCCACCGGCCCAGTACATGGCAGCCACGCAGCCTGCGAAGGTGGTGATGGCAGCCCAATTCACCGCTGTGCGGTAGCCCGTGGTGCCGCTGCCAAAGAGTGATGCCACGCCTTTGAAGTTGGCATTGGCACCATTGGCATAGGCCACGACGAAGACGGCGATGGTGATGAGAAGCAGCATGAAGTGGAATGTGGCGGCTTTTAATTGCTTGTTTTGGCATATAAGCAATTAAAACACTTCTTCTCGCATCAAAATGTGTGCTGATGGCTAAAACCTGCCCCGGTGTGGCATGCGGGCACTCAGGCAGAGGTCAGCAATGCGCGAGCGCGCTCCTGGCAGAAATGGAATGCCAGGCCCAGACCTGCACCGAGGCCGAGACCGTAGAAGACACCCCAGCTGAGCATGGCCGCGGTTTTATGCACTTTCATGAGCGCAGCCTCCGACACGCCACCGACGAAGTAGCCGACAGTGTTCAAGATAAAGAGCGCGAGGATGACACGGATGACGGCGTGCCAGGCATCAAAGGCGGCGGCCAGCATGCACCCCATGATGACCGTGCCTGCGAGCAGGCCGGCGATGCTCCCGGGATGGCCGCGCAGGGTCATCCAGCCGATGATCCAGGCGACGGAGTAGGCGGTGAAGGAGAGGCTGAAGAGCTTGTAGAAACGTGCGATGGAACCCGGGCCGATGATGAGGCGGTGAAGCAGCGGCGAAGTGAGGGCGATGAAAACGATGGCGCAGGCGGCGTACATGACGGCCTCTCCGCCATGCGTGTGAAACCAACTGCCAAAAACGGCCCAGGGCACAAAACCGGCCACGCTGATGACGGTGAAGCCAAGAGTCCCGCGTGTGAGAGAGGCCCCGAGAGACGGTGCCGAGACACCGGCTGAGCGAGCGCGGTCGGCGATGCTTTGGGGATCAAGTTGGAACCAGCTCATGGGATTGGGTAAGTGAGGCGTGCGGGCAGCAGTGGTGGAACACTGCCTGTGCCAGAACGTTTCCATGCGGTTGATTCGTTCGGCGGAATGTTCGTGTATTTCGCGACGTTTTGGTCTCATGCGGTACGCTGCATGCCCTGCCGCTTGTCATCATCGTTTTCTCCATTCCATGAGCCCATCCCGATTTTTCTGCTGCTTTCTGACCCTGAGCCTCTGTGCTGCTGCTGTGGAACCCATGAACCCGGGCACGGTGAAAACCACCCCGAAGCTGGAGGTGCTGAACAAGCAAATCCAGGAGAATGCGGAGAATGCTCAGGCCTACTCGAACCGGGGCTATGTGCTGGCGCTGCTGGGACGCAAGGAGGAGGCGCGGGCGGATCTGAAAAAGGCGCTGAGTCTGAGCGACAAGCCCAACATGCACAACCGCGCAGGCTGGGCGTATTTCAACATGGGCGACTATGCCGATACGGTGCGTGAGTGCGAACTGGCAGCCAAGATGAGCGACTACCAGGCGCACTACGACTACTACTCTCTGGTGCTGGGCTACTGGGGCACTGGCGATCTGCAAAAGGCGCTGGAGAACTACCAGCTGGCGGTGGAGAAGGACCCGCGCTTTGGCAGCTACAAGACGCTGATGGAGCGCACACTGGAATGGACGCCGCTGGAGCAGCGCGCGGTCCATGAGGTGTATGTGCTGTGGAGCAAGGCGTGGAAGCCTGCGAGCTGAGGCTCTCGTTTTGAGACAAAGCTCAACTGTCGCGATGAGTCGGGGTGGGTTTGCCTGGGCGGAAGTGCTCCTGGTGGTCGATAGTGGCCTGGAGGCCGAAGAACTGGAGCGTGGTTTCGCTCAGGCCGTCCTGCACAGCGGACATGAGTGAGGCAGGATCGGCCTCGGCACGGAGATTGACAATGAGCTGACCGCCGGTGGTGGGCTCGTCGAGCTCCATGCCGAGCTCTGCCACGTAGTCGCTGCGGACGAGATTGATGCTGGCGAGCTCGCCTGCGATACCGTCATCGGGGCTGAAGGTCATTTTGAAATGAGCGATCTCGACGGAGTCGCGCAGCAGGCGGGCCTGGACGGCGGAGGCGAGCTGCTTGAGGAAAGCATTGGCGTCGAACTCGTCATCGGTCTTGAGGGTGACGGTGGCATTGAGCCAGCCGAGGAGGGCTTCGCCATCGGCATAGACTTCGTAATCGACGGCCATGGGATTGCGGCGGGCCTGCTCGTCGGTCATGAGACTGGAGAAAAGATCATCAAGGCCGGTTTCCTGACGTGGCGAGGCGGTGATGACCTTTGAGAGAGGGAATTCTTTTTTCAGGACGGCGCGCAGCTCCTCGCGCTGGGTGTCGTCGATGAGGTCGCTTTTGCTGATGACGATGATGTCGGCCTCTTCGAGCTGCTTTTTGAAGATGTAGGCGACCTTGGAGGAGAAAGTGCCGCCTTGATCGAGGCCGAAGACGCGACGGGCGCGGATGGGGTCCACGAGCACGCTGAGCGGAGCGATGGTGAAGGCATCCCCATACATGCGGCGCAGCGGGTAGGTGACAGTGGCGACGAGGTCGGTGCAGCTGCCCACGGGCTCGGCGATGAAGATGTCGGGCTTGGCCTCGTTGGCGAGTTTGCCAGCGGCATCGACGAGGGTGTTGAAGCGGCAGCAGAAGCAGCCACCTGCGATTTCCTCGGTAGCGTAGCCCTGGCCGCGCAGCAGCTTGGTATCCACGAGGCCGCCGGCCTGGTCGTTGGTGATGAGGCCGACCCGCAGGCCCTGCGCGCTGAGATGCCTGGCAAGGCGGCCGACGGTGGTCGTCTTTCCGGCGCCGAGGAAGCCGCCGATCATGATGTAACGTGCTTTGGAGGACATGGGGGAGGGTTGGGAGAAAGGGAGATTCAGCAGGAGCCTGCAACAACTCAAACGATGACGCGGCGCATTATGTTATTTGCCCAGGTTAGCAATTATTATTTTATGCGGGATACGCGGGATTCTTGCGGCAAGATGCCGATCTGCTAAACATCAGCACATGCCATCACGCACCGTGACACGCTCCTTTGACTGCCTGACCGCCATGCGCGCATTGGGCGAGCCGACACGGCTGCGACTGGTGCGGGCGCTGATCAGCGGCCCCAAACCGGTGACGGAGCTGTGCGAGACGCTGAATGTGACGCCCTACAATGTCTCGAAGCATCTTCGCGTGCTGAAGGAGGCCGGGCTGCTGGAGGTGGAGAAGCAGGGGCAGCAGCGCATCTACGCGCTGGCGAAGGCCTTCAGTGAGAAGCTGGCGCGGAATGCGAACACACTGGACCTCGGGTGCTGCCAGTTTCATTTCGACAAGCTGCCGGAGTAAGGTGGCTGAGGTGATGGTTTCACCATTTCTGCCTTGCCGGAAGTAGCAGAGTTCGGCAAACTTGCGGCATGTCTGAATCCGCCGCCTATCTTCTGCTGGCTTGCATCCTCGCTCTTGCCGGATTCAGCGCCTACCGGGTAGCAAAGCGTGTACAGGCGGCGGTGAGCGTTAAATCTGGACGCGGGTCACTACCCAGCGCCATAGCTGCATTCATCGTTTCCTTTATTGTCTTCACCGTGGCCATGCTCCTAGTGTACGGCGTTTTTTTCGGACGCTCAGCGCCGCCGCCTCCGGCGCGCGATGATCCATTCGGCACAAAGCCAGTTCGGTAGAAAGCCTAGCCAGGCATCCAGCATGTAGATGGTGGCGGGCGGCAGGCCGGTGGCATGAGTGAGGATAATATTCCAAGTGCGGAGGGTGAGGGCCGAAAGGGTCAGCGCGTAGCTGCGCAGCATGTAGTCGCGGTGCTGTTGGATCTTCCCCTGCCGCGCTGCGAGCACAGCCTTGAGGGTGAAGGCAAACCAGAGGCAGTCGAGGATGAGGAAGGCGGCTTTGGAAGGGAGGCCGCCGTTGGCATAAACGGCCATGATGAGGCCTGCGGGGAAATTAATAAGCAGGATGGTGAAGGCATAGACTCGGCCGAGGATGCGGTGCAGGCTCCTGTGGCGCGCGAGGATGTGGGTGGAAAACTGCGTGAAGCCAGCCAGCAGCGTGAGCAGGCTGGTGAAGACATGGATGTAGAACGCCGCCTTCCAAGCAGGCAGGTGCAGGCAAGCCTGCTTTTCCTGGAGAAAGCCGTAGTGATCATCAAAGGAAGTGTAACCCAAGATGAGCTGCAGCATCAAAAACACCCCTACGTTGAGCACGAGGTATGCGCTGAAGATCTTGAAAATGCCGGAAGGTCCTGTTTGCAAAGCGGTGGAGTGAAACCTCTGCGCACCGTATGCGCAAGCCTGCACCGAGCCGGCACACCAAGCTGCCGCCGGTCTGACAGAAAATGTGAATGGGGATGAATCATTGCGCGCAGACCTGACGTTCTCGCAGTTCCATGTTCCGCTCCGTCCTCTTTTTCTTTGCTTTCAGCTCCGCAGTTTTTGCCTCCCCAAAACCCAACGTGCTGCTCATCTGCGTGGATGACCTGAAGCCGCTGCTGGGGTGCTATGGGGACACGGTGGTGAAGTCGCCAAACATCGACCGGCTGGCGAAGCGGGGGGTATTGTTTGAAAAGGCGTACTGCAACCAGGCGGTGTGCTCTCCCTCGCGCAATGCGCTGCTGACGGGGCTGAGGCCGCAGGCGCTGGGGATCTATGAGCTGGCGACGAACTTCCGCAAAGCCGCGCCGGACGCCGTGACGCTGCCGCAGCATTTCAAGGCCAACGGCTACCGCGCGGAGGCGATGGGAAAGATCTTCCATGTGGGGCACGGAAATGTGAACGACGTGGCATCGTGGAGCGTGCCGCACTACACGCCCAAGACGATCAGTTATGCGCTGAAGGAGAACGACCTGCCGCAGTCCACACGGGAACAGGCGCTGTTTGAAAACAAGACGGAGGCCTGGAAGCTGCCGCGCGGAGCGGCGACGGAGGCGGCCGATGTGCCAGACAACAGGTATGGAGATGGAATGATCGCGGACGAGGCGGTAAGGCGCCTGGAAGCGGCGAAGCAGAAACCGGAGGAGCCGTTTTTCCTGGCGGTGGGCTTTTTGAAGCCGCATCTGCCCTTCGTGGCACCGAAGAAGTACTGGGACCTGTATGACCCGGCCTCCTTCAAACTGCCCGCGCTGCAGACGGCCCCGGAAGGCGCGCCCGAATTTGCCCCGACGACCTGGGGAGAGCTGCGGCAGTATATGGACGTGCCGGAAAAGGGCCCGCTGACGGAGAAGCAGGCGCTGCACCTGATCCACGGCTACCATGCGGCGACGAGCTACATGGACGCGCAGCTGGGACGGGTGCTGGATGCGCTGGACGCGAGCGGCTTTGCACCAAACACGATCATCGTGCTGTGGGGAGACCACGGCTGGCATCTAGGCGACCACGGCATGTGGTGCAAGCACACGAACTACGAGCAGGCCGGACGGATTCCGGTGATCGTGGCAGCACCGGGGATCCAGCCTGCACGCACGAAGGCGCTGATCGAATCCTGCGACATCTATCCCACGCTGACGGAACTGGCGAAGCTGCCTGCGCCGCCGCAGGGTGATGGGCGCAGCTTTGCCAGCGTGCTGCGTGATCCGAGCACGAGCGTGCGCGATCATGCGATCCATGTTTATCCGCGCGGAGGTGGCTTGATCGGGCGGGCGATCCGTACGCAGCGGCACCGGCTGGTGGAGTGGAAGAAGCCTGGCGATGCGCCGGAGAATGCGATTCTGGAACTGTATGACTACGAGGCTGATCCTGCGGAAACGAAGAACCTTGCTACGGCGGAGCCGGATGTGGTGACCGGCCTGAGGAAGCTGCTGGCGCAGCACCCTGAAGCGAAGCCACAGATCTCCGCCAAGCCGGAAGCGAAAGCGGCTGCGGAGAAAAAGCCGGCGCAGGATCGCGGCAAGATGTTTGACCAGCGGGACAAGAACAAGGATGGGCAGCTGACCAAGGAGGAGTTTTTGCTCAACCAGCCTGATCCTGATGAAGCACCGAAGCGCTGGACCAAATTTGACACGGATGGCAGCGGCACGCTGAGCCGGGAGGAGTTTGTCAAAGGCGGGAAGAAGTAGAACGCACTCTTAGAAAGTGAAGACGTAATTGACCTTGGCAATCCAGCTGGTGCGGTCGCGATCAGGAAAGTTGAACCAGCTTTCGAGCACGATGTGTTTGCTGAGAAAGTACTTGGCGCCGGCAGAGGAGATGAGGCCGTGGGTGTTGCGTGACTGCACGATGTCGGCGTTGAGATTGAAGTTGCGGTCCAAGAGCTTCCAGGTGCGATCAACTCCGAAGAGGAAGCTGTCGCCATGAGTCTGGAGGCCGTAGCCAGCATGCAGGCGCACGACGTGAAAATCATGATACAGCATGGCGTAGGTGAAGGGATCACGTGCACGCTTCGTGTCAGTGAGGGCCACACCTGCGACACCGAGGGCGAACATGCCATCCTCCCAAGGCTGGATGCGGGCCTTGGTCTGGAAGAGGAGCGGACCGGAGTAGCCGGTGCCCAGTGCGCTGTCCAGCCCCCATTCGAGGTGGAGCGGCTTGAAGTCCCAGCCGGTTTTAAAACCTGCCCATTGGGAGGTCCTGCCCGGGCCGCTGGTGGCGAACTGATTGGCTCCGCCAAAGCTGGTGAAGAACTGAGCCGCGACGGTGCGGTGATCGATGGTTTCAGCGGTGGGGATGTTGTTGAGACCCGTCGGGGTGGCGAATGCCATGACCGGGATCAGGGAGCAAAGTGCGACTATGAGCGGTCTGTTCATGCCAATGCACAAGACAAGGCTGCGGCGGCAGCCGGGTGGAATGCGTTTTTCCTGATGATGAAATGAGGGGTTCAGGCCTTGGCTTTGCACTCATCCTGATGCCCGTCGCTGTAGGCCTGCGCGGCCAGCGGTGTCACTGCGACGGCCAACGCCGCCTGGTTCTTCCGGCCCGAGGCATAGGACTCGAACACCTCGCGGATCTCATCCCGCACACGGCGGAAGACCTGCATCTGCTCCTCCTCAGTACCCGTGGCATGTGCAGGATCGTCAAAGCCCCAGTGGTGGCGGTTGACCTGGCCGGGGAACATCGGGCAAGCCTGGTCCGCGTTGCCGCAGACGGTGATCACTGTTTCAATGTCCTGGTTCAAAAAATCGCTCAGATGCTTCGAATGATGTCCGGAAATGTCGATGCCGATCTCCGCCATCGCCTTGATGCCCAGCGGGTGTACGTAGCCTGCCGGCTTGGATCCGGCGCTGGCCACATGACACAGGTCCCCCAGAGCACGGCGCAGGATGCCTTCGGCAAGATGGGAGCGGCAGGAGTTTCCGGTGCAGAGAATGAGAATGGTGGGTTTGTTCATGGTGGGAAAAAGAGGTTATGTCATTTGGCGCCAGGAGCGCACAGGCCACCGCAGCAGCCGGACTCACGCACACCGATGCAGAGAGGCACGGCCAGGAGTGCACCGAGCACCGGAGCGGCAAGGTAGATCCAAAGATGAGAGAGCTGGCCGGAGACCAACGCCGGTGCCAGCGAGCGGGCGGGATTCATGGAGGCACCACATACCGGTCCGGCAAACATGGCCTCCAGCGCGATGACTCCACCGATGGCGATGCCTGCCGTGATGCCTTTTTCCCTGGCCCCGGTGGAGACGCTGAGAATGGTGAGCATGAGGACCGCCGTGAGAACGACTTCCAGCACAAAACTCTGCATTTCCGAACCCGCGGGCAGTGTGGCACCCAGCGAGGTGGCGTCCTGAGGAAACAGCACATGCAGCAGGCCGCTGGCAGACACGGCACCGACGAGCTGAGCCGCGAGATAACCCGGAACGGCCTGCCATGAAAAGCGGCGGGCGGCCGCGAAGGCCAGCGTCACCGCAGGATTGAGATGCGCACCACTCACATCGCCAAACGTGTGGATCATCGCCAGCACCACCAGGCCGAAGGTCAGCGCAATGCCCGCATGCGTGATGGCACCGTGGCTGGCGGCATTGATCACGATGGCACCCGTGCCCGCAAAGACGAGCGTGAAGGTGCCGAGGGCTTCTGCGAGGAGCTTCTTTTTCATCGGGTGGAGATCAGCAGCATTTGGAGCCGGGCGTGCAGCAGGAGCTGGCGGCGGGAGCAGCCTTGGGGGGCTCTGGAGCACAGGTGCCGGGCAGGCAGATGCCGCGCGCAAGGCAGTCGGTGTGCTTCAAGCCTAGACGGAAGGTGAGCGTGCCATCGATGATCTCGGCGCTCTCCACGGGGAACTGAGCGACCACGTAGTCCTCATATTCGATTTCGACAGGGAGATCGTGATGCGGCAGCACATCGCCAGCTTTGTCAAAGATGGCGGCGAGTTTTCCGGCGGTTAGGCGATGGTCCACATCGTCATGCACCCAAGTCTGCAGCAGGCAGGTCTCCAGTACACGGCGTGTGCCGCCGCAGTCGATGAAACGCTTGGTCACATGACCGACCTCGGTGATGTGAAAATGAGCAGGCACGAAACCTCCGTCCGGCAGAAGCAGGGAGAGGTGTTTGTCCGAATGAGTGCGAAGCTGTGCGAGGAAATCGGAGATGTTCATGATGGGGGTCAGCAGCAGGCTTTTGTTTTGGTTTTGACGGGCTTGCGGGCGAGCTTGTCCACGCAGCGGAGGAAGTCGCCCAGACAGTCGCAGACGAGGCGGTAGTAGATGTTCAGGCCGCGCTTTTCGCAGACGAGCACCCCGGATTCGCGCATGAGCGTGAGGTGCTTGGAGACGGTGGACATGTCGGCGCCTACAAGGTCCTTGAGGTCGCAGACACAGAGTTCGCCATCCATCAGCGCCTCTGCGATGAGGAGCCGGGAGGGATGGGCCAGGGCCTTGATGACGGCGGCCCGCCTGGTGATCGTGTCTTTGGTGGCTGGCATCTATTTGGTCATTTAGCCAAATAGATTGGTGCGTCAAGAAACATTCGTGTGTGATGAACTGACCGCACTAGCTGCGCTGCCGCCTCCAGATGTGGCAGAGGTACCAGGCTTTGATGACAGCGGCGATCTCGCGGTAGTTAGAGCAGCTTTTGAACATGGCGCCGGCGAGGCCTGCGGCGAGGAATTCCGAGGCAAAGCGGCTGCGGTCGGCGCGGGAGACATTGCCCTTGCGCATGAGACCGAGGAAGTGGCCCATCTCGCGCAGAACCTGCTTGTGCAGCGCCTTGCACAAAGAGGCCGGCCGACCGCCGGAGAGGGTCTGCAAAAGCTCGGCCACCCTGAGATAACTGGCGATGCGATGACGCACGCGGTCAGGATTTCGCGACTGTGTGAGGGAGGATGGATTGCGCCGGTAGCCGTAGCGTGGGGCGGGTGAAAACCCCAACCGCCTGGCCGCGAGCGCGAGCTCGATGGTCCATGGGATGTCCTCATGGATCATGTCACGCCTGAAACGCAGACGCGCCTCCTCAAGAACGCTGCGCCGGCAAAACTGCAGCCACACGTAGTGCGGCCATTCCCGCACCTTGACGGATTGAACGATCCACTCGGCTCCTGACATGATGCTCTCCCAAGGCTGCCTGGTGATGATGCCGGGAGGCCTGGCATCGAACATGGCCTGCGGATTGCTTTCCGTCTTGAAGCAGAAAGCGTTGCAGATGAGACAGTCGAGCTCTGCTTTCTCCGCCTGCTGAAGCCACTCCGCCAGGGATCCAGGAGCCAGCCAGTCGTCGCCATCGAGAAAGGCCACCCATCTGCCGATGGCACGATCCAGGCCGGCATTGCGTGCGGCGGAGACGCCCTGATTGGCCTGTGAGATCACGATGATACGCGGATCAGCCGCCGCATGCGCCCGGATGAGACTGAGGGATGAGTCGGTGGAGCCATCATCAATGACGATGATTTCGAGCGACACCCCGGTCTGCTCACGCGCTGAGGCCAGAGATGAATCCAGAAGCGCCTCGTTGTTGAAGACTGGAATGATGAGGGAGACGTCTGGAGACATGAAGTGGGATCGCTAAACCTGAAAAGGTCGTGTTGGTTGATGCATGCGACCAAGGGATCCACGCCGCGGCATTGGAAGCCACGGCGTGACCTCCATCAATGTACATCTCTGTCATTTGCAAAATCAGGCCGCCTGCTCCACGCCGCTGCTGCGGTAGTCTGATGGCGAAACCCCTGTGTGACGGCGGAACCAAGCAGTGAAGTGCGAGGCGTGGCGGAAGCCCAGGGCGAAGGCGATTTCTTTGAGCGGAGCATGGTCCGAGAGAATACGCTCACGAGCGACATTCAGCCGCCTCTGCTCCAAGAAAGCGCGCAGGCCCATGCCAAACTGCTGCTGCAAAAGCTGCTCTGCACGACGGACCCCGATGGGAAAATCTGGCGGCAGCGTGGGAGAAGCCTGATCGAGAGGCAGGGCCTGCAGCCAAGCGATGAGCTGATCCACACGGCGGCGTGCCTGCGTCTGAGCAATAGGCCTAACGCCTAGCGAATGCAGCACATTCATCCATGCGGCAAACCATGCGGTGAAAGCGGCCTCGCGCGCGGCCCATTCCTGTGATGAGAAAGAAGACTCTGCCGTGGCCTCGCGGTAGGTGACCTCCTTCCGCGAGCCGTGGATGCTGATGAACAGGCGTAGCGTGGCCTTGCGCAATGCGGGAGCGGCAGCGGCGAAGTTGAGCGCATTCCGAAAAAGCGAGGTGCCGTCCGGCCACTGCGCGCGAACCCCCACGGAAAGGAGATGAGTGCCGGGTGCAAACCAATGACAGCGCAGCTGAGGCGATGAAAAGAAGGCGCGCCCACGAGGCACGATGATCTCCCTGCCCTCTGTGCGGATGCGTACCTCGCCGCGCTCCACAAAGAAAACGCCCGCAGGCACGGGGATCTCGGCAGACCAAAGCTCCGCCTGTGGGACAGGCCCACGATAAACCCACAGCCACTCGCAGCGCAGGGTGCGCCAGACAGCAGCAGGGAGCTGGAGGGCCGGGGATTTCGACATGCCGCAGCCAAGCAGGGGATGTAAGCGATTTCAATCCGGCATAATCCGGCGCGGTTGCCAGAAAGGCGGGGATGGCTTTGATCCGCCCATGAAATCCAACCTTCTGCTGCTGACAGCGGCTTTCACAGGACTGCTGCAGGCCGGAGAGCCGCGCAGTGTGAGCGGCATCTATCCGGGCCTGGCCATGTACAACAATGAAGGCGAGTGCGGCACCGGTGCCGTGGTGCCGTGGGCAGACCGGCTCTGGGTCATCACCTATGGGCCGCATCTGCCGTTTGGATCGAGCGACAAGCTCTATGAGGTCACCCCTGAGCTGGCGCAAAATGTGAGGCCGGAGAGCGTGGGCGGCACGCCGGCGAACCGGATGATCCATGCGGAGTCCAAGCAGCTTTTCATCGGGCCGTATGTGATCGATGCGGAGCGCCATGTGCGCGTGATCCCGCCGGTCCGGATGCCGGGACGACTGACGGGGAATGCCCGCCATCTGACGGATCCGGCAGGCAAGATCTACTATGCGACGATGGAAGAGGGGCTGTATGAGGTGGATGTGAAGTCGCTGGAGGTGACATCATTAATCCGTGACGGCAATCCGCTGAAGAAAGACTTCAAGGTGACGACGCCGCTGACCAAGCTGGAGTCCCAGCTGCCGGGCTATCATGGCAAGGGGCTTTATTCCAGTCAGGGACGGGTGATCTATGCAAACAACGGCGACCGCGACAAGCGCGTGCTCACGGACCCCACGACGCCGAGCGGAGCGCTGGGAGAGTGGCGCAAGCCTGGCGATGACTGGCAGCTGGTACGGCGCAACCAGTTTACCGAAGTGACCGGACCCGGAGGCATCCAGGGCAGCGAGCCCGATGCACCCGTGTGGAGCATCGGCTGGGATGCGAAGTCGCTGATCCTGATGCTGCTGGACAGCGGCAAATGGCAGTCTTTCCGCCTGCCCAAGGTGAGTCACAGCTATGACGGCGCACATGGCTGGAACACCGAGTGGCCGCGCATCCGCGACATCGGCGAGGAAGATCTGCTGATGACGATGCACGGGGCGTTCTGGCGTTTCCCGCGCAGCTTTTCCGCCGCCAATACGAGCGGCATCCGTGCACGCAGCGCGTACATCAAGGTGATCGGTGACTTCTGCCGCTGGAACGACCGCCTTGTCTTTGGCTGTGATGATTCGGCGAAGTCGGAGTTTCTCAACAAGCGCAAAGTGAAAGGCGGGATCGACAGCGTGGGACAGTCGCAGTCAAACCTGTGGTTCACCAGCTCCGAGACACCCGACAAGCTCGGCCCGGCCCACGCCAGCGGCGCGGTGTGGCTGCATGAGAGTGTGACGGCGGGCGATGTGGCAGACCCATTCCTGGTGGCTGGATGGCAGCACCGCAGCCTGTGGCGGGTGGATCATGCCGCAGGCACGGCAGAGCGCGAAGACATCGGCACAGATGCCGAGTGGCTCAAAGTGACGGCGCAGAAGGACAGCAAGGATATGAGCGTGGTGATCACACTGACAAACGGAGATGCACGCGGCACGGAGGCGGATGCGATGTTTGAAGGAGTGTCACGCATCGAGGATGAAAAGGCGCAGGCCGGAATCTTCCGCGCGCGGGGCGAGAACAAGCGGACGCTCAGCTTTGCCTCGGATGCCGGCTATTACGAACTGGACGCGAAATTGAAGCTGCAGCGCGTGGAAGATGCCAAGACAGAGCAGTACGTGAAGACGAAGGTGACCATCCCGCAGCGTGTCATCACGCTGGATGCAGCCAGCGTGCTGGTGGTGGATGACCGCGGCCGCCGCTGGCGCCTGCCACGGGCCAGCAAGGCGTATGACGCTGCCACCCATGCCGGGCTGCTGCGTGTGTGCCGGGAGGTAGCGACTGAGCGCGACATGCTGAATGTGTGCGGCACCTTTTTCGAGCTGCCTGCTGAGAATGCGGACGGCTTTGCGAAAATCCGCCCCATTTCCTCCCATAACCTGCGGGTGACCGACTACGGCGGCTACCGGGGGCTGTTTCTCATGAGCGGGGTCAAACCGGAAGCTCCTGCCGGAGAGCACATCCTGCGGAGCGACGACGGCAAAGCGGCCCTGTGGGCCGGCGCGGTGGATGACCTGTGGAAGCTGGGCAAGCCACGCGGCGAGGGCGGCCCCTGGCTGAAGACGAAGACCAAGGCAGGGCAGCCGAGCGATCCCTACCTGCTGTGGGGATATGACAAACGCACGCTGACCCTGAGCCAGAATGGGGCAAAGACTGCGACCCTGAAAGTGGAACTGGACCTGACCGGGACCGGCCTGTGGGTGACGTATCAGGAGGCCAGACTGGCGGCTGGTGCCGAGCTCAGGATGGTATTTAAGCCGGAGGTGCAGGCGCGCTGGCTGCGTGTGACCTCGGATACGGCCTGCACGGCCACCGCACAGCTGCGGTATGAGTAATGGCTGCGCACCGAGCGCGATCTGTGCCCGGCAACCATGATTCGCCGCGGCTTTTTTGAACTTGCCAGCAAATTGATGATGAAAATTTTAATCGCATCCGGGGAGGGAGGTGTCACACTTGCCGCACACCAACCCTCCCATGCCTGCTTCATTTGGACAGATGCTGACTGCTGCGCGTGAAAAACGCGGACTGTCCATCGAGGATGCCGCGCATGAAACGCGCATCCCGGCACAGCGCCTGCGCTATCTGGAGTCTGGAAACATCGCCGCGTTTGGGAGCATGACCTATGCGCGTTCGTTCATCCGGCAGTACAGCGAATATCTGGAGGTGGACGCCACCTCCATGCTGGAAGAGCTGCCCGAGGGCGCCCTGGGTGGAGAAAGGGACTACCGCTACCTGACCCAGTCCCAAGGACCCTGGCTGCGTGAGCGCGAGAAGCCCGCAGAGAGAGCCGTCGCCCCCGTCGTGCAAGGAGTGAGATCCATCAAATCGCCGCTGCCTGCGGGGATCGCAGTGTTTGTGGTTGTCCTGGCAGGAACTGCAATGTGGGGGGCCCATGTGGCCGCCATGCACAACAAAGTGGAACCCGCCGCCTTGAAGGCCCTGCCGGTGGAGGACGATGAACCCACCGCCGAGGCACCCGCAAAGGCTGGAATGGCAGACTTGAAAGCCCGGCAGGTGAGCTTACCTGTGCGGAAAGCACCCTCTGTGAATTGAACTGCCATGTCTGAACCCGCCCCCTCTCCCTCCAAAGCCCCATGGTGGCTCGAAACGCTGCTGTGGACGCTCGGCATGATCATTGCCGTGGGTGTGGCGGCATACATGAATGAAACGGTGCGCGAGGTGGTGGCGCAGGGGCTGGGCTATTTCTTTGGCTTTTTGTCCACCCCATTCATCCTGGAGGCCAGCACGGCATTGGTGGGCCTTTGCATTGTTCTTATCATCAACAGCCGCCGCATCGAGCGCGAAGGAGACGGCTGGGTGATGATGGAGATCAAGGAATCGGCAACGGCCGCCGAGGCCCCCGGCAAAGAGCCTAACGCTGCGGACAAAGCGCCGCAGGCCTGAATGTAGCTGGCCTTTGGAGCGTTGATGTTTCACCTTTCGGGCCATCCGAAAGAGAACTCAACGCCTGCATGACCCACGCTCCGCCGCCTACCCCCTCCCCGCCCGCGAAGCACGGGCTGCGTGTGGTGGCGGCAGGCAAATTTTTGCAGCTAAGCGATGGCACACCGCACTTCATGCGCGGAGTGAGCTATGGCCCCTTCAAGCCCAACTCTCGCGGAGAGCCCTTCCCTGAAGATGCGCGGCTGGCGGCTGATCTGCGTCATATTCTCGGGCTGGGTTTCAACACGGTGCGGCTGTATGAACTGCCCACAGCAGTGGTGCTGCAGGAAGCCGAAGCGCTGGGGCTGCGCCTGATCGTGGGCATCCCGTGGAGCGAGCACGTGGACTTTCTGGCAGACGGTGCGCTGCGCCGTGAGATCGAGGACCAGGTGGCTGCTGCCTGTGCGCGTCTGCGGGAGCATGCCTGCATCTCCGCCTTTTTGGTGGGGAACGAGATCGAGAAGACACTGGTACGCTGGATGAAGCCCCGCCGGGTGCGGGCTTTCATCGAAAAGCTCATCGACACCGCGTGGCGGAATGCACCGCAGACGCTGGTCAGCTATGCGACGTATCCCTCCACCGGCTATCTGGTGCCGAGAAATGCGGACTTCCTGGCGGTGAATGTATACCTGGAAACGGCGGACGCCTTCAGCGCCTGCCTGGCGCAGCTGCAAAATCTGGCGGGCAACCAGCCGCTGATCATCACCGAACATGGACTGGATGTGGCCGCGAATGGAGTGGAGCGGCAGGCTGAGACGCTGCGCTGGCAGCACGAGCACCTGCTGAGAGGCGGCTGCGCGGGAAGCGTGTGGTTTTCCTACACCGATGAATGGCACCGTGGAGGGCGTGAGGTGACAGACTGGCAGTTTGGCCTGGTGGACCACGGGAGAAATGAGCGGGCCGCCTGTGATGTACTACGCGGTTTGCCCCTCCTCATGCCGCCGCCCGACGCGCCACCGCGCATCTCGGTGGTGATCTGCACACGCAACGGAGCGGCCACGCTGAGCGCGTGCCTGAACTCGATGAAGGAGCTGCGCTATCCGGATTATGAAGTGCTGCTGATCGATGACGGATCGCGGCAGCGGATCGCGGAGATCGCCAAAGGCTTCCCGCAGGTGCGCTACCACTATCAGGAGCATGCGGGCTTGAGCGTGGCACGAAACACGGGCGCACGGCTGGCCAGCGGGAGCATCATCGCCTACACGGATGACGACTGCCTGGCGCATCCGGACTGGCTGCTGCATCTGAGCCATGCCTTTGCGGATGAGTGCGTGGCTGCGGCAGGAGGGCCAAACATCCCGCCGGCGCCGCGCAACCGCATCGAGCACGTGGTGGCCGCTGCACCTGGCGCACCGGCCCATGTGCTGCTGGATGACACCGAGGCTGAGCACCTGCCGGGCTGCAATCTGGCGATCCGGAAGGAGTCACTGGAGCAGGTGGGAGGCTTTCAGGATGAGTTCACAACGGCAGGTGATGATGTGGACATCTGCTGGCGGCTGCGGGAGACGGGCCGGAGACTGGTTTTTGTGCCTGGGGCGATGGTGTGGCATCACCGGCGCTTCAGCATCCGTGCGTACCTGACGCAGCAGCATGGCTATGGGCGGGCGGAGGCGCTGCTGATGAAGAAGCATCCGGAGCGCTTTGGCTATCTGGGCGGCGCGCGCTGGCGCGGGGGCATCTACGGAGATCAAAACCCGGCGGATCATCCGGTGGAGGGCAGCATCTTTCACGGACCATACGGGCTGGGAGCGTTTCAGGTGATCTATGCCTCCTCCAGCTTCCGCTGGTGGGAATGGCTGACTGGTGTGCTGTGGCCCACTTTGCTGGTGCTCGCGCTGCTGGGCCACCAGCCGTGGCTGGCACTGGGAGCGCTGGGATTCGCCTGCTGGGCGGCGTGGCAGGTGAGCACGCGCAATGCAGCAGCATCCGGCATCCGGGGAGTGGCCAACCGGCTGCTGCTGTGGTGGCTGAGCTTTCTGCAGCCGGTGGTACGCGAGTGGGCACGACTGCGCGGCATGCTGACGCTGGGAGCCAGGCCCAGCCGTCATCCACTGCTGCCGGACATTATTCCGCCGGTGAAACCGCACAAAGTGACCTTCAGCCTGGGGACGCTGCGCTTCTGGAGCGAAGGCGGCACCGGCCGCGAGCAGTGGCTGAGTGAGATGCGCAAGGCCTTCCGCGCAGCGCATGTGATCTTCCGCGAAGACGACGGCTGGCGGTGGTTTGATCTGGAGGCGTGGCCGTGGGCGGAGGTTTCACGCGCGTTTCTGAGTGTGACGGAATTTCATGCCGACGGCCGCTGCCTGACGCGGGTGAAGCTGCTGCTGCGCATCCGCCGCAGCCTGGGATGGCATCTTGTTTTGTGGCTGATCGTGGCGGCGATCCTGATGGCTGCGGGGCTGCACTCTCTGCTGGTGCTGGGACTGCTGGCAATCTCAGGCTTTGTGCTGCTGGTGCCGCTGGGTGTGTGGTATGTGCGCCGGGAGATGCTGAGCCTGGTGCGCGCCACAGCAGCCAGGGCAGGCATGGCGGAGATGCGCTAGCGCCTGAGCACTTTGGCAGCTGCCAGCCACAGCAGGATGGGGACGATGGCACTGAGGGCAAAGGCCCAGGCGGGCTCGCTCTGGCCCAGGTGGCCGATGCCTGCGAAAACAAAACCAGTGGGCAGCGAGCCACAGGCCAGGGCAGGAAGAAAGACGCGCCAGCGCATGCTGGCCAGACCCGCCAGACAGGCCACGGCCTCCGGCAGCACGGGCATCCAGCGGGAGAGCGCGACGAGCCAGCCGCCACGCTGCTCAAAAACCTCCTCTCCTTTGCGCAGCCCCTCCTCACCCGCGATCCAGCGCGCTGCGCCCCGCCCCAGCCAGCGACAGGCGGCGTAGGCGATTATGCCGGAGAGCATGGAGCCTGCGGCGCTGATCAGGCCACCCAGCCACCAGCCGTACATCCAGCCCAGGGCCGACATCACGACCGTGGAAGGCACCGGAAGCACGATGTCTGCGATGAGCAGGACAATGCCTGCCGCCCACGCCCAGGCACCGTAGCCTTCCATCCAGGCGCGCGCGCCTTTGAGGCTGAGCGCCTCGTCAAACTGCGCGCCCCAGATCATGAACGGCACAATGATTCCTGTGAGGATGACGAAGATCAGAATAAGGAGCGAGCGGCTGCCACGGGTCATGCGTGACAACACAGCAGGCCTTGTGGCTCAGGGCAAGAGCGGCGCGGCTTTCTCCACCATTCCGGCCTCGCGCTGGCCGGAGCCCGGTTGGCGGAAATCGCCAATGTCTGCACGGGCTTTTTCTGCGAGCTGCATGAGGTGCTGAACCACCTCCGGA
Organism: Verrucomicrobiaceae bacterium UBA1938; assembly: GCA_002336895.1. Taxonomy (GTDB): domain Bacteria; phylum Verrucomicrobiota; class Verrucomicrobiia; order Verrucomicrobiales; family Verrucomicrobiaceae; genus Prosthecobacter. The sequence goes on along the minus strand of DDFC01000031.1, from coordinate 81,400 downwards.
TGCTGCACGGAGACTTCATGCTGCTCGCTGACATCATGGCGGACATCATACAAGGCCAGCGGTGAGGCTTCGGGTTTGCGGCTGAGGTTTTTGAATTTGCCATCCATGGGGAGATAGAGCTTCCAGTCTCCGGCGCGCACGGCCTGAAGCTGCTCCATGTGGTAGTAGAAAAAGCCGTCCTGGTCCCAGGGCGATCCGGTCTTTGTGGCATCGAAGAGGATGGAAGAGATGTCGTGGCCGTCGATCTTCTGTGGTGGCGGCTTGGCCCCGGCAAGACAGGCCAGTGTGGGCAGCAGGTCCATCGTCGAGCACAGGGCATCATTCACAGCACCGGCAGGAATTTTTCCCGGCCAGCGCATGATGCAGGGCATGCGCATGGCTCCCTCCGAAGTGTCGTACCCTGAACCACGATACGGTGCATTGCTGCCCTGCGGCGGATTGCGCTTCACTGCGCCGTTGTCAGACGTCCAGACGACGAGGGTGCTGTCTGCGAGTTTCAGGCGTTGCAAGGCGGTCATGATCTCGCCTGTGCTCCAGTCCAGCTCCTCCACGGAGTCACCATAGTCCCCATTGGCGCTCCTGCCACGGAAGCCCTCGCTTGAAAACGGATGAGCGGTGGATCCGGGCATCGTGTGCGGCAGGTAGAGAAAGAAGGGCTCAGCCTTGTGCTGCTCGATGAAGCGCACCGCCTCTTCCGTGCAGCGTTTCACCAGATGATCGCGGTCAGCCGGTGCCTCGATCACTTTCTCTCCACGCATCAGCGGCAGCTCGGGCCAGAGGTCAGGCTTTTTGTCCTTCGTCATGTCATCGCTATACGGGATGCCAAAGAAGTCATCGAAGCCCTGCTTCGCGGGTAGAAACGCGGGCTGGTCGCCCAGGTGCCATTTGCCGATGCACATCGTCGCATAGCCTGCACTTTTCAAAACTTCGGCGATGGTGGTTTCTGCGGGATTGAGCCCCTTGCGCGCCAGCGGCTGCAGCACGGCACCGCCCGTGTCGCTCACATGCATGCCCACACGGCGCGGGTAGCAGCCCGTCATCAAGGCTGCACGGCTGGGAGTGCAGACACCACTGGCCACATAGAAGCTGGTGAACTTGGTGCCCTCTGCCGCGAGGCGGTCCACATTCGGCGTGCGGTGCAGCTTTGAGCCATAGCAGCCGAGGTCACCGTTTCCGAAATTGTCCACGAAGATGACAATGACGTTCGGCTTCGCGGCGAAGGCGCTGAAGGAAAGCAGCAGAAATAAGGACAGCAGTTTCATGGACATGGCGGCGTGAAGAAACGCTGCCGCGACAGCCATCGGGACTATGGCGCGCCGGGAAACGGATCTGCCTTCAAACGTAGCTGCGCCTCTTCTTTGAGCGAAATTTCCTGTGCAAATACAGGCGGCATCACCTGGATCGAGGCCATGAGCACTGCGGCGCTGATGATGAGCATCGATGCCGCCAGCCAGCGGGCGGAGAGCAGCCAGCGGGAGTCCCTGCGCGTGGCAAAAAGACGCTGGATGCGTGCCCGCAGCCCTGAGCTGCGGGCAAAGGACGAGGCAAATGCGGGCATCGGCATCTGCGTGGCATGGGCCAGCAGCATTTCCCCATACTCACGGCGGCTGCATGCCGTGGCAGCCGCCTCGTCACAGCAGACTTCAGACTCCGCCTCATAGATGCCGCAAAGCGCATGCATCGCAGGATTCCACCAGAAGCAGGCTCTGACAAGCGCGGCACAGAAACGGTGCAGCCCGTCCATCTGCCGGGCATGCTGGCATTCATGACGCAGCGCGGCTCGCAGCGTGCTCTCAGGCCAGAAAGCCGCGGACAGCGGGAGAAGCACACAGGGGCGGAGCCATCCTGTCATGCATGGACCTTCGACATCCGCAGTGAAACGCACTTCGGCAACGCCATCCGCACTCAACGCGGATTTCTGGGCCTGCCTCACCAGCCGCCCAATGCCGGCGGCGTCATTCATGACACGCAGCAGCAGAGTCAAACTGCCCCCACCCCAGACCATTGTCAGCACCGGCCATAGCAGGCCCGGCTCAGAAGAACTTTCACCGGCAACGGTGATGGCTGCCGCCGAAACGCCCGGCCATGGCAAAGGCAGCCACGGCAGCACCCACAGCCCCCACATGCCCAGCAGGGCAAAACCACGCCTCACCTGCGGATGCTGCGCAGGCACCACCAGCGCGACCGCGCTCAGGAGCGCGGCCCACAACGTGGCTTTGAGTGCGATGGCGATCCAGCAGGCAGTCATGGCATGGGTGAAGTGGATCAGGAAGGCGACTGCTCGTCCAGCAATTTCCGGATCGCTGCGACTTCTTCCGGCGGCAGCTTGCGGTCTTTCGTCTCCAGCAGGGAGGCCATCAGCTTGCCGGGTGATCCGTCAAAAAAGGTGCGCATGAGCTTTCGCAGCGCCGTATCACGCGCCTTTTCACGCGAGATGGCGAGTTCATACACATAGCGGCGGGACTCGCGTGTGTGCTTGAGCAGCTTCTTGCCCACCAGGATGCTCAAGAGCGCACGCACCGCCGAGTAGGACGGGCTGTCCGGCATTTCCTCCTGGATCTCCTCCGCCGTCGCCTTGCCCAGGCGATAGACAATGTCCATCGCCTGCCGCTCGCGTTTGGAAAGTTGATCGTCTTTGACTGCCATGATGTGCTGAAAATGCTGCATTTAAGCAGGATCGCAAGAGCCGTTTGCAACAGGACACCCTGCAGCTCTGCTTTAGACTCGTCCAAATTTAATGCATATTTTTCAGCATTTAGTATTGCCAGAATTTCAAATGCTGATATTTCTGCATTTATGAACCCAGCCCAACTCCGCCGTTCGCTTGCTTGTTGTTCCGTCTCATTGGCCCTCACGTTGATGGCGTCATGCTCTTCGACGAATTCGAAAACTTCGTCTCCTCTCAACCCGGTGATGCCGTTTTCTTATGGCGGTGGCCCCATCACCGCAGGCAATCGATCCGGCGGTTTCGCCATTCAAAACCAGTCCATCGACCATCTTCTGGCACCTGGTTCCACCACTCGGATCCAGGATCGGCCCGGCCTTGGCACCTCAGCCGGTCAGGAAAAGTATTCCGTGCTGGAGAGCACACGTATGCTCCGCAAATCCGACACACCCGACGCTGTGGACTCATTTCATTACAATGACGAAGCGGGAGCAAAGGCCATGGCGGACGTCCTCGGTGGCAGCATGACCAAACGCAGCGGTCTTTTCGAGGCCGCAGGAGAACGCCTGAAGGTGGGTCTTGTTCGCTATGGCAACGTCTTCCCGCATTATGATGCCAGCGGGAAGCACATCGTGATTGGTGAAAATGGCAGCCACTACGAAGTCAGGCTCGAAAACCGCACCAAAAAACGCATCGAGGTCGTTTTAAGCGTGGATGGTTTGAATGTCCTCAACGGGAAGGCGGCAAGTCCGAAACAACGAGGCTTCATTTTGGACCCCAAAGAAACATACGATGTCGATGGCTTTCGCAAAGACGACACGACCGCGCGGTCATTTGTGTTTGGCAGTGTGGCACGCTCCAAAGCTGCCTCCAGCGGAGGAGCAAGCAATGTGGGCGTCATCGGTCTGGCGGTCTTTGAGGAAGATGAAGTCAGAGCCAAAGCGGAGCTGCGTCAAGAACAGCTCGCACGCGAAGGCGCGAACGCCTTTCCCGGATCCCGCTGACTCACGGGGCCGGAGCCTCCCAAACCACCACGCCCATGTGATAGTGATCGCATTCGGGCGCGGCTTTGGAGTAGTAGGCGGTGATGATCTTCCCATTCGCGAGCTGCACGCTGGAAGGATAGCCGCAGTCGCTCACCTCGCTGCGGGCGAGGCGGACGGGGGTGCTCCAGGTTTTGCCATCGTCGCTGCTGAACTTGGCGCAGACGCCGTGACGACCTTCGATGCGCACGCCGTAGCTCAGGAGGAGGCGTTTGTCGGAGAGGCGGGTGAGGTGGCCGTTGATCTCGTTGCGTTCAGTGACTTTAAGCGGCTGGCCCCAGGTGGCGCCGTCGTCATCGCTGCGGTAGAGCTCCATCTGCGTGGTGCGGGCAGCGGCGAGCCAGCTTTTGCCTCCGAGAGGAAAGATGTCCGTCTCATTATGGGAGGGCCCAATGATGGACTGCGGCTTCCAGGTGAGGCCATCGTCATCGCTGCGAAAGCACCACGAGCGCCAGGATTTGGTTTTGAATGACTTGGTGGGATTGGCGATCTGTCCCTGATAGCAGGAGGTGCGCAGGGTGCCGTCTTGCGCGGTCCATATGTCACCGAAAGGAATGTGCTCAGTCCATTCGTCGGACTCGGTGGCCGTAAAGACATCACTCTTGCTCCAGGTGCGTCCGGCATCCTTGGAGCGCATGACCCAGCTGCGCAGCACGGCATCGCGAAATGGAATCTGCTTGGGCCTGTTGGGCTGCTTCACGTTCGTCCAGCCGGAGCAGAGCACGAGGAGATCGCCGTTTTTGGCAAGACCCGCCGCATGGTTCATGCGAATGGTGTCCGGTTCATGCTGGGTGACGGTGCTGCGCTTTTCCCACTTGAGGCCATCGCTGCTGGCATAGCAGTCCACATCTCCCTGCAGGGTGCCGTGGCCGGGCTGATTGAAAAGGATGGCGATAAGGCTGCCATCTGGCATCAGCGTGAGGTTTGGCCAGGCGCAGACATTTTCCACAGCCACCACGCGCTGCAGCACTTTGGGCTCCGCCTCCTGGGCAACCAGTGCGGACGTGAGCAGGCATGCGGCGGCAATGATGATTTTCATGCCTGCTCAAACGTCGCGAGCGCCGCATTCATTGCGGACGCTCCGCCACCATGAGGCGGGTGAAGGGGCCGTCGCTGACATTATAGTAGATGCGACGGCTGTCGGCGCTGAAGATGGGATGAGGGTGATTGCGGCGCCAGGTTTTGGCGCCGCCGTTCTGGGCAAAACTCTGCAGCAGGACCCATTTGCCACCGTTCATGTCGGCGACCATGACACCCCATTCGTCGCCCTTGCCGCCCGCATTGCGGCTCATGCCATCGGTGACCATGAGCGTGCCGTCCGGGCTGACGGACGGGTGTGTGCCGCTGAGTGTGGGCACGTCCTTGAGGCGGGTGTATCTGGCCGGATTGTCGCCGATGTCGAAGCTGATGTTTCCCACTTCAAAAATGTGCTGAGAGTCCGGCGTCCACGCAGGATGTCCCCATTGGTTGCGCTGCCAGACACAGGCCGCTTTTTCGAAATCATAAACGACCGTGCCCTGGCGGTGGCTGGCACCGCTGGACATGTAGTTGTCTCCACCATTGCCAGCAGCGACTTTGAAAAAGGCCTTCTTCAAGTCCGGGCTGAGAACCGGGAAGAAAACAGAGCAGGGCTTGCCGGCAAACTCCTTCTGCAGCCAGTCGCCGTATTTAGACTCCACCTCCGAGATCTTGGCATAGGTCGTGGTCTTGCCGGTGGTGGCATCCCAGACTTCGAGATCGCGATACGGCCCTGGATTCCAATGGCAGCCATACATGGGCAGCAGATCGCCCTCCGGCCTGCCGAAGCCGACCTGATGATCTTCGGCGACAACCGTCTTGGCCAGCGTGGCCACATCGACCACGACGACGCGCCATTTTTTGTCGATGACTTCATGATAAGCCACACGCTTCCCGCCAGAGAGCCACTGCTGACAGGCCACACGGTGGGCGTCCTCGGTATGGATGTTGTCAGCCAGAACCGTCTCCTTGCCCGTGGCGCGCTCGATCATGCGCACCTCACCCACCTGGCCCTTGAGATCGGTGGAGGTGAAAAACAGCACACGCGTGCCGTCCGGGCTTTCGGGATTGGTGAGGTAGTAGCTGTGTGTGGTGTGGCGGCCTTCCACGGCGGACACCGGCTTGATGACGACGTCCTTGGACCAGGCCGCGACGGGATCGGCGGCGTCGGCATAGGCGAAAAAGCAGGTCAGCAGACAGGCGATGGCAATGCGGAGGGTTGGCATATGGGACTGAACGATATCAGCGGCCTGGCTTGATCATCAAATGAAGGCGGTCGTTTCATCAAACACGTCGGATTAAGGAAATCGCGTTGAAGTGCGTCTGCTTCCTGCTCTTGATAGCCGCCGATGGTTCACTCTCTCCGTCGCCTCCTGCTGGGCATCATTTTGATCATGGCCGCCGCCAGCGTGCTGCTGCTGTCCGACCTCGGATCGCGCGTGAAAACCACGTCGGCCCCCAAACCGGGCCGCACCATGCGCGTGGCTCTGCTGCAGCATGCCTCCCAGGCGATCCTGGACCAGGGGCGTGAAGGCATGATCAAGGGGCTGAAGGAGCAAGACTGGGAACAGGGCAAAAACCTGGAGCTCAAGCTCTACAATGCCGAAGGCGACAACGCAGTCTCGCAGACGATTGCCAAAGAGATGGCCGGTGGCGGCTATGATCTCCTGATGACGATCAGCACCGTGTCTCTGCAGGCCGTGGCCAATGCGAACAAGGCGGGCGGCACGCCGCATGTGTTTGCGCTGGTGTCAGATCCCTCGGTGGCAGGCGTGGGAGTGAGCAAGACAAACCCGCTGGAGCACCCGGCGCACCTCGCGGGCTTTGGCACGATGCAGCCGATTGCACAGGCGTTTAAGGCCGCACGCGAAATGAACCCCGCCCTGAAGAAAGTGGGCGTCGTGTGGAATGCGGCGGAGGCCAACTCCGAGGCGCAGGTGAAGCTGGCCCGCGTAGTGTGCGGAGATCTGGGAATCGAGCTGATGGAATCGACCGTGGACAATTCCTCCGGCGTGGCCGAGGCGGCGGCGGCTCTCGTGGCACGTGGCGCTGAGGCGATGTGGATGGGCGGAGATGTGACGGTGATGACCGCAGCGGAAAGCCTGATCGCCACCGCAAAAAAAGGCGGCGTTCCAGTTTTCACGGTGATCCCGCCCAACGTGAAGAAAGGCTCCCTCTTTGACCTGGGCGCGGACTACCCCGAGGTGGGCCGGCTGGCGGGCAATCTCGCAGGCGAGGTGCTCAGCGGGCGCAAACCGGCAAGCGTGCCGATCACGAACGTGATGCCGGAAATGCTGACGGTAAACGTGCAGGCCACTCAGGGATTGAAAGGATCATGGAAGATCCCGGAGGAAATGGTGAAGCGCGCAAAGATCGTCATCGATGCAAGCGGCGCGGAACAGGTCGCTGCCGCCACCATCGTGCCGAACCCCACGGGCAGGAAGTGGAAGATCGCCATTGTGAACTACATCGAGTCCGGCCCTTCCGAAGACACCTCTGCCGGCATGAAGGCCGCGTGGAAGCGAAGCAAGCTGGTGGAGGGCAAGGACTACACCCTCAGCTACCGCTGCGCGCAGGGCGACATCGCCTCTCTCAGTGGCATCTTTGACGCGGTGCTGACGGAGAAAGCCGACATCATTGTCCCGCTCTCGACCCCATCCCTGCAAACAGCCGTTCAGAAGGTGAAGCAGACACCCGTGGTGTTCTCGCTGATCGCCAATCCCATCGTGGCAGGCGCGGGGAAAAGCTACACCGACCACCTGCCCAACATCACTGGCGTGTCCGTGCTGGCTCCGGTGGAGGAGGCCATGGCGATGATCCTGAAGAACTTCCCGCAGTACAAGAGGCTCGGCACCTTGTTCTGCCCTGCCGAGGCAAACTCGGTCGATCTGAAGGAGTCGTTTGAAAAGCTCTGCCATGCGCACGGCCTCACGCTGGAATGCGTGGCGGTGAACAACTCCAGCGATCTGGCCGATGCGGCGCTCTCGCTCGTGTCGCGGCCCATTGATGCGGTGGTGCAGATTTCTGACAACCTGAGCAGCACCGGATTCAACGCGATCACCAAGGCCGCGCGCCAGACGCAGAAGCCCCTCATCAGCCTGAACAGCACCACCGTCCCGCTGGGCGCGGCGATTGCCATGGGCCGCGACTACTACAACACAGGCGAGGTCACGGTGGAAATGATCGAGCGCGTGATCCGTGGCGAGGATGTGGCCAAAATGCCTTTCATCCTGCCACCTCGCATGTTTTTCAGCACCAGCCCCGCCAATGCCGCCGCCGTGGGCATGACTCTGCCGCCAGAACTGCTCAAACAGGCTGACAAAGTGAACCAGTAACCCATGGAAATCTCCCGCCAATCCTCCGGTGATCTCATCATTCTGCGCCTCGCGGGGCGGCTGGATGCAAACTGGTGCAACCACGTGGAATCCGCGCTCTCCGCCACCGTGCGCGACGGCGAGCACCGCCTGCATCTGGACATGAGCGCGGTGAGCTACATCAGCTCCGCAGGCATCCGTGTGCTGCTGGCCTGCCACAAGCAGCTGCGTGCCATCAACGGCCTTTTCGGCGTGATCCGCCCGTCAGAGGCCGTGCGCTCCGTGCTGGAGCTCTCTGGTTTGCAGATGCTCATTGCTGCCGAAACCGCAGCCGAATCATCAGCAGAGGACAACGGCAAAAAGCTCGCTTCGGCAAGCGCTGCCTATGAGCTCTTTGCGCTCGGTGCTGGCGGCATGAAAATCGAAACCGTGGGCGATCCCGCCACGCTGGCCCGTGGCTGCGGCGGCGCACAGCCGACCACAAGACGCTTTGATGCCGCCAAAGTAGCGCTCGGCGTAGGCGCACTGGGCGGCAGCTTCTCCGAAAATGCCGCACGCTGCGGCGAACTGCTGGCGGTGGCCGGTGTGGCGGCATTCCAACCCGCAGACGGCTCCAGCCGCCCGGACTTCATGCTCAGCGAAGGCGCACTCGTTCCTGAAGGGCAGCTTGTGCTCGGTCTCTCGGCCCAAGGCACGTTTACATCCTTGCTCCGATTTGAAGCCAACGATGAAGACCGGCGCATCGGCATCACGGAGCTGATGCAGACGGCGCTGGAATCCAGCGGTGCAAACGCGGCGGTGGTCGTGGCGGTGACGGAAACGGCAGGACTCGTCGGCGCGTCTTTGCGCCAGTCTCCGGCATCTGAAGCAAGCGCTTCGAATGATCGCTTTGGATTCCCTCAGATCCGTGACTGGCTCTCCTTCACCAGCGAGCGCTCGTTCCGCGACAGCACCTCGCTCATGGTCGGCGTGATCGCCAAGCCGGGCTCCGCCTTTGACGCACTGCTGCGTCCGCTGGCTCGTGGCACGGATCTGCTGGGCCACCTGCATGCGGCGGTGTTTCCCTACCGGCCTCTGCGCAAGGGGCGCATTGATCTGCAACCGGCCGTCACAAGCCTCTTCGACGGGCAGTCTTTGCAAAGCCTGCTGCACCTCATCTCCGATCCACGTGGATTCAACGGCGCGGGTGAGAGCGAGTTCTACCGTGGCGCAGTCTGGATCGCACCCATCATCACCTAGAGCATGACCCTTCTCATTGGCGCATTGATCATCGGCCTCATCCTGGCGCTTTTGGCGCTGGGGGTTCTGGTGTCGTTCCGCATCTTTTCGATGCCGGACATCACCACAGACGGCTCCATCACTCTCGGCGCAGCCATTGCGGCAGTGCTGCTGGTCAAAGGGGTAAACCCACTGCTGGCCACCATGGCAGGTGCGCTGGGCGGCGCTATGGCAGGCGCGGTCACTGGCGTGCTGCACACAAAGTTCAAGATCAACTCGCTGCTCTCCGGCATCTTGGTGATGACCGCTCTGTATTCGGTAAACCTGCACATCATGGGCCGCAGCAATGTGCCGCTGATGCAGGCCACCACGCTGGCGAGCTTCGGCGAGAGCCTGGGCGAATGGCTCGCTGGCGGAAAAACCATCCACATCCTCGGCTGGCCGGTGGCTGCGGCGGATGCAGCGGTGCTCTTCCTGGCGCTCATCTTCACCGCCACCGCAGGAGCTGCCATGTTTGCCTTTTTCCGCACGCAGATCGGCACCGCCATGCGTGCCACAGGTGACAACGCCCAGATGATCCGTGCATTGGGCGCCAACGTGGAGGGCAACATCATTCTCGGCCTGGCGCTCTCAAACGGCTTTGTGGCGCTGGCTGGCGCACTGCTAGCGCAATATCAAGGATTCGCGGATGCGCAGATGGGTATCGGCATGGTGGTGTGGGGGCTGGCCAGTGTGATCATCGGCGAGGCGCTGACAGGCACACGCAGCCTCGGCATGAACATCGTGGGGGCCATCATGGGCTCGGTGCTGTTCCGCCTGCTCGTGGCCATCGCGCTGCGTTGGGGCCTGAACCCGAACGACCTCAAGCTCATCACGGCGCTGTTTGTGTTCGCCGCACTCGTGCTGCCCGGCTTCATCGAACGCTGCAAACGCAGGACCACCCCCGCCACCTAAGACGCCATGCTCGCACTTTCCGGCATCCGCAAAACCTTCCATCCCGGCACGGTCAATGAAGTCCGGGCCCTGCGGGGCGTGGATCTCAGCATTGAGCCCGGCTCGTTCGTGATCGTGCTCGGCATGAACGGCTCCGGCAAATCGACGCTGCTGAACGCAGTGGCGGGATCGTTTTTTGTCGATGAAGGCAGGATCGAGCTAGCAGGGCATGACGTCACAAAATGGCCTGAGCACAAGCGAGCGCGGCTGATCGGGCGCGTGTTTCAAAACCCCTTCAGCGGCACCGCGCCCACGATGTCCATCGCGGAAAACTTTGCGCTCGCCAGTCGGCGCGGCCAGTCACGCGGTCTGGGCTGGGCATTGTCTCCGAATCTCATGCAGCCGCTGCGCGAACGCATCGCCGCGCTCAAGATGGGTCTGGAGGACCGGCTGGACAACGCCATCGGCTCTCTCTCCGGCGGCCAGCGCCAGGCGCTCACGCTGCTGATGGCCACCTGGCTGAAGCCCGAGCTTCTGCTGCTGGATGAGCATACGGCAGCGCTCGACCCCAAGAGCGCGGATCAGGTCATTCAGCTAAGCGATGAGGTGATCCAGCGCGACATGCTGACCACGCTGATGGTCACTCACTCCATGCAGCAGGCCGTGAGCCTGGGCGACCGCATCATCATGATGCATCGCGGGCAGGTGCTGCATGACATCCGTGGCGCAGAAAAGAAACGCCTGCGTCCCGAGGACCTGCTGGACCGCTTTGACGAGGTGCGCCGCCGCGAGCTGCTGGACGAAAGCGCCGCCGCCATGCTCAATGAGCTCTACATTTGATACCGCTGTGTCTGCAAAATCACAGAGCTTCACCATCACCGCAGATCTCGCTGAGCTGGCGCGGGTGATGCAGATGATCGACGACTTCAGCGCTGAGGCAGGCATCGGCGCGACGGATGTCTCCGCGCTGCATCTGGCGCTGGAGGAGATCGTCACGAATGTGATCACTCATGGTTATGGCGGCGACGCCTCACGCTCACTCGATGTTCATATTGAAGCCATCGCGGCAGATCACATCCGTGCTTCCGTGACTGACGAGGCCCCTGCCTACAACCCGCTGGCCAGACCGGAGGTGAACACCAGTCTGCCTCTTGAAGCGCGCCCTGTTGGCGGCCTGGGTGTGCATCTGGTGCGGAAGCTGATGGATGTCTGCTTTTATGAGCACCGCGATGGGCGCAACGTCTTCACCATCGAGCGCCATCTGGGGCGTGCCGCCGGAACCGCAGCCAGCATGAGCATCGCAGCCTCCAGGCTGGCTGCCTCCGCCACGCTGACACTCAGCGGCCGCCTGGACGGTCTCTCCAGTCCTGAGCTGGAGCGTCAGGTCAGCGCACTGATCACCTCAGGCGTGCGCACGCTCACGTTTGATCTATCCGGCTTGGACTACGTGAGCAGCGCCGGGCTGCGCATCTTCATCATCGCCGCCAAGAAGCTCAAGGCTGGCGGAGGGGAGGCACGCTTCACAGAGCTCACACCCGCCGTGCATGAGGTCTTCCACATCTCGGGGCTGCTCACGGCGCTCGGCGTAGTGCCACGAGCGTGATGTCATCCGCCTGCGGAGCCTCGGCCTGGTGCGCCAGCACCGCCGCGACGACACGCTGCACGGTCTGCGCGCTGCTGGAGATCACACCCCCAGCCAGACACTGCTGAATACCCGCGCTGCCGAAAAGCATGTCCCTCGGATTCTGCGCCTCCGACACACCGTCTGAATACACGAGCAGCGTTTCATGCAGAGCCAGTGCACGCTGCTGCGTGGCATACACCGTCTCTTCAAAAACACCCAGCGGTGCGGCACGCGGCCCCTCCAGCCAGACGAGCCCGCCTTCATTTGAAATAACAGCGGCAAGCGGATGCCCTGCATTCGCCCAGGTCAGGTCACCCGTGGCCGGATCAAAAAAGACCGCACAGGCTGTGACAAACTGCAGGGTCTCATTGCGCTCGCACAGCAGGCGGTTCACCTGCGCCAGAAGCTCTCCGGGATCGCTCACCTTGCGTGCGAGCGTGCGCACGGCCATCGCAGCCAGCGCCATGAAGACAGCGGCGGACACTCCCTTTCCCGACACATCTCCCACGAGGGTAAAGAAGCGGCCATCGGGTAAAAAGAAGCCGTCATAAAGATCTCCGCCGGCCTCACGTGCGGGTTTGATAAAGGCGGCAAAGTCCACGCGCCGCTGCTCCTCGGCACTGAGCGGTGGCGGCAGCAGGCTGGACTGGATCTGCCCCGCGATGCGGAGCTCGCTCTCGATGGCCTCGCGCGCGGCGGTCTGCTGCTGCAGCGCGGCGATGTGCTCCTGCAGGCGGTCCGCCAGAAACTCCATGGCCTGCGCCACAGAGCCCACTTCATCACTGCGCAGCGCTTCCTTGGCCACGCCGGAGCGATCCCAGCCGCTGGGGGAAAAATCGCTGGTAGCCAGACCGCGCAGCGCATGCGCCAGTCGGGCCAGCGGCTGCTTGAGCTCCATGTTGCTGAAGACCACACGTTCGGAAATGAGCGAGGCCACATGCCGGTGCAGCGCTACGGCCAGCTGCGGATGCAGGCTCTCCGCCTCACGCAGCCGGGCCGCCGTGAGACGCCAGAGCTTCACCGCACTCACAGCCTCCACCGTGGCCGTGCGTGGCTCTGAGCGGTACAGCGCCATTTCCCCCAAAAACTGCCCGGGCCCCAGCCTGCGCAGCTCGGCACGCCCTGCCCCCTCCACCTCCAGCACCACCGCAAGGGTGCCAGACTCAATGAGAAACATCGCGTCAGCAGCATCGCCCTTGCGAAACAGCACCTCTCCAGGCGCGAGCGTGAGCGTGTCCATGAACTCCATCCAGACACGCTGCCCGGCGGCATCAGGCGCAAACGCCGCCAAAGAGGCAGGGGCAGATGAGTGCAGGGATGGATTCACCCCCTTGTTCTCTCACGCCACCGGCCCCGCTGCAACCTGCGATGCAGTCGATGAAGGTCTATTCACGCCAGTATTGGGACTCCTTCGGCGCCGTGTAGCTCACATCGAGTTCCGGCGTCTGGATGACTTCCCCTTTGTGATAGAGAGACTCCACTGCAGCGATGAGCATGCCCGAAGTCAGCAGCGTGCGCTCCACGGGATAGGGCGCGCGATTCTCCAAAATCATGTCCTCGATGTGATGAATCAGCGGATTGAAAAAGTCCGCCGTCGTAGAGCTGGAGCCCGGCATGGGCAGAAACATCTGGCAGGAGATGACCTCACCTGTTTCGCTGTTGAGGCCCGCGTAGTTGAAGTCGCGCACGGGCAGCATGAAAAGCGTGGTGTGGAAGCCGTCGCGATGCTCGATGAAGTAGGCAAAGGCATCCGGGAAAACCTTTCGCGCCCAGTCAAAGCTGACGGGCTCCAGCGGATACCCCTCCACCGGCCAGGTGTGGCTGCGCGAGAGCGCGGCAGCGAGCAGGCGCTGCGTGTTCTTCCGCTTGGCAGCATGCTCCCACATTTTTTCTCCACGCAGAGCCAGCACACTTTTGACTCCCACCTCGCCCCCACGACGGCGCTCAGACATGCACTGCGCCGTTTCGAGGCCGTGGTAGTCGTATTTCTCGATGCCGCCGTAGCCGACCGCCACACTCTCCGCCAGCGGCGTTCCCCAGGGAATATCGACCGCTGGCAGGCGGCGCGTGACGGGCAGTGAAGAGCCTGCGAGGAAGGCAAAGCCAAGCCGTTTCGCATCCGCCACCATCTCGGTGCATTTGATCCATTCGGTGGAGAGATGCTTGTCGTTGAAGACGGGCACGCTGCGCCCGCTGGCCTCGAAGACTTTGACGATCTCTTTGAAGAACTCGTAGCGCGGGTAGAGCGTCTGCCCTTTTTCGTTCTCGGGGTACTGCCCGTGCTCGCCGATGAGGACCACGCCATCCACAGCCAGCTTGCCCGTTCCAAGAGTCAGCGCATCGGCGATGCTGGAATAGATGGGGATGTGGTAACGCTCCGATCGTCCCCGTGCGAGGTCGGTATCAGGAAACTGTGCGACGTAGAGCGAGACGAGATCCGTGCGCGGCGGCAGCCACTCTCCCGCCCACACGTAGCCCATGGACAGGCGGTCCACGAAGTGCATCGCATGCGAGTTCTTGAACATCACCGTGGCGATGAGCGCGACTTTTTTTCGGCCGGCTGCCGGAGCAGCATGAGCGGTGGCCGCAGCAGCAGCTGCAGCGCCAGCCATGAGGAAAGAGCGACGTGTCCAGGATGAGGTGCTCATGATGTTGAAGAACGGTCAGATTTGCTTTCCCAAAACAACCACAGCGGCAGCACCGCGATGAGAGGCAGGCAGGAGGCCAGCATGAGCCCCTGATCAAAGGAGTGCGTGCGATCCGCCAGCCTGCCAAAAAACTGCTGCGCCTGCGCCGGCAGCACCCAGGCCACGACTCCAGCAATGCCGGTGATCTTCCCCTGATGACGGCCCGAAAGATCCTGCGTGAAGGCATGATACAAAGGAAACACCCCCAGCGCACCAGCCCCCGCGAGCATGAAGACCGCCAGCAAGCCCCATCCATGCGCCAGCCAGGGAGTCAGCGCACAGGTGACACACAGCAGGCCGCAAATGGCAAAGACCATGACACGTGCGGCATGCACAGACATCCGGCCACGCCCCAGCCAGACAGCGAGCGCCCCTGCACCGATGCAGCCGACATCGGTAGCAAAATACCACGCCGAGGTAAACCACAGCGTCTCCGCCTCCGAATAGCCACGCCCTTCCTGCAGAATCTTGGGCAGCCAGGCGCGCAAGATCTGCCAGGTGGTGTTGATGCAGGCGATGACCACAAAGACGATCAGCATGCGCCGGATAAAGACCGGGCTCCACAAGCAGGCTCCACCATCAGCATGAGCAGCCTTTTCATCATGCGCAGGAGCAGGCAGATCCGTACTGCGCACCAGCGCAAACCAAAGCACCAGCCAGCCAAAGCCGGTGATGCCCACGACCTGGAAAGCCGTGCGCCAGCTGCTCAGCTCGGACGTCATGAGAGCGCTCATGATCAGCGGCGTGATGATGGCCCCCACCGAGGTGCCGCTTTGCAGCACGCTGTTGCCAAAGGAGCGCTCCCGCGCGTCCAGCAGCGCACGCGTGGTGCGGATGCCGCAAGGCCAGTGACCAGCTTCGAAAAACCCGAGCGCCATGCGGCACCACAGCAGCTCCTGCTCATTGTGCACAAAGCCCGTGGCCAGCCCGGCCAGCGACCACATCGTCAGCACGATGGCATACAGCCAGCGCACAGAGAAGCGATCCGCAGCCCAGCCGAAGACGATGGAACCCGCTGCAAAGGCGTAGGCAAAGACAGCCTCAATATGCCCATACTGCTCCTGCGACAGCCGAAACTCCTTCGTGATGCGCACAGCCGCATTCGCCAGCGTCTGGCGGTCCATGTAATTGATGGCCGAGGCCAGAAGCAGCAGGCCGCAAATGGTCCATTTCCACGCCGCCGAACGATGCAGTGAATTCGGTGCGGAAGCGGTCATGTGGGGCGTGGAGTTCGACAACTAGGCTTCACTTTGAATCTGGGTGCTTCTCCACGTGGTTGCTCAATTCGATCGTCTTGCCGACGAACTTAACGCCTTGTGGAAAGAGTGACTCAAACCCGAAGTGAGTTTCCATCAGGACCGGCCCGTCAAATTCTCCTTCCTCCCGAATCTCTGCAAACCGCGACACAGGAAACCGTAGCTTCAGACCTGTGATCTTGAAATCGCGGTATTCTTCCGAAGCTGCCATGTTTGGCGCCGACTTGGTGCGCTTTGGTTTGGAAGTAAATTCACCCGTCAAGATAATGGCCTGCTCCCATTTGGCACCCATATGATCTTCCATGCCCTTTGTCCCGTAAATCCGTTTCTGCTGAAGCGCTTTGAATAATGCAAGGCACTCGGGATCAGAATTGCGAGCAATGACAATTGTAGTTTCCTTGCCCTGAGCATCATAGACGAAATCGCAAAGACCTGTAACCTCTCCGATGCATCTGAAGCGGTATTCGCCAGCTGCGGCTGGCAAGGTTAAGGAAAAAAATAATAACAAGAACAGCTTCATATGATGGGCCTTCTTGTTCTTTGCCATTAGGCCAGCAGTTGATCCACCACCTTGGCGCCCTGGTTGTCCGTCAGCGAGGCAGCGAGGCCGTTGCGCTTGTAGGTGAGCTTGGTGTGGTCGAGACCGAAGGTCTTGAGCAGCGTGGCGTGGTAGTCGTAGTGCTTCACTTCGTCGATGATGGCCTTGTGTCCAAATTCATCGGTCTCGCCATGCACGTAGCCTTTTTTGAAGCCGCCACCGGCCATCCACATGCTGAAACCGTAGGTGTTGTGGTCACGGCCCCACTTCTCGCGTCCGGCGTCATTTTGCAGCACGGGCAGGCGGCCCATCTCGCCGCCCCAGTGGACGACGGTGGTGTCCAGCAGGCCGCGCTGCTTGAGGTCGATGAGGAGAGCGGCACTGGGCTGGTCGGTGGCTTCGCAGTTTTTCGGCAGCGCGGTGATGAGCGAGCCGTGCTGGTCCCACGACTGCCCGGCATTGAGCACCTGCACATAGCGCACACCGCGCTCCACCAGACGACGCGCGATGATGCAGCGCGTGGCATAGTCCTTGGTGATTGGATTATCCACGCCGTAGAGCTTCCGGACGTATTCGGGCTCTTTGGAGATGTCGAGCGCCTCCTTGGCGGCCGTCTGCATCTTGGCGGCGAGTTCATAGCTGGAAATGCGCGCCTGCAGGTCGAGCTCGCCAGGATGAGCCGAGAGGTGGTCTTCGTTAAAAGCACGCAGCAGATCGAGCTGCCGCTTCTGCGGCGCACCGGCAAGCGAAGGCGGCGGATCGAGATTGAGAATGCGAGGCTCCGTGGCGCGCACCAGCGTTCCTTGGAAGAGCGCAGGCAGCCAGCCATTGGTGAAGTGCTCGCCGCTGAAAGTGGGCAGACCACCGGGATGAGACAGCACCATGTAGGCGGGCAGTTCATCCGTCTCGCTTCCCAGGCCATAGGTAAGCCAAGAGCCCAGAGCAGGACGCCCTGCGGTGATGCGGCCCGCATTCATGGCATACAGACCCTGCGCGTGATTGCTCACACCTGAGGTCATCGAGCGGATGAGCGTGATCTCATCCACCACCTTGCTCAGGTTTGGCAGCAGCTCGCTGATCTCCATGCCGCACTGCCCCTGCTTGGCAAACTTCCACGGTGAGCCAAAGCACTTCGACGAAGCCTGCGCGAGGTTGTCGTACTTGATCTCTCCGGGAAATTTCTGCCCATGATACTTGGTGAGCATCGGCTTCGGATCAAAAAGATCCATCTGCGAAGGCCCGCCCATCATGAAGAGGGAGATCATGGCCTTGGCACGCGGCTCAAAGTGCGGCTTCTTCGGCGTGAGGTCGTAGCGCGTCTCCCCCGTGATGCTCTCAGGCTTCACAGGGGCGGCGAGCAGACCGTCCTTTTCCAGCAGCGAGGCGAGCGCCAGCGTGCCGAGGCTGTAGCCATTGGCGTGCAGAAAATGACGACGTGAGCAGAGCTGGGGGCGGTTCATTCGACGTAGAGAAAACGGTTTGAGCTGCAAAGGATCTGGCAAAAGCTGGCCATGGCCTCCTGCGGCGGATTGGGCACAACGCCTTTCGGATGCTGGATGTCGTGATGATACTGAGTCAGCGCCTTGGTCTGCTCGTCCAGGTAGGCGATGCCACGGGCCACATCGGGCTGTGTGGCCGGTTTGCCAAAGAGCAGCTCCCACACGCGCTTGATCTGCTCCACACGATTGCCAGGAGCCGCAGCCTCCAGCCGGTCTGCCAGACGGCGCGAGCTGTCGAGCACAAAGGTGTCGTTCATCAGCAGCAGAGACTGCGGAGCCACGGTGGTCTGCGCACGCAGCTCGCAGTTGGGCGTCATGATCGGCGCATCAAAGGTATCTAGAACGGTGACTGGCTTGCTGCGGCGCACCTGCACGTAGATGGAGCGGCGGTAATCGTCCGCACCACCGGGATCGACCTTGTTCACGGTGATGGTGCTCTTGTCGATGCCTGTGATGACTCGCCCCTGTGCATCGCGGCCGATGCCGCTCGGAGGACCATAACTGGACTGCACCAGCGTGCCGGTGACGGCGAGCATGGAGTCACGCAGCGTCTCCGCATCCAGACGGCGCAGCTTGAAGCGCGCGTAGAACCTGTTTTCGAGATCGCCCTGCAGCGAGGCCTGATTCACGGAAGACTGGCGGTACGCGCTGCTGAGCAGGATGAGCCGGTGCAGCGGCTTGAGCTTCCACCCGCTTTTCACAAACTCATCCGCCAGGTAGTCGAGCAACTCCGGATGTGTGGGCAGCTCGCCCTGACGGCCAAAATCCCCCGGCGTGTTCACGATGCCGCGCCCCATGTGGTTCATCCAAAAGCGGTTCACCAGCACCCGCGCCGTGAGTGGATGCTTGCCGCTGGTGAGCCACTGCGCATACGCGAGGCGGCGGCCGCTGGAACCGCTGCTCACAGGCACCGGCTTGAAGGGCTCGATCTGAGGGCTCGCCAAGATGCTGAGCTCTCCCGGAGTCAGCGCCTGCTTCGGCTGGTCATGATCACCACGGTTGAAGAGCTTCGTCGCAGGCACCTGCCCCTTCACTTCCGTCAGCGCCATCACAAAGCCCTCGACCGGCTTGGTATCGCGCAGCTTTTTGGCCTCGGCCATCTTCGCGTCCACGATGTCCTGCTTCTTCTGATCGTAGAGATTCAGCGAGTAGGTGGCGAGCGCGGAGGGATACTTTTTGATCAGCGCCTTCTGCTCCGCGGTCTGCTTGGCCACAGGCGTGTCACGGGCCACTCGGAAGGCGGCCTGCTCGGCCTCGGGCACTTTCTTGATCTCGACCTCGAAGATCTCATCCAGGAACTTTTTGCTCATCGCGCGGGCTTCAGCCTCGATCTCCTTGGCCTTCACCTCGATCTCGGCGGCCTTGGCGCGCTCCTGAGGGGAATACAGCGAATAAAGGCGCTGCGCAGGTGCACGCCAGGACTCCCAGTTATACGCAGGATCCAGCACGGCGCGCAGGCGGTAGTAGTCCACCTGGGTGATGGGGTCATAGCGGTGATCGTGGCACTGCGCACAAGCCACCGTCAGCCCCATGAGCGATGAGGTCATGACCTTCATCTGCTCCGCGATGACCTGGTTCTTGGCCAGCTTGGCATCATCCGGCGAGTCTCCCGTACCATCCGGCGCCATCCGCAGGAAGGCGGTGGCGATGAGCTGGTCGGTGCGGTGCGGGTCCAGCACCGCCTGCTGGTAGTCCGCATGCGTTGCGCCTGCCAGTTCATCTCCGGCCAGCTGCTCCTGGATGAATTCATCCCAGGGCTTGTCCGCATTCATGGCGCGGATGACGTAGTCACGGTAGCGCCAGGCCTGCGGCCGCACGGAATCGGCCTCGGAATAGCCGTTGGAGTCGGCGTAGCCCACCACATCCAGCCAGTGCCGCGCCCAGCGCTCACCATAGTTCTTGGAGGCCAGCAGGCGCTCCACCAGCTGCTCGTAGGCCAGCGGAGATTTGTCATTCACAAAGGCCTCCACCTCCTGCGGTGTGGGCAGCAGGCCGGTGAGGTCCAGCGTCACGCGGCGGATCAGCGTGCGGCGGTCGGCCTCAGGCGCAAAGGTGAGCCCCTGCTTGGTCATCGACTTGAGCAGAAAGGCATCCACTGGCGTGCGCACCTTGCGGTTGTCCACCTCCTTGGGCACGGCGGGGCGCTTGACGGGCTGAAAGGCCCAGTATTCGCGGTCATCGTCCGAAATGATCGGCCCCGGCGCGAGCGCCAGCGGCTCCGGCTTGGCCGTCTTCGCACCTTGAGAGATCCATTTTTCGATGGTCGCCAGTTCAGCCTCGGAGAGCTGCTTGCCCTTCTTGGGCATCTCGCCGTTTTTGATCAGGCGCACGAGCTCGCTCTGTTCCGGATGCCCGGCCACGACGACCTGGCTGCCGCCGTCCAGCTTCTGATCCATGAAGCGGCGCAGTCTCAGATCCACGCCGCCCTCGGGCTTTTCCTCCTCGCCATGGCAGTGGGTGCAGTGCGCCTTGACGATGGGGCGCACGTCTTTTTCAAACGTGAGCACACGCTCCGCGCCGCGTGCGGACACGGCGAGAGAGCAAAGAAAAACGGCAGACGGCAGCTTCATTGAGGGGGTAGTGGGTTACCTACGCCCTCAGAAAGACCGTTTTTGCCCCAATTTACTCCACAGCCACCTTGATCACGACTTTAAAGACCTGCTCGGGCTTCTCCCACTCGATGCACGGCGCATGCGCGTCCTGCGGGTAGAGAATGGCAAAATGCCCGCCGCTCATGTGCAGCGGAGTCACATCGGGAATCAGCTTCCACAGCGCGGCCTCTTTTTCCTCATTGTAGGCCATCGTCTCCTCCTTCATGGCCGCCAGCGGTGCCCACAGGATCGTTTCGCGCCCGCTGTGGATGAACTGAATGTCGATATACTTCCGGTGCGCTTCAAACTTGGCCTTGTCCATCGTCTTCGTTTCATACGTCTGCACCAGCGCAAAGCAGTGGTCGCCATCGATGTCGAAACGCCCCAGCGGCTGCTTGCCGTCCACCGTCCGGAGATAGGCAAAGGCCTTGGCAAAACGCGAATTGAGCGACTCGTAGCGGGCGGAGTTGTCGAGGGTGTCGAGGATCATGAGGCGGCCACTTAACCAGTCACTTCGTGCTGAGCAACCCGGCAATTGTCTCCCGCATGACCTTTTCGCTCTCCGGTGCCGCAAAGGCCTGCGTCGGCTCATAGCCTCCTTCGGAAAAGGATTTCTCCAGCGGGATGTACCCCGGTGCGCCGTCGCCGTAGCTGGCTGTGGCCACAAAGCCATCCGGGCGCTGCTCCTGCGCAAAGAGCTGATACTCGAGAAAGCTCTCGCCGGGAAGATGCAGCAGGCAGACATCCTTCCCGAGATGCAGACTGGTGAACTGAATGGGTACTCCCGCAGCGCATTGCCGGATAAAGCCCACGCGCAGAGCCGCGCTGATGCGCGTGGAGGCCGCCGTGGCGGGATTCTCAGCCACCTTCAGCATGCGCTCCTCGGGAAATTCGGGATTGGGCTGCAGCAGCACCTGCCGCGCACGCCATTCCATCTTGGCAAGAGGACGGCGCTGCGGTTTTTCCTCTGACGCCACCATGGCGGCGTGAATGTTTTCCCCCAATCGCACGCGGGACTCCTTGCTGGCATCGTTGTACTTTCCAGCGGCAATGTTGCCGCCGCAGCCGGTGAAGTACACATGCGGTACGCCGTCATCCTGCGTGCGGCGCTCGCGTGCGGTGCCCACAAAATCATACGTCACCATGCCATCGCCATAGTAGCTCATGGGATGCGTGGCGTAGTAGTGCAGCGCGGCCAGCTTCTTGTCACCATTCCAAAAGCTGACCGTCTTGAGCATGGGATCGATCAGCCCCTCGGGCAGATCCCGCATGGCGGCGTCCTTGGTGGAACTCAGGCGCATCTTGGCCACCTTGCCATCGGGCCCCATGATGCGGCGGTTGGAGGCCACCTGCTGCACCGCCGCCTGCCCTGTGGCCATGTGGGTGACCGGCTGCGGATTTTTCACCGCCGCCTCGATGCTGGCCGCCACCCCTTGCAAAGCGCGCTCCGCCCAGGGCAGGTCCAGCACCGCCGGCGCCGATGGAAAACCCGCCAGCAGCTGATGCGTGGCCGCATCTCCGATGGGGGCATTGTGCTGGTGCAGGCTGTGCACCGCCACGCGCTCGGGCGTTGTCCCAGCAGCCTTGGCCAGCACCTCGCGCCAGTGCACATGATCCCCCGCCCGGATCTCGCACCAGTCCACCGCGCAGAGCACCACGGGCTTGTCATCGCCCAGCAGCACCACACCAAGCGCCAGCAGCGGCTCGCTCACCCCCGCCACCGGCTTCACCAGCCCGCCGCACAAAGGCGCCCCCACAGGAGGCGTGACATCTGCGCGGAAAGTCGCCAGCTTCAGCGGCGCACCAAACGCCGGAATCACCAGCAGGGAGAGGAGGATGACGATCTTGTGCATGGATGCTGCCTACCTACGCAGAGAGGGAGGCAAGTTCACAAACAGACTGCGAATTTCATCATTCACCGTCTGTCTGGCCGATCGATTCAGTCGGGCAACCGCCGAGGGCGTCCAAGCAAAGCTGGACTTCCTCCTCGATTACAGGCTGGCGGAAAACGAAGCTCTGCCCGATGTCGTCATCGCGACGGAAGAAATCGGGTGCCAGATTGCGGCAGAGGTCGCAATCGGTGCAGCTGCTGTCGACGTAGAAACGGCCGGGTGCGTTTTGAGGGAGACGGTCTTCGATATTGGGCATGGGTGAACGCGGGGTTGTCCGCGTCCCTGCTTTCGCATGTCCATGTATTTGCGTGAAATGCATTAAAATCAGGTATTGTTGCAATTGATGCAACAATACCTCACCCGAAAGCCTTTCGACCTGTATGCCCTGCATCTGTTTCACCTCGTCGCAAAACACCGCAGTTTCACGCGGGCGGCACGCGAAGCCGGACTGTCTCAGAGCGCGCTCACCCGGCAGATGCAGTCTCTGGAGGAGCGGCTTGGCCTGACCTTGATCAACCGCACAACGAGGTCAGTTGAGATCACTGAGGCGGGACTCTTTCTCGCGGCGGAAGCCACACGACTGATTGGCGGCGTGGCATCAGCGCTAGATGGCCTCCAGACTGAGTTTGGGTCTGCGCGCCCTGAAGTCCGCGTCAGTGTCTCACGCACTCTGGCCATGGCCCACATGCCCGGACTCTTCCATGCCAATCACCAGCGACATCCTGAAGTCGTATGCCGCGTCAGCTACAACACCAGCACTTCCATCCTCACAGCCTTGGAGGCTGGAGAGATCGACATCGGGGTCATGTGCCCGCCTTCACCGCTGCCAGACTCCGTTAAGATCACCCATCGCTTCAAAGACACCTTTGAGTTGATAGCCCCTGCCGCTCTTGCAGCCAAAGCTCCACTCAAAAGAACCGCACCATTCAAGCTCTGGTTGGCCGCACACCCCTGGCTCCACATCGATCCAGGAACCAACACCGGCAAAAACCTCCGCCGCTGGCTCAAGCGCCAGCAGCTCGACCTCCCTCCCGCGATGGAACTCGACAGCTTTGACCTCATCATCAACCTCGTCGCCTCCGGCTTCGGCCTCGCCTTTGTGCCACGCCGCGCACTGGCGCTGTATCGAAGGAAAGAATCAATCGCCACATTGCTGTTTCCTGAACGGTTTGAACGCGATGTCGTGGCTGTGACAAGGCAGCACCGCAAACAACCTCAGCACGTGCAGCGCTTTGTGGAGAACATCCTGTTTTAACCCACCAGTCCCCGGATCACCTGCCCATGCACATCGGTCAGCCGTCGATCAATCCCATTATGGCGAAAGGTGAGCTGCGTGTGATCAATGCCCAGCAGGTGCATCATCGTGGCATGAATGTCATAGCAGGTCGTGGGATTGGCGCGGTCCAGCGGCTTATACCCCCACTGGTCGCTCTCACCCACGGTCACGCCTCCCTGGATGCCGCCGCCGCAGAGCCAGTTGGTGAAGACATAGGGGTTGTGGTCGCGCCCCTTGCCGCCCTGGGTGCTGGGCATGCGGCCAAACTCGGTGGTCCACAGAATGATCGTCTCATCCAGCAGCCCGCGCTGTTTCAGATCCAGAATCAGCGCTGAGACCGCCTTGGCCATGCCCCAGGCCAGGGGGCCGTGATCACGCTCCACGTCTTCGTGGCTGTCCCAGTTGCGGCGGGGGAAGCCGTTGTCATTGCCGCTCCAGATCTGCACAAAGCGCACCCCGCGCTCCAGCAGGCGGCGCGCGGCGAGGCACTTGCGTCCCATGTAGTCGGCCTCCTCTTCGGCGTTGATCTCCGTGGGCCAGACTTTGCGATGCTCCTGGATGCCATACATCGCCTTCATGGCGTCGGATTCCTTGGAGATGTCCAGCGCCTCCGGTGCAGCCAGCTGCATCTTGGCAGCGAGTTCGTAGCTCTGAATGCGGCTCTCCAGGCGAGAATCTGTCTCGTGCATCGTCATGTGTCTGCGATTCAGCTTTTCCAGCAGCGCAAAACCCTCACGGTCTGACTTGGCGCTGATATAGCGCCCGGTCTTGTGCGGAAACAAATCGGCAATCGGCGTCTCCGCGCCGGGATAAATAATGGTCCCCGCATGCTGCGATGGAAGGAAGGCGCTGTCCCAGTTCTTCGGCCCGTTCGAGGCAAAGCCGCGATGATCCGGCAGCACCACAAAGGTCGGCAGGTTGTCGCTGAGAGAGCCGAGCGCGTAGCTCACCCAGCAGCCCGCGCCTGGAAAGCCGGGCAGGTTGAACCCCGTGGCCTGCAGCAGCGTTCCCTGAGAATGCACGCCTGTCTTGCCCACCATGCTGTGCACAAAGGCCAGGTCATCCGCACAGGCGCCGAGAGGGGCCACGGCATCGCTGAGCATCTTGCCGCACTGGCCGTGGGGGCGGAAGTCCCACACGGGCTTTTTCCAGGGACCGAGCCCGTTTTGAAAGGCCTCCACCTTCTCGCCGAAGTCGGCATCTTCACCGTGATGCTTGATCAGCGCCGGCTTGTAATCAAAAAGATCCACGTGGCTGGCGGCTCCTGCCATGAAAAGCTGCACCACACGTTTGGCCTTCGGCGGCACCACCTGGGAGCGGTGCGTGGTCTCGGCGGCGGCCAGCGAGTGAAACGCGAGCGCGCCAAATCCCTGACCGGAGGTCTGCAGCAGCTGGCGGCGGGTGAACATGGCAAAAGTGTAGGCATGAATACGCTGGAAACGAGCGGGGCCTTGTCACGCAATCGCGCGAAGCTTTGGAGACAAAAAAGGCACGGCCATTCGACGGAATCGAAGTCGCAAAGCCGGAAGCAGACGTTATGATGTACCACCATCCACATGTCCGCCTGGTCCCCGCTCCGCAATCGTGTCTTTCGTGCCATGTGGCTGGGCAGCATTGGGTCAAACATCGGCACCACGATGAATGACACCGCAGCGGTGTGGACGATGACCACGATGACGAGCTCTCCGTACCTCGTGTCGCTGATGCAGACGATGTCCAGCCTTCCCCTCTTCCTGCTGGCCCTGCCTGCGGGGGCGATGGCGGATCTGGTGGACAGGCGGCGCTTGATCCTCTTTGCGCAGACAGGCGCTCTTCTCACCGCCGCAGGCATGGCCCTGCTGGCATGGTATGGCGCGCTGACGCAGACCCTGCTCCTGCTGGCCACGTTTCAGCTGGGTGTGGCCTCCGCCTTCACCGTACCAGCGTGGCAGGCGCTGATCCCGGAGGTGGTGGGGCGCGAGCAGCTCTCCGGCGCACTGGCGCTCAACGGGGTGGGGTACAATATCGCCCGTTCCCTCGGCCCCATCCTCGGCGGCCTTTTGCTCGCGGCCATGGGTCCGGCACCGGTGTTTGCACTGAATGCGCTGTCCTTCCTGGCCGTGATCGCAGTCATGTGCACGGGCAGCTACATCGCCACGCCGCGCAGCGCGCAGCAGGAGCAGATGCTGGGGGCCATGGCTGCCGCCATCCGCTACGCGCGCCATGCCCGCGCCATGCAGGCGGTGCTGTGCCGGGGCGGCATCCACATGTTTGCGGCGGTGGCGCCTGTGGTGCTGCTGCCGGTCATTGTGCATTCGCGCCAATGGGCTGCGGCGGACTTCGGCGTGATGATGGGCTGCTACGGCGGCGGTGCCATCCTCATGGCCGTGCTGTGTCTGCCAAAGCTGCGCGAGCGCTTTTCATTCGACCACGTGCTGCTCGGTGCCAGCATCGTGTCCGCAGCGATGACGGGCATCCTCGCGCTGGTGCCTGGAAAGATAGCCATGGGGATCGTGCTCGCCGTCACAGGCGCGGCGTGGATCAGCGGCATGAACACCTTCAGTGTGGCCTCGCAAAGCGTCTTCCCCAACTGGGTGCGTGCTCGCAGCTCGGCGATCTACCTGGTGGTGATGCAGGGTACCTTTGCCATCGGCGCGCTCACCTGGGGCCAGCTGACCACGCAGCTGAATGCCCCCGTCACCCTCGGCATCGCCGCAGGCTGCCTGCTCATCAGCGCGCTGCTGGCACGCCTGCTGCCCATCAGCCATGTGGAAAATCTGGACCTCTCCCCGTCAGGCCACTGGCTGCCACACAGTGCCATGACCACAGAGCCCGAGCCCAGCGACGGCCCCGTGCTCATCACCATCGAGTACCACATCGACCCCAAGGAAGCGCCCGCCTTTCGTGCCGCCATGTATCGCCTGCGCGAGACACGGCTGCGCGATGGTGCCTTCCGCTGCTCTCTCTTTGCAGACCTGGAGGATCCCACGCATTTCCGTGAGACTTTCCTCGTCGGCTCATGGGCGGAGCATCTGCGGCAGCATGAGCGCGCCACCATGGAGGACAAGCGCATCGAGGAGGCTGTACAGAGCTTTCACAAAGGGGCGGAACCGCCCCGTGTGAAGCACCTCCTCATGGTGAATCTGCGGGAAATGAAGCCATAAGCCTCGGCACCCTCTGCCTTGATCAGCATGGCCAGATAAATGCGAATTTATCCCGGCAGCCAGTGTTTGTTCATCTTCAGACGCATAACTCAGGCGACAACCACCTCCCGCCATGAAGATGCGCCTCCCCCTGCTCCTGCTGTTTTCGGCATCCCAGCTGCATGCTGACCCACAGCTGACCTCCTGGTTCACCGCCAACTCAGGCCAGTACGCCCGCATCTACCAGAGCACGGCGGACCAGACCGCAGGCACCACCTCCACCACCTGGAGCCGTGGCTCAGGCACCCAGTCCAGCCCGACCTATGCCGACGTCAGCGAGATCAGCTACTCCAGCAGCTGGGTGTACATCCGCACCACCGGGCTGGCCTCCCACATCATGGGGCCGTGGTACATTGATTCAGCAAAGACCACAAACTTCCCCAACTTTCCCTCCAATACGGCCACGATCTACCGCATCCCGCGCACACCCACCATCCCGGGCACCAAGACCAGCACCGGCCTGGGTGCCACAGGCCGCATGGTCAATGGCGTGTCCATGTTCGACTCCCGCGATGCTTTCTCCTATGTGAACGCCAGCGCCACTGATGCCACCCCGACCAATGGCCTGACCGGTGACGGCATCTGGAACCGCGACGGCTGGTTCAATGAAGGCGTGACCTTTGACCCGGCGCTGGCGCATCAGGCCGGCAACAACTACCACTACCACGCGCACCCCATCGCGCTGCGCTACCAGCTGGGCGACCACGTGGACTACAACGCCGCCACCAACACCTACACGGAAAGCGCCGCCACGCCATCCAAGCACTCGCCCATCCTCTCCTGGGCTGCGGACGGGCTGCCCATCTACGGTCCCTATGGCTACTCAGACCCCACCAACGCCGCCAGCGGAGTACGCCGCATGGTTTCCGCCTTCACCCTGCGGGACGGGACCAATGGCACCACCGCCATCACCGTGCGCCAGGTGCTGCCACTCTGGGCCCAGCGCATCCAGGGAAAAACCACTCTCACCAGCTCGCAGTACGGTCCTGCTGTAAACACCACCTACGCGCTTGGCCACTACATCGAGGATTTCGACTATCGTGGCGATCTGGGCCAGGTGCAGACCACGGGCTCGACTGTGCGCGATTTTGACCTCAATGAGCAGAATGTGCGCTTCTGCGTGACTCCGGAATACCCCTCCGGCACCTGGGCCTACTTCACCACCATCAAATCCGACGGCACTCCCCTCTACCCCTATACCACCGGGCGTCAGTACTACGGCAGCCCCACGGGCGGCGCGGTCACGAGCATCACCGAAACCGTGACGACCTACTGGCGTGGAGGCCCAAATAAAACCGATACGCTGAATTCGCCCGCCATCAGCGGCAGCGATGTCACCGTAAGCTGGAGCGGCATCGAGGGTGGAAACTACACCGTGCAGAGCAGCCCGGACGTCACCACCTGGAGCACCGTCGCCTCCGGCACACTCAACGGAAGCTCCAACGGCCAGAGCACCGACACTGGCGGCGCGGGAAACGGCCGCCGCTTTTACCGGATCACCCGCGCAGCAGCACTCGCCAGCTTTGACAGCACCGGCTTCAACTACGGCTCGTCGGGCTCCTCAAGCGGCAGCACCGCCAATGCCCCCGGTGGCACGGCAACGCGTGGCACCACCGTCACTGTGACCATCACCCTGCCAACGACACCTCCGCAGCCCCCGGCAAACCTCATCCCCACCAGCGTCACTCTGGCCGGAAGCATCAGCGGCACCAGCATCTCCCGCCCGGCGCAGGGCACGGTCATCGCCACCTTTGTGATCCCCGCCGGCGCCTCCACAGGAGCACAGAACATCGTGGTCACATTCAACCCCAACCCGACCTACACGATGACGGGCGCGCTGACGTTCAACTGACGCGCGCCCTGAAAACAAATCATCTCGGACCTGCGATGGTCCACGGCATCCAGTAGGACTGCGCCATGACCAGCAGGCCCATCAGCACCGCCAGTGCGATGCTGTGCCAGAAGACCGCACGCAGCACGGTGCCGGCATCGGGGCTGTCCGGATGCCCGCCTGTGGCCACGCTGGCCACCACGATGCTCTGCGCGTCGATCATCTTGCCCATGACACCGCCGGAGCTGTTGGCAGCCACCATGAGCTGTGGTGAAAGGTGCAGCTGCTGTGCGGTCACCTGCTGCAGATTGCCAAAGAGCACATTGGATGAGGTGTCGCTGCCCGTGAGCGCCACGCCCAGCCAGCCGATGAGCGGGGAGAAAAATGGGAAAAGCACGCCCGTGCCTGCCAGCATGAGTCCCATCGTGGTATCAGTGCCTGAATACCGCGTGGTATAGCCGAGTGCGAGCATCAGTGCGATGGTGAGCAGTGACGTGCGCACACGCCACAGACAGCGGAGATAGATCCCGACAAGGGACGAGAGACTCACTCCGAGCAACAAGCCCGACACCGTGCCAGCCAGCAACAGCGCAGTGCCGGTGGCGGAGAGGTAGTTGAAGGTAAAGGCGGCTTTCTCAGGTTCGGGCTTGGGCACCACGGGCGGCATCTTCTGCACCGCCAGATGCAGCGGCGCCACGGGCATGATCGGTGCCTGCCAGGTGCTGTGCGGCTTGGTGCCGGGCCTGTAGCCATTGAGCATTTCTTTCGCGAACGGCGTGGTCCACAAGCCCACGAAGATGGACAGCATGATCCACGGCGTCCAGGCACGGAAAGGGCGCTCGCTTTTCACCATCTGCTGGCTTTCTGAGGCAGAAGAGCTCGGCCTCCAGAAGCGCAGCAGAATGACCATCGCAGCCATCGAAAGCAGCCCTGCGGCGATGTCCACCAGCCAGGGGCCATGGAAGTTGGAAACCAGGAACTGCACGGTGCCAAAAGTCCCGCCACAGACCAGGCATGCCGGCCACACCTCCACCATGCCACGCCAGCCAACCTGCGCCGCCACCAGCCAGAACGGCACGATGAAGGAAAAAAGCGTCAAATGCAGCCCCACGATGGCACTGAGCACATGCAGATCCAGACCGGTGACATCGGAGAGTGTGGTAAGCGGGATGCCGAGAGAACCAAAAGCCACCGGAGCCGTGTTGCCAATGAGCGCCAGCTTCGCCGCCTCCAGCGGTTTGAAGCCCAGCCCGATCAGCATTGCACCCGTGATGGCCACAGGAGCACCGAAGCCTGCGCAGCCCTCGACGAAAGCACCAAAGGCAAAGGCAATCAGCAGCGCCTGGATGCGGCGATCCCCGGCCAGCCCGGCAATCTGCTTTTTCAGCACCTCAAACTGCCCGGTCTCTACAGAGATCTGATAGATGAAGATGGCATTCAGCACGATCCAGCCGATGGGAAACAAACCAAACACCGCCCCCAGACCGCTGGCCGTCAGCGCCAGCTGGGCCGGCATGTGAAAAACAAAGACCGCCACCAGCAGCGCCACGACCAGCCCGGCAAAGGCGGCAATGTGCGCCCGCACATGCCAGAAGGCCAGCAGGCCTAGCAGTGTCACCACAGGTAGCGCAGCCACCAGCGTGGAAAGCACCAGATTGCCGAAGGGATCGTAGTTTTGAGACCAGGTCATAAATGGAAAGAAAGAGCATCACGAAGCACCTGCGTCGTATGTTTCACCTCGATGCTGGAACCAAGCTTTTTCAGATGCAGTCGCAGCCGAGTCAATGCGACAATCCAGCTCGGCGCTGATCAGCCAGCCCGGAAATTCACGGAGTTCTGAGCTGTGCGTCCAGATGCAGATGAAACCAAGCGGATGCCAGCTTGGTGGCTTCTTCAAACTTCTCCTTGTACACGCCGTAATGGCCGATGCCTTCGAGCACGTGATACTCGCTCTTCACGAGGTTTTTCTGCAGGAGCTGGAAGGCGCGTCGGCCATTTTCCTCATTGCTCATGAGTTCCTCCTTTTCGGCCACGATGATCATCGTGGGCGCGGTGATCTTCCCGGCGGTTTCAACCGCATTGTAACCGAGGCTTTTGGCGGGATTGGCGCGCATCTGCGCATAAACGGCCATCTTGCCACCGAGCTTCCCGGTTTCGATCGGCACGGGCTCGGTCTCGCCGCGCGCCTGCTTCACCGCGAGGTCGTTGGCATACTTCTGCGCCGACTGCGGGCGGCCGCCACCCATGCCGGGCACCTGGGAGACGACACATTTCACTCTCGGGTCATTTCCTGCCACCCAGACCACCAAACCACCGCCATAGCTCGTGCCAAACAATCCGATGCGCTCTTTGTCCACGCAAGGCTCGCCCATGAGAAAGCTGATGGCGCAGCGGATGTCGAGCGTCTGGTCCGCCATGTCCATCTGCCAGCGCACGGGCCGGGCTTTCACGGTCACGGTGTCATCGGCATCCGCTTTGGGCATGGGCTCGGGGAGTGTGAGCTTGCAGTCACTCTCTCCCCAGCCGCGATAGTCAAAGGCGAGCACGACGAAGCCCTCTTTAACAAAGCGTTTGGCGTAGAGAGCTCCGTTGCCCTTCTTGACACCGCCGGTTCCGGCACAGAACAGCACGGCGGCACGCTTTTCGCCTTCTTTGAGATCACGCGGCACATACAGGTCCCCAGCCATGCGGGTTCCGTCGCTCCAGATGGTGACGTGGCGGATCTCCGCATCGGTCTGCTGCGCATGCAGACATCGGGCAAAGGTGAAGGCAATCAATGCAAGGGTGTGCAGTCTCATGGCGGTGGGTGCATGAAACGCCCAAGCCGCCTACGGCTATCAACCTCTCTCAGTCCACGAAGCTGAATTCGTTCAGATTCAGGATCACCCGGCAGGTATTTTCCAGCCCCTCGCGCTGCGCGTATTCGAGCAGCGACGCAAGCTCATCAGTGGCCGGGGGGCGCGAGAGTGCCAGCGCAAAAGCTCGCTCCACCTGCGCTGCCACTTCCTTCCGTTCCTGCGCCACTCGTTCCGCCAGATGCCTGGCCATGACGACGACGAGCCCATTGTTCATCATGGCCAGCGCCTGCAGCGGGCTGAGGGATTCATTGCGCTTTTCCACCCGCATGGAGGGATCGGCACAATCCAGCGTGGTCATGAACGGCTGCTGCTGGGAACGCACGATGAAGCGGTAGATGCTGCGCCGCCAGGACTTCGGGTCTTCGGGATCGTGAAGCTGATACTCGTAATGCGGGCTGTGCTGCGGCTTTTCGATGATGAAGTCCTGAAAGCTCGGCCCGTCCATGGTGAGATCCAGTTTACCGCTGACGGAGAGGATCGAATCACGAATCGACTCTGCATCCAACTTGCGGCGGTTTTGGTGCGACAAGAAGACGTTGTTTGCATCCGCAGGCTCTGATTTGTCAGAAGACTGCCGGTAAGTGGCGCTCATGACGATGAGCTTGTGCAGCTTCTTCAAGCTGCCGCCGAGATCGTCGCGGAAAGTGATGGCGAGCCAGTCGAGCAGCTCCGGATGGCTGGGCCTGCCGCCCATCCGACCAAAGTCATTCGCGGTATCAACCAGACCACGTCCGAAGTGATGTTGCCACACGCGGTTCACGATGCTGCGCCAGGTGAGCGCATTGTCCTTGCTGCTGATCCAGCGCGCCAATGCCGCACGGCGCGCGGATTCGCCTGCTCCTGCCATCTGATAGGCATCATGAAAGGCACCGCTCAGCGCGGCGATGCTTTGCGGCCCAACCTCCTTGGCAGGTTGTTTGATGTCGCCACGCTTGAGCACCTGGATGACACGAGGCCTTCCACCTTCGGCACCCGTGCCCTTGAATGCCCCCGTGCCAGTATGGATGGCGCCTGCATAGACCTTGCCGGGCTTGGGCAGTTTGGCGATCTCAGCATCTGCGGTGCTGCGTTCTTTGCGTAGTTCCTGCAACTGGCGGCTTGCTGCTGCATCAGCCTGCGCGAGCATGAGGGCATCTCGCTCGCGGATGAGCCGTTGTTTGTCCTCAAGCGTGCGAGCCTGCGGGGCGATACCATCGGTGAGATTGGCCTTCCGCCAGCGCGGCGGAGCCTCGATGCTGTCCAATGCAGCCACCTGCTTTCCTGCGGCGATATTGGGGCCGTTTTTGGCGGCATAGACCTCCATTTCCGACAGTGCGAAGATGTAGTCATCTTTGCGCTCGGCCAGCTTCACAGCAGTCACACGCACATACCTGCCTTTGGCGCCGTCGTCCTCCGCTGTGCCCGTTTCAAAGGGCGTGAGGCCGGGGTTTTTAAAGTCGTTCATGAAGGTGGCGTCGTGTCTGCGCCAGATGAGCGTGACACCGGCCTTGAATTCAGGGTCGTCACTGGCTTCGACCTTGAAGCGAACAGGAAAACCGAAACCGGCACCGATGCCGCCGAAGTCGTCGTAGCAGGGCTTCAGCACGATGCGCTGAATTTCCATGCTGCTGCCCAGGTCCACCTGCACCCACTTCAAAGTATTCTGATCCTTCACGATGGCGCTGTGGTAGCCGAAATCTGGCTTCGCATTCGGATTGGTGCTGCTGGCTTTGTCAGCAGCGCCGTCGATGCGCTTGGAGAGGGCGGTGTAGGCTGCACCCGCTTTCTGTTTGAGCGGATCTTCCAGCGCCTTGATGTCTGCCACGATCTTCTGCCTGCTGCGATCCAGATCCATGAAACGACGCATGGAGTCATCATCGGGATAATAATTCACCTCTGTGCGGTCGATGGCGGCAAAGACGGCTTGGAGGGAGTAATAGTCCTCCTGCGTGATGGGGTCGAACTTGTGATTGTGGCACTGGGCGCAGCCGACAGTGAGCGAGCAGAAGGTGCCGAGAGTGTTCTGCACCATGTCATCCCGGTCCAGATGGCGTGCGATTTTGCCGTCCAGTTTCGTTTCCGGCACTTCCGCATGGCCAATGAGATCCCATGGCCCGGCGGCGATAAAGCCCAGGGCGGTGATGCCATCTGTGGTGCCGGGGTAGAGCACGTCTCCGGCGATCTGCTCCTCAATAAACCGGGTGTAGGGCTTGTCGCTGTTCAGCGCACGGATGACGTAGTCGCGGTAGGGCCAGGCATTCATGCGCGGCTTGTCCTTGTCGTAGCCGTGAGTTTCACCGTAGTGCACGAGATCGAGCCAGTGGCGCGCCCAGCGCTCGCCGTAGCGTGGAGATGCCAGCAGATCATCCACAAGCTTTTCATACGGCAGTGTTTCATACCGCTTCAACTCCTCGGGGGAAGGCGGAAGGCCTGTGAGATCAAAGAAAAGGCGGCGAATCAGCGTGCGAGCATCGGCCTCTGGCGCGGGCTTGAAGCCCTGCTCCTTGAGCTTTGTGTGGATGAAATCATCAACGGATCCATCCTTCTTCACCAGGGGCTTGAAGCTCCACCAGTCCAGACGGTTCTCCACCTGGGCCACGTCCACGCCATCGGGCCACACCGCGCCTTCGTCGATCCAGCGCTTGAGCAGATCGATCTCTCCACTGCTCAGTTTCTCCTTCGGCGGCATGGTGGTCTTTTCATCCGTGCCGCTGACGAATTGGAAAAGAGGGCTCTGCGCGCTTTTGCCGGGAATGATGTTCGGCGCGTGTTCCTGGCCGCCGGTCAGGGCGATGGATTTGATGTCGAGCCGGTAGTCGTTCTTTTGCTTTTTGCTGCCATGACATTCATAGCAGTGCTTTTCGAAGATGGGTCGTACCTCGCGCACAAAATCGACCGCGCTGGCAGGAACGGCCGCTGAGATCACGATGAGGGCAAGAAAACGCATGTGCAGGATATACGATGCACGAGGAGGCTTTTCATGCCACGCGAGCGCGGGACAGTCAGACCAGCCCCTCTTTGAGCGCCTTGGCCACGGCGCCGGTGCGGGTGTTGACCTCCAGCTTCTCGTAGATGCGGCGCAGGTAGGTGTCCACGGTGTGCACGCTGAGGCTCAACCTGTCGGCGATCTCCTTTTTGATGAGTCCGGTGGTCATCAACTGCAGGATCTCCTTTTCGCGGTCGCTGAGACCGTAGTCGCGCTGTTTGGGTGCGAGTTTGGAAAACATGTCCAGCACACGGCGGGCGATGCGGGGATTCATGGGGGAGCCGCCCGCGAGTGCATCGCGCACGGCCTGGGTGATGTCGGTTCCGCTGCCGGTCTTGAGCAGATACCCGGCGGCCCCTGCGCAGATAGCCTGGAACACTTTATCGTCATCCTCGAAGACGGTGAGGATGACGACGAGGGTCTTGGGTGCGCGTTCTTTGATGAGGCGGATGGCATCGAGGCCGCTCATGCCGGGCAGGCCGACATCGAGGAGGATCAAATCGGGGGCGTTTGATTCTGAAAGTGCTGCGAGGAGCTTTTCGCAGGAGTCGAAGTCGCGGGGGCACTGCAGGTCGGATTCGGTGGCAAGGAGACGCACGAGAGTGCGCCGAAAGGCAGCATGATCTTCAACGATCCAAAGGGTGCTCATGAGAAATCGGCCTCCAGGGTGATGCAGGTGCCGCTGCCGGGACTGCTGGTGATCTGTAAAGTGCCACCGAGAACGGTGGCGCGGTGGTGGAGATTGGCGAGGCCGTTTCCGGCGGTGACAGCGGCGGCATCGAAGCCGCAGCCGTCGTCTTCAATGCGGAGGTGGAAGTGTTTTGCTTTCCAGTTCACCGTGATGCGCACTTTTGCAGCATGGGCATGACGGGCGATGTTGTGAACGGCCTCGCGGAAGAGGAGGAAGACCTGGCGGTGGAATTCGAGTGAAGCGGTGGCGGGTTCGCCGCTGCTGGGTGCATCAAGCTGCCAGTCGATGTCTTTGAGCAAGGAGGCGGCGCTTTGGCGCATGGCCTCGACGAGGCTGGCAAGAGGAGGAAGATCGCCCTCGCGGACGAGCCAGATGATGCCGCGCATGGACTCGGCGGCCTCTCCTGCGAGACGGTGGATTTCCTGAAGGGAGTCGGAGGCGGGGCCATCGCGCAGAGCCAGCTCTGACATGAGGCGGATGCTGCCGAGGTGGCTGCCGATTTCGTCATGGAGGTCACGGGAGATGCGGTGGCGCAGAGATTCCATCTCCTGCTGGCGAGAGCGGCGGGAACGCAGCCATGCGAGCCAGGCGGTAAGGATGGCGAGGCCTAAGACGCTGCCGCCAAGCCATGCGGTGCGCTGGTATGCGATGGCAAGCGCCTGGGTGCGCTGAGTTTCCAAGGCGGTGAGTTCATCGGTGAGCTGCCGGCGCTGGGACAGAGCTGCGAGCCAGGTGGATTCATCCACGAGCGTGCCGGTGCTGCTGCGTGCGTCGATGAGACCGGCGCGGGTCCAGGATGCGGTGACGGTGTCGTCTGAACTGGTGACGGCAGAGTTGAGCGCGATGTTGCGACCATGGTCGAATGCCTGCAGTTCTGCGAGTGCGAAGACGAAGTCGCCGCTGCGTTCCCAAAGGCGGGTGGCGGTGACGCGGATGGTCTGAGCACGCAGATTGGGGCATGGGAAGGCAACGGGGGTGTCTGCGGGATTGGGGAAGTCGGCGGAGGTGGTGTCGAAGATGGTTTTGCCATCGGCTTCCACTTTGAAGCGGCGGGGGAAGCCGAAGCCGGAGCGCTCGGGGTAGTCGCGTGGGTGGGCGGGGATGAGGCGGATCTCATCGATGGCATGTGGTGCGCCCAAATGCAGCTGAATCCATTTGGTGGTCTCTGCGGTGGTGGAGATGCCGCTGTGCCATCCGTTGCCATTGATTTCATCAGGCTGCACCGGGAGACCGAGTGAGTAAGCACCATCGACGAGATGGCGTGGGGACCAGGTGGGGAGGGTTTCGACGGAGTTGGGGGCGAGGACCTGGGCGTGGAGAGCGACATTGCGGCCCTGGCTGAAGACGAGGAGCTCGCCGAGGCAGAAGATGTGGCGGCGGGTGCCGTGAGGCTGGGCGGCGAGGGTGGTAGCGGTGAAGCGGATGTGGCGTGCTTTGATTCCATTTCCTGCCACGAACCATGGCGCGGGTGAGGGTGTGTTATTGTCGGAGAAATGGTCTAATAGTGTGTCGGATTCGGCAAAAAGGGGGTCGTTTGAGGCGTCGATCCGGAAGCGGCTGGGGAAGCCGTAGGATTCGACCACGCCGAGCATGGCGGGGATGACGACGACTGAGTCGAGCGAGTATTCGGCACCGAGGTCGATCTGGACCCAGCGGACGGAGTCGGCGTGCGGGGCGAGGCCGCTGTGGAATCCGGCGTGCTCCAGGGGCTGGGGCGCGGGCAGGGCGGGAAGTTTTGACAGCGCGGTTTGGAGCTCGTGCTGGCGATGGTCCAGGGTGGAGAGCTGTGGGTTCAGCCACCCGAGGAAGGATGCAAGGATGAGCAGGGCTGGTTTCAAAGGGGTGACCATTCCCGACAATAGGATGAGTGCAACCCACGTGAAGGCGGGACAGGGGCACTAGGCTGTGAGGGGGCAGCCCATGCTTGCGAAAGGCGCTGGTCGTCCCCTCACCCCAACCCTCTCCCCGGAGAGAAATGTTCGCTGTTGTCGTGTGTCAGGGGCGGGGAGAGGGAGGGCCGCTTTCTATGCGCAAGATTATCGCGGTGATCTAGACCAGGCCGGTGAGGGTGCCGGTGCTGGAGCCGAATTGGTTCGACTCGACGCCGAGGCGGTGAAGGAGGGAGACGAAGAGGTTGCTGAGGGGGAGGTTGGTGTCGCGTTTGAAGGCGAGGTGCTGGCCGTGTTTGAAGCCGCCGCCGGCGAGGAGGATGGGAAGGTTGGTGTTGTCGTGGGTGTTGGCATCTCCCATGTTGCTGCCGAAGAGGACCATGGTGCGGTCGAGGAGACGGGCTTCGTCTTCCTTTTTTGAGGCGAGGGTTTGGATGAGCTTTTTGAAGAGGCGCATCTGCTCGATGTCGGCTTCGGCGAGCTGGCGTACTTTTTCTTCGGCCTGGCCGTGGTGGCTGAGTCCGTGGTAGCCTTCGGTGGTGTTGTCAGCGCCGGGGAGATGGAAGGCGGGTGTGGCGAAGGCATCGACCATGAGTGTGACGATGCGGGTGGAGTCGGATTCGAATGCGAGCTGGGCCATCGAAAGCATGAGGTCGAGCTTTTCGAAGATGAGCTTTTTGTCCTGGATGTCCTTGGGCTCGGGCTGGGTGGCGACGGGCTTGGGCTTGAGCT
Source organism: Verrucomicrobiaceae bacterium UBA1938 (assembly GCA_002336895.1). Classification (GTDB taxonomy): domain Bacteria; phylum Verrucomicrobiota; class Verrucomicrobiia; order Verrucomicrobiales; family Verrucomicrobiaceae; genus Prosthecobacter. The sequence goes on along the minus strand of DDFC01000031.1, from coordinate 43,699 downwards.
CCCATTCGCGAGCGGTGAGGAGGCGTTCTTCGACTTCGCGGACGGAGGTGAGGTATTGGTCAAGGCGGGCACGGTCGGTGCTGCCGAGGTCGCGGCTGAGGCGTTTGGTTTGGTCGAGGAGGGTGTCGAGGATGCTGCCGCGTTCGTCGAGCTGCTGGAGCTGTTTTTTGACGGCGGCGGGATCGCCCTGAACGAACATGCGGCGGAAGAGTGCGGGTGCGCTGTCTTCGGCGGGAAGGAGGACGCCGTCGCGGGTCCAGGAGAGGCTGCGGTTGGCTTTGTCGATGTTGACGCCGAGGTTGAGTGTTGGATAGCGGGTCTGCTGGCCGAGTTTTTCGGCGATGTATTGGTCGAGGGAGATTTGATTGCGGAAGCCGCTTTTGGTGGGGCCGCGTGCGGCGGTGAGGAAGCAGTTTTCGGCGCTGTGGCCGCCGTTGACGTCGGGGTGGGAGAGGCCGCTGAAGAGGGTGAACTCGTTGCGGACTTCGGCGAGAGGTTTCAGAGTTGGCGACAACTCGTAATCAAGGCCGGCGCTCTTTGGGAAGAAGGGTTTCGGCAAGAAGCCGAGATTGTTAGAGATGATGAGGAGGCGCTGAGGTGCCTTTGTCTGAGCGGCCTTGCCGAACACGGGGTTTAAGCATTCCAACAATGGAAGAGCCAGCGTGACACCTGCGTTGTGCAAAAAGCGACGACGCGAGAAGTTTTTGGCGATGTGGGGAGCGTGCATGGAGACGATCAGGCAAAGAGATGTGGGACAATTGAATGACAGGTGGTTAGCGTGCGCACAGATGTGTGGCGGGGCGTTTTGCAGACGCTGCTGGTGCCTGTTGGATGCGGCGGAGCGGTGGGTTTGCTTCCCTGTCGGGTGGCAGCACCCAGGGTCGCCTCGCTTTGGCTCGGCTGACCCTGGGCTGAATTACGCAGCCCCTTTGGGGCTGGTGTGGGGCGGAGTGGAGTGGCGAAGGATGACATAGGACGGACACGCGCCATTGCGATCATGCTGAGATGACACGAGAGTGCGTTAGCAATGTAATGGGAATTCATCCTTTAATTAAGCGTTCTGGTTGATCCATGACGACAGGTTGAAGAGACGATTCCGCCGCGTTCACGGTACAGATCTGGCTCTGCTATATCGAGACGCCAAAAAACACAGTCGTCTATAGGCAGATGCTTGAGGATGTGACCGACGTCACGACTGGACGCATAAACGTCCCCACTGGGACCGTTTGGCGCTTTCAAATGAAAGGTGATAAAAATAGAAAGTCCGCATGGGAATAGGAATGACCAGTATTCGCATGGTCCGGGTTCGTTATCGTTTTCATCCATCCCCCTGTGCGCAGGTCCAAAGCGGGTCACCATTTCGTCATAGGAAAGCTGGAAGGCGATCAGCGGGTAATGGTCTGGATAAAATGGAGGTGCTCGTTCGGCTTCGATTTTCACAGGACGCTGAGGTTTAGTGATTTTTGATCGTGGTTCGGTGTCCGTGTTGGAGAACCAGCGCGGTGACTGTACCGAGTGCTTTCAGTGAAACGCGGAGAGGGAGGGAAATTGCGGAGCGCCGCACAGGGGACTGTGCGGACCACTATGCTGGCGCACTTGCGGTACTCCTGGAGCTTTTGACATCGGGGTGGAAAAAGGTGGTCCTTTTTGGGGATGCTCGGGATCTTTTCAAAGACCGCCGAGGAAGATGGGGCTTTGGATGAGGGCGTGGAGGAGGTCGCGGATGGGGTAGTTGGCTTTGGCGCAGGTGTTGAGGAGGGATTCGATTTGGGGGCGGTCGGAGAAGCGGACGGGGGTGCCGGTGGAGTAGAGGGTGAACTGGTGGAGGAGGTTGCGGGCGAGCTGGCGGGGATTGGCGGAGAGGAGGGTTTTGAGGTCGTTGATGTTCTTGAAGGTGCGGCCGTCGAGGAGTTTTCCAGCGGTGTCCACGGGGGAGGCGATGGTGTAGCTGAAGGTGTGGCCAGCGCGGTCGATGCCGGTGATGCGTTCTCCTTCTTCAAGGCCGCGATAGTGGGTGCGCCAACCGCCGAGGATGTCGAAGTTTTCGAGGGCGAGGCCGACGGGGTCGAATCGGGCGTGGCAGGCGGCGCAGGATTTGGATTTGGTGTGGAGGGCGAGGAGATCGCGGATGGTTTTGGCTCCGCGTATGTCGGGCTCGACGGCGGGGACGCTGGCGGGCGGTGGTGGAGGTGGCTGGCCGATGAGGCGCTCCATGACCCAGGCGCCGCGAACGACGGGGGAGGTGGTGGTGCCGTTGGCGCTGACTTTTAACACGGCGGCCTGGGTTAGGAGGCCGCCGAGGGGGCTGCCCTGGGGCAGGGTGACCCTGCGCATGGCGGAGCCAGTGAGTGGTGGAAGCTGGTAGTGGGTGGAGAGACGGTCGTTGGCGAAGACGAAGTCTGACTGCACCAGCACGCTGGCGGGCAGGTTGTCGCGGATCATCGATGTGAAGAAGGTGCGGGTTTCGCGCTCCATGCTTTCGACGAGGTATTCGTCGAAGCGGTACTCGGGGAAGAGGCGGATGTCGGGGTCGTCGCGGCGGATGTGGCGGAGATTGAGCCAGCAGTCGGTGAAGTTTTTGACGAAGCGGTCAAAGCCGGGACTGGCGATGAGGCGTTCGGTTTCGGTGCGGAGAGTCTGGGGATCGCGCAGCTTTTTGTTTTGCGCGAGGTCCATGAGCTGGGCGTCGGGACGTGAGTTGGTGAGGAAGTGGGAGAGGCGGGAGGCGATGGCGAAGTGGTCATCTGCCTTGATGGGCTCGCGGACGTAGATGAAGTCGCCGGAGGCGAGGAAGGCCTTGTAGCCAGCGAGCATGGCCTCGGGGAAGGACACGTTTTTGGCGAGCTGGTCCTGGATGAGGGAGTCGAAGAGTTTCAGGTCTTCTTCGGGGACGGGCTCGCGGGAGGCGAGTGCGACGAAGCGGCGCAGAAGGCGATTGGCCTCCTGCTGCGGGGCCTTGGGTTTGGGCTGGATGCCGAGGTCGTCAAAGAGGACGCGGTGGGACGCTGGGGGCCAGGTTTGAGATTCGATGGGGCCTTCGATTTCCAGCCACTGCACGGCGAGGCCGGGCTGGCCGCCTTCAGGAAACGGCGGGTAGCGGTAGGAGGGAGCGGAGCCGTTGGGGTTCATGGCCAGCGGCATGGGAAGGCCGAGGAGGCTGTACTCAATGGCTTCGCCTGCGCGCAGACGGACGGTGGTTTCGTAAACGCGCTTTTCGGGCTGGATGTCGATGATGCCGCCGGAGTCGTGGACTTCATTGATGATGTCCACGCCGGCGGGTTTGCGGGTGCGGAAGGTCATGGGCAGAGGCTTGGTAGCCGGTGTGATGACGAAGCCGGGCTGCTGGAGGACGGCGCGGGCGGAGAAGCGGACTTTGTAGTTACCAGTGCGTTTGGCAGTGAAGTGCTTGGGTGTGCCGAGGTAGGGCCAGCTGGCGGAGCGGAAGAGGGCCATCTCGAGCGTTTCGTCCCGGGCGCTGTGCTTTTCGTTTTTATCGTGATGGCCTTTGAGGTCGGTGGCTTTGTTGTCGCGGGTGAAGAACATGGCTTCGCGGTTGCCGAAGGTGCCGGTGCCGGGGAAGAGATCGGTGCCGACGGCGCGGTATTTGATCATGGGCGGCGGTGCGGGCTCGGTGGTCATGGCGGCATGCAGCGCGGCCTCTGCGGCATCGAGGTAGGCGACGAGCTGAACGCGGGACATGTCGAGCATGGCCGTGGTTTTGTTGAAGCGGTGGCCTTCGCGGTCTTCGGGGAGGATGTCGCGGATGTCGAGATCGGGGAGCTGGAGGATGTCTCGCAGGTTTTGTTCGTACTCGTCGCGATTGAGGCGGCGGAGGGGGCCGCGACCGTGGGCGAGGATGTCAGCGTGATCGGCGGTGGTGATAGAGGTGGCGAGAGATTGAACGAGGGCGGTGCGCTCTGGCTGCGGGAGGTCTTCGGACTCCGGAGGCATCTCGCCTTTTTCGACGCGGTCGTAGATGCGGATCCAGCGGTCGCGGGTGGCGGGATCGGTGAGATCAAAGGTGAGCGAGGTGAGATCGAGGCCGCCTTTGGTGGTGTCCTTGTCGTGGCATTCGATGCAGCGCTGCTCGATCTGCGGAGGGGCGGTTTGGGCGTGCGCCAGGATGGAGGCGAGCATGAGGGCGGCAAGCATGCGGGCAAGGCGCCTGGGACGAGCCTGGGCTCTGCGGAGACAGGGGGAAGGCATGGGGGGGAATGGGGGCGCTGAGGTTTACAAAGCGCGAGGGGAGAATCTGTCAGAGTGGGGAGCGGGGACGCGCACAAGGATGTATCTAAAATGCACCTGGGGGAGTGGGCCTGCGGAAAGCGGGCGAGAATGGTAAAATGATTTGGAGTAGAATGATTTTACGGGGCCTTGAATTTGAAATGGCGATGAGGATGCTGTGGAGCGCGGGGGCGTGGCAGGGACGTGCGGCCGGAGCCGATGTGGACATCGGCGCTCCCAGTAAAGAGCGGCTGGCGAAGCTGCTGATTATAACGAGGGAACTGGGCAGGGATGTGTGGGAGGAGGCTGTGGAGCGTGGGGGAGCGGCAGGGGCGTGCGGCCGGAGCCGATGTGGACATCGGCGCGCCCAGCAATGAGCAAGTGGCGGAAGGCGGCTGTGGCGCGTGGGAGAGTGGCAGGGACATGCGAAAGCGCCGGAGGACCGGCGCACTCCAGAACGCTGTCGCGCACTGCGAAATCTATGGGCTATTTCTTGCCGGTGGAGATCAGGATCTCTTCGAGGACGCGACCGTCGGGCTTGGGGAGCTGGAGGCCCATGAGCTTGGCGATGGTGGGGGCGACGTCGAGATTGGCCATGCGGTCGAGGACGATGCCTTTTTTGATGCCACGGCCGCTGGCGATGAAGATGCCGTCGAGGTCGGGGTCGGTGTTGGGGTAGCCGTGGGTGCCAGCGTAGTTGACGGAAGGAGTGACAGTGGCGTCTCCGCCGGCGTCGTTTTTGAAGGCGTAACCAGCTTTGGGGTAGAGGACGAGGTCTCCCATGCCCGGGTTTTCTTCCGGTGTGGGCATGCCGAGGGTGTGGCCGTCTGTGCCGTCGATGACGCGGTCAACGCCTTCGACTTTGGCGAACATTTCTTTGAGCCTGGGAAGGAGCTCGGCTTTGCGGGCGGGATTGGTGACATAGACGAAGGCCATGCCACCCTGGGTCATGGAGTAAGCATCGCAAGTGGTGATGGTGGGGCCGAGGCCCTGGGCGAGTCCGGCTTTTTTCAGCTCGACATTGGGAAGGATGATCTTGGTGACTTTTTTGAAGCCGTGGTCGGTGGCGATGATGAAGGTGGTCTGATCGCGGAGGCCGCTGTCTTCGACGGCTTTGACGAGATCGCCGACGAGACGATCGGCATAGGCGAGTGCGGTGTAGCTGGCGGAGGAGCCGGGGCCGTAGGTGTGGTGGGTGGAGTCGGTGTTGAGCGTGTGGTAGAGAAGGAGATTGGGCTTGTGGGTTTTGAAGATGTGGATGGCGGCCTTGGTCCACATGTTGTCGAGGAAGGTGACGCTTTTGCGCTGGGGGCCGAGCTGCATCCAGGTGATGTCCTGGGGCTTGATCTCGCCTGCGGCGATCATTTCTTTTTCGACTTTGCCTTCGGGCTCGGGGAGTTCGGCGAAGCTCCAGTCGATGGTCTTGGCTTTGGTGACGGCGACCCAGTCAGACTCGGCGGTGGTGAGTCCGGCGTCGTGAGCGACATCGTAGAGAGTGGGGGCATGCACGAGCTTGGTTTTGTCTGCCCACTGCTCGATCTTGGGGGGCTTGTTGTCGCCCTGGCGGACGAGGAGGCCATTGAAGAGGACGCCGTGCTTGCGAGGTTCGACGCCGGTAACGAGGGTGGTGTGATTGATCCAGGTGATGGAGGGATTGCTGACGGTCATGGCCTTGGTGCTGGCACCTTCGGCGGCGAGCTTGCGGAGATTGGGGATCTGCAGAGATTCATCGTTCCAAAGCCAGGCAGGGAAGCCATCGAGACTGATGAGGATGACGTGCTGGTCTTTGGGATCGGCGGACGGTGACTTGGAGCAGGAAGTCAGCGTGCGAACGATGATGAAGCTGATGACGAGCAGGAAACAAAATTTCATTTGGGGCGAAGGGTTACGGGTGCTTGTGTCGTTTGCTTTCTCCCTCATGAAGTTCGCCGCATTTTTCCTTCTCGCCGCCATGTCTGCCAACGCTGTTGAAATTGTTGCTCATCGCGGGTTTTCCGCGCGTGCTCCGGAGAACACGCTGGGTGCGTTTGAGCTGGCGTGGAAGAACAGGACGGATGCGTGCGAGCTGGATGTGTACCTGACGGCCGATGGCAAGACGGCGGTGATTCATGACAAGGACACGAAGCGGACGACAGGTGTGAAGCTGGATGTGGCGACATCCAAGCAGGCGGAGCTGACGGCGCTGGATGCGGGCACGTGGAAGGGCAAGGAGTGGGCGAGTGAGAAGATCCCGACGCTGGAGCAGGCGCTGGCGACGATGCCGAAGGGAAAGCAGCGCTTCTTCATCGAGGTGAAGTGCGGGGCGGAGATCGTGCCGGAGCTGAAGCGGATTTTGGAACCGATGAAGGACCGTGCGGCGCAGCTGGCGATCATTGCCTTTAAGCGGGATGCGGCGGCGGAGTCGAAGAAGGCGATGCCGTGGATGAAGGTGTACCGGCTGGCGTCTGGGAAGACGAAGGAGAAGAAGCCGACGGATCTGACGCAGCTGATTGCAGACACGAAGGCGGACAAGCTGGATGGACTGGACCTGGGAGTGGCGGATTTTCCGTGGGATGCGGCGATGGTGAAGCAGATCCGAGATGCGGGCTTCGGTCTTTATGTGTGGACGGTGAACAAGCCGGCGGATGTGAAGAAGTTTGCGGCGCTGGGGGTGGACGGGATCACGACGGATGATCCGGTGATGGTGAGGGAGGCGCTGGGGAAGTGAGGGGCGGGGAAAATGGTTTTGTAGTTGGGGATGGAGGTAGAAAGATTTTGGGTAGAAAAATTTTCTGATTTCCTGAGCTGGGGTTTCAGCTTTTTATGGGGCTGAAGCGAGGCGGCGGGGATTGAAAACTGGGAACTTAAAACTGAGAATTTTAAATTGGGCGGAGGAGGAAAGCGGGTTCGAGAATTCACCGCCGCTTTTGGAATCGACATAAGAATCCTTTCCCCCATGATCGGCTTATGCGTTTCCTCCTTGCTTTGATCACCGCGGCCGCGATCACCGCCTGTCATAAGGAGCCGGAGAAGACGGCGGCGCAGCTACGGGCGGAGATTCATGCGGCGGGGCAGGGCAGCGGGTTTGAGTGGCTGGCGGAAAAAGTGCAGTCGCGGGCCAAGCGGCTGCGCGACAATCCTGCGGGCCTGGAACCTGTGGTGTTTGAGTTTAACTTCATGGCTGAAATCGTTTCGAAGTGCATCGAGGACAAGACGCAGCAGTCTGAAAGTGTGAAGAAGCTGAGGGAGCAAATGGAAACGGTGAGGGCTTACATGCTGGATCTGAAAGAGAAGCTGAAGGAGCTGTTTAAAGGGAGCGAGGGTGATGTGGTAAAATGAAGACGCTGCTGGAGGGCGAGGGGTTTGCTTGCCGAACGGACGGGCGGAATCCAGTGCTCAGCCACGCAAGCCCTTTGGGTGTGGTGCGAAGAGGGAGGCTCGCATAATAAGTGATGCCTGTTTTCAATAGATCGTGGTATCATACCACATGCCGTTGAAAACGATTCTGCGATCCAGCCGCAGAAGGAAGTGCAAGCGCGGCAGACAAGCCTGATCAGAATGCCTTGCGGCGGCGACGCAGGAGGAAGGTGAAGAGGCCGAGCATGAGGAAGAGCACACGAGAGGGCTCGGGGACGACGACGATGACGCCGTAGGTGGTGAAGGCGCTGGTGTCCCAAGAGAGACCGGAACCAGGGGCGACGCCGATGAGGTTCAAATCTGCGAGGGTGAAGCCGCCGCTGCCTGCGAGGGAGTCGGTGGTGCCGACGGTGGTCCAGTCGAGGAGCTTGAAGATGCTGCCAGCCGTGAGGGAGGAGGAGTTGTCAATGACAGTGACGGTGCCTGCGCCGGTGATGCCGAGATTGAAGGTGCCGCCGGTGAGCCGGATGCTGTCGTAATCTCCGGACTGGTTCCAGATGGTGGTGTAGGCGGTGCCGGTGACGCCGCCGTGGGTGTTCAGGTAGGTGAGGGCGTCGGTGGAGAAATCGAATGCAGCATCAACCTGTGAACTGGAGGTGATGCCGAGCTGAATCTGGCCGCCGTCCTTGATGTCCAGCGCTGTGCCGGCGGCTGTGAAGGTGAGGGTTTGATTGCTGGTGACCGTGGCACCGGCACCCGGGGCGAGAACCGCACCGCTGCTGATGACGGTGGCGCCAGCGATGCTGCCTGAGCCAGAGAGCGTGGCACCTGTGCTGACGGTGACGGCGCCGGAACCGGCGAGAGAGCCGCTGGTGCCGTCTCCGACCTGCAAGGTGCCTGCGGCGACGGTGGTGGCACCGGTGTAGGTGCTGGTCTGGGTGAGGACGAGGGTGCTGGAGCCCAGCTTTTCAAGACCCACGCTGTTCGCGCCGCTGCTGGTGTCTGCAATGACACTGTCGTAGGTGAAGCTGCCGCCGGCGGCGTTGGAGGTGTCGAGGCCGATGGTGGATCCGTTCTGGAAGCCGCCGGTGGCGGTGCCAAGAGGCTGGATGGCGGCGATGTCTGAAGCGGTGAACTCCCCTGCCCCGCCGACATTGAAGGCGGCGGTGGCTCCGCTGCTGACGGTGATGTTGGTGTCCGTCCAGCTTGCCGGGGTGTTGTTGTAAAGCGCGGTCTCCTTGAGGAACTGCAGGGTGCCGGCGCTGACAGTGGTGGTGCCGGTGTAGGAGTTCACACCGTCCATGTAGAGAGTGCCGGTGGTGGTCTTGGTGAAGGCGCCACCGCCGTTGAGTTCGGCGAGGTTTTTCAAGGTGCCGGACTGGGCATTGAAGGTGATGGCATTGCCCGAAGCGCCGACGGACCTGCCGGTCATGTCGAGCAGGCCGCCATTGAGAGTGATGGAAGCATTGCGGGTGCCTGCACCCGTGCCGCCGACGATGTCTCCCTGAACGGTCAGTGTCCCGCTGGTGACACTGATGGCGGAGTTTGCCGTGCCGACACTGGCACTGGCCATGGTCACAGCCGTGGAGCCGGTGGTGGCGAGAGTGACGTCGCCGCCGGAGACGTTAAGAGCGGCGGAGGTGGAGCCGGAGGCGTTGGTATTGACGCTGCCCAGGATGAGCGCCTGACCGCTGCCGGAGCCGATGGTGACGGTGCCGCCCGTGACATTGATGGTGGAGGAGACGACGCCGGTGCTGGTGTTGCTGGCGAGCGTGGCTGCCGTGCCGGAGCCGGAGCCGATGGTGACGACGCCACCGCCGAGATTGATGACGTTGGTGCTGTTTCCAGCGGCGGTCTTTGACCCCATGGTGAGATTTCCCGAAACCAGAGTGCCGGTGTCGAAGGCGAAGAGGTTGTCCATGGGGCCGGTTCTGGCATTCTGGGTGCCGATGGTCATGGTGCTGAAGAGCAGGTCCGCGCTGTGCCCGCTGACATCGAAGGTGTTTCGATTGCCCGATGGCAGGGCGGCGGCAGTGGAGCTGGTGCCGGTGCCCATATTGAAGGCGGCGGCACCCACGCCATCGGCAGCGCGAATGGTGACGGAGCCGGAGGAGTTCAGGAAAGTGATGCTGCCGAGATCCCGTGAACCGGTGCCGACATTGACCGCGCCGACATTGAGGGTGTTGACCGAGGAGCCAAGCTGAAGCGCATTGACCTGCCCGGCATTGCCATTGTAGGAGCCGCCGCCGCCGACGGTGAGGGCGCTGGCGGTGATGGTGGTGTTTTGAGCGAGGATCAGGGTTCCGTAACCGGTGCTGTTCGTACCTGAAGTGCTGCCAACCTGGAGAATGCCGCCGGTGGTGTTCAGGGAGACATTCATGGTGGCGAGTGCGCTGAAGTCGGCTGTGGCAAAGTTTGTGTTCGAATTGCCCACGAGGAAGGTGACGCCAGTGCCGGTGACGTTGGATACATTGAAGGCACCCGCGCCGATGGCTGCAAACAGAGTCGTGGAGGAGGCGGCGCCGCTGCCAAGTGTCACCGTACCGCCGACTGTGAGAGACTCCCCGGCGCCGATCTGGAGCTGATTGGTCTCGACGGCGGTGTTTGTCTGCACGAGCATGTTTCCGCCGAAGGTGGCGCTGGCGGTGGAGAGGTCGAGCATGCCGGCGGTGGTGATGCTGCTGGCGCTGCCGAAGTTGAGCGCGCCGGAGAGGGCCTGGTCTGCGGTGAAGCGGAGGATGCCGTCATTGATGCTGGTGGCACCTGACCAAGAACTGGCACCACTGATGACCCAGGTGTTTGTGTCCGACTTGACCAAGGTCAGAACGCCGAGGCTGAATTCATTGATGCTGCCCAGGGTATTGGCCAGCGAGGAGTCGGAGAGCCCTTTGAGCGTGAGGGTCTTGTTTCCAGCCGTTTCAAAATGCACTCCGCCAAGAACCAGAGCACCGGTGCCGGAGGCGTCGAGAGTCACCGCTCCGGTGGTGCCCTGCATGCCGATGGTGCGGTCACTGGTGCTGACATCGCCCACGTAGGTCAGCGTGGTGGCGGTGCTGCCGAGGCCCATATGAATGACGCCGGTCTGCGCTGTGGCGGCGCTGCCGAGCGAGCTGGCCCCGCCGCCAACACTGGTGATGGAGCTGAAGACGATCGTGCCAGCCTGGATTTCCACGGAGCCAGAGAAGGTGCTGAGGCCGGTCAGGATCAGCGTGTTGGTCTGCGTTTTGAGCAGTCCGCCCGGGCCGGCCAGGCTGGTGTCAACGCTGATGTCGCCGGTGTTGCCGAAGAAGAAGCCATCACTGGCGGTGATGGAGCCGGAACCCAGAATGAGGGGGCTGTCGCCAAAGACGGAGACCTTCCCGGCGGTGATGCTGTAAACAACCATGTCGAGGGTGGCACCGCCGAAGAGGTTGAGATCTCCGCCGACGCCGGTGGCATTGTCCGCACCGAGGGTGAGAGTGCCGCCGTAAACATTGGTGGCACCTGTGTAGGTGGCGGCAGCATTGAGTGTGAGATTTCCCGCACCAGCCTTGGTGAAGTCGCCCTGGCCCGAGCCGACAGATTGAGAGAGCGTGAGATCGTTGCCATTGGTGTCAATGACAGCGCCACCCTGGAGGAAGGTGATGGTGCGCAGGGAAATGTCGTCGGTGAATCCGGATGCGAGGCGGAGCGTGCCGCCGGCGAAGACCAGGGCTCCGGTGGTGCCGCCGATGCTGTCGAGCGAAGAGATCTGAAGGACGCCTTCATTGATGGTCGTCCTGCGGGAGCCACCACCGGCGGCATTGACACCGCCGAGGATGAGAGTGCCGCGACCGGATTTGGTGATGTCAGCCGCGGAGGTGAGCGGAGAGCTGATGACGGCGGTGAGGTTTTCGAGGGTGGAGTACTGATAAGTCTGGCTGCTGGCGCTGAGCGTGGAAGGAATGCTCATGACGAAGTGGGTGGCATCCGTGACGCTGAGGACGACGGCGTCTGGGGCGATGCCTGCGCCAAAAACGGGCATGCCGGGCTGGAGCCCTGTGGTGCTGGCCACGGTGACGGTGGTGCTGCCGAGGGTGGTGGAGCCGGTGGTCAGACTGTTGGAGGAGTTGGGATTGATGACGCTGATGACGTATTCACCCGTGCCGCCGACGGTGATGCCGCTGTCAAAGCCGCCGAGAGTGGTGGTGTAGGCGGTGTTTGTGGCAGCACCGGTGACGGTGAAGAGCAGCGCGCCGCTGGTGACGCCGAGCGTCTGGCCGGAGCCGGAGCCGGTGACATTGAGAGCGACGGCGGCGGCGTTGTTGAGGACGAGGGCGTTGATGGTCCTGCCAGCGAGTCCGGTGAGATCTGAGGAGAGGGATTCACGGACATTGCTGGTGGCGGCGGAGGAAGAGAAGGTGGTGTACTCGGTGGCGAAGTCGAGCGGACGGAAACCGGCACCGCTGACGTAGGTGACGAGTGAGTTGCCCATGTTGGCGGCGGTGAGTGCGCCGGTGGTGGTCTCCCCAACGGCCCAGGGCACGATGCTGATGCTGGTGCTGCCTGCGAGGCCGCCACCGCCGACCATGGTGCCTATGAAGGCGGTCTGGTTTGTGGAGTTGCCGATCAAGAACTGGTTGCGACTGCCGGTGGTGAGGCCCAGTGAACGTCCACGGACGCTGAGGGTGGCATTGTTGAGGCGGACGAAGTCATCCGCAGTGATGGAGGCGACGCCGGTGCCGGTGGAGTTGGTGGTTTCACCGCTGAGGTAGTTTGCACCGGAGGCGAAGTTGAGATTGCCGATCGTCTCACTGGTGGTGGCACCCTGGTCTGTGCGGATGGCGAGACCGCGCGGGATGGTCTGCCCGCTGAAGGTGCCATCGGCTGAGTCGAGCGTGATGCCCGTGGTGTCAAGAATGCGCGTGCTGGAGCGGGTGGTGCCGGTGTTGTCGAGGAGCAAAGCGCCGCCGTTGTTTACACGGATGGTGGAGGCATTGAGCTGGCCGACGCCACTGAGCTGAAGGGTGCCGCCTTCCACGGTGAAGACGCCCGTGAAGCCGGTGCTGACGTTGGTCAGATTGAGATTACCCGCGCCGAGCCGAACGATGGCTCCGGTGCCGGTGAAGAAACCTGCGTATGTGGTGCTGGAGACTTCATTGATGGTCAGGGTATGAGTGCCGACGGCGACGGTGCCGTTGTCTGAACTGGTGGCGCGCTGGCCACCGGAGAGGCGGCCGATGGTCTCGTCGTCGAGGAGCTGCAGGGTGGTGTCCTGATAGGCATTGAGGGAGACGAGGGAGCTGTCTCCGATGGCATTGCCGCCGGCGACCTGAAGAGTGCCCTGAAGGATTTCGGTTTCGTCGGTGTAAACGTTGTTGCCGGTGAGGAGAAGGGTGCCGGAGCCGGACTTGGTGACGGCCTGATTGATGCGAATGTCCGAACTGATGGTGAAGGTCTGGGCGCTGTCCTGAGTGATGATGAGCTCTGTGACGCCCGAAGCGAGAACGCCGCCCTGGATGCTGGGAGTGCCGCCGACACCGGAGGTGACGAGGATGCCGCCACTGGCGATGCTGAGGACGCCAGCGGGAGCGACCAGGATGTCCGAACCGGCGACGGCATTGAGACGAAGGCTGTTGATGCTGAGCCCCTGGAGCGTGCCGGTGAAGCCGGTGGTGTCATCGGTGACGTGGTCGCCAACGGCCCAGGTGGTGACGTCGTTTTTAACGGTGGAGATGAGGGCGACGATGTTGCCCCCGGCCGTGTTGGTGGCATTGGTGGCGAACCAGACGCCGGTGCCATCATCCACGGTGGCAAAGCCACTGGTGCCGAGGAGGCCCTGAGCGCCGTTGGTGGTGGAGGTGATGAAGCCATTGGTGGCGGTCTGAGCCCCGGAGGGGAGGATGAAACGGATGGTGCCATCCCGGTTGGTGGACGTGCGGGTGATGGCGCCGAGGTTCAGCAGGATGTCCTGCCCGGCAGCCGGATTGAGCGTGATGGTGGCGGCGCCTGAGTTGTCGCTGGTAGAGCTGCCGTCGAGAGTGGTGCCGCCCACGGTCTGGCTGGTGGCGGAAGAGGCGTTGCCGGTGAGAACGAGATTGCCGCCGAGCATTTCGAGGAGGGAGGCCGTGCGGAGCTTGGTGGCGGTGCTGACGGTGTAGTCGAGAACGAGCGTGCCTTCATAGACGATGGAGTTGCCGGTGGAGGCGAGGCCGCTGTTGTCTCCTTTGAGGGTGACGGTGCCGAGGCCGAATTTTTCGAGCGCGGTCGTGCCGGTGCTGGCGAGCCCGGCGTTGACGATGCCGTTGTAGAGATTGATGTCACCCCCGGCCACGATGACGACGCCGGTGCCGTCGATCTCTCCGATCTGGGTGTCAGCGCGCTGGCCGACATCCAGACGGGGCGTGGAGATGCTGAAGGTGTTGGTGTTGAGGAAGCCTGCCTGAGGACCGCCGGAGTCGCCGAGAATGATGAAGTCGAGGCCGCCGCTGTTGGAGATGCCGTTGACATCGTCGGCGTAGAGATTGATGACGGCACCCGTGCGGGCATAGAGGCCGCTGCTGGTGCCTGATACGCTGGAGGCGGCGAGGACGCCGGTGGTGCTGAGATTCAGCACCGTGCCGACGCCGGTGACGACGACATCATCGGCGATGGTGACGGTGTTGTCCCGCAGAGTCCAGACGCCGGAATTCACATTGAGGTCCGCCGCGGAGGTGCCCACGGGCTGAGAGATGCCGCCGCTGATGACGCCTTCTCCGGTGCCGGTGAGGTTGAGGCTGTTGTCGGTGCCTTGTGTGATGGAGCCGGCATAGGTGATGATGGCGCCCGAGGTGCCGCTGGCGTCCAGGGTCACGCTGGCAGTGGTGGAGATGAGGCGGTCGGTGCTCTGGCTGGTGTCTCCGAGGAAACGGAGGGTGGAGGCGCCGATGAAATTGATGGCATTTCCCTGACCGAGGCTGCTGGGACCACCGCCGATGGCGGAGACGGTGTTGTATTCGAGAGTGCCCTCCTTGAGGGAAATGCTGCCGCTGAAGGTGCTGAGGCCTGTGAGACGGACGGTCTGGCTGGTGACATTCCAGGCACCAAGCTCGTCATTGATGGCGAGGCTGTAACCCATGCCGCCGTCTGAAATGGCGGCGGAGATGATCAGAGGCCTGACGGCGGAGCCCTGGTAGCTGAGGCTGGCGTTGTTGCCGAGGACGATGGCGTTGCTGATGTTGATGATGCTGAAGTTGTCCGAGGCCTGGGTGATGCGGAGGGCATTGTTTGCATTGGCGGCGCTGCCGATGGTGATGGTGCCGGTGAGGTTGACGGTCATGTCACTGGTGGGCGTGCCCGAGGCGTCTGCGCTGAGCTCGAGAATACCGCCGGGGCCGTCCACGGTGATGTTCTGGCCCAGATTGTAGGTGGTGCCGCCTGCGGTGACGAACTGGATCCTGCCCATGCTGGCGGTGATGTTTCCGGTGCCGAGGCCGGTGACGGTCTGAGTCTGAATGGTGCCGCGAATGAGATTGATGCCGCCTGACCAGCCGCTGTTGTCCGACTGGAAGTAGAGGGTGCCAGTGAGCTGATTGCCCGAGGAGAGGGTGGTGATGCTGTCCACGGTGAGGCTGCCCGCACCGCTGACGACGCCGCTGAGGACGACATTTCCCTGAGTGGCGGTGAGCACGGCGGAATTGGAGCCGCGCATGTTGATGAAGGAGGGGGCGCTGACATTCACCGTGCCGGTGTAGTAGTTGTTTCCGGCATTGCCGCCTGCGGAGAGAGCGCCTCCGTTCAGCGTCAGATTATTGGCCACACCGGTGGCGGCGCTGTTGGCGGCACCGTTGTAGTAGAAGGCGCCGCCGCTGCCGATGGTGACGGTGGCGAGGTTGCTGTTGATTCTGCTGCCGAGGGCGGTGGCATCGAGGATTTCCAAAGCGCCGGCATTGATGATGAAGTCTGCGGTGGCGGTGCTGTTGAAGGTGAGGTCTGCGGCAGTGGTGAGGGTGACCTTTCCTGCGCCGTTTTTGGCGACGTCGGCCACTCCGAGCAAGGACCCGAGGGAGAGGACGGAGGAGGCGTCCGCCACCGTCCAGGTCTGGTCCGAGCCGAGGCGGACTGAGGCGGTGATGTTGACCGCAGCAGGGCCGCCTGCGGCAATGGTGATGCCGTCGGTTGCGACCTGAGGAGCGATGCCAAGACGGTAGGTGGTGTCTGCGCCGGCGCCGATGGTGACGGAGACGGGTGTGCTGGCGCTGATGGTGGCGGCTTCAAAGGTAAGAGAGTTGATCTTGAAGCTTTGCTCGAGGGTGGTGGAGACTGCGGCGCTGGTGGGAGCGTCCCACTGGAAGATGACGTCTGTGCCCTGGCCTGGGGTGGAGAGAGCCGCAATGGCGCCGGCTTTGTCCTGGGACCAATTGCTGACGCTGCCATTCCAGGTGGTGTCTGAAAGCCCGCGCCAGTAGGAGGTGCCGGTGATGAGGGTGCCGGTGGTGATGGAGATGAGGGTGTCTGTCTGGTGGATGGTGATGGAGCTAAAGCCACCGGGGGTCGAGCCCAGAATCCAGTCGCCAGCTCCGAGCGCCCCGGTGATGAGGCCGCCGTCTGCGGAGGAGACCAGGTTGTAGGTCTGCATGGGGTTGAGGCCGGTGTCGCTGAGATTGAGCGTGATCTGATTTCCGGCAAAGAGCTGGAGGGTGCCACCGGAGAGGAGGCTGAGGAGATCGGTGCTGGCATTGTCACCAGGGGTGAGACTGTCACCCACATTCAGCCTGAGGGTGGTCATGGCACCGCCGCTGGAACCGAGGGAGAGGAGGGTGAGCTGATTGAGGTGACTGCCTGCACCATCGAGGAGGTTGAGGGTGGACCCGTTGTCAACCACCACACTGGTGATGGCGGCAGGTGCTGCGATGCCGCCGGTGAGGGCGAGGCTGGAGCCATTGGTGACGCTCAGGGCGCTGGTGCCATTGAGTGAGGAGGCGATGGTCAGGGAGCCGCCGTTTACATTGGTGGCGCCGGTGTAGGCAAGGGAGACTCCATTGGAGATGGTGGCGGCGGCAGAGCCGGTCTTGGTGATGGAGAGAGCACCGCCGCCGCTGTTTTGAATGGCATAGGTGCCGACACCACCGCCAAAGGTGACCGCCGAGTCGGCGGCACCGAAGGTGAGGGAGGCGGCGGAAGAGGAGGTGTTGTCGATGACTGCGGTGCCGTCAGTGCTGGCGGTGAGACCATTGATGGTCTGGGAGGTGCCGTTGAGGTCCAGCGTGGCGGTGTCTGCATTGGCGAGCTCGGGGCTGAGCACCACGCTGCCAAAGCCAGCGCCGGAGGGAATGGCATTGTCAGCGCCCATGCGGAGGGTGCCGCGGTCGATGTCCGTGGTGGCGTTGTTTTGATTGAAGTTTGAGCCGGTGGCATTGAGCTGAAAGACGCCGTCACCTGTCTTGGTGAGGGCCACGCCGAAGGCGGTGGTGGTGGTGAAGGCACCGTCGATGATGGTCGTGCCCGAGCCGTCGATGGTCCAGGTGCGGTTGGCGGTGAGAGCATTGGCAGAGACACCGGCGAAGGTGAGGGACTTGCCGCTGACGACGTTGTTGTTGAGGCCGACGTTGTTGGCGGAGCTGAGCAGCTGGAAGACGCTGGTGGTGGTGAGGCTGTAGTCTCCCGCGAAGGCGGTGGTGGTGTTGTTGACGAGACGGACGGCGTTGGCGATGGTGCGATCCGCACCGTAGGAGAAGAGGGTGCCGTTGCTCCAGTCGAGATTGCCGGTGCCGAGGGCGTGGTCGTCACCGATGCCGAGGGAGCCGGCGGTGAAGGTGGTGGTGCCGGAGTAGTTGTTGGCGGCATTGGTGAGGATCCACATGGCGGAGCTGTCCACCTGAATGCCTAGGGTGCCGCCAAAGTCTGAGAGCTGGCTGGTGATCATGTTGCCGGAGGCATTGACACCGCGCAGGAGGAGGACCTTGTTTCCAGCGACCATGTCGTTGGCCACATTGGTGAGGATGAGAGGGCCGACGCCATCGGCATGAATCTGGGCACTGCCGGTGGTGGTATTGAGGCGGATTTTGCGATCGCTGGTTTCACCCGAGCCGACATATTCGAGGATGGCGGCGCCCGTGCCGCCGTTGCCGATGGTGATGGCGTTTGAATCGAGGTTGGCATTGACCTCGGTGCCGACGCTGGTGGCACCAGATCCAGAGCTGGAACCGAGCGAGTAAACGACGAGGGTGCCCTGGTTGATGTTGGTTTCGCCGCTGTAGGTGTTGTCACCGCTGAGAACGAGAATGCCGGAACCGAGCTTGCGAATGCCGCTGCCTGCGCCGCCAGAGATGACGCCGCTGATGGTGGCGAAGTCAGCGCCGATGCTGGTGTTGTCATCCACGCGGATGGGGCGGAGGGAGGTGGCGTAGACCTGGCCGTCGGTATAGCTGCCGGCAATGCCGGTTGTGTTGGCGGTGTTGGCGCTGATGGTGAACTGAGTGGCGCTATTGACGCTGACGATGTAAGCCCCCGAGGGGATATTGGTGCCGGTGATGGACTGGCCCACGACAAGCCCGGCGGTGGAGGTGACGGTGACGGTGGAGCTGTTTTGAGCGAGGGTATAACCCAGGCCGGGGCCTGTTCCAGCGGCCGTGACGGTGCCGAGGGAGAATCCGCTGGCGAGCACGACATCCGACTTGGCGACGGAGGTCTGGCCGACGGCAGCGCCAAAGATGAGGCCGTCGCGGTTGTCGAGGAAACCGGCGGTGGAACCCCAGGTGGGGGAGGCGCCCCAGTCCACAATGAGCTGAGAGCCTCCGGCGGCGAAGCCGCCTCTGAAAGAGGCGGTATTGGCGGCAGGGACAGCGAAGCTCATCTGACCGGCCCCAGTGCCGATGGTGCGTGAGAGCGTGCCGGTGGAAGCGAAGATGCCGCCATTGAAGACGAGATTGGAAGCGGTGGGGAGGGAGGTGCCGTCCTGTGCATAGAGAGCGCCGCCGCGGAGCTCGGTGACTCCGGAATAGCCATTGACGGCCTGAAGATACCAGACGCCAGCATCCGCCTTGTAAACGGAGGTGACCGCCGCACCATTGTCATTGATGATGGGGAAGAAGCGGTTGTCCCCGGTGGATGCGCCCCCAAGAACGAGGCCCTGCGCATTGCCGGCGGCTGCAGCGCCGAAGGCCAGGGCGCCGGTGTTGGTGAAGCTGAGGGTGGCGTTGTTCACGCCATTGGCCTGGATGCGCGCGCCGCCGCTGGCTCCGCCATTGAAGGTGAAGAGATGGTCGGTGGAGTCGTTGGTGGTGCCGGCGAAGCTGAGTCCGCCGTAGGCCTGCGTGGTGCTGGTGCCGGTGAAGACGAGGTTTCCGGCGTCGCTGGAGGCAGCGCCAAAGCCGCTGGCGAATCCGCCGTCGGCGACATTGTTCACGGTGACGATGCCGGTGGAGGCAATGGTGGTGACACCGGTGTAGGTGCTGAGGCCGCTCCAAGACATGGCTCCGGTGCCGAGCTTGGTGAGGCTGATGACGCCGTTGGTCTGATCAATGATGCCGAAGGAGGTGCCCGCGCCGTTGCCGCCGCCAATGGTCAGGGTCACGGCTGCCGCATTGGTGTTTGTGATGGTGCCGTTGTTGTTGAAGTCATCAATGCCGGTGATGATGTTCACGCCGTTCAGATCCAAGACGGCCCCCTGGCGGATGGAGAGTGTGGCGGTGTTGTCTCCCAGGCCAAGCCGGCCGCCTGCGGCAAGCTGGACGGTGCCTTCGTTGATCGAATTGGTGCCCTTCTGAGCATTGAGGCCGGCGATCACGAGGGTGCCTGCGCCGACTTTGGTAAAGCCGCCTGTGGCGGTGCTGGTGATGGGAGCATTGAGGGTGAGAGTGTTTGCCGCACCATCCACATTGATGACCAGCACGCCGCTCCCGCCAGTGGTGACGCCGGTGCCTGAGATGGAGCCGGAGCCGCCTGTCTGAATGATGCCGCCGGAGGCATTTGTGGCACCGGCAGTGCGGATGGTGAGAAGACCGGTCATGGTGAGATCACGCGCACCATTGATCTTGAGCGAGTCGATGGTGACCGCGGCATTGCTGAAGCTGCCGGTGATTTCATTGCTCCTGGCCGAAGTCAGTGCGGTGGCGCTGGTCGCGAAGTCCGCGTCGGTGGTGTAATTGGGCGCGCGCAGGGCGAGTCCGGCACCGGGAACAAAGGCGAAGTCGGAGCCGTTGTAGAAGAGGCCGGCATTGGCGATGTTGTTTGTGATGGAGGTGGTGGCAAATGAGACGGTGCTGCTGGAGGATGGAGTGACGATGTTGACGGTGGCCCCACCTCCCACGGCACCGAGGGAGTCAAAGATGAGCGATGCCGTGCCGCCGCTGCCTGGGGTGAGCTTGATGGTGCCGGAGCCGAGGGTGGGGGTGAGCACGCCCAGGGACTCGACGTTGCTGGTGCCGGCCTGCCCGGCAAACTCCAGAGTGCCGCCGGCGTATTGATTGACCTGATTGAAGACGATGGCCGAGGAGTCGGCGATGACGGTGGAAACAACGGCGTTGGCCTTGAGCTTCAGGATGCCGTTGGTGATGGTGGTGGTGCCGGTGTAGGTGTTGGAACCCGTGAGGACCCAGGTGCCGGAGTCCACTTTGGAGAGGTTGACAAGGCCGCCGGCTGCATTGTTGGGGATGACGCCATTGATGGTGTTCTGCGCGATGTTGACACCGCCGAGGGTCAGAGTCTTGGCATTGGCAGAAGTGCCGCCGGTGGCGGTGAAGTCCGCGTTGAGAATGAGGCCGGGGCTGGTGCCGGTCTGATTGGCGAGAATGGTGGCGCCGCCGGTGGTGCCTGCGAGATTGATGACTTTGCTAGTGGTGAGACTGGCCTGGAGGACATTGTTGCCGACGACGCTGAGAGTCGCGGCGGTGCCGCCGCTGCCGATATTGACCGTGCCGGTGTTGTTGGTGATGGCGCGCCAGTCATTGATGGCGAGGGTGCCGCCGCTGACGCTCACGGTGCCGTCGAGGGTGGAAGCGGTGCCGGTGATGGTGAGGGTTCCCGAACCGGATTTGACGAGGTTGTGGGAGAAATCGGCAGCGGCAGCAATGACGTTGCCATTGATGAGGGTGTTGCCATTGCCGCTGATGGTCATGGTTCTGTTGCCGGTGTTGTCACTGTTGCTCCAAAAGTTTCCGGTGAAGGTGAGCAGAGCGCCCCCCTGGAGGTTGTTGGCCAGGGTGGTGTCCCCGTTGCCGCCGTTGACGGGGGAGGTGGTGAAGCTCATGCCATAGCCGTTGCGGCTGTTGAAGGTGAGGGTGATGCCGTCTTCATAAGACAGGTTGCCAAAAGCCACGGTCTGGTCGCTGACGGAGCTGTTGGGCGTGTGATCCGCGTAGATGGTGCTGGCGGCACGGAAGTAAACATTGGCGTTTGTGCCATTGGAGACTTTCACGTCAGGGGAGTCCATGAGGACGGCGAGGATGCCGCCATTCAAGTCCAGCACGGCGCTGGTGGTGCCCGCTGTGCGCGTGCCGAGGACACCGGGGGAATCAATACGCACCACGCTCTGACCGCTGGCGGCGCTGCCGCTGACGCGGACGGTGCCGGAAAAGCCGGAGGAGTCCGAGGGATTGAGGAACAAGGTGCCGCCGCCGCTGCCCTCCAGGGTGCCTGAGCCAGCCAGCACGCCGGTGATGCTGTAAAAGCTGGCGCCTGCCTGATTGGTGCCGCCCAAGGTGCTGATGGTGGTGGCTGCAGTGCCGAGGACATTCAACGTGCCGGTGAAGCCGAGAGTGCCGTCAGCAGAGATGATGCGGGTGCTGAGGTTGGTGGTGACATAGGGGGCACCCATTGTGACGGTGCCGGAGAGGATGTTGTCACCAGAGCTGAAGACAGCTCCGTTTCTGTCGGCGATGGGCCCCAGGCCCTGGAGCAGAAGATCACGGGTGATCGTGATGCCGCCAGAGGTGCCGTCCAGCACGAGGGAACCGCCGCCAAAGCCGCGCAAGTTGGTGGAGCCGACCGCCGGATTGAAGCCGGTGACGACGATCGCGGATGTGTCGCCGCCGAGAGCGCCCTCGTCGGTGATGATGAGCGAGCCATTGCCGATGGTGGTGGTGCCGGTGTAGGCGTTGGTGTTGTTTCCAAGGCGGATGGCACCGCCCCCCAGCATGGTGAGGCCGCTGGTCCCCAGAATCTGGCTGTCGATGGTGGCTGTCAGCCCCAAGCCTGCCCAGAGGGTGGGGGAGCTGCCACCGAGGGTCACATTTCCCGAAGAAAGGAGGTAGCCGCTGCGAAGGAAGGAGAGCTGACCTGCGGTGAGGCCGGTACTGAGCGTGACCGTGCTGAGCGAGGGCAGCACAGCGAAAGGTGAAGCAAACACGGCGGTGTCAGAGCCCGTGTTTGACCAGGCGGACAATGCGATGCCATTCCACCAGGCAAGGGTGGACAGATCCCAGGGGCCCGAACCGCCGAGGCCGGTGCCATCCGTGCTGTCGCCCGAGGCAGAGGCATCGGAATCCCAATAGAGGGTGGCCGCCTGAGAGCGACGGGGCATGTAACCGAGCTGGCAAACGACCAGCATCAGTGTGATGAATTGGTACAATCCAGAGACACGAGACAACGAATGACCGGCCTTCATGCAGATGATGAAACTGTGGGGGGTGAAGCGACTTCCGAGGGGCACAAAGCGCCGCTCGGAAGACATCGGATGGTGGTGATTAGCAGCTGATTCTGCGCGTCCGGTGTACTTCGAAACAAGAACAAACCATTACTTAGGCCACGTCCCAGTCAGTGACTTATTCATTTTGACGAATATCTTTATTCCAGAACTGACATTTGTTTTATCACCGTGTGTTTTTACGGATGTGCGGAAGTCTGGGCGAAGCAAGGCCGGATGGATGTGACTGTGATCAAGCGGCCGACATGCCGCAGCAAAAACAGGGACAGATGCCGAGATGGCGCTTTTTTGTAGCGCATTGCATTACATTAAGTACAAGCATTTCATTTAGCTCGAAGGTTGCAACACGGCCTCCTGAGTGAGTGCACCTTTTTGGAGCCCTGCGGCGGCGCAGGTGGAATTATTATGCTTAAAAAAAAATGCTTCCGGGCTGAGTTTCAGACGGCCTGCCGTGCTGTGCGGCGGCGGCGGAGGCACAGGCCAAGGATTCCAAGCATGAGGAAGAGCACGCGAGAGGGCTCTGGAACAACAACGATGATGCCGTAGGTGGTGAAGGCGCTGGTGTCCCATGCCAGACCGGATGAAGAGAGGTCGGGAAGACTGAAGTCTGAGGAAGCGCTGAAGGCACCGCTGTAAGCGCCCCAGTCGATGAGGTTGAAGACATCTCCCACCTGGGCTCCCAGAATGGTGTAGCCATTGTTCAAGACGGTGACGGTCCCTGCACCGGTGCCGAGGGAAAGGGTGCCGGAGCCCAGATTGATGAAGTCGTGGTTTCCAGGGGTGGCGCTGTTCCAGACGGTGACGCTCGAAGAACCGATGCCCTGGAGATATGAAAGCGCGGTGTCTGCAGCGCCGCCGAGGCCGTCATGATACTGCCCGTTGTAGTAAACGCCGGCGGCCTGGGTGGTGGGTGTGGTGATGCCGAGCTCGATCCTGGCGCCGTCGTTGACCGTGAGCGTGTCGGTGACGGCGGTGAAATTGAGGGTCTGATTGCTGGTGGCAGTGCTGCCAGTGCCCGGAGCCAGGACGGCGCCGCCGCCGATGATGGTGCTGCCAGCGATGGTGCCGGAGCCGGAAAGTCTGGAGCCTGCATTGCTGACGGTGACAGGACCGGAGCCAGTGCCGGAGCCGGAGGTGTTGTCCACCTCCAGGGTGCCGCCGAGGACGGTGGTACCGCCGCTGTAAGTGCTGGCCTGAGTGAGCACCAATGTGCCGGTGCCCAGTTTGGCGAGTCCGACCGAATTGGAGCCGGAATTGGTGTCAGCAATGGCATTGGAATAGCTGAACTGACCGCCGGTGGCATTGGTCGTGTCCAGGCCGATCCTGGAGCCGTTTGCAAAGCCGCCGGAAGCGGTGCCGAGGGGCTGAATGGCGGCGATGTCCGAAGCAGTGAACTCCCCTGCACCGCCGACATTGAAGGCGGCGGTGGCACCACTGTTGACGACGAGGTTGGAGGCGGTCCAGCTGGCGGAGGTGTTGTTGTAGAAAGAAACCTGCCTGGCAAACTGGAGAGTGCCTGCGGTGACGGTGGTGACGCCGGAGTAGCTGTTTGTGCCGCTGAGAGTCTGCGTGCCAGCGCCACTCTTGGTCACGGTGCCGGTGCCGCTGATGGCCCCGCTGTAGGCCAGGGAGCCAAAGCGATTGTAAACCAAGGCGGCATTGTTGACGATGCTGAGGCTGCCGGAAATGGTGCCGTCTTTGCCGCTGGTGCCGTCTCCGAGCTGCAGGGTGCCCGCACTGATCGTGGTGGTGCCGCCATAGGCATTGGCCCCAGTGAGAGTCAGGGTGCCGGCACCCTGCTTGGTCAAGCCGCCGGTGGAGCCGCTGATGACGCCGTCAAAGGTGGTGCTGGTGCTGTCCCCAGTGACCAGGGTCTTGACGCCTTCAGTAACGCTGGAGCCAACCCCGCCGGAGAGAGAAGCAATGGTGGCCGTGGCGGGGGTGACGCCGCTGATGTCAAAGACAGCGCCGGGTCCTGTCACGGTGAGAGGAGTGGTCGTGGCGGTGCCGCCGCCGCTGAGGAGAAGGGAGCCGGAGGTGACCGTGGTGGTGCCGGTGTAAGTGTTGACCCCAGTGAGAGTGAGAGCGCCGCCATTGACGACGAGGTTTGTTTTCTGGGTGCCGCTGCCCACGGCATTCTGGATGACGCCGGCGTAGGTGGAGGTGCCGGTGGTGGTCAGGGTGGAGTCGGAGACGGTGGAGCTGTTGCCGATGGTGGCGCCGCTGCCGCCTTTGACGATGCCGACGAGGGACTGATTGTAACCTGCGAGGTCAAATATGCCTGCGGCGCTGCCACCGATGGTGAGGGTGGCCGTGGTGGCGAGGCCATTGCTGGCACCGATGGCGGTCGTGTCCTGGCTGTTGGTGATGGCGGTGTAACCCGTGCCGCCTCCGGAGAAGATCACGGTGCCGACACGAACAACAACGGGAACGGAGGAGGTGATGACGCCCGTGATGTTGAGAATTGTTCCCGCAGTGGGCGCGGAGAAGTGGCCGCCGGAGGCTGCTGCCGCGCTGATGGTGATGGGGCCGGAGATGGTGGAGGTGCCAGCCACGGCGCCCGCTTCGACAAGACCACGGCTGGCGGCCCCTGCATTGGCGCCGATGATGATGGCGTTGGTGAAATTGAGACCGGTGCCCACGACGAGGCGGATGCCGGATGAGTTGAAGGTGACAGCCCCGCTGCCGAGCGCGCCCGCATTGTCGACCTGAAGGATGCCGCCGCTGATGGTGGTGCCGCCGTTGAATGAGTTTGCCGTATTGAGGATGAGGGTGCCGGTGCCTGTTTTGACAAGAGCGAGGACGGTGCTGCCGCCGGTGTTTTGCAGGACTCCGCTGAAGGTGCTGGAGACGTTGTTGCCGCCGACGGTGAGCGTGCTGGAGGTGCCGGCGGCGAGATTGTCCACGGTGCCAGTGCCGCTGAGGCCGTTCACGGTGTCGCTGAAGCCGTTCATGTTCACAATGCCGTTTGTGGTGACGAGGTTGCCTTTGCCAGTGCCGTCCGGGATGACGTTGCTGGAGCCGAGCTGGATGGTGCCGCCGCCCGTGGCGAAGGTCGTGTCACCGGCGTAGGCATTGGTGCCATCGAGGACGAGAGTGCCGGTGGTGGATTTGACCAGCGCTGCGCCCGCATTGAAGTCGGCGAGGTTTTTGAGGATGCCCTGCTGCAGATTGAAATTGGTGACGAGATTGCCTGTGGCGCCGATGGTGCCGCCGGTCATGTCGAGCACGCCACCATTGAGCGTGAGAGTGGAGGTTTCAGCGCCCGTCCCGTTGGTGGCGGCAATATTGCCATCGATGGTGAGGGTGCCGCCGTTGATGACGATGGTGTTGTTCACCACGTTGAGGGCGTTGACGGTGGTGTTTCCCATGGTGAGGTTTCCAGTCACATGCAGGGTGCCGCTGTTGAGATTGATCGTGGCGGTGCCGGTGGTGGCCAGAGTGGCGGCGACAGTGGCGGAATTGACCGCCATGTTCAAGGTGCCCACGGTCGTCGTGGAGCCGTTGATGTTCATGGTGGCGGTCGTGCCGCCGGTGCCGGTGGCGGCAGCGAGGGTGCTGACGCCCATGTTGAGCGTGGTGATGCTGACCGCGCCGGAACCTGCGATGTTGAGGGTGGCCTGGGTGCCGCTGCTGACAGCGCCCGTGCCGCTGACGCTGAGGCTGCCCATGTTGAGGGTGGTCATGCTGACGGTGCCCTGCCCGCTGATGTCGAGGGTGGAGACGGCGTTTCCGGTGGAGGCCGCCGTGCTGACGGAGTTGGTGCTCATGTTGACGGTGGTCAGCGTGGCGGTGGTGCCGGCAGTGGTGCCGCCGATGGTGAGGTTTCCAGTGACGACACCCGAGGTCAGGGAGGAGCCAGCACGGCTGGCGAGGGCAACGGTGGTGGCGACGAGCGTGCCGGTGTCGAAGGTCATCGTCCCTGTGGTGCTGGCCGTGTTGGTGGTGGCCGTGGGAGCCCGGCTGGCGATGGTGAGGGTGCCGGCAAGGATGTCCACGCTGTTGCCGGCAAAGGAGGCCGTGCCAGAGAGGTTGCCGTTGGTGCTGCCTGTGGTGTTGACCAGATTGATGGTGGCTGCGCCCGTGCCATTCACCGCACGGATTTTCAGCGTGCCGGTGCCACCCGGTGCAAAATTGACCACGCCATTGCTGCGGACAGTCGTGGTGCCGGTGGAGACACCGCCGATATTGACTGCGTCAGCATTGACCGTGGTGACCCCCGTGCCAAGGGTGAGAGTAGCGGTGCCTGCATGTGCGGTGGATCCGCCGACATCCAGGGTGCTGGCCGTGATGGTGCTGGTGGAGGCCATCAGAACGGTGACGGTGTCAGAGACGCTGCCTGAATCTGAACTGCCAAGGCGGAAGGCGCCGCTGCCGAGGTTTGCCACAAAGGAGCCCACACCGGACATGTCGAGGGAGGAGGTGCTGGCGACCGTGGCAGATCCACCGACACGGAAGTTGGCCCCGGCGAAAGAGGCATTCCAAGTGCCAGTGGCACCCGTGACCTGGAGCTTTGTGGTGGGGGTGCCGGAGGTGGCGGTGGAACCAATGCCGACGTTGTTGCTGGTGGTCAACGTGATGCCCGAGCCGATGGTGATGACATTGCTGGAGGCGGAGGTGTTCTGGACGACGAGACCGCCGCCAAAAGTGGCGCTCACGCTGCCGAGGTCCAGCGAGCCCACGGTCGTGGTGGAGCCCGATGAGCCGAAGACGAGGGCGTTTGTGGTGGAGCTGAGGTTTTGAGCGGTGTCAAAACCAAGGGTGCCCTGATTGATGATCGTCGCGCCATCGTAAACATTGACGCCGGCGAGGCGCAGAGTGCCGGTCCCGGCTTTTGTGATGCTGAAAAGGGCGGCGGCATCGTCGATGACACCACCGAGGGTGAACGTGCCGGCGCTGACCGTGATGGTGGAGGAACTCAGCAGAGTCACCGCGCCGGTGCCGGTGTTGAGGCTGCTGGTTCCTGCAAAGGTGAAGGAGCCGTTCAGGTTGAAGGGATTGTTTGTGCTCAGGGTGAGCGCGCCGCCCGAGGTGTTGTCGATGGTGCCGCCGTTGATGGTGACCGCATTCACCCCGAGGGAGCCGGCCTTGCCGATGTTCAAGGTGCCGGCGGTGAGATTGACGCCGCCGTTGATCGTGTTGGTGCCTCCCAAATTCAGAATGCCCCCGGTGATGTCCAGAGAGCCGGAGATGGTGTCGTTGCCATTCAGGGTGGCGGTGCCGGCAGTGAGGCTCATGCCGCCGCCGACCGCGGTGGTGCCATTCATGGTGAAGGAGGTGCCTGAGATGGTGAGCGTGCCGCCGATGGAGTTGGAGGCTCCGCCGAAGGTGGCGGTGCCGGCGGTGACGGAGAGGCTGCCACCGATGGAGACGCCACCTGTGACGGCCAGCGTGCCGGCACCGGCTTTTGTCAGCGAGCGGCTGCCGCCAGCATCCCCGATGGAGCCACCGACCGTGAGGGTGCTGGCCGCTGTCGTGACCGTCGTGCCGGCCCCCAAGATCACGCTGCCCGAGCCGAGGTTCAAAGAGCTGGCGCCGGTGAAGGTGAAACTTCCATTCCAGTTCATCGGGTTGTTTGCCGTGGTGAGGCTGACGGTGGAACCGGAGGTGTTGTTGATGGTGGTGCCAGCAGCAATGGTGAAGGTGCCGGTGCCGAGGGCATTGCTGGCATTGATGTTGAGGGTGCCGCCGGTGAGCGTCAGCCCGCCGGAGCCGGTGTTGGCAGCGCTGCTGAGGGTGAGGGCGCCTGCGCCGGTTTTATTGATCAAAGCGTTGATGGTCAGGGCGCCGCTGACGACTAGGGAGGAGGTGCCGGTGCCATCCACGCTCCATGTTTGTGCGGAGACCTGGGAGCTGGAAGCCACCACCGGGGCGGTGATGGTGATGTTTCCTGCATTTGGCCCGACGAGAATACCGCCGGAGGTGCTGCTGGGGGCGAGGGTGAGAACGCCGGAGCTTCCCTGATTGATCGTCACGGCGGTGACTCCGGAGGGGGCTGCGATGAACTGCAGAC
Source organism: Verrucomicrobiaceae bacterium UBA1938 (assembly GCA_002336895.1). Taxonomy (GTDB): domain Bacteria; phylum Verrucomicrobiota; class Verrucomicrobiia; order Verrucomicrobiales; family Verrucomicrobiaceae; genus Prosthecobacter. The sequence goes on along the minus strand of DDFC01000031.1, from coordinate 15,545 downwards.
CATCGAGGGTGTAGCTGCCGTCGAGCGTGGTGGTGATGGCCGTGCCTGAAGCATTGGCGGCGCTGAAGATGACGGTGTCCGTCGTGGTGGGGACCGTGGTGTAGTTGGTCGTGCCGGCGGAGTCGGTGGCCCAGTTGCTGAGCGGGCCTGCATTGATTGCAGCCCAGGAGTTTGACTGGCTGCCCGTCCAGTAAACGGGCACGTAGGAGACCACGTCGAGGCTGATCAGAGTGGCGCTGGTGTTGATGGTGTAATTGAAACCTGCGGGTGCATTGCCAAGAGCGAAGACGGCCTGATCCAGCCCCCCCGGCGCAGAGATCAAGTTGTACGAACCGGCGCCGAATCCAGCGAGGTTGAAGAAATCGAGCGTGATGGTGCCGCTGACCACAGCAGCGACGGAGCTGATGATCTGGTCACTTGTGCCGGAGGCAGCAAGCTCGAAGCCGAGCCGTGCACCGCCGGCCGCCTGAAGGGCGCCGGAGGTGAGCGTGAGAGCTTCTGCCACGCTGTTCTGGAAGCTCATCACCCCAGAGCCTGCGACAGTGAGAGCGCTGATGCCGCCGGTGCCAAAGCCGGCACGCAACGTGCCCTCGCTGACGGTCACGGTGCTGGCGCCGCTGTTCCAGCTGTTGCTGCCGGAGATCACGAGAGTGCCGGCGCCGGTCTTGGTCAGGTTTCCGGTGCTGGAGGCGCTGATGCCGCCAGAGATGGTGAGGACGCCTGTGGAGCTGGTGGTTTCAATGGTGCCGCCGGAAGAGCCCAGCGTGAGCACACGGCTGGAGGTGAGGTCCACGGAACCGGAGCCCGAGTAGCTGAGGGTGCCGCCATTGGCGCCGACGGTGTTGGTGGCGGAGGCGTTGCCGAGATTGGCGCTGGAGGCAAAGGACAACTTGCCGGCATTGACATTCACGGCACCGCTGAAGGTGTTGTTTGAATTGATCGTGACGGTGCCGGAGGTGGTCTTGGTCACACCGACGCCGCCTGAGAGAACGCCATTCACCGTGCCGCTGCGGAGATCGAAGTCGGTGGTGGAGGTGAGGACGCCGGAGCTGCCGGTGATGGTGCCGCTGGTCAAGCTGAGGCCGCCGACGGTATTGGCAAAAGTGGCGAGATCCAGCGTGCCGCCGTTGACGGTGACGCCACCTGTGGCGGCGAGCGCGTTGTTCACACCGAGGGCCAGGGTCCCGGCGGTGACGGTGGTGCCGCCGGTGTAGGTGTTGGCAGCGGACAGGGTGAGAGTGCCGGCACCGATCTTGGTGAGGCCGCCGGACACATTCGAAGTGGTCAAGGATCCCACTGTGACCGAGGCTCCGGCGCCGCCACCTCCATACAGCGTGACGGAAGGCGTGGTGCCACTGACATACGCGCCGGGTGAGGTGATCACAATGCCGACGACGGCGCCGCCGCTGATCAAAGCATAACCTGCCGCCGGGGTGCCGCCAGCCACCAGGCCGGTGCTGCTGAAGACCACCGCCGGAGCACCGATGTAGCCGCTGCCGCCGACGACGGTCATGTCCGCCTGAGTGACGCCGACTCCCGAGGCCGCAGTGAGCGGCTGGGCGAGAGAGCTGTTGAAGCCGCCGCTGTCAAAGGTCAGCCCGCCGGTGAAAGAGGGAGCACCGGAGATGGCGCTGTTGTCAACGGCACCAAAGAGTGTGGATGTGTAGGTGATGCCTGCGTTGGAGGCCGGAACCCAGCTGGTGATGGCGGCGGTGGTTTTCAGAGTGCCGCCCGCAAAATTGAGATACACGTTGTTGCCGCCGGATGGATTCACGCTGGAACTGATGGCGGTGCCGACGCTGAGAGTGCCGGCCGCGAGATTTACAAAGCCCGAGTTGCCGCTGTCATTGGTGGTGCTGTTGCCGAAGCGAACCGGCTGTGATCCTGTGATCACACTGCCCCCCGCCACATTGAGCACACCGTAAGCGCCGCCAGCCGTGGTGCTGTCCATGAAAAGCGCGAAGGGCTGGGTGGAGCCCGTATGATCGATCACACCGCTGTCCGCGACCGTGATCTGCCCGAGGCTGTAGCCGTTGATGAACCACTCGGCATTGGTGTGATCGAGAAGCCCGGTGCCACCCACGTAAACCACCCCGACCGAGGCGGTGGAAGGGGTGAGGGCGCTGCCAAGATTGGACGCGCCATTGACGTCGAACCGGTTGACGTTTTTGTAGATGCCGCCGGTCAGGTTGAAGTAGCCGTAGGAGCCCGCCGCCCTGGCCACATACTGAGTGTTTCCGGTGCCGGGAGAAACGGTGACGGTGCCGCTGGTCTGATTGTAAACGGCCGCGCCACCGACGCTGTTGCCACCGGTGGTGGCAAAGAGCGTCATGTCACCGCTGACGTTGACGATCGTGTTTGCCACGGAGCCGCCATAGACCAGCGTGGAGGACGTGGTGTTGCCGGTGATGGAGCCGGTGATATTGAGGGTGCCGTTGCTGACGGTGGTGTTGCCAAGGTGGGTGCTGGCGCCGCTCAAGGTGAGCGCTCCGGCGCCGGTTTTGACAAACGCGAGATTGGCGGCGCCGCCGTTCTGCAGGACGCCTGCAAAGGTGGTGGAGGAGTTGTCCCCACCCACGGTGAGCGTGACGCCGGTGGCGGCGCTGCCGTTTTCGACGATGGCACCGGCGACACCGGCGAGTGAGGCGATGGTGTTGTTGAAGCCATTGATCTGCAGCCTGCCGCCGGCACCGATGACGACGGCGGAATTTGCGCTGAAGGCTGTCGCGGAACCGGCCCGGAGGATGCCGCCGAGAATGGTGGTCACACCGTTGTAAGTCGAGGCATTGGCCGTGGTCAGCTGCAGGATGCCATCTCCGAGCTTGGTGAGATTGAAGCCGTTTCCGGTGACACCGCCGGAGACGTTGAGCACCGAGGCGGCATCTGCCACAGTCCAGCTTTGAGCAGCGGCGAGCACCACCGGGGCGGAAATGGTGACTGAGGCCGGAGCTCCGGCCTGAAGAGTGATGCCGCTGGTGGATGCGGCTGGAGTCAGAGTCAGAGATCCCCCGGTGCCTGCGGCGATGGTGATGGAGCTGAGAGGCCCGGAGCCCAGGTTGTTGTTAAATGTCAGATCCTTGATGCTGAACTGGGCGTCGAGCGTCGTGCTGAGCGAGGTTCCAGAGAGGCCGCTGGCGCTGAAGATGACGCTGTCGGCGGCGCCGGGAGTGCCAAAGATGTTCAACGTGCCGGCAAGGTCCGAAGTGAAATTGGAGGTGGTGCCATTGAACCCGGCCCAGCTCGTGCCGGCCGCACCGCTCCAGTAAAAGTCCCCGGTGGAGGCAGCCGTGGTGAGCCGGACCAGACTGTCCGTGGCCGAGATGGAGAAGGTGTAGCCGGAGAGGGCCGATGAGATGAAACCAATGCCATAGGTGGCGCCGCTGAGGCCGCTGGTGGCGGAAATCAGATCGTAAGTGCCCGGGGCGAAACCTGCCATGCTGGTGAGCCTGAAGTTGACGCTGCCGGCCGTAGTGGCCGCGCCAGTGAGGACAATGGAGTCATAGTTGCTGGTGGAGCCGAGCTCCATGCCGAGGGATGCCGCGCCCGTCCCTGCGCCGAGATTGAGGCTGGTGAGGCTGAGGGTCTGCCCGACGGTGTTGAGGGTGTTGAACGTGCTGCCGGCGGCCACGGTGAGGCTGGTGAAGGCGGGGGCAGCAGCCGTCGATCCGGTGATGTTCAGAGTGCCCAGGCTCACGGTCAATGCAGCGGCATTGAGGCTGGCCGAGCTCAGGGTCAGGGCGGAGGTGCTGCTGTTCTGGATCACATTGGCCACATTGGAGCCCACATCGGCGCTGATGGTGGTCGCGCCAGTGGCCGTGCCGGAGTTGGTGATGGTGCCGATGTTGTTGATGGCGGTGACGCCGAGGGTGATGGCGCCGGTGGTGCCCGTGCTGTTGACGACCACGTTACCGGTGCCGGTGATGCCGCCATTCAGCTGGGCGCTTCCGGTGGTGGATGTCTTGCCGATGGTGAGATCATGGCTGTTCAGAGTGACCGGGCCATTCCAGATGACGCTGGCCGTGCCCGTGCCGAGAATGAGCGTGGCGGTGCCGGTGTTGCCAGAAGCGACGGTGACGGCCTGCTGATAAGTGAGCGAATTGGTGACCTGCAGGGTGGCGTTTGAGGCGCCGGAGGAGTCGCCGATGGTGATGATGTTGGCGTTGTCACCGAAGGTGTTGGCATTGTTGCCGCCAACGACCGTGCCGGCCTTGATCAGGAGACCGCCGGTCCAGAGGTTGGCCACTGCGCCCAGTGTGAGGTTTGAGGTGAGGCTCTTCTGGATGACACCCGTGACGTTTGTGCCGATGACGGCGCTGATGGTGGTGGCGCCGGTGGCCAGGCCGCTGTTGGTGATGGTGCCCGTGTTGTTGATGGAAGTGGTGCTGAGGGTGATCGTTCCCGTGGTGGCATTATTGCTGATGATGATGCTGCCCGAACCTGTGATGCCGCCTGTGATGGACGAAGAGCCGGTGGTGCCTTCCTTGGCGATGATGAGATCTTTGTTGAGGGTGATGCCGCCGCTGAGAACCGGGCCGCCGGTGGTGGTGCCAAGGAAGATGGTGGCGACGCCGGTGCTGCCGGCCGCGACGACGATGGGGTTGGCGTAGCCCGAGGCTGTGTTGAAGAATGTGAGGCTGGCATCCGCACTGCCGGTTGTGTCTCCGAGAGTGATCACGTTGCTGCTGGCGCCGAAGGTGTTGGAATTGTTGCCGCCGATGACGGAGCCGGACTTGATGGTGATGCCGCCGGTGAAGGTGCTGGCGGTGGCCCCGAGGGTCAGTGTACCGAGGCCGGTCTTGACGATGGCGATGTTGTTTTCGTTGGCGCCAGCACCGCCGATCAGCCCTGAGTAAGTCGTGGTGGTGTTTTGATTGATGGTGAGGGTGGAAACCGAACTGTTTCCGCCGACCAGGGAGGCGGTGGCGGAGGAGCTGATGAGCTCGGTCACGGTTTGATCGACCGCCGCCGCACCACCGAGCTGCAAAGAGCCGCTGCCAGTGAGGGTGAGATTGGAGGTGGCGGAGATGCGCCCTGAGCCACCCTCGAGGATCAGGCGCCCGGCATTGATGATGGTTCCGCCGGTGAAGGTGGAGGCTGCATTCAGCGTCAGAGAACCGGCCCCATTTTTGGTGATGCCTCCAACGCCGCTGTTGCCGATGGAACTGGCGAAGGAGATGCTGCTGCCGTTGGTGTCAAAGACGGCCCCGCCGCTGCCGACCGTGATGGTTTTGGATGAGGGATCATAAACGCCGGCGAACTGCAGACCGCCGCCGTAGAAATTCAGCGCGCCGCTGCCGAGCCTGGCGAGGGAGTCGGCCTGCACGAGACCGAGATTGAAATACAGATCGGTGAAGGCATTGCCGGTGCCGCCCAGCACGAGCAGGCCCGCCCCGGACTTTACCAGCGCCGTGGCGGTGGTGAGCGGGGAGTTCAACGTGAGAGAGCCTGAGGCATTGGTGACATAGGCGTAGTAGGGGGTGCCTCCGGTGGTCAGAGCCGTGAAGCCCCCGAGCACGTTGGCAACCGCATTGGTGGAGAGGAAGGCGCCGCTGGTGATCTGCAGACTGCTTGCAGGTCCGGTGAGCGTCTGCCCCGTGGCGGCGTCGATGACGAGGGAGTTGATGGCGGTGGCGGAACCGGTGAGCGTGGCCCCGGTGGTGAAGCGGACGTTGTTTGTGGCCGCTCCTGTGAGTGCATTGTACCCAGCCGCCTCCTGTATGTACTCCGTGGCGATATTCAGCGGACGGAGACCCGAGGTGGTGTCCACGAAGGTGACGAAGGAGTTGCCAACGTTTGTCACAGCGGGCGCCGCAGCTGTGTTTTCAGCGATCAAATAGGGGTAGATGCTGTAGGTGGTGGCACCCGTGCCGGCACCAGCAGCAGCTGCGCCGATCGCGCCGCCGGGATCGGCAGCAAAGACAATCCTACCCTGCTGGGTGTTGGTGGTGTCAAAGTTGCGTGCCAGGAGGAGGGCCGTGGAAAAATTGTTGCGAGTCAGGCTGGCGAATTTCGGGCCCCCGATGCGTGAGGCAGCGTTGCCATCAGCCGTGATGGTGTTCTGCCCTGCGTTCAAGGTCAGGACGCCAAGGGTCTCAAGAGAGGTGGAGGTGCCAGCGGTGCGGGTGGCGTAAACCCCGAGTCCGCCTGCGGTATTGCTCATGATGATGGGGGTCGTGTCCGGAATGCGATTGATGCCGGCCGACTGGTCGTTGTTGATCTGGAGTGATGCACCCGCGCCATTCAGCACGATGGCGACCGGGACCGTGGTTGAGAACTGGGTGACGTTGCCGTTAAGGAGGAAGATGCCCTGATTGATCTGCAATGTGCCAGCAAAGCCGGTGCCGCCGTTGGCGGCGAAGGTCAGGGTGGACGCGCCGGTTTTGATGATGGTGGTGGTCGTGTCGCCAGTGAAGACGCCTGAGTAAGTCGTCGCGGATGTTTCATTGATGATGAGGGTGCTGTTGCTGCCGAGCGCGACCGTGGTGCCGCCGGCCGTGCCGATATTGCCCCCCGCCAGGCTGCCGACGGTTTCCGTGGTGCCACTGGGCAGGCTGAAGACAGAGGCCATGCCCTGCGCGGCCATGGTGAGCGCCTGGGTGTCCCCCACGGCGAAACCGCCGGAAGCGATCACGGTGCCACCCAGCACGCTGAAGGCTCCGGTGGCGTTGTTGTAGCCGGAAAGCGTGAGCGTACCCGCACCGCCCTTGGTCACGAGAGTGCCCCCGGTGATGTTGGATGAAACCGAGAGGCCCTGGCTGAGATTGTCCGTGGTAAAGATCAGCTCGCTGCCCACGTTGCCCGTGATGCGCCCGCCGCTGATGGTGGTGAGGCCGGTGCCGGAGGTCTGCAAAATGCCACCGCTGTCAATTCTCAAGAGGCCGCCCGGCGCGATGGTGATGCTGGAGGCGCTGGAGGAATTAAAGCGCAGGCTGTTGATGCTGGTCTCAGTGTCCAGCGTGCCTGTAAAGCCAGTGGAGTCGGAGATGTTTTGAGCAGCCAGCCAGCTGGTCACCACGTCCTGGATGGTGGTGGTGGCGGCGATGATGTTGCCACCGGAGACCGTGCCAAAGGAAGTGACGCCACCGCTGGTCACGGTGAGCCAGCCCCCGCCGGTGCCAACCAGGCCAGTGGTGGCATCATTCGTGGTGGAGGTGATGACTCCATTCGTGGCGCTCTGAGTTCCCGAGCCGAGATTGACACGCAGCAGCCCGCCACCTGCAGCGCGGGTGAGCGCCGCCAGATTCAAGGCCAGCCCCTGACCACCGGCAGGATTGAGAGTGATGTAAGCCTGAGCGCCGGCGGCAAAGGTGGTGCTGGCAAAAGCCTGGGTGATGCTGGTGGAGGCATTGCCATTCAGGGCCAGGGTCCCGCCGAGGAGGGAGAGGGGGCTGGCCGCATTGAGCTTGCTGGTCGTGGAGCCAGAGTAGTCCAGCAGCAGGGTGCCGCTGCTGACATTGATCGTTCCCGTGACTCCCGTGTTGTCTCCTGTGAGGACGAGGGTGCCGCCCGGGGCGGTGCTCTGGACGGTGAGCCCGGCAAAGGTGTTGTTGCCGGCGAGCAGCATATTGCCAGCACCGGTCTTGGTCAAAGTGAAGGCACCGCCGACAGGAACGAAGACGGAGAGTTCATACCCGCCTGAGGAGGGCACGCTGGTGCTGTCTGCGACGGCAAAGGTACGTGCTGCATTGAGGGTGATGTTGCCGGCTCCGGTCCCCGTGATGACTGCGCCAAGAGGGTTGCCTGTGCTGGTGTAGGTGAGCGTCCCACCCAGAGTGAGCGTGGCGGTGCCGAGATTGAGCGTGCCCTGCGCAGTCGAGGTGGTGCTGGTGCCGCCAAAGGTGATGGCCGCCGAGGTAAAATTATAACCGTTCAGATCCAGGAGAGCCGGCAGGCCCGTGCCTACGGCGATGGTGACGGTGCCTGTGGTATTGAGCGCCTGCGCCACTCCAAAACGGATGACACCGCCCTGGATGTTTGTGCCGCCGGTCCAGTTGTTGATGCCTGACAGGGTCAGCACGCCAGTCCCCTGCTTGTTGAGCACATTTCCGGCGACACCGGTGGCAGCCCCACCCGCGATGGAGCCGGAGGCAGCAAAAACGCCTGAGAAAGTGGTGGAGGTATTGTCACCACCAGCCGCGAGGGTCTTGGCGTTGGTGTTGGAATTGAAGATGGTGCCGGAGCCCGAGAGGGAGCCGACCGTCTCGGTCTGACTGGCCGCCGTGCCATTGATGTCCAGAGAGCCGGAGCTTCCGAGGATCACCGGACTCAGATCAGGAATACCGCCCGTCGATGAAGTGATGCCTATCTGGAAAACCCCTCCGTTGATGGTGGTGGCCCCCGTATAGGTCGGGAGGGCGCTGAGAGCGAGCGTGCCTGATCCCACCTTGGTCAGTCCGCCAGCGCCCGAGACCACGCCTCCGAGGTTGAGGAGGGCCGTCAGCAGAGTGACGTCAAACGTGGCATTGCCGCCCTGAAGTGCATAGGTGTGTGCTCCTGCCGTCGTCGCGGCACCGCTAATGGTGCCAGATGCACCCGTGTACTGCAGAGTAGCACCATCCCGCAGCGTCACAGCTGTGGTGGAACCATTGCCCAGGCTTCCAGCACCCGCAGCGGCCACATTGCTGAAGCTCAGGGTGCCACCATCAACGAAGACAGCACCGGTGAAAGTATTGCTGTTGGTGGTGCCGAGGGTGAGAACCCCCGTGCCGGCTTTGACGAGCGCACCCGAGCCTGAAATGCCCGCATTGATGGTCAGACCGCCAGAATTGTACTGATGGATGATCAAATCCGTGGTGCCTGTGCTGGACAGGGTGCCGGAGGTTCCATTGATCGAGTAAGCGTCTGTGCCGGTGACCAGGACACCCGACTGGTTGATGGTCATGCCAAAGGTGCCCAGATCCAAAATCTGACCGGCAGCTGTGCTGGTGATCTTGATCGTTCCTGGTGTGGAGGCACCCGTCAGAGCGAGGCTGCCGCTCAGGGTGTAGTTGGCAGTGGTGGTGCCGCCAGTGGCAGGCAGGGCACCGGTATAGGCCGGGGTGGAGCCCACACCTGTGCCGAGGCCGCTCAGGGTGAAGGGAGAGGAGCCGCCGGTATTGCTGAGCCAGTTGTAATTGCCCGCACCATCAGTGAAAACAGCCCTGCCAGCAGCATAGATGCCGTTGGTGACGTTGGTGGTCGTCACCTTGACAGTGGTGTTGGCCGGCGCCTGAACAAGCAGAGCGCTGCCGGAGGTGCTGGCTGTGAAAGTACCCAGGGTCAGCGTGGTGCCGGAGGTGCTGCCGTTGGGATCCAGAATGATGGAGCCCCCGGTGGCACCCAGGGTGAAGTTTCCAAGCGTCTGCGCCACGGCAAGACCGCTTTTTCCTTTCACCGTCAGAGTTCCTCCGGAGATGGTGGTGGCGGTGCTGGCCCACATGCTGCCTGCGGACATGCTGGCAAAATCGAGCACGATGCCACCGCCGCTGATGATGGTGGCTCCGGTGAAGGTGCTGTTGGTCGAAGGGGCAAAAGTCAGGATGCCTGCACCGATCTTGGTGATCGCCACGCGGGAGGTGGTGGTTGGTGAAATGGTGCCTGAAAAGGTGGTGCTGGTGTCGTCCCTGCCAATGGTGATGACCCGATTGGTACCGGATGAGTTGTCCAATGCGCCCGCACCACTGAGCGACCCCATGGTCAGGGCCTGCTGGACGTCGAGCCTGGCACCACTGGCAATGGTGACGGCGCTGCGAACGGGCAGTGCGGTCGTCCCATTCAGGATGAGGGTGCCGCCATTGACCGTCGTGGCTCCCGAGTAAGTGTTGGCAGCGGAAATACGCGCGGTGCCGGAGTCATTTTTGGTCAGACCCCCTGAGGTGCCGATGACACCTGAGATGTCGATCGAGCCCGTCGTCACAGCGCCTGTCCCATTGAGTGTGAGGCCGGAGATGGTGGAGCGCAGTGCGCCTGAGATCGTCAGAGTGCCGGACGCTGAATTGTTGGTGATGGCCAGTGTGTCGTTGAAGACTGTGCTGGCAGAAATGACGTCGAGACCGTTGCCGCTCTTGTTGATCGCCGCAGTGCCGCTGCTCGAATCCATGACCAGCGCGCCGATGGTGCCTGTGGCGAGGGTGACCGCATTGCCCGAGCCGCTGCTATCGCCGATGTTGAGCGTGCCGAGGGTGATCTGCTGGTTGAGATTGACAGTCTGGACACCGCTGGTGCTCGCAGTCAGGCTGGCGACGTCATCAATGGCATTTGGGAATCCGGATGACAGGTTCCAGTTGCCGGCATCTGTCCAGTTGTAGGTTCCTGGAGCGCTGGTGTTCCAAACAAAAGTGGCCGCCTGAAGTGGCTGACCGATCTGCCAGATGAGCAGCAAGACCGTCAGCAGTGAGCCTATGGAGCGACGGAAAGAGCGTAGAAACTTCATATTAGAAATAAAGCGATAGGCTTCAGGCTAAGGGAATTTGAAGGTTCGAAGCAAGAATTACTTCTTGGTAGTTTCTAAAGGTTTCACTCGGCAGCCCACGAATTATGGTTTTTATTGTTCGCTTTGCTGATTATTAATTCTCGGGAGGTGGCTGCATGCCTAGTTTAGCAGGCAAGATGACCCGATCTGGCGCGTTTCACCCCGCCGCATGAGACTCCCGACCTTTCTCGCCACCGCTGTATTTGTCTTCACTTCGCAGTTACAAGCCGCTCAGAGACCGAATGTTCTCTTTTTGATGGCGGACGACCTGAACAACAGCCTGGGGTGCTACGGGCACCCGCTGGTCAAGACCCCGAACTTGGACAAGCTGGCCGCACGGGGGGTGCGCTTTCAGAATGCGAACTGCCAGTTCCCGCTCTGCGGCCCGAGCCGGAACTCGATGCTGACGGGGCTTTACCCGAACAGCACCGGAATCCTTACCAACTCTCAAGTCTTCCGACAGTCGATTCCGAAGGCCATCAGCCTGCCACAGGCTTTCCGGAGAGACGGCTACTTTGCTGCGCGTATCGGAAAACTTTATCACTATGGGGTGCCAAACTCGATAGGGACGAACGGTCATGATGATCCGGCCTCATGGGAAATGGAGCTGAATCCCGCAGGCTGTGACCGGCTGGTGGAGCATCCGAAGATTTTCTCCCTGCTGCCCGGCAACTTTGGCGGCACGTTGAGCTGGTATGCCTCTCCGGAGCCGGATGAAAAACACACGGACGGCCTGCAGGCCAAGGATGCCGAGTGGGTGCTGGAGCGCTGCGCCAAGGAGAAGGACCGGCCCTTTTTTCTCGCCGTCGGCTTCTTCCGTCCGCACACGCCGTATGTCTCGCCGGAAAAGTGGTTCAAGGGCTACCCCGAAGCGCAGATGCCGGTGGTGCAGGGAGTGAAGGAGGATCAGGCGGACCTTCCCGCACCAGCGCTAGGCAGCTATAAGAAGGAACAGGACAAGCTGACGGACGACCTCCGCCGCCAAGCGGTGCAGGCGTATTTTTCTGCGATCAGCTTCATGGATGCACAGGCGGGCAAGGTGCTGGATGCGCTGGATCGTCTTGGACTGGCTGAGAACACGATCGTGGTCTTCACGAGTGATCATGGCTATCACCTGGGCGAGCACGGCCTGTGGCAGAAGCAGAGCCTCTTTGAGGAAAGCGCACGCGTGCCGCTGATCATCGCTGCGCCGGGCATGAAGAAGGGCGCAGTGGCGCAGGCACCGGTGGGGCTGATCGATCTGTATCCGACGCTGGCAGAACTCTGCGGTGTGAAGGGCCCCGAAAATCTCCAGGGGCAGAGCCTGGCCCCGATGCTGAAGGACCCCACGGTGAAAGGACGCGGCTGGGTGCTGAGCCAGGTGGTGCGTGGTGGTGGCTTCAAACGCATGGGCGCGAGCGCCGCGAAGGGCGATGATGGGAAACGAATCTTTGGCTATGCGCTGCGCACAGACCGCTATCGCTACACCGAATGGGATGAAGGCAAGGCGGGCAAGGAGCTGTACGACCACGAAACGGACCCCAAGGAGCTGACCAACCTGGCAGACAAACCGGAGCAGGCGGAAGTGCAGGCGAAGCTGGCCGAGCAGCTGCATGGCATCGTGAAGACCACCTTCCCCGCCGACGGCGTGACGCCTGCGATTCCTCAGGGCAATGTGATGTACAATCCTGAGCTGGTGGATCCTTAAACTTTCGACTTCTTCTTTTCATGAAACCCCTGCTTCTTCTTCTCTCTTCATTCGCCCTGCTGAACTCTGCTTTCTCCGCCGAGACGCCGAACATCGTGCTGATCAACATTGATGATCTGGGCTATGCGGACATCGGGCCTTTTGGGGCCAAAATCTCGACACCCCATCTGGACCGCATGGCGAAGGAGGGGATGAAGCTGACGAATCACTATGCCGCGCCGGTGTGCACGCCATCACGCGCAGCGATGATGACGGGCTGCTACCCGAAGCGGGTGCTGCCGGTGCCGCATGTGCTGTTTCCAGCAGCGGCTGTGGGACTGAGCCCGAAGGCGACGACAGTGGCCGAAGTGCTGAAGGGTGCGGGCTATGCTACGGCGTGCATCGGCAAATGGCATCTGGGCGATCAGCCGGAGTTTCTGCCGACAAATCAGGGCTTCGACAGCTACTATGGCATTCCCTATTCCAATGACATGGGGCCGGGAGCCGAGGGCTCGAAGAGCAACCCGGACCAGCCGCTGCCGAAGGCCGGTGCCAAAGGCAAAGCAGGAGCTGCCAAGGCCGACGCAGAGCCGGAGACGGGAATCAAGGGGCCTGCGCAGCCACCGCTGCCGCTGATCGAGGACCACAATGTGGTGGAGCGTGTGAAGGCGGAGCAGCAGCACACCTTCACCCGCCGCTACACGGAGCGTGCGGTGAAGTTCATCCGCGAGCATCAGAAGAAGCCTTTCTTCCTCTACCTGCCGCACAATGCAGTGCATTTCCCGCATTACCCGCATCAGGATTTCATGGGCAAGTCAGGCATCAGCCTGCAGAAAGACTGGGCCATCGAGGTGGACTGGTCGGTGGGCCAGGTGCTGGACACGCTGCGGGAGCTGAAGCTGGACTCGAACACGCTTGTCGTTTTCACCAGCGACAACGGGGGCCCGCTGAATCAAGGGGGGGACAACACGCCGCTGCGGGGCAGCAAAGGGAGCACGCTGGAGGGCGGCATCCGCGTGTGCACGATCGCGTGGTGGCCGGGCCGGATCCCTGCTGGCACGGAGACCAAGGCGATCACGGCGCACATGGACTGGCTGCCGACCTTTGGTGAAGTGGCGCACTGCAAGAGCGTGGGAGAGCTGAAGCTGGACGGCAAGGACATCTCGCCCGTGCTGCTCGGGCAGAAGGAAGCTAAGGGGCATGATGTGTTTTATTACTATGCGGGCTTCAACTTGCAGGCAGTGCGCAGTGGTGCGTGGAAGCTGCATCTGGGGAAGAAGGAACTGTACAATCTCGATGAGGACATAGGCGAGGCGAAGAATGTGGCGGCGGAGCATGCCGACATCGTGGCGCAGCTGGAGAAGCACGCGGAGACGATGAAGGCGGACCTGGGAGACAAGACCAAGGACGCGCCGGGTGTGCGTGAGCTGGGCCGGGTGGAGAATCCACAGCCACTGATCAGTGCGGATGGAACGGTGCGCGAAGGTTTCAACAAGATCGCCAAGACACTGCCATGAAATTTAAAGCCGCCCTGTTTCTTTTCCTCGCTGCTGCGTCCTTCGCGGCAGAGGCTCCGCTGCTGAAGGATGAGTTTCTGCCGACGAGCTTTGAAGGCCGCCGTGCCATGCGCGGTGAGTGGAAGTTTGCGGAAGGCAGCGCCACCTGCACGCAGGATGATGCGCTGTACAAGAAGAACAAAGATCATGGGCCCATCCTGTTTTATGATCTGGCTTATACGGATGCGGCGATCCATTTCGCGGTGAAACCAGATGCGGCAAACAAGACGATCATCTTCACGGCGAACAGCGCCGAGGGGCATGTCTTCCGGCTGGTTTTCTCCGCAGCAGGCATGGGCGTGCGTGCTTTCCCGCCAGAGGAGAAGGACCACAAGTCGATCTCGCTAGGGAATGAGAAGGCGGTGGTGCTGAAGGCGGATGCGTGGACGAAGGTCCGCGTGGAGCTGCGCGGCAGCAAAGCCACGGTGAAGGTGGGCGATTTTGTGAAGACGTATGAGCATGCGTCCATCGCGCGGGCGAAGGCGAACCTGAGTGTGGGATTCAGCTATGGGACGGTGAGTGTGACGGAGATGGTGGTGGATAAGTAGTGGGGGGGGGCAGGTGTGCCGCTCAGTTAAAGGCGTTGTTCGTTGGTTTTGGGAGCTTGCGGCACGCTCTTAGCTCGGCGGAGCTCCTTGCAAACGCTGCTGGTGGGCGGGGTGTGTGGCGGGGTGCTGGGTTTGCTTCCCGGAAAGGCGTCTCATACCCAGGGTCGCCTCGCCTAGGCTCGGCTGACCCTTGGGCTGTGTTACGCAGCCCCTTCAGGGCTGGTGTCTGGCGGAGCAGAGTGGCGAAAGAGAGAGCATCATGAGCACCAACGAAAAGCTGCATTGACTGAGCACCCGGTCTTACTCGCAGTTTGTCGGCTTAAGGCTGGCGCATGAAGGGGCCTGCTCGGTCCATTGAACTATACAATGCTAAAAATCGCAGAGAGGATTGCCTTCGACGCGCTTCGCGAGGTGCATACCTTTGTGCTGGCACCTAGCTCGCATGTGCGTGGTCAGGTTAGCGCGGAGCAGAGAAAGTGGCGGAGCGCCGCACAGGGGACTGTGCGGACCACTTTACAGGCCGCCTAATTTGCAGATGCGGTCCCAGTGTTTCGCCTCGACGGGAGTGATGGAGAGGCGGTTGCCGCGGCGGAGGATGAGCATGTCGGCGAGCTTGGGGTCCGCACGAAGCATGTCGAGGGTGACGAAGGTTTTGAAGTCGGCCTCCCATTTCACATCCACCATGAGCCAGCGGGGGGCTTCGTGCTTGCTGCCCTTGTCGAAGTATTCGGAGGAGGGGTCAAACTGGGTGGGATCGGGGTAGGCTTCCTTGACGATTTTGACCACACCTGCGATGCCGGGGACGTCGCAGCTGGAGTGGTAGAAGAAGCCGAGGTCGCCGAGGGCCATGTCGTCTCGCATCATGTTGCGCACCTGGTAGTTGCGCACACCGTTCCAAGGCTCGGTCTTCTTCGGGCGCTGCTTCAGGTGGTCGAAGGAGAAGACGTCGGGTTCGGATTTGAGGAGCCAGTGGTTCATGGGGATGGCCTACGGAATACACGGAAGGCACGGAAAGGAAAGACAACTTAAGACCCCCTGACAACTGTTTCGACAAGCATCCGGATTTAACAACGCAGAGTTTATACCATCATCAGTTAAAAACGGGTCTGTTTCTCAATCGGAGATAGCGTTTACTTGAGAGCGGAGCCAGCCGTCGCCAACCAGTGAGCGCACCCGCTGGGGGTCGCTCCATAGCGGCTTGATCTCCTTTTCAATGGCCGCCTCCATCTCCTTGAGGTTGCCGAACACTCGGTTGCCTGTGGCATCCCTGATCAGATCCCCCACGCGCTCCACCGGATTGAGTTCCGGAGAGTAGGGCGGCAGCG
>DDFC01000036.1 GCA_002336895.1 Verrucomicrobiaceae bacterium UBA1938 | reverse complement strand
CAGGCTATTATACAAGTCTCAATAGTATCCCTCTGCGATGAACTGGTTGTACATGGCTACCACGAACCGAGCGCAGCAAGATGGCCAGACTAAATGAGTCATTTCAATGCTGGCAAATCCCTTCCGGCAAGTCCTTGCCTTAATAGCGGTGAGCTTTTTTAAAAATGTCAACGTGCTGGGTGAGTTCGCCGACCTTGGCCAGCAGGGGATTCTCCCGTGCTTCAAACTGATGGGCCAGATCGAGTGGAAGGCTGCGCAGGGCTTCGGTGCCCTAGGTAATGAAGTCGTCCTTCTGCTGCTCGATCTCAGGCAGGGGGCGCGTGCTGCGTGTGGCCTCCGAAGCCGCGGTCTTGTCCTAGAGAATGTCGATGATCAGCGCGGCCTTGCACACGGCCATCCGACGTTGCGGGCTCGCAGCATCGGATCGAGTTCAGCGGGGGACTCTGTGTGAGGATGCTTGAATTTACTCTTGGCAGAAGTTTCCAGTGTGGGTGAAGACGGCAATGTTATGGGGAGCAGAGATCGTGAACATCCTCTGCTACGGCTGCGCTTTCGCAGGGCATGTTCACGGGATGGATATGTCGCTGATCTTAGACCAGTTCGGAAAGCGTATCATCTGTTCAGTCCTGGAGGGGGGCGGACTGAGCACAACGATGTCTCAAGAGCCTGAGAAATCATGCCCTGGCTGGTGGGGAGGCATCAGGGAAATCGCGTGTCCGAATTGAGGCTAGCTTTTGCGCCAGAAAAGACTTTCGCAGTTTGGCTGGCGCATATCTGTTTTGTGAAAAGACAGAGCTCCAGTGTGAAAAGAGAATGTCGAGTGCCGGTCTTAGGCGAGCGCAGTGTGCAACCTCCTTGGATCTATGCTTCCTACTTCTTCACCCACCCATCCTTCAAGGTCACCGTGCGGTTAAACACGGGGGCGCCGGGCTTGGAATCGATCGGGTCGGCGTAGAAATAGGCCACACGCTCAAACTGCCAGAGGCTGCCGGGAGCGGCTTCTTTCAGTGAGGGTTCAAGCTTGGCATTCGAGATGACTTCCAGCGATGCTGGATTGAGGAATTGGGCAAAGTCACCGTCTTCGCCGGCATCGGCATCCGGGGTTTCAACGGTGAAGAGGCGGTCATAGAGACGGACCGTGGCGTCGATGGCATGGCGGGCGCTGACCCAGTGGATGATCCCCTTGGGCTTGGTGCGGCCTTCTGGCTTCTTGCCGTGACGGGTGGCGTCGTCGTAGGTGCAGCGCAGTTCCACTATATTGCCTGCGGCGTCCTTGATCACCTCCTGGCAGATGATGCAGAAGGCAAACTTCAGGCGCACCTCGCCGCCGGGCTTGAGTCGGTGGAAGCCGTCCACTGGCACCTCCATGAAATCGTCAGATTCGATGTAGAGCTCGCGGCACAGCGGCACCTGGCGTGTGCCTGCAGCGGGATCTTCGGGGTGGTTTGGTGCTTCAAAGTACTCCACCTGATCCTCAGGGTAGTTGGTGATCACGACCTTGACTGGACGTAGCACACCGTAGGCGCGCTGGGCCACTTTGTTGAGGTCCTCACGGATGGCGTGCTCCAGCAGGGCGATTTCGGTGAGCGAGTTGAACTTCGTCAGGCCGATCGTCTTGCAGAAACTGCGGATGGCGGCGGCGGTGATGCCTCGGCGGCGCATCCCGCTGATGGTGGGCATGCGTGGATCATCCCAGCCGTTCACGAGGTCGTCCTTCACCAGACGCAGTAGCTTGCGCTTGCTCATCACAGTGTAGGTCAGGTTCAGGCGGGCAAATTCACGCTGGTACGGGGCGCCGGGCAGGCCGTCCACGTTATTGATCAGCCATTCATACAGCGGGCGGTGGTGCTCAAACTCCAACGTGCAAAGGCTGTGGGTGATGCTCTCCAGGGCATCGCTCAGCGGGTGCGCGTAGTCGTACATCGGGTAGATGCACCACGCGTCTCCCGTACGATGGTGGTGCGCGTGCAGGATGCGGTAGATCACCGGATCGCGCATGTTCATGTTCGGAGAGGCCATGTCGATCTTGGCACGCAGTACGCACTCGCCTTCCTTGAATTCGCCTTTCCGCATGCGGCGGAAGAGGTCCAGATTCTCTTCCACGCTGCGGTCTGCACCTGCGCTGCGGGTGCCGGGAGAGGTCAGCGTGCCGCGATTGGCGCGCATCTCCTCATGCGTCTGGTCATCCACATAGGCCAGCCTTTTGGTGATCAGCTGTTCGGCAAAGGCGTAGAGCTTTTCAAAGTAGTCGCTGGCGTAGAAGAGATGAGTGCCCCAGTCAAAGCCCAGCCACTTCACATCGGCCATGATGCTGTCCACATACTCCACTTCCTCCTTGGTGGGGTTGGTGTCGTCAAAGCGCAGGTGGCAGCGCGCGTTCGGAGCGTGTTCCTGGGCCAGGCCAAAGTTCAGGCAGATGCTCTTGGCGTGGCCNNTCCTTGATGGCGTTGACGTACTCCAGCTCCTCCTTCTCGGGGTTGGTGTCGTCGAAGCGCAGGTGGCAGGCGCCGCCGAAGTCGCGCGCCAGGCCGAAGTTCAGGCAGATGCTCTTGGCATGGCCGATGTGCAGGTAGCCGTTGGGCTCCGGTGGGAAACGGGTCACGACCTGGCCGCCGTTCCGACCAGCGGCGAGATCGGAGGCGATCATTTCACGGATGAAATCGAGGGAGGCGGGGGAGGGGGCTGCGGCTTCGGACATGGAAGGGCGGAGTTTGGGCCGGAAGTGTAAAGTTCAAAGTGTAAAGTTCAAAGTTCGCGCTTCTCTGTTCGCAGTTGCACAGGGGCGGAATCCGTTGTTTTTCCCCGCAACCATGTCCCATCCCGCCCCAGCGCCCACGCATCTCGACCTCTCCAAGCTCGGCCAGCCCGTTTATCGCGGCTCCGTGCAGAACCTCTACGCCGTGCCGGATCACCCGGGTTTTGTCGTCTGTGAAACCACCCCCGCAGGCTCGGTCTTCGATGTGGGCTCCATTTTCAACATCGAGGGAAATGACCTCAACCGCGCCATCTTCCGCCACGCCATGTATTCCCGCCTTGGTCAGCCGGAGACCTGGCAGCGCGTGAAAGCTGCCATCGAGAGCACCCCCATGGACGCCGCCTGGCGCAAGGAACTGCTGACCGGCCCCCTGGAACTGATGCTGGAGCGCGGCGCCTCCACGCACCACATTGGCATGGTGGACGCGGTCACCGGCGAGATCGTACGCTCCGGCCTGCCTGCCAATCCCAGCTGCTACAATGTCGTGCGCCGTTTTCCCGTGATGCACCCGCCGCAGCGCACGTTGCTGGGCACGCACGTCTTTGACTATGCGCAGTTTCACCAGAGCGCCACCTA
This sequence comes from Verrucomicrobiaceae bacterium UBA1938, assembly GCA_002336895.1. GTDB lineage: Bacteria > Verrucomicrobiota > Verrucomicrobiia > Verrucomicrobiales > Verrucomicrobiaceae > Prosthecobacter. The sequence goes on along the minus strand of DDFC01000036.1, from coordinate 248,373 downwards.
TGTGGTGCCGCTGGAGTACATCGTGCGCTTTGGGGTCACCAGCGGCTCCTCCATCTTGAAGAAATATCAGAGCCTGAGCGAGACTGCCAAACGCAGCTATGAGCAGGAACTGGGCCTCTCCAAGCCCATGGGTGTATGGGAGATGCTGGAGCGCCCGATTTATGACCTCACCAGCAAGTACGAGCCCGAAGACCGTGCCGTGAGCAAGCAGGAGGCCCTCATGATGTCCGGACTCAGCAGCGATGACTTCCTGCATACCGTGAAGCTGGCCATCCTGGGCGGCTGGGCTGTGCGCGAGCTGCTGGAAAGCGCAGGTCTTCTTCTCTGGGATCTGAAGTGGGAATTTGCCGTGGACCGCGAGGAACTGCTCTTTGTGGACACCATCGACGCTGACTCCTTCCGTGGCACCACCTTCCTTGAGGTGGAAGGCCGCAAGCTCGTCATCCACTACAACAAGCAGGCCATGCGTGACTACTACCGTATCGTGCACCCCGAATGGTATGCCGGCATCAATGAAGCGAAGACCCAGGCTCAGAAAGCCGGGGTCCCTTTCAAGCAGGTGCTCAAAGCGGGCCAGGCCGAGGGCAAATGGCCCCAGACCCCGGTGGTGGACATTGAGTTCCTCGATCTCCAGGCACGCAAGACTGCGCTCATCCGTGAGCACGTCGCTGGAGAGCGTGATGCCGCAGCGATCCGCAGCGACCTGGAAGCCACAGGGCAGGCTGAGGTGGAGTTCTACCGCCAGCGTGGTCTGCTGCCCGCTTTGCTGCAGGCAAACGCAGTGGGTTGAAAAAACACTTCAATTCATTGTGATAAAATACTTGCGCGCTTGGTAGGACCGTCTATCAATCTCGCCCCCTTCTTCGGGAGGGAAAAAGAAATGATTCCTGAGTAGCTCAGCGGTAGAGCGGGTGGCTGTTAACCACTAGGTCGTAGGTTCGAACCCTACCTCAGGAGCCATCGCAATGGCAGAGTAGCTCAGGGGTAGAGCAGAGGACTCATAAGCCTTTGGTCGGGAGTTCAAATCTCCCCTCTGCCACCACGTTGAAAATCAACGTGGTAGGCATGTTTGGAAGGTCAACTAAGAACATGGCTAAGAACATGTCCGACCACGTCCAGCGGTGTTCGTTTTTTACGACCACCCTACAGTCCGACGGCGAGTAAGCTGATCAGCCGTCTGGAGTTTTGCCTGCGGCTTCCGGTCCTTTGGTCTCTGGATACCATGGCAGCACATGTGCCTCGATATAGGCATCCAAGCTCTCGGCGCTGATGAGTCGAATGCCCCGGACGTTGCCTTTTTTGCGCAAGAGTGATGATTTGATTTTGCCGTCGCGAAGGAACTCGTACAGAAGGCTCCGTGATATACCGCGTGTGCGCACAGCCTCTTCCACACGGAGCCAGCGCAAAGGCTCCATTGTATGATTTTGAACGGTAACTGAGGATTGTGATGCTGCGCTCATGATGCTGGAGTTGGTTGTTCGGAAGGAGTGGGGGCGATGTTCGATGCAAACTTTTTCGCTAGACGCTGTGTGATCCACGCGCTGATTTTACAGAGTTCGTTTGCCCCAAATTTTCGCATGGAGTTTTTGGCGCGATGCATCAGCAGACCTGACGATCCCATCTGCTGCGGTCTCGTTTTTTGCTTCAGCGATGCCGGCGGGCGTGAAGTAGCTGGCTTTACGGACACAGAGGATTGAGGAACAGCGGCGTCCTCGCTCAGCGAAAGAGCAGTCGAATTTGTCTCAGTAGTATTCTGCTCAGACCCTACTTGACCGACACCTGCCGGAATCTGTGCGGGTGTCGCTAATGGTGAGTCATGAGCAATGACGCGGACCGGCTCCTGTGGCCCATCTGGAGGTGCATGAGATGCCGAGGCCTTCTCCCCTTGGACTGGCATGGCTGGCGATGATTCGACTCTGCCAACAGTGGAAGGATTCCGTTTAGTGAGATAGGCACGGACATCCGAAATGCGTACTAAGCAACGGGGCTTCTTACCGATTTTGACGCGTTTCCATTTGATGTGCCTCTTCTTGCACCAGCCCCTGAGTGTGATCTCGTTGATGTCACATAAGGAGGCTGCGTGTTGGAGGGAAACGAATTCTTTCATTTCTGGTGTGGCTGTGGCCACAGGGTGATGTTGGTCGTTTGGTTCTTGGTTCATAGGTTTCGGAATGGGTTTGTTGCTGACAGGGGGGATTGCTGACTGAGGGTTGATGTTGATTGAGAATTGTTAATGCATGGGGTTTCTGGGCATGGGAATTCCTTGCCGACACAGGGGTGGCTGGGATTCACTGTTTCGTTTGCTCGGAATGGCCGAGCCACGTCGCGCTTTTTGGGAAGCGCGAAAGAGAGGCGACGGCGGGGGACTTCCCCACCATCACCGTAGTTGAAAGAGGTGGTCCAGGACTGTCCTCGCGGACAACCCTGGTCCTTTAACCCGGCGGGCGCCTTTCAGCGCACCGGGCTGCTGGCAGCGTCAACAGCGGGCATTGCTGCCGCACTGTTCAAGCGTCGCTGTTGGAATCGCATGCTTGGTGCTCCAATCTCTGTACGGGCTTCTTTTTGTCCCTCACGTCCACCCATTCAGTACAAACGTGGAGTTTGTCGTGTCGGGTAAACATGGAGTGGCAGCGATGGCATTTGCCGTGCTGTTTTTGGAGAAGCCTCGTCAGCTCTAAGGGGATGGAGGGATAGTTCCCCCGTCGTGTCCCCCAGTAGGCCCAGTCGCCGTCGAAGAACGACTTGCCTTTGCGGAGCTGCATGTGTTGGAAAATCTGGGTCTCGGCGAACAGGCGCATTACCAGTTGCTCTTGTGAGTCCTTGCAGGAAGGGCAGTTGAACCGCCACTTCCCATCGGACATCTTGAGGAACTGTTGCACTGTCCATTGGCGACCACGCTTCTTGTGCCTGCGTCGAAGGGCCTTCCACAGCTTGAACCAGACCTGGTTGTCCAGGCGGCTAAAACTGTGCTTCGCGTTGCAGTGACGAAAGTGGTTGGACCATCCCCGGATGATCGAATTGAGCTGAGGTATCAGAACCTCCTCGGCCTGGCGGCCGGTGCTTCGATTGGGACTTCCGCAGAGCATCTTGTCGATGACTGTGGCAATCCGCTGGTAAACGCGAGCCTGTGCTTCAGGCGCGGGACTGATCCGGGTGAAGACCTGTTTGAATGCCGCTTTCACGGCGTATTTCCCGGTGTGGAATTGTTGAATGCGGTGGCCAAGGAAACTGAAGCCGGCGCTTCCTGTTTCGAGGTCCAGCGTATGCGTGATGCGGGTCTTGTCGGGGTGGATGGTTAACCCCATGTTGACCAACCAGGCCGAGATGTATTCCCGGCATTCGGTGATGATGTTGCGATCCTTGTGAAGGACAACAAAGTCGTCGGCATACATGACCAGTACAGGCATCCGTTCTGGTCTCTTGGCATTCCTGGTTACTCCCTGTTGGAAGTATTCGATCAGGTCTGTTTCAAGTCCACAGAGAGCGATGTTGGCGAGCAATGGTGAGAGGGGGCCACCTTGCGGAGTCCCTTCGATGGTGGGGGACATGACTTCCCCCTCCAAGCATCCCGACTTGAGGATTCGGCGCAGCGCCTGTTCCAGTGTCGTGAATGTGTCGATCTTTGCCAGCAGGGCCTTGTGGTCCACACGGTCAAAGAACTTCTGGATGTCAGCATCCAGAACCCACTTTGGTGAAAATTGAATGCTCGCCCGAATGATGTCGATGGCATCGTGCGTGCTGTGACCTTTGCGGAATCCATGCATGCCCGGAGTGAACCGGGCCTCCCATTCGGGTTCGAGCGCTAGCGCTATGAGCGCCTGTAGTGCTCGATCCTTCATGGCGGGAATTCCAAGCGGTCGTTGCTCGCTTTTGCCTGGCTTTGGGATCCTGACGCGGCGTACTGGCAGGATATCCTGATGTACATCAAGACGGTGCGCCAGTTGCAGCTTTTGCGGATCGGTGAGCTTTTTCTCGCCATCAATCCCGGCGGTGTTACGGCCGAGGTTGATCTCTGTTACTTTTTGTACTGCAACGCATCGGGCTGCGAAGCTGCTTAGGAGCAGCTTTTGCAAGCGATGCATTTGATTGCGATTTCCTTTCTGCGATAAGCCGAAGATGCGCCGTTGAAGGTGGAAGACCTCCTTCTTGAATTGCTCCAAGGGTAGATCCTTCCAATGATCGATGTATGGTTTCGTTATCATGTACTTGTAGTTGGGTAAGTCTTCGTGATGCCCGTCCGAATTTGGCATCTCGCCTCGATTACAGAGGCGCACTTGCTTGGTCGGACGTCCTGCCCTCCGGTGTCATGCGGGTGATATCCTGCTCCTGGATTGCGCCTGGGAGAGACACGACGGAGGTGACCACGTTTCGAGTGGGCGATTGACGATGGAGACGGTCCGGGTGCATTCGCCGGGGACGGCCGGTGATCCAGGGAGATGTCACACACTCCCTGGGGCATTGTCCCGGTGCCTTTTGGCTGCGGCGTTTCGTGAGGCTTGGAAGCCCCCCGTCAACGAGATTGCGCCGCTTTCAGGTTACGACGATTCGGACACCCTTGGTGTTCCTGGACCATTCCATCTGTGCTGCCATCATCCTGGACCTCGTTGCCCAAGATGACGACGTTTTATCCCGCTTCACCGCATCCGGCTTTATCACTGCCGGATGCGACTGGGACTGCTTTCAACCGATCACTGCAGCGACAGGAATTGGACTCGCGTCCGCACCTGTTCGCCCACTCGCTATTCTGGGAACTCCATAGGGGCAGTTCTCAGCCATCATCCCCGGCCCCATGGCCGTTTACTGATGGACGTGTCGCAGTTTGTAAATTAATAAAAAGCACGTTCCATTGAGGGCGTGCTTTTGAATGTGTCAGATGGCAAAGAGCAGGGCAGCGGCATTGCGCTACCCGTCACGAATCATCCAGCGCTTCAGAGTTAAAATCGCAATGATTTGCCCTGGTTAAAACGGTGGATTATCGGACCTGAATTTTTCGTTCAGCGTGCAAGCTTTCGCATTTTGGGCGAACTTTGGGAAGCTGAGGTGCTCAATTCATAAGCCCAAGGGTAGGCTTTTAGACGGTGCTTAAGTGGGTGAAAATGAATAATATAAATAGAATATCAAAGGGGCTCAAAAACTTGAGTTCATAATTTTTGATCATCCTGAGACATGCCTCATATCGTGAATGAGACCGTTTCCACACTCTTCCATGTGTTGTGCCTGCTCATGCATTTTCAGTTCTTCAAAGTGATTCGCAACTAGAACGGAAGCAGCATGAAGTGAAGGGGAGATAAATGGTGACGGCGCAACCGTACAAATCGAATGCAGTCACTACGTGTACGGGATGCCATTGCTTTGTACAACCCTGATCTGCCAAGCCAGAACAACGGTTCCCTCCGTTGGTTCGGGAAATCCATGGCCGTTGTACAAAACATCATCTGAGCGAATTGTACAGAGAGCCTGATGAGGCAACTGTGGTTTCACGGAGCGACTAGACACCTCAAGTACAGAGTCGTACAGTTTGTCAGTTTCTCGCGTGTACAGCCAGAATTTCGTCCGCGACTGCTTTCAACAATCCTTGCGATTCGTTATGAGTGGCGGAAGTGACATGGCTTCGTAAAGAGTACGAGAGTCCAGAGTTGAGCTGGTTCAACTCCACCTCCTTCACCATGATGGTGCCTTGTCCATCGGGAAGCAGCGAACACCGTGTACGGCGGATTGAAGATCGGTTTGCGCATGTACATAGCACGCACATCTGCTCACCGTTGGGGCCTGCAGTGGTAACACGTTTGATCGGTGCTAAACGTCTGGGCTCTGAAATAGTGATGCTTTACCCAAAAGATTCATGCAGTGAGCCTTTGTTGAACTCACGTCCACGCAGCCAGAGGAAGATGACAGGTGTAACAATGAGGATGTGGATCAAACTGGAAATCATGCCGCCGATGACAGGTGTAGCCAGGGGCTGCATGACTTCCGCTCCCTGGCGGTGGCTCCACATGATGGGCAATAGCGAGGCGACGATGGTTGCGACGGTCATGACCTTTGGACGAAGGCGCAGGCGGGCACCGTCCTTCACGGCTTGCACGAGATCGGAATAGGCGAAGGCCTTGCCGAGCTGTTCCATGCGGGCTTTCACGGTTTCTTCTAGGTACACGACCATAACGACGCCCGTTTGCACCGCTGTGCCAAAGAGGGCGATGTAGCCGACCCATACGGCACCATTGAAGTTGTAGCCGAGCAGCTTTTGCAAGAGCACGCCACCGCTCAAAGCAAACGGCACGGCCAACATGACGTGGGCGGCCTCCAGTGCGCTGTGATAGACGATGTAGAGCAGCACGAAAATGATGAGCAGCACTATGGGGAAGACGATCTGCATGGTCTGCACAAAACGGCGCTGATTTTCATACTCCCCGGTCATCTTGTAGGTCATGCCTTCCCAGTCGATGGTTTTGAGCTGTTGCTCGACTTCCTGTACGAAGCCGCCGAGGTCACGGTCTTGTACATTCGCCTGCACATAGGAGCGTAGGCGTCCGTTCTCACTGGCGATCTCATTCGCACCGACTTCCCGGGTGATCTTCGCGACCATGCCCAGAGGGATGTAGGCGATGGTGGGGTCACTGCCTGCCGCCGCCATGCCCGCAGCCGGTGTGCTGGGGGCGCTCATGCCGGAGCGTGTGGCGATGAGGATGCTGCTGAGTTTTTCGATGTCATCGCGTTCGCCACGCTGCACTCGGATCTGGATGGGGAAGCGCTGCCGACCTTCGATGGTGGTGCTGACATTTTTGCCACCGATGGAAACCTCAACCGCGTCCAGCACATCCTTGGCAGCGAGGCCATAGCGAGCCATGGCCTGACGCTCCACCTGGACATTGAGATAGGGCTTCCCCTGCACCCGTGACGGCGATACGCCTGACGCCCCTTCAATGCGGTTGATGAGCTTTTCGACCTCGAAGGCCTTGCGCTGAATTTTATCCAGATTGTCGCCATAGATCTTCACTCCCACCTGGGCTCGGATGCCGGTGTAGAGCATGAGAATGCGGTTCTCGATGGGCTGTAGAAACGCGGGTACATATCCGGGCACCTGCTTCATTTTCTCGGTCAGCTCGGCTTTCAGCTTTTCCATCGTCATGCCATCACGCCAGGCGGGATTGCGCTTCACGCTCCAGCGGCCGTCCGCGATGTATTCGGGTTTGAGCATGATGGTGGTCTCCAGCATCTCAGTGGGTGCGGGGTCGGTGGCGGTTTCAAAGCGGCCCAGTTTGCCTGCGACAGATTCGACTTCAGGGGTTGCAGCGATGACCGTGTCCTGCCAGGACATGACACGCTGGATTTCTTTGAGGCCCGTTTTCGGCATCATCACAGGCATGTAGAGCAGGCTGCCTTCGTTTAGCGGCGGCATGAATTCTTTGCCAAAACCGGTCACAGTGTCAGCCAGGCGCGGATACCCTGCATCGCGAAGCTGCTTCACTGAGGAGCGCGGCATGCCGAAGGCGATCACCAGAGAGACACAGAGAATGACGAAAGCGCCTGCAATGACCGTTTTGCGATGATTGAGCGCCCAATTGAGCGTTGGCTCATACAAGCGCAGCAGAAACTTCATCACAATGTTGTGTTCCTCGGAATGGAAGGGACCACGCACCAAGAGGGAGCAGAGCACCGGCACCAGTGTCACCGCAAGGAGAGTGGAACCGATCATGGCAAAGGTCTTGGTGAAGGCCAGCGGGTGAAACAGCTTTCCCTCCTGGCCGGCGAGTGCGAACACCGGCACGAAGGCGAGAATGATAATCGCCATGGCGAAGAAGATTGGCCGTCCGACCTGCGTGCAGGCTTCAAGCGTCACCTGCCAGGTCTCGCCGGCATCCAACCGGGAACCCTTCACTTCCTCGGCCTTTTCACAGTGCCGGATCACATTTTCCGTGACCACGATGGCCGCATCCACCAGCACGCCGATGGCAATGGCAATGCCGGTGAGCGACATGATATTGCTGGTGATGCCAAATTCCTTCATCAGCAGGAATGAGAGCAAAATCGAGATCGGCAGCGGCAGTGTGACGATGAGGATGCTGCGAAAATGCCAGAGGAAGATGACATGGGCGAGTGTGACGAGAATCATCTCCTCCAGCAGTGCATGCTTGAGTGTGTCGATGGTGCTGTCGATCAGTTCGCTGCGGTCATAGAATGATTTAATCGTGACACCCGGGGGCAGACTTGGTGCGATCTGTTCAATCTTCTCTTTAATACGTTCAATCACTGCCTTGGCATTTTCGCCAGTGCGCATGACCACCGTGCCACCCACGGCTTCGTGGCCGTTCAAATCGAGCGCACCACGGCGGAAGTCCCCGCCGATCTGCACCGTGGCAATGTCCTTCAAATAGATCGGAGTGCCTTCCATGGCCTTCACCGTGACGAGTTCGAGGTCTTCAGGGGTTTTGACCAAGCCCACGCCGCGCAACACGAACTCGGCTCCGTTTTCCTCCACCACCTTGCCACCGACATTGAGGTTGGCGTTCTGCACAGCCGTCATCACATCCATGAGCGTGACGTTTGTCATGCGCATTTTGGTGGAATTCAATTCAACCTGATACTGCTTCACAAAGCCGCCGATGCTTGCCACCTCGGCCACGCCTTGCACGCTGGCAAGCTGGTAGCGGACATACCAGTCCTGCAACGAACGCAGTTGTGCGAGGTCATAGCCGCCGTTGGCCGACTGTGTAGAATCGACTGCGAAGTAGTATTGATACACCCACCCCAGCCCGGAGGCATCCGGGCCAAGCTGCGGTTTCACCCCTTCTGGCATGGAGCTTTGCAGAAAGTTCAGGCGCTCCAGTACGCGTGCTCTTGCGAAATAGGTGTCCACCTTGTCCTCGAAAATGATGGTGATGAGCGAGAAACCGAACATTGAGGTGGCCCGCACTTCTTTCACGCCCGCCAGACCTTGCAGTCCGGTGGACAATGGGAAGGTCACCTGGTCCTCCACTTCCTGCGGGCTACGGCCCATCCACTCACCATAGACGAGTACCTGGTTCTCGGTGAGGTCAGGGATCGCATCCACTGGGGTGAGGTAGATGGCACGCACGCCCATAGCAATGAGCAGCAGCGCTGCACAGGCGACGAGAAAGCGATTTTTCAGGCTCCAGCCGATGATGCGCTCAATCATGGCAGCGCCTCCCCAGGTTTGATTTCCTTCACGCACTCCAGCATGTCCTTGCCAAAATACGGATTGTGTCCCGGCCTTCCGCTGAGTTGCAGCCAGTGGCCTTTGGCAGGCACGTCAGGAATGATTTGATCCACCATAAAGCACTCCCACACTTTGAATTCAGGGGCACCATGTGAGGTGCGCAGCGGCTCCAGCAGGGCGGTTGCGGTGACGGAGAAGGCGTGAAACGCAACACGTGCCTTCTGGATGTCGTCGAAGCCATGAAAATGCCGCACCTTGTCCAGCGCATCAAGTTGAGGCTTCAAGACTGCATTTGTCTTCAGCGCATCAATCATCTCGCCGGTTTTCATCATCGCAGGTTCGCTGGCTTTGTTGAAGGCCGCGAGGTTGTCGGCGGAAAGGGCTGCCGCCATCGCATCGGCCACCTTCACGAAATCGGCGATGGCCTTCCGCTGCGTCTCGCTCACATCAGCCAGCACTGAAGGCATGGCAGGCGAGGCAAACGAACGGTTCATTTCTGCCTGTCCGTCGATGAGCAGGTTGCCATTCGTAACGATCTTGTCGCCAGCCTTGATGCCTGAAACGATTTCCAGCAAGGTGTCGCCACGCCGCCCGGTCTGCACCACGCTGCGGGCATATGCACCACCGCCTTGATCGACATAGACCACGGCCTCCGGTCCGGTTTGCATGACGGCAGATTTTGGCACTGCGAGCGCTTCCGGCAGCTCTACTTTCACTGCGCCTTCGGCATACAGGCGGTGCAGCAATTCGCGATGGCCTTCGACAAGCGGATTCGGCAGCTCCACACGCACCTGCGTGGAGCGGGTGGCTTCATTGAAATTCGGATCAATGAAGGTGATCTTGCCAGCAAAGACCTTGCCCGGAACAGATGGGGTGGTGACTTCCGCCGTCTGCCCGACTTTGATCCACGGCATGTCCTGCTCGTAGGCATTGAACAAGAACCACATGATGTCGAAATCGGCGATCTCAAAGAGCTTCTGACCCGCCGTCACATACTGGCCTTCAAAGACGTCATGCACGACCACCGTGCCGGTGAGAGGGGCGAGAATCTCCGAGTTTAATGTATCGTCAGGCTTGCTCGGGAGTGCCGCGATCTGCTCCGGCGTGAGCCCCATCTGCCGAAGTCGCAGCGCAGTGCTCTTTCTCAGTTCACCAGTGAGCTGACGATACTCACGCTCGGTCTGCAGCAGAGTGGGGCTGTAAAGCAACGCCAGGGGTTCCCCGGCCACAACCTCGACCCCATGATGATTGGCAAACAGCTTGTCAATTCGACCGTCCACATAGGTGGTAAGGATGCGATGACGGCGCTGGTCATCACTGATGACACCAGCGACACGCAGCGTCTTAATGAGCGGCTGCTTCTTTGCTTCCACCGTCTCCACCTTGAGCACCTGAATTTGGGATTGCGTGAGCGGCACGACATCCCCGTCAGCAGCATCGAAGCCCTTGTCACCTTCATAAACGGGCGTCAGCTCCATACCACAGATGGTGCAGCGTCCCGGCTTGTCGCTCTTGATCCATGGATGCATGGCGCTCTGATAAAACAGCACCTTGCGTTCCCCGGAGGATGCCACAGCGGGCATGCCGGGAGAGTGATTGTCACGCAAGAGCCAGCCTGCTCCGACTGCGGTAATGATGAGGAGAACAATGAGAAAGTTTTTCATGGAATTAATTCGAGGAGGTGGTTCCCAGGGTGCCTGTGAGTGCCGCGAGTGCCTGAGCTGCGACGTTTTGTGCTGCGAGAGCCCGTTTCTGTTCCTGCCGTGCCTGGAGCAGTGCTCGCCGTGCTTCGAGAACTTCCAGCAGCGTGGCCTTGGAGGACACCCAGGCGTTTTGTAAAATCTCGACGGTCTTCTCTGCCTTGGGCAGCACCTCAGTGGTATAAGCATCAGCCAGCTGGCGATTGTTCTGCGCCTGTGTCAGCATGTTGGTGATCTGCGTGTAGAGCATGCGCTGCTCGGCTTCCAAATCACTCTGCGCGGCATCGCGCTGGCTCTCGGCCCGTGCGACGTCAGCCTTGTAGGCGGACCGATTGAACCATGGCAAAGTCATCTTGAGCGTGAGCATTGTCATCATATCGTGGGTGTTCCCTTGAGAGTAGCCATAGACCTGCACCCCGGCGGAGAACACCGGCTTGCGCTTCTCTCGTGCGGCATCTGCTGCTGCCTGAGCGCCCTCGGCTTGATGGCGCAGGCCGGCCAGCCTGGGGTTGTTGTACTCCATGCGAATCTTCAGGGAGATGGCGTTGAGCACCTCCTGTGCTTTGACTGGCAGTGCAAGCGGTGGCCACTGGTGCTCCACCGAGCGCCCGAGCAGCAGGCTCAAGGTGGTGGCATACTGACTCCGCTGACGTTTAGCTGCTGCCAGCGTCTGCGTTTGCATGGCGAGTTCGCTTTCCAGTCGCAGCGTCTCTGTGGCGGTTGCATCCGGGCTTTTGGCACGTTCTTCCGCCGTTTTCACAATGGTTTGCAGCCATTCCACATTCTCCGTTTGCAGGCGAACGACCTCATCTGCCAGCGCCAGTTCCAGCACACCCTGCGCGACAGAGAGAGCGAGTTCGTTTGCCGACTGCCGTTTGGCGGCTTGCTGTACCTGCTGTTCAGCAATGGCACGTCGCTTCTCCGCCTGGTAAAGCTTGGGACGCGGCAGCATCTGATCGACGCCCACAAGGATGTCACCATTGAACTGGCGGTTCATTTGATTGGCAAACAAGGTGCCGAGGCCGAGCTGCGGATCTTCCCACAGGCGCACGGCACCGATGGCGGATCTGGCGGCTTGCGTCCGTGCTTCCGCCGCTTCGATGGTGGGATGGGTTGTGATTGCCTCATGGATGAGGCGGTTGATAAATTGGGGGGTGGCATCATCGGCACGAGCCGTGATCGCCAGGGCCAGCGCAAATGCGGGCCAGTAAAAGGATGAGTGCATGATCTTTGAGTCGTTGCGGGGTTCGTGAAACCAAGCCCATCACACGCATGATCCGTCATGGGACCGCGAGGCATGGGCACAATGCGTCTGTCAGAGACGCCGACTCAAATCAAGATGGAGCGGAACAGCACCGTCAGGCGGACGTGCCGCTGGGTGGCGACACTGTGCATATCGGACCCTGCAATGGGTTCCGCCTTGAAAGTTGCCAATGGAAATACAGGCGTGAATATCAGCCATGTCACAGTGGCAAGTTCGTGGCCCGTCACTGGTGGCGAGTTGACCGGTGCGGTAGGCGCAGGAGCCTCAACGGGCTCCGCACAGCAGCATGATGCCGCGCCAGGAGCACAGCATTTCATCTGGCAAACCGGCTTCGCATCAGCCCGAACCGGAATCGCAGCCGACATCACCTGCGCCATCAGAAAGAAGGCGGCAAAAGCGAGTCTGATCCAGGGACGGTTCATGCTGATGTGGATTATGACGGTTTCTATGTCAGGTGCAACGGCCTTTGGAGGGCCGAGACACCTGAAATGGCTGCCGGTGAGGCATTATTTCTTCACTGCCGTCTTCACCTGGGCTGCGAACTTGGCAGGGTCTTTGTTGAAGTCCTTCAGGCAGGACTTGCAGCACAGATACACGTCCGTGCCTTCGTGCGTGACTTTGAAAGGCTTGCCCATGCCGCCGAGGTCTTCGCCGGAGACAACGCACTTTTTGAGCGGGTAGGTCGCCGGGACGCCTTCAATGGCGGAGGCAATGCTTGCGCCGAGGAGCAGGGTGGAAAGCAGAGTGAGGGTGAGTTTCATGGAGGGATGTCTGTTGTTGTTTGTGATCGCCTGATGTGGGCGGGTACTGACTGCAACTCCACAAAGACGCCAACCCCTCAAACATTTTTCAAAGATCATGGGTGTTGACTGGCGAGTGCCTTCTTCAATGCCTGCCGTGCCCGGTAAATGCGGACTTCGACGGCTTTGACGGAACAGCCAAGTGTGGTCGCCACTTCCGCATGGCTCATGTCTTCGACAGTGAAAAGCAGGAGTGCCTCACGCAGATCAGCAGGCAACGCAGCGATGGCATTATGCACGAGCACGGTCTTTTCTCGTAGAGCAGCGGCGTCATCGGGGGAAAGCTGCGAATCCACAGGGTCATGGGTCAGTGTGCCTTCTTCGTTTGTGAGAGGTACTGTGGGATGCCTGCCCTTCCAGCGGGCGTGGCTGCGAGCGAGATTGGCCGCGATGTGAAAGAGGTAGGTCGAAAAGGCTGCCGTTGCCCGGTAGCTGTGACGGCTGGTGTAGAGCCGCACAAAAGTTTCCTGGGTGAGATCCAGGGCCGTTGCATAGTCGCCGATCATGCGCAGCAGAAAGGCGGCGACACGTTCCCTCCAGCGGGCCATGAGTTCGTTCAAGGCAACGTCATCGCCACTGGCGAGCTGCTGCATGAGCGAGATGTCGTCATCGGTGGAAGCACGCATGAACGGGTGGAAGCGGTTAGTGCCCGTCGGGCAGGTGTTTAGCTTCGCTTCCGATCACCTGCGGCAGCATGGTGTCGAGATATTGCCGCGCCTGCTCCGGCGACATGACTGCTGCGGTTTTTTGCAGGTGCTTGAGCATCGCCTGCTGGCATTCGACCCGCACCGCAGCTTGCTCTTGCAGAGCCGCTGCCAGTTCAGGAGATGCGATGCTTTGAGCTTTCGTCAAAGCATGCACGCTTTTTTGGGCGGCAACGACTTTTTTGCAGAGGGCTTCGCATGTGGGCCGATAGGCGAGGTGCTGTTCTTTCACTTTTGCAAACTGCTCGTCGGTGAGCTTGAACTCGCTACGCAACCATTCCAATTCTGGCAGCAGGGAGCCGCCATCATGTGTCTCTGGGTGCGTTGTAACAGAGCACTCACATTGATTGCGAGTAATGATAAAAGCAGCGGCGAAGGCTGCCAGGGCCAGGAGGAGGATCAGCAGACCACGTTTCATTATGGGGCGGAAAGGTGTTCGGAGTGCAGCGGGTTGATTGAGGCGAGGTAGGCCGTGCGCTGGGCGGATGCGCTGCTCTCTTTCACGTTAAGACCGCCAAGACCTGCACCAGCCATGAGCATGACAGTAAACAGGGCCAGTGCAGGGGCGGGCTTGGCAATCCAGAGAAACAGCGCATCCGCGATCGCATGCCACTTGCTGCTCCAGGACTCCTTGCCAGCCACGGCAATGCGTGTCCAGACTTCACGATTGAAGGAAGCGGGCAGTTCCAGCTTGGGGTGGGACTGGCGGATCAGAGAATGGAGTTCGTCATCGTTCATGATGGCAGGAAAGTGGCGGGTGATCTGTTGAACTCAATCCGCCAGATCATCCGAAGTCTGGCGGACTGGCAAGGCGATCAGCCCTTGGTGGTGCAGTGCTTGAGTGCGTTGGCGGAGCAGGCATTGCCCGCATGCGGCATGTTGCACCCGGTATTGCAGACGGTGCTGGGGATCGCCTGAGCGCCGCCTTTATTCGGGCCAGTGGTGACGTTGGTGCGGGTCTCAAAGCAGCCTTTGAAGCCGGGACTGCGTGCTGCGTGAGCAGTCTTGACGGCAGGAGTCACTTTCGTGGCATAAAAGTCCCAATTGGGTGGGCTGGCTGAAGCATTGCTGGCACTGAAGCCCACGATAAGGGTGGCGGCGAGGAGGGTGAATTTTGTTTTCATGATTGGTTCAGGATTTCGTCGTTTGGTTTGGTTGGACGCTGTTTGGTGCGTTCATCCAGTGCAACTCCGCTCCTTGACCAACCCCTCCAAGTTTTTAAAAACTGTCCCAATGTAAAGAAAAAGTGACCTCTGTTTGAACCGGAAAAATGCAGAAAGCCGTGAGGTGCGACTGCCAAAGTTTGGAGGTGGCAAATTTAGAACATGACTAACGCTTAGCACCGCCAATCAACATCTCTAGGTCATGAAGAATGATGAGAGGCTGGCCACCAAATTGGAGAGTGACCCATGTTTTGGAAATCGGCACTACCTGCTTGGATCTCGCGGGGACAGGGGCCGCCATGCGTAGATTCCAAGCGCAATTGTAATCGCCGTGCTCAGGAGAACTGAGACCGCATTTAGTGTCGGTGTCGTGGTAATACCCATGACTGTCAACTGGGTGCCCGATACAAATAGATAGGCATGAGTGACGGCATGGAAGGCTTCTCCTCCGCAGAGGAACTTCGCAATTTCCTTCCTTCGATTGTTCATGGTTCTGATGATCTGGTGATATTTTATTGAGATTCATCGTGTGCGCCAGCTCCACCGAGCAGACGCAGTGCGTTCATGATGACGAGCAATGTGGCTCCGGTATCGGCGAGGATGGCGAGCCACAGGCTGGCATGTCCGGTAAAGGCGAGAATCAAGAAAACAGCTTTGATGGCAATCGCGAAGGAGACGTTGAACTGAATAACGCGAAGCGTGCGACGCCCCAGAGTGATGGCTTCGGCTACACGCGTGAGGTCGTCTTTCATCAAGGCCATATCGGCGGTCTCGATTGCCGTATCGCTGCCAATGGCACCCATGGCGATGCCGACGCTAGCGAGAGCGAGCGCCGGGGCGTCGTTCACTCCATCACCGATCATGCCGACGTAGTGGTGTTCGGTCATGAGACGACGGATGTGTTCGATCTTTTGCTCTGGCATAAGATCGCCATGGGCCTCGTCGATGCCCGCTTGTCTGGCGATAGCATCGACAGTGCGCTGGTTGTCGCCACTGAGCATGATGACTTTTTCAATGCCTGACTCGTGCAGCAGCGCAAGAGCGCTGGAAACTTCCGGGCGCATGGTGTCACCGATGCTGAGAATGCCGAGAACGGCACCGGCACAGCCGTCATGCGGTTGGTGGCCGAGGATGGCAAGCGATTCACCACGTCCCTCAATCTCGGCAAGCTTTGCTTCAATCTCAGGGCTGCACACTCCCATTTCGTGCGCCATCTTGTGATTGCCGATGAAATGCGGAT
Source organism: Verrucomicrobiaceae bacterium UBA1938 (assembly GCA_002336895.1). Lineage (GTDB taxonomy): Bacteria > Verrucomicrobiota > Verrucomicrobiia > Verrucomicrobiales > Verrucomicrobiaceae > Prosthecobacter. The sequence continues at coordinate 232,327 of DDFC01000036.1, read as the reverse complement.
GTCCGTCGATAACGGCGGTGGCACCGCGTCCAGTGACGGATTGATACTGCAATGACTCACTCCATGAGATCTTTTTGCTCTGTGCTGCGGCAACCACTGCCTTCGCCAGCGGGTGCTCGGAATGAGTGTCAATCGCAGCCGCCCGGCGCAGCACCTCATCTTCAGTCAAATCACCAAAAGGGATGATGCCGCTCACCTGCGGTTTTCCCTGGGTGATGGTGCCGGTCTTGTCCACCGCGAGAGCACGCAGTTTACCCACGGCCTCCAAATATGCACCGCCCTTGATAAGCACGCCGCGTCTTGCGAGTGCGGTAAGACCGGAGACAATCGAAACAGGCGTCGCAATGACGAGCGCACAAGGACAGGCGATGACGAGCAGTACGAGCGCACGATACCCCCATTCCGACCATGAACCCGCCATTAGTAACGGTGGCAGCACAGCCACGAGCACCGCGCAGACAAACACCGCAGGAGTGTAGATGAGGGCAAATTTGTCCACGAAGCGTTGTGTGGGAGCCTTTTGCTCCTCAGCTTCCGCAACAAGTTTGATGATGCGCGCGAGCGTGGAGTCATTTGCTGCTTTGGTGACTTCCACGAGTAGTGATCCCTCGCCATTAATGGTGCCTGCAAACACGGGATCTCCGGGCTTTTTCTCTACAGGCACGGACTCTCCAGTAATGGGGGCTTGATTCACAGCGGAATCGCCTGTGATGACCTTGCCATCCAGGGGAACACGGCTGCCACTGCGCACACTGATTGCTGTGCCCACAGTTACTTCCGCTACAGGTGTTTCTTTAAAAGCACCCGTCGCATCTCGCACCAAGGCTGTTTCTGGTGTGAGCTTGAGCAGCGAGGCCACGGCCCGTCTGGCTCTGCCGACACTCCAGGATTCGAGCAGTTCCGACAGGGCAAAGAGAAATACCACAGCGGCACCTTCAGCACCTTCACCAACGAGCCACGCACCCGTTACGGCCACGGTCATGAGCACATTCATGTCCAGACGCAGCTTCAGGAGTGCCCCGAACGCCGCAGGAACCACTAGCAAGCCTCCCGCCAGAGTGGCGAGGGCAAAGCTCACAGTTTGCAGCATTGGTGGTCCGAGCTTAAACCATTGCAGCAGCAGACCGCATGCGAGCAAAGCGCCGGAGGTTATGACCAGTGCATTGCGTGGCAAGGATGTGTCATCGTGTCCGTGCTCGCAGGAAGAGCAGGATTTCGATTCGGATTCGTCGTGGTTTTCGGTGTTCATAATTAATAGGGGAAGTTGCTTTGATTGTTTATGGCTCAATGGGTTGGATGAAAAGCGGCGGTGCCAAGCAAGGCGCTGTAACAAAGGAGCAGTATGAAAATCAGGATGAGCACCATGACAGTGACGGCGCTCCAGGTGGAGCCACCGGGATGCCGCAGCACTGCGATGAAACCCAGCAGCCATGCACTGAAGGCAAGCACCGGACTGAGGATGCGGCAGAGGATGAAGGCGATCCTATCGCCCATGACCGCCCCTGGTTGGTGTGAAGTGAGGACACCGGTCAGTACGCCGGAGTAGAAGATGACCAGCGTGGCAAACGACAAATAAAGCGCCGCTTTCGCCAGCGATGTGAGTGAGGATGGTGGTTCATGCGGCATCGTGTTCTGCTCTCATTTCGGGTTTTTGCCGCCTGCGCCGTTCGTTGGCTCCAGCAGTTCTATCCGCCTGACGAAATCGGGGCCGAAAAACGGGTTATGGAAATCGACCCGGATCTTCATGCCAGGCTTCAAACGGTCTGGAGAAGCCTCTATGGCATCATGCCAGAACTTGGCCCACTGACTGTAAACAAATCTGCGCACTGGGCCGCCATTCTGCGCGAAGACGATCCATCGGCTGGCATGATCGACGCTTTGGATTACGCCAGTCATACAGGTGCCGCGCGGAGGCACGACCCCGGCGTGGACGGGCACCACGCAAAGAACGACAAGCACCAGGAGGCCCATTTTGATGAATGTGTTCATGGTGGCGAATGATCTAGCAGCGCCGCCCCAATGGCGAGCGGCACTGCGGATTGCGGTCGTGCAGTTATTTCTTTTTCTCCTCGTCGCCGTGCGCACAGGTGCAGGCGTATTCCTTGTTCTTGCAGGTGGGGCAGTCGTTAAGGTTAAGGTTGAACTTTTCATTGATGGCTTTGGCACCTTCTTTCTCGCGGATTTGCACCACGGTGGGGAGGTCGTTGCCTTCAGGGACGGCTTTGTCAGAGATCAGCTTTTCGCCATCTTTGGTGAAGTTCAGTTTAGTAGGAGCTGAGCGGTCGCCAAGGGTGACGCTGATGACCTGAGTGCCAGGGGCCACAACCTTCATGGCGTCATCAATGAAGCGGATTTCGACCTTTTTATCCTTGTTAACGAAGAACTCGACATGGGGTTCGACTTCAGTAATGAGCCTGCCGCCAGTTGGGCCAGCCTTGGTTTCGTGATCGTGTTTGTCTTTGTCGGCGGCGCTGGCGGTGAAAGCCAGAGAGAGAATGAACAGGGTGGTGGTGAGCAGCTTTTTCATGGTATGTTGGTATTCTGGTTTGGTTTTGCCTTCGCGTCGAAAGCTTGGGGCTCCGTCGCGTTGGAAATTAGTGAGATGCAGGGGCTTCGTTCTCGATGGCCTTGGCGGCAGCCTTTCGGCCAATCAGCCAAAACATCGCGGGAGTTATCGCCATATCGAGAAAAGTGGAAGAGATGAGTCCGCCGACGATGACGATGGCCACGGGGTGAAGAATCTCTTTGCCCGGCTGATCCGCCGCGAGGACTAGCGGGATAAGGCCGATGCCAGCGGAGAGGGCCGTCATCAGCACAGGCACCAACCGCTCCAGCGTGCCACGCACGATCATTTTGCGGGTGAACCCTTCGCCCTCATGTGTCATGAGGTGGAGATAATGCGAAATCATCATGATGCCGTTGCGCGCCGCCACACCACCAACAGCGATGAATCCGACGAGCGTCGCGATGCTGATGTTGTTCAGCTTAAAGTAGGTGAAGACGAGGCCTCCCATGAGCGCCAGCGGGATGTTCACCAGCACTTGTAAAGCAAGCGAAGCACTGCGGAAATAACCGTAGAGCATGAGGAAGACAGCCACAAAGACAATGGAGGAGAAAACCGCAATGCGTTGTGTGGCTTCCTGTTGTGCCTGAAACTCACCCTCAAAGGTGATGAAGTAGCCTTCGGGCAGCTTCACCTTGGCGGTGACTTCCTCCCGCAGTTTCACGACGAGGTTCGACACATCTCGCACGGTGGGCTTGATGGCGAGAGCGAAGCGGCGCTGGCTGTTCTCTCGGAAGATGACGTTCGGGCCCTTGGCCTCGCGTACATCGGCAACCAGTGACAAGGGAATGCGCTGAACATGCCGACCATCGCCATCATCCTGCATCTCGATAGGCAGCTCAGCAATTTTGTCTGGTGAATCACGCCACTCGACCGGCAGCCGCATAACAAGATTGACACGCCGCTGGCCTTCGCGCAGTTCAGCAACTGTTTTGCCCCCGATGAGGCTGGAGAGCTGGTCATTGAGTTTGCCAGGCGCGATGCCATACGCTTTGGCGCGGTCACGATCCGCTTCGATCCGGAGCTGCGGGATGGAGGAGGTCTGGTCGAGTTTGCAGTCTTGAAATCCGGGGATGGATTTGGCGATGGTCTGAATTTCTATGCCTAGCTGGCGTAGTCTGTCGAGATCAGGGCCGAAAACCTTGACTGCCACGGGCGCAGAGACGCCACTCATCATGTGGCCGATGCGATCAGCTAACGGGCCGCTCACAACAGCAAAGACACCTGGGACGCTTTTGATCTTCTTATTGATGTCATCAAGAATCTCCTTGCGATTGCGACCTTTGGTTTGGTTCTCATTTTCGATCTCGCGGAAATCCACATCAAACTCGGCAGTGGATACGGGAACGACGTGATCTCCACGTTCTGCACGGCCCAGACGGCGGCCCACTTTGCGAACTTCCGGCACGGTTAGGATCTGCTGCTCGATGACATCGGAGATTTTGTTCATCTCCTCCAGCGAGGTGCCAGGCGCGGTGGTGGCGGCTACTAGCGCTGTCTCCTCTTGAAACTTGGGCAGGAAATCCTTGTTCATTTTTGGATACAGCGAGAATGCGCCGATCAGAAGCACCATTGCGATGGTGAGGACGACAAGGGGCTGATTGAGTGCGAAGCGCAACAGCGTGTGCTCCAGCAGCCACTTCATATTGCGGGTGATGAAGCCGTCCTTGTGCGCATGGCCTGCGGCAGGGTTCAGAAGCATCGAGCACAGCACCGGGATGGCAGTGAGCGAAACGATGAAAGAGGCGATCATCGAAATGATGGTGGCGATGGCAATAGGAGCGAACAATTTGCCCTCCACACCGGTCAAGCCAAGCAACGGCAGGAACACTAGAATAATGAGGATTGTAGCATAAAGGATGGAGTTTCGCACTTCGCCCGAGGCTTTGGCGATCACCTTCAGTCGTGGATGTGGATTTGGCAGAGCGGCATTTTCCCGCAGTCGTCGGAAGACATTCTCTACATCCACAATTGCATCATCCACGACCATGCCGATGGCAACAGCGAGGCCGCCGAGTGTCATGGAGTTCACGCTAATGCCAAACCATTTGAAGACAAGCAGGGTGATGCCAAAGGACAGCGGCATCGCCATCAACGTGATGAAGGTTGTGCGAAAGTTCAGCAGAAACAGAAACAGCACGATGGTGACCATGATCGCTCCGTCGCGAATGGCGTCGGCAAGATTGCCGATGGCGTGATCGATGAAGTCTTTCTGCTGAAACAGCAGTGTGGTTTCAACGCCTTTTGGAAAGGTTCCTTGAAGCTCTTCTAGCGCTGCCTTGATTTGCTCCGTGAGCTTTCGAGTGTCGAACCCTGGAGCCTTGGTGATGGACATGATGACGCCGTAAGTCGGTGATTTCTCCGGCGCTTGGCTAACGGTGGCATCCCCGCGCATGGGTTCGATGCCCCAGACGACGTTTGCCACATCCCCGATGGCGATAGGACGGTCGTTAATTTTCTTGATAATCGTGCGGGCGATGTCGTCCAGCTCCACGGTCATCGCCAGATTGCGGACCATGATCTCGGTGGAGCCTGTATTGAGAAAGCCGCCTGTGGTCGTGTTGGCCGCTTCGGTGGCGGCACGCTCCAACTCGTCATAGCTGACGCCGTTGGCCTGCATCTTGTAAGGATCGGGCTGGATCTCAATTTGCTTCACACCGCCGCCCATGTTGAGGATTTCGGCGATGCCGGAGATGCTTTGCAGACGCCGTTTGATGGTCCAGTCCGTCAGTGAACGCACTTCACGCGGCGGGATGTGGCCGGGTTCGCCCTCCTTGGTCGTCGAGCGTACACCGACGAGCAAAATTTCTCCCATCAGAGAGGCCACTGGTGTCATGAAGGGCTGCACGCCTGAGGGCAACTGACCTCTCACGCTTTGCAGTCGCTCCTGCACGAGCATGCGGGCTTTGTAAATGTCAGTGTCCCAGCCGAACTCGGCGTAGACAAGCGAGAGCGACACGTCAGAGTTTGAGCGGAGGCGAGTGAGCCCCGCCACGCCCATGAGCGCGCTCTCCATCGGCTGTGTAACACGCATTTCCACCTCCTCCGGCGCAAGGCCAGGGGCTTCCGTGAGTATGATGACCGTTGGCTTTGTCAGATCCGGCAGCACCTCCACAGGCAGCTCAGTGGCCGTGCGTATGCCCATCACCATGAGGATGAGCGAGACTCCAATGATGACCGCCCGGTTCGCAAGCGACCAGTGAATCAGCTTGTTGAGCATGGCTAGTGAGCCTCCTTTTTGATAGGTTTCTGTGCAGCAGCTTCATCCTCATCAGAGGGGCTTGCTGATTTTCTGACGAACAGAGATAGCAGCAGCAAAACCAGAAGAGCGAGGCTGGCATACATCCACATGGAACTCACTCCTTCTTCCGCGTGTGCATGGCCGCCTGCTACGCTGCCTTTCTTTGCCTCCATCTCGGCTTTCTTCTCCGGTGTCAGCTCAGAGCCGTCTTCCGCATGCTCATGTCCGTGTGCCGCATCCAACGCTTCTTTGAGCGAGACGCTGCTGGCTCCGGCAAAGGACAGGGAATAGGCCCCACGCGTGACGACTTCATCCGCTGGAAGCAGGCCTTTGGTGATTTCGACAAACCGGTCATTGATCTCACCAACCTGCACCTGGGTTTTTACAAAGGCATTCGGCAGATCGAAGTCCTTCACATAGACAAAGCGGTTGCTGGACTCGCCCTGCAAGGCAGCGCGAGGTACGCTAACCACAGTGCTGCGCTTGCTCATCACAATGGAGAACTCCGCACGCATACCAGCCCGCAGCAGTCCGCCGGGATTGGTAAGGCGGAAGATGGCATCAATGGTACCACTTTCCTTGTCTGCACTGGTTCCAAAACGCAGCAATTCACCGTTGAATTTTTCGTTTGGCAGCGCGGCCACTTTGATATGAGCCTCAGTGCCAGATTTCATACGTCCGGCCTGATGTTCGGGAACACGGGCTACTGCATAGACCTCGCTGAGATCAGTGATTTCCAGCAGCGCCTTCTCCGGGTCGAGTGGATCGCCGAGGCGGGCATCGACCCGCGTCACCAAGCCGCTGAGTGGAGCTTTAAGCGGTATGACAGGAGGCGGATCACCGGGCTGGCGGCTCTCGATCTTCCCCACTTCGTCATCTTTCTTCACCATGTCACCAGGAGCGATCTTCAGTTCCACAATGCGTCCCGAAATGCGGCTGCTCACGGCGGCAATCTTGCTCGGAATGGCTTCGATGCGGCCCAATGAGAAGATAGTGGCCTCGAAATCGGTTTCCTCGACCTCAACAGTTTCGATGCGGAGGTTTTTCACACCGGTTTCATCCAGCACCACAGTGTTCGCGGCGCGTTTTGGATCGCTTTCGGCGAACGCCATGCCTGACATGGCAAGGCCGAGGAACAAGAATTTGAAAGTACGTGTTTTCATGAAAAGTCGGAACTGGGGCATATAATTAGTGATTGATAGACATGGCGGGAACCACAGGCGCATGTTTGCCGATGGCAGCCTCGTAGCGGATGCGGGCCAGATGGAAATCCCTCAGAGCGTCCAGAGAGGAGGCCTCCAATTGCAGGCGTTGTTCACGCGCACGGAGCACGGTCATCAAATCAGCCTGGCCGCTTTCGTAAGCTTTCTCCAACTGCGCGGTTTGTTGCAGAGCGAGGGGCAGGAGAGTGTCTTTCGTCTCCTTCGCAAGGCGGGCGTTGATGAGCATTTCACCGCGTGCCGTATCAGCTTCATTGATGATCCTTTTGCCCAGAGCATCCCGCTCCAGCGCCACCCTTTTTTTTACGGCGGTTTTCTCCGCGATCTCTCCCTGATTTCGATTCCAGAAAGGAAGAGGAAGAGAGATGCGGAAGCCAATGAAGCCTGTGCGCTGTTCGCCGGTGCCTTGAACATACTGTTGCTCCGGGCCTCCGATGAACCCCAGCGTCACGTCTTGCAACCGTTTCGCTTTCGCAAGATCTGCATCCGTTTGCGCCGCCGCCATCTTGGTCTGCGCGAGCTGGTAGTCGGCGCGCTGGTTTAACACGTTTGTGATGGCGGGCAAAGAGATGGCAGACAAGTCACCAGAGAGGGTCAGGGAATCCGCAGGTGGCAAGTCAAGCATAGTCTTGAGCTCCCCCAACAGGCTGGTGTGCAGTGCTTCGATGCGCTGTGAATCCACCGTCAGACGTTGCGCATCCAACCCGATCTGCGCCACGTCTAGGACGGAAATTTCGCCTGCTTTGGCCCTGCCTTTCGCATAGTCAGAAAGCTTGGTTGCCAGGGCGATCTGCTGTTGGCGCAATGCGCGTTGTTTATCCAGTGCCAGCAGTTGGACAGCCAGGCTTTGTGCTGTTGCGATCATGCGGCGCTCCGCATCACGCACCTCCAGTTCAGAAGTGGTGATGATCTGGCTGGTTAGCTTTTTTTCGAGGCTTAGGCGTCGCGTGATGGGGAACGCCTGCTCGAAGGCAAGCAATGCGCTGCCTGGCTCGACTTTGCTCTCTGTGCGCCAGTCCATGCTCAGCGTCGGATTGGAAAGACGACCTGAACCAAGCTGGCGACCGCGTGCCTCCTCCACGATGATGCGGGCAGCCTTGAGGGATGGATTCGACGAATGAACCCGTGGACCAATGTCAGCAAGTGTGATGGTAAGAGCCGATGCCGATGAGGCGACAGCTAAAATTAAAGACGTAGATAGAAAGGATGATCGAAACATAGACAGAGTGGTTTAAAGTTTGTAGGCGTGGACATGCCATGCCTGAGCAACGGAGAGAAAATCGGAGCGCCGTCAGCCGTCAGTCGTGGACGGCAGCGCAGACTTCTCTCAAACCAAAATCACCATGCAGCGGGCCACCTGCAATGCCGCAGGTGGCGGACTCTCACCCCCGGTGTCGCGGGGGGTGATCATCATTTCATTCACCGCGAGAGTCTGAATCAACACCCACTCATGACCTGGATTTTCTGCCACTTGCACGGCCACAAAAGCCGGGATGGAAACGGTTGCCAAACCTGTGGCGCTGGCCAGCAAATCAACAGTCAAAGGAGCATGATGCTCTGTGTCCTCATGCTCACTGTCATCCTCGTGTGAGTCCTCAGAGCATATAGCAAAGCCTGTCTTTCCGGCTTCCTTCTCATGATGGCAGTGCTCCGCATCCGTTACGACCCTCGCTCCATGATGATCACACACAAACCCGTGCTGCATCCCAAACACCTGCGCACATGCCACGACCAAAATGGTCAGCATGGGGAGAATGCGCTTGCGGAGAAGTGACATGGCTCAGGTATGATGGGGGAGGAGTTGAATTTGTTCAATGTCAATTTTTGGACTTCTGGCCTCATGACAAGCCTCCAGGCGGTTCACCAAGTCATTCATCGCAGGTACATGCATATTCGGGGTTGCCGCATTTTTCACAGGTATGGAGCTGGAGTTTAATGCGGAAATTTTTGGGCTTGGCTTCAGGGCTGGCCTTGGCTTGGACAACGACTTGATAGCCTACACCTTCCGGCAGCGGGGTTTTGGAAACGAGCAGGTCACCTTTCTTTTCGAATTCAATCTTCGTCTTGCCGCCCGGCGTTTCAGCCGTGGCAGTGATGACTTCGCCGGTGACCGGCTGAGGTTTCATCGCGGCGTCATAAAGCGCGAAGCTGATACTGCGGTCTTTTTCGACAAAGAACTCAGCTTGCGATGTTCCGAGATCCATAAGCAGGCCTCTGCGCGGGCCGGCTTTGACCTTGAGGTCGGCAAAAGCGGAAGTGGAGGTGAGAGCGGCGATGATGAGGAGGTTTAGAAGTGTTTTCATGGTGTGTTTGTTGTGGGTTTGGTTTTCCGTTCGATCCAGTCGTAGAGCACGGGCACGACGAGCAGGGTGAGGAAAGTGGAGGTGACGATGCCGCCGATGACGACGGTGGCGATGGGGCGCTGGACTTCCGCTCCAGCACCGTCGGCGAGCGCCATCGGGACAAAACCGAGGCTGGCGACGAGCGCGGTCATGAGCTTGGGGCGAAGCCGGGTGAGCGTGCCTTCGACAACGGCATCCCGCAGTTCGCGGCCCTCACTGCGGAGCTGGTTGATGTAGCTGATAAGCATGATGCCATTCAAGACGGCAATCCCGCTCAAAGCGATGAAGCCAACCGCAGCACTGATGGTAAACGGCATGCCCCGCAGGTGTAGGGCGAAGATGCCGCCCGTGACCGCCAGAGGCACACACATAAAGATGAGCATGGCCTGCCGGAATGAGCCGAAGCTGAGGAAGATGAGCACAAAAATGGTGCCAAGCGCAAGCGGGACCACAATGGTGAGTCGCGCTTTGGCTTCCTGAAGGTTTTTAAACTGACCGCCAAATTCAAAGTAATAGCCGTCAGGGAACTTCACTTTCTCGCGGATGGCCTGCGTGGCTTCCGCGACGAAGCCTGAGGTATCACGGCCACGCACGTTGATAAGGATGCTGACGCGGCGCTGGGTTTTCTCGCGGGCAATCTGCACGGGCTGAGGTACAAGAACGATCTTGGCGATCTGGCCGAGCGCCAGCATGCCGCCGCCATCGGTGGGCACGGCGAGACGCTTGAGCGCTTCTAGATCGCTACGTCGATCCTCGGCAAGACGCACAACGATGGGACTGCGTTTGTTTCCGTCGATAACGAGGCCAACCTCATCACCAGCCAGCGCGGTTTCGACCATGCGGTTCAATTCTTCGGTGTGGACGTTGTATTTGCGCAGCGCAGCACGGTCGGGCTGAATTTCAATCATGGGATTCTTCCCAATGCTGTCGAACTCCGTCTCACCACCACCGCGAACGGCGGTGATCGCGGCACGAACCTCTCCGGCGATGCGCTCCAGCTCGTCATAGCTGTCGCCGAAAATTTTGCATACGAGGTCGGCACGTGCTCCGGCCATGATCTCGTTGAAGCGCATCTGGATGGGCTGGGTGACGAGCACATTCTGGCCTGGCACCTGACTGAGCAATGCCTTGCGCATGAGTTCGCCTAGCTTTTCCTTACCTATGGGTCTTCCATCTTCCTTGCGCCACTGTTCGCGTGGTTTGAGCATCAGGTAGGTGTCGGCGACATTAGGATTCATCGGGTCGGTGGCAATCTCCGCAGTGCCGATGCGTGAAAACATTTCCTTTACCTCGGGGAAGTCGCGCCGGATGAGGGCTTCGCTCTGCTTTTGCAGGTCGATGGAAGCAGTAATCCCGGCACTGCTGCTGCGAATGAGCTGAAAGGAGAAGTCGCCCTCATCAAGCTGCGGAATGAACTCGGAGCCGAGCCGTGAGAGCACCCACAGCGAGGAGCCAAACAACAGGAGCATGGGCAGCACGATGAGCAGACGGAAACGCAGGCCAAAGCGCAGCAACGGGGTATAGAGGCTCTTCGTGAGAGTCACGAGCCAGTTGTCTTTCTCCTGGATCTTGCCGCCGAGCAGAAAGGAGCACAACACAGGCATCAGGGTGACAGCAAGAGCGAGCGAACCCCCGAGCGCGAGCATGACCACCAGCGCCATAGGCTTGAACATTTTCCCCTCAATGCCCTGCAAGGCGAGGATGGGCACATAGACAACCGTGATGATAAGCACACCAAAAAACATCGGATTGGCTACTTCCTTGGCAGACTTGAGCACCTCTTCGGTGCGCTCACTGACAGTGAGCCTGCGTCCCAGCGCATGCTGTCTTTCGCCGAGATGACGCACGATGTTTTCCACCATGACGACCGCGCCATCAATGATGAGGCCGAAATCAATGGCACCAAGGCTCATCAAATTCCCGCTGATTCGCCAGTGAACCATGCCCGTCATCGCCACAAGCATGGACAGGGGGATGACGAGCGCGACGATGAAGGCGGCGCGAAAGTTGCCGAGCAGTGCAAAAAGCACCACGACGACGAGCACGGCCCCTTCGACCAGATTTTTCTCAACGGTGCCGATGGTGCGGCTAACGAGATCACTGCGATCATACAAGGTGCGGATGACGACGCCCTGAGGCAGCTTTTCCTGGATTTCGGAAAGGCGGGCACGCACTGCCTGGGCCACGAGACGGGAGTTTTCACCGGCAAGCATGATGGTGGCACCCACAAGCGCTTCGCGACCATCATCGGTGGCTGCGCCGGTGCGAAAGGCCGAACCGATACTCACAGTGGCAACTTCACTCAGCAGGATGGGGCTCACACCTCCGGCAAATTTTAAGGGGATGGCAAGAATCTGCTCGATCTCGTTCACCCGGCTGGCGGCTCGGACGATCAACTGCTCGCCGCCGATCTCGACGTAGCCACCACCGGCATTGCGTGTGTGCTGCTGCACGATCTCGGCAAGCGTGGCAAGCGAAAGACCGCGTGCGGCAAGGCGGGTGGGATCAGGCTGGATGACGATCTGCTTGCGATAGCCGCCACTGGTGTTCACCTCGGCGACGCCAGGTGTGCCGCGCAGCAAGGGCTTCACCTGATACTCTTGAATTTGTGCCAGGGCCATGAGCTGTTCCTCCCGTGTGGCAGGACGGGTCTTCGCCTCTTCAGTGTAGTCGAGGCTGTAATAAAAGATTTCGCCAAGGCCTGTTGCGACTGGGGCGAGCTTCGGCGCGAGACCAGGAGGCAGTTCATCGAGCACGCCTTGCAGCCGTTCGGTGACGAGCTGACGTGTACGGTAGATGTCCACATCATCGTGGAAAATCATCGTGACCTGTGAAAGTCCAAATTTGGACAGTGAGCGCAGTTCTACCATGCCCGGCAGGCCGGCCATTTCCATCTCGATAGGAAAGGTGATGAGCTTTTCGATCTCCTCCGGCGCAAGCGCGGAGACAGCGGTATTGATCTGCACCTGCGGATTCGTGATGTCTGGCACGGCATCAATCGGCAGGTTGATGGCCGACCATGAACCGATCCCGATGAGGAGCAGCATGGCGAGCAACACTGCTGACCGTTGCCGCATGGCGAGGGTGATGAGGTGCGTGAGCATAGTATCAGTGGCCACAGGTGCATGCTTTGCCGCCGCGCAAGACTTGCAGCTCCGCAAGCCAGAGGGACATCACTGCGGAAGTGACGACTTCATCGCCTGCGTAAAGGCCGTCGGTGATCTCGACTCCTTCGCTGCTCCTTGCGCCGACTTTGACGGGTGTGCGCAGATAGAACTGATCGTTTTTCGCATATACGAAGATGCCCTCCGCCGTTGTCAGGAGAGCGCTTTTCGGAATCGAGGGCACGGCATCGCCAGCCGGAAAGTGAAACGTCGCGGTTATTGCGGTTCCAGCGTCGATGGGTGCGACGGTCTGCACGGTGATTTCAAAATCACCCAGTGTCGCATAGGGTGAGTTTTCAAGACGAAGCACTTTGCCGGTGGATTTGCCGCCCGCATAGTCGAGTTCCATTTCCATGCCGGGATGCAGGAGGGCGGCCTGGGGCTCGGTAATCCAGCCGTTGGCCATGTTGCCCCGCTCCATGGTCTGCAAGGCGGTGGTGAATACGGGTGCAATTTTTTGCTCCTGAACTTCGGCGGTTTGTAAACCGATGGCCTTTGACATCAACGGTGTGAGTGACAGACCGTGACCTTCTTTGAACTGAGCCCCACTTTCAGTGGAGGAGCTTGCATCGTCATCATCGCTAGTGATGCTGGCGGTGGATTTGCTGCAATTCGTAAGGAACGCAGCAAGAGGAATGAGCAGGAACGGCAAAATGAGTTTCATGGGCGAGTGCGGTTATGACTTCGGGGCAGCGAGGGTGACGAGACTGCCAGGCGCTCCGGTGAGTGCCTCCAGCATGAGAGCAGCGTCGAGCGCCTGGACCTGGGTGTCGTTGATGGCCTCCACAGCAGCGAGATACTTGTCCTGCAAATCGACGAAGGTGCTCATTGGCACGGCTCCTAGACGATAATGACGATCCGCCAGCGCTGCCGCGTCGCTGAACTTGGACATCGTATCTTTCTTCCAGAGAGCGAGGCGAGTCTGTTGTGTTTTGAATATCAGCATGGCTTCCGTGACCTGCCGCTCCACCTGGCGCTGTGCAGTACTGAGGCTTGCCTGTGCCTGCATCTGGCGTGCTTCAGCCGCAGTGACTTCAGCTTTGCCATTTTTCCAGGATGGAAGCGGAAATGACACACCGACGCCAATCACCGTCTGATTTTCCAGTGCTGGAGCATTCTGCTGCTGGAAGAACGGCCCGACGGTGACCGTGGGATAGCGCTCATTTTTTGCCAGCGCGACTTTGAAGCCTTGCTGCTCTAGTTCCGAGCGCCGGATGCGCAGGTCATAGTGATTGTTCATCGCAGTGATCAGCAGCCCTTCAAGCGAAGGAGCCGTTTTCATCTCGAAGGCGGATCGCTGGACCACCAGTGGTGCATCAGCACGGCGGCCCATGAGCTGGTTCAATTCCAGCAATGCCTGCTGCACGGCCACAGCGGCTTTAGCCGCACTCGATTCAGCCACGAGCGCCGCCGCCTCAATGGTGACGATCTCCAACTGCGGAGCGATGCCCGCAGAGTCGCGCTGCACCATGACCTCTCGCAATGAGGCATAACGAGTGGCGACTTCGCCTGCCGCACGGGCAACATCCTGCTGTGCAGCGAGTGAGTAAGCCAGCACCCGCACACGTGAGGCGAGATGAAAACGGAAGCGCTCCAGACCAAGCTCGGCTAGCAAGACATCGCGGTTTGCAATGGCCTTTCGTAAACCGAGACGCCCCGGCCACTCGATAGGTTGAGCGAGACTGGCCGAAAACGCTAGGCCATCGGAGCTGCCGTCAGGTGCGTAAAGTGCATTCTTTCCGTATTGGAGTTCGATGGTGGGATTTGACTGCCTGCCAGCCGTGCTGCGCATGGCCTTGCTCTTGGCAATCTCTGCTTCGTAGAAGCGAATTTCCGGGTTGGCTGCAAGCGTGATCGAGACCAGATGCTCGATGGATTTAGGCGTGGGCGGTTCCTCTGACAGGATCGCAGACAGGGGGATTAACAGAATGAAAGGATAAAGGACGGAGCGCATGATGGGAACGGTTTGAGTGGCAGGCAAAAGCAGGAAACAACCTCGAAATGAGGAAGACAGATGCACACCGCTGATCAGGAGCGTGCATCACTCCGGCGCATTCATTCACCACCCTTGGGGCGGTGCTACGCACGGAGAAATCAGGCCAGAGCCGAAGGGGCACGTGCAGGCAATGCCGCACGGCTCACAAACACCCATGTCGTCCGCAAATGCGGCGGCGCGGTAGTCATCAAAGGCATTGGCGCGGCACTCACCGCAGCCAAATCATTCAAACGCAGCATCGCCTGAATGAGATCTGTGATCTCGACCATCTGCATTTGCGGCATCGTGACCGAAACAGGCACCTGGCTACGGGAGATGGTGTCGCTGGGACAATCCGGCAGACAGGGAGCCTCTGACTGATGTTCCGTTTCACCGCAGCAGTCACAATGATGCTCGGTCAAGACTTCCACTCCCAAACAGCACACCGAAGCTGGCACCATGAGTGCCAGCAGTACGAGTGCGAGGATTTGCCAAAAGCGTTTCATCGGCGGAGAGCCAATAGTCGCTGACCTGACAAAAAGGTCAAGGGTGTTGCTTTGAAGCTTCGTGTCGCCGCGTCTGCGAGGGCTAACCTTTCTTCTGCGCAGCCCTGCGCATCGGGAGACATTGAGAATTTGCTCAATTATCAAGCGCAGCCCCGTTAAACGTCACCGAACAAAGTCTGAGCTGCTGATTAGGCTCGGACCGTCACGCTTCGCCCCAGAGTGCCGTCGTATGAGGGGAATCGGCCACCCGCGAGGCCTACTTGCTGTTCAAAAATGCTTCCATAGCTGCCTGACCGATTACAACACCAATCCCAAATGCCATATCTTTCGCTTCCTTGTTGGTGGTGCCAGTTGACTGAATGATTTTGTGCTCTGTGACCTGTCCAAGGTTGGCATTGTAAGTCAGTGACATTTTGGTCCAACCGGTGGGAGTGATGAGTCCATGCCAGTAGAGAGTGTATGCAATTGTATATTTTCGGATGTCTTTGGCGTCTTTTCGAGTCGCGTTTTCTTTCCAGTCAATATCAATCTCAGTGACTCTCACGCTGACACCAGTCCCCACCGGGTGGATTGACTGGAAAATGCTGTTTGCTCCGAACTCCATGGTTCCATTGTCGAGCCTGATTGGTGCATTCAACTCCGCTTCCAAGCCCAACATAAAAAGTTTACGAAAAGCTGCCTCGGACTCCGGAACGCCATCTTGATGCTTGTCAGCAAGAGCAACTTTGAATTCGCCGACTTGACGGCCTAAGCCTGAACTGACATTTGGATCAACGACGTACTCCCCATCGAGAATATCACCCCGCACTATGCCGCTCCATTCAATCCGCACTCCCGCCGGATCTTTGCTGACAAAGGAAATTGTGTTTCCGTCGCGTCTTCCATTGATCTCCGCGCTGCCGGTGAGCCAACCACTGATGGAAATGTAGCCGGATATTCGAGAGCCATCCTGCTGGATGAACAATTTCAGGTATCCATCAAGTTGATGAGTTACATTGCGGCATGTGCCATCCCAAAGCGCAGTGTCTTTTGCGACTGTGACAGTCGTGAGCATGGCGCTCAGGAAGATGATGACGATCCATTTCATTTTTGCTTTCATATAGTTGTGCCTTTTGCAGGTGAATCATCAGCAACCCAAATTGCGGGTAAGGATTAAGCGAAACTGTTTGTGCGGAAGCGGCCTGAGTTTTGGATTGCCTTCTTTAATCGGCGCATGCTTGCCCTGGTAATTTTTGGATGCAAGCACAAAAGCGACATTCCTGCCGCCGACAATTTTGCCGCTTTAGTCATTAATCGCCTTCGTGGCACTGCGCACTCGGCAAATCCTTGGACGAAACGTCAACCGGTTACGGATGGCGCTTGGATTGACGCAGGAAGAGCTTGCTGACCAGTCGCAGATAGATCGACGGCAGCTTCAACGAATTGAGGCAGGAGCAGCGAACCCAGGCGTAGAAATGCTCGCCCGACTTCGCAAGGCGCTTGACTGCTCCTGGCCCGATTTGCTGGCTGGCATGTAGGCTAGTTGATCTCCGGCTGGAAAGAGCAGGGCAGAGCATCGCTATTCCTTTGAAGATGATAGTCATAGCTAAAAAAGAACTCGAAGATGGCTTGCCGCCATCTTCGAGCCTGCTTTTTTCATGCCGAAAGTCCAACATGCGTGTCGAAGAGGCCATGCAGTGCCTCGGTACGTTTCGGTAGTTCGGTGAGGTTGCCCTTCAGCGTTTCGGTGAACGCATTAAAGAGGCTCCAGACGTTCCTAGGCTGGAACGCCTCATGACGTGGCTGTCGCCATTCATGCAGCACCAGCGGAATGTGCCGGTTGGGGCAGACACCGACATCCAGGGCGCGAACCACGAGATCGTGGGCCGTACGGTCGTCGAGGTCTGCGAGCTTGTAGCTGGCTATGCGTCTGTCCTGATGGTGCCAGCGTTCCATCAGCCTGCCCACGGCGCTCTGCACGAGGCCGGGAAGGTCACGGAGGATGAACCGGGTGTGCTTGCGGGCGAGTTTGACCTCACCGTAAAACGCGAGATTGTCGCAGCAAAACACAGATGATCCGGCCACGATTCCGGCGGGGAAGGTTTTGTCGTGACTGTTGCGCAGGCCGAGGACCCAGCAATAATCCTTGTCGTGTTCACGGCGCTGGATTTCCATGAGGCCAAAGTAGCGCATGCCATCGTGTGTCAGGCTGTGGGCCTGGGTGCCGACGACAAGGCCGTTGCTATGGAGGGTGCCTTCCACCTGCTTCACCAGCTCGATGTGCGGGATGGGACTCCAGCTTCCAGTGGGACGTGGGGTGGGGACTGCGATGATTTCCTTTCGTTCAGCGGCACGAGCGCCGCAATGGAGGATGAGATTAGGATGGAGGCGTTGGATGGACGTCGGGACTTCAGGTTCGAGATTTGCAATCATGATCGTGGAATGGGTTTGAGGTTGATAGCGTCAGCAAAAGAGACGCTCGATTCTTTGGATGACGGGCACGGCGAGCTGCTTGGCTGGCAGCTCGCCTGAGCTGGTCCAGTAGCGGTCACCAGCCGCTTCCCGCCACTCGACTTTGATGGTGCCGAGCGGGGTGATGATGGTGGCTCGCTTGGGACGCTCGTGCCTGTCGAAAACGATGGACGAGATGCGTTTCATAAAAAGACAGCAGCCAGGCGCGCTAATGAGGCACGCCTGGCTCCGTGAGGTTGAGTGTTGGGTTACAGCTTGAGGCCTTGCAGTGAGCGAAGGGTGGAGCGAACGGAATTCAGCTCCCGCGTGCTCGTCTTCTGGTCACGGTTGATGACTTTCAGCTTCAGGGAGAGCTCACGCAGCAGATTGAAGCCTTCGTTGAGCTTGTCCCGGAGTAGCAAGGTCAGGTCGATGACTTCTTCCGTGGCGCTTTTGGGCTCGCCGGGTGCAGGCCCTTCGGAGGTGGGATGGGTGATCATGGGTTGGGGTGGTGGAGCAGGCGGCGGAACAGGCCGAGATGGCGGCGGGTTCACCGGTGCGGGTTGTGGGGTTGCTGATTGTCTGGAGGCGGGGCCATCGGAGCGCAGGGGCATCACGATCATTTGCCGGCCTTTGTTGTGGAACCGCAGAGTATTAATTTCCTCGTTAAGGCTGATGGTGTTGAGGCCGTATTCGAGCGCCTTGATGAGAAAGCGCCGACACAGGAAGATGGAAACCTCCTGGCCTTCGACTTTGGCATCGAGGACTGGAACACGAGTCCATGAACCACCGGGGGTGTCCCTGCCGAGGAGCAGGAACTGCCCCTGCTGCCACTCCATCCCAATTGTTTGGTATTTGTCGGGATCGTGACAGGGCATGCGCTGGACGAGCTTGATGAGCGCGTCCAGTTTGGCCGGGTCGAGGGTGATGTGAGTCCTGGCGTCGCTGGGATTGGGGACCGTCACGCGCCAGTCGGGATAGTTGCCGTCGATCTGCTTGGCGACGAACCGCCAGCGTCGGCTGCTGATCTGGACGGTTTTGTCGTCTGCCTTGAGCTGCCATTCCCCGTCGTTGTTGAACTCCTTCCAGCCGAGGAACTTGTTGTTGGGAATGAGGACGGAGTTCTTAAGCGGCAGCGCGAAGGAGTTGGCGCTGTACAGATGCCTGCCATCGGTACCCACGATGTAGTTGGCCTTCGGGTTGCTCGCGTCGATAAACGTACCGTTGAGAACGTAGCGCGTTTCGTCGAGGCTGGCGCACTCCATCGCTTCGTGGATGGAGCGGCGCAGCTCTGTCGGCAGAGGAACGGCCTCGGCCTGGATGCGCGGCGTCACCGGGAACTCCGTCAGCGGGAGGGGCTTTACCTTCTGTTCACCGAGGCTCTGAGCCAGGGCGAATTTGATGACGGGACCGCCCGGCGTGGAGTCGATGAGCAGGTGCTCGTTGCGGTCGCTGTTCTTGGTGAGCTGAACGAGCTGATCATGGGGGACGAGCACGGCCATGGCAGGCCCTGTGGAGGGTTGTTCGAGCCGGACGGTGACAAAACGGTCGAGATCGCTGCTCGTGAGAGCGACCCAACCTTCGGTCGTACGCTCGACTTTAACGTGCTGCAGGACGGGCAGCGTGGATCGTGGGTTGATCACTTTGCCGAGTCCCACGAGGGCGGGTTTCAATTCCGCAATGGGCAGTGAGATGGGATTCATGAGTGTGGGCTTTGGGATTGTACGCAAACAAGTCCAGGCACCGATGAGGGCACCTGGGCTTGAGCGTGGGTTGTCGTGTTGTACTAAGCCTCAGCGTCAGCTTTGTATTTGAGCTGGGCGGTGGTGCATTCGGCGGCGCGAATGTCGGGACGAGCTCCAAGATAAACCGGCTGGTAGATGCTGCCGGATTCCTTGAATGCGTACAGGTAGCGGCACTCCACCACGGCTCCTGGGTCAGGAACATCGTGGTTGGGTGGAATGGTGACGTTGCCAGCAGGGCGTACTTTGTCGCCCTCGAACAGGATCAATGAAACGCTGCGCTTGTCGTTCACCTTGGTGACGATGAACGAAGCTGTCTCGTGGAACTTGTACTTGAACTGGCAGCCACCACTGTTGGGGCGGCCGGAAGTGTACGGCGCGTCCTTGTGTTTGAACACCACGCCTTCCTTTCCATCCTGCTTGAACCGCTGGAGCTGGCCAGCCGTTTCAGATGGGAAGATGACCTCGACCAAACGGATGTGCGGATGGTCGAAGGCGTTGAGCATGTCGCGCATCCGCAAGTAGCGCACCGCGAAGCCCAAAGGACGCGTGTCCTCGGGGCCGATGGTGAGCAAGTCGAAGGCATGGAAGGTGTCTCCCACGGCTTCACCATCGAGGAGGAAGTCGCGAGGGTATTGGGCGGCTTCGTGGGCGATGGATTCAGGGACGGCCGTGGGGAATCCGAGGCGGTTAATGCCGGTGATCCGGTCGCCGTCCTTTTTGATCAGCAGCCGGCGGCCATCGATCTTCTCCTGCATCCAGTAGTCCGGATTGAGCAGCACCTGGGCGAGCTGCTGCTCATGCAGAGGATTGAGGAGCTGGCAGTGAATGCCGGTGTGCTGGTTTTGAGACTCCGGAAGCGCAGTGACGACGCCGTCAGCGCCGGGTGTGTAGCCCTTCGCCATTTTTTCCCGGATCAATTTGTCGTAGATGCCCTTGGCAATCGGGTAAGCGACCGGCGTTTGTGTTTTGCTGCCGGTACTGAGGGTGGTGCCGCGACGGCCATAAGCGAAGTGTACGTGATAGCCGTCGTCCTTGGGGCAGATGCTGGCTTGGTACACTTTATCGGAGGGACCTTCGCGAAAGTACAGGGTGATGCTTTCCATGAGTTGTGTTCCTTTCTTGAAATGAAAAGAGCCGGACGATCCTGCGATCATCCGGCTCTTGGGGTGGGGTGTTGAGACGTGGGTTCCGCGTCAGTAGTTGTACGGATCCCGGCGCTGGTGCTGCTGGCGCAGGCGCATCGTGAGGATCGATTTGCCGATGGAAATCAGCCCGCAAATGAGGCCGATGACCAGCAGAGCTGAAAGCGGGACGAGCACCATGTTGGAGGTGGTCCGCGTAATGAGATCGATCCAGACATTGAACTGCTGCAAGGCCAGTGTGACCAGCGGTGCCACCAGCAAGGCAGGCACCGCAAGTCCAAGGGCGAGACGCAGATTGAACTTGAACCATTCGCGGAGGATGCCCCGCGGTGAGATCCAGTATTCGAACCGGCGCCAGGTGAAGCAGACGACCTCTGCCGAGCGCTCAATGGCGCTGAGCTGAGGCAGGTCCTGATCAACCACCGGTTCGCTGAGCGGCTCAGGCTGCCATCGTTTGACGACGATCTGACTGACCTGTTTCGCCCACGTGGTGGCGGGCACCGTTGGCAGCTGCCGGGGTAGCGGTGGGGACTGTTCGTCCCAGTCTTGTTGTTCCATCATAGTGCTGGCGGGTTTTGGCCCCGAGGGCCGTTCCGATGACAAATAACAGCAGGGCTCCGCACGCGAGACTGCCTGTGGCAATCTTCCAGCGGTCGGCGTTTGCCTGCTGTTCCGACATTCGTTCTTCGAGTTTGGAGATCTTGGCCCGGTATTCCGGACCGAGGTCCGGAGGTGGGGGCGGCGGATCGTCGAAGAACCAGCCAGCGTGCATGTTCGGGGCGAACAGCATCAGCAGGCCGGTGATGAGGATGAGATGTTTCATTGTAGATGTGGGGATGGGCCACAGGGCGGCGCTCGTGGTGAGCGCCGGCCTGCAGCAGGGTTCAATGCCATCGACGGCATTCGTTGAAGAACTCGCAGCTTGAGCACTGCATCCCAGGCGAAGGGATGAAGTCGCGGCGCTGTAGTCCTTCGAGGTAGGCCTCCATCTGGCGGAACAGCCGGGTTTCCTGGCCTGGGCTCATGGGAGGCAGCGTGGTGATGACCACCTTGGGGTTCTTGAGTTTGACCAGGTGATGCAGCTGCATGCCTGCCTCCTGTGCGCCGGTGTTGTGCCGGTACAGGATGGAGTAGCTGCTGGTTTGGATTTCCGTGGTGTGTGCGACCTTGTCAGCGTTGGGAGTGGTGGCGCTGGTCTTGTAGTCGATGATCTGGCGTTGCTGCACCAGATCAAGGATGCCGATCAGGCGGGGCAGCCCATGCTGCTGCAAATCGGCCTCCACCGGGACTTCCACGGCGTCAGGTTTGATGGCGGCAGGGAGGTGGCTTTCACGCAGGTAGGTATCGAGCAGACGCCAGCCGGTGGTTTTGTCGGCCTCTTCCTCCCCGGGTTCCCATTCCACCGATCCCTCGGTATCGTCCGCCCAAGCTGTTTGGTAGGTCTCATGGACCACCTTGAGCGAAAGCGGCTTCTGCACCCAGCGTGCCTTGTTCCAGGCTTTCAATACGGCGTGAACCGCATTGCCGAGATGGAGCGAGGCTGTCTTGGGCTTCTTGAGCTTGAGCACGTAGCGGAAGTAGAACTTCAACCGGCATTGCAGGAACAGCGACAGCCGGGAAGCTGACACCGTTGCCTGCAATGCGGTGAGGACGTCCTGCTCGCTGCGCTCAGGTGATGAGGCAGCGGGCGTGTTCATGCGGCTTGGGCGTTGGTGGGTTGCTGCTGCCAGCGGGTCTGGCGTGGAGCGGGCTTCCCCGCCATGACGAGCAGATCCTCGATCAACTGGGAGGCCTGCATCTTGTTGAGCTGCTTGACGCTGAGGCCGAAGAGCTGCTGAGACAGATCCTCAGCCACCTGTTTGGTGATACCGGGGTTTTCGTTGACGATGCGCAGGATGAACCCGCGCTGACCGTCAGTGCAGTTCCAGCGGTCGGCGCTCGACAGTGCGGGCGGACGACCATGGCCGTTGAGCGGCTGGCTGCGTCCCTTGGGCCCCTGTTCGGCACGACTGTTGCCGTTCGTGCTGGACGCCGGGACGAAGCCTGGGTGCTGGATTTCCTGATCGACGGATTGCTGCAAGAGCTGGTAGAGCTTCTGCACTTCGGCTTCGACCTGGGTGATGTCATTGAGTTCGACTTCAACCGAGGCGCTGAAGCTATGGCTGCTGTATTGGGGCAGGCCGAGTTTTTTGCTGTAGTTGGCGCTGAGTTTGATGGCCATGGTGGTGTGTCTCCTGATGTGGGGTGGGTGTGCTTGGGGGGGGGGAAGCCGCCATATGGCCCGACAACAAAATACCCGGCCCTCTGGCGAGAGAGACCGGGTGTGATGAATCGGGCTGGTGCGGCGACGTGGTGAGACTAGCGGATGGTACCAGTCTCCTGAATGCGGCCCTGAGCCGGGACGCTCTTCTGCGTGGCAGCGATGCTCCATCCCTGCGTGTGTTGCAGGGATGAGATAAGCAGGTCGTTGACCAGTCTTGTCATGGGACGGCGTAGTCGCCGGCCTTCATGATACAATGCGCAGACGATGACCCGGTCGATGCAGGGCGAATAATGAGTTCGCCGGGGCATGTGGGTAGATGAAAATGGCCAGGGTTAATCCCGACCTCTCAAGTTCTTATAACGCGGATAGGCAGGGAATTGCAGGTCCCTTTTTTTGACGGGTCTTTTGCTGCATCGTGTGCCTCATACGACACTTTGTAGGGGCCCGCAGATGCGACGCAAGGGGTTAGCCTGCTACGATCTGACCTGGTAACGCCGGGAGCGGAAACGATTTATAAATGAACGAAGGAAGAAAAGAGCTGAAAGGGCCAATGCCTTGACGATCGGATGAGGAAACAATGATTCTTTTCAGTGTGCTAAGATTCGCGATGACGGGATTGATCTCAGTTTTTTTTAGTGACGGGTCGATTCCAGATTTTTTTAGTGACTGCCCAAGTGGTCTGTTCGCATTTTCCAGCTCAAATATTAGGTGCTCTGCGTCATTAGGGGACCAAGCAAAGCTGGCTTGATGAAGAATTGTTTTCAGATGGAACAGTCTCCCGATGACTGTCCATAGAATGTCTTTTTTCTTGAGACCTAGTTCTTGGGGGGAATTGAATTCATGAAACTCCAGGTGACGCCACTCTTCGTCACGATCATCCGTGAAAATTGTTACGCGTTTGTCATGAAGCAATGGGGCTTTGTGCAATTCCATCAGACGGACGAGGCTTACGAAAGTTGCATCCAGATGTTGGGTGCGCTTTGAGCGCTTTGGGCGACTACCTCCAACTTTCTCTTGAGGGGATTCGGAACCTGCCCAAGACTCAAGGCTGACCGGAGGATTCAATTCCTTGATGGGTTTGGGCAAATTTTTGCATTCTTCAGAAATGTCGGGAGTTGCTCGACTCCAAGACATTAGGTGAAATTGAACAATCCTGGCTTCTTCAGTTGTAAGTAATAAGTGATTCTCAATGAAAGCTCGTGAATGCTGGAGCACAGAACCTGCTTTTGTGGAAATTGACGGAAGGCTCGTTTTGCTCGGGAGTTCCAGAATCATGCGAATGCATGACCAAAGACTCGCAATATCGTCATCTGTTTGATTGGATTTTCCACGTGGTTTTGGACCCCGCTTAGCGTTCCTGGGCTTGTTGACTTCTCTTGCTCCCACTTCGACAAGCGCCTGAATAATTCTTGCTGCGTTTATTCGTTCTTCAGATGTAAATTTTCCTGGATTCTTGAGCGCATTCCAATGATCCGTACTGATATTATTTGCGAGGGATAGTGCCCATGGGGCAGGGGAATCAGGAATATTCATCGCGATATGGTTCTATTCATTTCGGCTCCGCCTGCAAACAGCTCATGTTTTGTGCGAAAGCATAATATCAGGAAGTGCGTCTGCCGCCTTCTGCATTGCTTCGCTGCCGACATGGGTGTAGCGGGCTGACACCTCCTTGCTCGAATGGCCAACAATCGCCATGACCACGGATTCCGGGATGCCCGCCTCTTTCATAAGTGAGATGGCGGTGTGTCGCAGGCAGTGGAACGAAAGCTCTTGAGCCTCGCGACGAGCTTTTTGCCCTTTCTTCAAGCTCGTTTTTAGCGGTGGTTTGCGCAAACCCGCATCTATCAGTAGTTCAGAGAACTGATTTCCAAGCCTGCCTGTCCTTCCTTCTCGTTCCCAGGTGCCGTTGGCTTTGGGGTGCAAAGGAGCGCGAGGATCGTCCGAAGATGGCATGGATTCCAAATGAGATGCCAGCGGACCAGCGACGGGAAGAATCAGCGACTTGCCAGTCTTTTGCACGACGATTGCGATTTCCTTCTTCTCCAAGTCCACGTTGCACCATCGAAGCATTGCCACATCTGAAATGCGCAGGCCGGTGTACAACCCGAACATGATCATGCTCCTCCATTCATCATTGGCGACAGCCAATACGCGCTTTACCTCCTCCATGGTAAATGGACGGCGATTAGCATCTGTGCGCCCCTTTACGGTTTCGATGAATTCCGTTGGATCATCTACCAGTAGATGATCTCGTCGCGCTGCTTTGAACAACGCTTTTACTGTCTTCATGTCATGATTGACTGTCTTGGGGCTGACCAAGGTGATAAGTTCGTTTCGATAGGCGAGGATGGTTTTTGCATCAATTTCGCTGATGTCGGAATCCGCTCGTTCTCCAAGAAACGTTAGGAACTTCTTCACCGATCCCCTATAAAAAACGAGCGTTGCAGGCGCGGTGCCTTTCTTTTCAGCCAGCCAGTTGTCGCAATGCTCTCGAAAGGTGAGGGTGGCAACATCCTGGCCTGTGATTGTCTTGTGCAGCTCACCAATGACAGTTCTGATCTGCCGGACCGTCTGCTTTTGCCGTGCGGCCAGCTCATAGCCATCGGCAATCTTTTGTGCGTTTGCACGGTTGGTCTCCTTCGTTGAGCGCTTCAGCCGACGACCTGCACGGTCGGTAAAGCACGCGAAGAAGAATTTGCTTTCAGGATGTTTCCAGAGGCTGGCCACCTGTGAACATAGCTAAGAACATCCAGCTTTGTCCAGCAATGTCCGTTGAAAAATAAATAGTTCATTGGCAATGAATTAACGCTTTCATGGACGTCTGTGGATCGTGATTTTTGACTCGGGAGTTCAAATCTCCCCTCTGCCACCACTTTGAAAAAATCAATGTGGTGCACGCGATGGAAAAACAGCGGGCAATCCGCTGCTGATGCAAAAAGCGAGCGTCAGCCACACTCATGCTGCTCACAAAACAGTGTGAGAAGCAGCATGAGCCTGAAAGAGAGGGGGGCTTACGCCTGCACCTCCGCCATGTATTCGCGCACGGCTCGCATCGTTTCTCCTGCGACATCTGCTCGTGCTTTGGCAAAAGGGGGGCGGAACCAGGGAAAGCTGCCGAGGAGGTCTGGAGTCACGAGCACCTGGCCGTCTGTTTCTGTGCCAGCACCAATGCCGATGGTGCTGGCTTTGATGCGGCCTGTGATCTGTGTGGCCACGGCGGGCACGATGCTCTCCAGCACGATGGCGACAGCACCGGCCTCATCCAGAGCCTGGGCATCGGCGACAAGGTGCTCAACGGATTCAGCGGTCTTGCCCTTCTTTTTGTAGCCACCTTCCTCCTTAACACTCTGCGGCAGCATGCCGATGTGGCCCACAAAGGGAATGCCTGCGCCGATGATGGCACGTACCTGCGGGAGCATGCTCACACCGCCTTCGAGTTTCACGCATGCGGCACCACAGTCCATGAGGCGGCGGGCATTGGCTACCGCCATTTCGGGCGTGAGATAGCTGGCAAACGGGAGGTCGGAAATCACTGGGGCGCGGCTGACGCCACGGCAGACTGCAGTCGTGTGGTGCACCATCATATCCATGGTCACGCCAGTGGTGTCCGGCAGGCCCAGCACCACCATGCCCAGGGAGTCTCCCACCAGCAGGAGATCCACGCCTGCGTCATCCAGCATGCGTGCGGTGGGGTAGTCGTAGGCGGTCAGGACGGTCAGTTTGGGCCCTTGGGCTTTGCGCCGGGGCAGGTCGGAAAGGGAAGTCAGCATGGGGGGGCGGCATTGGCGTGCGTTTGGGGCACTGCAGGGATTCATTACGGCGCGCAGTGATTCGCTGTCACGCTGAAAATCATGCGTGACAGTTCAGCGCCGATGCGATGAAATGCGCAGCTGTCAGCTTTCATCCCAACCGATCCAACCATGAAAACACTGCTGCCTCTTCTCGCCATCACGACCATACTGACGCTTTCCAGCCGAGCCGCCGATGCGCCGATCAATTCTGAGTGCCCTGTCTGCCACAAAGACGCCCGCCTGATCTTCCGCAGCAATACCAAGGACGGCAAGCGCGTGATTTTTGCCACGGCAGAGTGCAAGGACAAATTCGACAAGACACCGGCCAAGTATCAGGTGAAACCGAAATCCTGAGCCGGGCACGCGACGGTGACATCATCAGTGGCTGGGTCTTTCGCCCACGGATTTTCCGAGCTGGGCACGGGGTAGTATTTTCTCAAATTTTCATTCCGTCCTTGAGCCTCTGGCTGCCTGACAGATAGACTGCTTGGTTTACCGTCCATGTTTTCCGACCAGCAGACTTCCAGCTCCCATGCCGATGCGCTTGATCGCGCCCGTCGCAAAGCCTTCTGGCGTCTGCTGCCGCTGCTGTTCATGGGATACATGATCGCCTACGTGGACCGGCAGAATGTAGCCGTGGCCAAGCTGACGATGACCCGGGATCTGCCCGGGTTTGACAACGCGGTGATCGCCATGGGGGCGGGTATCTTCTTTATCGGCTATGTGCTGCTGGAGATCCCCGGCACGCTCATCGTGGAACGCTGGAGCGCCCGCAAATGGATCTGTCGTATCATGGTCACCTGGGGGTTGATGGCTGGCTTGACTGCGGCAGTCACAACTCCCTGGCAGTTTTACACCGTGCGGTTTCTCCTGGGGCTGGCGGAGGCGGGGTTCTTCCCAGGGGTGATCGTCTTCCTCACTCACTGGTTTCCCAGCCGTGATCGCGCGCGCGCGCTGGCCTCGTTTCTCATTGCCACTCCTACGGCGCAGATCGTCAGCCCGAAGATTTCCAACGCCCTGCTGCAGATCGGCGCGGACGCCGCGCATCCTCCTGTGCTGGGCATGGTAGGCTGGCAGTGGGTGTATGTCTTCTGGGCGCTGCCTGCGGTGGTGCTGGGCAGCATGATCCTTTTTTGGCTGGTGGACAAACCCCGGCAGGCGCGCTGGCTCACTGAGGAGGAAAAAGCGGCACTGGAGACCGAGCTGGAGCGCGAGCGTGCCATGACCAGCCGTGGCAGGCGAATGACGGTTCTGGAGGCGCTGCGGCACCCCAAGGTGCTGCTGCTGGCTCTGGCCTACTTCTGCACCGTCACCGGCAGTTACGGGATTGAGTTTTTCATGCCCAGCATCCTCAAGGACTGGTATGGCATGGACATGGACAAGCTCACCTGGCTCATCATGCTGCCTCCGGCTGTGGCGGTATGCGGGCAGCTGCTGGTCGGCTGGAGCTCTGACCGGCTCAAGGAGCGGCGATGGCACGCTGTGCTGCCCATCGTCATGGGGTCCACGGCTCTGGGGCTCATGCCGCAGACGCAGGGGCATCTGGTGCTGACCATGATCTGCTTCATGACGGCCTTTGCCGGATTCAAAAGCTACCAGCCAGCTTTTTGGACCTTTCCCACGCTTTTTCTCACTGAATCTGCTGCCGCTGGCAGCATCGGTCTGATCAATTCTTTTGGGAACCTCGGTGGGTTTCTCGGTCCGAATGTGCTGGGGGGAGTGCAGAAGCTCACCGGTTCGTTCGTCGGTGGCTTGTATTATCTATCCTGCTCCATGCTCGTGGCTGCCGCCATCATCTTCAGCTTTGGACTGGGGAAGAAAGAGGACGCATCAGCCAGCTGACATCTCACTCCCCCTCATCTCCGCTCCACCTGTCATGAGTCTCAACACGAAGAAAAACGACACTCCTCTGGAGCGGGACATCGCCATTCACATCTTCAGCGCCTCGGCTGCGATGGTGGGTGTTTGCCTGACCGTGATCAGCATTGTACAGACTTTCACCCGCTCCCGGGAGGTGCAGACGCTGGTGGACGATGTGCTGGCGCTGAATGCCCTGGTCTTTCTCTGTGCCTGCCTGCTCTCTTACTGGGCTCTGCGCACCCGCAGCATCAGGCGCATGCACAGGGTGGAATCAGCGGCTGACATCGTCTTTTTGCTGGGGCTGGGAGGCACTGTGTGTGCCTGCGGCATGATCGTATGGGCTGCTACGATGTGACCGCCATTCCCGTTTCTTCCTGATCTTTTGCTTATTGCGGCACGCCCTCTGCACCTTTTATACTTTTCACCACTTCTTCCTTTCCCATGAAAAAAGGCCTGTTCATCACCAAGTCCACCTCTCAGCTCATCGCCGAGTCCAATGACGAGTCCCATGGCCTGAAGCGGGTCTTGTCACGGTGGGCGCTGGTCTCCCTCGGCATCGGGGCGGTGATTGGCACAGGTATTTTCGTCCTCACCGGTCATGCGGCAGCAGATTATGCCGGGCCGGCTGTCGCGCTCTCCTATGTGCTGTCCGGCGTGGGCTGCCTTTTTGCGGGGCTTTGTTATGCTGAATACGCCGCCGCCATCCCCATCGCAGGCAGCGCCTACACCTATTCCTACGCCACGCTGGGCGAGTTCGTGGCCTGGCTCATCGGCTGGGATCTGATCCTCGAATACCTTTTTGCTGCCGCTACTGTGGCCGTGGGCTGGTCCAAGCACTTCATCCCTTTCATGAAGGACTTTTTCAATGTGGACCTCCCTGAGAAGTGGTGCCGGGCTCCTCTCGACTACATCGACGGTCACATCGTCCACACCTCCAACTATGTGAACCTGCCCGCCATTTTCCTCATCTGGGTCATCTCATGGCTGCTGGTGGTTGGCATCAAGGAGTCCGCCAGCTTCAACAACCTCATGGTCGCCATCAAGGTGGTGATCATCCTCATGATCATTGGTCTGGGCTGGGGCTACATCAATACCGACAACCTCACTCCTTTCATTCCTGAAAACTCCGGCAAATTTGGCCAGTTCGGCTGGAGCGGCATTCTCAAGGGCTCAGCTACTATTTTCTTTGCCTACATCGGCTTTGATGCGGTATCGACAGCCGCACAGGAGACGAAGAATCCGCAGAAAGACATGTTCTGGGGTATGATCGGCTCCCTGGCCATCTGCGCCGTGCTCTTTGTGCTCGTATCAATCGTGCTCTGCGGCATGGTCAACTACAAGGAACTGCATGTGGATGCCCCCGTGGTCTATGCCCTGGAGAAAGTGGCTGGCGACGGCCTCAAATGGCTCCGAATGGCAGTCGAGATCGCCGTTTTGGCCGGTCTGAGTTCGGTGATCCTGGTGCTGCTCATGGGACAGCCGCGGGTGTTTTTCAGCATGGCTAAAGACGGCCTGCTCCCCCCGGTTTTTGCCAAGGTGCACTCCAAATACGGCACGCCGCACATCACCACCATCGTCACAGGACTGGTGTGCTCAGTGCTCGCAGGCTTTCTGCCACTGAACCTGCTGGGAGAGCTCGTCGCCATCGGCACACTCATGGCTTTCAGTGTGGTGTGCATTGGTGTCATCGTGCTGCGCAAGAGCAAGCCCGACATGCCACGCCCCTACCGCACTCCGCTGGTGCCATGGGTACCGGCGGCTGGTGCCTTCATCTGCGTGGGACAGGCGGCCTCGCTGCCGGCGGACACATGGATCCGTCTCTTTGCCTGGATGGGCATTGGGCTTATCATTTATTTCCTCTACGGCATCAAGCACAGCAAGCTGCGCAAGCAGGCCTGAAGTGATAGCACTCCCTCAACAGTCTTCGGGGGTCATTTGTCGACTGACTTCTCAAGTTGGCTGAAAACTCCAAGCTGTACACAGGGTTTACCGTTACATTGCCATGCTCACCAATCCTGAGGAATTCCAACATCTGCCAACGGTGGATGATGACGACCACATGGCTGAGCCTGGAGCACTGCTGGAGAGGCACGAAGCTCTTCATCCTGCAGTGGTTGATGCGCCGGAGGCACTGGAGCAGATCCCAGAAGTCCACTCAGAGCCTCCGATCCCGTTTGAAGTGCCATCTGATGAGCCGCCGCAGGAGGTGGTTGAGCATGCGAAGGAATCGGTGGATGCTCCTGGGCACGAGATCATCCCGGAAGAGAGCCCCTCAACTCCAGCTCCCGCCGCCGAGGCCATGGAGCCCCAGATTCCGGAAGCGAAGACGCCGCCCAAGGAGCGAATAAAGCTGTCCAAGGCACCTGCCACAGTTGCTGAACCATCTTCAGAAGCTGCTTCGGATTCCAAGGACAAGATTTACGCACTCAAGTCTCTGCCTCCACTCAAAGACGAGAAGAAAAAAGACAAAGCCACGAAGAGGATCCCCGTTGTCGAGAGGGATGGCAAAGAGGCTCAGGAGCAGCATGTGGAGGAAAATGCTGCACATCTCGAAGCTCTGAAAGCAGCGGCCAAATCTCAGGCTGAAGCTGCCGAGGCCGCAGCTCCCCCCAAGGAGCCCTGGCGCGAACGCTGGGAGAAATGGGGAGGGCGTTCTCTGGCGGTCAGTGTAGGGGCGCATCTTCTGCTGCTTATCACTGCTGCGGTCACAGTTTTTCATCACGTCATCGACAAGCAAATCGACTTTCTGCCGGGCGGCAGTTCGGCGCAGGGGCAGCAGGCTCAGCAGGCGCTGCAGCATAAAATTCAGCAGAAGAAAAACCCGTGGCTGAAGCAATCCATGCCCAGCCGCAAAATCGCCGTGGCCAGCAGCATGAACAACTTGGTGCTGCCCAAGACCGAAATGCCCGATGCGCTGGATCTCCCCCAGACCTCCAAGCCTCTGGGGGGCGGTGCCATGAGTGGTGGCTTCGGCCTGGCGGGCACCGGTGGCGGTTTTGGCAATGGCGTTGGCCTTGGCGCCAAAGGCGGCATCGTGTTCGGCTCGCTGTTTGGCATGAACATTAAAGCGAGAAAGCTTGCTGTAGTGCTGGATGTTTCCTATTCGATGACTCCGCATCTGGAGCGTGTGGTCAAGGAGGTGGACAAAGTGGCGAAAGGCAGCGTGGTGATGCTTTACTTTGGTTGCGGGCTGGCCCCGCCACCCAAAGCTCTGGCCGGCACCAAAGTTTTCAAAACCTCGACCACCGAGTTTGAAAAATTCTGGCGCCTGGGCGGGGCCACTTACATGGACACGGCCAAGTTCAAGATCGACAAGAAGGATCCCATTCCCAACCAGCAGCTCTTTCTTCAGCTCTCGCGCAGGCCACAGACCTATTTCATCCACAGTGTCGGGGTGGAGTACGCCTGGCTGGCTTTGTTGAGCGACGAGGTGCGCAATGCCGACGGCCTGTACTGGTTTTGCGACTTTCAAGACACCGTGGACTTCAAGCAACTAGGCGTGGTTCTCGAAAATTTACAGCGTCGCAAGCAGCGCCTGTATATCCACTCCTACGGCAAGGGGCAGTACTTTGACCTGATCAAAAACCAACTGGTGGAGCCAACAAAGGGAGATTCTTTTGTGGAGGAGTGACGGTCATCACCGCACTGGTACAAAGCGCACAATGTTGCGGTGATAGACCTCGCATTCTTTTTTGTGCATCCAGATGCTGAACCAGAACAGCAGCGCGCCAAAGATGACCACAAAGAACAGAAGCAGCTTTCCTTTGGGGGTGCGCATGGCCGCCAGCGCGGCACAGCTGCTCAGCGTCATCATGTAATAGGGCCAGGCCCAGTCCTTGCGGCGCTGTGTCTGCTCCTTGATCAGCGGGGCAAAGTCCGGTGAGCGGGTGGCCAGGATCCGCGGTGTGGCCTTGTCCCGCAGATCCAGGTATGGCCATACGCTGGCGCAGGAGACGCTGATGATCGTCAGGGCCAGCATGCGGCTCCTTACCTCTCCAAAGACAAAGGCCACGATCAGAAACGTCAGCCCAATTCCCAGTCCGTACAGCGGCAGCGGCTCCAGCAGCAGGTGCAGGTATTCAGGATCGCAGATGCTCTGCCAGAGGGTGGTGAGTTCGCGCCACATGGGTATGCCTGGAGATGCTGAACGCGGACCGGGCCTGGTGCAAGGTGCGTCGTGTCAATCGGTCAGGAATTTATATCAACACCGCGAATTGATAGATCCAAATGGTAAAGAGCTTGCAGGGTATGCATTGGGATGTCTATCGTGCCAAGATGAGACTAAGATCCTTGCTAATGCTGCTGCTGGCGATTGCCTCGCTCACTTCCTGCAAAGAAATGACCCAGGGCAAAGGCATGGCCGAAACGGCCATTGTGGACTTCCACCAGAAGTTCAACACCGGAAAATTCCAGGAGATCTATGCGGCGGCTCATGCTGATTTGAAATCGGCCGCCAGTGAGGAGGACTTTGTCAAACTGCTGGAGGCTGTTCACCGCAAGCTGGGCAAGCAGGTGAAGTCCACGGAAGGCGGCTGGCGGGTCAACAGCTTCAATTTCAAAACCATGGTCCTGATGAGTCAGAACACCGAGTTTGAGCAAGGCAAAGGAACAGAAACCTTCTCCTTTATCATCGCGGGCGAGTCCTGCCTGCTCCAGAGCTACCATATCGATTCCAAGGATATGCTGCTCAAGTGAGCTGCTGGCGGCCGCTTAAAACAGCTCCGACTGCCCTGTGTTTGGTGGGATGAGTCCCAGCTTGCGATAGGCTGCGGGCATGGCTACGCGGCCTCGGGGCGTACGCTTGAGGTAGCCCTGCATTACGAGGTAGGGTTCATGCACATCCTCCAGGGTGCTGGTGTCTTCTCCCACCGCCACGGCCACGCTGCCCATACCGACCGGGCCGCCGTCGAATTTGCCGATGATAGTTTCGAGGATGCGGGTGTCCATTTCATCGAGACCGGATTCATCGATGTCGCGCATGGTCAGGGCCTGCTGTGCTACTTCCTCAGTGACGATGTTTTGAGCCTTTACCTGCGCGTAGTCGCGCACCCAACGCAGGAGGTGATTGGCGATGCGTGGCGTGCCACGGGAGCGGCGGGCGATTTCGAGAGCGCCTGCGGGTTCGATGCCCACATTCATCAGCCGCGCCGAGCGGATGAGGATGTGCTGGATCTCCTCGGGAGTGTAGTAGTCCAGCCGGTTTGGAATACCAAAGCGCGAGCGCATTGGAGCCGTGAGCATGCCAGCGCGGGTGGTGGCTCCCACCAGGGTGAAAGGCGGGAGATCGATGCGGATGGTGCGTGCCTTGGGCCCCTGGTCGATGATGATGTCCAGGCGGTAGTCCTCGATGGCGGGGTACAAATACTCCTCGATGCTGGGATGCAGGCGGTGGATTTCGTCGATGAAAAGGATGTCGCGCTCCTGCAGGTTGGTCAGGATGCCGGCCAGATCGCCCGCGCGGTCGATCTGCGGTCCGCTGGTGGTGTGCAGCTTGGTGCCCACGGCGTTGGCAATGAGATTGGCCAGCGTGGTCTTGCCCAAGCCGGGGGGGCCGCAGAGCAGCACATGGTCCAGCGACTCCCCGCGCATCTTGGCTGCCTCAACCATGACCAGGAGCTGTTCCTTGACCTTGGTCTGTCCGTGAAACTCGGAAAAGTCCGCCGGGCGAAGGGCGAGATCGAAGGGAGAGTCAGGTTCGTTGAGAGCAGGATTCACTGGCTGCAATAGGAGCGTACGCCGCGCAGAGTGCAAGGCGGCGTGCGTATTACTCCCGACGGATGGCATCCGTCAGGCGACCGCGCACTGCAGAGCCCACAGCCAATAGGCAGACCACCAGGCCGAAGCCGAGTACTGCGGCGACAAGCTTGGCCAGGAAAACCACCGGCAGACCGCCTCCTCGTTCGATCAACTGCGGGATGACAGCAAGAGAAGCGGTGAAGACGCCGAGAATGACGCCCAGCACCAGGAGCACACTGTGTTCTCCAAGAATCATGCCGCGAAGGGCAGAGCTTTGGAAACCCAGCGCCTGCATGAGGCCCAGCTCCCCGCGCCGCTCTAGAACGTGACGGGCGACAAGCACGCCGATGCCCGCCGTGCCCAGCAGCACGCCCAGGCCGCCCAGAACAGTGAAGATGCCGATGTAGGTGTTTTGCACGCTAAGGAAGAGTTCCAGTCGCTGACGAGCAGGCTCCAGAGCCAGCCCACGCTGCTCCAACTGGCGGGTGAGATGCTCGGAAATCTCGGGGGTCTTGTCCGGCTTGGCATCGATCAGGAAGAAGCGGTAACCGGCGGCGTCGGGGTATTTGGATAGGAAGTCCTTTTCGCTGATGATCATCTTGCCTTGGAGCACCGAGCCTGCCAGCAGTCCCACCAGCTTCACCTGGAAGGTCTTTCCGGAGCTGTCCTGGTAATCGAGGGTGTCGCCCACGCCTTTGCCCAGGCCCCACATGGCTGTGGCCTGATCCGCGATGGCGGGGATGCAGGTGCTGTCATTGAGCTTGTCCCAGTCGCCTGCTGCAAAAGCAAAAGTACCGCTTAGCTTGGCTGGATCAGCCGCTACCAGCACGGGTTTCTGTGCGCGGTTGAGATTCAAGCAGCTCGCATCATCGCCTTCGCGAATGCGGAAGGGCACCACCCGGGCCTGTGGCATCAGCTTTTCATCCAGGCCAAAGGCATCCCAGCCAGCCTTGGCATTCAGGTCTTCATAGATGGGCAGGGAGGATTCGCCCACCAAGGCAAAGCCACCCGTGCCGGAGTGGCGGTCAGTGGCATCCCCAGCGCTCATGCGGAAGGCGTTGACCGCCACCACAAGGAAGATGCCGCCAGCCATCATGCCGATGACCGCGAGGCTGCGGGAAGGGCGGCGCGAGATGTTCCTCGAGCCGATCTGCCAGAGAGTGCGTGCCTGTGAGCCGCTGTCCCAGCGCATCCACCCACGCATGATGAGCAGTCCTGCGATCAGCATCAGCGTGCCGGAGCCAAAGAACGTGCCTGCCACGGCCTCAGGGTTCTTCATCACAAACCCGAGCGGTAGCAGGGCCAGCGCCGTGCCGCCGAGGAGCACTGGCACTATTTTTCTGCCCGGTTTCTTTTTCTTCACGGGTGCCAGCTCATCGGCCCAGGTGCCTGCCAGGAGATCACGCGCTTGTACTTTAAAGAGCTTCCGGCTGGCCCAGGCCAGGGTCAGCAGCACCACGACGAGCGTGCCCAGAGCCGCATTGAAAATGGTGCCAAAGCTGGCGCTGAAAATCAATGGCAGCCCCTGGGTGGCACCGCTCCACACTGCTGAGAGGCCATGCAGCGCCGACTGCGTGTAGATCATGCCGCCAAACACACCGAGCAGCACACCGGCCACTGCAATGACGCCCGCCTCCAGCAGCCAGGCGCGTCTAACCATGCTGCGTGTCCAGCCCATGGCCAGCAGCAGGCCGATCTGCGAGGCACGACGCTCCAGCGTGAAGAGGAACAGCAGCGCGGCAAAGACGAGCGCCGCTGCAATGAGGAACATGCTCAGGCCAATAAACAGGCCGCCGAAGTCCACGCTGCCCTTGGCCGCACTACCAGCCTCGTGTTTGAAATCCTGTGGCACCAGTCCGATGTCAGAGAGCTGCAGACGCAGTGCCAGAGCGTTGGCCTTGGCCTCCGGGGTCTGGCCTTCATCGGGCAGTCGGATGGCGGTCAGTTTGCCAAAGCGGTTGGCCCAGAGTTTTTGCCCGGCTGTCAGGGTGATGAAACCTTTCGGCGTGCCTTTGTGTTCATCCCAGTATTCCTCGTCTTTGTCGCGGATGGCTTTCATGTCCATTGGGATGCCAGGCTCCCAGTCACGACAGTTGTCCACATCCGAGACGCCAGGAAACTCGGGAGTCCACGTCTTGGTGACTCTGGGGGAATCCATCGGCAGAATAGCCGCCACTTTAAACTTGGCAGCCTGCTGTTTGAGATCGCGCCCCAGGCCGACCACAAAGTATTTGATCTCCAGCTCATCGCCCACCGCAAGTTTCTGGTCATCCGCCAGCCACTGGGTGATGGTGATTTCATCATCCTTGCCTGTACCAGTGGCCGTCACCATGGAGTAGGGGGTGCCACCTTGCTTTGAGGTGATGCCATTCACGAGATAAGTCAGCACGCCGTAGGCACCTTTGAAGTCGATCAGCTTGGACGCGATATTGTTTTCCAGAAACACGCGGCTGGTGCTGATCTCCCATTCCTTTTTCGGTGTCTCGATGCGTTTCAGACGCAGGGAGAAATCTTCCAGAGTGCGGTGATTTTCCAGCTGCGCGCGTAGGGCATTGAACTGCGGGTGTAGCAGGGCGTTCACCCTGCCGTCCATCTCCAGCTGGTTTTGCAGGTCGGCGAGATTCACAAAAACCGTGTCGGGGGGCACCTGGGAGGCGATGAGCTGAAAGGTCCCGAAGTCCTCAGCGCTCACCACGGCGGCGACAGTGCGGCGCAGGGAGATGTCCTGATTCGTGCTGCCGGAGAGCGGCGCATCGCGGGAGATGGCACTGGGGCGCTCCATTCTCACGAGAATGGTGTCTCCGGCCTTCACACCGAGCTTTCGCGCGAGTGGTTCATTGATGGCCACGGAGGATTTGTCAAAGGTGATGGTTTTTGCGCTGGTGCTGAGCTTCCAGAAAGCAGCGTCCACTCCCAGAACTTGTGCGCCGTTCACACGCACCGTGCCGCCAGCTGCGCTCGCAGCTCCTGTGGCGATGATGACAGGGGCGGCCTGGCTTTTGCGTGCCAGTGCCTCTGTGAACCAATGGTCGCCCCCGAGAACGCCGCCCTCCACCTTGCCCAGCCTCAGGGCGGCCACGCGTTGCAGGCTGGCACGCACGGAATCGCCCACCAGCATGGATCCGGTGAGAATCGTCGCTGCCAGGAAGGTGCCCAGGAGCAGGCCCAGATGGCCGCGCCAGTAATGGCGTGCGGACTGGAGGACATAATCCGTGAGTTTCATTGCAGCACGCCTTCGTGAATGGTGAGCACACGGCCCATGCGGTCTGCCTGTGCGCGATGATGCGTGACCATGACCAGGGTGACTCCGCTGCTCTTTTGCAGAGTGAGCAGAAGGTCGGTCAATGCGGCGGCGTTGGTTTCATCCAAGGCTCCAGTGGGTTCGTCGGCAAGAATGAGGCGCGGTTGGTTGATGAGCGCACGTACAAAGGCCACACGCTGACGTTCGCCACCGGAGAGCTGGGCAGGCTTCCAGTTCATGCGCTCCTTCAGTCCCACCTGCTCCAGCAGGGATTCTGCACGCTGGAGGGCATCACCAGGAGCTTTGGACAGGGCGAGCGTGGGCAGAAGTACGTTTTCGAGTGCGGAGCATTGCGGCATCAGATGGTGCATCTGAAAGATGAAGCCGATTTTCTGGCTGCGTAGGGCTGCCAGCTGTTTCGCGCTCAGGCCGGCCAGCGATCCGCCATCAAACATGACATCTCCGGTGTCAGCTTGGTCCAGTGTGCCGAGGATGTTCAGCAACGTGCTTTTTCCGCAGCCCGAGGGGCCGACGATGGCGACAGACTCACCGGACTCAATGCTGAGATTGATTCCTCTCAGCACCGGAACCTGGGCTCCGCTGCCCGGATCGGTGTAGGATTTGGAAACGTTGGTCAGCTGGATGAGTGGCATGGCGCTAGCCTAGGCTGGAGGTTTGGAGATGAACAAGGGGAAATATGACGAATGACTTACGTCAGCGGCAGGTCATCAGGCCGCCTGCACCATGCGCCAGCGTCGCGCCTTGAACTCATGGCGTGGAAGGCTGTTGGGCTCGGCCAGTTGCACGGGAATACGCAGAGAGAAGGTGTCCTTGAGCTTGGCTTCGAGGCGCTTCTGCAGCGATTTGCCAGCGGAGCCGTCCACCTCGACAACCAGCTCGATTTCATCCATTGCGTCCACCTTGCGCTGCTCCACCATGAATTCGACCACCTCGGGAAATTGCCGCACCACAGCCTCGATCGCACTGGGGTAGATGTTCACTCCGCGCACCACGATCATGTCGTCCACCCGGCTGAGGATGCCTCCTTCCAGCACAAGGCGGCCACGATGGAGCTTCTTTTTTACCCAGTCGCCGGTGCGGTAGCGCAGCAGCGGGCAGGCTGTGCGGTCCAGCGTGGAGAGAATGAGCTCGCCGCACTCGCCATCGGCCACTTCCTGACCTGTCTTTGGATTCACCACTTCAGCCAGGTAGGATTCCTCCATGATCACGAGCTGTCGCGGCAGGTCCTGCGTTTCGTAGCTCACCGGGCCCACTTCGGTCATGCCGTGGTGGTCAAAGACGCGTGCGCCCCAGAGCTCTTCCAAGCGGTTGCGCACCTCGGGCACGCTGCCGCCGGTTTCGCCAGCCACGATGATTTTTTTGATGCCCAGGCTTTCACGAGGCACGCCGGACGCTTTCCCTATCTGCTCTCCCAGCCGCAGGGCATAGGTGGGCGTGCAGCACAGTACTGTGGGGCCGTAGCGTGCCATGGCCTCCAGGCGCGCCTGACTGGAGAGTCCGCCCGTAGGGATGACAAGGTAGTCTTTGGCTGCTGCCTCATACGCCGTCCAAAAACCCAGGAAGGGGCCGAATGAAAAAGCGAAGAAGATGCGGTCCTGCCCTTTGACCAGCCCGGCTGCCTCAAAGACGCGCTGCCAGCACTTGAGCATGGCATCCCAGCTCTCCGGGGTGTCCACCCATGCCATGGGGACGCCGGTGCTCGTGCCGCTGGTCTGGCAAAAGCGGGTGTACTGATGGATGGCCCGGGTGAGATTGGTGCCAAAAGGGGGGTGCGCGAGGCGGTCTGCCTGAATGTCCGCCTTGGTGGTGAAGGGGACCTGCGCGATGAAATCCTCCACGCGATTCAGCCGGCTCACCTTGAGCTCCCAAGAGCGGATCTTCTTGCCATAGAAGCTGTCCGTCGTGGCCAGATTGAGCACGATGGAGCGCAGCTTGCGCCATTGGTTGGAACGCAAACGGACTCGATCAATCAAGGGCGGGCCGTCAGACATTCCGTCTAGGAATGGCGAGGCGGGAGGCGGGGTCAAGCAACGCGGTAAATTTGAAGAAATGGCTAAGCCCCAAGGCTGAATTCACCATTTTGCAGACCCCGCCGCGCAGAGGCGGTCTCTTACAGCTTTCGCACCTCAATGCGCTGTGTGAGCAGGTGCTCATGGCCGGGCTGCACGGTGATCACATCCTCTCCGGCGTTTGCCGCCTCGACACAGAGGAACTCGGGATACGCCTCGTCCGGCAGATCTGCCAGGCGCTTGGATTTTTCGATCCACGGATTCCACACCACTGTGGCCAGACTGCCGGCCTTTTCGATGACCAGTTCACGCTTCCAGAGCGGGTCGTGCACGATGACAGTAGCATCAGAGACATACATGCGGTCCACCTCCTGATCGATGATGATCGTGCCGCTTTGCGGGCGCTTGTCTGGGGAGAGACGGCCTTCCACATACTGGGTGCCGTGCAGGCCGTGAATGCTGATCTTGCGCACGTCCTCCACATTCAGGTAGGTGTGCAGAGCACCGGTCATGCTCCAGGCGGTGCTGCCGGTGTTTTGTGCCTGCAGGCTTACCTGCAGAGAGGCGCCCATGTGTACGTGCATCCGCACCTGGAAGGAATGCGGCCAGAATGCCTTGGTCTCTGTGGAATCTTGCAGCTTGAGCACGATGTCCACACCTGTGTCGGATTCGCGCGCCACATCTACCTCCCACGCCATCTGGCGTACAAAGCCGTGTGCGGGTTTCGTGCTGTCCGTGGAGTGCGGGCCAAACCAGGGCCAGCAGACCGGGATGCCACCGCGTATCGGCTTGCCGGTTTCCAGAATGGCATTCGCACTCATGTAGAGCACCGGATCGTGGCCTTCGGGAATCCAGTCGGTCACATGTGCGCCGTTGAGGGCGATCCGGCCCGTGGCGGCTGCATGTTCAACAACGAGGACTGGGTAACCGGCTGGTTCTTCGATGAGGGAGACGGAGGGGGGGAGAGTCATGAGTGCGCACTCATAACTTGAAGCTGGCTGGCAGCAACTCCGCCATCGTCAACATCACCGGTTTTCCATCCCGCAGAAACCACACAGGGGTTTCTGGTCCGGCGAATTCGGCAATGACCTGCCGACAGGCACCGCACGGGGGAAATTCATGCCCCAGCGCGATCACTGCCAGCTCTGCGATTCGCATCTCCGGCCCCTCCTGCGCCACGGCCTGGAAAATGGTGCCACGCTCCGCGCAGATCGTCAGGCCGTAGCTGGCATTTTCCACATTGCAGCCGGTGTAAAGATGCCCCTGCGCTGTGCGCAACGCACAGCCGACCTGAAACCTCGAGTAGGGGGCATAGGCCTTTGCGGCAGCGGATGCAGCGGCTTCCAGCAGGGCAGGGGCTCCAGTCATCATTTCTTCTTCTTTTTCTTGGCTGGCTCGGCAGCAGGCGCTGGTGAAGCAGCTTGCGGGCCGTCTTTGATCAATCCGGCGCGGGTCAGCTGCTCCTTGGCCTGATCCACCTTAATGCCGCCTGTGGGCAGGTCAAAGCCGAGGGTGTCGCCGTTTGGAGTAAAGCCGTGGCCATCAGCATCCACATAGATGGGGTTGTTGTAGGCGCAGGGGCGGACTTTGGCGTAGTCGCTGGTGCCGTAGCCGGTCTTCTGATTGCCATCTTCATCGATGGCCACCACGATGAGGTGTGCATCATGCTCCAGCGGCACGTGGATCTTTTCATCAAACTTCACCACGCCGTCCTTGAACATCTGCGGGTGTGTGGCTCGGGTGAAGTTCAGCTTGGGATCCGGGCGGCTGTTTACCAGCACCTGCACGCGGTCGATGTCCATCCAGTCGGTGCATTGCACACGTACCTTGAGATCGATGCCGCCGGTGGCGCGGTCGTCGTCTCCGGCGATCTTGCCGTTCTGAGTGGTTACTTCCAGGAAGGGGCCCGTGCTCAGCACCAGATGGCCGGCCTTGGCATGGGGGGAGAGTTCCGCCCAGTCGATCTTGGCAGGCTCATCGGAACTGCTGGGCAGGTAGCAGCGCCAGCAGCCCACGCCGTTGCCATAGACGGAGTGCGCATCGGCCACGCCCACCGCAGTGACTCGCAGGCCCTGATTCAAAAGCTGACGCCAGACAAACTCACGCACCGCGCTGACCTTCATGGCCAAGGAACCTGCCGGGCGGCTCAGGCGGAAGGGTGACTCCGCCAGGATGTCCGTGCCTGCGCCGTTTTGCGATTCCGCACCGTCGATCATGCTGCCAACGCCCACAAAGCCACCGTCCTGCACGCCGTCGCTATCGCGGTCAATGAACATGTTGGAGAGGTCGGGATGGTTGAACTGGATCCAGCGATCCGCGCGCTCAGTCTGCCAGCGGCGCAGGGTCAGCACCGTGATGCGAGGGTCGTCATTCCAATCGGGAGCACCACCGTTCTGCTTGAGCGGGTCGGGCTCAAACGGGAAGGCGTTCACATGCTGGCGGCTGCCGGTGAGCTCGATGCCCTTGACGGTCTTGATGAAGTTTTCCAGCCCCAGCGCCTTGATCGTGGGCTCCCAGTCGTAGAAGCGGTTGTGCTCGGTGGTGGGGGTGAATTCCAGGTTCTCCGCAGCGATGTTGATCAGGCGGCCGTCGGTGTCGCACACGTTGTCACCGCTGGGGGTGCTGTGGTTGTGGAAGTCGGCACTGATCCAGCCCTTGGTGTCCACGATGCGCTTCAGCGTACCTTTGAAGACAGCTTCTTTCCCGGCTTCGAGGGTGATCTCCTTTTCGAGGTGGGAGTACTCAGGACCACGAACCACAACGACTTGATATTTGCCCGCAGGCAGCTGCTGCGTGAAGTGACCGTTCTCGCTCATGTACTGGTCCACACAGCCGTGTGCTCGCCACTTGGGTCCGAGATCGAGCTTTGGTGCTCCCTCATCCAGCGGGGCAAAGTGGGCCTTGCATGGGATGGGCTTGCCGTTTTCATCAGTGATCTCAAAGCGGATGCGGGAGGCATTGGCCATGGCCAGCTTAGGAGCGGTCGTCGTTCCTTCGGCCACGGGCAGGGAGATTTTCGCATCAGGACGACCCAGGTCCTGCACCTGCATCTCCACAGGCCCCTGCGGCAGCTTGAGGCTGAATTTGCCATCGGCATCCGGATAGGCGGGAATGCCTTTGTCACCTTCGGGAACGATGATCGTGGCTGTGGCGACTCCTTTGCCGCTGCCATCGGCGATCGTGCCGCTCACCGTGCCGACCTTGTCGCCTTTGACGGAGCGGAACTCGCCCACCGCCTGTGCGGGCGATGTGCCCAAGGCAAAGAAACGTGAGATGACCACCTCCTGCTTCGGGGCCAGGCTCAGGTTGTCTTCCACTTTGTCAGTGCCTTTCACCTCGAGGTTGCCCACGGCGTAGCCGCATTTGTGCGCGGGATTGATGGCGTCCACCCAGGAGATGCCGTCCTTGGTTTTACCGGTGGAATCAAAGCGGGTGAAATCAGACTTCGTGAAAACAACCTGCGTCTTGTCAGTCTCGTTGCGCAGCGTGGTGGTGATGTAGATCCCCTGCACGCCGTCCTGCACACGGTACTCGTGGCGCTTGTACACACCGCCGTTTTTCGCTGCAGTGGTCACAGATTCTACAGCAGCGCTGCCAGCCTCTGTGGTTTCCACCCTTTTTACATAGCTCACCGGGCCGTGGCCGCAGGGGGCATAGACGACCAGCTGGTCATTGTTCGCTCCGCGGAGGGTGATGTCATACAGGCAGCCGGGGGTTACGCCGTCCTCGCCGTAAAAGGTGCTCATGTTGGCTTTACGGCCGGGGGAGTTTTGTGAAATCAAGGCCTCCACTTTGTCGCTGCGCAGCACGAAGTCTCCCAGGATGCCGTCGGCCTCCTTGCCTTTTGGCAGCTCGGTTTCACGGCCGAGCGCGGCTTCAAAGACTTCAGCGGCAGGCAGTGCGCCGGCCATGAGGAGGGAGAGCAGAATAGCTGACTTCATGGGTTGGGAAATGAAGCAGTAACCAACGCTGCTCGGAGTGACATCTTGTGAATGGAAACAAATTAGTTATTCTCGCGCGTGCCCGGTTCCTCAAAACGCCTCCTCTGGCTCGATCTATTCCGTGGTCTGGCCGTGCTGGGCATGGTGTGGACACATTCGGCCAATACCTTTCTCGACGAAGGCCTGCAAAAAACAGCGTGGTATCGCGAGATGAGCTACTACCACGGACTCATTGCGCCTGCATTCTTCTGGATTGCTGGCTACGTGCGTGCACACATCACCGCCGGGTCTCCAAAACCGGCGCTGCCAGCTCTCAAACGCCTGCTGATGGTTCTGTTCATCGGTTATCTGATGTATGTGCCTTGGAATGATCTTTTTCATGTCCAGGCATGGCGAGCCGCCTGCACGGTCAATGTGCTGCACTGTCTGGCCATCAGTGGCATGCTCATGCTGCTGGCCGAGCGCTTTGGCCGCTGGAGGCAGATGGTGGCGGCTTTGTTTCTGCTCTTCTTTGTCGGACTGCAAACAGCCGCCGAGCACTGGCACACGGGGCTGCTCCTCATAGATCAATACTTCAATCGCAACCAGGGCTCCCTCTTCGCCCTCTTTCCCTGGGTTGGCTTTGGATTGGCGGGCTTTCTGACGCGCAGTCTTTGGAGTGGCACCACGGACCGCACAGCTGCAGTCGTTTTTGCGTTCGGCGCACTGCTGGCCTTTGTCCAGCCTTGGTCCCCCTGGCCGGGAGGCGCGCCGGAGTTCTTTCTGGAGCGCCTCGGCTGGGTGCTGATGGCTGCCGTGGTGGTGGCCTGCGTGGCAGAGCGCGTGAGCTCAGTCACCGCCTGGCTGCGTCTGGCAGGGCGTGAATCTCTGACACTTTACGTGGTTCATTTGATGCTCATTCATGCAGTGCCGCTGCCACGCCGGTCACTTCAGTTCCTGATCGGGCCTACGCAGCAGATGCCTGCAGTGTTTGGCATCTTCATCGTTCTTTTTCTTCTTTCTTTGGCTTTAGGGTGGGTAAATGAGTGGCGGAAGACACTCGCAAAAAGCAGCCGCGCCTGAGAGTACCCGCCATGACCTTGGCAAGAGCCCGCTCTTTGCAGCCGTAGGTGAATCATTCCCCCATGATTCAAAGCCGTTACGTCATTTCATTGCTTCTGCTCACCACTCCGCTCGCCGCTGAGGTGGCGAAGGTGCATCCAGCGCAGGCCATGGGGCTTTTGAAGACGCAGTGCATGGGCTGCCACAATGCGGACAAAAAGAAAGGCGGTCTCTCTCTGGAGACACGTGAGATGACACTCAAGGGCGGTGAAAATGGCGCCGCAATGCTCGCTGGTGATGCTGAGCACAGCGCGCTCATCAAGGCTCTGAGCGAACCGGGCGACGGGCATATGCCGCCGAAGAAGCAGCTCCCGGAGAAGCAGATCAATCTGCTCAAGGCCTGGGTGAATGCGGGCGCACCGTGGGATGATGAGGCGCTCAGGCAGTTTGGTGAACTCACACCTGCGGACAAGCTGGCGGCGCTGCCTGCCGGGCACACGCCCTCGGTCGCCATCTCCATCAGCCCCGATGGCAAGCGCCTGGCCATCGGCCGTGGCAATGCGGTGATCATTCACGATCTGGCTGCTCCGGGCACGCCC
Source organism: Verrucomicrobiaceae bacterium UBA1938 (assembly GCA_002336895.1). Lineage (GTDB taxonomy): Bacteria > Verrucomicrobiota > Verrucomicrobiia > Verrucomicrobiales > Verrucomicrobiaceae > Prosthecobacter. Next base: position 187,497 of record DDFC01000036.1, on the reverse strand, counting down.
GTGGTGGCTACGCTCCCAGGGCACAAGGACGTGGTGCAGTCCTTGGCATGGAGCGCTGATGGTACTCTGCTGGCGGCGGGTGGATACCGCAGCGTTCTCGTCTGGAATGCAGCGGACTGGAAAGTGAAGCACACGCTGGCTGCCCCACTGGAAGGGCGCGTGACAGGTCTGCTCTTTCTGCCGGACAATGCCACGCTCATCCTCGCCGATGGGGCCATGAGCCTGAAGGGCGTGCTGCACCGCTGGAAGCTCGGCGAGCCCAAGCCGGCGCAAACGGTGGAAGCGCATGCGGACAATGTTTTGAGCCTCGCACTCAGCAAAGATGGAAAGCAGATCGCCACTGGTGGTGCGGACAATCTGGCCAAGGTATGGGATGCCGCCACACTGAAAGAAACCGCCAAGATCGAGGGACATGTGGGCCACATCGTGGCGGTGGGATTCAACACCGATGGCAAATGGCTGGCCACCGGCAGCGCCGACAAGGATCTGAAGGTGTGGGACATTGCCAGCAAGGAGATGATCATGCTGCTGGGTGACAAGTCCTCCCCGGTGAATGCGCTGCTGTGGTCGCCGGACAGCACCAGCCTGACGTATTTCAATGACAACGGCAGCGTGCACAGCGTGACCGAGCTCAAGGAGCACGATGGCGTGCGGCTGGCCTTCACCTCCGGCAAGGACAAAAAGGTGGGCAGCATCGAGGGTGTGCCCAATGCCGCCGTGCTCAGCCCTGACGGCAAGAATGTGTACGCCGCGACAGATGCAGGAGAGGTTTACCAGATCGACGAGAAGCAGAAGATCGCCAAGCTGGCAGGGCCTGCAGTGGCGACGCCTGCGCCGAATCCCAAGACGCTGTCCTTCACGCAGGACATCCTGCCCGTGCTCAGCAAGGCCGGGTGCAATCTGGGAAGCTGCCATGCCAAGTCGTCCGGACAGGCGGGATTCAAGCTTTCGATTTTTGCCTTTGATCCGAAGGGGGACTACATGGAGCTGGCCAAGGACTCGCGTGGCCGCCGGGTGTTTCCCGCACTGCCAGAGGACAGCCTGCTGCTGCTGAAAGCCACGGTGCGTGTGCAGCACGAGGGCGGGCAGCGTTTTGAGCCGGACTCCGAATCAGCCAAGACCATCGCCGAGTGGATCCGCCAGGGCATGCCGTATGAGACTCCCGGGCAGCCGACGCTCACGGGCATCGAAGTGCAGCCGGCGGAAAAGACCTATCGCAAGAATGAAGCCGGGGTGCTGAAGGTGACCGCCAGGTACAGCAACGGCACCTCTCGCGATGTCACTGCTTTGACGGACTACATCTCATCTGAGAAAGCCATCGCGACGGTGGATGAGGACGGTCATATGAAGACCACCACGGAAAGCGGCGAGACCGTGATCGTGGCGCGCTACATGGGTCAGGTGGCCATTTCACGCGTGGCGGTGCCTGCGGACAAGCTGCTGCCACCCGAGCGCTACGCGGGATTGACCGTGCGCAACGAGATCGACAAACTCGTCTATGCCCGCCTGCAAAAGCTTGGCCATCTGCCCAGCGCCACCTGCACGGATGAGGAGTTTCTGCGTCGCAGCACGCTGGATGCGATTGGCATGCTGCCCACGGTGGAAGAGGCGCGCACCTTTGCCACCAGCAAGGACCCGAAGAAATATGAGCAGTGGGTGGACGCCCTGCTGCAGCGTCCCGAGTGGGCCGACCACTGGGCCATCAAGTGGGGGGATCTCATCCGGCCCAATCCCTCTCGCGTGGGGGTGAAGCCCGTATATCTGCTGGACCAGTGGCTGCGACAGAGCTTTCGCGAAAACAAGCCCTGGGACCGTCTCGTGCGCGAGCTGCTCACGGCGCAGGGAAACACGCATCACGACGGTCCCGTGGCCATCTGGCGCGACAAACGCGAGCCCGTGGACGCCGCCACCTTTGTGGGGCAGATCTTCCTCGGCGTGCGCCTAGAGTGTGCCAAATGCCATCATCATCCGACGGAGAAGTGGGACCTCACCGACTACTATCAGATGGCCGCCTTCTTCACGCAGATGAAGCGCAAAGGGCAGGGGATCTCCGCGCCGATCAGTGGTGAGCCCGAACAGATGTGGTTTGCCCCCGGCAGCGCAGGCATCGAGCATCCGGTCACCAAGGCCACGCTGAAACCGCGCCCGCCTGCGGACAAGGAGATCGCTATTCCGGAAACGACCGACCCACGTGCCGCGCTGGCCAATTGGATGACCGATCCGCACAACCCCTACTTTGCCCCCGCCATCGTGAACCGCGTGTGGTCCAGCTTCATGGGACGTGGCATCGTCGATCCGGTGGATGACTTCCGCGCCTCCAATCCGCCCAGCAATGCTGCGCTGTTGGAATGGCTGGCACAGGACTTTGTGAAGCATGGCTATGACCTCAAGCATCTCATGCGTACCATCATGCTCTCGCAGGTGTACCGCCTCAGCAGCACGCCGAATGAGACCAACATCGCGGACGTGAAAAACTACAGCCGCAGCTACCGCCGCCGTCTCCCTGCGGAAACGCTGCTGGACGCCGTGTGTGCTGTCACCGAGGTGCGGGAAACCTTCACGGGCATGCCCGCCGAGTCGCTGGCCAAACAGACATGGAATCACAAACTGGAAAGCCAGTTTATGGACGCTTTTGGCCGCCCCAATGCCAGCTCTGAATGCCCCTGCGAGCGCGATGCCAAGCCCAGCGTGGTGCAGGCCCTGCACCTGATGAACTCCACCAAGTTGCAGGACATGCTCGTCAGCGCCAAAGGCCGCGCCGCCCGCCTGGCCAAGAGCGATCTCAAGCCCGCACAGATCGTGGAGGAACTGTATCTCGCCAGCTACTCACGCCTGCCCACGGCTGAAGAAGCCGCCATTGCCAGCAAGGCTGTGGATGTCGGAGCCGCCAACCGTCAGGCCGCTATCGAGGACGTCATGTGGAGCTTGCTCAACTCGGCGGAGTTTGTGTTTAATCACTGAAGCCGGTACTTTTGTGTGATTTCGCAAGAAGTCCTTAGGCGCGGCGTAATTTCCATATCTAAGCCCCAAACGAATGTCTCGTTTCACCCACAACTGCGCCGGTCACATGCGGCGTGATTTTCTGAAGCTCGGTCTCACCGCCGCAGGTGGTGGACTGGGCTTTACAGATCTGCTGCGGGCTCGTGCCATGGCGGCATCGGCTCCGCAGCCTTCGCTTTCGCGTCCGGTGAACTGTATCCTTGTGTGGTTGGACGGTGGTCCGTCCCACTACGAGATGTTTGATCCCAAGCCGAACGCACCGAGCGAGATTCGTGGTGAACTCGGCACCATCCGCACAAGTGTGCCGGGCGTGCATTTCTCCGAGAGCGTGCCTTATCTGGCCAAGGTTGCTGACAAGTTCACCGTGCTGCGCAGCGTGACGCACAAGGACCCGAACCACGGTGGTGGCAATCACTACATGATGACCGGCGCACCCACACCCGTGCCTGTGGGCTGTGGTGCCTTTGTGACCTTCCACCCTTCCTTTGGCAGTGTGGTGAGCTACAAGCGCGGTGTGAAAAACGGACTGCCCGCCTACATGACGCTGCCCAGCATCACACGCAGCGGCGGCCCCAATTTTCTCGGTGCCGAGCATGCGCCCTTCGTGGCTGGTGGCGATCCGAATGCCAAGGGCTTCAAGGTGCGTGATGTGGTGCTGCCCACCGACATCAGCGATGCACGTGGCCTGGCCCGGCGCGAACTGCGCCACTCGCTGGACCGCATGCAGCGTATGAACAACGCCCTGGCGGAAGACCCGGCCGTGAGCTTTGACACCTTCTACGGCAAGGCGGTGGATCTGATCTCCTCCAAGCCAGCGCAGGAGGCTTTTGATATTTCCCTGGAAGACGACAAGACACGCGATCTCTACGGCCGCAATGATGTGGGCCAGCGCATGCTGCTGGCGCGTCGTATGGTGGAAGTGGGCGTGCCCTTTGTCACCGTGAACTACGGCGGCTGGGACCATCACCGCGATCTCTTCAAAACCTGCAAAGGCGAGTTCATGCAGAAGTTTGACCAGGGCATGGCCGGGCTGATCACCGACTTGGACCGCCGCGGCCTGCTGGAGAGCACGCTTGTCGTTGCTCTGGGAGAGTTTGGTCGCACGCCGAAGATCAACAAAGACTCAGGTCGCGACCACTGGCCTGGCGCGATGAACATCCTCTTCGCAGGCGCGGGAGTCCCACGTGGCGGCATCATCGGTGCCACCGACCCCAAGGGCTACTACGCCAGCGAAAATATCTATTCGCCGGAAGATTTTGCCGTGACGCTTTATCAGAAGCTCGGTATTGATCCGCATCAGATTCTGCACACCAGCAGCGGCCGTCCGGTGCAGCTTATCAATGGCGGCAGGCCCATCCGTGAGCTCTTTGCATAATGCATCACTCAACGGTGAATGTGGAACGTGAAGTGCGGAAGGGACGTGGAGCACTGCTTTGCATGCTGGTGCATTCGGCTCTCCTCATTCCAGTGCAGGCTGTCCCTCCTGCCTTCGACAGTTTCTTCCCCGCCGGTGGTCAGATTGGCGCGAAGGTGGAGGCCAAAGCTGCCGGCAAAGGACTGGAGAAAGATGGCTTTCTGGCCTGGAGCAGCAGCCCGAATGTGGTGGTGCTGGGTGGCGACAAGCCCATGAAATTCTTTCTCAACATCGCGAAAGAAGCGATGCCGGGCCCTTATTTGATCCGTCTTTACAATGAAAGCGATGCATCGCCACCACGCATCGTCGAGGTGGGCAAGTATGAAGAAGTCATCGAGAAAGAACCCAACGACACCCAAGCCGATGCCCGGCAGTCTCCGGCCAGGATGAACGTGACATTCAACGGCGTGCTGGAGAAGGCCGGAGATGTGGACACCTACGCCATCCAGGCAAAGCAGGGCAAAAGCATTCGCCTCGAGCTACATGGCTACGCGCTCGGCTCGCCTATGGACCCTGCCATGCGTCTGCTGAACGAGAAAGGCGTGGAGATCGCCGCCGGGCACGATACACACAATCTTGATCCCCGGATTGAATACACCCCCGTTGCTGATGCCACTCTATATGTGCAGCTCTTCGCCTTTGCCCATCCGCCTGCGGCGGATGTCACGTTCAGAGGCAGTGCAAATCACGTGTATCGCCTCACTGTGACAGACGAGCCAAAGCCTGCCGTGACGGTGAATGAGCCCAAGACTCTCACACTGCCCGCCACGGTGAATGGCTGCATCAGCAAGAATGGCGAGGAAGACGCCTACACCTTCACCGCCAAGAAAGGAGATGACCTGCAGATCCGCGTGCGCGCCCAGGGCCTGCACAACAGTGAACTCGATGCCGCGCTGCGGATAGAAGACTCCAACGGCAAGGTGCTGCAGCAGGCGGATGACAGCGAGAAAGAAGGGCTGGACCCGACGCTGCGCTGGAAAGTCCCCAGCGATGGTGAATACAAGTTGGTCGTCGCAGACCGCTTCCATCACGGCAGCGCGGAGCATGGCTATGAGCTTGCAGTCGCCGCCTTCAAGCCCAGTCTTATCGCCACGCTCGACACCCACGCCTACCGTCTTGAAGCAGGTAAGTCAGCAGAAGTAAAACTGACCATGAAACCCAGCGGCACCTACGTCGGCAAGATCAAGGCCCAGGTGGTCAATCTGCCCGCAGGTGTCACAGCGGAGAGCGTCGATGTGCCCGCGAAGGGAGGGGAGGTGAAGCTCACCCTCAAAGCCACTTCTGAAGCCGCAGCCAGCCAGGCCCCTTTTGCCGTGGAGATCACCACCAGTGCCCCGGATGCCGTGGAAACGGTCAAAGCCACCTACACCATCCCATTCACCGAGCCGCGCGGAGATCTGCTCATCATGACCGATGACCACCCTTGGCTGACTCTGGTGGCCAAGAAGCCGTAAAACGAACGCGGACGTTCGTTTTACAATGCTGAGCCCCAGCCACCGCCGCCCGGCGTTTCCATGAGCACACGATCTCCTGCTTTTACTGCAAAGGACGTGCAACCCTCCAGCACTGTGGAGACACCGCCACTCACCAGCGTTTGACGACCACATTTCCCGGCAGCGCCGCCGTGCAGGCCAAAGGGCACTTCCACACGGTGCTGAGTCAGCAGGCTGACGGTGAGCGGCTGTAGAAACTCAAACTCGCGGATCACGCCATCACCCCCGCACCATTCACCAGCACCGCCGGAGCCGCGCCGGATGGCAAACTGACGCAGGCGCACCGGGTAACGCTGCTCGATGATCTCAGGGTCGGTGATGGCTGTGTTCGTCATGTGCGTGTGCAGCGCGCTGGCTCCGGCATAGCCTGCGCCCGCACCGGCACCACCGGCGATCGTTTCGTAGTAGCCGAAGCCCGCGCCGCCAAAGAGGAAATTGTTCATCGTGCCCTGGCTGCACGCCTGCAGGCCCAGCGCCTTGATGAGCGTGTCCACCAGCCGCTGGCTTACCTCCACATTGCCACCCACCACGGCCGGATCCCGTGCGGCATCTCCGGTGAAGGTGGGATTGAGAAGCGATTCAGGGCAGATGATTTCCACCGGCTCCGTCAGCCCCTCGTTCAGAGGCAGATCCTCCTGCAGCATGAGCCGCATCACATACAGCACCGCGCTGCGCACGATGGCGGTGGTGGCGTTCAGATTGCGCGGATGCACGCCAGAGGTGCCGGTGAAATCGAGGACGAGCTTCCCATCGGTCCTGCGCAGCGTCACGGCGATGACCGCGCCATCGTCCAGGTTCTCTTGCGCGGAGATGGCGTCCGGCAGGCGGGCGATCTGCGTGCGCATGACTGCGGCGGAGTGATCCAGAATGCTTTGCATCATGCCTTGCAGTGAATCATCCGCCAGCAGGCGCAGACGCTCCGCTCCGTGGAGATTGGCCGCCAGCTGGGCGTGCAGATCGGCGAGGTTATCGGCCAGATTGCGTGTGGGATACAGCGCGGTGGTCAGCAGGGTGCTGACTTCATCAAAGCAGGAGACGCCCGCACGAATGAGATGACGTGGCGCGATGACGACACCCTCTTCGATCAGCCGTGTGGCATTGGCCGGCATGGAGCCCGGCGTGACGCCGCCGATCTCCGCATGGTGCGCCCGGTTGGCGATGTAGCCAATGAGCCGCTGCTGCGCATCGTGCACTGGGGTGATGAGTGTCACATCTGGCAGATGAGAGCCACCATACGCAGGGTGATTTGTGATGATGGTGTCCCCAGGTCGGATCGCCACAGCCTTGGCGACTTCTCGCACGCATACTCCCAGCGCACCGAGATGCACGGGGATGTGTGGAGCGCTGGAAAGCAGACGTCCTTGGGGATCGAGCAGCGCACAGGAGAAGTCGAGTCTCTCGCGGATGTTGGTGGAGATGGCGGTGCGGCAGAGCAGGGCGCCCATGTCGCTGACGATGGAGTGGAAGCGGTGACGCAGCAGATCGCGCTCCAGCGTTGGGGGGACACCTGACATCTGGGCACAGCGCAGCACATGGCCAAAGCCAGCAACTTTTTCCACCGTCCAGCCCGGTGCGATGACGATGGTGCTGAAGGCATCCTGAATGAGCGCAGGCGTGGGAGATATTGCCTGCGACACTGAAGCAGACTGGACCGACATGGCCTGGGCCTCTCGCAGAATGATGCGGAGGCTGACCACCTCGATCTCGCGTCCGGCGGGCGGCTTGTAGCCAAACAGCCGCGCATACACTCCGGCATAGAGCTGTGGCAGATCAGCTGGATCGGCAAACTCCACCTGCAGCGGCGTGTCCTGGCCTTTGAGGCGAAGCTCGGCGATCTGGATGCGCTCTCCCTGCGGCATTGCTGCAAGCACCGCAGTCAGGTGTGCCCGTGCTACATCCAACGGCTGGCGGATTTCCTTCTCAATGATTTGCTCTGGCACCGCCTCCTGCAAACCGACTGCGCTGAGGATGCCGGCATGCTCAGGCACCAGGATCGTCTGCATGCCCAGAGCCTCGGCCACGGCGCAGGCATGTTGCGGGCCCGCACCGCCAAAGGCCAGCAGCGCATGCTCCGCGGGATCGTAGCCCTCGCCAATCGAGATACGGCGGATGGCATCGGTCATGTGCTCCACAGCCAGGCGTAGCAGGGTATGGAGGAGATCCGTCTCCGTGCCGGTGCCGCCTGTCTGCGTATGCAGCTCTCGCAGGCGAAGCCGGGCTGCATCCACATCCAGCGGGATGGGGGCACGCGCAGGATCAAAGCGGCCGAGCAGCAGATTCACATCCGTTATGGTCAGCGGGCCGCCCTTGCCATAGCAGGCGGGGCCAGGATTTGACCCTGCGCTTTGTGGCCCCACCGCTAAACCGTGATGCGTGAGGTGGCAGATGGAGCCGCCACCTGCGGCTACGGTCTCGATGGCCACACAGGGGGCAAGGAGTTGCATGCCTGCCACGTTTTGAGAGAAACGGTAGCCGGGGCGGGAGTCGATGCGCGCCACGTCCGTGCTGGTTCCGCCCATGTCGAGCGTGATAATCTTGGAGATGCCCAGGCGGCGTGCGGCATTAGCCGCGCCGATGGCGCCACCTGCGGGGCCGCTGAGCAGCATATCCTTGGGCCGGATGTCATCGGCAGTTTTGAGGCCGCCCGCGCTGGTCATCACCTGCATGGCGGGGGACATGCGGCGGATGCCATTGAGGAAGGATTGCACCGGCTCATGCAGATAAGCATCGGCCACGGTGCTCTGGGTGCGCGGCAGCAGCTTGGCAAAGGCGGCGGTCTGGTGTGAGAGCGTGAGGTGGGAGAATCCGCACTCCTGCAGGATGGCCGCCACGCGCAGTTCATGCTGCGGATGCGCATGCCCGTGCAGCAGGGAGATGGCTGCGGTGGTAATGCCTTGTGAAACGAACTCCTGCGCCGCAGCGCGCACGCTGGCTTCGTCCAGAGGTTCGATCACTTCTCCCGAGAGGCTCACACGCTCTGGCACTTCGCAGGCAGCCTCATGGAAGATCATACGTGGCTCATGCTTGAGTGCAAAGAGATCACTTCGGCGCTGATCGCCGATGTGCAGGAGATCGCCAAACCCACGTGTGATGAAAAGGGCGATGCGGCCGCCTTTATGCTCCAGCAGTGCATTGGTAGCACGCGTGGTAGCAATGCGCAGCTGCATGGGCGGAAACTCGCCCCCCGGCGGGGTGCTGGTGAGGATGCGTGCCCCCAAAACAGGCGCCTCTTCACCCGTGGTCAGCTCCAGCAGTGTGCCGGGCTGCCATGCGGCAGGGGAATTGAGTGTGATTGCTCCGGTTGCGCGGCCTTGCGCCTCGATGATACGCACCTCATGCGAGCCAACGGCATTGGCCTGAAAACCCGTCAGCAAGCCCGAGGGCAGAGGGGGGAGCCCGGAAAGCTGATAGACAGCACCGGTCCCGCCAGACACCACCGCGCGCAGATGTCCCGTGGAGAGCACCTTGCAGCGCGACTCGTGGCCCTGCGGGTCGAGTGCGTGGCAGTCGGTGAAGGTTCCACCTGTATCAGCCGCGATGCGCCACATCACTATTTTTTTGGCGCATCCGTGCCGCCGGAAAAGTCCAGGTCCGGCACCCAGCGCAGCTCTTTGAAGGCATCATAGTAGGGCTCGCAGTTCGGCCCTTTGAAGACAGCAACGGCGCGCGCCACCCATTCGTTCGCCTTGGCAGTGCCACCAGCATCAAAGGCCAGCGCCGCCTTGCAAAAGTAGTAGGCCGGAGTGTCGTCCATGAAGGTGAAATGATCGGCAAGGATTTGATCTGCTGCCGGGCGGTGGCCCAGCTTGAGCTCGCAGAGGAAGCGCTTGTAGTGCACCAGATGGCGAACGACCATGGGCAGCTTGGGGTAGTCGGAGGTCAGTTTGGTGAAAGCTTGCAGCGCCACGTCAAACTCGTGTTTCACAAAATGGAACTCGGCCAGATTGAACTTGGGAAGTGGGCTGTCCGGCTGGAGCTCGGCGGCTTTTTGAAACTGCACCAGGGCCAGATCAAAGTCTCGACGGCGTGGCGCCAGGTAGATGTCTCCACGCAGGGCGTAAATGTCTGGCACGTTGGGGGCCAGCTTTTCGGCGGCGTCCAGTTTTTCCAGCGCGTCGGTGTATCGCTGCTTCACGCGCATTTCGCGGGCCTCAAGGAGCAGTTTTCTGACTTCGTCGGAAACAGGGGTTGTTTTGGGAGCTTCTTGCGCCAGTGCGGCAGCGAGGCCGAGGGTCAGAAGCAGGCAGGCTGGGAAAAATCTCATCATGATTGGGCGGATGTTAGAGTGTGAATCGGGATCAGGCAAGGCGGGCGCGCATGCTGGTTTCAGCGCTGTCGCACAGGCTGCGCAGGATTTCAGGGCTGATCCACTCGGCTCCAAGTGACAGAATCGTTTCACGCACCATCCCGTCGGCGGAGACCACGCGCATGGGGCGCTCCTTGCCATATCTGGCCACGAGTCGCTCGATGATGGTGTCCGCGGTGGTGCCGGGGTCGGCGTAGATGATCTGCAGCCCCTGGGGCTCACGCTCCTCATTGGTGCCCTGCTTGGCACCGTCAAAGACCACCACCACCTGCATGCCGCTCATGTCCTGGAGATTGCGCAGGCGTTTGAGCAGTTCCGTGCGGGCTAGATGCCGCCGTGAGGCCACCCGATGCTCTCGTGCCAGCTCCGGCCACGCGTGAATGACGCTGTGGCCGTCAACGAGGAGATACGTGAGCGGAGCGGGCATGGGGCCGAGTTAAAAGTTCCAAGATTAAAGCCAGTAGCGCACATGCGGCCAACTTTAAACTTTTAACCTGAAACTTTAAACTCAAACGGGCACCGCCTTCGCCTTCTCATACTCTTCATTGATGAGGCAGAGTTCACCCAGGGCATCCTTGAGCGGATCTATTTCCTTGGCGCTGAAGCCCAGATGCAGATGCCTGCGCCAGCCCTCGGCGTATTCAAATTTGCCGGAAAGCCTGCCGACAGCGCGGGAGGCCTCGTCCATGCTGATGAGGTAGGAGTCCATGCCCTGACTCACGTCCAGCCAGTGCTTCTGGCTTTCATGAGCGGCGAGGGATTCACGTTTGCGGGCATGCACACTGCTGGTGTCCACATACTGGCCAGCCATGAGCGTCTGGCGCAGGGGATCGCACAGGCCATGCGGCATGGCATGGTAAACCGTCACATCGTGTGAATAGGAGGGCAGATGGGGGTCGGTCTGGAAATTGGGGATGCAGTGGGAAAACGCCGCTGTGACGGCCAGGCGACAGGCCTGCATGTGGTCCTCCATGTAGTCTGCGGGCGCATGGGTCAGCACGATGCTGGGCTTGGCCATGCGCACCACGGCGGCCACTTTGCGCAGATAGGGCACGGAATATGTCAGCTCCAGGTCATCGCAGATAGGCGGGTAAAAAGTGGCCCCTAGGATGCGAGCGGCCTCCCGGGCTTCCTCCAGACGTTTCTTCGTCGTGGTGGGGCCGTCCATCTGTACGGAGCCGCCGTTGCCGGTGCAGAGATTGATGTAGTGGATGTCCCAGCCACGAGCCTGAAGCTGCAGCAGAGTTCCGGCGGCGACGAACTCAATGTCGTCAGGATGGGCGAAGATGGCGAGGGCGGAGGGCATCGTTTACTGACGAGTGAGTGGGATTTGATAAATGCGGACGATCACATCGCGAAGATTTTGTCCATACGCTCGGTCAGCATCTTGAGGCCGCCGGAGTTGATGCCGCCGCGCTGCTCGCTGATGGCCCAGCCGGTGTAGCCTGCTGCGTCCAGTGCCTTCATGATGGCGGGCCAGTTGTTGTCCCCTTCGGTGAGGTCGCAGTCAAAGCCCTTCCACACGCCTTCCTCCTTCATCTTTTTGGTGCTGTATTCTTTGACGTGGATGCGGTTGATACGCTTGCCCAGCACCTTGATCCACTGCTCCGGCCAGCCGTAGCGCAGCACATTGCCGATGTCGAAATGCCAGCCCACGATTGGGTCGCCCACCTCATCAAGATAGCGCACGGCCTCCAGCGGGCTGAGGATGAAGTTGTTCCAGACGTTCTCGATGGAGATCTTCACACCGAGTTCTTTGGCCAGCGGCACGGCCTTCTTGATTTCGGTGATGGAGCGCTCCCACGCCACATCGTAGGGCACTGTCTCGCTCACCACGCCGGGCACCACGAGGATGGAATCTGCACCGTAGGCTTTGGCATCGCGCAGCGTGGTCAGCACGCCCTGCAGGCCTTCTTCACGGATCTTGGGATCATCATGGGTGAGCGTCTGCTTCCAGTGCGTGTGGCAGCACACGCTGGCAGCCTGCAGGCCGGACTGACCTAGGGCGTCGATGACCTCTTGATTATTCATCCCGCCGGCAGGCTCCACACCTTCGTATCCGGCCTCTTTGGCAGCCTTGTATTTCTCCACCAGCGTTCCCTTGATGCCAAGAGTGCCGCCCATGATGGCCTTGCGCAGTTTGCGGGCTGGCTTGGCGGCTTCCTGAGCCATAAGGCCGCCAGAGGCAGCGAGCAGCGCGGTGGAGGAAAGAGACTGGATGAAGTGACGGCGTGATGTCATGGCGTGAAAATACGCATGAGCATGACGTGAGTTGTCACAAACCGTCAATTCAAACTGTCGGGCATTTAGCGGAGACTAACGCCTTTCTCAGCCGTTCTTGGCCAGCAGCGCCTTGGCGGCCTTCTCGATCTTGGTGAGAAGGTTGGCCGGCAGCTCGGTCAGCAGCGGCAGGACGGGGCCGGTCTGCGCCACGCCAGCCAGTTCGACTGCGTGGTGCAGCACGAGAATGGGGCTGTGGGCATTGCGCAGGTCTTCGAGGGCCACGAATTCTTCGCGGATCTTTTCGGCGGTGTCCCAGTCCTTCTTCAGGATGGCCTGCAGCATGGCGGTGGAGCGGCTGGGGGCGATGCAAACGCAGCCTGCGGTGAAACCGGTGACGCCGAAGTCGCGCAGGTGAATGATGGCCGGCTGCTCACCGATGCCACTGACGATCATCTTGCCATCCACCAGCTTGGTCAGCTTCTTGAGGTAGGGATCCTTCTTCGGATCAGGCTCCACGATGGCATATTTGATCCAGGAGATGAGGCCGTCATTTACCAGCTCGGCGGCGAGCTCAGGGGTGATGTAGGCGCCGTCTTTGATGTAGAGAACGGCCTTGATGCCGGACTTTTCCACAAAGTGACGGATGGCGGTGGCTACACCGGCGGGCTTGGAGGGAAAGAGCGTGGGCAGCAGCATCGCCGTAGGGAAGGCGAATTCGCTGAGGATCTTGGCCTGATCCATCGCGGTGCCGTACATCGGACCCACGGAGGGAACGACCCACATGTCGTCCGGGGAGATGTCCACCAGCATCTTCAGCAGAGAGTGGTACTCGCTCGGGGCGATGTTGTACAGATTGGCGTTTCCGCCGTAGAGAAGCGTGCGGATGCCACCTTTGTGCATGTGCTTGATCAAGCGGCTGTTCTGCGACTTGGCCAGGGACAGATCCTTGTTCCGGCAAAGCGGAGGCACGGCGATGACAGAGGACTGCAGATCTTCAAAGGTGACAGGGGTGGTCTTCATGAAACGTCACATGAGCGCGGAGTGCGCCCCGCTGCAAAGAAAAAACAACACGGGAATGAGGGGGCTTTATTGTCCCTCGATGAAGCTAAGCAAATCAGCCATGTCCGAGACGCTCATTCCAGTCTCCAACCCCTCGGGCATGAGGCTCTGGCCGGTTGATGTGCTTCCTTTGATTTCAGCACGTTGCAGCGTCTTTTCAGCGCCGCCCATCATCTTGAGCGTGACACTGGAAGCGGTGTCGTTTGTAATAATTCCGGCCAGTGTCTGGCTGTCTTTGGTGTTGACGGTGTAAGCGATGAACTGAGATGCAACCTCCTTGTGGGGTTCAAGAATCGCCGTAAGAAGAGCCTCGCGCCCCTTGGTCTTTACCGTAATCAAATCCGGGCCCACCTGCATCCCCATCGTTCCAGCACGGTGACAGGCCATGCAGCGCGCCATGTACTGTGCCTGGCCCTTGGCGGCATCTCCCTTGGCGGCGATGGCGGGCTTGAACTTGACCGTGACCTCCTCGCGAGATGGCGGGATCACTTCAGCGAGTGCCGTTTTGGCTGCTGCGGCGACTTTGGCGGACTTGTGCTTGATCAGTGCCTGCACCTGCGCAGCGGAGTACTCCGTGGGTTTGACCACACCGGATTCCAGCAGCGCCAGGGCTCGGTCTTCACGTGCGAGCAGTGCAGTGAGGGCTGCTTCCTTGGCCTGCGATCCAAAGCCTGACCAGCCATCGAGCAGGGCTTTAGTGACCGCAGCCGAGCCGTTCTGCGCCAGCGTGCGCACCGCCGCCGCCTGCACGACGTCCGGCTGCCCTTGCGCCAGGCATTGATTTAGGGCGTCGCTGGCTTCTTTGGAGGAAGTGAGGCCGAGGAGTTCGATGGATTCCTGGCGTGCGGGTTCGGAGGCCTTGGCATCTACGGCATTCGTCGCGGCTTTGGCGAAGACGGCGGCGAGCTTGTGCTCATGGTCCACTTTCTCGATGCTGGTGCCAGCACGCTTCAAGCCGCTGGCCAGAGGTTGAATCGCACCCGCCAGTGCGCTCGCTGGCAGGCTGCTGATGGATGAAATCAACATTTTGAAATCACCTGGCTCCAGCTTCATGGCGGCCACGGCTTCGATTAAAGCTGGCGGCGCTTTGGTGGCATCCTTTTTCAGCAGCAGGAGCAGCGTGTGCTGAGCGATCAGCGGCCGTGCGCCTGCCACTGTTGCCACCCAGCTCTTAGAGCTTCTCAGAATGTCATCTTGCATCGTTTCGGCAAAGGCGGTCTCGATGCTTGCGTCCAGTGCATCCGGTTTGGCGCCGTAGTTCTGGTGTCCCACGCCCCCGAGGCTGAGCAGGGCCTGAAAGCGCGTGCGTGCGGCTGTTTTTTGGCCTGTGAGTTTGAGCATCAGCGGCACAATGTCATCCGCAGACTTAGGCTCCTTGGAGACAAGAGATTCTGCGAGAATGCAGGCACGCTCTGTCACTGCAGGGCTGCTGTCTTTAAGTGCCGTGAGAATGTGATCTTCGCTCAGCACTCCCAATCCCTCCAGCGCACCCAGCGCATGCAGCTTGGCCAGCGCATTGTCTCCGATCAGAACCTTCTCCAGCAGCGGCAAGGCGGTCTTGTCCTTGCGCTCGTAGAGCAGTCGCTGCGCCGTATCGCGATGCCAGCCGTTGGGGTGCCCCAGTGTCTTCACGAGTTCCTCCGTACTGGATTTTCCAAGCGCCACCTTCTGGCCAATGCGCTCGGCGCCTTTCTCTGGCACGATGCGGTAGATGCGGCCGCGGTTGTTGCCGCTGTTGAGGTCGATGTGCTTTTTGATCTCGTCAGGGATGCTCCACGGGTGCTCGATCACCTCGCGATACATGTCGCAGATGTGAAGGCAGCCGTCGGGGGCGTTGGCAAAGTTCACCACGCGTACCCAGGTGTCCTTGCTGGCGGCAAACTCAAAACCGTGCTCATCCGCAGGGCGCTCGCCGATGAGGCTGATGCCGTCTGCGCTGGGTTTGATGACCTTGCGGTGCACGAGCTGGCCGCCTGCGTCTCCGCTGAAGCTGTTGTTGACGAAGTCATGCCCGTAGGCGTCGCCACGATAGATGGTGGTGCCGGTGGCTCCGGTGAAGTAACCGCTCACACGGCCGCCGCCTTCCACCGCACCCTTTACCACTCCGGCGATGCGCCAGCGTGTGCGGATGATGCGCCAGGGCTCGTCCGGACTGATGCGAAACACCTCCGCCGCGCCGCCATCCACCGCGATGCTCTGCTTTGCAGGCGGCATGGCGTAGTAGGGATTGCGGTTCGCATACTTGTCATCGTACACCCAGTATTGCAGGTGGTCGCTGTTGGAGCAGCCAAACTTGCGGCCGTAGTTGTCAAAGCTCATGCCATACTGCGCGCCGCCGCCTTCCAGACCAAACTCCAGCGTCAGCGGGTCAAACCAGAAGTCCTTGCCACCCAGTTCCACGCCTTTGTCATCCGGCCGCTTCAGGCAGGTGATCACACCGCGGTTGCCTCCGCCAGCGAGGATGTGGATGCGGTTGTCCTGCCCCCACTGAAAGCTGTTCATGAGGCCCTGTACATTGAGAATTTTCAAGCCGGTGCCAAAGCCCGTGAAGACCTTCTCCCGCACCTCTGCCTTGCCGTCTCCATCCTTGTCCTCAAAGCGCCAGATGTCAGGCGTGGCACCCACAAACAGGCCGCCATTGGCCCAGCACAGGCCGGTGGGCCAGGGAAGGTCATCGGCAAAGACAGTGCTGGTTTCAAAGTGACCGTCTCCGTCCTTGTCCTCCAGCATGGAGATACGGCCCAGATGCGGGGTCACGTCGCGCATCTCGCTGTAATCGATCATCTCGCACACAAACATGCGGCCGTTTTCGTCATAGCACACAGCGATGGGGCTGCGCACCTGCGGCTCATTGGCAGCCAGCTGGAGCTTGAATCCCTTTTTCATCTGCCAGGTGCCGATGGCGTCCTTGGGCTCTACGGCGGGATAGCGCGGCAGATCCTTGGCCGGGTCCACGGCCACGGCGTTCTTGGTTTCACCGTAGGCCTTGGCGTAGGTGGTCTTCGTTTTGATGCCGTCCGCCTGGGCGAAAAGCGAGGCGCTGAAGGTGAGAAGCAGCGAGAGAGAGCAGGCGGCAGTCTGGGTCATGCCCAGATCATACGGGTCCCTCCGGCAGCATCAAAAGCCGAAAGTCGCTCATGGTGGTATTCTTGTGACGGGCAGCCCGTCTCACGCCTTACAGCACCGTGTCATTCACCACCTCGTTGCGCTCATTGAGCAGCAGGCGCTTGGGGATGATGGGATTTTCACTTTCGCCCCAGGCCATGATGGTGACACGGTGGCCGGTGTTGATGAGATGAGCTGCGGCGCCATTGACGACGATCTGGCCGGAGCCACGCGGGCCGGGAATGACGTAAGTTTCCAAGCGGGCACCGTTGGTGATGGAGGTCACCAGCACTTTCTCGCCGTTCCACAGGTCGGCTTTTTCCATGAGATCTGTGGGTATGGTGATGCTGCCTTCATAGGCGATGTTGGCATCGGTGATGGCGGCGCGGTGGAGCTTGGATTTGAGGAGGGTTCTGAGCACGTGCCAGAGTGCGCCATCTGGGCCGGGGGTCAAGAGGTGATGCGCATGGAAAAGCCGCAAACCACATGCCTGTGCCAGCGATCTGGCACGTGGCACCGCTGGCTGCTTGATGTGAGGCTGTTTTAGTGACTCTATGCGGCGATGAGATACCGCGATCAACGCCGCTCCGAATCCGCCCCCGCACGCCAGAACTTCACCCCGCGCAAGAGCATGGGGCAGAACTTCCTTCAGGATGAGGAAATCTCCCGCTGGATCGGCGATCAGGTGCTGCCGGACGGCGCTGATCTCGTGGTGGAGATCGGCCCCGGCATGGGGGCGCTGACCAAGCACCTCGTGGGCCGTCCCAAGAAGCTCATCCTCATCGAAAAAGACGCCCAGCTCGGCCCGGAGCTGCAGGGCCAGTTTGAGGGGCGTGATGACGTGGAGGTCATCCTCAATGACGCCACGCGCATCGATCTCCGCCCTTGGTTTCGCCATGGTCCGCTGCGCCTCGTGGGAAACCTGCCTTATTCCGTTGGCGGCGAAATCTTGAAGCACTGGCTCACCCCGCCCACTCCCGTGAGCTGGGCCGTCTTCATGCTGCAAAAGGAGGTGTGCGACCGCCTGGCAGCCACCTGCGAAGACGACTCCTACGGCGCACTGAGCCTCCTGGTTCAGAAGGACTGGAATGTGGAGATGCTGCGCGTGGTGCCACCGGAGGTTTTTAATCCGAAGCCGAAGGTGGATTCAGCCATCATCCGCCTCACCCCCCGAGATCCCGCCTCGCTGCCGGTGTTTGATCATGTGCTGTTTGACCGCCTCGTCCGCATGGGCTTTTCCCAGCGGCGCAAGCAGCTCAAAAACCTGCTGCCAGATGCACCCGGCGGCTGGGAGGCTCTGGTGCAGGCGCTAGGTGTTTCCGCCACGGTGCGTGCGGAGGCCCTGTCTCTGGCGCAGTGGATTCAAATAGCCCGCCACTACGAGCAGCGACACGAAGCCGATGCCGGGCAGAAGGCCAGCGAGGTCTTTGACGTGGTGAACGAACGCAACGAAGTCATCGGCCAGCTCACCCGGGGTGAGGTGCACAAGCGCAAGCTGCTTCATCGTGCGGTGCACATCTTCGTCATCAACAAGCGCGGTCAGATCTACCTGCAGCAGCGCTCACACCTTAAGGATGTCTCTCCGCTGAAGTGGGACAGCAGCGCCGCCGGACATCTGGACGCCGGAGAAGACTACGCCACTGCCGCAGTCCGCGAACTGGAGGAGGAGATTGGCGTCAAAGTCGAGGCCACCGAACTGGCTGCGCAAATTCCTGCCGGAGACAACACGGACCACGAGTTTGTCGAGCTACGCCTCGCCCGCCACGACGGCACCATCCGCTGCCTGCCTGAGGAGATAGCCACCGGCGAGTGGTTCAAGCCCGAAGACATCACCGCTTGGGTGGATGCAAGACCGCAAGATTTTGCCAAGGGCTTTGTGACATGCTGGAAGGCGTGGACAAAGTAGCTCGGGCGAAGGTGTGTTATCTCAGTGTTCTCGGAATGAACACATGCTGCATGCCTGCGGCTTCGGCTGCGCGGATGCCGCTCATGCCATCCTCCAGCACGAGACATTCGCCGGGGGCGATGCCCATCTGCTCGGCGGCCAGAAGGAACATGTCTGGTGCGGGCTTGCCGTGCTTCACCTTCTTCGGCGTGATGATGATGGGAAAGAGATCGATCAGACCTGTGGCGGTCAGGCAGCCGCGTACGGTGGGTTCCTCGCTTCCGGAGGCCACGGCCATGGGGAAGCGTCCTTCGAGAGAGCGCGCAAAGTCAGCCACCGGACGCACCGCCTGCACCTCGGGGATGCGTCGGGCAAAGATCTCCATCTTCAGCTCATCCACGCTTACCGGGTCCACATTGGCGCCATGCTTGGCATTCAGCAGCTTCACCACGTCCTGCTCTTTCATGCCTGCGTGTGCGTAAAACTCCTCCTCGGTAAACTCATACGGCGCGTCATGCTGCCTCAGCGCCTCCACCCACGCAATGTAGTGCAGTGGCATCGAATCAACGAGCGTGCCGTCGCAGTCGAAGATGTAGGCTTGAAAAGAGTAGTCGGGGATTTGCAGGGACATGGGGTGTGTGGATAAACCTCACTCGGCAGCGGGCAGCAACCAACTTTTAGGTTGGAGTGCCTGCATCCCGCAGACTGTCTTCCGCATATACGCGGAAGACAGGGCCTGGGGGTGCATCACACCGCGCGGTTCACCGCACTGAGCACCGCCTTGATGGAGGCAAGTTCGATATTGGTGTCCACACCTGCGCCCCAGATGGTTTTGCCACTGGCGGTTTTGATCTGGATGAAGGCGAGGGCGCTGGCCTCGGTGCCGGAGCTGAGGCTTTGTTCGCGGTAGGTGGCCACTTCAAAGGCGGGGGCTCCGGCCTCCTGGATGAGAGCATGGGCAAACGCGGCGATGGGGCCGTTGCCCTTGCCAGCGATGCCGCGTTCCTTGCCGTTGATGACGAGGCTGCTGCGGCAGGTGAACACGCCGTCCACACCGTCGGCATGGAAGTGATGGAGAGCGAATGGAGTCTCGCGCTCGATGTATTCCTTCCAGAACATGTCCTTGAGCTCGGCAGCAGTGACTTCGCGGCCCAGTTTGTCCACGATGTCGTTGGCCAGCGGGCCAAACTCGCGCTGCATGTCCTTCGGCAGTTCGATGCCAAATTCGCTCTCCAGCAGGTAGGCCACGCCGCCCTTGCCGCTCTGCGAATTGACACGGATGACCTCGCGGTACTCGCGGCCGATGTCGTTGGGATCGATGGTGAGGTAGGGCACGTCCCAGATGCTCTTGTGCTGCTCGTAGCCAGACAGCCCTTTCTTGATGGCATCCTGATGACTGCCGCTGAAGGCGGTGAAGACCAGCTCGCCTGCGTAGGGCTGGCGCGGAGGCACAGTCATGCCGGTGGTGCGCTCATACATGCGGATCAGGCCGTTCATGTCGGTAAAGTCCAGCTTCGGGTCGATGCCGTGCATGTAGAGGTTCATGGCCACCTGCACGATGTCCAGATTGCCGGTGCGCTCGCCATTGCCAAACAGCGTGCCTTCCACGCGGTCAGCCCCGGCCAGCAGACCCAGCTCCGTGGCGGCGGTGCCGGTGCCGCGGTCGTTGTGCGTATGCAGGCTGATGATGAGGCTCTCGCGGTTTTTGATGTTGGTGCAGATCCATTCGATCTGATCTGCATACACATTGGGCATGGCCACCTCCACAGTGTCCGGCAGGTTCAGGATCATCTTGTTCTCCGGCGTGGGCTGCCACACATCCATCACGGCCTCGCTGATCTCCTTGGCAAACTCCACCTCAGTGGCGCTGAAGCTCTCCGGGGAGTACTGCAGGGTTACTTTGGTGCCACCTTCGGTCAGGCGGTGCAGGCGGTCCTTGATCATCTGCGCGCCTTTGACAGCCACGGCAATGATCTCCTCCTTGCTCTTGCCAAACACATACTTGCGCTGCGCGGGCGAAGTGGAGTTGTACATGTGGATGACCACCTGCTTCGCACCGATCAGACTTTCCACGGTCTTCTCGATCAAGTCTTCGCGTGCCTGCACCAGACACTGGATCGTCACATCATCCGGGATGCGCTTTTCCTCAATCAGACGGCGGTTGAAGGCGAATTCGGTGTTTGAAGCGGAAGGGAAGCCGACTTCGATTTCCTTGAAGCCGCACTGCACCAGCGCATCAAACATGTCCAGCTTCTGGGAGACATTCATCGGCACGGCGAGTGCCTGGTTGCCATCGCGCAGATCCACGCTGCACCAGATGGGCGCTTGGGTCAGATGGCGGCTCGGCCACTGACGGTTCGGGATGTTGATCAACGGAAAGGGCTGATACTTTGAGGACGGGTTCTTCAACATGACAAAAACAGAATGGAAAGAAAAGTAGCGAGATTTCAGGCGTGCGCAGGATGGATTTTCCTGACCTGAGGGAAACAGCCGTAACATGACGGCAAAGGGCATGACGAGGAAACACGGGCCGCCTACCCTAGCGTAAGTCGCAGGGAGAGCAGAAGGAGAGCCTTGGCGGGCGTGGTCATTAGGGTGTCAAGAAAGCAGGGAAGTGGCGGAGGTCAAGGGCGGGGCTGCATGACCATCCTGACCGGAACTGCGTCGGAGGATTTCACCCCGCCCATTTCACCAGCGATTCACCCTGCCTTCATGCGCATTTCACACTCATCAGCGTGACTGCCTGGCGGGCTGCCTCAAAGAGTGATGCGCATGAGCGGCTGTCGCACTATTTTCAAACGTTGCCTTCTAGGCGCAGGGGTGATCTTCCCGCTGATCTTTCTGATCATGGAGTTCAGGTCAGGGGGCTGCTCTCAGAATTTTTTCGGCCCGATTCCAACCTGGATGCGCATCGGGCTCGGGCTGCTGATGCCAGCCTCAATTTTCACCCCCATGATGGCCTGGCGTTATCCTAAAACACTGTGGATGCCGGCGGGAGACTTTCTGCATGGGGCCGGTCTCCTAGCTTCGTTTCTCTATGTGCTGGCGCTGGGGGAGATGAATGTCGTGGGGCTTTTGGCACCACCCGTTTTGCTTTTTCTTGCACTGTCTGGTCACTATGAGGGAGATGCGCTGACGTTTTGGCTGATCGCGCCGACGCTGTTGGGGCCGCTGACAGCGCTCGCAGCGTGGTATGTTATCTTTTTGCGGTTTCTGCGAAAGCTGAGAAAACGAAGGCACGCATTGCCATGGCTTTGCGGCATGGCGTTCAGTCTCG
The DNA here is from genome assembly GCA_002336895.1 of Verrucomicrobiaceae bacterium UBA1938. GTDB lineage: Bacteria > Verrucomicrobiota > Verrucomicrobiia > Verrucomicrobiales > Verrucomicrobiaceae > Prosthecobacter. Next base: position 165,735 of record DDFC01000036.1, on the reverse strand, counting down.
TGGTCATCATCGCCGCCGAATGGCCCATGACAGGCTTTGATGAAGATTTCCTCCATGAAGCGCTGCAAATGGTTCAGGGAAATGTGGTGGAATTCAGCAAAGAGCTGTCCCGGCGGCAAACACCATCACGGTAGGCCGTGGTACCGCGGTTTGTATCCACTTGATCTCTTGACCACCTCCTGCCCCTCGTGACTACTCTTGCCTCCCCATGACCCATTTCCGCCCCTGCATTGATCTCCACGATGGCCGCGTCAAACAGATCGTCGGCTCGTCGCTGCGGGATGATGGCTCGGGGCTGAAGACAAACTTTGTGAGTGACCGCGATGCCGCATGGTATGGCGATCTGTACCGGCGCGATGGGTTGAAGGGCGGGCATGTGATCCTGCTGGGGAAGGGGAACGAGGCGGCGGCAAAAGCGGCTACGGCTGCCTATCCCGGTGGCCTGCAGGTGGGCGGGGGCATCCGCCCGGAGAATGCAGGGGAGTATCTCAATGCTGGGGCCAGCCATGTGATCGTGACGAGCTACCTCTTTGAAGCCGATGGCACGTTCAACCAAACGAAGCTCGATGAAATGGTGGCTGCCGCAGGCAAGGGGCGGCTGGTCATTGACCTGAGCTGCAAGGCAACCGCCTCCGGCTGGACGGTGGCGATGAACCGCTGGCAGACGCTGACCACACTGAAGGTGACGCCCGAGTCACTGCGCTCGCTTGCGGGGCAATGCGCTGAGTTTCTGATCCATGCCGTGGATGTGGAGGGCAAGTGCGAGGGGATCGACGAAGCGCTGGTGAGTTTTCTTGGAGAGCACTCGCCCATCCCCATGACTTACGCGGGTGGTATCCGGCATCTGGATGACCTCAAGCGCATCGACGAACTCAGCCATGGGCGTGTGGACGGCACCGTGGGCAGCGCGCTGGATCTCTTTGGCGGGACGGGGGCGAAGTATGAGGAACTGGTGGCGTGGAACCGGCGTGACAAGTAACCGGGCATTCCTGCCCAGTCTGGTTTAGAAAACAGTTGTCGCGGCAGGAGTGCCAGCTTCACTTGGCGAAAATGAAAATCATCCGCTACTCCGACTCTCAGGGAAACGTCGCTCATGCCGCGCAGCAGGCTGACGGCTCGGCGCTCGTGATCGAAGGAGACATCTATGGCGAGCATCGCGTGACGGAGCGAAAGGCGGAGGTGGCGAAACTGCTCTCTCCCATCCAGCCGTTTGCGATCATCTGCATCGGGCTCAATTACAAAAAGCATGCGGAAGAGACGAAGGCGGAGCTGCCAAAACATCCCGTGGTTTTCATGAAGCTGCCAAATGTGGTGCAGCATCCGGGCGAGCCGATCCTGCTGCCCACCAAGCTCAAGAGCGACAAGGTGGACTACGAGGCCGAACTGGCGGTGGTGATCGGCAAGAAGGCAAAGAACGTGAGCAAGGCCGATGCGCTGAACTACGTGCTGGGCTACACCTGCGGCAATGATGTGAGCGCACGAGACTGGCAGAAGCACGGCGGCGGCGGCCAGTGGTGCCGCGGCAAATCCTTCGACACCTTCTGCCCTCTGGGCCCCGTTCTCGTCACAGCAGATGAAATTTCCAATCCAAACAGCCTGCCCATCAAGACGGTGCTCAATGGCGAGGTCATGCAGGACTGGAACACCGACGACATGATTTTTGATGTACCCACGCTGATCGAGTTTCTCAGCGGCAGCACCACGCTCATGCCGGGCACCGTCATACTCACCGGCACGCCACATGGTGTGGGAATGGCACGTACACCGCCGGTCTTTATGAAGGATGGGGACTCCGTGAGCGTGGAGATTGGCCAAATCGGCACGCTGACCAATCTGGTCAAGGATGAGGGGTGACACTGAAAAGTCTGTCCCTCAATGGGCTGGCTTGTTTCAGCAGCCCTGTGCTTTCTCCAGCTCGCAAATGAGGAGCTCGTAGCGGCGGCGAGGGCAGCATTCTTCCAGCAGGCGGCGGAGGGCGGATTTCTGACGTACAAAGTGGAAGGTGAGGATGTCACACACCGCTTCGGGTTCGTCCATCTCCTCCAGTTCCTCGCGCAGCTGGTGCATGCCGGCGCAGCTGTCTGCGGTGGGGGGCGGCAGGAGTTCCAGAGCCTCGGCTTTGAGCTGGCGCAGGGTCTTGACGGGCGCGCTCTGAGTGAGCACGGGTTCCACCCGGGCGATACGGAAGGGCTTCATCTGTTCCCAGCCGGTGATACGCACGCGGCACAGGCCGTAGAGCATCACCTGGGAGGTGCCGTCGGGGTTCTTTACAGAGGCGCGGATCAGGCCGGCTGTGGTGACGGGCAGCACTCCGCATTTGCCGTCGGAGACACCCACGCAGAACATGCGGTCGGTGCACAGCGCATAGTCTAGCATGCGCCGGTAGCGGTCTTCAAAGATGAAGAGAGGCAGGTGGCAGCCGGGGAAATGGTAGCAGTCGTCCAGCACAATCACCGGCAGAGTGTGCGGGAGCACGAAACCTTTGGCTGAAAATGTCTTCGACAAGATGTCCATGCGTTGTCTGATGGCAACTGATACGCGCGCCAAGGCGCGCATGGTTTGTGATTTCCTGCGTAAATTCCAGCAAATCGTTCAAGACTGGCTGGAAATATCTCCGGCGGTGTCGGGCGGGAGCCTGGCTGAGGGAGGACAGGCTGACAGCAGCGGAATTTCACGGAGAGTCCGGTTCCTTGGTGCTTTTCATCACAGGCTCTTCAGATATGCCACGATGTCCCGGATGGACTGCGGGGTGAGGCCGAGCTGCTGAGGCTGGTACATCAGGGAGCGGCTCATCTTCTTTTGGCTGGCGATGCGGTCTTTTGGCACGGTCTGCACCATGCCCCCCATGCATTTGATCATGACCGGATCTCCACTCGAGAGGATCATGCCGGTGATGGTGAGTCCGTCCTTGGTTTTGATCTCGCTGCCCTCATAACCATGAGAGATGTCGGCAGAGGGGCGGGCGATGGCGTTGGCGATGACCTCCACCGGCTGCTGCCGGCCAAAGGCGGTAAGGTCCGGCCCAAACTCCACGCCTGCCTGCCCCACCTTGTGGCAGGTGAAGCACACGGCCACGGCGGCCTGTCCGCGCTGCACATCTCCGGGCAGCTTGGCGATTTCTGCCCCTGTGGGCAGTTCGGCTACGTCCTGGAGTTCCGGCGGCATCTCCACGGCGACGAGTTTTACCTTGGCGGGATCGTAGAGGCCCAGTGTTTTCAGGCCGCTGTCCACATCGTAGGACTTCCAGTCGTTGCTCTTGCGGTTGAGCAGCCACCATTTGGCCAGATCCTGCATGGGGAAGTTTTTCGCCACGGCCAGTTCCATCATGGCACCGGCGGCTTCGCGGCTTTTCACAAAGGCCAGTCCAGTGACCATGAGCTTGCGCTGCGCCTCGCTCAGCGCGGTGTCGAGGGCGCGGGTCTTGAAGGCCTCCACCGCAGCGGCAGGGTGCAGACGCCAGGCGGTCCATGCCTGTGCCTCGGTCCAGGCGGCGGGCTTGTCCTGACACACGGTGGCATAGAGTTCCGCCTCCTTGCCTTCGGCACCGAGGCCCAGGGCCTCAAGGTAGGTGCGGTCCTTGCCGTCAAACTGCTGCGCCAGCTTCACCAGCAGCGGCAGGCTTTCTTTTGCAGGCACATCGCGCAGTGTCAGCGCCACCTCGCGGCGCACGGCGGGTGATGGATCTGTGACCATTGTGGCAGCCATGCCCAGAACATCCACACCTGCACGGCGCAGGGCACGGTAGGCCACGAGGCGCTGCTCTTCGGATTTGGATTCCAGCCAGGGCTTCACCTGAACCACGCCTTCCTCACCCATCTGCGCCAGCAGCCAGGCGGCGCGTGCGGCGATGTAGGCATTGTCATCTTTCAGCAAAGCGGCCACGGCAGGCACAGCCTTGGCCCCCTGGGCTTTCACCGCGGTGAAGCCGCTGAAGCGCACGTTGGGTGCGGGGCTTTTCAGCGCGGCGATTTGTCCCTCGGTGGTGTCGAGTTTCAGCGAGGGGACATTGGAAGCAAAGCCCTTCGGGGCGATGCGGTAGATGGTGCCGGTGTAGCGCTCGTCCAGCGTGCCGTGGCCACCCACTCGGGCATCAAACCAATCTGCCACATAGATCGCACCATCGGGCCCCACGGTTACATCGCTGGGGCGGAAGCGGGTTTTGATCTCGCCAGAGGGCTTGCCGCCTAGGAAGTCGGAGCCGGCAAATTCCTTCTCCTTGTTCGAGGTCATGAAGTCAAAGCGCTCCAGCTTCCAGCCTGCGCCATCTGGTTTGGGCAGGTAGCCAAAGACCACGTTCTTGCCTGCCTCGCAGGCGAGAAGAAGGCCGTTCCACTTCTTGTCGAGCGCGCCGTTTTCATAGAAACCTACGCCGGTAGGCGAGCCGCCGCCATACACGTCTCCCGCAGGCATGGTGCCGGGGTCTTCCTGTCGCCACTCGGCGGTGGGGGTGTCCTGACCGGGGCGCTTGTCAGCCCCCCAGGTGCGCAGGCCGTCAGCGGAGGCAAAACCCGCATTGCCGCCCTCCATCACGGGCGTGATTCGACAGGCGGGCGGGTCGTCGTTGTCGCTCTGGAAGACATCGCCAAAGGACGTCACCGTCTGCTCGTAGCTGTTGCGGTAGTTGTGGCCGATGATGGTCACATTGGTGCCATCCGGATTCATGCGTGCGCCAAAACCGCCGATCCACACATGGCCGTCGTCGCTTTTCAGCCCAGCCAGCTCCTGCATCATGTAGGGGCTGCCCATGCTGAAGGTTTTGCCGGAGTGGTCGGTGAATTTGGCACCCGTGTTTCCCTGGTTCCAGTACCACTGGCCGTCAGGCCCGGCGGTCACGCTATGCAGGCTGTGGTCATGCTGACGACCGCCAAAGCCCGTGAGCAGCGCCTCGCGCTTGTCCACAGCGGGGTCGAATTTGCCATCGCCATTCACATCGGTGTAAACGAGCAGGTCCGGCGGTTGCGAAACGACGATTTTGTTCCCCAGCACGGCCACACCCAGCGGCGCGGCCAGCGCGGGCTCCTGCACAAAGACGGTGCTCTTATTGGCCTTGCCAGAGCCTGTGGTGTCTTCCAGCACCACGATGCGATCGCCCTCGGGTCTGCGGCTGCCTTTGCTGCGGTAGTTCACGCCTTCAGCCACCCAGAGGCGCCCCTGCGCGTCGAAGTCGATGTTGGTGGGATTGAACAAAGCAGGTGAGGTGGCCCAGACTGTGACTTCCAGCCCCTCGGGCACCGTGAAGAGATCGGCAGGCACCTCAGTCTTGCCGTCGTCCACGATGACGGGAGCCTGCGCGGCTGGCGGCTTCTCGGTGAAGACCTGAAATTTGACAGAGGCGTCGCTGGGCTTGCCTGCGCGCACCATGCCGCCGTCGTCCAGGGCCACTTGCGCGGTGAAGCGCTCCACGCCCTGCGGCAGATCATAGGAGATGACGGAGTAGGCGTGCGTGCCGATGCCAGTGGTGTAGGTCTGGCCGCCGACGAGCAGGGGCTGACCCATCGCTGACTTGCCTGCATGCGTGCCACCGGATCCCTGGCTGCTGGCCTTCCATTTAAGCTTGGTCAGATCCTGTGTGGAGCCGTCGGCCATGATCAGCTTGGGTTCGATCCAGTCAGCCCAGTCGCAGCTGATGGCACCTTCATCAGCCACCACGAGAAAGAGCTCTTTTGCGCCTTTCAGAGAAACGTCCACTGAGGTCAGACGCGGGGTGTTCGCAGCGGTGGTGATCTTCGGGCTTTCATACACCGGCTTGGCAGCCGCGGCCAGAGAGGCGGAGATGAGAAGCGTGAGGAGGGTGAGCGGAGAGAGCGTCATGGGGAGGCGCGATTTTCCAGAGCGGGCTGAAGCTCTCAACTACTTTGTCCAGCCTGGCTGGACAACTGCCAGACGCGACTTTGGCTTGTGATGCGCGAAACCTTCTCCAGATTCAGCGCCCAACCATGAAACACATCGTTCTCCTTCTGAGTGTGGCCGTGCTGGCCTCCTGCCAGAGCACCCTTCCGGACTACCATGCAGGCAGTGCAGCCGAGGCCAGGGCCTATGTAAAACGCGCTGTGGAGTCGGGCGTGGCACCCAAGTCCACCGAAGCCGAGTTGATCGCAGAGCAGTCCGCTGGTAAACCGGCTGATGGCAAATGGAGCCCGCAAAAAATCGATAGTTACATCAGCAGATATATCGATGCGCATCCCCGGGTCGTGGAGATCAATCGTGCAGCCAATCGTGGCCAGATCACGGAAAAAGTGCGTCAGCTCATGATCGCCGAGGTGGAGGCTCAGGAAGAACGTGAAGCCGAGGAACGTGCTGCCGCGCTGCAGTATTCCTCCTCTTCGCTGAACCAAACCGCCACGCAGATCAATCAAAGCTCGTCCTACCGGATGAATTCAGCTCTCATGCAGAACCCTTCCACCAGTTCGCCTTATGGCGGTGGCTATGGTGCCGGACTGAGCAACGGGGCTCCTTACTGAAAACCTGGCTATTCCAGGCGCCCCTAAATGCTTACAGACATCCAATGAACCTTCCGATTCGTCCCCGTCGCAACCGTCAATCTCCTGCCGTTCGTGATCTCGTGCGCGAGACCGAGCTGACGCCTGGGCATCTGATCTATCCGCTCTTCATTCAGGAAGGCGATGCCAATACGCCAATCGAGTCGATGCCCGGGTGCATTCGCTGGAGCATTGAAGGACTGGTAAAGGAAGCTGGAGAAGCTCATGCCCTGGGAGTGCCTGCGGTGGTTTTGTTTCCCCGTATCCCAGATGAACTGAAGACGCGCGGTGCCGAGGCATGTCATGCAGATGACGGCCTGGTGCCACGGGCCATCCGTGCGCTGAAAAGCGCCCACCCGACTCTGGCGGTGATCACTGACGTGGCGCTGGACCCATACAACAGTGACGGCCACGACGGACTGGTGGCGGATGACGGCCGCATCCTGAACGATGAAACCGTGGCCGTGCTCTGCCAGCAGGCGCTCTGCCACGCACGCGCAGGCGCGGACATTGTAGCTCCGAGCGACATGATGGACGGTCGCGTGGCCGCTCTGCGTGTCGCGCTGGATGCCGGTGGCTTTCAGTCAGTCTCGATCATGAGCTACACCGCCAAGTATGCCAGTGCCTACTACGGACCTTTTCGTGGGGCGCTCGACTCTGCCCCCAAGGCTGGCGACAAGAAGACCTACCAGATGGACCCGGCCAATGCCCGCGAGGCACTGCGTGAGGCCGCTCTGGATGAAGCCGAAGGGGCCGACATCCTCATGGTAAAGCCAGCCGGGCCATACCTCGACATCATCGCCAAGCTCCGCGCCGCCACCACGCTGCCCATCGCTGCGTATCAGGTCAGCGGTGAGTATCTGATGATCAAGGCTGGTGCCGCCGGAGGCTGGATCGACGAGACAAAGATCGTAAACGAGTCCCTCATCGGCATCCGCCGTGCAGGAGCCGATATGATTCTGACCTACTTTGCCAAGCAGTGGTCAGCAGCGTGGCGCTGAGCCTGCCTCGTTTTACAGAGACATGAGCCTGGCCAGCTGGGTGTAGGCATCTGCTTTCATCCGCTCAGTCTGGGAAACGCTCGCGTATTCCTCATTGATGCCGGCTGTGATGCGATTGCAGGCGACGGGCTGTGTGGTGTAGCTGTGCCAGACACCGGTGGCGGTGTCCATGACCATGCCTTTGAGCGTCAGGCGGCTCACGGTGCGCTTGTCCGGGAGAAACAGCCCCACGACTGGCACCCAGGATACGGCTTCCAGCCCGGTGGGAGCATGGGCTGACTCGACGAGCCCCCAGACGCAGACGATCTTGCTGGCACCCGCTCTAGCCGCAGCCATCCGCAGCTCCTCAGGTGTGATGCGCTGCCGCAGATTGTTTGCAGTCATTTCGATGGGCTGCCCTGAGTAGGGACTGATGCTCACGTGCTTTTGAAAGGCTGTACTCAGGCTGCCGTCTGGCTGCGGGCTGCCAGACTGGATGAGCAGCACATGCTCTCCCTGCCGCAGACGCAAGTTCTTATGCGAGGACCTGGCCAGAGTGGTGCGGATGCTCTCCTCCGTGATGCTGCCATTGGCGGAAAGCCCCAGGAGGTCTGTTTCGGCAATCTCTCCATGATAGAAGGGATTACGGCCGCTTACATTGCTGATGGAGGTGGTTTCGCAGGCATTGAGAAAGACAACCGCCGCGACTGCGGCAGCGACGACAGGTAAGGAGATGCGGTGCTTCATGGCACAGCACCTGTCTGCGGTGCGCGGTGGCGGATCGAATCGATAAACTCAATCAGTGAATCGATAAAGGCGATGAGCGCAGCTGCTGGCGCTACTTCTTCTTAGCCTTCGATTTGGTGCCGGACTTTGCTTCACCTGATTTGGCTGGCTCAGCGGGAGGCTCCGGGGAGATGGGGGCAGGTACAGCAGCTGGTGCATTAGCTCCAACTGGTGGAGTGGGTGGGGCTCCGAGGGGCGGCATGGCAGGCGTGGGAGCTGCAGCCGGAGCACCTGGGGTGGGGGGAGGCGTGGCTCCCGGGGCTGGAGTGCCAGGTGTCGCCGGGGTGGCACCAGGAGCTGCTGCGGGTGCAGGAGGCTCGGGCTTTTTGAATGGATCCACCCAGGTGTAGAGCTCATAGCCTGCGCCGAGGCCGCCGACCTCGCCGATCAGAGACAGGCATTTCTCCTTCCACTTCGCTAGATCAGGGGCGCTGCGCTCTTTCTCAGCCGTGCCTGGGAAGATGAGGTAAGTCACCTTCAGATCGCTCTCTGGTCGGATGTAGGGGGTGGCTTTGGGGTTGATGGTCTTGGCCATCAGCAGGGATGCCTCTCCCATCTTGAAGCTGGGGCCATAATCTCCGCAGATGGCGGGGTAGATTTTGCCTTCATGGATGACGGCGGCATAATCACCGATTTGCGGGGTATGCTTGTTCTGGTCCGCGTAGCCACGGAAAAGCAGGGAGAGAACAATGAAGGGGTCTTTCTCGGCAATGAGGCTGCTGCGGGATTTGAAATCGCTGACCTCGAGCTTGAGCTGGTCGATCATGACTTTCAGCTCGCGATTGCGTGCTGCATTGAGGCCTTTTTTGGAGAACTCGTCCTGCGCCTTCGCCAGACGTTCCTCCCATTTGGCCAGCAGCGGGTTTGGCGTTTTTGTGGCCTTGGCCCAGGCATAGCTGGTGAAGGGCTGGTAATAGTCGGAGAGGTAAATGTACTCTTCCAGCGTGGGCATGCGGTCGCCATCGGACCCATCTGCCACCACATCCATCTCAGACTGGATGAGCAGGGCGCGGCGCTGGGTGGCAGGGTGGGTCAGTTCCAGAATGGTCTCGGTGTCGTAGAAGTTGTGGCGATCCAGAATCTTGCTCAGACGCGTGAGGTCGTTCTGTACGCGGTGGGTTTTGTTTTCGTAGAGCTTGTGGTAGAAGCCGCTGACCTTGCCGCTGCTGAGCATGGTCTCCAGCCCGGGCAGCATGGCGGGGAGGTTCTTGTTGATGCGGGAGAGCTCCTCCAATGTCTGGTTGGGCTTGGGCACGCGCACACTGAGTTGAAACTCCGCCTTATACGCCTCAGGATCCAGACGCTCCAGACTGGCAAAGCCCCCTTCTTCGGTAATGAGGTTGGTCTTGACGGTGATGCCGTTGAAGAGCGTGGCCACGTCCACATCCTTACGGGGGATGAACTTCTCTGGGAGTGGTGGCTGCACCTCGCGGATGACCTCCTTGGTCACTTCCTTGACCACAGGCACTTCTTTGATCACGTCCCTCATGACGTCGCGGGTGACGATGCGCTCTTTGGCCCCGCGTGCGGAAGCCACGATGTCCTGGATGCCGCGTTTGATCTTGCCCGCAAACGGGGTGAAGGGCAGCACGAGCGCCGTGAGCAGGGTGAGCAAAAACACCATGCGAATGAGCGAGCCGAAACAGCCGCGTTTTTTGGGTGCCGGGCTGGGCGGGGCGGGGGAGTGGCCGTCAGTAGCGGGTGGTGGGGATTCCAAAGGCATACACTTGTTTTAATGTAACCACGTTTCAGCGCCGTGGCGAGCGCCTGCTCATGATCATCCCTCCTCAAGTCGGCCTTCTTTGAGGATGAGGCGGCGGTCTCCGCGCTTGGCCAGGGTCTGGTCGTGAGTGACCACGACGAGAGTCTTTTTTGCCTCGTCCACCACCTGCATGAGCATGTCGATGACCCCGCCTCCGGTGCTGGCGTCGAGGTTCCCCGTAGGTTCGTCGGCGTAGATGATGCCGGGATTGTTGATGAGTGCGCGGGCGATGGCCACACGCTGCTGCTCGCCGCCGGAGAGCTCGGTGGGCAGGTGCTGCAGGCGTGCGGTGAGGCCCACCTTGTCCAGCAGCTCGCGGGCACGGGCCTCGGCCTTGCGTCCGCCGATCATGGAAGGCAGCATCACATTCTCCAGTGCGGTGAGCTCCGGCAGCAGAAAGTAGTGCTGGAAAACAAAGCCCATGACCTGGTTGCGAGTGCGTGCGCGCTCTTCCGCCGCGGCATGGTAGAGTGAGCGCCCATGCACCATCACATCTCCGGAAGTGGGCTGCTCCAGCCCCCCGAGCACATAGAGCAGGGTGGTCTTTCCGGCTCCGGACTGACCGCAGAGAAAGACCTTCTCCCCGGCGGCGACTTCGAGATTGACCCCCTTCAGCACAGGCAGGTCATGCCCGGCTAGGTGGTAGGTACGATGCACATCCTGTGCGGCGAGTGGGGCGGCTTCCTGGCTCATGAAAAAGAGGTGTATATACGCTCCGCAGATGCCACGCGGCGTCAAGGCATGATGCCCGCCGCCGTGCGCTGCCGCAGCGCCTCATACATGACGATGCCCGCTGCTGTGGCCAGGTTCAGACTGCGCGTGCCCTGCATGGGGATGCGCAGGCACAGTTCGGGCCGGATGACAGATGGCGGGATGCCGCGTGTCTCCGGGCCAAAGACGAGATAGATCTCCTCGGCGGCGAGGCCGGCGTCCCAGTATGTTTTTTCACCCTGGCACTCGATGAAGTAGAGTGCTGCAGCCGGAGGCATGGAGGTGCGAAGATCCTCCCAGCACTCCCACACGTGCACATCCACTTCCTGCCAGTAGTCCAGTCCGGCGCGCTTGAGCTGCTTGTCGGCCAGGCTGAAGCCGAGCGGCTTGATCAGATGAAGCCTGGCACCAGAGGCGAGGCACAGCCGCCCAATGGCACCTGTGTTGTGCGGGATCTCCGGCTGAAAGAGAACGATGTTCAGCATTGCGTGCGTCTCAGCCCTTAAACACGAAGAATTTCCGGCAGACGAAATTCACCATGGTGGAGGAGACGATGAGCAGCAGTTGCGCCACCAAGGTGCTGATGCCGTACATTTTGATGAGAAGCGGTCCGGAAAGCAGGCCGATGGTGAAGCCTGTGGTGCTGACCGCCGTGAAGTAGATGAATTCCAGCACACGGTGATGACGCCCCGGTGTAAAAACCCACATCGAATTAGTCACGTAGGCAAAGATGTTGCCAAAAAAGAAGGAGATGAGGTTGTTGTACGTGCTGTTGAGCGCGCGCACCTCGTTGGGCAGGCTGCTGTCCAGAGCGGGAAACATGCCCCATTTTGAAAGAGCCACAAAGATCACCGTGGTGACAGTTAGCGAGCCCACACCACAGATGGTGTATTTGATGAACTGGATGAGGGGATGCGTGTCACGCGAGTTCAGCCTCGCAATGATGGAACGCCAGTCGTTATCACGGAAAAATTGAAGAGCCTCACCGATTTTTGTCATCGAGTGAGGCTCTCCGGGGATTGCTGCTGTGCAAGCAAATGATGCGACTACTAGTAGTAACGGTAGTTGCCGTTGTTGTCGTAGTAGCCCTGCCGCTGCTGGGGAGGCGGTCCCTGGCGCCAGTTGCCACGGTTGTCATAGTAGCCACCCTGCTGCTGAGGAGGGGGCTGGCCGTAGCCGTAGCCAGTGCGCTGGTCGCGTGCATTGCCGAGGGCATTGCCACCCAGGGCACCAAGAGCACCGCCGATGGCGGCGCCTTCCAGACCGCGACCGCTCTGATTGCCGATGATGCCGCCTACGGCAGCACCGCCGAGGGCTCCCAGCACAGAGCCAGTCTGAGCATTGGGGCCTGAGGCGCACGAAACAAGCGAGAGCGCGGAAAGGACTGTAATGAGGGTGTTTTTCATGTCGTTTCGGTTTCTGGAGTGATTACGAATCGAACGTTGTCCGGGAGCCTGGCTTAGTAGTAATAGCCGCGGCGACGCTGGTCCTTGGCGTTGCCGATGGCATTGCCGCCGAGCGCGCCCAGAGCACCGCCAATGGCAGCGCCTTCCAGGCCGCGACCACTCTGGGAGCCGATGATGCCGCCCACTGCAGCACCGCCGAGGCCGCCGATGACGGCACCCTGCTGGGCGGCAGGCCCGGAGGCGCAGGAGGTGATGGTAGCAGCAGTAACGATGGAGAGGAGGATGTGTTTCATAGGAGTGTGTGTTGTGCTGTCAAAGCAATGAGCTTTGTCGCAAAATAGGCTCCAATTGTTCATAAAGAAAAGAAAATTCCTACGTACACGCGCAAGTTTCCATTCTGGATCAGCGCTTTGGTTTCCAGCTGCCGGGGCGGGTTTCTTCATTTGACGGGCTTTGTGCCTGCGGTTAGAAACCGCCCCGTCCCCCGACCTCATCTCATTTTTTTTCTATGCAAGTGCGCTTCTTCCTTCGCAGCCTTCTGGCCGTCTCGTTTTTCAGCCTTGTCGCGCAGCCCGTGCGTGCCGAGCAACTCCCTTCAGACCACCCCTGTGCCGGGATGGTGAAAAAGTATCTCGCCGCCGTGGTGCAGCAAGATTGGAAAACTGCGGCACAGATGCTGCTTACATCCTCCCTGGAGCGCCGCCAGCGTGAAACGGTTCAGATCATCAAGTCTGCACCGACCATGACCGACGAGGAGAACATGCTCGCTGGTTACAACGTGAAAGGCGTGGGCGAGCTGGAAAAAATGTCCCCGCAGGAGTTCTACCAGGTGGACCGCGAAGCCTGGCACAAAAAGCTCAAGCTCACCCCTGAGGCCACCAAGCGTAAGCAGGAAACCCTCAAGATCACTGTGCTGGGTCTCGCTGAAGAAAAGGACAAAGGCTTTGTGCATGTGACCGTGCGCACCTCCCAGGAGACACTCACGGATCGTATTGAGGAGCTCTTCCTCATCTCCTTCGTGCCAGATCCTGCCAATCCGAAGAACTACCTCATCTCGCCTGAAATGAAGGACCGCCCTGTCATCACTCCGCTGGATGGTTCCGCTCCGAAGGAAGAAAAGTAATCCTCACAGCAGCGCGCGCAGGTCGGCCAGGCGCACCTTGCCCAGCTCGCTGCGCGGTATGGCTGAAAGCAGGCGCACTTCCAGAATTTGTTCAAAAGGCCTCAACGTTTTGTTGAGGCCTTTTTGCATTTCGGCGGCGGTGTTGTCATCCATGCCGCTCACAGCCAGCACGAGGCGGCTCTCTTTACGGCTGTCTGGCATATCACACACGGCGGCATCGGCGCCTTGCAGGGCCATTTGTAGCTTCAGCGCCTCGATGCGGTCCTGTATGGGACCAAGAGCCACGAGCTCTCCGAGGATCTTCACGACACCCGATGCACGCCCGATAAACTGCAGGCTGCGTATGCCTTTCGCTTCTGTTATTTTCACACGATCACGTGTGCGCAGCCCTTCTGGCGGGATCGGTTCCCAGTGCCAGCCCCCCCTCTCGCAGAGGGCGTAACCTTGAGCCAGTGCCGGACCGCGCACCCTGAGCACGCCTTCGGCATCAGTCTGCACCTGCCAGATGGGCAGTACTTCCAGTTCGGCCTCGGGGCGCGGCTGTGCGGCCAGGGTGGATCCTGTTTCTGTCATGGCGTAAGTGCAGTGCACCTGCCAGCCGAGACCCAGCGCTGCGGCTTCCAATTCAGCATTCAAGGCACCACCCCCCACCAGCACTGCACGCATCGACTCGGGCGCAGGCAATCGGGCTGCCACGAGGTCAAAGATTTGTGTGGGCACCAGGGAGGCCAGCGTGGCACCTACATCTGTGCAGCGCTGTACAAACAGTGCCGCATCCCATCTTCCCGTCATCAGCGTCACGGCACTGCCGCTGACATACGAGCGCGCCAGCACGCCAAAGCCGCCGACATGATGCGTGGGAAGCGCGAGCAGCCAGTGATCCTGCGAGGTGATGTGAAAATGCGCATTCACTGCGCGTGCGGAGATGAGCAGGGATTCCTTCGTCAGCCCCACCCACTTGCGTGCGCCCTCTGTGCCGCTGGTCTGGAAAAAGCACCAGTCCTGCACCTGCGGCGCATTCATTGCATACTCCGCCAGTGAGGCTCCGTCAGACGTGGGCGCAGCCTCGGCGATCCATACGCCGCCGTCATGCCAGAACTCCGGCTTCAGGATTTTTAGAGGCATCTCCATGGCAGTGATTCCAACACATCGCCAAATCCAAGTCCACCTCCGCTGCGGTCTGCGGAGAGGTGGCCGCCGTGTGAGTTCACACGCTCAAAAAAGGCGTCTTTCTCAAAAAGGTGCTCAGTGCACAGCCCGCAGAAGTCCAGTGATTGGCCTTCAGACAAAGCCACCGCCGCCTCGTAGGCTGCAAACATCTGGCCCAGGGCGTGATCCATGGCGGAGGTGAGCACCAGAGGGCTGTGCGGATGAGTCTGAGCCACAGTGCGCCAGTCACGTCGCGCGGGTTTCACCACCACGGCGTCAAAGCCCTGCGTGCCGTTTTTCCAGCCTTTGTCCAGTGCCAGCTTCACACCCCAGCGCTGCCGCATGGACTCCCAGGCTGCGGCGTCATAGGGGAAGGGGTCCTCTACAAAATCCAGCGCGCGGTACACGCGCAGCGGCATGAATTCGATGAACTTCTCAAACGTCAGGCGGTCCAGCACGCTATTGAAGTCCACACGCAAACGCACGCCCTGGGCTTCGAAGCGCTTGGCGCAGGCTTCGAGAAAGCGCGTGGTCTCGCCGTAGTTCGCAAAACCCTTGGCTTTGATGGCGGGCCAGCCTTCTTCCAGCACGCGCTGCATCTGCGGCTCGGTGTCGCTGGCAAAGCTCCAGGAGTAGTGGCTGCGCGGTATTTCCAGCCCCTCAAACAGGCTCACGCCAGCCCGCCGCGCCGCGCCGTCGATCTCCGCACAGCGCAGCGCCATGGCGGTGACAGGGGTGGTCACCCCCTCGCTGAGCAGGCGCAGCTGCTCCTCCACAGGCGCGTCGCCAAACTCCGGCCAGGGGTGGACGCAGCCATAGCCGCCATCCACAAAGATCAGCGCCCCGGCAAACACCCGCCGCATGGACACCGCATTCAGCGCCACGCCGCTGCGTAGGAGGTATTCGTGGACGTAGATGGGTGAGGACATGGAAAGCACAGATCCTATACGTCATAGACGACGCTCCCGGCCTGTGCCAGAAGAGCCTTTCAGGTCATCACATCCCACGTGCTCCGTTGGCGATGGCCCAGCTCATGAGGCCGGAGAAAGCCAGAAGCTGCGCACCGCTCATGGCCAGCAGGCGGTTGTGGCCCGGTCCGGGCGGCTGGGTGACAACCTTCCATGCAATCAGAAGGCCGAGCGGCAGAGTGAGGAGAGGCAGCGCAAAGGCACGCGGCCAGCCCTGCTGCCACCAGTAGAGACCTGCCGCATGCGCTGCCACCAGCAGCAGCACGATCTCTGCACGCGCAAAGCCCACGCCAAAGCGCACCGCCAGCGTCTTTTTGCCGGTTTGCGCGTCCTCGGCCACATCTCGCAGATTGTTGATGGCGATGAGCACGGTGCTCAGGCAGCCGATCTGGAATCCGGCCACCACAGCGGCCTCGCGCCACTCTCCCGTCTGCACAAAGACGGTGCCGGTGACTGCCACAAAGCCGAAGAACAAAATCACAAACAGCTCGCCCAGACCGCGATAGGCCAGCGGCACTGGTCCACCGGTGTAGCCAAAGCAGAAGTACAGCGATGGAATGCCGATGAAAAGGATGGGCAGCCCACGCGCGGCAAAAAGTGGAACCGCCAGCAGCGTGGCTACACCCAGCATGAGCCATGCGGCCAGTTTGACCGTACTGGCAGACGCCGCACCGCTGGCCGTGATGCGTCGTGGGCCGATTCGCGCCGCTGTGTCCGCTCCCTTGATGGAGTCCAGCGCGTCGTTGAAGAAATTCGTGGCCACCTGCAGTGCACCACAGCTACCCAGCGTACAGATGGCCAGCAGCCAGTCAAAATGCCCCGAGATCCTGGCCCCCAGCGCACATCCCACCACCACAGGCGCGATGGCGGCTCCGAGGGTCTTGGGGCGTGCGGCGGCGATCCAGTCGAGAAGGTTGGGCATAGGGCAGGAATGACGAGCCAGGCAGGTGAGGTCAAGGAGGAGTGAGGTCGCGCAGTGAGGAACGGACAAACCTATCGCTTTCGAGCGTTTCCTGGCTTGCATGGAAGTGAGAAAACCGGCGCGCGCTTGGGAATGTGTGATGGCTTGGCTGGAATTTTCCGTGGTCCACGAAATCAAGCCCGCGTCTTCATTCCACGCTTACGGCCTCGTCCACGGCTGCTGTTTCCACATGTGATCGACCTCTTTCTTCGTTGCTAATCTCCACCCCTTCTGGACGCCCGCAGGCATTTCCTGTGCCTGCATCACGCGACCGGCACCATTCAGCACAAAGCAACTGTAGCTGTGACGTTGGGGATGTGGGATAGACACCTCCCAGTACTCTCGACCATCCACCCGCCGCATCATGCATTTCGGCAACGGCTCATCCCCGAGGGATCTGGAGTCAGCCCGCAACACCTCAACCAGAAGCGTCGGCGTTGGCACCATTCTCCAGTTCGTGGTCATCTCCATCTGTTGCCTGACAGGCTCATCCGTTTCCCGTGTTGTAGCAGTCCCGCTTGCTGGCAGCGCCCTCGCGACCGGTCTCGCGCAGCCCGGCAGTGAAAGGACCAGACTCAGGGCCAGCCCACAGACAGGACTCATGAAGTAACGAAGAAGTATCGGCATAAAATGTGGGGAGGCAGGAAAGCCACAGCAGTGGTCACTACACCGAGCGCAGCTACCCCCGCTTTGAAACAGAGGTATGCTGCCTAAGTTACCCTTACTTGGGCATTTCCACCTGCCCGTTCGACATCAGGTAGGAGATCAGGTTCTTCACGTTCTCATCTCCCAGCGCGGAGAGCAGGCCTTCGGGCATGAGGGACATGGGCAGCTGCTCCTGTTTTACGATCTGGGTGCGCTCGATAGTGATGCGCTCGGCAGGTGTCTGCACGGTGAGGGTGCGCTCTGTCTGCTCGGGGATGACACCGGTGATGGTGCGGCCGTCTTTGAGATTGAGCACGCTCACGCGGAAGTCCGCAGGCACCACGGCGCTGGGATCCAGGATGTTTTCGAGGAGGTACTTCAGGTTGTGGCGGTCGCTGCCGGTCAGTTCGGGGCCGATGGCGCCGCCCTGGCCATACATCTTATGGCAGGCGCTGCACACGGCGGTGAAGAGCATGCGGCCTTTGGAGGGATCTGCCTTGGCCAGCGTGTCCTTCGTTAGCAGTCCTTCCCATTTGGCAAACTCGGCCTTCTTTGCTTCGGGCGTGTCGCGGATCTCGCCCCAGGCTTCCACCAGCAGCTTGGTCACGGATTCATCACCCAGGCTGCGGATCTGACGTGCCTGGAAGGGGGAGAGCACGGAGGTGGGCACCTTTTTATCGCGGATGGCTTCCAGCAGCGCCTTGGCATAGCTGGGGCGGGTGGTCAGAGTGGCTACAGTGGCGGCCTGCTGTTCTTCACTGCGGCCCGGCCAGGGATTGAGCATGGCCTTGGGGATGTTCGGGTCATCATAAGCCGCCAGCGCCTTGCGTGCGTCGGTGCCCAGCACCTTGTCATTGATCTGGCTGCGGATCACGGAGAGCAGTTCCGGCTTGGCGGTGCGGGTCAGGCTTTTAAAAGCATTGAGGCGCGCATTGGCATCGCCCTCGCCGTTTTTCACGATGGCAATCAGCTCGTCTGAGGCGCGGCCGCTGCCGAAGACCATGGAGAGGGCTTGGATGCTGGAGGCGCGGGCTTTGGCGTGTTCGGTGTCTCCAGTTTTGTCGGCAGAAGCCTTGGCGGCAAACTCATCCCAGCCCGTTGGCTTCTTCGCGGAGCTGAAACCATCCAGCCCTGCGGCAAGTCCCGCGAGCACGTCTTCCTGCGCGTCGGTGCTGTTCGTCATCAGTGCCACCAGCGCATCCACCGCTTCCGGCTTCGCTTCGATCATCTCCGCGATGCGGCGCGCCACAAGGCGTCGCACGGTGGGCAGCTTCGCCTCCTTGATCAGCTCCACACCCTTCAGCGGATCGGCAGCCACTGCAGGCTCGATGCCATACCAGATCATGAGAGGCTGCTGGCGGTCATCGGCGTCTTCCGCGTGCTTGGCCAGAGCAGTGGCGATGGGCCAGCGCAATTGCAATGGCAGCCTCTGTAAAAGCGACGCGAGCTGCAAGCGCACCAGTCCAGACGTTTCGTCGGATGCTAGTTTTACAGCGTGTGGCAAAAGCTCTGTGATTGTTTTTTCGGGGGCTTCTCCGCCTGTGCTATGGCCTCTAAAGTTTTGTTGTGGCTTATCCCTGTCGATTTTTTTGTGTTCTTCGATCCACCCATTCCAATCCATGCTGGCCATCAGCCTGACAGCGGCCGAACGAACTGATTCTTCAGGGTTACGCAACTTGCCAGCCAATGCCTGGGATCCAATGATGAAGGATATTTCTTCATTTAGGGCATAAACCAAACCAAGACGGCTGCCGATGTTCTCAGTAGTGACTCCTTTCATCAGGACTGGGGCGATAACGGCAGCTTTTTTTATTAAGCTTTGGCCGTACTCGGCAGGCCTGGATTGCAGTTCAAGTGACGCCTGTCTGACCCACCAGTTATTCGGCGAAGCCAGCAGTTTCAGCAGTGCCTCATCCTTCATCGCCGCCACATTGATCGGCTCAACTTTTTTGGACTCCCCATACACAATCTTGTAAATGCGGCCGCTGGTGCGGTGCACGCCGTCGTTGTCGTGGCACTCGCCGCCGTCGCTCCAGTCGGAGACGATGACGTTGCCATCGGGGCAGGTGAGGAGGTCGATGCCGCGGAACCACTTGTCCTTGGCCTTCATGAAATCAGTGGCGTGCTTGCCCACGTAGCCGCAGCCCTGGCGCTCCAACTTGTCCACGTTGATGCGGTTGCCATGCAGATTGCAGGTGAGTACGGCTCCCTGGTATTCCTTGGGCCACAGGCCGCCCTGATAGATGAGCATGCCCACGTGCGCGTGGCCACCGCCGAGTTCGTCGGTCTTGGCGCTGGCGCCGCCTTTGCGGATGGTGTCCCACTTCTCCGTGCCGCTGTCCCAGTGGAAGTGGTCTGCGGTCTGCTCGATGATCTCATACACATGCGGATTGAGATGCGTGCCAAACATGCGGCGGTAGTACGCGCCGGGGATGCCGTGCCAGAGATGGCCGATGACGGTGTTGATGAAAAAGAGCTCGCCATTCGCCGTCCAGTCATGGCCCCAGGAATTGGTGCCTCCGTGGCAGACGGTTTCCAGAATCTTTTGCGTGGGGTGGTAGCGCCAGATGGCGCAGTTCATGCGCACACGCTTGTCCGCAGGCGTGCCGGGTGCGCCCACGCTGGAGGTGTCGGTGATGCCGTGGCGTCCATACAGCCAGCCGTCCGGGCCCCAGCGCAGTCCGTTGACGATGTTGTGGCCGATGGTCTTCACATTGAATCCATCCAGCAGCACCTCGGGCTCGCCATCGGGGATGTCGTCGCCGTTTTTGTCAGCGATGAAGCTCAGCGTGCCATTGTTCAGCACCCACACGCCGCCGTAGCCGATCTCCACGCTGGTCAGGTAGCTTCCGCCTTCCCAGAAGACCTTGCGCCCATCGTGCTTGCCGTCGCCGTCCTTGTCTTCCAGGATGATGATGCGGTCCCGCAGCTTGGTGTCCCAGCGCATGGGGTTCTCGGCATAGGTGTAGTTTTCCGCCACCCAGAGGCGGCCTTTGGCATCCCAGCTCATGGCGATGGGCTGCTGCACGTCCGGCTCTGCGGCAAAGACCACGCACTTGAAGCCCTTTGGCAGCTCCATCGTCCGCGCCACCTCCTCGGCGGGCATGGGGTCGCCCTTCTCGGTGTTGAAGGGCTTGGGAAACTCCTCCGCATGCAGTGCGGAGATGAGGGCAAGGCAGGAGAGCAGCGTGATTGGGCGCATGGGGATTTTTGGAAGAGGAGCGGGCAAACCGCAATCTGGAAGGATGGGGAGGTAGAAAAAAGAGCCTCCAGGGGCTTCCTTGCACACGATTTTCACTGCCAGATAGATTCCGGGCCCTTTAAGGAGAGCTGGAAGGCTTTCTGAATCATTTGGCCTGCATGGAATCGCTCGTCTGGCGCGTTTCCTGCATTAACATTCTCCCATGCGCCCGGTTTACCTTTTGCTACTCACCAGCCTGATGCTTGGTCAGGCGCACGGAGCTTCCAAACCGAAGTCAGCTCCGGCGTCCAAGCCCGCGCAACCCGCAGCCCGCACCGCTGCCGAGCTCGCAGCGGCCATCCGCCCATCTTTGGTAAAGATCACCCAGATCGGGCGCGAGGGCACAGACGGTATCGGTTCAGGATTCGTGGTCAGCGAGGACGGGCTTATCGCCACAAATTTGCATGTCATTGGCGAGGCGCGCAGGCTGCAGATCGAAATGCACGATGGCAAGACCCACGATGTGTCCGTGGTGCAGGCCAGCGACAGCCATCATGACCTGGCCTTGCTGAAAATCGACGCCAAGGGGCTCAAGCCGCTTCCGCTGGGAGACTCCAGCATGGTGCAGCAGGGAGATCCCATTGTAGCCATGGGCGCGCCCGAGGGGCTGGCTTTCAGCATAGTGCAGGGGGTGCTCTCTGCCACCCGCGATGTCGATGGCACGGAAATGCTGCAGGTGGCTGTGCCCATCGAGAAAGGAAACAGCGGCGGCCCGCTGCTGGACATGCAGGGCAGGGTGCTCGGCCTGCTGACACTGAAGTCTCTCAAGACGGACAACCTCGGCTTTGCCATGCCGGTGAACGAGCTCAAAAACCTCATCGAAAAGCCAAACCCGGTGCCCATGTCCCGCTGGCTCACGATCGGCGCGCTGAATCCGAAGCTCTGGCAATCGCATCTGGGGGCGCAGTGGACGCAGCATGCAGGGGTGATCCGCTCGGAGTTTCCAGGCAGCGGCTTTGGCGGGCGTGCGCTATGCCTTTCCACACAGAAGGTGCCGGAGGAAACCTTCGAGATCGCCACCACGGTGCGACTGGACGACGAATCCGGCGCGGCAGGCCTGACCTTCTGCTCTGACGGCGGGGACAAGCACTACGGTTTCTATCCCTCCGGCGGGAAGCTGCGCCTCACACGCTTCAACGGCCCCGATGTCTATTCCTGGACCATCCTCGCCGATGTGCCAAGCGACGCCTACAAATCTGGCGACTGGAACACCCTGCGCGTGCGTGTGGAGCCGGGGCGCATCGTCTGCTTTGTGAATGGAAAGCAGGTCATTGAAAGCGACGACACCGGCATCCGCGGCGGCTCCGCAGGGTTGTGCAAATTCAGGACGACGGTGGCGGAGTTTCGCAACTTCCGCATCGGCACGGATCTGGCTGAAAAACCACTGCAGCCCGAGCTTGCCTCCCGCCTGCGCTCCAAGGTGGAAGAATATGTGACCGCAGCGTCCACGGCTGACAAGACGCTCGATGGCCTGCTGGAAAATCCCGCCGCCGCTCGCAGGGTGCTGGTGGAGCAGCGCCGCAGGCTGGAGGAGGAGGCTGCCAAGCTGCGTGATCTGGAGCGCGAGCTGCACCGCCGCGCCATGACCAAGGAGATTCTCTCAGAGCTGGCCAAGCCCGAGCCGGAGATCAACCTGCTGCGCTGCTCCCTGCTGCTGGCCCGGCATGACAATCCCGAGATCGACATCGGCACCTACCTCAGCAGCTTCAAAGCCATGGTGCTTGACCTCAAAGATGATCCTGAGATTAAGAAGGGGACCATTGCGGCGGTGAAGCGCCTGAACCGGTACCTCTTTGAGGAAAACGGATTTCACGGCAGCCGTGGTGACTATAGCAACCGCTCCAACAGCTACCTGAACGAAGTCATCGACGATCGCGAGGGCCTGCCCATCACGCTGGGTGTGCTTTACATTGAACTGGCATCCGCTCTAGGTGTGCAGGGTGTGTTTGGGGTGCCGCTGCCCGGGAAGTTCATGGTGGGCTACCGCGACGGTCCGGAGGGTGAGCTGCAGCTGGTGGATGTCTTTGAACACGGCAGGATGGTGACCGTGGAGCAGGCGGCGCTGGATCTCACCGAGGACGGTCGTTTTCCCGAGGCCGCTCTGTCTCCCACGACCAAGCAGGCCATCCTGCTGCGCATGCTGCGGAACCTGATGAGCACCGTCTTTGATGACAGCCGTTCCCTGCGTGATTCGCTGCCGTATCTGAACCTTGTGCTGGCCATCGATCCTCAGGCCGCTGCCGAGCGACTGACCCGCGCGCAGATGCGCCAGCGCCTGGGCGAAAAAGCCGGCGCGCGTGAAGATGTGGGCTGGCTGATCCAGAACTTCCCCGAAGACGGCCCGCCGGAGCTCATGCAGCAGCTGGACCGCTGGATGCAGACTTTGAGGGAGTAGTTTCTCGCGCCTCCTTGCTCATCGCCGAAGGCGTACTAGCATGCGGGCGCATGCTGAAACACCTCCTCCTGCTCTGCTGCCTGCTCACGGCCGGGGTCCGCGCCCAGGACACCGGGCCGGCCAAGGGCGATCCCTCCGTGCCGAAGGACCGTGACACGATCCTTCGCATCCAGATCTTTTTGGACAAGCATCTCTACGGCCCCGGCAAGCTGGATGGCGCGGTGGGGGAGTTCACTTACAAGGCGGTGGTGAACTACAACTACGCTCACGGCTTCAAGGACATCTACAACTGGGCGCGCATTCAGGAGGCGGCTGAGGCCGAGGTGCCTGTGGCCTATGCCGCCTTCAAGATCCAGCCCGTGCTGGTGAAGTACGTCACCACCGAACTGCCGGAGGACTATGAAAAAGCCAGCGCCTACCCCTTCATGGCCTACCGCAGCATGTTGGAGCTGATCGCCGAGCGGTTCCATACGGACGAATCCTTTGTGGCCGTGCTCAATCCAAAGAAGGACATGGCCACGTTGAAGCCCGGAGACATTGTCGTGGTGCCCAATGTGAAGTCCTTCCGCATCGAGGACATCAAGCCGATGCAGAGCTTTAAAACTGACACCGTGCTCAGCGCACGCACCATCGTGGTGGACACCACCGAGCGCATGGCGGCGGTGTACGATGACAAGGAGGTCATGCTGGCCGCTTTTCCCATCACTCCTGGAAAGCCGCAGTTCATCCCTGTGGGAACCTGGAAAGTCATGACCATGATGACCACGCCCACCTTTCGCTACGACAAGCAGTTCCTGGAAGAGGGCGTGCGTGGTGAGGAGGCCTTTCAAATCCCCCCCGGCCCAAACAGCCCCATCGGCGTGATCTGGTGCGGGCTTAGCAAGTCGGGCATCGGCCTGCACGGCACCGCGCAGCCGCGCACCATCGGCCGCACCCGTAGCGCAGGCTGTGTGCGCTTTGCCAACTGGGACGCCATCCGCCTGCCTGCACTCATTCGGCCTGGGACGCGGGTGATCGTACGCTAAAGGGCATGGAGAGCATGCAGGTGCTGCCTCCTCACAGATTGGGAAGAGGGGGCGCATGTTCATCAGCACCCGTTCAAAGGATCGGCTAAATGCTGCACCAGCCTCCTGCCCCCCAGGCTCTGTTGGATGATGAGGTTGCGCCACGCTGAATCTGCCACACACGCGCAAGCGGGTGCTTTTTGCCTGCGTACATCTCTGCATGTCCGATCTCTCTGCGCTATCACGTCGTGCACTGCTCTCCCGCATGGGCGGTGGCCTGGGTTCTCTGGGGCTGGCGTCTGCACTGCAGGGCATGCCCTCACCGCGCACCAACTTTGTGCCAAAGGCCAAGCGGGTGATCCAACTCTTCATGAACGGCGGTCCGTTTGGTCCGGATTTCTTTGATCCGAAGCCCGGCCTCATCAAATATTCCGGACAGAAACCCGAGGGAGCAGACCTGCGCACGGAGCGCCCCACAGGCGGCCTGCTGGCATCTCCTTATGCCTATTCCAAGCACGGTCAGAGCGGACTGGAGATGAGTGACCTGCTGCCCCACCTATCCAGGCATGCGGACGACCTCTGCGTGCTGCGCTCCTGCCACACGGACAATCCCAATCATGGGCCCGCACTGCTTCTGATGAACAACGGCACCATGACCGAGCGCGTGCCCAGCATGGGCTCATGGCTGAGCTACGGCCTGGGTAATGAGAACGCAAACCTGCCTTCATTCGTGGTGCTTTGCCCAGGCAAACCCGTGCGCTTCTCCGTGCTGTGGACCAGCGCCTTCCTGCCCGCTCAGCATCAGGGAGTCTACATCAACCATTCCAATCTGGATCCGAAGCAGATGATCCCCTGGCTGACCAACGAGAAGCTGGCGCGCGCGGATCAGCGCCGCCAGCTCGATCTCATGCAGGCGCTGAATGCCGAGCATCTGACGGCACGTGGCGGAGCAGACGTGGCCCTCAATGGTCGTATTCAAGCCATGGAAACTGCCTATCGCATGCAGTCTGCCGCCACGGATGCCTTTGATGTGAATCTGGAACCTGAAAAGGTGCGCGAGATTTATGGCAAAAGCCATTTCTCCAATGGCTGCCTCATGGCGCGCCGTCTGGTGGAACGCGGCGTGCGCTACGTGCAGCTCTACTACGGCAACGGACAACCTTGGGACACTCATTCCAAACACGACGAGCAGACGCGCAAACTCGCGGCGGACATCGACCGCCCCATAGCGGCGCTCATTGGAGATCTCAAGCAACGCGGTATGCTGGAAGATACGCTTATTGTCTGGGGCGGCGAGTTTGGTCGCACACCCGTGAGTGAAAATGGCAACGGCCGCGATCACAATCCGCATGGCTTTTGCATGTTCTTCGCCGGTGGTGGCGCACGAGGTGGTCAGGCCTATGGACAGAGTGATGATTTTGGCTTCAAAGCTGCCGTGGACAAGATGCACGTGCATGATGTTCATGCCACCATCCTGCATCTGCTCGGCATGGACCACGAGAAGCTGACCTATCGCTACGCTGGTCGCGACTATCGCCTTACCGATGTCCACGGCCGCGTGCCGCAGGCGATCGTGGGCTGAGTCCGCGCGTTTAATCCGGATCATGCAACACCCTGCTAATGCGAGGTTTTGATGAAGCGAGGACGGACGAATGTGCATTTGCCATCGTGATGTTCGACCTGCCAATGAAGTGTTCTGACAAGCGTGCCCCCCGCTGCATCATGGCGCCTCCCAAGCTCATTTTCCCGAGCATTTCTCAGTGCATGCTTTACAACAATATAAGCAGTTCTGTCAGCACTGGTCTAAACCGCTGATGGTTTGCCCAGAACGGGAATGGGGGAATTGTGAATGATGAAAGGAATCACTCGCAGCAGAAGCCCAATTTTAAAGCTGCTGACCTCGCCATTTGAAAAAAGAATGCGTTCCAAAGGACGCTCACCGCTTCATGAACATGCCTGGGACCGGGAAAGGCTGCATCAACTCATCGAGTCACGTCTGAATGGGCGAAAATTCATCGTGGTCTCCAACCGCGAGCCGTTCATGCACCGTAAGGATAAAAACGGCGGGGTGGAGTGCATCCGCCCTGCCAGCGGGATGGCCACGGCAATGCACCCGATCATGATGGCATCCGGAGGCACATGGGTGGCCCATGGTGCGGGCAATGCGGATCGTGATGTTGTGGACGCCCAGGACTGCGTCATGGTACCGCCTGAAGCCCCAGGTTACAAACTGCGCCGCGTCTGGCTGGCCCCAGAACTGGAGCGTGGCTTTTACTACGGACTGGCAAACGAGGGCCTCTGGCCGCTGTGCCACATCACTTTCACCCGTCCGGAATTCAGGCCGCACGACTGGAGGGCCTACAAGGAAGCCAACCGCATTTTTGCCGAGGCCGTCCTGCAAGAAGCGGCCGGGGGAAAGGCGCTGGTGTTTGTCCAGGACTACCACTTCTGCCTGCTGCCCCGCATGCTGCGGGAGATGAGCGGCGGGAAAATCATCTGCGCCCATTTCTGGCACATCCCATGGCCTAACCGCGAGGTGTTTCGTGTCTTTCCGTGGGGAGAGGAACTGCTGGACGGCCTGCTGGGCAATGACCTGATGAGCTTTCATGTGCACTACCACTGCCAGAACTTTCTGGACACGGCAGACCGTACCATCGAATCCAGAGTGGACACGGACCGCAGCGAAATTATCCGTGGCGGACACACCACTCGCGTCCGTCCGTTTCCCATCAGCATTGACTTTGCGGAGGACAGCCGCCGGGCGGCGGAACCAGAGGTCAGCGCGGCCAAAAGCCGCTGGTTGAGCAGGTTCCCGGCGCTGGCGGGGCGCAAGCTCGGGGCCAGCATCGAGCGCCTGGACTACTCCAAGGGCATCCCACAGCGCATCCACGGACTTGAGTATTTCTTCGAAACAAACCCGGCTTGGCGGGGAAAAATGTGCTACATCCAGATCGCAGTGCCGAGCCGTGACAATCTGGAAACCTACCGAGCGGAGCAAAAAGCGGTGGATCAGGCCGTGGAACAGATCAATGCAAAATACGGCACCCCCTCATGGCAGCCGGTGTATCTGCTCAAGGAGCATCATGGGCCAGACGACATGATGGCACTCCATCAAATGGCGGACTTTTTCATGGTCAACTCCCTCCATGACGGAATGAATCTGGTGGCCAAGGAGTTTGTAGCAAGCCGCAATGACGAGCGCGGTGTGCTCATCCTCAGCAGATTCACAGGCGCATCTCGCGAGCTCTCCCAAGCGCTCGCCATCAATCCCTATGCCATTGAAGAAATAGCTGCGGCCGTGGAGTCTGCCCTGACCATGACACCCCGACGACAGCAGCAGTGCATGCGGCTCATGCGCGACCAGGTGGCGCATCAGAACGTATATCGCTGGGCGGGACGTCTGTTGATGACCTTGTTTCGCGTCGAACATCTTGATGATGGTGAGGATGATCTGACCCCGCCGTCCCTTTCCAAGGAGTGAATGACATGCGTCCTCATTGGACAGAAAAGACGGATGCCATGGCCGGGAGGATCTCGCAAATGCAGCGGGTGCTGGTGGCGTCAGATTTTGACGGCACACTCTCAGAACTGGTGGATCAGCCGAAGTCCGCCAGCCTGCATCCGAATGCCAGGGTGGCGCTCTTGAAGCTTTCGGATCTCCAGCCTCGTGTGCAGCTGGCCTTTCTGTCCGGCCGTTCGTTGCATGACCTGAAAACGCGGCTGCCCGCTGTCTCAGACATGGCTGCATTGGCGGGAAATCACGGTCTGGAGATTTGCGGTGGCGGCCTGAATTTCAACCATCCTGCCGGACTGGAGACAAGGTCTGCCCTCGATGCTCTGTCGCTGCAGCTGAACCGCATCTGCCGGCAGATCGCAGGAGTGGAACTGGAAGACAAAGGACTGTCTCTGACACTGCACTACCGGCGTATTTCATCACGAGATTTGATTCTTTTTGAGCGTCGGATCTCTCAGCTATGGCTGGCTGAAAACATCGGGCGGCACTCCGGCAAAATGGTGGTGGAATTTCGTCCTCGGGTGGATTGGAACAAAGGCCACGCGCTGCGCCTCATCATTCATCATTTTGGGATCCCCCCGGACTCTGTGTATTATCTGGGGGATGATCAGACTGACGAAGACGCGTTTTCCGAGATCGCCGGACAGGGACATGCTGTGCATGTGGGCAATGCCAACGGATTGAGCCGTGCAGCGCTGAATGCGCATGATCCGGAAGATGCGGCAAAGTTTCTACAATGGCTGGCAGAGCGGCTGACAGAAGGACAGGGAAGCTTCCACAGATGAGCGCACCACGCAGGTTCTGACGTCCCCACCGTTCTTCACGGGCGGCAGCTGTTTTCACGCCCCGTTACGGGGTCAATTTGCACTGTATAATAATTGGGTGGCGGCGTGGTGAGGTCCGCCTTGTAGTTTTTCACTGATATCAGCGTCAGGCAGGCGGTGCGCAAAGGCACGCGCAGGCTGGTGCCGCCATAGGGGTAAAATATCAGGCGTCGAAAGGTGGCGCCGAGTGCCTTGAACGGGGCGTCATCTGCAGTGACCTGTGGTGAGATGATCAGCGCCAGAATATTTCCCGCCATGGGGCGTGTATCAGCCGGAGTGGTCGTGTCTCCGTCGACAGGAAAAACGCTGGAAGGCTCATTGAGAAACCACTGTCCGGCCTTGACAGCATAGACCGAATTCTCCTCCGACGTAGGACGACACACCCAGAGCTGGCAACGTCGGTTTTGCGTCGCCACTTGCGAGGGCTGGAAGGTCTTGTTGTCACTGCACATGGCGAAATATCCTCTGCCGCAAAGCTGCCTGCCGAGCCCCTCGTAACCAGTGCGATCACTCAGCGCCCGCCTGAGATTGTCAGTAATGTTGTCAAATGCCATTCGCGCCTCTTGAAACTGCTGCACGCGTGCCACACCACGCTTCCAGACATGCTGGGTCTGACTGAGGAATATCTGACTGACGCCGAGATCGAGCTCGCTGCGCTGGCCGTTTTTCTGCAGCTTGGAACCCAGCAGGAACTCACCCTCACAGGGATAGAGCCGCTCTCCAAGTGCCGTCTGCAGGGATTTGAAATCCGTCGGGGAGAAGGCATGGTTCACAGGCACGAGCACAGATTCATGCAGCATGCGCAGATCCCGGATCACACTTTCTCAAACTAGCGCGGACTAAAGGATGCGCCCAAACCGCAGGAGAGACATCAATTCAAAGGAGTGCGATCCGCCTGACTGCACAATTGTGCCTCAACTCATCATGCTCATTCAGTTTTCCAGGCGGCGCCTGCGACGCAGAAGAAGGCCGAGCCCGCCGATCATGACCAGCACCGTGCGTCCGGGTTCCGGAACCACCACGATGATGCCATAGGAAGTAAAGAGGCTCGTGTCATACTGAAGTCCGGAAAGACTCAGATCAGGCAGATAGAGGTCTCCGAGCATGCCGCCTGAGCGGTAGCCTCCCGCGCCCCCCACATCAAAGCCTTGGGCCGCGACCGAGGCCCAGTCGATCAGGTTGAACACATCCCCCATGACAGGCTGATAGGCCGAACTGCCGCCGAGGAAGGTGATGTGGCCGCCGCTGTCCATGAAGAAGGAGCCCGTGACCACGAGGCGATCATGATTGCCCCCGCCCAGAGTGTCAAAGAAGCTGGCCTGTGAGTTGAGATAGGTGGAAAAATCCCCCGCTCCTAGATGTGCGGCAAAGTTGGTCGAGTCATTGTAGTCAGCACCTCCTGTGTCACCCATCTGCAGGGTCAGGCGATTTGCGCCAGTGGAGTCACCGCTCAGCACCAGACTCCCATTCACCGTCAGCATTCCGATGCCGTCGCCCGCCGTGCCCACATCTCCTGCATCCGAAGACATGCCAGGGTACAGCACTCCGGCACCTCCGTTTGTGCCGATGGTAAGAATGCTGCCCCCAGACACCACAGTGCCTGATCCGCTAAATGTGCCATCATAAGTGTATTCACCGATGGCGGTTTGGGAGACGTCAAAGGTGGCCCCGCTGCCAACCTCGATCCAGGTGGAGCCGGACACTGCCCCCGCACCGGCCAGTGCCAGCGTGCCGCTTGTCACGGTAGTCTTGCCCGTGTAGGTGTTGTCGTTGGTGAAGGTCACCGTGCCAGCGCCCTGCTTGTTGACGCTGAGCACATCTCCCGGCACGGCTTCGGAGATCACGCCGGAGAAGACCACGCCCTTTTCACCAGGGGTGACGGCATCCTCGTCAGAGGAGGAGATGAGGGTGAGCTCGCGCATGTTGTCCACTCCCGCCAGGCTGGAGTGCTGCAGCGTCACATTGCCATTAAAGTAGGTGGTGCCACTGGTGAAGGTGCCTCCCACGGTCATGGCCCCGGTGCCGGTGGTGTCGTTGATGTCAATGTCATTGATGATGGTCAGTCCGCTGGTGCCCGCCAGCAGCGCCACACTGGCGTCTGGAATGTCCTGCAGCCACTGCACCGGATCTGTGCCGGCGGCATTGGGGCTGGTCACGTCCGACGATGCCTGAAAAAATTGAAGTCCCCCCTGTGTGGTGCCCCCGGTGACGGCAATACTGCTGCCGTAGAGCATTTCAGAGGTGTCGTCAAAGTCGGCCACTCGAACGAGGTTCATCTGGCCGCAGGTGGGATCGACGCTGACAACACGATAAACACCGTTGTACTCAGGATGTACGCTTTCATCCTTGACCAAAATGCGTTTGCCGATGTCTGCCGTGGTCAGGTTCACACCGTCCACCTGTGAGCTGACATTGAGAAAGGCACCGCTGCCAGTTCCTCCGGCTCCGTTCCCGGCGACATCATAGCTGGCGGTGCTGCTGCCGAGAAGGGACCCTGTCGTGGCCAGGTAGGCGGCCGTCAGGTCATGCCGCATGTCTCCCAGTTCCACGACGGTGGAGGAGAGGGCGTTGTCATCAAAGACACTGATGGTACCGTGACGGATGACGGTGCCGCCGTCGATCGCAGAACCTGCGACACCGCTGATGCCGTAGCCGTTTGCCACTCGCAGCTCCACAGTGCCGGCTCCGATCTTCACCAGATTTGTGGCGGCGGCGGCGCCCACATTGCTGACCGTGTCACCAAACTTGAAGACGGAGGATCCATCCGCCTCAAAGAACACATTGGTCGAGACATCCTGATAGAGGGACACTGTCCCGCCGGTGTCAAAGCCGTAAGTGCCGCTGGTCTCACGCGTGCCGATCACGGTGACGCCCTCGTCATTGCCATCAATGTGGTTCATGACGACAGGGTTGACAACTGCAGCAGCTGAACCGGCGAGCAGCAGCTCCACCTTGGCATCCAGCGGATGGCTTCCAACAAAATTGACTCCTCCGAGGTTGATTGTGTTTAAGACGTTGCCGAAGGCACTGTTGCCGGCGCCGATGAGAGCCCCCTGAATAACCGCCACATTACCGGTGAAGATGTTTGTCCCGGACAAAGTCTGCGCGCCGCCGCCGACCTTGGACAGATTGCCCGTGCCGCTGATGACTCCGGAAAATTCTGCGTCCAGGGTGTTGTCTCCGCCGATGCTGAAGGAGGACTGGTCGATGTTCAACGCTGAACCGGATGCACCCACGAGGGAGCCGATTGTAGCCACATAGCCCGAGTGCACCTTGCCCCAGTATGAGCTGAGCGTGGCACCATCCGCTATGATGAAACGTGAATATGGTGAGAAGGCATTGTTGGAACCTGCGATCAGGGTTCCCTGCTGAACCTGTGTGCTGCCGGTGTAGCTGCTGAAGGAGTCTGCCACGGCGCCACCGCCGGTGCCGGCCCCAAAGACGGTGTCTCCCGCCCCGGTCTTCACCACGCTGAGGATGGCGTTGCCAGCGTCAAAGAGCGTGCTGGCTGTGCCGTTGCGCAGGCCCACTCCCACATCCTGATACGAAGCTCCCGTTTTGGTGCCTGAATCAAAGGTGATGGTGGCCGCAGTGGCGGAGGCATTTTCGATACCCGCCGTCGTCTGCCTTCCTGAGCCGCCGGTGAAGATGAAATTTTTGGTGAACGTCATGCTGTTGCCAGCCAGTTGGAGTGTTCCGTAATTGCGGAAACCGACGGTATTATTCACGCCGAGGGCATTCACATCGCCGATGCGCAGCGTGGCATTACGTCCTGGGTTGGCGGCGGTGCCATTGTCCGCACCGATGGTGATGAGGCCGCTGTAGGCCGAGTTGTCCCCGCGCAGCCAGACGGTGAAGGTGGCGCCGTTGCCCTGGGTGCCGCCGCTGTTGTTTCCGTCAATGTAGAGATTGTTGGAGCCGCTGAGCCTGCCGGTGATGTCAAACAGAGACTGCTGCACGTGGCCGACCAGCGCGGTGTCGAGGTTGTTATTGTCCTCGTAGTAGAAGCGGACAATGCTGCTGGAGCCGGTTCCCATGTAGATGTCATTGGTGAAGTGGACCGTCGAGCTGTCCGGCAAGTAACCTGCCGCGATTCTGACCTCCTGCTTGAGGTTGTCACGAATCACGATGTCCCGGTTGAAAGTCAGATCCATGGTGGGGGCGTCGATTCCCGTGGTGTTGTTTCCAAAGTAACGGTTTTCGATGCGCATCTGGATGGTCGAGGTCTGGACACTCGTCGGATCTCCAAAGTACACCTTGCCGACGGGGTTGAATATGGCACCGCTGTTCATCTGCAGACCGACAAAGCCGTCCTGCACGTCAAGGTCTCCGGTCCACTCATGCAGAGGGGTGTAGAAGCGCAGATTTCCGTCTCCCAGTTTGATGATGTTACCAGTGCCCATCACGCCCCCTTCGTTGGGGTTGATGAGGAATTCGGAGTTGCCCGTGCCGCCCGCATCGCCGTAGCGGTTGCCCTGCGTCTGGAAGGTCAGGTCGCCGATGATGTTGAGTATGCCGTCAAGCGTGGGCTGGCGCTGGGTGCTGCCGTCAAAGGTGATCTGGTCTCCGGCTTGCTCACCAATCTGGAACCATTCCCGGAAGCGGATTTGACTGTCACGACTGCCATCGCCGCGCTTCATGGAAAATTCGATCGTGGCATTGTTACGCACAATGGTGGCGTCCGCCCACGAGCCGGTGCTGCCAAAGACGGAATACTGGTCATTGTCATTTCCCTGGCCCTGAATATCCACCCGCGTTGCGTTCACCCCGTCACCGATGATGGTGAGCCCGGTGTAATTGTTGACCACCCCCAGAAGATCCTGTGCAGCAGCTGCCGCGCTGCGGTCTCCGAACTGCACCGTGCCCGCGCCCACGATCTGCAAGCCACCGGCATTGGGGTTATTGGTGCCGTAAGCGCCGATGATGTTGTTCGTTTCGGATGATATCTGGTTGGAAGTGCTTCCACGAACAACAAGCGTGCCGCCTGCATCCGCCACACTGAGGATGCCATTGCCACCGCCCAGCGTAATGTGCTGGGTGAGGGCCGTATTGCTGGTGCCCGCCGAAGAGTACTGAAGAGTTCCGCCATTGAGAAAGAACCCGGATGTGGAACCAAACTCTCCCAGAGAATTGAACGAGACGACGGCCGATCCGGTGACATGAGTGGCGCCAGTGTAGCTGTTGGTGGGAGTGTAGGTGGTGGTGGAATACGTCACGTTGTCGGTTCCGGAACTGGTGACCATTTTGCTCAGCACCAGATGGCCGGCGTCCGTAATGCTGAGAATCTTGGTTCCGGCGGCAATGTTTGCCCCGCTCACATCCATGCCTGCCGTCAAGCCTGTCGTGTCCACGGCTACGGTGTAGGAGCCGCCCGTCGTAATGCTGCTGACCACGACACTGTTCACGGCGGCAGCCGCATTGAGCGCCAGATCTCCCGTGCCGGTGAAGACCACATTCTGCGCACCACTGATGCTGCCGTCAAAGTTGACCTGGCCGCTGGCGTAGTTGTGGATCAGCAGATCCACGCTGCTGCCGCTGGTGGTGACTCCCACTCCGGCAGCCACAGGAGTGCCGCCGGTGTAGTTGCTGGTGATGAGCATGCCACCGTCATTGAGGATGAGGGAACCCGTGGAAATCGAGCCCGCAGCGGTGTTGAAGCGGACGGAGTTTGTCGCCGCTGCAGCGAGACCGGCGCCCAGCACATCGGTCTGCAGGCCTGCTCCAAAGGTGTCGGCGGAGTAGCCGGTGTAGGCGATGACATTGCCGCTGGCATCCGTGGCCGCCCAGTCGGTGGCGTAGGGGGTGAAGGCCGCATTGGCGCCGTACGTGGCATACGAGCCGATGCGCGCCTTGTTCTTCATGGCGGCGTTTGAGAAATTGATGATCCCGCCGGCGATGGACTGGAACTGGATGGTGCCTGCCGCAGCGCGGGTGATGGACGCACCCGCGATGCTGATGGTGCCGAGATGCGAGGTGCCATTGCCAGCGGCGGCGATGCCGTTGCCACCCTGGTTGAGCTTGAGGCTGCCAAAGTTTTCCGTGAAGGAGGCACCGCTGCCATCCATGAACAGCGTGCCGCCTGCGAGGGTGAGCGCAGCGCCATTGCCCACACGGCGGTTCAGGTTCACATCATACCCGGCCATCGCCAGGATGCCGCCCATCACGTTCACGCCTTCCACGGTGCTGTCTCCGGCGCTGGAGCCGAGGAGATTGACCCTGCCGCCGCCCTGCTTGGTGATGGAGGAGGCCACCAGGCTGCCGCCATCCACAAAGTTCACCCGCAGATCCACGGTGCCACCCGCCGCGGCGAAGAGGCCGAGATCGCGTGTGTAAGCCGCAGTGGCCTGGGTGAAGGTGATGCTGCCGTCTCCGGTGCCAAAGGTCACGGTGCCGCTGGTGTTCACACCGCCGAGCGTGGTGTTGCCGGTGGTGTTTCCCTGGCCGTAGTTGCCGTTGCCAGTGGCGTTGTTGGGGTCGTAGGTCTCCACGCCCACCTCCCAGGAGTTCAGGTTGAAGACGGAGCCGCTGTTGAGCAGGAAGAAGCCCAGGTTGGCCGCGCCGGTGCCGTTCCCGGAGAGTACGTCCCTGCCGCCCATCTGGAAGCCGATCATCGGATTGGAGGAGTAGGCGTTCACCGTGGTGGCGGCGGCGCTGGTGTAGAAGTTGCCGCTGCCGCTGTAGTAGAGGCTGCCGCGGATGAGGCGGATACGTCCTGCGGCGTCATACTGCTGGCCGATCTGCACGGCGGATTCGTCGTTGTTGGCGTCCACCTCCATGCGCAGCACCTGGGATTGATTGTAGATGTCCACCGGGCCGGTGAGCGCGCCTGCGGCGTTGTCCCGCACCACTCCATTAAGATACAGCAGGCCAAAGGCGCCCGTGTAGGTGCTGAACATGCGGGAGTCCGTCAGCGCTCCGGAGCCGATGGGCGTGCTGCCGCCGTAGATGTTGCCATCGATGCTGGCCAGGCCAGTGGTGTTGCTGAAGATGCGAGGCACAAAGCTGCGCGCGTAGGCCGTGGCACCGGCGGAGTCCACGTTGTCGATGATGACATTGCCCGCCCAGACGGAGTTGTTTTCGATCTGCAGCGCGGTGTTGCCGCCGGAGATGCTGCCCACATAGAGGTCAACACCGGAGATCTTGGCCCCCAGACCGATGGCCAGACCACCGGCACCAGTCACATTCACCCGCGTGCTGTATCCCAGCGATCTGTCATGCCGGGCATAGAGCATGCCCTGGTTCACACTGGTGTCTCCGGTGTAGTAGTTCACCGCCTGCAGCATGAGCGAGGCACCACCTGTCTTGGTGAGCCCGTTCGCGTTCACGATGCTGGAGTTCATCATGAAGTAGTTGTTGTCAAAGTCCGTGGCTTTGTAGGCATTGATGGCGTCCGTGGTGTTGTAATGCACCCAGATGCTGCCGATGAAGAAATTGGCCTCCTGGGCGTTGAAGTCCGTGGAGCCGCCGTTGATGGAGCTGCGGATGTCCATGTTCAGGTTCGCATTATAGGCGGTGCCGTTCATGTTCTGCACCCCGGTGTTGTACATCACGATGCTGCCCGAGTTGATCTTGAGCGTGCCGCCGTCCGCGATGACGAGGGAGGTGAAGTTTCCGTCTCCATTCACGCCTGCACCGTAGGTGTCGGAGGCAAACGTCAGCGAATTGATGACCATGCTGATACCGGCAGGCGTGGAGCAGTCCGCCGCCACGGAGCCCAGAGTGAGGATGGAATTGCGACGGTTGGTAAATTCACCCGAGCCGATGCCAGAGTCGCTCGTCACACCAATGATCTTGAGGTTTTGGTCAGAGCTGATGTCCTGGTCCTCCAGACGCAGGGAGGTGGTCTGCGCGGCGTCAGGGTTTTCCAACACTTTGTACTCAGAATCGAGCAGAGGACGCAGGAAGTGGTCTCCTGCGCTGTTGGTGTCCACTGTCACGAGCCTGCTGGCGGTATAGTCTTCATTGAAAATCGTGCCGGTGCCTGCCAGGTTGATCCAATCCGGCCTCACGCCGGCATAGAAGCCGGGGACAACGGCCGCATTGCCATTGCTGCCGTCTCCGGTGCCGATGAGCGTGGGCAGCACGTCCACCTGCACCACCGCGATGTTGGCGTTGGAGTTCGACGGCACGGCAGCGTTGAAGTTTTTGTCTGCAAAGGCGAGTCCTGGGTCCAGCAGGCGCAGCTGCACGCTGGTGCCTGGTGTGCGCACGATCTCGGTGTAGTGCCAGCCGATGTATTCACCTTTCAACACAGGCACACCGCCGGAGAGCGTGGCCCCCATGTCAAACTCAATGCCCAGCTGCCCGGCCTGCACGGTGGCCACACCGAGTTTTTCGATGCCGGAGTACACACCGCCGGATGCCTCCATGCGCATGCGGATGTAGCCGTTGGCAAACAGGGGCATGTCATCCCCCAGGCGGCTGCGTGTCTCATCCGCAGTGGTGCTGTCGTCGTTCATGCCGAGGAAGCTGTTTCGCTCCAGCGTCATGCTGGCCATGCCAAGGATGCGGCCTGCATCATAGACGCGGGTGGTGCCGGAGGCTCCGATGTAGCTGCCGGTGAAATTGGCCTCATTCGTGTAGAAGCGGAACTCACCATTGCCGATCTTGATGATGCTGGCGGAGCCATATGTCTCGCCGCCGCCGCTGTTGAGGTAGATGTTGCTGCCGTTGCGAAGATTGAAAACCGCGTCGCTCAGCACGTTGATCTGGCCGCGCAGATAGTAGGACCGCACGGTGCCAGAGCCGCTGTAGGCCTGGATGGTGCCGCCACCCTGGTAGCCTTTCCCGTCCAGCGTCAGCCATTCGTAGAGCCCCACATCCGCGTTGGTCACATTCAGCGCCAGGGTGCCATTGGGACCGATGTAGGTGCTGTCCACCCAGCCACTGAAGGTGCCCAGGGCATTCGATGCCGAGGAGGCCAGCCCTGCGATTTTGATCGTGCCGTTGTTGATCATGGTCAGGGCGTTGTAGCCGTTGTACATGTTCTCGCGCAGGGTGTTGTCTGGCGCACCGGTCAGCACCAGCGTGCCGCCGCCTTCGACGGAGAGCCCGCCGATCAGCGGACGGGTGAGATCGATGGGGTTGTCATCGGTGGGAGGATCTGTGACGTCGCTGGTGATGTAGCCGTTGACGGTCAGGGTCTTGCCTGCGGAGATGTTGAAGGTGCCTGCGCTCGCGCCCAGGAAGATGGTGCGCGCGCCGTTCAGGTTGATGTCATCCGTCACGGCCAGCGTGCCGCCGTCGATATGCAGGTTGCCGCTGTCCAGGATGGCCCAGACACCCGCCTTGTTCTCCGTGGTTTTGCCGGGGTCTTCCAGATTGACCCACACGCCGGTGGAGTAGCCGGAGCCGCCGCTGGTCAGAGAGGTGGCGGTGACAACGGTGCCGTTGGAGTTGAAGGATCCGGCAGCAGCACTTGTCGGCGAATTGGCTGTTGTGAATACGATGGCCGCATTGGTGAGGCTGGAATACGCGGCGCTGTTTCCGGCGGTGCTGTTGCCCCCGCTGTTTTCCCGCACCAGGCGTACGATGGAGCCGCTGATGCCGCCGAGCTGAGACTCGCTGGAGATCTGCAGTGTGCCGCCGTTGATGTAGGTGTCTCCAGTATAGGTGTTGGTGCCGCTGAGCACGGTCGTGCCGGAGCCGCCGGTCACGAGGTTCACCACCCCGGCTCCGCTGTTGGTGATGCTGGCCGAGATGGTGGTGACGCCCGTGCCGTAGTTGTGCAGCAGGATGTCTCCCGCTCCGCTGCGGGTGAGCGTTCCGTTGAGGATGTTCACCGCGCCGCCCACGGCGTAGCTCACCAGCATGCCGCCGTTTTCCACCGTCAGCGTGCTGCCGCCAAGATTCAGATCCGCCGCCGCACCAAACTTGATGGAGTTGGCGGCCGTGGGCCCGCCAAACGTGGCGGAGGTGGTGACCTCGGTGTTGTTGCCGCTGGCAAAGCTGTTCACGTCGTAGGCGGTGAAGGCCTTCACCCCGGTGGTTCCTTCACGTGCGGCCCAGTCCGTCACCTGCCCGAGCGCATTGCCATACACCGCCCAGTAGCCAAAGCGCGCACCGT
Source organism: Verrucomicrobiaceae bacterium UBA1938 (assembly GCA_002336895.1). Taxonomy (GTDB): domain Bacteria; phylum Verrucomicrobiota; class Verrucomicrobiia; order Verrucomicrobiales; family Verrucomicrobiaceae; genus Prosthecobacter. The sequence continues at coordinate 127,721 of DDFC01000036.1, read as the reverse complement.
CCGTGGTGGTGAGGCCGGGGGCGGTGATGTTGATGACACCGCCGTTGTTTTCCACAAACGCCATGGTCACGCCTGATGCAGGATTCAGCGTGATGGCGGAATTGATGTTCACCGTGGCATTGCCACGCACGGCCAGGCGCGAGCCTCCGGAGTTCAGCGTCAGATTGCCAAAGTCCTCCTGCGCCGCGCCTGCGGTGGCATCCACGAGGAGGTAGCCGCCGCTGAGCGTGAGCGCCGCACCATTGCCCACACGGCGTCCGGCATTCACATCGTAGCCGGTCAGCACCAGCGTGCCGCCCAGCATCTTCAGCGCCTCCACCGTGCTGTCTCCCGCGCTGGAGCCGAGCAGGCGCATCGTGCCCGCGCCCACCTTGGTGATGGAGGAGTTCACCAGATCTCCGTCGTCCAGGAAGTTCACCCTCATGTCCACTGTGCCACCGCGTGCGGCGTAGAGGTTCAGATTGCGGTCATACAGCGTGGTGCCCTGGGTGAAGCGGATGCTGCCCGTGCCGGTGCCAAAGGTGATGGTGCCGCTGATGTTTTCACCGCCGAGGCTGGTGTTGCCGGTGGTGTTTCCCAGGCCGTAGTTGCCGTTGCCCAGGCTGTTGTCAGGATCGGAGGTGTCCACGCCCACGTTCCAGCTGGAAAGATTGAAGGCGCTCCCGCCATTGTGGAGGAAGAAGGACACGTCTGATGAGCCGGTGCCGTCTCCGGAGATCAGCGAGCGCCCGCCCATCTGCAGGCCGGAGAGATCGCTGTCCGGATTCTGCGCCAGCGCTGCGGCGTCGGAGTAGAAGTTTCCGGAGCCCATGTAGCGCAGCACGCCGCGCACGATGCTGATCCTGCCGGCGGAGTCATATTGCTGGTAGAGGTGCACATTGGCGGTGTCCGTGCTGGCGGCCACCTCCATGCGCAGGGCGTCATTCAGCGTATCCCCCGCGCTGAGATTGATGGCTCCGGTGGCCTTGTCCCGGATCTGCCCCATGAAATTCAGCGTGGTGTAGGAGGCGCCCGTGAGCGTGGTGAAGATGCGCGAGGTGGCCTCCGCCCCGGAGGCGACTGCGGTGTCTCCGCCGTACACGTTGCCGTCCACACGCATCACCGTGTTGGAGGTGGCCGCCATGATGCGCGGCACAAAGTTCCGTGTGTAGCCGCCCGCGCTGCCGGTCGAGTCCACGTTGTCGATGATCACATTGCCACCCCACTCCATGCCGTCTCCCTCACCGTAGAGCACGAGGTTGTTGCCGGAGATCGGGCCCACCTTGAGGTCCACATTGTTGATGATGCTGTTGTAGCCCAGGATGAAGTTGCCACCGCCGGTGACGTTGAGAAGCGTGCTCTGCCCCAGCGCCTGGTCATGGCGGGCGTAGAGGTTGCCATAGTTCACGCTGGTGTCCCCGGTGTAGTAGTTGGGGGCTTCCAGAGTCACGCTGGAGGCGCCGGTTTTGGTCAGACCGTTTCCGCCGGTGTTGTAGATGCTGCTGCGGATGATGGCGGTGGTGTTGTCACTGTCGGTGTTGTTATAGGCGCTGTTGCCGGAGATGTTGTACTGCGCCCATTCACTGCCTGCGTAGAGGATGGCCTCCTTGCCGTTGAAGTCCAGATTTCCTCCAATGATGTAGTTGTTTACATCCAGGTTGACCCCCGTGTTGCTGGAATTTCCCAGCCGATCCATCGTGCCGATGTTGGCAAACATGAGGACGCCGGAGTTGATCTTGAGCGTACCTCCCAATGTCATGTAAAGGTTCACATTGTTGCCTGCTCCGTTGGTGTTGGCAGCCGTGGCATCAGTGGCAAAGGTGACCGAGTTTGCCTCCAAAACCGTGTCCAGCGTGAGCACGGAATTGATGCGTGAGGTGAAGCCGTGGCCGATGGAGTCGTCCATAATGCCCACAAAGCGCACGTTCTGATCCGCGCTGATGCCCGCAGTGGTCAGGTCCAGCGGACCGGCGGAGGCGGAGGTGGTGCCGGCGTCGGAGATGATCTTGTAATCGGTGGAGCCGGGGGCGTCTGACAGAGGGCGCAGGTAGTTCACCGCCGCTCCCGTGATGGGATCAACACCCGCCACGGAGGTCATGAGAAAGCGCGAGGTGCGGTCCTCGTCCCAGATGTTGCCAGTTGTGGTGTTGAGGAATGTCAGCGGGCGTGTGCCGCCAAAGAAACCGGCGATGATCGGTGTGTTCCCATTGGCGCCGTCTCCGGTGCCGCTGAGCGTGGGTGCGTGGTCCACCAGTGCCAGCGCGCGGTTGGCGAGGTCTGTGATGCCGGTGGAGATGTCCGTGCCGGGATCCAGATTGCGCACGATGACGATGGTGCCCGGATTGCGCACGATGTCGGTGAAGTGCCAGCCAGCATAGTCTCCCTGCTGCTGCGGGGCTCCGTTCACCGTGATGGTGCCGAGGTCGTACTCGATGTTAAACACCCCGCTGTTCACCGTGGCAGTGCCGACTTTTTCAATGCCGGAGAAGATGCCCGCGCCTGCTTCCATGCGGATCTTGGAGTAGCCGTTGATGGAGATGTTCAGGTTGTCGTTGAGACGGTCACGGAATTCATCCGTGGTGGTGCTGCCGGCACCGTAGCCAAAGTAGGTGTTGCGGTCGAGAGACATGAAGGTCATGCCCTGCAGGCTGCCCGAACCGTACATGCGCGTATTGCCGCTGCCGTTGAGAAAACGCCCCGTCCAGTCTGGAGTGTTGACGTAGAACTGAAACTCTCCGTTGCCGATGCGTGAAATGTCCCCGGTGCCATAGAGTGCGCCGCCCTGCTCGCCAAAGCGGATGGTGCTGCTGTTGCTGTTGTTTACGAGCATTCCGGCTTCGACAAACATCTGACCGTTCAGCCGCACAGTGCGGGCAGTGCCGGTGGTCAGAATGCTGCCACGCCCCTGGTAACCACGACCGCGGAAGGTGAGCCACTCATAGATGGAGGGGTCCGAGGTGGCGGCAAGCTCCAGCGTACCCTCTGCACCAATGATGGTGCCGTCGATCCATGAACGGTTCGTGCCCAGCGCCCCCACAGCGGAGGAACCTGCGCCTGCAATTTTCAGCGTGCCTTGATTGATCCAGGTCGTGCCACCGTAGCTGTTGAACATGTTGGAGCGGATGGTGTTGTCCGGTGCACCGGTCAGCACCACGGTGCCTCCTCCCTGGATGGTCAGGTCTCCGATGTCGGGATTGCCGTTGCTCGCAGGGTCATCGGCTCCGCCCAGTTGATTGGCTGTGTAGCCATTGGCAGAGCTGATCTGACTGGCCTCGCTGGTGATGTAGCCGTTGATGGTGAGGGTCTTGCCGTCCGTCACATCAAGAAAGCCGCCATTCCCGCCCAGGAACAGGGTGCGTGCGCCGTCCAGTGTCACATCCTGCGTCACCGCCAGGGTTCCTCCGTCAAAGTGAAGGTTGCCGCTGTTGAGGATGGCCCACACACCAGCGGGATTTTCAGTGGTCCGGCTGGGGTCGTCCAGACTGGCCCACACGCCCGTGGTGTAGCCTGAGCCGCCGCCGGTCAGGGACGTGGCGGTGACTGTGGTGGAGCTCGAGTTAAATGTGCCGGTGGCGGCCGCTGCCGGTGCATTGCCCGTGGTGAAGATGATCGGCGCATTGGTGTTGGCGCTGTAGGCAGCGGCATTGCTTGAAGTGCCGTTGCCGCCATTGTTCACACGGGCGAGATCCACGATGCTGCCATTGATGGCGCCGAGATTGCTTTCGCTGGAGATGCTGAGAACGCCGTTGTTGAGGTAGGTCTCTCCGGTGTAGGTGTTGGCCGCGCCGAGGATGGTGGTGCCGGCGCCGCCCTGCACCAGGTTCACCCTGCTGCCGCCATTGTCGGCGATGACCGCGCTGATGGTGAGCGCGCCGGTGCCAAAGTTTTGGATCATCAAGTCACTGAGAGTGCCGCTGCCGCCGAGGTCCGCGTCAAAGGCGCTGCTGAGCACACCACCGCTGATGCTGATGGGGCCGCCGCTGTCGGACGTGACGAGAAGCGCGCCGCCGCCGAGGGTCATTGTCTGGCCGTCCAGCGTCAGGCCCACCGGTGCAGTGATGCGCAGATTGTCCGGCGTGGCCGCGCCGGTGAAGTCCACGTCACTGGTCACATCCACTGTGTTTCCTGCCGTGTAGTCTGCCTCTGAAGCACCAGCCACATAGCCGGTGAAGGCTGAGAAGGAGCCGGAGGCTCCGTTGCTGGCAAAGTCTGTCACCACTCCGGGCACAGTGCCGTAGGTGGCGTAGGACATGATGCCGGTGTTTGTCAGCCCAGTGGCCTGCAGCGTGATCACGGAGGTGCCCGTTCCACCTTCGGTGAAGCGCAGCGTGGCGCCCTGTGTTTTGAAGAAGCTGGCGGCGGCGGCGCCAAAGTTCAGCGTGTCGGTGCGCCCGGTGCCGGAGATGAGGGTGATCGCAGATTCGCCGTTGAGCAGACGGAAGGTGCCGGTGAGATTTTCTGTGCGGTTCGCCACCGTGTCACCAATGTAAGTCAGCTCGCCACCACCAAACAGCGCCTGCGCCGTGGAGACTCCAAAGCGGTCATTGCCCAGCAGGCTGCCGCTTCCTGGATTTCCCTGCCAGACGGCCTGGCCTCCCATGAAGTTCCATCGTTCCACTGTGGAAGCTCCCACGGCATTGGCGTTAAAGATCACCGTGCCCGGCCCCGCAACGCTGGCACTGGAGTTCACACTCGTGCCGTTGTCATAGAGGCGTGCGTTGACCACCGTGGTGCCGCCGCGTTCCTGCAGGAAACGCAGGTCACGGTCTCCGCCCTGGTTTTCGTAGATGATGGAGTAGTTTGCCGCACCATCCAGGGAGCCGATGTACACCGTGCCGTTTTCGTTTTCCCCGCCAAGGCTGATCGTGCCGTCGCGGTTGTTGTTGTACACATAGATCTGGCTGGACCAGTTCAGCACCTGCCCGTCCCGGGTGAGCATGAGGTGGCTGTGGTAGGTGCCGGTGCCCGCTCCATCGGTGCCCAGCGCCAGACGTGTGAAGTACTCATTGGCCTGGATGAGCGCATTGGCCCCGTCGGTGATGAAGCCTGTGCCTTGATTGCCGGCGGCATTCGGGTCGTACAAGATGCGGAAGTAGCCGCGGTTGAGGTCCAGGCGGCCGGTGGCGTCCCACTGCTGGAAGACGTTCACGTTGCCTTCATCGCTGCCTGTCATCTGAAAGCGCAGCGAGTGGTTGGCGTCCAGCCGTGTGGCGGAGTCTCCGGTGCGGTAGATGGAGGTGATGGCGGCGTTGGCGGGGTCGGTTCCGAGGTTGCCCGTGGCCACATCGCGGTACTGGCCGTAGAGGTTCAGCGTAAACGCCTCGCCGTTGAAGTTGGTATTGATCACCGGCGGGTCGGCGTAGGCGTCGCTGTTGGTGAGGCTGGCGTTGTGGTCGGTGTAGATGTTGCCATAGAGCGAGAGGGTGCCGTTGTTGCGGGCGGTGATGGTGTAGGACTGGAAGTCAGAGCTGCCTGCCGCATCCGCCACATCCAGGATGACGTCCCCGCCCCAGGTGCTCAGGCTGGTGCCCTCGGCGCGCAGCACGGTGGCGGAGCCCTGGAAGGTGTTGGTCACGCGCAGGTTGATGCCGCTGATGTTGGTGCCGTACTCCAGCAGCAGCGCGGCGCTGCCGCCCACCTGCACCTCACGCCCGACACCGCCGGCCCCCAGCGCCCCGGCATGGCGGACATCCAGCGCCCCTTGGTCACTGATGTAGATGCTGCCTGCGAGCTTGTTCCAGGTATCCAGGTAAAGTGTATCACGCCCAGTTTTGACCAAGTCCGTGGTGTTGATGATATGGGAGCGGATGAAGGTGCTGTTTCCTACCAGAAAGTCATACCAGTTCGGAGAATCGCGGTCCAGGTCGTGCCAGCCCGCGGCCGAGTTGATGATGGCCGTGCCGCCGTTCATGTCGAGGAAGCCGCCGCGGATGACACCCTCCATGTTGGCGTTCGTGTTCTCCACAAAGCTGGTGATGTTGATCACGCCCGAGTTGATCTTCAGCGTCCTGCCCTGACCAATGATGATATAGTCCTTGGTGGAGGTGCCCACCACTTGCCCGGAGGCCGTCTCGTCAAAGCTGATGCTGAGAGAGTTGATGGCAGCATCAGCTGTCACATTGCGAGCAGCATAGTTGTTGCGATCTGCGTAGTTCTCCACTCCTGTGATAGGGGCGATGTAGCGGTTCACCAGCCAGTTGGCACCATTTGCGGGATTTATTCCTGTGTCATACTCGGCGGCGGTCAGCGGGCGCAGGTAGCCATTGTCATACGTCATCAGCCCCAGGCCGGCGCCGGCGTACATGTAGCTGCCCTGAGCCGTCTCCAGCGGTCGGGTGTAGGCGGCTATGGTGGGCGTCTGCAAAGTGGGAAGGATGCCTCCAAACAAACCAGGAACGATGTTCTGCGTGGCAGTACCAGGAGCATTCGCCCCCACGGTGACCAGCCCGGTGGCATCATTGAGCGCGATGCGGTCGTCCCCAGCTCCGGTGCCCCAGGTGTGGGCGGAGTTGGTGTCGTAGATCTTGAGCACGCCGTTGTTGTTGCGCGTGAGGGACTGAAACGAGCCGTCAAACCGGCCGCCCGCGCGGGTGTCCAGAAACAGCACATTGGTGCCGTAGTCGGCCACCACATGGCCGAAGTTTTCGTGATTGGTCACGGTGGTGTCCGTCTCCAGCAGCAGGTAGCCGTTGCGCAGATTGGTGAAGCCGTCGTCGTTGATGCGGTCGTCATTGTTCTGGCTGGCATACACGGCATTGGCGGAGTTGTTCAGCAGCGCCAGGGAGCCCCAGCGCGTGACGGTGATCGAGCCGGCCTTGTTGAAGCTGCCATCCTGTCCGGCGAGAGACATGTTGAAGTACACCGAGGCGGCCTGGCCTCCATTGCTGCGGTCAAAGCTGTTGGTGATCCAGCGGTAGGTCGGCAGCTTGACGAGGATGTCTCCGGTGAAGGTGTCGTTGTTGCCGGTGAAGCGCAGCTCGCGCGAGCCGCGCACCGTGAAGCCGGTGCCGTTGTTGCCGGGGCTGGTGTTGTCGATCTTGCCCTGGATCTCCGTGGCCCCGGGATTGTCAAACACCCCGGTGGCCGCGTTGATGCCGCCGGAGCCGCCATTGATGTCGAAGAGATTGCCGTTGCCATTTGCATCTGGAGCTATGCCACCACCTACGAGGTTGATGACCACTCCAGTGCCAAAGACCTGATCAAAAGTCTGCCCCGCACCGGTGCTGCCTTCACGTCCCCAGACGCCGTTGTTGAGGTTGACAGTGAAGTTGTCGTAGTTGTCCACCACCTTCACATTGAGGGGAAAGGTGTTGGCGCCGGTCCAGTAGTCGCCAAAGGCGAGGCGGGCGTCCGACTGTGAGTTGCCACCCAGCGGGTTGGCCAGGTAGTTGACATTGTACGGGTCGGAGGTGCGGCTGCCCGCAGTCGGGTCCACGCCGTCGTAGGCGTTTTTGTTGTAGGCCACATTGATGGTGATTCCGTCCAGATTGTTGCCGTAGGTGGTGCCGTCTATCAGTGCGCCACCCAGCAGCGCACCGTCGTTTTCAAACTTAAGCTTGCCCTCATAGATATTGATCACTGCTCCAGCGCGGTTTTGAATGTCTGCATTTTGAAACCGCCACTCGTTAGTCCCCAGCTTGGTCAGCGTATGGCCGCCGAGATCCAGCACCGGAGCGATCTCCGCTGAGCCCGCGGCATTGAGATGGCGCATCATGGCCGCGGTGCTGTAGCCGCCGACGACGGCATCGTCATCCAGCGCCAGGCAGGAGATGACCGAGGTCCCCGAGGTGTTGCGCAAGGCCCCAAGGCCGTTGGTGCCCATGCCGCTGATGCGGAAAATTTCCGTATCGTCCGCCTGCAGGTTGAAAGTCTTGCCGCGCAGGTCGATCGAGCCGCCGTTGCGCGCCACCGTTTCATTCCCCACGCCGGTGGCGCCTGCGGAGGAGCCGCTGCCTTCCAGCCGGATCAGCCCTGAATCGGCCACCAGCCTTCCTTGGAAGGTGTTGGCGGCGTTGAGGATGATCCAGTTCACACTTTGATTTCCGGTGGAGAGATCGTCATACACGATGGTGTCCGCGTCAGCGGCACCACCGCTGATGATACCGCTGAAGGTGATCCCCTGATTGTTCGAGACGTCAAAGATGGAGATGTCCAGTTCGTTGTTCAGCACCAAGGCTGAAGAAATGGTGTCGTTGCCGCCGCCGTCGGTTTTGACGATGGTGGAGACACCTCCGGAGGAGGCAAACGTCAGGGTGCCGCCCTGGATGGTGTAGCTCTGTCCGCCCGAGGTGTCCCCGAGGCTGAGGTCTCCCAGAGTCACGGCCACATCCAGAGCAATTGTCCGGTTGGCGGAGATGTTGATGGTACTGAAATTGGCAAAGGCATCCTGCCCGCTGGGGTAGTCGGCACCGTCGTCCAGCCCCCCCCAGTTGGCGGTGAGGCTCCAGTTGCCGTTGTTGTTGAGCGTCCAGTTGCCGGTGGTGCTGTGCGCGGTCTGCGCGCCGGCTTCAGCCATCATCAGCAGCAGGAGCCCGCCCGCCGCCAGCACCCTGCGGATGCAGCCAGTGCGTGCCATTCCGGCTGTGCCGAAAGATAAGAAGGCGGATCGAGGGGGCGATGGTAAATAGGCATTCATGGTTGGAAGGGCAGGGGAGAGGCTGCGCCACGGGCACTGCTCTGTTGTTTGCCTGCCAATTCTGCCGGAATGCTTTTTTTCGCCTATTGGGAGCGAGGCTTGGGAATGAATGCACTTTGCACCTGCAAGGATCTACACTTGTCACAAAGGCGGATCTAAACTTTTTGCTTACCCAAAGCGGCCATGATATTCGCGTTAAAAAAACACTGTTTTCCACGATTGAACCGGCTCGGTTTGGAACGTTTGATGCAAAAATAAACCCGCTCATTTTTCGTTGGTTCATCTGTCGGCATCATGTCCGGCCGCCAGTCTTCATCCCGCTTGTTTCGCACCTGCATGCCGCTCGTTTCCTCTCCTGATCTGATCATCCTCCAGGCACAAAATCATGGCGCGCGGCTTCTTGCCTGCCTGGCGGCGCTGCTGCTGGCTGCCTCAGCCGGCACACCGGCTGCAGAGGAAGCGGCGTCTCCGCACAAGAATGAACTTCACACCTCTGCCGAGGGGCCGTGGGGCCGGATCAGCTATTACTACTTCTATCTGGAGGCGCCGGATTACGTGGTGGAAAAATTCCCCCTGCCCAGCACGACCACGCGCTGGGTCTTCAATGTGGATGAATTTGACCGTGCCGGGCCTCTGCTCAAAAAAGCCGGCATGACAGATGAGGCGCTGGAGCGCCTGCTGGCTCCCAAGCGCGTGGTCAAGGACGACCACCACGCTTATCTCTTCCCCTCCACTGCAGATGTGCAGAACCTCTCTCCGGATGGCAGGTCCCTCATCTACACCGAGCTCGCGCGCAATCCCGCCAACGTGTTTCAATACTCCCCGGTGTTTTTTCTCACCGACTCGGTCGAGGAGTGGGCGCAGGACTCCGGGTTGCAGCCCGCCGTCGTCTCCATGATCTCCCGCCTCTCCTACAAGGCGGGCAATGCCCTCGTCTTTTCAGACATCCCGTTGCTGCTCAGCCAGGCGGAGAGCGTCTCCGCGGCGCGCTTCATCATGCGCAAGCTCACACGCGTGCGCACGCTCATGGCCCAGCTGGAGCTCGGTGAAAAAGACTCCATCCCCGATCTGCTGAACTACTGGTCCACCGGACTGGGGCTGCGCCAGAAGGAGCTGGAGCCGCTCATGAAGGCCATCGTGCACACGCGGGGGCTCTCTCATCTGGACATGCTGCATCTCGTACCGCCGCTGCCGCGCAAGCTGCTCTACACCTACCCGGACGTCAGCTACGCCTCCGAAGGCCGCCTGCCGGACTGCCACTGGACCAGCCTGAATTTCTACAACCTCCGCCCGCAGTCCTTTCTGCTGGACACACGCCTGGCCACCAGCCTGGTAAAGCAGGACTTTGACAAGGTGGAGCCGCCCTACCGCTACGGAGACGTGCTCATGTTCATCACACCGGACGGCCGGGCCATTCACTCGGCCACCTATCTCGCAGACGACATCCTCTTCACCAAAAACGGCTCCAACCTCCTCACCCCCTGGCTGCTGATGCGCCTGCCGGATCTCTCCAAACTCTACGACATCGCCCCCGGAAAAACCCACATCGTGGGCTTTCGCCATAAAAAGTAGCCGCCTCTCTAGCTGGTGCCGAGCTTGCGTGACTCCACCCAGCGGATGGCAAAGCGCATGACGGCCGCCCCGTCCTCCAGCCTCAGTTTCTGGCGGATGTTCATGCGGTGCACGTCCACCGTCTTGGGGCTGATGCGCAGCGCGCTGGCGATCTCATGCGTGCCGCGTCCGTCCCCCATCATCTGGAAGATCTCAAACTCACGGTCCGTCAGCGCATCCAGTCCGCCCTCCATCCGCAGTCTGGCGCCGCTGGTGTAGGCCTGGAAGATCTGCTCGGACACCGCCTCGCTAAGCCAGCTGCCTCCTGAGGCCACGCGGCGCAGCGCCGCCTCGTACATTTCATACCCCATGTTTTTCATCATGTAGCCCTTGGCCCCCGCCTTCAGCGCACGGTGCGCGTAGTAGGCCTCGTCATGCATGGAGATCACCAGCATGGCCAGCTCAGGGTGGATGGAGTGCACATCCTTGATGAATTCGAGCCCGTTGCGGTCTGGTAGCGTGATGTCCACCAGCATGATGTCCGGCAGGTCAGCCTCCATTTTTTCCATGGCCGTCTTGCAGTCTCCCGCCTCCCAGCTGCACTCAAAGTCCGGCAGGCTGTCGATGAAGACTTTCATCCCGCCGCGCATCATGGTGTGGTCGTCCAGGAGAGCCACCCGCTTGCTCAGCGCCGGTGTTTTGGTGGTGGTTGTGCTCATGTATTTTTGAAACCCGAATACCTATCGGCATGCAAGTGGCATTTCACAGACTGCCAGCGTCCCCCCTTCCGCCACATGGCGCGGCTGGTAGGTCAGCTTGGCCCCCAGCGCATCCGCACGCTGCTGCAGCATGAAGAGCCCCATGCCCTTCTTCCTGGTCCCTTCGTCTGGTGTGAAGCTGACCCCGTCATTCGCCACCTCCAGCCGCAGGGAGTCCACATCATGCACCAGGCTGATGGCGATCCAGCTCGCACGTCCGTGCTTGGCCGCGTTGGTGGCCAGCTCCTGGGAGATGCGGTAGAGCTGCGCCGCCGTCTCGCGCGCCACCACGTCCGAGACGTCTTCGCACGACACACGGCAGCGGATGTTGAAAGCGCGCTCCAAAAACTTCCGCAGGTCATCCAGCGCGTCCGGCAGATCCTGCGCACTGACGGCCACAGGCGCCAGTCCGCGTGCATACCCGCGGGCGATCTCAGAGGCCTCCGCCAGCTCCGCCGCCACGCTCTCCGCCAGCACGGCCTGCGCATGCCCGTCACGCTTCAGGCTGCGGCCCAGCACACCGCTCTTGAGCTGCGCCGCCGCCAGCCGCTGGCAGATGTCATCATGCAGATCCTGGCCGATGCGCCTGCGCTCATTCTCGGCGGACTCGATCAGGCGCTTCTCCATGTCTTTTTCTTCGGTGACGACACTGGCCGTGCCCGCCACCTGGAGCACACCGGGGGCATCCGCATGGCGCTGTGTGGAAAAACTCCGGCAGCGCAGCCACTCCAGATGCTCTCCGACATGTACGCGAATGACGATTTCCATCTCCGCCGGGGCCTGCCGCAGATGGCGCAGCATGCGCAAAACCGGACGCACATCCTCCTCAGCCAGCGCTTTCAGCCAGTCCCAGCGGTGCGTCATCAGCCGTGCGGCGGACCTGCCCAAAATCCGCTCATAGGCGTTGTTGACGTAGATGGGCTCGGACTTCAGCGCCGGAGACACCCAGAACACATCCCGCATGTTTGAGGCGATCTGGGAAAAGCGCCACTCGGTAGCCTGCAGCCGCAGTGTGGCCTCGGTGATGCTCCTTGAAATAGTGTCGAGATCATCTCCGCCACCGATGGGGGGGAGGACCTCCGCCTCGGCTCCGATGCGCCGCGTCTGATCCACGATGAGGGAGACACGCTCCGTCACCAGCAGCTGCAGCAATGACCAGAAGACCAGGCAGCTGCCCAGAAGCATGCAGGCCTGCGCCATGGTTTCATTGATGGCATGTGATGCCGCCTCCTTGACAAAGCCGCTCAGGTCATACTCCAGCACCACGAGGCCGTTCCTCAAGTCTTCAGACATGTCCACAAAGGGAAAGATGGCGGTGAGCCTGTCCCCCCTGGCATTCTCATTCAGCAGACCTTCCGGCTCCAGCTTGATGCGCCCAACCATGTGCGGAGAGACGGAGATGGGGCAGTCCCACAGGGAGACGCCCCTCCATTGCTGCTGCGTTGAGTAGCGGATGACATCTCTGCCGTCTGTGATGACCCCCAGGCGGAGGTCCGGGTCCACGGAGGCGTAGCTGATGGCCAGGTCCGCAGAGCGCGGCAGGTGCCGGCGGAAGAAATGCTGAGCAAGGCTGGAGAGTCGGGTGCCCTCCCGGTAGGCCTGCAGCCGCATCTGCCCGAGGCGCACCTGCACATCATGGTGATATTGCCGGAATGTGCTCAGCCCGATCATGAGCAGCCCAAAGACAAAGACCAGGGCGGAGACACGAAACTGCAGGGTGTTGAAGCGCATCACGATCCCCCCTTGATAAAGTTTGGAGCCAGCAGCCTGCTCACGTCCACATCCTGCTTGAGCAGCCCTTCCTGGCGCATTTTTGTCACCATTTTTTTGAGGCATCCCTCCAGTCCGTCTTCACCTGTCTGCATCAGGCGCAGGTTTCCCGCCACATCAGGGATCTGGATGCGACGCCATGTTTCCTTCAGCTGCGGAAGGCTCAGATGCTCACGCCGCAAGACGCCCTGCAACTCAGTCCCAAAATCCAGCCCGCCTGTTCTGGCGGCATGGCTGAGATGGGTGGATACCAGAAACTGAATCTCAGCAGAAAAGTCCTCCAGGGCATCCTCTCTGGCCACCAGCACGCGGCTCAGCTCCAGCCCCATGTCGCTGGAGTCATAAAGCTTCACGGCACCTTTTTCCTGCAGCCTGATGTGCCAGGGATCGGAGGTCACCACTGCATCCAGTTCTCCGGCTGCATAGGCGGTCTCCGTCTCTGCAAGGTTGAGAGGCACGACGGTCACATCCTTCAAAGACATGCCGCGGGAGACCAGCGCATGCATGAGAAGATACTCTCCGGCAGACCGCAGCTCCACTCCGACCCGCTTTCCCCGGATGTCCTCAAGCGCATGCAGCCCAGGGCGGCCGAGGATGGCGTCCGTGCCCTTGGAGACGCCGATGACCAGCACTGCGCGTGGTCTGGCCCCGTCGGCATCCATCCGCAGCATTTCATCCAGCGTGACGATGGCCGCATCCACCACCCGCTTCTTGAATGCGGCCATGGATGAAGACGACCAGGACATCTCCACAAAATTCAGCCTCACGTCCTTGGAAGGCGCGTGCTCGCAGGCCTCCACCAGAGCCTCCGCGCCCGGCCAGATGTTTACCGCCACGGTAAACGGCCTGCGATACTCAGACTCCGGCCAGAACAACCCCGCTGCACAAAGCAGCACTCCGGCAATGAAGGCCGGCAACACACCCATCCAGACGGATTTTTTCATCTTTCTCTTAATGCAGGCGTTAATCCCCCCCGTGAGCCACATGAACCCGCGGGCATTTCATTTATATCCCGGCGTCCTCCGTCTTGACGAACGTTTAATCGTGTAGCGCTCTCCCTCGCGAGAGTGGGGCGGCATGCATTACGATGCAGAGTCCAGCAGCACGGCGAGGAAGCCGTCTGCGGGGTCGGCGTGTTTTTCGCGTCCGGCCGCTTTTTTTCTGGGATGCTTTTTGGTCGCGGTTTGCTGCTGTTTGCGCAGCGTCACCTCCACCACGTTTTCCAGCGTGTAGCGGTCCAGAATGTTCGCTATGGCATTGCGCACATCGATCATGAGCATGCGCAGGCCGCAGTGGGTCTCGTCCGGGCAGGAGCACTTTTCATACTCCGTTTCGCTGGCGCAGCCGATGGGGGCTAGCTTGCCGTCGATCAGGCGCACCACCTCGCCCATCTTGATGGCTTTCATCGGCTTGGCCAGCCGGGTGCCGCCGTATTTTCCACGCAGACTCTCCACGTAGCCTGCGGTGCGGAGCTCAAACAGGATGGCCTCAAGAAACTTGAAGGGCAGGTGCTCCTGCTCCGCTAGAGTGGACACGGAGATGACCCCCTCCTGCTGGCGTTCGGCAATCCCAAGCCGGATCAGGGTGCGCAGTGCATATTCGCCGCGTTTGGTCAGTCGCATATCTCGTTTTAATCATGCAGGCTCAAGCCCCATAGGGCAAGTAGGAATATGCGCTGGTGCGAGGGACAGGTGAAATGCGAGCCCAAGATGTGCGAGCAGGCAGCTCACATCTTAAACTTCTCGCTCTGGCCCATGAAGGCACGCGGGTTGTCCCACGCCACACGCTGGATCATCTCCGGGCTCCAGCCGCGCTGGCGCATGGCCTGCATGGTCTTGGGCACGGCCAGGGGATCGCTCACCCCCCAGTCGCAGGCGCTGTTCATCCAGATGCGCTCGGCGTGGCGGTGTTCCAGCATGTCGATGGCGCGGTTCGGCGTGCATTTGCTCTCCGGGTAGAGGGTGATGCCCGCCCAGAAGCCGTGGTCCAGCACATGGTCGATGGTGTGCTCCTCCACGTGGTCGATGATCACGCGCTCAGGCTTGATCTTCGGGAAGTTTTTCAGCGCCTCCACGATCAGGCGCGTCCCTTTGAGCTTGTCCTCCAGGTGCGGTGTGTGGATGAGCACCAGCGCGTCATAGTCCTGCGCCACCTGCACATGCTGCTCGAAAATTTTGAGCTCGTTGCGGCTGTTCTTGTTCAGGCCGATCTCGCCGATGCCCAGCACGCCCGGTTTGTCGATGAACTGCGGGATGAGAGCGATCACGTCGTCCGCCAGCTTCAAATCCTCTGCTTCTTTCGGATTGATGCACAGCCAGCAGTAGTGCTGGATGCCAAACTTCGCCGCACGCTTCGGCTCATACTCGGTGATCTGGCGGAAGTAGTCGTAAAAGCCCTCTGCGCTGGCGCGGTCATAGCCTGCCCAGAATGCGGGCTCGCAGATGGCCTGGCAGCCGGCGATGGCCATGCGCTCGTAGTCATCCGTGGTGCGGCTGACCATGTGGCCGTGGGGCTCGATGTATTGCATTGGGAGGGAGTTTTGCGGTGGTTGGGTTGTTTGCAGCGGTTGTCGGCGGCTTGGCGGCAATCGTGAACCATCGCCAAAAACGGCAAACCACTGCCGGCTTCACTACTTATACGCGCCTGTCGCTCCCTGCATCGCGGCCTTTTCCACTGGTGCGGTGCTGGGATCGCTGAAGCTCAGGAGCACGTCGCGGGCGCGCTGCGGCTTGTCCTGGGAGAGGAGGGCAATGGCGTTCTTCAGGGCCTGCACGCGGAAGTCGCTCTCCTGCCCGGCGCGTTGCACGCGGTCCAGAAAGGCGGCGAGGTCGATGAGCTTGGAGCGCGAGTCCATGAAGCCCAGATCGACCAGATTGACTTGGGTTGGGGGGGTCCAATCAGGCATGACACCCTCATTTTAGACACGCGCCGCCGCATCGCAACCGCTGGATCATAGCCCCCTGCAGAAGCCGGGGCGGGCTCTGAAGTGCCCGCATCACTTGTCACGCTCCCGCCGCGTGCTTAAATGAGGGCCCTTCAATGTCCGACCTCTCTCCAGCCGAACTCTCCCGCTACGCCCGGCATCTGGCCATTCCTGAATTTGGCCTGGAGGGGCAGCGCCGCCTGCGGAGTGCACGTGTGCTTTGCATCGGGGCAGGGGGGCTGGGCTCTCCCATCGCCCTGTATCTGGCCGCAGCCGGCATTGGCGGCCTCGGCTTGGTGGATCCGGATGTGGTGGAGATCACCAATCTCCAGCGTCAGGTGCTTTTTAGCCAGAAGGACCTGGGGCGTAAAAAGCTCGACGCCGCCCGCGACCGCCTGGCGGACATCAACCCGCATGTGGACGTGCAGGTGCACCCCGAGTTCTTCACCGCCGCCAATGCCATGCGCATCGCCGCGGACTATGATGTCATCATTGACGGCACGGACAATTTTCCCACCCGCTACCTCAGCAATGATGTGGCCGTCTGGCTGCGCAAACCGAACGTCTATGGCAGCATCCTGCGCTTTGACGGTCAGGTGGGCGTCTTTGCCCCGCACCTGGGCGCGCCCTGCTACCGCTGCATGTGCCCGCAGCCCCCGCCGCCCGGCCTCGTGCCCTCCTGCGCGGAGGGAGGCGTGCTCGGTGTGCTGCCCGGCCTCATCGGCACCATGCAGGCGCTGGAAGCCATCAAACTCATCACCGGCGTGGGCCAGCCCCTGCTCGGCAGGCTCCTGCACGTGGACACCCTGAGCATGCGCTTCCGCACCCTGACCCTGCGGCGGGATCCAGACTGCCCCGTCTGTGGTGACCACCCCACCATTACCCAGCCCATCGACTATCAGGGCTTTTGCGGCATCTCCGCCGCTCCCGCCACGACTTCCGTTCCAGCCATGACCGTCCACGAACTCAAACAACTCCGCGATGCCGGAGACGACCACTTCCTGCTCGACGTGCGCGAGCCCCACGAGCAGAGCATCTCCCGTATCGAGGGCGCTGTGCTCATCCCCCTCGGCCAGCTCGGAGAGCGCAGCACCGAGCTCCCCCGGGACAAGCGCATCCTCGTCCACTGCAAGAGCGGCGGCCGCAGCGCCCGCGCCGTCAGCCAGCTGCGGGAGCAGGGCTTTGAAAACGTCTGGAACATCTCCGGCGGCATCATCGCCTGGGCGCGTGAGATTGATCCCACCATGGCGGAATATTAACAAGACGACACTCGAATGACGCTTCACGATACCGCCTGGCTCGATGACTTCCTGCCCCTGCTGCGCTGTCCGGACACCCATCAGCCTCTGCGCCACGCCACTGCTGAGGAATGCGCCCGGCACCAGCTCTCAGCCGCCCTCGCCACTCAGGATGGCACCCGCTTCTTCAGCATTGATGACGGCATCCCTCTCCTGCTGCCTCAGCAGTAAAGTGCGCACCTGAGGTTCCCAGGCTCTCGGCGGAGCCGCATGACCGCACGTGCGAGCTCGAATCCATCGAAAAAGAAAAAGCCCCGTCAGGATCGCTGACGGGGCCGAAGTTTCGGGAGGGATTGGGGCGTTGCTCAGTTGAGAATCACACTGCAGCCTCGGCGCCTTTGTGACCCAGCTGTTTCACGGCGAGGTTCAGCTGATCGTACTCGATCGGCTTCTTGATCACCGTCACAGGGCCGTGGCCCAGGATGCGGCTGAGGATTTCACTGTCAGGGTAGCCGGTGATCACCACGATGGGCAGGTCAGGGTACAGCGCCTTGAGCTGAGAGTACACCTCGTCTCCGGGGACGTCGGGGAGCTTCAGGTCCAGGAAGACGAAGTCAAACTTCTGCTTCTTGGCCATGGCGATGGCTTCTGCGCCGGTTCCCACCACAAGGCGGCCGAAGCCAGCCTTTTTGAGGAACTGCTTGAAGAGAGCCTGCAGCGCGGGGTCATCGTCCACCACCATCACGGTGGGCTGGCCGGCCTCGTCTTCTTTGCGCAGCACATCGCGGTCCAGAAGGCTGCGCTTGATGCGCCAGCGACCACCGATTTGCACAGCAGGCAGCTGCCCGCGCTGGACGAGGTAATAGACGGTGGGCAGAGGGATGCGGAGATACTCCGCAGTCTCTTTCACAGTCATGAGTTCAGGTGTTGCTAGATCGGCCATAAATTTAGTGAGGTGTCGGGTTGCCTAAATCATCTTTAGAAATCGAATGTGAGAACGTGATTTTGAGGTTGTTCACAAATTCAATCCGTAATTTTTATCATTACAAGGTAATTGTCGGCGTTCAGGGAAATGTGTGGTTCGAGATAATTGGTAGATTTGCGAATTATTGCCACAATTGCAAACCAAAAGTGTACATTGAGTGAAAAACTTTGGAAAACCTGAAGAATTTCATACAATTGACATTAAATTAGAACGTAGATAGTCAGATACATTTAACAAAACCAGTCTATCAGATATAATTCGAATTCGTGGTTTTTATGGTGATTTCAGATTTAACCGATCACCAGCCGGTGCTATGCCATTCATACGTAGCCAAGGATTCAATTTTACAGCTCATTCTAAATCTTGCGCGTAGGCCCCTGCCATTGGGTCTGAATCCGGAGCTGTTCTGCACATTTGAGACTCAGGCGCAGCACCCAGGCAGCCACGGGTTCGTTACCGATTTGCCAATCTGCCGTGCATAGCCTAGATGAACCCTCCCATGTCTGATTCCATCCCCAATGTACTCGCCGAACGTTACGCCACCTCCTCCATGCGCGCCCTGTGGTCGCCCGAAGGTAAAGTGAGGCTGGAGCGTGACTATTGGATCGCCGTTCTCAAAGGCCAGCGTGACCTCGGCATCCCCGTACCAGATGGAGTCATCGAGGCCTATGAGAAGGTGAAAGATCAGGTGAACGTGGCCTCCATCATGGAGCGCGAGCGCATCACGCGGCATGACGTGAAGGCACGCATCGAGGAATTCTGCGACCTCGCCGGGCACGAGCACCTTCATAAAGGCATGACCAGCCGCGACCTTACTGAGAACGTGGAGCAACTGCAGGTCTTCCGCGCTCTTCTTGAGATCCGGTCTAAATGCGTGGCCGCTCTGGCAGGCCTCTCCCGCCGCGCGGCGCAGACGCGGGACATTCCCCTGACCGCACGCACGCACAATGTGGCCGCACAGGTGACCACCCTGGGCAAACGCATCGCCATGTTTGGCGAGGAGCTGCTCGTGGCCTTTGGCGATCTGCAGCATCTCATCTCCAGCTACCCGGCGCGCGGGCTGAAGGGGGCCGTGGGCACCCGGCTGGACCAGATCACTCTCTTTAATGGAGACGCGAAAAAAGCCTCCGAGCTGGAGCACCGCATCCTGCAGCACCTGGGCATGCCGGCGGCCTTCAATGCCGTGGGGCAGGTGTATCCGCGCAGCCTGGATCTGCAGGTGGTGGCCTCTTTGTGCCAGCTGGCCAGCGGCCCTTCCAGCTTTGCCCGCACACTGCGCCTCATGGCCGGGCAGGAACTGGCCAGCGAGGGCTTTGCCAAAGGGCAGGTGGGCTCCTCCGCCATGCCGCACAAGATGAACAGCCGCTCCTGCGAGCGCATCAACGGCCTGCATGTCATTCTCAAAGGCTATCTCGCCATGGCCGCCGGTCTGGCCGGAGATCAATGGAATGAAGGGGATGTGTCCTGCTCCGTGGTGCGTCGCGTCATGCTGCCGGACGCCTTCCTGGCCATGGACGGCCTGCTGGAGACGCTGCTGACCGTGCTCAATCAGATGGAGGTCTTTGAGGCCGTCGTGGAGCAGGAGCTCATGCGCTATCTGCCCTTCCTCCTCACCACCACTGTGATGATGGAGGCCGTCAAAGCCGGCGCCGGACGCGAAACCGCGCACGAGGTCATCAAAGAGCACGCTGTGCAGGTGGCGCGCGACATGCGCACCGGCAAAGTGCGCGAGAACGACCTGCTCGTGCGCCTGGCGCAGGACAGCCGCCTCACTCTCACCACCGAAGACATGCAGCGCCTCGTGGACGCCGGCAAAGCCAACGCTGGAGACGCCCCCCAGCAGGTGGACGCCTTCTGCGCCAGCGTGGCCGCGATCGCCAAGGAGCACCCGCAGGCTGCGAAGTACGAGCCCGGTGTGATTTTGTAAACTGCCTCATTCAGGCAAGGCGGCTGATCCTTCAGCCGCCTCCTCCTGTCTGATGATAAAGCGGCTTCCAAGGTGTCGATGAAATGCGAAATCAGGCGCATCTTTCTCGATGACGCTCGCTGGGATGCGGAAATCGTGTCGAAAGCCTTGTTCTTCGAGACTTTCAGATAAACGACAGCCAGCTGGCTGCGTAGATCACTGTGCGAGTCCTTTCATCATCCCACCATGCGCATTTTCATCGCCGGTCTTTTCCATGAGACCCACACTTTTCTCGATGGTCTCACCACGCTCTCTGATTTTCAAATCAGGCGCGGGCAGGAGCTATGGGGCGGCAAGGGGGACTCCTCACCACTGGGCGGTGTGCTGGAGCTGGCGGATGAATTTGGCTGGCAGATGATCCCCGCCGCCGACTACCGCGCGCAGCCATCGGCCACGGTGGCAGACGAGGTGATCGAGCAATTCTGGAACGACATCTCTCCTGCGGTGGCAAAGGCGGATTACGATGCCGTCTATCTCGTGCTGCACGGTGCCATGGTTTCGCAGACGATTCTGGATGTGGAGGGCGAGATCCTGCGCCGCCTGCGCACACTCACCACCGTGCCGATCTTTGGTGTCTTTGACCTGCATGCCAATTTCTCCCCGCAGATGGCCGCGCTGGCAGACTGCCTCGTGGGCTATCGCGAAAATCCGCACACGGATGCACGGGAGGCGGGCCTCATCGCCGCGCGGCTGCTGCAGCGCTGCCTCACCACAGGGCGGCGTCCGCGCATGCAGCTTCATCAGCCCGGCCTCAACTGGCCCCCTACCGGCACCGCCACGGCAGCGGATCCCATGCTCACACTGGAGCGCATGGCGCGCGAGTTTGAGGGAGCGGATGAGTCGCTCTGGGCCATGAACATCGTGGCTGGTTTCAGCTTTGCGGACACACCTGACACTGGCGTGAGCTTGGTGGCCTGCACCACGGCGGACGCCACACCGCAGCTGGAGGCGCTGGCGCGCACCGCGCATGAGCTTGCGCACCTGGGGCAGATCGCCGATCCTCCGGCCGATGAAGTGCTGGCGCAGCTCAAGCCGCAGCCCCCGGGACTCACAGTGCTCGTGGAGCCTGCCGACAACATCGGCGGCGGTGCGCCCGGAGACTGCACCGGCCTGCTGCGTGCGCTCATCCGCCACGGCATTCGAGATGCCGCCATCTGCATCGCCGATCCTGAATCAGTTGAAGCTCTAGCTTCAGGTGCGCGCACGATCAAACTCGGCGGCAAAGGCAGCCGCCTCGATCCCGGTCCGCTGGAGCTGGACGTCGAACTCGTGGCACTCCACGAAGACGGGCGCTTTGAGCTGGAGGACAAAAACAGCCACCTCGCCAGCATGTGCGGCGATGTCTTTGACATGGGCCGCTGCGCCGTGGTCACACATGCCGGCATCACCATCCTCATCACCAGCGTGAAGACGCCGCCCTTCGATCTCGGCCAGTGGCACAGCCGGGGCATCGCTGTGGAAAAGCTCTCGGTCGTCGCCGTCAAAGCCGCCGTGGCCCACCGCCGCGCCTATGACAAGATCGCCGCCCGCATGCTCTGGGTGGACACCCCGGGCCCCTGCAGCAGCAATCTGGCGGCGCTGCCGTACCGGCATTTGAAGAGGGCTGTGTAAATCCATCCCAAGAGGATTCTGTGAGGAGCGTCATGCTGCGTGAAATCCAATCACGCCACCATGAGCACGCACGATCCACATCATCCGCCCGAGTCAGGTCATCAGGTGCCTCCGGGCTGGGAGCGTTTTCAGCCGCCGCGTATAACGGAGCCGGTGCTGCAAGCTGTGATGGTGGCAGATGTGACTGCGGATGTTCCGGCACCAGTGCAGGCACGCATTCCTGCATGGAGGCGCATGTGGCGGCAAATGGGCGCGGGCTCGCTCATACTCAGCATTGCCGTGCATGCGGTGGTGGTGCTTCTGGCAGGCGTGATCGTCATCTCCTCGCAGCTGGTGAAACCTGCGGTGGATTTTCTCCCAGCCGCACCTGCTCAGGCGAGTGTGGATGCCTCGCGCAAACTGGCGGAGCACGTGATCGTGAAACACGCCACGGCGATGGCGAAGCGTGTGCCGATGACGCGCATCGGAGTGGTAGGGAGATGCGGCGGCGTGGTGATCGATGCTGATTCAGCCGTTCTTCCTGAATTGGGCCATGGCAACTCCTGGGCTGGAAAAAAACTGTTCAGCGAAAGTGCGGGCACGGGAGGCGCACCGAGGATGTACAGCCCCGGCTCCGGCCCCGCTGCATACGTGCCGCATCTGCCCAATGTGTTTGAGGCGCGCTGCTCCACCCACAGTCGCCTGGAAAAGCTGCGGCAGAATGGCGGCACACCGGAGTGCGAGCTGGCGGTGTCTCGCTCGCTGGAGTGGTTGAAATCGCAGCAGAATGCGGATGGTTCCTGGGGGCGCACGAACAAGGCCGCCATGACGGGCCTGGTGCTGCTGTGCTACCTGGGGCGCTGTGAGACGCCAGACTCGCCTTTCTATGGCGAGAATGTGCGCAAAGGCCTGCTCTACCTCGTGGAGCTGGCGCGGAGGAATCCGCACGGCCTCGTGTCCGAGCAGCCGCTTGCCAATTCCGCCACCTATGAGCACGGCATCGCCACCTATGCGCTGGGAGAGTTGTATTCCTTTTACCGCCTGGGAAGCAGCAGCCTGCCCGGATTGCGGGAGTCATTTGAGAAGGGCGTGCGTCTCATCATCGACCAGCAGAATGCACGCGGTGCCTGGACCTACGGTGGCAAGGATGCCGGCCTGCCTTATGCCTACAACAAAGAGAGCAGCGGCGAGGACCTTTCCGTGAGCGGCTGGCAGTTTCAGGCGCTCAAGGCCGCGAAACATTCAGGCCTCAAGATTGAGGGGCTGGATGCCGCCATCAAACGCTGCAGCGACTACCTGGCCTCCAAGCAGACCAAGGACGGTGGTTTTGGCAAAACGAACCGCGATGAGCACTACAACCAGTGGAGCCTCACCGGCTGCGGAGTGCTGGGCCTGCAGACTCTGGCCTTGCACCAGAACACCGCCGTAAAAAAGGGCATCCGCTTTCTGCGAGAGTTCCTCTCCAGCGAGCCGCTGGACTGGGAGCGCAATTGCAACCTCTACTGCTGGTACTACTACACCCAGGCCTTTTTCCAGCAGGGCGGTGACGACTGGAAGTTCTACAACTCACAGTTTCTACCGCAGATCCTCGGTGCGCAGCTGGCAGACGGCTCCTTCAAACGTGGCCGCCCCAACTGGCCCGCAGGCGATGCTGCCGATGCCATCTACCGCCAGTGCCTCTGCACGCTGCAACTGGAGGTGTACTACCGCTACCTCAAGGTGGCGGACCGGGAGGAAAGGTCTGTTTTTGAGAGGTGATCTGGTGCTCAATCAAACACCACCGTCTTGTTTTTGAAGACAAGGACGCGGTCGCGGGTGTGCCACCAGAGGGCTTTGGCGAGCACGGTTTTCTCCAGGTCACGGCCCAGGCGCACGAGGTCGTGCACGCTGTCTTCATGGCTCACGCGCATCACATCCTGGTGGATGATGGGGCCTTCGTCGAGGTCGGCGGTGACGTAGTGGCTGGTGGCACCGATGATCTTCACACCACGCTGGAAGGCCTGGTGGTAGGGCTTGGCCCCNNCCTGGTGGTAGGGCTTGGCCCCCACAAAGGCGGGGAGGAAGCTGTGGTGGATGTTCAGGATGCGGTGCGGAAACTCCGCGATCATGGCCGGGCTGATGATCTGCATGTAGCGGGCGAGCACCACGGTGTCGATGCGGTGCTGGCGCAGCAGCTCGATCTGCGCGGCCTCCTGCTCCAGCTTGTTCTCCTTGGTGATGGGGAAGTGGTGGAAGGGAATGCCGAAACGCTCGGCCGCAGGGCGCAGCGTCTCGTGATTGGCCACGATGAGCGGGATGTCCACGGGGAGGTCGCCGGACTCATGGCGGGCCAGCAGGTCGTAGAGGCAGTGGTTCTCCTTGGTGACAAAGAGGGCGATGCGTTTGCGCTGGCTGGCAAAGCTGAGGCGCATCTGCATTTCATGACGGCGGGCCATGGGTTGCAGGCGGGCCTCGATCTCCTCATTTTCGAGGGTGAAGTTTTCCAGGCTCCATTCCAGGCGCATGAAGAAGGCATTTTGCTCTTCATCGATGTGCTGCTGAAGGTCGATGATGTTCCCCCGATGCGAAAAGATGAAGCCGGTGACGTCGTGCACCAGTCCGGGGCGGTCCGGGCAGTGGATGAGGAGCGTGGCGATGTCTTGCGAGGCCATGGCGGAAAGATGGGGGATTAAGAACGAGCGGCGGCAGGAAAGCGGGTGCAGATTCCGTGCCCGTCGATGAGCCCGGGAATCTGCTCGGCATGTCGGCCGGAGGCGATGATGCACTCCACCCCGCCGTGAACGGCATCCTGCACGGCGCGCAGCTTGGAGATCATGCCGCCGGTGCCGAGGGCAGATTTTTCCTCCTCAGCGTGGTGGATGACCTCGTCCACGTCCGCCACCACGGGGATGGGGCCTTCCTCGGGTTTCTTCATGTCTCGCAGCAGGCCGGGGGCGCTGGTCAGCAGCATGAGCACGTCGGCTCCCCAGAAGCGCGCCACGCGGGAGGAGAGCTTGTCATTGTCGCCGTAGCGAAGTTCCTCAATGGCCACGGAATCGTTTTCATTGATGACGGGCACCACTTGGGTGAACTCAATGAGGCGGTCCAGCACGGCCTTCACACGCGGGGCACGGTCTTCGTTTTCAAAGTCCTCGTGCGTGACGAGAAGCTGGGCCACGTGCAGGCCGTGATCCCGCAGCAGGGACTCGTAGGCGTGCATGAGGTGCGTCTGCCCCACGGCGGCCAGCGCCTGGAGGGTGGTCACGTCGGAGGGGCGCTGCTTGAACTCCAGCGGCTTCAGCCCCGAGGCTACGGCGCCGCTGCTGACCACCACCACAGAGTGTCCGGCACGACGCAGCAGGGCCACGGCCTCCACCAGCTTGCGCAGCTGCACAGGATCGGGCTCTGGCGCGTCTTTGCGCGTGAGAATGCCGGAACCGAATTTGAGGACGATGCGCTTGGTGGCCATGAGTTGATGCGGGGGAGGACGAAAGAGGGCGGCGAATATGGCGATGAAAGTGAAAAGGGGTAACTGAAAAGTGCGGGGAGACGAGGAAAACCGCCACTCCCGCCTTGTCCTGCCTCATCGCACTGCCTAACCTCGCCGCCATGTCGCAAAACAAAGAAGCCTGGGGATCGCGTCTGGGAGTCATCATGGCCGTGGCTGGCAGC
This sequence comes from Verrucomicrobiaceae bacterium UBA1938, assembly GCA_002336895.1. GTDB lineage: Bacteria > Verrucomicrobiota > Verrucomicrobiia > Verrucomicrobiales > Verrucomicrobiaceae > Prosthecobacter. The sequence continues at coordinate 102,675 of DDFC01000036.1, read as the reverse complement.
GCCGTGGGCTTGGGCAATTTCCTACGCTTTCCCGGTCTTGCCGCGCAGTACGGCGGCGGCGCCTTCATGCTGGCCTATGCGATCTCGTTTCTCATCATCGGTCTGCCCGGCGGCTGGGTGGAGTGGGCCATGGGGCGCTACGCAGGCGGCAGGGGCTACAACTCTGCTCCGGGAGCCTTTGCGGTGATCCTGAACAAGCCCTGGGCCAAGTATGTGGGTGTCATCGGCGTGATCGTGCCGGTGGTGATCTACATGTACTATGTCTTCATCGAGTCCTGGTGCCTGGGCTACGCGGTGAAGTTTTGGACTGGCGGCGTGGATCTGACCACCACGGAGCAGACAGTGGCCATGTTCAAAGGCATGAGCGGACAGCTTGCTAATGGCGCTGCACTGGCGGCCTCCTGGGATGCCTCGCTGCCGTGGCTGGTGCTGGTGTTTGCGTTCAATTTCTGGCTCATCTATCGTGGCCTTTCCGGTGGCATCGAGAAGATGTGCAACTTCGGCATGCCCATGCTCATCGTGCTGGCCCTGGTGGTGCTGGTGCGTGTGCTCACACTTGGCGCACCAGATCCTGCCAGACCTCACGACAACGTGGTGAACGGACTGGGCTACATGTGGAATCCCAGCAAGGTGCAGATCGAGCGCACGCAGCCTGCGGCGGGCGAGGCCCGTGTGGTGGCGGAGGTGGTGGGTGCAGAAGCCATCGCCGCCGCAAAGCAGAAGGTGGATACCAGCGGAGGTGCGCTGCATCTCGTGACCATCTCCCCGTGGCAGCAGCTTAAAAATCCGCAGCTATGGATGGCGGCGGCGGCGCAGATCTTCTTCAGCCTGGCCGTGGGCTTTGGCATCATCATCGTGTATGCCAGCTACCTCAGAAAGAAGGATGATGTGGTGCTCAGCGGGCTCACCGCCAGCAGTGCCAATGAGTTCTGCGAGGTGGCCTTGGGCGGACTCATCACCGTGCCTGCGGCGGTGGCCTTTCTCGGCATCGCCTCCGTGGCGGGGCAGGGCACCTTTGGCCTTGGCTTCACCGTGCTGCCGCTGGTATTTGCCAAGATGCCGCTGGGTGCCTTCTTTGGCGGGGCCTTCTTCTTCATGCTCTTTCTGGCCGCTGTCACCAGCTCCATCGCCATGCTGCAGCCGGGCATCGCCTTTCTGGAAGAGGCCATGAATGTGGGGCGCAAGGTCAGCGTGACAGTGCTCGGCCTGCTCACCACACTGGGCACGGGATTCGTTGCCTACTTCAGCAAGGACCTCAAGGCGCTGGACACCCTGGACTTCTGGGTGGGCACCTTCCTCATCTTCATCCTGGCCACCATTCAGACGCTGGTCTTCGGCTGGCACTGGGGCCTCCCACGTGGCATGCAGGAGGCGCACCACGGTGCCACGATCCACATCCCGCGCCTCTTTGGCGGCATCATCAAGTGGGTCTGCCCGGCATTTCTGCTGGCCATCTTTGCCATGACGGTGCTGAGCAGTGTTTTCGGTTTTGATTTCAACACGCTGACTTTCGGCAGCGCCTCGTCCTATGTGCTGGACCTGATCGGCGGCACCAAGGATGGCCGCCCGGTGGAGACCAGCCAGGCTGCGCAGCTCAGTGTGGCCCTGGTGGTGGTCCTTTCCTTCTTTTTCATACTGCTCACCGCACGCTCCGCCATCTTCCGCCGTGCCGAGCAGGATCTGGACAAACACTCCACGCCACCCACCCCATGACCGCCGCCGGATTCATCGTCATGCTGCTCTCCGTTGGCAGCGTCACCCTGCTGTTTGGCTGGTGCGTCTGCAAAGTGCTGTCCACCCCCGATTAAGCCGGGAAGATCCATGGCGCTGAAGGCCGCACGCCTGACTGCGACGAGCAGTAGTGCCTGCGCCAAATCACACCGGCAGGTGGAAATAACCGTGGATGTGCGGATAGCCGCGGAAGTACCACACAAACTCCGGGCTCTCGATCTGCCAGGTGTCCCAGACCTTGTCTGAGCCGATGTCATAGACGCCGCCGTAGCAGGAGACAAAGACACGCTCCACCAGCTTCTTGTCCGTGATGGTCTTCATGGTGGCCTCGACGTCATCTGGACGGAAGCACACCAGCATGCGGCGCATGGTTTCCAGCAGCTTGGCCTGCTGATCTTTGCTCAGGTCTGCACCGCACAGTCCGGGCAGGTCGGTCTTGCGCTTCTCGATGACCAAGGCGGGTTTTTCAGAGCGTGGCTCGCGGCCCACCAGGATTTTCTCGCGCTGCTTGCCATCGAGAGCCTGGACAAACTCATTGAAGACCAGACCTTGATACCAGAAGGGATTGCCCTCGTGGTCCTTGGTCTCGCGGAAGGCCTTGGCAAAGTTGCCGTAGAAGATGGGGCGACCGCCAAAGCCGAAACCCTTGTCTGAGCTGGCGCGGCAGCGGCGGGTCACATGGTGCCCGGTGTAGATGAATTCAAAATCCTCATCCGCCGGGGTGCCAAAGAAACCCACGGAGGGCGTGTTCTTGATCTGCCCCATCAGGTCCTTCTGCACCTGCCAGTTCATCTTCTCGCGGTAATCGGGATGGTGCAGCGACTCAAAGATCTGCCGCACCAGATCCTGCTGATCTTTGCTGTAAAAGGTGTGCAGACGCTGGTCCGGGCAGATGTACCACCAGTTGCTCACGTAGCCGCGCTGCGCGTGGTCACGCGGCAGGACGATCTTGGCGTGCTGCTCCTCGGTGAGGCTTTTGTAGAACTGCATCGGCAGGGAATCCTTTCCCGCAGCCGCAGGCGCGGCATGCAGCGAGGGAAAGGCGGCATAAGCAGCGCTCATTCCCAAGGCACGCAGGATCTCACGGCGGCTGATGGACTTTCTCTCGAAGGGAGCAGGAAAGGTGTTCATGCGGGCATTTTCACAAAGCCGCAGGAAAAAGACCAGCAGGAAATGAGGTGGGGCTACTTCGTCTTCATGACATAAACGCCATTCCAGTCCGCAGGCGGGGGATCGAGCTTCATGGCGTCGCAGCGTTCGATCATGACGAGGGAGGGGTTGCTGTCCTTGTGCATCTCGCGGCGGGCGGATCGCTCAAAGAGGGCACGGGCCGCATCCCACTGCTGCGCCTGGTAGGCGGCGATGCCTTTTTCAAAAATGGAGAGACATTCCTCGATCTCCGGGGTGAGGTCCTGCGTGAAGCACACCAGCTCATACACCTCAGCGGGCTGGCTGCGGCCTTTGACCACGATGCGGTCCAGAAAGCGGAAGGTGATGTCGTCCTGGTGCTTTTCAGAGAGCGTCTTGGTCTCTCCGGTGACCATCGTATAAACGCCGTAGCTCTTGGCTCCGCTCTCGCTGCGGGCGGCGAGGTTCACGGTGTCTCCCATCATGGTGTAGTTGAAGCGGCGTCGGGAGCCCATGTTGCCAATGACCGCCAGGCCCGAGTTCAGCCCGATGCGGGTCTGCATCTGATGTACGATGTCAGGCCAGCCGCCTTCGTGCTTCCATTTGCGCCGCAGTTCCAGCTGGCGTTTCTGCATTTGCAGCGCGGCAGTGCAGGCGCTGTGCGCGTGGCCTTCAAAGAACAAAGGCGCGCCAAACATGCCCACGATGGCGTCCCCGATGAACTTGTCGAGTGTGCCCCCGTTGTCGTGCAGGATGTCGGTCATCTCGCTGAGATAGTCGTTCATCAGCGTGACGAGACGCTCGGGAGTGAGCTTTTCGGAGAAGGAGGAAAATCCGGCGATGTCGCTGAAGAAGGCGGTGATCTCCGCCTGCTCGCCGCCGAGCTTGGGCTCCTCGCCAGAAGCGATCAGCTGCTTGACCACCTGCGGTGCGAGGAAGGTGCCAAACATGCTGGTGATGCGGCTTTTGGCGCGCAGCTCGATGATGAGGCGGTGCAGGATGGAGCCGCCCTCCACCAGCAGGAAGCCGAGCACCGGCCAGGCCACCGGCAGGTGCATGCTCTCCAGGCGGAAGAGATGAAAGGCAAAGTACACATACGCACCCACAAAGGCCGCAGGCACCAGCACGGCCAGCCAGATGGGGCCAAAACGCACTGGCATGATGGTGAAGAGCGCGATGAGAATCCAGATGCCGATGAGCCTGAGGTGGTCGGGCTGCTTCATGAAGTCGCCAGTGAGGATGTTGCTCAGCGCATTCGCATGCGTGAGCACCAGCGGCGTCTGCGGGCCATGCGGCGTGGGGCCGAGGTCGGAGAGCCCGGCGGCGGTCTGTCCGATGAAGAGGATCTGATCTTTGACTGGTGGAAATTTCGCGGGCCAGTCCTTGCCCTGATGCGCGGCCAGCTGTCCCATGAGTCCGGCATAGGGAAAGACGCTGAAGGTGCGCGGGTGGCGGTAGTTGATGGTCATCTGCCCGGAGGCATCAATGGGGATGGTCCACTGCTTTTTCGTGCCCTTCACCTGGATGCTGCTGCCGAGCGTGACGCTGACGGCATCTGTCTCCACGCCCTCATGGCTCAGCAGGGCCTGCAGCACGAGGCTGGGGAAGACGTGCGTGCCGCAGCGCACGATGAGCGGGATCTGCCTGCGGACGCCATCGGGGCCGGGTGGTGAATTCACAAAGCCGGCGTGCGAGCTCTCGCCGATGATGCCCACGGGCATGAGGCCGGTGTCTTCGCCGATGATCTGGCTCTGATCCCCCTGGATGCTGGTGATGGCCTTCGTATTGCCAGCGAGGTCGGATTCATACTTCTTTGCGTTCTCCAGCTTCTGCGCCATGGCGGCGGTGATGGAGGTGGTGGAGAGCACGAGGGCATCTGCAAACACCTGGTCCTCCCTGGCATCGGGGCTGGCTTCGGTGAAGAGGAGATCGAAGGCCACGGCAGAGGGCGGGCGTGAGTCCAGCAGCGTCATGAGCTGCCCGTGCACGCTGCGCTGCCAGGGCCAGCGGCCCAGCTTTTCCAGCGCGTCTTCATCAATTCCCACCACCAGCACCTGCGGCGCGGCAGGCGGGTCTGACCACGCACGGAGCTGAAAGCGCCAGTCCAGCGTGAGGTTTTCCAGATCCTGGCCAAGACGCGTGCCGCTGAATCCAAGCGCAAGAAACAGCACCAGCGGCAGCAGGAGGATCTCAAAGCGCAGGCTGCTGATTTTCTTCCGGCGGCTCATGTGCGGGACAGCGGAGTGTGGAGCGCGGACCTCCGAGTCCGCAGCAGGTGGCAGACACCTGAGTCAGATGTTGGCTCCAGCGGGTGGCTGGCAGGGAGTGGCCCCACCAAGGAGATGGCGCGAGGGGAAGCGCAGAGCCGTGAGTGCTGGCGGAATGCTGCGGGCTCGGAGGCCCGCGCTCCACGAGACTGCAGGCATGCGGAGTCCTGATTCAGCCGCGCGCATTCATGTCCATGTGGGTTCATCATGGCAGTTCCTAATACCTCACATTCATGCCAAAGTGCAGGCGGCCGCTGGGGGCCTGCACGAGGCCGGTGCTGCGCAGGGTCCAGCCGTAGGCGAGGCGGAGATCCATGTTGGTGCCGAGATTGTAGCGCAGGCCGACGCCGGTGCTTTGCAGGTTGAGGTTGGGCTCGGAGGCGTAGCTGCCCACGCTTTCGAGGTAGGCGAAGTCGTAGAAGACAAAGGTGTTGAGGTTGTCGGCGGTTTTTCCGCTCGCGCCCATGAGGTGCAGCATGGGCATGTTCAGCTCAAAGTTGGCCACCACGCCGCGGTCTCCGCGTGCGGAGCTTTCATTGAAGCCGCGCACGGTCTGGTAGCCGCCTGCCAGCATCTGCTCGGTAGGCAGCAGGCGGGTGGTGGAGTACTGCCCGGCGGCATGCATGAGGATGGAAAAGCCCTTCGGCAGGCGCAGCATGCGGTCCAGCTCCCCTTTAGCGTACCAGTACTTGGCCTGGGAGGCGGCGCGCAGGCTGTCAAAGGCCTCGTAGTTGTTGTGGCCCAGGGTGTTTCCGGGGCTGTAGATGGTGGAGAGGCCCAGGCGGGTGAAGCCCAGGGGATCATTGACGGTGATGTTGTACCCCAGGCGGAGCTGCAGCACCTCGGCGGTGTTTTTGGAGAAGCTGCTGCCGCCAAAGAGAATGTCCGAGGTGGTGCTCTTGTAGTCCACGGCGGCGGTGACCTTGTGCTGCATCTGGCTCCAGGCGCTGGCCAGCGGCACGGTGTAGGCGGCGGTGAGCTGGCGGTTGCGGCCATTCACACCCAGCGGGCCGCCCACCTGCGTGGAGGAGTCCACATACACGCCCAGGATCTGCAGCTTGTGACGCCAGGGGAACGGGACATCCCAGATGAGCGCGTGCGCCTTCAGCCGGTCCAGCTCCTGATTGCCGGTGAAATTGTACGTGAGCGACTGCTCGGTGCCAAAGAGCTGCAACATGCTGATGCCGCCGGAGATTTGATTGAGCCCGGTGGCGCGCAGGCCGGAGTTGGCATAGCCCATGTAGGCTTTCACGGGGCTGTTTTCCTGAGTCTTCAAGACGACGTCGCTGGTGCCGTCCTTGGCGCCGCGCTCGTAGATCACGTTCACATTGCGGATGGGGTTCTGGTTCAGCCACGCCACATCGCTGGAGATCTTGCGCGTGTCGATGCGCTCTCCGGGCTGCACGCTGACCTGACGCTGCATGTAGGCGGGGTGGGAGCGCTGGGTGGCGCCCTCCACCTTGACCTGGCCCAGCACGGCCTCGCGCACCACGATCTGCACGTAGCCGTGGGTGATGTCCTGCTCGGGGAGGTAGGCGTCCACCAGCGGGAAGTCGGTGGCCTGATAGCTTTTGTTGATCTTCTGCACCATGCTGTTGAGCACGGCCATGCTGAGCGGCTGGCCGATGAACTCGCGCTGCAGAGCCTCGCCCAGGCCTGCAGGCAGATGCAGGGAGGCATCCACGGCAAAGACCTGGCGCTGGTCCTTGGCGGGCACTTTGGTTTTCCTGGGCACCAGCAGCAGTCCGCGCAGGTTTACGCCCAGGGGTTTGGTGTCTGTGGCGGCGCGCTTGTCGGCCTCCTTTTGCGCAGGGGTGCTGGCGGCGGCTGCGGCATCGGTCTCGGTGGCCTGTCGTGCGCGGGGGATGGGCATCCTGTCCACCAGTGTACCGGCACCTGTGGTGGTGGAGGGAAACTCCTGCGCCATAGCGCCGGGCGCGAATCCGCACACGGCCAGGGCGGCCAGTAGAATGATCGGCTTTGAGGTGGGCGATGGCATGGGAGAAGAGAAATGACGCATCAGCGGAGCGCGCTGTCGAGTTCCATCACGCTTTCAGGCGTGGTGGCGTTTTGCAGTTTGAGGATGACAAAGGGGCCGGCCTGAGCGCCGTCCAGCGCGGCGTGCTGGATACCATCCTCTGGCAGGAGAAAGCAGGTGCCGTCTCCGCCGAGCGTGCGAGAAAGCTGCGCCTCCACCAGGGCGGAGAGCTGGGCGCGGAGGAAGGCCTGCACGGCAGAGGAGGCGGGGCCGCCGGAGGCATCCATGAGCGCGAGGCCCTGCTCTGGCAGCAGGTGGTACTCGCCCTGCGCGCCGAGGGCGTGGGCCAGCTCCCCAAAGGAACCGGGGGAGATGCTGGCGCTGAGGCTGCTCTCGATGGTGGGCGGCACGGGGCGGTCATTCACCTCCATGGTGATGCTGCCTGCGCCGTACTCCAGACGTGCGGTGCCGTCGCCACCCAGCGCCATGTAGAGCGTGCTGAAGGCCCACGGAGTGGCCGCACGGGAAAGGTGCTGCTGCACACCAGGAGAGGGCAGCGGGGAGCCGAGGGCGATGGACTGCGCACCGCCCTGTGCGGTGAGCGGGGCCTCGGCCCTGCCGATGGCACCCAGCGAGAGCTCGCTCTGCGCCAGCAGGCTCATGCTGGCCTCCAGCTGCGCCACGGAGCTGGAGCTGGCCGCGCCGCCGCCGGAGTCGATGCTGAGCAGGCCGCCGCCATTCTGCAGGCGCACGGTGCCGTCTCCGCCCAGGCTGAGGTTCAGCTCACGCTCGGTGGTGGCGGAGGTGCCGGAGTTGAGCTGCGACTGCACATTCTGGCTGGCAGGGCCGCCGCCGCCCATGGAGCCAAAGGCGCTGCCGCTCCCGCTGAAGAAGGAGGAGATGCCGCCCGTGCCGCCTGCACCACCGCCCAGCACGCTGCCTGCGATCTGCGCGCCCACAGCGCCGACACCTCCGGCCCCGAGCGCCCCCGCGATGGAGGTGGTGTTGTAGTTGTTGGTCTGCGTGGAGCCCGCCAGCAGAGAGGTGGGGATGAAGACGTAGTTTTGCAGGAAGACGTTGGTGATCTTCGGCGGCGCTCCCGGTCCGCTGGTGGCAAAGCCCGTGGTGGTGATGGTACCAAAGCCGGGCTTGGTCAGCGGACTGGTGAGCACCGTGGTGCCATCTACCAGAAGCTGGTTGTTTCCACCTCCGCCGCTGAGATTCTGGTCAAAGGTGTAAAAGCTGGTGGAGGTGGTGTCATTTCCTGCGCCGAGATTCAGCCCGATGGTGTTGATGCCCTGAAAGAGGTAGGTGCGCCCGGCCACGCTGATCTGGGAGGCGGTGATGGTGTAGGTCTGCCCGGTCTGCAGGCCGCTGTCGTCCACGATGAGCACGGCCTGCGGATTCCCCACGCCATTGATGCTGCCGCTGATCGTGGACTGGCCGGCAAAGATGAACTGGTTCACCCCGCTGCTGCTGCCGGTGAGGTTTTCAAACGAGCTGAAGTGCAGCGTGCCGAGCGTGCCTGCATCCGGCGCGGTGATCTGAAACACATTGCCGCCTGTGCTGTGGCCGATGAGCGTGTCTGCATGGCTGGCGGAGCCGATGATGCTCTCGATGCTGATCAGGCTGTCGGCGCTGAGGGTCACAGGGCCGGTGGCGGCGGCAAAGGTGAGCGTGTCATTGCCTGCGGCTCCATTGACCGTGAGGCTGGCGGGCACCTGGGAGAGGAGGATGGTGTCGTCTCCAGAACGCCCGGTGATGCTGGCCGTGGCGGCGCTGAGATGGGAGAGATCGATCACGCCGCTGAAGGTGGCGGTGAAGCTCTGCGCGTAGATCTGCGGCGCGCCTGAGAGAGAGCCACCCGTGAGGCTCAGCGCGTGAATGGGTGCGCCATCCTGCCCCGCACCGCCCTGCAGTGCCACAGCGCCCTGCGTGCCGGCATTCAGTGTGAGATCCGCCGTGGGATTAAACGAACCATACACCACACCGCCCAGCGTGATGGCAGCCCCTGTGGGGACTGCGCCGCCATGCGTGGTGTCCAGCGTGGCGCTGGTGCCGAGGGTGAGGGGAGAGCTGATGATGATCTGCCCGCCTGCGGTGGTGATGCCTGCGCACAGCAGCGTGGTGGAGGCGCTGAGCGTCACGCTGCCGCCCAGGTCCATGATCTGCCCGCTGACGACGATCTCTCCCAGCGTCTGGATGGTGAGCGGCGCATGCCAGGTGGCGGCGCGCACATCCACAGACGCGGCGGTGGGGGAGCTGATGGTGATGTGGCTGAGACCGGAGAGCGCGCCGATGCCTGCGCTGTCCAGCAGGAGCGTGCCTGCCGCGCCATCTCCCAGGCCGATGGTGGTGCCTGCGGAGACGGTGCGCAGCTCCAGCGTGCCGCCGCCACCGACTGTGGCTGCACCCGCGATGGCCACGGTGTCTGTGAGCACCAGGATCTCTGCGCTGCTCGTCACAGCGGTATCTGCACCGAGATTCACACCTGCATTGTCCGTGCCGCTGCCTGCACCGCTGCCGCCTATCTGCATCTGTGCGCCCGCGCTGGTGATGGCGGTGCCTGCATCCTGCAAGGAGACGCCGTGATTGCCACTGCCGCCGCCGCCCGTGGTGCCCAGCAGGGTGATGCTGCCTGCACTGGCTGCAGTGGAGGTGGAGTGAATGGTGGCCCCGTTTTGCATGAGGATGCCCACATTGCCATCACCTGTATCGCCCCCACGACCACTGAGCGCGATGGCTCCTGCGCCGGAGGTCGTGAGCGTGGCATTGTCCAGCACGATGCCGGCAAAGTTTCCGCCCGTGGGCGTGGGCTGCTGGTTGGCATCCAGCTTCATGAGGCCGTCCACCACGGAGATGCTGGCACCGGAGTTCACATGGATCTCGCGCTGCGCATTCAGGTAGATGGAGCCGGTGCCCGCATTCGAAATAGTGCTGCCATTCACCTCGATGCCGAACCCGGTGAGCGTGATCACGCCGCCCTGCGAGGTGAGGTTTTGATTCACGCGGATGTGGTCCGTGTTGGTGGTGATGATGCTGACGCCGCGCAGCGCATTCAGGCCGCTGTCTGCACCGATGCTGCCCACGGTGAGGCCCAGGGTATTGATGATCTGCACGGAGCCGATGGTGCCGATGCTGGTGATGGTCTGCACCGCATTGGCCGTGCTGGCGAGGTAAAAGTCATCCGTGCCCTGCAGCTTCAAGCCCCAGGAGGTGATGGCACCCTGTGCCACCACACTGCCTCCAGTGGTATGAAGTGTCACCACGCCGAAGCCGCCCGTGGTGATGGAGCCGCCATTGTCCAGCAGGATGGCGGTGGCCTGCGTGCCGCCGCTGCGGCCTGTCAGGCTGATGTTTCCTGAATGCGAGATGACCTGCCCGCCGATGACGATGGACTGGAAGTCGCCGCAGTAGCTGGCTGCGCCCTGATTGACATTGAGGGTGACATTTCCCGCGCAGGTGAGGATCTCCGAGCCAGCCTGGATCTGCACGCTGCGCCCGGCATTCACCGTGACATTGCCGCTGCCCGTGGCCTGGATGAGCCCGGCGCCGCCGCCCTGCGTGGTCATGATGAAATCCTGCTGCGCATTGATGGTGAGGGAGGCGTGGGAACTCCACTGGATGAGGCCCGCGAGAGTGATGTTTCCAGAGCCGCCCGTCGCATTGGCATCGGTCTGGATGATGAGATTGCCGCAGTTCGTATTCAGCCAGGTGGAGATGTCCGAGGCGCGCAGGGTGTTTGCCTGCGCGGGATTGGTGATGGTATTTCCTGCCACGCAATCAGAGATCAAAATATCATTCGGGTCCAGCAGCAGGCTGCCAGCTTTCCCCTGAGGGGCGCTGAGGTCCACGCTGCCGGTGAGGGACTCCAGCACGAGCGCCTGCTTGCCGGAGAGCTCCGCCTGGCCGCCATCTCCGCCCGTCTGGCCACCGCGTGCCTGCAGGCTGCCGGCAAAGGTGAGCTGCCCGCTGGCAAAGGCCACCACCGTGCCGCCATTCCCGCTGGCACCGGCATTGGCGGAAAGCACCGCGCCCTGCTGGATCTGCACCTGGGTGGAATTGACCATGCTGGCATCTGCGCCCTGTGCGCCGCCTCCGGCGAAGATGCTGCCGCCGCCCGTGGCCCCGTCTGTCTGGATGAGCGCGCTGCCGCCCAGCGTGAGCGAAGCACCGCCCAGCCGGATGACGCCGCCCATGCCGCCCGCACTGCTGGCGCTGATGCTGCCCTCGATGACGGTGCTGAGCGTGCCTGCCGTGGTGCCGATGTCGATCTCGCCGCCTGCGGTTTCGCCATCGGCATTCACCGCGATGGCGCGGCGCACGGTGATCTCCCCGCCCTCCACATCGATGCGGCCACCGCTGCCTGTTTTGCTGCTCACATCCACACGCCCGCCCAGGTCCACGCTGCCGCCGCTGCCTGCGCGCACACGGATCTGCCCGCCGCCACCGGAGGCGGTGCGCGCCACCAGAGTGCCGGTGCTCTGAATGCGCCCGCCATCCGCGCTGAGCAGGATGCGCCCGCCCTGGCGTGTCACGCCCGTGGCGGCGATGCGGCCGGTGTTTTGAATGGCCAGCGCATAGACATTGCCACCATGCGCCTTCAGCTCGGCCACATTGGCCTGGATGAGGCCGCTGTTGCTCACGCCGGTGCCGCGCTGCGGGCCTGCGGCATTGCGCACGATCACGCGCTCGTCTCCCACGGGCTGGATGAGCACGTCGGTCCCTGCGGCCAGGCCCACGGTGCCATTCGGGGCACGGATGCTGCCGCTGTTGTTCACCTGAAAGCCGATGAGAAACACATCGCCCGTGGATGCGCGGATGGCCCCGGCATTGCTCACGGCTGCGGTGCTGCTGCCCTGGTAGGTCATGGCACCACCTGCCATGAAGTCGTGGTTGCTCAGATTCAGCGTGGAGGCGGAGAGGCCCGCCACATCCACCACCGCGCCCTGGCCGAAGACGATGCCGCTGGCATTGATGAGGTAGAGCTGGCCATTGGACGTCAGCGTGCCGTCCAGCAGGGAGGGGCCGGCATCCAGCACACGGTTCAGCGTGGCGGAGGTGGCGCTGGGCAGGATGAACTGCGTGTGCTCGCCACTGCCGATGGAGAAGCTGCTCCAGTTGATGATGGCGCGGTCACTCTGCTGCTGGATGGTCGTCAGGCCGGGCACACTGGCCTCGATGGTGGCACCGCCCTGCACCACCACGCCACCCGTCGGATTGGCCTGCGATGAAATTTCCAAGACACCGAACAAAAGCCATAATGAGACGCCCCGAAAAAGGGCGAGCGCCATCCTGGTGCTGGGAGATCCCGGTGCCATCCGTGCTTGTTATTGTTTCGGGGCAGGGGGTGCGGAGGCGGCATCCAGCGGCACGATGACGACCTCGCCATCCTTTGTCTGCACGTAGCCTTTGCCATTCTCCACGGACACGGAGTAAAACGCGCCCTTGGCCACGGCGGTGCCGCTGGGCGTCTTGATCTTAAAGTCCATCTTGCCGGAGGTCTCCGGCTTCACCAGCGCGCCGATGGTGCCGTTCTTCAGGTCCAGCAGCACCTTGGGCTCCTCCTTGGATTCGACGATCTCGGCCACCACGGCCTCGGCATTGGCCCCCAGGCGGATGGCGCTGGTGGTCGTCATGGTGATGGTGGCGCTGGAGTCTGCGCCCGTCTTGATCGTGCTGCCCACGGCGATGATGTCGCCCTCCTTCAGCGGGTGCGCGGCCTGGCCTGCGGGCGTCTCGGTGGCGCTTCCGGTCACGGCGGTCACCTTGCCCATCTGCGGCTGCTGCTTCTTCACATTGGCGGGGGTCACGTCCACCTTGCCATGCTCCACTTTCACAAAGCCCTTTCCATCCTCCACGGCCACGGCAAACATCGTGCCGCGTGCCGCAGCGATGCCGCTGGGTGTCTTCACCTTGAAGTCCATCGTGGACTGCGCCTGCGGCTGGATCAGCGCACCGAGGCTGCCGGACTTGAGATCCACCAGCACCTTCGGCGCGGTGTCGGAGTCCACCAGATCCATGAACACCGCCTGGGAGTTTTCCGCGATTCGCACGGCGGACTGTTTCGTGGTCTTGATGACGGCACGCGAGCCCGCGCCTGTCTTCACCGTGGAGCCCACCGGCACCGGGTCTCCCACCTTCAGCGCGGTTTCGGTGCCACCCCCCATCGGCAGCAGCGTGACCTTTCCCACCGCCACGGAGACCGTGCCCGTGCTTTCAGCCATCGCCACGCCCGGCCCGCCCAGGACCAGAACTGCGATGGCAATGATGAGTAGCTTCATCGCCTGTAAGGTGTGATTCTTCATGCCGGAGTCAAAAGTTAAGCCTGACTTTTTGCAATACTGAGTCGCCAATTTGCATCAATCCCAATATTTGCTATAAAAATTAGGAGGCAAATGAGGAGGTGTAAGAGATTTGTGAAAATCAGGTAGGCCTGCGGCTAATAAGGACAGGAGGGTGGCCGAAAGTGGGGAAAGAGGGAGTACGATGGCCATTTTGCCCCGTCGATCAGCGCTCCGCGATGCCCCCTGCCACGCAAACCCATGCGATGCTGCTGCAGGCGGACGCGGAAAAGGGCAGAAAGATGATGGGCAGAAAAATTTCAAAGCCTGGCTCTGATCAGGATCGGAGAATCTTTCTGCCCTTCATTTTTCTGCCCACTGAATCTGAATCGGCATGTTGGAGGAGCGTCTGGGCTCAGCAGCGCCTTTCCCACCCGGCACTCCAATTCCCGACTACTCGGATTTCCGCTCGCCAAACCGTCGCCGTGGGCTTGGGTGGGGGAGCTGAGTGATGTGCTGCCGTTGCAGTCCCGCTCTGCATTCCCAGAGAAAAGCCGTTCATGCCATTTCCGCATCAGCTACAAGCACAAGCCATCTGCGACCAGCTCGTTGTTCTTGCTGATCAGTTGAAAGTCCGCACACGGGCGAGTCAAAACGATGCCAATCACTGGCTGGAGTCGGTCATGAAGAGGTTCTTCAATGCGCTGATGGGCTGGGACCTGGTGAACCTGAATGCTGAGCAGTCCAATTATCCCGCAGCAGACCTCGGCGATGCCACGCGCCGCATCGCGGTTCAGGTGACCAATCAAAATGCGGGAAGCAAGATCACAGAGACGGCAAAGAAAGCCATCGATCACCAGTTGGGGAAAAAGTTTGATCGCATCATCATCTTCTTCCTTCTTCCCGAAAAGCCTTCTGTGCCCAAGGCCTTCGAGCAGCCAGCCAACGGCCCCGGCATCGAATGCTGGGATCTTGCCGATCTGCTCAAGCTCATGGCCGAACTGCCAGAACAGAGTCGTATCGCGGATGCGGCGGAAGTGCTTTCGAGGGAGCTGAGCCGCGAGGTCACAGGCATAGCCCCGCCTCCCTCCAATCTGCCGGGCGGGTACATCGGCCAGACGTTTGTGGGGCGGGAAGAGTTCTTGAAGGATCTGCGTGCTTCGCTGCTCAAGCAGACACATGCCACGGCCATCACGCAGTCGATGGCGCGGCAGCAGCAGCCTGCGGCCACAGTGGCGGAGGGGCTGGGTGGTCTGGGCAAGACCCATGCCGCCGTGGAGTATGCGCACCGGCACCGGGCAGAGTACAGCGCGCTGCTGTTTGTCAGTGGTGACTCTCCGCAGAAGTTGCAGTCGAGTCTGGCGGCTCTGTGCGAGGTGAAGGGGCTGTCGTTGGACAAGGACCTGCCGAATGAGGAAGAGGCAAGAGCAGGCATCGCCCTGCACTGGCTGGCCACGCATCCCGGCTGGCTGCTGATCGTGGACAATGTGGATGATGCAGAAGCTGCCCAGGCCCTGACCGCGCACTTTGACCAGCTCCGCCAAGGCCATGTGCTCATCACCTCTCGTCTGCATCATTGGTCGAATCAGGTGGACTCTCTGGAACTTTCCGTGCTGAGCACCGAGGACGGTGCTGACCTGCTGCTGCAGCTCACGGACAAGCACCGCCGCAAGACCGCCGATGACGACACCCAGGCCCGCACCCTGGCCACTCTCATGGAAGGCCTGCCCCTGGCGCTGCATCAGGCCGCCGGTTACATCAATGAAAACGCCTGCACCCTGGCCGAGTACCTGACCACCTACCAGCACGAAGCCGCCGAGCTGCTGAACTGGTTCGACAACCTGAGCATCCCCTACGAGCGCCCGGATAAAAAGGTGCCGCGCCCCGTCCTCATCACCTGGAAGACCAGCTTTGACCAGCTCACCGAAGACGCCCGCCGCTGGCTGCTTGTCTTTTCCCACTATGCGCCCGAGCCCATTCCAGAGTTTCTGGTGGAGGCTGCGCCGAATGCAAAGGAGGAAGTGAAGGCCCTGCTGCGTGGTGCTCGTCAGGCCCTCGCCCAGATGTCCAAGCTCGGACTGATCACACGCTTCAAAGATGAGCCGCCGCGCTTCAAGATTCATCGCTTGGTGCAGGAGGTGACAAGGCTCAGTGGTGGTGTGGCGAAGCATGCTGCGGCGCTGGATTTGGGTATTCGGCTTATGGATTTAGGCTGCCCTGGTGATCCGCAGGATGTTCAAACCTGGAAGAAGTGGAATCCGCTAATGTCTCATGCACAGGCTCTTTGCTATTTTGCGTCGGATGAACCTGCGCCAGAGAGGCTGTCGTGGTTGCTGAGTTGCCTGTCTCTACTGCTGGACACCAAATCACTGTATGCACAGGCCGAGCCGCTGATACGTCGGGCCTTGCAGCTTGATGAGGCCAATTTTGGCCCGAACCATCCTGTAGTCGCTACGAGACTCAACAATCTTTCTACATTGCTGCTGGACATGAACCAAATGGCGGAGGCCGAGTTGTTGATGAATCGGGCCTTGCAGATCGATGAGGCTAGCTTTGGCCCGGATCATACCCAAGTCTCCATCCGCCTCAATAACCTAGCGCAGTTGTTCCAGGCTACGAACCGGCTGGAGGAGGCCGAGCCGCTGATGCGCCGGGCCTTGCAGATCGATGAGGCCAGCTTTGGCCCGGATAATCCCAGTGTCGCCATCCGCCTCAATAATCTCGCAAGATTACTACAGGAAACGGATCGGCAGTCGGAGGCTGAGCCGCTGATGCGCCGGGCTCTGAAAATAAATGAGGACAACTATGGTCCGGCTCATCCCGCAGTAGCCGTTGGCCTCAACAATCTTGCAGGGTTGCTCCTGGTCACAAACCGTATGGCGGAAGCTGAGTCGCTGATGCGCCGAGCCTTGCAGATCGACGAAGTCAGCTTTGGCCCGGGTCATCCCGATGTCGCACTCGACCTCAACAACCTTGCGACGTTGTTCCAGGATACAAACAGGTCGGCGCAGGCGGAGCCTCTGATGCGCCAGGCGGTGGGAATCTTTGTGCGCAGGCTGGGGATGGAGCATCCGAATTCTCAAACACTTGTTGGCAACTACATCGGTCTCCTCCAAGCCCTGGAGCTACCTGAAACAGAAATCGAAAAGCGGGTGCGGGAGGCGGTGGGTGGGGGAGCTGGGGAAGGGTGAGGGCCAGCCGCTGGCTGGTTGCAGGGCGGGGGCTTCGCGGCGGTGGGGATCGTGGTTTCGGCTGTGGCAGGGGATACCATGACATGCTGCTTTCCGGCTCATCGTGGTTCGGTGGACGGCAGCGGGGTGCGGGGCGGTTCGTTTTTGTGCGACTTGGCGGTTGACTTTTGAAAAAGGGTCCCAAGCGAATAGGTGTCATGAAACAACATCCTATACCGACACAGAACACGAATACGTCCTCCTCCTCTCCTTCCACATCCACCAGCGCCCGGGCACGGGGCGGGCAGCCGGAGGCGCTGCCGGGCAGAATGATCACGCGGCAGCAGCTGGCGGCGCATGTGGGGCTCTCGGTGCGCATGATCGATGAGCTCACGCACACGGGCGTGCTGCCTTATTTCAAGATCGGCAAGGCCGTGCGCTATGACCTGGCGGAGGCGGAGGCCGCATTCCGGGCGCGGTATTATGTGGCCGCGCACCCAGCGCAGGGTAGGGCGGGCTGTCCCCAGCCCGCCGCGTCGGAGGGCATGGGGGGCGTGGGTGGCATGAAGCGCCAAGAGGGCCTGGGGTGCGGGGTTTGTCCTGGGAGCGCAGAGAGTCAGGGGACGCACGGCGGAGGCTTGGGGACAAGCCTCCCTACCTCATCTGGCTGCGCCGTCGCATCTGTGAATACCACAAACTACCACGAGAAGGCAGCGCCTGCCGTTTCCTCCTCCTCCTTCACAACCATCAAACCCGCCGCCTGAGGTATCTGTCATGAGCCATCCTACTGAATTCACCGGATCCCAGCTTTCCGCCCCGGAGAGCGAGGAGCAGATTCTCTCCGTGGTGCTGGACGGGCATGCCGACTGGCTGCCCGCGCTGCAGCGCAGCCTACGCACGCCGGAGGTGTTTGTGGACCCCGAGCGCCGCCGCCTCTGGGTGCTGCTGCTGGAAATGCACGCACGCGGGGAGGTCATCACCATGGACAGCGTGGCCGTGCACCTGCGCCGGCAGAGCGGCATCGAGGGCGTGCGCAGCCTGGGACTGATCATGGGACGACATGCCATCTTCAGCTATGAAATGGCAGAGTGGCACGCGCGGCAGCTCGCGCATGCGCATGGCCGCCGCCTGCTGGCGGAGGCTGCGGAGATGGCTCAGCACGCCGATGCCGGACCGCAGGAGATGGCCGCCGTGCTGCGCCAGAGCCTGCAGAAGATGGAGCACATCGCCTACACCACGGGGGAGGATGCCCCGCGACCGCTGCCGCTGGTGGCGGCGCTGCCACCCGTGCTGCCCTTTGACCCCGACTGGCTGCCGGAGACCTTCCGCCCGTGGATCACGGACATCGCCGAGCGCATGCAGTGCCCGCCGGAGTTTCCCGCCGTGGCGGCCATGACGGCGCTTTCCAGCGTGTGCGGCAGGCGCTTCTGCATCCAGCCCAAGGCGCATGACGAGGGCTACACCGAGTTTCCCCACCTCTGGGGCATGATCATCGGCAATCCATCGCTGATGAAGTCCCCCTCCATGCAGGCCGCCATGCGCCCGCTCAAGACGCTGACAAACGATGCGCAGCGCAACTACGAGGAGCAGATGCGCGCACGCCAGGCCTCGGAGATCGAGGCACGCCTGCGCCGCAGCGCGCTGGAGAGCGCGGCCAAGAAGGCGGTGAAAAACGGCGAGTCCTTTGACTACGCCCAGCTCATCCAGAATGAGGACGATGAAGGCCCGCCGCTGCGCCGCCTCACCGTCAACAACCCCAGCCTGGAGGCCCTGGGCGAGGTGCTGCGGGAGAACCCCACCGGCACGCTCCTCTACCAGGACGAGCTCTCCGGCCTGCTGGCGCTGCTGGAAAAGGAGGGCAATCAATCCCTGCGCGCCTTTTTGCTGCAAGCCTGGAGCGGCAAGGAGGGCTTCACCTTTGACCGCATCGGGCGCGGGCGGCGCTACATCGAGGCCTGTGCGCTCAGCGTGCTGGGCAGCATCCAGCCGGGAGTCATCGCCAGCCATGTGCGCGCGGCCAGCAGCCACAGTGCAGGTGCCGACGGCTTCCTGCAGCGTTTTTCATTAATGGTGTGGCCGGACGTGAAATCGGAGTGGCAGGACATCGACCGCCCGCTGGACCGCGAGGCCGAGTGGGATGCGGAGTGTGTCTTTGTGGCCATGGAAAACCTCACCGCCGAGGAGCTGCTGCGCCAGGGCGTGGCCCTCGGGCGCGATGAGATCCCCACCTTCCGCTTTGACCCGGAGGCGCAGGAGCTCTTTCGCGAATGGCGCAGCCGTTTTGAGAACCGCCTGCGCACTGGCCGCATGCCCGCGCCCTTTGAGGCGCACCTGGGCAAATACCGCAAGCTCATCCCCGCGCTCTCCGTGCTCATCCATGCAGCGGAGAGCTTTGGCGGCCTGGTGCCCCTCAGCGCCCTGCAGCGCGCCCTCTCCTGGGCCGACTGCCTGGAAAGCCACGCCGCCCGCGTCTATGCCTCCAGCACCACCGCCGACACCGACGCCGTGCACACCCTGCTGAAAAAGCTGCTGGATGGCACGGCGGGATTGCCCGAGGAGTTCCGGGCGCGGGATGTGCGCCAAAAATGCTGGGCTGGCCTCGGCCGGACTGAGGATGTTGAGTCAGCCTGTGATCTGCTGGCGGATCACCGATGGATCATCGCCACCCATCAGCCAAGCGGCATCAAAGGTGGCCGGCCTTGCACGACCTACCGGATCAATCCGCAGGCGAAAAAGCCTGCGCACTGCTGAAATGAACCACCGAAACCCCCACAACCGGTTGTGGGGGTTTTGGTGGTTTGTTTTCTGCGCGAGAATTATTTTTTCTGCGGCTCAAGAGTTGGCAGGCAAATGCACCTTGCATTCCATGGGGGAGGTTTCTACGCTGATGCCACCTCAGATGACTCCGCGCCTCTTTCTTCTGCGCCATTGGATGGCATGCCATATGCTGGTATTTCTGCTGATCTCAGGTGCTGCGCGGGCCGAGGTGCGGATGATCGACCGGCAGCCGGTGGGGGGCGGGGCGGAGGTGGTGCTGACGCAGTCTGGGACTGGCGGGCCCTGCATGCTGCGCTATCGCAGTGTGAAGGGCGGAGAGCTGGAGTTTTACCGCGTGCCTGTGGGGTGCCAGCCAATGCCGAGGATCATGCGCGGTGAAAAGCGCGTCAGCTACCAGTTCATGGAGAGGGATGACTGCCTCATCATCACTCTGGAGATGGATGAGGAGGCACCCCGGGTGTATGAGGACCGGTTTCGGAATGCCCACGGGATCGATTTCTCCGCTGGTGCGAAACTGCTGACAGCGGATGAGCTGGGACTCTACAACATGTTCGATCCACTGTGTGAAGAAAAGCACCTGCTGCGCGATGAGTCTGGCCACTGGACCTTCCGTGGCCTGCCGTATCGGAAGAAGGTGGAGTCCAAGGTGACGGTCTTTACGCCTGAGTACAGGCAGAACAATGTACACTCCCGCAAACTGCCTGGATCATGGCTGGCGGCGTCTGCTGGCATGTCTTACGGCTTCCCGCTCCTGCTGGCCCCGTATGACCAGCTGCAGGGCATGCATGATGTACTTTCTTTCTTCCAGACCGCGCCCAGTCTGCCCGCCACCGTGGCAGCCGGGCCGGAACTGCGGCTGTCGAAGCTGGATGAAATGGCGGGGACGAGGGATGTTTATGGATTGGGAGGGCTCCAGACCGGCATCCCCTGGCGTTGCTACGGGCCCTGGCATCGGTCCTTCGGCTCAGAGACAGCCCGCGCCACCCTCGGGGATCTGGGGCTGCCTTGCTACGATACAGACTACGACCGCATGGCGGCGGACCTCCGCGAGACCTATGCCCTCTGCCAGATGCATTATTTGCGGCTGCTGGCGTATTCAGCGCCAGGGCTCGATGGCATGGCGTTTTCCGCACTCTTTGTGCATGAGCTGGAAAAGGCCGGTTTCTGAATCGGGGTTGGCGGCGATGGAAAAAATCATCGTCTCTGCCAGAAACAAACCACCGAAACCCCCACAACCGGTTGTGGGGGTTTTGGGGGTTCGTTTTGCGGCGGTGATTTTGTTTTTTTGATGGGGCTGGGGTGTGTCGAGGACGGCAGATGGAGAAGAGGCGGAGGTTTTGAGAAAGGGGGAGAAGAATGGGGCGGGAGAGGGCGCTGGGTGGAAGGATTCTACGGACGCGGCGCAGCGCGTCCCTACCATCCGGAGTGGTGGGTAGCGCAGAGTGGCGTGCGCCTAGGCTCCCGGGTCATGCGCTAAGGGAAAGAGCTGGGCTTTCCGCCTCAGAGCGGCGCGTGCCGAAGGGCTGGTAGGGACCCGCTGCGCCGGGTCCGAAGATTCGGGTCTGTGATGTCGCTGGCTCTCAAAGAGGTGCGCCGTCCGCAGTGTGTGGAAAGGCGAGGTATCTGCTCTCTGCTGCCGCTGTGGTTCTCTCTTGCCATGCCATGCCAGATTCTCTACGCTGATGCCACCTCAGATGACTCCGCGCCTCTCCCTTCCATGCCATTGGCTGGCATGCTGTGCTCTGGTATGGTTGGTGGTGTCGGCTGCGAGCGGGGCGGAGGTGAGGGTGCTCGAGCGGAGACCGGTGGCTGGCGGGGCGGAGGTGAGGGTGCTCGAGCGGAGACCGGTGGCTGGCGGGGCGGAGGTGGTGCTGATGAAGACTCGTGACGTCGAGAGCTACAGCCTGTGCTATCGCAGGCCCGACGGCAGCGAGTCGGTGCTTTACCAGTCGAATTGCAGGCAGACGCCGGACATCCAGTGCCGTGAAAAGCGCATCAGTTTGCGCCACTTCAACGGATATGAGAGCATCATCGTGACTCTGGATGTGAATGCAGAGGAGCCCAGGCTGTATGAGGACCGGTTTAGATTCACCTCATGGTGTGGTCCTGATAATGCTCTACGGCTTCTGACGGCGGATGAACTCGTGATCTACAGTGAAAGCGATCCGCCAGACAAGCAAAAGCACCTGCTGCGCGATGCGTCCGGGCGGTGGACCTTTCAGGGGCTGCCCTATCGGGAACGTCTGGACACCAAGGTGACCGTCTTTTCTCCCGACTATCAGCAGCTCCGCGTCTTGGAGCTGCCGATTCGATTTGGGTGGACGGCAGGTGTCCAGTCGGGCTATCCCATCACGTCCGTGCCGGGGCTTTACCTGCGGCTGCAGGATGTGCATGCAGTGCTTTCTCATCTCGAGAGCGGGTCCGATCTGTCAGTCACGGTGGCAGACGAGGAGGAGCTTCTGCTGGCACAGCTCGATGCCATGGCGTGGCGGAGAGTAGATACTGCATTGACGAGGCCAGCCCCCCCTTACTTCAGGTACGACTGGCCCTGGGTTCGCTCCGTCTTTTTTAGCAAAGTCCGCTTCACCGACTGGGATCTGAAGCTGCCCGGCCACATGACAGAATACGACGACGCGGTGGCGGAGTTGCGTGAGGCCTACCTCTTATATGAAATCTACTCCATGCAGCTGCTGGCACAAAGCGCGCAAAGCTTTGATGAACTGGCCTTTTCCGCGCTCATCGTGCACGAGCTGGAAAAGGCTGGCTTCTGCAGCGGGGCGGACGGTGGTGGAAAAAAATTCTCACGCTGAAAACGTACTGCCAAAACTGCCGAAATTATGGCGCAGGGGTATTTCGGCAGTTTCGGCAGTGAGTTTTTAGGGGCGCGATTTCGTTTTTTGATCGGGCTGTGGCTGCAGGACGCAGAAGAGGCGGAGGTTTTGAGAAAGGGGGAGTAGGATGGGGTGGCAGAGGGTGCTGGGCGGAAAGGACTCCACGGACGCGGCGCAGCGCGTCCCTACCTTCCGGAGTGGGGGGCGGTGCGGCCGGGGCGGGCAGGGGATCGGCGGGATCTGCCTGCTGCTTTTCCCGGCGTGTCTGTGCGGTCGGAGTTCACGGCCTCATAGCCAGGCGGATGGGCGGCTGAAAGGCCAGCCCGGTCTTTTCCGGCCTGCTGTCATGCTCTGGTGCGCCCGTCAGGAATCGAACCTGAATCTGCGGCTTCGGAGACCACCATTCTATCCGTTGAACTACGGGCGCGCTGTGTATCCAGAGAGCAGGATGCTTCGCATGGGCTCTGGTGAGCGGCAAGTCGTTTCCGTGCGGGTGCAGGCTCTTTTTTCAGCGTGGTGCGTTGTCTTCAGACCGCTGCAGCCTGCCACCTCACATCAGCTCGTGCTTGGTGGTGCCGTCTTTGGCGGATTCTTGAAATTTGTGCCAGCGGAAGGGCTCGATCACCTGGCCCCAGAAGGTCTTGGGCATGGCGGACTTGATGCCGATCTCCACCGGGGGGCGGCGGGCGGTGTCGTCGTAGTAGGTGCCAAAGAGGATGTCCCACAGCATGAGGTTTTCGCCGTAGTTTTTGTTGCCTTCGCGCAGGTCTTTGGAGTGGTGCCAGCGGTGGAGGGCGGGGGTGTTGAAGATGTAATTGAGCCAGCCAAAGCGCATCTGGATGTTGCAGTGCGTGAGGAAGCCGATGTAGGCGGTGATGGCGCCAAACCACAGCAGGATGTCGCGCGGGGCACCCATCAGGGCCAGCAGCGGGGCGGAGAAGAGGGTGCTCTTCAGAGTATCGATGATGTGGAAGCGGCCGGTGTTGAAGAACCAGAGCTTTTTGCTGCTGTGATGCACGGCGTGGAAGTACCACAGCGGCATCCACTCGTGCGCGATGCGGTGCGCCCAGTAGAGCCCGAACTCGGCGATGACCAGCCCCAGCACCACCTGGCAGGCCATGGGCCACTGCGTGGGCCAGTACGGGCCGCCTTTGTCATTGCCCACCACGTCTGCCAGGCCGATGACGGTGGCGGAGACGATGAGGATCTGCACAAAGGATTTGGTGAAGGCGGTGTGCGCAAAGTCCTGCACCATCTGGCCGTCTGACTCCAGCCACTCCTTTTCATGCGGGTGCACGCGCTCCAGTACGTAGAGCACGGCGGCGAGGCTGAAGTAGGTGATGTTAAAGGCCAGGGGCCCGTGCCCGGTGGAGATGCCGTAGGCCGTGGGGATGACGGCGGCGGTGAGGAGGAGGGGCCAGAGCAGGTAGTCGAGCAGGGTGCGGAGCATGGGCAGTCTGTTTTCAAAGCAAGAAACGGGCACGAATCCAGCGCAGATGTGGCGAGATGGTGCGCGGAAATTGCGGCGGGGAGGGGAGTGAAAGACGAGTGTGGACAATATTCGGATGCTGAATACAAATCGTTTGCACTCAAGTCACGGACAAGCTCATGCAGCCAGCTCCTTTCAACACCCCTGTCAGATGGAGCAATCAGCCGCTCATCCTCTACCACGGCACCCTTCAGCAGCACAAGGCTTCCATCACCCGTAAGATCAATCCGTCGCTGGGACGCAGCAATACCGACTTCGGTCCGGGATTCTACACCACCACATTGCTGCATCAGGCCATGTCGTGGGCCTGGCAGGCGGCTGCGACAGCGGTGACAGCCGGGAGTCTTTCGGCCCGGGGCTGTGTGCTGGCTTTTGTGCGTGGAGACAGGGATGCCGAAGATTTCTGGAGCCTCGTTTTCCACTGCCGGCTGGGACGTGCCGGACACGGACGCTCCGCCCCTCATCCGCCCTTTTATGACATGGTCAGTGGTCCTGTGGCGGACTTCTGGCAGCAGCGTTCGGTCATGGCTGGTGCAGACCAGATCAGCTTCCATACCGCAGCCGCAGCAGGCTTGCTCAAGCCCGAACCTTCGCTTAATGTCGATCTATGAAGAGCAGTTCCACCGCCTACTGGCATATTCTGCTGAAGTGCCTGACTCAGCTCTGCAAGCTGAGCCCCGCCAAGGCGCGTGCGCTGATTCACAGTTATCGAAGCCGCCTGCTGGACGCCCCTGAGTATTTGCGCAGGGACATCATTCATCACAGGGAGCCCTGGCAGCTGGCGCAAATGCTGACCGGAAAAGAAGACCGCAATCTCACCCCCGAAGAGCTGTCGTGGTACGACAAGATGGTCAGGGCATCAATGGCTGAAGCTGCTGTGCTCGGAACCGAAGATGAGGTGCGCGAGTTTGCCCGTGACATTTACAAGGCTGCTTGAACCTTGCTGTGAAGGGACAGCAGCGAGGAAGGCTGTGGCATGGGGGAGAGGGGGCTCTGCCTGAAATGGATTTGCCTCTGCGTCTTTCCCCATGCTAGTCTGGCGGACTAGATCATCCACCCAGCCTGCATCTGCATGAAATCACCCGCCGGTCGTCTCATCACGTACGTTTTCATTGGTCTCTCACTGCTGGCGTGGCCGTGTTTGGCCGCAGAGGATCCGGGGTTTAAATCTCCCGCTGCTGTGAGGGCTGCAGAGCGCTACCAGCAGAGTGTGACCGCCGCCTCCAAACGCCTGACCGATGAGCTGGACCGCAGTGTGAAATACGCCGTGCAGGCCGGGGCGCTGGCGGAGGCAAACCAGATCGAGGAGGCCAGAAAGCAGGTGGCTGCAGGCGGTGCTGTGACGGTGGACTTCAAGCGGCAGAACCTCGTCACCGCCAGAGACATGTACCGCGATGCCGTGAAGGCAGCCAAGGGCCAGTACTTCCGCGATCTGGAGCCCGCGCTGCGGGATGCCACCAAGGCGGGCAACCTGCCGGAGGCAAACGCCATCGATGCCGTGCGCAAGGCTCTGGAGAGCGAGGTGGCGGACGGCCGGGTGACGGGCAAGCTGGCCAACGGCCTGCTGCTCACCCTGGGCGGAAAGCAGACGGTGTGGGAAAACAAAGCCATCAAGCTGCCCCCCAAGCAGACCTCGGTGACGATCGAGGGCGTGATCCTGCTGACAGGCAAAGTGCGCAGTGTCAGGCTGCGCAGCGCCAAGGCCAATGGCAGCGAGCGCCTGAAGTTCACGGTGGATGGGAAGCTGCTGGAGTTTCAAAACGAGAAAAACCACCGCTATGTGGAGGTGGCTCCGCAGCCGGGGTCTGACAAGCTGCGCGTGAAGCTGGGAGACTCCATCGCCGCGAATGAGTGGCTCTTTGGCCCGCTGGAGTGGGCCATCAATGACGGCAGCTGGCGCGAGATCCCGCTGCGCAGCCTGATCGCCGTGGACTCAGGCAGTTGAGCAGCCAGGGTGCAGCCTCGGCGGGCTCTTGGATCGAGGACGAGCAGGAGAACGAGGACGATTCTGGGGCGCGGCATCACCCCTTCTTGATCGCCAGTGACTTGACCATTTGGCGGAGCGGGAGGATAAGCGCAGCGCCTTCTCTTCTTAATGAATCGCCTCTTAAATCTCCTGCGTGCCACCCGCGATCTGAAAAAAGCCCAGCTCATGAGCCGCACCGAGCTGCTGCGGCTGCAGGAGCGGCGCTGGCGGGCCATGGCGCGCTATGCGCTGAGGGTCAGCCCTTTTTACCGCAGGCATCTGGCGGGGATCGATGTGGAGCGCTGCGCTCTCTCCGACCTCCCACCGATGACGAAGGAGCTGCTGTGCGAGCACTGGGACGAGATCGTGCCGGACCGCCGGCTGCGCCGCGCCGTGCTGGAAAAGTATCTGCAGGATCCCGCCAACTGGGGCCGGGTGAAGGACGGGCGCTGGATGGTCTGCTACACCACGGGCACCACGGCGGCGCCGCAGCTGGTGGCGCATGACATCGCGGCGGTGGACTACAGCCACGCCAGCCAGAACCTGCGAAACTCCGCCTCCCCGCGCTCCACCACCCTGCCGCGTCTGCGGCTGGGGGGCAGGCGGCTGAAGGTGGTGGCGCTGGTCACGGCCAAGGCGGCGGCCACTTCGACCAGCCTCTTTGCCACCCGGCCCTGGGTGGGGGCGCTGTTTTCCACCTACCATCAGATCAATGTGGCCGCGCCGTGGCCGGAGATCCTGGCGGAGCTGCAGCGCCTGCAGCCAGATGCGCTCATGGGCTACTCCTCGGTCATGGGGCGTCTGGCCCAGGCCCAGCTAGGCGGGGAGCTGCACCTGCAGATGCGGCCTGGCGGCTACATCTGGGGCGGGGGAGACGCGCTCACCCCAGGCATCCGGGACCTGTGCCAGCGGGCCTTTGGAATCACGCCCTTCAACATGTACGGCTGCGGCGAGGTGCTGAGCATCGCCCGCCAGTGGCGCGGGCTGGACCACCTCTGCTGCCATGATGACATGATGGTGCTGGAGACGGTGGATGAAGCCGGACGCCCCGTGGCAGAGGGGGAGCTCTCCGATCACGCCTACGTGACCCCTTTGATCAACAAAGCCGTGCCGCTGCTGCGCTACCGCATCAATGACCGCCTGCGCCCCGGCCCGGTGCATGAGCACTGGCCCTTCCGCACGCTGACCCAGGTGCATGGGCGCAGCACCACGGCCTACGCCTTTCACACGCCGGAGAGGCGGGTCTTCATCGGCATGAATTTCCTCTTCACCATGGACGAGCGCCGGGATGTGGCCGCCTTTCAGTTTCGCCAGACCGGCCCGGCCAGCGTGGACTGCCTGACGGTGCCCGCGCCGGGCATCAGCCCCGCTGTCCTCGTGCCGGACCTGGAGGCCGCCCTGCGCCGCTGCCTGGAGACGGCAGGCTGTGGCGGGGTGCAGTGCACCGTGCGCATCGTGCCCGAGCTGCTGCCAGATCCCCGCACCGGCAAGGTGGAGCAGAATGTGCCTCTGGCGGAGTAAAGCCCCCCCCAGGGCAGGGGACAGCGCAAAGGCAGGCCTGGGGCGATCTGAGCGGCTAAAGCATCACTTCAGCTCACATCCGATTATGTTCTTATGGCACAGCTCTAACGAGCACCTAAGGCATGGCTTATTCATTAAATACTTTGCGCAAGCGACTGGGCTTGACGGACGTACCACTCCATGGGAGAAGCCACGCCCCCCAAACCATGAGCCGACTTCTCAATCTCCTGCGCGCGTGTCGCGAGCTGAAAAAAGCCCAGCGCATGTCCCGTGCCGACGTGCTGCGACTGCAGGAGCAGCGGTGGCGTGCCATGGCGCGCTATGCGCTGCAGGTCAGCCCCTTTTACCGCAGGCACCTCGCGGGCATCGATGTGGAGCGCTGCGCCCTCTCCGACATCCCGCCCATGACGAAACGCCTGCTGCGGGACAACTGGGACGAGATCGTGCCAGACTCCCGCCTGCACTATGCCGAGCTGCAGCGCTTTCTCAAAGACCCCGCCAACTGGGGCACGGTGAAGGACGGGCGCTGGCTGGTGGCCTCCACCTCCGGCACCACCACCGAGCCCCTCATGGTGGTGCACGACATCGCCGCCGTGGACTACAGCCATGCCTGCCAGAACGTGCGCAACAGCGCCTCCCCGCGCAGTGCCTCCATGCCCTGCCTGCCCTTTTTCCGCAAGCGCATGAAGGTGCTGGCCATCGTGATGACCAAGGCCCCCTCCGTCTCCTCCGCGCTGCTGCACACGCGGCCCTGGGTGGGCTCTCTTTTCTGCACCTACCACAAGATCAATGCGGCAGCCCCATGGTCGGAGATCCTGGCGGAGGTGCAGCGCCTGCAGCCAGATGCGCTCATGGGTTTCTCATCTGTCTTTGGCCGTCTGGCGCAGGCCCAGCTCAGCGGAGAGCTGGATCTGCACCTGTCTCCCGAGCGCGGCTACATCTGGGCCGGTGGCGATGCCGTGACCCCCGGCATCCGCGAGCTGTGCCGGCAGGCCTTTGGCGTGGAGCCCTCCAGCATGTACGGCTGCGGCGAGGTCCTGAGCATCGCCCGCCAGTGGCGCGGGCTGCAGCATCTCTGCTGCCATGACGACATGATGGTGCTGGAGACGGTGGATGAAGCCGGACGCCCTGTGGCGGAGGGGGAGCTCTCCGACCACGCCTACGTCACTCCGCTTATCAACAAAGCCGTGCCGCTGCTGCGCTACCGCGTGAATGACCGCCTGCGCCCCGGCCCCGTGCACGAGCACTGGCCCTTCCGCACGCTGACGGAGATCCATGGCCGCAGCACCATGACGTACTACTTTCGCACGCCGGAAACGAAGGCCTTCTTTGGCAACAGCCTCCGCTTTGCCATCGATGACCGCAGCGACGTGCTGCTCTACCAGTTCCGCCAGACGGCACCCGCCGCCATCGAGTGCCTGCTGGTGCCACGCCCCGGAGCTGATGCGTCTGTGCTATGCCGGGAGATCGAGGACCTGATGCGTCAGAGTCTGGACGGCTGTGAGTGCCAGGCCGTGCAGTGCAGCGCACGCATCGTGCCCGAGCTGCTGCCAGATCCCCGCACTGGAAAGGTGGAGCAGCAGGTGCCGCTGAGGGATGAGATCGCTGCATGAGGTGAGCAGGCGGCAGAGGAAGGCATTTCATATCCCAGCTTGCACACACACGAGCCTCGTTGTTCGATGGCGCATCCACATGAAGTCCGTCATCGCCATCGCCCCTGGAGAACTCGCCATCCTCGACACGCCGCAGCCGCAGCCCGGCCCCTACCAGGCGCTGGTGCGCACCGAGTGCGCCTGCCTGTGCAACCGCACGGACTCCGAGCTGCTCGCGGGAAAGTTTCCCGGCATGGAGGACAAGTTTCCCTTTGCCCTCGGGCATGAGAGCGTGGGCATCGTGGTGGCCGTCGGAGACAAGGTGCGGAACTTCAAGGTGGGAGACCGCGCGGTGGGCGGTCTCGTCTTTGATCTGCAAACCGAAGGCGTTGACTCCGGCTGGGGCGGCTTTGGCGAGTACACTCTGGCCAATGACCACGATGCCATGGTGGCCGATGGCGTGGCGGATGAGGCGCACGGCTGGGTGGAGGTCTTTGAGATCCAGACCCGTGTGGATGCCGACATCCCGCCGGAGCAGGCCGTGCTGCTCTGCACCTGGCGCGAGGTCCTGGGTGCCTTCCGCGACTTCCATCTGCAGCCTGGAGACGATGTGCTCATCTACGGCGCAGGGCCTGTGGGTCTCAGCTTTGTGAAACTGGGCCGCCTCTTCGGCCTCGGCTGGATCGGCATCGTGGACCGCCATGCCGACAAGCAGGCCAAGGCGCTCTCCTTTGGTGCCGACGCCGCCTTTGCCCCAGGAGACATTGCCATCGGCGAGCTGGCCAAGATCCGTGGCAGGAAGCTGGATGCCGTGATCGATGCCGTGGGCCACCCGGACATCGTGCAGCAGGGCCTGCCGCTGCTGCGCCGTGGAGGCTCCCACTGCATCTACGGCGTGCTGACCCACGGCGTGCTGCACATCGACAAAACGAAAGCCGATTTCAATTTCAACCTCTTCGTGCACCAGTGGCCCACGCGCCGCTACGAAAAGGAGTCTCAGGCCATGCTGTGCCAGTGGATTCGTGAAGGGCGGCTGACCTCCGCAGACTTCATCACCCATCGCTTCCCCGTGGGGGAGATCACCTCCGCATTCAAGGCCGTGGCCGAGCGCAAGGTCATCAAGGCGCTGCTGGAATACCCCACGGCGCAGGCTTGAGATGACTCTGCAGTCCTTTCTGCACTGGATCATGCAGTATGTGCTGCCGCTGCTCGGCTGGCGCGTGCCGGTGCGCCTGCTGCGCGGCACGGCACCCGGCAGCGGGCGGGCGGTGGCGCTGCTCAGTGCGGGTGGCGGCTCGGACTTCATCTTCAGCCACTTCTTTGCCGCAGAGCCTCAGGTGGTGCGCTCGGTGCGTGTGCCCGTCTGGCGGCTGCAGCGCCTGCTGGACGCCTGGCGCGCCGAGGCCGACCTGACACTGGTCAGGGTGGACCGCCTCTCCGCACGCTGGTTTCTCAAAGGGCGCGGCATCGTGGTGCCGGAATGGGTGAACAGCTGGATGACACTGCCCGCCGACTGGCGGGAGTTTGCCCGCACCCACAAGAACGCCAGCTCGGATCTGCGGCGGGTGCGGATCAAGAAATTCGACTGCGAAATCAGCCGCTCGGCGCAGGATTTTGATGAGTTTTACGACCGCTACTACCTCCCGTTTGTCACGGCGCGTCATGGTGCCAGGGCGGGCATCACCTCGCGCTGGCGGCTGCGCATGCTCTTCCGCCAGGGGCTGCTGCTCTGGGTGCGCCAGAAAGGCGTGCGTGTGGCCTGCAGTCTCGCCATGGTGAAAGGGCACCGCTATTTCATGCTCTGCATCGGCATGCTGGACGGCCGCATGGACCTGATGAAAGAGGGGGCGGTGAGTTCCGACTACGTGCTGTCCTTTCAGACCGCCGCCAGTCTGGGCTGCACGGAGGTGCACATGGGCGGCACCTTGCCCTCGCTGCATGACGGCATCTTCCGCTACAAGAGCAAGTGGGCCACCGGCCTCTCCGCGCACGAGGGCTTTGTTTCAGGAAACATGGTCATGCAGATGGACTGGTGCCGCCTGGAGGGTGCGGTGGCGGAGTTTCTCAGCCGCACCTCGCTCATTTACCATGACGGAGATGCCTTCTCCGCCCTGTGGGTGTTTCCATCCGATCTGCCGCTCACCGCCGACACGCTGCAGCAGGAGTACGCCCGGCTTCACTCACGCAGCCTGCACCGTTTCCGCATCCTCCTGCCGGGAGAGCCGCCGGCGGATTTTGAATGTCCGCCCGAGGTGAGGCTTGCCTCTCTGGCCTCTGTGGCGCACTACGGTTCCGCACAGCTCCTCACTGCCATGCCATGATATGACACGGCATGCCATCCCATGACATCCGCCCCTCCGCCTGCATCCGCACCGGCAGCGCCCCAGCTGCCGGCCTCAGGGCGTGTCATCGCCCTGCTGCGGGAGCTGCAGATCCGGGGCATGAGCCTGCTGCAGCCCTTTCTGCAATGGCGCGTGCCCGTGCGCCTGCTGCGCGGTGCCGAGCGCGCCTCAGGGCGGGAGGCACGCCTGCGTGTGGCCGCTGTGGGGCCGGACACTGCGGCACACCTCATCCAGCACTTCTTTGCCGCAGAGCCGGTGGAGGAGAGCTGCACGCTCGTGCCCGTGTGGTCGCTGGACAGGCACCTGCGCACCTCCCAGCCGGAGGCAGACCTGACCCTCATCTCTCTCAACAACCTCTCAGCACGCCTCTTCCTCAATCAAGAGGACGCCCTGGCCGTGCCGCCCATGATCAGCTCGTACATCCAGCTGCCAAAGGATGTGGCCACCCTGCTGCGTGGAAACCGCAAGCTGGCCGATGACTTCCGCCGCGTGCGCCAGCAGGGCTTTGCCTGCCACATCTCCACCGCTGCTGATGAGCTGGATGATCTCTACGACCGCTTCTACCTGCCCTACGTGAGCGCACGGCACTCCCAGATGGTGCAGGTGGCGCCGCGCTCCATGCTGCGGCTGGTGCACCGCGTGGGCGGCATCCAGTGGCTGACACAGAAGGGGGAGCGCGTGGGCGGGGGGCTCGTCTATCGCAGCGGCGGCGACTTCCATGCCATCGTCAATGGCCTGCGGCATGACAAGGCGGACGAGCTGCTGCGCCACGGCGCGCTGGCGGCCATGTACGTCTTCATGCTGCAGCAGGCCCTGGAGATGGGCTGCACGCGCGTCATCCTAGGTGGCAGCCGCCCCTCGCTGCATGACGGGGTGCTGCGCTACAAGGCCAAATGGCTCACCGGCCTGACCCGGCATGACGGCTACCTTTCCGCCAATCACACCCTCCTCCTGCGCTGGCCACGCCTCAGCGGCCCGGTGGCGGACTTTCTCAGCCACACCTCCCTCATCCACCACGAGCCCGGCGGCGGCTACTCCGCGCTATGCGCCTTTCCACGCGATCTGCCGCTCACCGCCGAGACCCTGCAGCACCAGTACCGCCGCCTGAAACTGCGCGGCCTCCACCGCCTCCGCATCCTGCTGCCCGGCCCGCCCCCGGCAGACTTTGCCTGCCCGCCGGAAGTCATCCTCATCGACCTGGCATCCGCCCCTTCCAGCCTCGATCAGCTTCTCCAGCGTCATTCATGATGCCATAAATCATTATAATACAAAGATTTATGATGGGTAAAAATCAAATGAACATCATTTTCCCAACCCCGGCTTGACGAAAATCTCCGAGTGTGTTCAAGTAGCCCCTCATGAGAACGTTCCTTGCATCCCTCGCGTTGTTTTCCTGTGCATTTGCAGTTCACGCGGAGGACATGTACCCGGTCCTCACCACCCTCAGCGGCCATAGCTACAAGCAGGTCAAGGTCGTGAAAGTGGCCCCAACCGAGATCCGCATCATGCATGCGGACGGTTTTGCCACCATCGTCCTCTCCGACCTGCCCCCCTTTGTGCGGAGCAAATACGGTGTGGCCGATCCCGCCGCCGAGGCCGCCCAGCAACAGCAGCGCAAAATGGACAACGCGCAGGCCTCCATGCTTCAGCGCCAGGAAAGGGAGGCCATGCAGATGATGGAGCTCACCGGCCTCACCTTTGAAGTGGTCAAGCAGGCCATCATCAACCGTGACTGGTGCCAGGCCAACCCTGGCGGCGGCATGATGAATGGAGCCATGGTGGCCGCAGACTCCCGCAATCAGCTGCTGGCCAAGGCCACGGAAACCCTCAACACCCGCCGCCCCATCCCGGTGGATACGCCTCCTCCGGCGGTCATGCCCGGGGCAGGTGCCGCGGTGGTGGCTGGCGGCCCCGGGCCTGCTGTGGCCGTCCCGGGATTCATCCCCGGCGTCATCGAGATCATCAGCGCCCGCTACTCCCTGCCCAATGAGCAGGCGCGCAACGTCAAAAACCGCTTCGCCAAACTCGTGCCCTCCGGCACCATCTACGCCCCTGTCTCCATCCAGGTGACCGATCAGCTCAGCGATGCCGCGCTCGACATGGGCAACTACACCACCGCCAAAGGCGTCGGTGTGTCCGTCACCAGCGGCAACGTCACCGCCGGAGCCGCCGCCGTCGTGATTCAGGAGCAGAACCGCAACGTCCTGACCGTGGACTACCGCTACAACGGTCGTCGTTACAAGAAGCAGGCCATGGAAGGCACCCTCATCGTGCTGCCTTGAAGCAGCCAGCCTTGACCGCGTAGCGCTCCTCGCCTTCTTTCGCGCCCCTTATGAGCAGCGAGCAGCGCAAAGCCTTTCCATTTTCCGAGTTTGAACCGCAGTGGCAGAACGTGTGGGAGGCGAAGAAAGCCTTCCGCACGCCGAATCCCGGCGATGCCGATTTCGACGCCTCAAAGCCGAAGTACTTCGTGCTCGACATGTTCCCGTATCCCAGCGGCGCGGGCCTGCATGTAGGCCACCCGGAAGGCTACACCGCCACGGACATCATCGGCCGCTTCAAGAAGATGTCCGGATTCAACGTGCTGCACCCCATGGGCTGGGACGCCTTTGGCCTGCCTGCCGAGCAGTATGCCATCCAGACCGGCACGCATCCCCGTGTGACCACGGAGAAGAACGTCGCCAACTTCACCAAGCAGCTCAAGAGCCTGGGCTTTGCCTACGACTGGGACCGCGAGGTGAACACCACCGACCCGGGCTACTTCAAATGGACGCAGTGGATCTTCCTGAAGCTGTACAACTCCTACGTGGGAGATGACGGCAAGGCGCATCCGGTTTCTGAACTGGAAGCCAAGGGGGTGAGCCGTGAGGAGATCGACTCCAAGCGTCTGGCCTACATCAGCGACGCGCCAGTGAACTGGTGCCCGGCGCTGGGTACCGTGCTGGCCAATGAGGAAATCGTGGACGGCAAAAGCGAGCGCGGCAATCACCCCGTGGAGCGCCGCCCCATGCGCCAGTGGATGCTGCGCATCACCGCCTATGGACAGCGTTTGATCGATGAACTGGACGGCCTGGACTGGCCGGAAAGCATCAAGCTGCTGCAGCGCAACTGGATCGGCCGCAGCGAAGGTGCCGAGGTGAAGTTCAAGGTGGCGGGCAGCGAGGAGACGATCACGGTTTTCACCACCCGCCCGGACACTCTGTTTGGAGCCACCTACATGGTGCTGGCACCGGAGCATCGTCTGGTGGATCAGCTTGTCTCAGAAGAGCAGGGGACGGCTGTCGAGCAATACCGCGAGAAGGCCGCCCGCAAGAGCGACCTGGAGCGCACGGAGCTGGCCAAGGAAAAGAGCGGCGTCTTCACCGGCGCGTATGCCATCAATCCGGTCAACGGCGAGCAGATCCCCATCTGGATCGCCGACTACGTGCTCATGGGCTACGGCACCGGAGCCATCATGGCCGTGCCCGCGCATGACGAGCGTGACTTTGAGTTCGCGAAGAAGTTTGAACTGCCGATCAAGCAGGTGGTGCAGCCGCCGGAAGGCAAGGACTGGCAGGGTTTCACAGAACACGGCACCGCCGTGAACTCCGGCTTCCTGGATGGGCTGACCACTCCCGAGGCGAAGAAGAAAATCGCCGCCTGGCTGGAAGAAAAGGGACTGGGCAAAGGCACGGTGAACTTCAAGCTGCGCGACTGGCTCTTCAGCCGCCAGCGCTACTGGGGCGAGCCTTTCCCCATCGTGTGGGAAGACGGCCACCACCACAGCATTCCCGAAAGTGAACTGCCGCTGATGCCGCCGGAGCTCGAAGACTTCAAGCCCACGGGCACACCCGAGCCGCCTCTCTCCAAAGCCAAGGAGTGGGTGCAGTACTCCGCCACCGCCACGCGCGAGCTGAACACCATGCCGCAGTGGGCGGGCTCCTGCTGGTACTACCTGCGCTACTGCGATGCGAAGAACAGCGAGCGCTTTGTTGGCGAGGCGGCTGAGAAGTACTGGATGGGCGGCGGCAAACCCGGCGGCGTGGATCTCTACGTCGGTGGCACCGAGCACGCCGTGCTGCATCTGCTGTATGCACGCTTCTGGCACAAGGTGCTATTTGATTTGGGCTACGTCACCACACCGGAGCCTTTTCAGCGTCTGGTGAATCAGGGCCTGATCCTGGGCGAGGACGGACAGAAGATGTCCAAGTCCCGTGGCAACGTGGTGAATCCTGACGACGTGGTGCGAGACTACGGCGCCGATGCGCTGCGCCTGTATGAGATGTTCATGGGCCCGCTGGAGCAGGTGAAGCCCTGGAGCATGAAGGGCGTGGAAGGCGTGTACCGCTTCCTGGCCCGTGTGTGGCGTCTGGTCATGGAAGTGGATGACGAGGGCGTGTGGAGCGTCTCTGCCGCGCTGCAGGACGTGCCGGCCAACAAGCAGCTCACCAAGGCGCTGCATGAGACCATCAAGAAGTGTGGCGAGGACATTGAGAAGCTCAGCTTCAACACCGCCATCAGCCAGATGATGGTGTGCACCAATGCCTTCACCGGAGCGGAAGTGAAACCCGCCGCCGCCATCGTGACCTTCCTCAAAGTCCTGAGCCCCTTTGCCCCGCATCTGGCCGAGGAGCTGAATGCACGCATCGCCAGCAAGTTCCCGGCTCTGGCCGTGGACGGCCTGCTGAGCGACGCTGCATGGCCGCAGTATGACCCTGCCGCCTTCATCGAGGACGAGGTGGAGATCGTCTTCCAGGTGAACGGCAAGCTGCGAGACAAAGCCCGCGTGCCCGTTCAGGCGACAAAGGAGGAGATCGAAAAGATCGCCCTGGACAGCGCCCGCGTGCAGGAGTTCATGGAAGGCAAGCCGCCGAAGAAGATCATCGTCGTGCCCGGCAAGCTGGTGAACATCGTGGTTTGATCCACGCTGAATCGAATCCGCCGGGGCTGATTTACTTCTTCAGCCTCGGCTCGCCGATGCCCAGTTCCTTGAGCTGCGCACGCACGGCCTCCAGATCCCCCGGGGAGACGAAGAGCATGACGTAGGTGCCGCTGGTGTTGCGGACGATGAAGGCGGGCTGCAGGCCGCTCTTCATCTCGCTGTTGAGCTTGTCCTCCATGGCCTGCTCGGTGCTCATGTACCAGCGGGAGTAGGGGCCGGTCAGCTTGATCTTGTTCACGTAAATGGCGCGAGCTTCCGTCGAAGCGCTGTTGTACTCAAAATAGAGGATCTGCTCTCCCTTGCCCCGTTTCTCCTCGACTTGGGTACGCAGGGCATCATTGGACATCCAAGGGGTGAAGAGCTTCTCCCGTTCCTTGCTCTTCGAGGACTCGACCTTGGAGGGGTAGGAGAGCCGGACGTGCTCATCTTTGGCATGCACTGTTTCCGAGGCGATCAGCAGGAGAGCAACGAACAAACCGGCAAAAGACATCGTATTTTTCATATAAGGATGTCATAAGACAAAAGGCGGATTTCTGTCAAGAATTCCGGGTGTTATTTCATAGGTTGGACATCAGCCATGGCGCTGATCCGCCCGTCGTGGGCGACGAATCGTTGCTGTTGAAGAGATTCTTTTTGGCGACGGATCGTCGCCACTCCATGATGCTGCATGCGCATCGCCATCACAGCCTGCGGGCATGAGGTGCGGCTATGGAGTGCCGACGATTCGTCGGCCTTCAGGGAAATGCCAGGCGATGAATCGTCGGCGTTGAAGAGATTCTTTTTGGCGACGGATCGTCGCCACTCCATGATGCTGCATGCGCATCGCCATCCTGCACTACTCCAAGCCCCCCGTCATCGGTGGCGTGGAGCGGGTGATCGGCGAGCAGGCCGCTGCGCTCACAGCCTGCGGGCATGAGGTTCGGCTATGGAGCGCCGACGAATCGTCGGCCTTCAGGGAAATGCTAGGCGATGAATCATCGCCACTCCACAAACCGTTCATGAACCCCCAGGGGGCTATCGAAAAGCACCGGCATATCCTGCCGCACTGGCATCAGGATGGAGTCGGGTGCTTCGTCACCTGGCGGCTGGCGGATTCACTGCCGCAGGAGTTCATCCACGGCTGGCTGAGAAAGCGGCATGACTGGCTGCAGGCACACCCGAGGCCATGGAATGCGGTCACGGAAGCTCTCTACCATGAACAGTTCTCGGACAGCTATCTTGACCGGCTGGACGAAGGTCATGGGGCCTGCATCTTGAAGCAGGAGGCTCATGCGGCAGCCGTGGAGCAGGCCCTGCGTTTCTTTGATGGAGAGCGCTACACGCTGAAGTCATTCGTGATCATGCCGAACCACGTGCACGTGCTGGTCAGGCTTCACGAGGGGTGGCCAGTGGAGCGCATTGTACAGAACTGGAAGGAGCGCTCAGCCAAAAGCATCAATGCATCACAGGGCAGTCGCGGGCAGGTGTGGCAGAGGGGATATTTTGACAGGCTGATCCGCAGCCAGGAGCACTGGGAGTTCGTGAATGGTTACATCCGCCGCAATCCTGCACAGGCGAAGCTGGAGAGAGGTTTCAGACTCTGGAGCGCTGCGGAGGCCGCTGGTGACGCTGCGAAGGCGGCGAATCGTCGCCGCTCCATAGACGCCGTCATCGTCCACAATGTCTTCACCATGCCCTTTGATCTTCCGTGGACCAGGGAACTCATCGAGCTGACGCTCACCCGTCCGGACATCCGCTGGATCAACTGGGTGCATGATGTGCGGTGGTCGGCGCAGGTGCCGCAGGCGGTCCATGTGGCGGTGTCGGACTTCAGAAGGAAGGAGTATGCCAGGGTGACGAAGCAGCCGATCCACGTCATCCCCAATGGATGCGATGCCGGGGCGGTGCTGGGGCTGACGCCACGCGTGCAGGCGCTGAAGCTGGAGGAGCACGCGGGCCCTGTGCTGCTGCAGCCGACGCGCTTTGTGCGGCGGAAGAACATCGAGCATGGCCTGCGCGTGCTGGCGGAGATGCCGGATGCGCTTTACCTCGTGACTGCGGCACCAGACCCGCATCAGAAGGATGGAGTGAAGTATTTCCGTGAACTGCAAAAGCTGGCCAGAGAGCTGGGGGTTACAGGGCGCGTGCGCTTTCTTGGCCTGGAAGGTGCTTTGTCTGATGATGACGTGCGAAGCCTCTACCAGATGACCGACCTGCTGTTCTTTCCCAGCATGCAGGAGGGGTACGGGCTGCCGCTGATCGAGGCGGCGCTGCACAGCGTGCCTGTTTTCTGCTCACTCATTCCTGCACACCGTGAGGTGGCGGTGGGGGCCACGTTTTTCAAGCTCACGGCATCCCCCTCAGGACTGGCGCGCAGGATCAAGGCGCACCCCGATGTCAAGGCGCGGCAGGCGCGGCGGCAGCTGATGGCGCGCCTGTCCTGGTCACGAATCGTACACGATATGCTAGAGCCGTTGCTTTCCGGTCGAAACGCTTCATGAATGAACACAATGACCCCACACTCCCCTAAAGCCGAGATCGAGTCCGTGCTGGCAGCCCGCCACCCCAATGTCTTCGCCTTTCTGGGCGCACATGGCATCGGAGGCGGAAAGCAGGTGGTGCGCGTCTTGCATCCCTATGCCAGGGAGGTGAACGTCATCGTGGGCCAGGAGCGCGTGGCCAGCGGGAAACTGCACAAAGACGGCTTCTTTGAGTCTGTCACCCCTTCAGGCACCTATGAGCTGGAGATCACCACCCATGAGGGGGAGACCACCCGCCTGAGCGACCCCTACTCCTTTGGCGTGCTGCTCGGGGACCAGGACATGTACTACTTCCGTGAGGGCACCCACCAGCGCCTGTGGGAGATGATGGGCGCCAAGCTCAAAACCGTGCACGGTGTGGCGGGCTGCCAGTTCTCCGTGTGGGCGCCGAATGCCCAGCGTGTCTCCGTGGTGGGAGACTGGAACCGCTGGGACGGGCGCATGCACGTCATGCGCAACCGCATCGAGGCCGGCATCTGGGAGATCTTCATCCCCGGCATCACGGAGCTGATGCACTACAAGTTTGAGCTGGTGGACAAGCACGGCCACCTGACCCTGAAGAGCGATCCCTACGCCACCTTTGCGCAGCACGGCACGCAGACCTCCAGCCTGGTCTTTGACCTGGACCGCTACCGCTGGGACGACAACGAGTGGATTCAAAAGCGTGCGCAGCGCGATCTCTACCACACCCCCATGAGCGTGTACGAGGTGCACTTTGGCTCATGGAAGCGCAAGGCGGAGCAGGGGAACCGCTGGCTTTCCTACCTTGAACTCGCGGACGACTTGATCCCCTATGTCAAAAGCCTGGGCTTCACCCACATCGAGATCATGGGCATCGCGGAGCATCCGTTTGACGGCTCGTGGGGCTATCAGGTCACGGGCTACTTTGCCCCCACCAGCCGTTTTGGAAATCCGGACGAGTTCCGCCAGTTTGTGGACCGCTGCCATCAGGCCGGCCTGGGCGTGATCCTCGACTGGGTGCCGGGGCATTTCCCGAAGGACTCCCACGGTCTGGCCAAGTTTGACGGCACCGCGCTCTATGAGCACGAAGACCCGCGTCTGGGCGAGCACATGGACTGGGGCACGCTCATTTTCAACTACGGCCGCCATGAGGTAAAGAATTTCCTCATCTCCAATGCGCTCTACTGGCTGGACCAGTTCCACATCGACGGCCTGCGCGTGGATGCCGTGGCCTCCATGCTGTATCTGGACTACTCCCGCGAGGCCGGCCAGTGGGTGCCGAACCATCTCGGCGGTCGTGAGAACCTGGAGGCCATCGCCTTTATGCGCGAGCTGAACACCCTCTGCTACGCCAAGCATCCCGGCACCACAGTCATCGCCGAGGAGAGCACCGCATGGCCGGGCGTCTCCAAGCCCGTCAGCACCGGCGGCTTGGGCTTTGGCTTCAAGTGGAACATGGGCTGGATGAACGACAGCCTGCGCTACATGGCGCACGAGCCCGTGCACCGGAAGTACCACCACGGGGAGGCCACCTTCTCCATGATCTATGCCTTTGATGAAAACTTCATCCTCGTGCTCAGCCACGACGAGGTGGTGCATGGCAAGGGCTCCCTCATCAACAAGATGCCCGGAGATCGCTGGCAGAAGTTTGCCAACCTGCGCATGTTCTTCTCATGGATGTGGACGCACCCCGGCAAAAAGCTGCTCTTCATGGGCGGGGAGTTTGGCCAGTGGAATGAATGGCGGCATGACAGCAGCCTGGACTGGCACCTTTTCCTGGGGGAGGAGCACAGCGGCCTGCAGCAGCTCATCAAAGACCTGAACCACCTCTACACCAGCCGCCCCGCGCTGCATGTGAAAGACCACCAGCCCGGCGGCTTCCACTGGCTGGACGCCAACGATGCTGACAACAGCCTCTTTGTTTACTCCCGCTCCGCCCCGGATGGTGATCAGGTGACAGTGCTGGTGAATGCCACCCCCGTGGTGCGCAAAGACTACCGCGTGGGCGTGCCGGAAGGCGGCGCCTACCGCGAGCTCCTGAACAGCGACTCCGCCAGCTACGCAGGCTCCGGTGTCAGCGCCGGTGCGGGCTTCCAGGCGCAGCAGATCCCCTGGCAGGGGCAGCCATGGAGCATCATGGTGGACATCCCGCCCCTTGCGACGCTGGTGGTGGGCAGGTGACTTCTTTTCACAATTTAGGACTTGCCCATTCCTTGAGGGAACTGCTAGGATTTGACCTAGTCTGGAAATCGCATGAAATACACACCACCTGCCAAATTCTTAACAAGGAGCCACCCTCGCCGTGTCGCGGGGGCTCAGTTGTGGTGCCTTGGCGCCTGGCTGCTCCTCCTGACGGGGGTCATGGCGCAAACATCCGATTCCTCCACCACGGACACCACGACCACCACCAGCGGAGTGCTGTTCATCAGCGGAGGCACCATCAGCGGAAGCACTATTACGCTAAACAACTCCACCACACTGGCTGGGAGCGGCCCCCTTACTCTGGCAGGAAGCAACATGCTAACTACCGCCAGCAGTGCGGCCACCTTTACCACTTTGCCTGCAGGCATGGTGCTTGACACGACCACCACCAATGTTGCGGCTACGGCTACAACCATCAATGTCACCCCCCCCCTTGACTCATCAAGCCTCAGCAGCTCGCTGACTCTCAGCGGCAGCACCAACTACGTGAGCAATGTCTACACAGGGGCCACGATCTCACTTGTAAACAATGTCAGCAACACCCTGAACATTTCTAATCTCACTGACGGACTCGTAAAGACGGGGGCTGCCACTCTGACTCTCAGCAATCCTGTGACCATCTACACGGGCTCATCGCAGCAGACCACTACAACACCCACCACGATCGTGCTCTATGACACGAGCACAAACACAGCGGCCAGCATGCTGAGCTCCATCGGGACTCTGCCCAGCTCCGGCACGCTCATCATCAACAGCGGCGGCGTCTTTAATCTCGGGAGCATTTCAGCCTCGGGGCTGACACTGGTGGGGAGCACCAGCCTGACTGCGGCAGGTGGGACGATCCTGGGGAACACCGGGCTGGCTCTGACCACGTCAGGCACCACCTCGCAGTACTCCAGCTCCATCAATGTCGCCGCGCTGGGCAGCACCCCCGTGGGAAAGCCCTCTACAAGCAGCAGCTTCGCCAATGCCGTCGTGTCGCTGGTGGGCGTCGGAAATGTGAACGGTCAGAGCATCGCTGAGCGCGGCGTGATTTACTCCCAGACCACGGTCAACAGCACTCCCAGCATGGGCGCCGCCGGCGTGACCAAGATCGCCCTTAGCAGCCAGCCAAACTCCGCCGGCAGCTTCAGCCTGCCGACCGGCGGGCTGGCCCCCAGCACCACCTATGCCTACCGGGTTTATGCCATCGACAGCGCGGGCAACACCTATCTCTCCGGCACCTCCGCCTTCACCACGCCCACAGTGCTGCAAAACTGGCGGCAGACCTTCTTTGGCACCACACAGGGGAAGGACACCGCTGCTGACAATGCAGATCCGGACGGCGATGGCGTGCCCAACCTGGTCGAATTTGCCACGGGCAAAAATCCCACCTCGGCAGGCAGCGCCGCCAGCAGCTCCACCAGCATCGGCAGCTCAGGCTCACTGGAGTACACCTACAGTCGAAGCCTCGATGCCGTGAATTCTGGCACCACTTTCGTCGTGGAGTGGAATGACACCCTGGACCCTGCCCAGTGGAGCAGCGCCGGCGTCACTGAAACGGTCCTGTCTGACAACGGGCTCATTCAGCAGGTGAAGGCCACGATGCCTGCCGGAGCCACGGGACGCCGCTTTGTGCACCTCAAGGTGGTGCCACCAGCAGCGCAGTAATGCCCTGCCGTCTTCACGGCTCCTGAAAGGGTGCGGGGAGGGGGGCGTGCGGTTCATTCCTCGAGCACCAAATCCAACATGTCCGCAACACACCTGCATGCAGCGGCGTTGGTTTGGGTCCATGAAACTTCTCACCCTCGCCTCCACCCTCCTCCTGGCCGTATCTCTCAGCGCGGCAGATGCCCCCAAGTCCGTCTATGATGTGCCGCTCAAGGACATCGACGGCAAAGACACCTCCCTGAAGACCTATCAGGGCAAGGTGATGCTGATCGTGAACGTGGCCTCCAAGTGCGGCAACACCCCGCAGTACAAGCAGCTTGAGGCGCTGAACCAGGAATTCAAGAAGCATGGCCTGGCCGTGCTGGGCTTTCCCTGCAACGACTTCG
Organism: Verrucomicrobiaceae bacterium UBA1938; assembly: GCA_002336895.1. Taxonomy (GTDB): domain Bacteria; phylum Verrucomicrobiota; class Verrucomicrobiia; order Verrucomicrobiales; family Verrucomicrobiaceae; genus Prosthecobacter. The sequence continues at coordinate 59,959 of DDFC01000036.1, read as the reverse complement.
GCGGCCAGGAGCCGGGCACGAACGACGACATCAAGCAGTTCTGCTCCCTCAAGTACAAGGTGACCTTCCCGATGTTTGACAAGGTGGTGGTCAAAGGTGCGAACAAATGCGAGCTCTATCAGGTGCTCAGTGGTCCCACATCTCCCTTCCCAGGAGATGTGAAGTGGAACTTTGGCAAGTTCCTCGTGGGCAAAGACGGCACGATCCTCAAGCGCTTTGAGCCCAAGGTGCAGCCGGACTCCCCAGAGGTGCTGGAAGCGATCAAGACAGCCCTCGCGGCAAAGTGATGCGAAGGGGGCCAGACGCCCCTGAAGCGTGACCCGAAAGAATCGATCTCATAAGAAAGCGGCGATGGTTCATTGAGCCATCGCCGCTTGTTTTGGCAAGTCGTCCAAGATGACGACAAGCAGGCTCCGGGAGCCGCTTAGTGGAAGGTCACAGGCACCAGCAGCTTGTTCTTGCTGGAGATCTCCATGGTCGTCTGCGCGCCGTAGCGGGGGTCTCCCCAGGTCTGCATCTCGCGGGAGACGACGATGAAGTGCTTGTCGGCAGACTGCTTGCGGCTGTGGCGCGGGCTTTCATCTTCATCCCACTCGCGCAGGGTGGTAGTGGAGGTGGAGACAGGCATCACGGCAGGTGCCGTGGTCTGCGTGGAGGCCATCGTGGCGGTGCTCTGGGCTGGCTGCGGCAGCCAGCTCATCACGGTCACGGCGGCGGCGGCACCCATGGCGGCCCAGCTCACAGAGCTGATCCAGCGCGGGGTGGCACGGCGTGCCGGGCGCTGGGTGGTGGAGCCCAGCCAGCTCATGTCGAGCTGCAGTTCTTCATCCACGCGGCGCATCAGGGCGGGGGAGGCCTTGGCCGGAGAGAGGCCGCGCAGCAGGCTCTCGAGTTCGGAGTCGTTCATGTCGTTGTTCATGGCATTGCTTCGGCTGTTGTTTGTGAGAATGGAAGGATGTTGGAGGAGGGGGATGGGACGGCGCCGAGGAGGTCGGCGCGCAGGTGGCTGAGCTTTTTGTGCAGCGCCTGCAGGGCGTAGCGGTAGCGGCCGGAGACGGTGTTGATGGATTCCTTGGTCATCGCGGCGATCTCGTTGAAGGTCAGATCGCCCCAGAGCTTGAGTGTCACCACCTCGCGCTGTTCTTCAGGCAGCGTTTGCAGCGCCTTTTCCACGATGTCTGCCGCCTCCTTCTGCTCGGGCAGCGGGTCAAAGGCGGGCGCGTGCTCGCCTGCCACGGCGATCTCGGATTTCGACTCCCGGTTCACCCGGCGCTGATCGCTGCGGCGCTGGTCCAGCGCGATGGTGCGCACAGCGGCGTAGAGCAGGGGGATGTGGCTGGAATCCCCGTCAGGAAAGCGCCGCCACCAGCGCACAAAGGCCTGCTGCACCACGTCCTCGGCATCAGCGCGGGAGTCCACCAGCTGGCGTGCATACAGCACCAGCTGTGGAGAGAGCTGCTCAAAGGTTCGTTTCCAGTCAAAGGCGGTTTCCATGCGTGGGCAGGGGGAGAGAATGTGGATGTGCTTTCCCAGCAGCCCTAACGCCGCCGGGTCCGGCTATTGTATGCCGAAAACGCAGATTTTTCCACCCCCGAGCCACGAGGCCCGGCCTCAGGACTTTTCCGGCTCCGGGGCTGCCGCCACGGGGAGCCCGGACGGCGTCTTGCCCCAGAAGATGCCATAGACGATGAACAGCAGGCCCACCACCACCATGAAGGTGGAGAAGAACTGCCCCTTCGTCAGGCCCAGGATCGGCTCAGATCCGCTGTCCGGCTGCCGCACGCACTCCAGGGAGATGCGGGCGATGGCGTAGAGGATGAAGAACAGGCCGGTGATGATGCCCTGGCGCAGGCGCGGAAAGCTCAGGCGGATGATGGTGAGCGCAGCACTCAGCAGCAGCCCCTCTCCCAGCGCCTCATAGAGCTGGCTGGGGTGGCGCGGATGCAGCACGGCCTCCAGCTCGGCGATGCCGCCGCGTTTCTCGTTGAAGTAAGCGATGATCTCAGGGCTGTGCTGCAGGCCATTCATGTAGATTTCGTGAGCCAGGTTCGAGTCGCCGCCCTGGGCCACAAAGTCCTGGTGAATCAGCTCGGTGGGAAACTTCATGGCCCATGGCACCGTCGTCACCCGGCCAAAGAGCTCGCCATTGATGAAATTGGCCAGCCGGCCCAGGAAGATGCCCAGCGGCGCGCCGCACACCAGGGTGTCGCCGATGCCCACCCAGGAGATCTTGTGCTTCCACGAGTACCACAGGCAGAAGAGCGCCACCCCTGCGATGCCGCCATGGCTGGCCATGCCGCCCTGGTTCAGCAGAAAGAACACCCACGGCTCATGGATGAAGTGGTCAAAATCGTAGAGCAGCATGTAGCCCAGACGCCCGCCCACCACGACGCCAAACAGCGCCACCAGCGTGATGAAATCCGCCACCTCCTTGGGCTTGATCTCGGACAGTCCCCGGTTGGCCAGGAAGAGCATCACGCGGTAGGTGAGGTAAAAGCCCGTCACATACGCCAGGCCGTACCAATGCACGGCGATTTTGTCCGTGATCTTGAAAACAAAAGGACTGAGGTCGTGCAGATAATAAGCGAGCGGCATGCTCCTAACGCATGAACGGGAGCGGCCTCCGCACAAGGAGCAAAAGCACCCAGATGCAGGTCCTCCGCCTGGCGGGCGGAGCTGCCTTGCTGAGGTGGAAAAAAGGCCAAGATGGACTCTGCGCCCACCTTGGCCTTGGGATCTGTCTCTGCGCCGCATTTTCAGCGACGCCTCATTCCTAGTGCAGGAAGTGGCGCACGCCGGTGAAGCACATCGCCAGCTTGTGCTCGTTTGCGGCTTTGATGACTTCCTCGTCCTTCACCGAGCCACCGGGCTGGATGGCGGCGGTGGCACCGGCTTCTGCGGCGGCGATCAGGCCGTCCGGGAAGGGGAACATGGCATCTGAAGCCACCACGCTGCCCTTGAGGGAAAGCCCTGCCTCCTTGGCCTTCCACACCGCGATGCGGCAGGAGTCCACACGGCTCATCTGTCCGGCGCCGATGGCCAGCGTGCGGTCGTGGGTGGCGAAGACGATGGCGTTGGACTTCACGTGCTTCACCACGCGCCAGCCAAAGCGCATGGCCTCCAGCTCGTCCCGGGTCGGCGGGCGGATGGTCTTCACCTTGGACTCCAGGTCGTCCAGGCCCAGGGCGCGCGGGTCGCTGTCCATCACCATCACGCCGCCAGGGGCGGAGCGGATGATCGGCTCGCTCAGCGCCTCGGCCACGCCGGGCAGCATCTGGATCAGGCGCAGGTTTTTCTTCTTCTGCAGCAGCGCGCGGGCGTCGGCGTCGAAGTCAGGGGCGATGATCACGTCCGTGAAGATCTCGGAAATGATGCGGGCCAGGCCGATGGTCATGCTGCGGTTCACCACGATCACGCCACCAAAGGGGGCCTGCTTGTCGGTTTCAAAGGCCTTCTGCCAGGCCTCGCGCAGATCCTCGTCCGCGCAGCCCACGCCGCAGGGGTTGGTGTGCTTGAGGATGGCCACGGTGGGGCGGCGGAATTCCAGCGCGATCTCAGCCGCAGCGTGAATGTCCAGCACATTGGTGTAGCTCAGGTCCTTGCCGTGCAGCTTGACGAAGTAGTCGCCAAAGTTGCCGTAAAGGGAGGTCTTCTGGTGCGGATTGTCCCCGTAGCGCAGCTCGGCGTAGAGCGGCAGGCTGAGGTTGAAGGTCTTCTGCGTGGTCTGTTCCTTGTTCAGGTAGGCGGCGATGGCGGAGTCATACGCTCCGGTGCGCTGAAAGACCTTGCAGGCCAGGCGCTCGCGGGTGGCCAGCGTGGTGTCTCCGGCGTGCTCCTTCATCTCTTCCAACACCACGGCGTAGTCGGCGGGATCGGTGATGACCGTGACCCAGCGGTGGTTCTTTGCCGCGCTGCGCAGCATGGACGGGCCGCCGATGTCGATGTTCTCGATGGCCTCCTCCAGCGTCACATCCTTCTTGGCGATCGTCTGCTCAAAGGGGTAGAGATTCACCACCACGAGGTCGATGCAGGGGATGTTGTGCTTCTGGGCGTTCTTCTTGTCCTCGTCATTGTCACGGCGCTGCAGCAGGCCGCCGTGCACCTTGGGGTGCAGGGTCTTCACACGACCGTCAAACATCTCCGGAAAGCCGGTGTGGTCAGACACGTCTGTGACCGTCAGGCCGCCGTCCTTCAGATGCTTCGAGGTGCCGCCGGTGGAGAGCAGTTCCACGCCCAGCGCTGCCAGTCCTTTGGCAAAGTCGAGCAGGCCGGTTTTATCAGAAACAGAGAGCAGGGCGCGGGCGATTGGCATGAGCGTGTGTTGAGGATGTCTTGAGGGGGAAAAAGAGGGATTAGGGGAGGGCGGAGTAAAGGGAGAAAAATGGGGGTGCCAAGCTCAATTCACGAGCCGTTCTTGTGCCGGAAACATGGGAAATTTCTTGTGGCGGAAATCACTTGTGGTTTCATCTCTATCCTGAAATGGTCTAAGCCATTGATTTAACTTATGAGCGAACCGCCACCGCTGCCGCCCACAGACGCCGATCCGCCCGCCGAGGAAGCCCCCAAGTCCTGCGCCCAGTGCGGCTCCATCCACCTCAGCACACTGACCCAGCTCCCCGTGTGCGAGCCCTGCCGCATGGCGCTGGTGCGGTTTCCCTTTCCCATGTGGGTCAAAGCCGCCGCCGCTCTCGTGGCAGTCATGGTGGTGGTCTCGCTGGCTTTGTCGCAGGAGCGCATGCAGGCAGCTCTGCATCTGGCTCATGCCAAAAAAATGCTGCACCAGGAGAAATGGGAGCAGGCCTATCAGGACTACCACAGCGTCATCGCTCAGCACGGAGACACCCAGACGCTGCTCAACTACGCCGAGGCGGCCGTGTACAGCGGTCATCTGCAGGAGGCGGCGCAGACCATGAAGACCCTCTCGGGTCGGCAGGCATCCCGGGCTGAAACCGCGCGTGCCAATTCCATTTACGACAGCCTGCAGGCGGCAGCCCGCCGTGCCGGGCCGCAGCAGGCATGGCCCACCAGCGGCACCCAGCCCACCTACCTCCAGACTCTCGGTCAGCAGGACCGTTTTGACATCCAGTCCGGCGGTGGCTCCTCCCTCAGCGGCTTCCAGCTCCAGCAGACCCCGCCCCCGCAGTCTGTGCCAGGATCGCTCAATCTGAACAACACCCCCATCCAGCTGCAGACCCGCTGAGCCTCCCATCCCGCGTCCACCATGTTTTTCATTCCTGGATTCCTCATCTCGCTGGTCACCTTTCCCGGCGTCATCGTGCACGAGGCTGCACACCAGCTCATGTGCCGCCTCACGGGCACGCCGGTCCTTCAAGTCTGCTACTTTCGTGTGGGCAATCCCTCGGGCTATGTGATCCATGACCAGGCCTCCTCCGGCTGGAAGCACTTCCTCATCTCGGTGGCTCCGTTTTTGCTCAATTCCATCGTGGGCATGCTCATCTGCCTGCCAGTGGCGCTGGCCCGTGTGGAGAGCACGCCTATGGAGCCGCTTGACCTGCTGCTCGGCTGGCTGGGGTTGTCTGTGGCCATGCACTCCTTTCCCAGCACTGGCGATGCTTCCAGCCTGTGGGAAGCGCTCAAGGGCCCCAAGTCCTCCTGGCTGCTGCGCATCATCGGCTACCCGGTGGTGGGGGTGATCTATATCGGGGCCGCTCTCTCCGTTGTGTGGTTTGACGCCATCTACGCCTTCATGATCTGCTTTGCCGCCCCGGACCTCGTCATGGAAATGCTGGCCTAGCATGCCCCTCAGGCGGGTTTTAAGCACCACTCAGCAGCCTTGGGAAGGCGTCGATTCAATGCTGAAAGAATGGTGAAAAGGTGTTAATTATCACTCTATATCAACAATTAGAGTCATTAAATCAGCTCATCCGCTATATTGGACGGTGAGCGTTCGCCATTCCGGTTCGTTCTGAGGGAGTACCGCCCTTCACGGTGCTCGCGCCTTGGGCTCGTAGGGTGGGTAAAACTTCCGTGCGCCGAACTCAATGTAACGGTTCTCGCCCGCCTTCAGGTAATAGACCGCCGCCTCGGCCGGGGGCGTGGGGGCAGGGGACCTGGGGCTTGATGGGGGTGCAGGCTGGTAGATAAAATGGCGGCCGCTGGCATCCAGCGCCAGCTTCAGCATGGCGGCATCCTCCAGATCCACGGGCTCCAGGCTGCGGCGGAAGAGGCCCTTGTCCTGGCCGGGCAGGTGCAGGTTGGGCTCGTAGCGGTCGTCTTTGCCCAGCGGGGCGGTGTAGTACCGCGCGTCTCCCAGCGCCGTGGGGTACTCCGTCCATTCGTAATCCGCCGGACGCAGGTGGATGCGCCACGCCAGCAGCACCAGCGATCCCATCAGCACCGCCCAGCCGAGCAGCAGTCGCCCGGGCGTGTCGCGGATTTCATTGGCGGCCATGGGGCTGGGATGAAAGCCGGGAAGTGCAACGGGGGAAGCGAAAAGAGCAGACGGGGCAGGGCTGCTTGTCCTCAAGCAGCCACCGGGTGTCCCCCTGATCTTCGTTTCCTCACTGAGTATTCTGGGGTATCCGCTTTGATTCGACATGAATAAGACGTGCTCTAAAAACTGAAAAACAGTGAATTGGAATACCTTATACCGCTCGAAACGGTATTCACATTCGCGCTGCAGCACCTTTGCCAAACGCCTGATTTTGCACCGCAGAGTTTTGATAAACGCAGAGATTTTGCCTTGGAATGTCTTTCTCTGCGTTTTTCCCATCTCTGCGGTGCGAGATCAACGGGCCCCCAGAGCCCCAGCCAGTCTCTACCGGGCTGCATGAATCCCGCCCCCGCGCCCGTACTTGTGGGCTTGTCATCCCGGCCTGTCTCGGCTTCGATGCCTGCCCCTCCTTTTCCCGACCTTCCTATGAGCAAAAAATGGCGCATCGCCGGCATCAACTTTGACCACTTCCACATGGGCGATCTGCTGCGCCAGACCTCCGAGCACCCCCAGGCGGAGATCGTGGGCATCTGCGATGAGAAGCCCGAGCGCCTCGTCGAGGCCACGCGGAATTTCAGCCTGCGCCCGGACCAGGTCTTTACCGACTACCGCGCCTGCATGGAGCAGACCAAGCCGGACATCGTCGTGCTCTGTCCCGCCGCCTCCTGCCATGGCGACTGGGTTTCCAAGATCGCCCCGTACGGCACCCACATCATCATGGAGAAACCCTTTGCCGGATCTCTGGCCGAGGCCGACGCCATGGTGGCCGCCATGCAGCCGCATGGCAAGCTCCTCACCGTCAACTGGCCGCTCGTGTGGGATGCCGGGCAGCAGACCGCCCACTGCCTCATCCAGGAGGGCGTCATCGGCGATGTGCGCGAATTCCACCACCACGGCGGCAATCGCGGCCCGCTCTGCCACGGCGCGGACAAGATCGAAAAAGAGCCCTCCGCCGCCGAGAAATCCGCCAGCTGGTTTTACAGCAAGGCGCAGGGCGGGGGATCCCTGCTCGACTACATGGGCTACGGCGCCACCCTCGGCACCTGGCACCTCGGCGGGCAGTCGCCCCTGGAGGTCACCTGCACCTGGAACCAGCCCGAGGGCCTGGAGGTGGACGAGCACGCCGTGGCCGTGCTGCGCTATCGCCTGGGCCTCAGCAAGACCGAGACCCGCTGGGGCACCTTTACCGATCCCTGGACCCACCAGCCCCAGCCCAAGTGCGGCTTCGTCCTCAAGGGCACCGACGGCACCATCTCGTGCTACGACTACGAGCCCACCATCCGCGTGCAGACCCGCGCCCGCCCGGAGGGCTACGACCTGCCCGTGGACCCCGTGGTCTCGCCCAATCGCAACCCCATCGAAAACGTCATCCACCACCTGGAAACCGGCGCACCCCTCATCGGCCCGCTCCGCCTGGACATCTCCCGCATCGGCCAGCAGATCGTGGACACCGCCTTCAGCAGCGCCCAGGAGAAACGGACCCTGGAGCTGCTGGGGTAGGTGGTTGCGGGTGTCATATCCTGCGCAAAATGCATCCAAATGGCAGATTAATTAACTACATACAATCAATGTAATATATAGTTGTTTGCATTCGGAAGTTTTGACAGATGCCCCTTGAAACCTAAGGCTGGGTGTGAATTTGTATTTTTGCTGATCCTGAAACCTTTCAGTCGTCTGGTTGTTCTCAGCATCCAGACACCACGCGCCGGAGCCCAAGAACTCCGGCGCGTTTTTTATAACCATCCGACTCAACTCTATGTCTGCCACCCTTGACACGGTCCGCTCTAATATTTCACAAGCATTTCGTTATCCTGGTCACGAGGCGCTGCATGGCAAATCCTACTATACGATTCAAGGTGCAAACGGACTATCAACTCTGGAGGTCAACCCAACTGTCCAACAAGCTGATGGAACAAAACAGGTTGAAAAAGTGAAGTTCGAGTTCCCATCAAGCTCATTAGAGGATCCTAACTCTACCACGATTTTCTCGTTGATCGAAAGTTGGTTCCACGGCTGCCCTTCCATTCTACAAACTATTAAATCAAATCCCGTCGAAAGTGATGGTGCAGAACGTGAGAGCATGCCTTTTGGCGATGGTCACTTTCTTACTTGGGGTCCGCTTGCGCCATCATATATCATTCAAGTTAAAAGGTTTATATAAAAAACGCCAAGCGTTTAGTGTGCATTTGTACAACCTCCCCATCTGTATTGTAACGGGTTACGGGGACATTCAAGCATGCCTCGGCAGGCGCGCGTGACATGAGTGGGAAAAGACCAGAAGAGGCCAATCATGCCAAGCCTTTATCCCTGCCCTGATGGCCCCCGGAAAAAAGTTTCCAGGTTTCCATCCCTAGACACGGAAACTTGGAAACTTTTTGGGGTGTGGCAGCTGAGCGCATGAGGAGGAAACAGCGGAGCCAGTGAGGTGAGGCTGGTTGTCCACCACCGAAAAAGATGCCAGGCATTTGGCACTCGCGGCAACTTTTCGCGGGGCTGCTAAGCGCAGGAGTCAGCCGCTGCAGCCGGAGTTTTGCCACGGCGTCAGCGAAGCCTGACGGGCGGGATGTCTGTGGGCAGATCGTAGGCTTGGTAGAGAGCTTTCAGCTCGGCATTCTCGGGCAGAGCGAGGGTGAAATACTGCAGGAAGAGCCTGCGGCCAAGGTCTGACATGCCGGCACCGAAGGCCTGCTCATGCTTCGGACCTCTGAAGGCATGGACGTCATCGCAGGAGAAACAGAACAAGAGGTCGAGGACGTGCCCCTTCCCTTCACAGCGCATCAGCACCCCTGGGCCGAAAGCGCACATGGAGGGCGGGCCGTAGGCGCTGATGGAGCGTGTCAGGTCGAGGAGGTTCGTCCGTGGCTCGCCGGAAACTTCGGTTCCCTGTGGCATAAAATGGAAGCCCGCAATCTGTATGGCATCAGGCACATCGGCCTTGCATCGTGGGTGGAGAGTGACACGGGCTGGCGTCTGCAGCGCCTGGAGGTCGGAGGCATCAGGGATGATTCCTTCGATGTGGAAATCTGGCGGAAATAGCCACCCGGAGGGAAAGGGATGAAAGACTTTGAGGCTCAGTCGTGACTGTTTGGCCACCTCCTTTGGGACCTCCTTGGCCACCTCTCCAGGCTGCCTCAGATAGACTACGGTCAGGGCTGCCCCCAGAGCGACACCGATCAGCAGTGTGGCGACAAATCGGACGTGTTTGGTGATGGGCATAGGCGGGAGTCTTTCAGAAATGGAGAAAAGATGCCAGGTGTTTAGTGTGCCATTCTCTGGCGGCAATGGCTGCCGCATGACACTTATCTTCAGCGATGACGGGGCTTAACCCTGTGCCATTCATGTGAGGCATTGAGCACTCAGATGCCGTCACACTTGCATCTCGAACTGAACTTGGTCTCCAAGCATGGCGTAGCCCTTTTCAGGGGTGAAGAAGCCCTGCTCCACATTGAAAAGTCGGAAGCCTCGCTTGAGGTAGAAGGCGATGTTTTCATCTTCCCAGGATGCGGCACACACCATAAGGCGGCTGAGTCCATTGAGGCGGCAGTAGTTCGCCGATTCTTCGATAAGGCGGCTCCCAATGCCCTTCCGCTGGTGCCTCGATACGACCGCTAGGCTGATGATCTGTGCGGTGGCACCCACCTTCTCAATCTGGGCCATTCCGATGACTTCGCTGTCGATCAATGCGACCAAAACATCCCCAAGCATGTAGTAGCTCTGTATTTCACTTTCGGACTCATCCGCCATGCGGAACAAAGGCAGCAAGTCAGCCCTGTCCCCCTCGTGCAACTGAATATTAGCCATCATTCGTACTCATCGTGGTTCACCATTCGCGGACACATCCCCGAGTGAGTGCAAGATGAGTGATATGCGGGTTTTATTCCGGAAAAAATCAGCCGTCGCAAAACAACGCCAGGCATTTGGCATGCAGCCCGGCGCCCTATTTCTATGCATTGCAATGGGTTGCGGCAGCATTCATGCATGCCCTGCTCACCCTGGAAAAAGTTTCCAAGTTTCCGTGTCTAGGCATGGAAACCTGGAAACTTTTGGGGGCGTGGCAGCGGATGGCATGAAGTGGTAGCAGGTGCGCAGAGCCTCCGACGGCGCGCGGGCCTCCGAGCCCGCAGCGGGTGCCACCCGCACGGCGCAGGATTTTCAGGGACATCCAGCGCCTCAAGCAGGACGATGCTTGTGGAGTGACTGAAAGGCGGATGAATGGAGCCGATGGGAGGCTGGAGGACCTGCCATCGGCTGGGTGGCCGACAAAGCGGGGGGCGGAGACTGAAGAGCGTTGTGTGTTTGCGCTTTGCTGCGGGCTCGGAGGCCCGCGCGCCTTAGGCGCTGTCTCTCGCCACCCTGAGCAGAGCCACGGATCACTTCAGCTGCTTCCGTACCGACTCGCTGACGGCCTCGCCGAGGACTTCGGTGCCGTTCAGCACCTGGACATGGAAGCCGTGGTACTTCTTGCCGGACTCTTCCACGAGCTTGTAGCTTCGCCTGCCTGAGCGCTCGCTGTGTGTGCGGACGTAGTCAAAGGCCACCTTGGGGGTCTCCACGTCCAGGTAGCGGCCGTTGGAGTCCACGGTGATTTTCATTTCGCCGGATTTCTCAACGGAGACGGTGTCCGCACCGCGCCGGAGGTTGGCGGCGTAGAGGGCCCATTTCAGCGTCACTCCATCGAGCTTGGTGCCGGTGAAATTGGTGATGCGCACCCTGAGCCAATGGGCGCTGACGTATTCCTCCTTGGTGATGTCGGCTGATTTTTTTTCGACCTCGGGTTTGACGGCGACATCGACAGAACCGGCCGAGGCGGCACCGGCCAGCAAAAGACTGCAAAGAATGGCAAGACGAGTATTCATGAAAGTGGGTGGTAAATGGGATGACCTCACTGAGCGGTGAGTGGAAACTGCGGCATGAGATGACGAGGTCAGCTCAACTCAGCCGCGCTGTGATATGAAGGCGGAGACCGGCGGCCACCCCTCAACAGCGCTCCCGGCACAGCCAGCGGTGGCGGCGCAGGCCGGTGTGGATCTCCCATGCCCCTGCCCCTTGGAGCAGCACCCAGCCTGCAGAGACCTGCCGTGGCATCCCCTGCCAGCCCGCCGCAGTCAGCGGGTCGCATTCCAAAAGTGAATGCGCAGGCACCAGATCCTGCTTCAGCTCCGTTTCATCGTCATCGAGTACGCAGACCAGAGGCGCGGCATCCTTCACCACGGCGGCACCGCTCCAGCAGCACTGCTCCATGCCGAGCATGAGCAGGATCAGGAGGTTCGGGATAAACAGGCACCAGCGCATGAGATGAGCAGATGTGTTTGCGTACAACGAAGGGATGTCGTGGTGGCTATCACAGACCATGTAAACTTTTCTCCGAAGGCTTTCTGGGTGTCGTGACTTGAGCGGGATGGCGAGGACGCTGCCTGTTTCATAGCAACAAGCCTGCTTTTGAAGTGCAGGCTGCGGAATCTATGGCCATAAAAAGGCCGGGGAGGTTCGTATGACTCCCTCCCCATGAAATTCCCCGCTGTGCCCCAGGTTTCCTGTTTGTCATTTCCGCTCAGGGCGGCCCTTTTGGCGGTGCTGGCATGGGCCGCACCGTGCCTGGCCCTGACCCTGCATGTGGGGCCGGATGGCAATGATGCGTGGTCCGGCACGCTGGACGCCCCGAATGCGGCGAAGACGGACGGCTGCTTTGCCACGCTGGGCCGGGCGCGGAATGAGATCCGCAAGCTGCGGAAGACCCAGGGGCTGCCTGCGGGCGGGATCGTGGTGGAGATTCGCGGCGGGGTGTATCCTCAGACGGCCAATCTCCTGCTGGAGCCGGAGGATTCCGGCACGGAGAGCGCGCCCATCGTGTGGCAGGCACGGGCGGGCGAGGAGGTGCGGATCACGGGTGGCGTGGAGGTCACGGGGTTCAAGCCGGTGACGGACCCCGAGGTGCTCAAGCGCATCGACGAGGCGGCGCGGCCACAGGTGCTGCAGGCCGACTTGAACGCCCTGGGCGTCAAAAAACTGGGCTCGGCGGTGGGGCCGGATGATGAGAACCATGACCGCCTGGAGCTCTTCTTTCAGGACAAGGTCATGACGCTGGCGCGCTGGCCCAATCATGGCTCTGCGCTGATCAAGGACGTGGACGATGATCAAGCGGAGACTGCGCCCGGAGGACTCAGAGTCAGCAAGGCGGGGCGCATCGTTTATGAGGGCGACCGCCCCAGCCGTTGGGTGCATGAAAAGGACGGCTGGCTGCACGGCTGCTGGTACTGGGAGTGGAATGATGCGCGCCAGCCCATCGAATCGATCGATGCGGGCCGCCATGTCATCACCATCGCACCGCCCTACCCGGCCAAAGGCTACCGGCAGGGGCAGCATTATCACGCCTTCAACCTGCTGCCGGAGCTGGACAGCCCCGGCGAGTGGTACCATGACCGCGACTCGGGCATTCTCTACTTCTGGCCACCCGCGCCGCTCAGCCAGGGCAAGGCGATCATCTCTGTGGCGCCCACCCTGCTCTTCATGCACGACCTCGCGCATGTGAGCTTTCGCGGCCTCATCTTTGAAGCCTGCCAGGGCACGGCCCTCCATCTCAAAAACGTGGAGCACGTCCAGATCATCGGCTGCACGGTCCGCAATGCGGGACGCTGGGGCATCGATGTGCGGGGCCAGAATTGCAGGATCGCCGGATGCGATCTCTCGGAGCTCGGCTACGGCGGCATCCACCTCACCGGCGGCGACCGCAAGACGCTGACACCGGGCCATCTGGTGATCGACAACAATCACATCCACCACTACTCGCGCTGGAAGCGCATGACCAAGCCGGCGCTGAAGATCAACGGCGTGGGAAATGTGGCCAGCCACAACCTGATCGACAACGCCCCGCATCAGGCTCTGTGGTGGACCGGCAACGACCACCGCATCGAGTTCAACGAAATTCACAGCGTGTGCTACGAGGCCAATGACGGCGGCGCGATCTACGCAGGAGAGGACTGGACGGAGCGCGGCACGGTGATCCGCCACAACTACCTGCACCACCTCAGCGGCCTGAACAGGGGCGGCTGCCTCGCGGTGTATCTGGATGACATGAACAGCGGCACGGAGATCACCGGCAATGTCTTCTACAAGATCGAAAACTCCGCCCAGGCGATGAAGGCGGCGGTGTCCACCTGCGGGCGGGACTGCACCATCACCAACAACGTTTTCGTGGACTGCCAGCCTGCGGTGGAGGTGTCCACACGTGGCCAGGTGTGGTTTGACCGCCTGAAGGCCAAGCTGGATCAGATGCCGTACAAGAGTGAACTATGGGCTGGCAGGTATCCCCGGCTGGTGACCATCCTGGAGGATGAGCCAATGCTGCCAAAGGGCCACCTCATCGCGCGGAACATCTGCGTGGGCGGCGTGTGGAGCAGCCTGGCCAACGTGGCCAAACCGCTGGTGACTTTTGAAAACAATCTGGTCGATGAAGATCCCCATTTTATGAACGCCACGCAGGGTGACTTTCGGATCAAGGAAGATTCGCCAGCTTGGAAGCTCGGCTTCAAGCCCATCCCGCTGGAGAAAACAGGCCCCTACCCCAGCCCCGAACGTGCCTCCTGGCCCATCAAACACACCGTGCGCCCTGCGATGGTGTCAGGGAGGGAATGAAGGGGCATTCACGTCCTGTGACCGCATTGGATTCACCCATTACGTGCGGCTCAGCACCACATGAGTGGCACGCTCCGACGCCACATGCTGCGTGCAGGTGTAGCCCAGGTCTGGCAGGTGGATTCCATCAAACAAGCGCTCGCCTGTGCCGAGGAGGACGGGTGAAATGGCGAGGTGGAGTTCGTCGATGAGCCGCGCCTGGAGGTATTGCCGGATGGTGGAGGCACCGCCGCCGATGCGGACGTCCTGGCCGTTGGCGGCTGCGCGGGCCTGCTCCAGCGCAGCGTGGATGCCCTCGGTGATGAAATGAAAGGTGGTGCCGCCTTCCATGACGAGGGGCGCACGCGGGTGATGCGTGAGGACGAAGACGGGCTTGTGATACACCGGATTGTCCCCCCACCAGTCGCGCCAGCTCTCATCCGGCCAGGGACCACGCACCGGGCCAAACATGTTTCGCCCCATGATCCAGGCACCCACGTTGTGGAAACCGCGCGCGGCAAAGTCGTCGTCGATCCCCTTCTCGCCGTCCGGATTGCCGAAGAGGTGCGACTGAAACGTGTGCGTCGGAAAGGCCCAGCCATGCAGCGCCGTGCCACCGATGCCGAGCGGATTTTCCAGACTCTGCTCAGGGCCTGCGGCGAAGCCATCGATGGAAAGGGTGAAGCTCTCGACGCGGAGTTTGCTCATGACTGCCGAGGATATCGCAACCGGCCGTAAAGTCCAGCCATGGCACTGAACACCAGCCAGGCTCCCAGCAGCGGGAGGGCCCGCCTGGGCTCGACGGTCGGAGGCAGCAGTGCGATGATCACGAAGCCCAGCAGGCATGCTCCACGGGTGAGGCCAAACCAGAAATGGCTGTCGGGCCTGAGGTCCGTGAGATCAAAAAAATGGCCTCCCAGCAAAAGCCCCCACACCACCAGGCTGAAACCCACGCTCCACTTTGGCCAGCCATACTCGAGCAGGGCAAACTCAGGATGCGCTGAGTCGTAACGAACGGCGACCTCGCTGCCTGCGCTCAGCGATTCGGCGAGGTCTCCGCCACCGGCCTCATAGCCCTTGTTGCTGATCCAGCCCGCCCGCACCCTGTCGCTCTCAAAGCTGCGCCCGCTCACCGTGTAGCTGTAGCGGATGAGGGAAAGCGAGTTGCCATGGTGGCTCTTCTGCTGGGAGGAGATGACTCTGCCCGCGGTGGTGGCATCGGCCCGCCACAGATGCCAGGAGGAGATGCAGAACTCCAGGGGCATCATGAAGAGCAGCGCCAGGAATAGAGGCACAAAGATGAGTGCGGCCGCTGCGCGGGTGATGTATCGCATGGAGAGGCTGTGGCAGATTTGGGTGAAACGATGTTGCTGGCGCAGGCTTGATGTCCGACGGAATAGCGCCCTCTTTACGGCAAGCTTACCCAAGTTGTCAGAATGAAGACAGAACGAATTGAACTTGCCCGCCAGATCGCCACCGAATGCCACAGTCATCAAACGCGGAATGATGGTGTAACGCCCTACATTGTGCACCCTGAAAATGTGGCCGGGATCGTGAAGAAGCTGGGAGGCGGAGAGCTGGAAATCACCGTCGCCTGGCTGCATGACACGATTGAAGACACAGGCATGACGCATGCTCGGCTGGCAGAACTCTTCGATCTGCAGATTGCAGACGCTGTACAGGCTCTGACACATCAAGATGGCGAAGATTACCCCACCGCCATTCTGCGAGCCAAGGCAAACCCCATTGCGCGGTCTGTGAAGATTGCCGACAATTTGGCCAACCTGTCCGATTCCCCCTCGCGCAAGCAGGTGGCAAAGTATTCTGCATCCTTGATTCAGCTGCTTTCCCCCTGAGTTTCAGGAGAATTCGACTTTAATGACCGTGGTGTCGAATATTCTCTGCGTGAATGGCGAATGACAGAAATCGCTCTGCTTTTTCCCATGCACAGACGGGGTGTCCTGTGCATGGTGGGAGGCATGAGCTTTCCCCCTGGCTCTCCTCTTCCCCACTGGCTGGTGCCTCTGCTGGGCTGTCTGGCGCTGTGCCTGTGCTCGTGCCGCACCGCCAAGAGCGTGGTGGCCGCCGTGGAGGTGAAGCCCTCGGGCTTTCTGACGCATGCCAAGGAGCTGAAGGAGGACAAGCGCTCGCCTTTCCTGGGCAACTGGTGGACGACCAACAAGCAGCAGCAGGCCGCCGCCGACAAATGCCGCAAGATCTACGTCGCCCCCGTAGTGTATGAAAACGTGCGGCCGGACAAGACACTGGTGGCCGCCGTGGAGCACGATGCCGGCTGGCGCACACGCCACCTGCCCGCCCTGGCGAAGTACATGCACGACCAGTTTGAAGATGCCTTCCGCAAGTCCAAGGACCCGCGCTATACCGTGGTGGACTCCCCTGCCCCGGATGCGCTGACGCTGGAGCTGTCCCTGCTGGAGTGGGGGCCGAACACCTACACGGGTCTGATCACCCGGCAGGCGGTGGATTTCTTCACGCTCAACTTTGGCGGCGAGGTGTCCCTGAGAAACACCCGTGGCTACACCGCCATCGAGGGCCGTGTGGTGGAGCCCCGCAGCCGCCAGCCGGTGTTTGAGTTTGCCGACAAGGAGTACGCCCAGGTGGTGGTGCTCATCTCCATCCAGGACTTCTTCCGCAACGGCCAGGCCCACTTTGCCACCAAGGAATGGGCCCGTGAGCTGGAGCAGCTGCTGCGCGCCAGACAGGGCGAAAAGGTGGGCCACAGCCTGCCCGTGGTGCTGTTCAACTACTAGCCAGGTTTTTGAAAACCACCGCCTCCCGCCACTGGCGTTTTTGGGAGCGCTGGCTTGAAAGGCTGTGTGAAAACACCCCGGTCAGGTTGACATTCGCGCTCAAGCCATGCAACAACGCCAGGCATGAGCCACCTTCGTGGAACTGATCGCGGTGAAGTGCAGAGGCTGCCGCCCTATCTGCGCGAGCTCGACCGGCAGGACGCCGAGCAGGAAAGGCCGCCGTCATCCCCAGGCCAGGGTGGCCCAGGCGCACCCGCAGCGGCGAGCATGGCAGAGAAGATCCGCTCAGCTGCGCGCCAGAGATCACTCACTTCAGCGTGAAGGGCGGCAGCTTCACGATCTTGCCGCCGGACATGGCGGACTGGTGGGCGCAGAGGCCCACGCAGGTCCAGTTGGCGGACTGGGTGGCGTTCGGGAAGGGCTGGCGTTTTTCAGCGAGGGCGCTGGCAAATTCATGCGCCAGATGCGGATGGCTGCCGCCGTGGCCGCTGCCCTGGGTGAAGCTGAGGTGCGTCTTCTTGCCGAGATCATACACGCCTTTGGTGGTGAAGCGCTGGATCGGCTTGGGCAGGCGCTTGGCGAAGTCGGGCGCTTTCACCAGCTTGGGGATCTTGTGCTCGGGCAGCTTGGCGCGGTGCATCACCAGCGGCTCGTGTTCGACGAGCGGCCACTCGATGGAGACTTTGTCGCCATAGACGTCGATGCTCTCGCGGTACTGGCGGGCGGTGTCAAAAAGACTGCGAATGATGCGGGCGTTCACGTCCGTGCCCTTGAACTTGATGTGCGCGGTCTCGACGGCGAAGGGCGAGCCGTAGTGCTTCTGCAGCTCTTTGCGCACGGTGCCGGAGCCAAAGCAGCTCACGTATTCCGCAGGATGGCCGATGAGCCCTGCCACGGGGCCGACGCAATGAGTGGCGTACCACATGGGCGGGAGGCCGGGCCAGTAGTTCGGCCAGCCGTCCATGTCCTGCTGGTGGGAGGCCTGGACGAACTGCAGCTTGCCCAGCGTGCCTTTGTCCAGCTGCTCCTTCATGAAGAGGTATTCGCGGGCATAGACGACGGTCTCCATCATCATGTACTTGAGGCCGGTCTTCTTCACGAGATCGCAGATCTTTTTGCAGTCTTCGATGCTGGTGGCCATCGGCACGGTGCAGGCCACGTGCTTGCCCGCCTTGAGCGCCTCGATGCTCATCCAGCCGTGATCCGGAATCGGGGAGTTAATGTGCACCGCGTCGATGTTCGGGTCCTTGAGCATCGCCTTGAAATCCGTGTAGCGCACGTCCACGTCGAAGGCATCGCCGATGGTGTTGAGCTTCTTTTCATCGCGCTGGCAGATGGCGTAGCAGGTGGTCAGCGGGTGGCGCTGCCAGATGGGGATGAACTCCGCCCCGAATCCGAGGCCGACGACGGCGATGTTGAGCTTTTTGGCAGGCATGATGGTTGAGGTGTGAACGCCGGTTTTATAGGCGGGAGCGGCGGCAGATGGGAAGGACAAAGTTTGGGGGAAATCGGACAGGCGGTGCCGCTGCGCGGCTGTTGACGGTGGTTGACGATGGCTGAAGGCTTGCTGCGCAAGCGTTGACAGTTGTTGGGGATGCGGCCTGCTGTGCGCGGCTTGGAAAAACTACTGTCAACCACCGTCAACCACTGTAAACAACCGTCAACCCATCCATGCTCACCTCCGACTTCGACTACCACCTGCCGCCTGAACTGATCGCCAGTGAGCCGCTGGCGGAGCGCTCGGCATCGCGGATGATGGTGGTGCACCGGAAGGAGGGGCGCATCGAGCACCGGATGTTTCGCGACGTGGGGCAGTTCATCTCGCGCGAAGCGGGAGATCTGCTGGTGCTGAATGACACGCGCGTGGTGCCCGCACGCTACTTTACCGACAAAGGCTACGAGGTGCTGCGCGTGCAGATGCTCACACCCACGCGCTGGCGCTGCATGGTCAAGCCGGGGAAGAAATTCCGCGTGGGCCACACGTTCTCCATCGGCGAGGCCACGGGCACGGTGCTGCAGATCGCGGAGGAAAACGGCGACCGCATCATCGAGTTTGACCGCGTGGTGGATGAGTCGAAGCACGGCCACCTGGCACTGCCACACTACATGGGGCGCGAGGACCAACCTGCGGACCGCGAGCGCTACCAGACGGTGTTTGCACGGAGCGAAGGCTCCATTGCCGCGCCGACGGCGGGGCTGCATTTCACGCCGGAGGTGCTGAGTCCCCTGCCCCACACCTTTGTGACGCTGCATGTGGGCGTGGGCACCTTCCAGCCGGTGAAGGTGGAAAACATCGCCGAGCACAAGATGCACTCGGAGGTGTATGAAGTTTCAGAAGCCACAGCACAGGCGATTCAACAGGCGAAACGCGTCATCCCCGTGGGTACCACCGCGCTGCGCACGCTGGAGACGGTGGCACGTGATCATGGGAAGGTCATCGCCACGCAGGGCAGCACGGACATCTTCATTCACCCGGGTTTTGAGTTTCGTGTAGCCGGCGGGCTGCTGACCAATTTCCACCTTCCCAAGTCCACGCTGATCATGCTGGTGAGCGCGCTGGCTGGGAGGGAGCTGATTCTGGAGGCGTATGCGGAGGCGATCCGGGAGAAGTACCGCTTCTTCAGCTATGGGGACTGCATGATGATTGTGTGAGTCAAGTGATGCGGGCACTCCTGCCCGCACGAGCGTCCAAGTGACGAACGATTGCAGGCAGTGCCTGCATCACTTCACCCTCACATCCCCGACTTCGCGATCTTCTCGCAGTTCTGCACGTCGAGCTTGCCTGACGCCAGCACTGGGATGTCGCTGACGCGGATCATCTTTTTGGGAATCCACAGAGGCGGCATGCCTTTGTCGAGCAGGCGGTAGCGGAGGTCGAGGATCTCCTGGTGCTCGGGGCCGCCGGGCATGCTGGTGAGGAGGATGAGAGCCTCGCCTTTCTCGATGTCCGGCACGCCGACGACGGCGATCTTGCGCACGGTTTCGTTTTCGAGGCCCATGGCTTTGACCAGGGCTTCTTCCACAGTTTCATGCGGCACCATTTCTCCGGCGATCTTGGAGAAGCGGCTGAGGCGGCCTTCGATGTAGAGGAAGCCGTCGAGGTCCACGCGGCCGATGTCGCCCGTGCGGAACCAGCCGTCCTGCAGCACTTCGGCGCTGCGCTTGGGATCATTGAGGTAGCCTTCAAAGACGTTGGCGCCTTTGAACCAGATCATGCCGCTCTGATGCAGCGGGATGGGGGCGTGGGTGTCGGGATTGGTGATGCGCACGGCCATGCCGGGCAGCACGTGCCCCACGGAGCCCTGGCGGTGGCTGGGCAGCCAGGAGTAGCCAGCCTCCTCGTCGCCAAGCGGCGTGGGGTCGGGGAGGTTGATGTTGGAGGCGGGAGATGTCTCGGTAAGGCCGTAGCCTTCGAGCACAGATTTGCCAAAGCGCGCCTCGAAGGCGTCCGCCACAGTGCTGGGCAGCTTTTCCGCACCGGTGACGCAGTACTTGATGGAGGCGAGGGATTCACGATTCACGCCACGCAGGTAGCTGCGCAAGAAAGTAGGCGTGGAGATCATGAGGGTGATGCGGTACTTCTCGATGAGCTGCGCGAGCTTCTTCACCTCCATGGGCGAAGGATAGGTGACAAGGTGCAGCCCGTAGATGATGGGGAACCACAGCGTGACGGTGCAGCCAAAGCTGTGAAAGAGCGGCAGGCAGCCGAGGATGCTGTCATTCGTCTGCATGCCGAGGCGGCTGCCAAACTGGGTGACGTTGGCAATGATGTTCCGGTGCGTGAGGGCCACGCCCTTGGGTTCCCCCGAACTGCCGCTGGTAAAGAGCAGCAGCGCCTCCTTGCGCCCGCCCTTGCGGGAAATGCCCAGCACGGCGGCGAGCACCGCTGCGGGGAGCACCTTGCTGAGCACCAGCCATTTGGCGATGGTGGCCTTCATCTTGGGCAGGATGCGCTCGATGAGGATGAGCTGCTTGCTGGGCGGCCAGGGGAAGCTCTGCATCTTGCGCACAAAGATGTCGGCGGTGAGGAAGCGGTCGATCTCGCCACGGCGGATGGCGCTTTCGATGGCGGCGCGTCCGGCGGTGAAGTTGAGGTTCACCGGGATCTTGCCCGCCATGACGACGGCCACGTTGCAGATGAGGCCGCCGAGGCCCGGAGGCAAGATGATGCCCACGCGCTGCTTCTGCGTCTCGCGCTTGATCACCTGAGCCAGCGCGAGCGCGGTGGCGAAGACTTTGTCAAAGCGCAGGATCTTCTCGTCCTTGCCATCGACGACGCTGTTGCGCGTGCCGTGTTTTTTGAAGCCTAGGATGAGGGCGTAGCCCAGGCTCATGTCCAGCGTGGGAGACTCGCCAAAGCTCTCCTCCGCGAGCACGAGGAGAGACTCCTGATAGCTGGCCAGATTCACATCCGCGCCCTGGAGCAGCTTGCCGAAATTGAAGATCACCTCTGCATCGGTGTAGCGGCGCTCGATGGGCAGCGCGGTGTCCTGGCGGCGGTGCACGTAGAGCGGCAGCACGGGGACTTCTCCTTTGAGGAGAAACTCCAGCTTGGTGCCCGGCACGGTGGTCATGGGCGCGGAGATGGTGGCGGCCTCTGCGGGCAGGTAGATGATGACGGCGCCGGTTTTGGCGGCATCAGCCAGCGCCTGGCGGTAAGCGGGGATGCCGGTCTCGCCGATGGCAAACTCCAGGGCGTGCACGTTTTCACGCTCCAGATGCACGCGCAGCAGCGGGTGGAGGGCGGCGCCTTTTTTCACCACATAGACCACTGGGCGGCCTTCGAGCACCAGCTCCAGGCGCAGGAGGTCAAAGTAACCCAACTGGCTGGGCAGGATCATGAAGCCGCCTCCGGAGGGCAGGTTTTCTTTGCCGAGGATGGTCAGGTCTTTGAGTGTGACGGGCTTTTCAGAGGCCATGGTGTGTGCTGCGCTAGGACTGCCCCCTACCTAAGCGGGAAGGCACGCTCATGCCAGCGGGAAAAGGGGCCGGAGGGGAGTTTGCGGTGGTTTGCGATTGTTGGCCATGGTTTGCAGTTGTTGAGGGGGGCGGTCTGTGGAAAGAGGTTCTGGCAAACCAAGGCAAACGCCCGTGCAGCGGGCCTTCAGCCACTGCAAACCACCGTCAACTTCCGCCATGCCCCCTCCCCCGCGCCATCCCCGCCGTGATTCAGCCGCCAGCTCCGCCCCGCCTCCCGGGAGCGAGAACTGGCTGCGGCCGTGGGCGCAGATGAAGTACTTCTCCTTCCACCCGTCGGTGTACCCCAACATGATCCGCGTCACCTCCCCGGACGCAGGCGCAGGAGATCTGGTGCATGTGTATGACAAGGAGGGGCAGCTCTTTGGTAGCGGCTTTTACAATCCCAAGGCGCACATCCCCCTGCGCGTGCTGCAGCATGGCGAAAACGTGCTGACCGAGGACGCGCTGGACGCCCGCCTGGACGCCGCGCTGGACCTGCGCCTGAAGATGCTGCGCCTGCCGGACACCACCGATGCCTGGCGCGTGATCTCGTCCGATGGCGACGGCCTCAGCGGCCTCGTGGTGGACCGCTACGCGGATGTGCTCTCCATCGAGGTCACCTCCCTGGGCGTGTGGCGCCGCCTGCGCCGCTGGCTGCCCAAGCTGCATGCGGCTCTGGGCACCAAGCAGCATGTGATCGATGTGGATGCGGACATCGCCCGGATCGAGGGCATGCGCCGTGCGGACGTGCCTGAGATGGACGATCCCATGCCGCGCAGCGTGCGTGTGCGCGAGCACGGCGTGCGCTATCAGGTGAATTTTGAAGACGGGCACAAGACGGGCTTTTTCTGCGACCAGCGGGAGAACCGCCTGAAGTTTGGCCAGCTGGCGCGCGGACGCCGTGTGCTGGACCTGTGCAGCTACACGGGCGGCTTTGCCCTCAGTGCACGGATGGCCGGCTGCGAGGATGTCACCGGCGTGGATCTTGACGAAAAGGCCATCGCGCAGGCCAAGAAGAATGCGGACCTGAACCAGGTGCGCATCGACTGGGTGCACGGAGACACCTTCACCTGGGGCCGCCAGATGCAGCAGAATGGCAAGCAGTGGGACGCCGTGGTGCTGGACCCGCCCAAGCTCATCTTCTCCCGCGATGAGGCGGAAGGCCAGCTGGGCCGCAACAAGTACTACGACATGAACGCCGTGGCGCTGGGCCTGCTGGAACGCGGCGGCCTGTTTGTAACCTGCTCGTGCTCCGGCCTGCTGGATGTGGCGGAGTTTGAAGACATCGTGATGCGCGCCGCGCACCGCAACAAGCGCCGCCTGCAGATCCTGGACCGCACCGGCGCAGGCGCAGACCATCCGGTGATGTCAAACTGCCCCGAGAGCCGCTACCTCAAGGTGCTGTGGTGCCTCGCGTGGTAAGAGCCGGGAAGTTACAAGTTTCAGGTTTAAAGTTACAAGTTGTGGCTCCACATCGGGACGCTGCGCCGGGGAGAGCGCGCCCATCCGCCAGGATGTTTCCAGCTTTAAACTTGTAACCTTTAACTTTGACCTTCCTCCGAAGAAGAATCCGTCACAGGTTTCCTTTGCCACCACTCCCCGTCTGTTTACTTTGGATGCCTCATGAATCCAGAGGTGCAAAACATTGTGGCTGCAGGCAAGCTTTCTGCCGCCGACGGCGAAAAACTTTCGAAACTCGAACCCGGGACCTTTTGCGTCCATAAAAGCTGGGGCGTGGGCAAAATCGCTGAATGGGACCTGCTGGGCGACCGCCTGCTGATCGACTTTGAAGGCAAGCCCGGCCATCCGCTGAAGCTGGCCTTTGCCATCAGCTCCCTGGAGATCCTGCCACCGGACCACCTGCTGTCCCGCCGTCTGGCAGATCTGGACTCCCTGAAGCAGATGGCCGCAGACAACGCCCCCGCACTGGTGGAGCTGGCGCTGAAGAGCAGCGGCAACACCCTGCATCTCGATGATCTGGAAAAGCTGCTCAAGGGCCGCATCATCCCCGACGCTGACTACAAGAAGTGGTGGGAAGGCGCCAAGCGCGCGCTGAAGACGCACCGCCACGTGGTGGTGCCAGCCAAGCGCACCGAAAAGCTGGTGCTGCGTGACCAGGCTGAAAACGCCGGCACTCAGATGGTGAAGTCCTTCCTGGCCGCACGCGACCTCAAGAGCAAGCTGGCCACCCTGGCAAGCATCCAGAAGGACCTGGACCTCTTTACTGATGCGAAGACTGAGCTGGTGGCCGTCTTCCAGGACATCTCCGACTCGGCACGCAAGAGCGTGAAGCTGAACCTCAAGGAGTGTCTGCAGCTGCTGCTGGCGCGCGATGAGCTGATCGACACCCTGGGCACCACGGCGCCGATGGGCTCCATGAAGATCTCCGACCTGATCTGCGAGACAAAGGAAGTGCTGGCGGAATCCATCAAGAGCCTGGCCTCTAGCGCCCTGGGCCGCATCTACCGGGCATTCCCTGAGGCCTTCCCAAACCGCGGCTGGGTGCCTGAGATCCTGCACCACCTGACCAAGACCGGTGGCCGTGCCGTGGCGGAGATCGCCGTGGTGCTGGATGCCAATGACGAGCGCGATGTGCTGGCCGAGGCCCTGAAGAAATCCCTGCGCAACCGCATGCTCTCCTCCGACCTCCTCATCTGGATGGCACGTGAGCGCAAAGGCCTGGCGGAGTCCGTTTTCGACATCGACCTGGGCCACGCCATCCTCGGCGTGATCGAGAGCGACCACATGGAAGGCGGACCCAAACGCACCGGCCGTCTGCAGGACCTGCTCTCCGATGACAAGACTCTTCTGGGAGAACTGGTGGCGGACGCTGACGATGAAGACGTGCGCCTGCTGGCCAAGCGCCTGATCAACGGCTCCCTCTTTGACGAGCTGACCCGCCGCTCCCTGATGGCACGCATCATCAAAGCACGCCCCGAAATGGAGCAGATGATGGACGACAACACCGCCGCCGTGAAGAACGATGCGCTGATCGCCTCCTGGGAGAGCCTGGAGAAGAAGAAGCTGGAGCTGGAAGACCTCGTCAACGTCAAGATCCCCGAGAACAAGCGCGAGATCCAGATCGCCCGCGACGAGGGCGACCTGCGCGAAAACGGCGGCTACAAGGCGGCGCGCGACCAGCAGTCTGTACTGCTGCGCATGCAGGCCAAGCTGGAGCGCGAACTGCGTCACGCACGCGGCACGGACTTTGCCAACGTATCCACGGACAAGGTGGGCATCGGCACCGTCGTGGATCTGGAAGATGTGCCCTCCGGCGAGAAGGAAACCTTCACCATCCTGGGCGCTTGGGACGGCGACCTGGAGAAGAACATCATCAGCTATTTGTCAGAATCCGCAAAAGCCCTGATCGGCAAGGCGGTGGGAGACGAGGTGGAACTGCCGACCGACAGCCACCACGTGAATCGCAAAGCCAAGGTGACTGGGATTCGCGCCTTCAAAGCGTAAGCGACCGGCCTATTTTTCACCCTCACACCACGAAAATCTCCGCTGCGGCGGAGATTTTTTTTGGCATCGCTGGATTCAGCATGATTTTTTCAAAACCTGCTGCACGTATGTTCTGCTCACGCTTGATCCCCCCCCAACCATGGGACTCGGCGAGATGAGTTTACGTGAGTAGCATCTGCTCAATGCACGCCCCAGCCACATGCCCTTAGTCCTTCTCTTTGCCAGATCTATACGGAGCCTGCGAGAGAACCTCTTCGCTGGTCCACATCCCGGCAGCATGCTGCTGATTAAAGCCGTGGCCACCTTGTGTCTGGCACCTGCTGCTGGCATGGGGCAGAGCATTCTTTCCGCAAATCCCAGCGTCATTCTCAGCCAGCCTCCCATCACAATCACAAATCTGGCCACATCAGCACCCGCCGCCCTTCCTGGCGTTTTTGACGCGCAGTCCGGCCCTTGGGGGCGAATGAAATGCGCTTATGTTTACCTCGAAGCTCCGGTAAGCCTTATCGAGGAGTTCCCACTGCCCAGCCCGGTGCCTCGCTGGACTTTTCCTTCATCCTCGTTGTACAGTCTGCCGGCCTTCCTGAGCAAAGCCGGACTGTCTCAGTCTCTTGTATCCACCCTGCTTGATCCCAAGCATCTGATCAAGGAAGGTGCCTTTGTTCATCTGCTGCCCCCTCTGGCGGAACTGGAAGCCATGACGCCGGAGACCCGCGCGGAGATTTATTCTGAACTGGCGAAATACCCAGAAAACGAATACCATTCCGACCCGGTGCTCATTATCGGCACCACAGTGGAAGAATGGTACAAAGGCAGCAAACTGCGTCCCGAAATCGTCAGCAAGATCAGCAAGCTCAGCTATACGCGTGGCGAGGCCACGGCTTTTAGCGACATCCCAGTCCTGCTGAACTATGCTCAGTCGGATTCCGAGGCTCGCGCCATTTTCAAGGCTTGCACACGCACGCGCACGCTGATGATACGCCTCAAGCTCGACAAAGATTCCAATGCCGAGGAGGTCATCAAATATTGGAGTTTTGGCACAGGCATCCGTCGCAAAGACCTGGAGCCGCTGGTGCGCTCAATCATTGAACTCGATGGCGTGGATGATCTGGGCATCGTTCACATCCTGCCCGCCCTCGCCCGCAAGCTGCTCTACACTTACCCCGGTTTGGACATGGCCAAACATGGCATCATGCCGGACTGCCACTGGACATCGCTCAATTTCTTCAACTACGAGCCGCATGAATACCTGCTGGATGCTCGCCTGGCCACCAGCCAGGTGCTCGAGCAGTTTGTGCCGGTGGACCCGCCCTATCAATTTGCAGATGTCTTGTTTTTTCTGGACAACAACACTGGGGACGCTTTTCACTCCTGCGTGCACCTGGCCGACAACATTGTCTATACCAAAAACGGCCGCAACATCCTCTCCCCCTGGGTGATCATGAAGCTGGATGATGTCAAAAAAATCTATCTCTACAAAGGCAACGGCCGCGTACAGGGATTCCGCCGCAAAGACATCGCCGCAGAAAAAAAGGCGGCGCAGGACACGCCCTGAGGTGCAGGGTTTTGACATGAGGCTGCAATGAGCCACAGATGGCTGGCGTTAAACACCCCACCACCATGCCCTCCCGCCGCCATTTCCTCCACACCGTGCTCGGCACCAGCGCCGCAGCCGCCTTTGCCGCCGACTCCAAGCTCAGCTACAAGGGGGAGAACATCCAGTTTGGCCTCGTCACCTACATGTGGGGCGCGGACTGGGACCTGCCCACGCTGCTGAAAAACTGCGAGACCGCGCAGGTGCTGGGCGTGGAGCTGCGGATCGACCACGCGCACAAGGTCAGCCCCGCACTGACTCCGGAGGAACGCGCCGCGGTGAGGAAGCAGTTTGAGGACTCGCCCGTGGACCTGCTGGGCATGGGGACGAACTATGAATTTCACTCTGCCAAAGAGGATGAGGTGAAGAAAAACATCGAAGGTGCCAAGCAGTACATCAAGCTCTGCCACGACCTGGGCGGCACCGGCGTGAAGGTGAAGCCCAATGCGCTGCCCAAGGACGTGCCGGTGGAGAAGACGCTGGCGCAGATCGGCAAGGCGCTGGCGGAGCTGGGAGACTACGCGCTGGGCTTTGGCCAGGAGATCCGCCTGGAGGTGCATGGCAAGGACACCTCCGAGCTGCCAAACATCAAGACCATCATGGACGCCGCCGACCGCGACAACGTGCGCGTGTGCTGGAACTCCAACGACACCGACCTCAATGGTGCCGGGCTGGAGGCCAACTTTGCCATGGTGAAGGACCGCCTGGGCCACACCACGCACATCCGTGGCGTGAACCAGAGCACCTACCCGCTGGACAAGCTGGCCAAACTGCTGGTGGAGGCCGACTACGAAGGGCATGTGTGCCTGGAGGCCCACAAGCTGCCCGCCGGAGACCGCGTGGCCGCCCTGGCGGAGCAGCGGGAGCTTTTCATGAATCTGGTGACCGCAGCGCGGAAGAGCGTGAAGGACTGAGAGAGCGTAAAAATGACGAGCCGAGCGAATCCATGAGCAAGGCCGAATCACAAAGCTCTGAGAGGAGCTCGACTCGCAGAGCGTGGCAGCCTGCGGCGTGTTTTGGCATTTGGGCTTCGGCATTTTTTCGCCATTCGGATTTCGTGATTCGTCATTCCGCACGCCCTCCCCCCTGCTCGTATGAGCAGTACACCCCCTTGACACCCCCCGCCCTTTCTGCCATCACAGATACTAGAATTCTGATTTCGTCCCCCCACCATGGCCGCCCCCGCCCCTGCCCACAACTACACTGAAGACTCCATCAAATCCCTCGACTGGCGCGAGCACATCCGCCTGCGCCCGGGCATGTACATCGGCAAGCTGGGTGATGGATCGCTGCCGGAGGACGGCATCTACGTGCTGCTGAAGGAGGTGCTGGACAACTGCATCGACGAGCACGTGATGGGTTTTGGCAATTCCATCGAAATCACCATCACCGAAGACCAGACCGTGACCGTGCGCGACTACGGGCGCGGCATCCCGCTGGGCAAGCTGCTGGAGTGCGCCGCGCAGATCAACACGGGTGCGAAGTACGACAGCGAAGCATTCAAAAAATCCGTCGGCCTCAATGGCGTGGGCATCAAGGCGGTGAACGCCCTCTCCGAGTTCTTTGAGATCCAGGCCGTGCGTGAGAAGCAGACGCGGTCCATCGAGTTCAGCCAAGGCCTCGTGGTCTATGACATGGGCAAGCCCAAGCCCTGCGATGAGCCGAACGGCACCCGCATCGCCTTCCGCGCGGATGCCGAGAGCTTTGCTGACGACACGCATTTCCGTCTCGACTTCGTGCGCGAGATGCTGCGCTTCTACGCCTGGCTGAATCCCGGCCTGGCCCTGCTCCTCAAGACCCCGGCGGGCGAGGAGAAGTTCAAGTCCAAGGACGGCCTGATGGACCTGATCCGCTCCAAGCTCACTGAAGAGCCGCAGTACCCCATCGTGCATCTGGAAGGCAAGGATGTGGAGGTCGCCTTCACCCACGGCACCGGCTACGGGGAGGAGTACTACAGCTTCGTCAACGGCCAGCACACCACGCAGGGCGGCACGCACCTCGCCGCCTTCCGCGAGGCCATCGTGCAGGAGTGCCGTGAGTTTTACAAAAAGCAGTTCGACCCCGCCGACGTGCGCGGCAGCCTCATCGCCGCCGTGAGCGTGAAGGTGCAGGAGCCGGTGTTTGAGTCGCAGACCAAGACCAAGCTGGGCTCCACCCACATGGAGCCCAACGGGCGCAACCTGCGCGGCCACGTCACCAGCGTCATCAGCGCCCAGCTCGACAACTTCCTGCACAAGCATGCGGACATCGCCAAGGCGCTGCAGGAGAAGATCAACTCCAACGAAAAGGAGCGCAAGGAGATCAGCGGCATCCAGAAGGCGGCGCGTGAAAACGCCCGCAAGGCCAAGGTGCACAACAAGAAGCTGCGCGACTGCCGCATCCACTTTGACACCAAGGACAAGCGCCGCGAGGAGAGCACCCTCTTCATCACCGAAGGCGACAGCGCCTCCGGCAGCATCACCAAGAGCCGCGATGTGGAGACGCAGGCCGTCTTCAGCCTGCGCGGCAAGCCGCTGAACTGCTTCGGGCTCACCCGCAAGATCGTGTATGAGAACGAGGAGTTTTATCTGCTGGCCAATGCGCTGCAGATCGAGGAAGACCTGGAAGAGCTGCGCTTTAACCGCGTGGTGCTGGCCACCGATGCTGACGTGGACGGCATGCACATCCGCCTGCTGATGATCACGTATTTCCTGCAGTTCTTCCCCGAGCTGGTGCGCAAGGGGCACCTGTACATCCTGCAGACGCCGCTCTTCCGCGTGCGCAACAAGAAGGAGACCTACTACTGCTACAGCGACGAGGAGCGCCAGCGCGCCATCCACCGCTGCGGCAAGAGCGCCGAGATCACCCGCTTCAAGGGGTTGGGAGAGATCAGCCCGGATGAGTTCAAGCACTTCATCGGCCCGCACATGCGTCTGGAGCCCGTCAAAATCCGCGACCACGAAACCGACGCCGACGGCAACGCCCTGCCCTCCGACCACCGCAGCGTGAAGGAGATGCTCTCCTTCTACATGGGCAAAAACACCCCCGAGCGCCAGGCCTACATCGTGGAAAATCTCCGCATTGAGCAGGAGCTGGAATTCAAGGAGGCAGCCGAGAAGACCGAGGCGCTGGCGGAGGCGGCGTGAAGGTGGGCATAGGATGCAGCGCATGCACTCCCGCGCACCTTTGGCGCGCGCCCTTTTGAGGGTGATGGTGTTTGCGCCAAACCTAGGGCTTGCTCGTTCCTCGCGGCGCCCTGGGCTTGCGCAAACACCACCGTTTCCAAAAAAAAGGGCGCGCACTGAAGGTGCGCAGGAGATGGTTCTTCCATCCCAAACACATCTCTCATCCCTGCCCGGACTGATGCAGAGCTGGCGGGGAATCGGAACAGGCTGAAGGGCAGCCTGTCAGGCGTGAACGGCTTTGAAGCACACAATCGCGAGATCCAGGATTGCTTAGGCACAGCTTTTTTGTATATGATGTGTTCGGTTTAAAAACACCTCTGTCTCCATGAAAACCACCCGGGAACACGTCTTTTTCTGGCTAGGCGTTTTGGTGCTTCCATGGTTCTGGAGCTGGTTCACGCTTGGTCGCCAGTTTACCCGGCTTCAAAGGGCGGCTGCCTTTTCATGGCTGGCACTGACAACGGCGCTGGTGGCATGGCAGTGGCATAGCCTAGCGGAGCATTTGAAGTTCGTGGCCATCGGTTATCCCATCGTCATTGGATGGGTAAGCATGGTTCTGCTTGTTTGGCTGGCATTGCGGACCGGTCTGTTCTCGCGGCCCAGCCTCTTCGAGGTGTTTGTCCTGCTCTTCATCCTTGGACCAAACATCCGCTATCTCGTGGCTTTTGATCTGATGGTCGGCCCGCCATTTGACGCCCGCTGGCTGCTGCCGCCCCTCATTCTCATGCTCCTGCATCTGGCCATCGGACCGGTGAAACGAAAGGCACGTGGAATTCCGTTTCTTTTTGGCTACACGGACGAGGACAAAACCTGATGCATGGCAGGCAGAGCCGAAGCCAGCTCTAAGTCGGCGCAGAATGATTTGAAAATCACAGGCTCTTAGCCCCCCCAGACTCCGCACATGGTATGTGCGGACCACGCCGCGCTGGATGGCTCTCGGATGAGGCTGCCGCGCGAAACGTGAGACGGGCTGCCAGCCCGTCGGGCCAGCGTGCGCTTTTTTTCCAATCCACGGGCTGACAGCCCGTTTCACGCCCTGAGTCCGCCCCCACCCCCCACAAAAAAAAACCCGCCAGACCTTTCGATCTGGCGGGTTTGAAAGACTAAGCTCTCGGGATCTCGAGACTTACTTCGTCTTCACCTTAAAACTCCGGAACACCACGGGATCGCTGTGTCCTGCAAAACCGATGAAGCCCTTTGTGTGGTCGAGGCCTTTCGGCGGGTGGGCGATCTGGCTGCGGTCCAGCTTGTCGATGTCCACGTCGAGGATCTTGGTGCCATTGAGGATGACCTTGATCTTCTGGCCATCGACCTGGATTTCCTGGAAGTTCCACTCGCCCACGGGGCGGAGGTAACCGTGCTTGGCACCGGCGCAGTGGTAGAGGGAGCCGTGGTATTGGTAGGGCTCCAGGCCTTTCTTGCCAGCAGCGGCCTGCTTGGCGTTGTAGCCGTCGCTGTCGATCACCTGGAGCTCCAAGCCGTCGGAGGCGGAGTGACCGCCCAGCGGGGTGCGCAGGGCGATGCCGTTGTTGCCAGCAGGCGGGAGCTTGAACTCCACGCGAATGGTGCCGTTTTCAAATTCATCCTTGATGAGGAGGTCGCCGCCTTTGCCGGGCTTGCAGGTGATGGCGCCGTCCACCACTTCGTAGCTGTCCACGGCACCCTGCCAGTTGCTGAGGTCCTTGCCGTTGACGTATTCCTTGAAGCCATCGCTGCCTGCTTCCAGTTCCTTGTTGGCTTCTTCAGCAGGGATCTCGCGGATATAGACGTTCTTCCAGCGGATCTCGCTGCCGTGGGTCTGCAGCTGGATGGGGCCTTTGGCAAAGGCGGGATCGGGGAAGAAGCCATTGGGCACCTTCTCGGCAGGAGCTTCTGCGGCCTTGGCGTCCTTCTTGCCATACGCCAGGTAGCCGGCCTTGCGGTTGGCAAAGAAGTTTTCCAGCACGGCGTTTTTCACCACGACTTCGCCGTTGAAGGTCACGGTCACGCGCTCGCCGATCATCTTGATGCGGAAGCTGTTCCACTGGCCAAAGGGCTTGTCCATGAGCTTGGTGGGGTACTTGCCCTCCTCGCCCTTGTTGTTCCAAAGACCGCCGGAGCCTTTGTCGGCGCCGAGCTTGAACTTGGACTCCTCCGTGTAGTCCCATATCTGCACCTGGGGGATGCCGCGCAGGTAGATGCCGCTGTCTCCCAGGGGGAGCATCTTGTAGTCCACCAGCAACTCAAAGTCGCCGTAGTCCTTGTCGGTGGTGAGGTAGAGGCCCTTGCCGTCGTTCACGAGCTCACCGTGCTCCACTTTCCAGTGGGCGTTGACGTGGTCGCCCTTGTCATTGCCCTTGGCGTCGAGGAGTCCGCCTTCGATGGACTTTTTCTTATACGCAGCACGCTCCTCGGGCGTCATCTTCGCGAGGTCGGTGGGGTCCTGGGTGCCCCAGCCATACCAGCCGGAGAGGTCATTGCCATTGAAGAGGGCGGTGAATCCGGGTGGAGGGGTGTTCTGGTCCTTGCAGCCGGTTAGCGCGGCGGCGGCTGCAAGAAGGAGGGACAGGGTCAGTGTGTGTTTCATGGGTAATGAGTTACAGGAGTCGCGCAGCATGGCGAGCATCTTTCATTCAGGCCACAGAAGGTCACTTTCCGCTCGACATTGAGCACAAAAATCGAGACCGTTCCTGTGATATGAAATTTGCGATCTGTGTCCTCCTCCTTTGCAGCTGCGGCCTGGCCTGTGCGCAGACGGCTCCCAGCGCCGAGGCCGAGGCTGAAGCGGCGGTGACGGCCGCCAAGGCCAAGGCCCAGCGCCTGTTTGCCGCAGGCATCAGCGAGGCGGAGCTGATGGATTTGGCCAAACAGGCCAACAAATCCGGCGTGCCGCGCCAGCAGGTCATCGAGGCCAAGCTGGTCTGGGGCCTGCGCTCCCAGAACACGGACTTTTTGGTGAAGATCCTGCCCGAAGTGGAGATCCTGGCGGAGAACTTCGACCCCACCACTGCGGCGGCCATGCCCAATGCGGAGGCGGTGCGCTCCTTCATCGCCTACATCAAGGCCATGAGGGCCGAATCCTCGCAGGACGAGGCGGGCTTCAAGCAGCACATCCTGGAGGCCTTGTGGCTGAACCCGCAGCAGGGGCAGGTCTTTCTGCAGAGCATCTCCAAGCACCGCCTGGCCGACCAGATGGCCAATCTGAAAGTGGACCTGAAGCTGCCGCTGACCACCTCCGGTGGAGAGGCCACCACGCTGAATGACGTGCTGGGCGGCAAGAAGGCTCTGCTGCTGGACTTCTGGGCCTCCTGGTGCGGCCCCTGCATGCAGCTCATGCCCGCGCTGAAGCACAAGGCCGAGGCGCTTAGCGCCCACGGCATCGTGGTGGCGGCGGTAAACAAGGACGACGAAAACGCCGAATCCACGGCCGAGCGCCTCCGCAATGAGCTGAGCATCCCCATCCCCTGGCTGGTGGAGCCTGCGGAGCGCCCCTTTACCAAGGAGCTGCAGATCGAGAGCATCCCGCGCATGGTGCTGCTCTCCCCCGAGGGCAAGGTGCTCTTCAACGGCCACCCGGAAGACCCCGCACTGTGGGTGGCGCTGAAGAAGATCGATCCGGCGATTGAGCCGGTGAAGGCGGCACAGTGAGAGGATGGAAACGGTGGGAGAATGCGCTGCCTCATCACACGCGGCTGCTCTCAAAAAGCATATCAGGGGTTTTGAGCCTGCGAATTTATGAAAGGTGCCATTCTAAATCTGGCAGGGCAGATACTCTTTGGGCTGTCGCTCTTGTTGTGCATTCCACCCGTGATGTCGAATAAAGAGGCAGCGCCGCCTTCTGACATGCCCGTTTGGGTTGTCCTGATTTTGTTCGCTTTGTCGAAAGTGTGCCTCAAGCTTGCTGGAAATGAAAAGGGATGGTCGATGGCTCTCCAAGCGGGCATTTTCGCCGTTTTTGTCGTGGTGCTTAAGTCTAGATTAAGCCTTGGCCTGTGAGTGGCAGCCGAGCAGGAAATATTTTGTCCAAAAGCCTGCCGCAGGCGACTGTATAAGGCGTACGCGGCTTTTACACTGCCAGCACACCCACGCCATGTCCTCCCCCGACCGCACCCAGGAGTTCCTCGAGCTGCTCACGCGCCATGACCGCGCGCTGGGCGTGTATGTGTACAGCCTCGTGACGGTGCCGCATGATGCGGATGACATCCTGCAGCAGACGAAGATGATCCTGTGGCGGAGTTTTGAGCAGTTTGAGAGCGGCACGAATTTCCTGGCCTGGGCGCGCAAGACGGCCTTTCACCAGGTGCTGACCTACCGCCGCCAGAAGAAGCGCGAGGCCACCCCGCTGAGCGATGAGATGCTGGAGCTGCTGCACGATGAGGTGAGCAAGCTCAGCGACTCCGCCGACCTGCGCAGCGAGGCCCTGCGCGCCTGCGTGGCCAAGCTGCCCGCCGCCCACCGCCAGCTGATCACCCTGCGCTACTACGAGGACCTGGAGATCGACGGCGTGGCGGAGCGCATACGCAGCACGGCGGGCGCGGTGTACCGCGCGCTCAGCCGCATCCGCATGAGCCTCATGACCTGCGTGGAAAAAGAAATCCAACTCCAAGGAGGTGCCGAAGCATGAAGCCCGCCGATGAATTTCGCCTGATGGAACTGTGCGAGCGCTACGCCGATGAAAAGCTGAGCGCCGCCGAGGTGGCCGCGCTGGAGGCCGAGCTGCGCGCCGATGCTGAAGCACGCGCTTTTTTTGCCAAGGCCCTGCACCAGCGCGCCGAGCTGTGCCTGGATGACTCCTGGCATGCCGCCATGAGCGCCACGCCTGCGCCCGATACCGGGCACGCCGAGCCAGCCCGCCCTGCCCCGATGCGCACCCCCTGGTGGCGGTATGGCATCACGGCCGCAGCAGCGGCCTGCGTGACCTTTGCCCTCGTGTGGCTGCCCGGGCAGCGGGACGGCACCGTGGCCACGCTGGTGCGTGCGCAGCAGTGCCAGTGGGCTGGCAGCAGCCTGCCCACCGTGGAGGGCGCACGCCTGAAGCCTGGCATGCTGGACCTCATGGAGGGGCTGGCCGTCATCCGCTTTGACAGCGGTGCCGAGCTGGTGCTGGAGGCCCCCGCCACCGTGGAGGTGATGGACGGCATGAACTGCAAGCTGCGCCGTGGCACGCTGGTGGCCGAGGTGCCGCCGCAGGCCAAGGGATTCAGCATTGACACCAAGGACGCGAAGGTCATCGACTGGGGCACCAAATTTGGCCTCAGCGCCGGAGAGGATGGCAAGTACCTCGTGCAGGTGATGGAGGGCCTGGTGGAGGTTGACGACAAATCCGGTGCCCAATCCAAGAAGCTGGAGAAAGGCCAGCGCGTGGACCACGGCTGGTCGCAGAAGCAGATGCACCCCTCCGCCGGCGATGACGACGATGCCGAGCCCAGCCGCTGGCAGCCCTCCATCGTGATCGATGCCGGAGACGGCTGGCGCGCCATCACCACCGCCTTTGGCCGTGGCAAGGACAGCTACATCCAGTCCTCAGACAAAGCCCCGCACGACTTTGGCACGCATCCCTTTTTCCGCGTGAAGCACAGCCGCGACACCAAGCCGGATCTGAACCGCAAGGGCTACATCGCCTTTGACCTCAGCCAGTTCAGCGGCCGCCAGATCGAGGACGCCGAGCTGGTGCTGACCATCGAGCCCAGCGAACTGGGCTTTGCCAGCTTTGTGCCGGACAGTACCTTCGCCGTGTATGGCGTGCTGGATGAAACGCAGGACGCGTGGGAGGAGGGCGGCCTGACCTGGCAGCAGTCCCCCGCGCATGATCCGCTGCAGCCTGAGCGAAACCTGCCCGTGGCCGCCAAGGTAAAGCTGCTGGGGAAATTCGAGATCGCCCAGGGCATCAACCGCGGCACCCGCAAGCTGCGCGGCAAAGACCTGGCCGATTTCCTCAGCGCCGACACCAACCAGATCGCCACCCTGATCATCTGCCGCGAGACGAACGAAACGCAGGACAGCGGCCTCGTGCACGCCTTTGCCACCAAAGAAAACGGCACCCGCTCCGCGCCCATGCTGCGCGTGAAGCTGCGGTGAGGAGGGAGCGCTCCGGGATAAACCTCAGCTGATCTTGATCGGCTTGGCCAGGTTGAAGCGCTTCTGCAGTGCCACGAGGATGAAGAAGAACTTCAGCCGCCACCACGTGGCGAAGGACGGGCGGGTGCGGCCGGCGAGCGTGCAGTTGATGGCGCACACCACGCGGAAGCGGTTGCTCGGCTGGAAGAAGAGCTGCGCAAAGTGCTTGGTGTAGAATTTTTCGATGAACTGCCAGAAGCGCCCCACATGGCGGCGGGTGCCCCACTCGTAGCGCCGCAGCGCAAAGGTCATGGCACGCCCGGAGGCGATGGCCGCGCTCACTGCCTGCGCCCCATCCCGCGCGCTCTTCATGGCCAGCATCACACCGCTGGAAAAGATGGGGTCGATGAACCCGGACGCATCCCCCACACGCACGAGGCGGGGGGAGACGAGCTTGCGGTTGGTATAGGAAAAATCAGTGAGCACATGCCCCTGGGTGATGGCTTTCGCATTCATCATGCGCTGCTGCACGGCAGGGGTGCTGAGCACGGCCTCGTCAAAGACCTGCTGCGGGTCCTGCTTCAGCGCCTTGAAGTCGGCCTGGTCCAGCACCAGGCCCACGCTGGTCTTGTCATCCTCCAGCGGGATCATCCAGAACCACGAGTTTTCACGGCGGATGATGAGAATGTCTCCCTTCTCATTTCCCACCGGCATCTGCACGCCGCTGTAATGGCCAAAGATGGCGATCTTTTTGTGCCCGGGGTAGTAATCGCGAAGGTTTTCGCGGTTGGCGGTGAAGTTGCTCAGGCCGCTGGCATCCATGAGGAAGGCGGAGCGCACCTCGTGATCGCTGCCGTCGGCGGTGCGGTATTTCACTGTGGCGCAGTCCGGGGAGACGCAGTGCTCCGTGACCAGCGCCTGCTCCACGACCTCCGCGCCAAGGGACTCCGCATGGCGCAGCAGGATGTCGTCAAATTTGGCGCGCTCCACCTGGATGGACTCGGGGAATTCGGTGAAGGAGCCGCGCGAGAAATCCAGCCGCGTGTGCAGCCGGCCATTGCCCATCCAGAACTGCGCCCCGCGTTTTACCATGAAACCTGCGGACTGGATCTTGGACCAGACGCCTAGGTCGTCAAAGATCTCGCGATTGTAGGGCAGCAGCGACTCGCCGATGTGGAAGCGCGGAAACTTGGACTTTTCCAGCACGAGCACCGAGCGCCCAGACTGACGCAGCGTGGCCGCAGCGGTGGCTCCCGCAGGGCCTCCACCGATGATGATGACATCCCAAGTTTTGCTCATGCCGAATGAATGGTGGCTCTCAGCACAGGCCGCAAGAAAAAGTCCGTCACCAAAGCGCCTGACATCTGATATTTTCAGTGCTGACGCG
Source organism: Verrucomicrobiaceae bacterium UBA1938 (assembly GCA_002336895.1). Taxonomy (GTDB): domain Bacteria; phylum Verrucomicrobiota; class Verrucomicrobiia; order Verrucomicrobiales; family Verrucomicrobiaceae; genus Prosthecobacter. The sequence goes on along the minus strand of DDFC01000036.1, from coordinate 22,518 downwards.
GCACCTTTTTCAGAGAAAGCCCCGAGGCACAGCAGCCTCCGTGCAAGATCCACCAAAAAAGAGTGTACCTCCAAGCCCGGACAATCACTTATTCTTTTTCCCATGAACGAACAGCTCGAAACCCTGCTGGAGCGCATGCAATCGCTGGAAAAGGAAATCCTGCGCGAGCTGCAGAAGAAGGAGATGGAGTTTTTTTACGAGGTGCGGCAGGGCAAGATACGCTTCACCGAGGAGGCGCGCGCCCGGCACCGGCTCCTGAGCAAGCGCTTCACCCACTACATCCGCGACTCCCGCTTCATGATCCTGCTGACCACGCCGGTCATCTGGTCATGCATCATCCCCATCGTCATCCTGGATGTCTTTATGGTGGTGTATCAGGCCATCTGCTTCCCCATCTACGGCATCCCCAAGGTGAAGCGTGCCGACTACATCCGGCTGGACCGCCGCCACCTGGCCTACCTGAACTGGGCTGAGAAGTTTAACTGCGAGTACTGCGGCTACGCCAACGGCGTGCTGGCCTGCGCCTCGGAGGTGGCCGCGCGCACGGAGCAGTACTGGTGCCCCATCAAGCACGCGCTGCGCATGAAGTCCATGCACAGCCGCTACCGCTTCTTCTTCGACTACGGCGACGCCGAGCACTACCGCCAGCAGATCGAGAAAGTGCGACGGTCGTTTGAGGACATCGATAAGGCAGAGAGCGGTGATGGTGAGGTGAAAAGAGCGTGACGAAAGCGGGGAGCAAGCTGCGTGCGCTGCTCACTTGCGCTGAAACTCGGGGCTCGTGACCAGCGCGAGGATGAACTCGCTGAGGTCATACCCCTTCGCCTGGGCACGGGAGAGGATGCGTGAGACGAGCGCCTCGTCCGTGAAGCCGCAGGGGCGGCCGAGCGCGTACTCGATCAGCGCCTCGGCATAGCCTTTGGCAAAATCTCCTCTGCGCGCGGCGATGAGGTCGCGGAGCTGGAAGTAGTCTGCAAAAGCAGGCCCGTTGTAAAACGCGCCGCTGGGGTCGATGGGCCAGGTCTTGAGCACGGTGGCTTTGCCGCCACCGGCTTTCTTTTCCTGACTCTCCTCGGTGCGCCATTTGCCGGCGGCATTGAAGTTTTCCAGACCAAAGCCGATGGAGTCGATCTTGCGGTGGCACTGCAGGCACTGCGCCTCCTCCTGATGAGCCAGCAGGCGCTCGCGGGTGCTGAGCACTTTTCCCTCCAGCCGCGTGAGCTGCGGCACATTGGGCGGTGCGGGCGGCGGCGGGGAGTGCAGCAGCTTGCGCAGCACCCACGCGCCGCGCTCCACTGGGCTGGTGCGCTCTCCATTGCTGCCCATGGCCAGGATGGCCGCCATGCCGAGCAGCCCGCCGCGTGGCGATCCGGGCTGCAGCTTCACTTTTTGAAACGTATCGCCGCTCACGCCTTCGATGTCGTAGTAGGTGGCCAGCAGGCCGTTGATAAAAACCTCGTCGCTCTTCAGCAGGCGGGAGAGGCTGCCGTGGTTTCGGAGCAGGTGCGCAAAGGTCTCGTACACCTCCTGCCGAGCTGCGGCGCGGGCGCTTTCGTCAAAGTCGCGGAACTGCCTGGTGTCGAACTGGAAGAAGTCCAGCCGCTCCATGCCGAGCCACTGATGCACAAAGCCGCTGACAAAGGCATCCGCCTTCGGACTGGCCAGCATGCGTGCCACTTCTTGCGCGAGGACTTCGGGCTGTGACAGATCGCCGCTGCGGGCGCGGGCCAGCAGCGCCTCGTCCGGCGGGGCGCTCCACAGGAAGTAGGAGAGGCGCGTGGCCAGTTCGGTGGCGTCCAACGTGCGCGGTTTCTGCTCCTGCCCGGGCTCCACGAGGTAGAGAAAATGCGGCGAGGCCAGCACGGCGCTCAGCGGTGTCTTGAGCGCGGCCTGCTGCGTGTCTCCGGCCTTGCGGCGGGCCTCATACAAAGCGCACAGTTTGTCCAGATACCCTGCGCTGGGCGCACGACCACGGAAGGCACGCTGCGCAAAGGCGGCGATGCAGGCGCGTGCATGATCGGGCTCGCTCGTGCCCTTGTCATTGGCCAGAAGCACCGGCGGGATCTCCGGAGTGGTCTTTGTGTCATGCAGCGGGCCCTCCCACTCCACCCAGTCGATCCACAGGGCGGAGGGCGGGCCCACACCGGTTTCCTTGCGTGCGGCGGTGTAGAGATCATGATCCAGCTTCACATCCCGCTTTTCCCGCAGCACAAAAGTGCGCGGCCCCTGCGCGGCGATGCTGACGGGCAGCTCGATGGTCTGCGGCGCGTCGGTGGTGCCGCTGACCTGAAAGGTCTTCAGCAAGGTGAAGTCCTCTTTCTCGATGCGGCTGCCCAGCTCCACAAAGTGACGCCCGGCGGGCGTCCCCTTCACCGCACCGATGCGAAAGCGCAGCACATACTCTCCGGGTGCAGCAGCGGGCAGCTCGTGCTTGGTGCGCAACCAGCCGGAGGGCTGGTCTGGCGGCAGGGTGATGACCTCCTCCTCATGCAGATTGTAGATGGTGAGAAACGCACCCGTCTGCGTAAGCGGGTCATTGAGGTATTTTTCAAACGAAGGGCCATGCTCATTGAAGGCGCGGATGCGGAACTTCGCCTCGTTGATGTCCGGGATGCCCTTCTGCGGCGTTCCGGTGGCCAGAAACTCCTGCGCCGCCTTTTCTCCACCCACGTAGTAGCCACGGTAGGTGCCGCCCACCAAGGCATTGGCGTGCAGCTCCACCTCGCGGTGCTCTTTGATGGTGCGCGCTGCGACGGGAGCCGGTGCGGCGGCCAGGTTCGCGGGGCCTTCCAGCTCCAGCCAGTCCACCCAGATGGCGGGCGGCGGGCCGTGGCCGGATTTTTCAAACTCATCGTGGTAGAGGCGGACCTCGGCCTGACGCGAGTTCGGGCGCTTTTCACGCACGGCGAATTCACGGCTGCCATCCGCCTTCACCTCCACGGTGGTCTCGATGATCTGCGGCTGCACCAGCGTGCCGGTGACCTGGTGCGCCCCCAGCACGGTGAAGGCGCTGACGTCTTCGCCACGCTGCCCCACCTCGATGAAATGCCGCTCCTTTGGCGCCTCAGGATTGGCCGCCACGCGCATGCGCAGCGTGTATTTCCCGGCGGGCCACTTGTCCCCAGCGGAGACATGCTCCTCGCGGTAGGCCTGGTAGAAGAGCAGCCATGCTCCGGTGTCACGTGCTGGTAGTTTTTGGTAGTCGGCGTAGTAGGAGAAAAAATGCCGGTGCTGGTTTTCCTCAAAGAAGGCCTGCTGCGCATCCTTGAAGCCGTAGTCTGCGGGAGATGGCGCGCCCTGGATCTGCTCCCAGTCAAAGTAGAAGAAGAGCGGGGTGGCGTAGGGCACCCCGGATGCGGGGCGCGGCTTTCTGGCCTTCTCCCGAAGCTCGGCGGCGACTTTCAGATTTTCCGGACGCGCTGCGGCGGCATCCACAGCGGCGGCCCAGCGGGCGTAGTGCCCGTGCTGCTCCTGCGTGCGCTTGTAGAGGCCGTTCATGCGCTTGTTGCCAAACACCTCGGCCTCAGTGCGGGCTTTGAACACCTGCGGCGCGGCAGCCGCCGTAAGCGTGGCGTCCTTGCCCGCCACCTCGATCCAGTCCAGCCACAGCACGAACTCAGGCCCGGTGCCGTTGCGCTTTTTGGCCTCTTCAAAGACCTGCCGCGCCGCGTTCTCCGACTCGTAGCTGCCTTTCTCCTGGAAGAAAAAGCCGCGCCCATTTTCCGGAGAGAACCGCAGCGGAATCTCCAGCACCTGCGGCTTCTCCATCGTGCCAGTGATCTGATGACTGCTGATGACCGCGCGCACGCCCGAGTCGTGCTGCGAGCCAAACTCCACAAAATGCCGCGCGGCCGGTGTGTCGCCCGTGGCTGCGATGCGCACGCGCACCACGTAGTCGCCGGCAGGCCAGTCGCCTGGAATGCGGAAGGGCTGGTACGGATTCACCATCACATCCTCGATGGTGAGAAACGTGCCCGTCTTTGTCAGCGGGTGCTGCACATACGCACGATGATGCGGGACGTAGTGCAGCCAGTCGCGACGCCCCGCGTGGTCTGCGTTCACCTCGTCCACAAAGCCGAAGTCCGTGGGAGCAGGCGCGCCTTGGATGCGCCGCCACTGCGAGTAGAGATGCGTCTCGTCGTTCTTTTTCTCCGCGCGCACTTCCGCCAAAGTTTCCGCATTTTCGGGCCGCTGTGCCGCCGCATCCACCGCCGCCGTCCACTTCTCGTAGCGCCGCCGGTCATTCAGACGTGCTGCCAGCGCCTTCGCGATCTTGGCATTCTTTTCCTCCGCTTCCGCATGCATGATGCGTGGCACAGCCGCAGCAGGCGTGACATACCGCGCAAAGTGCTCGTCCAGCGCCTGACGCCCCAGCGCGAGGTACTGCTCAAACTGGTCGCTCGACATGAAAAGGGACGAGCCCACGGTGTCAAAGCTGCCCGCACCGCCATCTGCTGGCAGCTCGTTGACGCGCAGGTCCACGCCGAGGAGATCGCGGATGGTGTTCTTGTATTCGCGACGGTTCAGGCGGCGCATGGTGATCTTTCCATGCACATCCCCGAGCGACTGACGCGCAGACACGAGGGTGTCGGAGAGCGCCTCAAGGAAGTTGGTTTTCACCAGCTTTTCCGGCTGCTTTTCATCCTCAGGCGGCATCTCGCCGGAGTTCACCTGATTAAGCACCTTCTGCCAGAGATCCGCCCGCGCCACTGAGTCCAGCGTGAAGGCGATGTCATCCAGCCGCACCTTGCCCTTCTCCTTTCCAGCACGATGGCAGTCGATGCAGTAGTCCTTGAGAAAGGCGCGGTGCTTCTCATCCAGCCGCGCCTGGGGTGCTTCGGCAAAGGCGGAAAGAGAAAGAAAGAGAGAGAAGAGCGAAAAAAAACGGAAGGCAGACATTCCAAGATTCCCTGATGTGAAAACGAACATGCGGTAAAACCTCACGCCATGAGCTGGGAGATGGGTCCCGTGCTGTCCCCATGCCGCTCGGCTTGGGTGCCGATGCCTTGGAGGAGGGTGAGCCACACGTTGGCCAGCGGGGTGTCTTTGGAGAGGACGAGGTGCTGGCCGAGCTTGATGCCTGCGCCACCACCAGTGAGGACGGTGGGGCAGTTATCCAAGAAATGCACGGAGCGGATGTTGCTGCCGTAGGCCAGGCAGGTGTGGTCAAAGAGGCTGCTGCCGTCGGTTTCCTTCACCGCCTTGAGCTTGTCGATCAGTCCTGCCAGAAGCTGGCTCTGCGTGGTATCGCGCTTTTGGGAGGCCTCCATGCGCGGGCCGGTGGTGTAGTGGCTCATGTCGTGCGGCGCCAGCTTGAGCCCCAGGCTCTGCAGCAGCGCGCCCACTGGCTGGCGGTAGGTGAGCACCCGCGTGGTGTCCGTCTGCAACGCGGCCACGATGAGCGCGTACATCATCTCGATCTCATCCTTTCCCGCGAGACCGGGCTTGGGCTCGGCGATCTGCGCCTTGGACTTCGGCACGCTGAGCCACTGCTCGTCCTTGCCCAGACGCACCTCGATGTCGCGGATGCTCTGGAAGTACTCGTCCAGCTTGTCGGTGTCGGTCTTGGTCAGGCCCTTCCGCACGCTCTTCGCGTCGTCCAGCACGGCATCCAGCACGCTGCGCTGCTGTGCCAGCTGGGCCTGGCGCTCGCTCAGCGGCGTGCTGTCATCTGAGAAGAGGCGGTGAAAGGCGGCCACGGGTGTTTCCAGGCCGGACATCGGTTTACCGCGCATGTCCCACGCCAGCGACAATCCCGGGCCGTGGCCAGAATTCGGCACGTCGGCGGAGTTGAGCTGGATGGAGGCAAAGCGTGTGTCTCCGCCCAGGTGCGCGGCGGCCACCTGATCCGCGCTGACGCTGTTGTGAAAGCTCTGCCCCGGCTCGGAGTAGCGGTTCGCCCCCGTGAGCCAGAAGGTGCTGCCCCAGTGCGCTTCGTTGCTGAATTTATTGGAGCAGCCCTGCACCACGGTGATGTCCTTCTGGTGCCGTGCCAACGGCTGCAGCCCGGCTGAGAGCTCCCAGTCCACGCCGGTCTTCTTCGCATCGGGGAACCACGTCTCATTCGTGACCCCCCAGCCAAAGCCAAGAAACACCATGCGCTTGGGCGGTGTGACAGCCTTCGGCGTCGCGTAGGCGCGGAACCCAAAGGACTCCAGCGCTGGCAGCGCGATGAGCGATCCGGCACGGCGGAGAAAATGACGGCGTTTTTCCATGCCAGAGTAACGCCACACACACGCCGGTCTTGAGCCGATTTGCAGCCGGCGCGTATTTTACAAAACGGTCACCTGAATTACAGGGAAGCAGCCAGAGCGAACCTTTGAATTGCGTAGACGACGCCCTGACCCCTCCTCCTAGACGTTCCGCAAGATCTTGGACGGCGTGCCCCTAGCAGATCTGAAACTGCGACCAAGCGGCATATGGCTGCTTGATCACATCCCAGACAAGGAAACAACTTGCTGGGAAATGGAAACACAGCCGAGAAATCACTTCAGCCATAGACCAACTCTCATAAACCTTGTCCCATTGCCCGGACGGCGGAGCGGCCCCATTGGCTGCGTTAGTCGCTTGCCTGTTATCTTCAAATAGCAGACGGCGCTCCCGCCTTGCCACTGGGGCCGCTGCGCTCGCCGGTTCAATATGACAATCATTTCGAGAAATGGCCAAGCATTGAAAAGCTGATCTAGAAGCTGGGAGCCCTTGAGTGCTAGACCGCATGGTCTTGGTCATTTACTCGCCTAGGCTCTCAGGGCCTCACTGCGCTTCCGGCAAAGCTAGATTCCCGCAGTGTCTCGCGCGGCCACACTCCCATCCCCTCACGCCGCCTCTGGCTGCGGGGCGGCGGGGGCTTTGAGGGCGCGGAGGAGGAGGTAGGCGCAGGTGCCGGTGGGGCCGACCATGAGGGTGAGCAGGAGGCAGGGGGCGACCAGCCAGCGGTTGTACCCACGCTCCAGGCTGTCGAAGTGAATCCAGCGGCCGACGAAGAGATCGACGCCGAGGAAGTGGATCCACGCGAGGGCGACGCAGTGGGGGTCGGTGAAGAGCTTGGTGATCTCGGTGAAGTCTCCGCGCGCGAAGATGGGCAGGTTGGTGAGGTAGTAGGGGATGTTCAGCAGCGCATAGGGCAGGCAGATGAGAAAGATGGGCCACAGCGGACGCATGAGCTTCTCGGTGCCTTTCCAGCGCGGGAGGAAGACCATGCTGAGCCAGAAGGGCGCGACGTAGAGATTGCAGATTTTGAAGGCGATGGCGTAGAGGTCCATGGGCGGTGTGTGGGTGAGTGAAAGATGAAGGATGAAGGATGAAAGATGAAGGCGTGGGATGGGGAATCGGTGGGGCGTCTGGATTCGTCCTCGTCCTCCTACTCGTCCTCCTACTCGAACTCGTCCTCGATCATGGCGTGGGCGATGGGTGAAGGCGTGATGAACTGGCCGCAAAGAGGCGCAAGAAGGAACAAAAAAGAGACTGCGTGGCGGTGGTGTGTGGCTCTGGGCTTGGAATCTTCCTCCTCTTACTCCTACTCCTCCTCGATGAATGCGTGGGCGATGGGCGAAGGCGGGAGCGTGGGGGACTGAGAACTGAGAACTGAATCGCGCTGGGCTTTGGCGGCGGCGGGCTGGGGACAGCCCGCCCCACCTTTCGTTGGGCCGCGTTAGTTGAGGTCGTATTCGAGGATGTACTGCTCGGGGAATGGGCCGCCTTTGAGATTGATCTCGCCGTCTTTGCCGGGGGCGGGGCGGAGGTTTTTCTTGAGGAGCAGGGCTTTCACGATTTGCGGCACCTGGATGAGGCTGATGTGGTCTCCCAGGCAGCGGTGCCAGCCGTAGCCGAGGATCATGTACAGGCTCTGCGGGCGGTCGAGGCGGAACTGCTCGGGGTTTTTGACAAAGGTCTCGTCAAACATGGCGGACTGCGTACCGGCCAGCACGAGGGAGCCTTTGGCGATCTTGGTTTCGCGCGGGGTGCCTTTGGCCAGGATGTAGTCCTGCTCGGCGTAGCGGGGGAGGACGGAGTTGCCGGGGCGGAAGCGCAGGGCCTCCCAGACGTAACGGCCGAGGAGGTCGTCGTTGTTTTCGCGGGCGGCTTTGATGGCACCCTGCAGCTCGGCGGGGCGGGTGAAGAGCTCGGCGAGGCATTTGCACACGGCGGCCTGGGTGGTCTCTCCAGCACCGATGAGCAGGCCGGCGGTGAGGATGATCATGCGGTCGTCGGTGATGCCCTGGACCTTGTTGGTGCCTTCCTTGAGCATGCGGGCGAGGATGGTGTCTTCGGCGTCCGGGTTCTTGGTGAGGAGGGCGCGCTTTTCGGTGATGAGGCCGCCGATGTAGGCCGTCATCTCGTGGCCGGCGCGGATGGCGTCTGCGTGGATGGGGGGCTCTGCCTTGATGTTTTTAAAGAAGTCGGCCTGCGTGGCGCGGGACCAGCGGAACATGGAGGCCTCGTCCGGGCCGGGGAAGCCGCCGTAGGTGCCGGTGAGGAGGATGGGCACGCGACGGGCGACTTTGTTGACGATCTCGATGCGGCCGATGGCTTTGCCGCTCTTGTCGGTGGTGGTCTGCGTGCCTTCGGCGATGGCCTTGTGCGCGAGTGAGACGACCTGGCTCTTGATGCGCGGGAAGTCGGCGGGCGACATGAGATGGCGCATGTAGGGCTTCTCGACGAGGTTGTAGCGCGTGTGGTCGCGTCCCAGCATGAAGGCGCCCATGCAGTCGTCCATCTTGGAACCGTAGAGGCGCACGGTGAAAGTGTCCCAGTTGTCCAGCACTTCGACGACGTCCTTGCGGTTGGCGACGAGGACGGTGGAGGTGAATTTAAGCCCGGCCTTGGTGGGCACGGGGGCGGTGGTGATGGTGGGGCGGTGCGCCCGCATCTCCTTGAAGGTTTCGATGGAGTTGTCCTGCAGCCAGCTGAAGAGGGTCTTGAGCTTCAGCACCTCCAGCCACTGGCGGTCGTAGTCTTTGAGGAAGGCCTGCGGGTCCGTGGGGTGCAGGCGGTTGATGGGCGCAAAGATGGAGCAGGAGACGACGCAGGCGGTGGCTGCGAGGGTGAGTGCGGTGGCGGCGGGTCGGAGTTTCATGGTGGCGCGTTGGGGAAGTGGGGGGCGGTGTGGGATTCGTGGGCTTTAGATTCGTCCTCGTTCTCCTACTCGAACTCGTCCTCGATCATAGCGTAGACGCTGGGTGATTCGTGGTGAGCTGCCCGAAAGAGGGGAAAGAAGGAGAAAAAGAGAAGGTGAAGTGATGGTGTGGCGTGTGGCTCGTCGGTCTGGAAATCTTCCTCCTCCTCTTCTTACTCCTACTCCTCCTCGATGAATGAGGGAGTGATGGGTGATGAGGAAGCGAGTGGGGCTGCAAACTGGGGCGGGGTGGACTCGTTGGATGGTTGAGCTGTTGAGGGCACTGGGAGCCGCACACGGAGTGTGCGGCCCACGCCGCGATGGGTGGGCGGGAGCGGTGGTGTTTGCGGGAGGTGGGTGCGGGGTCAGGAGACCCCACCACCTTGGGCATGGGCAGTCGGGTGCGCTGTGGCTATGGTGATTTTAAAATCGAGCTGATGGTGGTCTTGGCGGGGCTGTGCTGGCTTGGGGGCTGCAGGCTTTGGCGGCGGCTGGCTGGGGACAGCCAGCCCTACCTGGCGCTGAGTGGACTCGTTGGTTTGGTGGGGTGTTGAGGGCGCTGGGAGCCGCACACGGAGTGTGCGGACCACGCCGCGATGGGTGGGCGGGAGCAGTGGTGTTTGAATGAGGGGCTCCAGTTGCGGCGCAACTGGGCTACTTGGCTGGCGCAGGTGCGGGAAAAAAAATGCGGTGGGCGGATGCTGAATGTCTTTCTCTGCGTTTTTCCAATCTCTGCGGTGTCGGAGGCTCGGGGTTTATCTTTGAGCTTTTATCTTTGAGCTTTGTCTCCTGCTGGATCAGAGGCTCTTGATGAATTCGAGGAGTTCTTTGCGCTGTTCGTCGTTGAGCTCGGTGGTGCCGTATTCGTGGCCGGCGTTGGAGTTGCCAGGGAGGGCGGTGTCAAAGGTGAAGGAGGGCTTGCCGTCAAATTCGGCCATGTCCTTGTAGCCGCCCACGGCGGGGTCGTACTCGCGGGTGCCGAGGTGGAAGGTCTTGGAGCGCTGCGCGGCGGGGAGCAGGATTTCCTTGAGGTTGGGCACGGAGCCGTTGTGCAGATACGGCGGCGTGGCCCAGATGCCTGTGAGGGGGCGGGCCTTGTACTTCTTGGGGGCCATGGGCAGGCTGGTGTTGATGACAGGATTGGTGCGCAGGTTTTCCCGGCGTGTGTTGAAGTCGGAAAAAATGCGCTCGAGCACGGTGGTGTTGTCCTCTCCAGGGCCGCCAGGCACGTAGCTCTGGGCAGCGGCGTCGATGGTCTCTGCGGTGATCTCTCCTTTGGCGATGGTGATGTTGGCCTTGATGGACTCCAGCGGGTGCTCCAGCAGACCGCCGACGACGGAGTTGATGAGGGGATCGAGGCCGTTGGTCTCTGCGCCGATCTCCTTGCCCACGACTCCGGCCTGCTTGCGCCCGGCGAATTTTCCAGCCTTGCGGAGTTTGACCATGTTGTCGTACTCGCGGGGGTCGGTGCCTACTTTTTCGAGGTCCACGAGGACGGACTTGTAGTTCATGCCTTCGTTTTCACGGGTGACGACGGCGTGGCAGGAGGCGCAGTGCTTGTCGTAGTGGACGCGGCCTTTTTCAGCGAGGCCTTTGTCGATGGGCGGGAGGATCTTCTCAGGCCACTGGGGGGAGCGCAGGGTGGCCACCCACTGCTCCAGCAGGCCGATGTTTTCGACGATGATGGAGGACTTGTACTTGTGCGCTTTTTTGTCGTCGGGGATATCCATCTCTCCATACACGCCGAGGACTTCACCGCCGTTGCGGATGAGGGAGCCGATGTTCAGCGGGCCATTGGGGGCAAAGCCGGTCCACTGCACCACATCGGACTGGTGGGTGCCCCAGAGGAAGGGGTAGCTGACGGGGGCGTCTGAGGGCTGGGCGTTGTCCGGCATGTTGTTCATGTGGACCAGGACTTTGTTGAAGATCTGGCCGATGGCGTCTGTGCGGCCGTAGCCGTAGTGGGGCATGTTGGGGCTCTGGTAGTGGTTGGCCTCATTGCGCCAGTTCAGGGCCTCGGTGCGTTTTTTCAGGGCATCGCGCAGGGTGGTCTTGCCCTCGGTGGTGGCGCTCTGGCCCAGCACGGCGGCGGCAAAGCGGGTGAACTTCTCCTCATCCTCCGCGGTCTTCTTCATGGCGGCCACGAGGTTGAGGTCAAAGGCGTCCACATCGGCGATGGTCTGGCCGCCATCGATGCGGATGGTGGTGCCATTGTAGGCGATCTGGCCTGTGTGGCAGGCGGCGCAGGTCATGCCCAGCCAGGCTTGTTTCTTTTCATCGACCCCGCGCACAAAGCCGACCGGGAGGCCGTCGGGGTTCCACCGGGCATCGGGGCCGGTGGGCAGGTAGCGGAGGGCGCGCATGTTGTCATCGCCCCGGAAGAGCGCCTGGCTGTCGGCCATTTCGAGCGCGAGAAACCACTCATACGGCAGGATGCGGGAGCCCTGATTGGTGAAGTAATAAGCCTGCTGCGTGCGGACGGACCAGCCCTGCTCCAGATTGATGGCGTTGTCCCGGGAATTCACCACAGGTGTGCCGGTGGCGATGATGTGGCCGGCGGAGAGCCTGAAGTAAAGGAGCACGCCTGCGATGAGGACGAGCGCGATGATGGGCAGTGGCTTTTTCATGGTAGGGTGTGGTGTATGCTTTTCGAAAATCTTCCTCGTCCTCCTACTCGAACTCGTCCTCGATCACTGAGTGAACGCAGGGTCATTCATGAGGAAGTGGCCGCAAAGAGGCGCAAAGAGGAACAAAAAAGAGAATGAGGTGTGGTTTGTGGCTCTGGGCTTGGGAATCTTACTCCTACGCCTGCTCGATGGATGAGTGAGTGGTGGGCGAGATGAGGTGCGTGTGGGACTGCAAACTGAGAACTGAGAACTGAAAATTGGGGCGTCAGGTCTTGGGCCAGGCGCTGCCTTTGAGCAGGCCGCGGGCGTCGAGGGCGCTGCGATCCACGCCTTTGAGGATCTCTTTCATGAGGGTGACGCTGCCTGGATAGACGAAGTACGCGCCGTGGATGGGGATGCCGTCGATGAGGGGGATGCTGTCGTACTGCGCGGGAAAGAAGCTGGAGCAGTCCACCTGCCACACATTGTCCACACGGCCGCTGACGCTGTCTGTAGGCGGGCTCTTGGCCAGGCCGCTGCGGCCCAGGCGGCGTGTGCCAAAGTGCTTGAGCCCGGAGGAGGCGCCCAGCACGGTGTCGCGCCCGGTGTACAGGGCGGTGACGCGGTAGGTGAGATTGGCCAGGGCGCTGCCATCGGCGCTGTCCTGGCAGCCGGGCTCAAAGAGGTCGTTGTCCACATCGGCGGCCACCATGAGGATCTGGTTCACCAGGGAGATGGCGAGGGGCTGGTTTTGCCGCTTCCAGCAGGCGCCCATGGCGCGGTGGAGGAGGAAATTTCCCATGCTGTGGGCGATGATGGAGATCTTGGCGCGGCAGGCGTCAGAGGGGTCGTTTTGCGCGTCCTTCTGCTTCACGAGCAGCCAGTCGTGCAGGCGGCTGAGGATGTCTGTAAAGTCGGAGGCGCAGGCCTGGGCGTGCTCGCGGTCAGGCAGGTAGCCGAGAATGCTGCCGAGGGAGGGCCAGTCAAAGGAGATGCAGAGGCCGAGGCCGTCCGGCCCGGCATAGATGTCACGCGTGAGCTGCTGGTAGCGCTGCGCGGCATCGGTAAAGCCGTTGTTATACCCGTGGATGAAGAAGCCCACGTGCTTCTGCTCCTGGTGCGCGGCGATCTGGCTCAGCATGGGCATGGCCGCCGCCGGCTGGCCGCTCTGCGTGGTGAAGGCGTCTGTGGTGGCCTGGGAGACGAGGGGAAAGGCCAGCGCCGCGGCCTTGAGCTGCGTCTCAAAGACTGTGGGGGAGACGCTGTCCCATTTGTCGATGGTGCGCGCGTCGTCGTCGGTGGTCCAGTAGGAGAGCTTGCCGATTTCGTCCGTGGGCTTGCCCTGGCGGAACAAGCGATTGCTGATCATCCAATATTTCGGCATAACAATAATGCTTAAGTTAAGACTTGGTTTATCAAAGTCTTATTTCTGCCACCCATGAAAGTAAACGCAAAAATGCCGAGGAGTCATTTTTACATAATCATTTATGGTCAATGTTTAGACGCATGAGGAAAAGCCAGAAAATGCGCGCCCCCGCAAGCACTGACAGCGGATACATATTTTTTGAATGTGGATTTTGTGGGCGGTGGGGTGCCAGCCTGTGGTATGCCGCGGCAGCCACCCGCCTCCCCTGCCCTGTGCTGTCGGCATGACGGGCGCGGAGTGTGCTCGACAAAGAATGGCGCGGGCCGTAGCGTGGCCAAAAAAAATGGACGTGCCGCAGCCTCTGCGTCCGCCAGTCAGATCACATCCCCCGCATGCGCACCTGGTTTTCCCTGCCTTTGTTTTTCTTCATGGGCCTGCCCCTGCTGACTGCAGCAGCACTGATGGCGGCAGATGTCTTTTGCTTTCACTGGACGCGCGAGCTGGAGGAGACCGAGCTGGTGGTGGTGCGTGGCACCGTGGAGAGTACGAAGGTGGTGCCGCCGCCTGAGAGCGGATGGCTGCGCAAAAAATCGAAGGGCTATGTGGAGCTGCGGCTGGCGGGGCAGGAGCATCCTTTCCGGTTTGATCCGGAGTGGGCCTCCATCATCGCTTATCTGGCACCAGGCACACAGGTGAGAGTGTACATGCCCCCTGATGTGATGAAGCAGCCGCTGAAGCCGGGCCTGCTCAACCGGCAGCCGAGCTACTGGCCGCTGCTGCTACGGCTGCAGGATGGGTGGCATGATGTGCGCCTTTCCCGGCATAATGAGAATGCGCGGGGCAATCTGCGCAGCATGCCGTGGCTGAGCCTGCTGCTGGCACTGATGGGCTTGGGCATGAGCACCCAGCACTTTGCCCGTTATCTGAAAGAGAGTCGGCGACTCAAGTACCAGCCGCGGCGCAAGCCGCTGAAAGGCCGCCTGAAGTTGCGCTGCTGAGTCGCGTGCGGCCTGCAGTTTCAGCCCTACTTCACGCAGCACTTGAAGAAGCAGACGATCAGCGGCGGGGTGAGCAGAAAGATCCACGTGGCGGGATCATGGAGATCCCGTGAGCTGAAGCTGTGAAAGGGCGAGGCCGTGCCGAGGATGCCGTGAAAGACGAGCAGGATGAGCGCCGAGATGCCGCACACCCAGAGCATGGTACGCCGCGCCAGCCCACCCTCAAACCACGCAAAGACCGTCAGCGTGGCCAGCCCCAGGAAGACAAACAGAAAGCCGTAACACGCCAGCACCAGCAGGATGAACCACAAAGGAGGAGCCGCGTAGGCGATGACTGGGAAGGCCGGCGTCATGAGGGTGTGACACTGGATAACATGCCCGGACGCATTTGAAAAGCCGCGCCGCAGGCCCCAGCACCCCCAGCACGGACTTTAATCCGCAGCAGGTCATCAACTGAAAGCGGGCGGAGCCGGGTCTGTGAGCCACGCCAGCCCCCTGGCCTCTTGCGCGACAGAGCGTGGTGAATGATGTGTCCTTGAACAAACATCGCGCTGGATGCGCACACGCTCTCTGCGGGATAAGCGCCCCGCGCGCGGCGCAGTGCTGCGGACTAAAGTCCGCGCTCCTCGGGCGCTGGAGCAGGATGGTGGCACTGGGGCGCTGGCGGGAGAAACACAGCCGCATGCACCCGATGCGCAGCCTTTTTCTTATGAGCACGACGCAGCAATGATTTGACATTCTTTTCATTTCCTCAGAAAAGCGGCGCATGTTTTTCCCAAAGCTTTCTGACAGGACGAGGTGTGCCCGGGCGATGACGAGTGCGGCGGCGGCGCTGCTGTGCGCGGTGTCCCTCACGGGCTGCCACATCTACCGCTTTAACGTGCAGTATGCGCCCAATCCCGCCACGCCACGGCGCTACGCCCCGGGGGAGCAGAACGAGCCAAAGCAGATCAATGTCTTCTTTGACGGCACGTCCAACAACTGGATGGCACGCACCAATGTGCGGCGCAGCTTTGAGCAGCAGGCCGTGGCGGAGGACCCGCACTCACCCTGCATCTACGTGGAGGGCGTGGGCGTGCGCACGCTCACCGGCAAGGCCTTTGGCTGGGGCATCAAGGACCGCGTGATCGACGCGTACTGCTTTCTGGCCAAGTACTGGAACGTGGGCGCCAGGGACGACATCCACATCTTTGGCTTCAGCCGCGGGGCCTTTGAGGCGCGCATGCTGGCGGGCCTGATGGCGCACTGCGGCCTGCCGGACGCCACCCATCTGCAGACGCAGGACGTGGCGCAAAACAAGATCCGCGACAAGCAGCTCAAGGCGCTGGCCACCGCCGTGTACGACTACTGCGCCCTGCGCCTCACCGACCCGGAACCCAAGGATGGAAAGAGCATCCCGCTGAAGGTGTGGAATGACACGCTGAAGGCCAATCAGGCGCAGCTGCGCGCGCAGCCCTTCAGCCAGGGCTGGGTGTTTCACGATCCGGAGATCGAGCTGCTGGGCATCTGGGACACGGTGCCCGGGCTGCCCTTTACCAAGCTGCGCAACGACGGCGAAGTCATCCCCGGCAGGCCGCAGCGCTACAAGGTGCGCCCCTACCCCAACATCAAGCTGACCGTGCATGCGCTGAGCCTGGATGAGAAGCGCAGCCAGTTCCACCCGCTGATCGTGGGCCCGCCCATCGATCCCTCCTGCAAGGTGTACGAGGTGTGGTTCCCCGGCGCGCATTCAGACATCGGCGGCGGGTACGAAGACTCGAACGACATGGCCGGCACCAGCCTGGCGTGGATGGACGAGGTGATGAAAAACGAGGGGCTGATCAAGCGCACGCACAGCTTTTACCGCGACGCCCACGGCATCCTGCATCATCCGGAAAAGAATGCCTTCAGCAGCATCGGCTCGCACGAGCAGGCGCGGCATGTGCCGTATGGATCTCACGTGGACTTCTCGGTCTTCAAGCGCGCCAACCTGGAGCCGCACCCGGAGGAGGGCCTGCCCGCAGGCGTGGTGTACGAGCCCACGCTGCACGTGGCGCAGCCGGACGGCGGCATCAAGACGCTGAAAATCGCCGGTGCCACAAACTACCAGCCTGCAGCAGCCCGCCAGATGCTGCAGAGCGTGGGCCTGGACCTGTACGATCCAAAGCAGAACATCGAGAACCGCCCCGAAGGCCTGCCGCTGACGCTGAGCCAGATGAACGTGGAGGTGAAGACCGTTGCCAAGCCCGCCCCCCCTGCCCCGACCAAGAGCACCCCCGCCAAACCAAGCACCGCCGGAGACGCCGCGTACCCGCAGTAGTGCGCTGGCCCATATGGAACCGTGGCAAGGCGGAGATAGACGACTGAAAGGAGCCTGCAGGGTGAGCGCAGCGAATCAATCAATGCGGTCGCGCAGATGCGAGGCGCAAGCCTGCATCGGAGCTACCGCTTTCGTGCGTCTCGTGGTTTGCGTGGGCTGACTGACACGCGGGTGCCACCCTGCACGCGCGCCTTCGTTGTGTTAACCCATCTGTGGACTTTATTCATGCCGCAGATTCGGCCAATCAGGAAGCACCGATGGGCATGCGCCCGACATGCGATGCCGAATGATGAACACGATGCCGACGATCAAAAAAAGTGTGCTGATAGTGGACTCCCAGACCATGTTTCGGGAGGCTCTTGTGCCCTGCCTGGAGCGTGAGTTTCCAGATTTCACCTTCATCACCGCACCGACCTTGAAGGAGGCGCGGCAGCTTCTGGAGCACCACGCCTTTGATATTCTGATCACGGATATCTCCGGGCTGGAAAGCACGGGGCTAGAGATGATCCTCCAGGCAAGAGATCTGTCCCCCGGCACCAAGGCCATCATTCTGGCAGGTGAGCTGAGCTCGTTCTGGGTGCACCGCGCCATCCGCGCGGACGTACCAGGCATCGTTGCCAAGACCAGCCCTATGAACGAGCTGATCTGCGCCATCCATGCTGTGCAGCGCGACCAAAAGCATCTTTCGCCAGAGATTGCACAGCAGTTTATCGAGCACATCAGCTACTCGCAAACGGGCGATCCCATGAACTTGCTGAGCCGCCGGGAGTTGGAGGTCTTTGTGCAGATCGGCCACGGGCGGCCGCTGAAGTCGATTGCCCAGGAGCTTGGACTTTCGCCACAAACCGTCGCAGTGCACAAGCACAACATTGCCAAGAAGACTGGGATTGCATCCAGCGCCGCGATCGCACGCTACTGCATAGAGCATGGAATGCTTAACCTGAGACCTGCGCAGACCGAGCTCAGAACCCGCGCTGATGAGCCGGGCGCCGCTGCCGCCTAGACTCAGGCCACACTTACCGCGACCTCACGCAAGGAAGCAAAAGAAGCGCGTAATCATGCATATCACATAATATTGTGTGATGGCATTAATAGTTTTTCCATGGTCTTTTTTGATCATGCATACATCTGCACCACACAGCCAGATCCATCTTGTGTTAACCCATTGCAAGACTTTCCTTATGTCAGATGAGGCGCGACTAAATCACAGCGGCAAACAAAAAACAACAACCGCACCCCCATTACTCAAATACAATGAAAAGAGACGTCTTGGTTATCGACAGTCATGCCATGGTGGCGGAGTTTCTGCTTTCATACCTTGAGCAGACGTTTAAGCGCTTTGCTTTTACCAAAGCTGGCTCCACCAGGGAAGCTCGAGGCCTGATTGGATCAAACTCCTTTGAAATGATCATCACGGAAATTTCGGGCCTTGATAGCACTGGAATATCCCTCATTAAAGATGTGAAGGAGCTGTCGCCAAAGACCCGCTGCATCGTTCTTACCGCAGAAGCCAATGCCTTCTGGGTGGATAAAGCTCTTCGGGCTGGCGCCTACGGATACGTGACAAAAAAGAACCCAAGCACGGAGGTGCGGAAGGCGCTGGACGCGGTGTCTCAAGGAAGAAAGTACCTCTCTCCAGATGTGTCTCAAAGCTTTGCCGAGTACTTCAGCTTTTCGCAGAACCGCATCCTGCACGGGGTGCTGAGTCCGCGTGAGCTGGAGGTGTTTCTGCAGATCGGTCTGGGGAAGTCGCTCAAGACTATCTCCTTCGACCTGAACTTGTCTTCCAAAACAGTGTCGGTTCATAAGTTCAATATCTCAAAGAAAACCGGTCTAAACTCCAGCGCCAGGATCGCGCGCTACTGCGTAGAGAATGGTTTGATCAGAAGCGCTGCTTAGGACATACCATTTTATAGCATTTTATTATAATTTTATAATATAAAATAGGTTTAATCCGCTCACCGTAGCTGTGAAACTCAAAAACACCAGCTATGCCCCAGAATCCATGCCAAACATTGAATTCACTACCCAGACAGCTGCTTCTGGACTCCCTGCGCACCACCACGACAGAAGCAGCCGATCACATGGCGCATGAAGTTCTGCGTACATTCATCCGCCTTTTGGGAGGCGGAAACGCCTGGGTGACCAGACTCGCAGGCCAGCGGAACCACGCTGTACTGCGGCTGGGTTCAGATTACGTGGTAGACCTGACGGTGGACCGCGTGCTGATGAACACTCAGATCGCCACAGCAGCACAGCCTGTTTTGCTGATGCCATGGATCAGCCAAAAGGTGCTTTGCGCCAGCCTTTCCTATGGCTATGAAAGCGAAGGTTCCACCTTCATGCTGAGTTTTATGCTGAATCACGAGTTCATACTTTCCGATGACCTAGCCGCATTGGTGGAGGGAATGCGCTGCAGCCTGCAGGCACTGATAGGCCGTCGGATCTCCCGGCAGCGGCAAGATGCCATGGACTCGAAAGGACTAGCCAAGCTGGCGGGGTGCACAGCCTGCAAACAAGCGCAGGCAGCCAGCTGGCCGGGTTGGAGCTACTGCGACTTCCGTTTTCTGAGCAACCTGTAGCAGCCAGCGCAGCACTCCCTTTGTGAGCGCTGCGCCTTGATTCTATACCGTGAGGTTCTGGCAGGGATGCATGATGGTGCTGACGCTGACGCGATGCCCCTGACGAAGACGACGCATTTCAACTCGGCCAAGTGGGGCTTGGATTAAAGCGACGACGCTCAGGACGCCTGTGGTGTGCAGCAGCCTGAGCACCGGCACTGCGCGTCATGCGGTGGAGATTCTAGATCGGTGTAAAACAGCCTCGCTGCGGGAGACGGTCACTCCCAACACTGCTTCACCTATTGATCGTCCATGCATCACTCAGGCAGTGGCGCTAAAGTTTGAAGCATAGCTGGCGACGGTATTTCCGACCGCCGCCAGCCCAACAGCCTCAACACAGGTAACACTGCCTGTGCAGAGATAATAGACACTGTGGCCTCTAGCAGCCTTGGGTGCCAACCGTAGCTTGGGGTAACTCAAAGCTTTCAAAAATAAGGTTAACCCAAGGCAGCATTCGTGAAGCAGCAAAAGCACAAAGTATAGGTATCATCATGCTTATAGCCCCTTCGAGCCCCCATTTTGATTCACCTGCCCCCTACTACGTCAATGTCAGCAGCCAGCAAAACACCTTCTCCTGGGCGGCGCTTTACTCGCTGGACACCGCGTGCTCGCTGCTGGGCTGCAGGCATGCCTGGGTGACGAGCCACGCGGCGGATGCGTGCCACATCCTGCTGCGCAGGGAGCAGACGATGGAGCTTGATCCCGGGCTTCAGGAAATCATTCTTAACCAAGCACAGCTCGCATCCCAGTACAGCATGGAGACGGTGCCGTGGTGGAGTGGCACTCTGCTGTTTCTGGGACTCACCACGGGCCTGGCAGCGGATGGCCGCAAGTATGTGCTGGGCATGCAGTTTGAGAAAGGCTTTGAGCTGACCGAGCGGCGCGCCGGTGTGCTGGACGGCCTGCGCTGCAGCCTGCAGACGTACGTCAGCCGGCTGCAGCACGTGCCTGCTGAGCCACTGGCCGCCGCAGCCCCGGGCCACCAGCCGGTGACGTGCAGCTGCTGCCGCCGGGTGCATACGCCACAGCATGGCTGGATGCACTGGGATGACCTGCGGCTGATGACCACCGGGCGCGGCAGCTCCCACACGGTCTGCGAGAAGTGCGCAGACGCGCTGTATTCTGATGTGCTGCAGAACGAATTGTAGTATTTTTAAAAATTAATGAGAAATAAAGCCCCACGTCGAGCCAAAGGCAGTCTTACGCGGATCGCACTGGTGGAGGACGACCCCGTTTACCGCGCCTACCTCTCAGGCCTGCTGAAGAACACGCCCGAGGTGGAGCTGGTGCATGCCTGGGAGAGCGCCGAGGCGCTGGTGGCCGACAGGCGCTTTCTGGAGGTGGACCTGCTCTTCATCGATCTGGAACTGCCGGGGCTCAGCGGGGTGGAGCTGATCGCCAATCTGCAAAAGCTGCCCACACCACCACTGTGTGTGATGCTGACCTCCTCCAGCGATCCTGAAGACGTCTTTGCGGCGATGCGCAGCGGCGCCTCAGGCTATCTGGTGAAGACGGCGGACCCGGAGATTTTTGCAGAGCGGCTGCGGCAGATCATCTTGGATGGCGTGAGCCTGAGCCCGGTGATCGCGCAGATGCTGATGGATGAATTCCGCCATAGCTCGATTTCCCCCGCCCAGAAAAAAAGCGCTCTGCGCAACCTGACCTCCCGTGAGCAGCAGGTGCTGCATGAGATGGCCCGGCACGGCAACGCCAAAGAGGTGGGCGCCGCCCTAGGCCTGAGCCACGAGACCGTGCGGGTGCACATGAAGAAGATCTACCAGAAGCTGCACGTGAAGTCTAAAGAGGAGGCCCTGCAGGTGCTGGCGCAGCAAAAGAAGAATTAGCGGCTGCACACTAAGTACCAGGAACCAGCATTTTGTGGTAGGTGCATGGCTGAATGATGACGCGGGCGCGCGGGGTGTTGCGGGACACAAAGCTTATCGGCGGCGCGGGAGCGCTGGGCGTTGCGTGCGCGTGAGGGATCGGGACGATCCCTCTCCGCCTGACGCGGGGCGTGGTTTTACAAGACCTGGCGGAGGTCGGTTATGGCTTGCTCGGTGGCGGCCTGGAGCCTTTGGGCGCAGTCGGCTGGGATGGGGCTGCGGCTGCGGACGGCGGTTTCCAGGGCGGTGCAGTTTTCCGCCACGGCGGTCATGCCAAAGAGGGCGCTGGCTCCGCGCAGGGCGTGGGCCTCGCGGCCTGCGGCGGTCCAGTCGGACTTATCGAGTGCTTTCTACAGGCGCGAGAGCCTGCCGGGGGCCTCCTCCAGCCAGAGCGCGGCGATGTGCCGCGCCTCCTGGGCGCCGAGCTGCGTGGACAGGCGTTGCAGCGCGGCGGCGGTGGCGTTTTCCGGCGCAGGCGGCGGCACGGCTGGGGCGGGCGCTGCGGCATCATGTGCCGGGCGCACGAGGTCTGCCAGCAGGGCCTCCAGCGTTTCGGTGTCAAAGGGCTTGGTCAGATAGTCGTCCATGCCGGAGGCAAGGCAGCGCTCCCGCTCCTCGGGCAGGGCGCTGGCGGTCATGGCGATGATCTTGCAGTGCGCGCCGTCCAGCTGCTCCATCTGGCGGATTTTGCGCGTGGCGGCGTGGCCGTCCATGATGGGCATCTGGCAGTCCATGAGGATGGCGTCATAGGGCTGCCTGCGGAAGGCGGCCACGGCTTCGCGGCCGTTGGCGGCCACGGTGTAGGTGCAGCCAAAGGATTCGAGAAGCAGGCAGGCCAGGCGGGCGTTGACGCGGTTGTCCTCGGCCACGAGCACGCGCAGGCCCAGGCGGCGGCGCTGCGGGGTGGTCTCCGGCGTGCAGGCGGGGGCGGAGAGCTGCCACACGGCGCGGCGCAGGGCGGCACGCCGCAGCGGCAGCGCCACGGCAGGCAGGGCGCAGTCGGCACTGGTGCGGCCGATGAGGATGAGGTGCTGCGGCGCGGGCGAGCCCCGGTGCGCGCTGAGCATGGCGGGCCTGACCCACGCGGCGTCCACCAGCAGCACCTCGTGCGGATGGCGCAGGATGGAAAGGTGGGCGCGCAACTGCCGGCGGCCGAGGGTGTGAAACTCCACCCCGGGGCCGCTGAGCGCGGCGCGGATGCTTTCAGCCAGGCGCGGTGAGGCATGCCCGATGTACACCACCCGCGGCGTGGAGGCGCAGGCCTCCGGTGCGGCGGCGGGCGGCGGCGCGGGCTGCAATGGTACTTCATACCAGAAGGTGGCACCCGGGCCGGGACGGCTCTCCACGCCGATGCGGCCGCGCATGGCGCTCACGAGTTTTTTGCTGATGGCCAGGCCCAGGCCGGTGCCGCCAAAGCGGCGGGTGATGGAGCCGTCCACCTGGGTGAAGGGCGTGAACAGCTGCCCCAGGCGTTCCTCGGGGATGCCGATGCCGGTGTCGCGCACGGAAAACGCCAGTACCACCTGATCGCCGCGCCGCTCTTGCAGCCCGGTCTGCACCACGACCTCGCCAAACTCGGTGAACTTGACCGCGTTGCTGCACAGGTTGACCAGCACCTGACTCAGGCGCA
>DDFC01000011.1 GCA_002336895.1 Verrucomicrobiaceae bacterium UBA1938 | reverse complement strand
ACCCGTTTTTAACTGATTGTGGTATTAATCCCCCCTCAAAACAGCTCCATCTGCCCGCCCGGATCTCTCGGCCGCCGGAAGTGCTCCGCACTGACCTCCGGCCTCCGGTGCAGCAGCCCGGCACGCGTCAGCGCCACCCGGAAGAGGGCCGCTGTCTGCTCTGACCACACCCCCACGCCTTTCAGCCGCTTGCCAAATTCCCCGTGAGACATCGTGCGCCCCTGTGTCTCCTCGATCCGGTTCAGGATCTTCTCCTTCATCCCCGGAAAGTGCTGGTCCAGCCACGCCTTGAAGACATCCTTTACCGCAAAGGGCAGCCGCACCACCGTGTAGCCCGCAAACTGCGCCCCCGCAGCCTGCGCCGCCTCGATCAGCGCCGGGATCTCCGAGTCATTAAGTCCGGGGATGATCGGCGCCGTCGCCACCCCCACCGGCACCCCGGCCTCGTGCAGCATCCGTATCGCCTCCAGCCTCATCTTCGGTGCGGAGGCCCTCGGCTCCAGCTTGTGCGCCAGCTCCGGCTTCAAAGTCGTGATCGAAATGTACACCGCCGTCGCCTGATACCGCGCCAGCTCCGCCAGCAGGTCCACATCCCGCGTGATCAGGTGGTTCTTCGTGATCAGCACCACCGGGTGCCGGCTTTCCGCCAGCACCTCCAGGCACCCCCGTGTGATCCGCAGCTTCTTCTCGATCGGCTGGTAGCAGTCCGTCACTCCGCTGAGGGAAAGCGTCACCGGCTTGTAGCTCGGCTTCAGCAGCGCCTCGCGTAGCAGGGCAGGGGCGTTCTCCTTCACCATGATCCGGGACTCAAAGTCCAGCCCCGGCGAAAAGCCCAGGTACTCATGCGTCGGCCGCGCATAGCAGTACGCGCAGCCGTGCTCGCACCCGCGGTAGGGGTTCAGGCTCGCGGAGAATGGCAGGTCCGGGCTCTGATGCTGGGCGATGATGTTGGAGGAATGATCCCGCAGAAACTTCGTGGCCACCTTCTCCGGTCCTTCGCCCGGGTCATAGTCCACATGCAGCTCGGCAAAGCGCTGGTCAGGGTTCACCGCCGCACCGCGTCCATGCATGCCCCGCGCCTCACCGCTCTGGGGGCTGCGTGGTGTGTGCATGGCTCTCCGTGCCTCAGGCTGCCGCCGCTTCCGCCGGGGCCGGGTCCTCTGCCTGCATCGGTGCCGCACCAGAGCGCCGGGCCAGAAACTCCAGCGCCAGCGCACGGTAGGCCTGCGCACCACGGCCTGAGGGCTCGTACTCGATGATGCTCTTGCCAAAGCTCGGCGCCTCACCCAGTCGCACTGTGCGTGGGATCACCGTCTGATAGCACGTGTCCGCAAAGTAGTTGCGCACATCGTTCACCACCTGGTTCGCCAGATTGGCGCGGCTGTCGTACATTGTCATCACGATCCCCTCCAGCACCAGGTTCGGGTTTGCCCCGCAGTCGCGGATCTGCTGCACCACGCTCACGATCTTGGACAGACCTTCGAGGCCGAAGTACTCGCACTGGATCGGCACCAGCAGCTCGTCCGCCGCCGCCAGCGCACCCGTCATCAGCACCCCCAGGGAGGGCGGCGTGTCCAGGATCGCGTAGTCAAAGTGGCCCGACTCCCGCAGCGGCGTCAGCACATCCTTCAGCCTGCCCAGGTGGTTCCCGGACTGCGCCAGCTCGATCTCGCACCCCGCCAGCTCCTGGTGGGACCGGATGATCGAAAGGTTCGGCAGCCTCGTGCTGCGGATCGCCTGGCGCGGGTCTGCCCCCTCCACCAGCGCAGAGTAGATGCTCCCGCCCTCCTCCTGGGCCAGCCCCAGTCCGCTCGTGGCATTCGCCTGCGGGTCTAGGTCCACCAGCAGCACCCTCACCCCTTGCTGGGTCAGGCATGCGGCGAGGTTCAATGCGGTCGTCGTTTTACCGACGCCCCCCTTCTGGTTGGAAATGGCGACAATCCTCATAGGCACTTGGGACTGGACTTTGCAGATAAACCATGGGAGACGCCAGCACGAAATGGAAATCACAGAGAAATGGCTTGGAGAAATCGGTGGCTGGGCGGTCATGAAATCCGCCCGCTCCCTCGTGGATGCAGGTTTGGCCGCCGTCACCAGCAGCAGCGACGGCATCATCCGCGGCACCGCAGGCTCCGGAAAGATGAAGTTCACCACCGGCCTCCGCATCCGCACCTCCTCCGATGTCGAAAACCTCTGCACCTGCCCCCACGCCCGCCGCAGCGGCATGATGTGCGAGCACGCCCTCGCCGTCGCCCTTGCCCACGTCCGTGAGCAAAGCGGCGCCTCCAGGCCCTCCGCCTCGTCGCGTCCCGGGGGCGGCTATGCTCCGTCCTCAGTCAGTACCGCCCCCCGAGGCGCTGCCAGTCCCGGCTCGGCCCCCGCTCCAGCCAAGCCCCCGAGCCCCACCCTCGTCCCCCTCCACATTCCCGGCCGCTACTCCATCTACCTCCCGGACACCCTCCTCCAAGGTCAGCTCCGCGAGCCCGTCGGCGTCTTCATCCGGTTCGAGCCCGGCGGCAGCGACTCCGAAACCTCCCTCCTCGCCGCCTGGCTCGTCTCTCAGGGCGTCAAGCAGCCCCAGACCCTCCCAATCTCCCTGCGCGGGGACAGCGTGCACACCTTCCTGCAGACCCTCGCCGAGCACCCCCGTGTCTTCATTGGCCGCCCCAATGGCAAGGAGCGCCCCCTCCACGTCGCCCCGGAGCACGTCCGCCTGCCCCTCGTGGTCGAGATGGCCGACTCCCAAAACGTCCGCCTCCGCCTGGAGGGTGGCCAGCAGCACCACGTCCTCGGCCCTTGGTGGCTCTGCCTGGAGACTGCCTCCCTCTTCCGCCATCTAGCAGACACCCCAGCCCTCACCGCCTTGGCCGGGGATCTTAACCGTGGCCCGGTTACTCGTCCGTTACGCTGGTTGGCTGAGCAGGGCGAGCCCCTCGGCGAATGCTTCCAGCTCGAGCTGCGCGGCCCAGGACTGGAGAAATTCCACGTCGCACCCGTCCCTTGCGAGTTCGAAATCCAGCTCGACGGATCGTTACAAGTGGTCGATGCGAAACTCTCCGCCCGTTACAACACTCACCGCTGGCCCGTGCGCCTTGGTGAGCCTCAGGCATCGCTGTTCCCAATTCAGGACGAATTCAATGCCTTTGTCTTTTACGCTCAAAACGTGGATGCAGAAATCCGTCTCCTTCGCCGCATGGAGAGCCTCGGTTTCAAGCCCGAGGGCACACTCTGGCGTCTCCAGGGCAGCGAAAATGTCCTCCGCTTCTATGCCTCCGAACTGACACTATTACGTATCGTTGCTACCGTTACAGAAGGTGAGCGCTGGCGCTCCGCCACTCGCGGTATCCAGCGCATCGCTCCCCGCACCCGCTTCGTCCCGCCTCCCGGTCAGGCGGAGGGCGCCGGTGGCCGAGCGGGTGGCGGCGACTGGCTCAGCATGGAGCTCGCCTACGAGTCTGCCGATGGCTTCCGTCTCCCCCGCACCGAGGTGCTTCGCCTCGTCCGTTCCGGCCAGCGCTCCGTCCAGGGAGCCAATGGCAAGCGTTACATTCTGGACGTCGCCGCCGTCGATGATTTGGAGGAATCCCTCCGCGATGTCCCCCTCGAGCTCACCCCCAATGGTGCCCGCGTCCACGGTGCCCACGCCTCCTACTTCGGTCATGCGGATGTGGATCAAAGTAACGATATAAAAGTTACCAGTGATGAAGTTGGCACCGAGATCGGCCCCCTCGCCCACATGCTCCGTCCCTACCAGATGGAAGGCGTTTGCTGGATGACCTCCCGCGTCCTCCGTGGCCGTGGCGGCATTTTGGCCGACGAAATGGGTCTCGGCAAAACCGTGCAGAGCATCGCCGTCGCCCTCTTCTTCCGGCAGCGCAAAGGCCCCCAGGGCGGCCCCGTTCTCGTCGTCTGTCCCAAATCTCTGCTCAGCAACTGGCAGTCCGAGTTCGAGCGCTTCGCCCCCTCCCTCAAAGTCCTCCTCGTCCAGGGCTCCGGCCGCGAAAAGGCGCTCCAATCCATCCCCCAGTTCGATGTCGTCCTGACCTCCTATCAGCTCATCGTCAGAGACGTGAAGCACTACCAGTCCCTCCAGCTCGGTCTGGTGCTCCTGGATGAAGCCAGCTTCATCAAAAACCCCGACACCGACGCCGCCAAGACCCTCCGCAGCCTCCGATCCACCGGCCGCATCGCCCTCACCGGCACACCCTTGGAAAACGGCGTGCGCGATCTCTGGTCCATCTTCCAGTTCACCCTTCCCGGCTACCTCGGCAATCAGAGCTCCTTCAAAGAACGCTTCGAGACCCCCATCCAGTCCGGCCTCGACCTCCCCGCCGGGCGCGCCGCCGCCCTCCGCCTGCAGAAGCTCACACAGCCCTT
Source organism: Verrucomicrobiaceae bacterium UBA1938 (assembly GCA_002336895.1). Taxonomy (GTDB): domain Bacteria; phylum Verrucomicrobiota; class Verrucomicrobiia; order Verrucomicrobiales; family Verrucomicrobiaceae; genus Prosthecobacter. The sequence continues at coordinate 249,097 of DDFC01000011.1, read as the reverse complement.
CTTCCTCCGCCGCACCAAGCGCCAGGTCCTCAAAGACCTCCCGGAAAAGATCGAGCAGATCCTCTGGTGCACCCCCAGCACCGTCCAGAGCGAGTTCTACCGCAAGATCCTCGAAGAAGGTCGGGAGGAGATCAAGGCCGCCCGCCGCCGCTCCGGCCAGGGCGGGGCCAAGATGACCATGTTCACCGTCCTCCTCCGTCTGCGCCAGGTCTGCTGCGACCTCCGCCTCACCGGCGTCCAGCCAGACGTCATCAAAGGCCTCGACCAGGACGACCTCTCCGGCAAATGGCCCGCCCTCCTCGGCCAGATCCAGTCCGTGCTGGAATCCGGCGGCAAGCTCCTCGTCTTCAGCCAGTTCGTCCAGTTCCTCCGCCTCATGCGCGACCACCTCCAGGCCGAAAAGCTCGACCACGCCTACCTCGATGGCAGCAGCCAGGACCGCCCCGCCCAGGTGGCCCGCTTCCAGAAAGACCCCGCCTGCCGCATCTTCCTCATCAGCCTCAAGGCCGGCGGCTACGGCCTCAACCTCACCGCCGCCGACAACGTCATCCTCGCCGACCCCTGGTGGAACCCCGCCGTGGAATCCCAAGCCATCGACCGCGCCCACCGCATCGGCCAGCAAAAAGTCGTCAACGCCTACCGCCTCGCCATCCGCGGCACCGTCGAAGAGCGCATCCTCAAACTCCAGGCCCAAAAACGCGGCCTCGTCGAAGCCGCCCTCAACGACCAAACCCCCATGATGGAAGGCCTCACCGAGCAGGATCTGGAGGGCCTGATCGAAGGCTGATCCCCCTCAGGAGCGCCTCCGAGCCCGCAGCGCTCCGCCACACCCCAGGCTCCACATGCCCAGCGCAGGTAGGGCGTCAGGTTCCCAAGCCGCCGCGGTTTATCTCGCCGAAAAAATCCTGGCACTACAGCCCACCCACTTTCCCGCCTCGCTCAGAAGCTCCTGAAAGGAGCAGGGAAACTAGCCGGTGGTGAAGCGGAACCGCGCAGCGGTGCAGCGTGAACCACCGGATTCGCAAGCCCCCAATTCCTCTTCAATGCCGCATGCCGGTGGCATGCGAGAAGCCTTCAGCCACCCGGCGGTTACCAACAGCCAGTGCGCGTCTCTCGCACTTCCTTCCCCCGTCATTCATGCCTGGCGTTTGACTCATGATGCAAAAACACCTCATTGTGGATTCGCGGCTTGATTGAGCGCCATCAGCCTTGATTCCATATCATTGAGGGTGCCATAAATGTCACCGTTATCGCTGATCACGAGCGCGTCATCTGCCAGCGGAACAGGCAGCTGGCTGATGCCGTCCAAGAACTGGCCGATTTTTTCCACGTCATAAGCCAGCGCTTCCTCCCTGCAATACACCACAATCACCTGGCCATTGATGCTGGTTGCGACACGGCCCCTCAAGAACCCGCCATAATCCGGCTTGTCATCCAAAATCCAGCGGCAGCCTTTGGGGTAGTTGCGTATGTGCGCATCCTTTGCATCGAACAGCTGCCCGTCAGGATAAATCCAGAAGACAAAGTCCGGATCCTTGTGGGTCAGTTCATTGATGGCTTTGCGGCGCCCTTTGATCTTTTCCTGTAGAAAGTAAAACTTTGCAGCGCCTTCATCGCGACTGACTGAGCCAACAGTGATCATACGGTTCTGGTAGTCTATGCTAGGTGTAGCTGTCGGGCAAGGTGGCACGCGTGACGTGATCCGGTTTCACAGGCAGATGCATAAGATTAGGAAAAAAAGATGCCAGGCATGAATGGCACTCGGTTAAGGCGGCGCTTCGATCTCATGGCAGCCACCTTCTCAGCACCAAAGGTGCGGCCTATCGAAGATATGGTCAGCGCAAGAGCGAAGATTTGGATTTTTCAGGCCTCCACTTTGGCAAAGTTTTTCACGAAGGGTGAGTCGTGTTTGAGCACACCAAATGCGACGCGGATAAGCTTGTGCATGATGGCTCCCAGGGCACACATCTTGGATTTGCCACGTTCCACGAACGACAGGTAGCACCTGTGGAAGGCGTTGCGCGGACTCTTTACAGCATGCAGCGCGGCCATGTAGAGCATCTTGCGCAGCAGGGCGCTGCCCTCCTTGGTCATGGCGCCACGCCGCCTCACGCTGGTGCCTGACTGGCACAACGACGGCGTCAGGCCAGCGAAGGCGGCGACATCACGCGCCCGCTCAAAGACGCTGATCTGCGGCACCTCCGCCAGGATGGTTACGGCCACCAGTCGGCCCACACCATCGATGGAGCGCAGCAGACGCAGGCTCTTCTGCAAATCCGTGTGCTTGAGCACATGAGCCTCAATAGCCGAGTCGAGCTTGGCGATCTCGGCCTTGAGGCTTTTGATCAGGCGCTCCAGCGAGGCGACCACCATCTTGTTAGTGCCCTTCTCCTTGCGGTTGCGCTCGGCATTGAGTGAGATGATCACCTGGTCACGGCGGCGCACGAGGTCCTGCAAGTCTTGCAGCGCCTGGGAGGCAGGCTCCCAAGGCTTGAGGTCTTCACAGCCTTTGAGGTAAGCGGCGATGACAGTCGCATCCACAGCGTCGGTTTTGACACGCCGGCCAAGGCTGCGGGCGTAGTCTTTGACCCGGCGTGGATTGAGTTGATAAACGGTGTGGCCCTGGGTGTGCAGGTGCCATAGCAGCAGGACGCCGTAGGGGCCGGTGGCCTCAATGCCAGCCTGGGTTTTGCTGGCACGGTGCAGCTTGAGCCAGGCGTCGAGCTCGGCGAAGCCCTCCTGGTTGTTGGCAAACTGCGCGCTGTGAGTGCGACCTCCGGGCGTGCAGAGATGCACGTCGAAGGTGAGCTTGCTGATGTCGATGCCAAGACGTGGCAGGGTAAGCAGAGGAGATGAAGCAGTCATGGGTGGGATATGGGTTGTGCAGGGAGCTGGCCTTGTTGGAGCCAGGACAAGGGTGGGAAAACCGGCATGAGTTCGAGCTTGTCTGCGGGCTGCCATTGGTGAAAATGGGCACTGGATATGGTTCGGCTTCACGGCCGGGCAGGGACAGACACCAGCGCCTATCTACGAGCAGGATCGTGAGTCCTGAGCCCAGGGGCGGTCTGCTGGTGTCTGCTCCCATTCCGAGTCCTTGGCCATCGCTACCGCGACGGCTCTATCTCTTCAAGGATGGGGAAATGTAGAGACAAGCCCAGGGCCAGCCGAGCCTCAGCGAGGCCGCCCTGGGTATTTGCGCCAGCAGCCGGGCAGCAAACCCAGCGCCCCCTTTGCACGCCGCGTTCTCCAGCAGCGGCTTCCCGTTACGTCGCTGCAGGCTGCATGTCACAGCGCTCATAAACTCACGATCCATGCTCTTAACCGAGTGCCATTCATGTCAGGCATTGAGTTGTTATGGCGAGGGTGGATTTCCAAATGCGGCGGCCCATTTTTGAAATTCGACGGGGCAGTGGTTTCCCCACATGTTGCTGTGTTGCTTCATTTCGTCTGACGTGGTCACGCGGATATCCATTCCATAGTCCACGGTTTCAGCCAGCCGGTTGTGCTGAATGCCTCCTGCGCTCCGGTAGCGCAAGTTCCACTCCACAACCTTGTCAGGATTGTCAGGTCTTGGACCCGCTTTTTCCACCGGTGCCACCGTCAGCGTGGACGCCAGGTAAAACAGTGTCGCCTCTGAGAGCAGTTTCTCCACCTCTGGCTTTGCCAGCGGGTGGCTGCTGCCCACTCTCACCCTGCCTTCACTCTCCATCCAAGGGGCCACACTTGCAGTATCACCTTCTCGGGTGAGGCAAAACCCTGCATAAACTGTACCCTGGAGGGAGTGGTCGCGCCGGAGGGAGATGATGACCGAAGTCCACGGTCCAGCCAGATCCGCCCTCACCGCAGCAACAGACCGGTCACTCTCCATGGCGATCACACTCAGCTTTCGGCTTTCCTCCGCCATCTTGCGCATGTCAGCGAAGAACTCCTGAGTCGGCTCCTCCGCCTTCGTGCTGCATGACGCAGACAGGCCCAGGATCAGAGCGCCGGCTTGAATCACTCTGGTGTATACGTCGTGGCTTCTCATTGACCTGGTATGTAGTTGTATAATCACTGATTCTCATGGTCGATTTCGTGCCTTTTTAGCAAGACTCCGAATCCCTTGCGTGTGCCGGCCGCAGTAACAGTCATGCACAAAGACAAACTACCAGGTCACTATATCCCAAGCCGCAAATACTGAGCATTACTCCAGCGAGCCACAGCTACCCACCATATGGCACCCCCTACCTCCCCAGCTTCTCCTTCAAAAACGAAAACAGGTTTGGGTACTTCATGTGCCCGTAGTCGTTGTTGTAGTTGATCTCGTGCTCGATCCCCTCGGCCTTCAGCTTGTCCGCGATCCCCGCGTCGAAGTCTCCGGAGTGCCATTCGTGCCAGGCATGAATGGCACTCGGTTAAGGCGGCGCTTCGATCTCATGGCAGCCACCTTCTCAGCACCAAAGGTGCGGCCTATCGCAGCCCAGGGCCCGCCGAGCCTCAGCGAGGCCGCCCTGGGTATTTGCGCCAGCAGCCGGGCAGCAAACCCAGCGCCCCCTTTGCACGCCGCATTCTCCAGCAGCGGCCTCCCGTCACGTCGCTGCAGGCTGCATGTCACAGCGCTCATAAACTCACGACCCATGCCCTTAACCGAGTGCCATTCATGCCTGGCATTGAGTCTATACCTGTACAATACCATTGGTGGCGTGCCCTATTAAACCGCCAGCAGCAATGTGATGCAGGTTGATGAATCCACCTGGAGTGTGTGGATGCTCAACAGCCCGAAGGCGTCCGAACCACAAAATAGAATTATCTTTGACCAATTGGAAAAGTCACCTCCAGCGACGACAAGCAGGTCAACTGGTTCAGAAGAGGGTAAAAAGGGAATTGTTGTGCCTAAATAGAGCTGACTTTCAACAGAGGCCATCTTGATTCCTGGGCATCCATACGACCCGTCCAATGCATCAACCTATCTCGATGCGTTTAACTACAACGCAATGCCAGGAGGTAGACTTCGAGATGTGGAATATTATTGTCTTCGACAACAACCTACTTGGACTAACGGATCAGCTAACCTCGAGGACTGGTCAAATCCAGGCATGCAACACAAAACCCTAAATGATCCAGATGACTAAACCATTGATGGCCAATCGCTTTTGCCGCCTGCTTTTCGCAGCAGCACTCGCATTCATTCATGGAAGCCAGATCTGCAATGCGCAGTCAGTGATGAACATGCGCACAATGCGAGGAATGGTGGACGCTGTGCAATCGGGCACGGTGACCGATGGTGCTTTGATCGAGTCAATAGCCCTCCAACTGGATGCCCTTGTGGGAAAATCCGACAACATTTCCTTGGTGGAAAAGGCGCAACTGATTCGTCTTGCCGCCTTTGTCCCGGTGAATCTAGATGAAGCCGGCAAGCAAGCGGCAATCAGGCAAAGAGCTGCGGTTTTGCAGCAGTATCTTGCCGCAGATTTGAATGCCACAACAGATGGCTCCGCCTTGCTTTATCTAGCCTCTGGAATGGTGGGATTGCCCATCGATCAGAAAAGAGCCATCGCTTTGGCTAAAGCTGCCTCGACACCGTATGCCCTGCGCCTGGTGGCAATGGAAGCCGTTTTCCATCAATCTCAGATTTCAGCGGAGATCGAAAGCGATTTAGCCGAGCTGTCCAAAGACGATTGGCACGTCGTCGATACTGTCGATGTAGGCCCCCGCACGGGGACCACGATCTACCCGATACGGGAGATGGCATTGAAGATAGTCCAGAAAAGAGAGCGAGGCGGCAGCGACGCCGCTGGAAATGCTGAGACAAAACAACCTCAGAATCATAATGGCTTGGTGCCATCAAAAGTGGAATAGACGGAGGTTCCGCTGATTTCAAAATCTGGGACGGGAAATCCCCGTTCGGCTTCACCAGCACCGAGTGTGGAACCTGGTTCATCAATATCATGGAGCATCATCGTCATGATGGTCGTGGCGGCGGCGGGCATGTTGTTGGTGGTGTTCAAGCGGCGTTCGTGAACGTGGCGCAAAAAGGTGCCTTGCATGAACGGCACTTGGTTATAAGCCGATGCGGCAATTTCGCGCTCGGGACTTCATAATAATTGCTGCATCTTGCTCATGGCTAAACTCCCACTTCTCACTCTGTTTTTGATGGCTCCCGTCGCACTGGCTGGAATGCTGGGCCACGCTCCTCCCCACGTTGCAGTAAGAGATGCCACCGATATCGCCGTTGGCGTAGTGCAGGTGAGCCGTGCCCGCGGCCTGCAGGTGCGGTTCACGCCGCAGACAGTGCTCAAGGGTAATCTGCAACCGGGCAGCACCTACGTTGTCGATTATACCGATGAGCGTACTCGGGGCAATTATCCCAACGTTATGCCACAGATCGCCGCCGCCACTGAGGGCAAGCCTGCAGTCATGTTCCTGGGCCGACTGCAGCCAGATGGCAGGACGCTGACTCCTGACAGTCTGGAGGGTGCAGTGTGGCCGCGCACCACGCAAAGTTATGCTCCGCATAAAACTCCCGATACGCTTGAGGAATGCACCCTGTTCGTCAAAGCCTTGCTGGCGAATCCTAAACTCAAACTCAAGCTTGTGAAGGAAAGGGAGACACTTCCAGATGGCCATGCCCTGCCAGAAGAGAATGCTGTCGCTGCCCCGCCTGATGATAAAATGAGGGCGCTGAACCACCGTCCCCCTGCAGAAGCTGTGAGGAGTGCCACAGACATCGCATTGGGAGTGGTGCAGGTAAATCATGTGAATGACGCTGGCAAATACCACGGCAATGGTCTGGAAATCAGCTTTACCCCTCAGACCATATTCAAGGGTGGTATGCAGCCCGGAAAGACCTTCGTCGTGGATTACCCCCTGGGACGCCAATACTTCCGCGATTATCTGCCGCAGGTCGCCGCTGCTGCAGAAGGCAAGCCGGTTGTCATTCTCCTGGGTCGGCTGCATTCTGATGGCAAAACATTCGAACCCGAAGGCCTGGATAGCGCGGTATGGCCCCGGTCCAGCAAATGGGGCGGGGTGTTTCAGACCCCCGACACGCTGGAGGAATGCATCACCTTCATCAAAGCCTTGGTGGAGAAGCCTGACCTCAAGCTCAAGATCGTCGATGACCGTCAGATGCTGCCGGACGGCTACACTCTGCCCTCAGCTACATCTGGAGCAATCAAGTCTGATGCGCCGTCCCCCGCGACTCCCAAAGTTCCGTAGCAGCCCCGCCAGCATCCCGGACGGTGCCAATGAGTTCACCTTCTCAGATGCCACAGTGGGAATCCTCACGCTTAAGCTCAAAGTACATCTGCCCGGTGTGGTTGACCAGTCAGCCGCAGATCAGGCCAAATACACCTTCACCGTGGATGCCATCGGCAGTTCGGCCCTTTCCTGGGATACCGCTGGCGGGCAGGCCACCGTCAGCGGCGAATACCTCACCGCCACCGCTACCTTCACCGGCCTGCCCCAGAACAACACCGACTTTGGTTCCAAGACCGTGCGTCTCAAGTATGACGGCAACGAGGTGGCCAATGCCAGGTTTGAGGTGTTCTTCATAAGGGATGAAACAAATAATCCTGGCAACGATGCGGGAACAGACCCAAACTGGTTTTTTTATTGGCGGCAGGCTGCTGGAGCGCAGGATGTAAACCTAGTGTATGGAAATGAAGCAATCGGTCCTGATGGATCAATTGGCGAAACAGTGGGTATTACAAAGTGGGGTTGGAGTGTAAAACCGGATAAGACTCAAATCAAATTCTATGACACTTTACTGGATGGAGATGATGAATACGGGGCTGTCAGTGGCACCAGCATTCCCGACGGTATTGATGCGTTTTTTTCTCTGCTCTTGCACGAGCAACGGCATGTGTGGCAGATTGCCAATGCCGACGCCCTGCTGGGTAATCTCGTCGCGCCTAATACTCCGTGGCAATATGGGTGGTCGTGGAATACGGACAAGATATTTGGACTCAATTCCAATCATTACACATTAGGCGTGGATGGCATGCCTGGAGTCAAGAGCTACGACGACGACGGAGAGGGTACAGCTGACAATCTCATTTCTACAGGCCGTGGCGAACTGGGTTATACGCTAGACCGTATCAGCAAGCCGCCTGACAATCTGGTTGATACAGACGATGTTGCACTGGAGGCTGGTGGCTCACATGGTCTTGACTGGCCAAGTGCCTGGCCTGCGCCAAGCCGACCTGCAAGTTCCACTTCAAATTACTACATCGAGTGGGACGCCATCAATGCTGCGCTGCCCCACAAGCAAGATCAAAATGCTTCGGATGACTGGGCCAATCCCGGGAAACAACATCAAACCAAAAAATATAATGACTAAATCCTCTTTGCTTGCCTTGGTTCTGATGACCCAGGTTGCCGTTGCCGGGATGCTGGGGAACTCTCCACCCTCAAGGGCGGTCGAATATGCCAGAGACATTGCCGTTGGTTCGGTTCAAGTAATCCGTGCTGGAGGGCTGCAGGTGCGCTTCACACCGCAGACTGTGCTCAAGGGCTGCATGCGACCAGGCAGCACTTACATAGTCGATTATCCAGATATTAAAAACCGCATCAATTATCCCCAGGTCATACCTCGAATTGCCGAATCTGCTGAGAGCAAGTCGGCGGTTATGCTACTTGGAAATCTACAGCCGGACGGCAGGACTCTTATGCCCGAAAGCATGGAGGGGGCATTGTGGCCACGTGACAACACACATGCCAGGCATCAGACGCCAGGTACACTGAATGAATGCATCATCTTCGTTAAAGCATTGTTGGCGAATCCCAAGCTCAAGCTCAAGATCGTAAAGGGGCAGGAAATGCTGCCAGAAGGTTACACTTTGCCATCAGGTGCTTCCGATGCATCGCCACCCAAGAATATAAAGGATCGAGACAATGTGTTGATGTATCTGCCACCCGAAGCTGCGGTGGCCCGTGCAGGGGAGATTGCCATCGGAACGATGAAGGTGGATCGCGAACAGGACTTGCAGTTGCACTTCACTGTAAGAACTGCTCTAAAAGGGGGCATACAGACGGGCATAACCTATAGAGTCGATTATACTCCGCACCATTCTCCTTATCGCATTGCCTATCTGCCGCAGATCGCCGCCGCTGCCGAGGGCAAGCCAGCAGTCATCCTTCTGGGCCGACTGCAGCCGGATGGCAAAACATTCGAACCCGAAGGACTGGACAGCGCGGTGTGGCCACGGTCCAGCAAATGGGGCGGGGTGTTTCAAACCCCCGACACGCTGGAAGAATGCATCACCTTCATCAAAGCCCTGGTGGAGAAGCCCGACCTCAAGCTCAAGTTCGTGAACGACCGTCAGATGCTGCCGGACGGCTACACTCTGCCCTCAGCTTCATCTGGAGCAATCAAGTCTGATGCGCCGTCCCCCGCGACTCCCAAAGTTCCGTAGCAGCCCCGCCAGCATGCAAATAACGAAGTACAAACTGGAGGATTGAACGACACTGACTTTGATTGTCTGGCAAACGATTTTGAAACGACCATTAGTAATACAGACCCCGATAATGCGCTTAGCGCATCTAAATTCGTGGTGCCATTAATCGGAATCACGGATGACGAAATATATGCGGGTGGACCAGTGGAGGAAAATGGCATAAAAAGTGCAGACACCAGTAATGATTGGGCCAATCCGGGAACGAATCATAAGCAATGAATTATAGATGCATGAAATATAAGAATATATTTTTACTTTTTCTATGTTGTTTGGTCGCGCTTGTTAAAGCTGATCAAGAGCAAAGATATACAATTGCAGAGATGAACGAGAAAAGCGCCGTTATAGCAGACGGCGAAGTAGTACAAATCACACAAGGTGACACAAAAGAGTTGCCTGGTCCCAAGTCAGATCCTGTGATCAGCACTCAATACCTTGCAACTTTCAAGGTGGAAAGATCAATTAAAGGCATCAACAACACACATGAAATTCTGCTCGAGTACTGGTTGGTGAAAGATAATCGCTACAGGGGTGAATTTGTAGCCGAATTAAGAGTGGGGGATAGATTTCGCTTGTTTGCTGATAAGATTACAATTTCCCCAACAGGTGTAAAATGGGTCTTAATCCAATCAGCGAACGCCGTTCGTCCTGAAGCGCTGAACCCTGCAACTGTTGAGCCAACATCACTTGAGACCTTGAATCTCTCCCTGAACCGCCACGCGCCAGACGCTGCGGTGGGCAGCGCCTCTGACATAGCTGTTGGCGTAGTGCAGGTTTCGCGAAAAAATGGATTGGAAGTGCGGTTTAAACCGCTGACTGTGCTCAAGGGCGGCATGCAGCCGGGTAAATATTACAGCATCGGCTACGACCTCTTCACAAGATGCCACGCGAGAGCTGTTGTGGGAGTCCTTGAAAAAATAGCCGAAGATGCTGAAAATCAGTCAGCAGTCATTTTTGCGGGCTGGCTGCATCCTGATGGCAGCCTGACACCGGACAGCTTTGAAAGTGCAATCTGGCCGCGAAAACATGCGATGCATCCGAGAAATCAAACCCCAGACACGCTGGGGGAGTGTGCGACCTTCATCAAAGCCCTGCTGGCAGACCCCCGTCTCAAGCTCAAGATCGTGAACGGCCGTCAGATGCTGCCGGACGGCTACACTCTGCCCTCAGCTTCATCTGCCACCATCAAGTCTGATGCGGCAACACCCAAGGCTCAAAAGTAGCACTGCCGATTCAGGAACCGTTCTGCTGTACCTCAGCCAGCTCCCCGCCCCCTACCTCCCCAGCTTCTCCTTCAAAAACGAAAACAGGTTCGGGTACTTCATGTGCCCGTAGTCGTTGTTGTAGTTGATCTCGTGCTCGATCCCCTCGGCCTTCAGCTTGTCCGCGATCCCTGCGCCGAAGTTCCCGGAGTGCACCGGGTCTTTCGTCGGTGGCTTGCCCAGGTCTGCGACGCTGTCATAAAACAGCAGCACCGGCGGATCATCCTTGCTGGCCAGCGCATACGGGGAGAAGCGCTCGATCCACGGCATCAGACTCTCCCGCTTGTCCAGAAACTCCTGCATGCTCCCCAGACCAAACGCGTGGGGGCCGTAATCGAGGTTGGGAATCCAGTCCTTAAGCTGCTTTGGGTCCAGCGTGGTCTGCGGCACAAAGGCCAGCACACACTTCAGCCGCGTGGACTCATGCGCGATCGGATCAGCGCTCTTTGGATCTGCCATGTCCGGCGAGAACCCCAGCCACAGCACCGTAAAACCACCCGCTGAACCACCACAGCCGCCGATACGGTCCTTGTCGATGCGCCACTCCGCCGCCTTGCTGCGCACAAACTGCAGCGCCCGCGCCGAGTCATCCAGGCACGCCTTCACCGGCGGCGTGATCCCTTCCGCCTGCGCATCCGGGATGAAGCGGTAGTTGATCGACGCCACTGAGATCCCGTCATCCAGGCACTGCTTCAAAAAGTCCGGGTTCACCTTGTCTCCCGTCATCCATCCGCCGCCATGCACAAAGAAGAGCAGGGGAGTCGCTCCTCCGTCCGCCGCCTTCGCCTGATAAAAATCCAGCACCTGCTTCGCATGCTTGCCATACGGCACATTGGCCTGAGTCGGCACAGGCGCGGCGGGCTGCTGCGCGGAAAGCGGAGCGCCAGCCATCAGGCCGAGCGCACAGAGAAAAGAAAGGCGGTGTGAAAGCATGAGCACGCCACAGGTGCGGCAGGCCCGGCCAGAACTCAAGCCACATGCGGCCCCAAAATGCCCTCCCTCATCGACAGGTGGTTTGCGGGGCAAACGATGCGGCAAGCTCTGGATAGCACAGCGGGGCTTCTGGGCGGTAGGTTGGGTGTGTTTGGCGGGCAGAACATTCTTCACGCACAAGCGCCTCTCCGCCAAACCGCCCGACCACGAGGATAACCGTACCCCACACTGTCTGCCGTACGCTGATGGACGGGCGGGCTTTCGCCACACCCATCCTACGGATCACGCAGGCAATGCCGGGCTCCGGCCTCTCCCTCACTTCACTCCCAGCTTCCCGATCTCCTTCGCCCCCAGCGCCCGGTCAAAAACAGCCACCTCATCCAGCCGCCCTTCCCAGCTCGACTCATTGTCACAGCGTCCGCCAAAGAAGAAATCCGCAGGCCGCATCGCAGCACCTGCGCTGGCTTCAGTCTCCAGCTCCAGCGCTCCGTTCAGATACACGCGCACCTTCTTGCCATCGCGCACCAGCACCACATGCTGCCACTGCCAGCGCGGCAGCTCCGTCTTTCCTGCCACGGCCGCCTTGTCATCCGCACCGCTGAAAAAGACCAGCCTGCCCGTGTTGCCGCTCTTGCCACCCACGCCCAGGTGATCTCCCAGCAGATTCAGCGCGTGATCATGCCCGCGTGAAAACAACCAGCCGCTGGTATCGCGTGCCTCATTCGGCATCCCGTTCCAGCACCAGAAGGAAACACTGTACTGATCTCCCAGCTCCACAAAGCGCGAGCGGATGCGTGCCCCCACCAGATGCGGTGCGCGGTTCACCTCGCCTCCGGCGCAAAAGGCCGCCGCATGCGGACCATCGAGATAGTAGGCCACATCCCGCTCATACGTGGCATCATGCCCATGCGTGCTCGCATCCGCCGCCACCGGCCCCGCAAACTCATTCAGCCTCCAGTACGCCGCAGGCTTCAGGGCCAGCACCGCCTTCGTTGCAGCCCCTTCGCTCAGCTTCCATTCACGGCGCGGCTTGCCGCTCACACGCTCCAGCGCAGCGATTGCCGCCGCTCCGATCTTCGGCTCCGCATTCACCTCCAGCCCCGCAGACCTCGCCGCCCACGTGTTGTAGCCGCCCCACGCATGCATCTCCGGCGGCGGGATGTAGCCGTCCCCGCCATTCGCCAGCTCGATCACCATCGTGTCCTTCAGCGGGCTCGCCGCCTTGATCTTCAGCCCCGTGATCGCGTACGTCTCGTTCGGCGTTGTCGCGATCCCGATCTCGCCGATCCTCAAGCCCTGCACCACGATCTCCGTCTGCTGCCGCTCATTCAAAAGAATCTGCTCCCTCGCATACACCTCCGTCGGCGTCTTCGCCAGCCGGTCCCCCATCTCAGCCACCACACGCTGCGCCCACTCCAGCCGCTGCTTGTCCGGCGTGCGATACTTCAGCGTCATCCGCGTCTCCGCCATCGCCACCGTCTCCGGCACGCTGTACTTGATCTGCGCATACGCCTTCTGCGCGATGTCCAGCAGCCCGCTCGTGTATTCATCGATGGTCGGCTTCGGCCTGTCCTTCTCCGGCACCTTGTAGTCCACCCGGTAGATGTCTCCGCTGCACCCGTGCGACATGATCCCCACCATCTTCCCCTCAGGATCGATCCGCTTCGCCAGCCCGTCTGAGAAGAGACCAAAGTAGTCCGCGCTGATGTCCTTGTCCCCAAAGTAGTGCATCGAGAAATTCGCCAGCACCGCCAGCGGCTTGCCCTCCTTGGTCTGGATCGAGATCAGCGTCAGGTCCGGGTCCTCCGGTCCGGACTCGCCGGTCACGTCATCCCAGTTCCGGCCCGCATGCATGTTGGCCCGCACCGACTTGTTGCCAAAGGGGTCCTCCGCCAGCCGGTCCGGGCGGCGAATCCACTGCCGCAGCGCGGTGAACTCCGCCGCGTCCGATTTGCCAAATCCGACACAAGATGGCACCATTTTTGACTGTGCCGTGGCGATCGCCTCCACCAGCTTTTCTTTCAAAAAGGGCGTGTAGCTCGGGTCGGCATCCGTGCCCAGGCAGCCCATCGATGCCGGTGCCGAGTGCGCATGCGTGGCGGAGATCAGCATGTGATCCGCCGGGATGCCCGTCTTGGCCGCAGCCATCTTCTTGGCATCATCCAGCACCTCGCGGCTCATCATGCAGCTGTCTGCCACCACGATGGCGATCTGCTCTTTCCCATCCGCGACCACAATCGCACGCGCATTCACCCGCGTGTTGATCTTGTCCACATAGCGGCTCAGCATGCCGCCATTCACCAGCACCGGCAGCTTTGGCGGTGTGATGTCGATGATCGCCGCCCCTGCCTTGAATTCAGCATGGAGGGAGGTCGTGAACGACAAAGCCAGCAGTGGAAGAAAGGTGCGCATCATGATGCGTGGGAATACGGCACTTCATGCGGTGCTTATTGTGCCCACTTCGCCTCCTTTTGTGACCTCCCGCCCCTACGGGCTCACTTTGTCAGCTTCAGATACGCTGCTGCGTAGCGTTTGCCCAGTTCACGGTACGCTGCGGAATCAAAGTGCACCTTGTCACCTTTGTGGTTCAGACCCTCTGCTGTGACAAAGGCCATGTGAGGCACCTCCTTGGCCAGATCACGCGTCGCCTTGTCCACCAGTCCCTTTTCCGGATTCCACGGCACGCCGTCAAACATCCCCATCTGCCCCGCGATGAAGGGTGCTTCCGGAGATTTCACCAGCGTGCGCAGGCGCTGCACCAGATCCTCCAGCTTGGGCTTGTAGTTCTCCGCCAGCCCCGTGCTGCTGTCGCTTTCTCCCTGATGCCACAGGATGCCCTTCAGCGTGCCCGCAGGCAGCGCCGTTTCCACCCGCTTCACCATGTCATCCCACGGGTGGCTCTTCGTCGCGGGGTAGTACACCCCCGGCTTCCAGGTGTCGATGGGCGACCCGCCCACCGCGCACGGGATCAGACCGATCGTCACCCCCGGGTTCGCCTTGGCGATGATCTGCCCAAAGGTCTTGCCCAGGCCCACGCCCGCCGCCGGTTTGTCAAAGTGCATCGGGTCCATCGCAGGCACCCACTTGCCCTCCTTGCTCAGCATCAGCACATTAGGGTTTACCACCTTGTCCTGCTCCTCCACCACGCCACGGCCCGCCATGTTGGACTGGCCCACCAGCAGGAAGAGGAAAAACTTGTCCTTCGCTGGCAGCGCAGCGTCCTGCGCCACAGCGCCGGTGGTGATGAGGACAGAGAGCAGATGAAGGAGAAACGTGCGGCGCATGGTGGTAGTTTGAGTCGTCAGCTTACTCAGGTACTCCGCTCGGCACCTGAAAATATCCATTCTCACGCTTTCTGCCCTCAGGAGGCAGGAGCGTGCCTGGGGCTGCAAAGTCGCCCGCCAGCCCCTTCTCCCTCCTTGCCACACGCCCCCATCTTGCTAGGCTCCGCGCTCCTTTTTCCGAATCATGAGCGCCCCAGACACTGCCAAGAACTACAAAAACACCGTCCTCCTGCCGAAGACCGACTTCCCCATGAAGGCGGACCTCGTCGCCCGGGAGCCCCAGCGTCTGGCCCAGTGGCAGGAAGGAAAGCTCTATGAGCGCATCCAGGCGCAGTCCAAGGGCAAACCCACCTTCATCCTGCACGACGGCCCCCCCTTTGCGAATGGCGACGTGCACATGGGCACCGCGCTCAACAAGATCCTCAAGGACCTCATCGTGAAGTCCAAGACCATGGCCGGATTCCACACGCCCTTCGTCCCCGGCTGGGACTGCCACGGCCTGCCCATCGAGTTTAAGGTGGTGAAATCCGCCGCCGGTCTCACCCCCGTGGAGGTGCGCCAGCGCTCCGAGGCCGAGGCCCGCAAGTACATCGACATCCAGCGCAACAGCTTCAAGCGCCTCGGCGTCTTTGGCGACTGGGAAAACCCCTACCTCACGCTCAATCCTGAGTATGAATCCGGCATCCTGCGCACCTTTGGCAAGGCCGTGGAGCAGAAGCTGGTCTATCGCATGAAGCGCCCCGTGCTCTGGAGCTACGGTGCACAAACCGCCCTGGCCGAGGCCGAGGTGGAATACAAGGAAAAAACCTCCCCGGCGGTGTATGTAAAGTTTGCCCTCGTCAATCCGCCCCCTGGCTGCGACGGCGCATCCCTCGTCATCTGGACCACCACGCCCTGGACGCTCCCGGCCAACCTCGCTATCGCGCTGCATCCCACCTTTGACTACGTCAGCGGCACCTTCACGCATGAGAGCGGCCTTGTGGAAAAACTCGTCATCGCCAAGTCCCGTGTGGAAGCCTTCGGCGCTGCCACCGGCTTCAAGCTGGACACCGCCCACGCCAACGAGGAGCTCAAAGGCACCGCGCTCAATGGCTGCGAGGCGCAGCACCCCTTCCTCCCGCGTACGTCGAAGGTCATCAACACCCTCTTCGTCACCGACGACACCGGCACCGGCGCCGTGCACATCGCCCCCGGCCATGGCGCGGACGACTATCAGGCGGGCCGCGAGCACGGTCTGGAAATCCTCTCCCCCGTGGATGCGGATGGCAAATACACCGCCGAGTGCGGCCTGCCCGACTTTGTGGGCAAGCATGTCTTCCAGAGCAATGAGGGCATCATCGCCCTGCTTGAGGAGAAAGGCGCCATCCTTGGGAATGAGAAATACGTGCACCAGTACCCGCACTGCTGGCGCTCCAAGACACCCATCATCTTCCGCGCGGTGGAGCAGTTCTTCATCAAGGTGGACGACATCCGCGCCAAGGCGCTCTACGAGATCGACAAAGTCCACTGGCTGCCCGCCTGGGGGCGCAACCGCATCTACGGCACGGTGGAGAGCCGCCCGGACTGGTGCATCAGCCGCCAGCGCACCTGGGGCGTGCCGCTTCCCGTCTTCTACTCCGCCAGTGGCGAGATCATCATGGACCCCGAGATCATCAACAAGGTGTCCGTCATCATCGCCCTGCACGGCAGCAATCTCTGGTTTGAAAAAGACGACGCCTGGTGGGCGGAGGAGGTGGGCCTGCCTGCCGGCACCAAGCGCGGCAACGACACGCTCGACGTCTGGATCGACTCCGGCTGCTCCCACGTCTCCGTGCTGGATCAGCACCCCGAACTGCACGCCCCTGCGGACATGTACATCGAGGCCACCGACCAGCATCGCGGCTGGTTCCAGAGCAGCCTCATGATGAGCATCATCGCCCGTGGTCACGCGCCGTACAAGGCCGTGATCACCCACGGCTTCGTCGTGGACACCAGCGGCAAGAAGATCAGCAAGAGCGACCAGGGCAACGCTGGCAAGAACGCCAAGCCCATGACCGCCGACCACTACTACAACACCTACGGCGCCGACATGGTGCGCCTCTGGGTGGCCAGTGTGGACTACCAGAACGAAGTCCCGTTCTCAGAAGACCTTTTCAAGCAGAACAGCGAAAACTACCGCCGTATCCGCAACACCCTGCGCGTGCTGCTGGGCAATCTCAGCGGCGAAAACACCGCCGCCGCCGCGCCCGAGTACACCCTCATCGACCGCTGGATCCTCGAGCGCCTGCACGTCGTCACCAAGGAATGCGTGGACGCCTACGCGCACTACGACTTCCGCAAGGTCTTCAGCACCATCAACAACTTCATCACCGGAGACCTCAGCTCCCTCTACATCGACATCACCAAGGACCGCATGTACTGCGACTCCGCCGCCAGCCCGCGCCGCATCGCCACGCAGGCCGCCATCCGCGAGATCACCGAGACCCTCTGCCGCCTCCTGGCCCCCATCCTGGCCTTCACCGCAGACGAGGCCTGGGAGCACCTCGGCCACAAGGACAGCGTGCACCTGCAGTCCTTCCCGCAGCCCAATCCCGCCTTCCCCGGCAGCGATGCCACCCTCGCGGTGAACGAGCTGCTCAAGGTCCGTGGCGTCATCCAGCAGGCCATTGAAAAAGCCCGCCAGGAAAAGAAGATCGGCTCCAATCTGGAAGCCACCGTCGCGCTCACGCTGCCCGCCGAAGGCTTTGATCATCCCGTCTTCAACGACCCCGCCACCCTCCACGAATTCCTCATCCTCAGCGAACTCAAGATCACCCGAGGCGGCGATCTCTCAGCTGTCGTGCAGGAGTCATCCCACTGCAAATGCGGCCGCTGCTGGAAGTATCTGCCGGATGTAGGAGCCAATGCCGAACACCCGACGCTGTGCGGAAGGTGTGTGGAGGCGGTGGGGTGAGGTCTGAGTAAGCATATTTCGACGGAACAAGTGTTCTCCTGCTCCTGGATTTTCATGGAGTGGAGAACCTGCTTTCTCGATACTTCTGGTTGTTTACTTCGCTGAGACAACTCGTCCGACCTCTGCTTCATGAATCGCATCCTGAAGCGAGGCGACTGATTTCCATGCCGTTCCGCACTCGCCACATCCCCATTCCTTGGCCTTTCGGTCATAGTGCACGTCACCCCAACACTGGTTCTCCGGACATTTGTAAAGCATTTCGGTGCCATCACGGATGAGTGAAAGGAGTTTGTCTCTGTTCAGGTTTAGCACGGTGTGTGTCGAGAGAAATGATGTGAGCAGTTTCTCCTGCCAGAATTTCAGTTCCACCTCTCCTTGGCGATTCACATGAATGCCTGCCATGAACTTATCGAATTTCGGCCCGCAGTGTTCCTTGAAGAGCTGATACGGAGATTCCATAAATAGTAAAAATGAGACTTGGATAGGCGGGGCAGCCACTTGTAATGGCTCGTTTTATCTGAGAAGGGTTTGTCTTTTTCACAGGGTTAATCAGCCCGCTCACTCTGAGGACTGAGAAGATGAAAGCACTCTAGAATGTGATTGATCGAATACTGAATTCGTGGTGCTGCATCTGTGGCCTCATAGGCGCGCAGGCAGCGTTCCGCTTCCTCCCTGGAAGGAAGGTCTTCGATTGGGACATGCCTCTTCCATCGCCGCTCCTCAGCAGCTCTAACCACTCCGCTCAATGTGTCCAAAGCCACGAGGCTCATAGGACGGCCGGACTCCAGCCATTTCGTCACCCGCGACCACGTGATGCCAGATTGTGAGGCCAGTCTGCCCCAATCGTCAGTGATGGGCGGTTCTATGTGTGTTTCGATCCAGTCGAGCATTTGAGAGTTCTTGAACTCGTATAGGTACATCATGCGGCGGCGCTGCTCTTTGAGAGGCAGTGGCTTGAATGCATCAAAGCATCTATTGAACCCTTCCTCTGGGGGGAGGCAGGCAACTGATGCCTTGGCTAAAGCTCCGAAGTACATGCTTTCGGGGTAGTCACGCCATGCACGGCGCACAAGGTCAGGAGACGCGGCACCCAAACAATGAGAGCAGAGATTCAGGATGGTTGATTTTATATGAGTGTTCCTCGCTGCTTCGTAGCATTGAGTTAGCAGTGCGAGCGCAGAAACCTGGGGATGACGTCTCCAGGCTTGGTAAATAGCTTCGTTCAGAGCGTGGCGGGTCAATGTGAACTCCCACAGACCTTCCAAGTCTGCCGCTTTTTCATTCAGATTGGGGGCTGGAAACAAATGCGCATCCACAACTTCCTCTTTGGGCTGATCTGCCGTGCCATCATCAAGATAGAAATCGTCGTGTAGGGAGAAGTTGTGTGGGCAGTGCTGAAGCGCGAGGCGATACCACTCCGCAGGTCTGAGCGAGCGCATCGCAAGCCGGTGCTGGCAGCCCGAGCACAGCCGATAGGGCCGAGACTCATCATCACATGGCTCGGTAACTGTTGCGGGAGATAAATCACACGCTTCACACAGTTTTGGCGTTATGACTGGGGACATACGCCAATGAATGGAACTCAGGAGGAAAAATGCCAAGCATTTTGAGGCTGCCTTGTTCCATGGCGTTGAGATGCGGGAGTTTGTGATTGCCTTTGCAGTAGTGATCAGATGCGTGTGTGCTTGGCTCCTTGTGGCTGAAAGGCGGGATCTGCCCTCTTGATCCATCCCTTGCTCTTCGGTGCGGGCTGGTCTAATTTCCAACCATGAGCACGGTTGATCTTGCCATCCAACGCGTTTCTGTCCTCGATGAGCGGCTTGCTGCCAGACTGCTGGCGTGGCTGGACAGTCAGCAGGCACCTCAAAGGATGCCATTCTCCGAACGCCCATTAGGAGCACGGGCAATGATCGGTTTTGCATTGAAGGGTGGTCGCCCACCACGCGACACGGCCGAGTGGATGAAGGAATTACGTGAAGGAGAGCGGACTGACTGAGCAGCCGATTCGGCATTGCCAACATGCTCGGGTAAAGGTATTCTTGCACTCATGAATCCGCAGATCGCCACCATCACCGAGCCGCCGAAAAGGCTGCTGGAGGAGTCGTTGGCGGAGGTCGTCAACACGGATGCCACGGACGAGAGCTGGCTGAGCACCTTTGGCTGGGCGAAGGACAACCCCGACTACGACGATGCCATGAAATTAGGCGAGCAATGGCGGCAGGATGTGAACCGCCAGTCGCTGGAGGAGATGGACCGCCGCGATGGTCATTCTTGATACCAACCACTATTCAGAACTGGATCGTGGCTCTCCGGCGGGTGCTCTTCTCCGTGAGCGCCTTCTGATGCGTGGTGAACAGCCCTGGCTCACAGTCATGACCGCCGAAGAAGTCCTGCGTGGGCGGCTGGCCCAGATAGCTGCCGACAAGGATCGACTGTCAGTGCATTATGACCTTTTTCTCAATGGGCTGCTCAAGCTGGCCAAGTGGCGGTTTCTACCCTGGACGCAAGCGGCGCAGGACACCTTTGATACTCTGCACTTCCAGCGCGTACGCATCGGCACCATGGATCTGCGGATCGCCAGCCTTGCCCTCGCTCACGATGTGCTTTTGCTTTCTCGCAATCTGGTCGATTTCCAAAAGGTGCCGGGATTGCGGGTGGAAAATTGGCTGGATTGAGTTGCAGTCTGAGTCGTCGATTTGATCAGCCATTTGCCTATCGGATTACCCTCCCGCCCATTCCCGCTCATTCTGCTCGACCACCGGGCATTCTCTCTCCAATATCGCGGCCCTGATATGCCTACTGTTACCCGCGACATCTATCTCGGCACCGACTCCGGGGCCACCACTTCCAAGACCGGCGGCGTGTTCGCCAATGGCGAGCCTGTCTCCACGCACCTGCGCCAGAGCTCGACGAATTCCCAGGCGGGCACCGCCGCCGTGGTGGCGGGCTGGGTGGAGGGGGCTGAAGGCTTTCTGAAAGACAACGGCCTCTCCTGGGATCGCGTGGCGGCTGCGGGGCTGGCGCTGCCGGGGCCCTACCAGCGCTATGGTGTGCTGGAAAAATCCTCCAACCTGCCAGACAGCTTCATCGGCTGGAATTTCCACGCGGACTACTCCGCCGCCATCGCCAAGGCTGCAGGCCGCGAGATCCCGCTGTATGTGGGCAATGACGGCGATTTCGGTGGTGTGGGTGAAGCCGCCCGCGTACGTGGTGACTCCAAGGCCACCGTGCTCCTGCTGGCCCCCGGCTCCGGCCTGGGCGCTGCGTATGTGGATGCCAATGGCCTGCCGCTGAGCGGAGATCATCTCGCAGGCATGGAGGGTGGGCACATGCCCATCCCGCGCCACCTGCTGGGCCACGGGCTGGATGAAGTGCCCGCCTTCCGCTGCGGCTGCGGCCGCGACTGGGGCTGCATCGAGGCCTACTCTACCATCTCCGGCCTGTCGCAGTTCCTGGAGTTCTTCCTGCCCAAGTATCCCGATCACGAACTCGCCAAGAGCGACGAGACGCTGAGGAGCAAAGGCTTTTCCCTGCGCGGACGTGCGCAGAAGGGCGATGAGCTTGCATTGAAGATCTTTGACATCCAGGCCCGCGCGCTCGGCATCCATGTGGCTAATCTCTGCATGGCGCTGGACCCCGGCATCGTCGTGATCGGCGGTGGTCTGGTGGACCCAGACAGCACCACACCGGAATTCCGCGAGCGCTACCTCGGTGGCATCCGCGCTGCAGCACAGCCCTACCTCTTCCCGAAACAGCGTGCCGAGCTCCAGATCGTGCCCGCCACTCTCGGAGAGCTCTCCCAGTCCATCGGAGCCGCGCTCGTGGCGTTGTATTCCTCCAAGGAGGCCTGAAGCACGAATGGCCACGGAGATTGAGCGCAAGTTTCTCCTTAAGCCCGGCCGGTGGCAGCCCACCGGACCGGGCCGCTGCATGGCCCAGGGCTACCTCTCCCGCGATCCCGACCGCACGGTGCGCGTGCGTGTGGTGGGAGAGGCGGCGTTCATGACCGTGAAAAGCCGCCGCACCGGCATCTCACGCACAGAGATCGAGTTTCCCATCGCGCTGGAGCATGCGCAGGATCTGCTGCTGCTGTGCCATCAGCCTTTGATCGACAAAACACGGCACGAAGTGCTGCATGATGGCATGATCTGGGAGGTGGATGTCTTTCACGGCGCGAATGACGGGCTCATCGTGGCGGAGATCGAGCTGCCAACGGAAGACACCGCTTTCACGCTGCCGGAGTGGATTGGTGAAGAAGTCAGCCACGACATGCGCTACACGAACTCAAATCTTAGCGCGGTGCCGTTCAGCGAGTGGTAGCGGAGCGCGGAATTTATTCCGCGGCAGGTCGCTCAAGCTGAGGATGTGTTAGTCTATTTGAGTGGTGTAAGCACGGTGATGTTCGACGTTGAGAGCAGTGGTGGGTGGCTAAGAACTTGGTGCTTCGGCGGAGTGCTGCGGACTGAAGTCCGCGCTCCAAGGGCTTATTTTCCTTCGCACGCGCGTTCCAACTGCGTCTTCGCCAGCAATCCCTCGCGCCATTCCGCAGGAATCGCCTCGATGCCATGTGCCGCTCCTAGCAGCATGCCGAGAACAAGCGCGCGGGCGCAGTTGTCGCCACCGGCCATGGCGTTTTCGATCACGGCCTGCTCGAAATCGTTTCCATGATGACGAACGAGCCATAGCACGGCTGGAAGAGCCTGCGGGATGGGGCAGGCGCGGCCGAGCTGGCCGATGGCGTCGGCACCTGTAGCTGAGTCCGCAGCTTTCAGCGCCCATGCGGGAGCTGTTTCAGAAATGACGCTCTGCAGTTCGCCACCATGCAGGAGGCGATGTGTGGCACGGGCGAGAAAGTCAGCGCACTCAATGGTCTCAGATGAGCGGTGGGTGATGACGGTCTGCTCGATGGCTGCCGCGACGGCTTCGGACTCCGGCTTGTCAGCGAGAAAGGCCATCAGCGGGGCGATGCGCGCAGGGCCTGCGAGTTCATCGGATGCCGCACCACTCGTGGCCGCCTTGGCTCCGGCCAGGAGATTGGCCAGAGTGGCTTTGGTGGCCTTGTCCACGTAGTCGTTGTAGCTTGGCCACATGGCCTGCCAGTCGGCGAGGAAAGCGGTGGCATCCCAGCGCTTCTCGCGTTGGAGGAAAGACAGCAGCCGCAGCGCCTGATCTCCCGCATGGCCCTGCGCACCTGCCTGCTTGTGCGGATGGTAGGAGCTGGCACCCGGAGCCAGGTAACCCGTCACCCGGCCATGCCGCTGCACGATGATGTTTGGGTCATAGATCCAGTGCACACCCAGGGAGATGGATTCAGCGATGAAGCTGCCCTGCAGCATGCCGGCGAGTCGGGAGGGAAAGTCGGGAGTCATGGAAGATGTGAGAGCTTTACGCTGCTGCGGCACTCGCAGGGACTGAAAACTGCGAACTGAATCGAAGCACAGCAAAGATAGACTGCCGCAGGGAGCCCGAAGGGGGAGTGAAACGAATCAAAATTGGAAACTGTGAATTGAGGAGCGTGCGCGCATCGGCATCGTGACGGCTCAATTCATTCTGCTCACCATGACTCTCCGCGAACCTGAAACCATCGAACTCTCCACCCCCACCGGCCCCATGCGTGCGCTGGTGCTGCGCCCGGCAGGTGAGGGGCGCTTTCCGGGGCTGCTGTTTCATTCCGAAATCTTCCAAAACACCGGCCCCATCTGCCGCACGGCGGCTTTTCTGGCGGGGCATGGCTTCATCGTGGTGCTGCCGGAGATCTACCACGAATACCTGCCCGCAGGCACCGTGCTGGCCTACGATCAGGAGGGCTCGGATGTGGGGAACAAGCTCAAGATTGAAAAACCCGTGACCGCTTATGATTTCGACAACCGCGCCGTGCTGGACTACCTGAAAGCACACCCAGACTGCACCGGGCGGCTGGCCTCCTTTGGCCCCTGCATCGGCGGGCACCTGACCTATCGTGCGGCCTTGCAGCCGGATGTGTCGGCATCGGTGTGCTTTTACCCCACCGACCTGCACAAACGCAGCCTCGGCGCCGGTATGAACGACGACTCCCTCGCTCGTGCTGCCGACATCAAGGGCGAGATGATGCTCGTCTTTGGCCGGCAGGATCCGCACGTGCCCGCCGAGGGCCGTGCCATGATCTACCAGACTCTCACAGCCGCCGGGGTGAAGTTCACCTGGCATGAGTTCAATGCCGCCCACGCCTTCCTGCGTGATGAGGGGCTGCGCTATGACCCCGAGCTGGCCCGTCAGGCGCTGGGCATGACGGTGGACTTCCTGCGCCGCTGCCTGGGCCAGTAGGCGGTGGTGGTCAGCGTTTCGCGACGCGTGCTTGTTTGTCCATCCGG
The DNA here is from genome assembly GCA_002336895.1 of Verrucomicrobiaceae bacterium UBA1938. GTDB lineage: Bacteria > Verrucomicrobiota > Verrucomicrobiia > Verrucomicrobiales > Verrucomicrobiaceae > Prosthecobacter. Next base: position 224,902 of record DDFC01000011.1, on the reverse strand, counting down.
TTCAGTTTTGCGTTCTTGCGCAGCTTGTTGATGAAGGTTTCTCCTGTGGTGTTGATGTAGCGCTTCCACACGTAGCAGAGGTCATACAGCAGCACGCCGAGCCACCACACATACATGAAGGTGACCGAGCCGAGCACGGCGGTCAGCAGGGAGGCATTGGGATCTTTGACATGGAACAAAGAGGCCACACCCACGGCTGCGCCTCCCACGATCATCTGCCAGCGCAGCGCCCACAGCGGGGAGCGGCCGGTGCTGCGGTTCCATGAGTCGATGGCCCGGCCAAGCCCTACCAGAAGCAATGAGGGGACTGCGATGGACCATGTGAGCATCTCGGCAGAGGGGGCATCGCGAGCGGTCCCAGCCAGCAGAAACAGCATTCCTACGGTGCCAAAGTAGAAGAGCACGGACGGGAAGGTCTTGCCAATGCGCCAGCCGTCGATGACCCCGGCCCGGCTCCAGAATGTGGTGCCGGAAAGCACAAGACCACAGGCGATCATGCCCGGCCAGCTCCGCAGCCAATCGACCATGCCATTCGTGGTACTGGCTGTGCCTTTGAGCAATTTCACCATCTCTGTCATCTGCCCTTCCTGCATGGAATGATGCAAAACGATGATGGCGGCCACGTGAATGGCCACCACGATCACAAAAGGAATGACAGGGCTCAGCTTGCCCCACTTGGTGTCAGCTGGCTTTGCCATATCCGCCACGGGATGAATCGCGTGATCATAGATGTGCCTGAAGAGCTGCGGGTCATTGAAGTATTCAATGTGCGCCATGCCGGCGAGGGGGTAGCGGCGGAAGCCGTAGTCGTCATCGCTCGTGAATTCAAAGTTCTGGCAGCCCCAGAGCCCCAGCTTTTCCCGGATGGTGTCGAGATCATAGCCCACAGGGTCGGCATAGTCGTAGTAGTTCCGCCAGCGGATTTTGGCCGGCAGCGGGTGCCAGTGGGTGCGGCGCTCAGCCAGCAGCGGGCCGCGATCTTCCAAAGGCGTGCTGCTCACCTCCTCCTCACCCTCGGCCAGCCAGCCCCACATTTCAGGCCAGAGGAAGAGATGTTTGTCGATGGGAGAGCCGAGCGTGGTCAGGCTGCGCACACGGCCCAGCCACGCTGGTGCCACGGGGGATTCCCCCTGGCGGCTGTTCATGGCCCGCAGCAGTGTGCGCAGGGTCAGCACGGTGCCTTCGCTATGAGCCACAAAGTGGATTTCCTCGGCTTGGCTGATCTGCGCCAGGTAGTCTATGCGTTCACGGAATCTCTTGAGAAGGCTGTCACGCACGTAGGCATAGTCAGCGACCTGCTGCACATCTCCCAGGTATTGATTCAGGATACGGCCAAGATCGAAGGTGAAGGATCCGGCTTTCTCCAGAGGAATGAGCACCCGGCTGAGAATGTTGAGCGTCTCCGCGACCTCCTCCACCACCGTGGCACCCGTGGTCACATCACTGCCTGAGTAGCTGCGCATCAGGTCATTCCGCTGCCGCAGGCGGTCCACCACGCTGGCCGCCCACTGGGGGGAGGGCTCCAGCCGGTGGGCGTCCTCGATCTCGCGCGGGATGTCCGCCCAGTAGATCTCTGCAAAGGCGATGTCAGCCAGTTCTTGCAGCTCGGTGGCATGCTCGGCCGCAGGTGCGTAGCTGATCATGTCGTCCTCGGCGGGATTCTTGACGTCCTTGCCCTCCCACAGTCCCTGTGGCAGGTGGATGGCCTGCGTGTCGATGCCGGTTTTGTCTGCAAAGACCTGGGCAAAGAGGCTGGACACACAGCGCACCATGTCATTCCGGCTCTGGTCTCCCATGCCATGAACTGCGATCACGAGCTTTTTGCAGTTCCGTGCCGCAGTACGGTGATAGACTTTAGGGAAGGAAGATGCCACGCTCATGGCGTGGTTTTATGTAAATCCAGGAGGGGTTTCCAGTGTTTTTGTATTTAAATTAAGCTTTTTACTTGGGTGTTGTGCGGAGGGGCTCACTCCGCCGCTGCCGTCTCCGCCGCGATCAGGGATGTGCGGCAGAGCTTTGCATACATGCCATCGTGGGAGATGAGTTCATCATGCGTGCCCTTCTCGATGATGCGGCCGTGTTCCAGCACGTAGATGCAGTCGGCATTGCGCACGGTGCTCAGGCGGTGGGCGATCACAAAGCTGGTACGGTTGGCCATCAGGTGCTCCAGCGCCTCCTGGATCTGCCGCTCGGTCTCGGTGTCCACGCTGGCGGTGGCCTCGTCCAGCAGGAGGATGGGCGGATTGCGCAGCAGGGCGCGGGCGATGCTGATGCGCTGCTTTTCCCCCACGCTGAGCTTGACGCCTCGCTCTCCTACATGGGTGTCCAGCAGGTCGGGCAGCCGCTTCACAAAGCCGTCTGCATTGGCGCTCTGCAGCGCCTGCCAGAGCTGCTCGTCCGTGGCATCGCGTCGGCCTATGACGAGGTTCTCGCGCACGGTGCCGTTGAAGAGGAAGCTCTCCTGCGTCACGTAGCCGATGTTGCGGCGCAGCCAGGCTTTGTTGAGTTCATGAACGGGGGCGCCGTCGATGGTGATCACGCCTTCATCGTATTCATAGAATCGCGTCAGCAGATTGATCAGTGTAGATTTGCCCGCGCCTGTGGGGCCTACGAGCGCGATGGTCTGCCCCGGCAGCGCCTCCAGCGAGACGCCATGCACCGTGGGCGTCTTGCCTGCGTAGCTGAAGCCCACGCCCTCATAGCGCACATGGCCGGAGATGCCCGGCAGCTCGCGCCCGCCTGTGGTGTCGGCTTCGGGCTCGGCATCGAGGATGTCAAACACACGCTCTCCTGCGGCACGTCCGGACTGCAGGATCTGATTGAGCTGGTGCAGGCTTTCGATGGGGTCGTAGAAAAACTTCAGCAGCAGCAGGAAAGCCGTGAGGTCGCCCGCCTGGATCTTGCCGCCCATCAGCTCACGTGCGCCCACCCACAGGACGATGACCATGCCGATGCTGGTCAGGAAATGCATGCCCGGGCGGTAGATGGCCCAGATGCGCATCACATGCAGCGTGGCGCTGCGCAGCGCATCGCTGGCGCGGTTAAAGCGGTCATGCTCCTCGCGCTCCATGGCATAGGCCTTGATCTGTCGCATGCCGGAGACGTTGTCCTGCAGCAGGGAGTTCATGGCGCTGCTGGCCTTGCGAACCTTGCGGTGGCGGTCGCGGGAGGTGCGGGTGTAGGTCAGCGCACCGGCCACGAGAAAGGGCAGGGGAATGAGCGCATACAGCGTCAGTTTTACATCTGCCTGCAGCATGAAGACACCCACCACGATGATCTGCAGCACGGAGACTAGCCCCTGCTCGATGCCGTCGATCAGCACACGCTCCACGCTGGGGATGTCCTCGGACACCGTGGTCATGATGTCGCCGGATGGGCGGTTGTCGAACCAGCGCAGCGGCAGGGTCTGCAGGCGCTGGTAGATGTCGCTGCGCAGGTCGTAGATGACCTTTTGCTCGAAGGTGTTGTTGAGCTGGATGCGCAGGGAGTTGAAGAGATGCTGGGCAAAGTAGGCCGCCAGTGCCCATAGGGAGAGCGTGGTCAGGCGCTCCCACTGCTTTCCAGGCACCACCACATCCAGCACCTCCCGTGTGATGTGGGGAAAGACGATCACCATCAGGGTGCCCGTGATGGCGCAGGCGATCTGGGCGGAGCCCAGCCAGGGATAACGACGCAAGTAGGAAAAGACGCGGAGGATGGTTTTCAATCGGGAGAGGATGGGAGCTTGATGCGGGCTGCTTAGCAGCTATCTAGCATACGACACTCAGCAACAGTCATCTCCATGAAATACCATCTGGCACGCGGCGAAGAACAGCTAGGCACATTCAGCGATCTGGATGTGAGCGCCGGACTGCGCAGCGGAAAGTTCCTGCCCACGGACCTTTGCTGGACAGAGGGAATGGCCGGGTGGCTGCCTCTGAAAGAGCACCTGCAGGAGCTGAATTTGCCGCCTGAGCCGGAGGCTCCGCAGCCGCCCCCCATTCCCGCCATGCGTGTGGAGGTGCGTGTCCTTGAGGGCATGGCCACACGCGGCCAGAGGCTGGCGGCCAGGATCATCGACTGGATCTCCTTCATGGTGCCGCTGGTGATCATGTTCTCTGTCCTGATCGATGAAAACATGGTGAAGGAGGTGCAGGCGCATCCCAACGACCAGAAGCTGCTGATGGAGCAGCTTCAGAAACGGGTGGAGCAGCTGCAGACCTCGCAGGATCCCACCATCCTGACCACCAGCTGGGTCATGCTCCTTCTCATGACGGTCAATTTTGTCATGCTCGGCGTGCGAGGTCAGACAGTCGGGAAACTGCTCATCGGCATTCACATCGTCCGCGCTGCGGACGGCTCACGCGCCGGTTTCCTCAAGGCCGTGGTGCTGCGGGAGGTGGTCTTCTTTGTCATCGGCAGCATCCAGTACGTCGGCCCGGTGCTCTCGTTCGGAAACGTGCTCATGATCTTCCGTGAAGACCGCCGCTGCCTGCATGATCTGGTGGCGGAAACCGTTGTCACCACCAGGCGCCGATGATCAGAAGTTCAGCCCGGAACTGCTCTTCTGGTACTTGTTGATCTCCTGCATGCTCTCGCGCTGTTCAGGCGAGAGGTTGCGCAGCTTTTCACGGAACCGGTGGGTGACGCCTAGGACAAAGCAGGAAACGTCCGCCACCAAAATGACCATGGCAATGATGATGCCGTAGCGTTTCAGGGTTTCGTCGATGACCTTGTTCTTGTTGACCGAGAAAGTCTCAGACTTGGAGAAAATAGACTGAAACAGCCGGCGCCATCCCCGTGGTTCCCGTGCGATGCTGAATGCCCAGATGAACAGGGCTGTCAGAATGACGCAGCCAATTTGATGTTGGATGGGAATTGATTGCATGAAGAGGACGCCATTGCCGGAAGGCAGTACTGGCGCGATTTATAGAGTGCCCTACTACGGTGTGCAAATGCCGATTTGTCACACGGTCGCGAATTGATCCAGCGCCGGGCCTGTGCCCAGGGAGACCACGCGTGCCTGCGCATTCGCCGCCAGATGATTCAGCATGTGGAAGGCGTCCTCGGCATCGATTCCCAGCTTGGCCGCCACTACAGCCGCTGTACGGCCCGTGGCAGTGAGGGCACCGCGCACCTGAGCCAGCTGATTCAGAAACTCCGTAGCCGCTTTCTTGCCGGCCTCCACACCGGGCTGGTGGTAGGCATTGATGTTCACCAGGCTGGCGTAGAAGCTGACCGCACGCTCAAAGAGGCCGATGAGAAGGCCCAGATTGAACGCATTCAGCTCCGGAATGCTCAGGGTGATGGATTCACGGCCCTTCTCGGCCAGCGCCTTGCGCGTGCCGCGCAGGAAGCCCTGCAGGTAGTCGCCGCTGGTGAATCCGGGCTCCACTTCAAAGGCGGCGGCATCGCGTGCCTTGCCCACTTCGATGAAGGTCACAAAGAAATTGTTCACGCCGTCGCGCAGCTGCTGCACATAGGCGTGCTGGTCGGTGCTGCCTTTGTTGCCATACACGGCGATGCCCTGGTTCACCACCTTGCCGTCGAGGTCGTGCTCCTTGCCCAGGCTCTCCATGACGAGCTGCTGCAGATACTTGCTGAAAAGCACCAGTCTGTCCTTGTAGGGCAGGACGACCATGTCCTTGAGGCCCTGGCCCTTGCCAGCGTGGTACCACATCAGAGCCAGCAGCATGGAGGCATTCTCCACGGCGGGGCGCTGGCGGGTTTCCACATCCATGGCTGCGGCGCCTGCCAGGAACTGGCGTACGTCCACACCCTGCAGCGCTGCGGCCAGCGTGCCCACGGCGCTCATGAGGCTGGTGCGCCCGCCCACCCAGTCCCACATGGGGAAGCGTTTCAGCCAGCCCTGCGCGGTGGCGTGCTTGTCCAGTTCGCTGCCCACGCCGGTCACGGCCACGGCATGCTTGGCAAAGTCCAGCCCGGCTGCCTTGTAGGCCTTCTCGGCCTCCAGCATGCCATTGCGGGTTTCCTTGGTGCCGCCGGACTTGGAGATCACGATGGTGATGGTGGTGGCCAGCTCGCCGCCGATCTGGGCCATCACGCGGTCGATGCCGTCAGGATCCGTGTTGTCGAGGAAGGAGATTTCCAGCGGAGGCGTGGCTGGGGTGATGGCATTGGCCACCAGCTGCGGTCCCAAGGCGGAGCCGCCGATGCCCACGACGAGCACACGGGTGAATTTCTTGCCATTGGCAGCCAGAACCCTGCCTGCGTGAATGTCCGCTGCGTAGTCCAGGGTGGCGGTCAGGGTTTCGTCGATCTCCTGCTTCAGCTCAGCGCTCGGGGCCAGCTGGGAGTTGCGCAGCCAGTAGTGGCCCACCATGCGCTTTTCATCCGGGTTGGCGATGGCACCGCTCTCCAGGGCCACCATGTCCTTGTAGGCGGCCTCGATTCGTCCAGCCATTTGGGTAAAAAGATCGTCCTCAAAAGCCATGCGGCTGATGTCGATGGAGAATCCCAGATTGGAGTAGCGAACGAAGTGTTTTTGAAAGCGGTCCCAGTGGCTCATAGTCGTGGTTTAAGGAGCATGCTCAGTGCCACGGCGCAACCTCTTTGAGCCGTTGACGCAAACGGCTCCCTGCGACAAGCTCGCGCACCATGAAAGCCGCCCTTTTCGCCCTTGCCATCCTCTTTTCCGCCATGACCACCCTTGCCACCGCCGCCGACGCCCCCTACCGCCACGTTGTGTTCTTCAAATTCAAGGACAGCGCCTCCCCGGCGGAGGTGCAGGGCATTGAAAACGCCTTCATCGAGCTGGCCAAAAAGGTCAACACGGTCACCGCCTTTGAATGGGGCACCAACGTGAGCCCGGAAGGTCTCAATGACGGCTTCACCCACTGCTTCCTTGTCACTTTCAAGGACAAGGCCGGGCTGGACGTCTATCTCCCGCACCCTGAGCACGCCGCCTTTGTGGCCAAGCTCAAGCCCCTGCTCGACAAGGTCTGCGTCGTGGACTTTGTGGCCAAGTGATCACCGGCTGCACACCGTGCAGCCATCGTGCCTGGGCAGCCTGACTTTGCGAAATTGCATGCTGCCGAGGTCCATGGAAAGCAGAGTTCCGCAGAGCGTTTCGCCGATGCCGGTGATCAGCTTGATCACCTCCATGGCACCGATGCATGCGGCCGTGCCGGAAACGGCGCCAAACACCGGAAACTGCCGCTTCCACGTGGGCGGCACCTCGGGCACGTAGCAGGCCAGGCAGCCGCTCTGGCCGGGCACAAAGGTCGTCACGCTGGCCTCCAGCGTGTGCATGGCGCATTCCACCATCGGCTTGCGTGCGCGCATGGCCGCAGCGTTCAGGGCCAGGCGCTCCTGAAACATGGGCGCGGCATCCACCACGATGTCCGCCTGCGCCACCAGGGCGTCCGCGTTGCTCTCGGACACGTTTTCCGCCACGCCCACGATCTCGCAATGCGGATTGAGATCGCGCAGACGCCGCACGATGTTATCCATGCGCGGTTTGCCGATGTGGTCGTGTGTCTGCAGCAGCTGTCGGTTCAGGTCTGAGGGCTGCAGGTCGCCCCCATGGGCCAGGACCAGCTTTCCCACGCCTGCCGCCGCCAGCTCCAGCGCCACCAGCCCGCCGAGCCCGCCTACGCGGGAGACCAGCACGGAGGCGGCCTTGAGTTTTTGCTGCCCTTCCACGCCCACGCCCGGCACCCACATCTGCCATTCATAGAGGGCTCGTTCAGGATCGGTTAGCGGGGGGAGTTCTGGCATAGGGGCACATGAGAACGAGAGGGGGCGGCGTCCTTGCGCAAAAATATTTTCATCTTTTTTCAACGTTCCGCCACAGGCCAAATCTAACTCATCAACAGTACATGCGGGGATTTCAGCCCTCCATGGACTGGGTCTTGAGAGTGATTGGTTGTTGACTCAAACCCCCTGCTTCACCGCAGGTCAAAGTTGAGGTTGATCAAACCAGGGGTCGGGCGGAATCGGGAGCCGCCCGGCCCCAAACTTTTTATGGGCATGGCGTGTCCGGCATCGGATGTCAGACGCCTGTATGTGTGGCCTGCACCCAGGCCGTCTCTCCGCACCACTCACGTGCCTTGGCAGCCAGCTCCGCCGCCTGCGCATGCGATTCTGTGATGGCAAACATGGTGCTGCCAGAGCCGGACATCAGCGCGGCATGCACCTCAGGCTGCTCCAGCAGCCAGGTCTTCAGCGTGGGCAGCAGCACGTACTTCTCATACACAGGACGCTCCAGGTCGTTGGACATGGCCCCCCAAGGGCAGACCTGCGGGGCGTAGAGCACGCCGGGCTGCTCCTTGGAGTCGGCCCAGCGCTTGTAGGCCCAGGGTGTGGGGATGGGGAAGGGGGGCTTGATCAGCACCAGCGGCAGCTGCCAGGGAAAGTCCACGGGAGTCACCTGCTCGCCACGACCTGCGCCATCGGCGGCGGGTTGGTCGAGAATGAAGCAGGGCACGTCGGAGCCGATCTGTCCGCCCAGCTCCACGAGCTGCTGCAGGGACAGCGGTCTGCCTGTCAGATCGTTCACGCCTTTGAGCACCGTGGCGGCATTGCTGCTGCCGCCGCCCAGACCTGCGCCGGCGGGGATTTTTTTCTCCAGATGGATGCTCCATGAAGACTTTCTGCCGGTGCGTCCTTCAAAGGCGCGCAGGGCTTTCATGGCCAGATTGGACTCATCCAGCGGCACGGTGGGGTCGGAGCAGGTCAGGGCCACATCGGTGCCGGTTCCGCGATGCTCGATCTCCACCGTGTCTCCCAAGGCCAGACGGCAGAGGCGCGTCTGCACCTCATGGAATCCGTCCGGGCGTTTGCCCAGAATGCGCAGCCACAGGTTGATTTTGGCGGGAGAATGAAAAGTCATGGTTGATGAAGATCAGGCGGTGCGCCCCAGCAGTGCCAGCATGCGGCCGGTGCGGCCTTTTTCCATGCGGTAGGAATAAAACCGGTGCAAATCCAAAGACGTGCACAGCCCGGTGTCTTGGATCTGTGTTTCAGGCACACCTGCATCCCGTGCCTGCTGGCGGATCTGCGCGGCAAAGTCGATCTCATACGCCGGCGGGCGGATGCAGGGGCTGAGCTGCACATGCACATCCTCCGGGCGTGTGCCAAAGTGCTGCTGCATCTTTTCGATCGCCTGCGTGGTGATGCCCAGTTCCGAACCCTTTTTCCCAGAATGCACCACGCCATACGCTCCGGTGCGCGGATCGGCCAGATACACGGCGCAGCAGTCTGCCACGTAGATGCCGATGACGAGTCCGGGCACATTGGAGACGATGCCGTCCGTGCCTGCGATGGCGCTGCTGGCGGGCTCTTTCACCACCGCCACTTCTTTCCCATGCACCTGCTCTGCGATGCACAGAGCCGAGCCTGAAAAGCCCATCTCCGCCACTTGTGCACGGTGCCAGTCCCACAGCCGGGCCACCACCACGGCACGTTCATCATCCACGGCGATGTCGGGATGGCGCAGGGTGAAGCGATGCGCGAAACCGTGCAGGCTTTCGAGCGCAGGAAAGGTCATCCAAAGTTGATTGTCATTCATCCGGGCGCTTGTTCTGCCACGGAAAACAAAAAGGCGCACGGAGAAACCGTGCGCCTTTTGCAAAAGAGGAAAGGGGGAAACCGTTTACCGGGCTGCTGCCGTGTCCAGTGCACGGTAGGAGTCCATGAAGCTGCCAGCGTCTGCGGAAGACGTTTCGCTCATGGCATCGGCGATCTGGTTCTGCAGTTCATCACGCAGGCGGGTCACCAGCTCGATCCCACGGGAGGTGATGCGCACGAGCACCTTGCGGCGGTCGTCCACGGCGTGGGTGCGCTCCATGAGGCCGAGCTTTTCCAGGCGGTCCACCAGACCGGTGGCGGCAGCGGTGGAGTGGCCCATTTTGCGCGCGATGTCCGTCATGGTCAGCTCCTTGGAGGTGGCAAGATAGCTGAGCAGGAAAAACTGAGCGAAGGAGATGTTATCTCGGTTCAGCTCCCGGGAGAGATTCAGCAGGAACTCACGTTGGCTGAACAGAATGAAATCTGCCAGTTTGGCGTGGTCTTTGGCTGGGCTTTTGGTTCCGTTGATCATGAGGTGGTCCTTAGAGCTATGGTTTCCGAGAAAATCTCGAATTGCGGTTAATGTAACAAATCACAAAGGTAGGATCAAGATAAAATCATAGAATCCATAAGTTTTTACTCAGTCCTTTGGAGAGGTTCTTATTTGTGAGAGGTTAATATACGCTTATTATTATCGATGAAAGGTAATTTAGCAAACACTCTTTCACGCTTGCAGATTCGTCAATGGCCGCAATTGGGGGTTATGCCATTCTATTGCAGCGAACGCCCCTTTGTCTCGGGTGCGAACCACACCAGCACCATGCCCACGAGGTAGATGCAGGAGAGCACGGAGAAAGCATGCGCTTCAGCATGGATGCCGCCCGAAGTGCCTCCGAAGAACGTGGTCAGATTTCCCAGTTGCAGAGCGCCCACGGCGGCGATGAGGCGGCCGAAGTTGAAGCAGAAGCCCTGGCCCGTGGCGCGCACGCTGGTGGGGAAGAGCTCGGGGAAATAGAGCGGGAAGAAGCCGTAGAAGGAGGCTGTGATGCCGCCCAGCAGGAAGGCTGTGAGGATGAGGGAGAGCGGCGTGCTGTCTCCGGTGAAGGGCTTGTTGAACTGGAAGAAGGCCAGCGCCGAGGCCAGGGCGGTGGCGCACAGCAGCGTGTAGGTGATGCGGCGGCCCAGCTTGTCCGCGATAAGAGGCGTGATCAATGTGACGAGGATGGCACCCAGCGCCGTGGAGATGACGATGTAGTCGATGATAGGAATCTTGGACCCCTGCGGAGCCAGACCCGAGGCCCAGCGGGCGGCCTGCTGCGCAGAGCCCCAGGTGCCCAGAAGCGCCACAGCGGCCAGTCCGGCACCGATCAGCAGATTGCTCATGATGGTGCTGCGCTCAGCCGCCTGCGTGCTGCCAGCTGCCACAGAGCGCGCCATGTACTGGCGCACGGGGTGCAGGTAGCCCCACAGGGCGATTGCCAAGCCCACCAGCGTCACCACACCAGCGGCGAGATTTCCATAGGTGCACATGGGCGACCACACATAGATGATGCCGATGGCGGCGAGGCAGGCGATGAGCACGCCCAGAAGGTCCATCGTGGCCCAGTGCGAGGTGCTGCCAGCCTTCTTCTCCTCCTCCCACTTGTGGGACTCGGGCACGAAGACGAGGATGAAGAAATTGATCAGCGCAGGCAGCGCGCTGCTCACGGCGATGAAGCGCCAGGCACGGTTGTGCAGCAGATAGTCGGTGTTTTCTGGAGAGAGGCCCATCGCGTGAATCCAGCCGGTGACGATGTCCAGGCTGGCATTGAGCTGCCAGCTGATGAGGCCGGTGAGGAGGAAGCCGATGTTGGAAGCAGCGCCGATCATGCCGGCGATCCACGCACGGTTTTTGCCGCCCCAGATTTCATTCACCAGCGCCACGCCCAGCGCCCACTCGCCGCCCATGCCGAGGGAGGCGATGAAGCGCAGACCGGCAAAGTGCCAGGCCTCCGTGACGAAGGCGCACAGGCCGCTGAAGATGGCGTAGGTGAAGATGGCCAGCGTCATGGCCTTCACGCGGCCCAGCTTGTCTCCCAGCCAGCCAAAGAGCACACCGCCGGAGGCCGCACCCACCAGGAAGACGGAGATGATGACCGTGAACCACTGCCCCTGCACCACGGCGGTGGCCTTGGGCAGCAGGTCCTGCAGCGCCGGTTTGCCGATCAGCGGGAACAAACCCATTTCAAAGCCGTCGAAGAGCCAGCCGAGGAATGCGGCGATCAGGGCGGCCACGGCCCCGTTGTTGCTGGAGGAGTTGGATTTGCTCATGTCTTATTTAGAGGGGGAGGGAGAGTGTGGAGTGCAGTGAACGTAGCGGACGGGGCGGGCTGTGCAAAAAACAGGCCGCTGGGGTGCAGCGGCCTGTGATGGTTCAGGGGAATGTATGGAGGCTATTCTTTCGCCACGCCGTTGTTCCAGGCGGCGAACATCTCCTCCACCGTGGGGATTTCCAGCGGGCGCACGATGCGGAAGCCCAGCCAGGTGGCGTCCGTGAGGTACCAGATGCTCTTTGGCAGCTGGGGGTCCTGCTGCTTCCAGAGAGGATCGGAGGCCTTGCGCGCGGAGCTGCGCAGCAGTTCGGCGTCGTCATCATAGGTGCCGCCACGGGCCACATGCGGGTAGGGGGTCTTGGAGCGGATCCAGTCATTGCCCAGCACGGAGGCACCGGGCATGGCGGGGGTGTACTGGTCCAGACACCATTCGCAGACGTTGCCGTAGATGTCGTGCAGGCCCCAGGGGTTGGGCTTCTTCTGGCCCACCTTGGCGTACTGGAAGTTGGGGGCGTTGTCGAAGTACCAGGCGTAGTCTTTGAGCTGCGCCTTGTCGTCTCCAAAGAAATAGGCGGTCTTCGTGCCGGCGCGGGCGGCGTATTCCCACTCGGCCTCGGTGGGCAGGCGGTAGAAGTGGCCGGTCTGGGCGCTGAGCCACTGGCAGTACTTGTTGGCGGCGTGCTGCGTCATGCAGATGGCCGGGAAGCGCTCGCGGCCCATGCCAAAGTCCATCGGCTGGTAGGGCGGGGTGGGCTGGGAGATCAGGTCTTCTGGCTTGTCGGTGGGTTTCCACACCTGGCGGGAGCCGTCCTTGTTGCGGCCGATGCTGGTCAGCTGGTAGGGCTCGTATTCGTCCCAAGTGATCTCGTATTTGCCCATCCAGAAGGGTTTGATGGTCTTCTTCACCTGCGGGCCTTCGTCGTCGCCGCGTCCGGCTTCGCTGTCGGGGCTGCCCATGGTGAACTCACCGCTCTTGATGACCACCATGCTGTAAGGCGCGCCCGTCTTGGGCACCTTGGCATCGTAGGCCTTCATGTCGGCTTCCTTCTTCTCCTTGCTGGTCTGCACGATGAAGGCGTGGATTTTCTTCACCAGCTCCAGGTTGTCCGGGTTGTTGGAAGCCGGGCCTTTCTTCTCCTTGGCGGTCAGCTTCAGGTCATCCGGCCAGGGCGCACCCTGCTGGATCCAGAGCTTGAGGTAGTTGATGTCTTCCTTGCTCAGCGGGCCGCCGCTCTTCTTCGGGGGCATGAGATCGTCCTCGTCAGCTGCCAGCGTCGTCAGGTGGTAGATGGGGCTCTTGAGGTCAAAAGGGGTGATGTTGGGGGCATTTTCACCCGTGCTGAAGGCTTCCTTCTTGGTGGTGATGACCCAGTCGCCCTTGGCCTTTTCGGGGTTGTGGCAGGAGACGCAGTTCTGCTCCAGGATGGGCTGGATGTGCTTTTCAAACTTGATGCGCGGAGCCTGCTCCAGCACCACGCCGGAGGGCCACTCGGCGCCCTGCTCGATCCAGGTTTTGATGATTTCGATCTGGGACTTTTCCAGCGCGCCTTCCTTCTTGGGGGGCATGGCGGTGTCTTCATCCTGGGCCAGCAGCAGCGTGGTGTAGATGGAGCTCTTCTTGGGGTCTCCGGGGGTCAGGCCGGGGCCGTTTTCGTTGCCCTTCTTGATGTCTTCCAGCGTGTGCATGCGGAAGTCGCCTTTGTCTTCTTTTTCGCCATGGCAGTGGGTGCAGGCGCCTTCGAGCAGGGGCTTGATCTGCTTGTTGAAATCAACCTTCTCCGCAGCGCTCAGAAGCGCGGGAGCCAGGGCCAGTACTGACAGGATGGGGCGGGGAGAAAACATGGGGCGTGGCGATAGCATAGGCTTTGGGGGATGTCCAATACGAGCAATCATAGGGAAAATTGCGGCATAGCCCGTTTCGCCGAGGAATATCTCTCGGGTGGCGGGGCCGTGCGGCGGTCTGGGGCATGGCTCGCCCCACGGAGGCTTATTGCGCCCAGTATTAGGAGCGATGGAAGGCCGAGATGGCCGTGTTTGCCTGCCGCAGGCGCGAGGCGATCTCGTGCGTCATTTCCTGCAGCAGCGCGATCTTCAGCGCCGGATTGCGCTCGTTCAGCCCGTCAAACCACTCCTTGGAAATCACCACGCACTCCATCGCGTCCATCACCACCACGTCCGCAGAGCGCGCCGAGCCGTCCAGAAAGGCCATCTCTCCCACTGTCATGCCGGCGGTCAGCACATCGATCCTCTTGCGCATGTCCTCTCCCGTGCGCAGCTGCACCTCCACCGTGCCGCCTACCATCACAAACATCTCCGTGGCAAGCTCTCCGGTGCTGATGACCACCTGGTCCTTGCCATACTGCCTGCGCGGCAGCTCCTGCTCCATGAATGCGATGTCCTCGTCCGTGCAGTTGCGGAAAAGGGTGCAGGACTTCAGCCTCAGCGGCGCATGCGGCCGCCATGACACGCCTGTCACCTCCAGCAGCAGCTGGTCTTCGCACTCCTCCAGTGCTGCATCCATCGTGGTGAAGACGTCCTTGTCGGAAATCCCCACGGTGCGCAGTGCCGCCAGCAGCCTGCCCGGCTGGCAGAAGATCACCCGCACGCCCTGGGTGGCCAGCCGAGTGCCCAAATTGGCCAGCAGGATGAGGCTCACGGAATTGGCATACACCACGGCGCGCAGGTCAAAGATGACGTGCTTGCACTCATGGGCATGGTCGCAGGCGTTGCGCACCACGGGCTCGATGGTGGTAAAGGTCAGCCCGCCCTGCAGTTCCATGATCTTGATGAGCGTACCGTTGGTGCGCAGCACCTCGCGTGCCTGTGGGGGCAGGCGGCGGCGCGAGACCACCTCGCCGCCGTGATATTGCAGACGCACCGCCGTGCGCGGCGTGGCTGCTGGATTCATCATGTGCAGAGCCAGCTCGCGGGAGAGGTCCATGCACACCTTGATGCCGCGGTCGCTGTTGCCCTGCTTGTCCAGGGGAGGGGAGAAAATGCCGATGCCCAGCTGACCTGGCAGCACCGCTAGGATGCCGCCGCCCACGCCGCTCTTGGCCGGCAGGCCCACGCGGTAGATCCACTCGCCGGACCAGTCATACATCCCGCAGGTGGCCATCACGCCCAGCACGTTGTCCACATACTCGGAGGCGATGGCGCGCTTGCGCGTCACGGGCTGGATGCCCTGATTGGCGATCGTCGCCCCCATCAGCGCCAGGTCCCGGCACGTCACCTCCACGGAGCACTGCTGGAAATAGGTCTCCAGCGTCTCGTTCGGGTCCTCGTCCAGGATGCCAAAGTTCCGCAGCAGCCAGCCGATGGCGCGGTTGCGGTGGCCGGTTTCGCTTTCGCTTTGATACACGGACTGGTTGACCTCCAGCTCCCGCCCGGCAAAGCCGCTGAGGTACTCCACCACGCGGTCGATCCGGCTCTTGCCGTCCTTTTTCAAAACCTGCCCCGCCGTGGCGATGGCACCCGCATTGATCATGGGGTTGAACGGAGCGCCGCTGCCTTCCTTGAGGCTGATGGCGTTGAAGGCTTCCCCAGAGGGTTCTACTCCCACGCGGGACAGCACATGCTCCTCTCCCCGGTCCTCCAGCGCCAGACCATAGACCAGCGCCTTGGAGATGGACTGGATGGTGAAGCTCTGCCGCGTGTCGCCCACCTCATACACATGGCCGTCGCGCGTGGCGATGCAGATGCCAAACAATCGCGGATCGGCCTTGGAGAGTTCGGGGATGTAATCTGCCACATGGCCCTCCATGCTGGAGGCGTAACGAGAATGCAGCAGTTCGATGTACTCTTGGATGGGAGAGAGCATCCTCTACCACAAAGCATCAGGCATGCCGACTGAGAAAAAATCTGTAAATGGAACGATTCTAAGAGGGCAAATCGGTTGGAAAAAAGTCGGCGCTCATTCAGTATTCATCATCACCATGCTCACTCTCCGCACCTGCCTCCTCGCCCTCTGCCTGCCACTCAGCGCTTATTCAGACCAGATCGTGCTGGTGGCCGGAGGCGGCACGCAGGATGCCATGGACATCGCCGCTACCGATGCCGTGCTCAAGGAGCCCTTTGGCACCGCCTTCGACTCCGGCGGCCACATGTGGATCGTCGAGATGGTTTCTGGAAACCGCCTGCTGCAGGTGGACGGCGGCGGCACCATCCAGCACGTGGCCGGGCAGCTGAAGCCCGGAGACAGCGGCGATGGCGGCCAGGCCATCCGCGCACAGTTCAACGGCCCGCACAATCTCGCCATCCTGCCCGACGACAAAGTGCTCATCGGCGACACCTGGAACGGCCGCGTACGTGTGGTGGATGTGAAGGCGCGCATCGTCTCAGCACTGGAAGGCTGGCACGCACCTGCGGGCAAGGAAAAGGGCAACGGCCCCTACTGCATCACGCTCAACTTTGAAGGCACCAAGCTCTACATCGCCGACCTCCTCCAGGTGCACGAGCTGGACCTGGGCACGCACAAAAGACGCGTCATCGCCGGGAATGGCAAACGAGGCCGCCCCGAAGACGGCGCTCTGGCCGTGGATGCTCCGCTTTCCGATCCCCGTGCCGTGGCCCCGGACCGCCAGGGAAACATCTACATCCTCGAACGCAATGGCAACGCCCTCCGTGTGGTGGACAAATCCGGCCACATCCGCACCGTGGTGAATGCCAGCGGCAAAAAAGGCGGGGAAGGGGACGGCGGCCCTGCGCTGGACGCCACCATGAACGGCCCCAAGCACCTCTGCGTGGACCGGGACGACACCGTCATCATCGCCGACGCCGAAGCCCATCTCGTCCGTCGCTTTGTGCCTGCCACCGGGAAAATCGAGCGCATCGCCGGCACCGGCAAGCAGGGCAGCGCAGGCGTGGGTGGAGACCCCACCCAGTGCCAGCTCTCCCGCCCCCATGGCGTCACTATCCACCCCCAGTCTGGCGAACTCTACATCACCGACAGCTACAACAATCGCGTGCTCAAGATCGTGAAGCAGTAAATCAAGTTCCAAGTTTCAGGTTTAAAGTTTCAAGTCACACGGAGCTTCCGCTGGAAGGGGCATTCAGCACACCACGGGCATCCACCTCCTGGCAATACTCCAACCTCCGCTGCGGGCGAAGCCAACTTGAAACTTATAACTTTAAACTTGTAACTCCGTCCCCGCCTTACCTGCGCCTTTGGGTGCTTGGATCGAGATTGATCTTGATCACCAGCGGGCGGTGGTCGCTGGCTTTGTGAAAGTCGGGCTCGGCGTGGATGCCGGAGCTGCGGGTGTCGATGAAGGGGCGCAGCAGGCGGCTGGTCAGGCAGTAGTCCAGGCGGGAGTACACATCCGCCTCGTCCCAGAAATGCGTCCACACCTCGCCGTGGGGATCTCGCAGCAGCAGGTCCGCCATGGCGGTGTCCGCCGTGCGCAGGCCTCCCATCACCTCCACCAGCGCCGGGTCGTTGCGCTGGGCGTTGAAGTCGCCATAGGCCAGGACGCAGGCGGCGGGCTCCTTGGCAAAGAGGGCGTCTAGGTGCAGGCGCAGCAGCCGCGCCTCGTTGCGCCGCATCAGGGCCTGATCGGCGTCCGGGATCGGGCGCATGGACTTCAGGTGCACGCCCAGCAGGTGCAGGTCAAAGGTGGGTGTGAGGGAGATCGTCACGTCCAGGATGCCGCGCTGCATGGGCAGCGTCTGCGCGCCCATCTGGTAGGTCAGCGCCGTCTGGGAGTTGCGCGCCTTGATGGGCAGGCGGGAGAGCAGGGCCAGCCGTCGCGTCTCATCCCCGCCGTGCGCCAGCTCGGTGTAGGGCAGCTCCAGGCCCGCTTTTTCCAGCCGCTGCTGCAGCTCGGCCAGATCATCGGCGGTGCCGATCTCGCACACGCCCAGGATGTCCGGGTGGATGGCCACCAGCGTTTGCACCACGCGCTCGCGCTCCGTCTCGGGCTTGTGGTAGGCGCGCTGGCCGCCGCTTTCTTCCAGGCTCAGCCAGTTTTTCAGGTTGTAGCTGCAAAAGGTAACCTGCCCGGGGGCCGCCTCCTGCGCGCCCAGCGGCATGGGCAGGGACATGGCCAGGGCAAAAAAAACGGCGAGTCCGAGGACCCGCCGCGTGGATGGTAGGAGTGGCAGCATGCCAGCGAATGGATTCGGCTAGGAATCTTCGACATTCGCCACCGGCTGGCGCTTCTCCTGCGGAGACTGGATTTTCGGCTGCACGGCTTCGTCCTGCGCGTTCTGCAGCTCCTGCTCAAATTCGGTGCGGGCTTTCTTAAACTCGCCCATGCTCTTGCCCAGGCTGCGGGCAAAGGTGGGGAGCTTTTTCGCGCCGAAGAGCACGAGGATGAGGACGCCGATGATGATCATCTCGGGGGTGCCGAGCGGTCCGATAGCGAGGATGGATGTGGGGTTCATATGGGTACTAGGTTTGCATTGTTCGTGGTGACGTGCAACGCGGACTTTGAAGTCGTTCCCAGTGGGGCCATTGTCCTATGCGCGGATGAGGAAGCCTGCGGCAAAACTGCCATGCGACTGCCCTCTGGTACTACTAACGCCCGATTCGCCCCAGGGTTAGCAAAAAATCCACATTTCGGCGGTTTTTTACGGCGGTGCTGAGAGGGACCAGAAGCTCATCGCTCCGGCCACAAACTGATGCGGCCGGCATGATTCCAATCGAGAGAGTGGAATGATGAGAGTGGTTCTGCCTACTTGTGGTTTGCAAAGCACTTTGCTAATTTGGACCATCATATGAGCACCATCTGGGCATTCGACTTGGGCAAAGGCAGCATCGGCGAGGCGGTTTGAAGCCGACAACTACTACGCAATAATTATGAGCAACAGCATTTCCGGGCAAACTCAGCCGCCGCCTCTTCAGCGTATCCTGGCGCTTGACCTCGGCATCGGATCGTATGGAATCGCCCTTCAGGAACGCAGCGGCGAAGGGGATAGCAGGCAGTTCAGCTTTCCCATCGTGCGCTCCTGCACTCTACCGGGGGACTGGGGACAGCTGAAGACAGAACGAACCAGACGGCGAATGTGGAGGACGCGCACTTCGCATCTGGAACGCGAAAAGTGGCTTAGGAAGGTCTTTTCTGAAGATGCCAACATGCCAGAGGCTGTTCTGCGAGGCCAGCAGTCGAAGAAAATTATCGAGAAAGAAAAGGGTACTGATGGCAAAGAAGTTATCGTTGCCGAGTATTGGAGACTCGATTCTGAGCATCCGGCGGATTACCGGCTTGAACGTGAGTTTCCGCCGAGACCAGGCAAAAAGACCAAGGACAAAGCGTGTTTGAACAAACTGGCTTCAAGCACGGTTTATAGCGGTGCTGCGCTGCGCTGCCTGCTGCTGCTGGGAGAGAAAGCACAAATTGATGCGCAGGGGCGCAAACTGGAACCATGGCAGGTTTTTAAGGCGCTGCATTCTGCCATTCAGAAACGAGGGTATGACCCTTATGTGCCATGGAAGCGTGCAATTACAAGGCAACAGAGCACCGCAGAAGCCGGACAGCATGCAATTCTCAGTGATGAAGAAAAAAGAGAGCAGGAAGATGAGCAGGCCAGCATGGCCCGCGCCTCCAAAATGGATGAACAGTTGAAGAAACTGCACGAACTTCCCCGTTACCAACGTCCGTGTTTTTGGGAAGCCCAGCGCATGCTTCTCTGGAGCAAAGAGAACCCAGAAAAAATCGAACTTCGCACCAAGCACAACGCAGCTTCACTTAAATGGGCGGATGAGGCAGATCCAGCGGTGGATTTGAAGAAAAGGGAAGGAGACCAAAAACCAACAACTACTGTGCATCCGGCTCTGGAGAAAAAGCTGCCGGTCATTTTTCATCGTGAGACTATCGAACAGGAACTGCTAGAACTTTGCATTGCCGCTGGCGAACTGCTGCCTGCATTAAAAGGAAAAGAAATGCATATCATGTACGGTCCGCCAGGGTGGGCCTACCCCAATGTCAGAAGGCGTAATGAAGCGGAAGAGTCAAAACGCATCAGAGCTCTGGCTGAGATGGGAGCAAAAGATGGCGGCAGGTACGCCAGAGGGGAACTGAGAGGAAAGTGGGTGGAGTATCAAGGTGCGCTGGCACAAAAGGCCCCCACTTTCGACAACCGCGGCCCCGGTCCTTGCGTGCTCATTAAACGCTACCATTCCGCCAAGTGTGATCTGGATTGGGACGATGACGGAAAAATTGTCTTGAATGACAAATTGCTCGCCGCCGAAGTGTCTTTTTTGCTCCAAGTGAAAAACTTCCGATTCACGCCGGGGAAACCAGATTCTGAGCTTGCACAGAAGGAGCGCGACTGGCTGAGTGCGACGGAAATTCGCAGGTTGTACCAGGATCATTTTCGTTCAACTGTGATTGAGCGCATGCACAAACCGTCTCTCAAAGAGGCGATCACCAAAACAGACCTCACTAACTGGTTGAATGAGAATGTGCTTGAGAATGCACGACCCAAGCCTGGGCAGGAGGATTCCAATGATGGCAAGCTCATCGACAAACCTCGTGTCAAGGGAAGGTCTCGCATGTCCCGCCCAGCATTGCGATTGGTAAGAGCATTATTGCTGAGCGGGCTCTCTCCAAAAGAGTTTCATGGAAAGCTGCTGCAACTGTCCAATGCCGATGAACTTGTTTGTGAGATCAAGAACATAGGCACCTGGGGCCAGCTTCGGTATGATGTACGGCTGGTGGACAAAGAGGGGGGCTTTTACGAAGGAGAGAAAGCACGCCTGCACGGCCTGGTGGTGCAGGATCTTGATTTTTTAGCGAGTCTAGGAGACTCATGGGAGCAGATCAGCATCCGTGATGAACGTTTGCAGACCTTCAATCAAGAGGCTCAGCAAGACGATCAGCAGGGCAGAGAAGACGCCATCAATCGAATGATCGCCGCCGAGGTCAATCCGATCATCAGGCATCGACTTGGACTGCTGAATAAACTGCTGACGGAGTTCCTGGAGCCAGACAAACGGCCTGAAAGGGTTGTGGTTGAGTTTGTGCGCGATGAGTTCATGGGCAGGGACTCGGAGAAAAAAAGGAAACTTATCAAGTTCCAGAATGATCGGCGTGACGCCAATATTCTGGCGAGGTCAGAACTGGGCAGGGATGCGACCGATGCAGAGGTGATGCGCTGGCAACTGCTCAAGGACCAAGGGGGCGCTTGCCTTCTTTGCGGATGTACCATAGGCAATCCAAAATCGACGCATGCGCCCAAGGATGGAGTCGCCTTTGATCAGACGCATCTTGCGCACATCGTTGCCAAGAGCAGAGGTGGGCCGCGCGCCTACAACAATCTGACGGTGGCGTGTGCTCCATGTAATGCACGGCAAGACAAGGACTGGCATGCTGTCTGGATGGCGCGTGAAGGCGTGGAGTGGGACAGTTTTGTCACCCGAGTGGAAAGAAGCAAAATCGGCGGTTTCAAGAAAAAGCTTCTATGCACACGCGATGAGAAAGAGGCCATGAAAATGATTCAAAGCAGGGCTGCGTTGCAACAGACAGCCTGGATTGCGAAGCTTTCCCAAGTGCTCGTCTGCCTTAAGTTTGGCTGGTCGCTGAATTTTGAAGGACAGGAAAGGCGGGTGGTGGTTGTGCCCGGGAGCGCCACCAATCAGGTGGCACAGAAGTATAAACTTTACCGGGTTTTGGGCGAGCCGGGCCGAGTGGAAGCACTGGAGGCCGAAATTGATAAGGAACGAGCGAAGCTTCGGGAGATGTATGAATCTGATGCCTCCCCTGAGAAAATGAAGGTGCAGCGCCTTGCCGTCAGAAAGGCGTTCGAGGCTCTGGACAAGAAGTGTCGTGATGACAAACGCCACCATGCCCTGGATGCCATGGTTCTTTCGTTTCTCCCTCATTGGGCGGCAGACGGGGGCAAAAGAGAAATATGGTTCGGGCTGCCCAACACGGAAAAGGACTGGCAGGCGCATTTCAGAAGAGAACTCAGTCGTGTCATGCCTGAGCCTCTGAGGATCGAAAAGCCTGTTCTAGGCGAGACTATCTACGGCATGCGCCAGAGCGAGGACGGCAGCTACAAAGCAGTGCTGCGCCGTGAAGTGATCAAGATGGCCTATGGCATGGAAACTTTGGAAGGTGAACTCAAGGAGTTTGGAGTCGCCAAACTCAAAAAGACCATTACTTCCATTCGGGACAACGAGGTGCGAAAAATGCTTTTAGAAATCGCAGAGCGTCTAGACGGCGGTGTCGCAGGTGAGAAGCAATGGCTGGATACGGTTCGACATCTTCGGCTCAAGCCGAACGGCCCGCTAATCAAGAAAGTGACCTGCTGGGCGGATAAAGGCGACATAGTGAACTACAAAGACCTTTCCAAGCGCAAGCTGGCGGACGGAAGTGAAGCCACTACCGGCGGGCAATGGTGCCGAACTAAAAAGGAAGATCGCGGCAAATGGATCTACTGGGCCAAGCCAAAGCGTGGCACCAAGCCTTCGCTCGTGGTGCGTTCTGTTCGGGTATTTGAATCCGCCCGGCAAGTCGAGGATGAAGTGCGTGCGAGCAATGATGTTATCAGCATAGTTGGCTTTTTCCAAAGTGGCTGTCTGGCTGAAATATTGAGGACAGTGACGCTGGACAAGCCGCCTAAGCCTGAGCGCCTGCTAAGCAAAGGACGATATGAGATCCTAGGGGTCAAGGCAGCTGACGGACGAATGACCCTACGGGCGGCAAATGGTGAAAAGTTTGAGGAGATCACCATGAGCAAGTTTACGAGTCCAGACATGCCCAACATCCGGCGGTTGGATTAAATGATCAAAGCCAAATCTAAAAGACCATGAGCTACCACGTTGTTCATATCCTGACTCACGGAGCTTTGCTGGCACGTGAGCGCGGCTTTCTTGTGTGCCGCCCACCCAAGGATGCCGCCGATGCAGCGGAAAAGAAGCTGCCGCTGGAAGACATCCGTGCGGTGGTCATTGCGGCGCGCGGGGTCACGCTGACGAGCAATGCCATCTCGGGCATTTTGGAGCAGGACGGGCTGATCCTGCACTGCGACGAGAGCTACCGGCCTGTGGGGGTGACGACGCCGCTGCCGCGCATCATCGACACCCGCGCCTATCTGAATCAAGCCCGGCAGCCTGAACGCCTGAATGAGCGAATCTGGAACCGGTTGCTGCTGGGCAAAACGGCCAACCAGCAGGCGGTTCTGAGGCAGCGTGAGCTTTTCAGCGCGCACCTGGACCGGGCCATGAGAATCAAGCAGGTGGATGAAGGGAACTGCGCCAAAAAATACTGGCAGCTCTATTTTCCCAGCATCGGATGGAGTGCGACGAAGCGTGACCGCAAACTGAACACGCCACCGAACCGGATGCTGAACTATGGCTACACGGTGCTGGCGGCGCTATGCCACCGCTCCCTGATCGTACATGGCCTGAGCCCGCTGCTGGGGGTGGGGCATGTGGCGCGCTACAAGGCTGATCCCTTGGTGTATGATCTGATGGAGCCCTACCGCCCCTTTGTGGACTGCATGCTTGCGGACTTCATGCAGAACGAGCCAGAGATCACCGAAGCGGCGTGGTGCCGGAAGATCGGGCGCGAGCTGCGGGAACGCCGAGTAGAGAGAGAACCGTTTTCGCTGAAGCTGCTGGATGCGATCGACAAGAGCGCCGCCACGCTGACGGACTGCTACAGCCACCTGAGCCCTGAGCCGCTGTGGGTGCCCGCCCTGAACTGAAGCCAACCTGGAGGGCCGCATGGCCAAAGAAAAACTCTCCCCTTACCGCATGGGCTGGATGCTTGTCATGTTTGACCTGCCAGTGCTGACGAAGGCGCAGCGCAGAAAGGCCGCGGAGTTTCGTAATGCGCTGCTGGAGGATGGATTCTTCATGGTGCAGTTCAGCGTCTATACGCGTGCCTGCCCGGATGTGGACCGCATGGAGAAGCATGCCGAGCGCCTGCAGAAGATGGTGCCGGAAGCAGGCAATGTACGCGTGCTTTTTTTGACTGATGCTCAGTGGACGCGGGGCATTTGTGTCAGCGGCAACGACTACAAACGGAATCATCCACCCGATAAAATCAATATGCCTGAACAGATTGAGTTTTGGTAAAACAAAAGAAGCCGTTGCCAGGTGCCTGAGGCAGTGCTGACAACGGCTTTTCTTCAGTTAAGTCTTCCTGATCCCCGGCTTGGGATGGCTAAACTTTGCGTATTGAACGTTGGTGATGAAGGGCTTTCTGTCAATCCTAGTTTAGCCATCCCAAGCCGGGGGGGAAGACAAAACGTGGCTGTTTGTCGGCAGGTGAAAAACTTTAGTTTAGCCATCCCAAGCCGGGGGGGAAGACAAAACTTGGCGCGCGGATCCGCTTTCGCGGGCCATAGTTTAGCCATCCCAAGCCGGGGGGGAAGACAAAACTATCCGGTCCCGCTTGACCGCTGAGATTGAAGTTTAGCCATCCCAAGCCGGGGGGGAAGACAAAACTGATGATGACCAGTGCCGCATCGGTCGGATAGTTTAGCCATCCCAAGCCGGGGGGGAAGACAAAACTGCGCTGCATGGGTCGGGACAGGTCCATACAAGTTTAGCCATCCCAAGCCGGGGGGGAAGACAAAACAGAAGCCCGGCGCGAAGATCCCACGGGAGGAGTTTAGCCATCCCAAGCCGGGGGGGAAGACAAAACATGCGACAGGACTTCATCGACGACACAGGCAGTTTAGCCATCCCAAGCCGGGGGGGAAGACAAAACACCGAGGCCGCGACCAGATCCGCGACCAACAGTTTAGCCATCCCAAGCCGGGGGGGAAGACAAAACACCAGAGACGCGACCAGAGACGCGACATACAGTTTAGCCATCCCAAGCCGGGGGGGAAGACAAAACTGTTCGTTGTCGGCAGTGCTGATCCCTCATAGTTTAGCCATCCCAAGCCGGGGGGGAAGACAAAACTGTGAATCAAAAGCGTTTGCAGAGCATCGCAGTTTAGCCATCCCAAGCCGGGGGGGAAGACAAAACTTGATCGCAAATACCCGCCTTGATATATGCAGTTTAGCCATCCCAAGCCGGGGGGGAAGACAAAACCGTGGCAGCCTTTTTGCGCAGGGCGCGGATAGTTTAGCCATCCCAAGCCGGGGGGGAAGACAAAACCACACCCCGTCACTAGTTGGCCGTGTGCGCAGTTTAGCCATCCCAAGCCGGGGGGGAAGACAAAACTGAGTGAGCTGGATCTGACGCCTAGCGCGGAGTTTAGCCATCCCAAGCCGGGGGGGAAGACAAAACCTATGGCTATGCCATCCGCCGGGAGGATGGAGTTTAGCCATCCCAAGCCGGGGGGGAAGACAAAACCTGTCCCCACCGCGGAAAGCTATGGTTGACAGTTTAGCCATCCCAAGCCGAAGTGAAATCAAAACTCATTCCTGGTTCCCTCCTCATACCAGACTTTGCTGATTGCAGGCAGGGTTTGGGCGCGTACCAATGCGCCTCCATGATTCACAACGTCTATTTCTGGCTCAAGCCTGACCTCTCTGCTGAACAGCGCGCCACCTTTGAAGCCGAGCTGCAGCAGCTCATCAAGATCGACTACCTGGCCCTGGCCTTTGCCGGCAAGCCTGCGGACACCGAGAAGCGTCCTGTGACGGACCACTCCTTCAGCTACTCCATCGTCCTGAAGTTCAAAAACATGGCCGACCACGAGTTCTACCAAAAGGACTGCCCGCAGCACAAACGCTTTGTGGACACCTGCAAGACCTTCTGGGATCGCGTGCTGGTCTATGACAGCGCCGCCGTGGCCTGAGCCGATCTCCTTCACCCCCAATCATCGGCCATGTCCTACACCTTTCCCAAATCCGCCGAGCTCTTTGCCCGCGCGCAGCACAGCATCGCCGGTGGCGTGAACAGCGGCATCCGCAAGATGGAGGCGCCCGTGCCTCTGTACTTTGACCACGGCCAGGGCTCGCGCCTCTTTGACGTGGATGGCAATGAGTACATCGACTTCCAGATCGGGCAGGGGGCCATCCTCTACGGGCATGCTCCTGCGGGGCTGGCAGATGCCATCGGCGCTCAGGCGCACAAGGGCACGCACTGGGCGGCGCAGAGCGAGCTGGAGATCGACGTGGCCGAGCGTCTGCAAAAGATGATCCCCGGCGCCGAGCGCGTGCGGTTTAACAACAGCGCCACCGAGGTGGTGCTCTC
Source organism: Verrucomicrobiaceae bacterium UBA1938 (assembly GCA_002336895.1). Lineage (GTDB taxonomy): Bacteria > Verrucomicrobiota > Verrucomicrobiia > Verrucomicrobiales > Verrucomicrobiaceae > Prosthecobacter. The sequence goes on along the minus strand of DDFC01000011.1, from coordinate 198,978 downwards.
CGCGCTGCGTCTGGCGCGTGCGCACACGGGCAGGTCGCTGATTTTGAAATTTGAAGGCCACTACCACGGCTGGGGAGACGAAGGGCTGGTGGGCTACGCCCCGCCGCCGGACCAGTGGGGCACGCCGGAAAATCCCACGCGCCTGCACCCCAGCAAGGGGGTGATCCCCGAGGTGCTGGGCACCTTTGTAGTGGCCCGCTGGAATGACCCCGAGCACCTGCGCCAGCGCGTGGCGGAGCATCACGACCAGATCGCCGCCATCATCTTTGAGCCCGTGCTCTGCAACACCGGCTGCATGCCCGCCGTGCCCGGCATGATCGAAACCATTCGTGAGTTGTGCGACGCGAACGGAATCGTGATGATCGCGGATGAAACGATCACCGGCTTCCGCTTTGGCGCGGGCTGTGCGCAGAAGCACCTGGGCTTCACCCCGGACCTGACCATTCTCGGCAAGGCCATCGGCGGTGGTGTGCCCTTTGCCGCGCTGGTGGGCAAGGAGAAATTCTTTGCCAAAATCATGAGCGGAGAGGTGGTGCACGCCGGTACGCTCAATGCCAACCCGCTCTGCCTCGCCGCCGCCAAGTGGTGCCTGGACCAGGTCATCGAGCTGGGGGACAAGCACCCCGCAGGAATGATCGCGCTGGGAGAGCAGCTGATGGCCGGGCTGAGCAAACTGGCCGCACAGCACGGCATCCCGCTGCGTCCGCAGGGCGCGGGGCTGGTTTTCCATGCCATGATGCTGAAGCCCGGTGCGCCGGAGGGGCCCGTCACCAACTACCGTGACTACGTGCTGCGCCAGGATGCGCCCCGCTGGGCCCACCTGCGCCGCTGCCTGCTGGAGGAGGGCGTGCGCGCCATCGAGCGCGGCCTGTGGTTCATCAGCCTGGCCCACACCCAGGCGGACATCGACGAGGCTCTGGAGCGCGCCGCACTTGCATTTGCGCGGCATGCGGCGGATTGGAAGGCCTGATGCTGATCTCAGAGACCTTTTACTCCGTGCAGGGCGAGGGCTCGCTCGTGGGCGTGCCCTCCGTCTTTGTGCGGACCTCCGGCTGCAACCTGCGCTGCACCTGGTGCGACACCCCCTACGCCTCGTGGAAGCCCGAGGGCACCGAGATGAGCGTGGAGGAGATCATGCACATCGTGCAGCGCGAGCCCACACGCTTTGTCGTCGTGACGGGCGGCGAGCCCATGGTGGCCAAAGGGATGCCAGAGCTGCTCTCCAGGCTCCGTACAGCAGGCAAGCACATCACCATTGAAACCGCAGGCACCATCGCGCCCGAGGGCGTGGCCTGCGATCTGGCCTCCATCAGCCCCAAGCTGGCGCACTCCACGCCCAGCGAGGAAAAGGCCGGCAAGGCCTGGGTGGAGAAGCACGAGCGCACGCGCCTGCAGCCTGAGGTGCTGCGTGCGTGGTGCACGGCGTATGACTACCAGCTTAAGTTCGTCGTAGCCACTGAGGCGGACGTGGCGGAGGTGCGCGCGGTGGTGGACTCCATCGGCGTGCCGGTGCCGCCGGAGAAGGTGCTGCTGATGCCGGAGGGCATCACGCAGGAGGCGCTGCGCGCGCGGCAGGCCTGGCTGGTGGATGTGTGCAAGCGTACCGGCTGGCGCTACTCCCCGCGCCTGCACATCGACCTCTTTGGCAACAAGCGCGGCACATGAGACGGCGCCCGCGCACAGGCAGATCGCGTTTCCTCTGGTGGCTCTGCTGCGCGGCCCTGGCGCTGCTGCAGCTCTGGGACAATGCCCGCATCAAGCCCCACACGCCGCCGAGGTCGGAGAAGGGCAGCCTATTTGTCACCCTGGGCCATCCGCGCCTCGTGGAAGACGCCAGCAATGACGGCGACAGCTTCAAGATCGCCCATGACGGCGGCGAAAACGTGCTGCGCCTCTACTTTGCCGACTGCCCGGAAAAGCGCCTCTACCCGCTGGTGAAACCTCGCATCCAGGATCAGGCCGCCTACTTCGGCGGGCTGAGCATCCCACAGACTGTGGATGTGGGCCGCGAGGCCAAGGTCTTCACCGAGAAGCTGCTGCGGGAGGAGCACCTCACCATCCAGACCCGCTGGGAGCGCGTGTATGACAGCCAGCGCTCGTATGCGCTGATCTTCTTTGATGACGGCGAAGAACTCTCTGAAAAGCTGGTGAAGGCCGGCCTCTGCCGCATCCACACCAAAGGCACCTGGATGCCCGACGGCCGCCGCGAAAACGACTTTGAAAACCACCTGCGTGTGCTGGAACGCGAAGCCCGTGCGGCCCATCGCGGCGCGTGGGGCAGGCCGCTGCCGGTGCAGTAGATGCAAAGTGAAAGACATGCATGGCGAGGGTGTGCGAGCTGGGAGGCGATGGCTTGAGGAATGGGGGCGCACGATGTGGTGGGAGGCTGCACTGGGACAATGGATTCCAGGGACGCGCACAGCGCATCCCTACCACCCAGAGTAGTGCATGCCGCAGGGCTGGTAGGGAACCGCTGCGCCGGGTCCGAGGATTCGGGTCTGTGGTGGCGAGGGCGCTCAAAAAGGTGCGCCGTCCTTAAAATGTTGAGAGGCAGAGACGCGGTGACTTGGTGCGTGGTGCCATGCCGCGCTCCTACCCCAGCATCTCCACCACGGGCACATCCGCCGGAGCCAGCTCATAGCTTTTCAGCTCCGCCTGCTCCACCCACACCAAGGCGGTATGTTCATGTGGGTGCGGCTCGGTGCTGCCTGCTGCCAGCTCGCACACAAAGGGGATGAGCTCGATGCTGCCCCAGTCATACGCATGCACAAAGGGAGCGAGCGTTTGTGTGATGCGCACGCTGCAGCCCAGCTCCTCCTGCAGCTCTCGGTGCAGCGCGGCCTCGGGGGCCTCCCCGGGCTCCACCTTGCCACCGGGAAACTCCCACAGCCCGCCGAGCTTCTTGCCCGGAGGCCGCTGCGCCAGCATGATGCGCCCGCCGCGTACGATGACGGCACACACCACCGGCACAGGTGCGGGCAGGGCAGGGGCGGCGCTCATGCGTTTTTAGCTTAGCTGGCCGCAGCCACGGCCAGCGCGGCCTTGGCGGTGCGGAGGGCGGCATCCGGCATGCTGATCTTGGCCATGCTGGTGCGCATGCGGCGGCCCACGGCGTTGTTGTTTGTCAAAATGCTCTCCACAGCAGCAGCGGTCTCCTTGGCGTTCTTGGTCACCACGCCGCCGTCGTGCTTCACCAGCATCTCCGCATTCCCCTCCTCCTGGCCGGGCACCACGTAGTCGATCACCGCAGGGATCTTGGCTGCCAGCACCTCGTGCAGGATGGCGCCGCCCGCCTTGCAGATCACCACATCGTGCGTGCGCAGAAATTCCGGGATGCGCTTGGTCCAGCCGATGACCTCCATCGTGCCGGGAGGCATGCTGTCGGTAAAGCGGCGCATCACATGGTAGAGGCGGCGCTCATGCTTGCCCACCGGCAGCGTCAGTTTTGCGCCCTGGTGGAAGAGCGGCTTCAGCGCTTCCAGTGTGGCGGCCACGCGGCGGCCCGTGGTGGAAGGCAGGTAAAGAATGCGCGCCCCTTTGTGCAGCGGCTGCTCAGGCAGCGGCTCGGTAAAGGCCAGGTCCACCGGAAAGCCCGTGACACGCACCTTGCCCTCCGGCACGCCAAAGCCCGCCACCACCTTCTTCGTCTCATCATCCGCCACGCAGAAGAGGCTGCTGCCGGACATGACCCACACGCGGTTCACGCTGATGGAGTCTGTGATGACCGTGCACAGCGGCGGCACGGCCTGCTGCCGTGCCAGCGTCTCCAGCAGGATGGCGTAGAGCGGGTAGGTGCTGATGATGAGCCGCGGCTGCTGCGCCTCGATGCGCTGCTTCAGCGCCTTGACCATGGCGCTCTGCCACATGGCGTCAGGTCCTGTCACCGAGGGGCGGCCCATCAGGTCATACGTCATGCGCCAGCCTGCAGGCCAGTGCGTGATGGCAAACTGGTACAGGCTTTTGCACACGTCCGAGAGGCGCGGCAGCGCCTCGCTGATGAGGTCGCTCACTTCGATTTTCTCGTCGGGACACAGGCGGGAGAGTGCCTCCGCCACAGAGCGTGCGGCGGTGTTATGCCCATCGCCAAAACCTGCGGTAAGGATCAAAATCACCGCGCATCGCTGGCTGGGAAATGGCTGAAAACAAGCAAAAAGGGCATGCAAACTCGTGGGTTGACAATATTTCGGAGATGTTAATTGTTAACCCATTACCATGACCCGGCAGCGCGCCCGTACCTCGAGTCAGATGCTCGCAGCCGCCGTGACACTCGCGGCGGTGCTCATCATGCTTGCCCCGCTGCGCCGCGGTCCCATGGAGAATGCCGCACGTCAGGCCGGATGGTCGCCTCTTCTGGACCTCGGTGGCATGGCTGACAGCGCCGCCTTTCACCGCCGAGACTCTGCGGCCACCTCCAACACCGCCAGCGTGCAGGTCCTGTTCCGCCAGCCCACCGCGCCCGTGCCATGAGCACGCGCTTCAAGCCCCCCGGCCAGTGCCCCGTCTGCGGCGAGTGGGTGCCACGCGGTGCCGCCGCCTGCGATGACTGCGGCGCCTGCGCCAAATCCGGCTGGAGCGCCGACACCCACACCGACGGCCTCGACCTCCCCGACGAAGAGGAGTTCAACTACGACGACTTCATCGCCCGCGAGTTCGGCGGCAAAGGCTCCCGGGAGATCGCAGGCAGCAAGCTCTGGTGGTGGGTGGCCTTGGTCTTGTTCCTCATTCTGGTGTTCGGGGCTGTCATTCCCGCCTTCCGCTGAATAGCGAAGCCTCCACTTCCGAGTCGGAGGATAGGCCTCCGGCCTGTCACTGGCCCGAGGCGTCCCGCCTACGGCTGCCATCCAGCGTGTTCATTCCTGCTTTGGGCGTGCTCCCAGCTTGGGTGTCCGATGTGCGGTTTTCAATGCCTGACGCTGCCGTAATGGCTCTTTATTTTCCACATAACCCGCCGCATTAGTTCCAGATGCCCGAGATCTGCCGGTTCAATAAGATCAAAATCCGAATGCACTTCGGTGACCATGAGCATCCGCCGCCTCATTTCCATGCTAAATCACCCGAAGGGAACGCCATGATCGCTCTCGATGGTTCTCTTTTGGAGGGGTATCTGCCCGCTGCTGAATTGCGATTGGTCAAAGATTGGGCGGCGGAGCATGCTGTCGAACTGGCCGCCAACTGGGATCTCTGCATGCGGAATGAATCGCCTTTCAAAATTGATCCTCCGTAATAAATTACGCCATGCCTGCCACTGTCCTTGACCTTAATGCCTGCGAGATCACTCGCGCTCGTGTCACCGGTGATCATCAGATTTCCATCCGGTTTCGTGACGGCCTCATGGCTGAGCTTAATCTGGCCAACTGGCTGAACTCACAGCAAGGGCCCATGGTTGAACCTCTGCGTTCTGCCGCCTTTTTTGCCGATATGGACATCGAAGACGGTGTTCTCACTTGGCCGAATCACTACGACCTTGATCCAGTCACTGTTCGTCATTGGGCCGAGCGTGGGTTCTGTGCTTGATGTCGAGCGCGCTTCTGATGGGGCCAAAGGATTCCAGGGAGGATAGGCCTCCGGCCTGTCACTGGCCCGAGGCGTCCCGCCTACGGCTGCCATCCAGCGTTTGCTTTCCCTCCTCTTTGTCCTCGAACTCGTCCTCCTACTCGAACTCGATCCTCCCGCGCCGTTAGCACCATCGCACCGCATGTGGAAATCTGAGCTTTTGGGCGACGATTCGTCGCCGCTCCACAGCGCTGCGCGTCCCGCCTACGGCTGCCATCCAGCGTTTTCATTCCTGATTCTGCTGTTCGTTCACGTTATGATCGAGGACGAGTAAGAGTAGGAGGACGAGTAGGATGTTCCCTACTGCCCGGCACGCTCCCAGCTCTTCCCGTTTTGCACGGCGGTCATGGTGATGTCCACGATCAGCTTCTGCACGTTGCAGCTGGATGCTGCAAAGCTCTTCTGCAGATCCTCCAGGGTCTGCGCGCCGTAGGCCAGGGGTTGCTGTTTCACGAAGTGATTGAACATCTGGCGGATGAAGGCGCGGTGGCCGTAGGGGCTGCCGGAAACGTAGTTCACGATGTCGCGCGGGCCGGTCAGGTGCACCTTGCGGCCTTCATCGTCGGCAAAGTCGCCCACGGCGTTCACGGGCTTGTTATTGTCCTGCGTGCGCCAGCGGCCGATGGCGTCGTAGTTCTCCAGGCTGAAGCCCAGCGGGTTGATCGTGGAGTGGCAGGACATGCAGGCGTTGTTCTTCGTCAGCTCGGTGATCTTCTCGCGCATAGTCAGCTTCGGATTGAAGTGGCTCTCATCAAAGGTCACCGCCTTGGGCGGCGGGCGCAGGGAGAGGCCCACGATGTTGCGCGTGAGGAAGACGCCGCGATGGATCGGCGAGGTGGCGCGGCTGGTGGCCAGAGAGGCCAGCAGGTAGGGGTGTGTGACCACGCCAGCGCGCTGCTTGGGATCAAACGACACCTGCTGGAAGGAGCCGCCCTGAACGGGCTTGCCGTAGAATTTCCCCAGGCGGTCATTCAGCAGCAGGTAGTCCGCCTGCAGCAGCTGGCGGTAGTCGGACTGCGGGCTCCACACCACACGGTCCAGGAATTCAAAGAGGGACTCACGCAGGTCTGCCAGCACGCTCTCGTCAAAGCCCGGGAAGAGCTTCATGTCCTTGATGTTCCCTTCGGCGCGTTCCAGTTCCAGCCACTGGTGGAAGAAGCCGTGCAGCTTCGCTTTCGTGCGCGGATCGGTCAGCATGCGCTGCGCCTCGGCGCGGATCTGCTCCGGCGTGCGCAGCTTGCCAGCAGCTGCGGCCTGGATCAGCTTCTTGTCCGGGATGGAATCCCACAGCGTCAGCGCCAGACGGGAGGCATAGGCGTAGTCATCGGGCTTGTCAGCCTCGCGCAGTTCCGGGTAGAGAAACTGCGGGGACTTCAGGGTGAAGAGCACCACGCGCTTCACCGCCTGCTCGGGAGTCTTGGCGGCTTTGAACTGGGTTTCGACATAGAGCTGCTTTTGCTCCTCCGTCAGCGGGCGGCAGAAGGCGGCCTCCACAAAGGTGAAGGCAAATTTCCGCAGCTTCTCGGCACGGTCAGGCGCACCATCCTTGGTGCCGGCCAGTTCGTTGAGATTTTCCACCACGTCCTCAGAAACCGAGATGGCCGCCTCCGTGGTGGCCTGGTCCCAGGCCTTGGAAATGGAGGTGCCGCGCTCATAGCCCACGCTGCGGTCATCCGCCGGGAAGCTGGTGCGTACGATCATGAGCTCGCGCGGGCGCTCAGTGCGCAGTGCATGCTGCGGGATGATCTCCGCCGTGCCGTGAGGGGGCTTCCACCACAGCTCGATGGAGGCGGACTGCTCCTTGAATTTAAAATGGTCCAGCCGCAGCGCGTAGGCGCGCCCGCCCAGCAGGTAGAGGCTCTTCTTCTCCTCGCGCACCTTTGGCCCGGCGCTCACCCAGGCGTCGATCAGTGCGTCGCTTTCGCTCATGTCATTGACCCATAGCCGTGCGCCGTTTTCGGTCTTGATCATGAACTCATACACGCCCGTCTCCTGCGCCACCACGCTGCCGGTCCAGGAGTCCTGAAACTGCTCGGCCTCCATCTTCTCCTTGTCCGGGCTGTCTGCGCCAAAGTGGAAGGCCACCTGGGCGTCCACACGCTCCAGCTTGTAGTTTGGGCGCTTGGCCTTAATGCCGTTCTTGGGCGTGGTGTCCACCGCCTTCTCTCCGGGCTTTGGCAGCTCCACGCCACGGTAGGTGGCCTTCAGGCCGGACTCGTCTTTCAGCGGGCGGTCAAATCCCGGCCCCATGCGGAAACGGCCGATGATGTCCATCACCGATGCCCGATACTGCGCGATGGTCAGCCGGCTCAGGTCCTGCTCCGGCGGATGGCTGCGCGCCTGGGCAGCGGCGGAATAGAAGGAATCGTAGATGTAGGCGGCCACATTTTTGGCGTCATCGCCCACACAGGTGCCTTCCTTGTCCTCGGGCATGGTGCGCTCGATCTTCCGCGCCAGAGCCTCCAGCGTCAGATCGCCCGTGAGGGGATCGTCATACTTGTCCTTCACGCCCTGGCCTGCGGCACCATGGCATTCCTGGCACATCTTTTTGTAAATGACGGCACCAGGATGCTCGGCGGCGGAAGCGTACGCCGTCAGCAGCCCCAGCGCGAGCGAGGCAAAACGAATATGGGGGGATGTCTGAGCCATGAAAGGGGGATTTGTCTGGCAGGAGGAATAATCTCCCTGCCGCACCCGTCTTTCAAGGGGCTTCGTTTCATTCCTCTGTGCCTCTCAGTGCCCTCTGTGGTTAAACGGCGGCTGATTTTTAACCACAGAGTCCAAACCGAGAAGCACAGAGGAGCTAATGGATCCATGGGCTCCTTTTCTTGCACCATGGCCGATGTCTATGGAGTATCCGAACAGCCGGCTGATTCGATTCAGCAACTTCCACACCCGCCGCACTTTTTCGCACTCAGCCGCTTCTGAATTTCCAGCGAGGTCGGCGTCACCGCCAGTCCGCCTAGTGAGGTGCAGCGGTGCTCGCGCGGCATCCTTTCCGCCACGCTCTTGGCGGCATCGATCACTTCATCCAGCGGAATGAGCGGATCAAAGTCTGCCAGAGCCATGTTGGCGCAGGAAAGTGCGTTGCTGGCTGCCATGACGTTCTTGCCCAGGCAGGGAGCTTCCACGCGGTTCGCTATCGGATCACAGATCAGCCCCAGCATGCTCTGGAATGCCAGAGATGCAGCGGCTATAGCCTGATCCCGTGTGCCACCCGCCAGAGTCACCAGCGCAGCCGCAGCCATGCTGGCCGCCGCACCACCTTCTGCCTGACAGCCACCCACCTCCGCCGCAAACGTCCAGCGCGTGGCGATGAAGACGCCCACGATACCGCTGGCCAGCATCGCCTGCGCCATTTCCTCCTCGGATTTTCCCATCGCTTCAGCCATCCCAATCACAGCTCCGGGAAGCGCCGCGCATGCACCTGCGGTGGGGGCGGCTACGATGACTCCCATGGAGCTCTTCACCTCCATCAGCGCCGTCACATACAGCACGATGCGGTTCAGCGCGCCGCCATCCAGCAGCCTGCCAGCCTGCATCAGCTCGTTAAAGCGCCCGCTCTGATGTCCCAGCACGCGGTCCTCATACTGCGTGCCCGCGATGCCGCTGGTGATCGACTTCCGCAGGATGCGCACAATCGCGATCATTTTCTCGATCACGTCACGCTCGGTGAATTTTCCGCGCGCCATTTCATAAGCCACCGCCAGCTGCCACAGCGGTGTTTGTCGTGCGCCATCCTGCGCCAGCATCTCTGCACAACTCGTGAAGGGTAGGCGCATCTCTTTCCGCGAGGGTACGGGCAGCACCGGGGAGAGGCGTTTGACCGCAATGGCCGGCAGGTGCTCTGTGCGCACAAACGCAGCCGCCTTCACCTGAAAAACATGAAGGTCGCCCGCAGCGTGACGCAGCACTTCATCCGCCTCGAACTCGGCCTGCACGGTCTTCGGCAGCCAGATCAGCGTCTCATGATACCCGCCGTCCATGGGCATCGGCATGCCATCAATGCTGAGCACCTCGATCATTCCGCCGCCCGTTGAGATGGCGATGAGCGAGTGCTGCTCGCGCGCATTGCGCAGCGTGAGCCGGTAGGTGTTTGGATGCGGATCACCGACATCCACTGTTTCAAAGCGCAACGTGATGCCTGCATTTTCCAGCGCCTGCGCTGAGTCCGGCAGCCGTTCATCATCGGCATCCCAGCCGAGCAGTCCGCCAAAGAGGCCCATGTCGCTGCCTTGGCTCTCGTGCGTGGTGGGCAGGGAGCCGCTGCGGTCAAACTCCACCAGCACCTCGATCATGTCTCCTTCCATCAAATCCCGCGCCAGCCTGCCGATGCGCAGCGCTGCTGCACAGTGCGAGCTGGACGGCCCGCGCATCACGGGGCCGATGACGTCATTGAAGATGGAGACGGCGCTCATGGCTGGGGTGAGGTGGCGCTGCGGCCTTCGCGCTTGGACTGCTCCAGCAGGGCTTTCAGCTCTGCGACGATCTCTGGCCGTTTGAGAGACAGGTTGGTGGTTTCACCGGGATCACTGCTCAGATCGTAGAGCTGGCCCTCGGCCTCGGGTGCAGCTTCCGGCAGTTTGTAGCGTTTGAGTTCAAAGCTGGCGTAATTGTTTCCGCCTGAGCCACGATGATCCAGGTATTTCCAGCTGCCCCGGCGGATGGAAAGCGTGCGCGCCCCGGCAAAGGCCTGCATGAGCAGATACGGGCGCACAGGTTTAGTTGCCTTGCTTTCCAGCACAGGTTGAAGATTGAAGCTGTCCTCCGCTGCATTTTGCGGCAGCTCTGCACCTGTGATGGAAGCGAGTGTCGCCATCACATCGGTGAGAGAGACGAGCTGGTCCGTGGTGCTGCCGCCCTTCACATGGCCTGGCCAGCGGATGATGAGCGGCACGCGGTGCCCGCCTTCCCAGTCATCCCGCTTCATGCCACGCCAGGGCCGTGCCCCATCGTGATCATGATCCGCGCGCATGTGTGCCACACTGGTGGTCTCCGGGCCGTTGTCGCTGGACAGCAGGACCAGCGTCTTGTCCGCGATGCCTAGCTTTTCCAGTTCTTTCATCAACTCGCCCACGATGTGGTCCAGCTCGCCGATGAAGTCTCCATGCGGACCTGCCTGCGTTTTGTTTTGAAATTCTGGCGCTGCAAAAGATGGCAGATGCACGGCCTGTGTGGCATGGAAGAGAAAGAAGGGCCTTTCCGGCGTGGTGCGCATGTGCTCCAGCATGAACTCCCGGCTCTTCTTCAGAAAGAGCAGGTCCACCTCCTCCATCGGGAAATCCGGGGCGATGAGCCCTGCGCGGCAGTCGTTGGCATACGGGTGCTTTGGCAGCTTGGATCTGTCCAGCGGCCCCTGCGGCGGCACGGGAATGTGATCGCCATCGATGAAGGCATACAGCCAGTCGGTGGTGGGGCAGCAGGCCGTGCCAAAGAAGTACTCAAAGCCATGATCCAGCGGGCCGCCCTCCACGCGGCGTGTGAAGTCAATGCGCCGCACATCCTTCCTGCCACCCTGGTGAATGGCCTCGCCGAGGGCATCGCGGAAGGTCAGGCCCACATGCCATTTGCCCACGGCTGCGGTGGCGTAGCCCTGCTTTTTCAGCATCCCGGGAAGCGTCAGCCTGCCCGGTGAGATCAAGCTGGGGCCGCCTGCCCCTTGAAACACGGTGCCTCCATTCGGCACGCGAAAGGCCATCTGCCCCGTCATGAGGCTGTAGCGCGAAGGCGTGCACACCGTGGCAGGACTGTGCGCATCCGTGAATCTCATGCCCTCACGCGCCAGGCGGTCGATGTGCGGCGTGGCCACCTTGGCTTTGTCATTGTAGCAGCACACATCCCCATAGCCCAGATCATCTGCCAGGATAAGCAGTACATGCGGACGCTCCGCCGCCAGGTTTCCCAGGGCAAGCAGCGTGAGCAGGGCAGTGAGTGATTTCATGTGAAAGGTGGATTTGTTTTCCAGCTTATGGCGTCTGGGTTCTCCAGAGCTTCTGCAGCAGGGCGAACATTTCCGGATCGTGTTGCTTCACCTCCTCTTTGGTGAAAGGGTAGAAGTCGTTGCGGGTGAAGAAGGACTCGCTGCATTCGGCGAAGTATTCCCTGGCATTCGTCATGGCGTAGGCTTTGGCGAGATGCTTGCGGCCTTCGGAGTCCTGGCGGTCCACCTTGTCGTATTTGCCGGCGGCCTTCGCATGCTGGAAGGCGGCCTCAATCTCTGCGTTGTCAAAGCCTAGAACGCGGTCGTGGTAGGAGTGTGCCAGCTCATGCAGCGCAAAGTTGGGCATGCGACGTGTTTCTGCCTCGAAGATGCTTACATTCGTGAATTCTACTCCCTTGGCCATCACGGAAGCGCGGCCGTTTTCCTTGAGCCAGTCTGCGCCAGGATGGTACTCGGCGCGTGGGTGTGTCTTGGGATACGAAGGATTGAAATACAGTGGCACTTTGCGCAGCTCTTCCACTGCTTTGGCTGGAACGACGCGAACGATTTCCTGGAGCTGCAGTGCCAGCAGATGCAGCGCCTTGCCGGTCAGTTCCGCGTCCTTCGTCAGCAGCTCGCGGCTGATGCTGACCGTCCAGCCTTCGATGCTGCGGGTCTCACGCGCAGCGTTGGCATCTGCATCGCGTTTCTGGGCTTTGGCTTTGATCTGGTCCCGCACCGCCTGCATGGGGGCAGGCCACGTGAAGGTGGGGGCTTTTGCGGGATCATAGCCTGCCATGTGGCCGGTGAGGCGGGTGGCGGGCTTGGTGTAGTGCAGCTCGGTGTCGCCAAAGACCTCCCGGCAGAGCGCGGCGAGGCCGGGGTCGTAGTCGATGAGCTGGGAGCGCAGGTGCACGTGGTTGTGATCGTGGTCGTTGACGCGGTTGTCATCAAACCAGCTCTGCACGCCCTCGGCCCAGTACTCGTGGTGATTCACGCTGGCGTATTTGCCGCGCCAGAGTCCGGCCTTCATGGCGGCATCGTAGGCGGCCTTGAGACGTGTGTCGAAGGTCGGGTCCACATTCACCATGCCGCGCAGGTGGATGCAGTGGGCAAATTCGTGAATGACGATGCATTCCTTTTCATAAGGATCGCCTGGGTGCCCCAGTACATTCTCCTCGGCGCAGGAGCAGAAGGGGTCTGTCTGGCTGCCGCCAAGGCCGCGCGCGCGGGTGTCCCAGTAGGTTTTGGCCGGGATGTTTTCAAAGCCCTTCACCGGTTCGTTTGCCAGACGGGCAAACTCCGGCAGATCGGTGGTGTATTCATCATGGGCCATGATGATCATGCGCGCGCCGCTGTCGATCATGGCCTGACGCACATCCGGGCGGTGATTCAGCATGAGGTCGAGCAGGTAGGCGACCTCCTTGAGCGCATAGGGATTTGTTTTCGCCGTGGCGACGATGGGGAAGCCGTGTGCGCTCTCGCGCAGTGTGTAGCAGGCAGGCACGCCGTCTTTCGACTGTGGATCGTAGCGGAAGCCTTGGACGCGGACCCTGCTCACCACTTCCATTTCCTGCGCGCCATCGACGATGACAAAGCGGTGCCCAAGGGTGGTGCCGAGGATGTTGTCCCTGCCGGGCTCTATCTTTCCATTGGGCACCCGGGTGCCGCCGGGTTTTGCCCAGAAAATCTCAATGGTGCGCGGAGATGCATTGATGATCTGCAACTTGGGCCGGTCCAGCGCCAGAGTGGTGGTGGCCAGGGCGAGGGTGATGAGCAGGGATTTCATGAGAAGCGGTCAGGGGACAGCAAATCGAGGGAAAGGGATGGTTTTTCTCCCACGATCAGATCGCTCACGATCTTTCCGGTGGCTGGGGCGAGGCTGAGGCCCATCATGGCGTGGCCGGTGGCGAGAGTGAGGTTTTTCCAGCGCCAGGTGCGGCCGAGGTATGGCATGCCATCAGGTGCTACAGGGCGCAGTCCGCTCCAGGGTTTGACCTCGGCGAAGTCGCTTTCCTGGAAGGCGGGGAAGTAGGAGGGGAAGGCGCGGGTGATGCCGCGTACGCGGCGGTGGGTGATGGATTCATCGATGCCGGCCAGCTCCATGGTGCCACCGACGCGGAGGGCACCATCCATGGGAGTGACGGCCAGACGGGCCTCGGTGCAAATGCTGCAAATGGTCGGAAGTTGTGTCGGATCTGGCAATGTGAGGCTGTAGCCCTTGCCGGCCTGCATCGGAATTTTGAGCCCGAGATCCCGGGCCAGGGCTGACGACCAGACCCCACCACACAATACCACTTCGTGGCTTTCGAGCGGACCTTGGGAGGTCAGGATGGCTTTGAGGGTGGTGTTTTCGGATTTATAGCCGGTGACTTCGGTGTCCCAGAGGAACTGGACGCCGAGGCGGGTGAGCTCGGATTCGAGGGCGGCGATGAAGCGGGCGGGGGAGAGGTGGCAGTCTTTGGGGAAGTAAACGCTGCCGCAGACGTCCATGGTCACGCCAGGATCGAGGGCGGCGGTGGCACGGGCATCGAGGACTTCGGCGGGGATGCCGAGGGCATTGGCCTGGGCGGCGGTGCGGGCTTCCTCATCGAGGGTGTGCTGCTCTTTGCAGAGCATGAGGAGACCGTTTTTGACGAGGCCGAAGTCGAGGCCGATGTCTTCAAAGCACTGGCGGCTGAGGAGGCTGAGGTCGCGCAGGATGGGGGCGGCGGCGGAGACACGCTGGGCGGTGGAAGCTTTCCAGAAGTGGATGGCCCAGGAGAGGAGGTCGGAATCGAGACGGGGCTTGATGTAGAAGGGGGATTCGGGATTCCACATCCACTTGAGGCCGAGGCTGACCATGCCAGGGGCGGCGAGGGGGATGAAGTGGCTGGGGACGACCATGCCGGCATTGCCAAAGGAGCAGCCATCTCGTTGTGCGGGGCTGCGATCAATGACAGTGACCTGCATGCCGCGCCGCGCGCAGTAGAGTGCTGTGCTGAGGCCGATGACGCCTGCGCCGAGGATGGTGACGTGGGTGGGCATGGAGACGGAAGACAGAAGGACTAACGGGGATGTGGGTGAGGCGGAGTCGCGGGATTGCGGGCAGGAGTGCCCGCATCACTTGGGTGGGTTCGGGGTGGGGGGAGATTGCGGAGCGCCGCACAGGGGACTGTGCGGACCACTATGCTGGCGCTGGCGCGGGGCGGTGGGTGAGGCGGAGTCGTGGGATTGCGGGCAGGAGTGCCCGCATCACTTCAGGCATTGGCTTATGGTTTTAAGTGCTTCACGAGGAACTCCATGCGGAGGCGGGAGCCGAAGGGTGTTTCGGCGGCGCCGTGGCCGGTGCCGATGATGGGCATGAAGTCGAAGGTCTTGCCGGCTTTTTGCAAAGCGCCGACGACCTGGGTGGTGCTGGCGGGATCGACGTTGGTGTCGAGCTCTCCGACGATGAGGAGGAGGTGGCCCTGGAGTTTGTGGGCGTCGTCTTTGTTGGAGCTGAGGGCGTAGCTTTCATCCACGGGCCAGCCCATCCACTGCTCGTTCCACCAGATCTTGTCCATGCGGTTGTCATGGCAGCCGCAGTCGGCGACGGCGACTTTGTAGAAGTCGTGATGATCCAGCAGGGCGCGCATGGCATTCTGGCCGCCTGCGCTGCCGCCGTAGATGCCGACACGGGTGAGATCCATCCAAGGGCGTGTGGATGCCGCGGCTTTGATCCAGAGCTTGCGGTCGGGGAATCCGGCGTCCTTGAGGTTTTTCCAGCAGACATCATGGAAGGCTTTGCCGCGATGATTGGTGCCCATGCCGTCGAGTTTGACGATGATGAAGCCGAGCTCGGCGAGGATGTGATGGGTGAGCAGTCGGCCGAAATCCTTGGGGGCGAAGGCGCTGTGAGGACCGGCGTAGATGTCTTCGACGACGGGGTATTTCTTGGCGGGATCGAAGTGCGAGGGCTTGATGAGGATGCCGTGGATGTCGGTGGTGCCATCGCGGCCTTTGGCGACGAAGCGCTCGGGCATGGTCCAGCCTGCGGCTAGGAGTTTTGTGGCGTCGGCTTTTTCCAGTGTGCAGACGAGGGAGCCATCGGTGCTGCGGCGGAGCTCGTGGACGGGCGGGAGATCGGCGCGGGAATAGGTGGCAGTGAAGAAGTCGCGGTTGGGGGAGAATTCAATGTGGTGATTGCCATCTCCTTGCGTGAGCTGCTGGAAGCCGGTGCCGTCGAAGTTCACACGGCAGAGGTGGAGGTGGTAGGGGTCTTCTTCTTTGCGCAGGCCGCTGGCGAGGAACCAGAGCTGGCGCTTGGCGTCATCGACATGCAGGACCTCGCGCACGGGCCATGCGCCCTTGGTGATCTGGTTTTTGACGGTTCCGGTTTGGGTGTCGTAGAGGTAGAGGTGGCACCAGCCGTCGCGCTCGCTCATCCAGAGGAGTTCGTGGGTGGAGTGCAGCCAGTGACGCCAGGTTTTGTGGGTGTAGTCGATGAAGGTCTTGGAGGTTTCTTCGACGACGACGCGCACGGCACCGGTCTGTGCATTGGCGGCGAGAATGCGGTAGAGCTGGTGGCCGCGCTGGTTGTAGTCGAAGTAGAACTCGCGGCTGTCGGGGGCCCAGGTGACGTCAATATGATGGGATTCAGTGAACGGGGTGGGGAAGAGGTCGTTTGGGATCTGGATGAAATTTCCATCAGGGATGACATTGTAAATCCTGGGGGCTGGCAGCTCATCACCGGGCTTCGTGTAGTTGATGGTCTTCAACTTTGGCTGCAGCTGTTCTTTCGGGGATGAATCCACGATTGTGATCTGTCTCCGGGGCACGGGTTCGCAGCGGGAAACGACGAATGAAGAGGAGTCAGGGGACCACAGAGCCGGTCCGGAATAGTTCTTCATGGCATTCAGCTTCAGGGGGCGCTGGTTGATATAGACGAAGTTTTGTGTGACCTCGGCCGTTGATTTGCCATCCGGGGATTTGAAACCTCTGTCTTCGGCCTTTGATTTGGAGGGTTCTTTGAAGATGCCCTTTCCATCAATTATCAGCGTCTGCACCTGCGGCCCGGCCTCGATGATGGCGAGGTGTTCTCCGGTGCGGCTGGTGATGAGCCAGACGTGGCCGTCGAAGGTGTGCTGCTCGCGCTCGGCTCCGGCGCGGACGCCGCCGTAGCGCATGTGCTCTCCCTGCTGATTGATCCAGAAGAGGTCCACGTCGGCATCGAGCTGATTGATGAACTTGAGGCCGGACTCCTCTCCGGTGCGGGTGGTGCGGCGGAGTTCGATTTTGGCGGTGGAGGATTTGAGCGCCTCCTTTTCAGGCAGGCCGAGGGCTTTGAGAGACTGTGCGGATTTGCGGGAGCCGGTGGCGGCGTCGATGAGGACGAACTCGTGGGTCTTGGGGCCGGTCTGGACGCGATACCAGAAAGTGTGGCCATCTGGCAGCCAGTTGGGCTTGATGCGGTCGCGGAAGACGAGGTTTTCGGTACGCTTAGGGAGGGAGAGGGCGTGGTCGAAGTCTGCGGCGAGAGCGGTGGTGGAGAGCAGGAGTAGAAGAGGGAGTTTCATGAGGGCCTGCGGGGCGGCAGAGTTTAAGGTTTATAGTTTGAAGTTGGGGCGGGCGAAACCGGCGGTGATTCGCTGCGCTCACCCTCTGGGCAACCTTCGGTTGTCTATCTCCGCTGCGCTCCGGTTCCGGGGACGCTGGCGCGAAGGCGGGGCGGTGGGTGGAGGCGGAGCGCCGCACAGGGGACTGTGCGGACCACTATGCTGGCGCGAAGGCGGGGCGGTGGGTGGTGTGGAGTCGTGGGATTGCGGGCAGGAGTGCCCGCATCACTTGGGAGGTGGTGGTCCTAGCTGGGTGGTTGAAGAGTGCTGGGTGGCGGCGGCTTGGGGACAAGCCGCCCTGCCTGTGTAGGGCGTGAAGGCGTGCCGGCATTACTGGGAGCCGATGCCGAGGCGGAATGGGTCGGAGGGATCAAAGAGCAGGGTGGAGTCTGCGGTGATGAAGGCGGTGCCGGTGATGGTGGGGATGATGGCGGTGTCTGCTCCAGGGGTGTAGCTGGCTTCGAAGACGCTGCCGATGATGCTTTCCTGACGCCAGATCTCGCCGGGGGCGAGTTTGCCGTCGGCGGCGAGGCAGGCGAGCTTGGCGCTGGTGCCTGTGCCGCAGGGGGAGCGGTCGTATTCGGCACCGGGGCAGAGGACGAAGTTGCGGCTGTGGTTGGCGGGGTCGTGCGGAGGGGCGAAGAGCTCGACGTGATCGACCTCTGGGTAACCGGCGGCGTGTACGGCGGCGCGCATGTCCAAGGCTGCCTGGGTGAGACGGGGGATGTTTTCGCGGGTGAGGGCGAGGCCATGGTCGGATACCAGAAAGAACCAGTTTCCGCCATACGCGATGTCCCCGGTGACGCCGCCTGCGTGCACAGCCCTGGCTTTGCGGCAGGAGGGGACGTTTTGAATGCTGACACTGCGGTCTGCATGCAGGGTGGCGGTGACGATGCCGACGGGAGTCTCGATGCGGTGAACTCCGGTGGTGATGCGGCCGAGCTGATGGAGGGTGGTGATGAAGCCGATCATGCCGTGGCCGCACATGCCGAGGCGGCCGACGTTGTTGAAGAAGATCACGCCAGCCGCACAGTCAGGGGACCGAGGCGGGACGAGGAGAGCGCCGACGATGACCTCGTGGCCGCGGGGCTCGCAGAGGATGGCGCGGCGCCAGGTTTCGAGGTCCAGCGGAGTGACGCCGCCGAGGACGACACGGGTGGGCTCGCCGCCGGTGTGGGAGTCGATGACGGGGATCTTTTTCATCGGGCGGGGGGACAAGTTTAAGGTTTGGCTTCGCCTGTCTCGCGGACTCGGCTCAAGTTTGAAGATGGGGGAGGGGTGGGCGAATGGCGGAGTGAGGGGATGTGGCGGAGCACCGCACAGGGGACTGTGCGGACCACTATGCTGGCGCTGGCGCGGGGTGGTGGGTGATGTGGAGTCGAGGGGCTGCGGGCAGGAGTGCCCGCATCACTTGGGTGGGTGCGGAGTGGTGAGTGATGGCGGAGTGCTGCGGGCTCGGAGGCCCGCGCTCCGGGGCGCTTTGGAATGAGAGGGCTGTGGGGGGGCGAAAGCGGCCCTGAAGCGCCGCAGTCCGGGGATGCTGGCGCGGGGCGGTGGGTGATGTGGAGTCGAGGGATTGCGGGCAGGAGTGCCCGCATCACTTGGGGCGCTTGGCGAGGGAGGAGCGGATGATGGTGAGGACCTGATCGCGCTCGGGGCCGGAGAGGGGGAGGCGGGGCTCGCGGCACCATTCTTTGCCGAGGCCGGTCTCCTGGCAGAGGAGCTTGATGTATTGGACGAAGTGGATGTGGGTGTCGAGCTTCATGAGGGGCTGCATCCAGCGGTAGAGGGTGCGGGCCTCGTCCCAACGTCCGGCGCGGGTGAGGTCCCAGAGCTTTTGATTTTCCTGCGGGAAGGCGATGCCGCTGCCTGCGACCCAGCCGTCGATGCCGAGGATGGAACACTCGAGGATGAGATCGTCCACGCCGGTGAAGAGCTGATAGCGGTCGCCGACGAGATTGCGCAGCTCGGTGATGCGGCGGGGATTGGCGCTGCTTTCCTTGATGGATGTGAGGTTTGAGATGTCGGCGAGCTGGGCGAACATCTCGGGGGTGACGTCAGTGTGGTAGCCGACGGGATTGTTGTAGAGCATCCAGGGCAGGGGCGTGGCTTTGGCAAGGGTGCGGAACCAGTGCTCGGTCTCGCGGGGATCGCTCTTGTAAACCATGGGGGGCATGACCATGAAGCCGGCGGCACCGAGTTTTTCGCCATCCTGCATGTACTGGATGGCGGCGCGGGTGCTCATCTCAGCGACGCCGGAGAGGACGGGGATGCGGCCTTGGGCGGTTTCGATGGCGCACTGGAGGACGGCGCGTTTTTCATCGGGCTGCAGGCACTGGTTTTCACCGAGAGAGCCGCAGACGATGAGGCCGGAGATGCCGGACTGGATGAGGGCCTCGAAGTGGCGGGCGGAGGAAGCAAGATCGAGGGACTGATCCTGATGCATCTGGGTGACGACGGCGGGGAAGACGCCGGACCAGCGGGGGAGAGAGGGCATGGGGGATTTATGATTTACGATTTATGATTTATGATTTGTCCAGAGGTGGAGGACGAAGGTGTGAGATAATATGGGGGCTGGGGCGTGACTGGAGACGGTGGGATCGAGGACGAACAAATGATGAGAGGAAGAGGGGCGTGTGGGATGAGGATGATTGAGAGGGGGCGAAGGGTCTTGATTGCTTTTTGGGCTGGGGGCTGCCAATTCAGTCAAAAATGATGGATTCGACCGGACCATTCTCGGAGCATGCGACGACGGAGGCGCTGTTTGATGCGCTGCCGGATGTGGTGTTTTTCATCAAGGATGCGGCGGGGCGATATGTGCGGGTGAACCAGACGCTGGCGGAGAGATGTGCGGGCGGGGTGAAGGCGAAGCTGATTGGGAAGAGGCCGGAGGAGGTGTTTCCGGCGGCGCTGGCGGCGAGCTATGCGCGGCAGGATGAGGCGGTGCTGAAGACGGGGAAGCCGGTGGAGCATCAGCTGGAGCTGCACATTTATCCGGGACACAAGGCGGGCTGGTGCCTGACGACGAAGCATGCGCTGCGCGATGCGAAGGGGCGGATCATTGGGGTGGCGGGGATCTCGCGGGATCTGAATGCGCCGAGTGACAAGGCGGGGGGCTTTGCGGAACTGGCGGCGGCGCTGAAGCACATGCAGCAGCACTTTGCGGAGAGCCTGCGGATCGAGGACATCGCGAAGAAGGCGGGGCTGAGTGTGTATCAGTTCGAGCAGCGGGTGCAGAGGCTGTTTCAGATGAGCCCGCTGCAACTGCTGCACAAGCTGCGGCTGGATGAGGCGACGCGGCTGCTAAGGGAGACGGAGCGCACGCTGGCGGACATCGCGATTGAGACGGGGTGGTGTGACCAGAGTGCCTTTACGCGGCACTTCAGCCGGTATGCGGGGATGGCGCCGGGGAAGTACCGGGGATTGAACCGTGGATGAGGTGGGGCTACGGCTGGAAGGTGATGGATGCCGAGGAAGATCGAGCTGAGGGGGAGGACGAGACAGGTGGAGCGCCGATTGAAGCTCGGAGTTGTTTCTATAATTTCCATAGTTAAATGGTTGCCTGCAAAGCAAGCGTTTGTAGCTTTGGGCGATGTCACGTTCCTTGATCGCACCTACGGGTCATGCCATGCCTTTGACTGGCGGGGAAGTCTGTGTCGGGAGCGATCCGACAGTGCAGATTCCGGTGCGGGCCGACTTTGGGCTGATGCCGAGGCATTTTGCCGTGGCCCCGCAAAATGGCGGCTGGTACCTGGGTGCGTATGAAGGCGCGGCGGTGTGGGTCAACGGCCAGCCGGTGACAATGACGGAACTGCACGATGGTGACCGCATCCAGGCGGGAAGGCTGGAACTGGTCTACCGGGATGAACAGGTGGCTGCCGCTGCCCCGGTGCTGGCTCCTCAGATGAGGACGATAACCTCCATGCCGGCCGCAGGACAGGGGCAAGTGCCATCGATGCCTTCTGCATCCACCACGGCGGGAATGCCCACTCTGCTTTCCGCGCCCCCCATGGCACCGCCGAGTTCGATGGTGGCGCCGTCAATGACTCCTCTGATCATGGATGGCGGATTCAGCGGTGGATTGGAAGGAAGTCATGCAGGCTCCGGCACGGCTGAGTCGCGTGTCTCGGACCTGGAACGGCCAGCATCTACGCCGCCATCCCTCGCACGGCCTCCTTCGCTGGCGCGTACGCCTGCGCGTCAGCCCGCAGAGGAAAAGAAGGCATCTGACCGTTACAATCCGCAGAAGTGGAGCGGACTGAAAATGGGAGGGCTCGGAGTGCTCCTGGCGGGGATGGGCTTGTTTGCCTGCTATGTGGCGATGTTTGAACTGCCGGGGCCGCTGAAGCAGGGAGATCTGGTCATCAAAGAAGCCCGCATCGTCAATGCGATCACGCACCGGCAGCGCAAAGGCAGGAGCTGGACGGAGATCATGCTGGCACCGGCCATGCAGCGGGTCATTGAACTGCCGGATGACCTCCCCATGAATCCAATCTGGGGAAGGGGCATTGCGAAAATCGGCTTCGTGAAAAAATACCACGACGACAAGCACCTGAACATGCTGGGAAAGCAGGTGCCGCTGCGGGTGGCGACGCTGGAGGTGGACGGCAAATCCTACAGAACGCTGGCCAAGCACAACACCATCCAGGAAGGGGAGAATCAAATGATCACGCTCGCGGGGCCTTGCATGGTGATCGGAGGAGTGTTTCTGATGATGCTGGGCTGGGAGAAGCGAAAGGCGAAGGCTGGGTAGAGCAGATCGAGGCACCCACAAAGCGGCTGGGATCTTACGCCATCAGCGCTTTGACGGGCTTGGCGGGATTGATGCCGATGAGCTTCTGGTCGAGGCCCTGGAACTTGTAGGTGAAGCGGTCGGTGTTGTAGCCGAGGAGGTTGAGGACGGTGGCGTGGAAGTCGCTGATGTGGAGCGGGTCTTTGACGATGTTGTAGCTGAAGTCGTCAGTCTCGCCGTAGATGGCACCGGGGGTTGAACAAGCAGTGAACATCATTACTCATCAGGCCGACTATGATTTTCGATTTCATCAATCTGCGCGGACTGTTTGTAAGCATTGGTGTCTTTTTCTTTTTCGGATTCATCTACACCCTTGTCAAGTCGTGGGGGTGTAAAGCCCGGCTGGTGGCACTGCTGATCACTCTAGTTCTGGCGCTGCCTGCATTTGCATTCACACTGTACTACTTTCACATCCTGCCAGAGATGGCGTGGTTTTATGAGCTGAGATCATGGAACCACTCGGAGGATTTGATGCTGCTAGCGGGCAGTTTCATGGCGGTGCTGGCCAGTTTTTTCCGCCGCTGGATGCTGCCGCTTTGGCTGGTGCTGCTGGGGGGCATTGTGTTTGCGCCGTTTGCGAAGCCGCTGCTGGCACCGCTGCCTGTGACGAGCCTCAAGGATGAGTGGCAGGGACGTGCGTGCATGCAGAGCACGTACTCCACCTGCGGCCCGGCGAGTGTGACCACGATTCTGAGACTGCTGGGCGATGCGAAGGCCACGGAGCGTGAGGCGGCGCTGGCGTGCTACAGCTACATGGGCGGCACGGAGGCGTGGTATCTGGCGCGCTATGTGCGGAGCAGGGGCCTGCGGGCGAAGTTTGATTTTCGTGAGGGCTTGGCGCCAGATGTGCATCTGCCGGCTGTGGCGGGAGTGCGGGTGGGGATGGCGGGGCACTTCATCGCGCTGCTGGGGCGCGAGGGGGATGTGTATTTCGTGGCTGATCCGCTGCTGGGGGAGAAGAGGATGACGCTGAGCGAGATGAGGCAGCGGTATGAGTTTACGGGGTTCTTTATGGTGGTGGAGAAGCCGTAGGGGTAATTGAATGCTGCTCAATAGACTGACGTTAAGGGAGATCGGATGAATGGTGGATCCGAAGCTCGGGGCATGCAGGAACACAGTCGCTTCGGCGAGGAGGCGGGGAAACGCTGCTGGAGAGCGCGGCGTGCCAAGAAGGCGATGGGTTTGCTTCCCGGTCGGTGGCTTGCATACCCAGGGTCGCCTCGCTGAGGCTTCCTCCTTCGCTCTACGAGCTTCGGAGGACAAGCTGGCTGACCCGTGGGCTTAAATACGCAACCCCTTTGGGGTTGCTTCGAAGCGGTGTGGAGTGACCAAATAGAACAGGCCCGTTTATAACATAACATGGTATTGATATATCATACGAGTATCGATAAGAGGGCGAGGTAGCGTCCGGCGGAGGTTTGAGGACAAGCCTCCCTACCTCGTNNGCGGGGTAGGTGGCCCCTCACCCCGGCCCTCTCCCCCAAAGGGGCGATGGGTGTTTGACGATTGATTTGGGTGGGGAGAGGGGGAGACGCGTTTGGCGCGCTGAGGACGGGGGGATGTTTATGACCTGACGAAAGCGGTGTCGGCGATGCAGGCTGATTTTCGAAAAGGGGCGACGCTCGGCGGAGGCTTGAGGACAAGCCTCCCTACCTNNGCGGGGTAGGTGGCCCCTCACCCCGACCCTCTCCCCCAAGCTGGCGATGGGTGTTTGGCGTGTGATTTGGGTGGGGAGAGAGGGAGGCTCTGAGGACGGGTTTGAACTGCGCCGGACCACGGGTGCATTCGAACGTGCCATGGCCTACGAAAGCGCCGGAGGACCGGCGCATTGATTCGCTCCGCTCACCCTTCGGGCAGCCTATGGCTGTCTATCTCCACTTCGTTCCGGTTCCAAGACGCTGGCGCGTTTGTGTGAGGGCCATCAAGCCATGAGGGCTTTGATGGGCTTGGCGGGATTGATGCCGATGAGCTTTTGGTCGAGGCCCTGGAACTTGTAGGTGAAGCGGTCGGCGTTGTAGCCGAGGAGGTTGAGGACGGTGGCGTGGAAGTCGCTGATGTGGAGCGGGTCTTTGACGATGTTGTAGCTGAAGTCGTCGGTCTCGCCATAGATGGCACCGCCTTTGGCACCGCCGCCAGCCATCCACATGGTGAAGCAGCGGGGGTGGTGGTCGCGGCCGTAGTTCTCCTTGGTGAGGCCACCCTGGGAGTAGATGGTGCGGCCGAATTCGCCGCCCCAGATGATGAGGGTGTCGTCAAACATGCCGCGCTGCTTGAGGTCCTCGATGAGGGCGTGGCAGGGCTGGTCGATGTCTTTGCACTGGCTGGGCATGCGGCCGCCGACGTTGCTGTGGTGGTCCCAGTTGTTGAGGTAGATCTGGGTGAAGCGCACGCCGCGCTCGGCGAGGCGGCGGGCCATGAGGACGCTGTTGGCAAAGGTGCCGGGCTTCTTGGCCTCATCGCCGTAGAGTTTGAAGATGTGCTCGGGCTCGCTGTTGATGTCGGTCAGCTCGGGCACGCTGGCCTGCATGCGGAAGGCCATTTCGTACTGCTGGATGCGGGTGTGGGTTTCGGGGTCGCCGACTTCCTTGTAGTTGATCTCGTTGAGGGCGTTGAGGCCTTCGATGGTGCGCTTGCGCACGCTGCTGGGTACTCCGGCGGGGTTGTTGATGAAGAGGATGGGGTCGCCTTTGCTGCGGAAGGAAACGCCTGCGTGTTCGCCGGGCAGGTAGCCGCTGGACCAGAGGCGGGAGGAGATGGCCTGCTCCTGCTCGCGATTGGTGGGTGTGGCGATGAGGACGACGAAGGTGGGCAAGTTGGCATTCATGCTGCCGAGGCCGTAGGAAGCCCAGGAGCCGAGGCAGGGGCGGCCGGTGATCTGGTTGCCGGTCTGCATGGCGCAGATGGCGGGCTCGTGATTGATGGCCTCGGTGTGGAGCGAGCGCATCCAGCAGATGTCGTCGGCGTTTTTGGCGAGGTGGGGGAGGAGGTCGGAGTTCATCCACATGCCGCACTGGCCGCGCTGGGCGAAGTTGAACTTCGAGGGTGCGATGGGGAAGCGCGCCTGGCCGCTGGTCATGGTGGTGAGACGCTGGCCGTTGCGGATGCTGGGCGGCAGGTCTTTGTCATACCACTTCTGCATCTCAGGCTTGTAGTCGAAGAGGTCCATCTGCGCAGGGCCGCCGACCATGTGCAGGTAGATGACGCGCTTGGCCTTTGGCGCGAACTGAGGCCCCATGGCGGCATTGTTTGAGGCATTCGCAAAGGATTCGCCGAGGAGGGATGCGAGGGCTGCACCGCCCAATACATTCTTACCGCACGAAAAGAGCTGGCGGCGGGTTTGGTACAAATCCCATTCGTGGAGAAGGCTCATAAGAAGTTAAAAGTTTAAGGTTTAAAGTTGCCGGAGTGCTTGCTGTCGTAGTCAGGAAACAAAATCGAAATGATGGGGACGGCCAGCAAGCCGCCTTGATGTGCTCCCAGCTTGCACTCGCAGGCAAAGAATATTGCCAATACCACGTAGCCTTGCACATCGTCCCTCTGGACAAAGGAAAGCCCTTTTTGAAGGCTTTTGGCCGCCGCTTTTTCGTATTCGTTGAGGTCTTGGCGGGCGGCGTATTCTTCAATTGCCTTCGAGGCTGCTTCTCCGCCTTTCTGGCGCTGGATCACTACAAAACGTAGGCCTTCCGAAAGCTTCTCCGCTGAAAGATGCCCTCCGATTTGGCGAGCCAATTTTTCGACCTGGCTCCAGTCCTTGGTATCGAGAGCCTTGGTCAATTCTGAGGCCTGTTTTCTGAGCTCGTCCGTCTTGATCGAATCCAATGCCGATTTGGCTTTTGCAGCGAGTTCAGAACCTTGTTCCGTCTTTGCTTTCCACCAGTCGATGTCAGTGCTCTTGGCGAGCCATTGGCGTAACTCCGAAGGTGACGATGATTTATCCTCCGCCTGTGTTGGGGATTTTTCGCAACCTGACAAGCTCAGCACCACTGCAGAAGACCATGCCATGGCCTTCATCCGAGAAACGGATGGGACTGGAGGCAGGTCTGTGGAGATTGGTGACATCTTTGTAGGAAGACAGGCTTACTTGTTCAGCACCTCGTCCAAGTTCATGACTTCATTGCAAAGCATGGTCCAGGCGGCGAGTTCGGGTTTGGCGAGTTTGTCGTCGGCTTTGGATTCGCCGACTTTGAGGAGGGCTTCGGCGTCGGTGGCGTTCGTGGAGTAGAATTTGCGGAGGTCGGCGAGGCTGGCGGTGAGGATGGGTTTTTCGGCGTCTTTCAGCGGGCGGCAGAGAAGGTGCTCATAGATGGAGGAGAGCCTGGCGGTGTCGTCGCCTTGGACGTTTTGGAGAGTGTGCTGGGCGATGTTGCGGGCGGCTTCGATGAACTGGGGGTCGTTCATGGTGACGAGGGCCTGCAGGGGAGTGTTGGTGCGGTCGCGGCGGACGCAGCTCATTTCGCGGCTGGGGGCGTTGAAGATGTCCATGTTGGCAGGCGGGGCCATGCGCTTCCAGAAGTCGTAGAGGGTGCGGCGGTAGAGGTTTTCGCCTTTGTCCTGCACGTACTTTTCAGTGCCCATGCCGACGACTTCCCAGATGTTTTCCGGCTGGTAGGGCAGGGTGCCGGGGCCGCCCATGCGGGGGGAGAGGGTGCCGCTGGCGGCGAGGGCGTAGTCACGGATCATCTCAGCATCCATGCGGAAGCGTGGCCCGCGCGAGAGCAGTGCGTTGTCGCGGTCCTTTTCCAGTTTCGCGGGCGTGATGACGGCGGCCTGACGGTAGGCGGCGGAGGTGACGAGCATTTTGTAGAAGCGCTTCACATCCCAGCCTGTGTCTTTGAACTCGACGGCAAGCCAGTCGAGCAGCCCGGGATTGGAAGGGGCGGAGCCCATGATGCCGAAGTCTTCGCTGGTCTTGACGATGCCGCTGCCGAAGAGCTCCTGCCACATGCGGTTCACGGTGACGCGGGAGGTGAGGGTGTTGTTGTCGCTGACGAGCCATTGGGCGAGGCCGAGGCGGTTCTTCGGAGCGTCGGCGGGCAGCTTGCCCAGGGCTGCGGGGACAGCGGCGTCCACGGGGTCTCCCACCTTGTCATACTGGCCGCGCATGAGGATGTTGGCCATGGGCTTGGTGTCCATCTTTTCCTCCTGCACATGGGTCATGGGGCTGCGGGCCTTGATGGCGTCCTGCTCGGCGGTGAGCTTGGTGCTGGTGGCGAGGGCTGACTGGTAGGCGGTGTCGCGGGTGATGAGGTAGTGCTCAAAGAGGGCCTCCTGCTGCTTGGGGCCGCGCTTTTTGGCGGCCAGCATGGTGCGGAGCGGGCCCACCTTGGAGAGCATCTGGACTTCCTTGGCGGAGAGCTGGCGGTCGTAAATGCGGACGTCCTGCACGCCGCCGTCGCTGAAGAAAGCGCCATTGCTGCGCTGGCCGATGCGGGTGGGTGTGGTGGTCTTGATGCTGCCTTTGAGGGCATTGGTGTCGGGCTTGATGGGAGTCTCCACGCCGTCCACAAAGATGCGCACGCTGCCGGCCTTGCCTTTGCCATCGTAGGTGACGAAGACGTGCTGCCAGACGCCGGGGCGGAGGGCGGGCTTGGCGGTGGAGACTTTGATGGCGTCGTCCGGCCATTTGCTGACGATATGCACGGAGAGGCGGGTGTCGCTCTGGAAGAGGTCCCAGCCGCGGTAGCCGTTCTTTTCATCCATGCGGGCGAGGATGCCGCCGGAGACACCGGCGCGGTCTGCGCGCACCCAGGCGCCGTAGCTGAAGGCGTGGTCTTTTTCAAAGTCGCCCACATTGCCGATCTCGAAGGTGCCGTTGGGTTTCATGACGGGGGCGGGGCCGAGTTTGCCATCGGGCTTCCAGGTGACCTCGCCGACGGCTTTGAAGGTCTTGGCGGTGCCGCAGGTGGCGGCGACCTCGCTGCCTGCGCCTTCATTGAGCGGGACGTGGGCGGTCATGCCTTTGGAGGGCACGTCTTTGTCGAGTTCTTCGGGCTTGGCGCTGGCCAGCCACTGGTCAAAGGGCACCTTGGCGGCTTTGCGTGAGGCTTCCTGCTTGGCCTTGGCGGCGGCGATCTCGGTGGGCAGCGCGGTCCAGCGCGGGCGGTCTTTGTCGGTGGGCAGCACTAGGATCGGGCCGAGGCCGTCCTTCACATTGCCGTCTTTGGGCTTCTGCGTGGTGTTGCGGAAGAAGGCGGCCATGGAGTAGTAGTCCTTCTGCGTGATGGGGTCGAACTTATGGTCGTGGCACTGCGAGCAGTTGGTGGTGAGGCCGAAGTACACCCAGCCCATGGTCTGCACGCGGTCGGAGGCGTAGTTGGCGAGGTTTTCCTCGTCGATGGTGCCGCCTTCGTTGGTGGTGATGTTGCAGCGCTGGAAGCCGGTGGCGATGAGCTGGTCTTCGGTGGGCTTTGGCAGCAGGTCTCCGGCGATCTGCTCGACGGTGAAGCGGTCAAAGGGCTCGTTGCTGTTGTAGGCTTTCACGACCCAGTCGCGGTAGGGCCACATCTCGCGGGGTTTGTCAAAGTGGAGGCCGTGGGTGTCGGCGTAGCGTGCGGCATCGAGCCAGTAGCGGGCGCGGTGCTCGCCGTAGGCGGGGGATTTGAGCAACTCATCCACGAGGGTGGAGTACTTCTTTTCATCCAGCGGCAGGTAGCGGGCCATGAGCTCTGGCGAGGGAGGGAGGCCGGTGAGGTCCAGCGACACGCGACGGATGAGGGCGTGGTCTTCCGCCTGAGGCGCGGGGGTGAGGCCTGCGGCTTCCAGCCTCGAAAGGATGAAGCGGTCCACCGGGGTCTTGACCCAGGCGCTGTCTTTGACTGTGGGCAGCGGTGCTTTCTTGGGAGCGATGAGGGACCAGTGGGGCTGCCACGGCGCGCCTTGGGCGATCCACTCCTTGATCAGTGCGATCTCTGCGGGCTTCAGCGTTTTGTGGGAATCTGGCGGAGGCATGAGATCGTCCTCATCCTTGGTGATGAGGCGCTGGAAGAGGCTGCTGATCTCGGGCTTGTTTTTGATGACGGTGGGCTGCTCGCCCTCCTTGGCGGTGAAGAAGCCGGCCTCGGTGTCGAGGCGCAGGCCTGCTTTGCGCGTGCCCGGGTCGGGGCCGTGGCAGTGGAAGCAGGCGTCCGCGAGGATGGGGCGGATGTCTTTGTTAAAGCCGATCGGCTGCGCGGCCATGGCGGAGGAGGCCAGAAGCGTGAGGAGCAGTGTGAGGTCGATGCGCATGAGGGTGGCTGATGAGAGTACGAAAGTGACTCGGGCTGGTATGATTATGCTTACGGAGGGTGGGCGCTCAATTTTGCGCCGGATCTTGGCGATCTGTGGGCGGAGGATGGCGCGGGGTCAGACCATTGCGCTGCAGAGGGAGAGGCGCTCGGACTCGGGCAGGCTGCTGGCGGTGATGGCATGCCAGGCGGCATTGATGTCGATGCGGCTCCAGATGGCGGCGAGGCAGTTGCCGAGGCTGATCCGGTCCTCAGGGACGCGCACCCGGGTGAGGAGATTGAGCGCGAGGTCGGGGCGGTGGTGCTTGACGACGAGGATGGTGTCCTTGAGCTCGGCGTCGGTGAAAGAGGCGCAGACCTCCGAGTCGCCGAGGAGGTCGTCGAGGAGGTGGAGATCGCGCGTGTTTCCACGGTGGAGGCTGGCGATGGTGCGCCGGAGCCGCTCACGGCGAAGAAGCACGGGATGACGGGCGGTTTTCATGGTGAGAGAGAATACGCTGCCGGGTGCAATGGCGTCTTGCATGCGGGTGGCATGCTTGTGTAAAATACGCGCATCATGGCTGCGATTTCACCACAGGGATTTTTACGGCGCGTGAGCGGCGCGGAACTGGCGAAGCTCTTTGATCTGGTGCCGGACATGTCGTTTTTCATCAAGGACCGCAAGGGCCGCTTCATGGCGGTGAACCGGCGCGGGTGCGACTACTGCGGCGTGAAGCACGAGAAGGACGCGATCGGCAAGACGGACCTGGATTTCTTTCCGCACAGCCGCGCGGTGGAGTACCAGGAGGATGACGAGGTGGTGATGAGCACGGGCAGGCCGATCGTGAACCGGCTGGAAAGCGCGCCGGAGGCGGAGGGCTCTCCGCGACTGGTGATCTCCAGCAAGATACCACTGAGGGACGAGAAAGGCGTGATCATCGGCATCGCGGGCTTTTCGCGGCAGGTGGAGCAGGTGCGCAGCGGCAGCTCGGGTGAGGCGCGGTTTGCGCGGGTGATCGATCAGATGCACCAGCACCCGGACGAGGCGCTGAGCAGCGCGGAGATGGCGCGGATGTGCGGGCTTTCGCAGAGCCAGTTTGACCGCAGCTTCCGCCGTGTGTTTGGCTCATCGGCGCGGCAGTACCTGCTGCGCGTGCGAGTGGAGGCTGCGTGCCGAAGGCTGGCTGAGACGGAGGAGACGGTGGCGGCGCTGGCGGCGGAGCTGGGGTTCTATGACCATGCGCATTTCACGCGCTGCTTTCACCGGATCATGGGGCTGACGCCAGCGGAGTACCGGGAGGAGAGGGTGCCGAAGGGGAGGAGGAGGTGAGGGGGGAACCGTTGACGGTTGTTGACGATGGTTGACCGTTGTTGACGGTGGTTTTTGGCGCTGTGAAGATGGCATGCTTGAAACCGGGTAATCTTCTGACCGCATGACCCAATCCAAACAGGGCTGTCTTATCGCGCTCGTGCTATTAGGCGCGCTGGTGCTGGCTCTTTATTGGGTGGGACGTCCTGCTGGATGGAGGGAGATGGCGAAGTTGACGGGGGTGAAGGTTCCGGCGGGCGCGGTGATGAGTGCGGTGGAGCATCCGACGGAGGTGGTGTACCTTGGAACGATTGATTTGAAGTCGGATGGGGATGTGAAGGACTTCATTCACCTGAACGGCCTGACGCGGATGATCGAGCATGTGCCCCTGCACCCATGGGTTCATCTGGGAGATGTGGATTTGTCCAAGGAACCGCATGCGGGCTCTTGGATGTTGCTGGCACACAATGACCTCTGTGACTGGGAGTTTATTCTGGTTCCCTCTGCCCGACGTGTGAACTATGTGGTGCTCGTTCGTGATCATGCAGGTGATCTGCCGTTTGACGAGAGAAGCGATGGCGGCAAGTCAGAGAAATGGTGATTTACACCGCAGAATTGGGAACGCCGCAGAGAATGCCGACGAGGGGCGATGGTTTTGAGAGAGATGGATGAGGGACGCGGCTGTTTGCTGATTAATCCAGCAGGCTGGGCCAGATATGGGTAGGGTGATTGCGGAGCTGGTGGATCGAGGACGAGTTCGAGTAGGAGGACGAGGACGAAGAGAGCCGCGATGTGTTAGGCTTCGTGGAACTCGGGGGCGCGTCTGGCTTGTGTGAGTTGTTCGAAGGCGTGGCCGAGGGAGAGGATGTGGGCGTCGGTGTTGGCGGTGCCAATGAAGGAGAAGCCGATGGGGAGGTTTTCGACGAAGCCGAGGGGGACGGTGAGGTGGGGGTAACCGGCGACGGCGGCGGGGGTGCTGGCGACGCGCTCGTGGGTGTCGCCGTGGGCGAGGTCGATTTTGCCGACGGGGTCGTTGGTGGGGCAGATGAGGGCGTCGAGGCGGTGCTCCCTGAGGGCGGCGTCGATGCCGTCGGGGCCGGCGAGGCGGCGGGCCTCGGCGCGGGATGCTGCTCCTGCGGCGATGATGTCGGGCATGCCGAGTTTTTCTGCCTGCACGAAGAACTCCTGGCCGAAGTGCGGCATCTCGGTGTCGCTGTGCTTTTCATTGAAGGCGATGAGCTCGGCGAGGGTGCGGACGTCGCCGCCGCGCTGAGCGAGGTAGGCGTTGAGATCCTGACGCAGCTCGATGAGCATGGCCTTCCAGGCGAGGGAGCCTGCCTCGCGCGCATTGGGAAGTTTGACGGGATCGATGATGATGGCACCGGCGGCGCGGAGTTTTTCGAGGGAGGCTTCAAAGAGGGCGAGCACCTGCGGGTTCTTGCCACAGTGGCTGCGCATGACGCCGAGGCGTGCGCCTTTGAGGGCGTCAGGTTGCAAATCGACGGTGAAGTTGTCCGCGAGGGTTTGCATGAGCAGGGCGGCATCCTGCACGGTGAGCGTCATGGGCCCGGCGGTGTCCTGCCAGTGGGTGATGGGGATGATGCCTGCGCCGCTGATGAGGCCGACGGTGGGCTTGAACCCGACGATGCCGCAGGCGCTGGCGGGGCTGACGATGGAGCCGTTGGTTTCGGTGCCGATGGCGGCGGGGGCGAGGCCTGCGGCGACGGCTGCTGCGGAGCCGGAGCTGGAACCGCTGGCGCTGTGGGTGAGGCGGTGGGGATTGCGGGTGAGGCCACCGCGTGCGCTCCAGCCGCTGGTGGAATGGGGGGAGCGGATGTTGGCCCACTCGCTGAGGTTGGTTTTGCCGAGAATGACGGCTCCTGCGGCGCGCAGCCGCTGCACGAGGGGCGCGTCCTTAGCGGGCCGATGTGTGCGCAGGGCCAGGGAGCCTGCGGTGGTGTGCATGTCATCGGCGGTTTCAATGTTGTCTTTGATGAGGATGGGCAGTCCGTGCAGCGGGCCGGGGCCGCAGGTGGTGGCGAGGGTGCGTGCCGCCGGGTTGAGCTCGATGATGGCATTGATACGCGGACCCGATTTGTCGAACTGAGCGATGCGAGCGAGGCACTGCTCCGCCAGGAGCGGAGGCGTGGTCTGCCCGGAGCTGAGCAGGGCAGCGAGGTCTGCCAGCGTGGCATAGGTCGGGGGAGGCAGGTGTTTTTTCCCACATGAGGCAGGGAGCGCGGCTGCTGCGGCAGCGGTTTGGAGCAGGCGGCGGCGGGTCATGGGTGGGAACGATGAGGCATGGCGGGGAAGTCTTCAAGTGCGCCGCAAAGGTGCGATCCAGCTGGGCAAAAAGCCGGCGGCGGCCGCAGAAGAACTGAGTTGTCCGAATGAAATTTGATGGCAGCTTTTGTGCATGATCGTCGAAACCCTGCCCGCCATCGCGGCTCTTAGCCTGGAGCAAAAATGGAGTCTCGCTGTCGAACTGTGGGATGAGGTGGACGAGCGTCAGGCGGAACTGCCCGCGAATCCTGCGATCCTGAAGATCGTGGAGGAGAGGTTTGCGGATTTTGAGCGTGACCCGAGCACGGCGATGACGCTTGAGCAGTTTAAACGCCGCTTTCAACTGCCGTGAGCCTGAGTGAGATCGTGCTCCTGCAAGGGGCGCAGAGCGATTTGCTGAGCATTTATGCCGTGCAGGGCGAGAGAATTTATCAACGGGTGGATCACTCGCTGGGGATTTTACGAATGTTCCCGGAGGCCGGGCCGCAGCAATGCGACGGGCGCATTCGACGGCTGGTGGTTACCAAGACGAATTTTGGCATCTTCTACACGGTGGTGGGTAGGCGCGTGCTCGTGGGGGCGGTGATGGATCTCCGGCAATCCGAGGAGACGATTGGGCGGCGGCTTCAGGAGATGTAAGAATGGCCGTGCATCCGGAGCGGGCTTTACCCTCTGGAAGCAGGAATTCCCCCCCTTTCTCACTTTTGTCATTGTCTCCCGGAAGGCGGCATGATAAAAACCGCGCTCTTTCGTGAAATTCCCCTTCGTTTCCCTGGCCGCTGTTTGTCTTGTCTCCGCTTCTGCCCTGCAGGCAGAGGAGCCCATGCTGCCGCAGTCTCTCGGGCCGGTGGGAGGTGTTCGCAGTGCAGATGGGCCGCGTGGTTTTTTAAAGCCGTCCAAGTCCATCAAGCCCCCGGTGAGCACGGCTGCACCTGCGGCCGCACCGGCCATCGTGATGGCTCCCACGGCAGACACGCGTCTGCGCCGACTGGTGGTGGTGTCTGGCACGATGACGCCAGAGGCGATCCGCGATACGATTCTGGCCTGTGGCCAGACCCGCACACCTGTGACCACGGCGGGTGGTGTGAGCGCACCCGCGCCGATGCTCTCAGACCTCGCAGGGCTGTTTGGCTCCACGGTGGATGAGGACACGAAGAAGAAGGTTTTGGAAACCGTGCGCAAAGGCATGGGTGCCAGCGCCAAGCCGCAACGTGTGGAAGTGGTGGGATGGCTGCCTAGCGAGGGTGTGATGGCCGTGGCGGTGTATCCTGAAAGCTGAAGGCGCTTTCCATGCACACGCCTCCGGTACCCCCAGCCGCTCCGCGAGTCCTGCTGGCAGAGGAGAGCCTGCCCTACCGACGCGTGATCCGCGAGGCGCTGCAGGCATTCCGTGTGTGCGAGGTGGACGATGCACCCAGCGGGGAGCGTGCCTTTGAGATGGCGCTGCGCCGCGAGTACTCGCTCTTTCTTTTCTCCCTGCCGCTGCCGGACATGGCTGGGGACATGCTGGACCGGCTGCTGAGCAAGGCCTACCCGCTGGTGCATCCCGGGGTGCATGCCGCGCCGCCGGTCATCTTTTTGGTGCAGCCTGCGGATATGATGCGTTATCAAGAACTGCAGCGCGACGTGCGTGTGCGCGGGAGCATTCCGCTGCCGCCCAAGCTCGATGTGCTGCTGTCTGTGACGTCCACCCTGCTGCCCGCGCGCTCCAGCCCGGCGCTGCCACCTTTTCCCCCTCATGTTTCCTGATCCCTCCCGTCTCAACATCAAAGTCTGCGGCATCACCCAGCCGGAGCAGGCGGGTGTGCTGTTTGCCCTTGGGGCGGATGCGGTGGGCATCAATCTGTGGCCGAAGTCAAAGCGGCACATGCCGCTGGAGACGGCGGTGAAGTCTCTGCCAAAGGTTGCTGCCAAGAATGCGCTGGTGGCGGTGCTGGTGAATCCTGACGATGCGCTGCTGGACGGGGCGATCTCCAGCGGGCTGTTTCAAGCACTGCAACTGCACGGTGATGAAACACCGGCGCAGGTGGGGGCGCTGATGGAGCGCGGTGTGAACGTGATCAAGGCGCTGCAGGTGCGCGATGCGGCCTCTCTGGCGCAGATAGGCGAGTACCCCTGCACGGCGATCCTGCTGGATGCGTACAATCCCGGGACCTATGGCGGAGGCGGGCACGCCTTTCCGTGGGAACTGGCGGTGCGTGCGCAGGAGATGTTTCCGCAGAAGCAGATCCTGCTCTCCGGCGGACTGACGCCTGACAATGTGCGGCAGGCGGTGGAGCAGACGCACCCGGTGGCGGTGGATGTGGCGAGCGGTGTGGAGTCGCATCCTGGCAGCAAGGATCTCATGATGGTGGCGAGGTTTGTGGCCGAGGCGCGGGGAGTGTAAAGGGCGCGGACCTGCGGCGGAGTGGCGGGGGGACGCTGCTGGTGGGTGCGGTGTGGAAAGAGGGCGATGGGTTTGCTGCCCGGCTTCTTGGTGCAGCAACCTAGGGCGGCCTCGCTGAGGCTCGGCAGGCCCTAGGCTGCGATAGGCCGCACCTTTGGTGCTAGACCACCTCTCAAAAATCTTGTCACATTGCCCGGACGGCGGAGCGGCCCCATTGGCTGCGTTAGTCGCTTGCCTGTTATTTTCGAATAGCAGGCGGCGCTCCCGCCTTGCCACTGGGGCCGCTGCGCTCGCCGGTTCAATATGACAATCTTTTCGAGAACTGGTCTAAAAACAGGGAGACTAACATCACGCTCAATTGAAAACAGGTCTGAGCATGCTTGTGCACGGGCAGCGTGGCACTCCGGTGGCAGGTTGGATGTGTTTGACATCGCAACCGCTGCTTTGCTCCACAACTTTCTCCGCCGAAGCGTCGGACCACGAGGGTGTTCGCACGCCCCGATGTTGGCGGAACGCTGATGGACGGGCGGTCTGTCGCCACACCCATCCTACGGATGGCGGGCATGCAAGCACTGGCTGGCACTGCGGCAATCCTGCAGCAGGCTGTGCTTGTGGAGTGTGCAGCATTCGTCATGCTGCGTGCGTATTTCTTTCCAATCATGCAGCCTGATCCTTTCCGTCTCCGTCTTACCGCTCTTGTGGGTTTTCTTTCCGTCGTGCTCGGTGCCAAGGGGGCGCATGGAGAGCTGCATCAAAAACTGGTGGCCGCAGGAGAGCTGACGCACTGGCAGACGGCGGTGCAGTATCATCAGCTATATTCCATTGTGCTGCTGGTGATGGTGCTGCTGGCGAGTGACAAGCCGCTGATGAAGTGGGCGTGGAGGCTGTTTTTTGCGGGGTTTGTGCTGTTCAGCGGTTCTCTGTATCTGCTGGCGTACACGCGCATCGGATGGCTGGCGCATGTGACGCCGATCGGCGGGCTGAGCTTCATGGGCGGGTGGCTGCTGCTGGCGATGGCGGCCAAAGGAAAGTGAGCTGGCGAAGTATTCTTCAAGACATGTGAAAAACACGTTGCGCGTAGTTTGAACCTTGCTCCTATACCGGCCCTCCCAAACGAGGCTCGGTAGCTCAGTCGGTAGAGCAGGGGATTGAAAATCCCCGTGTCGGCGGTTCGATTCCGTCCCGAGCCACCTCTCAAAACGAGAGGTTCAGCGGTCAAAGTGACCGCTTCCCCTACGCAAAAGCGGGGTTTGGCGTGTCCAGGCTCCGGGCGATTTGAGCCGTCATTTATTTTTCATTCTGGCGTTTTCTGTTGTTTTCACTCGCGTTTTTGTGTGCCAGATTGAGTGCCATGAAAGCCAAAAAGAACGAAGCAGCCAAGAATCAGCTCATCTGCAGGTATGGACGGGCGAGGTTTTATGAACAAAAGCGGGCGCGGTCGGAGTGGGAGGCCCCTGACAAGCCTGCCTATAAGCCCAACTGGTGGGTGAGGTTTCATGTGGGTGGGCAGACTTGGGAGGAATCGGCGGGGCCGATGTATCCGGTGGCGGATGGGCTGCGAGATGTGAAAATTTGGGCGGAGACGGTGATGAAGACGCGGCTGGAGGCGATGAGGAAGGGCAAGCTCGAGGAGATGGAGGCTTTGGTGAAGGGGGCGCGCTCTGTGATGCTGGATGAGCTGGGGCGGGTGTATATGGTGAATGTGCCGCCGGGGAAGAGTGACTACACCAAGAACTGGCAGCGACTGAAGGCCATCTTCACGGAGCTCACGGGCCGCCACGAGAGCACCGTTGAGGTGTCTGATGCGGTTTTCACGCGTGCCAACCTGCTGGGCTGGGTGCGCATGCGGCAGGAGCACTGGCGCCGTGGATGGGCCAAGAAAGGCGGCACGCCTGCGGATGGCTGGGCACGGCTGCGGAGGGACCTGGCCGCCAACAGACTGCCTGAGGACACGACGTGGCCCAAGGTGGAGGACAACGAGGAGCTGATGAAGGTGCTGGCCAAAAGGGTGTTTCCGGGCGTGGACAAGACGACGGAGATGGAATGCAACACGACGATCAAGACCTACCTGCGATGCGCGAAGGCTGTGTTTGCGAATGCCCGTGAGTATCTGGTGGGGCTGGAGCTGCCGGACCTGAGTGAGTTCCTCGAGTTCAGCGTGGATCTGCGAGCCCCGGAGGGGCACCGGGAGATGGATGCGGTGGCTGTGGAGGCGCTGCAGAGGGATGCAGCGCGACTGCAGACGGAAGAGCCGAAAGTGTGGGCTTGGGAGGTGATCGTGAGCTGGACCGGGGCGCGGCCTGTGACGATCCGAGGACTGAAGGGGGACGCGCTGACAGTGATGCCCGACAAGTCCGGGATAATCACACTGCCGGCTGCCAAGGGTGGAGTGCCGGTGCGCGTTCCGGTGGATGCCGACGCTGTGGCGGCGCTGCTGGCGGTGGGGACGGTTGACAGCCTTCTAGGGGCGCGGCACAAGACGGAGGCTGAGGAGATCTGGCGGGCCTACAACGGCTGGCTGACTAAGCACGGGGTGACGGGGAGCCTCAAGAGCTACCTGAAGCGACACATGCGGCTGCAGCAATACCGCGATGAGAAGGGCGTGGAAGTGGCAGCGGCTGGCGGCGGGCACCGCACAACGAAGATGGTGGAGCGGAAGTACACTCAGGGCGCGAAGGTGATGCCGATGATGGCACCGGCCAAGGCGGCGAGCTGATGTTGCTTTTTGCTGCCTCAGATGAGGTCGGGAAAAGTGACATGCTTGCACCTGGGGCTTGCAGGCAAGGTGCTTGCATTTAAAATTTGCAGGCATGAAAGCGCTGATTGTCTCTTTGGTCTCCGGTGGCGTGCTGCTGGTGGCAGCGCCAAGGAAGCCGGTGGGACCGTGCGAGCCGTACGCGGAGGTGTGCCGGCACTGCTACGACTGCAGCCAGTGCAAGCACTGTGCTAAGGACGGGGGGAAGTGCTCTGTTTGCTTTAAGAAGTAGGCTTGACGATGACAGGGCTTTGTGGTGGAGTGATGCCATGAGGACGTTGCTTACTCTTTTGGCTTTGTGTCTTGCCGCCAATTCTTGGGCGGGTGATGACATCGAGGCTGTGAAGATGCCTGATGGCAAAATTTACAAGCAGGTCAAAGTGGTAGGCGTTTCTGCAAATGCGCTGCAGATCGTGCATGCGGAGGGCAGGGCTACGATTCCCCTGCAAGGGGCTAGTGCACTCACGCCTTCCGCTGCTGCCGATCCTAACCAAGCGAGGCAGCAAATGCTGGCGCAGCAGTATGCGGCCAAGACAGGCAGGACTTACGATGTGTGCCTGCAAGCTGTGATGACGTATGAATGGTGCATGGCTCATCCTCAAGGGAGCGTGGTGGGCGGCGTGACCTATGATGCGGCTGCTACTGCTCAGCAGCTGGGCATGGCCATGCAAACACTGGGCCTGGGGGCACGGCCTGTGGCGCCTGCTCCAGTGGTTGCGAGAGCGGGGGTTATCGAGAGTTCGATTTCAGGTGAGTTTAAAGGCTTTGAGCATGGGAGAGTTTTCAAGCTGCTGAATGGCCAAATCTGGGAACAGACAGATTTTGAATACGATTATGAGTATGAGTACTCGCCAGGCGTGCTGATCTACCCTTCAGGGGGACGAATGATGATGCGGGTAGATGGCGTAGATACCGCTGTGGAGGTGAAACAGCTGAAATGAACTGGAGCGCTGCAGAGCTGGCGGTGTCTCTTTTTGTGTTTGCCGTCGTGATGACGGCTGGCGTTTGGCTACTGAGCCAATGTGTGCACACGGAGGGATGGTGACTGTTAATTGAATTTTCCGAGTATGACGTTGTCTGGCAGGGGGACTCCTTTGTGAGCCTGCATCAACGGACACCTGGCACAATGGGGAAGCTGAACGCGGATCTGGGCGACGAGCGCAGTCATGGCTAGATGAATGAGGTCGGCGGACTGAAGTCCCTGCATGGCTGCAAAGGCCTTCAACAATTCTGCATCCTCCGGTTTTAGCTGTGGCGCGCCTCCCTTCATACTCCGCTTTTGCTGAATACTTTAGCTAAGCAGAATATCAGGATGTCTTGCAATATTTATTGATCAGCCTGCGGATTTTTCGCGCTTCTTCTTCGCGCCCGCACCTTCGATCTGTGCTTCCATGTCTGCCATGGCCTGCTGGATTTCGCCAGGCTCTTCGGCTACGAGGGCTATCTCGGTTTCTTCCTTTTGCAGATGCCGCTTTGCGCGTTCATCCACAGCGTCTGTATCGGCCTCGTGCATGTAGCCGTCTGCTGTGAGCCACCAGGCGGCAAATGTGGCGTCTGATCTGGCGCGGGCCTCCCAGCGGTCCCGCATTGCGGCTATGATGTCCTTCTCGACGGCTCCGGTTTGCTCATCGACTGCATAAACGCGCACGTCTGCGCTGAACTCAGCGGGGGTTTCGTCGTTGAGGTAGGCGACCAAGAGTGCGCGGGCGTCTGAACGGCTGCTAAGTTTTTCGACAGCCGGAAGGAGCTTGTTGAGAGCTTTGAAGGTGATGGCCTTTTCACCAGAACGAACTCTTCCGACGTCAATGGGGATGAGTTCTGCTGCATCGGCCAGGTTTCGCAGAGAGACGGAAGCATGGTTGGTAAACCACGTCTTGAGGGCGTTCGAGAAGTTGTCCATGTGTATGTGAAATTCACACATATATCAATAAGTGCAACATTTCGTTTGCCTACATGTATTCAATGCGCTTACATGTAGGCGTATGAGTGCAAACCTGAAACTCTTGAACCTCATGATGGGACTGCTGCAGCCCATGCTGAACTCACCTAGCGAGTCTATAGCGACGGCGGCGGGCGAGGAAATGCAGGAGCTGCTGAAGCGGCGGCAAAAGCTGATGGGCCAGCGTGGCTCCAGTAAAACCGTGGAGGACGCCAGCCGCAAGGTGGCGGTGCCGGCATGAGCTTGGATGGACGCAAGGCCACCCGTGTGCTCGTCATGGTGGAATATGGCGCAGCTGAGATGGCGGATGTGTTTGATCTGACGGAGTTGACGCGGGAGATCGCGCTGCAGCCGGACAGTAAATGGAATGATGCCCGCATCAGCCTCGAAGTGAAAGCGGACCGCGACTATCAAGCCCCGCGCACTGATGGGCGCTACCAGGTGAAGACTGAGGTGCGATGGTCAGGGCAATTTGATCTCAACTCTACTGGTTTCTCGGGACACCTCGATGATGTGATCAATTCAGGGCTGCAGGATTCTGACCGAGTGCAACGGCTAAGGAAATCGCACGAACAGGCCAAACGCCGAGCTCAACGGTTGGAATGGGCGATAAGCCAGCAGAGGACCGAGGATGCAGCAAAGATCCGCCATCAGCACCCCATTGCACGAGTGCGCCTGGCTCCTGAACTCCTCACTCAGGAGGGCGCTGGCAGTGATGCTGCGGTGCCGTCATGAGGAAGCTGAGGAAACGCTTGGCTCGCTCTCTGGACACGGCTTCGAACATCTCTGCGCGCCTGTGGATGGCACAGGAGGTGCCGGACCAGCTCTGCATCAAGCAGGGAGCCATCGTACGCCGCTGGCGTGAGCTGCAATCTCAGCTGGGAGGGTGTGTGCGATGAGCAAGCCGCTCTGTCAATCGCTCAGAACTTGGCTGAAGGCCAATCTGGGCAACCGGTGTCTCGCTCCATTGACGAGTGCTGATTCGATGGCTCTCGATGCCGCTGTGCATGTGGCTGCGCTGTGGGCTTACACGCGCAGGCCTGAGCTGGCAGACGCCTTTGCTGGTGTGGTCGAGCTGATGCAGAGCACCACACGCCACCTCGCTTATCATGCGGTGGCGCATTACGCGAACTGGGAGGATCGCGCCACGCTTTGGGGGCTGTCTGGCCTGCCATATCCTCAGGGTGCCTATCTGTGCGCCTTTGAGCCTGGAGGCTCGCAACGCACACCCAAATAATCCCACGGCCCGCCACTGCACCTCGCAGCGGCGGGCCTTTTCTTTTTTCAGAACACCGTGTGTGCCGGGACAACGGCGCAGTCGAGACGCCAGGGCGCGGACACAGCGACCGGAGAGCGGATGGGGCGAGAACCCCGCCAGCGATGGAGCGGCTAAACGGCACCTACCAGCCCATGGGGAAGCACGGGCTCCCATTTCTATGACTGCGACGATGGAACATCCAAGTCAACCAAGGGCGGCAGCTTGCCCAGATTTGAAGGAGCTGCGGACAGCCACAGCGCAGCAGGTTTACCTGGCCAGTGGCTTTGAAGCTGTGGCTGGCTGGCCTTTGCCTAACGGCTGGCTGCCTGTGGCTGTGGCCGGCCTGGGCATGGTGATGATGACGCCTGCTGAGTGGGAAGCCTACCGCGCCCTGTGCGAGGGTGAGCTGCTGATGCTGACCGTGAACGGCTAGGGCGATTGCGCCCGCCCCTTTTCTTTTTTTCGCGATGGGTGAAACCGACAGTGTGAAGCGTAGACGTGGCCGGCCTGTGGCTCGCTGGTTGACGCTCGATGAAGTGGCGGAGATCGTGCGAGGCGATGCCGAGGTGATTGGCCGCTTGCTCGATAAGCTGCCCCAGACGCTGCCTGGCGCGTCGAACGCGACTGGGGAATGGAAGGTGCCTGAGAAGGCGCTGCGGACGCTCCTGGGAGCATCTACGGGGCCACTGCCACAGATGGCCACTGTCAGCGAGGTTGCCGAGTGCACGCGTCGCGATGTGAAGACGGTTTATGGCTGGCTGAAGGTGATGAATGGCAAGAAACCGATGCTGCCGCACCGTCGTGTGCTGGGATCAATCTTGATCGAAGCCAGGGCCGTGCTGGCGCTGCCTGCACGTATGCCCGGCCCGCCCTCTTCTTTTTTTCTA
Organism: Verrucomicrobiaceae bacterium UBA1938; assembly: GCA_002336895.1. Taxonomy (GTDB): domain Bacteria; phylum Verrucomicrobiota; class Verrucomicrobiia; order Verrucomicrobiales; family Verrucomicrobiaceae; genus Prosthecobacter. The sequence continues at coordinate 157,118 of DDFC01000011.1, read as the reverse complement.
CCAAACAGGGAGGTGAATCAGCAGCATGAGCAAGCGGAAGTCAAAAGCCGACGATGACTACGGAGAAGACGCTCCAGAGCCTCTTGAGTTGGTGAATCTTCGTCCAGGGCAAGACGACCTCGAATGGCAGCTCACGCAAGGGCATCTGGGCTTTGAAGTGGCCATTGCTGAGAAGCTCGAAGAGCGCGGCATCTACGATGTCACGCGGTTGAAGGCGCGAAGGCCTGAAATCTACAAGGCGGCTCGAAAGTGTGTGCTCGCGAGCGTGTCGCCTGGCATGACGGCAGAGCTTCTGAGCATCGACATCCGGACGGTTAATGCCGTCATGGCCGAGTTGGAAAAGGAAGGTTCTATCACACCTTATAAAGAAAGGACTGTGTGGCAGCTTCGTGGCGTCGTGACGCTGGCCATCGACGGCCTGATGGAACGGGCCAAGCTCGGGGAGCTCTCTCCTTTGGATGTGGCCGTGCTGATCGACAAGATCGAGCTGTTGAGCGGTGGAGTGACCCAGCGCATCGAGAGTCGCGAGAGTGAAGAGGAGAAGGAAAGCCGCCGCTACTTCGCTGAGGCACGCCGACAGCTCCAGCAGGCCCCAGGAATGGTATTTGAGGCGGAAATTTTGCCGCAAACTCCGGAGGCGCTGCCTGAGCCGCTGCCACCCCCGCCGGATGGTGGTCAATTGAACACTTAGATGAGGACAGGGGATTCTTAATCCCTGTTCTACTGGGTTTATGTATCTCATTATCAACGTTCTAATTCTGTGGTATAGTGTCTGGCACACAAAGGCTCTCGCTTTCAACAGGGGGGGAGGGGGTGGGGTGGAGGCGGGGGCTCGTCGGGGAGGATTCATTTTGCCGGGGAAAAAATTATTTCAAAGGGAGTGGTCTGCACCCGGCCTGCCTGTGCGGTGGCGCTGTGTGCCCGACCTCCTCGGGACCAAAAAAAAGAAGGGGGGCGCGCCGTGGGGCGGCCCGGACCCGGGAATGACCACCGCTGCTTTCGCCCGACTGGGCACGCGCCGCCGCTGAGCGGCCTTCGAATGTCCGCCGCGTTGTGCGGCGGCTGATACCCCAAACACACAGACCCATGAAACGATACTCCATCCTCATCCACGGCACGGGCACGTGCGGTGAAGGCAACGAAGCCAGCGCTGACATTGCGCTGCAAAAGCTGCTCGAACAACTGCGCACGGCGGGCCACAACTTCACCTCGGTTTCGATGGTGATTGACGGGGCCACAGTGCCGATCATCGGGCCGATGCAGGCGCACCCGGCGGCGGATTCGCCTGCATCGGCTGACGCTGTGTCGCTGACGACGATCAGCAAGCAGCTTGAGCAACTCACCAATGGCCAGAACAGTCTGAGCCTTGCAGTGGCTGCGCTGCTCGACATGCTGAAAAAAGAAGGCCCACCCCCAGCGCCGAAGGCCCCGATGCGGTCCCGTGCGAAAAAAGAAGACGGGGCGGATGAGGGGGCGAAGATGGTGAATGCGAATGGCAAGCCCGCGCCTGCCACTCCGTCACCTGTGCCACCGACGCCTCCTGCCTCGGAGGAGGAGCCGGATGATGGTGCCGCTGGTGAACCGCAGCCGCCGGAGGCTTCAGCGCCCGTTGTCGAGGCGCAGACAGAGGAACCCACGGAACAACCCGCCGCCTGATCTGACCACCGGCCCGCCCGGGGCGGTGCTCCGGGCGGGCTTGGGTTACTACCACAACATACCACTATGAATTATCAGCCGATTCAGCCGATCTTTGTCTTGTATCACGCGAACTGCGCCGATGGGTTTGGCGCGGCCTGGAGTGCTTGGAAGTTTTACAACAGCCGGGCCACCTACATCCCTGTGAGCTACGGGAAGCCGGTGCCTGAGATGCCGGACGGAAGCCGGGTGTTCATCGTGGACTTCAGCTTTCCACGTGAGGTTCTGATGCAGCTGAGCCTGCGATGCACTGTGACGGTGATCGACCACCACGCGACGGCGCAGGAGGCTCTGAAGGGGCTGGACTTCGCGCTGTTCGACATGACGAAGAGCGGGGCGGTGATGACATGGGAGTACTTCCATCCCCAGGAGCTGGCGCCCGAGATGCTGCTTTACGTTCAAGACCGGGACTTGTGGCAGTGGAAGCTGCCAGGGTCACAGGTGATCAACGCCGGGCTGTGGCGCGGGACGCTGCGAAATTTTGAAGCGTGGGAATACCTGCATCAGACATGGGAGAAGGAGTCGAAAGAACGGCTGGTTCAGGCTGGGGAGTCCATTGCGTTCAGTGATGGGCTGATGGTGGAGAGCCTGTGCAAGCACCCACACTGGATGCGGGTGCTGAATTTCACGGTGCCGGCGGTGAACTCGCCTGTGCTGCAGAGTGAGATTGGGCACCGGCTGCTGCAGCTGAATGAGGCGGCCCCTTTCGCGGTGATCTACATGACGCTGGACGACGGAAGCATGGCCTACTCGCTGCGGGCGCGTGAGGATGACTTCGATGTTTCCGTGGTGGCGAAGGAGTTCGGGGGCGGGGGCCACCGGGCGGCGGCGGGTTTCAGCCGTGCCGAGCGGTTTGAGATCGTGGAAAAAAAGAAAGGGGGGCGCTGATCATGGCTGCAAAGTCTCAGAGGGTGATTATCAAAGTGGGCCATACGCAGATTCTGCTACCGGATGACACGGGGGCGGCGCAGGTGGTGAAGACGCTTTCGAGGGGGATTGTCGTCTGGCATTACAGCAAATCGATGCAGGTGCGGAATGAGGAGCTTGAAGTGTCGCTGAGTTATCTACCTGCTTCGACTAAGTTTGAGGACGAAAACGAGCAGCCGATTGAACCGGTGACTGACAAGCGGAAGCTGCTGCCGGCAAAGAGCGGGGTGCTTGAACTAGGATGGAAAGGAGAGGACTGATCATGGCCAAGCCTGACAAGGTGCACCGGGGGATCACGTGGCAGGACTTTCCGGGGAATTGTGATGCGATGATGCGCAAGCTGGCGTTCGCGGAGTTTTGCCGGGGGACGCATGTGTTCTGTGGGGCGAGCGAAGGTTTGGAGGGCGAGGCCCTGAAGTCGAAGCTCAAGGAGCTGGCTGGCAGCAAGCGCATGAAGTGGCGGCGGGCTGGCTTTCGGATGAAGCGGGAGACCATTTTGACTGAGACCTGACCGATGAAGTTCATTGATCTATTCGCGGGGCTGGGTGGGTTCACTGAGGGGGCGGAGCTGGCGCGACAGAGAGTTGTGTGGGCTGGCAACCATTGGGCACCGGCTGTGTACTACCATTCGCGGAATCATCCCACAGTGCCGATGGCATGCCAGGATCTGCACCAAGCCAATTGGCTGGAGGTGCCAAGGCATGACGGGGTGCTGGCTTCACCAGCCTGCCAAGGCCACACCCCCGCGAGGGGAAAGGAGCAAGCCCACCACGACGCGCAGAGAGCCACAGCCTGGGCGGTGACTTCGGCGGTGGAGTGCCACCGGCCTCAAGTGGTGATCGTGGAGAACGTGCCGGGGTTTCTGCAGTGGGTGCTCTATCCGGCGTGGAAAGCCTCGCTGGAAGCTCTGGGCTACACACTGGCGGTGCATGTGCTCGATGCTGCTGACTTTGGGGTGCCGCAGAATCGTGTGCGCGTGTTCATCGTGGCGACTCGGAGCAAGGCACCGCTGCAACTGACGTTCAGAAAACAGGCACCTGTGACGTTTGGCTCTGTCGTGGATCTCGACTCGGGAAGGTGGAGCCGCGTGCGCAAGCCTGGTCGCAGTGCTGCGACACTGAAGCGCATCGCCCGAGGGCGGCGCGAGTGTGGCCGAGATTTCGTGATGCCCTACTACGGCGGAGGCAGCGGGCTTACGGGCCGTTCGTTGAACCGGCCTATTGGCACGATCACGACGCGTGCGCGCTGGGCCTTGGTGAGAGGGAACGAAATGAGAATGCTGACTGTGCCGGAAACGCGGGCGGCGATGGGCTTCCGAGATGACTACGAGCTGCCCGCCAGCGTGGCACTGGCTACCCACCTGCTGGGCAATGGAGTGCCACCTGGCATGGCTCGGGCAGTGATCGGTGAAGTGGTGCGCCGAGCTTGAAGAATATGAAGTCACTGCCAGAGCAGGCATGTGCCGAGTGCTGCGAGATGATCAAGGCGCTGGAGCTGCTGCAGTGGAAACTGAAAGAGGCCAAGAGGCTGGGGACGCTCGATGAAATTCGGATTGGGCTGAGCGCGGTGCAGATGGACTTTGGGGCGGTGAAGGTGCAGGCGTCGGGGCTGAAGGCGCATGTGTGCGCGGCCTGTGGAGCGCCACCCAGGGCACAAGCGGGGGAGATTGAGGAGCCCGCATGTGTTTCACCTGAACTCGATGCCTCCGCACCTGAGCGAATTTTTCAGAGCACGGGTGATGAACCCTCAAACAACCAACATGAGCGACACGAACAAAGAATCTAGGGAGTGCAGCCGCGCCGAGGGGCAGGCTGCGGAGGCTTACGCGCTGCTGAGGCAGGTGCGGTTTTACCTTTCACAAGCGGCACCGACACCGAGGGCAACCGAGGAGACGCGAACGGCGGTGCGGGAGTTTTGTGAGCGGTATGAGGGGGAGCAGTTTCCAAGGAAGGGAGGGCAGGCAGCATGATCATCGAGACGGATTTTGTGAACCACTGGAAGACGAAGGCGCTGGCGGCGGCGATCGGGAAGGCGGAGGCTTTGCAGGCGCTGCTGCTGCTGTGGGGACACTGCCAGGGGCGCAAGGCCTGGGAGTTCCAGCTGACGCCGCTGATGCTGGCGGGGATCTGCGGCTACGAGGGCGAGGCGGAGAAGCTGTGGAAGGTGATGCTGGAGCTGCGATGGGTGGTGCCAGCGGAGGAGTTGGGGTGGTATCAGGCGCGAGGATGGGGCGAGGTGAATGCCTCGCTGGTGGGAAAGTGGGCGGGTGGCCTGAAGAAAACGGGGGCGACGTGGCACCCGCGAGGCTATGGCATAGCTCCCACCTCAGGAGGAACCACAGGTGCAACCATAGCTCAAACCAAAGGCACAACCTCAGGCAAACCAGAGGTAAGCACAGGTGCAAGCATAGGTGCCAGCTCAGGCCCTACCGATTTGATTGGAGAGGATAGGATTAGAGAGGAGAGGAAGAGTACCCCCAAAGCCCCCAAGGGGGCACACACACTGCCGGAATTTCCTGCGGAGTGGTCGGAACGGCGGGGGGGGTTGATGAATTCGTGGGCTGAATACCGGATTTCGATCAAGAAGCCGATCAAAGCGGCGTCGTGGCCAAAGCTGATCGAGCAACTGAAAGTGCTGGACGATGAGGCGTTTAAGGCGTGCATCGATGACAGCATTGCCAACGGCTGGCAGGGCCTCTTTCCGGACAAGTTCACCCTCCCACCTCCTACTGGCGGAAGCCCAGGAGCGGCGAACGCGCAAAAAAAAGAGGGGGCCGCGCCGCCGCCCGCGAAAAAAATAAGGCCGCCGGACTTCCCCTGGCGGGCAGTGGCCACGGAGCATGAGGGCTGGACGCCTGAGGGCGGCTGGGAAGAGCAGACGGCGCGGACGCGGCAGACGCTGCGGGAGTCGTGGTCAAAGATGCCGGCCCAGACGAAGTCGGCACTGTGGGCTCTGAGCCAAGATGGGGCCAGTGAGACGGATGATGGCAGTGAGGGCTTTGCCTGCCCTGGGCCGTGCGACTGGCGCGAGGTGTGGAACGAACTCTACCACGGCCTACCAGCGCCTGAGACGTGGGCAGGCGTGGCGGATGTGGCGCGGCGGGAAATCGTGGCAAGAATCGAGGCGAAAAAAAAGAAGGGGGCGGGGGCTGAATGAGCGATGTGAGAACAGCGCTGGCGAACGCGAACACGGAAACGGCCTTTCTTGCGGCGGCGGTGCGGGCAACGCCTGAGCAGCGGCTGCAGATGGTGGTGAAGGGACGCGAGGAGTGGTTCACGGCGGCGGAGCGTGTGGTGGCGTGGCGAGTGGTCACGGAGTTGACAGGCAAAAGCCTGCCGCTAGACGTGGCATTGCTGGACGTGGCGATGCAGGGCCAGGTGCCTGAACGGCCACGGGCCGCGCTGCTGGGACAGCTAGGGCAGTATATGCCGAGCGCGAACGCATGGCCGATGCTGGCGGAAAAGCTGGATGATTTCTACATGCGGCGGCGTGGGTATGAGCTTTCCCAGGCGGCGGCGGCGCGGTTCCAGGACCTGCAGCAGCCGGCGGCGGAGTCGCTGGAGGCGACAGAGTCGGAGCTGTTCGCACTGCATGCGAAAAAAGAAGGGGCGGGCATGCGGCATGTGAGTGCATGCCTTGACCTGGCCTATGCTGGTATCGAGGAGGCGATAGCCAACCGTGGGTTTGTGACTGGTGGCCTGCCCTTTGGGTTCACAGATTTTGACCGCAGCTACATCAAAGGAATGCGTGGCGGCCAGGTAATCATGTTTGTGGCGCCACCGGGGGGCGGGAAGACGGTGGCGATGATGAAGGTGGCCTGGAACAGGGCTTTTGGAACGGGAGACTATGATGAGTATTTCAAGGCCCTGGACATGGCGCAGAGGGGTGAGAAGCACATGAACTATCTCGGATGCCCAGTTGGCGTGTTCACGCTGGAGATGGATGACGTGAACCTGACGGAACGTCTGATTATCACGCAGAGCAAGGTGGAGATGGCGAAGATGCACAGGGGCCAGATGAGCCGGGCGGAACAAATGGCGCTGAAGGATGCACATCAAAGGATCGTGAAGAGCCAGCTGTTCTTTGAGTTTGTGCCGGGGATCAGCATTCAGGAGCTGCGGGTGAAGGCGCGCTATGCGGTGATGAGGCACGGGCTTAAGCTGATCTGCATCGACTACGCGCAGCTGCTGACGAGCAGCAGCAAGGCAGCGAGAGGAAACCGCACGCAGGAGATGGTGGACGTGAGCAAGGGGATCGACCTCATGGCACAAGAATGCGGAGTGCCGATCATCGTGCTGGCGCAGCCCAAGCAGGAAACATGGGGACACAGGGCAGGCTTGAACGCGATGGCGGAAACGGCGCAGCTGGCCAAGGACGCTGATCTGGTGGTGATGTTTGGGTTCTGGAACAACATCAAAAAGCAGCTGGAGGGGCTGGAGAAAGCGACGAAGCAGGCGGTGATGGGCGATGAAGCGGACGCTGAGGAGTTCGAGGACCGCGAGGCGGACGATCCCACCTGCTACGCCTACGCCGACATTGTGAAGAACAGGCACGGGCCGAACACGACGGGCAAACCGCCGATCAAGCTGAGGTGGGATCGGGACTTCTTTGATTTCGTGAGCACGAACACGCGGCTGTTTGACAGCACGGGGAAGGAGAAGCAGGAGGAATGACGACGCAGCGCCCATATGTCTTGGCACCGTGCCTTCACGGGGAGACGGACACCGAATGGTCAACGTGTCCAAATACCCGGATGAAGGGCGACAATGTTTGCGAACAACATCAACGGCCCAAAGTCGATCAATGCGCCTGTGGAGAGACAAAGGAAATCCGATGGTTTTTGATCGTTTCAAAGTTTTGGCGGCCCACAGAGGAGGGATGGGTATGCCCGCAATGCCTGATCAATGATGCGCCTGGATTTGAATTTTTCGAAGACGCCATGGACCCATGAGCATCGACTGGGAAGAGATCAAGGCGCGGCACCGCATCGAGGACGTGATGCAAGGGCGGGGCTACAAGATGAGGCGCAGCGGGACGGGATTCTTGGCGAAGTGCCCGCTGCATGGCGAGCAGAAGGGGGAGAGCTTCAGCATCGACACGAAGAAGCAGCTGTGGAAGTGCTTTGGCAAATGCCAGTGCGGCGGGGATGTGATCAAGCTGGTGATGGAACTGGAAGAGGTGGGGGCCGTGGAAGCGGCGGAGATTCTGGAGGGGCGCAAGCTGATGGATGATCCGCCGGGCATGCAGCGGGTGCCACGCACCAAAAGGGAGCCGGTGGAGAGACCCATGGAAATTCCGATTATGAGAGAACTGCCGAATATTCCGAAGCTGTACAAGGGTGAAGTGAGACACTGGCAGGCGCTGGCCGACTTGCGCAAGCTACCGCATCTTGGAGGGGTGCACCTGGCCGTGCAGAATGATGTGGTGCGATTCTGCCTGGCGTATGAACAGCCGGCCTGGGCGGTGCTGGATGTGGAGGAGCCCTGCAACGTGCAGGTGCGGAGGATGGATGGCGGGCTTTGGTTTGAGCGGGCGAAGGTGATGGGGATCAAGCACAACTGGGCGCGCTGGCCGGTGGGGCTGACCGTGGCCCTGAAGAATCCGAAGGCGGAGATAGTGCTCGTGGAAGGCACGGGGGATTTCATCGCGGCGTATCACGCGGCGGCAGATGGGTGGACGGCAGGGATTCCGGTGGCGATGTTTGGGGCGAGCAACCCAATTCACGACGGCGCGCTGGCGCTGATGGGCGGGCGTGCTGTGCACATCATCGAGCAGCACGATGAAGCCGGTGAGCTGGCCACGGCGCGCTGGCGCGAGCAGCTGGAGGAGGCGGGGTGCCGTGTGCGGTGCTCGAAGGTGCCGACGCCGGGGGAGGATCTGAACGACCATCTTTCTGCGGGGCGGGACCTCGCGGTGATTTTTGGGTAGGGAACAACGAACAAAAACAAGAACGATGAAATTGAGCAAAATTTATTTGGCGGCACGATACAGCCGGAGGCTTGAGCTTTGTAAATACCGCGAGCAATTGCAGGAGCTGGGTTACGAGGTTCAGGCACGATGGCTCGATGGTGAACATCAGCTGGCAAATGATGGGACGCCGATCGGTGAGAGTGGCGAGGCGCTGGTGGAGGGCGGAGACTGTGCACGGGCAGCTGAGTTGCGGTCACAGTTTGCGCTGGATGACTGGGAGGATGTGAGCTCGGCGGAATGTGTGATCAGTTTCACTGAAGCGCCGCGATCAAGCGCGAACCGCGGAGGCCGACATGTGGAGTATGGGATCGCGCTGGCGCGAGGAGCGCGTGTGATTGTGGTGGGCCACCGAGAGAACATTTTCCACTGGCTTCCCCAGGTGCAGTTTTGTGAGACGTGGGAAAGTGCTCTGACAAAAATGACGGTGGACGTGCCTTTTTATCAGTGGTGGGAAGGATTGCGCGAGGAGGCGAGACAACGTGATTTGCAGTGGCTGCTGAGCGAAGACCCGGAGGATTATCGCCAAGCTTTTGAAATTGGGGAGTCGGTGGACCAAGTGCTTAACGAGGAGATCGAGGAGGCGCGGAGCAGCTGCTGAACGCTGGCCGGAACTGCGGGCAGGAGTGCCCGCATCACTGAAGAAGGAACAAACGATGATACGACAGAATGAGCATTGCCGGGTGTGGGAGGGGGAGGACTCGCGGTTGAGGGAGTTCACGATGGGGGCACACTGGGGATGCCCGGTGATGTGGTTGAGCATCCGGGACCGGATGCCGCCTGCGGATGGACGGGCGGCGCGTGAGGGCAACGGGTTGACGCTGACGCGGTATCAGGCGCTGGAGGTGGCGTGGATCTTGGAGACGTACGGGCGGACGGGGGAGCTGCCGGAGACGCTGACGCGGGAGAAGCGGGCGGAGTGGCTGGAGGTGCTGAAGGGGGAACCGTTGACGGTGGCTGAAGGCGGCGATGCCGCGATTAGGGTTGTTGACGGTGGTTTGGACTGAGCCGGATTTTTGATTTGAAAATTATGAAAAAGTATCAACGAAGAGACAAGCCGATGTCGCGGCGACAGACGGAGAAGGCATTCAGAGAAGAGGCGCGAAAGAGGATCGAGGGAGAGAGGAGGATACGAGAGCTTGGCGAGCGGTTGAGAGGCGAGAGGGAGATGTTCACTCACATGAGTGATGAAGTGAAAAGGCTGAGAGCGGTGCTGGAGGAGATGACCGAGTCTTTGATGCAAGACGTGAGGACACACTGGGAGCCAAGGTTAAAGGACCGATACTCGGAGGCTTGGCGATTCCAAGGTCAAGTCCGGCTGGCGATGAATGTGGATGTGAGCCGGGTGAGGCTTGGAACGTTGCAAAACGCGGAGGCCTGGAAGAGGGGTTTGATTTACCGGCTGCAGCAGGATTTTGAACGGCATGCGACGCGGGAGTTTTTGCTCTTACAAGAGCGAGACTAATTGTGAACGAAACCGGAACTGCGGGCAGGAGTGCCCGCATCACTGAGGGAGGGATTGAATGATGAATGCGATTCGTGAACATTTGGAGGCGGTGCTGGCGAGGCAGGTTCAGCACCCGGTGCATCCTCGGGTGGAGGTGATGTGGGGGGAGCCTCATGATTTGACGGAATGCTCGATCCGGGTGGGTGGCTTCATTGAGCGGGTGCCGCCGGAAATGGTGGTCAAGAGGGTGGGGCAGCGCAACCGCATGATTGAGGCGGAGAGGCGGGACCCTTTGCGCAATGCGTGCGAGCCTGACATCTGGCGCCAGACGGATCTGGCGATGTGCAAGAAACGGCTGGAAAATCCAGGGCTGGTGCTGGAGCTGCTGGTGACGGGTGGCATCCGATCCGGCAAGACGGAGGGGGCCACGCGGCGGATCAATGCTTCATTCTTCTACACGCCGCACAGCTGGTGCGTGGGGCTGCATGAAACGGACATCACGAGCCGGTCGATTCAGCAAGTGCGCGTGCACAAGTTTGTGCCTCCGGAGCTGGACAGCAGCAGCGGGAAGCACAAAAAGGACAAGCGAACGAAGTTCAGCTACAACGAGGCGACTGGGTTCACGGGCAACGAGTTCAACATCTACTGGAACTGCTGGGATGAAGAGGAGCGGCAGAGGGAGTGCGGCGGGCGATTTGAATTCCGCTTTTACAAGCAGGATCTGAGCACGCTGCAGGGCATGGAGCTGACGTGTGCCACCAGTGACGAGCTCGTGCCGATCAACATCGTGAAGACGATCCGTGAACGTCTGGCAACGCGGGCGGCGGACACGGCGAAGCCGGAGTTTCTAGCGCGCATTCGCAGAGCGAAGGAGATGCTGGAGCGCGGCGAGCCGCTGCCGGTGGCGCTGCTGGGGGCGATCTACCACAGCGTGCACCTGATCACGTTTACGCCGAAGGAGGGGTGGAGCCCGACGGTGAGCAGCTTCATGCAGGGGGCGCATCCTTACGGCTGGGTGGAGAGCGATCTGCTGAAGGAGACGGCGGGGGCGAAGTCAACACGGGTGCCACGATTCAAACAGCCGAAGGACAAGGCAAGGCTGGTGGTCTATCTGCACACGGAGGACAATGCGATGCGGCCGGCATGGGCGGCGGTGCGTGCGCTGCTGGTCGGGAAGCAGGAAGATGAGATTCGCGTGACGGCCTATGGCGACGTGGACAAAGACTGGAAAAACACGTTTGGCAACTATGATGACGTGCGCAATGTGCGGAAGTGGAAGGACTGGCCGAGTGATGCGACCGTTTACGAGATCTGCGATCCGGCGGGGAGCAAGCCCTGGGTGCTGCAGTGGATCATGGTGGATCCGGCGGGGAGGCGCTGGATCACGCAAGAGTGGCCGTGCCCAAAATGGGAGATCGAAGGACACGGACTGCCGGGAGAGTGGGCGGTGCCGAGCGAAAACGACAAGCACAACGGGGATGCAGGGCCTGCGCAAAAGCTGAAGCTGTTCTGGAGCCGGGCGAGGTACACGAGGCTGGTCTGGGAGGGAAGGAAACGCATCCTGGCGAAGATGAAGGAACATGGGGTTCAATGGAAAGGGCGGTTTGCAGAGAAGTCTGATCTGACTGGGCGCTGGCAGGTGAAGCGGGTGAACTGGAAGGACCGGCCTGAATGGGACATGGAGGGGCCTTTTGTGGGGGTGGAAGAAAGCTGGATGGACAGCCGGTTTGCAGCGAGCAAGACAGAGAACCAGGACAAGGAAGTTGTGACGCTGCTGGAAGCGATGTGGGAAGAGCAAAACGCCATCGACTTCATGCCGGCACCCGGTGACCGGCTGGTGGAGGGCGACCAGCTCATCCAGGAGGCGCTGAGCAATGACATCCTGGGATTGCCTGGCCTGATCGTGAACGAAGAGTGCGAGAACACGAGGTTCATGTTCCAGACGTACAGCGTGCCAGAGTATCGCGACACGACCAAAGCCACTGATGAGGCCTGCAAGGATTTCCGAGATCCGGTGGCCTACTGCGAGCTGAAGAAGCCGGAGTACATCGGCAAGATTCAACTGCAAAGCGGAGGGAGATAATTTCACCATGAAGACATCGACTGTGCCTTTACCCCCAGCTTTGAAACATCTCAGCGACGAGGAGAACCGACCGCGCCACATCGGAAGCGGTGACGTGGCGCGGCTGCTGGAGTACTGGGGCTTTGCCTCGAATGGGCAGCAGCATTTGAAGAAACTGGTGAACTGCGGGGCGCTGAGACCGCGCCGCATCGAGCATCAGCGCAACCTGCGGTTTTGCGTGGGGGCGCTGATGGAGTACTACCACAAGGCGATTGGGGAGGGGTGAGGGCGGGGGGCGGATTTTGCACCGCAGAGATTGGGAGAAAGCAGAGACTGAAAATTGAGAACTGAAAACTGAGAATTTTCAATTTATGAAAAGATACCGAATGAACCAAACTGTAACGCGCCGGGAAAGGCTTGATGTGCTGATGCCAGCTGGGAGGCAATGGGTGAGAGAAGGAGTGATGGAAACAGTGATGGAAGAGGATGCAGGCGGAGGATGGGTGAAGTTTGAAGACATCAAGCCAGCATTGGAGGCTCTGGAAAATCGGATACCTGAAGTGAGGATTGAACGTCTAGAGAAGGCTCTGAAACTAGTCGCTGATGGCTGCTGCACGGAGTGCGGTGCGGCGGTGCGCGGCTGGAAGAGTCCGGAGGGTCTGCTGGCGCCGGAGATGTTTGCAACGCTGAGAGAGGCGGGAATTGATCCTCTTACCGGGCACCGGCTGGGCTGTGGAAAGACATAGATGGGTCGAGGACGAGGAGGAGGATGGCTGGAATTGACAAGAAGGGGAATGGGGGCACTGTCGGGCTTGTCTCGGCAGGCCTCGATACCTTTGGGAGAGGGATCGAAAAGCCATGAACGACGACACGAACCCACGAATTGAAACGCTGGAAACCGACGAGGTTCCCAAGGCCGCGCAATTGATTGCGGAGCTGGAAGAGTGCATCCTGGCGGGGAACGCGATGGGGATCTTCAGCCGGCTGGTGAACTGCCATAACACGCGGCGCTGCCTGTGGAACCACAAGCAGCCCGACGGGCGACTGGCAGAAATGGAGAGCCAGCCGGGCCAGCAGGAGAAACAGGTGTGGCGGTGGCCTGGGGCACCCGACGTGAGCGTTTATACCTGCGACAAGATTGTGCGCTGGCTGATGCTGCTGCGCTCTGCGGTGACGAGCCGCGGGGATGTGAGGTGCGAGCCGCGACGAGCTGCGGATGACGCCCCGGCGCAACTGGCCTCGCTGTGGCAGACGACGATGGACGCGCTGCTGGAGGAGAAGAGCTTTAACCTGGCGTATCAAACGGACCTCTTCAGCGCGTGCGCGGAAGAGCTGGGGTATGGCATGATCCTGGTGGATGACGAGCGCAAGCAGAGGAGCGAGCTGCTGACCATGGACCTGCAGTCCATCACTGACATGCTGGTAGAACAGGGGCGGCAAGCCAAGCTGATCGAGCTGGCGCAACAAGCCCAGGAGGCCCAGTCAGAGGAACCGTTGGAACTGACGGAGGAGGAGGACAGCGCGATTGTGCAAAATGTGAACGTGAAGCTGGAGATGCTGCTGGCGGACGAAGACGGCGATGACGAGCCCTATGTGGCGCTGCTGCAGAGTGTGGACCCGAAGATGTCGGAGGATGAGGCGGAATCGGTGCTGGAGCAGCTGCGCGATGAGCCGACGCAGCCAGCGAAGTACACCGCGCCACGGGATGACGGTGTGATGTTCAACGTGGAGACGCTGATGCCATGGATCAACTGCGTGCACCCGGTGACGATGAGCGGGGAGGGGAAGACGGATGCCTTGTTTGTGGTGCGGTACTACTCGGAGACCAAACTGCGGGAGAAAGCGGAGGCGGAGAAGTGGGACAAGGAGGCGATGGAGGAGCTGCTGACGAAGAAGAACCAGTTTTTTGAGCAGCTGACGACGCAATCGGCGATCACGATTCCGAACTGGAGCCTTAACAGCATGGGAGTGGGGCTGGTGATTGACCGGACGGCGCTGGAGAAGCTGCCGCGCTGGCTGGTGGTGTATGTGTGGCGCAAGGCGGTGAATGAGAAAGGGCTGCCGATGGTATACAAGGGGGCGTTTCATCCGAACATGCCCGACCACATGCTTTTCTGGGAGCCGACGGACCTGGAGGAGATGCCGCTGGTGGTGGACACGGCGGAGCCGGTGATGTATGCGATCCAATCGCGGGGAGTGGCGGACATCGTGGCGGACAAGCAGAGCTTTGTGAAAGACACGCTGGACGGGGAGGGGGCACGAGGCCAGCTGGGGAGCAACCCGCCGCTGTTACGAACAGCGGGAGAGCATGTGGGCATCACCCCGGGGAAGGAGCTGTATGCGAAGCGCAGCGGGACGAGCAGCTATGCGGGGTCCCAGTTCATGGAGGTGCCGAAGATTGACCAGGGCAGCATGGCGGTGATGGCCTACGTGGACAAGCTGGTGGATGATTACTATTTTCGAGGCAAGGACACTGATCCAGAGGACAAGGCGATGTTCCGCGAGTGGAAGGTGCTGCAGGCGAGACGCTGCCAGGTGGCGGTGCTGAGGATCATCTGGACGATCATGCAGGAAAAGATGAGTGATGCGCAGATCAGCGACATCAACGGGCAGATGATCAAGCTGGGGATGAAACGCGACCAGCTGAAGGGGCGGGCGGCGATCAGCATCGGCGTGCACGTGGACGGCTACGGGGAGGATGCGTCGAAGAAATTCGCGGAGGTGCTGAGCATCATGATGCAGAATGACCGTGCGGGGGCGGTGGACTGGAACGAGGCCATGATGATCCTGGCGCGGATGCTGACGCCGACGTATGCGAACCGGCTGGTGATGAACCAGCAGGCGGCGAGCGGGAAGATCGTGGATGACCAGCAGAGCCGCATTGCAAAGATCATGGCCGGTGTGCCGGTGGGGTATGACGACAAGGCGAGCAATCCGCAGCTGCGGATGCAGGTGCTGCAGCAGTGGATGCAGATGCCGGGCAATGTGCAGCGTGCGCAGATGGACCCGACGCTGGCGGGCATGATGCAGAAGGAGCAGGAGTATCTGAGCTTCCAGCAACAGCAGATTCAGAATGCGGCCACGGGGCGCACGGGGGTGAAGCCGAACTAGGGCTGAAGTTTACACCGCAGATATTATGAAATGGATCTTTAAATTATTCCGTCGCCGCCTCAGGCTGATCAACATTCCTGAAATTTATGGGGCGATTTTGTCGCGATCGGAGCTGAGGGCGGCGCTGCATGGGTTCAGGGATGATCCGAAGATGCGAGCCGTGCTGCAGATTCTGGCGGTGCAACGTGAGGAGTGCGTGGATGCCGCGAGCAGTGATGCGCACCGGGGGGATGACACGCGGTACCAGCTGGGAGGCAAGCAGGCGCTGGATGACGTGCTGTCCATGCTGCTGATGCTTTTGGAGAACGGGGAGGTGCATGCGAGTCTGCAGGCGTTTTTCCGGGACAAGTGAAGGGGCTGGAGTGTCTGCGTTCCCTTCCAGAATTGCGGGCAAGAGTGCCCGCATCACTTGATGATTTCAGCCGGATTGTCCGCCGGTTGTTGGTATGAGAGTGAGACACCCGGGGTGCGAAAGCGCTCCGGGTGTTTTGCGTACCAGAGCCGGTGAATGCTTGGGGTATTCTGGGTTATTTCAGGTTTCCTGGGTTGTTCTGGCAGGCGGTGGCTTGGGGTTTGGCGGGAAGGAGGGGATGATCGGCGCACTTGCCCACAGCGGCATGCACACATCATGGCTGCATCTACCACACCCGCCGCCTCTGCCAGCGGCTCTGCGACACCTGGGAAAGCTACGACGGCCGCTGCGGTTGTCGGGGCATCCGGCCCCGGTGAAGCGAAACCTGCCCCGGAAATGCCTGTCACCAAGGGATTTGAACAGCTTAGCCCGGCGGAGATTGCCGCCGAGTTCATGGGTTTGCCTGAGGGGAAAGGGTCTGGCGAGCGCAAAAAGGACACCAAGACGAAGGAGAGGCCCAAACCCAAGCCAAAAGACCAGGAGTCCGAAGCCGAAGAAGAGGAGGAGGACGCTTTCAAAGGCAAGAAGGGACTGCGCAAGCGGTTCAATCAGCTGCTGAAAGAGAACCCGCAACTGAAGCGCGACAACCAGACGCTGAGAGAACAGCTCGAAGCCTTGGGGAAAGCGCCCAACACGGTTCTTTCACCGAGCGCCAACAACCCTCTCTCGACCGCCAAGACCGAAGAGGAGGTGGACAGCCAGGCTGCGCAAATGCTCGCCGATACGAAGGCCAAGCTGCGCTGGCTGAACCGCCACCCGGACGGTGGAACGTGGTCTCCGGGAACTGATCAAGAACGGGAGATGTCAGCGGATGAAGTTGACGCCGCGATCGAGCATTACGAGAGCTACAGCGCTTCACTGGAAAAGGCCAAGACAGACCGCAAGGCCTGGCTGAAAACCTACGGTGAAACGGCCAAGGTGCTCGGAGCTGAAAGCGTTTCCGAACTGACACAGCCCAAGGTGGCGACTCGTGAAAGCGAACTCATCAAGAAGGTGCCGGAGCTGATGCGTGATCCTGAATTTCTTCAGGTACTCGCCGATGCCAGGGCCGGACGTGAGCTGCGTGACAAGAAGGGCAAGGGAATCAAATTCGTCGAAGTGAAACCACCGGTCAAGAAGGGCAAGGAGGGGAAAACCGCCAAGCCAGCGAAGCCGGAACAGCGCAGCAAAACCCGGGAAGAAAAGCCGAAGGAAGCGAAGCCCTCCGCGGGCAACCTGACACAGCGGAAGTTGGAGCAGCTGCGGAACAATGCGCAGAGCGGGGATCGCCGATCCCAAGCCGCCATCGACGCTGCATTCCTGGGATGAAGATCACGACAAACATTCACCCATTTTCAAGCCATGATTGTACATTCAGGTAACCAGACGACCATCAAGCCAGACGTCTATGACTTCCTGCGGGGAGAGATGGACCTCTCTCAAACACCCATCTACAACCGCTTGGCAAAAGGGCCCGACAGCCCCGATGCCAACCTGTTCCACTATGAATTCGACGCCCCGAGCGCGCCTGACAACGGAGGCAGCCCCGATGGCCAGGAAGTCACCTCTGACACCGCGCAGTCCTATGGCAACCGCGCCAACATCTACGGCCGCATGCACCACTACGAGAAGCCCATCATTGTGGGTGGCGTGGCGCAGGGCAACCAGGTGTTCGCCACTGGTGGCCGTGATGAGTATGCCTACCAGGCCAAGGAAGGCATGCGTGCGCTGATGCGCAGTGCAGAATACACCATCGTGGGTGGACAGGAGTCGCAAACTGGCAGCAACGTGCAAAACCACAAGACGCGTGGCTTAGAGCGTCACCTGGTGGACACAGCCGGCATCGCCGCGCAGACTGACACACCGACGGTTGTACCCGCGGCGTTTCGTTGTGTTTCCGGTGCGCTCAAGACGATGACTGTGACGGGAGGGGATTACCCCCTCACGGAAGACGACATAAACGATCCGTTCAGCGCAATCTGGGATGCGATGAAGGGCACCATTGATCTGGATGTCTTCTGCACGCGCACGTTCAAGCGCAAGGTGAGCAGGATGGGTTATTCCGTGCCGACCGATGCGGACATGACCATCGTGCGCCGCTACAACACCGAGTCCAAGGACATGAAGATCACGACCCGCGTGGACACCTACCAGGGCGACTGCGGTACGGCGCGCTTCCAGCTGCACCCCTGGCTGCGGTTTGACACCGGCACGCAGCTCTCCGAGGCCATTGGTCTCGACTTCCGCTACGGATGCGCACGCATGCGCCAGACGCCGAAGGTGGAAAAGCTGCCGAAGTCGAGCAACAGCGTGAAGGGGCTGTGTACTCACACGTTCGGTGTGCAGTACGTGCCCAAGATGGGCGCCCGCTGGAAGCGCAGCGCCTAAAGCGAGCCATTCCCTCTCCCAGAGGATCAACCGAGGCAAGCTCCACACTCCATGCTTAACATTGAAATCACCCCCGAAGTCCGAGAAAAGGTCTATGCCGCTGTCGGCTCAGACCTCGGCGCGTGGTGGATTGACGAGTACAAGCGACGGGCGAACGTGGAGCTTGCCGAGGCTCTGGATGAAATGCTGGAAGTCAGCGCAGAGAACTTCAATGCGCGGCACCGCCCCATGGACGGGCTGGGTCAATGCACCTTCCGCATCGGGGCCAAGCTCAATGCCTGGCTGCACGCCTACTGTCCCAACTACGTCTATGACGAAGCGTTTATCAAACAGCTGGTCGCGGACAATCAGCACCTTTGTTTCAAGCCAACTTACCAGCAGAAGGCGCAAATCATCAAACCTGAATTTCCGGCGACCGCCGCTGCCTAACCATGGTCAACATCCGTCCCAAACTTCACCATATCGCGAGTCCGGCAGTGGGTGTGCTCGATGACCGAAGCGGCACTATTGCCACTGCCAACACAAGCCAGCTTCTGATGGCCGCGAACACGGAGCGCGTGTACTGGAGCCTGCAAAACCAGTCCGAGACGGCCGATTTGTGGATCCAATACAATGGCGCTGCTGAGGTCGGGCAACCAAGCGTCCGCGTGGGGCCTCTAGAGACCTTCACACCATCGTTCATCGATTACCGCGAAGTGCAGATCATCTCTGACACGGCGGCTGTTCCCTTCACCTGCAAAGAAGGATAATTTATGGCGCGCACTCCAGCCAGATTTGAAGATGTGTTTCGAGACTTCATCGGGAGCCTCGGAGGCATCTACGAAGAAACACAGGATGCCGAGAAGGCGTCGCTGCTACGTCATTTCAACGCGGGCTATCGTGCCGCGTGGAAGTATGAAGGCGTCTCGTGGGAAGACTCGTGGGAGGAAGGTGAGCTAACAGTGACCGATGGCATGATTGGATACGATGCGATTGGTGATGCGCACGTGTTCAATCTATGGACCACAGATCCACGACGTGGGCAAGCCTGCTGGGTCGATGCGACCACTGCGAAAACAGGCATCTTTGTTGGCTCCAACCACACGCACCTCTTTGGCTTCTGGCGGCCTCCATGCCCGCAGTTTAACGGTGTTGATCTGGACGCGCCTTTGATTGCGATCCTCGCCGATGCCACGATAGCGTTTGCCCAAGCTGAGCACTGGCGCGGTGCTGGGCAATACGAGACGGGCGGCGCCAGACGCAAGGATGCCAAGGAACTCTGTGACGAGCTTGCGGCCGTCGAGTTCACACGCCTGCAGTCGAAATGGTGGCTGCGCAAAAAGGACTGATTTTATGAAGCGATTCTTTTTCCTCTTTCTCTTGGTGCCGCTGGTAATCATCGGCGCTGAAATCAGCGGCGGTGGCAAGCTGAAGCAACTGGCGCGTGCCTGGCTGCTGGAAGATGGAACGGCGAGCATCACGCCATCCCAGACCGGCATGGGGTGGGCAGATGGCAAATTCACGCTACAGACTCCGGCGGGGGCGATGCAGCTATACTCCACGGGTGATCCTTTGGAACCAACGCTGTACTGGCCGGGGCGAATCACGGTGGACAGCATCGAGGCCGCCACACTGACGGCAAGCATCAGCGGGAGCCAGGTGGACAATGGAAGCATCGGGCCTGCCGTCATGATGAACTCAATGACACAGCCGATGGCGGAGTGGCAAGACAGCGCAGGCTTTGCCGGAGCGAACGGCCTGACGTATGCGAATACCGGGCCGCTGGGGCAGTCGCAACCGACAACGCCAGGGAGCTACTTCGCCACCATTGATGTGATCAATGGCGGAGGGGTGGTGCGCAACTATCTGCAAGGCACGGTGAGGACGCATGCGCAAATGGGGGTGCCCAACCTCGTGAGTGCACCCGCCACGGCATCGAGCACCGGCACCGCCGGGCAGGTGGCCTATGACGGGTCCTATTTTTACGTCTGCACGGCAACCAACACGTGGGTGCGCACGGCAACAACAACCTGGTAAATCATGAAACGACTCTTTATCATCGCTCTTCTGCTGTGTGCACTTCCTGCGCAGGCCATCACGTATGCCGATTGGATAGCCTCGTATGGTCTGACTGGAGACGATGCAGCCGCCACGGCAGATCCGGACCATGACGGGGTGGCAAACCTGATGGAGTATGCCTTGTCTGGCATGGGGCCGAATGTCTCGGATGCCAAGAGCCCGAGCATGCCACGTCTGGCGTTTGTGCGCAGGACGGGACCTGCAATCGGCCAATGGGAATTTGCGAGCTTCACGAAACCGCCCAGCAATGGCTACAACGGCCGCTGGCATGTGGCGCTGCAGTATGTCCCGCGTCCTGGCGTGGAGGGGATTGTTTATGTGCCTGAGGTGGGAGATTTGAGCTTGCGCCGCTGGTTTGATGGAAGGTCGGCCATCCGCTCCGAAGTGTATCCGGGCCTCGTGCTCTCTGTCTGCCTCGCGCAGGGGCAGCGACACAAGAGGATGTTTATGCGCCTGGGGGTGGAGTTGGACGATGAGGTTGGAGATGCCTTGGCGGGGATCACTGTTGGAGGCTTGAACGCTCAATCCTTGGACACCGGGGCTGCATCGCCCATGGCCAGAGTGCTGGCACAAGCGAGCAGCAGTGTGGTGACAACGCAGGATGTCACAGTCACACGTTCCGTGGGGGCAACAACGGTGACAGACTACGTGTGGAACTGGACGCCCAACGGCCACAACGTGCTGCCCACCAGCGTGGCGAGGTCCAGCAGCAATCCGGCTGTGATCGCTCCTCATGCGACCGACCCCTACCGCTGGACGTGGGTAAGCAACGGGACTGCGACGCTGCAGCTGGCCACGGCCACGGCGATCTACACGGCAGATGTCACCACGAGCACGGCCACGGGTGCGACTGTGGACACCTACCAGAGCACGACGGCGGGAAGCCTGAGGGATGCAGTGGAGACGAACTTGGACGGTCTGCTGGCAGGGAAGACGGCGAGCGCAGCGCTGCCGATCTTCAGCGCGCAGGATCATGCGGGAGGGGTTTATGTGCGCAATACGAGCTGCTGGGCGGCGGGTGTGGATCTGACACCGATCAGCCCCTGGAACAGCAGCGGCGGGGCCTACTTTGCGGGGATTCTGATTTCTCCGAGGCACGTTGTATTTGCAACGCACTATCTGCCGGCTGTGGGATGCGCAATACGGTTCGTGAAAGCCGACAACACCGTGGTCACGAGGACACTGACGGCGATGCAATCTTTGACGACGACGGCGGACTATTACCCCGATATGACAGTGGGGGTGCTGGACTCGGACGTACCGTCTGGGATCGGTTTTGCGAAAGTGCTGCCTGACAACTGGGCGAGCTACCTGCCCACGCTGGCCACGCGCCCTCTGCCCACGGTGGGAACCGACCAGGAGGAGAAGCTGCTGGTGCGTGAGCTGAGCACGCTGACGAATCCACCAGGCGCCCGTGCGGTGTATGCGGTGCCAGCGGATCAGCAGAGACGGGCCTTTTACGAGGACATCGTGTCAGGTGACAGCGGCAACCCTTCTTGTCTGATCGTGGGCAACCAGCTGGTGCTGCTGAATCTGTGGACCTTTGGCGGGGCCGGGCAGGGGACCAGTGTGCAGGCCTTCAGGACGGCGCTGCAAGCCGCCATGACGAGCCTGGGAGGTGGCTACAGCACGCTGACAGACATCGACCTCTCAGCATTCACGAGCTTCTGATGAAATCCACCCCTCAACGCATCGACGAGGAAGTCTGCCGGGAGCACTGGCAGATGCTGGTGGGGCATGCGCTGAGGCGAGGCAAGCAGACGGATGATGCGTGCGAAGCTGTGCAGGAGCTGTTTCTGAAGCTGCTGCAGTCGGGCCAGTACGAAACGCTGGGAGGGTATGACAGGGCACAGCAGGGTGTCTGGCTGCGCCGCAAGCTGGACTGGCATCTGGTGAACCGGCACCGGGCCAAGGTGTGCAAGCAGAGGGGCGGGGGGAGCATGCATGTGACGCTGGACTGTGCACAGCATGTGGCAGGCGGCGAGACGCCGGAGACGCTGCATGACCGCAGATTGCTGGCAGCGGCGTTGAAGCGGGCAGGGGTGACTGAGGACGCCCTCTTTCCGAAACGGCAGACGGGCGGAGAACGGACGCGCCTGAGCCGGTGGAAGAAGGGGCTGCGGAGAAGATTCGAACATTTCCTTTCATGAACGACACCAAAATTTTCGACACGTTGCTGCAGCAGTTCGGCTTTGCCGGGCTGCTGGTGGTGGCGGTTTATATCATCGCCCGCAAGCTGGCCCATCAGTATGAGGCACGGATTCTTGCCTTGGAAGCTGCAAGTGAGCGCTGCGAAAAGGACCGCGTAGAGCTGAGGAACCTGATCATCACGACTCAGGCCGAGCACATCAAGGCGATGTCGAAGGAGGAGGAGTGATTTTTAACCGGGCAAATGCCCAAACACGAACACGAACCAACGAAGAACATGAGAACCAAAACCATTCGGAGCCTTGCCTTTATAATCAAACTCCTGGCTGCTGCAAGCGCAGCCACTGGCTACTTCAATCCTGAAATGCTGCCGTCCAAGTATGTCGTGCCGGCACTAATCTGCGTGGCTCTGGTGAGCACATTGAAGGACGGCCTGATTACCCTCTGTGACATCCTGGATGACGGGAAACGCAACGGTTCCTTCGATTTGAGCAAGGTGTCTGCGCTGGCGCTGCTGGGCTGTTGTGTGATGTTGAGCGCGTGCGCTACGACCAGCGCCTTTCTGGCAAGCCCCTTTGGACAGGCCACGGTTCAAACTGCGGATCAGCTGGCAAAGCAGGTGCTGCTGACGACTGAGACACTGGGCCTGCAGCAGATCATTCTGCAGGCAAGCGCGAAACTCGCGGAACTAAAAGCACAGGCTCCCGATAATGATCTAGCCAAAGAGTCTCTGAGGATCGGACAGATCGCTGGATATGCCGGGGTGATCGAGGCTGCGCAGACAAAGTATGTGCAACTGACAGGGCAGCGGTTTGTGCTGCCCAAGAACCCAGTGCCGAGTGTGACGCCATGAGAACGGTGCTCGTGATGCTCTGCCTGATTTTCCAGTCCGGCTGTGCCTACTGGCACTGGTGGCGTGGAGATGAGGTGGAGCGACGGGCTGTGGATGAAGTGAACCTGTCATTTAATCGCAAGCCATGAACTCTCTCGCTGAGAACTATGCCAAGCTGTTTTCGAGCTGCACAATCCGTCCAGAACGAGCAAGAGACGTAGCCAATGAAGTGGCGCGCATCCGTGACAATCAGAAGCGGTATGAAGCATTGGCTGCGAAGTTTCAGGGCATGCCATGGTGGGTGCCTGGCATCCTGCATTCGATGGAGTGCGGGCTGAACTTTGGAAAGCACCTGCACAACGGAGACTCGCTGAAGGCGCGCACGGTGCAAGAGCCCAAGGGGCGGCCTGTCGCGGGCAAGCCCCCGTTCACCTGGGAGGAGTCCGCCATTGATGCGCTGATTTATGACAAGTTTGACAAGGTGACAGACTGGAGTCCTGGCAATGCTTTGGTGTCCTTTGAGAACTACAATGGAGCGGGCTATCGCAAGCGCGGGGTCCCGAGCCCTTACCTGTGGAGTTTCACGAATAAGTACCAGCGCGGGAAATACACTGAAGATCATGGGTATGACCCCAATGCTGTTAGCAGACAGTGCGGGTGTGCGGCGCTGATGAAGGGGCTGCTGGGCTGAAGCTCTGGCGGCGCATTTCACGAATAAAACAATAATCATGATCTACGATTGCTATAACACCGATCAGGGAGGGATGCTGGTAAGCACGTTTAACAACGTGATGGAAACCCAGCGTGTGACAGGGCTGCAAGTCGCCGAAGGTGATGATGTGGCAATTGTGCTGAGCACGGAGAATCTCTGGCCTGGGATGAGGGTGGTGGCAAAAGGCATACCAGCAAACACTCTTGTGCTGAGCATTGACAGCGAAACGACGTTTACCATGACCTCAGCCGCCACAGCTACGGGGACAGGGCTGATCCTTATCGCGCATGCGTACGTTGATGCCGAGGTGGTAAAGCAGATCCACATCGAACACTACCGAGACATTTTTGGGGGATCAACCTCGTTCCAGATTACCAGCGGCGGGCTTGATTCTCCCAGCACCAGCGGGGGTATGAATGGCGCTGGCGTGTATATCATCGACCCTGTGAAAGTCTCTGTCCTCAGCGGTGGTGGGACGGCCGGGCAAATGACTGGAACACTGACCGCTGCAGTGAATGACCTCCTGGCGCATGTGCCGCCGAGGACTCAGACCCGTGATGTGACGCAGCACTTCCTGATTTGCAAGGATGGGACGATTCTCGGGGTGCATGTGTTTCCGGGAATGCATCTGGCGCAGAGAGTTTCGTGACCTGAACACTTATGGAAAATGTTGAGCCATCGCCGGTGGAACCGTGGTCCAGTGAATCACCCGGGGAGTATGACCTGAGAGTCTGTGTGCCCAAGAGTGCGATCAAAGGTGACAAAACACTGATTCCCGGGGTGACAAAGTACAAGCAGTTTCCATATGCGCAGAGGGCACGGTGCACTGAACAGTGGTGCCAGAATCATGTGTTTGTGGTTGATGAGGACGGTCCGCCTGGATGGCATGTGTTTTGGTTTACGAAGGACCGTGGTGACGATGGCTTGCTGACACCGATTTTCAGCCGGACAGAAAACACAGTGGAGCTGCACGAGTGGCATCCGGTGCTGTTTCGAATGGGGTTCATCGAGGACAAAACTCAGCCTCTTACTTTGGAAGTGGGGGGCAAGATCGTGGAGATACCGAGATTGTTCGGACGCTTTTACAAACTTCCAGGCGGTCTATTTGCGTGCCGCATGAGGATGGAGGTCTTTCTGAGTCCGCGTAAATTTCCTGACACGTTCTTTAAGACAGATGTGCCGGTGCCAACCACCGTCAGCTGGAGCATGCGGAACAGCAGTGACAGCATCACCTGTCTGCACCCACGTATTCGATTTCCTGAGACACAATCGCAAGGCACAGTCTTGTCTGACGCAGGGACGATTGAGCATCCTATCGTATTAAACCAGGTGCAGGATTTTCCTGCCACCAACCACGTTGGCTGGAGGCAGCATGTGTGCGATGAACGTGTGCAGACAATTCGTGGAGTGCGGCAGGCGGTGAGGATTACGGTCTGGCCGCCAAAGGTCGCGCAGATCAAAAACAGCGCCTAGCATGACACCCATCCAAACAAGAAATAATCCTTTTGACCGGATGAAGTTTGATCCGAGGGCAAACCCAAGGCTCATAGGCTCCGGGATGACTGGCTATAACTATGCCGGTGGCAATGTGATGGTGGTTAAAGCGCCTGCGGTCGACATGGCGAAGAATGAGAGCTGGCAGGCTAGACCAAGCAGTGGCCTGACGGCACCGCTGCCGGCATCTCCTTCGAATCCTACAGGTCCGGGTATCAGTCTTTCTCCAAGCAGCGGACTCGTAAGCAGTGTGATGCCGAGCAGCAGTGTGATGCCGAGCAGCAGTGTGATGCCGAGCAGCAGCACGCCGCCGAGTTGCAGCACACCGCCGAGTTGCAGCGCACCACCGTGCAGTGCTCCGCCGTGCAGTCCACCACCTTGCAGCCCGCCTCCACCATGATGCAGACTATTTCCAACCGTGCAAAACTAGGGGCACTGGTCCCAAAGGGAGGTTTGTTTGTTGAGCTCGGCGTCGCAGCGGGAAAGTTTGCGGCGGAGCTGCTTACATGCTGGAATGATCTTGAGTACCACGGCATCGACCGGTGGAGCGATCATCATGATGCCGAGGAGGAAAAGCGGGCGAGAGCCAAGCTGCAGGCGTGGCGTGATCGGGCAAGGCTGCAGAAGTGCACGTTTGAAAATGCGGCTCGGCACATGCCTGATGACAGCTGCGACGTCGTGTATATCGATGGCTACGCGCACACCGGCCAGGATGAAGGCAAGACGCTGGAACAGTGGTGGTCAAAGGTGAAGCGAGGAGGGGCGATGGCCGGACATGATTATGACCTGCAAAAATGGCCCAAGACATACAAGGCTGTGAACTACTTTGCGGGGGCGAGAGGGCTGAAGGTGCAAGTGCTTGATGAACCGGGAGGGTATGCGACATGGTTCATTCAACGTCCTCAGCAAGATTTGAGGCTGATCAATGGCAGCTGCCTGATGGTGGGCAACGGGCCGTCTCTCAATGGCTCGGGACTCGGGGCTAAGATCGACACCTTTGATGAAGTGGTGAGGTTCAATGATTATGTTACGCAAGGGTTCGAGGCGGACTGCGGCAAGAAGACCACCTTGTGGAGCTGCTACGGTGAGAACGCCCAGCGAGTGAAAGCAGAGCAGCCGGAGCGGATCGTGTACCTGCACGGCTCAACTGGTGCTCCTGGCTGGTATGATCCGCGTGAGGTGTGGCGGGTGCCGGTGGCGTTCTATGACGAGATCAAAGCCCGTGTCTATGCAGCATCAAAGCTGCCAATGGAACAACGGACAAAGCTTATTCCCTCGACAGGCCTTGTGCTGCTGAACTGGCTGCTGGAGAGGCATGGGGTAAGAGTGGTAAACCTGGCTGGATTTGATCATTTCAGCCTGAACCAAGGGGGGAGACATCATTATTTCCGCCCAGCGAGCTACCTGCCTCCAGCGGAACATGACGGGGTGGCGGAGGCGGTGCTTGTCAAAGCGCTGCAGGAAGCAGGCAGTGTGGAGTACTTGAGCAACTAATAACTGGAGGACTTATTTTATGGCAAAGCCAGATGATGATGGTGAATCGCTGAAAAAGATGTGGGCTACGCAAAGGCCGATGTTTGAAGATGCGGCTGGATTGTCAGGCTCCCCGATGACAGGCGGGCAGATGGCTCCTGGCCCTAGAACCCCTGGAATGATGCCGAGCACGACTGGCAGCACCGGGGGAGGCGGCTCTGGCAATGAGACGCTGCCTGCCAGCCCGCCCGGATCTGAGAAGGGATTGCGCCCGATGGGGCCATGGCCTGATAGCGTGCAGCGGCCACAAATGGCACCTGGACCGGGGTCTGTACAACGGCCGCAGTTTGCGCCGGGGCTGGATCCAATGCCGACCCCCATGCCAAGGCTTAAGCCCATCGATCCAACAAGGCCAGACATGGGTGCAGTGCCGGTGGAGGGTTCAGTTATCGGGCAGAGTCCGATGAACCGGAGCAATGATTTTATTAATCTGGACGGGCGGATAAACAATTATGCCCAAGATCCGCGTACCAACGCTCCAGACAAGCCTCTGAGCGACTGGCAGAGGCTGCAGTTGGAGCCTTTCGGAGCAAATAGTTTGTCGAACCGTGCCGCTCGTCAGGTGGGCCGGTCGATGCGAGAACACCCGGAGAGAAGAATCGAACAAGCGGAGCGAGACGCAGTAGCGAATGGAGACATGCGAGGGGCGGCAGAGATGGCTGGTGTGAGGCTGGGTTTGAAGCAGCAGCAGCAGGGCATGGAATTTGCGCGTGGGCGTGACGAGCGGAATTTTGAGCAGCAGAAGGAAATGTTTGGGCTGCACCAGCAAGCCGCCGA
Source organism: Verrucomicrobiaceae bacterium UBA1938 (assembly GCA_002336895.1). GTDB lineage: Bacteria > Verrucomicrobiota > Verrucomicrobiia > Verrucomicrobiales > Verrucomicrobiaceae > Prosthecobacter. Next base: position 129,576 of record DDFC01000011.1, on the reverse strand, counting down.
TGCGCGCAATCAGCAGGAACGAATGGACCGGTATCAGATGTGGAATGCCGAGCAGGAGGCAAGGCAGCATCAGGCTGACCAGCACTGGCAGCAGCAGATGACGATGTTTGGCCTGAAACAGGGGGCGGATGCGATGGAGGCCGAACGTGTGCGGCAGCAGCAGGAGCAAGATCGTACGCGAGTGCCGACGGTGGGAACCATCCCAGTGCCGGGCACTGACTATGTGATTCCTCATGCCGACGGGAGACCTATGGGCACACTGCCGCAGCATCAAGAGAAGCCCAAGGCACCGACGCATGATGACATCTCGCGTCATATTCAGGATATGGCGACCAAGGGGGTGAAGGCCCAGTTTGGCAAGAGCGGCTGGACGTATGAGCCGCATGCGGCGAAGGCTGCAACGGTGAAAGTCGTAAACGACCAAGGCAAGGTCGTGGATTTTCCGGCAGATCATGAGATCCCACCAGGGTGGAAAGAGCTGAAGAAGAAGGGGGAAGGCGGGAAGTCTTCTGCACCCAAAACAGCCAACGGCAACGCCGAGAAACCAAGCAGCTTTCTGAATTTCTAAGACCATGGCAGATCCAATCCAGCCTGGAAACATTGACCTCAACAACCGCCCCGTGGTGCAGAATGAGGACGGCAGCATCAGCACGGTGCGCTCGATGTCCATCGGGACACACGAGGGGGAGGTGCTGATTCCCACCGTGAGCGATGAAGGAAAGCTGATGTCTGATGACGAAGCGATCCGGCAATACCAAGACAGCGGGAGGCATCTGGGCATCTTTAAAACACCGGAGGATGCGACCAGCTATGCAGAGCAGCTGCACGAAGAGCAGGCGGCGCGCTATGCGCAGCCACAGGGGCAAGATCATTACAATGACAAGCAGCTGGAAACGGACGTGAAGCACGTCATTAGCCAGCCCCAATGGGAGGATGAGAAGAAGCGGCCCGAATTTATCCGCAGCATCGCGACGAGGATGGGTGAACAGAATGTACCGCCTGCCACCCAGGCGAAGCTGCTGGGAACGCTGTGGGATGCGAGCAAGGGCGGGATGGTGAAACGTGGCCTCAATTTTGCAGGCCGTGCCGTCGAGGAGATCGTGAAGTCCGCGCCCGCAGCTCCAGCGGCGGGGGTGATCGCGGCGGAGGATGCGCTGGGCATCACCGACAGCGGCAGCGGAACGCGGCTGGGGCGTGGTGTGGCGGACCTGTGGGACGGTGCAGGGCAGAGACTGAAACAGCTGGCGCATGGTGAAGTGCTGGGCGCGAATCTCTGGCCTGGGGAGAGCAAGCAGTCCTACCGTGACAGAGCCTTGGAGGCACTGAAGGGTGATCTGGATAAAGGATCCTACCCGCAAGGGCTGGAGCGCTGGCTTGCCGGTGACTATGACGGGCAAGGGAAACCAGATGCCGAGACGCAGAAGTGGATCGATGCGCTGACGCACGGCATGGCGAAGAAGGCGGTGGAAGCCGACCACATGGGCAAGCCGGACCCGCAGAAGGTGCGCGCCTGGCTGGAGAGCGATCGCAATCCGTGGATGGCACACAGCGACACGGGCGGTGCCGGTCCGCGTGAGATGCTGGCAGACTACGTGGCCACGCGAGATCCGGCGAGCTGGGAGGCCTTCAAGGCTAGGGTGTCAGAGACGGACACGCAACACAGCAGCCGAGTGAAGCGGTGGGTGGCCGAGCAGAGCAACGATGCACAAGCCATCGCCAAAGCCGACGAAGGTCTGGGCAAGGAGATGGTGCAGCGAAGCATGGACATGCAGCAGAGTCCGATAGATTTGCTCACCGCAGCGCTGCCCGTGCTACGAGGAGCCAAGGCGCTGCGAGCTGCGAGAGGCGGTGAGAACGCGTGGAAAGCGGCCAGGACAGGCATGCTGAAGGAAGGCGTGCAAGAGGCAGGCACGGAGTACCTGCAAGACCCGAATGCCAGCGGCGGCCAGGTGCTGGAAGCCGGGGCGCTGGGGGCGGTGGGGCAAGGCGCGATGTCTGCCGCCGGAGCGGGGGCGGGGTATGCAATGAGGAGGTTTTCAAGCAATGGCAATGCATCACCGAATGAAGCAAATGGCCCGGCTGCGGAGAGTACGCAGCCTGGAGGAGCAACTGAAGCTGCACCCTTGGGTGGAGAGAATGCTGCAAGTGCCGGGGGTGCTGGCCCGGGCATTGAACCCATGCAGAAGGCGGGGCCGCAAAATGTAACGGAGGATCTGCAGCGCGGGATTGCCAGCCTGCCAGGGGATCTGCAGCGGAAGAGTCAGGCGATTCTGAAGGCGAAGGCACCTGACACTGAGACATTTTTGGAAGACTACCAGGCCAAGCATGGCAATGTGATCGACGCCGACCAGATGCGGGACATGCTGCGCAGTCCGGAGCATGAAGGCACGGACTTCACGCAGGCCACTGACCCGCTGGTGGCGGCGCTCTCACGCGAGGCTACACGGAGAGCGATCGATGCGATGCCGGAGGGGGGCGAGGTGGCATTTATCGCGGGAGGACCTGCGAGCGGAAAGAGCCATGCACTGGAGCAGTCGCCAGAAATCGCGAGCAAGGCGGATGTGGTGATTGATGCGCCGATGGCGACGCATGCCAATGCCAAGGCGACGATTGACCGGGTGCTGGCCAAGGGGGGCACGGTGACGATCAGCTACATCCACACGCCGATTGAGAAGGCGGCGAGGTTCATGATGGACCGCTACGAGAGAACGGGGCGGGAGACGAACGCGGAGAAGATGGCGGACTTGCACTACCGAGCACAGCAAACCGTGCTGAAGCTGGCCAAGGATTATGCGAACAATCCGAATGTGGACGTGCATCTGATCGACAACAGCGGCGATGTGCTGAAGACGCTGACACCGGAAGGGCTGGGAGCGCGGGGCTATGGCTCGCTTGACGATGCCCGGGAGCGGGTGCATATTCAGATTGATCATGAACTCGACGAACGCAGGCAAACCGGTTTCTGGACCCAAGAGCGGCAAGAAGCGATCCGCGGCGGAGTTTGGGGCCGAGATAGGCAAGCTGGTGATGGAGGGGCTGAGCAAGCCGCCGACACCCATGAAGCCCCAGGACAAGCCGGTGACGGCGGCCCCGGCGCAAGCTCAGTAAACGAGTGGGAAAAGACGACCTTTGGCCAAAGGCTGAAGACCGATGATCGGCTGAGACAGAGTTGGCGCCAGAGTGTGGGCGGCAATTACCGCGTGGAGTCTGAGGCCGAATGGCAGCAGCGGGCAAATGATTTCATCGACCGGGAGGGGCCGGAGGCGGCCTATGCCGTGATGACTGATCCGGAGAGCGGGCTGTCGGACTCTGACCGTGTGGCCATCGGACTGCAGCTCATCTTGCACCTGGACGAAACGATCCGCCAAACTGAACAGGCAGGGGGAGGGGATACGGCCTACCTCGATGACCTGCTGCACGAGACGGCGGAGTGGATCGAACAGAAGGGGACCAAGCTGGGGCAGGCGGTGCGTGTGTTTGGGATGTGGACCCGGATGAGCTCCGAGGGTGTGCTGCGCTCGTTTGAACGCCAGGTGCATGCCGCGCGTGAGAAACAGATGTCCATGCAGACCGGACAAGATCCGGCGAAGCTCGCCGATGAAGTGAGTGCCACGGCGGCGGAAGAGAGAGATGACGTGGCCGCCGAGGCGCTGGGGGAAACCGCCGCCGACCAGCTCGCGGAGCTGCAGCGACAAGTCGCCGAACTCCGCCAGCAGCTCGCCCAGGCCGCACAGGAGGCCTCAGCAGCGCAGCTGGAGGCTACGCAGGCTACGACTCCAGCAGACACTGCCCAGGCCCAAAAACGCGCCCAGAAGGCCGAGAAACGCCGCCAGCGTGCCCAGGCTGATCTTGCCAAGGCAGAGGCACGCCAGCAGCGCAAAGCGGCGGAAGCGGGCAAGCCGCGCCCACCAAGCCAGAAGAAACCAGGGCGCGTCGATCCCCAAGCGCTCGCCACCCGTCTCATTGCACAGATGGAACGGCAGCAAGCTGCCCACCCATCTCCGCAACCAGCCGGGCAAGCCACGAAGAGCCAGGTCCAGAAGCTCGCAGCCGACTACACGGCCGGCCGGATCGACGGCCCGGCGCTTCAAGCTTCGCTTCAAGCTCTGGGCATCGAGCCGGACACGGCCGCCCGTCTCCACTCGCTACTGGACGATGCTGCCGCCGCCGCTGGCGCGAGGGCTCTGAAACGCCAGGCGGACGAACTGTCCCGGCAGGCCTGGGAGCAGATCGACCGCCTGACCGTGAGACATAGTGGCGGCGGACTGCCTGGCAAACCGAGCCGTTCCGGCGCGCTTAGCCAGCTCATCCGCGATTATCTGGGGGCCAAGCCTGACCAGCTTCCCGATTTCAACGGGAAAGCCCGTCATCTTGGCCTGGAGCCATCTCAAGCCGTGGAACTACAGCGGCTGCTAGATCTGGAGCGCGCCGCCAAGGCAGCGCTATCTGATGCCAATGTGAAGCAGCGCGAACTGGATGCCTTCCAGCAGCAGCTTCAAGGCCACATCGACCGCATGACGGTGCGTCACAGCGGAGGTGGACTGCCGGACAAACCGGCGCGAACGGGCGCGCTTAGCCAGATCATCCGGGACTACATCAAGGCCAAGCCTGATGCACTCCCAGACCTGAAAGCAAAGGCGATGGAACTGGGGGCAAGCGATGCAGACGCGACCGAGCTGCAACGCCTGCTGGACAAAGAGCGTGAGGCGCTAGCAGTGCTGGCCAGGGAGAGGGCAATAGACCGCCTGATGAAGCAGCTGGAGCCAAAGCTGCCGGGCAAAGCCAAGAGCCGCATGCCGAAGTTTTTGAGCAAACTCTTCGATGCGCACGAACTCGGAACACTGGACCGGCCGCAATTTCTCAAGGCCTTTGCCGAGGCGTTCGACCTGCCACAGATGGACGATGAAACGCGGAAGCGGGTCAAGGCTCTGATCGAAGCGCAGAAAGCCGCACCTGAGGGCTTCATGAAACAGGAGGCCACTACAAAATTGATGAGCGAGCTGGCGATGTGGAAAGGGATTCCAGCCCTCGACATCTTGACGGCCTTCTGGTATGCGAATGTGCTGAGCGGTTTGACGACGCAGGGAGTGAACGTCTTTGGCAATGCGGTGCAGCTGGTGCTGAAAACTTTGACCGTGGGAGCAACGCATAATCCACGTGAGACGTGGCATTTTATCCGGGGGATGTATGAGGGAGCGAGGCGCGGGAAGGCTGAAGCTGTGAACACGCTGAAGACCGGCATTGTCCCATACAAAGGTGACCTGCATTTCGGCAGCGGCCAGACACTGGAGCTGATTCACAGCGACAGCCCGCAGACGTGGGGGGAGAGGTTTAAAAACGGCATCGCTCTGGGCCGGTTTGTGTTTCGTGCACTGGGGGCTGGCGACGGGTTCTTTTATCACACGGCCAAGGAAGGACGTGCCTGGCTGGAAGCGGCACGCTATGCAAGCACCCAAACAAAAGCGAATGGTGGCGAGTTTGCCGACTACCTCGCCGAGCAGCTGGGGAACGGCATGACGCGGGCACAGAATGCCGAGGCTCAAGCCCGGGCGGAGCTGGGGGCCTCGAAACGAGTGTGGAGCAGCCGGGATCTGGACCGCAGGACGTGGGAGATCATGGAGGCTGCGCGGCCGGTGGATCTGACTGCCAAGGCATCGAGGTTTGGTGACCTGACCACTTTCACGCAGGCACCCGAGGGAACAATGGGCGCCGTGGCCGGATTGATCAACGATGCACACAAGCGGCTCTCGATCCCTAGCCCGTGGGGGCCGATTCGGGTGCTGACGCCCTTCATTCCCTTTGTGAACATCGTAGCCAATGTTACGAGCACGGCGCTGGACTATACGCCAGTGGGCATTGTGCGCGGAACTCTGGGGCGCTTTACCAGGCATGGGCTGGACCGCAGCCAAGTGGACTTCGACGCCTGGGAGGCACGCCAGCGCATCGCCTCCGGCATGCTCGGCACATTAGGCGCAGGCCTGTGCTGGGGCTGGGCACTGGCCTTGCGCGATCGGGATGATGACGAAGTCCCTTTCATGATCTATGGCATGGGTCCAGGCACGAAAGCGCGCCGCGATCAGATGCCCAAGGGCTGGCGCCCTTTCACGATCAAGATCGGGGACAGCTACGTGTCCTATGCTGAGACGCCGCTGTCGCTCGTGTTTGCCGTAGCCGGCAATGCGATGGACTACCTGCGATACAATCCGAAGGGCAAGGAAGAGCACGCGCTGGGAGCGGCGGCCTACGCGCTGGGGACCTCTCCGCAGGCGCTGCTGAAGACGGGGGTGCTGAGCAGCATCAATGACCTGTTCAACCTTTTGGAAGGACAGCGCAGCGCTGCACAGGTACTCACTCGCACAGCGAGCGGGTTCATTCCGGCGCAAGGATTGCTGAGAGATGTGAGCGAGCTCTTTCATGGGGACAAAATCGATGATGCCACGATGACAGCGGCACTACTGAAAGACGTGCCTGTGATCCGTGAACTGGTGGGCAAACCTGCACTGAACATTTTCGGCGAGCCGGTGAAGCTCGACGCACTGCAGCGTCTGCCAATCATGAAGCGTCTGGCCACGGGACAGGGAGAGGATGAGCAGACCCTGTGGCTGGCAAGGCAAAAGCTCTGGCTGCCGGGTTTGGACAACCAGATCGACGTCGGAACCTATCTCGGCGCGATGGAGAAGCAGATGACCAAGGCGGGCGAGTGGAGGAACGCCAGAGAGAGCAAGTTAGGGCGTGCTGCCGCTGGAGTGCTGACACCTGAAGAGCGATACAAGCTCGTGGAAACCGCAGGGCCGGGTATTCGTCAGGCTGTGCGGGAAGTGCAAGCGATCAAAGAGAGCCTACCGGAGGCAACACGGGATCAACTGCAGGACCGGCTGAATGCCAAAGTGGTGGCTCAGCGGCGGTTGGCGATGCGGAAAGTGCTGGGGTTTGGAGGTGATTGAAAATGTGTGCTGGATTGTATGCCTGTGGTTATTTTTGGGCTGTAGGCCTTGATTTTCCAGGGGGTGGTGCAGTCTAATTTTGGGATTGAAAATCCCCGTGTCGGCGGTTCGATTCCGTCCCGAGCCACCTCTGTTTTTTATCAGAGGTGCAGGTGGCAAAAGCCGCTTGCGTGTGCGTTTTCTCCCAGGCTCTCAAGCCTCATGCGGAAACCTGCAGATCACGCTGACGCCGCCGCCGGTGCGTTTTTTGACGGTGAGGCTGCCGTCGATGAGGTTGGCACGATAGTCCATGACGCGCATGCCAATGCCGGGATGTGCAGTGGCGCGCCTGCTGAGGCCGCGGCCGTTGTCCTCGATCTTGAGCACGGCGTTTTCCTCCCCCTGTTTCTGAAGGGAGATGCGGATGCTGGTGGGGCGGCCGTGGCGCAGGGCGTTGTTGGCGGCCTCCTGCGCGATGCGGTAGATGTGTGTTTCTTTTTCAGGGTCCTCGATCTTGATGTCGGGGTTCACCTCGCAGGTGCATGAGGTGCGGTGATTGGTGCGGATGGTCTCCGCCAGCAGATGCAGCGCGCCGCCGAGGCCGCGATTTTTCACGGAGGCGGGGGAGAGGCTGTGGGACATGTGGCGCACCTCCTGGATGGCCTGCTGCATGAGATGGTGGATGCGCGCGGCGCTCTCCCGCTGGCTGCCGCTGAGCTCTCCGGCAAGGGCCTCGATGAGGCTGGAGATGCCGGTCATGGTCTGGCCCACGCCATCGTGCAGATTGTGCCCGATGCGCGCCTGCTCCTGCTCGGAGATTTTGAGGATCTCCTTCTGGAGGCGGTTGCGCTCGGTGAGGTCTGTGCCGGTGATGATGATGCGGTCCACGCCGCCGTCGGGCGCCTTGGTGACGATGCTGGAGAGGGCCACGATGTGGCGCCTGCCATCTTTGCTGATGAGGGAGACCTCGCGGGATTCCACGTTTTTCCCGGCCAGCATTTCCTTGAAGCGCTTTTTGGCGCGGTCTTTTTCCGCCTTCTCCATGAAGTGGGAGTCCCATGGCGGAGGCCTGCCGACGATCTCCCTGCGGCTGAAGCCGGTGAGCTGCAGCGCGGCGTCATTGACGTGCATGATGTGGCCGCGGCGGTCCATGAGGATGATGATGGCGGAGGTGTGGCTGGCGAGGATCTCATTGAAGCCCTGCTCACGGCGGAAGTTTTCCTCGGCGAGCCTGCGGCTGGTGATGTCCTCAACCATGACGAGCATCTGGTCGGCGCGCCCGGTGAGGGGGCTGAGGAGTGAGGCGTTGAGATTGACCCAGACTTCGGAGCCGTCCGGGCGCAGGCAGCGCTGCTCCAGATGAAACTCGGAGATGGCCCCGGACTTGAGCTGCTTGTACATGCGGCGGTGCCGGGGCCGGTCTTCGGCATGAGTGAGCTCTTCTGCGGAAAGCCGCAACATCTCCCTGCGGCTGCGGCCCACGATGGTGGCGTAGCGGAGATTGACATCGATGAAGCGACCGGTGGCCAGATCCATGAGGCCCACGCCGACGACGGCCTGCTCGAAAATGGTGCGGAAGCGCACCTCGCTCTCGACGAGGGCCTGCTCCGCCTGCCGGTGCGGGGTGATGTCCTGAAAGGTGCCGATGAGCTGCACGGTGCGGCCGTTTTTACGCACTGCGGTGCCCTGCGAGCGCGCCCAGAAGTGGCGGCCTTTGGCGGTCACGACAGGCAGCTCCAGATCGTAGGAGGTGCCGTGATCGATGGCTTTCTGGACGGCATCCCGGATGACGGGCCGTGCCTCAGGAGTGTAAAAATCAATGGCTTTTTCCACGCTGGGGGCCTGGGTGGAGCCGATCTCAAAAAGCCGGCAGGTTTCCAAGGACCAGAAGAGCCTGCGCGTGGCCACATCCAGCTCCCAGCCGCCGATGCGGGCCATCTCTCCGGTGCGCTCCAGCAGCTCGGTGGTGCGTGCGAGGGAGCTTTCAGCCTGCTTGCGCGCAGTGATGTCCTGCATGATGGCCACGCAGCGGGAGGGTGGCTCGCCGCTCTTCCACATCGGAGAAATGGTGAGGCTGACCCACGTGGTGGTGCCGTCGGCATGCAGGCAGCGCTTTTCGATGGTGCAGGTGGTGATGCGCCCTGACCTGAGCTGGTTCATCATTTCCTGCAGCTTGCGGAAGTCATCAGGATGCATGACGGCCTTGAAGCTGCTGGAGAGGAGCTGGCTGCGTGTGAGGCGCGAGATCTCGCAGGCGCGCTGATTGACGCTGAGAAAGCGGCCGCTGCTGCTGTCCACCAGGGCCACGCCCACGGCTGCCTGCTCAAAGATGGCGCGGAACTGGGAGTCGCTCTCCTGCATGGCGGCCTCTGCGGCGCGGCGAGAGGAGATGTCGGTGAGCAGCGCCATGGCGCCGATGTATTCGCCTTCGCAGTTGTAGATGGGATTGGTGGAGACGAAGGCCCAGAGCGCTGAGCCGTCCTTGCGCATGTATTTGAACTCGAAGTGGTCGGAGATGCCGTTTTTGCGGTTCTTGATGTGCGCGGTGAGCAGCGCCTTGCCTTCATCATCGAGAAAGTCGCTGATGGGGCGGCCGATCATTTCGGCGGCCTTGTAGCCCATCATCTGGGCCATCTTGGGATTGACGTAGTCGGTGAGGGAACGTGCGTCGATGGTCCAGACGCCTTCGAGTGCGGTTTCCACGATGCGGCGGTAGCGCTCTTCGGTCTGCAGCAGGGCCTGCTCGGCCTTGCGATGATCGGTGGTGTCGTGGATGCAGCCGGATAGATGGGTGATGCGGCCGGAGGAATCTTGAACAGGGGTGAGTGAGATCTGGCCGTGGCGGGTGCCGGACTTGAGGGGGCAGGACTCCTCCCAGCGCACGGTGCTGCGTGTGCGGATGGCTTTGCGGCAGTGTTTCAGCACACGGGCTAAAACTGGCTGCGGCAGCAGCTCTGCCAGCGTCTTTCCGAGCACAGACTTTTTGCCAAGACCGGCGAGGTCAAGAAGCCGGTGGCTGGCACTCTCCAGGCGAAAGAGCCGGCGTGGCGCGATGGCGAGACTGAAGAGGGCGGCATCTGCATGGTGATAGATGTCTGCCAGAGGCGGGGCGACTGCCTCATGCGAAGACGTAGAAGCAGAGGCGGCTGTCTGGCGCCTGGCTGCTGCAGTCCTGCGTGGGATCTTCATGCAAGGGGTGGCCAAATATTTATTGGCGACCTTGTTTATAATCAGAACTTTACGACCAAGCAAGCCTGATGGCGGCAGTCTTGTCAGACAGCGGTGGCGCTGGCGACGATGGCCTCTGCGAGACCGGGGATCTTGGCCAGAGTGCGCGCAGGGGTGTCCCGCATGGCGGGGACGTGGAGGGAATTTTTTCCCACGCTCTGCACGAGGCGGTCCAGGGCCTGGGCAAAGGCGGCCACGGCGGCGCTTTCCTCCGCCAGGTCGTGGTTGAGGCCATTGAGCAGGGCCACGTGCTCGTAGCGCTGCAGCCACTCGGCGGCGCGGGGGCGGTAGCGCTCGATGATGTGGCGCAGGAGGCCTTCAGCGGAGCGGGGTTCGGCCTCGCGCAGCACCTGATAAACGAGGCAGCGCGCCACGTCTGCGGCGGCGGTGATGAGGCCGGGTTCGTTGATGCCGATCTGGTCGTGTGCCAGGCTGCGGTGGCGGTGCTCAAAGTGGAAGCCGAGGTCCACCTGGCACTGCTGGTCTCCGGGGAGGTGGCGGAAGGCCTCGCACAGGATGGCGATCTCAAGCCCCCAGCCGCCCGGCAGGCAGAAGCGCTCCAGGGCCCACATGTCTGCGGCAAACTCGCCGGAGAGCGGGTAGCGGAAGCTGTCCAGGTGCTCGAGGAGGGGCTTGGTGCCGAGCACGTCCCGGCAGGCCTGGACGAGCGGGAAGATGAGCAGGCGTGTGACGCGGCCGTAGAGGCGGTCTGAGACGCGGCTGTAGTAGCCTTTGGCAAAGCGGTAGCTCATGCGCGGGTGCAGCAGCGGGTAGCAGAGCCGCCAGAGGATGTCCCGGCTGTAGTTCATGATGTCCGTATCATGACTGACGATGATGCCTTTGAACCCGCGAGCGTGGAGGTAGGCGGCACCCATCCAGATATTCGACCCCTTGCCGGCATGCGGTCCGGCCAGCCCGGCCTGATCCATGCTCTGGTACACCTGGGAGAGCTTGGGGCCGTCATTCCAGAGGACGTGGGTGGTCTTGCCACGCAGGTGCATGCGCAGCATCATGAGCGCGCGCTCATGCTCGGCGGCGTTCATGCCGTTCATGCTCAGCACCACCTCGGAGATGTGTCCGGCCTGGGAGACCTCCTCCAGGATGCGGGGCAGGGCAGGGCGCTCGCACTCGGCATAGAGGGCGGGCAGCATCAGCGCCACGGGCTTGTCCCGCGCCCAGTCCAGCATCTCAGCCTCCCGTGCAGAGCTGTCTGCGTGGGCGAGGTGGTGGAGTGTGGGCACGCGCGCGTGCTGATAAAAATCTGCCATCGGGATTGGTAGTCCTCAATGACACAAACCCTGCGCTGCGTGAAGCGAAAATGTTCAAATATGCGCAGTGATGTCGCCATCCTGGTGCGGCAGGGGCTCTGAGCTGCCATTGAGCGCCAGAGTTTCGGCGGTGGGGTCGAGCTCCACGGTCTCGGCATCGATTTCGATTTCCTGGCGCCATTTGCGCGAGACCCAGGGGCGTGCCAGTCCGTAGAGGAGGTAGCTGACGAAGAGCACGGCGGGCATCCAGTGCCAGTTCATGACGGTGAAGACAATGACAAAGATGGAGACGAGCACCCAGTGGAAGGAGCGCTTGGTGCGCCAGTTCACGGCCTTGAAGCTGGGGTATTCCAGATTGCTGACCATGAGGTAGGAGAGGAGCACCATGAGTCCGGCGAGGGCGTACTTCCAGTTGCCGATCTCGCGCTCGTTGCTGTCCAGCCAGATGATGAGGAGCGTGAGGGAGGAGATGACGCCGGCGGCGGCGGGGATGGGGCAGCCGCGGAAGCCTTTCATGCTGCATTTGATGTCGGCGGCGGCGAGGCAGTTGAACCGCGCCAGACGCATGGCGCCGCAGACGAGATAGACGCAGGAGATGAGCCAGCCGAGGCCCTTGGGGGTGTCGATCTCCTTGAGCACGATGTCATGGACGAGCAGGGCAGGGGCCACGCCGAAGGAGACGATGTCTGCCAGGGAGTCGAGCTCACGGCCAAAGGGGCTCTCGGTGCCGCCCATGCGCGCCACGCGGCCGTCCAGTGCGTCAAAGAGGCAGGCCAGCAGGATGAAAACGATGGCGTAGTGGTAGTGCTGGTTCATGGCCAGATGCCGTCCGTCAAAGATCTGCAGGATGGCTACGAAACCGCAGAGAATGTTTCCCGCCGTCATCAGCGTGGGCAGGACCGGAATGCGTGGCTCGTTTTCGGGAGACATGGGGTGTAAAGTGAACGCAGAATGCGGAATGTCGAGCCGAGAGAATCGAGACCGACGACAGCAGGGAACCCTTAGGGGGCGGTGTGAATCAATGACGAAATGAGGTGGCGGGCGAGGCTCGCCTCTTGATCCAGCATGAGCTTTGGCCGCCCCGTGCCGCTTGCATTGGCTGCTTTTACCATTATGGCATCCATCCCTCTCGTTTTTTCCCCACCATGCCCACTGCTGAACTTCCGCCGCTGACTGGCGACATGACCATGAGCCAGGTGCTCCAGGCCTACCCTGGGGCGCAGCGGGCTTTGTTTGCGCGCTACCACATCGGGGGCTGCCGGAGCTGCGGCTTTCAGCCGGGGGAGACGCTGGCGCAGGTGTGTGAGCGGAATGAAAACATCCCGGTGGCGGAGGCGGTGGCGCACATTCAGGAGAGCCACCAGAGCGACTCCTCGCTGCAGGTCTCCCCACATGATCTGGTGACGCTGCTGCGCACCAAGCCGGGGCTGGTGCTGCTGGACGTGCGCACCCGTGAGGAGCACGAAGCGGTGAAGCTGCCCGGCGCGCGCCTGCTGACCCAGGAGCTGGTGCAGGATCTCTTTACCAACGGGGACAAGGCGCAGACGTATGTGCTTTACGATCACACGGGCTCACGCTCGCTGGATGCGGCGGCCTATTTCATCGGTCATGGCTTTTCGGAAACGAAGTGTCTCACGGGTGGCATTGATGCCTACAGCTGTGAGATTGATCCAAGCCTGCCGCGTTATCGTATCGAAATCGAAGACTGATTTATCCCCATGGACGAAGCCGCACTCCAGCAAGCCCTGACAGACACCCAGAACCTGGGAGAGATGCCCGATGCCGATGCCGTGGGCACGGTGGGCAGCCCGGACTGCGGCGACATGGTGCGCATGTGGATCAAGTACAAGGACAAGGACGGGCAGAAGGTGATCGACAAGGCCAGCTTTCAGAGCTTTGGCTGCCAGACGGCCATCGCCGTGGCCAGCATCGCCACGCAGCTCATCCGTGGGAAGACGAAGGAGGAGGCGCTGACTCTCTCCGCCGAGGAGCTGAGCAAGCCGCTCGGCCCGCTGCCGCCCATGAAGATCCACTGCGGCCAGATGGTGGAAGGCGCCCTGCGCGCCGCGCTGGAGGCCGAGCAGAAAGCTGCGCCCGCAGCCGCCACACCCGTGGTGGCGGATCAGTCCGGCACGCTGGCGGACGCGCTCAGCGCCGCAGGCAAAACACAGGGCAAGATCAAGATCGTGCTCACCAGCTAGGCTGGTTCTTCATCATTCACTCATTCGACATTTTTTCACACATGCACTCCTCCATTGAACTCAAACGCGAAGTTGATGCCATCCAGATTCCCAGCGGCGATCTGATCAAGCTGCCCATCGGACTGAAGGTCATCATCACCCAGTCTCTGGGCGGCACCTACACGGTGGCCACGGACTTTGGTCTGGCTCGCATCCAGGCGGTGGATGCAGATGCCCTCGGCATCGATCCTGAAGCCGGCAAGAAGGAGCAGGACAGCAGCTCCTCCAACATCCCCGGAGACATCAGCGATCTCGAAGGCCAGGTGTGGAACCAGCTCAAAAACGTCTATGACCCCGAAATCCCAGTGAACATCGTGGATCTCGGTCTGGTGTATGACTGCAAGGTGGAGACTGATGCGGAAGGCAAGAACAAGGCCGTGGTGAAGATGACCCTCACCGCCCCAGGCTGCGGCATGGGCCCCACCATCGCCGCCGACGCGCAGAGCCGCATCATGACCATCGAAGACATGGACGACGCCGCTGTGGAGCTGGTGTGGGATCCTGCCTGGAATCAGGGCATGATCAGCATCGAAGGGAAGATGAAGCTGGGGATGATCTGAGGGCTGAAGTGATAAGTCTCCCAGAATGCCGAGGGCATGAGCGGAAAGTCAGTTCTTTCTGCTTTTGCCCACTTCGATCAGCTTGAGATCATCAAACCAGGCGGTGCCGGTGGTCAAACTGAACCAACCACCGAGTCTGCAGCCCACTTGAACGGTGTCCGAAGGGCCTGAATCAAATTCAAACTCCACTTTCTTCCAAGATTCGGAGCCGTCCAGCGATGGGGAGCGCTCATAACCGCCGTCCAGAGAGAGGTTGGCAGCCTGGCCGCCTTTGACCACGACGTCCTTGGTTTTGATGTAGCCTGAGAACCGATAGCGCATGCCAGGCTTTACTTTGACGCTCTGCTTGCAGAAGGTGTCACTCGCGCCCGGGTTTGTGATGCGCAGGCTGGGGGTGTCTCCGCGCTTGATCTCTTTGTCCAGCGCCACTTTGCCGAGGTTTTCATGAGACGTCACATTCCAAGAGGACATGGCATTCATGAAGCTGGCATTTTCCAGAAGGTTAGGCCTGCCACCTTTGGTTTCGATGGCCTTGAGCGATGCGGTGGTGGCAAACAACGTCAGAATGGCAAAACGGATCATTGTTGGGTGTTTGGTGTAGGTTGAGTATGGTGAAAATGGTTCACGTTTCCCATATATTTAAATAGTGTATGTAGGTGTGCGATAGATAAAGCAAGCCTTATCTAGGCGGGGTAACGCAATTGCTGTGCCTAATTTTTGTCTAAAAATGGCAATGAGGCGGTGGGTGTTCAGAATTTGAACTTCCGTGATGGGGGCGGGGCTCAGCCGGCCACACGAGGCGGCATTGGGGCTGGCTGCAAAGGCTGGGCGCTGTTTTGGGATTGCAAGCCCAGGGGCAAGATTCCCTCGTGGTGACGGTCACTTCACTGCACCTTGCCGCAGTGGTCGCATCGTCCCCATCGCCATGACTTGCAATACCCGTGCTTGGTGGTGATCAGGCTTTCGCCGCATGCTTTGCATTTTAAACACAGGGCAAGAATGTTGCTCACGAACGCCCAGGAGAGGATCGCCGCATAGCCGTAAAGGACTTGGCTGCCGATAATCACGAAAGAGGCAATGCCTGAGATGATGATCCCAAGCTATATTTTTTCAGGGCGATTCATCGTTAAATTACAAAGCGGAGATCATCGCTTCAGCCAGTAAGTCATTCAAGTGACTCGGCTTTGATATTTCTTGTCTCCTCAAGCCGAGGAAGAAATGGCGGACAGGGAGGGATTGGCTTCGCCTGTCTCAGCTGCTGCGCAGCTTCGGCTCAAACCTTTTGGGCCGGGTTCTCATCCCTTGTATTAATGAGGTCATCGCTTCGCGATGAAATGGCGGACAGGGAGGGATTCGAACCCTCGGTAGCTGTTTAGGCTACACACGCTTTCCAGGCGTGCTCATTAGACCACTCTGACACCTGTCCAAATTTGGTTGCTCCGGGAAACGGAGAGCGCGGATAGTGGCGCAGTCAGGAATACTCGCAAGCGATTTTGGCTGCTGTTTTCACTTTCTCTGTTTCAGCCTCTCAATTGGCGGGCTGATCGGTCTTCTTCCAATCATGCACGATGTAGGTGCTGGCGGAACTGCCGAGTGTGGCGATGGCCTGTTCTTTGGTGAGAGTGGCGGAGGTGGAGGTGACGGTGACCTTTTGTGTTCCGGCTTTTTCACCGGGGACGATCTGCACCTTGGTCACGCCTTCGAGCTTGGTGAAGGAGGCGGTCACATGGTCTTTGCAGCCGGCGCAGACCATGCCAGTCATCTCTGCGATGTAGCTGATGGGCGCATCGCCAGCCAGAGCTGGCAGGGTGCAGAAGGAGATGAAAGCGGCGAGGAAAGTGAGTCGTGTCATGGCGGATGAACAAATATACGATCACTTTCGTGATCCAAGTCCAAGTTTGTGAGCGGCTGCTTCGTTGAGAGGGGTGATTTTTGACAGATAAAGATTTTTCGTGCTCCCAATCGCGTTTTGACGTGTTTATTTTTAGACCAACCATGAAATTGACCCAATTCCTGCCTCTTACTGTCGCGGTGCTGGCCACCTCAGCGTCTGCGCAAATCGCTGCTCCCGGTGTCACGGAAACCCCTGCACCTGAGTTCAAGGTGATCCTGACTCCGGCTCAGACCTCGCATATTCTCAAAGAGCTGGAGAAGGTGGAGACTCAAATCGGCAAGGGCAGAGGAGGGGTGTTTGGTGCTGCGATGGCAAAGTTTCGTGAGGGCATGGCCAGTCCTGCAGCGGCGGTGGCGCTTTTTCAAGACTGTGTCAAGCTGGTCAAATTTGAGCGTAAAAACCTTAAACAGGCTGATTTCGCAGACTGGCGTACCAAGCATGAAATTGCCCTGAAGGATGAGGATTATAAGCGCGCCCTGATGGTGCAGTTGGAATATCTGGTGCTTTCCATTCAAGCGCAGGATATTGAAGAACCCAAAAAATTGGCTCCAATTGTGACGTCGTTGCAAGCTTACCTTGGCAAGGCTGCGGTTGCCATTCAGGGCACCGCTTCTCATACTGCTTCGGGTGCCTTGGTGGACAACGATAAAAAAGACGGCAAAGGAAATCGCAAAGCGCCTGAAGCTG
Source organism: Verrucomicrobiaceae bacterium UBA1938 (assembly GCA_002336895.1). Lineage (GTDB taxonomy): Bacteria > Verrucomicrobiota > Verrucomicrobiia > Verrucomicrobiales > Verrucomicrobiaceae > Prosthecobacter. The sequence continues at coordinate 112,776 of DDFC01000011.1, read as the reverse complement.
ATTTCTTCGTGGGAGATTCAGTTGCCACCTTGAGGCAGTCTGTAAAAGAATCGGTTTTTGCCAAAGCCTACTCTTTGGATGATTTCTTCAAACGTGAAGAGTGGGAGTATCAGCCTCTGAGTGTAAAGGGGATTTACACGAATGCTATTTTCCCTTATTATTTGGCGGAAAAGCCAACGGATCTATCCGCCCAATGGGATGCACGCATCAGTGCCGAAATGACCATGCGCAAAGCTCTCATGAGTGAGTCTGAGTTTAATGAATTTAGCAAGGATGCCGGGCCTCGCCTTTTGTGGGAGAAAGACAACTATCTTGTAAAAAACGACGTCAACGCCGTCAATGCGATGGCGGACATGCTGAAGGTCATTCAGACGTATCCCAGCCATCCAGACGCTAACAACTGGCTGAAGGAGTTTCGGATGCTGGTGAAGAAGGTGTCCGAGCCGGGCAGCGTGCCTGAAGTGCCCGGTGACAAGCCTGCTGGAGCCCAGTAGTTCTAAACTGGCACCATGCATCGCTGGCTCGTCTCCGTGCTCCGCAGTTTTGGACCTGCGATGGCGGGGGTGGTGTGGGCGCTGAAAACGCAGCGCAATCTGCAGTTTCATGCCGGGGCCACGGTGCTGGTGCTGGCGCTGGGGCTGTGGCTGCGGCTGGCTGCCTGGGAGTGGTGCGCCGTCATGCTGGCCACGGGCATGGTCTGGGCGGCGGAGCTCATGAATACCGCGCTGGAGGTGCTGGCGGACCGCGTGAGCAAGGAGAGGGAGGAGGCCATCCGCCGTGCGAAGGATGCTGCGGCGGGTGCAGTGCTGATGGCGGCGCTGGGAGCGCTAGGCGTAGGGCTGATGGTGTTTCTGCCCAAGCTCTGGCTGCTGCTGTGAGATTATTCCGTCTCGCCGCCTTGACGCAGCGGAGCACACTCCTATGATGCGGCGCTTTTACGCCCCCAAACCCCTTACCGACTCATCCCGATGGCCATTCTTGTTGAAACTGACACCCGCATTCTTGTTCAAGGCATCACCGGAGATTTCGGCTCCCGCCATGCCAAGGCATCCATCGACTACGGCACGCAGCTCGTGGCGGGTGTGACCCCGGGCAAGGGTGGTCAGGTCTTTGAGCACAGCGGCAAGAAGGTGCCGGTGTTTGACACCGTCTCCGAAGCAGCCCGTGAGACCGGTGCCACGGTGAGCGTGATCTTTGTGCCGCCTCCCTTTGCTGCAGACGCCATCCTCGAAGGTGTGGATGCTGGCCTCGATCTCGTGGTGGCCATCACCGAAGGCATCCCTGTGAATGACATGATCAAGGTCAAGGCCGCCATGAAGGGCAGCAAGACCCGACTGATCGGTCCGAACTGCCCCGGCCTGGTGACCCCTGGCCACGGCGAGAAATCTCATGGCGGCTGCCGTATCGGCATCGCCCCTGGTTACATCCACAAGCGTGGCAATGTGGGCGTGGTCAGCCGCTCCGGCACCCTGACCTATGAGGCTGTGTGGCAGCTCACGACCCGCGGCTACGGCCAGAGCACCTGCGTCGGCATCGGTGGTGACCCCGTGAACGGCACCAACCACCTCGACGTGCTGAAGATGTTCAACGACGATCCGGAAACCGAAGCGATCATCATGATCGGTGAAATCGGCGGCAATGCCGAAGTGGAAGCCGGACGCTGGGCCAAGGACAACTGCAAGAAGCCGATCGCCGCCTTCATCGCGGGAGCCACCGCTCCTGCAGGCCGCCGCATGGGCCACGCCGGTGCCATCATCGGCGGCGCAGACGACACCGCTGCCGCCAAGAAGCGCATTCTTGCCGAGTGCGGCATCGCGGTTTCCGACTCTCCTGCCGACATGGCCACCACACTGCTCAAGCGCTGGGGCAAGCTGTAATCGTCGGCTTTGTGACAGATCTTCAGCCCGGTTGCGCTGCAACCGGGCAATAAAAAATCCAGCTGGTCATCAGCTGGATTTTTTTGTGTCGTGTGATCCCGGCCGGTGCTTTCTCAGCGCCAGAGGTGGAACCACTGATTCAGCCAGCCTACTACGGCGGCGATGGAGCCGAGGACGATCAGGCCCTCGGTGAGCATGCGGAACTGGACGCTGCGACGGGCGCGCTGCTGGGCGATGGGGACGCGGCGCTTGCCACGAGGAGCTGGGGAGGGGAGCTCCATCGGCGGCACCATGTTGATGTTTTCCAAACGGTGCTTGCTCTTGAGACGCGGGGCGTCGGTGATGAAGCACTCCAGGCGTTGGATCTGGTCGCTGAGCTCATCAGAGCGGCGGGCCAGCTGGCGGCTTTTGCGCTTGGGGGATTCCTCCTGCTTCAGTTGTTCCTGAGCAGATTTGGCGCGGCGGGAGCGCACTTTGCGATTGCCGGAAAACAGTGACATAGGCGTGCAGCGGAAGGATTTGAAGACGGGGTGGAATCAGACACTCTGCCAGGCGGCAGAGATCAGAACATCAGGCGGATGAGCACGATGGCCACGATCACGGTGCCCATGAGGGGCAGGGTGAAGGCAAAGCCACGGCGCATCCAGGTCTTGAGGTCATCGGCCTCGGGAGCGAAATAGGAGGGGGCTGCCACGGAGACGCCGCCCTCGTCCATGCTGGAGGAGCCAGTGGAGATGGGCTCCTGCGGGCCCATGGCGTGCAGGCGGCGGATGCCTTTGGCGTAGCCGTTTTCGGCGTCTTCGATGGCGGCCAGGGCATTGTCCAGCTCTTCGCTGACCTGGGCGCGGTGCCACTTCTCAGGCTGGAGCGATTTCAAAATTTCCAGATGGCGGCGGAACTCATCGTGCGTCAGGGCAAACTCCTCCACGCGCTTCTGGGCGTCATAGAGCTCACGCTCCACGAGGCTGGCGGAGCGGCTGATCTTGTCCATGAGCTCGCGCTTGCCGGCCACGAAGCGCTCCTGCTTCACGCGCAGGGCTTCCAGGTGCTGCTTCTGGCGCTCGATCTCCTCCTGCTGGCGGCGCAGCTCCAGGAGCTGCTCCTGAGCGGCTTTCACCTTGGAGTCCACGTTTTCCAGCGAAGTAGTCTGGGTGTGATCTTCCATAAATTCTGGAGCATCTTCGAAGACCAGATAATTCTCCTCTTGAGGGCCAGAGGCTGTGGCGAGAGCAGGCGCTTTGCGGGTGATCATGGGACGTGCTGGAAATTATTTCCAGCACGCTGATACTACAGATACCTTAAATATTCCAGATTTTTCGTCTGTTTTTTGGCGAAAAAGTAGGGAATGCCCCCAAAGAGGGCGGTCAGCAGGCAAAGGCCGGCCAGGGCGGCGAGCTCCAGGCGGTTGTCATACTGCATGAGGGTGACGGCGTCCTGCCGCAGGTTTTGCCAGGAGGGGATGAGCAGGAGCGTCATGCCACCGACGATGTACACAAAGCTGGCGATGAGGCAGACGGTGCCGCCAAAGCCGGAGACGATGCGGGCGGGGTTGGACTCGCGGAAATTCGGCACCAGGGCGCCGAGGCTGAGGGCCAGGGAGGTGAGGCCGTAGCTCATCATGAAGATGGAGGCGCTGAAAAAGAGGATGCGCTGGCCGGGCAGGCCCAGGGAGACGCCGGAGGTGACGACCAGCACCACCATGATGATGGAGAGCACGCTGGCGCTGAGACGGAGCTTGAGCGCCAGCACGCGGTGCAGGGGCAGGGGAGAGAGGCCCAGGATCCACAGCCGCTGGCCCTCCAGGCTGAACTGCGGGTAGATGAAGCGGGTGGTGAGCGTGGAGAGGGCCAGGCAGCACACCAGCAGGTTCAGGTGGCTGATGACGGTGATCCAGAAGGGATTTTGCAGGTCGTAGCCCATCCTGCGCAGGTTCATGGAATAGATGAGCAGCAGGCCGAAGACGATGGCTGTCTGGCCCCACTGCACGGGCTCGCGGCGGAAGGTGAGCACCTCTTTGACCAGCAGGGCGTAGGAGGGGCGGTCCAGCCCCAGCACGCGGCGCATCCACTGGCTGAAGCGGCCCGGGCCGGTGCGTGTGGTGGTGGTCTTGCGCCTGGCGGGCACGCCGGGGGCGGCGCTCATGACGCGGTCCCAGGCCGGGTAGTAGCCTGCGCTGGCCACACGGGTGGTGATGAGGATGCTCATCAGCGCATGGGCCAGCAGCACGAGATTGTAGAACCCGGTGCGCTCATAGATGCCACGCCCGGCGGCCTGGATGGTCTCCGCCACCCAGGAGCTGGGCAGCAGCGGGTGCATGCAGATCTCCGTGTGTTTCAGGATCTGGTTCAGGCTGGCGCTGAGATCTCCGGAATTCAGCGTGTCCACGCTGGTGCGCCATACAGGCAGCGTCTGGATCAGCAGCACCGCCAGGAGCAGGACGAGCGGCTTCCACATCCAGCGCCGTGCCCAGAGCACGAGGGCGATGAGCAGCCAGGTGGAGACATTGGCGGCGATGGTGACGAGCGCCAGCAGCGCGGGCACCACGGCCAGCATGAAGCGGGCGTCCGCCTTGTAGCTCTGCGCCAGGGCCAGGAGGATGGGCGTGCTGAGCAGCATGAGGCCCCAGCTGGCGAGGAGCATGCCCTCCAGCGTCTTCCACAGCACGAGGCTGCGCGGTTGCAGCGGCAGGGCTATCTGCCACTCCATGTCCTTGCGCCGGAAGAGGCTCATGCCGGTGATGGTGGCATTGGACACGATGAGCATGACAAAGAAAAAGAAGAACAGCAGGAAGACCAGCCGCTCGGTGAGCAGCGGACCCACCAGCGGCAGCTTCATGATGAAGTCCAGCCCGCGCCCCACCAGCAGGTAGGCCGCCAGGCCGTAGAGTCCCAGAAAGCCGCCCACCGTGGCGCCGAGCAGCCGGTTTTCACGCAGGCCCTGGCGTATCTTGTGCCGGAGCATGCGCCCGTGGGTGCGGGCCAGCAGGCTGGTGGTGGTGGCGGTGGTCATGCCATTAGCGCCGGACTATTTGTTTCCGAGCATGTTTTGCTCGATGAGGTTTCTCTTTCCGCCGATGATTTCGAGGGAGGGGAGCTTGCTGCGCTGCTCCTTGTCGCGGTCGTCCTGGATGAGGTTTCCGGTGATGAGGCTGTTGCTCACCTGCTCCAGGCGGATGCCGATGCCGTCGGAGTCGAGCACGCTGTTGTGGCAGATCTGCATGCGGTTGCAGGATTCCACATCCACGGCGGCGCGCTGCTTCCACACGCCGCTGATGACGTTGCTGCTGATGATGCTGTCCTCGCAGCGCTGGATGAGGAGGCCGTTTTTTTCGGCGTTGTCGTTGCCATTGACGAGGTAGCGGGGGTTACGGTCAAAGTTGTTGCCGGTGACCACCACATTGCCGCTGTCCTGGATGATGAGGTCGCGCTGGAAGCCCTCCCAGAAGGTGTTTCCGGTGATGGTGACGCCGCGGGAGTGCTGCACCTCCACATTCACCTGCACGTCGCTGAAGACATTGGAGGAGATCGTCACATTGCCCTCGCGGGTGTGCTCGCGCCCGGCGCGGCGCAGCAGGGACGCATCCGTGCCGGAGCCGATGATGCGGATGTTGGCGGAATCGGGCGACTTGTGCGTGTGCTGCAGGGTGCAGCCGGTGATGGCCACCTCGCCGATGGAGCCGCCACGGGAGTCGAGCATGACATTGGCGCTGGGCGGGCCGTCTTTGGCGTGGTTGCCCTCGATGTCGCAGGTGCCGATGTGGAGATTGCGCACATTGCCGCCCACGGAGACGACTCCGCCGCCGCCATTGTAGCTGATGTGGCTGCCCACGATGTTGGACTGGTGGAGGTTCACATTGTCATAGAAGACTCCGATGCCCGTATTGTGGTAGAAGTGGCAGGCGCTGATGAGTACATTGCGGTTGCGCACGGAAAGGTGCACCGCGTGGCGGCACTCGCGCACGACCACGCGGCTCAGGGTGATCTGCATGACGCCCGTGGATTCGATGCCGTCGGCCTCGGCGTGCGCGCCGATGATCTCGATGCCCTCCACCATGGGGGAGCGCTCGTTTTCCCACACCTGCGGCTTGAAGGAGTCTGGAGCGGCGGAGCCCTCATGCGTGCCGATGAAATGCAGCGCGGGGCCTGCTGCCGCCATGATGATCTGCGCGGTGCCGTCTCCGCTCACGGCGGCGTAGCCCGTTTTGGTGAGGTCCACCTTCAGTGTCTTGGAGATGCGGTATTTGCCTTTGGCCAGCCTGACGCTGCCTGCGGTGTCGATCAGATGCTGGATCGCGGCTGTGTCGTCCGCCTTGCCATCACCCACGGGTTGCTGTGCCAGAGCCGCGCCTGCCGCCATGAGCAGGACGAGAAAAGATTTTGTCATCATTCTTTCAGCCTAGACGTCCGCGCTGGTTTCCGTCAATTTTAAGCTGATTTAGAGGCTGAGAATTCATCCCGGCCATTAGGAAGAGCGCAATCAGTTGAAACCAACCACTCATACACGACGTATCGACCGCACGCGCATCAGCACCCGCCCTATCATCATATTCCTCCCCATGCATACCACCGCACGCATTCTCGCCCTCGCCATCGGCCTGAGCACCGCCTCCGCATTTGCGCAGGCGGATCTGTCCGAGGCCTTTCTGCCCATGTTTTCCCCGCTGCCTGCCGAAGCGGCCAGCGGCAGCAATGAGCTCTCCGAAGCCCGCATCAATCTGGGTCGCCAGCTCTACTACGAGACCCGCATCTCCAAAGGCGGCAAGATGTCCTGCAACTCCTGCCACATCCTGGACAAATACGGCAACGACAACCTGCCCTTCTCCCCCGGCCATGAAGGCAAGCTGGGCGGCCGCAGCTCGCCCTCCGTGTACAATGCCGCGCTGCATGTGGCGCAGTTCTGGGATGGTCGCGCCCCCAGCGTGGAAGAGCAAGCCAAAGGGCCTGTGCTCAATCCGGTGGAAATGGGTGCGCCGAGCGAGGACTTTGTGATCAAGGTGCTCAAGAGCATGCCCGGCTATGTGGACGCCTTCAAGGCTGCCTTCCCCGGCGAAGCTGATCCCGTGAACTACAACAACTTCGGCAAGGCCGTGGGTGCCTTTGAGCGCAAGCTGCTCACCCCCAGCCAGTGGGACACCTTCCTGAAGGGCAACAAGCAGGCCCTCAGCGCCGAGGAGAAGAAGGGCTTTGCCACCTTTGCCAAGGTAGGCTGCGTGACCTGCCACAACGGCGTGGGCGTGGGCGGCATGATGTACCAGAAGCTCGGCGTGGTGAAGCCCTGGCCCGACCTCAAGGACAATGGCCGTGCTGACGTGACCAAGAACGAAGGTGAAAAAGGCTTCTTCAAGGTGCCCAGCCTGCGCAACATCACCGAGACCGGCCCATATCTGCACGACGGCTCCGTCAAGACGCTGGAAGAGATGGTGCGGAAGATGGCCGAGCATCAGCTTGGCAAGCAGCTCAGCGATGAAGAAACGGCCTCCATCATCACCTTCCTCAAGGCCCTGAAAGGCGACCTGCCCACCGACTACATCAAGGCACCGAAGCTGCCCGAAAGCACCGCCGACACGCCCAAGGCGTGACCAGTGCCAAGACATCACAGTTTGATTCACTCATCAGCCGGGCGCGCAAGCCCGGCTGATTTGTTTTATAGAATTCAATGCGCAATTGGCGGAGATTGCAGCTTGGCCAACGAGACGGCCTGTGGCAGCATCGGCAGCGTGTTGAAGAAGTTGCGCCAAAGCGGACTTGGCAGGTGGCTTTGCCTCCTGGGAGGTGTCTTGCACCTGCTGGCACCGCTTTGCCATTCCTGCCCCGGCTTGAGCCACCCCCTCGGCTATGACCTCGCCGGAAACCGCACCGCCACCTACTACGGCACCGGGCGCTATGTGCAGACCAGCTACGATGCGCACAACCGCCCCGAGATGATCAGCGAAGGCGGGCGCATCACCCGCTACGGCTACGACCTCGCCGGGCGTGCCGTCGCCCTCGTCGCAGGCAATGGCCAGACCAGCAGCAACACCTACGACGCCCTCGGCCGCCTCGTGGACCGCACCCTGTTCCGCACCACCGGGATGAGCCAGAGCGAGGTGCTCGCCGAGTTCAGCTGGCAGCACGACCTGCTGGGCAATGTGACGCAGCAGCTGGAGACCTGGCCCGGAGACGCCACCCGCGCCGCAGGCATCCGCACCACGGGCATGACGTATGATGGGAACAACCGCCTCTCCACCGAGACCATCACCGAGCCCGGCGGAGCCGTCACCGCCACCACCTACGGGTATGATCTGGCCAACAACCGCACCAGCAAAACCGTCAGCGGCGGCACCGACCCCGGCGTGTGGAGCTACACCTACAACGCGGCCAACCAGCTCACCACCTGGTCTCAGCGCAGCGCAGACGGCACCCTGCTCAAGAGCGCCAGCCTGGGCTACGACGTCGATGGCAACCGCACCTCGCAGACCATCACCGGCAGCGCAGGCGCAGGCATCAATCCACCGCCCGCCGCCAGCGGCACCACCAGCTACGCGTGGGACTCGCAGGGCCGCCTCAGCAGCGTCACCATGCCCGACGGCATCACGCAGTACGCCTATGACTACGACTACCGCACGCGGCGCATCGGCACGCACAAGATGGTTTCCGGAGTGGAGCAAATACAGACCGCCATCGTCTTCGCCGGGGGGCTGAGCCTGGCGGAGTATGAAAATAACGGAGGCGCCATGCCATCCACGCCCACGGTGGAGTACACCCGGGGCCCCGACATGGGCGGCGGCGTAGGCGGTATGCTCTACTCGATGCGCAGCGATGGTAGCACAACCGTCCCGGTGGTGAAGTACTCTCTCAGCAACGGCCGAGGCGACGTCGTGGCTCAGTCAGACAGCAGCGCAGCCCTCACCTGGACCGCCAGCTACGAAGCCTACGGTCGCCGCACGCAGGAAACCGGAAACAACGTGGATAAACAGCGTGGCAACAGCAAAGACGAAGACCCCACCGGCCTGCTCAATGAGGGGTTCCGCTACCGCGACCTGGAAACCGGCGTGTGGACGGCCCGCGACCCAGCGGGGTTTGTGGACGGCCCCAATGTCTATGCCTATGTCAAACAGAATCCGTGGACGGGGTTTGATCCTGATGGCTTGGCTGAAATGAGGCACTACTGGCGGAATAAAAGTGGAAAGGGGTTCCGAAGGATTGAAGCCGATCCCCAAAATCATTCGAAACCTTTGATATCAAAAATCAACGGTACAGAGCATGTGGAAGTGCATCACTATGACACCAATCCGATTCTGCATCATCTAACGGGTTACAAAGGCGACTCGACGGGCAGTACATGGGAACCTGCCGAAAAATACGGTTTGGCCACTCCAAGTGCTTCGGCCAAAAAAACCGCGTCTACTGTTGAAAGAGACACCAGTCATGTTCTGGATGCGTGGGGAAAGGCGGCAAACCATCCGTCAGTGAATGCAGTGGACACAGTGAGTCGAGTAATGGTTACAGAGGGAACTAATCAGCTGGTCGGTGCAAAACTTCTTGCGGCAGGTTTTTTTGTATTGCGGGGATCTGCAAATTTTCTCAGGGCTGGGACATCACTCCAAGGGGCGCAGCTCAATAGGCACTTAGCCCAGTTGGAAAAATATGGTGCAGCAGGTTCAAAAACCCTGGAAAATGGTAGAATACGATACTATGGCAATGTTGATCCAGCGAGAACACCTGGTGCAATGGCTGGTCGACGACTTGTGAGAGAGTGGGACCCGAGTACGAACGCTACTCGCACTTGGCACGAAACTGTCGATCACGCAGGAATAGTCAGGCAGGTGCGTCCAGAAACTGGCGGCCCTAAGGTTCATTATCGTTTTGACGCGAACAGTAATTACATTGGTAAATGGTAGCCATGATTGTCACTCTACAAGATATTCAAAAAGCGTTTGCTGACCTGGAGTCGGGCTCTAGAAGTCGCGAAGAAATCGCCAGCTACGCTAGTAGCGCAATGCGAGCAGATGATGCTAACTCTCTTCGAATGGAGCCTTCAGCCGATTCTCCAATCATATGGCGAGCAATAATTTATCTGACAGGAGTGGATATCAAAGAACCACCAGAGAGTTACCTTCACTGCATAGAAGACTTTGTTGAGTTTCGAAAAAGCATAGGACTACCCACAGCGAGCACCACGCCAACCGAACAAAAAAATGAAAGCGCACAAACAAGCTCCTCTGAGCAGAGGCCCTGACGGGCGAGCGCCCTGACCCTCCAAACGTGCCAGCCCGATCAGCCCGCTTGTCAAAACCTTAGGACACACCACTGTGGACGTTGTAGCCGAGCAAGGGAAAAAGATGCCAGGCATTTAGTCGATTGATTTCGCTCAAATTTCACCCACTTTCCCGCCATGCAACCCGCCCAATCTTCTCATCCCCAGTCCCTCCCGCTTGAGGAGCAGCTCGTCGGTGTGAATGCCAAAACAGGTCTCTATCCTGCCGCGCGTTCTTGGTCCGGCGGGCGCAAGCGCATCCTCGGCAAGGGACCGTTCGAGTCCTACTGTTACCACGTCATGTCCCGCACCTGCGGCGGCGAGATCTGGTTCGATGATGTCGAGAAGGAGGCGTTGCGCCGCATCATCTGGCGCATGGCCGAGTTCTCCGGCATCAAGATCGTCACCTACTGCCTCATGGGCAATCACTTCCACCTCCTCGCCGAGGTTCCGCACAAGAGGACCTGGCTGGAACGCTTTGACGGGCCCGACGGCGAATCCAAGCTCTTCCAGCACCTCAGCATCCTCTACAGCAAGACCTACCTCGGCCTCCTGCGCGACGAACTCGCCGACCTCCGCCAGCGCGGCATGGCCATCCTGGCCGATCAAAAAATCGACGCTCTCAAAAAGCGCTTCTGCGATCTTTCCCTCTTCGTCAAAGAAATCAAAGAGCGCTTCAGCCGCTGGTTCAACAAACGGCGAGGCAGGCGCGGCACGCTATGGATGGACCGCTTCAAGAGTGTGCTCGTCGAAGGCAAAGGCGAAGCCCTGCGCACCATGGCCGCCTACATTGATCTCAACCCCGTGCGTGCTGGTCTGGTCAAAGATCCGAAAGACTACCGCTGGTGCGGCTACGCCGAAGCACTCGGCGGCAGCCGCCGTGCCCAGCGCGGCCTCTGCAAAGCCCTGGGCAAACCCGTGGACGGCTGGAAAAGCGCCGCTGCCGCCGAAGCCTACCGCTGCCTGCTGCACACTGATGGCCGCGAGGTGAAGGACGCCCAAAACGAAAACATCATCCGCCATGGTGTCAGCACAGAAAGTGCCCGTGCTGTGCTAACCGAGAAAGGAAAGCTCAGCACCGCCGAACTCGTACGCCTGCGCGTGCGCTACTTCACCGACGGCCTCGCTCTCGGCAGTAAAGAATTTGTGGAAGGCATCTTCGAATCCCAGCGCGAACTCTTTGGCCCCCGCCGCAAAAACGGAGCCCGCCGCCTCACCGAATCCACTGCGCCGTTCTACACCCTCCGCAGGCTGCGGGTCACCCCTCTGGGGTAGCGCGACTCCTGTTCCCTCTAATCTAAACGCGAGCAGCCTGATTAATAAAAAAATTCCTCGCTCCGCAGCCTTTCTGGCGAAAGCCATCCCCAGCAGCAGGGTTCAATCACGATCCGCTCGGCTTCGGCAGCCCCTTCGGCACCGACTTCGGCATCTCATGCTTCACCTTCCCGTCCTCCGGCAGCCATGCTTCCGGCGCACCGGCCTTCACCATCACCTCCCTTAGCGTCACCCGCGCTCCATCGCGGTGCTTGCTCTCCTCTGCGGCTGCCATAAAAAAAGATGCCAGGCATTTAGTTGATTGATTTCTCTCAAACTTCACCCACCCTCCCGCCATGCAACCCGCCCAATCCTCTCATCCCCAGTCCCTCCCGCTTGAGGAGCAGCTCGTCGGTGTGAATGCCAAAACCGGCCTCTATCCTGCCGCGCGGTCCTGGTCCGGCGGCCGCAAGCGCATCCTCGGCAAGGGACCCTTTGAGTCCTACTGTTACCACGTCATGTCCCGCACCTGCGGCGGCGAGATCTGGTTCGATGACGTCGAGAAGGAGGCGTTGCGCCGCATCATCTGGCGCATGGCCGAGTTCTCAGGCATCAAGATCGTGACCTACTGCCTCATGGGCAATCACTTCCACCTCCTCGCCGAAGTGCCCCACAAGAGGACCTGGCTGGAACGCTTCGACGGACCCGATGGCGAATCCAAGCTCTTCCAGCACCTCGGCATCCTCTACAGCAAGACCTACCTCGGCCTCCTGCGCGATGAACTCGCCGACCTCCGTCAGCGCGGCATGGCCATCCTGGCCGACCAAAAAATCGAGGCTCTGAAAAAGCGCTTCTGCGATCTCTCCCTCTTCGTCAAAGAAATCAAAGAGCGCTTCAGCCGCTGGTTCAACAAACGCCGTGGCCGGCGTGGTACACTCTGGATGGACCGCTTTAAAAGCGTGCTCGTCGAAGGCAAAGGCGAAGCCCTGCGCACCATGGCCGCCTACATTGATCTCAACCCCGTGCGTGCTGGTCTGGTCAAAGATCCGAAAGACTACCGCTGGTGTGGCTACGCCGAAGCCCTCGGCGGCAGCCGCCGTGCGCAGCGCGGACTCTGCAAAGCCCTGGGCAAACCCGTGGACGGTTGGAAAAGCGCCTCTGCCGCCGAAGCCTACCGCTGCCTGCTGCACACTGATGGCCGCGAGGTGAAGGACGCGCAGAACGAAAACGTCGTGCGTCGCGGCCTCAGCACCGAAACCGCCCGCACCGTGCTGGCTGAGAAAGGAAAGCTCAGCACCGCCGAACTCGTACGCCTGCGCGTGCGTTATTTCACGGATGGCGTGGCGCTGGGCAGCCAGGAGTTTGTGGAAGGCATCTTTGAGGCGCAGCGCGAGCTCTTTGGCCCCAGGCGCAAGGCTGGGGCGCGGCGCATCACGGAATCAGCCGCACCCTTTTACAGTCTGCGCAGGCTGCGCGTGAGCCCCGTAGGATGAATGATTGAAACAAGAGGGGGCGCTGCGTCAGCCATGGGTGTTAGCGCTTGCGTCTGCTGATCATCAGCACGAGCGCCAATCCCATCAGCAGCAGCCGTGAAGGCTCGGGCACGGCAACGATGGAGATGGAGCCGTTGGTGGTGAAGCTGCTGATGTCCCAGAAGAAGCCGGAGCCGGAGATGTCGGGCAGGTCGAGGCCGGTGGCTTCATCGCCATTTCCCAGAAGGAGTCCTGTGGAGGTGTAGCGGCTGGCAAAGGTGGGTGAGGCGGAAAGGCCGGTCCAGTCGAGCAGATTGAAAACCGCCGGTGCGGTGGGCGTGAAGGCCGTGGCGGTGATGGTGAGGTTGCCATTGAAGAGCAGGGTGTTGGTGCCGGTGCCGATGATGTTGAGCAGGTCCGAGGTGCCGCCGGGATTGATGCCGAGGATGATCGTGCTGCCGGACTGGAAATTGATCGCACCTGAGCCGGATGCGGGTGTGAAGGTCAGCGTGCCGTAGTTTGCCTGCGCGGTGCCATCTCCCGCCTGCACGGTGGAACCGCTGGCGGCGGTGAAGCTGGTGCCCTGCACGATGCCGGTGCCGGTGAGCGTGCCGCCGCTCTGCACGGTCACCGCTCCCGTGCCGGTGGTGCCCGCGCCGCTGCTGCCGATCTGCAGCACGCCTGCGCTGACCGTGGTGGCTCCGGTGTAGGTGTTTGCGCCGCTGAGCACCTGGGTGCCCGCGCCGGTTTTGACAATGGCGAGAGTGCCGTCCGTGCCTGTGCCATCACCATTGCGCAGCGTGCCGCCGAAGGTCTGCGTGCCGGAGGCGACATTGACGGTGAGAGTGCCGGTGGCGGCGCTGCCGGATTCGTTTTCCACGATGCCTGCACCGCCGGTGCTGCTGAGGCCGCCGATGGTTTCGCTCAGGTTGTTGAGGCGCAGGACTCCGGCACTGGCACCGCTGCCATTGAAGGAGACCACGCTCGTGTCGGCGATCTGCTCGCTGTTGATGAGTTTTAATACTGCGGATGCGCTGCCATCTCCCACGGTGATGTTTCCAGCGATGGCGGTGACGCCGGTGTTTTTGGCCAGGTCCACCTCTCCTGCCGTGATGGTGGAGTCTCCAGTGAAGGTGTTGGCGGCAGAGCCTGAGAGCGTGAGTGTGCCGAGGCCGTTTTTGGTCAGGCCGCCGGAGGTGTTGGCCGCTGTCGTGATCGTGCCGAGTGCGGCGCCGCTGCCGCCACCGCCGAGCAGCGCCACGGTGGGTGTGGAGGTGTAGCCCACGCCCGGATTGCTGATGGTGATGCTGAGCAGCTGGCCATAGGTGGGGCTGGAGGGATCGAGATCCACGTTGGCATAAGCCGTGGCTCCGGTGCCGCCTCCGCCGCTGATCTCCACATAGGGCGCGCCATAGTAGCCGCTGCCGCCGCTGCTCACGGCGATGCTCATGACGCCGTTTCCAGTGGGGGCGTTCATGGCGATGGGGATGGTGACATTGAAGGTGTTTGTATTGATGACCGCACCTCCGCTGAAGGAGCCGAAGGCGCCGTTGACATAAGCGGTCAGCGTGCCCGTGCCGCCGGTGCCGCTGTCGGTGATGAAGGCGGTGGTGTTTGCTCCAGCCTGCAGGGTGCCGCCATTGAAGTTGACGACGGTGTTGTTGGCGGCGCCTGTGCTGTTGTAGTGCACGATCTGGTTGTTGATCAGGGTGCCGGCGTCGAGGTTGAGATAGGTGGTGCCGAGGGCGGTGTTGTTGTTCTGCTGGGCCGTGGTGATGTTGTAGCCTGCGTTGTTCACCACTCCACCCGCCATGGTCATGACTCCCTGCGCGGTGGTGGTGGCCGTGGCTGAAGTGCCGCCGCTGCGGAAGCCCAGCGCGATGGCATCTCCGCTGCGCAGCACCTGGCCGCCTGTGACGGTGAACTCCCAGCGCTCGTTGCGAAACATGATGTAGTTGGAGGTGTTCAGCGTGCCGCCGCTGACCTGCATGACTGCGATGGAGGCGGTGGTGGTGCCGTCCCCGGAGTCCACGCGCTTGGTGTTGATGGTCCCTGAGGACAGGAACAGGCCGCCGTAGCCGGCGCCTCCAAGGAGGATGCCCGCCTGTGTGTTGGTGGTGGTGAGCGTCAGTGTGCCGCCGCTGACGACGGTGGATCCCTGATAACCTGCACTGCTGCCGATGGCGAGCGTCGAGGTCGAGTAGTCGGCTCCGGTGCTCAGCCGCAGCATGCCTGGCGCAGACACCGCCCCCACGCTGGTGGTGCTGGCGCCATTGGTAAACGAGCCTGCGATCTCCAGCACGCCGCCGGAGACGGTGACGCCGCCTGCGATGTTTACACCGCCGCTGAGCAGCAGATTGCCCATGCCGGTTTTGATGATGCCGTAAGCGCCCGCCACCGAGGTGATAGCGGATGAGATGGTGAGATCGTGCGCGGCATTGCTGCTGTCATTGATGGCAAAGCTGCGCGTGGCAGCGCCGAGATCCAGCGTGCCGCCGGTGATCTGTGCGCCGAGAGGGGTGCCGGTGCTGCTGACGGTGACCGTACCGCCCAGCGTGAGCGTGCCGCCGTTGCCGATGCTGATGACGCCCCGGCTGGTGGCTGCGGACGTGGCATCATAGAAAGTGATGGCGGCGGAGGTCCAGTTGAACCCATTAAGCGAAAGTGTGGCCGGACCGCTCCCGGCCGCACCATTCAGGATGAGGGTGGAGCTGGAGGAGATGGCACCGCTGACGCCAAACTGCAGCGTGCCATCTGCGGCGATCGTGATGGTGCTGCCAAAGGTGCTGGCGCTGTTCAGTGTCAGCTGGCCGCCCGCGCTGATCGTGACGGCACCGGTGAAGGTGCTGGCGCTGCTGACGAGCAGCGTGCCTCCGCTGACGGCCGTGGTGCTGGAGAAGGTGTTGCCGCTGCTCAGCGTCAGCATGCCACCGCTGACCGTCAGGCTGCCGGCATAGGTGCTGGTGCCGCTGAGGATCAGGGTCCCGGCACTGACCGTCGTCGTGCCGGTGTAGGTGTTTGTGCCGCTGAGAGTCTGCGTGCCGCCGCCCGTCTTGACCAGGGAGAGAGTGCCATCCGTGCCGGTGCCATCGCCATTGCGCAGCGTGCCGCTGAAGCTCTGCGCACCTGAGGCGACGCTGAGCGTGAGCGTGCCTGTGCCCGTGCTGCCAGATTCATTTTCCACAATGCCTGCACCGCCTGTGCTGCCGAGGCCGCCGATGGTTTCGCTCTTGTTGTTCAGACGGAAGATGCCCGCGTTTGCGCCGCTGCCATTGAGTGTGATCAGGCTCGTGTCCGCGATCTGGTCGCTGTTGATGAGCTTCAGGATGGCCGTGGTGGTGCCATCGCCGATGGTGATGGCGCCTGAGATCGTCGCATTGAGGCCCGCTGTTTTGGAGAGGTCCAGTTCGCCTGCGCTGATCAGGGTCAGGCCTGTGTAGGTGTTGGCATCTGTGCCGGACAGGGTCAGCGTTCCCAGGCCCATCTTGGTCAGGCCGCCGTCCGTGGCATTGTCTCCGACGATGCTGGAATGAGCCAGCGCCCTGGCGATGGTGACGTTGAAGCCGTTGGTGTCGATCACCGCGCCGCCATTGCGCACATTGACGGTGGTCAGGGTGGTGCTCAGCGTCAGGGTGGTGCCATTGGCCTTGAGCGTGCCGCCGTTGAAGTTGAAGATCGAAGCTCCGTAGAGTCCGCCCGTGATGGTGCGGAGGGTGGACAGGGTGCCGCCGTCCAGATTGAGGGTGCCGGAGCTGGTGGTGTTTCCACTGAGGTTTGAGCCGAGCAGGATGTTTCCGGTGGAGGTGCCGCTGTCAAACACTCCGGTGCCGGAGAGGGTCATGACGCTGGCCCCGCTGCTCTCGGTGTCCGAGTAGCCTGCGCCGATGCGGATCACATTGGAACTGCTGGCCACAGTGACCGTGCCGCCGGAGATGTTCATAAAACCTGTGCCCGAGGTGCTGCTGCGCCCCAGCACAAAGCCGCCTGAACTGGTGCCGATGGTCAGCGTGCCTGCGGTGACATTCACGGTGGCGCTGGTGCCTTCCCCCACGCGGAAGGTGGCGGATGAGCCGGAAAGATACGCCGTGCCGGAGAAATTGGTGGTGCTGCCGCCGGAGAAGGCGGTCTGCCCCAGGGGATTGGCGGCGGAGGAGCCCAGCGTGCCGGTCACATTCAGCGTGCCGCTGGTCACAGAGAGGCCGGCGGCGTTGGAGTAGGTGGCGCGTGTGTAGCTGCCTGAGAGATTGGTGGTGCCGCCGCTGATGGTCAGCGTGCCGGCGTCGGTGATGCTGCCTGCGAGATTGAGCGTGCCTGTGCCGGTCTTGGAAACGCCGAAGCCGCCGCCGGTGATGTTGTAGCCGGTGTCAAAGGTCAGGTTTCCCGAGCCGGTGAAGGTGGTGGCGGCAGCCAGGGCCAGATTGGCCTGGATCAGGGCCTGCTGACTGGCGTTGGTCACAGTCACGCTGCCGCCGAGGGTCAGCGTGTTGCCATTGCCCGCCAGCGTGTAGCCGTCGGAATTGAAAGTCAGGCCGCCTGCCGTGATGGCCTCTCCGAGAGTGATGGTGCCTGCGGTGCCGCCAAAGATGGCGATGTCGCTGTTGGCATTCACCCACGAGATCATGGTGCCGGATTTGTTCCAGAGAGCGGCGGACGTGCTCCAGGTGCCCGTGCCGCCGGTGCTGCCGCCTGCGGTTCCGTCCGCGTCCCAGGTCAGGCTTGAGGCGGCGGTACTCCTCCCCGGCATGGCCAGGGCGGCGAGCATCAAGACAAAGACGAGTGTGCGATGATGAGGGATGGAAGGGCGGGGCATGGGGGACATGTTTTCGGCCCCTCTGGACTAAGCATGTGCGGGACCATGCAGCCGTACATGCCGACCCTTTTTTGCGCAAAGGAGACCCTAATTGTGCAGTTGCTCATCCTTTGTCCCCATGGGCGTGACAGCGGTGTCGTGCCCCCTCCGGCGGCGGCGCATCAGGCACAGGCCAAGGCTCATGCCCAGCAGCATCCAGCGCGAGGGCTCAGGCACGATGGCAATGGTGCCGTCCACGGTGAAGTTGCTGATGTCCCAGTAGAGGCCGGAGCTGGAGATGTCCGGCAAATCAAAGCCGACAGCCTCGTCTCCATTGCCATAGAGCGCGCCGATGTAGGTGAAGCGGCTGTCAAAGGTGGGGCTGGAGGTGAGGCCGGACCAGTCGATGAGATTAAACACCGCAGCGCCTGTGGGGGTGAACCCAGGGGCGGTGATGGTGATGTTGCCATTGAAGAGGAGAGTGTTGCTGCCAGTGCCCACGATGTTGAGCAGGTCGGAGGTGCCGCCGGGATTGAGATTGAGGACGATCGTGCTGCCTGCCTGGAAGTCGATGACGCCGGAGCCTGCGGCCGGGGCGAAGGTCAGCGTGCCAAAGCTGCTGGCAGCGGCGGCATCTCCCGCCTGCACGGTGGAGCCGTTGAGCGCGGTAAAGCTGGAGCCCTGCACGGTGCCGGTGCCCAGCAGCGTGGCACCGCTCTGCACAGTGACGGCTCCCGTGCCGGTGCTGCCCACGCCAGCGCTGCCCACCTGCAGCGTGCCGCCCTGCACGAGAGTGGCTCCGCTGTAGGTGTTCCATCCGCCGATGAGGCTGCTGCCTGCGCCAGTCTTGGTCAGGGCCATCGTGCCGCCGCTGCCGGAGTTGTCGGCGATGGTGCCGAGGTATTGGCCACCCGTGGCGTCATTGGAGCCGATGGTGAGTGTGGCGCTGGTGCTGGCTGCGTTGTTGACGATGGTGCTGCCGGGTGTGCCATTCAGATTGCCGATGGCCTGATTGTAGCCGTTCAGATTCATGGAGGAGCCTGCATTGATGGTCACGGTGGCGGTGCTGGCGATCTCATTGCCGCCATTGGTCTGAAGCGATGCCGTGCCGTTGTTGCCATTGACGGAGCCGAGGGTGAGATTGGTCGGGATGGCGATGGCGCCGCCGGTCTTGGCCAGGATGACCGTGCCGCTGGTGATGACCGTGCCGGCGGAGCCGGAGTAGGTGTTGGAGGTGGAGCCGCCGAGAGTCAGGCTGCCGGAGCCGGTCTTGGAGAGTGACACGCTGCCGGAGAGCACACCGTTGAAGGTGGAGTCGCTCACGGTGGGGCTGAGGAGATTGCCAAGGGTGAGGAGGGTGTCGATCGAGGCAGTCACCGTGCCCGCGCCATTGAGGGAGGCGATGGTCTGCGCCGCACCGAGAGAAAGCGTGTTGCCGCTGCCCACGGTCACCTGGGCAAAGCTGCCGAGCGCGCCTGCGGCATTTAAGTTTACCGTAACCGCGCTGCCGGTGCTGGCCAGCGTGACCACCGTGCCATCCACCAGACTGGTGGCTGCGGCGGTGAGGGTGACGGTGCTGGCTCCGGTGCCGCTGTTTTGGAAGGTGAGGGAGCGTGCTGCGATGACCTGATCGGTGATGGCTCCCAGCGTCAGCGTGGTGGTGGCGCTGGCGGTGCCCTGCACGTCAAAGACCGGGTTTCCGCCCTGCATGGAGGGGCCGCCGAGGCTCACGGCGCCCAGCGTCAGGCCGATCGTGCCGCTGGTCACATTGCCGCCAGCCTGCACGGTGAGGGTGTTGCTGCCGATGGTGAGCGCGCCCAGGGTGAGGGCAAAGCCGCCCGCACCTGCGCTGGCGCGGTCTGCGATGATGGTTGAGTTTGCCAGCACATTCACCACACCGCCGACGGTGCCCCCGGCATCGTAGCCCAGGCTGAGCGTGCCGCCATTCAGGGCCATGGCCCCGGTGCCGATGCTGGTGAGCGCCGTGGCCGCCTGCAGGCGCAGCGTGCCGGCATCGATCTGATTGGCCCCGCTGCGTGCGCTGGCTGTGGTGGTGATGAAGGTGAGCGTGCCGGAGCCATACTTGGTCAGCAGCGCGTTGCCCGTGAGGCCGCCGGTGTTGCTGACTGTGATGTTTCCCGTGCCGCCGATTTTGGCCACGGCTCCCAGCACAGTGGTGCCGGTGATGGTGGCCGTGGTGGTGCTGCTGTTGGTGATGGCGCCGAGGCCGCCCTGGCCGTAGCCGCTGATGGAGCTGAAGTTGCGGTCGGTGCTCTGGCCATTAAGGTCCATCGTGCCGCCTGCGCTGATGGTCACACCTGTGGTGGCTCCCAGGGCGGTGGCGCTGTTGAGCTTCAGGACACCCAGCGTCACGATGGTGGCGCCGGAGTAGGAATTGGCCCCGCTGAGGGTGAGCGTGCCCAGGCCGTTTTTGGTCAGCGCCAGCGTGCCGGTGCCGTTGCCGAGCGTGCCGGTGAATTCGGTGCTGAGCACCGTGCTGCTGCTCACGCTGCCGATGGTCAGCGTGGCGGCGGTGCTGGCATTCACCGTGCCGTTGCCTGAGAGGGAGCCGAGCACGATGCCGGAGATGCCTGCGGTGAAAATGCTGCTGCCATTGACATTGAGCTGCGCCAGGGAGCCGAGGGCTGTGACGGCGGTGACGACGTTCAGTGTCACCCCTGCATTGGGTCCGCTGTTCAGATTCACCACCGTGCCATCCACCAGGCTGCCGGTGGTTGAGGCCAGGGTCACGAGGCTGTTGGTGGAGGCGGTGCCGGTATTGGTAAAGGTGATGGTGCGCGGGGCGACGGCCACATCTGTGAATGCACCGAGGGTCAGTTTGGTGGTGGCAGTGGCGGAGTTTTGCACGTCAAAGGTGACATTGCCGTTGAGCGTTACGGAGCCCAGCGTGAGCCCCTGCGTGCCACCGGCCGCCACATTGCCGCCGGTCTGCACGGTGAGCGTGCTGTTGTTGTTCACCACCATGCCGCCCATCGTCTGGGTCACGGCGGCGTTGTTCAGCGTGGCCACGTCGGTGATGATGGTGGCATTGGCATTGAGGGTGATGGTTCCCGTCATCAGGTTGTTGGCGGTGTTGAAGCCCAGGCTTAGCGTGCCGCCATTGAGCGTCCATCCGCCGCTGGTGCCCAGCGGGCTGATGGCCGTGGTGTTGGAGGTGGACTCCAGGCGCAGGGTGCCGGCATTGATTTGATTGGCCGCCGTGCGCGAGACGCTCGTGCTCGCATTGGTGTCGGTGATCGTCACCGTGCCGCTGCCAATCTTGGTGATCTGTCCGCTGCCGGTCACGCCGGTGGTGTTGACGATGGCGATGTTGCCGGAGCCGCCGATGTCGGAGGCAGTGGCCACCGCCACGGCTCCGGTGATGGTGCCGGTGGTGGAGCTGCTGTTGATGATGGCGCCGCCGTTGTTGAAGCCCGCGCCGTTTACTGAGGTGAAGCTCCGGTCTGTGCTGTATCCATTGAGATCCACCGTGCCGCCTGCACTGATGGTTACGCCGGAGGAGGCTCCCAGGGCGCTGCTGCCGCCCAGCTGGAGGATGCCGAGGGTCACGGTAGTGCTGCCGGTGTAGGCATTGGCTCCGGTCAGGGTCAGCGTGCCGAGGCCGTTTTTGATCAAGCTGGTGCCCACACCGCCAAAGCCGAGCACACCGGAGTAGGTGGTGCTCAAGGGCGAGCCGCTGTTGGGATTTCCCACGGTCAGTGCAAAGGCACCCGTGACTTTGCCGCTGCCCGAAAGGGAGGCGATGGTCTGTGCCGCGCCGAGATTGAGGATGCTGCTGGCGCCGATGTTCACCTGGACCAGCGTGCCCAGGGCGGCGGCGACGTTCAGGTTCAGCGTCACTCCTGCGCTGCTGCCTGCATTGAGATTCACCACGGTGCCATCGATGAGGCTGACCATGGCCGTGCCGAGAGTGACGACGCTGTTGATGGAGGAGGTGCCGGAATTGGTGAAGGTCAGCGTCCGTGCCACGCCGAGATCGCTCAGGGCCCCGAGGGTGAGTGTGGTCGTGCCGCTGGTGGCGGTGGTGGGGCTCTGCAAATCAAAGGTGGGATTTCCCAGCAGGGAGGTGGCTCCGAAGGTGACGCCTGCATTGGTGCTGGCGGTGGTGACATTGCTGCCGGCGGTGATGGTGAGCGTCTGCGTGCCGATGGTGAGAGCGCCCAGCGTGTGCGTGAGGCCCGCGCCTGCGGTGAAGACATCCGAGACGATGGCCGAGCTGGCGGTGACATAGACGGGATAGGCCACGACGGAGGCCGTGCTGCCGAGGCTGAGCGCACCGCCATTGAGAATGATGGCCGCAGAGGAGGTGCCGAGGGCGGAGGTGGAATTGCTGATGCGCAGGGTGCCTGAGTCGATGCGCGTGGTGCCCACACGCGTGCTGGCCAGCGCGGTGCCGCCATTGTTGCCAAAGGTCACGGTGCCCGTGCCGGTCTTGACGAGAAGATTGTCTCCCGTGAGCACGCCCGTGGAGGTGATGCTGCCGCTGCCGCCAATGCTGGCCCCGATGCCGCCGGTGCCATTCCCCAGACCAATCGTGAGCGCTCCGATGGTGGCTGCGGTGCCGCTGTTGTTGATCAGCGCGCCGCCGCTGCTGATGCCGGTGCCGTTCAGTGTCACGGCATTGGCGGCCAGCTGGCCGTTGAGGTCCAGCACACCGCCCACCTGCACGGTGGCGGCGGAGGTGCTCAGAGACTGGGAATTGCCGAGGATCAAGGTGCCTGCATTGATGCTGGTAGCTCCGGTGTAGGCGCTGGCCACGGACAGGGTCAGTGAGCCTGCGCCATTCTTGGTCACGCCGCCCGTGGTGCTGCTGGTCACCGGCACCTGGAGCGTCAGGCTGTCAGCCGCAGTGGCGGTGTAGATCACGAGGTCGCCGCTGCCGCCAGTGCTCAGGCCGGTGGCACCGCCGCCGTCGGCGATCACATCCGCCGCACCGCCGCTGACGAGGATGCCGCCAGCGGTGTTGGTGCCGTTGTTGATCGTGAGCAGCACGCCGTTGCTGATGGTCAGGGTGTAGCTGCTGGTGAATTTCAGGCCTGCATTGATGATGGCGGAGGCGGTTTGGGAAAAGTTGTCACCAATGAGGTAGGGCGTGGTATTTCCTGCTGTGAGGCTGCTGGTGGCCGTGGTGGTGGCCGCCGCACCGATGAGGCCGGAGGTGGAGGCGGCATAGTCGGCCCCGTTGTAAATGATGCGCGGGTCCAGGATGCCGTTGGTGTTGGCGCTGCCGGTGATCGTGACGCTGGTGCTGGCAGGCGAGAGGATGTTCAATCCGGTGCCAAATGACGGGGGGGCCAGAGAGGTGAAGGTGAGCGCATTGATGCCGGAGGCAGGGGCATCCACTTTCAGCGTGCCGCCGCCGCTGGTGAGGGTGAGCGCGCCCAGCCCCTGCGTGCCGCCAAGGGAGATGCCGCCATATTCAAAAGTGCCGCTGCCGGTGTAGGTGAGGCCAAGGGTGTTGCTCCAGCTGCCGGTGGTGCCGTCTCCGAGCTTCAGCGTGCCCGCATTGATGGCGATGCCGCCGGTGCTGGTGTTGTCCCCTGTGAGCGTCCAGGTGCCGGTGCCGTTCTTGGTCACCACGCCGGACGTGATGCCGATGATGCCGGCGATGCTTCCATCCCCCGCGCCCGCGAGCGTGAGGCCCAGGCCAGCGCCGGAGATGGTGCCGGTGTTGGTCAGGTTCAGCACGCCGCTGTCTGATGAGATGGTGGACGCACCGGTGGAGAGGCCCACGAGGCCGGTGTAGTTGTTGACGCCGCTCACGTTCACCAGCGCTCCAGTCTGGATGTTGATGCCATTGACGCCGGCAAAGCCGGTGCTGCCCGCGAGCGTCAGCCCCTCGGCGGCGGTGGTGATGCCACCCTGGATCTGGAGGGTGGCCCCGCTGCTGACCACCGTGCCCGCCGCCGTGGTGCCCAGAGCTGTGGCGCTGCGCATGCTGAGGATGCCGGCGACGATGCTGGTGGTGCCTGAGTAGCTGTTGTCACCACTGAGGATCAAGGTGCCGGAAGTTGTCTTGGTGATGAAGCCGGGGAACCCTGCGGCCTGGGTGATCGAGCCGCTGATGGTGAGCTGGTCCACCACATTGGTGACCTGCAGCGTCCTCACGGCGGAGCCGCTGCCTGTCGTGGTGGTGATCTGCAGCGTGCTGCTGATGGAGCTGATGCCGCCAAAGGTGATCGTGCCGCCGGTGCGGTTGACGACCACGCTGCCGCTGCCGGTGATCGTGGCGCCAAAGCCGGCAAAGGAGTTCACCGTCAGCCGGTATCCATTGGTGTCCAGAGTGCCGCCTGCATTGATGGTGACGAAGTCATTCTGCCCGGCCAAGGCGTAGGCAATCTGGTCATCCGCTCCCAGGCGCAGGGTGGCATTGCCTGCGGTGGAGGCGGCCGCCGCGCCGATGCTCATGACCGCATTCACGGCTGTGGCGCCACCTGTCTTGGCCAGCACCAGCGTGCCGGTGTTCACCGATGTGGGACCCGTGAAGGTGTTCGAGGTGCTGCCGCTCAGGGTCTGGGTGCCGTTGCCGGATTTCACCAGCGTGAGCGTGCCGGTGCCGTTGCTGAGCACGCCGCTGAAATTGGTGTTCAAAGCGGTGGCCGAGCTGCTGCTGCCGAGGGTGAGGGTATAGGCTCCGTTTGCGTTTACCGTGCCGTCACCGCCCAGGGAGCCGAGCACGATGCCGGTGACTCCTGCCGTCAGCACGCTGCTGCCGTTCACATACACCTGGGAGAGCGGGCCGAGGCCTGTGATGGCGGTCAGCGTCAGCGTCACACCAGCATTGGGGCCGCTGTTGAGATTGATCACGGTGCCATCCACCAGGCTGGTGGCGGAGTTCCCGAGAGTCACCAGACTGTTGCTGGTGGCGGTGCCGGTGTTGGTAAAGGTGATGGTGCGCGGCGCGACGGCGAGGTCCGTCCATGCACCGAGCGTCAGCCTGGTGGTGGCGGCGGCGGAATTCTGCACGTCAAAGGTGGCGTTGCCATTGAGCGTGATCGTGCCCAGCGTGAGCCCCTGCGTGCCACCGGCTGCCACATTGCCGCCGGTCTGCACGGTGAGGGTGCTGTTGTTGCTGACGGTGAGGTTTCCCATCGTGTGCGTCACTGCAGCGTTGTTCAGCGTGGCCACGTCGGTGATGATGGTGGCGCTGCTGTAGAGCGTGGAGGTGCCGGTCATCGTGTTGTTGGCCGTGTCAAAGCCGAGGCTGAGTGTGCCGCCAAAGAAGAGCCAACCGCCGGTGCCGATGGGGGAGATGGCCGTGGCCGAGGCGGACTCCACTCGCAGTGTGCCGGCATTGATCTGATTGGCCCCGGTGCGCGCGCTCGTGGTGGTGGTGTCGATGATGCGGAGCGTGCCGCTGCCGATCTTGGTGAGCTGGTAGTTGCCGGTGAGGCCGGTGGCGTTGCTGAAGGTGATGTTGCCCGTGCCACCGATGTTGGACCCGCTGGAGAGCGCCGTCGTTCCCGTGATGGTGGAGGTCGTGCCGCCGGTGTTGATGAGCGCGCCGTTGCTGCTGATGCCGGTGCTGCCGATGGTGAAATTGCGGTCGGTGTTTTGGCCGTTCAGGTCCAGCGTGCCTGCGGTGCTGATGGTGACGCCGGAGGTGGCTCCCAGTGCGGTGCTGCTTCCCAGTTTCAGCGTGCCGAGACTTACGATCGTGGCGCCGGTGTAGGCATTGGCACCGCTGAGCGTCAGCGTGCCCAGTCCGGACTTGGTCAGCCCGGTGGCCACGCCGCCATAGCCCAGCACGCCGGAGAAGGTGGTGTTGTAAACGCTGGCGTTGGCGGCATTTCCCACGGTGAGCACAAAGGCTCCGGTGATGTTTCCACTGCCAGAGAGAGAGCCGATGGTCTGTGCTGCGCCCAGATTCAGCGTGTTGCCGCTGCCGACGGTGACTTGCGCCAGGGTGCCCAAAACGGAGGCGACATTCAGGTTTAGCATCAATGCGCCACCCGTGCTGCCGAGTGTGATGGCCGTACCATCCACGAGGCTGGTGGCGGCCGTGCCCAGGGTGACGGTGCTGGCTGTGGAGCCGCTGTTCTGGAAAGTGATGGTGCGCGGGCCGATGGCTTGATCGCTCAAGGCACCGAGCGTCAGCGTCATGGCGGCACTGGCAGAGCTTTGCACATCAAAGGTGGGATTTCCCGGAGCCAGCGAGGGGCCGCCGAGGGTCGTGGTGCCCAGCGTCAGACCGATGGTGCTGCTGGTCACGTTTGCCCCGGTGGTCACGGTCAATGTGCTGCCGCCGATGGTGAGGGCGCCGAGTGTCTCCACGATGCCGCCAGCGCCTGCACTGGCGCGGTCTGCGGTGATGCCGGAGCTGGCCAGCACGTTCACCACATTGCTCATGGTGTTGGTCACATCAAAGCCCAGGCTCAGCGTGCCGCCATTCAGCACATAGGCTCCGGTGCCGACGGGGGCGATGGCCAGCGCGGACTGCACCCGCAGCGTGCCTGCATCGATCTCGTTCACCCCGGTGCGCGTGCTGGTGGTGGTGGTGTCGATGATCGTCAGCGTGCCGCTGCCGACCTTGGTCAGCAGCACGCTGCCTGTCAGGCCGGTGGCATTGTTGAAGGTGATATTGCCCGCACCGCCGATGACGGAGGCGGATGACAAGTTGGTGGTGCCGGTGACGATGGACGTCGTGCCGCTGCTGCTGTTGATCAGCGCACCGACACCGCCTGCGCCCAGGCCATTGATGGAGGTGAAACTGCGGATAGTGCTCTGGCCATTGAGATCCACCGTGCCGCCTGCGCTGATGGTCACGCCGGTGGTGGCTCCCAGGGCCGTGGCGCTGCCGAGCTTTAGTATGCCGCCGCTGACGGTGGTGGCGCCGGCGTAGGTGTTGTCTCCGCTCAGGATGACGGTGCCGGCGCCCGTTTTGACCAGGCTGCCTGCGCTGCTGACGCCGAGGTTGACGCGCCCGGTCACGGTGATGTTTCCTGCTCCGCCCAGAGTCACGGTGTTGGCTCCGTCGATGGCCGTGGTGGACGCAGTGGTGGCGGAAATGGTCAGGCTGGCTCCCGCATCGGCGCTGATGTAGGTGGGTGCCAGCAGGGTGATGAGTGCGGAGATGGTGTTGCTGCCGCTGAGGCTGCGGATGGCTCCATTGCCGCCATCTCCAAATCCGGCTGCTCCGGCCAGCGCGCGGTTCAGGGTGATGCCGCCGGAGAGCCCCAGCGTGGCTCCTGCCGCCTCCACCAGCGTCACGGTGCCGCTGGTGCCCAGGGCGCCTGCGCTGCGGATCTCCAGGATGCCGCTGGAGATCTGCGTGCCGCCTGTGTAGGTATTGGTCCCGGTCAGCACGGTGCGGGAGCCCGGTGCTCCGTTGATCACCAGTGTCACGGCGCCGCTGCCGTTGTTGGTGATGGTGGAGTTGATGGTGAGGGCGGAGGTGTCTGACTCATTGCTGAGAAAGAGGGGCGCGGCGGTGTTGTTGACCGACCCGCCTGCGGAGAGCGTGCTGGTCAGCCCGCTGATGCCCACGGTCAGGTCCAGCGCTCCATTGACGATCTGGATGCCGCCTGAGGTGCTGAAGCGCAGCGTCTGCCCGGTGCCGAGGCTGATCTGGCGGGCGGACTCCAGATCATACATGGACAGCGTGTTCAGGTAGGTGATGCCTGAGCCCAGAGACACTGCGCCAGTGGAGGTGCCGTCGATCGTGGCATTGGCGGTGAGGCTGAAAGGGGAGTCGCTGAGGCTGCCGCCCGTGGTGTAGGCCACGCTGCCGCTGTAGCCGCTGCTGAGCTGGCCCGTCGTGGTGGCCTGCGCCCAGCTGCGGCGGCCCATCTCGCCGGTGTAGGTGAGCCATGGCCCGAAGAAGCCCGCCGCCGAGGTGGTGGAGAGGCTGCTGGCAGCGAGGGGGTTGTAGATGGAGAGAGTGCTCGTGGGCGAGGTCTGCGTGATCGTGCCGAGAGAGACATTCACACTGCCGCCCACGCCTGCCAGCAGCTCCAGCGTGCTGGTGGTGCCGCTGACGGTGACATTGCCAAAGCGCTGGCTGTTTGTCTGCCCGTCCTTGCCCGCGACACGGAGTGTGCTGGCCGAGGTGCCGCCGATGAAGCTCAGCGCCCCGGCGGTGGTCACGCCGTTGTAGAGAATGTCATTCTGCGGCGAGGTGGCGGCGGCAAAGTCCAGGATGGTGATGCTGCCGGTGTAGCCGCTCAGCGCACGGCCCAGCACGGTGGCGCCGCTGTAGGTGTTGGCCGCAGCCAGGGAGAGCGTGCCGTTTCCATTGAAGGCGAAACGGTGAAAGGCAAAGCTGCCGCCGCTTTCCGTGATGGGCGCATTGATCACGATGCCGGTGGCGTTTGAGCCGCTGCTGGAGGTGTTGACACCTGCGTCTGCCGTGAGGGTGATGCCGCCGTTGAAGATCGTGTTGCTGGCGACCATGCGGATGGCACCATAAGAGGTGCTGGTGTTGAGCAGGCTGTTGCCAAATCCCGCGAGACTGAAAGGCTGGGACCAGGTGGAGCCTGGTGTGTTGGTGACCACAGAGCCGCCCGCTTCCACGATGATGCGGCTGACATTCTGCAGGGTGTTGGGCACGGTGATGTTGGCGTAGATGCTGCCTCCCACGGTGAAGGTGCCCGTGAGGTTCGGGTTCTGCGACATGGCCAGCGTGATGTACGAAAAGGCGGTGCCAGACCCATATTTCTGCAGGCGCAGGTTGGAGCCCTGCAGCCTCAGGTTGCCGCCAATGGTGATGAACTGCGAGCCACCCGAGGCGCGGTCCTCGATCTGGATCAGCCCATTGGTGCCAAAGTCGATGATGCGCCCCGCCACATCTCCATTGATCGAGTATTGCTGCCCTGTGACGATGTTGCCGGTGGTGACCGCGAGAAAGCGCAGCTCGGCGAGCTGGATGTCCGCCGTGATGCTGACGGGGTTGGCGCTGGCCGGGGTCGGCACATTGGTGCCAAGCTGCGCGATGGCTGTGATGGAGTTCACCCAGGCCACATCACCGGTGCCGTTCCACCAGTTGAGGTTGGAGGTGTTCCAGATCAGCGTTGCGGTGGTGCCATCGGTGTTTTGAGGACCGGTGGTGGAGGTGTTTGCATCCCAGGTGAGGGCAGTCTGGGCTGCTGCATTGAATGAGAGCAGCAAAACCAGCAGGGCGGACAACCAATGAATGCGATGTGAATGACCAACAAAGGAGAAGGTGCGCATAGGGGGGGCTTTGTGAAGCGCCCTTTTGCCAAGCACATGCGGGACCATCCCTCAGATCTCGTAGGCCCCGAATTGCGCAAATCAGACCCTTATCGTGCATTCGTGGCACCAGCCTGGCACAGTGAGAAAGATCATGCCTTTAAAGCATGACCTGCTGTTTGCGGTGGCGTCACTTCGTCATGGCCGGACGCGGGCGCGGGTAGGCGATCTCGGTGCGCTGGTTCGGATGCTTGGCTCCGTGTTTGGCCTGCGCGCTGTCGTTGTGATGCGAGAGGAACTGCAGGCGGCTGCTGCTGGTGCCATGACCACGCAGCTCCTCCAGCAGCTCGTCCACGCCCTCCAGGACGCAGGTGGGCTGATAGACGTAGCTGCTGAGATCTTCGAGTCGTGTGGAACCTGTAAGCACAAGGCATGCCTGCATGCCCACCTCGATGGCGCCGCGGATGTCCGTCTCCATGGTGTCCCCCACCATCATGACCTCATCGGTGTGGCGCTGCAGCAGCCGGCGCGCGCGCTGAAACATGTAGGGGTTGGGTTTGCCGAGGAAGTAGGCGCGCTGGCCGGTGCTGGCTTCGAGAAAGGAGGCCAGTGCTCCTGCGCCGGGGCGTGTGGCCTCCTGCTTCACGGGGCACCAGTTGTCGGGATTGGTGGCCACGAGACGCGCGCCTTTTTCGATCAGCTCATGTGCCTTGGAGAGCTTTTCCGTGGACTGCATGCCGCCCTCACCCACGACCACATAAGTGGGCCGGATGGAGTCATTCGGGATGCCCGCCTTTTGCAGCGCCAGTGTCAGTCCTGCGTCTCCCATCACAAAGGCGGTGCAGCAGGGATGATTTTGCGAGAGGAAGTCGGCGGTGTTCATGGCGGCGGTGTAAAAGTGCCGCGCGGAGATGCCGCTGATGCCGAGATGGTTTAGCTTCACCACCAGGTCCTCGGGCGTGGGGGCGGAGTTGTTGGTGACGAAGACGAACGGTGTCGATGTCTCGATGAGATGATGAATGAATTCCGCCGCCTTGGGCAGCAGATGGTTTTCACGGTAGATCACACCGTCCATGTCGATCAGGAGTCCTTTGGTTTGTTGCATGAGTTCAGAAGGAATGATGAGTTTTGAAACATGGGCCATACCGGGCCGTGACACTGCATTGCCAAAGCACATGCGGGACCAGCGCCGAAGCGTTGCAGACCCTGAATCGTGCAAATCAGACGCTCTTTGTGCAGTCCATCAGGGCTGCTGCACCACGCGGCTGCGATAGGCCAGCGGCACGCAGTGCTGATGCTCTTTGAACTGGCGCTGAAAATGCGCGGGAGAAACAAAGCCGCAGTCCATCGCGATCTGGCTCACGGTGAGGTCCGTCTCAGCCAGCAGCAGGCAGGCGCGTGCGATGCGCAGCTCGTTCACATACTGCGGCACGGTGCGGCCGGTGCCTTTTTTGAAGAGGCGGCTGAAGGCGCTTTTTCCCAGGCCCACGATGGCGGCCAGATCCGCCACATAGATGGGCTCCGGCAGATGGGTGGCGATGTATTCGCAGGACATGCTCACGCGGTCGGAGGCGCCGGGGCGCGGCTGCGGCATCACGGCGGATGAGATTTCATGCACCTCTTCGGAGTTTGCCAGGAGGTCGATGAGCTGGAGCAGCAGGATCACGCGCTTCATGCCATGCACCTCCAGCATCTCGCGCATCATGCGTGTGGCGGTGAGGCGTGTGATGCCCGTGATCACCAGCCCCTGCTCGGCGCGCTGGAAGAGGCGCTTCACCGGGATCATGGTGGAGCGGTTCATCCAGTCTTCATGGCCCGGGAGCTGCGGCATGAACTGCACCACGATGGCCTCCACATCCCGTGCGTCTTCTCCATCCCCGGGCTGGTTGCGGTAGTCATGCGGCACATTGGAGCCCAGCATCACCAGGTCTCCATCCTCGATGGGGGAGATGTTGTTTCCCACCAGCCGCTCGGTGCCGCCTTTGATCACCAGCGTGATCTCGCACTCGGGATGGTAATGCCATACGCAGCCAAAATCAGGGCCGCGCACCAGCTCGCATACCACAGGCTCGGCGGATGCTAGAGGAGAGAGCTTTTCGACGATCGGTTTCATTGGCGGCGGGAGCTGAAGACGACCGGGTCTTAGTGCCCGCCAGAGAGAGGTGCTGGCGCGTGCTTGCTTCTGTGGAATAGGATACGAAAGACGGGCTCTCCTGGTTGTTGTATTCCAGGGGGAGGCATCGTGCTCCGCGTGAGTTTGGTGGCTGAATATTGATTTAACAAGGTGGGGGATGTGCAGCAAAATGGGGGGAGTTATTACGCCCCCAAAGCATTGCAGCATGCGTGCCACTTTTGGGTGCAGGGCCTATGGTCCGCACGGATGAGTGTTCATCGGTGACAATTGTATCAATCCGTGGCGGGTGACGCTGTCAAAGGCCGTGCACACTCACTGTGCCCAGCTCTTCAGGCCCGTCACCGGCAGCAGTTCATCCGCCGCTGCGCGCCATGCCGCCGTGCCTGCTTTCTGGAAGAGATCATAGATGAGCTTCCTGCTGTGCGGGGTGGCGATGGTGTTGGGTGCATTGCGCCACAGGCCCAGCCGCAGCCCGCCCTCCTGGGCATGGTCCACATGCCGGTGGTAAATGAAAGCATCCACGGTGGGCAGTGTCTGGATCTTCTCCCACGCATAGGCATAGGCTGCGGCCTGCAGCTTCTCGCCTTCCGGTGTGAGAAGGGTGTGGAAGCCCTGCTCGCTGAGGATGATGCGGCGTGGCTTTCCCTGAAAGAGCAGTTCGGGTTTTTCCAGATGCTTTGGCAGCACCTCGAGGTTTTTGAAGGTGACCTTGTTGCTGCCTTCATCATGGGTGACGGTTTTGTCACTCCAGGCGCGCGGATTCCCCAGATCCTCGGGGTAGGGGTGCCAGGCCACGTTCCAGTCAAAGTCTCCGCGCTCGCGCACCAGCCGCGCAAAGGTGTCGAGAAACTCCCGGCCCGGTGTGGCCTCCTGCGGGCTGACATTGTGCATGCTGCTCGTCCAGTGGTGGTCTGAGGAGAGATAGGTGCGCGCATGCTGCGAGTGCCTGCGGATGGCGGTGTGCATGATGCGGAAGGCCTTTTCATATTCGCTGGCGGCCGTCTCCAAAGGCACGAGGCCCATGTTGTTCCAGAGAAAGTGGGAGTTCACTTCGTTGCCGATGATCCAGCCCCACACGCGCCCGTGCTCAGGGTGTGCGCCGCTCCAGTGCTCCGCCAGCAGGTTCATCACGGCGTTGAGATAGCCGCTGGTCGTGTTTACCGCGCCGACGCTGAAGTTGTAGTCTTTGCGATGCCCCGGGTGCAGCACCACGGAGTCGATGGCCGGATTCTTGGACGGGTAGGCGATGAGGATGAGATACACCACCACGCCTTTGTCGGAGAGCGGCTTGATCTGCCCGTCCAGCGAGGCGAGGTATTTTTGATTGAAGACAAAGGTGCCGCTCTCAGGCTTGGATGCCGCATCATACAGCGCCGTCAGATTCACATTGATCCCCGCATGGTGGATGCCCAACGCCAGCGCATCATCGACCATCTGCACCTGCAGGCCCTTCTGGTCTGGCGGGGTGGGGAAGGGGTCCGTGTTTTGGGCAAACACGGATTGCACGAAGAGGAGGGCGAGGAGAAGATGACGCATGAGTGAAGAGACAATCAGCGCAGCGAACGAGCCGCCGCAAGCCGCCTGCTGCACACGCTGTGGCGCACTGGAGGCCACCCAGGTGGGAGACGAGCACATCTGCGACGACTGCTACATCGCCTGCGGCTCCTGCTGCGCCGGGGAGGAGTAGCCGGGAGCTGGCAGAAACTTCGCAACAAAGCACAACATGCGTTGAGACGCGGGGAGGTTCATTCGTAGGTTGCAGCATGTCTCTCGCTTCCTTTTTTCAGCCGCGCAGCATCGCCCTCGTCGGAGCCACGGAGCGTGCGGGCAGCGTGGGGCTGGCCATCTGGGAAAACCTGCACGGCTTTGCGGGCACGGTGTATCCGGTGAATGCAAAGCGGGCGGAAGTCTGCGGTGTGCGGGCGTATCCAAACATCGCCGCACTGCCGGAGGTGCCGGAGCTGGTGCTCATCGTCACACCCGCGCCCACCGTGCCTGCGCTGGTGGATGAGGCTGGCGCTGCTGGAGTGCGCGCGGTGGTGGTGATCTCGGCCGGATTCAAGGAGGCAGGTGCAGACGGTGCGCGGCTGGAGGCCGAGGTGCTGGCTGCGGCCAGGCGGCATGGCGTGCGTCTCATCGGGCCAAATTGTCTCGGTCTCATGAACCCGCATGCCGGACTGAATGCCACCTTTGCCAGCAGCCGGGCGCTGCCGGGGCGCGTGGCCTTTCTGAGCCAGAGCGGCGCGCTGTGCACGGCCATCCTGGACTGGAGCCACGATCAGTATGTGGGCTTCAGCGCCTTTGTCTCCACGGGGGCCATGGCCGATGTGGGCTGGGGAGATCTGATCCGGCACTTTGGCAATGATCCGCACACCAGCAGCATCGTGATCTACATGGAGTCCGTGGGCGCGGATGCGGCGGCGTTTCTCGCAGCGGCGCGGGCGGTGGCGGCGCAGAAGCCCATCGTGGTGATCAAGGTGGGGCGCACGGCGGAGGCCTCCCGCGTGGCGGCCTCCCACACCGGCGCGCTGACGGGCAGCGATGCGGTGCTGGACGCCGCGCTGAGACAGAGCGGTGTGCTGCGGGTGGACACGATCGAGGAGCTCTTTGACATGGCAGAGGTGCTGGCCAAGCAGCCGCTGCCCACCGGCAGGCGGCTGGGCATCGTGACGAATGCAGGCGGCCCCGGCGCGCTGGCCACGGACTCTCTGGTGCTGGGGCAGGGGGTGCTGGCGGAGCTCTCCGCGCAGAGCATGGCGGAGCTGAATGCCGTGCTGCCAGACTGCTGGAGCCACAACAATCCGGTGGATGTGCTGGGAGACGCCGATGAGGCGCGCTTTGCGCAGGCGCTGCGCATCGTGGCCTCAGACCCGGGCGTGGATGGCGTGCTGGCCATCCTGACGCCGCAGGCCATGACGCAGCCCACGGAGATCGCACGCGAGGTGGCGCAGATAGCGGCTGGTTTTGGCAAGCCGCTGCTGGCCAGCTGGATGGGCGCGCAGAGCGTGCAGGAGGGGCGCGGTGTGCTCAATGCCGCAGGCGTGCCCACCTATGACTACCCGGACGAGGCCGCGCATGCCTTTGTGCGCATGCGCGAGCACCGCATCCGCCTCACTCTGCTGAGTGAGACTCTGAATGCCCACGCCGAAGACGACGACCTGGAACTGCCGCTGGTGGGAGGAATGATCGATGCCGTGCTGCACAGCGGGCGCACCCTCATGAATGAGCAGGAGGCCAAGCAATTGCTCAGCGTGGCCGGCATCCCAATCGTGGAAACACGCACCGCCTTCACCGAAGACGCCGCCGTCGATGCGGCCGAGGCCATCGGCTATCCCGTGGTGCTCAAGCTGCTGAGCAGCACCATCACGCACAAAAGCGACTGCGGCGGCGTGCAGCTCAATCTTCTCAACGCCTCCGCCGTGCAGCAGGCATGGCGGCTCATCCGCGACAATGTCACGCATCAGCATGGACTCGCCGCTTTTGATGGAGTTACCGTGCAGCGCATGGTGACGCAGAGGGGCGTGGAGCTCATCCTGGGGGCCAGCACGGATGCGCAGTTTGGCCCGGTGCTGCTGCTGGGCGCAGGCGGCACGCTGGTGGAGGTGCTGAAGGATCATGCACTGGCGCTGCCGCCGCTGAACCACGCCCTGGCGCGCCGCTGGGTGGAGCAGACACGTATTTCCAAAGTGCTGCATGGCGTGCGCGGTCAGCCTGCGGCGGATCTGCCTGCGCTGGACGCGGTGCTGGTGAAATTTGCCCGCCTGCTGCAGCACGAGCGCCGCATCGTGGAGCTGGACATCAATCCGCTGCTGGCCACGCCGGATGGCGTGGTGGCGCTGGATGCACGCGTGCTTCTCAGGCCCGCGCTGTAGGCGCTGCATACGGAGGGCTTACTTTCGTCATAGGTGCGCAACCTCCCAAGCTTGTGGCGGCGGGCATGTGTTTAAAATGAGACCAGCGTGCAGTTGGCAGAGCGGCTGGTTGCTGGTATGGACACGCAACTTTGAGATCCACCGCGTCCATGTGGTGGAATGAAACGAATTCTGTGAGCATGAAGAACCTTTTGAAGCATCCCCTGATCGTCCTGGCGCTGGGCCTCGCGAGCTGCGGGAAGTCCCCCTCCGGCCCGCCGCCTGCCGCCCCCATGGCCGCCGGACCTCTCGAAGTGGGAGTCCTCACCGTGAAGACCGCGCCCTTTACGCTCACGCAGGATCTGCCCGGGCGCATCTCGGCTTTTCGCGTAGCGGAGGTGCGTGCGCGTGTGAGCGGCATCGTGCTCAAGCGCCTCTTCAAAGAAGGCAGCGATGTGAAGGAAGGGCAGGTGCTCTATGAGATCGACCCCGCGCAGTATGAGGCCTCTCTGGAAAGCGCGCAGGGCACCCTGGCGCGTGCCGAGGCCAGCCTGAACTCCGCCCAGCTCAAGCTGAACCGCATGCAGTCGCTCATCGACTCCCGCGCCATCAGCAAGCAGGACTTTGACGAGGCATCTGGCAGCAAGCGCGTGAATGAGGCGGAAGTGCTGCTGGGCAAGGCCGCCGTGAAGACCGCACGCATCAATCTGGACTACACCAAGGTCACCGCGCCGATCACCGGCCGCATCGGCCTCTCGCAGGTGACGGAGGGGGCCTATGTGCGCACTGATCAAGCCACGCTGCTGACCACCGTGCAGCAGATCGACCGCGTGTATGTGGACGTGAACCAGCCCAGCAGCGACCTGCTGCGGCTGAAGCAGGCGCTGGCCAGCGGCAAGCTGAAGGCGGATGCCGCAGGGCAGGCACGGGTGAAGCTCGTGTATGAAAACGGCGAGATCTACCCCGAGGAAGGCTCTCTGGAAGTTTCTGACGTGACGGTGAACACCCTGACCAATTCCGTGACTGTGCGCGCGGTCTTTCCCAATCCGCGCAATGAACTGCTGCCCGGCATGTTTGTGCGTGCCCGTCTGGAAGAGGGCACCACGCCGGATGCCATCCTGGTGCCGCAGCTGGCTGTGACGCGAAACTCCAAGGGCGAGCCGACGGCGATGGTCGTGGGCGCTGAGAGCAAGGTGGAGCTGCGTGTGCTGGAGACCCCGCGCGCTGTGGGAAATCAGTGGATGGTCACCTCCGGCCTCAAGCCGGGAGACCAGCTCATCATCAACAACCTTCAAAAGATCCGTCCCGGCGCGCCGGTGAAGGTGGCTGCCCCAGACTCTGCCGCGCCTGCTCAAACCACCAGCGCTGCCAAATAACCCACGATGTCCCGCTTCTTCATCGACCGGCCTGTCTTCGCGTGGGTCATCGCCATCATCATCATGCTGGCGGGGGCGCTCTCGATCGAGACCCTGCCCATCGCGCAGTATCCCAACATCGCGCCGCCCACCATCGCCATCATCGCCACGTATCCCGGTGCCTCGGCCAAGACGCTGGAAGACACCGTGACGCAGGTCATCGAGCAGCGGCTCAATGGCATCGACCATCTGCGCTATATCGAGAGCTCCAGCACCTCGGACGGCACGGCCACCATCACCGTGACGTTTGATGGCGAGGCCAATGCCGACACCGCACAGGTGCAGGTGCAAAACAAAGTCTCCCTGGCGCTGCCCTCGCTGCCGCAGGAGGTGCAGCAGCAGGGCGTGCAGGTGAACAAATCCGTGCGCAATTTCCTCATCGTGGTCGGCCTCATTTCCACGGACGGCAGCATGAGCAACACCGACCTCGCGGACTACAATGCCAGCGTGATGCGAGATCCCATCAGCCGCCTGCAGGGCGTGGGGGAGATCCAGGCCTTTGGCACGCAGTACGCCATGCGCATCTGGCTGGACCCCGACAAGCTGAACAAATACCAGCTCACGTCGAATGACGTCATCTTCGCCGTGCGTGCGCAGAATGCGCAGGTCTCCGCCGGGGCGCTGGGCGCGCTGCCGGCCACGCAGGGGCAGCTGCTGAATGCCACCGTGATGGCGCAGAGCAGGCTGCAGACGCCGGAGCAGTTTGGCGGCATCCTCCTGCGTGTGGGGCAGGATGGCTCGCGTGTCTTTCTGCGGGATGTGGCCCGCACCGAGCTGGGCAGCGAATCCTACAATGTGATGGCGCGCTACAATGGCATGCCCGCCAGCGGCATGGCCATCCGCCCCGCGCTGGGGGCCAATGCGCTGGAGACCGTGGACATCGTGAAAAAGAAGGTAGAGGAGCTTTCCCAGTTCTTCCCGCCTGGCGTGAAGGCCATCTTTCCGTATGATACCACGCAGTTTGTCCGCATCTCCGTGGAGGAGGTGGTCAAGACGCTGATCGAGGCCATCGTGCTCGTCTTCCTGGTCATGTTCATCTTCCTGCAGAGCTGGCGCGCCACGCTCATTCCCACCATCGCCGTGCCGGTGGTGCTGCTGGGCACCTTTGGCGTCATGGCGGCGGCGGGTTATTCGATCAATACGCTCACGCTCTTCGGCCTCGTGCTGGCCATCGGCCTGCTGGTGGACGACGCCATCGTGGTGGTGGAAAACGTGGAACGTGTGATGCAGGAGGAGGGGCTGTCGCCGAAGGAAGCCACGCGCAAATCCATGGATCAGATCAGCGGTGCGCTGGTGGGCATCGGTCTGGTGCTCAGCGCGGCCTTTGTACCCATGGCCTTCTTCACCGGGTCCAGCGGCGTCATCTACCGGCAGTTCTCGCTCATCATCGTCAGCTCGGTCACGCTCTCCGTGCTCGTGGCCCTCATCCTCACGCCTGCGCTCTGCGCCACGCTGCTCAAGCCCGTGGCCAAGGACCATGGCATCACCAAGCGCGGCCCCTTCGGCTGGTTCAATCGCGCCTTTGAGCGTGTGGCCGACAGCTACGCGCATGCCGTGGGCAAGTTCCTCAAGCATTACGTGCTCGCTCTGGTCCCCTATGCGGCCATCGCCGCAGCGGTGGTGTATCTCTTTGAGCGTGCGCCCACCGGCTTCCTGCCGGACGAGGACACCGGCGTTCTCTTTGCCATGGCGCAGCTCCCGCCCGGCTCCACACGCGAGCAGGCCGATGAGGTGCTCAAGAAAATGGAGACGCATTTCTTCGAGGAGGAAAAAGACGTCGTGGAAGGCGGTTTCGGCGTGCTGGGTTTCAGCTTCAGCGGCAATGCGCAGAATCAGGTGCTCATGTTTGTGAAGCTCAAGCCCTGGGACGAGCGCAAGCTGCCCTCGCAAAAGGTCAAGGCCATCCAGGGCCGCGCCATGGGCAAGTTCATGCAGATCAAGGAGGCGCTGGCCTTTGCCTTCGCTCCGCCTGCCGTGCTGGAGCTGGGAACGGCCACTGGCTTTGACCTCCGCCTGGTCGATCTCGGCGGCCTGGGGCATGACGCGCTCATGGCCGCGCAGGGGCAGCTGCTCGGCATGTCGGCGCAGAATCCCATCCTCACCTCCGTGCGTCCCAACGGTCTGGCAGACACCTCCGTGTATCAGATCGATGTGGATCAGGAGAAAGCCAGCGCGCTGGGCCTCTCGCTCGCGGAGATCAATGCATCCCTCAGCACCATCCTCGGCTCCACCTACGTGAATGACTTCATCGACAAGAACCGCGTGAAGCGCGTCATGATCCAGGGAGATGCGCCCTACCGCATGCTGCCAGAGGATATTGGCCGCTGGTATGTGCGCAACGCCCAGGGCGGCATGGTGCCGTTTTCCGCCTTTTCCTCCGCCTCGTGGAAAATGGGATCGCCCAAGCTGGAGCGCTTTAATGGAGCCTCCTCCCTCTCCATCCAGGGAGAGCCAGCGCCCGGCCACAGCTCCGGCGAAGCCATCAAGGAGATCGAAAAGATGGCCAAGTCTCTGCCCGTGGGCATCGGCGTCGCCTGGGCGGGGCTGTCGTATGAGGAGCAGCTTTCCGGTTCCAAGTCCGCGCAGCTCTACATCATCGCGCTGCTCATGGTCTTCCTCTGCCTGGCGGCGCTGTATGAGAGCTGGGCCATCCCGTTTTCCGTCATGATGGACATGCCCCTCGGAGCGCTGGGCGTGGTGGCTGCCACGCAGTGGCGCGGCATGCCGAATGACATCTACTTTCAAATTGGCCTCATCACCATCATCGGCCTCTCCGCCAAAAACGCCATCCTCGTGGTGGAGTTTGCCAAGGAGCACTTTGACCGGGGATCCACGCTCATCGAGGCCGCGCTGCATGCCGTCCGCCAGCGACTGCGCCCCATTCTGATGACCTCCATCGCCTTTGGCCTGGGCGTGCTGCCCCTGGCCACGAATACTGGCGCAGGATCGGGCAGCCAGAACGCCATCGGCACCGGCATCGTCGGCGGCGCGGTGACGACGACCCTGCTGGGGCTCTTCTTCGTGCCGCTCTACTTTGTGGTCATCCTGCGCCTCTTCCGCGTGAAGCCGCTGAAGGCGGAGGCGAAGTGATACCACGAGGCGATGGAAACGGGTCTGAGGGTGGTCGCATGATCCGCCCATACGTGGCGGCTTAGCGGGAGGAGCGAGAACGCAGGGCAATGCCGAGCGTGTGGAATCGGTACGATCCCTCTTCTTATCCCCCCTCCCGGTGTCATTTACTTTTGAGGCAACGAGGGTTAGGAAACAGCAAGAATCACACGCGTTCCCCAGCCTGCGCCAGAGCTATGTCGTCCCCGATGCTGAGAACACCTTCATTCAAAATCTCCGCGTAAATGCCGCCGGAGCGTGCCAGGCCACGCAGAAGTTCCGGGAGCTTGAGCAACTGGGCGAGGTAAAGGCATGGCGGGCAGGGCCGCAGCCCGCGCAGACGGACAGGGCCAATGGTGAAGGTGGCTCCAATGAGATCATCCAGCCGCACACCTTCGGTGATGAGATTTCGACGGACCTGTGACGGATGGAGATTTGCGCCCGAAAACTGACAATAATCCCAGGTGGCTTCGATCTCGAACAGAGTGACATCGTGCGCTCCTGGAAACTTTGAATAAGTTCCGGCTCCCCGTGCATAGCGGTCTCCTTCAAGTCCTGTGTGCGCCAGCGCCCGAATGGCATCTACTGGCTGCATCGGCGTTCCGGCGGCAGGAGCAAAGTAGATCTCAATGAGTTTGGCGTTCATTCTTGCGGGTTCGTCATCGCAGACCAGTCAGGTAATGTTCACAAAATGCTATCTGACTCAGACAAAGAAACAACCTGAAATGGCTTCGCGAGGCTGCGCCGAGGGCGATGCTGGTCGTGGGCAGGAGCGAGGTGTTGCTGCTGATGCTGATCAGGAATGTGGCGGCTCTTCCTCATGACGCCGCTGAAGGCGGAGGTGAAGCCTGGAATAGCCTCCGCATGATCGAGGCTTCCAATTCGGGCCAATTTTCAATTCTCAGTTTTTAGTTCCCAGTTTACAATCCCTGGTGAGCCTCACCACCCCCATTGCTCCAGGCTACCTGCGCAATCTAGCGGCGTCGGTTGCAGTTCAGCTTTTCCTACTGACCGTGGGCTCGCTGCTGATGGATGGCGGTCAGGTCGCCCAGTTTGCGGCCATGAGCCTGCTGCCTTACTGGATTATGGCCCTGGTAGTGATGCTTCGCCGAGGCAAGAACCCATCCCACGGCGATCTCGTTGCCATCCGCTATGGCTATCTGTTTGTCTTCGCCGGTGTCGTGATCCTGAGCATGCTGCGGTGGAAGGTCATCGGGCTTTGAGAAGCGAGCGTATCTCAAGTGCCCCTTTTACACCTCTTCACCCCAGAATTGCCATTTGCACCCCGCCGCTCTCCCGATAGGATGCGGCACCCCGATTTCTCATGAAAACCGCCTCGTTCCTCTTCTGCGCCGCCGCCATCGTTCTTGCCACCACCTCCTGCGACCAGCATAGCTGGAAGGAAACCCAGGTGCTGCATGAAGGCATGCACAAGGCCCACGGCGAAGGTCATGGCGACGCCCATGCCAAGCCCGCCGAACACGGCGAGAAGAAGGAGCATCACTAAGAGCTCCCGCTTTTCCGCTCTCTGCCGCCTTTTTCATGCGCCGCTACGCCTTCATCGGCCTGCTGGCCCTGGTCATTCTGGCCACCAGCTGTGTGATGCTGCGCACCTGCTGGGCTCGCCTGGCACCGGCCATCCCCGCCACCGGAGGGCGTGAACTGCACATCCGCCTGCCGGATGGTGGCAAAACCCACCTGCAGAAGGACAAACGCTGGGCCGCCGACCAGCTCGGCAGTTCTACCGGCACGCTGGGCAGCCACGGCTGCCTCGTCTCCAGCGTGGCCATGGCCTGCAGCAATCTCGGGGTGGACCTCACCCCCAAGGAGCTGAACGAGCGCCTGATCAAAAACGACGGCTTCCTCCCTCAGGGCTGGGTGGTGTGGAAGGCCATCCCGCGCGTCACGGACAGCAAGCTGACCGCCGACTACCACCCCGCCGCCAGTCACAAGGTCATGGACACCGCGCTGGAAAGCGGTGCCTATCCGGTGGTGAAATACTTCCTCCTCGGCGGCATCCAGCACTGGTGCATCATCGTCGGCAAAGAAGGGCAGGACTACCTCGCCCGCGACCCCCTGCGCGATGACAAGCAGCCCGTGAAGCTCTCCGACCTCACCGCCAAGATCTACGCCGTGCGCGTCATCCGCAAGGCGGAGTGAGCAGGCGGCACCCCGCAGGCTGCCAGCGGAGAAACTTCTCCAATTTCTCCAACTTCTCCGTGGGGGTATGCACACACGCGGCATACGCCTCGGAGAAACTTCTCCAACTTCTCCAATTTCTCCGCAGGGGTATGCACGTCGTGGCGATGGCTATCGGAGAAACTTCTCCATCTTCTCCAACTTCTCCGGAGGGGTGTACGCATGCCCAGCACAGGTAGGGCGGGCTGGTCCCCCAGCCGCCGTGGTCTGCCATGCTGCAAACACCCACGTAGGACATCTCCCATCGCTAGCTGCCATCTTCTCTTCCTCTTCCTCCTACTCTTACTCCTCCTCCCTTTCCGAGAGGAAGAGGAGGAGTAGGAGGAAGAGGAGGATTGCAGGCTCTCAGTGCGGGTGGGTTTCACGCACACGCCGGGCTCCGAAGGCGGAGGGCTGGGGACAGCCCGTGAGTCCATCAGCGTACGGCATGCACGGTGGCGTACGAGCGTCCTGGTGGTCGGGCGGTTTGGCGGAGAGGTGTGCATGGCTGGAGAGCTGCCAGCATGCGCCAAACACACCCAACCCACGCCCTGAGCGCCGCTCAGCACACCCGTTTGAGAAAGGTCTGCCACAATGGGATGGCAAACACTCCTCCCAATAGTCATCTTGCCAGATGAGAGATCCACAAGAGCATGAACCCTAGCATGTCATCATACTTCATAGTATTCCATGAAATGACTTATCAAGACTGATCCACCCGTATAGATTGCCACTCCTGGCCAGCCAGAGAAGTTTTTCCATTCCATCCCTGGCCACCAACTGGAACACACAGTTTTTCAGCGGTATGATCTGGCAGGTAATGGATTGGATGTAGAGCAGCATCAGCCCGCGCTGGCCAGCAGTTCCCAGGGGCGGCACCGTGGTTTTTCCCCACTCCAGGCTTCGTGCGTGTATACCCCCCCGAGGAATTTGAGGAATTTGCGGAAGTTTCTCCCGAGCATGCGCCGCATGCGTGTATACCCCCACGGAGAAATTGGAGAAGATGGAGAAGTTTCTCCCGGGCATGCATCGCGTGCGTGTACACCCCCAAGGAGAAATTGGAGAAGTTGGAGAAGTTTCTCCGCCTCCTCGGGGATGAGACTCTGCGGACCTTCGCCCGCTCCTGTGTTGCCCTAGGCGGTTCCGGGCCGCTCAACGCGACCTCCACGAGCACACATTGTCATCCCAGGTCTTGGGATCGCGGTCCGGGCCGGAGGAGTAGAGAGCCACTGGCAGGGGCAGCAGCTTGGGCGGCGGAAACTTCTGATTAAACTCAGCCCTCTTGGGGTCCGAGTATTGTGCACCGTACTCAGGATTGGGGACCTGGCCATCCTTGTCGGTGTCGAGAATGACGTAGTAGGGCTCGCCCCAGCGGTCGCTCAGCACCCATTCCGCGCCGTCTTTCCAGAGACCGTCTTTGCGGTCCTTGGCGGCTGGGAAGTCGATGAATTTGATCTCTTTGGGATTGAGCGCCTTGGCTTCCGCGTCGCCGAGAAGCACCGAAACCATGAGGCCACGCGTGCGGTGAGTCACATCAGGGCCATGCCACTCGGATTCCGGGATCGGATAGTGCGCGGAATCAATTTCATACGCAGTGATCGCCACCCGGAGGTCCTTGAGAATCGTTCCCACCTGGACCTTTTTGTGATCCTTTTCGAAAAGGCTCATGATGACCTGGGGCAACATGACGATACCACCGATGGTCCCCACGATGACAAGAACCCACAGGCAGCCGTTTTTCTTCAGATTGAGCGGGTCATGGTAGCGTGAGGGAGAGGCGCTCATGGGGATGTTTTAACCAAGAGGGGCTTTGATTGTCGAGGCAGAATCAAAGAGGTCGCCAATGCACGCCGGTCCAATGTCCCGAATTGTTTTGTCAAACGGGGTGGGCCACTGCCAGCGTGGAGGCTTTTGTATGCTCTCCCAGTGGGCCAAAGGCCCGCAGGAGTCAGCCCAGGGCGACGGAGCGCAGCGACAAGCCCTGGGTTTCTGACGCCCGCGATTTTCTTTTCAAGGATGCGCTCTGAAGGAGCGCGGGAACGGCGGCACAGGCACGGAGGATGGCCTGCGATGCCTGGGCATCAGGGGCGCTGCCCCCATCTCCCGCGCTCCTTCAGAGCGCGACCTTCGGCGGGAGGGGGATCGTGTCCGTGTGACCCAGGGCTTGCTCGTTCCTCGCAGCGCCCTGGGCTGACTCCTGCGGACCTTCGGCCCGCGTGGATGCTTCTCATGCCTCCGTTTTCCCGGCCCGCCGCTGGTGCGGGTAGAGATCGGTCATGCTGAAGGCCAGCGCCCGGCGCAGGCTCATGCGCATGAGGTACAGGCACAGCAGCGCCATGAGGGCGATGAGCCTCCAGTCTTTGAGCCAGGGCCGCAGTGCGGTGAAGAAGGCTGCCGCCTTCGGCTGTTCGAGCGCCCAGGAGTAAAAGAGACCCAAGGCGAAGATGCCAAACATGAGGCCGAAGGTGGTACGCCGGGAGCGTCCTGCCTCATCCTCGGCCACCGGGGCGGCGCGCGAAGCCCTGGACTTGGAGCCCAGGAAAAACAGCACGAACAGGGGAATCATATAAACGGGAGACACCAAGCCGCTGCCGAGTAAAACGCTGGCGGCGATGACGAGGCCCTCATAGTCATTGCCGCGCCGGGCACGGGCGGCTTCATCCTCGGCCACCGGATCCGCGCACAAGGACGGAGACAGGGTGATCAACATAAGGGCCAGGAGCAAGAGCAGCCAGTAAACACTCCGCCACTGATACGCAAAGGTCAGATACCACAACAGCAGCATCAGAGGCCCGGTAATGGCCGCGGCGATCTTCGCGGTGCGCAG
Source organism: Verrucomicrobiaceae bacterium UBA1938 (assembly GCA_002336895.1). Classification (GTDB taxonomy): domain Bacteria; phylum Verrucomicrobiota; class Verrucomicrobiia; order Verrucomicrobiales; family Verrucomicrobiaceae; genus Prosthecobacter. Next base: position 68,467 of record DDFC01000011.1, on the reverse strand, counting down.
AGCGGTGAAGCGTTTCATGGAAAGGGAATGCGGGAGGTGCTCCTGTGTGTGGAGGCTGGAATGGGCTGTCTCAGAGCGACCTCCAACTGCAGATGTTGTCATGCCATGTCTTGGGATCGCGGTCTTTTCCAGCGGAATAGACAATGACGCCTAAAGGCAGTTCGGTGGGTGAAGGGTGTTTTTCGAGCTTGGCATACTCCTTGTCAGATCTATCGGTTGCATACTCCGGGTTGGCGATCTTGCCGTCTCCATTCGTATCGAGGACGATGTAAAAAGGCTCGCCCCAGGTGTCATGGAGCAGCCATTCCTCGCCATTCAGCCAGAGGCCATGGATGCGGTTTTTGGCGATTGGCAGGTCGATGAATTTGATTTTCTGGGGATTCAATCCACCAGCTTCCTGGCCACACAAGGCTTGGAGCAACGGGCCGCGAGACCGAAAAAGCAGGTCTGAGCTCTGAGGACTGGCTTCCGAGATGGGGAAACGCTTGTATTCCTCCCTGTATAACAAAAGCGAGTGTGCGAGATCTTTGACCATAAGCCGGTCCAGCCTGTGGAATTTTTTAGTTTGATGAGAATACTCAAGATATGCCACATAAGAGACGACGCTGACCACCAGCAGCACGAAGAGCACGGCCAGAATGAGCAAGGTGCGTCGGCATCCGGATATTCTGGCGCGTGGCGGGCTGGATGAATCAGAATCATTCACTAGATAAGGTTACCCGACAGATCGGCTTTATGTCGAGATCCGAATAATCGGCTGCTTTTCAACGGCCCACTAGAGCTGGCGGAAGTGGAGGTTTCATTATCATCAATTTGAAGAACAACAGCCAGGCTGTCATTGTGTGGCTGTATAATGATCTGCCATGACACTTCTTTTATTTATTCTCAGCGTTAAATCTTCGGCATTGCTTCCAGCGCCTTAGCTTGGTTCAATGTTCTTTTATCAGTGTTTCCTTGATGTCTCCCTTGGAACCCAAACCCTTCGACTCCGCACGCGAATTCTTGGCGTCACTTCCGCCGTCATGCATTGGGCCTGAGCGGCTTCTTTCTCGTGCGCTCTATCGGCTTTCATATGACAACACCCAGACCGAGACTGTCGGCAGTGTTTACCAACTTGCCGGGCGCTATGGTCGGGATGCCACACTTGGCCATCTGCTGCTTCTGCCTGATGCGGCTTACCGATGGATCATCGGCGGGTTCATGCTGGCCTTGCAGGATCAGGTATTCACCTCTTCGGACGATCTGCACCTTTTTGTAATGTTTGTCGCAAGTGACGAGCAATCTGAGACCGGCCTGCGCGGCGGCCACGGGCATAAACTCCTAGCCCCCAAAAGCTGGGCACAAACGTTTCTTCAAGACGCTCTCCGTCAGCGACCGACTGCACTCCAAATGCGCTAGTGCGTGGCAGGTGCGAAGCACCCAGCCGTCCATGTTGGGCGTGGCGGTGGTCATTGGCATGTTGATCTCCCGAACCATGCCCTCGTCGAACTGCCAGTCCGTGCGTAGCAATACCTCATCTCACGGAATAGCAGACCACAAGGCCTGGGCGGTTACGATCACCACGATCATCCACCGCCTGAAGCGCCAGAGCTTCTTCTTGTCCGTGGGGGAGGCCATCAGGCCATCCCGGCCACAGCCACCTGTGTCTCTTCATTGACGATCTTGCCGGTGAGGTCCGGTTTGCAGTCGGACTTGAGTTCGTCGCGGAACTTTTTGATGAAGACCCAGGGCTTGCTCGTTCCTCGCAGCGCCCAGACTCCTGCGGACCTTCGGCCCGCTGATCAGCCCCCTACCATCCCGTAAACCCCGGCGGCTGATTATCCTCCCATGTGGCCGGGTCTCCATCGGCTCCTGCGGAGAAGATGGCGATGCGCACGTTGAGTTCCTTCTGCGTGGCACCGGGTTTGGGCGGCACGGTCAGGAGTTCGGGATTGGGGACTTTACCGTCGTTGTTGAAGTCGCAGATGATGTACCAGAGCGAACCCCAGCCGTCTCGGTTGGGCGTGGCGGGGTTCCATGGCATGCCAATCTCTTTCACCATGGCTTCGTCGAATTTCCAGTCTGTGCGCAGCAGCACCTCATCGCGCGGGCTTGAGGGGCCGATCTTGGAAGCCACATAATCAGGGGTGATGAGTCGGCGCATTCGACTCATCATGAAGTTGGTGCCGTTCCACCGGCCATACTCGATGACTCTCTTTTTGCTAGTGTAAGCAACAAAGACCCAAGCCAGCACAGCGACGATCACCACGATCATCCACCGCCTGAAGCTCCAGAGCTTCTTCTTGTCCGTGGGGGAGGCCATCAGGCCAGCCCGGCCACGGCCACCTGCGTCTCTTCATTGACGATCTTGCCGGTCAGGTCCGGTTTGCAGTCGCTCTTGAGTTCGTCGCGGAACTTTTTGATGAAGCTCTGGGTGGGCCAGGAGGCGGCTTCGCCGAAGGCGCAGATGGTCTTGCCTTCGATCTGGTTGGCCACGGTCTCCAGGGTGTCCACGTCATCGGGGCTGGCGTCGCCGTCCACGATGCGGTCGCTGATCTTCTTCATCCACAGGCTGCCTTCGCGGCAGGGGGTGCACTGGCCGCAGGACTCGTGCGCGTAGAAGTTGTTCAGGTTGTTGATGGCCCACGTCATGCTGCGGCTGTCGTCCATGATGATGACGCCGCCGGAGCCTGCCATGGTGCCGCACTGGGCGATGGTGTCGAAGTCCATCGGGATGTCCATGATGCCGATCTCGCGGCCGTCCTTGAGCTTGAAGCGCTCGTCGGCACGCAGCACCTTGGAGGAGCTGCCGCCGGGGATGATGGCCTTGAGCTTGCGGCCGGGCTTGAGGCCGCCGCAGAGCACGTCGATGACCTCGCCCATGGTGATCTTGCCCACCTCGACCTCAAAGTAGCCGGGGTTTACCACGTCGCCGCTCACGCAGAGGATGCGGGTGCCGGTGTTGTTTGGGGTGCCGAGCTTGGCGTATTCCGCGCCGCCCATTTCAATGATGTGCTTCACGTGGCAGAGAGATTCCACGTTGTTCACGATGGTGGGACTCATGTAGAGGCCCAGCGCCGCAGGGAAGTAGGGGGGCTTGATGCGCGGGTAGGGGCGCTTGCCTTCGAGGGATTCGATGAGGCCGGTCTCCTCGCCGCAGATGTAGGCGCCCGCACCGCGGTGCACGTAGATCTCGCAGTCAAAGCCGGAGCCGAGGATGTTCTTGCCGAGGAAGCCTTTTTCATGCGCCTCGGCGATGGCCTTTTCGAGGATCTTGGCGGCGTAGGGGAACTCCTCGCGCACATAGATGTAGGAGAGCTTGGCACCCACGGCAAAGCAGGCGATCGTCATGCCCTCGATGAGCTGGTGCGGGTCTTGATGCAGGATGTAGCGGTCTTTGAAGGTGCCGGGCTCGGATTCGTCGGCGTTGCAGATGAGATAGACCGGCTTGGTGTTCGTCGGCGGGATGAAGCCCCACTTGACCCCGGTGGGGAAGCCCGCACCGCCACGACCACGCAGGCCGCTGGCTTTCACCTCGTTGGTGATGGCGCTGCGCTCCATGGTGAAGGCCTTTTTGAGCTGCTCGTAGCCGCCGTTTTCCAGGTAGCACTCGATGGACGGATTGTATCCGGCGCGGTCGATGTTCTTGAAGATCAGGCGCTTTTCACGCGCATGCGGTTCTTTGCCGGGAAGATACTGGACGGGGGAGGCCATGATCCGCAGTATCCGAGTGTGAATAAGGTGGGCAACTGGGATTTGTGAAAAATTTCACAAGGGGGTGGGAGGGGCTGGCGGGGGAAAGTGAGGGCGAGGGGACTTTCTCCGGACAACTTTCAACTTTAAACCTGAAACTTTAAACCCTCTGGCGCTGTATTTTGCCCGTGCGCCTCACCGCCCCCAGCTCCCTATGCCTGGCCCTGCTGCTGCTCGCAGTGGCGGGAGGGGCCGTCGCCAAAAAGGACGAGGGGCCCAAGCCGGTGCCGTGGTCCTTTGCGCCGCTGCGGCGCACCCCGTTGCCACAGGTGAAAGACGCCGCCTGGCCCCGCACGCGCATCGACTACTACATCCTCGCCAAAATGGAGGCCGTTGGCCTGAAGCCCGCACCCCGGGCGGACGCGCGGGTGCTGCAGCGCAGGCTGGCCTTTGACCTCACCGGCCTGCCACCGGATGCCAAAGCAAAAAGCTCAAATCTCAAAGATGAAATCAGCAGCCTGCTGAACTCCCCCCACTACGGCGAGCGCTGGGCACGCCACTGGCTGGACCTCGCCCGCTATGCCGACGAGACACCGAACTGGCTGGATTCCACCAAGTATTCCTATCTCTACCGCGACTGGGTGGTGCAGGCGCTGAATGAGGACATGCCGTATGACCGCTTCATTCTGCGTCAGCTTGCCACCGATTTCCTGCCAGACAGCAAGCCGCAGGACCGTGTGGCCCTGGGCTTCATCGGCCTGAGCCCCACGTACTTCAAAGAGCTGCAGCTCCCGCCGGAGATCATCAAAACCACCGTCGCCGACGAGTGGGAGGAGCACGTGGACGCCATCGGCCGCACCTTCCTCGGTCTCACGCTGGCCTGCGCCCGCTGCCACGATCACAAGTCCGACCCCATCACCGCGCAGGACTACTACGCGCTGGCGGGCGTCTTTGCCTCCGTGAAGCTCTCCGAGCTGCCCACCATGAAGGATGAGCTGTGGCAGCCCGTGGCCAAGGCGCGCGGAGAAGTGGCCGCACTGGAAAAGCAGATCGCCGATCTCAAGAAAAAGAAGCCCAAGGACATGGCGCAGCAGATGCAGGACTGCGAGGCGAAGATCGCCGCCATCAAGTCCGCCACCCCGCATTTTAACATGCCCATGGCCAATGCCGTGGAAGAGGCCGCCCTCTATGTGGTGAACAAGGAAAAAGAGCACGGTACCAAGCTGGACTACAAGATGGGCATGGCGCGCGACCTGGAGCTGATGAAGCGCGGCAATCCGAATGACCTGGGCGAGGTGGTCCCGCGCCGCTTCCTCTCCATCTTCCCGTCCAAGACCGGGCTGCCGCGCAAGTTTACCACCGGCAGCGGCCGTCTGGAGCTGGCGCAGGCCATCACGGAAGACGCCGCACCGCTCACTGCGCGTGTCATCGTGAATCGTGTGTGGAAACACCACTTCGGGCGCGGTTTGGTGGATACACCGAGCGAATTTGGGAATCTGGGCGAAGCCCCCACTCACCCGGAGCTGCTGGATGATCTCGCAGGGCGCTTCATGGAGCACGGCTGGTCGCTCAAGTGGCTGCATCGTGAGATCCTGAACTCCGCCACCTGGCAGCAGAGCAGCGTGGCCGCAGTCTCTGAGCAGCGCGATCCCGAAAACAAGCTCTACGCCCGCATGCTGCGCCGCCGCCTCGACTGGGAATCCTGGCGCGATGCCATCCTCAGCGCCACAGGGCAGATCGATCTCAAGCTCGGCGGCCCCGCCACCGCCATCAGCGCCCCGGCTAACGTGCGCCGCTCCCTCTACGGTGCCGCCGACCGCCAGGACATGGACCCCATGCTCCGCATCCACGACGTGCCCGATCCCGGCGCGCACAACCCCTGGCGCACCGAGACCATCACGCCATTGCAGGGCCTCTTTGCCTTAAACTCCCCCTTCATGCAGCAGCAGTCCGAGGTGCTGGGAAAATGGGCCATGCAGCACCGCGTGGAGGACGTGTATGCCCGCCTCTTTGGCCGCGCGCCGAGTGCGCACGAGGCCGAGGTGGCGAAAGCCTTTGTAGACGGACGCGAGCAAGACCCCGCCGTGTGGGCGCAGTATGCGCAGGCCCTGCTGGCCGGGAATGAGATGCTGTTTGTGGATTGAGGCTCCGCAGGGTCACTTCGCCGCCACTGGCTTCATCACGCCTGCCATCGGGTGATGGCTCACGGTGTCCCAGGCGATCTCCTGCAGCAGGGCGTTGAGCTTGGTCTTGTCCTCGTCGTTCATGTCTTTGAGGGCCTTGAAGGCGTTTGGCACCGGCAGGTTCAGACCAGCAGGGCTGCGGCGGTAGATCACGGCAAAGTGGCAGTAGCTGGAGAGGATCTGCAGCGGCGCCAGTGCGTGGCCCCAGGTGTCGCGGAAAAGCTCTCCCTGCGTCTTCAGTCCGGGGGCTTCACCTTTCACGATCTTCTCCCGCAGCGCCACCGCCGCCATGCCCACGGGCACGATGAAGACCGAGGTCCTGCCCAGCTTTTGGTTGAGGCCGCCCACGTAGGTCTCGATGTCCTTTGCATAGCGCAGGGTGGCGTCTCGCAGCCTGCCGATGTCCGTGGCGTTGTGGTCCACCTTCTTTTTGGTGTCCAGCGGGTACACGGGGTTGTACTCGTCATTGGGCATCCAGTATTCTTGAACGAAGATGCGCAGCTCAGGATTGTGCTCCAGCCCCAGCTTCACAAACTGCTCGATCGCATCGTCTGGCAGCCAGATGGGGGAGAGGGTGAGCACGTCCACCTTGCCGGTTTTCAGCACCTGTTTCACCGCGCTTTTTTCCTCCGGTACATCCCAGTGCTTTTGCACCGTGGAGCCGCCGATGCTGGAGAGCCCCGCCGGCTGATGCGCGATGCCCGCATACCCCGCGATCTCGTTCACCTGCTTGTAGGTGAACACATGAAAACTATGCCCGCAGGTGGCGACACGTTGCCCCACCGTGATCGGCGGCAGCAGTTCCTGAGAATAAACGATGGAGGTGGTGAGGCAGAGAGCCGCAAGCAGGAGTGTTTTCATGGGGAGAAAGGGGGGCTCTGTAGAACGACAACCGATGAAGAATCCAGCAGCAGAGTCAGAAAGAAATTCTGGCAGACTGCTGGATCAGGCTTGTGCACGTGCTGAATGCGAAAGGGCAGAAAGATTTTGGGCAGAAAAATTCAAGACATGAAGAGCCGGGGGGCATTCGGTCTTTTCATTCTTCAGCGTCTGAGGGTGACGAAATCGATTTGATGATGGTTGAGGTTGATCCAGTGCATGGCTTTGAGGTCGCTGAGGGACAGGAGCTTTTCAAAGCTGGTCCGCTGGGATCGAAGACGATGGGTGAGTGTGGTTACTCGGAAGGCCTCATCAGGTGAACACATCTGAAAGCAATGATTTCCCAGATGGCGTCCCTGCAATTCCAAAGGTCGTTGTTCCAAGACCCGATCCGGACCGCCCAAATGGTGCGCGAGCACTTGATTATACAGCGTCGCTTCAAGGAACAGGCCTACGTCCTGGACGAAGCCAATCAGGGCGTTGAGCAGGGTGTCCGGCCCATGCCAGGACGCTATCCTTTTCTCAAAGCGGTGGCGTTCCTCGCGTGTCACCGGGTTGTTGACGAATCTGGACTCCACCGATGTTCCGCCAAAATTGACGATCTTCCCATGCCTGCAATCCGCCAGCAGGAGGTAATTCATCGCCTGGGTTTCATGAGAGGTGGTGATCTCTCTGGCCGCCTTCAGCTCATAAATGGCCTGATTTGCCACGACGAGATCGACTCGATACTCCTTCATAAAGCTCCCATGTCGTACACGGATCGGCATTTCCACGAGCGAGGAGTTCAGGTCCGTTTCATTCAGACGTGCGGCCAGATCGTTGTGGTAGATTTTTTCATCGCAGCTGATCCCGAGGTCTGCATGTGTTTCAAAGGCCAGCTTCATGACCTGATAGTCCAGTCTCCGGAAGGTCTCACGATCAAGGTGCGGAAACTGGAGGGGACATTCTATCGGCATGGAACGGAAGATATAATCTTAGAACAGTAAATTCCCAGATCAGAGGTCTTGGAAATTTTTCTGCCCCAAATCTTTCTGCCCTGCAAAGCTCTGGCAAATCCTCAAAACCGCAGCATCTCGCCCACCGGCAGGGGCTTGCCCTGGCGGATGGATTCTTCGGCGACGAGGCACAGGCCTGCACTCCAGAGGCCGTCGAGACCGGTGGCGATGGGCTTCTTGCCGCTGCGCACCATCTCGATGCTCTGGGCGATCTCCTCGCGCAGCTCAAAGACCTCGCCGCTGTGCTTGGTGAGCTTCACGGTTTCGAGCTTCTCTCCATCAAACACCTTCAGAAAGTACTCGGGCTCCAGCGTGCGGTCCAGCGCGCCGCTCCAGGCCGCCCACAGCGCGCCCTTGGTGCCGCTGACTTTCACGGTCTGATGATGCTCAAAGGCCGCCAGCGTCTGCGACACCACAGCGTAGCTGCCGTTGGCGTATTTAAACATGGCGCTGAAGTTGTCATAGAGCGTCGGGCGCTGCGGATCGCGTGAGTTGGCATAGGCGTGCAGCTCCACGGGATCGCCGCTGCTTTCCAGATACCAGCGCGCCAGGTCAAAGAAGTGGATCGGCTCCTCCAGCACCCAGCTGCCCACTCGGTTCTGGTCATAGCGCCAGCCGCTCGCTCCCAGGCGGTAGGGTTTGCGGGAGAGCTCCACCAGTACGTACTGCGGGTCGCCGATGGTGCCTGCGTCGATGATTTCCTTGATGCGCCCCCACTGGCTGGAAAGGCGCAGCTCATGCCCCACGGCCAGATGCACGCCGTGGTCACGCGCTCCGGCCACGATGGCCTTGCAGTCATCCAGCGTGATGGCCATGGGCTTTTCCAGCAGCACGTGCTTCTTTCTGGCCATGGCCGCCAGCGCGATCTCGCGGTGCGTGTGGCTGGGCGTGGCGATGTCGATGATGTCAAACTCCGCCTGTGCGATCATCTCCAGGCTGTCGGCATAGATCTGCGCCTCGGGGTAGAGTGTGCGCGCTTCTGCACGCGAGGCCTCGGAGGGGGCGGAGATGGCCACCAGCCGCGCCTCGGGATTTCCGGCGATGGATTGAGCATGAAATTTGCCCCAGGCGCCGAAGCCGGCGAGTGCGAAACGAACGGGATGCATAGTGAAGAATGACGAAGGTGATGCGGACCGGATTCCGGCTAAAGCCGGTACTACAATGCGAAGAGGCTGGCGCAGGGGCGGAACAGCTTTGAACTTTAAACCTGAAACTAGATACGGAGCGCTGTGATCGAGGACGAGCAGGAGTAGGAGGACGAGTAGGATTATCGCCGCGGTGCGGTGGTCAGCGGGGTCACGGGATCAGGAACGCGGCGGCCCTGCACTTCATTCAGGCGGCAGGAGGGCAGGCGGGGGAGGACGTGTTTGGCAAAGAGGTCGCACTCCTCCAGGTGGGGGTAGCCGCTGAGCACAAAGGCGCGCATGCCCATGTCCATGTAGCGGTTCAGCTTGGCCAGCACCTGGTCAGGGTCTCCCACGATGGCGCTGGCGCAGCCGCTGCGGGCCAGGCCGATGCCGCTCCACAGGTGTGGCTCCAGGTAGAGGTCCGCGCTCTGCGCGCGCAGCTCGTCCTGGCGCTTCACCCCGGCGCTCTGGCTGTCCAGGGAGCGAGCCTTGATCTCCGCGCCCTTTTCCGGTGTGAGTTTGGAGATGAGCCGGTCTGCCGCCGCGCGTGCCTCGGCCTCGGTCTCGCGCACGATCACATGCGCGCGGAAGCCGAAGTCGATCTTGCGCCCGTAGCTGGCGGCTTTCTCGGACATCACGCGCATTGTCTCGGCGATGCGGTCCTCCGTCTCCGGCCACATGAGGAAGACGTCGCAGTGCCTGGCGCAGAGGTCCTGTGCTGCTGGCGAAATGCCGCCAAAGTAGAGCAGGGGGCCGCCGTTTTGCTGGTAGGGTTTGGCGGGCTCGGTATTGGGCAGGCTGATCTGGTAAAACTCCCCCTTCCACTCATAGGGGCCGTCCGTGCGCCACAGCCCCTGCAGGATCTGGATGATCTCGCTGGCGCGGGCGTAGCGCACCTCGTTGCTCTCCTTGATGCCCGGCATGTCGGAGGAGATGATGTTGATGCACAGGCGGCCTTTGGCGATGTGGTCCACCGTGGCCAGTGCACGCGCCAGCATGGGCGGCCAGACCTCGCCCATGCGCAGGGCCACGAGCTGGTTGATCTGCGCCGTCTGCGGCGCCATGGCGGCGGCAAAAGCCAGAGCATCCTGCCCGGCGATCCAGCCGGAGGGCAGCAAAATGTTCTGGTAGCCGAGCGCGTCCGCCTTCTTGACGATGTCGCCGCAATGCTCGTAGCTGGAGCGCATGGAGCCGTCAGGAATGCCGAGAAACTCGTAGTCATCCGAGCAAAGAGCGGAGAACCAGGCGACTTCACACTTGCGCTCTGAGGTGCGGATGGGTAGTTCAGTCATGGGTCATTTGTTGCAGGGTGCGCATTGATCCTGCTGGACAGCGAGAGTTCAACACGCTTTTTGTTCGAATGCGAAAAAATCCAATTTTCCAACGCGAGACACTGGGGACTGCCGTGCTGCATGTGCGCAGCGGCAGGGCCACCTCCCGCACCACACTGGCCAAGGCGCTGGGCATCTCTCCCTCCACCACCGGATTGTACATCGATCAGCTCATCGCAGACCGCTATCTGGATGAGTCCGGGCTGAACCAGGGCCCCATGGGCCGCCCCCGCCGCATACTCACCACCCGGTCGGATGCAGGGTGGTTTGCCGGAGTGGAGTTCAATGCGCAGCGCATCCAGGCGGCGGGCGTGGACTTTTCCGGTTCCTTGAAGGCTTCCGTGGAGATGGCGCTCACTTCAGAGGACACGGCGGAGAGCGTCATTAAATCCATCCTGACATGTGTGGCCAGACTGGCCAACAAGATGAAGGGAGGGCTTCTCTCCGTGGGGCTGGGCGTGCCCGGACTGGTGGATGCCCAGGCCGGAGTGGGCCTGCACTACGCCTTTATCCCGGACTGGAACAATGTGCCGGTGGTGGAAAAGATCGGCTCCAAGCTCCAGGTGCCCGTCATTCTGCAAAACAACCTGCGTGCCATCGCGCTGGCGGAGCGCTGGTTTGGCCGCGGGCATGACCTCAATGACTACATCATCCTGGGGCCGCGCAGCGGCTTTGGCATCGCCATGGTGCAGGGGGGGCGGCTCATCGAGGGGGCGCACTTTGCCGCCGGAGAGGTGGGGCGCTGGCCCTGGCCTCTGGGAGGTGACGCCAGCGGCAACTCCCAGGAGATGCACCACGTCCTCAGCGCTCCTGCCACATGGCGGCGGCTGGCGGGAGCAGGCCCCCGTGCCAGGAAGCCTGAAGATCTCCGTGCGGCTCTTGCCTCCGTGGCGGGAGTCGAAGGCCCCGTGTGGGATGCTGTGTGCATGGACTACGCCCGAGTCATCGGCTGCCTGCACATGATCCTGGACACCGGCGTCTTCATTCTGCACGGGCCGCTCACGGTTTTAGGAGAGCGTTTCTGCCAGTCCATCGTTGATTCAGCCTGTCATCTCATGCCTGCGCTGCACACCGCCGGGCTGCAGGTGGTGCATTCGGCACTAGGGGACAATGCCGGTGCCCTGGGGGCTGCCAGTTTGGCCATGGAGGCCTGGATGCCAGCCTGAGCTGGTGCGGCCAGCGTTACTTTTGGGTTTTATCAAAGGGGAGGGCTTTCTGCTTATGGAGCAGGGAGGGTAGGCGTATTGCCTTCTTTGTGAAGGTGTTGGCACGGGGCGGCCGCAGCCGACGGCCTATGGGCCAGCTCTCTCGTCTGAGAATTGAATGCTCAGCGCTGCTCAGTGGCGGTTACGACAGGGGCGTTTCAGCCCCCTGTAACCGCTGGAACGAATGAAAATCTCAAAACTAAAAAAAAGATTTGATGGATTTATTGATTTGAGAGAATATTTAACTTATCTAAATAATCAATAGGTGCACCACTTGCCATGAAAAGGATCTTTTATTGCGCTCTCTGCGTTGGCATTGCCTTTTGCCATAGTGATGCCGCGCCCGCTGGTTACGGGGTGATGGGCGTTCCCCCACCTGGGTATGGCACCACCACACCGCCTCCTGGGTATGGCGCTCCACCACCGAGCGTGCCGTCTTACCCCAACTCGCTCCCGCCCTCCACCGTTACACCCAGCGTTACACCACCTCCTGGGTATGTGGATCCTTACGCCTCGGCTCCGCAGCCGGGGGCCATGTCCTCCTACACCCCTCAGGGTGTGACGGGGTACAACAACACCCCGCCAGTCAGCTCGGGGGCCTACGCCACCAAGCCTGCCGGTCCTAACATCGTCAATTTCAACAACATCGAGGCCTACTACCGCTATCTGGCCCCGAAAAACGGAGACTTCTCCGGAGCCAACACCATCGGTGCCACGCTGACGGTTTCCCTCATGAATCCCTTCTATCTGAAGTTTGGCGCTTCCTGGGGCAGTGGCGGCGGCGGTGGTGGCACCGTCGGCGGAGCCACCAAGGCGAACTACGACTTTGCCTCCATCCAGGCGGGCGTGGGTTTCCACACCCCGCTCATCAATGACAAACTCACCTTCGTGGCGGAAGCCGGCCTCGTGTATGCCAGCCTGAAAGCCACGAACACCTCCGTCGGCTTCAGCGATGGCTCCATCTACGTGCGTCCTGCCCTGCGCTACACCCCCCTCGACTGGCTGGAATTGCAGGCCGGTGTGACGGTGAGCAGCGCCGACAAATACGACAGCAAGACGCTGGATCTGACCGGCTACTTCCGCCTGCTGCCCATGTTTGACGTCGGTATCGGCGGTGACTTTGGTAATGTGACCCGCGCCTTCCGCACCTCCCTCCGTCTGCGCTGGTAAGGTAACGCATGGCATGTTGCTGATGCGTTGCAGGGCTGGCTTTACTAACAGACTGTGAATAAGTGTGTTGTCTTGTTGCGGTATGCTGATTTGGTAACGTTTAAAGCGTTAAGGTTTCGTTGCTTTTGCGTTGCGGCAGGGGGCGCAAGGGCGGCCCCGGCCTGTGAAACCACAGCGTCGTGTCCGATGCGTTACGGTTTCATTGCCGAGTGAAGGCGGCAGCGTGTGGGCTCCGCTGGTCGGGGCGTGAAGCGACAGCGGTTTGCTGTGTGACCCTGATCCATATCATGTGCCGTGCTCACGCGGAGCAACCGCCCTGGCTTGTTTTCACGCGTTTGGAGCCAGGCTCACGCCTTCTTCGTCTTCACCGGTCTCTTGCGGCCGGCGTTGCAGGTGCTGCAGATCTCGCAGGTGGTGCCGTCGCAGCCACGGGCGGAGCAGTGCTCCCGGCCGTAAAAGATGATCTGCAGGTGCAGCTTGTTCCAGGATTCCTCGGGAAAGAGGCGCTTCAGGTCGCGCTCGGTCTGCAGCACGGATTGGCCGGTGGTCAGGCACCAGCGCTGGGCCAGCCGGTGGATATGGGTGTCCACGGGAAAGGATGGGATGCCAAAGGCCTGCGCCATCACCACCTGGGCGGTCTTGTGCCCCACGCCAGGAAGACGCTCCAGCGCCTCCAGGGAGGCGGGCACCTGACCGGCATGCTCATCCAGCAGGATTAGGGAGAGTTCTTTGATGGCCCGTGCTTTCTGAGGACCCAGGCCGCAGGGCCGCACGATGGTCTCAATCTCCGCCAGCGGGGCGGCAGCCAGCGCCTGCGGGGTGCTGCCCAGTTTGAAAAGGGCGGGCGTCACCTGATTGACTCGTACATCGGTGCACTGGGCGGAGAGCAGCACCGCCACCAGCAGGGTGAAGGCATCTGTATGGTCCAGCGGTACCGGCGGGTCGGGATAGAGCTCGGCCAGCCGACCCCGAATGTAATCGGCACGCTCCTGCTTGGTCACGAGAGAGGGGAGGGGGGAGAAAAACGGACCGTATTATCCCAGCTATGAGCTGGTCTGGATGCGCTCCACCATGCGGCGGATGTGCGGGTAGGCGGTGCGCTCCTTCATGATGGAGAGGCTCTTGGAAAAGGAGCCCCAGCGCAGTACGCGGATGTTCACATTGCGCACGCCCCAGGCCTTCATCGTGGCCTTGTCGGGCTTGTAGAGGTCGATCGTGTTGGTGCCCACCAGAGCGGAGCCGTAGTCGTCCACCTGGTAGATGTAGGGCAGGCCCTCGATCTGGAAAATGGTGCCCACCGGGTACACGGACCAGTCGGCAGCGGCGCTGCGCACGTTTCCGTACTTGAGCTGGGTGCCTACCGCCGTCTTGGCGCCATAGACGATGTGGTCGGCCTCGCCATGGGTGTAGGCTGTGGTGCGTACAGCGGTAATGCGAGTGCTGCGATTAAACAACCCGGAGCTAGAGCATGCGGCCAGGGAGCAGGCGCAGAGCAGAAGAACGAATCGGGAGAGGTGTCGCATCGTTATTACCAATATGCTGATTATTAACTTTCCTTGTACAACTCTTATTGTGGGGTATTTCGAGATTGAAATCAATCTTTGATTTTTTGAGCACTTTTGCCGAGTCGGGCAAATACGTTCATCCCTCCCCCTTCGGCACCATGGTGGCTCACTGCTCCGGCTTCGCCCCGGCCTCCACCTCCCGGGCCATCACGGTCAGCCGCCGCCAGCAGGTCCACAGGCCGCCGAAAAAGATCACCGTCAGCGCGGTCAGGATGCCCCAGCGCTCCCAGCCCAGGAGGTGCTGGGTCAGCTCGATCAGGGTGCCGCCGCACAGCACGGCCATGCGGTGCTGCTTGGCCATGGGGCCGCGGAAGTCATGCTTTCCCGTCAATGAGGCCCCCAGCACGCGGAGGTAGGCCGTCCAGACCGACACCACGGCGCAGCACCAGCCCATGGGGATCACATGAAAAAGCTTCACCACACCTGGATCTCCTGCGCCGCTGTAGCCCGCGCCCACCATGATCAGCACATCCGCCACGCGGTCCGGCGCATCATTGTAAATGGCCCCCACGGGCGAGCCTTTGCCGCCCTCCACCGCCACCATGCCGTCCATCAGATTGCACAGCAGGCGGAGCTGGATGCAGGCCAGTGCACCCAGCCAGGCTCCCAGCGCACCCGCTGTGGTGGACTGATCTCCGGCCACCATGAAGCAGGCCATCGCCCCGGCGGCAAAGACCACGCTGAGCACGGAGATGGCATTGGGCGTCAGGCCGCTGCGTGCCAGCCATGCCGCCAGTGCATGCGCCCAGCGGGTGTCGCGGGACTTCAGGCTGCGGCGGGAGGCCAGGTGCTCTTCAGGCACGCTCATCAGCTGGGAATGGTCAGCGTTTGGTGGATTTCCAGCTCACGACCTTTCCGGCCACAAACTCCACCACACCGGCGGTGTAGGGCACATAGGAGACGGAGGTGCCGCTGCCCCAGTAGGGGAAGCCGCCAAAACCATACGGGCCCCAGCCGCCGTAGCCGTAGGGCCCCCAGCCGCCAAAGCCCATGCCCAGACCCATGTTCATGGAGCGCACCGGCTGCTGCCCCTCATACGTCCAGCTCTCGCTTTCGCGGCCACGATTCACCCCGACGGAGACGCTGTCCGGCCGGCCCCAGGCGAGGAAGACGGCATCCCGGCTCATGCCTTCGCAGATCAGGCCGTGGGTCACGAGGTGGCGCTCCTTGGCGCTCAGCTTGGAAAACATCTGCGGGTTTTTCTCGATGCGAGTCTGCGGTGTGGAGGAGCACTGCACGAGCAGCATGGCAAAGGTCACTGCCATGCACAGGCGGGTGAGGAAGGACGTTTTCATGGTGATATATGGCAGTCTGCTGCCGGTGAGATGGTTTGTCGACTATTCTCTAGTGACGCTTCTACCCGGCGGGTTGTTCATCCTTGGCGCTGGAAAAAGAGCGCAGCAGCACCCAGCCGCCTGCCAGCAGCACCGTGCCTGCAAACCACCAAGGCCAGAGTTTCAGGGCCTCGGCAAACACGCGCGGGTCGTCCGCGCTCAGGTGCAGGTACCCGCCCACCCAGCCGGTCTGCCAGCCGAAGAGCAGCGTCAGGGTGCCGTAGGCCAGATTGATCGTCAGGCCCCGGAAGCTCAGGGCCGTGGCGCGCTGCGCGGAGTCCACGATCTCATTGAGGTAATGGGAGAGGAAGAACTGCAGGAAACGCATGCTCAGAAACAGCGGCACCACCAGCGCCACCCCCGTCCAGCCCGGCTGCGGGTGCGCCGCCGCCAGCAGCCCGCCAAATACCACCAGCCCCAGCCAGAGGAAATTCTGCCGCACATTCATGACGCGCGCGCTCGTCTCCATCCAGCCCGCCGTCACCAGCCCCAGCAGGGACACTCCGGTGCCGATCACGCCGTACCATCCTTCCTCGATGCCCACGAGGCGGTAGAAGTTGCTCGCCACCGTGAGGAAGAGCCGGATTATGCTGTCAAACACCAGTCCGAACACGATCAGGGCAAAGGCCGCGCGCGTGCGCCACATCCAGCCCCCTGTTTGCAGGATGGAGGCCCAGGCCTCCCGCATGCTCTGCAGCATGGGGGCCTTGGGCGCAGGCGTGCGTGCCTCCGTCATCCGCAGCGTCACCACCAGGCAGAGTGCGGCGGTGCCCAGGCAGAGAAGCAGTGGCAGCTTCATCGTCGTGGTCTTGGCCACGTCCGCATTCAATCCCACAAAGCGCAGCATGGCCGCCAGGCTGTGCGGATCATACAGCACCGATCCCACGATGGACGACACCACAAAACCCAGCGCCATGCCGCGCGAGAGCCGCGCCATGATCTGCGGCCACAGCGTGCTGCGCTCCGCCTCCGGCAGGGAGTCATAGGCCAGCGCCTCGTCCGCACCGCTGGCGCAGGCCTCCGCCGCGCCGCTGAGCACGCGATTCGCCACAAAGAGCCACAGCACCAGGTCATGATGCCCTGGCTGCATGAGACACAGCACGGCCATCTCCAGCACCATCAGGATGCCCGCCGCCACCACCAGCGGCCTGCGGCCATAGCGGTCTGCCAGTGCCCCGGAGGGCACCTCCAGCACCACGCTGGTCAGCGCCCACACCACATTCAGCGCGGCAAATTCTCCAATGCTCAGCCCCAGATCCAGAAACAGAATGGTGAAGACCGGGTAGTAAAAGCGGCAGTTGAAAAGAATGCGAAACCATACAAACAGGCGCGCGTTGGAATGCTGGGGCATCCCTGCTCTTACGCTTCAGAGGTGCCGGTGGACAAGCAAAGCTCCGGGGAAACTCCAGGCCGAACGCGTGCGCGGCTGCGTCCTGGAGTGCGCCGGACCTCCGGCGCTTTCGTGCGTCCATTGGTCTGCGCAAAGCTCCAGAGGACTGGAGCACTCCAGAACGCAAAGCGCTCTCCGCGTTTCAGCGGCCTGACAATGCGCCGGGCTTTTCCAAACACGGCCTGCCGCGCACTCCCCGATTCAGGCCCACCTCAAAACCTCACCCGCAGGTACGTGCCCAGCACCGACTCATGCTTCCACTCCGTCTTGGTCCGTTTGGAGTCGATCATGTAAAAAACGTCCAGATCCATCGAGCCGGTGATCTTGAAGGTCAGCCCCAGCGGCACCACCCGGTTCTCGGTCTGGCGGCGCAGGTGCAGGTCCATCAGGCACTCATCACTGGCAAAGACACGCGTCAGTGGCCCCAGCGGCTGTGGCAGCGTCCATGCCAGCTGCAGGCGGTGGCGGGTGCGGTTGGCCGTGGCGGGAGCGCCCTGATTGTCGCGCCACTCCATGCGGTTGCGCCAGTCTGCGCGCAGTTGTTTGGTCAGGTTATAGTGCGGATCGACCTCCAGCTCCGTGCGCAGCTGGTTGTAGTGATCGCCCGTGGCGATGTTTTCCAGCCTGAATGTCGAGAGCCCCAGCCCGAGATCCAGCCACCTCGTGGCGGCGTACTTCACGCGCGGGCTCACCATCTGCGCATACGAGCCATCCACCTCATCGGCAAAGTTGGCCATGAACACGCTGCCGGTCCAGGGCGGCTTGCGGTAGTAGTCCACATTCGACCACGCCCACCACTCGTCCGCATGCAGCAGCCGTGGCTGGAGCATCAGAAGCAGTAAAATCAGCAGCAGGCGTGGCATGCGCACTCAATAGGAGGTGCCGGTGATTTCGTTGGTGCTGGCGTTGATGCGTTCGATCACCTCGTCCGCCTCCTCGCGGGTCACACCCATGTCCTGCAGCGTCTCCACCAGGTGTCCGGTGAACAGCGCGAAGTGGTGCTTGGTGATGCCGCGCCCGTGGTGCGCATGCGCCAGCGGCCGGCCGCTGTAGCTGATGGGGCCGCCCGTGGCCATGACAAAGAACTCGCGCTGCATGGCGTGCAGCTTTTCCAGCTCCGTGTGTTTGAAAAACGGGCCCAGCTCAGGATCTGCCAGCACGCGCACGTAAAAGGCTGGGATGAGTGCGGCGATCATGTCCTCGCCGCCGAGACGTTCGTAGAGAGAAGCGTTTTCGGTTTTCATACACCACCCTCTAAGCACAAACTATGCACGTGTGCCGGGGCAAACCAAGCGAGGCACAGCGAATGCCAGCGGGCGCTCTGAATGCACGCAAGAACGACACAAAAAAGCGTCGCGCAACTGGCACCCTATGTGCCAATGAAGAAGCAATGCCTCTTCTTCAATCTCTGCATCAGGACAATCCCGTCGCCGCCGACCTGCTCACCTACAGCATTGTCATCCTCGGCGGCATCGGCCTGGGGCACATCCGTGTCAGGGGCGTGAGGCTGGGCACGGCGGGCGTGCTCTTTGCGGGACTGATGGCGGCGCATTTCGGCATGCATCCGAATGCTGAGGTGGCGCATTTTTTGAAGGAGTTTGGCCTGGTGCTGTTTGTCTTTGCTCTCGGCATGCAGATGGGGCCGGGCTTCTTTGCCTCGCTGAAGAGGCAGGGGCGCCTGCTCAATACCTACGCCCTCATCCTTGTGCTGCTGGGCGCGGCAGTGGCCCTGGCAGGAGGCTGGCTCTTTGGCATGCCGCTGCCGGCGGTGGCGGGCCTCTTTGCCGGAGCCACCACGAACACACCCGCGCTAGGTGCGGCGCAGCAGGCGCTCGCGGCGGCGCATGCGACCCCGGCACTGGTCACGCTGCCCGCGCTCTCCTACGCAGCGGCCTATCCGCTGGCCATCGTGGGCATCATTGTCTCGCTCATCGCGCTGCGGGTGTTTTTCAAAGTGGACGTGGACGCGGAGGCCGGGCTCTTCCGCCAGGAGCAGGGGGAAGGGGTGGAGCCCCTGCAGCGAATGAACCTGCGCGTGGAAAATCCGAACCTCAACGGCGTCAGCATCGCCCATGTGCTGGGGATCCAGGAGAACAGTGTGGTCGTCTCCCGCCATCGTCCGGCCTCGGCGGTGGAAGTGGCCGCCGCCTCGCCGGAGACGGTGCTGCATGTGGGGGATGTGGTCATGGCCGTGGGCACGCAGTCGCATCTGGACCAGTTTCGACTCGTCATCGGCAGCCTGAGTGAGGAGAATCTCATGAAGGCGCCCGGCCGCATCACGTACCGTCGCGTGGTGCTGACCAACAAAAAGCTGCTCGGTAAAACTGTGCGCGAGCTGGGGCTTGATCACTTTCACGGCGTCACCGTCACTCGCGTGAGCCGCGGGGATCTCTTCTTCACCGCGCTGCCGGACCTGCGACTGCAGTTTGGCGACACGCTCCAGCTCGTGGGGGATGAGGACTCCCTCAGCGCCGCCACCCGCACGCTGGGAAATGAAGTGCTGGTGCTGCAGGAGACAAAATTTGCCGCCATCTTTGCAGGCATCCTGCTCGGCGTGCTGCTGGGGCTGTACCCGCTGCACATCGAAGGGCTGCCTGCGCCCGTGCGTCTGGGGCTGGCCGGCGGGCCGCTCGTGGTCGCCATCCTCATGAGCCATCTGGGGCGGCTGGGCCCCATGGTCATGCACATGCCGCTGAATGCCAACCGTGCCCTGCGGGAGCTGGGCATCATCCTCTTCCTGGCCAATGTGGGTCTGCTCTCTGGGGAGCACTTTGTCGCCACGGTCTTCTCCGCCCAGGGGCTGCAGTGGGTGCTGCTGGGCGTGCTGGTGACCATGCTGCCGCTGCTGGTGGTGGGCTTTCTGGCGCGCAAGGTGCACCGGATCAATTTCATGACCATCTGCGGCCTGCTCTCAGGCGGCATGACGGACCCGCCCGCACTCGCCTTTGCCACCGCCATGGCACGCTGCGACTCCCCGGCCGTGGCCTATGCCACCGTGTACCCGCTCACCATGCTGCTGCGCATCGTGGTGGCGCAGGTCATCGCGCAGCTCTGCTGAAGAGACGCGCGCCTCAGGCGAAACCATGCTGAAAAAGACAAGACTTCCGCTGCACTTTGGCGTTTGATGCAGGCCGCCAACCTGCCATGAAGCCCGCCTTTGCCATTCTCTGCACCCTCCTAGCACCCGCTCTCCTGGCGGCACCCGCCGCCGCTGCCGCAGACACTCCGGGCAAGCCGCCTGAGGGCAGCCGGGAGAGGCCGCCTGCCGACATGAAGATGCCCGAGGGGCTGCCGCCTGAACTGAAGAAAAAAGCGGAGGAGATCAAAAAGAACCAGGCGTCTGCACGCGACCTCCTCCAGGCCGGCAAATATGAGGAGGCGGAGAAGGTGCTGCGTGCGCTCGTGACGGAGTTCAGGACTCTCTTTGGTCCGGACAACGCCCTGCTGCCGGAGTGCCAGGCGGCGCTGGGAAACTGCCTGCGTGCCCAGGAAAAATTTGCCGAAGCCGAAGTGGAGCTGCGTGCCGCCTGGCAGGGGCATGTGAAGCACTCCGGCCCCGACAAGCCCGAGACCCTGCGCATCCACAACGCCCTGGCGGAAACCCTGCATGAGGAGCACAAGTACAACGACGCCGAAAAAGAGGTGCGCGCCGTGCTGGAGGAGTTCAAGCGCGTCTATGGCGAGGAGCATCCCGCCACCCTGCTCAATCGTGGCAACCTCGCCACCGTGCTAAGCGATGAACGCAAGTACGCCGAGGCCGAAGGCGAGCTGCGGGAGCTCATCAAGATCGACGAGCGCGTGCTCGGAGAGAACGCGCAGCCCACGCTCGTGGCGCGCGGCATTCTGGCCGGTGTGCTGCGGGATCAGGGAAACGTCTCCGAGGCCGAAAGAGAGTACCGCGCCGTGCTGAAGCACATGGATCAAAAACCGGGCAAAGACCACCCCGACACCGCCGTCGTGCGCTCCCAGTTCGCCCTATGTCTGAGCATGGCCAGCAAATACCCCGAAGCCCGGCAGGAGGCCACCCAGGCGCTGGAGGCCATCAAAAACAAATTTGGTCCTGACAATACGCAGGCCAGGGAGCTGCAGCAGCTTCTCGACAAAATGCCCGCTCCGCGCAAATAGCCGCAGAGGGACGGCGGGAGTGAGTCAGCTCACACCCGCAGCAGCGTCACCGCCACGCTCCCGCCGAAGCAGGCCTCCACGTCCGAGCCCGGATCTCGCGGGCGGGAGGCGTAGGAGGCATCATACGTGTAGCCTTCCTCCGCCCTGCGGTAGCTCACATTCAGCGGCGAGCGCGCCGGGTGGCAGAGCACACGCGGCGGCAGCTCCGCAGGCCCGGCGGGCAGGTGGGGCAGATTGATGTTCCAAAACGTGCTGTGCAGGTGCTCCTGCGCATGCCTCTCCCGCACGATCTCCGCCATCCACGCCGCTGTGCGCTGCCAGTCCACTGTCAGCTCCCGGATCATGTAATGAGAGAGCGCCATGCTGCGGATGCCATGATACGCCGCCTCCCGCGCCGCCGCCACGGTGCCGGAGATCACGATGTCCTGCCCCAGATTGCCGCCTGCATTCACGCCCGAGAGCACGAGGTCTGGCTTCAAATCCAGCGCAAACAGCGCCAGCCGAACGCAGTCTGCCGGTGTGCCGTGCACCGCGTGGCGGTTCTCTCCGCGTGTCTCCACCTTCAGTGGCTGGTGTGTCGTCACACGATGGCCGCACTGGCTCTGCTCCGTGGCCGGAGCCACGATGCTGTAGTCCCAGCCGAGGTGTTTCACCGCATTTTCCAGCGCCTGCAGCCCGGGGGCGGAGATGCCATCATCGTTCGTCAGAAGCACGTGCATGGCTCGTTATGCGAGATCGAGGATCACCTTGCCGCCGCGGGAGCCTTCCTGCGCCCGCTTGATCGCCCGCTGGTACTCCGCCAGCGGCACGATCTCATCGATGGCCGTCACCAGTTCGCCGCTTTCGATCATGCGTGCCAGGGGATCCAGCACCTGGTACAGCTCCGCTGTGGGGGCCTTCTCAAACCACTTGGTGATCCACAGCCCGTGAAGCTGCAGGTTTTTAAAGATGAGGAATTTGTTCGGCACCTTCAGGCTGCGGCGGCTCATGGCGCCGTAGGTGACGAGAATGCCCTCGGGGCTCAGCAGGTCCATCAGATGGATCGCGCTGTCTCCGCCCACGGCGTTCGTGGCCAGCATCACCGGATCATGACCCACGATCTTTTTCGCCTCCGCCACACCCTCATCGGTGTCCAGCAGCACGGCATCCGCGCCCAGCGTTTTCAGTTCATCCGCCAGTTCCAGGCGGCGCACAAAGTTGATCGTGCGCAGTCCGAAGTGCCTGGCCAGCTGGATGAAGGCGCGGCCCACGCCGGAGTTTGCCGCATTCTGCGCCACCCACGCGCCCTTGGGCAGGTCGGTGTAGTTCTTCAGCAGCGCCCAGGCCGTGACCGGATTGATGCGCAGCATGCTGGCCTGCACCTGGTCGATCTGCGGCGGCAGCTTGGCAAAGTGATGCTCCGGCGCGGTGAGGTGCTGCGTCCAGCAGCCCGTGCCCACCAGCGGCATGACCACATCTCCTTTTTCCAGAGAGGTCACCGCGCTGCCCACGGCCTCCACCTCGCCGCAGCCCTCGTGCCCGGGAATGCACGGCGGATGCGCCGCACGGCCATAGGTGCCCTCCATGAAATTCAGGTCCGCCGGATTCACCGGCGCATACCGCATCCGCACCCGCACCTCATGCCCTTCCGGCGGCGTGAGCTCGCGCTCTTGAATCTGCAAAACCTCGGCAGGATTGCCCGTGCGGTCGAATTGGAGGAACTGGGACGTCATGGGGGAGGGGATACGTTTGAAAAGGTAGGCAGAGATGTTGTTTCATCACTGTGGAGCGGAGTACGTGCACGGCAAGCCAACTCGTCCACAAGACGCTCTCGCGCACGCGGTGACGAGGAATAATTCGAGTTCCCCTGCTAAGTTTTCAAAGCACTCTGGGGGGAATAAGTCGATAAGTAACGATCGATTTGATCATCATCGGCTTTCCAATTGGGGCCGCGAATTTGCCTCATTGTGCAGAGGCCAAGAAGTTCCAAAAGAGACGGTGCGGAGAACGTGAAGGTGCTGTTTGAAGCGACCCATAGTTCTGTATCACTGTCTTGAGTGCGTCGTTCAATGGCAAACCCCAATTCCTGCAAAGCGAGATAGGCAGGCACTTCGACATTTCCTGCCGCTGTTATGCTTTCCATGACCAATGGTTTACTCTGTTCGGATTCCAATTTTCTCCACCGGGATCTTCTTGAACCCGAGCTTGAAGGCCGGTGACTCGGGCTTGAGGCGGAAGTCGTCGTTCTGCCAGTCCTCAAACAGAGGATCGGCCACGAGGCTGTGTTTGTCCCATCCGGCGTTCTGCCAGGCGGCCCATTCGTCGAGGGGTTCGGCTTCGGTGATGCGTACGTCGTCGATGAAGACCTGGCCTTTGGGCTCGTGGCAGTCGATGCGCAGCCAGAAGGCTTTCATCCAGGGCTTCCACCCGGATTCGTTCTCGCGCAGCATGCGGCCGGTGGCTTCGACTTCCTTCCACTCGCTGGTGGCGGTGATGCTGGTGCTGCCGGCCTGCCAGTAGCCTTCGCCGTTTTTGAAGGAGGCAAAGGCGAGGCTGAGCTTGGCCGTGGGTTCGGTGGATCTGACGCGGAGCTTCACGCGATAGGCAGCGCCGGGCTTGATCGGCACATCGGGGCCGTGAAAGACACTCTTCGGATTGGGCGGTGTGCCGAGTGCGCAGTCCACGCGCAGCGCGCCATCTGCCACCACGAGCTGCACGTCCTTGTTGGGGCGATGGTTGAAGCCCCAGCCCTTCGGCGTTTTGCCGGGTTCGGTGCTGTCGAAGTTCTCCATCACAATCGGCTCGCCCTTGTCCGGGCCCACCTGATTGATGCCGGTGACGATGGGGTGGCCGCTGTTCCAGGCTATGTTGTAGTCGATGGTGTTGTACTTAGGCGAGGCGTTGCGGATGTCGCCGTACTTCACGCCAGGGGTGTCTCCAAACATGATGTTACGCTGGAAGCTGTTGCCGCTCATCATGGTGCCGTCTTCGCGGATGGCGTCCTTTGGGTGCAGGTCCATGTTGCGCATGCTGTTCCACGCGAGCTGCCCTGCCACGGATTCGTAGCCCTTGATCATGGAATCAATGTGGCTGGTGTAGAAGCGCTGATCCTTGGTCCAGCCGTGGAGGTCGAACTGGAATTTGCCGCCGAGGGCGAAGACGTTGTTTTCCACAATGCAGTCGCGTGAGTTGTGCATGTGGATGGGCGTGTGGGCCACGCGATAGACGATGTTGCCGATGATGTCGATGCCGCCGCTGTTGTCGTCCGGGTAGAGGCCAAAGGTGAACCAGGGATGTTTGAGCCCGCCGGATTCCTGGCCGCAGCCGATGACGTCGTGGATCAGATTATACTGCCATTTGCTGCCACGGCTGCTGATCCAGTCGCGCCCGCCGGTGTAAATCGCGCCGCCGTCCTGCGTCTCCAGGCAGAGGTGGTGCAGGTGGTTGTACTCCACCACGAGGTTGTTTCCGCTCATCTGCACGCCCATGCGCGGGCCGTCGTGGATGTGATTGTGCGTGGCGGTGTTGTCCACGCCGTACAGGCTGATGCCGCAGGCGTTCTTGTTGAAGACGCCCATGTGGTGGATGTGGTTGTCCGCCGCCAAGTGGCCGGGGCCGGTGAGTGTCTTGCGGTCGCCGCCACTGAGGCTGATGCCGTTGCTGCCCGTGTAGCTGATCTCGCAGTGGGAGACGCGCACATTTTTGCCATCGCTCACGCCCACACCGCTGCCATGAAAGGCGCCCACCTGCGTGATGATGCAGCGCTCCACCACACAATCCTCCGCACGCTCAAAGGTGATGGCGCTGCCGTGGCAGCCTGTGAGTGTGAGCCCGCGAATGGCGATGTTCTTCGCCCCGGCCTTCACTTTGAAAAAGCTCTCCAGCACCGGCAGGCGCACCTCTGGAGTGATGCGGGCACGCTTGCCCGCAGTTTCAGCGGCCTCTTTGCGGGCAGGAGTGCCCGCATCACTTTCCTGAGGCGGCATGAAATACAGCATGCCTTCGCGCTTGTCGTAGTACCATTCGCCGGGCGCATCGAGTTCTTCGAGTGCATTTTGGAAGTGGTAGCGGTTGTGCGGGTGCAGGTCGTAGCTGCAGTCTTTCTTCAGCGTGAGCAGACGCGTCTGTGGATCCAGCGAGGCCACGGGCTCCACAAAATTCCACCAGCCGTACTGCGCGAAGATGTCCAGCTCCACTTCCTCAGGGTGCGCCCACTTGCGCACATCTTCCGGCTTTACATACAGCGTGCGTTTCCACAGGTGCCCCTCGGGGGCGCCTGCAGGTGGAAACTCCGCCACAAAGGCCCAGCCGCCGTAGAGGGGATCTTTGGCGTCAATGTTTGGATAGCGCGCCAGAATCTGCCGCTCGCCATTGCACAGGAGCTGCCTGGGGATGAAGCCCTTGGGCACCAGCTTGGAGACATCTGCCTTCATGATATTGCCCGCCATCGGTCCCCAGTGGGTGATGAGCGGGGCACCGGTGAGCGTGCTCTTGCTGCCGGTGATGGTCAGATTGGAATCCTGCGCCTCGAGCAGAACCGGCTGCGTCATTTCCATCGTGCCCTCGGGGAGAACGATGGTGGCGGGTGAGGTGTCGCCAGCTTTGCGCGCTGCGCGGACTTGTTCGAGTGCCTGGGGCAGCGAGAGGTCTGGGGAGACGCGTACCTCCAGCGCGTGCGTGGTGGTGATGGAGGCGAGCAGCAGGGGGAGCAGAATGCGGGAAAAAGACATGGCTGCCTGCAGCGATACGCCGCACGGCCCAGAGGGCAAATGCGACTTGTGCGCTCCTGATGGCATGCGGCACGCACTGCCTGCGCAATCTTACTTCAAGGTCTTGCGCAGCCAGGCGATGAGCTGCTGCTGGTAGTCTGAGTGCAGCTTTTCCCAGCCGCCCATGCCGTGGCCGCCACCGGGCACGGTGATGGTTTCACAGGAGTTGCCTGCGGCTTTCATTTTGGCCTCAAACGTCGTGCTCTGGGAGATGGGCACGGTTTCATCTTTGTCTCCGTGGATCTGCAGAAAGGGCGGCAGGCCCGGGCGGATGTGGTTCATGGGGGAGATCTCCGCCAGCTTCTGCCACGCGGCTTCGTTCAGCTCCGTCATGCCGATGAGGCCGCCCAGGCGGTCGAGCACCTTGCGGCGCTGCACCTGCACCACGAGATCGTGCGGCGCATAAAAGGGCACCACGGCGGCCACGCGTGTGTCGCCCTCGCCCATCACCCCAGCCCACGAGACGAGATGCCCGCCTGCGGATTCGCCGATGATGGCGATGCGGTTTACGTCCACCTTGTACTCCGCTGCGTGCGCCTTCACCCACTTGATGGCATTCAGCACATCCTCCGCACAGGCCGGCCACGGGTGCTGCGGAGCCAGACGGTAGTTGATGGTGAACCAGGTGAAGCCCGCCTTCGAGAGCGGCTCAAACAGCGGTTTGATGAATGAGTGCCTGTCCCCCTTGGTGAAGCCGCCGCCATGCACCAGGATGCAGGTGGCAAAGGGGCCCGCTCCATCCGGGGTGAAGGCGTCCAGCGTCAGGCTCACGTCTCCAGCCTTGGCAAACTCGATGTCCTGCTTCAGCCCCGGCATGGTGAAGGGCGCATCGGCGGCGCGGAGTGCGGAAAGAGAGAGCAGGCAGAGGAGCAGGAGTGATTTCATGGCACCATACAACGCCCGGGCAGGCGCGGCTTTGCAAGCACTCATGCTTCCCATGCTGGCAGTGCTACGTGGGCGGGGCATCGTGCTGCGGGCGTTTGCCCATGCTCAGGACATTGTCCTCGGCAAAGCCCAGCTCTTTGTAAAAGGCGATCACCGCCGTGTTGGTGCGGCGCACCTGGAGGTTGATCTTCGGGCAGCCTGCCGCACGCAGCAGCGCCTCTGCATGCTGCATGATCTGCCGCGCCAGCCCCTGCCGCCGGAGATCTGGATGCACGGCCAGGTAATTGATCCATCCGCGATGTCCCGCGCGCCGGATCATTCTGCGGCACCACCAGCCCGCACATACGCCACAGCTCGATCACGGCGGCTTCGTCCTCGGGCTGGAAGGGACGGATGTGCATGCAGGGAAGTGTGCGTGCTTTGGATGGCGGAGGCAATCACGAGTCATGACGGATCGGGAAGATCCATCTCCGCCAGAAAGCGTATGCGTGCGCCGGGACCTTTAGCCTTTCTTCTTCAAGATCACGTCTCCGAGGCTGAACATGGGGCCGTAGATGGCGTAGATGAGGAAGCCGACCATGACGCCGAGGATGAGCATGGTCAGGGGTTCGATCATCTTGTCCAGCGTGGAGGCCAGGTTGTCGAGATCCTCCTCGTAGTCGTCAGCGATCTCGGAGAGCATTTCGGTGCCGGAGCCGGTTTCGGAGGCCAGCTCGATGAGGCCGCAGAGGTTGCGCGCATCAGGGCCCAGCCAGTGGGACTCCATGAGGAAGGCCTCATGCAGGGTGCGGCCAACGGAGATGTGCTCTCTCAGGCGGATGAAGAGCTCCTTGTAGTGGTAGTGCCAGCTGGCCTGCGCGGTGATGTCCAGAGCGCTGGTGAGGCGCACATTGGACTCGGTCAGCATGGCCAGGGTGCGGAAGCCGGTGGCGGCGGCGGATTTGCGCACGATGACGCCCACAGCGGGGAGTTTCAGAAACAGATCCTGCATGGGGCGCAGGGAGCTGATCCTGCCCCAGTTGACAAAGAAGTAGTAGAGGCCCACAAAAGGCAGTGCGGCCATGTAAGGGCGGTGGATGAAGAGGTCTGAGAGGGCGATGAGCACCTTGGTGCCCATGGGCAGCTCAGTCTTGAAGGAGGCAAAGAGCTTGGCCATGGCGGGCACGAGCGTGAAGCTCATGGCGATGACCACGGCCACGCCGAGCACGATCACCACGGCGGGGTAAATCATGCCGCCCTTGAGTTTTTTGATGATCTTGGAGCTCTTCTTTTGGGAGACGGCGATTCGCTTGCACACCTTGGCCATCTGGCCGGCTTCCTCACCCGCGACGATGAGGGAGAGCATGTCGTCGGGAAAGAGCTTGGGGAATTTGGCGATGGCGTCGCTGAATTTGTCCCCCACGGAGATGGCGTGCACCACCTCGGCGATCATGCCTTTGTAGGTGGCCGACTTGACGCGGTTGGTCTGCAGCAGGAGGGATTTGGTGAGGGAGATGTTGCGCTCAAGGCAGCGCCCGAGACCGGCAAAGAAGGCGGCGCTGTCGTCGGTGTTGGGCTTGGGGCTGGTCAGGCGGTGCAGCTTTTCGTCGATGCCGGTGATGGTCTGGATGGTGGTGCTCTCGTTCTGCGCCACACCGGCGCCGATGAGCGCCTTTTCATCCGTGTCCGTGTCCACGAGGGCTTCGGTGAATTTTCCGGAGTGGACGTTGGTGATTTTGACTTTTTTAAGCATGGCTCGTGTGGCTGAGGGGAGGTGCTCAGGGGGCGGTGCGCAGATCAGTGACCAGGCGCGGGCGGTAGGCGGTGATGGTGTAGGAGGCGCCTGCGCTCTTGGCGCCGGGGTTTTGGGAGCTGTTGACGACGGCGGTGCAGAGCAGGGTCTCCATCACCACGCCGTTGACGGTGGTCTGGCCGCTTTCCACCAGCGTGGGGCTGGCAAACATGGCCTGCTGGAGCACGGCATTTTGCGTGAGGGAGGGCATGAGCGCGGTGATCTGCACGGTGGAGAGGCCCAGCTGCCAGAGGCGCACGGCGTTTTCCTGGTAGTTGCGCGTGACGCTGATGCGCAGCGCCATTTCCTCCTGCAGCATGAGAGTGGCGGAGAGGCTGACCATGGCGGTGGCGCTCATGGAGACGATGGCGGCGGCGGCGAGCACCTCGACGAGCGTGTAGCCGCGTGCGCTTACGCGTTTGGTTGACGGTTGGTGAGGGCGCTGCGCTCCGTTGCCGGTTGTTGACGGTGGTTTGCCAAACCACTGTAAACAACGGTCAACCGCCGTCATCCACTGTAGTAATCTCTGGATCTTCATGGCGGTGGAACAGGGGCGAAATAGGACTCCAGCCAAGCGTCGCGGGGCAGGAAGGTCGAGAAGGCCGGACCGTTGTTGGTGGCGGCGGGCACGGCGGGGTCGCTGTCGCTGGTGAAGAGCAGGCGGCTGGCGTTGCTGCCGCCTGCGGCGCGGCGTTTGATGGTCCAGTTGGTCATCACGCCTCCGAGCCAGCGGATGTTCTGGGTCAGGTTGGAGGGCATGTTGAACATGAGGGTCTGGTATTCGTTGACCAGGACGCAGCGCCAGCGGAATTCCGTGCCGGGGGGGATGGGATTGTTGACCCATGAGAATTCCACAGGGCGGCCGTTGTCGTCTTTGAAGGCGAGGACGTGGCGGCGGTTGTTTTCACGCTCAAAGCGTACATCGCGCACCCAGCGGCCGTTGGGGCCGTTGGGCATGATGGTGATGATCACGGGCTTGAGGTAGGCGGCATTGGCAAAGGCGACGGCGTTGCTCTGGCCGACGAAGATGATCTGGTCCACCACGCCGTAGATGCGCATGTTTTTGAGGTACTGGCTGTCCAGCTTGATGAAGAGCACCTTCAGCTTGGTGTCGTAGCCGGAGGGCCAGCCGGGGGGCGGGTAGGTGGGAGTGGTCTGTTCTGCGATCCAGTAGGCCTCGGTGGAGGAGTTGAAGACGCTCTCCACATCAATGGTGATGGTGGGCGTGCGCCCGGAGGAGGCCTCACGGTCTTGAAAGTGCCAGAGGGAGTTGTCCGGGTTGTTATTGTTCTGGATGACATTGAGGTAGCCGCTAAAGTCGCTGACGCCGCTGGTGTCGTTGGGGCCGGTGGTGCTGGGTACCACGGGCAAGTTGGAGGGCACCAGGGTCTTGCCATTGAGGTCCGTGCCATAGACGGGGTAGGGGATGGATGGCGGGTCCACCCTGGTGGGGGACTGGATGTAGATGGATTTGGTGAGGAAGGGGAGCTGCAACGGGCTGGGCGTACTGCGCACAAAGAGGGAGCGGGGGTCATGCAGCACGGTGCGGCCCAGCACCGTCCAGCTGGCGTTGTGCCCGGTGCTGCCGGAGCCCACGGAGGCGTAAACGTCCAGCTCGGTGGTCACATTGTCTGGCTTGCGGTAAATGCAGAACACATCACCGTTGAGCAAGGGCGGCATGGTCTTGAGAAACTGCCAGGCATTGAAGTCGTCGATGTTGCCGGCTGTGTCAGCGGAGGGGCGCACCAGTCGAGTCACGTTGAGGTAGGTGACGCCCGGGCACGGGCCGGTGTAGTTGTAGGGAAACACCGTGGTCATGCCGCCCGGGGTGCTGTCGGAGGTGTAGACATTGAGGTTTGTCCAGCCGGTGTTGGTGTTGATGCCGCCGATGTTCTTGCCGAGAAGAATGTCCTTGGAGCCTGCCAGGGTGCTGTCGGGTGTCAGCGCCTGAGTGTTTGCACACTGCCAGGCCAGCAGGCGGGAGTTTTCCAGGCCCACGTGGCGCTCGATCACGGTCTCCAGGTAGCTGACCTGGGAGGCGCGTGTGCTCATGAGCACCACCCAGGAGGTGACAAAGATGCCGCTGACCACCATGAGCATGAGCGCCGCTGCCATGAGGGCGCCACGGCGGCTGCTGAGATGATGCTGTGAGCGGATGCGCATGAGAGATCAGAGGGCCGGAAACATGGGCACGGTGAACATGAATGAGGTGCGCCCGGCCATATGGTTGTAGGCCTGGCGCGGGTCTGAGGAGGCGTAGGTGTTGGCCACAGGGCCGAGATGGCGGGCGGCGGGGTCAGGCCACCAGATGAAGTAAAAAGGCCGCTCGTAGGCGCGTTTGAAGCGGTCAATGGTGGCTGGGGTCTCACGCAGGGCCAGACGCTCGGCGCGCTCGAATGTGACAAAGAGCGGGGCAAAGCCGTCCGAGATCCATTGGGAGGAGCTGGTGGCATTGGGGACTGAGGGCGGATAAAAAACATCATACCCACCGGTGTAGCTGAGCGTGGAGTCGATGGTGGCCGCACCGGAGTCGGAGTAGCGTTTGACGGAGGCGTAGATGCCCATGGGCTGGCTGCTGAGCGAGAACTTGATCAGGTCGATGTCGTAAAGCGCGGTGACCTTGAGGTAGCCGGGGTATTTGCTGTAGCCGAGCACGAAGATGCTGGCATTCTGCGGCACGGAGGTGTTGTCGTTGAGAGGATTGCGGTAGTCGCGGTAGAGGGTGGAGGAAACGGATGCGCGTGCGATGAGGTGGGAGCGGAATTTCTGCGGGGTGTCCAGCTCCGTGTCCTGGGTGGGATCGTACACGATCATGGAGGGCTTGTAGGTGTTGACCCCGTCCCGCGGCAGGCAGAAGACGGCGGTGGCGCTGATCGTGTCAGTGAGAAACTGCTCCCGCAGCTCCTCGGCCAGGGAAAGCGCGCCGTATTGAGGGGCCATGGCGGTGTTGACCGACGAGCCTGCGCTGCCGTAAAAGTTCAGCATGGCCTGGCTGCCCAACGGCACGCTGACGATGGAGGAGACGCTGGGCTGGCTGCGAACGATGGTGCCGTAGGTGACTACAGCGCCGCCCAGGATCATGGCGGAGAGTGCCAGCACCAGCAGGAGCTCCACGGAGGTAAAGCCTCCTGGCTGATGATGTGCACGGCAATTCATTATTTGGGCGCGGGTGTGGGGTTGCCAAAGAGCATGCGCACCACGGACTCCACCGCAGGCGATGGGGGCGGGGTCTGCGGCTGCCGGGCCTGCTGAGGCTGCGCCTGCTCTGCTGGTGCAGCACCCTGTGCCACAGCCTGGGCGGGTGCTGCGGCAGGTGTTGTGGCGGCTGCTGCAGGCGGTGCGGGCTGGGTCATGCGCGGCGGGGAGAATGGGGCGGGATCATCCGCCACGAGCTGGGCACGTGGTGGCGCGGCCTCCGGAGCTGGGACTGGTGGCGGCTGCGCGCCGGCGGGGGCTGCAGCAGCGGCTGGGAGCACCGTGGCTGTTTGTGTGGTTGTGGTGGCGGGCAGCGCTGCGGGCTGCTGCGGCTTGGAATTGGCGACGGCGGCTGCATCCCGTGGCGGAAGGGACATTTTGGCGTTGACGCTCCTGGATTTTTTGGCGTCCTGCTCTGTCTGCCCGTGCATGACATAACGGACCTGCGGGGCGATGTTGATGGGGATGAGCATGAGCTTGGGCGGGAGGCCGGTCATGCGCTTCTCCGTCCAGGCCAGTTCTATGTGTTCGGATGTGATGTTTTTCACGCGCAGCTCCACGAGCTGACCCGGGAGCACCTGAGGCACCACGGAGCCAGTCTCGAGACTGATGTCTCCCAGCAGCACGCGCATGCGGCCTTCGGCATCGCGATTGACTCCCACCACGGGCAGTTTCAGCAGCTTTTCGCGCACACGGTTTTCCTCGGTGTCTCCGGTGTTTTGACGGCTGAGCGCGTCGTTTTCGGATTCAAAGGGGTTGTGCTCCTCGGGCTTGACGGTTTCGGGGGTTTTTTCCTCTGGGAGCACCAGCTGGTATTGCACGCGCTTTTCTCCTTCATCCCCCTCTTTTTCAGGCTGGGAGCTCTGGGCGCGGGCTGTGGCGGCCGTGATCCCGAGGATCAGGCCTGTGAGCAGCAGTCGGCAGGCGGGGTTCATGGCTAGGATTTTTTGGCGGGCTTGGCAGCGGCGGCTTTTTTCTTGTCAGCATCTGCGGCTGCGAGGTCAAAGATGGGCGTCTCAAAAGACACCTCCATTTTCAGCTGGGAACTGGTGCTGCCGCCGGTGATCTGCACCACGCGCATGCGGGCGGTGGGCAGGCGGCGCTCGATGTCCCCAAGCCAGTTGAGAACCTTGGCGTACTCCTCCTCGATCGTCATGGTGGTGATGATGGACTTGGGGATGAGCTTGTTGCCGGAGGATGACTTGGGCTCTGTTTTGCGGGAGCGCACCAGATTGATGCCGCGCTCGCGCAGGCTGAGCTCGATGGTCTGCTCCGCCTCCTGCTGGGTCTGCATGTGCTCGATGGAGGGCAGCCAGGCGCGCAGGAAACGGCGTGTCTCTTCGGTCTCTTCCTTGAAGACGGCGGTCTCGATCTCTGCGGTGGAACGCTCGTTTTCCGCCGTGGTGGCGGCAGTCTCCGCGTCCTCGGCCTCCGCACGTGTGGTGGCCACGGTCTTGTGGATCATCTGAGCGGTGTATGTCAGCACACCGACGATCAACAGCAGAACGATGCAGGCTATTTGCTTGGGATTCATGCGAGGGATGCGTGGGGGTTAGTCGGCCTGGCGTACGAGGGTGGAGTGGTATTCCACAAAGTCTCCGTTCTTGGTCTGCTGCGGGGAGTAGGAGCGGTAAAGCAGCTGGCCCAGGGCGGCCTCGATGGCGGCCAGCTCGGTGGAGACGTTGGTGCCGTTGACGTGGATGCTGAGGGCGATGTTGGAGGGCACCTGCTCATTGCGCTCCAGCGCCACCTGGGTGATGCGGGTGTCCGGCTGCACCGCGCGTGCGATCTTGACGGCGATGGGCTGCATGTTCCGCGCGCCCTCCATCCACTGGGCCACCTTGTCGGCCTTGGTGGCCTCGGACTCGAGGTCGGCTTTTTCGCTCTTGAAGGCGTCACGTTTCTCCGTGCTGACCTTCTGGCGCTCCTGGGCGTCTGTTTTCTGCTGCAGGGCCTTCTTGTAGTTGAAGTAGTCCATGGTCATGACGTAGGCGCTGCCCAGCAGGGCCACGTAGAAGACGATGGGGATGGCGCGGAAAGTGGAGGGCAGGCGGCGCGCGGTGTCCGTGCGCGGCGTCTTGAAGTCATGGCAGAGATACTCGTTCATGGCAGGATATGGCTTTTAATGTTCTCCGATGATGGTCCACAGCAGGTCATCCTGCGTGAGGTCGGCGGCTCCCACCTTTTCCAGGTGCAGCATGAGCTCGGTGCGGAATTTGTTGTCGTGTCCGTCTCCGACGAAGTAAACCGGGCTGCCCTGGGGCACCTTGGCCAGCAGGGGGCTGATGATCTGCAGCGCGGTCTCCACCGCCTCCGGGCCGAGGCCGCTGCGGCAGCGGATGTCGCGCCACTGGCCCTCCTGCTGCACGAGCACGGCCAGGGAGCCCTCGCACGCGGCGATGAGCACAAAGTCCGGCGGCGTGCCGCCTGAGCTGGCGCGGAAGATGCTCAGAATCGCGTGCTCCAGCATGGCAAAGAGGCCGCAGCACACGCGGCCGGGCTTGAGGTTCACCGTCTTGAGCGTGTCCTCGGTGACCTTGACCATGGACTCCTCAACGGCCAGCAGCAGGCTGGCGGTGGTCTCGGGGTGGTGGCAGATGGCGTAGCGCTTGCCGCGGTCGTACTTCGGACCCAGCACGGCGCGGGGATTGGTGCGAAGGAGGCCCACGGCATTGTCTCCGCGCATGAGGTTGTTTTCCAGGCTGATGATGAAGCGGTGGTTCACGGAGACGGAGCACCAGCCGTTTTCCACCATGCCCTTCCACTCGTCAGCGCGGTGGGGGGCGGTGTCTGTCAGCTCGCCCTCCTGGGTGCCGCCTTCTTCAAAGCGGCCGCGTTTGTTGACGGAGCGCCAGCTCACGGCGCTGCGGCTGATGTTGAGGAGAAGAGATTTGCGCCCCTCGAAGCGTTTGTTCCACGGCACGGCGGAGTCGTCGGGGTCGGCTTTGAAGGCGGCAAAGCTCAGTACGGATTTGATTTCATCCAACAGCATATACGGAGGTCAGTTGTTCTTTGGAAAGGAAGTCGTACACCTCATGCTCGGTGTAGCCGGTCTTGCGGGCGGTGGAGGGTTTCCAGCCGTCGGACATGCGCATGTTGAGGCAGCGCTCAAAGCTGACCATCCCGCGGGTGAAGCCGGCCTCCAGCTCCTGCTCCAGGTTCTTGAACTCGCCGCGGCGGATCATGCCGCACACGGAGTCATAGGGCAGGAGCAGCTCGTGGATGGGGAAGCGCTTTCCGCGCGTCTCGTCAAAGAGCAGGCGCTGGCAGAGGATGCCGCGCAGGGAGTCTGCAAAGGAGAGCATGGCGTTTTCCATGCGGTCGCTGGGGATGAGCTTGAGGTAGCGCTGCACCGTCTGCGCGGCGGAGGAGGTGTGCAGAGTGGCCACCACCACGTGGCCGGTCTCGGCGGCCTGGAGGGCGATCTCAGCCGTTTCGCCGTCTCGAATTTCACCCACCAGAATCACGTCCGGCGCCTGACGGAGAGCGGCGCGGAGGGATTTGTTGAAGTCGAGCTCGTCCGTGCCGATCTCGCGCTGGGACACCAGTGAGGGGATGCCGGAGGGATAGACGAATTCGATGGGGTCCTCAAAGGTGAGCACGTGCTCCTGGCGGCGCTTGGCACGCTCGAGGATCATGGAGGCGATGGTGGTGGATTTACCGGAGCCTGTGGCACCGCACACCAGGAAGAGGCCGTTCTTTGCCTCCAGGAAGGCTTTGATGGCAGGCGGCGGCACCATGAGCTTGCTGATGTCCGGAATGTTTTCCGGCAGCAGACGCAGCACCCAGCGCGGACGCCCGCGTGTGACCATGCGGTTCACACGATAGCGGCGGGAGCCGAGCTGCAGCGCGTAGTCCACACACCCGGGGGTAAACTCCAGCGGGCGCTCCGGCTGGTAGATGAAGGAGTCGTAGAAGAGCTTGCCGTTGCGCTTGTAGGTCAGCGGCTCCCAGGGCGTGACGTAGAAGTCGCTCACACCATTGTCCTTGGACAGGTGGAGCATGCGGTAGCCGAGCTGGCTGCGTTCGTGAATGTCTTCCATGGGGTGGGGTCAGAAGTTGCTGGTGAAGCGTGCGCGCAGTTCCACGGCCGCATTGGCGCCCTCAAAGATGAGGAGGTTGTTGCCCTGGACGACGCTGGAGCTGGGGTCCAGGGACTGCCACTGCAGCTCAAGGCGGTACTGCACGCCGTCGATGGTCACGGTGAAGTCGGTGGTGGGGTTCAGCAGCTGCACGATGTCCGCGCTGGAGAGGGGATCGCTGGTGTTGGGCGTGCTGACGAGGCCGAGATTGATGTAGGCGGTGTAGTTGACCGCAGGCTGGGTGAGGCTGAGATTGACGGAGAGGGTCACACCGGTGGCTTCACTGTTGTAGAAGGTGGTGCCGTTGGAGATCATCATGGCGCCAAAGTCGAACCAGGTGTTGGGCGTGATGCCGTTGAACCCCGCAGGGGTGAAGCTCAGTGAATTCTGCACTCCGGCGTCGAGATACTGGCCGCCGCCGAGGTCGAGCTTGGTGTTGCCGGATTTGAAGACTGAAGTGGTGCCGGTGTTCTGAGTGTCCGTCACCAGATTGGGGCCGCCGGTGGCATTTCCCCAGCTGCCAGTGTCCGTACCGGTGAAACCGCTGATGAGGCGGTACCAGGTTTGGGAATTGATGTTGCTGGAGGTGAATTCAGCGGGGCGCGTGCTCACATTTTGCGCCTGGATGTTCATCGCCGGAGTCAGAGGGATGGGGCCGGTGTAGGTCTGCCACCCACCGCCGTTGACGCTGTACATCAAAACAGAGGCGCTGGCTGGCCCCGCACCGACAAGAGCCACGGTGGCGGGAAAGCTGCCAAAGGCAAAAGTGCCGCCGCTGGGGGTGAAAACTGGCGTGGTGAGCATGGCCAGTGTCGGCTGAGAGTCGGGGCCGCCTCCGCTGCCTCCATCTCCGCCGCCTGTGCCTCCTCCGGAGCCCGAGGGAGGTGTCGTTGAGTCAGGCGCCGTTTCATTTGGATCAAAGCCCGAGGCTGGAGTGGCGGTATTCATCATCGTGGGGTCCATGTAGTTCGGCGTGCCTGGTGTGCCTGGGTTGTACCACACCCAGCCGCTCTTGCTGGAATTGAAGGCGTAAAGGGATTTTCCCCGTGTCTCGCTGCCGTAGTCCGCAGAGGCCAGGGCATTGTCCAGATAGAATTCCTTCACACCGCTGCCGCTGGTGCTGATGTAGAAGCGCTGCTTGGTGCGGTCCCACAGCGCACGCGGAGTTCCGGCGGCGTCCGAAGAGCTGCTCATGCGGGCCTGCAGGCGCACATCCAGAAGCTTGCCGGAGACCACGCCGGCATGCTGCTGCCATTCGGACTGCGGGCGGGAGCGCTTCATCTTATCCACGATGGACTGTGGGGAGGAGAGGCCTGCGAGGCTGCCACCATCTGCCAGATAAAGCGCGATCATGTGATTGAGCCCAGCCACATCCGCCTGGAGCTTTCCGGCGTTGGTGCCAGCGAAATCACCACCAAAGGTATTGACGAGTACGCCAGTGATGATGCCGAGGATCGCGATCATGCTGACGAGTTCGAGCACTGAAAATCCACCACGGCAGACTTTGCTGCTCGTGCCCTGAATGGGGAATGTGGATATTATGGGCGTCATCGATGCCGTAATGAATAGTTAAAGTTACCTAAATTCAAGGTAAAACATATGAAAATTATGGAAAACACTTGGAATTGGTCAATTTGTCTGAATATTTTGCTAAAATCATAAAATCAAGACCTCGCAGTGATAAAGTCATTTGATTTGTATGACCGTTAAAAGTATAATTACCATAATTATGCGCCAATTTCATGCTACGTTCCAGCTTAAATTCCTGCTCTGCCTGGCTTTGGCAGCCCTCGCAGGAGGTTCTCTGTGCGCCCAATTTAACCAGAACAACGCACAACTGCTCTCACCTGAATATGAGGCGGAAGCAGGCAGGCTGAGAGTGGCCGCACCGCAGCAGTATGACTTTTCCAAAGCCATGCTGAGCGATGTGCTGCGCTTTCTGGCCACAGACGCAGGCATCTCGTTCTTCTCCCTGCCGGATGACAGTGCCGAGGGGGCCAGACTCATCACCTTCTCCATCAGGGCCAGCCCCTTCCAGGTGCTGGAGACGCTATGCAAAGCCAATGGACTGGCCATCATACCAGACAATGGCATCTGGTACATCCGCCCGGCGGATGACCGCGAGCTCATCGGCAAATCCTATGAAATCAAGAACAACGCCGTGGAAATGGTGGAGCGTGTGTCCTCCTCGGGCACCACGTCTATGTCCAAGGGCAATGCGATCAGCAGTGCGGCCGCAGGCATGGACTTGCAGGGCACCAGCCAGGCATTTGAGGTGAAGCGCAGCGAAGTGGTCAATGACATCCGTGCGCTCCTGGGCCTGGGACCAGAGGAGACGGACATCGCAGGCGGCATGGGGGGGGGCGGCATCCCGGGCATCGCACCCGGTGCTGGCGGTGCCGGACTGGGCGCGGAAGAGACAGCCGCACGTGCCATGAACTCGAACGAGCTGAGCTCCGTGCGCAAGCCGAAGGTCATCTGGAAATCTGATTCCAACACTCTCTACATTGTGGCCACCCGCCTGCAGCACATGTGGGTGGAGGGCTTTCTGGCCGCAGCGGACAAGCCGCAGTCGCTCATCGCCATCGAGGTGAAGTTCATCGAAACCTCGCGTGATCCCTCACGTGAGTTTGGCATCGACTGGAGCTCCACGCTCGGCAGCGGCGGCACCTTCCGCCAGATCACGGAAAACAGCACCACCACCGATGCAACGACGGGCCTGCCCGTGACCACCGTCAAGTACAGCAACGTGCCCACCACCGGCGGCTACGCCACGTCTGTGCAGTCGCTGCTGAACACCTTTGACGTGAACCAGATGGCGCACAATGCCTTCCCGGCCACCAGCATCCTCAGTGCGCAGGACGTGAATGTGAAGCTGCGCGCGCTGATGCAGGACCAGGAGACCAACACCACCTCCTACCCGCGCATGGTCACGCTGAGCAATCGTGAGGTGGCCATCCGCGCCGTGGTGAACCAGCCGGTGCTCGACGCCAGCTCCACCGCCAGCTCCGGCTCCACAGGCGCCACCACCACCACCAAGGTGGCCTATCTGCCCATCGGTACTGTGCTCAACATCCTGCCCAAGCGCATGCAGGCGGAGAAGGTGCTGCTGAACATGGCTGTCACCGTCTCCAGCATCATCGGCTCCCAGGTCATTTCCGGAAATCCCTACCCGGTGGCCTCCTCCCGTGTGTACAATGCCCCCGTGGAGATCGAGTCCGGCTACACCGTGGCCGTCGGGGGGCTGGATGAGGCGACGGAGAAGGAATCGCAGACCGGCGTGCCTTTCCTCAGCAAGATCCCCGGCCTGAAGTGGCTCTTCGACTACAAGAGCCGCAGCAAGAACCACAAGAGCCTCATGCTCTTCATCACCCCCACGATCATCGACGCTCGCAATGGCGGCCTGCCGGCCGAGCCGCAGTCCGTGGTGCCACGCCGTCCGGGACTCGTGGGCAAGCCCCGAGTGGACAGCAGCACCGGGGCCCTGGTGGGCGGCAGCGCCGCGCTGCCAGACGCCGTGGCCTACCTCTCCCGCGAAGCCGAGATCCTGGGGAACACCGTGAAGGAAAGCCGCATCACCCCCGAACTGGGCCAGAAGATCAAAGAGCTCAAGGTGGCCGTGGAGCGCATCAATGCCCAGTGCGAGAGCATGAAGATCTCAGAGCCTTCGAAGTTTGCCATGATCGACCAGCAGCAGCAGACGCTGAAGATCATCCTGGAGCGCATCGCCTCCTTCCAGCGCACGCTCTTCACCAAGAAGTACCTGTGATCTGACTCACCCCCCCCCTCAAAACAAAGCGCCACGTGCAGAGATGCCGTGGCGTTTTTTTTGTGTGCGTGTGTCTGGTCATGCCGGATGGTGGCATGAGATGGCAGGGCGTGGTGTGACAGGAGAGGCATGAGAACGAAGCAGCCCCGTCCGTGTGTGCTCACACATCAGGCACAAAAAAAGCGCCGGGATGCACTCATGGCACCCGGCGCTCACACTTTGCCAGATCTTGAAACCGCCTGCCTCAGCGTGCGGCCACGCGCTCAAACACGCGGGGAGTCTCCAGCGCTGCGCTCTTGGGCTTCGGCGCGGGCTTGGGGTCCAGATTTTGCGTCAGCTCATCGGCGGTGACGGCGGATTCCACGCCTTTCTCCGGCACGTCCACCTTTGCCACCCACAGCAGGGCGTTCAGCACGGCCTTGCGCACGTTGTCATTGCCCCAGTTCGCATGGAAGTGACCGCCGGTGAAGCCAAAGCCACGGCCGCCATCGGTGCGCTCCACGGTCCACATCATGGTCTCAGGCGCGCCCTTTTCCGCCTGGATGTGCGGGTAGGGGCCCTTTGGGGCCACGTAGGGGCCGTCGCGTGTGGCATCGCTGGGTGGCGCCACAAGGATGGGCACAAACTTCGCCGCGCCATCCGTGGCCGGCTTGTCGCCATGACCAAAGGCCGGGCGGAAGCGCATGTGGATGTACCACTCGTCCTTGGTGGTGAAAGGCTGCACGCCATTTGTCACAGGGTGCTGCGGCAGCTGCGTGTAGTTTGCGTCCCAGATGGGATTGCAGGAATACGCATTCTCATAGTGCCCGCCCAGCCACTCTTGGAATTCCTTGCCAGCCTGGCCTGCCACCACCTCCACACCGTAGTGCATGCAGCCAAAGCCCACGCCCTTGGCCACCAGGCCGCGCAGCGTCTCCAGATGCCCGTCCACTACAGCGGGGTGCTTGCCGCCGCCATCGGCGTAGATCACCACCGCATCCGCATCGGCAAAGGTCTTTTCATCGCTGACCCAGCCCATCTCATGGCGGTCCACCACCAGATTGGGCACGCTTTTCAGGCATTTTTCCAGCAGGATCGTTCCTGCGCGGAATTCATGCATGCCCGCCGGGTGCGAGGGCTTTCCGGCGATCAGCACCAGCTTCTTCTTCCCATCCGGCGTGACGGCCTGGAGAGATGCAGCGGCGGCGAGAAACAGAGCGAGCAGATGAAGCGGCTTCATGAAAGGAGAGGGGAGTGTGGTTGGGTGTCGTGAGCCCGCACCATTCCTGCCGCGCGTGGCAAATCAAGAGCGGAAGCAATGCACGTGAATATGCTTACCGCACGGTCTGAAACTCGGGCAGCATGCAGACGGCCCAGAGGAGGTCTTCGAGGGATTGGGCGGTGGGTTTGTCTCCCAGGATCTCCTGTGCGGTGGACAACTCGGCGGCGGTGGGCGGGCGGCAGAGGGCCTGCTGGTAGATGCCCTCGATGCGTGCCTGCGGTGTGGCCGCAGGGGACTGCAGCAGACGCTGCGCGCCTTTGGCGATGGCTGCGGAAAGCACGCTGCCATTGGCGAGGTCGATGGCCTCCAGCGTGGTCAGGTCATTGGGGCGGGTGGTCACGATCTGGTCGCGGTTTGGGCGGCCCAGGGTGCGCATGAGAAAGTCGGACTTCATCAGCGCGGCGCGCACCATGCGGCCGGAGGCGGCGGCACCCTGTGCCAGCAGCGCGGGGGCCTGCGCCTGGATGGTCTTTTCCCACACGGGCAGCGCCTTCACCACCACCACCGGCTTCCAGTCCTTGGCGTCAAAGGCACCCAGACGGCCCTCCTTGGTGGCAGGCACCTTGGCGGTCCACTCCCAGGTGGCGTCGCTGCTGAGGGTCGTCTCCTTGCCGGAGACGCTGCGCACGCGGGCGTCAAAGAAGAAGCCTGCGGCATTGGGGCCTTTGCCGGCATTGGTGGCCACCACGAGGAGGGTGTTGGCCCCTTTTTTCAGGGCGGTCTGCAGCGGCACGGCGGCCATCTTGGTCCAGTCGTCCCCGGCGCTGATGCGGCGGTTGTTGATAAATAAAGTGTAGCCGTTGTCGCAGGTGACCACCGCGCTGGCGCTGGCGGGGTCTTCATCCAGCGTGAAGGTCTTGCGCAGGGTGATGGCCTCTCCCGCAGGCGGGGTGCTGCCGGGGCTGGCGCTGTGGCCCCAGATCCACTGGCCGCTGATCTTGATCTGCTGCGCCAGCTTGGGGTCCACCTTGCCACGCAGTACTCCGGCATCCATCTTCACGGGGGCTGCGCCGGTGATCTGCCAGATGGCATCCACAAACTGCTCCGCCGTGAGCCGCCGCACGCGCGGGCCTGCGTAGGTGTAGCCGTGGTCGTCCGCGCCTTTTCCCAGCACCTCGGCGTGGGACTGGTAGGCCTGCGAGCTGGCGATGAGCGCGAGCGTGTGCTTCAGGTCATGGCCGTGCTGCGCAAAGTCCGCCGCCAGGTAGTCCAGCAGGTCGGCGCTCCAGGGCTCGGTCTGCATGGCATCCACCGGGTGCACGATACCACGCCCCACCAGACGCTGCCAGAGGCGATTGACCAGCGTGCGCGGCACGCGGCCGTTTTTGGGGTGCGTCATGAGTGCGGCCATCTGCTTGAGGCGCTCGGCGGGCGGGGCCTGCGGGTCCACCTGACCGATCTCTGGGAAGAGCCATGAGGGCACGGCTTTCTGCCCGG
Source organism: Verrucomicrobiaceae bacterium UBA1938 (assembly GCA_002336895.1). Taxonomy (GTDB): domain Bacteria; phylum Verrucomicrobiota; class Verrucomicrobiia; order Verrucomicrobiales; family Verrucomicrobiaceae; genus Prosthecobacter. Next base: position 26,343 of record DDFC01000011.1, on the reverse strand, counting down.
TGGGCTTGTCGCAGCGGTTCACCTCCAGCGGGCGGGTGGAGTAGATGGCGGCCAGTCCATACGCCTCGCTGAGCTTCCAGCGGTCGATGAAGCTGTCGTGGCAGGACGCGCACTTCATGTTGATGCCGAGAAAGCTCTGCCCCACGCTCTGCGCAAACTGGATCTCCACCGTCTGCCCGGCGCTGACATCGCCACGCCATTTGATGCCATCAATGAAGCCCCGGCTCTCGTCATTCGGCGGCGCGATGAGCTCGCGCACAAACTGGTCGAAGGGCATGTTGGTGACGAGCGCCTGATACAGCCAGTTGCTGATCTGCTTGCGCCCGCCGGTGATGAATCCGGTGCCGCCGTAGTCATTGCGCAGCAGGTCATTCCAAAAGGTGAGCCAGTGCTCGGTGTAGTCGATGTCGCGCTGCAGCAGGGACTCGATGAGGCGTGTGCGTTTGTCGGCAGCCTTGTCTTTGGCAAAGGCCTCCTGCTCCTGCGGCGTGGGCAGCAGGCCGATGAGGTCCAGGTGCACGCGGCGCATGAAGGTGGCGTCGTCGATCGCGGCAGGGCGGGGGAGTTTCTTGGCGGCGAGGTACGCATCCAGGATGCGGTCGATGGGGTTGCTGCGCCCGTCCACGGCTGCGGGCAGTGTGGGCATGCGCGGCTGCAGCGGCGGCTCATACGCAGGCTTTTTGAAGGCGAAGCCCTCCTCCCACGCGAGGCCTTCATCGATCCACTGCCGCAGCAGCGCCACCTGCTCGGCGGGCACGCGTTTGCCCTTGGGCGGCATCTGCTCATCGGGATCGGCAGAGAGGATGGCTGCGATCATGGCGCTCTGCGCGCTCCTGCCGCTGACCACCGCAGGCCCGTCCTCGCCGCCCTCCATGAGAGAGGCGCGGTCATTGAAGGAGAAGCCGCCTTTCTTTTTGTCCCCCGCATGGCACTCCGCGCAGTGCTCGCGCAGGATGGGCACGATCTGGTGTGAGAAATCGACCGCCGCCGCAGCAGGCAGGCTGATGGAGAGCAGGATGAAAGGCAGGAGACGCATTCGGTGTGAGAATGTGACGAACGTTTGAAGGAGGTGGAATCTCTCGCGCAGGGTGGGGAGATGGGAAGGCAGGAGTGTGAAAAGACAAAAGAGGAGCGGGGCTGGCTGGGGCATGGCTGGCTGCTTCAAGAGTTGAGCTGGCTTGGTGGCGTGGTAAAATCGGCCATGCTCAACGTCGTTCGCACTTTCATGACACGCTCGAAAAGCATGGGGCTGCTCTGCTGCCTGCTTCTGGTGCTGGGGTTCGTGTTTTCAAAGAAAAAGCCCTCGGTTGATCCCAAGGTGGCCGAGATTCTGACGTCCATGATCCAGGATATTTTGGAAGGAGATGCCAACCGGAGTGCACGGGATTTTTATGGCACCCCAGGCGACAAAACGGTGATCCTGATCGATGGGCATGAGCTTTCCGGAGAGCCTGTGAAATGGCCGCCGGGTTTTGTCCCGTCTGTGCCAGGTTATACCTTCCTCTTTGGTCGTCAGGAATACCGGCATCATGAGTCGGAAAACCGCAGGCTGTCGATCCGGCTTGAGCGCTGTGTCATTGACACACCGGACAAGCCGGAGAGTGAGAAACACATCCTTTTGGATAAAAGCCCCATACGGGTGGAAATTGAAAATGGTGGCGGTTCCAAAAACGGAGCTGTGATGGGTGGGCACACCACCTTTTATTCCTTTTTCTGGAAGGATGGCCGCTGGGTCGCTGTGCAGGAAGGATTTTTCAGCTAGAGGGTCCGCCATGCGAGAGTTGCTGCCTCTCATTGCTGCGTGATGCTCGCACCTCTGCTCGGCCCACGAAAAGCGGTAGCTGCGGTCGTTCCTCCCTCCGCGACCGCATTGATTGATTCGCTGCGCTCACCCTACGGGCTCCTTTCAGTCGTCTGTCTCCGCTTCGCTTCGGCGCGCTGCGCTCGCCCTTCGGGCAGCCTGCGGCTGTCTATCTCCACTTCGTTCCGGTTCCATATCCTGCTGCGAAAGCACGAGGGCGATTTGGAGTGCGGTTGCGCAGATGCGAGGCGCAAGCCTGCATCGGAGCCACCGCTTTCGAGCGTCTCTTGGTGGGCGTGGCTGCCCAGCCAGCGAGTGCCGCATCATTCGCGAGAGCTGCTGCCTGCGGGCGTCTTGTGGTGCTTGTCAGCCGTCCTGTCTTCGGAAAGCGGTAGCTGCGGTCGTGCCTCCCTCCGCGACCGCACTCCATATTCTGCTGCGGCACATCAGGCAGCATCGGCTTTTGCTTGCGCGATGCCTTCACGCGCCTTTCATCGCTGCAAGATGCCGCTCCCAACCCTCGTTCGCTTTTCCTCCATGAAGTTCCCGTTTCTCCCACTCGCTGCTGTCTCGTTCCTTTTCGCCACGCTCGCGCCTGCGGCTCCGCAGGATGATCAGTATGTCCTCGGCCCGGACTCCCAGGTGAAGGAGGATGTGCCGCATGGCAAGGTGACGCAGATGCCTGCCTGGACGGAGTCCAAGATCTTCCCCGGCACCACACGCGACTGGTGGGTGTACGTGCCCGCGCAGTACAAGCCCGAGCAGCCAGCCAGCGTCATGGTCTTTTGCGATGGCGGCGGTTTTGTGAAGGCAGACGGCCAGTTCCGCGCGCCCGTGGTGTTTGACAATCTGATCGCCAAAGGGGAGATGCCCGTCACCATCGGCATCTTCATCAATCCGGGCGTGTTTCCCACCAAGAACCCCAAGGAGAAACCGCGCAGCAATCGCAGCTTTGAGTACGACTCCCTCGGAGATCAGTACGCCAAGTTTCTGCTGGAGGAGATCCTGCCCGAAGTCAGCAAGACCTACAAGCTGACCAACGACCCCGACCAGCGCGCCATCTGCGGCAACAGCAGCGGCGGCATCTGCGCCTTTACCGTGGCGTGGGAGCGCCCTGACGCCTTCCGCAAGGTGGTCAGCCACATCGGCTCCTTCACCAACATTCGCGGCGGCTACGTCTATCCCGCCCTCGTGCGCAAGACGGAGAAGAAGCCCCTCAAAGTCTTCCTCCAGGATGGCAGGAACGACCTCGACAACCAGTTCGGCAACTGGCCCCTGGCCAATCAGGACATGGCCGCCTCGCTGAAGTTTGCAGGCTACGACTACACCTTTGTCTTCGGCGAAGGCACCCACAGCGGCAAGCACGGCGGCGCGATCTTTCCGGACACGATGCGCTGGCTGTGGAAGAAGTAAGGCGCTGAGCGGTTCAGGGTTCGCTGTTCTCGGTTCACAGTTGCCCGTCAAGAACGGCCTGGAAACCATGAACAGAGAACCGCGAACAAAGAACACTTCAAAAGCATGAAACGCACCCTTCTTTCCCTCTGCCTCCTTTCTTCCTCCCTCTTCGCGCAGGACACCTCGCTGCATGACTACCTCATCGAGGGCGAGCCCTGGCGCGAGGCGGCCTCCGGCTATGTCTTCACCGACGGCCTGTGCTGCGATGCTGCGGGCAATCTCTTCTTCACCGATGTGAAGGGCGGCAAGGGCATCTACAAGCTGGACGCCACCACCGGCAAGACCGACCTCTTTCTCGACAACCTCCCCGGCATCAGCGGCCTGCAGATCGGGCCGGACGGTCGCTTCTACGCCTGTCACAATAAAGAGCAGCGCATCATCGCCATCACCATGAAGGGGGAGGTGGAGGTGCTGCTCACGGGTGTGAAATGCAATGATCTGGTAGTCAGCAAGGCGGGGCACCTCTACTTCACCGAGACTCCCACGCAGCGCATCCATCTCATCACCAAAGACAAGAAGCACATCATCGCCGATGAGGGCCATGTGGTGAAGCCGAATGGCATCACCATCTCCACCGACGAGCGCACGCTCTACGCCTCCGAGTACGGCGGCAAGCACGTGTGGGCCTGGCGCATCGAGGACGACGGCACCCTCTCCGGCGCGGAGCCCTACTCCACCATGTGGCTGCCTGTGGGCAAGGAGAGCGCCGCTGGCGATGGTGCCACAACCGAGTCCGCGGGGCGCGTCTTTGTCACCACCGAGCTGGGCGTGCAGATCTTTGACACCGCAGGCCGCCTCTCCGGCATCATCGCCAAGCCGGACCCCGCAGGCAAGGTCGTCAGCGTCGAGTTCGCCGGCAAAGACCACGACATCCTCTACGTCGCCGGAGGCGGCGGCATCTACGGCCGCAAGGTCAAGGTAAAGGGGTATTTCGGGAAGTGATGCAGGTACTCCTGCCTGCAGCTTCCTGCGCGGACGGCGGCCCTCAAGGCACGGTGAAAATTCCTTGTCGCACCGCGTGCCCAGGCGCTCGGGAGCGCGGACTTTAGTCCGCAGCCGGTCGCATAGGCACAGCGTGCGGAGTTTGCCGGATCAGCGGCGCAAACACGAACGCTTCGGCTTGCGCATGTCCTGGGTGGAATAAGAGCACAGCTTGCAGCGGAGAGCTGCGGAATGAATTCCGCGCTCCTTGGGCCTTGGGGCTGATTTAGCGCTGGGATGCCCGCCTTTTCCAGCCTATTTCGGGAAATGAGGGCGGGGGTTTGTAGCGCCATGGCGTGCGGCGTTTGTCTATGTGGCCGGGCTTGAGATGCGGCGGGAGTGTGGCTATCTGTAAAGGATGGTCGCTGCTGTGCTCTCCAACCGCCGGAAAGGTTTGTCTGCTGCTGCCGTGGTGTCCCCTGTGCTCATGGCGCTGCTGATCGGCGCGCAGCTCAGTGCAGCTGAGAGCACCCAGCCCAGGGCCCCGCAACTGCCCGAGGCACCCGCAGCCAGGCCTGCAGAGGCACCTGCGCCGGAGAAAGCGCCGGAGCCACCTGCGCCACCCAGCTTCACACCTGGCAGCGGATCGCGTGCGGATGTGCGGCCCTTTTACTTTGCCATCCCCGCACCACGCGGGCAGATCCTGGACCGCGCTGGCAGGCCGCTGGCGCAGAACTCCCTCGTGCGGCGTGTGCAGCTCACCGTGCCCGCCGCGCAGCACACCACGCTGGAGGTCTACACTGCCTGGCTGCAGCAGGAGATCGAGGCCATGCGCGCCGACCTGCCCATGCTGCACATGCCGGATGCCGATGCCCTGCAGCGCCACTATGAAAACCGCCGCGAGCTCCCTGTGCCCGTGAGCGATGCCCTCACGAAGGAGCTGACCATGGATGCGCAGAAGCACCCGCACGTGGTGGTGCGCACGGAGTATGTGCGCCACTACCCGCAGGGCAGCATGGCCGCGCATCTGCTGGGCTACGTCTCCGCAGACGGAGCCGCCCCGGGCGGACAGGTGCTGCGCAATGAGCCGCTGTGGCAGCGTACGCGCGGTGCCACCGGACTGGAAGCCGCGTACAACAAGCAGCTCACCGGCACCGACGGCACGCTCTGCCTCATGGTGGGCAATGATGGCCACGTGGCCTATGAGCAGGTCTTCACCCCGCCGGTGGCCGGGCGGGATGTGGTCACCACGCTGAGCCTCGACACCCAGCGCATCGTGGAGTCGGCGCTGGCGCAGGCCGGCCGCCGCTGCGCCATGGTGGTGGTGGACGGCTACACCGGAGACATACGCGCCATGGCCAGCCTGCCGCGTTATGATCCTAATGCCTTTGCAGGCGGCATCTCGGAGGCGGATTTCAATGCGCTCACGCAGGACATCAACGGGCCTTTGTTTGACCGCGCCGTGCTCGGCACCTACCCGCCCGGCTCCGTCTTCAAGCCCATGGTCGTGCTGGCCGGGCTGCGTGCAGGCACGGTGCCCGCCATGCAGGAGTTTGAGTGCGGGCCCACGCTCATGATTGATGGCCGGGAGTTCGACAACTGGTCCAAGGATGACTACGGCTGGTTCAATGCACGCTCCGCCATCATCCGCAGCTGCAACACCTACTTCTACCAGTCCGCCATGATGACGCGGGATGCGCCCATCCTCTACATGGCGCGGGAGTTTGGGTACGGAGCCGCCCCCGTGCTGCCCATCAAGACGGCCGCAGGCTCCCTGCCGCCACGCGCTGTGGCCAATGGGGACCTGGCCAATCTTTCCATCGGGCAGGGCGTCACCGAGGCCTCGCCGCTGCAGGTCGCCATGGCCATGGCCACGCTGGCAAACGGGGCCTGCAGGCCGCGACCGCGCCTCGTCATGCAGACGCAGTCCCAGCGCGGTCAGGTGGGAGATGTGGCGGCCCCATGCCGCGAGGCGCTGCTGCCCGTGGGGCAGGGGGATCTGGACATGATCCGCCACGCGATGTACGGCGTGGTGAACCATGCCAACGGCACCGGCCGCGCCGCTCGGCTCAAGAAAATACCCGTGCACGGCAAGACCGGCACCGCCCAGTGGGTGCTGCGCGGGGCCAAGGCGAATGTGGTGTGGTTTGCAGGCTACGTGGAGACCAGCCCGCCGCTGGCCTTTGCCGTCATGCTGGAGGGAAATGCAGGCGAGGGCGGCCTCTCCGGTGGCGGCACGGCGGCGCCCGTCATCGCCAAAGTGCTGCGGGAGATCGAGTCCAAGCCCTCTGCGCACGAGGTGGCCTACGAGCCCGTGCGCGTGGACGAGGAAAACGATCCCCTCACGCTTTCGGCAGAGGCAGGCTATTATGGCATGGATGGCCGCTCGCCCCCCCCCGGCTACTACCCCAATGACGGGCCGCCCTACGGCTACTACGGCAGGCCGCCACCCGGCTCTGGCTATGGCCGCAGACCGCCGCCGCAGTATCAGGGAAATCCGGTCACTGACTTCTTCCAGCGGCTCTTCCGACCCTGACAAAGCCGGTTTTTCTTCAAAACGCCTGCCGCTGCCTGCTGTCTCATCCTGCCACCACCTACAGCCTTTGATTTCCCCACGTCTGCACTCACTCCTGCGTCTTCCTCTGAGCCTCCTCTCCGGCTTGCGTGGCAGCTGGCGGCGTGTGCCGCGCTGGCTGCGCATCCTGGGTGGTGTGTGCCTGGTGCCCGCAGGGCTGGGCGTGCTGGCGCTGGCGGCGGTGTGGTGGCACTACTCGGCCGTGGCGGCGCGCTATGACATGGCCGCTCTCACCCGGGGCCAGAACGAGACCCTCATCGTGGACGCACGCGGAGAGCCCGTGGGCAGCGCCAGCGAGATCGAGCGGGAGCTGGTGACACTGAAGGAGGTGCCCATCACGCTGGTGGATGCGGTGCTGGCCACGGAGGATGCGCGCTTCTTTTCGCATCCCGGATTTGATGTGATCGGGCTGACGCGTGCTGCCGTGGCAAACTTCACCTCCCGCGGCATCCGCCAGGGCGGCAGCACCATCACGCAGCAGCTCGCACGCAATGCCTTCGGCCTGCAGGGCCGCAGCTACGAGCGCAAGATCACCGAGATCTTTCTGGCCATGCGCATCGAGCACAAGTGCAGCAAGGAGCAGATCCTAACGCACTACCTGAACCGCATCTACCTCGGCACCGGGTGCAGCGGTGTGGGCGCGGCGGCGCGCTGCTACTTTGGCAAAGACGTGCGCGAACTCACGCTGCCGGAGTCCGCCACACTCGCGGGCATCATCAAGGCTCCCGTGGCTTATTCGCCGATCACCCAGCCCGCGCTGGCGCGGCAAAAGCGCGATCTCTCGCTGCAGCGCATGGTGGACACCGGCAGGCTGGGCAAGGAGGAGGCCGCAGCCGCCAAAGCCCAGCCCCTCGTGGTGCGGCATGACAAGACCCGTGTGCGCACCGGCTACATGCTGGCGGCGGCGCGCTCGGAGTTTCAGCGCCTGGGCATGAAGCCCGGCACTCCGCCGGAGATGCGCATGACTCTGCGCCTGGACTGGCAGCGGCGGCTCGATGCCCTGATGCGCCAGCACCTGGAAAGCGTGGACGGAAAAGAGAAGGACAAAAGCACCGGAGAGCTGCAGGGCGCCGTCATCGTGCTGGACAACCGCTCCGGCGCCATCCTGGCCATGCAGGGCGGCAGGGACTTCACCACCAGTCCATTCAACCGCGCCATGGAAGGCACACGCCCTCCCGGCACCGCCTTTCTCCCGCTGGTGTATGCCGCCGCGCTCACCGCCATGCCGGAGGCCACCGATGCCCCGCAGATCGACGGGCCGCTGGACAACAGGCAGGCAATGATCGGCGGGCTGGCTGGTACGCTAGGGGAGTGGGGCGCGGATGGAGAGCCCGTGGCCTACACCGGTGGCACCATCACGCCCATGCAGGCGCTGCTGGAGGGGCGCACCGCCGCCACCGTGCGCCTGTGCTACCTGGTGGGGCTGGACGCCGTGAGGTCTGAGCTGGGCCGCTGCTCCTTCACCACACCGATGCGTACGGAAGCCGCCTTTACCCTGGGGCAGAGCCCCGTGCGCCTCATCGAGCTGGCGCGCGCCTTCACCGCCGTGGCCAATGACGGCCGCCTCTGCACCGCACCGCATGTGCTGCTGTCTCCCTCCGTGCGCAGCGCGGAGATCTTTGCCCCCTCTGCCATGGCCCATGTGCGGGAGACGCTCATCGCAGGCATGGCACGGCCTGAGTACCGCGCTCCGCTGGTGCAGCATGGGCTGGCGGACAAGAGCATCGCAGGCTACGGCGGCATCACCTATGACCGCACGGACGCGTGGTTTGCCGGCATGGACCGCAGCTTGACCTGCCTCGTGTGGGTGGGGCATGACAAAGACGCGCCCATCAGCCCCAAGGCCACCGCTGCCAAAGTGGCGCTGCCGCTGTGGGCGGCCGTCTTTGCCATGGTGACGGAGGGCAAGCCTCACGGCTGGGATGTGAAGCCCGGGCTCTCCCAGCTCCTCGTCACCGCACCGCGCGCCATCCCCGTGGGCCACGTGCGTGGCCAGCCGGAGGCCCTGCCCGTGCATCCCGTCTCCGGAGCCGTCATCGGCAACGATCCCTACCAAAGCGTCGGCGCTGTGCCGCGCGCCGTCCCCGTGCCCCGAGCGGCGAATGAGGAGTAGAGAGAGTGGGCTTCCGGGGCCTTGCCGTCCTCAGCGTGCCGTCGCAGCAGCCGGAGCCTGCGTGGTGGCCACGGCGGGGCTCTGCGCACGGACGGGGGCTGTTTTGCAGGTGGTCACAAAGATGGGGCTGCCCCACTGGGTGGGCATGAGATTGGTGTACTTCCACGTCCGGGCCTTCAGCGGCTGGCGCAGCGGCTTGGCGGGATCATGCAGCAGGTAGTGGAAGGCACCGCGCTGAGCAGGCAGGCGGCAGTACTCGCCTGCAGGCCCCACAAACTCTGGCTGGCAGGCGGAGGCATCATAATACGCAGGCACGATCGGCGTGTATCTGCCGGCCACCGGACCATAGCTGCCAAAGGTGTTGTCCGTGGGGGTGCAGGCGGGCAGCGCGGCCATGAGGGCAAGAAGGAGAAGGTGGAGGAGTTTCATGGCGTGTGGAGATGGATGAGTGTACAGCCTGCGTGCCGTGGTGTGAAGGTGAAACGGGCGCAGCGCGGATGCATTTCATTTTTTTCAGCGCCTGCCAGCACAGTCCAACCCCGCCCACTGGCATGAGTTTCAGATCGAAAGCCGCAGCTGCTTCTGCAGCGGCGGCACCAGCGTGGACACACCGATGCCGATGAGCCGCAGCGGCGCGGTGACGAGGCGGTGGCGGGCCAGCAGGTGGCAGGCGGTGCGGTAGATCTCGCGCTCAGAGGTCACGGGTTCCTCCAGGCGGATCTGGCGCGTGAGGGTGGTGAAGTCGCTGTAGCGCACCTTCACCTGTACGGTCAGCGCGCCGAGGCTGTGGCGCTCCAGGCTCTGTGCCACATCCAGCGCCATCTCCCGCAGCGCGGCGCGCAGGGCGGGGCGGGCATCCGTGTCTTCCAGAAAGGTGTTTTCCGCGCTGATGCTCTTGCGTTCATCGCTGAGGTCCAGCGGCCGGTCATCGTTGCCAAAGGCGCGTGCGCGCAGCTTGGCGGCAAAAGAGCCCGCCACGGCGTCGAGTGATTGAGTGGTGTCCTGCAGGTCCGCGATGGTGTGCAGGCCCAGCGCGTGCAGCCCCTGTGCGGTCACGGGGCCCACGCCGTGGATGGCGCTGACCGGCAGCGGGCGGAGGAAGGCGATCTTGGCGCTGTCGAGAATGGTGGTCAGGCCGTCGGGCTTCTGGAAATCGCTCGCCAGCTTGGCCAAGAATTTGTTGCTGCTGATGCCGATGCTGGCGGTGAGCTGGCACTCGCTGCGGATGCGCTGCTTGATCGCAGCGGCCAGCGGGCGTGCGGCCTCGATGGCGGCATCGGGTTCCATGTCCGGCTGCAAATGCGCGCTCATGTCCAGATAGGCCTCGTCCACGGACACCTGCTCGATCAGCGGTGTGTATTCCTGCAGGATCTGCATGATGCGTGCGGATTCTGCGCGGTACACCGACATGCGCGGGCGCACAAAGATGCCCTGCGGGCACAGCCGCCCGGCGGTGCGGGAAGGCATGGCGGAGCGCACCTTGAACTTCCGCGCCTCATAGCTGGCCGCACACACCACCCCACGCTGATCCGGCGGAGAGCCCACGATGACCGGCCTGCCCCGGTACTCCGGGTTGTCACGCTGCTCCACGGATGCAAAGAAGGCATCCATGTCCATGTGCATGATCACGCGGGGCGGCATGGGGAGAGGGAAGAGATGAAAGCTGAAAGATCAAAGATGAAAAATGACAGGTGTGATCGTGCAAAAGAGGTGATGGATCGGGCGGTGAAGGAGAGAGATGTTACGTCGGGTGGCGGAGGATGGAGAGCGGCTGTTTGTGTCACCGCTGCGCGGTTCCACGGCATTTAGACCAGTTCTCAAAAATCTTGTCACATTGCCCGGACGGCGGAGCGGCCCCATTGGCTGCGTTAGTCGCTTGCCTGTTATTTTCAAATAGCAGGCGGCGCTCCCGTCTTGCCACTGGGGCCGCTGCGCTCGCCGGTTCAATATGACAATCTTTTCGAGAACTGGTCTAGGGGGGGGCTGGACGACACCGTGGGCTGGCACCCACGGTCTATGGCTGTGCCAGCCCTCCAGGCTTGGCGATGCTTGAGCGCAGAAAGCTGAGAGTGAAGAAGCAAAAACAAAACCTCCGCACCCTCTGCTGCTCTGCCCCTCTGCGGCAAAGCGGAACGTCCCTATTGTTCACATTTTCTCTCACGGGCTGTCCAGTGCTTCCGGCTTCTCCTTGCTGCCGTTCTCGTTGTCCGGCTCGCTCAGGGGCATGTTGTGCTCATCCGGCAGCAGTTTGCTGCGGTCTGCGAGGGTGGCGAAGAGGTAGTAGAGGCCGGGGATGACGAGCAGGCCCACCACGGTGCCCAGCAGCATGCCGCCGGCGGCGGAGGCGCCGATGGTTTTGTTGGCGATGGCTCCGGCGCCCGAGGCGCGCAGCAGCGGGATCATGCCGGCGATGAAGGCAAAGGACGTCATCAAGATGGGCCGGAAGCGCACCCGGGCGCCCTCGATGGCGGCATCCCGCACGGAGAGGCCCTGCTGGTGCTTTTGCGCGGCAAATTCGACGATGAGGATGGCGTTCTTTCCCAGCAGGCCGACGAGCATGATGAGTCCCACCTGCGCGAAGATGTCATTGTCCAGGCCGAAGCTGTCGAGCATGAGGAAGGAGCCCATGACACCGATGGGGAGGGAGAGGATGACCGCCAGCGGCAGCAGAAAGCTCTCATACTGCCCCACCAGCACGAGGTACACAAACATGAGCACCACGATGAAGATCTCCACCGCCTCATTGCCACGGCCAACTTCGTCAAAGGCCAGGCCGGCCCAGCCGATGTCATAGCCGCGCGGCAGGGTCTTCTCCGCCACCTCCTGGATGGCACGGATGGCGTCTCCGCTGCTGTAGCCTGGCGCGGGTGCTCCTTGGATGGAGGGGGCGGGGTAGGCATTGTAGCGGGTGATCTCATTGAGCCCCTGCTTCTGCTTCAGGGTGATGAACTGGGAGAAGGGCACCATTTCCCCCTTGTCATTGCCCACGTAGAGGTCCTGCAGATTTTTAGGCATCTCGCGGTATTTGGGATCTGCCTGCACGTAGAGCTTCCAGAAGCGGCCAAATTTGATGAAGCCCTGTTCGTACGTGCTGGCCACCAGGATGGCCAGGCTGTCCATGGCGGTCTTGATTGAGACTCCTTTCTGCATGGCCAGCTGGTTGTCGATGCTGATGTCGAGCTGCGGGTAGCTGGCGCTGAAGAAGGTGAAGAGTCCATGCAGCTCCTTGCGCTTTTTCAACGCCTCCATGAACTGGTTGTTCACCACCTGCAGGCGGTCGTAGTCGCCGGTACTGGTCTGGTCCAGCAGGCGCAGGGAAAAGCCGCCTGCGGCACCGTAGCCAGGCACGGCGGGTGGTTCGTAAAACTCGAGCTTCACGCCGGAGATGACGCGGCAGCGCTTTTCCAGTTCGGCGATGATCTGCCGGGAGTTCATCTTGCGCTCGGACCAGTTCTTGAGGTTGATCAGGCAGGTGCCTGCGTTGGAGCCGCGGCCTTCGGTGAGCACCTCGTATCCGGCGAGCGAGGACACCGAGTGTACTCCGGGCACCTTTTTGGCGATCTTTTCCAGCTCCAGAGATTTGTCATACGTGCGCTCCAGCGTCGAGCCGGGAGGCGTCTGCAGGATAGCGTAGATCATGCCCTGATCCTCCGCCGGGATGAAGCCGGGCGAGAGCTGCGTGTTGACAATGTAGATGGCCGTGCCCGCCAGCCCCAGCATGCCCAGTGTGACCACACGGCGGTGCACGATGCCCTTCAGCAGGCCGACATAAATGGAGGTGAGCCTGTCAAAGAGGCGGTTGAAGTGCTTTAGCAGCCATGCCACCGGCCCGGTCCGCTTTTTGGGCAGGTGGTCATGGCGGCGCAGGATCATGGCGCAGAGCACCGGCGTGAGCGTGAGCGCCATGACGCCTGAGAGGACAATGGCCGAGGCCATGGTGATGGCAAACTGCCGGTAAAACACCCCCACCGGGCCGGACATGAAGGTCACGGGTACAAACACCGCTGTCATGACCAGAGTGATGGCGATGACGGCGCCCGCGATCTCAAGCAGCACCTTCTGGATGGCCTCGTACGGCGTGAAGCTGGTGCCGTGCATGCGCGCGTGCACGGCCTCCACCACCACGATGGGGTCGTCCACCACGATGCCGATGGCCAGCACCAGGGCAAAAAGCGTGATCAGATTGATGCTGACGCCAAAGAGCTGCATGAGGAAGAAAGCACCCACCAGGGACACTGGCACCGCCAGCGTGGGGATGAGGGTGGAGCGCCAGTCCCCCAGAAAGATGAAGACCACCATGGCCACGAGCACAAAGGCCTCCACCAGCGTGTGCAGCACCTTTTCGATGGAGGCGTCGAGGAACTCGGAGACGTCGTAGCTGATCTCATAGTCCATGCCTGCGGGGAAGTTCTTGCGTTTGATCTCCTGGAGCTTGGTCTTGATCTGCTGGATGACCTCGTGGGCATTGCTGTTGTAGCTCTGCTTGATGACGATGGCGGCGGAGGGGTGGCCGTCGAGGTCCGAGTAGAGGTCGTAGAATTCGCTGCCCAGCTCCACATTCGCCACGTCCTTGAGCCGCAGGATCTCGCCTTTCTCCGTGGCGCGGAGGATGACCTTTTCGTACTGCTCGGCGGTGTTGTAACGGCCCTGGTAGGTCAGCACGTACTCCAGGGATTGGGATCTTCGGCTGTCCGCGCGGCCCAGTCTCCCTGGGGTGCCGATGACGCTCTGCTCCTCCAGAGCCTTCATGACATCCTCCGTGGACACGTTGTATGCGCGCATGCGGTCAGGCTTGAGCCAGATGCGCATGGCGTAGTTGCGCGTGCCGAGAATGCGCACCTGTCCCACGCCGCGGATGCGGGCCAGCTGCGGCTGGATCTGCACGTAGGCGTAGTTAAACAGGAGCTGCATGTCCGCCGCCTTGTCCGTGCTGAAGAGATTCACGTACATGAGCATGTTGGGGCTCACATTGTTGACGATAATGCCCTCCCGCTGCACCAGCGGCGGGAGCTGGTTTTTCACCTGATTGACCCGGTTGAGCACGTTCACAGTGGCGTCTTTCGGATCTGTGCCGAGATGGAAGACCACCTGGATGGTGGCCTCTCCGGCGCTGGTGGCGTCAGACATCATGTACTTCATGTCCTGCACGCCATTGATGGCCTGGTCCAGCAGCACTAGGACGGACTCCTCCAGCACCTTGGCACTGGCACCGGGGTAGGTGATGTTGACCATGACGACCACGGGCGCCACGTTGGGAAACTGGGAAATGGGCAGCCTGACGATGGAGAGCGCGCCCAGAAAGAGGATGAGCAGCGAGATGACAATGGCCAGGGCCGGGCGTTGCAGAACCTTGGAAAACATGGCTGGTGGTGGGGGATGGCGTGCTGGGCCGGTGAGGCTTCAGGACGGAGGTTGGGCCTTCAAATCCGCAGTTGCGGGCCCCGGTGCGGTGCCGAGGCGGTTGCAGTCCTTTGAAGAAAATCGTGGTGCCTCCGCCTTCTGTTGCATGAGGGATGGGCGCAGTGCCACCGCACAGTAGGAGCAGCAGGGGCGGGGGATGAGGGCGGATCCTGCAACGCCATGGCGTCTGACACAGGAGATGGTGAAACCGTGCCTCATGCACGGAAGCTAGTGCGAAAACATTTCAAAGTAAAGTGTAGCCGCTGCATGCTGGCATGCCGTGGCACGGCAATGAAGGAAGTGATGGGCGCTCTGTGCAGAGCGTGCATAAGGCGAAGGCCTATGTGGGCAGGGCGAAGCCCATGCACTGCTCACTGCGCAGGCATGACTGGTGATAAAGGCCCGGTTTAGAAGTCTGCAGACGCGGGTTAAGCAGACATCCTATGCTCAAAAACACAGGTGCATGTAGCGCATGCAGGGGCAAATTTTTTACCCGTATGTCGTCTGCACAGGATGTTTGCAGAGTCTGCGTTGTGAGCCTCAGGCTGCGATCAGCTCCTCCTGCGGAGCAGGCGTGGGAGCGGGAAGTGCCAGTGTCTTCTCTCCGATGTCGCTCACGTTCAGGCTCGGGTCGCTGCCCTTGGGCTGGCGGCCGGTGAGGCGGCAGAAGTCGTGGTAGCTGAGGACTTCAAAGGTGCGGTCCAGATGCTCCACGACGACGGTCATGCTCTCCACCCAGTCTCCGGAGTTCAGGTAGTGGGTGCTTTCGATCATCTTGTTGGCAGGCGTGTGGATGTGGCCGCAGATGATGCCGTGGCAGCCTTTCCACTGCGCCAGCTTCTGCAACTGCTCCTCGTAGCGGCCCACAAAGCTGACCACGTTTTTGACCTTCATCTTGACCCAGCGGCTGAGGGAGAAGGCCTCCTTGTTGCGCCAGCGCAGCCAGGCATTGTAGGCGCGGTTCAGGCGCAGCAGAAGCTCGTAGCCCACGGCTCCCACCTTGGCCAGCCAGACGTGGTTTGTCGTCACATGGTCAAAGCCGTCTCCATGCACCACGAGGTAGCGGCCATGCGGAGACTCGTGGATGTGCTCGTCCACCAGAGAGAGACCGGCCAGCTTGAAGGGGAGGAACTTTTCCAAGATGTCGTCGTGGTTGCCACGCAGGTAGATTACCTCAGTGCCTTCTTTTTCCATCTTTTTGAGCACGGTGCGCACAAAGTGCGTGTGCTCCTGCGTCCAGCGGCCGGAGCCCTTCAGCGCCCACACGTCGATGATGTCGCCATTGAGCACGAGCTTCTCACACTTGCAGTGGCGGATGAGATGCGCGGCCTGCACAGCCTTGGAGTCGGCCATGCCGAGGTGGACATCGGACATGAACAAAGTCTTGATGCGGAGTTTGGTCTTCATAGGTGCAGGGCCGGATGGATTGTGAATAGAAACAGGCTTGTCACTTACCTCGCCTGACGCCGGGGGGCGGGAAAGAGGGCAAGTGAAACCTTTTCGTCACGCGCCTGTCGTGGGCGCGCTGCCTGCCTGGAGAAGTGCCGCTGCCGCAGTGCGACGCTATTTTTACCAGCGTGGTGTCTTGGCGGCCTGCAGGAAACGGTCGATGTCATTGGTGCGCTTTTTTTCCACCGGAGTCTTCTGCTCAGCCTGCGCGGGGCTTTCAGCCGCCTTGCGGCTGTGTCCTGCACGCCATACAAACAAAAGACCTGCGGCAAATAATGTGATGGCCATGATGGGGCCTCCATGACGGCGGACGAAGCGTGTCTGCCTGCGCCATTCAAGGTAGCTTTGCAGTTCGTTGTGATGCGGCTTGAACATGGGCCAAGAGTGAGAGGATACCCGCACTGCTCAAACTGGAAGTGGTCACAATAATGTTGCCGCTTCATGTGATGATGTGGTGCGAAAGCGGCAGGGCTGTCATTTTTCACCCTCCAGCCGGTGACATGTGTGACTTGATGGGATGTGCAGGCGCGAAGGATCGGCGCTGGTTTTGGCCGGTGTCGTGGCTGGTGCGACACGCTTTTAAGAGGAAACCATCGGGGTGTGCAGTGGGTGCTGCGCCCCGCAGAAGGCTGGGGTTTTCATTCATCGGATCGGTTGCAAAAACGTCACGGTTCCAAGGGCGGGCTCCTATGCGACGAGATCGTAACACGCTTGTCTTTGGCAGGTGTTCAATCCTGCCGTCACAATCCCGTCACTGAGACATGAGCAAAATTTTAGTCGTCGATGATGAGAGTGACATTGTTGATCTCGTCAGCCTGCATCTGCAACGTGAAGGCCATGAAGTCGAGTCCGTGGACAACGGGCTGGCCGTGCTGCCCATGGCGGTGAAGACGTCGCCTGACCTCATCGTGCTGGACCTCATGCTGCCGGGGATCGATGGCGTGCAGGTGCACCGCAGGCTGCGTGCAGACACACGCACACGACACATTCCCGTGATCATGCTGACGGCACGTGCGCAGACCAATGACCGCATCGCCGGACTGGAGGGCGGAGCGGACGACTACCTGACCAAGCCCTTCAGCCCGCGTGAGCTCATGCTGCGCATCGGCGCGGTGCTGAGGCGTACGCAAAAGGTGGTGATGCTGGCGGAACAGCGCATCGGCGACTTCCTGCTGGACCGGCGCAACATGTCCCTCTCCATCTGCGGAAAGCTGGTGGAACTGACGATCACCGAGCTGAAGCTGATGACCACGCTGATGGCCAATCCGGATGTGATCCACTCGCGCTCAGAGCTGCTGAGCGCCGTGTGGGGCTATGCGGATGACACCCACTCCCGCACACTGGACACGCACATCAAGCGCCTGCGCGACAAGCTGGGAGATCACGGCAGGCACATTGGCACGCTACGGCGGCAGGGCTACCTGTTTCAAAGCGTGGTGCAGGAGGAGGAAACGGCTGACGCATGACGACGACGGCGGCGAAAGAGCGCATGGCTGCAGCCATGGCATGCAGCACGGAGGCCTGGCGGCCGGGCGTGCCTGCGGCCGGGCTGGGCTGCGCTCAGGAGGAGTGCCACCTCTTTGGTGCGCTGCTCAATGAGGTGCCGCATGGAGTGCTGGTCGTGGATGATGATGGCGTGATCCTCTTTGCCAATCTGGCGGTGAACGTGATGTTTCTCCCCCATCAGCTGGAGATGGGAGGTGTCATCGGCACGGCTGCGGCGCTGGAGCCTCTGGCGCGCATCATGGCGGAGGCGCGCGAACACCGTGCCCGTGCTGAGAGTGAGATGCGGCTGACGCTGCCCTATGTGGGAGAGTGGAATCAGGAGCATCACTACCACCTGAGCGCCGCCCCCTGGGGCGAAGCTGGTCGCAGCGGTGTCTGGGTGATGGTGGAGGACCGCACGGAACAGCACCTGAGCCAGCAGATGAGGCGGGATTTTCTCACCAGTGCCGGGCACGAGCTGCGCACACCGCTCTCCCTCATTCACGGCTATATCGAGACGCTGAAGAGCGGCATGATCAAAAACACCTCCTCCCTGGTGCGCTGCCTGGAGGTGATGGAAAAGCACAGCAGGCGCATGATGCGCATCATCGACGATATGCTGACCATCTCCCGACTGGAGACGCAGGACGAGCCGCTGAAGACGGAAACCTTTCTGGTGCGCGCCTGCGTGCAGGACGCGCTGGAACACCTGATGCCTCTGATCGAGGTGCGGCAGGCCACAGTGACTGTGGACTTCCCTCCGGACGGCGGCGTGCTGCATGGAGACCGCTTTTACTGGGACCAGATTTTCACCAACCTCATCGAGCATCCGCTGAAGGAGAACCTGCGCAGCGGCCTGCGGGTGAGGATCAGCGGGCGCTGGACGCCGCATGAGTGCATCCTGATGGTGGAGGACAATGGCGTGGGCATCCGTGCTGAGGACCTGCCGTTTGTGTTCAAGCGTTTCCACCAGACCGCCAAAAAGCCCGGGCAGGAAGGCAAGGGCACCGGCCTGGGGCTCTCCATCGTCAAGCGCGCCGTGGAGGCGCATGGCGGCGGAGTCGAAGTGGAGAGCACGCCCGGCGTGCGCACCCTCTTCACCATCCGCCTGCCGCTGCCGGACTGAGGCTGTGCCCCGCACAGGGGTAGGTGGATCAAATGAAGCTGTGGCCACTACCCGCGTATGAGGGGGGGGGCATGGCATGGCCGCCGGGATCCATGCAGAGGCACGCGGTGGCGGCAGGAAAGGCCATTTTCAGCCATTCGTGGCAGGAGATGAAAAAAGAGTTTCTTGCGCAGGTGTGAAGTCCCGCGCGCTGCCTGATGGTGATGTGGTGTTATGTTTTGTGAATGAGTGTTTTAAAGCGAGTGTTTGCGTGATCGGGCACGCAGCGCTGGGCAACGAAATTGTGACAGTGCATTGGTGGTGGACATCAAGGCCAAGGGGCAAGCATGCGACGCCTTTCCAGAAGCCTGCTTCAGGGAAGGCAACCCTCACCACCACACATACCAAATGATGTTCAAACCACAGAAAGCGCTGACCCTTCTGGCACTTGCCGGAATCGCTCTCGCCTCCACCGCGGCACACGCGGCGTCAACCTTCACCACCGACGACCTGATTCTGGGTATTCGGCAGGATTCAACTTCTGGCAGCCAGTCTCCGAATGCGCTGCTTATAAACATCGGGCAGGCGAGCCTCTACACCGCAGGAAACAACATTTCCTCGATCAATCTGGGAGCCAGCTTTGCCACTGTCATGAGCAACACCTTCGGTTCCGGTTGGGCTACTGACCCTACGGTGCACTGGGGTATTGTCGGCACTTCCAACACTGGCCTTGCCTCAGGTCTGGACCAGAATCCCAACGTGCTGTACGCCACCTCGACGAGTTCCACAGCTTACACCATCCAGTCTGATGCGTCTCAGTCCATCGTCACCTCCACCATTGCTGGCATGGACAGCACGTTCAGGAACAAGACAGTGCTGAGCGGGCTCAACAACGGCATCTCGCAGTCATTGACTGCCAGCAACGGCTGGGGCGTCAACAACACGAGCACAGGCAGCACAGGAACGAGCTTTGGCTACTTCAGCAACATGGAGGCCAATTTTGCGAATGGCACGCCGTCCAGCATGAACCTCTACCGCATGGACTCCAATGGCGGCGCCAACAACGGCCAGCTGGGCTCCACGGTCGGCTCCTTCAGCTTTGCCAGCAACGGCACCCTCAGCTTCACTGCTGTGGCCGCTGCTCCTGAGCCGGGCCGCATGGCCTTTCTGGGCCTGGGACTTGGTGTGGTCTTCCTGCGCCGACGCCGTCGTTGATCCGCGAATTCCTATTCTGAATCAACTCAGCATTCACATTCATTCAGCGACTAAAATTAACCATTTGCATACTGCCAATACATGAAATCCACCCTTCGTCTTTTCACTGCTGCCGCAGCCTTGATGCTGGCCAGCACGGCCTCTGCCGACGTCACCATCTACCTGACAGGCTCCACCGCCTTCCGTGCAGCCACCAGCAACGCCATCAAGAACCTCTTCAGCTCCCTCTCCGGTACGGGCAGCTACAATGACGGCACCACCAACCACACCGGAGTGACCTACGGTTACGCCTTTGACGGTTCGGGATTCAACGGGGCCAACCATCAGATCTTCATCGGCACGGTGAACGGCATCACAGGCACTGTGATCGTCAAGACCAGCTGGAACGGCTCGCTTCAGGGCATCCAATCTCTGGACTCGCCTGCAGATGTTACTAATCAGTTTTTTGACTATCCTTGGGTCAACTCCAGCGTGGTGGTCAGCTCTTCTGGTGTCAATAACACCGCGTCAGGCATGACGAACGACACCTCCAACGCCACACTTGCGATGGCTGACAACACGCAGGGAGCCACCCCATTCACCAACACTTCGTTGGTGGCCACTCAGGTGGGTGTTGTGCCCTTTGCGTTTGTGGCCAGCTACAGCGCCCCTGCTGGCGTGACTAACATCACCCCGCAGCTCGCAACCGCTCTCTTCAAAGGTGGTTACTGCTCCGCATCCCTGTTTACCAACAACACGGCAGACCAGGACAACCTTGGTGGCACCCGCATCTATGCAGCTGGTCGCGACCCGCTCTCCGGCACCCGCCTCAACACCTTTGCCGAAATCGGCATGGGCATCAATACTCCGCCCAAACAGTACCAGTATTCCAGCCTTCCCGGTGGCACTGCGATCACGAGCATTGTCCTTGTTCCTGGTAATTCTGATCTTCTGACACCTGTGGGACAGAACGATGGTGAGACTGGCTTCTACAGTGGTGGAGACCTGGGTAAAATGCTGCGCTACGACACCTCCTCGGTGACGTATAAAACCCGCACTGGCAAAGCCGCCTTTATCTCCTACCTGGGCGAAGGCGACGCCGTCACTGCTGTCCAGACGGGAACTGTCGGGGCCGGCAACGGCCGCTACCTGAGCTACGGTGGCGTCAGCGCCTTTGGTGGTGTGCAGGTCAGTGTTGCTGACGGCTCCTGGACGAGCGGCAGTGCTACCATCACCTCTGCCACCACTGGCAAGTTTACCGGTTGTGTGGTGGGCCAGCTTGTCCGCTGCGCCGCTTTTGGCAGTGACACCTACATCACTGCGATCGACGGCACAAAGACCATCATCACTCTGAACAAAAATGCCACCACAACCCAGGCCAGCGCTGGCTCTGCTACGGTTTCCGTCATTCTGCCGAATCCCATCTGGAACGGCTCCTACACCATGTGGGGTTACGAATATATCATGTGGGCTCCAGGCACCAGTGGCGACCAGCTGACATTCGGCAACAAGCTGGCTAATCAGATCTCCACCGTGGACTACTACGCCTCCGGTCTGGCACTCACCAGTTCCATGCTGGTCAAGCGCTTCTCAGAAGGCGGCACTGTGTCACAGAACTACTAATCCTCATGCTGGAGACCGCTTTAAACGCGGACCAAAGCTTGAATTCGTCAGTTGCATGAATCTTCAGGCCGGCACAGGAAATCCCTGTGCCGGCTTTTTGTATCTCAGCCTCGCCATCTCCCATGCCCCAATTTTCCTTTTCTCGTCACGTGGCTTCACGCATGTTTAAGCAGTTTGCAAGCAGGCGGCTGCTACAGGGGCTGTGCCTCATTTCAGCGTGTGGGGTTTCGCTTGCGCTTGGTTTTTTTGCAGGTTCTTCCAGGTCGGGGGCGCGCGCTGGTCTGACAGTGAAAGCGGACGGGCCTTTTCATGCCAGCGTATCCGAGGCCGCTGATTCACTCTCCACGACATCCAGCATGGATGCGCCTGTTTCTTTGGGTGCCGACCAGGCGGTTTCCGGGCAGTCTGCCAGATTTGATGCGCTGTCTGCACCAGGCCACGCCATAGCGTCGAGTCAGAATGAAGCTGTGGCAGCGACCTCTGCACGCAGCTCTTCCGGCAGCCATTTCCAACCAGTTGCTTTGTCTCTTCCACTGACCGACAAGCCTGAGACCCTGGTCATTGACGTGCCATTGATTTATCAGAATGTGAACCCAGCGGCGGTGGGGCTCAGCGCCGCGCAGGTAGCGGGCATTGACAAAATGCGCAACGATTTCAACGCCAAAGTGGGTGCTTCCAGCAGCCCCGCCGACCCGGCCTATGCGCAGACCTGGGCCAGTGCGCAGGCCTTGATGGATGAAAGGCTGCGTGCCTTTCTGGGCTGGCAGCAGTTCAACCTGTACCAGATCAATGCGGCCAGACATCGGTAGGAAAATACGTTCAGCTTATCCGCTGCTTAAGTGACGATAATGTCACCTGGTATGACTGTTGTTTGACACAGAGGCAGGTCTAGGACCTCTTTGCGCAGGGAAAACATTTCATTTTCCGCGCATCTATGTCACTCAAGGCAGCGATATGAAGGAAAGGAGGAGTTAGAGTGACATAATCGTAACTCTGCATACCTTGAGATAGGGGGTTGGAAGAGAAATAGGGAGGCCGCGAATTTCGCGCTTTCATGCCTTCCGAGTTTCCCATCATTCACTCCTATGGTTTCACGCCTGGTCTGCGGCGGATGTTCTATATCGCCGGTCTCACGGTGGGCATGCTGAGGGGCGGGGCCGCCGCGCCTGCGGCAGCACCCGCTGCTGCGGTCACACAGGAGCCGCCGGCTGCTGAGGAGGCGGTCCTGGGCCCGATTTTTATTCGTGAATTCCGCGTGCGAGGTTCCAAGAAGCTGCCGCAGCGCACCATCGAAAAAGCAGTGTATCCCTACTTGGGGCCACGCCGTGGAGAACAGGATGTCGAGCAGGCACGCCAGGCGCTGGAAAAGGCCTACAAGGAGCTGGGCTACCAGACGGTGTACGTCGAAGTGCCTCAGCAGGATCCGCGCAGCGGTGTCATCATCATGCAGGTGGTGGAGGCTCCGGTGGGCCGTCTGCGAATCAAGGGAGCCAAGTGGTTTCTGCCCAGCCAGATCAAAAAGAACGCGCCGTCAATGCAGGAGGGCGTGGTGCCGAACTTCAATGATGTAAAGAAGGACATCATCGCGCTCAATCAGATGCGCGACCGCAAGATCACACCGGAGCTGCGTGCAGGTGTCACACCCGGAACGGTGGACATCGACCTGGTGGTGGAAGACAAGTCGCCCACACACGGCAGCATCGAGTTTAACAACCGGCACAATGCCAACACCACGCCCTACCGCCTCAACGGCTCCTTCAGCTATGGCAACCTGTGGCAGCTCGGACACACGCTGGGGCTGAGTTTCCAGATCGCGCCTGAGCGTTTGAAAGATGCGCTCATTTACTCGGCCTACTACATGATGCCGCTGCCGTGGGAGGGCACCAGCCTCATGATCAATGGCACCAAGCAGGACAGCAATGTCTCCACGCTGGGCGGTGGTGCGGTGGCGGGCCGTGGCGAGGTGCTGGGCTTCCGTTTCATGAAGCAGCTGCCAATGGAGAAGGGCTACTTCCACTCGCTGAGTGCAGGCATGGACTTCAAGCGCTTTGCGCAGGACGTGACCACCGCTGGTGTCACCAGCTCGGCTCCGGTCACTTACTTTCCCTTCACACTGGCCTACAGCGGTGGCAAGCTGCGGGAGCACAGCTTCACGGATTTCAATCTCAGCGCGGTGTTTCACCTGCGCGGCATGGGCTCGCGCACGGAGTTTGCCAACCGCCGCTACAAAGCGGACGACGGCTTTTTCTATGTGCGTGGAGATGTGTCCCACACGCATGACCTGCCAGGTGGCTTCCAAGCCTACGCCAAGGTGCAGGGGCAGGCCACAGGCTCCTCGCTGGTGAACACGGAGCAGATGGCCATCGGCGGCCTCAGCACGGTGCGCGGCTATCTGGAAGCCACGCAACTGGGGGACAGCGGCGTGATCGGCAGCTTTGAGCTGCGCAGCCCCACGCTCATCGGCTCCGGTGCCAAGGAAAGCCCTGATGAGTGGCGCTTCTACGCCTTTTACGAAGCCGGTCGCGTGATGGTGAACAATCCGCTGCCCGCACAGATGAACTACTTTGACCTAGCCAGCACGGGGGTGGGCAGCCGCATGCGCCTGCGCAAGCACGTGCACGGATCAGTGGACCTGGCGGTGCCTCTCATCAGCCAGCCGCACGCCATCTCCAACGACCTCTACATGCGCTTCCGCGTCTGGATCGACTTCTAAAACTTTTTCTCTCTTACCCCCCTCCAATGACCAAGCACCTCCATCTGCTCCCAGCCCTGCTGCTCTTCACGGCTTCGATTCTTGCTCCCGTGCGCACTGCGCATGCCGCCGAAAAAAACTGGTGGGATGCCAAGTGGACCATCCGCAAGGAAATCACCATCGACACCTCCGGCAAGGGCGTGGCCATCGCCGAGCCCATCGGCACCAGCGCCGTGCTGGTGCGCCTGCACGAAGGTGTCTTCTCCTTCATGTCTTCAAAAGAGGACGGCAGCGATCTGCGCTTTGTGGCGGATGATCATAAGACGGTGCTCAAGCACCATGTGGAAAAGTGGGACTCTCTGCTCAATGAGGCATATGTGTGGGTGCAGGTGCCGGATCTCAAGCCCGCCACTGCCAGCACCATCTGGCTCTACTACGGCAATGGTGAAGCTCCTGCTCCTGAAGCCGCCAAGGAAACCTATGATGAAAACACCGCCCTGGTGTACCACTTCACGGATTCCGGCAAGGACTCCTCCTCCACAGGCGCCAATGCCGAAGGTGCGCCAGCCCCAGCGGCGGGCTCACTCATCGGTGCTGGTCTGCGTGTGTTTGGCCAGGCCGCCATCAAGGTGCCCTCCCCGCCGCTGCCGGAGTTTGCCCCGGGTGCACCGCTTACTGTTTCCGCCTGGGTCAAGCCCAGTGCGCTGCAGCCCAATGCCGTCATCTTAAGCCGTCGTGATGGTGCCAATTCCTTCATCCTCGGCCTGAACAACGGCATCCCTTTTGTAGAGGTAAACAAGCAGCGCAGCAGTGACGGCGCACCCATCGCCGCCGGTGGCTGGCACCACATCGCCGCCGTGGCGGATGCGGGCACTATCACCGTCTATGTCGATGGCAAATCCTACGGTGCAGTCACCGCCGCCATGCCATCCATCAAATCTGCGGTGGAGATCGACAAAGACAGCACAGCCACGGACCTCGCAGGCTTCACCGGAGAAATCGACGAGTTGCAGATTGCCAAGACAGCGCGTCCTGCTGGGTTCATCCGCTTTGCCTCTGTGAACCAGGGCAGCACCGCTGACGCGGCCAAGCTCGTCGCTGTGGGTTCTGATGAGGCATCCGATCATGAGGAAGAGGGCGAGATCATGAAGCATCTCACACTCATCACGGACATCTCCAAAGACCTGACCTTTGACGGCTGGGTGGTGATCTTTCTCTGCACCCTGCTGGCCGTCGTCGGCTGGGGCATCGCCGTGGGGAAGGTCATGTATCTCAACACCATCGAGAAGGCTTCCAAGGAGTTCATGAAGCGTTGGGAGAAAATTTCCAATGACCTGACCGCCATCGACACTGAAGACGCCGAGAGCGTGAAGAACCTGGGCGGCAGCGTGAGCGGCAAGATGCAGAAGCTCATGTACCAGTCCCCGCTGTATCAGCTCTATCACCTGGGCGCACAGGAGATCAGCCACCGAATGAAATCTTTCCGACAGGTGACCTTCAATCCGAATGAGAAAAAGGAAGCCAAGATCATGGGCCTCTCCGGGCGCTCCATCCAGGCCATCAAGGCCACGCTGCACGGCGGCATGGTGCGCGAGGTGCAGAAGCTCAATGGCAAGCTCGTCTTTCTCACGATCGGCATCGCCGGCGGCCCCTACCTCGGCCTGCTGGGCACGGTGATCGGGGTGATGATCACGTTCGCTGTGATCGCGAAATCCGGTGAGGTGGAGGTGAACTCTATCGCCCCCGGTATCGCCGGTGCTCTTCTCGCCACGGTGGCAGGCCTGGCCGTCGCCATCCCGGCGCTGTTCATCTACAGCTACCTGAGTTCACGCATCAAGGACGTCGTCTCCAACATGGAGACCTTCATCGACGAGTTCGTCACCAAGATGGCCGAACACTACAAGGAGTAACCGCACATGCAGGCCGACAGCAAATCTTACGACGACATCAACGTCACACCCATGGTGGACCTCTACCTGGTACTGCTGCTGATTTTCATCATCATGACCACCGCCGGGGTGCAGGGGGTGAAGGTGAACCTGCCGCGTGGCGGCCCGTCCACCTCCAAGCCCATTGAAGGACCGAAGATGCAGGCCGTGACCGTGGACAACCAGGGGAACATCAAGCTCAACGCCACCGCCGTCACTCTGGACGAACTGGCCAGCAAGCTGGAGGCCATCAAGACGGCCACGCCGGACTCCCCCATCGTGGTGCGCGGAGACAGCGGCACGCAGTACCAGACCATCATGGACGTGCTCACTGCGGTGGGCCGTGCCGGGTTTACCAACATCGGCCTGGCCACGCAGGCTGCGAAAAAATAAGCCATCTGGAGGAACTACCACACCATGCCATCTCCTCAGATTGACGACGAAGACGAACCGGGCTTTTTCAAGCGCCACCTCATGCTCATCATCATCGGCGGGCTGGTGCTGGCTGGAGGCGGGTATTTTCTGGCCAATCGCACGCCATCAAAAGCTGCACCAAAGAAGAAGCTGGAGATGATCTCCATTTCTCTCCCGCCTCCCCCCCC
>DDFC01000010.1:585870-597822 GCA_002336895.1 Verrucomicrobiaceae bacterium UBA1938 | reverse complement strand
GGCATGAGCATCGACCACTCCACGGGCGCAGGCAATACCCTGCAGCCGGATCATGTGGATGCGATGCTGCAGAAGAAGTGAGGTGACCGGAGCCTGAATGGGCGGATGCCGGCGGGGGCTTGCGCGATGGGCCGGGATGGGCATTTTCATGCCATGATGCGTGCGATGCGAAAACTGATGGTGCTGGCTGCTCTGGCCGGGACGTGGGTGCTGTGGACGGTGGTGGGGCATGAGGGGCGCACGATGTCAAGACTGGTGGATGAGGGCGTGGTGACGCCGGAGAGCCACTGCAGGCTGCTGCATTCAACGGGGTATGGGCGCGAGAATAAACATGTGTATGAGTGTGCACCGGAGGAGTTGCTGAGCCCGGAGGAGGGAGGCGTGGTGTGGCACCGGGTGGATTGGGAGAATGAAAATCACGCGCGGCATTTTGAGGATCGCATCCGTCCGCTGGTGGATGGGTGCACTGCGCCGCCGGTGGCGTGGCAGGAAGCGGTGGTGTACAATGCGGATGGCAAGGGCTTGCTGGCGGAGCTGTTTCTGGTGAAACAAGGAGGACGATGCCTGGTAGTGCTGGCGGTGTTTTAGTGCGGTGGCACGTTGAGGCAGCAGCAGCGTCTGGATGAGCCCATTTTTTAGGCATTTTTTCTGGCGGTTTGCGGGAGATGGCTTTGGGTGTGAGGAGCTGGCTGGTGTGGCCGGCGCTTTTCTTTCCAACCTGCTTTTTCCACTATGAAGAGGATTTTTGTTTCGGCTGTGATGGTGTGCTTGTTTGTGTCATGGGCTGGTAGGGTGTGCGGGGAGGATGGGGCGAAGGGGAAGGCGGCGGCTCCGGCTGTGCCTGCGGTGCCGGGGTTTCCAGGGGAGGAGGAGTTTACGGCGCTGCGCATGGCCTTCGCGGCGCAGCCGGGCTACAGCCCTTTCTGGAAGATGGATGATGAACGCGCGGAGGTGATGAAGGCGGCACGGGCAAAGGATTACCCAAAGGCGGTGGAGCTGGCGAAGGCGTGGCTGGTGAAGGTGCCGGTGGATGCGGAGATGCATTACCTGCGCGGGCATCTGCTGAAGAAGACGGGCGATGTGGCGGGGAGCATGTACCACTTTCACTGCTTTTACGGCCTGATGAGGTCGATCACGGCAAAGGGGGATGGCAGGACGGTGAAGTCGGCGTGGAAGGTGATCTCTGTGGCGGAGGAGTATGCGCTGCTGAATGAGCTGGATGCGCAGGTGCTGGAGCAGTCGCTGGAGGACGGGTGTGACAAGATGCTGGTGAAGATGCCGGACGGGACGGAGCGGACGTTTTTCTTTGATGTGTCGATCTCGATGGAGGCGACGGCGCGGGAGCTGGGCGAGGGAAAGAAGGAGTGAGGGGTGGGGTGGCGGCTCGTGCCCAGGTGCTGATGGTTCGTCTTGCGCTGCGTGCGGGCATGGCTGAGCATGGGGCGTGTTTGAATGACTTCGCCGCATGAGCTGCCGCACCTACATTTGCACCCGCTGCCACAGCGCCAGACGCGCTGAGGCTGCGGGGGGATTGAAGACGGATCTGCGATGCGCGGGCTGCTCCGGGCCGCTGTGGGAGCTGAGCCCGATGTGCCGCGTGCCCAGGAAGTCGGACACGAAGAGCTGGAAGAAACTGGCCGAGGCGGTCTGCCGAAGTGCGCCGGCCATGGAGTCTTTTATTCGCCGCCGCGGCCGGGAGCTGCTGCGCCAGATCGACCGGGAGACGGAGGCGTTTTCGGCGCATGAGCCTTCGTCACTGCGGGAGGAGACGCTGAAGGATCTCAAGAAGGAGCGGGAGAGGGTGCTGAAGAGGTATGCGGTGGGCGGCTACACACTGGAGTAGAGGGAGCCAGGCATGCTGTGCTGCTGCATTGCTCAGGGGGCGGATGTCACACCTACCAGTGCGTGGTATGGGTGCCGGGTTTGCTGTCTGGGGCGGCAGATCTAGGCTGCGGACCGATTTTGAGCGAGGGTGAGGGTTGGGTCATGACTTTGCGGGGGCGGTGCTTTATGGATGGGGCATGGGCACTTCTCCGAACGGCTGTTGTGTGATCCTGCGCTGCATGCGGCTGCGCATGTGTGCGTGGTGGCTGCGCGTGTGTGCGGTGGCGGTGGGGCTGGCCCTGCCGGTGGCGCTATGTGCGGCGGAGCCTGAGGGGCTGCGGCGGGTGGGCGCGGAGTATCACGCGAGCGACGCCTGGGTGGTGATGGAGGGCTTTGCGGTGCAGGCGAGTGCAAACAAGATCGTGCAGTGGGCGGTGCCGGAGCCGGGCCTGAAGGGACAGGAGCTGTGGAAGGGGCAGATGTGCTATTCGGTGAAGGAGCTGATGGCGTACTTTCACAGCCTGCCTGCGGCACGCACGGCACGGGGGATGTTTATCACGGGGGAGCTGACGCACCTGGAGGATCCTGAGGGCGCGAAGGCGCTGATGACGGAGTACCAAAGGACAAAGCTGGTGACGGATGCGGAGTGGATGGCGGAGCACCGGAGGAGCATCGCGGAGCTGGTGGCGGCGTGCGAGAGGGAGAAGATCGAGGTGTGGATCAATGTGACGCTGGACAAGAAAGAGCTGCGTTTCCGGAAGCTGACGAGGTGAGGCGGCGGCGGGGGGAAGTTCTCGGTTCTCGGTTCTCGGTTCTCGGTTCTCGGTTCTCGGTTCTCGGTGCGAGGAAGAGGAAGAGGAAGAGGAAGAGGAAGAGGACGCTGGGGCTGATGCGGGGCTCGTGGATGATGGCGGGGCGGAGGGATCGAGTTCGAGTTCGCGTAGGAGGACGAGGTCTGGATGCTGTGGGGCGCGCGAGGGTGTTGGGATGGATGGCGTGACTGGGCGCGGCGGAGTCAGCGTTTGCCGAAGAGGCGGGTGGGAGCTTTTCTGAAGGCCGCCCTCGAAGAGGTAAAGTTTAATGATTTATATACATTTATACATAAAAACGTGTATAAATGCATATAACCAGCTACAATTGACTGCCATCCCCATGGACCCGATCAAAAACCCTTTCTCTCCCGGTGCTGGCTCTCCTCCGCCTGAGCTGGTGGGGCGTGACCCGCTGCTGGCACAGGCGCGCATCCTGCTGGGGCGCGTGAAGGAGCGGCGGGCGGAAAAGAGCATGCTGCTGACGGGGCTGCGTGGCGTGGGCAAAACGGTGCTGCTCAATGAAATGGAGCGCCTGGCACGGGCGGCAGAGTACCGCACTGTGGTGATCGAGGCGCTGGAGGACAAGCCACTGGGGCCGCTGATCGCCCCCTATCTGCGGAGCCTGCTGTATGAGCTGGACCGGATGGCTGGGGCGGGTGACAAGGTGCGCCGGGGGCTGCGTGTGCTGCGGAGCTTTCTAGGCAAGCTGAAGGTGACGTATGAGGATGTGACGGTGGGGCTGGATGTGGATCCCGAGGAGGGCTCTGCGGACAGCGGGGATCTGGAGATCGATCTGCCGAATCTTTTTACCGCCGTGGGCGAGGCGGCGCAGGAGCGCCGTGCTGCGGTGGCGGTGTTTATTGATGAGATCCAGTACTTCAGCCAGAAGGAGCTGGGGGCGCTGATCATGGCGATGCACCGGGTGCAGCAGATGCAGCTGCCCGTGGTGCTGCTGGGTGCCGGCCTGCCCATTCTGCCCGGTCTGGCGGGCGCATCGAAGTCATACGCAGAGCGGCTTTTCAATTTCCCTGATGTGGGCGCGCTTTCCGAGCCGGATGCGGCCAAGGCGCTGCGAGAGCCGGCACATGCCGCGGGAGTGACATTCAAGGTGGATGCGCTGAAGGAGATCTACCGCCTGACGCAGGGGTACCCGTACTTTATCCAGGAGTGGGGCTACCAGTCATGGAATATGGCGGCCAGGACACCGATCACGCTGGAGGATGTGAAGCGGGCCACTGCCACGGTGGTGCCACGGCTGGACCAGAATTTTTTCCGCGTGCGCTTTGGCCGGCTGACTCCGAGTGAAAAGAACTTTCTCCGTGCCATGGCGGAGCTGGGTCCGGGAGCGCAGCGCACGGGAGACATCGCAGACACACTGAAGGTGAAGGTGACCAGCCTGGGCCCGGTACGGGCAAAGCTGATCAAGAAAGGAATGATCTACAGTCCGGCCCACGGCGACATGGCTTTCACGGTGCCGCTGTTTGACCAGTTCATGATTCGGGCGATGCCGGAGTTTCAGCCCTGACGATGCTGTTCCGGATGCCGATGGCCTGACATGGCGCACGCTGCATCGCACCAACTGCCGAGCAGCACGCCCTGCGCGGGGCCGCAGATGAGGCAGAAGAAGGAGGCGTAGAGCGGGAGCATGGGGGATGGGAGATGCGAGCTTACTGCTGAGAGGATGCGGGCCTCTGTGGTACTTTGGCCTCGATGCACTGGATCAGGTGCGGAAGATGAATTCGTAATGGATGCCCCGAACGATGTCGATGACATGGATGATCTGACTTCCCTGTGGTCCCTCGATGTATTGATAGTGATCTTTGGGTGCGGTTTCGTCGAAGTAGAGGTCTGCCGGGAGGCGGTCTTTGAATGTGTGCATTTCGGCGGCGCACCAGTCAAAACCGGGCCTCCAGGTGCGGCCACGGCCGATGAGGGCCTGCACGCGCGGGAGGTCCTGGAGGGCGAAGCTGTGGATGTTGATGGTGGTGCCGTCGCCATTGAAGTTGGAGCCAATTTCGGCTTCGAAGATACGGTGGAGAGAGGCGGGCCAGCCTTGCTTCACCAGCCAGGCACGGTGGCTTTTGTCTGTGGTGAGATCGGTGACGCTGATGACGGTTTTGAGCGCCTCGTGAGCCACCCAGAAGACGAGCAGGCAGCAGCATAGTAGAGTGCCACACCCGAGGAAGAGGGCGCGGCGAAGACAGCCTCTGCGCCGCTGCGGCGGAGGGGTGGCTGCCAGCGGGGAGGCTGGGTGTGTGTCAGGCGATGAGGAGGCGGGTGGCTCTGACATGAGATGGTGGGGAGGCTAGAGATGCTGGGGAGATGCGGCCTCAGCGTTTGCCGAAGAGGCGGTGGTAGAGGACGAGCTGGTAATAGCCGAGGGGGATGCCGAGGAGGCCGCAGAATATGATGAGGAGCAGTGCCCACGCTCCGCCCAGCCCGAGCCCACGCGCGGCCACGCTGCCGAGCAGCACGCCCTGCGCAGGGCCGCAGATGAGGCAGTAGAAGGAGGCGTAGAGGGGGAGCATGGGGGGGCGGGCTCAGGTGCCGGGCCAGAGGAGCTTGCCTAAATGGGCAAGCGTACCGGCGATGTTGCCGGTGAAGTCTTTGACGTATTTGGTGGCTTCCAGCAGGCCTTCGGCGGAGAGGGAGTACCATTTGCGGTTGGGCTTTTCGCTGGTGGCGGTTTTGACGAGGAGTTCCAGGTTTTCGGCGGTTTCCTGCTTCTGCTCTTCGGGCAGGCGGGAGAGGAGGGACTGCACGTCTTTCTCCAGGTCTGCCAGCAGGGTTTTTATCTGGCCCTCGGTCTGCTGGATCATGCTGGTGCAGTTCGTCAGTGTTAGGCCGAACTGGGAGTTTGAGATGCTGCCGTGGTTGGTGAGGTTGAAGTCGCTGCTCATGGGTTTGTCTATTTGGATGTAGTCGCCTTCGACGTTGATGTTGATGGTGGTGCTGGCGGCGGGTGCCCTGCCCTGCTCGCGGACGACGAGGGCATTGCGATCGGCTTTGCGCTGGGCGGGTTCGGTGACGTGGTCGAGCACGGAGGTGACTTCGATGTCTTCGATCCTGCCGTGGACTTTGACGGTGTCTTTGGGGGTGCCGCGCGCTTCGAGCAGGAGGAGCTTTTCATACTCGATGTACACTTCGGGGTGGCGGGGCACGGGCACCCATTCTTCGATGCCGAGGTTTCGGCTGAAGGACTGGTGGATGTCCCGCAGGGTGCCACGGATGAGGCTGAGGAAGCGGAGGCGCGCGGCCTTGGTGCCGCCGCGCACGTAGAGGTCGATGCGCTCGTTTTCGGGGTCGCTGCGGACGAGGGCCTCGCAGGTGCCGTGGATGAATTTGGCCCCGGTGCGCCACAGGCAGCCCTTGGCGATGTAGCTGTGCAGGCGCACCATGAGCCTGCCGATGATGCTGGTAGGAAGCACCCGGTACTGGTAGCGGAAGGAGACGGCACCTGCCCAGTCTCCGGTGTGCACCTCGTCTTTGTGCAGGAGGTCGGGGAGGAACCAGCGGTCGCTCTCGCCATCAAAGGCGAAGCAGATTTCAAAGCGGCGCATCATGGCGATGATGAAATCCTCCTTGTGGCCGGGGTAGCGGTTTCCGGGCAGCGCGGCGAGGGAGTCGCGCATGCTGCCGCGATCCATGAGGCCGCCGGCGCGGATGAGTGCGGGGTCGTTGAGGAGCCTGTAAATGGCGGCGGTGACCCAGCCGGGGTCGAGGACATTCAGCTCCTCCACATGCGCGGGGGCGGCCTGGCGGGCGCGCTCGTGCTCAAAGATGGCGTGCTCGCTGAAATGCAGCACGCTGCCGAGCTGGTGCATGAGGCTGAGGAGGATCTCGCGGTCCTGCGGTTTGGAGATGCCGCGTTTTTCGGCCAGAGTGTGGTATTCCTCCAGCGTGAGGTAGGGCTGGCCCTCTGCGCCTGCTTTTTCCAGCTCGTCTTTGAGATCGAGCCAGCGGGTGAGCATGGGCTGGTCCACCTCCGCCACATGCTGCTCCACCGCCTGGGCGATGAGCTGGCGCAGCTCGTCCAGCCCGCAGCGGAGGTCCACCCCTGCGTGGTGGTAGCAGCACACCTCTCTGGCAAAGGCGATGATCTGCGGGTAGTCGCGCTGCAGGGCGGTCCAGTTGAGCTGCATGACCTGCTGGTCGGCTTTGTTGCACACCACGATGACGGGCGAGCCGCCGCCATAGGAGGCAATGAGGCGCAGCCAGTAGTCGATGCGGCTCTGGCGCTCGTTCTGCCGGCTGTCCAGCACCAGGAGATAGACGCTGCGGTGGGTGAGGAAGAACTGGTGCGTGGCATGCATGATGTCCTGCCCGCCAAAGTCCCACACATTCAGGCGCACCTGCCCCAGCCTGCCGCAGGGCAGCATGACGCGGTGGCGCTCGATGCCGTGTGTTTTGTCCTCTTTGGGGTTGTGGGATTGGCCACGAAGCTGGCGGATGAGCGAGGTCTTGCCCACCTCGCTCTCTCCCACCACCAAGACTTTCACTTCATTGAGCGGCCGCCGTTTTCCTTCCTTTTGCGCAAAGTAGTAGGCCAGGATGTCTGCGGGCTTGGCGCGTGGGTTTGTGGCGCTCGTCATGTGCCACTCTGGTCCGAGCACCTCTGCCGGAAGGTCCAGGCCAGGATTGCCGTGGAGGTAAAGCCTGGTGAGCGCGGTGAGCTGGCCGATCTCGGAAGGCAACGAGCTGAGCTGGTTGTAGTCTAGATAAAGCGAGGTGAGCGCGGAGAGCTGGCCAATTTCGGGTGGCAACGAGCTAAGCTGGTTGTTGTCGAGATAAAGCGAGGTGAGAGCGGTGATCTTGGCGATCTCGGAAGGCAACGCGCTGAGCTGGTTTTTGGAGAGATCAAGCCAGGTGAGAGCGGTGAGCTGGACGATCTCGGGCGGCAGCGCGCCGAGTTGGTTGTCTGCGAGATCAAGCCCGGTGAGAGCGGTGAGCTGGCCGATCTCGGAAGGCAGGGCGCTGAGTTGGTTGCTGGAGAGATCAAGCAAGGTGAGAGCGGTGAGCTGGCCGATCTCCGGCGGCAGCGCGCTGAGTTGGTTGCCGGAGAGATCAAGCGTGATGAGCGCGGAGAGCTGGCCGATCTCGGGCAGCAGGGCGCTGAGATGATTGTGGACGAGCTCAAGCTCGGTGAGAGCGGAGAGCTGGACGATCTCGGGCGGCAGCGCGCTGAGATGATTGCTGGAGAGAAAAAGCTTGGTAAGCGCGGAGAGCTGGCCGATCTCCGGCGGCAATCTGGTCAGGCCCATACTACTCAAATCTAAGTAAGTGCCTTTCTTTCCTTGCTGCAGGCAGGCCTGGATTCGCTTCAGGGCCTCATCATAGGCCTTCTGTTCTTCATGAGTCATCTCGGGAATCGGCATGGCGGAAGGTGACTGGGGGAGGCGGGATGTCGAGGTGAATGCGGAGGGAGGGATGACATTGGTCTTGCGGCTTGGGTGGAGTTTTTGTTAGGGTGGGGCATGATGTCGTGCGGGTGGCGCGGCATGGGGGTGCGGTGGGGCTGGCGGCCACACGGCGTGCGCCCGTTTTGAGTTCCTGCCCCTTTTTCCCCACTGATCTGATTGATGAAGAGCACGTGTGCGCCCCTGCCCTGCCGCCCATGGCGCAGGCCCCCATCCCGCCCCCCTGACCCCACACAGACCATGAATACGATGCTGCTCATTCCGCTGCTGGCCCTGTGCCTGGGACTGCCGCTGGGGTGCCCTGCGCAGGTGTCGAAGCTGGACCCGAAGTCGGCTGAGTTTGTGAAGGCTCTGCGGCAGGATGAGACCCAGCAACGGCGGAAGGAGCTGGCGGCGGAGGGCGCGAAGGCTGTGGCGGCGCTGCGGGCGGATCTGGCCGGGCCGTGGACTTCGGTCATCGTGACGCTGCAGCACGACTGCTCGTGCCTGGCCCCTGAATACCGGAGCTTTTGCCTGAGGCGTGAGGGCGGGGCGGTGACGGTGACGGAGGAGCGCTGGTGCCGGGACAGATCCAAGAAGACGAGGGTCGTGCCGCGCCCGATCTCGCAGCCGGAGGTGGAGCGGCTGCTGGCTGAAACGGTGCTGAATTTCCAGGCGGCGACGCTGTCGGTGTCTGCCAGCGAAATAGCGGGGCCGATGCCGCGCGATATCGACGGGGAAAAGGAGTGGTGCGAGCTGTATCTCGCCGCCGGGGGCAGCCCGCAAGGTGGAGACCGCACTTTGATTGATGTGTGCGTGAGCAGCCCTGGAAGAGAGGCCTGGTACCACGACATGCGGGCGGATCACTGAAACGGAGATTTTTTCCCGATGGATGGCTGAGCATGGGACGCTGCCGTGAGGATGAGCCGCATGCCTGACGCGCCTGAGGATGAGGCTGTGCTGCCGCAGCCGGAGTGGAACGGGGCGGAGAGTGTCTCCGCCGCGCTGGGGGAGGGAGGCTTTGGGAATGGGGGAATGTGATGGGAGGGACAGACAGGGCTGGGAGGATGGATTCCAGGGACGCGCGCAGCGCATCCCTACCTGCCGGTATGGGGTGCTGCTGGTGCTTGAGGGGTTTGGGGCGGTGAGTGGGCGCGGGGTGGGGCGGNNACAGGGGACTGTGCGGACCACTCTGGGGCGCTGTGGCGGGGGCAGACCGGGCCGTTGAGGAGGGGCAAGACTAAGGATCTTGTGCCGATTGTGTGGGAGGGGCGGTGGCGTGGGGTGTGGCCGGGCTGCAGGTGGGATAAGGGCGCTGGGTGTGGCGGGGTGCTGCATTCTTCGCCAAGGCTTCGAATCCCAGGGCGGACTGAAGTCCGCGCTTGGGACGCTGGGACGGCGGTGTGGTGGTACGATTCTGCTTGATTGTGGGGTTTTGGGCCCAATGAGGGGGATTTGTGGAGTGGGAGCTGCGGGGTTTTTCCGGGCGGGTGCCTGGGTGCGGGTTTCCACCAGTTTCAATTTTTTTATACCAGTGACTATGATGACGGATGATGTGGGCGGTGGCGTCGCGGGGGATGCGGGGACGGTGGGTGTGGCTGCGATGGGGCGCAGGCGCGGGAAGCGCGCGGATGGGAGATGGCAGCTGGGTGATGGGGGGAAGCCGGTGAATGCGGGGGAGATGGGTGCGGCGTCTGGGGCGGCGGTTTGTGGAGATGTGGGTGGCGTGGGTGTGGCGGGGGCGCTGGGCGACGGGCAAAAGTGCCCATCGTACTAGGGGGTGGGTGGCGCGGGAGGCTGGGGTGTGATGGGGGCTGAGAAGAAGGAAGAGGAAGAGAAGGAGGAGGATGCCGTGGCGATGATGGCGGCTGAGGAGGTGGTGGTGGAGCTGCATGTGCGGCAGGGCAGGCCGCTGAGTGAGGTGGCGCGGGCGCTGGGGGTGGATGGGACGCTGATGCCGGAGCTGTGGCGCAGGACGCAGAGACGGCTGGCGGAGAGGGCGCCGCAACGGGAGGAGGAGTTTACGGCGCTGCGGGAGCAGATCTGCGCGGCGCTGTGGCAGACGGTGGAGTGCACGTTTCCGAAGGTGCCCCTGCCGGCGGCGCCGCATGCGGGGAGGGAGCTGGCGCTGCAAATGGGGGCGGATGGGCAGATGGAGCTGCCGCTGCGGTTTGCCCTGCCACCGGTGCCGGTGCTGGCTCCGGAGCCGCCGTCGGCGCCGATGCTGACGGTGCGCCTGCGGGCGCTGGATCAGCTGGCGAAGCTGTATGATGTGGGGGTGGGGAGGTCGCCCTCAGGTGCGGAGGCTGAGGAGGGGCCGTATGCGATGCCGGAGGAGATCGCGGAGGCGGTGCGGCTGCGGATGCTGGAGATGCATGGACGCAGGGGGGATGGGGCGAGGGTTTGAGGGGGGCAGTGCTCAGTGCTCAGTGCTCAGTGCGAGGAAGAGGAAGAGGAAGAGGTGCTGGATGGGCGGTGCGGGTGAAAGTCCAAATACCCAGGGCTGGCGCCCTGAATCCTGCGCACCTTTGGCCCGCGACGCAGTGCCTTGGCGAGCGCTGCTTACTGCATGGACGCAGTCGCTCTTCAGGTCTGCTTTTGACTCTTCATGATCTTGGTGTGCGGCTTTGTGCCTGGTGAGGATGGCGGGTGCGTGAGGGATCGGGACGATCCCTCTCCGCCGGGGGCTGTGTCGCGGTGGCGTGGGGACGCGCGGCGGAGGCTGGGGACCAGCCTCCCTACCTGGCGCTGGGTGTGGCGAAGCTACTCGGCGGTTTCGTAGAGGCCGCGGGCGTGTTTTTCGAGGAAGGGACGGATGAAGTCGGTCTTCTGGGCGTAGATGAACTGGGTGAATTCGACGGCGGGGTCTCTGCTGGTGAGGATGCCGATGATGCGGCCGTCTGTGGTGATGACGGGGCCGCCGCTGTTGCCGGGATTGGCGCGGATGTCCAGCTGGAGGACTTCGCAGCCGTTGGAGACGCGGTTGAGGGAGCTGATGGCGCCTTTGACGTAGGTGGCGCTGAGGTCGGCGTGGATGGGGTAGCCGATCATGATGACTTCTTCGAGCTCGCGGCATTCGGAGCTGCGGCCGATGGGGAGGATTTCGTGGTCCTGGAGCTCGATCTGGAGGAGGGCGACATCGGGGACTTCCTGGGCGGCGAGGATGGTGGCGGGGTGGTAGCTTTCGTCTGCCTCGAGCTGGACGACGGTGACGGCGTCCTGGCTTTTGAGGTCGTCTTCAATGACGTGGCGGTTGGTGAGGATGAGGCCGGGGCCGATGAAGGCGCCGCTGCCGTGGCCGAGGAACTGCTTTTCTTTGTTGTTGATCTGGAGGACTTTGACGACGGCTTTTTTCCAGAGGGCGGCTTTGTCTGCGAGGGTGCCGCCGGGGATGTCTGCGGGATTGGCGCCGACGGGGGCCTGGCTTTTAAAGGTGATGTAGCCGCGGAGCTGGGGCGGGAGGATGCTTTTGACCTGGTCGGCGGGGGTGGTGATGGCGAGGGGGCGGCCGATGATGCCGTGGTCCCACCCGAGCTGGAGGAGCTGGAGCTGGCTGGCTTTGAGGCTGCCTGCCTGGACGCCGAGTGGGGCGAGGACGGCGCTGAGGCGACGGCTGATGGCGTTGTTTTTATAATGGAACTGCCGGTAGGTGGGGACGGCCTGCTGGGCCATGGTGTGGCCGAGGACGTACCACTCGCCCTGGGGGTCGGGGGTGGGATCGGCGGCGCGCAAGGCGGGGGGCCATGTGAGCAGCAGGGCGAGGATGAGGGTGATGAGGGGGGGAGGGTTCAAGCCTGATGTGTGAAGGTTGAAGGTGGGGGGGCGGATGGGGGGGGCAGTGTTCAGTGTTCAGTGTTCAGTGTTCAGTGCGAGGTGCGAGGTGCGAGGTGCGAGGTGCGAGGAAGAGGAAGAGGAAGAGG
>DDFC01000010.1:0-585828 GCA_002336895.1 Verrucomicrobiaceae bacterium UBA1938 | reverse complement strand
GCGGGGCGGATGGATCGAGGACGAGGACGAGGAGGAGTACGAGAACGAGAACGAAGATGGGGGTGAGGACTGATTACTGATTACTGATTACTGGCTACTGCTTGACGGGGGTGAGGGTGATGATGAGGAGGCGGAGGTGGCGGGTGGGGTGGGGATCGGGGGTGAAGACGTCGTAAAGGACGGTGTAGCCGGGGATGTCGCGCCGGGTGTAGGGGGTGGATTTGTCGTTGGGGGTGGCGTCTTTGAGGGTGTGGAGGATGGTGGTGGCGGCGATGACGTCGGGGAGGGCGGCGCAGATGTCGGGGTGGTAGGTGTCGAGCTGCTGCTGGATGGCGGTGTATTCGGTCTGGCTGCGGGGGAGGAAGGGCTGGTCTGGGCCGGAGGATTCGAGGTAGAGGCAGGCCTGGGCGATGAGGGTGCTGGTGTGGGCGCTGTCGTGGAGGGTGAGGAGGGCGGGTGCGGTGTCTGTGCTGGTGGCGGCGGCGCTTTCGATGCTGGTGGCGATGTCTGCGGCGGCGGTGCTGGGACTGAGGATGCGGAGGCGGGGGTCGATGCCGGTGGCGTCTGGGAGGGTGGGGAGCGGGATGGCGCTGGCGAGGGCGGCGGCGGTGGGGGGGGAGATGGGGAGGGTGGCGTGGTCTGCGAGGATGGTGGCGGCGGTCTTGAGGAGGGGGGCGAGGGTGGCGAGGAGGTTTTGGGCGGGGATGGAGGCGTAGGGGCGGGTGTAGTTGGCCTGGCGGATTTTGTCGTCCTGGGCCATGGCGTCGAAGTCGCGGCGGTCTTTTTCTTCCTGGGCCTGGCGGTCGGCGGTGGTCTGCATGCGGCGGGTGTCTTCCTGCTGGCGGGCTTTTTGCTGGGCGTCGGTGAGGGCGTCGTACTGGCGGCGGTCGGTCCAGGTGCCGCCGAGGCGGACGAGGTGGTCTTTTTCAAAGTGGTCGATCTCGGCCTGGATGGCTTTGGTGGCGGCGGTGATGGCGCTGGTGATGAGGGGGGACTGACGGGCGGCGGCGGCGAGCTGGGCCTGGATGTCGCGGCAGCGCTGGGCGTGCTCTGGGGTGGTGAAGTCGGCCTCGAAGAGGAGGCCGAATTTGATGTCGGTGACGTACATCTGGCGGGCGAGGAAGAAGGGCTTGGTCTGGCCGATGTCGTACTGGAGCCAGATGGGGCCGGTGGTGTCTTCGCTGAGGTAGAGGGTGCCCTGGTAGTGGGCGGGCTGGTCGCTGAGGGCGGTCTTGTAGATGAGGAAGCCGCGGGCGAAGCGGGATGCGGCGGCGCTGGGGGTGGCGGTGAGGCTGCCGAGGAGGAGGAGACCCAGGATGAGGAGGTGCTGGTGCTGAGGGCTCGCGCGCATGATGAAGGTGTAACGAGGGGCGGGTTTTTTGTAAAGGAGGGACTGAGGGGCGCGGATTTATGATTTACGATTGAGGATTTGTGATTTGTGATTTGCCGGGGGGGCGGTGGGTGTGCGGAAGGTACGGAATGGGTGGTGGGAGCGAGAGGGGCGCTGGATGATGGGGGACTGAAAACTGAGAACTGAAAATTTTAAATTGGAGGGGAGAGGTGGGGATGTGGGGATGTGGGGATGTGGGGATGTGGCGAGGGCGCTGGAGCCGCACACGAAGTGTGCGGACCACGCCGCGATGGGTGGGCCGGTGCCTGGTGTGGTTGGCGAGAGAGGCTGGGGGGAACAAAGTCCCCTGCTCTGCTGGAGTTATGGGCCAGCCACGAAAGGGTTCACGGGCTACGCCGCCCATTTCACACCTTGGGCAGCGTATGCTTGCACGAGCCCGAGTACGTCGCGGCACTTTGTTTTGAAAAGCAGACGGTCGTAGCTCTCTGGAAGGTGTGTGTTGAGCACCTCTTCCACGGCTGATTCCACTATGAGTGTGGACTGAGCATTCTGAAAGGCTCCGTGTACGAGCACCCTGGGATGGCCATCTTTGAGGCGCTGCAGCAGGGCTTTAGCGGCGAGTTTGACCTTGGCTTCTTCATCCTGGGTCATCTTTTCTTTCTTGAGGAGATCGAAGATTTCGAGTTCTTCTTCGCTCAGCCCCATGCGTGCATGGCGCTGCTCTTCCTCGCGGAGGTCCCGGGCGTACTTTACCAGCTCATCAAAGTATTTCTCGTTGGATGAGCCGCCGGTGTTGTATTTGCTGATGATCTCCTGCAGCCGCTGGGCGAAGTCTTTACGGGTGGCGTTTTCTTTCAGCATCTGCTCCATCTTCTGGTCCAGAAAGGCGCGCAGGTCGGCGATTTCGATATTCTTATGCGAGGCTTCTTTGAAGTCCTGGCGCAGCTTGTCAAAGTCAACCTGGCTGAGATCCCATACCTTGCCGCGCTGGATGATTTTGAAGGCAGGCCTGGGTTCGTCTTCTTTGACGATGGCGCGGTGGGCGGGGTCCACTACGACACTGGCATCCAGCAACTCGTCGATTTTGCGGCTAACCTCCTCCACATCGGCCTGTTGGATCAGGGTATCGATGATGCCGCGCAGGTACTGGAAGACGGCCACCGTGCGGACGACGGGCTGCCCGAGGATCTCCGGTTTGCAGGCTTCGTAGAGGCCGGTGATGGTGTTTTCGAGAACGGCGAAGCCCTTGCGCCATTCGTCATTGCTGATGAGGGTGTCAGCGTAGCGTTCGAAGTGCTCCACCTGCTTGAAAACGTCCTGGCTTTCCAGCAGGCCGTCGAGCAGCACGCCTTTCGGGCGGCAGAAGATGAGTCCCTGCTGGATGGCGTCATCCAAGAGCTGAAAGAGATGGTCTTTTTTCTGCACGGGCGGGGTCTCGCCCTGCGCGCCCTGGGCGTAGTCCTTGAGCGCCTT
This sequence comes from Verrucomicrobiaceae bacterium UBA1938, assembly GCA_002336895.1. Taxonomy (GTDB): domain Bacteria; phylum Verrucomicrobiota; class Verrucomicrobiia; order Verrucomicrobiales; family Verrucomicrobiaceae; genus Prosthecobacter. Next base: position 583,004 of record DDFC01000010.1, on the reverse strand, counting down.
CTTCATGTTTCGGAAGACGCCGTAGTAGTCGATGACCTCGCCGTTTCTCTTTTCCACGCCGCCGATCTTGAATGAGGTGACCCGGTTGGCGCGGGCGATGGTCTGCATGAGGGTGTGGTCCTTCTGCGGCTTGTCGAGGTAGAGGGTGGAGACGGTGGGCGCGTCAAAGCCGGTGAGCCACATGGCGCAGACAAAGACGAGCTGCAGCGGGTGCTCGGGGTCTTTGAAGTTGAACTCCACATCGTGGCCGTGCTCGTCCACCTGCTCCATGCGTTTGCGGTGGCGGGTGATGTCAAGCTTCTCCTTGGCGAATTTTTCCTCCTCGCCGTTTTCCGCGCTGACCACCACGGCCATGTCCACGCGCTTCATCCACTCCAGGCGGCGCTTGAGCAGGGCGCGCTCGGAGTCGGTGCGCTGTTTGTCGGAGGCCTGGCCGGTGAGCTTTTTGATCTCCTTTTTCCAGAGGTCCTCGACCTTGTCGAACATCTTCACGGCGGTGAATTTGTCGATACTGATGACCACGCCTTTTCCCAGATAGCCGCGCCGGGGGAAATGCTGGACGATGTCTTCAGCGATCTTGTCGAGGCGGTCGTCCCGCTTGATGACTTGCAGCTCGGTGGAGTATTTGTCCTCCAGCTTGGCTTTCTGCGCCTCGTCCAGGGTGGTGTCTTCCAGCAGGTCGTAGAAGTCCTCTCCCAGGTCTTCGTTTTGGATCTGCATCTCAGGCACACGCTTCTGGTAAAAGAGCGGCACGGTGGCGCCGTCGTCCATGCTCTGCTGGAAGTTGTATTCTGAGACGTATTCGCCGAACCACTGGTTTGTCTTGCGGCCACTTCCGAGGAGCGGGGTGCCGGTGAAGGCGAGGAAGCTGGCGTTTTTCAGCCCTGCGCGCATGTTTTCGGCGAGGCTTTTGTACTGGGTGCGGTGGGCTTCGTCCACGATGACGATGACGTCCCGGCGGTTGGTGAGCAGCGGGTAGGCCTCTCCTTTGTCGTAGCGGAATTTTTGGATGAGGGTGAAGACCATGCGCTTCTGCTGGCCGAGGAAGCGGCGCATCTCATCGCTGTCCTTGGGGCGTGCGGCCTCGGCCTTGGAGACGGTGCCGGTGTCGAGGAAGTTGCTGTAGATCTGGCCGTCGAGGTCTTCGCGGTCTGTGACAATGACGAAGGTGTAGTTTCCGCCGGCGAGGCGGAAGATCTTCCGGGCATAGAAGATCATGGAGAAGCTCTTGCCGCTGCCCTGGGTGTGCCAGAAGACGCCCAGCTTTCCTTGCAGCTCCTCGCGCTTCTGGAAGTTCTCATAGGCGCGGTTCACACCGATGAACTGGTGATTTTGGGCGATGATCTTCTGCTTCTCGCGGTAGTAGAGGATGAAGTTTTCGCAGTAGTCGAGCAGGCGCTCCGGCTTCAGCAGGCCGTGGAGGGCGCGCTCCAGGCTGGTGCCTTTGTTGCGGATGTCCTCGCGGTCGATCTTCTCTTTTTCATCGTCCACGCGCAGCCACTGGAAGAAGTGCTCCCACGATGCGCTGAGGCTGCCGACGCGGGTTTCGTGCGCGTTGGAGAGGACGCAGAAGGCATTGGTGTGGAAGAGCTGCGGGATCTCCGTGCGGTAGTTGGTGAGATTGTCGTCGTAAGCGGTGCGGAGTTTGACGTTGCTGTTCTTGAGCTCGATGAAGACGAGCGGAAGGCCATTGACATAGAGCAGCACGTCGGGGCGGCGGTAGCCTTTCTTGCCGCTGATCCAGAGCTGGGAGACGGCAAGCCAGTCGTTGTTGGCGGGGTTGCGGAAGTCGATGAGCTTGACTGGGTCATGGTGTTCCTCGCCTTGAGCATCCTCCCATTTGGCGGGGATGCCATCGCGGATGAGGCGGTCGAGCTCGCGGTTTGCGGCGATGAGAGAGAGAGCCAGCCGACGGTCTGCCAGGGTCTCCAGCGCGCGGTCGATGACTTCGGGAGGCGTGTTGGGGTTCAGCCTTGTGGCGGCTTCTCGCACGCGGTCGAGCAGGAGGACATCCCGCTTGTCGGTGCGGTTGGAGCCGTCGTTGAGAGAGGCGGCGTCCTCTGTGTAGCAGTCCAGCACCTCGTAGCCATATTCAAACTGGAGCTTCTGGAGAAGCGCCTGCTCGATCTGGTCTTCGGAGATGAAATTGGGCATGAAACCGACAATGCCTTAATCTGGCGGCTTATCCTGTGGTGAGCAAGGCCATACAGAGGCCTAACTTGATCGAATCATCCCATGTCCCTTCCGCTGTCATCAGTGTCTCGTTCCTTCCACTGCCGAATCTGCTCTTTTTCGCGCTCTTTCTTGGCCTGATATTGTTTTTTGTTCGTCTGCTTGTCACTCGCCTTCTGGACCGTTGTTTTTTGAGATTTTCTTGCCATTGCTCATTTTACAGTCGCGAAGCTTTGATCGCAACCGACGCTGCCTCAAAGCAAGAGAGCGAGGTGCGTTAGATTGTTGTCTTTCAGAGATGTTCACAAAATCGCCGTGTTCACGTAAACGTGAACAACGGCAATATCGTGAACTAGAGCAAGCTGGCTTTTGTGCAAAGGGCGTCCTGGGCGCTTGTCAGAACACCGTGGGCACTTCGCAGATGCCGAGGCTGTTTTTGGTTTCGGGGGAGAGGTGGTCGATGCGCTGGACGATCCAGTCCACCAGTGCCGCTCCATCGATCACTGTCACGTTCACGAGTTCCGCTCGTTTCAGAAAGGTTTCTGAAGTAGAAGCCGAGGTGCAGAAGATGAGCTCATGGTCGCTGTATTCAGGAAGTTCGTGCTTTCGGATCTCTTCCAATTGATGCAGGCCATGTTCATTGGTGAATCCTTGGTGGTGCTTCACCTGGACGAGGAGGTTGACGGTGGTGCAAGGGTCTGAGCGTGAGGCTTTGATATCGGCATCGGCAAAGCCGGGAAAGGCGTGCTTGGAAAGGACTTCCGCCTGGTAGCCTTCGCATTGCAGCAGTTCTTTCACCAGATGCTCCAGGCCCACGCCGCCGGTCAGGAGGTTGGTGCGGCCGCTCTGGATGTTTTGCAGCAGGCTCTTCTTGAATGCGTCCGTGGCTTTGCCTGCCTTTTCCGCGACCTGGAGAGTCCAGGAATAGTCCTTGCCGGAGTTCACCTTTTCATAGGCATCCATGATCTCCTGGTGGAACTCACCGAGATCATTGATGGTGATGCCGCGCACGCGGAGGCGCCGCTGGAAGGCTTCTGAGAATGAGGCGCGCGGCAGTTCCACCACATGCCCGTCTTTGTCCAAAGGGAAGACCACGCGGCGCTGGTTGACCTTGTCCGCATCATAATAAGCTGGATCATGGAACAGCCCGCCGGTAGCACGACCGATGGCCACGGAATAGGGCAGCGTGGCCACGATGAGGTCGCCGTCCTGAATGGCAAAATAGCGGCGGATCTGATTGGCATTTCTGCCGATGCCGTAGCAGGCATCGACAGCCCGGATCGCCGCTTCAGCGTTCTCCATGGAGGAGAAATTCAGTTCAGACCATCCCACACCAACGATGGATTTTTCGACGAGATTGGCATCGGTTCGGACGAGGTAGCAGCGTGTGGACTCAGAAATGGGCGTCATTTGAATTGGTGAATTGCTTAGACACCATGGAGGGTGGGAACTGAATGTCCAGCTTATCCACGCGGAGCTTGCCGGAGATGAGACGCGGGAGGAGGAAGTCGCGGGTTTGGCGCTGCGGTATGAGCCATCATTGATTTCCGTTGTAGAATGCCCTCCTTTATTCCACAAGCCTGCCATCAGTGTTTAAAACAAAACCCACATGATTCCGCCGGCTGCTCGCCAGCGGAATCATGCTGTTGGAGGCCTGCTTAGCGGGGCTGCTCGCGGCTTTCTTTTTCTCCTGAGGGATCGAGATGCCGTGTCACAGCGCTGTTGAGCCCTTCACGAATGCCCGCCATCATAGCCTTGGGCAGCCATGGTGGCCCGGCCATGAAGCCATCGGGCCTCACGGTGAACGAGACCCGATCCGCCGCCACCCGCTCAATGGTGACGCTGATGAGCAACTGGCCTTCCTGTCTGTTTGGATCGCTCTCCGGTGACACAGGAGGTGGATCGCCACCCGGATTGTGGGCAGTGTATGGGGGCTTGCGGGCACCGTTCAGGTGGTTTAACGGTTCAGCCACAGGTGGCCGTGCTTCTTCATTCTGGTTTGTCGTTTTCATTGTTTTGATGCCGACTGGCTTGTTTGGGTTTAGCAGGCTTGCTTGTTGAACACCTCGCCGTGCCTGGCGGGGTGTTCTTCTTTGGCAATCCTGCGTTGTGGAGAGACCTACACATCTCAGTTTCCACGAGCAACGGCAAATTGGGCAGCAGCACCGCATCACACACACTTTGGCACCACATGCCCCAAATCCACCCTCGTCAAAGCCCGCTCATCAAGCAGACGTAATTCATTTATTTTCAATTCGAAATTGATTTTGCAACTGGACCTATTCGAAATACCAACCCAATGCGCCTGTTTGTAGCCAGTTTACTGTATCGTATTGTTGATGAGTTCCATAGCATGGACGGCTCAAGGATGATTGTCTTGAGCTTTGTCAAAGGCAGGTTGTTGGCGTTTTCATTGTCGCTCGACGCCAAACTTCACCTCTCTTCCAACGTTGCACATGGCGGTGAAGGCGACTTCGTCCAGCATGTGCGGGTCGATTTAGGCATCGGCATGAGGCTGACTCGCGGAGTTTAAGCCGCTTGCATGGAAGGCGGGAACTGGATGTCCAGGTCATCGACGCGGAGCTTGCCGGAGATGAGGCGGGGGAGGAGGAGGTCGCGGGTTTGGCGGAGGGCGGTGTTCCATTTTGTGAACTGCTCCTTTTGATCGTGAATGGGACCAATCACTTCATCGAAGCGATGCTGAAGTGAAGTGTCGGGGACATTGATCTTGATGCTTGTTAGGTGGTTTCGATTTAACGTTGGCACACCAGCACCTGCGTTGAACTTCTCCAAGCCCATGTTCTTTAATGTGTAGTAAACAAGGAAGGCCGAGTTACCACAAAAGTCCTTCACATAGAGTGCGGTGTTGAGCGGCCAGGCATTTGTATGAACGAGCAGCACTTCACCCAGACTGCCAGAACGCCCCGTTGTCACAACGGGTGGCTTGACCCTGAACTCGTGATGGAAACCTTTGATCGATGTTGAAGCAATAATTGGATATGGTCCGGGAACGACTTCGGCATCCGGCAGATCAAAACCACGCTGAAGGACGCAAAAAGCCCCAAACTTCTTTTCGGTCCAGGTCACCGGACAGCCCTTCACAAGCTTCACTTTCTCATGGCCGGGGAAGCGGAGGCGGACGAACCATTCGCGGTAGAGTTCCTCCGCCATCTTCTCCAGGGCCGCGATGCGGCGCTGGTTGTTTTCGATCAGGTCATCGTAGGCGGTCAGGATGGCGGCGATCTTTTTTTGCGCCGGCTTCTTGGGTATTGTCAGAACCGTCTTCTTCTTGAATGCCGTGTACTGGAACCTCGAAACTCCTGTGTGTTGAATATTGAAAACAGCCATGTATCCAGCTCGATACAGCGTCTGGAGCAGGTAGTAGATGAACGAAGAATCATATTCAGGCTTAAGCCTGAGATGGCGACAAAAGCTGGCACACAAAACAGGATGCTCTGACCTCGTCTCAAAGAAACTGGAACGCACCAAAGCACTCCGGCCAGTCGATTGCTTGGCCGTGCCACCCGCCATTTCAAATACGACATCACCTGGCTGCAGCCTCTTCCGTTCCATCAAGCGGTCAGGAATCCAGCGAAGTGGCAGTTCACTCGATGGGTCATTGATACCAGCAAAGTCAGTGCCCCGAATCATCCAGCATGCAGTGTGGGAACCTGCTTCATCACCAATGCCCCATTCACCATCTTTGCTGTCAGCCAGGATGTCTTCGAAGGGGACCTGATCCCAATCATGAGTGCTCATGCTGTGAGTGCTTTGATGTTTTCTTCAATGACACGTTGGAGGATCGCGGCATTTGAAGCATAGGCAGAGAGCTCGGCATCAAGAGCCACGAGTCCGGCGATAAACTCCTCCTCCGTTTTCCCATCTTCCTCGATGACAACGCCGACGTAGCGGCCGGGGTTGAGGGACCAGTCTTGCTCTTCCACCTCGGCGGGGGTGGCGAGTTTGCAGAGGCCGGTGACGTCTTCGTAGTCGGCCCGGGGGAAGCGCTGCTGCAGCCAGTGGATGTGCTGGTAGAAGCTTTCGGCCTCGCGGACTTCGTGGTGGAGGGCCTCGAGGGCGGTTTTGAGGGCGCGGGTTTTTTTGTCGGTGCTGCCGCGTTTGCCTTCGGCGCGGGCGGCCTCTGCCTGGGTCTTTTCGTGATGGCGGATGATTTTGTCGAGCTGCTTCAGGGCTTCATGCAGGGAGGTGAAGAAGGGATCGAAGGACTCCCGGAGCCGATGCTGGGCGCGGTTTTGAGCAGGGACGTCTGCGCTGACGTGGTGCTGGCGGAGGTAGTCGTCATACCGGGAGCGGAGCTTTGGGAGGGTGGACCAGTGTTTGACCAATGTCTTCACGGCGGCTTTGCCTTCGGCATGGTCGAGGACCTCAAGCAACTGCTCGGAGACGGGTTTCACTTGAGCCTCGTTTTCAATGAGGCGCTGCATGCCCTGGGCGAAGTAGCGGTCCACCAACTGCACGAAGGAGGCGCGCTGGCCGAGGCGGAGGCGATTGATGATGGCGATGTTTTGCACCTGCTCCTCGGAGAACTCGCGGTGGGCGCGGTCGATCTGGGTGAAGATATTGCGGGCATCAATGAAGAGGATGCGGTCGTCTGCCCTGCCTTTGTCAAAGAACCAGAGGGTGGCTGGCAGGGTGACGGTGTAGAACATATTGGACGGCAGGGTGAGCATGCCGGAGATGAGGCGCTCCTGGATGAGCTTTCTGCGGATGTCTGCCTCTGAGTGGCGGGCGTCTGAGGCGGAATTGGCCATGACGAGGGCGGCACGGCCTTTGTCTTTGAGACTGGTGGCAAAGAGGGAGATCCAGAGGTAGTTGGCATTGGGGACGGTCTCCTTGCCGACGTTTTCCTTCGTCACCTTGCCTTTGTTGCGCGGGAGGCCGTAGGTATTGAAGCGGGGGTCTTTTTCGACGGTCTTGAGGGGGACCTCGTCCACATTGAAGGGGGGATTGGCGAGGATGTAGTCGAACTGGCCGAAGCTGTTGAAGGGATCGTCGGAGTAGGTGTTGGCCTCGCGGATCTCGCCACGGAGGCCATTGACGGCGAGGTTCATCTTGGCGAGGCTGACGGTCTGGCGGGTCTTTTCCTGGCCGCAGACGAAGACGTCTGCCTGGCCGCCTTTGAGGCTCTGGCGGTGCTCCTCAATGAACTGGGCGGATTGAACGAACATGCCGCCGGAGCCGCAGGCGGGGTCGAAGACACGGCCGCCGTGGGGCTGGATCATCTCGACCATGAGACGGACGACGGAGCGTGGGGTGAAGAATTCGCCGCCTTTCTGGCCTTCGCTGCTGGCGAACTTGCCAAGGAAGTACTCGTAGATCTGGCCGAAGAGATCGCGGCCGACGGAGGCATCGAGGTCTGCAAAGGAGCGGAGGAGCTGATTGGGGATGCCTTTGGCGTCGTCGGTGCGATTGAAGACGGCGTAGTCATTGGCGGGGAGGACGCCTTCGAGCTCGGGCTTGTATTTTTCGATGAGTTTCATGGCCTCCTTGATGGCCTTGGCGACATCGGCTGACTCGGGGAGGCCCATGAGGTAATCGTAGCGGGCCTTGTCTGGGAGGTAGAAGCCGCACTTTTCCACGGCGATGTCTTCGATGGGGCGCTCGACGCGGGTGCCTTTCCTCTTTTTGAACTCGGCGAGGATCTCGTCCTCGTGGCGGCGGTAGTTGTTTTCAGCGAAGCGAAGGAAGATGATGCCGAGGACGGGGGAGGAGTACTCGCTGGGCTTCAGCCCGGAGAGGGCCCAGAGACGCTCTGCGGTGAGCCAGAGGTCTTTTTCGAGCTGCTTGAATTGTTCTTTGGTCATGAATGGCGGCGATGAAAGCGGGGGATGAGCCGAGTGGCAAGGGCTGGCATGGGGAATGTGGAGGAGATGCGGAGGGCAGGTGAGCAGGCTAGAATGGTGGATGGCTCGATGGTGGTGGTGATGATGTTTTTTTTGATTTGGGGCTTGCGGTTTGAAATGTGGACCCAAGGGGTTGGGGTGTGGTGAGTGTGCCTGACGGGGTGAAGAACTCGGAGGGTGGTGGCTGGAGCCTAGTGCTCAGTGCGAGGTGCTCAGTGCGAGGTGCTCAGTGCGAAGTGCTCAGTGCTCAGTGCTCAGTGCTCAGTGCTCAGTGCTCAGTGCGAAGTGCGAAGTGCGAAGTGCGAAGTGCGAGGTGCGAGGTGCTTGGCTGAGTGGTGGATGTGGTGGTGGCTTGTTTTTGATTTTTTAAACCTTTTTTCTTTTTTTCATGGCTCTTCTTCCTGATCCGAATGGTGTGCGCGAGGGTGCGGTGGCGCTGAGTGTGGCGGCGCTGCGGGCAAAGGCGGCGCTGGTGCGCAAACGTACGAAGACTGCGCTGGAGGATGCGCTGGCGGCGGACGGGGGAACGCGCGCGGTGCGGCTGGTGCAGTGGGCACGGAAACAGAAGGCGCAGTATGATGCGGGCCTGGTGCAGTGGCGGGCGAACCGCCTGAAGTGGGCGCAGGAGGCGCAGGATATTTTTGACCACCGGGCAAGGGCGCGCCGTGAGCGGGCGGAGACGGAGGCGGATGCGGCGAGTGTGTTTGATGTGGCGAATGAGTCGGTGAACATCGTGGCGGCGCTGGCGGAGTTTGCGGCGGCGCAGGCGGAGCAGGACATCTTTGGCGGGGAGCCGTGGTTTTCGGCGACGCCGGTGGGGCGGACGGATGTGAAGCTGGCGGATGACATCCAGCACCATCTGCAGTGGACGTTTCGTGACGGGAGGTTTGTGGATGCGCAGTGCCAGGGGATCGACCATGCGGTGACTCTGGGGGAGTGCTTTATGAAGATGATGTACTCGGTGGAGGTGGATGAGCATGAGGCGATGACGCCGTGCCTGCACATGGACGGTGAGCCGGTGCTGGATGATGCGGGCCGCCATGTGACGTGCGATGCGCAGGCGGCGGCGATGCGCGGACGGCTGACGGGCCGGATGGAGTGGCGTGATGCGTATGAGCGGAGGCAGACGGTGATCCGCCAGGGGGTGGAGGCGGTGCCGGTGCATTTTAATGACATCAGCTTTCGTGAGGATGCGCCGGAGCTGGAGCTGCGGCATACGAATGTGTACCTGACGGTGGAGATGAGCACGTTTGAGGCGATGCGGAGATTTAACCTGTCGAAGGAGGATGCGATACGGCTGGCGCGCTGTGCGGAGGCGCGGCTGCATACGGAGGATGAGCTGCGACGTGAGCGGACGGCAGATGCGACGGTGACTAGCGCGGCGGGTGATGAGCCGCTGGGTGAGGAGGAGGCGGAGAAGCTCATGAACACGCGGGTGCGGCTGATCGAGGGCTACATACGCGCGGATGCGACGGGGCGCGGGGAGGAGGCGCGGATGTGCGTGGTGTTTCCCCCGCAGGGTGAGGACTGGATCGTGTGGGCTGATTACCTGGCGAATGTGTCGCCGAGGGCGGAGCTGCCGGTGAAGTGCGAGGTGTGGGAGCCGGTGCCGCACCGGCTGTATGGGAGGGGATTTTTCGCGAAGTATGCGTATCTGCAGACGGGGACGGACAACCTGTGGAATCAGGTGAATTTCAGGAACGAGATGCACGCGAATCCGCTGACGGCGATCCACGAGGAGAACATGATGGTGGATGAGGACGGGGGGCCGGTGGTGATCGGGCCTGGGAAGTCGATCCGGCCGAAGGCTGGGAAGAGCCTGGGGGAGTGTCTGGAGTTTGCCCAGCTGCCGGATGCGGACAGCCGGAGCATGGAGCTTTTCCAAACGGGGATGCAGCTGGCGCAGCTGCGCAGCGGGATAACGAACGCGAGCCAGGGGGATCTGAGCAGCGTGCCGGAGAGCAATACGGCGACGGGTGTGAAGGCGCTGATGAGCCGGGCGGCGGTGCTGCTGAAGAAGCCGGTGCGAAGACTGCGGCGTGCGAAGGGCCGGGGATTTAGCTACGCGGTGAAGCTGCTGTATGCGAACTTTGACCGGGAGGAGGCGTTTGTGTGGGGCGAGGGCCATGACAAGGAGCTGGTGCGGATAACGCCGGAGCATGTGCGGGACCTGGACATCGATGTGGTGATGCTGCTGACGCAGGAGCAGAACCAGGAGAAGCTGCAGGCGGCGCAGGTGATGATGCAGCTGGAGCAGGGCTATGCGGGGCTGCCGGAGACGGACAAGGCGGGGGCGCGTGTGGGCATTGTGCAGGCGCTGAAGGCGCTGGAGTTTGCCAATGCGGAGGATATGGTGCGCCGCCCTGTGGTGAAGCTGGAGAACTGCCTGGGCCTGCTGCCGCCGGAGGAGCAGGAGCGCGTGAAGGGGCTGATGGCGCTGGAGGCGCAGCAGCAGCAGGGGGCGCAGGGACAGCAGCAGCCGCAGGGTGCGGCGGGGATGATGGGTGGCGCGGTGCCGCAGGGTGCGGCGGGATGATGCTGGATGCTCGGTTCTCGGTTCTCGGTTCTCGGTTCTCGGTTCTCGGTTCTCGGTTCTCGGTTCTCGGTTCTCGGTTCTCGGTGCTCGGTGCTCGGTGCTCGGTGCGAGGAAGAGGAAGAGGAAGAGGAAGAGGAAGAGGAGGATGCCAGGGGCTGGTATGGTGGATGAGTGAGTGAAAAAAGATGGAGAAAGTACTGGCAGGGCGGGGAGTGTGACCCAAGGACTAATAGAGTGAGTGAGGCGCTGCTGCGGGGATGGGTGTGAGTGGCGGGGCGGCGGGACCGAGGATGAGGACGATCTGAAGGCTTTTTGACGGAACAACAATCCAAACCAAACAACGAAACATACTGATACCATGAAGAAGCATGCTCTGATACTGATGACGCTGATGGCCGCCCTGACAATGACCGCGCTGGCGGTGGACGGGGTGGATGTGATGCTGAGGAAGATTTTTGGCGCGGACCAGCCGCCGTCTGCCGCACCGCTGGCGCTGACGGGTCATGCGCTGGTGGGCAAGGACCACAGTGTGGTGGTGAATGCGTACCGGGGCCGACTGGAGTTTCAGGGGAGCACGTACGACAGCAAGGTGACGGCGCTGGTGGTGGCCAACCCGACGGCAGGCCGGACGGTGACGATCCCGGACGGCAGCGGGACGGTGAGCCTGCATGCGACGGCGGCGCTGGCGGCGGGGAGCACGGTGAGCTTTGCGCCTGGGGCGAGTGTTTCGTGCTATACGCTGACGCCGGGGCAGGATGAGGCGATCAGCGGGGTGACGACGGGGGCGGTTTCTGGAAGGACGTATTACCTGGTGGTGACGACGAGCGGCACGACGAGCCGGACGCTGACCTTTGGGACGAACTTCAAGGTGACGGGGACGCTGGCGACGGGGACGGCTAGCGGGAAGAAGTTTGTGCTGAGCTTTGTGTATGACGGGACGAACTTTAACGAGGTGAGCCGGACGACTGCGATGTGAAGCCGGGCGGCGGGGGGCGCCATCCCCTGCCCTGCCTGGACGGCGGCTGCGACCACGGTCTGCGCCTGCCGGATCCTGTGAGATGAGAACCTGCTCTGGTGTGAGGCGGTGCGGCGCTGTGTGTGTGCTGCGCCAGGCTGACGAGAGAGGTGGTGACAGGAACCGGCAGGTGGCAGGCGGGCGTGAGGCCTGATTTTACGGATGATACCATGATATGACACTTTTTGACTGAGAACCCAAACCCAAACAACGACCATGCCTGCTGCAAAAAGACGCACCCCCCTTGACCCGCAATCGATCCCCGGCGCCCTTCAGGGGATGGTGCCTGATTCTTCCTTCCGGCCGGTGACGCCGTCTGACACGTATCCGATCAAGGGCGGTCCGGCGCGCGCGCTGTATGTGGGCGGCGCGGGCGATGTGGCAGCAGTGAATGAGAACGGTGTGGCGGTGGTGTTTGCAGGCGTGCCGGCAGGCGCCGTGCTGCCGATCACCACGAGCCGCGTGAATGCCACGGCCACCACGGCCACGAACATCGTCGCCCTGTGATTTTATGATCGGACTGGGAATGGGGCTGACTTTTGCACAGGCACGTGACTCGACACCGGGCGGTGCAGATGATGTGCTGATGCTGGCGGATGGCACCAGCGGCCTGCTGCTGGCGGACGGATCGAGTTTTCTGATTCTCGGATCATGACTACCACATAATCTTATTTTATGGCTGACAAGACACTTTCTTCACTGACCGCCGCCACCCCAGCCACGGGGGGGCTCATTTATGGCACTCAGAGTGGTGAGGACCGGAAGTTTACGCTGAGCGCGGCGGGTGCGGCAGTGGCGGAGGCGACGACGGCGGCGGATCAAAGGACGGCGCTGGGGCTGGGAGATCTGGCCACCCAGGGCGGCATCGCCTCGGGCAGCACGGCAACGATCGGCGCGGGAGCGGGGGACATCCTGACCAGCGATGGCAGCGTGGTGCAGAAGATCACGCCGGGGACGGGGGTGGGGGAGTGGATCGCATCACCGAGCCTGGCCAATCTGAACTCCGCATTAGGAGAAAGTGTGGCCCCTGTGGCGTCACCCACGTTTACAGGATCGGCCACGGCTCCCGCTATTACAGTGAGCAGCGGACAGATCACGTCCACACAGGCAGCCTCATCGAGCACAGCTTCGCTGGATTTTTACGCCAATACAGGTGCCACAGGCTGGCCGGCAAATAATGACAAATGGTTCACCTGGTCTGCGGAAATTAACGGCACAAAAGTCGAAATCATGAAGCTGTATGCTCTTGATGCGACCTCATGGTACCTGTCTGGAAGTTTCGCCCTTCAGCCTCTGTGGATCAGACCCTCGGTGGCAGGTGGAAACCTGGAATTTGTAGGCGGCACTTTAAAGTTTGGCCAGGCGGGTGCTCCTTTTACAGACATTGGGAAGTCTGATTCCAACCAGCCTCTCATCATCGCACCTGATTTTTTCCAGACACGCTTTGGCAATTCCACAGACGCACAGAAAATTCTGGTGACCAATACGTTCACCAACTCCACGACTGGCGAGTGGGGAGTGATCGACTGGCAGACCACGGCGAATACGCTGCGCATGGGCAGCGATGTGGGAGGCGATGGCGGGACGGCACGGGATGTGGAGCTGATCCGAGGCGGCACCGTCAAGGTAACGCTGGGGGCCAACACCACGGATCATGCGCAGCCGGCGAAACTGCCGAGCTACACTGTCAGCGGCCTGCCGGATGCCGCAACCTGCGGTGCGGGAGCGATGGCGTTTGCCACCGATGCCACGAGCACGACGGCCTACACCACGGCAACTGGTGGCGGCAGCTGCAAGGTGCTGGTGATCAGCGACGGTGCGAACTGGATCATCCATTGATCTTCATGTCATGAACTCCGTCTTTCTGATTCTTTTCCACTAACCTACACATCTTATGGCTGATCAAACTCTTGCTTCATTGACCGCCGCAGCTGCCGCGACGGGCGGGCTCATTTATGGCACTCAGAGTGGTGCGGACCGGAAGTTTACGCTGAGCGCGGCGGGTGCGGCGGTGGCGGAGGCGACGACGGCGGCGGATCAAAGGACGGCGCTGGCATGCCCGGGTCTGGCGGCGGCCAATGTCTTCACCGTGAGCGGCGCGGCCTCGGCGCCAGCGCTTTCTCTGACGGGCTCCGTTTTTACGGGCGGCTCGGCCACGACGACGAAGCCGCTGTTTTTGATCGAGCCGAGCGGGACGACGAGCACAGGCTGGAATACGAATGGATCATTGTTTGGCATCAACATTCCTACCTCCTTCTCTGGTGACGGTCTTTCGATCCAAAAAGAGGGGGTAAAACAGCTTGCAATCACCAAGGATGGCAGGCTGAGCTGGGGATTTCAGGCAAGTTTTGGCAGGCAGCCAGTGCTATGGGCGGAAGGTCCATATGCACAAGTAGAGTGGCTTCAGGGTGGTGATGGCAATGTATCCACCCAGGCCCCACTTCTTGCTGGATATTATCTTTCATGCGTTGATCCAGCCGATGGGCATGGAGCCCGATTCCAAAAGGAGCCGGATAGCAACTTGGGAATTCTCCAGAATTACTACATCAACGCCCCAATTGAAGTGCGCATCTATGGGGCATACACAGACGCCAGCAACTACGAACGCCTGTCGTTCATCACCGCCTCAGGAGCTTACTCCATCAAGCCAGAGGCGGCAGGAACGGGAACTCTGCGCGAGCTCCATATTTCAGGACTGCCCACCAGCAATCCAGGCCCGGGCATTCTTTGGAACAACGCCGGAACTCCGGCTATTGGAACCTAAACCATGAACATCATGACCCGCATCCGAGACGCTGATGCGGTGATCGTTTCCTAGACATTCTGAAATCTCCCCATGAACAAACCCGATACAGCCACGCAAAAGAACATCATCGAATCCGCGATCAAGGCCATCGAATCTGAGTGCTTCTCGCTGACGCTTTCAGGCGAGGCGATGAAGACGATCGGGCTGGTGGAGAAGGCGGCGGAAATCGGCGAGCAACTGGCGAAGGCGATGAAGCTGCACGCTTTCTATACCACGAAGCTGAATGAGCTGAACTGAAGACCTGAGGGAGCTGGCAGCGCCTGCTGCGACCGCTTGCCCCCCTGCCCTGATACCATGCCCAGGCATGTCCGAGCGCTGATTTCACCCACAAATGACGACCATGCCTGCTGCCCAAAGACGTGCCCTCCTTGACCCGCAATCGATTCCCGGCGCCCTGCAGGGGATGGTGCCTGATTCTTCCTTCCGGCCGGTGACGCCGTCGGACACGTATCCGATCAAGGGCGGCCCGGCGCGCGCGCTGTATGTGGGCGGCGCGGGAGATGTGGCGGCGGTGAATGAGAACGGTGTGGCGGTGGTGTTTGCAGGCGTGCCGGCAGGCGCGGTGCTGCCGATCACAACGAGCCGCGTGAATGCCACGGCCACGAACATCATCGCCCTGTAAATGTATGACTTTCGGACTCGGTGCAGGACTTTCGCTGGCACTGCCTGGAACACAGTGCGCGAAGGGGGGATTTGTGGGGGCGCTGGATGCGTACAAGTCTGGGCTCACTGAAGCATGGAGCATCAACCGGAGACTGTTTGCCGGCTACTCCGGGCCGCTTCTAAGCGTCATGCGATCCAGTGATTCAAGCGTTAAAGATATTGGAACCATTGATTCAGGTGATCTTGATGTGGCGAGCATTCTTAGTTTTTGTGGCTCTGGCGATGGGAGTGTAAGGACAATCTACGGCCAACTGAGAGGCAACCATTTGGAGCAATCGGATTCAATGTACCAGCCCAAGATTGCGGTTGGAGGAGTGCTGCAAACCTCTGGCGGCCTTCCGGCGACGTCATTAGTTAATCAATGGATGAGCACCGCAAGCAACTGCGGCATCACTGGCGCCAATGAGCGCGGCATCGGATGTGTGGCAGAGGTCAACAGCCGCAGCTTTGTAGCGCTGGCAGGTGAAGGAGAATTAGACAAAGCCTTTGGAATAGATGTCGGCGATTCTGTATCATACTTTTTCTTTTGGTCACACGACGTAACCACGACTGCCATACAAGGCAGACATGTGCTTGGATTCAGCTACAAGGCCGGGACGGCGACCGCGATCAAAGACGGGATGAGCATAGGGACCCTTGGACTTGCGGCGAACACTACCAACTCGCCTATTTCCATCGGTGCGCGGTTTTCTCCATCCTACTCGAGTGCTTTTTCAGATTTCCTATTCAACGAGCTGATTCAGTACAGTGATACAAGTGTGATGAGCGCGGTATCGGTCAACCAAAAAGCCTATTTCGGAACGCCATGAATGACACGAAGCTTTTTGACACGCTGATGACGCAGTTTGGCTTTGCGGGGCTGCTGGTGGTGGCGGTGTATGTGATCGCGCGGAAGCTGGCGAGCCAGTATGAGATGAGGATCAGCGCGCTGGAGACGGCGAGCGCACGATGCGAGGCGGACAGGATCGACCTGCGGAATGTGATCATCGCAATGCAGACGAAGGTGATCACGGAGCTGACGGCAAAGATCGAACACGGAGGGTCCAGGCATGAATGAGATGAAACGCACGTGCTACATCGCGATCAATGGCATACGGACAAACCCGGGGGATGCGGAGGGGTGGACGGACAGGTTTGTGACGTGGATCAACACGCGGCTGCCTGACGGGGTGGTGGCGGAGAAGTTTGAGTACTACTGCAGCGCGCTGCTTCGGCGTGTGCGCCAGCGGGAGAGGGCGGATGAGATAGCGAAGAAGGCGGGCTACTACCGGCGCGCGGGCTACCGCCTGGTGCTGGTGGGACATAGCAACGGGTGCGACCTGATCGCGCGGGTGCTGGAGGCGTGCGGGGCGGAGATCGATGCGGCGCACCTGATCAGCCCTGCGGCGGATGAGGAGGATTTTGCGGAGGCGATCCGCGAGGGGCTGGTGCGGCGCATCCACATCTACGGCAGCCGGAATGACGGGGCGCTGAAGCTGGCGTGCATGACGCGCCCCTGGCTGCGGTGGCTGGGCCTGGGCTACGGGAGCCTGGGGCTGCGCGGCAGGGAGTTTGCACGGCTGTTTCCGAATGTGGCGGCGGACCACAGCGAGGATGACCACGGGCACAGCACGTGGCTGCAGCGGGGGGAGCACTTTGAGGAGCTGATGCGGCTGATAAGCACGAATGATGCGGCGGACCAAGGAATACCATGTGCTACCACACTGCATGATGACGCAGGCGGCGGAATGCCGTGGATGGATGATGCAGCGGTGATGCCGGAGGCGGATGCGGAGCACGTGCCGGGCGGAGAAAAAAATAATACGAACTGAGACTTGAAAGCCGAAAAGAGGATCCCAACAACAAGAGGTGGAAACCTTCGAAACCGAGAGAACATGAAAACACACGCGCTTATTTTGATCATCGCCGCAGTGGCTGCGGCCCTGGGCCTGGGGGCCTGCAGCAACCCGGCAGTGATGAAGATCAACACACCTGCGGTGCGGGCGCAGATCCTGGGGGATGTGGAGCAGGACCTGATCGCGGGCGGCGGGGCTCTGCTGATCTCGGGCGGGAATTCGGGCGCGGCTGTGGCAGCGATGACGGCGCAGGAGGTGAAGAACCTGCCGGGGCTGCAGAGCGCGATCCAGGCGGCGCAGGCGAAGGCACCGGTGGCTGCGGTGACGCCGTGAGGAACTTTTTGAAAACTGAAAGCTGAAATCTAAAACCTAAAATTTTGCCCCTAGTGATGGAGGCGTGGCAGACGAACAAACCCCAAACCCCATTGATCATGTCTGAACTTGCCGATGTGTATGCCCGCCAGTTTGAGTCGTGCACGATAAGGTCTGAGCACGCTGCGGAGGTGCAGGGCGAGGTGGACCGGATGCGGATGCACCGGCAGCGCTATGCGGAGGTGGCGGGGCAGTTTCCGGGGATGCCGTGGTGGGTGCCTGCGGTGCTGCACTCGATGGAGTGCGGGCTGGATTTCCACCAGCATCTGCACAATGGCGACCCGCTGAGCGCACGGACGGTGCAGGTGCCGAAGGGACGACCGCTGAAGGGGAAGCCGCCTTTCACGTGGGAGGAGAGCGCTGCGGATGCGCTGGTGTGCGACGGGCTGGACAAGATAGCGGACTGGAGCCCGGGCGCGGCGCTGGCGGCCTTTGAAAACTACAATGGCACGGGCTACCGCAGGCGCGGGGTGCCCTCCCCCTACCTGTGGAGCTACACGGACCTGTACCGCTGCGGGAAGTACACGGCGGACGGCCGCTATGACCCGCAGGCAGTGAGCCGCCAGTGCGGCTGCGCGGCGCTGATGCGGCTGCTTTTGGAGGCATGAATACCAGTTTGTTTCTATTCATACCATCATGCCTGCCTGATGCGCGGGTGAATGGCGTGGGGAAACCGAGGACACCAGGAGCCTGAGCTGCATTTATTTTTTCATGTTAGTTGACACTAGAAAATACCACCCAACAAACTGATCATGGCCAATCCTACTGTAACCAGCATCTTCCCGCTGAGCGGACCGACCAGCGGCGGCATTTCTGTGACGATCACAGGAACGAACTTCACCGGGACGACGGGGGTGACGATCGGCGGCGCTGCTGCAACGAGTGTCAGCGTGACCGATGACAGCACCCTGACCTGCACGATCCCCGGAGGCAGCGCGGGGAGCGCCAGCGTGCTGGTGACAAACGCCAGCGGCACGAATGCGGCGAACAGCCTCTTCACCTACCAGACGGCCCCCACGGTGACGGGCGTCTCGCCTTCCAGCGGGCCGAGCTCCGGCGGCACGAGCGTGACGATCACGGGGACGAATTTCATCGGGGCGAGCAGCGTGACCTTTGGCGGCACGCCGGTGGCGAGCTTTACCGTGGTCAGCAGCACGAGCATCACATGCAGCACGGGCAGCGGCAGCGCCGGCAGTGCGAGCGTGGTGGTGACGACGCCGAGCGGCACGAATGCGGCGAACACTCTCTACACCTATGTGGCGGCGCCGACGGTGAGCAGCATCTCGGTTTCCAGCGGCCCGACGGCTGGCGGCACGAGTGTGGTGATCACGGGGACGGGCTTTTCCGGGGCGAGCAGCGTGAGCTTTGGCGGAACGAATGCAGCGAGCTTCACCGTGGGTGGCGGCGGGACGACGATCACGTGCAACACTCCCGGGCACAGCGCGGGGACGGTGAGCGTGGTGGTGACGACGGCGGGTGGCACGAATGCGGCGAACTCTCTCTACACGTATGTGGCGGTGCCGACGGTCACGGGCATCTCGGTTTCCAGCGGTCCGCTGGGCGGGGGCACGAGCGTGACGATCACGGGCACGAGCTTCACCTGGGCCACGGGGGTGACCTTTGGCGGCACGGCGGTGACGGGCTTTACGGTGGGCGGCGGGGGCACGACGATCACGTGCAATACTCCCGGGCACGCCGCCGGGACGGTGAGCGTGACGGTGACAAACACGGGTGGCAGCAGCGGGACCAACGCCCTGTACACATACGTGGTCGCACCCATCGTCAGCAGCATCTCTCCGACCAGCGGCACGGCGAATGGCGGCACGAGCGTGACGATCACGGGGAGCAATTTCTCCGGAGCCACCGGCGTGAGCATCGGCGGTGCGGCGGCCACAGGCGTGACGGTGCTGAACAGCACGAGCATCACATGCACCACGCCCAGCGGCAGCGGTGGCACCGCCAGCGTGCAGGTGACCACGCCTGGCGGCACGAGCGCGCCCAATGCGCTTTTCAACTTTGCGCTGACACCACCCACCGTCACCGCCATCGCCCCGTACAGCGGCGTCACTGTGGGCGGCAGCACGGTGACGATCACCGGGACAAACCTCACGGCAGTGAGCAGCGTGACCTTTGGCGGAGTGGCGGCCACGGATGTGACGGCGATCAGCAGCACGAGCCTGAGCTGCACCATCCCTGCGGGCAGCCCGGGGGTGGCCAGCGTGCTGGTCACCACACCGAGCGGCACAAATGCGGCCAACACCCTCTTCACCTATGTGCCGCCGCAGCCCACGGTCACTGGTGTCTCGGCAAACGGCATCTCCCCTGCCACCGGCTCGACACTGGGCGGCACGACGGTGACGGTGACGGGCACCGACTTTACCGAGGTGGGTGGTGTGACGATCGGCGGCGTGCCGGCCACCAATGTGACGGTGACCAGCAGCACCAGCCTCACGTGCATCACCCCTGCGGGCAGTGTGGGCGCGGTGAGCGTGGTGGTGGCGACCGCTGGCGGGACCAATGAGGACAATGATTTCTTCACCTACGCGCTGCTGGCTCCCACGGTATCTGCCATTACTCCAAACCGCGGCACGGCTGCGGGCGGCACCCTGGTGACGATCTCGGGTGCGAACTTTACCGGCGCCACAGGCGTGGTGATCGACGGTGCGGCGGCGGATCGCGTCATCGTGCTCAATGACAACACCGTCACGTGCATCACCCCGGCGGGCAGCGCTGGGACGGCGAAGAGCGTGGTGGTGAGCACCCCCATCGGCAGCAATGAGGCCAACACCCTCTTCACCTTTGTGCAGGCGCTGCCGACCGTCAGCAGCGTCTCCCCGCCCATCGGTGCGGTGTCCGGAGCCACCAGTGTGACGCTCACGGGCACGCACTTCAGCGGGGCGACGGACGTGACCTTTGGCGGAATACCAGCCACTGGTATCACGGTGGTCAATGACACCACCCTGACGTGCACCACGCCTGCGGGGCTGGCGGGATCTGTCAGCGTGCTGGTGACAGCCGCCGCCGGCACCAGCGCCGCCAACAGCCTCTACCTGTATGTGCAGGCCGTGCCCACGGACACGTACATCTACCTCAAGGGCGGACGCGGGGACGGCTTTGTGCCGCTGTGGACGGGCGCGCTGAGCGAGGAGGGCATGGTGGGCGACACGGGGGCCGCCCTGGGGACTGCGGGCCGGGAGGTGAGCGATCCCTACCGGGACATTCACAACTACTCCACCACCGTGCAGGCTTCGGTAAAGACGCCCAACAATCTGTCTTTCACCTCGGGGTCTCTGGTGCTGAACGGCACCGCCTTCAAAACCTCCGGCACGACTCCGGCGCTGAATTCAGGGCTGACGCTCAATGGCCTGCCCGCTGTGGCCGTGTACCCCGCGCCGTATGGGGTGGGCCCGGTGCCGACCAGTGGAACAGCCAGCATGACGCTGACAGATCTCGTGCCTCAGGTGTCTGACGAGGTGGCGCATGAAAAGCCGCGGCAGTACGCGCGCGTGGCCACGTGGCTCATCTTCACCTCCCAGAGCGGCATTTCCTACAAGTTCCGCAAGGACCAGGTCCTCGGCTGGGGCTCGCAACCACGTGCTTAAAACACCATGCCTTCCATCAATTCCAACTTTGACTGGGTGGACACGCCCAACCCCGCGGAGCGTGGCTTCTCCATCACCGCCAAGGAGGGGGTGAGCGACATGATCCCTGACTTTCTGACCCATGTGGTGCTCTGGCGCGACTGCCCGGCGTGGATCAAAAACGCCGAGAGCATCCCGGAGAGCCTGCAGGGGTACACGCTGGTGCACTCGCTGAAGGCAGACTACCAGAAGCGATCCTTCATC
This sequence comes from Verrucomicrobiaceae bacterium UBA1938, assembly GCA_002336895.1. GTDB lineage: Bacteria > Verrucomicrobiota > Verrucomicrobiia > Verrucomicrobiales > Verrucomicrobiaceae > Prosthecobacter. The sequence goes on along the minus strand of DDFC01000010.1, from coordinate 561,896 downwards.
TTTGCCAAGACGCGCACGGAGCAGGAGCGCAACACGCCCTTTCAGGTGTCGTGGGTGAAGCGCATGCAGTTCTGGCCCACGGTGCTGCTGAAGCTGTGGTTTGAGAAGGGCAACCTGCCGCTCTCCGCCACGGAGGCAGACGGCAATGTGGTGCACGTGCGCAGCAAATCGCGCGATGGGGCGATGTACCCCACGTGGTTCAAGACGAGCCGCTTTCTCTCCGAGCGCCCCTGGCCGCGCAGCACAAACCGCTCTCCCACGCCGATCACGGACACGGTGCAGTGGAGCTTTGACGGCAGCAGCGGCAGCTTTCCGGAGTGCCTGCACCCGGACTGCCGCTTCCCGCGTTTTCAGAGCAGCGGCCAGGTCCTCTTTGGCGCAGGCACGCCTGAGGTGGAGATCGGCGGAGACCTCGTGGCGCAGGAATACCCCGCCACCCCGATGACGGACTGGGAGGTGTATCCGGTGGAGGACACACCGCAAAACATCAGCGGCTACTGGTTCCGCGAGCTGGTGGAGGCCTACCCGCCCATCGATGACCGGGAACACTACTAACTGACCGCAATCACGCCCGCCCCAGCCTTGTCATGATCCAGACCTCCATCGGTACTCTTCAGGTCGGCAGCCCCTGGCTGGCCCGGCAGTGGATCAACTCCATCCCGGGCATCACCGCGACGCCCGGCATCACGCAAAACAACCTGACCATCCGCGCCGGGAACAAGCGCCCCAGCTTTACCACCGCCCAGGGCGCAGCCATCGCCACCAGCAGCAGCGGAGGCGGCGGCAGTTCCGGAGGCAGTGGCGGTGGCACGTCCGGAGGCGGTGGATCCAGCGGCGGCGGAGGCATCGGCGGCGGCGGCATCATCATCGATGATGGAGGTGATGGCTCCGGCAGCGGAGGCAGCGGCAGCGGAGGAGATGGAGGCGGATTTACTTACCTTTGATGAAACAGACAAGACCCAACCCATGAAACCTGCACCTCAAGCCTCCAAGAAGGCGGACACAACCAAGCCACATGATCCACGCCTGCACGAGAGCAGGCTCTCACGAATGGCCGAGCCCGAGGCCGTGTGCGTCACCATCTGCACACCCGCGTATGCCCATATCCGCGAGGAGGCGGTGGCCGCGTTCCGCAAACATTTTGAAATGCCCGTGCTGGTGATCGAATGCGCTGACGCCGAGGGTTACGAGACCAAGATGAAACTGGATCTGCTGGTGGGTCCCCGCAAAATGATCTTCTGCGATCTGGATTTCAGACCGGTGCGCCGCTTTCCAGCGGTATGGCAGTCTGGCGCATGGTGCGCGGTGCGGGACCACGGGCACAAGCACCCCAAATCGTTTGCGTCCTACGACATCGAGGCGCACGGGCTGGATGCGCTGAGCTACTTCAACAGCGGCTTCTTCTGCTGCGATCTGTCCAAGCCGCAGCATGCCGCCGTGTTTTCGACTGCGCGCGCCATCTGGCGTGATGTGCAGGAGGGCAAACGGCCGCCTGTGGGCGACTTCGGCGACCAGTTTTACCTCAATGCCGCCATCAAAGAGCTGGGCATTTCGCTTAACCTGCTGCCAGTGTCCATGAACTGGCTGCGCGGCTATGCGGAGCACGGCATGTTTCCATATGTGCCACGCGTGATCTACGCAGTGCATGCCGCCGGGGTGCCGCTGGCAGGGAAGCTGGCCCACCTGCGCGTGATGGAAGAAGCCCACGGGCACCCCGTCGCGGAACTGTGCGACAGCGTGGCAAGAGAACACCTGGCATTGAGTGTGGAACTGGCATGAAGACACATGAACAACTCGCAGCACTGCTGACCCCCGGAAACACTGACAACATGCCCGACAAATGGCGTGCTGCATGGACTCTGCTGGATGAGGATCCAACGGCCAGAACGACATGATCCGCGCCTACAGTAGTGCGGATTATCAACGATTCATCACATCTCCACATATGGATCAGAAGATAATGCCAACGTGCCGAATCGACATTGGCCGCCTTGTCCCCAGCGGTGGATTCGTGGCAGAACTAGGTGTTGCCCGCGGCGATTTTTCCTCCGCACTACTGAACCAGCACTCACATATTGGAAAGCTCTACGCCATCGACAAATGGAACGACGAAAGACACCCAGAAAGCGAGGAATCAACAGCCCGAGCCAAGCTCACAGACTCGAGGGCAATAGTAATACGCCAAACGTTCGAGGATGCGGCCAAGAGCACATGCCTTGAAGGCATCCAGTTCGATTTGATCTACATTGATGGCTACGCACATACCGGGCAGGACTCTGGTGCCACGCTGATGCAATGGTGGCCCAAGCTGAAATCAGGCGGCATCTTTGCTGGGCACGATTATGACAAAGCATGGCCGCTGACCATCAAGGCAGTCAATGATTTCGCACTGATTCATCAACTGACCGTCAACACCATTCAAGAGAAGCCATTCGATTCGTGGTGGCTCATAAAACCAGCAGCATTGCTTGGTCACCATGCAGCAGACGCAGACACTCCAATGCATTAAGCCACCCATTAAAAGCGCCCAAAAAATGAAAACCTATTTCGAAAAGTCCTGCATACTCATGCCGGGAGTCGCTGCCAGCATGGATGATAAATGGAGAACAGCCTGGAGTTTATTTGATGAGGACAAAGGGACACCCATTGAATATCGCAGCCACGCTTGGTGCTGGCTAACCTATCGTGCCGCTGAGGGGCACATAACTCCTGAGGAATACCAGAGGCGTGTATGGCAGGAGGGTCGCATTCCGCCGACACATCCCGACGCACCTCGTTGGATCACGGCCCAGGCGGCTGCGGAGTTTTACCTGTGGACTCTATGGGATCAGCCCGAACGAGCCATGGATGCCGCTATAATTGTGCAAAAGAACTGGAAAAAGCACCCACCTAACGTGCTGTCCATGCTTCGAATAACTGCCGTACTGGCTTACAAGGCCTATTTGGATGGCAATAAAACAGCCGCCAAAAAGATGATTCAGGAAGCGATAAATGGATGGCAAAAAGTCATGGCGAATATTGACTGGCAAAAATTTCCCACACGATTTCTTGATGGCCGTGGCGACATGGTGGCCATTCACGCCTTAATGTGCATTGCAGACCACATGAACATGCTGCCCTACAAGGTTGAAACCTACACAGTCAGCACAACAAATGAGCCGTGGGTGAAGTGCCTGAAACATACCTCCAAACGTGATGTGCCCATTTGGGCTTGAAAGCCTTAAGACAGTACTCGTCACATTCCTGCTTTCTTCTTTCACCAGCCAGTCAAGCACGACTCATCCTTTGCTGCAGTAGCCTGATGCATTGATACAATGCATTAAGGCATAGAGCCGAAGCATCATCAATAAACACGGATCTATATGATTCAATGCAGTATCTAGAAGCAAATCAGACTATTTGGCGCGCAGGTATCGAACACCGACTTTGCGCTGCAACTCTGCATTTTTACCCTTGATTCGCATTTCACATTCTTCGGCGTCCAGATACACCTTGAGAACGTTTGGCTTGCTCGTGGCTTCCCATTTGCCCTGCGTGCTTGCATTGACACCGGCACGAGCTTTCAGAACAAGTGTGCCGTCGAGGTTGAGCACCAGTTCTCCATTGATGTCATTCATCTCTTGGTTGGGCGAATAATCCCAAACCAACGGCATTTTAAAATCTACCGAAGACACCTTCCCGGCCTCAATCTCTTCTCTCACCTTCCCCAGCTCCGTCACGGTTTCCAGCTTGGCTCCGCCGGCAGTCTTGAGCAGGCTGTCGATACGGGCGATGCTGGACTTCTGCACCGGTGCGAGGGCTTTGGCGCGGGCGTCGTCATACAAAGCGAAAAGCTGCACTGCGCTGGCTTGAGGTGCTGCCACAGGCTCGCCAGCGATTTTGGCTTTCATCTGGCTCGTAAGGAGCTCCGCCCCGGCGGTGTCCCCGCTGGCGACGAGCTTGGTGATCATCGGAGTCGCGGTCTTCTCCAGGGACTTGTTAAGGCGCTCGACGGCTTGGGCGGCCTGCTTGCGGTAGTCTTTGAGGATGGCCTCGGGGCTGTCGGCGAGGGCGGTGGTGGAGGTGAGGGTGACGAGCAGGAGGATGAGGAGCGGGTGTTTCATGGCGCGTGGTTGGAGCGGCAGGAAGATAGCCTTAGGCGCAGACCTGCAAGTTGAATTGAAATTTAAGATGTTCGCCTGTGCATATGAGAAAAAATAGGCTGAAAGACATGGGGGGATGTCTGCGGGTGGCGGCGAGGAGGTTCTAGTTCTGCACTGGGAGCGCCGGTTTTTAGCCAGCACCGGGAAGCCGCAGCGGAGAGGGTGCGCCTTGGTGGGTGAGCGCACTGTCTGCTGATGTGCGGCGTGAGGACGCGCGCCTGACCCGATGGGGACATCGGCGTTTCCAGTAAAGAGCTGCGCGATTGAAAAGGCGGCCTAGCCCTGGTGCTCGAGGTATTTGATGACGGCCTCTGTGCGGGAGCGGAGCCGAGCTTGGCGTAGGAGGGTTTGATGTACTCGCGCATGGTTTCGTAGCTGATGCCGCATGAAGACTGCGGTTCCACATATAGCCAGATTCCCGAAGAATGCGTATGGCGCGGAATCAGAGTCAGATGGTGCTGACACTGCCGAATGGAAGGAGAAAGAGCGGGAGAATGAGCCAGTTGTGGTGACAGCCTGAATCTGGTGCACCAGACTGCATGAGAGAGGAAGCATTATTGCTTCAGGTAATAAATAATCATCAGCGAATTGCGAATGCCGTCTCCACCGGACACCTGATCCACACCGTGCCAGGAATTGTCCCCTACCGCAAAGGCATATCCAGTGTTGGGCAGAAAGCTCATCTGCTTGACTTTGGTGAATCCTTTTCCAGTTTCGCGGCTGTAAAAGGAAGTGCCTAAATGCCGCTGTGAATCATCCGGCGGCAGATAAAACTGAACGGTTATGGCCTTTTGTGAGATATCCGGGTGAATGCGGATTTTGTACCCGCACAGATCACGAACGAGCCGTGGCATGGGCTCGACCTCAACCTCACGCCACCGCTCCTTGAATCTCCGCTCCAACCCCGGACGCAAGGCTTCACGAAACGCCTGAGCCAGTCTGGGCGAGCGCAGCGCCTTGCCCACTGTCTCCCAAAACCCTTTTTGTTCGCGATTCAACTGATCCAGTTCGCGTTGGCTGAAGCAAAACTCCAGTCGTGCGCAACTTCCATCAGGTTGGATGGCGTCTGGATGCCGGAGTTCATGATAGGCAGCATCTGGCGGCAGGAGCATCTGCATTTTTTCATAAATCTCATCTGTAAACAGACAATGCAACATCCGATGACAAAACGGTGTTTCAGACATGACGCTGCTTTGAACCGCCCCAATCAGATGTTCGGTAATGGCTTCTGAATTCATGGCTGGTATAACATACCATCACCACGAAGGCGGCACAATTTGTTTCTGTGAATGCGTGCATTGTTCCTGGCATTTCTCACTTTATGACAGGCTTGAATGGCGCTCGGTTAATGCCGTGCATCAAACAATGTGTGAGCAAGCTGCATGCGCGGCGTCAGCCTGTACTGGGAGCACCATTTTTAACCGGCTCCGGGAAGCTCCGCAGCAGAGAGGGCGTCTTGGTGGGTGTGAGTACTGTTTGGGGATGTGGGCGTGGGGACACTTGCCGGAGCCGATGTGGACATCGGCGCTCCCAGTACGGAGGCGGTGGATCCAGCGGCGGCGGAGGCATCGGCGGCGGCGGCATCATCATCGATGACGGAGGTGATGGCTCCGGCAGCGGAGGCAGCGGCAGCGGCAGCGGAGGAGATGGAGGCGGATTTACTTACCTTTGATGAAACAGACAAGACCCAACCCATGAAACCTAGCAAACGAAACCCCGGCAAGAGCACCAAGTCCAAACCGCATGACTCAAAACAGCCTCCATGCCTGAGCCATTCCAGCCCGGGTAGCGACCGCACTACAGCAGTCACCATCATCAGTCCCTCCTACCAGTCTGTGGGAGCGGAGGCCGTGCGCCGCATGAAGAAATTCAGCGGGCTCAATGTCAGGGTGATCGAATGCAGCGATGAAGAGGGCTTTGAGACAAAGCTGAACCTCGACATGATCATGGACAGAAAGAAATTTCTGTTCTTCGACTCCGACTACTGGCTGCTGCGCAAGCTGCCCCTTGACTCATGGGACGGCTCCTCATGGCTGGCCGTCAATGATCCCGGCGTCTTTGCGCCCTACGCCTTTCCCTTCTCTGACTGCAAGCGCGAAGGCATGGACAGGGCGAAATACTGGAACAGCGGCTTTTTCTGCTGCGACACCCGACGCCCAGAGCACAGGGCGGTGTTTCAGGAGGCACGCGCGCTGCGCAAGAGAGTCATGAACGGCACCGCCAGAAAGCCCGATGACTTCGGCGACCAGTACTACCTGAACATGGCGTGCCAGACACTCGGCACCCCCATGACCCTGCTGCCGTTCGTGTTCAACTTTTACCGGCACATGATCAGCGGCGGCTGCTTCCCGTTCATCCCCGCCGAGGTCATCGGACTGCATGCGGCGGGCGTGCCAGTGAGAGCGAAGAAGCCAGGGCATGAGGACAAGCTGACACACCTGACTTACATGAGCAAAGCTCTGACCTACCCTGCCATCACATACCAGGACGACGCCATGCGCTGGGCCTGGGCGAGAAACTATCAACTAGCATGAAGACTGAGATGAAACACGCCCTGTATATCACCTGTTACAATCATGTGGCGATGCTTGAAAGGCTACTCGCCAGCGGGCTGTTGCAGCGAGTGGATCGGGAGAAATGGCAAGTTTATTTGTTTAACCAGAGCACAGAGCCACATCTGGCTCTTTATGCCAACCTGGCGAGCGCTCTGAATTTAGAGCATGTGATCAACAAAAACCAAGGGGCAAGCGCGGCTAAGCGTGGGCAAATAACGCACGCGCTGGAAAATGGGCATGAAATAATGGCGCAAATCAGCGAGGACTTTCAGATATGTAATGGAATGCCACCAGCCTTGTGGCTACCGAGCGGGCACGCAACCTTCTTTAACGATGCGTTTAAGATTCTAAAAGCGAGACCCCATCTAGCATTTGTGAACTGGACCTTCGCACGTCTGCACGAAAGCGACTTCTGGAACAGCTACCAATCCAAAGCGACGAATCTGACGCTGCACAAGGTCACTGACCTAGCTCATGTCGAAGGCGATGTAATGTGCCTTGGCTGGCCTTACACAGCAAGGACCCGCCGGCTGGCAAAACTTTTGATCGATGTGCATGCGCCTCATCATGACGAGATGCTAAAGAAGGCTGACGGCGGAGAGGGAGTTCTCGCATGCCTTTCTCTTGGACAGGGGGCGAGCTTATTTGCCCAGCCGGTGGTTCATGACCGGCCAGAGCATCTTCGTCCACCCAACCGGCTGCCGTAATTGTTCTAGTTCCTTCCTGAATCAATCAACTTTCCCCGGCGAACGCCCCCCTTGGCCATATCAACCTGAAATGTCTTAAAGTCTGCATCAAAGGTCATGATGCTTTCATCATCCCATTTGATTTTCAATGGTCCTACTTCCACCCACTTATGAGTAGCATCTGTGTTGATCTGCAGAGTCTTGCCAGCTCCGAAAGTGAGCGTGCTGTTGCCACTGTTAATGTCATAACCCCAAGTCCATTTTGTTTTGTAGAGCTTTTTTGCAAAGTCTAATGGCACAGTTGACACCATTCCAGTCTCAACCTCCGCCCGCACCTTCCCCAACTCAGCCACCATTTCCAGCTTAGCTCCACCCGCAGTCTTGAGCAGGCTATCAATGCGGGCGATGCTCGATTTCTGTACAGGCGCAAGGGCCTTGGCACGGGCATCATCATAGAGGGAGAAGAGCTGAGTCGCACTGGCCTGTGGTGATGGCACGGACTCTCCGGCGAGCTTGGCTTTGAGCTGGCTGGTCAGCAGCTCCGCACCGGCGGTGTCTCCATCCTTCACAAGCTTGGTGATGATCGGCGTCGCAGCTTTCTCCAATGACTGGTTGAGGCGCTCCACCGCCTGGGCGGCCTGCTTGCGGTAGTCTTTGAGGATGGCCTCGGGGCTGTCTGCGAGGGCGCAGGTGGAGGTGAGGGTGACGAGCAGGAGGATGAGGAGCGGGTGTTTCATGGCGCGTGGTTGGGGCGATGGGAAGATAGCCTTAGGCGCAGACCTGCAAGCTGAATCGAAATTGATGATGTTCACCTGTACATATGAGAAAAATTTGGCTGAAAGACATGGGTGGATGTCTGCGGGTATGGCTGGGGCTGGCGGCAGGGCGTGGGGACAGGCGACGGAGCTGCTGGGCAGCGAGTCGTGCACTTCACTCTATTGAAAGCTGACCGATGCTTGAGCCCGCTCTGTGCACCGCCGGGAGGCACGCACTGGATGCGGGCTTCCCCCTTGGGATCGCCCTCCCCTGCACGGCCTGTGCATGCCTCATTCCTCGGGCCTGAGATACCTCACACCTGTGGGACGCATGATGGTGACTTCTTGGCCCTTGATTCTGATCTCGGTCTTTTCCACGGGTTTGTCGCCATCGCTGATTTCTACAGCCACGACTGTTGGATCACTGGTCGGAACCCACGTTCCCTTGAAGGAACCTCCGGAATTAAGCACGAGTGTACCATCTTCATTGAGGAACAGCATGCCGTACTTTTTGGTGAAAGCCGGATCATAATAATACCCCCATATTTTCGCCAGTTTGTTCTGTTTAAGAAAGCTGCGAAGGTCAGCTTTTGAGAAGGTCACTGCCTGGCTCAGCTTCCCGGCCGCGATCTCCTCCCGCACTTTGCTCAGCTCTGTGACCACCTCGAGCTTTTTGCCTTCGCTGCTGGAGAGCATGGAGTCGATGCGGGCCACGGCGGATTTTTGCGCGGGCTCCAGGACTTTGGCGCGGGCGCCGTCGTAGCTTTTGAACAGCGCGGCGGCGCTGGCCTGGGGCTTGGCCACGGATTCTCCGGCGATCTTGGCCTTGAGCTGATCGCGCAGCTCATCGGCACCTGCGGTGTCGCCGGACTTCACGAGCGCGGCGATGAGGGGCACGGTGGCTTTTTCCAGTGTGTCGTTCACCCTGACCAGCGCCGCCGCTGCGGCCTTGCGGTAGTCTTCAGTGATCTTGGCCGGGCTGTCTGCGAGGGCGCAGGTGGAGGCAAAGACGACCAGCAGGAGAGTGAGAAGCAGATGTTTCATGAGCACGCGCGATGATACACGTAAGAAGATGCCTGCAAGGTGAAATGATTTTCACAATGCCGGGCGTCTGCACCCGCCATGCTCTTCCAGACCTGACGGCTTAGCGGGCTTTGAGGTAGCGGGTGCCGATGGGGCGCACGAGCTCGGCCTCGTTGCCATTGATCCGCATCTGGCAATTTTCCCTGCCCTTGGTGGTTTCGAAAACCACGTCGAGCACATTCGTTTTGCTGGTGGCAGACCAGGTGCCGGGTGTGGATTCATTGACGTTGCCCATGACGAGCGTGCCGTCTGGCTTCATCTCGATGAAGCCATTGTCCGCCAGCCTGTCGGGCTTGAGGTGGTAGCTCCAGCGCATGGGGAAGCTGGGGGCGGCAGCAGCCGAGCCAACAGGCGCAGGCAGTTGCGCGCCATCCGGCAGAACGACGGGCTGTGCCCTGAGGTAGCGCAGCCCCCACACTTTGTCCGGGGAGGCGGTCTCGGGCCTGTCGAGGGTTCCTTTGGTGCCTTTGATCTCCATTTTCCACTCGCCGTAGCCGGGCACGGTCAGGGTTACCTTGTCCCCCCTGGCGTTGGCCTTCCAGTCGGCGGTGTGCGGTATTTTAGGATTGGTGAAGTCACTGATGATGACGGTGCCGTCCCCATGAAAGCGCAGCTCTCCATGGGCGGGGCCGACTGAGCCGTCCGGCTTTTCCGTGGCATGGTAGGTCCAGTGCTCCAGGATGGGAGGCTGTGTGGCAGAGGCTCCCCCCTGCCCCGCCGTGATCTGCGCACGCGCCTTGCCCAGTTCCGTCACCACCTGCAGATTCTTGCCTTCCTTGCCGGAGAGAAGGGTGTCGATGCGTGCCACTGCGGCCTTTTGCGCGGGCTCCAGCGCCTTGGCACGCGCCTGGTCATACTGCGCAAAGAGCAGCACCGCGCTGGCCTGCGGCGTGGGCACGGGCTCGCCTGCCAGCTTGGCCTTGAGCTGTGCGGTGAGCTCCTCCGCCCCGGCGGTGTCTCCGGCCTTGATGAGCGTGGCGATCAGCGGTGTGGCGGACTGCTCCAGGGTGCCGTTGAGCTTCACCAGCGCAGCGGCGGACTGCTTCTGGTAGTCTTTGAGGATGGCCTCGGGGCTGTCTGCGAGGGCGCAGGTGGAGGCAAAGGCGACCAGCAGGAGGGAGAGAAGCAGATGTTTCATGAGCACGAGAGTGAGCTGATACGTAGATACCCGTAAGGAGATGCCTGCAAGGTGATTTGAAACTTAAGACAGCCCGGCAACCAACGATCCAGTCGCGGCCTGACGCCCAACCAGCCGCCCCTTTGCACAGAAGCCTCCAGCCGCGCAGAGCTCTAGTCTGCCTTGAGGTATTTCATGCCGGACAATCTTTTCATGGTGGCCTCCGCACCATTCACGAGGATGATCTCAGAGTTCTCCTCCACAAGCGTGGCATTTTTCAGGTACACAGAGAGGACGTTGAGATTGGCGGTTTTAGCCCAGGTTCCAGTCACTGGGTTGCCAGCTTCGATGACCAGCGATCCATCGTCATTCAGCCGCAGCGTTCCATGCCGCACATCGTATTTGTTCGACAGGTAGTATCCCCACACCCTGGGTATTTTCTGCATTTCGAGATAGGACGATGGGCTGGCGCTCTTCGCCGCCCCTCCCTCGCCCTTCCCCTGCGCCACGGCGCTGTCTGCGCCAGCCGCAGGTTTCCCTGCCTCGATCTCCGCCCGCACTTTTCCCAGCTCCGTCACCACCACCAGCTTGGGGCTGCTGGCACCGGGCTTGAGCATGGCTTCAATACGGGAGATGGCGGCCTTCTGCACGGGCTCCAGCGCCTTGGCGCGCGCCTGATCATACTGCGCAAAGAGCAGCGTGGCGCTGGCCTGCGGCACCGGCACCGGCTCCCCGGCCAGCTTTGACCTGAGCTGTGTGGTCAGCATTTCAGCACTCGCCGTGTCCCCGCCGGCCACCAGCTTGGCGATGAGCGGCGTCGTCGCAGTCTCCAGCATGCCGTTCAGCTTCACCAGCGCGGCGGCAGACTGCTTCTGGTAGTCTGCGCGGATGGCCTCGGGGCTGTCTGCGAGGGCGGTGACGGAGGCAAAGGCGACCAGCAGGAGGAAGAGGAGCGGGTGTTTCATGAGCACGGGCGATGATACACGTAAGGAGATGCCTGCAAGGTGATTTGCCCCAAACCCTCACGCCTCACATAAAAAACTCCGCCTGAAAGAAACAGCCGTGACGGGCAGCATAGCCTCAGCATCGATGCTCCAGTCTGCTACTTTTTCACAGGCACGAGATAGCGCAGCGCCGTCGGCGGACTCTCAAGTTCGGCATAGCCGTCCTTGAAAGTCACCGTCCACGTATAGCTGGGCCAGGTGGCGATCAGCACGCCTTTCTTCTTCATCTTCCAGGTGCCTTTTTTACTTTCACCTCCACCTTCCGTCCTTGCCGTGCCATCAGGCTCAAAAAAGACACTGGCAATGGCAGGGCCAGTCGGTGTCGAACGATAAGTCCACTCCACAGGGATAGCCTTGGGGTCCGTCACCCTTCCGGCCTCGATCTCCTCCCGCACTTTTCCCAGTTCTGAGACCGTTTCCAGCTTGGCTCCGCCTGCTGTCTTGAGCAGGCTGTCAATACGAGCAATGCTGGATTTCTGCACGGGAGCAAGGGCCTTGGCTCGGGCATCATCATAGAGAGAGAAGAGCTGTGCGGCGCTGCCTTGTGGTGCGGAGACAGGCTCGCCAGCGAGTTTGTCCTTGAGCTGGCTCGTGAGGAGCTCGGCACCAGCAGTGTCTCCCTGCTGCACCAGCTTGGTGATCAGCGGCGTGGTGGCTTTTTCCAGCGACTGGTTCAGTCGCTCCACGGCTTGGGCGGCCTGCTTGCGGTAGTCTTTGAGGATGGCCTCGGGGCTGTCGGCGAGGGCGGTGGCGGAGGTGAGGGTGACGAGCAGGAGGGTGAGGAGCGGGTGTTTCATGGGCACGGGGAGAATGAACGGTGGATGGCTGCAGAGTGATTTGGAATGGAGGGTGGCAGCGGGGACAGAATGAGAGGCGCTCTCATCACTTGGCGGTCAGAAAGCGATCTCCCACGGCGCGCTTCAAAACGGCGTTTTTGCCGCTGATGATCATCTCGAATTCCTCCTCCTTGCCCGGAGTGGTTATATAGATTTTCACGACGTCCTTCTTCAGCCTTTCCCATCGCCCGGAATCGCCTGCAGGCCTTGGGGGATTGCCCGTCATGAAAGGCGTCCCATCGGCACGCAGAGTATTGAGGGAAAGCGTTCCGTCCGCACTCAGCAGGAGTTCCCCGACCAGCCGTGACTTGTCAGCTCCGGTGTAGTAATTCCAGGACGTGGGAAAGTCCGGAGGGGCAGCCGCAGCACCAGCCTTCCCACCCTCGATCACCACCCGCGCCTTGCCCAGGGCGGTCACCATCTCCAGGTTCTTGCCCTCCTTGCCGGAGAGCAGGGTGTCGATGCGTGCCACCGCCGCCTTTTGCGCGGGCTCCAGCGCCTTGGCACGCGCCTGGTCATACTGCGCAAAGAGGAGCACCGCGCTGGCCTGCGGCGTGGGCACGGGCTCGCCTGCCAGCTTGGCCTTGAGCTGTGCGGTGAGCTCCTCCGCCCCGGCGGTGTCTCCGGCCTTGATGAGCGTGGCGATCAGCGGTGTGGCGGACTGCTCCAGGGTGCCGTTCAGCTTTGTCAGCGCGGCGGCGGACTGCTTCTGGTAGTCTTTGAGGATGGCCTCGGGGCTGTCTGCCAGAGCGCAGGTGGTGGCAAAAAGGGCCAGCAGGAGGGGGAGAAGCAGATGTTTCATGGGCACGGGCGATGATACACGTAAGAAGATGCCTGCAAGGTGATTCGGCATCTGAGTTGCACACGGTTTGCCATTAAAAAACGAACTTTGAAATACAAAATTTCTTTACCTCCCATATGACGCACCTCGGGGCCGGAGCCGCCTGCAGCGCACTCCAGCCCCCATCTCCTCCAGCCTCCAGCCAGCCCTGAGGTGCTGCATGCCTGAGCCTCTCTACATTGTGGCCTCGGTGGAGTTCACAAAATGGATCTCCGTCTGCTCATGCACACGGGGGCATTGGTCATGCTCACGGTGATGCCATTGGCATCCGCAGTTTTCTTCCTCGTCCCCGTCACGGATTTGCCGACGATTCCAGGAACTGGACTCCTTTATCGGGCCGACGAAGAACGCCGGTGTTTTTGCCAAACGACAGGATCCAGTCGGGGGCTCCTCTCCGCTTCAGGGTGAGACGGCCTTTCCCGGCCCTCGTCCATTTGCCAGCAGTGGACTCCTGGCGCTCCGCCTCGGCTGTGTATCTCCACCGGCCATCCGGTAAAAAGGTCACCACTGCCAAGACCGTGCCGTCTATCCTATTGATACAGTTCCATGTCGAAGGGAAATTGAGGGGTTTGGAGATCTTCCCCGCCTCGACCTCCTCTCGCACTTTGGCCAGTTCGTCCATTTCGCCTGCCTTGCCACCCCCGGCTGCTTTCTGCTGACTTTCGATGCGTGTGATGGTGGATTTTTTGATGGGGGCCAGGGCGAGGCTGCGGGCTTCGTCATAGCTGGTGAAGATCTGCACGGCTTCGGCCAGAGGTGCGTCCACGGGATCTCCCGCCATCTTGTCCATGTACTGGTCGGTGAGCAGCTCGGCTTCAGCCTCTTTCCCCTGCTGCGAGAGCCGGGCGATGAGCGGGCTGACACTCCTTTCGAGGGACTGATTGGGTCGCTCCACCGCCTGGGTGGCCTGCTTGCGGTAGTCTTTGAGGATGGCCTCGGGGCTGTCTGCGAGGGCGCAGGTGGAGGCAAATAGGACCAGCAGGAGGGGGTGACGCAGATGTTTCATGAGCACCCGCGATAATACACTTAAGTAGATACCTGCAAGGTGATTTGCAATTTTAACCTTCGACATGACGCCGCCGAATGTCAGTCGAGAACATGCTGGATGCCTGCGGGCGGCGGCGTGATGAGAGACAGTGGCAGGGATGTGCGCCGGAGCCGATGAGGACAGCGGCGCTGCCAGCATGGAGGCGGGGGCTTGGGGTGGTGGGCCGCACGTCCATGCCGGGGCATGGTGAATGATGGGCGCTCATTGCCGGCAGTCTGCCATGTTCAAGATCCCATTCATTTCCAAATCTGCTTTCAGCCTTAAAAGGCGTCCCAAGGAGTTCTGGTATGAACCCAAACACCCAAAAGCCCGGCCACCTCTTCTTCACACCACGCACCCCCTGGGGCACACGCGCCGGGCAGCAGACCTTCCGCCAGCACCAGCGGGCCTGTGAGGATGCGCCGCAGAAGCCCAATAAGATCCAAAGCGCCGGCAAAGCGGTTCTTGATGCAGGCAAGAGCGTAGTCAGCGCAGTGATGCACGGCCGTCCATTCTTCGGCACAGATACTGAGAAGGCCAGAGGTGAAAAACCTGCCAGCAGTGTGCTCTTTGGCTGGCACATGGGGGCGGGCGAGCCGTCCACGGGTGAGAATGAAAAGGAGCTGAGAGATCAGTTTATCAGCGCACAGCACGGCCAGTTTGTGGACCGCTCTCTGAGAGACCAAACGTCGGACGGACAAGGTGCCGCCGAACGCAAAAGCCCGGAACAGATGGCTGCTGAACGGCACGAGCAGATGGCCCAAAAGACCTATGCTGAATTTTTGAAGAACCAAAAGCTGAACAAGCCCGGCTATGCCAGCCCCTGAACACCAGGCTCCGCAAGGAGCCAGCCCAGGCCCCGCCTTCAGCCAGTGCAGGCGCGGAGCTGATGAAATGCGGCTTGCCAGGCACTCATGCCTTTCTTTTAATCAGCTCATCTAACCTGTGCCTGCCATGAAGCCGCCGCCCGCCGTACTCTTTCTGCTGCTTTCCTTTCCATGCTCCTGCGCTGTCCGCACGACGGAGGAGGCTGGCGGGGCAGACTCCGGTGCCAAGGCCTTTAACCGTATCTTAGCCCTCCATCAGGCAGGAAAGTATGCGCAGGCGGAAGGGCCGGCGCGGGCGCTGGTGGCGGCACGCACAAAGGCGCATGGCACCGAGGCTGAGGAGACCCTGCGCGCCCAGACGATGCTGGCCAGGATCCTGCAGGATGAAGGAAAAAATGCCGAGGCAGAGCCGCTGCTGCGCCATCTGCTGCCGGTGATGACCCGCCGCCTGGGCGCGCGGCATGAGATCACCCTGCGCTGCCGCTCCACGCTGGGCCAGGCCTTGATCCAGCAAAACAAAAACAAGCAGGCCGCTGCGGAGTTTCGCAGCCTGATCCCCCTGGAAACGCAGATTCTGGGCATCTCGGACGCCTATGTCCTGGCCGACCACTGCAGCTATGCCTCCGCGCTGTTCGAGACTGAGCAGTGGGCTGAAGCCGAAAAGGAGGTCCGCTATCTGCTGCCGCACCTGGAGCTGCAGACCGGCCCCCGCAGCAAGCTGACGGTGGCGATGCGCTGCGTGCTCGCGTGCATCGACTACGAGCGAAAGAAACTGGCCGTGGCCGACGAGGAGCTGCGCCAGCTGCTGCCTGATGTGGAGAGGCTGTTTGGCGCGGATGATGAAAAAACGCTGAAGCTGCGCACCTGCCATGCCCTCATCCTTGAAGACCTGGCCCGCCCGGCCGAGGCGGAAAAGGAATACCGCCATGTGCTGGCCGGGCTGGAGCGCACCCAGGGCCCCGCAGCCCCGGACACGCTGGACGCCTGCCACTCTCTGGCGCTGTGCCTGCAGCAGCAGCACAAAGCCCAGGCCGCCCTGCCCTACGCACAGCGCGCCCTGGCAGGACGGCTGAAGACGCTGGGCCGGGAGCACCCCGACACCCGTGCCAGCCAGCGCCTGGTGGACGAGCTGATGAAGCAAGGCCACGCGTAGTCGAAAATGAGCCCGCTGCGCGTGTGTGTGCTCTGACGTGATGCCCCGGAGGTGCGGGACAGGGACGCTCCCGCCGCCATCAGCTCCGCTTCAACAGGAGCACCCCCACCGGGACAGGGACGCTGACGTGAAGCATGATGGCCTGCCATTTCAGCCCCACCGGCACACATGAGTCTATGCGCCATATCCGATAAATACACTTTATGCCATTGAACGCATAAATTGAATTTATTAGCCAATTCCGATATTGACACATCATCGCTTGCAGCTCATCGTTGCGAATCATGAGCGACCCGGCACGTGACCCGAAACAGATTGGCGCGCTCATCCGGCGTGCGCGCAAGCAGTCTGCGCTCAGTCAGCAGCAGCTCGGGGCCAAAACGGGGCTGCGGCAGGAAACCATTTCCTTGATCGAGACCGGCAACCCTGCGGCTAGGATCGAGACGCTGCTGGCGGTGCTATCCGCGCTGGATCTGGAATTTCAGGTGGCGCCCCGCTCGAAAGACTGGAGCCGGGACATGCTCAAGGACTTCTGATGCCTCGCAAACGCCAACACACGCCGCTGCGTGTCCTGCTCAACAACCGCCTCGTCGGACTTCTGTCCAAGGAGCCCGGAGGCGGGGTCTCATTCCGCTACGATGAGGGCTGGCTGGCAGGCGGACCCTCGATCCCGGTGTCTCTCTCCATGCCGCTGCGCGAGGATGCGTACCACGGCGCCATCGTCTCCGCATTTTTTGAAAACCTGCTGCCAGATTCGGCAGACCTGCGGCGGCGCGTGGCGGAAAAGGTGGGGGCGGATGGCCTGGACTCCTACAGTCTGCTGTCCCGCATCGGGCGCGACTGCGTGGGGGCGCTGCAGTTCATGCCGGAAGGAGAGGATGTGGCAGGAGATACCACAAAGATCGAAGGAGAGCCCGTCGGCGGGCGGGACATCGAAAAGATCCTCAACAATCTGCCGCAGTCGCCCCTGGGGATGGATCAAGACACGGACTTCCGCATTTCCGTGGCGGGTGCGCAGGAGAAGACGGCGCTGCTTTTTCACGCTGGGAAATGGTGGAAGCCGCATGGTACGACCCCGACGACCCACCTCCTCAAAAAGCCGCTGGGCAGACTCCCCAAAGGACTGGACCTGACACACAGCGTGGAGAATGAGTTTTACTGCCTGAGGCTCATGGCCGCCTTTGGCCTGCCCGTATGCGCGGCGGAGATGCGGCGGTTTGGGAAGACGCAGGCCCTGGTGATCGAACGGTTTGACCGCAGGCGGATGCCTGATGGGCGGCTGCTGCGCATCCCGCAGGAGGACTGCTGCCAGGCTCTTTCCAAACCACCGAGCCTCAAATATCAAAGCGAAGGAGGTCCGGGCATGGTGGAGATCCTGACCCTTCTCAAGGGCAGCGACAGTCCCGCCGAGGATCAGAAGCGGTTTCTCAAAGCGCAGGTTTTGTTCTGGCTGCTGGGCGCGACGGACGGGCACGCCAAAAACTTCAGCCTCTTTCTCGGCCCGGGCGGCCGCTTCAAGATGACGCCGGTTTATGACGTGCTCACGGTGCAGCCCAGCCTGGCCGCACGACAGCTCCATAAAAAAGACGCGAAGCTGGCGATGTCTGCCGGAGACAGCCGTCACTACCGGCTGGATGAAATTCGCGGGCGGCATTTCATCCAGACCACGGTGAGGGCCGGCCTGCCAGTGGCTCTGGCGGAGGAGGTGCTGGCGGATGTGGCAGAGCATGCGGAGGCGGCGCTGACGGCCGTGGAAAAGCAGCTGCCCTCCGGTTTTCCTGAAGAGATCCACACTGCCGTGCAGCGCGGTTTCGGGGAGCGGCTGGCGAGAATGTGAAATCCGAGGCCCGGATGGCGTGGCGGGAGAAGTGCCTGTGGTGGCAGGGACGTGCGCCAGAGCCGATGGGGACAGCGGCGCTCCCAGCAAAGAGCTGCGCGGAGGTGCGGGGCTGGGCGCTTCTTTAAAGGCGGCCTAGCCCTGGTGCTCGAGGTATTTGATGACGGCCTCGGTGCGGGAGCGGACGTGGAGCTTGGCGTAAACGGATTTGATGTACTCGCGCACGGTTTCGTAGCTGATGCCGAGTTCGTGGGCGAGCTCCTTGGGGACCATGCCCTGGGCGAGGCGCTCGAGGATCTGCCCCTCGCGCGGGGTGAGATTAGGGATGTCTTTTTTCCTGGGCGCGGCGGCGGGCTTCTGAAAGGACTGGATGAGGAGGCGGGCGATGTCCTGGCTGAGGGGCGAGCCGCCCTCGCTGGCCTGGCGGATGCCGGCGGCGATCTCGGCGGGGCGGGCGGATTTGAGCAGGTAGCCGCAGGCGCCGGCGCGCAGGGCTTCGAAGACTTTGTCCGGGTCGCCGTGAATGGTGAGGACGACGAAGGCGGTCTCGATCATGCGCGGGGAGAGCTGGCGGATGAACTCGATGCCGGAGGTGCGGGGCAGCTCGAGATCGACGATGACGACGTGGGGGCGGCTTTCCACGAGGGGCTTCACAGCCTCCTCGGCAGTCTCCCACGCGCCGGCAAACTCAAAGGCGAGCCCTTCTTTCTGAATGAGCCTTTGCATGAAGAGCCGCAGGGTGGCGTCGTCTTCCACGACGGCGACACGGAGGGGTTTTAATTCGGTCGCGGCGGCGGGGCTGCAGTCGGGCTCGGACATAAGTTTAATTAACAGCGTGAAGCCGATGCATGGCAAGGCGGTTTTATATGCCGGGATTGGCAGGATGACTGCGGGGATGGAGGCCCGTGCTCCGCCTTTCGTCATTTCAAAGACGGCGCACCTTTTTGAGCCCGCGCGACGCTGCAGACCCGAATCTTCGGACCCGGCGCAGCGGTTCCCTACCAGCCCTGCGGCACGCGCTGCTCTGGGTGATAGGGATGCGCTGTGCGCGTCCCTGGAACCCATCCTCCCAGCGTGGTCTGCTGAGCCAGCGCACCCCCCTTTCCTGACAGCCCTACCTCGGAGCCGCGCAGGCCCGGCGTAAGGTAGGGCGCTTGGTCCTCCAAGCGCCGTCGTTCGCTGGGTGGTGGGCTCTCTCGACACGGCCATACCATGCGATACCACTGGGCCTCTCGCGGCTGGTTGGGGACAACCAGCCCTGCCTCGGAGGTCCGCGCTACGGGACGGTGGGCTATTTGTGGGTGGCGAGGAGTTTGTGCAGTTCAGGCGTGGCGGCTTCGCAGGCCTGGCGGAGCTGGGCCACGAGGGTGCTCTGGGTTTCGCGGCCGCCTTTTTCGGCGCTGTCCTCCAGCTCGGTGCAGAGGGCGTGGATGGTGGCGAGGCCAATGAGGGCGCTGCAGCCGCGCATGGCACGGGTGGTGTGGCGCAGCATGGCCTGGTCCCCTGCCCCGGCCTGACTCTCCAGCACGAGCAGCCGCCCGGGGGTGTCTTTCAACCAGTTTTCGATGAACTCGGCCGCTGTCTCCGCGCTGAGCTCCTGCGCCAGCCGCTGGATGGCCTCCTTCACAGAGTCGGTCTCCTCCGCACACCAGCCCAGCGTGCTGCCGCCCGCCGTGCCCTGGGCCTGCACGCACACCTGGGAGAGGGCGTCTTGCAGGGGCTTGGAGACATAGTCGTCCATGCCCACGGGGAGGCCGTGCTCTCCGGCCTGCACGTTGGCCGGCATGGCGATGATGCGGCAGCATTCGATGTCCAGCATAAGGGTGGTGTGTGTGAGGGGTGGAATGATACGGCCGTGTGGCGGTGAGTGCATTCTGGACCAGCGGCGGCGGGGACGCATCATCCGCAGTTGTGGGGTGCATGCGGGGGGGGGCGCTGGGTGTGGCGGGGGCAGCTACACCATTCCATACCACTCGGCCTCTCGCGGCTGGTTGGGGACAACCAGCCCTACCTCGGAATGGCCCGGCGTGAGGTAGGGCGCTTGGTCCTCCAAGCGCCGTCGTTCGCTGGGTGGTGGGCTTCCTCGACACGGCCATACCATACGATACCACACGGTCTCTCGCGGCTGGTTGGGGGCTACCGGCCCTACGTGCGCCGGGTGTGGAGAGGCTATGGGGTTACTAAGAGTGCTGGGTGTGGCGGGGTGCTGCGGACTCGGAGGTCCGCGCACCGGGGCGATGGGCTTCGGTGGGGGCGGCTATACCATGCGATACCACTCGGCCTCTCGCGGCTGGTTGGGGACAACCAGCCCTACCTCGGAGACGCCATGCCTCAGCTTCGCTCCGGCTGCGCTACTTCAGCGTCTGCATGAGCTTGCGCAGCTCGGGCTGGGCGGTCTCGTAGGATTGCTTGAGGCGGGTGATGAGGGCGGGCTGGTCGGCGCGCTGGTTTTGAGCGGCGCTGTGCTCGAGATCACGGCTGAGGGTGTGAAAGGTGGTGAGGCCAAAGAGGGAGCTGCTGCCTTTGAGGGTGTGGGCGGTGCGGCGCAGGGTGGCCTGGTCCTCACCGCCGGAGAGCTGCTCCAGCTCCTGGATGCGGGCGGGGGTGTCTTTGCACCAGCTCTCGATGAGGTCCACGGCGTCTTGCGCGCTCAGCTCCTCTGCCAGCTGCTGCACGGCCTGGCGGGCTGCGGCGTCGTCTTCGGCAGACCAGCATGCGGTGGTGTCTGCAGTGGCCGGGGTGTCTGCTGCAGGTGCGGCACACGCGGTGCCGACGGCGTCTGCACCGGCGGAGAGGATGTGCACGCGGCTGAGCGCCTCCAGCAGCGGTCTGGCGCGCAGGGGCTTGGAGAGGTAGTCGTCCATGCCGGCCTCCAGGCAGCGCTCGCGCTCACCGGCCTGCACATTGGCCGTCATGGCGATGATGCGGCAGCGCGGGCGTGTCCACAGCGGGCTGGCCTCCAGCTGGCGGATGGCGCGGGTGGCCTCGTAGCCGTCCATATTCGGCATGTGGCAGTCCATGAGGATGCCGTCATACACACCGCTGGCAAAGCGCTCCACGGCCTCCTCCCCGTCGCGGGCCACTTCGGCGGGGCAGCCTTGCTTTTCCAGCATCATGGAGGCCATGCGGGCGTTGACCTCGTTGTCCTCCACCAGGAGGATGTGCGGGCGTATGCCGTCTGCGGGCAGCGTGTGGGCGGGCGGCGCAAAGGCGCACGGTGTGTCCTGGACTGGTATCTTCTGGCTTTCGATGATATGCAGTGGCAGCCTCACCCAGAAGCGGGAGCCTTCTCCGTGGCGGCTCTCCACGCCGATGCTGCCGCCCATGAGCTCCACGAGACGCCTGCAGATGGCCAGGCCCAGGCCGGTGCCGCCAAAGCGCCGCTTGCTGGAGCTGTCCACCTGCGTGAAGGCCTGGAAGAGCTGCCCCTGCTGCGCCTCCGTCATGCCGATGCCGGTGTCCGTGACGCTGATCTCCAGATCCGCCGCGCCATCCGGGGTGGTGCCCAGCCGGCTGACCTGGATGCGGATGCTGCCTTCGTCGGTGAATTTGATGCCGTTTCCCACGAGGTTCATGAGGATCTGCCGCAGCCTGCCGGGGTCTCCCAGAAAGGACTCCGGCACGTCTGGCGCGACGCGGACGATGAGGGCGATGGAGCGTGAGGCGGCCTTGTGCTGCAGGAGATCCACGACACCGCTGATGACGGAGTCGAGGCGGAACTCCTCCTCCACGAGGTCGAGCTTGCGGGCTTCGATCTTGGAGAAGTCCAGGATGTCCTCGATGATGGTCATGAGGGCCTCTCCGCTGAGGCGCACTGCGTCCACCATCTCGCGCTGGCGCGGGGCCAGCTCGGTGTCCTGAAGGAGGGAGGACATGCCGATGATGCCGTTCATGGGCGTGCGGATCTCATGGCTCATGGTGGCGAGGAAGTCGCTCTTGGCCTGGCTGGCCGCCTCGGCGATCTCCTTGGCCTGCAGCAGCTCCTGGGCGGAGCGCTTCAGCGCCGTGATGTCCGAGGCGATGCCCAGGGAGCCGATGATTTTCCCCTGAGGATCAAACAAGGTGGTGACGCTGAGCCGCACCGGGTAGCGGGAGCCGTCCTTGCGTACATAGGTCCACTCATTCTCGTCCGGCGTGCCCAGGCGGGACTTGGCCACAAAGGCTTCAAAGCCCGGCTCCACGGTGCACCCCAGCTCCTGGCTCAGTGCCTTCGCACGCGCCTCCACCTCCTCCGGCAGATGAAAAATGGCGGGCGTGGTGCGGCCGATGATCTCCTCCGCCGTGTAGCCCAGCTGCATCTCCGCAGCCTTGTTGAAGGTGGTGATCGTGCCGTCCGGCGTGCAGGAGATGATGGTGTACGCCGCGCCGTCCACCACGGCCTTCATCAGCGCATTGGAGCGGGCCAGCTGGTCCTCGGAGCATTTGCGGACGATGAACTGGCCCATCTGATTGCCGATGCTGGAGAGCGCCTGCAGCAGCGCATCGTCGGGGTCCACCACCTCGGAGGCAAAGAGCTCCACCACACCGAGCACCTGCCCGCCTGCGATGATGGGAAAGCCCAGGGAGCCGCGCAGGCCGCAGGTGAGCGCGGTGACGGCGCGGGGATTGTCCGTGGTCAGCGCCAGGTCCCGGATCCACTGGCTCTGCGCCTTTTCCAGCACGAGGCCCGGCGTGCCCTCCCCTGCGGCAAAGGCCGTCTGCTGCTTCAGCGCCACCAGTGGGGCGAGGTCCTGCTGCGGGTCATGCCACAGCTCGGCCAGGCGCAGGGTCTTTTCATCCACATCCAGCATCCAGAGAAAGCCCGCCGGCCAGCCGAGCTGCTGGCACATCTTTTGAATGACCCGCGCGCAGATCTGCCGCATGCTGCCGGACTCTGCGAGGATGCGGCTGGCGGAGTACTCCAGCCTGCGGCGTTTTTCATCGAGCCTGCGCTGCGTCACGTCGCTCTCGATGGCCATGAAATTGACCACGTCTCCGACCTCGTTGCGGATGGGCTGGATCTCCAGCGCGCTCCAGTAGCTGCGGCCGGAGCGGTGGTAGTTCAGGATTTCCGTCTGCACGGCGGAGTGCGTGCGCAGGGAGCTGCTGATGAGCCGGACGGTGGCGGGGTCTGTGCCCGGGCCCTGGAGGAATGAGCCGGGCTTTCTCCCCAGCACCTCGGCCATGTGCCAGCCGGTCATGCGGGTGAAGCCCTCATTCACCCACTCGATGCGGCCCTGCGCGTCTGTGACGACGACGGCATTGTCCGTGCGGGAGGCCACGAGGGCGAGCTTGCGCGAGTAGGCGTCCTGCTCCCGCAGGAGGGTGCGCTGCTCGGTGAGGCGCTTGTTCAGCCGGATGAGGTCCTCAGACGCCATGCGCTGGGACTGCAGCACCTGCAGGAGATCCAGCGTCTGGTCGTGCACGGCAAAGTCTCCCATGGTGAGGCCCAGGGTCTCCACCTGCTCGGGGTCGGTGAGCCAGGGCGTGGCCAGCATGATGCCGAGGCGGGGCTCATCCAGCAGGATGACCTGGCCGCGCAGCATGCACTGCGTCTGGCGGCTCATGAGGAGGAGCAGGTGGTCCGGCAGGGTGCGGGCCAGCACATCGCCAAACTCCCCCGCCGGGCGCATGGCTATGAAGAGGTCCTGCACAGGCACGCCGGGCGCGGCCTGCGGGCACACTTTCACCAGGGAGGGGCCGGTCTCCACGAGGCGGTCGTGCTCATCCCACGCAAAGTAGAAGGGAAAAGCCCGCAGAAAATCCTCGCTGGGGATCCGGCCTGTGACGCTGGTGCTCATGCGGCGGGGAGGGTCCAGGTCACATGAAAGATGTCGTGGTCAGCCCCCTCGGTCTTCAGCGCCACCACCTCCGCCGCAGCGGGGCTGTGGTAGAGCTTTCCCAGCCCCTGCACCAAGCCGACGACAAAGTCGGTGAGGCCCGGGCGGCGGGTGTGGTAGTGCAGGCTCATGGAGGTGTCTGTGACGTCCAGGCACTCAAAGCGCGGCGGCTGCAGCTGCGGGTAGATCATCTGCACGCGCGTGTGAAAATTCGGCAGATTGATGAGAAACTCCTTCAGCGAGCCGCCGCCGGAGCGCATCAAGGCGCCGTAGCCATGCAGCGCGGTCTTCAGCACCCAGTGCTCTCCGAAGGCGATGAGCACCTCCCGCACCGTGAGGCCCAGCACCTCTGAGGCGGCGCCCACGAGCTTGTAGGTGATCTCGTCTGAGTAGCCCTGATTGCTGATAAAGACCTCCACATCCACCCCCGCCTTGGTCTTGATAGCCTCCCACTTCTCCTCCCCGTAGCCCGTGGTGACGAGTTCTTCGATGGCTTTGTTGACGAGTCCGTACATGAGTGAGGGATAAGGGCGGAAGTGTGAAACGAGGCTGGGACGGGCGCAAGACCGTGAACTTTGCTTAAACATCGCCCAGCACCACATTCCTTCACCCTCCACAGTTGGGGGGGATGCGGGGGGTGTGTTTTTTTTGTGGGGGGGGGCGCTTCCCACAAACGCCTTGCACTCCGCAGATCGGACCCAAGAGCTTGTGCATGGCTTTTCTATTCTCATCCTCGCACCTGCCTGCCACCCGAGTCCGCCGCACTGCACTGGAGGACGATGATCATGATGAAACCCCGGAGGCGATGCCGCGCAGCGGCGGGGTGCGGGCCAGCAGCCATCTGCCGGAAAGGCGGGAGCCAGAGGCCCCCTACCGGGCGCTCTCCCAAATCAGCGCACAGGACAGCGGCCGCCAGCTCCAGCACACGGAGGAGGCCACACCACACCAGGACGGCGTGACCGCCGCCAAGGCCAGCGGCGTCTTTGATGCCGTGCGCCAGCAATTTAATAACGGCGATTCCTCACACTACATGGATGAGAATGGCAACCTCCGCCCGCGTGATGAGGCCCGCCAGCAGGACTCCCCTGCCCGCCATGACCCACGCAGCCCGCAGTTCGGTGCCGGAGCGCCCAGCCACAGCCCCGGCATATCGTCCTCAGCGTCCGATGATACCAGTCCTTGGTATATGCCGCCCATCACCCCCGAGGATCTAAATTCTCTGCACCACGATGATGATGAAGCCACTGATTCCAGTTCCGTCCTCAACGGCAGGCCGCAGGTCCATGACCTCGTGCACCGCACCCCAGGCGCATCCACGCCCAAGGTCGGGCTTCAAGATCTCGTGTACCGCTTCAAGGGCAGCCCTGAGCAGGCCAAAAACCACTCCCAGCCTGTCACTGCTACTCGAAAGGGGGCTGCGCCATCACCTTACGTGTCTCGGCCAGACACTTCAGTGCAATACGCGAATCAGAAGCAAGGTCAAAGCCCGCCCCTGCCTCCTTCCCACGATGACTCCCAACAGCCCGCCACTCCACAGAAAGCGACAACCTCAGCCTCAAAGCAAGAAGCGGAAAGTGCGAAAAAGGCCATTCCTACCACAACAGTTCGAATCGGAGATCATCCAAGCTTTGAAAATATCAACGCCCCTCAGAAGGAAATTGATGAGTGGAACAAGGCATTCCGCGACACCTACGGGCAATTAGCAGCAGATGCAGCCAAGAAAAACGGTGTCCCGGCCCGCTTGCTGGCAGCCCTGTCAGCCAATGAAATGGCCGCGCCAAACTGGGATGCCCTGCATGCATTCGCTGACAGGAACACTTTTACCACAAAGTCAGCGGGCCCCCTGCAGATAGCATACCAGACTGCGCTGAGGTACAAACTGATTCCGATCGACAACGAATTTTATGGAGCCACCCAGGCTGACAGATGGACTGCATTGCATGACCCTGACACCCGATACGGGCAATCAGAGCCATCCACTGGATTGACTCCGGATCAGCGTCTGAACTACTATCAAGACAACCCCTATCCGAACCGCCACGGATCTCAGATCATGCACAGTTATCTGGACAATCCGGCCACAAGCTTTGATGCCGGCGCCAAGTTGTTAAAGATTTATTTGCAGCGCTTGGTGGACGATTACAAATCCGGAGCCTATTTAAATTACTCGCAGGATTTTCGGGCCGTAAGCGGCTTATCTTCCCCCATCGATCCGATCCACAAAGACCTGAACATTCTTGCAAGCGGGGACAAAGAGGCCATTTTCAATCTCCGTATCAGTGAAAATCTGGCTAGAGCACTCGCAATGATGTGGAACAATGGAGAAGACATTGTCAATGTGAGAAACATTTCAGAACTGTCTCCCCGCGCCTATGCGCATGGTGACAACATTCGGTTTCAGCAAGAAAATCAAGACGACCTCATACCCCGTCATTAGCCACATTCAGACTCTGCTCACGCCATGACACAGACCATCCATCGCATCGTCGCTGCTGCCATCCTGCTGTTCATGGTTGCTTGTTCGCCCCCCAAAAAACCAAAAAGAATGAGCACCACGGCATATGAAATACTCCTGCGCTCCGATTACGAGGAGTATCTCCGTGACAATAACGAGCCTTTTGAATTCAATTCCCAAAAAGAGTTCACGTCCAGGCTGGATGGCAACAACCGGCTGGGCATTCGTTATGTGATGTTGGAGTGGTACCCGCATAAAGACGGGCTGATCATTGATGAATGGGGGACGCCTCTGCAAATCAGCCGCCTCAAAAACACCAAGCTTGAGATTCGTTCGGCGGGCCGGGATGGCGTGTTTGGCAACCAGGATGATATTGTGACACTTCATCCAAGAGTCGAAGATCACTGAACCGGAACAGGTATTCACTGGCTAAAGTGTTTTGCAGATCGTCCCCGTTCAACCAGGCATGGCAGCAGCTTCGATGTTCAGTCAAAGAGCCCTCTCTTCAGGTGCGAATTTATTCAACCCAAGCCAGGGCAGCCGCCCACGCATCGCTTGATTCCAGCACCATCAACGGAAAACATGCAGTTTGAGGGTCGGGGAGTTTTACCCTGGCTTTGTTCCATGAATTCCAGCCTCCGCCGTTCCTGCATCATCGTCTTCATCCTCCTTGCATAAATGTCCCTGCCAGTCGCTGGCAAGGCGCAAAATACATCTCCCTTTCTGAGCTGGGATGAACTGGCGGCACACGACGGACTGGCGGGCATCAACCCGAAAACCAAGGTGGCGGGTTTCGGCGGCAGAAAGAGGGATGAAAAATGCCCTGTGAATAGCATTCCATGCCCAGCCTGACTCAAAGGATTACAAAGCCACCCAGCGTTTGTTTTAGGTCATAAACCTCGTGACGTGCCGATCTCAGCGGTTGATCATGGCCCGCGACCCCGTGCCCACCATGAAGCCGTTTCTATCCTCCGCGTTCTCCTTCGCCCTGCTCTTTTCCGCCATGAGCACGGAGCCCGCACATGCGGTGGAGGGCGGCGAGAAGAAGGCAGGTCAGAACAGCCCTGCGGCAGAGGCTGGTGAGAAGGCCCTCGCGGCTGCGGAGGCGCTGTACGCGGAGGCCCGCTACGCCGAGGCAGAGAAGGCTGCGCAGGCGCTGGTGGCAGCGCGCACGCAGGCACTGGGCGCGGAGGCCAGGGATACACTGCGCGCCCAGTCCGCCGTGCTCGCGGCCAAAGGCAGCTTCACTACGGGGACTGCGACTGAAGAGGACTTCCGCAGCCTCGTGGCCACTGCGACACGGGTGCTCGGAGCTGAGGATCCAGTCACTCTGATGACGCGCCGACGTCTGGCTGAGGGCTGGTACTGGCAGGGAAAACAGGCGGAGGCCGAGGCGGACCTCCGCGAGAGGCTGGTCATTTACGAGCGCACTCTCGGGGCCGAGGACAGGGAGACACTGCGCTGCCAGTACCATCTCATCCGCGTGCTGGGTACCCAGAACAAAAACGCCGAAGTGGAGGCGCTATACCGCCGCCTGCACCCGCTGCAGACGAAAGTGCTCGGGGCCGAGGGCTCTGAGACGCTGCACAGCCAGACCTATTTCATCATAGCCCTGTCTGCCCAGAACAAGCATGCGGAGGTGGAGGAGCAATGCCGCAGCGTGCTCCCTCTGCAGATCAAGATCTTCGGAGCCGAAAACAAGGAGACACTGCATTGCCAGAACCTTCTCCTCAAAGCCCTGCTCGCCCAGAATAAGAACGCGGAGGCGGAGGAGCAATGCCGCAGCCTGCTGCCGCTGCAGGTCAAGGTGCTCGGCGCGGAGCACAAGGACACTTTGGGCACCCGCAGCCGTCTGGCCCATGCCCTGAGCCAGCAGAAGAAATGGACGCAGGCCGAGGCGGAATACCAGCAGGTGCTGGCGCTTTGCGAGCGTGTGATCAAACCGGAGGAATTGCACACGTTTTCTCTTTACGGGCTGGGAGACTTCATCAGAAACCTGGGAAGAAATGACCAACATGAACTGGCGGAAAAAGTGTGCCGCAGCGTGATCGCCTTTTACAGCAAGCGGCTCGGTCCTGAGAGCGAGTCTGCTCTGCACCAGCGCAGCTCTCTGGCTGGCATCCTGAGGGACGAGAAAAAATTTGCAGAAGCCGAGGCCGAATACCGCGCGCTGCAGCCCCTCTTTGACAAGGTGCATGGTGCGGAGTCCGCCTCCGCCCTGCGTGTGCGCACGTCTCTCGCCTTCCTGCTGCTGCAGCAGAAGAAAGAGGAGGAGGCAGGAAAGGAGTTTGATCAGGTGCTGGCCCTGGCCTCACGCGCGCACGGCCCCGCAGATGATTCCCCGCTGCCGGATGTGGTGATGAACATGGAGATCCTCCAGAGCATGGGCCAGGATGCGGATGTGGAGGCGCTGCTGCGCCAGCACCTGCCCGTCTTCATCCAGACTTATGGCCAGGACAAAAGCGAGGTGCTGAAGCTGCAGACCACGCTGCTCGACGCACTGATGGAGCAGAAGAAACACGCGGAGGCGGAGAAGGAGTGCCGCAGCCTCATCGCCACGCAGACACGCCTGCTCGGGCCCGAGGCCAAAGAAACCCTGGAGTCCCGCTGCACGCAGGCTGGTCTGCTGGCTGAAATGGACAGCGATGAGGAGGCTGAAAAGGAATACCGCCAGGTGCTGCCACTTTATACCAGGGTGTTTGGCGCGGAATCAGAGGACACATTGCGCAAGCGCATGCTTCTGGCTCGTGTCCTGAACGAAGAGGAGAAGCCTGAAGAGGCATGCAAGGAGCTCGGCGAGGTGCTGGACATCTCTCTCCGTGTGCTCGGTGCTGAGGATATGCACACCCAGGCCCAGATAGCGCTGCTGCTGGCATGGCGCCAGACGGAGGACCGGGGCGCGGAGGTAACCGCGCAGCTGCGCCGGCACATGCCCGCCTTGATCCAGACCTATGGCCAGGACCACAGCCGGGTGCTGGAACTGCAGGAGGCCATCATCGCAACGCTGATCACGCAGGAGCAATACGCCGAGGCAGAGAAGGAGAGCCGCAGCCTCCTGGCCGCAGAGACCCGCGCCCACGGACCGGAAGCCAGGGAAACCGTAAAGTCGCGCCGCACACTGGCAGACCTGCTGACTCAGCAGCACAAGGCTGCGGAAGCCGAAAAGGAACTGCGCCAGACGCTGGGCATCTGCGAGCATGCCTTCGGCGCGGAGAGTGCGGAGACGCTGGAAACCTGCCACCACCTGGCCGTGTGCCTGGCCATGCAGAAGAAGAAGCCGGAAGCCCTGAAATATGCCCGGCGCGCCCATGAGGGCCGCCTGAAGCTGCTGGGCAGGAGCCACCCTGACACACGAAAGTCAAATGAACTGATGGATGCCCTGACAAAGCCGGAGGCGAAGGCTTGAGGACCGTGTGGCTCATGCTGGAAATCAACCCCCGAGCAGGACTTGGCGCACAGGGATTCTTGATACCAACCACAAACCAGCACACAAAACACATGCGTCTAGCAGAACGGACCCAAGAGCTTGTGCATGGCTTTTCTATTCTCATCCTCCCATCTGCCTGCCACCCGAGTCCGCCGTCCTGATCTGGAGGCTGACGATGATCATGATGAAAACCCGGAGGCGATGCCGCGCAGTGGCGGGGTGCGGGCCAGCAGCCATCTGCCGGAAAGGCGGGAGGCAGAGGCTCCCTACCGGGCGCTCTCCCAACTCAGCGCACAGGCCAGCGGCCGCCAGCTCCAGCACACGGAGGAGGCCACACCTCACCAGAACGGCGTAACCGCCGCCAAGGCCAGCGGCGTCTTTGATGCCGTGCGCCAGCAATACAACAACGGCGACTCCCCGCACTACATGGATGAGGACGGCAACCTCCGCCCGCGTGATGAGGCCCGCCAGCAGGACTACCCTGCCCCCCATGCCCCACGCAGCCCGCAGTTCGGCACCGGAGAGCCACCCCGCCCCGCGTGGAGCGCCACTCACGCTGCCGGTGCCGATTCCAGCCACAGCCCCGGCATATCGTCCTCAGCGTCCGATGATACCAGCCCTTGGTATATGCTGCCCATCACCCCCGAGGATCTAAATTCTCTGCACCACGATGATGATGCCGCCACTGATTCCCATTCCGTCCTCAACGGCAGGCCGGAGGCCGATGACCTCGTGCACCGCTACAACGGCGGCCCCGAGGAAGCCAGAAAGCATGCCCGCAGTTTCATGCAGAATGTGGCTGACGTTTATGGCTCGCCACCACTGCAGGCTGCTCAGGGGGCGGCTTTGCCGCAGGGTGAAAGCCCACGGCCAGCAGGCAATCCAGTCCCTCCTTCCAGCAGCCAGGAGAAGCCCCAGCAGGCCTCCCCGCAAACACCTGCCGCAAGTCCTGATAAGACACCACCCCAGCCACCCGCTCAAAATGTGGAGACGCCATATGAGGACCTGAGGGGCTATTTACAGAAATCCAAAAATCCATTGTTCATCAAAGATTATTATGACCACAGAACACCGCTTGAGGAAAAACTGAGGCTTCGTCAGTTGATTCTCTCACTCAGAGCTCCCGAAGGAGAGAAGCTGCCACTCTACATCCAGCACCTGCAGCATTGGTTCAATGCCAAGAACCGCCCGCCGGTTGATAGCAAAGAGGAGCCGGTAAAGCATCCATTGAAAGACTTGATGCAGTGGCCGGTCGTTAAAGAAGCATTCAACAAAGTGCTGTACCGCTTTGGTTCACTCCCGGACGGGAAGCTCGGCAAGAAAACCATCTTTGACTGGGTGCGTGCCCATCCTGATGCAGCCAAACCGGGCGGCGTGGCCGTGCCTGACACCTATTGGGACGTCCCTGTTGATGGTTCGCACCCTGATCCTACGATGAAAATAACTGGTCACGCCAAGCCGGGGAATGAAGGCTACTTTTATGCCTTTGGCGGAGCGCCCATGACTGCCACATCCAGCGGCGTCAGGGGCATCGTGGACAAAAACGGCGGTGTCAGGTTCAGGGGAACTTTCAACGTCCGGCTTCACGACCGGTACGACTGGAACCTCGATCAAGGTACACTGCTGAAGCCGGACCCAAGGATCCCCATGGACAAAATCAGACGCTATATCCCGAAGGATATTCCAGTGATTTCTCCCAAAGGTGATGAGATCCAGGTAGGCGACTCCTTTTTCAAGGAGATGCTGGAGAAAGGGTATGGCAGGGATTATGACATTGAAGCTCCCTACGAGACTTTGACGCTTGAGTTTTATCAGGCAAAACCCGGCGGCCCCTTTCAGTACAAAGTGATTCCACGCACACCTTGAGCACATGCTGGTTAAAATTTGCGGTTCGGTGAACTCGGATTAGCATCATGAAATGAATTCCGGTCTTCGTTTCGATGCGCGCTTGATCATCGCTGTCGCATGGATTTTCTGCGCAGCTTTTCCTGCGGCGGCCGAGGAGCAGCCGGCCGCTCAGCGCCCACAGTCGGAGAACCTTCTGAGCTGGGAAGAGCTGGCTGCGCATGCCGGGCTGACGGGCCTCAAATTCAAAACGCTTAAAGAATATCAAGTGGATGGGACTTATGATGGCGTCTGGGGCGCCCGGTTCATCAACCTGATCCAGGCATCCATTCAACTGACTCCTGAGGAGTGGACCCGGCTCGAATCCGGCGGCCATCCCATGCTGAACCCATGGACGACAGGCAAAATTGATGAAAAGACCTGGAAAGGCACAGTTGATCTTATACTGGAAGCTGAAGACGAGACGGAGGCAGACCCGAAGGCCAAGCCATTCAACTATGACGAGTTCATGAAAGGCGCGGTCATTCACAGCTCCGGGCGCCCCCTTCGTGCAAGAAAGGTGGATGCAACCCGGCTGAACATGACCGACAAGGCCGTGATCCTGCACCGGCCCGATCTCCATAGCACACGCCTTTACATGCTCTCCCCCAATGCCGACGGCCAAAGCGGTGTGCTGTACTACTTCTTTACGAGGTACACGTTCTGAAAAACCTGGAAGCTGACATCATGATTGACGCACTGGGAGTGGACGCGGACATCGTGGAACTGCTGCGATGTGCCGCATTGGATAAAAAGCCGGTCACCCACCTGCTGGCGCTGCTACGGCTCGCCCACAACCCGGCGGGAGAAAACAGCTTCTGCTATTTCACGGTGCTGCATTATTTTGAGGAGGCCTTTGACTGGAACATCCGCCAGATCGGGGCGCTCAAAACGAGTTCCTGTTTCGCAGACAAACCCTGGCCGGATGAAGTACTGAACGCCCGCTACGCGCCGCTGCTGGAGGCCTGGAGAAAGAACCCGAGCACCTATCCCCGGCCGGAGCGGGATGCGGCTCTGTCCCTGGACTCCGCCCCGCATTCAAGTGCCGAATGCCAGGAGGCAGTGAAATGCCTGGAGATGGACAGGGCTCAAGACCAGGAGTCAGTGACCAGCAGGACGCACCCAATGAATGCCGCCGTCGTGTTTCCGCTGGGCGCGGTTCTTGCACTGGCGCTGGGTGGTTTTCTCATGTGGGCGGGAGCACGTGACAACAATCAGGGCGAATCTTTCCACACGGTGACCGGACAATGGGACTGGTGGCGTGTGGTGCCGCATTTCATCTGGCCGCTGCTGCTGTGGGTGCTGATGTTTGCGTTGTCTGGCGGGTTGAGGCAGAAGGTGAGGAGATGATCGCGGTGCCTGAACATGGCTCGCTGCTTCATCACCTGATTGCGGCGTTTTCATCATAGCACACAAAAGCACTTGCGCATTCCATGCCGGACCCAGGAGCTTGTGCATGGCTTTTCTATTCTCATCCTCCCACCTGCCTGCCACCCGAGTCCGCCGTCCTGATCTGGAGGCTGACGATGATCATGATGAAAACCCGGAGGCGATGCCGCGCAGCGGCGGGGTGCGGGCCAGCAGCCATCTGGAGGGGCGCATGCCGGAGCCTGAGACCGCACGCAGCGCAGGAGGCTCCACAGCCCGCCCTCCGGGCCACAAGAATAGTGGCGGTCACAACGTTCCTGGAACACCACCGCGCTCAAGCCGCCTGTTTGAAACCCGCCCCCATCCAGCCCAGGCGAATACATTGGGGCAGTCAAATTTTCCGGCCCTCCCGCAGAAAGCAGCCGATGCGCGCATTTTACCGCCAGATCCCCTTGCGTCCGGTCCTGGAGCCCCCGCGCCAGAAGCGGGAACAATGCCGCAAAGCTCTGGAGCTGCGCCGCCACATGCAGCCAATGAAATGCCGAAGCAGCCGCCCGCCCAGACCGCCGCTGCGACACCCGGGCAGCAGCAGCAGCAGCCAGGAAGGAACGAAACAGATCACCTCTCCGAGCTAAAGAACCACATAGCCAAATCAGGCAATCCACTTTTCATCAAAGACTATTATGATGAAAAAACGCCTCAGGAAGAAAAGCTTCTTCTCAAGAAGCTTCTTCTGTCCCTGAAAGCACCTGAAGGTGAAAAACTGCCGCTGCCCATTTCAAACTTGCAGCACTGGCTCAATGTGGAAAACCGCCCGAATGCAGAGAACGAAGGGCCGCTGGAAATCCCGTTTGAGAATCTGGCAAAGTTTGACGTGATGAAAGATGGAGGCAAAAAGATCCTGGACTACTTCGGTACGCATCCCGACAAGAACGCCCTTGAGAAGAAAAGCATGTTTGACTGGCTGCGCTCCAGCCACTCCGCCACGGGAGGCCCCGCCGCCGTTCCTGACACGCATTGGGACACGCTCGTGTCCGGCCTGGCACCAGGACTTTCAGGTTATTTTGGCCTTCCACGGCCTGGAAATGAGGAGTTCTTTTACGGCCTGGGCGGCGCCACGCTGACAGGCAGCTCATCTGGCATGAAAGGACATGTGGACAAGAACAATGCAGCGAAGACACAGGGAAATATTTCCTATACACTCAAAGACCGGTATGACTGGAACAAGAATCAAGGCACCACCATACCGATCACACTGGAGATGATCCAAAAATACCTGCCAAAAGGGGTGCCAGTCATCACTCCCAAAAACGGGACGATCCAGATCAACGACTCGTTCTTTCATGACCTCGAAAAACAGGGGCATGGAAGAAGCTTCGATATCCAGTCAAGAAGCCCGTCTTATAAGTATGAGTTTACCCAGCGCAGCCCGGGAGAGCGTCCGACGTATCGAGTCATTCCTGCGGAAGCAACTGCACCTTTGTCGTTTGAAGGACAGGGGGTGCTGCCCTAAAGGTCAGCGCATGAGATTCCCTTTCCGCAACCGCCTTTTCATCGCACTCGCGCTCATTTCCTGCGCGGTCTTACCGAAAACAGGCATCGCCCAGCAACCCCTGCCCTTCCAGAGCTGGGATGAGCTGGCCGCACACGCGGGGCTCGCAGACATCAAGCCGAAGGCGAAGAATCAGTTCAGGGTGGATGCCGTCATTGTGTCGGCACGCAACGCCTCCGTGATCAAGGCCGCCATCATGCTCACGGCTGAGGAATGGGAGCGGCTCAACTCGAGCATCCCCAATCATCTGCTGCACCCCTGGATGTCTGGTCCAGTGGACACCAACACCTGGAAAAGCACGGTGGATCTCATCCTGCCATTTAACGGCACGGTGAACGTGGACCGCCTCAAACCAGATGACAAAGCCGCGATCGTGCGCCGTCCTGACCTCCGCACCACGCGCTTGTACATGCTCTCCCCCAATGCCGACGGCAGAACCGGTGTCCTGTACTATTTTTACACCATCTATTAGCAGGACAGAGATGAGATCCAGCCCCCTATTCCGGCACAGCATTGGCTCTGGTGCTACTTTCTGGTATGGATAAACATCAAAACACTTGCGTCTAGCAGATCGGACCCAAGAGCTTGTGCATGGCTTTTCTATTCTCATCCTCCCATCTGCCTGCCACCCGAGTCCGCCGTCCTGATCTGGAGGCTGACGATGATCATGATGAAAACCCGGAGGCGATGCCGCGCAGCGGCGGGGTGCGGGCCAGCAGCCATCTGGAGGGGCGTGTGGCGGCCCCTGAGGCCGCACGCAGCGCAGGTGGCTCCCCTGCCCCGCGCAGCAGCGGTGCCGGGATCGACTGGATGGCCAGGCTGAAGGAGCTGGCAGAGCAGCCACAGCAGCACAAGCGCGCGGACTCTGCCGCACCGAATTCCGGCCCCCGGCGCGCGGATGATGAGCATGAGCCGGATGCCGGGGCTGAGCATGATGAGGACGAGGCTCCTGGCCAAGAGAGTGATATCCAACACGACAGCCGCAGTGACTCCAATCGTCCTCCGCCCGCCAGCCGCCTTTTTGAAAACCGCCCTTCCCCTGGCCTCGCGAGCAGGCCGGCGATCAGCAACCTCGTGCATCGTCCAGAATCTGGCACATCCAGATTCTCCAATGGTCCTGCCTATGCGCCAGGGCCTGCCAGTGATCTTTATCTCCGACCCCATGACGATTCGGCGAATGCCCAAAACCGATTCCGGAGATACAACCGGCCAGCGGCAGACAAGCACCCTGCCACACCAGCGCTGCTAGCAGCCCATGCGGCTTCACCGGCACAGGAAACAACAGGCCCTTGGCAGCTGGGCCGACCACAACCACGTGCCTCCCATGAGACTCCGCGCCAGCAGCAAATCCCATCCAGCACCCCACCGCGCGCTGCATATGCAGAAGACATCAAGCAGGGGAAACTACCACCCCGGCCCGGCCGCCTGGTGTTTGACGAAGTGGGCCCATCATGGTTTGGGAATCCTGCGGATTTGTCTGCACAAGCTGGTGCCATGGGGCTGGAGTATGCCAAACAGGCCAACCCTACTCTCGCTCAAATCCGGGAGAGAACCCGAAGCCTGGGAACTGGGGACATTTATGTTTACAGCGGTCATGGAGGGCGCGTAGGCGCGGAAGCCTTCCTCGCAGCTCATGGAGGGGCCAACGCTGGTAAACAGGAGGTTCCTATTTCTTATGATCGGAAAAACATATTAGGCCTGCCCTACAAGCAGGAGGGGACAGGCTATTCAGTCGGGCAGTTGAAGGACGACCTCGCTCAAAGCAAAAACGGCGCACCGATGATGGTCTTTGTCAGCGGGTGCGAGGTGAACGCCCATGACATGTCAAAACTCAATGATGCCGGGGTGCCCCTGGTCGTGTCCGCAGGAGGAAAGGCCGGAGAGCGCGATGCCCCCGGCCAGATGAAAACGTTTATGGAAGTATTGACAAAAGGCGGCACGATCAATGATGCTCTCAAAGCTGTGAACGAAATCGTGGACCGAGACAACCGGAGCAAATTTGACGAAAACGCCATGCAGGAGCATTTCACCGCCGTGTTCAAGGAAGGCATCACTGGAGACTGCACCCTGGAAGACCTGCGCAGGCACAATGCCCGGATCAATGAAGAACGGAAAGCCGGAATGAAGAACGCAGGGGGAACCGGGCCATGAGGCACCACCTGTGTCTAGTGGGGTTGTTTATCCTGCTCGGCGTCGCGGCGTGGCAGCTCGGCTGGCTGCCGCTGCACTGGAGTGATCCAGCCGCCGATCAAAGCTTTGCTGCAACATGCTATGAGAAAGGCCTGAGCTGCCAGAAGAGCGGCGGCACCCCCGAGGCCCTGCGCTGGTTTGGCCAGGCAGCCGATCTGGGCCATGCGGCTGCGCAGGCCAAAATGGGCACCGCTTATGCCACCGGGGCCGGACGGCCGGAGGACCCCGCCGCGGCGCTGCGCTGGTGGCGCAAAGCCGCAGCCCAAGGCGATGCTGAAGGGCAGTATGGACTCGGCGTGGCGCATCTCGCAGGCTCCATCGTGCCGCAGGACAAGGCGGCCGGGGTGAAGTGGCTGCAGATGGCCGCCAGCCAAAACTATGCCCCGGCTCAGTTCCGGCTGGCAGAGTGCCACCTGCATGGAGATGGCGTAGCCGAGGATCCAGCCGAGGCTGTGCGCTGGTACCGCCAGTCCGCTGAAAACGGCCATGCCGAGGCGCAGACGGCCCTCGGATTCATCTGCAAACGCGGGCTCTGGGGCGCACCGCAGGACCCCGTGCAGGCGGCGCAGTGGTTTCAAAAAGCCGCCGCACAAGACCAGTCCCGGGCACAGTACCAGCTCGGCCTATGCCACGCCCAGGGCTCGGGTATCACCAAAGACCCCGTGGAGGCGCTGAAGTGGTGCCTTCTGGCCTCCGCCAGCGGCGATGCTGAAGCCAGCCAATGGATCCAAGATCACGAAAAAGAGCTGACCTCCGAGCAGCAGGCGGAAGCCCATTCACGGGCGCGGGCATTCGCAGCCAGACGTTAGCGAGGTGCTTTGCTGCAAACCTCTCCAAGCCATAATCCACCGCGCCTTTACAATGGCAAAAGATCAATACCACGTACCACCATAAAAAAACACACAAAGCACTTGCGCATTCCATACCGGACCCAAGAGCTTGTGCATGGCTTTTCTATTCTCATCCTCGCACCTGCCTGCCTCCCGCGTCCGTCGTCCTGCACTGGAGGATGATGATCATGATGAAAACCCGGAGGCGATGCCGCGCAGCGGCGGGGTGCGGGCCAGCAGCCATCTGGAGGGGCGCATGCCGGAGCCTGAGGCCGCACGCAGCACCGGCGGCTCCCCTGCCCCGCGCAGCAGCGGTGCTGCCAGCGACTGGATGGCCAGGCTGAAGGAGCTGGCGGAGCAGCAACAGCAGCGCAGGCGTGCGGACTCTGCGGCACCGGTTTCCGCACCCCGGCGTGCGGATGGCGAGCATGGGCCGGATGCCGGTGCTGAGCATGATGAGGACGCCCCACCTGGCGGCGTGCATGACGAAGCCCCGGAGCATGGAGAGCATGATGACACCAGCTCGTGGTATCACCCACCTGAGAGCGGGTCCTATCATCCCGATTCTGGATTCAATGTTCGTCCGGAGGACATCGGCACTGCATCACCCGATACCGGCTTCTACCAGCATCTGTCAGAAATCAAAGGGGATGGCAAGCCTGCCCAACGGGCGGGTCGTGCGCCTTCTTCCTCACCGGACTGGAGCGGACGCCAAAGCTACGGGGGCCGAGGCCAGCCGCAGGGAAGCCAGCGCGGCGTGGGCCGGATGCGGCGGGCTCCATCGCCGCTAGCCCTTCAGTGGCAACCAGCAGCCGCCTGATTGAAGAACGCAGGGCTCCCGATGCCTACTCTAGACAGCAGCAGCAAGCTCGTGGGGCCGGCGGACCAACGGCGCAGCAGCGTCTTCATGGAGCCCCGCAAGCTATTGCCGCGCAGCAGCAGGTGCCTGGAGCCAATCCACCGACACAGACACCGGGCGGCAAGCCTGCCGTGCAGCCACAAGCAGTTGCTCAGGCACAGAGTCCGGCGGCAAATCCTCCACCAAATGCGCCTGCAGTGTCACAGTCCCCAGCACCCGCCCCGCCTGAACTTAAAAAGTACTTTGTTTTCCCGAGGGGAGCTAATGTGGTCATTTTATACAACAAAAAAGCCGTCGGAGATCTTTTTCGTCAATACAGCAGCGGCACAACGATGGAGCAGCAGGCTTTGGGGATGCTGCAGGATTATTCAGGTGCCACCACAAACCCCAGACTCATAGACATTTCAGATCCAGGATGGGTCAGGAAACTTGACGCACTGGCAGCGCAGAACAAAGGAGGATTTACCCATCTGGTCATACTAGACCACGGAATACCTGGCAATCAGCGCTTTGGCCGATTTCCAGGCTCTTACGATAACGAAACCTCTCTCTCACCACAATCTACAGCATGGAAGATCATCTCCAGTGTCATGGCCCCGGACGGCCACATCCACTTTGGAGGATGCCGGGTGGGACAGGGGCAGGCAGGGCAAAATTATCTGAATGAGCTTCTAAAATCTCTTGGCAAAGGATCAAAGATCACGATTGATGCCGTGACAGGCCCCATGAACAACCGATCCAACTCCTTTGAGGGCGAGCTCATTCAGGCCCAACCAATCCCCTAGACCATGCATCTCAAATTCATGCGGTTCTTGCTGGTGGCCTTGGTTTTAATGGAGGCTGGCATGCGTTTTTCCTTCGCTGAAGAGACCAACGCCAACACCTTGATCAAAAATGCGATCATGGACGCCGACGAGGTGAGGATCTTGGACAGCCTGTCAGACAGCTTTGAGACATTGACCGGCTACCGGTCAAAGACACTCAAGGGCAGAACGCAGCTGGCGGAGATTTTTTCCAAAGCGGACTTTCGCGGCCTCGGCAACCCCGACGGCACACAAGACCCCACAGGCGGAGGTGGCTTTAACACCTATCGCAGCCTGATTCTCAACACCTACAAGAACAAGCGGCTGACCTGTCAAATGATCATCGTGGCTGGTGATTACATCCGTCTGGTCGTCCCCAAAGATGTCTGGTATTTAACATCCTTTGATAGCATTGCCAAAGATCAGAGCCCGGCTGACGCCAACGCCTCCGCAATTGAAGACATCATTCGGAGAGATGTCGAAAAAATCTCCTCTGTAGGAGACTTTGAGAAGGCACTTTCCTGGACAGGGGACTATGACAAGGTCGATGCTCAAATCGAGGGATTCATGCCGGGAATCGTCAAGCCCGCCGCCGCAAAAGAAGGAAGCCCAAAATGAAACAACCTGTTCACAGGAAGCGGCTCCCGCACTGGCCCCGCCATGCAGGCAGGATCTCGTGACAATACTCAGGGCGAGCTTTTACCAGATTGACGGGTCAGGTCATTGGGACTGGTGGCACGGGGCATTGCATTTCAACTGGCCGTTGATGGTGTGGATGCTGGCGTTTGTGTTGTTTGGCAATTTTTAGGAACCAAGTGAAGTGGTGATCTCTGAGTCTGATCATGGCTCGCTGCTCGCACCGAAATTTCCAGATTTCCAGACTGCAGAAAGACTGGCATGAAATACCACACGATTCGGCTCACCAAACCTGATCTGGCCGTGCATTCCCATTCGCCATTGCAGATCACCTAGGATGGATGATCATGCGGCATGCTCTCCCCGACCAGCCTGAAAGCGCTCGTATCGCGCTGTACCTCCCGTGGACTGCTGGCGGCGGCAGCGCTGGCCTGCATGCAGCTCGGTGCACTGGCATCGCCACCCATGCCACGGATGCCGCCGGAGAAGGAGCCTGCGCCGTGGCAGCGCGCGGGCATCGAGGCGGCGCTGAATGATCCGGCAGCCAGCGTGCAGCTTTACGCGCTGGGCTATTGCAAGGATAAAAAGTGGGTGTTGCCGTTTCATTTTTCCACCGAGCAGTGGCTGAAGTGGCTGGCGCTCTCAGACGGGGGAATGCAGCCGCTGGCGGCGGAGGCTGCCGTGCAGCTGGGCGCGCAGACACCGCCGGAGGTGCAGCGCGAGCTGCTGCGCATGCTGAAGGACGAGAGCGTGGATTTCCTGGCAAAGACCAGGATCTGGCAAGCCCTGTGGAGGCTGGGCGGCAGCATGATCCCCGAGGCGCAGATGGAGACGGCGCTTCTGATTCAAAAGCCAAACCCCAGCTTTATGATGATGGCGGATGCCTATGAGGCTGTGCAAACACTGGGCCCCGCCATGACTCCCGCCACGCAGGAGTCGCTGCTCTCATTCATCCAGAACCCGCAGGCGGATGATACCGCAAAAGACTATGCAGCGGATGCCCTGGCACGCGTGGGTGTGGGTCTGCAGCCACAGGTGAGGAAGGCTCTGCTGGGCCTGCTGCTGGATGCAGGCACACCCTCCGGACTGCGGAGCCATGCGGCGGAGGCCATGGGCCGCCTGGGGCCGCAGATGCCGCCGCAGGCGCTGGAGTATCTCCTCTCCACTGTGCGCGATCCGCGTGCCTGGGACAGTTCACGCACCATGGCAGCCCATGCCCTGGCGCTGCTGGGCAAGCACATGCCACCGGAGGTGCAGCAGGCGCTGCTGGCTGCGCATGACGAGGCACCGCCGGAGAATGCGGACGCGGATACCAGAAAGTCCCACTTCCTGTTTCAAGAAAAGATGAAGAATGCCCTGGCTCTGGCCGGGCCGGAAATGCCCGCGGCCTTTCAGCAGCGGCTGGTGTCCGGCTTTCTGAAAAGCGCGCACGCCGCGCGGAAAAAGCGGCTGCCGGTGGACGGCCCGTCGCTGCGTGCCCTGAGCGGAGTACGCCCGCAGCCGGACGCTGCCGTCATCCACGTGCTGCTGCAGGAGTTTCTGGACCGGGAGGCAGGCAGAGACACGCTGAGCACCCTCGCAGAGCAGTTTTTTCAGCGGCTCGCAGCGCGCGGTGCCCTGCCACCGGAGGTGCAGCAGGCTCTGCTGACCTGCCTGCAGGATGAGAAGGCCGGGACGTACGTTCGCAGCATGGCCGCACAGACACTGGGCAGCCTGGGTGCCAGCGCCACACCAGCGGCCAGGCGGGCTTTGCTGGCACTGCTGCAGGACAGGAGCCTGCCGCGCAGCCTGTACTACAGCACCGTGGTGGCCATGCAGCACCTCGGCCCACACATGCCGCCGGAGGCCGCTCCGGCGCTGGCGGGCATCCTGCAAAGAAACATACGCCGGCATCAGGACCCCTTTGCCTCGTCTTCCGGCGGCCTGACGCCAGACCCCTTTCTGCCCGGCGTGCCCCCCGCCGCCCCAGACACAGTGCCTGCACCCGCCACAGCACCCGCGACCGCCAATGCCACTCCAGCCAGAGCAGAGAACAACTCTCCCGCCGACCTGGAAGCGGAAACCGATAAGATGAGCATGCTGGACGAGTCCCCCTTCGAGGCTGCCGTACCTGCCCTCGGAAATATGGGTGAGAAGATGACGCCAGAGGCCCAGGAGGCGCTGCTCAGAGTCATCCAGAATCAGGTGGGCAATGGCCAGACGCCCTGGGATGCCGCCTACGCCCTGGCGCAGATGGGAGACAAGCTGCCGCCGCAGACGCAGCAGCGCCTGCTGGAGCTGCTGTTCACCTCGAAAGTGGGGATGGAATACGAGCTGGACCTCGCCTGCCGCCAGGCGCTGGGTGTTTCGGGCATCCACCCTGTGTCTGACACACAAGTGGCGGACCTGCTGGCGTGGACTCACGTGGTAGGGCCGTATCCCGAGCATCGCTTTTATCTCTACCTCTGGCTGGGCCGCACGCCCGCACACCTCCAGGCCGTGCGCTGGCTCGGGCGGACAGACATCGACCCGCCGCTGAGAGACACCCCGCCACAGGAGGTGCTGGGCCTCATCTCCCGCCTGTGGCCGCACAGCGCGGGTGCCGATGCCGGCCACACCGCGCTGCGCCAGGCCATGGCCCGCCGCACCAGCCAGATGGTGGCCGCGCAGATGAAGGCAGGACCGCTGGATGAGCCCACGCGCAATGTCCTGCGCACGCTCTCCACCCAGCTGGCCGAAGACACCACCGCCGACTGCGCCACCGCACTGCGGCAGGTGCAGGCCGCGCTGGCGGCAGATGCGAAGGGGCGGTGATGGAATGGTGCTGTGCTTTCTTGAAGCATCAGTGCAGCGCCTATACTACCATATTCTATGATGAAAAAGCATTTCATGTGCTTTCGCCTGGCAGATCGGACCCAAGAGCTTGGGCATGGCTTTTCTTTTTTCATCTTCGCACCCAGTTTCGGCGAAAGGGAAAAAAACAAAAATGGCTCGGCCAACTCCGCTCTTGTCAGCGCACTGGGTATAGACCCAACTAAAGCCGCATGGTGCGGCACAGCCATGGGGAAAGCCATGGGCAAGGCAAAAATCGCGCCGCCAGGCAATGCAGCCTGGGCCGGAAACTGGCGCAAGTGGGGAAAAACAAGCGGCCCCAATGCTGGAGGAATCAAGGTGGGAGACGTTTACCACATCCGATACGAAAATGATAAAACAGGCCATGTGGCCACCGTGATAGGCATCAGCAAGGACGGCACCCAGGTCTTTTGCCTTGGCGGAAATCAAAATGATGGATTAAATATTTCGGCCTACCCGATTGGTGCATTTACAGACCCTGCCAAAGCTGCCAAATACAAGGACGCCACCATCGTCTTCAAAAAACCTTTGGGTCAGCAAAACAACACCCCCGCACCGACCTTTGACTACAATGCCGATCCATCGACCTTCGACATCCTGGCAGGTCTTACTCGTTAAGGCGAAGGCATGCCTTCTTATCCTCCTTGTCGGCTCGTCCGTCATGGCGGGCACTGCTGCGTCAGGGCAGCCACAGCTCTCCACTGAAGAATTGCAGAATCTTATGCTGCCGCCGCTGGGCTGGAAGGTGGACCAGGAGGTGATGAAAGCTCATTTCTGGCAGACCCGCACGGTCGGCGACGATCCTCCGGGCGAACCATCTTTGTTCATCGTCTATCCATTCTGGCCGGCCTTTTTTGAACTCGGCGTGGAGAACGGACAGGTCAAAGACCGCATGTTGCGGTCTTTTGGGTACAATCTCTCAGAGCTGCTCTCAGACGCACAGGAATCCCCCGACGCCGCCATCCGCAGAAAGTCCGCCCTGTGGCTGCGCCAAAATCTCGTCCTCTGCTTTGCCGGCTTCAGGCTGAGCAAGATCGGGGGGCAGAGGCCCTATGCGCCATGGATCAAGCCGGAGGATGCGCAGCGGCTGGACCAGATGGCAGACGCCTACGTGGCCGGGCAGAAGCTGATGCGGATAGGAAAGGCGCAGAAGGAGATCTCGGCTTTGCAGGTCACTGAATGGATCACCCATCCGCACTCCACGACTCTGACGGACATCGTCAGCTACTATGACATGCTGCAGGCCAGCGATGCCTCCATCGCGGTGGATCACATCTACCCGGTCCGGTGGGTATGGGGACGCGAGAAGGGAAATCTGACCATGAGAGCTTCCACCACCATCGATTCCGACCTGCTGGATGCGTATGCTTACCGGCTTATCCCTGGCACACTGCCGGCTTCCTCAGATCCCGTCTGTCTTTGGCTTCGGGACGTGCTGCTCTCCTACATCGCCGGCAAGGAGCTGCTGGAAGGCAAGCGCCTGCGGCTGAAAGACAAGGAGGATGAGCCGCTCCTCCAAAAGGCACTGCGGCAGTGGTGGGCCGCACTGGAGGAGCAGCAGCAGTCGAAGGAGAGCCCTGCCAAGTCCGGGGCAGCGACGAAAAAGGACTGAGCTGCATCTCCGAGGCTCAAGATTGCAGCTTGATGTTCCCAACGATTCTCTCTGTCAGCCACGCGTCAGCGCTCTCTGCACAGTGCTGCGCGCCTTGGCGGAGCTGCCCAAAGGGCATGTGGCCACCGTGATAGGCATCAGCAAAGATGGCACCCAGGTCTTTTGCCTTGGCGGAAACCAGAATGGCGGGCTAAACATCTCCGCGTACCCGATCAGCCTTTTCAAAGGTGCTGAGGTCGTGTATCGGAAGCCTGCCGGTCAAAACAACCACACTCCCGCACCCACTTTTGACT
Organism: Verrucomicrobiaceae bacterium UBA1938; assembly: GCA_002336895.1. GTDB lineage: Bacteria > Verrucomicrobiota > Verrucomicrobiia > Verrucomicrobiales > Verrucomicrobiaceae > Prosthecobacter. The sequence goes on along the minus strand of DDFC01000010.1, from coordinate 517,473 downwards.
ACCATGCCGATGAAGACATGTTCAGCCTTCTCTCTGGTCTCACTCGTTAATCTCCTGGCATGCGTTTTCGCCTGCCACGGCTGGGTTGGGCACAGCAGCGCCGCAGAGCTCCAGCCCGCGCCGCTGACCATTGAACGGATGGAGGACCTCATGCTCCCGCCGTCAGGATGGAAAAAAGATGTCTCTGTGCTGCGGGAACATTTCTGGACGATGTATGACTCCGGCTTTTCACCTTTCGAAAATCCGCCCTTCGTCATCTACCCCTTCTGGCCGGCCTTCTTTGAGATCGATGTCAGGGATGGCCGGGTTGAGCAGAGAAGCCCGGGCGAGTACAAGGGAGCTCTGGGTGCCCTGCTGCATGATGCACTGCAGTCAAGTGACACCTCCATCCAAAAAAAGTCCCGGTTGTGGCTGCGCCAGAATCTCACGCTCTATTTTGCCGGTTTCAGGCTCAGCAGGCTGGATGGCAGCCAGCGCCCCTATGCCCCCTGGATCAAGACTGCGGACGCCCGAATGCTGGATGAGGTGGCGGACTCCTACCTCGCCGCGCAAAAAGCGATTTTTTGCGGAAAGGACCGTGTGGAGGTCACCTGCCGCGTGCTCACGGACTGGATGAAACACCCCGCCTCCGATGCACTGACGGACATCGTGGGCTACTATGACATGCTGAATGCGAACTATAACTCAATCTCAGTGGAGTACGTCTATCCCGTCTCCTGGGCGTGGACGCGTGTCAAAAACAACCGTGAACTGTTTCCTTATACCAGCATCGACCACGATGTGTATGACCTGTACGCCCGCCGGCTTCTTCCCGGCAGCTTGCCAGACTATTCAGAACCCGTGTGTCTCTGGCTGCGGGATGTTTACCTGGCCTACATCGCCGGCAAGGAGCTGCTGGAGGGAAAGCACCTGCGGCTGAAAGACAAGGAGGATGAGCCGCTGCTCCAAGAGGCACTGAAGCAGTGGTGGGCCGCACTGGAGGAGCAGCAGACGAAGGAGAGCCCTGCCAAGTCCGGAGCAGCGACGAAAGAGGACTGAGCGGCATCTCCGAGGCTCAAGATTACGGCTTGATGTTCCCAACGATTCTCTCTGTCAGCCACGCGTCAGCGCTCTCTGCACAGTGCTGCGCGCCTTGGCGGATGCAGGCTGGGTTTCTTTGATGGTGTCGGCTTTCAATAGCTCATCCATCTTCTTCAGCAGCTCCACCACCTTTTCATCCGGCGCGGTGGTGATGCTTTGCGCGAAATCGGCGATGCGTGCGGCCATCTCCTGGCGCAGCGCTGGATATTTGGCGCTGTGGGCCCAGAGGGTGTGGAGCATGTGCAGCACGGACTGCTGCTCTGCGGCGCTGAGGGCTGCGCCGCCTGCAGGCATGGGAGGGGCGGCGGGATGGCCGAGCCAGCGGACGCTCAGCAGCAGCTCGGGATCGTGCCCGGACCAGAGGTAGAGGGAGTAGCGGAGGTACGGTAAGTCTTCCTCCTTGGTGACGGCGGTGGCACCTGCGAGTGCGGCGCACTGCCAGGCGGGATCGCGCTGGAAGTTTCCCCAGAGTCTGATGGTCTCGCAGGCCCACACCTTGATCTGGCCGTCGGTGCTTTGGAGCAGCGGAAGTGCGGCGGGGATGGCCAGAGGCGCGGCTGCTGCACCCATGCACTCAAAGGCACGCAGAATGCTGAAACCGAGCATCGCGTCTCCGTCTTTGAAATGCTGCACCAGCGCCGGAACGACGAGGGGCTCCACACCGGGGCCGAGCTGCCCCAGAGCCTCCGCTGCGGCGTGCTGGGAAAATCCACCCTGATGCCCGACTGGCTCCGTATCCGGGTGGTCGAGCACGGCGAGCAGCTCTCTGGCCGCAGGTGCAGCCGACGGGCCCAGGCGCCCGAGTGAGATGATGGCGCGCAGCCTGCTCGCATCATTGGTCTTCCTTAGAAAGGGCAGCAGCGCAGGCACCACCACCGGGGCGGCGGCAGGGCCCAGCGCGTAGCAGTAATTCGCGGTCAGGTACCTCACGTGGTCATCCGTGCTCGTGAAGAGCGGCAGCAGTGCACGAGCCACGGTGGGCGCGGCCTCATCTCCCACATCGAGCAGGGCATACATCGCATGCAGCTGCACGTTGGGGTTTGCATCCTGCAGCAGCGGCAGCAGATCCTTCAGATACGGGGAGATCTTTGGCCCCATGCCCTGCACAAAGCTGGACACCGCCGAGCGGGTGTATTCTGAACGCATGAACAGCAGCGGGTCTTTGAGCTGACGCACGATCTGGGAGATGAATTCAGGTGACGACTCCAAATCCGCCGCCGTCATAACGTAGAATATCTCATCCAGGCTGAAAGCGCCGAGGCTTTCCAAAAAGCCAGTCTCTTCCGGCAACGGTTTGTAAGCCTTGAGCAGGCGCAGCAGCGCCTCGCGGCAGGCGGCCTCCTCCCGGCCCATGTCCCGCAGGGCAAGGGCGGCGCTGCAGACCACGCGGAGGCTCGGGTCCTGCAGCATCGGCACGAGGGCACTGACCATCTCCTCTGTGGCCAGCGTGCCGGCGCGGCCCAGCGCCTTGACGGCATGGTCACGATCATAGAAGTGCGGATCATGCAGCTGGGTCAGCAGCTCCTTCACCCGCTCCGGCGCGATCTCCACGGGCGCTTTTTGCGCAGCCTCCGCACTCTCGGGCGGAGAGGGATCGTGCTTCTTCCCGGCTGATTCTGCGCCGCCGGGTGCGGGCGTGGCAGAGAGCTGTGCCTGCGCCTCCACCGCCTGTTTTTTGATCTCCTCATTGGGGCTTTGCAGCAGCGGCTCCAGGTCCTTGGCCGTGAGAAGGAGGCGCGCCCAGCGATTGTGCGTGATGTGAAACACCGCCTGCGAGCGCACCTCCAGCGAGGCATCTGCCAGTGCGGCGCGCAGGCCGCTCTCCTCCCATGGCAGGGGCCGGGGGCTCGTCTTGTCGCCAGGTGAGGGGAAGTATTCCTGAGCCCCAGCAGGCACCTGCGTGATGCCGAGGATGGCGGCCATGCCGCATGCGACCCGGAGCGGATGGCCAAAAAATCTCATTAAGAGAAAAGACATGCCGAAGATTTCACCATCAGCACGATGAGACAGCAAGGCTTTTGTGGTGGTGATGAAGGCATGAAATCTGGATGATGCGGCTTCATCTTCCCATCCGCCCACCGCTTTGCCATTGCAGATCACCTAGGATGGATGAGCATGCGGCATGCTCACTCCAGCCAGCCTGAAAGCGCTCGTATCACGCTGTACTATCCGTGGGCTGCTGGCGGCGGCTGCGCTGGCCTGCATGCAGCACCGGCTGTGGCATATCATACCACTTTCCATGATGGCAGAGCACACAAAAAGACTTGCGCCCGGCAGGGCTGGCCCAAGAGCTTGTACATGTCGTTTCTCTTTGCCGCCTCCCACCTGCCTGCCGTGCGTGCCCGGAGCCCCCGGGCTGATGCTGACAATGATGATGATGCACGCACGGCGGAGGGCGCGCGCCCCCTGCCCCGCAGCGGCGGGGTGCGTGCGTGCAGCCATCTGCCGCAGGGTACGGGGTGCTTTGCCTTTGAGGGCTGCAGCAGGGATTTCGTGCAGCGGGTGCTGCAGGCGGTGCGGGCGGAGGCGGCCGGCTCTCCCACAGCGGCGGCGCTGCTGGCGCATGTGGCGCGGCTGCCCGGCAGGATCACGGTGCGGCCCTGCGCCCACGGCCTCTCCCGCACGGAGACGGACGCTGACGGCCAGGTGACGCTGCACCTCAATCCGCAGCGGATGACCGGGGCCACGATCTCTCATGAGCTGGGCCATGTGCTGCAGCAGGCGCACGCGCATGCGGCGCTGCAGCAGGCGCGCCGGGGCGGCAGGCAGGCACAGGGCCGGGACTACGCGGCGGCCATGCACAGCGGGCGCACGGCGCTGGATGCGGTGGTGCCGGTGGCGGATGCACGGGACGCAGGCCCTGAGCACAAGGAGAATGAGGCCATGCGGATCTCCAACATCGTGAACGCGGAGCGCACGGCCTCGGGCATGCGCAGCCTGCCGCAGGCGCGGCGGACGGGGGCGGAGTTCTGGCGCAGGCAGCACCGCCACGAGTGCGCCCCACGCCACCAGCACAACAAGCACCCGCTGCCCCACGGGAGCTCGTATGGCGCGTATGACTTTGATTTTGTGAAGCAGGCGCTGGACGGGGAGAGGCCGGTTTGAAGTTGCAAGTTTCAAGTTTCAAACGGGTGGCGCACATGGCATCTCCACGGCTTCAGCCTTCGTGATACGCGGCAGGCATGCACGATCCGGTGAATCGGCATGTGGTATTTTATACCACATTTAACAAGAAAACTTCTTGCAGCCTGAAAATCCGTCCCAGGGAGTTCTGGCATGAACCCGAACTCAAAAAAACCCGGTTATCTTTTCTTCACACCACGCACTCCCTGGGGCACACGCGCCGGGCAGCAGTCCTTCCGCCAGCACCAGCGGGCGTCTGAGGATGCGCGGGCGGATGCCGATGAGAAGCACCTGCTCTGGGGCAAGGAGCAGCAGGGCCTGGGAGCGCAGATGGCCACGGACAAGTCCCAATGGCGCAATGGTGCGGAGCGCACGCTGGACAAACAAGGCGTGCCACGAAACCTAAGCGGGCAGGCCGCCCCCGGGCTGTCGAAGACGCCGCAAGGTCTGGCTGGCCAAATCCCGCCTCCTGACTCACAGATGCCACCATTGCAGCCCCCTCAGCCGGAGCGACCAAGCTATCGAGAGGTGACGGTGCGACCTCCTGGGATGACAGATGATGAGGTGAAGCGCATGGAACCAGAGACTATTGCAAAAAACATGGCACTGCAGAAGGAAAAGCTCAGGCAGCAGACAGGGTCTGATGGATATCGGTCACAAACATGGGATCAGAGAAACCGTCAAAGCAGTGCGTTTCCTCCGCCCGCCCCGGAGCAAGGATGGCATGGCTATGTAGGATTTGGCTACAAGGGGCAGCATCCGGGAGGAGAAGATGCACCCGAAAGGTCGTGGAGTGTCGGCATCACCAATGATCCGAAGGCAGATGGCGCACCGGATGACGATCTGGAATCCATTGAGGGACAAAAGAAAAAGCAGGGCCTGAAAAGGGAGTGAACCTGCTGGCAGATTCGCTGCCGCCCGGGACTGTGTGCCGCCACCGCATAAGCCCCGGGCTTATGCATTCGGGCTTGCCATGCACTTCAGCTCTTCCTTTAATCGGAGCACTTAACCCGCGCCCACCTTGAAGCTGCTCCTCGCCTCTCTCCTGCTCGTTTCCGCAGCCGCTGCTGCAGACCTGCCTCTGGCCACGGTGGATGGGGCGCCGATCATGCCGAAAGATCTTCGTTACCACCTCCAGGAGCAGGAAGACCTTCTGCGCAGCGAATTTCCAGTGGAGCCGGACAAGCGGGAGAATGGGCTGGAAGAAAAGAAACGCACCGCGCTTGACGTGCTCATCGACGAGCAGCTCCTGATCAATGAGTTCCGTCGTCTCGGCGGCATCATCAAGCCGGAATTTGTGGACGAGGAGGTGGAAGATGCCATCAAACACCAGTTTATGGGAGATCGTGAGGCCCTGCTGGCCGATCTGACCCGGAAGGGCTGGTCGATGGCGGAGTTTCGCAGCCGCTGCACGCGGAAGTTCAAGATCAAGATGACACGCCAGAGGATTGCAGGAGATGTGGAGATCTCGGATGCAGAGGCGCGCGCCTGTTTTGAGCGGCTGCGGCCTGGCCTGAGCAGGCCGTGCTATGTGAAGCTGCAGAGTGTGACGATCCTGAAGCAGACTCCTGACGCCCGCCGTGCGGCGGAGGAGCTGCGGAGCAGGATCGCCAGTGGTGCGGACTTTGCCACCATCGCCCGTGCCAGTAGCAAGGACAGCCAGGCAGAAGTCGGTGGTGAGTCGGAGTGGATGCCCCTGAGCGAAGTGGAGGATGACGTAGGCAACGTGGTCGCCAGACTGAAACCTGGGGAGCTGAGCAGCGTCATCGAGCAGCCGACGTATTTCCTCATCCTGCGACTGGCGGAGCGCAGGTCCATGGTGGAGCCGGACTTTGACACCCATAAGGAATATTTTGAAGACATGGCCCAGATGGAGAAGATCCTGCGGCTGGCGGAGGATGAAGTCCGCAGAATGCGCCAGAAGGCGGACATCCGGAAGATGCAGGAGCCGTGAAGCCGTTGCGCAGTTCCAGGCGGCCGGCAGCCGGATGTTGCGTGATGGTAGTTTACATCATGTAATACCATCACCGTGCGGACGAACACCAGCCAGCCTTTTCAGCCTCTCGACACCAAAGAGCAGAACGATGACCACTGGGAAAAGATGTACGGTCCGCGCGCACCAGGCATCAAGGCATTCAATGACTTTTACCGGAAGAAAAAGTGAGCCGTGGCCCTGTGCGGCTTCTGTGATTGAGCATGCAGATGGCACCGCCTTCGGCCGGACATGCCGTCTAGGCCGCTCACCGTTGCAGGATTAAGAATTGGAGATTGCGCTTTTTGCTGATCGTTTATTAGTCCAGGCGTCTCCCTTTGATCCCACCATGAAGCCGCCGCCCATCCTAGCCTGCCTGCTGGTCTTTTTGATACATATCGCAGGAGCGGCCCGTGCGGCGGATGACACCGGCCCAGAGGCTTATGAGGCCGCCAGCGCGCTCCAGGCCGCACGCAAGCACCCTGAGGCGGAGAAGGCCGCGCAGGCGCTGGTGGCGGCACGCACAAAGGCCCTGGGCGCGGAGGACAGGGAGACGCTGCGCGCGCGCCTGCTGCTGGCGGAGTCCCTCTTTTTTCAATTCAAGGACGCTGAGGCTGAAAAGCAGCTGGGCGAGCTGCTGCCGCTGCTGACGAAAGTTCTGGGAGCGGAGGATCGCGAAACGCTGCGCTGCCAGTCCGAACTCCTCGCGACCTACAGCGGCCAGGGCAGGTCTGCGCAGGCGGAGGCGGCGTACCGCAGCCTGATCCTCACTGAAACCCGCGTGCTCGGCGCCGAAGACCCGGAGACTTTGAAGTCGCGCAGACGCCTGGCGTATGCCCTGTCTCGCCAGAAGAAACTGACCGAGGCGGAGGAGGAATGCCGCCAGGCGCTGCCGCTGGTCGTGCGGGTGTTTGGCGCCGAAGACATGGAGACTCTGAAACTGCACGAGCTGCTGGCCGGCGTGCTGCAAAAACAAAACAAGCAGGCGCAGGCTGAGGAGGAATACCGCCGGGCGGTGTCCCTCAGCACCCGGCTCTCCGGCGCGGAGGCCCGGGAGACTTTGAAGGACCGCAGCTCCCTCGCCTGGGCGCTGCATGTACATGACAAACTGAAGGAAGCCGAGGCGGAGTACCTCCAGGTGCTGCCCCTGTGCGAGCGTGTGCTCGGTTTTGAGGACAAGCTCACCCTTTCCACCGCGACCGATCTGGCCTACGTTTTGGGCGCCCTGGACAAGCATGCGGAGGAGGAGGCGCTGCTGCGCAGGATCGTCGCTGCGCGCACACGCGCCCTGGGGCCGGACCATCGGGACACTTTGCAGAGCCGCCTGGATCTGACTGATGCCATGCGGTCGCAGAAGAGGCGGGCCGAGGCGGAGCAGGAGCTGCGTGCGCTGCTGCCGGACATGGCGCGCGTGCTGGGTGCCGCCCAGCCTGAAACGCTCAAGTGCCAGGCCGAGCTTCTCTCATGCCTCTACTTCCAGGCTAAATACAGCATGCTCGAGGAGCCCTACCGCCGCTTCATCCCCGTGGCGCAGAAGGTGCTGGGCCCGGAGGACAAGACCACACTCCGCGCCAAGCTCTATTTTGCCGATGTCCTCTTCAAACTCGGAAAATTCGAGGAGGCTGAAAAGGAATACCGCGAGGTGCTGGCGCTGCGCCAGCGCGTGTACGGCCCGGAGAACGAAATCACACTCAGGGTCATCGATGCCCACATCATCGCCCTGCTGCGGGCGCATCGTGCTGACGAAGCGGAAACGAAGGCGCGGGAGCTGGTGGCCACATGGACGCGGCTGCGCGGCCCCGAGGCCGCAGTGACGCTGGGCGCGCGCGCCACCCATGCTGTGGCCCTCTTTGAGATGGGCCGGAAGGACGAGGGTGAAAAGGCGCTGCGCACCGTCCTGGCTCTGCAGGAAAGGCAGACCGGCCCCACCGGTGAAGACAGCCTGACGACCCGCCACCACCTGCTTGTCATGCTCTTGGAAAGCGGCAGGAATGACGAAGCCGAAAAGGAATGCCGCAGCCTGCTGGCCGCGCGCCTGCGGCTCCACGGCCCCGAACACTTCCTGACCCTCGACAGCCAGAAAGACCTCGCCCTGATCCTGAATCGGCAGGAAAAATACGAAGAGGAGGCCCAGATCCTGCAGCGGCTCGTCCCCCTCGTCATACGCGTCCTGGGTGCTGAGGCGCCCTACACACTCGGCATCCGTGAGCAGATGGCCGCCACCCTGATCTGGCTGGACCGTCCGGACGAGGCGGAGAAAGACCTGCGTACCCTGCTGCCGCTGCGGGAGCGCATCTCCGGCCCCGACCAGCGGGAAACGCTGATCAACTGCTACAATCTGGCGCTGGCTCTGGAGCACCAGGGCAGAAGCCAGGAGGCCCTGCCCTATGCCCGGCGCGCCCTGGAGGGCCGCATCAAAACCCTGGGCCCAGACGCCCCCGGCACGCAGCATGCCCGGCGCATGGTGGACAGGCTGACGAAGCCGGAAACGAAGGCCTGAGGCGGAATCTCAGGTCTGACTCTTCAAGCTGCAGGCCATTGCGTGAGGCATGGTGGTAGTTTGCGGTATTGAATACCACATTTAATGATTCTGTGGCTTGCATTCTGAAACGGCGTCCCAAGGAGTTCTGGCATGAACCCGAACTCAAAAAAGCCTGGATACCTTTTCTTCACACCACGCACTCCCTGGGGCACACGCGCCGGGCAGCAGTCCTTCCGCCAGCACCAGCGGGCGTCTGAGGATGCACCCGAAGGTTCCATCCCCCTTCCCTACGGCATGTATCTCAAACCGGAGGTGGATGACAAGAACCCGGAGGGAAAAACAGCCGTGAACGCCGACCTCGGCGTGAAGCTCCACTTTGGAGATCCCAAGCAAGTCGTACTGCACGGAGCATCGGACGAGTACGTGAACAAACGAAACAAAGCGTTTCAGGATTCCCTGCGGAAATCAGGCATTGATCCCACCGGAAAAATCCTCTTCGTCAAGGGATGAGCGGAACCGCGCCTCAGATAAGCCACACACCTATGGAATACCATTTGCCACACCCCTGTGCTTCTCCTTTAATCAGGGCATCTAACCCGCCCCGCATGAAGCCACTGACCGCCTGCGCTCTCGCCTTTGCCCTGATGCTTTTCACCCTCGGCACAGGTGCCGGAATCGCGGAGGAGGACAATGCCAAAACCAAAGCCAAGGCGGCACCGGCTGCACCGGAAGACCTGACAAAGGCTCATGCCAGGCTCAGCACACTCATCAAGGAGGAAAAATACGTCGAGGCGGAAACTGCCGCACAGGCGCTGGTGGCGGCCCATACAAAGCAGGAGGGAGCGGAAAGCGAGGCGACGCTGCGCGCGCAGCTGGTGCTGGCGGATGTTCAGTTCGAGCTGGCCGAATTCGAGGAGGTGGTGGCGCTGTGCCGCCAGTGCCTCCCTGCCGCCACACGGGTCTTCGGCCCGGCAGACGCCTCCATCCTGAAACTGCGCGGCCTCATGGCCCACAGCCTGGATTACGAGGGCAATCTGGCGGCTGCCGAGCAGGAATACCGCCTTTTGATCCCCCTGGAGCAGAAGGCGCTGGGCCCCGAGGACAAACAAACCCTCCGAAGCCTGCACGACTTCATCATGAACTTGTGCTACCAGGAAAAATTCAAAGAGGCCGGGCCGCTGCTGCAGCGCCAGATTTCCGCCCAGTCACGGGTGTACGGGGCCGAGGATGGGAAGACATTGGACACCCGCTTCAAATGGGCTGTGCTCCTGGTGAAAACGGGCAGACTGGCGGACGCGGAAAAGGAGCTCCGCCAGGTGGCCGACCTGTGCACGCGCGCCCTCGGAGACTCCTCACATCTGACACTGCGTTGCCAGGAAGCCCTGTACTCGCTCATGGGCGAGCTGGGGCACTCCGCAGAGGCGGTCGGGCAGCTGCGCAAGCTCATCCCCCGGCTGACCCAGGCGCTCGGCCCGGAGAATGAACTCACCTTGCAGGCACGCCGCAATCTGGCCTCATGCCTGCACAAGCAGGAGAAGTGGCAGGAGTGCGAGCAGCTAAGCCGCGCTCTGCTGGCCACCGACGTGCGCGTGCTCGGCCCCGAAGACCCGGTGAGGCTGGACACCGGCACGCTGTGCGCATCGAGCCTCAAAAAGCTGGGCAGGTATGCCGAGGCGGAGCAGATGCTGAAGGAGCTGCTGCCCGCCACCACCCACGCCTATGGCGCGGAGCACCGTAAGACCCTGCAAGTCCGGTCTCTGCATGCCTGCACCCTGCTGGATCTGCAGCAATACGCAGCTGGAGAGAAGGAGTGCCGCAGCCTGCTGCCCGAGCAAACCAGGCTGCTCGGTGCGGCGGACCCCATGACGCTGCAGACCCGCGAGCTGCTGGCCCTGGCGCAGGTGTATCAGGGCCAGGAGGCCGCCGCCGAGAAGGAGTTCCGCCAGCTGCTGGCGGATGCTGAGAGCGCGCTCGGCGCCGGGAATGAGACCACCCTGCACATCTGCTACAATCTGGCCTTCTGCCTGCGCGTGCAGAAGAAGTATCCCGAGGCCCTCACCTACGCGCGCCGCGCCCTGGAAGGCCAGCTCAAGCTCCTGGGCAAAGACCACCCCGACACCCAGGACTCCCAGAAAATGGCGGACAAGCTGGCAAAGCAGGCCGCAGAGGCTTGAAGGGGGCGGGCCGCAGAAAGTTTCAAGTGTCTGGCGCGGCAGGCTGCTGGGATGAGCAGCGTGCTAGCAATGATGGTATCTTTAGTTTGTTTATGTCATTTTTTACCATCCAATCACTTGCACTCTGAAAATCCGCCCCAGGGAGTTCTGGCATGAACCCGAACTCAAAAAAGCCCGGCCACCTTTTCTTCACACCACGCACTCCCTGGGGCACGCGCGCCGGGCAGCAGTCCTTCAGCCAGCACCAGCGGGCCTCTGAGGATGGGCGTGAGTTGCCGGAGGAGGACAAGGACGGGCAAAGCTGAACCTTGAGCGGCAGGCTGCCAGGGAAAGGCAGGCGCGTGAGACCGCCCGGAGCAGCGCTCAAAAGGAGGCTGAAAAATATGCCAAGGCCGCCCTTTCGGCAGCCGATGACACCGCGGCGTATTTCAAAATGAACCATCTGCAGGCACAGCCGGGACGCTGAGCCGCACAAACGTAGCTGCCCGGTGAAGCCATGCCTGCGGGCGTGATCGATGTCTGGCGCTGCTCGTGGCAATCATGGCTTGCCAGACGGGTCATATCTTTCTTTAATCCATATCACCAACCCCAAATCATGGATGAAGCTGCGCCCCTCTCTTGCCACCTCCGCCCTCGTGCTGCTGACCGCCCTCTGCTCCTGCTCCACAAGCGGCGGACCGGGAGCAGACGAGAAGGCCTATGACACCGCGCAGGATCTATACCTGGCCAAAAAACTCCCTCAGGCGGAAAAGGCGGCGCGGGCTGTGGCAGCCGCACGGGCAAAGGCTCTGGGGGCACGGCATGCGGACACACTGCGCGCACAGCTGCTGCTGGCAGAGATTCTCCAGTCTGAAAAGAAGAAGTGCGAGCCTCTGCTGCGCGAGCTGCTGCCCCTGATGAGGCAGACTCTCGGCGCAGAGGATGAAGAGACTCTGATCTGCCACCGGGAGCTGATCGAAGCACTGATCTCCAGCGGCCAGCATGCCGAGGCGGCGCGGGAGTGCCGCCGCCTGCTCCCTCTGCAGACCATGGCGCTGGGCGCAGAGAGCTGGGATGCTTTGTTCACACGCAGGCGTCTCGCATCCTGCCTCTACACCCTGAAACAGCTGCCCGAGGCCGAGGCGGAATACCGCAGGCTGCTGCCCGTGATGTCAAAAGTGGACGGGGCGGAAAGCGAGAGCACTTTGTGGGAGCGCCACTTCTACGCCAATGTCCTGCAAAAGAGGGGCAGGCTCTCTGAAGCCGACAAGGAACGCCGCCTGCTGCTGGCCCTGCCGGAGCGGGTCCTCGGTGCAGAGAGTGAATTGAGGTTGGAAAGCGGGATCGCGCTGGCAGAGAGCCTCCTGGAGCAAAACCAGCACGCGGAGGCTGAAGCGCTGATGCGCCATCTGCTGCCCGCACTCTCCAAGGCCGATGGCAGGCACAGCCCTTTCACGCTGGCCTTCCGCCTGGAGCTCAGCCAGGCCGTGGCCGGACAGGGCCGCTACGCGGAGGCGGAGGAGCAGCTGCGCAGCCTGATAAGCACTGAGGCGCGCGCGCTCGGGCCTGCGCACCCCTACACCCTGACAGCACGCTGCAGCCTGGCACGGCTGCTGAACATGCAGGGCAGGCACACGGAGGCGGAAAAGGAATACCGCGAGGTGCTGCCGCTCTGCGAACGCGTGCATGGTGCGGCTCATGCCAAGACACTGCGCGCCTTTCAAGGTCTGGCGGTCGCCCTGGCCGACCAGAAAAAATATTCCGAGGCCCTGCCCTATGCCCGGAACGCCCTGGCGGGCTGGACAAAGCTGCAAGGCCGCGACCACCCCGAAACCCGCGCCTGCCAGCGGCTGGTGGACCAGCTCTCTGCAGTGAACCGCAAGGCGTGAGGTGGCGAAGTTTCAGGTTTAAGGCTTCAAGCTGCTGGCAGCCGAACACGGCATGCGTGGTAGTTTGCAGCATTGAATACCATGCTTGATGACAAATCCGCTTGCAGCCTGAAAACCCGTCCCAGGGAGTTCTGGCATGAACCCAAACTCAAAAAAGCCCGGCCACCTCTTCTTCACACCACGCACTCCCTGGGGCACACGCGCCGGGCAGCAGTCCTTCCGCCAGCACCAGCGGGCGTCTGAGGACAGCAAGACCGCTGAAAAGAAGGCTCTGGACCAGATGAAAGAGCAGGCCGGTTATCAGAAATGGATGGATCAGAACAACGTGCCACGCGGCTTGCAGAGCCAGATCACTCCAGAGAGGGCCGAAGAAATGCATGACGCGTCCGTCCAACTGCCTCCGTATGATGTGAAACCTGTGACTGACATGTCCGTCGGCACAGCTCAGCCCAAACCAGGCAGCGCTCCGCAGGCTGCAGCTGATCCGCGGGTGGTTCGGCGTGCGCCCACCGAGGAGGAAAAGCGGCAGCTGGAGAGATCGGGCGGGCTGCAAGGGGCCATCGTGCCACCTCAGGCAGCTCCCCCTCAAGGACTGCGCCTGAAACCTTCCTTTTCAAAGAACTCCTTTGGAGTGGAAGGCAGCTTGTCTTGGTGACGATCTTTTTCATGCCAAAGCGCATGGCAACAGGCAGAGACGGCGGCTCTGCATATTCATCTTGTCACTTTTTGATCCACCCTGCACTCTGGATGGGCCAGCCTCGCTCCCATGAAGCCCCTTCCAGCCGTCCTGCTGTTTTTACTGCATGCCATACCAGTCCCTGGCAGCGCCGCTGCGGCTGAGCGCCCTGAGAAAAGACAGGCGAACGCGACGAACACTCCCGCAGCAGCCGTACCGGACATCAGCCAAAAATCCTATGACGCCGCGCTGGCACTGCTAGGCGCAGGCAAATACGCAGAGGCGGAGCAGGCCCTGCGCCTACTGATGATGGCGCGCACGCAAGCCCTGGGCGCGGAGCACGCCGACACCCTGCGCTGCCGCGAGAGCCTGGTGCAGGCGCTGGAGAAGCAGCACAAGCATGCCGCCGCCGAGGCCGAGATGCAGGAGCTCGTGGCCCTTTTCACACGAGTCAAAGGCGCGGAAGACCGTGCCACGCTCAGCAGCCGCGCCGCGCTCATCGGCATCATCTTGGCGCAGGGTCGCTTTCAGATGGCCAAGGAGCAGTGCCGCAGCCTGGCCGCCACGGAAAGCCGCGTGCTCGGTGCAGAGGATGCCGAGACGCTGAAGGCGCGGCTGCTGCATGCCTCCGCCCTGCTCCAGCAGGGACACGCGGCAGAGGCCGAAACGATTTGCCGCGATGTGGCCGCACTGTGCGCACGCATCTCTGGCGCCGAGCACAGGACGACGCTCGTGGCCCGGACCCAGCTGGCCTGGGCGCTCTATGCACAGGGCCGCTACGCCGAGGCCGAGGCTATGCTGCGGGAGCTGGCACCGCTGCTCTCCCGCGTGCTGGGGCCGGAGGACGAGGCCACCTTTGACTGTGAGACGGCGCTGGCCAAGTGTCTCTCTGAAATGGACCGGAAGCCGGAGGTGCTGGAGATCTGCCGCCGCGTGCTGCCCGGTGCCACGCGCGTGCTGGGCCCTGAGGACCACCGCGTACTGCAGATACGCGCGACTCTGGCCAGAGACCTGCATGACCATGGAAAAAAGGAGGAGGCTGAAAAGGAGCTGCGCCAGATGCTGGCCACCCGGCAGAGCCGGTATGGCACGGACGATTTGTGGAGCATCTATGTGCTGGAAATGCTGCAGCAGGCCCTGCACATGAACGAAAAGCATGCCGAGGCCGAGCAGACGGCGTGGAAGCTCATCGCCATCCGCACACGCGTGCTGGGACCGCAGCACCCGAAGACTCTGGACACCCGCATGGACCTGGCACACGAGCTGGAGGCTCTGGGCAGGGCGCCTGAGGCGGAGCAGGAGATGCGTGCCATCCTGGCCATCCAAAAGCAGGAGCCTGGAGCCGAAAGTGACACCGCTCTGCTGGACACCTGCCATGAGCTGGCCTTGCACCTGAAGTCACACGGCCAGGCGCAGGAGGCTCTGCACTATGCGCAGCATGCACTCACCGGCCGGCTCAGGCTGTTGGGAGAAAACGCACCCGCCACCCAGGACTCGCAGATCCTCGTGAATCTGCTGACCTATCCTCCGCGCTCCGGCGCGCAGACAGGTGCCAAAGCCGCAGCACCACCGCCGGAGAAGGACCCGCCGCTGGTGATGGTGGATGGCGCGGTGATCCGCACCTCCGCCGTGCAGGCCGTGCTCAAAAAACAGCCGCCGCCCTGCACGCTCACGTCTTTGTCTGAAGCACAGGCCAAGCCGGACCCGGCCGAGGCGAATGAGAATACGCTGGATGCCCACAAAGCTCTTTTAAAGCACTACGCGGCAGGCAGGCACACGCAGGGCAGGCCACAGCTTCAGGACGCACCCGAGCAGCCGCTGGTGGAGCAGGCACTGGCTGAAAGAAAGCATGCCGCGCTGGAAAACCTGATCGACCAGCAGCTCCTGCTCAACGAATTCCACCGCACGCGCAGAGTCATCAAGAAGTCCTATGTGGACGATGACATCGCCAGGATCATCCGCGACAGTTTCGATGGCAGCCGCGAGGCCTATCTGACCGCCCTGGCTGCAGAGGGCAGGAATGAGAAGGCATTCCGCGCGGAGCGCGAGCGTGCGATCATCGTGAACGTGATGCGTGGGCTCATCGGTGGCGAAGCTGACATCCCGGAAAAGGAGGCGCGCGCCTACTACGACAAGCACCAGGACTGCTGGATCAAAGATGCAGAGGTGAAGCTGCACACGCTCACCCTCATCCACCCCGGACCGGAGGCGCGCCGCGAGGCCGAGATGCTGCGCACACGCATCCTCAAAGGCGCAGACTTTGGGGAACTGGCCCGCACCCGCAGCCAGGACAGCCACGCCGAGGACGGCGGTGCCTGGGAGTGGACGCCGGTCGCAGACCTCAGCCCGCAGGTGAAGGCCGCCATCTCGCAGACGCGCAAAGGCGGGGTAAGCGGGCTTGTGGAGCAGGAGGGCAGGCTCATCATCCTCCGGGTGGACGACCGCCGTGCCTCCCCTGCCCCGCCTTTTGAAAAGGTGAAGGCGGAAGTGACACGCATCCTCCAGGATGAGCAGTGCCAGAAGCGCATCGCCACCCGCCTCGACGAACTGCGCCGGAAAGCTGACATCCGGCTTCTGGAGACTCCGGGTATTTGATGCCACATCATGGCATGAGACGAGCGGCATCTGCATCCAGATGTCTCGGAAAATGTGAGGCCACTGCAGCATGCCCATTCACACAGGTCGCACACCTATGGAATGAAGCTTGCCACGAGGTTGAGGCGCTCCTTTAATCTCTGCACCTAACCTGTGCCTGCCATGAAGCTGCTCCACGCCCCGGTGCTTGTCCTTGCCCTGCTGCTTTCCCCCCTCGGCTCCGGCACGCTGCATGCGGCGCCGGACATCGGCCAGAAGGCCTATGACAAGGCCCTGGCGCTGCTCAATGACGACAAGCCGGAGCAGGCCGAGAAAGCGGCGCGCGCCCTGGTGGCGGCGCGCACGAAGGCGCTGGGGCCGGATGACCGGGAGACCCTCCAGGCCACGCTGCTGCTGGCGCGCACGCTCGGCGGGCAGCACCTGGGGGAAAAATCCGCCGCACTGCTGCACGATCTGCTGCCGAGGCTGACGCAGGTCTTTGGCACCGGGCACCGGGAGCCCCTCATCTGCCAGGCGGAGCTGGCCGCCGCGCTGGGCTACCAGCGGCAGTATGCCGAGGCCGCAGAGAAGCTGCGCAGCCTGATCCCGGAGATGTCTCGCACGCTCGGCCCCTATGACGCGGAGACCCTGCGGAACCGCGAACGTGTGGCCTCCCTCATGGTGGCGCGCTGGACAAGCTGCCTGAGGCGGAAAAAGAATACCGTGCGCTGCTGGACACCCGCACCCGCGCGCTCGGCCCTGCGGATGAGCAGACCATCCGCACACGCGAGGATCTGGCCAGCGTCTTCTCCTTTCAGCACAAATACGCCGATGCAGCGCAGGAGCAGCGGGCCGTGGTGCAGTCCTATGAGCAGACGCTGGGCACCCGGCAGCCCCGCACGCTGAAGGCGCGCGCCATGCTGGGCAAGATGCTGAAAACACTGAAAAAATACGCCGAGGCCGAAACACTGCTGACCCGCACCCGCGCAGACATGGCGGAGATCCTCGGGCCGGAGGCGCGTGCCACCCTGCTCTGCAGCCATGACCTCTGCCAGACGCTGGCTGAGCAGAACAAGGCCGCCGCGGCCGAAAAGGCCTGGCGCAGCCTCATTCCCACCATGATCCGCAGGCTGGGCGCGGAAGACTGGGATACGCTCACGGCGCGCATGCATTTTGCCAATGTGCTCTGCGCCATGGCCAGGCATGCCGAGGCTGAAAAAGAGTGCCGCGCCCTGCTGCCGCTGCAGACACGGGTGCGCGGCCCGGAGAACATCTACACGCTGATCACGCGCAGCACCCTGGCCTCTGCGCTGACCGATCAGGGAAAATACACGGAGGCGGAGCAGGAGCTGCGGCAGTTGCTCCCCATCGCTCAGCGTGTCCTGGGTGCGGAGAACGATGAAACCCTCCACACCCGGTACGGCATGGCAGTCCTGCACTCCATCCAGGGCCGGTATGAGGAGGGCCTCAAGGAGCTGCGCGCCGTGCTGCTCCTGCAGCAGAAGCAGCTGCCCTCGGACAATGGGGACGTACTGAACACACGGCACAATCTGGCCGCCACCCTGGCCTCTCTGGGCCGGTACGACGAAGCTGAGAAAGAGGCGCGCCTGGAGCTGGCCGGGCGCGAGCGCAGCTTCGGCCCCGAGCACCCGGACACCCTGCGGGCCCTCCACACCCTGGCCTGCTGCCTGCGCGGCCAGGGCCAAACCACCGAGGCCCTGGCCTGCGCCCGGCGCGCCCTCTCCGGATGGAAAAAGGTGCTGGGCAAGGACCACCCCGATACCATATCCACCCAGCATCTGGTAGATGATCTGATAAAGCAGGAGACAAAGGCGTGAGGCGCGGGAGGAGGATGCTTCAAGTTTAAGGTTTCAAGTTTTGCGCAGTCGGAGCTGCACCGCTGCAGGGCTTCAGCGTTCCCGTCCATAGGATGAGATGGTATCTTTGGGTATCTTATGCGATTTTTTCATCCAATCACCTGCGCATGAAAAACCGTCCCAGGGAGTTCTGGCATGAACCCGAACTCACCCAGGCCCGGCCACCTTTTCTTCACACCACGCACTCCCTGGGGCACGCGCGCCGGGCAGCAGTCCTTCCGCCAGCACCAGCGGGCGTCTGAGGATGCACCCCTGCCGCCCAAGCAAGGTGTTGGAAAAGGCACCCTGAACGCATTGAAGAAGTCCGCCGAGTGGATTGGAGAACACGGGTTTTTCGGCGCAGGAGTGGACAAGCATTTTGGCGAAGGTGAGCCTGCAGACAAAAGCCTTGTGGCCGGCGTACATCTGGGGGGCGGCGAAAAACCCGAGGAGTTTGATCCTGATGCAGACAGCAACAAATGGAAAAATGTCAGACTGCACGTCAAAGAAAAGGGCACCAGCAATGACCGTATCAAAAGCGAGCAGGAGGCAGGCAAGCCGCAGCCTCAGCATCCAGGGCAGAAAATGTTTCCGGGAGCCTCCCCTGAGCATTTGGACAAAATGGATGCGGCCTTCAAGGACTCATTGCGCAAGGCAGGCATAGATCCCACAGGCAAGAGCCTTTTTACTCCCCGATGAGGATCAGCGGGCGGCCGGGTCTGCCATCATGAAGACAAAAGGAACTGAAATCGCTGATTCAAAACCACAGAGTTTGAAACCGCGCGGTGGAGAGCCTTCAGGATCAGATCTTTTTGCTGCGCTCCTATGGCCCGGCGTCTCCTTCGTTTCATCAAGGTCGGCTGTCATCTGGGAGCGTCGTGCCTGAGGAGCCCCGCCGCGTGGGCAAAAAAAGATGCCTGAATAATCTGCTGCAACCCATGATTTTTACACCTTGCCACCGCGGCCGGATCTTTCTTTAATCCTCAAGCCTAACCCACCCCCGCCCTGCATGAAGCTGCCTCACTCCCCTGCCCGCTGCCTCCTTATACTGTTGCTGGTCTGTGGCGGTGCCTGCCGCGTGTCGGCGGAAGCAGGGCATGAGAAGGAGGACAAGGCCATTGCCGAGATGGCGCAGCTGTGCGGGGCGCACCAGTGGGCGCAGGCGGAGAAGGCCGCCAAGGCGCTGGTGGCGGCACGCACCCAGGCGCTGGGTGCGGAGCACAAAAGCACGCTGTCCACGCGCATCCTGCTGGAGGAGATCACCATAGATCTGTCCAGAGAGGCGGAAGCCGCAGCGCAGCTGCAGGAGCTGCTGCCAGTGGTGGCCAAGGTGTTTGGCAAGGAAGACCGCGAAACCCTGCGCTGCCAGGCAGACCTAGCCGCAGTCCTCGTGGCCGGAGGCCGCTGCACCGAGGCGCTGAAGGCATGCCGCAGCCTGCGCCCGGTGGCCACGCGCGTGCTCGGCGCAGATGACCGTGTCACGCTGAAGGCACGCCGGGTTGAGATCAGGGCCTTGATCGAGCTGCGCCAGCTGGATGCCGCCCAGAAGGAAATCACCAAGGTTTACAGCGCCTGCCAGCACGCGCTCGGCGCGGAGGACCGGGATACCCTGGAGGCCGGGCTGCTGTGGGTGCTGGCCACCACCCTCACGCCAGCAGCCGTCACAGACTCGACACCGGCACCGGCGGAGCTGCTGCCGCAGCTCACGCAGGCGCTGGGAGCGGAGCACCGCGCCACCCTGGTCTGCCAGTCGGAGATGAGCTTGCGCACAGGGAGTGATGCAGGGCCGGACGCTGCCACCGAAAAGGAGCTCCGCCGCGTCATCGCCCTGCAGACGCGGGCGCTCGGCGCCGGGGATCTGGACACGCTGCGCACGCGTCTCTACCTCTCCATGGCCCTGGATGAGGAGGGAAAAATAACCGAGGCCGCCAAGGAGGCGCGCGAGGTGGCAGCCGCCTACGAGCGCGTCTTCGGCCCGGAGGACGGCAGCGCCCTGCTGACCTGCCAGACGAATCTGGTAAAGACCCTGAAGCGGGGACATCAGCATGCCCAGGCTGCTGAGGTCTCACGAAAAGTGATCGCCCTTGCCACCCGTGTGCTCGGCCCGGAAAACCTGCAAACCCTGCGCATGCGGCTGGAACTCGCCGACTCTCTGGAGGAGCTGAAGGAATATCAGGAGGCCGGGCAGGAGCGGCTGGCCGTGCTGGCCGTCCAGGACCGCACGCTGGGCCGCGCCCACGTGGAAACCCTGACCAACTGCAACAACCTGGCGGTGTGCCTCATGTCAGCCAGCCAAAACCAGCAGGCTCTGCCCTACGCGCAGCGATCGCTGGAGGGCAGGCAGAAAGCTTTTGGCCCTAAAGACCCCAGAACCCAGGAGGCGCAGCGTCTGCTCGATGTGCTGAAAAAGCGGATCGCCAAAGAGTGAAACTGGGCGGGGCTGAAAGCCAATGGTTTCAAGCAGTCTTCGTCAAGCATGGTCCGCCTTCATGGCAGAAGGCTATTTCATACCACACTGTATGATAATATGACTTGAACCCCGAAAAGACGTCCCAAGGAGTTCTGGCATGAACCCGAACTCGAAAAAACCCGGATGCCTCTTCTTCACACCACGCACTCCCTGGGGCACACGCGCCGGGCAGCAGTCCTTCCGCCAGCACCAGCGGGCCTCGGAGGATGCGCGGGCGGATGCCGATGAAAAGCACCTGCTCTGGGGCAAGGAGCACCAGGGCCTGGGAGCGCAGATGGCCACGGACAAGTCCCAATGGCGCAATGGTGCGGAGCGCACGCTGGACAAACAAGGCGTGCCCCGCAGCCTGAGCGGGCAGCTGCCCGCGAGTCCGTCCACCAGCCCAGCATGGCAGGTGCCGCACTCCAATCTGCAGCCCAGCCAGCCGCAGCCCGCGGCCAGGCCGCCGTCTGAAATCACAAAGACGGTGGCAGCTCCGGCGAGTCCCGCCACAGCACCGCAGATGCGCCAGGCACGTGATGCGTATCGGGTGACGCCGCAGGAAAAAAAGGGACTCCTGGGAGGACATGTCAGGGGTGCCGCAGGCTATGGCCGTGACCGCCCCAAAACCGAGCCCACCGAAGGGACCATTGAAGGGGGATATTATTCCAATCCTGAGGTGCAGGATCAGCTCGAATACGAAGACGCAAAAGAAAAACCAACCTCGACTTCGGGGACAGGCGCAGCACCAGAGCCCAGCTTGTATGATGGCGACTATGAGGAGAAGCTGAAGAAGATGAGGGAATCGCAGCAAAGCTTTGGCGGTGCTGGCAGGCTGCCCTGAGTCGCAGAGCTTGAACCTGCGGCATCTGCCACCTCGGCACCATCTTCACCAGCAGCCGGCGAGGAGTGTTTCAGGCTTGCATGGGGCATGCGCCGCTCGTTTAATCCGCAGACCTAACCTCCCTGCGCGCGCATGCAGCCCTACGCTCACACTTTCGTCTTTGCCCTTCTCGTTTTCATCTGCAGCCCAGGCCACGTGAGCATGGCCGACACCACACCGGACATCGGCGCGAAGGCCTATGATGCGGCGATGGCCCTGCTCAAGGCTGGCAAACTGCCCGAAGGCGAGAAAGCGGTGCAAGCGCTGGTGGCGGCACGCACGCAGAAGCTGGGCGCGGAGGACAAGGAAACACTGCGCGCGCGCCTGCTGCTGGCGGATGTGCACGACAGCCTGGAGCAGCACCCTGAGCAGGAGAAGGAGCTGCATGCGCTGCTGCCAGTGCTGTCCAAAGTCTTCGGCGCGGAGCACCCGGGGACACTCTATGCCCAAGGCAAGCTGCTCGAGAGCATGATGATGCAGCACAAGTACGCAGAGGCTGAGCAGGGCTACCGCAGCTTTGTCCCACTGGCGCAGAAGGTGCTGGGCGCTGAGAATGATGACACGCTGACAGCCCAGCGCTGGCTGGCCCGGGCTTTGTTCAAAGATGGAAATCTGGAGGAGTCCGAAAAGGAATACCGTGAGGTGCTGGCCATCCGCGAGCGCGTGCTGGGCTTTGATGACAAGGCGACACTTTCCACAGCCGCGAGCTTTGCCACTGTCCTGCAGGCCAGGAAGAAATACGCGGAACAGGAGACGCTGCTGCGCAGGAGCATCACTGCGCAGCAGCGCCTCCTGGGGCCGGAAGATACTGACACTCTGCTCAGCCGGGCCCGCCTGGCCTCGGCGCTGTGGGGGCAGAAGAAAGCTGCCGAGGCTGAAAAAGAGCTGCGCTCTGTGCTGCCCGTGATGGCGCGGGTGCTGGGTGCCGCACACCGCGACACCCTGTTCTTCCAGGGAGAGCTTCTGGGCATCATGGTGGTCCAGGGCAAGGAGGCCGAGGCAGCCGAGCCCTACCGCCTTTTCATTCCTGTGGCGCAGAAAGTTCTCGGTCCGGACCACAAGACGACGCTGGATGCACGCACCCAGTTTGCCAGAGTGCTGCAGCATTTGCGCAGGCTGGATGAAGCTGAAAAGGAATACCGTGAGCTGCTGGCCATCCGCCAGCGCGTGCTGGGTCCGGAGGACCGGGCCACACTGCTGGCTGAAGCCAGCCTGGCCATGGTCTGGCTGGACCAGAAAAAATACGCGGAAGTGGAGGCTGCGGAGCGTCGGCTCATCCCCGTGCGGCAGCGCCTCCTGGGCCCCGAAGACACCGACACGCTGCAATGCCGCAGCGCCCTGGCTGAAGCCCTCATGAAGCTAAACCGCGATGAAGAGGCGGAGAAAGAACTGCGCGCCATGCTGCCGGTCTGCGAGCGCGTGCTCGGCGCTGAGAA
The DNA here is from genome assembly GCA_002336895.1 of Verrucomicrobiaceae bacterium UBA1938. Lineage (GTDB taxonomy): Bacteria > Verrucomicrobiota > Verrucomicrobiia > Verrucomicrobiales > Verrucomicrobiaceae > Prosthecobacter. The sequence continues at coordinate 494,900 of DDFC01000010.1, read as the reverse complement.
TCCGCATACACTTTCCGCCTGCTTCAACCTCGCCGTCTGCCTGAAACAACATCAACCCAAGGAGGTGGCTCTGCCGTACGCACGCCGTGCCCTCGAAGGCTGGAAAAAGATCCGGGGCCCTGACCACCCCGAAACGAAACAAGCCCGGAAGCTGGTGGATGAGCTGACGAAGAAAGCGCCGGGGGCGTGAGGCTAAAGGTTTCAGGTTTCAGGTTTCAAATTCCGCCGGCGGCCCTCACTTAATGGTAGTTTAAAGCACTCACTACCATTTTCATGATGAAATGGCTTGCAGTCTAAAATGTCGTCCCAAGAAGTTTCGGCATGAACCCGAACTCAAAAAAGCCCGGCCATCTTTTCTTCACACCACGCACCCCCTGGGGCACACGCGCCGGGCAGCAGTCCTTCCGCCAGCACCAGCGGGCGTCTGAGGACAAAAAGCCGGACCCCGCCTCCAAGGAGATGCAGGGCCTGGGCGGGCAGATGGCCCCGAACCAGCTGACGGGAGCAAGTGGCCAGCCTGCGAAGACTGACAGCAGCGAGTGGAAGATGCCGCACACCGACCTGCAGCCGCACCAGCCGCAGACGACAGCAACGCGCACAGAGAACAAACCTCAACCGTTTGGCGAATGGGCAAGATCAGACTACTACCGCCAGCCCGGTGCCATGACCAAGGATGAGATAAACTACTACCGCAGCGGCATGAGCTCCAGGCCGGAGGAGAAAGGGCCGCTGGGCAAGGCATTAAGCCACTTGTTCTTTGAGGCTGGATACGGTGGCAGTCATCCAGGCACTGAGGACAAACCTGAAAAGACTGCAGGCGTTGGCTTTGCCACCAATTCAAACATGCGAATGGAGATGCCGTTCAGCGAGCCCAATGCCGCTGCCACGCCAAACGTCACCCCCAAAGGCGGAGAGAAAGACATGGAAAACTGGAAGGACGCCAACCCACACAGAACATACAATCCTGAAAGAGACGGGGAAGAGGCCCCTCCACCGGAAGCACTCAAGCCCACCCCTCCGGTGCCTCAATCCCTGCACAAGAACCCATGGAAGCCGCCTCAATCCTTGAAGCCGACAGTGCAGCCGCCACCGTATCGGCGTTAGCACTGCCACAGGCTGCTGCCCGCATTCAGCTTGCCAAGAGCATGTATCCTTCCTTTAGTCAGAGAACTTAAACCGCATCCGTCGTGAAGCCAATCCTCGTGTTAGTCCCTGCCCTGTTCCTTCTCTGCACCTTCGGACGTGGCATGGCATATGCGGCTGAGGAAGCGCCGGACGCCACCGGCCCGAAAGCCTACGAGGAGGTCGAGGCGCTGCAAATGGCGGGCAAATACGCCGAGGCGGAAAAAGCCGCACAGGTGCTGGTGGAGGCACGCACGCAAAAGCTGGGCGCGGAGGACGCAGAGACACTGCGCGCACGCCTCCTGCTGGCGCAGGCACTTTCCAGAAAGGACGATGCTGCTGATGCGGAGACACGGCTCAAGCAACTGCTGCCGCTGATGGCCAGGGTCTTCGGTGCAGAAGCTCCCGAAACTCTGCGCTGTCAGTGCGAGCTCTGCTATACGACCTGCAAGCAGGACCGGTCGGCTGAGGCGGAGGCGCAGCTTCGCAGCTTCATTCCCGTTGCCACAAGGGTGCTCGGCCCAGAGGACAAAACGACTCTGTGGGCCCGCAGGCTGCTGGCAGATGCCCTCCTGGGCCAGGATCAACTAAAGGCAGCAGAAAAACAATTTCGCGAGGTGGCGGCCATCCTTGAGCGTGTGCTTGGCCCCGAAGACAAAGACACCCTGCGCTGCCAGTCCGGCCTGGCGGACACCCTTTCCCTCCTGGACAGAGCTGCGGAATCGGAGGCCCTGTGCCGGCGGCTGATCCCCATCGAGGCAAAAGTGTTTGGCCCCGAGTCCTCAGTCACTCTGAACACCCGCGCCAGGCTGGCCAGAGCTTTGTTCGATCAGCACAAACTCGCCGACTCCGAAGCCGAATTCCTCCAGGTGCTGGACATCAGCGAGCGCGTGCGCAGCACGGCGAGCCGCTTTGCCACGGAAGTCCGCAGCGATCTGGCGATGGCCTTGTTCTTCGAGGGAAAATATGCGCAGGCAGAGGAGCAGCAGCGCACCGTTGTGCAGGGCTATGCCCAGGTGCTCGGAGCCGAGGCCCCCAAAACTCTCCTGGCCAGGTACCTGCTGGCCAAGGTGATTCGCAAACGCTCCCGTACAGCCGAGGCGGAAACCCGGCTGCGCGAGCTGCTGCCTGTGATGAAACGCGTGCTGGGTGCTGAGAAACGCCAGCCCCTGCTGTGCCAGGCGGACCTTGCCTATGTGCTGGCTTTGCAGCACAAAAACGTGGAAGCAGAGGAGCAGTACCGCCACCTCATCTCCGTGGAGACTCGAGTTCTGGGACCAACAGACAAGGAGACACTGGATGCACGCATGGAGCTGGCCGGAGTCCACCTTGAAATGGGCAAACCGACGGAAGCCGGAGAGGAATACCTCCAGCTGCTGCCTCTGCAGGAGCAGGTGCTCGGGGCGGAGCATCCTGAAACCCTGCGCACCTGCTACGGGCTGGCGCGCTGCCTGGAGCTGCAGCACAAAAACCAGGAGGCCCTGCCCTACGCCCAGCGTGCCCTGGCGGGCAACCTGAAGCAGCTTGGCCAGGACGCCCCAGCCACCCAGGCCAGCCAGAGGCTCGTCGATTTCTTCCTCAAACGGTGATTCGGCCGCCGGTCCGCCCATCCAGAGCGCAGGCGGCCAAAGCTTGATGATTTTAAGTTTCAAGGCTGCAAGCCGACGGATGCCCATTAGTGGTATTTTACGGTATTGAATGCTATAAAACATGACAAAATCATTTGCGCCCTGTCAAAGGTGTGGGAAAGAAACTTCGCTGGTAAGCAAGCCCACTCCAAAGCCGTCAGCAGTGCCCCACGGCATGGCAGCCAGCCGCACAGCAGCGGTGCCACATTCGGCTTGTCACCTGGACACCCGCTCTTCAGGCTGAAGAATCCTCCGCCATGAAGCTGTTTATTTCCGCCGCCGTGTTCATGCTCCTCGCCACAGCCTGCTGTGCCGCCGAGGAGCCCGCTCAAGACATCAGCCGAAAAGCCTACGATGCCGCGCTGGCGCTGCGTGACAGCGGCCAGGAGGCCGAGGCGGAGCAGGCTTTCCGGGCGCTCGCGGAAGCGCGCACTCAGGCGCTGGGAGCTGAGGCTCGGGAGACTTTGCTGGTCCGCAAGGATCTTTTGAAAATGGAGATCAAACGGCACAAGGATGCCGCGGCGGAATCCCGCATGCAGGCCCTGCTCCTCGTCCTGCAGCGTGTCCTGGGCGCAGAAGACAGGGAGACGCTGAACTGCCGGAGGTGGCTTGCCCATGTCATGTGGGACAAAGGCAGTTACGACGAAGCAGAGCAGGCGTGCCGCAGCCTGATCCCCGTCATGAGCCGGGTGCTGGGCGCGGAGGATGTGGAGACCCTGAGCACGCGCCAGCTTTTGGCCGGCGTCCTGCGCGACCAGGGAAAACTGCAGGAAGCCAAAATGGAATTCCACCAGCTGCTGCGCATCGAAGAACGACTGCACGCCGCTGAGTCCAGGGACGCCCTGAGCATCCGGTATGATCTGGCCGTGCTGCTGATGGCGCAGCACCAAAATGCGGAGGCAGATGCCATGCTGTGCGGCTTGATCGCCAGCCAGGTGCGGCTGCTCGGCCCTGAACACCCTGACCCCCTGGACAGCCGCAACCTTCTGGCGGCGGTGTATGACGAAGAGGCAAAATATGCCGAGGAGGAGGAGGAGGAACTGCGCCGCGTGGCCGCCATCCAGACACGCACGCTCGGGCCGGAGCATCCAGCCACATTGCGGAGCCGCGCAAACCGGGCCGGAGCACTGGCCATGATGGGCCGGGCGAAGGAGGCCGGGCAGGAAAACCGCGCGGTGCTGTCCCTGCAGGAGCGCGTGCTCGGCCCGGAGAATCCTGAAACCCTGGGCACATGCTACAACCTGGCACGCCGCCTGGTCACACTGAAGAAATACCGGGACGCACTGGAGCACGCGCAGCGCGCCTATGCGGGCCAGATGAAAGTCCTGGGAGAGGAGCACCCTGACACCCGCAAATCAAAAAATCTGGTCGAGGAACTGCTGAAGGCTCAAAAAAATGGAACCGGGAAAGACGGCGTGAAACCCGGGGAGTGCGCCTGAGATCCCGGCATGGATGACATGCCAGCACGCACGTTCTGAATCCGCAGCGCCTGCCTCCTGCTGCTTTCCCTGCTCTGCTCCAGTTCTCCTCATGCGGCAGAGGAGCCCGGCACGCAGGGCATCGAGGCCATCACTGCGTTTCGGGATGTGGGCAGGTTTGCTGAGGCGGAAAAAGCCGCCCGGGCGCTCGTGGCAGCACGCACCCAGGCCCTCGGGGCTCAGGATCAGGAGACGCTGCGCGCCCGCATCCTGCTGACCCAGCTCCTCGGCGCTCATTCCAGCGAAGCGGAGGCCGAGGCGCAGTTGCGGGAGCTGCTGCCCATCGTCACAAAAGTCTTCGGCGAGCAGCAGCGCGACACCCTCGTCTGCCAGAACACACTCATCGATGCCCTGGCTTCACAAAATAAAACCGCTGAGGCGGCAGAGCTTTGCCGCACCTGTCTCCCCATCGAAACGCAGCTGCTCGGCGCCGCAGATCCCGAGACGCTGAAGACCCGCCGGCTGCATGCTACCATTCTCTACCAGCTGGGCAAAGATGCTGAGGCCGCCCAGGAGCAGCGCGCCGTGCTGGACCTCTGCCAGCGCACCCTCGGCCCCGAGGCCCAGGAAACGCTGCGCACACGCATGGCCCTCGCAGCCGCCGAAAGCCAGATGGGCAGGCCCGCCGAGGCCGAGCCCGAACTGCGCAGACTGCAGCCCCTCTGCTCCAAGGTCTTCGGTGCGGAGCACCTCGAAACCCAGCTGTGCTTTCATGTCCTGATCAAAGCCCTGCGCGCCCAGGAGAAGTACGCCGAAGCCGTGGAGGAGCGGCGGCGGTGGCTCGTCATCGCCACGCGTGTTTACGGGCCTGAAAATTCAGCCACCCTCGATCTCCGCAGCGAGCAGGCCGCAGACCTGGACGCCCAGGACAGGTACGCCGAAGCCGAGCAGGAGCGGCGCGGCATCCTCGCCATCCAGCAGCGCACGCTCGGGGCCGAGAACAAAGCCACGCTGAAAACCTGCCACCTTCTCGCACTCAGCCTCAGGAAGCAGAAGAAGACCGCAGAGGCACTCACCTACGCCCGGCTTGCCCTCGCGGGCCAGACCCGGCTCCTGGGCAAAGACGCCGATGACACCGATGCCTCCCAGCGCCTCGTCAACCAGCTCGTCTACGCCTCACCGCAGGGCCTGCCAAAGCCAGCCGATGCCAAAGACCGCCCGGTGGCCATGGTGGACGGCACGCTCGTTCTGGCCTCCGAAGTGCAGAAGACCGCCGCCGCGCAGGAGAAGGCCATCCGTTATCAATACCGAAACGACTCGGACAAAATGATGGAAGAACTCGCCGGGCTCAACCGCAGCACCCTCAGCGGCCTCATCGACAGGAGCCTCCTCCTCAACGAGTTCAGACGCATCGGCGGCATCCTCAAGCCGGAGTATGTGGACAACGACCTGAACACCCTCATCAAGGACGGCTTCAAAGGCAGCCGCGACCTCTTCATGGCGGAGCTCAGTGAAAACGGCGTGACTCTCGAAGAGTTCCGCACCTTGCGCAGGAACATGATCATCATAAACATCATGCGCTCCCGCTTCGCCGGTGAAGTCACCCTCACGGATGAGGAGCTGCGCGACTACTTCGAAGCGCACAAGCAGCGCTGGCTCGCGCCGGAGCAGCTCAAGATCCGCACCATCTCCATCCCCAAAACCCAGGCCGACGCCCGCAAGACAGCCGAGAGCCTGAGGAAAAAAATCCTCGCCGGCGCAGACTTTGCCGAGACCGCCCGCGCCAGCAGCCAGGACAGCCATGCGGACGACGGCGGCGCCTGGTACTGGATCCTGCTCACAGACCTTAGCGATCACGTGGGCAAAGCCGCCGCCAAAACACCGAAGGGCCAGGTCGGCGAGCTCATCGAGCAGGAGGGCACCTTCATCATCCTCCGCGTGGACGACCGCCGGGTCCCCGCCCCTCCAGCCTTTGAAAAGGTGAAGTCAGAAGTCACCGAGGCCCTCAGGGAGGAGAAATCCAGGGAACGCATCGAGCACCAGCTCGGCAAGCTGCGCGAAAAGGCCGACATCCAGATGATGGAGGCGCTGTGAGACACACAGACAGGACATGAGCCGTGTCTCCCAGGGAAGCGCTGAAGAGAGCACGCCTGAAACACCCGCTCTCACATACGAATTACCATGAAATACCACATGCCATGATCATATGACTTGAACACCGAAAAGACATCCCAAGAAGTTTCGGCATGAACCCGAACTCAAAAAAGCCCGGCCATCTTTTCTTCACACCACGCACCCCCTGGGGCACACGCGCCGGGCAGCAGTCCTTCCGCCAGCACCAGCGGGCGTCTGAGGATGAGCGTGCACTGCCGGAGGAGGACAAAGATGGCCACATAAGCGGCAAGATCGAATCCAGCGGTGAAACCCATGGCAAGCCCGAGACAACCATTGATGTGGGGTACAACACGAATTCCACCCACCGAGAGACGGCGCGGCAGTCGGATCCCCTCTGGGATACACGCAAAGAGTATGATCCTCATATGGCGGAGCTGGACAGGCAGAGAGCCCGGGAGAAAAAGGAAAGGGCGAAACAGGCGAAGAATGCCGCACAAGCCGCCCAGCAACCAAGGCTGCCTTGAGATGCAGATGAACCGCCCCTCCTGCGTCTGGGCACAGGAGCGGGTTTGCGGCCGTGATTGCAAGTAGCCGCTGATTGATGGCAGTTCGCACCTGTCTCCGACCGCCTCATGCAGCGCGATAAAATCGGCTGGCTGCCCATGCAATGAGGCTTGCCGCCACCTCGGCTCTTCCTTTAATACGGGCAACTAGCCCTTTCCCCCATGAAGCCGCTCCTCACGCACGCACTCTCCCTTGCCCTGCTCCTCCCCCTCCTCGGCTCCGGCGTGCTGCATGCTGCGGAGGACACTAGCCCGAAAGCTTATGAGGCCGCCGAGGCGCTGCAGAATGCGGGAAAGTACGCCGAGGCGGAAAAAGCCGCGCAGGCGCTGGTGACGGCGCGCACGAAGGCACTCGGCGCCAAGGACGAGGAGACGCTGCGCGCACGGATGCTGCTGGCCAGCATCCTTCATGATGATGATAAAGATGCCGAGGCGGAACCCCTGCTGCGCGAACTGCTGCCGCTGATGCAGCAGACCCTGGGTGCGGAACATCCCGGCACCCTGGCGTGCCAGTCCGCCCTCATCGACACGCTGATCTCCCTGGAGAAAGGTGCGGAGGCGGAGAAGGAATGCCGCAGCCTGCTCCCTCTGCAGACCAAGGTGCTCGATGCGAAGGACCCGCTGGTTTTAAACACCCGCCGCAGTCTGGCCTACGCCCTGGAATCTCAGAAAAAAATGGCCGAGGCCGAGGCGGAGTACCGACAGCTGCTGCCGCTGGACGAGCGGCTGCTGGGAGCGGAGGATGAGCTCACTCTGCTGGACATGGCCGACCTCATCGACGTGCTGGCCGCTCAGGGCAAGCATGCGGAGGTGGCGGAGGAGTGCCGCCGCCTGATCCCGCTGCAGACCAAGGTGCTCGGCGCCGAGGCCCCGTACACCCTGGAGACGCGCATCCGCCTGGCCAGCGCCCTGGCCTCCCAGGGCAGGCTGCCGGAGGCGGAGGCGGAGTACCGCCTGCTGCTGCCCGCCGTGGTGAAAACCAGCGGCACGGAAGACCGCCACACACTGCTGCAGCGCTATTATTTTGCCACCGTGCTGCAAAGGCAGGACAAAAACGCGGAGGCCGAAAAGGAGCTGGGCGAGATTGTGGCCATCTCCGGGCGCGTGCTGGGCGCGGAAGATGAAGACACCCTGTATGCCAGCGCCGCGCTGGCGGAAAACATCGCGGCGCAGGAGGGCCGCGATGCGGAGGCCGAAACGCTGATGCGCAAGCTGCAGCCCACGATGTCAAAGGTCTTTGGCAAGGAAGCGCCTCCAACCCTGGCCCTGCAGCTGGAGCTGATCCAGACCGTGGCCGGACAGGGCCGCGTGCTGAATCTGCAGGAGAAATCCGCCGAAGCAGAGCAGGAGTACCGCGAGGTGCTGCCCCTCTGCGAGCGTGTGCACGGCCCGGAGAATGTCAAGACGCTGCGCGCCTGCCACGGCCTGGCGGTGAGCCTGGCCGACCAGAAGAAATACGAGGAGGCCCTGCCCTACGCCAGACGCGCGCTGGAAGGCTACCTCAAAGTGCAGGACAAAGACCACCCTGACACCAAGGCGGCGCAGGAAATGGTGGACGAGCTGACGAAGCAGGAAAAGAAGGCGTGATGCGCGGGATGCTCCAAGTTTAAGGTTCAAAGTTTCAAGCTTCGCACGGGCGGAGCTGCACCGCTGCAGGCACCGGCGTTCCCGTCCATAGGATGAGATGGTATCTTTGGGTATCTCATGCGATTTTTTCATCCAATCACTTGCACTCTGAAAAACCGTCCCAAGGAGTTCTGGCATGAACCCGAACTCGAAAAAACCCGGATACCTCTTCTTCACACCACGCACTCCCTGGGGCACACGCGCCGGGCAGCAGTCTTTCCGCCACCACCAGCGGGCTTCGGAGGACAGGAAGCCTGATCCCACCTCCAAGGAGATGCAGGGCCTGGGAGGGCAGATGGCTCCGAACCAGCTGACGGGAGCGGGCGGCCAGCCTGAGAAGACTGACAGCAGCGTGTGGAAGGTGCCGCACTCCAATCTGCAGCCCTACCATCCGCAGCCGGTTCCACAGCCCACTTCCCCGACCGCGCAGCAGCTCGCCACGCAGGGACCGCTGGCATCCACCCAGCAGCAGTGGCGCCAGGCAGATCCCGTGACTTTCGGGAAAGACGAGCCGGAGACGCATGTGGAGGGAGCCATCAGCGGAGAGGCAGACGGGAGATTCAAGGAAGGATCCATCGAAGGTGAAGCAGGTGTGTCCCTGCCCAGGTCCATGTACACAGGCCCCACCGACTACATCCCGCGCGGCAAACCTCCGCCCACCAAAAAGCCCAGTGGCAAACCTTTGAAGGTCATCGACAAAAGAGTGCCTCCTCTCAATCAGGACCCGGAGGACTACCCGCGAAAGCAGGAGTGAGCACGCCGCAGCCCGGCAGCGACGCAGGCGCATGGGTCCCCGGGCCTTCTGCGCTCTTGGCTTGCGCATGAGCTCGTCCGCGCTTTTAATCTTTCTGTTTAACCAACCGCACCGCTGATCATGAGACCCCTTCTTGCCGCACTGCTTTTTTCGACCCTTGGCGCAGGCGGACTGCATGCGGCGCAGGCCGGCAAAGATAAGCAGCCGGCCAAGGCAGATGATACGGCTCTGGCTGCGGACGAGAAGGCCGCGGACGACATCCGGGACCTGCTGAGAGCGGGCCGGCCAGATGAGGCCGCCCGAGCCGCACGAGCCTTGGTGGCGGAGCTGACGCTGAGACGGGGAGCGGAGCACCAGGAGACACTGCGCGCACGCTATCTGCTGGCCAGCGCCTGGGTGGACCAGGGCCAGAATGCCGAGGCTGCCGAGGAGCTGCGTGTGCTCATCCCGGAATTTACGCGCGTGCTTGGCGCTGAGCATGCAGAGACGCTGGGCTGCCGGATCAAGCGGCTCTACTGCCTTGCGGCGCAGGGCCGGCATCAGGAGGCGGCGGATGAGTACCGCAGCAGCCTCATCCCTGATCTGCAGCGCGTGCTCGGCCCGGAAAAGCGCCGCACTCTGGTGATCCGCCTGAACTACGTGCTGGAACTCAATCACCTGGACCGTCATGAGGAGGCGCTGAAAGAATGCCGCACTCTGCTACCCGTGTGCACGAGCGCTCTGGGCGCAGAGGATGCCACCACGCTGGATGTGCGCGCCCAGCTGGCCGATCTTTTGTCCACCACAGGCAGTCGGGACGAGGCGGAGGCGGACTATCGCCAGCTGTTGCCTCCCTACGCACGTGTGCGCGGGGCGGATAGCCCGCAGGTACTGCGTGCCCGGCTGGATTTCGCGCTGCTTTTGGCGGATCAAAAAAAGCTGGACGAAGCAGCGCGCGAGTTCCGGCAGGTGGCGGCAGGCATCCCACCGGGCAGCGCTCCGCAGCCTCTGGGCCAGCTGCTGCAGGATGCGCGCTGCGGCCTGGCCCAGGTGCTGGTGCAGCAGGGCCGCCATTCCGAGGCGGAGAAGGAGCTGCGCGCCGCGCTGCCTCTGGACACCGCACCTGCCGAGGATGAAGACCGCAGCACCTTGAAATCCCGCCTGCTGCTGGCCAGAGCCCTCAGCGCGCAGGACCTTGAGCCGGAGTCGGAGAAGCTGCTGCGCCCGCTGCTGCCGGTGATGGCCAAGGTTTTGGGCGCACAGGACAGTGTGACGCTGATGTGCGAGTCGGAGCTGCTGGCAGCCCTGTGCTACCAGGGCCGGTACGCGGAGGCAGAGCCGCAATACCGCCGCCTGCTGCCTGCCGCCGAGCATGTGCTAGGCACGGAGGATGCGGAGACGCTGCGCATCCGCAGCCTCTTTGCAGACGCCCTGTCACATCAGCAGAAGTGGGATGAAGCTGTGAAGGAGTACCGCGCCACACTGGCCGTGCAGGAGCGCCTCCACGGCCCAGATGCCGAGAGCACCCGCAGCACACGGCGCAGTCTGGCCAGGGCGCTGGCTGCGCAGCAGCAGCACGCCGCCGCCGAGCAGGTGTGGCGCGGCCTCATCACCAGCCAGACACGAGCCCTCGGGGCCGAGCATGCGGATACGCTCTACTCGCGGCTGGATCTGGCGGAAGCCCTGGCACATCAGGACAAGCACGCTGAGGCGGAGAAGGAGCTGCGCGCCGTGCTGCCAGTGCTGGAGCGCGTGCATGGTGCCGGGCACCAGGAGACCCTCTGGGCACGCAGCCAGCTGGCCGCAGCGCTGCAAAAGCTGCAGCGCCCGCAGGAGGCCGCAGAAGAGTCACGCCGCTTGCTAGCCGCAGAGGAGAAGGCAAAGGGCCCTCAGCACCCGGAAACCCTGAGCGCCTGCTATTACCTGGCGCTAAGCCTGGCCGCTCTGGAAAAGCCCGCCGATGCACTGCCCTACGCCCGGCGCGCTCTGACAGGCCGCCAGAAAGCGCTGGGCGCAGAAGACCCCAAAACCCAGGCGGCACAAAAGCTGGTGGATGAGCTGACGAAGAAAGCGCCAGGGGCGTGAGGCTAAGGGTTTCAGGTTTCAAATTCCGCCGACTGCCCTCTTTTGATGGTAGTTTAAAGCACCCACTACCATTTTTCATGATGAAATGATTTGCAGTCTGAAATGTCGTCCCAGGGAGTTCCGGCATGAAACCGAACTCACCCAGGCCCGGCCACCTTTTCTTCACACCACGCACTCCGTGGGGCACACGGGCCGGGCGGCAGACATTGCGCCCGCCGCAGGTGCCAGGATGCCTCTTTGCGGCAGTTGATGTCATTCACGCCCGTGTTGCGCATGGCGGCATGGTCGGCCATCCGGCATTCCACCCTGGAGATGACTTCTGCGGCGCGGGGGTGCCTTTACCGCTGGTATGAAGGGCGGTGCGCAACGCACGCGCACGGCGTACCTTTCCGCTGATTTTGGAAAATTCTGAGTTGGACAGACGCGCCGGAGCGGGGCTAAATCCGGCACTATATATAGCCTAGGACATTTACCGGATCTATCCAGCGTGCGTCAGTGCAATGATGTACCGCCGCAGCGGAGAGACGATACTTGCGCCTGAGCCAGCCACCTCCATCCGCCAAACCCTCATGCGCACATTCCTTGTATCCAGCCTGGCCCTGCTGCTTCTCGCCACCACGCTGCCAGCCCAGGTGCCCCAGCTGATCAACTACCAGGGCCGCGTGGCCGTGGGGACCACGAACTTTGACGGCACGGGCTTTTTCAAATTTGCGCTCGTCAATGCCACCGGCAGCACCACCTACTGGAGCAATGACGGCAGCAGCACCGCCGGCAGCGAGCCCACCGCAGCCGTGAGCCTGACGGTGAGCAAGGGCCTCTACTCCGTGCAGCTGGGAGACACCACGCTGGCCAACATGACGGCGGTGCCCCCGGGCGTCTTTACCAATGCGGATGTGCGCCTGCGTGTGTGGTTCAATGACGGCGTGAACGGCTCTCAAATGCTGACGCCGGACCAGCGCATCTCGGCGGTGGGGTATGCGATGATGGCGGCGGGCGTGAACCTGCCCACCACCACGAGCAGCAGCAGCGGCACCCTGCTGCAAAACGGAACCAGCCTGCTGCACACCTACGGCTCAGACAGCCTCTTTGCAGGCGCGGGAGCGGGCAACTTCACGCAGACCGGCTATGACAATGTGTCCTACGGCCCCAACACGCTCCCCGCCCTGACCTCCGGGCACAAGAACACCGCCATCGGCAGCGGGGCGCTGACGGCCAATGCCGACGGCACCCAGAACACGGCCGTGGGCTACCTGGTGCTGACGGCCAACACCTCCGGCATCAAAAACACCGCCAGCGGCACCTACTCCCTGAGCAGCAACACCACCGGAAACTACAACACCGCCAGCGGCTACGAGACGCTGCAGCTCAACACCACGGGCGGCAACAACGCTGCCTTTGGCTTTGACGCGCTGAACTACAATGTGACCGGCAGCCAGAACGTGGCGGTGGGATCTTACGCCCTGCAAAACGCCACCTCCAGCAACAACACCGCCTCCGGCTACCAGGCGCTGATAGCCACCACCACGGGCAGCTCAAACACCGCCTACGGCTGGCAGGCGCTCTCTGGCAACACCACTGGCGGGAGCAACATCGCGCTGGGCAGCCGCGCCGGGCAGAACCTCACCACCGGCAGCAACAACATCCACATCGGCCACGCCGGTGTGGCGGGAGAGTCCGCCATCATCCGCATCGGAGACGGCACCACGCAGACGGACACCTACCTCACGGGCGTGATCCATGGGAATGGATCGGGACTGACGGGCATCACCGCCACCAGCCTGGCTGCTGGCAGTGTGACGAGCACGCAGATCGCCACCGGCGCGGTGGGCAGCAGCGACATCGCTACGGGTGCGGTGGGCAGCACACAGCTGGCCAGCGGGCTGACTCTGGGCGGCACGACCACGGGCACCTTCAGCGGAAACCTCACGGGAAATGTGACCGGTAATGCCTCCACCGCCACCAGCGCCACGAGCTTCACCGGCTCCCTCGCGGGAGATGTGACGGGCACGCAGGCGGCCACGGTGGTCGCCAAAGTGGGCGGCTCGACAGCGGCCAATGTACACAATGCCGAGCTGCTGGCCAATGCAGCCACCAGCGCCGCCACGGTGAGCACGATCGTGAAGCGCGATGCCAGCGGAAACTTCAGCGCCGGGACCGTGACCGTGGCCGGAGGCCTCAGCCTGCCTGCCACCAGCAGCGCCACGGTGGGAGTCATCTCCCAGGGCGGCAGCAGCCTCGTCAGCACCTATGGCACGAATAACTTCTTTGCCGGTCTGAGTGCAGGAAACTTTGCCCTGACAGGCGGAGACAACGTGGCCGTGGGTGCCAGCACGCTGGCCGCGCTGACCACTGGGCGCAAAAACGTGGCCGTCGGCAGCGGAGCGCTGGCGGTGACCACGACTGGCGTGGAAAACACGGCCACGGGCTTTCAGGCGCTGGCGCTGGACTCCACCGGCAATCAAAACACCGCCAACGGAGCCTACGCGCTGGCCAGCAACGACGTGGGTGTCAACAACACCGCCAGCGGCTACGAGGCGCTGCAGTTTAACACCTCCGGCTCCTACAACACCGCCTTTGGCTGGGACGCGCTGACGAACAACGTCACCGGCAACCAGAACACCGCCGTGGGTGCCTACGCGCTGCAAAACAGCACGGCCAGCACCAATACCGCGACCGGTTATCTGGCCCTGTATTCAGACACCACCGGCCAGGGAAACACCGGCATCGGCTGGCAGGCGCTCACAAACATCACCACCGGATCGCTGAACATCGCCCTGGGCAAGCGTGCTGGGCAGAATCTCATCACCGGCAGCGGCAACATCTACATCGGCCATCAGGGTGTGGACGGAGAGTCAAACATCATCCGCATCGGAGACAGCACCACGCATACAGACACATACCTCGTGGGTGTGGTGCATGGGAATGGCTCCGGGCTCACAGGCATCACCTCCACCAGCCTGGCTGCGGGCAGCGTGACGAGCACGCAGATCGTCAGCGGCGCCGTGGGCAGCACGCAGCTGGCCAGCGGGCTGACGCTGGCAGGCACCACCACGGGCACCTTCAGCGGAAACCTGACAGGGAATGTGACCGGTAATGCCTCCACCGCCACGACGGCCACCAGCGCCACCACCGCAGGCAGCTTCACCGGCTCTCTCTCCGGAGACGTGACCGGCACGCAGGGCGCCACGGCCATTGCGGCGACCACCGTCACCGGCAAGACGCTCACCGGATTCAGCTCAGGCGCAGGCACCATCACGGCAGCGGATTCCATCCTCACGGCGATCAACAAGCTGGATGGCAACGTGGCGGCCAAGGCGCCCACGGCCTCGCCCACCTTTACCGGCACCGTCACAGCGCCGGCCTTTGTGGGAGATGGATCAGGCATCACCGGTCTGAATGCAGCCCCCGCGCCGAATCTGAAGCAGATCGCGCTGCTGAAGTGGGGCGTGGCGCAGGACAACAACACCTTCAGCGCGGGCACCTCTCCCGCTGGCATCTGCTTTGACGGCTCCAGCATCTGGGTGGCCAACGCCGGCAGCGGCACCGTGACAAAGCTGGATGCCAGCACCGGAGCCGTGCTCGGCACCTACACAGTGGGGTCCGTTCCCAATGGCATCTGCTTTGACGGCTCCAGCATCTGGGTGGCCAACCAAGGCGCTGGCACCGTGACAAAACTCAATGCCAGCAACGGGGCCGTCGTAGGCACATACACAGTGGGCACCCAGCCGGTGGCCCTGTGTTTCGACGGCAGCAGCATCTGGGTGGCCAACTCCGGCAGCAACACCGTGTCCAGAATCAGCGCAGGCAGCGGGATCGTGGTCAACACGATCTCGGTGGGCGTCAATCCCCGTGGCATCTGCTTTGACGGGACCAACGTCTGGGTGGCCAACCAGACCAGCGGCACCGCTAGCAAGATCAGCCCCACCACCGGAACCGTCACTGCCACTTATACTACCGGGGGAGCGTTTCCCACCGGCCTCTGCTTTGATGGCTCCAGCATCTGGGTGGCCAACCAAGGAAGCAATGCTGTGGCAAAGCTGAACGCCAGCACCGGAGCTGTGATAAACACCTACAATGTGGGAAATGGCCCCTCCATCCTCTGCTTTGACGGGGCATGCGTCTGGGTCACAAATGGCACCGACAAC
Source organism: Verrucomicrobiaceae bacterium UBA1938 (assembly GCA_002336895.1). Lineage (GTDB taxonomy): Bacteria > Verrucomicrobiota > Verrucomicrobiia > Verrucomicrobiales > Verrucomicrobiaceae > Prosthecobacter. The sequence continues at coordinate 479,465 of DDFC01000010.1, read as the reverse complement.
ACGGTGTCCAAGCTCAATGCAGGCACCGGGACCGTCATAGGCACCTACTCGGTGCGGACAGGCCCCTTTGGCATCTGCTTTGACGGTGCCTGCATCTGGGTGGCAAACTCGGGCAGCGCAAACGTGAGCAAGCTGTAACCCCAAACAGAATCCCAGGCATGACACACGCCCCCTTCCCTTTTGAAGCCTCCGGCTTCCTCCGGCGCATGCACCACACGCCGCTGAAAGCCTCCGCAGTCAGCCTGGCCCTGCTGGTGCTGGCGGTGAACCTGCATGCCGGGCCGCGCAGCAGCGCCAGCTACAGCGTGCCCACGGACAGCACCGATGCCGGCGGCGCGCCTGCCACCAGCAGCAGCTACAGCAGTGCTGGCAGCACGGGCGGCATCACCGGCATGGTCAGTGTGTCAGCCTCCTACACGGCGCGCAGCGGCTACCTGGGGCAGCTTTACCAGATCACCGCACTGCAGCTGGCGGCCACACCCGCCACCATCAGTGAAAGCAGCACACGCCAGCTCAGCGCCGCGCACCTGCTGGACGACGGCACCACCCTGGCGCTGCCCGCCACGGGTATCTCCTGGGCCGTGCAGGCAGGGCCGCTCACGGGCATCAGCAGCAGCGGGCTGGCCACGGCGGGCCTCGTGGGTCAGGACAGCGCGGCCACCGTGCAGGGCAGCTACCTGGGACTGAGCGCCACGCTGGGGCTCACGGTGCTGGACACCATCCAGGACAACTACGGCGCCTACGCGGGCGATGGCCTGCCCGACTCCTGGCAGCTGCAGTACTTTGGCGCCAACAATCCGCTGGCCGCCCCCACTGCCGACGCCACCGGCACCGGGCAGAACAATCTCTTTAAATACACCGCTGGTCTGAACCCCACGGACCCGGCCTCCAGGCTCGTCACCGCCGTGGGTGCAGCCACCAGCTCCCACACCATCACCATCAGCCCGCGCCTGCCAGACCGCACCTACACCGTGCAGTACAGCACCGACCTGGGCGTGAACAACTGGCAGCCCCTGACCGGCGCCACCGTGCAGGACAACGGCCAGACCCGCACCGTGACCGATCCCGACGCCGCCTCCACCCGGAAATTTTACCGCGTGCTGGTGAGCTACCCATGAGTGCGGGGCGGGGCGTGAAGTGGCGAAGATCCGCAAGGCGCACGGAGAGCAGGCTGATCATCATACCACACCCCACCACAAAGAAGCATACAAAGCACTTGCGCTGTTCAGGGCGGACCCAAGAGCTTGTGCATGGCTTTTCTATTCTCATCCTCGCACCTGCCTGCCTCCCGAGTCCGCCGTCCTGACCTGGAGGCTGACGATGATCATGATGAAAACCGGGAGGCGATGCCGCGCAGCGGCGGAGTGCGGGCCAGCAGCCACCTGGAGGGGCGTGTGGATCATACGCTACCAGCCAGCCATTTTTCATCCTCCGCCCCTGCTAGCATAACTCTTGCGACTGCCGCATCTACACGACCTGCGGCGGCCCCTGGCCGCTCTTCGACACCTGCTCCTGCAGCCCCCGTGCCAGCTGCCTCCAGCTCAAGTGAAGTTTACCTTGTGGGAGGTGTTCACCGGACGGGTGACTCGAAAAACACGCATGATAATTCCGCCCATCATTTCTACACGTCAGCCGCACGGGTGGCCGGGCAGCGGGCAGATGCCCTGAGGAAGTCCGGATCTCCGGACAAGGTCAGCGTCATCATGTATGAGCCCGCGTATGAAGTGCGTGCAATGAATGATGGAAAAACTGAACCAGCCACAGGTGCAAAAGACCCGCGATTCCACCAAAAAATCATGGAAGACTCCGCCAGACGCCATAACTATGACCTGAAGTTTGTCAGATCAAAAGCCGAGATGCTGCAAGAAATGAGCAATGCCACCGCCAGCAGCCCCATGAAAAAAGGAGGTTACTTTGGCCATTCGTCGAAGGACAAGCTGCTGATCGACTACGGACAGACACCACCGCCAGCGGGCACCTCACAGGACGTGGCCTACCAGACGATTGATGCTGATGATCTCAAAAAGGCGGGGGTGAATTTTCATCCGGACGCCCATTTTTCCTCTTATGGATGCTTTCAGGGCGAGCCCGGCGGGATGATGGAACAGATGAGCAAAAACCACGGCATCACGACAAGTGGCTCCCGAGGCCGGAGTAACTATGAGTCTGTGGGACAGGGCTACGCCATTCCGCGCTCCACGAATGGATACAGCAGTTTTAAAAACGGCCTGCCCATATCGCCGCTCATCGCCTCCCCGCCACCGCTCCGTCCCAAGCCCTGACCTGACATGCGCAGACTTTTCGATTTCTTTCCCCTCATGCTGGCAGCGATTTTCGTGCTGAGTGGCTGTCGCGCGCCTTCTCCTGCAACCTACCGCTACGAGGCCCACATCACCACGGGCAACGGCCACACGATCTGGTCAGGCGGCAGGGAACATGCGGTGTGCTTCAGCGATGACTCAGACCTCATGGCCCGAGGAAGCCTCTGCCACCTGCGCAGCGAGGTGCTGCATGCGGCGGGCAATGAGATCACGATCCACGGAACGATCCAGAAACAGGCAGCCAAGCCGCTCTTCCACCGCAAATCCGGGCGCATTGACGGTCAAAAGTTTGATTTTGCAGACCCTGTCCCCTGCCTCCTCTTCAATCTCCGCGACTGGAAGCTGAAGACACCCTTTTACGAGCAGGGCTACGACATCGAGAAGGCGTTTCCCCTCAAAGTACGCCATGCCCTTTCCCGCAGTGACTTCAGCCGCGGCACAGATTTTGATCCACGAGATCCCAGGTTTGATCCGGCGCGGCATCAGCAAAAGAACTGAGGCATGGTCCCCTGTCATTTCTCAGGAAGCTATTCGCCCTTGAGCCCGCCATCCGCCCTGACTCCGAACACCAAGCCATAAAAAATCCGCCGCCCCACCTGTCTGCAGTTCTATCCGCTCTTGTGGTACTGAGCTGCTTGTCGATCTTGTTTGCACAACCCTCTTCCGGAGTGACTTTGGAATCCATCGCAGACCACGTCCGGGTGCCTGAGACGCGCTATGCACCGGCCAGTTTCACGGAGAGCTGTGCCATGCTGGAGGCCACCATCCGGCAGGCGCTGGTGCATGCGGAGCATCCAGATGCCAACACGGTGAGCCGGCATGTCGTGCTGAAAGCCACCACGGCCCCTGAGGGAGCCAGGGCATTCACCGCAGCGAACTGCACGCTGCGCGAACTGCTGAGTCGCTTTGCCAGCACATGGAATGTCTCCGCCAGACTCCGCGGCAATCAGATCCTTCTGAGCGGAACAACATGGGCAAGGAGTTCCGCGCGATGAGAATTCAAAATCAACTGCTGCTTGAACGAGCCAGAATGATGGGAATCATTCCGCTGCTGAATAAATATTACTATTTCGAAGACAAAACCAAATACCTTATTCCCGGCGAGCCTATTCCACCGCCTCCCCCGCAGCCGCTTCCTGTCATCCCCCATCCGTTTTTGTGAGCCGCACCGTGCTGATGCCACGCGCAGCCTGATGCGTGCCTGCCACCTACTGCTGCTGGCAGCTTTTTTCTGCTGCACTGGATGCAGCATCTTCAAACCAAAGAGCGGCGGCGAACTGCCGTCCGAGGCTGCACTGGCAGAACTGAGCAAAGCCCCACTAAAGCCAGACACCCTCAAGATGAGTGTGGGCGGCTTTTTCAAGCATCTGGAGGAGAAGCGCTTTTCCAGCAGGGGCGTGATGCTGCGCATGATCGTCCCTCCTTCTGCCGCTGAAAATCTGGCGGATGTGATGAAGCGACCCTGTGCGGAACTGGCCCTGTCTCCCTCCAGCCTGGCCACGGAAGGCGCACTCTTTGACGAGCTTCTCATGAGCATCTCTGGGCAGCACCCTCAATATGACGGCCTGACAGTCTTTGTGCGGTGCTTTGATCCCACCCACTATCCCAGCCACCGCATCGGTCATTCGGAAAAGGAGAAATGAATGAGATCAGGAGGTGATCCGGACATCGCTGAATGCCACAGTAAAATCATTGCTTCTGAGGCAGGCATGCCAGAGCCTGCTCCACGGCAGCACGCGCCTTGGCGGAGGCGGGCTGGGTTTCTTTGATTGTGTCAGCTTTGAGCTGCTCATCGAGGCTCTTGAGCAGCGCGGCTGTTTTTCCCTCCGTTGCAGTGGTGATGCTTTGCGCGACATCGGCGATGCGTGCGGCGATCTCCTGGCGCAGCGCTGGATACGTGGCGCTATGGGGCCAGAGGGTGTGGAGCATGTGCAGCACGGCGTGCTGCTCTGCGGCGGGGAGGGTTGCGCCGTTTGCAGGCATGGGAGTGGCGGCGGGATGGCCGAGCCAGCGGACGCTCAGCAGCAGCTCGGGATCGTGCCCGGACCAGAGGTGGAGGTGTACACGCAACTGCTCGAGATCGTGGGCATCGCTCCCGGGTGTGCTTTTGGCGGAGGCCAGGCTGTGGACGGCGGCGAGTGCGGCGCAGTGCCAGGCGGGGGAGGAATGGAGATTGCCCAGTTCGTCGAGGCACTCGCCTATGAGATACCTATCCTCCCGGTCGGGCTGGGCGAGCATCTGGAGCATGGCTGGATGCAGCACGGGGGCGGCGGGCGCGCCCATGGTCTTGAAGACTTCATACACCGGCTCGTAGAGCGAGCGCGGGCTGCGGGGATCCTGCACCAGCGGGAGCAGCTCTGCGGCGTAGGGGGCGGCTTTCTCTCCCATGCGCATGAGTGCGCACAGCGCCTCATGCCACACGTTGCTGTCGATGGAGTGCAGCAGGGGCTGGATGTGGCCGGCAAGGAACGAGGCAGGCAGGCCACGGAGCACGGCGGCGCGCATTTCAAGATCCTGATCCTGCAGCAGCGGCAGCAGTTCCTCGCGGATGAAGACGGCGGTCTGAGGGCTGGTGCCGATGCCTGCGAGCACCCTGGCGGCAGCATGGCGCAGGTCGGCTTCCTTCTCCTGCAAATACGGGCGCAGGATGCGGATGAAGGGCGCGGCCTGGGCGTCTGTGGGGATGGGGCAAAGGGCCTCAATGATGGGGAGCTGCATCCAGGGACTGGCCTTTTCCAGCGCGGGTGCGAGCTCGCTGCTGAGAGTGAGCGCGGCCTGACGCAGCGGCACAAAGGCGGAGCGCACGCTGCGGCGCAGGTCGCCATCGGCAGGGTTCAGCAGCGGCAGCAGGGCTCTGACGACGGCGGGCGCATGATCAGAGCCCATTTTGGAAAGGGCATCGATGGCAGCGCATTGCACACGAGTGTCGGCATCTTGCAGCAGGGGGAAGATGTCTTTGAAATAGGTGGCGCTGCCTGCGCTGTGCTCTGCCAGCACGCTGATCGCCAAGTCCCGCACGATGCTGTCGGGATCGCGCAGCAGAGGGCGCACGTCTGGAAGGCAGGGCGCTGCGGCAGGGCCCATGCAGGAGAGTGTGAGGAGGATGCCGCGCCGCATATGGGCCTCGGTATGCCGCAGGCGTGGCAGCAGATGGAACAGCACGACCTCGGGCGCTGCCTTGCCTAGCTGTGCGAAGAAGGTGCTGTCATCGGCGGGGTCGTCCAGCATGGGAAGCAGGATGGGTAGTGTGATAGAGGCTGCCTCCGGGCCGAGGGTACCGAGCAGCGATGGGATGCGGTAGCCTAGATCGGGATCCTTGAGCAGGGGCAGCAGCGCTCTGGCCACGGCGGGGGCCACCTCGGCAGCATTGGGCGGGCGGGCCTGGCCGATATCCATGTCCTGCAGTGCACGCAGCACAAGCTCCCGCATCTCGAGATCGGTTTCATTCAAGAGTGGCAGCAGGGCCGTGGCATAAGGGGCGGCGGCGCGGCCTGTCTCCAGCACGCAATGGATGATGCGCCTCTTCATTTCGGCGTCTGCCTTGTCCAGCAGGGGCAGCACGTGTGGCAGCACCATGGGTGCCACCTGCGGGCCCAGGCCGTCCAGCGCGTGGATGGCCTTCCAGCTGAGGTCGCGGTTCTCCTGCTGCACGATCATGGCAGTGAGCAGCCGCCCGGCCTCGGGGGTGAGCAGCGGCCCCATGCTGCGGAGGCCCATCATCGCGGTGATCCTCACCTCGGGGTCGGGGTCTTGCAGCAAGGGCATGATGTCCGCCATTTTGAGGCAGCGCCTGGACCAGTAGCGCGCTCCGCAGTAGTACGCCGCCTCTGCGCGCACCTGCGGAGAGGGATCCTGCATGGCAGCGCGGATGCCCGCCTGCTGCCACTCGGTGGGCGGCGTGGCCTCTGCGAAGAATCTTTCCACCTCCTCCGAGGCGTGCAGCGTTCCCGTGCTGCCAGACATGAGGGCGAGCACCAGGGCGATAAACCAAGCCACGACCCGCATGCGCGGCCATGCCTGCGCGTCCCTACGCGCCGTGCCGCCATAGGCAATGGTATGAAATGACACGCGCTGATGAGACCACTGATGCATGCGCACGGGCAGGAGGTATTGGGTGAGGTGCGGCATGAGGCAGTGGATGATGATAAGACGGTGGCTGTGCATGAGCATGCTTTCAAGATGGCCTCATTGCGCGGCAGGCTTCACCGCCAGCGCCTGCTCCAGAGCAGCTCGCGCCTTGGCGGATGCAGGCTGGGTTTCTTTGACGGTGTCGGCTTTGAGCTGTTCATCGATGCTCATCAGCAGCGCGGCTGTTTTTTCATCTGGTGCGGTGGTGATGCTTTGAGCGACATCGGCGATGCGTGCGGCCATTTCCTGCCGCAGTGCGGGATATGAGGTGCTGTGGGGCCAGAGGGTGTGGAGCATGTGCAGCACGGCCTGCTGCTCTGCTGCGCTGAGGGCTGCGCCGTTTGCAGGCATGGGAGTGGCGGCGGGCTTGCCCAGCCAGCGCACACTGAGGAGCAGCTCTTCGCTGTGGCCGGACCAGAGGTGGAGGTGAAAGCGCAGGCGCTGTGCGGGGGCGCTGCCGGCAAACTCCAGCAGGGCGGCCAGCGCGGCGCAGTGGCAGGCGGGGTCGGAGCTGCGGTTCCCCCAGCGGTCGATGTCGCCGAGGCTCCAGCTGCTGGCGGGTGGGGCGCCAGCTTTGTGCCAGCGGGCCATCTCGGTGCTGAGCATGGCGGGCATGAGCTGCGGGCCGAGGCTCTGCAGCGCCGCTGAGGCGTGGTAGCTCAGGAGGGCGTCGTCTTTTTCAAAGCAGGCCAGCAGTGCGGGCAGCGCGATGGGGGCGACTCCGGGGCCGAGCTGGCCGAGCGCCTCGGCGGCGGGATATTGCGGGTCTTGACCGCTGTAGCCCCAGGTGGGGTCGATGTTATCGAGCACCGTGGCGAGGTCCTTGGCCGCAGGGGCGGCTGCGGGCCCCATGCGGCCGAGGGCGATGGCGACGCGGCAGCTCAGCGAGCGATCCTCTTTCAGGTGCAGCAGGGGCACGAGGAGCGGGAGCGCCTTGGGCGCGGCTGCGGGGCCCATATCCCCGAGCATGTTGACGGCCAGCATCTGCATTTCGGGATCTGTTTTGATCCAGGTCCGCAGGGCGCGAAACACGCGCGGGGCGGTGTCGGGTCCTGCATGGGCGAGAGCCATGCAGGCAGCCCATTTGACGTTTTTGCTGGGATGATGAAAAAGCGCCAGGATTTCTTCGGCATAGGGATCGATTTTGGGGCCGAGCCTTTGCAGGATTTCGGCGGCGGTGAGACACACCACCTGGTAGGGAATCTTGAGCATGGGGATCAATGCGGGCACGACCTCCCTGGCAGGCAGCGCATGGGCGAGCGCCGCGTACGCGCCGAGGGCGTTTTCCTGATCGAGGATGGAGGAGCTTTTCAGCAGGGGCTTCACAGCGCGGATGCAGGTGATGGCGTCCAGCCCCTGACGCTGCAGGATGACTGCGGCGGCGACGCGCAGGCGGGCCTCAGGCTCTTTGAGCAGGGGCTTCAGAGCGCTGACGATCTGCGGGGCGTCGGCTGTGCCTGGGGGCACGAGCACCAGGGCATCGAGAATGCTGACACGCACGGAGAAGTCGGTGTCTGTGAGCAGCGGCAGGATGGCGTGCACGATCTCCGGCGAGACAGGGGTGTCTTCAGCGGCCTGTGCGAGGGCTTCGGTGGCGCGAGCGAGCACCTCGGGGGCGGCATGCTTGAGCATGTCTGGCAGACGGCGCTGCAAATCCGAAAGCGACACTGTGTCGCCCATGAATGCGTGGCCATGCTCACGCAAGTAATGGAGCTCAGACGCGGCGCTATCCCGCACGCTGGAGCTTGGGTCTTTGAGCATGGAGCGCAGGGCATCCGTGATCTCCTTGGGTACGATGTTGCGGCCTGCCGACACCAGCGAGTCGATGGCGGAGGCGCGCACTCTTTTGTCGGCATCTTTTACCAGCGGCAGCAGGGCGCTGACGACACGGGGCCTGGCCTGCCGACCGGCATGCCTGAGCGCATAGGCGGCATAGTAGCGCATGCTGGCGTCTGGAGATGTCAGCAGCGGAAGCAGCGCATCGACAACGGCGGGGTCTGAGTGGCGGCTGAGCCAGCCGAGAGCCTCCACTGCATGATCGAGCGGGAAGGAGGCTGCGGCAGCGCCCGCCTGCGGCTGCAGCAGGGGCAGCAGTGCGGGCAGCACCAGCGGGGCCACCTCGGTGTCGAGATCTCCGAGGATCTGCAAAATCTTTTCGAGATTGGGATCGTCCGGCGAAGCTTTTAAAATCGGCAGCAGCGCCTGCGCCATGGCGGCAGGAGCCTCGTAACCCAGACGGGAGAGGGCCAGCTCTGCTGCCCGAGGTGTCAGCGAGTCTTGATCTGTGAGCAGCTGCGCCAGCGCGGGTGCGGCCAGAGGCACGGCAGCAGCCCCCATGGTGCCGAGGGTGTGCACGATTTTATCTTTGGGCCACGCAGCACGCATGGGGCGTGTGGTGGGCGGAGGTTCTGCGGCGACCGCAGGAGCAGATGCAGATGCGGGGGCTGCTTCTTTTTTTTCCTCGGCGGTTGCCGGTGCTGATGCCGTGCCTGCGGGATCTTTCTTGGGCTCAGCTGGCTGGGATGTGGGTGGTGCGCCAAAGGGATCACCCGTGGGTGCGGCGGGCTGGGGTGTGGGTGGTGCGCCAAAGGGATCACCCGTGGGTGCGGCGGGCTGTGACGCGGGCGGCGCAGCAAAGGGATCTCCTGCGGGTGCAGCGGGCGGGGATGCGGCTGCCGATGTGCGGCGCGGTGCAGGCTCTGGCGTGAGGTGCTGCAGCAGCAGGGGCACGATGGCTGCGGCGTCCACGCGCCCGAGCAGACCCAGAGCCTCGGCGGCGTCCCCGATAAAGACGGATCTCTCATCCCGCAGCAGCGGCAAGAGCTCTTTGGCATACGGGATGGCATCGGGGCCCAGGCTTGCGAGTGTCTTCGCCGCTTGCCCGCGCACCGCCTCATCCGGGCTCTGCAGCAGGGGCAGCAGCTCTTTGATGCAGGGGCTGGCTGCACGGCCCAGGCTCTGCATGACATCCAGCGCCCGGAGGATCACCTGCACATCCTGGCTGTGCAGCAGTGGCAGCAGTTCTTTGGCATCGGTCGCCGCCTGAGTGCCCAGCGCCTTGGCGGCACGCATGCGAATCTTTTCATCCGTGCTGTGCAGCAGCGGCTGGACATCCTGCGGTGTGAGAAGCGTGGTGGCCCACCGTGTGCCCGCGATGTACTCCACCGCATGTGCGCGCACCTCGGGCGAGGGATCTGCCAGCGCCGAGCGCAGCCCGCGCTCCTTCCACGGCGGCAGCGCGGCGTCATCTGCGGTCTTCTTTTCCTGCGTCTTCAGGGGAAAATACTGCTGCGCCCTCAGCACCCCCTGCCCTACCGCCAGCGCCAGAGCCACAGTGCAGGCGAGATGAAACATGCGGCGGAGACGAACACGGGGGCGGATGCACATGCGGCGAATGAGACCACTGAAGCCACCCTAAGGGCAAGATGTATTTTTTTCACGCACGTAGATGGCTGCCTGAAGCAAATGCCATGGTGGCCATGCCTTTATTGAATCCACGTGAGACCGCCTATATGGGGAAAAGAAAAGGCACCACCAGAGACTGGCGGCGCCTTCTTTGATCCCGCCCCCCGGCGGGCAGCCGGAGAGCGGGGTGCTATGAACGAAGGGTGGTGTGGCTACCTGGCAGCGGCCATGTGGGGGACAAAGGTGGCGGCGCTGGGGCTGCCGAGTCCTGTAACGAGGTCGAGACCAGGGGCGGCGTAGTAGCCGCCATTGCTGCCGGCGGTGATGTCGTAGAAGTCGGTGGCGTAGGCACGGGTGGCGTCTGAGTAGATGTAGCTGCCGGTGCTGCTCATGCTGGTGCTGCGTGCGGCATTGATGAGCGCCTGCTGTGCGGCCCACTGCGGTGCGCCAGCGCTGGTGCCGCCCACCTGGATCCAGCCGGTGGCTCCGTTGTAGTTGGAGATGTAAACGGGGAAGCCGGTGGCGGGGTCGGCATCGTAGCTGACATCGGGCACGGCACGCCGGGTGGCGGAGGTGAAGGCGGACTGCCAGGAGGGCTTGCTGTAATAAGCGCTGATGCCGCCGCCGCTGCCGCTCCAGCCCGTCTCGGAGGTGACGGCGCCGGTGCTGTCCACCTGCAGCGTGGTGCCGCCCACGGCCACGACGTAGGGTGAGGCGGAGGGCCAGATGACGCCTGCACCGCTGTCGCCAGAGGAGGCAAAGAAGGAGACGCCAGCTTTGTTAAAATGGGAGTCATACTTGGACTGGGAGGAGAATTCGGCGGAACCCCAGCTCATGGAGACCTGCCTGGCCCCGAGGGTTTTGACGGCGTAGTCCACGGCGCTGAGCAGATTGGTGAGGCTGGCGGATTTGGCGACGACGACGACGATGCGCGCACCGGGGGCCACGGCGTGGGCCCACTGCACATCGAGGGAGGTCTCGAGCGCCCAGCCGCTGTTGGCGCTGGGTTTTCCCTGCGGGTAATAGATGCCGAGGGTGGCCTGCGGGAGGCCAAAGGTGGTGCAGAAGACTTTGAGATCGCTGGCGAGGGAGGGGCTGCCGTAGGCATCGACGATGGCGATGGTCTGGCCGGCGCCGTTTCCGGTGATCTTGTCAAAGCCATAGGCGTGGCGGATCTGCGCAGGGGTGAGACCGGTGGGGCCGGAGGTGAGCTGCGGCGTGGCGCTGGAGGATCCACGAGCCCAGAGCGGGGCGCGGGCGTGGATGCGGTCGGTGTCGGGGGCATGGCTGTCCACATGCTCCGGCGGGCCTTCATTTTGATCGACGCGGTGGAAATGGTCCCGGTGATCAGCAGCAGAGAGCGCCGGGGCGAGGGCGGCAAACGTGGTGGCGATGAGGAAGGAGCGCAGGTGGTTGGCGGTGCTCATATATAATAACCATAAGTCCGCACCGATTAATTTGTCACCGAAATAAATGAGGGGGTTGAATGGGCCAAGCGCCTACCCGAAGCGACGCGCAGACGCCTATGAGATTCAGCTTTAGGGGATTAAGACCAAAAGAGATGAGCCCGCACGGCAGGGAACAAGCATGGTATGTAATGCTGATGTGTGGTATGTAGATGGCGCACGCACCCACCGCGAGGCATGCTGCTGCTGCGATGCCGCAGGGCAGGAAGCCACGGCGCGCGCGTGCGGGGCCTGTGAGCAGCGTCTTTTTTTAACCTGCGGCGGATTTTGCATGCCTGCGCGCTTTCCTTACTTGAAACTTAAATGCGCAAACTTGAGACTGCGGGCATGACCATCGCCGAGGCCCTGCGCATCCTGGAACTGACCCCGCCCATCTCGCGGAAGCAGCTGAGCCATGCGTTTCAGCAGGCGCAGCTGGTGTGGTGCGTGGGGAGATTTGAGGGAAACCTGGACCTCATAGCCAAGGCAAAGGCCATGAACCTGCAGATCAAGGCCGCGCATGCGCTGCTGACCGGCCTGCCGGAAAATGCGCCTCCTTTTCAGGATGGGGCGCTGCCTCACGGCCCCGTGCACGGCAGCGGGCAGAAGCCGATGGCCCCGAAGCGCGGCGTGCCAAAGATGGCCATCATGGCCAAGTCCGCCCAGATGAAGAACACCGGTGAACAGCCGCAGTGGGCCGAGCCGCAGACGCGCAAGGGGCGGCGAGTGATGATCGGAGCATGGGTGTGTGTGCTGCTGGTCTCAGCAGTGGGCGGCATGTGGCTGAACCAGCAGCAGAAAAAAGAGCCGCCTGCTGCTGTGAGCACCAAGCCAGACACCACGACTGCCGCACCACCGGCGCTGGCCACCACGACAGCCCACGTCCCGACGCCTGACACAGCCAAACCCGATGGCGAACTGTCCACGGCGGCGCTGCGCCTGAAGGCCGAGCAGGGAGATGCAGACGCGATGTACGAGCTGGGCTACCGCTACTTTGACGGCACCAACGGGCTGGCCAAGGACATGACCGCCGCCGTGGTGTGGTGGCGCAAGGCGGCGGACAAAGGCCACCGCGATGCGCAGTACCACGCCGCGTATGCCTATGGCTATGGCGAAGGCGTGGCCAAGGATGAGGCCGAGTCCATCAAGTGGATGCGCAAGGCTGCGGAGCAGGGGCATCCGGACGCGCAGTTCAGCATCGGCTACGACTACTACGAAGGGCAGCACGGCCTGCCAAAGGACCCGGCGCAGGCCATCCCCTGGCTGACCAAGGCCGCAGACCAGGGCCAGGACCAGGCGCAGGCTTTTCTGGGGCAGGCCTACCTGCATGGCAATGGCGTGGAGAAGAATGAAGCCAAGGCGCTGGAGCTGCTGAAAAAAGGCGCGGCGCAGGATCATCCTTTAGCCCAGTATGAGCTGGGCATGGGCCACGCGCGCGGCACCCTGGGCCTGAAGCAGGACGCCGCAGCGGCTGCCGGCATGCTCATCGAGGCCGCAGAGCAGGGCCTGGTGGATGCCCAGAAGGAGCTGGCTGAACTCTACCAGACCGGCGGACCGGGCCTGATGCCCGATTTCCAGGAATCTCTCATCTGGTACCTCATCCTGGCCGCTGAGGACAACAACGCAAAAGCAAAGATCGAATCCGTGAAGGAGGAGCTGACCCTGACGGAGGTGTCTGAGGCCGAGCAGTATGCGGCGGATTTCAAAGCACGGAAGCAGAAGGGCAAGGGGTGAAAGGCGAACACCCATTTATTCAAAAATATTAAATATCACCCATTACTTAATTAGCGCCAACCTGACCCCCTGATGCAGCGTGATCATCAGCCAGCCGCTTTCATAAGCCCAAAAAGGCGCACTCACACGTTGCGGACTGATTTTTTTGAAATACCTTGACCGTTCCCGGCCATTTTTTGCTCATGATTCGTGCTTGTGGTCCTGAACTAGTGATATAGATAAGAAGTCCATGGCGAAAACGATTCAATCCAATGCGTCCATGCGTCGTGCTCTTCTGGAGAAGCTCACTGAGGGCAAAAAAGACCGGGTGGTTTCACGTCCCGTCCTTCACCGCAATGATGACGTGACGAAATACCTCAACATGCTCGACAAGTTTGAGCGTGAGTCTGCTCGCACGCGCCACCGCGTCGGGTGATCTGAGTGTGAATTAATTCACCGCCCAGTTTCATGGCAAAATCACGATTTGTCCGGGAAGCACCGTGCAAAGTCAAAGCTGTCCGCACCCCCGTGGGGAGGCCGTTTTCATTTTACGACTTCCGAGAAGACTATTTTCACAAGGACATGGATTCCCTGGCCAGGCTGCTCTCCCAGGTGAGACGGCTCGGGGCCGACACCATGTATCTGGAGCGCCCGGCCGTGTCAGACTGCGAGGACATGATCGAAGAAAACGAGGATCTGCGCATCCGCTTTGACGGCACAAGAGTGTCCTCAGACATTGTGCGCATGTCTTTTTTCCGAGGCAGGGCGTCCGGCCTCAGGCAGATGCAAGAGAAGGATTTTCTGGGCTACATCATCGTGAAGACAGACTACTGCGGCGGCAAGATGCTGAAGCGCCGGGTGTATGAGTCCGTCCTGAAAATCAGCCGCCCTCAGAACGGCTTTATCCGAGGCGCCCCGATATGGCGGTGCCGTGTCCAGGATCGCATCTTTCAAATTCAAGGCTACCTCTACGCTCAGCAGAACTTCCTGACCAATGTCTGCGCTCATGTGGCGCTGCGCACCTGCGCCGCCTCCTTTCATCCCGAAGGGGACATGACCTACCGGGAAATCAACCGCATCCTGGGCATCAACCACCGGAAACGATGGGTGGGCGAGAGCCGCGGCAGAAAGAGACCTTCCTTAGGCGGAGGGCTGGACACCCGGCAGATGGTCGAGGTCATGGAGAAGGCCGGAGCACGCTGCATCGATGTGGACTACGACAAGAGGCTGCCACAAAAGCCCGCCCCGCCGCCGCCCTACGAGCACTATGTCTATGGCTCCATCGAGTCAGGATTTCCCGCCATGCTGGTGTTTGACACCATGGAGCCCGAGATATGCCACACGGTGCCGGTGTTTGGCCACACGATGAACCAGGACCTGTGGGTGCCGAGCGCCGAGCGCCACTACTTCACCGTCGGTCCGGACACGCGCTTCCTGCTGAGCGACTCCTGGCTGGCCTCCTTCATCGTGCATGATGACAACTGGGGGTCCAATTTCTGCTGCCCAAAGCTCTTCCTCAAGCCGCTGCCCCACAGGAAGAGCGGGGAGCGCGCCAAACGCCATCCCGCCACACACCATGAGTGGCTCACACGAGTCATCGCCACCCTGCCGCAGCACGTGGAGCTCAACCCCGTGCATGCGGAATCCTATGGGGCAGACTGCCTCTTTGCCATGCTAAAGCAGGCCCCAAAAGACAGCCCCGCATGGAGCAAGAGACTCCTCCAGCATCAAAAGAAGGGCATGATCGTGCTCCGTGCGCTGCTGGTGAGCGGCAGCGAGTACGCTGCCCACCTGCGCTCCATGCGCGGCTGGCGGCAGGCACAGATCTCAGCCAGAGTGACGCGTGCACTCGAAGAGGGGCTGGGGGCAGACGACAAATTCTGGATGATCGAGTTTTCCATCCCCGAACTCTTTGCCACAAACCTGCGCAAGCTGGGGGAGGTGCTGCTATTTTCAGACCACCCCTACAGAGGCGAAGATGAAACGCAGACTTACCTGGACTTTGTCGTCTTTGCCAGACTGCCAGGCCACTATGTCATCCCTCCTGAGCAAGGAACAAGACAAGATGGGAAGTTTCAGTTCATTCCCAGCCCCATTTCCAGCCACGTGCGTCTCTTTGGTCTGGCAGACAAGACCAAAGTGGTGGCCTGAAGAAAGGACGGCCAGCTTGTTCTTAACGCCCCGACAGGGCGTCCATGAATCCCTTGGCCTCCAGACGCACCCACTCCGGCTGCTTGCGCCGGTCTTCCTTGCCGGCGCCGACAGCTGCCATGATGCGCCCAGCCTTCGCTTTTTTCGCACTCTTTTTAGCCGCGGGGGTGGATTTGGTCCGCCGCTTTTGCGTGGTAGTTTTCATAGTTGGAAGAGTAGTACAAGGCCCCACCGGAAGCAATGGCATCAAGGTTTAACGGCAAAGAATTTCCCCGGACCTGCCGTGTGCCCGTATTGTGAAGCAGGAGGAAATTGACACACGGATGGTGGCCGAATCTGCCGTGCAGCTTTCGGATCACACCCTGCACCCTGCGGTGATTTCCAGGCAGCTGCGCCAGCGGTACATGCCGCCCTTCCTCATGCGCACGCTCTATGGCCCCATAGAGCGCCAGCTCCACATTCCGGTGCACATGAATGATGAGCACCTGCCAGCCCGCTTTCAGGGCTTTTTTGACCGTCTGTGCTGCCCAGGCATAGTCTCCGAGCGTGCCATCCCACACCAGATCCGCCCGTATGCTCTCGTGCTTCAGACTCTCCAAGGCAAAAGTCTTTCCCGACCCCCAGCCACCGGACATGAGCCGCAGATAACTGCGACTACCGCGCCGGGCGAGCTCACGCTCAAGCCTGTCCTGCGCGTAGCGCCAGGCGTGCCCCCAGGAAGGAGCCAGATCACACAACCTGCCTGCAGCGGAGTCGCTCAAATATGCGGGATCCAAATACCGCGCAAAGTCCGTGCTGATGATGCTGCCTCCTTGGGTCTTCGGAAGTTCATCATACTTGTGATCAGCCTCCTCTGGGTCAGCTATGAGCGCTTTGTAGGCAGCCTCAGCTCTTTTTTGTGCGGGAGTGCGGCAGGCATATTCATCCATAACGAGCAATAAGGCCATATTGACGCACACCCAACCCACGTCAAGCCTAAAGATTAAGCCTGTCACTTATACCATACCCGGTCTTCTACGGACATATCACAAAAGCATCCGGGTCTGGCAGTGCAGCGAGCCCGCACACGCCAGAGTTCAGCTTCAAGGCAGGGCGCCATGTGCACTCATCTATGTTAATTTTTTTCATCATCTCGCTTGACTCTGAAAAAAGCGTCCCAAGAAATTTTACATCGACCGCGATAACCAACCACATGATGAACGACAGCACGCTCCCACGACTACCACATTCTGGCATGATGGCCGGACTGGTGCCGTGAGCGGCGGAAAGGCGGACGTGCCGGCTGAGTAAGCACGCCGCAGACCGCCCGGACATGCAGCACCCATTTTAATTCAAAGAAGCAAGACCCAACCATACCACATCCTACCACCATGACAGACAGCCCAGCCATATCCTCCCCCACCCCGGCCGACTCGGCCTCGGACGCCGTCGTGTTTTCCAGCCTCACGGAGGCGGATGCCAGCGCCGTGCTGGGCAGCCTGCATACGGAGGCGGCGTCCGCCGCAGATGCTGCAGCGGCGCATCATGAGAGCAGCGCAACCATGTCCGCCCTGGAGCAGGCGCTGGAGCATACGGACCTGGCCAAAATCTCAGATGCCCAGCTGGCGGATCTGGAAAGCGGGGACCCTTATCTCATCCAGGCGGCGCTGGATGCAGCGCAGGACGCGAACGCACCGGATGCAGGCGCGCAGGCCGCAGCCGAGGCGCTAAGCGGACCGGCGCGCGTGTCCATCAAGGCGCTGAAGCCCGCCGACCGCGCACGCACGGTGCAGGCGCTGGATCTCATCCGTGCCGGGCACGCCCCTGCCGATGCGTTTGCCCAGGTCTTTGGCATCTCCGGCGCACCGCAGGAGGCCGCGTATGCGCAGGAGTACGCGCAGCCGCAGGCGGGCTACGAGCAGGAGGCCGCTGCCGCAAATGTGGTGCCGGAGATCTTTCCGCAGGTGGCTCAGCTGGAGACGCAGCTCTCCCGCCTGCAGCAGCAGTACCGCACGGCCAAGGAGACCTACGACCCAGCCGCCACGGATCTGCTGGAGCAGATGACGGATGTGAAGATGGACCTGCGCGAGGCACGCCGCGAGGCCACCGCCGTGAATGGCGTGTGGATGAGCAGCCAGGCGGAGAGCCACACGCGGGCGATGGACCACTTCTCCCATCTCATCTCGGATGCGGGCTCAAACTTCCTGCCGCACTGCGATGATGAAATTCTTCTTGCAGAGGCCAAGAATGACCCAATCCTCAACCACCCTGACTGGCCAGAGAAGATCGGCCGCAGGGTGATGGACAAGTTCTTCTCCGGACACGCGGCGTACAGCCCGGCATCTGCGAGAGGTTTGTCCGGGCTGCCGCCAGCTCCGCGCCACGCGGTCAGGCTGCCCGGCTCCCCCGTCGGCCACGCGTTTTCCGCAGGTGCGCTGTCTCCACAGACAGCCATGGCGGAGATCGACCGGCTGACACCTGAGCAGCAGGAATCCTTCATCCGCAGCCTGGACAGGCTCACCTCGGCGCACGCGCACATGCGGCGCTAGCAGGGACCGCCTCCGGCCACGCGCTGGTATCTCATGCTCACTCCTGCCATGCGGCACGGCCACGGCCTGCGGCGCGGCATTCAAGAAAACAATCAGGACAGTAAACCAAAGCTAAAACATCAAACTCAATCTCTTCACTGAGACAAACCTATGCCAGACTATCACGCAGAATCCATTATCTCCACGCTGGCCTCAGCCGTCGCGGCTGATCCATCCATCGTGGCCAAAGTGTACTCCCAGCAGCTCCGCAAAGGAGCGCGCTCGGTGGACGACTTTTCCATGTTCGAAGGCGGGGAGGGCTCCGGAAAGCCCTTCATCGTGCGCAAAGATCTCACCGGCGCGCAGCCGGGGGACGAGATCAAATTCACCGTCATGAGCCAGCCGCGCGGCCCCGGAGCCCGTGGCGAGCAGCCCCTGCGCGGCAATGAGTCCAGCGTGAACTTCAAGACCTTCTCCTGCACCGTGGACTTCTGGCGAGACGCCTTCAAGTTCACCAAGAAGCAGGTGAAGTTCATGGCCGCTGGCGGTGGTGTGAAGTCCGCCGTGCTGCTGGCCCTGCGCGAAAAGCTGGGCCGCCGCCGCATGAACGACATGAAGATGGCGCTCAAGCTCCAGGGCGTGGGCAACACCATCTACCCCAACGGCCGCAAGACGCTGGCCAGCCTGAACGCGCTGGACACGCTGACGCCCAGCGGCATCACCAACGCCATCCCGCAGTGGCGCCGCCTCGGCGGCCGCTCCATCGTGGTGACAAACAAGCACGGCTCTCCGGTTTACAAACCGATGGTGTACATTCCTGATGCGGCGATCGCCGGCATCAAGAACTCCTCCAGCTATGAGCAGGCCGCGCTGCACGGTGGCGCACGCAGCAATGAGGAAAACCCGCTCTTCTCCGGCAAGCTGCTGGACTGGAACGGCGTGGGCCTCTTTGAGCACGCCAGCGTGGACCCGGAGAACGACCAGTGCGCCGACCCCCTGGCCCCGCGCGCCATCCTCGGCACCGGCTTCGGTGTGAACGACGCCGCAGCCTCCTGCGTGCTGCGCAGCGACAACCCCGCCAGCCCCAGCACCACGGACACCAAAACCCCCTACATGGCATGGATGGGCGGCTATGCCTATGAGTGGTATGAAAACCAGGCCTCCAGCACCGCCACCACGGCGCCTGGCGGCGTGAGCTGGAGCACCTTCTACAGCGGCATCACCAGCACCGACACCAAGTACTACGCGTGGATCCTGAATCCCGACGGCTCGGTGGGCTTTGTGCGCTGGAACGGCCAGGGCAACAACGGCAACAAGATCGTCATCGAGAAGATCCTGGACCCGATGGCCACCAGCAGCGCCTCCGAACTCGGCATTGCCACGCTGGGGAACTTCATCGCCACCGGTGACAACTGGGGCTGGGACGGCACCGTGGACAACCGCCGTGCAGGCGGTGCGGGCTCCACCTCGAACTGCTCTCCGGACTTTGTCTGGACCTCGCAGTTTGATGCGGGCGCCTACATCATCCCGTGCAATGCCAATGGCGCGGTGGACATGTGCAGCCTCATCCTCGGCCAGGAGAGCGCCGTGCGCGCCTATGTGGGGGACGACCTCCTCGTGGGCGACAAGGACGACTACTCCTTTGTGGATGGCGGCGGCTATGAGACCGTCTTTGGCCAGGCCCCGTGCATCCGCACCGATGGCAAGACCAGCGGCTACTCGCTGCTGCGCCACTCCGGACAGCACCCCGGCCTGGAGGTTCCCACGCTGAGCGCGTAACGCGACAAACCACGCGGCCCGCACGCTGAAAACGTGCGGGCCGCAACACCCCGCAATCCTTCTCCTCCTACTCTTACTCTTCCTCCCTTGCCATGCAGTGACCAAGCCGAGGGAGGAGGAGTAAGAGGAAGAGGAGGATGCCAAAACCAACAACCACAGCCGGAGAGCGGAGCAATCACATACCAGATGCTACCACACTCTGCGCCGACCACCTTTTTTTAAACCTTTTTGATCTCCTAAAGCCTCCCTCTGCGGCGTGTCCATCCCGGACCGCCCAGGGAGGAAACTGGAGAAAGTGAGGCGGGCACTCCTGCCTGCCATGCCCAAAGCGAGGACGCACCCAGCGCCCTCTAAATGCCACAAAACACCCTGCCTGCCATCTCCACCTGCTGCTGTCTTTGAAGCCGAAGAATCGAGGACGAGTTCGAGCAGGAGGACGAGGACGAATCGATCTGACAGAAACTCCGACCACCTAGCCATCATGATACACACCAAGCCCGCCACCCCTGCCCTTTCCCGCCTGCCAGCACGAGTTGACTCTGCACTGCTGGGCAAACACCGCCGCGCTGACGAGCCAGTCGTCGTCCTGAAGCTCGTGGGTGTGGGAAACACCGCGCCGTATGACTTTCATGACAAAGGCACGCGCTCCTACATCTTCCGCCATGAGTCTGCGCAGGAAGGGCACATCCTGCGTGTGCCGCTGCATCTCTGGCAGGCCGATGGCGCACGCCTGGCGCACGATCTCATGGAGCAACGCCGCCTGCCGCATGCGCTCATCGTGTTTCTGGATCCGGCCACACTGACGGCCACTCAGGGTGCCACCAGCACCACGCTGACAGCCTGCCAGCCCCCGTGTGCAGCGCTGCCGCAAACAATGAGCATCTCTTCCTCTGCGGCTGGCATCCCTGCTGCTACAGGCACAGCCGCCCAGCCATCCACACCTCTTTCTTCCCCCAAAACGGGCGCAACGGACACGAGCACTGAAACCCGTATCGTGGTTGGGCCGGGCTCAGAGCCGACCGTTGCGCCCACCTTGGGGCAGGAGCCGCCCGCCGCAGCTCCACGCACGCGAGTGCGCAGGCGCAGTGCCACACCAGCCGCTGGCGAAGCGTGAGCATGCACCAAAGCCACACCTGATCACCTGAATTGAAGTCTTTTCGTCAATAAAACCACAAACAACCACACCCTAATACTGATATGAACCCACCTGGAATCCACCCCCTTGGCACCCACCTTCTTCTCGATGTGACCCCGCAGGAGCAGACCACCGCAGCCGGCATCGTGCTGCCCACCGCCGTGCAGGGCGCCAGCACGCGCATGGAGGCTGTCGTCGTCGGACGCGGCCCTGATTGTTCCCGCACCGGCCTGGACTTCGGCACGCAGGTCTATGTGGGCCGCTATGCCAGCGGCGAGCTGACCCGCAGCGGCCGCATCTACCGCCTGGCGCTGGAGGCCGACATCATCGCCACGCTGGACGGCCTCAGCGCCTCCATGCCCGAGCCCCGTGTCAAACCCCTGGCCGTGGACTGATGCCACATTCCATTTCTTTAAACACACCACATCCTACCATTCAAAGCCATGACCGTACGAGACACCATCGCCACCATGCTCAGCTACCTCCGCGTGGAGCAGCGCGGCATCCCCTACGCCGGGGGCACTGATTTTGACGACCCGCTGCCAGACGCCCTGGCCTCCTGCAATGCCGCGCTGCAGCAGATGGCGCTGCTGGGTCCGCTCTTTGCCGCCAAGCAGCAGCGCAGCGTGTGGTTTCACGCGCCTGCCACACTGAGCGTCGGCGGTCTCACGCGCGGCGGCACCACCGCCACAGGCACCTTTCCCGCCTGGGCCACCGGCTGCCAGATCCTGCTGCCAGGAGAGAGCGAGCCCAACCGCATTCTCTCTCTCAGCAACGACTCCGGCACCGCCACGCTGCAGTTTCCCTACCTCGCGGACAGCAGCAGCGGCACCGCCACGCTGAAGGCGGACACCGTGGAGCTGCCGCCGGACATCATCACCGTGCTGGAGCCCCTGCGCCTGCATGGTAGCAGCCGCCGCATCGTGGCTGTAGGCAGCCGCCAGGAGCTGGCGGAAAACTGCGCCGCCGCCTGCGTGTGCTACTTCATCGAGAGCACGCTCAGTGGAGGCCGCGTGTGCCAGCGCCTCATGCTCAACAGCCCCGCCGCCACCGACATGGTGCTGGAGTTTCAGGCCCGCTGCTCGCTGGGCCAGCTGACCACCGCCGATGTGTACACCAGCGCCCCCGGCCACTCCGACCCCGGCGTGCCGCTGCCAGTGCCCGCAGGCTTTGTGGAGTCCATCTTCCTGCCGCTGGCGCTGGACGTCTTTTTCTCCAAGCCCAGCATCACCAACTACGACATCCCCAGCCTGCGCAATCAGGACGCCCCCAGCCTCATCCATCAGCAGGCCCAGCTGGCCCTCACCCTCCTGCAAACCATGCGCCCCCAGGGAAACAAACCCGTCCGCCTCGCGCCAGAGTGGAGCACGCGGAGCCGGGATTTTCTGGGGTGAGGTGGAGGGGTATTTAGGAGTCTGTAAATTGACAATCTGTTTCGTTAAACGACACTTCATGCCCAATCGTGCAACAGGACTTTCTCAGACCCAGACTCGTAGGCGGACGCTTTGAAGAGCATTCGCTGCCGCTTGATGTGCTAAAGGACTGGTCTGCATTCGAGGAACTGGTGATCGAAATTGCCAAGGACATCTACCTCAAGGAGAACCAGGATCGAAAACGCACGCCCCGCGGTTTTACAGATGATTTCAGCCTGCGACTTTCTGCCGTTGAGTCTGGAAGCGCCATTCCCGTGCTCAAGCGTCATTTCAGTGGTGACAAACTGCCTTTCTCCGATCTGTTTGATCGTGCTTTTACACTAGTGCAGACGTCCATCATGGCTGTGAACATGGGACAGGCAGTTCCTGAGGAATTCCCCCGGGAGTACCTTGGCTACTTCAACCGCTTCGGCAGTTCGTTGCGGGAAGGTGAACATATTGAATGGACTGCCCCCGGCGCAACGAAAGCCACGGTATATGATCGGACCACGCGCAAAAAACTGGTGCTTACTGGGGCGAAGAGTTATCAGACTGCAGCGGATCTACGTGGCTGGATAACCGAGGTGAATGCCGAG
The DNA here is from genome assembly GCA_002336895.1 of Verrucomicrobiaceae bacterium UBA1938. GTDB lineage: Bacteria > Verrucomicrobiota > Verrucomicrobiia > Verrucomicrobiales > Verrucomicrobiaceae > Prosthecobacter. The sequence continues at coordinate 456,873 of DDFC01000010.1, read as the reverse complement.
AAGAACAGTTACACAATCAAACTAATAGGCGGCCCAAAGTTGATCGGAAACTACCCACGCGAGCTGGCCAAACATGTTCTGGATGCTCTAAGCGAATTCCAGCGTGACAAATACCAGAGCTGTAAAGTGCTGGTGCGTGGCCAGGTAGATTATGATCCAAATGATCAGCCAGTAAAAGTGGCCGAAACACAGCATATTGAGTCGCTGGACCCGAATGACGTAGCCGCTCGATGCGAAGAGCTTGCGCAGCTCAAAGATGGCTGGCTGGATGGCGAGGGTACCGCCCCCACGAAGGCGGGCCTGGCCACCTTTTCAACCGCCTGGAACAATGCTGAGACAGCCGCCCTGCCCCTGCCCCACATCTACCCCACGCCTGAAGGTGGACTGCAGATGGAGTGGACCTTGGGCCACTGGGAAATCTCCGCTGAAGTGGAACTGGCCTCACTCAAGACCGAGTTGATGGCGGTGAATGTAGTCACTCGTGATGCCCGTGATCAAGAAGTAATATTAAACACGCCTGCAGGTTGGGCCTCATTAATGGCCTTTGTGATGGAAAAACACCCCGCAGCAGCATAGCACCATGCAATCTGCCACTCTGTTGCTGCGCCAGATCAATCCTTCTTTCTTGGTCGCTGGACGCGTAACTTCACAAGCATTTCATCCCACACCGAAGGATAAAGACCTGCTTTCGGCGTATGACGGGGATTTGATCGGAGCAGAAGCAGCATGGCATCACTTTACGCAAGAACAAGGGCTCAAATCCTCCGGGGTTCTTGCTGTCACAGTGAGTGAATGTCTGGCCGAGGGCGTGCCTGCCAGGCCTGACCCGGAACTGTTTACCGAGCACGCGGTGATTGATTTCACGGGCAAGGACAAGAAGGCTAAAAAGCAGATCGCCGGGTTACTCCGCGACAAAGCTGTAGCTAGAGACTGGCTGTATCAGCCACCCTCAGCTTGAGTAGGTCAAGTTGTGACAGGCCAGTGACCAATCCTCCGCCGGTCGCACCTCCTCCCACTTTCCCTCTTGCCCCACACCCCGCTTCCGCAGGATAATGCTCCCGTAAATCCCGCACGCCATGCACACCACCCCGCCTCCGGACCTGCTCACTCGCCGGGGGCGTTTCTTTTTCTGGGTCGGTCTGGTCATTCTGCCTGTCTTCTGGGTGTGGTGGATGCGGCCGCCGTATTTCAGTGATGCGCAGCGGCGCGCCGGATGGTGCTGGACGTGGATCCACCTGAAGCTGCTCATGCTCTTTCACCAGCCGCTCGGAGAGCGCGCCCTCTCGGCGCTCTACGGCTGGGAGTGGGTGATGGGCTGGATCACCTTCGTGCTGTGGCTCTGGCTGGCCCTGCGGCTCTTCCGGCTGGACCAGCTCTTCTTTGGCTACCTCATGCTGGGAGCGGTCGTGGCGCCCATGCTCCACTTATACGTGCCTTTCCTCAGGCACATGGCGCCGGCGCTGCTCACGGCCCTGGCGCTGCTGTTCTTCACCCCCGTGCTGCCAGCCGGCCTGCACCTGCTGGTGGAGCCCGCACGCCGCTGGTGGCATGGGCGGCGTGGCATGGCCTGCGAGGATGTGGCATGACATGCCATCCGGCACCATGCGTGTGCGCGCCTGAGCCCCCCCCGGAGTGTCCACACGCCACTTGTCAGAGAGCTGTGTGGAAAGACGCGCTTGTCAGAAGCCGATCATGCCTGCGTCACCGCCACGTTTCGGCTTTTTCAGGTCATCAGCCTTTCTGCGCTTTCTGAAAGGCCTCTGCGCGCCGTTCGGCCTGGGCACGCTGCTCGGGAGTCAGCCTGAGCTTCAGGGCCTCGGCCCATTCGATGGCGGTGGAGTCTCCCTTCGTGGCGGCAATGAGGTACCACTTCATCGCTTCCACGAGATCCTGCTCCACCCCAGTGCCGGACTCATGGCAGCTGCCCATGTTGCGCAGGCCTGCGTCCAGCCCCTGCTCAGCAGCCTTGCGGTACCAGTTCACGGCCTCGACGGCATCCGCCGGCACACCATTGCCTGACTGGTAGCAGTTGCCCAGGTTGTTCTGCGCAAACGCATACCCCCTCTCCGCCGCTTTGCGGTACCACTTCACGCCTTCTGCGGAGTCTTTTTCCACTCCGAGGCCGGACTGATAGCATCGGCCCAGATTGTACTCCCCGTTCCCATTTCCCTGCTCAGCAGCCTGTCGGTACCACTTCACAGCATCGGCCAGATCCACCGGCCCACCGATGCCCGTCTCACGACAGGTGCCCAGATAGTTCTGCGCCTTCGCAAATCCCTGCGCGGCGGATTTGGCATACCACTCCACGGCGGTGGCGGCATCCTTGGGCACGCCCACGCCGTCTTCATAGCAGGTGCCCAGCTCGTACTGCGCCTCATCCAGGCCCTGCGCGGCAGCCCTGTTCAGCCACAACACGGCGGAGATGGGATTCTTGTCCACGCCGTTGCCTGAGAGATAGGCGAGGCCCAGGTGCATCTGCGCACCTGGGTGGCCCTGCTCTCCAGCCAGGAGGAGCCACTCCGTCCCGGTCCCGGGATCTTTCGCCACCCCCAGGCCATACAGCAGGTCAAAGCCCAGGTTGTACTGGCCGTCGGCATTTCCCTGTGCGGCCGCCTGCCGGAAATAGCCCACGGCTGCGGTGGAGTCCTGCGCCACTCCGCTCCCCGTCAGGCAGGCCAGCCCCATCTCGCTCTGTGCGGGTGCGTAGCCCTGTGCCGCAGCTTTGCGGTACCAGCCTGTGGCCGCCTCGGCGTCTGCAGGCATGTCCTTCCCCTTGCGGCAGGCCTCCCCCATCTGAAACTGTGAAAAGGCATCGCCCTGCTCGGCAGCCGCCCGATACCAGCGCAGCGCCTCTGCCACATCCTGCGCAGCGCCATCTCCTCTCATGAGGCAGCGGGCCAGCTGGCGCTGTGCCTGCAGCACGCCCTGCTCAGCCGCTTTGCGCAGCCAGCCCACCGCCTCCGCCATGTCTGCGCTCACACCCGCGCCGAAGCAATGACGCAGCCCCATGTCCAGCTGCGCCTGGGCATCTCCCTGCTGCGCCAGCTGACGTACATCGGCGAGCGACAGTGCGGAGGACCACCTGCTCCCCGCAGCAGCCAGCTGCTCCCCCGCCATCGCCCATCGGTACACATCCATCATCTTTGTGGCACTCAGCTCGCGTGCCACCCTGGGCAGCCAGCCACCGGCGGCACCGTCTCCCTTCAGTCCGCGCAAAAGCCACTTCATGGCCTCGGCGGGATCTTTCTTCACACCCTCACCATAGAAATAAGCGATGCCCACCCGTGTCTGCGCTTTGGGCAGCCCGCGCATCGCAGCGCGCAGAAACCACTCTGCCGCCGCAGCCTGGTCTTTCAGCACGCCCATGCCAAATGCATGGCACATGCCCATGAGGTACTGCGCCTCGGCATCGCCCTGCTGTGCCAGTGCCCGCAGCTCATCCGGCGGCAGATCCAGCCTCCCGGCGGGTGCTGCTGCCGCAGGCGCAGGCGTGGCAGGAGCGTCCTCCGGCTTGCTGGCCGGTGCAGCCGCCTGCGCGGGCTCCGGGTGCTCTTTCTGCCATTCGCGCACCTTGTTCTGACCATCCACCAGTTCGCCGGATGTCATGCTCGCCAGCGCTGCATCCAGCGCTTTCTGCGCTTCAGCCAGGTGGTATTGATCCAGTTTTTGGGAGCTCATCATGGCGCGGGAGATCCAGTAATAGGCTGCCGGTTTGTCCACGGCCACGCCCTTTCCTGTGCTGAGCATCCGCCCCAGCTGCAGCTGCGCATTGCTGACACCAGCCTCCGCCGCACGCCGAAACCACTCTGCCGCCACCTGCCTGTGCTCCAGCACCAGCATCTGCTCCCCCATCGCATCCATCGCCCGGGCAAAGCCCTGACTCGCCGCCAGATAGAGCCACTTCAGGCCCTCTGCCTCGTCCTTTTTGACATGCAATCCCATCACAAGCACACGCCCGAGCATGTACTGCGCATCCGGCAGCCCCTGCTCTGCCGCGAGGCGAAACCACTTCATCGCTTTTGCATAGCCCGGCTCTGAGGAATCCCCCGCCTTGTTATCATCCGTGGCGCAGTACACTCCCACACAGTACTGCGCCACGGCATCTCCCCGCTCAGCCAGTGCACGCAGCTCCTCCATCTCCATGTTGCCAGGACTAACAGTCGCGTGGACCGGCACCGGAGGCGGCAGAGTCATGATAGTCTCCAGCGAAAGGGCGGGCTGCGGCGCCCGCACCGGCGGCGTGGATGCCGCCACACCTGCCTGCGCAGAGGCGCCAGGTGGCACCTCGGCCACACCGGGCTCTCCGGAGGCAGGCGCAGCCGCCACCTCCGCAGCGCCTCCCGGCTTGCCAGATGGGAACAGCATGACCAGCAGCCCGATGAGCAGCCCCCCACCCACGATGACCATCCCCCACGCCAGCACCGTCAGCGAGCCCGGCCCCCGTTTCACCTGCGCAGATTTCTGCCAGGGCTCATAGGCCTGCATCGGCTGCAGCACCGGCTCCTTTGGGCGTGGCCTGCTCGCCCGGGGCACCCTCGGCGGCTGCGGCCCCGCATCATCCTCCGCCTCCGCCCAGGCCGCAGGCCGCTGCTGCATCGGGTGCACATCCGCCGCGTGATAGGGAAACTCCCCCTCAGGCAGGGCATCCAGCCACTGACACGCCGCACGCAGCTGGTCCCGCTTTGCCACAGCCCTGGCCTGCAGCGCTGCATTTCCAGCAAATCTCTCCGGCCGCCACACCAGCATTCCCTCCTCAAACGCCTCCCTTAGAGATTCCCGGCTGATGGGTGAGGAAAGATCCAAAATCGTCAATGCTTCTCGCGTAGTCATAGTCACTAACCTGCATCGAAGCACTGAAGCAAACCCATGTCATGCGTGAAATCACTTTGTCATGAGATGCAGCCGCCTTCCGGCAGCCAAAGACCACTGCGAAACACATCGCAACATTGCACGCGGGTGCTGAAGGGCTGATTTGAGTGGGCATGAAGCTCATCGCCACGGTTCTCATCTGCGCAGGGGGCTTGTTTTCGGCGCTCAACTGGCTATGCCTGCTTAGCTCGCTCTACAAGCGACGCTTTGTTTCACCCGTTTCTCCTCGCCACGCTGGGAGCTGGCCTCCATGAATTCGACGAGGACTCTCTGCTGGCTCGCGCTGTTCGCTGACGATCATGAAAATGTTTGAATCATTCTTTTCCGCCGCTCATGGCGGGACACCGTGCAAGAGAGAGGCCTATGTGTGGATTCACTCCGAAATGCGCTTGGATGTTCTGGCTGCAAGATTCTCGCAAGTGATGGAACTGAAGTTTCAGCATTCCGACCATTTTGATGAACTTGAAGCCTATGTGGCCTCCCTGGACTTTCATGACATCACGCTTTTGCGCTCGCCCCTAGATGAAGGCGCTGATCGGTTCGAGATCTGGATTGAACCCGGCCATTGGTGCGCGTACACGGGGCACTCGACGGATCTTAGCAACGAATTCTCGACTTGGCTCAATGCCAATTTATCTGGTGTGGGACAGTTTGAGGTGATGAAATGAAGTTCAGCGGCTGCCAATGAACGGCTTGATGCTGAGGAGCGCCGCATTGTGGCTGTGAGGAATTTGTGCAGAGATAGCAACGCGTTGTTTTGATCAAATGCGGTGACCAGCAGAGTGGAGGCACACGCAGCCTCGAAAGGTCGATAGCGGAGAGAGCCCCAGTTGCGACGCAACTGGACAACAATGCTGCGTTTCTCACGGCTCACCTGGCAGCGCATCATACCCGCACTCCGCAAAGAAGAGCTCGGCCATGTTGAGCTTGGCGTAGCCGTAGCCGTAGCCGAGGATGTGGTTGGGGTCGGCACTGCGGCCGCGATTGCCATCGGTGATGGAGTCTCCCTGAAACAGAATGCGCGCGCCGAGGGTGAAGGCTTTCAGGGGCTCCATGGCGCTGCGCTGACGCCAGTGAGCGGGGAAAACAACTAGGTCTGGCGAATTGGCCATAAACGGCTATAATCGGCCAAACAATCAGCCAAGACAGCCATGCTGCCTCTGCTTGAAGGGGAATGCCCCACGCAATGTGAATGAAGATCGTCTGAAAGGTCGGTGGCATGTGAGGCATACTTTCATTCCTGACCATGACTGAAACAAAACCACCTGCCAGGAGAGCATGCTGCCGATGCTTTGATTTGCGTGCTCTGCCTGTGCTGCGAGCGGCTTTGATGGCGGGCCTCATTTCCACGATGACGCTGTGCGGCGCGGAGGATCTGCAGAGGCCGGTGGATGCGCGGCTGAAGCTGCTGGAACAGAAGGGCGTGGCGGGCAGCGGCTTGTTTCAGGGGGCGGTGCACACGGTGCAGACTCCGGCGGAGGTGCGGGCGCTGGCGGGAAAGCTGCAGCCGGGAGATCAGCTCGTCCTGGTCGGCGCAGAGTGGCAGGATGCGCGCTTCACCTTCAGCGGCACGGGCACGGATGAGGCTCCCATCCTCGTCCGCCCGCAGACAGCAGGCGGGGCGGTCTTCACCGGAAAGAGCGAGCTGATTTTTCATGGCGCGCATCTCGTGGTGCAGGGCCTGACCTTTCGCGGGGTGAATCCGGCGCGGGATGGCGCCGTCATCCTGCGTGCGGGCGATGGCGAGGCGAAGCCTGCGGACCACTGCCTCTTCACGGGGCTGACGTTTGACCACTGCGGATCGAACGATGCGGCGGACTGGCCGCGGCAGAAGCTGTGGCTGATGAGCATGCGCGGGAGCGACAACACCGTGGCGGGCTGCCGCTTTGCGGGTCTGAAGCACATCGGCCAGATGATCGGTGCCGCAGAGCTGCCAAAGACGGGGCTGCAGCGGCTGCATGTGCTGAACAACCGCTTCACAGACCGGCCGAAGATCGACGCACAAAACGGCTACGAGATTTTGCAGATCGGCTGGAGCGGCGAGAGCGCGAAGGGCGCGGGCTCGCTCATCGAGGGAAACACCTTTGAAAACTGCGATGGCGAAAATGAGATCATCTCGCTCAAGGCCTCGGATGTGCTGGTGCGCGGCAATTTCTTTTTCGGCTGCCAGGGCGTGCTCTCCCTGCGCAGTGCGAACCGCGTGCGCGTGGAGGGCAATGTGTTTGACGGCAGGGGCAAGGCGAACACCGGCGGCATCACCGCCGAAGGCGCGGACCACGTGATCTCCGGCAACACCTTTCGAAATCTGAAAGCGCCGAAGGACTACTATTTCTGGACGCTGGCCTTTCTCTCCGCGAGCGCCGAAAACATCGGCGACAACGGCGACGTGGCCGGCTATGGCCGCGCGAAGAACATCCTCATCTCCCACAACCGCTTTGAGCACTGCGATGCCCGCATCGCGGTGGGGGCGTACCCGCGCAAAGACTACCCGCTGCTCCCGCGCGACATCCGTGTGGAGGACAATGTCTTTGTGGGCATGCCGGGCCCCAGCGTGTTTGACTACCTGGCGCCAGACGCAGAGGGAGAGCTGCGGAAGACATGGCGCGAGGTGAGGAATGTGTTTGAGCGGTAGAGGCGGACGCAATTCGCGATGCTGTGATTGTGCGATCATTTCCAGCATTTCCGAGCATGGCAGGATGAAGTGAATTTCACAGGCAGGTTGGCAGGCGCTGGCCCAAAATGGCATGTCACTTTGAGAAAACGGTGTCGCCGATGCAGGCTTGCGCCGTGCATCTATGCCACCGCAGTCCGAGACGCTGTCGCGTTGCTAGCCCCCCATGCAATAATCAAAGTCCCGGCTGATCTGCGTGCTTGGCTTCACCGTCGCATTCTATTCTCACTTCCCCTCCGCCAGCGCATAATACGCGCACTCCGCAAAGAAGAGCTCGGCCATGTGGAGCTTGGCGTAGTTGTAGTGGCGAATGACCTGCTCGATGGCGGCGCGGTCGGCGGCTTCTCCTTGCAGCGCGACGATGGCGGCTCCGGCGAGCGGGTTTTTCATGTAGCGGGACTCGTAGTCCTTGCGCTCGCCGCGCTTGGTTTTGTCGGAGATTTTGGCGAGCCTGGCGGCGTCCGCCTGCGTGGGCTGCGGGAACCACGTGGGGTAGAGTGCGCGCCAGTTCGCATTGCCAAAGAACTTGGTGTCATTGTTGTCAAAGGTGGTGTGGCCTTTGAGCGCGGGGCGGGCGTTGGTGGCATTCACGGCGAGGCCCTGGCGGTAGTGCGCGCGGCGGCTTTCGTCCGTCTCCATGCGGATGAGCTGGGCCAGCGCGGCCTGGCTGCCCACGTAGATCCAGAGCTGCGACTCGTCGATATGCGCGATGGCTTCGCGGTCAAAGGGGTAGCCCATGGCGCAGATCTCCACACGTGTCTTGCCTTTCGGGTCGGGGCGCTCGGCGCAGGCTGTGTGGTAGCGCTCCAGCCAGACGGCGTCTCCGGTGATCTCGTGCGTGGTGCGCAGCAGGTGCAGGTAGCGCACAGCATCGCGAAAGAGGTGGCCTTTGAAGCCGCCGCGAAAGTCGCCTCTGAAATCTCCCTCGCACGGGATGCGCCACTGCACAGCCTCGAGCGCAGCCGCCACTTCTTTGACCTTGGCGATGATCTGCCCGCGCTCCTCGGTGGTGGGGATGCCGCTTTTCAAATAAGCCTGCAGCCCGAGAAACCACGGGTGCGTCTGATCATCGGAGCTGAGCGGATAATGGCACACGCCATCCGTGCCGATGCCACGCGCGATGAAGCCGGGCACGTCAGAAACCGACGCGCATTTCATGAGCCCCTGCGCCAGACGGCGTGCCTGCTCCGCATCCGCAGCAGCACCGCTGCGGTGCGCGCGCTCGCACATGGCAGGGAGGTAGAGGCCATTGAACATGGGCCCGTTCTCGATGGGGCTCCACCAGCCGATGGCATTGGGCCTGCCGAGCTTGCAATCCTCCGGCGTGGGCAGCTCACCCACGTAGTCGCGGATGATGCCATGCTTGTCCACAAAGCGCCCCCACAGCTCCGCATGCGCCTGCTCCACCGCCTGCGCAGGCGTAGGCGTAGGCGTAGGCGTAGGCGTAGGCTCGGCAGCGTGCAAAAGTGCGTGCGGCAGCACCATGAGGGTGGAGAGGGTGAGGAGGGAGAGTTTCATGAAAGGGGTGCAGAGATGCGGTGGCGTAGCTGATGGCAAAGCGGCGAGCGGCTACTCAAGGAGAGGCACGGGCAGGATGCATGCATATTTTAAAAGCACACCGGTTTTGGCTCATGCGGGAAAGTGGTGCTGCAGACACTCGCTCAGCTTTGCCCACCATCTCAGGCTCTTCATCCGCTCACTGCAGCCGCAGGCAGGAGGCCGCGAGGCGCGCCTGCTCAGAGTCCATCTGCGGAGGCTGTGGTTGAAAGTCCTTCTGATGTCCTCTCCACGCGCAGGCCCTCAGGCCTTTGAAATCGTAAATGCGCGAGAGCAGCAGCAGCCACAGCACCAGCGATCCGAAAACCCACAGCAGCGGCAGCCACGAGCCCGCAGCCTGCTGGATGAAAACGAAAGGCCGCGAGATCAGTGCCTCAGGACCCGCGCGCACGATGAGCGCAGGCATGGCCATGATGCCCACGAGGCTGGTCAGGGCATGCAGTGCATGGGCGGCACCCAGTAGGCTATGTCTTCGTTTCATAGAAAGCTGCGGGCACTCAAGCGAGGGCAGGGCAGAGCGCAAAGCCTACCACTCATTCCCGCATCGACATTACAGCCGCTCAAAGCGCACACTGCGCCCGCCGTGGCCGCCGCCGCCGAGGTCGGTATTCACCCACAGCGGGATGCCTGCCGCCCGGCACGCCGCTGCCAGCGCCTGCACCTGCCGCCTGCGTGCCTCCATCCACGGCGCGTCAGCCATCAGCCGCAGCATGTGCTCAGACACCCACGGCGGCAGCAGGTCCGGGTGGCGCAGGTGCGTGTAGTCCTGGGTGATGAAGATGCCCGTAGAGCGGCGCTCACGCGGCAGGGTTTGAAAATACGCGACCTCCGCCTCCGGCGTGTGCAAAACCCGGTCGCCACGCGCGTCCGTGTCCATCGCCAGCCACATGTCCTCCTTGGGCGGCGGATTGGCACCATACCATACCACAAAGCGCCTGCACACCTGCGGCACCTCCGCCACGATGCTCCCGTCTCCCCGCACCTCCAGCGATGGTGCCACCACATACGGTATCTGCTGCGCGGCCTCATGAATGCCATCCGCACCCCAGTGCCCCGCCACCAGCGCCAGGAAAAAGGCCAGGACAAGCGTGAGGGCGATCAGCCACGTGATCTGTCGGTGCTGCATCATCTCGGTGTGCTCCACCGCCAGCATGGCATGTGGTGCAGGCATTGTCATCCATCACAATCAGGGCCTCCAGGCTTGTTCAGCAGGCTGTGGTCAGACATTCACTCGGGTAACTGTATCCTCGTGAGAGCTTTGATGAAATCATGCCCCTGCTCAAACTGGCCAAACCGAAATTGATCCCGGCAGCGGTAGGCCTTTCTCCTCCGCAGGCGGTCGCTCCATGGCTTCAGGTAGTTCCGAACCCTCGCGGGATTGATGTTCCATATCTTGGCGAGAAGCTCAGCATCTCCCACCTGTGGCTGGTCATGCCCCCACATCTGCGGCAAAGGCTCAAAGCGGTCGATCAGCTTCTGCTGCTCATCGTAGAGGTTGTATTCCCAGACGACATGCTCTTGAAACATCAGGTGCAGCCACGGGCACTTGAGCAGGGTTCCGAGGCCCTTGTACAGCTCATATCCTTCCGTTTGAGGAAAGCTCACCCACACAAGAGTAGCCGCCAGACCTTCCACAACGAAGGCATTCACGTCGTGGACAAATTTCTCAGCATTGAGCAGCACCTTCCATTGCGGATGACAGGCACGAACGAAGTCCACACACCTTTGCCCGCCCGCTACGGGATAAGCAGCGATACTTGAGTTGCTCATGATGTCATGGGTTAAAGCACACGCGTGGAGCCAATGTCGCGATACTTTCAGAATTCGTACAAGGCGTCAAACACGCAGAATTTCATCAAAGAAAAATGAAATGTAGGGGCATGACATCTCTGTACAATGCGGGACCACTGCACAGTCATCTTTTCAAAAACAACCCCTCCCAGCCACCACACACCATGAAGCCCCTCGCCTTTCTCTTCCTCCTCTCCCTCGCGCTCCCCTGCACCGCCCTCCGCGCCGAGGAGCCGCAGCCGCAGGTCATCCACCTGTGGGAAAAGGGCGCGCCCGGCTTTGAACAGCTCAAGGACGAGCCCGAGGTCATGAAAGGCACCTCCGTCACGCATGTCAACAATCCCTCCATCACCGTCTTCCCCGCGCCGAAGGACAAGGCCAACGGAGCCGCCGTGCTCATCGTCCCTGGCGGCGGGCATCGCCAGCTCGGCTTCGGCGGCGAAGGCATCGAGCCCGCCAAGATCCTCAACAACCTCGGCATCACCTGCTTCATCCTCAAGCACCGCCTCCCGCGCGAGGAAGGCAGCCCCTACAATCTCGACATCCACCCGCGCCAGGACGGCCAGCGCGCCATGCGCGTGATCCGCAGCCGCGCCGCCGAGTGGAACCTCGACCTCAAGCGCATCGGCATCCTCGGCTTCTCCGCCGGTGGAGAGGTCGTGGCCATGGTCGTTTACAGCCCCACCGCGGGCGATCCCGCCGCCGCCGATCCCATCGACCGCGCCAGCAGCCGCGCCGACTTCCAGATCTCCATCTACCCCGGCCCCCTCGGCGTGCCCGCCGGCCCCATCCCCACCGACTCCCCGCCTGCCTTCTTCCTCGTGGCCAATGACGACACCAGCCACGTCAAACCCATTCTCGACCAGCTCGCCCAGTATGAAGCCGCCAAGCTCCCCGTCGAAGTCCACCTCTACGCCAAAGGCGGCCACGGCTTCGGCATGGGCACCCGCTCCAAGCTCGCCTCCATCCAAACCTGGACCACCCGCATGACCGACTGGCTGGCAGACAGCGGGTTTCTCATGACCGCGGAAGAGAAGGCCAAGGCGCAGGCCGAGGAAAAAGCGAAGGCGAAGAAGTAACATCCATCCGAGGAGCCACCTGTGAAACTCATCGCCCTGCTGCTCCTGCCACTCTTCACCCTGCATGCCGGCGATGATTTGGTGGTCTATCCACCAGTGCCGGGTCTGGCAGCCTCGGACCATTATCAGGTGCGAGTCCGGGCGGTGGGCGGTGAATGGAAAAGCGCCTTTGTGTGGCAGACGGCCTGCAAGACGGAGGAGGCTTACTTTGACACGCTCGCGGGCTGGACACACAGCTATGTGAACTTTGAGACCTCCGCCGCCGTGAAGGTGGAGATCAGCCGCGCCAATGGCCAGCCGATCCGCAGCGCGGCCGTGCATCCGCACCGCAGCTCGTCATGCGTGGTGAAGGACGGCAAGGCTCTCGTCAAGCTCGACAGGCCCTGCCTCGTCGCGGTGGACATCGACGGCCAGATGGACGGGCAGGACACCGGCAAAGGCTACCAAGGCCCGCCGCTCCACACCGTCTCGCTCTTTGCCAACCCACCGCTTGCGGACAAGCCGCGCCCTGACGGCCCCGGTGTGCGCACCGTGAAGCCCGGCGAAAATCCACCGGCGGACGGAGAGTGGAGCACGCTGTATTTTTTGCCCGGCGTACATGACATCGGCGCGGGATTTCCCGTACATGCCAGCCGCCGGTATTACATACCTGGAGATGCCATTATCTATGGTTCGTTCTGGAATCCGGAATGGAGCAACGGTAAAAACATCCGCCTCTTTGGCCACGGCACCCTCTCTGGTGCGCGACTGGAGCATGCGAATGCCCTGAAAAGGCTCGTTTTTGGAGTCAGAAAGGTCAGCCGCAAGCCCATCGAGATCTTCGGAGCCGAGGACACCCGCGTGGAGGGGCTCACCATCGCCGACTCGGCCTCGCATTCCGTCATGCTCATCAACCGCTACACTGAGGGGCATCCAAACCAGGTGCAGTGGACCAAGATTTTCACCTGGCGGGCCAACGGCGACGGCATCAACCCCTTTGGCAACACGCTCATTGAAGACTGCTTCATCCGCACCCAGGACGACTCGCTCTATGTCAACGGTCTCGGCATCCGCCGTGTGGTGCTGTGGAATGATGCAAACGGCTCCTCCTTTGTGCTCAGCAGCATCCCGGAGCGCAGACTCATCGTGGAGGACTGCGATGTGATCTACTCCCGCGCCAAATGGCACCACTGGAGCGGCGGGCGTGTCTTCAACGCGCGTGGAGAGAATGATCAAGCCGGAGGGCCGGGCGTGATCTTTCGCAACATCCGCATCTCAGACCCGCGCCCCACGCTGCAGCAGTTTTTCATCTGCATGACCGTGCCCAAGCCCTACGGCGACGACCAGCACGGAAAGGGAGACCTCTCGGGCGTTCTTTTCCAAAACATCTCCATCGCCGCCCCCAGCGTGCTCGGCGAGCCCCAGCTCCTCTGGGGGCACAAGGAGGCGCGCATACGAAACCTGACCTTTGAGAACCTGACCGTGGCAGGCAAGCCGGTGACTGGCTCGGATTTCTTCAAGACGAACGAGTTTGTCGAAGGCCTCAAGTTTGCGCCGTCCTCTTCAAGCAAATGACCCGGCAGCCGGGAGCCACTACGGACTGCTGCATTGTGCGGCATCGAGCCAATAGCAGTCGAGGCCCGAGTCGGAAGGTCTCCAGCCTTGGCGGAGTGCTGCGTCGATGGCTTGGGAGACAAAGCTCTCATTGAGCTGATCGGGGTTTAAAGTAGCAAAGGTAGCCAGAAGCTGCCCCTTCGGAGAATCGCTGCGACGCACTTTGATGTGAAGCCCGCCACGCGACTCGGGAGTCCATGTGTATTCGACGCCGTTGTGCAGAATGACGCGCGGGTAGTCGTGTAGAATCTCTGAGACATGCTCCGCCGCTTGGATGAGGAGAGACTTTGCCCGATCATGCGGCACATAGCCCAGACGCAATCCCACCAGAATAAGCCTGCGCACGAGGCTGGGAGGAATCGTGTTGTTATGTAGAGTCATGGCAAGACGCGCCCCATTGGGGTCTTCGTCTGGATAGACGCTCAGCATTTTCTCATCGGCTGAGTCGTCATTGAGGTCCACATGCCAGCGAAGCACCTGACCACCGACGGTGATCAGTCTGGAGTGTTTTCGGGGATGTGCCATGCTATTGTAGAGAGAGCCTGGCGCGAGCTGGGACAGCCAGTCCTCAAACCAGCGCTTTATCGGTGCGGGTGATTGGTAACAGGATATGAAGCTCGTGTGCTGGGACTATTTGAAGGTGGTCGGGGTGCCCACGAGTCAAGCTGCTGTTGACTGGCGGCGGCGAGGAAACTGTGGCTCCCTTCTTGGAATTGTCCGCAGACCAGACTGGGCGAAGATTCTGGTAGTTGAATGCACCGAGTATCGAACCGACGTCCGATGGATCAACTGCGGCAAGAGGAAAGACGTGATCAATCTGCCACTCACCGTAGTTCAGCCAGGTCATGCCTTCCTCAAAGAGAGCATTGAAGTGGTGATAAAAGGTGTCGGACGTGCATCCAGTCATCTCCCAGACGGTGCAGTCCAGTGTTATTCGAAAGCGCTTAAGCCACTTACGATGTCGGAAGATCAGACGATCCTGAACTCGCCCCAAGGCTGTCAGCAACTCAGGAGCAATCTTCGGCCATTGGTTATAGACCCCGGTTCTTCCGTTCATGACGAGTAGCGGATAAGTAATAACAAGAAATTGACAATATAATACTCGTTTATTGCCATTTTCCCACAACCGAAAAGCATGCTTTATTAAAAACAAAGCCATACTCACCACGAACAGGAGAGTCGGCAGCAGAGCGGTCAAAGTTGACCTTCGCCGCCGCATGGCCTCTCGGCGGCATCTGGGCGCTTCACCAGTGGCTGTGGCAGGTGTGCAGAGAGTGAGTGCACCCATTCAACGCCTCCCCACGCCGCGCGGATTCTCATTTCACGCAGCAGCCCGCACTTTGCCACGCCAGCTGCCGTCCAGCTACTATTTACTGCGAGCGCCGGTGTCCACCGGCTCTGGCAAACTCTCCGCAGCATCAGAGATCGCGAGTGATCCAAACTGACCTCAACCTTGTGTGCCTAAAACTAAAATGCTTCTGGCAAAGTCATCCAGGCTTTTGGCCAGAAGGATGTCTTTTTGATCTCCATGCTTCCAGAGTCGAACGGAACCGTCGCAGTGTTGCAGGAAGAAATTTCCTTCAATATCAGCGCCAATGACTCAGACCTCCTTGCCGGTCCACCAGTCAGCAGACAGGGGCCTCCAGTCTTCTGGACGCGCGAGACAAGCGATCCTGATCTGCTCATGCTCATGCTGAAAAGAGGCATACGATGTCAGGCGGTTGAGACGGCTCAAATAGAGTTGATGACGCTTCAAAGTCATATCTTGTTTTTAACATGAATCACTTCAGGCCAAAATGAAAAAAGCCCCCTCCATGAGTCCCATCATTCAAGGCATGCAACTTCTGTTTCCCCCAAGCCTCTCTGCCGCCCAACGCCTCTTTACTGGCAGCGCCGGTGTCCCACCCGCTCTGACAAACGCTCCGCAGCACCGGCGCCGCCCCGCATCAGCGCACACGCTCCCTCACCACCCCCACGAAAGACCCCGCCCCCGCAACCCGTATGCTGCGGGTGATCCGCCTCCCCCTGCTCTCTCTGCCTCTGCTCCTGCCCGCGCTGCTGTGCGGACCTGCAGGCGTTGTGCGCGGAGCGGAGGCCGCAGCGGCACCAGCACCAGCCTCAGGCATCGACTGGGCCAAAGCGCGTCAGCACTGGTCCTTTATCCCGCCCAAGGCGCAGGCTCTGCCAGCCGTGCTGGACACCGCGTGGCCGCGCGGTCGGGTGGACAGGTTCATCCTCGCGCAGATGGAGCAGCACGATCTCACGCCCTCGCGCGAGGCCGAGCCGCGCACACTGCTGCGGCGGCTGTACTTTGACCTCACCGGCCTGCCGCCCACGCCGGAGGAGGCGCAGGCCTTTCTCTCTGACACACGCCCGGGCGCCTACCAGCGTCTGGTAGACGATCTCCTGGGCCGCCGCGCCTTTGGCGAGCGCATGGCCTCGCTGTGGCTCAATCTCGCCCGCTATGCCGAGGACCAGGCGCATCAGGTGGGAAACAACACCACGCTCAATCTGCCCAATGCCTGGCGCTATCGCGACTGGGTGGTGGCCGCCTTCAATGCGGACCTGGGCTACGACCAGTTCATCCAGCGGCAGCTCGCTGTGGATCTGCTGGAGCCGCAAAACAAGGCCGACCTGCCCGCGCTGGGCTTTCTCGGCCTTGGGCACAAGCTCTACGCCCGCGGCCGCCTGGATGTGCAGGCCGAGGAATGGGCCGAGCAGGTGGACACCGTGTCGCAGACCTTCCTGGGCCTCACCGTGGCCTGCGCGCGCTGCCACGATCACAAATTTGACCCCGTCTCCACGCGCGACTACTACGCCATGGCGGGCGTGTTTGCCTCCGTGAAAAAGGTGAGCCTCCGCCCCGATGGCAAGGACGAGGAAGACAAGACCAACGCCGAAAAAATGGACCCCGGCACGCTGCACATCGTGCGCGATGATGCCAAGCCGCACGACCTGCCCATCTACCAGCGCGGCAATGTGGACACGCCCGGAGACGTGGCCCCGCGCGCCTGGCTGCAGGTGCTGAGCAAAGGCGAGCCCGTGAAGTTTCAGCAGGGCAGCGGCCGCGCCGAGCTGGCGCGCCACATCGCCGCTGCGGACAATCCACTCACCGCACGCGTGATGGTGAATCGCGTGTGGGACATGCTCTTTGGCCGCCCGCTCGCACGCACCACCAGCAACTTTGGCGCGATGGGAGACAAGCCCACGCACCCCGCGCTGCTGGATGATCTCTCCCTGCGCTTCATGCAGCAGGGCTGGTCCATCAAACGCCTCGTGCGCGAGCTCGTGCTCTCCGCCACCTACCGCCAGAGCAGCCTCGGCAGCGCGGCGAATGCACAGCTCGATGAGGCCAATGAAAATCTCTGGCGCATGAACCGCAAGCGCCTCGGCATCGAGCCGCAGCGCGATGCCGTGCTGGCCGTGGCGGGCACGCTCAGCCCCGAAGGCGGCCGCTCCATGGACCTCGCCGCGGCAGATCATCACAAACGCACGCTCTACAGCCAGATCAGCCGCAAGGAGCTGAACAAGACGCTCATGCTCTTTGACTACCCCGATGCCAATGTGCACGCCGCGCGCCGCTCGGAGAGCACCACGCCCACGCAAAAGCTCTACGTGATGAACAGCCCCTTCATGCAGGCGCAGGCGCGCGCCCTGGCCCAGCGCCTGCAGCAGCATGGGCCCGATGACGCCACACGCATCCGCCACGCCTACGCGCTGCTCTTTGCCCGCGAGCCCCTGCCGCAGGAGGCGGAGCTGGCCCTGCACTTTCTCCAGCAGCCCGCCGATCCCGCCGCAGGCATGAGCCCCTGGGAGCAGCTCGCCCAGGCCCTGCTGGCCACCAATGAGATGACCTATGTGGACTGACCCCGCACTCACCACTGCCGCACTGCCCATGACACGCCGCTCCGCACTGCAGCGCCTGTCCGCAGGCTTTGGTGCCATCGGCCTCGCAGGCATGATGGGCGGCCAGGCTAGCGCAGCGGTGCGTCAGCAGATCACACCGAAAGCGAAGCGCGTCATCTTCCTCTTCATGAACGGCGGGCCGTCGCACATCGACACCTTTGACCCCAAGCCCGCGCTCAAAAAATACGAGGGCCAGCAGCCCTCAGGCAAGCTCTACAAAGCGCCCAAGACCAGCGGCTTCATGTCCTCTCCGTTGGGCTTTCAGCGCTGCGGCCAGAGCGGCATCGAGGTCAGCGAGAGCCTGCCGCATCTCGGCAGCATCATCGATGACTGCTGCGTCATCCGCTCCATGCACACCAATGTGCCCAATCATGAGCCCGCGCTGCTCATGATGAACACAGGAAACATCCAGCCCATCCGCCCATCGCTCGGCTCCTGGGTGCTCTACGGCCTGGGCAGCGAGAATGAAAACCTGCCCGGCTTTGTCGTCCTGCGCCCCACGCCGAACATCGTCGTGGGCCCCGCCTTGTGGAGCAATTCCTTCCTGCCCGCCGAGTACCAGGCCACCGGCGTCATCACCTCTGACATGGCCGTGGACAAGCTGGTGGCCAATGTGCGCAATTCGCAGCTCCCTGCCAGGGCGCAGCGCCGCCAGCTCGACCTCATCCAGAGCCTCAATCAGCTCCACGCCGCGCAGCGCGAGCACGACTCCGCGCTGGAGTCGCAGATCAAGGCCATGGAAACCGCCTACCGCATGCAGAGCGCCGCCAGCGATGCCTTCGACATCAGCCGCGAGCCCGAGAAAATGCGCGAGCTGTATGGCGACACCCCCTTTGGCCGCTCCTGCCTCCTCGCGCGTCGTCTGGCCGAGTCCGGCGTGCGCTTCATCAGCGTGTACTACACCAGCACCAGCAACCAGCCCTGGGACACTCATAGCAACCACTACCAGAGCCACCCCAAGCTCTGCGCCGACAGCGACCGCGCCTCCGCCGCACTCATCAGCGATCTCAAGCAGCGCGGCATGCTCGATGACACCCTCGTCGTGTGGACCGGCGAGTTTGGCCGCACGCCCTACTCGCAGGAAGCTCCGGACAAGAACAAGCAGACCGACCCCATGAAGCGCGGCCGCGACCACCACCACACCGCCTTCAGCACCCTGCTCGCCGGCGGCGGCATCCGCGGCGGCCTGGCCTACGGCACCTCCGACGAGCTCGGCATGAATGCCGAGCAAAACCCCGTCCACGTGCACGACCTCCACGCCACCATCCTCCACCAGCTAGGCCTCGACCACGAAAAGCTCACCTATCGCTACGCCGGCCGCGACTTCCGCCTCACCGATGTGTTTGGCAATGTGGTGACGGATGTGCTGGCGTGAGTGGGTAAAGCCGAATAGCACTCAGTAAACGCGACTCAGTGGCCTCGGCATGACTGAGTGCAGGCCCGCTGGGAGCGCCAATATTTTATCGGCCCCGTGCAAACATCCCTGCCGCCTCGACTCGGAATTGACCGACGTATGGGACCCGAAATCTTGGTCTTCAATCCCCGTTCACAGTCTTACCTCGTTCCCGATTCATTTCGTCCACCGAAGCCTCATAGTTCTTCAAGACTTCCACATACGACTGATACACCTCTTTTTCATGCTGTCCGCCAAGCATTGCCGCCTTGCGGTACCAATGCTTGGCCAATTCCTCGTTGTGCTCTACCAGGTCATAGTGAATGCCCAGCTTGCTGGCAGCATCCGCACTGCCCCCCTCTGCTAGCAATGACAGATGTTGTATTTCCAAGTCCGACTTCGCAATTCCATCAATCAGCGCCACAGGCGGCGCCGCTTTGGGTTTGTTTTGATCGGCATTGCTGCAAGCGGCCATATAAAAGCAAAGTCCTGCAGCAAGCAGCATCAATGCACTTCGGCTTTCATTGCAGCCGGTCTCGTAAAAACCATTCATGAGTGGGTGCAGGGATAGTCCGTCAGGACCTGCTTGTTCAAGAGTTATTTCAGCCCCCCTCACTCCACCCACACCCACAGGTGTCCCGGCGCTCTCTCCCCGCGTGCATTCACATGCTACACGCAAAAAAAAACATCCCCGCCGGGGTAAGGATTTGCAGCCACGCCGCCACCAATGACTGAGCCGGGCAGCCTGTCCGGCCATTACCCCTCAGCCTCATCCTCCACCTCCATGCCTCTCACCCTCACCCTTTCCGAAGGCGTCCTGCCCTCGGGTTCCGAAGCCCTCGCCGTCAGCCGCATCTGTGACTCCTTTTTGAAGTGGCACGGCCTGTCCGGCAACAAGGCGCTCACCCCGAATGTGCTTGCCTCGGTTCACGTCATCCCCGCGGCGCTGACCTTCTCCGGCTCCACGCCGGGCCCCATCGCGGTGATCGAATGGCGCACGCCGTCCTTCGCCTTTGCCTCCCGCGAGATTCAGCAGGGGCACCTCGCGGAGGCGGTGGACATCCTCCATGAAGCTTCAGGCGGCAGGCACCCGAAAGACCGCATCTGGGGCAGCGTGGTGCATGCGCTGGATGGCACCTGGATCGTCGGCGGCAGTGCCCTCACCAATGCCGAACTCGGCCAGGCCATCGCCCAGGGCTGAAAACGCAGCACCGCCCCACGGCGGTATGCTACCCTCGCTCGTGCAAGACGACCTCCCATGGCTGCAATCACTCCGTGCCACAGGGGACGCCCAGGCGTCCGCTGTGCGCACGCTGCGTGCCCTGCTGGTGCGGGCGCTGGCATCCGCGCTGCGGCATCGGGCTGAGGTGGACGCCAGCCAGGTGGAGGACTTTGCACAGGATGCCCTGCTCCACATCCTGCGCCGCCTGGACGACTTTGAGGGCCGCAGCAAATTCACCACCTGGGCCATCGCGATCGCCATAGACACCGCCATGTCCCAGCTCCGGCGCAGGCACTGGCAAAACATCTCCCTGGACGCACTGATGGCACAGGGCGCGGAGCTGGCCCCTCTGCTGCACAGCACGGCCGAGCCACCCGACACCGAAGACCAGCGGCGGCTCCTCTCGCTGCTCCGGGACAGCATCTCCCGCCATCTGACAGACAGGCAGCGCGCCGCCATCGCCGGGCAGTTGCAGGGCCTCTCCGTGGAGGAGCTCGCCTCCGCGCTCCGCACCACCCCCGGCGGCCTCTACAAGCTGATCCACGACGCGCGCCGCGCTCTGAAAAAGCACCTTCTCGCCTCCGGCATCACCGCCTCGCAAATCCGCACCGCCTTTGCCCCATGAAGCTCCACCGCCATCTCCACCTGCGCCCCCTGCTGGAAGCCGTCGCCCTCACCCGCGACTCGGAGTTTGACTGCGCGGCATGCTCCCGGCACGTAGCCGAGCTTGCGGATTCTCTCAAGAGTCCCAGCACTCCGCTGAGCCGGGAGCTTGATCTCACCCGGCATCATCTGGCGATCTGCCAGCAGTGCCATGACGACTTTCAGATGCTGCAGCGGGCCGTGGCAGGCATCCGGGAGTGACCTTCGCATCCCCCCTCACTCCCCCACCCGCACCCACAGGTGCCCCAGCGCGCGCTCACCGCGTGCGTTCACATGCTGCACGTTCACGATGTAGTCGCCGGGCTTGGCAAAGGCGTGGGTGGTGACCGCGTAGCCGTCTGGGGCCAGCGCCTTGGCATTGCCATCCGACTTCACCGCCACGAGCGGCGTGCCGTCGCCAAAGTCCCAGGTCTCGCCGCCGGCATCGCGATAGGTGCGCACCTTGAAGGTGATCTCCTGCCCGGGCTTGAGATTCATCGTGGGCGAAAAGCTCGGATGAATCGCAGGCGGGATGTTGACCAGGTCGTCTCCGATCACTTGCACGATGGCAAAGTCATAGCTCGTATTCCCCGCCTCGTCGGTCACCTTCACGATCTCGCTGGTGCTGCCCGGCTTCGTGTACGTGCGCTCAAAGCTCGCACCATTCTTCTTCGTGCCATCCGCCAGCGTCCACTCATAGCGGGAGATCTTGCCAGACGCAGCCCACGACTTCGACGCATCCAGCGTGATCGTCTCGCCCACACGGATGAGGTGATGCGGACGCGCCACAGCGATCACCGCTGGCTTGTGCTCGCGCACATAGCTCTGCCACGCAAAGGCGTAGGCCTCCTGCGTGCCCCACCTGCCGGAGGGCTGGCGGCTCTTGATGCCAAAGTGCAGGTGCGACCACCCGCCGCTCGCGCCCTCCTTTCCCAGCAGCCCCATGCGCTGCCCCATCTGCACCCGCGTGCCCGGCTGGATGGCGTCATCGATGCTGTGGAAATGGCTGTAGCGGTAATACCAGCCTCTGGCATCGAGCACATACACCACATCGTAGCGTGGACGTACCGGCGTGAGCGAGTAGCCGTCCAGCGTCTGGTCCCGCGCGCTCACCACCAGCCCGTCCGTGGCCGCCACCACCTCCGCCAGCCCCTCACACCCGCCAAAGTCGAGATCATTGTGGTAATAAATCTTCTTCCGGTCCGGCTTGTCACCGCCATCCACATAGGTGGGCTCGTTGGAAAACTGCGTGCTCGTGGCAAACCAGCGCTGCCGCAGCGGATACTGAAACGTGCCCGGCTCGATCCACGGCGCACCCGCAGGCCACAGCCGCAGCCGTGCATCTTTCACCAGCCCCCAGGAATCCTCCCCGCTCTTCGCATTATAGCCGCGTGTGATCGGGCAGTCGATCTGCACGCCGCCCACGCTTTGCGGCAGGTGATAGTTCGCGCTCGTCAGCCACACCTCCGCGCCATTCACCGCCACCTTCACCCGGGCCTCGCGCACCGCATGCGCCATCGTGTCAGTCTTCTCCTGCAGGTCCAGCAGCTTCACCTGGGCCACGCTGCCATCCGCCAGCTTCACCTCAGCGGCTTCGCCAATCTGCAGATCCACCGCACGCAATGTCGGCTCCTGCGTAGGCTCAGGTGGTGCGGCGTGCAGGTGGCAGATCGCGACCCAAATGAGCGCGAGGATTTGGAAGGATGTTTTCATGACAGGACGGCCTCCACAAAACGCGCCTCACCCCACCACCCTTTTCCCACCGTGTGCCTTCCATCCGTATTTTTGTCACCACACTTTTCAGGGACCTTCGTCTGAAAGGCAAACCCTGCGCGATCCCCCACCACGCGCACGTACTCTCTCACTCACCCCGCCGCCGCTCATGCACCTCCGCGCACTCACCGCCCTCCTGCTCATCGCCCTCAGCCACGTCATGTCGGCAGATGCCCCCAAGCCCGCAGCACCCGCGCCAGCAGCCACCGACGTCGCTCCCCCGCCCGCCCCCACCGAGCGCCTCCCCCTCTGGCCAGGCAATGCCCCCAATGGCGACGGCACCTTTGAAGACAGCCCCCTGCAGCTCCAGGTCTTCCTGCCGCCTGCAGGAAAAGGAAACGGCTCCGCCATCGTGCTCTGCCCAGGCGGCGGCTACATCCGCCATGTGACATCGCGGGAGGGCTACCCCATTGCCGAATGGCTCAATAAAAACGGCATCGCCTGCATCATCCTCGAGTACCGCCTGCCACGCCTGCGCCACGCCGTACCGCTGCTGGATGCCCAGCGCGCCATGCGCCTGACACGTGCGAATGCCACACGCTGGTATCTTGACCCGCAGCGCATCGGCATCCTCGGCTTTTCCGCAGGCGGGCACGTGGCCTCCACCGCCACCACGCATTTTGACGCAGGCCACGCCGATGCCGCCGACCCCGTGGAGCGCCAGAGCTGCCGCCCCAGCTTTGCGTGGCTTGTCTATCCCGTCGTCACCATGGGCCCGTACACGCACACGGGCTCGCGCAAAGAGCTGCTGGGGGATGCCCCGCCCGCAGACCTCGTCAGCCTTTACTCCAATGAGCAGCGCGTCACCGCAGAGACACCGCCCGTCTTCCTCGCGCACGCTGTGGACGACAAACCCGTGCCCATCGAAAACAGCCGCCAGTTTGTGCAGGCCATGAAGATGCATCAGCGCCCTGTGGAGCTGCTGGAGCTGCCCGGCGGCGGCCACGGGCTCAATGGCTGCAAAGGCCCGCTCTGGGAGCAGTGGAAAGCCGCCGCCCTCCGGTGGTCCGCGCAGCAGGGCATCATCCCCGCTGCAAAGCCGCAGTAGCGGCAGCCCCGGGAAAATAGCGGCCGGATGCAAACGGCCCGGCAGCGCAAGACGCGAGAATGCCCTGGCCCCGGCCTCTCGCACGGTCTTCGAAAAAAACGCAACCTTTCCCCTGCAAAACGTCATCCATCTGTGGCAGCATGACTGCCTGCGCATGTCCATGAAGGCCACTCAGCATCTGCACGCCGCGCCGTTTCACACGACGCAGTGGACGCGTGTGTGCCTGGCAAAGGCGGACTCCGAAGACGGCCGCCGGGCGCTCGCAGATCTTTGCGATGCCTATTATGAGCCCGTGGTCGCCTATCTGCGCAGTGTGCTGCGGGATGCCGATGCAGCGCGGGAGATGAGTCATGCCTTCTTTGCGGAAGTGCTCGCCGGTGGAAAAATCACCGGCGCGGAGCCGGAGCGCGGGCGCTTTCGCTTTTACCTGCTCGGGGCGGTGAGGCATTTCGCCGCCCACCAGCACGAGGCGGGCACGCGGCAGAAGCGCGGCGGCGGCGTGCACGCCTTGTCGCTGGACACCGAGTCGCTGCAGGTGGCAGACCCCAAAGGTGCCACACCCGAGGCTGTCTTTGACCGCCAGTGGGCCATCACGGTGCTGGCGCGTGCGATGTCGGCTCTGGAGGCGGAAAGCAGGATGCAGGGCAGGCCGGATCTCGTGGAGCACCTCCGCCCGTGGCTCATGGGCGAGTCAGGCTATGGCGACCAGGCCGCCACCGCTGCAAAGCTGGGCCTGAGCGCGCAGGCAATGAAGTCGCTGGTGCATCGGCTGCGCTCACGCTTCCGCCAGTGCGTAAAGGCGGAGGTCGCCAGCACTTTGAAAGACACCGCCACCGTGGAGGACGAGATGCACGCCCTCTTTGTCGCGCTGGGAACCTGAACTTTTTTCACAACCTTTTTCGCGCCGCACGGCATGGATGGCATGGCTCCTCATTCTTCACCTGCATCAAAGTGCCCGCTCTGTGGGGAAGTGCTGCCTGCAGACGCCGTGAGCGGCTGCTGCCCCGCATGCCTCATGGCCGCCGCCATGCAGCCCACCCAGCCGGCCGATGCCGCAGATGCAGCCCCTACGCCCGCGCCTGCGGAGCTTGCACGGCATTTTCCACAGCTCGAAATCCTCGAATGCCTCGGCCGCGGCGGCATGGGCGTCGTGTACAAGGCACGGCAAAAATCGCTGAACCGGCTCGTCGCCCTGAAGCTGCTCGCCCCCGAGCGCAAGGACGACCCGCTCTTTGCCGCACGCTTTGAAAAAGAGGCGCAGGCTCTCGCCGCGCTGAGCCATCCCCACATCGTCTCGGTGCATGACTTCGGCCAGGCGGGCGGATTTTACTACCTGCTCATGGAGTTCGTGGACGGTGTAAACCTCCGCCAGCTCCTGCAGACAAAGCGCCTCACACCACAGGAGGCCCTCAGCATCGTCCCGCCCGTGTGCGATGCGCTGCAGTGCGCGCACGACCACGGCATCGTGCACCGCGACATCAAGCCCGAGAACCTGCTCATCGACAAAAGCGGTGTCATAAAGATCGCGGACTTCGGCATCGCCAGGATCATCCATCATGACTCAGACCCCCATGCCTGTGCCGGCGATGCTCAGCCAGGTGTGTCCGCCTCACTTCCGCTCGGCACCCCCGGCTACGCCGCACCAGAGCAGGCGGGCGGCGCCGCCGACCACCGCGCAGACATCTACAGCCTCGGCGTCGTGCTCTACGAGATGCTCACCGGAGAGCGCCCAAAGGAAAACATCACCCCGCCCTCAAAGCGTATGCAGGTGGACATCCGCATCGACGAGATCGTGCTCCGTGCCCTGGAGAGGACCCCCGAGCTGCGCTTTGCCACAGCCGCGGAGTTTCGCACCCAGGTGGAGCACTTGAGACAAGACTCGTCCAAGCCTCCGCCTTCACGCATCGGCCGGCGGTGGCTGGCAGCAGGCAGTTTTGCAGTCTTGGTGCTTGGGCTGTGGAGCACGCAGACTCTGCATCACCCCTGGGCCGCCCTCGGCAGGATCGAGCGGCTGATCCTCGCGGTGGTTCTGGCCCTCGCTGCGGCTGGCTGGATGATTCTGTGGCGACAAAGGCGCGAACAAGACGCAGAGGCGACCCGTGACATGTCTGCAGTCAGCGCCATGGGTCTCCGCGCACCTCATCGGGCTGGAAAGACCGCATCACGCATTGGCATCATTCTTTTATCCGCCCTGCTCATCATCGGCGCTCTACTCGTTCTGACACCCACGGTGGTCTTCTTCGCCTCACGCGCTCAGCAGAGTGGGCGGCACTCCACGGAGGCGGAAAAAAAAGCCGTGTCCTTCAGCCCGGTCGTTGAGCGGGACATCAGCCTCCCGGACGACCATGCGGAGACCTGCGCCCTGAACCTTGCTTCGGGATATTTTGTGGCCGTGCCTGAAAAGGTTCGCTCAGCGGTCAAAGACTACTTTATCGCAGGCGTGAACATCCCGGAGTCGGAGAGCAGGCTTCGCCGCTGGGCCGCAGACACAAAAGCCGACTTGCTGCTCATCAACACCGATCCTCGGATCACCCTCGCACTTTTCAATGGCGGCATCGCCGTCACCGGCTTTCCCTTCTTCAAAACAAGCAGCCAGGAGGTCGCGCGCATCGCCGCCGAAACGGATCTGCGTCGTCATGCCTCCGCGCATGCCTCGCCGCCCTGTGTGGTCTTCGTGCAGCAGGAGCTGGATCAGGATGGCAGCCCGAAAGCCGTGCTCTTCCAGACTCGGGATGACAGGATCGGCCTGCTGCAGATCATCGGCTTCACGGACGACTCTCATCGCATCAGGCTTCGCTACAAGATGCTTGTGCCTCCTGAAAAAGCGGGGGCACCGGGCGCTGCGGATGCCGCCACCACCGCACAGCCAAAGGCCGCTCTCGACTTCAGCGATGACGAACTGAGCTCCCTCGCCTGGTGGCAGTTTGACCAGACAAAGGGCCGGTACTGGCGCGCTCTGGCGGATGCAGGACGCATCACGGAAGCAGCGCATCTGATCGAGCGCTACCTCGCCTTGCATCCTGAACTGAGCCTCGGTGCGGAAGCCATCAACGGCGCCGCTCTCCGCTTCCACGCCGCGCAATGCCACGCCCTGGCCGGCGACAGCGCTGCCGCCTTGAAAGCCATCGCCGCCGCCCGTCATCCGCAGCCCGCAACGGGCGGCCTGCTCTGGAACGAATACCTCGAAGGCACCTCCGCCTTCCTCCGCCAGGACAAGGACGCACTGCAAACCGCGCGCGACAAGCTCGCCGCAGGCCCTGAAATCAACCGCGCCAACACCGCCGTGCTCGACCGGCTGCTCGCCATCTTCGGCAGGCCGTATCGCGAGGCCTATGACGACAGCGCCTCCACCATTGAAAACGAGGCCACCCGCCTGGCGCGGGAAAAGCTGGATCGGGCCCAGCATCTCTGGCGCAGCGCCCTCGCGCCAAAGACCGTTGTCGTCGAGGCCGAGGGAGACCTTGCCCTGGCACAAGCAGGTGACGACCCGCTGAAGCGGGCCCAAGTGAACGCCGAGACGGCAGGCAGGCTTCTGGAGATGACCGAGGCTCTCTTCCGCCATGCCAGAGTGAGCGCCATGGAGCATGAACGCGCCATTCAGCACAAAACGAAAGCCGATCTCGAGCTCAGCCGCCTCCTGGATGCACGTGCCCAGAGCTCCGCGCAGTCCATCATTCCCCCGGCAGCCACCTCCAGCGGCACAGCACCCAGGAGCCCCGATCCCGCCGCATCGCCGCTCACCACCTCCATCAGCAGCACAGACAACAGCCCCGCCGCCATCGCCACGGCTCAGCAGCTCGGCATTGCCGAGGCCGCCCGCGACATCCAGGCGGGCATCCGGCGCATCCTCGTCTATGGCCTTCTCATCCCGGAGACGGGCACGGAGCGCGATGAGCAGACCGGCTACCGCCTCCAGCGCGTGGCAGGCTCCATCCTCAGCTCAGTCTTTCAGGCCGAGGCCGCCGCCTACAACCACGCCATGCGCGAGCACTGGCAGGGCCACGACCAGTGGCAGCCTCCGGGAAAAAACGGCGGCGTCACTGCGCATGCCCCTGCCCGATGACAGCGCGAAGCCCCCCCGTCACACCCACCCGCAGCTCATGGAAGCGATGAACCAAAAACCATGTCAATGGCTCACGGCAACCAGAGCACGCACCAGTCACCTTTCCCCGCAACCAACCACCTGGCCCACAACCCCAAACCCAAAAGCAAACATCATGAAACATCGCATACAGACCACCCTCGCCTCCCTCGCCCTCATCTTCACCGCCGCAGCCTCACCGAGGCTGTGCGCCCAGACCTCTGCCACCCCGCCCCTCGAGGCGCAGGAAGCAAACACACATGCCCTCCCAAAGATCACGGTGGAAAGCGGCAGACAAGCCATCCTCCACATCAATGGAAACCAATACACCGTCACCCCCACGATTCTCAAAGATGGCCGCGTCGAACTGCAAACCTCGATGACCGGACTCCCCGCCGACACGGGCCTCGTCAGCCTCGAAGCAGTGTCCACCACGGACATCAAGGTGCTGATGACACGGATCGAGCGCACCATCATTCTGCGGGCCTTTGAAAAAGTCTCGGGTGAGATCTGCCAGGCGCAGCTTGAGTTCAACGACCAGCTGCTTCCCGATGAAGAAGCCACCAGTCATTTGAAGCGCGTCGAACAGCAAAACTCAAGACTCCTCCACCTCAACGACCTCCGCGAGCGTCTGCGTCGTCAAATACTCGACGAGGCCCGCGAGACAGCCGGTGCCAAGTAACGCGCACCGCCATCCCCCCTCCCTGCCGCGCAGCCCCGCCATCATAAACATCAATTGATGTAATGCGGCCTCGAGTCACCTCCCGGCGGCTCACGCTCCGGATCCCATTTCACAGATCCTCCGGGATGCCACCCCGGAAAGAAGCCCGGTCTGTGGTCAGGGCTGGGGTTGCGGTCAGGGCGAAACAGATTCGGAAAATTGGGGTTCGGCACATGCTTCGGCGGCCATTCCAGCCCGGGTGCTTGAGAGGGAATTCTTGGCCTCCCCCCAGGGTGGCCATTGCCCGGCGTCGCATCAGGCCCATATGGAGACACAGGGCTCATCGGATGTTCTTCATCCTCATGGCCTCCCCCTTCCTGGCCGGGCAGCTTCGGCTTCCAGTGTGGGTACAACAGCTCGCGCCAGTTTTCCGGGAGGTCGGGATGCGGCTTCGGGCGCAAAACATTTTCCCAGTTCAGTTTCCCCCCCTCCTGCATCCTCCGGCCCTGCTCGCCGAGACCATCGCCCGGCTTGTCCTCTGGGACATACCTCGACCCCGGCCCAAAGGGCTCCGGCCTCACATGATCAGTCCATCTGGGCACAGCTCCTGGAGCATTCCACGGATGCTGCGCAGGCGGTGGCAGATGGCTGCTCGCCCGCACCCCGCCGCTGCGTGGCATCGCCTCCATGCTCTGCCCCTCCTCCTCATCAGTCTCAGGGCGTTGGGTTCGGACGGCGGGAAGATGGGATGTGGCAAATAGAAAGGACATGTACAATCTCTTGGGCCCAGCCCGCCATGCGCAAGCATTATTAATGCTCTCCTCTGGTTTTTTCTGGTAGTCGCAGGCGGCTTGCCTGCACCGCCCTGCTGACCACCCGTGCGCTGATCCCCCGCAGCCTGCACTCCCCCGCCCAGCAGCGCCGCCGTCAGCGCGCTCTGCGGAAACTGCTCCGCGTAGCTCGTCGCTGCCTCGTTGAAGCTCTTCCCCTTGCTCATCTCCGTGGCGATGTGGTTGAACCCGCCGTCGATCACCTCCTGCGGGATCTCCTCCGCCGCGCCCTTGAGCGCGGATTTGAGCACCGTGCCAAAGCTCCTCTTCGCCGCCTCCCGCGTCGCCGGATTGTTCAGCGCCTGCGCCCCGCCGGGCATGATCTTGCCCAGCGCCGCGCTCACCGCCCCCGAGGCGATGGCCGTGCCCGCAGCCGCACGGTGCGCCTCCTCAGGCTTCAGGCCCTGGTCGATGCCATGCTGGTAAAGGTCCGTATATGTGCTGCCCGCGCCCTGCACAAAGGCCACAGCGCCACCTCCTACCGTGCCGCCTGTGGCTCCTGCGGCGGCCAGTCCCGGTGCCGCTCGCGCCAGGCCGCCCACGATGTTGTGCAGCAGCCCGTCGCTGCCCGTGTACTGCAGCGCTGCGGTGCTGCGGTTTGCCTCTCCGGCTTTCTCCGCCGCATAGTCTGAGAGCGTCTGGCTGCCGGTGAGCAGCCCCGCCGTGCCTGCGATGCCCGCCACAAGATCGTGCGAGCCCGCAATCAGATTGCTGCCCACGGTGTCCAGCAGCTTCACAAAGCCGCTGCGCCCCTTCTGCTCCTCCATGTACCTTTCCGCCTTCTCATTTTCGGAGAGGTGGTTGAAGCTGCTGTTCTTCTGCATGCGCTCGCGCCAGCCCATGTAGTTTTCCACACCCGGCAGGGTCTCCATGGTCTCCAGCGTGGAGCGCACGCCCGTGAGGTAGTTGTCATGGTACTGGCCCCAGAGCTCCTTGGCTTTGGCCTTCGCCTCGGGACTGGCCTGCGCGGCATCGATCGCCGCATCAAACTTGGCGCGGTCCTCGCCGAGCTGTGGATTGGGCATGAGGGTGCCATCCGGCAGAGTGCGCGTGGGCTCGGCCAGCCCGCTGAGACCAAGACCGCGCTTGAACCCATTGATGATGCCGCTCTGCGCCTGGCCACGTTTGCCTCACCTGGGCTTTCTCAATGCCCGATCGTTGTAGAGTTTTTTCGTGAAAAGTCTGCTGCCTGACGGCCTCTCACGTCATTTCCTGCTCCAGCTTCCACGTGTTCTGTCTCGGTGCACTCAGGCCCCTCTTCAGGGCTTATCTGTTAAAGATGATCATTTTCATTCCACCCAAGTTCGATGTTGTTGATCATATGATGGTAATCTCCATCTAGTTTTAAACCATTTTCACGAGCAATTCTGCTTAACACGCCTTCCAATAAGTCCACAGAGCCTTCATCCCATGCGTCTGGGAACAAAGACAAATCCCCTTCATAAGCAATAGGGAAAAAATGTCCTGCATCGTTTATTGTGTGTTTACTTGTGACGGTTAGGACGGGAATCTCACCTCTGAGCAATTGCATGATCATAAATCAACGTTTTGGATTTTTATTAAAGATAGGAATGGGGTCAGGGTGCAAATACTTGACAAATAATCACACTCCTTTGCCTGAATCAGTTTGTCGCATCAATGAGGAACCGCTACTACGTGACACACTCTGCATCCGTCTTTGATCACCCCGTTTTTTCCATTTGGAATGATTCATCAAAAAGGATTGCTGTTTCAATCTGTCAATTTTTTGCACCCTTCCCCCGGTTTCCCCGTGACCACTTTAGAGCCGCCGCTTAACCGAGTTCAATTCATGCAGATCATCTTATTTAATTTTTTATATCCCGACTGAGCATGTATTATTGTGAATCGACGTAGTCTCTCGGAGTTAGAACAACCTCGTCGTAAAAAAGCATTTCTTTATAATCCCCCGCCATTTGTAAGCCATGTTTGCGAGCAATTTGGGAAAGCACTCCCTGCAATACATCCACAGAATCTTCCTCGGAGCGATCAGGATACAAGGAAAGGTCTCCATCATATGTAACGGGAAGGTCGTGTCCCGAGTTGTTTTTGGTATGCGCGCTGCGAGCAGTAAAAACTGGAGAGCCATCTTTGAGTAATTGCATGATCATAAAAATCAAAATTATTTTTTAGTATTGAAAGAATTATCTCAAAAGTTTCTTGAGCGCGACTGAATTTATTGACCAACTTCGCCAACCTGCCCGCTCCCCAGGAAGCCGCTTCTATATAGACTGAAGGAAGCTCCAAGCCACCAACATGACCATAAAAACGTCCAGCATAATCCGATATCCAGTCACTGTTGATATATTGCCATGTTTTTTCTTCATTCCATTCTCTGGATTTACCTTTAGTGCGTCTGCTCCAATGTTCTTCGATGGCTGAACGCCATCTTTTTAAGTTTTCGTTCGCACTCGCGTCTCCTGCTTTATGATAAAGCCAATGCCCCATTTCATGCCACATGATCTTTCGCATTTGCTCTGGAGAGAAGTTATGAATTTGAGCGTAGGATAAAATTAGCGTGTTGTTGTTTGGATCATACTTTCCAATGACATTTCCGCCAATTGATTTCACAACGTTGAGGCGTACAGCGCCAAGAGTTTCTGCAATGTGACGTGGAAGAAGGTCGAACAAACCTTGGGCACCGGTCATGATGGCTGACTTTATTTCTGGAGATACAGGGTGTTCGGAACTCCAAGCTATTATATCCTTGGCTTGCACGGGATTGGGATCAGGCCTGAATTCAGAACGGGCTGCCCATTGCTCCTTGGTGAGGGGCCCAGCGGTTGTGTCGGCCGTGCCGTTTCCTTTTTGCCACGAGCCTGCATTTTGCTGCGGAGATCCATGGAAGCTATCCTGCCTCTGCTCTGAGTGGAGGGTATGCTCAGGTGCGCTTAAGCCTGGTGTGTTTTGTGAGATTGCGCTTTGTCTTTCCACCACCCTCCGCGCCTGCGCCACATCCGCCTGCACCTGCGGATGCTGCCGGGCCTCGGGGGGCATTTTTGAAACGTTGTCGATAAGCCGCTGTGACTGCTCCACGCTCAGCGGCGGGGTTCTTGGCGGAGGGAGAGAGGTTGGGGATGGAGACGAGGGCTGGCCGGGGCTGGCTCCATCGCCTGCACCGCGAGGAGCCGTGGGCGTTTTTTGCGCGGGCTGATCGGAGCTGGCTGTCCTCGGCGATGAGCCGACGTTGGTGCCGCTGTCTGTTGACGTGGGTGTTCGTCCTTCATTGCCACCGTCAGCTTTGGGCTGTGCCAGGTCAGATTCAGAACGAATGGTATCATATGGTATTGCACTCCGCGAGGCATCGGCTGCGGAGCCGTCTCTGCTGTACTCTGCGCCAGAGGGCTGGTCCTGCGGAGCAGCGTCTGGGGAAATGGGCGCACGGGCGTCGGTTGATGCTCGCTTGCCTGTGCTGGCGTCCGCAGGTTCTGCGGTGCTGCGTGCAGGGTCTGATGGCTGACGGGAGATGGGGTCAGGGTGCAAATACTTGACAATTATTCACAATCCTTTGCCAGAATGAGTTTGTCGCATCAATGAGGAACCGCTACCACGTGACACACATCACATCCGTCTTTGATCAGCCTGTTTTTCCATTTGGAATAATTCATCAAAAAGGATTGCTGTTTCAATTTGTCAATTTTTTGCACCCTGACCCCGGTTCCGCGACGGCAAACTGGTCCTCATACGCATATTCATCTAGGCGGTAATCTTCTCGCCCTGTGAGGTCTCTCAGGCGCTGTGGCCGCTCAGTTCCGGCACGGTGCCGCAGGAAGGCCACCGCTGCGGCCAAGACGGCAGGGTTCTGCACCTCCGTGCCATGAGTGACCTCATGCATGATTTCAGACTCACTGGCAGACTCGTCCATGCGAATGACGCCGTCTCCGTAGGCGGGCCTTTCGGAGGGGCGATAGACCGCATCCACTTTGGGAAGCAAGGCAGCGTGAGTGTAGCGGCTGGCTAGGCGTGCCCCGGCCTCCACCGCTGGCCGTAGCCTGCTGTCCACAGAGCCAAAAGTGACCCGTCCCCGCTCATGCTGGGGAATCTCGACGTGCCGGCGGGCGTTCTCAATCATTTGATTGAGGGCGTTCTCCGCCTTGACCAAGGATTTACGGGCATTCAAAAAAGCGCTGTTGCGCGATGCTGCTTTGGTGATTTGACTGTGCAGTCCAGGCTTTTGCGGCGACTGGGTGCCCGGGGCAGCAGTTGGGGTTTCTGCGCCGCAGGTGGCGACGCTCTTGGTGGTAGATGGTGGTATGGACGGGCCTGAAGATGGCTATGCTGAAAGACAGCTTAAATATTTCAAATATTTGCCTCCCCCAGCCCCCTAACGCCTCCACCACGGATGCCCAGGTGGCGGCAGAACAATCTCACCTTTGCGGATCATTGGGTGATAGTCTCCTACAAGCTCGAATCCTTTTTCATCGGCCACACGTGACAAATATCCTTCCAGCATGTCCACGGACGCTTCTTCCCAAAGATTTGGGTACAATGAAAGATCGCCTTCATAAGCGATTGGGAGATCGCTGCCAGCATTATCTTTTGTATGTTCGCTGCGTGCCGTGAACACAGGGACGCCATCTTTGAGCAGTTGAATGATCATGTTCTTATTTTGTGAATAGTGACAAAACAATGTCAAAAGTTTCTTGAGCCTTGAAAGGCATGTCGCGGCAAAGCTTTGCCAATCGCAGGGGACCACAAGCGGCTTCTTCCAGATATACAGAAGGGAGCTCGAGGCCTGTGGCGGAATTAGGATAAAGTCGTCCGACGTATTTATTAAGCCAGTTGTCGAGAATATACTGCCACTTTTCAACGGGGTCTGTTTTTGGTTTCTCACCCTTCGTCCTGTCACGCCAGTGCTGTTCGACTTTAGCTCGCCATGCTTTGAGATGAGGATGGGCGTTGGCGTCCCCGGCTTTATCAAACAGCCAGTGCGCCATTTCGTGCCACATGAGCTTCCGCACCTGGAGTTCATTGTGGCCGCCCATTTGTGCATGTGAGAAGATAACAGTACTCCTCTCAGGAAAATATTGCGCGGGCACCCCTTTGCGCAACGAGTCGGCCACTTCCACGTTTACTTTGCCTAAAGATTTTACCACATCAGGAGGAAGCAGGTCGAGAAAACCTTGCGCTCCTGTGATCATTTTTTGCTTCAACTCAGGTGCAGAGAAATAAGAGGGTTTCCATGCTATCACATCCGAGGCCTTCACCGGGCTGGACTTTTGCCATGACTGGAATCGTTGGTCCCATTCCGCCTTACTGTGGGCACCAGGAGTTTCTGGAATGCTTGCAAAGCTAGGTTGATCGATGTTCTTCGGCAGGTCTGCAGAGTGTTTGGATGCTTCAGGAGCTGGTAGTGCGTTTCTTGCTTGCGCTTCCGCCACCACCCTCCGCGCCTGAGCCACATCCGCCTGCACCTGCGGATGCTGCCGGGCCTCGGAGGGCATTTTTGAAACGTTGTCGATAAGCCGCTGCGACTGCTCCACGCTCAGCGGTGGAGTTCTGGGCGGGGGGAGAGATGTGGGGGATAGGGGCGAGGGCTGGCCAGGGCTGACTCCTTCGCCTGGGCCGCGAGGAGCCGTGGGCGTTGTTTGCGCGGGCTGATCCGGGCTGGCTGTCCTGGGCGATGAGCCGACGTTGGTGCCGCTGTCTGTTGGCGTGGGGGATCTTGCTTCATCGCCAGCGACGGTCTTCGGTTGTGCCGGGTCAGAGTCGGAACGAGTGGTATCATCTGGTATTGTACTCCGCGAGGAATCGGCCGCGGAGCCGTCTCTGCTGCGTTCTGCGCCGAAGGGCTGGTCCTGCGGAGCAACGTCAGGGGAAATGCGCGCACGGGCGTCGGTTGATGCTCGCTTGCCTGTGCTGGCGTCCGCA
Organism: Verrucomicrobiaceae bacterium UBA1938; assembly: GCA_002336895.1. Taxonomy (GTDB): domain Bacteria; phylum Verrucomicrobiota; class Verrucomicrobiia; order Verrucomicrobiales; family Verrucomicrobiaceae; genus Prosthecobacter. The sequence continues at coordinate 421,868 of DDFC01000010.1, read as the reverse complement.
GGTTCTGCGGTGCTGCGTGCAGGGTCTGATGGCTGACGGTCTCTTACCTCACTCCCTGCCTCAGCATCCGCATGTCCTGTCTCAGTGTTAGTGCGTTGTGCATCAGCGTCTGCTTTCCCGGCTTCCCCCTGCGGGCGCTTCTTACCCTCAGGCGCATCCGTTTGCGGTGCCTCTGCAGGCTGCGGCTTTTGAGTGCTCTCAGGAGTAGCCTCTGCGGGACGTGCAGCGTCTTCGGGCCTCACTGCGGGCTCTGGCTGCTGCGTTCGGGCGGCAGGCGAGGCGTCTGCAGTTGGCGTTTCCTTGCCAGAGTCAGTGGCGTTTGCCGGTTTCTCTGGCCCCTGCTGCGCCAGCGCAGCCTTCGCATCCGCCAACTCCTTCTTCTGCGCCTCGCTCAGCGGCTCTTTTTGAGTCTCCAGCTTTTGCACGTGGTCCTGCAGCACCTTTCTCGCCTGCTCCAGATCCGCCTGCACCTGTGCGTGCCGCTGCGCCTCCGGCGGCATCTTTGACACGTTCTCCATCAGCTTCCGCGAGTCCTCCACACTCTTCGGCGGCGTGCTCGGTTGCACGGGCGGCGTCGCCTGTGCCTCACCGTTTTTGCCAGCCGCTGACGGCGGTTGTTCAGAGCTTGGAACCGGCGGCGTTTGCGCTGATTTGCCGTCGCTGGTCGTGGTTTGCTGTGTTGGACCGGAATCCGTGGCAGCAGCAACCGGCGGCGCATCCTTCGCCTCGCTGCCCGGCGGTCTGGGCGGCTGGCTGGCATCCACCGCAGTCTGGCCCTCGGCGGTTTTCGTGGTAGTTTCTGGTATTTGTGGTTTTGACTCAGATGCCGGCGGCGTCTTTTCACCATCCTTGACCTCAGGCTGCGCCTGCTTTCCACCTTGGGCGGCATCCTCCGCCACCACCTTCTTCGCCTGCTCCAGATCCGCCTGCACCTGCGGATGCCGCTGCGCCTCGGGCGGCATCTTTGCCACATTGTCGATGATCTTCTGCGAATCCTCGGGGCTTTTGGGGGCTGTAGTGGGCGGAGGAAGGGAAGAGGTTTGCTGAGTTGTTGCAGGTGGTTGTGGCGGGGTGGATTGCGGTGCTGTGGCCGGCTGCTGCTGCGCGTTGCTGCTGCTTTTTGTGTCTGCCATGGCCTGCACGCCGCCGCCGAGCAGCGCGGAGGTGAGCGCGCTCTGGGGGTACTGCTCCGCGTAGCTGGTGGCTGCCTCATGGAAGGTTTTGCCTTTGTTCATCTCCGCGGCGATGTGGCTGAACCCGCCGTCGATGGCCTCCTGGACGGCTTCTTCCGACGCGCCTTTGAGGGCGCCTTTGACGGTGGCGGCAAAGCTTTTCTTTGCCAGCTCACGTGTGGCGGGGTTGTTCAGCGCCTGCGCTCCGCCGGGCATGATCTTGCTCAGGGCGAGGCTGACGGCTCCGCTGGCGATGGCCGTGCCTGCGGCTTTTCTATGCGCTTCCTCAATGGTGTCTCCTGCCATGATGTGGTGCTGCAGCAGATCTGTATAGGCGCTTCCCGCGCTCTGCGCTGCGCTGAGTATCAGGCCTGCCGTGCCGCCGCTGGCGATGGCGATGCCGACGCTGGGGACGGCCTGGATCAAGTTGCTCAGAAAGCGGCTGCCGGTGCCGCCAGTGGTCCCAGTGAGGTCGTGGGACTGGGTGAGTGCCTGATTTTGCCGGGCCATGGCTGCTGCAGCCTCGCTCACCTGCTTTCCTCCAATATCCAACCCCGTGATGTCCTGGAAGGTATTTCGGGCCAGGGCCTCCGCCCCCAGCACTCCCGCCACCACCTGGCCGCCGCCAGCCACCAGAGAGGTGCTCACATTGTCCATGAACTTCCGCAGCCCGCTGCGTCCCTTCATCGCATCCAGATAGAGCTGTGTCTTCTCATTGTCCGTGTACTGGCGCACGCTGCCATCCGGGAGTTTTGCTGGTTCTCCACGGTCTGGCAGGAATGTATAACGATACGCGGCTAAGTTGACTTTTGCCTTGTTTGGACTTATCCATAAGTGCGCTCCCGGGAGAGGCGTCTGTGCCGTTTGATCCTGGGGCTGCTTCGGAAGGCTGGCAGACCAGCCCCCCTTTAAGGGGCTTGTGGCCGGCAAACCATCGAATCTGTTCGGTGCACACGCCCTCGAAGTTTCTGGCTTCGAGGGCGCGCTGTTTTCTGGCGGACTTGTTCTCAGACATCAGCGTGGCGGATGGGGGCCGGTGGCATCCCGGGTAAACTCAATGCGAGTGTCCTGATAGCGTTTGTTCTTGTTGTCGAAGGTTTGGGGGGCGTACTGTGTGATGATATTGGCTTGGTCCTTCACCTCGCCGTCATCCACTACCACCATGTGGATGCCATCGACATAGTTACGGAAGTAATAAACCTCCCCGCTTTTGGCGACGGCCCTAACCTGTGCGTCCTGGATCGTTTTTCTTACCGCGCCGAACCAGGCAATTTTGTCAGGACGTTCTGTCCGGTCCTCGACATCTTTGTTGAGATTTTCACCCAGCAGGTGAGCGGCCCGGTTCTTGATGTCAGTAGGTTGCGTTCCCTGCTTTTGCGGATGGTCAAAGTTGACTTTCATGCCCCAGGGATCGGTCACGGGTCCTGCTGTCTTCAGCCAGTCAGCCACGGCATTGACCTTTTCCTGGAAACTGCCGCGTTTGAGAATGGGGAACACCGGCACCTTGTCTCCTGTTCGAGGCAGGAACTGCTTTGCTGACATCCAGCGGTGGCCGGGTTTGACTTCCTGCCATGAGGCGGGCTTGTCCTCGCGCTGGCGCAGCGCAGCAAAGGAGGCCAGGCTAAACTGACGTGTGTGCAACCGGCCCTCTGGATAGGGCTGTGGTGAGGCTGCATTTGATCCCATGATTCCATGCCCGCCAGTGGCCGTAGGTCGCCGTAACGCAGCCTTGCGGGAGAGGCGCAGCAGTTCCTGCAGGTGCGTGTCCAGATGGCTTTCGTCCGTATCTTTCCACTTGTTACTCAGTTTCCGGAGCTGCCCTTTGAAGGCCTCCCACATGTCCCGCAGCAGACCGGGCTTCTTGAGCAGTTGCGGGGACTTCTCCGCCTGCCGGGCAAACCATTCATGGGCCAGTGCATTGCGGTCTCCTGCCAGGTGCTGGTAGCCATCCTGTTTGGCGATGGCGTCCAGTTCCTCCGGTTTGATGCGCTGTGTCAGCCCCTCCCAATGCTTATGCGCCTTGCTGTCCTTCGAACCCAGCAGGGCCTGCAAACCATCGTGCCCCACGCGCTCGTGGAGGACGACGCGGGTGAGAGCATCATGCGGCGTTTCTCCAGCGCGCAGCCCCACATTGCCCGCGATGACGACGCTGTGGCCGGTCTTCGGATCATGGAAGCCTTCGGCGGTATGGAGTTTGTCGAGGTCCGCTTTGGAGAGCGGATGCCCCTTCGCGTAATCAGAGTTTAAGAACTCTTCGGTGCTGTGGAAGACGTGGGTTCTGTCGTTGAGAAGTCCCGGGACCTGGGTTTTAAGGTGGTCGGATACGTCGGCAACGGCGGTGGCGATCCCACCGGGCCGTTTGGATACGGCGTCACCCACTCGCCGCGTCGAAACGCCTCCAGCGCCGCCCGATGGTCGGCTATAGTAAAGATGGCGTGCCAGTCGCACCACCCGCTTATCAGATTCCCCAGTGTCCAGCCCTCCGGAGTTTCCTCCCGCATTCTCACGTAGAGGCTGAACGCGTCCCCCGGAGCTGTGTCCCTGTAGCGCGGATCCGGTGACAAGGGCCCTAAGAAGTGTTGTCGCGCCGACTCCACTATCTCCGGGTTCAAATCGGTCCACGAGAGATTTAAGAGCTCCTTCTGTAAGGGGGGTCCCGGTATGGCCATTGATGATGGTGTGTGTGTTGGAATCGTATGTCAAATGACTGAGATCGATGCCTTTTGCCTTGGCCGCAGCCATGACATCGGCATGCTCGCGGCGAAGCATGAGGGCGAGGTTGTGTTCATCGTCGCCAGGCTTCCAGCCGGGCAGCTCGATTTTGGTGACGGGCGTCTCGTTCGCAATGATCTGATCGCCGGTTTGGGCCCCCTTAAAGGTGGCATCTCCATCAAAGTGCTTTGTGCTGCCTCCATGCCGCAGCACGGAGGAGATCATCTGGCTGATACGGCGGTTTTGCGCGACGGGCTGGACGGTCTTGTCCGGCAGGAAAGTGTAGCCATGCTGCTGCGCGAAAGTGGAGGCCATCTGATAGACGTTGGTTCCGCCGCCACGCTTGGTGGTGTTGCTTTCGAGATTGGCGCTGTTGATGCGCATCGTTTTATTCTCATGGTCCAATGTGACCACCGCCTCCCCGTTGGGCGTCTCGATGCGGAAGGAACGGTCGGTGGGGCCTTCCCTGCGGACTTTGAGTTCCAGCCCGTCTTGCGAGTAGCTCTTGGCCAGAGTGTTGAGAGCATCATCGGTGCTCATCTGGGAAGTATCCGGCTTGCTCTTGCCGAGTTGGAAAGCGTCTTCCTCCTGCGCGAGAATGCGGTGGGCGTCCACGATGTCGCTGTCTGCGGTGGGTTTGGGATTTGCACCACCCTGGCTGAACTGCAGGCGGGGGCCATCGGCGCTGTTTTGTGCCTGGGGCGCGGTCGCTGTCCCCCCATCCTTCCCTGGCGGACCATTTGCCTCTCCCGGCACCGGGCGTGCCAGTATGGCCTGTGCATCAGCCAGTGCCTTCGCTGCCGTGGGATGCAGGCTTTTACCGGCCTTTTCCACAGCAGCCTTCTGCGCCAGAAGGTTCGCTTCCGTTTTCCGGGCCACTGTTTTCTCGGCGGCATCCAGCTGCCGCTGCTCCTCCTGGCTGAGCGGCCTGTCTTGTGCCTTGAGCTTGTCGATGGCCTTTTGAGCACCTCCGACTTCTTCAGGCGTAGGCACGCGGGATGTCGGCTGGCCGGTGGTAGAAACAGGCAATGGCTGTCCACTGCTGTCATTGGCTGGCGGCAGGCCACCTGGGCTGCTTGTTTGTGAGGAAGCCCCCGCCCCAAATGCATCCGCAGGCGTGTCTTCCCCGCCCGGCCACGGCCTCTTCAGCACTTCCCGCGCCTTCTCCAGCGCCTCCGCTTTCGCCGGGTCCAGCTTGCGCGGCTGCGGCAGCTTGCGCAGCGCCTGCTGCTCCGCCTCCAGATTCGCCACCTGCGTCAGCGCCACAACGTTTTCAGACTGCGCCAGCTCACGCTGCTCCTGCAGACTCAGCTTCCCTGCCTTCTGCTTCGCCTTCAGCCGCTCGATGTTCCCCAGCACCTTCTCCGCATCCTTCAGCGTCGCCGCTGGCGCTGCGGGTGGCGCACCTGCCGCAGGCTGGCCGCTGCCGCCCGTCGCCGGTGCTTGCCGATCGCTCTTCGTGGTATCTTGTGGTATTTGTTGCCCTGATGAAGAAGCCGCTTCCGGCCCCGGAGCCTCGCCACCCTCCGTCCCCGTGGGCGTGATCAGCGCACCCGCTCCCGGCTTCTGCGGCGGAGCACCCGGCTTCGGTGCCGGCACATCCGGGCCATCCACCCCGGCCACGGTAAAGGTCTGCTCCCCAGGACGCGGCGGCGGTGCCGATGCGCCCACCCGGTCTGGGCCGGATGCAGGCGCAGGCGGCTTGCCTGCACCGCCCTGTTGCCCACCCGTGCGATGATCCCCCGCAGCCTGCACTCCTCCGCCCAGCAGCGCCGCCGTCAGCGCGCTCTGCGGAAACTGCTCCGCGTAGCTCGTCGCTGCCTCGTTGAAGCTCTTCCCCTTGCTCATCTCCGTGGCGATGTGGTTGAACCCGCCGTCGATCACCTCCTGCGGGATCTCCTCCGCCGCGCCCTTGAGCGCGGATTTGAGCACTGTGCCAAAGCTCCTCTTCGCCGCCTCCCGCGTCGCCGGATTGTTCAGCGCCTGCGCCCCGCCGGGCATGATCTTGCCCAGCGCCGCGCTCACCGCCCCCGAGGCGATGGCCGTGCCCGCAGCCGCACGGTGCGCCTCCTGCGGGCTCATCCCCTTGTCGAGGTGATGCTGCAGGAGCTCATTGTAGGTGCTGCCAGCGCCCTGCACAAAAGCCAGCGCAGCTCCGCCAGCGCCGCCGGTGCCCACCGTAAACCCTACGCTGGGCACCGCCTGCGCCACCCCGCTGACAATGCGGCCTCCCGCCCCTTCAATGGTGCCGGTGAGTTCATGCGCCTGCGTCAGCGCCTGATTTTGCCGGGCCATGGCTGCTGCAGCCTCGCTCACCTGATTTCCTCCAATATCCAACCCCGTGATGTCCTGGAAAGTGTTTCGGGCCAGGGCCTCCGCCCCCAGCACTCCCGCCACCACCTGGCCGCCGCCAGCCACCAGAGAGGTGCTCACATTGTCCATGAACTTCCGCAGCCCGCTGCGTCCCTTCATCGCATCCAGATAGAGCTGTGTCTTCTCATTGTCCGTGTACTGGCGCACGCTGCCATCCGGGCGCTTTTCAGAAAAATGCCCCGCCGCCGTGTTGCTGGTCAGCCACTCGTTGTAATCCTGAATGCCCGGCAGGGTCTTGCTCGCCTTCAGGGTGTCGGTGGCCTTCGTCAGCCACGCATCATGGTAGGCGGTCCACTGCTTCAGCGCCGCCTCCTTCGCCTCTTTGCTCGCAGACGAGTTGTTGACCGCCTGCTCAAACTTCGACTGGTCCTCTCCCAGAGACGGGTTCACGGCCAGGCCGCCATTGGGCAGCAGGCGTGTGGAATCCTCAAACCCACCGATGCCAAGACCGCGCCTCAGGCCATTGATCACACCGCTTTGCTCGTCGTGCCCCTTCTGCGTGAGCGGCGTGGAAAAGTCCATCACCCGGCGCGTTTCCAGATCTCGCCGCACCTCGTCCTCGCTCACGCCCAGCTCCTTCGCCCGGGCCTGCACCTGCGCATCGCGCTGCGGGTCCCCCTTCTCCAGCCAGCTCTTGAAGTTGGGCTTGTCCTCCGCGCCTTTGCCCTGCTCATACATCTGCTGCAGGCCGGCATCCTGCCTCTGCGCGGCCTCCGCTTTCTCGCGGTCCGCATAGGAGGACACACCGCCATTAAACTTGTTGTTTAAAAGCTGCCCGTCCTGCACGGAGAGGCGGCCCTGCTGCACCATCTGGCTGAAGAGCTCGTGCGGCAGCTCCTTGGGGATTTCCGCCAGCGCGTGCTGGGGCACGTTGCGCAAAAGATTTTTCCAATATCCCTGCGCAGCCTCCTTCACAGCGCTCAGCGTGCCGGCCTTGGCCCCCAGCGCAGCCTCAAAGCCCGTGCGCCCACCTGCCGCCTTCAGCAGTGCCGTGGCAAGACCGGAGGCCAGAGCAAAGGGGAACTCTAATCCTTCACCAGTTCTGCACGCTCAATCTACAGAGGGCGAACTTGTGCGCGTTCTGCGCTGAGCTTCTGCCCTTGGCCGCAACCAGTTCAACCTAGGGATAACGAGTTTCTTGACGAAGGGATCATCCTCCCCCTTGAGCCTGTAAATCGCAGCCGACTCTTCCAGCCAAGGCAGTGCTTCTTCATAGCGCTGCTGGTCCACGAGGCAGCGCGACAAGGTCATGGTGTACTTCGCAATGGTGCCATCACGATCTCGATGCCAGTCTCCATCAAAAAGTGCTCGATTGCGCAGGTAGGTGTCTAGAGCGTTTCTGGCTGCCAATTCCGCTTCTTTTGGCTTTCCCATACGGATGTACATGCCCGCCATGCGGTGCCATTCCAGAGCAGCAATTCTCAATGATACCTTATCTTCCTTCAGGAGATCTAGAAGTTTCTGAATACACTCAATGCTGCGTTCAAAGTTGCCTTTAGCCTTTTCCGCACGGCTTTCATTTTGAAGATGGTAAACTTTCTGTCCATTAGTCATAACCTTCGAGATTAGTATAGGGGTTGTCTGAATCAAACTTAAATGGTTTTTGATCGCTGTAGTCGGGCGGATGCCCTACAGCTTCCGTATCCCCGTGAAATTCATACTCCAGCCACTGGGGATGTACTGGCACCGTGTTTTGATTTGTAGTTCCGTCTTTGACTACTCCAGTCAGACGATGTTGTCCTTCTTCCACATATATCCTCCCTTCAGGATTGAGCAGAGCAGACGTTTTATCAGTCTGCGACCCCGTCCCACCTTTGACAACATTGTTAGGACTACGAGCCTCAGGCGCATAAAAGCGCACCCATTTCTTGCCTCCTTGCTCATAGATGAACCAATGCTCTGAGGATTGCAGCAGTTTGGCACCCTCCGGCAGCTCTGGCCTGCCGCCACTGATATGTTGCTGACCCGGAAGAGGTGTCCTCAGCCATCCGAGCGCAGCCTTCGCATCCGCCAGCTCCTTCTTCTGCGCCTCACTCAGCGGCTCCTTCTGGCTTTCCAACTGCTGCACATGCTCCTGCAGCACCTGCTCCGCCTGCTTGCGATCCGCCTGCATCTGCGGATGCCGCTGCGCCTCCGGCGGCATCTTTGACACGTTTTCGATCAGCTTCCGCGAATCCTTTACGCTCAGCGGCGGCGTCCAAGCGCAGCGCGCGCCAGCCCGGCTGATCTCCTGCTACGGGGTTCACCGGGGCTTGCTCTGCTCAAGCATTTGCTGCAGCGCCCTGTCATGCTCCGAGCCCAGGGGGTCCCAATGCGGGCCGAAAATTGACACTCGGGTGTCTGGGGCGAACTGGGAATGCGGGTGCTCCGCCAGCCACTGCTTCATCTGCTGCGCCTCGCGCAGTCTCATGTGGACGGCGGTATCCCCGATCCTGACCAAGTCTCCCTCACCCCCTTTGTCCGCCACCCACTCGATGTGATGGACAAAGTCGTCCAGCACGTTTTCCGGCAGCCAGCGCAGGACGCCCGGGATGTCCTGGGTGCGAGCCACATAATCCAGCATCTTGGCATAAAAAACCCTGCGCCGCTCAACCAATCGGCTGAACTCCAGGTCGTACTCCGTTTCCGGCGGCTCCCAGTTGGGATCAGGCTCCGGCTTGCCGTCGGGCGGGGCCAGTTCGGGATGAGGATGCTCCGCCAGCCACTGCATCACCTGCCGCGCCTCCTTGACACCCCAGCGCCACTGGTACCCGATCTTGATAAAATCCTCCTCCTTTTCAAATGCCGCTACATGCGAAATAGTTTGCACAAAATCGCTCAGCAGGTTTTCTGGCAGGCAACGCAGAACGCGAGGAATGTCTCCAGTGAAGACTACGCATTCCATGAGCTCTGAATATAATGAATTTCTTCCACCGTCCTCCATGTAGACACCCAGCCAGTACTCAGGGGTTCTTTGAATGGCAGCAAGATCGGCGTATCGTGGAGGTGTTGGTTTGGAGTCCATGGAGTCGGGCGTTTATTGTTTCCTGGCCTTGTCTTTCATAAATTTAACAAAGTGGTTTTGCAGGTTGATTGCCTGCTCGTGCAAATCGTTGATGAGCTGCTGAAGCTTTTCTTTGGGCAGAGAGCGATTGGCGTTCAATTTCATTATGTCCTTGATCCCGTGAAGCTCCAGAAGTTCATGAGCAAAGATGCCGACAATCGCCTGATCACTTTTCAGAACCTCGGGATCTACTTCAACCTTGATTTTGCCGCCATTCAAAAAGTCTTTCCAGGTGTGTTCACCTTTGATGCCAGTTCCCACGGCATTCGGTTTATAAGCAGCCCATTTTCTTTGGCCATTTTCCGCAGGGATATCTGCTTTCGGTTCAAAATTGATTTGATCGATCAGCTCCGGGCTAATATTCACACCAAGTTTTTTGCCGTAGAGCTGCATGAACTCTTTGAAGTTATTGCGGAAAATATCCACCGCTTCCGGCATGGTGCGCTCTTTGTTGTTGGGATTGTTTTCCCACGGGTCCATGGTTTTGCCATGAACTGCGGCACCGCCCACGTCCGAGCTTGGCTTCTGGGTTGGCAAGTTTGTGCCCTGTGCCTGTGAAGTGGTCTGGGTCTTGGCACCCTGCTTTCCAGCATTACGTGCGGTATCTTCCGCCACCACCTTCCTCGCCTGCTCCAGGTCCGCCTGCACCTGCGGGTGCTGCTGCGCCTCAGGCGGCATCTTCGACACATTGTCGATCAGCTTCTGCGAATCCTCCACGCTCAGTGGCGGCGTTCTGGGCTGAGCCTTGCTGGCGGCATCCTCCGCCACCACCTTCCTCGCCTGCTCCAGATCCGCCTGCACCTGCGGATGCTGCTGCGCCTCCGGCGGCATCTTTGACACGTTCTCGATTAGCTTCCGCGAATCCTCCACGCTCAGCGGCGGCGTGGATGGCCGCATGGGAGGTTTCTCGTCGCCTCTTGTGGTATTTGGTGGTATTTTGTCACCCGACGAATTCTGCCGGCTCCCTGCATCATCCCCGCCTTGCTTCACCCCGGCTGAGTCCGCCTCCGTATGCCCGGGGCTGCTTCTGGCATCCTGCTGCGCCTTGATGGCACCACCAGCACCGCCCATGAGCGCCACCGCCCCCATGAGCTCGGGGGATCGGTTGATGAAGTCGCCCACCACCTGACCGATGTCAGCTTTGGGGTTGGTGGCCAGCGCTGAGCTGATCTGACTGAAGAGCTCGTCCGGCAGTTCCTGGGGAAGGTCTGCTATCACGTTCTTCGGCACATGGCGCAGGAGGTTCTTCCAATACCCCTGCGCAGCCTCCTTCACTGCGCTCTGCGTGCCGGCCTTGGCCCCCAGCGCGGCCTCAAAGCCCGTGCGCCCCCCCGCAGCCGTCAGTGCCGCCGTGACGAGACCGGAGGCCAGCGCATAGGGGGCTGTGGCCTTCCATGCCTCGGCATGCGTCTTGCCCTCCTCGCGCAGTTTCCCGTAAGTCTCCGCATACTGGCTGCCTGCCGTCTGCGCTCCGGAGAGTGCAGACGCCGTCCCCATCCCTCCTCCGAGTCCGCGTGTCAGCAGCAGGGTGGCGGCCATGGGGCCGGCCATGCGCGCCACCTGTCCAAAAATGGAGGAGGCCGCGCCTGAATTCCCCCCCTCCACAGAGATAGGCGCTAGAAAGTCGCTGCCGCTTTTTGACCACTCCGCCGCTTTTTCAGAAGCCCCCTTGAAGCCAGCCATCCCAGCCACACCTGCTGCCATGGTGCCCATGTCTCCAAAGCCCACGAGCAGATTGCGCAATACATTGTCCGTGGCCTTGCTCCAGCCCCCGCGCTGGTTCATCTCCTTGAGGTACTCGTTGGCCTGCTCCGCCTCGGTGCCTTGGCGGGGTTTTTCCGCCTGCCATTTCTGAAAGGAGGCTATGCCGGGTATCCACTGAGCGGCACGCGTGCTTCCGGCCTGCTTGAGCATGGGCAGCATGGCCTGTGCGTAGGCCAGCTGCATGTGCGGCAGCTCCGCCATGGCCCGCGCCTTCTCCTCATCACTCGCATTGCTGGCCGCCACCACAGCGGCATATTTTTTGTCATTGTGGATGAATTCCGGGGCCACATGCAGCCTGCCATCAGACAGCACGGCAGAGCCAAAGCCTTTTCTGACAGGCGTGCTTCCATCCCAGTTGGATTTTGCAAAGCTGCCGTCGTTCAGGTAGTGTAGCACCTTCGCATCCCAGTAGGCGCTCACATGCTCGTGGTTGTCCGGATCCAGCCCCGCCCGCTGCATCTGGGCCTTCCAGGCCGCCTTTTTCTGCTCCTCCGTCTGGCTGCGGTCTTCCGGCAGCTCGCTTTCACGGCTGACCACGATTTTTGCTGCACGCAGGTTATCCACCTTGTCCCTCGCTTTCAGCGCACGGACATTGTCCATCACCAGCCCCTCCCTCACGCTTCTTTCCTTTTCCAGCTCCCGCATTCCAGCCTCGTACTGCGGGCCGTGGTCAGGGTGCCTCTGCTCCATGTCGGCACGGCGTGTGGCCATCTCGGCATCCAGCGCACGCAGAGTCTTCGCGTGCTCCGCCATGCCATTCCTTTCCAGGTCAGCCAGCTCATCCGCCCGCCGCTGACGGGCGGCCTCCGCCTTCACCTGCTCCTCCGCCAGCTTCAGCGCCGCCTCCACCTTGGGGTCATGCTCTGTGCTATCCGGTGCTGCACTGGCGGCAGAGGCCGACTGTGGCTGCGCAGTATCAGCCCCCATCTTGCCATTCGACGCGCCCTGTGGCTGTGGCTGTGGCTGTGGCTGTGGCTGTGGCTGTGGCTGCGGCGTGGCAGTAGCCGCCTTCGCAGCCTCCTGCCCCTGCTCCCCTGTGCTCGCCGTCGCATTCACCTCAGTCTGCGCATTCGCAGGCCCCTGACCACTCACCGCAGGCGCCTTCACCTGTGCCTGCCCATTCGCGCCATTCTGAGACAAAAGCTGCACCGGCGCACCAGCATGCTTCCGCTCAGAGAGCATCGCCTGTTTCACCAGCTCACTCAGCCTCGCCGCATCCTCTGGCGACTGCGGTGCCTGCTGGCTCTGTCCGCCGGTCAACCGGCCCAGACCGTCCTGCATGCGCCTCTCCTCCGGGCTCAGATCTCCCGGCCTCATCACCGCCTCCGCATCATGCTGGTTCAGCTCCGTGGTATTTTGTGGCACATCATAGCCCCCGGCCGCACCAGGCGCACCACCCTTCCCGGTCTGTGGGTGCTTCATCACCAGCAGCTCCGGGGGCAGCCCCTGCGGCGCACCATCATCATGCCGCTTCTCCATCGTCATCGTCTGCGGCCTCACCAGTCCGCGCTGCACCATGTCATGCACCGCAGGCTCAGGCGGTCGATACGGCGCAGCACCCGGCCGAGTCACGCTGTCCAGCCACCGTTGCGCGCCCTGCTGCTCCTTGGGGTCCGTGTACCACTTCATCATCGGGGTCGCGTTTACGCCTGGTTGCTGCGCCACACTGCCGCCCTGAGGCTTCACCATCGGCCCCACCACCTTTTGCGGCTCCTGCACAAAGGGCATCCCCACCGGCTTCCCCGTGCCTTGAGCAGTCAGCGGCGCACGCTGCTGCTGCTGCGGCGGCGGCATCGCCATCGCAGGCGGTGCCGCAGTCTGCATCCCCGGCGGCATCGGCCCCGCCACCGCATTCTTTTTCTTCTGCAAAATCAGATCCGCCGCATCCCGCGTCAGAGATCGAAACTGAGTGTACCTGTTCATCATGCCATTGCCTCCATCGTCCTCCCGTTTCCTTATGCCCCTCATCCATCCTCCATCGCCACAGCACATCACCGCAGCCCGGAGCCCGTCATCACCTCTCCCTCATCCCGCAAGCCTCACGGCCGCCCATTCCATTTCGCATACTTGTTGTCCATCTTCTGCCGCTGAGCCGCAGCACCAAAAAACGCCTCACGGCTCTGCCCTTCAAAGGTCGCCTTGCTTGCAGACGGCGGTGTTGCAGGCGCTGGCGCTGGATTGCCCGCAGCGGCCAGCGGAGGCTTCGGCGTCACATTCGCAGCACCCGCCAGCGGCGGCTTCGGCGTCGGCGTGCCCATCACCCCCTTCAGCAGATTCCCCGTCAGCGGCGACATTGGCGCACTCACAGCAGGCGCAGGCGGCTTCGGAGTCACACTCCCCGCCGCAGTCAGCAGCTGCTTTGGTGGGCCAGGCATGGCCGCAGCAGGCTTCGCCGCCCCTGGCATCACTCCATTCACCAGCCCGTCTGCAAACGAAGTCTTCGGTGCATTCCCCGCAGCCGCCAGCGGCGGTCTCGGTGCCGTCGTGGCAGGCGCTGGAGTCATCGCACCCGCAGGCGCAGGATTAGGAGCAGGCGCCGCAGCCGCAGGCTTGTCCGGCAGCCTCACCATCTTGTTCCCGCCCATGCCATCAGGCGCGCTCACAAACTGCCCGCCCGTACCACGCTGGCTGATCGCCCCGCTCTCATCCATGTAGTGCCCCGAATTGCTCGAGTTAAACTTGTTCCGGATCGCATCAAAGCTCCCGTTCGCCATCGCATTCGCCACATTCGTCTGCCGCTGCTGCTGCGCAAACTCGCTCGTCGGCTGCCGCTGCTCAAACAGCCTCGACGTCGGCTGCGTCAGCGACCCCGTCGCCGCACCCAGTGCAGAAACCGGCGATGCACTCCCATCTCGGTTCATCGTCCCCACACGGATCGCCGTTCGCCCAGTGCCCGGGCCCGTCCCCGGCATGTAAATGTTGTTCTTTGGCCGCCCGTCGATCCGCCCCGCCCTCGCACCACCGCCTGCATCACTCCCATCTCCACCGCCAGCACCTCCGCCGCCCTGCCCCTGCTCATAGATCTGCTTCAGCTGATCTGGGCTGAACTTCGCGATCGGCTGGCTCAGCGGCCCCGTCGCCGCGCCCAGCGCAGAAACCGGCGACGCACTCCCATCACGATTCAGCGTCCCCACTCGGATCGCCGTACGTCCCGTGCCCGGCCCAGTGCCCGGCATGTAAATGTTGTTCCGCGGCCTGCCGTCGATGCGTCCCGGCCTCGCCCCGGATCCACCCGCCCCGCCACCTCCACCGCCTTGATTCTGCCCCGCCATCTGCTGCAGCTCCTCCGGGCTGAACTTCGCGATCGGCTGGCTCAGCGGCCCCGTCGCCGCCCCCATCGCAGAAACTGGCGATGCGCTCCCGTCGCGATTGATCGTCCCCACTCGGATCGCCGTACGTCCCGTCCCCTTCCCCGTGCCCGGCATGTAGATGTTGTTCTTTGGCCGCCCGTCGATCCTGCTCTGCGCAGGCTGCTGCATCCCCTGCTCCGCCTGTGATTGCCCTGCACCCTGCTGATCCTCTTCCTCCTGAGGCAGCCCCTCCTCGTTCATGTCTTCGTAGTCCATGCCATACCCCTTGGGACACATTTGCAATGCGCAAGTCGCTTCGATGTTTTTTTGCACCACATCATGGTATCCGCTCATCCGCCAGCATGCTCACATGCCCGCTCTCCAGGCACGCACCACCTTGTGTTCCGGCTCAGTCAGGCGCCTGATCGGCGGAGACTTTCCTTTGCACGACCCGCCGCCCCTTACTCCTCCCGGCAGAAGTCCCCGTTGCTAAACACCACCGCGCGTCCCTCTTTCCCGTAAAAAAGCACGGCATGCTCAGAGCCCAGCGCCTCGCATGCCGCCAGCACCGCGCTCGCGATCTCCCTCGTCAGCGGCACGCGCGTCAGCACACGCATCACACGTGCAGCGTCCGCCTGGCTCTTTGAGATGAAGTCCGCATCATCATCCATCATGTCCTCGCTGAAGCGCCCCACCTCGCCCAGCGCATCGCGCATCGTGCCAAAGAAGACCCGGAAATTCCTCACCTCCTCATCCTCCGTCAGCTTGCGGTCCAGCTTCTCCGCATGCGCCTCAAACTCCTTGATCAGCGCCTTCAGCTCCTCCTCGCTCATCCAGTGCTCCGTCACCACGCCGTTTGCGCCCTCCACATCTTCACGGGCGTCAGCAGCAGCACTCATCATCGCAGCACCTGCCGCCACCATCGGCATCCACGCAGCAGAAATCACAGCATCAGCATTCATAGCAAAAAAATCATCGGTTGGCGGTTTCGCGTATCCTTGCGCCATTTTTGAGAGACAAACATTCGACGTCCCTCGTCGTGAAAATAATCACACATTTCTCCCGCCCACCGCCACCAGACACTCAATAGGCCCCCACCCTACACTTCCACCATCCAGACATTCCACTCGCTCCATTCACCCCGCCATCAGCCCCTTCGTCCTCGTCCTCCTACTCGTCCTCGACCCATCCGCACCTCAACTCCCAACACCTCCGCGCACCCCACAGCATCCAGACCTCTTCCTCTTCCTCTTCCTCTTCCTCTTCCTCTTCCCCTTCCTCTTCCTCTTCCTCTTCCTCGCACTGAGCACTGAGCACTGAGCACTGAGCACTGAGCACTGAGCACTGAGCACTGAGCACTGAGCACTGAGCACTGAACACTGAACACTGAACACTGAACACTGAACACTGCGCCTCCAGCCCCTACCTCTCCACCCTCTTATAATCCCCCGGCCTCCGCCTCCGTCTCACCGCCTGCTTGTACAGCGTCGCCCCGCCCTTGCAGCGCAGAGCCATCGCCAGTCCCAGCACATCATCATCGTGGCAGCCGGGCCTTGCCTGCTCGCGTCCGTTCTTGCTCCACATGAAGTTCCGGCACTCCGCCAGCAGGTGCGGGCACCACACATCCAGCGTCTCGTTGAGAAACGCCAGCGCCAGACCGTCGATCACCTCCCTCCGCTGATCTCTGTCCTTCAGCTTCCAGCCCAGCATGTAGCTCTGCTTCTCACGGTCATACGGGTCCACCACCTGGCGCTTGTACAGCGGTACCCCCGCGTCCTTCAGCCGCTCCAGCACATGCAGCCCCATGTTCACCTCCAGCACCACCAGCGCCCCGCCGTAGTACTCAGACAGCAGAGTAATGCACTCCGCCGTCAGCTGCGTCGTCCCTGTAAAAGGCGGCCGCACACGCGCCACCACCGCATCCTTGTAGCATGCACCACCCGCCTCCGAGTAAGCCGTGCGCAGCACCCCGATCGAGTGCCGGTCCGGATCCCCGCTGCACGTCTGGTCCTCCCCCGTCATCGGGTCACACCACACCAGGTAGCTGCATCCCGGCCGTGGCGGCTCCCACACCTGAAAGCACCCAAAGCCCGACGCATCTCCCTGAAACACCACCGTCTCATTCTCCATCTCCACCAGCGCCCCCGTCAGCGGTTCCTGCAGCCGCGCCCCCAGCTCCAGCCGCCGCAGCGCCGCCACATTAAAGCGCGGCCTGCCAGAGGAAAGAAAGCAGCTCACCTCATCCTCCGGATAGTACTCATCAAACGTCTCCTCCGAGCCCGAGCACTCCGCCTCCATGATCGCCCGCCGCCACGCCATCTGCTCATGCGTCCATCCATAGCGCGCACGCCCGTTCGCCTCGCGCGCCGTCAGCGTCGCATCAATGCGCTCCCGCATCGCCTCCGTCACCTCCTTCACATTCTCCGGAAACTCATACCACGCCGCAAAGACCTTCACCCACCCGTTCCCCGGCGCACGATCCCCCGCCTGCCACGCCTTTAGAAAATCCTCCAGCCGCAGCGCCCCCTGCCACGTCTCATAGTGCCACCCGCTCGCACCGTCCGGCGTGCTCTCCGCGATCGCCACCCCCGCATCATTCAGAGACGGCAGGATCGATGCCATGATCTTCTTGTCATCCTTCACCCCGCCTCGCGGATACTTCGCGCTCTCGCTGAAAAGCACCGCCTGCCTCGGCCTTGAGATCCCCGGGTTCATCGACTCCGCACTCGTGATCGTCGCCGTGCTTCCGTTCGCCCACTTCATCCGCGTCTCCCTCGGCGCCAGCGGGTTCTTCCATGGAAACCGGTCATTCTCGCTGAAGGTCCGCATCCTCTCCAAAATGCCCTGGCTGTTCGCGCTGATGTTCGCCAGGATCAGCGCATCCGTGTTCCGCTGCTGGCACAGGTGGTAGATCACCTCCACGCTGAAAGTCGTGCCCCCGCACTGCCGCGTCTTCGTCACGATGATCCGTATCGCCGGCACACCCAGTGCCGTCAGCACCTCCACCGCCTCCCCCATCCGCTGCTGCAGCACATTCGCCTTCGGCGTCTCCAGCCTCTTCGTTGTCGCATTCTGCACCTTCGTGCACGTTTCGAAATGGACCAGCGGCGAACGCGCTGCCAGGTGATAATCAGACTCCTTCATAATCGTGGTTTTTCAAAACCCCTTGGGACCGTTTTCAAAACCTCAAGCAATTTCTTCCCCTGTTTCCGTCCAGCCCTCACATCCCCATCCATCTCCCTCCCTTTCCGCTTTTCACCCCAGCCATCCTCCTCCACCCTCCGCAGGAGAAAAGAACGCCCCCTCCGTCACGTTAAGCTCCCCTCCCCCACTGCATGAATCTCGCCCTCCGTCCTGCCACGCACGAAGCCCTGGAGCGCTTTCGCCTGCGTCGTCAAAAGCTGCTGCAGTATCGCGCCCTGCTCTGCGCCGCCGCGATCTCGCTTGCCGCCTTCACCCTCATCGCCCTGCTGGACCGCGCGTGGTTCATGCCGGATGTACTGCGGCCATGGGTCACACTCATCACCTACGGCGGTGCTGCTTATGCTGCCTGGCGCGTGGCGTGGCGCTTCATCGCCCAGGGTCGTGGCAAAGAGGGTGCCGCACGCCTGATCGAGGCCGCCGAGCCCTCCCTGCGCGAGCGCCTACTCTCAGCCGTGGAACTGGCCACACCGAATGGCGCTGCAGGAGTGCAGGACTCCACCGAGTTCCGCGAAAAACTTCAAACCGACGTAGCCGCAGCTCTGGAGGGCATCGACTGGGAGGCGCGCCTGCCCACCAACACGCTGCGCCCGTGGTTCCTCGCCATCGGCGGTGTGGCCGCAGCCGTTCTGCTTCTGTGTCTCATCCCCGGCCTGCATCTCGGGGGCTTCATGGCACGCGCGGCCCTGCCCTTTGCCAATCTCGAGCGCCCCGCCTCTGTGCAGATCCGCATCCTCGAGCCCCTGAAGGCCGCAGCGCTGGCACCCATCGGTTCCGAAGTGCCTCTCGTCATCGAAACGGAAGGCCCGCAGCCACCCCAGGCCACGCTGGAGTTTCAGGTGGAGGGCTCCAAGGCCCGCCGCACCGAGCTCTCCGCCGTGGGCACCGCACGCTTTGAGGGCGTCATTCCCGTGGGCCAGACCGACGTGCGCTACCGCGTGCATGTGGCAGATGCCATCACGCCCTGGCGCAGCCTCAGCGCACGTGCGCGGCCACGCATCACCGCTTTCACCAAGACCATCATCCCGCCCGCCTACTCCGGCTGGAAGGAGACCACGAGCACCAATGACCAGGGCGACCTGGAGGCACTCGACGGCTCCACCATCAAGCTGACGCTCAAGACAAACCAGCCCGTGACTCGGAGCGACTTCATCCTCAATCCCGATCTGCCAGAGAAAAAGACCCTGCCCGCCACCACCACGCCGGATGGCCAGCTCTCCACGGAGATCACCATCCAGCCCACGCACAGCTCCTGGCGCATCGCTCTCAAGTCTGAAGAAACCGGCTTCACCAATGAAGAGAGCACGCCCTGGCGCATCTCCACCATCCCGGACCTGCCACCCACCGCGCAGATCAATGATCCGATGGAGCAGATCGAGCTGCTGCCTGATGAAGCCGTGCGCCTCTCCGGCCTCGTCACCGACGACGTGGGCCTCGCCACGCTGAAACTCTCCCACGCCGTCAATGGCGCCGACTGGACTGCACGCGATCTGCCGGTGGAAAAAGCCACCAAGGAATCCCCGGTGCAGGCCCTGCTGCCCCTGGCTCCGCTGGGTGTGAAACCCGGAGACGCCCTGCTGATCAAGCTCGTCGTCACCGATCTCAAAGGGCAGAAAGCAGAGTCTGTCCCCGTGCGTGTCCTCATCCTGGAGCAGACCGTGGATCCCCGCCTGCGAGCCTGGGCGGAGAGCCAGCGCCGCCTCGCCTTGAAGGCAGACCGGCTCGAAGAGCAAGCCCGCGATCTGCGGCAGGCACTGGACAAGGTGCGCAAGTCTGAACGCAACTCCCGCAAAAATCCCGACAAGGCCCAGGACGAAGCCGCCAACGCACTGGCCAGCGCCCAGGAAAAATTCGACCAGGTCAAAACCCAGGCCGACGAACTCTGGAACGCCCTCAAAGACGCCGCACGAGACGCGCCCAATCAGCTCGACACCTCCGAGGCTCAGCTCATCGGCCAAAAGCTCTCCCAGCTCCGCCGCGAAAACGTGGCTGATCTTGAAAAGCTGACCTCCGACGAGATCGAAAACACCGACCAGCTCAAGCGCGCCGCCAGCGAAGCCTCCGGTGCCGCAGCCACCATCGCCGATGCCCTGCGCGCCTTTGCCGCAGAGGACAGCGCACGGATCGCCGCGCAGGAGTCCCAGCAGCTCCAGCGCCAGTCCCGCATGCTCACAGAGACCTCCCTGCAGGCCAATCGCGATGCCGAGCAGCGTCCGAAGTGGCAGGAGCAGCAGCGCGCGCTCATGGCTCAGTCCAAGGCGTTGCAAAAGGATCTGGAAAAGCTCGGCGAGACGCAGAAAGGCCGCTACCGCAATCAATTCCAGGACCTGGATAAAAAGGTCACGGAATCCGCCGCCGATCTGGCCTCCAGCCTGGACAAACCGGAGCAGACCAAAAGCCCCGAGCATCTCTACGGTGCCTCTGACAATCTGCGCAACCGCCTTCAGCAGGCCGCGGATACCACGCGCAACATCGCCGAGCAGACCGCCAATGAAGCTCAGCAGAAACGTGAAAACCTCCTGCGTCAGGAAAACCCCGCCCTGGCCAAGGTCGTCAAAGCCCGCTACTACCTCGCCGAAGCCGAGAGCGCCACGCGCGACCCCAGGCGTCAGAAGAAAAACGACAACGACGGCCTCACCCCTCTCAAGAGCGCGGAACAGCAGCTCACCGAGGCCTCCCGCCAGCTGCAGGATCAGGCCGAGCTGCGTGAGCAAAACCAGGCATCCAACACCCAGGCCGCGCTGGACATGAACCGCGCCAGCCGCGCCGTGGGAGAGCTGGCACGCCAGGCCGGAGCCGCAGACGGCATCCCGCTTCCCACAAAGGAAGAGGCGGACAAAACACGCCGCAGCAATGGCCCGCCCTCCCCCGCCACCAAGGCCGTCGCCGCCCTCAAAGATCAGGCCGCAGAGCTGGAGCAGGCTGCACGCGTGCTCGATGCCGATGCCGCCGTGCAGGACGCCGCCCAGGCGCTGGAGTCCGCTCAGGCTGGCAACAACCGCCCGCAGAACCAGCAGGACTTTGCAGAGACAGCCGCGCAGTCCCGCGCCGCAGCGCAGGCTCTGCAGCAGGTGCCGGAGAAGATCAACCGCGCCCGCCTCGCGGAGGCCCTCCAGCAGAAAGATCCCCAGGCCGCCAATCTCCTGCGCCAGACCGCACAGCAGGCCAGTGACTCCTCACGCAACGCCGCCGAGCAGAGCAAGAACCTCGCACGAGAGGCCTCCCAGATGCAGCCCGGCCAGCAGCTCAATACCCAGCCCTCCCAGCAGGCCACCGCAGACGCCGGGCAGAAGGCCAACCAGCTCACCGCACAGCTTCAGCCGCAGATCGATGCCGCACGCGCGCAGCTCGCCGCACTCACCCCCGGTGTCAGCGACATGATGAAACGTGTGGCCGAGGATCTCAAAAAGACCCAGCAGAGCACCCAGACCGCTGCAGACGATGCCAAGGCCGAGAAGCCCGTGGCAGAGGTCGCCGCCCAGGCTCAGGATCTCCGCCCAGAAGCCGCCGAAAACGCCGAAAAGATGGCCTCCCTGCAGGCTGCCCTGCGCCAGGAGGCCAATGCCGCCAACCTCACCAAGCAGAACGAAGCTCAGATGTCCCGCACCGCAGACGTGGCCCTGGCGCAGATGCAGCAGAAGACCCCGCAGATCTCCCAAAACCTCAAGCAGGCCGCGCAGGCCTCCCAGAGCAAGCCGCAGCAGCAGGCACTCCAGGCCGCCGCCACCGCCCAGCAGCAGACCGCCCAGGCTCTGGAGCAGCTGGCGCAAAACATGAAGAAGATCGAAGACGGACAGCAGCTCACCGATGCCGAGCAGGCCGCCATGCAAAAGATGGAGCAGGAGCTGGGCGTGCAGGAGCCGCTGGACGAGGCCTACCAGCGCGCCCAGGAGCTGGCGGAGATGGCCCAGGACGCCACGCAAAACCCGCAGGCCGTGCTGGAGGCTCTGGAAAAAGAACTGCCGAAAAATCAGGCCATGCAGAAAGCCCTGGCAGAGACCGCCAAGACCACCGCCCAGATGGCCGAGCAGGCCGTGGCCAAAGAAACCCAGCAGGCCGTGCAAAACGGCATGGCGCAGAAGCAGGCCGCCAGCGATCTCGCCCGCGTCTCCCGGCACCAGGAGCGTCTGGGAGACAAGGCCGCTGCGCAAAAGGTCGCCCAGGCCAGCGCCCAGCTCCAGGAGGCCGGACAAAAGGCGGAGGCCACGCAGGCCAATCCTGTGCCCAATCCCCAGGCCGCACAGCAGAGCCAGGCACAGGCAGCTCAGGCCGCCAAAGCCGCCGAGGCCACAGCCAGCCAGACATCTCCCCCCATCCTTGCTTCCCCGCTGGAGCAGCTGCAGGGCCAGATGCTTGCCCAGGCGCTCGATCAGCTCGACGCCCAGCTCCACCCCATGCAGGGCGGTCAGCAGCAGCAGTCTCAAAACGGCCAGCCTCAGCAGCAGCAGCAACAGCAGGGCGGCCAGCAGAATGCCCAGCAGAGCCTGAACAACGCCCAGCAGGCCCAGCAGCAGAGCATGGCAGACTCACGCAATCAGGGCCAGGCCCCCGGCCAGAAGCCCTCCCAGCAGCAGGCGCAGAATCAGAAGCAGCAGGGCCAGAACAGCCAGGCCCAGTCGGCTGAAGGCGGCAATCAGGCCACCCAGCTCCAGGACGGCACCCTCGGCCAGATCATGGTCCTGACCAAAGGAGACTGGGGCCACCTGCCGCAAAAGATGGCCGAAGACCTCACCGAGGCCACCCGCTCCGAAGCCGCGCCGGAATACCGCGCCGCCATCGAAAACTACTACAAGGCCATCGCTGCCAAGGCGAAGAAGTAGCTGCGCCGACTCTCAGCGGCAGCCATTTAATAAAATCCGTGGCCATGCCGTCATGGAGGCTCAGCTTCTGCCCGCGTCTGGCCAGGACCTCTCCGGCGCTGCGTCAAACCGGCATCACTGTCACGACACTCAATCGGGGGCATTGCCTTTTAATTCACTCAAAATGAGAATCAGACGCGAGAACCTTCGTCCAACATCCTAATTGAAAGATCAGAAAAATTCACAACGATTCAGGTCGTGCTGATTCAACCCAAAATCCGGGCGGGCTTTGCCCTGGCCTTGTTCTTTCTGCTCCTCACCGGACTCGGAGCATGGTGGTGCCAGCAGCAGGATGCCGCCGCGTTTGACTCCTTTGACCACACCCACCGCGTCAATGACAAGCTCGATGAAATCCTGCTGAATCTCATCACGGTGGAAACCTGCGCACGCGACTTTGCCATCTCCGGTGACGAGTCCTCCCTGGCCGCCTATCATGATGCCACAGCCTCTTTGCCAAAGGCTGTGGCCGCCGCCACGCAGCTCATGCAGGAAAATCCCCGGCAGCAGCAGCGCTTGCAGTCGCTCATGCCACTGCTGAAAGGCAGCCAGGACCTCGCCGCTGAAATCATCCAGCTGCGCCGGAGCGGAGATTCCGCCGGAGCGCTCCAGCACATCACCCAGGGGCAGGGCATAAAAAACAGGGAGGCCGCCCGCACCGTGATCCTGGCCATGAAGGCCGAGGAAAATGACCTCCTTCCTGAGATCAAATCACGCACCGCACGCCTCCATTTCCAGACCAGGGCCATCATGACCTTTGGCGTCCTGCTTTCCCTCGGAGTGCTCTTCCTCGCACGCACCATCATGCGGCGCGACTCCGAAAAAAGGCTGCTGGCGGAAACCGAGCGCGACCTCTTCTTCACCGTGCCGCTGGACATGCTCTGCATCATCTCCGCAGACGGCTACCTCAAGCGCACCAACCCCGCCCTCTCCAGCACTCTGGGCTGGAGCGAGGAGGAGCTCATGACCCGCCCCTACATGGAGCTGCTGCACCCGGATGACCGCGCCCCCACGGCGGCGGAGATCCGGCGCCAGCTTCAGATGGGCGAGGGCGTGCAGCAGTTTGAAACCCGCTGCCTCCACAAAGACGGCAGCTACCGCGTCTTCTGGTGGAAGTCCGTTCCCCAGCCCGGCGGCCTCATCTACGCCAGCGGTCGCGACGTCACCGAGCAGAAAGCCGCCGATGAGATGCTCCGCTCCAGTCAGGAAAAGCTCTCCGTCACTCTCAACTCCATCGGCGACGCCGTGCTGGCCACCGATGCCAGGCGCCGCATCACCCGGCTCAATCCCGTGGCGGAAAAGCTCACCGGCTGGACGCTCGAAGAAGCGCTGGGACGCCCGGTGGATGAAGTGCTCCGCATCATCCATGAGGAGACACGCCAGCCCGCCGTCATCCCGGTCGATGAAGTACTCTCCACCGGCGAGATCCGCTGCCTCTCCAGCCACACCATCATCATCTCGCGGCAGGGTGTCGAATGCCCCATCAGGGACAGCGCCGCCCCCATCCGAGACTCCGCAGGCCGCATCTTCGGCGTCGTGCTTGTCTTCCGGGATGCCAGCAAGGAAAACAAACTGGAGCACATCCTTCGCGACAGCGAAGCGCTCAACCGCGCTGTCATCGACTCCATGCCCGCCAACGTCGCCGTCGTGGACCGTCAGGGCACCATCATCGCCGTCAATAATGGCTGGGAACGCTTTGCCCGGGAAAATGGCGCGGAGTCCCTGGCCTCCGTGGGGCTTGGGGTCAACTACCTGGGGGTCTGTGAGCGCGCGGTGCCGCAGCTTGGGGAGGAGGCGCACCTGATCATGAAAGGCCTTCGCGGCGTGCTGGATCTTTCCCTGCCTTTTTTCACCCGTGAATACCCCTGCCACTCCCCCACGGAGCAGCGCTGGTTTTCCATGCATGTCACCCCCCTGTCACGTGCTGAAGGCGGGGCCGTCATCTCCCACATCAACATCACCGTCAGCAAGACGGCCGAAGCCGAGGTGCGCCGCCTGAATGAAAATCTGGAGCAGCTCGTGGCCGAACGCACCTGCGCCCTGCAGGAGAGCGAGGAGCGCACCCGCAAGATCATCGAGACAGCTCTCGATGCCATCATCACCGTCGATTCTGACGGCCTCATCAGCGGCTGGACCCCTCAGGCCTGCGCCATCTTTGGCTGGGATGCCTCAGAGGCGGTGGGTCGCAGCTTCGCAGAGACCATCGCCTCTCCTCAGCAGCGCTCGGACCAGGCCGGTCTCTGGCTTCACCTTTTTGACTCCGGAGAAAAGCGCATGGAGCTCGGCTGCACCCGCAGGGATGGCACCTCCATCCTCGTCGAGCTGACCACCACCACCTTCGCCCACGGCGGCACCGTGCAGCACAGCGCCTTCGTGCGCGACGTGACAGAGCAGCGCAAGGCCGAGGCCGAGATGAACGCCAGCAGGCGCCGCATGAGCGACATCCTCAACAGCATGTTCACCTTTGTGGGCCTCTTCACCCCTGAGGGCCGCATGCTGGAGGTGAACCACGCTCCTCTCGAGCTCACAGGCATGCAGCGGGAGCAGGTCATCGGCCAGCTGCTCTGGGAAGCAGCCTGGTGGAGCCACTCCTCAGAAGCCCGGGAAAAAATACGCTCCGCCCTCGAACGCGCGGCCGCCGGCGAGATCGTGCGCGACGACTTTGAGGCGCGCAGCCAGGACGGCAGTATCCTCGTGGTGGATGCCGTCTTCAATCCCCTGCGGGATGAATCCGGCCGCATCATCCAGGTCGTCGCCTCCGGTGTGGATGTCACCGTGCGCAAGAATGCCGAAAAATCCCTCCGGGAAAGCGAGCAGCTCTACCGTTCCCTCATTGAGACCAGTGGAGACGCCGTCTTTCTGCTTCACGGAGACGGCCGCATTCTTTCCGCCAACGAGGCTGCCGTCAAAATGCACGGCTATACTGAAGCCGAGATCACCAGCATGAACATCCGTGACCTCGACGACCCCGAGGCCGCCAAGAACGCCCCCGCCCGTCTGCACCGCATCCAGCAGGGCGAGACTCTGCGCTTTGAGATCAATCACCGCCACAAAGACGGCACCGTCTTCCCTCTCGAAGTCGTCGCCACTCCCGTCCAGATCGCGGGAGAGTGGTGCATCCTCGCCAATGAGCGCGACATCACCGAGCGCCGCCGCACCACCGAGCGAAACGCCGCCTACCTTCGCAAGCTGCGGCGCCTCTCCGAGCAGAGCATGCGCCTTTCCGGAGACCCCGCCGCCGTGTTTGAAGACGTCGTCGGCATGATCGCCGAGCTCTTTGACGCACCTGTTGTCTGCCTCTCCGAGGTCATGGGGCCGGATCTGCACTTCAGGGCTGTCCGCCTCAATGACCGCACCCTGCGGGATGCTGGAAGCTGCCCCCTCGCCGACACCCCCTGCGCCATCGTGGAGGCCACCAAAGAGCTGCGCCTCTACGAGCACGCGCAGGAGCTCTTCCCCAAGGCCTCCCTTCTTCGCGACTACCAGGCTCACACCTACTTCGGCGTTCCCTCGCTGGACGCACAGGGAAAGGTCGTCGCCATCACCTGCCTGCTGGACACCCGGCCGCGGGAGTTCACCGAGGAGGACCACGAGATCCTGCGCATCATCGCCCAGCGGGTGGCCATGGAGCTGGAGCGCAACCACAGCCTGACCGAGCGCCGGGACATGGAGCGCCTGGCCCTGCGCTCCCAGCGCATGGAGGCTCTCGGCACGCTCTCCGGCGGTGTGGCCCATGATTTGAACAATGCCCTCGCCCCCATCCTCATGGGCGTGGACCTGCTGCGCATGCGCTGCCCCCAGGAGGCCAAGATCCTCGACCTCTTCGAATCCAGCGCCCGGCGCGGCGCGGAGATGGTCCGCCAGCTCCTCACCTTTGCCAAAGGCGCCGAGGGCGATCTCGTCCCGCTGCAGGTGGAGTACATCGTCAGGGAAATGGAGAAGCTGATGAACAGCAGCTTCCCCAAGAACATCCAGCTCATCACCACCTGTGCACCCGACCTGCCCGCCGTGAAGGGAGACGCCACCCAGCTCCACCAGGTGCTGCTCAATCTCTGCGTCAATGCCCGCGATGCCATGCCCACCGGCGGCTCCATCACCCTGGAGGCCCTTCCCATGCAGGTGGACGAGGCCTTCGCCAGCATGATCCCCGAAGCACGCCCTGGCAGCTACGTGATCCTGCGCGTGCAGGATACCGGCACCGGCATTCCGCAAGACATCATCGACCGCATCTTTGACCCCTTCTTCACCACCAAGAGCCCGGACAAAGGCACCGGCCTGGGGCTCTCCACCGTCATGGGCATTGTCAGGAGTCATGGCGGCTTCCTGCAGGTCCAGTCCCAGGACGGCCAGGGCTCCACCTTCACCGTCTTTCTCCCTGCTCTCGCTGGCACCCTGCCCGCCATGGAGCCAGCCAGCACCGCCTCCCCGCCTGCCACCGCCTTCCAGGGCCAGGGGCGGACCATCCTCCTCGTGGACGACGAGGAAGCCGTGCGCGCGATGACCGGCGCCGTGCTGGAGCGCATGAACTTCAAAGTCCTCACCTCCACCAACGGCGCCGACGCCCTCCTCCTGGCCATGCAGCACCAGAAGGAGCTCAGCGCCATCATCACAGACCTGCACATGCCCCACATGGACGGCCTCTCCTTTGTGCGTGTGCTGCGCCGCCTGCAGCCGGACATCCCTGTCGCCGTGGCCAGCGGCCGCCTGGAAGCCGCGCAGGCGGAGGAAATGCAGGAGCTGGGCGTACCCCACCGCCTGGACAAGCCCTACACCGAAAGCCAGCTCTCCGAGGTGCTCCACGCCATGCTCACCGCCCCCTCCAGCCCACCCGTTTCCCAGGAGGAATCCCCGCCCGCTCCCGCTCCACCGGCGGCCTCCTGATCCTTCACGGCTTCACCACCAGCTGCACCAGACACGGGTCCTCAGTTGGATCCAGCCAGGCGAGCACCTTGCTCAAATTCATTTCAGACATGGCCGTGCATCCTGCCGTGGGCACACTGTCACCCAGCCAGAGATGCATGAAGATGCACGAGCCCTGCCCTGGTACATTGCGTGGATTGTGCGCAATGACTGCACCCAGCCGGTAGCAGCCGCTGCCGGGCACCATCGTCTCCGGCCCGGTCCAGTCACAGGCCACCGTGCGGTCATCCACGATCTGGTTGTAGTGCCTGCTCTTCACATCGTCGATGCCCCAGTGATGTGCGCTGCATCGCAGGTAGGGCAGTTTCATCCAGCCAGGTTTGGGCCCCTCTCCAAACGCCTGTGTGATGCGGAAGATGCCCGCCGGTGCGCAGCCATCTCCTTCCTTTTTGATGCGCCAGCCCTCCGGCGCTTTGAGCCCAAACTCACCATGCCCCCACGCCATGCCATTGCGGCCGATGCGCACCGGAATGGCTGTGCTGAAGCACCGGCAAACATCCGCCCTGGTGCGCCTGACCATTCTCAGCTCCGCCTCTGTGGCCTGCTGATCCGCCGCCGTGACGTATAGCACCTGACGACAACCGGGCGGCAGCGCAGCGATGATCTCAGGCGGCAGCGTCACGGGTGCACTCATGCGCGCACAGGAGGCCAGCATGAGGAGCATGACAAGGACACGATGCATGTGGTGGCGGTGAAAATGAGAACGCCGCAGAGCGGTGAAACTCTGCGGCGTTGTCTTGAGCAGTTCTGCCTGCGGGCGCTGTCTTTTACCAGCCGTGGGCGTCGCGCACCTTGATCATCGCGTCCAGGATCTTGTTCCACGTGTCCGGCGTTTCCAGCACGGCGTTCGGGAACATGCAGCCATCCCAGCAGATGTGCTGGATGCCACGGGCGGCGGCGTCCTTGAGCCAGTACCCGGAGGCCTTGGTGATGTCCAGCTTGCCGTTCGGATCGTCAGCACGGCAGTGCTTGCCGGTCTTGTCGTGGGAGCCTGCGCCGTGCACGGTGCCGTCGTTCTGCGCCACGTGGAAGTCGATGGTCCAGGGGCGGAGCGCGTCGGTCATCTTCTCGTAGGCGGCCCAGAACTCGGCGTCGCTGTAGCCTTCCTTGAGCAGGGCATGCTCGGGGGCGTTGTAGCCCAGGGTGTAGAGGTAGGTGTGGGCCAGGTCGGCCTGGAAGCCCAGGGCGTTTGGCATGCCCACGCCTTCCAGCACGTCCAGCATGTCCTTCCAGGAGTGCATGCCAGCCCAGCAGATTTCGCCTTCGGCGGCCAGGCGCTCGCCATTGTCGGCGGCGATCTGCGCGGCCTTCTTGAAGGTGTCCACGATGCGGGCCGTGTTGGCCTTCGGATTTTCGCGCCACTTGCCCACGCCGAACTCAGCGGAGTCGATGCGGATCACGCCATACTTGCGCACGCCGTGGTTGTTGAAGATCTTGGCGATACGGCAGGCCATCTTCACCGCGCTGAGGAATTTCTCCTGCTGGGCGTCGTCGCCCATGGCGGAATCACCCACCGTGCCCGGCCACACCGGAGCCACCAGGGAGCCCACGCTGAAGCCCTTGCCTGCGATCAGGTCGGCGATCTTCTTGATCTCGTCGTCGCTGGCTTCCGGATTGGTGTGCGGCAGGAAGAGGAAGTAGTCGATGCCCTCAAACTTCTGGCCGTTCACATTCGCGGCAGCCGTGAGGTCCAGCATCTTTTCCAGGCTGATCGGTGGTTCCTGGCCTTCGCCATCGCCTTTGCCGACGAGTCCGGGCCACATTGCATTGTGAAGTTTGGGTGAGGAGTAGCTCATGGTGAGTGCTTGGTTAGGGGAAACGAGGCCGCGAGGTTAGCGGGTCGGTTTGGGAAAGCACGAAAAAAAGTGACGCGATTTCAGCATTATTCCCTCCATTGCTGCGGAGCACACCTGCCCTGGGAGCGCGCCTGGGCAGCATTCCACAGAAGAGGTTCCCCTCATGCCCGCTGCCTGGGCACAAAAACCTTGCCTCATATTCCCGTATTGAAATATACAACCCTTACACGCGTTTCCGCCCCTCTTCACCCACGCCAGCCATGAGCACTCCCACGCGCCGCTCCTTCCTCACCACCACCACCGCAGCGGCCATGTCCGCCGCCACGCATGCTTTTGCCTCAGGCGGTAGCAGCGACATCAAAATAGCCCTCATCGGCTGCGGCGGGCGCGGCACCGGCGCGTGCAATCAGGCGCTCACCGCAGGCTCCACCATCAAGCTCGTGGCCGTGCTGGACCCGCTCGAAGGCAAGGCGCAGGCCGCTCTCGACATCCTCAAGCAAAAGCACGAGGGCCAGGTGGATGTGCCGCCGGACCAGATCTTCACGCAGTTTGAAGACTGGAGCAAGGTCATGCAGATCGCCGATGTGGTGCTCATCGGCACACCGCCGGGGCCGAGGCCGTTCCTGTTTGAGCAGGCGGTGAAGGCCGGAAAACATGTCTTCATGGAAAAGCCCGTGGCGGTGGATGCCGCAGGCGTGCGCCGTGTGCTGGCCGCAGCCGAGGAGGCCAAAAAGAAGAATCTCAATGTCTGCGTGGGCTTTCAGCGCCGCTACGATCCCGCCTACATCGACATGATGCAGCGCCTCCACGGCGGCGAGATCGGCGACCTGCTCTTTGGCCGCGTGTACTGGAACGGCACCTCCCGCCCCGGCTTTCCCCGCCTGCCCGGAGAAAGCGAAATGCACTACCAGATTAGGAACTGGTATTTCTTCACATGGATGAGCGGAGACCACATCCTGGAGCAGCACTGCCACAACCTCGACGTGGCCAACTGGGCAGTGCAGGGCAAAATGCCGCTGCGCGCCGTGGGCCAGGGCGGACGCGCCGTGCGCAACAAGCGCGAAAATGGCACCATCTTTGACCACCACACCGTGGAGTTTGAATACGAGGGCGGCTACCGCCTGCTCAGCCAGTGCTGCCAGATCGGCGGCAAATGCGCCCGCAGTGTCAGCGAGCACTTCCACGGCACCAAAGGCGTGGCCGATCTCGGCGATGGCGGCCGCTTCCTCATCAACGGCCAGCCCCCCGGAGGCAAACGCACGCGCAACAAGAACGACGCCTACCAGCTGGAGCACGACACCTTCTTTGAAAACATCCGCACCGGCAAGGTGCGCATCGACGCCGAATACGCCGCCTACAGCTCCCTTATGGGTGTGATGGGCCGCATGGCCACCTACACCGGCCAGGTCATCACCTGGGAGCAGGCGCTGAATTCCCAGGAAAAGCTGGTGCCGGACAACATCACCTGGCAGACCGAGCCACCGGTCAAGCCAGACGCAGACGGCTGGTATCCTGTGGCCATTCCTGGCACCACCCTGCCGGTGTGATTCGGACACGGGCACCTTGCGCGCCCCGTCACGGCGCCCACTTTTCCATGGCCAGGCTCGCAGCGCCGAGCGCGCCGGCATTATCTCCCAGTTGTGACCGCAGCAGACGGATGCTCTTGCCCCGCAGTGCCGGCGCCATGCGCGAGGCCGCTGCCACGATGTCTGCGCAAAACTCATCTCCCAGCGCCGTCAGCGGCCCGTGGAGAAACCACGTGTGGCTGTCCAGCAGCAGATGCATGCTGGAGAGCACGCGCGCATAGTCCTGCACGATGGCGTCCCGCTCTTCACCACGCAGCCCCGCCAGCGCTGCGAGGGCGGTGTGCAGGTCTGGCGGCAGGCTGGCTCGTCTGCCTTTGCCGGCCAGGCGTCTCCACACGGCCGGAGACGAGAGCGCATCATGCACTTCGCCGCCGTCCCCCCAGGGCCAGCGGCCCACCTCTCCCGCAGCATGCTCGGAGCCGGTGACCACCCGCCCCCCGATCACGATGGCACAGCCAAACCCGCTGCGCGGCCCCAGGATGACATAGTCTGCCAGCTCTCCCGCGCCGCCAAACCAGCGCTCCGCCAGCGCGATGGCGCGCAGGTTGTTGTCCAGCGTCACGGTGATCTCCTGCCTTTCACGCAGCAGCAGCGCCAGCGGCACGTCCTTCCAGCCTTCGATGAATGCGTACTCATGCGCGATGCCCGCGTGCGGATCCACCACACCCGGCACCCCCACGCCGATGCCCAGCAGCGGCCCCGCAGCCCCTTTGGCCAGCACACTGATCGTCTTCTTGATCTCGGCGACGACTCCGGCCGGTGTGACAGACTCCGGCAGGCTGATGATGCGCCCGCCGGATTTGCTTCCGGAAAAATCCACGCTCACCGCCTGGATGCGCTCCGCATTGAATTCGATCCCGGCAAACCACCCGGCCTGCGCATTCGTGGTCAGCAGGCGCTTCGGCCGGCCCATCGGCGCTTTTTCCAGCCCGTTTTCATGCAGGTATCCCTTCGCTATCAGATGATCCACATACTGCCCGGCCGTCGTCGGCGAGAGACGCATCAGATCCGCCAGCGTGCGGCGGGAGGTGGCGCGCTGGCTGCGCACGTGCAGCACCGCCTGGGCGATGAGATTGCGTTGGTCCTCGGGATTGCGCATGGGAGGTTAAATACAGGCCTGACATGGCACGGTGGCAACCTCGCGTCTATATTTCCTTCTTCAGATCATGAACTCCATCATCGTCTGCGGCTGTTGATCACTTCACCGCAGCCTTGCCTTTGCCCTTCCCTTTCCCCTTGGCAGGCGCGGCGGGCGTGGGCTTGCGGATGATGACCGGCACCGCGTTCTGCTGCGGCGCTCCGGGTGTGCTGCGCCCGCTGGTCACGATCTGCTCCAGCTCCGCCGTCATCTTCCTCACCACCTCGGGCTCGCTGCTCTGCAGATTGTCCTTCTCGCCGATGTCCGCCTTCAGATTGTAGAGCTGCGTGTCTGGCAGCCCCTTCTCTCCCGGGCTGCCGGGCCGTGGATCGCTCCAGCCGCCTGAGCCTGCGCACAGCTCCAGCTTCCAGTCTCCCTCACGCAGCGCAAAGGAGCCGTTGATGGAATGATGGATCACGCTCTGGCGCACCGGCTTGCCGGATTCTCCCAGCAGCGCGGGCATGATGCTGAAGCTGTCCTCCGCCGCAGTCTCCGGCAGCTTCACGCCCGCCACCTCGGCGGCGGTGGCCATGAAGTCGGTCAGGCACACGATCTGTGCTGAGGTCTGCCCGCCTTTCACCTTCGCTGGCCAGCGCACGATGAAGGGCACGCGGTGGCCGCCGTCAAAGATGTCCGCCTTGTGCCCGCGCATGTTGTAGCTGGGGTTGTGCCCTGCGGCCAGCAGCTTCGGGTAGTCCGCGCTCGGAGAGCAGCCGTTGTCGCTCGTCACGATGATGAGCGTGTCCTTGGCCACGCCCGCCTCCTCCGTCGCGCGCATGATCTGGCCGATGGCGTCGTCCGTCTCCATCACAAAGTCCGCATACAGGCTGATCCCGCTCTTCCCCTGCCACTTCTCGCTCGGCAGGATGGGCGTGTGCGGGGAGTTCAGCGGCAGGTAGAGGAAAAATGGCGCTTTCTCCTTCGCCTTGGATTCGATGACCTTCTTCGCCTCGCGGGTGAAGGTGGGCAGCACGTCCTCGCCGCGGAAGCCCGGCGCACCCGGTCCTTCGCGTGTGTAGCTCGCTGGCCCGCCTTTGTTCATGGCCAGCTTCATCATCTCCGTGGGGTTCACCGTCACGTGATCGTTTTCGATGAAGCAGTACGGCACCATGTCCAGCGAGGCGCTGATGCCAAAGTAGGTGTCAAAGCCCACGCTCGTCGGCCCGTTGGTGATCGGCTTGGTGTAGTCCACATTCTTCACGTGCTCGGGCTTCTCGATGTTCAGCTCCTCCACCTCTCCGGTGCGCACCCAGTCCATGCCCAGGTGCCACTTGCCCACGCAGTGCGTCGAGTAGCCCTGCTGCTTCAGCATCGCGGGTGTCGTCAGTCTTCCCTGCTCGATCAGGCGCGGGCTCAGGCCGCCTAGCACGCCGCTCTGCAGCTTGGAGCGCCAGGCGTAGCGCCCGGTCATCACGCCGTAGCGCGTGGGTGTGCACACGCTGGAGCCCGAGTGCGCATCTGTGAAGATCATGCCCTCCCTGGCCAGCCGGTCAAAGTTCGGTGTGGCGATCTTGCCTTCGGCATTGAGGCACTTCACATCGCCATAGCCCAGGTCGTCGCAGAGAATGAAAATGATGTTCGGCTTGTCGCCTGCCAGCGCAGTGGCGGCCAGTGCGAGGCACAGCAGTGTGGTGAGAGTGCGGAGTCGGTTCATGGTTGAACCGCTTTCAACGCTCTCAGTCCTCCGAGCTATCCAGATATTCCAGCGCCTTGGAAAAACTCGCCTGCGTCAGGAAGTGGTTCAGCCTCGGCGGCAGCTGCGCGCGCAGCCGCTGGTGCTCCGCCGTGATCCCTTCGGACACCTGCTTCAGCGCCTCCAGGTGCGCCGCCGCATCGCGGTCACGAAACGCGTGATCCGCGATGATCTCCATCCTTCGGCGCAGCAGGCTGCGCAGTGCTTCATAGTCTGCCATGCGGCTACAGATTCTTGCTGCGGAAGTAGCTCACAACCAGTTTTTCTCCCGGCTCCACCTGAAACGAGTACTGCTTCATCAGGTCCGGCAGCGTCTCCAGCATCCACGGGTAGGTGAAGGTGGCGCCGTTCTTGGTGTAAAAGACATCATCCGCGATGTACACCGCCGAGTGCACCACGGTGCCGGACGGCTTGGAGAAGAGCGCGATGTCTCCATAGCGCGGATCTCCTGCCGCCGGGATGTACTCATCCTTCAGCTTCTGCATGAAGTATTCCGGCCGGCTCAGCTGCTGGTCCGCCACATCGCTGAAAAAATTAAACGACGTCCAGTGGCAGTCCCTCACCGGTGCAGGGCCGTTCAGCGGATTGTCCGGCATCGGATACAGAAACATCTGCGAGGAAGGCAGCGGCGGCAGCATGTTGATGATGCCCAGCATGCCCCCGGTCGGCGTGGCGGCGATGGATTCAAAGATCGTCCTCAAATCGGTGCCCTTCATCCCCTTTCCCCAGTAGTTCGCCAGGTCGGAGGTGTCCTCTCCGGGTTTGATGTTCACCCTCAGCGTCAGCGTGCGCTGGCTGGTCAGCCCGCGCATGAAGTCACGCTTCTCCTCGTACGTGGGCAGCTGCCCCAGGATGGTGGAGAGGCCGCTGAAGACCAGGTAGTCACCATGCTCGCAGCACAGCTGCTTGAAGAGCATCAGCGTGTGCTCGCCATTGTGGCTGCGGCCAAAGCGGTCCCCCAGCGTGTCCTTGTGGATGAAGATGATCTGCCCCCGGTTCTGCGGATGCTCCAGCACCGCCTGGTAGAGCTTTTTGCGCGGCCCGGCGGGCAGCGCCAGCAGCGTCTTGGCCGCAGGCTGCATCTCCAGCCCTTCGGGGGTTTGATTCAGCACACCCGGCTCCGTCAGCTCCGCCACCAGACTGGCGGGCAGGCCTGTGTTTTCCAGCACGCGCTCCACCTCGCTGTGCTGCATGTTGGGGAATAGCCAGCGCGTACCGCCCTCCTCCAGCCTGCGCAGCGGCAGCAGCTCCTCAGGCGCGGAAATGGTGAAGGGTGTGGCATACAGCTCGCCCCAGGGGCCCGGGTGCTGCTTCTGGCCATACGCGGCCAGGACGCTTGGCTCCTTCGTTTCCGTGGCGTCATGCCACCTCATCATTCCGGCCCCCAGGCAGATGCCAGAGGCCAGGAAAACGATTCGGGAGAGGATTTTGGAGCGGGATTTGGCGGGGCGGAGGGGCTTTTCTACCGTTGTCTGCATCAAAAAGTTCAATTTGGGGGTCGTCGCAGATGACACAAAACCTACGGGCTTCAATGCTGAATCCTCCCCTTTTTCAGCCTCCGAATACAAATTATCCCATCCGAGGGATCACTTAATCCCCTGTGGAGGGGGGATTGACAAACACGCAGCGCGGCACACCACACCCACCTCCCCCCCTCCGGCTGCACCGCGCACAGCCGCCAGCATGCCTTTCCAGCACGCCCCCGCTGCCGGAAAACCCACCTCCCTCCTTCGCTCAAGCCTTCTGAGTTCGGGCTTGTTTCACCGTGCTCTTTGGTTAGCATGCGGCGTTTCTTTCACCATCTGCTTTCGCCCATTTGAAATCCGGTTTCGTTCTCGCATTCACACTCGTTGGCGCGGGGCTTGCCCTGTCAGCCCTGGCTGCGGAAAAGCGCACCGACGACCCGGGGGCGAGCGCTGAGATCGCACTCATGCGGCTGGGCTATGAGCGCAGCCTCATCGAGGCCAGCCTCGCTCCCGTCAAAGAGCAGATCACCACCCTCGGCACCCTGGAAAAGCAGTTCGCCTCAGAGCGCGACTACGATGCCGCCATCACCGCGCGCGATGAGCGCAAGCGCCTGCAAAACGAGCTCGCCCGCCTGGACAAGGAGCTCCTCCTGCTCCAGACCCGCGAGCAGGCGCTCAAGACATCCCTCCTGCCAGACCGCATCAAGTTTCCTCTGGATGCAGCCACCCTCAGCGGCCTGCGGCACGAGGGTGGCGCCATCACCGGCTGGTCCCAGGTGGGCGCCTCCGCCACCTGGAAGCTGCCCGCCCTGCCGCCCGGCGGCTATGAGGTGCTCCTGCGCTACCGCTGCGGCGCGGCTGAGGGCGGCAGGCTCCTCATCAAGGAGGCGCGCTACACCCTCTCCGCAAACATCGAGACCACCCTGCGAGGCCCCGAGGAGCGCAGCGCCGGCACGCTCAAAATCAGCGACGGCTCCGGCACCCTCACCCTCTCCGCCGAGGCGCTCGTCTCCAGCAATCTCATGCAGCTGCTGGCCGTGGAACTCGTGCCTGCCTCCCGATGAAACGCCGCCTCCCACTCCTCCTCCTGCTGCTGCAGCCCTCTGCGGCCCTGCTGGCGCAGGCTCCTGTGGCGGAGCCTCCGGCCCTCACCTCCTCCCGCACGGCCTTCCTGCGGCAGATCATGGCCGACTCCCAGCTGCTCACCCAGCAGTACGAGCGCGCCCTCGCCAAGGTCGAGACCGAAGTGGCCGCCGCTGGCGACTACGAGGAGGCCCGCGCCATCCGCCAGCGCCGCGAGCAGCTCCAGGCACTCTACTCCGGCACGGCCTCCAGCCTCGCCACCACCCTGCCCCTCACTCAGGCGCGCATGATGGGCTCCGCCCAGGCCTCCGGGGAAATCCTCAGCGGCTGGCGCTCCAACGGCAGCGGCGCCGAGTGGCAGAATTTCCGCCTCATGCCCGGCAGCTACCATCTCGAATTTGACGCCAACATGAGCGATGCACCCGTCGCGGGCAGCATCTACGCCTCGTCCAAGTTTCAGCCGCAGCAGAGCGCCATGTTTGCCTTTGATGAGCTCACCCTCCTGGGAGCCACGCAGGAAAACCACCGCACCTTTGAGATCAAGCGCAGCACCGACGAAACCACCTTCACCACCGTGCGTGTCGGCCCCATGAATTTCACCCGGAATCCCGTCACCCTCCGCTTCACCGCCAAAGACGGCTATCCCGCCAACATCATCCGCATTCGCAATCTCCGCCTCGTCCCCGT
The DNA here is from genome assembly GCA_002336895.1 of Verrucomicrobiaceae bacterium UBA1938. Lineage (GTDB taxonomy): Bacteria > Verrucomicrobiota > Verrucomicrobiia > Verrucomicrobiales > Verrucomicrobiaceae > Prosthecobacter. Next base: position 385,088 of record DDFC01000010.1, on the reverse strand, counting down.
CACCGAGGCCACCACCACGGCCGCCGCCGCCGCGCCGGAGCCCACCAGCTCCACCACCGCCATGCAGCAGGCCACCGCCACGCTCAAGAGCGCCATCGAAACCGCTCGCAAGGCCGCCTCCACCAGCTACCTCGACGACCTGCGCGACCTCGCCGTCACCCGCCCCGCCCTCAAAGACCAGATCGATGCCGAGATACGCCGCCTCCAGCGCCTGGACGATCCCAAGAAAGGCAAAACCGGCATGAACGCCCTCACCATCACCGGCGGCGGTCTCAGCGGCTTTGAGGACATCACCGACGCGCACCTCGCCGACGAGGATCCCCTCACCGGCGCACGCTTCAAAATCACCCACGAAGGGCGCACCCTCCTCGTCCGCCTTCTGTGGATCGACTGCCCTCCGCCGGAGGACGGTGACCCCGATGTGAAGCGCTTTGCGAAATACTTCCACATCGAGGATGAAGACGTCGTGGCCGTGGGCCGCACCGCGCGTGAGTTCACCGCCAGCTATCTCCGCGACAAACCGCTCCGCCTTCTCATCCGCCCGGACCGCGACAAAGACGGCACCCTCGCCGCGCTGCTCTTCCTGCCCAATGTGGGACTCTACCAGAATGTGCTGGTCAATCACGGCCTCGCCACCGTGGTGCCGCCGCCGCGTGAAAAGCAGCACAATGCCATGGAGCGCGCCTTCCTCTCCACCCTCGGCACCCTGGAAGCCGCCGCCAGGCAGCGCCGCCCCGCCCCCGGAGCCTGGGCCCTCTCGGAGGAGTCCGCAGAAAGGAGGCAGCCATGATGCGGCGCTCTCTTTGCACCCTCCTCTGCACTGCCGGCCTCGCCGCAGCCCAGCAGCCTGCGCCCCCATCTTCCACCGCTCCCGCCACCACGGCGGCAGCACCACAGTCCGGCTCCCGCCTCCAGCAGATGGAGAGCATCTACCAGAAGGAGCTGAGCACCCGCCACATCCCGCTGCTGGGGAAGTATCTCATCGAGCTTCAGCGCCAGGCGGCCACCGCCACGGACAAGACCGCCTACACGGCCGAGATCGCCCGCGTGCAGCAGATCATCAATGCCGGCGGCGTGCTCGACCTCATCGCCACCCAGCAGGCCCAGGCTGGCACCATGCCCATGCCTGCACCCATGCCCACCCCCGTGCCGCCGGAGCAGAAGCAGGCGCTCATCACCCTCGCCCCGGCGCTGGCTCAGGAGATCACCCCGCAGCCCCCGGCAGATGCCCAGACCGCCACCGTGGGCGAGATCGCCTGGCGCATCGAATACATCACCGCAGGCAGCTACGACATCCTGCTGCACTACTCCTGCCCGGACCTCAAGGAGCCGCTGAAGCTCCGTGTGGAGTTCAACGGCCAGACTTTGGAAAAGGAGCTGGACGTGGAGCGCGGCACCTCCAGCCCCCAGACCTTCCGCATCCTGCGCCTGGGCAGCCTCACCTTGACCGGAGACGCACGCGGCGAGACACTGCGCCTCAGCGCTGGAGACAAAGCCAGCCCGCAGCTCATCCTCAAAAGCCTGCTCATCACCCGGCCGCGCCCCGCAGCCCCCACTCCCTGACGCCATGCGTTTTGCCTTCACGTTTCTCCTAGCACTCCTCGCCCTCGGCACGCTGCCCTCCTGCAAGCGCATCGAGGCCAAGCTGCGCCGCCTCGCCGAGCAGAGCGGCGTCACCCCCAAGCCCCCTCCTCCGCCGCCACCCAAGCCCGAGGAGCCCGTGCTCACCCCCGAGGAGCAGGCCATCGAAAAGAAGCTGCAGGAGACCGCCATGCAGGACGCCGCCGCACCGCCTCCCGAGGCCCCGGCCGCCCCGCCCTTTGAGCTCAACAAATCCTCCGTCGTCGCCGTGCTCGGCTACCACGACTTCCGCGACCGCGGCGGCAGCCCCATGCTCATCGCCGCGCCCAAGTTCCGCGATCAGATGCAGGCCATCAAAGACTCCAAGATCCCCGTCATCTCCTTCAGCGACATGATGGCCTGGAAGCGCGGGGAGAAAAACATCCCCGAAGAGGCCATCGTCATCACCATGGATGACGGCTGGGAGGGCGTGTACACCTACGCCTACCCGATCCTCAAGGAGTTCGGCTTCCCCTTCACCATCTACCTTTACAAAAAATACGTCGGCGGCGCAGGCCGCTCCATGAGCTGGGAGCAGATCAAGGAGATGATGCAGCACGGCTGCGAAGTCGGCAGCCACAGCGTCTCCCACGAAAGCCTCAAAAAACGCCCCAAAGGCGCCAAATCAGAAGCCGACTACCAGCAGTGGCTCGTGAGCGAGCTCAAGGACTCGCGTGAGTTTCTGGAAGAGAATCTCAAAGTGAAGTGCCCCTCCTTTGCCTACCCCTATGGCAACTTTGACGACTCCATCATGGAGACCGCGCTGCAGCTCGGCTACGAGTCCCTCGTCACCGTCAATGGCCAGAAAGTCACCTGGGACACTCCGAACGGCAAGCTGGGCCGCTACATCGTCCATGGAGACAACGACATCAATTTCAAGCTCGCCACCAGCTTCCGCGGCCGTGGCGACGTGGGCTCCAACAAATTCCTCGTGGCCGATGCCAAAAACGACAAGGGAGAGCAGCTCATCCAGCTCAAGCCCAAGCCCGACAGCGTCATCACCGAGCGCCGTCCCCTCGTCGAGGCCGACCTGAAAAAGCTCGGCACCATCGTTCCCGAAAGCATCAAGCTCCGCATCGCCGGACTCGGCACCGTCCCGGTGGACTACGACCCCGCCGCCATGGTCGTGCGCTTCCAGTTTCCCTACAAGCTGCGCCGCGAGGACTGCGCGCTCAGCCTCAGCTTTCAGCGTGCTGCCGCCCAGCCTGCCGAGGTGGTCAGCTGGCGCTTCAAGATCGACCTCGAAGCCGCCTACCAGCCCATCGAGTAGCCCTCCTGCCCACCGCCTGATTCGTCCCGCCTTCGCAGTTGCCAGGCGTGCCCTGCTGCCGACTATCCCAAGCCCCTTTTCTCCCTCTCCCGATGTTCTCCGCCCTCTCTGAAAAACTCGAAAGCGCCTTCAAAAAGCTGCGCGGCCAGGCCCGCATCAGCGAATCCAATGTCAGCGATGCCATGCAGGACATCCGCATGGCCCTGCTGGAGGCGGACGTGGACTTCAAGGTGACCAAGGATCTGGTGGAGACGGTGACCAAGCAGTCCGTGGGCTCTGAGGTGCTGCTGAAGGTCTCCCCCGGGCAGCAGATCGTCAAAATCTTCCACGATGAGCTCGTCAAGCTGCTGGGCAGTGAGGCCACTGCGCTGAATGTGGACCCGCCGCAGCGCATCCTCATGACCGGCCTCAACGGCGCCGGCAAGACCACCACCTCCGCCAAACTGGCCAGCTGGCTCAAGAAACAGGGCCGCCGCCCGCTCCTCCTCGCGCTGGACCTCTACCGCCCCGCCGCTGTGAAGCAGCTGCAGGTGCTGGGTCAGCAGCTCAATGTGCCCGTCTTCGCCCCCGCTGAAGGCGAGAAAGATCCCGTCAAAGCCGCCAAGGCCGCGCTCGTCTGGCTCAAGGAGCAGGGCAACGGCATCGCCATCTTTGACACCGCCGGTCGTCAGGATCTCGATGAGGAACTGCTCGACGAACTCAAGCGCGTGCGCGCCGTGGTGGAGCCCAATGAAGTTCTCCTCGTGGCAGACGCAGCCACCGGCCAGCAGGCCGTCAGCGTGGCGCAAAAGTTCAATGCCGCTGTCGGCATCACCGGCCTCATCATGACCAAGCTGGACGGCGACGCCCGTGGCGGCGCGCTGCTCTCCATGCGCCAGGTCACCGGCTGCCCCGTCAAATTCCTCGGCGTCGGGGAAAAGGTGGACCAGCTCGAAATCTTCCACCCTGACCGCATGGCTCAGCGCATCCTCGGCATGGGAGATGTCGTGGGCCTCGTGGAAAAAGCCGCCGAAGAGATCGACGAAAAGGAGGCCATGAAACTGGCCGCCCGCATGCAGTCGAACAAATTCGACTTCAACGACATGCTGGCCCAGCTACGCATGATGAAGAAGCTCGGGCCCATCGGCGGCATCCTCGGCATGCTCCCCGGCATGGGCAAGATGAAGGACATGATCGGCGAAGACGGCGACAAGCGCATGAAGCACGTCGAAGCACTCATCCTTTCCATGACCCCCAAGGAGCGCCAGCGCCCCGAGATCATCAACGGCCAGCGCCGCAAGCGCATCTGCAACGGAGCCGGACGCCCCGTGATGGAGATGAACCAGCTCCTCAAGCAGTTTGAGATGATGAAAAAGCTCATGAGCAACAAGGGCATGATGACCCAGCTCATGGGCAGCATGATGGGTGGCGGCGGCATGGGCGGCCCTGGAGGAATGATGGGTGGCCTCGGAGGTCTGGGCGGCATGTTCGGCGGCGGCGCCCCCGGCGGCAAAATGCCCAAGCTCCCCCCAGGCATGAAGTTCCCCGGCAAGTTTTGAGACCGGCATTTCTTATGATGAAATCGCTCCTCCCGCTGATGTCCCTTTTGCTGTTAGTGACCTTGTCAAAGGCCGAGGACGTGAAGTGGACTCATCGTGCGGAGGAAGGAGAGGACGCCACCAGCACCCATTACTATTTCTTTCTCACCGAAGGAGACGAAGTGACTCGAGTACGCTGGGTTTGGAATGGCGGTGCACAGAACAAGCCTGAGGTCACTGAGTTTCTTCTGAACGAAGGTGGCAAGATCACCATTCGCACATCTGTGGCAGACCGCACTCATGTGGAGGCACTCGTTGCGGGGAAAGAAGCCCCCCTCACCAAAAAGAGAGACTATTCCATTATCACGGCAGACACTTCCAGAATGCTGATTCCGCCGCCACCTGACAAAACACTCACCGACGAGCAGCGCATTGACATTTACAATTTGATTTCTCTTCTGGCCAAGGCGCGCAAGCCCATCAACGGCAAACCATAACCCTGTCCTCCCGCTATTATTTAAACAAGACATGAGCACCCCCTTCCGCATCGGAGTCGCCGGAGTCGGCGCCATTGGCAAAAACCACGCACGCATCATGGCGGAGATCGCCGCCAAGAGTGAAGGCGCAGTCGCCTTCACCGCCGTGTATGATGCCGATCCCGCACGCGCCGCCGAATTCGCCGCGCAGTATGGCACGCACGCCGCCAGCGATCTCTCCGACTTTGCCTCCCGTGTGGATGCCGCCACCGTGGCCGTTCCTACCATTTTCCACCGCAAGGTGGCAGAACCCCTCATGCAGGCCGGCATTCACGTCATGGTGGAAAAGCCCATCAGCGAATCCTACGCCGAGGCCCAGGCCCTCATCGAGCTGGCCAAATCCAAGAGCGTCATTCTTCAGGTGGGACACATCGAGCGCTTCAATCCCGTGCTCCTCCAACTGGAGCAGCGCATGGACAACCCGCGCTTCATCGAAGCCCACCGCCTCTCCCCCTTCCCCAATCGCAGCATCGACATCGGTGTCGTGCTCGACCTCATGATCCACGACATCGAGATCGTCCTCCATCTCGTGAAGTCCGAGCTCATCCAGGTGGACGCTGTGGGCATTCCCGTTCTCACCAAGCGCGAGGACATCGCCAACGCCCGCCTCAAGTTCGCCAACGGCTGCATTGCCAACATCACCGCCAGCCGCATCAGCCCCGAGAAGATGCGCAAGATCCGCGTCTTCCAGAGCTCCAGCTACCTCAGCCTCGACTACCAGGAGCAGAGCGGCTGGATCTACCGCAAGGATGGCATGCAGATCGTCCGCGAAGCCGTGGAGGTGGAGAAGGATGAGCCGCTCAAGCTCGAAATCGCCGCCTTCGTCGAATGCGCCCGCCATGGCCGCCGCCCTGTCGTCACCGGACAGGAAGGTGCCGAGGCCGTGCGCATCGCCCTGGAGATCACCGATCAAATCGAAAAGAACGCCGCTCTCAGCGCCTCATGAACCGCATCTTCATCATCGCAGGCGAGCTCAGCGGAGACACCCATGCCGCAGGGCTTCTGCGTGAGCTGAAGACACTGGAGCCGGACATGCAGGTCATCGGCCTCGGCGGCCCCAAGATGCGCGAGGTCGTGGGAGATGGCGTGGAGGACTGGGTGGAAACCGCAGGCGTGGTCGGACTCTGGGAGGTGCTGAAAATGTACCGCTACTTCAAGGAGAAGATGGACGCCGTGCTCGACTCCATCCTTGGCCAAAAGCCCGAGGCCGTCATCCTCGTGGACTATCCCGGCTTCAATCTCCGACTGGCCAGCAGCCTGCGCACCGCTGGCTACAAAGGGCGCATCCTCTACTACATCAGCCCGCAGGTTTGGGCCTGGAAAAAAGGCCGTGTCAAGACCATGGCCAAGGTGCTCGATCTCATGATCTGCATCTTCCCGTTTGAGAAGGAGTTCTACGAGAAGAGCGGCCTGCGCACCGAATTCAGCGGCCACCCCATGGTGGACCGCGTCGTCACCCTGAAGCGCGACTGGAAGCGCGAGCCCGGCCTCGTGGGCTGGTTTCCCGGCAGCCGCCTCAATGAGGTGCGCCGCCTCTTCCCCATCATGATGGACGCCGCCAAGGCCATCCGCCTGGCTGTGCCCGCCGCCCGCTTTGCCGTCTCCGCCGCCAATGAAACCCTGGCCAGCTACATGCGCCAGATGGCCGACGACCACGGCATGCCCGAGGCCAAGCGCTGGATCGAAACCGGCACCGTCTATGACCTCATGCAGCGCGCCGAGGCCGGAGCCGTGGCCTCCGGTACAGCCACGCTGGAAGCCGCCTGCTTTGGCCTGCCCTACACACTGGTGTACAATGTCAGCTGGCCCACCTACATCATCGGCAAGCTCGTCGTCCGCATCAAGCACCTCGGCATCGTCAACATCCTCGCCAAGCGCGAGGTCGTCCAAGAGCTCGTGCAGGGCCAGCTCAACTCCGACACCCTCGCCCAGGCCACCACCGCCCTGCTGACCGACACCGCCAAACGCGAACACCTCCAGCAGGACCTCGCCGCTGTCGTCGCCACCCTCGGCTCCGGCGGTGCCTACACCCGCGCTGCCAAAGCCGTGCACGAGTTCCTGCCTGCGGCGTGACATCCTTCGGAGCACAGGCCTCCGAACCCGCAGCAGGTCGCAAACACGAGAATCTCGGAACGCGAAAGAAACGTCAGCAAAAATGAAGAGTGGCAGATGCTGGCGGAGTGCTGCGGGCTCGGAGTCCCGCGCTCCCTGCGCCCTCACTCCGGCTTCGACTTCTGAAACCAGCCTTTCATTTTGTTGAGCAGGCCTTTTTTCGCCTCTGGCTTGGGTTCCGGCTGGCCCGGAGGCGGCAGGATGGCGTTGGGCTTGCCTTCATTCGCCGGAGTGGCCTTGGGCACCGGCATCTCCGGCATGTTGCCAAAACCGGAGGTCAAGTCGTAGTTCTGGCTGGCGTCACCCACCCGCTCCTGCTCCAGCATGAGCGCGGCATTGTCAGGAAGGATGCGCGGCTGCACAAAGATCATCATCTCGTTGCGCTGCTTGATCTTGTTCGTGCTGCCCACCAGGTGCTTGATCAGCGGGATGCGCACCAGGAAGGGCAGGCCGCTCTTGTTGTCCGTGTCGCGCTCGGTGATCAGGCCGCCCAGCATCGCCGTGGCCTGGTCCGCCACGATGAGGTTGTTGTTCAGCCCCTGCTCGGAGATGTTGGGCACCTGGTTGCCGCTGATGGTGGTGTAGCCGGAGATGTCATTGTTCTGCTGCTTGAACTCCAGCATCACCTCGTTGTCGTTGTAGATGTGCGGGATGATGATGAGCTGCAGGCGCACCGGAATGTACTGCGTGGTGGAGGTGAAGCCCCCGCCCACCACACCGCTGGTGTAGCTTTGCCCCGCGATGGCCACCTGCTGGCCGATGTAGATCTGCGCGGGCTGGTGGTTCAGCGTCGTCAGCGTGGGCTTCTGCATCACATGAAAGCGCTTTGTACTTTCCAGCGTCTGCAGGAAGACGTTCAGGTTCTTGTTGATCTGCCCGTAGGCCGTCAGGCCGCTCAGCGCCGCAGGACCGCCCGTGGCCAGGAATCCGGAGATGTCCTTCAGATTGGCGGGATTGGCAAAAGCCGTCCCCTGGGTGTTGAGCACACCGCCCACCAGCCCGTCATTGCCCACCTGCTTCAGCGTCTGGATCCAGTCGAGGCCAAAGTTGAAGTTATCCCCCAGCGTGAAGGAACCGATGATCGTCGAGAGCAGGATCTGCCGCGGGCGCACGTCCAGCTCATTCGCCAGCTCCTCCAGCGCCTTCACCTGATCAGGCGGGCCGCTGGCAAAGAATTTCGACGTGGCAGGGTCTGCAATCACCAGCGTGTTGGCGATCAGGATGCTGATCGGCTTCTTGGTGATCGCCAGATCGGCGCTCACATTGCTGGAGCCCATCCCCATGCCGCCGCTCAGTCCGCCGGACCCCAGACCGCCCGTGCCGGAGTTCAGACCTCCGAGCCCGCTGGAGCCCAGGCCCGAGCCCATGCTGGAGCCCGTGCCAAATCCGGTGTTGTTGTTGGTGGCCTGCGAGGTGTTCTGCTGGGACTTCTGCAGTGCATCGATGCCGCCTCCCTGCACCTTGGAATCATTCCGCATCAGCGCCTTTTCCGCGATGCCCAGGAAGGTCGTCAGGTCCAGGTAGTTGAGCTTGCGGGAAAAGTAGCGGCTGGCCGAGGCCTCCGCATCCAGCTCCTGGATCATGGCCTCGATCTTCTTCATGTCGAGCGGACGCGCGACCACGATGATGCTGTTCGTGCGGTTCACGGCCTGCATGATCGGCTTGCCGCTGCCAGCAGCACCGCTGATGGATGCCGAGGAAGGCGCGGAGGCCGCAGCCCCGGGCACGCCGCCCGGTGCTCCGCCAGGCGCGGGCGCACGTGCACCGCCGCCACCACTGCCGCCGGACGTGCCCTTGGCATCCAGTCCCAGCAGCACGCCCAGCTGCTCGATCACCTCCTCCGCCTCGGCACGCTCGATGCGGAAAGTCTTCTGCACCGTCTCCACCGGCGGCTGGTCCACCTGCTTGGCCAGCTCCACAAAGGCGCGGATCGTCTGCGAGGCCTCGGTGATCACCAGAGACTGCGCGTTCGGCACCGCCAGGATTTTGCCATACGGATGCAGCGGGATGATCGTCTGAAAGGCGCTGCTGGCATCCTCGGCGCTGATGAAATTGAGCTGCAGCACATGCGTCACCACCTGGTCCGTTTCCGGCAGGTCTTCGCTGCGCATGATGATGGGCACATTCTGCGCGGAGGGCATGCTGCCCATCTCCGCCGCCACCAGCTTGAAGAGATCCGGCCCGCTGGGCACCAGCACAAAGCCGTGCATCACCAGCCCCTTTTCAATGATGGAGCGGTACTCCTCATTGGTGAATTTTCCCGGCACCTCGATCGTCACCACCGCATTCTCCAGCCCGCGGTCGCGCAGCACCTTGCGGCCGGTCACGCGGAAGTACTCCGCCAGCACTTCGGACACGGGCGTGGCGGTGAAGCTGATCACATTGCCATCCGTGCCGTCATCAGCCGCAGGTGCGGAGGCAGGTGCTCCGGCTGGGATGACCGACGGGCCGGCGGCGGGCGGCAGCACCGGAGGAGCACCGGCAGGCGGTCCCATCGGACGGCCTGCGGGTGGTGTGGCCGGACGGCCGATCGGCTGAATGCCGGGCGGGCGGCCCGGTGCCTGGGCCCATGCTGCCGGCATGGACAGCAGGAGGAGGAGAACTGTCAGAAAAAGATGTTTCATGAACAATGGCGGCTTGCGAATGAGGAGGCGGAGAAAAAGCTGGATCACTTGGCGGGCGGCTCCGCTTCTGCCATCTCTGGCAGATACAGGCGGCTGAAACGTACGGTGGCGATCACATTGGAGGTGTCTTCATTGTCAGGCACCACCTTCAGCCCCGTCACAGTGCAGAAGGCTTCCGGAGACAGCGCCTGGTGCATCCAGCGAAAGATGGCGGGCAGCGTGCCTTTGAGCGTCAGCGTCACGCCCACCTCGCGGTAGTAGGGCTGCGCCAAAGGCTCGTGCAGCTGCTTCTTCTGCACCGTCAGCCCCAGCGTGGAGGCGGAGGCCAGCAGGCTTTCCAGCAGTTCTTTGCTCGCCTCGTTTTCACTGGTCATCTGCGGCTGCGTGCCCTCCAGCCAGCCCAGACGTTCCTTCCACAGCTCCGCCTCCGCCAGGATGGCGCCGGACTCCATCTGCCGGAGTTCGAGCGCCTGCTCTCGCCGCTCGATGCCGCGCTGCCGCTTCAGCAGGCGCTGGGAGATGATGGCCCCGCCGCAGATCACGGCCAGCACCAGCAGGATGGCGATCAGGCGTTTCTCACTGGCCTTCATTCACATCTCCTCCTGTGCTGAGGGTTCCTTCGGCGCGGAAGTCCGCACGGTTGTCTTCACGGATGGTCGGCACTGGCAGGTTCCAGGTATGATGCTGCAGCGCCGTGCTGGCCAGCAGCCTGTCCCTGAACCCGAGCGCGTGGTTCACCGTCGCGGCCTCGCCGCTCACGATGATCCTGCCCTTGTCGATTTGAAATTCCTTCAGGCGGATGCCCTCGTCCGGCAGCAGCGAGACGATCTGGTGAAAGATCTCCATCGGGTAGAGATCGGGGTTGATCGCACCCTCCATCGCCTCCCAGCGCGCCTGCGCCTGGCTCACCTGCTCCATCTCCGGCTGCAGCGTGGCCAGCTCCGCCTCCGCACGGCTCAGGCGCGAGTCACGCCACTGCAGCCGCAGCCACCATGCGCCAAAGAAGCACACATACATCATCGCGCCCACGGCCAGCATCATCAGCTTCTGCTGCCGCTGCTGACTTTGCTGCCGCTGCTGCGCCACATGCGCGGGCAGGAGTTTCCCCGCCTCCTGCGGCGGGCGCGGGTCAGGGCGCGGCTCCTTGATCACCCCCGCCTCCACAAACAGGCAGGCCAGCTGCGGCACAAACTCCGACTCGCACGCCGTCCAGATGTGGATGCCCACGGGCTCCTCCATGAAATCATGCGCCTGCAGCGCTGCGCACAGGTCATGCAGCTCATACGCGGCGTCCGCATCCAGCACACGGGAGGCCAGCGCAGCGGCGTGCAGCAGCCTGCCATCTCGGGTGAAGGCCGCCACGCACCGCCCCAGCTCACGCCACACCGCGATGCCATTGGCCGGCAGCGGCAGCAGGCGCACGCTGGGCTCAAAGGTCTCCGGATTGCCATGCCACCCTTCGCTGTTCAGCGCATCCTCGGCCAGCGCCATGGTGCCCGCCAGCGCGCGGTTCTTCTGCCGCGTCACCGTCCAGTACACCCACTGCGGGGCCTCGCTGGTGCTGGAGATGCCCAGCGTCTCCCAGCGCAGCGCCACGGCATCTTCAGTGACATTCTCCTGGCTCAGGCTCCAGAAGGGAGCGCTGTCAAACGCCAGCACCTCCAGCCCCATCAGTCCGCCGGGCACGGGCTCGGCGCGCTTCCACACGCCCGCCTCGCACACCCACGTCTCGCGTCCTTCCTCTCCAGGAAAGCACAGCGACTGCTTGGTCTGGCTGCCGAAGGTCATTCGTTTCATGGTTTCTCAGGTGCCTTCACGGCAAATTCACTCCATTCCGCGATGCGCGGCGCACCGCCGTTCATCGTCAGCACCACGCCGATGCCGCAGCGTATGTCCCCCGCCTGGCCGATGCTCTCGATGTGGCGCGTGGAGCCCTGCACCGTCAGCATCTGCAAAAGCCCCGGATTGGCAGTCACCGCAGCGGCGATGCCCAGCATCGATGTGGCCGCCTCGATCGTCTGGTAGGGCATGTCATCCTGCGTCTGCGGCAGGCCGTCGAGGCCGTTGCGCGTGCTCACCATCATCATGGCGTTTTGCAGAGAGGCCCCCGTAACCGCGGAGATGATCTCCGCCGGCGCGGTGTTGATGTCCAGCTGGCCGCTGCCACGCAGCGTGAACCACGTGCGCCAGTCCGGCTTGACCGCGCGTACTTCATCCATCCGCGCCACCAGCTCCACTTCATCCAGGCTGGTAAAGGGGCGGTTCAGCGGCAGCCCGCTGCGTCCTGCAAACTCATAGTCCAGCCGTTCAGCGCTGCCGGGCCGGCGCTTCAGGTCATCCGGGTCCTTCCAGTCCATCAAGGAGGCTGCGATGTCCTGCGCATCCGTGATCGGAAATCCCCATGACATGAAGATGCGCTCCAGGATCGGCAGCTTGTCATCCGTCAGCAGCGCATTCAGGTTCAGCCTGCGCTCCTCTGTCGTCAGCTGCGTCTCAAAGGCCTCCACCTCGGACACCTTTCTCCGCAGCAGCGGATCCCCCGCCTTGATCATCGGATGCACCGCCACGGCGATCCCCGCCTCCGCCAGCTGCCGCGCACGTACCACGCCCATGCGCGCCATCTGCATTTCAGCATGCTGCCTGGAGATTCCCGCTGTCATGATGATGAGGAATGACAGCACCACCATCAGGCATAGCACTGCCAGCAACACCGAGCCTGAAGCCGATGCCCGCCTGACAGTTGGTAGGTCGCATTTCACCAGCATGCATGGTCCTTCATAGGCCGTGATCCTCAAGTCGAATCTTTACATTCAAAGCACTGCCTCTGACTGATTACCCCCGCCAGTTTTTCTCTAACTGCACTCGGTCATTCGCGACATTCTCGTCACTTAATCCCGCGCCTTCAGCACACCCACCATGTCCAGCTGACGCAGCATGCGCCCCACCACGATGAACGACGCGCACGAGGCCGCCAGCACCACGAGCACCGCCAGCGTGTAGGTGTGCAGGCTGATTACCAGCGGCAGCCTCACCGTCTCCGTCCTCACCTTTTCAATGATCAGCGTGGCCAGCCCGCGGCCAAACAGCAGCCCCAGCGGCAGCGCACTCGCGATCAGCAGCATCAGCTCTCCCAGCAGCACGCCCGCCACCTCCCGCTGCGTGAAACCGATGACGCGCAGCGTGGCCAGGTCCCGGCTGCGCTCGGAGAGCGCGATGCGTGCGCTGTTGTACACCACCCCGAAGGCCACGATGATGGCCAGCACGAGGTACAGCTTTCTCAGGATGCCGATGCTCTGCCCCGTCGTGCTGCGAAAGGACTCCAGCTGGTCCTGCTTCACCATCGTGGTGGCCACACGCGGTGTGTCCTTCACCTCGCGCATAAACTCCTCCCAGCGCGACTGGTCCACCGTCAGGTACGCCCCGCTCACCGTCTCCCCCTCATGCATCAGGCGGTGCAGCGCCTCGATGTCCATGAAGGCTGACACGCCCGCAAAGTCCTCCAGAAATCCACGGATGGGCACCTGCATCGTGTCGCGCCTGCCCTCCAGCGCCTCCACCTGCACCACATCGCCAATGTGTGCGCCCAGGCTGTGGCCCAGCTGCGCGGACATCACGATCCCCTCCTCCGGCAGCACGATCAGCCGCCGCTCCGCATCCATCAGGCGGTTGAGCTCGGCGTTTCGCGGCAGCCCCGTCACCGCCAGCTTGCGGTAGTGGTGGCCAAAGCGGATGCGCGCCTGCACCGCGCGCACCGGCTCGGCACGTTGCACCCCGGGCAGCTGCTCCACATTATGCAGCGCATCTCCGGAGCCGGGCTCTGAGAAAAACACCACCACATCCTGCCGCTGCACATCATTCCACTGGTAGGTCAGCAGATAGTCGATGCTGTCCGCCATCGAGCCCGGCAGCACCATCAGCCCCGTGGCCAGCGACAGGCCAAACACCGTGAACAGAGCCTGCACCGGCCTGCGCTCGATGTTTCGCAGAGCCATGCGGAATGCCGGACCGCTGCCTCGCGTGAGCCCCATGCGCTCCAGCATGGAGGGCTTGAAATCCGCCGGCGGCTCAGGCCTCATCGCCTCCGCAGGCGGCAGCTTCACCGCCATCCACACCACGCTCACCACACCGAGAAAGGAGGCCGCCGCGCTGATCACCAGCGCGATGCCCAGCGCCCCGTAGTCCATGCGGAAGTTCAGCGCCGGAAAGCGGAAAAACAGATCGTAGATGCGCACCAGCCCGCCGCCCGCCCAGCGGCCGATGAAGCCGCCCGCCAGCGTGCCCAGCACCACGATCACCAGCGCGTAGTTCAGGTAGTGCCAGCCCACCTGCCACGAGGAGTAGCCCAGCGCCTTGAGCTGCGCGATCTGCTCCCGCTGCAGCCGCACCAGACGCGCCAGCACCGCATTCACCATGAAGGCCGCCACGCTCAGAAACACCACCGGATACGCCACCGACAGCGCACGCACCACGCGCAGCTCGTCATCCAGCCGCTTGGCGCTGTTGTGGTCCTGCCGCGTGTACGCGCCCTGCGCGCCGTAGTCCTTCATCAGCCGGTCCATCTCCGCCAGCACCGGCCCCGGCTGCGCGCCTGGAGAAAGATCCACGCAGAGATCATTGAACGCACCATCGAGATTGTACGGCACGGCTATGGCCTGGTAGTTCATCCAAAAGACGCCATAGCGCTTGTTATCCGGCAGCGTCTGGCCGGGCCGCGCCTCAAACACAAACTCCGGCGAAAGTCCGATGCCGCAGATGATGATCCGGTCACGGTGCCCGTTGATGATGGCCGCCAGGCTGTCTCCGATCTGCAGCTTGTTCGCCAGCGCAAACGACTCGCTCACCACCGCATGGCGGCGCTCGTCCGGCTGCGGCAGCCGTCCCTGGCGGATGAAGATCTTGTTCAGCGTCTGTGCCCGCCCCTCCGGCAGAGACACCAGATGCCCGGAGGCAGGCTCCGTCATGCCCACGATGTCCAGCGTGGCATCCACCACCACCCGCGCCTCCACCGCCGCCACGCCCGGTATCTCCGCCACACGATCCGCCAGCGCCAGCGGCGCACGCTTCAGCGAGGCGAACACATCCGCCAGCCGGTAGCGCTGGTAGTACGCATCCCGCGTGCTCTCCAGCGTCAGCACGATGCTGCGCGTCATGATCATCATCGCCAGCCCGCAGGCCATCACCAGGCTCACCGCCACGATCTGCCCCTTCATGCGACCCAGGTCGCGGAAGAGCTTCAGATCAAGGGGGGTAAGCATAAGCCGGGAATGGATACGATCAGTCGCGCGCCTTCAGCACGCTCACCAGATCCAGCTTGTTGAGCATGAAGCCGACCAGCGTGAATGAAGCCCCCGCCGCCGCCAGGATCACCAGCGCGGAGCTCGCATACGTGCTGGGCAGGATCAGGTGCGGCAGGCGCACCGTTTCATTGCTCACCGCACCGATCACATAAAAGGCCAGCACGCTGCCAAACATCAGCCCCAGCGGCAGCGCCACCAGCACCAGCACGGAGAGCTCTCCCAGCAGCACGCCCGCGATTTCGCGCTTGGTCAGCCCCACCACACGCAGCGTGGCCAGGTCCCGCCCGCGTTCGGAGAGCGCGATGCGTGCGCTGTTGTACACCACCCCAAAGGCCACGATCACCGCCAGCCATAGAAAGAGCTTTCTCAGCATGCCGATGCTCGCGCCCGTGGATGCGCGGAATGCCGTCAGCTGATCCTTCTTGGCGCTGGCAAACTCCACCTTCGGCTGCTTCTTCACCTCGCTCATGAAGCTGTCCCACTGGTTCGGGTCCACCCGCAGAAAGGCGCTCGTCATCGTCTCCCCTTCCCGCAGGTGCAGTCTGGCGGCGTTGATGTTCATGTAGGCGGCCATGCCGTAAAAGTCCGCCATGAATCCGCTCACGGTCACCTCCCGGGTCTCGCAGCGCCCTTCCATCGTCTGCAGCTGCACGCGGTCGCCTATCTTCACCTCCAGCACCTCGCCGAGTTTTTGGGAAACCACCACGCCCTCCGTCGGCAGCACGATGGGCCTGCCCTGCACGTCCCGCGGGTAGATCAGCTTGCTGCCTTGATCCAGCCCCAGGATGTACAACCGCCGCGAGTGGTGCCCGTGGCTCATCCGCGCCAGAAAGCCGCGCACCGGCTCCGCCAGGCTGACTCCCGGCAGGTGCTCGATGTCATGCGTGGTGCTGCGGGATGCAGGCTCCCGCATGTTGATCATCACATTCTGCCGGAAGTGGTCGTTCCACTGGTAGGTCAGCAGGTGGTCCACGCTGTCTGCCAGCGCGCCGGGCAGCACCAGCAGCCCCGTGGCCAGCGCCAGTCCGCAGATCGTGAAAGCCGCCTGCACCGGGCGCCGCTCGATGTTTCTCAGCGCCATGCGCAGCACCAGCCCCATGCCTTTTGTCACGCCCAGGCGCTCCAGCAGCGAGGGCTTGAAGTCCGTCGGCGGCTCCGGCCGCATGGCCTCCGCCGGGGAGAGCTTCACCGCCATCCACACCGCTGCAGTCACTCCCAGCAGCGCGGCAGCCACGCTCACCACCAGCGCCATCACCATCGCACCGCGATCCATCTGAAAGCTCAGCTCCGGAAAGTGAAACAGCAGCGTGTACACCCCCAGCATCACATCTCCCAGCCACCAGCCTGCCACCACCCCCACCACGCTGCCCAGCACCACCACCACCAGCGCGTAGTTCACATAGTGCCGCCCCACCTGCCACGAGGTGTAGCCCAGCGCCTTCAGCTGCGCGATCTGCTCCCGCTGCAGCCGCACCAGACGCGAGGTCACGGAATTGACCATGAAGGCCGCCACGCACAGAAACACGATGGGGTAGGCCACCGCCAGCGCATGCACGATGCGCAGCTCATCCTCCAGCCGCTTGGAGCTGGGATGATCCCGCCGCGCATACGCTCCCGGCGCACCGTAGTTGGACAGCATCTGGTCCACCTCCTCCACCACACCCTGCGGGTCCACTCCGGGGGCCAGGTCCAGGCACAGGTCATTGAAGGCGCCATCCAGATCATACGCCACCGCCAGCGGCTCATAGCGCAGCCAGAAGACCCCGTAGTGGCGGTTGTCCGGCAGCGTCTGCCCGGGCGCGGCTTCAAACACAAACTCCGGCGAGAGCCCCACGCCGCAGATTTCCAGGTAGTCCCGGTGCCCCTTCATGATGGCGGTGACCCGGTCCCCGATCTGCAGACCGTGCGCCTGGGCAAAGGCCTCGCTCACCACCGCCTCCCGCTGCGCCCCGGCCAGCGGCAGCCTGCCCCGCCGCAGAAAGATCTGGTTCAGGCTGTTTTCCCCGCCCTGCGGCAGGGAGACGAGCCGTGCCTTCACCGGCTCCTTCACGCTCTCCATGTCCAGCAGCGCCTCCTCCGCCACGCGCAGCTCCACCGCTGCCACGCCCGGGATGCTGCCCAGCCGGTGCCGCAGGGAGAGCGGCGCGCTCTTCACTGAGCCAAACACATCCGGCATCCGGTAGCGGTGGTAGTACTCGTCACGCGTGCTCTCCAGGCTCAGGATCGTGCTCTGGGACACGGTCATCATCGCCACGCCACAGGCCATGACCAGGCTCACCATCAGGATCTGGCCCTTCATTCCGCCGATGTCGCGCAGCAGCTTGCGGTCGAGTGTGGCGATCATTGCGGGGTGGTTGGCGGCGGCACAGGCATGTCAGAAAAAAAAAGCTCCTTTGCACGTGGGACCTGTCCACAAAAATGCAACACTTCTGCTGAAGCTATTTCCAACCCGCTTTCTTGACAAGCAGCACCGTACAAAGGTAAGCACCTCTTCTACCAACCATCCATGCCAGAGCCTACCGCCCTCGAACCCATCGCCATCACAGGAATCGGCTGCCGCCTCCCCGGAGGTGCCACCAACGCCGAAACTTTCTGGCAGATGCTTCTTGATGGTGTGGATGCCATCCGCGAGGTGCCCCAGGAGCGCTGGGACTCCCGCTACTACTACGATCCCGAGCCCGGAAAGCCGGGCCGCACCTACTCCAAGTGGGCGGGCTTGATCGATGAGGTGGACACCTTTGACCCCGGCTTCTTCGCCATCTCCCAGCGCGAGGCCCAGTACATCGACCCCCAGCAGCGCCTCCTGCTCCAGGTCGCCTGGGAGTCCCTCGTGGACGCCGGGCAGCAGGTGGACATCGTCAAAGGAGAGGACACCGGCGTCTTTGTGGGCATCTCCACGCACGACTACAACGATCTCCAGCACAACAACATGGGCCGTGGCTCGGCCTCGCCCTACTCCGCCACTGGAAACGCCGGCAGCATCGCCGCCAACCGCATCTCCTACGCGCTGAACTTCCAGGGCCCCAGCGTGGCCGTGGACACCGCCTGCTCCTCCTCCATGGTGGCTGTGCACATGGCCTGCCGCGCCATCTGGAACAAGGAATGCCACAGCGCCATCGCCGCCGGGGTGAACTGCATCCTCAGCGCCTACCCCTTCATCGCCTTTTCCAGCATGAACATGCTGTCTCCGGACGGCCGCTGCAAAGCCTTTGACGCCAGCGCAGACGGCTTTGTGCGTGGAGAAGGCGTCGGCGCGGTGTACCTCAAGCCGCTCTCCGCAGCACTCGCCAATGGCGACTCCATCTACGCGGTGATCCGCAGCACCGCCGTCAATCAGGATGGCCGCACCTCCGGCATGACTGTGCCCAGCCGCGGCTCCCAGCAGGCGCTGGTGGAGGAGGCCTGCCGCCTCGCCGGCGTGTCGCCTCATGAAATCCAGTACGCCGAAGCTCACGGCACCGGCACAGCGGTGGGAGACCTCATCGAAGGCAGCGCCCTCGGCACCATCCTCGGTGTGGGCCGCAAAGCCGGAGACGACTGCCTCGTCGGCTCCGTGAAAACCAACATCGGCCACCTTGAGGCCGGTTCCGGCATCGCGGGTCTCATCAAGGTGGCCCTCTGCCTCAAGCACGGCATCATCCCGCCCAACCTCCATTTCAAAAATCCCAATCCCTCGCTCAATTTCGAGCGCCTGCGGATCAAGGTGCCCACCGAGGCCACGCCGCTGAAAAAAGACGCCGCCCACCGCCAGCTGGCATGCATCAACTCCTTCGGCTTTGGCGGCACCAATGCCCACGCCGTGCTGGAGGCCGCACCGCAGGAGGCAGAGCTGCCTCCTCCCGCTGCAGAGGCAGACGCAGGCCAGCCTGAGCTGCTGCTCCCGCTCTCCGCGCGTGGCACGGAGACCGCGCTGCAGTCCGTTGTCATCGCTTTCCAAAACTTCCTCTTCACGGCAGACGACTCCCTTTCCCTTCAGTCCATCTGCGCCGCCGCAGCCCGCAGGCGCACGCACCATGAGTTCCGCCTGACCGCCGTGGGTCGCACGCGCGAGGAGATGAGCGCCTCCCTCACCGCCTATCTCGGCGGCGAATCCGCACCAGGGCTCCATGTGGGGCAGCCGGTGAAAAACGCCCGCCTCGTCTTTGTCTTCAGCGGCCAGGGCCCGCAGTGGTGGGCCATGGGCCGCGAGCTGATGGCTCAGGAGCCCGTCTTCCGCCAGACCATCCAGACCATCCACGATGAACTCCTCAGGCTCGGCGGCTGCTCGCTCATCGACGAGCTCAACCGCGACGAAAAAGAAACGCGCCTGAACGAAACCCACATCGCGCAGACCGGCCTCTTTGCCCTGCAGGTGGGTCTGGCCGAGCTGTGGAAATCCTGGGGCCTGCGCCCGCATGCCGTCGTGGGTCACAGCATGGGGGAAGTGGCCGCCGCCTACGCCTGCGGCGCGCTGGATTTGCTCCAAGCCGTGCGCGTCATCCACCACCGTGGACGCTGCATGGAGAAGACGCCGCTGCGTGGCAAGATGATCGCCGCCGCGCTCACTCAGGCGGAGGCCGAGGCCAAGATCGCCCCCTATGGCAGCAGAGCCGCGCTCGCTGCTGTGAACGGCCCCAACATGGTCTCCATCTCCGGAGATGCCGATGCCGTGGATGAAATCTTCCGCGATCTGGAGCAGCGCGCCCTCTTTGTGCGCTACGTGCCGGTAAACTACGCCTTCCACAGCGCCCACATGGACCCCGTGCGCGAAGAGCTGGCCGAGTCTCTCTCCGGCCTGAGCCCGCAGGCTGGCAGCATCCGCATCTTTTCCACCGTCACCGGCCAGCAGGCTGAGGGCGGCGACTACGACGCCTCTTACTGGTGGCGCAATGTGCGCCAGAGCGTGCTCTTTGCACCCGCCATCGACTCCGCCATCGCCGCAGGCTACACCCACTTTCTGGAGATCAGCCCGCACCCGGTGCTCTCAAACTCCATGACGGAGTGCCTCGCCGGAGCCGGACTCAGCGGCATGGTGCTGCCATCCCTGCGCCGTCAGAAGCCCGAGCGCGCCACCATGCTGGACACGCTGGGCTCTCTGCATGTCAACGGCCACGCCGTGGACTGGTCCGCGCTCTGCCCGGAAGGCAGAAACCTCGTGCGCCTGCCCGAGTATCCCTGGCAGAACGACCACTACTGGAACGAGCCCGCCTACTCCACGAAGCTGCGCGTGAATCCGCAGCTCAATCCGCTCATCCAGCTGCCCCTGCCCACCGTCAACCCCACCTGGGAGGTGGCGCTGAACAAGAGCATCCTCACCTGGCTCAAGGACCACCGCGTGGGCCAGCACCTCATCTTCCCCGGCGCCGGCTATGTGGAGATGGCCCTGGCCGCTGGCCGCGAGCTGCACCCGGAGCAGCCCGTCCTCATCGAAGAGCTGGAGATCCATCGCGGCTGCATTTTGCCGAATGGTGATGATCACCCGATGATGCAGATCGCCTGCATCCCTTCGGAAAACACCTTCGTCATCCAGAGCACGCCCACCGAGAATCCGCAGAGCTGGACGCAGCACGTCACCGGCCGCATGCGTGCCGAGCCCGAGCGCCAGCGCCCTGCCGCCTTTGACATCCCGGCCATCCGGCAGCGCTGTCTGAAGGAATGGACAGGCGAGAAACTGTATCAATCCGCCGCCGCTGCTGATCTCCGCTACGGCCCGCAGTTCCAGGGGCTCACCCACGTCTGGGGCGGTGAGACTGAGGCTCTGGGCCGCATCGAAATGCCCGCCGCCGTGGCCTCCACACTGGACCGCTACGTGGTGCATCCTGCGCTGCTGGACGCCTGCCTGCATCCCTCCATCGCCATTCCTGCGGATGATGACGGGCTCTACCTGCCTTCACGCATGGAACGCATCCGCTGCCACGCCAAGCCCGGTGACAAGGTCTGGGCCTACGTGCGCAGGACGCAGATGATCGCGCGCAAGATCATCCTCATCGACGTCTTCATCCTCAATGACGACGGAGAGGTGCTGCTGGAGATCACCGACTTCCTCTGCAAATACACGCCGCTGAGCACCTCGCCGGGCTCCGGTGCGCAGGCAGACTGGCTCTACCAGCCCGAGTGGCAGCTCAAGCCGCTCGCGCTTTCCACCAGCCACAGCCCCGCCGACTACCTGCCGGAAAATGCCGCGCTCGCCACCAGCCTGCGCCAGAGCATCTCCGACCTCGGCTCCGCGCTGGGAATGAATGCGCGCTACCAGGAGTGGGAGCCACGCTTCCTCCAGCTCTGCCGCAGCTCCATCCTCGCCGCGCTCAAGCAGCTCGGCTGGCGCCCGAAGGTGGATGAAACCTTCACGCTCGAAGCCCTCGTCAAGCGCCTCAAAGTGCAGCCCGCCCAGGCAAAGCGCCTGCACCGCCTGCTGACTCTGCTGGAGCCCGAAGGCTGGCTGCAGCCGGACGCCGCAGCATCCGCCCCTGCATGGAAGGTCACGGCCAAACCCGCCACGGTGAACCCCACCAAGATCTGGCAGGAACTGGTATTCCACTTCCCGGGCTTCCACCCCGAGCTCATCCTGCTGGACCGCTGCACCTCCGGCCTGCCAGACCTGCTGCGTGGCAAATGCGACTCCGCCGCCCTCATCTCCGCCAACATGCTGGAGCACCATCAGGCGGGCTCCGTTTTCACACGCGCCTACAATCACACCATCGGCGATGCCGTGGCCGCCGCGCTGGCGCAGCTTCCGGAAGGCAGGCGCGTGCGCATTCTGGAAATCGGCGCTGGCACTGGTGGCGTGACCGCCAGCGTGCTGCCACGCCTCCCGCACACCGGGGCCGACTACTTCTACACCGATGTCTCCGACCGCAGCTTTGATCAGGCGGCGAAAAAATTCAGCGACTATCCCTCCGTCCAGTACCGCGTGCTGGATCTCGGCCTCCCGCCTGCGGATCAGGGTTTCGGCGAAGAGCGCTTCGACCTCATCATCGCCACCAATGCACTGTCTCTCACCAGGGATGTGCAGCAGTCCCTCCAGCACGCCCGTCAGCTTCTCGCCTCCGGCGGTCTGCTGATCGCGCTGGAGATCGAGCGTGCGACTCCCTGGCATGATCTCGTGCTCGGCACCGATGAGCGCTGGTGGCAGTTTGAAGACAGCGCGCTGCGTGCTTCCCATCCCCTGCTCCCATCGGCAGACTGGCAGAAGCTGCTGCAAACCGCAGGCTTCACCGCCGTCGAGTCCGTCATCGACTTCAGCAATCAAAGCCAAAGCAGCCAGGCCATCCTGCTGGCACGCGGCCCCGCGCTGCCTCAGCCCGCCGCCACCGCAGAAGCCCCGGCCGAATCCGGCCACTGGCTGCTCTTTGCAGACGCGCAGGGCCTTGCCCAGTCTCTCGCCTCGGCACTCCGTGCACGCGGAGACACCTGCTGCATCGTCACTCCTGCCGATGAATACAGCGCCATCTCCGCCGACGAAGTGCAGCTTCGTGCAGCATCTCCGGAAGACTACACCAACCTGATTTCCACAGCTGGCGCTCTGCGCGGCATCATCCATCTCTGGAGCCTCGATGCCCCGGCGGATGCCGAGCCTTCCACAGAGGCTCTCTCCTCCGCGCAGACGCTCGTCTGCCACAGCCCGCTCTATCTCGTGCAGGCACTCAATGCGGCTGGCATCTCCTCCCTGCCCGGCCTGTGGTTTGTCACCCGTGGCGCCCAGCCTGCCGGTGAAAAGTCTGCCGCTCTTTCCCTCACGCAGTCGCCGCTGCACGGCATGGCCCGCGTCATCATGAGCGAGCAGCCAGACCTGCACTGCCGCAGCATCGATCTCGATGCCGCCGCCACGTCTCACGACGCAGACATCCTGCTCAAGGAGCTGCTGCAGGCCGATGACGAATCCGAGATCGCCTGGCGTGGCGAGGCCCGCTATGCGCAGCGCCTTGTCCACGGCTCGCTCGACAAGCTGGTGCAGAGTCCGCTTTCCTCTCTCGCAGAAGATCAGTGCTTCCGCCTGGAATCCGCCAAGCCCGGCTCCCTCGACAAGCTCGTCTTCCGCGCCAAGCCGCGCCGTGCCCCCGGCCCTGCCGAGGTGGAGATCGAGATCCACGCCGCCGCTCTCAATTTCCGCGATGTGATGAAGGCCCTCGGCATCTATCCCGCCGAGGCCGCCGATGCCATGCTCCTTGGCGATGAGTGCGCAGGCCGCATCGTCCGCGTGGGTGCTGGCGTGACGCAGTTCAAGCCGGGAGATGAGGTCATGGCGCTCGCCGCCGGATGCTTCGGCAGCCACGTCACCACCGTGGAGCACGCCGTGCTCCTGAAGCCCGCCCACCTCACCATGGAGGAGGCCGCCACCATGATGGTCACCTACCTCACCGCCTCCTACGCGCTCTCCCATCAGGGCCGCATGAGCAAAGGCGAGCGCGTGCTCATCCACGCCGGCACCGGCGGTGTGGGTCAGGCCGCAGTGCGCATTTCCCAGGCCGTCGGCGCGGAGATCTTTGCCACCGCAGGCAGTGTGGAAAAGCGCTCCTTCTTGAAGAAGATCGGCGTGCCACATGTGCTGGACTCACGCACGCTGGCCTTTGCCGAGGACATCCGCCGCATCACGCAGAATGAGGGCATCGACCTCGTGCTGAACTCCCTCGCCGGCGAGGCCATCCACCAGAGCCTCTCCCTGCTCCGCCAGTACGGCCGCTTCCTCGAAATCGGCAAACGCGACATCTATGGCAACACCAAGGTGGGCCTCTTCCCCTTCCGCAAAAACCTCTCCTACCACGCCATCGACCTCGGTCATGCGCTCGATCCGCGCAATGCCCGGCCGCTGATGAGCAGCCTCAAAAAGCTGTTCGCCTCGCGCAAGCTCCCCGCCCTGCCCTACCGCACCTTTGCGCTCGCAGATGCGGTCACCGCCTTCCGCTACATCACTCAGGCGCGCCAGATCGGCAAAGTGGTGCTGAAGGTGCACGGCGCACGCGTGGCTCTCAGCTCAGACACGCCGGACTCCTCGCTCCAGCTCAGCCCGGACGCCACCTACCTCGTGGTGGGCGGCATGGGCGGCTTTGGCCTGGCCATGTCCGAGTGGCTGGTCAAGCAGGGCGCACGCCACCTCGTGCTCTCCAGCCGCAGCGGTGCCTCCACCGATGAGGCACGCGCTGGCATCGCCGCCATGCAGGCCGCAGGCGCGGAGGTCACCGTCATTCAGTCAGACGCCAGCGATCCCGCCAGCGTCACCTCCCTGCTGAGCCAGATCGCCGCCTCCCATCCGCCGCTGCGTGGTGTCTTCCACGTGGCCATGGTGCTGGATGACGGGCTGCTCTCCCAGCTCAATGCCGAGCGCTTCCGCAAGGTCACCGCGCCCAAGATCAATGGCGCGTGGAACCTGCATGTGCAGACCAAACACCTCGCGCTGGATCACTTCGTCATGTTCTCCTCCGTGGCCTCCATCATCGGCAGCCCGGGTCAGGCCAACTACGCCGCCGCCAATGCCTTCCTCGATGCCCTGGCCTCCCACCGCCGCAGCCTGGGTCTCCCGGCTCTCACGATCAACTGGGGCGTCATGGCCGGCGTGGGCTACGTGGCACGTCACAAGAAGCTGGAGGAGCACTTTGCCCGCATCGGCTGGTCCGGCATCACGCCTGCCGAGAGCCTGCCCATCATGGGCCGCCTCATGCAGCAGCCCGCCATCGGCCAGATGATGATCTCCCGCATCGACTGGGCCAAGTGGGCCGCCCTCACCCCGGCCATCGCCACCACACCGCGCTATGCCCACCTGACCACCGAAGACGCGCTCAAGCAGCAGCAGTCCGAGGACTCCAACTGGCTGCGCGATGCCGTGCTCAATGCCCAGCCCGCAGAGCAGATCACCCTGCTGGACACCTTCCTGCGCGAGCAGGTGGCCAAGATCCTCCGCACCTCCCCCGCCAAGATCGACTCCAAGCTGCCGCTCAATGAGATCGGCATCGACTCCCTCATGGCCGTGGAGCTCATCCACCAGATCGAGAGCCAGACCGGCATCGCCATCCCCACCGGTCAGCTCATGGGTGGCACGCCCACCGTGCAAAAGCTCACCGAGATCCTGCTCGGCCACCTCACGGGTGGCAAGACCGCAGCCACCTCTGCGCAGGAAGCCCCCGCCGCAGAAGTCGGCGAAGACTTCGCCGTGGATGCCGATCTTTCCCGCTGGGACATCCCCTTCGCCTCGGACCGTGTGGACGCCGCGCTCATCCGGCAGCCGCGCAGCATCTTCCTCACCGGAGTGCTGGAGCATATCGGGGCCTACCTGCTGCGCGATCTCCTGCAGCAGACGCAGGCGGACGTGCACTGCCTCATCAGCGCCGCAGATGCGGCCTCCGCCATGCAGCAGATCGAGTCCCACCTGGCGCTCTACCGCTGCTGGGACGAGTCCTTCCGCACCCGCATCATCCCCGTGCTGGGAGACCTCTCGCTGCCGCTGCTGGGGCTGGAGCCCGCCGCCTTTGCGCAGCTCGCCTCCACCGTGGATGTGATCCACCACGCTGCGGCCCACATCAATCACGTCGCGCCCTACTCCCTGCTCCGGCAGGTCAATGTGCAGGGCTCCGCCGAAATCATCCGCCTGGCTGCGCAGACCCGGCTCAAGCCCGTGCACTGCCTCTCCAGCGCCAGCGTGCTGACCGCCAGCAGCGCCATGGACGACCGCCCGCTCCGCGAGGACGATCCGCTGCCCGTGCATGCCAAGCTCAAGGTCGGCTACAGCCAGAGCCGCTGGGTCTCCGAGCAGCTCTTCCTCCAGGCCCGCGCACGCGGCCTCCCGGTCAATGTTTACCGCCCCGGACTCCTCGTGGGCGACGACCAGACCGGCATCTGCCCCACGGACAACATCATCTGGCTTTTCCTCAAGACCTGCATCGAGGCCGGCACCGGTCCGGACTCAGGCTACAACAGCCTGCTGACCCCGGTGGACTACGCCACCTCCGCCCTGGTCCGCCTCTCGCAGGGACTGACCGGCGAAGGCCGCAACTACCACCTCATCAATCCCGCCGCACCCAGCTTTGCCAGCTTGCTGGATCTCGCCAAAGCCGAAGGCTACCGCATCCATGTGCTGCCGGAGGATCAGTGGGAAAACGCCATCTCCGGCGGCAAAGGCGGCATCCAGCAAAACCCCATCGCAGCCTATCAGCTCTTCATCCCGCGTCAGGTTCTCACCATGCTGGTGCAGGAGCAGTCGGCGGAGTTCTGCCACAATACCTTCCAGGACCTGCAGGGCACCGGCATCACCTGCCCGCCCATCGATCAGGCCCGCATGCACCGCTACCTCCAGCACTTCACCAGCACCGGCTTCCTGCCATCTCCTGCCACCTGATGCCAGCGGTCACGCGCTGCCGGACAGCGCTGAGCCGCGCACCAGGAGGTCGAGGAAGCGATCTTCAAACGGTTCGTCGCTGCCCACCTGCATGAAGTCCACGCGGTGGCTTGAGCACTCTCGTGCGAGGTTTTCCACAAAGGCGTCAAAGGTTTCCACGTAGCGCTGCACATCGCGGCGCGTGAGCCAGAAGCGGCGGCGCTCGCCGGTCTCCACCTCGGTCAGCTCCAGCTCGCCCTCGATCTGCGGCTGGCGCTCCTCGGGGTGCACGATCTGCAGGAAGTGATTTTCCCCCGGCCACGCGGACACACGGGCCACGGCTTCGGTGGCACTGCCGATCTCGCGGCCAAAGAAGTCGCTGATGATGAAGATGATGCCATAGCGCTGGCGGCTGGGGCGGAACTCCTCAAAGCAGCGCTTCATGTCGGTGAGGCCTTCAAACTTCAGCTTCAGCACGGCCTGGATCACCTTCTCGATGTTTCCCTGCCCGCGCAGCGGTGGCAGCTCCACATGCACGCCGCCGCTCATGGAATAGAGGCTCACACGCTGCTGCGCGCTCAGCGCCAGATAGGCCAGCGCCACCGCAAAGCGCAGCGCCTGCCGCCGCTTCTCCGTGAAGGGCTGCGCCATCGAGGTGCTGGTATCCAGCAGGATGTGCACATTCAGCTCCTGCGTCTCCTCATAGAGACGCACAAAGAGCTTGTCCAAACGAGCGTAGAGACGCCAGTCGATCGCGCGGTAGTCCTCCCTCGGCGTGTAGTGGCGGTAGTCCTTGAACTCGCGCGTGAAGCCCGTGGCCGGTGTGGACTGCGATCCCCGGCGCATGAGCTGCCGCCTCTTCCGCAGCCGCAGGGCCAGCACCCGCAACCGGTCCAGAAAGGTGGCATCAAAGAGGTCTTCGCGTTCGAGGGTGTCGGGCATCGTGCGGCTTCAGTTCAGCGCATCATAACGAGATGTGCGCTCAGCGCCTGCAATTTGCTGCAAAGATGCTCAATCGAATCAACCGCCGTATGTGCAGTCACAATCCTCGGCTCAAGGGCTAAAACACCTTGATTCATTTAGGATTTGTTTGTAAATCAGAGAACAGCATGACAACTCGCCCGGCAAAACGCTCTTCTGGATTCGGCACCTTTGGCTGTCTGGGGCACCTTGTGGCCATCGGCCTGTTCCTCCTCGGCTGTCACGGCGTCTATGTAGCGCTGAAGAACCATGAACCGCTGGAAGTCACCGTGGAGAGATACATCTCCAAGAAACCAGATGGCGAATGGGTGACGCTGACAGAGGCCCATCTGAGCCTTTCAGAAGCCGCAGCCTACAAGCTGAAGATGGGAGACATCTCCGAAATCTACATCCCGGTGCGCCCTGTCGGGCAGTCCACGAGCGAACCCATCCACATCCTGCTTTCCACACAGGACCCGGCCGCCTTGGCAGACATGCAGCGGCTGAGCCAGGCACATGGCTCGATCCAAGACAAGATCACCGCCGTCTCACAGCAGGAGCACAGTCTTTTTGCACAGCGTCAGGTCACCGGCCTGATCCGCAACGGCCTTTTCTTTGATCGTTGGATGATGACCCGGCTGGCCAACCTGAAAATGAATCTGGCGGCAGACTTTGTGATCTTCCGTGAGGGAGCAGTGCCAGACCTCGGCATGAGTCTCGGCATGCTGGGGGCAGCACTGCTGATCTGGTTTGTCATGTTCTGCCTTTCGGTGAGCAACGCCATCGGGCGCTGGCGCAGAAGGAGAGCCTTCTACCGTCGATGAGCAGAAGTGTAAGAAAGCACATCACGCATCACGCCGCCTGCTGCGCAGGGGTCTTCACCTGATCGAGAAGCTTGGTGATGATGTCGTCAACCTTCACCTGACCGGCTTCGCCTTCAAAGTTGAGGATGATGCGGTGGCGCAGGGCCACGTGGGCGATGGCGCGGATGTCATCGGTGGAGACCGCCGTGGCTCCCTGGATGGCAGCCCACACGCGGGCACCGCGAATGAGCGACTGCAGGCCGCGCGGACTGGCACCGTAGGAGACGTAACGCTTCACCTCCGGCAGCGCATCTGGCTGCTCGGGATGGCTGCCCAGCACAAGGCGGGAGGCGTAGTGTGCCACCGGGTCGGCCACGGGGATTTTGGAAAGCTGCTGCTGCAGTGCGATGAGCTTTGGCCCGTCGGTCATCGTAGCCAGCTTGGGCTCGGTAAAGCCGGTGGTGCGGCGGGAGATTTCCACGAGTGCGTCGAGGTCCGGGAACGGCACCTTGATCTTGAACATGAAGCGGTCCAGCTGCGCCTCGGGCAGCGGGTAGGTGCCTTCCATCTCCATGGGGTTCTGCGTGGCCAGCACGAGGAAGGGCTCGGGCACCGTGTGGCGCTCGCCACCGGTCGTCACGCAGCGCTCCTGCATCACCTCCAGCAGCGCGGCCTGGGTCTTGGGCGTGGCGCGGTTGATCTCATCCACCAGCAGCAGGTTTTTAAACACCGGCCCCTTTTCGTAGCGCAGGGTGCGGCGGCCTTTCTCATCCTCGCCCACGATGTGAGTTCCCAGAATGTCTGCAGGCATGAGGTCCGGCGTGCACTGCACACGGCCGGGCTCCAGGCCGACCACCTGCGAGAGCGTGCGCACGAGGTAGGTCTTTCCCAGGCCGGGCACGCCTTCCAGCAGCACATGCCCGCCGGAGAAGATGGCCACCAGCACATCCGTGAGCAGTTCGTCATACCCGACGATGGCTTTCTGCATCTCGGTCTTGAGCTGGTTGAAGAGGGCGCGGAAGTCGGCAGGGGCGTCTGACATGCCGCCGACTCTCGCCAGCGGCCCCGTTTGCGCAAGAGGGGTTCGTGTGGTGGGTGAAAAGATTGGCGCTCTTTGAAAGCCTCGTCCCCAGCGGCGCTATGCGTCCTGGAGTGCGCCGGTCCTCCGGCGCTTTCGAACGTCCAATGGCCTGCGCAAAGCTCCAGAGGACTGGAGCATTGACTCGCTTTGCTCGCCCTTCGGGCAGCCTGCGGCTGTCTATTTGACTTCGTCTATCTCCACTTCGTTCCGGTTCCGCTTCGCTCCGGTTCCAGAACGCAAAGCGCTCTCCACGCTTCAATGGCTTGACCTGCTCCGGGCTATTCAAATCACACCTGCCACAGGGGCGGATCAGTAAATCCCTGTCGTAACCACACCGTTTTCATCCGGCACGACGGCCGAAATCACATCATCCGTGTCTTCAATCCAGGGTGGATAAAGGCCTGCGGCGACGGTACGCCCTCTCAAATCCTCCAGCTCTGCCCGCAACTCTTCGTGCCTTTCCCCCTCAGTGTGGTGATACCAGGAAGCCCGCCCATAGACACTCAGATTCAGATCGACCACCAGAAACTCTGAACCGTCTGGAATGCTGCTCAGGCAGCGAGCGATGAAATCCTCGTCCACGAAACCACGGATGGGCAGCTGCGGCTGCCTGAAAGCAATGACACTCGTGCGCGGTGGCAAACGAAGCAGCCTCTCCCTCAACGTCTCGAACGAGGAAAATAACTCGAAACTTTTCGAACCGGCGGAGTGGGAATAACGGATGAGCAGCAGAAGCTCGCGCTGGCTCTGAAACCACCCGGTCAGTGTCGCAAGAAATTTCTCGCTGGTTGATGAAGGGTAGCTCATGCACAAGTGCGATTGCCGGTTGATCCAATGGCAAAATCTTGCTGCAGGAACGAACGCGCCGCAAGCCGGGGGCTTGCGCTGCGGGGTCAATCCATCTGCACCAGAATCTCGCGCGGCTTGGCTCCTTCTCCAGGTCCAATGATGCCGCGGTCTTCGAGGATGTCGATCATGCGGGCGGCTTTGCCGTAGCCGAGGCGGAGGCGGCGCTGCAGCAGGCTGGTGCTGGCTTTCTTCTCCTGGCGGATGACTTCGAGGCACTTCTCCAGGCACTCCTGCTCCTCGGAGCTCACGCCATCTTCACCCATGTCATCGTCATCGCCAAACTCGCCGTTTTCGTCATCGACTTTGACATCGAAGACCGGCTTCCCCTGCGCGACGCAGTGCTCCACCAGCGCGTGGATTTCGTCATCGGTGACGAGCGCGCCCTGGCTGCGAACAGGCTGGGCACCACCGGGCGGCACGTAGAGCATGTCCCCCTTGCCCACGAGGTTCTCGGCCCCTTTGCGGTCCAAGATCACGCGGCTGTCGAGTGCTGAGGACACCTGGAAGGCGATGCGCGTGGGGATGTTGGCCTTGATCACGCCGGTGATCACGTCCGCACGCGGTGTCTGCGTGGCCACGATGAGGTGAATGCCGGCCGCACGCGCCATCTGGGTGATGCGGGCGATGGCCACTTCGATGTCAGCCGGAGCGGTCTGCATCAGGTCGGCCAGCTCGTCCACGATCACCACGATGTAGGGCATCGTATCGGGGATCACGATCTCCTGCTTGCGCGGAGCGGGGGCCTGGGAGTCTCCCAGCCAGGTGCCGCTGGCATCCCGCAGATCGGTGTCTCCGTCCACGGTGCCCACCTCGGCGGTCTTGGGTGCAGCGGCTTCCTCGGCGGCCTCCTTGGCAAAGGCGGCGGACACACTCGCATCGTCCACACCGGCCTTGGTGGCGGCGGGTGCGGCGGCATTGCGTGCAGCACGGGCGGCGTCCGCCTCAGCCTTGCGCTTGCGGTTGCGGTTGTTGAAGGTCTCGAAATTGCGGCAGCCCTCCTGCGCAAAGATCTGGTAGCGGTTTTCCATCTCCTTCACCACCCAGCGCAGGGCCAGCAGTGCTTTCTTGGGGTCGGTGACCACCGGCAGCGCCAGGTGCGGCAGCTCCTCGTAGCTCTGCATTTCCACGACCTTGGGGTCGATCATGATGAAGCGCAGCTCATCCGGCGCAAAGCGGCAGATCAGGCTGGTGACGATGCTGTTGATGCACACGCTCTTTCCGCTGCCTGTGGCACCCGCCACCAGCAGGTGCGGCATCACGGCCAGGTCGCCGATGATCGTCTTGCCATACACATCCTTGCCCAGCGCCACCGGCAGCTTGGCCTTGCCATTGACGAAGACATCGTCCTCCAGCAGCTCGCGCAGCGGCACGATGGTCTTCTCCGAGTTGGCCAGCTCGATGCCCACGGTGTCCTTTCCTGGAATCGGGGCCAGAATGTTGATGCGCTCCGCACGGGTGGCGCGGGCGATGTCGGCGTCCAGATTGGCGATGCGGCTGACGCGCAGACCATCCACAGGACGCACCTCGTAGCGCGTGATGGCAGGGCCGCGCGTGATGTCCCCCGGCTCCACCGTGATGCCGAAACTGGCCAGTGCTTTGACGATGGTGGCCTGGATGCCCAGCAGCTCGCTCGTGTTGGTGGGGGCACGGCCTGTGTCCTCAGGCCATTTCAGCAGCTCCATGGAGGGCAGCTTGTAGTCCTTGAAAAGCTTGGTGAGATTTCCCAGCGATCCGTGCGGTGCCTGCTCGATCTTCTGCGCGCGCTTCTTTTCCCACACCTCGGCCAGCTTGGGCTTGTCGCTGCGGTCATCGTGCGCGCGGGACACGGAGGAGTCGATGATCTTGGGCGGCGGCGGCTCAAACTGCAGCGGCAGCTCCATGTTTGTCGCAGGGCCGGTGGCGACTGGTGTGTCGCCACGGATCTCGCCGCTCTTGTCCTTCTTCTTCTTTCGCAATCCTTCCGGCACTGGCGTCAGCGTGCCGGGCACGGTGCTGGCCGCTTCTTCCGCCAGCTTTTCGGCGATCAGGCGCTGCGCCTCGCGCTCGGTCTTCCAGCGGGTGATCTCCGCACGGATGTTTTGAATGACCGATAGCGGATGCTGACCCGTAACGAGAAAGAGCCCGCCCATGTAGGCCGTGCCGAGGAGCAGCGTAGCGCCAGCCTTTCCCAGCAGGTGCTTCAGCAGCGTGCCGCCGATGACAAAGCCCAGCCCGCCGGAACCGCCCAGCGGTGTGAAGTGATCCCGCTCCGTGAGCAGGTTCTGCACCTCCAGCAGCGCCGCGCCGCTGATGATCATGATGGCCACGCCCAGCCAGGCCGCACGCGTCACCCTGATCTTGGAGTGCAGCTTGCACACGCCAAACCACGTCATGCTGAAAGGCAGCAGGTAGGCCGCGTAGCCCATGAGCCACAGCATATGGCCCGCCATCAAAGCGCCCACACGGCCCACAAAATTATGCGTCACCTCCCCGGAGGACTCAGAGAGCGCCAGAAAGGACCACGAGGGCATGTCCCGGGGATCATACGAGATCAGCGCCAGCAGCAGCAGGCAGGCCACCATGAGAAAGCCGATCCCGAAGAGATCATTCCATGGGCTCTCTTTCTCGTCCGTGGATCGGGCGCGAGGGGGGCGGGCTGCAGCGGCGCGGCTCATGACAGTAATTATGGGAATCTGCCAGACGAAATAATTTAAGGCTACCAAAATATTTACCTTGCCCCACTTTTATGAATCGGCTTCGATCCCCGCCGGGAAGCGGCTTGACCGCCAAAATTCCCGCGAACATCTTTGCGGGTCTCCTCGTCTTATCTCAACCCTCCAATGAAACCTACACTCGCCCTCACCCTCGCTGCCGTGCTCGCCCTCGGCGTTTCCACCACCTCCACCACCCGTGCGCAGGACGCAGGCAAGGTGGACTTTGAAAAGCAGGTGCTTCCCGTCCTGAAAGAAAGCTGCTTCAAGTGCCACGAGAAGGAGCATGAAGACGGCGGCAAGATCAAGAAGCCCAAAGGCGGCCTGCGTCTGGACGGCGCTGCGGTCATCATGAAGGGCGGCAAGGAATACCCGAATGAAAACGTCGTGGCTGGCAAGCCCGAAGCCAGCTGGCTGGTGAAGACCATGGCCCTCCCGGACAGCGACGATCTCGCCATGCCCCCGGAAGGCAAGGGCGACCGCGTCTCCCCCGCCAACATCGACCTCATCAAGAAGTGGATCTCCGAAGGCGCGAACTTCGGTGCCTGGAAGGGTGTGGAATAAGTTTTCAGCCTGACAACATCTCACCACGAAGGGCGGAGCCTAGGCTCCGCCTTTCTTTTTTGCTGAAAACAAGACTGCATTGCCTGCGGAACACATTTGAGATTTTAAACGCGAATGGCCACGAATGACCGCGAATTCAGAGGAATTCCGGACTCTGAAATTCGTGAAAAATTCGCGGTTGTTCGCGCTCATTCGCGTTGTGAAAAACACACCTTCGCAATCGACTCTGCCTAGCTTTACGCCATTGAGCCGACATACCCGTTTCTGAAATTTCCCCTTTCTCCCTCATGAACGCCCCCTTCCGCTTCACCACCTGCCGCGCAGGCTCCGAGCCCGCGCTCAAGCGCGACATCGCCGCCCACTTCTCCGGCGAGCTCACGCCCGCCTTCATGAAGCCGCAGTTCATCACCTGGAAGCTGCGCCACCCGGACTTTGTCCCACCCGGCAGCCTGAGCCACTTTGCACGCGTCAGCGGCATCTCCATCGGCCTGTGCAAATCGGTGCCCGAGCTCGTGGAGCAGGCCCGCCAGTACGCAGGCCGCCGCACCGTGCGCCTGCATGTCTTTCCCCGTGTGACGGATGAGGATGGCGTGCCCGCCGCCGACTGGCAGCGCATGGACGAGCTGACCGCAGACATCTCCCGCGCACTGCAGCAAGCAGGCGTGCTGCTGGAGACACGACTTCCCTTTGCCACGGGCGATCTGGTCCTGGACGTCATCGTGGGAGAAACCGCTGACGAGCCTCTCTTTCTCGGCTGCCATCAGCACCAGCCCGGCATGCACACCCAGCCGGGCGGCCTGCCGCGCATCACCCTGCCGGAGGACGTGCCCTCGCGCGCCTGGCTCAAGCTGGAGCAGGCCCTCGCCTGGCGCGGCTGGGACAAGATGGACGCACGCGGCCACACCACCGTGGATCTCGGCTGCGCCCCCGGCGGAGCCACCTACGCCATGCTGCAGCGCGGCATGAACGTCCTCGGCATCGATACCGGAGAGATGGACCCGCGTGTCGATAAACTGGCGCAGGAAAAGCGCGCCCGCTTTGAGCACTGGCGCGCCCCCGTGGGCCGCGTGCATCTGGACGACCTGCCGCAAGACATCGCCCTGCTGCTCTGCGACATCAATCTCTCCCCGCCCCAGGTCATCCCCGAGATCCGCCGCATCCAGTCCGCCGTGCAGGCACGCCGCATGATCCTCACCCTGAAGCTCAACTCCCCTGCCCTGGAAGACCGCGCCCACGAGTTCATCGAGGCCATCCGCTCCTTTGCCCCGCAGCCCGTCTTCGCCACCCAGCTCGCGGGGAATCGGCGGGAGATCTGCGTCACCGCAGGGTGAAGTAGCGCGCTCAAACGCGGCAGGATTGCCCGCACTACTTCTGGCACTTCGGGCAGAAATACGTCGCCCTTTGCCCCTGCACGATGCGCTTCACTGGTGTCTCGCACACGCGGCAGGGCTCGCCCTCGCGGTCATACACGCGCAGCGTCTGCTTGAAGTAACCCGGCTCACCGCTCTCGTTCACAAAATCGCGCAGCGTCGTGCCACCCATCTTGATCGAAGCCGCCAGCACCTTGCGGATGGCCTGCACCAGCTTGACCAGCTTCGGCTTCGTCACCTTCCCCGCCGCCTGACGCGGATCAATGCCCGCCATGAAGAGCGCCTCGCTCGCGTAGATGTTTCCCACGCCCACCACCACATGCGCGTCCATGATCACCTGCTTGATCGCCGCCGTCTTTCCGGCGCACGCCGCGTGCAAAGTCTCCACCGTAAACTCATCTCCCAGCGGCTCCGGCCCCAGATCCTTCAGCAGCGCATGCTCCGCCGGATCTCCCTCGATCCACAGCGCCGCCCCAAACCGGCGCGGATCATGCAGCCGTAGCTGCCTGCCATCCTCCATCGTGATCGCCAGATGATCATGCTTCTTGAACGGCGTGTCCGCCGGCAGCACCCGCAGATTTCCCGACATGCCCAGATGCAGCAGCAGAGTTCCCTTGGCCGTGCCAAACAGCATGTACTTCGCCCGCCGCTCCCCCGACTCAATGCGGCAGCCCTCCATCTCATGAATCTCATCCGGCACCGGCCACCGCATCCGTTTATCCCTCACCATCACCTCCCGCACCTTCTTCCCAATCACATGCGGCAGCACACCGCGCAGCGTGGTTTCGACTTCAGGGAGTTCAGGCATGGGTATGGCTACAGTTGTGAACGAACGGCTTCGATCACTGTTGGAGATACGCGGAAGTTGGTATCCTGGGTCAGCTTAGATATGGCCTGGTCAAAATCGAGCAGCTTGAGTCGCGCCGCATCTGCGATGACGGCTAGAACACCAGAGACACGGAACCCAAGACGTTGCGCAATCTGACGGCCTTTGCGCTCATCCATAAGCAGCAGATCAGCGGCTTGATCATGAGCCAGGCGAATGGCGGCGACTTCCCCCTCATCCAAGCTGTCCAGTTCGCTGTGAGTCCATGAAGAAGCACATGAAACCACAACCAGCCAGTCTGGCGGCGCGGCGATCCACTCTCTCAGTGCGGCAGGTGATTGCGGATGCTTGCATTCTGCGACCACCTCTGGCGGGCATAAAATGCGGCCATAAAGCACAGGCAGCACCTCAACATGGCCGATGACAACGAGATAGCACAGCGGAGAAGTATCGCTGATGACAATCACTTGGCACGAAGATCGCGAAGGTTGCTCAGATCATCCAGCACTTCACTGGCAGTCGGATCAGGCCAGGCACCTTGAGCGGCAAGAAAATCTTCCGTCTCCCAGCGCGAAGCGTGGCCGAGCAGTTCACGCACCTGAGCCGTCGAAAACGTGCCGGAACGATAGGCCTGCACCGCGTAGCCCTCGATGAACCGACGGCGCACCTCATCGACCGCACTGCCGATGGAGGCAGCGAGTCTGTCCGGAATGGTCATGGTCAGTGTCATGATTCAAAATACGCCTCGAACCAAACCTGACAACCCTTTGTCTTCCACCACTGATGTGGTTGGCCGAAAAAGGTCAAAAAAGAAGCCCCCTCTGATTTTTTCCCTTCTTTCCCCTTTTTCGGCTCAGCCCTCAGGTACAACCTCTTGCCATCCCACCTGTTTCCGCTTTGATGGCGCAACCCTGATCGGACAATCACCTAACAGCGCCACCCAATGCCCGACGATTTCCAATACGACGTCTTCCTCAGCCACAGCAGCAAGGACAAGAAAGTCGTCCGCGACATCGCCGAGCGATTGAAGAAGGACGGAGTGAGGGTGTGGTTCGATGAATGGATCCTTAAACCCGGCGACAGCATCCCGGCCAAGATCGAAGAAGGTCTGGAGCACTCCCGCGTGCTGGTGCTCTGCATGTCCGCGAATGCCTTCGGCTCAGACTGGGCAAAGTTGGAGTCCGGCACGTTCCGTTTTCGCGACCCGCTGAACAAGGAACGCCGCTTCCTTCCCGTGCGCCTCGACGACGCCCCCATCAAAGGCTCCTTGGCGCAATTCCTTTACGTCAACTGGCAGACAGAGGAACGGGAGCAGGAGTACAGAAAGCTGCTCTCAGCCTGTCAAGTATCTAGCCACCAAGTGGATGTATCCTGTTTGTTAACGACTCCAAAAGAAGCTAATGCTTTCCTAGAACAGCTAGCGCAAATTATGCGCCCCAATACCGGACTGTTGACTCCAGGAACAAAGCCGACGCCGAGCGAACTTTCACAAGCGTCCTCTATTGCAGATTTCATCATTCTAATGGGAGCTGACTGCACATGCATCGCGAAGAAGTTTCCACATGTCGTAATCAATCAAAATGGTGAGGACATGATGGTTGTTGGAAAAGAGGGGGATGAGTTCTGGTTGAATGCAAAAATGTTCAGTGCAGATGGCCGCATCATTGCAGAAGTGGTACGAAATACGTTCACGATCAATGAGAAGAATTGCTTCCGCATCGAAAGAAGCCCGCACAGGCTTCTTATCTTCAACGAGGAAGCACGCCCAGTCATAGACCTAGAGCTACTAAACAAGACTTGCGCCAGTCTCCGTGGCCACTTCTATCTGCGTCACGGAGCATCGGTAAAGGTTGGTGACGGGTTCGAGTTTGATAGAGGTCGAACGAAATCTGGAAATATCACTATGAAGCATTCGGCTTTCGGCGGCCTTTACGTATAGATATTAGAAATTTAACTGGAAACAAAACTAACCCCGGACTTCTAAAAACTCTTCCCCTCCAGCGCCTGCTCCAGCGCACGCCACGCCAGCATGGAGCAATTCACGCGCTGGGGGAATTTCGTCATGCATCAGCAGCCGCAGGCGCAGCGTGCTCAGCATCTTCCCATCCGCCCGAGATGCACAAACGGCCGGGGCGGCGACGCCCCGGCCGGAAATCTTTGTTCTTTGGCTCAGTCCGTTACTTCTTCGCGCCGGAGGCTTCCATGCGGAGCTGCTCCAGGCGGGAGAGGACTTTGGGTGCAGGGGCGGCGGCGGGCTTGGCCTCTTCCTTGGGCTTGGCAGCGGCCACCACGGGGGCGGCGGGCGGCGGGGTCACCACCTTGCGCGGGGCGTCGATGCGCAGGATGGAACCCAGCGCGATGCGGTGGATCGTCGTGGTGTTGGTGCCCTTCACAGGGATGTCCACACGCACAAAGAGATTGCCCTGCTTGCCGATGGGAGACTTGGCATCCGTCTTCACCTTGAAGGCCACTTCCTTCGTGTCCTTGGTGATCTTGGCGGGCTCGATCGGGATGGTGTCCGGCACGCCGAGCACCTGGGCATTGGCTTCGCCCTCAAAGGGCTGCAGGTGCTCCAGCTTGGCCACCATCACGGCCTCCTTGCCCTGCTCCACGGCGACGAGCGGGATGGCAGGTGCCGTCAGGTAGGCGGGCGCGGTTTCCACTTGGGTGAAGGGAGATGCATTGTAGATGCGGCCGCTGCCACCATCGGCCTCGCCCATCACGGTAAAGTTCCATTTGCCCGCAGGTGCGGCGGAGTTTGCGTCCAGCTGGAAGGTGCACTCATTCTGGCCTTCGGGGATGGTCTGCTCGCCGAGGGCGCTGACGCCGTTGGGCTTCCAGATCATGAACACGCGGATCGGGGCCTTGAAGCCCTCCTTGCGCTTGGCGGCCACCTTCAGCTCCAGGATGCCGTTGTTCACCAGCGGCACGGCGGGCTTGACGATTTCGAGGGAATAGGGAGCCTCCTCCACCACAGCCACCGGCAGGCGGTCTTCGATCTGGGTGTAATAGACCACGTTGCCATTGCGCACGACGTCAAACTCCTGGCGCAGCTTGCCGCGGGTCTTCACGTTTGGGTCCACGGCGCTGAGGGTGATCGGCACCACCTGATGGCCCAGCGGGGCCTCGGGGGCGGCCTCAAAGAGCAGCGGTGCGCTGCCGATGTCCTTGGGCACCACGTCCGTCAGCAGCTTCACGCCCTGCGGCATGTTCTGCACGTCAAACTTGAAGTCGCCGGAGACGTTGTTGCGCGTCACGTTCACCAGCGTGGCATAGCGGCCGCCTTTCGGCACCGGGATGAACTGGCGGTAGTTGTTGTCATTCACCGTGTACTGCGGGGAGGCAAAGAAGACCTCCGGCTCAGCGGTGATGAGCTCGATTCGATAGACAAAATTCGGACCACCGCGCTCCAGATGGTCCGTCACGCGCACGTAGTAGTCGCCATCGGCAGGGATGTTCACCTTGAACTTGCTGTCCAGGCGGCGGCGGCCACCGCCGTCGTCATTGCCGCTCAGGGAGCCGCCCTTGGCATTGTACACATTCACCACGCTGTCCAGCGGGGAGCCGATGCTCTGGGCAAAGGCCTGAAGCTCCACCGTCATGCCCTTCTTGAGCGGCAGCTTGAAGTAGTCCACGTCGCCGGGCTTTTCGATGATGCCGTTCAGCGCGATGGGAGAGGCCGGAGCCGCCGTGGCCTTGGCCTGGTCTTCATTGGGCTCCGCTTCAAAGGCGTTGTCAAACGTCACCAGACGGAAGGGATTGCCGGAAGGCGCAGGCTCCTGCGTCTTGGAGAACATCATGTAATCCGGATCAATTTCCGCCGGGAGCTGCGCCTCTTCTTCAAAGGAGCCGTCCTTCTCGATGAAGCGCACCTTGGTCTTGGTGGCGATCTTTCCACCGGCTGGGAAGACCACGTCCGGGCGGCGGTAGCTGCCGATGTGCAGGCGGTAGTAGGAGTTGCCGCCGCCGCGGTAGGAGGACTCGCGGATCATCACCGTGTAGTCTCCATCTTCCTCGGCCACGTAGGAGCAGTAGCCGTCCTGGCGGTGCAGGATGGTGTCGTCAGACGAGGCTTTTTCAAAGCGGTCCTTGTCGATGATGGCCACATAGGGGTCAAAGACGGTGTAGCCGAGGCGCAGGCCGTCCACTTCCACGGAGAGGCGCTGGCCTTTCTTGAGGCTCACGCGGTAGTAGTCCACGTCCTCGTTCTGCACCACGCCTTCGATGGTGGAGTTCATCGACACCACCTGCGGGGTGTCAAAGTCGCTGTTCGGCTCCTTTTCGTCCACGTTCGGGAAGATGCCCACAAAGAACTGGCGTGCGTGGGAGATGCCGGTGCGGGTGCGGATGCGCATCAGGTGATTTCCCGGCGGCACCTCCGGCGCGATGGCGATGGTCAGCTCCACCTTGTTTTTCTCCACCTTTTCCACGCTCTTCTGCGTGAAGCCCGGGGAGAAGAACATCAGGGCTTCAAAGTCATCCAGCTGCGTGCCGGTGAGCGTCAGCTTCACCTCCGTGCCACGCTGCGCGCCGTTCGGCTTCGTGACGGTAAAGGTGGGATACGCAGCAAAGGCGGAAGTGGCGCAGGCTGCGGCAATGAGGAGCAAATGACGGATGGAGGGCATGACGATGGTTAGGGGTCGCCTAACCATACGCAGCAGAAAAGCAGGAAATTACGAAATGGCTGAAGTTCCCTGGCGCATCTGCCGCACCAGCCGGAGGCAGTAAAACAACGGCAGGGAGCCAAACAGGCCGAAGGAGCAGTCGATCAGCCGCCACTCCAGCGGGATGCCCCGCACCTCACCGCAGATCAGCGCCAGCGGAAAAATGGCCGCGCAGGCCAGCAGCCCCACCTTCAGCACCCAGGCATTGGCCACCGGCTCCCGACTGCCACACTCCCAGGACGGCGCACCTTTTTAAGCGCCTGCGACGCAACAGACCCGAGGCTTCGGACCCGCGCAGCGCGTCCCTACCAGCCCTGCGGCGTGCGCTGCTTTGGAGGGTGGGGATGCACCCAGAGGCGGGCAGGAGTCCGCGCTCCCATAAGATTAAGCGCATTGCACTCGATGCACCAAATTCTCTATATTCGAATTTCATGGCTCTAATGTCGGCGACAAACGTGTAGCCCTCGCCTGCCTTCACCATGCCCAGTTCATATCAAAACCATGAAAAGAATCTCCGGCACAATAATGGTCGTTATCAGCACCTTGCAGCTTGCTGGCGTTGGCAGCGCTCAGGTGCAAACTGTGAAAGCCGGCATTGATCCGGCAAGATTGGCCTATGTTGAAAGGCTGGTTATGAAGCCATCAGACATTGTCCCCTGGGGCGAGAATATGAGCAACGAAGAAGTCGCACGGGAAAAAAAGAGACTCATGGCAATGGAAGCAAAAAGGGAAATGGAGATACAATCATCCCCGGATCTTAAGCCCTATCTATTTCATTTGTTGGATCGCTATTACATCCAGTCCAAATCACCGGATGTCGTGCAAGTGCTTTCAGCAATTGGCCTGCGGAACGATCTCTCTGAAGAGGAAGTCGCTCCTATTAAGAATGAAATCCGATCGATCACCAAGATCCCATACGACAAAAGCGGAAATAATTATTTAGATAATTTTTATTTAATGGGGGCATCCAAGGTGTTGGGAACGAAGAAATCCCAGGAAAACGAAGAATTGGCCCTGGCAATTCTAGACAGAGCGCGTGACCCTGCTCTCGCAGCCATGGCGATTGCGCCAGCAGAGGCCTTGTCCCGTATAGGGACCTCTCGTTCTATTCCGTCATTGGCGTCAGCTTTGAGGTGGTTGCAGCTAGTGGCAAAAGCTAACAATGACGAAACTGCGCGTCAGGCTGCCTTCCGTGTGAGCCGTTCATTGGACACATTAAAAGAAAGGGTCGGAGTTGCACAGTAATAGCCGTGTGAACCGGGCATATCGGCAAACATTTGACCGACACACAGATGACAGCTGGCAGCGGGGGGCGATACCCTGAAACACTGTCCCCACACCAAAAAAGAGAGAAGTTTGTCACCCTCCCCCAAAGGCAGGTTCGCGATTTGCAACACACTTTAGCGTGAAGCCCTTCATCTGCCCCAGCGTTCACGAGCTATCCGCACCAAATAACACGCGGCTCTTTCATCATGATTTTCGCAATGAGCTCCGACCGCAGGGGCAGGATGCATCACTTCGAAGTATTCTCACAAACGTCGAGCACCGTCACCTGCATTTAGCTTGAAACCCAACTTAACGCTTGGGAGAACCCTCCAGTCAGGCCGAAAGGAGGGCGCTGGCTGTAACAAGGATCCACCTTCAGCACCCAGGCATCACGACCCGCGCAGCGCGTCCCTACCAGCCCTGCGGCGTGCGCTGCTTTGGAGGGTGGGGATGCACCCAGAGGCGGGCAGGAGTGTCCGCGCTCCCCTGTGGCACGCGCTGCGCCATTCGGGAGGGTAGGGATGCGCTGTGCGCGTCCCTGGAATCCTTCGTCCCGGCGTGAACTGCCACCGCATCGCACTCCCCCATTCCCAAAGCCCCCGCCTCCCGCAGTCTCAAACGTACAGCGGCTTTACCAGCCCAGATACAGGCCTGTTTTCAATAGATCGTGGTATAAGACAGCCGCAGAGCAGCCCGCCCCATCACTCCTCCGGCACCCACCTCACGCCGTCCACCACCACATAGCCGTCGGTGCCTTCGTTGGAGATGGTGATGGCGGTGTCGTTGCCGCATTCGTATTCGCCGAGATCGATCCAGTAGAGGCCTTCGCCGGGCTTGGGGGAGCGGAGGTCCACTTTGAGCTTCTTCACGCCGCCTGCGTACTGCACCTCCACGGGGGCGTTGGTGGCGCGGTTGCTGTTCGGCGGGGAGGCCAGCATGAGGCGGTATTTGCCGGGCTTGGTCAGCTTGGGCTCAAAGCGCAGGCTGCTCTTGCCGTCCTTGGCGTTGCTGTCGTGGCTGTAGCCGTCGCCGATGAAGGTCTTGGCCGCGCCGCTTTCATGCCATGAGCCGGTCACCTTGGCGTCCGTGTCATCCATGACGATGCCCTTGAGCGTTTTCGGGTCCACGCCGCGGGTGGTCTTGGGTCCGTCATAGTGCAGGATCTGGCCGTCTTTGAGGATCTGCGCCTTCAGCTTCTCATACGGCACGCTCTGCACCGGGATGCCGTCTTCGATGGCCAGCACCGCAGCCGTGGCGGCGCTCTGGCCGAGGATCATGAACACGGGCTCCATGCGGATGCTGCCGTAGGCGATGTGGCTGGCGGACATGGCGACGGGGACGAGGAGGTTGCTCCCCTGCCCTTTCTTGGGGACCAGGGAGCCGTAGGCGATCTCATAAGGGCCTTTGGTGCTGACGCCGATGTCGCCCTCGTTCTGCACATTGCCTTCCGGCGTGATGTAGCGCTGGATGTTGTGGGAGTCGATGCCGTAGCTGCCCATGCCCACGCTGTCCGGAGTGGGGCGCTTTTTCAGCAGCTCGTTCTCCGTCATCACATACGCGCCGATCATGCGGCGTGCTTCGCGGATGTAGAGCTGGTGGCTC
Source organism: Verrucomicrobiaceae bacterium UBA1938 (assembly GCA_002336895.1). Taxonomy (GTDB): domain Bacteria; phylum Verrucomicrobiota; class Verrucomicrobiia; order Verrucomicrobiales; family Verrucomicrobiaceae; genus Prosthecobacter. The sequence continues at coordinate 342,153 of DDFC01000010.1, read as the reverse complement.
CAGTTTCCATTGTCGGTGAACTCATCTTTCGGCAGGCCCCAGGTCTGCAGCTCTTCCTGCACCTTCTTGGGCACGCGCGGGTCATTGGCCACGAACCACATCAGCCCCTGCTGGTACTGCCGGTGCTCGGCGATGATCTCGCGGCGCTTCTCATAGCTGGCTTCCGGGTAGTCGTGATTGTAGCCGATGTTGTCAAAGCTGAACGGCCCGTGGTTGTTGGTGTCCGTCTTGTGGTTCGGGATGGGGTCAAACTTCTCAAAGAACTCGCCCCAGCCGGTGTTCAGCACGCGCAGCAGGATTTCGTACTGATTGGCATCATAGCCCTCCGGCTTGGGAAACGGCACGCGGTTGCTCGGATCGTTCGTGTAGCAGGAGCGGAAGCAGTAGGCCTGCACGCCTTTGTCGCCAGCGCCATACTCTCCCGGAGGTGCGGTGCTCACGCGGGGCAGCACGCCGCTCTTGGGATCTCCGGGGATCTTGTAGGCGCTGATGGGCTCCTTTACCGCGCCAAAATGGTGGCGGTGATGCAGCACACCCACCTGGATGCCGTTCCACTTTTCATCATACACGCTCTGCGCCTCGCGGCCCACATGGTAGTCCACACCCGCCGCTGCCATCAGGTCGCCCTCATAGGTGGCGTCGATGAACATCTTCCCTTCATACGTTTTGCCGCTCAGCGTGGTGATGGCGGTGATCTTCTCGCCGTCTTTCTTCACGCCCTTGGCGCGGTCCAGCCACTCGTCGCGCACGACTTCGAGGCCGAATTCCTTCACATAGTCCTCAAAGATCTGCTCGGCCACATGCGGCTCAAAGATCCACATCGTGCGGTTTTCGCCGTCCACGGCAGGCGTGCCCTGGCCCTTGCCGCCGTATTCGGATTTCTTCTGCTGCACCCAGGCGGAGTCCTTGTCGTAGTGCTGCCAGACACGATGGTAAAAGTCACGCGAGAGACCGCCGATCACCGCCTTGTTGCCGGTGTCGGTAAAGCCGAGGCCACCGCTGCTCAGGCCGCCGAGATGCTTGTCCGGAGACACAACGATCACGCTCTTGCCCATCTTCTTGGCCTGCACGGCGGCGATGACGGCGGAGCAGGTGCCACCGTAGATGACGATGTCGTGCTCGGCGGCGGCGAGAGATGAAAACGCAGTGAGGAATATGGCGGCCAGGTTGGTGGGCTTCATCCCACGAATAGGCACCTGACGTGGAACTTTTCCAAGCACCACATTCGAAAAAAGTCCGTCTCTCTAGAAGCGGTAAATCGCGCTGAGAGAAAGCACCAGCGCCGAGTCAAAGCTGAGGCTGGCGTTGGAGCCGTTGGCGATCAGGTTGAACTGCTTCATGAACTGATACCTCACCGCTCCCTGCACGCTGAACTGGTCTGTCACATGCCACGCCAGACCCACGCTGGAGTACACCCCCGGAAGCAGCTTGGTGGTGTACTTCCCTCCGCTCGTCACCTGCGTGCCCACTCCCGGCACCGTCACACTGCTCTCGTACTTGTAGCTCCCATTGGCCAGCGCCAGCACCGCTCCGCCTTCCAGCATCACGTCCAGATTTTTGGCCACCGGCAGCGCCACGTAGCTGCCAAAGGTGCTCACAAACAACTGCACATCCAGCTGGCGATAGCCGCTGATGGCCGCGACTGCCGTGCCCGTGGTGCGCGTGGGTGTGTCTCCCAGCAGCGGTCCTGGGCCCAGAAAGGTGCCCACATAGGGTGCCGCTGGCGGGATCACCCCATTGAGATTGAAGGAGTCCGTGATGGTGCCCACTGCGCCCACCTGCCCTGCGTTGTTGCTGTTGTTCACCCGCGCATACTGCAGCCCGGTGCGCATGCCCCAGGTGGCGCTGCGCCCGGCGGCCATCGTTGGCAGAAAGGTGACGCTGCCCAGATCCAGATAGGCGTGCATTTCAAAGCCCGCTGCGGCCGCCACGCTGCTGTCCACCACCGAGCCTGCACCACTCACGCTGCCGCCCAGCGTGCTGTAGTTGATGGCCCCCTGCCCGCCAAAGGCCGCAGGATCATACTGCGAGGCGTTGTTGTACGACCAGTAGTTGGTCAGGCCGCCTGCGTTGCCGGAGATGTCCACCTGCACCGAGCCATCCGTGTAAAAGTAGTTGGTGCCACCAGCAGGAGCGGGCACTGGAAAGGGATTCTGGAAGTTGCCAAAACCGCTGAACTCCGTGCGCAGCCCCACGATGGGGGCGTAGCCTGCGCCAAAGCTCCACTGCCCGGGCTCGGCCTGGGAGGTGAGGGCCAGCGGGCCCAGCAGCAGGGCGGCAAACGTGGTGCGAACAGCAGCGGCTTTCATTGAGAGTGATAAAGGCGGCATTGAAGGTGAGTCTTGAAATGAGAGAAGCGGGAGGCGCAGGGGCTTACGGCGTCGGCGCGGAGATTTCATTGACGCGGTAGTAGCGGGACGGCACCGAGGACGGCGGCACATCGGTAAACGGCGCGCCATCATCGACCCACTGCGTGCGGTTGGCCGGAGCCTGCACCGGCACCGGGCTGTCATACCAGTTCACCAGATCGGAGCTGTACTTCACGCGGTACCAGTGGCCGGGTGTGGAGTCCCACTCCAGCAGGATCCGGCCGTTGGACAGGGAGTAGATGCGCGGCTGCACGCCGCTGCCGTCGGTGCTGGACACCTCCGAGGCCGAGAGCTTCGTCACCGACAGCGGCGGGCTGAAGGGATCTGGCAGCTTGCGCGTGCTGGTGTAGAACTGCAGCTTCAGGCTCACCGTGTCTCCCACCGCCACCGGGAACGGATAGTCGATGTAGGCAGGCACCACGCCAGGAGCGCTGGTGCTGTTATACAGACGCAGGCTGGGCAGCGTGGCCAGGTAGGCACTGTAGTCCACGCTGAGGCGGAACCCGTTGATCGGGAAGGCGGTGGTGTTCTTGATGCTGACCCGCACTTCCAGCGTGCCGGTCTGGCTGATGACGGGATACGAGGAGCCAGGAGGCAGTGGATTGCCCGTCACCGGATCTGTCGGCACGAGCTGCGTCGGCGTCGGATTCACCGTGCCCACGGCGATGCTGGCGGTGGCGGTGCCGCTCAGGCCAGTGCCTGCATTGTCGATGGAGCCCTGCACTTCAAAGCTGGCCACGCCGGTGAAGTCCAGCGCAGGTGTAAACTTCAGCCCGGCGCTGCCCTGCGCGTAGGTGATGAAGTCTCCCGCACTGACGGCCGTGGTGCCATCATTCAGATACAGTGTGCCGTTCACGATGTTGCTGATCTTGAAGTAAGCCACTTCAGAGCCGTCCACGTCATTGCGCGAGATCACCAGCCCGCTCACGCTTTGGATGTTCTGCGTGGTGGCAGAGCCGGTGACGGAGGGCGTGTCGGCCACCGGATTGACCGTGATGCTGGCAGCCACCACGCTGCCGCGCAGATCCGAGTCCGTGGCGCTGAGCGCAGCCTGCACATTGAAGCCAAAAGTGGTCGAAGGACTGAAGGCATCCGCCGAAGGAGAGAACTTCAGACCTGCCGCGCCTTCCGCCTTGGTGATGTAGTCGCCCGAGCTGATGGAGCTGGTGCCGTCGTTCTTGTAAAGCGTGCCGCCGGTGATGCCGGTGATCTTGTAATTGGCGGTGCCGCCGGCATCAGCCGTGTTGGCGGTGATGACCAGCCCGCTGCTGCTCTGCGTGTCCTCATTGGTGGTGGTGGCGCTGAGCGTCGGTGTGTAAAGCAGCGCCTCAAAGGCACCAATGTCCACCGTCGTGCCCTGCACACGTGGGAAGCCCGTGCCGCGCTGATCAAAGGGGATGGCCTCTGCGGTGTTGCTGTTGGCATTGAGGTCATACGTATCTGCAGGCAGCAGCGCATTGCTGCCTGCATTGATGGCCGGGCTGCCATTGCTCAGCGCCATCGTCAGCGTGGTGCCGCCGTTGTTCGCCAGCGTGCTGATCTGCGGATCGGTGCTGAGGAGGTCGGTGGAGTGATCATCCGGCCCGGTTGCACCAGCGGTGATGTTGTGCCCGAGGGAGACTAGGGAGCCGCCGTTGATGGCGGCAACAGCCGCACCAGTCGAGTCCAGGATGGAGTTGCCCACCTGGATCGTGCCATTTTGATCCGCCAGCAAGTCGGCGCCGTCATTCGTCGAACTCCCGCCTGCAAAGGTGCTGTTGATGATCGTTGCAGTGCTGGTGCCGCTCTGACCCCAGCTGTAAATCGAACCACCGTAAGTGGCGCTGTTCTGCGAGAAGGTGCAGTTCGTCACGCGTAGAACGGCGCTGCCTCCTCCTGCTCCACCGCCACCCTGAACACCAATGGCGCCTCCGCCAGCAGATGAGTTTTGGGCAAAGGAGCATCCGATGACGTCCATCGTGGAAGTCACCCCAGACAAAGCATGATGGAAGATGGCGCCCCCAAATGAATTCGTCGTGTGCTGGCTGAAGGAGCAGCCGACCACACTCCCTGCGCAGGGGACTCCGAATGTCTGGCTCAGGATGGCAGATCCGCCGTTACCGCTGCCGTTCACAAAGTTGATGCCCGAAATCGCATAGCTGGAAATGCTGGCGAGGTTGAGAATGCGTGCGCCATTGCCATCGATCGTCAGCTTGTTCGCTCCCGGTCCTGCGATCACCAGGGATGAAGTGACCTGCATCTCCCCGCTGGTCAGCGTGATGGTGTCCGGCGTGGCATCGGTGAAGTTCACCGTGCCTCCGGTGCCATCGGAGAAGGTGACCGTGGGCGTGCCGCCCAGCGTGTTCACATTCAGCAGCGCCTGACGCAGAGAGCCCGTGCCGCTGTCGCTTGTGGTGGTGACGTAGAAGCTGTTCGTGGCGATCGTCACGGTAGCGTTGTCCGCCGGGGAGGCGTTGACGGCATAGCCCGTGCCCGCAGAGAGATTAAGGCGCACCGTTTCAGCCGCCTCGGCCGGATTCGGAGATTCCACCAACGCGGTGAGGGTGATGGTGGCGGTGGAGGAGCCATTCGGGATCACCAGGGTGCCGGCTCCGCTGGAGGTGCTGAAGGTAAGCGTCTGCGTGGAGGACAGCGTGAAGTCCGTTCCCGCCGTGGCGGTGCTGGAGGCATCGAGCTGGAAGTTCACCGTCAGATCGCCGCTGCTGTTGCCACGAGTGAAGGTATAGACACCGGTGGTGCCGCCCTCCACCGCCGTGGCCGTCGTGGCGGCGATGCTCACGCCCGGATTCACCGTGAGGCTGAAGGTGTTGCTGGCCGTCGCGCCGTTGCTGTCTGTCACCGTCACCGTGTAGGTGGTGGTGGAAGATGCCACGGTTGGAGTGCCGGTGATGGCGCCCGTGCTGGTGTTCAGTGTCAGCCCTGTGGGCAGCGCCGGGGAGATGCCGTAGCTCAGCGCGGGCGTGCCGCTGCCACCCGTGACGGGTGTGAATGAGGTGGCGACCTGGTTTTGCGCCAGGGTCGTGGAGGCCACCGACTGCGTGGCGGTCACCGCACTGTTGATCGTGAGGCTGAAGGTGTTGCTGGCCGTCGCACTGTTGGCGTCCGTCACCGTCACCGTGTACGTCGTGGCCGAGGACGTGACCGTCGGGCTGCCCGTGATGGCCCCAGTGCTCGTGCTAAAGCTCAGCCCCGTGGGCAGCGCCGGAGAGACGCCATAGCTCAGCGGCGTGGTGCCGCTGCCACCGGTCACGGGGGTGAAATTCGCCGAGGGTTGGTTCTGCGTCAGCGTCTTGGAGGCGATGGCCTGCGTGGCCGTCACCGCGCTGTTGATCGTGAGACTGAAGGTGTTGCTGGCCGAGGCGCTGTTGCTGTCTGTCACGGTGACTGTGTACGTCGTGGCCGAGGACGTAACGGTAGGCACACCCGTGATGGCTCCGGTGCTGGTGCTCAGCGTCAGTCCCGCAGGCAGCGCTGGAGAGACGCCGTAGCTCAGCGTGCCCGTACCGCCGCCACCGGTGACGGGGGTAAAATTCGCCGAGGGCTGGTTCTGCGTCAGCGTCTTGGAGGGGATGGCCTGCGTGGCGGTCACCGCGCTGTTCACCGTCAGGCTGAAGGTCTGGCTGGCGGTGACACTGTTGCCGTCCGTCACTGTCACTGTGTACGTGCTGGCGGCGGATGTGACCGTCGGCGTGCCGGTGATGGCTCCCGTGCTGGTGCTGAAGCTCAGCCCGCTGGGCAGCGCGGGGCTGACCCCGTAGCTGATGGTGGCCACGCCGCCGCTGCTGGTGACGGGGGTGAAGGCTGTGACCGCCTTGTTTTGCGTGAGAGCCACCGACGCGATGGCCTGCGTGGCGGAGAGATAGCTGAACCGGTCCGCCGCCGAGGTGGCGCTGGTGCCGCTGGGAGCGGTGACGGTGACATCCACCGTGCCCGTGCCCGCAGGGGAGGTGGCAGTGATCTGAGTGTTGCTGTTGACGGTGTAGCTGGTGGCATTCGTGCTGCCAAATTTCACCCCCGCAGCCCCGGTGGTTCCCGTGAAGTTCGTGCCGGTGATCGTCACACTCGTGCCGCCCGCCGCAGGCCCAGACGTGGGCGAAATGCTGGTGATGGTGGGAGCTTGGATCACCGTGATGGTGTCGGAGCCGGAGTCGTTCGAGGTGTTGGATTGACCGCCTCCACCCACCGTGGCGGTAGGCGTCACCGAAGCGGGGGCGTTGCCGGCCACACTGACACTCACGGTGATGTTTGCAGCCGTGACCCCTGCGCCCAGCGCCGTGGTCCGGGAACCCGTCAGCTGTGTTGACGTGGTGGCGGTAAAATCCCATGTAACATCTGTGGCCACCGATGTGATCGTAAGACCCGTCGGCATGGGGCAGCTGAAGGTAATGGTGCCCGTAGTCGCCGCAGTACCCGTGTTGCTCACGGCAAAGGTCAGCGTACCTGTCTGCCCGGCAAGGAATGTCGTGGGCGAGTGTCCCTCACTCACTGTCAGATCAGGTGAGGCATAGCTAAACTGATCCGCCGCCGAGGTGGCGCTGGTGCCGCCGTAGGTGCTGACGGTGACATCCACCGTGCCTGTGCCTGCAGGCGAGGTAGCAGTGACCGACTTGCCATCGCCGCTAGGCAGGATATTGGTGGCGCTGGCAGAGCCAAACTTCACCGAGGTGTTTCCCAACAGATTTGTTCCTGTGATGGTCACAACCGTCCCGCCAGCCACGGGACCAGTGGACGGTGAGATGCCGGTGACTGTGGGCAGAGGATAGTAAATGAACTGGTCATTCGCATTAATGGCGCTGGTGCCGCCGGAGTTGGTCACAGTGACATCCACCGTGCCCGCACTGGCAGACGCAGGCGTAGTGGCGGTGATCTGGGTGGCGCTGTCCACCGTGTAGCTCGTGGCATTGGTGGCGCCAAATTTTACCCCCGCCGCTCCGGTCGTTCCTGTGAAGTTGGTTCCGGTGATAACCACCGATGTACCGCCCGCCAGCGGCCCCAGGCTGGGCGAGATGCTGGTGACGGTGGGCACCGCGTTGACTTTGAACAAAACCTGCGCGCGTGAGGACCCGACGGCGTTGGTCAGATTGTAGAAGAAGTTGTCATTCCCCGCATACCCCCCGGCAGATGTGTAGGTGAAGGTGCCATTGGCCCGCAGCAGCACCGTCCCTCCATTGGACGTGGTGATCGTCGTGGTCCCGTCCACCGCTGTGTTGGAGCTCGGTCCCGTCGCGCCGTAAGTCAGGCTGCCGCTGTTGACAGTGTCGTTGGCGAGAATGGAGGACGGCGAGCCTGACAGCGCGCTGTCAAACAGCACGCCGGAGACCACCTGGTAGCGGGTGCCCTGCGTATCAGGGTCATTCACGGCGACTGGCGGTGGCGATGTGGCAAAGGAGAAGACGTAGTCAGACTGCATCGAGAGGCCGGCGTCTGAATCCGCTGTCTGGTAGTGCAGCACCGTCACCGTGATCACGTGGCCGGCGGCCAGCGCGCTCGTCGGCGTCAGGGTAAAGGCGGTGGTGGTGTTGCCATCCGTCGGCGACTGGGTGAAGGCCACGCTGGAAGACGCCGTCGTGTCCGTCACCGTAAACGCGGCGGTCGTCGAAATCGCCTCGCTGAAGTTGATTGTGATGGTGCTGTTGAGGGCCACGCCCGTCGCGTTGTTTGCCGGCACGGTGCTGCTCACCGTGGGCAGCACATCCACGTAGATCGTCACCGTCGCGGTGGAAGACCCGCCGCCATTGGTCAGCTTGTATTTGAAAGTGTCATTGCCCGAATAGCTGGCGGGGGGCGTGTAGGTGAAGCTGCCATTGGCATTCAGCACAATGGTGCCGCCCTGTGCGGTGGACGCCGCGCTGCCGATGGTCGTCTGCTCGGCGCCCGTGCTGGCGCCGTAGCTGGAGATGCTGCCGCCATTGAGCGTGTCGTTGCCCAGCACTCCAGGTGCCGTGCGCCCAAACTGCTGATTCACCGGAGTCGAGTAAAGAGGAGATACGCCGTCTGCCACCGCCACCGGAGGCGCCAGATAGGTGTAGAGCGTGTTCGCGGTATTGGTGCCACTGGGGTTGGTGACCAGCACGCTGGCTGTGCCAGCCGTTCCTGCCGGCGTGGTGCAGGTGATGCTGGTGTCGCTGACCAGGCTGACGCCCGTGGCGGCGGTGCCGCCGATCGTCACGCCCGTGACTCCGGTGAAGCCCGTGCCGGTGATCGTGACCGCCGTTCCGCCTGCTGTGGAGCCTGAGGCAGGCGAGATGCCCGTGACGGTGGGCGCCCCCGGGGCAGCCGCCGTCTGGCGAAGCTGGAAGGCGTTTGTGAAACGGCCTAAGGCGGCACTACTCACACTCAGAGTCTGGCTGGTGCCGCTTGCCACAAAAGTTCCGATGGCGTACTGCCCCAAATCACCAACCGTATTCGTCTTGTTAGAAGACATGGAAACACTGCTGCCTGCCCCGTCATCGTAAACAATCGGGTTGTTCCTGGGAACAAGGGATGCACTGCTTCCATTTGTCCAAAACTGAACGGCATACGTCGCACCAGGGGTCAGTCCTGCCATGGTTATTGTGATATTGCCTCCGCTAGAGAGGGGCTTACCTCCTACCAGTGCCTGATAACCTGATGAGAGTCCCGTAAACGGAGCACTGGTTGACCCTGCACCAGCATTCGTGTACCCTGTGGCTCCCGAGGTCCCCACCGTGAAGTTGCCCGAGGTAACAGGAGATGATGAACCGTTTGGAAAAGCAAACCCCTGGAAGGTCACGCCATTGACCGTGGTGGAGCCCACGCCGGTGTCTCCAAACACAAAGGCTCCGACGAGGCTGCCGGTGGTGCTCACATCGGTGTCGCCGGAGATATTGGTGGCCGTGCCCCAGGAGATTTGCGCGGGGTGGATGTTCATCGTGAGATGAAGAATGGCCTGGGCATTACCAGTCCAGCTCATCGTCACCGATGAGGCCCCCGGCTGCGTGCTGGTCTGGTACCGTCCATAACCGCCGCCTCCGGTGATGACGCCCCCGGCATCGCTGATCAGCGTCTGGCTGGCGCTGGGGCTCTCGGTCGCCTGGGCATCGCTGCGCCAGGTGTCGCAGTGGTCAAAGACCAGAGAGCCTGTCTGGCTGCTGACCACCAGGGAGTCGCCTGTGGTGGTGACACTGCCGGAGATCTTGGGCCCGTTGGTGTCCACCGGATTGGTCTGGTCCACCCCGGAAAAGGCCACGGCGCTGATGTAGTGGTTGTTGCCGGTGTCTGCGAAAGTGACCACGATGTCTCCGGTGGCGGCGGCGGTGCCAGGCACCTTGTAGTAGAAAATGGCGTCGCAGGCGACGCTGTTGTCGCTGGTGGAATTGGCCAGGGACATGGCCGAGCCATTGAAGGTGACCGTCGAGGGGGGCGTCTTGTTGCTCGGGTCCCCCGCCGTGACCACCAGGAGGCGGTTGCCACCGGCCTGCACGGTGAAGTTTGCGAGGGTGTTGCTGGTGCTGTACTGGCTGCTCTGGCTGCCGAGCTGCGTGATGCCCGCCTGCGCTGCCGTGGTGAGCGCGGCCAGGAGAGCCATACCGGCAAAACAAGCCCTGGCTCTGCGGGTCAGACGATGAAAGGAACGGCGGAGATCGGAGGAAAAAATGTGCTGCATTTGCCTGAAATCTTAAAAATTAAATAAGAGTAGCGGATCGATCTATTTGGGTGATTAGCAGATGCCTTTGTAAGCCAGATCTTGAAATAGACCACCACATGCCAAGGGTGCTTGTTTGTCACTCATCATGCTTATCAACTGTGTGGTTCAGGCGGAGCAAGTCACTCACTCGCTGCTTACACCCCGCTGCAATCGCAAAGCCCCCTTAGCCGCATTGAATCCCGTCTCAAATAAAATCGTACCGCGATACAGCAGAATCATCAATTTGAGCGCCTATATCATCGGCTCAATGTCCCATCGAGATTAATCCAATTGCTTATCACAGGCTTCATGATGTGGCTTTGGTCATCTGACTTCAGGTGGCCCGCTCCTCCATGGCTGCCTGAAAGGATTCAGCAACCGGCCTGTTTACACGGCATGCTCCGCCCTGCCTGCCTCTTCCTGCTTTGCGCCTCCGCGCTTTCCGCCCAGAACCTGCTGACGCAGACCCACGCGCTGCGGCATGAGGGCCGCCAGTCCGACTTCCCCTCCCTGTGTGTGGATGCAGGCGGCACGCCGCAGGTGGCCTTCATCCAGTGGGATGGCAGGCAGGACACGCTGCATCTGGCGCAGCTCAAAGACGGCGCGCTCAGCGATGTGCTCACCCTCGGCCAGCCCGGCATCATCCACCAGCCTGCGCTGGCGGCAGATGGCAGCGGCACCCTGCATGCCGTGTGGTCCCAGGTGAATGACAAGGATGTGATGGAGCTGCGCACGGCGCGCATCCGCGAAGGCAAGGTGCAGGGGGACATCACCATCCTGGCCAGCTCCCCGAATGGCGGCAACGCCTTTGCCAAGGCCGCCACCGACTCCGCCGGCCATGTCTGGGTGGTGTGGCAGAGCATGCGCGGCACGCTGGGAGACATCTTCTGCCGCGTCTATGATGTGAAGAAAAGCGTGTGGTCCGAGGAGATCCAGGTGACGAAGGAACCCAGCGGCGAATGGGAACCTTGTGTGGCCTTTGATCCCAAAGGCGGCGCGTGGATCTGCCACGACTCCTCTCGTGGGAATGAGTTCAACATCTACGCCACGCATCTGGGTGCAGACCTCAAGGTGGGAGAAACGAAGCAGCTCATCGCCACCAGTCGCTACGAGGGCCGCGTGAACGCCATCACCGCCCAGGATGGCAAGGGCGTCTGGCTGGCCTGCGAGCGCGGCAACGAGCAGTGGGGCCTGGACATGCGCGCCCACGGCGGGCAGGTGGGGCTGAATGGTCGGCGCGATCTCGTCATCGCCTACTGGGATCTCGCCTCAGGCAAGGTGGAGGAGCTGCCCGGCCCGGATGAACTCCTGAAAGCCCTGCCCGTGCCCAAAGGCCCCGCAGGCGCCAATGCCAACGCTCCCCGCGCCAACAACCCGAAAGCGAAAGCCAAGGCGGAAGAACGCGCCAAGGCCCAGGCCGCACAGGCCAAGGCTAAAGGCAAGCCCGCCCCCAATGAGATCGGCGCGGTGAATCTGCCCCACCTCATGCTGGATGCCGCAGGCCGTCCGTGGCTGACCGTGCGCTACTTCAAAAACTTCTGCTGGCAGATCGCTCTCACGCGCTACGACGCCGCCACCAGGCAGTGGACGCAGCCGCATGTGATCCCCGACAGCGTCTATACGCAGGACCGCCAGACCACGCATGCTCTCGGAAAAGACGGCAGCCTGTGGATGGCGTGGAGCACCGATCTGCGCACCTCCAAGCTGCAACTGACCACCGGTGTGCATCTTGCCAAAATCGACACCACCGCCGAGCTGCCTCTGGTGACCGCTCCCGTGGTGAAAGCGCGCGAGCCCTTTGCCGCCTACATCAATGCCACCACGCCTGAGCGCGACCGCGCCGAGCGCCACACCTGGACTCACAACGGCGTGAGCTACAAGCTCTACTGGGGCGACTACCATCGCCACACCGACATCTCCAACTGCGTGACCGCCAATGACGGCTGCGTGCTGGAGCAGTACCGCTACGCCTGGGACATGGGCAAGCTGGACTCCCTGGGCCTCAGCGACCACACGGACATCGCCAAGATCTACCACCCCTACGAGTGGTGGCTGAACCAGAAGATGACCGAGATCTTCTACGCGCCCGGCTTCTTCATGAGCATGTACGCCTACGAGCGCGAGCAGAAATGGCCGCTCGGCCACCGCAATGTCATCTTTGCCCAGCGCGGCGGGCCCATCGTGTACATCCAGCGCAAGAACTACCTGGAGTCTCCCTGGCAGGCGCTCTATCCCGTCAAGACAGACGGCCCCGCCGAGCTGCACCCCACCGAGCTGTGGGACGTGCTCGTGCGCTATGGCAGGCCCGTCACCGCCATCAGCCACACCGGCGCCACCAGCATGGGCACCGACTGGGACCAGATGCCGCCCGTGGATCACCGCATCGAAAACGTGATCGAGATTTACCAGGGCGCACGCGTCAGCTACGAGGGGCTCAATGTCCCCCAGCCAACCGTGGGCATGCGTGCCGGCCAGCCGTACAATCATTCCTCAGACGTCATCGGCACCCCGGTGGTGGGAGAGCCCATCCGCAGCTTCACGGTGAAAAACAACGGCGTCTATCAGCACGCGCTGGAGCTGGGGCACAAGCTCGGCGTCTGGGCGGACAGCGACCACATCTCCACCCACACCAGCTATGGCGGCGTGTATGTGAAGGACTTCACTCGTGAGGGCATCATCGAGGGCATCCAGGCCCGCCGCACCATCGCCGCCACGGACAAAATCTTCGTCGAGTTCTCCTGCAACGACCACCTCCTCGGCACCGAGATCGCCCTCAGCGGCAAGCCGGTGCTGAAATTCAGCATCGACGGCACCGCCGAGATCAAGCGCGTCACCCTCGTGCGCAATGAGCAGAACCACCAGCAGTGGGAGCCCAAGGCGAAGACCTTTGCCCAGACCTTCACCGATGAAACCCCGCTCCCCGGAGAAAACCGCTACTACCTCCGCGTGGAGCAAGCCGACGGCAACATGGCCTGGTCGTCACCAGTTTGGGTGCAGGTGAAGTAGGCCACCTCACACCTCACGCTTCCGCCACACATTCCAGGGCAGCAGCCTGCCTGACTGCTGCATGTAGCGGCGGTAGAAGTCGGAATGCGCAGAGCCAGCCAGCAGTTCATCCTCCTGCCGCGCGGCATGGCGGTATGTCGCGGCCAGCAGCAGCCACATCAGCGCGGCCACGGTGCTCTGCGTGCCCACCACCAGCCCCAGCATGAAGAGCAGGTACGCTGCATAGATGGGGTGCCGCACCCGCGCATAAGGCCCGCTGGTGACGATGGCCGCAGGCACGTCCGGGCTGAAGACACGCCCAGGCATCTGCGTGCCGTGCTGCCTGTATGACCAGAAAAACAAAGCCATGCTGCCGCAGCCCAGCGCCACTGCAGCGATCTGGCACCACGCCTCTGCGCGATAAAACATCGCATGCGCCATCCCCCAAACCGGCAGTCCCATGAAGAGCAGCGTGATGGTCAGCTTGAGCCGCGTGAAGAGCCCCCTCCCGCTGCCCGATGGCCTGAAGAGCCTGGGCACGGCAAAACCGTAAACCACCAGGCACACCAGACTGAGGAAGAAGACGGGAAGATTAAGCACGCAGCGGGATCTGAATGAAGCACCATCCCTGCCACATCACTTCCAGCCGCCGCCCAGCGCCTTGAGCATGGCCACGCTGGCCATCAGGCGCTGACCCTGCACCTGGGCGGCCAGCAGCTTGGCATTGAGCACAGTGCGGTTGGCGTCCACCACTTCAAAGTAGCTGGCCAGACCTTTCTGGTAGCGCAGCTCCGCCAGGCGCTGCGTCTCCTGCGCTGCGGCGATGGCTGCGTCCAGTGCCTTGGCCTGCTTGTCGTAGGCGCTGGCGTCCAGCATGCTGTCCTCCACCTCCTGCAGCGCCACCAGGATGGTCTGCTTGTAGTTGTTCAGCGTCTCCTCATAGCCCGCCTTGGCAGATGCCAGGTTGGCCTTCAGCTTGCCGCCCTGAAAGATGGGCAGCGTCATGCTGGGCCCGATCGTCATGATGCGGCTGCGCTGGTCGAAGAAGGCAAAGGTGCCGATGCTCTCCAGACCGCCGGAGCCGTTCACGCTGAAGGCGGGGTAGAAGGACGCTTTGGCCACGCCGATCTTCGCATTCGCCTCGCGCATCTTCTGCTCCGCCGCACGGATGTCAGGACGGCGCTGCAGCAGCGTGCCGGGCATGCCGCCGGGCACACGCGGCGGCTGCGGCATGGCGGAGTGCTTGGCCAGCTTGAAATTCGAGGGGATCTCGCCGCAGATCACCGCCAGGGCGTTCTCTGCATTGCCACGCTGGCGCTCCAGCGCCGCCAGGTCATTGCGCGCCAGCTCCAGCTCCGTCTTGGCACGGGCCACGTCCATTTCATTGGCCAGACCGCCTTTGAAGCGGGACTCCTGCAGCTTCAGCGCTTCTTCACGCCAGTTCTGCGTGCTGATCACCACATCGATCTGCCGGTCCAGCGAGTGCGCCAGGAAGTACAGACGCGCCACTTCGGCGGCGATGGTCAGACGCTGCGCGGAGACCGTCTCCAGCGCGCCAAACTGGGCCGCCTTGGATCCCTCCACCGCACGGCGCACACGGCCCCAGATGTCCACCTCCCAGCTTTCTTCCAGCAGGCTCTGGTAGCGGCGGCGCTGCAGCTTGGGCAGCGTCACGCCCGGCGGCAGGTTGGCGCCAAAGGAGCTCTGCGAGAGGCGCTCATACTGCATGCCGTCGCGCATGTTCAGCGTGGGGAACCAGCTGGCCTGCTGCACGCCCACCAGCGCACGCGCCGTCTCCACGCGGGCCAGGGCGCCGCGCAGCTGCTGGTTGTTGGTCATCGCATTTTCCACCAGCTTGTTCAGCTCGGAGGAGCCAAAGAGCTTCCACCACTCTCCCGGCACGGGGATGTCCGCCGTGCTCACCTGGCTGCCGCCGTTTTTCCATTTGGAGGGCATCAGCACCTCGGGCAGTTTGAAGTCCGGGCCCACGCTGCAGGAGGCACACGTCAGGGTCGTCGTGAGGCAGAGGATTCTATAATTCTTCATGTGCGCGCATTCATGGGGTGATTCGATCTCTGTGCAACCCACAAAGACAAAGGTTTGTGAGTGCTCATTTAGGCAGGCTGCCCTCCACTTTATGCCTCCAGTTGGAGAGCACATCAGATGCCACGGCATGCGCCTCTTCGGCGTCCACATGCTCGGTGATCTTCTGCGGCGCGGGCAGCCAGGCTGGCGAGTACACCTCTCCGATGTGGTCGTGCTTTTCCGCACGCAGAAAGGCGCGCAGCTCCACCGTCAGCAGGTTCCGGCCACGGTCATGACTGGCCAGCGCCTCCGCACATACCTCAAACGGCACACCGTCCTGCTGGATGACGCTGATGACCTGGGTGGTGTCGAGAAGTGGGTGAATCATGCATTAAATATGAAAGCGGCACCGGGGTGTCGATGTGCAGTTTACGCTCATTTTTGGCGAAGGTTTACGCGCCAGCCTCCCGTTATGACGCAACCATGCGCCATCTCCTGCTCTGCTGCCTAGCCCTGACCTCCCTCGCCGCCGCTGCGGACAAGCCGCTGAACATCCTCTTCCTCTTTGCCGACGACTGGGGCCGCTACGCCAGCATCTACGCCGAGCACGAGAAATTTCCCTCGCCCAATCAGGTCGTCAAAACACCCAACATCGACCGCATCGCCCGCGAGGGGGCGCTCTTCAGCCGGGCGTATGTGAATGCGCCGAGCTGCACGCCCTGCCGCAGCGCACTGCTCTCCGGCCGCTATTTCTTCAACTGCGGCCGCGCCGCCATCCTCAACGGTGCCGTGTGGGATCCCGCCATCCCCAGCTACCCGCTGCAGCTCAAAGACCAGGGCTACCACCTCGGCAAATCCTTCAAAGTCTGGGGCCCCGGAGAGCCCGCCGATGCGCCCTACGGCGGACAGGCCCACGCATATCAGAAAAGCGGAGGCCGCTGCAATCAGTTCTCCCAAAACGTGGACAAGCTCATGCAGCAGGGAGTCGCCGTGGAGGCCGCCAAGCAGCAGATCTACGACGAGGTGCGCGGAAACTTTGACAGCTTCCTCGCCGCGCGTCCAAAGGGCGCCCCCTTCGTCTTCTGGCACGGTCCCACCAATGTGCACCGCAAATGGGTCAAAGGCAGCGGCCAGGCGCAGTGGGGCATCAACCCCGACGACCTCAAAGGCAAACTGCCCAAGCACCTGCCCGACGTGCCCGAGTTCCGCGAAGACTTCGGCAGCTACCTCGGCGAAATCCAGGCCTTTGACGCGCAGGTCGGCGTCATCATCGACCGGCTCAAGGAAGCCGGTGAATACGACAACACCGTCATCGTCATCAGCGGAGATCACGGCGCGCCCGGCTTCCCCGGCGGCAAGTGCAACCTCTATGACTTCGGCGTCAATGTGGCCCTGGCCATCCGCTGGCCCGGCCAGCCCGGCGGCCGATACATCGAAGACTTTGTGAACCTCATGGACCTCGCTCCCACCTTCATGGAGATCGGCGGGGCAAAGATCCCTGAAGGTGTGAATGGCAGAAGCCTCGTCAGCCTCATGAAGTCCGGCCAATCAGGCCGCATCGAAAAAGAGCGCGACTACGTCATCACCGGCCGCGAGCGCCATGTCAGCATCGCCCGCGAAGGAAACCTCCCCTACCCCCAGCGCGCCCTGCGCAAGGACGGCTTCCTCTACATCCACAACTTCAAGCCCGACCGCATGCCCATGGGCGACTCCAAGCTGCTCACCGACAGCTTCACACCGAGCCAGGAAGACATGGAAAACGAAACCTATGTGGCCTTCCCCGACATGGACGCCTCCCCCGCCAAAGCCTGGCTCATCCAGCACCGCCACGACTCGCAGTACAAGTGGTACTTTGACTACGCCTTTGCCAAGCGCCCCGAAGAAGAACTCTACGACCTCAGCAAAGATCCAGACTCCACCATCAACGTGGCCAATGAAGCCGCCTACGCCGAAGTGAAAACCAAAATGGCCGCCGAGCTGCTGGAGAAACTCAAAGCCGTCGGCGATCCGCGCGTCACCGCCGATCCAGTCCCCTTTGAAAACCCGCCCTACACGCTGGATGGCAAGAAAGACAAGCCCGGAAAGAAGGGCAAAGGCAAAGCAAAGGCGGAGTGAGTGAAGAGGCCCCCATAGTGGTCCGCACAACGCGAAGCCAGCCGAAGGCAATCCTCTGTGCGGCACGCGAGCCCCCTGAACTGCGAGCTACGATTTGCCTTCGCAGAAACCCAACGCCCATGCCCATGTCGGCATGATGTAAAACACGCGCGGAAGATTTGGAATAACAGAGAGCGCTGGGTGGCACGAGCCGCACAGAGGACTGTGCGGACCACTATGCTGGCGCCTCTGTGGTGCCCGTGCGGCGGGATGCGCAGCATTACACAGCTTTCCGCACACCACCGCTCGCGCCCCCCCCTCAGCTGCCAAAAGCCTCATTGATCATGCGTTCCACCACGCCCTGTGCCGCGCCGGGCAAGGGGTGGGTCTTTTGCAGCAGGCGTGTCTTTTCCTGAAAGTCCGCCACCGCCGTGGGGCAGCTCTTTTTCATGGTGAGAAGTGTCTGCGCAAACAGCAGCCGCACCGAGAGCGACTCCGGATACGAGAGGCAGAGATGCAGGTTGCCATTGAGGATCTCGTGCTGGCCGCTGAGAAACTCCTCCCGCATGGCGTCCATTCCGGCGCAGCGCACCGCCAGCAGCTGCTCCAGACGCAGCAGGTAGTTCGGCATGTCTGCCACGGCGGGGATGGCGTACTCGACGGGCGGCTCAGTGATCTCGGCACCGGTCTCCTGCTGCAGCAGCGCCAGGAGCTGGCGCACCATTTCCAGCACCTCAGCGCCAGGAGCGGTCAGCGGCACGGGGACGCCCAGCGTGCCCAGGCACTGCGCATCGATGGAGCGGATGAGCCGCAGCTCCGCCAGCGCGGGCTCGGTCTGCGCCTTCAGGTTCAGCCACACGGCGTAGTCGCACGGTGCCTGCGTCTGCCGCGCCAGGTGGGCCACCTGATCGTCCTCCCATGCCACCCCGTTCACGGCAAAGCCCGGCGTGGGCTTCACCACCCACGGCAGCAGCACGGTGCAGGTGGCATCGCTGCCCCAGTGGATCTGCTCGGAGAGAAAGAGCGGCAGCGCCCGGCTCAGGCGGCCGGAGACGTCTGACATCGTCTGCTCCATGCGCTTGGAGTTGGTGGCCTGCTCCACACAGCCGCCCAGGATGCAGAGGGTGGGCCCGCCTTCGGCACGCACGGGAAAGAGCTCCACGGCGGGAGCGTCCGGCTTGAGCCACACCGGCCCCTCCACCGCCAGCATGGAGAGCTCCACCTGCTCATCAGACGGCAGCGTGCTCGTCTGCAGCCTGGCCTTGGCCAACTCCGTGTCCCAGTAGCTCAGCCCCTCCATCCAGTCCGGCCGTTTTAGCGCATGCAGCTTGTTGAGGATGGGCCGGGCCTCCTCCAGCAGCCCGAGATCCACGCAGGCTTTGATGAGGTTGTTTCCCACCTCCATGCCATGCTCCTCGGGTACAAAATGCGGCTCGGTCAGGTTCAGCAGCTCGGGCAGGTGCCCCAGGTTTCCCAGGTCTCCGCTCATCTGCACCAGCAGGTCCGAGGGCACCGGGCGCGGCGCGCGCTGCAGGCTCTCTTCATAAAGCTCCAGCGCCTGCTCCAGATTCCGCGCCTTCAGCGCCTCGCGTGCCAGCCAGACCTGGGCGCGCCAGCTCCCCGGCAACGCCGCGATGCGCCGCAGGGCGTCCTGCCCCGCCGCCTCGCCGGACTTTTCCCGGTGTGCCACTTCATACCACAGCACAGCATTGTCCTGGTTCGGGTCCAGCTCCAGCCCCTCCCACAGCGCCGCCATCACCCGCGCATCTTCCTTCCTCTCCGCGTACACCTTGGCCAGATTGGTCATCACCACGCCGGACTTGCCATGCTGGGAGATGTGCTTCATCAGCACGCGCTCGGATTCATCCACCTGCCCGGACTTCAGCAGCGTGGCCGCATGCAGCACCGCCCCGCGCTCAGGATTGGGATCAATCTCCGCCAGCCGCGCCGCCCCTTTTTGCAGATCCCGCGCAAAACCGTCCTGCAGCCCGTTGATGATATACCCCGCCAGCTTGTCAGGATCATTCCACTCCTTCTCGATGCTGGGCAGCAGCATGTGCTTCAGCCAGTCCTGCTTGGAGAGCTGCAGCTCCCGCCCGAACTGGTCATACACCTTGATCTTTTCCTCCGCCCCTGAAGCCGCCGGAGCCTCCACCCCCGCAGCATCAAGTGGAGCCGCCTTCTTCCTGCCAAAAAGCTTGTCAAAAAATCCCATATTTAAATCAATCTGCCACGCATCATCAATATCTCCAACCGCTTGGGCAATACTTCTTCGAAAAGACAGTGCAGCAAACACCGTGGCGGGCGCGCAGATCAGGGGACTAGCGTGCCGCACAGGGACTGTGCGGACCACTCTGCTGACGCCTGCCTCATCACCCCTCCCCTGCGTGCTGCTCTTCCCAGAACTTCCGCAGCTCACGCAGCTGCTTCTTGTCGGGCTTGGCCACAATCTCATGCTCGCGGGGCTGGATCATCTCGCGCTCGCGGCGTAGTTCGCTGGCTTTTTGGATCCACTCCAGCGGGGTCTGATTGTCACAAAACTCCGCCACGCGTGGCGGGCCCAGGCGCTGCGGTGGGAAGGCGACGACGCGCAGGCGCAGGCGCAGATCTCCGCGCACCACCTCCAGCACATCGTCCGGCTTCAGATCGCGCGAGGCCTTCACCACCTGGCCGTCGATCGTCACATTTCCCTTCGCACAGGCCTGCGTGGCCAGCGTCCGCGTCTTGAAGACCCGCACATGGTGCAGCCATTTGTCCGCACGCGTGCTCATCGTCATGCTGCTGTCTTGTAGGTGCGCTCGCCAAAGATGGCGCTGCCCACGCGCACCATCGTGGCCCCTTCCTCGATGGCGATCTCAAAGTCGTGGCTCATGCCCATGCTCAGCAGCGGCAGCGGGATGCCGCTGGTCTTTTCCAGCTCATCGCGCAGCGTGCGCAGCCGCACAAAATGCGGGCGGCTTTTCTCCGGATCGTCATCAAAGGGCGGGATGCACATCAGCCCCTGGATCTCCAGGCGCTTCATGGCGTGCAGGGCCTCCAGTTGCGCGCGCAGCTCCTCGGCACTGAAGCCGTGCTTGCTGCTCTCGTCTCCCAGATTCACCTCCAGATAGACCCGGGTCGTGAGCCCCAGCTCTCCGGAGATGCGTTCGATGTCTCTGGCCAGATCCAGCGAATCCACGCTGTGGATGGCCCGCACATGCGGCAGCACTTTGCGCACTTTGTTGGACTGCAGGTGCCCGATGAGGTGCCACTGCAGGTTTGAGGGAAGCTGCGGCGCCTTGGCCAGGATCTCCTGCACCTTGTTCTCTCCAAAGAGGATCTGCCCGGAGTCCACCGCCTCGCGGATGGCCTCCACCGGAAAGGTCTTGGACACGGCCAGCAGCTCCACCGACTCCGGTGCACGCCCGCAGCGCACGGCGGCGGCGGAGATGCGGTCGCGGATGGCTTGCAGTCGGCTGGCGAGGTCGTTCATAGGTTGATTGAAGAGAGAAACGGAAGATGCGCCGCACGTGCAACGTATTTTCGCGCTCACCCATTTCATTCCCACCGCCGCACATGCAATCACGCCGCCACTTCATCCGCCAGTCTGCCGCCACCCTCTTTGCCGCCCCGTGGGTCACCACCGGCCTGCGCGCCGCCTCGCCCAATGGCAAGCTGCGCCACGCCGCCTTTGGCGCTGCCGGCATGAGCATGGCCGACATGAGCGCCATGTCCAACCACCCCATGTGGGAGCTGACCGCCGTGTGTGATGTGGACACGCGCAACTTTGCCAAGGCGCAGGAAAAATGGCCCAACATCCGCGTCTATCAGGACTGGCGCGAGCTTCTGGAAAAAGAGGCTGACAAGATCGACAGCGTCAACGTCTCCACGCCCGACCACATGCACGGCAGCATCGGTCTGGCCGCCATCGCCAAGGGCAAGCACATCTACGGCCAGAAGCCCCTGGCGCACAATCTGTGGGAATGCCGCCAGATGGTGGAGCGCGCCCGCGCCAAGGGCGTGATGTCGCAGATGGGCATCCAGATTTCCTCCGCCTTCACCGAGCGCCACGCCGTGGCCCTCATCCAGATGGGCGCCATCGGCAAGGTCAAGGAAGCCCACACCTTCTCCAACAAGAAGTGGGGAGACCTGGAACCCCGCCCCGCCAAGAGCGATCCCATCCCCGCCGGCTTTGACTGGGACAAATGGCTGGGCGTGGCCCCCGAGCGCAGCTACATCCAGGGCTACGACCACCCCGGCAACTGGCGCAAGCGCCGCGACTTTGGCACCGGCACCCTCGGAGACATGGGCTGCCACATGTTCAGTGGCTGGTTCCGCTCCCTGGACCTCGCCGCGCCCATCTCCGTGAAGTCCAGCGGCCCCGTGCCGAACAAGGACAACTGGGCCATCAACGCCGTGGTGGAGTACACCTTCAAAGGCACGAAATACACCGCTGGCGACACCGTCAAGGTCACCTGGACCGATGGCGACGCCCGCCCGCCAGCCGAAGTGATGGCCCTCGTGGGAGACGTCTCCAAATTCCCCGGCCAGGGCACCATCTACCTGGGTACCGAGGGCGTGCTGCTCTCCCCGCACGGCTCCACGCCGCTGCTGTATCCGCGCGAAAAGTTCGCCAGCTTTGGTGCCTACCCCAAGCTGGAACCCCGCGACCACTGGGCCGACTTCATCGACTGCTGCCTCAAAGGCGACAAGCAGCCCTCCGCCAACTTTGACTACGCCGGTCCGCTGACCGAGGCCGTGCTGCTCGGCTGCCTGGCCAGCGCCTTCCCCAATGAGAGCCTCACCTGGGACGCCCCCGGCCTGAAGATCCCCAACAACGCCGAAGCCGACAAGATGGTGCGCCGCGACTACCGCAAAGGCTGGGAAATCGTGTGAGGCGCTGAGTCCATCCCGCTTCGTTTCTCGTTTCCACCTCTAGAGGCACAAAAATGGAAACGAAGGGGAAATGGCCTTTATTCACTTCAGCTTCAGCCGTTCCATCAGGTACGCAGCTGCGTCCGCGTGCTGTACCTCCGGCGCGCCGGGATAGACCAGCTCGCATTCCACGCCGAGTTTCCGGCACTGCTCCTGCAGGCCCACGCCAAAGTTCGCGCTGTGCGCCGTGCTGGACTGCGGTTTGCCCATGTCCGGCGGCGTGTTGTAATAGAGATACACCGGCGGATCATCCGCCGTCAGCAGCGCGTAGGGCGAGCACTCCGCGATCCACGGAAGGATCGCCTCCCGCTTGGCCAGAAACTCCGCATACGCGCTCTCATTGTTCCCCGCCCCTTTGAAGCCAAAGGCGTGCGCGCCGTAGTTGTTGTTGGGGATCCACGCCCGCATCTGCTGCGGGTCCAGCGAGGTCTGCGCCCGCACCACGGCCACGCACCACAGCCGCGTGGACTCACGTGCCACCGGGTCCGCGCTCTTCGCATCCGCCATGTCCGGATGAAACGCCAGCCACAGCGAGCTGCACGACCCCGCCGAGCTGCCCGTGGCGCCGATGCGCTCCTTGTCGATGTTCCACTCCGCCGCCTTGCTGCGCACAAATTGCAGCGCCCGCGCCGCATCCCGCAGCGGCCCCTGCACCGGCGGCACCAGCCCGTCCGCCTCCGCATTCGGGAGCAGCCGGTAGTTGATCGCCACCACCGAGATGCCCGCTTTGAGATAGGGCACCTCGTTGTTAAAGCCTCCCTTGTCCCCGTTCAGCCACCCGCCGCCATGAATGAAAAACACCACCGGCGTCGGCTTGTCCGCCTTCGCCTGGTAAAAGTCCAGCCGCTGCCGGGCGTGAGGGCCGTAGGATACGTCCGCGAAGGTGGGCTTGTGGGCAGGCGGAGCGTCGGCGGCGTGCAGAGGCGCGAGTGAAACAAGCAGCAGGGAGGCGAAGGCAGTGGTGACGGATTTCATCAGCGTGAGAAGGCGAACGACAGCGCCCCTAGCTGAACGAAGCCCATGGATGAATGTTGCCCTCAGTCGGAGCTTCTTTTCACCGCTTAGTCACAGCGTGAGACTTCAAATCCACGAAGTAGCTTTGACCACTCTCAGCCAGAACGACCAGCCTCCCGCCCTCAAGGCTCAGAGCTTTGATGAAAACCCACTGCACATCTGCTTCCAGAAAAGGATTGATGAAGGTTTTAAACACCGTGACTGACCAGAGCTTTTGACCGCCAGCCACATCCCATGCCTCCACCACGGCCCGTCTGCCATCCGCATTGGGGGCCGTATAACGCACCCCTTCATGCACCACAGGCTTGACCTTCGCGGCTTGCGCACGCTTGGCGTAGGCCGGATTCACCGCAGGCACTGAAAGCACCACCAAGCACATGGCGAGAAGACGCCTGATGTGGAAGCGGGGTGCATGAGAGTTCATGGCATGCGGTCCTCCCAAACCTACACCGCGATCTCCGCCTTGATGCTCGGATGCGGGTCGTACCCCTCCAGCGTGAAGTCCTCGTACTTGAAGGCATCGATTTCCTTCACCGCCGGGTTCAGCTTCATCACCGGCAGCGCACGGCAGTCGCGGGTGAGCTGGAGTTTGGCCTGATCGAGGTGGTTCTTGTAGAGGTGCAGGTCGCCGAAGGTGTGGACGAATTCTCCGGGCTGGAGGTCGCAGACTTGGGCGACCATCATGGTGAGCAGGGCGTAGCTGGCGATGTTAAACGGCACGCCGAGGAAGAGGTCCGCGCTGCGCTGGTAGAGCTGGCAGCTCACGCGGCCGCGATCCACAAAGAACTGAAACAGGCAGTGGCAGGGTGGCAGCGCCATCTTCTCGATGTGCGGCACGTTCCACGCGCTGACGATGTGACGGCGGCTGTAGGGATTCGTTTTGATGCCGTGGATCAGGCGGGCGATCTGGTCGTGCGTCTCCGCCTCAGGCGCGCCCTGCCAGCGGCGCCACTGCGCGCCATAGACGGGGCCGAGGTCGCCGTTTTCATCGGCCCATTCGTCCCAGATGGTCACCTTGTTGTCCTGCAGGTACTTCACGTTGGTGTCGCCTTTGAGGAACCACAGCAGCTCATGGATGATGGAGCGCAGGTGCAGCTTCTTGGTGGTGACGAGCGGAAAGGTGGTGCTGAGGTCGTAGCGGCTCTGCTCGCCGAAGACGGAGTATGCGCCCGTGCCGGTGCGGTCCTCACGGTAGCTTCCGTGTTCGAGCACTTTGCGCAGCAGGCGGTGGTATTCTTCCATCGGCAAGCCATAGCGGGCTGCGCGGGGGATGCAAACGGGTTGCGCGGACGGCATTCGGCATTCGAGCTTCGTCATTTTTTAGACATTCGGTTTTACTCATTCGTCATTTTTGACCGCCTTTCCCTTAACCGCGCCCCATGCACGCACCAGTTGCAGCCCCCATCACCCGGTCCGATACTCATTCCATGGCCGACCTGCCTGATGATCCCACACTGCGCGCACGCATGCAGAAACTCCGCATCCGCGAGGAGGATCTGGAGGAGGACTTTATCCGTGGCAGTGGTGCAGGCGGGCAGAAGATCAACAAGACCAGCTCCACCGTCGTCCTGCGGCACGTGCCCAGCGGCATCGAGGTACGCTGCCAGCGCGAGCGCTCGCAGTCGCAGAACCGCCTCATCGCCCGGCAGGAGCTCTGCGACCGCCTGGAGGCCGTGTTTAAAAACGCGCAGATGGAGATCCAGAACGACCGTGAAAAACTCCGCCGCCAGACCCGCGCCCGCCCCCGGGGCCTGAAACGCCGCTTTGTGGCCGGAAAACGGCACCGCGCCGGGATCAAGGAAGGACGTGGACGGGTGAGCGGGGAGGAGTGAGGGAAAATGACGAATGAGTAAATCCGAATGACGAAATAAGCGCAGAACCCCAATGACGAATTTCGCCTCTGGGGCATTTGCAGCCGCCTTCGCCTACCGACGGAAGCTACCCTTGGCATGTGGCCCACCTTAGGATTTTGGTATTCGGCATTCGGATTTACTCATTCGTCATTCTGATCCCCCTTGCCACCTGCCCCACACGAGGCATGATCCGCGCTCCCATGAAAGCGCTCGTCCTCACCGCCCCCTCTGAGTTCAATTTCGACACCAGCTTCCCCGACCCCACACCCGCCGCTGGCGAGGTGCTCGTCAAAGTGGCGGCCTGCGGCATCTGCGGCAGCGACATCCATGGCATGGACGGCCGCAGCGGCCGCCGCCAGATGCCCATCGTGATGGGTCATGAGGCGGCAGGCGAAATCATCGGCCTGGGCGAAGGCGTGCAGGGCTGGAGCCTCGGCGACCGCGTGACCTTTGACTCCACCGAGTACTGCGGCGAGTGCGACGAGTGCCAGTCCGGCTTTGTGAATCTCTGCCCCAACCGCAAGGTGCTGGGCGTCTCCCCCGGCGAGTACCGCCGCCACGGCTGCTTTGCCGAAAAGATCGCGCTGCCCACGCGCATCCTCTACCGCATCCCCGACGAGCTTTCCTATGAGAAGGCCGCCTTTGCCGAGCCCGTGTCCATCGCCCTGCATGCGGTGAATCTGGCCGATGGCATCGAGGTGGGCGAGGCCTTCACCCAGGCTGCGGAAGAAGAAGACTGCGGCTCCAAGGAGTGCGGCCATGACTGCCACTGCGAAGGCGAGGAAGCCAAAGGCGGCACCGCCGTGGTGGTGGGCGCGGGCCTCATCGGCCTGCTCGTGGTGCAGGCGCTCAAGGCGCGCGGCTGGGAAAAGGTGATCGCCGTGGATCTGGATGACGGCCGTCTGGAGCTGGCCCGCAAGCTGGGCGCAGACGAGGTCTTCAATGCCAAGCAGGAAGGCCTGGCCATGCACATCCGCAAGATCTGCGACGGCGACGGTGCCGACGCCAGCTTTGAGGTGGTGGGCGCAGGCGCGCCGCTGGACCTCGCCATCCGCAGCGTGCGCAAAGGTGGCCAGGTGGTGCTCATTGGCAATCTGCAGCCCAACACCCCCTTCCCCCTTCAGGAAGTCGTCACACGCCAGCTCACCATCAAGGGCTCCTGCTCCTGCGCCGGTGAGTACCCGGAGGCCATCCGCCGCATCCAGGACGGCAGCATCCAGGTGGAGCCGCTGCTCAGCGCCGTGGCCCCGCTGGCGGAAGGCGCCGGCTGGTTCAAGCGCCTCTACGACAACAAGGAAGGCCTGCTCAAGGTCGTGCTGCAGCCCGCGTGATTTTCCACCTCGTGCCATGATCCGCCTCTTCCTGCTCCTTTCCCTGCCTTTGTACATCCTCGACCAGCTCAGCAAGAGCTGGATCGTGCAGCACTTCAGGCTTTATGAAACGGAGCAGGAGGTCATCCCCGGCATCTTCTGGCTGCACCATGCGGCCAATACCGGCGTGGCCTTTGGCATGTTTAACGGCACGCAGTATGCCAACTACGTCTTCACCGCCGTGTCTCTCGGTGCGCTGGCCTTCATCCGCTACATGCATGTGAAGGGCTACTTTCCCGGCGCACTCAGCCGCACCGCTGTGGCGCTGCTGGTCTCCGGCGTCTTTGGAAACCTGACCGACCGCCTCTTCCGCAGCCACGACGGCGGCCATCTGCTGGGCGAAAAGTTCTTTGATGGCTACGTGGTGGACTTCCTGAAATTCGATTTCGGCTTCCCGCCTTTCCACCCCTGGCCTTCGTTTAACGTCGCCGACTCCTGCGTCGTCAGTGCCGCCATCCTGCTGGCATTGGCCTCGTTTGTGGAGACACCACCGACGGCGGTGAAGAAGGCCTGAGGCCGAGCGGACCTCCTGCGCACGGGGCGGTGAGTGAACTCGGAGTGTTGAGGGCTCGGGACGATCCCTCTCCCATGTGGCCTCGCCACCCATAGACGCGAACACGATACCATGGTCGCACCACCCGGCACCGTACTGCAGTTCTGGGTTCGTTTCACGGCTTTCGCAATAGCCGGTCCGGAAACCCTGCCCTCGTTTTCGTCCCAGCGTTCGCCGCGCATCCCCTCGCCCCGATCCGCCACAGCCCGGCTAAAGAAATGGCTGGGAAAAAAACTTAACTAACCAATGTTAGATGCCGTGTAATGCTAAACACTAAACTCTCGACATGCCGAGCTTATATCTTAGGATTAGAGATGCGCATTTCACTGCTGCCAGCACTCATCTTCACCGCTGCATGGTGCCTCCTGCCAGCTGCCGCAGGTGGCGCGCAGGTGTATCAGATCACCAGCCTCAGTGGCGGCATCGATGCTCTGGTCCGTAACATCCAATACGATTCCAACGGCCAGGACGCGGGGTACTCAGATTCGGGTTATTCACAGGCGCTCGCCCCCGCCAACAATTACAACGTGTCGGCGTACAGCCCCATCTATAGCAATGCCTACGGCAGCCTGAGAGCCGTACTCAGCGACACGGCCATTGGCTTTAACGCTGTGTCCACCGCAAACGGCTCGTCTGGCCCCGGAGGGCGGGTGGAGGTCACCTCCCACTACGAATTGACCGTCCATTTCACCGTCAATGATGACCTCCTAATGCAGCTCACCCTGGACCCTTACGGTGCGCAGCATACCGTCTATTATGCGCAGGTGTCTGGTGACACCAGCAGCTACAACAACATCAGCCTGCTGCAAGTGGCGGGCGTAGATGAAACCACTCTCTACACCCACAACCCAGACTTCGGCGGGCTGACGGTGGACACCAGAGACGGCATCAACGACGGCGTGTTTTACTTCGCCATGCTGCACCCTGGCAGTGAGTATGTGCTCAGCCTCGACTCCACCTCGAACAATGGCACGATCCTGGCCGCAGGCAGCCTGAAATTCATCCCCGTGCCCGAGCCCTCCGGCGCGCTGCTGCTGTTCCTCGGTCTGACACTGCTAAGCCCACGGCGCCGCACACGCAGCGCCTAGCGCAGCCTCATGAGTAGGGGGATCATCCTGATTCTCTCATAGCGAGCGCACTCGCAGAAAGTGATGGAGCAGTCATTGCGCACGAAAGAGTGAGGGGCCAGGACGATCCCTATCGTTCAATACATCCCCCCGCTCACTCCACCGGCAGCGGGCCCCAGCGGTAGATGCCGTCGTGCCAGGAGAGGGCACCGGGCGGAGTGGCCTTGCGGCGGATCTCCACCCAGAGGAAGCCGCCTTTGCGCTTCAGGGTCACATTCACCTCCTTGGCATTTTCAGGCACATCGGGCTCGATGAAGACGGCCTGGGCCGTGCTTTCTTCTCCGCTCTTCTTCACCGCCTCGGGCAGGATCTGTCCTTGGAGGTCGCCACCCTGGTTTTCATTCACACGGGTGCAGTTCAGGTTCACGCGCAGTTTGCCATCCTTGGTGGAGCGGATGCTCACATGGCCGCCGAAGCCGTCGTCATACTCGCCATCCCAGGAGGTGCTCTTGAGCGGCGGCAACTGCTGCAGGAAGCCAAAGCCCAGCGCCGTGGCCTGGGCCAGCCTGAGCCAGTACTCCGCATCCTTCTCCGGAGAGGCCGCCTCCTTGGCTGCCGCAGGCGGCTGCCCAGCCTTGGGCTTTGGAGCTTCCGGCGGCTGGTAGGCGATCTTCATCCACCGGCCCAGCAGTCCGGGCCAGCGCGCCTTCCAGTCGGCAGGCACCGCCTTGTCTGCGGCAGGCCAGGTGTGCGCAGCCTCCTTGAGTGTTTCAGTCAGGCGCACCTCGGCAGCCTGGGCCTCCTTGCGCGACAGTTGCAGGCGCTTCTCATCGCTGATGCGGCGGTAGATGCCCAGCAGCCCGGCATCCTGCGGCATCTTCTGCCCCGGCCGGTAAAGAATCTCCATCTTCGACTCACCGCCCTTGGCGATGAAGTAGGTGCCCCGGTCCTGCCCCTCATCCACGGACGCGGCAAAAGTCACCACATTATCTTTCCGGGTCCCCTGCCCCAGCCAGGTGCCCGTGCTGCCTGGCTCCGAGGCCCAGCGCACCTGCACCTCCACACCGGTGGCCGAGTTGTTTCTCAGCGTCAGGTAGCGCATGCCCTCCTCATCATAAAAGCGCGCCACCTGCGGCACCTCCGCTGCATGCAGGCATTCAGAAGGGCTGAGAGTGGCCGCAGCCAGCCCCAATGCCAGGAACGAGAGAGCGTGATGACGCATATGCATGGGTGCGCACTCTCAAAGAAGAAGCTCCCTGCGCAAGAATTAGAAAAGGGTCATTTTTCACCTTCTCTATAATGATTGAATTTTTCGCAAAATAGCGGCTAGAAACCCTATTCTAGGCTGTTTTTCGCGTTTTTTATGATTTGGAACGCTGAAATATCAGCGAAAACCCTCGAATTATCACAATTGATAACCGTTGTATTTCAATGATTTATATCTAAATCTACCCATGGCAGTTATCAAATTTACAATTTTATGATGATAATTTGATATGGTTGTTGCATTGGCTCTAATTTCTGACTATAATTTTCAGAAGTTACGAGAAACACTCGCACAGCCATGAAAACGATCATCCGCCTCGCTCTCGCCCTCAGCCTCCTCGCTGTTGCCACCGTCGCGAACGCCCAGAATGGTTATTATGCCGCCGGCTACTATGCCGCCCCCCAGGCTCAGGCTGCTTATGAACAGCAGGTCGCCAATGCGCAGGCTTGGGCTGCTTACAACGCTCAGCAGCAGGCTTATGCAGCAGGCTGGGCCCGCTACTATGCCGACCAGGCCGCAGCCCAGGCAAACGCCCAGCGCGCCGCTGCTGCAGCTCAGCAGGCTGCCCCCGCCGTTGGCAATTCTCAGATCCGCTTTGACGGCCGCTTTGCCACCGTGGGCCAGACCGCCCCCCAGGCCCTTCAGTATGCCGTTTATGCTGCCAACACCCTCCAGAACAAGCCCTACGTGCTGGGCGCCGGCCATCGCAACATTGAGGACAGTGCTTATGACTGCAGCAGCAGCACTTCTTATGTGCTGATCAAGGCAGGATTGCTGAACCGCTGCCTGTCCAGCAAGGAGTTCGCCAGCTATGGCCAGCCCGGCGAAGGCCGCTTCATCACCATCTGGGTGAAGCCTGGCGAGCACGTTTTCATGACCATCTGCGGTCTTCGCATGGACACCTCCGGCCAGTATACCGGCGAAGGTCCCCGCTGGCGCACCAAGGGCCGCAACTATGCTGGCTTCTCCCCCCGCCATCCTTTTGGCATGTAATTCTCATTTTTGTGACTCGATTCTCACACCCATAAACAAAGCTTCATTCAAAACTGAATCTCACCGCCTAAATAACCCCGAAATTCTCAAACTTACGAATCATATGAATACCAACACCACCTCCGCCACCGCCGCCGCCAACAAGGAAATCACCCTCGGCTGGACCTCAATGCCCACCTACGGCGAAGTGATGCCCAAGATGATCGGCACCGCCCACACCGACGTGAAGAGCAGCGTGACCCTCGGCACCAAGAGCGTGCTGCAGAGCTTCTGGAGCACCCTGAGCAACCTGAAGTAATCCGCCTCTCCGCAGGGCGGCCGCACACGGTGCGCACACGCCCTTCGCCTTGCGCTCTGCATGGCCGCTGGTATGGCTGATCCCTCCCCCAACCACGCATGCAGGTCCTCCGCTCCATCGATTCTCTTTCTTCACTTCCGGGCCCGCTCGCCCTCGCCGTAGGGGTTTTTGACGGCATCCATCTCGGGCATCAGGAAGTCATCCGCGCGGCACAGGAGCACGCCACGCAGCACCACGGCACCGCCGTCGTGGTCACCTTTGATCCCCACCCCGCGCAGGTGCTGCGCCCCGGCGCCGCCCCACGCCTGCTCTGCGGCCCGCGCCACCAGCAGCTCATTTTGAAGCAAAACGGCATCTCCTGCCTGCTGGCCTGCCCCTTCACCGCCGAAACCGCCAAGACCCCGGCGCGCGATTTCATCCTGCAACTGGTGCGCGCCGCCCGCCCGCTGGGCTGCATCTCCGTGGGCTACACCTGGAGCTTTGGCCGTGGGAGGGAGGGAAACATCCACCTGCTCATGGAGCTGGGACAGGAGCACGACTTTGCCGTGTATGGCGTGCCGCCGCTGAAGATCGACTCCCAGGTGGTGAGCAGCACCCTGATCCGCGAGGCGGTCTCAAACGGCGACTTTTCCCGCGCCGCCACGCTGCTGGGCCGGGGCTACTCCGTCTTTGGCCCGGTGGTCGAGGGGCAGAAACTCGGCCGCCAGCTCGGCTTTCCCACCGCCAATGTGGCCGTGGAAAACGAACAGCTGCCACCCCTGGGCGTGTACGCTGTGGAGGCGCGCATCGATTCCCAATGGCTGCCCGGCGTGGCCAATCTGGGCCGCCGCCCCACCGTGGCCGCGGATGCAGATCCCTCGCTGGAAGTGCACCTGCTGAACTGGAGCGGCGACATCTACGGGAAAGACATGGAAGTCCGCTTCACCCGGCACCTGCGCAGCGAGATGAAATTTGCAAGCCTGGATGAGCTCAAGGCGCAGATCGCACGGGACATTGCGGCGGCACGCGAAATCGCTGCAGCCAAGTAGTGCCTGCTGAGGCTACTTCTTCGGCTTCGGGGGCTCCTGCTTGGGATGACCTTCCAGCTTCACCGTGCTGACGGCTGTTTCTGTGGGGAAATCTGCAGGGACGCCGGCGGTACGTTCCACCTTGCCGGTGGCCACCCATTCAGTACCGCGCTGCACGATGGTGTAAAAACCGCGATCCAGCATGGAGTAGTCTGCATGACCCAGCGTGGTGTGGAAGACACGGCCTTTGTGATAGGCCAGCACCATGTTGTTGGGTTCGCTCACGGAAGTGAGATCTGAGACAGCGGTGCTCAGCACATCCACATTTTCAGCAGGACCGCGCAGCTTGCTGTAGAGCTCGTCCTTGGCGTGCAGCCAGCGTTTGGGCAGACCACGCATGATGGGGTGCTCCGCATTCTGCACCTCCACGATGAACTCATGCTGCGGGCCGTGCGCGCCGCCATTGCCTGCGGAGGTGTCACGGAAAAGCCTGCCGTCTTTGACATAGAGCCAGGGGCCGGACTTCTCATTGCGCCCGCCCCAGCCGCCCACGCCGATCATGTCATTGTACTCCTTCCACTCGGGAAAGGAATTGTTCGCCGCATGGATGGAGACAAAGCCGCCGCCATCGGCCACGTATTTGGTGAAGGCATCTCGCACATTCTGCGGCCAGGGCTCGCCGTTGTAGTTGCTTACCACGGCCTGGTAGTCGCTGAAGACCGGCTTCCACGCATGCCAGGCCTCAGGCGGCGAGCCTTTGGGCGGTGTGGTGCTGACCTCCACGGCAAAAGCGCCGCTGCTCTCCAGCGCATTCCGCAGCACGGGCGTGGTGATCTCCCATTTGTGGTTGTTCTGACCGTCAATGATGAGGATCTTCAGTTTGTCCGCAGCATGCAGGCTGAGGGCGGAGATGCAGAGCAGGGTGGCAAGGAATGTGCGCATGATTTCCTCCGTGCTATCAGGATGCTTAAGTCTTGGCAAGAACGAAGACATCCTGCTGTTTCGTTATTACCCTTGACCCTCCGCCACCTCCCCGCGCACACTGTTGTTCCCCCCGCTTCTCGATGTCCCTGCTGGTCGCTTTCACCCTCTACCTCGCACTGCTGCTGCTGCTTGCCACCATCTCCGCCACGGAGACAGCCATCCACAGTGCGCGGAACATCGAGGCGCAGCTGCTCGCCGCCGGTGAAGGAGCGGTGGCGCAAAAGCTGCGCGCCATCACGGCCAATCCCTTTGCGCAGCTGCACCGCACGCTGCTGCTTTCTGCAGGGCTGAACCTCGCGCTGGCGGCGCTGGGCCTGTGGATCGTGACGGGTCCGCTGCGTGCTCTGGGATGGAATGCGTGGCTCACTTCATCCGTGCTATTTTTGGCAACGGTCCTGCTAGGAGACATGGCTCCTAAATTTTTTGCCGCCCGCAACCCCTCGGTGGTTCTGCTCGGAAGCCTGCGTCTGCTGCACCCGCTGCGCAATGTGCTGGATCCCCTGGCCGCACTCGTGGACCGCACCACTGATGCGCTGCTGCAGAGATTTGTGACCCGCCATGTGCAGGTGCGCATGCCTGTGACTCGGGATGAATTTGAGACCCTGGTGGAAATGCGCCAGGAGCAGGGTCTGCTGGACAGCGACGAGAGCTCCATGATACACGAGGCGCTGGACATCGAGGCGCTGACCGTGCGCGACTGCATGGTGCCGCGCGTGGATCTGGCGCTCATCAGCAGCGAGGACTCCGCTGAAAAAATCTCCGCAGCTCTGGAGAAAGCGGCCAGCCGGTTTGTCATTGTCTATGGCGAGACGCCCGACTCCGTGGAAGGTGTGATCGACACCAGCGCGTGGAAGCTGGCAAGCCGCCCGGACTGGCGCACGCTCATGCGCACGCCGGCCTTTGTGCCAGAGACCATGCCCGTACTGGAGGCGCTGGAGCACCACCTGCAGGGCGACGAGAAGCCCGTGCTCATCGCAGATGAATACGGCGGGCTGGAGGGAATGATCACCCGCCGCGAGATAGCCGACTGGCTGCTCTACGAGGCCGCGCCCTGGCACGGAGAGACCTCGGAGATCCGCGACCTGGGCCACGGCCGCTTTCTTCTCGATGGCGGCACGCGGCTGGATCACATCCAGGAGGAGCTGGGCGTGGAGCTGCACGAGGACGGCATAGACACCATCGGCGGGCTGGTCTTCAACCAGCTGGGCCACGTGCCCAAGCCCGGGGAGCGTGTCAGCATGGAGGAGGCTGACATCAAGGTGCGCCGCATCGTGCGCGCACGCATCCAGGAGGTGGAGCTGCGCCTGAAGCCCAAACCCGCCGCTGAAACCGAAGCCGTGTAAATCATACCACTCGCTGCCACATCCTGCTGCATGACGCTTCTTCTTCTCATCCTCTGCCTCGCGCTGTCCTTCACGCTCTCCGGCCTGGAGAGCGCCGTCATGGCCGTGAGCCGCGTGCGTGTGCGGCATGCCGCCAGCGCCGGGGACCGCCGCGCGCGCGGGCTGCTGCCGCTGCTGGAGGACCGCGATGCACTCATCGGCTGCATCACGGTGGCGAATCATCTCACCAACCTCGCCGCGTTTCTGCTCATCGCGCTGCCTGTCATTCATCATGCCACGCTGTGGGGCTATGTGCTGGCATTTGTCTTTGTGCTGCCGGTGTTTCTCATCGGGCTGGAGGTGATGCCCAAGAAGCTCTTCCGCAGCTATCCTTTCCGCTCCCTGCGCAGTGTCTCGCCGCTGGTGCATCTGGTGGGGCTGGCGCGCCCGCTCTTCCGTGCGGTGGCAGGCAAACCCGCCAGCGAAGCCGGCGAAGGCACCAGTGAATCCCGCCAGACACGCGGCCGGGAGGACCTCAAGGCGCTGGCGCAGGAGCTGGCCTCCAAGCAGCAGCTCTCCCCAAACGCCACCCATCTCATCGAACGCGTGCTGGACTACAAAAAGCTGCGCACCGCAGATGTGATGCAGCCCCTCACACGCAGCGTGGCGCTTTCTGCAGAGATGCCGCTGAGCACCGCGCTCATCATCGCACGAGAGCAGAACTGCACGCTGCTGCCCGTGCTGGGAGACAATGGCAGCTTCATCGGCGTGCTGGACTCCGCCGACCTCCCAGCCGCGCTCCCGCCTGACCGCCTCGTGCGCCAGCACATGCGCACGCTGGAGAGCATGCCTGCCAGCCTCCCTGCCCTGCACGCCCTGCAGCGCCTGCGTAAATCCGGCCGCCGCCTCGCCATCGTGGTGGACGAGCGCCAGCTGCCCGCAGGCCTCATCACCGAAGAGCGGCTGCTGGAGCCGCTGATGCATTCAGCGGCGGATTTATGATTTACGATTCTTGATTGATGATTTCACGGACGACCGAGCCCCCCTCGAAATCGGGCTGCCCAATTCATAAGTCATAAATCGTAAATCATGAATGGACTGGCCCCGCAGCCGCCGCCATCCATAGCGCACCATGCCAGCCCTCGTCTTCGCCACCTCCAATGCCCACAAAACTGAAGAAGTCGCCGCCATTCTCGGCGCAGCATGGCAGGTGGAGGATCTGCGGGCACATCCTGGCATGACGCTGGACGAGGAAACCGGTGACACCTTTGAGGCCAATGCCATCATCAAGGCCGTGAGCGGCAGCCGTGGTGCACCGGGCCTGCTGGTGCTGGCGGACGATTCCGGCCTGGAGGTGGACATCCTGGGCGGTGCGCCCGGCGTGCGCAGCGCACGCTATGCCGGAGAAACAGCCACCTCGGCGGACAATCGTGTGAAGCTGAAGGCGGAACTCTCCAAGCTGCCGCAGGATGCCCCCTTCACCGGCCGCTTTCACTGCTGCATGGTGCTGGCACGAGATGGCGCGGTGCTGCACATCACACACGGCAGCGTGGAAGGCCGCCTGCTGACGCAGGAGGTGGGCGAAGGCGGCTTTGGCTACGATGCCCTTTTCATCCCCGATGGGTATGCCGACACCTTCGGCATCCTCTCTGCGGAAACCAAGAACCAGCTGAGCCACCGCGCACGCGCCCTGGCTGCGATGAAGGAGCAGCTCGCCACCTTTGCCTGAGCCATGCGCGCGCTCGTTTTCATCCTCGCCCTGGCGCTGGCCTCCTGCGCCACGACACCGCCACCGCGCCCTGTGCCACAAGCTGCGGAAACAGAGCCCGTTGCCTCCGTGCCCGGCTATCCGCCGGCTGAAGAAGTGCCCGCACAGCCCGCGGCCCCGCCATCCAAGGCCGCCGAATGGAGCGCCATCTCCGAATTCAACGGCAAGCCGCTTTTGGGCAATGCCTCGCTGATTGAGTACAAGATCGGCCACAAGGGGCACACCTACCAGATCCGGCTCGTGGTCTTCGACAGCCGCCAGTTTGAGCTCAAGGTGATCGACCAGCCCGATGACTGGGCGGGCGGGGGTCATATCAAAAACAGCCTGCAGGCTGCCACAGCCATTGCAGGCGTGAATGGCGGATTCTTCACCCGCGACTTCAAGCCCATGGGCCTCATGATCTCCGATGGCCGCAAAACAGGCTCCTGGCAGACGGGCCCCCTGCTCACCGGGGCAGTGGTGGTCAGCACCCATCCGCAGATCCTGTGGAATGCCGAGGTGAACACGGATGCCGCGCACCAGCTCGTGCAGGCAGGCCCGCGCCTCGTGGATGACGGCCAGGTCGTCCCCGGCCTGGACTACCGCAAGCAGAGCGCGCGCACCTTCATTGCCAACGATGGCGGCACGCAGTGGCTCATCGGCACCGCCGAGGAGATCACCCTGAGCGATCTGGGAGAGCTGCTCACCGTTCCCGGCCTCATGCCCGCCTTCACCGTGCACCGCGCCCTCAATCTCGACGGCGGCCACTCCTCCGCCTTCTACTACCGGACCGTGGACGGCCACGAACGCGCCTACCCCGGCTGGAGCACCGTGCGGAATTATCTGGGGATCGTGCCTAGGTGAGGGGGCTGCAGCCGGGCGTTGCGCTGCTGCCATCTTCCATTAAACTTCTGGCATGAGTTCGCTCGCCCTAGAAATCGACCAGACCCTGCGGCAGCTTGATGCGGCCAGGGCTTCCAGGCTTGAGCGCCTCGTGCGTGATGCTCTGGCTTTGGTGAAGCATGACATGGCTCCGGTGTCAGAAAATCCCGTCATCCGATTTCCGCTCGTACAGGGTGGAAAGCCCATCACCGACGAAGATGTCGCACGCATCCAGGACGAGGCCTGATCCATCAATCCGCTTATGGTCTGGCTCCTGGATGGCAATCTACTGACGGCGCTTGCGCTCAGTTCGCATGTGCATCATTCACGTGCGCTGGCTTGGTCCTATGCGCAGCCTCGCCGGTTTGCCACATGTGCCGTCACTGAAGGTACGCTCCTGCGCCTGCACATGATGTTTGCCCCAGACACTTCAGCAGCTGCGGCCTGGCGCACACTCGGCATGTTGCGGCAGATGCATTGCCATGAGTTTTGGGTGGACGGCTTTAGCTATGAAGAAGTCCGCCATCTCGGCTTGACCGGTCACCGTCAGATCACTGACGCATGGGCTTGCCGAAATGGCCCGCCAGCGTCTTGGAAGACTGGCAACGCTCGATAGCGGCCTGGCATCATTCCATTCAGACGTTGTAGATTTGGTTTGAGAGTCAGCTGTCTTCTGACGAGCAGAAGCACCCACCATCTCTTCTGTCGCCAGCCGTGTCGATACCACGGCCTGCAAAAACTTAGCCAGCCACTGCCCCCCGTACGCAAAACCGCCTCCGTCGGCTTGCACCGAGGGAGGCGGGTGATGGTTGATGCCTGGCTGGCGGGGCGGATCAGGCCGCGTCTTCGTCGGCTCCGGCGGGCAGCGCGGGGCGCTCCGTTTCGTGCAGCTCGAAGTTGCGGTTGTTGATGAAGCCGGTGCCGGCAGGGATGAGGTGACCCATGATGACGTTTTCCTTGAAGCCGCGCAGAAGGTCGGACTTGGCAAGGGTGGCGGCCTCGGTGAGCACGCGGGTGGTGTCCTGGAAGGATGCGGCGGAGATGAAGGACTCCGTCTCGATGGACGCCTTGGTGATGCCGAGGAGCACAGGCTCTGCTTCCGCAGGCTTGCCACCCTCTTCGGCCACACGGGCGTTTTCCTTGTCGAACTCCGTGCGGTCGATCTGGTCGCCCCAGAGGAACTCGGTGTCACCGGTGTCGGTGATCTTCACCTTGCGCAGCATCTGGCGGATGATGATCTCAACGTGCTTGTCATTGATTTCCACACCCTGGGCACGGTACACTTCCTGCACTTCGTTGACGAGGTGCTCGCGCAGCGCCTGCGGGCCAAGGATTTCGAGGAGGTCATGCGGAACGACAGGACCGTCGGTGATCTGGTCGCCCTTGCTGACGTGGTCGCCATTGAAGAGCAAGATGTGCTTGCTGCGGGGGATGAGGTGCTCCTCCTGCTGGCCGGTCTTGTTGTCGGTCACGATCACGCGGCGCTTGCCACGGACGAGGCCGCCGATTTCCACGGTGCCGTCGATACGGGCGATTTCGCACGCGTCCTTGGGCTTGCGGGCTTCGAAGAGCTCGGCCACACGGGGAAGACCACCGGTGATGTCCTTGGTCTTGGATGCCTTGCGCGGCGTCTTGGCGATGGTGGTACCGGCTTCGACCTTCTCGTTGTTTTTGACGCTAAGGTGAGCACCGGCAGGAATGGTGTAGCTGGCGAGGACCTCGTGGGTCTTCGGATCCACCACCACGACCTGCGGATGGAGGTCTTCCTTGTGCTCGATGACGACGGTTTCTTCGTTGCCCGTGCTCTGGTTGACTTCCTTGGTGATCGTGATGCCGGAGATCATGTCACGGAATTCCAGCTTGCCGGCCTTCTCGGTGATGATCGGCACGTTATACGGATCCCAGGTGACGACCTGCTGGCCCTTCTTGACCTTGCCACCGTCTTCGACGGCGATCACGGCACCCGTCACCAGCTTGTGGCTTTCGAGTTCGCGGCCTTCGTCGTCGTGGATGGAGAGGACGCCGTTCTTCGTCAGGGCGATCCAGGTGCCTTCGATGGTCTGCACCGAACGCATGTCCGTGTATTTCACGATACCGGCGTTCTTCACATTGATGAAGGGCTGCTTGAAGGAGCTGGTGGCGGCACCACCCACGTGGAAGGTACGCATGGTGAGCTGCGTTCCGGGTTCGCCGATGGACTGGGCGGCCACGATGCCGACCGCTTCGCCGATCTTGGCCATGCGGTGCGTGCCGAGGTGCAGGCCGTAGCACTTGGAGCAGCAGCCGCGCTTGCTTTCGCAGGTAAGCACGGAGCGGATCTTCAGGCGCTCCACACCGATCTTGGCCAGGTGAGCGGCCTCCTTCTCGGAGACGAGCTGACCGGCTTTGACGATGGTGCTCTTGTCCACCGGATCATGGATGGTCTCGCAGGAGACGCGGCCATAGACGCGGGTCTTGAGATCGACGATTTCTTCGTCGCCCTGGTAGATGGAGGAGAGCGTGATGCCATTGGCAGTGCCGCAGTCTTCCTCGGTGACGATGACGTCCTGGGACACGTCCACGAGCTTGCGGGTCATGTAACCGGAGTCAGCGGTCTTCAGAGCGGTGTCTGCCAGACCTTTACGAGCGCCGTGCGTGGAGATGAAGTATTCGAGCACGCTCAGACCTTCGCGGAAGTTTGAGGTGATCGGACGCTCGATGATCTCACCGGAGGGCTTGGCCATGAGGCCGCGCATGCCGGCGAGCTGCTTGATCTGCGTACGGTTGCCTCGGGCACCGGAGTTCACCATCACGTAGAGCGGGTTGTGGTGCTTCTTGCCCTCGTTGTGCTCCAGGGTGCGGAAGAGTTCGTCGGCGACGATTTCACCCACCTGTGTCCAGATGTCGATGATCTTCTGATAGCGCTCACCATTGGTGATGATACCGCGGCGATACTGTTTCTCGATTTCCTCGATCTGCTTGTAGGCGTTTTCCAGTCCGCCGGCCTTGGCCTGCGGGATGACCATGTCCGTGATACCGATGGAGCAACCGGAGCGGGTGGCTTCGCGGAAGCCGAGCTGCTTCAGGCGGTCCAGCGCAGAGACGGTCTCCTTCTGGCCGAAGGTCTGGAAGCAGCGCCAGATGATGTCGGAGATCTGCTTCTTGCCCACGGTGGTGTTGATGAAACCAAGGCCTTCGGGCCAGATTTCATTGAAGATGACACGACCGGCGGTGGTCTCGATGACAGCCTTGCTCGGGTCGCCGTAGGGGCGCTTGGCCAGGCCATGGTCAGGATTGCGGAAGCGCACTTTGTCGTTCACGCTCAGGCCGCCTTCGGCGATGGCGAATTCGACTTCGGAAGCGCTGTTGAAGACCGGCACGCGGCCGTCCACATCGCTCTTCTTGCCCTTGGCGTCGTGCTGCGGGAAGTCGCGCAGGTAGGTGAGGAAGTAGCAGCCCAGGGGAATGTCCTGGGAGGGGTTGATCACCGGCTTGCCGCTGGCAGGGCTGAAGAGGTTGTTCGGCGCCAGCATGAGCAGGCGGGCCTCCATCTGGGCCTCGATGGAAAGCGGAACGTGCACGGCCATCTGGTCACCGTCGAAGTCGGCGTTGTAAGCCGTACAAACGAGGGGATGCACGCGGATGGCCTCACCTTCGATGAGCTTCGGCTCGAATGCCTGAATGGACAGACGATGCAGCGTGGGAGCGCGGTTCAGGAGGACGGGGTGGCCTTTGGTCACTTCGTCCAGGATGTCCCACACCTCGGGGGTGCGGCGCTCGATCATCTTCTTGGCGCTGCGCACGGTGTGCACCAGGCCCATCTCCTTGAGACGGCGGATGATGAAGGGCTCGAACAGCACGAGGGCCATCTTCTTCGGCAGACCGCACTGACCCAGGTTCAGGTCAGGGCCGATCACGATGACGGAACGGCCGGAGTAGTCCACGCGCTTGCCGAGCAGGTTCTGACGGAAGCGGCCGGACTTGCCCTTGAGCATGTCGGACATGGACTTGAGCGGACGGTTGCCCGCGCCGGTCACAGGGCGGCCATGGCGGCCGTTGTCAAAGAGGGCGTCCACAGCTTCCTGCAGCATGCGCTTTTCGTTGCGGATGATGACATCCGGCGTGCGCAGCTGGAGGAGGTTCTTGAGACGGTTGTTGCGGTTGATGACGCGACGGTAGAGGTCGTTCAGGTCGGAGGTGGCAAAGCGGCCGCCTTCGAGGGGGACGAGCGGGCGGAGATCCGGCGGGATGACCGGCAGCACTTCCAGGATCATCCATTCCGGACGGCTGTGGCTTTCGGAGAAGCCCTGGCAGAGCTTGAGGCGCTTGGCCAGCTTCTTGCGGATCTGCTTGGAGCGGGTCTTCGTCATCGCTTCTTCCAGCTCCTTGATCATCTCAGGGAGATTGATCTGGGCGAAGATGTCGCGGATGGCCTGGGCACCCATGCCCACGCGGAAGGCGTCTGCACCGTACTGTTCCTCGGCTTCGCGAAGGTCCACTTCGGTGAGAAGCTGGCCGCGCTGCAGCGGGGTGTTGCCGGGATCGACGACCATGTAGTCCTCATAGTAGATCACGCGCTCCAGGGAGCGGGCGGTCATGTCCAGCATCAGGCCGATGCGGGAGGGCATGCACTTGTAGAACCAGATGTGGGTCACCGGCACGGCCAGTTCGATGTGGCCCATGCGCTCGCGGCGCACGCGGGACAGCGTCACTTCGACGCCGCAGCGGTCGCAGACCACGCCCTTGTGCTTGATGCGCTTGTATTTGCCGCAGGCGCACTCCCAGTCACGGGTGGGCCCGAAGATACGCTCGCAGAACAAGCCGCCTTTTTCAGGCTTGAAGGTGCGGTAGTTGATGGTTTCTGGATTCTTGACTTCGCCGGAGGACCAGGAGCGGGTGCGGTCCGCCGAGGCGATGCAGATCGACACATAGTCGAACTCCTCGCCGTGTTGAGGTTCCCCGAAGATTTCTTTCAAGCTCGCGTCAGCATTCATGATGTGTGGAGATGGGTGGCAGGTTTGTGCGCTGGGTTTCTATCGGGAATGGCGGATTAAGCACCCACCGTGGTGACAAAGCCTTCGAGAGCTTCCGCGTCGGCATTGGCGTTGGAGCGTTTGTGCACCTTCACGTCCAGGCCGAGGGACTGCATTTCCTTGATGAGCACGTTGAAGGATTCCGGCGTGCCGGCTTCCAGGGCGTGGTCGCCCTTGACGATCTGCTCATAGATGCGCGTACGGCCCTGCACGTCGTCAGACTTGACGGTGAGGAGCTCCTGCAGCGTGTAGGCGGCACCGTAGGCTTCGAGCGCCCACACCTCCATTTCACCGAAGCGCTGGCCGCCATACTGGGCTTTACCACCCAGAGGCTGCTGCGTGACGAGGGAGTAAGGTCCGACGGCACGTGCGTGGATCTTGTCTGCGACAAGGTGGTTCAGCTTCAGCATGTAGATGTAGCCGACGACGACGTCGAGATTGAAGGCATCGCCAGTGCGGCCGTCAAACAGCCTGGATTTGCCGTTGAGGCCCATCCATTCGTAGCCGGGGACCTTCTTGGCCTCCTTGATGTACTCCATGATCTTCGTTTCAGGGATGCCGTCGAAGACCGGGGTGGCGATCTTCATGCCCAGAGCCTTGGCGGCGAGGCCGAGGTGGGTCTCAAGCACCTGTCCGACGTTCATTCGGGAAGGCACGCCCAGAGGATTCAGCACGATGTCCACCGGAGTTCCGTTTTCGAGGAACGGCATGTCTTCTTCAGGCACGATGTTGGCCACGATGCCCTTGTTGCCGTGGCGTCCGGCCATCTTGTCACCCACGGAGAGCTTGCGCTTGGAGGCGAGGAAGACGCGCACCTGCTTGACCACGCCGCTGTCGGCGGTGTCTTCGCTGGACTCGATCTTGTCGAGGTTGCGCTCACGTTCCATGTCGGCATCGGAGAACTTCTGTTCGAAGGTCTGGATGATGTCGAAGATCTTGTTGCGGATCGGGCTCGGGTCGATTTCGATCGTGTCGTAGCTTTCGGCCACGTGACGAAGCATCGTCTT
Organism: Verrucomicrobiaceae bacterium UBA1938; assembly: GCA_002336895.1. GTDB lineage: Bacteria > Verrucomicrobiota > Verrucomicrobiia > Verrucomicrobiales > Verrucomicrobiaceae > Prosthecobacter. The sequence goes on along the minus strand of DDFC01000010.1, from coordinate 299,745 downwards.
GGTGATCTTCTTGTTCGCGCCGACGAGGGGCTCGCCGGTCTGGCCGTTGACGATGTCCAGCGGGATCTTCTCATTGAGAAGGATGTCGGACAGGCGCTCGGTCAGCTGCTCGGTGAGGTCTTCCTTCTTGGCGCGGTAGTCCTCTTCGATCTGCTTGATCTGCTTCTTGTACTCGGCGGGGGAGAGCTTCTCCTTCTCGGAGTCGCCGTTCGCACCACGCTGGGCGATGCGCACGTCCATGATGATGCCGGTGCAGCCGGAGGGCACGCGGAGGGAGGTGTCCTTCACGTCTGCGGCCTTCTCACCGAAGATGGCGCGCAGGAGGCGCTCTTCAGGGGCCAGCTCGGTCTCGGACTTCGGAGTGATCTTGCCCACGAGGATGTCCCCGGGCTTCACTTCCGCACCGATGCGCACCACGCCCTGGGCGTCGAGGTTCTTGAGGGCCTCGTCACCCACGTTCGGGATGTCGCGTGTGATTTCTTCAGGCCCCAGCTTGGTGTCGCGGGCGATGACTTCAAAGTCCTCGATGTGGATGGAGGTGTAGATGTCCTCCTTGACCACACGGCGGCTGATGGTGATGGCGTCTTCGAAGTTGTAGCCGTTCCAGGGCATGAAGGCCACGAGCATGTTCTTGCCGATGGCGAGCTCTCCCTGGTCCGTGCAAGGACCGTCGGCGATGACGTCGCCCTTCTTGATCTTCTGACCACGCTTCACCAGAGGCTTCTGGTTGATGCAGGTGCCGGCGTTGCTGCGGCCAAACTTGCGAAGAGGATAGACGTAGGTGCCCTTTTCTTCGTCCGTCTGCACAGACTTGAGCTGGTTTTCCAGGAACTTCTCGTCCTTGACGGGGAGGTTGCCATCCTTGGTCACGACGATGACGTCGGCAGTGGCGGCGGCCACGGTGCCGTTGGCGTCAGCGACGATCACAGAGCGGGAGTCGCGTGCGGCCTTGCCTTCCATGCCGGTGCCCACGAGCGGGGAGTCGGCCTCGAGGAGAGGCACGCCCTGGCGCTGCATGTTGGAGCCCATCAGAGCGCGGTTGGCGTCATCGTGCTCAAGGAACGGGATCAGCGCGGCAGCCACGGAGACGAGCTGCTTTGGAGACACGTCCATGAGAGTGACGATGCTCGGCTCCACTTCGATGAATTCGCCGCGGTAGCGGACGGTTACCTTGGCGCCTTTGAAGCGACCCTTCTCGTCGATCGGATTGTTCGACTGGGCGATGTAATGCTTCTCTTCCTGGTCGGCGGTGAGGTAGTCGATCTTGTCGGCCACCACGCTGTCCTTCACCGGACGGTACGGCGTTTCGATGAAGCCGAACTCATTGATGCGGGCATAGCTGCCGAGGGAGTTGATCAGACCGATGTTCGGACCTTCAGGGGTCTCAATCGGGCAGATGCGGCCGTAGTGGGACGGATGAACGTCACGCACTTCGAAGCCGGCGCGGTCGCGGTTCAGACCACCAGGCCCGAGAGCGGAGAGACGGCGCTTGTGGGTCAGTTCGGCCAGGGGATTGATCTGGTCCATGAACTGGGAGAGCTGGCTGCGGCCGAAGAAGTCGCGCACGACGGCGGAGAGCGCCTTCGGGTTCACGAGCTTGGCAGGCGTCATGGTGTCCATGTTCACGTCGAACAGGGTCATGCGCTCCTTCACCAGACGCTCGGTGCGGGACAGGCCCACGCGGCACTGGTTGGCGAGGAGTTCGCCCACGGCGCGCACGCGGCGGCTGCCGAGATGGTCGATGTCGTCCAGAATTCCCTGACCTTCGCGCAGGTGGAAGAGGTAGCGCAGCGCGGAGATGACGTCGTCAGCCGTGAGGATGCGGGTCTCCGTGTCGGTCTTGAGGGAGAGCTTCTGGTTGATCTTGTAGCGGCCCACGCGGGTGAGGTCATAGCGCTTCGGATCAAAGAACAGGCGCTTGACGAGCGCACGGGCGTTTGGCGTGGTGGGCGGGTCTCCCGGACGCAGGCGGCGGTAGATTTCCTTGAGGGCCTCGTCTTCGTCCTTGGCGGTGTCCTTGCGCAGGGAGGTGATGAGGAGATCATCCGGGGAGGCGGTGACGACCTTGATGGACTTGTGGCCAAGCTGGATCAGCTGGCGGATGACGCCGGAGGTCAGGGGCTCGTAGGCACGGGCCACGATGAGCTCGCCGTCCAGGATGTCCTTGAACAGGATCTTGCTGGCGATCTCCTCTTCCGTCAGGCTGTCCTTGAGCTTGAGGTCCTGGATGTCATAGAAGAGCTTGAGGATGTCCTCGTCCCCGGGGAAGCCGATGACGCGCAGGAGCGTGGTCGCGAGGAACTTGCGACGGCGGCGGCGGCGGTCGAGATAGACGTAGAGCAGGTCGTTGGTGTCGAACTGCACTTCCAGCCAGGTGCCGCGGTCAGGGATGATGCGGAAGCCATGCAGCCAGCGGCCATTGAGGTGCTGGGAGGTCTCAAAGCAGATACCAGGGGAACGATGAAGCTGGGAGACAACGACGCGCTCAGCACCGTTGATCACGAACGTGCCGCGCACGGTCATGAGGGGGATTTCGCCCATGTACACGCGCTCCTGCTTGGCACCCTGCTCATCCTTGAGCTCAAAGGTGACATAGAGGGGGGCGCTGTAGGTTTCAGCCTCGTGGATGGCCTCGAGGGAGGAGAGCTTGGGCTCGCCGATTTCGTACATCACGAAATCGAGCGTCATCTTCTCGTCATAGCTGGTGATCGGGAAGACTTCACGGAAAACAGCCTGCAGGCCGAGGTCCTTGCGCTTGGAGGGGAGGATGTTTTTCTGGAGAAACTCCTCGTATGAGCGGAGCTGGATCTCGATGAGATTCGGGGGCTCGGCGACTTCGTGGATTTTGCCAAAGTTGGTGCGCTGGGACATAAGGCAGTGATGAGGCGGTTAGGGGGCGATGGGCGTGGCAAGGAGTGCGGGAGGTGAATCCCGCGGAGCGGCAAAGGGGTGATGTCAGGCAGCCAGCCCGGCAACACCAGCGATTGTCGCGAAAACGAAGCAGCCGGAACCCAGGTTTTTGCCGGGATTCAGGCCATGAAAATGACAGGACGCATGCCTTTTCTCGTGGTGTGTCCCAGAACCGTGCCAGAGGCTGCGGAGGTTCGAAGGGGAGACACGGGCGGGAGCGGGCATTGCTATGTAACGAAAACGAACAGAGGGAACGAACGAAACTGACCGGAGGAAGCTTCTGACCGCGCGGCGCTGCGGACTGCAGACACCGCGCGGCAAAGAGCAGATGAGGAACGAGAGATTACTTGATCGTGACCTTGGCGCCAGCGGCTTCCAATTTCTTCTTGATCTCTTCGGCTTCTTCCTTCTTGCAGCCTTCCTTGAGGGTCTGCGGAGCGCTCTCGACGAGCTTCTTCGCTTCTGCAAGGCCAAGGCCGGGAACGACACCGCGGACTTCCTTGATGACGCCGATCTTGTTGGAGCCAGCGTCGGCCAGGATGACGTCGAACTCGGTCTTCTCTTCCGCAGCGGTTGCAGGAGCAGCAGCACCACCACCAGCACCGGCGGCAGCGACAGGAGCAGCGGCGCTAACGCCCCACTTCTCTTCGAGGGATTTCACGAGTTCGGCGACTTGCAGGACGGTCAAGCCACTCAGTTCTTCAACGATTTTATTAAGGTCAGCCATAGTATTTTGTCGGTATCGCCGTTATCCGAAGCATCGGATGATTTAAGAGCGAAAGCTTTCGCCCCGGAGAGGGACCATTGGGTGTTGGGGTATTCAGGCCGTGTGACGGGCCATCTGATCAAATGGGGTTTACGCAGCGGGTTGTTCAGCAGGAGCAGCCTCTTCAGCTGCTGCAGCGGGGGCGGCTTCCTCGGCAGGAGCGCCACCTTCCTTGTCGGCCTTGGCCTTGAGGACGCGGGCGAGGGCGGAAGCCGGAGCCTGGAGCACACCGAGGAGCTGGGCGAGCAGCACTTCACGGGAGGGCAGATCGGCAAGCACTTTGATGGCCGCCGTGTCCAGCAGATTGCCGTCGAGCACGCCGACTTTCATCACCGGCTTTTCGAACTCGGCCTGGAAATTCTTGAGGATTTTGGCCGCGCCGAAGACGTCCTTCTCACCGGTCACGAAGGCGCTCTGGCCCGTGAGGTGATCACCAAGTCCACCAGGATAGCCTGCCTTTTCAGCGGCCTTTTTCACCAGGTTGTTTTTGTAAACGTGGATCTCCGATCCGACAGCGCTGAGGCGCTTGCGCAGTTCGGCAAACTTGTCCACCTTCAGTCCGGTGTAGTCCACCACGAAGAGGAAGGGGGAGGCATTGACCCGTTGCAGCAGGTCGTCAATGAGCAGTGTTTTGAGTTCTTTCATGTTGCTGTGCTGCTACGAGGTTTAGAGTTTGATGTACTTGGAGACATCGATGCGAAGCGCGGGCGACATGGTCGCGGCCAGCGTGATCGTTTCGACGTAGCGGCCACGGGCGGAGGCGGGCTTGGCGCGCACCACAGCTTCGATCAGGGAGGTGGCGTTTTCAGCGATCTGATTGACTTCGAAGGAGGTCTTGCCCACGGAGGAGGCGATGTTGCCGTTCTTGTCGAGCTTGAAGTCGGCGCGGCCGGCCTTCACAGCCTTGACTGCAGCGGCGGTGTCGTCAGTGACGGTGCCGGTACGAGGATTGGGCATCAGGCCGCGAGGTCCGAGCTGCTTACCGAGCTTGCGTACTTCATTCATGGCAGCCGGGGTGGCGATGGCGACGTCGAAGTCGAGGAAGCCTTCCTTCACCTTGGCGATGAGGTCTTCGTTGCCGACGATGTCAGCACCGGCGGCCTTGGCTGCTTCTGCGGCAGAGCCCTGGGCGAAGACGGCCACGCGCACGGTCTTGCCGGAGCCGTGGGGAAGAGGGCAGGTGCCGCGCACCATCTGGTCGCTCTTCTTGGGGTCCACACCCATGCGGAAGGACAGGGTGACGGTCTGGTTGAACTTGGTGCCGGGCAGCTTGCGCAGGAGTTCGGCCGCTTCTTCGAGCGAGAATACCTTGCCCGCCGGAACCATCTCGGCGGCCTTCTTGTAGCGTTTGCTTCTCTTTTGCATGGTGGATGTGCAGTGGTGGCGAACTGTGACGTTCTCCTGCTGTGGGTTAGGGTGATTAGTCGATGATTTCGATGCCCATCTGGCGGGCGGTGCCAGCCATGATGCGGGAGGCGCGCTCCAGATTGGTGGTGTTCAGGTCGGCAAGCTTCATCTTGGTGGCTTCCAGGAGCTGGGCCTTGGTGATCTTGGCCACCTTCGTCTTGTTCGCCTCCTTGGAGCCGCTGGCGATGTTGGCCACCTTCTTCAGAAGGTTGGATGCCGGGGGCTGCTTGGTGATGAAGGTGAAGCTCTTGTCCTTGAACACCGTGATGACGGTGGGCAGCACTTCACCACCAGCCTTGGCGGTGGCGGCGTTGAACTCCTTGCAGAAAGCCATGATGTTCACACCGGCCTGACCGAGAGCAGGGCCGATGGGCGGTGCGGGGTTGGCGGCACCAGCTTTGATCTGGAGCTTGATGAGTTTGATGATTTCCTTGGCCATGTCTTTGGGTTCCTTGCTTGCTTGAGTTGAGATTCAGAGGGGCGGAGCGGCGGCTTATGCCTTCTCGACCTGCCAGTATTCGAGATCGACCGGGGTGGAGCGGCCGAAGATGTTGACGGAGACGCGCAGCGTGCCGCGTTCGGGGTCGATTTCCTCCACGACGCCGTTCTGGCTTTCGAAGGGGCCGTCCGCCACGCGCACGGTGTCGCCGGGGCTGAAGGAGATCTTCGGCACGGCGCCGTCGTCCTTGTCGCGCACCTGGGCCAGCATGGCCTCGACTTCCTTGGCACGCATCGGGATGGGGTGATCCTTGGTGCCGGCAAAGTTGAGGACGCCGTCGGTGTCCTTCACAAAGTACCAGGTCTTGTCCACCAGACGGTTGTGCTCGTCGAGCAGGTGGCAGTTGGCGATGACGTAACCGGGGAAAAACTTGCGGTTGCTTTCAGAGCGCTTGCCCTTCTTCACCTCGGCCACACGCTCCATGGGAACGAGCACCTGGTAAACAAAGTCTCCCATCTCCTCTTTTTCGATGCGGCGGAGCATGTTGTCGCGGACCTTCTGTTCAAGGCCTGAGCGGACGTGGATGACAAACCACTGATCACGGGGTGCGGGGATGGCTCCCATAAGATTCGGAGGAGAGAGGTGGTTGAAAGTGGGGAAATTACATGCCGAGCTTCTGAGCGGCCTCAAAGGCCCACTTGAAGCTGACGTCAAACGCTGCCACGAAGCCTCCGAGGAGGATCATCGCGATGAAGACCACCACTGTGGATTCATTCAGCTCGCGGTATTTGGCAAAGCCCTTTTCCTTGGGGTCCCAGGGCCACGTGGCCTTCTTGAGTTCCAGGACGACTTCGCTGATGTATTTGCGGATGCGGCTCATGTGAAGCGTTTCTTGATCTGCGGAGATTTCCGGGACTTTCGCTGGCAGGCCAGGAGGGACTCGAACCCCCAACCGACGGTTTTGGAGACCGCTACTCTACCAATTGAGCTACTGACCTGTGTAAGCGAGAAAGGCTTCCCGGAATGTTTAACAAAGAGTTTGGCTATCTGCAAGTCCATTGCCCCGTTCATCTCACTTTAAGAGACGAAATCACCGCCGGGCCTGTGCGCCAGACCCGGCGGGATTCGAGACAAACGAACGTGCGCGAATTAGTCGAGGATGTTGGCCACGCGGCCGGCACCCACGGTCTTGCCACCTTCACGGATGGCGAAGCGGATGGTCTTTTCCATGGCGATCGGGGTGATCAGCTCGACTTCGATCGAGACGTTGTCACCAGGCATCACCATTTCCACGCCTTCAGGAAGCTTCACGCTGCCGGTCACGTCCGTGGTGCGGAAGTAGAACTGCGGGCGGTAGTTGTTGAAGAAGGGGGTGTGGCGGCCGCCTTCGTCCTTGGAAAGGACGTACACTTCAGCGGTGAACTTCTTGTGCGGGGTCACAGAGCCGGGCTTGGCGATGACCTGGCCGCGCTCGATGTCGCTCTTCTTGGTGCCGCGAAGCAGAAGGCCCACGTTGTCACCTGCACGACCTTCGTCGAGCAGCTTGCGGAACATTTCGATGTCCGTGACGGTGGTCTTGACGGTCGGGCGGATGCCGACGATTTCGACTTCGGACATCTTCTTGATGATGCCACGCTCGACACGGCCGGTGCAGACGGTACCGCGACCTTCGATGGCGAACACGTCTTCCACGGGCATGAGGAAGTCCTTGTCGATCGGACGCTCAGGAAGGGGGATGTAGCTGTCCACAGCGTCCATGAGCTTGTGGATGTTGGCTTCGTGCACGGGGTCGCCTTCGGCGGCCTTCAGGGCGGAGCCCTTCACGATCGGGATTTCGTCTCCCGGGAAGTCATACTTGGAAAGGAGGTCGCGGACTTCCATTTCGACGAGGTCGAGGAGTTCCGGATCGTCCACCATGTCCACCTTGTTCATGAACACCACGAGGGCGGGCACGCCCACCTGACGGGCGAGCAGGATGTGCTNNGCGCCGGTGATCATGTTCTTCACATAGTCAGCATGGCCGGGGCAGTCGACGTGCGCGTAGTGGCGCTTGTCGGTTTCGTATTCCACGTGGGCGGTGTTGATCGTGATACCGCGCTCTTTTTCTTCAGGAGCTGCGTCGATTTGATCGTAAGCCTTGGCCTGAGCGAAACCTTTCTTGGAAAGGACGGTCGTGATGGCGGCGGTCAGGGTGGTCTTGCCGTGGTCAACGTGGCCAATCGTGCCGATGTTGACGTGCGGCTTGTTGCGTTGGAATGCTTCTTTAGCCATGTGGGTGGATTAGTTGAGGGGGTGCGCTTGACTGATTCGTTTGTCTTGTATCGAAAGACCCCCACGGCGACGCCACTGGAGCTGTTAGAGGGACTTGAACCCTCGACCTCGTCCTTACCAAGGACGTGCTCTACCACTGAGCTATAACAGCGTAACCGGCGGCGGCCCGCCAAAGGGACCTCCTCCTCTTTCGACAAGAAAACCGGGACACACAAGCCTCTGACAACTGGCATCAAGAGACAATGCACCCCGGCCTTGGACCGAAAAAGTGGCGCGATGTTAGGACAGCACGCCCGCCTGTCAAAGACTTTTCCACTCTTTTGGAAAGAAATCAACGATCTTCTCCGCCCTCAAAGCACATTTGGGGCATGAAACAGCGTTTTTAGGGCTGGTGGGTGTCCAATGACGAAACCAGAACGATCCCTGTCGAATGAATGTCGCAGCCAGAAAATCGAGCCTCAGGCTCAATCACCCGTGAACGACTGATCCACAGCATTTTATCATACTCTCCATCCGGCTTTTTGCCATCTGTCATTCACCCCCCCATGCGCTCACCTGCCCTGGCCATCCTCCTCCTGCTGCACACCGCCGCCCTGCCTGCGGCGGAGGATGCGGCTGCGATGCTCAAGGCGCTGGTGAAAGAAGTGCGCGGCGGCAAACAGGAGGCGCTGGAGCCGCTGAAAGACATCCCCGGTGGCAAACTGGCCGCTGAGGCTGTGCTGAGCCTCGTCAATGACCGCCGAGTGGGCTATGGAATGAAGCTGCGCCTGGCCGAGATCGTGGCCGAGTGGCCCGCCGGAGAGGCCCGGCAGGCTCTGGCAGACTGGCTGGCCTGGCACCCTGCCTGCGATGACGACGCGCTGATGTTTTTCTCCGGCATCCGCCTGCTGGAGGCACGCGGCTACTTCTGGGGGCTGATCTCGCAGCTGAAGGGGCCGCCTTCCACCCTCAAGAACCCCACCCGCGTGGCCATGGCCGTGCGTGCGCTGGGGGCCTACCAGGACAATCCGGAGGTGGTCGTCTCCCGCATTGCCACGCTGCTGGATGCGGCCAGCCCGCACGTCATCCGCGCCTGCGCCACCGAGGCCCTGGGTGGCATGCGCAGCACCACCGGCCTGCGCGCCCTCCTGCCCCACCTGGGAGACGATGCCATCGGCGACTCCGCACGCGCCTCCCTCTTCCAGCTTACCGGGCAGGACTTTGGCCAGGACGTGTCCAAGTGGGACGCCTGGATCAAGGCGCAGGAGGCCAGCATCCCGTGGAAGATGCTGCCGCGCTCCGAATACGCCGAATACCTGAAGCTGCAAAAGCTCCTCAAGCCGCTGGATGAAGACCCCGCCATGCAGATGGCCTCCTTTTACGGCCTGGATGTGCGCGGCAAAGGCGCGCTCTTCATCCTGGACGTAAGCGGCAGCATGAATGCCGACGACCGCATCGGCAAACTGCACGCGCAGATGAGCAACGTGCTCGCCGCGCTGCAGACGAAGTCCAGCAGGCTGCGCTACGGCATCCTGACCTTTGGGGAGGATGTGGCGTCCTGCTTCTCCGGGCGCGGCATCGCGGTGAATGATGAGAAAAATCACAAGCAGGCCGTGCAGTTTGTGGAAGGCCTGCAGGCCCGTGGCGGCACCCCCATGTGCGAGGCGCTGAACCACGCCCTGACCCGCATCCTGCCAGAGAGCGGCATCGACGCCATCTACTTCCTCAGCGACGGCCAGCCCAGCGACGGCACCCCCGCGCAGGTGCTGGACCTGGCCCGGCGCATCCACACCCAGTTCCAGGTGCGCATCCACACCATCAGCATCGGTGAAGAGCCCGGCCAGAACCCCGGAGAGCTCTCCCTCCTGCACCAGATGGCCGACGCCTGCGAAGGCACCTTTGTGCTGCCGCCGTGAGCCCCCTTCCCTGTCCGCCCGGACGCAAAGTTGCCGAGTTGCCGCACCTATGCACGGCAACTTGGCAACTTTGCGCCAGGCCCCTCAAATCGACACGTACAGGATAGCATGGCGTGGTATCCCATGGTAAAAAGAGACATCTCATTGCACTCTGAAAAGCCGATGCACGGCAACTTTGGCACCCCTGAAAGTTGCCGTGGTTTTGCAGCCAACACCCCCTCTTTCAGCCCCGTAGAAGCCCTCCTTTTTTCTACTTTTCCAGTAGCGTCTGTTTCCATCTCCGGCTTCCCTTGCCACATGCAAAAAGAGATTCCGCACCTCGATGCCCTGCGCCATGAATGGCTGGCCCTCCAGCCGCTGACGGCGGAAAACGAGGCACGCCTGTGGAAGAAGCTGCGCCTGGAGTGGAACTACCACTCCAACCACATCGAGGGCAATACGCTGACCTACGGCGAAACCGAACTGCTCCTGCTGCATGACCGCACCCTCGGCAACCACAGCCATCGCGAGTATCTGGAGATGAAAGCCCACGATGTGGGCATCGAGCACGTGCGCACCCTCGCCGCCGACAAAGACCGCCTCATCTCCGAGGGCGACATCCGTGACCTGAACCGCATCATCCTCAAGGAGCCCTTCTGGAAACAAGCAACAACCGCCGACGGCCAGACCACTCGCAAGGAGATCATCCCCGGTGAGTACAAGACCACCCCCAACAGCGTGCGCCAGGCCACAGGGGAGATCATGAGCTTTGCCAGCGTGGAGGAAACACCTGCACGCATGAGCGATCTCGTGGCATGGCTGCGTCAGGAACTGACATCCCCCACCCTGCCCGTCGCAGCATGCATCGCCAAGCTGCATCACGACTTCATCATCATTCATCCCTTTGAAAATGGAAACGGCCGCGTGGCCCGCCTGCTGGTGAACTACGTGCTCATGCGCGGCGGCTGGCTGCCCCTCATCGTCCGCACCGAGGAGAAAGAAGACTACCTCACCGCCCTTCGCCTGGCAGATGCCGGCGAACTCTCCGCCCTCATGACCTACCTCCAGCGCCGGCTGGAGTGGTCCATGCAGATCGGCATCAAGGCAGCCAAGGGAGAGAGCATCGAAGAGCCTAGCGATCTGGAAAAGGAAGTGGCGATCTTTGTGCGGAATCAGCAGGAGAATAAGGACAAGGTGGTGTTTCGGTCGCCAGAAGCCCTTCAAACGTTGTTTAATTTAGGGCTTCGCGAGTTCGTCGAAAAGCTCTGCTCAAAGCTCAGTAAATTAGAACCTCTCTTTCGAAGCCATTTCACAGAAGTCACAGTGAAACCGGATTTTCTCATAGCCAGTGGCAACCCTGTAAAAGATCTGGAGCTTTTGATTCAAGCCCCCGAACACGACTCATCTTTGACTGTGATCTATGATTTCCAGGGGTATCTTGGCAAGGCCCCGAATCCTTTCAATTTACTGGCCCCAGCGAGCATTGCTTTTAGCAAGAATCGCTACGCAATCAACGTGGCCAAAGAGAATGTAGTCGTGAGAGCATTTGCTGAGCCCGTCCTCCCAGACGAAGCTGAAACTCTGGCCAACAAAGCCTTGGCACATGCCTTCGCTGAGATCAAAAAGCTCAGCGGCAGCACAGAATGAGCACCCCTAGGTGGTAACTTGCAGTGGCCCAGCAAGAACGCACTCGCCATGGCCTTCAGACAAAATCAGGTACGCCCACCACGCGGCAGCGTCTTGGAGTGCGGTGCAGAGATGCGCGGCGCAGGCCTGCATCGGCGGCACCGCTTTCGAGCGTCTCGTGGCAGGCGTAGGTTCCCATGGCTGGCGTGCGCCGTGAGTGGTGGGGTGTTCGTTTGCCTTGAGCCCCTCGCCAAATCATCCGGCCTGCGAAAGCGGTGTGGCGCTAACGCTTCTCACCGCAGTCCAAGACGCCTTCGCGCACTCGCCTGCCATGCCCCATCGCTGCCTGCCCCCCGGTTTTTGAAAAGTTGCCAAGTTGCCGTGTATAGGTGCGGCAACTCGGCAACTTTCTCCTTCACCGTGGCTTGAGACTGCGCAGGAGGCCGCAGCTGATGGCACGGCGTGGCGGCATCGTGCAGCTAGTGGAAGACTTTTGAGGCTCAACATGCATCCGCCATGGCAACTTTGGCCTCTCAAAAAGTTGCCCGAGTTTCCGAGCCTGGAGCGCGGCAGAACCGGCGAGGGCTGACTGCGGACCGCCCGCGCTGTGCGCCGACATCAGCGCCATGCCTACGCGCAGCCCAGCTGCTCCGCTGCCTTTTACTTCTCCCTTTCCACCTTTTGCTTTTCACTTTTTTCTCTGTCTCTTTCCACCGCCTGCACTACTCTGCACCTGTATGAAAATCTTCGCCTCCTTCCTCGCTGTCGTCGTTCTCTCCCTGACCGCCTGCCGTGGCAGCGGCGGCCCCATGACCCGCGCCGGACGCGGTGTGGACCACGCCTTTGAAAAGACCGGAGAGGGCATCTCCCACGTCGGTCGCAAGATCGAGCACGCCTTCTGATGCCCGGCCCGCCGGGTACGTCCATGCTCCCAGCCAGCACCTTCTTCATCACCGGGCCCACGGCCTCGGGGAAATCCGCATTGGCCATCGCCCTGGCCGGGCAGGTGGGCGGGGAGATCGTGAATGCAGATGCCTTCCAGCTCTACGCCGGGATGGACCTCCTCACGGCCAAGCCCTCCGCCGCCGAGCTGGCCAGCGTGCCGCACCACCTCTACGGCGTGCTGCCGCTCACGGAGTCGTGCGATGCCGCGCGCTACCATGCGCTGGCACTGCCTGTCATTCAGGACATCGACGCACGGGGGCGCGTGCCCATCGTGGTGGGCGGGTCCGGCTTGTATATTAAGGCCCTCACCCACGGCCTCTCCCCGCTGCCTGCGGCGTCTCCGCAAATCAGGGAGAGATTCAAGCACCTCTCCCCCGGGGAAAAGATCGTGTGGCTGCTGCAAAGGGACCCCGAGGCCGCCACCACCGTAAACCTGCGCAATCCCCGCTATGTGGAGCGCGCGCTGGAGATCTGCCTGCTCTCCGGCCGCCCCCAGTCCGGCCTGCGCCGCTCCTTTGAGCAGGCCGAGCCGGAGGTGCAGGGCGTCATCCTCCAGTGGGACCGCGAGGCGCTCTACCGCCGGATCAATCAGCGCACGCTGGACATGTTTGCCGCAGGGCTGGTGGCCGAGGTGGCCGCGCTGGGGCCGCTCTCCCCCACGGCGGAAAAGGCCATCGGCGTGCGCGAGGTGCGCGCCCACCTGGCCGGAGAGGCCACGCTGGCGGACACCATCGCCGCCATCCAGCAGGCCACCCGCCACTACGCCAAGCGCCAGATCACGTGGTTCCGGCGCGAACGTTGCTTCCAAACGATTTGCCTCGATTCCGCATCCACGGCACAGTACGCACTCACTCATCTCTTCGATCTCTTTCCATGCCTCCGCCCGTCCAGCCAGTCCGCCCCGTCTTCGTCAACCTAGGCCCCCGCAGCTACCTGGTCCAGGTCGGTCGTGATCTGCTGAAGACTCTCGGTGAAGAGGTGAACAAAAAGCTGCCCGACCGCACCTCATGCGCCGTGGTGACAGACAGCAATGTGGGCCCGCTCTATGCCGAGACGGTGCTGGCCAGCCTGCGCGCCGCCGGGAAAAAGCCCTGCCTCATCACCGTGCCTGCGGGCGAGTCTTCCAAATCCCTCTCCTGGAGCCAGTCTGTGCTGGGCGAGATGGTGCGCGCCGGGCTGGACCGCAAGAGCTTCGTCGTCGCCCTGGGTGGCGGAGTCATCGGCGATCTGGCCGGCTTCTGCGCCGCCGTGTACCAGCGCGGCATCCCCTACGTGCAGGTGCCCACCACCGTGCTCTCCCAGGTGGACAGCTCCGTGGGCGGCAAGACGGGCGTCAATCTCCCCGACGCTAAAAACATGGTGGGCTGCTTTCACCAGCCAGTGCACGTCATCGCCGATCTGGACACCCTCAGCTCCCTGCCCACCCGCGAGTGGAACGAGGGCTTTGCCGAGATCATCAAGCACGCCTGCATCCGCGATGCCTCCATGTTCAAGGCCATCGAAGACATCGCCGCCGGCAAGGGGGACATCGTCAGCCTCATCCGGCGCAACATCGCCATCAAGGCCGTCATCGTGGAGGCCGACGAGCACGAGACCATCGGCACGCGTGCGCTGCTGAATTTTGGCCACACCCTCGGCCACGCCATCGAGGCCGCCGCAGGCTACGGCAGGCTGCTGCACGGAGAGGCCATCAGCCTGGGCCTGCGCGCCGCCGCCTGGCTCTCCGCCCAGATCAGCGACCTCACCTCCGACGACTACGAGCGCATCGTGACCCTGCTCAAGCTCTGCGACCTCCCCACCCGCCTGCCGGATGACCTGGACACCGAGGAGCTCATGCGCATCGCCCGCACGGACAAGAAATTCGAGAACGGCAAGATCCGCTTTGTCCTCCTCCGCAAGATCGGGGACGCCTACGTCAGCAAGGATGTGATGGAAGGCCACCTGAAGCAGGCGCTGGAAGAGCTGAGGAAGTAGATGGGCGTGCGCCCATGAAGCCAGCCCCGCCTCACAGCCTTCGCCGCTTTGTTCAGACCGGTTCTCTAAAAAAGAATGCCCGGCTGAACCGCGAGCGCAGCAGCCTTTGCCCCGGCAGGCGCACAGTGCGGCACCCGGGGTGCGGTTGGCGTCAAAGTGCGCGGAGATTTCCTCCAGCTACCAGATTATCCCCCAGTTCCGCCCCAGCGGGAAGTAGCAGAACAGGCCGGGGCCGACGAGATTGCGCTCGGGCACGGCGCCCCAGTAGCGGCTGTCTGAGCTGTTGTAGCTGTTGTCCCCCATGGCCCAGTATTCCCGCTTGTCTTCGCGGTTGGCCAGCTCTCGCGTGCTGCCGCTGGAAAGGTAGCCAAAGTTTCCGTAGCCCTTGTAGTCGCCCTGCATGCCGCCCACGCGTTTCATGCCAAACTCCTCGGCGGATTTGCCATTGATCCAGAGCTCAGGCGACTTCACCTCCAGCTTGTCCCCCGGCACGCCCACGAGGCGCTTGATGTAGTGCTGCGAGCCCTGCTCCGGCGGGATGTTCATGTAGGCACTGCGGATGTTCTTGGTGGTGAAGACAAACACCTCACCGCGCTTGGGGCTGCGGAAGTTGTAGGCAAACTTGTTCACCAGCACGTGGTCGCCGGTGTCCAGGGTGCCTCGGGCCAGCAGCTGCCCCTCCGTGACATAGGTGCCGCCTGATTTGGTGATCTGGAGTTCCACACGCGCATCTGGAGTGATCTTCTCTCCCGCCTCGCTCGTGGGCAGGTTCAGGTAGGTGCGGAGGCCGAGATTGAAGCCGTCCGGGTCGGTGGCCAGCTGGCGCATGGGTGCCCAGATCCACTGCGTGCCACCGTCATCAAAGTGCAGGCGGCAGTGGGTGAAAAAGCCCAGAAAGCTGTGCTCCGTGAGAGGCTCCTCCCTTCTCAGCCAGCCGGAGCGCTTGGCCAGCACATTGTAGTAGCTGCGCCCAGCCACCCAGTCCTTCACCTGGGCAATCGGGTTGGGCGTCACGTCTTTCTCCGTATGATTGGCCACCAGGCCATAAAGCGTCGGCTGCATGGAGCCCGTGGGGATCTTGAAAGGCTGCGCCACGTAGCTGCGGATGCCCAGGGCGATGACGATGGCCACGAAAAAGACCTCCACGTTTTCGCCGATGTCCGAGTGCTCCTCATGCGGCAGGGCCTTCTCGCAGGTTTTGTTGATCTCATCATTCAGCGCCGCGATCTGCGCCTTGTCCCGGGCGCGCATGGCCTCCTCCAGCCGGGTGCGCAGCGCGCAGATTTCATCCAGCTTGGCCGGCGGCAGCACGTCGCGCTTGTAGTTGATGAAGCGCGTCACCCCTTTGTGCAGGAGCTTGGCGTGCTTGAGATAGCGGGGGGTCAGGAAAAACATGGGAAACCGGGCCTGATACTAGGAGGCGGCGCGCAATGCTCAAGTGCCGTCGTCGTTTCAGGACCGATTTGCCCCGGGCTCGACCACCAGCACATCTCTGAGCACCTCTGCGGCACGCGCATTGTCAGAGCACACGAGGCTGGCGGTGGTGGTGGAGGCATCCCGCCGCAGGATGTGCATGGAGCGCAGGTCCAGCCCTGCATCCCGCAACCGCAGGGCCACTGCGGCCAGCGCACCCGGCCGGTCTTCCAGCCGCACCAGCAGCGTGTCCTGGGTGATGGCACGAAATCCGTGGTCGCTCAGCGCACGCAATGCCTCGTCATAGCGGTCCACGCTCATGACGACGATGCCGTGGTCCGCCACGCTCTCCACATCGATCTCCTCGATGTTGATGCCGCGCTCGGCCAGCGCGGCGGTCAGCCTGGCGGCGATGCCATGCTCGTTCGGCACAAGGACGGTGAGCTGTTTCATAAGAGACGGAGGTTTCAGGATTTCAAAGCGGCGGCATAGTCGGTCACAAAGGCGTCGATCACAGCCCGCGTCACATGCGGCATCACGATCAGGTGGCCGATGTTTTTGCGCGGGGCGATGATCCATTTCTCCATCATCACCGGCGGCGGCTTGGGGAAAACCACCGTGACGGAGTTCCGGTGGCACCAGGCATCGATGCCCTGCGCGCGCAGCTGCTCCACCGCATACGCCGCATTGCCCAGGCAGGCCTGCACCATGCCGCGCAGCCCCTCCTCCCCCAGCGTACGCAGCCGGTGCCAGAGCAGCAGCGGAGAAAAGGCGCTGCGGGAGCCGGCGATGGTGGTGTCCAGCGCACCGATGTATTCGATGGACCGTGCGATGCGGTCCACATGCGCCTTCCGCGCCAGCACCACACCGCAGGGCACGGGAGAGCCTAGCATCTTGTGCCCGCTGATGGAGATGCTGTCCGCCCCGTCCGCGAAATTCCACGGCTGCGGCTCATCCACAAAGGGCAGGATCATTCCGCTGAGCGCCGCATCGGCATGGATGTAGGCATTCGGAATGGCCAGGTCCTCCAGGATGGCGCGGATCTTTCCCAGATCATCCACCGCCCCCTTCATCGTGGTGCCGATGTTGGCAAAGAGGATGGGCGGCACATCGCGGTGGATGCGCAGCGTCTCGCGCAGGTCCGTGTAGTCCATCTGCCCGTCCGGCTGGCTCTTGATCATGATGTTCCGCGTGTGCTGCAGGCGCAGCACCTTGGCCACGCTGTAGTGCGTGTCCTCGCTGAAGTAGCAGATGCCCTCCGGAAACAGCTCCCGCGCCACGTAGAGGCCGTACATGTTTCCCTCCGTGCCGCCGCTGGTCACATAGCCCCACCATTCATCCGCAGGCGCCTGCGTGAAACGCGCAAAGTCCGCCAGCACCTCGCGCTCAAACTCCATCGTGTTCAGCCGGTAGTTTGTGCTGTGGAATGGATCTCCCACATTGTTGATGCTGAACTCCAGAAACCGAAAGAGCTCCGAATAATCAAACGCCTGGTTCGTGGGATACCCCACATTCCGCGCACTGCACGCCCCCAGCCGCTCGTACAGCTCGTCGAGCCGCCGCCGGTCCGTGGGACTGAGGTTGGAAGGAGTCACGGCTGGTTAAATTCTCCCCCTTTTCCATGCCAAATGCAAGCCTGAGCACTCAAGGTGGAGCCGTCACCTTCAGGTGCACAAAGCGGCGCCCTGAGCCGCCTGCAGGCAGAGTGGCCTTCACCCGCTGCACCGTACCATCATCGGACAAAACCGTCTCACCCACCCCGGATCCCTGCCAGTCATTTGTCAGTGTGTCGCTCCACTCCACGGAAAAGACCGTTCCTGCATTGAGCGCGCTCAGACTGCGCGTGTAGGTAAATTCGAGGTTCGCGCCATTGAGGACCGCATTGGCCGGCAGCTTGCTTGAAGTCGTCGGATTCAGGTTGCACGCCCATTCGACCAGATTGGGCAGACCATCATGATCATAATCAAAAGCGTCGGCGGCATTGCCTGCATTGGCCGTGACACCAAAGTACTGCTGCCGCCAGCCATCAGCCACAGTCAGCCCTGTGCCCTTCAGATTGACATCAAATGGGTTTCTGGCCCCGCTCACGTTGCTGCTGATGTGGATGACGGCGGAGCTTGCCCCACTGGCAGAGGGAGTGAAAGTCACGGTAAAACTGGCGCTGCCACCTGTGGAGACCGTCGTGCCGCTCAGGGCGTTGGCGGTAAAATCCGCCGTGCCGCCACTGAGAGCCAGGCTGGTGAGATCCGCCGTTCCGGCATTGCTGATGACAAAGGTTTTGGAGCTGCTGCCACCGAGAGTCACATTGCCATAATCCGTTATCCCCGTGCCATCGGTGAGGGCGGTTGTTTGAGTGACGACGATGTCAGGCTGAGGAAACTCATCCGCACCGATGCTGGGTGTGGCAGAGTTTCTCCGGTCACCGTCATAGTCATCGGCCAGTCCGGAGATGGGAATGCCGGTGGCATTGACCAGGGAGCTGCCCCCGGAGACGAGATGCAGGTCGCCATTCGGTGCATCAGCAAACATGGTCGTGACAAAGCCGCCGCTTCCGGCAATGCCTCCTTGTGAATTTTGATCTATCGAACCGCTCTGCCAGGCAGCAAAACTCACAGGCACGTTGTTGACGCTCATAAAATTTGCCGCTGTCGCCCCTGTGCCGGCATAGACGTTGTTGTTGAGTGAAGTGTAAAGATTGGGAATCAGCGTGAAGCTGCCTGCAGCACCTGAGCGGAAGTTCATCAGCAGCGTGTTTTGAAAAATGCCTGAGTAAAGCCCCTGGCAAGCCGCCGCCCATGAGCTGCGTGTGCCGCTCTCCACCCCACCGATGACGACACTGTTGTTGTAGCTGATGGCAAGAAACATACCGCCTGGGCCGGCCGCGTTAAAGTAAAGCCCGTAGAGGGTCGCACTCGTCGGTGACGCAGGATAGAGAGTGATCTGATTGTTCTGCATCTGCAGTGAAGCCGTGGTGGTGGAACTGGCGTAAATGCCATAGACCGTGGTCGTGGCGGCATTCAGGCTGAGGGCGGTGATGCGGTTGCCCTTGATGATCGCGGAGGCGGTGCCGGTGCAGCTGATGCCAGTGCTCTGCACACCTGTGGTGAGCAGGTCGTGAATGTAGTTGCCAGAGATGGTGTGTGAGCCGCCGCCAAGAATAGAAACAGCCACATTGCTGGAGGCTGCCGGAGTCACTTCGTGGATGTTGTTGCCGGAGATCGTCCACTTCCCGCTGCCACTCGCCGGCAGGAGGATGCCCTGAAGGTTGAAATTGAACAGCTCGTTGTTCGAAGCAACGTTGCCAGAACTGCTGACGCTGCTGGCAGCGACTCCGATCAGCCTGTTGGGCACACCGCTGGTGGTGCTCAGGTCACGCACCTGGCAGCCGGTGATGAGGTTGTTGTTGTTTCCCGTGGCCACGGCAGCACTGAAGCCGATGACTCCGAGTGTGGTGCTTTTCGTCGCGCCCTCCACCACGCAGTTGCTCACGGTGTTGCTGCTGGCATCGCTGGCGAGACGAATGGTGCAGGCCGAGGTGCCTGTGCTCAGGTTGCGAAATGTCAGATAGCGCCCGGTGCCACCGAAGCTGCCGTCGATGACGACCCGGCCGGCTCCATTGAGGGTGATGAGGCTCCCGTTGATGTTGCCTGAAACAGTTCGCATGGTGGCGCTGTCGGGCCTGAGTGTGAGGGTGTAGCCGCCTGATCCCTCCTCCAGCCATGAGTTCAAGGACACAGTGCCGTCCTCCGCGACATCGCTCACGATATTGACGCCGAGGCTGCCAGTGAGCACACCGGCATTGATCGCCTCAAAGAGACCACCCGCGCCGCTGAGGCTGGCGTAGTCGCCACCGCTGCCCACAGTCTTTGTACCTCCGATGCCTGGAACGATGCTGAAGCTGTTTACTCCAGCTCCTGGTCTGGCGCTGATGTTCGCCACAGGCGGATTGGCCGGGGCCGAGGCTGCTGCGGGGCCGGAGGCCAGATTATTCGCACCATCCTGCGCCACGATGAAGTACTGGATGGTTTCACCCACGGCAGCACCGCCGCCTGTGAGCAGCGTGTAGTCCATGGTAAAGCTGTAGGGGCTGGTGGTATTGGATGCGGCCACGTATTTCCAGCCGTTGCCGCTGGAGTCATTGGTGGCGCCAAAAGCATCGTCATCCGTGCTCTTTTTGAAGTAAAGGCGCGGTGCGCTGGCACCGCCGGCCACACTGCCGCTGTTGTCCTGCACGGTGGCCCAGCTGGTGAGCACCCGGTTGGCACTGGAGCCGTTGCCAAGCAGCGGAGCGGTGATAACAGGCGCAAAGATGTCGCCGCTGGAGGAAGAAAAATTTCCAGCATCCGCCCCGATGTCAGCTGGAGTCAGTGTGCTGCGCGTCTGGCCGTCAAAGTCGTCAGCCACAGCAGCCGGCGCTTTGGTCAGCGCATCCGTGAGCAAGGTGCCTCCGCTTTCGGCCGGATTTGCCGCCTGCAGGTGAAGATCAATGGTGGCTGCACTGCCAGAGGCATTGACAAAGAGCGGGTCCGCCACAGCGCTGGAGACATCCTGCCCGGTCGCGGCCTGCCAGGCGGCGAGTGTGGCGGCGTCGGCTCCATTGAACTGGCCGAGAACGCCCCCAGTGCTGCTGGACTGCAAAATATTGCCTCCCGCTATGAGTCCGGAAGGGCTGGCGACTGTGCCCCCATAGCGCACGGCGTAGTTTTTCCCTGCACCGCCGCTGTAGCTGCGTGCATTGACAAAGATGTTGTTCTGATAGGTGCGGGCATTGGCCACGCCCGTTGCTCCGTCCAGAGCAAAGGTGCTGGCTGTCCCAGCGGTCTGCGCACCGCCGACATAGACGGAATTGTGGAAAAAATTCCGCCCTGCCGTCGTGCCATTGTCATAGATGCCTCGCACGATGCATGCGGCGGCCGTTCCAGCGCCGCCCGCGTCCAGCCCCACCCGCACCATGTTGTTCTGCGCGGCAAAGGCCCCATCGAAGAAAGACATCCCGTTCACCTGCGCCGATGCACTGCTGGATGAAACCGCGAGGCTGTGCACCAGATTCCGCGAGATGACGCTGCTGTTCGCATTGCCGTCGTAGTAAATTCCGGTCACGCACACAGCCGCCGAAGAAGCGGTGTTCACCAGCGAGTGCACGACATTTTGAGACACTGTCTGTGCCGAGGTGGCGGTGTCGATCAGGATGCCGCACAGCGACTGCAGGGTGGTGGTGTCGGTGCTGCGGCTGGTGGTGGAAAAATTGCGCACCACATTGCCAGTGATGGTGTTTGCCCCTGAATAGGTGTCGATGCCGATGGCATATCCGGGGCCAACGTCATTGTTGTTGAGATTGGCCACCGTGTTATCTGCAATGACCGCACCATCCGTGGGACAAAGAATGCCCATGACGTGCTGGCCGTAGGTGGAGGAGGTGGCGGCATCAAGACTTCCGGATGTGGTGGTGCTGCCAACAATGTTGCTGCGAATGACGGGCGTTCCTTGAAGGGTGTAGATGCCGACAAGCGAGGTGCCCACCGTAGTTGAGGTGCTGTACACCGTGATGGAGCCAATGGCGTTGTTGCAGATGCTGATGGCAGCCGCCCCCTCGGAGGCGATGCCGAAAATAGTGCCTCCGCTTCCCGCGTTTGTCACCGACACTGATCCCGTGCCGGTGCCGCTGCCGATGGTGTTTCCCGTCACCGTGCCGACATTCACGGAACCTCCCAGCACATAGATGCCGCACCAGACACCCGGATGGGAAATCGAAGGATAGCTGCTCGTCCATGCAAAATTCTGAACCGTATTTCCCTGCACGCTGCTCGGCGAGGCGGCCCCCGCAGACATCCATATGCCCTGAAACTGATACGCAACTGTGGCACCTGTGGTGGTCCAGGCAGTGCCGCCTGCGCTTGGCGCACTGCCACCGATCGAGTTGCCCGTCACAACAAAGCCGCCACCGGAGGAGCTGTTGACAAAGATGGCCCGTACATTGGCCGCCACGGCCGCGCGGCCGGCAGTCTGGTAGAAGCTGCAGCCGCTGAGCGTCCACGCAGTATTACCGGCATCCAGCCGTATGCCTGCGGCATCCACGGCGGTGGCGGCGTAGAAGTTGAATATGTTGCAGTTGGAAACAGTGTTGCCGCTGTTGTTCTGTGCGGAGGTTCCGGTGGAGCCTAGGGCATAAAGACCGTTGGCGGGGTGGCTGGCGCCATCCCCCAGGTCGCAGTGGTCCAGGATGTTGTTGTCATTGCCATTCGCACCCGTGGTGGTGCTGAAGACGACGGTGCCGCTGGTGGCGCTGGTGTTCACTCCGCGCAGCGTGGTGTAGCTGACAGCATTGCCAGCAGCCTCATTGATGAAGCGCAGCGCCACACCGCTGGTGCTGGAATTGGAGATCGTGAGCTGGGAGGCCGCTCCGCCTCCGCTGCCGGTGTTGCCGCCCGCACCGGCAGGCCGGCCGTCAATGATCACATACTGCGCTCCATTTAAATCCACCGTGGCCGCCGTGGTGTCGGCACTGGAGATGGACAGCGCCGTGGCCCCTGCCTGCGGGCGCAGGGTCAGTGTGTTGAAGGAGGTGGTGCCGAGATTGGAGAAAACCAGCGGGAAGCTTTCGACCGTGCTCACGTAGCCTGCCTGCAACTCCAGTACAAGCGCCCCACCCAGCGTCTGGGACTGCACATCTGCAATGGCCGCGCCAATGCTGGCATAGTCGCCAGTGGGCCCAATGGACCGGGTGCCGGACAGCGGCGCCGCTTTTGAAGACATCACCAGCATGAGCGAAACAGCTGCCCACACAATAGACACTCTCATAGGCTGAAGAAAAGTTTGAGATAAAAAAGCCCCCCTTCATTCAGGCGGTCAATGCAACCACCAGATACAAAAAAGTACGAGGCAATCATAAGCCCAAGCTTGATCTGACCCTAAGTTTTTGTCGAGCCTCAAAATTACACCGATATGCAATTCTGAGGGCGTGCCAGATCCGGACTCCCGCGCAGCCTCCATAGCCCCCCCGGACGAAAAGACCTGCCATGGCAGTGCAGGTCAGTTCGTCTTCAGCACCTCGATGAACGCCTCCTGCGGGATGTTCACCTTGCCGATGGCCTTCATCTTTTTCTTACCTTCCTTCTGCTTGTCCAGCAGCTTGCGTTTACGGGAGATGTCGCCGCCGTAACACTTGGCGGTCACGTCTTTGCGCAGGGCGCTGATGCTTTCGCGGGCGATGATCTTGCCGCCGATGGCTGCCTGGATGGCGACGACGAAAAGCTGCTGCGGGATGACTTCCTTGAGCTTGGCGCAGAGCTGGCGGCCACGGCTCTCGGCCTTGCTGCGGTGCACGATGCAGCTGAAGGCATCCACCGGATCTCCGGCGATGAGGATGTCCATCTTCACGAGTTCGGCGGCTTCGTAGCCGGCGTGCTCGTAGTCCATGCTGCCATAGCCACGGGTGATGGACTTGAGCTTGTCATTGAAGTCCACGAGGATTTCATTCAGCGGCAGCACGGTGTGCAGCAGCACGCGGCGGTCGTCCAGCGTCTCGGTGTTGTTCACCACGCCACGCTTGTCCATGACGAGCTGCATCATGTCCCCGATGTGCTCATTCGGGATCATGATGTTCACCTTCACCATCGGCTCGCGGATCTCATCGATCTCCTGGGCGGAGGGGAGGAAGCAGGGATTGTCCACCTCCATCTCGGTGCCGTCAGTCTTGCGCACCTCATAGATCACAGACGGGTAGGTGGAGATGACGTCCATGTCGAACTCACGGCGCAGGCGCTCCTGCACGATCTCCATGTGCAGCAGGCCCAGGAAGCCGCAGCGGAAGCCGAAGCCCAGCGCGGCGGAGCTCTCTGCCATGAAGGTGAAGGCGGCGTCATTGATCTGCAGCTTGCCCACGGCGAGCTTCAGCGCCTCGAAGTCGTCCGTGCTGACGGGGTAAATGCCGCTGAAGACGAGCGGATGGATCTCCTTGAATCCAGGCAGCGGCTCGGGAGAGGGACGCTTGGTTTCGGTGATCGTGTCCCCGATCTTCACATCGGCGGTCGATTTCACGTTGGCAATGAGGTAGCCCACATCTCCGGCCTCCAGCTTCTCGCAGGTCGTCATCTTCGGCCGGAAGATGCCAACGTCCTTGATTTCGTAGTCCAGTCCGGTGGACATCATGCGGACCTTCTGCCCACGCACAATGGTGCCGCTCATGACACGCACATAGCTCACCACACCACGATAGGCGTCAAATACGGAGTCAAACACCGAGGCGCGGAGATAACCGTCTCCCGGATCCTTGGGCGGCGGGACGTAGGCCACGATGGCTTCGAGGATGTCCTGGATGCCAATGCCCATCTTGGCACTGGCAGGCACGGCCTCGTCAGAGGGGAGCTGCAGAATGTCCTCAAGCTGGCGTTTGCACTTGTCGATGTCCGCACTGGGCAAATCGACTTTGTTGATGACGGGGATGACATGCAGGTTCTGCTGCAGGGCCAGGTTCAGATTGGCCACGGTCTGGGCCTCCACGCCCTGACTGGCATCGATAAGAAGGAGAGCCCCTTCACAGGCGGCGAGGGAGCGGCTCACCTCATAGCTGAAGTCCACGTGACCCGGGGTGTCCAGGAGGTTGAGCTTGTAGATCTGCCCGTCCTTGGCCTTGTACTGCATGCACACCGGGTGCGCCTTGATGGTGATGCCGCGCTCGCGCTCCAGATCCATGGCGTCGAGGAGCTGATCCTGCTGCTGCCGCACGGTGATGGTCTGGGTAAACTCCAGCAGACGGTCGGAAAGCGTGGTCTTCCCGTGGTCGATGTGGGCGATAATGGAGAAATTGCGTGTGCGGTCGATGGACATTCAGCTGGGGTGTCGAGGGGGGGAGTTATCTAATCCAGAGCCGGGAGGAATGCAATTCCGATACTTGCAGGCCGCATTTCCCCGCCGGATGCTCCCCCATGAAACGGGAGCTTTTGAGCCAGGAAGCCATCAAGCATCGCCTGGCGCCCCTGCCGGGCTGGCAGGTGGAAGGACAGGAACTGGTACGGGAGTTCCGTTTTCCCAGCTACTTGGAGGGCATCGAGTTTGTGCGGCGGGTGGCCCTGCTGGCAGAGGCCATGAACCACCATCCGGATCTCCACGTCGGCTGGCGCAGGGTGTCTGTCCGGCTCAGCACCCACAGCGCAGGTGGGCTGACCGCGCTGGACTTTGATCTGGCGGGGCAGATTCAGTCAACCGCCCCCGCCCCAGTCTGATCACGTCAGCTCACACGCTCACTGCGTCACCGCTGCCGTGTCATGATTGATTTTTCTCCCTGAGGGGTCAACAACATCCACCGTGACAAAGATGATCACGTTCTTGGTTTCCGTCTGCTTGGTGGTGGTTTTGAAGAATCTGCCGACAAAGGGCAGATTTGCCAGCAAAGGCACCTTGTCTTCCACCAAGGTGTGTTTGTTGATTTGCACACCACCGAGCACCACCGTGGCACCGTCATAAACCTTGACTCCCGTGACCACTTTCTGTGTTTTGAAAATCGGCTGCAGGATTTTATTGGGTGTGATCAGCTCATCTGATGAGCTGAGAGGAACATAACCTGAGATGCCATCCGCCTGGACAGGGAGCACACTCAGGCTTGCCGGCACAAAAATAGGCGATCCGTAGTTCACAAAACCCTCAAACTCGGTGAGCTCAGGCGCGATGGTCAGCTCCACCGTCCGACCGTCTTCGGCGATGACAGGTTCGACCTCGACCAGAACGCCGGTTTTTCTCATTTCAAAGGCCGTGGGAGTCGTAGGGGTGGCAATCATCTGGCCGCTGCCGGAATTGCGGGAAATCTGCGGCAAACGGGGAGGATCAAACTCCGTGGGATAAATGAACTCCTGGGTGACCTCTGCAATGGCCTTGAGACCGGTCTTGGTGGTGACGCTGGGAGAGGCATTGACGTCCACCCCCTTTTTCTGTGAAAGCGCACGCAGCACCGACTGGAACTGGGGGTTTGTGAACACCCCTGCCACCGAAAGCACCCCTGGCGCCACGGTGGGCGAACCCGTGGCAGAGCCTGTTTTGAGCAGATTATCAATCGAATCTCCGGGCGCAGCGTAACCACCTGAGCGCAGTCCTGAGGTCACAGGCCCGCCACCATAGGGGAAGGCGGCATTCGTACCGGTGGGCAGCGGACCGGCAAAGGCAGCGGCGACAGGTGTGGCAGGAAACACCTCCTGGCCATTGACGACGTATCCGGGCGTGACGGCCGGCGTGGCGAACGGGTAGTTGGCAGGATTAAACGAGTTGCCATTGCCCGTGCTGCCTCCACCTGCGTACACCTTGCCATTGAGGTTTGCGGCTCCCATCAGCCAGTCAAAGCCCAGCTCATCGAGATTGGTCTGGTTCACCTCCAGCATCCGCACATGGATCACGGCCATTTTGGGAGCGGCCTTGGTCGCCTGCTCCACGACCATTTCGATGGTCTCCATGTTCTGAACCGTGTTGCGGACAGCCAGGGTGTTGCTGGTGGCGCTGTAGCTGGCGGTGGCTCCCTCTGGGAAGGTGACCCCGCGGCCCTCCAGAAACTCGCGCGCGCCCATGCGCCGCACCACCAGGTTTCCACCGGCGGCGGGCTTGCCTCCTCCAAAAGGATCGCCAGCACCTCCGGCACCGGCGTCTGCGGCTGGCGCGCTCTGGATGAAGTCAGGAGGCACCCGGAAGGTACGAGAAACCAGCGTAGCACTGCGCTCAGAGAGCGATATGAAGACGACGGCATGCTCCTCCACCTTGTAGGTCACGCCGCACATCTCGCCCACGTAGCGCAGCACCTCCTCAAAGGGCACGCTCGTCAAATTCAGGCTGATGGCCTTGCTCCGAGATTCAGGCGGTGCGCTGATGATGAAGCTGATCCCGGTGCCTTCGGGATCCAGATCACGGCTGCGCACCCGCAGGAGTTCGACCACCTCATCCAGCGTGACGCCGGTAAAGTCCACAGTGGGCATGATGATCGTGCGCAGCTTTTCCCGAATGATTTCGCTTCCGCTCTTTTTGTTGCGGAGGGACTCGGCGCTGGCGCCAAAGAGAGCGCTGCGATCCACGTCAGCCAGCGGGAGGGGATCCTCCCAAGTCTGCGCCACAGCGCTGAGCATCTGAGAGCGCCGGTGGTCAAAGGCGGCCTTGTAATACTGCTGCTTGCCCCTTTCGGCTCTTTCCATGCCCCGTCGGGCGGCGCTGTTGTAAGGGTCGATGCGCAGGACATCCTGGAAGGTGGAGATGGCCTTGTCGTAATCTCCCAGTTCGAGAAAGGAGTTCGCTTTCAGGAGGAGCGTCTGCACTGCACCCACCTTGTCCACATGCTCGGCGGTCAGCGCGGGCGGGAAGCGGTCCGGATCTTCGAGCCGCTGTTTCAACACCTTCACACGGGCGTCATTGGGAGCCACATCTGGGCCGAGCAGCTCATCCAGCAGCTTGATTGCGCCGGGCATGTCTCCCTTGGCAGCCAGCTCCTGGGCCTGCAGGCACCCGGCCACCACGTAGCCATTGCGGGCAGCCGCACGGGACTCCTGCGCCAGCGGGATGTTGGGGATGTCTTTGTACGTCTGGGCAAAAAGCGCCAGCGCCTCGGCCGCCTTCTGCTGGTCGATGAGCTGGTAGCCGCGCTCGATGTCGTCATTGAGCTTGTTGACCTGGATGGCACGGCGTCGCGCCTCGGCCTGGGCCATGGCGGAAACAGTCTGTGCCTGGGCAGGCAGGACTGCCTGGCCACCGAGAACGGTCATCAGGCAGGCGGCCGTGCTGCGGGCCAGCAGACGGCGAAATGACGTGGGTTCAGGGCTTTTCGGAAAGGGCAGCAGGAGCATCAAGGTGGAAAAAAACGAATTTTATAACAGGACTCCGCTCTGCGCCCAAGCATTTTCTGCCATGAATCTCAGCCCGGGGTTGCCCTCCCGCCTCATCTTGCTCTGATGGCAGCTCCATCCTCAGAAATCCATGGCTAAAGCCCCAATCAAAGTCGCAGTCACCGGCGCCGCCGGTCAAATCGGTTACGCCCTCCTTTTCCGCATCGCCTCCGGTGCCATGTTTGGCCCGGACCAGCCGGTGATCCTCCAGCTCATCGAGGCCCCCTTTGAGAAGCCGATGGCGGCCCTCGCCGGTGTGGCCATGGAGCTGGATGACTGCGCCTTCCCCCTCCTGAAGGGCATCGTGCAGACCTCTGACGCCAGCGTGGGCTTCAAGGACGCCAACTGGTGCCTCCTCGTGGGTGCCAAGCCCCGCGGCCCCGGCATGGAGCGCGCCGATCTGCTCAAGGACAACGGCAAGATCTTCATCGAGCAGGGCAAGATCATCGACGCCGTGGCCGCTGACGACGCCCGCGTGGCCGTGGTGGGCAACCCCGCCAACACCAACTGCATGATCGCCGCCTCCCAGGCCAAGCGCCTGACTCCGGACCGCTTCACCGCCATGGTGCGCCTGGACCAGAACCGCGCCCAGACCCAGCTGGCACAGAAGGCAGGCGTGGACCTCACGGAAGTGAAGGACATCTTCATCTACGGCAACCACAGCCCCACGATGTTCCCCTCCTTTGCGCACGCCACCATCGGTGGCAAGCCCGCCGCCGGCGTCATCAATGACAAGGCCTGGCTGGAAGGCCCCTTCCTTGAGACGGTAGGCAAGCGCGGTGCGGCTATCATCGCCGCCCGAGGCGCCTCCTCCGCCGCCTCCGCTGCAAACGCCCTTGTCGATCACGTCCGTTCCCTCGTCACCCCGGGTGCCATCCACTCCGTGGCGGTGAAGAGCAACGGCCTCTACGGCTTCGATCCTGAAGTGTGGGCCGGCATGCCGGTGCGCACCACCACCCCGGGCAGCTACGAAGTCATCACCAGCTACGAGATGGACGACTTTGCCAAGTCCAAGATCGCCGCCACCAACAAGGAGCTCGTCGACGAGCGCTCCTTCGTGGCTGGCATGCTGTAATCAAACCAGCCCTCTGTTCCTGAGAAGGCGGCACCCGCACAGGTGCCGCCTTTTTTTGCGCTCCTGTCTGAAGAATCCCCCGCCCAGCCCACGTTTAGGCTGCATGTTCTCCTCACGTCGCGATTTTCTCCAGACCACCGGCTGCGGCTTTGGCTACCTAGCCTGGCAGGCCATGGCGCAGAGCCAGGCGGCGCTGGCGAATCCGATCGCGCTCAAAAAACCGCACCACCAGCCGAAGGCGAAGCGCGTCATCTTCCTCTTCATGCAGGGCGGCGTGAGCCACGTGGACTCCTACGACTACAAGCCGCGTCTTTTCAAAGATGACGGCAAGATCATCGACGTGGCGGACTCCCGCGCCATCGCCAAGACCGGCAAGGGTGCACTGCAGCGCGTGATGAAGCCGCTGTGGGATTTCAAGCAGCACGGCGAGTCCGGCCGCTGGGCCTCCAACCTCTTCCCCCACATCAACCAGCATGTGGACGACCTCTGCTTCCTCCATGGCATGCACACCGAAGGCGTGGCGCACGGCCCGGCCACGCTCTTCATGCACACCGGCACCACCAGCAACATCCGCCCCAGCATGGGCTCCTGGGTGATGTACGGTCTCGGCGCGGAAAATGAAAACCTGCCGGGCTTCATGACGATCAGCCCCAGCCTGGGAAACGGTGGACCTCGCAACTATGGCAATGCCTTCCTGCCCGCCGTTTTTCAGGGCACCCCGGTGGGCCGCTCCGGCCAGCCCGCGAAGGAATCGACCATCAAGAACATCACCAACGCCATCTGGACGCCCGAGCAGCAGCGCAAGCAGTTCGGCCTGCTGAGCGCACTGAATGCCGAACAGGCCGCGCATGCCATGCCCGGAGACACGGACATCGACGCCGTCATCCGCAGCTATGAGCTGGCATGGCGCATGCAGAACAATGCGCCAGGCGCCATGGACATCAGCGGTGAGTCCGAAGCCACGCTGAAGCTCTACGGCATCAACGAAAAGCCTACCGACAACTTCGGTCGCCAGTGCCTCATGGCCCGCCGCATGGCCGAGCAGGGCGTGCGCTACATTCAAGTGAACTACGGGGACAACTCCAACAACCCCGCCTGGGATCAGCACTCAAACCTGCCCAAACACGGCGACCACGCCGCCGCCGTGGACAAACCCATCGCAGGGCTGCTTTACGATCTCAAACAACGCGGGCTTCTGGAGGATACCATCGTGTGGTGGGGCGGCGAATTTGGCCGCACTCCGTATGCTGAGAAAAACGGCACCGGGCGCGATCACAACCCGCTTGGCTTCACCGTCTGGGTGGCGGGCGGCGGCTTCAAGCCCGGCTTCGCCCACGGCGTGACGGATGACATCGGCCACATGGCCGTGGACGACAAAGTCCACATGCACGACCTGCATGCCACCATTCTCCACCAGCTCGGCCTCGATCACGAAAAGCTCACCTTCCGCCACGCGGGAAGAGACTTCCGACTGACCGATGTGCACGGGCACGTGGTGAAGGAAGTGATCGCGTAAACCACTGGCTCTGATAAAACGGCAGCCGAGGGGCGTGTTTCTCTCATGGTTCATCGCCGCATGCCTATCATCTGCTTAACGATCTTGATGCTCGTGAGCGGAGCGGGCGTCTCTCCGGCGGCAGAAGCAAAACTGCGCTTTAATCAGGACATCCGCCCCATCCTCTCGAACAAATGTTTCCGCTGCCACGGCTTTGATGAAAAAGGGCGCAAGGGCGATCTCCGCCTCGATCAGCGGGAGGCGGCCATCGCTAATCATGATGGCACGCAGGCCATCGTGCCCGGCAGGCCGGAGCAGAGTGCGGTGACGCAGCGCATCACCACTACGGATGCAGACGACCTCATGCCGCCGCCGGATTCCAAGCTCTCGCTTTCGGAGGACGAAAAGCACACGCTGCAGCAGTGGATCGCGGAGGGGGCGGAATACGAAGCGCACTGGTCTTTGATCCCTCCCAAAAGCGCCGCACCACCGGAGGTGCATGACAACGCATGGCCGCGCAATGAAATCGACCGCTTCATCCTCGCACGGCTTGAAAAGGAGCCTCTCTCCCCCAGCCACGAGGCTGCGCCCGAGACGCTGCTGCGCCGCGTGAGCCTGGACCTCACCGGCCTGCCGCCCTCGCTGGAGGAAATGGATGCCTTTTTAGCCGACAAGAGTCCGCAGGCCTACGAGCACGCGGTGGACCGCCTGCTGGCCTCCAAGCACTACGGCGAGCGCATGGCGGTGGAGTGGCTGGATGCCGCACGCTACGCGGACACCAACGGCTACTTTGGCGACAAGACGCGCAGCCTCTGGCCCTGGCGGGACTGGGTCATCGATGCCTACAACCGCAATGTCCCGTTTGATCAATTCACCATCGAGCAGCTTGCAGGTGATCTGCTGCCGAATGCCACTACGGCGCAGCGCATCGCCACCGGCTTCAACCGCAACCACATGGCCAACAACGAGAGCGGCATCATCGATGAAGAGTACCGCGTGGAGTATGTGGCCGACCGCCTGGAAACGACGGGCTCGACGTGGCTGGGCCTCACCATCGGCTGCGCCCGCTGCCATGACCACAAGTATGATCCCATCACTCAGCGGGAGTTTTACCAGCTTTTTTCTTTCTTCAACAACGTGCCCGAGTCCGGGCTGATCAAAGCTGACAATCCGCCACCGCTGCTCAGCGTGCCTTCACGGACCCAGGAGCAGGAGCTGAAACAACTGGCCGAAGCGGCACAGAAGGCCGAAGCGGCCTTCAAGCCCTTTACCACCGCGCTCCGCACGCAGATCACCGAGTGGGAAAAAACCGCTGCGACCACGCAGCCGCCATCGCCCGATGAAAAACTCATCGCGCATTTCTCCTTTGACGGAGACATCCCTGCCAGACACTTCGGCACCAGCGACGTGTTTCAGAACGGCATCCTCGGCCAGTCGGCCAAATTTGACGCCACGCAGCATGCAGAGTGGGAGGGCGCCTTTGATACAGATGCGCCATGGACTCTGGGGATCTGGCTCATGGCTGATACATCCCTCAGCGGTGTGCTCTCCAAAATCGAACCCGAAGGCAGGCGACGCGGACTGGAGATCATCTGGCAGAAAGGGCGCTTTCAGATCAATCTCGTCAGCCAGTGGGGCACGAACGCGATCGAGCTCGTCACTCAGGAACCCGCTGCCAGCAAGAAATGGCATCATCTGGTAGTCACCCATGATGGCACCCGCCGCGCCGCCGGCCTGCGCGTCTTCATCGACGGCCAGCCTGCGGCCACGAAGATCATGAACGAAACGCTGAAGGGCTCCACGCATTGCGCCGAGCCACTGCGCATCGGGCGGCGGGATGCGGGCCTGGGCTTCTACGGGCAGCTGGATGAGCTGCGCCTGCTGCAGCAGAGCGTGACGCCTGAGACGGTGCAGTCGTGGTTCTGGAGCGAGCGCCTGCGCGGCATCGCCGCCACGCCTGCGGCCAGCCGCAGCGCTGCGGACGCCACGCTTCTGCAGCACTGGTTTGTGGAGCATCATGCCGATGCGCCCACACGCGCCGCGCACCAGCGTCTGAATGCAGCGAAGGCTGCTGAAGCCACACTACGCGAGAGCATTCCCACCACACTGGTGATGCAGGAGATGGCAAAACCTCGCACAGCGCACCTGCTCACACGCGGGCAATATGATCACCCCGCCGAGGAGGTGCAGCCCGGTGTGCCGGCATCGCTTTCCAAGTGGCCGCAGGACGCACCGAGCAACCGCCTCGGCTTTGCACGCTGGCTCGTCTCAAAGGACAATCCGCTGACTGCGCGCGTGGCGGTGAACCGCCTGTGGATGCAGTGCTTTGGCGAAGGGATCGTGCGCAGTGTGAATGACTTCGGATCGCAAGGAGAGGCCCCCAGCCACCCTGAACTGCTCGACTGGCTGGCGGTGCGCTTCATGCAGAGCGGCTGGGATGTGAAGGCGATGCTCAAGCTCATGGTCATGAGCGCCACCTACCGGCAGAGCTCGCAGTACTCCGCGCACGATCCCTCCAACCGCCTGCTGGCACGCGGCCCGTCCTTTCGCCTGAGCGCCGAAATGGTGCGGGATCAGGCTCTTGCCGTCTCCGGCCTGCTGGCGCCCAGGATCGGCGGCCCGAGCGTGAAGCCCTACCAGCCGCCCGGCCTGTGGGAAGCCGTCTCTTACAACGGCGAAGAAACCTACGTGGCCGATACCGATGACGGCCTCTGGCGCCGCAGCATGTACACCTTCTGGAAGCGCCAGTCCCCGCCCCCTGCCCTGCTCACCTTCGACGGACCCACGCGCGAAAAGTGCACTGTGCGCCGTGCACGCACCAACACACCGCTGCAATCCCTCGTGCTGCTCAATGACGAGACCTACATTGAGGCCGCGCGCGCCCTGTCCGCTTGGACGCTGACGCAGCCCGGTGCCGAGAATGACAAGCTCGCCCTCGCCTTCCGCCGCGTGCTCTGCCGCGTGCCGGATGCCGAGGAGCTCAAACTCCTGAGCAGCCTGCTGAGCCGCCAGCGCACCCGCTTTGCCGCCGAGCCTGATGCCGCCGCGAAATTGCTCGCCGTGGGTGCATCCCCACAAGGCCGCACGCTCGCTCCTGCAGAACTGGCCGCGTGGACTGTGACGCTGCACACTTTGTTCAATCTCGACGAAACCATCTCCCGCCGATGAACACCGCCCAGATGACCCGCCGTCAGCTTTTTGGCCGTGCCTCCGCAGGCATCGGCACCGCCGCGCTGGCCTCACTGCTCGGTGAGGGTCGTGCACTGGCCGCGCCGCATTTCGCGCCCAAGGCCAAGCGCGTGATCTACCTCTTCATGCATGGCGGGCCCTCGCAGCTTGATCTGTTTGATCACAAGCCCGGGCTGCAAAAGCTGCACGGCCAGGAGTTTCCCGCCTCGGTTCTGGGAGATCAGCGCCTCACCGGCATGACCAGCGGGCAGAAGAACAAGCCCGTCACCGCTTCGATGTTCCGCTTTCAGCAGCATGGCCAGTCCGGCGCGTGGATGAGCGAGCTGCTGCCGCACATGGGCCGGGTGGCCGATGAGATGTGCATCATCCGCTCCTTGCACACGGAGGCCATCAATCACGATCCGGGTGTGACGCTGCTGCAGACCGGCCACCAGCAGCCGGGGCGGCCCAGCTTTGGCGCGTGGGCCAGCTACGGCCTCGGCAGTGAGAATGCCAGCCTGCCCGCCTTTGTGGTGCTCATCTCTCGTGGCAGTGCCGCGCGTCCTGCAGATCCGCTTTATGCGCGGCTGTGGGGCTCGGGCTTTCTGCCTTCCAATCATCAGGGTGTCAGCTTCCGCAGCAGCGGCGATCCCGTTCTGTATCTCTCCAATCCTCCCGGCCTCAGCGCCGCCACACGGCGGGATGAGCTGGACGTCATCCAGGCGCTCAATCGCAAACAGCTCGCCCAGCAGCTCGATCCCGAGATCGAGACACGCATTTCGCAGTATGAAATGGCCTACCGCATGCAGAGCAGCGTGCCGGACCTGATCAGCCTCAAAAACGAAAGCGCCGCCACCTTTGAGGCCTACGGCCCTCAGTCACGAGTGCCCGGCAGCTTTGCAGCCAACTGCCTCCTCGCGCGCCGCATGGCGGAGAGCGGCGTGCGCTTCATCCAGCTCTACCATCGCGGCTGGGACCAGCACTACAATCTCCCCAGCGACCTCCGCCTCCAATGTGGCGATATCGACCAGCCCTGTGCCGCCCTTATCACAGATCTGAAACAACGCGGCCTGCTGGACGACACGCTCATCATCTGGGGTGGCGAATTCGGCCGCACCACCTACTCCCAGGGCAAGCTGGAGCCCGCCAACCATGGCCGCGACCACCACGGACGCTGCTTCACCATGTGGCTGGCCGGCGGTGGTGTGAAGCCCGGCCTGCAATACGGCGAGACGGATGACTTCTGCTTCAATGTGGCCCGCGATCCCGTGCACGTGCACGATCTCAACGCCACCCTCCTGCACCAACTCGGCATCGACCACGAACGCCTCACCTACCGCGCTGAAGGCCGCGACTTCCGCCTCACGGATGTGCACGGGCGCGTGCTGAAGGGACTGCTGGCGTGATGGCGTGCCTCTGGATATGGATTGCGGTTGCGCAGATGCACGGCGCAAGCCTGCATCGGAGCTACCGCATTGGCGCGGTGATGTATGTTCTCCGTCCTTATACCACAGGCGATTCAAAACGGGTCTTTTTCCAAGCTGATCAAGCCGTCTTGAAGAAGCGACTGATCCTGTGGACTCGAGGCGGAAAGGGATTCACGGCGAGGCGGAATGGCGGAGAGACGCTGCTGGAGAGAGCGGCGAGCCAAGAAGGCGATGGGTTTGCTTCCCGCTCGCGTCCGTCCATACCCAGGGTCTGCCTCGCTGAGGCTCGGCTGACCCTTGGGCTTAACTACGTAACCCCTTTGGGGTTGGTGCGAAGCGGGGCAAAGCGACGAAAAGAGAACAGACCTGTTTTCAAGAGATCGTGGTATTAGTCTTTCGTCCGGCCTGCGAAAGCGGTGGCTGTGTTCGATCTCACTCCGCGACCGCGCTCCATATCAGAGCGCCTGCCACGCAGGTGCCCGACTGCGAAAACATTCGTACGCCGCAGTGCCTGCTACACGCTGATGGACGGGCGGGCTTTCGCCACACCCATCCCACGTTCAAGCCATGAAGCACAGTGCACTCTGGGCATTGCGAGAGCGCACTTTGCAGCAAAGCAGCAAGGCTTTGCTGCCGCCTACTTCTTCGCCAGTGACTCCAGGTAGTCTAGCAGGCTGGCGAACTCATACACGCTGAAGTTCGTCATCAGGCCGGGCGGCATGATGGAGATGGGCAGGCGCTGGCGGCTCTTGATGTCCTTCACGGCAAAGGTGAACTCCTGGGAGGCAACATTCCGCATCTTTACGTTGTCGGCGGACTCCAGGGTGATGAAGCCCATCTGCTGCGTGCCGTCATTCAGCGTGATCACCTCGCTGGCAAATCCCTGCGCGATGGTCTTGTTTGGGTCCAGGATGTTCTGTGCCAGCTCGGGGCGCTTGTAGGTCTGGGCGATGTTGCCAAGATACGGCCCCTTCTGCGCTTCAGATTCCTTGGTAGTATGGCAGGCGATGCAGGTGGCCTTGGTGAAAATCTGCTCGCCGATGGCGACGTCTCCCTTGGTCTTGAGCACGGCGGTGAGCGCGTCTTCGGGTTTGAGCGAGCCGACCTTCGGCGTCTTGTCCTGGCCTTTGGCCACGAGCTTGAGGTTCTTCACGGCGTTCTGAGCGGCATTGACCACGCGAGGGTCGCTGTCGGAGATGGCGGCGAGGATTTTTTCATCCATGACGTGGCTCTTGATCTTCACGGCGGTGTTGATGATCTGGAAGCGGCGCTTCGCATCCGCCCATCCGGCATCGAGCGCCTTCTGCGACATCTCACGCGCTTCAGGGCTGCCCGTCTTGCGTGCGGCGAGGCTGAGCAACGCGGCCTCCGCCCAGGCAGCGGTGGGGGTGCCGACCTTGGCGGCTTCAGCCTCAAAGGCCTGATGCACGTTTTCCAGCTTCGGCGCATTGAGGAAGGCCGTTCTGCCTGCCTCCTGCTCCTTGCCGGAGCCCTGCTGCGCATCCAGCGTGATCAGCGCATTCAGCGCTGCCGTCCATGCCTCGGCGCTGTCGGTTTTGGCAATGGCGGTGAGCGTGTTCGCCAGCGTGGCGGCGGCCCCCTGCTGGTCGAGGTTCTTGCTGTTGGCTGCGCTGATCAGCAAAGGAATGCCATCCGCAGGAATCGTCTCCGCCGTGGCAAGCTGCGCCACAGCATCGGGGATCACCTTCGCATCCTGTTTCGCCAGCACGAGGATGCGCTCCAGGGCATCGTTCGACTGGATGCGGTTGCGGTTCATTTCCTTCACCAGAAACGCCGCCTCTTCCGGCGAAGCCTTCGCCAGCGCATCCTTCAGCGCCGCCGCGATCTTCGGCGTCTCGCTCCATGCTTCCGGCTGGTAGTACGGGCCGCGTGTGTCCGGGCGCGTGCCCCAGGAGTCGCCCTTCCATTCGCCTTCATGGAAATGCAGGCGGCAGAGGGCGGAGAGGATGCCGTGGCGAAGTGCGGGATCGGTGGCCTTGGCGAGACGATCTATGAGGCCGGTGACGACTTCGGCTTTATGGACACCTGAGAGTGCAGTAAGCACATGCGAACTAACTATGCGCTCATCTCCGATCAGATCTATACAGGTTTTGATCACTTCGATTTTACCTCGAGGCTCAGCAACGTCATCACATGATGCAAACATTCTGCCGTCATGAACCAGTGCAACGTGCTGAACGCTTCGACGAATCAGATGTGCGACCACAGGGTCAGTTTCTGCCAACGCTGATTTGAGCACTTCAGTCATTTTAGCGGGGAGAATACATCCGGCAGCAATGGATCTGGCGAGCGCAGCCTTGATTCTTAGGCTAGCGTCATCAGAACCCGTTGGCCATTGCTCGATGATCGCATCATAGCTGACCAATAGCTCATTACTAGCTTTCTTGCTCTCGCCTTCTTCAAATCGATACGAGGTCGGCGATGCCACGCGAATTGCATCCACTGGCAGCTCTTTGCGAAGACTTTCAAGCGCCCCAAACATGCCTCCAAAACCAAGTGCTCCGAGTAAACCTGACCGATAGACGCCATACTGAGCGGCAATCCGAGCGCTCATCGACACTTGTGGGTTAAATGCTTCCGCCAACATCGCTTGAACCCCGTCAACTTTCCTCGTCCTGAACAACTCATCGGGCCCTTTCCTCACCAGTTCCCTCTGCGCCTCCATCCTCCGGCGATAGCTCGGAGACTCCAGCACCTTCACCAGCTCCATATAACCCGCCTTCGCAAAATCCGGCAGCGGCTCCGGCTTAAATCCTTTCGGGCGCACCTGAACGATGTAGCCAACATCGGGACCTTCCCAGTTGAAGGTGGCGCCTTTCCAACTGGCACAATAGACGCGGCTGTTGCCGTCCACATCGGCGTCGGTGGGGCGGGTCATTTTGATGAAGGGTTCGGGCGGGCGGGTTTCTTCAAAGGTCGCGCCTTTGGGCTTCACCTGATGATGCCAAAGGGCGCCGGTGCCCCAGTCGCAGGTGAAGGGGGCGTTGTTCCATTGGCCGAAGCCGGGTTCGTCGATGTACACGGCACCGCAGCCGCTGCCGCCGCCGTAGTCGGCCAGGGGCTGGATGCACTCGTCGTTGAAGTTCTTGTAGAGGCGCGGGTAGCCGTGGTCATCGAGGCCGGTGAAGTGGTGGAAGCGCACGTTCCAGCCGCCGCCGTCGTTGGTGTTGTCGCGGGCGAAGATGTCCATTAGCGGGCTGATGGCGACTTCGAGGATGTTGCGCGTGCCGGTGGAGTAGATTTCCAATCCGGTGCCGTCCGGGCGCACGCGAATCACGCCGCCGCCGCGATGCTGCAGGTGCCTGCCATCGGTGCCTTCGGCGTCCATGAAGCCGAAGTCGCCACCGGCGATGTAGAGCCAGCCGTCGATGCCGAGGCTGAGGCCGTTGGTGGTGTGGTCGGCGGGGCGGTCTTTGTAACCAAACGCGATGTTTTTCACCAGCACCTTCTCCTCATCGGCCACGCCGTCGCCGTCTTTGTCGATGTAGGCGCTGAGGTGCGGCGGATGCACGAGGTAGAGGCGGTCTTTGTCCCAGACGAGTCCGCGTGGAGCGTCCACGTCTTTGACGAATTCCTTCACTTCATCGGCGCGGCCGTCGCCATCGTGATCCTTCAGGCGCAGGATGCGGCCACGATGCGGAGCACGGCCCAGGGAACCGTTGCCATCGCTGCTGACGTAAAGCGTGCCATCGGGCGCAGCGGCGATGAAGACGGGGTAGTTCGCCGACTGCGGCGGAGCAAAGAGCGAGACCTCAAAGCCCTCGGCCACCTTCACATCCTTCAGGATGGCGGCCTCTACCTCTGGCGTCAGCTTCACGATCTTCGGAGCCACGTTGCCCTGGTCCTTCAGCGGATCGCTGGCCTTGTCGTATTCCTTCTTCTGCGCCTCGCTCAGCTTCGGCGCCACGGCCTTGATGCCAGGGCCTTGCAGACGCACCTCGCGGATGCTCGCCCAGCCGCCGCTGGTCTTGCCCAGCGCGTGGATCTTCACAAAGCGGATGCCTTCCACCTTGGCGAACTCGTTCGAGTAAGGCGCGTTCTTGGTGTTGCTGCTGCCATCGACGAGCGTGCTCCACGCCTTGCCATCGGTGCTGCCTTCGACTTTGAACTGATATACCCCGCCGTTTTCCCAGATGGTCTGGATACCGGTGAGTGTCTGCGGCTTTTCCAACTCAAGCTGGAGCCACTGCGGGTAGCTGCCGTTGTTGGCGCACCAGCGGGTGTTGGCATCGCCGTCCACGGCCTTCCAGGCGTAATTCCCCTTCCCGCTCTCCTCGCTGCTGGCGCTGGCCCTCACGGGCAGGCCGTCCTTGGGCGGTGCGGGGGGCTTCGGGGCTTCGACGGGCTTGGCGGCGACGAAGGTCACTTTGTTCTCGCCTTTGAAGGGCGTCAGATACTCCGGCGTGAGCTTGTCCATGGCCCACAGCAGGCCTCGAGTCACGAGGTCCAGGTAGCGGGCGTCTGCCACGGTGTCGTTGTTGTGGCCGATGGTGGTGCTGAAGCTGCGTGCGCCCACTTTTTCATTCGTCCAGGCCACCACATAGTCCACGTCCTTGCCTTTGACGACCTGCTTGCCCATGGCCAGCGGATGGCCGTCGAAGATGTTCACGTTGTTGTACAGCTCCTCCTTGATGGTGGTCCAGTCCGCGAGCGGCTTGGTGATGGGGTGCTCCTTGTCCACAAACGTGATCGCGATGGGCTCCTGCGGGCCGTGCGATGCGGACTGGATGCCGAGGTGCTTGAACCACGCGTCCGTTCCCGTGCGGAAGCTGTGCATAGCGCAGTGCAGGTGCACGGCGGGGATGGTCTGGTGCACGTCGAGGATGCGCTTCACCACGGCCATATCCTTCACGCCAGCAGCGCACTCGTCATGAATGATGATGTCGTAGCCCTTGGCCCAGTCGGGGTTGTCATACAGCGGCAGCGGCGGCGTCACGGATTTGTCGTCCGTCCACACCACATCCACCTGCACATTCGCCCGCGCCTGGATGCCCTGGCTGAGAATGAGATGCTGCTTGGCATAATCATGGCAGCAGCCCCCGGCCACGAGGAGGGCTTTGAGCGGCTTGGTTTCAGCATGGCCGAGAATGGCTGTCGAGAGGAGGAGCAGGAGTGCTAGGGGACGCATGAGGGGATTTCAGGGGGAACGCAGAAGCCGCACAAAAAGCGGGATTTCTATCAGAAAAGTATGGAATCAGACCACCATAGCCAGGCGGACACACCTCACTTCCCAAACCGCGCCTTGAGCAGATGGCTGGCGAGGATCCATACCTTGTGCAGTTTGCTC
The DNA here is from genome assembly GCA_002336895.1 of Verrucomicrobiaceae bacterium UBA1938. Taxonomy (GTDB): domain Bacteria; phylum Verrucomicrobiota; class Verrucomicrobiia; order Verrucomicrobiales; family Verrucomicrobiaceae; genus Prosthecobacter. The sequence continues at coordinate 259,798 of DDFC01000010.1, read as the reverse complement.
AGGCGGGCACGTTTGGTGAAGACGGGGTAGCGCTCGCGTTTGAGCTTTTCCAGGATGCGGGAGTAGATGTCCGCCATGATCTCGGAGGCGACCATGCTTTTGCGGTCCTCCGGGGGCAGGCACTTCTGCGCGGCGTCGTAGTAGCTGCGCGCACGCTGATACTGGAAGTCCATCATCTTGATGAAGCGCTCGCTGGGGCGGGCGTCCATGATCTCGCTTTCCAGCACGCCAAATTTCCGCAGCTCCGCACGCGGCAGGTAAATGCGCCCGGTCTCGCGGGCATCCTGCCCCACGTCGCGGATGATGTTGGTGAACTGCAGCGCGTAGCCCAGATTGATGGCGTAGTCTTTGGTGGCGGGATTTTGATGGCCAAAGATCTCAATGCTCACGAGGCCGACCACGCTGGCCACCTTGTAGCAGTAGCCCAGCAGCTCCTCAAAGGTCTCGTAGCGCGTCTTGGTGATGTCGCTGGCCACGCCGTCGATGATCTCTCCCAGCCAGGCACGGGGAAAGCCGTACTTCTGGGGCAGCAGCACCGCCTCGTCCAGCACCGGGTGCCCGGGCGGCTGCCCAGCCTCCACACAGCGCTTCCAGTGCGCCAGCTCGCGCTCCTTGTCCGCAGGCGAGGCATCCGGATCATCCGCGATGTCATCCACCACACGGCAGAAGGCATAAAACGAGATCATGTCCCGGCGGCGTTCCTTGGGCAGGCAGGCGAGCGCAAAAGCCAGGTTCGACTTTGCCCGCCGCACGATCTGGTCTGTAGAGAGCGTGCCGCTGGTCATGCGGAAGTGGAACGTGAAAAGCCGAGGCGCAGCATGATGAGTAGAACTGCTAGCAATAGCCAGCAATCCAGCATGGCAAGCACCAATGCACCCAGCGGCAGGCCGAGGATGTACCAGAATTGCGAATCTCCGCACAAGGCATGCGCCATCTCCACCATGTAGGTGCCCAGCATGACCAGAGCCAGCGCCGTGACACCCAGAAGCAGCAGAGGCACGGCGCAGCGTCCCAGCACACGCAGCGCCGCCGCCCCCTGCTGCCAGAAGGAGCCCGGCACCGCCGCCACAGCCACAGGCAGCGCGGCAAAGAGCAGCAGCAGCTCCACCCAGCCCCATGCGCCGATGCTCTGCGGCGTGCTGAGCTGCCACCAGCGCCAGCTCATCCACAGCAGGTCAAAGGCCGCCAGCCAGGCCACCCCCTGCCAGCGGGCAAAGGCGTGCTCGAGCGCCGCCGCCGCATCTCCGCCGGCATCGATGGCCTGCGGCCTCTCCCACGCGATGACATAGCGCACCAGCCACACCTGCACGCTGGCGGCTGCCAGCGCGGTAAAGACATAGCGCAGCCCCAGCCGCAGCATCTCCATGTTCTCCGGCAGCATGTGCCGCAGGCCCCGGGCCTCCAGCCCCAGCCACGCAAAACCCGCCAGCGTGGCGGCCAGCAGCGCAAACTTCTGCTCCGCGCCCGGCCTGCGCTCCCCATAGCGGTAGGGCCAGCGCCAGATGCGCACCGTCAGAAAGACCAGCAGCACCGGCGCCACGCCCGCCAGCGGCCACGCCGGCATGGCCTCGTGCGGCAGTACTGCCAAGTGCACCAGCGCGGAGAGCGCCAGCGGGCGCAGGATCTCCTGCCAGTCGGTGATCTGCTCCACGGCATACGGCGCGCGCTGCGGGCTGCACAGCGTGGCCAGCAGCAGGGCCGTGGCAGCCAGCAGCACCAGCGCCGGGCGCAGCCGCAGCAGGTCCCATGCATCCGACAGATGCCTGCGCAGCGGATGCCAGCGCAGATGCAGCGCCAGCCCTGCGGCAAAGCCGAGAAGGGCGAGCACGGTCGATTGCCAGAGAGAGAGGTTCACGCGGAGCAGCCATCAATTTGCGAAAACATCTCGACATGCCAGCACGTATTCGCTTCTCTCCATCCCGCCATGAAATCACCCGCCGCGCTCCTGCTCGCCTGCCTGTCCTTTTCCTCCGCCGCCCTCGCTGAAAACTGGCCCAGCTGGCGTGGCCCCACCCAGGACGGCTCCTCCCCTGAGACCGGCCTGCCGGCCAAATTCAGCGCCACCGAGGGCGTACGCTGGGCCGCCGAGGTGCCCGGCCTGGCCGCCTCCGTGCCCGTCGTGTGGGGAGACAATGTTTTCCTCACCGCCCCCATCGCCGCAGAGCAAAAGCTCGTGGCCCTCTGCTATGACAAGCAGACCGGAAAGGAAAAATGGCGCACCACCATCAGCGAAGGCTCCGAGGTGCAGTGGGATGACAAGAGCAACCTCGCCAGCCCCTCCGCCGTGACGGACGGCGATAGCGTGTACTTCCTCTTTGCCAATGCCATCGCCGCCGCGTGCGACTTCAGCGGCAAGATCATCTGGAAGCGTGATTTCAAGGAAACCCACGGCGCCTTTGCCACGCAGTGGACCTACGGCAGCAGCCCCGCGCTCGACGGCGGCAAGCTCTACATCCAGGTGCTGCAGCGCAACGAAGCCTTCCAGTTCCAAGGCAAGTTTGACAAGGGCACCCCCGGCAAGGACATGAGCAGCTACATCCTGGCCGTGGATCCCGCCACCGGCAAAGACATCTGGAAGCACATCCGCCCCAGCCTGGCCAACACCGAATCCCTGGAGGCCTTCAGCAGCCCCATCTTCACCACCTACAAAGGCCAGCGCCTCATGCTCATCTCCGGTGGCGACACCCTGACCATCCACGACGCAGCCACCGGCAAGGAGTTCTCCCGCATCGCCACCTGGAATCCTCCCGGCGAGAGCTACAACAAATTCTTCCGCCTCGTCCCGTCCCCTGTGGTGGGCGATGGCGTGGCCATCGTCTGCGCCCCGAAAAACTCCCCCGTCTTTGCCATGCCGCTGGATGCCAAGGGCGAGACCCAGCCCCTCTGGCAGACCGAGCCCAAGGGCGTGACCAGCGACGTGCCCACCCCCGCCTTCTACAAGGGCAAGTTCTACGTGCTCGACGGCGGCAAGAAGATCCTCAGCTGCCTGGAGCCCAAGACTGGCAAAGTCCTGTGGAGCGGCGAACTCGGCGGCAAGACCAAGTTTGAAAGCAGCCCCACCGTGGTGGACGACAAAGTGTACTGCATCAACTTCTGGGGCGAAGTCTATGTGGCCAAGGCCAACACCGACAAATTCGAACTGCTCTCTGTAAACGAGATGGGCAACGGCACCAAACCCAATGGCAACGCCGCCAGCGTGCGCGCCAGCATCTCCGTCTCCGACGGCTGCCTCTTCATCCGCTCCGAGGAGAAGCTGTACTGCATCGGCAAGAAGGTGCAGGGCCTGCCTTGAGACTGATTGCCGCTCGATGAAGCTGTGGCTTCGAATCTTGACTGGCTTGTCCATAGCGCTCGCAGTCGCAACCGTGGCTGCGGGCGCTTTGACTTTCTATTTTTTGTGGCCGTCGGATTCACGCTCAGACTGGCAGCAGCCAGCAGAGCAGCACCTGACCGCCCATCTTCCTGAATTGAAGCGTGACCGCGACGAGCTGCTGCAGTCATTCGGCAAAAGCAAAACGTTCATGCGAGTCACTCCAGAGCATCTGCCCGAATCTCTCCGCGTGCCGGGTCTCAAACACGCCCTCGTTCATCAGGACCATCTCACACTGATCCTGTATCACTCTCCAGACACTGACTCAGGCTTTCGCATCTGGAGATCAACAATGCCCGCTGATTTTGCCGATCGAGCCACGTCCATCCCCTTTGTCACACGATTCACGTATTGTGATGACTATCCCGACTCTCCAACGAACAGACTGGAATGATCAGGCGGCAAGTTGATGCCGATTGAAACCATTGCCTTCTGATGGCCGTTTGAAACCATCCTCATATGCTCCATCGCACCCTCGCCCTGCTCGCTGCTGCCACGACGCTCGTCCACGCAGCTCCTACCGAACACGTCATTCTCGTCAGCATCGACGGCTGGGCTCATCATTACTTTGATGATCCCAAATGCCATATGCCCACCGTGAAGGCGCTGGCGGACAAGGGCGTGCGCGCCAAGCGCATGGAGTGCTCATTCCCCACTGTCACATGGACGAACCACACCACGCTTGTCACGGGCGTGCATCCCGCAAAGCATGGCGTGCTGGCCAACGAGTACTTTGACCGCGCCACGCGCAAGAAGGTGCCGCTCATTCCAGACCCTCTTTTCAACAAGGAAGAGATCGTCAAATCCCCCACCATCTATGATGCCGCCAAGGCCGCCGGCCTGACCACCGCCGGAGTCATCTGGCCCGCCTCACGCGGGGCGAAGACGCTGGACTGGACCGTGCCGGACGTGTTTGAGCAGGAGCTCTTTGAGAAATACGGCACCCCCGCCCTGCTGGAGGAAGCTCGGGCCGCCGGCATCCCCATCGAGAAGCAGAACGAGTGGTGCAAGCTGGGAAATCCCGGCAAGGCTCAGCGCGACTACATGTACTCGCAGCTTGCGCAGCACATCATCAAAAAGCACAAGCCCAACTTCCTCGCCATTCATCTTGTGAGCCTCGACTCCTTCGAGCATGCGCATGGCCGCCAGGTCCCCGAGGCCTACTGGGCCGCCAATGATTCCGACAACCGCGTGGCCGATCTCGTGCGCGCCACCGAAGAGGCCGGCATCCGTGACAAGACGACCTTCATCATCACCACGGACCACGGCTTTGTCACCTTCACCAAATCCATCAACGCCAACGCAGCGCTGAAAAAAGACGGCTTTGTCAAAAGTGTGCTGGGCAAGAGCCTCGCGCCCGACTCGCAGGTCTTTGCCATGGCCGAAGGCGGCGCCTGCTTCGTCTATGTGCTGGATGATGCCAATCGCGACAGCATTCTGCAGCAGATCACTCCCAAGCTCTCCAAACTGGAAGGCGTGGAGGGCGTGGTAGAGGCGAAGGACTTCGAAGCCAAGCTGCACCACATCACCGCCGCCAAGGATGGCCGCGAGCCGGACCTCGTGCTGCTGGCCGCCGATGGCTACACCTTCACCGACTCGCTGGCCGACACCGACGTCATCATCCCGAATGATCCGCCCAAGGGCGCGCACGGCCACTTTCAGCTCGATGCCAATCTCTACGGCTGCTTCGTCATCAGCGGTGCCGGTGTGAAGCAGGGCGCCGTGCTCGACGAAATCAAAAACATCGACGTCACCCCCACGATGGCCAAGCTCCTCGGCATCCCCTTCCCCGGAGCCGATGGCCGCGTGCTGGACGAGGCGCTGGCGAAGTAAAGCACCGCAGCAGGCCCCGAAAGGAGAGGGACCATCCTGGTCCCCTCACGCAATCGCAACTTCAAGCGTGTGCACATCTGCAAACACGCTTCAGACGGGGGATTCTGATGATCCCTTGCTTTTTTACAGCATCCCCGGCGAGTAGCGCGGGCGGTCTGTGGCGCTGGTGCCCAGGCGCTGGCGCATGGTGGTGTCATCCAGAGCGCGGTCCACGGCATCCTGCAGGGCGCGGGAGGTCAGGTCCCGCAGCAGGGGCACTGGCGAGCCGCTGCCAGGGCGGTAGGCATTGCTCTGGCGCTCGCCTTCATACACATGGGAGTAGAGCACGCGGCCGGAGACGGCCTCCACCACATTCACGCGGATGCGCGCATAGCCATACGGATGCACGAGAAGCTGGGAGCGCAGGTCCTGGATTTCTCCCGTCAGGATGTAGCGGCCCTTCACATCCGTGGCCAGCATGCCACGCGCTTCCAGGGCATAGGCAAAGGCATTGCGCACCACATCGCTCACCGGCAGGCGGGTCTGGATGGTGTCCACCTTCGGGCCGATGGGCAGGCGCACATGGCCCAGAGTCTGGGGCTTTTGACCGCGCTTGTCCTTGAACTGCCCCACGGCAAAGTCGGGATCTCCACGCACCATGAGGCCAGGCTGCGGGATGTAGTCGAGGCTGATGACCGAAGAATTGCCGCAAGAGGCAAGAGTCAGGCAGGCTGCGGTTCCGAGAAGGATGGCTGAAAAGCACCGAAAATTCATGGGCGGGATCATTAGAACGCCGTTGGACGCGAATCAATGCGGGAGATTCACCCGAAACCCCTCTTCGGGGTAAAAAAAACAACCCTGCCGGAACTCGGAGCTCAGGAAAAAAACCCCCAAAACCTGAATCCAATTAACCCGGCAGGGTTGATTTATTGAATATATTCGGAAACAGCTTCGCCATGCAATACCAAAAAGTTTTCCATCGAAAAAAGACACTCCTAACCACAGTGCTGGCCATCGGGATTTTCATGCTTTTGTCCTCGGAGTCTCACGCGCAACTAGGCCGCGCCGTGCGCCAGGTCATCGTCTCCCAGGCCGCCTCCTGGGACGCCCATACGGCCACGATGCAGTGCTACCAGCGCGCCTCCGCCGGGGCTCCCTGGCAGGCGGTGTTTGAAAAACCCGTGCCTGTTCTGCTGGGCAAAAAGGGGCTGGCCTGGGGGCGCGGTGTGTTTTCCCCGCCACAGAACGGCATCCCCCCCAAGGTGGAAAAAGACTGGCGGGCCCCTGCGGGTGTCTTCCAGCTCGGCTCCCTTTTTGGCTACGCCCCCACCCCGCCCGGCGGCGCTCGCTGGCCCTACATCCAGGTGGGCACTTGGGACGCCTACGTGGACGACTCCACCCTGCCCCAGTATTACAACCGCCACATCCGCATTGATCCCCGCCAAGGAATCCCCACGTGGTTTGAAAAACAAAAAATGCGGCTGGGGGATGCCGCCTACAAATGGATGCTGGAGATCCGGCACAATCAAGGCCCCTCCGCCCCCGGCTACGGCAGCGCCATCTTTTTCCACGTGCGCCGCGGCCCGGACAGGCCCAGCGCCGGCTGCACCACCATGGCCGAGGGAGACCTGACCCGCCTGCTGCGCTGGCTGGACCCTTCTGCCTCTCCGCACTACGTGCTGCTGCCCAAGGCCGACTACGCCGCCCTGCGCGGGGCGTGGGGTCTGCCCTGAGAGCCTGTCTTCCTCTGCCAGCGGCTACTTGGCTCGATCCGCCTCGTCGATCGCCTTTTTGAGCCAGTCGCCCTCCTCCTTCCACGGCGTGGCATGCCGCAGTTCCGCCACGGTCATGGGGAGGCGGGCGCTCCAGTTGCTGTCTGCGGCGATGCCAGGGACATTGAAGCGGTCCTCCAGGCCATACAGATCCGTGAGCATGAAGGCCGCAAAGCGTGACTGGCTGGCCAGCAGAGCCTCCAGCAGCGCGTGGCGGATGTGGTCATCGTATTCAGGCCAGCCGTCTGAGGAAAAACGCAGGCCCGCGAATTCGGAGATGTCCCCCAGCTCCTTGTTCCCCACCGCGCGCTCGGCTTCATCCTCGCTGGAGGCATCGCGGCGGCGGTGCTCCCACAGGGTCTTCATGGGCTCATGGTCGTGCGTGGCATAGGTGGTGAAGGAGCAGTTGTCATACGTGCTGCCCATGACCACACGCCCCTCATGGTTATGCTCCCACTGGCTGACCTTGAAGCCGGGGATGTCCAGGCTGAGCAGGTGGGGGCGCACGTAGTCGGGCACCGTACCCAGGTCCTCGGCCACCACTTCGGCGCGGCCTGCGGCGGCGTCCAGGATCATGCGCAGGTACTTGTCTCCATTGGCCAGATTGGCGGCCTTGTGCTCGGGGGTGTCGTCCTCGTGCTCCTTGTAGTGTGGCAGGCGGCCTCCGGTCAGGGCCTTGGCCTCGTCATCGGTGAGATAGCAGAACTCCGCATTCCGCGTAGGACGCCAGGGGAAGCTGTAGATGCGGTAAAAGCCCAGCACGTGGTCGATGCGGAAGATGTCAAAGACCTCGGTGAGCTTCTGCGTGCGCTGCCGCCACCACTGGAAGCCGCCGCTCTCCATCAAATCCCAGCGGTAGAGCGGGATGCCCCAGTTCTGCCCCCAGCGCTGCACGAAGTAGTCGTCTTTGAAATAAGTCTCCGGCGGCGCACCACCGCACCACTCCAGGTCAAACTGCCCGGGCTGGAAAAACACATCTGCACTGCACCACGAGATGCCAAAGGGGATGTCCCCCATGAGCTTCACCCCTTTGCCATTGGCATAGGCGCGCAGCTCGCCCCACTGGCTGAAGCACAGCCACTGCACGTAGGCATGGAAAAGAATGCGGTCATCGATCTCATCGGCCTGCGCATCACGCCACGCACGTGCCTTGGCGGCGGTGTTCAGGTCTTCGCGCCAGTTCATCCAGTCCTCGTGTCCGTGCTCCTCCATCAGCACTTTGAAGAGGCAGAAGTCATCCAGCCAGGCGGCCTCCTTTTCACAAAAAGCTTCAAATTTCGCCATCCGCTCAGGGTGGCTCTCGATCTGGCTGAAGGCGCGGCGCAGCATCGTGTTTTTGAGCTTTCGCACCTTGGGGTAGTTCACCGAGCCATGTCGCAGCAGATCCACCCGCAGGATGCCCGTCACAGAGCTGTAAAATTTCTCGTCCAGCTCCGGCAGCGCCGCAGGGGAGAGATCCAGCGTCAGGTAGTCCAGCGCCACCGAGCTGATGGCATTGTAGGGGCTGCTGTCGCTGCCGGTGGCATTGATGGGCAGAAACTGCACAAACCCCAGCCCCGTGTCCGCCGCCCAGTCAATGAGCTGGCGCACGCCCCCGATGTCCCCGATGCCGAGATCCTCGGCCGTGCGCAGGGCAAACACAGGAATCAAAACACCGGCGCGACGAGGCTGAATGGTAGGCATGGCGGGAGGAAGGAAACCAGAATGGACGAATGAATGATGGCTGTCTGCTGCGATTGTGCAGCTGCTTTACAAAAACAAAGCATACAGCACAAAGCATGATGCGTTCCCGATTCGTGGAGTTCATCCTGTTTTTGCTGCGCCAGCAGGGACAGCCACCACATCATCAAGGCGAAACTGCAGAATTCGTCACTTTCGGATGAAGGTGTTAAATTTTTCGCTAAGCCACTTGCTGCTGGCAATCATCCACACCAAGGCCAAGATGGGAAAACATGGTTTTGCCGCGCATTTCATGGCTCCTCTGCTGCCTGCTCTGTTTCTCCGGGGTGGTGCATGGCCAGACTTTGCGCGACGGCTTCCGGCTGCATGACGGTGCGTTTCAAATCCTGACCCTGGATGTACAAACCAACGGCGGCATTCTCGTCGGCGGCGGCTGGCGGGACTTTGGAGACACCCAGGCAGCCGCCAGACTGGCACGAATGGACCCAGGCGGCATGATTGACACCCGGTTTGCCAGTCCGTTTGCCGCCGTCCCAAATACCGCCGTAAACGCCGTAAGGGTGCAGCCAGACGACCGGGTGCTGGTGGGCTCGCAAAAGGGACTCCTCTGGCCCGACGACCTGTACAACACCCGCTACTGCCTGCGGCTGTCCCAGTCCTGGGCTCAGGATCTTGCGTTCAACTATGGCAATGACGGCTCAACCACATGGGTGCAGCCACAGGTGATCTGCCTGCAGCCGGACGGCAGCTTCTGGACCGGCGGTGCGAATGGTATCCGGCGCTCCCGATTTGACGGCACTTTCGACTCCTATTGGCCCTGCAACGACAACGGAAACATCCTCGCCATCGCAAGGGAGGCCGGCGGTGCAGTCTGGGTGGGCGGAAGCTTCACCGCCCTGGAAGGCGTTCCCCGGAAAGGGCTGGCGCGAATACGCACTGACAACGGCATTGATTCTACAAGCCTTTCACAGCTGGATAATGGCGTAGTTTATGCGCTCGAGATGCAGGGAGATGGCAAACTGCTGGTCGGCGGCACCTTCACCAGCCTGGGCGGGCAGCCGCGCAGCTATCTGGCACGCGTTAATGCAGATGGCACAGTGGACTCTGGCTTTGCCCCAGTGCTCACTGGCGAGGTGTATGCCATCAAGGCGCAGCCGGACGGCAGCATCCTCATTGGCGGAGCCTTCTCCCAGGTGAATGGGATCAGCCAGCGCTGGCTGGCGCGCCTGCTGGCCGATGGGACCCTGGACACGAGCTTCCGCCCCATGGCCTATGAGTATGTGTATGCGATCCAGCTCCAGCCGGACGGCTGCATCCTGGCGGGCGGCTCCTTCGGAGACGGATACAATGTCACCTTTCTAGGACGACTGGACCCACAGGGCAGGCTGGACCAGTGGACGAACAACCCGCCCCAAGGCCGGGTCAATACACTGGCTCTGCAGCCTGACGGTGGAGTGATCATCGGGGGCAGCTTCACCCATGCAGGCCTCTCCTCAGACAGCCCGCCGATGCTGGCACGGCTGCAGCCGGACGGTGGCGTGGACATGAGCTTTCAGGTGGCTGTGTCTGGTGAGGTTTTATGCTCCGGGGTGGATTCTGAAGGAGGCGTCATTTTCGGCGGCCTCTTCACTCAGGTAAACGGCCTGCCACGCGCGCACCTCGCACGAGTCAATGCCGCCGGTGGGCTGGACCCAGCTTTTAATCCGGTCCTTGATGCTGCGCCCCGTGCTCTGGCGCTGCTACCTGATGGAAGCTGGCTGCTGGGCGGTGATTTCACCCTTTGTAACGGGCAAGCCTGTGGCAGTGTGGCACACCTGCTGCCAGATGGCAGCAACTCCTCTGGCTTCAGTGCCACCCTCAACGGCCCGGTTTCCGATCTTTCCGTCTGCCCGGATGGACAATGGTTTGCCGCAGGCAGCTTTTCGCAGGCCAATGGCATGTCCAGGGCGGGAATCGCCCGCTTCTCCCCATCAGGCGCAGTCGCGTCCAGCTTTTCTGCTACCCCCAACGGCCTCGTGCGCACGGTTTATGCGCTGGAGGGCGGGGGCTGCCTGCTAGGCGGAGATTTCACCCAGATCAACGGCCAGCCATGCGCTGGCCTGGCGCGGCTGCTGCCAGACGGCAGATTGGACACCACTTTCAGCCCTGCGCAGGTGCTGCGGGTTTATGACATCACAGTGCGGCAAGATGGCGTGGTGGAGGTGGTGGGAGATGCCTCAGACATCTCCGGTCAAGCCACCGACGCCAAAGTCCTGCTGTTGAAACCCGACGGCAGCCTGCTGATGGAGCTGATGCCTGAGACTATACCCTCTGAGTACGATGACTCATCCGGCTCGGTCACAACGATGCTCACTGACACGCATGGCAAGCTCATCGTGGGTGGTCTTTTTCAGGAAACCTACCTCAATCGCACGCAGAGCCTGGACGAACAGAGAAATCTCGTGCGCTGCTCACCACCGCCGGACACGCACCATCGCCTCGGCATCAGCCGTTCCGGCCGTGTTCTGACGTGGACGCGCACCGGGGGACTGGCGCGGCTGGAAAATGTGACTTTTGCAGCAGCCCAGCCTGGCGGTGCCTGGCAGGCGCTCGGGGCTGGAACGCGTCTGGCAAACGGGTGCGACTGGGCCATTGGCGACTTGTCGCTGGCCCCGGGACTCTGGCAGGTGCGTGCACGCGGTCAGACAGCTGGCGGCACAGCCTCGTGGCACGAGCTGTGCGTGTGGCTGACAGTACACCCCGAGACGACAGATTTCGATCTGTGGCTGGACGCACGTTTTGGCCTGGGTGCAGGCGACGCTGCAAACTGCATCGCCACCGGACAGAATGCCGCAGGGATGAGCCACCTGCTGGCTTATGCAGCAGGTGCTTCTGGTATGGGAGATACAGCCCCACCCGCAGCAGTGCTGCCACAGGGCGTTTCCTTGCCTTCAGGTGCCACCGGTGCACGCTTTGCCGCAAGCCTGGCACGCGCCGACCTCGCCCTGACTCTGCAATGCGCGCCAGACCTGAGCGGCCCCTGGACGGACCTGGCCAGCAGCCAGGGGGGCAGTGCCTTCTCCCCCGTTTCTGACACAGCAGCAGTCTCGGCAGAAGTCATCAACGGACAGCCGATGATCACTGTGACCGAGAACAGTGCCGGAGCCGGTCGCCGATTTTACCGCCTCTTGATTTCGCTGCTGAATCCGTGATAGCAGCCATGCGATTGCCATAGTCTGAACGCACAAACTCCAGCCGCCTCGAATGGGCGAATGAATGATGGCTGTCTGCTGCGATTTGGATAACTTTGCAGACGTATAAAGAGCACGATGCGTTCCCACTTATCGATAATGCTGCTGTTTTTGGCAATCGCCGCCGCGCCTGCTGCGGAGACGAAAGCACCACGTGTCATCGATTTCCGCAGCCCGCCGCACAACTATCTGGACTGGAAGCCCAAGGACCGCTTTGCCGAGCTGCAGGTGAAGGTGGAGAGCGGCTCCGTGAAGCTGGACACCGAGAGTGACAAGGCCTTCCTCACCAGCCTGCTGCAGGCGCTGAACATCCCCGTGAGTTCCCAGCTGCTGGTATTCTCCGCCAGTTCCCTGCAAAGCGAGATCATCAACCCGCGCAACCCGCGCGCCCTCTACTTCAATGAGGACACCTACCTCGGCTGGGTGCCCGGCGGGCTGGTTGAGATCATCGCCGAGGATCCGGAGATGGGCCCCATGTTTTACGTCTTTGACCGCCTGCGCCCCGGCGGCGCGGTGCCCAGGGTCACACGCTCCACCAAGTGCATGAACTGCCACGCCGGCAATGCCACACGGCGGCTGCCTGGACTGGTGGCGGAGTCCCTGCTCGTCTCCCGCGCAGGTTCCAGCCTGGAAACCTACCGCCGCGACGTACAGGGCCACCAGATACCGCTGGAGACACGCTTTGGCGGCTGGCACCTGACCGGCCAGCACAACCTCTCCAGCACCAAGGCCAACAGCATGGGCATCCCGAATGCGGGAAAAAACCAGATCGTCCCGGTGGAGCCCGGACAGTACTCCGACCTCAGCCTGCACCTACTGCCCACCAGCGACATCCTGCCGCATCTCGTGAACGAGCACCAGATGGGCTTCGAAAACCGGCTGGTCTATGCCATCTACACCGTGCGCCAGCTTAAGAGCGACGACAAAGGCATGCTGGGCGCAGCGGCCAAGGCGGAGATCGACGAACGCGCGCAGGAGATGGCGCGCTACATCATGTTTGCCGATGAGGCCAAATTTCCCGCCAAAGGCATGGTGGGAGACGAGACCTACGCGAAGGACTTCCTGCGTGACCGCAAGATCTCCAAGTCCGGCCTCTCGCTCAAGGACTTGGACCTCAAGACACGCATGTTCAAACACCGCTGCAGCTATATGCTCTACTCGGACACCTGGAAGGCTGCGCCCAAGGAGCTGAAGGAGCGCGTGTACTACCACATGGCCCTCTACCTCCGCGAGCAGCCCGACTCCCAGCACGCACACATCCACCCCACCGAGCGCCTCGCTATCCGCAGCATTTTGAAGGACACGATGACCGATCTGCCGAGCTGGTGGCGCTAGGAAAGTGATGCAGGCACTCTTGCCTGCAATGGTGCGCGCTCGCTGCGGGCATGAGTGCCCGCATCACTTCCAGCCCGTGCTGCTACTTGCTCAGCTCCAGCATCCGCAGGATCGGCTTTTCAGCACGCTTGCGCAGCTCTTCGTCCATCTCCACCTGCGGCGTCAGATCGCGGAGGCAATCGTGCAGCTTTTGCAGCGTGTTCAGCTTCATGTAGCGGCAGTCGGCGCAGGCACAGTGGCCGGTGGGTCCGGGGATGAACTTCTTGCCGGGCACCTCGCGCTCCAGACGGTGAAGCATACCGCTCTCCGTCACGATGATAAACGTGCTGGCAGGGCTGCTGCGGCAGTAGCCCACCATCTTCTCGGTGCTGCACACTTCATCCGCCAGCAGGCGCACGGCATAGGTGCACTCGGGGTGCGCCACCACCTTGGCATCCGGATGCTCGTCCTTGATCTTTTGGATGCTGTCGCGGGTGAACTCCACGTGCACGTAGCACGCGCCTTTCCACAGGTCCATCTTGCGGCCCGTCCGCTCCATCACCCATGAGCCGAGGTTCTGGTCTGGCACAAAGAGGATGGGGCGGTCCTTCGGCGCGGCCTCCACGATCTTGTCGGCATTACCGCTGGTGCAGATGCAGTCGCTCAGCGCTTTCACGTGGCCGCTGCAGTTGATGTAGGCGATCACATAATAATTCTTGGCCGCATTCGCCTTCAGAAAGGCCTCCAGCTGAGGTCCGGGGCAGCTCTGCTCCAGCGAGCATCCGGCATTGGCATCCGGCAGCACCACGATCTTGCCGGGGTTCACGATCTTGGCGGTCTCCGCCATGAAATGCACGCCGCAGAAGACAATGACATCCGCCTCGGTTTCTTTCGCCTTGTAGGCTAGGCCGAGGGAGTCCCCCACAAAATCAGCGATCTCCTGAATGGCCTTGTCCTGGTAGTTGTGGGCCAGGATGACGGCATTGCGTTCCTTTTTGAGACGGAGGATTTCTTCGGTAAGGCTGGGGGCGGCGGTGGCGACCATGGAAATGAGAGGGAAGGAGAGCGTAAAACGAAGCCGGGCGGAAGCAAGGGGGGAAGTCGAGGGAAGCCAATCGTCCTCGTCCTCCTACTCGAACTCGTCCTCGATCATTGTACGCCCGCTGGGTGCTGCGGGATGGAGGAACTAAAAAACGGCTACTGACGGCGCTGCACGGCACGCTTGCCCCCACACGCTGAAACAAAGACACTAGAATCGAAGACGAGGACACCCCCAACCTCCTGCATTCGTCATTCGACATCCCCGCTCCACCATTCCAAAGTCCCTGCGTGACCCAAAAACAGCCCCATCCCCTGCTCGATCTCGCTCTCACCGTCATCCTGCCATCTATCGCGCTGGAAAAGCTCAGCGCGCCGGACCGCCTGGGGCCGCTCTGGGCGCTGATCGTGGCGCTGCTGCTGCCGCTGGGCTTTGGCATCTGGTGCTTCATCAACAAGCGCGGGCTCAATTTCTTCTCCGTTCTGGGGCTGGTGGCCGTCATCGTCACCGGCGTGCTGGGGCTGTGGAATCTGAATGCCGCGTGGTTTGCCGCCAAGGAGGCCATGTTCCCCGTCTTTCTCGGCATCGCATTCCCGCTGAGCCACCGCTGGGGCAAACCGCTCGTCAGCGAGATGCTGCTCAATCCACAGGTCATCAACCAGCCCGCGCTGCATCAGGCTCTGGACACCCCGGAGAAGCACCATCAGTTCGCGCAGCTGCTCAAAAAAGCCTCCTGGGGCATGGCGGGAACCATGCTGCTGTCGTCAGTCATGAATTTCGCCCTCGCCCTCTACCTGCTGGGAGACAAAGCCCCCGGCAGCGAGGAATACGCCAAGGCCATCGGCCGCCTGAACTGGAGCGGCTTCCTCGTCATCGGCATCCCGCTCATGGGCGTCACGCTGGCGCTGCTGCTCTGGCTGCTGCGCTCCATCACCGCCCTCACCGGCCTTGAGCGCGACGACCTCATGAACCAGGGCACCACCGTCCGCAAGCAGGTGAACAACGGCTGATTTCTCCAACACGAAAAACCGTTTGCCCAATCGGCCAAGGCCGTTTATAGACTTCGCCCCCGGATTTGCGCGATTAGCTCAGTGGTAGAGCATTACCTTGACATGGTAGGGGTCACAGGTTCGAACCCTGTATCGCGCACCATCTTCGATTGAAGATAAAGTCCCACCGGTTTGGAAACCCCGGGGGGAATCCATGAGGTTCATAACTTCACTCGTTCGATGCGCTCTGAATAGATTGCAGGCAACCTGACTGAAAACAAAACCGGACACCACATTGGGTTGCAATCGCCTGTTCTCCGCAAACATCGATGCATCGCCCACAGATGCCTCGCTGCTCCAGCCATTTCTCCACGTCAGAGATCGTTGTTTGATCTGAGAAATCTTCCAGCGCAGCAAAACACCGAGGCCACCTTTCCAGTCCGATCTCAGAACGCATGTAAAACGCCAGGAGAAACAGCCGATTCGCAACCATATGAACCTGGATCGTTTTGTCACGGTAGGCAAGCAGCATCGTTTTGCGAAGCCTGCCTCTATCCTGAGGTTCACCAAGTTCATCGACAACACCATCCAGCCCCACGCCGATGGGAAGGGTCGGTGCCAATATCGAATGTGCATTCAAGCTCATGATGTCGGATTGAAAGGAGCCTAGGACTAGCCCGCCAGCGGTATCTGTGGCACCGTGACCACAAACTCCGCCCCCTTCCCCGCCTCACTCGTCACGGTCACGCTGCCTTGATGCGCCTCCACAATGGCCTTCACCAAACTCAGCCCCAGGCCCAGGCCGCGCTGCGTGCGGCTTTTGTCTCCACGGTAAAGGCGCTCCCAGATGTGCGGCTGATCGCTGGCGGGGATGCCCATGCCGGTGTCTCGAATACTCACGGTCACGGTGTTGTCGGCGGCGTGGCAGGCCAGATGCACCGTGCCGCCCTCGGGGGTGTATTTGAGCGCATTATCAAGCAGGTTGGCAAAGGCCTGGCTCAGCCGTGTGGGGTCCACGGATGCCTGGCAGTTGGGAGTGAAGTCGGTGGTGACGGCGATGTGCTTCTCCTCGCTGATGAGGTCGTAGAGCTCGATCACCTGCTGGAGCAGCGCGGGGACTGAGGTCAGCTCGCGGTGCAGCTTCATCATGCCGGCCTCGGCCTCGCTGATGTCCATCAGCGCCTTGAGCATGGTCAGCACGCGGTCAGATTCCTCAACGCAGTCCGCCAGCGCCTCGCGCGCCACGGGGTCTGGCGTGGTCTGCACCGCCGCCTCCGCCGTGCCGCGCAGGCGGGTCAGCGGCGTACGCAGATCATGCGCCACATTGTCCAGCGCATGGCGCATGCCCTGGATGAGGGCCTGGTTTTTGTCCAGCAGGCGGTTGAACTCCGTGGCCAGCTCCTCCAGCTCCGTGCGGTTCATGCGGGCGCTCACGCGGGCGGAAAAGTCGCCGGTGTCTGAAATGGTGCGCGCCGTGGCCACCACATCTCGCACGGGCTTGGTGGCGCGATGCGCAAAGTACGCCCCGCCCAGCACGGCCAGCAGCAGCGTGGGCGTCATCACGAGCATAAAATTCCGGCGGAAAGGCTGCAGCACTGTCTCGCGGCTGTTCGTGCTGCGCCCCACCTGCAGGATGGAGCCGTCGCGCAGTCGTGCCGTGGCCACGGTGAGATCCCGCTCTTCGTCCTTCGGGATGCGCAGCCAGTCGAGGCTCGAGGCATCGGCCTGCGTCTGGAGAGCGCTCGCGTCTGTCGGCAGCCAGTCGTTGGGCACATTCACAAAGAGCACACTGCCCAGCACGCCAGTGACACGGACAAAGAAGGACTTGGATTTGCCGCTGTCGCTGCTGTTGAGCTGGACCAGATTCCGCAGGGCAGGCAGGCCGCCGCTGGCATACACGGCGGCGCATTCCTTCACTCGAGCCTCGATCACCTCGCGGTCCTTGCGCTCCATGGCGGAGGCCAGCAGCACATACAGCAGCCCAAAGAGCACCACCGCGCTGAGTGTGAAAATAGACGCATAGCCGAGCGTGAGACGCACGGCCAGGCTGCGGCCCCAGGACTCAGGCGGGTTTGAAGACATAGCCGACTCCGCGGATGGTTTGGATGAGCTTCACGTCAAAGTCCTTGTCCAGCTTCGCACGCAGGCGGTGCACCAGCACGTCCACCACGTTTGTCTGCGGGTCAAAGCTGTAGTCCCACACATGCTCCAGGATCATCGTCTTCGTCACCACACGGCCAGGCGTGCGCATGAGCAGCTCCAGCAGGGAAAACTCACGGCTCTGCAGCTCGATGGTCCGCCCCTCGCGCCGCACCTCGCGGGCCAGCAAATCCAGCGTGACACCCGCGGCGGTCAGCGTGGTGGGCTCCACCGTATGGGTGGCGCGGCGGATCAGCGCCTGCACGCGGGCCAGCAGTTCGGAGAAGGCAAAGGGCTTGGTCAGGTAGTCGTCGCCACCGGCCTGCAGGCCCTTCACGCGATCGTCCACCGTGGCCTTGGCGCTGAGGATGAGCACGGGCGTGTTCACCTTCTCCTTGCGGAGCTGACGCAGCAGCGAGAGGCCGTCCAGCTTTGGCAGCATGAGATCGAGCACGATGCAGTCGTATGTCACCGTGCAGGCCAGATCCAGCCCGCGCTCGCCATCGGCGGCGGCATCCACGCCGAAGCTGTTTTGCTTCAGTCCGTTCACGATGAACGAGGCGATCTTGCTGTCATCTTCGATCACTAATAGGCGCATGGCTGGCGGAGGAGTGCTCATGACTGATTAGCGGTGCTGTGGTAGCTTGTCCAATGGTGGAAAGACACGGAGCGCACTCAAGGTGTGTGGGGATGAGTTTAGAGAGCTCTATGATCGAGGACGAGTTCGAGCAGGAGGACGAGGACGATTCCAGCCCCTCTCCAGAAAAAGCCCGCCCCCGCTTTAGGCAGGGGCGGGCGTGGGAGGTCACGGCTGCATGGCTCAGCCGGCCTTGCTTTCATCCACCACCACATAGCGGGTGCCGCCATGGCTCCAGACTTTCACCAGAGACACTTTGCTTTCCGGCTTGGCGCACAGGGCGGTGGCCTGCTCGGCATCCTTCACGGGCTGGCGGTTGATCTCCAGGATCACATCGCCCTCGCGCAGACCGGCTTCATAGGCGGCGGAGTCTTCCTCCACGGAGGAGATCAGCGCGCCTTTGATGTGGGAGGGCAGCTTGAGCTGCTCACGGGTGGCCTTGTCCAGATCTGACACACCCACGCCATGCAGTGCATCATCGCTGCTGCTGGAGGCCGGAGTGGCGCTGGCCACCTTGTCGCCAGGCAGTTCCTTCACGGTCACGGAGAGGCTCATGCTCTTGCCATCGCGCAGCACATTCATGGGCACGGCGGCACCGGGGGTGGTGGAGCCCACCTGCAGCTTCAGATGGCGGCTGTCAGTCACAGGCTTGCCGTTGAAGTCGGTGATCACGTCGCCGCTCTTCACACCGGCTTTGTCAGCCGGGCTGTCAGGCGTCACGGCAGAGACCAGCGCGCCCTTGGCATCGCCCATCTTGAACTGCTGGGCCAGCTTCGGAGTCAGGTCCTGGATGTTCACGCCCAGGAATCCGCGCTCCACACGGCCGTTGTTCACCAGGCTCTCCATCACCCAGCGGGCGAGGTTGGTGGGCACTGCAAAGCCGACGCCCTGGTTGCCACCGCTGCGGCTCAGGATGGCGGTGTTCATCCCGATGAGGCGACCCTGCACATCCACCAGCGCACCGCCGGAGTTGCCGGGATTGATGGCGGCGTCCGTCTGGATGAAGTCCTCATAGTCCAGGCCCAGCGTGGCGCGGCCTTTGGCGCTGATGATGCCGGTGGTCACCGTCTGGCCGATGCCGAAGGGATGCCCCACGGCGAGGACCATGTCGCCCACCTCGATCTTGTCGCTGTCGGCAAAGGTGATGGCTGGCAGGCCGGTGGCCTCCACCTTGATCACCGCCACGTCGGTCTTCGGATCACGGCCGATCACCTTGCCGTCAAACTCGCGTCCGTCGGTCAGGTTCACCTTGATCACATCGGCGCCGTCCACCACGTGGTTGTTCGTCATGATGTAGCCGTCCGTGGTCACGATGACACCGGAGCCCACACCCTGCTCACGCGGCATGTGCTGCTGGTGCCGCCCCTGCTGCTGGAATTCCTCCGGCATCTGAAAGCCGGGGCCAAAGAAGCGGCGCAGGTCAAAGCCTTCAGGCATCTGCATCTGGCTGACCTTCGCCTTGCTGGACACAGCCACCTTGACGACGCTGGGAGACACCGCCTTCACGATGGGCGCAAAGCTGGGAAAGCCCGGGGCCGAGAGCGGCGCTTCATTGAGCTGGATGTGCAGTGCCGATTTGCCGGCGTCCTTGGCCGACGTGAACGCCACAAGTGACGCACTCAGTACGCACACCGAGCCGAGGACGACCGTGCGCTTCCAGAGTGTTTGATTGGAGGATGAGGTTTTCATGGATGTTGTTGGGTAGTGGATTTGGGTGGATTGATTTCCGCCCAACAAAAACATCCAGGCCATGGCCTTTGCGTTACTGGAGCATTACAAACGTGTAAGGTTTGGTTGTTTCCCCGCCATCCAGCAATAATCTTCCACCATGCCCTCGATCGAGCCGCCAGATCCCAAGGCCCAGCCGCTGCTTCGCATTCTTGTCGATGTGATAAGACACGGCGGCATTCACGCAGGCGATCCACAAAGCTTCCCAACTTATTCTTTTCTGCTGGAGCGGCTTGGGCGGCCCTCCCCCTCATTGTTTGCAGGAAGTCGTCTGCAAAGACTCGGGCTGACAGACCTCAATGAATGGACGATGCGTCATCCGGAACTGCCGAAGATCACTGCCTTGATCGTAAACAAAAGCACAGGCATTCCAGGCAAAGGCTTTGCTGAATCTCATGGTCATTTTGGCGAACCCTCGTCATGGAAAAGCTGGTGGCTGCAGGAGGCCGAACGCGCCATCCGCCATGACTGGACCCCGTTTCTGACTTCGTCATCCGCCACGTATGATCTCCCCTTCGAAGACAATGCCGAGTCAAGGGTGCGTGAAGGCGAAGATGAAATCGACATCGGGGACATTATTGTCATGACCCCTCCTCCAGCCCGGATAAGGCGGAGTGAAATCACGGTGGCTGAAGTGCTGCAATGGCTTGCGGCTGGAGAATCAGAAAAAGAAATCCTGCGTCTGCATCCAGGCCTTCAAAAAGCTGACATCCGCGCAAGTCTTGCCTATGCGGCGAAACGTGAAATGCAGTCTGCAAAGGCAGGAAAGTTTACCACGCGCTGGAGTGGAAGATTTGCCCTGCCGCAACCTGACGCCGATGATCCGAGACTTTCCTATCTTTTGGAAAAGTACGAAAGGAGCGGCCGGTGAAGATCCTGATCGACTGCGATGTGCTGCTGGATGTGGGCACTGGGCGAATGCCTCATTTCACGGACAGTATGCGAGTTCTTGATTGGTGTGAACTCCATCCTGGCTGCGGCTTCATTGCATGGCACACCATTGCCAATGTCTATTACTTGCTGCAGAAAGGCGGCATGTCCGCTCAGGCCAGGCGGTTCATTCATGACCTGCTCATATTCGTGGAGGTAGTACCCTCAGGCACTTCCGCTGCGAAGCATGCCCTGGCACTGCCTATGAACGACTTTGAAGACGGCCTGCAATGTGCCGCAGCAGTGCAGGCTGGAGTGGACTTTATCGTGACGCGCAACATCGGAGATTACGCTACAGCACCCATCTCGGCCATAACGCCGGGCAGCTTTCTCGCGCAAGCACCTGTATAATCAACTCCCCCCCTCACGCCAGAATCTCACTCACCACCCGCGCCTGCGGATTCTCCACCAGCACCTGTTCGGTGCCGTTGCGGCGATAGCTGAGGTGCTTGGCATCCAGGCCGAAGAGGTGCAGCAACGTGGCGTGGTAGTCGTAGTGGTTGACCACGTCTTTCACGGCCTTGTGGCCGAAGTCATCGGTCTCGCCGTGGATGTGGCCGGCTTTGAAGCCGCCACCGGCCACCCACATGCTGAAGCCGTAGGTGTTGTGGTCGCGGCCTACAGTGGTGCGGTCCTTGGAGCCGGAGCGGTTCTGGATGACGGGCAGGCGACCCATCTCGCCACCCCAATGGACGATGGTGGTGTCCAGCAGGCCGCGCTGCTTGAGGTCCATGACCAGAGCGGCGGCGCCTTGATCGACATACAGGCAGGCGGCGGGCAGCAGGGTGCGGATGTTCTGGTGATTGTCCCAGGTCTGGTTTCCCGTGAAGAGGGAGACGCAGCGCACGCCGCGCTCCACCAGACGGCGGGCGATGAGGCAGCGCGTGCCGAACTCGGCGGCGGCCGGATTGTCCAGGCCGTAGAGCTTCTTGGTGGCGGCGCTTTCCTGGCTGATGTCCAGCGCCTCCTTGGCCGCCGTCTGCATGCGTGCGGCCAGCTCAAAGCTCTGGATTCGCGCCTCCAGGTCCGCCTCTCCGGGTCGGGCCTCCAGGTGCTCGCGGTTCAGGCGCTGCACAAAATTGAGATACCGGGACTGCGCATCGCCATGCAGGCTGAGCGGCGCATCGAGATTGGGGATGCGCGGCTCCTTGGGCCGGATGACGGTGCCCTGAAAGAGGGAGGGCAGCCAGCCATTGCTCCAGTTGTCCACGCCCAGCACGGGCAGGCCGCGCGGGTCCGTGAGCGCCACGTAGGCGGGCAGATCCTGATTTTCCGAGCCAAGACCATACGTGAGCCAGCTGCCCAGCGTGGGGCGGCCGCCGGTGACCTGCCCGTTCAGCAGCGCATAAATCGACTGCCCATGATTGTTCACGCCCGTGTGCATGGAGCGGATCATCGTCACATCATCGACGATGTTGGAGAAATGCGGCAGCAGCTCGCTGACATCCATGCCGCTCTGGCCGTACTTTTTGAACTTCCACGGGCTGCCCATGCACTCGCGGCTGGCACCGGCGGCGTCGTCGTACTTCACCTCGCCGGGGAAGTCCTTGCCGTCGTACTTGGTCAGCTCGGGCTTGGGATCAAACAGGTCCATGTGGCTGGGCCCGCCCTGCATGAACATGGAAATCATGGCCTTCGCCTGCCCAAAGCCGTGCGGCATCTTGGGCTTGAGGTCAAAATGCTTCGGTCCGATCTGCTCCGGGCTGGCCAGCAGGTTCTGTTCCTTGAGCAGCGTGGCCAAAGCGATGCCGCCGATGCCGTAGGCGGAGCGGTTCAGAAAGGAGCGGCGCGTTGGGAGCATGGTACCTCCTACGCAGTGAATGGGCCAAATCTTCTGAGGACATGCAGAGACAGGTGCCGCCTGCGAAAGAACGCGAGAGCGTCCTGGAGCGCTCCAGCCCTCTGGAGCTTTTCGCAGGCCATACAACGTTCAAAAGCGCCGGAGGATCGGCGCATTGATTCGCTTCGCTCACCCTTCGGGCAGCCTTCGGCTGTCTATCTCCGCTACGCTCCGGTTCCAAAACGCTGCCGCGAGTTTCGAAAACGCCTCTTAGCCTTTCGCCACACTCCTCACCGCCCCCTGCGCCAGCCGCGTCATCAGCTCATCCCCCGGCTTCACTTCAGCGGCGTCTTTGAGCACTTTGCCCTCGGCATTGGTGGTGTAGGAAAAGCCGCGTGCGAGCACGGCTTCCGGGCCGATGTGCCGGAGCAGTTCGCCACGGGATTGCAGGCGATCGGCCAGACGATCCAGCCGATGAAGCAAGCCCTGCTGCAGGCGGTGCGCACAGGTCTCCGCACGGTGCACGGCCTCGGTGAGTTGCACACGCGGGTGATGCGCGGCGAGCACCTGCTGCTTCTGAGAGAGATCGTCCGCCCAGGCACGGAGTTGCTCACGCACGGCCTCACGCAGGCGTGACTCGTGGTCGTCGATCCCCTGCTCTGCCTGCTGGATGAGGCGGTCCGGCGCATGACGCAGCGCTCCTTTGGCCGTGAGCTCCAGCACCTGCTGCTGATGCTCCAGCACGGTGGTCACGCGCGTGCTCAGCGTGCGGGCGATGCCATCAAAATACCGCTGCAACTCGGCGCTGTCCGGGGCCAGCAATTCGGCAGCAGCACTCGGCGTGGGCGCACGCAAATCCGCCACAAAGTCGGCGATGGTGAAATCAATCTCATGCCCCACGGCTGAGATGATGGGGATGGGGCACTCGGCGATGGCCCGAGCCAGCACCTCCTCATTGAAGCACCACATGTCCTCCAGGCTGCCGCCGCCACGGCCCACCACGATGGTATCCGGCACCGGCAGGCCAAAATCTTCCGCGGCGCCCAGCACGCGCAGGGCGCGCACGATCTCCAGCTCGGCCCCCTGCCCCTGCACGCGCACGGGAAAGACGAGCACCCGAACCCAGGGAGCACGACGCGTGAGGATGTTCAGCATGTCCTGGATGGCCGCGCCGGTGGGCGAAGTGACGAGCGCCACCACGCGGGGGAATCGCGGCACGGCGCGCTTGCGTTCCGGATCAAAGAGCCCCTCCGCATGCAGGCGGCGCTTCAGCGCCTCAAAGCGCTCCTGCAGCGTGCCCTTCCCCTTCACCTGCACCTGTTTGACGACCATCTGATACTGCCCGCGCGGCTCGTACACGCTGATCTCCCCATACACCTGCATCAGGGCGCCGTCCTGAATGCGCACGCTGGTGCGCGCCGCCGCGCCACGAAACATCACACAGGATAGCTGCGCCCCGGCATCCTTGAGCGTGAAGTACTGGTGCCCTGAGGACTGCAGG
The DNA here is from genome assembly GCA_002336895.1 of Verrucomicrobiaceae bacterium UBA1938. Taxonomy (GTDB): domain Bacteria; phylum Verrucomicrobiota; class Verrucomicrobiia; order Verrucomicrobiales; family Verrucomicrobiaceae; genus Prosthecobacter. The sequence continues at coordinate 235,877 of DDFC01000010.1, read as the reverse complement.
CGGTGGTTGCTGATCTCCCCCTCCACCCAGACGCTGCCGATGTGGCCTTCCAGCACGTCGCGGATTTCGCGCGTGAGCTGGGTCACGGAAAGGACATCGGCGTCTTCAGGCATGGCGCACTGTCATGGACTGGGATACGAGGAAAGTCCAGCCGAGGCCGGACTCAAAACACCAGATGCCACAGCCAGCCCAGGATCCCCGTGGCGACAGACCACCAGCAGCGCGCCACCTCCATGAAGCCCAGCCCCGGCGAGGGCGATGAGGCCAGGAACAGCGCGATCAGCAGGAAGGCATTGATCAGGAAAATGAGCATCATGGAGAAGAACTCCCCATTCCGCTTAAGGTCCCCCTGCTCCGCCACCACTGTCTTCACGGTGTAGGTGGCGTGAAACCACCACGTGAACCCCACCAGCGCGTAAAGCAGCCGGCTGGGTTTGAGATGCACCGTGAGCTTCCACAGGTGAAGATCGTGGGCCTGCTGCATGTCCAGCGCCAGCCCCAGGATGCCGAAAAGCAGCATGATGACCAGCGTGTAAAACGGGATCAGGTAGGGAGCCAGGGTGATCCAGGTATTCGATTTGTCCGTCTCCACATAGCCGCCTTCGGCACTGTAATCCCAGCCGAAAATACGCCCGCCAAACAACCGGGCGGTGAAGAGGTGGCTGAGCTCATGGCCAAAGACATAGGCCGTGACCGGCCGCACTCCCGCCAGGTAGGCCACCGCCCACAGCACACCGCCAAAGGCGAAGAAAATGAACTCCTCTGAACGAAGAAACCCCATCCGCGCCACCGCACGCCAGAGCATGATGATCAGGGTGATGGCGGTCACAAAACACGCCGGTGCCAGCACCGCACCGCCGATCCAGCGCTTCATCAGCAGCAGGAAACGATCATGCTGCACGTCCTTCCGATTGTTGATTCCGGAGGGGCGGTTGCGAGTTTCATGGAGATGTCTGCGGGTGTTCGCAGTGGACATGGGAAGAATGGAGTTATTTAACCTTTATTAAACATCTTCACAATTTAAATTGTGAACATGTGAACAAGTTGTGAGCATTATCCACAAACACTCCACACCACCACGAGAGCCAGAAAAGCGACATATCCGATGCCAATAGCCTCCCACGAACTGGAGCTGGGACGGTAGTAGCCCAGGCTAAGCACAGCCCCCAGACAGGCCCCTGCCCAGCCAAAGAGTGCGACATGCAGATCATTATGAATGAATTCCATAAGATCACCCACAGCCCGCAGGCAGGCACGAAAAGGCCCTGGCTTGGGGCGCGGGTTTTCAGATTTCATGCCGGTAATGTAACGACTGTAAAGTTAGCTTGGTACCGCCTGCGGGAACAGTGCTCTTGATCCCCTTCTCAACAAGGCCTGATGCCATTCACTGTTTACTCGCAGACTGTTCACTTCCGGAAAATGAAATACACAGCTCCGCACATGCACAGACCCGCCCAGAGGAAATCCCATCTCGGAGACTCCTTCATGTAATATACCGCGAACGGCACAAAGACCGTCAGGGTGATCACCTCCTGGATGATCTTGAGCTGTGGCAGTGTCATCGCCGTGCTGCCGATGCGGTTGGCCGGCACCTGAAACATGTATTCAAAAAACGCGATTCCCCAGCTGATGAATGCGGCGATGAACCAGGGCTTGGACTTCAGATCCTTCAGGTGCCCGTACCAGGCGAAGGTCATGAAAATATTGGAGGTCAGCAGCAGTGCCACGGCTTTGATCACAGGCCAGTTCATGCCCTCATAAGAGCATGCCATGGAGGGATTCCAAGCCCGCCGTGCACAAACCTGCACGGTCGCACGCATCAGCTTCTCAGCGCGCCTTGCGCTTGCTCTTGGAAAAAGCGGCCCGCTTGGCCGCCGGACGGGCCTTCTTGGGGGCAGCCGCCGACTTCCTGTCCTTCCGCGTGAGCCCCATGTCCGCCAGCACATAGTGAATGGCCGGCAGGGTGCATTTCAGTCTCAGGGCCGTTCGCAGCTCTGCCAGCGTCAGGCCAGGTTTGCGCTCCAGCAGCTGGCGCATCTTGTCCCGGTGCTTGTCCTGGATCAGCTTCTTGCGCCCTGCCAGATGGTGCCTGGGCTCGATGCTTCCAGTATGCCGCCGCTGTTGCAGCAGCTTTTTGACCATGCCGAGGGAGACATTGAAGCGCTCAGCGATTGCATCCCGCGTGCTGTCCCCTTTGTCGTAGGCGGTGAGAATCCGCCCCCGCAGCTTGATGGAAAGAGTAGCCATGAGTACAACATAGCACGGCCACATCTATGGTTAAATAGTAATTTTTCGCCCCTCCTAGGGCACCACTTCCACCGGTGTGCCTACCCGCACCTCGCGGTAAAACTTCTCCGCCATGTGCCCAGGCAGGCGGATGCAGCCATGTGAGGCCGGATACCCCGGCAGGTAGCCCTGGTGCATGCCCACGCCACCATAGATGCGCATGAAGTAAAACATCTTGGCCCCCTCAAAGCGCGTGCCCGGCGGACGCGGGTCCACCCGGTTGTTGATGTTTTGCATGATCACATTGCCCTGATAGTCCTCGTAGTCGCCGTAGATCGAGGACTTGTGGTCGATGTCCTTTTCAATGACGCCGTACCTGCCAGGCCGCGTATCGTAGCCCTCCGCGCCCGAGGAGATGGGGGACCCGCCCGCGAGCTGCCCGCCTTTGAAGAGATAGACCATCTGCTCGCTCAGATTGATCACCACGCTGGGCCGGCCCCGCATGTCATCCGCATACCAGAAAGAGCCATCATTCTGCCCGAACAGCCCCGTGACCCCCTTCCACACAAAGCGCGAAGCACGCGGGATCTCATGAGTCACAAACCGGCGGCTGTAATGAAAAGCACTGGTGCCGGTGTTCTGCACCGTATTGCAGCTGACAAGACTGAGCGCGAGAAAAGTAAGCAGACGGCGTGGCATCATGCCCGGCAGCAATGCTGCCGCTCCGTCGAAATGCAACGTGGGAGAGCTTGAACTTTGCAGTTAAATTTTTGAACACTCTTCCACGGCACCCGGGCAAGCCCCCCCTCCAAGCTTATGGCTTCACCAGAAAGAACGCGCGGAAGGCATCCAGCAGCGGCTGCTGCGTCACATCGGCACCGGTCGTTTCATCCACCCATTCGGACGACGGATTGAGCAGGTAGTTCAGATACGACGCCGTGCCGGGATCTGCATCACCAGTCCAGACACGGATACGCGAGCCCGTGCTGAAGGGCAGCGCGCCCGGAGCCTGCGGCACGGCCAGGCCGGTGCCGCGCAGCGTCGTGCCGCTGGCCTGCGGCAGCGCGAGCGCCACAGCGCGCACCTCACCGATGAAGGTCAGCGTGGCAGCGGTGCTGCGCACCTGCAGCAGCAGGCCCGCCTGCGGCGGCACCAGGCGTGTGCCGTCATTCGCCAGAGAGGCATCTCCATCCCGCACCCACTGTGGCGTGCCGCTGGCGGCGCTGTGCAGCCAGTCGACCTGGAACTGGGAGCTGGCACTGTCAAAGAACATCACGCGGTCTGCCTCATCCTCCGTGGCCGCAGCCTGCAGACTGCCCACCGGCACCAGGGCGCCCAGCGTCCAGTGCGGACGGATGCGGATGCGTGCGCCCGTCAGCGCGCTGTCTGCGCCGCTGCCCAGCACCAGAGTGCCGCCCGTGGAGGCCATGCTGTCCACTTCATAGGTGCGGCCCGCCAGCGTGCCGTCCAGCACTTCGGCATAGTAGCTCACGCCACTCAGCAGCTGTGTGCGTATGTCTCCACTGAGGGCAAGAGTCAGTGTGCTGCCGCTCACAGAGCTGACCTTGCCGGTGAAGACAGCGGCCTGCAGCAGCGGCATGGCGAGAGACTGGCGGCCTGCGGCAAAGCTCATGCGTGCCCAGCCCAGCGCACCCGTGGTGGTCGTGGCCTCAGGCGTACCATCCAGATTGGCATCCAGCGTGACCTTGATACGGAGGAATCCGCGCGTGGCACCGCTGAAGGCGGAGTCCACCTGGCTGTAGCGCAGCGTTTCAGTCTGGTCAGTGTTCGTCGTGCTCGTGGGTGTCAGGGTCAGGGTGCTCCACGTGCTCAGATCCGCACTGCCTTCCAGATAGAAGTGCAGGTCCGTGCGTGAGCCCACCGGACGTGTCAGCAGAGCGTCGATGGCACCGGTGGTGCCGTTGTTCACCAGCTTGAAGCGGGCGGCTCCCAAGCCGCTGTCTCCGGCAGTGCCCAGTGCGTACTCCAGCAGATTTGTCTGCCCGTCCGCATCCGGGTCATCGTTCGGTGCATTCAGCCCGCTCAGGCTGTTCTGCGTCTGCCATGTGGTGAAAGTATTGGGAGACGTCACCGTGCCCGGGTTCAGCGCCAGATTGCGCGTCACCACCTCTGCGGCCGGTGAGCCAGCACCCGCCACGAAGCCAAAGTCCACCGTCATGATGCCGGAGTCATCCGCGGCGTCATCCATGAAACTGTTGTACCCGTTCTCGCCGTAGCTGGCCGTCACACTGCTGTTCAGCGGCATGGCGCCATAGGCCAGATTGATGATGCCCGTGGAGATGCCCGTGGAGGAAGGCAGGGTGGAGTCGATGCCGTTTTCGTCAAACCGGTCATCCTTGCTCGTGTCCACGTTGCTGGTGGACACGACGTTGCCGGAACCAATCACGGAGCTCATTCCTTCCAGCGGCGCTCCCGCGCCAAACATGCTGGCAGGAATGTACACGTAATAGGCTGCCGGGGAGGTGGCATAAAGCATGTAGCTGCCGTCCGCATCCGTGACGGCCTGGGACACTGGCGTGTCCGTCACGGCCTGCGCCTGCTGGAAGAGCTGCACCGTCACACCGGCCACAGGCAGGTCGATTCCGGACTCAAACGTACCGGTGTTGTTCACATCGTTGAAGACGAGATTGCCCACGGCGATGGCCTTGGCCTTCAGTCCCAGGTCGATCGTCAGGTCGTTGTCAGAGTCGTCGTCGTTGTCGCTCGTCTTGTCGTAGCCAGTTTCGCGACCGTCCACATCCGTGGGCAGGGTGCCGGCGGCAAGAGAGAATGCCGCGGTGCTCACCCCGGTCACATTCGGGCTGGTGGCAGGCAGTGCATTCTGATTGGTGTTGTCATCACTGCCGGTGTTGGTCTGCGCGGAAGGCACCAGATAGTTCAGCACCGAACTGGTGGTGAACTGAGTGGCAGGGATGCGAACAAAGTATGTCTGCGGAGCGATGGCCGGCGGTCCGTACAAAACATACCTGCCGTTCGCGTCCGTGGTCGTTGTGCCCACCACTGTGTTTGCCGCATTGGCTCCGTCGTTGTACACCAGCTCCAGGGCCACCCCTGAGAGTCCAACGTCAGAGCTGCTTTGGTAGATGCCGTCGGCATTCGCATCTCGGAAGACGAGGTTGCCCACGCCGAGGCGTTTGCCAAAGCCGAAGTCGATCGTCAGATCCACATTGCTGTCATTGCCATCGTCAGTGCTGCCCTGGAAGCCGCCCTCCTGAGCGCCCGTCGGTGCAGCACCGGCTGCCAGTGTGACGGGAGAGGATGTGATGCCCACCTGCTCGGGGTTCTGTGCATCAATGCCGTCCTCGCCCAGGTTGTCGTCCGTCGTGGTCTGATTGCCACGCAGGGAGATCATGTGGTACAGCGGCCCCGGTCCCACAGGCCCTCCGTTGATGCTGATGGAGGCCTTGAAGTTGTCCGCAGCCACATGGACTGTGTAGGTGCCCGGGCTTAGATTGGTGAAGATGTAGGTTCCATTGGCATCCGTCACGGTGCTGCGGATGTAGCTGCTGGAGCCCGCCGTGCCCGTGCCGGCATACAGCAGCATCCACACGCCTGGCACGCCTTCGCCAGAGTCCGCCACGCCATTGTTGTTGGCGTCATTGAAGACGAGATTGCCGATGCTCATCAGCGTCGGCAGCGTGCCGCCGGTGAAGCCCAGGTCGATGGTGAGGTTCACATCCGCATCATTATACTGATCCATGGAGCTCATGTATCCGCTCTCACCGGTGTCTGCCAGGGGCTCCGCACCATAAGCCAGGGTGAAGGCGCTGGAGTTGACTCCCGTGCTGGCAGGATTGGCCGCATCAATGCCGTTTTCATCCGCGTCATCATCCAGACCGTCATCACCACCAAAACCTGGCGCCGATGTCGTTCCATAAAGCGGATGTCCGCTGGCAAACTCCGTGGCCGGGATGTTGAGGTAATACTGGCCTTCCGTGTAGGTGTTCAGCAGGAAGCTGCCGTCCAGCCCGGTCGTCGTCTGCATCACAGGTGTGGCGCTGTTCGGATTGTCACCCACATTAAAGAGACGCACCTGCACTCCGGACACGCCAAAGTCAGCGCTGTCGTAATGACCGTTGCCGTTCACATCGCGGAAGACGAGATTGCCCACGCTGAGCGGCTTCATCGTGAAGCCGAGATCCACCGTCAGATCCACATTGGCGTCATCATAGTCGTCAGACTCGCTGTAGTAGCCGGTTTCGTCCGTGTCAGCCGTTGGTTCCTTGTTCGGCTGCAGGGTGAAGACCGCCGTGCGGGCGCCGTCCACCAGCACGGAGGTAGGCGTGTATCCGTCCTGCCCGGCATCATCATCCCCTGTCGTGCTCGATGGCACGCTTGCGCTTGAGGTGGTTCCCAGGGAAGGCACCAGATTGGCCAGCGTGCTGCCGTCCACGAAATTAAAGGAGGGGACCTTCACGTAATAGCTGCCTGGGGCCACGCTGAAGCTGTACAATCCACCGCCATAGGTTGTGGAGGTGCCCACCAGCACATCAGCACCGCCAGCAGTGGTGTTCCACAGCTGCACGGTCACGCTGTCAATGCCGTACTCCACGCTCGGATCCAGCAGGCCGTCGTTGTTCGTGTCATTAAAGACCACATTGCCCACGCCGATTCGTGGCACGAAGCCAAAGTCCACGGTGAGATTGATCGCTGCATCATCGAGGTCGTCGCTGCTGCCCTGGAAGCCGCCTTCCTGGGTGCCGGTGGGCGCGTTGGTCGGGCTCAGGTCAAGCACAGCGGAGCGAATGCCGTTGTAATCCGGATTGCCGTCGTCAATTCCGTCTTCACCCGTGTTGTCATCGCCGTTTTGCGCACCCAGCACGCTGGCGTACCCCTGCAGCGGGCCGCCGAAGCTAAACTGATAGGCCGGGATGTTCACAAAATAGCCGCCCGGATTCAGATTTGTGAAGAGATAGGAGCCGTCTGACGCTGTCGTCGTTGTGGCCAAAGGTGCGTCAAACGGGATCAGCGCCGTGGACTGGTAGAGCTCCACCGTCACTCCACCCACACCTTCACCCGCATCCGCGCGGCCGTTGTAGTTGGCATCGATGAAGACCATGTTGCCCACGCCCACAAAGCGGAAGAAGCCAAAGTCGATTGTCAGGTCTGAGTTCGCGTCATTCGCGTCATCCATGAAGGCGTTGTAGCCAAATTCGCCCAGGGAGTCCGTCGGCTCCTCTCCAGGAGTCAGATTGAAGGAACCGCTGCTGATGCCGGTCACGGACGGATCATCAGCATCCACTCCGTTTTCATCCAGATCATCGTCCACGCCATTGTCCCCTCCGTTTCCGGGCAGGGAGCGCCAGCCAAAGAGCGGCTTGCCTGCAGCGAATTCAGAGGGCGGGATGAAGAGCTGGTAGTCGCCCTCCGTCAGGTTGTTGAAATAGTACACGCCGCCGTTGCTGGTCACCTGGGTGGCCAGCGGGCTGGCGGTCAGCGGGTCAGCCGTGGCGGCAAAGAGCTGCACCTTCACGCCATCAAGACCTTCGCCAAAGTCAAAGAGGTCGTTCCCATTGAGGTCGGTGAACACCAGATTGCCCACTCCCACGCCGTTCGGGTTCGACGGCGAGAAGCCGAAGTCCATCGTCAGGTCAAAGTTGTTGTCGTCAAACGAGTCCATCGTGTTGAACTGCCCTGTCTCCCCTGTGGAGTCGGTGGGTTCGCCATCCACCCCGAGCGTGAAGGCCGCAGTGCTGATGCCGTTGAGGAAAGGCGCAGAGTCATCAATGCCGTTGTCATTGTTGGGCACGTTGTCATCTGCCACCGTGCTGATGCTGTTCACCCCTGGCATGGAGGACAGTCCGTTGAGCGGATGCCCCGGCTCAAACTCCGTGTAGGGAATGTGCAGGATGTAGCTGCCGGCCGGCAGTGCATCAAAGAAGTAGCCGCCACCCTCGCTGGTGGTGGTGGTGAAGAGCGGCAGGCCCACTCCCGGCGTCTGGTTCGCGCCGTAAAGCTCCACCGTCACGCCGTCCACACCTTCGCCCACATCGGCAAAACCATTCTGGTTCGTGTCGATGTACACCAGATTGCCCACGCCGACGGGTGACTGGAAGCCAAAGTCAACAGTGAGGTCGATCGAGGCGTCGTCCTGGTCGTCGGACGTGCCTTCAAAGCCGGTTTCACCACTGTCGTCTGTCGGCGCATTGCCCGGATAGAGGCTCACCACGAGCGTGGACACGCCGTTCACCGCCGCGTCACCATTGTTGATGCCGTCCTGGCCCACATCATCATCACCCACGAGCCCCTCGAGAATGCTGATGCGCTGGTAGAGCGGCTTGCCCAGCTGGAACTGGGTGGACGGAATGTGCACCACATAGTTGCCGGGCCGCAGGAAATTGAAGGCATAACGGCCGGCCGCATCCGTGATGGTGCTGGAGAGCGGAGTGTCCACCTCGGGATACTGGGTGTCGGCATAGAGCTCCACTGTCACTCCGGCCATGCCTTCACCACTGTCATAATGGCCGTTGGAGTTGTTGTCTTCAAACACCAGGTTCCCGAGAGCCACCGGACGGAAGAGCCCGATGTCCACCGTCAGATCCGTGTTGGCATCATCCGAGTCGTCCGTGGTGTAGTTGAAGCCGGTCTCTGTATCGGCGTCGGTCGGCGCATGGTCGCGCACCAGGTTGATGATGCCCGTGCGCACCCCCGTGCTCCACGGAGTGTCCGTCGCCAGGCCATCCTGACCCACGTTGTCATCCCCGGGCGTGATGATCGGGATGCTGAAGAGGCCGCGCAGATTGGCTGCAGATTCAAACTGATATGCCGGCAGATAGACAAAATACTGCCCCTGCCACAGGTTGCCAAAGAAGTAGAGCCCGCTGTTCGCGGTCACGGTGGTGGCCACCGGCTGAGTCGCGCCAGGAGTGTCTCCTTTGCGGTAGAGCTCCAGCGTCACACCATCACGTCCCTCGCCCACATCGAAACGGTTGTTGCCGTTGTCATCGACAAACACCAGGTTGCCAATGCCCATGGTGCCGGGCTCCACAAAGCCAAAGTCCACGGTCATGTCACCATTCGCATCCACCGTGTAGTCATCCAGCTCCCCGGCCGGGCCTGACTCCGTGCCGGTCGAACCATTGCCCGTCGGCTCCGTTCCCGGGCTCAGCGTGATCATCGGGCTGTACACCACCGTCTTCGAGCCGCCGGGCTGCAGGCCGTCGTCATTGCCATCTGTCTGGTCATCCAGACCACTGGAGATCGGGCTGCTGTAGCCGTTGCCAGCCAGCGGCAGGCCGTCCACAAAGTTGGAGGCAGGAATCTGGATCTGGTAGATGCCGGCTGGCTCGCCGGAGAAGTAGTAGTAGCCGTTGTTGTCTGTGTACGTCCAGCCCACCAGGTACTCCGCACCGTCACCAGAGTCATTGTTGGCGTCCTGCCACAGTTCCACACGCACTCCGGGGATGCCCTGCTCTGCCGCATCCTGCAGGCCGTTGGCATTGGAATCATTCCACACCAGGGAGCCGATGGAGACCGTGCTGCTCAGCGGGGCAAACGGACGACCAAGCGCAAGATCGCGTGGGCCGGACCAGATTTCAAAATTGGGTCCTGGCGGCCGCGGGATCGGCGCCTCAAAGACGTTTACCGTGCCGTTCGGCGCCTGGGCGATGTCCACGCTCACGAGCGCACCGCTGGAGTACGAGCCGGCTTTCACCGGCTTGTTCCAGTGGTAGCCGGCGATGTAAAGCCGGTTGTTTGCGGGGTTGAACTCCACGTCGCGTGTTTCCAGCTCTCCCTTGCCGGCGCTGGACAGGGTGGCTATCAGCTGCGGCTGCCCCGGCGCGGAAGGAGTGCTCAGATCCACGCTGAACACCTCACCATCGGCACGGTTTACGCCATAGAGCGTGTTCCCCTCGATGTCGATGCCGGAGATCAGCGCGATGGACTGCCCGCCGGGCACCATGTTCACAAGCTGGGACTCGGTCACGATGGTGTTGAGCAAGTCGCCCGTGGTCAGGTTGTAGCGGCGCACTTCGCGCGTGTTGCTGGTCTGCACCACCAGGTAGAGGTTGCCGTCCGGACCGATGTTGATGTCCTCCACACCATCCTGAGTGATGAAGGTGTAAGGTGCGCTGCCCATCGGTGCTCCAGGTGTGGAGCCAGCCGGCCCCTGGAAGCGCACGATACGGCTGCCATTCACATCATAGACATAGAAGTTTCCATCCGGGCCAAAGGCAAACTGGGTGGTCAGGCTCATGCTCACAGCAGAGTTGTCAAGCACCAGCCCCAGATCCGTGCCCGTCGGGCCGATTTTGCGCAGGTTGCTGGCTCCATAATGGGCCACGTACCAGTTACCATCAGGCCCCAGCTCCATGCCGTAGGGCACATCACCGTAATCACCGTTGCCCTGGCTGAGGCTGTAGCCAAAGGCGGTCACCAGAGAGCCCTTGAAGAGTCCGGAGCTGGCGTCATAGGCCTGGATGCTGTCCGCCTGCGTGGCAGAGACATAGATGGTCGGCGTCATGTTCACCAGGCCAAAGTCGACCGAGGTCTCGGCATACGTACCGCCCCCTGTTCCAGGCTCATCGCCAGGCGTCAGGGTGATCACAGGGCTGTTCACCGCTCCGCCGCTGAGCTGGATGCCGTTGTCATCATTGTCCACGCCATTGTCCAGGAAGACGGTGTTGCTGCTGGAAATGGGCTGCGCCCCCGGCGTCGTGGGGATGCGCACATAGATCTTGCCCGGCATCACCGAGGTGAAGAGATACGCGCCGCCGCCGCTTGTCGTGGTGGTCTGCAGCAGTGTGTCATCCGTGCCGCCGATGCTGTTGTCTGCACCGGTGCTCCACAGCTGCACGGTCACGTTGTCGATTCCAGGCTCCCCGTTGTCACGCAGGCCGTTGTCATTGCTGTCCTGCCACACCAGGTTGCCCACGCTCATGCCGCGGAAGAGGCCGTAGTCCTGCGTGTAGTCTGTGTCAGCGTCTCCATCATCCACCGTCGGCTCGCTGCCGGTGGCCAGTCTGACAATCGGAGAGTAGGCGGGTGATCCCGCGCCTCCAGGCTGGCTGGCAGCGTTGTTGTCATTGTCCACGCCATTGTCCAGGTTCACCGGATTGGCACCGATGATCTCCAGGGAGTTTGGCATGACCACGCGCATGAAGAAGTAGCCCGGCTGCAGGTTGGTAAAGTAGTAGTGTCCCTGCGCATCCGTCGTGGTGCTTGTCAGCATCAGATCGCTGTTGGGTCCGCTGCCGCCGATGGCATGGTCCGCCCCCGGATCCCACAGCTCCACAGTCACATTGCTCAGCCCCGGCTCGCCCGCATCGCGCACACCGTTGAAGTTGCTGTCGTCATACACGGTGTCGCCCAGGCTCAGCCCCTTCACCAGAAGGCTGTAAGACTGTGTGGCGGAGCAGTTGTAGGCGTCCGTGGTGCGCACCGTGAAGTTTGCCGTGCCATACACTGTGGCGGCACCGGACAGCAGGCCGCTGGATGAGAGGGTGATGCCCGCAGGCGGAGTGCCCGCGATCACGGTGTAGGTGTAGGGGCCCGTGCCGCCGCTGGAGCTCAGCTGCTGGCTGTAGCTGATGCCGTAGTAGGCGCTCGACAGCGTCGTGGGGCTCATGCTCACCGTGGGGCAGTTCACCGAGAGCGTGTACACCTGAGTGGCGCTGCAATTGTAGGAGTCCGTGACCTGCACGGTAAAGGTGGAGGTGGTGGCCTGGGTCGGCGTGCCGGAGATCAGCCCCGAGGAGTTCATCGAGAGGCCCGGCGGCAGAGTGCCTGAGGCCAGGGTCCAGTTGTAGGGAGCGGTGCCTCCGGTCACATTGAGGGAAGCCGTGTATGCGGTGCCCACCACGCCGTTGCTCAGCGTCGCAGGACTCACCGTCATGGCCGGGCAGAGAACTGTCAAGGTGTAGGGCTGCGTGCCTGGTGCATTGTTTGCATCCAGCGCCTGCACGGTAAAGCTGTAGGTGCCAGGTGCCGCCGTGACGACGCCTGAGATCAGGCCGCCTGAAGAGATCGAGAGTCCGGTGGGCATGCTGCCCGTCAGCTTGCTGAAGCTGTAGGGTGATGTACCTCCGGAAGCCGAGAGCTGCTGCATGTACGCCGTCAGGCGTGTGGCATTGGTAAGCGTCGTCGGTGTGATGTAGATCGGCGGATAGTTCACCGTGAAGGTGTAGGACTGCGTGGCTGCGCAGCTGTCTGCATCCGTGGCCTTCACCACAAAGGTGTAGCTGCCCAGTCCTGTGGGCGTGCCGCTGAGAACGCCGCTGCTGCTGAGCGTAAGCCCCGCTGGCAGCACGCCGGAGTTCAGACTCCAGGTGTAAGGCGAAGTTCCCCCGCCTACGGAGAGCGTCTGGCTGTAGGCCGCATACTGCGTCCCTGCAGGCAGCGGCACCGGGCCGATGGAAAGCGTCGGGCAGGCGATGACGATCTGCAGCGCCTTCGTGGCGGAGCAGTTCACACCGTCTGTGGACTTCACCGTAAAGCTGTAGGTGGCGGGGGCAGCCGTGGGTGTGCCGGAGATCAGCCCCGCAGTGCTGAGGGAGAGCCCTGCAGGCAGCGCACCGGAAACAATGCTGTAGGTATAGGGTGAGGTGCCGCCGCTGGAGCTGAGCTGCTGGCTGGTGTAGGCCACATTCTTCAGGCCGCTCGGCAGCGTCGGTGCGGTAATGGTGAAGGAGGGGCAGTTCACCGTGACGGAGTAGGAGCCGGAGCGGGCGCAGCCGTTGGCGTCCGTAGCGGTCAAGGTGAGGTTGTAGCTGCCAGGGGCGCTGGTGGGCGTGCCGCTCAGCACACCACCGCTGCTCAGCGTCATGCCCGTGGGCATGGTGCCGGTGTAGCCCCAGGTGTAAGGGGCCGTGCCATTGCTGGCCGTCAGCGTCTGCGCCGTGTAGGCCGCATACTGCGTGGCCGCCGGCACCGTGCCGGGGGAGAGGGAGATGGCAGGACAGGTGATCGTCCACGTGAAAGAGGTGTCCAGCGAGCAGCCATTGGCATCTGTGCTGCGAACCACAAAGGTGTAAGTCCCCGGCGCACCCGTGATCGTGCCAGACAGCAGGCCGTTGCTGCTCAGCGTCACCCCCGAAGGCAGAGTGCCGCTCGGGCGCGTGTAGGTGTAGGCGGAGGTGCCGCCGCTGGTGGAGAGCTGCTGGCTGAAGGCGGTGTTTTGTGCCGCTGAGCTCAGCGTCGTGGGCGTCAGCGTCAGCGTCGGGCATACCACGGTCAGGCTCATGATCTGCGTGGTGGAGCACACGTTGGCGTCCAGCGCCTTGACCGTGAAGGCATAGGTGCCCGTGGCCGCGGTGGGCGTTCCGCTCAGCACACCGGCGCTGGAGAGCGTGAGGCCGCTGGGCAGCGTGCTGCCGGTGGCCAGGCCCCAGGTGTAGGGAGACGTGCCTCCGCTGGCGGTGAACGTGGCATTGTACGTGGAGCCCTTGAACGCGTTGCTCAAGGTCGCTGGAGAGATGGTCGTGGTGGGGCATGAGCGCAGGCCAAAGTCGATCGTGCCTTCCGTGTTCGTTGCCCCCGTGGTGCCCGGCTCGCCACCGGCGGTCAGCATGAAGACCATGCTGTACACCGGCGAGCCCGCACCATTGGGCTGGCTGCCGTTGTTGTCATTGTTCACGCCGTTGTCCGCCGTCACCGCCGTGCCGCTGGCCAGTGCATAGGTGGCTGTGGGCGTCACACGCACAAAGTAGGCGCCCGCAGTGTAGACCTTGAAGCTGTAGGCGCCGCTGCTCAGCGTGCTGGTGGACTGCAGCTGCGTGTCTGCATTGGCTCCGCTGCCGCCCACTGCATTGTCCGCACCGGGGCTCCACAGGTCCACCTGCACGCCTGCGATGCCCGACTCCGAAGTGTCTTTCAGGCCGTTGTTGTTCGTGTCATTCCACACCAGGTCACCCACGGTGATGCCCGTGAAGAGGCCGAAGTCGATCGTATTGTTGCCGCTGGTGCCGTCTCCATCCACGGCAGTGCCGGGCTCCGCGCCCACTTGCAGATCGATGACCGGGCTGTAGATAAAGGTTCCTGGTCCGCCCGGCTGCGCGCCTTTGTTGTAGCTGTCCACACCATTGTCCGTTGTGGCCACCACGGCGCTGGCCGCCGGAACGCTGGCGGTGGGCGTCACACGCACATAGTATTTTCCGGGCACAAGGTTGGCAAAGGAGTAGGCCCCTGCGCTGCTGGACTGCACACTGGCCCCCACCTGTGTGTCCGCATTGGATCCCGTGCCACCGATGGCGTTGTCCGCGCCCGGGCTGAAAAGCTGCACCGTCGCGCCACTCAGGCCCAGCTCTCCGGTGTCGCGCACACCGTTGTTGTTCACATCGTTCCACACCAAGTTCCCCACGCTCACCCAGGGCGAGATCGAACACGGCTCCGTCGCGATGGTGAACACGCCGGAGGGATCCGTCGCAAAACTGCCCTCGGTGCTGCCCGGAGTATAACTGAATGCGGTGAGGGCGCCGTTGCTGTCATAGGTAGGAGCACTGCTCAGATCCACCATGTGCAGGATGAGCCCCGTGCTGCCGCCGGTCTCGATTCCTTCCCAGGTGGAGGAGTTCACCCCCATGGCGCTCCAGTTGGAGGCATTGTTCACGCGGCTCACATCGATCACGCACTGGAAGCGCACGCTGCTGCCCGTCTCAGTCACGATCTTCTGCATCACGTCCCCTGCGGTGACATTGCCCGCCACCGTGCTCACCATCAGGTTCGCCGAGGTCTGCCAGCTGTTGTAGTCCAGGGACGGATCATACTTGTAAATAGTCACGTTCGGGCTGGAACGCGTGATGCCGTCGATGTAGACGATGGCGTGGTCCGCCGAGGCCGGATTGGCGCCCGTGCTCATGAGGAACCACACGGCATCCACCTTGGAGGCGCCCAGCTCGGCAAAGGTGAAATCCACCGCCACCCGGCTCAGCGCCGCATCATAGACCATGTTGGCGCTCGTGATCTGCGCCACACCACCCGGTGTGTAGTTGAAGTCGTAGGCCTGCTCTGGCGTCCACTCCGAAGAGCCGCTCAACACGCCGTCGCCGTTCGTGTCCATGGCCAGGAAGTGATAGCAGCCCGTGGCCGACGGCCCGCTGGACTTGAAGCCAAAGTCCACCGTCATGTTGCCGTTGCCGTCGTCGCTGTCGTCGATGGTGTTGAACGCGCCGCTTTCGCCGTTGCTGTTGATCGGCTCGTTGTTGTCAGACAGGCTGATCAGCGAGCTGATGATGCCGTTGACCGAGGGCTGTGCATTGTCGTTGCCGTCGTCGTTGCCCACGATGTTGTCGTCCACTTCATTGTCAGAGGAGCTGGCTGGGAAGATGGAGATGGTGTTGACCAGCGCCTTGCCGGTCGCAAACTCCGAGGCAGGCACACGCACGTAGTACGAGCCCGGCACCACGCTGGTGAACTGATACTGGCCTCGCTTGCTGAATGTGGTGCTCGTTGTCGTGTTCGCCACCAGCACGCCCGAGCTGTTGAGCAGATCCACGCGCACGCCGCCCACGCCTTCGCCGGAGTCGTACACACCGTTGTTGTTGGCGTCCTTGTACACCAGGTTGCCGATGCTGCAGAAGGTCGGGCGAAGTCCGAAATCGATCGTGTTGTCCACATTGCCGCCAAACGGCGCCACCAGATTGCCCGGTTCAGTCAGCGCTGAGAGCGTGATCATCGGCGAGTAGATTGGCGCCCCAGTGAATGACTGGGAAACGCCGTTGCTGTCGTTGTCGATGCCGTTGTCCGCATTGCTGCTGGTGGTGCTTCGACGCGGGTGGGTGATCGGCGGCGTGAGCTTGATGTAGTACCTGCCCGCAGCCAGTCCGCTGAAGCCATACACGCCGTCGCTACCCGTGGTGAAGGTGCTTCCCACCTTCACCTCATCACCATTGTTCACGGTGGCGTCTGTGGAGCTGTAGAGTTCCACCTGCGCATTCGCCACGCCGGTTTCACCGGCATCCAGCAGACCGTTGTTGTTGTTGTCAGAAAAGATCTGGTTGCCGATGCCCAGGGAGGCCGTGAACCCAAAGTCCACCGTCATGTCCTGATTGCCACCGCCGCTGGAAAGATTGCCCGGCTCCTTGCCCAGCGCCAGGTTGATCACAGGGCTGTACACCAGCGTGCCCGCGCCGCCCGGCTGAATGCCGTTGCTGTCATTGTCCACGCCATTGTCCAGATTCACCGCCGGGGTGGAGGCCAGCGGCCATTGCGTGTCAGGCGCTGGCAGCGCCACATAGTAGCTGCCTGCTGCCAGTCCGCTGAAGAGGTAGTAGCCGTTGGCATCCGTCGCCGTCGTGGCCAGGAGCGTGTCATCACCTGTGTTCGGGAGATTGTCAGCACCGGGGTTGTACAGCTTCACGGTCACGTTTTGCAGTCCGGGCTCACGCGGGTTCTTCACGCCGTTGGCGTTCGTGTCAGCCCATACAAAGTCACCGATGGCCAGCGTCTGCGGATTCGTCGTGGCAGCTCCTTGCAGCAGGATGTTGTCAATGTTGATGTAGCCTGTGCCGTCACCGCCCCACAGATATATTTCGATGAGGAAGGACTTCCCGGCGAGCTGGCTGCCCGTGGGCACCGCCGTGGCGCCGCCCAGGAAGCTCGTCCACCCCATGTTCATCGAGAACCAGGAGCCCACGGCAGGCAGCTGGAAGGTGTCCGTCACCGCCGTGCGCATCGTGCTGCCCTCCAGCCAGGAGAGCATCACCTTGCCCTGGACCGGTGCTGTGGTGCCCACACGGTAGAGGTCAAAGAGGATGTTTCCGATGTTCCCGTTTGCTGTCGGGTCCATGTCAAAGCGGATCCACAGACTGTCCGGACGCTGCACCAGAGTGGTGGGCGCAGAGTCATAAGTCGTGTCATACGAGGCATCCCAGCTGCGCATCTGGCGGGAGAGCGCCCCGCTGCGGATCGGACCGTTGTTCGTCGGCTCGCTGATGTCAGTGAGGCCGTTCATGTCGTCCTCGATCTGGATTTTGGCGGCGTTCACCACGGCGGCGCTCTTCAGGCTCGGCACCGCAGGCAGGCCGCCGGTGGAGGTGTTCAGCGTATACTCCAGCAGGTTCGTCACGGAGGCAGGCACCGCACGCAGCGCAAAGTCCACAGTGTTGTCCACATCCGCTCCACCCGTGGTGTTGCCAGGCTCGTTGCCCACCGCCAGCGCGATGATCGGGCTCACGATCGCAGCCCCCACACCGCCGCTCTGGACCGCGTTGTTGTCATTGTTCACCCCGTTGTCCAGTGCCACCTGCGGACCTGAAGAAAGCGGATAGGCCGCAGGCGGCGTGGCTATGCTCACATAGTAGCTGCCAGGCGCCAGGCCGCTGAAGCTGTACGCTCCGCTGCCGTCTGTGGTGGTTGTTCCTTGAGAGACATCATCCCCATTGCCGATGACCGCGTCCGTGGTGGAGTAAAGCTGCAGTGACACTCCGCTGATCCCCTGCTCCCCGGCGTCAAAGACACCGTTCTGATTCAGGTCATTCCACACGAGATTGCCCAGCCCCAGCCCGTTGATGACAATCACATAGTTGCGCGAGCCTGTGCAGGTGGCCTTGTCCTGGCTGCTCACTGTAAAGCTGTAGCTGCCTGCAGCCGTGGGTGTGCCGCTGATGGCCCCGCTGCTGGTGTTGAGACTGAGCCCGGGCGGCAGGCTGCCGGCGCTCAGAGAGTAGGTGTAGGGACTGATGCCCCCGCTGGCGGTGATCGCCTGGCTGTAAACCAAGCCACGGTATCCAGAATTCAGGCTCGTGGGTGTGAGCGCCAGTGTCGGACATGAAATCGTCATCGAAAGAGTCGTCGTACCAGAACAGCCGTAGGTGTCGCGCGCGGTGACGCCAAAGCTGTAAGTGCCGGGAGCTGTCGGTGTTCCGCTGATGATCCCCGTGGGGCTCAGCGCCAGCCCTGCGGGCAGTGTGCTGCCATTGGGCACGCTCCAGGTGTATGGAGCCGTCCCCCCCGAGGCGGTCAGTGTGGTGGAGTAGCTGCTGGCCACGGTGGCGTTCGGCAGCGTGGCGGGGGTGATCGTGACTGCGGGGCACTGCAGCGTCAGTGTGCAGGCCAGCGTGCCCGGGCAGCTGTCCTGATCCATCGCCTGCACGGTAAAATTGAAAGTCCCAGCCGTGTCCGTGGGCGTGCCGCTCAGCAGACCCGCAGAACTCAGTGACATGCCGGTGGGCAGAGAGCCCGATTTCACCGTCCACGTCTTCGTTCCCACCCCGCCAGTGGCGCTGAACTGCTGCGAGTAGGCCGTGCCCACCGTGGCAGTGCTCAGGGAAGATGGCGTGATGGTGATGGATGCGCAGCCCACAGCCAGCGTCAGCGCCTGCTGCTGCACGCAGCTGTTGAGGTCGCTCACTTGCGCCGTGAAGTTGAAGGAGCCCACCGCATTGGTCGTGCCGCTGATGAGACCCGCAGAAGAGAGCGTGATGCCGGAGGGCAGCGCGCCTGAAGCCAGCGACCACGTATAAGGAGAGCTCCCCCCGCTCACCGTGAGCTGCTGGCTGTATGCCACCGTGACCGTCCCCTGTGGCAGTGTCGTTGGAGCAATGCTGATGGTCGGGCAGCTGAAGACAATGCTGCAGGCACGTGTGCCTGTGCAATTTTGGGAATCCGTGGCGATAACGCTGAAGGTGTAGGTGCCCGGTGCCACGGTCGGTGTGCCACTGATGACCCCGGCGCTGCTCAGAGTCAGCCCCGTGGGCAATGTGCTGCCGCCAGCCAGAGCCCAGGTGTAGGTGGAATTTCCTCCGCTGGCGGTCATCGTCTGGCTGTAGCTTTGATATTGGCGGCCAGCCGCCAGTGTGGCAGGCGTGATGGTGATCGCCGGGCAGTTCACATGCAGTGTGTAGCTGCCGGTGCCGGAGCAGGAGGCGCTGTCCGTGGCTTTCACGGTGAAGGTGTAGTCTCCAGGCACCGCTGTGGGTGTGCCGCTCAGCAGTCCCGCGCTGCTCAGGCTCATGCCTGTGGGCAGCGCACCGCTCAGTATGCTGAAGGTGTAGGGAGCGCTGCCTCCTGCCCCCCCCATCAGCACGGAGCTGTAGGCTGCAAACTGCTGCGCATTGGCAAGCGTGGAAGGAGTCAGCGTGATCGTGGGGCAGAGCACTTTGATGCTCAGCGCCTGCGTGCTCACGCAGTTGTTCTTGTCACGGGCGCGCACGGTGAAGTTATAGGTGCCCGGAGCCGAGCCCGGTGTGCCGCTCAGCACACCCGCGCTGCTCAGGCTCATGCCCGTGGGCAGCGCGCCCGTGGTGATGTCCCAGGTATAAGGAGAAGTGCCACCGCTCGCACTCATGTTTACCGTCGTGTAGGCGGCATACTGTGGCGCGTCGGCCAGCGTCTTGGGTGTGATGTTCAGCGCAGGGCAGTTCACCGTCAGCGAGTAGCTGCGCACACCCACGCCGCTGTAGGAGTCCGTGGCACGCACGGTAAAGGGATACGTGGCAGGCACTCCCGTGGGCGTGCCGCTGAGCACTCCGGTGCTGCTGTCCAGCGCCAGCCCTGCAGGCATGCCATTGTTGCCGGTGATGGAGGCCGCGTAGCGTGCCTGCGCCTCGGCGGAGGTGATCGCACGATTGTAGATCACCACTTCATCCATGGCACCATTCCAGCAGGTGGTCGCTGTGGCGCTGCCGCCCAGCAGCACCGGCTGCGTTGACTGGCTGATCGCAGTGGAGAAGGCCTTCGTGGCCGCCTGCACGCCGTTCACGTAGATCACCAGATTCGCGCCGTCGTAGCTGGCCACCACGTGGTTCCATGCATTCACCGTCAGCGTCGCATCCACAAAATCAGACGTCGATGCCACGGTGGCAGGTGCATTGATGAAGAAGCGCACCGTGCTCGTGCCGCTGCGCTGGATCAGGCCGTAGCCGCTGGCGGGCGCGGTGTTGCTGGAACTCTTCTCGATGATGATCTGGTCCGCCGCCGGAGTGGCGCTGCCCGGCCGCACCCAGGCCTCCAGGGTGATCTGAGTCGGGCGCAGCACGGACTGATCCGCCACCTGCGCGTAGTCATTCACGCCATCGAAGCTGAAGGCCTTGCCCACCTGCCCTGTGGTGAAGGCCACTCCGTTCATCAGCGCGGCGCTGTTGCCAGCGATGAGTTCCGCACCACCAGATTCACCAGGCCACCAGGCGGCAGCCCCGCTGAGTGCTGCAGGCCCGACGCTCCAGACATAGGGCGAGGTGCCGCCGGAAGCCGCCAGATTCTGACTGTATGCAGTGTACTGAGTGGCGGCCGGCAGCGTGCTCGGGCTCACCGTCACGACGGCATTGGCCAGCGTCAGCGTGTAGCTCTGTGTGGCGGAGCATCCCTGGCTGTCGGTGCTGCTCACGGTGAAGCTGTAACTGCCTGGCGCGGCGGAGGCACCGGGCGTGCCGCTGATGATGCCGCCGCTGCTCATCGTCATGCCGCTCGGCAGTGCACCACTGCTGAGGGCATACACGTAGCCGCCGGAACCACCCGTGGAGGTAAGCGTCAGCGGATTGTAAGCCACATACTGCGTGGCCACGGCCACCGTGCCGGGGCTGATGGTGATGACCGGGCAGGCGCGGAATCCAAAGTCGATCGTGTTCTCCGCGTTCGTGTTGCCACTGCTGCCGGGCTCGCCGCCAGCCGTCAGTGTGATCACTGGGCTGATCACGGCAGAGTTGATGCCGCCGCTCTGGATGCCATTGCTGTCATTGTCCCTGCCATCATCCGAGGTGTCCGCAGCGCTGGAGGCCAGCGGATAGGCTGTGGGCGGCGTGGGCACACGCACACGATACGTGGAGGGCTGGTAGATGGTGAATCCGTAAACACCCGCGCTGTTCGTCGTCGTGCTGGTGATCACGGTGTTGGCCACGCCATCGAGCAGCTGCACCGTCACACCGGAGCCCACGCCCGTTTCCGTGGCGCTGCTGAAGACGCCGTCGTTGTTCGCATCCACAAAGAGCTGATTGCCCAGCTGGATGCCGGAGAAGAGGCCGAAATCGATCGTCAGATTGGTGTCCGGGTTGGTGTCGCCGTCATTCACCGGCTCCGTGCCGCTGGCCAGGGTGATGACCGGGCTGTAGAGGTAGGTGCCGGGGCCACCAGGCTGGCTGCCTTTGTTTTCATTGTTGATGCCATCGTCGGTGGTGATCACGTTGCCGCCGGTCGCAGGCACACTGGAAGGCGGAGTCACTCTCACCACATACTTGCCTGCGGCCAGACCGTTGAAGTTGTAGGCACCGGCGGAATTTGTGGTGGTGGTGGCCACCCACAGGTCGTCCGAATCCCCGGCGACGTTGTTCGTGGTGGTGTAGAGATCCATCGTCACTCCGCTGATGCCCACCTCCGTGGTGGTTCCCACATCACGCAGGCCGTTTTTGTTGGCGTCATTCCACACCAGATTGCCGATGGATAGAGTGGCGGTGGTGTTCACCTGGCAGAGATAAACAAGATCCGCCACCACCGCATTGGTGCTGCTGCCACCGGAGAGAGCGATGCTCAGGGTGTCGATCTGCGAAGCTGTGGCTCCGTTGGCCACACGGAAGTGGTAAGTGAACTGGCGCCACTGCGGCTGCGAGGAGTTGGCCGTGGCCTCTGTCCAGCTGTTGTAGTCCGATGAGCCGAAGGCCGGATAGGAGATCGTGCCTCCGCCGTAGCCGCAGCACTGGCTCACACCCGCTGCCGTGGCGCTCATTTCCCCCTGCGGCACCGTGTAGTACTGATACATCCCCGGCGTCGCGCCGGTGATGATCTGCACGATCTGTGCATTCGCGCCCAGATTCCACAGGATGGACGCCGCGCCGGAGGTGGCATTGGCCGCCCACACGCTCAGCTCGTACTCTTTGCCCGCCTGCAGCACGCTGCTCCAGCTTCCGCCACCCGAGGCCTGCAGTGTCACCGAAGAGTTCGTCCCTTGCAGCAGCACCATGCGCTTGCCATGGCGGCTCTTCAGGCTCTCCACCCATGAGAACATG
Organism: Verrucomicrobiaceae bacterium UBA1938; assembly: GCA_002336895.1. Taxonomy (GTDB): domain Bacteria; phylum Verrucomicrobiota; class Verrucomicrobiia; order Verrucomicrobiales; family Verrucomicrobiaceae; genus Prosthecobacter. Next base: position 213,756 of record DDFC01000010.1, on the reverse strand, counting down.
GATCCCGTCGTGCTCACGTTCACCTGCGCACGTTGGATCGGCTCGCCAGAGCTGCTGGAGCCGTTCGTACCGCCCACCCACTGGTAGGCATTGACGCCAGTGCCCAGATTGGTGCCCGTGCCATCATAGCCCAGAACCTTGACACCGGCGCCTGTCACGTTTGGAAGGCCCTGGAATTCAAAGCTCGGGTTGTCGATCAGGTTCGTGATCTGGCACGGATTCGCATTCGCAAATCCGACATCAATCGTGCTGTTGATGTCCGTGTCATCACCGTCCACCGCTACTCCTGGCTCCAGGTTGGGGGAGAGTGAGATCAGCGGTGTCACCACCGGATTCCCGGACGCGGACTGAATGCCGTTGTTGTCATTGTTGACGTTGTTGTCCAGGTTCACCTGGCTCGTGCTCACCTGCGGGTAATAGGTCGGCGGCGTGGGAATGCGCACGTAGTACACACCCGGTGCCAGACCACTGAAGAGATACAGGCCGTTGGAGTCCGTGGTGGTGCTGGCGCTCATCACATCATCACCGCCGCCGCTTTCCATCGTGCCATTCACACCGGCGGTCCAAAGCTGAACCGGCAGGCCCGGCACACCGCTCTCTGAGGTGGTGTAGAGGCCGTCGTTGTTCATGTCCACCCACACCAGATTGCCCATCCCCATGCCCTTCACATTGAAGGTCACCGTGCCGGAGCTGCTCTGGCAGTTGTAGGCATCCGTGGCGCGCACCGTCACCGTGTAGCTGCCCAGAGTGGTGGGGGTGCCGCTCACAGTGCCATCAGTGCCCAGCACCAGCCCGGGAGGCATGCTGCCGCTGACCAGCGTGTAGGAATACGGCGCCGTGCCGCCAGTGGCAGCCAGGCTCGTGGAGTAGCTCGTCTTCAGGTAGGCGTTTGGCGGGGTGCTGCCGCCCATCGTGATCGTGGGGCACACCGGATTCACCGTGTAGGAGCGCGAACCTGCACAGCCGTTCGCATCTGTGCCCGTGATGGTAAACGTGGCTGGCGTGCTGCCCGTGGCCGTGCCGCTGAGGACTCCCGTGCTGCTGTTGATGCTCAGCCAGGCGGGCAGGCTGCTCGCGCTCCAGGTGATCGGTGTGGCGCTCGTGCCGGAGACGCTCATCGTCTGCGAGTAGAGGAAGCCGATGGTCGGTGCAGTCAGCGTGCTCGGATTCACCGTAATGACCGGGCACACGCGCAGCGGCGTGGTGACTGTGGCGCTGCAGCCCAGGCTGTCCGTGGCCGTCACCACGATGTTGTTTGCTCCGGCGCTGGTGGGTGTGCCGCTGAGCACACCGCTGCTGGAAAGGCTCAGTCCGGCAGGAACTGTGGCAGCCTGCACCGTCCAGGTGTAGGGCGCTGTGCCGCCACTGGCAGTCAGGGTTTGATTGTAGGAGCTGCCCACGACCACGGCTGGCAGCGTCGAAGGCGTGATCGTGATCGCCGGGCAGTTGCGCAGGCCGATGTCGATGGTGTTCTCCACGTTCGTCGTGCCGCTGGATCCGGGCTCGCCGCCGTAGGCCAGTGTGAAGGTGGTGCTGTTCACCACGTGGCCGGCGCCACCGCTCTGGCTCACGGCGTTGTTGTCATTGTCCACGCCATTGTCGGATGAGACTCCGTTCAGCGCCATGAGCTGGGTGGCACCAGGAGTGACCATCACATAATACACACCCGACTGGAACACCGTGAAACCATAGACGCCGCTGCCATTCGTCGTCGTGGTGGTCACGACCACATCGTCTGAAGTGTAGGCCGTGTTGTCCGCACCACGCGTCACCAGTGCCACCGTCACGCCAGAGACTCCGCTGTCCGTGCCGCTCTGATACACACCGTCCGCATTCGTGTCGAGGAACACCAGGTTGCCCACGCTGATGCCTGAGAAGAGGCCGAAGTCGATGCTCAGATCCGTGTTCGGATCCGTGTCACCATCATCCACCGGTTCACTGCCGGAGGCCAGATTGATCACCGGACTGTACAGCGGCGTTCCTGGACCACCGGGCTGCGCACCGTGGTTCACATTGTTGCCACCGGCATCCACCGTCACCGGAGTACCGCCCGTCATCGGGTTCGAGGCCGGAGGCAGCACCTTCACATAGTAATAACCCGGGGTGATTCCAGCAAAGGAGTAGGCCCCGGAAGAAGTCGTGGTGATGGTGCTGCCCACCTGGGTGTCCGCAGCCGTGTCAGTTCCGCCGATGGCATTGTCCGTGCCCGTGCTGAAAAGCTGCACCTGCGCACCCGCCAGCCCGCTTTCGGACGCGTCTTTCACGCCGTTGTTGTTCACGTCGTTCCACACCAGATCCCCGATGGTGAGGGAGCTGATCGTCACGCTGTAACTCGCGCTCTTCTGGCAGTTCAGCGCATCCGTGGCAGTCAGTGTAAAGCTGGCGGTTTGCACCGTGGTGGGTGTCCCGGTGATGGCTCCGGTGCTGCTGTTCAGGCTCAGTCCCGCAGGCAGGCTGCCGCTGCTCACTGCCCAGGTGTAGGGTGCGGTGCCATTCGTGGCGCTCATCGTCTGGCTGTAGGCCACGGCGACATTGCCACCGGAGAGGCTTGCAGGCGCGATGGCAATGGCCGGGCACGCCGGTGTCAGTGTATAAGTGCGAATACCACTGCATCCATAAGCATCCGTTCCGCGAATGCCAAAGGTGGTCGAGGCCAGTCCGGTCGGCGTACCGCTGATGGTGCCGCTGGCGGTGTTCAGTGTCAGGCCTGCGGGCAGGCTGCCACTGCTCAGCATGAAGGTGTAGGGACCCGTGCCTCCAGCGGCGCTCAGCACCTGGCTGTAGGGCGTGTTCATCACCGGCGTGGGCAGCGATTCTGGAGTCACCGTGATCGTGGGGCACACCGGCGTCAGGGTGTAGCTGGCAGTGCCCGAGCAGAGATTCGAATCCGTAGCGGTGATGGTAAAGGTGACCGTCGTCGTGTTGGTGGGCATGCCGGAGAGCACACCGCTGCTCGTGTTCAGCGTCAGCCAGGAGGGCAGCCCTTTGGCGCTGTACGTCACCGGCGTGGCCGTGGTTCCGCCCGCTGAAAGGGTCTGCGTGTAAGCCGTGCCCACCACAGGAGCCGTCAGCGTGGCAGGATTCAGCGTGATCACCGGGCAGATCTTGATCTGCATTTGCAGGTCTCTCACACAAGCCTTTGAGTCGATGGCACGCACGGTCACGCTCGTGCCGCTGACACCGTTCGTCGGCGCAGTGGGCGTTCCTCCGATGTTGCCGCTGCTGTCCAGGCTCATTCCTGCAGGCCAGGTCCCGGCAGAAGTCGTCCACGTATAGGGTGGCGAGGGGCTGCCGGAGGCACTCAGCAGCTGCGTGTAGGCCGTGCCCACCATGCCGTTTGCCAGCGCGGCAGGTGAAATGGCAATGGCGGGGCAGATTCGGAAACCAAAGTCGATCGTGTTTTCATAGCTCGTGCTGCCAGATGAGCCCGGCTCCGTTCCCACAGCCAGTGTGATCAGCGGGCTGGTGGATGCAGTGCCCGGACCACCGTTCTGAATGCCGTTGCTGTCATTGTCCACTCCGTTGTCTGCTGTGACTGCCAGGGTGGCCGAGGTGTAGGATGCCGGCGGAGTCGGCACGCTCACATAATACGTTCCCGGTGCACATCCGCCAAAGAAGTAGCCGCCGCCAGCGTCTGTGCTGGTGCTCAGCAGCAGATTGCCACTGCTGTCCAGCAGCTGCACCGTGATGCCGGAGATGCCGGTTTCTCCAGAGGCAGGCTCATACAATCCGTTGCCGTTTGTATCTGCAAACACCAGATCGCCCACATTCACACCATCACCCAGCGCAAAGTCCACCGTGAAATCCGTGTTCGCATTGCCATCGCCATCGTTCACCGGTTCGGTTCCCGGCACCAGCGTGATCAGCGGGCTGTAGATCGGCGTGCCGGGGCCGCCGGGCTGCATGCCGTTGTTGTCATTGTCCACACCGTTGTCCACCGTCACCACTGTGCCGGAGGTGGCCGGCAGAGATGCCGGAGGAATGACCTGCACGTAGTAAGTTCCCGAGGGGACGTTGCTAAACACATACACACCGCTGCTGGTCGTGGTGATGGGTGCGGAGATTTCATAGTCCGCGTTGGCTCCGGTGCCGCCACGCACGCCGTCCGCACCGGGATGGAAGAGATGCACCACGGCCCCCACGGCTCCGGGTTCTCCGTCATCCTTGATGCCGTTGCGGTTGGTGTCCTGCCAGACGCTGTTGCCCAGGCAGAGGCGGGAGTCCGCCACAGCCACACGCTGGAACACCATGGAATCCTCCTGCCCGTAGGGATTGTCTCCAAACACGCCCATCGTCGTGCCATCGGATGAGATGCCGTTGCCGCCGTTGTAGATGTTCCAGTAGGAGTACGAGCCATCCTTCGCCACCTGGCCGTCAGACACCAGCAGGTCGGAAATGCGCGTGTAGAGATCCGCCGGCGTGTCCCACATCACTGCAAAACTGCCGGAGGACCCGCTGCTGTACATCGTGCCGAGCACCCGTCCCGTGTCGCTGATGGCCCCCACGATGCCGCCCAGATTATCCTGCGGCAGGATGCGCGGCAGATTGGTGCGTGTGCTGGTCTGCGTGTCATACACAAACGGCACCGGCACGCCGGAAACACGCTGGCTGGCACCGATGTAGCGCCCGCTGGGGCTGACTCGCCCGCTGTTGAGAGAGCTGCCGGAGAAACTCACCACCGTCGTTGTATAGCCGCCTGCAGGACTGCCGCTGAGCACCTTGCCCACACCGCTGCTGTCGATCACCAGAATCTTCGTGCCGTCCGAGGAGGCATCCAGCACCTGAAGCGTGCCGGAGATGGCCGTCCATGCATTGGTGTTGATGTTCCAGTAGCCGCCCTGGGAGAGCACCGGGCCTCCGGGGCCGTCAGGGTCCACGGTGCCAAACGCGTACGCGCTGTCATTCGTCAGCGCGCAGGGCATGGCGCTCATGCTGGAGCTGCTGTCATACGGCGTCTTCAGACGGGTCGTGGTACCGTTGGTGTAATACCATGGCGCGATGTTCAGGCTGGCGCCGCTGCTCCACTTGTCATACCCGACCGCATTGCCGCTGTCGTTCACATCCTGCCCCATCGCATAGTTGTGGTTGGAGGCCAGCAGTGGCACGGCCGAGTTGGTCCAGCTCAGCGTGTTCATCACAAATCCGGTGGAGCTCAGCCCCACGCGGATGCCCGTGATCCAGCGCCCGTTCGGGGACATGTTATACAAGCAGTTGCCAGTACCGCTGTTTTCACCGCCCAGCACATTCAGCCCGAGGCGGGTGACCTCGTACGCACCGCCCACGCTCTGGTTCAGCTCCGTCGGGCAGTCAGGCACCGTGCTTCCGGAGATGGTGATGCTGCGCGTGATCGTGGTCTGGCAGGTGCTGGAATCCGTCACTCTCAGGCCCAGAGCATAAGTTCCAGAGACCGTGGGCGTACCGCTGATCACCCCTGTCGAGGTGTTCAGGTTCAGTCCGGCAGGCAGCGCACCACTGGTGATGGCGTAAGTGTAGGGTGCAGTGCCACCCGCAGTGGTGAAGGTCTGCGAGTAAGCCGTGCCCACCATGCCCACGGGCATCGTTCCGGGGCTCACGCTGATCACAGGGCATTGTGGAGACAGTGTGTAGCTCTGCGTTCCTGCGCAGCCATTCGCATCCGTGGCGCTGATGACAAAGGTGCGTGCTGTGGGGCTCGTCGGCGTACCGCTCAGGACTCCGGTGCCGGCGTTAAAGCTCAGCCCTGCAGGCAGAGTGCCGCTGCTCAGCGCCAGCACATAAGGAGAAGTTCCGCCGCTGGCGCTGATCGTCTGAGAATACGCTGTGCCCACCGTGATCGTGCTGGAGATGGCCGAGAGGCTCACCACCGGGCAGATCTTCACGCTCACCACCTGATCCTTGATGCAGCCGTTGGCATCCGTGGAGCGCACGGTGAAGCTCGTGCTCGTGGCATAGGCCGTGTTGGGCGTTCCGCTCAGCACACCGGCACTGCTCAGCGAGAGGCCCGCAGGCGCGGTCCCGCTGCTGATGCTGTAGGTGTAGGGAGCCGTGCCGCCGCTGGAGGCCATCGTCTGCGTGTAAAATGTGCCCACCGTGCCTGCAGCCAGCGTGGCAGGAGTGACGCTGATGGCCTGGCAGACCTGCACCGTCAGCGCAGCTGAGGCCTGGCAGCCATTGGCATCGGTCGTGCGCACCGTCACACTCGCTCCTGTGGCATTCACCACTGTAGGTGTACCTGAGATCACGCCAGTGCTGGTGTTTAGGCTGAGGCCCGTGGGCAGCGTGCCACCAGTAACTGCCCAGGTGTAAGAGGCCGTGCCGCCGCTGGCAGTCAGCGTCTGCGAGTAGGCCGTACCCACCACCGCCTGCGTCAGCGTGGTCGGCGCGATGCTGAGGACCGGGCAGACAGGAGCCAGGGTATAAGCCAGAGTTTTGGCGCAGCCATTGGCATCCGTGGCCTTGACCGTGAATGTGGCGGAGGTCGTGCTCGTCGGCGTCCCACTGATGACACCTGCGCTGCTCAGTGTGGCCCAGGTTGGCAGGGTGCCGCTGGCCAGCGTGTAGGTATAGGGGGAGGTGCCGCCGCTGGCGCTCACACTCTGTGAGTAGGCCGTGCCCACCACTGGCGCCGTCAGCGTGGAGGGCGCCATGCTCAGCACCGGGCACACCTGCAGCGTCACCGTCTGCGTTCCCTGGCAGCTGTTGGCATCATTCACACGCACCGTGATGGAGCTTGCGGGGCTGGCTGCCGCCGTCGGCGTGCCGCTGATCACGCCCGTGCTCGCATTCAGCGAGAGCCCTGTGGGAAGAGTGCCGCTGGTGATCGTCCAGGAGCTGTAAGGTGTTGTACCGCCGCTGGCTGCCAGCGTCTGCGAGTAAGCCGTGCCCACCGTGCCCTGCGCCAGCGTGGTGGGGCTGATCGTGATCGTGGAGCATGAGGGCGTGATCGTGTAGGAGCGCGTGCCCGTGCAGCCGTTGGCATCCGTGGCTTTGACCGTGAAAGTGGCCGAGGTGGTCGTGGTGGGTGTGCCGCTCAGCACACCCGCACTGCTCAGCGTGGCCCAGGTCGGCAGCGTGCCGCTGGCCAGCGTGTAAGTGTAGGAGGCCGCACCACCGCTGGCTGTAATGGTCTGTGAGTATGCCGTTCCCACCACTGGCGTGCTCAGCGTGGTGGGAGACAGCGAGACCGTGGGGCACACTTGCAGCGTGAAGGTCTTGGTGCCAGAGCAGCTGCTGGTGCTGTCCTTGGCGGAGAGGGTGATGCTCGTTCCGGCCCCATTGCCAGTGGTCGGCGTGCCGCTGAGCACCCCTGCACTGCTAAGACTGAGACCTGCAGGCAGCGTGCCGCTGCTGACAGTCCAGGTGTAGGTGCCGGAGCCTCCTGTGGCTGCCACAGACTGTGAATAGGTCGTGCCCACCGCACCTGCTGGCAGAGATGCGGTGGAAATGGTGATGGCAGGGCAGCCAACGGCAAAAGTCATGGCCTGCGTGCCTTGGCAGCCGTTGGCATCCGTCGCGCGGATGGTCACGTTGCTGCTTGACTGCACGGTAGGAGTCCCGCTGACGACACCCGTGCTCGTGTTCAACGAGAGCCCGGTGGGCAGCGTGCCGCTGATCACCGCATAGGCATAAGAGGCGCTGCCTCCCGAGGCGCTGAGCGTCTGCGAGTAGGCCGCACCCAGAGTCCCCGTGGCCGGCGTGGTGGGAGAGATGGAGATCACCGGGCAGACTTGCAGCGCGATGGCCTGCGTGCCCTGGCAGCCGTTGGCATCACTCACGCGCACCGTGATGGTGGTGGCTGGACTGGCGGAAGCCGTCGGCGTGCCGCTGATCACACCCGTGCTGGAGTTCAGCGTCAGCCCTGCAGGCAGCGCACCCCCCGTGATGGTCCATGTACCATAGGGCGCGATGCCGCCGCTGGCGCTCAGCGTCTGCGAATAAGCCGCCCCCACCGCTCCAGCGGTCAGCGCCGTGGGCGTGATGCTGATGGTGGGGCAGGTCGGAGTCACCGTATAGGCCAGCGTGGAGGAGCATCCATTCGCATCCGTAAAGCGCAGCGTGAAGATCGAGGTGGAGCTGCTGTTGGGCGTGCCGCTGATCACACCCGCAGAAGTCAGCGAAGCCCACGACGGCAGCGTGCCGCTGGCCAGCGTGCAGGTATAAGGAGATGCGCCGCCACCCGGCGTGATGGTCTGCGAATAGGCCGTGCCCACCACTGGAGTGGGCAGCGTGCTGGGAGAGAAGGAAATGGCCGGGCAGATTTGCAGCGTGATCGCTCGCGATCCCTGGCAGCCGTTGGCATCATTCACACGCACCGTGATGGAGGTGGCCGGGCTGGCCGAGGCCGTGGGCGTGCCGCTGATCACCCCCGTGCTCGCATTCAGCGAAAGCCCCGTCGGCAAAGTACCGCTGGTGATCGTCCATGAACTGTAGGGCGAGATGCCCCCCGTGGCGCTCAGTGTCTGCGAATATGAGCTGCCCACCGTCCCCGTGGCCAGGGCGCTCTGGCCAATGGTCACCGTGGGGCACGCTGGTGTGATGGTATAAGATTGAGTGCTGCTGCATCCATTGGAGTCTGCAGCCCTGACCGTGAATGTGGCCGCAGTTGTGGTTGCCGGTGTGCCGCTCAGCACTCCGGCGCTGCTCAGCGTAGCCCAGCTGGGCAGCGAGCCGCTGGTCACAGTGTAAGTGTAGGTTCCAGAGCCCCCGGAGGCTGTGATGCTCTGAGAGTAGGCCGTGCCCACCGTGGGCGTGGGCAGGATGGCCGGCGATATGGAGACCACCGGGCAGATCTGGAACGTCACCACCTGTGAGCCCTGACAGCCGTAGGTGTCATTCACCCGAACCGTGACCGAAGTCGAAGGACTGGCCGAGGCTGTCGGCGTGCCGCTGATCACGCCCGTGCTTGCGTTCAGCGTCAGCCCGGCTGGCAGCGTGCCACTCGTCACCGTCCACGTGCCATAGGGGGCAGTACCACCACTGGCGCTCAGCGTCTGAGAGTAAGCCGTACCCACCGTGCCCGCCACCAGCGTGCCCGGAGTGATGCTGATCGTGGGGCACACCGGCGTCATGGTGTAGCTCTGTGTGTCCGTGCAGCCGGCGGAGTCCGTCGCACGGGCCACAAAGCTCACCGACGCCGCACTGGTGGCGATGCCGCTGATCGTACCATTGCTCGTGCTCAGGGAGAGCCCCGTCGGCAGCGTGCCACTGGTCAGCGCCCATGAGTACGGGGTGAGACCACCCGTGGCGTTCAGCGTCTGGGTAAAGGAACTGCCCACCGTCGGCGTGCTAAGGGTCGTCGGCCCCACCGTCACCGTCGGACAGGTGGGCGTGATGCTGCAGGCCAGCGTTCCAGTGCACCCCTTGGCATCAGTGGCGCGAAGCGTAAAGCTCGTGGCGCTGGAGCTTGTCACAGTACCAGAAAGCACCCCCGTGGAGGTGTTCAGCGTCAGCCCAGCGGGCAGCGTTCCCGTGGCCACTGCATAGGTGTAGGGAGAGTTTCCGCCACTGGCGCTCACCGTCTGCGAATAAGCCGTGCCCACCGTCGGGGTGGGCAGGGTGCTCGGAGAAAGCGTCACCGTGCTGCAGGTGATCGGGATCAGGTAGTCTTCCACCTCGCCTGGACCGCTGGCCCCCGTAGGTCCCGGATTGCTCACCGCTGTGATGCGGAAGCGCGCCCCCACGCTGCCCACTGCCGCAGTCGCAGGCACATTAAACGTGTAAGTCTGATTGACCCCGCTCGTGCCGGTCGGGATCGTCACGTTGCTGATGATCTGGTCATTGGCATCCGTCAGCGAACCGTTGTTATTGAAATCGATCCACCCGTTCAGGAAAGCAGGCGCTCCGCTGGTGTTTGTCACCTTCACTGTCACCGTCATGCCGGTGGCTCCCTGCACCACGCTGCCCGGCAGCGTCACGCCGTCTTCGTCATCCAGCCAGGCCAGATCGTCTGCTGTGGCGGCGGTGTTGAAAGCAGCTGGGATGTCATAATCGACCTGCGTTCCCATCAGCAGGGAGGTGTACATCGTGTCGCGTGCCACGGGGAAGACCGAGTAGTCTCCAAAGTCATCCAGCACCTGCGTGTACTCATAGCGCATGGCACCGCCGGAGATCTGGTTGGCCGCGCTGCTCGCATTCACCGTCGTCGCCACTGCCGTGGTCTTGTTCAGCGTGTAGAGTGCTGTGCCCGCCTGCGCATACAGTGTGCCGTAACCGTCTGTGGAAAGACCAAAGACATTGCTGATGCCCGTCCCGCCCGAGTTTTTGATCTGTCCCACGAGCTGCGTGGCTGTCCCTCCTTCAGGCACTTTGTACAAGTAGAAGGTGTTGAAGCTGCTGCCTGCCACAGTGTAATAAAGTTCGTTCCCGATCCAGGCCAGGTCTCCCGCGCTGTTCAGCGCCTCTCCGTTCGGCACGGTCGCAGGCGAGCTGAACACCTTGGTCACAGCGGTGGAGGAACTGGCGCTCAGTGCGGAGAGATTGAAGGTGTAGATGTCACCATCGTTCACACTGCTGATGTAGGGCGTTCCTCCAGAGTCAAATACCAGACCGTTGAAGCTGTTGCTGCTGAAGCTGCCGACTTTTGTCACCGCTCCCGTCGTGGCGTTGATCGTGTAGATGGTGTTGAAGTCGATGCCATACAGCGTGCCCGAGGGGGACCACGCCAGATCCGTCAGATAATGCGAGCTGGAGTCCTTCGTCTGCCCCACCGTCGTCTTCGTTCCTGTGGAGACATCATAGGTCTCCAGATAGCCGGTGCTGCCGCCGCCAGAGGTCATGTACAGCAGGCTGGAGTAGCTGGTGCCTGAGGCCACCGTCATCAGATACGCTTGAGAACCCGTGCAGCCGTTGGAGTCAGTCAGCTGAATCGTGAAGCTGTAGGTCCCCTTCGCCGTGGTCGTTCCGCTCAGCACCCCCGCACTGCTCAGGGAGAGTCCGGGCGGCAGAGTACCGGACGTCACCGCCCACGTATAGGGTGCCGCAGCCGTGCCCGAGGTGGCCGAGGCCACCAGAGTCACATTCACACTCGCAGACAGATCCCACGAGCCCATGGCAAAGGGGGAGATCACATACGCCGTGCAAGCAGGCGCCAGTGTGTAGCTGCGTGTCCCGCTGCACCCATTGGCATCCGCCGCCTGCACCGTGAAAGTCTGGCTGGTGCTGGAGCTCGGTGTACCGCTGAGCACACCCGCCGAGCTCAGGGACAGCCCCGAAGGCAGCGTACCTGTGCTGACCGTGTAGGAGTAAGGCGATGTCCCACCGCTGGAGGTCAGTGTCTGCGAATACTCTGAAGCCACCGAGGCGGCATTCAGGCTGGTGGGCGACACTGTGATAGTCGGGCAGATCCGCACCAGATGGTCTTCCACTTCACCGTTGCCCTTTGCTCCTGTGGGCCCCGGGCTGCTGGTGGAGGTCAGGCGCACGCGCACACCCACCTGGCCGCTCGCTGCTGTTGATGGCACGGTGAAGGTGATCGTCTTGTTGGAGTTGGATGTTCCTGTGGCGATTATCGTGTTCGTCGCCACCTGCTCTCCGGAATCAGTCAGCGCCCCGTTGTCATTGAAGTCGATCCAGGCATTGAGATACACTGTGGCGCCACTCGTGTTGCTCACATTCACTGTCATGCTGCCGGAAGTACCGGTCACCAGGCTCGCGGGCAGCGTCACGCCGTCTTCGTCATCTGAGCCAGTAATGTCATCTCCAGTGGCCGTGTCATTGGAGGTGATTGCAGACTCACTGTCCGTTGTGGCACCGATTTTGATCGTGCTCACCGTGGTGCTGCTCGCGCTGGCAAAGCCTGAATAATCGCTGAAATCCGTCGCTGCCAGCGCTGCGGTGGCGCTCGTCACGAGCAGTGCTGCAAACAGGCATGCACGTCGCCACCAATGGGCACGTATGCCCTGCCCCCCGGCAGACTTGCGGGGGAGCACCGCTGTAGCATCCTCAGTCGCTTGATAAGCAGGAAGCTGGCAGCTTTGGTCCGGAGTAAAACCCATGTAATTTTTGTGAATAATTTCATCTTAACAGCACAAGCTATAATTTCAATAAAAAGCTCAGATTTGCTTAACTTTTCCTAAATACTCGGCATTTCACCCCAGCCTTCCTCCAAAAATGACTCACTCCCGCCCTCGACACCCCGCTGATTTTCCGTATCATCCGCGCCCCCTGAAAAGTGGTCTTTCTATGAGCAAAAAAATCGTCCTCGCATACTCCGGCGGCCTCGACACCTCCGTCCTCCTCTCCTGGATCAAGGAAACCTACAACGCTGAAGTCATCGCCTTCTGCGCCAATGTCGGCCAGGATGACGAGCTTAAAGGCCTGAACGCCAAAGCCAAAAAAACTGGCGCCTCCAAGATCTACATCGACGATCTGCAGGAGGAGTTTGCCACCGATTTCATCTACCCGATGATCCAGGCCGGAGCCATCTACGAAGGCCAGTATTTCCTCGGCACCAGCATCGCCCGCCCCCTCATCGCCAAGCGCATGGTCGAGATCGCCAAGGCAGAAAAAGCCGGCTTCATCGCCCATGGCGCCACAGGCAAGGGTAACGACCAGGTCCGTTTTGAGCTCACCGCCGCAGCTCTGGCTCCCGAAATCGAAACCATCGCCCCCTGGCGCGACGAGCGCTTCCGCACCCAGTTCCCCGGTCGTGCCGAGATGATCGCCTACTGCGAGGAGAAAAAGATCCCCGTGCAGGCCAGCGCCAAAAAACCCTTCTCCATGGACCGCAACCTCCTGCACATCAGCTACGAGGCCGGCATCCTTGAAGACCCTTGGTTTGACGCCAGCGATCCCAAATACAAAGGCTACTTCAACACCCTCTCCGTCTTCCCTGAAGACGCCCCGGACAAGGCCGAAACCATCATCCTCGAATTCGAAAAGGGGAACTGCATCGCCGTCAATGGCAAGCTCCTCTCCCCGCTGGGAGTTATGAAGCTCCTCAACAAACTCGGTGGCAAGCACGGCGTAGGCCGGGTGGACATGGTGGAAAACCGCTTTGTCGGCATGAAGAGCCGCGGCGTCTATGAAACCCCCGGCGGCAGCATCCTGCACTTCGCCCACCGCCAGATCGAGAGCCTTACCATGGACCGCGAGGTCATGCACCTGCGCGACAGCCTCATCCCGAAATACGCCACTCTCGTTTACAATGGCTTCTGGTACGCCCCCGAGCGCCTCGCCCTCCAGGCCCTCGTGACCGAAAGCCAGCAGAAGGTCAGCGGCACCGTGCGCCTCAAGCTCTACAAGGGCAACATCATCCCTGCTGGACGCAAGAGCATCTACAGCCTCTACAATCCGCAGATCGCCACCATGGAAGCCGACCCCACCAAGGCCTACAACCAGGACGACGCCACCGGCTTCATCCGCCTCAATGGCCTCCGCCTCCGCACCGGCGCCCTCCGGGACCGCAAGAAGTAAGCTGCACTTCCTCGGGGGCCTTCGGGCCCCCGTCAAACGCCTTCTCCTCCTGCGCTATCCAGCAGGCTGTTGGACAGCGCTTTTGCATTCAGGCGGCTCACTCCTTCATTGTGCAGATCGCCCCTCGCATGCCTTGGCTTCACCACAGCGTAAAGCCCACCTCGCCAGCACGGCGGATGCGTGCATCAAACAGCACCACCAACGTACCCATTCCATAGATCAGGTTGGCCAGCCCCACCCACAATGGCATAAAGGACCGGGGGACCAGCGCCACAGTCGGCTCCGCTGTCTGCGGAAACACCTGGCTGATGAAATACAAGCCCGCTCCAGAGCCGGCGAGGAACACCAGCGCTAGCAGCCATCGGCAGCTGTTGCGCTCGTTCATGTAACCATACATGACCACCAGACTGAGTGCATACCAGACAATCGAGCCCGCAAACCATCGAAATAATTCGTGAAATAAGAACAGCGCGATCACAACAGCACCCGCGATCATGTGAGACCACATGATCTTGCGTGTGTAGTCGATTTCTTTCTGGTGCCGGGCACCACGGTATCGCTGAACATCTAGCATGCTGATTAACCAATTCTCGAATAAGTAATATCTTTAGCGGCATCACTCCAATCTTTAGGGCCTGCCACCGTGCATTCACATTGAACCCTACTTAGCACAAATACGACCAAAAACGTTTCTTCGATTCAGCAACCGAAAGATTTTTGATCATATCACATTCAGCGGATTCACCCACCGATGCTGCATGTTCGGCTCCCAGCCGGCTATTCACGGCGCATCCTCTTCCAAATTGTCCTTGATCAGAACTCCTTCTTTGGATTCCACCGCAAATGCGGTTCTTTTGCCTTTCGTGCTGCGCCCGCACCCGATGCACAGATTGGAAGAAACCAGCATGCCCTTCACCTCGCCGACGCTCCACACTGCGGGCGTCTTCAGCCCTGAGAATGTGTTGCTGGTCAGGCTCAGCCCGTACACTCCACCTTCCACCATCACCCCGGTGCCCATGTCCACACCCATGGGGGTCTTGGCCTCAGCAGGACGTTTGTCCGTCCCCGCCCCGATGTAGCTGTTGCAGAAGGTGTTGCCGCTGATCGTGTTGCGCTCGCTGTCCCTGCCCACACGCACGGAAAACTCATGCGCCAGCACAAAGGTGTTGGCGCTCAGCGTGCAGCCGCAGGCATCCCGCAGATCTATGCCGCCCTTCAGGTGATGCGCGATCACATTCGCACTCAGCGTTATCCCGTAGCAGTCGCGGTCCAGGATCACCGCCGTGCCGTTGCACTCCTCAATCATGTTCCCGCTCAGCACGGAGCCATAGGTGTTTTCGATGATCACTCCGTTTCCCAGATGGTCATCCACATTGTTCCCATTCATGCAGAGGTTGAAGCTGTCGATGCAGCGCAGCGCATCCTGGTTCTCCTCAAAGTGGTTCCCGTTCACCACGATGTCGTGCCCGCCAAAGATCTCCACCCCGCTCTTCTTGTTGTAGGTGATGATGCAGTCCGCCACCCTCGGATCCTCCGCGCAGTTCACCATGTGGATGCCGTTTCCGCCGTGATGGTCGATCGACACCCCCTCAAAGTAGATCTCCTCGATATACTCCGCAAAGATGCCGTCCCCGCTCTTCTCGTTTCCACTCACACGCAGGTCTGCCATCTGCACACGCCACAGACGCGCCTTCTTGTCTGTGTCGAGCGTCGGTGGCCGCAGGATGAAAGCAGGCGCGCCTTCCGTGTTTTTGTTGATGATGTGTGTGGCAGCGCCACCTCCCACGATTCGCGTTTCCGCTGTCTTCACCAGAAGCGGCTGCGCGATCTCATAATTCCCCGGCGGGATCGTCACCAACCCGCCGCTGGCAGGCACTGCATCCAGGGCCGCCTGCAGGCTGGGATATTTCGCCGCATCCACCGCCACAGGTGGAGTGGCAGTTTGAGCACTTGCAGCAGCATACAGGCAGAGGGAGAAGATCAATGTTTTCATCCATCCACGTACGCACCCTGCCTTCCCATTTTCTCTAACGGCCTCGGCTCGACTCTCATCTCGCACATTTTCCGCCTGCAAAAGCTCCCTGCCGCGCCACGTTGGTTTCTTCCCCACCATGATCACCCGCCTCACGCTACTGTTCGCAGCCGCCCTGTCGCTCACCTCCGCCTTTGCGGAGCCCAAGAAGCTCCTCGTCGTCACCGTCACCACCGGCTTCCGCCATTCCTCCATCGAAACTGCCGAGAAAGTCCTCGCCGAGCTCGGGGCCAAGTCCGGCGCCTTCACCGTCGATTACGTACATCAGCCCGAGGGCCAGCCCAAGAATCCCGGCAAAGCGCCCGTGCGCGATGAAAAGAAAGACACTGATGAATCCTTCAAGGCCAAGCAGGAGGCCTTCAGCAAGGCCCTCGCCGAATACAACGAGGCCAGCAAAGTCTGGACTGAAAAGGTCACCGCCTACATGGCCGACAAGATGGCCCTCGACAAAATCAAAGGCTACGACGGCTTCGTCTTCGCCAACACCACCGGCGATCTCCTCCTCCCTGACCGCGAAGGCTTCGTCAAGCTCATCGAAGGCGGCAAGGCCTTCGTCGCCATGCACTCCGGCTCAGACACCTACCACCCATTCCGTGGCTACGTTGACATGCTCGGTGGAGAGTTTGAAACCCACAAGTCCCAGGTCGAAATCCAGCCCATCGTTCACGACCCCGCCCATCTCATCACCAAGACCGTGCCCTCCGGCTGGAAGGTCTTTGACGAGATCTACATCATCAAGTCCTTCGACAAGTCCAAGGTCCACGGCCTCCTCGGCCTCAACACCCACCCCAACCTCGTGCAGATGCAGCAGGAAGCCGCCCAGCGGAAGGAAAAGAACATCGAAGACCCGAAGAAGGATGCCGACCTGAAGGATGTCGAAGCCCAAAAAGGCCGCTACTACCCCGTCTCCTGGTGCAAGGAGCTCGGCTCCGGTCGTGTGTACTACAACTCCCTCGGCCATCGTGAAGACGTCTGGGACCCCACCTGGAAAGCCGGCACCAAGGACCGCAAGAACAGCCCCGAGATCGCTCAGACCTACCAGGACATGATCCTCTCCGGCATCAAGTGGGCCCTCAAGCTCGAAGACGCCCCCTCCCCTGCTGGCAACATCCCGTGAGGTAAAAATTCATCACTTCACTCCGAGGCGCTGTGGCAGCACAGCGCCTTTTTTGTTGCTAAGACAGCCCCGCATCCCCCCTCCGCCGCACTACGCCAGTTCAAACCGCACATGCTCGTAATCCAGCACCTCAGGGCACTCAGCCACGAAAGGATGCGGGCGCGCAGCAGTGATGGCGACGACGGTGCTCCCGGCTCGGCGTCCAGCCGCAATACCTGCAGGAGCATCCTCAAACACAAGGCACTGATCCGCCGTGGTGCCGAGCAGCCGCGCGGCTTTCTCGTAGCATTCGGGCTCGGGCTTGCCTTGTGAGACGTCCTCCGCGGTCACCATGATGGCGGGAATAGGCAGCCCGGCGGCTGTCAGGCGGCGCACTGCCAGCTCACGTCCTGCTGAGGTGACCACCGCCCAGCGGTGGCTGGGCAGACGCGCGATCAGCTCTGCCGCACCGGCTATGGCCACAATGCCATCCGTGTCGGCGATCTCCCTGATTTCGACCTTCCGTGATTCCACTTCCACATCAGCACCAGGGATGTCAAAAGCGCGCACAGTGTCGATCGTACGCCGTCCGTGGGACTCAGCCATGACAGGTGCAAAGTCACGCCCGTGAGAGGCCGCCCACTCCCGCCACACACGCTCCACCACAGCACGGGAATCCAGCAGGGTGCCGTCCATGTCGAACAACACGGCCTGATACGCTTGATCAAGGTGGAGAATGGAAGAAGCAGGAGCAGACATCAGGATCAGTGGCGGCGCGGGTGGAGCAGCTAACGTTGACAGTGAAGCTACGTCTCACGCTGCAGGGCAGGACCACCTGCTTCTCAAAAAAATCACACCGCTGTTCTGTCTCATTCACCCGTCGCAGCCGCAGCAGCCGCCACCTCAGCTCGCTTGTCCTTGCTGAAGCGGATGTCTTCGGCGCGCTCAATGAAGATGGTGTCCTCGCAGATGTTCTTGGCGTGGTCCCCCACGCGCTCCAGAAAGCGGGCGATGAAGATGAGGTGAATGTATCCCTCCAGCTCCGCGTGCTGTGACTCCATCACAGCGATGATCTCTCGGTCCAGCGCCTTCTCGGCGGCGTCCAGCTCCTTGTCCAGCAGGCGCGCTGCGGCGGCAGCCTCAGGATCAGCGTTCAGAAAGGCCTGCAGGCTCTGGTCCAGATTGCGGTCACAGAGGGAATACACCGGCTGGATGAGCTTGATCTCGGGAAATTCGGGCAGGTTGTTCAGAATCCGCGCACGCTTGGCGATGCTGGACGCCTGATCTGCGATTCGCTCCAGATTGTTCGCCACGCGGATCGTTCCCATCACCGCCCGCAGGTCATGCGCTGTCGGCTGAAACTTCACCAGGATCTGCATGCCCAGCTTGTCCACGCTCTTCTCCAGCTCGTTCACATCCTGGTCTGCAGCTATCGCGGCATTGCACAGGTCGGTGTCACGCTCCAGCAGGCCGCGCATCGCACTGGCGAGGTTCTTGCGCGCCATGCTGGCCATCGCGAGGACGTCTCCGCGCAGCTTGTCGAGCGAGTGGGTGTAACTGGAGAGGATGTGTTCGTGCATGGTTTAGAATGAACTAATGTGTCGTTTTCGCTACATTGGAATTGCAGAAGATTCGGATTCCGCCGCCTGCGGGTGCTCTTCCTCCGCCTCGGCCACCGCCCCCTTCGGATCGCGGTGTGTGAGTCGGCAGAAGTCGGCATAGCCAAGGATCTCAAAGCTCCCGTCCAGATTTTCCACAATCGCTGTCATGGACTCCACCCAGTCTCCGGAGTTCAGGTAGTGCGTGCTGCCCACCATCTTGTTGTCCACTTTGTGGATGTGTCCGCAGATGATGCCCTTGCAGCCGCGCTGCCTGGCCAGATTCTGCAGTTGCTCCTCATACTTGCCCACCGCGCCGATGGTGGACTTCACCTTCTGCTTCACCCACGCGCTAAAAGAGAAAGGCTCCTTTCCCCGCAGGCCGCGATAGGCATTGTAGAGCCGGTTGATGCGCAGGAGAAAGTTGTACCCCAGCCCGCCGATCTGCGCCAGCCACGCATGGTTCGTGCTCACCGCGTCAAAGCCGTCTCCGTGCACCACCAGGTAGTCTCCATGGGGGGTATGATGGATGTGCTCGTCCGTGATGATGAAGTGCTCAAACTGGATGGGGATGAAGCGGTCCAGCACGTCATCGTGGTTTCCCCGCAGATAGATGATCTCCGTGTTCTCCTTCTCCATCTTGCGCAGCACGGTGCGGATGAAGTTGGTGTGCCCCTTGTTCCACCCGCCCATGCGGCGCAAGTGCCAGGCATCGATGATGTCTCCATTGAGCACCAGTTTCTCGCACAGGCAATGACGCAGGAAGTGGGAGGCCTGCGCCGCCTTGCTGTCCGGCATGCCCAGATGCACATCGGATATGAAGATGGTCTTGAACCTCAGCTTCGATTTGCCCGTGGCGGGATTGGTGACTGGCGCTTCGGCGGACATTTTCTACTTCGTCAGCTCCTTTCCTTGCATCACGGATGCCAGTTCATGTTCAAATTGCTCGATGACCCGCTCCCATCCGAGGTCAAACGCCGACTGCCGCGCGGCATAGCGCAGCTCCCCCTGCTGCCACGCTCCGGCAGCCACACGCGTCTGCGCCAGAAAGGCCTCTGCTTCATCAAAGGGGGCCAGCCAGCCGTTTTCCCCGCTGCGGATGAGCAGCCTTGGCGCGGCGTAGTCATACGCCACCACCCCCAGCCCTGCTGCCATCGCCTCCAGTACCACATTGCCAAAGGTCTCCGTGATGCTGGGAAAGAGAAACACATCCCCGGAGGCATAGTGCGTGGCGAGATCCTCCCCGGTGCGCGCCCCGGCGTAGTGAAAGTCAGGCCGCTCCTTTTTCAGCGACTCCAGCCGCGGCCCGTTTCCCACGATGACCATGCGCGCCTTCGGCTGCACCTGCTTGAAAACATCAAACGCCCGCACCACCAGCTCCAGATTTTTCTCGGCAGCCACCCGCCCCACATAGATCGCCACCGGCGTGCTCTCATCTGCCCCCCAGCTCTGCCGCAGCGCCGCATCCCGACGGATGGGGTCAAACATCTCCGTATCCACCCCGCGCCCCAGCACCCCTACATTCTGAATGCCCCAGCGCTCCAGCATGGCGGCCGTGTCTGCAGAGGGGGTCAGGGTGCGCGCCGTCTGGTTGTGAATCGTCCGCAGCACCCCCTGGGCCACCGTCTCCAGCCCCGGCAGGTGGTAGTCCTCCAGGTAGTTTTGAAAGTTTGTATGAAAGCCGGACACCACCGGGATGTCCCTCTTTCCCGCTGCGCGGATGGCGGAGATGCCCATCAGCGTCTCCGTGGCCACATACAGGACATCCGGCCGGAAAGTGTCAAAAAGTTCCAGCATCTGCCGCGTCGAGGCAAAGCCAAAGCGCAGCCCCGGGTACCCAGGCAGGGGCATTGAGTGCATCACATGCCTCTGCAGCCCCTCCTCAGACTCCACCGTGGTCACCACCTCCACCACATGCCCGCGCCTCACCAGCCCCGTGCCCAGGGTGTGCAGCGTGCGCGCCACCCCATTGATGTCTGGCGGATAGGTGTCAGTGACGATGAGTACCCTCATGTGTGGAATTTACTTATTAACCAATGCAGCAAAAAGCGCATCCCCGAATCCACACCAACTTTGTCACCGTGACGAATCCGTCACGCTTCATCTCTGTGAACGCTGCAAGTCTGTTGCCATGTGACATCTTCGTCGCCATCATGCCTTTGCCGATGGCACTCCCACGCCACAAAGCCATTCCCTATGAGCAAGATACTTATCGTCGAGGATGAATCGGACATCGCAGACCTCATCTCCATGCACCTCGAGCGCGAGGGGCACGCAGTGTCCTGCATCGGCAACGGGCTCCAGGTCATGCCCGCTGCCATCGATCAGCAGCCGGAAATCATCGTGCTGGACCTCATGCTCCCTGGTCTGGATGGCATGCAGGTCTTCAAGCGCCTCCGGGCAGACACCCGCACCGCCACCATCCCTGTCATCATCCTCACCGCCAAAAGCCAGGTCACTGACAAAATCGCCGGCCTCGAGCTCGGCGCGGACGACTACCTCACCAAGCCCTTCAGCCCGCGCGAGCTCTACCTCCGCATCAGCGCTGTGCTGCGCCGCGTGAAAAAGGTCACGCACGTCTCCGAGATCACACGCGGCCGCTTCATGCTTGACCGTAAAAACCTCAAGCTCTACCTCGACGGCACGCCTCTCGACCTCACCACCATCGAGTTCAAGCTCCTCACCACCCTCATGGAAAACGACTCCGCCGTGCACAGCCGGGCCGATCTCCTGCGCGATGTCTGGGGCTACAACAGCGACGTGGCCACCCGCACCCTCGACACCCATATCAAGCGCCTGCGCGAAAAGCTAGGCTCCGCCGGGGATCACATCGTCACCATTCGCGGCACCGGCTTCCAGTTTCAGACAGAGCTCGCCGCCTCCCAGCCCGCATGACCTCCCTCTCCCTCTTTCTCGCCCTGCTCCTGGCTGCATCCCTCATCGCCTGGGCGCGCCGTGAGAAATACTGGACGAAACGCTGGGAGAATACAGCCAAGACACTCGGCCTCCGCGCCCGGGATGCCGGCCAGCTGCCAGAGTACGCAGCCACCGTCATCATGGCCCGCCAAAAGGCGGAGCATCAGGCCGAGCAGCGCCGCGTCTTTGAGTCCCTCCTCGACGAAATCAGCCAGGGCCTCGTTCTGCTGGATGACAATCTCCGCATCCGCTACGCCAACAAGCCCCTCGCAAAGCTCCTCCATCGAAAGGATATCCATGTGGGCCGCCCCCTCATCGAGGAGGTCCGGGACCACCAGATCTCCGTCCTCGTGCAGGAGTCCATCACCGAAAAGCGCCACACCACCCGCCGCATCCAGATGCTGCCCTCAGATGTCGGCGCGGGTTCCAATCTCGGCGGCCGTTATTTCATAGTGGAAGCCGCCCCCCTCGGCCCCGATGTAGGCGGCGGTGCCTGGCTCATGCTCCAGGACGTGACCGAGGCCGCCATGACCGAGCAGATCCGCCGCGATTTCGTGGCCAATGCCTCCCACGAGCTGCGCACCCCGCTCACCCTCATCAACGGCTACATCGAGATGCTCCAGGAGGACTCCGCCAAGATGCCCGCCGCCACACGCCGCAGCCTCGATGTGATGGAAAAGCACGGCAAGCGCATCGCCCGTATCATCGAGGACATGCTGGCCATCTCCCGCTTGGAGGATGCCAGCAGCAGCCTGAACAAAGAGCCCTTCAACCTCCGCACTTGTGCGAAAGACGCTGCTGACCACCTCTCCCCCATGCTGGAGGGCCGGGACGCACGCATCGTCCTCGACTTCCCCAAAGACGGCCAACTCATAGGAGATCGCTTTTACTGGGATCAGGTCTTTACCAACCTCCTCGAAAACTCCCTCAAAGAGAACACCAAACCCGGCCTCGTTATCCGCGTCTCTGGCGAGTGGCGCGACGGCGAATGCATCGTCAAGGTCAGCGACAACGGCATCGGCATCCCTGCTCACGACCTCCCTTTTGTCTTCAAGCGCTTCTACCGTGGCAACAAGCACCACTCCTCCACCCAGGTGAAGGGCACCGGCCTCGGCCTCTCCATCGTCAAGCGCGCCGTGGAGGCCCACGGTGGCAAGATCGAGCTCACCAGCACCCCCGGAGTCGAGACCACCTTCACCATGCGCCTGCCCGTGCAGCCCGCCTAGGGTGTAGCTTGAAGACAAAACGAATGCCCTCATGCCCGCCATGAAGGAAATGCATTTGGAAAACCCGCGATGGCTGGCAGGCTGCCGCCACCACCACCTGCACCCGGGATATTGAAAGCATACCCAGGCTTGAGCCCGGGCGTAGTATGTGGTTAAAGCAGAATCCCTGTGGAAGACCTCTTCGGCCATCGCATCTCCTACCTCCGCGTTTCCGTCACCGACCGGTGCAATGAACGCTGCCGGTACTGCATGCCCGAGGAGGAGCAGACTTGGTTCGCCAAGGAGGAAACCCTTAGCTATGAGGAGCTCCTGCGCGTCGTCCGCGTCGGAGCCACCCTCGGCATCAGAAAGATCCGCGTCACCGGCGGCGAGCCCCTCACCCGCCCCGGCGTCGCCGGCTTCTGCGCCGAGCTCGCCCGCATCCCCGGCATCGACGAGATCGGCATCTCCACCAACGGCACCCTCCTCGCCAAGCTCGATGGCGGCATCACCATCGCCGAGCACCTCGTCAAAGCCGGTGTCCGCACCGCCAACATCTCCCTCGACTCACTCGACCGCACTGTCTATCAGCGCACCACCAGCCGCGACCTCCTCCCCCGCGTGCTCGAAGGCATCGACGCCGCCCGCGCCGCCGGCTTCCAGTCCATCAAGCTCAACTGCGTCCTCATGAAAGGCCAGACCGAGCGCGAGCTGCCCGCACTCATCGACTTCGCCCGCCAGAAAGACGCCCTCCTCCGCTTCATCGAGCTCATGCCCGTCAGCACTCAGGAGGTGCTCTGTGATGACACCTTCCTCCCCGTCGCCACCGCCAAAAAGCTTGTCGAGCAGACCACCGGCCCCCTGATCGAATCCCCCGATTTCAAGACCAACGGCCCCGCCGTCTACCATCGCGCCCCCGCCACCGGCCAGAAGATTGGCTTCATCGGCGCCATGACCAACCTGCACTTCTGCGAGAACTGCAACAAGCTCCGCCTCACCTGCGACGGCAAGCTCCGCCCCTGCCTCGGCTCCTATCTCGAGTTCGACCTCCGCACCGTCCTCCGCTCCGGCTGCACCGACTCCGAACTCGCCGCCTTCTTCCAAAACGTCGTCTCCCGCAAACCCAAGGAACACGACTTCCGCCACAACTACCAGCCCAACCGCCGCATGATCGCCATCGGCGGTTAGGCTCGTAAGAGCGCGACAGCGTCCTGGAGTGCGGTGGCAGAGATGCAAGGCGCAAGCCTGCATCGACGACACCGCTTTCCGCAGGCATGCTGACACACGCAGGCCACAAACCACCCCAAAACAGCAGTTCCACTCGTGCCTTGTTGCGCAGCCGCATGCCGGATTTTCCCCACCCTCCTCAACTTCCCAGATTCCCCCTTTGTCATTCCTTCGTCATTCGGATTGACTCATTCGTCATTTCATTTCCCCTTCCCCCATGCCCGCCCTCACCCACCTCAACCGCAAAGGCGAAGCCGCCATGGTCGATGTCTCCGCCAAGCCCCCCGTGCGCCGTGAAGCAGTCGCCGAGGGCCGCATCATCCTACAGCCCGCCACGCTCGACCTCATCCGCAGCAACCATGTCAAAAAAGGCGACGTCCTCAGCATCGCCCGCATCGCCGGCATCCAGGCCGCCAAGCAGACGCAGTACCTCATCCCCCTCTGCCACCAGATCCCGCTGAGCAAAGTCCAGCTCGACTTCGAGCTGCGTCCCAAGGCCGTCCACATCACCGCCACCGCCATCACCGTCGCCCCCACCGGCGTCGAGATGGAAGCCCTCACCGCCGTCTCCGTCGCCGCCCTCACCATCTACGACATGTGCAAAGCCGCCGACAAAAAAATGCGCATCGAAGGCGTGAAACTCGTCAGCAAGACCAAGGGCACCTCTGCCGCCTGAAGAAAGAGGAGGCCTACGGAATGCACTGACCACACTGAAATCAGACTCTGATTTTAAATTCCGTTCATTCCGTGTATTCCGTAGGCCATCTGTTCCGGATCAGCCGCCCCTTACCACCTGCCTGATCTCCTCACGGAACCGCTGCCACGAATGCTTGCGGCTCCAGCTTAAAGCCGCGCTCCTCATGCTCTGAAGCATCATCTCATCAGCCGCTAGCAGCTTCAGGCGATCACGAATCGCTTCCGCACTTCGCACCGGCACGACAAAACCCTCCTGCCCGTCCTGGATCAATCCCTCCAGCCCGGAATGCGGCGTCGTCACCACCGCCATCCCGCAGGCCATGGCCTCCAGCAGCACTAGCGCCAGCCCTTCGTACAAAGTCGGCAGCACCAGCACATCATGCTGCCGCATCTCCGCCAGCACCTCGGCGTGAGATAACCCAGACCGGTGCCGATGTGCCGCCAGAAAAGCATCCAACGCCTCGCACGGCTTGTCAGCCGTTCGGGAGCCAATCACCGTCAGCTCCGCCACGCCCTCAAGACCAAACATCGCCTCAGCCAGATAGGCCAGCCCCTTGCCCTGATTCAGACTGCCCACATACAGCACCCGTAGTCGGCCTTTCGTCCGGCCCACAGGAGAAGGCAGCGCGCCGGTCTCGGGACATCCATACGGCACCACATGCACCTTCGCTTTAAAAGACGGGGCCAGCTTCAGGCTGTCACGCACCAGTTCACTAGGCACCACCACCACATCCGCCAGTTGCAGTTCACGATCCCGCCTCAGCATCGCATCGCTTCCCTCCTCCAGCACCGGCAGCGTCGCCGCCCAGTCCGGCATCAAGCCCGCTTCCTCCTTCACCACATCCCGGGTAAACCTCCAGTACGGCGTGGGCAGTTCGTAGAAGGTTTTCATGCCCCTCTCTTTCGCTGCTAGAAAAGTCTGCTCCGCCGCATCCATGTAGGCATACACCGCCTGCACACCACCACTTCGCCTTACCCCACGGCTCACCTCCCCGTCAAACCACCGCACCACCCGATCCAGCGCGCCTAGTTTCGCAGCCAGCGGCAGCCTCCTCAGTGCAGGCGAACTGCGGCAGGCCAGCCTCAGCAGCTCACGCCAGGCATGAGACTTCATGTGAGGCTCCACCACTTCAGGAAAGGTGCGGCGTGTCCCAGTCCCAGTCAGACACCTCAGCCACCCTGGCACCACGAGGGTCGTGTGAAACGCCGCCAACGCCCCATCCTCCGCCAGCGCCTGCGCCACGGCACAACTGTTCGGATTGCCTGTAAAATGTGAAACCAGGACCTGCATGCCCCCAACCCCTCCTCCCTGAAAACCAACAGTCAAACCACATGTTGCCGTCCGCAGGCATGGGCGCACAAAAAAACACGCGATGCCTCGCAGCATCGCGTGTTGTTCTCAAACACCTCACACTCTTGTCGCTTACGCAAACACACCCGTCAGCGGCTGTCCCTTGTCAGCGATGGTGAACGGACGCTTGCTCGGGCTGTAAATCACCTGATCAAGCGGCAGGCCCAAGGCGTAGGCGATCGTGGCGTTGAAGTCCATGATCTTGACCTTGTCCTCCACCACCTCGCGGCCTTCCTTGTCCGTCTTGCCGTAGGTGTAGCCGCCTTTGACGCCGCCGCCAAACATGACGCCTGAAAACGCCTTCGGATAGTGGTCGCGTCCGGCGTTCTGGTTGATGTCCGGCGTGCGTCCAAACTCCGTCGTCACGACGACGAGTGTGTCTTCCAGCAGCCCGCGGTTGTGCAGATCGGAGATCAGCGTGGCCAGCCCCTTGTCCAGCGTTTCGCAGCGGTCCGGCACAGCCACAAAGTTGGCATTGTGCGTGTCCCAGCCACCAAGAGAAACCTCCACAAAGCGCACCCCGCGCTCCACCAGACGGCGGGCCAGCAGGCAGCCCTGGCCAAAAGCCTCCTTGCCATACGCGGCACGCAGCTCGCCCGGCTCTTCGCTGAGGTCAAACGCCTTCAGGTCTTCTGACTTCATCATGGCCATGGCATCGTCATACATGTCGGCATAGGCCTTCACATTCCGGTGCGGGAAGGTCGTGCGGAAGTCCTTGTCCAACTCGTCCGCCAGCTTCATGCGCGCCTGGAATTTCTCCTCCGGGCTGCCGTTCTTGATGTTCTTCAGCCCGTTCTCAGGGTTGCTCACAAACAGCGGCGCCTGCGCGGCAGGGAAGAAGCCCGCACCAGGATGGCGGCTGTCATTGCCGATGAAGACAAAGTTTGGGAGCGTGCTGTTGCCACCACCTTGGAACACATTCAGCCACGCGCCCATGGCAGGATGGCGGATCGTGCCGCGCATCTCATAGCTCGTGTGCATCATGTAGTTCCCCTGCTCATGCGCTCCTTGCGTGGAGGAGAGGGAGTTCACCACCGTGCCGTGGTGCATCTGCTGGGCGGTCAGCGGCAGGTATTCGGAGATGCGCACGCCATCAGCGCTGGTCTTGATCGGCTTCGTCGGGCCGGCGGTTTCCACACCCTCCTTCGGATCCCAGGTGTCCATGTGGGACTGGCCGCCGCTCATGTACAGGTAGATCACGTTCTTGGCCGTGGCCGCCTGCTTCAGCTTTGAAGAGCCCTCAAAAGCTGCAAACGATTTGCTCGTGAGCGACTGGCCCAGCAGGCCGACGCCGAGGAGGGAGCTGGCGGTTTTCACCGCGAAGTCACGCCGGGAGATTTCTCCCGAGCGGAGGAGTTTGGAGGCGAGTTCCTGTTTCATGAAGTGCGCGCGTTGGGTGTTGGGTTCGTGTGTCTTACTGAATGAAAATAAACTGCTGCGTGTTCAGCAGCGCGAAGACGAGGTCCTCCATGCTGGAGAGGCCGCTGTCCTGAGCCTTCAGCCACACCGCCTTCTCGTTCGCAGTGGGCTTGCGGGTCAGCAGCGTCATGTAAATGGCGTCCACCTTGTCATCTGGATACGGGGCCTTCTTCACCGTCAGCATCAGCTGGCTGTAGCTGCTGGTGATCTGTGGCAGCAGGCTGCCGTTCATCATCGCCAGGGCCTGCGGCACACTGGCGTCGCTGTTCGCGTTTTCGATCGTCTCCCGGTCGCTCTGGCCAAACTCGCGCAGGTAGTGGCCGCGCGGAGCGGGGCTCTCCAGCTCGGCGGCGCGCAGCGTGTCACGGCTGATGCGTTCGCGGGTGCTGATGTAGTTCCGGCGTTCCTTCTCATTGGTGATGCCAAAGAAATCCGCCTCTTCTGCATACGCATCCCGCGCTTTCTGCACCACGGCCTGGCGCTCTTCCTTGCTCAGCTCCTTGCGGTCATAGCCGGGGATGATGATCTTCTCCATCTTGGCTCCGTTCACCATCATCATGGAGTCACCGCCGCTCATCATCATGGCAGGGGCGGCATCAGCGCTGCCGCTGGCACCGGTCTTGCCCGGGGTCAGGGAGGCCATGGCATAAGGCTTGCCAGTCACCTTTTCATAAAGCTTCTTCTGCCCGGGGGCCACCACTTCGGAGAAGGTCACACGGCGGCCTTCGCTCTGGATGCGGTTCACCTCGGTGCGGATGCCGTCGGCTTTCTTTTTGAGTGCATCAGCCTTGGCCATGGCCTCAGTGCGTGCAGGGCCTTCTGGCATGGCCTCCGCTTCATCACGCGCAGCCTTGGCGGCGGTGCGCGCTTCCGCAAAGAGCTTCTGCTGCTCATCCGTGCGCTCGCGGTTCTTGCTGTAAATGTCCGCCGCCCTCTTGAATCCGGCCAGCGCCTCCTCGGCAGTCAGAGACTCCACACCATCGGCGATCTTCTTCGCCTGCAGGATGCGCTGATCCATCACCTCACGATTGGCCTCGTTGATCATGTCCGGGCTCGGATTGATCAGCGTCACAAATGAGTCCCACATCTGCTCCGCGCTCATGCGGCGCAGCAGCGGCCCGGTAAAGTGGTACACAGTGCCCGGGGCATGCTCCTCGCGTGTCACCTGCGCCTGATAGGCCTTCGTGTTGTAGAGCACGCGCAGCACGCTCTTCATGTCATACTTCTGATCCACCACCAGCTTCTCCATGTGCTTCTCCAGCTCAGGCACCATCGGCACGCTGTTGTCCATCAGCTCGTCCAGAGGCTCGATCAGCGCCAGGCCAAACGCGCGCTTCCACAGGCGGTTGGCGATCACCGTGGTGAAACGCGGATTCTCCGGGCTTGTCATCCAGCGCGCATAGGCCTGCAGCGGCGTCTCGCCCGCCTGTGTGATGCACTCGTGCCCCATCATCGTCCCTGCCTCCACCACGGCCTTGGGCTTGGCGTCGCTGTACTGGTAGTCATGCGGCAGGTTCAGCTTGCGGTCACGCAGGCTCACGGAGGTGTAGCGCATCGTGTCGCGCACATCATTCATCGCCTCCTGGTAGCTGCGCTGCTCCTTGCGCAGCTTCTGGCGCACTTCCTCGCGCTTCTGGTTCACCACCTTCATTTCATCATTGTACGTCTTCTGCGCGTCGGCGTACTGCTTCTCAGCTGCGGCACGCTCCTCCTTGCTCATCTTGCCGTTGATGTTTGGCCGCTGCGGGCGCTTCGGTTCGGCAATGGCATCGCGCGCGGCCTTCTCCTTCTCACGCAGCAGTTCGTTCACTCCATACACCGTGTCACCGCCGTAGTCCTGCGTCTGCACGCCGTAGGTGAAGGCGGCCATCTTGAAAAACTGCATCTGTGTCCACTTGTCAAAGGGGTGGTTGTGGCACTGCGCACACTCGATGCGGGTCCCCAGAAACACGCGCACGGTGTTTGCCATGTTGTCCAGCGGCATGCCTCGGTCGCGCATGTAGTAGCCGATCGCCCCGTCCTCCCAGGCCTTCCCCTGCGCGGCCACCATGTCCCTCACAAACTGGTCATACGGCTTGTTCTTGCGCAGGCTGTCCTTCACAAAGTTCGCATACGCCGCACCGGTGATCGCGCCAGTCTGATTGCCATTGGACGTCACACGCAGCACATCCGCCCAGTAGTTGAAAAAATGCTGCACATACGCCTCGGAGGCCAGCAGCTTGTCGATCAGCTTGGCTCGCTTGTCAGCCTCGGTGGACGCCAGAAACGCCTCCGCCTCACGCGTGGTCGGGATGCGCCCGATGACGTCGAGATAAATGCGGCGCACAAAGGTGTTGTCGTCCGTCTGCGGATTGCCCTTGAGCTTGTTCGCCGCCCAGTCTCTGGCCAGAATGGCATCGATCTGCTTCGCGGCCGCAGCCGTGTCCTGCGCACCGGCGGCATGCACAGAAGTCACCATGGCCGCTGCCATGAGAGGAAGGATGAGGAGGTTCTTCATGTGGCGAAAAACGCCAGCAGAAAGCGACTTTATCACAATTCAGGCACAATCCGTGCCAATAAACCCTGAAAGATTCCCGTCCCTTACCTCGCCTGCTCCCGCCGCTTCACGATCAGCTGGTGGATCCCCTTCCGCAGGATGCTCACGTTGAAATCCACGATCAGCCCGGCCTTGAATCGCCCCAGCTTCACCTTGCTCTCCAGCTCTTGCTGCTGCGGCGCTGTGATCTCCCCCTGAGCACGCACCAGGAGCAGCAGCGAGTCTCCAATGACGAAATCCAGCCTTGTGCCAGTCTGCACCCGCCGTCCGTGATACTCAAACTCCAGCGGCACCTGCCGTCTGAAATCCAGCTCCAGATCCCGCAGCTCGATGGCCACGCACTCCTCGTACGCATCCGCCGTGAGGCCGGGCCCGAGCGCGCGGTGCACGTTCATGCACGCACCGATCACGAGATGTGGCAGATCAGCGGCATTCATGGTGCGGCAGGCTGCAGGGTGTCTTCTCCCAGGATGCCGTAGATCTCCGCCGTGCTGCTCTGCTTGTGCGTCGTCAGCCACTGGTCCATCGCAGCGGAGAGCCGCGCCTTCACCTCCGGGTAGCGCAGCTTCACATCATGCTCGCAGTGCGGGTCTGCCCTCACGTCAAACAGCCGCTCGATGGAGTGCTGCACCCCCGGCGTGCGGATGTACTTAAAGCGCTCCGTGCGCACACAGTGCTCCTTCGTTTTCAGCACTGCCTCCTGAAACTTGTCCTTCAGCACAAAGTGGAAATCAAAATCCGGATCAATGAACGTCGTCTCGTCCATCGGCGGTATGAAAAGCGGTTCCTCTCCAGGAATCGTGCGGCGGAAGAAGAGGTAGCTCGTCTCCCCAAAGTAGGCCAGGTCCAGGCTCGCCTTCTCACCACGGATCAGCGGTGCCAGGCTGCTGCCCTCAAAGCGCGGCTGCGGCGGTGCCCCCACCAGGTCCAGCAGCGTGGGCGCAAAGTCCAGCGTGCGCGCCAGCCGTGTGTGCCTCTGCGGCTTGTCGATGCCCGGCACATGCAGGATGGCCGGCACGCGGTTGGCCTGATCTCCCCCGTTGAAGGTGGTGCCATGGCCAAAGGTGCAGTTCGGCTCAAAGAGATCGTCCCCATGATCTCCCGTGATCAGGATGATCGTGTCCTCCATCATGCCCTGCTTCTCCAGCTCCGCCACCACACGGCCCACCGAGTCATCAAACATCCGCACGCAGCCGTCATACAGCGCCGTGATCTGCTCCACCTCCGCACGCGGCAGCTTGCTCCACTTTTCATTGATGTCCGTGCCGCCGATGAACTGGTCCACATTCAGCGCCAGCTCATGCTTGTGCGGGCCGTCATACTTCGGGTCCGTCCACAGCTTCGCATAATGCGTCGGCGTCTTGTACGGCAGGTGCGTGCAGGAGTAGTAGCCAAAGAGCAGAAACGGCTGCCTGTCCGCCGCACGCTGCCGGATGCGGTCGATCACCTGGTCCGTCACCACCTCCGGCGTCATGTAGTTGGCAAAGGACTTCAGCTTCGGAAAGAGCATGTGCCCCACACGGTTGTCAAAAAACAGCGGCAGGATCTGGTGATGCAAAAACACCACCTCGCTCATGTACACCCGGAAGTTGTCAAAGTCGGAGACGATGATGTTTTTAAACCCCATCGGCAGCTCGTTAAAGCTGCACGCGCACCAGTCACCGATCACCGTCGTGTCATAGCCCAGCCTCTGCAGTTCCGCCCCCAGGGACGGCGCCTCTCGGTTCGCCTGGTCCACCATCGCCCGGTTTGGAAACATGTGCCTCACCCCGTGCGTGTGCGGATACTGCGAGGAAAACATGCTCGCCAGGGACTCCAGCGTCGATGCGATCGGTGTCAGGCAGCGCTCAAAATTCACCCCCTTCGCCGCCACGCGGTCAATGTTTGGCGACGTCATCCGGTGGTACCCGTTGCATGACAGATGATCACCGCGCAGCGAGTCCGACCCCAGGATCACGATGTTCTTCGGCCGCTTTTTCACTCCCGCCAGCTCATCAGCATCCGGCACACGGCTCACGCCATAGCCGCTCACCGCCAGCAGCGCCAGCGTTCCTGCCACCGCAGCAAAGCTGAAAAGCAGCGGCCGCGCCGTGCGCGCAAACCAGCGCCTCAGCTCAAAGAGATAAAAAACCGCCGCCACCACCACCGCCGTCAGCGGAAACACCTGCGTGATCAGCGCGTGCACCGCATCCTGCACCCGCGTGCCGCAGACGCGCCCCAGCGCATCATACCAGCCCAGCAGGTAGCTGTAGTCGCCAAAGTAGGGCTTCTCCAGCATCAGCCGGAAGATGAAAAATCCATACATCAGTCCGGCAAACAGCAGCGTGCGCCACACCACGCCCCAGCGTGCCACAGGGCGTGCCTTGCCCCACAGCCGCACCAGCGGATAAATCAGCGCCACATACCCCGCCGCCACCAGCAGGTAGCCCTTCAGCACCACCAGATTGCTCCACACCAGGTACCACCAGTGGTGCTGCAGCGCCACTTCCGAAAAGCGGTTGTTAAACCCATATGAATTCCCAGCAAAGCTCAGCAGCGCGCTCAGATACCACACCACCAGCGTACCAGTCACGGTCAGTACGACGGTCTTCAGGATATGGCGGCGTGTCAGTGTGGGAGGAGGCATGCAACAGGGCTCAGGTCGGCATCACTATACTACGCCTCTCACATGCCATATCTCAACCTCTCATCTCACCCCATCAGACGCCCCGGGCATCTTCAGCCCAGTCCTCCGCTCAGAGGGATAATAGCGCTCTCGATGCGAGCGCCCGTGCCCGATGGGATCCACCGTACGCCAGAAGTCATCCATCCGTGTCCGGGTTTCAAGACTACACCCGGCCAGCACACAGACTCCCAGCAGCAAGTTCATTCGGTTCATCCAATCCATTCTTCCCAGCTTGAGCCATTCACCTGCCATGCTCAAGCTTTGCTTAAGCATGGCTTCAATAAATCCTCCGCCGGAAACACGTCGTCGCTTTGACTGGACACCCTGGCACCCGGTCTCAGAATCTTGCAGAAATCATCCGCCACATGTCCTTGCGCACACTTTCATGCCTCTCGCTCTCTTTCCTGCTCGCCCAGTGCAGCAGCTTCCATCCCCCCTCAACCAAGCTGCCTCCCGGCCCTTCGCCCCTGGCTTGGAATGGCAAATACCTTTTCAATCCATCAGACACAGATTTCGAATCCGGTTTTGAAATTCAATTCCATCCAGCCCCCGGGGGAAACTTCACGCCATGGCGCGCAGATGGCACTATTGTCTGCGGCCAGTGGAAACAAACCATCGTCTTCAAAAATGCCTTGGTAGAAATGAGCGAAGATGGCCCGAGGGTGCTGGGCTCCTACCTTTCCATCACTCCAGCTCAAGACAAGGAGACTGGCGGGAAGTCCCTCTACATCGACGGCTACGAGCACAAGAAAACTCCCTCTCCCTGACACCCCTCAAAACGCCCAGCGGAACGGCGCATTGTTGTACAGCTTGCTGCGTGGATAGGCGGAGATGCGCACCTGATTTTGTGAGTTGCCGCTCAGCAGCCACACATTGTTCGCATCCTGCGCATGCAGAAAGCCGATGTGCCCGCTGCTGGCCTGGTCCACCGTCAGCGGTTGCAGGATGCAGATGGCGCCATACGTCGGGGCCACCGGGCGGCCCCAGCTCCACCAGTCAGACACCTTGGCGCTGCCACGCGGCTGGTAGCCGGACTGCCGCACGCACCAGTTCACAAAAGCCGCGCACCACGCCGTCTCATCATGCAGCAGGCTGCCGCTGATCCCGCAGCTCTGCAGGTATTCCAAAATGCGCGGATTGTCCGCACTGCCAGCCCACTCCCGCACCCCCACCTCCATGATGGCGATCTGCATCCACGGCGGCGGCGCGGCAAAGTTCGCCGGCGCGCTCGACGGCGCTGCCGCCTCGGCGGGCACAGCCGTAGTATCATCTCCCACATTCACCAGCTGCCCCGGAAAGAGCACCTTCCAGTTCCCCCATTCCACCAGCGCGGGATTGAGCTGCTGAAACTGCGCCAGCGTCATTCCAAAAGCGCTCGCGATCTTCGAGGGATTGTCTCCGGGCTGGACTGCGTATTGGGCCATATGAAGGGAATGATGACCCTCCCTGCAAAAAATGCCACTGCTGATTTAGAAATCAGCTTCTCTTAACTTTCTCACGCCGCCAGCCCATAGTGCTGGCCTATCACCTTCCCGCGCAGCCGGTCCGCCTTGGCTCCCGCCACATCATGCTCCACCACGCCGTCCTTCAGGCGGATGATGCGCGTACACCGCTCCACCATGCGCTCGTCATGTGTCACAAAGACCAGCGTCTTGCCCTGCATGTTCAGCTCGTCAAACAACTCTAAAATTTCCTTCCCGGACTTCGAGTCCAGATTCCCCGTGGCCTCGTCTGCCAGGATCACCAGCGGGTTGTTGGACAGCGCGCGTGCGATCGCCACGCGCTGCTGCTGCCCGCCGGAGAGCTCCGTGGGCTTGTGGTGCAGGCGGTGCTCCAGCCCCACCTGCGTGGCCAGGCGCACTCCGGTGTCATACATGTCCGTGTCCTTCGCGCCACCATAGTACATCGGCACGGCGATGTTCTCGATCACGCTCAGCTGCTGGATCAGATTGTAGCTCTGGAAGATGAAGCCCAGGTTCCGGTTGCGTGCTGCAGACAGCTCATTGTCCTCCAGATGCGCCACATTCTGCCCGCCCAGGTAATAGTCCCCCGTGGTCGGCTGGTCCAGGCAGCCCAGCACATTCAGCAGCGTGGACTTCCCGCAGCCAGACGGCCCCATGATGCAGACGTACTCGCCGGGATAGATCGAGAGAGACACCCCCTGCAGCACTCGCTGGAGGGTATCCCCCATCTGGTAGCTCTTGCAGATGTCCACCAGCTTGATGATGGGCTCGGTGTCCGGCATCACGATTTGGTCATGGCCACGTCTTTTTCCTTGGCCTTGGCGGCCTTGCTCTTGCCGGCTCCGCCATCAGGCTCGTGAGATTTGGAGCCCGGCTGCTGGCCGCCCATGTCGGTCTCGGCCTTCTTCGGCAGCGCCAGTGCCACGGCTTCACCACCCTGCAGGCCGTTGCGCACCTCAATGAATTCGTCATTAAAGAGCCCAGTGCTCACCTCGCGGCGTTCCAGTGTCCCGTTGTTGTTCACATAGCAGAAGTGGTGGTCCTGCTCCACCTCGATGGACTGCACCGGCACATACAGCACATCCGCCAGCTGGTTCACGATGATCTCCACCTTCGCGTTCATGCCCGGCTTCATCCACGGGTGGTAGCCGCTGATGTGGATGGTGCATGGGTACACCTTCAGGTTTGGGGTGTAGCGGCTGCTGCTGGAGTCCGGCAGCACCGCCAGCTCGGCCACCCGGCCGTCCATCTCCTTGCCCGGCTCTGCATCCACCCGTACCTTCACCGGCTGGCCTATGCGCACCTTCTTGATCTGGGATTCATGCACGTTCACACGCACGCCCATCTGGCTCATGTCCGGGATGGTCAGCAGCGTCTGGCGCAGACGTACCGTGGCCCCTTCCTCGATGCTGTTGTTGTAATTGTACGACGCGCTCGCGTTCAGATCTCCGTAGGCCACCAGCCCCGGCTGCGGGGCCTTGATCACGCAGGCCTTTAGCTGAAGCTCCAGGTTTTCACGACGTGCCAGCTCCATCTCATAGCGGCGTTTGGCTGTGGTAAATCTCGTCTCCGCCTGCGCCATGCGGGAGCGGTTTGCCCGGATGGTGCGCTGCAGCTTGTTCAGCGCCTCACGGTAGGCCGCCAGATAGGTGGCGCACTGCTTGCTGAACTCATACTTCTTAAACAGCGCCAGCGCAGTCTCGGAGGTCTTCACCGCCAGCTCCACCTTGTCAAAGCTCACCAGGTCGTTCTCCAGCAGCGCGGCGGTCACAAATTTCTTCGCCGCCAGGCGCTTGGAGGACTCGACCTTCTGCTTCGCCAGAGCCAGCTCGGAGCGGTGCAGCAGCAGGTCATCCTCCAGCTGCCGCAGCTTCTGCTGCGCCTCTCCATCGCTTTCCCCCTTCTGCTCCAGGAACGGGGAAAAGTCGATCATCTCGCTCGGCGGCATGGCAGCCAGCGTCTTCTTCACCGCAGGCTCCCCTTCTTTGTCGGAAGATTCCTTCTCCTTCTTGGCGATCATCGCCTCCGAAGTCGGCGTCGAGTTCGCCTGCGTCTCCAGCGTGTCCGCGTATTTTTCAAAGGACTCCATATCCATCGGCAGTTTCGCCGCCTTCAGGATGGATGCCGTCACGTCACGCCCGAGGTACTTCTCAAAGTCCATCAGCGCAAACATCGCCACCTGCTTCATGTCGCGCACCAGCGTCTGGTTTTCACTGCGCTGGATCTCACGGTTCTCGTCCGCCTCGATGTAGCTCGAAACCGTGGTCTGGAAATCGATCTCGTGCGTCTCGATCTTTGACTTCACGTCCGTGTTGTCCAGCTCGATCAGCACCTTCCCGTCCTTCACATCCTCCTCGGTGATCATGTACCCCTCAGGGATCAGGTTCAGGATCTTCGTGGGGATTTCGATCTCGCTCTTCACCTCATAGTTCTGCAGCGCACGGATTTCACCGCCCTGCAGCACATTGATCTCCAGCGGGCCGCGCTGCACGATGAAGGTCGGCACCTTCTCGGTCTTGGCCCCTCCGTCGGACATGCTCCACCATCCAGCCACGGCCAGTGCACACACGGCTGACGTGATGATGATTTTCTTGCTGGGGTTGGCTTTCTTCATTCTCCTTGAGGCTTCTCCTTGTTTAGTACGCTTATCCACCCCCCGTCTTTATCAATGAAGAGTACGCCCATGTCCAGATAGAGCTGGAGCCGCACCAGGGTGTAGTTGATGGAGGTGGACACCATCAGGTTTCGCGTGTCGTTCATGTCGCGCTGGGCATCCACCAGGTTGATCGCAGTTCCTATGCCCTCGGCATTGAAGGCTTCTTCCACCTCCAGACGCGAGGTGCTCAGCTCCATCCCCGTCCGGGCCAGTTCATACTGCTTGCGGGCCAGCTGTAGATTTCGCCAGTCGGCACGAATGGCGCTGCGCACGCTCTCCTCGGACAGATCCAGCGCTCGCCGGGCCTGCTGCTCCGTGATGATGGCGCTGCGCATCACATTTCGCTCCGGCTTCTGGTTCAGGTTCAGGTCCGTATTGATGCCCATGCTGTAGTTCCGGTTCTCAGGCTCCAGGCCAAACTGCTTGCGCCCGGGGTTGTCCAGCACGCTGTAGTTCACCAGGGCGTTCACGGTGGGCAGCACCTGCTGCTTGGCCACCAGCACCTTGCGGCTGGCGTCTTCCACCTGGTCACGCAGGTTCCACACATCCAGTCGGTTGCTCAGCCCTACCGTCAGCGCATCCTCCAGATTGCCGGGCACCTCGATGATCTTCAGATCCTCCTTGTCCTTGTAGTCCAGCACGATCTTCTCAGTCACCGGCAGCCCCAGGTTGATCTTCAGGTTGTCCAGCGCCGCCTCATATGCCTGGATCGCGTTGAGCCAGTTGCGGTTGAATACGATTCGGGACTGCACCAGACGAAACACCGACGACTTCGTGCTGTTCGCCGCATTCTCCGCCTGCATCGCCGTCTCTCGTGCCACCACAAAATCGAATGCCTTGAAGGCCAGATACGCGTTTCGCGCAGTCTCACGGGATTGGATGGCGCTGTAATACTGCTGGGTGATGCTCACCACAAAGGACTTCCGGTACTGCGCAAAGGTGCGGATCGCGTAGATCACATTGCGCTCCGCCTGCGTCAGCGTCTCCGAGGCGGAAAGGTACCCCGTACCCGCCAGAATCGGCTGCGTCAGCGAGACCCCCAGCTGGGAGAGCCCGTTGTTGTTGCCGCCTCCGGTCAGGAATCGCACAAAATTTGTCGTCAGATTCGTGGCGATCTGCGCCCCCGTGCGCGTCAGCGCAGACACACCCAGGTTCCCAGTGGTCGTCTGCGTCGTGGTCCGCACCAGCGTGTTGACGCTGCTCACATTCAGCGTGCTCGATTTCGTGCCCGACCCGCTTCCGGCAAAAATGGGCGAGTACTGCTGCCGCGTCAGCGTCAGGCCCAGCGCCGCCTGGTACACGGCTTCCTTCTGCGTCAGATAGGTTCGGTTGCGGTGCACTGCCAGCTCCAGCGCCTTGGCCAGGTTGATCACGCGCCCCCCTTCTTCCACAAAGGCCCGGTCCCCCAGAAACTCCTCCTTCTTCATGTTCTTCCGCAGTTCCTCCATCTTCACCGGCGGCGGCGGTGTGATGTCCAGAAAGTCCTGCCCGGAGTTCGGCACCTTGCTGGCCTTTTTGCGCAAAATGCCATAGGTTTCCTTGTCCGCCCACTTCTTGTAAAAGCCCGTGCTGCACGCGCTCAACCCCAGGGCCAGAAGCATGATGGATGCTACGGCGGGCTGGGGGAGTCGGGTTTTAAGCATAGGCATTCGTACCGGCATCGGGGTGGTTGAGCCGGAAAGGTTGGTTTTTGGGGGCCCATTGATACGCAGCCCCTTAGGGGAATCTATCGAATCCATGCCAAAACCTCGTTGCCACCCTCCGGCACTCCGTTACTATGACTCCCCTCATGTCCGACATTCCCAACGTCGCAGAAACTGAAGAACTCCTCAAGGAGACCTCCGGATCCCCCCCGACCCGGAAAACGCTCATTGAGAAACTCGACAATTGGGATGACTGGGCCAGCTGGGACGAATTCTACCGCACCTACTCCGGCTTCGTCTTCCACGTCGCACGCAAGACCGGCCTCAGCGATGACGAGGCCAATGACGTCGTGCAGGAAACCTTCATCGGCGTGGCCAAGAACCTCCAGAAAAAGAAGTTCGACACCAGCCTCGGCTCCTTCAAATCCTTCCTCCTCAACCAGGCCCGCTGGCGCATCCTTGACCAGTTCCGCCGCCGCAAAAAGCAGCAGAGCCGCGAGGCCAATCTGTATGCCGATGAAACCGACGAGCGCCGCACCGCGCCGATCGACCGCTGTGCGGACCCCAACGGCGTCGCCCTTGAAAAGCTCTGGGAAAAGGAATGGCAGGACAAGGTCATGGACATCGCCCTGCGCCGCGTCCGCGCCCTCGTCTCCCCGCGCCAGTTCCAGATCTTCTCTTGCTACGTCCTCAAAGGCTGGAGCCCCGAGCGCGTGAAAAAGGAGCTCGGCGTCAATGCCGCCCAGGTCTACCTCGCCAAACACCGCGTCGGCCGCATTTTGAAGCGTGAAGCCGCAAAACTGGCCGAAGCGGAGGAATGACGGCTCGAAGAGTGAATGGGATGCCCACGCCTCATGAAAACTCTCCGGTATCTCTCATGGACCGCTTTGCTTTTGTTCCCGCTGCATCTCGTGCGGGCCGCTGCGAAGGCTGACACTGCCGCCCCCGAAGTGGTTGCGAAACTGCTGCAATGCATACGCCAGGTGCCTTTGTGGAGATCAGACCGCTTGTGGACGCTGGAGGAATGGCGCGCCTGCGGTGCCTGCGCCCGGGAGTTCCAGGCCGCGTCAGTGCCGGCACGTACTGAGGCGGTGCAGGCATATCAGAATTGGCTGCGTGAAAAACGCACCTCCTTCACGGCGGATGGCACAGGCACCTACCCGTCCCAGATCTACCTTCTGCTGCGTGTTTGTTACCAGGTGGAAAAGCATTCCCGGCAGATCAACGCCCTCGATGCCAAGTCTCCGAATGGCATGTACCCGCTGGCCTGCAAGGACGACACACTGGAGATGATCGGCCTGCCAGACTGGAGTTCAGGTCTTTATCTTCCTGCGGTCGATCTCAAAAGGATCCACTCACTTTGCCCGCTGCGTGATCTCACGCGGGCGAAGGTTAAGCTTCCAGACGGCACAGTCGTCCCGCTGCTGCGCTGACAGGAGGATGATCCCAACCATGGCTGAAAGCCCCCGCACCTCTCCGCCGTAGCGGTCAGGTCATGCGCAGCATCCTCGCCCTCCTCCTCCTCGTTCCCATCCTGCACGCGGCGGAGCCCGCCCCCCTCTTCATCGAAGGCTACGCCGGCCAGCGCAGCATCGCGCAGGGGGAGGAGATCGGCATCCACGTGAACACCACGGCGGCCAAGTATGAAATCGAAGTCGCGCGTCTCGGTGCAGAGCGCACCGTTGTGTGGAAAAAATCGGAGGTGCCCGGTGCCGCCTACCCTGTGCCGGAGGACGCCTCCGCCAATGGCTGCCGCTGGCCGGAGAGCATCCGCGTGCCCAGCACCGCAGCCTGGAAGTCCGGCTTCTATGAAGTGATCTTCCGCGCTGCAGACACCGGCGGCAAATGGACGCACCGCGGCCGCCGCACCGCCGAGGGCAGCGCCTGGTTCATCGTGCGTCAGGCCACGCCGGGCAGCACCTCCAAGATCCTCCTCCAGCTCTGTACCAACACCTACAACGCCTACAACAACTGGGGCGGCTTTTCCGTTTACGCCTACAGCAGCCTCTCCAACAACCAGGGCCACCGCGTCAGCTTCGAGCGCCCCTGCCCGCCGCAGTTTCCACGCTGGGAACTGCCCTTCGTCCAGTGGGCGGAAAAGAACGGCTGCACACTCGAGTTCGCCGCCAATGACGACCTCGAGTTCCGTCCCGAAATCCTCTCCAGCTACAAGCTCGTCCTCAGCGTCGGTCATGACGAATACTGGAGCACTCCCATGCGCGACAACCTCGAAGCCTGGATCGGCAAAGGCGGCAACGTCGCCTTCTTCAGCGGCAACACCTGCTGCTGGCAGGTCCGCGCCGAGGACGGCGGCCGCGCCTTCACTTGCTGCAAGCAGAACTACCACCTCGATCCCGTCTATCAGGCACGTCAGTACAAAACCGTCAGCACCCTCTGGAGTCACCACCTGCTTCAGCGCCCGGAAAATGAACTCACCGGCGTCGGCTTCCTCTATGGCGGCTACCGCAAAAGCCACGGCCAGTTCATGGACGACCCCGCCGAGTATGAAGTGCACCGCCCGGATCACTGGATCTTCGAAGGCACCAGCCTCAAGCGTGGAGACAAGTTCGGCGGCAAGGACACCATCGTCGGCTACGAGTGCGACGGCTGCCAGCTGGAATGGAAAAACGGCCTCCCCTTCCCCACCTTCAAAGACGGCACGCCCAAGACCTTTGAAGTCCTCGCCACCTGCCCCGTGCGCTGGCACCCGGACGACGCCGAGTGGTATGAAAAATGGGAGACCGGCCGCACCGGCGCAGCCTGCCTCGGCCTCTACACACGCGGCGGCACCGTCTTCACCGCTGCTACCACCGACTGGGCCCACGGCCTCAAAGGCGAGGACGCCACCGTCATCCGCATCACCAAAAACGTCATCGACCGCCTCTCCAAGTAACGGCTGCTGCGCAAATGCGATGCGCAAAACGCAAACATGGCGTCGCCATGCCACCGTGCTGCGGTATGATTCCTCATGCCTGTGAATCCACAGCTCTGCTGGCACGCCGCGACCTCCGATATGGTCGCCTCCTCATGGCAGACGGATGCTCATTCTGGACTGACCGCCGCTGAGGCGGCAGCGCGCCTCACACAGCACGGCCTCAATGGCCTGCCTGAAACTCCGCGCAAGCCCCTGTGGCGAATCTTTGCCTCCCAGTTCGCCAGCCCGCTCATCTACATTCTCTTGGTCGCGGCTCTGATCTCGTTTGCCATGGGGCACGCCAGCGATGCTGCCGTGATCCTCGTCGTGCTGCTGGTCAATGCCGTCATCGGCGCACTGCAGGAGGGACGTGCCGAGCACTCCATGGCCGGGCTGCGTTCCATGTCATCTCTGAATGTTCGCACCATCAGAGATGGGCATGAAACGGTCATCGCAGCACGCGAGCTGGTTCCCGGAGACATCTTGCTCCTTGCCGCTGGAGATGCCGTCGGCGCCGATGCACGTCTGCTTGAAGCATCCGCTTTGGAAGCCACCGAGGCGGCACTCACCGGCGAGTCACTGCCCGTGCTGAAACACACCGATGTCCTGCCGGAGGATACCGTGCTCGGAGACCGCAAAAACATGCTCTTCTCCGGCACCCACCTCACCTCGGGCCGCGGGCGTGCGGTGGTCGTCGCCACAGGCCTGCAGACGGAAGTCGGAAAAATCGCCGGGCTGACCACTGCGGCCAGGGAGCCCAGAACACCGCTGGAGCTTCGCCTGCAGCAGTTCGGCCAGTGGCTCGTGGCCGCAGCGGTTCTGCTGTTTGGCATCATGCTCGCCTTTGGCCTCATGCGCGGCATCCCCTTCACCCAGATTTTCATGGTGGCCGTCAGTGAGCTGGTCTCGATGGTCCCTGAGGGGCTGCCGGTGGCCATGACCATCGCACTGGCCGTGGGCATGCAGCGCATGGCACGGCGTGGCGCCATCGTGCGTCGTCTTGCCGCCGTGGAGACTCTCGGCTCCACCAGCATCATCTGCAGCGACAAAACGGGCACCCTCACCAGGAACGAAATGACCGTCACCACCCTGCTGCTGGCGGACGGCAGGCAGATAGACGCCCACGGTACCGGCTACTCTCCGGCAGGCAGTCTCTCCTGTGGGGACGCGGACATCACCGCACAGGATGACGCCACACTCCGCGCCCTGCTGGAAGCCGCCGTGCTGTGCAACGACGCGCAGCTCGTGCCACCAGATGCCGCAGACTCCCGCTGGAGGCCATTGGGAGATCCTACCGAGGCAGCGCTTCTCACCGTGGCGCTCAAAGGCTGCGTGGAGCCACAAACACTGCGCCACCAGTGGCCGCGCCATGCGGAGATCCCCTTTGATTCAGCCACCAAGATGATGGCCACGCTGCACCAGAACGGCTCGGAAAGGCGCATCGTCTTCAAAGGAGCGCCCGAAATGCTGCTAGTCCTCTGCGACCCGGCGACTCTCGACCTGCCCCGCACACAGCAGGCTGCGGACACCCTCGCCGCGCAGGCGTTGCGCGTGCTCGCCGTTGGCGAAGTACGGGACGCTCCTCTGGATGAGCGCGCAGGCTTTGATCCCTTTCGCGGGCGCATTCGCTTCCTCGGTCTGCTGGCGCAGATGGACCCGCCGCGCGATGAAGTGCGCGCCGCCGTCGCCGAATGCCAGGCCGCAGGCATCCGCCCCGTCATGGTCACCGGCGATCACAAAGCCACCGGCCTGGCGATCGCCACCGCACTGGGCATCGCACAGCCCGGAGATCTCGCTGTGGATGGCAGCGAGCTCGAATTGATGCCGGAGCAGGACCTCCGGGCCAACCTCGATCGCATCTCGGTCTTTGCACGCGTGCACCCTGCGCAAAAGCTGCGCATCGTCTCCGCCTTCCAGTCCCGGCAAAAAGTCGTGGCCATGACGGGAGATGGCGTAAACGACGCCCCAGCCCTGGCCGCGGCCGATGTCGGTGTCGCCATGGGAATCACCGGCACCGAAGTCGCCAAAGGCGCGGCCAAAATCGTCCTCACAGACGACAACTTCGCCACCATCATCAAAGCCGTCGCCGAAGGCCGCCTCGTCTATCAGAACCTCAAGAAGGTCATGCTGTTCCTGTTCGCCACCTCCATCGACGAAATCTTCGTGCTTCTTCTGGCGCTGCTCTGCGGCTATCCCCTTCCTCTGGCGGCTGTGCAGATACTGTGGATCAACATCGTCACCGAGGGCACCGTGACCGTGAACCTCGTCATGGAGGGCCCTGAAGGGG
Source organism: Verrucomicrobiaceae bacterium UBA1938 (assembly GCA_002336895.1). Lineage (GTDB taxonomy): Bacteria > Verrucomicrobiota > Verrucomicrobiia > Verrucomicrobiales > Verrucomicrobiaceae > Prosthecobacter. The sequence continues at coordinate 170,660 of DDFC01000010.1, read as the reverse complement.
ACGAAATGCGCCGTACTCCCACACCGGTGAATGAACCGCTCATCACCCGTTCCATGTTTGGCCGGCTCCTCCTCATGTCCACGACATCCGTGATCGCGATCTTCAGCTTCTTCACCTGGCGTCTGACGACCTCCGCCCCCTTTGAACTGGTGCAGAGCGAAACCTTCACCCTGGTGGTCGTCTGCCAGTGGTTCAATCTGCTCAACTGCCGCAGCACCTTGAAATCGGCCCTCAATCTCGATGTGCTGAAGAATGCATGGCTCGTAGGCGGCCTCGTGCTTGGCAATATCCTGCAGCTCATTGTCATCTACACCGGGTCAATGAACCGCATCTTCCACACCGTGCCGATCCCCCTGGCGGACTTCCTTCTCCTCGGCCTCATCGGCAGCAGCGTGCTCTGGGTGGAAGAAGGCCGCAAATGGCTGGCCCGGCGCGCACTGGAGCACAAGGTGTCGGCGTGCGGCTGAATTCAGCTGGCTCATTGTGCCATTCCGCGCATCTTCCATCTATAAATCGCCAAAAAGCGCGGAGCCCTGCCTTTGCCATCACCTATCTTCACACGGTCATGAAGCACACACCTCCACCCCATGCTGCTGAGCTCTCCATCCAGCGCACACTCCAGAGTGTGGAAGACTACGTTCGCGAGCAGCCCGCCAAGGCCGTGGCCGCCGCGCTCGGGGTGGGCCTCGTGCTGAATCTCGCACCGCCGCGCATGCTGGCACGAATCACCTCCACTCTGACCTCCCGCCTGCTGCCGCCTGCGCTGCTCGGCCTCGGTGTGCTCAAGGCCTTCGAGATCTGCTGCGAAAAGATCGACTCCAAATCCCGCTGACACTGCCTTTGCATTCAATGAGATGAGTCGTTCGTCACACTCATGCCACCACTGTCCCATTGCAAAAACGCTCCGCCGCCGGACAGATGGCACGCATGAACATTCACCTGCTCGCCATTGATGCAGCCCTAAGCCAGGTACGTTCACGCAGCAGCGGCCTCACCTCTGCAGAGGCCGCCACCCGCCTCGCTGAATCCAGCACGCATCTGCGCAAAACCAGCCGCGGCCCCTGGCGTCTGCTGCTCAATCAGTTCCGCAGCCCGCTCGTCATTCTGCTGCTGGTGGCCATGTCCATCTCCGCCTTTCTCGGAGACAAGATGGATGTCCTCATCGTCTCCACCGTCGTGCTTATGAGCACGCTGCTCGGCTTCTGGCAGGAGTACCGCGCCGCCAATGCCGTGGCTGCGCTCCTCGCCATGATCCAGGCCCGCGCCACCGTGCTGCGAGATGATCAGAAAATCGAAGTCCCCGCCGAGCAGGTGGTGCCAGGAGACGTCGTCCTCCTCAGCGCCGGAGACACCATCCCCGGAGACGGCCTCCTGCTGGAGTCCAAGGACCTCTTCGTCGATGAATCCGCCCTCACCGGAGAGAGCTACCCCGCCGAGAAAAAAGCCGGCACTGTGGCCGCCGACGCCCGCCAGAGCGAGCGTACCAACGCCGTCTTTGAAGGCACCCATGTCGTCAGCGGCACCGCACGTGTCCTCATCATGGACACGGGTTCAGACACCGAGTTTGGCACCATCTCAGAGCGCCTGCGTCTGCGGGCCCCAGAGACGGATTTCGAGCGCGGGCTGCGCCGTTTCGGCGAAATGCTCATCAGGGTCACGCTGCTCTTCGTCATCGCCATTTTTGCCATCAATGTCTTCTTCCACCGTCCTGTGCTGGAGGCTTTCATGTTTGCGCTCGCTCTTGCCGTGGGAATGACCCCCGAGCTGCTTCCTGCCATCGTCAGCATCACTCTGGCGCGTGGTGCCAAGCGCATGGCGCAGGATCAGGTCATTGTCCGCCGCCTCTCCTCCATCGAAAACTTCGGCAGCATGAATGTCCTCTGCTCGGACAAAACCGGCACCCTCACCGAGGGCCGCGTGCGCCTCCTTGCCGCGCATGATGCGCAGGGGAACGCAAGCGACACCGTGCGCCTGCACGGCGTGCTCAATGCCACCTTTGAAAGCGGCTTCACCAATCCCATTGATGCCGCGCTGCGTGCCGAAACCGGCCTCGACATCTCCGGCTGGCACAAGTTTGACGAGGTGCCCTACGACTTCATCCGCAAGCGCCTCAGCGTTGTCGTGGAGCATGCCAATGGCTCACACCGCCACCTCATGATCACCAAGGGGGCTTTCACCAATGTGCTCGCCGTTTGCACCAAGGTGGCAGCTTCCGGCGGGGATCAGCCCATCGAGGCATTTCGTGACACCCTGCAGCAGCGCTTTGCAGATTACAGCCACGCCGGCCACCGCGTGCTCGGCCTTGCCTGCCGGGATGTCACTGATGATCCCGTGATCAACAAGGATGATGAGCAGGACATGACCTTCACCGGCTTCCTCCTTTTTGACGACCCACCGAAAGCCGGAGCCGCAGAGGCCATTCAGGAGCTGCGCCAGCTCGGCGTCGGGCTCAAGGTCATCACCGGAGACAACCGCCTCGTGGCCCAGCGCCTCGGCGCGCAGATGGGCATCGCCAGCCCGGAGGTGCTCACCGGAGACATCCTGCACCAGATGAACGACGCCGCGCTCGTCAATCGCGTCAGCGAGGTGGACATCTTTGCCGAGACCGAGCCCAATCAAAAAGAGCGCATCCTCATCGCCCTGCGCAAGGCGGGTCACGTCGTCGGTTATCTGGGCGATGGCATCAATGACGCCTCCGCACTCCACGCCGCCGATGTGGGCATCTCCGTCGATGGTGCAGTGGATGTGGCCAAGGAGGCTGCGGACATCGTGCTGCTGCGCCATGACCTCGGCGTCCTGGCGCGCGGTGTACGCAATGGCCGCATCACGTTCGCCAATACGCTCAAATACATCTTCATCGCCACCAGTGCCAATTTCGGCAACATGTTCAGCATGGCCGGAGCCTCCCTCTTCCTGCCCTTCCTCCCGCTGCTGCCCAAGCAGATCCTGCTCAACAACTTCCTCTCAGACCTCCCCGCGCTCACCATTGCCACCGATTCCGTCGATCCCGAGCAGGTGCAGAAGCCCCGCCGCTGGGATCAGAAGTTCATCCGCCGTTTCATGGTCGCCTTCGGCCTTGTCAGCTCTGTCTTCGACTACCTGACCTTCGGCGCGCTGCTGCTTCTGCTGCATGCCACCGAAAGTCAGTTTCAGACCGGCTGGTTCATTGAGTCCGTGCTGACACAGATGTTCATCGTCATGGTCATTCGTACGCACCGCTCCATTTTTAAAAGCCGTCCCGGCCGCATTCTTGCCGCTGCCACGCTCACCGTGGCAGGCAGCGTCATTTTCCTGCCCTACACACCGCTCGGAGCACTCTTCGGCCTCGTGCCGCCGCCTTGGTATTTCATGCTCACGCTTGCTGGCATCACCCTGCTCTACCTCCTCACCAGCGAAATGATGAAACGCATCATGTTCGCACGTCTTGAGCAGCGCTGATCTTAATTTTTCAGCATCCGCTTCGCGCACACCAGCCCCGGCACCATCGGCAGCCAGAAGCTCAGGCCGCGGAACAGCAGCGTCGCAGACAGCCCCAGAGACAGCGGCAGACCGATGCTTTTCAGAGACATCACAGACGCCGTTTCAAACGTGCCAAGCCCTCCCGGAATGATCCCGATCGTGCGGAAGAGCGTGGACACCATGAAGCTGGAAAACACCCCGCCCGGAGAAGCCGTCACGCCCAGCGCGCGCGCCGCCACCCAGATCGTCGTGGCATCCAGCAGAAAATTCACCACATGCAGCGCAAAGGCCGCAAACAGCACTCGCTTGTTCTTCACGATGGCCGGATGCGCATGCTCCAGCCAGTCCGCCAGCTTGGCCAGTTTGGCAAAGCGCCTCAGCCTGGGCTTCAGCCAGCGCATGCCGCCGTTTGGCAGCGAGAGCTGCACCCAGCACATCCCCGCGCCTGCCAGCACAAAGATCAGCATCGCCACATCCACCCACACCGGCAGGCAGGCATGATACAGCGCCACCGCCAGAGCCACCCCCATGCACGCTGCATAGGCCAGGTAGTACATGCCATTGTCCACCAGCACGGCTGAGGCCACCACCGCACGTGGCAGTCCCATGCGTGAAAGCGCACCAGACACCACCGCCACGCCGCTGATCCCGGCAGATGGCAGCGCCTGGTCCACAAACAGCATCGCCAGGCTGATCTGATAAGATTTGCCCAGGGGCAGCTCATGCCCCGTGGCACCCGTGGCCACACGCCATACGACGCCCTGCATCAGATAGGTGCCGGCCTGCAGCACCAGCGCCAGCAGCAGCCACCTCAAATCCATCTGCTTCAGGAGGCTCAAAAATTCCTCTTCTTCTGTCAGGTGCGTCACCACCAGGATCAGCGCCGCGCACGCGGCAGCCCCCATCAGCCACACCATCCATGGCATAGGCGGCAGCCGGTCCTGCGGGCTCTTCATCAGAAGATCCGCTTCTTCATCGCTGTTCGTCGCCTCGGGCATGACTCTCTTTGAAATTTCCGTCACATGAAGTCAACCTCGAACCCAGCGCCTCCCCCGGCTGTTTAGGTTCATCCACGCACAAGATATGAAGACATTTGCTTGTTGTCTTCCCTGCCGCCGATTTTACCTCATCATGTCATGTATTACTACGCGCTGAAAATGCTCATTGGCGACCGCGCCAAATACATCGGCATCATCATCGGCCTCACTTTCGCCTCCCTGCTCATCACGCAGCAGTCAGCCATCTTCGCGGGTGTCATGGCACGCACCTTCAGCTTTCTCACCGATGTTTCCATGCCAGACATCTGGGTGGTCGATCCCCAGGTGCAGTACATCGACGACATCAAGCCCCTTCAGGCAACCAAGGTGCTCCAGGTCCGCGGCGTCACCGGGGTGGAGTGGGCTGTGCCGCTTTACAAAGGCTCCCTGCGCGCGCGCCTGGACAATGGCACCTTCCAGACCTGCATCGCCATCGGCCTTGATGATGAGACCCTTATCGGCGGCCCGCCGCGCATGCTCGTCGGCCAGCTCTCTGATCTCCGCCGCAGCGATGGTGTCATCGTGGACCAAGCCGGCGCCGAGGGAAAGCTGGCAAGGCGCGCTCCGGACGGCAGCCGCATTCCGCTCAAGGTGGGTGACTCCCTCGAACTCAATGACCACCGCGTTTACGTCGTGGGCATCTGCCAGGTCACCGCCACCTTCCAGGCCAATCCCGTCATTTACACCACCTACTCCCGCGCCACCACCTTCGCTCCGCAGGAGCGCAAGCTGCTCTCCTTTGTCATCGCCAAGGCCAGCGCTGGAGAAGACACCGAGGCCGTGTGCCAGCGCATTCAAGAAGCGACTCATCTGCGCGCTTACACACCTTCCAAATTCAAGACGCTCACCTTCTACTACTATCTCAAATACACCGGCATGCCGATCAACTTCCTGACCGCTGTTGCGCTGGGATTCATTGTCGGCATCACCATCTCAGGCCAGACCTTCTACAATTTCACCCTCGATAACCTGCGCTACTTCGGCACGCTCAAGGCCATGGGCACCACCAACCGTACGCTGCTCAAGATGATCCTGCTGCAGGCCCTCATCGTGGGTGCCATCGGCTACGGTCTCGGCGTTGGCCTTGCTTCCGCCTGGGGCGGACTGCTCAGCGGGCGCACGCAGATCGCCTTCCTTCTGCCCTGGCAGCTTCTGCTCATTTCCGCTGTTGCCATCATGTTCATCTGTTTGTCGGCCGCTGCACTCAGCATCCGCAAAGTGATGAAACTGGAGCCCGCCGTGGTCTTCCGCAGCTGACTACTTTCCGCATGTCCGAGCTTCCTCCACATTCCACTTCTCGGATCGCCGTGCGCTGCCATGGACTCACCAAAACTTTTGGTGCAGGCGCCACCGCCTTCCAGGCTCTGCGTGGGGTCGATCTCGAAGTGCGCACCGGCGAGCTGCTCATGCTCGTGGGCCCCTCCGGCTGCGGCAAGACGACACTTATTTCCATCATCGCCGGTGTGCTGCGTCGGGATGGCGGGGAATGCACTGTCTTCGACCAGGATTACCTCTCCATGACGGAGCAGGAGATCACCCGCTTTCGTGGCTCGCACACCGGCTTCGTGTTCCAGGCCTTCAATCTCATTCCCACCCTCACCGCTTCGGAAAACGTCTCCGCCCCGCTTGTCATCAATGGCATGAACCGCAGGGCTGCAGTGGCCCAGGCACGTGAGATGCTGCGCCGTGTGGGCTTTGACGAACGCATGCTGGAATCCTCCCCCGTGGATCTCTCCGGCGGCCAGCAGCAGCGTGTCGCGATCGCACGCGCTCTCGTGCACCAGCCTGACATCATCGTCTGCGACGAACCCACCAGCGCGCTCGACAGCGAAACCGGCCGCAAGGTCATGCAGATCATGCGCGAGCTCGCTCTCGCCTCCAATCGCGCCCTCATCGTCGTCACCCACGATGCGCGCATTTTCGACTTTGCCGACCGCATCGCCCACATGGAGGACGGCCGCATCACCGGCATCGAAATTCCGCAAAAAAACGCCGCTGCATCCTGACACACTCTCGCACGCCATGATCCGCAAATACATCCTCCCCGCACTTGCCCTGGCAGGCGTCATCCTCGGCATTGTCGTCTCTTTTCAAGGCGCCAAATCCGTTCCTCCGGCCAAACCAGTCGCCAGTCCCGCACACTCCCCTTACAGCGCTTTTGTGGCAGGAGCTGGCATCATCGAGGCCAGCACGGAAAACATCGCCATCGGCACCACCGTGGGTGGCGTCGTGGCGCACATCGCTGTGCAAATCGGCAGCCAGGTGAAAGCGGGAGATCCCCTCTTCACTCTCGACGACCGCACCCACCGCGCCGAGATAGCCCTGCGCGAAAACACAGTCAAAGTCGTGGAGGCCCAGCTGGCAGACGCCAGGGACGAGCTGGCCTTCAATGAAAACGTCGGAGACAAGGGAGCTGTCAGCGCCGAGGACACCAACAAGCGCCGCAACGCCGTCCGCATCACCGAGGCGCAGCTGGCGCAGGCCAAGGCCCAGCTGGCCAGCGCTCAGACCGAACTGGAAAAGCTCACCGTTCGCGCACCCGTCAGCGGGCAGGTGCTGCAGATCAAAATCCATCTGGGCGAGTACGCGCCCGCAGGCATGCTAAGCACACCGCTCATGATGCTCGGCAGCGTGGATCCCCTCTACGTGCGCGCCGATGTGGATGAGGACGACGCCTGGCGCATCCGCTCCGGTGCCGTGGCCACCGGCTCCCTGCGCGGCAACAAGGACATCAGCACCCCGCTCAAGTTCGTACGCTTTGAACCCTACGTCCTGCCCAAACGCTCCCTCACCGGAGACAGCACCGAGCGCGTGGACACACGCGTGCTGCAGGTCATCTTCAGCTTCACCCGTGGCGACCTGCCGCTCTTCGTCGGTCAGCAGATGAACGTCTTCATCGACGCCCCCACCCGCACCTTCAAGCCCGTAACAGGACAGCCCTCTGTCGAGGTGAAGTCCTGAGCGTCAGGCTACTCGTTCGAGATCATTTCCCCAGCACAGGAAGCACGCGGCTGGCGATCTCCTGGGTCAGCAGTTGATAGGCTGGAGTCTGCCAGTGGTAGTTGTCTCCTGAGGCGAGGTCCAGATGTGCGGCCAGCAGGGCGTAGGCATCGATCACTTCGATTCCCTCCTGTTTCATCACCTGGGCGGAAAGAGTGTTGAGGCGCATCACCACGTCATTTTTGTCTCCAAGTGCAGTGACAGGTTTGTCCGGGGCAGGACGTGCGGCCGTGTGCGGAGTGGTCATGAGGTAGAAGATTTTGGCCTGAGGCGCACCATTCTTGAAACAACGCGTCAGTTTCTGCATCCGCTCCAGCACCACCACATCGGAAACCTGGGCAGGCGTCCAGTGCAGGGAATGCAGGCCGTTGTTGAAAACAATGGCGTCAAACTTGTAGCGACCTGCCATTTCGGTCAGCGCCTGCTCCGGCACGTCGCCACCCACAAAGTGGACGCAATGGAAGGTATAAACATTCTTTTTGAGCATCTCGGGAATGAAAGAGCCGCTGTAGCCCATGGAGATGGAGTCGCCGTAGATCAGCACCTTGGGCCACTCCGGGTGCTCGATCTTTGGCACGTCCAGGGCCCAGCCCTTGCCAGCCACCGCACCGCGTGGGAACTGGCCTGTGCTCTCCTTCTTTGAGACGTAGCTGAAGGCAGGCCCGAAAACCTTCACGCTCTGTACCGTCACGGGCATGGTCTTGGATTTCGGATTGTCGTTGCGCCCGATCCACATCGGCCCGCTGTTAGGAACGAGCTCCATGAAGCACTTTTTGATGGGAGCGTCATCGATGTAGAAAGTCGCCAGCCCATTGCGCACGGCCAGGGTGAAGGTGCAGGGCTTGTTGATTTCGGGCTCATTGCGACCGTTGAGCGAACCACCGACCATGAGGATCTTGTTCACGACGGAGTTCACCTGCCGCGCATAATACGGCTTGTCCTTGTAATTGAAAAACATGGCAAAACCGTCGTCCTTGTCGCTGCCCTGTTTGTTCATCACCGTAAAGACGGAGTCCTGCACCAGAGCATCCAAAGAAAGCGTGACCTGCACGGTGAAGTTCTTCTGATCTGGAAAAGCCTCCGCAGGCACGGCGAAGGATGCGCCATCGTGCAGCTTCACGACACCATCTGCCTTCTCCACCGCCGGGAGGTCGTTTTTGGCGAGATCCCAGAGCGGGGATTCTTCGGCAGCGGCCAAGCCCGCGAATGCGAGCGCAAACAGGAGCATCGTCAGTCTTTTCATGGCAGTTTGGATTAACGCTGACCGATCACACTGAAATCGAGATCGCCTTTTCCGGCATCCACACCTGCGCGCATGGTGGCGGCGGTGCAGTCCAGTGCGGGTGTGTTCAGCTTGGCCTCAGTGGCCAGCTCGCGGGCAAAGTCGGCGTCCTTGAGCATGTTGCGCAGGGAGAAGTGCGCTTCGTAGTCGCCCTTGATGATGGCGGGCAGCTTCATGCCGATGAGCGTGGAGTAGTTGGCGTTGCTCTCCAGCGCCTCGTGCAGTTTTTCCAGGGCAATGCCGTTCGCCTTGGTAATGTCCGCCGCCTCGGCCACGGCCTCCACGATCACGGCGGAGACGAGGTTTGTGACGATCTTGACCACCATGGCATCTCCCACTTCTCCGAGGGGCAGGATCTTGGCGGCGCTGGCCTCCAGCACGGGGCGGGCGCGCTCCAGCAGCAGATCGCTGCCGCCGATGTAGTAGCAGAGCTTGCCATTCTGTGCGGCCATTTTGCTTCCGGTGAAGGGAGCGTCGAGAAACGCCGCACCAGCCTCCTGCACGCGCTTTGCCGCCTCCAGGGTGGCGGCCTTGCTGACGGTGGCGTGGTTCATGATGAGGTGCCCCGCTTTGAGGGCAGGCTTCATGTCGTCGATGGCCTCCAGCAGCGCCTTGCTGTCGCGCACGAAGATTTGAATGATGCTGGCGGCCTCTGCCACCTCGTGCGGCGAGGCGAGGAAATTTGGCACCGGGCGCGCGCTCCTGCTCCAGACAAACACTTCATGTCCTGCCTTGCGCAGATTTTCCGCCACACGACTGCCGATGATGCCGAGCCCGAGAATGCCAACGTTGGGTTTCATGACCACGCCCTTAGCGTGCATTTCCTGCCGTGCAAATCCTCACCGTGCAGGCTCGGTGCTGCTGATCACCTCATCTTGAATCAGCAGCTGGGTGCGCTTTCGCAGGGCTGCCAGCAGTTCCTGAACCGCCGACTCCCGGCGCTGGCTGGTCAGCATGGCGCTGATCTCCACCTGCACCTCGTCAAACGCTGGAAGGTGTGAGGCCCTCTGCTCTTTCAGCAGGATGAGGTGCCAGCCCAGGCGCGTGCGCACCAGCCCGCTCACCTGGCCCACCCGCAGCCCGCGCACGGCTGCGATGAAATCCGCCGGCATGCGCTCGTGGGTGAACCAGCCCAGATCCCCACCCAGCTTTCTGCTGCGCTCGTCCTCGGAGTGAGCTGCAGCGAGCTGCGCCAGGGTGCTCCTCCCTGCCAGCATCTGCTGCTGCAGCTCTCTGATCTCAGCCTCCCGGTCCGGCTTTCCAGGCGAGGCCTGGGCCAGAAACAGGTGAGCCGCATGCCAGGCGTGCGGGATGCGGAGTGCCTCCTTGTGGTGCTCATACCAAGCCTGAACCACCTGTGGGGTGATCTTGGCCACCTCGGGCTGAATTTGTGCGGCGATCCAGGCCTCATCGCGCTGAGACTCCTCGATCTGCGCCGTCAGGGTCTTGGACGTCAGATGCTGCGCCGCCATGCGGCTGGGTGCCTCCTCTGGCTCCGCAAACTGCCGCTGCATCATGTCCGCCTCCTGCCGGGCCGATGGGCTGGGAGCGGCGCCTCCGGGGTCGTCCTCCAGACGGAAGATCCGCACCAGACGGTCATCGATCAAACGGTCCAGAACCTCCCGGCGAAGCTGATGCTGGGACTCGGGACTCAAGGAGGCCATGCGGCATCCCGTTTCCACAATTCCAATCTCAGTGCCACCGCCAGCTCCCGCCTTGAGATGGGTTGACCGCCCACCTCCGCAACGACTCCACCCCGCAGCCAGCGGTCCAAGGGCCCGTGGTAATAATAGAGGTCAGCCGCCAGATAGGAGGCCGCCGCCGCCAAAAGTAGGACGGCCCACCATCCCAGCAGCCCTTGGAAAATACGCGACATCAGTGCCTGCAGCCTAGGGCAACCCCAGCCCGGCGCAAGCCAAGCCCCACCTGCGAGGCTCCACCCAAGTTCTATTGAGTCTTATTTTCACATTTTTAACAAAATAAACCTCGATTTATCTCATTCTTATTATAAATTTCATAACATCATGACATTCCCCCGGTTCTTCACCCTGCTCTTTGCGGCCTGGACCGTCTCGGCATCGGCTGCGACGGTTTCCGTGACTGGTTTGGATAATAACGGAGACGTGATCGGGCAGTATGTCATTGGCGGTCAGACCTATTGGTGGATGTGCATCGAGCCCGGACCGCCCGCCATCAGCAACCAGACCATCACCGCCAACAGCCTGTCTTTCACCGACGGCTGGACCGTGCAGAACACCGAGCGCTACAACAACACTTACGCAGCTGACCCAAGCTTCTACGCCAGCATCGTCCCCAAGCAGATCACGGTGATGGAATACGTGCTGGACACCTACCTGCCCTGGGACACGCTGGCTGGCGCATCTGGACGCTTTCTGGAGCAAAGCGGCGACTTTAACAACTTCAACAACAACGACAGCTTCTACAATGCGATGTTTGCGGTGCAGGACTTCCTGGCGCAGACGGAGGGCAAGCCGCCGAAGTCGGACTTTACCGACATGAGCGACTATCTGGACTACTACGCCGGACACGGCAATGCCACGGACGACGCCCGCTCGGCCATCTTCCAGAGCATCCTCAGTGATGTGGCCTCGAAGGATGGCTCGGGCTTCTTCGCCACATACACGGCGCAGCACAGCTACTCCACGATCAACACCTTTGCCCCAGAAGCAGATCCCAGCAACTGGCAGGACGGTCTCGTGATCGGCCTGACGGCAGTGCCGGAACCGGGCAGCGCCCTCTTGATTGCCAGCTTTGGGCTCGCATGGATCATCCGCCGCCGCCGCTAAGCGAGGACTATCTGGCACGAAACGCTTCAAAGCGTTCGCGGGTGAACTCGGGATGCAGCTTGGTGTAGAAAGCGATGACCAACTCTGCCTTCTCACGCATTTTGGGAAACTGCTGCATGGCGCCCCATAGTGCTGCATCTCCCATCATGAGACGCGAGGCGATGGAATTGAAATCCTCCTCCGGGCTGGCCTGCGCATAGGAGTGCATGAAACCCAGCGCCTGCAGCGCAGGGTCGGGTTTGCGGGAGGCTTTGCCCTGCTTGATGGCCTGCACCCCACTGCCGAGGTAGTGGAAGCCGGGAGGGTTGATCTCGTGCCAGCGTTTTTGATCAAGGTTCTGCGGCAGATTGCGCAGGAGGATGCTGGAAAACTCGGCGTGGAAGATGCCCTCAAGCACTGGCTCTGAGGCTGTTCCGGTGTTGGCCAGATAGACTTCATTGCGGGAATTGGTGCCGCCGGTGGGCACGCCGCTGTAGGAGAGGCGACCGATCACATAGACATGCTTGAGGTGGGTTTGCAGCACAGCCTGCGGGTATTTGGCGAGCGCCTGCTGCAACAGGGTGCGTGATGGTTCGCGCAGGTGCGGCTCCAGCAGCGTGGCCTGGGCATTCACGGCTGGGGTGAGCCAGCTCTTGGGGAAGATTTCAGGGCCAGCGAGATCCACGCTCACCTCCTGAGCCAGTGCAGGGAGATGCAGGCAAATGAAGGAGAGCCAAAGAGCGCGAATCATGAGGAAAGCAGTGCACCCAAGTTACCAAGCCCGCAGCCCGATCTTACAAAGACCTGACTTGAGGCTTATGCTAATTATAGAAACGTGCGTCATAAACGAAAAAAGCCGTCATTTATGCGCCTCACTTCCACGAGATGCTTGCTTGCGCAGGCGCCAACCACACCCCTTTTGAGGGGTCTGGCACTGGGGGTGATGATGATGGGGACGGGTGTGATGGCGCAGGAAATGAGGCTGGAGATAGCGCCGATGGCAGGGGTCAAAGCATTGAGGATGAATGAGCCGCTGTCAGCAGCGCAGCCAGCACGTATCACTCGGCTGGACTTTCTGCTCTCAGGTCTGGCGCTGCGGCGAACGGATGGGACGTGGGTGGAATCGCGTGACTGGTTTGCGTATCTGAGCGCAGGGACTGGAAAGCTGACGGCCAAGGGATCGGGCATACCGGCGGGTGAGTACTCGGACATCCGCTTCCACATCGGGGTGGATGATGCCACCAATCGTGCTGATCCGCACGGATATGCCGCAGATCATGCGCTGAACCCGCAGGTGAACGGGCTGCACTGGGGGTGGATGGGAGGATATATCTTTCTGGCGCTGGAGGGAAGATTCCAGAACGGGGGGAAAGAGGATGGATTTTCCTACCACATCGCGAACATGCCGCAGCTCATGACGGTGGAACTGCCGGTCGAATTTCGGGGCGGGAGGCCGCTGACTTTGACGTTGGATTTCGACGTCGAAAAGGTGCTTTCTTGTGTCGGATTCGGCAAAGACAGCACCTCAACCCACTCGAGAGAGGGCGATGAGCTGGCGATGCGGATCACGAGCCGGATCGAGCAGTCGTTCCGGGTGCGCGGCCTGAGGTATGATGTGTATCAGACTCCGGCGTATGCCAGCCCCCCTGCCCCGCTGCCGGCCGGGACGCATGCCTACACGCCGGCGATGACGCAGCGCTTTCCGAAAGTGATGCTGCCGGCGGACAACCCGCTGACCGAGGAGGGAGTGGAACTGGGGAGGAGGCTGTTTCATGACAAGCGGCTGTCGGTGAACCAGACGCAGGCGTGCGCGTCGTGCCATGACCAGGGGCATGCGTTTGCGGATGTGCGGCGCTTCAGCCTTGGGGCGGAGCAGCAGGTGGGTAAGAGGAATGCGATGCCGCTTTTTAATCTGGCATGGCAGCAGGCTTTCTTCTGGGATGGACGTGCGCCGACGCTGAGGCAGCAGGTGCTGATGCCGATCCAGGATGCGCATGAGATGAACGAGACCCTGCCCAAGGTGGTGGCGAAGCTGAGTGCGGATGCAAAGTGCGTGGAGGCGTTTCGCGCGGCGTTTGGGGTGAGTGCGATCACGACGGAAGGGATTGCCAAGGCGCTGGAGCAGTATCTTCTCACTTTGGTTTCGCAGGAGTCACGGTTTGACCGTGCGGCGCGGAAAGTGGTGGAGATGACGGAGAGCGAGAAGCGGGGGCTGAGGCTGTTTGTGACGGAGTTTGACCCGAAGCGCGGGCTGCGTGGAGCGGACTGCTTTCACTGCCACGGAGGGACGCTTTTCATGAGCCAGGCGTTTGCGAACAACGGACTGGCACTGACGGAGGATGACATCGGGCGGATGGCGGTGACGAAGGATGAGGCGGACCGGGGGAAGTTTAAAACACCGAGCCTGCGGAACATCGCACGCACCGCGCCGTACATGCATGACGGGCGCTTTGCCACGCTGGAGGAAGTGGTGGAGCACTACAGCAGCGGGGTGCGCAACAGCCCCACGCTGGACCCGAATCTGGCGAAGCATCCTGCTGGAGGAATCCAACTGACGGCGGAGGAGAAGGCGGATCTGGTGGCCTTTCTGAAGACGCTGACGGATGAGAGCTTTACCGGCGAGGAAGACGCCACCACCGCCGCGCGATGAAAGGCCTGACGCTGATCCTCGCGCTGACGATGGCCGCCCAATCCGTGCATGCGGACGGAGTGACCCATGTGGAGGATGATGCGCTGGCGGCGGAGGCGGCGCTGCTGGCACCCACGGCGGAGCTGCCCAAGGTGCAGACGCCATCCCCGGTGCAGTACTCGACACTGGGAATGTGGAGCGAGGTGATCCCGTGGACGCCGCACATTCCGGTGACGTGCGCGCAACTGCCAGACGGACGGCTGCTGACCTTTGCGTCCAGCCAGCCGACCACGTTTCCGATGGGGACCTCCACGTATGCGGCGACGTGGGACTACCGCACGGGGGAGTTCAAGGTGGTGAACAACCCCTACCATGACATGTTTTGCGGTGGTGTGGCGCTGCTGCCGGACGGACGGCTGCTGGTGAACGGGGGCAACAACACGATCCGCGACAGCAGCGTGTATGACTGGCGCACGGACACGTGGAGCAAGGCCGTCGACATGCAGGACCCGCGGTGGTACAACACGAGCGTGGCGCTGCCGGACGGGAGTGTCTTCACGGCGCTCGGCTCCGGCGGGAGCAGCAGCTCTGAACGCTGGACGGAGGGCAAGGGCTGGACGCGCTACACAGGGATCGACTGGACGCAGGCCACGAGCGAGAATGATTTTGAGTCGATCTGGCACCCCTTTCTGCATGTGGCACCGAACGGGAAGATAGCGCACACCGGCCCCACCAAGACCATGCACTGGGTGGACCCGAGCGGGAACGGGCAGATCATCAACACGAGCGCGAGCGTGCAGGGCTACTACTACCCGAAGGACGGAGCGATGGTGATGTTTGCCGAAGGGAAGCTGCTGCAAGGAGCGGGGCGCACGGTGGGCGGCGGAGCGACAAACCAGGCGTGGGTGGTGGACATCAACGGGAGCACGCCCAAGGTGACCCAGACGGGCAGCCTGAAATATGCGCGCACGTTTGCCAATGGTGTGATCCTGCCGACGGGCGAGGTGATGGCGATCGGGGGGAACACATCGCAGATCAAATTCAGCGATCTGGGCAGCGTGATGACGCCGGAAATTTGGAATCCGACGACAGGCACATGGCGCACGGCGGCAGACATGCAGGTGCCGAGGAACTACCACTCCGTGGCACTGCTGCTGCCAGACGGACGTGTGTGGTCTGGTGGTGGCGGGCTGAGCGGAGATGCGGCAGACCACCAGGATGCGCAGATTTTCACACCGCCGGTGCTCTTCAATCCAGACGGCACGGCGGCGGTGCGTCCGGAGATCACTGAAACGCCGGAGGTGATCGGTCCGGGGCTGGCCTTTACGGTGCGGGCCACGGCGGGGATGAAGCGCTTTACGATGATCAAGCTGGCGTCGCTGACGCACTCGGTGACAAGTGATCTTCGATTTGTAGAGCTGAGCTTCAGCGAGGTGGCACCGGGCGCGTATGCGCTGCAGGCACCAGCCAATGTGAACGTGCTGACGCCGGGATACTGGATGCTCTTTGGTATCTCGGCGAGCGGGCCGTACTCGGAGTCGAAGATGCTGCTGGTGGATGCGACTCTGACCAGCGCGATCAGCCATCCGGACGCGCAGTTCACGACAGTGGGAAAAAGCGCGGTGCCGGTGACGATGAGGTCGTATGGGTACAGCGCATCGACTCGAGCTTACAGCGCCGACAATCTGCCGCCGGGTGTGAAGCTGGATGCGGTGAGCGGGCTGATTTCCGGCACACCCACGACCACGGGCCGCTGGAATGTGAGCGTGACGGTGAGCGACGGACTGCTGGAGGCTGCCACGGCGAGCTTTCTGTGGACGGTGCACTCCGACCTGCAAGTGGCGCCGCTGACCAACCCGCCGGTGGAGGCTGGCAATGCGTTTAACTTCAGCGTGGCCACGAGTGGAAGCAGCGCGCCGGAGTTTCAGTGGGACTTTGGCGACGGCACAGCGGTGACGGATTTCAGCAGCAGCGCGAGCTTTTCCAAAACCTATGCCAAACCGGGGCGCTATCTGGTGACGCTGACGGTGCGGGATGACACGGGGAGTCTGGTGACGACGAGCTTTCACCAAGCCGTGCATGCGCCGCTGACGGCGAAGAGGCCGAGTGTGTCGAGCAGCCTGGCGTATCAGGTACGAAACGGGGCGAACGCGAGGCTGTGGGTGGTGAACCCGGACCAGGACAGCGTGGCGGTCTTTGATGCGGTGACGAGAGCACGCAGCGGGATCGTCGGCACCGGCAAGGGACCGCGCAGCGTGGCGATAGCGCCGGATGGACGAGCCTGGGTGGTGAACAGCGAGAGCGGGAGCATCAGCATCATCGGCGCGAATTTGAGCGTGGCGCAGACGGTTTCTCTGCCGAGAGGAGCGCGCCCGTTTGCGGTGGTGTTTGATCCAGCGGGGAGCGCGGCGTATGTGTCTCTGCAGGACAGCGGGGTGGTGCTGAAGCTCAACCCGACGAATCCAGCCAAGGTGCTGGGGGCCGCCACAGTGGGACTGAGCGTGAGGCATCTCTCCGTGAGCGCGGACGGCACGCAGGTGTTTGCCACGAGATTCATCACGCCGCCGCTGCCTGGAGAGAACACGGCCACGGTGGTGACGCAGGATGGCGACACGAAATACGGCGGGGTGGTGTGCGTGCTGGATGCGGCGAGCATGAGCGTGAGCCGCAGCGTGATCCTGGCGCACAGCGAGGAGGCTGACAGCTCGATCGCCGGACGAGGCATTCCGAATTATCTAGGGCCTGCGGTGATCAGCCCGGATGGAACGAATGCATGGGTGCCGTCCAAAAAAGACAACATTAAGCGCGGTGCGCTGCGTGATGGAAATCCGCTGACGCATGACAACACGGTGCGCAGCATTGTGTCGCGCCTTGATCTCGGCAGCCTGGGCGAAGACCTGGCGGCGAGGATTGATTTCAATGATGCGGGGATCGCGTGCGCGGCGGCGTATGATCCGACGGGCATGTATCTTTTCACAACACTGGAAGGCAGCCGTGCCGTGGCGGTGGTGGATGCGTGGAACCAGAAGGAGCTGCTGCGTTTTAATGCGGGGCGTGCGCCTCAGGGCGTGGCGACGTCTCCAGACGGAAACACTCTGTATGTGCACAACTTCATGGACCGGACGGTGACGGTGCATGACGTGAACGCGATCAGAAGCGGTGCTGAAACGGCACCGACAACGAGTGCGACACTGAAATGCATCTCCACGGAAAAGCTGAGTCCCACGGTGCTGAAGGGGAAGCAGTTCTTTTACGACTCGCAAGACCAGAGGCTGGCGCTGCAGCAGTACATCAGCTGCGCGGCGTGCCACAACGACGGCGACCAGGACGGACGCGTGTGGGATTTCACGAGCTTTGGCGAAGGGCTGCGCAACAACATCTCCCTGCGCGGGCATGCGACGCACGGCCCCTCCCACTGGACGGGGAATTTTGACGAGATCCAGGATTTTGAAGGACAGATACGCAACCTGCCCAACGGGCTGGGGCTGATGAGCGACACGGCCTTTCACACCGGCACGCGGGATCAGCCGCTGGGAGATCCGAAGGCAGGCGTGAGCGCGGATCTGGATGCGCTGGCGGCATATGTGAAATCTCTGACCACAGCGGGCAGCAGCCCGATGCGCGGAAGCAATGGAGCGCTGACGGCTGATGCGGTGGCGGGCAGGCAGGTCTTTCGTGCGCAAAACTGCGCGGCCTGCCATGAGGGGGCACGCTTTACGAAGAGCGCGCTGAATGTGTTTGAGGACATCGGCACGATCAAACCTGCAAGCGGGCAGAGACTGGGAGGTCCAATCACGGGACTGGATGTGCCGACGCTGCGCGGGCTGTGGAGCACAGCGCCGTATCTGCATGATGGCAGCGCGGCGACACTGGCGGATGCGGTGAGAGCGCACAAGGGAGTGCTGCTTACAGACAACCAGCTGTCTCAAGTCGTGTCCTATCTCTCTCAAATTGACGACGCAGAGGTGAGCGCACCCGCACCTTTGAGCATTCTACTGGCCACGGCAGGCGGAAGCGTGAGCGGATCCTTCCCAGTTGCGGGGGTGTTGAGCGAAGCGGCCACGGGATTCACAGTGGATGACATCGTGATCGCGGGCGGAGTGGTGCGCGGATTCAGCATCACGGGCACGAGCTTCAGCTTTTATGTGGAGCCGAAGGCGGCGAGCGTGAGCCTCTCGATCCCTGCGAATGTGATGAAGGACGCAACAGGGCTGGGCAATCTGGGATCGAACGTGCTTATGGTGGTGAACAGTGCAGATGTGACACCGCCAGTGATCACGCTGAGCACGGCGGCGGAAAGCGTGAGCGGGGGCTTCACCGTGAGTGTGAATGCGAGCGAGGTGATTGCAGGGCTGAGCGTGAGTGACTTTGTGGTAGCAAATGGTGTGGCCTCCGACCTGAACGGGAACGGAGCTGAGTACAGACTGAACATTCAGCCAACGGCGGCGGGTGTGGTGACGGTGCAGCTGCCGGCAGAGGCAACGGCGGATGCGGCGGAGAATCCGAGTGCGGCGTCGAACCTGCTGAGCGTGACCTATGCGCCGATGGACAGCACGGGTGGTGATGTGACGAATGATCCTGCACCGAGCGTGGTGCTGACGGCGACGGCAGGCAACGGGAGCGGAGGCTTCATGATTCAGGCGCAGTTCAGCGAGGCGGTAACAGGGCTGGAGGCGTCCGCCTTTGTGGTGACGAACGGGAACATCACGGCTCTGAGTGGCGGGGATGCGCTGTGGGTGGCCACGCTGCAACCTGCTGCGGATGGTGATGTGAGCGTGAGCCTGCCAGCGAATGCGGCGCAGGACAGCGCGGGACAGGGCAGCAGCGCCTCGAACACGCTGGTGCTGGGCAATGCGCCGCCCGCGCCGCTGAGTGTGAAGATCAATTTTCAAAACACGGGAGCGCCAACACCAAACGGCTACTGCGCGGATGATGGCGAGGTGTTTGGCACGCGTGACGGGCTGGCTTTTGGCTGGAACAGCGACCACAGCGCGCAGGGTCGTGACCGCAACGTGGCGGGTGATCAGAGACAGGACACGGTGATGCGCCTGCTGGCGGGTGCGCAGTGGGAGATGGCGGTGCCGAATGGCGAGTATGACCTGGTGCTGAGCGTGGGTGATGCAGGTGCTGACAGCAGCAACACGCTGAATGCCGAGGGAACGGTGGTGTGGAGCGGTGCGGTGTGCGCGGCGGGGGTGTTTCAGGTGAAGAGCGTGCGCGTACTGGTGAGCGACGGGCGGCTGACGCTGGACAATGGCGGAGCAGCCAAGGGGGCGACGGCGCTGAACTATGTGAACATCACCAGCACGAGCAGCACGGCTGCTGTGACGCAGAACGGACTGGCGGCAGACTACTATGCGGGGGCCAGCTTTGACCAGCTGCGCTACAGCCGCACGGACCGCACGGTGGATTTCCGCTGGAGCGCGGCGGCACCTGATGCGCGGCTGGGGGCGGACAACTTCAGCGTGAGATGGCAGGGCGTGGTGATGCCGCTGCACAGCGAGCGCCACAGCTTTGCGACCACGAGTGACAACGGGGTGCGGCTGTGGGTGAACGGGCAGCTGATCATCAACCGCTGGAACAAGCACGCGGAAGAAACGAGCAGCGCGGAGGTGGACCTGCAGGCGGGAGTGCCTGCGGCGATCAAGCTGGAGTTTTTTGCGAATGACGGCGATGCGGTGGTGCGGCTGCTGTGGGCCAGTCCAAGCCAGCCGCTGCAGGTGATCCCGACAGAGCGGCTGCTGACGCATGCGCCAGGAGAAGCGGTGACGGGATACCCGACGAGTTTTGCCGAATGGATCTCCAGCGGGCGGAGCAATGGTGCGCAGAGCAATGCAACGACGAACGCGGATGGCGATGATCTGCCAGACCTGCTGGAGTATGCCCTGGGAGGGAGCGCAGGCAGCGGCATCCAGGCGGGCGACGTGCTGCGGCTGAACACGCAAAACGGCCACGTGAGCGCCAGCGTGGTGCGACCGCTGGGGCCGAGTGACCTGACGTGGCAGCTGCAAAGCAGCACGGACCTGAAAACATGGACGCCGCTGAACGCCGCAGCCACAGTGAGCCACAATGGCGATGGCACGCTGACGGTGCGGTGGAACAATGTGGACACAGCGGCTGGCAGCGCGAACGGCATGGTGCGGCTGCAGGTGCGATGCACCACGACGGGCGAAACGGCCGCAACGGCACCCTATGCGTGGCAGACGTACACGAGCAGCAGCGGGATGCAGACCGTGGGCGTGAATGTGGTGAACACGCCGATCTTCAGCGGACTGGCGCACTCCGCGACTGACAGCGCGGTGTATCTGAGTGATGCGAGCTTTCTGCCCGGGGTGGTGGATGCGGATGCGAAGTACTACCTGGAAGTGAAGGACGGCGCGCATGCGGGGCATCACTTTGACCTGGCGCACATCGGCGACCGCGTGCTCATGGTGGACACGGAGTCTGCGGCCAACACGCTGGCGGTGGTGCCGCCGGAGATCGCAGGGGCGCGAATCTCCGTGCACAAGCATGTGACGCTGGGGCAGGTCTTTGACAAGAGCGTGCTGCATGGCACGAACAATCCAGGAACGTCTGACCAGGTACAGATGGCGACGGGGACAGGCTACCGCACGTACTGGCTGCTGAAGGCGGGCAGCCGGAACCAGTGGATCGCGGCAGGAGATGCCACGCTGGCGGTGGCGGACGGGGTGGTGATCCAGCCGGGGACGGCGGTGATGCTGAAGGGAAGCAGCGCCACGCCGCGAACGCTGGTGATGACGGGCCAGGTGCGCACGACGCCATTTGCGCGAGTGGTGACGCCGGGGCTGAATCTTTTCAGCAACCCGTGGCCGCTGGATGCCACGCCGACACGGCTGGGGATGATGGCGGCGGGGTCATTCAACGCCACGACGAGCCCGGGCACGGCGGACTCCCTGCAGGTGTGGAAGGGCGATGCGACGCCTGGAGCAAATGCGTATGACGGCTGGTGGCTGTTTCAGAATCCGCGTGGGGTGACTGCGGCGTGGGTGTCTTCGCGTGATGCGACGCTGGCCAGCCAGAATGATGTGCTGGTGCTGAAGGCGGGGCGTGGGGCGGTGCTGACGAGAAGAGGAAGCGTGGGGGCGGTGTGGAGTGTGGGGGCGCCGTGACGGTGGATGGGCGCTGGGTGGTGCGGGTGTCAGGGGACTGTGCGGACCACATTGCTGGCGCAAGGGCGGGGCAGTGGGGGCTGGCGGAGGTGGAGTGCGGGCAGGAGTGCCCGCATCACTTTGCTGGGGTAGTGGGTGATGGAAGCTGACGGAGCGCCGCACAGGGGACTGTGCGGACCACTATGGTGACGCAGGTGAGAAGTGCCGATGCATTCCTGCTGAGCGGAGGAACGGCACCTCACCCGGCCTCTCCCCGAAGAGAGCCGGGAGCTGCGGAGGCTTGGGCGGGGAGAGGGGATTGGGTTTGAGGACGAGCGAATAGTGCGGGGCGATACGGCTATTTTATTGTTTAATTTTTTTGCCGAACGCTCATGTGGAAAATCCATGGAGAACGAATGTGGACATTCGTTTTACCGGAGGGGGCTATTTGACATCCTGCCAGAGCCAGCGGAGGGCTTCGGGGAGCATGGGGGCCATGCCTTTGCTGCCGTGGAAGCACCGGGTCCAGTCGATGCGGAAGTCGTAGTTTTTGTATTTGAGGGCGGCCGCCATCTGGCGGTTGGCGATGGGCCAGTTGCCGAATTTGTTGTCGAGATCGTTTTCGCCGTCGAGCAGGTAGATGCGGAGGTGCTTGCGCTCGGCGAGGCGGATCATGGAGGGGTAGGCGTGGCCGCCTTTGAGATCGACGAAGGAACCGACCCAGGAGAGCACTTTGCGGAATTTGTCCGGACGCTCCCATGCGACAGTGAAGGAGCAGATGCCGCCGGAGGAGCCACCACCGATGGCGCAGGCCTCGGGCTGCGGACGGAACTTTGTCTGATAGCGCCTCTGCACTTCAGGGAGGATTTCATCGAGCAGGAGACGGGAGTAGGCGTCCCCGAGGGAGTCGTATTCGAAGCCACGGTTGGCGGCTTTGTCTCCGGACTTCTGCTTTGGCTTGCGACCGGGATCGATGAAGACGCCTACGGTGCGTGGCATCTGCTTTTTGTGGATGAGATTGTCAAAGACCACAGGCACGCGCATGGAGCCGAGGGGATCGGCATGGCGGGAGCCATCCTGCCAGACCATGAGGCAGGTTTCCTCGCCAGGCTGGAACCCTGATGGCAGGTAGACGGTGACGTCGCGCACGGTTTCGGGGAAGACCTTGCTGGCGGCCCATTCAAATTTTTCGAGGCGGCCTTTGGGCACATCGGCATGAGGGAGACTGTCGGCAGTGTATTCGTAGTGCTCCACATGCACGGTGCCTGCCATGTGGGGCATGCCTTCGGATTCCACGCGGTAGCTGGTTTCGGTGAAGTTTGGCATCTCGGTGACGAGCACCTGGAGACCGTCGTCACCGAGAGGGAGCATGTCGCCAATGAGGGTGCCGTCCTGCTGGACGACGCGTGCGGGCTTGGTGTCGATGATGGCCCAGGCGACGGTGGTGGCCTCGATCCTGGCGCCTGCCCTGCCCTGGGTGAGATTTTGGCGGCCGAAGAGGCGCATGACCTGATCGTGGAGCTTTTGCTGGCCTTCGGGAGTGGCGGTGAGCTTCAGAGCCGAGGCCATCTGCCTGGGAGTGATGGGCGGCTGTGCGACCGGCTTGTCCTGAGCAGAAGCAGAACTGAGGGTGAGGAGAAGCAGCGGAAGAATGACAGCACGCATGTGTCCGCCCTCTAACGCGGGCGCAGGCCAAAGAATATCGCTGAATTGAGCGCGCGGGAGTTTTATGCTTCAGCGCTTCAGCATGAGACTAACGGCCAGTCTGAATGAAGCGAGAATGACCGCTGCACATGTGACAGCAAGAAACAAGCGGAGCGCTCAACGCGGCGGCTCTGAATCAGCGAGTAGTGTGTGAGACTGCAGTGTGACTGAGCATCAAAGCGCGGCGGTGTAATGGGCCTTGCTCATGGGGACGCCTGCGGTGCGGAGGCGTGCCTCGATGCCGTCCATCATGGCGCGGACGTGGCGCCATCTGGTGCGGTCGCGCATGAGTTCCATGCTTCTTTCAAACGAGCCCCACTGGATGACCTCGATGTCCACATGACGGACGCCCCAGTTGTCCATCATGGAGCGGGAGGGCTTGTAGAGATCGATGGTGCCGGTGCCGACGAGGGCGCTGCCGTAGTCGTCCACGACATAGACGATGCCCGGCTGACCGGAGATGCGGAAGACGGTGCCGACGGGATAGCGAGACCAATCTGCCGCAGCGCTGCGCACGGCACCGAAGCGGAGATTGGTGCCGAGGGCGCTCTTGACCCCATAGGCGATGTGGTCGCTCTCGCTATGTGTGTAGGCAGTGGTGCGCACGCGCATCTGAGAAATGCGACTCATGGAGGAGGCAAGCACCAAGGGAGGCCTGGGCTCATCGAGCATGAAGGTGTAGCGCTTGATAGCGCTGGGGTGGAACGGAACATTGGTGGTCAATGCTTTACGCACCTCGTATTTGACGCCGGTCTCGAGAGGGCCGGATTTTTTTGGAACACCCTTTTTAGCAGAGAACAACGGCTGCCCAGGCAGTGCGCAGGCGGAAAGGGTGACCAACAGAGCTCCATAGAGGCCACAAGTGATCAAACGTGAGTTGTTCATGGCTGGTTTTTTT
Organism: Verrucomicrobiaceae bacterium UBA1938; assembly: GCA_002336895.1. GTDB lineage: Bacteria > Verrucomicrobiota > Verrucomicrobiia > Verrucomicrobiales > Verrucomicrobiaceae > Prosthecobacter. The sequence goes on along the minus strand of DDFC01000010.1, from coordinate 146,756 downwards.
GGAATTAGGAACAACTTACCGTAAATTTTATATACCTTCAATATAAAAAGGATATTTTACATATTTGTGAAACTTATATTTTATCAATTTCCATAATATCCAGCATAAAGCCTCCGTTTGGGTGGACGGGGAGGAAGGCCGATTTTTTGGAACCCGGCCTGGAGGCGGCTGATTACTGATTCCCCTGCTCTTCCCAGAGCTTGCGCCAGTGGTCGAGGCGCTCCTTGATGCGGGCTTCCAGGCCGTTGGCCGTGGGATCGTAGTACTGGCGGCCGCCTTCCAGACAGCGCTGAGGCACGAAGCCGCCTTCGTAGTTGTGGGGATAGAGGTAGCCTTCTCCGTGGCCGAATTCCTTGGCAGCCTTTTTGTGATGGGCGTCGCGGAGGTGCTTGGGCACGGGGAGTGTGCGGCCGTTTTTCACATCGTCCAGAGCGGCATCGATGGCCGTGTAGGCGCGATTGCTCTTGGGGGCGGTGGCATTGTAAACGGTGGCGTGAGCGAGGATGATGCGGGCCTCAGGCATGCCGATGAACTCGACGGCCTGCTGAGCGGCGACGGCCACGCGGAGGGCATTGCTGTCTGCCATGCCGATGTCCTCGCTGGCGGCGATGACGATGCGACGTGCGATGAAGCGGATGTCTTCGCCAGCGTAGAGCATTTTGGCGAGCCAGTAGAGCGCGGCGTCGGGATCGGAGGCGCGCATGCTTTTGATGAAGGCGCTGATGGTGTCATAGTGGGCGTCGCCATCGCCATCATAGACGACGGTTTTTTGCTGCACGGATTCCTCGGCGGCGGCGAGGGTGATGACGATCTCTCCCGCTGCGTCTGGCTGGGTGGAGAGGACGGCTAGCTCCAGGGCATTGAGACAGCGGCGGGCATCGCCATCGGCGACGGTGGCGAGGTGGAGGCGTGCGTCTGGATCAATGCGGGCGTGCATGCTGCCGAGACCGCGATCGGAGTCTGCAAGTGCGCGGTCAATGAGGCCTTCCAAGTCAGGGATGCCGAGGGGCTCGAGGGTGAAAACCTGGGAGCGGCTGACGAGGGGGCTGTTGACGTAGAAGAAGGGATTGTGCGTGGTGGCGCCGATGAAGCGGAGGGTGCCGCGCTCGAGGTGAGGGAGGAGGACGTCCTGCTGCGCCTTGTTGAAGCGGTGGATCTCGTCCACGAAGAGGACGGTGGTCTTGTTGTAGAGGCGGAGGTGGTGGCCTGCATTTTCGGCCTCCTTGCGAATATCTGCCACGCTGCTCTCCACACCGCTGAGGGTGACGAAGCGGGATTTTGTCTCCTGGGAGATGATGTTGGCGAGGGTGGTCTTTCCCACGCCGGGAGGGCCGTAGAGGATGATGGAGGAAAAGCGGTCTGCCTGGACGGCGCGGCGGAGGAGCTTGCCCTCGGCGAGGATGTGCTGCTGGCCCACATACTCCGCGAGGGTGCGAGGGCGCATGCGAGAGGCCAGAGGCGCGCCCGCATGGTGCACCACAGCGGCCGCGCGTGGCGGCTCGGGAGGCGGGGTGGCAAAGAAGTCGTCGCTCATGCGGAGGGCAGCAGGATGAATGACGCGGAAACGCTGCGGCGGCAAATCGCAGTTTGCACCGGGGCGGGTTTCATGCTCGGTAAGGCTCCACGATGAAGCTCTCCAAAAAAGCCGAATACGCCCTCCGCGCCCTGGTGGCGATGGGGCGTGAGCGCGAGGGGACGAATTTTTCCATTCAGGATCTGGCGAGCAAGGAGCACATACCGCTGAAGTTTCTGGAGCAGATCCTGCTGGCGCTGAAGAACGGCGGCCTGCTGCGCAGCAAGCGCGGCGTGGGCGGGGGGTACCAGCTGGTGACGCATCCGGCGCGGATCACGCTGGGGGAGGTGGTGACGCTGTTTGACGGGCCGTTTGATCCGGTGCCGGGAGCGGAACATGATGCGCTGGGGCAGATCTTTGGCGGGCTGAGGGATCAGGTGACGCAGTGGTTTTCCGAGAACACCATCGCTCACATCATTGCCAAAGAGCAGCCACGCGGGGCGGTGTCGTTTGACATTTGAGTGAGCGACCGGCCAGCAGCCAGCTGAGCCTCACCTGCCACTGAAGAGCCACATGGCGAGCAGGAGCGTCCAGAGGATATTGAAGGCCTGGCCGCCGAGGAAGGCGAGGGCGGGACGACCACCGCCGAGCTTGAAGAGATCACCGATGCGGGTCTCAAGGCCGATGCAGACGAAGGCGGCGGCGAACCAGATCTCGCGCAGGCCTTTGAGGGGCTTGGCGGCGGCCTCAGCTACAGCCGGAGGCACGAAGTAGGAGAACACGACGGAGGCGATGACGAAGCCGATGACAAATTTGGGGAAGCGCTCCCAGATGAGGCCGATGGAGGGCTTTTTCCCCTGCCCTGCACCACCTTTGCCGCCGCGCATGGTCCACCAGATGGAGAGGATGAAAGCGGCGACACCGATGAGGACGTTTTGGGAGAGCTTGACGATGACGCCGACCTTGGTGGCATTTTTGCCGACCTGCTCGGTAGCCGCTGCGACGGAGCCGCTGGTATCCAGCGTGCCGCCGATCCAGGCGCCGCCGACGGCTTCTGAGAGGCCCATGGACTTGATGGCCCAGGGCATGACCACCATCATGGGTACGGCGCAGAGCAGGACGATGGAGGTGACGTAGGAGAGCTTTTTGCGGTCGCCCTGGATCGCGCCACAGGCGGCGATGGCGGCGGAGACGCCGCAGATGGAGACGGCGGTGGAGAGCATGACGCCAAACTCGTCATCGACCTTGAGCTTGCGGGAGATGAAGTAGCAGACATACCAGACCACCGGAATGACGAGCGCCGCTTGGATGAGGCCCGGGAAGCCCGCTTTCATCATCTCGGGGAGGAGAATGGTGGCGCCGAGGAGCACGATGCCGACCTTGATGAAGAACTCGGTGCGCACGGCTTCGCGCAGCCACTCGGGCACAGGCAGCAGATGGCTCCAGATGAGGCCGAGGCCGAGTGCAAAAACGACGTATTCCAGCCCCCAGGCCTTGATGCCTGCGTGGGCGGCGATCCACTGGGCGAACCAGCCGAGAATGAACACCACGACGGCTCCGGCGAGGAATGCGCCGATTTTTTTTCCCAGAGAGGCCGCGAGAGCGAGCCCTGAGATGCCAAGAAAGACTGCCAGCAGAACGGCGCTGACTGCGAAGTTGTCGGGAGTGAAGGCCTTCGACACCTCCGCCATGCTGCCCCAGCCCCAGGCGGGCAGCTTGGGGCTCCAGCCGCCCCCCACCGCAATGAGGAGGGGCAGTGCAGCCAAAACGGCCAGCCAGTCTTCGTTTTGCCACCAGTGAGCGGGGGCGGTTCCAGGAGTGGGATAGGCGGAGTCTGAGGCGGCGGAGTTGGCTGACATGTGTGTAAAAAAAATCGCGGCAGGAAAGCCGCCGCGATTCAAACGCACACTATGAAGTGATTTTTACTGCCAGGTGCCAAAGGCGTACGGATTGTTGCCGGGCTGGGGGCCAAAGCCGTTGGCGTAGCCATTGGTGGGGTAATAACTGTTTGGCTGGGTGAAGCCGTAACCGGGATTGCGGTTGTAACTGGGAGCGCAGTTGGGCTGGCTGTAGCCTGGCTGTGAGTAGCAGCCCTGCTGCGGCGGGTAGCCGCGCTGGCTGTTGCCCACCATGCTGCCGGCCAGTGCGCCCAAGACGCCGCCGATGGCGGCACCTTCCAGACCACGGTGGCTCTGATTGCCAATGATGCCGCCCGCACCAGCGCCGATCAGCGCCCCGGCGACGGTGCTGCCGGCAGGAGAGCGACCGTAGCCACCGCCGTAGCCATTGTAACCGTAACCGCCGCCCCCGTAGCCGTAGCCATAGGGATCTGCGCATGAGGTGAGGCCGAGGCTCAGCAGGAGAGTTCCAAAGGTGAGCGAACGAACAAACGAGGTCTTCATAGGGTGGTGAGGTGAATCTTGTCCTGCACTCTGACGCCGGCCGATGCGGAGTATTCGATTATTTTTTGCGAAGCCCGCACTAAAGTATTGCCACAGTTGCAAAAGAGCTGCGTCTGCGGCTGGATGCGCGCCACCATGAAGCTCCTCCCTGCCCTGCTGATTTCCACCCTGGCCGCCTTTGCCCCGCTCGGGGCGGCAGATTCGTATGACATCGTCGTGTATGGCGGCTCCTCGGGGGGCATCACGGCGGCGATCCAGGCGGCGCGGATGGGCAAGACGGCGGTGCTGATCGAGCCGACGAAGTTTCTCGGTGGACTGACCACGGGCGGGCTGGGTGCAACGGACATCGGCAACAAGAAAGCCATCGGCGGCATGTCGCGCGAGTTTTACGCGAACGTCTTCAAGTACTACAACGAAGCCGCCAAGTGGCAGCACCAGACGCGGGCAGAATACTTTGCCAAAAAGCAGCATGGCAACACAGGCACGGAGGACACGATGTGGACCTTTGAGCCGCATGCGGCCACGGAGATCTATGATGCGATGCTGGCGGTGGTGAAAGACAAGGTGACGGTGGTCTTCAGCGAGCGGCTGGACCTGAAGAAGGGCGTGGTGAAGGAAGGCACGCGCATCACGAAGATCCTGATGGAAAGCGGGCGCGCCTTTGAAGGGAAGATGTTCATCGACGCCACGTATGAAGGCGACCTGATGGCGAAGGCGGGCGTGAGCTACGCGGTGGGCCGCGAGGCGAATGCGCAGTTTGGCGAGACGATCAACGGCGTGCAGAAGGTCAAAACCATCCATCATCAGTTTGTCAAAAACGTGGACCCCTATGTGAAGCCCGGAGACCCGAAGAGCGGTGTGCTGCCCGGCATTGACCCAGGGGATATCGGCGAAGATGAGAGCGGCGACCGCAAGCTGCAGGCCTACAACTTCCGCATGTGCACCACCGATGTGCCGGAGAACCGCCGCGACTGGGAGAAACCGGCCAACTATGATGAGAAGTGGTTTGAGCTGGCGCTGCGCAATGTGGAGGCCGGAGACGAGCGCATCTCCTGGGCCCCCACCTGGATGCCAAACCGCAAGACGGACACGAACAACAACTTTGCCGTGAGCACGGACTTCATCGGGCAGAACTTTGAGTACCCAGACGCCGACTATGAGACCCGCGCGAAGATCTGGAAAGCACATGAGGACTGGCAGAAGGGCCTGATGTGGACGTATGCGCACCACCCGCGTGTGCCGGAAAAGATCCGTGCCGCCTTTCAGAAGCTGGGGCTGGCGAAGGATGAGTTCAAAGACAACGACAACTGGCCGCGCCAGCTCTACGTGCGTGAAGCGCGCCGCATGATCGGCGGGTATGTGATGAGCGAGAAGAACTGCAAGCGCCGCGAGATCGTGGAGGACAGCGTGGGCATGGGTGCGTACAACATGGACTCCCACAATGTGCAGCGCTACATCACGAAGGAAGGCTTTGTGCGGAATGAAGGGGACATCCAGATCGGCACGCGCCCCTACCCCATCAGCTACCGCAGCATCACGCCGAAGGCGGAGGAGTGCACGAACCTGCTGGTGCCTGTATGCCTGAGCGCCACGCACATCGCGTATGGCAGCATCCGCATGGAGCCGGTGTTCATGGTGATGGGGCAGAGCTCCGCGACGGCGGCGGTGATTGCCATCGACTCCGGCAAGGACCTGCAGCAGATCGACTACGCGAAGCTCAAGGAGAAGATGCTGGCCGACGGGCAGGTGCTGGACTTTGAATCACCTGCGGTGCCTGAGCATGTGGCGATCAGCAAGGAGAAGCTGGGTGGCATTGTGGTGGATGACAGCGAGGCGGAGCTGACGGGCTTCAGCAGCGAAGGCCACACCACGCCGGGCTATGTGGGCGAAGGCTACCGCCACGATGGCGATACTGCGAAGGGCGAGCAGAAGGCGCGCTTCATCCCGAACCTGCCTGCGGCGGGGAAATACCGCGTGGCGATCACCTACACCGCGCTGGCCAACCGCGCGGACAAGGTGCCGGTGGTGATTCATTACGCCGGGGGTGAAGAAACGGTGATCGTGAATCAGAAGAAGAAAGCTCCTGAAAAGGATGTGCTGCTGCCGCTGGGGACGTTCTCGTTTGAGAAAGGAAAGGTCGGCTGGGTGGAGGTGCGCAATGAGGGCACCAAGGGCCATGTGATCATTGATGCGGCGCAGTGGGTGCCTCAGCCATGAAGAGTGGCGACGGATCGTCGCCATCACAAACCATCTCTGATTGCCGACGAATCGTCGGCTCTCCATAGCAGCTACTTCGGCCGCTTCAGCTCGAACATGTCCCTGGTGTGGCAGTACCAATTGGGGCTTTGCATGCGGCCGATGGGGTGATAGGCGCCGGGTTTGATGAGCCATGTGGCGGGATCGAAGATGCCATCGCGGACATGGACGCGGAGGACTTCGCCGATGATGAGGCGGTTGTCTCCGATCTCGATGATGCTGTGGCTTTTGCACTCCAGGCTGGCAGGGGCTTCGGCGATGCGGGGTGGTCTGACAGCACTGCTGGGCAGAGCGGTGAGGCCGGCGTGGAGGAGTTCGTTTTCGCCTGGGGGAAGTGTGGCGGCGCAGAGATTCATTTTTTCGGCGAGGGATTCATCGACGAGATTGACGACGAACTCGTGAGTGAGGCGGATGTTGCGGGCGGTGTCCTTTGGCACGCCAGCGGAGCGGTCGCCGGGGCAGATGGCCACGATGGGCGGGGAGTCGCCGAGAACGTTGAAGAAGCTGAAGGGAGCGGCGTTAACGCGGCCTTCTGGATCGACGGTGGTGGTGAGGGCGATGGGGCGAGGGGTGACAAGTCCGGCGAGGATCATGTAGGCGTCTTCGCGGAGGGGGCCGGTGAGGTCGAGTTCCATGGGTGCAGGCGAGTAGTAATCTAGACACCGAGGTCTGCTGACCCAGGATGTCAAATGCAGTGAGAGGTACTACGATACGTTAGCAGTACACAGGCAGGACGCTTTTTGAGCGGGGGTCAGGAGACCCCCATTCCTTGTGGGCCTTGTTCGGCGCGGTAGGCTTGGGCGAGCAAGGTCACGGGCTGGGTGACGGTCTGGCAGGGATGGCTGCTGCCGCAAGAACGCAGGCCGTTGGCGAGCTGAAGATGACAACCGGGGTTGCTTGTGGCGACGACGGGGGCTGCGGCCTGGCGCAGGTTGGCGACTTTGCGGTCGAGCAGCTTCTGGCTCTGCTCTGGCTGGGTGATGTTGTAGATGCCTGCGCTGCCGCAGCACCAGTTTGATTCGGGCAGTTCCTTGAAGGTGAGGCCGGGGATGCTGGCGAGGATCTGGCGCGGCTGGGAGACAACCTTCTGACCGTGGCAGAGGTGGCAGCTCTCGTGGTAGGTAACCTCGCTGACGCCGGCGGAGGCGGTGGGCTTGCGGAAGCGGATCTGCACGAGCCATTCGTGGATGTCCTTCACCTTCTTGTCCCACTGCTTTGCCTTCTCAGCGTAGAAGGGATCGTCGTGGAGAAGGTGGCCGTAGGTTTTCAAATGAGAGCCGCAGCCGCCGGCGTTGGTGATGATGGCATCGAGGGAGTCGAGATCGAAGCTGTCGATCTGACGGCGGGCGAGTTCGCGGGCGAGTTCGAGTTCGCCATTGTGCGCGTGCAGGGAGCCGCAGCAGCTCTGAGAGCGCGGGGTGATGACCTCGCAGCCATTGGCGAGCAGGACGTCGGCGGTGTCCCGATTGATGTTTGAGAAGGCGAGGTCCTGGATGCAGCCGGTGAGCAGGCCGACGCGATAACCGCGATCTTGTTTTGGCTTTTCCTCCGGCCAGATGAGGTCGTCGGAAAATTGTTCGGCGATCTTGGGCGTCTGCGGCTCCAGCTTTTTCAGCGAAGGAGGCATGAGGCCAAAGAAGCGCAGCTTGCGCATGAGGCGGTCGAGCCCCGTGCTCTGATACACGTGCAGTACGCGACCGATGAGACGCAGGAGCCAGGGGCGCATGAAGATGACATTGAGCGAGAGCCAGCGCCAGAAGCCGCGCTGCATGCCGTCGTCCACCTGAGCCTGCTCGACCTCGGCGCGGGCGGTTTCAAAGAGCTCGGCGTAGTTCACTCCTGCGGGGCAGGCGGTCTGACAGGCCAGGCAGCCGAGGCAGTAGTACATCTCGTCTGAGAGAGCCTTGGTGACCTGGAGGTCGCCATCTGCCACAGCGCGCATGAGGGAGATGCGGCCACGGGGGCTGTTGCGCTCCATCTTGGTCTCCACGTAGGTGGGACAAGTGGGCAGGCACATGCCGCAGTGCATGCACTGCTGGAGCACGGAGTAGTCGAGGGACTGGAGGAGGTTTGCGGAAGCCATGTTTCTTTCCTCAATCAAAGATCTTTCCGGGGTTCAGCAGGCCCTGGGGATCGAGGGCTTTCTTGATGCTGCGCATGAGTTCATAACTGCCCTCTCCGAGCTGGCGCTTGAGGAAGTTCTTTTTGGCGATGCCGACGCCGTGCTCTCCTGTAACAGTGCCGCCGACGCGGATGGTCTCCTCGACGATCTCCTCCAGAGCGAGCTCGATGCGGTGCATCTCCTCGTGGTCGCGCTCGTTGGTGAGAAAGGTGGGGTGGAGGTTGCCATCTCCCAGATGGCCGAAGGTGCCGATCTGCAGCTTGTGCTTTTTGGCCACGGCATCGATGAAGGCGACCATGGCGGCGAGCTCGCTGCGCGGCACGGTGACGTCTTCCAGAATGGTGGTGGGGCGCACGCGGGCGAGTGCGGAGAAGGCATTGCGACGAGCGGCGGCAAGTTTGGCGCCCTCGGCTTCATCGGCGGCGGCACGGACATCGCGCGCGCCATTGGCCTTGGCGAGGGCCATCATCTGTGCGGCTTCCTCTTCGACGACGACGGGGTGGCCATCCGTCTCCATGAGCACGAGGGCCTCCACATCGGTGGGCAGGCCGATCTTGGCGTAGTCTTCCACGCACTGCACGGTGACGCGGTCTAGGAACTCCAGCGTGCAGGGAATGATCTTGGCAGCGATGATGGCTGAGATGGTCTTGGCGGCGTCCTCCATGGAGTCATAGAGAGCGAGCATGGTTTTGCGCGCCTTGGGGCGAGGAAGCACTTTCAAGATCACCTCGGTGATGATGCCGAGCGTGCCCTCGCTGCCGATGAAGATGTCCTTCATGGAGTAACCGGCGACGTCTTTGACGCACTTGTTTCCGAGGAAGGTGAGCGTGCCGTCTGGCAGCACGACTTCGAAGCCCATGACGTAATCGCGCGTGACGCCGTACTTCAGGCCACGCAGGCCGCCGGAGTTTTCAGCCACATTGCCGCCGATGGTGGAGATCTTCATGGAGCCGGGATCTGGCGGATAAAAGAGCCCAACCTTGGCGCAGGCGTCGTCGATCTCCTTGGTGATGACGCCGCTCTGAGCACGGAGCGTGAGGTTTTTTTCATCGACCTCGACGAGCTTGTCCATCTTGACCAGACAGATGACGAGGCAGCCATCCAGCGGCACGCTGCCGCCGCTGAGACCGGTGCCGGAGCCGCGTGTGACGACAGGGACGTCGTTTCGACGTGCGAGCTGCACGCACTCGGAGACCTCCTCGGCCGTGAGAGGAAAAACGACGGCACCGGGGCGCTGCTTGAGGGCAGCGGTACCGTCAAAGCTGTAGGGGACAAGATCCTCATCAGAGGTCAGCACCCGGTCAGGGGATAAGATTTCCTTCAGAGACTGAATAAGGCGGGCTTCAATTTTGTTCACGGAGGGGTATTTTGGAGAGTTCGCGCTAGAGCGTCAACGCGCGCTGTGGTTGATTATGATCACATGAAATTCAATCAGCTCATTCGATTCACACCGATTTATCAAAGCCGAGTCTGGGGCGGACGACGCATGGAGACGCTGCTGGGCGCGACGCTGCCGGATGCAAAGACTCCCTTTGGCGAGGCGTGGACGGTGTGCGACCGGCCCGAAGCACCGAGCGTGACGGCGGATGGCGTGAGCCTGCATGAGCTGTGGACGCAGCACCGCGAGGAGGTGTTTGGCAAAGCTCTGGTGAACTGCACCAGCCCCACCTTTCCGCTGCTGATGAAGATCCTGGATGCGTGTGATGATCTCTCGATCCAGGTGCATCCGCCAGCGAGCATGGCCGAGGCGCTGAAGGGCGAGCCGAAGACGGAGATGTGGTTCATCGCGCATGCGGACCCGGGTGCGAAGATCTATGCCGGGCTGAAGCCGGGAGTGACGCGTGCGGACTTTGAAACGGCGCTGGCCAATGGCACCGTGGCGGATGTGGTGCATGTGATCGAGGCGCGCACGGGCGACTGTCTATTCATCCCGAGCGGGCGTGTGCACGCGATCGGCGCCGGGCTGCTGATCTATGAGATCCAGCAGAACAGCGACACGACCTACCGGGTGTTTGACTGGAACCGAGTGGGGCTGGACGGCAAGCCGCGCGCGCTGCATGTGCAGGAAAGCCTGCAAAGCATCGACTTCAGCGACTTTGAGCCCGGGGTGCAGAAACTGGAGGCGGACGGCACGCTGGTGAAGTGCGAGTACTTTGATGTGAAGCTGCGCAGCGGGGCTGGTGAAGCCGGTGCTGCGGGTGAGTGCCTGACGCTGGCCGTGGTGAGCGGTGAGATCAGCGTGGGGGGGATGGTGCTGATGGCGGGAGACTTTGTGCTGGTGCCTGCGGCGATGGAGGCGGCACAGCGTGTGGTGAAGGCTGCGGATGCGAAGAGCCAGTGGCTGGAAATCCGGGTGCCGGTGTGAAGTAATGCTGGTGAAGAGGGGGCAGATGGCCCCTCACCCCAGCCCTCTCCTCGAGGTGGAATTGTCTTTGCTCGTCGTCTCTCAGGGGCGGGGAAAGGGAGAGCGCCAGCGCCTGGGGTGGCTTGGAGCCTGCGCGTCGTGTGAGTGCTATTGACCGCCCGAGGGTGGAAGGGCGGGCTTTTTCACCTCGACGGCGGGTGCGGCTTTTTTGACTTCGGGCTCGGGCGTGGTGGCCGGAGGAGTGGCCTTTTTGACTTCGGGAGCAGGTGCAGCGGCGGCTTTCTTCACTTCAGGGGCTGGTGATGGAGTCGCGGATGGCGCCGGAGTGGGCATGGCTTTCTTGACTTCGGCTGCGGGTGCCGAGACGGGAGCCGCTGAAGGAGCAGCCTTTTTGACTTCCGGGGTGGGTGCCGAGGTCTGAGCGGGCTTCATCTCAGCAGCAGACTGCGCGGGCTTTTTGACTTCGGCAGTGGCCGGAGCCGAGGCTGGCTTTTTGGCGGCTGCGGCGGGCTTGTCTTCTTTCTTGGCGTCCGCCTTGGGTTTTTCCGCAGCGTCCTTGGGAGTGCTGGGGATGGCGATGAACTTGGCCTTGTCGGGGTCCATCTGCTTGAGGGTGCCCTGAGGAACGGGAGGGAGCTTTTTCTTCTCAGTCACCACCGGCTTGGGGGAGACGGGAGCAGAAGGGATCTCAGCCTTGGCTTTGGGCTCGGGCGCGGATTCTTCCTTGCCGCAGGAAACGAGCAGCAGGGCAAGCAGGCAGAGGCGTGGGTTCATACACTGCGAATGGACACCGAACGGGCGTGCGCATCAAGTCCCTCGACGGCGCTGATGGCGCTGACGACGGGCTCGGACTTTGCACAGCTCTCGCGGTCCAGGCGGATGATGCTGGTGCGGCGCTGGAACATGTCTGCAGTGATGCCGGGGAAGGATTTGCCAGAGCCGCCGGTGGGCAGCGTGTGGCTGGGACCGGCGAGGAAGTCGCCCACGGCCACGGGGGAGTAGTTGCCGAGGAAAATCGCGCCCGCCGTGCGGATGAGCGGCAGGATGGCCTCCTCCCGAGTGGTGATGAGCGTGAGATGCTCGGGAGCGAAGTCATTGGCGAGACGTGCGCCCTCTTCCAAACTGGGCACCTGCATGAGGAAGACGCCTTTTTCCAAGACAGGAGTGAGCTGGGCCTGACGGCTGAGGGTGGCAGACTGCTGGGCCACCTGAGCAACGACAGCGTCCAGCAGCGCGGCATCATCGGTGATGAATCCGGCCATGCTGTCCTTGCCGTGCTCGGCCTGGGCGAGGATGTCGGCGGCGATGAAGGCGGGGTTGCCGGACTTGTCGGCGAGGATGAGGACCTCGCTGGGGCCGGGGAGGAGATCGATGGAGACGACGCCGAAGGCCTGGCGCTTGGCCTCGACGACGTAGCTGTTGCCGGGGCCGAAGATTTTGGTGACGGGGCGAATGGTCTGGGTGCCGAAGGCGAGCGCGGCGATGGCCTGGGAACCGCCAATTTTATAGACCTCGGTGGCACCTGCGAGCTTCAACGCGGCGAGCAGGCCAGGATTGACGGTGCCGTCCCGCCCGCAGGGGGTGCAGACGACGATCTCCGGCACGCCTGCGGCGGCGGCGATGGCCACCGTCATGATGGAGGTGGAGACAAGCGGTGCGGTGCCGCCGGGCACGTAGCAGCCGACGCGCTCAAAGGGGTGATAGACCTCGCCGACGGTGGCTCCCTGCTCGTTTTTGAAGCTCCACTCCTGGCGCAGGCTGCGCTGGGCGAAGGCGGCGACATTGCGCTGGGAGGACTGCAAAGCGGCCTTGAGGGTGGCGTCTGCGGCGTCCCAGGCGGCGTCCAGCTCGGCCTGAGGCACGCGCATCTGGGCGGGGGTGAGCCTGGCGCCGTCAAATTTTTCCACGAGCTCCAGCACGGCGGCGTCTCCGCGCTCGCGCACGGCTTTGATGACACCGGAGACGACCTCACGGACGGCATCGCTGGCCTCGGCACGGCGGTTGAGGGCAGAGGCTGCTGCGGGGTAGTCGGGGTCGGTGTGGCGGATGATTTTCATCGGGGGAGTTTACGTGGCGGGGGCGAGAATGGAGTCAAGAGGTCAAGGGGTGGACAGCTGTGGAAATTTCCCCCCATGGCCTGCCCGCCTTTGATGAAGGAAAGACCTTGTGACGTACGACCGCCGGATGCAAACCGGTGTCAGGAGACCCCGGCACCTTGTCACTCACGGCACCACTTCGCCTGAGCCTGTGTACACCCATTTCTCGACCTTGCCATTACGCACGCGGGCCTGGGCTTCGGTTTCGAATTTGCCAAACATGGTCTGGGTTTCGTACTTCACATTGACGGTCCAGTAGTCGGTGCCGTCGATTTTTTCCTGGGCGACTTCGCCCCAGGACTTGACGTTGTCGGGCTTGATTTCGGTGACTTCGCCGGCCTTCATGCTGGCGAGCAGCATGGGGTAGGAGCCGTCGGCGTCCTTGGTGGGCTTGCTATTGCTGCTGCCACCACCGCCAGCAGCGGGAGCGGGGGCGTTTTTGGCGCGCTCGGCGGCGGCAAGGCGGTATTCGTGCGCTTTGCGGGCGTTTTCGGTCTGGATGACCTTCACCTGCTCATAGGCGGCGGCGAAGACTTCCTTGAAGTCGGTGTCGTCCATGCCCACAAGGCCGCGCATGGGAGAGCCGGCAGAGGCGCCCACCACGAGATTGGGCCCTTCCTGATCCATCACAAAGATCTTGGCCCCGGCCTTGAAGTTGGTGGAGGCGGTGGCCTTTCCCATCTGCATCTTGAGTTCGAGATCTTTTTTCATGGTCACCTGCTTGGGCGACTTGAAAAAGCCCTTGGGGATGACCGTCCAGTTCTGGGTCAGCTCGTCCACGGGCGGGAAGACGGGGGCCACGAAGGCATTCGGATCCACCACGGGCTCGGGGACCTTGGGCATTTCGGGCTTGGGCTCCTCGGGCTTCATCTCCGGTTTGGGTTCCGGCTTGGGCTCCTCCATGACCACCTTGGGCTCCTTTTTCATCGGCTTGGGTGCGGGGACCACGGCCACCTGCTTCTTGGGCTCCGGCTTCTTAGGCACGTGCTTGGTGAACTTCATGGCATCCGCAAACGGCGGGTACACATACTCGTAGGAGACGTATCCGACGGCGATGGCCAGGGCGATGACGAGGAGGGGTTTCATGGCGGGGAAGATTCTAGGAGAGTGGCGGGAGATAATCAACCGCCCACATGCAGCATTCTGAAAACGCCCCGGGCGGGGGATTTCTTGGGGCTTGATCTCCCCGGAGCACGCGGCTTGTACAGGGATGCCTGAAGACGTGATCCGCGTGCGAGGCGCACGGCAGCACAACCTCCAAAACATCGACGTGGACATCCCACGGCACCGGCTTGTGGTGCTGACGGGGGTGAGCGGCAGCGGAAAGTCGTCGCTGGCGTTTGACACGCTCTTTGCCGAGGGGCAGCGGCGGTATGTGCAGAGCCTCTCCGCCTATGCGCGGCAATTTCTGGGGCAGATGGAGAAGCCAGACGTGGATTTCATCGAGGGGCTGTCCCCGGCGGTGGCGATCGAGCAGGTGCATTCGAATCCGAACCCGCGAAGCACCATCGCCACGGTGACGGAGATCTATGACTACCTGCGCGTGCTGTATGCCGTGGCCGGGCAGCCGCATGATCCGCAGACCGGAGAGCGGCTGCACCGCAGCACGCCGCCGGAAATCGCGGACAAGGTGCTGGCGCTGGGTGAGGGCACGCGGCTGGTGGTGCTGTCCCCGCAGGCTGCCGCGAGCGCGGCGGACACGCGCACTCTTTTTGAGAAGCTGAAGCGCCAGGGCTTTGTACGTGTGCGGCTGAACGGCACGGTGGTGGAGCTGGAGGAGGCCCCCGCACTGGATGACGGGCAGATGCAGCAGGTGCAGGTGGTGATCGACCGCCTGGTGGTGCGTGCGGACTCGCGCCAGCGGCTGATGGAGGCGATCGAGAGCGCGCTGCACTGGAATGACCGCGAGGTGCAGTTTCTGGTGAATCTGGACGGGAGCGAAGAGGTGCTGAGCTACACCACGGCCTTTGCCAATCCTCGCACAGGCTACACGCTGGAGCGGCTGACACCGCAGCATTTCTCCTTTAATACACACCTGGGTGCGTGCCCGGCCTGCGAGGGCACCGGGACCACGCCCACGCCGGACCCGACGCTGCTGGTGCCGGATGAGAGCCTGTCTCTGGCCAAAGGTGCCATCAAGGCCTGGTGGGCGCGGCACCCAAAGGTGAAGCAGATTTTCAATCAGGGCGTGGAGGCGCTGGCCCGGCACTACAGCGCGGCGATGGATGTGCCGTTTCGGGATCTGCCGACGGATTTCAAGCATGCGCTCTTCCACGGCACGGGCAGCGAGGCGATCAGCACCGGCTGGAAAAAGGCGGACAACAAACGCAGCGTGGCCAAGCCCTTTGAGGGACTGCTGCCGGAGATCGCCCGCATGTATGCCAGCGCCGAGAGCGATGTGCTGCGGGCTGCACTCTCGCGCCTGATGAATCCGCAGCCCTGCGCCACGTGTGCGGGCATGAGGCTCAGGCCGGAGTCGCTGGCGGTGAGGCTGAGCTCCCGGTTCTCGGTTCAGGGTTCTCTGTTAGCAGAAATCGACAGCTCTGAACAAAAACAAGGAACAGGGAACAGCGAACCGAGAACCGGTTTAAACATCCACGAGTTTACCGGGCTGCAGGTGCGGGATGCGCTGGAGTGGATGGGGGAGCTGGAGGTGACGGAGCAGCAGAAGCTGTATGTGGGCGAGCTGCAGCGGGAGGTGGTGAAGCGCATCGAGTTTCTGGAGCAGGTGGGACTGGGGTATCTGGCGCTGAACCGTGAGAGCGGCACACTCTCCGGCGGGGAGATGCAGCGCATCCGGCTGGCCTCGCAGATCGGGGCCGGACTGGCGGGCGTGCTGTATGTGCTGGACGAGCCGAGCATCGGCCTGCATCCGCGAGACAATGAGCGGCTGATCCGCACGCTGCTGCGGCTGCGCGATCTGGGAAACACGGTGCTGGTGGTGGAGCATGACGAGGCCACCATGCGTGCAGCGGATTACATCATCGAGCTGGGGCCAGGTGCGGGCACGCATGGCGGGAAGATCACCGCGCAGGGGACACCGGCGGAGATCGCGGCGAATGCGGCCTCCATCACGGGAGGATTTCTCAGTGGCAGGACGCGTATTGAAGCGAAGGCGCTGCCGGAGACGCTGATCACCGAGAGCCGTGAGCCGACGAAGGGACACTCGCTGACGATCCACAACGCCACGGCGCACAATCTGCGGAATGTGACCGCCGCGTTTCCGCTGGGGGCTTTCACCTGCGTCACGGGCCCGTCTGGCAGCGGCAAATCGACGCTGGTGGATGACATTCTGATGCGTGCTCTGCGCCGCCATTTTTATGATGCCAAGGAGATTCCGGGAGCGCATGAGAAGATCACGGGTCTGGAGCACATCGACAAGGTGGTAGTGATCGATCAATCACCCATCGGCCGCAGTCCGCGCTCGAATCCTGCGACTTATACCGGAGCGTTTGGGCCGATCCGCGAGCTGTTTGCGCAACTGCCGCTGGCGCGCATGCGCGGCTATGATGCAGGGCGCTTCAGCTTTAACACACCCGGTGGCCGCTGTGAGAAATGCGAGGGGGATGGCGTGATCAAGATCGACATGCACTTCCTGGCGGACGTGTATGTGACGTGCGAGTCGTGCAAAGGAAAGCGCTATGGCGCGGAGACGCTGGAGGTGACCTTCAAGGGCAAGAACATCGCCGAGGTGCTGGACATGACGGTGAGCGAGGCGCTGCGCTTCTTTGATCGCAGCACGACCATCTCTCCCAAGCTGCACACGCTGGAGGAGACGGGCCTGGGCTATATCAAGCTGGGCCAAAGCGGTGCCACGCTGTCTGGCGGCGAGGCACAGCGCATCAAGCTCAGCGCCGAACTGGCCAAACGCAGCACGGGCCGCACGCTCTACATCCTCGACGAACCCACGACCGGCCTGCACAGCGCGGACATTCAAACCCTGCTCGGCGTGCTGCTGCGACTGCGCGATGCGGGGAACACTCTCATCGTGATCGAACATCACATCGATGTGATTCGCTGCGCCGACTGGATCATCGACCTCGGCCCCGGCGGCGGGACGGAAGGCGGCTACATTTTAGCAACGGGGACGCCCAAGCAGGTGGGCACGAATGAGAAGAGCGTGACGGGAAGGTTTTTGCGACGCGAGAAGTGACGCTGAAGACACGCTCGACAGATTTATTTCTGATCGAATATTAAAGCAGTCCACGCATCTGCCGTTAACTACCCTTGATTGATATGTTCCCCGCAGTTCCAATCATCGCATCACCGGGATCGCAATACAATCCCCAGGGCCCCCTTGCCTCGTCCTATATCACACTCGTTCTCTGGCTTATTGCGGTTATAAGCATCTCCATCTTCGCCATTCGCATCATGCGGCGACACAGGCAGCCGCAGAAATCCTTTCGATTGGAGATCGTATTGTCATTCATCCCTTGGTTTTGCGCCACGTCCTATTTCGTTCTCGGCATCCTGCGGATCCAGGAGGTAAACAGCCGCGTGGAAATCGGTCAGGCATTGTTGAAAAACAAAATATACGATGTCCTTCGGCCTCTCGACACGGCGCTGGTCGCATCCAGTTTGATGCTGCTTCTCACCCTGGTGGTGAGAGCAGTCATCAAACGCAAAACGAGGCAGAAAGAAACCAGCGGCTAAGACTAGCGCGTCCCCTGGCATTGCATCACTTCAGCGCCCGGACCAGCGGCTTGCCCATGCACATGGGGGGCTCCTGGATGCCGAGGCCGGCGCTGAGGGTGGGGGCGAGGTCGGTGATGTTGAATTCGTCGGCGTAGCGGCCGGGTTTGAAGGGCGCTCCGTAGAAGATGATGGGGATATGGGTGTCGTAGGAGAAGGGGGAGCCGTGAGTGGTGCCGGTGGCGGGCTTGCCGGTGCCGGCGATGAGCCAGGGTTTGAGGATGATCACGGCATCGCCGCTGCGTTCGCCATTGAAGCCGTTGGCAATGCGCTGGCCGATGACACCGGGGGCGCGGCCTTCGAGAAGCTGCTGGCGGCTGTAAACGGCGTGCACCACGCCGATGGAGAGAGCCCACTCGCGGATGAAGTCGGTGAGCGTTTCTGGTGAAAGTTTTTTCTCGGCCAGGACGGCGTGGTCGAAGTAGAGATTTCCTTCCACGAGGCGGGGCTTGAGGCTGCCTTTGGGAGAGAGGAAGTAGCGGCCCTCGCCGAAGCGCTCGGCGACTTTGGACTGCAGATCCACGAGCATGTCCGCAATGGCGGGGCGGCCGCCATCAAGGCCCTGCTCCTTGGCGTTTTCTGGATTGGGGGCCACGCCGTGGTCGGCGGTGAGAACCATGACCACATTGGCCAGGCCGACTTTTTTATCCAGGTAGGCAAAGAGCTCCTTCAGCTGGCGGTCCAGCCGCAGGGTGATGTCGTGCACCTCCTGGGAATAGGGGCCGAATTTATGACCGCAGTAGTCGATGGAGGAGAAGGAGACGCAGAGGAGATCGGGCTTGCTCCCCTGCCCCAGTTTTTCTCCTTCGATGGCGGCCTTGGCAAACTCCATGAGGAGCTGGTTGCCATAGGGTGTGGAGAGGATGGGCTCGTAGCCTTCCTTCTCCTCCTTGATGACCTTGTGCGGGAAGGTGCTGCCTTTTTCGCCAGCGAGGTGGCTCTCCCCTGCGGACTCGTCAGACTCGGAATACTGTTTCTCATCCAACAGGCGGTCCCAGGTCTGGCCGACGAAGGCGTCCGGGCGCTTGCTGTCGTTGAAGGCTTTCACCCAGGTGGGCAGCTCGTTTTCATAGTAGCTGCTGGTGATGAAATTGCCTGAGGCCGACTCAAACCAGTAGGCCCCGGTGGGCTTCTTTCCGGCGGGCAGGATGGCGCCGCGATCTTTGACCGACATGCTGACCACCTTGGAGCCCCAGTGCAGGCGCATCTGATCCGCCACGGTGGCACCGGTGAAATTGCGCGGAGACATTTTGCCGGCCTTGGCGTCGGGCTTGGTGCCCACGCCAGTCACGCCTGCATCCTCCACACAGTACATCATCTCGCCGCTGCGCTTGTCGAACCAGTCATTGGCGATGACGCCGTGCATCATGGGCGAGCTGCCGCTGAAGAAGCTGGCGTGCCCCGGCGCGGTGATGGTGGGGTAGTAATTGTACTGCGCAAAGGTCATGAAGGCGCCTTTGTCCGTGAGCTCGCGAAGGCCTCCTTCGACAAACTGGGAGTGGAAGCGGTCGAGATAATCGTAGCGCAGCTGATCCACGAGGATGGCGACCACGAGCTTGGGAGCTTTGGGCGGCGCGGCATGGGCCGCAGTGAGGCCTGCCACAAGGGCCAGGAGGGGGATCAGTGTCTTGTGCTTCATGGTGAAAATGGAGAGCAGTAAACACAGGCAGCGCGGCGGGTGTTTCAATCACTTTAAAAGCGGCCGGCATGCGCTGAATGCAGTCCCTGCTTGAACTCGCAGGCAACCGCAGGCATCAGGACCGCGTAGGAAGTCCAAACGAATGAGCAAAGCTGAATCCGGCCGTCTGGCGGCACATGTGAAGGGCATCTCCAAGAGCTTTGGAGACGGAGGAGCGCGGCTGCAGGTACTAAAGGAGATCGAGCTGGAGGTGCGGCGCGGAGACATCACCATGCTGGTGGGCCCGTCCGGCTGCGGCAAGACCACGCTGATCAGCATCATCGCCGGCACGCTGAAGGCGGATGATGGAGAACTGCAGGTGCTGGGGCAGGATCTGCGGAAGATGTCCACGGCGGAGATCACGCGATTCCGGGCGCAGCACATCGGCTTCATCTTCCAGTCCTTTAATCTGATCCCGACGCTGAGCTGCGTGGAGAATGTGAGCGTGCCGCTGCTGATCCAGGGCGTGTCCGCCTCGAAGGCGGAGAAGCGCGCCAAGGAGGTGCTGGCACAGGTGGGACTGGGAGAGCGCACGAAGCACCGCCCGTCTCAACTCTCAGGCGGGCAGCAGCAGCGCGTGGCGATCGCCCGGGCGCTGGTGCATGAGCCGGAGCTGATCATCTGCGACGAACCCACCGCAGCGCTGGACGCCAAGAACGGGCATGTGGTGATGGAACTCTTTGAGCACGTGGCGCGCGGGAAGGACCGTGCGGTGCTGATCGTGACGCATGACAACCGCATCTTTCACCATGCGAACCGCATCGCGAACATGGACGACGGGCGCGTGGTGGAGATCCATGATGTGGATGCGAACCACCCGCCGCCGGAGCATCTGAAGCACGTGGAGAGGCTGTAAGGAGGAATAGTGGAACGAACGTGGAGGTTCGTTTTACGGGGAGCGGTGGATGCGTGCGATAGCTCTTTGGCCAAACGCTTTCCTTTGGCGTGTTGCGTCTGACTAGTAGATCATGGGCTCCGACGGCGGCTAACCCTACCTGCGCTGGGCATGCACGTGCCGAACAAGGGGTGTGCGGACCACTATGGAGTGCCCTGCGGGGGCTCGCCTTCCTTCTGCGGCTGCTTGAAGTCTGGGAGCGAGTCGAGGTAGAGCGCTTCAACTTTGTCACGCGCCCACTGGGTGCGGCGGAGGAAGGTGAGGCTGGATTTGATGCTGGGCTGCCAGTTGAAGCAGTTGATCGGGATCATGCGGCCGAGCATCTCCCAACCGTAGTGATCGACGAGCTGCGTGACCATCATCTGGAGGGTGATGCCATGGAGCGGATTTTTGGGGCCTGCGGCGTGCATGGTGGGATGGGAGAGTGGGTGATTTACTGCTGCGGCGCTTCGCCGGATTTTGCCTCTTTGATCACTACGGCCTGCTCTTGCGGCGTCAAAGACTTCACGCGCACGTAGCTGCCGTCAAAGTAAGCGCGGGCACCGTGGTAGTGGCCGGTGTTTGCGCCGGTGATCTGTAGCTTTTTGTCGCTCATGACGAAGCTGAGGTTCGTTTCATCAGGCTTGTCTTTGTCGAGTCCTTTGTCGCTGAACCAGCCGATGGGAGAATTCCAAACGGCGACGCCGCTGAGATCGCCGCTGTGAGAGGTGGGGCCGCGTGTGCACGTGACGGCAAAGTACAGATGACGATTTTTTTCGACGATCTGGATGCTGCCGCCACGGCTGTCTGACCAAGCGCCAGTCAGCCCATCTTCTTTCCATTCATGGATCAAGCCTTTGAGCCACTCAGTGCGCTCATCCTCCAACCCGGCGGCAGCTTGCAGGTATTCAGGAGCATCGAGAGACAACTCCCCCTGCACATCCGCACCGGTAAACATGGAAGAACGGGCGAGATAGTCGCGATACTCCACCCAGGCATGCTGGTCCTCTTTGAGCTTGGCAAACTCCTCCTCAGAGAGTGCTTTTTTGGTGGCAGCCCAGGCTTCATTCAGGGCGCGATCTGCTTTGTCGAAGAGCGCCTTCGCGGCCTCGCGGGTGAGAGGTTTGTCCTCGCCGTGTGCAAAGCCGATGCATGCCGTGGTGAGCAGCAGCAGGGTGAGAACAGAAATCGCGTAGCGCATGTGGCATCAGATTAGCTGAGGGCACGGTCATGTCCACGTTTTGCCTCGGGTTCTTTCGATTTCCTGATCATCAGGAAACAGGTGGTTTTGAATCGATGTTCACGCCTTGATAAACAAGGTTTTGCCTCTAGCCTCCGCGGTCTCCGCTCCCCTCCGTCATCTTCATGAATCTCTACGATCAATTCATCCAATGGGCAGGCAGTCTGAATGCGCAGCAGGTGGCGGACTGGCTGCGGAATCTGGAATGGAACCGTGTGGTGCCGGAGATCACGGGCAAGTTCATCGGCTTCCTACTGGGCTTTGGGGCGAGCTGGTTCCTGCTCTTCCGCCGGCACCTGAAGGCGCTGGACCGCCTGCGCCGGGGTGACTCTGACGATGTGCTGTTTCAGGCGCACTTTCTGGTGCCGGTGCCTGGCACGGACAAGTACGCCCTCATTTTCCGCAACCTGATGCCCAGCACCACGGTGAACGATCTGTATGACAACCCCGCCGCGCGCAAGATCGTGCGCGAGATGGCGGACATCACCACCCTGCGCAAACCCGTGCTGCGCACGGAGGGTGTGCTGGGATTTGAGGTGCTGAACGATGCCTTCAACCACATCTCCGGCCATCTGGGCACGACGCCTTTTCAGCGCGAGTCGTGGCTCTTTGCCATGACATGCGAGGACCGCCAGGTGGTGAGGCGGAAATGCGTGCGCTGCTTCCTGGTACGCCCCGCCGAGCTGGAGCGCATGGCCAGCTGGCGCTGGTGCCGCGACCATGTGGTGTGCGAGCTGCCCTGGCACTGGTACCGCATCGTGGCGCTGCATCAGGTGGCCACCGTGTGGCAGGAGGAGGAAAAGGCTGCGCAGAATCCCAACCCGAAAACACAAGGCATGCCGCTGGTGGACAAGCACGCCTCCCACCGCCGCGTGCGTGCGATGTCCGTGGGGATCTTTACGAATGAGAAGCCTGTGGGTACGCCTGCGGAGGTGGACTGGGCCTCGAAGGAATGGGAGCTGAAGAAGCTGGGGCTGGACCTGAATGCGCCGCCGGTGGCGTGAGGCTGAGCGGAGATAAACGGGCGGAATGGAGCGAAGTGTGAACAAACCGACGCGGCTCCGACGTCTGCCTGTTATGAAATATCTTTTTCTGCTCCTGCTCTCAACCTCCCTTTGTGCCGCAGACACCCGCGATGCGCTGTTTCAAAAGAGCATCGATGAGATGTTTCCGGGGCTGGTGGAGATACGCCGGGACATTCACATGCACCCCGAGCTGCCGAATGAAGAGGTGCGGACGTCCAAGCTGGTGGCGGACCGCCTGAGGGCGCTGGGTTTTACCGAAATCAAAACCGGTGTGGCCAAGACCGGGGTGGTGGCCGTGCTGAAGGGGGCCCAGGACGGCGCCTGCGTAGCGGTGCGTGCGGACATGGATGCGCTGCCGATCAAGGAGCTGCGAAGCGCGCCCTACCGCTCTCAAAATCCAGGAGTGATGCATGCGTGCGGGCATGATGTGCACACGACCTGCGCGCTGGGCGTGGCTGAGCTGCTGATGAAGCACCGGGAGCAGGTAAAGGGCAGTGTGAAGTTTCTCTTTCAGCCAGCGGAGGAGGCCATGCCCGCCACCTACAAGGGCGACTGGGGAGCCAAGCTGATGGTGGCGGAGGGAGTGATGGAGAATCCAAAACCTGCGGCGGTCTTTGGCCTGCACACCACGGCGGTGGTGCAGCCTGCTGGCATCACGGATGACGGGGTGCATTACCTGAAGGCCGGACAGATCGGCTACACTCCGGGCTATGACAATGCGAACAGCGACCGCTTCCACATCACCATTCACGGCAAGATGGCGCATGGCTCGGCCCCGCACAAAGGCGTGGACGCGATCGCCGTGGCGGCGGAGGCCATCATGGCGCTGCAGATGATCAAGAGCCGGCAGACGAACACGCGGCAGCCGCTGGTGATCAGCATCGGAACGATCAGCGGAGGAGACCGCGAGAACATCATCGCGGAGAAGGTGGAGCTGGGCGGCACGGTGCGCACGTATGACGCGGCCTTTCGCGATGGGGTGATCGAGCAGATGGAGCGAATCCTCAAGGGCATAACCTCGGCCCATGGGGCCACCTATGAGATGGAGTACCGCAAGACGTACCCGAGCATTCACAATGACCAAAAGCTGATCGATGCCACACTGCCGGTCTTTCGCCGGATCGTGGGAGAGAAGAACGTGGTCGAGCTCATTCCCGGAATGGGCGGGGAGGATTTCAGCTTTTTTGCGCAGGTGGTGCCCGGCTTCTACTTCCGCCTGGGCGTGGCCAATGAGGAAAAAGGCTTCACCTATGGCGGCCACACGCCGATGTATGACTGCGATGAAGAGAGCCTCAAAACCGGGGTGGCCGTGATGGCGGCTGCGGTGTGTGATTTTCTGGATGCAAGCCGCTGACCGCAGCTGCGTTTACTGGAGGCATGAAGACCAACCAGCTTCTGCTCTGCCTGTTGCTGTACTGCAGCGCCATCTCCGCGGCTGACTACCAGTCGCCCTACAAAGTCGAGTTTACCTTCACCCAGGAGGAGCTGATCGGCGATATTCTCAACGGCTCGAGAGGAGAGTGGAAGGAGGAGGCCAGCGTGCCCTACCGCGACTGGTATGATGTGTCCTTTCAAAAACGCTGGAAATACTGGGGCCCTGCGGCGAAGCATTTCAGCCCGCCCGCAGGAGTCGCCTCCAAAAGTCCTGAGTGGTCGAGGCAGCGTGTGATCGCCACCGGTCTGCGTTTTGTGGGTTACACCTACCAGCATCATCATGTGCCGGACTGGGAGCCGCCAGCGGACTGGCCCAAAGATGAGAAGCAGACCACGCCGGTGACGAAGGGGGTGGATTGCAGCAACTTCACCGCCTTTGTGTACAACCAGGCGCTGGGCATCAAGCCCACCGGAGATGTGCATGACCAGGCTGAACTAACCGAGGCACCCGGCCCGGGAGCAGGACGCACCATCGCAGTGAAGCGCATCGAACTGCCTGCGAAGTATGAGGATTTTGAAAAGACGCTGCTCACGGGTGATCTGCTCTTTGTGAAGAGCAACAAGGGCGATGTCTCCCATGTGGTGCTGTGGGTGGGCAAGATAGGCCGCAGCCCGGACGGTGTGCCGCTGATCCTGGACAGCACGGGTACTGGAACGAAGGACAGCAACGGGGTGGCGATCCCGAATGGAATCCATCTGCGCCCTTTCAAACGCGGCTACTGGTACGCCAGCAAGGCGAGTCACGCGCTGAGGATTATTCCGGAAAAGTGAGGGGAGCGAATGCGCAGACTATTTAACGGCTGACTTCGTCTTCCTGCGTCTGGCCTTTGGCGGCTGAGCACTGCTCCACACGGGCTGCCCATCCTGGAACAGAACCAGCTGGTGTTTGCCAGAATCAAGATTAGAGCCCAGCATCGTGCCAAGCAGACCATTGCGATCACGGATGCACAAACCGGCATCGTTGTTGGGAGAAGAGCCCAGTGAAGCGTCAAAGCGTGGGCCAAGCAAGCTGATGGACAAGCTGCCATTGGGGTCGGTGGATATCTGGATCGAACGATCCTTTTCTCCATAAAGGCAGATGCATGCGTAACCATCGCCATTGCCAGGGTCCAGGAGGATGCGAGGCTTGCCTTTTGCGTCCACCAGCGTGATGGACCTTGCGATCAGGCGTTTGGGTGCGGCTTTGCGCTTGACGGCTTTTTTCCTGGCCATGATGATTTTAAATTTTCGGGACTACCTTTCGCGCTTGGCCCGCAGCACCACCTCCACCTGGCCGAGCGGCAGGCAGTTGATGACGTCTTTGCGGGTGAGCCAGCCCTTGCGGGCGGCTTTGATGCCGTAGATGACGGCCTGCAGGCCGTGGGTGCTGTGGGCGTCGGGATTGATGCTGCATTTGACGCCCTTCTCCTTGGCGAGCTTCCACCAGCGCCAGTCCATGTCGAGACGCCAGGCACTGGCATTGAGTTCGATGATGGTGCCGGTCTCGGCTGCGGCATCGATCACGGCGGCTATGTTTACGTTATAGGCCGGGCGCTGGAGCAGCAGGCGGCCGGTGAGATGGCCGAGCATGGTCACGTTCGGATTTTCGATGGCGCGGATGATGCGCTTGGTCATCTCGGCTTCGGGCAGGTTGAAGACGTTGTGCACGGAGGCGACGACGTAGTCAAGGCGGCTCATGATCTCGTCGCTGAAGTCGAGGCTGCCGTCTTTGAGGATGTCCACCTCGCTGCCGGTGAAGATGCGGAAGCCCTCGTCCTTCATCTCTTCATTGAGCGCCTGGATCTCCTCGATCTGGGCCAGCAGACGCTGCTCGTTCAGACCATTGGCCTGAAAGGAGGATTTGCTGTGATCGGCGATGCCGAGGTACTGCAGGCCCAGCTCATGGGCGGCGTGGGCCATCTCGCGCAGCGTGGCACCGCCATCGCTGGCGGTGGTGTGATTGTGGAAGACGCCGCGCAGGTTTTCCAACTGCACCAGATGAGGCAGACCGCCGTGCTCGGCGGCTTCGATCTCGCCTTTGTTTTCGCGCAGCTCGGGATCGATGAAGTCGAGGTCCAGCGCACGATAGAGCTCGGCTTCATCGTGAACGGGTGGAATGGCCAGTGCATCGGCATGATCCGGCACCGGGGTGAAGGCATACTCATTGAGCGACCAGCCGCGTGCCAGGGCACGCTGGCGGATGACGACATTGTGCTCCTTGCTGCCGGTGAAGTACACCAGCGCAAAGGGGAACTCTTTTCTGGAGACGGCGCGGAGATCGCACTGCACGCCGTGCGTGGCATGCACGCTGGCCTTGGTGGGGCCTTTGGCGATGACGTCCACCACCATGGGAAGCTGCACAAAGTATTCGATGACCTCCTCGGGGTGCTTGGTGGAGACGAGGAAGTCGAGGTCGTGCACGGTCTCCTTGCCACGACGGAAGCTGCCGCAGACCTCGGCATGAGAGACGTGCGGATGCTGGCGCAGGGCCTCCAGAATCTCCTGCGCGAGGGCATGCACCTGATCCTGGCGAAACTCGGCTGCGTGCTGCTCGCGGAAGGCGATGCCGTCGAGGATTTTTTCAACTGTCTTGCCGCCGAAGCCGGAGAGCTTGGCGGCCTCGCCGCTTTCGCAGGCGCGTTTCAGGTCGGCGATGGAGGACACCCCCAGCTCGGCATGCAGTGCGGCGACTTTTTTGGGCCCGAGGCCGGGGACGTCGAAGAGCTCAAAGAGGGTGTCTGGAAACTCGGCCTTGAGCTTCTCATAAAACTCCAGCTTTCCGGTGGTGGCCATTTCGTGGAGCTTGTCTCGCAGCGCCTCGCCCAGGCCTTTGATGCCTGCGAGCTGATTTTCGGCGGCCAGCTTCATAATGTCTCCGCTGAAGCTTTCGACGATCTCCGCGCCGGTGCGGTAGGCGCGCACCTTGAAGGTGTTTTCCCCCTTCAGCTCCAGGAGGAGGGCGATGCGTTCAAAGATGGTGGCGGCGTCTTCACGGGTCATGCGCGCATGATGGCACCTGAGCTGAAGGCGAACAAGGAGCTTCGCTGTGTATCAAGCACGGCGCTGAAGGCGTGAGCTGACGGCGGCGATGACGAAGGTGCTGGCGATGAGCAGTGTGCTGAGGGCATTGATGACCGGAAGCGAACGGCTGGTGCGCATCATGCTGGCCACGCGCAGCGGCAGCGTGGTGGTGCCGGGGCCGGAGACGAAGAAGGTGATGACGTAGTCGTCCACCGAGAGCGTGAAGGCCAGCAGACCGCCTGCAAGCACACCGGGCAGCAGCAGCGGGAGCAGCACCTTTCTCACGGCCTGCGCGCGTGTGGCGCCGAGATCCCGCGCGGCATCCAGCAGGGTGAAGTCAAAGTCCTGCAGCCGGCCCAGCACCACCATGGTGACAAAGCTGAGGCAGAAGGTGACATGCGCGATCCAGATGGTGAGGAGTCCTGTTTCAATGCCGGAGAGGACAAACAAAGCCAGCAGCGACATGCCCATGAGGATGTCCGGCATGACGAGTGGCAGGGTGATGAGGACCTGGTGCACGTTTTGCAGCCAGGAGCGGAAGCGGTGCAGCACATACGCCGCCAGCGTGCCCATCACCATGGAGGCGAGCGATGCGGAGACGGCGATGCGGAGCGTGAGCCAGAGGGACTGCCAAACCTCCTCCGCCGCCCAGAGCTTCTCATACCAGCCCCAGGTAAAGCCCTCCCACGCACCGCCAAAGCGCGAGGCATTGAAGGAATTGACCACCAGCACCACGAGCGGTGCGAAGAGAAAGAGCACCACGCCCCAGGCGAGGAGGGCCGGCAGGCGGGAGCGGGTCATGCGCCCTCCTTTCTGCCGATGCGCTGCCACACGGCCACCACCAGCATGGGCAGCAGCACGGCCAGCATCATGCCGCCAGCCAGCGCGCTGGCGTGGGGGAGATTGCGGTCTGAAAACACGCGCTGGGCTATCTTGGTGCCCAGCATGTCATCGGAGACACCGCCCACCATCTGCGGAATGACGTACTGCCCCAGGCTGCATACAAAGACCATCATACCGGCAGAAATGAGGCCGCGACGCACACCGGGCACAAACACCTTTGAAAACGCCTGCCGGGGCCGGGCCCCGAGATCGCGTGCGGCATCCAGAAGGCCGAAGTCGAACTTCTCCGCCGCGGCATACAGCGGCAGGATGGCAAAGGGCAGCTGGGTGTACACCATGACGAGCAGCACGGCGCCCGCATGATGGAGCAGCACGGCATTTTCAGGCAGGAGGTGCAGGGAGATGAGTGTCTGCGTCAGCGGCCCCTCGGGATGCAGAAGGGACTTCCACGCAAAGATGCGGATGAGGAAATTTGACAGAAACGGGATGACCACCAGCAGCAGAAGCCACTGCCTCTGGCGCTGACCGGCACGCGCCATGTGAAAGGCCATGGGCAGCGCCAGCCCCAGACAAAAGAAGGTGGTGGCCGCACTGACCCACACGGTGCGCCAGATGATGGGCAGATAGGCGGGATCGCGAATCTCATCCAGCGTGGCCAGCGTCCAGCCCGGGCCCACGCCACCCTGCAGGTCTGCAGGACGAAAAGCGGTGACGAAGACCAGAAGGGCTGGGATGACGAAAAAGACGCCCAGCCACGCCAGGGACGGCAGGGTGAGCAGCCACTGCGATGAGGCCTGCCGCCGCGCGCTCATGCCGCGTCCTCCAGCCGCACCACGCGGCCTTCATCCGGGTGAAAGCTCATCCACACCTCGGCACCGCGTGCGGGGTCGATCTCTCCGCCGCTGAAGCGGCTGCGCTGCAGCTGGGCCAGGATGCAGTGCTCTCCGGCGCGGATGCGGTAGCGCGTGTGCGAGCCGAAGTAGGCGATGTCCTCGACCACGCCGCGAAAGGCATTGACCCGCTCCCCGCTTGAAGGGCGTGCAAGGGTGAGGCTGATTTTTTCCGGACGCACCATGAGGCGCAGCGGCTGATTGGATGAGACCGCGCCATTGCTCTGCACGAGAGGACTGCCGAGACCCTCGATCAGGACACGCACGTAGCCCTCATGCTGAAACTCCTGCGCCACGCCGGTGAAGAAATTGGCATCACCGATGAAGGAGGCCACAAAGCTGCTGCGCGGGTTTTCATACAGGCTGGCGGGAGAGTCCACCTGCTCCAGCCTGCCGCTGTTGAGCACGGCGATGCGGCTGCTCAGGCTCATGGCCTCGCCCTGGTCGTGCGTCACGTAGATGAAGGTGGTGCCAACCTGCTCATGGATGGTGTTGAGCTCCATCTGCATGTGCTGGCGGAGCTTGAGATCGAGAGCGGCCAGGGGCTCGTCCAGCAGCAGCACCTGAGGGCGGTTTACAAGCGCACGGGCGATGGCCACGCGCTGGCGCTGGCCGCCGCTGAGCTGGGCAGGGCGCTTGCGCGCGTGCTCGCTAAGGCGTACCAGATCCAGCATGCGGTCCACACCGCTGCGGATCTCCTCGCGCGGGCGGCGGCTCATGCGGAGGCCGAAGGCCACGTTTTCCCACACGGACAAGTGGGGGAAGAGGGCGTAGTTTTGAAAGACGGTGTTCACCGGACGCTGCTCCGGAGGCAGGGTGGTGATGTCCTGCCCGGCCACCAGGATGCGCCCGCTGTCCGGACGCTCAAAACCCGCGATCATGCGCAGCAGCGTGGTCTTGCCACAGCCGCTGGGCCCCAGCAGTGAAAACGCCTCCCCCTGGCGGACGGTCAGGGAGACATCATCCACGGCACGCTGCTGACCGAAGGATTTGGAGATGTGGTCGATGACTAGAAAATCGTCCATGAAGCGGTTGGGTAATACTTTAACCTGCAAACATTGGCCGTGGCAAGGAGCTTGCGGGACCCGCCAGGACAGGCGAGCTTTATCGAATGTCCAACCGTTTTGAAATTCTGCGTCCTCTCGAAGAGGACACTGCCAGCAAGCTGCTGCTCGTGCGCGACAACAAGCGCGGAGACGAGCTGCGCCTGCGGCGCTTTAAGACCCAGAAGCCTGAGGAGATCGAAGGACTGAAGGAGCTTTTCCGCCAGCTGGCCGGACTGCAAGACACGCATCTGGACCGTCTGATCGACTACGGAGCGGACAAGGACGGCTTTTACACCATCGTGGCCGGCTCGCTGCCCGGAGAGACGCTGCCGGAGATGCTGGAGCGCGGCCCGCTCACAGAAAAGGAATTCACCACGCTGACCACGCAGCTGCTGGAGGTGCTCTCCGCGCTGCATGAAGACGCGATCGTGCATGGGAGCCTGCGGCCTGAATATGTGCGCATCAGCGGAAAATCCGCCGCAGACTGGCAGGTGACGCTGCATGGGTTTGGCCAGGGCTTTGCCTCCAAAAACGACAGCCCCGAGGAGCAGATACGAGCCTACCGCTGCACGGCACCAGAACAGTGGCTGGATGGAACCACCCGCCGCCGCACGGATGTGTATGCGCTGGGCTGCACCCTCTACGAGGCGCTGACAGCGCGCGCGCCCTTTGATGCCCGGGTGATGAAGGAGCTGCGGCTCAAACACCTGGGCCATGACATCACGCCCCTGACCAAGCTGGCGTCTCATGTGCCAGCCTGGATGACCACCTGGGTGATGCACCTGATGTCCGCCGACCCCGAACTGCGCCCGCGCAAGGCAGCGGCCGCCCGCGAGCTGTTTGAAAAACGAGAAGCCCCCCAGCCCGCAGAGACGACACCACGCCCGCAGCCAGTGCAGCAGCAGCCAGCCGCCCCCGCCGCGCCACCTCCAGGCGTAAGCATGCCCCCGCCGCAGAATCTGCGCTCTGCGCCAGTCATTCTCCCGAGCCCGCAGCCGGGCGCGCGCAATGCAACCTCCAGCACGATCCCCATCGCCGCAGGTCCGCATGTGGCGGCGAACCGCCCCAAATCCGGGGTCACCAATTCCGTGGTGCCCGCTCCGCCCCGCAAAGCCATGTCCCCTGCCCCGGGCCCGCGCCCAGCGGGCCTCAAGCCGGCACCGGCACCCGCCCCCGACCTGCTGAGCAAGCTCAAGCAGCAAAAGCCCGTCGTCATCACTGCAGCGGTGGTGCTCGTGCTCCTGAGCCTGTTTATGATTTCGCGCTGCGGCAGCTAGCCTGAAGCGGGGAACGCGATAGCAGACCAGCTGAAGCGCCGCCCCCGCTGTCTCCAAAAAAGTGAAGCAGGCGTCTCCGTCTGCTTCACCCCTCCTCCTGATCATCGCACACCCAAAAAAAATCAGATCGACATGAGGAAGTCGAGGAGCTGCTGCACCTGCTGCGTGTTCAGCTTGAGGTAGCGGTCTTTGGCGGCCTTGGCTTCTCCATCATGCGCCTTGATGGCTTCATCGACAGTCTGTGCGCGTCCATCATGCAGATAGGGTGCGCTGGCACGCAGGCCCCAGAGCGGAGCGGTCTTCATGTCCCGCACATCGGCAGCCGACTGGGCGATGCCGTCTCCGAGAGAGCCCATGTCATGGAGCAGCAGGTCTGAGAAAAGCCAGACCTCCTTGTGATCGAGTGCGGCCACTTTGCTGGGCCCGGTGGTCATGAGCGGCACATGGCAGACGGCGCAGCCGGTGTTTTGAAACACGCTTCTCCCTGCGGCGGCAGAATTGGTCGGGGGCAGGCGCGGAGGCGCACCGAGGAAGCGCATGAAGTCCGCCACACGATCAACGTCTCCCCTGCCCGTCGTGGGATCGACCACGTCTTCGGGGTCCACCACGGTGTCGTATTGAGCGAGCAGCTGTGCATTGCCATTGGGGGCGTTTTCCACCGGGAAGAAGCGGTTGGTGATGCCCATCTCATTGAGATAGGCGTCACCCGCAAAGCTCAGAACCGTGGCCTGCTGCGCCTTCCAGCCAAAGCGGCCGATCAGCGTCTTGCCGGTGGCCGGGTCTGCCACCTTGGCCACTTTTCCCAGCACACCATCCAAGGGGGAGCGCTTCACATTCTGCAATATCTGATCGTCCGGAATGGCCTCGATCAAGCCCAGACCGAATAGCGGAGTGGAGTTTCGGTGAGCCACCACATTGGCCTCCTGGGGCACCACCTCGTGCAGGGCGGGATTGATCTCCATCTCCTGCTGCAGGGAGCCGCCGAGCGAGGTGAGGGGATTGAAAACACCACCGTCTGTGCGGCCAAAGCGCGTCACATTGATGGGGCCTGCACCACCGGTGGCAGGCGCGTTGTGGCAGGTGACGCAGGAGTTGCGGTTGAAGATGGGGCCCAGGCCGCTGACCTCAGTCTCCGAGCCTTCAAAGTCATCCTTGCCATCCTGAAAGGCCGCCAGCTGAGACTTGGTGAGGCCGGGCAGAGGATCGCCAAACTGAGGCCTGGCGGCATTGGGCGGCGGAGGCGGCGGGTGGGGTGTGTGCTGCGGCCGCTGAGCGGGATGGCGGGGCGGCATTTGAGCCAGGGACTGCGTCCCGAAGGAGCAGGCGAGTGCAAGCGCAAGATAAGAGGTGAGGCGAGTCGCTTTCATGGCAGGGTGGGTGGGCTGCAATCACGCCCGTGCGTGATATCGTTGACCCGGAAAATCCCGTGCCGCAAAATTCGTTACTCACTTTTCCAACCCACACACGCCATGACCCTGAAGATCCTCATCAAGTACCTCCTCAGCGCCGGCATCATCACGCTCGTGAGCGAGATGGTGAAGCGCAGCGACAAGCTCGGCGCGCTGCTGGCGGCGCTGCCGTTTGTGAGCATCATCACGCTCCTCTGGGTGCACCATGAAAGCGCGCCCGAGGTGCGGGCACAGAAGACGGCAGACCACATGTACTACATCTTCTGGTATGTGCTGCCCACGCTGCCGATGTTTCTGCTCTTTCCCGCCTTTCAACGCTGGTGGGGCTTTTACGGTGCGCTGGGAGGCAGCGCGGTGCTGACGCTGCTGCTCTTTGCCCTGCTGCGCGCCATCGGCGCACGGTTTGGCCTGATGCTCTGAGGCTGCGGGCTTGACGACAGGCGCGGGCGCGTGCTTCGTCCGGGATGAACACCAACCACTGTCGCTGGGGCATCCTGGGTGCCGCCTTCATCGCACGCAAAAACTGGCAGGCCATCCGTGACGCCGGAAACGCCACACTGGCGGCCGTGGCCAGCCGTGATCTCTCACGCGCACAGGCATTCATCGATGAATGCCAGTCCAGCGCTCCGCATGCGGTGGTGCCGGAGGCCATGAATGACTACAACGCGCTGCTGGCGCGCAAGGACATCGACGCCGTGTACATCCCGCTGCCCACCGGCCTGCGCAAGGAGTGGGTGATCCGCGCCGCAGAGGCCGGCAAGCATGTGCTGGTGGAGAAGCCCGTGGGTGAGCATGCGGATGATGTGGCGGAGATCATCGCCGCGTGTGCAAAGCATGGCGTGCAGTTCATGGACGGCGTGATGTTCATGCACGGCCGCCGCCTGCAGCAGCTGCGCGAGGTGGTGGACCGTGAGGTGGGCCCGGTGCGCCACATCTCCACGCAGTTCAGCTTCATGAGCGACGATGAATTTCAGCGCAGCAACATCCGTGCACATGGCAAGCTGGAGCCGCTGGGCTGCCTCGGAGATCTGGGCTGGTACTGCCTGCGCTTCACGCTTTGGGCCATGAACTACGCCACGCCCGTGGAAGTGACCGGCCGCATGCATTCACAGACGCAGCAGACGGCGGATTCACCATCCGTGCCGCTGGAGTTTTCCGGCACGCTGGCTTTTGCGGATGGCGCCCATGCCTCCTTCTACTGCTCCTTCACCACGACGAATGCGCAGTGGGCCATCGTCAGCGGTGGCAAGGGGCTGCTGCAGGTCTCCGACTTTGTGCTGCCCTTTCATGGCAGCCAGACGAAGTACAGCCTCACGCGTTCCGAGTTTGAGCTGGACCGCTGCAAGGCCAGCATGCACGAAGGCCGCAGGGTGGAGGCCATCGACGAGCCGAGCAGCAACGCGCCCGGATCTCAGGAGTCCGGACTGTTCCGCACCTTCTCCGAACTGGTGCTCTCGGGGAAACTGGACGCCCACTGGCCGTGCATCAGCCTGCAGACGCAGCGTGTGCTGGACGCCTGCCTGGCCTCGGCGCGTGACGGCGGCAAAGTGGTGAAACTGGAGGCGTGATCAGAGGTCCAGCACCTTGTCCATGCGCCGGGCCACATCGGCCAGGTAGTCCCAGTCCCCGGCCTTCACCTCGGCGGCAGCCCAGCCGGTGTAGTTGATCTTGGCCAGCTCGGAGCGCACGGCGGGCCAGTTGATGCTGCCCTCTCCGAGCGGCGTGTCGAAGCCCTTGCGCATGCCCTCCTTCATGGCGCGGTCGAGGTCGTACTCCTTCACATCCAGCTTGAGGCTGCGCTTTCCCAGCACCTGCGCCCAGTGCTCTGCCACGCCCCAGCGCATCATGTTGCCGATGTCAAAATGCACCTGCACCCAAGGGCTGCCCACTTCATCGATGAAGCGCGCCATGTCGAAGGCGCTGATGATAAAGGTGTTCCAGACGTTTTCGATGAGAATGCGGATGCCCTGCTTCTCCGCATGCACAGCGGCCTGCTTCATGCGCGCCACAGAGCTGTCCCAGGTCTGCTGGAGCGGCTGGTCCTGCGGATAGGCCAGCACCACGAGCATGGAGTCTCCCCCGAGCTTTTTTGTCAGGTCGATGCCAGCCTCCAGCCCGTCGCTGCGTCCGCCCACCGTGCCGTCGATGATGAGGCCGCTCTCCTTGCTGGCGGCGATCCATTCATCAGCATTCTGCTCTGTCACGTGGCCGAGCAGGCTGGGCTCAACACCTTCGTAGCCGCAGGTGCGCAGCTTTTTGAATGCCTCCGCCAGCGGCAGGCCCTGCGCAGCTTTCTGCGCCATGCCCCACTTGAGCGATTTGCGTATCTTTCCAGTAAACTGCCCCGCCTGAAGCGCGGGAGCAGCAGCCAGAGCAGCGGCACCAGAGGCCGTGAGGTGATGGAGAAAGCGGCGGCGGTTCATGAGAGTGGTTGGTTCTCCCCCTACGCTGACAGAAAAGCCCGGGCGGTGTCGAGCCTTAAGGATCCCAGTCCAAAAGGAAACCTGTCAGTTTTTCACACGCTTGAGGCAAGCGGGCTCCGACCACTTCCAGAACTTGGGCTCCAACAGGCGGGTGTAGTTGGCGGGGGTGGAAGCGAGATGGCTGTGGGCACCATCCTTGTCCGGCTTCACCGTGCCTTGAAGCTGACCGGCCTTGATCGCGGCGGCCACAGCATCGTGGTCGATGCTCCAGGAGAAAAGCACGCCATGATCCGCCACACGGAAGAGCATGAAGGACTCGCCGGTCTTTTTGGCCTTGGGATCACGCACGACTGCAAAACAGAGCTTTTCTTTTTTGTCTGCCGAGGCCTCGCGGATGCTGATCTCCACGGGCTTGTCGTCTTTTTTCCCAGGCTCCGTGAGTACAAGCAGGCCATTGGCGGCATCAGTCACGGCCAGATGGAGCACGTCATCGTCATCCACGGGAGTCCAGTCTCCGTTCCAGTCGCTGGCATTGAGTGATTCGGGCTTGAGACCGAAGTCATCGTCCACCGTGGTTTCAGGACAGGACGTGAGACCGCACACGGCAAGTGCGCAGGCCAGGATGCGAAGCACCGTTTTCATGGTCGAGGAGGGGCGGGACTGGCTGCCGCAGGTGCGAGCTGATCGCGCAAGCCGGTGGCACCGGGAGGCAGGGAAAGAGTAACGCCGCCACCACCAGGTGCGCTCTCAGGCGGAGCGACGACGGGGATGGCCTTGGGCACTTCAGGCTGAGGCACAACCGGGGCAGCAGCTTTGGGAGCAGGAACCTCCACAACACCGGCCTTGGGCGGAGGTGCTGATGTCGTGCCCGTCTTTGCAGGAGCGGTGGCGTTTCTAGGCTGGGCTGCGGCCGGGGCCTTGTGCGGCTGAGCGGCCTCCACCGGAGCTGCAGGCTGCTTTTTCTGCCAGAGCGCGGAACCGGACAGGTGCGCGCACATGGCGCCGAGAACCATGGAGCCGCTGAGAAACACGGCGGCCTTCAGCCAGATGGGTACATTTTCCCGAGGAAGCAGATGCTCCGGCAGCGTGGGAGGAGCGGAGGCGGCGGCACGCGCCCAGTCTGGCGCATCCGGAGGCGAGGGCTCTGCACCGCCATTGCGAAAGAGCAGCTCGGCAAAGCCGATGGAGGGCTCGTCTGCGCCGCGTGTGGCACCACCGGTGGTCAGGGCCACGGGCGAGCGCAGAGGCTCGGTGGGAGAAAGTGCAATGGGCTCGCGCTTGGGCACCGGCTTGGTGACGGGCAGCGATTTGGTGGCGGGCTTCAAGCCGAGGCTGGCGACTGGGTCTGCGGCACTGGGGCGCAGCGCAGGCGAGGGCTCGACCGGTTTGGCCAGATCGTAGTGCTGGATGATGCGTGCGTAGCGCGCCAGGAAATCGCTGCGCCTGGCGGGCTTGGTCTCGGATGTTTTGGCGATCTCGTCGTCGAGAAGACGCGCGAGGGTTTCCCGCTCACGGGCAGCACCGGCTTCGGGCTCCTGGAGCGTGCCGGGAGGAGATTCAAAACCGAGGAGAAACTTGGCCAGCGCCGAAAGCCAGCCACCATGCCAGACGGTGCCGCTGGCAGAGCCTGCCTGCGGAGGCAGGAGCACGGCGGGATCCGTGCCACGGCCGGACATGGAGGCCAGCGTGGGATGCGCGCGCACCATGATGTTGAATGCCGGCCACTCATTGAGCTTGGAGACGAGCAGCTTGGTGCTGCGTGTGTCCTCACGGGCAAATCCGGTGAGCAGAAAGATGTCCTCCAGGCGCAGCTTGCTCACCGGCAGGGCGGAGTTGTCCAGCTGGGTGAGTGCGGTGTCCAGCCCTGCCAGCACCAGATAGGTCTCCTGGACATCCAGGCGATGGCGCTCGCGGATGAGATCCGCGAGGCTGATGCCCTCGGCCACTTCCTCGGCCAGGCAGGTGATGTCGTCCGATTCATTGACGAGCGCGAGGGTGATGAGGCTGGAGCAGTCCCTCTGCCTGCCAGCTTTGAGCGCGGCATCATCCGCCTCCTTCACACGTGCATGGGCGATGCGCCTTGTGGGCACCTGCTCGATGAGCACAGCGCGGCCTGTCTTGGTGAGGGTGCCGCGCATGCTGTAGGGATTGGCCATGTCCAGCCGCTGGCTCTGGATGCGCACCAGATTGACGAGTCCGCGTGCCACCTCCTGGTAGCCCGCCAGCAGCGGGGCCAGCAGCGCACGCGGCTTCTGCGGCGCAGGGATCTCCCCGGAGAGATTGGCAGGCGCGATTTTCTGCAGGCTGGCACGCAGCTCACGCATGGCGGCGATGACGCCCACCCCGGCGCTGGCCAGGCAGGAGCCGAGCAGCTCGGCATAGTCTGCGGCAGGCAGTGCGTGGTCTGGCAGCGTGCCACCCTGCTCCACGAGAAAGGTGCGGAGAAATTTGGCCTGCTTTTCAAAGCTGGTCTTCAGGGCGCGCTTCTTGCCGGCGCTGGCGTCGATGACACGAAAATCCGCCGCCAGCACCTGAACGGCCTGCGGAGCCGTCTGCACGATGCGCAGGCAGTCGAGGGGGGATTCGGCGATGAGCTCGCCACGCTCACACAACGCCACGGCGGTCTCCATCGCACGGGTGGCGATCATGATGGCCAGCCAGCCGGGCAGATCCTGCTGGCGTGCGAGGTAGGTGCGAAGCGTCTCGCCATCCACACTGCTGGTGATGTAGAAGGGGTTTCCCTCATCCTCTCCAAACTCGATCATGCGAGCGAGGGTGGGATGCCCGCGCTTTTGCAGGGCGCGGGAGGTCTCCTCAAAAGCCGCGCGGTTGGCCAGTGGCTCAAGCAGCACGTGGCAGTGCACATACTCCAGACGCTGCGTATCAAACGCCAGAACAGCCACCTGTTCGGAATTGCGGACGAGCTCGACGTTGTTGCCGTCGGCGTCCTGAACGATTT
This sequence comes from Verrucomicrobiaceae bacterium UBA1938, assembly GCA_002336895.1. Lineage (GTDB taxonomy): Bacteria > Verrucomicrobiota > Verrucomicrobiia > Verrucomicrobiales > Verrucomicrobiaceae > Prosthecobacter. Next base: position 109,212 of record DDFC01000010.1, on the reverse strand, counting down.
GATAATGCCTGAATAAACTCGGCTCCGACATAGGGGGCTCTGGAAGAATGCTGTAGCAACTATCCTGCCATCACGAGGATGTTCAAGCCAGCGTTTCCTCCGGTCTTGCAGCGATTTCGTGGCTTTTATCACGAAGGCGGCTTCCAGGCCGCGATGGCATCAGGTGACTTGCTGCGCATGCCAAGGCGCTGCGTGCTGAACTCCTCCGGCAGGAGGACTTCAGTGGCGCCGCCGTAGTTCATCGCTCCGAGGAAGTGAGTCTCTGTGCGTTCGGCCGATTCAGCGAGCCAGGCAAAGGCGCGATGGTAGAGGCTGAGGAAGGCCTCCACATATGGGGCGATGCATTCCGTGGTGAGCGCCGCCATCTTGAGACCGATGCCACGCATGCTCGCGGCATCTGCCAGCGTCATGGAGACGCCGGGCAGCTCAGGCAGAGGAGCCGGCATGAGATGCCTGTTGAGCATGACGGTCTTGCCATCGTCCGTAAAGGGGAATGGCGCGCCGTCCATGGTGGACATGATCTGGCGGAGGAGATTAAACATCTTGGGGACGATGGACTGCAGCGCGGTGAGGTAGGCGCTGGGGTCGTCCACATTGGCAAATTTGGCCCCCAGCGTCTGGAAGGCGAACAAGAGCGTGATCAGCTCGCGGAAGGAGGGCAGCGCACCGCACATGGCCTCATAAATGGTGACCCAGGCCGGAAGATCCCTGCGGCGCGCGCGCAGCCAGTCGCTGAGCTCTGCGGGATCGCTCCACCAGAGCATGCCCAGGGCGGCGGCAAAGCGGCGCTCCAGCACGCGCTCGCGCGCCTGCAGCGGCCCCTCCATGTGCTCCATGACCATGCGCTGGCAGGCGGCCTCCGAACGCAGCGTGGCGGAGCTGGAGTCCGAGGTGCCAAACTGCATGCGTGAGACGGTGAATCCGGCCAGGCTGAGAGTGGCGGCGGCCTCGAGGTCGCGGCGGCGCTGCCAGGCCTGGTTCCACTCCTGGAGCGCGGTCTTGAACTGCGGACCCCAGGCCACCACCTCATCCCTCACACGCAGGATCTCGCGCTGCAGCTCCGGCAGCGCCACAGCGCCTGCAGGCGTGCTGCCCAGGCCGCACATGGCGCGCTCGGGGTGGGCCAGCCCGCCGAAGTAGCGGCGGATGATGAGCAGTGCCTCCTCATCGCGCCGGTTTTGATGGATGACCTCCTCATCCCCGACGATGCGATGCTCATGAAGATTCAGTCCCAGCTCGTGCTGGAAGTAGAAGCAGCTGACCTGACGGGAGAGATCGACAAACTGGCGCAGGATGGATGCGGCGGGCTGCTGCTGGGGGAGGTGAGCCACGATGCAGGCCCCCCTGGCCTTTTCCGCCTCCTCCTGTATGGCGGCGGCCACACCAGACAGGCTGTCACCCACGACCTCCGCGCGGGCGGAGGCGCGGGCCTTTGCCGCCGTGGCCACGTGGCGTGCCATCAGCAGCGAGAGATTCTCCGGCAGACGGTGCTGGATGATGCCGCGCTGCACCTCCTGCTCCGTGGCTTTCCAGGCCTCCACCAGCAGATCCAGCTTGCGCTGCATGCGCTCATGACCGCCCCTGCCGATGACATTGGCTGAGCAGCGTGCCGCCGTGCGGCGGATGAGCCGCGAGGCCGGAAGACCGGCCAGCCTGGAGACGATGGCGAGGCAGATGAACGGAATGCGGGCCAGGCACATCCAGCCGTAGATGATTTTGCGCCCGAGACTCAGCCATCCGGAATCACGCGACGGTCTGCCGCTCTGGGAGAGTTCCACAGGGGCCTTACGCTCCAGCGCCACGTCAAAAAACCATTCGTTCATTTCGCGCACGGCATGCACAAAAAGGGTGCAGAGCCCGGAGACATTGTGGCTGAGCTCCTGCGCCAGCAGGCCGCCGAGCTCCCGTGAGGAAATGACAGAGACCACCGGCAGGCCGATGTGCAGCACCGTCTCTCCCGTGAGGATCCCCGTCAGACCGCCGTGCATGGTGCAGCGCACGGTGGTGGAGGTGTCCAGCCAGACCTGCTGCGGTGCCGGGGCCCGCAGGTGCCAGCACACCTGGTAGATGAAATCAAAAAGTTGAGGCTGGGTGGACTGACTGACCTGAACAGACATCCTGGGCTGCCGGGGGCGGGGCCGCAGCGGGCGAAGCATGAAGACCCATGTGGTCCCAAGGGCGAGGAATTTAAGGAGCACTGGCAGCATACGCCAGTGCAGCATCTCGCCCCAAGTCATGCCGCTGGTGATGAGCCAGACCTGCCAGCCCATCCATGCCAGCATGCCGCCGACCAGCAGCAAATAACTGAGCAGCAAGGCCAGAGAGACCATGGCCGAAAGCACCAGGAGCCCGAAATGCAACGGCCCGCGCCATGGTGCGATGCGCACTGGCTTGTCGGGGATTTGCTGTGGGGCTTGAGACACCGGCATGAGGGGGCCAAGACGTCTGAGAGGGACGCCTAGGCGCGTAATTAACTATGTTAAATATGGTAATTCTAGTTAATTGTTGATGCTTGATTTCCTTCAGCTCTTGCTGAATGGCAAGTTTGCCCGCCAAATCTCGTTTTTCTGCCATGCGGACCCTTTGTTTTCTTCTCCTGGGGCTGGCTTGCCTGTCATCAGCCACAGCGGCGCCGAGACCGGTCAATCTGGTCTTCATCCTGACCGACAACCAGGGGGCCTGGACGCTGGGCTGCTACGGCAACCCAGACATCAGGACGCCGAACATCGACCGAATGGCTGCGGAGGGCATGCGGTTTACCCATGCGCTGAGCAGCAACCCGGTCTGCTCCCCCACCCGGGCCACCTTTCTGACCGGGCTGATCCCCTCACAGCATGGGGTGCACTCCTTTCTGGACCCCAAGTACATGATGGGCCCGGAGGCGTACAACACGCTGCAGGAGTTCACCTCCCTGGGGGAGGTGCTGCAAGCCGCCGGCTACACCTGCGGCCTGAGCGGCAAATGGCACCTGGGAGCCAACATGACACCAAGCGAGGGCTTCACCACCTGGACGACGAAGCCGGACGGGAGCACGATCGAATTCTACGACCAGAAGGTGATCGAGAACGGCCAGATGCGCGTGGAGCCGGGCTACACCACAGACTTTTGGACACGGAAGGGAGTCGAGTTCATCTCAGCCAACAAGGACCGGCCCTTCTTCCTCTATCTGGCGTACAACGGCCCCTACTCGCTGGGGAAGCTGATGCTGAACGAGGCCCGCAACCGCCACGCCGCCTACTATGCAGACAAGCCGCTGCACTCCTTTCCACGCGATGCCATGCATCCCTGGCAGCATGACAACAAATCCTTTCATAACACGGATGCCGCGCGCCGCCGCATGGCCAGCGAGGTAAGCGGCGTGGATGATGGTGTGGGCGAGATCCTGGCCGCGCTGAAGGCCAACGGGCTGGATGACAACACCCTCGTCGTCTATGCCAGCGACCAGGGATGGATGGGCGGACAAAATGGCATGTGGGGAATGGGGGACCACTTCCGCCCGATCGGTGCGCATGAGCTGATGATGCAGATCCCCTTCATCTTTCGCCAGCCGGGGACCATCCCACCCGGGCAGACCTGTGACGCACTGGTGAGCAACTATGACTTCATGCCCAGCGTGCTGTCGCACTTAGGACTGGGAGACAAGGTGCCGCAGCAGCCGAAATCTCCGGGGCGTGACTTCTCCCCCGCCCTGCGCGGAAAGCCGCTGGCGGACTGGGACAACACGGTCTTTTACGAAATGGAAACCACTCGCGCCATACGCACAGCACGGTGGAAGTATGTGGCCCGCATCCCCAGCGGCCCCGCCGAGCTGTACGACATGGAAACCGATCCGCAGGAGCGCTTCAATCAATTCGGGCAGCCTGGAACTGAAGAGATCCAGGCAGACCTCTCGAAGAAGCTGGAGGCTTTTTTCACCAAGCACGCCGATCCCAAATACGACATCTGGCATGGCGGCGGCTCAAAGGCCAAACGCCACGTTCCGTAAGCCGGAGCGCACACGACATGCGTGCGCTCCAGTCGGCGGACTAGACCTGCACCTGCGGCAGTTTCCAGACGTTCCTGGCGTATTCGAGAATGGTGCGGTCGCTGCTGAACTTGCCAACGCGTGCGGTGTTGTGGATGGCCATTTTCTGCCAGCGGGTCTGGTCGCGGTAGGCTTTGTCCACCTCGCCCTGACAGGCGGCGTACTTATCGTAGTCCGCCATGACGAGGAAGGGATCGCCGTGGGAGAGGAGGCTGTCCCGCAGGGGCTTGAACTCGTCCTGATTGCCGGTGAAGTAGTCGGAGGCCAGCCAGTCGATGCTGAGGCGCAGGTCCTCGCTGGCGTGGTAGTAGTCCCAAGGATTGTAGCCACGGGCATTGAGCTCGGTGACCTCCTCCACGGTGAGACCGAAGATGAAGATGTTGTCCGGCCCCACCTCTTCGAGGATTTCCACGTTGGCGCCGTCGAGCGTGCCAATGGTGAGCGCGCCGTTGAGGGCCAGCTTCATGTTGCCTGTGCCGGAGGCCTCCTTGCCCGCGGTGGAGATCTGCTCGGAGAGATCGGCAGCAGGGATGATGCGCTCGGCGATTGAGACGCCGTAGTTCGGGATGTAAATGACCTTCAGCTTGCCATTCACACGCGGATCATGGTTCACCTTGGCAGCGACGGCATTGATGGCGTGGATGATGTTCTTGGCCAGGTAGTAACCCGGTGCGGCTTTGGCTCCGAAGATGAACACGCGCGGTGCGATGTCGAGATTCGGATTGGCGATGATCTTGCGGTAGAGGCTGACGATGTGCAGCAGGTTGAGGTGCTGGCGCTTGTACTCATGCAGGCGCTTGATCTGCACATCAAAGAGAGCATCCGGGCTGACGCTGACGCCGCAGGTGTCCTGGATGATCCTGGCCAGACGCACCTTGTGGCCGCGCTTGATGGCATGGAATTTCTCACGGAACGAGGCGTCATCCGCAAAGCGGTCCAGCTGGATGAGCTTGGTGGAGTCCTTGAGCCAGCCTTCGCCGATGGATTCGGTGATTAGGGCGGAGAGCTCCGGATTGCACACGTCGAGCCAGCGGCGGAAGGTGACACCATTGGTCAGATTGAGGAAGCGGTCGGGATAGAGCTCGAAGAACTCGGGGAAGAGGCGCTCGCAGAGCAGGCGGGTGTGCAGCGCGGCCACGCCATTGGTGGCATGACTGCCGAGGACGGAAAGATGCGCCATGCGCACCTTTTTGCCGCCGCTCTCCTCAATGAGGGAGAGGGCGCGTTTCTTTTCACCATCTCCGGGCCAGCGGGCCTCCACATCTCCCTCCAGGAAGCGGCGGTTGATTTCATAGATGATCTGCAGGTGGCGAGGCAGCACGCGCTCAAACAGCGCCGCGCTCCAGGTCTCAAGAGCCTCCGGCAGCAGCGTGTGATTGGTGTAGGAGAAGGTCTTCTGGCAGATGTCCCAGGCCTGACTCCACTCGAGCTTTTCTTCATCCACCAGGATGCGCATGAGCTCAGGGATGGCCACGGCGGGGTGGGTGTCATTGAGCTGCACGGCGGCCTTGGAGGGGAACTCGCTCCAGGGCAGCTCGTAGCCGCCTTTGAAACGACGCACGATGTCCGACAGGGAGCAGGCCACAAAGAAGTACTGCTGCACGAGGCGCAGTTCCTTGCCGCTTTCGGTGGCGTCATTCGGGTAGAGCACCTTGGAGACGGTTTCTGCAATGGCCTTTTCCCGCAGGGCCTCGATGTAGCTGCCTTCGTTGAAGACCTTGAAGTTGAAGTCCTCGTCCGCCTGCGCCTGCCAGAGGCGCAGCACGTTCACGGTGTTGCTGTCATAGCCGACGATGGGGATGTCCCACGGCAGGCCCAGCAGGCACTTGGTGTCCGTCCATTCATAGTGCGGCTGGCCGAACTCGTCGAACTTCTGGATGACCTGGCCGTAGAGATGCACGGTCTGGCGATAGGACGGGCGGGCGATCTTCCAGGGGCTGCCATCGCGCATCCAGGCGTCGGGATGCTCCACCTGCTTGCCGTTGATGAACTCCTGGCGGAAGAGGCCGAACTCATAGTGGATGCCGTAGCCGATGGCGGGCAGGTCCATGGTGCTGAGGGAGTCCATGAAGCAGGCGGCGAGACGTCCGAGGCCGCCATTGCCGAGGCCCATGTCCGGCTCCTTCTGCACGAGTGCGTCCAGGTCTTTGCCCATCTCGGAGAGCGCCTGCTTGGCGGTGTCATAGATGCCGGCATTGCGCAGGTTGTTCTCCAGCAGGCGGCCCATGAGGTACTCCAGGGAGAGGTAGTGCACGCGGCGCACGCCCTGCGCGCGGTGCTGGCGGCGGGACTGGGTGGCACGCTCCATGACGCGGTCTCTCACGGCCAGGGAGGTGGCCACATACCAATCGTTTTCGCTGGCGGTTTCAACGTAGGCCCCAAGGGTGAAGCGCAGGTGGTTCGTGATGGAAAGTTTGAGGCTGTCGGTGGTATTAAGGACGGCGCAGTTGGCGAGGGCTTCCATGGGTGTGCGGGGTTGTGAATGAATTACCAGGTCAACCACTTGGGAGGGTCAACCGGCGCGATGAGGAGGGTGATTTCCCCTTTGGGCGTCTTGGTTTGGTAATAAGATAGCAGGATGCTTGCCGGACCTCGTTTGAATTCCTCAAACTTTTTCGTCAGCTCCCGCGCCACCACGACACGCCTGTCTGGAGCGGCCTCCGCCAGGATGGCCAGGGTGTCCACCAGACGGTAGGGACTCTCGAAGAAAACGCTGGTGCAGTCCCGCTGCAGAGCGGCGGACAGCTCGGTGGTACGGGCACCTTTTTTATGAGGAAGGAAGCCGCCGAAATAAAAGGGCGTGGTGGGCAGACCGGACGCGGCCAGGGCGGTGAGCACGGCGCTGGGACCAGGGATGCCCTCCACATGCAGGCCTGCGGCCACCGCCGCGCCGACCAGCCGCTGCCCGGGGTCTGAAACCGTGGGCATGCCGGCGTCTGAAATGAGGGCCACACTGCCCCCCTGGCGCACGTGGTCCAGCAGCTGAGGGATGCGCTGAGCCTCATTGTGCTCATTCAGGCTGATGAGGCGGGCGCGGATGTCGTGGTATTTGAGCAGCATGCCGGAGTGGCGCGTGTCCTCGCAGGCCACGAGATCGGCGGTGCGCAGGGTGTCCAGAGCACGCTGGGTGATGTCCCGCATGTTGCCTATGGGAGTGGCCACGAGGTGCAGGCCGGGTGCCAGACGACCGCTGGCGGCCACGGGCTCAAACAACTCTACTTCGTCAGAGGGGGGCCCCTCCGCCGGTAAATCCGTCTCTGATGACATGAGAAAGGACTTCAGGCTGCAGGTTACCAGCCTTCGGAGACCTGGTCGGCCAGATTGAAGGCGAGACGCTGAGCTGTATCCTCCAGCAGCTGGGTTTCAGAGAGCTGCAGGTTGGCGTCGAGAATAATGTAGGAGTCGGCAAAGGCGTTGCCGGTGTGGAGCACCTTGCCGGATTCCTTTTCCCTGATGGTGAAAGGGCAGACGAGAGTGGCCTGGATCTGGGAGCTGCGCAGCACGTTGTTGACGTCGGAGCGGAACTGGGTGCGGTTGATGTTGGAGATTTTCCCCTCCAGCACAGCTTCAGCCTCGCTTCTGGAGACGATCTGGTAGGAGCCGTGGTTTTGCAGCTGCTTGATGACCGCATTGGTCACGAGAGAGCCCAGACGCTGCTCGAGAGTCAGGTTTTCAAAGGTGGGCACCGCCAGCTTGGTGATCTTGCGCAGGTGGACGGGCTTTTGAGCCCCCAGAGTGTAGCCAGCACAGCCGGAGAGCATGAGGCAGAAAGCTGCGGCAAGCAGAAGAAAAAGAGATTTCATCCAGAGAGAAAAGAAGTGACCGAACCAGCATGGCGTGCTGCCATGCCCGCGCAAGAATTTATGACGCGGGCTTCGTCGTGGCTGGGGGCGGCGGCACAGGCAGCACCGGGGCCGAGGAGCCGGGAGCCTTCTGCATGGGAGCGCTGGGCGCAGGAGGCACAGGCAGAAGAGCGGGCTTTTCGGTGTCTGGCACCGGAGGCAGCAGCGAACCAGGTCCAGGGGTGGCGGCACCGGGCTTGACTGGCAGGGTGGGCTCCTGAAGCGGGATGGGCATGAAGCCCTCGTCTCCCGTGCGCATCTTGGGCTTCTGACCGAGGCGTGTCAGCTCCGGAGCCAGGGGGCCCACATAATCGTCCCGGCTCTTGAGGTTTTCCGCCGTGAGCACGGTGTAGTCCTGACCGGGGCCTTTCTTGACGCTGGCCACCCCATCAGGGTCGGCTGAAGCAAGGTCGGCGAGGATGGTACGAGCCTCGGCGGAGACTTCTGGAGAGCCAAATTTCAGCGCCTCGTTCAGATAGATGGCAGCGGCCTTCGTCTTGCCGATGCGGCGATAGAACTTGGCCACGGTGAGGGACTGGTTTGCCTCGGCCGTGTTTACCTGGCTGAGGATCAGCTCGGACTCCTGCTTGCGCTCGCCGGAGGGATTGGAGGCCATGTAGGTGCGGACGGCATCACGAGCGGCAAGGAGATTGGAGGCGTCTTCGCTGCGCTGAGCGGCGATGTTGCTGATGGAACCGATGCGGAACTGGGCTTCAGCGGCCTGCGAGGTGTTAGGATAGTTTTCCACCACCTTCTGATAGGCGGCCACGGCCTTGTCCTTCTCCTTCAGGTCCTGCTGCACTTCCGCAATGCTGAACTGGGAAAGCGGAGCATATTTGCCGTAGGGGGCGTTCTGGATGATCTTCTCGTAGAATTTGATGACGTCGGAAGAGTTCATCTTCATCGGCATGAGAAGAAAGCCACGCTGCTTTTTGCCGCCTTTGGCTTCTTCAGCGATTTCGAACTGCTGCTCCAGCGCCTCGTTGAAATGCGGGCTGTCGCGGTAGGTGTGGATGAAGTTCTGCAGGGCGTCGAAGGCGTCGTCCATCTTGCCGGTATGACGGACGATGACGGCATTGCGATAGGAGGCTTCGGCGGCGGTCTTGGTGAAGGGATACTTCTTGACGATGCCCTGGTAGATGGCCTGAGCCTTGCCAGTCCTGCCTTCGTTGTCGGCTTCCTGGGCCTGACGGAAAAGATCTGCGGCGGCAACTTCCTGGGAGTCGCGCTCGCTGTCCACAGGCACCACCTTGTCCTTCTTGCCGGAGAACGGCCAGATGGCGGGGGATGCAGTCGTCAGGGCGAGGAATGAAACGGCGCTAGCCAGAAGGACCGGCACGCGGGCGTGGGGGATATACTTCATCACCTCGACAGTATGTTCTGGTTAAGCATGCGTCAAGGTGACAACACGGCTGTGTGAGCCCCTGACCTACCCCCTTCACCGCCCTTGTTTTGACCGCCGCACGGGTCTAAGAGAAGCCTCATCATGCGCGCCCTGTTTCTGCTAGCCCTAAGCTTTCCCCTTCTTGCCCAATGCCAGAAGGCACCGCTGCCGCCGGGATACCGGACGGTGCAGAACCTCGACTACGTCGGCGCCGGAGACCCACGCCAGATGCTGGATCTCTACCTGCCGGAGGCAAAGTCAGACAAGCCGCGCCCCCTGCTGGTGTACATCCACGGCGGCGGCTGGGCGGCCGGCAGCAAGGACGACGCCCAGGTGCTGCTAGGGCTGATCAAAGGCGGCACACCGTATGCCGGAGCCAGCCTCAACTACCGCCTGACCAACCAGGCCCAGTGGCCTGCACAGATCCACGACTGCAAGGCCGCCATCCGCTGGCTGCGCGCCCATGCACAGGAGTACAACCTGGATCCAGAGAAGATCGCCGCCTTTGGCATCTCCGCCGGCGGGCATCTGGTGAGCATGCTGGGCCTGACCGGCGGCGTGAAGGAACTGGAGGGAGATCTGGGCAGGCACCTGGACCAGAGCAGCCGCGTGGCCTGTGTGCTGGACTTCTGCGGCCCGTCTGATTTTCTGACCTTTGGCGGCAAGGGCAGCGTCATCGATCCGGATGATCCCTCCGGCCCTCTGGCCAAACTGATCGGCGGCCCGCTGAAGAACCGCAAGGAGGAAGCCCGCAAGGCTTCTCCCATCAGCTACATCACCCCCGATGACGCGCCCTTCCTCATCATTCACGGGGACAAGGACAACGTCGTGCCCTACTCCCAGGCCACGGAGCTGGATGCGGCGCTCGACACCGCCAAAATCCCCTCCATTCTGCTGACAGGCACCGAAGGAGGCCACGTCTTTCTGAGCGGACCGCTGGTGGAGCGCATGTACGCCTTCAACGCACGGTACCTGCTGGGCAAAGACGTCCAAATCCCCGAAGGAGCCGTTCCTTCCCAATAAGCCCCCTGCGCCACCGCTCCTGCAGCTCTCCGCCTTTTTTCATTTTCAATGACCGATTCCGAAATCAAGTCCGCCATCCTCGACATGGGCCGCCGCGCCCGTGCCGCCTCCTACGCCCTCGTCAAACTGAGCACCGAGCAGAAAAACGCCATCCTCGTGGCCATGGCAGATGAGCTCATGGCCCGGCAGGACGCCATCCTGACCGCCAACGCCAAGGATCTGGAGCGCGCCAACCAGAACGGCCTGAGCAAGGCCATGATCGACCGCCTGACGCTGGATCCCAAGCGCCTCAAGGCCATAGCCGATGCCGTGCGCGAGGTGGCGCTGCTGCCTGATCCCGTGGGTGAAAAGCTGACCGACTGGACACGCCCCAACGGTCTGCATATCCGCAAGGTGCGCGTGCCCATCGGCGTGATCGGCATCATCTTTGAATCCCGCCCGAATGTGACCACGGACGCGGCCTCCCTGTGCTTTAAAACCGGCAATGCCACCATCCTGCGTGGCGGCAGCGAGGCGATCGACAGCAACCGCGCCCTGGCCGCAGCCCTGCAGGCAGGCGGCGAGCGCGCCGGTCTGCCTCCGGACAGCATCCAGCTCATCCCCTTCACCGACCGCGCCAGCGTGGAGCACATGGCACAGATGGATCAGTACCTGGACCTGATCATCCCGCGCGGCGGCAAGGGCCTGATCGAAAAAGTGGTGGCCACCGCACGCATGCCCGTCATCAAGCATTACGACGGCGTCTGCCATGTGTATGTGCATGCCGACGGCGATCTCGACATGGCGGCCAGCATCATTATCAACGCCAAGTGCCAGAAGCCCGGCGTGTGCAATGCGCTGGAGACGGTGCTGGTGCATGCGGATCTCGCAGCCAAATTCTACCCCCTGCTGGGCAAACGCCTGACTGAAGCCAAGGTGGAAATTCATGCCGATGCCACTGCGCAGCAGCATCTGGGCGTCGCTTCCATTCCCGCCACGGAGGAGGACTGGAGCACAGAGTATCTCGACCTCATCCTCGCGGTGAAAACTGTGGGCGGGCTGGACGAGGCCATCGCGCACATCAACCGCTACGGGTCGCATCACACGGACAGCATCATCACCACGGACCGCGCTGCGGCCGAGCGCTTCCAGCACGAGGTGGACAGCGCCGTGGTGCTGCACAATGCGAGCACACGCTTCAACGACGGCGGCGAGTTCGGCTTTGGCGCTGAGATCGGCATCTCCACGGACAAGCTGCATGCACGCGGACCGATGGGCCTGGCGGAATTGTGCAGCTACAAGTACCTGGTGGATGGCACGGGGCAGGTGCGGGGCTGACGCCTCTTGCAGCATCTCTCTCCCCAGAAACTGCGGTGACTCACACCTGAGCATCTTTGCTTGCGAGATGATGGGTACCTGTGCTTTTTGCGCGGCCTGAATCATGGAAATCCTACGCGGTCCCGCCCCCATTCTTCATTTCTTCATGAAGCCTTTGTTTATCATCGCCACCACCCTTCTTCTGGTCGTGTCCCACGCATCCGGACTGACGATCCCTGATCCGCTGCCCAAGGCACCGGAGCCGGTGGAGGACATTCTGCGGCTGCAGATCTTTCTGGATACCCAGCTCTTCGGACCAGGGAAGCTGGACGGCCGGCCGGGGGAGTTCACCACCAAGGCGCTGAAGCGCTACCAGAGCTCTCATGGGATGCCTGAGACGGAGCTGGCGGACTGCACGCTGGATCTTTCCAGTGTCACGGAGCTTTACACCAACTACACAATCCGCGAAGAGGATCTCAAATTTGTGGGAGAACTGCCGCGCCAGCCCTCTGAGCAGAGCAAGAAGAAGTACCTGCCCTATGACTCCCTGCTGGAGTTTCTGACCGAGCGCTTTCACTGCGCGCCGGAGCTGCTGGAATATCTCAACAAGCCCATGAAGATGGACTATCTCAAGCCGGGGGACGTGGTGAAGGCGCCTGCGGTGCAGCCCTTTCTCATCGAGGAGATGACAGAGATCGCCAAGCTGCCGGAGGTGCCGGAATTTCAGCAGCGCCTCATCAAGATCGATACGAAGGAAAAGCTGCTGGGAGTGTGGGATGGCGACAAGATGCTGGCCAGCCTGCCCATCACACCGGGCAGCGGACATCTGGCCACACCACCCGGCACGTGGCGCATCCTGGGCATCACGCAGATGCCGACCTTCCGCTGGGACAAAAGCGTGCTGGAGTATGGCGTGCGCAGCAGCACGTACTACCAGCTGCCCATCGGCCCAAACAACCCCGTGGGCGTGATGTGGATCGGGCTGAACCGGCCTGGCATCGGCATTCACGGCACCAACTCTCCGCAGAGCATCGGACGCAGCTCCAGCCACGGCTGCATGCGCACTGCCAACTGGGATGTGGTGCGGCTGGTGAAGCTGCTTACCAAGGGCATGACAGTCATCATCGAAGGCCCGCCGCCCGCACCGCGTCCGGTCGAGGTGGCCAAGGCCGTGCCTGTGGCTCCGCCGCCTGCGGCCCTTCCCGTGCAGGAGCCGCGACGCGGATTTTTCTCCCGCCTGTTTGGCAGGCAGTAACCGAAGGGCTGCGTTCAGCTCAGTTGAGCCGCAGGGTGACGGAACCTGAATCCTTCACCTTCCAGCCACGTGGAGAGCGGGTCATCAGTTCAAACTGTCTGGCCCAGTAGTGCATGGTGTTCACCGCATGTCCGTAGGGCTGGTAGTCGCGCACGTTGATGAAGGTGAGCTTGTCGCTCTCGTTGTCAGCAAACTGGAAAAAGGCACGGCCTGAGCTGGAGTCCACCACCTTGCCCTCGATGGCCATGTTCCCTTTGGTGAAGTAGGCGGCCAGCCCGACCACTGGTGTGACGACAAACTTCAGCACGGTCACGACCGCATTGCCCTTGGGGCTGGTGGGATTGAGCTCGATGACGGCCAGGCGCAGGGTTAGCGTGTCTTTGCCGGGCTGGTTCACGAGGCGGTAGTAGGGTGAGGGAGAGCGGCGAAAGGCGGCCACAAACTCATCACGCAGGCGCATGGCCACCTCCATCTCCTGCCGCTGGACGCCACCCCATGCCACCTCACCCGAAGCAAAGGCGCGATTCACACGGCGCAGATAGCCCAGCGTGACGGGGGCGATGTAGAGTTTTCGTTTGGCACGGCCTGCCGCCAGCACCTGCGGATCCGGCGTGGTCCATGCCTTTTGAAACCCGAGCTGCTCGCTGGCATCCTGCGCGAGAGACGGCTGCTCAAAAAACGGCGACAGAGCCACCGGCCGGGCCTTGAGCATGCGGTTCGTCGAGCTGCATGCTGGCAGCAGGACCAGCAGCAGAGCGAGAATGGCGGGCAGAAAACGCATGTGAAATGAGCCCGAGATAAAGCCACACAAACTGCCTGCTCTGCAATGCCAGAACACTGAAGTGGTGCGAAAGATTCGCGGCCACGGCGGTTTTAGCTTTCACCCCAGCTCGTTTCTGCTGAACATCCACCACCAGCCACCGCATGCCGCCAGCCACCGTTCATCTCGTGATCCCATGCTACCAGGAAAGCGGGCGCATCGGCCCCTTTCTGGCGGAGCTGTGCGAGGTGATGCACGATCTGGGCGGCGTGACCATCCAGGTGGTGGAGGACGGCTCCGACGCTGCGGAGGCCGCGCGCATGCGCGAGATCATATCCCCGCTCTGCCGTGTGTACGCGCACCTGCATGCGCCGCTGTTTCTTCCGCAAAACCGAGGCAAAGGCGGCGCTGTGTACGCCGGGTGGGACCAGGCGCCTGAGGTGGACTGGCTGGCCTTTGTGGACGCAGACGGCTCATGCTCCGCCACCGAGGTGGCGCATCTCATCCGGCTGGCACGCGAGCAGTCCGTGCCGCAGACGGCGCTGTTTGCCTCGCGCTGGGACCAGACCAGCCCGCGGGTGCAGCGCCAGTGGAAGCGGCGGCTGATGGGACGCATCTTTGGCACGCTGGTGGCCACGCTGCTGCGAATCCCCATCCACGACAGCCAGTGCGGGCTCAAGCTCATCCCGCGCATGGCCTACCAGCGCATCGCCTCCGCGCTGCAGATTCATGGCTTTGCCTTTGATGTGGAGCTGCTGGCCGCGCTGCACGACAGCGGCTGTGAGTTTGAGGAAGTCTCCATCGCCTGGCATGAGACGCCTGGCGGGCATGTGCACCTGATCCGCGACTCCTTCCGCATGGCGCGGGATGTGCTGGCCATCCGCAGGCGCCGCCTGAAGGCCCCGGCTGCCGGACACGCATAAAGACTCAAAAACATTTCGGGGATGCGCGAAGCCGTGCTACAGCCACGGTCCATGAAAAACCCCGTTTCATTCCTGCGCACGGTCGCCCTGCTGGAAGCCGTTTCCTATTTGATTCTGCTCTTCATCGCCATGCCTCTGAAGTACGCCATGGGCATGCCGATGGCGGTCAGGATCGCGGGCTCGGTGCACGGCGGCCTGTTTGTGGTGTTCTGCTTTGCCCTCTACCGCGTGCTGATGCAGACGGGCTGGCCTTTCAAGCGCGCGGTGTTTGTTTTCATCGTCTCGCTGCTGCCCTTTGTGCCTTTCTTCATCGACCGCCGCATGCGTGAGTGGTCGGCGGACTCCAACCAGACCGAGGCGTGAAGAAAATCGTCATTCACTCTGACGGTGGCTGCCATGGCAACCCTGGCCCCGGAGGCTGGGCTGCCGTGCTCGTGTATGGAAAGCATGTGCGTGAACTGAAAGGCGGCGTGCCCGCCACCACCAACAACCGCATGGAGCTGCAGGCCGCCATCGAGGCCCTGCGCATCCTCAAGGAACCGTGCGAGATCGACTTCCACACCGACTCCCAGTATGTGCGCCAGGGCATCAGCCAGTGGATCGCGGGCTGGAAGCGCAACGGCTGGCGCACCAGCACCAAGCAGCCGGTGAAAAACGCCGACCTTTGGCGTGTCCTCGATACTGCCACCGCCCGTCATACCATCCGCTGGCATTGGGTGAAAGGCCACGCCGGACACGCCGACAATGAACGCTGCGACACCCTGGCCAATGAAGCGATAGCCGCCGTCAAAGCCGCCCATACACCGCAGCAGCTGCATGCACTGCTAGAGCAGTTTAAGGCGGAGATGGAAGCTTAGTGGGCCTTGGCTGTCCTTCGGGCCCCTGCACAAACAGCCCTCACATGACCGCGCAGCCAGCGATGGGCCGCATCGGCATCCAACCGGGGGTGCCAGAGCAGCGAAACCGTGAACTCAGGCAGCACGACCGGAAGGGCAAAAACGTGCATACCGGCGCAGAGGCTGGCGGTGTGCCGTTCTGGAACAGTTGCTATGAAATCGCTGCCCCTGGCCAGCGCCACCGCGGTCGCAAAACCACTGACGATGGAAACGATCTCCCTCTCCAGTCCGAGCGGCTTCAAGGCATCATCAACCGGCCCCCAGCCCAGCCCCTCCCGCGACACCTGAACATGCCTGCCCGCCGCAAAGCGAGCAGGGCTGATCCTCCCTTTGCACAGCGGGTGTCCCATTCGAACAACCCCGGCAAGGCGATCCCGAAACAAGGCCAGCGTGCGCACTTCCGGCCCCGTCGTCTCGTCCACAACACCGGTCTCCAGATCGACCGCCCCTTCCCGCAGAGGACTGCTGTCTTTGCTGGGCTTGGGCACAAAGCGCAGCCTCACACCAGGAGCCTCTGCGCCGATGCGGGAGATGAGCTCCGGCCCGAAATTTTCAACCCAGCCTTCGCTGGTCCGCAAGGTGAACGTGCGGACCAGCCGTTTAAGGTCCAGCTTCTCAGCAGGGCGCAGCACGGCAGCGGCATCCTGAACAAGCTGGCGGGTGCGAGCACGAAGCTCGATCGCACGCGGAGTGGGGACCAGGCTGCGTCCGGCTCTGACCAGCAGCGGATCCCCCGTGGCCTCGCGCAGCCGCCCCAGCGCCCGGCTCATCGCTGAGGGGCTCAGCCGCAGGCGCTGCGCCGCGCGTGCCACGCTGCCCTCCGCAAGCAGGGCATCAAGGGTGAAAAGCAGATTGAGATCAGGATTCGACATTCCGGCAGGCAGCATGGCCCGAATGTGACATGGCGTCAAACGCACGAATAAAGTGCAAAGCGTGCGTCTTCCGCAATTCAGGCCAGGAGCTATGCGTCTCACACCTCCTGTCAGGGAGACTGAACCATTCCTCTTATGAAAACATTGATTGAGACCAGGCACCTCCAAAACACCGAAGCCTCGGAGCCACAACCATCCGCGCGCTGGGCGCTGACCGGACTTTCGCTGTCCATGCTGCTGTCATCGCTGGGCGTCAGCATCGCCAATGTGGCGCTGCCTTCACTTGGCAGGGCTTTCACCGCCTCATTTCACGAGGTGCAGTGGGTGGTGCTGGCATATCTGCTCGTCATCACCGCGATGATCGTCAGTATCGGGCGTATCGCCGACATGGCTGGCCGGCGGCGGCTTCTGCTAGGCGGCATCTTCATCTTTACCGGAGCCTCCCTGGTGTGCGGGATCGCGCCGTCACTCTGGATCTTGATCATCTCCCGGGCGGCGCAGGGACTCGGAGCCGCGGCCATGATGGCCCTGACAATGGCTTTCGTTGGCAACATCGTGCCGAAAGAGAAAACAGGAAATGCGATGGGCCTGCTCGGAACCATGTCAGCCGTGGGCACGGCTCTGGGGCCGTCGCTCGGCGGCATTTTGATCGCAGGCTGGAGCTGGCACGCCGTCTTCCTCATCAATGTTCCTCTTGGAGTCCTGGCCTTTCTCCTCGTGCGTCATCACCTGCCAGCGGATCAAGCGAGCCACGGGAATGAGCGACCACGCCTGGACCTTCCGGGGACGTTGATGCTGGCGCTGACTCTCACGACTTATGCACTCGCCATGACCACAGGGCGCGATCATTTTGGACCTCTCAATTTCGCCTTGCTGCTCGCAGCTGCCACGGGCACCGGCCTGTTTGTGCTCATTGAGAAAAAGGCCGCATCACCCTTGATCCCACTGTCCTTGTTCCGTCATCCCCGGACAAGCGCCAGCCTGGCCATGAGCGGGCTTGTGTCCACCGTGGTCATGACAACGCTGGTGGTCGGGCCGTTTTACCTCTCACGCGCTCTCGGGCTCGACACAGCCATGGTAGGCATGACGATGTCTATCGGACCGCTGGTCGCAGCACTGACAGGAGTTCCTGCCGGGCGCATGGTGGACAAGCTCGGCACAGCGCGCATGACCCTCGCTGGTTTGATAGGCATGGCAGGCGGCGCATTCATTTTATCCATGCAGCCCATGACGGCCGGCATGGGCGGCTACATCGCGGGTCTTGTCATTATCACCGCAGGCTATGCACTATTCCAAACAGCCAACAACACCGCATTCATGACCACGATCTCTTCAGCACACCGAGGTGCAGCGTCTGGCATGCTCAATCTGTCACGCAATCTCGGCCTCATCACCGGTGCTTCCGTCATGGGAGCGGTGTTCAGCCACGCCGCAGGGACGCCCCACATCTCGCTGGCCCAGCCAGAGGACATTGCCATCGGAATGCGGTTCACCTTCGGCGTCGCGGCATGGCTGAGCGTCTTCTCCCTCGCCATTGCCATCGGCAGCCGCACCATGGACAGCCCGCCCGAAAAATGAGAATGAAGTGAATGCCGCAGGAGGCGGGAGCCCGCCTCAGCCTCAAAGCATCGCCCGAAACTCCGCCTCGCTGACGATCTTCACGCCCAGCTTGGCGGCTTTGTCGAGTTTGCTGCCTGCATCTTCACCCGCGAGGAGATAGGTCGTCTTGCCGCTCACGCTGCCGCTCACCTTGCCGCCATTGGCACGGATGGTGTCGGCGATGGTTTCGCGGTCCTGGCTCAGAGTGCCGGTGATGACCCAGGTGGTGCCGTGGAGTTTGTCGGAAGCGGCTTCGACGGCTTTCTGCGTGAAGTTGAGCCCCGCAGCGCGCAGGCGGTCCAGCAGCGTGATGTTGTGCGCCTCGCGGAACCAGGCGTGAATGCTGACAGCCACGATCTCGCCAATGTCGGGGCACTGGATGAGCTCCTCCACACTGGCTTTGGCAATGGCGTCGATGCCGCCGAAATGCTCGATGAGCTTGCGCGCGCCACCTGCGCCCACATGCAAAATGCCAAGGCCAAAGACGAGCCGCCACGGATCCTGCAGCTTGCTGGCGGAGATGGCCTTGAGGTAATTGTCGATGCTCTTGGTCCCCACGCGGTCCAGCCGTGCCAGAGACAGCTCATCGAGATCATAGAGATCAGCCACATCGGCCACCAGCCTCGAACCATCCGCTTTCTTAAAGTCCACCAGTTGCGCGATGACGGCCTCTCCCAGTCCGCTGATGTCCATGGCGCCACGGCTGACGAAGTGCTCGATGCGGCGCTTCACCACCTCCGGGCAGTGCGGGTTGGGGCAGCGGATGACCACCTGCTCCTCGTCCTTGTGCACAGCAGTGCCGCACACCGGGCAGTGTGTGGGCGCGACTACGGAGGTTTCATCACCGCTGCGCAGCTCCTTCTTCACCGAGACCACGGCGGGAATGATCTCGCCGGCTTTTTCAATGATGACGACATCGCCCACGCGGATGTCCTTGCGTTCGATTTCCTCGTAGTTGTGCAGCGTGGCGTTGCTGACGGTGCTGCCGCTGACGAGCACGGGCACCAGACGTGCCACGGGTGTAAGTGCACCGGTGCGGCCCACCTGGATGTCGATGGCCAGCAGCTTGGTCTCCGCCTGCTCGGGCTGGTATTTGTAGGCGATGGCCCAGCGCGGAGCCTTGCTGGTGACACCGAGCTCGCGCTGATCCACAAAGCTGTTCACCTTGATCACCGCTCCGTCGGTTTCGTAGGGGAGAGATTTGCGCTTTTCATCGAGCTCACGAATGGCCTGCAGCAGACCTTCTGCGCTGTCAGCGTTCCAGATGAGGTCGGCCTTGCGCAGTCCGGCGGCATCCAGCAGGGCGTACACTTCCTTCTGCGACGCCACGTCGCTCGCCTCGGCCAGACCGTAGAAGACGATGTCGAGAGGGCGTTTGGCCACGATCTTGGGGTCCAGCAACTTCAGTGTTCCCGCAGTGGAGTTGCGCGGATTGGCAAAGGTGGCCTCGCCTGCCTCCTCGCGCTCCTGGTTGAGCTTGGCAAAACCGGCCTTGGACATGAAGACCTCGCCACGCACTTCAAAGGTCTGCGGACCATCCTTGGGCAGACGCAGCGGCAGGCGCTTGATGGTTTTGAGATTGTTTGTCACGTCATCGCCCGTCTGGCCATCGCCACGGGTGGCACCGTATTTGAGCATGCCGTTTTCATAGCGCACGGTGATGGCCACGCCATCCACCTTGGGCTCGATCACACAGTCCACCTTCTCGCGCCCCAGGCCCTTCTGCACACGGGCAAAGAACGCGCTCAACTCCTCCTCGGAGTAGGTGTTGTCCAGGCTCATCATGCGCACCGTGTGCGTGATCTGCGTGAAGCCCTCCAGCGGCGCACCGCCGACACGCAGCGTGGGAGAGTCCGGTGTCCGCAGATCTGGAAACTTCGCCTCGATCTCCTGCAGCTCCTTCAGCAGCACATCAAACTGCTGGTCGCTGATCTCGGGGCGCGCCTCCACGTAGTAGAGGCGGTTGTGGCGGTGGAGTTCGGAGCTGAGAAAGGCGGCGCGGCTGGCGGCTTCGGCGTGGGTCATGGCTGGTGCTTTGAATAGCTGCAAAGAGGCGCAGGGAAACGGAAAAATCCGTCAGAGCGCAGCGATGAATTCATCCAGAGAAACGCCTGCCTGATCAAGCAGGCCACGAAGTGTGCCCGGCTTGACGGGCTTGTGCTGCGGCACGACGACTGTCTTCTCTGCACGCCTCATGATGTGGTGAGAGCCAGTCTGCCGCAGGCTCTCAAATCCAAGCCTCCGCAGAGCCTTTACGGCCTCCGTCCCGGTGACATCACGCGGGATTTTCATGCCATCTGCAACACAGGATCTTTGACAAAGTGAAGCCTCACGCGCTGAGGCTTGTCTTCAGGCTCAAAGAAACCCTGCACGGCATCGGCCACCATTTCCTGGAGTTCGCTGAGCGAATCCCCCTGCGTAGTGATGCCACCACGGCCAAGCGGGTCATCCCACCGGGCGATGTAGCCGCCGGTTTCCTGGCATGGCTCCACAGTGAAGGTGATTTCTGCTTCCATGCGAAACCATTACCCCAAACCGCCCCTCGTGCCAATGCTTCTTCACTCGTTCTGCGGCACCCACGGCGTGTCGCGCATGAGATACTTCAGGAGGAAGGTGAGACCGAGCATCAGCAGTACCTCCAGCATGAGATAAAGAGGGAAATGCCCGATATGCCACATCCAGCTGGCCAGCCCGCCGATGATGCCTGCGGCCGCCATGGAGACGGCCATCATGGCACAGCCGGTGGTGGAGTTTTTGACCTCCTCGGAGGGCTTTGAAAGCGGCAGCCACTGGCCCATGATCCCGGTGACGAGGGAGAAGGCGGGCAGAAAGAACACCGCTGGCAGGCTGAGCAGAAACGGCAGCCAGGAATGCTGCAGCCCGGCCAGCAGCGTGGTCTGCAGCAGCAGCACGGGAAAGCTGAGCCAGCAGAGCACGGCCTTGCGTGCGCCATGAAAGAGCGGCGTCCAATGCCGCAGCGGTGTCACGTAAAAGAAAGCAGAGGCGCGCCAGTGCTCCGAACAGCCCAGAAAGAGCATGGCCTGCAGGGAGATCATGCCGAGGAAACAGGTGGCAAAGCCCTGGATCATCATCGCCCCGCCTGTACCACTGCGCCCGCCGGAGAAAAGCATCACCAGCGGCATGATGAGCATGGGTGCGATGCCGGGATAGAGCCGCAGCTTGATTTCCCGGTCGCGAAACAGGTAAGCCGTGGTAAGCTTGAAGGACTCCCGCTCCACCGGATCCCGCAGCCACCAGCAGAGCGGCGGCAGTTTGACGATGGCAGCCAGCCACACGCCGCGCGGCTTGGTGCTCTCTTTGGCCGAGCCTGCGGATTCATTCAGATTCATCAGCCCCTGACCGTAGGCACCGCCCAGCTTTTCCAGCGCCAGCCAGCTGGTGAGCGCCGTGACTCCCACCGCCAGACCAGCCGGCAACCACAAAGCGGACTGGTCCAAGGCGCTGCCACCTATCAGCGCATCCAGCGCGCCAAACCACACCGGAGGCAACGCCAGCAGCCAGCCGCCTACATGGTCCAGATTCTTGAGCGCATCCATCTGAAGCAGGCGCGGCATGATCTGCCCGCTGAGCACCATGACCACCGTGAGGAGCGACTGCACGGAGGCGAGGAGGTTGTCCAGCCGCGAGCGGCCAAACCACCGCAGGCAGGCATTGTAAACGAGCACGATGGCCGCTGCGGAAAAGACCATGAGCAGCGTCATCGAAACCAGATGCGCCGGGATGAAACGCCACGTGGCCCCCTTGCTGCCCAGACCGGTGATGAGTCCGGCCAGATTCAGCGCCAGCGCCAGCATGAGAGAAAAACCCGCCAGCACGGCGCATTTGGCGCGCAGCATCTGCTGCGGTGTGACCGGCCGGTGCAGCAGGATCTCCGCCTCCTCCTTCATGAAGAGCATGGTGCCAGCACTGGAGGCCAGTGTCAGCGAGGCAAACATGAAGGTGAAGCCATGCAGCGCCGTGGCAAAAACGAAGCTGTCGGCTCTCTGCGAAAACATGGCGGGTATGATGCCCACGCCAGCATAGATCAGCAGCGTGGCGCCCAGCCCTAGCTGCCGCCGCGTCTGATGCGCCCCGGCCTGCTGTGCCGCACGCCCGCGAAAGAGCAGCGTCCAGAAGAGCCTGCGCAGCACCTTGTCCGGTGAGGTTGGGTTCTCTGCGGCAATGCTCATGACAGCATGTTTTTGGCAAAGGACTCAGCGCGCGCCTCCAGACCACTCAGCCCCGTGAGCCGGGTGAAGAGCTGCTCCAGCGTATCCGCGCCGTGCTGCTGCTGCAGTTCCTTCGGCGAGCCCTCCACCAGCAGCCTGCCCTGTGCCATGATGGCCACGCTGTCGCACACACGCTCCACCACATCCAGCACATGAGAGCTGTACACGATGGTCTTGCCCTCTCGCGCCAGGGTTTCCAGCAGTGCCTTGAAGCCGACTGCGGCATTCGCATCCAGCCCGTCCAGCGGCTCGTCCAGCAGCACCACCTTGGGATTGTGCAGCAGCGCGGCGGTGATGACGACCTTGCGCCGCATGCCTTTGGAATAAGCTCCGAGAAATTTGGAGGAAAGCGTCTGCTCATCGAGCTCAAAGAAGTCCAGAAACTGCCGGATGCGCGGCCGGGCCTCCTCCTCCCGGATGCCATAGAGCGCCCCGATCATGAGCAGAAACTCCAGCCCCGTGAGCGACTCATACACCGCGCCGGAGTCCGGCACAAAGCCGAGCAGGCGCTTGGCCTCCATAGGATGGGCGGCCACGTTCACCCCGCAGACGAGGGCCGTGCCCTCATCCGGCTGGAGCATGCCCGTCACCATTTTGAGGGTGGTGGTCTTCCCCGCCCCGTTCGGGCCCAGGAGCCCCACGATTTTCCCAGGAGGGACCTCCCAGCTCAGGTGATCGACGGCAGTCTGAGCGCCGAAGCGCTTGGTGAGACCCTGAATGGAGATCATGCGTCCGATGATCCATGGGGCGAGTGGGCTTGCAAGGCCCATTCATGGGAGTCCAGAAAGCATGAATTTTAATAGATATTAACCAAATCTCTTGCCGCTGAGTCTAAATTCAATATAATGACCGTAATTTTAATAATATGTCCCATCACCCTTCTCAACTGCCAGCCAGGCTGCGCACTGCCATGCTGCTGGTGCTTTTGATCCTCGGCATGCGCCAGGCGAGCAAGGCCCAGACTCCGGCACTGCCTCCTGCGCAGGCAGGTCAGGCGGGCGGCTATGTGCCGGTGGGAGAGGGTGCCACCATCAAGGTGAACTTCCCCAGCGCCCCCATCCAGGCCATCATCCCCTTTTATACCCAGCTCACGGGCAAGAAACTGATCCTCGACTCGGCCCTGCAGGGGGAGATGCTGCGCATCATCTCCCCACAGATGCTCACCAAGCGGGACGCCATCTCCTTCATCGAGGCCACCCTGCTGCTCAACGGCTATGCCATCATTAATGTGGACGCCACCACGGCCAAGCTGATCAACCACGCTGGTGGCAAAAGCCCCACAGCCGATGGCCTCAAGGTCTATAATGCCCTGCGCGACCTGCCGCAGAACGAGGAGATCTGCCACTACATCCTGCCACTGGAGCACGTCTCTGCGGAGGAGGCGTCCAAAGCCTTTCAGCAGGTGATCAAGCTGCACTCCTATGGTGCGATGACCCCTGTCTCGAATGACACCGCGCTCATCATCACAGAAAACAGCGCCACCATCCGCAGCATCTGCGAGATCGCCCAGATCATCGATGTGCCGCCCACGGAAACCTCCAACGAGATGATCAAGCTGGAGCGCTCGGATGTGGAGCAGGTGGCCGAGATCGTGAACGAGATCTTTGAGCAGGAGGAGAAGTCCAAGATGGCCAAGTCCGCGGCCTCCTCCACCACGCCGAATGCCGCTGCGGTGCCCAATCCCGCCGCCCGCCCGGGCGTGCCCGCAGTGCCTGCCAGCCCGGCAGGCAGCACCGCTGCCACCAATCCCGCAGGTGCACGCGTGAAGGTCTTTCCCTACCGCCGTACCAACGAGCTGCTCGTCATCGGCCGCCCGGTGGACATCGCCTACATCAAGGGGCTGGTGCAGAAGCTCGACAAGCAGAGTGACGGCTCCAATTTCCTCAAGCGCCGCCTGAAGTACCTGGACGTGCTGGACTTCCTGCCTGTGGCCTACAATGCGCTGGCCAAGGACACCGACATCCAGGGCAACAACGACGGTGCCGTGGCAGGCTCCCCCGGCGGCAGTGGTGGCAGCCGCCGCCGCTCCGGCGCCAGCTCCAACTCGCCCTCCACGGACGCCAACCGCAGCAGCGCCAGCAACAGCAACAACAGCGGCTTCAACAATTCTGGCTTCGGCTCCAACTACGGCCTGGGCGGCACCTTTGGAAACAGCGGAGGCCAGGGTGGCTCCAATCCCAACCGCTCCCTGCTGGACAATCCCGAAGACGTCGGCGCGCCGGAGTCCATGGTGGTGGGCAAGACGCTGCTCATCGCGGATCCGCAGTCCAACAGCCTCATCGTCTCCGGCTCACCCGAGCACATCGACCGCATCGACCAGCTGCTGCAGGAGATGGATGTGCGCCCGCAGCAGATCTACATCTCCGCCATCATCGGCCAGCTGAGCCTGGGCAAGAACCTCAACTACGGCATGGATTTCCTCCAGCTGCTCAATGACTTCAGCGTCAACCGCAACGGCGCAGTGACCACCTCGACCGGCGGCACGACCACGACGACCACCAACAACAACATCGTCCAGTTCCCCGCCAAGTTTGGCCAGCTCAACTTCTACGGCCAGCTCGGCTCCCTGAGCAACTACGTGAAGGTCATCAACACCAACAACAACTTCAAGGTGCTGGCCACGCCGAGCATCTATGCCAAGAACGCCGCCAAGTCCGTCATCTCCTCCGGTCAGCGCATCGCCGTGCCGGCCAACATCCTGACCAATGGCGCCTTCTCCGCCGGTGTGGCCAACACCAGCGTGAGCGTGACCTACCGCGATGTGGTGCTGAAGCTGGAGGTCATTCCGCTGATCAACTCCGACCATGAGGTGACGCTGCGGATCGCCCAGATCAATGACAACATCGTCGGCTCCCAGACCATCGGTGGCAACACGGTGCCCACCATCGGCACGCAGGAGCTGGTGACAGAGGTGGCGGTGAAAAACGGCGCCACCGTGGTGCTCGGCGGCCTGATCACGGAGAAGACCACCAAGAGCAAGAACGGCGTCATCGGCCTGAGCCGCATCCCCGTCCTGGGACATCTCTTTGGCACCACGCAGGACCAGACCACACGCGATGAGCTGCTGGTCTTCATCCAGCCCCGCATCGTGCGCTCAGACGATCCGCTTGATGCCTCCAACGAAGTCGAAAGCACCCGCAGCCGCATCTACGATGAGGCGATGCAATTCTCCGGCCCCGACCTGCAAAACGTCCCACGTGCACTTCCTGCGCGGGATTGATCAGGCGGCTCGTTTCTTTATGCAATTGGCTGCACGATGTGGCAGTGAATGCCTTTTCCGTTTGGTGAATGCATAAACGTTCGAATCTGCCGCGAAGTGGCAAAGGAGCCGAGGTGGGATCTGCCGGAGGGGGATCATCTTGATCCGCTATCTTGGAGCGTATTAGAAAATGGGACGCAACGCTGGGCGAAGTGAGAGCGTGCGGGATCGGGACGATCCCACTCCTCCAGAGCGTTTGATGCTTTTGCAGGTTGATTGGACGCTTTTGCCACTACAGCGAGGTATGAGTACTCGTGCATGAACGCAACGAGCTTTCTCCGAGCAACTCCAGACCACAGGCCCAAATAAAAATGGTCCTTGCACATGAGGCACGGACCATTTTCATGGGGAGGGATCAGCCTCCACTCAAGATCTGGAACTGCAGAGACTAGCGCTTGGCGGCTTCCTCGCGGCTCTGGGAGTAGGCGCTGCGGGCAGAGAGGTAGGGGTCCACGGCATCCTTGGTGATCGTGTCATACTTGTCGATCTGCGTCGGGATGGTGCGCAGCGTATTGGCTGCCGGAGGGGCGACGATCCAGTCGTGCTTGGACCGGCTGCCGAACCAGTAGAGGTAGGGCCAGTTGACGGGATTGAGGGCATAGTCCCCTGCCAGGCCGACGGTATCTCGCAGGCTGCATGGGCCCAGCAGCGGCAGCACGATGTAGGCGCCGTGCGGGATGCCCCACTTGGCCAGCGTCTGGCCGGTGTCCTCGTCTGGCAGATTGGCCAGCGAGGGGATCTTTTCAGCCGGGCGGAAGATGCCCACCACACCGCCGACGGTGTTGACGGCAAATTTGGCGGTCTCCTGTCCGGCACGCTTGAACTTGCCCTGCAGGGTGCAGTTGACGACACGCACGGGGTACTTGGCGTTCTCAAAGGCGTTGTCGATCCCCTTCCGCACCGGCCGGGGCAGAATGAAATTATACCCTTTGGCGATGGGGCGGAAGATCAGCGTGTAGAGCTTGTCGTTGATGAAGAAGGTGGCGCGGTTGAGGCCCTGAAGGGGGTCGTAGATGTCCGCGCTGGCGGCGTACTCGTCCACTTCCTCCTCGGCCTTGGTGGGGCCGACTTTGGCGGCGGCTGCAGCGCCCTTGCCTTTGGGGGCAGCTGTGGCAGTCTCGGCCAGCGCCATGGGCTGCGAGGCTTTTTTGGCAGCAGTCATGCTGCAATCAGTCAGCAGCGGAGAGACCGCCAGCAGCAGCAGCCGGAGTGTGGAGGTGTGGTATTTCATTGGGGTCGGGATACAGATTGCGTGAGGGAACTGATGACGGCTTCGGCACCGCCTCTTTGAAACTGGGAATCCAGCTGGCTGCGGTAATTGGCTATGAGGCTGACCCCTTCGATCACCACATCGGTGATGCGCCAGCCCTGCACCTGCTCCATGCGGTACACCACATTGTAGTGGCTGCCTTTGTAAACCATGTTGGTGGGCACATCCACACGCCCCTCGGCAGGCTGCACCGCCTGCTGGTAGGTGATGGCCGGGTGCTCCCCGGGGGTGAATTTGCTGCTGTAGCTGCGGATGATGAGGGTGGAGAAGAGCTCGGTGGCCTGCTGCTGCTGAGCCGGGCTGAACTGCCGCCAGCCCGGGCCCACGGCGCGCTTGGTCATCGTCTCAAAGCTCACGTGCTTATGCAGCACTGGACGCAGGCTGTTGGGCAGGGCGCTGCGATTGCCGGTGCGATCAGCCACGGAGAGCACCTCCGCCACAGCGGATTTGAGCTTTGACTGCGCATCGGCCAGTTGCGCACTGGCGCTAAAGGGAACTGCTAAAATAAGGAGTGAGAGCAGGAAACGCAGAGTCATGGAGCTGGGGGAGGAGAGTCTTTGCCTTTTTCAACACTACCGAAAGCCATCTTGCCAATCAACGATTCAAGATCGACCGAGGACTCGGTCATTGTGATCCGCGAACCAGATTTAAGATAAGTTTCGTCTGCGCCGGGCGCAAGCGCCACATATTTATCTCCGATCAGTCCCGTGGTTTTGATGGAGGCCATGGTGTCCGTGGGGAGTTTCAGCCCCACCTGCACGCGCAGGGTCGCCATGGCACTGTAGTCGGTGGGGTCCACCCG
This sequence comes from Verrucomicrobiaceae bacterium UBA1938, assembly GCA_002336895.1. GTDB lineage: Bacteria > Verrucomicrobiota > Verrucomicrobiia > Verrucomicrobiales > Verrucomicrobiaceae > Prosthecobacter. Next base: position 81,778 of record DDFC01000010.1, on the reverse strand, counting down.
GATGCCCTCCACCCGGCCCACGGGCACGCCCGCCACCAGCACGCTGCTACCGGTATTGAGGCCGCCGGCATTGGAAAAGCGCGCCTCAATCACGTAGGTATCTCCGCTGAGCATGTGGCCTGCGCCCAGCTTGACCGTGAGATAGACGACGGCGGCAAGCCCCAGCAGCACAAAGAGGCCTACGTAGAGTTCCAGTTTGGATTGTTTCATGAGTCTTCAGATTGGAGAGCCTCGCCACGGCGTATGGAAGCAAGTGTACGGCCAAGAGCGGCGGCGCTGTCTCGGAAATCCCCCACCACGGCGGAGGTGGAGGCGGAAAATTCGTCCGAGGTACCTTCAAAGCACATCCGGCCTTTGTCCAGCAGCGCCACGCGATCACTGGCCAGCAGCGCCTCGGTGAGGTCGTGCGTCACCACCAGGGCGGTGAAGCCAAACTGACGCTGGTATTTGGCAATCATGGCAAAGACGGCATTCCTGCGCAGCGGGTCCAGCCCGGCGGTGGGCTCGTCAAAGAGGACTAGCTCCGGCCGGGTGACGATGGCGCGGGCCAGGGCCAGGCGCTTCTGCATGCCGCCGGAGAGCTGGCTGGGGTAGTGGTCTTTGTACGCATCCAGCTCCAGCTGCCGCAGGGCCTCCAGGCTGCGCTCGCGGATTTCCTTGTCGGGCACAGCGGTGGTCTGCTCCAGAGGCAGCTCCACGTTTTCCAGCGCGGTCAGGGAGTCAAAGAGCGCATTGCTTTGAAACAGGAAGCTGCAGCGCCTGCGAAAGTCCGCCCGTGCGGCGGCGTCTCCTGCTGTGAGCGGCTTGCCATCAAAGAAGATGCTGCCGGAATCTGGCTGCACCACATCCGCCAGGCACTTGAGCAGCACCGACTTCCCTGCCCCGCTGCGCCCCAGCACGGTGACCAGGCTGCCACGCGGCACATCGAGGCAGGCGCCGTCCAGCACCACGTTTTTCCCGAAGCACTTGTGCAGGCCCTCGATCTTGAGCAGGAGTGATGTGGTGTCAGCGCCCATGAGATTCAGACCAGGAAGGAGGTGATGACGTAATCCGCCGCCAGCACGATGATGCTGGACTGGACCACCGCACGCGTGGTGGAGGCGCTGACCGCACGTGCGCCGGTGGCGGTGCTGCAGAGATGGGCATTAAAGCCGTGGTAGGCGCACAGCGCGACGGTCAGCAGGCCAAAGGTGGCCGCCTTGGTAAAGCACTCTCGCACATCCGGAGCCTCGACGGCACGCTCCACGGCCGACCAGTAGATGCCCGGCTCCAGCCCCAGCAGCATGGAGCCTGACAGGCTGCCGCCCCAAAGGCCGATGGTGACAAAGAGAGCCGTCTGCATGGGGTAAACCACCAGTGCAGCCAGCAGGCGCGGGGTGACGAGATAGGCGTGGCTGCTCGCTCCCATGGTCTCCAGTGCGGCGATCTGCTCGGTGTTCCGCTGCATGCCCAGCTCTGCCGCCAGGGCGGATCCCGCCTGCCCCACCAGCATGAGCGCCGCCAGCACCGGTCCCAGCTCGCGAATGAGACTGAGAGACACCAGCGTGCCCAGCAGGCCCTCGGAGCCAAAGCGGTTCAGCACATAATACCCCTGCAGGCCGAGCACCAGCCCGGTGAACATGCCTACGATCAGGATGACCGGGAGGCAGCGCACTCCCTGCTCAAAACCAGCGCGCACCACCCGCCGCCACAGCCGCCGGGCACCGACTGCGGCACGAAAGGACTGCCCTGTGAAGAGGGCAAAGTCTCCCAGCTCATGGACAATGGAGAGTGTGTATCGACCTACGGCGCGCAACATTCGATGCGCGCAGATTGGCCCACGCACCGGAATTGCGCAATGACGCAGAACAGGCCCCCACAATTATTCTTGAAGAGAACTCAGAGGATCAAAGGTCCTCCACTGGCAGCCACTTGCGCTGCTCCCAGCTCTGCAGCCCCAGCTCAGCGAGCTGCACACCTTTGGCCCCTTCGCGCAGCGTCCATGGGAAGGGCGTGTCCAGCGCCACATGCTTGAGGAACTCCTCCCACTGGATCTTGAAGGCATTGTCGTAGGTCGTGGTGTCCGGCACCTCCTGCCAGCCGCCGAAGAAGTTGATGGGCTGGTCGATGTCCGGATTCCACGTGGGACGCGGGGTGGTGCCGATGCTCTGCACCCAGCATTTGCGCAGGCCCACGATGGCGCTGCCATGCGTGCCGTCCACCTGCATGGTCAGCAGGTCATCGCGCCGCACGCGCACCGTCCAGGAGCTGTTGAACTGGCAGATGACCCCGCCCTCGCACTCAAAGGTGGCGTAGCAGGCGTCGTCGCTGGTGCAGTCATAGGTCTTGCCGCGCTCGTCCAGGCGCTTGGGGATGTGGGTGGCCCCCAGGCAGCTCACGGCCTTGACCTTGCCAAAGAGATTGTCCACCACGTAGCGCCAGTGGCAGAGCATGTCCACGATGATGCCGCCGCCGTCTTCCTTGCGGTAGTTCCAGGAGGGGCGCTGCACGGGCTGGTCGGCATCTTCTCCGGTGAAGACCCAGTAGCCGAACTCTCCGCGCACGCTGAGGATGCGGCCAAAGAAGCCCTGATCCCGCAGGGTGCGGAATTTGCGAATGCCGCTGAGCCAGAGCTTGTCCTGCACCACGCCGTTTTTCACACCTGCGTCTTCGCAGAGCTTGGCCAGGCGCAGTGCCTCGCTGGTTTCCACGGCGGTGGGCTTTTCACAGTAGATGGCCTTGCCGGCCTTCACAGCCTTCTCCACAAAGCCCGCACGCTGAAGGGTGCCGGAGGCGTCAAAGAAGATCTCGTCGTCCTTGTTGGCCAGAGCGGCGTCAATGTCCGTGGTGTAGCGCGTCACACCGGTGCGCTCTGCCAGGGCTTTGAGCTTGTCGAGATTGCGCCCGGTGAGGATGGGGTCGGGCATGAGCGTCAGATCGTCGCTGACCTTGAGCCCGCCTTGATCGCGGATGGCTTTGATCGAGCGGATCAGATGCTGATTGGTGCCCATGCGCCCGGTGACGCCGTTCATGATGATGCCGATTCTGCGTGTGTTCATAGTTGGAAATGAGGAGGGGTCTAAAAGAGGAAGATTCAATTCTGTTGCGCAGCAGCGACCGGAGTGACGATTACATTCCGAAATGCGCCGAGATCATCAAAGGAACCGAGACCGATGCGGCCTTTGCCAAAGGTCTTGTCACTGGCTTCGAGCACCAGCTTTCCATCAAACCAAACCTGGATGCCGCCGGAGGCAGCATCGCGCACCAGCTTGATGGCATGCCAGTGGCCGGGCTGCCAAGGCAGAGTCTCGGCGCGATTCGTGGTGATGGCTTGGCGGTCAGCCTTGTTCACCACATGCAGCTGCAGGTGCACACCGTCCGCCTTCTCGCCGAGGTGGGCATAGTAGAACTCAGAGTCTCCCACGCCGCCAAAGGCGATGCAGACGTCGTTGTTGCCTTTGTTGAAGACATCGAGCCGCGCTTCACAGGTCAGCGTGAAGGAATCCCACTCGGCCCCGCCAAACCAGGCCAGATTGAAGGGGCGGCGAAACTTGGGCTTGTACTGCGAAGGCTTTTTGAGGATGAGCGACGTCTCCGCGCCATCTCCCTGCCACTCCCATGCGGCTGGGTCTTCAAACTGCCACTGGTCGCGCTGCAGGAGCGGACGCAGTGCCGTGTCTGCAGCTGCGGACAGACAGACTCCAAGAGCAAGATGGATGAGCAGAAAGGAAAGGCAGGCTTTCATGCGTAAAGTTGTGCATAGCTCGCGGCGATCTTGTCGAGAAACTCGCGCTGATCTCCGCTCCAAAGGCGATTGGAGAAGATCTCCACCTCGCGGTGCCCGGTGAAGCCGGTGGCATCCACCCAGTCGCTGATTTCACGGATGTTGATGCAGCCTTCACCCATGAGGCCGCGGTCATTGAGGAGATCAATGGTGGGCGTCCTCCAGTCGCAGATGTGGAAGGCATGCAGGCGGCCGGTTTTGCCAGCGAGGTCAATCTGCTCCTTCAGCTCTGGATCCCACCACACGTGATACACGTCCACCGCGATGCCGACGCTTTTCGGTGAGCCCAGCACATCACAGATCTCATGCGCCTGGCGCATGGTGTTCACCGCGCTGCGGTCGTCTGCATACATCGGGTGCAGCGGCTCGATGGCGAGCTTCACACCCGCCTTCTCCGCCGCAGGCAGCACGGCGGCGATGCCATCGGCGATCTGCTGGCGAGACTCCGTGAGCGGCTGCCCGGGCACTGCTCCACACACCAGCACGATGAGCGGTGCACCGATGGCGTGAGCCTGCTCGATGGCTTTCAGGTTGTCATCGATGGCGGCCTGTCTGCCAGCCGCCGTGGCCGCCGGGAAAAAGCCACCGCGGCAGAGGCTGACGACGTCCAGCCCGGCCTCGCGAGTCTGGCGTGCCACACTGCCCAGATCACGCCCCTCCAGCGCCTGCCGCCAGATGGTGATGCCGCTTACTCCCCGCTTCGGAAACTCGACAAGACATTCCTCAAGGCTCAGCGGCTTGGTGGTGATGGTATGGACGCAAAGACGGCGCATGGGCATGATACTGCACGGCAGCGCAGCATCAGGAAAAGATTTCTTTCCGATCCTCACGATTGGAAATGCTGATGAATGAGGCTGCGGATGCATCCTGAGCCCTTGCACTCTTGAAGCAGCATAGGCAAACACCTCATGCCACACCCATTCATCGTACATCTTCGTAGATGACATTCGTTATTCCAGTGCTTCGTTCAGCGGGAGTTCGCCATGAACACCACCCACGTTTTGCGAATCCTCGGAGCGCTGAGCCTGATCCTCTGCGCGCAGCTGGCACCCCATGCCGCAGGCCAGGAGGTGCCCACATTGCAGGATGAGGCATTCCCTTTCAAAACCCTCGTCGCCCCCACGGTGTACCTGGACCCGGCGAATGTGCGATCCACAGCCCCGGCAAAGGTGATTCCTGCCGAGCCGCTGCCACCCTCCAGGTTGCGAAAGCTGGCAGAAGAAGGAGATGCCTCCGCGCAGTACGCACTCGGCCAGGCCTACGCCGAGGGCAACGGAGTACGACGGGATCTGGCCGAGGCAGCAAGGCGGTTTCGACTGGCCGCTGAGCAGGGCCTGCCTGCAGCTCAGCTGGCGCTGGGCACGGCCTGCCTGCAAGGCAAAGGGGTGGCCAAGGACCCGGCTCAGGGCATGCAGTGGCTGCGCAAAGCCGCCGACCAGGAGTATGCCAGAGCACAGCATGCCGTGGGCCGCGCCTACCTGCTGGGCACGGGTGTGGCACCGGATGCAGCGGAGGCTGTGCGGTGGTTTCAACTGGCCGCCAAACAAAGAAATGCGGATGCCCTCTACCAGCTGGGCAGATGCAGCGCCCGTGGCATCGGCATGCCCAAAGATGCCGCAGCTGCGGTGAAGTGGTATCACGAAGCTGCGGCCAAAGGAGACCCGCGCGCGCAGGTGGAGCTGGGAAACGCCTACATGCACGGCACCGGCGTGGAAAAGGATGTGGCAGAAGCGCTGCAGTGGTACTTCACCGCCGCCGACCAAGGGGACTCCGACGCCAGGGAGGCTGTAGCCCACGCCTATCTCAAAGGCGAGGGCGTGGAGCAGAATGAGCTGGAGGCTCTCTACTGGCACCGCAAAGCCATGCACCGCAGCAAACGCATTGAGGAAGATCCCGTGGCCGCCGCACAGTGGGACCTGCGGGCCGCTGAGCGCGGAGACGTGTACGCCCAGATCGAGCTGGGGCGCGCCTACTTTGCCGGTGAAGGCGTGACGCGGAATGAAGAAGAAGGCATGCGGTGGTACCGCAGAGCCGCCGAAAACGGAGCCCCCAGCGCGCAGGTGGCGCTGGCCTATGCCTGCATGCGTGGCCGGGGCGTGCCGCTGGATCCGGTGGAAGGGGTGAAGTGGTACCGCAAAGCCGCCGCTCAGGGCAATGCAAACGCCCAGTACGCCCTGGCTGTGGCCTACTACCAGGGCGAAGGAGTGCGCAGAGACCCTGTGGAGGCGCAGCGGTGGTTCTCCAGGTCCACCGAGGCCGGCTCTGGCGGAGCAAACGGCCCAGCTGAGGCGAGACGCTGGCACCTGGCGGCAGCGGACAAAGGAGACACCATGCGGCGCAGCCCGGCCACCATGGGCCCGCGCGCTGCTGGAGAAAACATGATCTGGCTGCGCAAGGCGGCTGAACGCGGAGATGCAACGGCGCAGTACCGCCTGGGCGCAGCCTACCATGCAGGCGACGGCACACCCCAGGATGCAGCGACAGCGGCACGGTGGTACCGCAAGGCAGCGGATCAGGACAATCCCCACGCGCAGTTTGAGCTGGCAAGGATGTACTTTCTCGGAGAAGGCGTGGCGAAAGATGTGGAAGCGGCCGTCAGATGGACGCGCAGGGCGGCTGAACATGGCAGCGCCGCAGCTCAGAATGAAATGGGCAACCTGCACATGCAGGGGCTCGGCATGGCCAAAGATCCCGCTGCTGCTGCAACGTGGTATTTAAAAGCAGCAGAGCAAAACGACGTGGAGGGCCAGTACAATCTGGGAACCTGCCACCATGATGGCGTGGGCGTACCCGCAAACGTGGCCAAAGCCGCCGAGCTGTTTCAGAAAGCGGCCGCCCAGGATCACGCCGGAGCGCAGTACCGCCTGGGCATGAGCTACCTGCAGGGGGAAGGTGTGGTCAAAGACCCCGTGGAGGCCCTGCAGTGGCTGCAGCTCTCCGCCAGCCACGGAGACGGCCCGGCCCAGGGCGAAGTGGAAAAACTCAAGCCCAGGCTTAGTGCCACCGAAGTCTCCGCCGTGGAGTTTCGTGTGAAGAAATTCCAGGCAGCACACCGATGACGAGCCGGCGGCGTAGTAGCCTATGGATGCGACTGGCGGATGGTCTTCACAGCGGCTGAGTTCATCGCCACAAAGAGCGGCTGCAGCGGCACCTCACGCTCCACTGTCCCGGCTCTGCGGTAGGTGGAGCCGGAACCGTCCAGCTCCACGTAGGTGTCCGAAGTCTCCACCTCGGCCCGCCAGATGATTTTGCAGGTCTGATTGTCCGCCAGCGTATATTCGGCCTTCAGAGTGCGCCTGGTCACCTCTCTAAACGGGAAGCTGTAGTCGCCGGTGAATCCCCTCCAGCCACCAAAGGCATTGAAGCCCGGGTCACGCCGGTTGGTCATCCTCTTGGTATTGATCCCGCCACTCCACCGGCTGACGCCATGAGTGACAGAGTCTTCTCTCAGCATGATTTTGAATACGTAGTCCGGCAGCTTTGAGCCAGGCTGGATGGAGCCAGCATCCTGCATGACGGAACCTGCTTCGTCGATGACGCAAAAACGGGCCCCTTTGAGGCGGCGCTGCAATCCTTTCTCCGCCGCAAAAAGCACCGGCGCATCCAGATACCTGCCAGGCCAGCAGGCGGCTGTGATCACCATCCCCTCCACACCGACTGTCTTTCCTTCAAGCTGCCCGGGTTTGAGTTGATTGAAGACGACTTTCACCTTCGGCCCCTGACAGCTGCTGAGCACGAGAGAGAAAAGCACAGCCGCTAAAGACAAGGATCTCATGGTCTTGGGGGAGGTGGTTTCCTGCGGCACCAAACACGTCGTTTCGCGCTTGGAAACGACCGGCGATGCTCCAATCTAGCTGCAGCATCATGGAATTCTACCAACTCGGCTACTTCCTGGAGATCGCCCGCCAGCGGAGCTTCACCCGTGCGGCTGGCCGGCTGCACATGGCGCAGCCGGCCTTGAGCCAGCAGATGAAAAACCTGGAGGCCGAGCTGGGCACACCTCTCTTTATCCGAGGGCGCAAGGAGACGCAGCTGACGGCGGCGGGGAAAGCCTTCCTTCCCCGCGCCGAGGCGCTGCTAAGCCAGGCTGAGGCGGCCAAGGCGGTGGTCTCAGATGTGGCTCAGCTGCGCGGCGGCAAGCTGGTGATCGCCGCCATCCCGAGCGTGTGCGCCTGTCTGCTGCCGGAGGTGATCCGCGGCTTCAGCAAACGGCATGAGCGCGTGGCGCTGCAACTGATCGAGGACAGTTCCGAGCGGGTGGCCGACTGTGTTGAGTCCGGTCTGGCAGACATCGGCTTCCTGCAGCTGCCTGCCAGCAAGTCCGCCTTCAGCAGCCAGACGGTGCTCAGCGAGCCCTTTGTCCTGCTGACGGCCAAAACACATGCACTGGCCAAACAAAAAGAGGCTGCCCTGAAGCAGCTGGCTGGTGAGTCCTTCATCTTTTACAAAGGACGTGCGCGTGACACTGCGCTGGAATCCTGCCGTAAAGCCGGATTTGAACCGCGCATCGTGTGTGAGAGCGGTGAACTCGAAACGGTGCGCGCCCTGGTGGCCTCCGGCCTGGGGCTGGCCATCGTACCACGCCTGGCGGCCGGGAATCTGCCCGCTTCCATCCGTGCGATTCCTCTTCGCGAGCCGCGGATGCAGCGCCATATAGCTGCGATCTGGCCCAAAAACGGCCGGCTTTCCCCGGCGGCTGAGGCACTGCTTAAACTGACTGCCGCTCAGATTTCACAAGCGGCCTGCCTGTAAGCGCCATACACGCTGCCCGCAGGTGGCAGCGTGATGAACATCAAGCCAGGATCAGGACTTGGCAGGCGCAGCCTCGGCGGCCTGCGGATTGCTCTTCGCAGGGGCGTAGTAGTAGCTGGCGTAGTTGTAGTAAGTGTACTCTTTGAGGTTGGAGCTGGAGCGGTTGAGGATGACTCCACCGATGTTCACCTGGCGCTCATAGAGCAGGTCCAGAGCCTTGCCGGAGAGACGCGCCATGGTGGAGGACATGCGTACCACAAAGAGCACGGTGTCGAGCTTTGGCGCAAAGCTGGCCGTGTCGTCAGCGACAAGCACCGGGGCGCTGTCAAAGATGACGTAGTCGTATTCCTCGGACATCTCCTTGAGCATCTCCTCGGCGGTCTTGGAGAGCAGCATTTCAGAGGTCTGGTCAAAGACATCGCCGCGGGCCAGCAGGTCGAGATTGCGTGTGCTGGTCTCCTGCACGGCATCGCGCCAGTGCAGCTTGCCGCGCAGAGCCTCGCTGAGGCCGGGGGTGGAGGGCAGCTTGAAGAGCTCGCTCACACCACCACGGCGCAAGTCGCAGTCCGCCAGCAGCACGCGGGCACCGGCCAGAGCCATGGTGACGGCGAGATTGGAGGTGACGGTGGTCTTCCCTTCATTCGGCACAGCACTGGTGATGAGAATGGTCTTTGGCGGCTTGCCCTGCCAGTTTTTGAAGAGGATGGACGAGCGGACATTGCGGAACGCCTCGGCATAGAGATGGCGGTCGTCGTTGGGACGCAGCAGCGCCACGTCGCCGCGGTTTCTCTGCTCCGGCACCTGGCCCAGCACGGCCTCTCCAGGGAAGAGCGCCTGGAACTCGCTGTAGGAGTTCATGCGGTCATCGAGACGGTCAAAGAGCAGCAGAATGACGACCCCGAGGCCGACACCGCCCACAAGACCCGCCACGATGGGCATGACCCAGTCTTCCACGTTTTCAGAGGCGGGCGTGGCACGTTCCTGGATGGCCACATAGTCGCCCTGGGTGTTGAAGATGCTCTGGATGCCCTCAACCTTTTCGAAGAGCTTCTCGTAAGCCAGTTTGGCCGCCTCGGCAGCTTTTTCCAGCTTGTCGTGCTCGGCAATCTTGCTTCCCAGATCCAGCGCTTCCTTCTGCTTTTCGAGAATTTGTGCGTCCAGGACCTGCACACGGCGCTGAATGTCAGCCATCTGGGTGTGCATCTCCTGCTGGATCTGCTCGGCATAGGAGGTCAGCAGGGCCTTTTGGGCGGTGAGTTCCTCAGAGACATCCTGCACCATGGGGTGCTGCTGCTTGAACTGGGTCAGCAGGGAATCCAGCTTGGTTTTAAGTTCGGTGATTTTAGACTTGGTGCGCAGGTAGTCCTGCTCCGCCATGGTCATGCCGCGGCCGGATGTGGCCTCGGCGGTTTTGACCGTGGTGGGAGCGGCTCCTTCGGGCTTGGCGGCACCAGCACCGGCACTGGCAGATGCCCCTGCTGCGCTGAGCATGCGCTCGCGCGCCTCCATGGCGGCATTAACGTTGGCGATGGCGAGTTTGAGCTCTTCGAGCGACGTGCGCTGGGCATCACGCTGGGCCTCCAGATTGGCCAGGAACTGGGCAGCAAGGTTGTTGCCGTTGGTGATGGTGAGGATGTTGTTGGCGGTTTTGAACTTGGTCAGACGCTCGAGGCTGTCTTCCATGACCTTCTGCTTGGCCACCACTTCGGACAGGAACTGCTGGAGCACCTTCCCCTGGGCCTGTTCACGAATGTTCTGCCGGAAACCGATGAACTCCTCCAGCAGCGCGTCCAGAAAGATCCGGGTGTATTTGGGCTCGGAACCGGTGGCCAGGATGTTGAAGATGGCGGAGCCCTTGGTCTGCGCCACGCGGATTTCCACATCGGAATCCTTCACGTCCGGGTTGAGGGCACGAACACGATCCAGCGCACGGCGCTTCATTTCAGCACTTTCCACGGTCTCAATGATGGTGCCGTAGAAGTCCTGCTGCTGCTCACGCCAGCTGATGCTGTCATTGATCACCATCTGGCCGCCGGCCACGAGCTTGGCCAGGGAGCGAAACTCGGTGGGACGTCCGGTGATGCGCAGAGCCTGCACACACACGCCAATGCTGGCCGTCAGGAGCAGGAACCACCAGCGGCGGCGAAGCAGGATTTTGTAGCGCTGGAATTTCGCCGAAGCCTCGTGGATGCGGCTCAGAGTGCTCGACTGCGCCTGGCCCGGAAGTGTGAGGTTTTGTTCCATGATATTCTGAATCCAAAAATTTATTTGCAGACGCCAGCAGCGCACCTGCTTCATTCCGGTCAAAGTCCCGGACGTGCAGATTCGCTCAAAATACAAGTTAAGCCATTGGATTTATTTGAGCGCCCCTTTGTTCGATTTTGACTCAAATTTCACCTCCGCCAGCCACCGGGACTCAGAACAGTTTCAGCCGGTCTAGAAATTGATGGTCTTTTCCTCAACGATGATGACGTCATCCTTGCGGATATAGATGTCTTTTTCGAGGTTCCCCATCTGCATGATGTCATGAACATTGACGAGGATGGTTTTGTTTCCCTGTGGAGTTTTGCGGATGACTTTGACCTTTTCCTTGTTGGCAAACTGGGCGAAACCACCGGCACGAAGGATGGCCTGGCTGATGGTGATGTCTTCATTGGGCGGCAGGTCGTATTTCCCCTGCCTGGCCACGATGCCAAACATCACATAGAAGTCGATCTCGACCTCACGGATGCTCTTGGCGTCATACTCGTTGAGCTTGTCGATGGCGATCACGACGGTGGCATGCTGGAAGAAGTTTTTTTCCAGCTCCTTCTTGACCGCAAAGGCGAGCTCTCTGCAGGTTCTGCCTTTGGCCGTGACGAGCCCGACGTAAGGGACGTTCACTTCCCCGGTGACGGCGACAACATATTGAACGGCGTCACGACGGTCTTCCAAAACTCGGATGCTGATGGTGTCCCCGGCGGCGATGGTCTGGGAATTGTCCAGCACATCCATGGAGGAAAGCACGGCCGCTCCAGCAGTGACAGGGCCGCTGGCCGCAGCATTCTGCCTGGCGGACCTGCCGTTGTCAGCAGGGATCCTAAAACCAGCGTCCTGTGCCTGCAGGCAGGGCAAAACGGAGGCCAGAAACAACAGTGACAGCGATAGTTTTTTCATGATGGTGACGAACGACGGTGAAACCTTTAGCCACCCAAGCTGACCCCGGGCAGGCTGATGTCAAGGTGCATAGACCTTTGCAGCTTCGTTTCGTTAGAAATTGTAGTTCAGACCCAAGATAACGCGTGTCTGCACCGAGTCAGCAGCCGTGGGGGACTGCCTGTAGTTGGTGGTGAAGTAACGGTAACCGAGGTTAAGACCAGCTTTGGCGGTCAGCGCATAGTTCAGGTCAAAGGAGAATCCGTTCTGGTCAGAGTCACGTCCGGTGACTCCCATGTAATCAGCACGGCCAAAGTGATAACCAGCACCGGCACGCAGCTTGGAGGTAAGCTGATGCGTGTAGTAAAGGTCCCAGCCGAACTGAGTCAGCTTGTAACCCGTGCCGGCAAAGGCGGCGTTGGTATGGGAGGGGTTGGCGTATTCGTAGTAGCCTGAGAGGGAGAAACGGCCACCCTTCCAAGCCACCATGGAGATGCCATAGTTGATGTAGTCGGCAGTGATGAAGTTCGAGGACAGGTTGATCGAGGACTCATGCCCAACAGTGAGGGTATGACTGAAGCGGGCATTGAGCTGGTTGGTGATGCTGAAGTTGTAGTAATAACCATTCAGGTTGGAATTGTCGCCAGGACCAGCAGGAGCAAAGACCGTGGGAGCATCGAAGTCGAAGACCTGGATACCACCGGAGAGCTTGACCACGGTGGACTTGCCCAGCGGCATGCTGAGGAAGGCGCCCCAGTTGAAGAGGGTGCCGCCATTGAGAGTGGGCTGCTTGTACTTCAGGAAGGAGACGCCGCCTTCCGTGCCGAGAATCCAAGTGGCCGTGGGGCTGTAGGTAAGGGACAGGTGAAGGGAGTTCATAGAACGGCTGAACTGGCCGTTGCCGCTGCCCAGCGCCTCGGAAATGGTGTAGGTGTAGTTGGCTGCGAGCGCCCAGGCGGAATTGATCTGCCAGTTGGCGGCCACACCACCGTCGTTCTGGAAGACGCCAAAGCTGTTGTTGTTGTTGGCACCGACAAAGGCGTTGTTCAGTGCTGGACGCACAGACATGCGGTCGTAGATGGTGATGTTCACAGGACCGGCCTTGATGTCGAAGGCGAGCGTTGTGCCTGGCAGAACGTTGAGCAGGTAGTTGCCGTTGCCGTAGGTCGCGAGTTCCGGATGGTTGAAATAGTGGTCAATACCGATGCCGCCAGTGAAGCTCAGTACGTTATACTGTGAGATGCGGTAGTTGGCGCTGATGTTGAGCAGCGTGCTGCTGATGAAGTCTGAGATCGGCACCGCAGTGCGGCGGATGTTGCTGTTGTATTCAAAACCCTGGTAAAGACCAAGACCGAGATTCACCGGGCCCAGCACGAGGTTGCGCTTGCCGCTGAGGAAGGGGTCGGAGGTGTAGGTGGGCGCGAAGTAGCTCAGGGCCTGGGAATACTGGCCGGAGTAGGTGGTGTAGTCACCCACGGAACGGGCGGCAAAAGCGTTGCTTCCGCTGCGGACAGACGGCTGGGAGATCTGGCGGTCGGAACGCAGGAGCTTCTGCAGATCCATGTAGCCTTCCTGGTCTTCCTGGCTGACGTAGGCACCCTTTTCATAGTCATAGACCACGTCTCCGGAGCGGGTGGAAGCCTGAGCGGCCTTTTTCAGCTGCCCTGAGCGGGAGCGCAGGTCATTAAAGAAATTGCTCGTCTGTGACGGTGACACACCAAACTGGGCATTGGAGCTTTGTGGCAGCAACCAGCCGACCGTGATTGTAATTGCCAGCAAAACAGCATTGCGGGAGGGGCGTCGGGAGAGGTTTGTCAACATGACGGGAGAGTGTGGATCGGGAATTAACGTCGATAGAAGCAATTTTGACAGCCTTTGTCCATACCAATTTTATCTCCTTTTTGCCACAATTGGCGTTTCACCTCATCTCTAAAGGAATTTCTGATATCATCTACCACTCGCAAGGATCATCCTTCAGCCTCGTACAACCACTTTGAGCAGGCTTTTGTTGCCTAGGCTGTTTTTGATATTTTTCTCAAAATCGAATTCAAGCTGGATCTCCCTCGATGCAGCCTTTTCCCACGAACGCCACGGTGCATCCTGCGATGGTGCTATGGCGATGATGCTGCGCAGCCTGCCAAGCAGTCTCCACATGGGCCTTCTTCTGGAATTGCGTGAATTCATGGTTTGATTTAGGACAATTTGAATTTCCAAAATTAATAATTACATGTTCATCGGAACATGTTCAAACGAATTTTCAAGATTCCATAAAAACGCGCGTTCTTCGCGGTCTTGATTGACGCCCACCACTTGGAAGGGCATTTGCGGCCATGTCCACAGAAGCCACTTCCGTGCCTGCCGCCGCACGCCTGACCATACCCGAATACGCCATGGCCCTGGCTCATGTGGCCAGCCTGCGCTCCGAGGACCCTTTCCGCAAGGTGGGCGCCGTGGCGATCGACTTCGACAACCGCGTGATCGGCACCGCCTACAACGGCCTCGCCCCGGGGTACAATGCCACCCCCGATTTCTGGGCTGATCGTGATGCACGACGTAAATACATGCTCCATGCCGAGGTGAACCTCTGCAGCCTCTTTACACGGGGAAACGTCAAGCTCGTGGCCTGCACCACCAAGCCCTGCACCAGCTGCATGCAAATGCTGTGCGCCTACGGGGTGAAGGAGGTCTATTTCCGCGATGACTATCCGGAGTCCGAGGCAGACGCCATCGCGGCGCGCTATGGCATCCCGCTCATGCAGCTGGCGGCCTATCCACAGGTCATTCCAGCGGTTCAATCCACTGACGATCAGTGACTTACGGACCCTGAAAAGGGGGCCTTAATGAGCTTAGACTGACGCCGTGGCGTTCTTCACCGCCAGCTCGTGAGCGGCCAGTTTCAGGTCGGCATCGACCATGATTTTCACCAGCTCTTTGAATTTCACTTTGGGCTCCCAGCCCAGCATCTTGCGGGCCTTGGCTGGATCTCCGATCAGGAGGTCCACCTCCGCAGGGCGCTCGTAGCGGGCGTCGTAGCTCACGTGCTTTTCCCAGTCCAGGCCGAGGATGCCAAAGGTCTCCTGCACAAACTCTTTCACGCTGTGTGTCTCATTGGTGGCGATCACATAGTCATCCGGCTCGTCCTGCTGGAGCATCATCCACATCATCTCCACGTAGTCCTTGGCGTAGCCCCAGTCGCGCTTGGCGTCCATGTTGCCCAGGTAGAGCTTTTCCTGCAGTCCCATCTTGATGCGGGTGGCGGCACGGGTGATTTTGCGCGTGACGAAGGTCTCTCCACGGCGGGGGGACTCGTGATTGAAAAGGATGCCGCTGCTGGCGTGCAGGCCATAGCTTTCACGATAGTTCACGGTCAGCCAGTGGCCGTAGACCTTGGCGCAGGCGTAGGGGGAGCGCGGCCAGAAGGGGGTGGTCTCGATCTGCGGCACGGCCTGCACCTTGCCAAACATCTCCGAGGAGGAGGCCTGATAGAAGCGCACCTTGCCCACCAGCCCGGTCTCGCGAATGGCCTCCAGGATGCGCTGCGTACCCAGACCCACGATGTCCCCGGTGCTTTCCGGCACGTCAAAGGACACGCGCACATGGCTCTGTGCGCCCAGATTGTACACTTCGTCCGGCTTCAGCTCATACAGCAGCTTTACCAGCGCCACCGAGTCCATCAGGTCACCATAATGAAGGTGCAGATTCTTGGATGGCAGGTGGGACTCCGGCTGGAAGAGGTGCTCCAGACGCCCGGTGTTGAAGCTGGAGGCCCGGCGGATGATGCCATGCACTTCATAGCCTTTTTCGAGCAGCAATTCCGTGAGATATGAGCCGTCCTGTCCTGTGATGCCGGTGATGAGCGCTTTCTTCATGTATCTAAATCGAGGCCCCGATGAGACAGTACCGGCCTGAATTCCGCAAGGGGAAATGCTGGAACATAACAGTTGCGCCCCAGCCCTGCCCCATTATTCTTACTGCCCCCTGCATCCCAGCCCCCACTCACTGCCATGAGAGCTGACCTCGTCGAACAAGCCGCACAAATCGTCAAAGATCCCCCCATCCTGATCAACATGGTCTCCAAGCGAGTCCGTCAGATCGTGTCCGGCCACGCCGTGCTCGTCGAGCGCCGCCCTGGCTTCCGTGAGGCGGATCTGGCTCTCCTTGAGATCATTCAGGGCAAGATCACCATCGACACCATCGACAAGAACTAAGGCACCCCTGCCCCACCGGCAGAACCGCCCTTCGCTTGTCCAACACCTGCGGTTCTCCCGCGCGACCCATGTCCGAGATCGCCACGAACCGCAAAGCCGCCCGAGATTATCACATCCTCGAAAAATACGAGGCTGGTCTGGAACTCCGTGGCACCGAGGTCAAATCCATCCGCCTCGGCAAGCTGAACATCTCCGACGCCTTTGCCCGTGTGGATCGTGGCCAGGTCTGGCTGTACAACTGCGACATCCAGACCTACGACAAAGCCAGCCACACCACCCACGAGCCGCGCCGCACCCGCCGGCTGCTGCTGCACAAGAACGAAATCATGAAACTGCTGGCACAGACCCAGCAGAAGGGCCTGGCCCTCCCCGTCCTGCGGATCTACTGGAAAGGCCCGCGCATCAAAGTCGAAGTCGGAGTCGGCAAAGGCAAAACCCACGGCGACCAGCGCCAGGACCTCAAGGACAAGGCCGAGAAGCGCGAAGCCGCCCGGACCGTGGCCAATTTCAACGACAAGCACCGGCGGTAGTGGAGCACATGTGCCCCGCATGCCCGCTTCGGCGTCCCCGCCGAACCGCGTTTCGTGACTCCCGCAGGCAGGCTGAAAATCCAAAGCGCCAACCGTGTCACTGAAGCGGCTTCCAGGCCGCACAGCTCTGAAAACAGACGGCAACTTTTGAAGGCCTAAAAGTTGCCATGGCATCGCACCGCACCTGCTGAAATCCTTTCCTCGGCATGCGCTTTCCAGCCATCGCATGCCACCGGCTGCAATTGGATTCAAAGGCTCCTCGAAGGGCCTGCATCAAAAAGTTGCCAGTTGCCCACCCTATGTTTTGTGATTGGCAACCGGCAACCAGGCGGCGTCGGGGCGCCGTATGCGGCTCAGCGGATACGGCGACATGGGAAACAAGGTATGTTCATGCGCGAAGACATGCCGAAATTACCTCGCACGCCTTGAACTCGGCGCGAAAGAAGCCGCAAAATCTCTCAATCGACCCCATGCACTTGAAATGGGCCTCATCTCCTTCAATCGATGTTTCAGATTGGCCAGAACGTAGTGCTCCTCCGTTTTGAATCGTTCGGCCACGCGGGCATAGGCCGCTGGCAATCTGGAGTCTCGAATCCCTGCGAGAGCCTGAAGCGTGGCATGCACCACTTTCGGCGAGGTGTCATCCAATCCTGCAATGAAGACATCCACACACTCCTTCTTTGGCTTCAGTTTCCCCAAGGACCAAATGGCAGTCGCACGGATTTCCTCGTTGGCGTGTTTGCAAAATGGTTTGAGTTCCTCGCCAAGATCCAATGCTGCATCCTGCTGCAGATAGCAGGCAAATCGGAATGTTTCTTCCGCTTGGATGGCCGGCACGCGCTTCCTTAGCGGCTCCAACCATTCTTTAACCCGGCTCTTCGCATGCCAGCGAAGGCTCTGCAAAGCTGCCAGGCAATCATCATCCCCGCCCATGAGGTGCTTATGCAGAGGCGCGCGCGCCATGGGGTAGGCAAACTTGGTCAGCATCCACAGCGCGCACCTGCGCACCTCGGCGTCATCATCTTCACAGATCTCCAGCAGTTTCTGGCAGGTTGCCGCTGTTGCTGTCAGCAGCTTTCCCAGGCCTTTGAGAGCCTTCAGTCTTTGTGCACGGCTTTCAGCACCGATGTACACCTGCATCAGGTGTACATCATCCCCGCCCATCGTGTAGCCAAACCAAGAAGGCCCGTCCTGCATCAGGAGGCCCGAAATCACCTCGTCCAGCCATCGTTCATACCAGTCGAGAAACGTGTTCTCATACGCATATACAATCTTCTGGCCGACATCCATGTTCAGCACTCTACCCTCGTACGGTCCATTCAGCACCAGGGCGTGAATGCAGGAGCAGCCCTGGGAGCCAAGGGGCATCACTCCTGCATAAATCCTGCCCAGTTCAGATTCATATTCTTCCTCCGTTCCCTGACCCGCTTCTTCGAGCCTTTGGGTCAAGTCTTTCCACTCTTGGTCCGTCATGCCTGGTTTGAGGATCGCCGGCTTGTTCAGACACAAAGCCGGATCACTCACCAGTTCATCCACAGACTCTCCAAGAGGATAGATGCCATAAAACGGTCCTGCAGCACTCCCCTGAGATGACGGCCCGCCGTTACCAATCTGGGTCACAAAAGCGCGATAGCACCCTGGCAGCTTTAGTGAATACTTCGCCTCAAACGCACGCACTTCACTTTCACTGGCAGGCGGGTCCATTTGATAACGATGAGACTTCGCTCCAAAAACTCTCAGCCCTCTGTCGGCTTTCTGCGCCGCTTTAAGCTTTGTTCGGATGCGCTTGATCTGCTCGTCGATACTCGCCGCCGCATTCATGGATTACCTGCCATAGTGGCAGGGCATCCTCTTTTGTCGAGAGTCAATGAAGCCTCCGCCAGCCCCTTCCGACACAGGCTGTGAGCAGGCAACTTCAATGAGCCAGGTTGCCATGATCTCTTAATGTTTGAACCCGATTATTACCACTTTATGCTATAAAATGCTACTTTGTGAACATAGATACACCTCAAAATGGGTGCCGGGAATGCTCGAGTTGCCGGTTGCCAATCACAAAACATAGGGTGGGCAACCGGCAACCATCCGCTTTCGACTTGGGGATTAGGCTTTGTAAAATTAGGAGGAAGACTCATCCTGTGCCATTGTTCATTGATCAGCCGCTCAAACACCATGAAAGCTTTTCTTTTCATCCTACTGCTTCTACCTGCGCTCATTCACGCTACAGATTGGAAGGGCATGGCCAAAGCCTCCGCCGCCATTTCGGTCCTGAACATGCAGCCCGTACCGCTGGCGATCAGTGCCGACAAGAATGGCTGGGCGCGCATTCCCACTGCGCTGGCGGGCCATGGCGCGACGATTTTCACCCCCTCAGCCAGCACCAATGGAGTGGCCGATATCGAGGTCAAAGAAGACGGCTACCTGTTCCTGGCATGCAACTGGGACTACCAGGGCAACAGCTCCGGAGACTGGGAGAAAGACCGCTGGACGGAGGGCAAATTCAAATCCAAGGGCTGGAGCCGCCTGAGCAAAAACGAGCTCGGCGGCGAGCTGGTGAAAAACGACAACCGCGCCCAGACGATCTTCTTCAAGCGTGTCAAAAAGGGCGAGCAACTGCGCCTGCGCTGCAACAAATACGACCCGCCGTTTCCGATCCTGCTCATGGGTAGGCCGTGACCCCCCCCCACCTCAAGACGCCACTCTTTCCGATGGTGGCGCAATCTCAGCCTGCGGTACTGATTTTTTGAAGAGACCGATTTACGTGGACTCTGGCCGGTGAGCTCAAGGACTGTGAAATTGGAGATTTCACGATGCCGGTTGTTGCGCCGCCGGCAGCCCTAGGGAATCAAGGCCTCGCATGGCATTATCGACAAATTGAGGTGCCAGCAAACCAAGGGCACCTGCCCTGGCTTCAAACTGCGAGCACCACCATGACTGCCTTTGCTCATCCCAGTAGCTGCACTCACAGGTCTTCTCAGGCTGGCGCAGAACCTTCAAACTCTCTTCATAGAATGCAAGGGCAGCAGCCGCATCAGTATCGGCCACGGAGTGTGCGCGATTGCATAGGGCGCCGCCCAGATAAATCTGATTCTCACGATCATCTGGGCAAAGGCGGCTTATCTCCTTCCGGATTTCAATCGCCCGATCAAATGAGGGGCGTGCCTCCGAAGGCCGTCCTGTGTCCAAGCAAAGCATCCCAAGGTAATTATGAGAGGCCGCGACAAGTTTGGATATTTCCCAGCTGTTCTTGGACGTGGTCAGGAACCCATCTGGGAAGAGAGTTTGTATCCGACGAAAATTGCATTTCGCCAGAGCTGTGTTGCCTTTGGTGCGGCACTCACGCCCCAAATCAAAGCTTTCATACGCCAGCTTCTTTCTGAGTCCCGGGAGCCACAACAAAAGCATCTTCACATCAAGCCACTGACTGCGAATAACAAACGGAGCGTCGGAATGCGACTGGTTCATGACAGAATGTGAATCGGTTGATCTGGTTTTACATTGGTCGCAACTAGACACCGAAACCATGTTCGCTGCAGCGCAGATCAGTTCAGATGTTCATCAACTCCATACTGTGAAATGTAAGCTGCACTACAAGCATCGAGCTTAGCAAGAGCATCTGCGAGATGATGCCTCAGCGAGTCTCTGAACAACACGAACGGCTGCGCTTCGCAAATGTCGGCGTGATAGTGCTTCTGCGTTGTTCGGTCAAACGCTGCAATATAGAGGATGCATGGAATGTCTGGATAGAAGCCGCGTGCTAATCGCTCAGGCATCGGCAGGGCAATTATGAGACCAACCTCATGGTGGATCCCGTCCGTTTCCCGACGCAGCCAGCGGCGTGGAATGTTGAATGACTCATTATGTGAACGTGTGAGAGCAAAGCCGTGAGCATACGCGAACTCTTCAAGACACGGCTCGCACTCCGTCAGTGCATCATCAATCGTTGCCAGTTTGAGATCATCGAGTGAGGACATGCAGGAAAGAGTTTTTATTTTACACTATCCCGCATATAAGCACAGAATGAGTGCTTTGAAAGCCATGGCTTTGTTGAGATTGGAAAGAGCTCTCGCTAGATGTTTGTAAGCCATGGCAGTCCAAAACGCTCTTCCGTCGCGAACGTCCGCTCGGTCAAGATCTTATTGAGCCGTTCCTTGCGGGGACGCGGGAAAGAACACGCGGGACGCCTGCTCCCATCCATGCCCTTGCCCTGCGCGTGTGGCTCGTTAGCATCCGCATTCTATGAATCGCAAACGCCTTGGCCGCACGGGTATCGTTGTCACTGACATCTGCATGGGAACCATGACCTTTGGTCTGCAGGCGGATGAGAAGACGTCCTTTGAGATCATGGACCGCGCGCTGGAGGCGGGGATCGATTTCTTTGACACGGCGGAGCTCTACCCCGTGCCGCCGAGTGCGGAGCTGTTTGGGGTGACGGAGCAGATCGTGGGCAGGTGGCTCAAGGGGCAGAAGCGTGGGGAGATCATCATCGCCTCCAAGGTCACTGGGCCGGGGCATGGGTGGTTCCGCCCGCCGGTGCGCGGCGGCTTCACGGCGCTGGACCGCCGCCAGATCTTCCAGGCCTGCGAGGACAGCCTGCGCCGGCTGCAGACGGATTATATCGACCTCTACCAGACCCACTGGCCGGACCACGGCATGCAGCAGGAGGAGACTCTGGGCGCGCTCACGGATCTGATCGACCAGGGCAAGATCCGCGCCTGGGGCAGCAGCAACGAGACCTGCTGGGGCGTGATGAAAAACCTGTGGGAGGCCGAGAAGCACGGACTGGCCCGCATGGCCACGGTGCAGAACAACTTCTCCCTCATCAACCGCCGCTGCGAGAGCGAGCTGGCGCAGGTCTGCCGCAAGGAAGGCGTGAGCCTCCTCCCCTACTCGCCCCTGGGCGGCGGCGTGCTCTGCGGCAAATACAACGGCGGTGCGCTGCCCAAAGGCGCACGCTTCACCGACTACATCCAAAACGGCGGCCCGCGCCAGAAGCGCATGGCGGCACGCTTTGTGAATGAGCGCACGCTGGAGACGACCGCACGCCTGCAGGTCATCGCGGCAGATCTGGGCGTCAGCGTCACCGCGCTGGCCCTGGCCTGGAGCAAGCAGCACGACTTTGTGGCCTCGACCATTGTCGGCGCCACCACCGTGGCCCAGCTCAATGAGAGCCTGGCGGCAGCCGACCTCGTGCTCAGTGCCGAGACGCTGGCCCGCATCGATGAAATCGACGCCGAGATCCCCTGCGCAATGACGGAGGACGGGCTGCGCAGGCTGTAAACTGCTCACCCAAAGTAAACCGCTTCCCCTTTGACCCACAGCACCTGCGTTTCACCCTTGCTGTCATGAGCAAGAAATCCAGCAGCGATGGCATCAAGTGGCTTTCAAAGGCGGAAGATCATGACTACCCGGCGGCGGAATCCTATCTGCTGCTGATCTACGACAAGAAGCAGGTCAAAAAATTCATCGCCGGCCTAAAGGGTGCGAAGGTGACGCAGTTCAAGGCCAAGGACATCTTCCGCGCCTCCGGCCTCTCGCTGCTGGGAGTGAGCAATTCCCATGTGGAAAAGGACCGCCGGAAGATCCAAAACGGCAAGTCCCTCTCCCCGCTGCTGCTGGTGCGGGACACGGCGAACGGGAGGGTGGTGATCGCCGATGGCTACCACCGCCTGTGCGCGATCTACGGATTTGATGAAGACGCCTGGATTCAGTGCAAGATCGTGTAACGGCGCAGCGATAACAGGCGGCGCGCCTGACAGCACACACGGTTGATGGTTGGTTCCTCGGATGCGGTGTGCGAGCGATCCCGCCGCACGCCCCCGGTGACTTCTCAGTCTTGAGAACAACTTTTTTCTTGTCGCTGGGAGGCGCGGCACCTAAAACACGCCGGTTCAAGACTTCCCGACAACACACCCACAAACAACCAACACGCACTCCACATACACTCCTCTTATGAGCGAAAACAATCGAATGAGACTTCTCTGGGCCGGATTCATGGCCATTCTAGCCGCCGGTGTCGGCTTCGCGATCCGTGGCGGCATCTTTGACAACTGGGGGAAGGAATACGGCTTCACCGCCTCTCAGCTGGGTGCGATCGGTGGTGCGGGTTTCTCCGGCTTCTGCTTCGGCATCATCATCGGCGGTGTGATCGTGGACAAGATCGGCTACGGCAAGCTCGTGGCGGTGGCGCTGGTGTGCCACATCCTGTCCGCATTTGTTACCTTCGGTGCCAGCACGCCTGAAAACGCCTACAATTTCCTCTTCTGGGGCATGTTCATCTTTGCGTATGCCAACGGCACGCTGGAAGCCGTGGCCAACCCGCTGGTGGCCACCCTCTTCCCGGAAAACCGCACGCATTACCTCAACATCCTGCACGCCTCCTGGCCTGCCGGCATGGTGCTGGGCTCTGTGGCCGGCTGGGTGCTGGATGACAACCTGCAGATCGGCTGGAAGACCCAGCTGGCGCTCTACCTGGTGCCGACCGCCCTGTATGCCATCATGTTCATGGGCCAGAAGTTCCCGAAATCCGAAGCCGCTGCCAAAGGCGCCAGCTTTGTGGAAATGCTCAAGCCCGTGGGCATCCTGGGTGCACTGGTGGCCTGCTACCTGCTGGCCCTGTTCTTTGGAGACATCAGCAAGGCCTTCGCACCTGATAACGCAGCCACCATCGGCTACGCCATCGGCGGCGTGCTGCTCATCGCCGTGGGCTTGATCACCCGCTTCTCCCTCGGCTCCTTCCTGCTGTTCGTCCTGTTCGTCACCCACGCGCTCGTGGGTGCTGTGGAGCTCGGCACGGACGGCTGGATCCAGAACATCACCGGCAACCTGTTCACCTCCGAGCAGGGCAAGTACCTCTTCATGTGGACCTCCGCCATCATGTTTGGCCTGCGCTTCTGCGCCCACTGGATCGAGAGCACGCTCAAGCTTTCCCCTATCGGCCTGCTCGTGGTCTGCGCCGTCATCGCCTGCATCGGCCTGAATCTGGCCAGCACCATGGAAACCTTCAGCATGGCCCTCGTAGCCCTGGGCGTGTATGCCATCGGCAAGACCTTCTTCTGGCCCACCATGCTGGCCGTCATCGGCGACCGCTTCCCACAGACGGGTGCTGTGGCCATGTCCATCATGGGCGGCATCGGCATGCTTTCCGCCGGTCTCATCGGCGGCCCCGGCCTGGGCTACTGCAAAGACCGCTTTGCCGGTGAAGAGCTGAAGAAGGCAGACGCCGCCATCTACCAGGAATACCAGGCTGCCAAGCCCAGCACCTTCCTGAACATCCCCGCCACCGCCGCCCACGGCCTCGACGGCAAGAAGCTCGGTGAAGCCAAGGATGCCAAGGAGAAGACCCCGGCCCAGAAGACCGTGGTGGCCGCCGACCAGCGCGGTGACCGCGCCACGCTGAAGGCCGACTCATTCATCCCGGCCACAATGGCTGCGATCTACCTGATCCTGCTCCTCTTCTTCAAGACCATCGGCGGCTACAAGGTCATCAAGATCGACGAAGCAGCGGCCTGAGTCTGAGAGACTGAGTTCCCCTTCCCCACGCGGCGTCCCTTCACCGGGACGCCGTTTTTATTTCCCGCCCTTGCAAGGAACCTGAAACATTGAACTTTAGACCTGAAACCACCCTTTCCCGATGCCCACCTACGTTTACGAAACCATCCCCCAGTTTGAAGGAGAGCCCACCAAGCGCTTCGAAGTCCGTCAGAGCATGAAGGATGCCCCGCTGACTCAGCATCCGGACAGCGGCCAGCCCGTGCGCCGTGTGCCCATCGGCGGCACCGGTATCATGGGTGGCGGCAGCGGCGGTGGCAGCATGCCCTCAGGCGGCGGCTCCTGCGGCAGCGGTTGCGGGTGTCATTGAGGCACACGATTCCATCTTCAAAAGGACAGGGTTGATCTGACGCGACAGTCGCACTAATCTCGCTCATGTCAGACAACGAAATCCAGGCGCTCGAAGGGCAGTTTCCTGCCGTGTCGGCGCAGGCCTTTGCCGCTGCTCGTGCAGAGGTTCTGGCTTCAGGGCAGAGCGTGCTGCAGTCCGAGGGTGCCTATTTGTTTCGCGTCTTCCCAGACGGTCGCAAGGAACTGGTGAAGCAGATCGAACCGCCGACCCGGGTGAAACCAGGCACGGTTTATATGATCAAGTGAGCCGCGAAACGCCCAGGATGCGCATGTTTGCAGGTCCGAATGGGTCTGGGAAAAGCGTGCTCAAATCCTACCTGGCCGAACCGCTCCTGGGTGCATACGTCAATCCCGATGATATCGAGAAACAAGTGCAGACGCACGGCCATGTGGACATGCATAGCTTCGGCATTCAAACGACGGCGGAGGAGGTTTTGCCACTTTTCACCGGCTCAGCATTTCTTATCCAGCAGGGCTTGGCTGAAGACGTCGGGCGGCTGAGCTATACGGATGGTCGGCTGTGCTTTCCCAACGGGGTGATCAACAGCTACTTCGCCTCTGTCGTGGCGGATTTTCTGCGCCACAAGCTGCTGGCAGCACAGCGGACTTTCACCTTTGAAACGGTGATGTCTCATCCTAGCAAAGTGGCTCTGCTTCAGAAAGCCCAGGAGCGTGGCTACCGGACCTATCTCTACTATGTGGCCACGGATGACCCGGCGATCAACATCTCACGTGTGGAGAACCGCGTCAGAATGCAGGGGCATCCTGTGCCACCTGATCTCATCGAAAAACGCTACCATCGCTCCCTGGATCTGCTGGTTTCCGCCATTCGCTTCACCAACCGGGCCTACATCTTCGACAACTCCACGGACAACGCAGACTGCTCGCACACTTGGTTAGCAGAGATCACTGAAGGGCGAAGACTGGAGCTAAAAACAGACCATATCCCATCGTGGTTTAAGCGCGCCATCCTGGACAAAATCGCCTAATCCCTAGAGCGACCTCCCCCCAAGAGCTGAAATAGCGCACATGGCTTGGTCGTCCCAGTCTCCCAGCCTGGCGCTTCGTTACGCCTCCAATGTTTGGGTTGCGACATCTCCACCCTCCGCCGAGGCTGCTGCGGCCTTCCGCAGCAGTCTGGCGGCGTAGAAGCCATCGAAGGCACCCGTCTCCGGATTGCGGTGCAGTTCTTCCTCCAGGGTCCAGTCGCTGCCATGCCTGGCCAGGAAGGCCTGCACCTGGCGTTCGTTTTCGCTGGGCAGGATGCTGCAGGTGGCATAGACCAGCCTGCCGCCGGGCACGACCATGCGGCTGTAGCTTTCGAGAATCTCGGCCTGCAGTGCGATGAGACGCTCCACCTCGGTGTCGGTCAGCTTCCACTTGGCATCGGGATTGCGGCGCAGCACGCCGAGGCCGGAGCAGGGCACGTCCAGCAGCACGCGGTCAGCTTTCTGAGCCAGGCGCTTCACGGTTTTGGAACCTTCGATCTCGCGTGTCTCGATGATGTCCACGCCGGCGCGTGAGGCGCGCTTGCGCAGTTCGGCCAGCTTCCAGGCGTGCACATCCAGCGCCAGCAGCTTGCCTTTGTTGCGCATGAGTGCTGCGAGATGCAGCGCCTTGCCACCACCACCTGCGCAGGCGTCGATGACGCGCATGCCGGGCTCCACCTGCAGAAAGGGTGCGATGAGCTGGGATGCGGCATCCTGCACTTCAAAGAGACCCGCTTTATACGAAGCGGTACCAAAGAGGTTGGCGCGTTGCTTGAGGCGCAGGGCGCTGGGCACATGATCGACGGCCTCGGTTTCGTAGCCTTCCTGCCCCAGCTTTTCGCGCAGGGCACGGCGGTCGTTTTTGAGCGTGTTCACCCGCATGAAGACATCCGCAGGCTGGTTCAGCGCCTCGCGCAGTGCCGGCCATGCAGCGCCTAGCTCGTGTGCGCCGCGTGTCTCCAGCCAGTCGGGGATGGCGGCACGGATGGCGGGCGGTGCACCTTCCTTGGCACGTTTCAAAACATCGCCCGGCTTCACCTCGGGGGCGGTGTCGTCCTTGGGCAGTTCGCGGCCGTTGGTGATCCAGTAGGCGGCCCACACGCGCCACAGGTGCTCCGGGGTGATGGCCTCAGGCTGCGTATGCTCCTCGTCCGGCAGTCCGGCCAGATGCCAGAACCAGCGCCACCAGCGCACGCATTCATAGATGGACTCAGCGAAGATGCGGCGGTCCCGGCTGCCCCACTTGCGGTGGCGCTTGAAGGTGTATTCGATGACCTTGTCTGCATAGCGCCTGCCCACAAAGATCTCTCCCAGTGAAAGGATGATTTCGTCGAGCAGGTGGGGCGGGAGCTTCATCCTCCGTCGATAGTCCGCACCCCGTCACGATGCAAGCTGACAAGCCTCAGGCTGGCAAATCGCCTCAGCGCCGCCTGCGCAGCGCCAAGCCCAGAAGACCGCACAGCAGCAGGCAGGCGCGTCCGGGCTCAGGCACCACAACCAAGATGCCGTAGGACTGGAAGGCGCTCACATCCCAGCCGAAGCCGGCACCGAGTGCGGCGAGATCGAGGTCTCCGGCGATGGCATTGCCGCTGGCGTCCACCCAGGTCATGCCGCCCACGTCAAAGTTGCCGCTGATGGCGGCCCCCTTCCAGTCGATGAGGTTGAAGACCTGCCCCACCGCCACGCTGGCAAGACTGGAGGAGATCAGCACGGAACCCTGCCCAAAGGCACCGCCCGCGCGGTCGCCGATGCTGAGCGTGCCAGTGGCGGCGGTGAGCTGGATGAAGTCGTGATTGCCCGTGCTGGAGGGGGCGGTGTTCCAGGCGGCCAGTGCGCCGGGTTCGTTGCTAAAGAGAGCCTGCGCGCTGCTGTAGTCGTGGCCGTTGTAGTGAAACAAGCCTCCCGAAAAGGAGACCAGGCTGGAGGCCTGCGTGGGACTGGAGATGCCCAGCCTGATCTGTGCGCCGTCATTCACCGTGAGGGCGGTGTTTGCAGCCGTAAACGTCAGCGTGCTGTTATTGGTGACCGTCGTAGCGGCGGTGCCTCCGGTGGTCACATCGCCGGGCTGCAGCACAGAGCCTGCATTCATCACCGTGGCCCCCTGCACCGTGCCAGAGCCTGCCAGGGTGGCGCCGCTGGCCACGGTGACTGATCCCGTGCCAGAGGAGCCGGTGCCACTGCTGCCCACCTGCAGCGTGCTGCCATTCACCTGTGTGGGGCCGGTGTAGGTACTGGTGCCGGAAAGAACCACGGCGCTGGTGCCATTGCCTGCGATGGTGAGTCCCAGATTGCCACCACCGTCGCTGATGGTGCCTGTGAAGACGGTGTTGGCACCTGAATTTTGAGTGATGGTGCGGGTGCCGCCTGAGAGCACCACATTGCCGGTGAAGAAGAGCACCTTGTCATTGGCAGCCACACCGCTGCCGAGCATGGTGGTGTCTGCATTGAACTGCACATTGTTGCCGATGGTGATGGCGTTGTTGGTGGTGGCGCGGATGGCGCTGCCATTGAAGATCACCGTTCCCTGGCCAAAGGGACCGCTGGTGGGCGCGCCTGCCGAACCGGTGGAGCTGGACTGCGGTATCACCACCGCCACCTGCAGCAAGGTATTGCCGGAATAGGTGTTCTGCTGCGTGGCCAGCACCAGCGTGCCGCTGCCGGAGTAGGTGACTCCAGCCGAGCCTGTGACCACGGAACTGATGATCGTGTTGCCGGTGGAATTGATCGTGACAATGCCCTCGCGGGAACCAAAGTCGAGCGTGCCGCCGCCGATGCCGACATTTGCACCCGAAGCGAACAGGATGGCACCGCTGCTCACCGTGAGCGTCTGCCCGTTGGCGATCGTGGCCGAGCCGCCGTCGAGAAGCAGCGAGTTGATGGCGGCAGTGGTGTTGATGTTGGTGGCGGAGGTGAGGCGTGTATTGGCACCCGAGGTGATCGAGTTCTGCACGAATTCATCGATGGGATTCAGCGGGCGCAGACCGGTGGCGGCACTGTAGGTCATGAAGGTGTTTGGCGTGCCGGTGGCAGTTCCGGTGCCGCCGCTGCTGGCTGTGGCCTCCCCCAGCAGGAAGGGCACGATCTTGGTGTCCTGCGCTGCAGCATTGATGCCAGTGGAGAGCGCACCCGTGCCGCCCACCAGATCCGGCGTGGTGGTGAAGAAGATGCGCGACACGCTGCTGGTGGCGGTGGAGTTCATGCCGAGGTTCGTTCCATTCACGAGCAGAATGCCGCCCTGCGCCGCACGTGTGATCTGGGTGGCGTTCAGCGTGGCGGTGTTGGTGCTGCCGTAAATGATGCTGAGTGTTTTCAGGCCTGAGCCGAGCGTGAGATTGTCGATGGTCTCGCTGGAGTTCGTGGCAGACTGATCGGAGCCTTTGTAGATGAAGGAGCCGCCTTTGAAGGTGAAGTCTGCGGCATCGGCCAGACGGTTGTTGTTGCTGTTGCCGGCTCCGGTGTTGTCGATGACAAAGGAGCCGCCGTTGAGGATGAAACTGGTCGAGGCCAGAGAGCCTGAAGTACCATACGTGGAGACGGCGCCGCCCACCTGCAGCGTGCCCGCATTCACCGTGGTGGATCCGGTGTAGGTGTTGGCTCCGATAAGCACCTGCGTGCTGATGCCGCTCTTGACCAAAGAGAGACCGCCGGCACCACTGGTGCCATCTTTCAGCGATCCGGTGAAGTAGGTGGTGTTGGCCACAGGATCAGAAATCGTGAGCACGGAGGCGGTGGAGGCCGCATTATTGGCCACGGAGAGCACCGCGCCGGAAGCGTGGTTGCCGGAGGTGTCCAGTCCGCGCAGCGTGAGCACATGGCCGTTGAGATCCAGCGTGATGGACTTGGTGGCCACCGTGGTGATGACGGAGAGCCGGCTGGCGGCATTGATGGCATTGTCCACCCCGATGACGAGAGAAGAACCGGTGGCCGTGCCATTGCTAAAAAGCTGGGTGTCCCCTGTGTAGGTGTTCACGGCTTTGAGGATCGTGCTGGAGTTGTCAGCACGGCTGAAGACGATGGGAGCGCTGCCGCTGATGACCCCCGAAATGATCAAGGTGCCGCCCACACCACCGCCCAGACGCGCATCCGTGCCGGTGACGACGATGTTGCCCGCCCACTCGGCGGTGGCATTGGTGGCGGTCTGCAGCGCACCGTAGTTGTTCCCGCCAGTGTTGGTGACGGTGATGGTCTCTCCCGTCACCGTCACTCCATTGGCCAGCACCACGCGCGAACCGAGCCCCACGATTGTGCCGCCAGCGGTGCCACCCAGTGCGGTGTTGCTGGCCACCACCAGTTCGGTGCTGGCACCAGAGAGTGTGGTGACACCCGTGTAGGTGTTGGCACCGGAGAGCGTCAGACTACCGCCTCCGCTCAGAGAGAGATTCACCACGCCAGCACCATCACGGATGATGCCGCTGTAGCTGCCTGAGGTGATGGTGAGAGTGGCCGCCGTGGAGCTGCTGTTGGTGATGTAGCTGCCGCCTGTGCCAAAGCTGCCTCCGCTGCGCTGCAGGACGGCGATGGTCTGGCTGAAGCCGCCGAGGTCAAAGGTGGCGTCATCATTCACCCCTGCAGCAGCAAGAGAGTCCACATCCAGCGTGGTGCCGGTGGGCAGTGCATTGGCAGAACCCAGCTTTAAAATGCCACGAATGACCTGCGTGGCACCGGTGTAGGTGTTTCCACTGCCGCTGATGACGACAGTGCCCGTGCCCAGCTCACCTGAGATGGCCAGGATATTGGAGGCACCATTCTGGATGCCTCCGCTGACGGTCAGCGTGCCGCCGGCCTGCGCGCCCAGGCGGGCACCGGCAGACTGCAGCGTCACCACACCCGCCCATTCGGCACTGCCACCGTTGACCGTTTGCAGCACGCCCATGCTGTTGCCACCGCTGCCGGTGATGGCCACGGTTTCACCCGTGACTTTGACGCCATTTGCCAGAAGCAGCGTCGCCCCTGAGGCCACAGTCGTGGAGCCCGCCGTGGTGCCCAGCGCCGTATTAGAACCCACTGTGAGGATGCCCGCATTCACCGTGGTGGCACCCGTGTAGGTGTTGGCACCCGAGAGCGTCAGCGTGCCAGTGCCGTTTTTGATCAATGCGCCTCCAGTGCCGCTGATGACGCCGGCAAAGCTCGTGCTGGCATTGGTGCCACCCAGCGTGAGCGTGGCGGCCCCCAGCGACACCTGACCTCCAGTGCCGCCGCCACCCGCCAGAGAGCCAATGGTCTGGTTGAAGCCATTGAGGTCCAGCGTGGCACCTGCCACATTGGCGAGGGTGACGGCGGAGTTCGTGCCAAAGACGGTGCCGCCCCCCGCTGCCCCGGCCTGCAGGGTGCCGGCCTGAATGCTGGTGGCACCGGTGTAGGTGTTGGTGCCGGAAAGAGTCAGCGTGCCCACGCCAGTTTTGGTCAGGCCGAAATTGTTTTCATTGGTGCCAGTGCCACCCAGCAGACCACCATAGGTGTCTGTGCTGCTGACATTGAGCGTCAGCGTGGCTGCGGTGGCATTGCCATTGACGACACTGTTGGCGGTGCCGGTGCCTGCGGTGAGAAGCCCGGCCAGCGTCTGACTGCGGGAGTCGAGCTTGAGCTTTCCACTGTCATTGGTGGTGCCATCCCCGAGAGTCAGGATCGTGCTCGTGGGCAGGCGGTCGTCTCCGGCGCTGAGAACGATCATGCCGTTGTTGATGGAGGTGCCGCCAGTGTAGGTGTTCGATCCAGCGAGAGTAAGGGCTCCCGTGCCCAGCTTTGTCAGGCCACCATCCACCGTAGCCCCCAATGCGCTGTCATGCACCAAAGGCGCAGCAATGGTGACATTGAAGGTCTGCGTATCCACCCTGGCACCACCTGCCTGCACATTCGCCGTGAACTGCCCCAGTGCGGCAAGAAACGTGGTGCTGTCCTGCCGCGCCTGCAGGGTGCCGCCGTTGAAATTCAGCACGGCGTCGATCCCTGCGGAGGTGTTTCCGCGTATGATGGTGCCCACAGACAGCACGCCGCCGTTCAGATTCACCACAGACTCGGGCGTACCCGCTGGCTGAGTGGAGCTGCCCGTGCTGTTTTGCAAATCCAGCGTGGTCACTTCAAAGGAGCCGCTGTTGACGGCCAGAGTGCCCTGGCTCAAACCGCTGCCGGCATAAAACACCGTAAACATGGACGCCGCTCCGGTGCCAGTGGTCTTGCGGTAGGTGCCGCCATCGATGCTGAGCAGGCCCACGGAATTCAGTCCGTTGACCATGCCATCCGCAGACGTGCTGGTGCTTTCAAAAATGCCGCCTGTGATCGACATGGAGCCGTTGGCACCATTGGCGATGAAGAGCGCCCTGCCGCTGGAGCCACCGCTGAGCACCGTGTGCCCTTGCGCTGCGGCGTACACCAGGGTGTTCGCCGTGCCCTGCACATTGATACGCCATGCCACAGGAGAGCCCACATCCCCACCGGTCGGTGAGGGCGCAGTGCCGCCCCAGTTGGAGCCGGTGGCAAAGTCTGAGCTGGTGGAACCCGTCCAAGTGAAATCCGTGGCTTGCAGATGGGATGCCGAAAGCACCACCATCAGCAAGCCTATGCAGAAAGTGCGGAGATCACTGAGACGAGCGCCAGGGGCGGGCGCGGTATCTCTGGTCATGTTTTTTGTTCCGTTAACAACGGAGAAGGCACTGTCAACCTGCTCACGAAAACCCGCTGTGCCGCTTTATATTGTTTCGAAACTGGAAGACGCGACAGCAACCCAACAGTCCTCGTTAGGCAAAAAGCCGAAAAAACACAGGATCGACAGCCATCGCCCCCTCATCAATCCACAGCAGCCACCTGCCCCTGCCACCTATTCCCACCCTGCCCGTAGCGGGGCAGAGACACCAAGAAAGTGCTGGCCCCGGCGTCCAAGCAGTTTAATCTGACCGATCCCCCAAGACATGCCCACCGAGTTCGATATTCAATACGCTCTGGAGAACACGCACGTGCTTCATGAGCCGGACCGCCGCATCGACACCTTTGGCAGCACCCATTTTGAGTTCCAGATCGTGACGGAACTCATGGACACCGTCGGTGCCGTGCGTGTGCGCGAAGGCCGGATCGAGGCTGAAAAACCGCTGATCCTGCGCCCGGAAATGCCCGGCCAGTTTGATTTTGAAGGATTTGGCCCGGAGGTGGCTGGATTTGGCGAGTTCCTCCGTGAAAACCTGCACAAGCTGGCCATCCTCAAATACGGCTTCAAATTCCGCAAAGGAGACATCAGCGAGCAGATCATCCATGAATCCATGGACGAAGTCACCGGCAAACTGCTGGACAACATCCGCGCCTCCGGAAACCCGATGCGCGCCGTCATCCAGGGTGTGGACGACACCTGGGAGATCTGCCTCCTCAAGTTTACCGTGGAGATGATCGAGAAGTCCCAGAACATCAACCTCTTCGATTTCAAACGCCGCGGCCTGCTGGGCTGAGCTGAAGTTTGCTGGTTCCCGCAATGGCTAAGACTCAGATCAAACTTCTGATTTTCCTCATCACCGTGGGCCTGGTGGCCGGCACGCTGGCCATGGGGTACTGGGTTTACATGAACATCCTGCTCAAGGAGAGCCAGGTGGAGCATGACATCGCCTCCATGAAGGCCAAGGACCGCCCGCGGATCGACCCCGGTGTGCGCCGCTTTGAGGCTGCCGTGGAGCTGATCAAGGACGGCAAGATCGAGGAAGGGCGGGATGCCCTTTACAAGCTGCGCCAGCAGTTCCCCGACTCCAAGACGTGCACCGAGGCCATGCGCATCATCGGAGAGATCAACATGGACCAGCTCTACTCGGCGAACTCCAGCTCCGGTAAAAAGGACTACATCGTGCAGCCGGGGGATTTCCTTAACCGCATCGCCGCCAAGTTCGACACCACTGTGGATTCCATCATCCGTGCCAGTGGACTGATGAGTCTAAACCTCCAGCCCGGCGACCACCTGACCATCATCCCGATGGATTTCCATCTCGGCGTCAGCGTGGCCAAAAAGCAGGTGATGCTGCTGCGCAAGGTGGGCGAAAAGGAGTACCTCTTCAAAGTCTATGATGCCAAGGACATCCGCCTGCCGCCTGGCACCCGCCTGCCGGTGGAGATGTCCATCCTGGCCAAGAACTCCGTCTATGATGGCAAGCAGGTGCTCTCCACCGACGCCAACTACGCCGAGGCCGAAAAATGGATCGCAGGCACCAAGGCGGGCGTGAGCATCCGCACGCCCCCGGTGGCCAAGGCCACGCCGGTGGAGGAGCCCCAGCCTGCCGCCCCTGCGGCCAAAGGTAAAAAATCCGGCTCCCACAGTGCTGCAGCACCGGCCGCCATGCCCGTTCCAGCCCCCTCCCCTTCCGCCGAAACCGGCATCTTCCTCTCCCGCGAAGACATCGAAGAACTCTTTGCGCTCGTGCGCAAAGGGTCAAAGTTGAGCCTCGTGAGGTAGCCCGCCATCCCTCCCACCTCTTTCCCAACCCGACCGTCATGAAACAAGTTTTGGAATTCGAAAAGCCCATCGTCAAAATCCGCGAAGAAATCGAGGAGGCCAAAAAGAAGCTGGCCGCCAAGCCCAGCGACAAGCTGGCCCAGCAGGTGGCTGATCTCGAAGCCAAGGCCGACGCCCTGCAGCGCGACATCCACGCCAATCTCTCCCCCTGGCAGCGTGTGCAGATCTCCCGCCACATCGCCCGCCCCTTCATGCTGGACTACGTGAAGCACATCTGCGACGAGTTCGTGGAACTGCACGGAGACCGCCACATCGGCGACGACAACGCCATGCCCGCCGGCTTTGCCACCATTGGTGGTCAGCGCGTAGCCATTCTGGGCCACCAGAAAGGCCGCGACACCAAGGAGAACCTGCTGCGCAACTTTGGCAGCGCCCATCCTGAAGGCTACCGCAAAGCCCTGCGACTCATGCGCATGGCGGAAAAATTTGGCCTGCCCATCGTGGCCCTGATCGACACCCCCGGAGCCTTCCCCGGCATCGGCGCTGAGGAGCGCAACATCGCTGAGGCCATCGCCTTCAACCTGCGCGAAATGATGACCCTGCGCACGCCGGTCATCGCCGTCGTCATCGGCGAAGGCGGCAGCGGTGGCGCCCTTGGCATCGGCATCGCAGACAAGGTGCTCATGATGGAGAACGCCTACTACTCCGTCATCAGCCCTGAAGGCTGCGCCGCCATTCTCTGGAAACACCGCGAGCACGCCCCTGAAGCCGCCTCCGCCCTCAAGCTGAGCGCCCAGGATCTCTCCAAGCTGGGCATCATCGACGGCATCGTCCCCGAGCCTCTCGGTGGTGCGCACAATGATCATGTCACCGCCGCAAACTCCCTGAAGGACGCCGTGCTGGCCACGATCAAGGAGCTCAACAGCATCCCGACCGCCCAGCTTCTGGAGCAGCGCTATCAGAAATTCCGCGCTCTGGGCCAGTTCACCGAAGGCTGAGCCAAGCCGGGGCGACCCGCTACAAAAACCAGAATGCAATCAAGCCGGGACACGCACCCGGCTCTCACTCTTTTGCATGCCCGGGGCTCCACGCATTTTTTGATGCTTTACAGTACGCCAGCGCTGTAAAGAATGAGTGCCTATGAAATGGATCATCCGCATTGTCATCGTTCTCGTGGTTTTGATTGCAGCAGGCCTGTGGTTCGGCTGGTCGCAGCTCGGCAACCTCGTCAAATTTGGCATTGAGAAGGGCACGCCGCCGGTGGTGCAGACAGCGGTAACGGTGGATCAGGTGAATCTCTCCCCCTTCTCCGGCACGGGTGCAATTGAGGGCTTCCAGATCGGCAATCCCAAAGGCTTCACCGGCCCGTATGCCGTGCGCATAGCACGTGCGGAAGTGGCCCTGGACACCAACAGCGTCAGCAAAGACAAGATCGTCATCAAGCACATCCACATCACCAACCCCGAGATCAATCTGGAAGCAGGGCTGCATGGCACCAACCTGAAGCACATCGCCGACAACGCTAAGAGCTTCGTCTCCCAGCAGACCGCCAAGGCATCAGGCAGTGGCGGTGAAAGCAAGGCTGCACCCGCCGAAAACGGCAAACCGCAGAAGTCCGTCAAACTTCAGGTGAATGAAGTCCTCATCACCGGTGCCAAGCTGAGCGCCAGCGTGGCCGGAGTGGTACCCGGAGCCGATGCCAAGGCCACCCTGCCGGACATCCGACTGACAGATCTCGGCTCAGGTTCCTCGGGCATCACCGCAGCAGAACTGACCTCCCTGGTGCTGAACAAGATCAGCACCGAAGCGGCCAAGGCCAGCGCCAGCGGCTCCCTGAAAAACCTGCTTCAGGGTGGAGAATCCAAGATCAACGCCGGTGGTCTGAAGAGCCTGCTCGGAAAATAGGCCGAGTTTTAATACATCTCTCCGACATGCGCGGTGGTATCTCCCTCCTCTGGGTGCGCCATGTCTGACCAGCAGGGGCTTTCGCGTCGTAAACCAGCCCAAAACCCACCGGCCTTGGGCTTATCCCGCCCATTCGGCGTTCATTTTGGGCCATTTTTATCCATTTTACCACATTGATGCATCCACTGTGGCGACACAGCAAAAGCCTATGTTTGATTGGCAAACAGCCTATCAACAACCATGCATCGATTTTCCCTGCCACTCCTGCTCGCCTTCACCGCCGTCAGCTTTTCCGCCGAGATAGAAGAAGATAAGAAGAAAAAAGCCAAAAAGCCCGCTGACATGCCCGAGGTGGTGATCACGGCCACAAGGAGCGCCACTCCTCTGGCCCAGGTACCTGCCGCCGTGAAAACGCTGAGCACCAAGCAGATGGAAGAGCGGCTGACACGCACCTTTCCCGAGGCGCTCCGGGAAACAGCCGGCGTGGCCATTCAGAAGACCTCCAACGGCCAGGGCTCTCCCTATGTCCGTGGCTTCACCGGCTTTCGCAACCTGATGATGGTGGACGGCATCCGCTTCAACAACTCCACCTTCCGCGATGGCCCCAACCAGTACTGGAACACGATCGACCAATACGGGCTCGATAAAGTGGAGGTGCTGCCATCTCAAGGCTCTGTGTTGTACGGAAGCGACGCCATCGGCGGCACGGTGAACGCCTTCACCAAAGGATCGGGCTACCTGAGTGAAGCCGAAGGCGGCTTCTTCTCCCATGGCCGTGCGGACTACCGCTACTCCACGGCAGAGCACAGCAATGTGGAGCATCTGGAAACAAGCATCGGAGAAGGGCAGAAATGGGGATTGCATGCCGGAGTGACCCTCAGCCAGTTTGGCGATGTGACGGACGGCAGTGGCCGGCGTCAGCGGCACACCGGCTACGATCAGTGGGCCTTTGATGTGAGGCTGGACGTGGCTCTGGATGATGCGTGGACTTTCACCGCCGTGCATCAGCAGGTGCGCCAGAACGACGTGTGGCGCACACATTCCACCATCTACGGCGTTTCCTTTGAAGGCACCACCATCGGCACGGACCGCGTGCGCCTCTTTGACCAGGAGCGCAGCCTGTCCTACGTCCGACTGGCAGGCCAGGACCTGAACAGCTTCATCGACAACGCCAGCCTCACCGTCTCCCTCCAGACGGCAGGAGAGACTCAGTACCGAGTCACCGGAGGCGGCACTCGCTCCTACAACAACGTGGACCTCAGCACCCTGGGTGCAGATCTGGAATTCACCAGCGACTCGCCCATTGGCACGCTGGTCTATGGCGTGGACTTCTATGAAGACTTTGTGCAGTCGCACGCCTCGGACAATCCCTATCAAGGTGCCGTGGCTGACAACTCCACTTACAGCCTGCTGGGCGCCCACATCCAGGACGCCATCGAGATCGGAGATCGTGTGCACATTTTCATTGGAGAGCGCTTCACCCATGCCACTGCCAGACTCGGCAGCTTTCAGAATCCCTTCACACTGGCGCAGCAGTCTTTCTCCAACAGCTGGAACAACTTTTCCGGCAGCGTGCGCTTTGTCGTCGATCTCGATGAGAGGGACCGCTACTCACTCTACGGCGGTGTGTCGCAGGCCTTCCGCGCGCCGAATCTCTCCGACCTCTCCCGCTTTGACGTGGCCCTCTCCGGACGCAAGGAAACACCGGCCACCGATCTCTCTCCGGAAAAATACCTGACCTATGAGATCGGTCTCAAGGCGCACACGGAGACACTCTCCGCCACCCTGGCCTACTTTTACACCAAGCTGGACAACCTGATCATCCGCCGCTCCACCAGCGTGCCCCTGCAAGACACCAAGGCCAACGGTGGCAACGGCTACATGCAGGGCATTGAATTCTCCACTCGCTGGCAGATCGACAAGCACTGGAGCGTCTTTGGCCATGTGGCCTGGGTTGAGGGTGAAGCGGATCAGTTTCTCGGTACGACTACGCAAAAGCGCCGCGAGCCGCTGGGCAAAATCTCCCCCCTCGTCGGCTATGCAGGCGTGCGCTGGCAGACGACCGACAGCCGATTCTGGTCGGAATTTGTCTGCCTCACTTATGGTGAGGCCGGACGCATGAACACCTCCGATCAGCTCGACACGCAGCGAATTCCCCCAAATGGCACCTCCTCTTTCTGCGTGCTGACGCTGCGCGGTGGCTATGCCGTGAATGAAAACCTCATCCTGACCGCCGCTCTCGACAACCTGCTGAACCAGACCTACCGCTACCACGGCTCCGGCTCCAACGAACCCGGCTTTGGCGCCAATCTGGGCGTGACGGTGAAGTTCTAACCCGTCGTCTGTTCACGTCATGCATCCACCACCCGCAGAGCCGCCTCTGCGCTGGGGTCGTGCATCACCTGGCTGGTAAGTCCGGCGATGCTGGACTTGCCGGCATAGGGCAGCTGAGCGGTGGTGTCCCGCGCTGCCATGTCCCACTCCAACCGCAGATATTCGGCGATCACATTCGTCAGGCTGAGCTGGAAAAAGTGTCCCACGGCGGCCCAGACGATGGCGATGTGGCTGCCACACCGGCCCTGATCCACGGCCTCCCGCAGACGGCCCAGCACGCCCTGATAGCGCGCATGCTTGGTGGATTTCAGCAGCACGGCTCCGGCCTGCAGACTGCGCTGGCGTGCCTCAGGTGGAAGCTGGGAGGAGAGCTGTGCAGCCGCGCCGATGAGCCCGTCGAGATCGTTGGCTCGCGCGCACTGCCACGCGGTTTTGAGCGCGGGCCCCACGGCCTCCCGCAGCAGATGCTGCGCAAAGTGGTCCCACTCCGCCGGCTCCTCCACCAGCAGCACCTCCACACGGGCGCGCACGCTGCCCAGCAGCCATTTGACCCAGTCGAGTCCGCGGGCCCAGTCTTCGATGATCTGCTCGTCGTCCGCTCGGTCGTGAGGAGCGGGCAGCAGGGTGATGGAAGGCAGCAGGTGCAGTTTCATCGCAGCAGCTGCTCGCGCCGCAGTCTGGCGCGGCGATGTTCAAACCTTCGTTGCATGTACCCGTTCATCGCATGAACTATGCCTCCCGGCGCAGCATTGCGCGACCAGAATACTTTCCATGCCCTCATCCTCTCCGCTTGACACCTCCGCCCCCTGGTACGCCTGCCAGCGCTGCGGCAACTGCTGCCGCTGGCCGGGAGACGTACGCGTCACGGACGAGGAGATCACCCGCATCGCCGAGTATTTGCAGATGCCGAGGGACGAGTTCATCGAGAAATGCACCCGCCTCAATGCCAACCGCACAGGGCTGAGCATCATCGACAAGCCCAATGGCGAATGCCTTTTCCTTGAAGGCGTGAACGTCTGCCGCATCCAGCCCGTGAAGCCGGAGCAGTGCGAGGGCTTTCCCAATGTCTGGAACTTCCCCGGCTGGCGCGAGAAGTGCGAGGCCATCGAAGTGCCGCGACCAGCCGACAGCTAGGAGGCGGCCGCAGGCGTGTCCTTGTCCCAGAGAATCGTCTTGGTGTAGGCGTAGGGTTTGCAGAGCACCACCTTGTCCACCTCCGTGCGGATGACGGCAAATTTGTGGTAGTCCTCCGTCTCGCAGTACTTGCGGTAGTAGGCCTTGGACTTGCCCGGCATCTGATCCCAGTAGCGCTTGGCCACATCCCCCTCGAGCAGACGCGTGTGTCCGGAGAGATAGACGATCGTCTCCATGGAGGGGGAGGCAAACATCCACTCCGCCTGCGGATTGGCGCGCAGAATGGCGGCCTTCTGGGAAGTCGGTGCGGTGATGGAGATGATCTCCTCCAGATCGGTGGTCACCTGAGTGGTCATCCAAGCAGAGTGCGGGTGCCCTGCAGAGTCTGAGGTGGCCAGCACGGCGTTCCGACATTTGGAGACGAGCTCGGCCACGTTGCGTTCGACTTCATTGGCTATGTTCATACACTAACAAACGCCATGCCGAGCCGCGCATCTCCGCATGGCTTGCCGCTAACTGCGCCTTTTTTGAAGATCGCCGCTTTACTGCGCCAGCGCCCCGTGCATGACATCCCCACACACCTCCGCATGAAGCAGCAGACCATCGTCACCCTCGATCTTGAAGGCGTTCTCGTCCCTGAAATCTGGATCGCCTTTGCCGAGAAAACCGGCATCCCCGAACTGCGCCGCACCACGCGCGAGGAGCCTGACTATGATGTGCTCATGAAAGGCCGCCTCAAGATTCTGGACGAGCATGGGCTGAAGCTGCCGGACATCCAGCAGGTCATCGGCACGCTGTCTCCGCTGGAGGGTGCCAAGGCCTTTCTCGATGAGCTGCGCTCCATCACCCAGGTCATCATTCTGAGCGACACCTTTGCGGAATTTGCCCAGCCGCTGATGCGCCAGCTCGCCTGGCCCACCATCTTCTGCCACCAGCTGGAAGTCGCCGCAGACGGCCGCATCGTGAACTACAGGCTGCGCCAGTCCAACCAGAAGCAGAAGGCCGTGGCCTCCTTCAAGGCGCTGAACTACCGCGTCCTCGCCGCCGGAGATTCCTTCAACGACACCACCATGCTCGGAGAGGCCGATGCCGGCTTCTTCTTCCACGCCCCCGCCAGCATCCAGGCGCAGTTTCCTCAGTTCAAGGCCTTCGACGACTACGGCGAGCTCCTGACGGCGATGCGCGCCGCGCTTTGAAGCGCCATTGCCACGAGGCAAATCTGCGTCCAGAGTGCAGGCTCGTTTTACCGCCCGCATGCCCCAGCTCCATCTTCAGCCCGATTTCGCCACTTTCACAACGCTCGCAAAGCAGGGCAATCTCGTGCCGGTGATGGCAGAGCTGGCCGCCGACTACGAGACGCCGCTCTCCGCTTTCCAAAAGATTCACGATGGCCGCTGCGCCTTCCTGCTGGAATCCGCAGAACTCACACAGCACTCTGGACGCTACTCCCTGCTGGGCAGCTCTCCGCGCATCATCTTCACCGCACGCGGACGTGAGATCGAAATCGAGGAGCGCGGCAAGAAGCGCAGCTTCACCACCACTGGAGATCCACTGACGGAGCTGCAGGAGCTGATGAAGCCCTTCACGCCGCTGGAGGCGCAGCCGCTGCCCGTCTTCCACGGCGGTGCCGTGGGCTACCTGGCCTATGACATGGTACGCTTCTTCGAGCCGACACTTCCTCCCGCCAAAAAAGACGAGCTAGGGCTGCCGGACATGGTCTTCATGGTCACGGACACGGTGCTGGTGTTTGACCACCGCACGCGCCGACTCTCGATCGTGGCCAATGTGCACACGGAAGAGCACGCCACACTGGAGGCGGCCTATGAGTGGGCGCGCCAGCAGATCGCCGATGTCATCTCCAAGCTGGAGCAGCCTCTTGCCGCCAAGCCGCTGCAGACCTTTGCCCCCATCAGCAATGACCAGCTGCCGCCTCCGGTGAGCAACACCACCCGCGAGGAATACGAGGCCATGGTGATGAAGATGAAGGAGTACATCGGCGCCGGAGACATCTTCCAGGGCGTGCCCTCCCAGCGCTTTGAGACCGAGTACACCGGCAGCACGCTGGATCTCTTCCGCGCACTGCGTCACGTGAACCCCAGCCCCTACATGTTCTGCATGGACTTCCCGCAAGGCTTTGCGCTGGTGGGCAGCTCGCCCGAAGTGCATGTGAAATGCCTCAACGGCCGCATCGACATCCGCCCCATCGCCGGCACGCGCTGGAGAGGCAAGACTCCGGCAGAGGACGAGGCCCTGGCCCAGGAACTGCTCAACGACCCCAAAGAACGCGCCGAGCACATCATGCTCGTGGATCTGGCGCGCAACGACGTCGGACGTGTGGCCGACTACGGCACCGTGCGCGTCAGCGATCTGATGATCATCGAACGCTACTCGCACGTGATGCACATCGTCTCCAATGTGGACGGCCACCTGCGCGATGACAAAAGCGCCTACGATGTGATGCGCGCCACATTCCCCGCCGGCACCGTGAGCGGATCTCCCAAAGTGCGCGCCATGGAAATCATCAACGAGTGCGAGAAGAGCAAGCGCTGCGCCTATGCCGGTGCGGTGGGCTACTTCGGCTTTGATGGCAACCTCGACTCCTGCATCGCGCTGCGCACCTGCGTGGTGAAGGACGGAAAGGCCTACGTGCAGGCAGGCGCGGGCGTGGTGGCAGACTCTGTTCCCGCCGCCGAGTATCAGGAGACGGTGAACAAAGCGGCCGGCATGCTGCGCGCCATCCAGTGGGCGCGTCAGCTCAGCGCATCATGAACCGGATGAAGTTGCTCACACACTGATCACAGGTTGATCACACAGTTGCTCACAATGCATGCTCGGAAGTCATCTCCCAGAAACAGAGAACCCTCCGGCATGCGGAGCCGGAGGGTTCCATTGGCGATCCAGCAACCAACAACGATGGAGGACCGATTGGCACGAAATGCTCGGCTGAGGAAGCTCTGCAATTGTGGCCCGCGAGTTGCCTCACAGACGCCCGCATGTTAAAAAGTTTTGTCCCTCCCGTCAACCTGCCCACCTTTCTTTTCCAAAAAGAAACCGCTGAGTCGCAAATGTGATAGCCCAAAATCCTGTTTGTACTCAAAATTTTAGCAAATCGTTCCTTGACATCCATTTAGAAAGCACTCGAACGAACACAACTCATTAGAACACCTTAACTATGTCTTCCTCACAAGATCTCGGCCAACTTCTCCTGATGGGCGTACCCGGCACGGAGCTGACTCCGGAAACCGCCGCCCGCCTCAAAAAGCTCCAGCCCGGCGGCTTCATTTTGTTCGGCCGCAACATCCAGTCCCCGCAGCAGCTGCGCAAACTTATCGATGATTTGCGTGACATTTCCGACGTCGAACCCTTCATCACCATCGACCAGGAGGGCGGCCGTGTCTCCCGTCTCCGCCTCATCGGCGAGGAGCCGCCGAACGCCCAATCTCTCCGCGACAAAGGAGACCCCGCCCTGATCAAACGCCACGGCAAGCTCACCGGCCAGATCCTGCGCCTCTTCGGCTTCAATCTGGACCTCTGCCCCGTGCTGGACATTTCCTATGACGATGCGGCGGACAATTCCCTCAAAGGCCGCACCTACGGGCGCGACCCACAACAGGTGATCGACAATGCCGGCATCTTCAACCGCGCCATGCGCGCCGAGGGCATCCTGAGCTGCGGCAAGCACTTCCCAGGCTACGGCCCGGCCGAGTGCGATCCGCATGAGTTTCTGCCCGTCATCACCAAAAGCCGCGAGGAGATGGAGCGCAGCGAACTGCTGCCCTACTCCGCCCTGCTGCCGGAGCTGGACTCTGTGATGACCTGCCACAGCAACTACACCGCCTACGATCCTGACCGCGGCCGCTGGCCCGCCAGCCTGAGCTATAACGTCGTGACGAAGCTGCTGCGTCAGCAGTATGCCTTCGACGGTCTGGCCATGACGGACGACCTGGACATGGGCGCGATCCTCAATGAGGTCACCTTTGAGCAGGCCATCCAGGAGGCCGTGCGCGCCGGCAATGATCTCGTGATGATCT
Organism: Verrucomicrobiaceae bacterium UBA1938; assembly: GCA_002336895.1. Taxonomy (GTDB): domain Bacteria; phylum Verrucomicrobiota; class Verrucomicrobiia; order Verrucomicrobiales; family Verrucomicrobiaceae; genus Prosthecobacter. Next base: position 38,676 of record DDFC01000010.1, on the reverse strand, counting down.
GCCACCGTGTGGAGATGGTGGAGCTGGCCCGCCAGCATCTGGAAGGCGTGGAGGCCCCTGCCCTGCACGATGCGCTGATGCGCGTGGAGAAAACCAAGAAGCGCCTGGTCAAGCCGGACGCCTTCAATCTTGACCGCTTTGCCGCCATCAACCGCGACATCCTGCAACTGCGCATCGACACCCTCGGCGAAGAAGCCGCAAAAGTGCTCAGCGTGGAAGACGGCAAGCGCTCGCCTGTGGAGCTGTACTGAGTGAGCAAAAGTGATTGATCGGAGGTCAGGGCCGCGTGCCTTGACCTCTTTTCCTATACCCGCTTTTACAAGCTCTTGTCGATCAGCAGAGATGCCGAACGGCGTGGGTTCGGGTGGTAGCCGTTCATGGCAGCTCGAATGCGCTTGGCGCGGTCCACACAGGCCTCGGCCTTCTGGAAATCGCCCGCTGCTTTGTACACCGCGCCCAGATTGATGAAGGTCTGGGAGAGATCGGCGGGATCCATCTGGCCTTCGTTCAGGTTCTGGCGGATGGCCAGCGCCCGCTCGTGCATGACCTGTGCGCGGTCCACATCCATGTGGCTGTAGTAGAGCACGCCGAGATTGTTATACACAGACGCCACGCGCGAGCTCTGCTCCCCATCCAGACGCTGAAAGGTCTCCAGAGCCTCGCAGTAGTAGCCCTCGGCCCGCTCAAACTTGCGGAGCTGCTTGAAGATCATGGCCAGGTTGTTTTTGATCGTGGCCACCTTGTCGCTGTCTTCGAGGCCGTTCTCGGCGCTGATGTTGAGAGCGAGCTCGTAAAACTCCGCCGCCTTGTCCATGCGCCCCCAGCGGTCATAGAGATGCGCCAGCAGGGAGTAGATGCCTGTTAGGAGGTCAGGATCCTGCTTGCGCAGTTCCTGGGCTCGAAAGAGCGCCTCCCGGTAGAGGGATTCAGCCTTGCGGAAATCACCTTCCTTCTGCCGCAGGTCCGCCAGCACGCTGATCTGCTCCACCAACGCCCCTACACGAACAGGGTCGTGATAAGCAAGCCTCCGCGCCTCCTCGACGCTGCGGGAGGCGGAGGCGATTTGGCGCTCCAAGGCAGTATCCACGTTGGGTTAGAAAGGCTGGGGTCACATGCCCGCGCAATGCGCGGAAGTCCGGCTAGCTGGCGTCGCGGTAGGACTGGGCGAGATTGACGATGGTGTTACGGGCGTGCGCCATCATGTCGCGGGAAACACCGTTGTTCTCGTACCAGTGCGTATAGGCGTGGTTGTCGAACATGATGTCAAAGTTGTTGATGAGGCGCTCAAACACGGCGGCAATGCCGGTGTGGTTCACCAGGGCCAGACCGCTGGAGGCAAAGCCTTCCGGAGCTGTTTCTGCCACGCCGAGCTTCACGCCGGTGGGCACGTAGCTGGCGAAGTTGAGGCTCTTGCGGATGGCGGCCATGTTTTCCTCGACCTCCTTGGCCTTCACATCTCCACGGAAGAGGGCGCATGCGGAAAGGTACACACCGTTGGTCCAGTCGATGGCGGCGGTGAAGTTGTCCTGTGCGAAGGTCTCGCGGGCGATGTCCGGGAAATTGATGCGGACCTGTCCTTCCTGGCCGGGAGCGCGCATCGGCGCGAAGGAGGCGGTGAGGAAGTGGTTGCCGGGGAACGGCACCAGATTCGTCACGTATTCGCCGAGATCGGTGTTCAACTTGCCGGGGAAGCGCAGGGAGGCCGTCACCGAGCTCATGATGAGCGCGATGATGTGGTTCAGGTCCATGTAGTTCGGGCTGCGGTGCAGCTTGGACTTGGCGATGCGGAAGAGCGCCTCGTTGTCCAGCAGCACGGCGGCGTCTGCATTGTCCAGGATGCGCTGCAGCGTGAGGATGGCGTTGTAGGGCTCCACGGCGGAGTCGGAGATCAGCGGAGATGGAGCCACGGAGAAGGTGAAGATGCGCTTCTTCGGGTAGGCCTGACGCAGACGCTCAAGGATGAGGGAGCCAAGGCCGGAGCCAGAACCACCACCGATGGAGTGCGTGAGCAGGAAGCCCTGAAGGGACTTGGTCTTTTCCACCGCCGCGTCGATCACGTTCATGATCTGGTCGATGATGCGCTCCCCTTCCACATTGTATCCACGCGCCCAGTTGTTGGCGGCACCGGGGATCTTGCGGATGATGCAGCTTTCGTCAAAGAGCTGGGCCATGTCTCCGCCTTCGATACGGGCGATCACGCCGGGCTCCAGGTCCACCAGAATGGCACGGGGGATGTACTTCCCATCACGCACCTTGTGGAAGAAGACCTCCATGTTGGCATTGGCGGCGACATTGCTGCCCTCCTTCGGGGTGCCGGCCTCGGTCAGGCCATGCTCACGCAGCACCAGCCGCCAGAAGCGGTCGGCGATTTGATTGCCACACTGTCCGACATGAATGCTCAGAATCTCTCTCACGGGTGTTCCTCCAAAAAACGATGTTTGTCTGTCTGTTCCTGATTTGCTGTTGTTAGGCGCGGCGGCGGTCCACGAGATCGCGCAGGCTCATGCCGCTGCGGCTGTCGTCTGCAGTGGAGCTGCTGCGCGGATAGTCCGCCGAGCTGTCCTGCACCTTGGCCTTGGCTCCGCTTTCCTCGGCCACCTGGTAGCTCTGGATGAGTTCCTGGGCGGAGGCGCGCAGGGCGTTGATCTGCTCTTCGGACATGCCTTCATTGAGGTACCAGTTGGCGAAGGCCTTGCGCTGCCAGAGCTTGTCGAAGTTGTGGCAGATCCGGTCCAGAACGCGGGCGATTTCGGTGTTGTTGGCCAGCAGCACCATGCTCTTGCGGTGGGAGATGCCAGCCTGCTCCACGTAGCCGATCTTGAATGCGGTGGGAATCCAGTAGGTGAGAGGCAGCTGCTCGCGCATGGCGGCCAGGGCGGAGTCTGCCAGCGGCTTGTCCTCCATGATGCCACGGTAGAGCACTGCGGTGCTGAGGAAGCGGCCTTCCATCGGCGAGCAGGCGGCGAAGACAGAGCCATTGTCAAACAGGCTGCGGATCATCTCCTCGACACCCATTTCTTCAAACTTGCTGCGGTCCGGAGGAGTCAGCGGTGCAAAGGAGCACATGAGGAAATGCAGCGAGGGCTGAGGCACCAGATTCGTGAGGAGCTCGCGCAGGCTGATTTCCACCGTAAGGAAGCCGCTGAAGCGCATGGAGGCGGTCAAACCAGCCAGAGCCTCGGTGATGAGGAGGTTCAGATCGTCCACCGTGGGGCTCTCGATGTTCCACTTGCGGTGGGCCAGCTCGAAAAGCGCCTCATTGTCAAAGATGAGGCAGGCGTCTGCCGCGCGGCGCAGGGTGTTGAGAGTGAAGACCGTGTTGTAAGGCTCCGTGACCACGGAGGAAACCTGCGGAGATGGCAGCACGGCGCAGCTCAGCACGGGGAACTCTGGATACTTCTCTTTGATGGACTCGATGAGCAGCGCGCCGAAGCCGGAGCCGGAACCACCACCTGTGGCGTGCAGCACAATGATTCCGCCCACGTTGTCACACTTGTCGATTTCAGCGTCCAGGCGGCCCATCACCTCCGGAAGCACCTCGCGTCCGGCACCCAGGTAACCAACGGCAAAGTTGCCGCCCGCTCCTTCCGTGCGGCTGATCAGGTTGCCGGGATTGAAAAGAGAGCCGGAGGTGGCCTTGATGTTGTCAATGACGCTGGGTTCAAGGTCCACCATGACCGCACGTGGCACGTAGCTGCCGGAGGTGGATTCCCCCAGCTTGGTGAAGAAGGCGCTCCAGTTTCCGCGTGGAGCCTGCCCCTGGGCGGTCTGGCCGGTCATGGGGTCAATGCCGTGCTCCTGGCAGATGGTTTTCCAAAAAGAGGCGGCAATCTGATTGCCGGCCTGACCGATTGAAATGACGATTGTGTTGTTGACCTTCATCAGTCTCTCCTAGTTTTCGCGGTTTCTAATATGATGTGTACTGCCTGCCAGTGACTTTGCGGTGGAAGATGGGACCGGTTTTGCCGTGGCTGTGATTTACCATCCGGCCCGACCGGACTCGTGCAATCAAAGCGGCATTATTTGCGGCGCACATCTCTACTAAGGCTACTTTTACCTGTGAGTTAATCCAGAGTCCAAGCAAATTCCGCCCTTTCGTGAGGAATCGCGTCATGCAGCCACCAAAGAGCAGAATCGTGCAGGTAGAGATCGGCATCACGATGTGGCTTTAGCGTTTGGCGGGCATTGGCGATGCGGTGGACATGGCCGGCATCTGCCCAGTGCGATGCTCCACATGTCCCTGCTTCATACGATCAATCTCCTCCTTGGATGGAAGAATGGCGCGACGGATGGTCACCGGATCTTTCTCCAGCGGCTTGCTGGCATCGGAAGCAGCCGGCTGCGGATTGGCGGGAGGGGCGGCTGTCACCACAGCTGTGGTGGCTGTCGCCGCCGGTGTTTGCGGGAGAGGCTTGACCACCGGCACGGACTCCGGCTTCGAAGCTGGAGGAGCCTGGATCTGCGCTGGAGCGGGTGGCGTCACCTGAACAAGCGTGGAAGTGGTGGTGACAGAAGGACTTGGCACCGATTCAGCCATGGCGGGCGCAGGCCTGGTGAGTGGTGTAACCGGCGGCACAACAACAGGGGCCTGCACTTTTTGAGGCGTTGGCTGCGGTTTGGGTGCTTCAGATTTAGGCTTGCTCACTTCGGCAACCTTCGGCTCGCTCTTTGGGGCAAGAGCCGGACCTTCAGGCTGGGCAGAAGAGACCGCAGCCTGAGCCGCAGGTGCAGGCTCGTCTTTGCCCCCCATGAGCATCCAGGCACCGATGCCGACCACCACCACGGCAGCGGCTGCAATGACTCCCCAGGGGAGGCTGCTCTTCTGCGCCATCAGCGGGTTGAAGTCGTGAGTTTTGATGCCGCGCTTGATGGGAGAGACGACCTCCCCTTCTTCAAGGGAGGAGTCCGGTTCACTGGCATTCCAGTCATCTTCAAAATCAGAAACAGCACCAGCGCTTTCCATTTCTTCCAGCGCCACAGCGCTGCCTCGCAGGCGCGTGGCCAGATCCACGGTGGGCGCTGAGAGCAGGCTTTCAAATTTGTCGATGAAATCACCCGGACTGGGTGTCTTGCCAGCACGGCGTGTCAGCTCCAAACAGTCGCGCACATACGCAGCCGCAGCATCGGGCACGGATTCAGGGAACTGTGGAGCGCCGCCGCTCTGCCGCTCTCCCGTGAGCAGGTAGCCGGCCAGCGCCACAAACGAGCGATGGCGGAAATCTCGATTTAGCAGGTGCTCCTCCTGCTGCTGATTTTCCGCCAGGTCCATGTCCACCAGCAGAGGCTCATAGAGGCTGCGCATGGTCATGTGAGGTCGCAGCTTCACCACAAAATTAGGCCATGCATCCAGGCGCTTCTGCATCAGGCGCTCCAGTTCACGGGCGAGCAGCGGGCCGTTTTTTCCCACGCGCAGCAGGATGTTGGAGGGGTGCAGGTCCACACGCTGCACACCGCATTCCACCGCCTGGTCCAGCCCCGCACGGATCTGACGCATGAGCACGATGACTTCAGCGGGATTAAGGGTGATGCGCTCCGCCATCAGGCGGCTGAGAGCAAAGCCAGGCTCGCGCTCTTCGGTGAGGAAGGTCCAGTCCGGACTCTCCCAGAGACTGAGGGAGCGCAGAATGTTCGGGTGACGCTCAGGATTGAAACGCCACATCTGCAGCGGCACAGCCTCGTATCGGGTCTTGTCCACGATTCTGGAGGGAGGCAGAAGGTGCACTGTGATCTCTTGAGAGATCTTGGTGTTGATGGCGGGAATGGAGAACGGGTAGCGGCGGGAGGTTTCAGCATCCTCCACGCGAAAGCGCGTGCCCAAGATGGTTTCCACCGGCACATTTTCCAGCAGCAGCTCCTGCAGCTGCGACTGGGGCAGGAGGGAGGCGTTGACCACCAGATGCTTGCGGAAATTACGTGCTTTGATGTTGCTGGAGAGCGCGCTGAATGCCTCGCGCACGTCATCGCGCAGCTTCTCGATGGATGCCGGTGCATTTGCGGGATCTGAGAGAGCTGCACGCACCGTAGTGCGCAGCCCCATGGGCAGCTGCGTCAGTGCAGGGAAACGATCGGGATTTTCCCCGGCATAGGGCTGCCCCGTCAGCAGCAAAAAGACAAGCCTGCAAGCCTCCACCACCAAGCGGGCGCCAGCCTGACCTTCCGTCCCGGCATCCAGCTGCGAAAGACCGTAATCAAAAACGCGAAGCTGCAGAAAAGTGTCCTCCAGCGTGGTGACCAGCACGTGGTCCAAATGCATGCGCGAGACCAGGCGCTGGTACCCCTGGAGCTGCAGCAGATCATCCAGCAGCTGATAAACGAGGGCCAAGGCCGTGGCCGGCGCCAGCGCCCCGCGTCGCCTGACATAGTCTTCGACAAATTCTCCGTCATTAAGGTTGCTGGTGTAATAGACCATCCCCTGATCCTCCCCCACCTCCAGGATGCGCATGAACGCATGCCCGCGGATCTCGGAAGCCTGGCGCGCGCGCTCAAAAGCAGACTTCTTCATCGCCACATCAAGTGTGCTGCCACCACGCAGCACGTGAAGTTCCACCAGCCGGTGAATCCGGTTGTCAAAGGCCAAGAAGACCACCTCATCGTTGGAACGCAACAGCTCCACTGGTGCGCCACCGGTTCGGTGCGCCACTGAGAGGCTGCCAAATTGCTGAAGCTCTTCAATCATAACGAAGTAAAAGGACCGCACAAGGTGCCCCCAGCCGAATGAAAATTTTGAACTGGGACCATCCTTGTATTATTCTCGACTCTAAGTGTTGCAGCTCAAAAATGCAAAGATTTTCTGAAAAGTCTGGTAATTTGACAGTCTGTTTTACAGTTTTTCAACCCTAAGGTCATAAAAAAGGCAACTCTACCCAGTAAATCACAGTAAACGCGAATAATTCCACAAATGCGCTTTCTGCGGAATTTTTTCGTTTTTGCTACTCAGGAGCAAACCAACAAGCTTTCCCTCACTTCATTTGAGGGGATTCTGCGGCGCCGTCTGAGCGGCCAGCTTGTTCGCAATAATCATGCCGAGGCGTTTTTTCTCCTCATCAGTCCACGAATAAGAATCATCTTCCAATGCCTCCTTTGCCGTCGCTTTAACCTCCGCCGCATTCGCTGAGCCGGGATACACGAGCAGTTCCCAGAGAGAAATAGCATCCCCCTTCACCCTTTTCAGCAGCTGCGCACAGACCAGCCTGCGCACCTCAGCATCCTGTGGCGGGTCCAGATGCAGCCAGACGAGCAGTTGCATATACTGTGAGCTTTCAAACGGCAGCTCTGGGGTCTTGCCTGTGAGCAGCTCCTCATTTTCCCGCCAGCCCCCCGCTTTGGCCTTGTCGTGCTGGGGGGAGTACTGAGCCAGTTCGGCCGCCTTTTTTTGCAGCGTCTCCTTCCGCCATGCCGCCAGGTCTGTCGGAGTGGAGATGTCGGCGCGGGGTTTCAGTGTGTCCAGAATCCGCACCACAAACTCTCGCGGCAGCACCAACACAGTCAGGATCATGGCCAGACAGCCGCAAAACCAGGGCAGGAGGAACCGCGCCAGCGGTGTGGCCTGCGGATGGGGGCGGAAATCCAGAGGCACACGCTCCTGCGACGGCTGCGTTTCTGCAGGACCACGGATCGAGAAAGGGCTTTCCACCTTGGCGGCATCCGGCTTCTGGGCCGACTGCGCCAGTTTGTCCTGAGCCTGAGCAAATTTCATGGCCAGCTCCCACCAGCACTCCGGCAGGATGGCTTTATAAAGATCAGCGCTTTCGACATCTGGCGTGAGCCAGTCGGAAAGATGATCCAGCGCTTCACGCTCCGAGTTACTCTGCCATGTCCAGGCGGTCTTGGGCCTGCGGAGGCGGAGGTCCCAGAAATCGCGCTCGTCCTGCGCTGCGCAGCACACCACCCGCCCGGCAGCGAGCCAGCGCCGGGCGTCTGCCAACGGCTCCTGATGTTCGTCAGTGGCCAGGGGTTGTGCTGCATTGAAAAGCTGCTCTGCACGTGAGAAGCGGGTGATCGCCAGTGTGGCCGCCAGGGCCAGCATGATGTCCACCGAATGCACGTTTTTGGCAGCATGTGAGGCCACGATGGCATCTGCCAGACGCGAGAGGCGGTGCGTCTCTCCGCGTGCCGCCCAGCGGGAGGCCACCATGCACGTCACACTGACCTCACCACTGCTCATCTCAATGACTAGATCCGGGATGCGGGCCATCTCCGCCAGCTGATCCTCATCATCCTCAAACATCTCGGCGATGAGCCGGCTGCTGGCTGCTGCCCATTCGGGCTTGGAAAAGGCCTGACAGCAGAAGGCGTCAAAGTGCCCCGGTACGGCCACCTTGCCAGCAACGGCACGAAGCAGTCCTTTGGCAGAACCGCGCAGTTCTTCAGGCAGCTCGGTTTCGATCAGAGCCTCGATGCCACGCGGCAGCTCTGGCGGTGGAGCCTCGGTCACACCGCCTGGAGAATCCCCCAGATCGAGACTGGGAGACATCTGCAAGTCGAGTTCTGAGGCGCGGGTACCCATTGGCTGCGCCATTGATAAGGCCAATCACGACCAATGCAACGCATGCGTCACCTGAGAGGGCAAATCTAAAGCTTCATGCCATAATCTCCCTGGCCACCGTGCCGTAAACGTCCGTCAGACGGAAATCGCGCCCCGCATAGCGGTAGGTAAGGCGCTCGTGATCAAGGCCCAGCAGCGCCAGAACCGTAGCATGCCAGTCGTGCACGTGCATTTTGTTCAGCACCGCCTCGTAGCCGTAGTCGTCCGTCATGCCATAGTTCATGCCGCCTTTCACCCCGCCGCCGGCCATCCACATGGAAAAGCCCTTGTTGTTGTGGTCGCGGCCATCCTCACCCTGGCTGTGCGGGGTGCGGCCAAATTCACCACCCCAGATGACGAGCGTGTCCTTGAGCAGGCCGCGCTGCTTGAGATCGGTGAGCAGGCCCGCGATGGGCTTGTCGATCGCCGCTGTATTGCGCTCCAGAGAGGCTTTGAGGTTGGTGTGCTGGTCCCAGTTGCCGTTGGTGATTTCGATGAATCGCACGCCGGCCTCCACGAATTTGCGTGCCATGAGGCACTGCTTTCCAAAGGTGTCCGTCTCCTGATCGTCGATGCCATACAGTGCCTTGGTAGCCGCTGTCTCCTTGCTCAGATCCATCACCTTTGGCACCTCGGCCTGCATGCGGAAGGCCAGCTCGTAGGACTCGATCACGCCTTCCACCTCGGGGCTCACACCACCGTCCTGCTGCATGCGCGACTTGTTGAGCGCCTGAACCAGGTCCAGCTGAGTGCGCTGCTCCTCGGTGGTGTAACGGTCGTTTTTGATATTGGCCACCGAGGTCTGTGGTGCCATGCCGCCAAAGCGCCGCCCCTGACCTCCGCCGGGGAAACCACCGCCGCCGATCTTGGTGCCCTGATAAATGGCGGGCAGGAAGGCACTGCCATAAGTGCGCGTGGCATTGGCCGGCGGATTCACGGTGATGAAGCCCGGCAGGTTTTCATTCATGGTACCCAGGCCATACAAAGCCCAGGAGCCCAAGGACGGACGCACAAACTGTGTGGTGCCAGTGTGCAGCTGGGAGAAGGCCTGCGGATGTGCGGGCAGGTCTGTGGCCATGGAATTGAGAATGCACATCTCGTCAGCGTGCTTGCCCAGATTGGGAAAAAGCTCGGAGATGTAGAGGCCGCTCTTGCCATTGCGCGTGAATTTCCACGGAGAGCCCATCAGCTTGGCCGTGCCGTAGCGGCCAGCAGCGGAGGGCGCACTCTTTCCGGAGTCCGCCGCCAGCTTGGGCTTGTAGTCAAAGGTGTCCACATGAGAGGGCGCCCCCTGCATGCAGAGGAAGATCACATGCTTGGCACGCTGGGCGAAATGCGGTGCCTTCGGGGCCAGCGGACCAGTGGCAGCCTGCTGAGCTGCACGCAGCGCCTGCTGCTGCGCCAGCGCGGCAAAGGCCAGGTAGCCAAAGCCGCTGGAGCTGGTCTTCAAAAACTCGCGCCGGGAGAAGGGTGACGTGTTCATGGCGTTGCGTGGGTGGAGTGGTGTTTAATTCAGGTATCGAAACTCAGCACTGGCGATGAGGCTCTGGCAGAAGGCGGAGAGCGCGGCAAATTCGGCACGCCCCCGCGACTCTTTGTTGTTGCCGCCGCTCTTGGCCACCATCTGCGGAAAGCGCATCCAGAAGTTGCTGATCGCGGCCTTTTCCTCTGCGGTGGGCTCACGGCCAAAGGCCAGCTCATAGGCGTAGCTCAGACGCTCGGCGGAGTTTCCTTTATGCTCTGCGACACGCTGCGCAAAGGCATCTGCCGCACTTTGCGCCTGCGGATTGTTCATCAGGTAGAGGCTCTGCGAAGGCACATTGGTGGTATCCCGATCCCCGTTCACCAGACTGGCGTCCGGATAGTCAAAGACAGAGAGCATCTCGGGAATCTGGTCACGAATGATCGGGATGTAGATGGAGCGGTAGTTGTAGGCCTTGTTGCTCAAGTCTCCACGCATGGCGGAAAACATGCCCTGCCGTCCCTCGCCCATCAGCGCCACGGGAGAGCCGTCCACGGGATAGAAGTTGAGCTTGCCGCCCACCGCCAGCATGGCATCGCGGATGGCTTCGGCGTCCAGGCGCCGCTGATTCATGCGCCAGTGGTATTTGTTGTCGGGGTCGCGAGCGTAGTTTGCGGCGTCATAACCGGAGCCCATCTGGTAGGTGCGGCTCAGCATGATCTCGCGGATCAGCTTCTTCACCGACCAGCCGTTCTCCATGAAAGTCACAGCCAGGTAGTCAAGCAGCTCCGGGTGCGTGGGCTTCTGCCCCATGGTGCCAAAATTGTCCGGTGTGGGCACGATGCCTGCACCCATCAGCTTGAGCCACACGCGGTTGGCCATCACGCGGGCGGTCAGAGGGTTGTCCTTGGAGGCGATCCAGAAAGCCAGATCCAGCCGTCCGCTGCCGCTCTGCGGGCTGATGTTCAGCGGCTCGCCCTTGGCGCAGAGCACCTCCACCAGGCCACGCGGCACCACATCTCCAGGCTGCTTGATGTCTCCACGCACCAGGATGGGGCTGTTGATGGGATTGGGGCGGTCCAGCACCCCCATGGCCAGCGTGCGTGGCGTGCCATCTTCATTAAACAAATCCATGTCCGCCTTGATCTCCGCCGCACGATCACGAGAGCCACGCACACGCAGGAAGGTGTTCACTCCAGCCTTCGTTCGCTGCTCCGCGCTCAAGGAAAAAACCTCCCGCTGCATCTCCGCTGCGGAGGTCTGGGCGCGCTCATAGCTGCTCTTCAGCTCGGCCACCTCGGCGCGTGTGATGCGGGAAATGGCGCTTGCCTGCTCCGCCGCGCGATCCAGCTCGACGAGTCCCGCTGTGTTGTTGTTCTGCAGCTGCTCGTAGGTGCCAAACAAGGTCTCGCTGCTCAGAAAGATGCCCGCCAGCGCATAGTAGTCCCGCTGTGTCACGGGATCAAACTTGTGGTCATGGCAGCGTGCGCAGGCCAGCGTGAGGCCGAGCATGGACTGCGACACCGCATCGATCTGCTCATCCACGAGATCCATGGAGAACTGGCGCCGGTCACGGTTGTTGTGCCCTTTGGAGCCGATGGCCAGAAAGCCCGTGGCCACGATCTTGCTTGCCTGGTCGCGCTTGTTGTCAAACTTCAGCAAATCGCCCGCGATCTGCTCTTTGAGGAACTGGTCGTAGGGCTTGTCCTTCTTGAACGACTCGATGACATAGTCACGGTAGCGCCAGGCGTGCGGGTAGAGCACGTTCACCTCCTTGCCGCTGCTTTCCGCATAGCGCGCCACATCCAGCCAGTGCCGAGCCCAGCGCTCGCCGTAGCGCTCGGAGTCCAGATACATGTCCACCACACGCTTCACCGCATCAGGAGACTGGTCTGCCACAAACGTCTTCACTTCATCCGGTGTGGGCGGCAGCCCCGTGAGATCAAAGGAGATGCGGCGGATCAGTGTGGGCCTGTCGGCATCACGCACAGGATGCATCCCGTTCGTTTCCATGCCTGCCAGTATGAACTGGTCGATCGGTGTCCTGGCCCAGCCCTCGGTCTTCACAGCCGGGGGCTCGTGCTTCACCGGCTTCTGGAAGGACCAGTGCTTGCGCCCTTCGTCCATGTCGATCACGCGCTTGCCGCCGCTGGCATTGACCACCTTGTTTTCACGCGGGTCCGGCGCGCCCATCTCGATCCATTTTTTAAAGTTGGCCACCACATCGTCCGGCAGCTTCTGCTTGGGCGGCATCTGCATGTCTTCATTCTTCCAGGTCATCGCCTCGTAGATGGTGCTCTGCGCCACACTGCCCGGGGTCACGCCAGGGTGCCCGGACTCACCACCGAGAAGCGTAGCCTGCTTGGTGTCCAGCGTGAGGCCGCCTTTGACCTTGGCGGTGGGCTCGCTGGAGTGGCACTTGTAGCAGGACTGCACCAACACCGGGCGGATGTTCTTCTCAAAAAACTGCAGCTGATCCGGAGTGATGCCGGCATGCGCCGTCTCTGCGGCAGTGTCAGCAGCACGCAGAGCCATAGGAGCCAGCAGGATCATGGAGAGGGTCAGGGTCTTCATGGTGGGAGTGAAACGGTGTGTCAGCGTGTAACACCATGCTCCTAAAAAGGTTTCTTCAAACCTGCACCCGCCTGCCGCCCACCTGCAACTCCATGCCCGCAATAGCCGTTACAATCAGCTCTTTCCTGCATGCCCACTCCTATGCGCCACCTCATTACCTGCCTGCTGCTCTTCACTTCCGCCAACGCCGCCGAACTCGCCATCCCGGAAAATGTCACCTTCACGCGCGGCATTGAGTTTTCAAATCCTGACAACCAGCACCTGCAGGTGAACCTGGCGCAGCCGAAGGATGGCACAGGCCCCTTCCCTGCCGTGGTCTGCATTCATGGTGGTGGCTTCCGCGCTGGCAAGCGTGAGGGGTATGACAAGCTGCTGCTCACGCTGGCCCAGCATGGCTACGTGGCCATCACCGTCACCTACCGCCTGGCCCCAGCCTATCCTTTCCCAGCAGCTGTACACGACTGCAAAGCCGCAGTGCGCTGGCTGCGTGCGAATGCAGCCCAGTACCACGTGGACCCCGCACGCATCGGTGCCATGGGCGGCTCGGCCGGGGGCCATCTGGCGCAGTTCCTCGGTGTCACGGCGGGCGTGGCCCAGTTTGAAGGCGAGGGAGGAAACCCGGGGCAGAGCAGCGCCGTATGCTGCGTGGTGAACTTCTACGGCCCGAGCGACTTCACCAAGAGCTACGACAAAAGCGTGGATGCGAAAGACGTGCTGCCCCTGTTCCTGGGTGGCGACCTCAGCACAAAACGCAAAGAGCACATCATCAGCAGCCCTCTCTACTGGGTGACTCCCAATGCCGCCCCCACACTCTACCTGCACGGCACAGCCGATGAATACGTGGCCTTTGAGCAGGCCACATGGATCGTGGACAAGCTGAAGGCGGCCACCGTCGAGGCAGAACTCATTCCCTTTGAAGGTGCGGGCCATGGACTCAAAGGCGTGCCGCCAGAGAAAACCGAAGGCCCCATGATCGCTTTTTTCGACAAACACCTGAAACCCGCCAAGGCTAAATAGGCGCTGTGCTGAAGCACATGATCCGGGCGCTGTCTTCAGTGGAAAATCAGAAACCCGAAAATTGCTTTATCAATTTTCCTGATCAACTGATTGCATACTGCTTATTGCCCATGACAGTTTTAATCGCGTCATGGTCCATATTCGCACTTTCAATTAGAAAAAGCCCAATCAAGCCTGTTTTGAAAGCTTCTCTCACTCTCATCTCCCGACAAAGCAGCTGGTCATGATGAACGGCACCCACCACCCTATTTGCATCCTGAACTGCGTCACCGGAGATCGCGCCACTTTTGATGGCGGCAGCTACATGATCGGCGCCTCACGACAGGCAGACTTCCAGTTGAAATCCCCCCACTGCCCCCAGATCCTGTGCAAGGTGACCAAGACAGGTCAGGCGGTGGACTTCCAGTTCAGCAGCCCGATGATGATCGACGGCTCCGAGTCCACCCACTTCCGCTCCATGCCCGGAGACGAGCACACGGTGGCGGGGTGCGGCCAGATGCTGGCTTTCAGGCACAGCGGTGATCCGGGTCAGTGGATGGCTCAGGGCCAGGACAACACCTGGCATGTGTACAACAGCGATCAACATGACTGGAACGGCCCCTTCGGCCCTGAGTTTTTAAGAAGCTGGCTGGCCCAGTTTTCCGCCAATGCCCGCAAGCAGCTCCTGCTGGTGCCAAATGGCCTGGAGCAAATGGGGTTCTATGTGCATGACGCCATGGACATCCTCAAAATACCGCCCCCCACCACCCTGCCGGCCCATAAGGCGGCCTGGTTTGAGCGCTACAGCGGAGATGACGCAGCCCCGCCACCACCACAGCGCCCGCTCCACACGCAGCGTGCTCCGGCGGAGCCTGTGGTGGAGGAGGCCGCTGTGAACAGCGAGTACGGGGAGTTCACCTGCCCGATCTGCTGGTTCAAATTTGATCGTGGTGACGCCATGAACGTGGCGGTGCACAACAGCCTGCGTGGAGACCCAATCCTGGGAGAGGAGGCCATGCAGCGCTTTCATGCCACGCGCTTCAATGACCGCGGTCAGGCGCTGGACGCCATGGGGCTGGCCACCTCGGATCTGGCCTGCCCGCACTGCCGCAGGAAACTCCCCCCCGGCTTTCTGGACCAGCCGCACCACATCTTCTCCATCGTGGGTGCCCCCTCGTCTGGAAAGTCCTACTACCTCAGTGTGCTGATCAAGGTGCTGCAGAACACCCTTTTCCAAAATTTCGGCATCACCTTCCGCGACTCCGACCCCTCGGAGAACGTCATCCTCACACAGATGAAAACGCAGCTGTTTTCATCCTCCACACCACAGGATGCCTTCCTGGCCAAGACAGACCTTGAAGGCGCCCTCTATGAGACCCTGCCGCGCCAGGGCCGAAAGGTGCGCCTGCCCAAGCCTTTCATCTTCAAGCTCTCCCATCCCTCGAATCCGGAAAACAGCTTCTCCATGGTCTTCTATGACAATGCGGGCGAGCATTTTGAACCCACGCGGAACAGCGCCGACTCCCCCGGGGCGCAGCACATCGCCGTGGCCTCCGGCATTTTCTTTCTCTTTGATCCGCTGCATAACACCGAGTTCCGCGCCGTGATGAAGGGGGTGACGGATCCGCAGATCAAGAACCACCGCATCGATCAGCAGGATGTCATTCTGGCAGAGACAGAAGTCCGCATCAAAAGCCTGCTCGGCATGGACTCGCGCCAGCGCGTTGCCACACCGCTGGCTGTGATGGTGGGCAAGTACGACACCTGGGCCTCACTGCTGGGCGAAGAACCGCTGCTGCCCGTGGTGGTGGATGGCAGTGTCAGCCTGGAAAACATCCAGAAGAACTCGGCACGAGTGCGGACTTTCATGGTGCGTGTGTGCCCCTCCATCGTGGCCAATGCCGAGGCCATCTCTTCAAACGTCTGTTACTTCGCGGTCAGTCCGCTGGGCTGCTCTCCCGTGGAGTTTCTGGACCGCGATGGCACGCCGCGCATCGGCCCGGATCCAAAGCAGCTGAGCCCCAAGCACGTGGAGGGTCCCACACTCTGGGTGCTGACGCAGACAACGCCTGAAATGATCCCTTCCAACTCCGCGCATTGATCTCCCATGGCCTGGCAACTCATCTACACCAGCGCGCCTCGGCTGCTCGAAGCGGGACGCACGGGCTTTGGCACGGTGGCACGCCACCGTGCCGTGAGCGGCATGCTGGCCTCTTCGGTGGAGCGCTTCAGCCAGTTTGCACGCCTGCCGGGGCATGACCCGAGGCGGCTCATCCACGCCTGCCGCATCCTTACAGTAGGCTCAGGCACCTACCATGTGCTGAGCTGCCTGCAGGATGCCGGTTCTGACTACACCGGGCGCACCAACCACATCGCGCATCATCTCATCGTGGAGCCGCGTGAGGTCCGCGCCCTCGCTGCGGCGGGGATTACTCCGGCAGATGTGCTGCATGGCATGCGCTGGCGCACCTCCTGGACAGACGGGCCGCGCTACTTTGAGACAGCCGAAGAGGTGGACCTCTCCGCGTTCAAAGCCCCCTCCTCTCGTGCATGGGCCTCGATCACAGGCAGCCCGGCATCTGCTGGCATCCTGTGGTCTCGCGATGCTCTCAAAGGCTGCTACCTCATCACACCCGCAGAAGTCAAAGCGCTGGAGCTTTATCAAGAATCTCTGCTCAAAGAACCCGCGCAGGCCTGGCAGTGCCGCTTCACCACCTGCCTGGAGCCCACCGATGACCCTGCCGATTTTCGCTGGGTGGCGCTGCCAGAGTCCTCCCCTCTGCGCGCGCAGGTGGAGAGCTCCAGCCGGGTGGTGCTGGATCTCACCGCCCCATCCACACTGCCTCCGCCACCGGAGCCGGAACCACAATTCTCCAGCCCCGTAAACCCCGCCCTGCCACCGCCACAAGCCGCACTCCCGCCACCTGCCGCAAAGCAGAAGAAGACGCCCCTGGAGAGCCACGCCCCGGAAGCCGCCAGCGCCATGGGCGACTGGCCTCAGGAGTCCCGCCAGAGAAGGGCTGCACCCAAGGGCAAAAGCTACATCGGCATCTCCCTTCTCGCAGCGGCTGTGCTCATCCTGATCGTGGGCGGAGGGCTGGTGCTCAAATTCAACCATCAGAAGCAGCAGCGTCTGGCCGAGGACGAATATGCCAGCGCCATCACCAAAACCTGGCAGGAGTACGATCTCCTGCTGGATGGCACGCGGAAATTTCTCGAAACCCAGGCCGACGTGGAAGCAGGGCAGGCTCTGCTTCAGTCCCACAGGGAATTCTTCCAAGGCATGCGCAAGATGCTGAGCCAGCCGGATGTGCAGTCGGAACTGCCACTGCCCGTCGAAAACCAGGATGACCTTCGCAGCCTTTCTCTTCTGCTGAAGCAGTGGACTGACCTGCACAACAATCCATGGGGCAAGCTCCGTTCCGAAGAGAACCCGCTGAAAGCCGCGTCATTGAATGATGCCCTCGGCCGATGGCAAGAGGCGCGTGCCAGCCTGTGGAGAAAGCTGCGCGCCTACGTGAACCTGAAGCTCAGCCCGCCACCCGCAGACGTGCAGATCCGGAAGCTGAAGGAAACCGCCAAGGAAATCCTGCGCAGCACAGCCCCAGAGCAAAACAGCCGCAGGGAGTGGGAGCAGCTCTTTGAGCCTTCTGAAGAGGGATCCGCAGCGATGGATCCAGAGGTGAAAAAATGGCTGTCTGCATGGGCTGAACTGGATGGCCCGGACAGCTATGCCTCAGCGCAAAAAACTCTGTCAGACCTCTCCCTCCCCGCCTGGCTGCGCACCTGGGCCGCAGAAGTGAAGCCCCCCGCCACACGGATGGCCGTGGTCCCTGGAGGCGCCAGCACACCTGATAAGGAAAAGCCCAAACCCACGGCACCCGCACAAGATGCGGACTCCCCCACGGCCACCAGTTCCGTCTTCATCCACATGCTCCAGGCAGGAGAAGATTCCGTGAGCAAGGTTTCAGCTCTGCCAGTGGAGGCGGACATGCAGCTGTACGTAGGCTCTGCCAGGGATGCCCACCCGACACCTGACGGCAAGACCGAGCCCAAAGATGGCGAGCTCAAGAAGTGGGCTCCGATCAGCCTGGATGGCCGAAACGAAATTATCTTTGGTCCAAAGATCACCGCCGCTGCGGTGGACACTCTTACTTTTTCCGCAACAGGCGGCCTCACCGCGCTGCCGGAATCTTACCGCAAATCACCCGATGGCGTCAGGATGGTGGCACGCAGCAAGGATGGGCTGAGGGTGCTCTTTGATCTGCGCATTCTGCCCGGCGGCAGCGCTTCGTCCCGGCCCGTCTTTTTCCAGGTCATTGAAGCATCAGCCACCAACTCCACAACGACCGCCCTGAACCTGCCTGCAGGCTTTCTGACCCGGCTGCATCTGGCCGAGTCGTCAGCCCCTGTGTACTGGCTGCGACGTGAGGGCTCCATCTCCGAGCAAAAAATTTACTCTCTGAGAAAGTCCGGCGACTCTTCATTCGATGTGATGCCGCCACAAATGCAGTCCTCCTTTGCGTTGGAACGAAGCGCCCTGGAGAAACAGATCAAAGAACTGGAAGACGGGATCCACAAGGACAACACTGATCTGGCCGCCTTGGAAGACTCCAAGGGGTCCCAGCGGGAAAAGGACCTCAAGAGAGAATTCTACACCAAGGCCCGAAATGAAAAGGAGATCAAGCTCCAGGCCCTGCAGGCCAGGCTGCAGAGCATTTCCAGCCAGCCCCCCGTGCATTTCGATCTCATGCCGGGAGACTACACGCTCGTCGTTGAAGCGCCCGACAAGGTCGAACTGTGCAGGCTGCGCGTCACTCCGGCCGCCACTCCCAATTCCAAACCCACCAATCCGTGAAACCTCTTCCGCAAGCCATCCAGGCCATCCGTGCCGCACTGAAAGAGGAGGTGCATCCCTCAGCCATGGTGGACGCCGCATTCATCTATGCGCAGAACTGCACGGAAGCGGAGCGCAGGCTGGACCGCGTAAGCGCCATGCTGCACAAAGGCAGCGACTACCAGGCGCTGCAGGTGGCCGAGGAGGAACCTCCGTTGCTGGACCTCGTGGCGGAGCTGAGCTTTGGCGAGGAAAAGAACTGGCAGATCTATTGTGATACCCATGGCCTCAAATCAGCCCCGCGCCTGGACGCCAACTCCGTTCAGGAGCTGGAAAACCTGTACGCCAAAGGCATCTCGGCCAATCACCCGCTCTACAAGGACTTTCGGGCCGCCGTGCTCTCACGCGATGACGAAAAGTCCATCCGCATCGTCAAAACCATCCTCAAGCTCAACCCCCAGGATGACAACGCCCAGAAAGAGCTGATGCGACTGGAGAACAAGGCGCTGCAGGAAAAGATGGATGAACTGCGCGAGGCGCTGAAATCGGATGATGAAGAGCGCATCGCCACGCTCACGGAAAGCATCAAGGCCGTGGCGGCACCATCCAAGCTGGAACGCCTGGATGTCTTTCAGCAAGGCGAAGATGTGCGCACCGCCCTGCGTCGCAGGCAGGCGGGAGCTCGTGTGCCCGACATGCTGGCCGCCATTCAAAAAGTGAAGTCCGAGGACCGGTGGCGGCAGGTGGGCCAGATGCTTGCAGATCTGGACTCTCTATTCAGAGAGCACGGTCTGGGGCCAGCGGATGACGCGCAGCAAAGCGCCATCAACGAGCTGACCCAGTACCACGCCAAGTCAAAAGCCGCTGAGGAAAAACAGCGCAACTTCGAGCTTACGCTGAAAGGGTTCCTTTCCTTTGTGCAGGAGGCTGAGACCCGGCTGCTCACCGGCTCAGGAGTGACCTACGAGGAGATCGCGGAGAAGGACGAAACCTTCGTCAAGCGCTGGAAGGAGCTGGAAGGCTACCACCTGCCCGTGGAGGCGGAGTCACTGAACCGGCTGCGTGCCGTCGGGCAGGAGCTGCGCGCCCGCCTGGAAGGCATGCAGCGTGGCATGCGCCTGCGCAGCATGGGTCTGGCAGCCGGTGCGCTGATGCTGCTGTTCTGCGTCTCAGCCGTGGGCCTGCATGCGTGGAAGGCGTGGACACTCACCCAGGAGCTGGCCTCCTACCAGAGCAAGGAAAACACCGGTGCTGCTGAGGACCTGATCAAAAAGCTGCGCAAAGAGGAAGACCTGCTGCTGCGCTGGCCCTACCTGCAGGCTAAGATCGAGGAGGTAAACTCCTGGGCCTCGAAAAGCCGTGGCATCGACAAACAGGCGGAAGACGCCCTGCTAGCGCTGGAAAAATCATTCACCGGGGACAGCAGCAGCCTGCCTCCCGTGAAGCTGGTGCGCCAGCTGGATGACGCCGAATCACTCGTCAAGCAGCTGGGCGGTGACCTGGCCGCCTCTCCCAGAAACCGCCTCGCGGCGCTGAAGACCAAGACGGATCTGCATCTGACCGCGACTCTGAAGCAGCTCACAGCCAGCACCACCAGCAGCCTCACAGAACTGGAGCAGCGCAGCACCAGCGAGCTCTCTCATGAGAAGCTGACCGCCAGCGTGACCACCAGCATCAAAGCCATCGAACAGCAGC
Source organism: Verrucomicrobiaceae bacterium UBA1938 (assembly GCA_002336895.1). Classification (GTDB taxonomy): domain Bacteria; phylum Verrucomicrobiota; class Verrucomicrobiia; order Verrucomicrobiales; family Verrucomicrobiaceae; genus Prosthecobacter. The sequence continues at coordinate 18,588 of DDFC01000010.1, read as the reverse complement.
TCAAGCCGCTCGAAGCGCTGCTCAAGCCAGAGGTGCAGGCGCTGGCGCTGCCTTCAGATCTGAGCACCCGCATCCGCTCCCTGCGCCAGAAGGTGGACACCTTCCAGAAGGACCTGAGCGCCTTTGCAGACATCCGCGCAGAGACCGCACGCACCACCACGCTGGAAGAATACCGCAAGGCCATGGCCAAATGGCAGGCGGTCAAGTTTGCCGAAGCCGCCCCCTCGCTCAAAATGCTGGACACCATGCCAAGCGACAAGGCTTTCCAGGCCGCCCTCTTCACCGCAGGAGACCAGGAAGTGCTGCAAGCCGTCCTGAGTGACAAATCCGGCCGCCAGATGGCACCTGACACCTTGCTTGGCTCTGAACTGAAAACGATCCTGGGTCTGATTCACGATGAGTTTCTCAACAACATCTTTGAAAACACCGTGTCCCATTACTCCAGCAAAAAACCCAGCTCCACATTCTGGTCTGTGGGCAAGCCGGAGCAGTCCATCATCGGCAGCTCCACCCGCTGGAGCGCCAAGTTTTACGAACCAGACATCACCCAGCCCTCGGCTCTTTTCATCCAGAGAAGCCTGACTCGTGTGGGCATCGTGGGCGAGTATCAGGGAGATGCCGTGATCACCTCCCGCCTGAGCCAGACAAGCGAGATGATGAACCATCTGTCTCTCAGCCGAGTGACTGATGAGAAGGGTGAACGTGTGCTCCAGACCATCCTGGAAGTGTGTGACAAGCTGGTGCAGGACACACACGACGCCCCGGTGGCAAAGGCATGCGTGTTCCTGAAGCTGGAAAACATGATGCAGCTGCGCCCGCGTGACTGGGGCCTGCACTACTGCCCATCCCTGCAGCAGGACCTGCGCAAGCTGCACCAGGTTCTCGGCAACAGCCCTGTTCAAAGCGAGGACTGGCTGGTGCAGTCCAGCCGGGAAAAATGGACAGCACCTCTGACAGAGTTTTTTGCCTCGTGCAAAAACCGCTCCTATCAAAAGGAGGCCAACGCCCACAGGACATATCTGCGCGCAGCCATCACAGCCGGACTGAAATTTGCCGGATACGTGGAACCGGATCTCACCCTCTCCCTGAACCAGCTGGGCCGCGGCGCTGCGGAGCTCTGGATGCTGGGCAAGGAGGGCGGCAGACCGCTGATGGCGGCCAACCCATCCACCTCCGGCTCAGGCACCTCCAGCCGCATCTCCGCACCGGGCGCTGTGGCGCTCAGCCCCGTCTTTTATGTGCCAGCAGACCGGCAGGCTCTGCTGCGGCAGTACAAGGAGGCGCTCTCCTCCTCTGGTTCCGGGGCAGATATCAAGCCCTCCTCCGGAGAATCTCTCTTTCTAACCCAGCCCTGATATGGACGACTCGACTTACACACTGGAATGGCGCGGAACCAGAAGGTCCGGCTACAGCTATGAGGACATCGAGGCGGCACTCATCACCGGAGAGCTGCACTCCATGTACAAGATCCATGTCAACGGACGCTGGCAGGTGCTGCGAGACTACCTGGAGCAATACCGAACCCAATATGCCGCCTTTGGCTACCAGAGCCAGCCACTGGCTGCAGCGCAGCCACCGCCGCAGCCCGTGCGTCATGAGACCCTGCCCAGCTATGACGAGGCCATGGCCGAGCCCTCGCAGCCACAACGCCAGCCCCAAGCCCAACAGCGCAGCGCCCCGCTCAAGCCTGCGTGGTTCTGGCCCGTGATCATTCTCTCCGGCACCGCCTGCCTGCTGCTGGCGCTTGTGCTCGTTTACGTGCTGGCCACCAGCCACTCCTCCAGTCAGCGCACCACCGCCGCCACCTCAAAGGCCGCGACCAACGCCGCCGCTCCAGATGTAGAGAAGTCGGAGGAAAAACCTCGGAAAGCCAAGTTTCAGCCAGTCGCATACACCGGGAAAGAAATTTTTCCCAGCGTGATCATTTCCACAGCCACGGTGGACTGGAATGGAGACGCGCAGACAGCCGAGGACAAGAAGACGGATGAAGACGCGCAAATACGCAAGCACCAAGTGCCTATCTACGGCGATGAAAATGGCTGGCTGGGCGTCAAACTGGAAGGTCTGAAGAAGGGAGCGGAAGTCAGCGTCGAAATCAAGGCGGACAGCTTCATGAAGCCTTCCAAATGGCAAGGGAAGATCTCCACTTTAAGCGAAGAAGGCTTCGCCATGGTTATTCCCAAAATCCTTTGGGACTATGAAGCGCTGATCAAAGCTCGTCAGCAGCGCCCGATGAACATCATTTTCTCAGTATCGATCAATGACCAGCAGATGCCAGATCTCAATGAAACCTACACACTGAGATCCATCAATGACTGCCCGTTTTTTATCAAGGATGACAAAACTGGCAGAACCGGAACTCCTCTCAATTACATGTTCGCTGCATATGTGAACGAAAACCACCCAATGGTTCAGGAGATACTCAAAGAGGCTCAGGAATGTCACATTGCAGATTCATTTGACGGTTATCAATCCAAGGATCCAGAAAAAATCATGCGTCAGATTTGGGCCGTCTGGAATGCGCTTCAGCGCCGTGGCATCAAATATAGCGACGTGGCAAACACAACACCTTCAGAGATGACGTTTTGCCAGACCGTCCGCTTCTTGGACCAGTCGATCGACGGACACCAGGCTAACTGTGTGGACGGCTCAGTTCTCATGGCTTCAGTACTGCAAAAAATCGGGATCAAGTCTTACCTTGTCATCATTCCCAGTCACTGCTTCCTCGCCTTTGATTTGGTGCCAAACAGCGCGGCACTGCCAACTGGTTTGGAAACCACGATGCTCGGATCAGATGAAATTACCGAAGTTAAAAACATAGGACTCCTGCCAAGGAGAGAAAAAGACAAGGAGTATGAAGATTCAAAGAGGACTTTTCTCCAGGCAATAGCTTCAGGCAACAGAACCATTCAGGGCTGCGCACGCAATCTGCAGCTCAAAGGAGACCCGGAGTTCGCACTTATCTCCATCGATGACTCTCGCAAAATCGGCATCATGCCCATCCCATTCACCATGGACAAATGATGGTGTTTTCATACCCGCCACCACCAGCCCACTGACACCCTCATGAGCATGCAGCAGGACTCATCCGCCAGCACCGCCACCCTGCCGGCGGGAAACCCCTACCAGGATCCGCGCAAGACGCTCGACTGGTCGCGTTCGGATGTTGAACGCAGGTTTGGCTTCCACGGCGGGCGCTTCACCACACCTGGCAAGGTGCCATCCTTCATCCTGGCGCTGCTGCTCACTGCGGCGTTCTACACCGTCATCATCCTCTTGCAGCAGAAGTGGCCGCACACGCGCTGGTTTGCAGCCATGTTTCTCGAGCGCGGCCCCTGCCCCTACCCCACCATGCTGCTCTTCTTCTGGGCGCTGGCGCTGCTCTTCATCAAATGGCGCAAGCTCCTCTTCCAGCAGCGCTCCTTTGGTCTCACCATCATGCCGCTGGAACCCGAATTTGTACTCACATCCGCCACCGCTCGGGAGGTGCGTGAACGCATGTGTCATCTGGTGGACAATCCCCACCACTTTGTCCTCTTCAATCGCATCGACCTCGCACTGGCCAACCTGCACAACATCGGCCACACCGCCGACGTGGCAGCCATCCTCAAGGTGCAGTCGGAGAATGACGAGGCACAGGTGGCGGCCAGCTACGGCATCATCCAGGGCTTCATGTGGGGCATTCCCGTCCTCGGCTTCATCGGTACAGTGCAGGGCCTCAGCCAGGCCATCGGCGCTTTTACTGACACCCTCACTGCAGGTGGCGACCTCATCGCCATCCGAGCTTCTCTCAAGACCGTCACCGGCGGACTGGCCACGGCTTTTGAGACCACGCTCGTGGCCCTCGTCTGCGCTTTTGCACTCCAGCTCATCGTCAGCTTTCTTCAGGCCATGGAGTCCGAGTTTCTCGACAACTGCAATGACATCTGCAGCCGCCAGGTGGCTGGAAAGCTCCGCCTGCAGGAAGACTGACGCATCACCACCGCCACAGCATGAGAGGCCGCTTCAACAGATCCCATGGCAGCGCCGTCAGCTTCTTCGCGTTTCAGGACGTCATCACCGGCACCACCGGTTTTCTCATCATTATCACCATCTTCCTTGCGCTGAATCTAGATGAAGTCATCGGCGGTGCCAGCATCACGGCAGATCCCAATGCCACTCTGGCCGCCACGCTCAAGACAACCCTCGAGAAGATCACCAAACTCAAAGACAAGACCGCCGCCGTCACGCCCGCGCCGAACGAGACCGAGGAAACCGTGCTCCGGATGATCGTCGAGCTCAAGAACGCCATCGACCGCCTCTCCCCCAGCGCCAGCTCCCCCGAGATGCCCAAGGATGAGAACCCGGTGGATCGCGAGGTCCGCATCGAAAAGCAGAAGCTGCTCGCCCTCATTGATTCTCTCAAAAGACTCCTGCCAGACACCACCAAAGAGGCCGCAGATGCCGAGTCCAAGGTCGCCTCGCTGGAAAGCGAGGTCAAAAAAGCTCAGAGCCAGCTCCAGGAAAGCTTCGACCAGCAGAATGTGATCCGTCTCATCCCGGAAAAGAGCACCACCAACAAAGACCCTGTGCTCGTCACCATTGCCAGCTCCGGCTTTCATATTCAGGCTTTTGACGGCACCGATGCACGCGATGCTGACTCCCTCGGCGGGCTCATGCAGGCTCTCCAGTCCGTCTACACTCCCGCTGGACACTACATTGTCCTCTACTTCAAGCCCTCTGCCGTGCTGCAGTTTGAAGAAGTCACCCGCCGCACCCGAGGCGCAGGGTACGAAATCGGCTACGATCTCATACCCGAGCACATTCAGATTCAGCCTGCAGGACATCGGACCAAGCCGAAGCCCAAAGCCCCGCCGCCATGAGAAAACTCCGAACAAACAAGGATGAGAGTCTCGATCTCCTGCTGGACACTCTTTGCAATGTCTTTGGCGGCATCATCCTGATCTCCTGCCTCCTATCCCTCCTCACGCAGCAGCGCACCCCTGCGCCAGCCGCCCCTTCCAGCCTTGCGACAGCTCAGGGCAAACTCCTCGCCGAGAAGCTCCTGGCTGCCCAAAACGAACTGGCAGGTCTCCTGAAACTCAGCTCTGAAAACCAGGCCGCGGGACAGAGCCCGCTGCAGGCGCTCATCCAGGAGCGCAACGAACTGCAGGCAGCTCTTGACCGCATGCGCAAGCTGCAGCCCGCAGACACCAACTCAGACACATCCCTGCCCAAAGAACGCGTCGGTGACCTCACCGAGCTCCGCTCGGAAGTGCGTGCCCTTGAACAAAAGATCGCCGACGCAAAGGCCCGCAAACAAGCCGCCGATGAAAAAGGCCGTGACCTGGCAGGGGAGATCGACAGCATCCGCAGCCAAACCGCCGCCGAAGACGAGAAGCGCGTGGAGCACGTCCGGTTTCCCAAGGAACGCGCCAGCAGCAAGCCACCCTTCCACATCCTGCTCAAATACGGTGCACTCTACCCGCTGCAAGATGCCGCCGGAGACAAGTTTCCGGGGATCACACGCATCCCAAAAAATGACGAGGCCTACGAAGCCATCCCCAAAAAATCCGAAGGCATCCCCATAACCGACATCGCCACCATCCGCCGCATCCTGGCCAGCTTTCAGCGCTGGGGCGGCTATGCCAGCCTGGACGTTTATCCCGACTCTTTTGAAACCTTCCGCAGCCTCAGGCTCCTCATCCTGGAAGCCCATCTCGACTATGGTTTCGAAGTCTTCCCCGAACACTTCATCATCACTTTCAGCCCCAAAGGCACATCTCCCTCGCCACTTTGAATTCCCGCCAGCACTGAATAGCCATCTGAAGGCTGAGACTTGCCTCGTCGTCCGCATCAATCGGCCGTCGATCATTCCATAGTCTGGCACGCCGGAAACCTGTGCCAAATCCCTGCCAGCCACGGAGCTCACACGACAGGCTCGTACTTCATGATGCTGCGTTTGCCCCGCCACCATCATTTTTTCTTCCCCGCGTCATCACCGTGACGATGAGGGTGAAGAAGCACATCACGACGGAAAACAACGGAAACTGCAGTGCAGGCGGCAGGCTGTAAACCAGCGCCAGCGCGGGAATCCACACCAGCCAGTTGGTGATCAGCACCGTGGGGCAGGTGCGGGTCCAGAATTCACGGTCCAGCGTCGGCCGGGTGCGTGCCCATGAGCCGCCCAGATCCACCCAGCGCAGCGCGATGATGTAGGTGGGCACAAACCACACCGGGCTCATCACAAACTGGTCCACCAGCACCTTCTTGAGCAGGGTGGCGGCATCATGCCCGCCGCCAAAGAGCCAGGTTTGAAAATGGTAGAAGAGATCGATCTCCATGCCGCGATAGCCCCAGAAGAGCGCGAGCAGCAGCAGCCTCTTTCCGCTGCCCTCGCGTGGCAGCGTGCCCATGATCAGCTGGATGGCCGTGGGCATGAGCGCTGCTGCAAACATGGTGGAGGCACACGAAAAACCAAACGACCAGCGTGTCTTGAAGGCCCCCAGAGACTCCCAGAAACCCGCCAGTGCCGGCACCTGATAGTAGCTGACCACCAGCGCCACGGCCACGGCATTCAGCACGAGGCAGGGCATGCGGTTTTGTCGAAACACCGTGCCGATGGTGGCAAAGATGCCGGGAGTGGAAACAGATGAAGCGGACATGGGGGCGGTATCGGGCAGCAGACTGTGGATTACGGCTCCTCGCCAAAGAATTTCTGCCTCAGTTCAGCACCCACGCCCTGTTCGGTCAGCTTCAGCAGCGCCTGATTCAGCCGCTCGCGCAGCGGGCTGTCCTGCTGGAGGGCAAAGGCGTAGTTCTGCCGCTCAAAGACCTGCCCCACCATCTGCAGCTTGTCATCGTGCAGCTTGCCCGCCTCGTATTTCAGCACTGGCGCGTCATACACCACGGCATTCACCTCTTCTTTCTTCAGCGCCTCGATGCATGCCACAGCATCCGCCAGCGGCACCACCTTGGCACCTTTGATGTTGAGCCAGTTTTCAGCCGTGCTCCCCTTCACCGTGGCCACCTTGCGCCCCGGCAGGTCTGCGGGGCCGTTGATGTCTCCCTTGAGCGTGTTGATCGTCAGCGTGGTGGTGAAGGACGCTGTGAGCAAGGACACCAGCACTGTGGCCGAAAGCATCCACACGATGGCCACGATGCGCCCGCCCACACCCACCGGCCCCTTGTTGTCCGCACCGCCCACCAGCAGCGTACTGATCGTCCACCAAAACGACTCCCAGATACCGGACTTGTACTCCTTGGGCCACATGTCGCTGTTGATCCTGTGCTCAAACTTCCACACGAGATGGGAGATGAGAAACATGGCCGCCATCAGCAGCAGAAAGGCACCTATGAGCTCCAGATTGAAGAGGTTTTTGACGATGGCGAAAAGGTTGTCCGCAAAGCTGCCGCTCGCGGCGGAAACCAGCACCTGCAGCCCCGACTCATAGAAAGGCTGTGAGAAATCGATGACCTCCTCGCGCTTCGATGTCACGCTGATGGCACCCACGCCCACATCCGCCGTCTTGTTTTGCAGGGCATCAATGATCTCCTGCGCGCTGCCCACCACCTGCACCTCGAAGTCCAGCTTCATTTCCCGCGCCAGCTGCGCCCACAGCTCTGCCGCATAGCCCGCACGACGGCCGTCTTTCTCAAAAGAGAACGGCTCCAGATTTCGGGTCACGATCTTGATCTTCCCTCCCGCAGATGCCCCCTGTGCTGCGGCCTCAGGCACAAAGCTGATCAGTGACAAAGCCGAGAAAAGCAAAAGCCAGATGCGCATAAGAAGTGCCGCCACACTGCCGCGCCCTCCGCCCCCGTCAATACGATCCCCCGCCCGCTTTGCCAGCTTGCGGCAGCGCGGCGTCTGCCCATTCATGAGGCATGACCCCTGAGTTGTACCAGCAGATCATCGCCCACGGAGCCGCCGTGAATCTTTCCTCCCATGCCAAGCTCCGCCTCACCGGAGCCGACCGCACGCGCTACCTGAACGGCCAGGTGACCAATGATGTGCGCCGCGCCAAAACCGACGCCACCCTCTACGCCTGCGTGACGGATGCCAAAGGCCGCATCGCCGCAGACATCCACATCCACGCTCTGGACGAATCCCTGCTGCTGGATGCCGAGCCCGATCTCCGCGAGCCCCTGAGCATGCGCCTGGAGCGCTACATCGTGGCCGATGATGTGGAGCTGACCGACGTGACCGAGGACTGGCAGCTCTGGCATGTCTGGAGTGCCGCAGGCGCTCCTGCCCGGAATGAAAGCCTTTTTCTCGAACAAGCCGCCCCTGCTCACGCCCTGCGCTCCACACGCTACGGCACACCCGGCCTGGACCTCTGGCTGCCTGCCGCCGCCGCACCCGACTTTGGCGCCCTCCCCATTCTGACCGCCGCCGATCTCGAATCCTGGCGCATCCTGCAGCACATCCCGCGCTGGCCGCACGAGCTGAATGGGGAAACCTTCCCGCCTGAGGCCGGCCTGGAAAGCACGGCCATGGACTTTGCCAAAGGCTGCTACATCGGCCAGGAGGTGCTCTCCCGCATCAAGACCACCGGCAAAATGCCCCGCCAGTTGCTCTCCTTCGAATCCACCGCCGAAGTGAAAGCCGGAGACGAGCTCTGGCTGGACAAAGCCGTGGGCACCATCACCAGCACCACCCGGCACCCCGTCTCTGGTCATAAAGTGGGTCTGGCCATGATCCGCCAGGGCACGCCCAAAGATAGTCTGCACGTCGGCTGCAGCACAGGGCCGCTGCTTTTGGGAAGCTGAGCTTCCGCCACAAATCACCACTTTCACTGAAAGTGGTGCGCAGGGAGGGGATCGAACCCTCGATTCGATATAACCATCGACCTATCAACGGTTTACAAACATTCGCCCAGGAAAAACATTTGCCAAAACCTCCTTGAACATCCCGGATTGTTCCCACTATGTTCTCACATGGCGACCATTTTCAAGCGGCCAAACTCCCATTACTATTACGCAGCATTCCGAATCGAGGTTCGAGATGGAAACGGCAAAAAAACGTGGAAACAGTTCAAGCAGGTAACCAAGGTTCGTATTCCTCTGACACGCAGGGACCAAGAGAAAAGCGAGCAAGAAGCACTCAGGGTGGCAATGGAGTTCGAGCAAAATGCTCTGCGCCAAGCCGGCGCGGGAACCGAGGGCTCACAACGAATCATGGCCATTGTCCGCGAGGCTGCTGACAAAGCTGCACAAAAGCGCCTCACAGCCGACTTGGGCCGTAACTTCATCCGCCGCTTGGTAGAAGCGAGCACAGGGGAACAAATGCCAGCGGAAAAAACAATTGCTGGCTGGTTCAACGAATGGCTCGAACAAAAAAAGGGCACGACAAAGCCCACGACCCAAGCCCGATATAAGGCAAGCATGAAGGCAATTCTGGCACATTTAGGCGATGAAGCATCCGCCATGCCCTTGGATTCACTTACGATTGGCAAACTTCGCGTATTCCGTGACAAGCTAAAAGCGGAAGGTCGAACTGCAAAGACCACAAACCATTACCTGAAGGATGTCCATAGTGCTTTGATCGCAGCGGTAAAAGAGGGGCTTTTGAAGCGAGCACCAAGCGAGAATCTTGAGTTCTTGCCGGAGGAGGATTCCACAAATCGGGAGCCGCTTTCCTTCGGGGATATCTCCAAGTTGATTGATAGTGCTCCATCGGCCGAATGGAGGGGCGTGATTCTGCTTGGCGCTTTTGGCGGACTTCGCCTGGGTGATGCCGCTCGGATCACTCGATCATGTATTGACCTTGAAGAAAAAGTTATACGCTTCAAGCCACAGAAGACCCAGCGCAAAAAGCAAACCCAACAGGCACCGATACAGCTGCCCATGCATGTGGAGCTCATTCGCTATTTTGCAAGCATCGAACTATCCAATGATCCGACAGCTCCGGTATTCCCGTCTCTCGCCCGTGTCAGCGTGTCAGGAAATAAAGGCTTATCCAGTCGGTTTGTGCAGATAATGGAAGCTGCTGGAGTAGCACGAGGTCAAACGCGGAAGCACATCGATGGAAAGGCCGGCCGTTCTTCCCACGCACATTCCTTCCATAGCCTGCGTCATACGTTCAACAGCAGCATGTTCAATAGCGGTGTGACACAGGAGATGCGCATGAAAATTGTGGGCCATGCAGACACCAAGACAAACGGGAGATACACTCATGCGGAGCTAGCTTCACTGAGGCGTGCTGTCGACGCAGTGCCCACCCTCGAATCGGAGAAACCAGCTGAGTGACACCTTTGCTGAAACGGACTCTACGCCCTCAGGAAGTCAATTGGCTCCCTCATGGCCAATAAGTTCGGAATCCACGCTGCTCAACGTCTTCTGAGACACACCAGCCCGACCATCACCTCCAAGTTCCTACACTGATCGGACGGCTTCTGTTTTGCCGGGGATTGGATCGTTGTTGGAACGCAGTATGGAGAGGGCGTCTTGATAAACGCCGGCCTTCCACAGCCGCCTCCTCCGCACCCTTGCCAAGAACTTTCGTGTGAGTTGCAAAATGGCTGGATCCGACCAAAGTCCTGTTGTCAGCAAGTATCTGAGCAGGCAAACGGCCACATAGACGATCGAAGCTTTACGAAAAGCGAATTTTATCGCCTTCCCTGTTGCAGCAACGCCACCCCCTGTTCAATTGATCGCATGCGCCAGCCCTTATTCAAAGTGATTGCCGTAGGAGATCGCCACGCAAAAGGTCGAGCCCTCGAACACGCCGTTGGCTTAATGTGGAGTCATCTTGGATACCGTGACATTAGGTTTAACGCTCATGTCATCGGCGAAGAAATTGATGTACAAGGAACACACGTCATATCAGGTGAAAAGCTCAAGGGGCAATGTAAAGCGCATGCAAACGCGGTAGGGGCATCGGAAGTACGGCTGTTTTATGCGGACGTTATCAAAGAAAGAGCGAAAAACGCGCGTCTCGTTGGGGTTTTCATCGCCCTAAATGGGTTAACTGCGACATCAAAATCATGGCACGAAGACCTATCCGCCAATGATCGTGACGTCTTCAAAATCCTCAACGGAGAAGATTTTGTTCGACATCTGAGTGAGGCTAAAGTCATCCTACAACAAGATGCCTTGCTTGTGTCCTTAAGACCAAAGACGTCCATGCCGGTGGTTGAGGCTTGGCTGTTAGTATCTGACCGAGGTCTCTTTTGGCTTGTTGTCCTAGACGCGCCGGATAGATCCAACCGCTACTTTGCGATACAAGCCGCCGACGGGAGCGCTGTCCACCAACATGATTTGGAATACCTTTTGACAAGCATCAAACCGCCAGCAGATGCATTCCGCATTTCTTTAGGGGGCCGGGAATGTCTGATCAAATGTTTGCTAAATGGGGAGATGCAAACTCTCGAACAATTGGCCATGGCTGCACAAGAAAGCGTCGCAGATACAAAATGCATGGTCGATAGCTTGATATCAGACGGGATGCTTGTCAAAAAGCTCAATCATATATATCTGCGCAGTGAGATCGATGGCGCTGTCAGTGTAGCAAGACTATGCCTCGGCACTGCCATTGAATTAGACTTCATGCAATCAGACTATTTCAGAAAATCCCTATCGAGTTTATTGGTACCATTTGTCGAGGCTAAATACCACGTAAATTTCGAAGCTGATGAGCGAGATGTAGTCGTGAAACTGCTCAGCATTTCCCCAAGCTGCCTCAACCTCGTATGTGAGGGATCCTCTGAAGCATTTGTGACATCCTCTTCCGAGTTTAAAAGAATGAGAATGGCGGATGATGAGGCAGTCAAGTGGCGCAGGCAGTTGCGCCAAAACTTGCTTCATCAGTTTGCGGTTGAATATGCCCGTGATCAGACAGCAAGCAAGACAACAGAATTACTGGCGTCTAATGGCATCGTTTTGGCGAAGATTAAATTCGATATTGGCGTCGCGTGTCGTGATCGAGTCTTTTTAAAGCTGAATGTTGGCTTGAGCTTTATGGTGGCGGAGGCTGGAGAGGCGGTATCCGCAGGTCAATTCCTTTCAGTAACAGGCCCGGGACCAATCTTAACACAAGGGGATGCTTTAACAAATTTAGGTGAGCTGGACGCGGCAAAAAAGGCCTACGATCAAGTAATTCAAAACTGGCCCGGAACAAGGGAAGCCATGGCAGCCGCCCACAACCTGGGAATACATTGCATGAGCAGATCGGAATTCATAGCCGCGATCAAACTATTTGAAACGTTAGTTGATGCCGAAAATGAGTTGAAGCTTTCCGCCTTAGCAAATTTAGCTCACTGTTATGCACATTTGAAGGATCAGAAACGAGCAGACCAGGCATTAAGATTGCTAAAATCACATCTTGATTCAGATCGCTTTAGCTCAATACATTCACAGGTTGAACAGATACTAAGAAGTTAACCCCCCGCCAATGGAACATATTTGAACTACGAACGCAAAGTCTGATGCCACCTTTCCGACTTGGTGGAAGCGCAGGTCTCGATGTGCAAATTTTGCAACAATGGCAAATTAGTGAATCCAGGGACAACAGTTCTTGAAGCCAAGAAATTTCCTCGCTTATTTATAGTATTGTGCGGAACGCAATGGCACACCAAGCATCTGTTCATTGCGTCCTCTGGATGCTTTAGCTTTGCATTGCGCGATAACACTCGCGACCACGCCTGCCAATTATGTCACAGACCACTTCTGCAGAAAGCGACGCAATAGACTCACGGCTTAAATGGCCCGCTCGGAAAAGAGCCAGAATTTCCCCCCGCGTCAGAGGGAAACCGATGGCGCTAAGTGGTACTGCCTCAACTGGCAAACCTAGATCGAGACGTGTTAACAGCAATGCGGCTGCACCTTCATCATGTGCACGGGCTAATACGATTGCAGAGATTCGCAGGGCCGCATCAAGGATGAACCGGCAGCTATCCGCATAGCCGCGAATATCCGCGTGGCCAACCCTGGAGAATGCATTGGAACTATAGTTTGCTTCAATATCGCCGATAAGAAATCCCGCCATCCAGTCACTCACAATAAGGGCACGTTTACATCGGCCATAAAACGCTATATCGCTTGCAGCACGATACCGTAAAGCCTGATAGATCCCGATGCCAAAGCGATCGCGGACGTTTTGCCCCCAGCGAGACTCGCCTTTCCGGTTCTGCGGTGTGTAGTCTTCGTCACGCTCCGGCAAACATTCGATAAGGACGACCAAATTTTCAAGCGTGACTTCATTTTGATCGACTCGCCTGAGTAATTCCACCAAACGCATCGATGACTCTAGACTGAGCGTTGATTCCCCACAAGCACGCCCCAGAATGGTCAAACAAAGGTTGTCACCATCCTGCTCGATTAGACCATCTGTGGTCATGCGATCCAACAACCTCTCCAATATTGGCAGCATCTGGGCACGCCACGAGGGGTTTCGAAGGGACGCCAAGTAACCACCATACGTGTTCGCGACCAAGTCAATGACAGCCTCGCGCGACACTGCTTTCACTTGCGAAAGCAGTCGTATAACCCAAGTTCCAGGGTTGTTGGGATTAAATGAGGACGTGATCGATTCCGGTTCCCCTTGCACATAACGTCGAAAAAGCTGAGTCCCATCGAAGGATGTGTCAGCAAGTAAAATCGCCTTGCCTTCGGCCTCAAAACCCAAACGGCCAGCACGACCTGCCATGTTTTTGTATTGGGCTACAGTATACGGTTGGTGCTCTTTTCCGGGGAAAAAGTTTTCAACGATGATAACCGTAGATGCCGGGGTGTTCACGCCAGCTGCCACAGTGCTAGTGGCTACAAGCACTTGAATACCCCCATCAGGTCGCCGGAAACCACGTTCCACTGCAACGCGCTCGTCACGGGTGAGATCTCCGCTGTGAAAAGCCACACCCCCGGTTAGTGCCTGGATAAGGTTTTCAGACATGCCTGAGCGATCTCCTTCGGGAAGGCTGTCGATGACCTCTTGCGCAGCGGGAAGACAAAGCTCGTCGGCCAAATACTTCGCGCATCCGCTCGCCGGGCCACGTGCGTTGCGAAAAACAATAACCTTCTCGCCCGCTTCGACCAGGTGGCGGACAAGTGGAACGATCACATCCTGCGATGATGGATTTTGCCCACGTTGGCGCACTGCAGAGCGATCCAGAAGCTGGACAGTAGCGGAACCATTGGGGCCCAGACACCTCAAAGCGCCCGACCTGTCCAGCACTCCTTCAACCAAAGGAACAGGCCTATGATTAGTCTCCAACAGTCCCACATTGAGCCACTGATCAAAATGGTTAGTATGCCCAATGACAGCGCTGAGCGTTATCAACTGCGGTCTAACACCGCGTTGGCGTGCACTGACAAGATTTGTGAGGAGTAGTTCAACTGTCATGCCGCGTCCGGGTTCAGTAATGAACTGCGCCTCATCGACCACAATCAGCCCAATTTGATTGAGCATGTGGGGGGATATCACCGACATACTCAAAAACTTCTCATAGGTGAAGAAGGCCAAATCATATTTGCCTCTTAGCACCGGTCCCACCTGATCCTGCCAGTCACCACTGCACCGTGCCACCCGAAGCCCAAGACGGCTGCCATATATCGCAGAAAAATCTTCGAATTTTTCGTTCACAAGGGCCTTGTAAGGGAGGAGGAATACTGCCTTACGCCCTTCGGCGATGGCTTTTAAAGCTGCCAGCTCTCCAATGAATGTTTTACCCGAACTCGTGGGAGCCACCACCATAAGCGAATGCCCGTTAAGAATTCCCTTGTCATTGATAGCGGCAATTTGAAGAGCGTTGAGTCCATTCGGAAAACGCTCAGCCCAAGCAGATGCAGCTTCTTGAGGTATGCCTGCCCCCGACAGTTCACGAATATCACCAGTTGTTTGGTAGTTTGCGTGCTCAGGGAAGGCAGAACGGTAGCAATCACCTCTCCTGCCTGGTGGAAGCACAAATTCACCCTCCGTCTGACCGAACATGGTAGGCGACTGTGTATAACCGAAGCGTGCGGCGCTCACACCAACCAGACGCGTCACGCGATCAACTAAGTCCAGAACACCGATAGGTGCTCCTGATGCGAGCAACACATCGATTACAGCCTTGGTGAACAGCCCGTGACGCGCCTGAGGGTCCTCAAGCGCTTCCTGAGTAGCCGATGAAGCGGCAAAGAGAATGCGTCCCTGGCCGGCAACTTCCGTCAGAGGAAAGGCTAGCGTGCCACGAGGGACCAGTCCAGCATCGATAACACGCGCAGGAGCACCGCCACTGAAGCAACAATCGAGGAGCATGATGACCGAGCGCGCACGTGTCTGGCGGAAACGTTGAGCTAGGTCATCCATGCCGAGTGCTGTGCCTGCGATGTCGTGCACGATGGTGTCATACAAAACAAGCCGGTGGTCATGGGAGCCATGTCCAGCAAATGTTAGAATGACGACATCATCTTCGTTAGCCGCTCCCAGCGTCGCATCAAGAATGCCCTTCACGGCATCCAGGGTCGCTCGCTCATTGGTGACAACTGGAGCATTCAAGTCTCTAATGGAGTCAGAGAGGACAGCCCATAAGGCTGTCGCATCGCGGACAGCCCCTGTGAGATCTCCAATGTTTGGATCAGAATACCGATCGATACCGATGAAGGCTGCACGGATCATAGATGTGTTCAATTCGATTTACCGAGCACTATCAACTGTTCAAGCAAACAGTTGTTTGATGGAAAAAACCGTCGTCGGGCTTCGTAGCCATCGATCTCCACCGCCTTGTTCCGTTCGGCGATCTCAGCAAAACCCGGTTCCTGTCCGCGCTGGGCCCTTCCGTTTATCATACACACGAGTCTGAGGATGCCCAAAGAGCTGGATGTCTGAATTCCGTAGGCCAGCCAGGTAACGGTCTTTCTGATCTTCTGTGGTGCGTAGTGAGGAGTGAGAGCAGCCCAAAACGACATCAAGCTTCCTGAGGGTGGACGGATTCATGTCACCCTCGTCGGCAGGAGACAGGTTCACCTCTGCTGAATTCAAGATGGTGAACCCTTGCATTTGAGGCTTCGGTTCAGCGCAGCGATCTCCATCCCCTTGCTTCTCTAGGCGTTGTTCATCCAGACCACCTGCGATTTTGAGCCCTTTGGTGTGGTCTGTGATGCCAATATACTGGTAGCCCCTTTCCATAACTGCGGTCGCCATGTCCCAGATTGTGCCGGCGCCATCGCTCCATTGAGTGTGCATCTGGAGGTCTCCCTTCAACTGAGTTTGCCACTTTGGATTCCTCGCTAAAATCTTGCGCTTGAGCCAAGGTGAGGAACTCTTTTCGGTTGGCTGGTGGTTCGACTTTTGGCCGGGATTCAAGCCATTCCTGAACCCGTCGGGCCAGGGAAGGTCCAATTCCTGAAAAATCAGTGAGAGGAAGCCCTGCCTTCACCAGATCCGCTGCCTCAACCGGCCACATGAACGCACTGTGGGCTGTTCTCGATACCCTTCCGCCTTCTTAGCCTTGTGGACCAGAAGTTCGGCAATGGCTGCTTTGTACATTATGGGATCCATCCTTCCCGCACGTTCTCCCGGCACCTTCCAGCGTCGGGCGTAGTTATCAGGCTTAAGGGGTTAAACCCCGCCAAAGTTAGATTATTTTAGTGCTTTTCGAGGCCCGCACCTTCTGACCACTCTTTTCGAGTTGCAGCTCCCCCTCAGAGATAATTTGTTGGATTAGATCCTCCAGATTCGTTCCGTGCAACTTCTTGAAAATGATGTTGATTGCAGTGCCATTGTGGGACGCAGAATCACATGCTGCTCCACCTGGACTCAGTGCCAAAATCGACTGACCGCTGGTAATACTAAAGTAGCCAGTCCTCCGACCAAGATTTGCGAGCGTGTAGAGTCCAAAACCGCTATTTGCCCATGGATTGTCGTCTTCTGGATCAGGCACACTGCGCGAAATTCCTGGCCGGATTGCCATCTTTAATGCCTCGATGTCGCTAGGGACGTCATATCGCTCCGAAAGCGATTCCCTGAGGCCTCGACCATAGTCAACGATTCCAACAAGAACACGACCGTCTTGGTAGCGCTGGCCGCCCAGAATACATTCAATACATCCCGAATGCTCAAAAACATTCCGGACCAGTTCACGAATACAGTAGCTCACTGGCCGGATGACAGACAGCTTGTTCGAGTGAGTCAGCAGTTTTGCGAACTCCTCTGCCTTTTTCTGAATAGCTTTATGCATTGAATCGCCCCCGAAAATCTCGTCAATGAAGAGGCTGTCTTTGTCTAAAACGGTGAGTGGCAGGTAGGAATCTCCGCCAGGAGCTTCTCCGGGCGCGTTGCCCAATTCAAATCCAAGCAGACGAAAGAATCCAATGTGAGATAGGTAGGAATGAGCTGGCTTTGTCGCTTCAAAGCCTTTCAATGCAAACTGCACGTTCGCGTGTTTACGCAGCCGCCTGACTTGCGAAGCTATAATCAAGGATCCGAACGGAAACGCCCACCTCACTGGTGAGACATCCAATTCGATCTCTACAGCCCCGTCAGACTGATTAAGCTTGGAACAAAACTGAAGCGATCGCTTCTCGTCAAGACTCGGTGGAAGTTGGAGTGTTGTATTCATTTTTGGCCAGCATCATTACTTCTCGGCATCTTTTTTGCCCTTCCAACCTCGTGCAATTTTTAAGGCGCTTGTTGTAGCAACTGACGAACACAAAACAAGGAAAATCGGGCTCATCCCATCATTTCAACTTGTCGTGCTCGCATCTTCACATTGGCTCGGTCGGTCGGATTGGGAATCATCTCATTGCCACACTTTGAAGTTCGGAAATCCTTTGCCATACGATTCATACCCGGCATGAATAGGAAAGCACCTCAATGGCCCGCAAACCTACTCCACCAACTCCGCACCCGCTGCCACCAACGTCGGCTGCAAGTGTCTCAACATCAGGCAAGCCAATGTTTTTTGGGCCTGAAGCTACGGAATGGAAGCCGTTAACGCCAGAAGTTCCGCCAAACAGCGACCCTGTGGAGGAGCAGAAAAATGTCGCTGCGGTGAAAGCCGCTAAAGATGAACTGAAGAATTTCCTTCTGTCCTCTCTTCAAATGCAGCATGTCGTTGTTCTGGCTGGTAGCGGCACATCCCTTGGCCCAGTCAAAGGTCCCTCAATGTGGAATCTTTGGGATAACTGCGTGCATGCCAATCCAGGGGACCCGATTGGCCCCAGCAAGATTTCCGACCGAGCCGCACAGGTTATCAGTGAAATCGGATATGACCTCGACACCGAAAAGGAAAACATCGAAGCCCTCTTGTCTCGCTGCGATGCCTACCTTCAGTTGAGGCCTAGTGTCAATGTGTCAACGTTCGTCACGGAGTCGAAGAAAATAATTTTGGAAAAGTGCTCTAAATTTATCGACCCAATGAATGAAAACCAGCTTGCATCTCATCGCACATTCCTTCACCGACTTTCCCGCCGACGAGTCCGCGATTCCCGGCTTAAGCTCTTTACGACAAATTACGATCTTTGCTTTGAAACTGCAGCAGGAAAGCAAGGATTGGTCGTGCTCGACGGCTTTTCGTTCACGCAACCGCGCCAATTCGATCCGCGCTTTTTTCTGTATGACATAGTCCGCAGGCCGACCACCGGTGATGAAGTAGGAACGCCTCTAGAGCCTGTTATTAACTTTGAAAA
>DDFC01000024.1:309-7477 GCA_002336895.1 Verrucomicrobiaceae bacterium UBA1938 | reverse complement strand
CCGGGGCCCTCAGGGCGCTGGGGGGCGCTGCGAGGGACCTCCGAACGCGGGGAGCCCTCGCGGGGGGCTTCGGCACGGGGCGCTTCGCGGCGCTCAGGTGCGGGGGCCGGAGGCGGGCTCTGCGGAGCGGCCTGGGGCGGCGGCGGGGGCTGGTCGGCAGGCTTGGCCTCCTGGGCTGAAAGCACGGTGACACTGAGCGCGAGAGCGCTGCAGAGCCAAGCGAGAGGGGNNGGATTTGGGCTTCATGGTGGGGATGCGGTGTTGGTTGGTTACGAGCGTCAAAACCCGGCAAAGGAGAAAGAGTTGCGCAGAGGCCGGGCGGAGGATGTGCCGTTCTTGTGGCGGGCTGCGCCAGGGCTGCCTGAAGGGCGCTCACATCTGTTTTTTGACTTCTGCGCCACCCGGGCCATAGAGGTTATTCTCTTTTTTGAGAATCTGAATTTGACGCAAACCTGCGAAACGTTTAGCTTATTTAACAATCAATCCTGCCTCTCACTTCCCGAAAATAATATGGCTAAACTGGTAATCATAGACGACGAAGCCGCGATCCTGGAGCTCATGACCAAGCTGTGCAAGGCTGCGGGTCACCAGGTCTTTGGCTGCACCACCGGCATCGACGGCATCGCCGCCATCCGCTCCAACCAGCCAGACCTCGTCATCGTGGACCTGCGCATTGGTGATGTGAACGGCTTGGATCTGGTGAGCATGTGCCGCGAGCAGTTTCCCAGCACGGCGGTGATCATGGTGACGGGCCACGGCAGCGTGGAGACGGCCGTGGAGGCCATGCGCCTGGGAGCCTTTGACTACCTGACCAAGCCCTTTGACCTGGGAGACCTGATCAAGACGGTGAACCAGGCGCTGCAGCGCAATGGCGTGGCCGCCGCCACCCCTGCGGCAGCGGTGCCGAGCGCGACGCTGCGCTCCTTTTCGGCGTCCAAGCTCATCGGCCACAGCGACGCCATCCAGCGCATCTTTGACATCGTGCGACGCGTGGCCAACAACGACAGCCCCGTGCTGCTCGAGGGTGAATTCGGCGTGGGCAAGCATATGGTGGCCCGCGCCCTGCATGAGGCCAGCCGCCGCAGCAACGCCCCCTACAAGGAACTGCAGTGCAGCGCCATGCCGGAGGACGCGCTGGAGACGGAGCTCTTTGGGTCCAATGCCATCTTTAACCGCGTGTCCGGCGGCACCATCCATCTGGCGGAGGTGAACCAGCTGCCAGCGCGCATCCAGGCGCAGCTCAACACCTTCCTGGACGAAACGCAGAGCAAGAAGAGCTGGAGCACCGGGTCCAGCAGCGCGGACTTCCGCCTGGTGGTGTCCAGCACCGTGTCCCTGGAAGATGCGGTGAAGGCGGGCAAATTCCGCGAAGACCTCTTTTACAAGCTCTCCGTGGTGCCGCTGAAGATCCCGCCGCTGCGTGACCGCCGCGTGGATGTGCGCCCGCTGGTGGAGCACTTCCTGAAGGACCTGTCCGAGCGCACGGACACGAAGCCCAAGAGCATCGAACCGAGCGCGATCGAGTTTCTGGAGAAGTACAACTGGCCCGGCAACGTGAGCGAACTGCGCAACGCCATCGAGCGCGCCTGCGCCTTTGCGGAAAACGACCGCGTGCGCCCCTCCGACCTGCCGGCCAAGGTGACGCAGCAGATCGAGGTGCCCACGCCTTCCACCAGCGAAGGCATCACCAAGCTGCCGATCGGCTCCACGCTGGACGACTTCATCAAGGCGCAGGAGCGCGCCTTCATCCAAGAGACGCTGAAGTACAACAGCGGCTCCCGCGAAAAGACTGCGAGCATGCTGGGCGTGTCCATCGCCACGCTGTACCGCAAGATGGGGCTGAACGTGGAGCGCAAGACCACCTCGTAGCAGGAGCAGGACCGCACGAAATCATTCACACCGCGAGAGATTAGAAGACCGCAGAGAAACCCTGCAAAATCAGAACTCTGCGGTCTTCTTGACTCTTGCGGTGTCAATCAGCGCTCCCCCAGCGCCCCCGATCCCAGAATGAACCGAAAATAGTGCCGCCTGCCGTGGAAGAAACGGGCGGGCACTGCCTTTAATACGCTGCCGTCCGGACGGCGGGTGGTGCAGCACAGAGGTTGCGAACCGCGCCGCCTGCGGCCACACTGACCGCCACCTTTTTTAAACGCGCCCTCTTGAGCTCTCCCGCCACCATTCTCTACTGCCGCTGCGCCTACGCGCAGGTGGTGCCCACCGGCGTCAAAAACGACGTCCTGCAAAAACTCTGCGACTCCAGCGCCAGCTTTGAAACCGTGTCCGACCTCTGCGAGATGGCCGCGCACCGCGACCCGCGCCTGAGCGCCATCGCCGCGTGTGGCAAGCTGCGCATCGCCGCGTGCTACCCGCGCGCCGTGAAGGGGCTCTTTGAGCAGGCGGGCTCTCCCCTGCCCGCCGATGCGGAGATCCTGAACATGAGAACGCAGACGGCGCAGGAGATCGCGGATGCGCTGCTCAAGGCGGATCCCTGAGCCCACACGAGAACCTGGAACGCAGGCGGCTTGAAACTTGAAACCTTCAAACTTGAACAGACGTTGATGGATCGAGAACGAGTTCGAGTAGGAGGACGAGGACGATTTTGTGCCGTCGTTCCCGTTTGATTTCCTGATCCCTTTTTGACCGCCAGACCTTTTTAAGAGCCCATGATCACCCACACACACCGCCCGCTCCGAGTCGTTCTTTACGAAGGAAATGGCAGCATCCAGCTGCCCGCCGAAGCGCGTGCCAAGACCATGATGGCGCTGCTGGACAAAGGCTACACCGTCACCCGCAGCGGTCAGGGTGCCAGTGCCATGCCGCACGATGACCGCAGCCTGCTGGTGCTGGGCGCCTTTGAGGGCAAAGCCCCCGCGCTGGAAGACGCCACCGGCCGGATCAGCATCGACACCCGGGACATCACCGGGCTGGAGCCGGACGCCATCGTGGCGCTGGTGGACAAATCCCGTGGCGACAAAACCATGAACGAGCCCGGCAAATGGAAGCCGTGGTTCCCCGTGATCGACTACTCCCGCTGCACCAACTGCATGCAGTGCCTGAGCTTCTGCCTCTTCGACGTCTATGGCGTGAGCGAGGACAACAAGATCCAGGTGCAGAACAACGACAACTGCAAGACCAACTGCCCCGCCTGCTCCCGCGTGTGCCCGGAGGTGGCCATCATGTTCCCGAAGTATCAGGCAGGCCCGATCAACGGAGATGAGATCAACGAAAAGGAAGCTGGCCGCGAAAAGATCAAGGTGGACATCTCATCGCTGCTCGGCGGCGACATCTACTCCGCCCTCAAAGACCGCAGCGCCGCTGCGAAGTCACGCTTCAGCAAAGAGCGCAGCCCTGACAAGGCGCTGGATGAGCGGAAGAAGTGCCTGACCAAGCTGGTGGGTGATGGGTTTATCCCGGCCGATGTGCTGGCCAGCCTGCCGAGCACGGAGGAGATTTTGAAGAAAGCGGAGATCGCGAAAGCGAAGGCTGCGGCGGCGCTGGCGGGGCGGTAGGAGAATTATTCTCATCATGAAGCCGACCATTCGACTTTACGATGCCGTCGGCACTGGCCTCATTTTGACCTGCAAAAGCGGGGTCATGGTGTCGAACCAGACTGGCGGAACCTCGTGCCTGCAGCCGGAGGTCGAGGGAGTTTATATCCCTCTCAGGAACAATTACGGACCCAAGGATTTGCGATTCTCATCTCCGGAGCTGGAACTCTCGGCGTACTTTGAGGGGGCAAAACATCGCGGCGCTGGTGCCACATCGGGTTTGGATTCAGAAGATGCAGACTTTATCGAGGACGTTCTTTCTCGTTTTGGGTTGAATGCAGCCATCAACGTCGACCGCGAGAAACTCACCATCTGTCATGAGGCTTGGGTCCATGTCGTCATCAAAGCGGATGAACACACCGACGAAGATTTGGCGGAATTCGCAGGCTTTGGTCCATATCCGCGTCATGGAATATTGACCTGGGCCAATAGTGACTGATTATCACCGATCATCCGATGAGCCGTAGACAACTCATTCGTAATACCGCCGTCATCGCCGCACTCGGAATTATGGGCACTGCTTTTTTTGCCTGGCTTTACGCCCCTTACTTGAAGGCCCGAATGCTCCTGAGCACGTTCGACTACCATCGGGGGCGCAATGTTGACGCACTGGGGCCGTCCATGTGCGGTTTAACACATTGGAGGTTTTCTATCGATACATACGCTGACGGCATCGATGAATGGTGCCTCAAAAGTCTCCATGAAGACATTTGCAGGCTCTTAGAGAGAGAGTTTGGGGAATCATCACTTGCCACTTATGTTTATAATGACCAAGAGGGCTGGCCGCGCCAAGTCACTGTCGTTCGATTGCGCGAAGGTTTGCCCGACTCACGTTCGTACCTTGCCGTCACGGTGGCTCAAAACAATGACAATGACTCCATTCATTTCGACCATTGCGAGGGATTTTTTAGCATCGAGGGAACCACGCAATTGAGATCATGGGCATTATCGCCGGGGATCTTGAGGAAGTAAGTAGGCCTTGCTGGATTTTGTGCCCTGATCACATTCACCACAACCATGCGACCGCTGAATGAACTGATCAACGAGACAGAGTCTGCCCTGTCCTTTGTGATTGAAACGGTGCAGAAATGTCCAGGGCGCTGTGTTTTGCATCCTGCTTCGCCTGCGGCAGCAGATGTGCTGTATCGTACGCAGGTGACAACGCGATCCCCCATGGGAGCCATCGCCTATCACACTGGCGGCATTTCGGTGCTTAATGGATGGTTGCGTATTCTTGGCTCGGGCAGTACTGCGATTCCTCGCACTCTTCCAGACTGGAATCAGGGCAGATCGGCTGGATTCTACCTGGTGGCTGACGATGTATTCGGAGGATTCTTCGCCTTGAACGGCGGAGCCCTCGGAAACGATGGACACCAGATGTATTATTTCTCCCCAAAAAGCCTCAAATGGGTGGCCTTGGATGGCACTTACACTCAGTTTCTGATCTGGGCCTGCACGGACTTCAAAGACTTTTACCAAGACATGGCTTGGCCGGGGTGTGAAGAAGTCATCTCACGTTTGCCGCCGGATCGCTGCATTTTTTTCTATCCTCCACTTTGGACAGCGGAGTGCGTCCTACCACCTGCACAAAACCGAGATGTACCAGTCGCAGAGGCATGGTCATTCCAGCAGGAAATGGCAGGACAGCTCAATGCAAGCGCCGCCGATTGACGAAAGGAAGCGATCTTTGTTTCGTTGCTGCCGCGAGTCTGTCACCCACATTCATTTCAAACATGCCCACCCGCCGCTCCTTTCTCCACACCTCCGCTTTCGCCTTCGGTTCCCCTGCCCTGTCGGCATTGGGGCAAACTGCCAATGCTTCCCAAAAGACGGTGCTGCTCCACTGCGGGTGGGCGACGAAGAATATTGGGGATATTGGGCATACGCCGGGGACGTTGCGGTTTCTGGAGCAGTATCTGCCGGAGGCGAAGGTGATCCTGTGGGCGGCGAATACGAATGAGGCGGTGGATGCGATGCTGATGAAGCGGTTTCCGAAGCTGGAGATCGTGAAGGGTTATCTTTCCAAAGAAGGCGGCGCGGTGCAGGAGGCGGTGAAGAGGAGTGACTTCTTTCTTCAAGGGCCGGGCATGGGGCAGAGCACGGACTTCATGGCGTTTTGCCGGAAGATCGGCAAGCCGTGGGGGCTGCAGGGGCAGTCGTATTTCCCGGACATGGTCACGGGCAAGGATGCGGAGAAGCGAATCGAGCTGCTGAACAGCGCGGCGTACATCTACTGCCGGGATTCCAAGACGCTGAAGCTGCTGCAGGACACGGGGGTGAAGCCCCCGGTGCTGGAGTTCGGGCCGGACGGGTGCTTTGGCATCGATGTGCGCGATGAGGAGAAGGCGCTGGCGCGGATGAAGAAGCACGGGCTGGAGGAGAAGAAGTTCATCACGATCCAGCTGCGCACGCACTCGCCCAGCAGCCCTGGGGTGGATGACAAGCGGCCGCAGAAGCTGAACCCGCTGCACCCGACGCCGGAGAACATCGCGGATGATACACGGCGGGCGAAGGTGTATCAGGACCTGATCGCGATGTGGGTGAAGGAGACGGGGTGGAAGGTGGTGATAGCCCCGGAGGTGCGGAAGGAGATGGAGTACAACAAGAAGTTCATCTACGACACGCTGCCGGAGGATCTGAAGCCGTATGTGGTGAACTTTGACGAGTTTTGGAACGTGGACGAGGCCTGCTCCTTCTACGCACGGGCGCACACGGTGATCTGCCATGAGCCGCACACGCCGATCATGGCGCTGGCGATGGGCACGCCGATGATGCACACGTTTTCGGAGTTTCACTCGCCGAAGTGCTGGATGTTCAAGGACATCGGTCTGGAGGAATGGGCACCGGAGTTTGACTCGACTCCGGCGACGAGGATGTTTGAGATCCTCATGGGCATCCACAAAGACTACCCTGCCGCGCAGGCGAAGGTGAAGAAGGCGATGGCCTTTGTGGAGGAGCGGGCTGCGGCGCAGATGAAGGTGCTGAAGGGTGTGATCAAAGCGTGAATGGCCCAGGGCCGAGCGTGAAGCACCGAAATGACAGCCCTAGCCAGGACTCGGTTGGGACGAGTTGCGGCACTCACCAATCCGGAGCGTCGGCGTTTCCGAAGTGGGGGGCGGGGTCTTCGTTTTCCGAGGGTGGGGCATCGCTCCAGTGGAGGGTGCCGTCTGGCAGGATGCAGGGAGGGAGCTCCTGGGAGAAGTAGAGGGCGCGGACGCCGGAGAGCTGGGACTGGCCGAGGTGGGTGCTCTGCAGGACGCACTCGCTCACGAGGCAGCAGAGGCACTGGCTGGTAGCACGCCACTCGCAGGTCAGGGTGCATTCCCGGTGGGTGTTCATGGCGAGTGGCTGGAGACTTCCCAAAGCACGGCTCAGGCTGGCAGGTCGGGCCGAGTCTGATATATACGCTGGCCGGGAGGCGTTTCATTCCCCCATCATTGCCAGCCGAAAACTGGACGAAAAGTGTCCACAACTGGTTAAGATTGGTCGCAAATTAGCCTTGTAGGGAGTCAGGGCTTCCGCGTATATAGAGCATCAGCCTGTTTTCACGATGAATCCTCCGCCTTCAGGAAATCCACCGAATCCGCAGCCAAACCCCGGTGCCACCCAGCCTTTGCCGC
>DDFC01000024.1:0-255 GCA_002336895.1 Verrucomicrobiaceae bacterium UBA1938 | reverse complement strand
CGCCGCAGATGCCTGCCGGCTACCCCATGCCGCAGGGCTACCCGTCGCAGATGCCAGGCTATCCCCCAGGCTACATGCCTGCGATGCCGATGCCTGCGATGATGCCGCCGCCTGCACCCTCCACGGGAACGACGGGAACGGTGAAGCCAGTGAGCGCCGCCGTGCCGGTGGCAATGCCTGCGCCGTCGATGCCAGCACCATCAATGCCTGCGCCTTCCGCCGTGGCAGCCGCCATGCCGGTTCCTGCCGCCGCAG
>DDFC01000027.1 GCA_002336895.1 Verrucomicrobiaceae bacterium UBA1938 | reverse complement strand
AGGCTATTATACAAGTCTCAATAAGCGGGTCGTGGTTCTTATGCTTCTCTTCCACTTCCTGCCTGGTGCGGTATTTGAACTTGTTGGCATCTGCGATGGTGAAGCCCTCAAACCGGTAGGTGGAAAGCTCCAGCACAGTGGGGCGTTGCTCAAGACGGGCGCGCTCAATCGCGGGCTGTAGCTTGGCTCGGATCTCATAGACGCTGTCGCCGTTGATGAGATCCCACTCGATGTTGTAGCCTGCAGCGCGCTGAGCCAATGAGCCACGAACAGCGGAAGAACGCCTCACCTGAGTGCCCATGGCATAACCGTTGTTTTCGATGAGATAGATCACCGGCAGACTGAAAAGCGAGGCGAGATTCAAGGACTCGTGGAAAGTGCCCTGATTGACCGCGCCATCACCGAGCAAGCAGAACACCGCCCCGGTTTTGCCCTGATGTTTAAGTCCGAACGCAAGACCGGCAGCGAGGGCCGTCTGCGTAGCTGCATAGCCGTGGCCGCCCCAGTGACGATGCTCAGGTGCGTAGAAGCCCAAGAGGCCTCCCCTGCCCCGGGCGCAGCCGGTGGCGCGTCCAAACAGCTCCGCCATGCCCTCCCGCATGCTCATTCCCGACACGATGGCAGTGCCCATGCCGCGCAGGCTGCAAATACTATGATCCTGCGGTCCCATCATGGAGCGGACTGCCACCGGTATGGCCTCCTGCCCAGTTTGAAGAATGAGAAAGCCGCCCATGCGGCCAGCCTGGTAATGCTGCAGCGCCGTTATTTCAAAGGCACGGATGCGATGCATCTGACGAAGGAGCTGAATTTTGTCCGCTGGAGTCAGTGCCGCGTTGACTGCGGCCAGCGAATGATCCGTTGCGTCTGGCGTGCTCATCGGACGATCACATTGAAGCAGCGAGTGAGAAAGTCGAGCCTGGCCTTGAAGCGGATGCGCCCACGCCTTGCAACTCATGCATAACGGGTTAACCGGTGTGCCATTCCCCACCCCATGATGAAGCAGCTGTTTCCATCTCTCGGCGTCCTGATCATGATCCTCGGGCTGGCTGGCTGTGAGAAGCCGCCGTCGAATGTGCTTCAGGGGTATGTGGAAGGGGAGTTTGTTTATGTGTCTGCGCCACTTGGTGGCAAGCTGACAAAGCTGAAAGTGCAGCGCGGTGCGCAGGTGAAGGCGGGGGATGTGCTGTTTGCGCTGGAAAATGTGGCGGAGACTGCTGCGCGTGATGAAGCGGCGCAGCGGCTGCAGCAGGCAAAGAACACGCTGGAGGATGCGAAAAAGGGCAAGAGGCCGACGGAGATCGCGTCGCTGGAGGCGCAGCTGAAGCAGGCGCGTGAGGCGCTGGCGCTCTCGGAAATCGAGTTTGCACGGCAAATGGATCTGACGAAATCGGGAGCGGTGGCGGTGGAAAGCACGGACCAGGCCCGCAGCCTGAACATCCAAAACCAGCGCCGCGTGGAGCAGCTGGAGGCGGACCTGAAAACCGCCGCGCTGGGCCTGCGAAGCGATGCGGTGGCGGCGCTGGAGGCGGAGGTCAAGGCACGCGAGGCCACGCTGGCGAAGACCGAGTGGGACCTCTCGCAGAAGCAGCAGAGCGCCCCGCAGGCCGGCGTGGTGAATGACACGCTGTATCGCGAGGGCGAAATGGTGGCGGCAAGCCGGCCCGTCGTTTCCCTGCTTCCGCCGGCCAACATCAAGGTGCGCACCTTTGTGCCACAGACACGCCTGGCAAAGCTGAAGGTGGGCGATGCAGTGAAGGTGCATCTGGATGGCGCTGCCGAAGCCCTGACTGCGAAGATCAGCTTCATCGCCCCACAGGCCGAGTACACACCACCGGTGATCTACAGCCAGGAAAACCGCAGCAAGCTGGTCTTCATGATTGAGCTGCGCTTTGACGATGCCGTGGCAGCCACGCTGCATCCGGGACAGCCGGTGGATGTCGAATTTGCCCCATAAAACGATGAGCGAGAATCTGGCCATCGACGTGCAGGGCATGACGAAGAGATTCGGCACGCGCACAGTCGTGAACCAGATCGACCTTCAGGTACGCACAGGGGAGATCTACGGATTCCTGGGCCCCAATGGCAGTGGCAAGACCACCTTTATCCGCATGCTGTGCGGCCTGCTGAAGGCCGATGGCGGCAGCGGCTCGTGCCTGGGCTTTGATGTGATCAAGCAGAGCGAGGAGATCAAAAAGCAGGTGGGCTACATGACGCAGCGCTTCAGCTTTTACGAGGACCTGAGCATTCGCGAGAATCTGGACTTTGTGGCGCGCATGTATGGCGTGAAAAACCGCAGGGATGCGGTGGCCGCCTCCATTGAGCGCCTGGGTCTGGCCGGGCGTGACCGCCAGCTGGCAGGCCAGTTGTCCGGTGGCTGGAAGCAGCGACTGGCGCTGGCGGCCTGCCTGATCCATGAGCCTAAGCTGCTGCTGCTGGACGAACCCACCGCCGGCGTGGATCCGAAGGCACGGCGTGATTTTTGGGAGCAGATCCACCAGCTGGCCGCCGAGGGGCTCACGTTTCTCATCACCACGCACTACATGGACGAGGCCGAGCGCTGCCACCGGCTGGCCTACATCGCATATGGCGATCTGCTCACCCATGGCACGGTGCAGCAGGTGATCGAGAGTGCGCATCTCACCACCTGGCAGGTCAAAGGCGGCGATCTGCTGAAGCTTGCCGGAGCGCTCCGTGGAAAGCCGGGCGTGCATCAGGCGGTGGCCTTTGGCACTTCGCTGCATGTCAGCGGTGGAGATGCGTCGGCGCTGGAGCAGGCCATCGCACCTTTCCGCAAGGATTATGAATGGACGCTGATCCGCTCCGGCCTTGAGGACGTGTTCATCCACCTGATGGACCAATCGAAGGACAACTTTGCCGCCGCATGAAGCGCTACTTTTCCATCACGCGCTTCCTGGCCATCATCATCAAGGAGTTCATCCAGATGCGGCGGGACCGCGTGACGTTCGGCATGATGGTGGGTATTCCGCTGCTGCAGCTCACGCTGTTTGGCTACGCGATCAACTCCGACCCCAAGCACCTGCCCGCAGCCGTGCTGGTGAACGACCACGGCCCGCAGGCGCGCACGCTGCTCAGCGCCATCCGCAACAGCGGCTACTACGAGTTTGTGCGGCAGGTGCAGAGCGAGGACGAGGCACGCGAAGTGCTGGAGCATGGGGAAGTGCAGTTTGTCATCACCATCCCGCAGGATTTCTCACGCGATCTGCTGCGCGGCGACAAGCCAACGGTGCTCATCGAAGCGGATGCCACCGACCCTGCGGCAACAAGCAACGCCATCAACATCCTGCGCCCGCTGCTGACCACGGCGCTCATCAACGACTTCAAAGGTCCGCTGTCTTACCTGGCGCAGGGCGATGCGCCCATCGATCTGCGCATCCATGCACTGTACAATCCCGAGGCGATCACGCAGTACAACATCGTGCCCGGCCTCATGGGCGTGGTGCTGACGATGACGATGGTCATGATCACCGCGCTGGCCATCACGCGCGAGCGGGAGCGCGGCACAATGGAAAACCTGCTCTCCATGCCGACGCGGCCGTTTGAAGTGCTGCTGGGCAAGATCATCCCCTACCTGTTTGTGGGCTACATCCAGGTGGTGCTCATTTTGCTGGCGGCGCATTTCCTGTTTCATGTGCCGTTTGTGGGGAACATCGGCCTGCTGTTTGTGGCTGCGTTTGTCTTCATCGCGGCAAACCTTGCGGTGGGGATCACGTTTTCGACGCTGGCGACCAACCAGCTTCAGGCGGTGCAGGGCTCGTTCTTTTTCTTCCTGCCTTCGCTGCTGCTCTCCGGCTTCATGTTTCCCTTTCGTGGCATGCCGCAGTGGGCGCAGGCCATCGGCGAGGTGCTGCCGCTGACGCACTTCCTGCGCATCGTGCGCGGGGTGCTGTTGAAGGGGAACACGTTTGCAGACATCTCGCTGCAACTGTGGCAGATCGGGCTGTTTGCGATCGTGGCGCTGATCGTGGGCGTGCTGAGGTACCGGCAGACGCTGGACTGAGCCGCTTCTTGGTCCTCCTCACATTTTCTCATGCAACCCGACTCCATGATCCAGTCTTTCGAGCTCCGACGCTTTCCCGACCCGAGATCTCCGGCTGCAAAAGCGCTGTATTGTTACCTGGTGCTGCTTGTGTTGCAGCACTGGCTGCGCGGTCTGATTCTCATCGGCATGCTTGCGTGCTACTGGTTCTGGCGGCGGCGGCGGCCGGCTCCTTTGCTGCGGATTTCTGATGCCGAGGTTGTTATGAATGCAGGTTTGCTGCGGTGTTTTCAGATCCCCAAACGGCAGGTGCACGAGGTGTCTCCGGCCTCGAAGGGCCTGATCATCGCATGGAAAAAAGCGGGAGTGCCGCACTACACCCACATCAAATCAGACTGGTTTGAAGATGCCGTCTGGCGTCAGGCAGGCCCGGCGCTGCTTTCGTGGGCACATCCCGGCTAGAGCTTGTAAAACTTGCTCGCGTTGCCTGACCAGAGCTTGCGCTGGTGGCTGAAGGGGCGGTCTGCCACGATCTGGTCCAGCGCCTCCACCCAGCCGCGCAGACGGCTGCCGAGGAGGCAGACGGGCCAGTCGCCGCCGAAGAAGACGCGGTCGGGGCCGAAGGCATCGAGGCAGTGATTGACGACCGGGGCGAGATCTTCGGCGCGCCACTCACCGGGCGGCACGAAGGCGACGATGCCGCTGATCTTGCACATCACGCCGGGGCATGCGGCCACGGCATCGATGCCGCGCTTCCAGCCGTCGGCGGTGCAGGTGCGTGGCAGGCCGGGCCCGAGCTTGGGATTGAAGGCCTTCGGGTCGCCATTGCCGCAGTGATCGAGGACGAAGTGCGTCTCCGGGCATTGCTGGATGAGCTTCACGGCATCGTGCAGCTCCGTGGGGCGCATGGTGAGTTCAAAGTTGAGACCGTGCCTGCCGAGCGTCTGCACACCGCGCACGAAGTCAGGACGCAGGCAGTAGCCAGCAGGCGTGGAGGGGCCATGCAGCACCTGGCGCAGGCCTTTGACGATGCCAGTGCCCGCGTAGCGCTGCACGTATGTCTCGAAATCCGGTGACGCGGGACGTCCACCGATGGTGGCGGCGACGGTGGGGGTGTTCCGCGCAAGGATTTGCGCCACGATGGCATCGGCCTCCTTGATGTGGTCTTTCGGGGCCACATCCACCTCCATGTAGATGGCCTTCACGTTGAGGCCGTGCATGGCCTCCTGATACTCCGGCGTGAGGAAGGTGTGCTGCAGCACTTCCGGCGCTGTTTTGACCCAGGGGGGATTCACGAAATCGCCGCCCCAGAGATGCTGATGGGTGTCGATGATCAGCTTGTCCGCCCTGCGTGTGGTCGTAGTGCAGGAGGAGGCCGCGAGGGAAGCAGCAGATGCAGAGGCGGTGTGGAGGAACTGGCGGCGGTTCATGGTGGAGGTGCTTATACGAGAAACAAGGCAGCTCCTTGTCAGGAACCGTTGGCCTTGGAGGCAATCATTCGTCCGCGTTCAATCCCTCAATATCCGCCAAATCCTTGTGCCGACCACTCGCTCGTTTGTTGCGGATCAAATCTTCCAATGCGATGACCGGCACCGTAAGGCCGTCGAAATCGGCCATTTGTTTGCGCGAAACGCATTCGGCAAATTCGACGCCTGAAATCTGATTGAGAATCTCAATCCGGTTCGGGGGAAAACCAAAACGAACAATGTTTCCTGGTTTAAGGAACAATGATTCATCGATTGTACCTGGTTTAAAACCAAATCGTTCCAAGCTCTTCTGGATGCGATGGACATTTTCGACACTCATCTCCACCCAAACGTCCATGTCCTGGGTCAGTCGCGGGTAGCCGTGGTAGCCCACTGCCCAGCCGCCAATCAAGAGATACTCAACCTTCTCCTCGTTGAGATACCTCAAAAACTCGGTCAGATCGTCTGAGAGCATCCTCTCCATAGTAAGCGAGTCGTAGTTTTTCGATGCCTAGGAAGCGCTCCCGCGCCGGACGCGACATCCAGTATTCGTAATCCTCGCGCCGCTGGTCTTCGAACGTGCCCACCGAAATCGCTGTGCGATCCAAGCGGTTCATGTTCAGCAAAGATTGAGCGGCGGGTGACATCTCACCTGATGTTAGAGGCAAAGTTTGGGCGTGCAAGACAGGTTATGAGCACTTGGAGGATGTTGATCCTTCATTGCCAAAGCGGGCGGCCATTTCTGACCGCCCGTTTGAATAGATGAAGCTAAAAGTTCAGCGCAATCACACATGAATCGGATGCCCCTTGGCGACTTCCGTTGCCTCCTTGACCATTTCCGACAGGGTCGGATGGGCGTGGATGGTGGCTTCGATTTCGTCCCAGGTGGCTTCCAGGTTCATGGCGAGGCCGATCTCGGCGATCATCTCGGTGCTTTCGCTGCCGATCATGTGCGCGCCGATGATCTCACCGTGCGGCTCGCCGTAGAGGATCTTGACGAAGCCTTCGGGCTCGGCGGCGGCGAGAGCCTTGCCGCTGGCCACATACGGGAACTTGCCCACCTTGAACTTGAGGCCCTTCTCCTTGGCCGCGCGTTCGGTGAGGCCGATGCTGGCCACCTGCGGATGGCAGTAGGTGCAGCCTGGGAAGACGCCGACCTTCTTGGGCTTGTGCTTGGTGAAGATGCCTTCCACCGCCTGCACGGCCTCGTAGCTGGCCACGTGGGCGAGCCAGGGCGGCCCGATGATGTCGCCGGCACCGTAGATGCCTTTGACGGAGGTCTGGTAGCGGTCGTCGGTCTGGAGCCAGCCGCGCTCGGTGAGCTTGATCTCCATGCCGCCGGGCAGCACGGGAGCCACGCCGATGGCGACGAGGCAGACGTCGGCCTCCAGGGTCTCATTGGCCGCGCCTTCCACGCTGATCTTCACGCCCTTGCCGTCCTCGGAGGTGCCAGTGACCTTGGTGTTGGTCAGGATGCGGATGCCGGCCTTGGTCAGGCTCTTTTCCAGGGTCTTGCTGACTTCGGTGTCTTCCACAGGAAGGATGTCAGGCAGCATTTCAACGACGGTCACCTTGGTGCCGTAGGCGTTGAAGAAATAGGCAAACTCAATGCCGATGGCACCAGCGCCGATGACGATGACGCTCTTCGGCTGCTCGGCGAGGGTGAGGGCCTCCTTGCTGCCGATGACGGTCTTGCCATTGAAGGGGAAGCCGGGCATCGGGCGGCTTTTCGCGCCGGTGGCGATGAGGATGTTCGCCGCGTCATGCGTCTCCTTGCTGCCGTCGGCAGCGGTCACTTCCACCTTGCCGGCGGCGGGTATGCTGGCGGTGCCGCGCAGGTAGTCCACCTTGTTCTTCTTGAAGAGGAATTCGATGCCCTTGTTGAGCTTGTCGCTCACGCCACGGCTGCGGCCGATCACCTTGGACCAGTCATACTCGATACTGCCGATCTTGAGGCCAAACTCCTCGGCGCGGTGGGTCAGGGTGTGGTAGAGCTCGGCGTTTTTCAGGAGGGCCTTGGTGGGAATGCAGCCCCAGTTCAGGCAGGTGCCCCCGGCGCGGTCATTTTCGACGCAGGCCACTTTCTTGCCAAGCTGTGCTGCGCGGATGGCTCCGACGTAGCCCGCAGGCCCGCCGCCGATGACGATGAGATCGTAGTTCATGTAAACAGTATGTGTGGGGGTATGACGACTGAGAGAAGCGCAGCCCGGGAAGATGTTCAACCGGGGAATCAGCCTTCCCTCAGTGCCTTTTTTCAGGTGACGGTCCCGGACCGCATGCTAAGCTCCCTGCATGAAGCCCAAGGCTGTCATCATCACGGACCCAAAAAAGTTACGGGCGATCTGCTCCAATCAGCCGCGCGTCTCGCGGGAGCAGGCCGTTCGCTCTATTTTGGCTGCGAATCGGGCAAGCTCGTCCCCGCCGCCCGTGAAGGCGAGCTGAGCCGTCTGGCGGAGGAGGCTGGTGCCGCCATTCTAAGCTGCCCTCCGGCCTTCGTAGGTGGAGAGCATGCAGTTTTCATTCCCGATCAGTCGGAGATTGTCATCAAGCACACCCTGCCCGGCTTCTACGGCCGGATCATGGACGAGACAAAGCTGCTCGATCCGCGCACTTTTCAAAACAAAACCCGCCTGATGATGCGGGCGGCCCTGCCTTCGGAATACCTGCGCCGCTGGGCCATTATGGACGATGTGTTTGGTATGACCACCCGCTACTTGGGCAAGGTCACGGGATCGGACCGGGATCCGCAGATGGCAGTGGAGCAGCCGTTCATCCCGGAGGATGAAAACCTGCCCGCCACCCTGGAAGATGCGGAGGCCTTTTTCCTGGCGCACGGATCTAAGCGTGTGGCCGACACCCATATCGTCAATCCCGAAGTGCATGGCGTCACATGGTACCGCCAGCGGGATGGCGTGCTGGTCACGGACGCCCATGCGCGGAACTTCCGCCGCGACCTGGACGGTGTGATCATTCCCGTGGACCTCGTCATCGCACTGGTACCTCCCGGGTCATCCTCCTTGCTTCCTGCGGCGGAGCGCCTATGGCAGCCGCAGGAAGATTGAGATACCGGCTTGAATTGAACTCACTCTTGAGTGACAATTTTCCAAGATTCGGCCGTTGGTGTTTTTTCCACCCGCCACTCATGCGCGCACCCTTTTTGCTTCTATCCGGCTTAATCCTGCACATCGGACAGGTGCGGGCGGCTGATCGTCCGGCGGAGGCTGCGGGTGCCAGCACGGACATCGCCATGCTGCAGCACATCCAGCAGGAGGTGCAGCAGCTTCTGCCCCGGGTGCGGCAGGCAGTGGTGGCCATCCAGGCGGGGAACGGCACGGCCAGCGGGGTCATCATTTCCGCCGACGGGCTGATCCTGACCGCCGCCCACGTGCCCGACAAGCCCGGCCGGGACCTGAAGGTGGTGCTGGAGGACGGCAGCGTGACCACGGCCAAATCCCTGGGGCTGGACAGAACCACCGACGCCGCCCTGGCCCGGCTGAAGGACCGGGGCAAGCCCTGGCCCTTTGTAAACCTGAGCCGGGAGGTGACCAAGGTGCAGCCCGGCGAGTGGTGCTTTGCACTGGGGCATCCAGGTGGCTTTGACAAGGCGCGCGGCCCGGTGCTGCGCGTGGGCAAGATCATCAAGCAGACGGCCAACAGCCTGCACAGCGACTGCGTGCTGATGGGCGGCGACTCGGGCGGCCCGCTTTTCAATTTCAACGGCGAGGTCATCGGCATCCACAGCCAGATCTGGGAAGGCCGGGACCAGAACGTGCATGTGTCCATGGCTCCCTTTCTCCGCTCATGGGACGCGATGCAGAAGTCCCAGGTGATCAAGACCTGGGGCGTAGGTGCCGGCGGCTACCTGGGTGTGGCCACGGTGATGAGCGACGACCTGGAGGTGGCCGTGGCGGATGTGATCGAGGGCTCTCCCGCACTGAAGGCGGGCATCCGCACGGGAGATGTCATCCTGAGTGTGAATGGCGACCCCATGACGGACCAGCAGCAGTTCAGCGCCACCGTGCGCGCGCGCGCCGCCGGGGACCAGCTGAAGCTCAAGCTGCGCACCCAGGGCAAAGAACACGAGATCTCCGTCCAGCTGGCGCAAAAGCCCCAGGACGAAGGGCAATGAAGCATGAGTAAAACCGAATGACGAAGGGGAACACCAGCTCTGCCGACAAGCGACCGTCTGCGCCTCATGCGCTGAGGGTTTCGGCATTCGTGCTTGGGCATTTGCTTCTCAGCCCCCTCCTGCTGCAGGCCGATCCCTCCCGCCCCACCCTGCCGCTGGAAGACCGCACCAATGGCAGGCACACGCTGGCGGCCATTCAAAATCTCAAGCCCCACACCATCGGGTGCTCCGCCCGGGTGGAGAGCGTGCTGGGCCGCATCATCGGCACCGCCACCATCGTGGGAAATGACGGGTATGTGCTCATGAAGGCCAGCGAGGTGCCGGATCTGGAAAAAACCCGCATCAAGTTCAGCGACGGACGCAAGGCCGACCTGCGCGAGGTGCACCGCGAGCCAAAGCTGGATCTGGTGCTGGCCCAGGCTGTGGGCATTTCCGGCCTGCATCCGGCATCCCTGGAAGCCGCACGCTCCCTGCCGCTGGGGCAGTGGCTTTGCAGTGTGGCGGATGCCGGCACGGAGACCAAGCTGGGCATCGTGAGTGCCCGGACCCGCCGCATCCGTGGCGAAGGCGCTGCCATGGGCATCCGCATGGAGGAAAAGCCCGCCCAGACCGGCAAGGGCGTGCGCATCGTGGGCGTGGCCAGCGACAGCCCCGCCGAGGCCGCCGGCCTCAAGGAGGGGGATGTGCTGCTGCGCATCGCAGGAGAAAACGCGTCTGATTTCCAGCGCGTGCATGACATCATCAAACAGCGGCAGCCCGGGGAGACACTGGAGCTGCACATTCTGCGCAACAAACAGGAGGAAACCTGCCGCGTGCGCCTGGCCAGCCGCACCAAGGTGCTGGACAACTGGAATGGCGAGGACTTTGCCAACGGCGGCGTCTCCCTGCGCAATGACAACTTCCCCGAAGTGCTGCAGCACGACATCCCCCTGCTGCCCACGGACATGGGCGGCCCCGTGGCCACGCTGGAGGGCAAGATCGTGGGCATCAACATCGCCCGAGTGGACCGTGTGACCACCTTTGCGCTGCCGGTGGAGGCCTTCTGGATCGAGACCCAGCAGTGGATCCACGCCGACCGCCATCCGCCGAAGGCGGTCCCGGCGAAATAAGGTGGTGCAAGTGCCGGGCCGCGTGCAATTTCGCCAGCTGCCGCAAGCGGTACGCTTGCCCCAAATTCTATGCGCTACCAACCCCTGCCCGCCGAACTGTTTGCCTCGAACCGTGCACACCTGTACGCCAAGCTGCCGCCGCAGTCCGTCGTCATCGTGCATGCGAATGACGTGCTGCCGACGAATGCGGACGGCTCGCTGAGCTTCATCCAAAACAGCGATCTCTTTTACCTGAGCGGTGTGGATCAGGAGGAGACCATCCTGGTGCTGTATCCTGATGCGGCTGATCCAAAGCAGCGGGAGATGCTCTTTGTGCGCGAGACGAACGAGCACATCGCCGTGTGGGAGGGCGAGAAGCTGACCAAGCCGCAGGCCACGGAGCGCAGCGGCATCAAGCGCGTGCACTGGCTGGAGGATTTCGAGACGCAGTTCCGCAGCGTGATGTGCCAGGCGGACCACGTTTTCCTCAACTCGAACGAGCACATCCGCGCCACCATCCCCACGGAGACGCGCGAGATGCGCTTCACTCGGCGCTGCCAGCATGAGTACCCGCTGCACCACTACCACCGCCTGGCGCAGCTGATGCACGAGCTGCGCGTCATCAAGAGCCCGCACGAGATCACCGCGCTGAACGAGGCCATCCGCATCACAGGCGATGGCTTCAACCGCCTGCTGAAGTTTGTGAAGCCGGGCGTGCAGGAGTTTGAGATCGAGGCGGAGCTTTCCCATGAGTTCATCCGCCAGCGCGCGCGCGGCTTTGCCTACACGCCCATCATCGCCAGCGGGGCCAATGCCTGCGTGCTGCACTACATCACCAACCACTGCCAGTGCCAGGACGGCGAACTGCTGCTGCTGGACGTGGCCGCGAACTACGGCAACTACAACGCCGACCTGACGCGCACGATCCCGGTGAATGGCAAGTTCACCCCGCGCCAGCGCCAGGTTTACGACGCAGTGCTGCGCGTCTTCAGGCAGTGCTGCAAGATCCTGCGCCCGGGCATCATCATCCGCGAGTACCAGGAGCAGGTGGGCAAGCTGATGGAGCAGGAGCTGCTGGGCCTGGGCCTGATCACGGCGGAAGACGTGGCCAAGCAGGACCCCGAAAAGCCGGCGTATAAAAAATACTTCCCCCATGGCACCTCCCACCCGCTGGGCATCGACGTGCATGACGTGGGCCACATGTGGAAACCCGTGCAGCCCGGCATGGTCTTCACGGTGGAGCCGGGCATCTACATACGCGAGGAGAAGCTGGGCGTGCGCCTGGAGAACAACATCTTCATCGGCGAAAAGGAAAACATCGATCTCATGGCGCACATCCCCATCGAGGCGGACGAGATCGAAGCCCTCATGAAGCGCTGACATGTCCCTGCCGCGCTTTCATCTCCCTGCCTCCGAATGGGCCACACCACATCTCAAGCTCACCGGCGATGAGGCGCAGCACTGTGGCCGGGTGATGCGCAAGCAACCTGGAGACAACATCGAGATCTTCGACGGCGCAGGCCGCGTGGCCGTGTGCGAGATCGCGCACGTCTCCAAAGCCGAAGTGCAGGCGCGGATTCTCAGCGAGAGCATGGTGCCGCCCTTTGCCACCTCGATTCATCTGCTGCCGGCACTGATCAAGGCCGAGCCCTTCGAGTGGCTGCTGGAAAAGGCGGTGGAGCTGGGTGCGGCCAGTGTGCAGCCCGTCATCACCGAGCGCACGGTGATCCATCTCGATGCCGCGCAGACGGAGAAGAAGCTGGCCAAGTGGCGCAGACACATGATCGAAAGCGCCAAGCAGTGCCACACGCCCTTTGTGCCGGAACTGCATGCACCAGCACCTTTTTCCAAGGCGCTCAAGTTTGAGGCCGAATGCAAGCTCATCCCCGCACTGAGCGAGCACACACGCACGCTGAAGCAGGCGCTGTCAGCGGCCAAGCCATGCAGCGTGGCGGTCTTGATCGGACCCGAAGGTGACTTCACGTCCGAGGAGGAAGCGCAGGCTTTTGCTGCGGGCTTTATGCCGGTCACGCTCGGGCCGCTCGTGCTGCGGGCAGAGACGGCAGGCATCGCCACACTGGCGATCCTGGGGCATGAGCTGCGGTAGCTTGCCTCCTCAGTGCTTCAGGTCATGCGGCGTGTTCACGTTGTGGAAGAAGGGCAGGTGCGCCTCTTCCAGCGGGTGGGTCAAAGCCAGTCCTGAGTGGACGGCCGCTTCGACCACGCGCTGAAGCTTGTAGTCCTTTTGAGCCAGCGCCTCCTTCATGAATGGCAGCATGGCGGGCACGTAGAGGCCTGCGAGGGTTTCGTCTCCGTGCGGACCGCGGAAGAAGCAGCCTGTCACCGGCTCCGTGTGCGGCACGAGATGCTCGCGCAGAAAGGCAGCAGTCATCCAGGGCATGTCCACGGCCAGCACGAGCAGAGGCATCTGCACCTGCTCCAGACAGCGGGTGATGGCACCCAGCGGGCCTTCATCCACGCCCTCGGGATCATGCACCACCTCCACACCCTCGCTGGGGCTCACGTAGAGAGGCTGCTCGCGGCGGCAGGAGAGCAGCACACGCGCGGCACCGATCGACTGCAGCTTGTGCAGCTGCGCCTGCCACAGGTCCTGCCCATGCCAGTGCAGCAGGGCCTTGTCCTGTTTCATCCGGATGGAGCGGCCACCGGCCAGCAATGCGGCTGCAAAAGGTGTGTTCATGATTTGCACAGGGTGCCGTCATTCAAAACTTTGGCGCGCAGGCCGCCGTGGCCTTTGAGCGCGGCCTCGGCACCTTCAGCAAAGGCCTGGTTCATCCAGTGGCAGGGCGCGGCCTCCTGCGTACCGAGGAAGCGGACGCCCTGCACCTCAAACTCGACGCCGATGAGCGTGTTGAGGTCGATGCCCTTGGTGATGACATTGCGGCGAAAGACAGATGGGGGCACGCCCATGATGCTGAACTGCTCGCACAGGCGCTCGTACTGCTCATGCTCAAAGAAGGTCACCTGCCCTTTGTAGTCCTCCTTCCAGCCGCAGTAGCGGTCGCCGCGCAGGCCCTGGCCGGCCACGCATTCCACCTCCGGCACCTCGATCATCGGCGTGGTGCCTGGGGGCAGGCCGTGGTGGCCCACATAAATGTGCTCGGGGGAGATGAAGATGTGCAGGATTTGCATGCGGGGCTTGGATGTTGGCTCCAAAGGTGCCACACTCCATACGACCATGAGTGCAACAGAGCAACCCGTCCGCATCGGCATCATCGGCGCCGGTGGCATCGTCAAATCCCGCCACATGCCCGGCCTGCGGGCCATCCCCGGCGTGCAGATCGTGCAGGTGACCAACCGCAGCCTGGCCAGCGCAGAGGCCTTTTGCCGGGAGTTTGCCCCCGAGGCGCAGGCGGTGGAGCGCTGGGAGGAGGTGGCCTCCTCCCGGGATGTGGACGTGGTATGGATCGGCACGCACCCCTACATGCACGCGGAGATGACGTGCTACGCGCTGCAGCATGGGAAGCACGTCTTTACCCAGGCGCGCATGGCGGCCTCCCTGCCGGAGGCGAATCAGATGTGGGAGGCCTCCATGCGCTACCCGGAGCTGGTCACCGCCATCTGCCCCGCACCCCACGGCATGAAGGGCGGGGAGCTGGTGAAAAAGCTGCTGGAGGACGGCGCCATCGGCAAACCGCACCAGGTGCTGCTGCACAGCTTTAACGACGCCTGGCTTGACGCCTCCAAGCCCGCACACTGGCGGCAGGAGTCCGCACTCAGCGGCATCCAGATCCTGACGCTGGGCATCTACACCGAGGTGCTGCAGCACTGGCTGGGCCACATCGTGGAGGTGGAGGCACGTGGCAATGTCGTCATTCCCGAACGCGCAGGCGTGGAGGTGGACATCCCGGACTTTGTGCATGTGATGGCCAAATTCCGCAGCGGCATCGAGGCCACGATGCTCTTCAGTGGCGTGGCGGCACATGCACCCACGGACAAGCTGTGGATCTTTGGCTCCGAAGGCACGCTGTGCTATGACTTCAGCACGGACGACCTCCAGCTGGGCAAACGCGGCGGCAAGCTGGAATCCATGCAGATCCCCACGCGGATGCAGCGCAGCTGGACGGTGGAGCGCGATTTCATCGCCGCTGTGCGCGATGCCAAGGCTCCGCGCCCACGACCCGACTTTGGCGAAGGCATGAACTACATGCGCGTAGTACACGCCGTGTGGCAGGCCATGGAATCCCAGGCGGCGACACGGGTGGTGTGAGAGGAGGGTTAAAGCTTCACTCGTTTGAACTCTGCTTCCATGCGTGCAAAAGCAGTAAGCTCACGAAGTGGTGAAAAATCCTCGATAAACTCAGTTACCAGCCTTGCAGCGCGAGAGGCATTAAACCCACGAAGACGCTGAGTGGGAAGACCACACGCTTCTTGTAGCAATTCGCGAAGCTTGGCTTTTGGATCAGGCATCTGCTCCACCTTGGATATGGGAGGCAGATGCAAGCGCATCGTTCCGTTGGGATTCGCAGCAGCTTTGCGTATGGCTCTTTCATCGAAAAGCATCCATGCCTCGCTCATGCGCACAGGCACCACGCAGACGACAGGAGGACTGCTGCCTGCCGCCAACTTAGCAGCCATCGCAGCCTGAATTTCTCTCATTCGTTTTTCAGCCCCCTCTCTTTCGGCATCACGATGCACAAACAGCAAATCACAAGGATATATATCCAGTGCTGGCACAAGCCTGTCTTCCAGTGCACGGCTTTTGAGGTTGCTGTACTCCAGATCGGCGAAGTGTCCTATGCACAACTCGTCAGGACGATGTTCCTTCCAAAGCCAGTGCAATACAGGCATTAAAGCCTCGTCTCCAGGTCCGTCTGCAAGCAGTGTAAAGCGTCGCGTCATCCTTTGCTCGTCGTTCATAGTTCAAGGACTGTCTGCACATACGCGCTGTCAATGACACGACGCTCCTTGTGCTCCTCGTCTTCTGATTCACGCCTTTTGCCGGGCACCCGCAAATATGCGAGCAGAGATGCTTTTTTTACAATCATCTCGTCATCGTTATCCTTGGAGCGCCAAGTATCAGGCAAGATACGAAAAACGAGCCTCTCAAAAGTCTTTCTACCGGGAGTCCATGACGGAACGGTCTCGGCAAAAAGGACCGACTCATCTGGCACCTGCTGAACCACTGATGGAGAATGAGTATTAACTATTATCTGCCGAAGCGGATTGGCATCATCCACCGCTGACGAGACATCCACTGCAATATCCTGAAGCAGATCCAGGATCGCTGGTATCCTGCGTGGATGAATACCATTCTCAGGTTCTTCCATGCAAAGCAGCCTGTTGCCACGGCTTTCCATTTGTTTGATGACCAACGCGATAAAACTCAGGGTGCCATCAGACAGGGAACGAGCCGGAGTCCGGACCCCCATGCGATCAACCAAATAGAGGGAAAGAAGTTCGCGCTTCTCATCCACATCAACCCCAACACCACGAACATCACCCAGAAGTTCTGATAGACGGTTGCTTACCCGTTGATAAACAGCTTCAGGATCAGCCGGGGTTCCTGGAATGAGTGGTATGCGACCCAATTCATAAAGCGTCGCCGCCATGTGAGCACCGCTGGCATCCACACCAGTTGATTGATTGATGCTGTCACTCTCTCGCATCGCAGAAGGCTCTAGCTGCAGCAATTCCCAGCTGCGCAATTCGACACGCGCGCAGAGAACCGTCGGGCTGTCCGCATCACCCGCAGAAAGCACAGTACGTGGAAGCTGCCGTGCAACACGCTTGTAGCCAACACCACGTTTATTAAGCCCTGTGCGCGCGGCACCGTCCTGATGCAGCACCACGAATGTTTTTCCACTTTCAGACAGCGTGGAAATGAGCTTGCTGGTTTTACGGCCAACTATGACCGATTCAAGCCAAGCCCTGGAAGGATGAAAACGAAGCCGTTTTCTTGCATCTGTGTGTGTGATGTAGTTTAATTCCTCAAACAACAGCTCAAGTTCGCCAAGCTGTCTGCGATCGTCTGCAGTTTCACGGTAACCAATCCTCAGCTTGTAATTGAGGCAGGTAGTGGAGGCTTCTCCAGTCTGTCCAAGTTCATCCACTGCTTCACGAGGAACAATCATGTCCAGATCGAATTCGATCTCTTTGGCAACGGCGTACCCGTCATTAGTGAAAAGTGAGCGAACGTCTCCGTTACGATCGTCTTCGGCCCGGATAGAACGTGCAGCTTCGTCCAGCTTCATATCCGCTAGCAGGGAAAGAAAGCGAATGGCATCAAAAAGGTTCGATTTCCCCACCGCATTTGCACCCGCAATGCACGTGAAGGGGCCAAAAAATACCTCCACATCAGAGAGATTTTTGAAGCCTTTGATTCTAAGCCGGGTCAGCATCCGTTTATTTAAAGACAGGAAGCCCTTGCTGGCAATGTGCTTATAGCGTCCGCCTGCGCCCCACAGCCAGCACACCATTCACGATCTGCAGCAGGCCCTCCACCTGGTAGGGTTTGGGCAGGGCGGCGGCAAAGCCGTAGGCAGCGCAGTCCTTCATCACGGGATCGTCCCGGTAGCCGGAGGAGACGATGGCGAGGATCTGCGGATCCATGCGCCGGAGGTAGAGCATCGTTTCCCGGCCGCACATGCCATCGGGAATGGTGAGGTCGAGAATGGCCAGATCGTAGGGCTGCCCCTGATACATGGCTTCCTGGTAGAGGCGCAGGGTGTCCTTGCCATCTCCGGTTTCGACCACGTCGTAGCCGGCTTTTTCCAAGGCGCGGCGCATGAGATCGCGCACCATGAGATCGTCCTCCAGCAGGAGGATGCGCCCGGCGCTGGGCTGGGCCACGGGCATGGGCTTGCTGGGAGCCTGCGCGGCGGGCACCATCGCGGCCTCGATGGCGCGGCGCATGTCGCCCACAGACTGGTAGCGGTGCCCGGGGTCGTTCATCAGCGCACGAATGACGACCGCATCCAGGCGGGGGTCCAGTCCGGGCAGCAGGCTGGAGGGCGGCTGCCAGGAGCCGCGCGGCAGCGCCCCCGTCAGCATCTGGTACATCAGCACCCCCAGGGCATAAATATCTGCGCGGTGGTCCACATGCCGGTGCGCATTGAACTGCTCCGGTGCGGCGTACTCCGGCGTGCCCATGACCATGTGCGTTTCTGTGACCATGGATGGGGCGCGCATCACATCCTTCGCCAGGCCAAAGTCGGTGATCTTCACCTCGCCCTGGCGGGTGAGCATGATGTTCGCTGGCTTGATGTCCCGGTGCACGATGCCCTTGGAGTGCGCGTACTCCAGCCCGGCGCAGATCTGCGGCAGCAGCTGCAGCGCCAGCTCCCGCGTCATGCGGCCGGTGCGCATGATGTCGCCGAGGTCCGTGCCATCGACGAACTCCATGACGAAAAAGAGAAACTCCGTGCTGATGTGGCCGTAGTCGTAGATGGCGACGATGTTCGGGTGGTTCAGCGTGGCCATGGCCCGCGCCTCGCGCCGAAAGCGGTCTTCAAAGGCAAAGTCGTAGCCGTCGCTCACACGCAGCACCTTGATGGCCACCGGACGGCCCAGGCTGAGCTGGGTGCCGCGGTAAACAGTGCCCATGCCGCCGATGCCCACCTGTGCCTGCACGGAATACCGCCCAAACGGCATCATGGCCGTAAGCTCCTGCGACGTGGGCGGCGCGGAGCGCGTCACGAGGGGTGCGGCGGTGCTGGAACTGCTGGTAAGGCGCATCAGTCAGGTACTGTGACACACCTCTTTACGGGAGCAACAACCATAAACATTGGAATATATTTAGGCTTACTTCGCTATGCCACAGCAG
Source organism: Verrucomicrobiaceae bacterium UBA1938 (assembly GCA_002336895.1). Lineage (GTDB taxonomy): Bacteria > Verrucomicrobiota > Verrucomicrobiia > Verrucomicrobiales > Verrucomicrobiaceae > Prosthecobacter. Next base: position 59,863 of record DDFC01000027.1, on the reverse strand, counting down.
GTTTTCTGGCCGCAGCCATCTTCTGCATGAGGAGAACTCCCCCGGCGGCCACGGCCAGCAGCGCCAGAGCCAGCAGCGGGCGGACGAAGATCCAGGCGACGGCGATGACCACGAAGGAAATGACCCCGGCCAGCACAAAGGCAATCAGACCTGCCCCCAGCCCGATGATGTTTCCAATGAGGGGGACCACGCTGCCCAGCACGCTCAAGGGGCGCAGGATGAGAATGAAACCCACCGCCATGATGACGAAGCCAAAAAAGCGCTTTACCCACGTCATGAAGGCATTGGCGGCGGCAGCGTCTTTGAACATCTTTTCGGCACTGACTTCGCCAGACTCGATGAAGTCGATCGGGTCGCCGGCTTTGGTCTGGTAGGGCTCAAAGCTGTCGCCCACCTGGGCCGCCAGGATGCTGAATGAGCCGGGTGGCACGACTTCAAAGGAAACTCTCACATCGCCAATCTGGGGGGACTGGGGATCTGTACCAAAGTAGAAAACTCCGGCGCTCAGCTTGGCTCGGGACTTGAGATCAACGGGCAGTCGCGCCAGGTCTGCCTCTGCCACGGCATGCGCCTGCGGGCGGCCCATTCTCTTCACAAAGCTTTCCGGCACTCGGTAGGCGCCCAGAGAGACCTTGCTCGCCGTCATGTTGGCATCGCCCACGATCAGGCTGCCACGATTTTCGTGGCCTTCGGGATGATTGAACTCGGTGGAGTTCGCCGGACTGTCAGCCCATTTCCGCTCATAGGTGTAGGTGGTGGTGGTTTCCTCGCTGCCACCGGTTTTTTGACGGGTCTGCGTTTTCTTGTGCTCCACCCACTGGTAGATTTTTTCCTGCCGCACCAGACGGAGAGCCGGCACGCGAATGCCATAATGCGTATCGACAACATCGGAAGCGGCAGCGGCCTCCCCCATCACATGCACCAGCTTGCGATCATGACCAGGGTCTATCTTGCTCGCCGTGGCCTCCACCATGACAGCCGCCCCCTCCTTCAGGCTCTTGGCGTAGGTGACGGCCTCACTCTCATTGCACCACAGCATGAAAATCATGAACGGGACAAGGATGAGCCCCATGAGAATGCCTTTGAATGATTCGCCGAGGCGGCTGAACCAGTTTTGCGTCGTCACTTCAGTATAAGAGTCAGCCATAGGGTGTCTTTGGAGTCGTTCATCGCATTGGAGCGGAAATCAAACCCTGTCGCCACCCTTTTTCTGTCACACGAAAATACCGGAACCGGTGATAAGCTGGCAAGAATGCGCCGCCGCTCCGTTTGTTAATCCTCCCCGCCCATGAACACGCGTCTTTTCCTCCTCCTGCTAGGCAGTTCCGCGCTCGCCGCCGACCCCAACGTCAAGCCCGACGCCGTGGCCGGCAATGAGGCGGTGAAGAAGATCATGGAGACCCGCGCCGGACGCGGAGTGATGCGCGACGACACCCCGCCCACGCCCCCGGAAGAGGCGCTGAAGAAATTCAAAACACGCAGCGATGTCGCCATCGACCTCATGGCTGCCGAGCCCGTGGTGGAGCAGCCGCTGTACGCAAGCTGGGACTCCAAAGGCCGCATGTGGGTGGTGCAGTACCGCCAGTACCAGTTTCCCGCAGGGCTGAAGATCATCAGCTATGACCAGCACCTGCGCGCCAAATTTGACAAGGTGCCGCTGCCGCCACCGCGCGGGGAGAAGGGCGCGGACAAGATCACCGTCTTTGAAGACACGGATGGCGACGGCTTCTTTGACAAGCACGAGGACGTCATCACGGGCCTGAACATCGCCAGCGCCGCGCTGCATGGCATGGGCCGCATCTGGGTGCTGAACCCGCCCTACCTGCTGAGCTATCCAGACGCGGACTTTGATGCCAAGCCAGATAGTGACACGCCTGAGGTGGAGCTCAGCGGCTTTGGCCTGGAGGACACCCACAGCGTGGCCACCAATCTGCAGTGGGGCATGGACGGCTGGCTCTACGGTGCCAATGGCAGCACCACCACCGGCAACGTGAGCAGCGCCAGCACCAAGAACGTGAAGTGGGAGGGCCAGTGCATCTGGCGCTTTCACCCCATCAAGAAGACCTTTGAAATCTACGCCGAGGGCGGCGGCAATACCTTCAGCCTGGACATCGACAGCAAGGGCCGCCTCTTCTCCGGCACCAACGGTGCCAGCCGCGGCATGCACTACGAGCAGGGCAGCTACGGCATCAAAGGCTGGGGCAAGCATGGCCCGCTGACCAATCCGTATGCCTTCGGCTGGTTTGAGCACATGAACCATCAAGGTGACAATAAACGCTTCCCGCAGGCCTTCACCGTGTATGAAGGCGGGCTGCTTGGCAGCGCCTACGAGGGCAAGATCATCGCTCCCAATGCCCTGCAAAACCTCGTGTATGTCAGCGAGCGCATCCCGGAAGGCTCCACCTTCCGCACCAAGGACGAGGAAAACCTGCTCAGCACCCCTGACCGCTGGTTCCGCCCCGTGTGGGCCGGTGTGGGCCCGGACGGCGGCTTCTACATGGCCGACTGGTACGACACCCGCCTCAGCCACGTGAGCCCCATCGACGACTGGCACAAAACGAGCGGCCGCATCTACCGCGTACGCCCTGCCGCTGGCGCGCCGAAGCTGAAGCCCTTTGATCTCAGCAAGGCGAGTGGTGACGAGCTTCTCAGCTATCTGAGCCATCCGAACGAGTGGTTCCGGAAGCAGGCCATTCACGAAATCGCGTGGCGTCACCTCACCGATCTGGGCCCTAAACTGAAGGCCATGCCGCAGACTCTCGAAACCCTGTGGGCGCTGGATGCGCTGGGACTGGCTGATGAGCTGCCTTTCACGAGCAACGATCCCTACATCCGCCGCTGGTGCGTGAAGATGGTGGGAGAAGAAAGCCGCGATGTGGACGGCCTGCTGAAGGAAGCCAAGACCGAGCAGCACCCTGAAGTGCGCGCTCAGATCCTCGCCACCGCCAAGAAGCTCCCCGCCAAATCCGCCCTGCCCCTCCTTTGGGCCGGCGATGCGGAAGACGTCAGCGGCCACCTGCCGCTCCTCGCATGGTGGGCGCTGGAATCCAAGGCGGAGAAGGAACGCTCAGCCGTCTTCGCCTTCCTCAAATCCGACACCGCCTTCCTCAAGACCAAGCTCTTCCGCGACAACCTCGCTGAGAAGCTCGCGAAACGCTACGCCCTGGCCGGAGGTGAGGAAAACCTGCAGTCCTGCGCCGATCTTCTCGCGCTGACGAACGACGAAGCGCTGCGTGGCAAGTTCATCGCCGGCATCGCCTCCGCCTTTGAAGGCGCGGAGATGCCGAAGCTGCCCGAGGCGCTGACGAAGGCGCTCAATGACTATATCGCCAAGCAGAGCGGCGGCGATCTCACGCTGGCGCTGCGCAGCGGCAGCGCAGATGCGCTCAAAAGCGCGCTGAAGTTGCTGGAAGACAAGAAGGCCAGCAACACCGCGCGCATCGCCATCGCCAAGACCCTGGCCGAACTGGGCAAGCAGGAGGCGGTGATGCCGATGGTGAACATCCTCAAGAGCACCAACCCACCCAGCCTCAAGCGTGGCATCCTGCAGGCCGCCGCCAAGTTTGATGACAAACGCATCCCCGAGGCCCTGCTGCTGGGCTGGGAAGGCCAGATCGCCGGAGACAAGGCGCTGCGTGAGGACGCCCTGCGTGTGATGGCCGGACGCAAGGAATGGGCTCAAATTCTGGTGAGCTTTGTGAACGAATGGAAGATCCCCGCCAAGCAGTTCACCGTGGACATCGTGCGCCAGCTCAGCCTGCACAAAGACGCTGAGATTGATGCAGCCATCGACAAGCACTGGAAGGGCCTGCTGGCCACCGGACCGACACCCGAGAAAAAGAAGGAGTCTGAGCGCATCAAGGCGGTGGTCAAAACCGGCCTCGGAGATCCCGCCAAAGGCAAGATCCAGTTCATGGGCCGCTGCGCCATCTGCCACACCCTCTTTGGCGAAGGCGGCAAGATCGGCCCCGACCTCACCGGCTATGACCGCACCAACGCCGACTTCTGGCTGGACAACCTCTTCATGCCCAGCATGGAGATCCGCGAGGGCTTCGGCGCCTACATCGTGAAGACGAAAGGCGGCCAGATCCTCACCGGCCTCATGGACGCGCAGGACGCCAGCGGCATCGTGCTCAAAGACATGGCCGGCAACAAAACCGCCTTCAAGCAGACCGACATCGAAAAGCTCGAAGCCTCCCCCATCTCCCTCATGCCCGAAGGCCTCACCACCGGCATGAGCGACGCGGACCTGAAGGACTTTTTTGCGTATCTGATGAAAAAGTAATACCACGATTCGTTGAAAACAGGTCTGTCATCCAGTCGCCGCATGCCTGGGCACGCAGCATGGCGGTGAAGGATCATCAGCAGGCATGGAGTGCGTCTGAATTTGGAACCGGAGCGAAGCGGAGATAGACGGCCGCAGGCTGCCCCGAAGGGGTGAGCGATAGCGAATCAATGCGGCTGCGCAGCGAAGAATGAGCGCAGCTGCCGCTTTCGAGCCTCTCGTGGTTTTCGAAGGCACACCGCGCCTGCGCATCCCTGCATGCTCCGCCTTCGGGTGCCTGTGGTCCGCGCATACTCACCCGCCTGCGGAGCCAGGCGAAGCGAACCGGAGCGTATCGGAGATAGCCGAAGGCAAACAGACGACTGAAAGGAGCCCGCAGGGTGAGCGAAGAATCAATCAAAGCGGCAGCTGCGTTTCCCCCTTCGCTCTGCGAGCCACGGAGGACAGGCCGCGCCTCACTCCGCAACCGCACTCCAAATTTTGCTTCTTGCTTTCACGCTCCAGAGCCTGCCGCACTCTCATTGTCTGTGATCCTGACAGACTCGTTTTCAACTGCATGTGGTATAAGGCACCGCGCTGCTGACGGACATCAATCGATCACTGCCGCTCGAAGAACCAGTCCTCGTGCTCGGAGAACCATTTCTTCCGCGCCTCGCCCTGCGCAACGATCTCACGGATGGCGGTCAGATGCGCGAGGTCAAACGCACCCTGCACCGGAGAGTGTTGGCCAAAGAACCGGCCTGGCACAAAAGTCACGTCCGCCTTTTGTGTGGCCAGATTGGCCGTGACGGTGAATCTGCCTCCGGAGTCCTGCGGCCCATCCGGCGGTGCTTCAAATTGATACGCCTGCTTTTTACCCACCGCATTCAGCGCCAGCGTCACGTGGTCCAGCATGCTCTTCACCCAGGTGCCGCTGGTAGTGCTCATGCTCCCGCCCAGAGCAAAAAACCTCACCCCATGATCGACTCGATATCCGTCGCCGAGCGGAGCTCCGTAATGAGTGAGAGACACCTCATAGTCCAGCCCTTCCGCCGACACCGCGCCCAGACTGGCGATCAAGAAAAAACGGGGGGCATGCGGAGGGTGGGCGCTCTCCGTTTTCTGTGGCAGCGTGTGCTCCGTGAGCAGTTTCTTATACCAGGCCTGCGCCGCCTCTGCCTGAACCAGGCTTTCTCTGAGCATGGCGACCTGCTCCAGCGAGATCAGCGCTTCTCCTCCACGCCGGATGCGCACCTGCCTCTGGCCGTCCACCACCGCCGCTTCCCAGATCGTTTTATGAATGTCAAAGCGGACTTCTTGGTGGTAATCCTGATCGTTCTTGGCGGCGCTGCAGGCCTCCTTCAAGGCTGATACTTCATCGCTGTTTAATGGCGGAATCGAGGAGGGAATCCCAGGCAGGGTAAGCTTGATGTCAGCCACACCTTCAGGCTGGTGGGTGCTGCGGGAGATCCTCACGCTGACCCGCACTCCGCGCGCTTTTGGCTCTCCATTGAAGTCCACACTGAGATAAAACTCATCGAACGGAATCAGCCGGTCGTCAGCCACCGCCACTGCAGCCAGCTGGGTGAAAAGCAGTATGAATAGAATCTTCATGCGAGAGTTCCGCCAGATGCTCTCATAGCAGGCTAGACGCTGTCACGCGGAATCCTGTGCTCGGCAGAGGCAGATCACCTTGCCCCGCCGCATCACCGATACAAAACCCCGAAACCCCGCATCCAGGTGGTGACCACGCCGAGCAGGATGGCAAGGGCTCCGATGGGGCCGGCGAGAGGTAGAGTGATGCCGCCAAAGACGTCCACGATGATCCAGAGCGCACCCACGCCGGACATCGCAGCGGCTACGCCATAAACATATCGGCCCACCCAGTGGTCATTGGTAAAGGCGGCGGCATTGACCACAGCGGCGAAGATGCAGGCCAGTGCGGCGAAGCGCCCCTCGCTCAGCCCCCAGGCGTAACCGAGCGCGAGGCAGGAGACGGCTGCAAAGATGAGCCCGCCCACCACCACGCCCTCCCAATACTCGCGCGGACGCAGCGCCTGCCGGGCAAAGCGGTCCATCACCATGAAAGCGGAGCTGAAGCCGCGCGCCAGATGCGCCCACAGCACGAGCAGCAGCCATGCGCCTACAACCACCGCCGCCAGGAAAGGCGACACCGTTTTGAGGTAGCTGCTGAGCAGCTTGTAGCCAATGAAGCCGCCCAGCATGATGGCCGTCTGCCGCCCCTCGGTGAACTGGTTCATGAAATGCGCAAACTTCAGCTGCATGCGGTAGGGCCATGACCGCGCACGGAAGGATTCAATGAGCCCCATGCGTGCGTTTTCGCTCATGGGATTGATGCGCAGGGCTTCGAGGAAGTGCTGGTTGGCTTGTTTGTGATCCCCCTTCATCACGGCCATCCATCCGGCGCTGGTGTGGGCGCTGTCGTCTTCGGCATTGCGCTGCAGCTGGTAGCGGATGAGGTCTTCGTTGTCGGCGTCCTTCTTCTGCAGCAGCAGCGCGGCGGAGAGCGCCTCGGCGGCCATGGTGTTTTCCGTGTCCAGCGCCAGCGCGGCGCGGGCGGCGGCCTCCGCCTTGGGATAATCCCGCAGCCGCAGATGGAGGCGTGCGAGCACGGCGTGGCTGAAGTCGCTGTCGGGATCCAGATGCACCGCGGCCTCGGCCTCCTGCAGCGCAGCCTTGCTGGCGGAGGTCTGGCCGTCTTTGGCGTTGGCATCCATCGTGAGCGCCAGCACGCTGCGGGCAAAGGCGTTTTCAGGCTCCAGCGCCACGGCACGGCGTGCGGCGTCCACGGACTGCGCTGCGGTGTCGGGCTCGTTCATCCAGCACAGCGCCAGCATCAGGTAGCTGGGCGTGTGCTGCGCATCCAGCGCAAGCGCCTGCTGGTAGCAGGCGATGGCATCCTGAATGCGGTGCTGAGTCTGCAGCAGGCGGCCGCGGGCAAAGGCCGCGTCTGGATCGGGGTGAAAGTCGTCGGACATGATGAGCGCCGGATAATTCAACGCTTCATGAGACCGAGATGCTTGAGCACATCATCGTAAAAGCCGCTTTGATTGGAGTACATGGCGTAGTTTTTCGCGCTCTCAAACCACGCCTTCGTCGTGGCCTTGTGCCGTCCGGCGGCCTTGATCAGATCCTTCGTGGTCAGGGGGATGACCTTGCCGGTGCGCATGACCTCGTTCATCACGTCCTCAACGGCAATGTCAAAGACCGCTTTCAGATCGGCGCCTGAAAAGCCCTCGGTCTTTTTGGCAAGCGCACGTGGATCCAGCTCACCGATGGGTTTCTTCTGCGCCATGACCTCGATGATGGCGGCGCGCCCGGCTTCATCAGGCGGAGGTACAAACAAGGTGCGGTCAAAGCGGCCCGGGCGGCGGAAGGCAGGATCAATGTGCCATGGCGCATTCGTGGCGCCAATGATGAGCACGCCGTCGTTGCTGGACTCCGAGCCATCCATCTCGGTGAGGAAGGCATTGATGAGATTGCGCCCGGCGCTCTGCCGCAGGTCGCGCCGGTCAGCAGCCAGCGCATCGATCTCGTCAAAGAACAGGATGCTGGGTGCATTCTGCCGTGCCAGCTCAAAGACCTCGTGCATGTTTTTCTCCGAGCCGCCGATCCACATGTCGAGAATCTGGTGCAGGCCCAGGGCGATGAAGTTGGCCTTGATCTCGCCGGCGGTGGCCTTGCTGATGAGCGTCTTGCCCACGCCGGGCGGGCCATAGAGCAGCACGCCGCCGCCCACCTTTTTGTCATAGGCCTTGAAGAGCTCCGCGTGTTGCAGCGGGTAGATGATCTTCATGCGGATCTCCTCCTTCAGCGCTTCCATGCCACCCACGCCGGAGAAATTGAGCTGTGGCTTGCCAAAATCCGCCACTCCCAGGTCAAAGGCCGCGCCACCGCGTGGATGGCCGTCATCGTCTGCGCTGTCCTCCTGCACCGACTCAATGAAGCTGCCGCTGGAGGTCATGGCACCGCGCTTGCGGCCGGAGGTGTCTGAATCTCCGGCGGCGGGTTTGACGCTGTGCAGGTCCTTCTCGATGCCAGGATCTGCCAGGGAGCTGTTCAGCGCCACGCCCTTGTCATACATGGCTTTGGCTTTCGGCAGATCCCCCTCGGTGATGTGAATGCGCGCCAGCAGCAGGTAGGCGGCTGCGCAGGTGGGTGTGTCTGAGATGATCTGCTCCGCACGCACCGCCGCCTGCGAGGTCTTGCCGTTCAGCAGGGCCACGCGGGCCAGCCCCAGGCGTGCCTCCGCATGCGCGGGATCTTCCTTCAGCACGCGCTGAAAGCTCTGCTCCGCCTCCTCCAGCAGCCCCTCATCCAGGCAGCCTTCGGCAAAGAGCATGAGCAGCGGGGCATTGTCGGGGGAGTGCTGGAGCGCCAGGCGAAGAGCATCGAGGTTTTGCGGCATGCGCTGACTCCAGCGTGGGGTGATGGAGGTGGCAAGACAATTTCCGCTCACAATGCGCGGCGATAGGCGGCGATCTTGTTGAGAAAGGCCTGCCACTTGGCACCGGGGCGTCCGCGCTCCATGAGAAAGTGCGGACAGTTTTTGTGCCCGAGATTGCGATGGTCGTCGTGCCGGATCATGAGCCAGTGCTGATGCGGCACCACATGGTCCAGCGGGATGTTGTACTCCTTCATCAGCCAGGCGGCGAGTCTTGCGGTCTTGTCCACGGTGCGGGCGCGGTCATTGCCACGGTTTTCGCACATCTCGATGCCGATGGAGCTGCGATTGCCCGGGCCGTCGTAGTCGGCATGCTCTCCGCGCTCATTTACCGGCATGCTTTGGTAAATGGAATGGTCATCCACGGTGAAATGCCAGCCGATGTAGCCTATCGCATTATGCCGACCTTTGATGGATCCGGTCTTCAGCATCTGGGCATGAGCCCTGGCTCCACAGCCGCGCGCATAGTTCTCCGTGGCATGGATGGTGATGTAAGTGGGCCGCATGGGCCGGTACTGCCTGCGTGCGTAACGCCCGCTGGGTATCAAATCCACCATGACGCCCGGGGGCGCTTTTGTAACGGTGTTTTGTGGAACATTGAGCACCGAGCACGAGCTCAGCAGGGCCGCCAGCGGCAGGCAGCAGGCGATGTGGCGGAGAAAAGGACGGCGCGGCATAAGGTGGAACTGAGCAGGTTGTGTGACAAAATCCGCCACACGTCGGCTTTCGCCGCATATTTCAGATGTTTTTTTCCTTTCCCTGCACGATTCCTGCGTCGGCCAGCAGGGCTGAAAACCTTCTCATTTCTGCTCATCACGGTAGGCATTTTGACGCCTGAAAAATTTTTTCGCCGTGGAACGCCTGAATCTACGTTGTGAAACGCTTTTTTGCACAACGGCTGGTAAAAATATCTCGCCAGCACACAAGATCTTGTGCATGATCCACTTCGGCGTGCGCTACATCTAGTATTTATAGTACTGACATCCACGTCTGTCAATTTCGAGAAAACATCAAAGTAACCCCTCACTCTGCAACGATTTCGTCATGGAAAAAGTCTACAAGATTGGCAATCGCGAGTTCCCGCTCGATCAGGACAAAGCCGAAGCCGCTTACGCAGCCAAGAAGGTGATCAATGGCCGCAAGAGCATGACCTTCAACCTCCTCCCGCTGAAATACCAGTGGGCCTACGACCTATACCGCATCATGAAGGCCAACCACTGGGAGCCGGAAGACATCCAGATGCAGAAGGACGTGGAACAATGGCGCTCTAATGACATTTCCCAAAACGAGCGCTGGATCATCATGATGGGCATCGGCTACTTCAGCGCCGCCGAGGGCATCGTGGGAGACAACATCCAGCACGTGGTCCGCGAGCTCGTCACCGCCCCGGAACTGAAGCTCGTACTGGGCCGCCACGCCCATGAGGAGAACATCCACGCCGACTCCCTCCTCTACATGATCTCCTCCCTGGGCATCAACCCCCATGAGTGCGAAGCCATGTTCGAGCAGATCCCCACGATCGTGAAGAAAAACGAATTCGTGACCAAGCACTCCAACAACCTCCGCCGCGACCTCGATCTCACCAAGGTGGAAAACATGCAGCTCCTGGCCAAGAACATCTTCGTCTTCGGCCAGTGCATGGAGGGCACCCAGTTCTACGGCCTCTTTGGCATGATCCTCAGCCTCTACCGCCAGAACAAGTTCCCCGGCATCGGCCAGATGTTCCGTTACACCCTGCGCGACGAATCCAACCACATCGAAGTCTTCCGCAACCTGTTCATGGACCTGATCGAGGAAAACCCCGAGATCTGGACCCCTGAATTCCGCCAGGAGCTGGTCAACATCATGCGCGAAGGCGTGGCGCTGGAGAAGGAATTCATCCGCGACTGCCTGCCTGTGAATGCCGTGGGCCTCAGCGCCGAGGAATTCGAGCGTTACACTGACTACATCGCCGACCGCCGTCTCGACGGCTGCGGCCTCCCGGTGCTCAACCCCGGCATCAGCAACCCCCTCCCCTGGCTGGCGGAGCTGATGGACATCAAGAAGGAGCAGAATTTCTTCGAAGGCAAGGTCACCGACTATCAGAAGGCCTCCGCGCTCGAAGTCTGCTCCGACGACGATCTTTAATTTCTCCGCCTCTAAATTTTCAATTGCTGGCCGACTTTTCGCTGGAGCTCTCCGGCGGGAATTCCCACCTCTTTTTGCCCCGTTCCCGCCTCACCTCTGCTACGCCTCCTCCACCACCAGCCTGCACCTCCTCCTGCCATGATCACAAACCTCCTCGAAGAAGACAAAGCTCTCAAGCACTTCGCCCAAACCCCGAAGGATCAGAAGCCCCAGTTTGAATGGAGCGCGCTGACTGCCAGCGTGGCGGGCATGCCGGCCACGACCTCCAAGGTCCTCGTGGGCAGCAGCGAGCGTGACTTCGATGTGGGCGAGATCGCGGACACCGTGGGCAATGCCATCACCGACCTCCTCCTCGCCCGCCAGCGGCAGAGCGAGATCTTCAATGACTCCAACCGCCAGCTGGTGCAGGCGATTTCCCGTGCGGTGGCCGAGGAGGTGGCCCAGCGCACGGCAGCCGCTGGCAGTGAGGCGCCGATGGTGAACGCCAAGGAGATCTACCACGTGATCGAGCAGGCTCTGGTGCGCCACAATGCCCACGACGTGGCACGCAGCCTGGCAGAGCGCCGCAAGCGCACCGAAAACCTGGCCAACATCGAAATGCACGACGCCGGCTCCATCCAACCCCTCATGGTCACCACCAAAGTCATTCGCCGCAACGGCCAGCTCGTCCCCTGGAACCACAACAAGATCGAGATCGCCGTCCGCAAAGCCTTCCTCTCCCTGGAGATGGACTCCACGCCCGCCGTCCAGATCGCCGAGGCCGTGAGCCGCAGCATCGCCAATGAGGGCAAGCAGTTCATGCACATCGAGGACGTGCAAAACCTCGTCGAAGAAGAGCTCATGAAGCAGGGCTACTTCAAAGTCGCCCGCGCCTACATCCAGTACCGCGCCCTGCGCTCCAACATGCGCACCACGGACGAGCAGGCCGCCGCCATCGCCGACGAGCAGGAGTCCGACCAGCAGCAGACCCTCATCCTCGTCCGCGTCTCTCCCACCGAAACCTTCCTCTGGGACGGCCAGGACCTCAAACGCCGCATCGACTTCGCCAGCCTCGGCCTCGACCTCTGCCTCACCCGCGCCGAGATCGAGATGGAGCTGCGCCGCTCCATTTTCAGCGAGATCACCGTCGAGGCTCTCAAGACCACCATCATCCTCAATGCGCGCACCCTCATGGAGAAAGATGCCGACTTCGCCAAGTTCGCCGGCCGCATGCTCCTCACCTACATCTATGAAGAGGTGCTCGGCTGGAGCATCGTGGACCACGGCATCGACCAGCTCGCCAATTTCCACCGCCGCGGCTTCCGCAAAAACCTCGCCCGTGGCATCGAGATCGAGCGCCTCCACCCCCAGCTCCTCAAGTACGACCTCGACAAAATCGCCGACGCTCTCGACCCCGCCGCCGACCTCGACTTCGACTTCCTCGGCATCCAGACGCTGTATGACCGCTACCTGATCGTGGACAAGAAGGTCAAGCCCTCCAAGCGCCTCGAAACCCCCCAGCTCTTCTGGATGCGCGTCGCCATGGGCCTCTGCGTGCAGGAAAAGGAAAACGCCGAGGAAAAGATCATCGCCCTCTACCGCCTCTACAAAGGCCGCCGCTTCTGCTCCAGCACGCCCACGCTCTTCAACAGCGGCACCATGCACAGCCAGCTCTCCTCCTGCTACCTCTACAAGGTGGACGACAGCATCGAGTCCATCATGCAGCGCGGCATCGCCGACAATGCCTACCTCTCCAAGTGGGCGGGCGGCCTCGGCGGCTCCTGGACCGCCGTGCGCGGCACCGGCGGCTACATCAAAGGCACCAATGGCGAAAGCCAGGGCGTCATCCCCTTCCTCAAGCTGCACAATGACCAGCTCATTGCCGTCAATCAGGGCGGCAAGCGCCGCGGCTCCGGCTGCGCCTATCTCGAAATCTGGCACAACGACATCGAAGACTTCCTCCAGCTCCGTGTGAACACCGGCGACGAACGCCGCCGCACCCACGACCTCAATACCGCCAACTGGATCCCCGACCTCTTCATGAAGCGCATGGAGAACCGCCAGAAATGGACGCTCTTCCGCGCCAACGAAACCCCGGACCTGCACGATCTCTACGGCAGCGCCTTTGAAAAACGCTACGCCGAATACGAAGAGATGGCCGCCAAGGGCCAGATCTTTGGCCGCACCATCGAGGCGCTCGACCTGTGGAAGAAGATGCTCAAGGCCATCTTCGAAACCGGCCACCCCTGGATCACCTTCAAAGATCCCTGCAACGTCCGCAGCCCGCAGGACCACGTGGGCGTCATCCACAGCTCCAATCTCTGCACCGAGATCACGCTGAATACCAGCTTCGAAGAGACCGCCGTTTGCAACCTCGGCTCCGTCCTCATCGACAACCACCTCGACGACAACGGCAACATCGACCACTCCAAGCTCCGCGAGACCATCCGCGTCGCCGTGCGCATGCTCGACAACGTCATCGACATCAACTACTACCCCACCCCGGCCGCCCAGACCGCCAACAGCCGCCACCGCCCCATCGGCCTCGGCGTCATGGGCCTCGGCTACGCCCTCTACCGCAAAGGCCTGCCCTTCGCCTCCAAGGAAGCCGTCGAGTTCAATGACGAGTTCATGGAAGCCGTCGCCTACTACGCCTACGAGGCCAGCAGCGACCTCGCCGGCGAGAAGGGCACCTACTCCACCTACAAAGGCAGCAAGTGGGACCGCGGCCTCCTCCCGCAGGACACCGTCGATCTCCTCGCCAAAGAGCGCGGCGTGGATGTGGAAGTGCCGCGCGGCGGCAAGATGGACTGGTCCGGCCTGCGCGCCAAGATCGCCAAGAACGGCATGCGCAACAGCAACGTCCTCGCCATCGCCCCCACCGCCACCATCTCCAACATCATGGGCTCCAGCCCCTGCATCGAGCCCCTCTTCACCAACTTCTACACCAAGAGCAACCTCTCCGGCGACTTCATGGTGCTGAACCCCTACCTGGTGAAAGACCTCAAGAAGCGCGGCCTCTGGAACCCCGAGATCCAGGCCAAGATCAAGTACACCGACGGCGAGCTCGAAAGCATCGAGGAAATCCCGCTCGATCTGAAGCGCAAATACGCCACCGCCTTCGGCATCGACTGGGCCTGGCTCATCGACGCCGCCGCACGTCGTCAGAAGTGGATCGACCAGTCTCAGAGCGTCAACCTCTTCTGCGGAGAGAGCGCCATGCAGACCCTCTCCCACATGTACCGCGCCGCCTGGCGCAAAGGTCTCAAGACCACCTACTACCTCCGCACCCGCAGCGCCTCCAACATCGAAAAAGCCACCAGCGAAGTCGAGAAGGAAAAGCGCGGCATCGTCGCCAGCACCCAGGCCGCCGCCAAACGCGAATTCACCGCCGAGGAAAAGATGTCCTGCTCCATCGAAGCCATGCGCAATGGTGGAACCTGCGAGGCCTGCCAGTAGGCTTTCGCCAATCCACAACACTGCTCCATTCAAACGGCGGGCCAATCGGCCCGCCGTTTTTATTGGCATACCCCGATCTGCAATAATACCACACACAGCTGAAAACGGGTTTTATGGGTTGAAGCCAGCATCCCATGCGCCAGCCAGCGCTCTGGAGGAGTGGGATCGTCCCGATCCCTCACGCTCCCGCATCGCCCTGCATTCTCGCGTCTCCACAAAACCGAGCCTCCCGCATCATCCAGCGCCATCGCACCTCCGCGAACACGCTGCAGGTGGGGGATCAGGATGATCCCCCTCCGTCGGCTCGTGCCTCCGTCTTCAGACCCGTTTTCAATGCATCATGGTATTAGACCAGTTCTCGAAAAGATTATCATATTGAACCGGCAAGTGCCGCGGCCCCAGTGGCAAGTCGGGAGCGCCGCCTGCTATTTAAAAATAACAGGCAGGCGACTAACGCAGCCAATGGGGCGCTCCACCGTCCGGGCAATGTGGCATGGTTTTTGAGAGTTGGTCTAGATTTAAACTCTCTCTTGGCAGGCAAGCACCGCGCTGCTGTACCTAGATCCCGGAGGGATCATAGAGGGTAGCCAGGGGTAAGCTCGCGTAGCGAGCGCCACCCCTGGATGCGGGCGTCCTCTCCGGAAAGCAAAACCAGGACTTTCTCCACTACACCGCGCCTTCCAGCAGCGTCTGACCGTCACGCCGCCGCAGACTCCACGCTTCGCCACACGCAGAGGCTGTCCACTCAGGAAGGACGCGGCACATTCACCTAGTGGAAGACGTAGGGTCGACCTTAATCAGACCAGTTTTCAATCGCTCTTGATATAAGCCGTCTTCACCGGCTGCAAACTCGCGTCAATTGTCCTAGATTATCTTCAGCACCCGGCTCGACACCAAGAGCCGCAGGCTTAAGATAATGATGCGTGAATCACAATCCTGACCCCAACAGCCCGCCCGCTGCCAGTTCAGCAGTGGATGAGTCAAATTCCGGGCCCCCCACCGGCACCGAGGTGTTCAGAGACCCTCGGCATGAAGAAGCGTACCACCTGTTAAATCAAAAGCTGCGTGATCCAGCTTTTCAGAGCACTCGCAAAAAGCTTCCCACGTTCCTGATCACCCTGGTTTTATTTTTCGCGTGGCTTGCATGGGGTAAGTCGGACAGCAGCATCATGACATTGACGCGCCTTGCTCTGTTTGTGGGTGTGCTGTTGTTCCACGAACTGGGGCATTTCCTTGCCATGAAGTACTTCGGCTATCGGGACGTCAGCATGTTCTTCATTCCCTTCTTCGGTGCTGCCGTCAGTGGTAGAAAAACCGACGCGCGCCCCTGGCAGGAGGTCGTGATGATTCTGGCCGGCCCTTTGCCGGGTATTTTGATCGGCATCCCGCTGCTGCTGCTGTCACCAGCGGACAGTCAGCAATCGTGGATGAGAGAAATCGCCCTGCAGCTCATCATCCTCAATACCATCAACTTAATTCCCATCAAACCGCTCGATGGTGGCCGCTTCTTTGACATCGTCCTCTTTTGCCGCTGGCGCTGGACTGCGTTGCTGTTCGGCTTTCTCTCATGGATTGGCTTCGCTATTTTTCTGCTCAAGGTGACGCGTCTTTCCCCCATCGTGGTTATCGTGCTGTGCACATTTCAAGCATCAATGGCCTGGCGGCGGCGGAAGATGCACATCAGGCTGCAGGAAAGAGAGGTTTCATTGCAGCCCGAGTCGAATGGTGAAGCCAGCCCGCAGCAGGCGCTGGGCTTGTTCCGTACCATCGAGGACGTTTTTGCACCTCATCGGGTGTCGGTGGCAAATCTGGCTGAAATCTCACGCCACCATCTGCAAACCAAGAAGCAGGAATCGCCAGGGGTGGCTGCCTCGTTCAGCCTGCTCGCTATTTACGCTGGCACATTGGTTTTTATTCTGGCGGGAATGATTGGATTCGGGCTCAAAAACCCGGCCCTCAATTCCAAAATGCAGGTTCTGTGGTCACGCATTCAGAAGAAGGCACCCACATCCTAGTGATGCACTGAAACTACTTTGCGCGGAAGCGCTGCCAGCTTGTTTCACATCTCGGCCCCCTCTATTCTCACGAATCCTTGCACCATGAAAACCGCCGCACTCCCCATCTCCGAACAGATGAAAGTGCTGCTGTCCCGTGAGGACATCGCCACATGGTCACTGGCGCATCTGGGACTGCCGCCACAGTGGCGGGACACAAATGAGGAGGGCAACACGGAGCGCTGCCAGGAGGCGGTGAACCGGCTCTTCACACTCACGCGTGCGGACATCGAGGCCAGCCTGGCTGCTCAGGGGTTGCAGGCAGAAGACCTGCCGCCAACGCTGACCAAACCAGGCTCCCGCGACGGCTCCTACTTCATCGCCAATGGCAAAGGCGAATGGGAGTACTACTTTCAAGAACGCGAATGCCGCTGGCCCAGCGCCACCTTCGACGATCTCGGTGAAGCGCGGAAGCTCCTGCTCAACGAATGGATTCCCATCTGGCTCAACCACCTCCGCGTTCCCTGCCGGACAAAGTGCGGAGAGGTCATCACATCGCTGTAAACAAAATGCGACCTCCGGTCGTGAAACGGGCAGCCTGCCCGTGGTTCCGATCCTGCGGGCTGGCAGCCCGTTTCACGTTTTTGTGCCCCCACACTCCGCCAGCACCACCTTGGCCGCATTGTACCCGCACAGGCCCGTGACATTCCCTCCGGGATGCGTCGAACCACCGCAGAGATAAAGCCCCGCAATCCCGCTGCGGTAATGCCCTGCCCCCGGGAAAGGCCGATGATAACCAATCTGATCATTGGCAAACGAACCCACCAGCAGATCCCCGCGCATCATGTTGGGCAGCAGGCGCTCGGTATCCAGCGCGCTGCGCGTGAAGGAGTCCAGCACCGCGCCCTCCAGATTCGGCGCGTGGCGCTGCCAGAGCGCGAGCATGCGGCGGCCATGCGCATCTTTCTCCGCGTCCCAGTTTCGCGCATCGCCACGCAGCGCATACGGCAGCTTTTCCCACATGAAGGCGGTGTGCCTCCCGGCAGGGGCCTGCGAGGGATCAAACAACGTGGGGCACGCACCCCACATGACCGTGCGCGAAATCTCGCCACGCTCATGGGCAGCCACGATCTCATGGAACTGCGCCACATCATCCAGGCCCAGGATGGTCATGAAGGCCCGGCTCAGTTCCGGATGCTTCTCCGTTGCGGTATAGCGCGGCGGCTCGCTCAGATTGAGGTTCAGCGCAAACAACGGCGCCAGCAGGTTGTACTCAAACGCAGCGGCTTTTTCCCGCAGATGCGATGGCGCGACATCGGCCGGGATGAGATCAAGAAACGTCTGCTGCGGATTCAGCCCGCTGGCGACAAACTGCGTGGCCTCGATGCGGTCCCCGCTCACGGATTCCACACCACAGGCACGGCCGCCGCGCGTCAGGATGGAGCGCGGCTGCCAGTTGGTGAACACCTCCCCACCATGCTCGCGCAGATCCGCACACAGGGCCTCGGCCAGACGGCGTGAGCCGCCAATGCACATCTGCGCCT
Organism: Verrucomicrobiaceae bacterium UBA1938; assembly: GCA_002336895.1. GTDB lineage: Bacteria > Verrucomicrobiota > Verrucomicrobiia > Verrucomicrobiales > Verrucomicrobiaceae > Prosthecobacter. The sequence continues at coordinate 42,031 of DDFC01000027.1, read as the reverse complement.
TGCGCGGACTGGCAAGCAGCGCGGGGATGGAATGCCCAAAGCCTTTCTGCCGCAGATCCACCTCCCGCAGCCCATTGAAGAACAGCAGGCCCGCGCGCACGGCGGGGTGCTCAAACTCACGCATGACAAACTCCACCGGAGACAACGCCTGCACCTCCAGCAGCGTGCGGCCGACTTCAGTCTGCTGCAGCCGCGCCACACGCTCCTCCGGCGGCAGCGGCAGGCTGCGGGCCTCGGGGATGAGAATCTGCTCCACAATGGGCCGGAAGCGCTCCGTCCACTCGCGCAGGCGCTCCGCATCGCGCGGGGAGATGGCGGCAAAGGAGGCGCAGGTCTTTTCAAAATCCGTCCACCACTCCAGCACGCGGTCATCCGGCAGGATCATCGCCACATTCAGCTCGGGCTCGATATAGCGCACTCCATGGCGCTCCACCTCCAGCTCCTGATACCACGGCATGGTGGTGATGGCACGGTGAAAGAAGGAGTGCGTGTTGTGCTGGAATCCCGATCCAGACGGATGCTCCACCGTGGCCAGCCCACCGCCCGCCACCGCATTTTTCTCCACCACCGCCACCTTCAGGCCAGCACGCGCTGCATAGCAGGCAAGCACCAGCGCATTATGCCCGGAACCAAGGATAAGGCCGTCGTAGGTCATGATTGCCTGTTAAAACGCACTCATGAACCGAACTCACACAAACCAACACGAAGGGAGCGCGGACACTCTTGTCCTCCGAAGTTCCAATCCTCCGTAGAATGGCGAAGAATCAGCACCCCTGTCATTGGATCATTTTACCCTTCCGCCATTCCGCCTCGCCCCCTTCCCGCCCCGATTCCACAGGTCAGGTGCGCTTCTTCATCACTCTTTTACGAACCACTCGTTTCCAATCGCTCGCGCCATCACTCCCGCGCCGGCACACACCACGTCTGCAAATGAATGTTCTGCCGCGTATGATGCACCGCAGGCTCGAAATTCGTCCACACCAGGCTCAGCTTCCCAGGCGCCTCCACTTTCCACTCGCTCAGATTCGGCGAGGCATACTTGCGCTGCTGCCGCGGATCCACCTTCTGCTCCCCATCTTCGAACGCCAGGTCATCGAGCTTCCAGCCATCCAGCGTGACGTGAAACTCAGCCCTGCCAATTGTCCCTTTCCAGCTGCCGCCGGTGCGCGTGGTGTAGGAGAAGTAGGTGTCTCCCATCACAGACCGACCATTCGTGGCGGTGTAGTCACGCTCCACAACCACATCGCGATCCGGCGGAAACGTGACGGTAATGGTGTAAAAGTCAGCCATGGCCCCTTCACCAGAATTGCCGAGGTGGCACTTCGACGTTTCCAGGTCCTGCCAGCCGCGCAGCTTCTTGGACGGCACCTCTCGTCCGTCCACACGGCTGATCATGGAGTGGATGCTGCCGGTGTCGGCCTCGGTGTGGAAATCCGGAAAACCGAGCATCTGCACGGCATCGCCACTCACTTTGCTGCTGCGAAACACAAAGCGGCAGTGCACATGCGTCTCCGTCTTGCCGAAAGTGATGTCAATCCGCTCCGACACCATCCTCACAACAGATTCCTCGCCACGAAACTCCCCCACCGGCTCCGGGCCATGGGCACCCAGATTGATGCTGGCATCATTCGCACGCAGAGGCGCAATGATGGCGGCAAAGAGAACTGCTGAGAATAACGCGGCGCGGAAAAGCATGCCCCCATACAAGCCAGTGCAAGAGCCACTGGCAAGCATGGGCGCGATGAAATCCAAATCAGCCTGGATCTCGAAAAGAATATCCGATGGAACCGGCGAGCGCAGCAGCCCCTGCGCTAAGGCGGAAACACCGCCTGCTATTTGAAAACAACAGCCAGGCGACTAATACCATGAGCAATTGAAACCGGGTCTTCATGCGCGGCGCGTGCAGCAGGGCTGGTAGGGCCCCGCTGTGTCGGGGCCGAAGTTTCGGGTCTGCGGCGTCGCGGGCGCTGAAAAAGATGCGCCGTCCTTGGAATGTCGAAAGGAGGGGGCGGGCCTCGATGAATTTCAGGCTCATTTCACCACAGCGCTCCGAGACTCCCTTTCAACTGTTGCTGGTATAATACCACGATCTGTTAAAAACAGCCCTGCAGGCGGAAGCACCAGCAGCCGGAGGGGGATCATCTTGATCCCCCCACCTGCAGCGCATTCGCGAATAACGCGGAAAAGCTGGGCGATGTAGAGGCCTGTGTGGGATCAGGTCGATCCCACGAACCCGTTTTCAGCTATGCGCCGTACTAGATCGCCACTTCAGCGTCTTCGTCTCCGGCATCCACCAGCGGCTTGAGGATCATGCCTGCGGCCACGGTGTTGTTCGTCTGCTCGTCCACGAGGACGAAGCTGCCGGTGGTGCGGTTCTTGGCATAGGCGTCAAAGAAGATCGGCGATGCGCAGCGCAGGCGGATGCAGCCGATGTCATTTAATGAGAACTCCTTGCTGGCGGCGCTCTTTTCCAGCGTGCTGATGTTCACCTTGTACAGCACATCGGTGACGACGGCGCGCACGTCATTGGTGGTGTGACGCAGATGGAAGCGGCTGCGGGGCTTGAGCGTCTTCTTGTCGGCAAACCAGCAGATCATGGCGTCAAACTCCTGGGCCGTCTGTGCAGGCTCGCCGGCTTTGACGATCATGCCGCCGCGGCTGGTGTCGATCTCATCGGCCACGGTGATGCTGTAGCTGAGCTGAGGGATGGCCTCCGGCTGCGGGCCTTCAAAGGTATGAATGCCGGTGATCTTCGTCTTCATCTCGGATGGGTACACAAGTACGTCATCACCCACCTTGAAGGTGCCGCTGGCCACGCGTCCGGCAAAGCCGCGATAGTCATGCAGGTTGCCGAGCTTGGCGTCTTCGCGGTCGGAGATGGGGCGGATGACCCACTGCACGGGGAAGCGTGCTTCATCCACAGCAGTTTCCGTATGCACCTGCGCGGTCTCAAGATGCTGCAGCAGGGAAGGACCGGTGTACCACGGAGTATTCTCCGACTTGTCCACCACGTTGTCCCCATTGAGCGCGCTCATGGGAATCGGTGTCACATGCGGCAGGTTTTCCAGTCCTTTGGCGAAGGCCATGTAATCAGCCACGATCTTGTCATAGACGGCCTGGTCAAAGTTCACCAGGTCCATCTTGTTCACCGCCAGCACGATGTGCCCGATGCGCAGCAGCGAGGCCAGATACGTATGACGCATGGTCTGCTCGATGACTCCCAGACGCGCATCGATCAGGATGATCGCGAGATCCGCCGTCGAGGCTCCCGTGACCATGTTGCGCGTGTACTGAATGTGCCCCGGAGTATCGGCGATGATGAACTTCCGCTTCGGCGTGGCGAAATAGCGGTAGGCCACATCAATCGTGATGCCCTGTTCGCGCTCGGCACGCAGACCGTCAGTGAGAAGAGCAAGGTTCACATGCGCATCTCCACGGCGCTTGGAGGATTCTTCGACAGCGAGAAGCTGGTCTTCGAAGATCGACTTTGAGTCATACAGCAGGCGGCCAATGAGCGTGCTTTTGCCATCATCGACGGAGCCAGCAGTCGTGAAGCGGAGAAGAGAGGATTCGGTGGGGTTGACGAGAACGTCCATGACTTGAAAAGGTGTGTTGTTTGTTAATGCGGCGGTTCTCGGTGCTTCAGAAGTAGCCTTCCTTCTTGCGGTCTTCCATCGCGGTCTCGGAGCGCTTATCGTCAGCGCGGGTGCCGCGCTCAGTCTGACGGGCAGCAGCGACTTCGGCGACGATTTCATCAATCGTGCTGGCAGTGGATTCCACGGCACCGGTGCAGGTGGCGTCGCCCACAGTGCGGAAGCGGATGGTCATCTCCTTCACGCGGGGCTTTTCTTCATCCAGCAGCGGGATGATGCCTGTGCTGGCGTCGAGGAGCTGGCCGTGGCGCTCGATGATCTTGCGCTGATGGCTGAAGTAGAGGCTCGGCAGCGGGATGTTTTCCTGGCGGATATACTGCCAGATGTCCATCTCGGTCCAGTTGCTGAGCGGGAACACACGGAAGTGCTCGCCGAAGTGTTTGCGACCGTTGAAGATGTTCCAGAGCTCAGGGCGCTGGTTCTTGGGGTCCCACTGGCCGAACTCATCGCGGTGGCTGAAGAAGCGCTCCTTGGCACGGGCCTTTTCTTCATCACGACGACCACCACCAAGGCAGGCGTCAAACTGATGCTCTTCGATGGTGTCCAGCAGCGTCACGGTCTGCAGCTTGTTGCGGCTGGCGGTGTGGCCTTTCTCCTCCTGCACGCGGCCTTCGTCGATGGACTTCTGCACCAGGCCCACGGTCAGCGTGGCGCCGATCTCCTGCACGAACCAGTCGCGGTATTCCATGGCCTCAGGGAAGTTGTGGCCGGTGTCCACATGCAGCAGGGGGAAGGGCAGCTTGGAGGGGTAGAAGGCTTTGCGTGCGAGCCAGGCCATGACGATGGAGTCCTTGCCGCCGGAGAACAGCAGCGCGGGCTTTTGGAACTGCGCGGCGGTTTCCCGCAGGATGTAGATGGCCTCGGATTCGAGGAACTGAAGATGGGTGATCGCGGACATGTGACGGGTTGAATTAAAGGATTTTGAAAACGCGGAGGGAATTGACGACAACGATGAGCAGACCCACGAGCACCATGAAGGGCTTGTGCGGGATGTGCTTCGCAGCCCACGCAGCCAGCGGCGCGGCGATGACACCACCGAGAGCGAGCGCGACGATGATGTTCCAATGCGTGAGGCCGATCGTGAGAAAGAAGGTGATGGAAGCGGAGAGCGTGACGAAGAACTCAACAGCGTTCACACTGCCCACGGTGATGCGGGTGTCATTGCCACGGATGATCAAATTGGAGGCCACAATCGGTCCCCATCCACCGCCGCACATGGCGTCCACCAACGCACCCACAAACCCCAGTGGCGCGAGGTGCGTAGTGACCTTCTTCGGCGGCACCCGTGTGAAGGCCTTGGCAATAATGACAGCTCCCATGACGATGAGGTACATGGAGATGTAGGGCTTGAGCACCTTGCCATCGATGGAGGTCAGGATGTAAGCACCCATCACGGCACCAATCACCGCAGGGACGAGCAGCCGGCGGAACAGATTGCGGTCCACATTCCCAAACGCATGATGCGAAAGGCCCGAGGCCCCGGTGGTGAAACACTCCGCCGCATGCACCGTGGCGCTGACCACCCGCGGCTCCACGCCGAAGACAGAGAGCAGCGACGAAGCGCTGACGCCATAAGCCATGCCCAGCGCTCCATCGATCAGCTGAGCCACAAAGCCGGCCAGCACGTAGAGCCCAAATTCTGGAGTCAGAAAATCCATGGACGCTTACGCTTTGTCAGTGACGAGCTTGGCGTGCAGGCCGCATTCGTGTTTTTCATCGCCCTTGGCGGGATCGTAGTAGGTGCGCTCGTTCGGCAGGTCGTGCTGAGTCAGGTAGGCGTCCATCTCCACCGGAGTCCAGTCGAGGATGGGGTTGACCTTGAGGCAGTTGAACTTGGCGTCCCACATGAAAGGCTGCAGCGTGGCGGCACGCTGGGGATTCTGCTCCTTGCGCAGAGCGGTGATCCACACCTTCGGTGCCAGCTCGCGCATGCCGCGCTCAAAGGGCTCCAGCTTCATGATGCGGCTGAAGGATTCCACACGCTCCACTTCATCCGGCATCGGCACCTGGCCTCCATTCAGCGCCAGCCAATGCGCGGCGGTCATCTTGGGCAGATAAGGCTTCAGGTTGAGATTCAGACGCTCACGGCTCTTTTCCGCAAAGCGGTAGGTTTCAGGGAGATTGGTTCCATGATCCACCCAAAGCACCGGCACATCCGCCTGCTGCTCAGCCACCAGATGCAGAATCACCGCCTCATAAGGACGAAAGTTGGTGGTGACGATGGCACCTCCAGCGGCATGAGCGAGGGCGGTCTGAATGATTTGCTGCGGAGACTGGCCGCGGGCCGCGTCGTTGAGAGCTTGGATTTGTTCAGGATTCATGCGAGGGGGAGCGATCATTCACCTAATTCTCGATGTGTAAAGTAGGAAATTAAACAAACTTGCCGAATCCGACACAAAAATGGACATAAAAAAAGGGCGCGGAGATCATCCGCGCCCAAAGATAAAAATCGCCTGTGCCTGAACTTACGCCTGAAGCGCAGGCTCAATGTTCACACGGGTGCCATCCTTGTCGAAAAGCACTTTTCCGTCCACGAGGGCGAAAATGGTGTGGTCGCGGCCGATGCCGACATTACGACCAGGAACCCACTTCGTACCACGCTGGCGAAGGATGATGTTGCCTGCGATGACGGCTTCGCCGCCGAATTTCTTGACGCCAAGACGCTTGCTCTGGCTGTCGCGACCGTTTTTAACGGAACCTTGTCCTTTTTTATGGGCCATGAGAGGAGGGGGAGTGGAGGATTAAGCGTTGATGGCGGTGATCTGCACGAGGGTCAGCGGCTGGCGGTGACCACGGGTCTTGTGATAGCCCTTGCGCTTGCGGAACCTGAAGGTGGTGGCCTTGTCAGCCTTGTGCTGCTTGATGACCTTGGCGGAGACGCTGGCGCCTGCCACGGTGGGAGCGCCCACTTTGATGCTGCTGCCTTCACCGGCGACGAGCACCTGGTCGAAGGTGGCGGTTTCGCCTTCTGCAGACTCGATCTTCTCCACGTCGAGCTTGTCGCCCACGGAGACTTTATACTGCTTGCCGCCTGTTTTGATGATTGCGTATGCCATAACCTGAAAAATTGAGAGTTCTGCGACCTCTCTTGGGAAGAGGGGCGCGGAGGTTTCCACACGTCCCCCCATTCGGCAAGAGAAAATTCCCTCGAAATCTTTAGAAAAGATAAAATCAGGCCCTTGGAGGCGGGGAATTTCCAAAAAAATGCGTCAGCGCCTCCATCATTCCCTCGCTGGCACGGCGGGAGGCGATGAATCCGCCCCGGGAATGAACGACCTGCTTGATCGGATCCAGCGCATTGACAGGGCAGGCGATCATGTGCGCGTGGCGTGGGTCCAGCATGCTGAGGTCATTAAAGTTGTCTCCTGCGGCAAAGCAGGCCGCCGCATTCAGCCCCAGCAGGCGCGCCAGCTCGCTGAGCGCCGTGCCTTTGCTGTAGCCGCTGTGGGAAAAGCGCAGATAGATGCCGTTGCGGTGGTAGCCGATGTCCGGAAACTGCTGCGCATGTGAGTCAATGTAGGCGCAGATGGCATCCATCTCGAGGTCATTGGTGCCCACGATGCCCATCTCTCCGGAACTGCCGGTGATGAAGGACGCCTGGGTGTGCGTCTCCACCATCTGCCGGATGGCCTGCAGAGACTGCTGATGATCTTTGACAAAGCGCTCCTGCGCACGGCGTGCCTTGCGATTCCATGAGCCGTAGTCCGTCCAGCGGCTGAAGAAGCCTGGTTTATAAATGTCGCTCTCCTGCGCGATAATGAAGTCCGGCTCGTAAAAGATGCCGTACTGCGCGAGCCCCTCCAGCGTCTGGCCTAGGCTGCGTCCGGTGTTGATCACCCAGGCAGCGCCCTGGCTGCGCAGGGCCTGAATCATCTGACCAAAGCCGGGATGGTACACGGGATCGCTCTCAGGATGCACGAGGGTGCCGTCGAAGTCGAAGCAGAGAATGAAGCGGTGTTTGGGGGCGGCCATGCAGGGTTGGGAAGGCACTTACGCCGCAAAAGAGACCGGCTGCAAGACCGCGATGATACGCCAGAAGGCCATGATGCACAGCGCCCATAGAGCTGTTTCGTAAATCACGAAAACGGGCAGGCGCATTTTCCGCCGACGCGCACGGTGCACGAGGGACTCACTGGCCCAGATGAGGCTGAGCACCAGCGGCGGATACAGTGCGAGATGGCGGTTTCCCCAAGTGAGAACGGGAATGTCCCAGCCGAAATCGAGCGTGCAGGCCACACAGGCCAGCACGCTGAAGAAAGCCAGCGGTGCGGTCTCAGGATGCAGCGCCTGCCCGGCATGGGCCGCACGCGGGGCCACAAAGCCGAGGATGAGCAGCAGGACCGTCAGAATGCCGGCCAGACTGATGACGAAAAGTCCGCGCTCGTGCGGCAGGGTGTCAAAACGCCAGGGCAGCTGCAGCACCGCCTCGGTCATTTTCAGCGCCCCCTGGCTCACACGGGCCTTGATCTGCTCCGGGCTGTGGGCCTCCGCATAGGCGGCATAGCTTGGTCGTTTGTTCTCAGGCACGGCCAGCAGGGCCTCGCGCGTGTGGTGTGTCGTGGTCCACTGCTTCATGGCCGCAGCATTTTCAAACCAGCGCCAGTAAAAGGGCGAGGCACAGCCCATTCTCTCCTTTGAGTAAGCCAGCATGGGCCCCACCGTGATGAGATGGCAGGCCACCAGCAGCACCAGTCCCAGCCAGTGGTTCCGCCAGACCCAGAGAGAGGTGCCCTCATCCTTGGGCAGATGTGCCAGCACCCAGCCCCACAGCCAGCGCAGGCTGCTCACAAAAACAAACGTCAGCACCAGCGTGGTGGTGGTGGGCAGCGTCAGATTGGCCAGCGCGGAGAGAAAGCCGATGAGACCGTAGAGCCAGAGAGAATTGCGCTGCAGCGCTGCGATGCAGCACACCCACACCAGCAGAAAGAGCAGCTGAAAGAGCACATCTGGAGCAAAGAACCGCGCCGACGGCAGCAGCACGCCAAAACCGATGGTCAGGATCGTCACCAGCGCAGCGGGCACGGAGAACACGCGCGCCGCAGCCAGGCCGAGAACGAGCAGGAAACCCAGCCCCATGCCAGCCTGCCAGCGCCTGCCGGCGCGCAGCACACGCTCGTCTGCCGATGTCAGCTCAGTTGCTGGCGACGGCTGCCCCTCTGCCACATTCCAAGCAGCCAGCCAGGGCCAGAGGGGGCGCACCACACCATCGGTGCGGTGTGGCAGCCAGTCGTTCAGCGGCTGCGAGACACTCTTTGAAAAGTCCGGCGTCAGATCATGCCGTGTGGCGACAGCCGCGTCGAGATACAGACGCTCCTGCTCAGCTGTTCCAGTGCTGGCGCTGCTCTGCGTGTGGAAGGCCTGCAGATAGCACCAGGCAAACAGCATCAAGCCCGCAATCATCACCACCCAGCGTCCGCCGCGCAGCCAAAGTTTTGTTAACTGGAGAAACACCGTCTTCACCAACATGCTCAGCGAGTTTGACTTGGCGTTCGCTTATTTTTTGGGCCTCACCTTGATCTCCACGCGGCGGTTCATGCCCTGCTGCTCCACCGTGCCCGATATGCTGACGATGGGCTTGGACTTGCCCATGCCCACGGCCTGGATGCGGTCCGTGCCGAGGCCCAGAGATTCCCGCAGCCAGTTCACCACAGCGCTGGCGCGGCGCATGCTCAGCTCCAGATTGTAGTCCTCTCCGCCAAAGCTGTCGGTGTGCCCCTCGATGATGAAGAGCGAGTCCGGGTTTTTCTGGATGAGGAAGCCGAGCTTCATGAGGCTGAGGCGTGCGGTCTCGGCCAGTTGATCGCTGCCGTATTCAAAGAGCAGATCCGTGGGCATCAGGATCGGGGCCGTGCTGCCGCCCATCTTGCCACCGCCGCCGAGGAGGTCGTCGAGATTGCTGAAGCCTTTCACACGCGCACCCGCAGCCGTGGCGGTGCCCTGGCTCTTCACGGCATCCAGCAGACCGGTGTCCACCTTGCCGCCCTCTCCGGGCTCCAGCGCGCCTGCATCCAGCAGCATCTGCTTTTCCGAGACGGGCTTGGACAGCACATCACGGCGCACGCTGGCCATCTCTGCGGCGATGTCAGGCGCCTCCATGGCCTGCGGGGCCAGGAGCTTGGCCATCTCGCTGCCTTTGGGGGTGCCGGGAGCCCCATCTCCGGGGTCGTTGGCACGGACAAAGTTGGTGATCTCCTTCACGTTCGGCGTGAGGTCGATCTCCTGGTTTTTGGGCAGTTCCTGCAGCTTGTCGAAATCATCCAGCTTGGGCTCAAAGGCCTTCATGTCCGGCACATTTCCCGGCGCGATGATTTCTGGGATCTGCTGGATGGCCTTCTGGTCTTTCAGCAGCCGCTCGTCGATGCGGATGCGCTCAGGCACCTCGCGCATTTTGGCCGGTGTCACATTGGAGATGCCCAGGGTGTCAAAGCCCACGACCAGCATCATGTGGAAAACCACGGAGAGAATGAGCGCAAACATCATCCACCACTTCAGGCTCCAGTCGTCTCGGGAACGAAAGGAGGACTGTGGAGTGGTCCACTCGGGGGGATGTGTGACTGCGGCCATGACGTACCAACGGTACCATGAGGCCAAAGCTTTGCACGCGGCACTTTAACCGTGACATTGGCTCCGCCGGCTTCGTATTCTTGAGTTCCCACCCCACAACCCACCACCATGAACCGACGCGCCTTCCTCTCCACCAGCACTGCGGCACTCGCAGGTACGCTGATCGCCCCCTCCACCAGCCTCGCGCTGGATCTAACGCAGGCTCCTCTTCCCTACGCCCCCGAAGCCCTGGAACCGCACATCGATGCGCTGACCATGAACATCCACTTTGGCAAGCACCACACCGCCTACATTTCCAAGCTTGGAGACGCGCTCAAAGCTGCCAGCATCGGCAAAACAGACGCCATTGAACTGGTGAGCGACATCAAATCCCTGCCTGAAGCCTCCCAGACCGCCATCCGCAACAACGGCGGCGGTCATGTGAACCACACCTGGTTCTGGAAATGGATGGCACCGGCTGGCAGCGGCCCGAAAGGCCCTGAAGGCAAACTGGGTGCCGCCATCCAAAGCACCTTCTCCAGCGTCGACGACTTCAAAAAGGTCTTTGGTGAAGCCGGGGTGAAGCGCTTCGGCTCCGGCTGGGCCTGGCTGATCGTTACCAAGGACGGCAAGCTCAAGGTCACCTCCACCCCAAACCAGGACAACCCGCTCATGAAGGGCATCGTGGACGAAGCCGATCTGGGCACACCGATCCTGGGCCTGGATGTGTGGGAGCACGCCTACTACCTGAAGTACCAAAACAAGCGCCCTGACTACATCGCCGCCTGGTGGAATGTGGTGAACTGGGCCGAAGTGGCCAAGGGCTACGAGGCCGCCATCAAGGCGTAATGCCCTAATTGATGAAATCAGAAGGCCGAATGACGAGCAAGACACGGATGCCCTATGGCAGCGACTGCATTTGCTTTGTCATTCGGCATTTCCCTGCCGCGCCCTCCCGCCCTTCCCATGACTGAACTCATCGAGGTCAAGCTCACGGAGCTGAACCAGCTGTTCAATTCCCTGGACCCATCCCCCTTTCACGAGCGGGATCTCGACCATGATGCGGAGGAATTCATCGTCAGCTGGGCGCAGGAGCACCCGCACAAGCACGACCTGAAACTGGTGGTGCACCTGGCCAAAACGCCCACTGACGTGACCGATGCGCAGAAGCTCGTCTCCGACTCCATCGCACATTACTTCGAGTACCGCGCGGAAATGACGCTGCGGGAGTTCAAACGCCTCATGCGTGAGGGGCGAAAATCCCTGCTCATTGGCCTGCTCTTTCTGGCGCTGTGCCAGTCGGCCGCCAGTCTGCTGCCACCTGCCGCCGAATGGCGTCTCGTGGCCAGAGAAGGCATCACCATCATGGGCTGGGTGGCCATGTGGAAACCGCTGGAGATCTACCTCTACCGCTGGTGGCCTCTGCTGACGCTGAGGAAGCTCTACCAGCGTCTCAGCTGCATGCCTGTCGAAGTACACTGTCCCACCCCCGCCACAAATTGACACTTTAAACCTTAAACCTGGAATCCTATACATCATGAAGCACCTCTTCATCACCACCCTTCTCCTCACCCTCATCATCCCCGCCATGTCCCTTGCCGCAGACCCCGTGAAACATGTCAAAGCCGACGAAGCCGCCAAAATCATCTCCGCAGAAAAAGTCGTGATCGTGGATGTGCGCACACCGGATGAATTCAAAGACGGACACATCAAGGGCGCGAAGAACATCGACATCATGTCCGCCGACTTTGAAGCGCAGCTGGCCAAGCTGGACAAGACCCAGCCCACGCTGGTGCACTGCCAGGCTGGAGGCCGCAGCACCCGGGCGCTGCCGGCTTTTGAAAAGCTGGGCTTCACCCACCTCATCCACATGGACGACGGCTTTGGCGGCTGGGTCAAGGCGGGCAAGCCGGTGGCGAAGTAGCAGCACGGCCAGCCGATCCTCTCGTCCATAACATGGAAGTGTTTCCTTACTTTCTCGGCCTCGCCGCAGTCTTCTCGATCTTCAGTTTCGGGATTCTCTACCGTAAAGTTTGGATGTGGTATCTCGGCTGGACCGTCTTTTACCTCATGGCCTCCTACTTCGGCTTTTTTTTCGTGGCCGCCCTCTTCGAAGCCACGAACCCGACGCAGGAGGCTTATGCGTTCGTCTACCTTGCAGGCGGGCTTTTGTTCTGGCTGCCCCTCGTTGCATGGTGGGCAAATCAACGCAGTTCTTTTGGAATTCGTGATGGCCGGCCAAAGTCGTCGGCCGGGGATTGACCCCATGACTAGCGCATTCTGCGCTCCTCTCATCCCACGGCTGCCAGCCTCCGCACCACCTCCGCCGCGAGCACAAAGCCAAACGTGCCGGTGACGTGGGTGGCCGCGCCAAAACCGGCGGCGCAGTCGAGGCGAAGGCCGGTTTCGGCACCGGATTCGGGCTCCAGCGAGCAGGAGCCATCCGCCCAGGGATAGATCGGCTTCTCGCTGGAAAAAACACATGGGATGTCCATGGCCAGAGGGCGGCCTTCCTCGCTCTTGGGAAAGCCGTGCTGACGGCGCAGGCACTGGCGCACGCCTTTGAGCAGGGTGTCAGCCCCGGCGTGACCAAGGTCTGATGTGCGGATAAGCGTAGGATCACGTCTGCCGCCAGCAGAGCCGGAGGTGATGACAGGCATGCCGCGGGCGTGGCACCTGGCCAGAATCAGCGCCTTGATGGAAGTGCGGTCCACGGCATCAACGACAAAATCAAAAGCTGGCGCAAGCAGGCGGTCCACATTCGATTCAGTGAGGAACTCGATGACGCGGTTCACGTGGCAGTCGGGATTGATCTCCGCCACGCGTGCGGCCAGGACATCCACCTTGGAAACGCCCACGGTGTGGGCCAGCGCCGGCAGCTGGCGGTTGGTGTTGGTGATGCAGACATCGTCCATGTCCATCAGTGTCAGCGTGCCGACGCCGCTGCGGGCAAGCGCCTCCACCACCCAGGAACCGACGCCGCCAACGCCTACGATGGCCACATGCGCAGCCTGAAGGCGCGGCAGTGCCGCAGCCCCATAAAGCCGCCCGATGCCGCCAAAACGCTGCGTGTACGATTCATCCATGCAGTCGTTTAGCGTGAGAAGCAGAAAGATCAAGGTGCCGGGGATGCCCTCGATATCTCACAGGATGCCTGCGCTTCTGAACTCCCATTCAGCAGGGCGTTTCACCCTGACGCATGCCTTGGCCCTATGGCAGATTTTCTCTCACCGCTTCACCCAGCGGGAGCCGCTGGAGAGGCCCACATGCCAGTCGCGCAGGTGCATGTCTGAGTAGTCGGTCTTGCCCATGGCACCGACCATGAAGGTGCCGGTGGCGCGTTTCCATGCCTTGCTGAAACTCTCCGCCGTGTGGCAGCCCCAGCTCTGGCAGTAGGCCTTGCTGCTGAAGGCCCAGCGGCTGAGCTTGTGCAGGTCGTTCTGGTGCAGCCAGGCTGTGGAGGTGGCGTAGGTGTCCGAGCTGTAGTCGAACATGAAGCTGTACTTGTTGGAGTGGCCGAAGTACTCAAAGCCTGAGATCTTGAGCCCGCCACGACCAGCCGCGCCGTGGTTAATGTAGCGGATGAGCTCGTCCGCGCTGCGGAACCACACGAGATTGATATATGGGTATGCCTTGGGCACGGACTCCACATTCTGCGTCAGCGGCTGGTGCTCGGCGGCGGAGCGGCGCACGTAGCCGTCCCGATACACCAGCCAAGTGATGCGTGTGCCCGCAGGCGCCGTTTTGTGGATCTCCTGCATGCGCACACGGGCGGTGCGGATGAAGTTTCCCCACCAGCGGTCATGCTGCTCCCCGGGCTTGCGCAGGTCTTCAAACTGACGCACCGCAGGCCCGCCGCTGACGACGAGGTATTCGGTGTCTGCCACAGCCGGGAGGGCCAGGCCGAAGGTCAGGAGAAAGAGCGTGATGGAGAGCAGTCGGGTCATGACAGCGGCCAACTAAGCACGGCTATTTCGTTTCGACGAGCTTGAAGTTTTTGAACTGCACCACCATCGGCGGGCCGGCGTGGATCTGCAGGGCCAGCAGGCCTTCCTTGGGCGCATTGGCGGCGTCTTCGTCCGTCACGTCCACGGTCTGCATGCCATTGATGAAATGCTGCACATGGTTGCCCTTGGCCACGATGCGGTACTCGTTCCAGTCTTCCTTCTTGATGGAGGCCTGGATGGCGGCGCTGTCGCTGAGGGGGGATTTTTCGAGCACGGGCTTTTTGCCGCCGTCCGCAGCAGGCTTGATCACGCTCTTTTCGCCACGCAGGGCCAGGATGCCACGGCCACGCTCCTCATAGAGGATGCCGCTGTACTTGTCTCCGGCCTCAAAGTCGGCCTGGTAGCCGCTGATGATGGGGCCGTTTTCCCCGGCAGGGAGTTCCTTGCTGCGGTACTGCACACCAGAATTTCCTTTTTCGATGCGGTACTGAAACGTGAGCTCAAAGTCGCCCACGGTACCGCCTTTCCAGATGAGGAAGGTGTTGTGCTTGAGGATGCTCTTGGCCGGATTGGCGGGGTCGGCAGGGGTCTTGCCGGTGATGGTGCCGTCCTGCACGCTCCAGAGCTCCTTGTTGCCCTCCCAACCAGTGAGGTCTTTGCCGTTGAAGATTTCCTTTTCCTCAGCGCTGGCGAAGGAGACGGCGGCGAGGAGTGCGGCGAGTGCGAGATGCAGTTTCATGAGTGGGTTGGGTGAGAATCGATCGGGCGAGGTTTAACGCGCAGCTCCGAGCTTGTCTATCGGCATTGCAAATGCAGACGCACTCACCGCACGGGCGTCCACTTCAGGCGGTAAAAGTACCGGCTGGCGCTCTGCGGGGGCTGCCACGTGCAGGTGTAGGCGGGCGTGGTGTCTGCGGTGCGAAAGGTCAGCTCCGTGGTCCAGCCGCTGACGAGATCCGGCGAGCTCTCGATGGTGTAGCTCAGATACGGGTCCAGGCTGGAGGCCGAGAGCTGCCACTGGCTGCCGGAGAGCTGCGGTGCCAGCGCCGGACCGCCGCCCAGCTGCGCGTCCCAGGCCAGGCCGTACAAGATGTTTTTGGTGCTGGACGTCACTACCAGCATGTACTGCCCTGGCGGCAGATTGCAGGCAAAGATGTGCTCCACATTGTCCACCGTGCTGGCGGAGGTGTACAACGCGATGCTGTCCGGTGTGAAGCTGGTGGAGGCATAGAGCGCCAGATCGAGGTTTGAGAGGCTGCTGCTGTATGCACCGCCGTTGATCCCCAAAATGGCGCGGTGCCAGGTGATGGCGGCGGAAAAGGTGGTGGCATAGCGCCCGGCGGGGATGCTGAAAAAGTAGCGCCGCCCGGCGGCATTGTTGGTCGTGGTGTTGTAGTCCCAGCCGCGCGAGGGCACCTCCGTGCTGGTGGAGTAGCCACGCTGCCCCGCCTGCTGGATGTAGTAGGCGTTGCGAATGTTCAGCTCTCCCGCACCAAAGACGGCGTCATAGGGCGCGGTGCTTGCGAGGCGCTGCCACTGCGGCAGGTTTTGCTTGGAGGCACCTGCCAGCATCTGCGCCTTGATGGCCTGCGGTTTCTGCGCGTTCGCATTCCCGGTGGCGACGGCGGACTGGAGCATCGCCGCCACCGTGCCAGCGATGGCGGGAGAGGCGTAGCTTGTTTCAGCCACGTTCACCACCAGATCCGGCTTCATGCGGCCGCTGCCGTCCGTGTTGGTGCCTCCCCGGCTGTGCACGCCGCTGCGCAGCCCGGCCGTGAGAGCGTGGTAGTTGTTTCCCAGCAGGGCAGGCATGGGATCGGCGTTGTTGTTCAGCGGCACGGCCACCAGGGTGCCGTCCCGGTTGATCATGAAGTCCAGGCTGCGCAGCAGCTGCGGATCGGTGGTGGTGTCTGTGGAGCCGATCCAGCTGTGGTTCTGCACGCGCCCCGGAAAGGTGGGCGGCGAGGCGCCGGCATAAAGACGGTTAAGAAAATCCGTGGCCGTGTAGTTGTGGATCTCCGTGGCCCCCTGGCCGATGCCGCTGCCGTTGGCGTAGTAGTAATAGGCCACGCTCTGCGCATGGCTCAGCACCACCCCGGCGCCGGATTCGGCATTGAGCGTCTTGCCGCTGTAGGCACCCGTGCCGGTGATCGCGCCCGATCCGCCGTCCTGCGGCAGGTAGTTGGGCGGGGAGGTCTGGTCATTGGCCTCCGACTGCAGCAGGATGACACCCGCGCCTGTGGGCACGGAGGAGCCCAGCTCGGCGGCCAGCTGGGTGTAGCCGATGTCGTCCCGCCAGTCCGCGTGCACGAGCCCCTGCCCCGCCAGCAGCAGCGCCGCCGCCATGCCGAGGCAGGTGCGGGTGGAAAGAGGGTGGCGGCGGGTGGCGGGCATGCAGTGGGGTAGAGACAGCGCGGGTGGCGCAGACGTTAACAAAAAAAGACCGCCGGGGTTTGCCCGACGGTCTCTTTTTTTGAAACAACTTTGAAACCGGAGCACCGGCCCCGCTTTACTTCGTCTCTGCCAGCACGCGCTTAATGTCGGCGGCCTGCTGATCGGTGGCGGCCTGGTAGTCCTGCCACACCACCTTGCCGTCTTTGACGAGGAAGCAGCTGCGTGACGCGAGAGAGAGCAGGCCTTTGAGCATCTTTTTCACCTTGAAGGCCTCGACGATCTTGCCCTCTGGATCGGCGATCAGGTCATAGGGGAGGGTGAACTTGTCCTTGAAGGCCTTCTGCGACTCCGCCTTGTCAAAGCTCACGCCCAGCACCTGCACGCCCTCTTTGGAGAGGTCGGCAAAGGCATCACGCAAGGAGCAGGCCTGCTTGGTGCAGCCGGGGGTGTCGGCCTTCGGGTAGAAGAAGACCACGGTGGGGCCTTTCTTGTACACGTCGGCAAAGTTCACCGTGGCGCCATCCTGGTTGATGCCGGAGACGGCGGGGGCGGGGTAGGTGACTTTCTCGCCCTGGCCGGCGCTGGCGGTGCCGAAGAGGGCGTGGAAGATGGCGGTGAGCATGAGGAGGCGCGTTTTCATGGGGGTTACGGATGGGTTGGGTTATTCGATGCTGGCTTTGAGGCCGGGAATGGCGGCGATGAGCTGCTTTACGCCGGCCGGGGTGGCCTTGGACTGCCAGAGATGTACGTTCTTGAGGCTCTTGATCTTGGCCAGGTGCTTCAGCCCTGCGTCCGTGACCTCGGTGCCGAAGAGGTTGAGCGTCTCGATCTTCTTCAGCCCGATCAGCGCCTCCAGTCCGGCGTCGGTGATCTTGGTCTGGCGCAGGTCCAGAGACACAAGGCGCGGCATCTGGCCGATGCTCTTAAGCGCAGCGTCAGTGATCACGGTGCGGCCCAGATCCAGCTGCACGATGTTTTCCTTGATCGGCAGAATGGCGGCCACCTTGGCGTCATCACATTTGGACACACCGGTCAGGAAGTCCACGCGCACCAGCGGGCTGTCCACCTTGACCGGGGAGACCTGGGCTCCTGCGGCTTTGGCCTTGGCCAGCAGATCGTCGGAGAGCGGCTTCATGTCCTTTTCCAGCGCGGCATAGAAGAGGTCATGAGGGCGGGGTTTGTAGGGCTTGGCGGATTCCGTCATGGCTCCGGCGGGCATGCCTTCCACGCTGCCCACCCAGCCGCCAAAGTTGGCCCCCTCCTCGATCCACTTCTTCAGCAGGGCTGTCTCCTCCTTGGTCAGGTCATCGCCCTTGGAGGGCATGTGGCCGTCGTCATCCTTCGGCAGCATCACGGACTCGTAGATGCCGCTCTTGGACGGGTCTCCGGGGGTCAGCACGGGGCCGTTTTCGCTGCCCTTGAGGATGGCCCAGGAGGCGTCCAGCCGCAGGCCGGCCTTGGGCTCCTTTTTCTGGCCGTTGACCACAGCCGGGGCTTTGTGGCAGTCCACACACTTCTTAGTGATGACTGGTAGGAGGTCCTTTTCAAAGCTGACCGCCCCATAGGCGAAGGGAGTGGTCAGCAGACAAAGAACAAAATAAGTGGAACGATTCGCAAAAGTGGACATGTGGTTGGTTGGAATTGAAAATGAAAGACAAGCTGAGGGTGTCTGCGGTCAGAATCGGGGCAGGGATAACGCTTGCTTGTCTTCCTTGTTTCAGAGAAATAATGACAACCAACTTCGGACCATGAGCAATTCAACCAATGTCCAGATCGAAGCGGACACGCTTCTCCGCCGCAACACTTTGGCCATCGTCATGGGAGGCGGTGCTGGCACACGTCTTTTCCCTCTGACTGAAAACCGCGCCAAGCCGGCCGTGCCGCTCGCGGGCAAGTACCGCATCGTGGACATCCCGATCAGCAACTGCATCAATTCCGGACTGCGCCAGGTGTACGTGCTGACGCAGTACAACAGCGCCTCGCTCAACCGCCATCTCGCGCGCACCTACCGCTTTGACCAGTTCACCCGTGGCTTTGTGGAGGTGCTGGCCGCACAGCAGACACCCGAGGGCGAGCGCTGGTACCAGGGCACCGCAGACGCCGTGCGCCAGAACCTGCGCTACTTCCTGGAAGGGGACTACGACTACTACCTCATCCTCAGCGGCGACCAGCTCTACCGCATGGACTACCGCATGCTCATGCGCCAGCACGTGTCCACCAATGCAGACCTGACCATCGCCACCATCCCGGTGGATGAGCAGGCCGCCACCGGCTTTGGCATCATGCATTCGGATGAAAACAGCCGCATCTACGAGTTTGTGGAAAAGCCGAAGGACCCTGCGGTGCTGGACAAGCTGCGCATCCCCCCCACCACTCTGAAAAAGCTGGGCATCCCCGAAGGCGAGGCGCGCTTTCAGGCCTCCATGGGCATCTACCTCTTCCGCCGGGATGTGCTCATCGAGTGCCTCGACAACACCTTCAACGACTTCGGCAAGCACATCATCCCCGCCACGATCAAGAACAAGCGCGTGCACAACTTCAACTTCCAGGGCTACTGGGAGGACATCGGCACCATCCGCAATTTCTTCGACGCCAATCTCGACCTCTGCCGCATGGTGCCGCAGTTTGACTTCTTTGAGAGCTCCGCGCCCATCTTCACCCATGCGCGCTTCCTCCCCGCCACCAAGATCAATGGCGCCACCATCCGTGGTGCGCTCATTGCCGACGGCAGCGTGCTGACGGACGCCCACATCGAAACAGCCGTGATCGGCCTGCGCGCACGCATCGAGCCCGGCACCACCATCCGCGACTGCATCATCATGGGTGCGGACTACTACGCGGGTGCCGTGGGCACCGACCCCTCGCGCCCCGCACCCGGCATCGGCCGCAACTGCCGCATCGAGCGCGCCATCATCGACAAGAACGTGCACATCGGCGACAACGTGGTCATCACCCCCGAGGGCAAGCCGGACAACATGGACGGCGAAAATTTCTACATCCGCGACGGCATCATCTGCGTGCCAAAGGACGCCATCATCCCCTCCGGGACGTGGATCTGATCCGGGCGTAAAAAAGACTAACACCGGAAGGCGGGGGTGCGTTAAAAAGCACCACCATGAAGCATGCCAACCGTGTTTTCCTCGTACTCGGCCTGACCCTGTCCGCAGCCTTTGCCCAGACAGCCGAGCTCCGCACCTTTACCAATGCGCAGGGCAAGGCCATCCAGGCCAGGCTCATCGGCGTGGCTGGCCCCAATGTGACCATCGAGACCGCCGCCGGGCAGCGCTTCATTCTGCCCATCGCCTCTCTCTCCGCCTCAGATCAGCAGTACGTCAAAAGCGCCCCTTCAGGAGCCGCCGCAGCCACGGCCAAGTACACCTTCAAGCCCGGCCCGAATGACAAGCTCTCACCCGAGTCTGTGAATGAGGCCGTGGGGCAGCCCATGTTTGCCGAGGCACCGCTTTTCACCTCGTCTGCGGAGGAAGTGGCCGCACGCCTGAAGATCCCGCAGGAGTCCAAGACCAAGGCCGCCAGCAGCTACCGCGCCTACACCAAGGACGACTACATGCTCTTTGGCGCGCATCCCTTCTCCGTGGCCATGTATGCGGAAAATGACCACGTCACCAGCTTTTCCCTCGTCTTTGCCAACAAGGGGGACCTCTTCAGCTCCAAAGGTGGCAGCGAGCTGCACTTTGACCGCGACACCCCTCCGGCCAAGGCCGCCGAGATCGTCAAGACGGCCATGGACAAAGACCTGACCACCATTTCCGCCTCGCTCACCAAGCTGCTCGGCGCACCGAAAAAAGAGCGCTTTGGCGAAGGGCCCAGCAACATCGGCCGCCTGACCATGCAGCGCTGGGACTGGCGCGGCCACGCCATCCTGCTGGCCGAGGCCGAGGGCGTCTATGTGGGCGTGCAGGTGGTGCCCACCGCCTTTGCCGATGCCGGCGGCAAGGTGGAGGACACCGTGGACAAGGTCATCCGCGCCCAGGCGCTGGCCAATCTGGAAAAGCGCGACAACGGAGACGTCGTGATCGGAGACATCCCCATGGTGGACCAGGGCCCCAAAGGCTACTGCGCCCCCGCCACGGCAGAGCGCGCCATGCGCTACCTCGGCGTGCCGGCGGACATGTACATTCTGGCCAATGCGGGGAACTCCGGCTTTGGCGGCGGCACCAGCGTCTCCGCCCTGCTGGAGGGAATCGCCCCGCAGATCCGCAGCAAGCGCCGCTCCTTTGATGAGTGGAAGAGCGAGCTCAAGCTCAAGGACATCGCCAAATACATCGACAAAGGAGTGCCCCTCATGTGGTGCCTCTACAGCACCAAAGACTTCAACAAAACCGCCAACGCCCGCACCAAGGAGCGCAAGGATGTGAAGGACTGGGCCGCGTGGAAGACCAAGGTCACAGGCGAAGCCGCCGGCAATTCCCTGCCCAAGGACAAGGAAACCAGCCACGTGGTCCTCATCATCGGCTACAACAAAGACACCAACGAGATCGCCTTCAGCGACAGCTGGGGAGAGCGCTACAAGGAGCGCTGGATCACGCTGCCTGAAGCCGAGCAGGTCTCCCAGCAGCGCTTTTACGTGGTGGGTTTCTGAGGCGCCGGGCTGACACTATCTTTTCCAACCCATCGGCTGCGTCCAGGCCATCTCCTTCTGTCCTTCGAAGGACGGATTTGCGTATGGCTTTGATGACGTGATCACGGCGCGGAAGTAGAGCTCCTTGCCGGTGGGTTTCCACACGACTTCCGTGCCTTCGATGGTGGCCAGGGTTTTGCCGATGTCGTCGGAGTAGAGCAGGCGCGGCGGATGCAGGTCATCGGCCACGGGCGGGGCGGGGCGTGTGGTGGCGTCGTAGCCGGGCAGCGTGCCGCGAATTTGCGTGCTGTAGGTGACGCCGGGTTCGGCGTGGATGCGGATGCGCAGCTCGCCGGCCTTGAAGCTCACATCGTCCAGTGTCACGCCGGAGGAGGCGTAGAAGTCGCCGGCCTTCATCGCCTTCACGATCTCGGCGGGGTCCAGGCTGGCGGCGCGCACCATCACCCAGCCGCGGCCGGGGCCATTTTCCTCGCCGTGGTAGCGGTGGGAGTCGTCCGTGCCCACGCCGTAGAGCGGAGGTGCTTTGAATTCGGTAATCCGCAGCGTGTTGGCCACATCCCAGATCTTTTCGTGCCCCATGCGTGAGGCATCGCCGGGGTAGTTGATGGTGGGGTGGCCGTTGTAGATCTCCCAGAAATTTTCCTCCAGGACCGCCGCCAGATCCTCGGCTGAGAGAGCCCACCTGAAGTTCGGATGATTGATGTGGGAGAGCATGGGGATGCCGAGGCGCTGGGACTGCTCGTTCACCATTTTCAGATTCGCGCGCATCACTTCCGGGATGCTGCTGAGGTCCTTCACCGGCTTGATCTCCTCCCGAAGATTCACCGCATTGAGGTGGATGGGGATCTTGCCCAAGCCCGCGCTGATTTCCTCCGCTTGGATGAGGAGGAACTTGCCCGGCTCTTCAAACTTGGGGCGGTACTCCTCCAGCTTCTTGAGCCGCACCTCGGTCACGCCGTCTTTTTCACGTGTGGTCACCCATTCATCACCGAAGCGGGCGCGATACTTTTCCATTGTGGTCTTGCCCAGGATGCGGCGGCGCTTTTCGATGGCGGGCTCGCTCATCCACACCTCCTTTGCCTGCAGCACGTTGTGGTCGGAGATGGCCAGGAAGTCGTAGCCGTGCTGCTTGTACCAGTCCGTGATCATCTCCGGAAAGTCATTGCCGTCGCTCCACAGGGAATGCGTGTGCGTGTTCCCCTTGTACCAGCGCGGCTCTGCGGCGGAGGCGGTGGAGAGCAGGCCGAGGAGAAGAAGGCTGAAAATGGTTGGGCGCATCTTTTTCGAACGCACGAAGAAGCGTGGATCTCGCCGGGAATTTGGTGACGTAAAGTTTTACCGCCCCCAGAGCTTGGCAAACTTCTCAGGCACGCGCAGGTTTGCCTTGCCGGTGGGGGAGAAGGCGGTGCGCTCTGCCTTGCCATCACGCACACGGCTGCGGCCGAGATTGAAGTGCCATGGGAAAAGCTCTGTGGGCCGCGAGCCATCGATGCCCTTGGTGGGATCGAGTACAAAGGCCTCGTCTCCGACGATCGGGAGTCTCATCTCGATGCTCCAGCGATCCGTGCCGCGATGCACGGCCACCTGCGCGCCGCTGCTCCAGCCGAGCCCACGTCCGCCCGTGGCGCGGTCGAGGTCATACACGGCACCAGCGGGGTTGATGGAGATCTCGTAGTAGCTGCGCGAAGATGTTTCGATGAGCAGGGTGATGTGGTCGCCCTCCAGAAGCTTGGGGTTGTCGTTTTGAGTTGTGCTGGTCTGCAGCCCTTTCATGTCCGGCTCCAGGCAGACGATGCCGATGTGCAAGGTGCCGCCATCGCGCTGGATCTGGAAGCTGCTGTTGCATTTGGGCTGAGGGTCTTCAGAGCGCAGCTTGATCAGCGGCGCGATGCGTACCTCGCCCCACCAGGCTTTGTCCACATTGCCATCGAGCGGCTTGCTGCCGAGCGGTTTGGCTCCGGTGTTGGAGGTTTCCAGCACGCGATAGGAGAGATCCGTTTCGCGTTTACGGCTGAGCTGCATGCGCAGGGCTTCCAGAGGCTTCATGAGGTCCGCGATCTGCCGGATGCGGCGGCCGGGGAGGCTGGCCGGATCAGCGGTGGCCTTGGCCTTGGCGAGGAGGTCCAGGGACTCGCCGATCTTTGCCGCGTCGGTATTCATGTGCATCCAGTTGGATTCAGCATGGGTGATGAAGGCCAGCATCGCCTCAGCCGCAGGGCCGTAGTAGCTGGTGACATAATCTGCCAGCAGCGCATTCACGTCCTGATTCACATCCCAGTAGAGACGTGCGGTGAGATAGAGATTGAGATGCTCGATGGCGAGATCGTTGTAGCCAAAGGATGACTCCTTGTCTGTGGGGTGCGCGTAAATTTCCACCAGTTCGCCAAGGCTGACACCTTTCAGCTCGCGCAGGTCCCGGCTGATCTGCTGAGTGTAAATCACAGGACGTCCGACCTGCTCCGGGCGTGCATTGGTGCAGAAGTCCCAGCTGATGTACTTGCCGGAGGGCAGCTTCTTCAGCCACTCGGCGCGCCATTCTCGGCGCTCCTTCCATTTGGCCTCGTCCCAGAACTCCTGACGGTGCCGCACGTCGATCAGCGCGAGGTTGGGGCTGAGCTTTTCAATCTTCAGCGGCGGCTGCGTGTAGGCGCCGTAGGCGAGCGCGCTGACGAGCCGGTCCGGGTGGCTGCGGTTCACCTCCAGCGCCACGCGGTTCAGGTAGCCCCATACGTGGTCGGACATGGTGCCTCTCCAGCCGCGCTCCGGTGTGAGCTGCGCCATCCACGCGGGATCGTCGGAGGTCAGGCCGCTGTAACCGTCCACGAGGTCGATGTTGTGCATCGGCTCGTGGAAGTGGTCAAACATCGCGCGCACATGCTTCACCTGTTTTTCAAACAGCAGCGGAGAGAGCAGATTGGGGATGCCTTCGCTGCGGGTGCTGCGTTTGCCCTCCTGCAGCAGATACATCTCCGGGTGCGCCTGTTTCATCTCATCGCGCATGATGACAAACTTCAGCCCGTGGCAGATCTGCGGAAAACCCGCGATCTCCGCGCCGAAGTTGAGCCCGAGGCGAAGATCCCATAGAGCCCTGTCGCCAATGCCGGTGTGCTGCGTGTAGTAGGAGAAGCGGCGAAAGCCAAAGTCGGGAGCCACCGTGCGGTTCACCTGCGGCAGCGTGATCGTGGCCACCTGCGGCACCACCTCGCCGATCTCTCCGGGGGCGAACCAGCGGCAGCCGAGGCTGCGCAGGAATTCATTCACGGCATTGAAGGTGCCTGCATCATCCATTTCCCAGATGTCGAGCTCGGGGTGGTAGCGCTGGTAGAGCTCGCCGGCGGTGTTCCAAAAAGTGTCTCCGGTGATTTTGTCCCACTCGGCATTCACGCGGGCGGTTTCATTTTTGTCCCGCTTGCGGCCCCAGGGCTCGATGGGCACGTAGTCCTTGTCCGCGCCCAACAAGGCCAGCCAGCCCTCGCCTGAGGCCATGCGGAAGGCACCGTGCTGGAGCGTCTGTGTCGCAAGGCCAAGAGCCTCCGTGTGGCGGCTCATGCCCACAAAGATGGCGGGCTTTCCCGGCGTGCGCTCAGTGACGACTGGCAGAGTTGCTCCAGACATCTTGGCCACGTAGTGCTGCAGTTCCTTCGCCGCCAGCTTTGTCATGCGTGCGGGTTTGTCAGAGATGACGATCTCCGCCAGCTGCCTGCCTTGTTCGATGATGATCGATTCAGCAGCGCACAGCGGCCGCAGCGAGAGCAGCTGGGCAACAACGAGGAGAGAGCAAAGGTGCTTCAGCATGCGAAAAGGGCCGTTTGGTGGGGCTTCACCAATACAGACAGCAGGCTGGAATCTATCGATGATGCGTTCATCTAGGCTCTCGCGGCGCGATCACAATGGCGTTGCGCACAGCCCAGCCGGGCTTTTCAAAATGCTCGCGGCCATCGGCGCTGCGGCACCACAGTCCGGTGGAGGGGCCGCCATCGAGATTGAGAGCACGCTTCGCTTTCATTTCAGTGATGATGCCTGGCGTGACGAGAATGGCAGCGAGCTCATGCAGCCCGACGCCATTGCACACACCGACGGCCCAGCGGCCAGCACCATCGGTCATGATGAAGGTGCGGCGGTGGCGCGGGTCCTGGCCCGGATTCAGCACGGGGCAGATTTGCCCCTCATCCACCAGCCAGGGGCTGCACTGGACAAAGTCGCTGATGTCCGGCGCATCCTGAAACTCCTTTTCCAGAATGAGCGACGGCCTGCCCTGGCGGACAATCAGCGCACCGACCCAGCCGGCATTGCGGCGGAACTCATCTGTGCGTCTGCCATTTGCGATCTCGAGTCCGTCTGAGGTGAGGCTGTCCACATGGAAGTAACCTCCATTGCACACAGTCAGGGCCTTGGCCTTCACTCCGATTTCATTCAGCGGTGAGGCCATCTGGTGGCTGGGATTCACCGCCACGCGCATGCTGCACTGCTTCTCATCGAAAAAGACGAGCTGCATCTCCACCTTCTTCGCGCCCGTGATCGTCTTGATCACAAAGACCGCGTCATGTCCCAGCGGGGCCGCTTTGCTGCTGGACTCCAGCCGCCATGAGGGCGACATCCCTGCCAGCATGAGCACCAGCAGGGAGAGAAGCAGCTTTTCGCGGCATTTCATGGTGCATCACTGCTCCACGCGGAAGATGTGCATCGCGGTGCCGCCGGGGCGGAGCTCCACGTAGTTGTTTGCGCCGCGCCATTCGTAGGTCTGGTTGTGCAGCAGGTCGGTCACCTTGTAGGGGCGGCTGCCATCCAGGCCCAGGGCGCTCAGATCCAGGTGCACCATGCCCATGGCGGGGTGGTGTGGATCATGGCTGATGACGCAAAGGACGCGGTTGCTGAAGTCAGGCGTGGCCTTGCTGTAGCAGAGGATCTGCGGGTGGTCGGCGCCGTGGAAGCGGAGGTTGTCGTAGAGGTGCAGCGCCGGGTTTTCGCGGCGGATGAGATTCAGCGCACGGATGAAGCCGGTGATGTTGCCCAGCTTGTTGTAGTCGCGCTGCTTGAGCTCGTACTTCTCGCTGTTGTTGTATTCTTCCTTGCCGGGGTAGGGGTCGTTTTCGCAGAGTTCATAGCCGGAGTACATGCCCCAGGTGGAGGAGAGCGTGGCGGCCAGTGCGGCACGGATGCGGAACATCTGCCCGCCCGCATTTTGCAGGTGGCCGGGCAGGATGTCCGGCGTGTTGGGCCAGAAATTGGCGCGGTAGTACCAGCGCATGTCGCCGTGGGTCAGCTCGGTGGCGTACTCGGTCAGGGACTGCTTGTCCTCGCGCCAGGTGAAGTAGGTGTAGCTCTGGGTGAAGCCTACCTTGCCCAGCACCTGCATCATCTTCGGCTTGGTGAAGGCCTCGGCCAGGAAGAGCACGTCGGGGTCCTTGCGCTGGATGGTGGAGATGAGCTCCTCCCAGAAGGCCACGGGCTTGGTGTGCGGATTGTCCACACGGAAGATCTTCACGCCGCGGTCCACCCAGAACTGCACCACGTTGATCAGCTCCTTCCACAGATTGCGCCAGTCGTCGCAGTGGAAGTTCAGCGGGTAGATGTCCTGGTACTTCTTCGGCGGATTTTCCGCGTAGCGGATGCTGCCGTCCGGACGCTGGTAGAACCACTCGGGGTGGTCTTTGACATAGGGATGATCCGGCGAGCAGTTGAGCGCAAAGTCGAGCGCGATTTCGAGGCCGCGTTTTTTCGCCTCCTTCACCAGCCAGACAAAGTCCTTCTCGGTGCCCAGGGCGGGCTCGATGTTGTAATGTCCGCCAGCGGGGCCGCCGATGGCCCACGGGCTGCCCACATCGCCCTCCTTGGCAGTGAGCGTGTTGTTTTTGCCTTTGCGTGCGGTGACGCCGATGGGGTGGATCGGCGGGAAGTAGATGACGTCAAAGCCCATGTGCGCCGCGTGGTCCAGGCGGCCCAGGCAGTCGCGGAAGGTGGAGTGCTTGTCGCTGCGGCCCTCGGCGCCACGCGGGAAGAACTCATACCAGGCGGAGAAGCGGGCGCGCTCGCGCTCCACAGTGGCGCGCAGGGTGT
The DNA here is from genome assembly GCA_002336895.1 of Verrucomicrobiaceae bacterium UBA1938. Lineage (GTDB taxonomy): Bacteria > Verrucomicrobiota > Verrucomicrobiia > Verrucomicrobiales > Verrucomicrobiaceae > Prosthecobacter. The sequence goes on along the minus strand of DDFC01000027.1, from coordinate 14,837 downwards.
CTGAGGTGGTGGACTGGGAGCGGTCTGGGTATTTGTCCATCAGGCTCTGCAGCTCATCGGAGAGCAGCACGTCCATGAGGTCTGCAGGCTTTGATGAGGAGAGCACATCGGCAAAGTCCTCCAGCTGCTTGGCGGAGGCGGCTACACCTGCGGTGCGGGCGTGTTTGGCGGCATCTCGCAGCAGGCGTGCGCCTTCCAGCGCCTCCACCGGCACGTCGGGGTCTTTGGCCTGCACGCGCACGGCGAAGGTCTTTTTCCACGAGCGGAAGGTGTCTCCCCAGGCCTCCACCACATACTCCCAGCGCCCGGCTTTGGAGAAGCGGCACTGGCCGTGCCAGCGGTCGTTTTCCACCAGCTTCATGGGAGCTTCAAACCAGCGCTTGGAGCCCGCCGTGCGCCAGCGCAGCACGGCGCTCATCACATCGTGGCCGTCTTTGAAGATGTCACACCAGACATCCAGCGTTTCATCAATGACCCGTTTGACCGGATGCCGCCCGCCATCGAGGCAGGGGTAGAAGTTTTCGATGACGACGGTGGGGGCGTGGGACATGGGGGAAGGGGGAGTTTACGATTGTTGACGGTTGTTTACAGTCGTTGACGATGGTTTTCAAAGAGCTTCCGCGCGGCGTAGCTGGGAGTCGCGGAGGTTGTGAATTCGCACGGCGAGATCGTAGGCTTGTTTGAGAAGCTCATCGGTAGCTTCAGCAGGAGCAAAGCCAAGATCGGTGGCGATGATGAGATCCGAGGATGTTTCCATGAGGGAACCATGGGCTTGGTTGGAAAAATGAGCCTGATCTTTGAGGCTTGATCGTCCGCATCCTTCCGCAAGATTGTTGGCCACGGAAACTGCTGCACGCGTCATCTGGCTGGTCAGACCAAAGCGCTCGTCTTTTGGAAAGCTCCGTGAGCACTGATACACCCCAGCCACCAGCTTCCGGGCATCCTGCCAGACTTCGAGCTTCTCGAACGGAAACTGCTTTCGCATAAAGTTTACGATGGTTGACGGTTGTTTACAGTCGTTGACGATGGTTTCCAGACCAGCGGCGCAGCCGTTTTCTGATTGGAAACCACTGTCAACAATCGTCAACCACCGTCAACAACTGTAAACTCAGCCCAGCAGCGGGCGCAGCATGTTGCAGATCTCGGGCACGCGGACAAAGGGATCTTCCTTGGTCTCAAACTCAAGCGTGAACCAGCCCTGGTAGTTGGCGTCGCGCATGATCTGGATCACGCGTTTGACGTCGCTGGGTTCGCTTTCGCCTTTCTTGGCGCCTTTGCGGCTGATCTCCATCTTGAGCTGCACGTTCACGGCATACGGGGCGATCTTGGCGAGGTCGGCATAGGGGTCTTCGGTGTGGAAGTTGCCGCTGTCGAGATTGATGCCGGCCCAGGGGCTCTTGGCGGCTTTCACCATCTTGATGAGGTTGTCCGGCTCGGCCACGATGCCGCCGTGGTTTTCCAGACCGAGGAAGACGCCCTTCTTGGCGGCGTAGTCCAGGCACTCCTGGTAGGACTCCAGGCAGTTGGCCACGGCCTGCTCCTCGCTGAGATCCTTGGGCTGCGGCCCGGCAAACACGCGGATGTGCGGTGCGCCCATGATGGCGGAGTAGTCGATCCACTTTTTGGTGTAGGCGATCTGTTCGCTGAGCTTTTCACCCTTGGGCAGCGCGAAGTTGTTGCCCACGGCGGTGCCTGCGAGCTGCACGCCACGCAGGTAGGCGCGGCGTTTCACTTCCAGGAGGAATGCCTCATCTACGTCCTTCGGGAAGAAGTAGCTGGTCACTTCTGCGCCGGGAACGTTGTTGTCGCCGCACCAGTCGATGAAATCAAGGATGCTCCACTGCGGTTTGCCCTCCTTGGGCTTCTGCTCCTTGTCGCGCATCCACTGGAAGTAGTCACGGAAGCTGTAGGCAGCCACGCCGAGCTGCATGCGGCTTTTGCCGGGGCGCTTGATGGGCTCGATGGCAGGCAGGGTGGAGACGCTGAGGGCGCCGAGGCTGGTGGAAAGAAAATGACGGCGTGAGATCATGGCGGCGAGGCTGGAACGTTAAAGATGGGCGGGATTCTGCGAAAAAGCGCGAAATTTGTCGAGACGAAGGATGAATGAGTTCAGGTGATGCCTGCGTCCAAGCCCCGGTACTGCTCCGCCTCATCCGGGAAAAATTTCCAGAGCTCGTGGCATGCGGAGCGCAGCCTCGGGAGATTTTTCTCAGCCAGCGCATGACGGCCACGCAGCACGCTATGACGTGCCTCGTCAGGACTGCTCAGAGTCGGGACCTGCAGCTCCAGCCATTCGAAATGGTGCTCCCAATAAGGCAGATAGTCGTGCCGCAGATTGCAGACCAGCCTCCATGCCTCATCTCTCAGCGCCTCCAGGCGGACCGGGTTTTTTGACCGGATGCATTCCTGCAGCCGGTTGTTCAGCTCCTCCGCCGTCTGCAGATCTGCCGGAGTGCCGCATGCACGGGCCAGTTCGTAGAAGCTGGTGTCGTGCCTCTTGGCGTTTTTGACCAGCGCGGGCCATTTGATCAGAGCATCCGCCTCATCCAGGCGGCAGGCCGCCTCCAGCAACAGCTTGTCGCACTGCTCGCAGGTCACAAAGTCGCCCTCGGCCTCCCGAATGCGCTTTTCCAGGTCGGCAAAGGAGATCTCATGCTCCAGATCGGTGATGATCTGCGCCGCCGCGCGCTCCTCAGCCTCGTCCGCCTTGCGTCGGAGAGTCTGGCGGCGGGAGTTTTCATTTGTCAGCCTCCGCAGCAAAAACTCCACGCTGTTTGCTGCAGCCTTGCGGCCCAGGGACAGGCGCGTGGTGAATTCCTCGTCCAGGTAGGGGACGTACACCTCCATCACGATGTCGCGCGACTCGTCCATTTTGAGCGTCACCTGGATCTCCTGGTCGGCGGGCACATCACGGCGGATCTGATCGCCCCGGATCTCCATGTAGCCGATGAGTCGGTTGCGGTCGCTGTGCGGGCTCTCTCCCTCCACCACGGGGATGCGCAGGCGGCTTTCCTTGTCCCCCGCCACCAGCAGGGTGGCGGTGCGGTGCTCATTCCTACACTTCTGCGGCAGGCCAGCACCTTTTTGGAAGTACTGGCGGGTCTTGTTGTTTGCCAGCGCCACGCCGATGGAGTGGATGAGAGGCTGCTCCTCCACCGCCGCACCGATGGTGTAGTGGATGCTTTCCGGCGCGGTTTTGAGCGGCTGTCCGGCAGCATTACGCAGGGCGATGCGGTATTCATTCCGTACATTGCGCTCAGCCGCCAGCGTGAGGGCAAACGTGCCGTCGGCATTCACCGGCACCTGGCCGCTGGTCCAGCCTGTGCTGGCATTAGTCAGCTCGATGGTGTGATTCACGCAACCGCCGGGCCCGGCCAGCACGCGGCCGCCCACCAACGGATCGGCATCCGCGCCCACCGGCTTGTACTTCAACGCCAGGTCCAGAGTGCCTTCGGGGACCGCCACCGTCACTTTCGAGGTGAGCGGCTGCGTGCCGGCAAACACCGCCGCTCCACAGGCCACAACGGTCATGGGGTCCACGCTGAAGTCCACGCTGGTGCCCAGCTCGGCCTGCAGCTGCGCACGGAAGTAGGGTGCCAGGGTTGGGCCGCCCACGAGGATGGTCCTGGCCACGTCATGTGCCGCCAGCCCCTTGCCGGCGAGCAGCCGTTTCACCTGGTTGATCGATTTGGAGATGACCGGCTCTGCGATGCGGGCGATGTCCTCCTGCGCCAGCTCCAGGCCTAGCAGCTCCAGGTCCACCTCCGTTCCGGCCGCATCTTCAAACAGGCATTCCATCAAGGGAGCCCGTCTGTTCCGGCTGGCCTCGATCTTGGCCTTTTCGATAGAGGCCTTCAGCTTCTGCACCGCGACTTCCCAGCGGGGGTTGCCACGGCGGAAGTCCGGCAGGTCAAACTGCTCCGTCAGTCGCGGCAGCAGTAGATGCTGAAAAATGGCCCAGTCGATGTCCGAGCCACCGAGAAAGTTGTCTCCCTCATGCGCCGCCACCTGGATGATGCCCTCCTCCGCGCGGATCAGCGCCGCATCAAAGGTGCCGCCTCCAAAGTCGTACACCAGCCAGTAGCCTTTCTCCTGATCCCTTTGGAACCCATAGGCCAACGCTGCTGCCACAGGCTCCTGCAGCAGCGGAGTCGTGCTGAAGCCCGCCAGCGCGCCCGCACGCTGCGTGGCCTCGCACTGGTGCAGCTCAAAAGCGGCAGGCACGGTGATCACGGCCGCGTCCACCCTCTCCCCCCGCGACTGCTCCACGTCTCCCTTCAGGGACTTGAGCACCTCGGCGGAGAGTTCCTCAGGTTTCAGGCGTTTGCCGGAGGAGCGAAAGTCATAGACCTCGTCCGACCCCATGCGTCGTTTGAATTCCGTGTAGGCATCCTGCGGCTGCGCCAGCTGCACCCGTCGCGCCGCCTCCCCCAACCGCAGCACACCGTTCTTTGTAAAGCCCACGGCGGAGGGCGTCGTGTCCTGGCCCTGGTTGTTTTTGATGATCACGGGCTCGATGCCCTCCATCATGGCGATGGCGCTGTTGGTGGTTCCGAGATCGATTCCGAAATCAAGAGTCTGGCGTGGCATGATGACGATGAAAACGTGCTGGGTGGAAGGTGAAAGGGGGGATGATCAGCCGACAGCGCCAGACGTGGCGCCGGAGCCAGGCTCTAACGGCAGGGCGATGATGATCTCTCCCGCCTTGATGATCTGATGACGGAAAAACAACGTGGGCCGGATGGTCTCCAAAACCGTCTCGCGGTTCACGGCAGCGGAGCGTTCCACCGCCACCACTTTCTCCGGCAGCCCGTAGTCGTAGGCCTCGGATTCGCGGTCCCTCAACGTCAGGCCCACGCCCTCCAGCGTGTCCAGGATGGCGGTGACATGGCGCGCCAGCGGCCGGTGCTCGTCCCGCACCTCCTTCGTGGCGCGGTCCGTCATGCGCCGCTGCAGCCGCCATGCATGCAGGGCGATGTCACACAACGCGGTGAGGGGCTGGCGGCCATCGTTCGGTGGCGCAGCATCTGTCTGATTTGCTTCTTCTGGCGATGAAGTCGAGGTGGGATGGGGCTGTATCATGGCTGGAAGGTGGAGGGTGATCAACGTGTGGGAACCATGCTGAACTCATCGTTCGACAGCGGGGTTATCTGGAGAACGGTGTGCGTTGCAATGAGGTGGACTGAAGGCAAAATCTTGCGTTCATGCTGAGGCTGGAAGCGATCCTCCAAAATGCTCCAGTGTGATCCCCAGTTGAGTGTCAGTTCATAGATGTTCGATGGCAGGCTGAAACTTGCCGTCTCCCCGTTTCGGATGAAAACCTTCAGAGATGCCTTCGGGGTGCCCGGCAGTGCCAGAGTGGCGCAAAAGTGGATGCCGTTTTCGTTAGCAGGGGCCGAGATTTGCAACCTTATGTCATCGGTTTGCAAAGGAGGGCTTCGCTGAAACACTCCAGTCTGTGGAATGTCCCAGAGGGCCTGTGTGCCCACACGCTGCGGCAGCCCCAGCGCCGCCATCTCCTGACGTGTAAACCTGCCCGATTCCACAGGCCGGGATGAAATGGCACTGACCATCCAGGAAGCGCAGATGCTCAGGGAATAAACCACGATCACCACCCAGACAGACCGGGGCATGATCCGCAGGCAATGAAGAAAAAATGCGCCCCATTTAGGCCTCTGACCGGGGTCCAGCACAACTTTGCCCCTGTCATTGAACGGCTTTGGCAGGGCAAAGTCCAGTTCTGGGGGCATTGTTCGCAGAAGGTCCTTCGCGATACGGATGTTGGAGTCGATGATTCTGTGAACGCTGGCGTCGGTCGTGAGCGCCCGGGAGCGCTCCATGACGCACAGGTATTCCTCTGCGTGTCTGCGCTCTCCCCGCCGAGCCAGCACCGCAGGGGAGGTGTCGTTGGAGCAGTAGATCTTTCTGTAGCCATCGACGGCGATATCCAGTGCTCCCCGTCCGATGTTTTCAGAGTCCCGGCCACCCTGCCGCGCCTCCACCATCTCCACCACTTTGAGCAGAGGAGCGGAAGTGTCCAGCAGCACTCGGGCCTTGGCGATGCCCTCCATCTCCTCCACCTGGGTCTGCCGCTTGGCGGCTTGCAGGGCCTGGTCCAGTCTTTCCCGCACGTGGGTCAGCGCATGGTCCGTCGCCTTGTGAAAAGCGGCGGCATCCCCTCCCAGATAAGACTTCAGGAAGGCGGTGTACCACTGGCATTCGATGCGGCGTTTCCGCTCCGCGAACGCCACCGCCAGCATGGCAAGGATCCGGTCGAGCGCCCAGAGCAGATCCTCATGCAGACGCCGCGCCATGCCTGTGGTGACAGACGGGTCATCCATCTGGATGATGCGCGCCCGGTAGATGTCCCACAGGTCGTCTTCCATAGCCAGACGCCCCCAACGTTTCTTGGCCATCCGCCACTCGGCATGCATTTCATCACGCTCTTGAGCCTGCAGAGGCGACTCCAAATCACGCAGCCCAAGGTCCAGCGCCCGCATGAGGCTGAGCACCGCCAGATTGTGAATGGCCACGCAGCTGCCGCTGCCTCCTTCTTCACGCGCGCTCCACATGGCCCGGGCGGTGTCCAGATCCATCTGCCGCAGGAGCTGAAAGGCCGTGTCCCCCTCCGGCTCCGCCCACTTGTCTGGCCAGAACCAGAAGAACTCATGCAGCATGCGGGTGCGTGGGTCCATCAGGTTCCTGAGAGCATCCCGGAGCTCGTCCGGCCCCGGCACGTGCGTGCAGCCCAGCATGGCGGGCAGGCCTGCGGCGGCCTGTCCCCCCACCTGCAGCAGCAGCTTCAGCTTGTCACCATAGCGTGCCACCTCGCGCATGGAGGCCGTGACCGGCAGGCCCGTGAGGCGAAAGGCGTTGTGCGCATACAGGGTGGGAGCAGCAGCCGTCAGCAAAGGGTTGAGTCCAGGGTCTGCTGTGATCATGCGCGCACCGCATGCTAGGCTTCTGCTCAGGGTGGGCAACAGCATTTTCCGTATGCCGTTGCCGGAATGGAATGAAGAGGAATGGTTGCAGTGACGGCTCTGCTTGGCTTCTTGCCGAACCATGAAGCCGCTGATCTTGCTAATACTGTCGTTTCTTTTCACTTCCCTCGCCCACGCCGAGCCGACGAAGGTCAAGCTCTGGCCTGAGGGTGCTCCTGGCGCGAAGGGTAATGAGGACAAGGACCAGCCCTTCATCAACGTGTGGTCCGCGGCCAAGGACAAGGCGAATGGCGCGGCCTTTGTGGTGTGCCCTGGAGGTGGCTACGGCGGGCTGGCGGCGGATCATGAGGGCGTACAGGTGGCCAAGTGGTTCAATGGCCTGGGCGTTTCCGCCTTTGTGCTGCACTACCGTCTCGGCAGCCAGGGCTACCACTTTCCCACGCAGCTCATCGATGTGCAGCGAGCCATCCGCCATGTGCGGGCGAATGCCAAGGAGTACGGCATCGACCCGAACCGCATTGGCATCATCGGCTTTTCTGCAGGCGGGCATCTGACCTCCATGGCGGCGACGATGTTTGATGAAAAGCCCGCAGGCATGACGAATGACGCCATTGATCAGGTCAGCGCCCGGCCCGATGTGGCTGCGCCGACTTACCCCGTGATCTCGATGATCGAGGACTACGGCCACAAGGGCTCGCGCAAAAACCTGCTGGGGCCGAACGACAACGACGAGCTGGCCAAGCATGTGAGCACCGAAACGCGCGTGACGGCCAGCACGCCCCCCATCTTCATCTTCCAGACCGACGAGGATACCGTGGTGCCTGCGGAAAACGCCGTGGCCTTCTACCTCGCCTGCCGCAAAAACAAAGTGCCTGCCGAGCTGCACATCTACCGCCCCGGCCCGCATGGCGTGGGCCTGTTTCTGGGCGATCCGGTGCTCGGCACCTGGAGCATGCATCTGCGTGACTGGCTGCGGAACCAGGGCTTTCTCAAGCCCATGAAACGCACCGCCATCAACGGCAAGGTCAGCGTGAACGGCAAGCCCGTGAGCTGGGGCAGCGTCATCTTCGCCTCAGACGATTCCTCTGCACCCGTAGCCTGCGCCCGCGTGATGGGCGGCAGGTTCAAACTCGATGAGAAAACCGGCCCTATCGTGGGCAAAGTGAAGCTGACCGTGAGCTACAGCGCCGCCGATGTGCCCGGGCTGGAGAGCGCCGATGGCACCGTCACCACCAAGGAGCAGAAGCCCGGTGCAGGAGACTGGAGCCTGGACATCCCCGAAGGTGCCAAGGATGTGGAGCTGGCGGTGACGCGATGAGCGCGGGGTTTAGGGTCGATCAGCCGATGCGACGTAACCGGGTCTAAGCAGCCCATGCACTGACACGAAGCCGAAATCACGTCATTCGTTTTATCATGTGAGTGCTGCGACAAGGACCGTAAAACCACAACTCTTTCGTATGCGCCTTAGCAATGATGCGCGCCACGTGTGTTCACGTGCAGTGAGTAGAGGCTCTGCGAGGCAGTGATAAAAAGGCGGTTTCTCTTGGGGCCGCCAAAGCAGAGATTGCTCGCCGTTTCAGGTAGTTTGATCATTCCAATGCGTTTCCCTTCAGGATTGAAGACGTGCACGCCGTCAAAGCCATCGCCAACCCATCCGGCGCTGGCCCAAAGATTGCCCTCAATGTCACAGCGAATGCCGTCTGACCCGCCTTTCTGGATGTTAGGCACCGGAATTCCAGAACCTGACGCCACCACTTCTCCCCCTTTATCACCGCGCATCACCCGGACCTGCCAGCCCGAGGTGGTGTGATTCAAGGTCAATCCTTTGGGCATGTGCACAAAGTCTTTCCCGTTCTTCACCGTCTTCCCGTCCACATCATAGACACGAATGCTCTTCGGCACCCCTGTATCAGCGATGTACACCTTCTTATAGTCCGGCGAAAAACATAACCCGTTCGGCTTCTCCAAATCCTCCGTGATCTTGGTGATCTCACCGCTGGGATCGATGCGATAGACGGATTCTTTGAGGAAGAGCTGCCCTTTGTTTCCTTCGTAGTCCATCATGCTGCCGTAGCCGGGATCGGTGAACCAGATGGAGCCGTCTGCATGTACCGCGCCATCGTTTGGAGCATTGAGCGGTTTGCCGTCAAACTTGTCCGCGAGCACGGTGATGCTGCCGTCCAGCTCATAGCGTACCACGCGGCGCGTGGCGTGCTCAAAGGAGATCTGGCGGCCCTGGAGATCGAAGGTGTTGCCGTTGCTGTTGTTGGCGTTGTTGCGCATGACGGAGACGTGGCCGTCTTCGGGGAGGTAGCGCATCTGTGCATTGTTCGGGATGTCGCTCCACACGAGGTAGTTGCCGGCACCATTCCAGGCCGGGCCCTCAGCCCAGAGCATGCCGGTGTGCAGGCGGCGGATGGGAGAGTTTCCCTGAATCAGTTTTTCAAACTCTGGCTCGAGCACGATGACATCGGGGTCAGGGTAACGTTCTGGTGTCTGACCCGACCAGTCGCGGGAGAGCAGGGTCGTGGTGGCGGCGGAGACGGCAAAACTGGTCAGGAAGGTGCGGCGGCTGGTGTTCATGGCGTGGTGTGGTTGTAGCGAATGGAACGCGGGAGTGGCAAGGCTTTCGTCGTGCTGTGTTTCATAAAAAAGCCCCGGCTGCATCTCTGCAGCCGGGGCCGTGGATTCACTCAAACGCTAGTCGCATCACACCACCGGGGCGCCGGGGATGTCCTTGCCGGGGATGGCGATGGGGTACCAGCCGTCTGCGTCCGGCTTCACCGGGGGCTCGGACTCGGGGGTGATGATATTGGGCATGTGCTGCACCTTGGAGTTCAGCACGTCTTCCCACTTCAGCTCTTTGCCGGAGTAGGTGGCCATGCGGCCCATGATGGCGGTCATGGTGGACTCGGCACCATAGTAGGCGTTGTTCAGCGGCTTGTTCTCGCGGATGGCGGCCTGCAGGGTGTCGTGCTCGGTCTGGTACGGATCCGGATCCAGCTTCTTGGCACCGCCTTTGGCTGCACCACCGTCTTTGCCACCGGGGCGGTACTTCCAGATGGTGTTGCCCTTGTGGTCGTTGGCGTAGCAGCGGCCGCTGTTGTCGAGGTAGATCTTGCCCTTGGTGCCGGTGAATTCTTCGCGCACGGCATTGCTCACGCCGGACTGGTGGCGGCACTGGCTGTTCACGCGCACGCCGTTTTCATAGGTGTACTCCACGTAGTGGTGGTCATAGATCTGGCCGAACTTCTTGTCCACGCGCTGCATACGACCGCCCATGCCTGCGGCACTGACGGGGTGGCCGCCGATGAACCAGTTGGCCACGTCGATGTTGTGAATGTGCTGCTCGTTGATGTGGTCTCCGCACAGCCAGGTGAAGAAGTACCAGTTGTTGATCTGGTACATGAGTTCGGACTGGTCGGGGCGCTTGTCACGGAACCAGATGCCGCCGCCGTTCCAGTAGACCTGGCCGGAGACGATGTCGCCGATGATGCCCTGCTCTTTCACCTGGGTGAGGGCGTCCTTGTAGCAGTTCTGGTAGCGACGCTGCAGGCCGACGACGACCTTGAGGTTCTTCTCATCAGCCACCTTGGCCATCTCCAGCACCTTGCGCACGCCGGGGGCGTCCACGGCCACGGGCTTTTCCATGAAGATGTTTTTGCCGGCGTTCACCGCAGCCTCGAAATGATACGGGCGGAAGCCGGGAGGGGTGGTGAGGATGACGAGGTCGCAGCAGTCAATGACTTTCTTGTAGGCGTCTGTGCCGGCAAAGATACGGGAGTCGTCCACCTTGACCTTGTCGGGGACTTTGTTGCGCAGGTTGCTCAGAGCACCGTCGGCCTTTTCTTTGAAGGCGTCGGCCACGGCGTGCAGCGTGATGCCCTGCTGATTGGTGCTGAGAGCCTGGCCGGCGGCGCCGGTGCCACGGCCACCGCAACCGATGAGGCCGATTTTGATTTCATCGCTGCCAGCGGCCCAGGCGGACTGGGCGACGGTCAGCGCACTGGCGGCGGCGGTGGTGCCGATAAACTGGCGGCGGGACGTGGCCGCAGCGGGGGTGGTGGTCGGTGTGTTCATGATGAGATGAATGGTTTGAGGTGGGCTGAACTCAGGCCAGCGCGTTTTTGATGAGCGCGAAGCCTTCGGTGTAAACTTGTTCGGTGTTGGGGAAGAAATCGCGCCAGACACGTGTGGCGGCGGCGAGGTCCGGCAGGGCGCTGCCAAAGGCCTCAATGGTCATCCAGCCATCGTAACCGATCTTCTTCAGGTGCTTGATCTGCTCCACGATATTGATGTGGCCACGGCCGGGGGTGCCGCGGTCGTTTTCAGAAATGTGCACGTGGTTGAGCTTGCCGGAGGCAAAGACGGTGTCGATGGCGGCGATGGGGTTCTTCTCCTCGATGTTCGCATGGAAGGTGTCGTACATCGTGCCGAAGTTCGGATGGTCCACACGCTTCACATAGGCGGCGGCCTGCTCCATGGTGTTGAGCAGGTGAGCTTCAAAGCGGTTCAGCGCCTCGATGGCGCACTTCACGCCAGCGGCTTCTGCGACGGGGGCGATGGCGCGGTGCACTTCCGCAGCGCCTGCAAGCTCAGCTTCAGAGGGGAAGGCGCCGGTAAACTGGCCCAGCACCTGGTAGTAGGGACCCACCAGAGTCTGCACGCCGGCATTGTGTGCGCACTCGATCACGCGTTTGAGGTGGTCGATGGCCCCCTGGCGGTTTGCCGCCACGGGGCTGATGGCGTTGTGCGCCTCGTCTGGCAGCACGGTCACGGCGGTGCATTCCAAGCCGTTGTCCTTCAGCACCTGGCCGATGCCTTTGAAGTGCGCAGGATTGCTGACATCAAAGATCGGAACCTCGACTCCATCGTAGCCGGTGGCCTTGAGTTTTTCGATGACTGGGTAGTTCGCCTCGGTGATGTGGCCGGAATAGAGCAGTAGATTGAATCCGATTTTCATGGGGTGGGGACGCGAAGCTAGGGAATGGCGGGCGAATTGGCAAGGTCTGTGTCGGAAGATTTCCCTCAGTGGGCACAACGCCGCATCCCTGCCCCCTATTGCGCGGACCTGCGGAAATCGCAGCACAGGCGCTGCCACGGCAAAATTAGCATTGAAAAGGGTGCGCCAGATTTCATTCTACTGCCAGGTCTCTTCCCTCGGAGGTTTGCAGGCCGGAATCATACCCCTCATCATGACCGCCCTTCGTTCCATCGCGCTGTCCCTCGCCTGCCTCGCCCTGGCTTCCTGTGAAAACATGAAGAAATCCAGCAGCAGTGATCCCTACGCCTCCAACTACAACAGCGACGGCCACTACAACCCCTACCCTGGCCAGGGAGGCCGTGCCACGCCTAGCTACCAGACGCCACCGGCCTCCACCACACTGCCAGCAGATCCCGAGCCGCCCAATCCCTACGCCTTCAGCAGCTCAAAGAAGTCGCCTCCGGCCAGCTCTGGCAGCAGCAAGTCGTCCAGCACCAAGAAGACTGTCGCCTCCAGCAGCTCTGCCAAAAAGAAGACCACACCCACGAAATCCAGCGCGAAAAAGTCAACTGGCAGCCGCTACACTGTCGCCAAGGGGGACACGCTTTCCGCCATTGCCCGTAAAAAAGGCACTTCTGTGGCCAAGATCAAGGCTGCCAACGGCATGAGCGGAGACCTGATCCGTCCTGGACAGTCCCTGAAGATTCCGTGATGCTACTCCCGGCGAGCTTTTATGACTCAAAATCGCGCTTCGCCCTGAATTTTCTTCCAGTCTAGGCCGTCCAATCCTCTGCCATCACAAATCCATGCCTGCCGCAGCCGCGACTGATCCTGGCGAAGTCTCTGACATCGACTTGGTCAAACGCAGCCAAGGTGGCGACACGCGAGCCTTTGACGCCCTCGTCACTCGCTATCGTGGGAGGATCTACGCCATGACTTACCACCTCATCCAGAACGAAACCGAGGCCTGGGACCTCGCCCAGGAGGCCTTCATCAAGGCCTGGCGAGCCCTGCCCACGTTCAAGCATGATGCGGGGTTCTACACCTGGCTGTACCGGATAGCCCACAACGTGTGCTACGACTGGCTGCGAAAAAAGAAAATCCAGGGCGATGGTGAATTTGATGATGAGCGCTCCGAGCACCGCGTGGCTGTAGGCGCCGAGGCTGCCCCCAGAGGAGATCTGGCCCCGGACGCCGCCCTGACCAATGCCGAGCTCGGCAGCCGCATCCATGAGGCGATTGCCAAACTTTCCCCCGAACACCGCCAGGTCATCGTCCTCCGCGAGGTGGAAGGACTGGCCTACGAAGAAATAGCCGCCCTCATCCCCTGCTCTCTCGGCACGGTGATGTCACGGCTGTTCTATGCCCGCAAAAAACTTCAGGAACTCCTCCACGACGTTTATGAAAACTCCCACTGATGATCATGAACTCATCCGCTGGATTGATGGCGAGATGAACGAAACAGAACGCGCCCGGTTTGAGGAACGCCTCAAACAAGACCCTGCGCTCTCAACTGAAGCCCGGAAGATGCGTGCCCTGAGCGACACCCTCCGAGCCCACATGCCCGCCGAAATGCGGGTGCCACACGCTGATTACTTCAACACCCAGATCGGTGTGCGCATCACCCAAATGGCACTCGATGATGCACGCGCCCGCACCACCACCCCCAGTTGGAGCGCTCAGCTGATGCAGTGGTTTCGGCAGCCTTGGTTTGCACTGGCCGGGGCTGCCGCACTGGCGGTGCTTTGCTTTTTGGTGATGAATCCGGCTGGCAGTGGCTCCACTGGCAGCATGATTCTCAGCTCCTACACCCCAAACACCCATGTACAGGCGCGCACCTACCACGACCAGAATGCTGACGCCACCGTGCTGATGCTCGACGGTCTCGACGCCATGCCTGCCGACCGCAAGATCAGCGGAGTCAACATTCGGCGCAGCGAGGTGGAACCCGAACTGGCCTCCACCACCATGTACGATGACAAAGGTGCCGCCGTGCTCATGATTTCCCGCGATGCCCTGGGTAATCCCCTCCTTTCCCCTGAAGGATGAAGATCTTTCTGAAAGCACTGATCCTGCTTCTAGGCGTGGCATCTGCCGCAGCCCAGGAGAATGCAGCTCCGTTGGTCGTGTCGTCTGCGAAACACGCGACGGACGGCCACGTCTGGGGTGCGCTCATCTTTGCCACCAACAATGCCGAGCAACTCACCGGGGCCACGGGTGAAGCGCACACGGACCTGCCCAGACTCAATGAGCGCCTGGCCAAAGTGTTTCCCTTCAAGCATTTCGAAATTCTGGGCCAGCACCGGCAGGACATCTTCCGCGAATATGAATCCTGGGTGGTCCCATCGAGGGATCTCTTCATGAAGATCGACTCCAAAGGCCCGGCTTCTGACAACAACGGCGTCAATCTCCACCTGCAGGTCTGGCGTCAGCAGCAGGTTCTCGTCAAAAGCGATGCCGTTCTGCGTAAAAACAGCCCCCTTTTCATTGGCGGACCGCCGTGGAAGGAAGGGCGCTTGATTTTTGTGCTATTTTTGGAGCGCAAGTGACACCAAGCCCCGGTTGGAAAGCGGGTCTGTGCTTGTGGGGTCATCATTTCATGCCACGCGCAGTGTTCTGGAGGAGCGGGATCATCCGATTCCACATGCTTCTGCATTGCGCGATGTTCACGCACCATTCAAAGCAAGCTGCAGGTGTGGGGATCGAGATGATCTTCCCGGTAGGCATCTGCCTCTGAGCTGTTTTCAGCGTGGCATGTTCACGTCTTGGATGGCCATCTTGAGTTGAACCAATACGGGTGTTTTTAAACCCCGGTGTGGCCGCGTGGCGGCGTCTATGTGGCCGTGCTTGAAGTTTGTGCAGTCGCGCCGAGGTGTTTGCGGTGCGTCGTTGCAGATGCTGTGGCGAAACAA
>DDFC01000005.1 GCA_002336895.1 Verrucomicrobiaceae bacterium UBA1938 | reverse complement strand
TGCACCTGCACCTGCACCTGCACCGCTGGACCTGCCGCCAGCGGCGCATCCGGCACACGCCGCTTGTGGAGCACTACAAGTTCATGCTCACTGAAGGGTTAACTCCAAAAAATGGCTCGAAAATGGCCCGCTGATAAAAAAAGAAGCCCCGCCTTTGGGGCGGGGCTTTGTCTTTCATCTCACTCAGAACGAAGGTGGTGGGCAGGGCTGGATTCGAACCAGCGTAGGNNGCCAGCAGATTTACAGTCTGCCCCCTTTGACCGCTCGGGTACCTACCCATTCTCCTTTCGAAGTGGGCCGCGATTATGGTGTGTGGTTGAGGCTTTGCAAACTCTTTGTTCCTCTCTTTTGCATTCTTCTTTCTTCTTCGCTTCAGCGGCGGCGTTTGCCTCGGTGTGCACGGCCATGCTTCACGATGGGATGACTGGCGTGCAATACCTTGAATCCACCGGTTTCAACCACCTTTTCCATCTGCGCAAAGGTCTCGGTGAGGAGGTTTTCATACGGGAGCTGGCGATTGGCCACCAGCCAGAGGTGCCCTTCCGGACGCAGGGCCTGCGCGACGGCGGCGATGAATTTGAGACCAATGAGGGGATCGGCCTCCTTGCCCTCATGGAAGGGCGGATTCATGACCACGGCGTCAAACTTGGTGCGGTCAAACCCTGCGGTGATGTCCTGCCAGTGTGGCGTGGCTTTGGTGCGTGTGGGCACCAGGCCGAGATTGCGCCGCGCGCACTCAAAGCAGTCCGCATCGGCATCGTAGATGTCGAGGGAGTCGATGTCATGGCAGTGGCGCAAGAGGTGATCGCTCAGGAAGCCCCAGCTGCAGCCAAAGTCAGCCACGTTTCCAGAGAGTGTGAGCGGCACATGCTTGGCCAGAAGGGCGGAGCCTTCGTCGATGCGGTCCCAGTTGAAGAGACCGGGGCGTGACCAGAAGCGGCCCTCCAGGATGCGGCGCATGGCGGCCCCTTGCCGCCAGCGCTCCAGCAGGTCGGCTTTCCAGGGTTTGGCTTCGTCCTTGGTGGCCCAGAAGACGCGGCTGTGGTGCTTGGAAAGGGTGTCGGCATGTCCGGCCACCTCGCGCAGATGCTGCTCGCAGCGTTTGCTGCCGGCGTCGTTGTGCACGGCGGCCATGAGCACGCCGCCTGGGGCCAGGTGATCATGCGCACGGGCGAGATCGGCCACCATGAGATCGCGCTGCGGGTCTGGGAGCACGAGCACGAGGTCAAAGAGGCCATGCGCCTCCCGCTCCACGCGGTGTCCTGCGGCCTGGAGCTGATTGGCAAAGGGCTTCCAGGTCTGCTGGCAGACGAGGCGGCCTTCAAAGTGCTCCAGCGCGGGATGCGCCTGTGCACGCAGGAAGAGCACACGCCCCTCGGTGCTGATGTCTGGAGTAACGTCGAGGGCGAAGATGAGGGCGTCGAGAGCGTGGGACACAGTTGATTAAAGAAATTTGTCGTATTCGTGGTGGGGACCGATCCAGAACCAGACCAGTCCGACTTCCGTCGGGACTGCCAGCGCACGATAGCTATCACCTACACGGGCAGACCACAACTTGCCCACTTTTTTCAGTCGCACGGACGGGTGGCGCTCATCCGCCTTCATGAGCTCAAAGTTTTTATGAGCCAGTTCCTGGACTTCTACAGGCAGTTTTTCGAGGCATTGCCAAAACGAGGCACGCGTGTTGTGCTTCATAGCGGCTGTACCAGCCCCGCTTTGACGTCCGCATCTATCTCTGCGATGATTTGGTCAAACCTTCCCGCAGCCACGTCGCGCTCGATCTGACGGTCCCATTCGTCAGACATGTAGTCATCAAACCAAGCCGAGAACTTCTTGAGTTCCTCCGGGCCGAGCTGGGTAATTTGTTTTTCGATTTCTTCCAGAAGCATGCAGAATACTCTCACATGTGAGGACGGCTTGCAACCGCCGCCAATCTACAGCGCCCACCGCAGCAGATGTGGCGCGGTGAGGGAGGAGATTTGCAGGAGGATGAGGCCGATGATGACGGCGACGATGCCGATAATGAGCACCTCCAGCACCTTGACCGTGATGAGAGAAACACGTGAGACGCCGACGTCTTCCAGCGTGGCAAACTCACGTGCACGCAGGCGGAAGGAGAGCGCAAAGACCAGCGCGGTGACGAGCAGTGCAGCCGTGGCGGTGAGGAGGAGCGCGCTGGCGGCAAAGCCCTCCAGCCGCACCAGTTGCGTGAGCAGCGCCTCCATCTCATCTCGTGGGCGGATGAGCTGCTGCTCCTTGGAGCGGGCGTAGCGGCCTGCCAGCAGGGCCTCGGCCTTGGCATCCTGCGGCAGCACGATGATGGCGCTGATCGGGTAGGTGGAGACATCTCCGTGAAAATGGAAGGAGGCGATGTTCTTGTCCGTGACCTCATTGAACATGCGCACGGCGGCATTGCCCACGATGTTGCCGTCCTCCTCTTTTTTCAGCACCACAGACTGGTCCTTCTGCAGGTCGTCGTGCCCATGCGAGCGGCCCTCGATGAGCCAGGCGGTTTTCAGATCCACAAAGACGGCCTCGTCATCCGGTGTGCCGCTGGGGGCCAGAATGCCGGTGATGCGCATCTTCAGCGGATACACACCGGCCATGTCAAAGGCCTGCTCGGGCGAGGAAAAGACATGCCCGCCAGCCTGCAGTCTGCGCTGCCTGGCCACCGTGGCACCGACTACGCAATCTCCCAGCCTGCTGAGTTGTTTCCCAGCAGTGAGGTGCAAGCCGCGAAAGGTGAAGTACTCCAGCTCGGTGCCGATGATGGGCGCACCCTGGGCCTGAAAGCGCACATGCAGCGGGATGGCGGCAGCAGAGTGATTTTGACGCAGCGCTGTCAGCACACCCATGGGCAGGGGCAGGAGGTTCTCGCGCTTGAAATAGAGCGCGGTCATCATGAGGTCCAGCGCACTGCCGCGAGTGCCCACGATCTGCGGCGTGGCGGCGGCACGGGCGCGCAGCTCCTGCTGGGCGTGGGAGATGAGCACGCGCAGGCACAGCGGCAGGGCAAAGACGAGGCCCAGAGCCCCCGCGAGCAGCGCACTCTGCAGGCGGTGGCGCAGCACGTAGCGCGCGGCCAGATGGAGTGCGGCGCTCATGCGGCGGGCAGATCCTCCATGCGCAGGGTTTGATCAAAGAGCGGCAGCAGATTGGGATCATGCGTGACCATGACGAGGCATGCGCTGCGCTGTCGTGCATCCTCCAGCAGCATGTCCACCACGATGCGTCCACGTGCCGGATCGAGCGATGCGGTGGGCTCATCGGCAAAGACAAACTGCGGCTGGTGCACCAGCGCACGCGCCACGGCCACACGCTGGCGCTCCCCCTGCGAGAGCTGGGAGACGCGCTTGTCCAGGTAGCGGTCGATGTGCAGGCGCTGTGTCAGGTCCTGCATCCTCGTGCGGGCAGTGGCACCGGCATCTCCGCGAAACTGATGCGGCAGCAGGATGTTCTCCGCCACGGTCAGGTAGTCCAGCAAAGCAAAGTCTTGGAACACGAGGCCGATGTGCTTCAGGCGAAAGGCTCGGCGTGCCTCGTGCGTCATGGCGCTCATCTGCGCAGCGCCCAGGCTGACGCTGCCTGCCGTGGGTGCCAGCAGGCCCGTGAGCAGGCGCAGCAGGGTGGACTTCCCTGCCCCGCTGGGCCCGGCCAGCGCCAGTGCCTTGCCAGCAGCCAGATCGAGACGCGGCAGATGCACACGGAAGTCCCCTGCCGGATAGGCAAAGCGGAGGTCGGAGACTTGAAGGCCGGTGGTGGCGGACATGCAGGCCCACTATTTAAAGCAGCAATCCCGCGATACAAGCGGTGCAATAGCACGCCAGCAGCCCGCCGGCCATGGCCTTGAGGCCGAGCTGGGCCAGCTCTCCGCGCCTCTGCGGGATCAGCGCGCCGATGCCGCCGATCTGGATGGCGATGCTGCCGAAGTTGGCAAACCCACACAGCGCGTAGGTGGTGATCTCCACGCTCCGGGGCGAGAGCGTGCCTGTCTGCTGGCTCAGGTGCAGGTAGGAGAAAAATTCATTCAAGACCACGCGCTCTCCCAGCAGTGCGCCCACCTGGCCGCACTCCGCCCAGGGCACCCCCATGAGCCAGGCGCAGGGCGCATTGATCCACCCGAGGATGAGCTGCATGGGCTGCGGTACGTTTTGGCCAAAGGCCCGCAGGCCGAGAGACAGCAGGTAGTTAAAAAGCGCCACCACCGCCACAAAGGCGATGAGCATGGCCACGACGTTGATGGCCAGCTTCATGCCATCGCTGGCTCCGGTGCAGAGGGCGTCGATGCCGTTGGCGGTTTCGCGTTCGATGGCCTTGTTGGCCCCGTGCGCGGTCTCGCTCTCCTCGGTTTCCGGCAGCAGGATCTTGGACATCATGAGTGCGGCGGGGGCGCTCATCACCGAAGCCGTGAGCAGGTGCCCCGCTGAGATGCCAAAGGACACATAGGCCGCCAGCACGCCACCCGCGATGGTGGCCATGCCGCCCACCATCAGGCACATCAGCTCGCTGCGCGTCATGCGGGCCAGGTAGGGCTTGATGACGAGCGGTGCCTCGGTCTGCCCCATGAAGATATTCGCCGCAGCCGCCAGCGTCTCGCTGCCGCTGGTGCGCATGAGGCGGCGCATGACCCATGCGGCCAGCTTTACCACCCACTGCAAGATGCCGTAGTGGTAGAGGAAGGACGAGAGCGCCGACACGAGGATGATCGTGCCTGTGATCGTCAGCGCCAGGATGAGCCCGTTTCCTTTGCCAAAGGCACCCTCCAGCGTGGTGGCCCCGCCCAGCGGCCCAAAGACCAGCCCGATGCCCTCATTGGCAAAGCCCAGCAGGCGGCGGAAGATTTTGTCCAGCAGCGCAAAGGCATCGTGCCCCATCTGCGTGCGTAGAATGAGCAGGCCAAAGACAAGCTGCAGCCCCAGCCCTGAGATCACCGCCCGCCACGGAAAGAGCCGCCGCTTCTCTGAAAGCGCCCATGCCAGAGCCACAAACACCACGAGACCAAGGAGACAGATGAGGCGGGACATGCGATATGAGTTACAAGTTTAAGGTTTAGAGTTTCAAGTTGTACGACGCTCACCCAGTTTACCTGCAAAGGCCCAGGAGCATCCGTCTTTCCAACTTTAAACTTCGAACTTTAAACTTGGAACTCTGCCTGGAAACTTCATCGGCGGTCGATGTCCCAGGTGCTACGGCCAAACTGGAAAGAATCATCAAAGCGTCCCTTTCCGGGTGTCCAGTCGGCGGGATAGGCAAGTTTGATCATTTCGTGGTATTTCGAGGGATGATCCGGTAGATGAAACGGCACGCTCGGGCTGTCAAAGATCTCCATTGGCGAGCTGCTAAGCACCGTTGGCTTCACCTCCCAGTTCTTGCCATTGGGATAGTAGAACTGCTTGGACTTGGGGTGGTAATAAGCCTCAAAGCGCGGGTAGTAGGTGTAGTTGCCGGAGCTGCCCATGCGTGGAGCCAGGGCTGAAAGCCCCGGCGGGTAGCCGTAGCCAGGTGTGGGCAGGCCGTACTGGACGTTGCAGGCCGGGAGCAGAAGACAGGCGGCAAAGACAGGCACTAGGCAGAGGAGACGTGTGGGCATCCCGTATGCATAACTGCATTTCTGCCTGAGGGCAATGCAGAGCGAATGCCTATGCACAAACCCACTCAAATCGACGAACCGTTGCTCGACAACGCATCCTGCCATCGAATACTCGCAGCATCCCCACCAGCCCCCATCCCCATGCCCGCCCCCAGCTCCGCCACACCACGCACTGTCCTTGTTACTGGAGCCTCCACGGGCATAGGCGCGGCCTGTGCACGCACGCTGGCGGCACGCGGCTGGCGCGTCTTTGCCGGGGTGCGCAAGCTGGCCGATGGCGAGGCGCTGGCCGCAGGCAGCGAGGGGCGCATCATCCCCATGCAACTGGATGTGACCAACCGTGACCAGATTCAAACCGTGGTGCAGGAAATCAGCGCGCAGTGCGGCGAGGCCGGGCTGCAGGGCGTGGTGAACAATGCCGGGATCGCCCTCGCAGGGCCGCTGGAGTTCATGCCGCTGGATGCCTTTCAGCGGCAGTTTGACGTGAATGTTTTGGGCCTCGTGGCCGTGACGCAGGCGGTGCTGCCGCTCATCCGCAAATCACGCGGGCGCGTGGTGCTCATGGGGTCCAATTCCGGCTTCATGTGCGAGCCCTTTCTGGCAGGCTACGGTGCTACCAAGCACGCCGTGGAGGCCATCGCCGACTCCCTGCGCATCGAGCTGCGCCCCTGGGGCATCGAGGTGGCGCTGATCGAGCCCGGAGCCATCAAGACGCCCATCTGGAGCAAATCGCGCGAGGCCGCCGAGCAGCTCTTTGTGGGCATGCCGCCGGAGTGCGAACAGCTCTACGCCGCCCCCATTTCCGCGCTGCGCAAAATGGTGGAAAAGATCCCCGCCAGCGCCATCCCGCCCGAGCGTGTGGCCGCCGCCGTGGCCCATGCCCTGGAGTCACGCAGGCCGCGCACCCGCTACCCCGTGGGGCTCGACTCCATTGCGGGTTCCCTGCTCGTCCGCATCATCCCTGACCGCTGGCTGGACTGGATCATTCGCAAGGTGATGGGGCTGTGAGGAAAACCCGCCAGCACTTTTCACTGGCTGGGCGGCAATGTTTGAGACTCAGCTGCTTTTGAGTTCACGAAGATGGCGTCTGCCATCGGTGCATTCCCTACCCCCCCCTGTGATCAGCACGACGGAATAACCTGTTTCACAAGCCGCCAGCCTACAAGAGCCTGACGCGCTCGCCTACCGCTACAATATGTGTATAATGCTGTTCAGAACTCGGGGTAAAGCTGAACTCGCATCAGCACTGCGATGTGCCAAAGTGTGATCGCTGCCTGCCCGTCATGCGCTCCAACCGCCTGCCCATAGTTTTATTCACCACCGCCATGCTTGTCATGACGGGATCGGTCGCATGGCTGATGTGGGAGTCCAAGACGGGAGCAGGGTACAAGTCGGATCTTTCCAAGGTAAAGCACATGCTGCATGCCGGAAGACCCAAGCCTGCATCACAGACCTCAGCCAACTCAATCAAAACAGCCCCTAAAGTCACGATGCCAGCAGTGGAGCCCACTGTAATCACGCTCAACGGACCTGGTGCGGTGCCAAATGAAGCTCTGCTAACCTTCCGCACCGATGAGGCCCTTGCCGCTTTTCGCACGCGTGCTGCAGCACTGGGCCTGGAGGTGCTGGGCTACGACCACAAGCTGCGCATGGTGCGTGTAGGCTTCAAAGACCCCGCCGGCCTCAAAAACGATCTGAATACGCACGCGACAGAATACGCATATGTGGGCCCCAACCTCATCACTCGCATCCCGCCCCTGCCTCCGCAGACTGATGCCGCCAATGCCGGGGGCAGCACCCCCTTTCGCAGCCAGGGGCTGAATGCCATCGGTGCTGTGGGAGACCGAACTGGATGGGGCCAGGGTGTCACCGTGGCGGTGGTGGATTCCGGCGTGACCAATCACCCGGCACTGGCGGGCGTGAAGATCACTCATTACGATCTCGTCAATGACGGCAGCGCCTTCAACGGACATGGCACGGCGATGGCCTCTCTTATCGCGGGAAATGATGCGAATGTGGGTGGCGTATCACCTGCCTCCAAACTGCTCGACATCCGTGTGGCGGACACAAACGGTGACAGCAACACGGCACTGGTCTCTTCCGGCATCATCCAGGCCACAGACCTCGGTGCCCGGGTGATCAATATCAGCCTTGGTGCCACAGGAGACTCCCCTGTGCTGGATGAAGCTGTACAATATGCCCTCAAACATAATGTGGTCGTCGTGGCTGCTGCTGGCAATGAACAGCTGGACGCCCTGTCCATGCCTGCAGGCATCCCGGGCGTGCTCAGCGTGGGAGCGGTGGATGCCAATGGCATTCAGGCGTATTTTTCCAATTCCGGCCAGGGTCTCACCCTCGTGGCTCCTGGCGTGGGTATTGTTTCTGCTTACACTGGAGACGGTCTCGTGATCGGCAGCGGCACCTCGCAGGCCACGGCCATCACCAGCGGTGTGGTGGCCTATCTGCTGGGCCGTGGCTACTACAGCTCCAACATCATCCCACTGCTCACACGTACTGCCGAGCCGCTCTCCGCACCAGCGACTGCCGTGGGCGCGGGCTTTATCCAGCTGCCGAAGTAGCGGGCCGTGCGGGTGGCTGCCTGGACAGCCCCGGCTTGACGCCTTGGCCACCTCCCGCTACTTCCCACATGGCCCGTACTTACACGCTGCACACCGCGCACGAACCCAGCAACCGCATCGACTACAAAGCGGAGCTGAATGCGCAGCAGCATGCAGCGGTGACGAGTCCTCCCGGGCAGGCGCTGGTCATTGCAGGCGCTGGCAGCGGCAAGACCCGCACGCTCACCTATCGTGTGGCCTGGCTGCTGGACAACGGCATCCAGCCCGAGTCCATCCTGCTGCTCACCTTTACCAACAAAGCCGCCCGCGAAATGCAGGAGCGCGTGCAGGCGCTGGTGACGCAGGACGCCAGCCGCATCTGGGGCGGCACCTTCCACTCCATCGGCAACCGCCTGCTGCGCTACAACGCCGAGCGCCTCGGCTATCGCAAAGGCTTCTCCATCATGGACCGCGAGGACCAGAAGGACCTCATGGAAACCGTGCTGGGCAGCAGCGGCATCGACACCACCACCTACCGCTTTCCCAAGGCCGAAGTGCTGGGTGACATCTTCTCCCTCGCAGACAACACGCTCTGCAGCGTGAAGGAAATCATCCACACGCGGTACCCGTACTTTGAAGAGGTGGCCTCCGGCATCATCAAGATGCGGAAGCTCTACCAGGAGAAGAAGCGTGAAACCAACTGCATGGACTTTGACGACCTCCTCGCTCTCACCGTGCAGCTGCTGGAGGAAAATGAGGATCTGCTGGAGCGCTACCGCCGCCAGTTTGAGTTTGTGCTGGTGGATGAGTACCAGGACACCAACAGCCTGCAGTGCCGCATGGTGGAGCTGCTGACCGGGCCGCAGGGAAACCTCATGGTGGTGGGGGATGACGCCCAGTCCATCTACTCCTGGCGCGGCGCGGATGTGTCCAACATCCTCGAATTCGACAAGCACTGGCCACAGGCCCGGGTGCACAAGATTGAGGTGAACTACCGCAGCGTGCCCGAGGTGCTGAGCCTGGCGAATGCGACCATCGCCATGAACCGGGGGCAGATACCCAAAAACCTGCAGCCTGCGCGCCCGTCCAAAGGCATGCTGCCCGCGCTCGTGGCGCTGGACAGCTCCTCGGCTCAGGCCTCCTTCGTGGCGCAGCGCATTCTGGAGCTGATGGACGAGGGCGTGGACGTCAATGAGATCGCCGTGCTCTACCGTGCGCACTTTCACAGCATGGAGATCCAGATGGAGCTGACGCAGCGCGGCGTCCCCTTTCAGATCACCAGCGGCCTGCGCTTCTTTGAGCAGGCGCATGTGAAGGACGTGGCCGCATTCATGAAGTTCGCCGTGAACCGCCAGGATGAGGTCAGCTTCATGCGCATGGTGCGCCTTTGCGAAGGCATCGGCAATGTCAGTGCGGCCAAGCTCTGGCAGGAGTGGCTCAAATCAGACGCCTCCAAGGCCGAGACCATGCCATGCACCTTCTCGGAGGTGCTCGTGCAGATGAAGGTGCCCAAGAAGGCCAAGACCACCTGGGACCAGTTTGCCTACACGCTGGATGAACTGATCGACAAAGAAGGCCGTCCCGTGACACCGCCCATGATGATCCGCAGCATCACCGAGGGTGTGTATGAGGACTACATGAAAGCGAAGTTCAAGAACTACGAGCAGCGCCAGCAGGACCTGGAGCAGCTCAGCAACTTCAGCGACCGCTTCACCGACCCTCTCGAATTCCTCAGCCAGCTTTCCCTGCTCAGCGGCGTGGACACCGACAACAATCCCGCGCAGCAGCAGCAGGACCGCGATGCCGTGACGCTCACCACCGGGCATCAGGCCAAAGGATTGGAATGGAGCGTGGTTTTCGCCGTCTGGCTGGCGGACGGCATGTTTCCCCACAAGCGCGCCATCGATGAAGGTGGCGACACCGCCTTGGAGGAAGAGCGCCGCCTTTTCTACGTCACAGTCACCCGCGCCAAAGACGAGCTGTACCTGACCTACCCTGTGATCAATCACCAGGCACGAGATGGCGACATCATGATGCGTCCCTCACGCTTCATCTCCGATCTTCCGAAGGATCTGGTGGAGGTGTGGAATGTGAAGAGCGGGTGGTGAGCAAAACCAGCGGAGAATGTTCCGCCAAGGTTTCCATTCACTCCATCACATCGATCAGCTCCACGATGAAGTGCAGCGTCGCGTTTGGCGGGATGCCGCCGGAGGGCTGGCCAGCAAGGCCGTAGCCAAGGTAGCCGGGGATCTCGAGCTCGATCATTCCGCCTTTGCCCACTTTCTGCATGCCTTCAGTCCAGCCTTTGACCACCTGGGCCAGCGAGAGGACGGTAGGCATCCCACGTGCGTAGGAGCTGTCAAACACCCGGCCATTGTAAAGCCAGCCGACGTAATTGATCTCCACCCGGCTCTGCGGCACCGGCTTGGTGCTGCCGCCCTGGCGCAGGACACGGAATTTAAGACCCGACTCCGTGACGGTGAATGTCTTGGGCGCGTTCTTGTCCATCGGGCCCGCTCCATCCGGAAGCTTGGGCAGTGGCACCTCGTCCTCGGCAAAGCCAGCGCCGACCGCCATGAACATCATTACCAGCAGGGCGATGCCGGTGGAAATGGAACGGCGCAGATGCAGGCTGGGGCGGTTGGCTTCGATCATGCGGCAGCACTGCCGTATCGGCCCCGGCTCGTCAAGCATTTACGCCCGCGAGCATCCCGCAGGGATTGCGCTGGAGAGCCCCGTGTTTGATCTCCAGTTTGTTATAGGCGTTTCGCGCATTTTAGCCGCTTGGGTAAAGGTTTGTGAAAAAAGGCTAAAGTTCTCGAAAACCCTTTCGTTTCAGGGGCAACGGGACGGAACACCGACTGATCCAACCATGAAAACGCGCCTCTGCCTTCCTCTTGCCTGTGCTTTGCTCGTCACCGGCCTCCGGGCTGACAATGAAGTCTATCGCACCTGGACCGACACCCAGGGCCGCAAACTGGACGCCACCTTCCGGGGCATCGAAAACGGGAACGTCTTCCTCCAGGTGCGCAATGGCTATGTCTATCGCCTGCCGCTCGACAAGCTCTCCGCCGCCGACCAGGAAGCTGCCAAAACCCTCAAACCCGAGGGGCTGGGCATCCCCTCTGACCCCAATCTGGCCCAGGCCGCTGCACAGATCGACATGCTGGTGGAGGCCGGGCTGAAGAAGGCCGACCAGAAGCCCAACCCGCTGGCCTCGGATGAGCAGTTCGTCCGTCGCGTATTCCTGGATCTCGTGGGCCGCATCCCCACCCGTGAAGAGACGCTGGAGTTTATCAATGACCCCAGCGTGTCCAAGCGTGCCCACGTCATCGACCGCCTCTTGAAATCACCCGGCTCCGCCAGCCACCTCTTCAACTACTTTGCCGACATGCTGCGCATGGCAGATGTGGCGCAGAAGGCGCGCTTCTACACCTACCAGGACTGGCTCAAGCAGCAGCTCACGGACAACACGCCCTGGAACAAGATCGTGTACACCATGATGAACGCCGACGGCAAGCTGCTGGAAAACGGCGCCACCGGCTACCTGCTGCGGGATGCCGGCATGCGGCTGGACAATCTCAGCCTCACGCTGAGCACCTTTATCGGGGCCAATGTCTCCTGCGCCCAGTGCCACGACCACCCCTTTGCCGACTGGACGCAGCGCCAGTTCTATGAAATGGCGGCGTTTTTCGGTGCCACGGAAACCTACGGCGCCAGGGGCAACTCCGGCATGAAGGGCATGCAGAAGGTGCTTGCCTCCCTGGGGGACAGGAAGCTGCAGCAGCAGGCTAAAAACGTGCTGCGCGTAAACGCCCTGGCGGTGGAGAACACCACCGAGAACGACCTTACCATGCCGGACGACTATAAGTATCCGGATGCCAAACCGGGCGATCCCGTGAAGCCCAAGCTGATCACCTGGAGTGATGACAAGACCAAAAAGGCCTACCAACCCGTGCCGGTCAAACACGATGAGAAGCTGCGCGAGCAGTTCGCCAAGTGGATGACCTCGCCAGAAAATCCACGCTTTGCCATGACCATCGCCAACCGCTTGTGGAAGCACATCTTTGGCGTGGGTGTGAAGGAGCCAGTGACCGATCTGGATGACCCCAGTGCCAGCGTGAACCCAGCGCTGCTGCACCATCTGGCCACCGAGATGGTGCGCCTTAAATTTGATCTCAAGCAGTTCCTCCGCGTGCTGTGCAACACCCAGACCTACCAGCGCGAGGCCACCAGCCACGAACTGGCGGACAACACCCCCTACCTCTTCCCTGGACCCATCCTCCGCCGCATGACCTCCGAGCAGGCCTGGGACTCCTGCGCCACGCTCGTCATCGGCGCGGACGTGGACAAGTTCAAAGGCCACCGTGGCTCCACCTACGCTCAGGCCATGAACATCGACTTCAGCGGCAGTGCCTCGCCTGACGCGCTCAAACAGCAGATCGAAAACGCCGTGGCCAGCATGCGCCAGTTTGGCGGTGGCAAAGCAACTGCCAAACCCAACAAGAAAACCAAGGGAAGCCAGACAGAGGAGGAGCAGATGGGCCTGGCCCCGCCGGTACGCAATGGACTGGTGCTGGCACGTGCCTCCGAGCTGCCGCAGCCTGAGAAGGACCAGCATTTCCTCCGCATGTTCGGCCAGAGCGACCGGCAGATCGCCGACAGCGAAAGCACGGAGGGCAGCATTCCACAGGTGCTCATGCTCATGAACGGGGAGGCCCAGCGCGTCATCGGTCAAAATGACTCGCTGGTGGTGCAGACCGCCAATGCGCAGGACACACCCGAGAAGAAGGTCGAGAGCCTCTACCTCAGCTTCTTCAGCCGCAAGCCCCGCCCGGATGAACTGGGCAACTCCGTGGCGGCGCTGAACAACGGCCTGACCATGCGCGACCTGACCTGGGTGCTCTTCAACACCCGTGAATTCATCTTCGTGGAATAGTCAAAACCCAACCGCTGACTGTCATGAAACTTCAAAACCAGCTCGATCCCCTTTCCCGCCGCGCCTTCTGTGAGCGCTGGGCCAGCGCCGCTCTCGGCGTCACTGTGCTGCATGGTTTCGGCCGCGGCTCCCTGTTTGCTGAGGAGGCCAAAGCGGCGGCGCCTTCAGGCCCCGGATATGGCAAGGCCAAGAACGTCATCTTCCTCCAGATGGTGGGCGGCATGAGCCACATCGACACGCTGGACCCCAAGGACGGCCCCACCCAGGGCCCCAAGGCACCGATCAAGACAAAGGCCGACTTTCAGCTGGGCGGCACGATGGAAAATCTGGCCAAGCATGCGGACAAGGTAAGCATCATCCGCAGCATGACCTCCAAGACTGGCGTGCATGCCGCAGGCCAGTACATCATCCGCACCGGCTACGAGGAGCGCGGCACCATCAAGCACCCGAACATCGGCGCGTGGGCGCAGCATTTCCTCGGAGCCAGCCACAAGACGCTGCCCTCCAGCGTATGCGTCAATCGCCAGCCGCAGAATGGCAACGGCTTCTTCCCCTCCAGCTTTGCGCCGCTGCCCATCCTCGATCCAGATGTGGGCCTGCAATACGCCAAGAGCGAAGCCAGTGAAGAGGCGATGATCAAGCGCCTCGTGCTGCTGGAGCAGCTGGACACCGGATTCCGCGATCGCTTCAAAACCTCCGAGGTCAAGAGCTACACCCAGTTCTACGACAAGACCATCAGCATCATGTCCAGCACGGACCTGGAGGCCTTCAAGCTGGACGAGGAACCGGCCGCGCTGAAGGAGAAATATGGCAAGGGCAAGTTTGGCCAGGGCTGCCTGCTGGCACGCCGTCTGGTGGAGAAAGGCATCCGCTACATCGAGGTGGCCAAAGGCGGCTGGGA
Source organism: Verrucomicrobiaceae bacterium UBA1938 (assembly GCA_002336895.1). Classification (GTDB taxonomy): domain Bacteria; phylum Verrucomicrobiota; class Verrucomicrobiia; order Verrucomicrobiales; family Verrucomicrobiaceae; genus Prosthecobacter. Next base: position 57,060 of record DDFC01000005.1, on the reverse strand, counting down.
CATGCACAACAACATCGAAGACGGCCTGGATGAGCATGGTGCCGAACTGGACCAGGCGCTCTCAGCGCTGCTGGATGATCTCAAGGAGCGTGGCCTGCTGGAATCCACCCTCGTGGTGCTCTGCTCCGAATTTGGCCGCACGCCCAAGATCAACGGCAACAGCGGCCGCGATCATCATCCGAAGGTCTTCTCCACACTGCTTGCCGGTGGCGGAGTCAAAGGCGGCTTCATCTACGGCTCCAGCGACAAGGAAGGCATGGCCGTGGCGGACAAGCAGGCCAGCCCGCAGGATTTCCTCTCCACCATCGGCTGGAGCCTAGGTCTGCCCATCGATGAAATCGTCATGTCCCCCAGCAACCGTCCCTTCACCGTGGGAGACAAGGGCAAGGCGATCATGGATGTGTTTGCATAAGACAGCCAAGCGTGAAGTGGTCCGCACACTCCACTCTACGGCCTGCACGATAGCACGGATTCACGTGGCCGATTGAGTCACGCTAATGCTTCGTGCTTGAGCCTTCATTCGTCATTCCCATCCCGATTCCCCGCAAACCTGCTCCAACCACTGGCGTACTTTGGGGGCTCATGCTTTCATCGCAACCAACCATGACCTCCCGCCGCCATTTCATCTCCGCCACTTCCGCTGCGTTTGCCGCCTCATCGTTTCACATCTTTGGAGCAGATCCGGCCAAGAAGTACCGCACGGCGCTGATCGGATGCGGCTGGTGGGGCATGAACATTCTGAAGGAAGCCATCGCTTCTGGCCGCGTGAAGGTCTGCGCACTCTGTGATGTGCATGAGGACGTGGCCTCCAATGCCAGCGATGAGGTGAACGGCATCTCCGGAGACGATGCGAAGACCTACAAGGACTACCGCGAGCTGCTAGACAAGGAGAAGCCCGAGATCGTCATCATCGCCACGCCGGACCACTGGCATGCGCTGCAGAGCATCGCCGCATGCAAGGCGGGGGCGCATGTGTTTGTGGAAAAGCCCACCGGCCACACCATCAATGAGAGCAAGGCCATGGTGAAGGCTGCACGCGAGTCGGGTGTGGTCGTGCAGGTGGGGCTGCATCGCCGCATCGGCCCGCACCATGTGGAGGCCATGAAGTTCCTGAAATCCGGTGCCGTGGGCAAGGTGGGCATGGTACGCGCCTTTGCCGACAGCAAGGGTGGCCCCGAGATGGCCAAGCCCAACAGCCAGGTGCCCGAAGGCATGGACTGGGAGATGTGGTGCGGCCCCGCCCCCATGCGCCCCTTCAACACCAAGCTGCACCCCGGCGGCTGGCGCAATTTCCTCGACTACGCCAATGGCACCATGGGCGACTGGGGCGTGCACTGGCTGGACCAGATCATGCTCTGGAGCGGCGAGAAAGGGCCCAAGAAAGTCTTCTGCACCGGCGGCCGCCCTGTGGCTGGCCCCGCCGTGCTCAGCGACACCGAGCAGACCACTGATGCCCCCGATCATCAGGTGGCCACATTTGAGTTTGATCAGTTCACCGCCGTTTGGGAGCACCGCAAGTTTGCCGACAACAACAACGAGAAGCACAAGATCGGCTGCTACTTCTACGGAGAGAAAGGCGTGCTCCACATCGGCTGGCGCGACGGCTGGACCTTCTACCCCGTGGACCCCAAGAGCTCCGAGCAGCACGGCAACCACCAGCTGCAGGAGCCCCACGGCCACAACATCGCCCTGCTGTGGACGGATTTCATCGACGCCATCGAAAAGAAGAAACAGCCGGTGGCAGACATCGAAAGCGCCCACCGCTCCTCCTGCCTGCCCCTCCTGGGCATGATCAGCTACAAAACGGGCCGCAGCATCCAGTGGGATGCAGAGAAAGAGCAGATCCTTGGCGATGCCGAGGCCTCCAAACTGATGGGGCGCGAATACCGCAAGCCGTGGGCTTATCCTGTCTGAAAAGACTGAGATTCCGGCGATTGCCGCTTGATCTTGGCTTTTCCTGCGGCTTTCGACATGGCTGATGGTGAATCAGGCATCCTTCCTGCTTTGCCATGTTAGCACCAGCCCAGCCATGTCCGAAACACCTCCGCAAAATCTCCGCACCCACGGCTTTCAACTCCTCGAAGACGACCTACGCTACCTGATGGAGGCTTTTTCCGCCGTCCTGCGGAAGCTGGGAGAGCCGGAACTGGCGGACAGCCTGCCGTGGATCGGCACCGGAGCGCCAAAAAAGACCACCCGCTCCCTTGGCCAGGCCTACTCCATCGCTTTTCAGATGCTCAATGTGGTGGAGGAGCGCGCCGCCTCCCAGATCCGCCGTCTGCGTGAGAAAAAGAGCGGACCCGAGGCCGAAAAGGGCCTGTGGGCTGACAACCTGAAGCAGCTGCGCACCCTGGGACTCAATGAGGCCGACATCCTCGCCGCTCTGAAAGACGTCTGCGTGGAGCCTGTGCTGACCGCCCACCCCACCGAGGCCAAGCGCGAAACCGTGCGCGAGCTGCACCGTGAGATCTACAGCCTGATGAACCGGCATGAAAACGCGGCCTACACGCCGCGTGAGCAGGCACGCCTGCAAAGCCAGCTTCAGACCCAGCTGGAAAACCTCTGGCGCACCGGGGAGATCCACGTCACGCGCCCCAGCATCGAGGCAGAACTGCAAAATGCCCTGCACTACCTGCGGGATGTGTTTCCCGAGGCCCTGACCCGCGCACACGTGCACCTGCGTGAAGCCTGGCAGGCTGCCGGATATGACGTGGCCAAGATCGACACCCTGCCGCCGCTGATCCGCTTTGGCTCCTGGATCGGTGGTGACCGCGACGGCCACCCCTTTGTGACCGCCGATGTCACCCGCCATGCGCTGCAGGTCATGCGCAAAAACGCCCTGCGGGTGCAGCGCAGGGCGCTTGAAGCCCTCGCCTTCCATCTGCCGCTCAGCTCGCTGTTCCAGATCACACCGCCGCAGCTCACCGAACTCATCGATGACCTCAGCGCCCAGCTGAAGACGGAGCCGAGCGTCGATCTTGCCTACATCCTGGAGCGCAACAAAGAGGAGCCCTGGCGTGCCGCTGTTTACCTCATGCGCGCCAAGGTCGTGCTCGCCACGGAGAAGCCTTCCTCGCCTGCCGCCTATGTGCAGCCTGAAGAACTGCGGACGGACATCGACATCCTCGCGCAAACCCTGCTCGACGTGGGTTCCAAGGCCGTCGTCGAAGAGCAGATCGTTCCCTTCCGCCGCAATCTCACCGCCTTCGGATTCCACTCCGCCTTGCTGGACGTGCGTCAAAATTCCGCCTTCCACGAGAAGGCGCTGGATCAGCTCCTGCGTGCCGCAGGCCTGCTGAACGGTGGCTCCTTCATCAGCTGGACTCTTGAGCAGAAGCGTGAACTTCTGGAGCGCGAGCTGGCATCCCCTCGCCCCTTCCTCGCCCCGGGCATCTCCGCCGGGCCGGAGGCGGACACCGTGCTCAACTGCTACCGTGTGCTGGCCGATCACCGCGCCAAGTTTGGCAATGCGGGCCTGGGCTCCCTCATCATCTCGATGACGCGCAACGTCGAGGACATGCTTGTCGTCTTCCTGCTGGCACGTGAAGCCGGGCTGATGACGTGGAGTGATGAAGGACTCGTGTGCCCCCTGCCCGTCGTTCCTCTGTTTGAAACCATGGGCGACCTCGAATCTGGCCCTGGCATCGTAGAAGCCTTCCTCTCCCACCCCATCGCCAAGCGCAGCCTCCTGGCCCAGAGCAAGGGCGGCACGCCGGTCTTCCAGATGATGGTGGGCTACTCCGACTCCAACAAGGACTGCGGCATTGTGGCCAGCCAGTGCGCCCTGCACCGTGCACAGCGCGAGCTTTCCAGCACGATCCAGCGCCACGGCGTGCGCCCGATCTTCTTCCATGGCCGCGGCGGCACCGTCGGCCGTGGTGCGGGCCCCACACACTGGTTCATGGAGGCGCTGCCACATGGCTCCCTCAGCGGCGGCATGCGCATGACCGAGCAGGGGGAAACCATCGCTCAAAAATACGCCCACATCGGCTCCGCTGTTTACAATGCCGAACTGCTCATGGCCTCCGCCACCGCCGCCACGGCACGGCATCGCTGCACGGAATCCAGAGCGCATCCTGCGCTGGAGCCGCTCTTTGACAAACTGGCCGCGGACAGCCGCGATGCCTACCGTGCCTTTCTGCATGCGCCGGACTTCATGAAGTTCTACCGCCAGGCCACGCCGATCGATGCACTGGAAAATGCCCGCATCGGCTCCCGCCCCGCCCGCCGCACCGGCCAGGCCTCGCTGGACGATCTGCGCGCCATTCCCTGGGTCTTTTCGTGGACGCAGTCGCGCTTCTACCTCCCCGGCTGGTTCGGTGCCGGCAGCGCCCTGACCAAGCTGAAAACCGACGATCCGAAGAGTTACGCCATGCTGGCTGCCGCCATCCCTGGCTCCGCCTTCCTGCGCTATGTGCTGACAAACATCGAAAGCTCCCTCGTCAGCGCCAACACCGACCTCATGCGCGCCTACGCCGGGCTGGTGGAAGACACCGCCGTGCGTGACCGCTTCCTCAACACCATCCTCAGCGAATACGAGGCCACGCGCAGCATCATCGACGACCTCTTCCAGGGCACCTTTGAAGAACGCCGCCCGCGCCTCGCCTACACGCTGAACATCCGTGAGGAACCCCTCAAAGTGCTGCACGGCCAGCAGATCTCCCTGCTGCGTGACTGGCGCGCTCTTGTGGCTGCCGAAAAAACAGAAGCCGCCGATGCCATGGTCACCGATCTGCTGATCTCGATCAATGCGATCGCCTCAGGACTGCGGACCACGGGTTAAGGAGGACCTGACGAAGCCTCCCGCCCAGCTGGTGCCGGGAGGGAGGGCACATCCAGTGCGTACAGTTCATAGCCAGACTGCTCGCTGTCAGCCACGAGGAGGATCATGTCTTTGAGTGCCGCTGAAATATTGACCGTGCGGCTAAAGGTGGCCAGCCTGCGGCTGTCGTCTTCAGTCCCGTCTGTGATCCACAGGTCGCCACCTGATTTTGCATTCTTGCGCTGGGCCAGCACGTGTCCCTCCCCCAGCGAAAAGAGTTCGAATATCTCTGCATCTTCAGCACCCAAGGCGATGTCGGTCACGAGATGTGTACCGTGTTTCGTGCCGTCCGTGCACCAGAGCTCCACGCCATGCACCCCATCATCCATGGTGAAGAAGAGCCGGTTTCCAGAAACGACTGGCGTGGGATGGCGTGCAGATGGCAGGGAAAAGGAGGCGTCTTTGTACGGGTTGCTGTCCAGGACAACGGCGGAACCTGCCGCAGTGCCATCGCTGCTCCAGATGCAGCAGCGTCGTGTGTGGTCCCCCAGAAGAAGAACACCGCAATCCCCCACGCGGCCGAACCAGTGCGGGTGTGCCTCTGCGTTTGATCGATCCCATGTCGCGAGCTTCGCCACGGTTTTGCCATCTGTATGCCACAGCTCCAGAGGACTCTTGCTGCCGTTGGGAATCATCAGCACCCCATTTGGCACAGCGAGAAGCTGATGAAATCCACCATCATTCTCAAAGGTTGGCAGCCCTGGCAGCGTCAGCTTTTTCAACCCGGCTTTTGTGCCGTCGATGCTCCAGAAGGCCTTGCCATGGAGATCCAGTTTCAGCATTCCTCCATTAAGCATGGCACCATCGGTGTAGTCCTCCCAGCCATCGAATGGCACTGCGATGGTCTCAGTCACGCCGGTGTGCAGATTGAGGGCCACAAGTCCGTGTCCCTCATAGCTGCCATGAAGCGAGAGCACGAGGCGGTCTCCGATCAAGAATGGCTGAAACTCGTCACACACATCCGTGCCATCTTCGGAGACGGGTTTCGTACCGGCTTCAGTGCCATCCGTCACCCAAACGCGGCTGCCTTTGCCGAGTGTGACGTTCGGTCCCTGGAAGTAGAGGCGGTCCTCAAACACCAAGGGATTGTCAAACATGGAGCCAGACCTCTGCCATGGAATATCCTTGATCCGCCGGGTGCCGTTTGTGCTGCCGTCTGAACAGTAAAGAGCAGCCGCTGATTTGCCGTTCTGTTCATAGCCGGCTACGAACCACGCCTGGTCTTTCCACACAAAAAATTCGATGAAGGCGGAGCTGCCATAGCCCGGGTTGATATCGGCGACCAATCGCAGCGGGGTGTACTCTGCTGCGTCGCCAGCTGAGGCAAACATAAGCCCAAGGTAAAGAAAGGAACGCCACATGATGTGGCAGGATATTAAAAACGGATCGGATGCGTCAATGCCCGAATCAACAGGAGAAGCCAGTTCGCTTCATGCCCTTCCCCGATATTCCCCCGGCGCCACGCCTACCCAGCGCCTGAACACTCGGGAGAAGATCGCGGCATTGGCATAACCGACATTGGCGGCCACGACTTCGAGCTTGTCGTTTCCGGCTTCGAGGAAGCGGCGTGCCTGCTCCATGCGCAGGCAGGTCAGGTGCTGCATGGGGCTGCGGCCCAGCTCTTTCATGCACAGACGACGCAGATGCTCGGGACTGCAGTGGCTGCGGTGCGCCAGCTCGGCCAGCGTCCAGTCGCGTTTCAGATCCTGACAAACGTCTGCCCAGAGCTTTGCCACACGCGGTTCGTTGCTGCGCCATGGCTGTGCGAATCGGCGGATCGTTGCATGCAGCAGTTCCAGCCAGTGATGCAGCAGCCGCGGCTCGCGCTCGCCTTCCCACTCCGCACGGAGACCTGAGATGATGCGTGCGATTTCGTCCGCATGCGCCGTGGGCATCACGGGAGATGCCGCACCCACCACCGGCGTGACAAAGCTGGGCTCATCATAGCGCACCCAGGCAAAGCACCAGCGCTCACGCCCTTTGGCCTCAAAGGCATTCAGCACGCGTGGCGGAGCCAGGCAGACCATGCCGGGCCTCACCCGCTGCCAGCGGCCGTCCAGCATGATGCTCCCTTCACCACTGACGCAAGCGAGCACAAAGCTGCCTGCCGGGCTCATGCGCACGCGACGGTACGGCGGCAGCGCCTCATCCATGCCAAAGCGCGCGATGCGGTGCGTCGTCATCTCCACGCACTCCCGTGCCTCCACCACCCAGCGCCGCGTGCGCGGGCCGTCGAGCGTGGTTTCGGTGAGGTCGTGATTCATGCGTCCCATTTAATCGCGAAAGACTTGCGATGTCACGCACAGGTGCATTTCAGGCATGACACCGTGCATGCGGTCCTGCTAGCCTGCGGCTATCCAACCCGTTATTCCGACCATGAAGCATGCCCTAACCCTGCTCCTCCTCGCCACGGCTCTCCACGCGGAGCCTGTTTCCGTCTTTGATGGCAAGACCCTCGAAGGCTGGGACTACGATCCCAAAGTCTGGCGCGTGGAGGATGGCATGATCACCGGCGGCTCCACCACGGAGAAGATCAAGGAGAACCACTTTATCTGCACCAAGAAGAGCTATCAGAACTTTGAGCTGAAGCTCAAGATCAAGGTCAGCGGTGATCCAAAAACCGGCATGATCAACAGCGGCATCCAGATCCGCAGCCTTCGCGTGCCCGGCGGCGCACACATGTCGGGCTATCAGGTGGACTGCGGCGCAGGCTGGTTTGGCAAAATTTACGACGAGTTCCGTCGCAACAAGCCCATCTGGGTGCCCACAGCAGAGCAGCAGACCGCACTGGACAAGGCTGTGGACGTCTTTGGCTGGAATGAATACCGCATCCGAGCCGAAGGGCCGCGCATCCAGACCTGGATCAATGGCGTGCTGTGCATCGACTACACGGAGACGGACAAGAACATCGCGCTGGACGGCCAGATCGCCCCGCAGGTGCACAGCGGTGGCGTATGCCTCGTTCAGGTGAAAGACGTGACGGTGGAAGAACTGCCACCCACTCCCGGCGCGCCAACCTGGGAATCGCTCGGCGGCGTAGATGCCGCGCGCAAGCTCGTGTCCCCGCCGCCGAAGAAACAGGCCGACGCAGCTGCGCCAGCCAAGCGCGACATCAGCTACAACAACGTCCAGGGCACTGCCCTGACCGCGCAGGAACAGCTCAAGAAATTTCATGTGGCCGACGGCTACGAAATCGAGCTCGTCATTCAGGAGAGCGACGGCATCGGCAAATTCGTCAGCGTTTACTTTGACCAGCGAGGTCGATTGTGGACACAGACGGCGCTGGAGTATCCCGTGGATGCGAATGAGAACCCAGCTGCAGCGGAGGCCGTGTATGCGGCCCGGGGCAAGGACAAGGTGCTCGTCTATCCGCGGGAGTCGGTGAATGCGCCGATTCCCGCGGGTGGACTCACCAATCCCACCGTCTTCGCCGACGGCCTCGCCATCCCGCTGGGTATCCTTCCCTGGGGCAATGGCGACTCCTGCTACACTCTCCACGGCCATGATCTGCTCCTCCTTAAGGACACCGATGGCGATGGCAAATCTGACAAGCGCGAGGTCATCCTCACCGGATTCGGCGTGCAGGACTCGCACCTGTTTCCGCATCAGTTCACCCGCGCTCCCGGCGGCTGGATCTGGATGGCTCAGGGTCTGTTTAATAACAGCAAGGTGCACAAACCCGGCAGCGATGTGGTGGTGGACTACCCCAAGTGCGGCATGGCCCGCATGCGCCCGGATGGCAGCGAGTTTGAGATGACCAGCGTCGGCCCCAACAACATCTGGGGGCTCGTCCTCACGGGCGATGGCGAGGCTTTCATTCAGGAGGCGAACGACTATGGCTACCCCGTCATGCCCTTCCATGAATACGCCTACTACCCCGGTGGCATGGAACCGCTGAAGAAGAGCTATCAGCCTGACTTTCCACCTGCGGCAGAGTTCCGCATGGGAGGCACGGGATTAAGCGGGCTGGCGTTGGTGGAAGGCGGACCACTCCGCGACAAAACGGCAGCTCACACCATGGCTGTGGCCAATCCAATCATCTCGAAGGTTCAAACCCTCGGCATGCATCGCGATGGAGCCTATTGGAAACTCGAACAACTCACCGACCTCCTCACTTGCGACGATCCCTTCTTCCGTCCGGTGGGCCTAACCAACGGCCCCGATGGCTGCATCTACATTGTGGACTGGTATAACAAAATCATCTCCCACAACGAAGTGCCACGCGCGCATCCGGATCGGGATAAGACGAGAGGCCGCATCTGGCGGGTGAAGCCGAAGGGGGCAAAAGCCGAAGTGGCTGATTTTATGAAGCTCTCCAGCAATGAGCTCAATCTCGCACTCAAGGAGGCGCCGCTTGGCAAATCTCATCTGGCATGGCAGACGCTCGCAGATCGTCAGGAGCTTGCCTCCAGTCACTGGGCAGTGGCCGAGTACGCCTACCCCCGCGAAAGCAGTCCTATCCGCAAGCTGGGTCGCAGCTTGAATGAACAGAACATCGCCGAACTTCTGGCCTTCGCCAAGCCATCCCTCCCCGGCCCGCTGGGCCAGTCGTCACGCGGCCCGAAGCAGATCCCCGTGCGCGAAGCGTATGACCGCGAGTTTGAACGCTTCCTCGTCCGCATGTTCCTGGAGCGACATCCTGACGCGGTCGCAAAATTCCTCGACTCAGACGCCGCCGCAAAGCTGCCGGTGGAGGCACGCGTTCTGGCCTCGCTGGCTCTTGAGCCGAAAGCCAGCGCCTCTCGCGTGGCCAAACTGCTGCCGCAACTGGACCGTGCACCGAATGACGAGGAGCTTCTGCGTCTGGCGCAGTGCCCCGAGGAGCCTGGAGTTGGCGATGCCCTGAAGGCGCTGCTGACAAATGAAAAATCCCGCACGGCTGTCGCTGAGAAGCTGCTGGCTCAGCGTACCAAGCTGGATGCCTCCAAGATCGCGCCGCAGCTCACGGAGGCGGCGAAGGAGATGCTCCAAAGTGATGCGGGCACTCCTGCCCGCAATGGGGGCGCTGATGCAGGCAGGAGTGCCCGCATCACTTTAGCGCTGCAACTCATCGGTGGTTTCCAGCTCACAGCACTCGAAGGTGATCTCGTCGCAATGGTGGAGAAGCAGCGATCTGTCGCACTTCTCAACACACTGCGCGATCTTCATAGCAGCGCTTCCGGCCTGCTTGCCACAATTGCTCAATCCGATGGTGATCTGCTCATTCGTGATGCTGCGCTCCAGGCTCTCGCGGCTTCACGTGCCCCCGATGCCGCCGGGAAATTCCTCGCTCTCTACCCCGGTCTCCAGCCTGCTCAAAGACGCGGCGCGCTCGGCAGCATCGCCAGCACCAAGACAGGTGCGCAGGCCGTTGTTGCCGCGTTGCTCGACAAATCTCTGCCGCAGTCCGATCTCGACGGTTCCACCATTGAAAAGCTCGCCACAGTGCTTGGTGGTGATCCTGCGTTGGAGAAACTCCAGCAGCAACTCGGCGGCATCTTCCATGAGGTGCTGCTTCTGGATGGCGAAGACACCGCCTGGGTGGACGCCAAGATCACGCTCGACGGCCCCTTCACCGTCGAGGCCTGGGTGCGACTCGCTGAGGGCATTGGCAATGCGGACAGCCTGCTAGGCACCCCGGGCGGAGTGGACATGAATTTCTTCGGCTCCAAGTTCCGCCTCTATGCCGGCTCCGAGCTGCGCGATGTCTGCGTGGCCACCAAGCCCATGACGCCGGACCTCTGGACGCACCTCGCCGTGACCCGTGATGACAAAGGAATCCTGCGCATTTATCAAAACGGCGAACTGGATGCCATAGGCACCAAGCCCGCGCCTGCCAAATGGGAAAACTGCAAGATCGCCTGGAGCAGTCCAAAACAGGGCACCACCGGGGCCATCACGGAGTTCCGTGTGTGGGACAGTGCGCGTACGGCCGCTGAAATCCGCGCCAACTTTGATCGCGTGCTGCCGAGCACCAAACAATGTGGCAAGCCGATTGAAACCTTTGACCTCAACACACCGGTTCAGGGCACCGTCAAAACCGCCAAGGGAACAAGCCTGTTCGGCAAAGGTGCCCGTCTTGCCAAAACCGTGGACACACCGCCGCTGCTCACCGAGGAGCAGGCAAAGGCGCTCGATTCTAAATTCACCCGCTACACCGCTCTGGCTCCGAAAGGCAACGCAGCCAATGGCAAGGCCCTCAGCGCCCTCTGCATGGCCTGCCACCAGATCGGCAGCGCGGGCGGGCAGATCGGGCCAAACCTCAGCGGCGCGGGCGCGATGGGCCTGGAAGCCGTGCTGCGCAACATCCTAACGCCCAATGCCGCCATGGAGCCCGGCTACCGCATCTTTCGGGTGGAGATGACGAATGGCGATCTCATCGACGCCTTCTTTGTCAGCGAGGACAAGCTGGCCACCGTCATCCGCCAGCCCGGCCTGCCGGATCGCCGGCTGGACAAAAAGGACATCCGCAGCACCAAGTTCATCCGCCGCTCCCTCATGCCCGAGGGGCTGCTGGACGCGCTGCAGGATCAGCAGGTGGCCGATCTGCTGGCGTATTTGATGACACTAAAGGGCTAAAAGGGGCATGACTCCTGTTTGACAGACCGCCGGGAATCACGATAGGCGCACTGCCACCGAATGCAGCCCACCACGCCCCCAGAACCTGCCCCCAAGCCCGCCGCTCCGGCGGACCTGGAAATCAAAGACGCCCAGCTGATCTTCAATCATGTCTGGAAACAGCTCGAAGCCGACTATGGCCGCGAGAAGCTGCGCTTTCCCAAAGAGCTGATCCTGCTGGGCGGCGCCCCCGGCGCGGGCAAAGGCACCAACACCGACTTCATCCGCGAAGTGCGCGGCATCACTGCAGAGCCCATTGTAGTAAGTGCACTGCTGGACAGCCCAGAGGCCAGAAAGCTCAAGTCTCAGGGAGGCATGGTGGGAGACCGCGAGGTGGTGGGCATCCTCATTCGCAAGCTGCTGGAGCCCGAGCAGCAGAATGGTGCTATCCTCGACGGCTTCCCGCGCACCAAGGTGCAGGTGGAGTGCCTCAAGATGCTCTTTGATGAGATGATCCGCCTGCGCCGCGAGTTTTCGCAGACACCGGAAGCCGCGCATTTCAAACAGCCCATCTTTCACATCATGGTGCTGTTTGTTGATGAGGCGGAGAGCATAGCGCGCCAGCTCAAGCGCGGCAAAGAAGTGCTGGCGCACAATGAAGAAGTGCGCAGCTCCGGCATCGGCGAGCTGTGGGAGGAGCGCGCCACCGACTTTGACCCCGCTCTGGCACGCAACCGCTACCAGGTCTTCAAGGAGAAGACGTACGACGCACTGGTCTCGCTCAAGGAGATCTTCCACTACCACTTCATCAATGCCCAGGCCCCGCTGGAGCTGGTGCAGGACAACATCATCCGCGAGCTGGAGTATCAAAGCTCGCTCGAACTCGATCCGCGCACCTTTGACCAACTGCGCGACCTGCCGCTGGCCAGCGAGATCGTGCGTCATGCGCGCCAGGATCTGGTGCGCCGTCTGGACAGCTACAAGGTGGAAAAGCCTGAGCTCATGCAGGCTGTGGCGGCCTTCATCCAGGAGAAGATGATGCCCATCATCGTCCGGCACGCGATCTCCGGCCGTGCTGACATCAATACCGAAGACAAGCTCTTCCACGATCCCGAGGCACTGGCCATGTTGATCGACATCTTCTCCGAGCGCGGCTACCACGCCACGGCGGACCTGCATCGCATCGAGATCCCTGAACGTTTTGACAAGGAGACCGGCCAGATCTTCTGCCGCAAGAAGAAGGTCTTCCGCTTCCGCATCATCTTCAAAGGCTCGGAGATCCGCCGCGGATAGCGCCAGAACTGGATGCCTGTTGTTTGAAGGTTGCGCAGCTCCTGCGTTCTCTTTAAACATCAGGCTCTCATGTCCACCATCGTTGTTGCTCAGAAAAACGGCGTCGCCTGCATTGGCGCGGATACGCTCAGCTGTCTTGGCTCTCTGCGGCAGAAGGCGCAGCATGTCGTCAACAAGACCAAGATCACCAAAATCGAAGACACCTACATCGGACTGGTGGGCACCTCGGCCAGCCTCGTGGTGCTGAACAGCTACTTTGCCAATCCGGAGCGTCCGCGCAATTTCTCCTCCTGCGAGGCCATCTTTGAAACTTTCCGCCACGCCCACGCATGGCTGAAGGTGGAATACTTCATGTCCGCCGCTCCTGACAAGGGGGAGGAGTACGAGACCACACAGTTCTACGGCCTCATGGCCAATGCGCATGGCATCTTTGCCATCTACTCCTACCGCTCTGCGCAGCAGTTCCACAAGTTCTGGGCCGCAGGCTCGGGCCGCGACTACGCGCTGGGGGCCATGCAGGCTGCCTATGACAAAGGCAAGACCGCCGAGGAGATCGCCCGCATCGGACTGGAGGCAGCTGCTGAGTTTGACAGCGCCACCAGCGGCCCTTTTGAGCTGCACAATGTGCCGCTGCTTTCCGCGCCGAAAATCAAAACACGCCGCAAGAAATAGCCTCCTCATCTCTTCTTCTAGATCCGCCAGCCATGAAGCGCCTCCTCCTCCCTCTCCTCGCCCTCTGTTCCGCCTTTGCCGATGGTCCCAAGGACAATGCCGCCGACAACGTGCGTCCCGTCCCCCCAGCCGGAGTCGCAGTGCCGGATGCAGACCGCACACGTCTCACCGAAGGTCTGAAAAAGCTGCGCACCGCCATCGATGACGCGGCCAAGGCGCAGGCCAAGAACCCGCTGCTGGCCGATCTGCTGCCAGACATCGAGATCTACCACAAGGCCGTGGACTGGGCGCTGCGCTACAACGAGGTGCACAAGCTGGGAGAACTCAAAAGCGCCGATGAAATACTGGCTGAAGGCTTGCAGCGAGCCGAGCAGTTCAAAGGCGGACAGGCTCCCTGGACCAAGCAGAAGGGCCTCGTGGTGCGCGCCTACCGCTCCAAGATCGACGGCTCCGTGCAGCCCTATGGCATGATCATTCCCGAGAGCTATGTGGGAGCCCCGGTGCGCATGGACATCTGGTGTCATGGCCGCGGCGAAACCCTTAGCGAGATGGCCTTCCTGGATCAGCGCCGCAAGCAGGCCGGACAAATCACGCCCAAGGGGGCGCTGGTGCTGCACCCCTACGGCCGCTACTGCTGCGCCAACAAATTTGCAGGAGAGATCGACCTGCTGGAAGCGATTGATCATGCGTCCAAGTTCTACGCCATCGATGAAGACCGCGTGATCGTGCGTGGCTTCAGCATGGGCGGTGCGGCAGCCTGGCAGTTTGCGGTGAACTACGCAGACAAATGGTGTGGTGCCAATCCCGGGGCGGGCTTCTCCGAGACTCCCGAATTCCTCGGCGGATTCCAGAATGAGGATGTGAGCGGCGCTCCTTGGTACCAGAAAAAGCTCTGGCACTGGTACAATGCCACCGACAATGCCCTTAACCTGGAAAACTGCCCCACCGTGGCCTACAGCGGCGAGATCGACAAACAGAAGCAGGCCGCCGACATGATGGAGAAGGCCCTGCGTGGAGAGAATGTGGACCTGCTGCACATCATCGGCCCGCAGACCGCGCACAAGATTCATCCCGACTCCCTCATCGAGATCGAGAAGCGCCTGGCCAGCATCGCCGCCATGGGCCGCAATCGCGTGCCCAAGGAGATCCATCTTTCCACGTGGTTCCTGCGTTACAATCACATGCACTGGGTCACGGTGGATGCGCTGGAGCAGCACTGGGAGCGCGGCCGCATCCATGCCCGCATCACCGGCCCGTCTGAGATCACCATCAAGCTGCAAAACATCACCGCCTTCACGCTGGACATGCCTTCCGGCCACTGCCCCATGCCCCTGCTCTTCAAGCCCGTGGTCAGCATCGACGGCCAGCTCCTTGAAGTCACCCGCCCTAAGCTGGACCGCTCCTGGCTGGTGCACTTCCAGCTCAAGAATGGCAAATGGACTCAGACGCTGGACAATCAGGAAGATGGCAAGCTCGTGAAGAAGCACGGTCTCGAAGGCCCCATCGACGACGCCTTCATGGACAAATTTCTCTTTGTGAAGCCCACCAAGCCCGGCATTGGCGAGAAGGTGGACACCTGGGCCAATGCCGAGCTGGAGCGCGCCCAGTTTGAATGGCGCCGCCAGTTCCGTGGCGATGCCCCGACCAAGGACGACACCGCAGTCAGCGACGCCGACATCTCCTCCAGCAACCTCGTGCTGTGGGGAGATCCGCAGAGCAATGCCGTGCTGGCCAAGATCGCCGACAAGCTGCCCATCCAATGGTCGAAGGACAAACTGGTGGCCAATGGCAAGACCTACGATGCCACCACCAGCGCCCCGGTGCTCATCTACCCGAACCCGCTCAATCCCACGAAGTATGTGGTGATCAACAGCAGCTTCACCTATCGTGAGTACGACTATCTCAACAATGCCCGTCAGGTGGCCAAGCTGCCGGACTGGGCGGTGATCGACCTCACCAAGCCCAAGACCAGCCAGGCCCCCGGCGGCATCAGCGATGCCGGCTTCTTCGGAGAGAGCTGGGAGTGGAAGCCCGCTCCGTCTGCCAAGAAGTAAGCCCATGCCGCGCACACTCACCGCCTTCGCCCTGCTGCTGCTCGCGCACTGTGCCAGCGCGCAGTCGGGCAAAGTCGAAACAGCATTCACCAACAGCCTGGAAATGCCGTTTGTGCGCGTGCCCGGCCTCAAGGTGCTGGTGTGCCGCTTTGAGACGCGCGTGAAGGATTATCAGTCTTTTGCCGCCGCGACGAACACCGAATGGAAGAAGCCCGACTTCCCCCAGACTCCGGATCATCCTGCGGTCAATGTCAGCTTCACCGAGGCGCTGGCGTTCTGCGAGTGGCTGGGCAAGAAGGAAGGCCGCAGGTACCGCCTCCTCACCGATCAGGAGTGGAGCCTGCTCGGTGGCCTGCATGAGAAGCCGGACATCCCACCAAACCAGCAGCCAGTAAGTACTGATGTGCATCATTGGGGCAAGGGACCGCTGACAAAAGACTCGGGCAATTTCTGTGACGAAGCCTTTGGCAAAAAGTACCACGCCAGCTACGACGCCAAATGGCTGGAGGTGGACGACGGCTACCCAGACACAGCACCCGTGGGCAGCTACCCCGCCGATTCGAACGGTCTCCACGACTTCGCCGGCAATGTCTGGGAGTGGGTGGACGGCTGGTACGACCCGCCTAAAAACACGCTGCGCATCGTTCGCGGCGGATCCTTCAGAGCCGGCAGCGAAAAACGCCTGCTGGCGTCATTTCGCGGCCCCGACCCGCACAATGTTCATCTCGACAGCGTGGGGTTTCGGATTGTGTGTGAAGTAGAGTAAATCACACCACACCATGGTCTGCAGTCCTTCCTGGCTGAGACAGGCTGAAAGTCGCACACCAGACATCCACAAACCTGAAAAAGCGGCATGCAGGAACTGGATTCGCCGCTGGACGCAAAGGGAAGATTGGCGCAAAAAGTAACCGGCTCGGATCCACATGGATTGACCGGCCTTCAGGAATCTCAGAAACCGCACACAAGTCCGCGCGGACTGCACTTACCCCATGTCCAGAACCCTCTCCCTGCTGATCTTTCTGGGGATGACTGCGTTCTTTGCCTGCTTCTTTGCCTACCCCATCTGGGCGGCGCTGGAGGCGGCGTTTCGGGGGCCTGACCATCGGCTCACGCTGGAGTATGTGTCAGAGGTGTTTCTCAATGAACTCTACCGCGAGGGGCTGTGGAACTCCTTCATCATCGCAGTGTGGACGACGCTGGGCGCGATCTGCGTGGCGCTGCCGCTGGCGGTGTGCTACGTGCGCTTCACCTTTCCGGGTCGTGCGCTGCTGAACTCCCTTTTGCTGATGCCGATGATCCTGCCGCCTTTTGTGGGGGCCATCGGCATCAAATCACTGCTCGGGCAGGCCGGTGCGCTGAACAGCCTGCTCATCAGCCTGGGAATGATGGACGCCATGCACCCCACCGACTGGCTGGGGCAGCAGCGCATGCTGGGCATCATCCTCATGGAGGTGCTGCATCTGTATCCGATCATTTACCTGAATGCGGCGGCGGCTCTCTCAAACCTCGATCCGGCTCTGGAAGAAGCGGCGGCAAACATGGGCTGTGATGCCTGGAGCCGCTTCTGGCGCGTGACGCTGCCTCTCATCATGCCCGGTGTGTTTGCGGGCGGGACGATCGTGTTTGTGTGGTCCTTTACCGAGATGGGCGTGCCGCTGCTGTTTGACTACGACCGTGTCACTGCGGTGCAGGTCTTCCGCAGCATCAATGACCTGAGTGGAAATCCATTCCCTTATGCTCTGGTGGCGGTGATGCTGGTCTTCAGCACGCTGTTCTATCTGGTCAGCCGACTGCTCTTTGGCAGTGCGAATGCAGGCGGTGGCGGACGTGCCACCACAGCACGGGAGGCCACTCCCCTGCCCGCCGGAATGGGCTGGCTGTGCACGACGCTCTTTGCCAGCGTCACATTCCTGGCCGTGCTGCCTCATATGGGAGTGGTGCTGCTGTCCTTTTCCAAAGACTGGTACGGCACGGTGCTGCCGCACTCGCTCACGTTGCAGCATTATCATGATGCGCTGGGTCATGAGCTCACGCTCTCATCCATCGCCAACAGCCTGAAGTACTCTGCGCTGGCCATGCTGGTGGCGCTGGTGCTGGGCATCGGCGTGGCCTATGTGTCGGTGCGCACGCGCATCTGGGGACGCCAGCTGCTGGACGCCATGGCCATGCTGCCGCTGGCAGTCCCTGGTATCGTGATGGCTTTTGGCTATCTGGCGATGACGAGGGAGGGGCGGCCCTTCCACTGGCTCATGCTGGGGGAGGATCCGCTGATGCTGCTGGTCATCGCCTATGCGGTGCGCAGACTGCCGTATGTGGTGCGCTCTGCCGCCGCTGGATTCCAGCAGGTGAGCCCCGCGCTGGAGGAGGCCGCTCAAAATCTCGGCGCACGTCCGGAGAAGGCGCTGTGGCGCGTGACGCTGCCGCTTGTGGCTCCGAACCTCGTGGCCGGTGGCCTGCTGGCCTTCTCCTTTGCCATGCTGGAGGTGAGCGACAGCATGATCCTGGCGCAGCAGTCCACATACTTCCCTATCACCAAGGCCATCTACTCGCTGGTGCTGGCTCTGGGAAGCGGGCCGAACCTCGCCTCTGCCCTCGGCGCATGGGCCATGCTCTTCCTGGCCGTGACCATTCTCGGTGCCGGGGTGATTTTGGGAAAGAAACTCGGTGCGCTGTTCCGGGGTTAGCTTGCGGCTCAAGCATAGGATTAAAACTTATAAACAATCAAGAGTGATCAGACGTTTTACGCCTTGTCAGTTCTCTTCAGGTTAGATACAAAAAACGCCGCTCATCGCACCTTGTTTTGGCATCTCCATCCAACCCATGAAATTCGCTGTGAAACTTTTCCTTGGCTTCCTGATGGCAACGCTGGCACAAGCGAAAGTCACCAGCGTCCCTGAATTTGACAAACTGATGACGCAGTACGGCAATGACGTGCAGCTCAGTGCAGGCGCCATCTATGACGCGGGTGTGACGGAGTTGCGGCTCAAGTACAGCACCGCTCTCGAAAAGGCCCTGAAAGCCGCCCAGGACGCGGGCAATCTGGATGCAGCGCTGGCGTACAAAAACGAGGTCAAGCTGATGGCTGACAACATGGAAGTCCCCGCAGAGTCTGAAAAGACGTCGCCGGATCTGCAGAAGATGCGCGGCATTTACCATCAAAGCCTGGCGCGGCTGGTGATTGAAAAGGGCAAGGCCACGAACCCCATCATCAACGCTTTGATCGTCTCACTGGACCGGCTGGTCGTCACCCTCACAAAAGCCGGACGTCTGGAAGAGGCCTTGTTTGTGCAGAAGAAGAAAGAAACCCTGGGCGAGGAAACCGCCAAAGCGGCAGCCAAGTCTGCCTCTGCGGTGGCAACCAAGACATCACCCGCCAAAGGCACTGTGACCAACAGCCTCGGCATGAAGTTCGTGCCTGTCCCGGGCACCCAGGTGCTGTTCTGCATCCACGAAACACGCCGACAGGATTACGAAGCCTTTGCGGCGAAAACGCCGGGCACGAAAGACATCTGGAAGAAGCCACGCTTTCACAACCTTTCCGTGAGCCCCAAGGATGACCACCCGGTGACCAGTGTGAGCCTGAATGAAGCCAAAGCCTTCTGCGCCTGGCTGAGCAAGAAAGAGGGCAAAACCTACCGCGTGCCGACCGACTATGAATGGAGCTGCGCCGTTGGGATCAGCGAGCAGGAAAACGCCCCCGCTGGCACCCAGCCCAACCAACTGAGCGGCAAGCTGCAGGGCGTGTTCCCCTGGGGCGGCAAGTACCCGCCCAAAGCTGGAGAGCTGGCCGGCAACTACGCGGACACCACCCTGCACGATGACCTGGATGCCACGCAGAAGCAGGCCTGGATCGAAGGCTACTCAGACGGCTACGCCACGACCTCTCCGGTCATGAAATTCAAGCCCAACCCACTGGGTCTCTACGATCTGGGCGGCAACGTCTGGGAGTGGTGCAGCGACCTCGTCAATGGCGGCAAGAACGACTGGTATGTGCTGCGCGGCGGAGGCTTTAATGAAAGTGCCGCCGAACGGTTACTGTCTTCCACGCGCATCTCTGCTTCTCCAGATGGATTCCAGACCTATTTCGGCTTCCGGGTGGTGCTGGAGCACCCGTGAGGCCAGGATCTCTTGCGCAAGAAACCGGGGGCGTTCTTCCTTGAGCGAGTGTAATGGCATGCCGCAGCAGCCACTCATGAAGTCCAAACGTCCCGTCAAAATCAAAACCTTTGAGCAGGCCTATGAGTTCGTCCTGAAGGTGAAAACGTGCCTCATTTTTGGCTCCAAGTGCTCGGATCTCCCCTGCCTGTGGGATGTGGTGGATCTGCCAGGCAGGCAGCCAGGACAGAAGGGCTGGGGCCAGAAGGTGGAGGCCGTGTGGGCGTGGAAGAATGAACTGCCCGCGCAGTTTCCGGACGAGATCTTTTACGGCAAGCTGCCCGGCGGGCTTGCGGTGCTGATGTGCATGGAGCATCTGCGTCGTGTGCACTATCCGGCGCAGCATCGGCCGGTTTCCACCTGCAGCCCGCTGGCGCGGCGTGCGTATGAGCTGATCCGCAGCGAGCCGCATACCACGGCTGAGCTGCGCAAGGCGCTCTCGCCATCAGGCACGATCAGCAAGAGCAAGGTGGACAGCGCGCTGGTGGAACTGCAGGTGACGCTGAACATCACGCGATCCAACGCTCCCAATCTGAAACGCGACACCTGGCTTCCCTTTGCCGAGCAGTATCCCAATAAAGGAGGCGAGGCATGAACCGCACGGACCGTCTCGTCTCCATGGTGATGCTGCTGCAGTCACGCAGGGTCATCACCGCTGCGCAGCTGGCGGAGCATTTTGAGATCACAGAGCGCACGGTGTACCGCGATCTCGCGGCGCTGGGTGAAGGGGGCGTCCCTATCGTGGGAGAGCCTGGGGTGGGCTACAGCCTAATGAGTGGCTACTGCCTGCCGCCGGTGATGTTTTCGCCGGAGGAGGCCTTTGCCTTCGTCACCGGAGGGCTGCTGGTGGAGCGCATGACGGATGCCGCCATGCGCGATGCGATCCGCTCTGCCATGGGCAAGGTGACGGCTGTGCTGCCTTCCGGGCTGCAGGGCCGCGTGGAGCGCCTGCGCAAGACAATGGTGATCGGCACCCGCCCGCCGACCAAAGGCAGCGTGCCATTGCATACGGTGCAGCGCGCCATGGCCGAGGGCCGGGTACTGCGGCTCGACTACCTGGGCGCTGCACGTGGCGCCCCCACCGAGCGGCTGGTGGAGCCACGAGGGCTGGTCTTCTATATGGACCACTGGCATCTCATCGCGTGGTGCCGGCTGCGTGAGGACATGCGGGATTTCCGTGTGGACCGCATCGTCCGCTGCGAGACGCTGCCGGAGCCCATCCCGCCCTGCCCGGGCTTCAATCTGGACGAGCACCTGGCCAAATGCGTGGTGCCGGACTGCAGCGAGTTTGCGGTCATCGACGTGCCGGCTTTCATTCTCGAAAGCGTGCGCCGCTTCTGGGGGCCGACGATCGTGGAGGAGCAGATTTCCGGCAGAAAGGCACGGGTGCGCTTTGCCTTCCGGCCTGAAGGACTGGGCTACGTGGCCCGCTGGCTCCTGAGCCTGGGGACCGATGCCGAGATTCTCTCTCCCGAAGCTCTGCGGACCAAGGTGGCCGAGCTGGCGCACTCCACGGCTGAGCATCATCGGCTGAAAAAACGTCTCGGGTGAAAACACCCCTGACATAGGGTTGTCAGGAGGTGGTGCGAATGCTGGCGGGTGATCGCAACTCAGTATGCGGTCCACCTTAACAAACCACTGCCAATACCACCCATGAGCAAACCCAACGAAGCCACCGTCTCATTCTCCCTCACCTGCAAAAGCGCTGCTGCTGCGCTCGACTTTTACACCCGGGCCTTTGGTGCGGTGGAGCTCTTCCGCCTCTCCCCAGCCCCGGGTGTGGTGCCACACGCCGAGTTCATGATCGGCAACAGCCACATCTACATCTCCGACGAAGCCCCCTGCTCCAATGCCCTCGCCATCCCAGCAGGAAGCATGGCCCCCTGCTGTTTTACGATCCAGGTCGAAGACTGCGACAAGGCCTTTGAGCGTGCCCTCGCCGCAGGTGGCTCGCCGCTGAGCCCGTCACGGGATCAGTTTTGGGGCAGCCGTACCGCGATGCTGAAGGATCCCTTCGGCTACCGCTGGAGCTTCAGCCAGCACCTGGAAGACGTGCCGCCGGATGAGCTGCTCAAGCGTGCGCAGGTGTTCATGAGCGAAGGTGCCAAGTAGCCGGAGCGCGGGCTCTGCCGGGTGGCCCAGTGCCATCCGGCGGAAAAGCCTGCCCCACCACGCCACATGCTAGGCAGATACGTGGTGCACCGCCTCAAACACCGCGCCACCCAGCAGCCGCTCTCCGTCGTAGAGGGCGCAGATTTGCCCGGGTGTCAGTGCGCGCTGTGGCTCCGTGTATTCGAGTTCAGCACGGCCGTCTCCCAGAGAGCGAAAGATGGCATTGCCAGCCGGGCAGCGGTAGCGGGGCTGGGCCAGCAGCAGACGCTCTTCGGTCAAAGGTTCACCGGTGGTGGAGATGGAGTGCAGCGTGGCTTTTCGCGCCCAGAGGAGCGGAGTGTCGGCATTCTCGATGGCAACGACGAGCTCATTGGTCTGCGGGCGCTTGGCCACGACCACATAGGCCTGCTTGTGGATGGGGCTGGCCACGCCGTGCCCTTTGCGCTGCCCCAGGGTGTAGAGGTGCAGCCCACGGTGCTCGCCCATCACCTTGCCCTCCAGATTCACAATGGGGCCGGGTTTGTCCGGCACAAAGGTGCGCAGAAAGTCCTCCATCTTCACCTGGCCGATGAAGCAGATGCCCTGGCTGTCTTTTTTCTCCGCCGTGGAAAGGCCAAACTCCCGCGCCAGATCCCGCAGCTCCGGCTTGAGCAGATGACCGATGGGAAACTGAGCGATGCGCACCTGCTCCGGCTGCATCATGGCCAGAAAGTAGGTCTGATCCTTGTTGGGGTCGGCTCCACGGAGGATATGCCCGTCCACTTTACGGGCGTAGTGCCCGGTGGCGATGGCCTCGTAGCCGTGCTCACGCGCCCACTCCCAAAGCACGCCAAATTTCATCTCTCGGTTGCACATCACATCCGGGTTCGGGGTGATGCCAGCCTGGTAGCCTTCGAGGAGGTACTTCACCACCTTTTCGCGGTACTCGGTCATGAGATTCACCACGCGGAACGGGATGCCGAGCTGTTTTGCCACCGCCTCGGCATCCGTGATGTCCTCCTCCCAGGGGCAGTGGCCGATGATGTTCTCCTCGTTGATCCAGTTCTTCATGTACACACCGGACACGTCATGTCCTGCGCGGACGAGCACGGCGGCGGCCACGCTGCTGTCCACGCCTCCGGACATGGCTGCGAGAATCTTCATCGTGTGAGAATCGGCGGCTGTGAGCACACGTCAATGAAGAGGCGCATGTGCGATGCATGAGACATGGCATGGATACGAGCCGCCCCGAAGATTGGGATGGCAGAAGCCGAAGCTCTTTACTGAAGACGCAGAGAGTGCCTAATGTGCAGGCATGAGATCTATTTTTCCGGGTATTGTCCTTGGGTGCAGCCTGCTGCTTTCCTGCTGTGCCGGGATGCGTGCAGCCTCCCCTTCACTGCCTGCACTCATGGTACAGC
The DNA here is from genome assembly GCA_002336895.1 of Verrucomicrobiaceae bacterium UBA1938. GTDB lineage: Bacteria > Verrucomicrobiota > Verrucomicrobiia > Verrucomicrobiales > Verrucomicrobiaceae > Prosthecobacter. Next base: position 34,015 of record DDFC01000005.1, on the reverse strand, counting down.
GGCTGAACTGGATGGATGAGGTGGCGGAGGCCAAGCGCGCCAAGGGGCTGCCCATCACGGATCCAAAGCGTGAAGCCGAACTGCTGCACACCATGACCCAGCGTGGAACGGCTGCCGGGCTGCCTGCGGAAAAGGTGCGGCTCTTTTTCACCGGCCAGATGCAGGCTGCCAAGGTGCGGCAGGAGGAGTGGCTGCAGCAGCACCCCACCACGACCATGAAGCAAGCCCCCGACCTCTCCGGCACCATCCGCCCGGCGTTGGATGAGATCGGGCGGAAGATGATCGCGCAGCTGACTCAACCGCGCAGCGAGGCAGAGACCACCGCAGTCGTGAATGAAGCACTACATCTTCTGACTGATGCAGGCTTCTCAGAGGCGGTCATGAAGGCCGCATTGGAAGGACTTCAGGCTGGGCTGGACGCGCACAAGCAGTGAAAAAACAAGTGCGCGACGGCATCCCTTACGCGCACCTGCAAGACCAAGACTGAAAAGCAGCTCAGCTCTTCTGTCCTACAAACTTGGCATCGCCAAAGGCCAGGATGGGCACGAAGATGAATCCGAGGAAGAAGAGGCCGAGGCCGAAACCTGCGCCTTTTCCAAAATTCTTCGCCAGCCCGAGCGAGGCCAGCAGCGCAAAGACGAAGTTCACCAAAGGAATGAAGAACAGAATGACCCACCACAGAGGCTTGCCTGCTATTTTGAGATAAACGATGAGGTTGTAGATGGGAACGAGGCAGGCCCAGCCAGGCTCCCCAGCTTTCACAAAGACCTTCCATACAGATGCGATGACAAAAACAAGCACAGCCAGGCCGATGAGCATGGGCAGAGGCCCGGCTTGAACATCGGGGGAGGTGTTCATTGAAACCTCACTGGCTTTTTGAAGCATGGGTAGCAGATGCGTATTCATGATTTTATCAGGTGGTTATGAGTAGGCTGCCAAAAGGAATTTTCGGCAGTCATCACGAGTCATCTCAGCAAAAAGCCCGCCATCAGGCAAGACACAATTGATGCGGAGCGCCGCAGAGCACATGAACCCCGGCTTGATCTTTCTCCCGGCTGCATTCAGATGGGGGATGGCAAAGATTCAGAAAACTCCCACCGGCGAATTCCACTCAGGCTACGGCTGCGTCATCATGGCTGCGGTCGCCGGGGTTTTTGTCTTCATCGTGTGGTGGGGGTACTACACTCTGACGACGATGGACGCCGCCATCGCAGCCATCAGCCAGCCGACACCGGTGCAGCTCCCCGCCGTGCAGGCCGCGCCAGGACTGGAGCAAAAGCTGAGCGCCTTTGCCGCCGAGGTCACCGCTGGCAAACCAGCCACTCTCAAGCTCAGCATTGCCGAACTCAATGCCCTGCTGACGCTGGCTCCGGAAGGCAGCACGGGCAGCTACAAGGACATGCTGCGCGTGAAATCGCTCGACGCCGCCAAGCAATCCATCACCACAGACGTCTGCCTGCCGCTGAACAAGAAATTCTGGGAAAACGACAAGCGCTACCTCGTGGGGGAGGTGGATTTCTCCCTGGAAATGACCGCCCTGGGCCCTGATGCCAAGGTCAGCGCCGTGCGCGTGCCGGGCAAGACCATCCCTGAAGAGATGGTGAAGGGCATGGCCATGTACGGCTATCTGGGCCCCTACCAAAACCACGCCACCATCGGCCCTGTGCTGAAGGCTCTCAAAAGCTACAAGGTGGATGCCGATGGCGTGGTGGTGAGCACGATGGAGAGCAAGTAAAGCGGGTCGAATCTGCCTGTGACAGCGGTGTTGTTTACGCGACCTTGACCGAGAGTCAGTGCTCGTGACTCTCCCGCCATGACCGAACTCCCGCAGCACCCGAATCCCTGGAAAACCCTCTCCACCCGTGAAACCTATGCCAACCCCTGGCTGCGTGTGCGGGAGGATCAGGTGATCAAGCCCTCGGGCGGACCGGGAATCTATGGGGTGGTGGAGTACAAGAACATCGCCGTGGGGGTGGTGCCCATCGACGACGAGGGCTGCACCTGGCTGGTGGGCCAGTGGCGCTACTGCCACGGGCGCTACGAGTGGGAGATCCCCGAGGGGGGCTGCCCGGTCGGGGAGGCCCCGGCAGACACCGCAAGGCGCGAACTGCTGGAGGAAACCGGCATCACAGCCACCACCATCGAGCCTCTGCTCAGCGGCATCCAGCTGTCCAATTCCACCACCAATGAGGTCTGCGACATCTTTGTGGCCACCGGCCTGACGCACGGCGAGGCGCAGCCGGAAGACACCGAGCAGCTGGAACTGCTGCGCCTGCCGCTAAGCGAGGCCATTCAGATGGCGCGCGACGGCCGCATCCGCGACAGCGTGAGCGTGCTGGCCCTGCTAGCGGTGGCCGGGCACAGATAAGGAGATAAAAATCCCCACGCTGAGTCATGCAAAAGTCTTGTCTCCTTCCGCGCACGATGACAGATTTGCACTCATACACGTTATGACCTCGGAGCAACTCCTCGAACTGAAGAAGATGGTGGAAGATGCAGGCGACCTGCCTGAGACGGCCAAGACCAGACTGCTGGAGCTGCTGGCCCAGCAGCAGGCGGCACAGGGGCAATGGCTCAGCTCCGTGGAGGAGCTGGAGGCGGCACATCCTGAGGCCACAGGCTTCATGAACCGGCTGGCCACCACCCTGGCCAACATGGGAATCTGAACCGTCGCGGAGGCCTATCATTTCCGCTTTCTTTAAAAAGACTGCAATCCGCCTTTGACAGAACTTAGGAGGCGTGTAGTTTCGCGCCCCTTTTTCCCCGGGGAAACTGTCGCCATGCCAAACACACAAGTCATTCTCAAAGAAAAAATCAAAGGCCTCGGAGCCGAAGCTGACGTCGTCAGCGTGAAGCGCGGTTTTGCGCGTAATTTCCTACTTCCCCAGGGCAAGGCCTACGAGGCCACCAAGGGCAACCTCCGCCACACCGAGCGCCTGAAGGCCATCCGCGCCGAGCGCGAAGCCAAGGAACTGGCCGAAGCTGAAAAGCTGGCTTCCAAGCTCAAGAAGGTGAAGCTCAAGCTCACCCTCTCCACCGGTCAGGGTGGCAAGGCTTTCGGTTCCATCACCAACATCGACATTGCCAAGGCTCTGGCCGAGGAGTCCAAGATCGAGGTGGACCGCCACATGATCGTGCTGGAAAAGCCTATCAAGAACACCGGCAACTTCGAGATCACCGTGAAGCTCGGCCACGACATCACCGCCACGGTGAAGCTGGCTGTGTCCGCCGCAGGCGACACCGCTTCGGACGAAGAAGAAGCCGCCGCTGAATAAGCGTCTCTGATTTCCCCCAAACCCCAAAACCTAGGCAAGGCCGCGCGATGAGCGCGGCTTTGTTATTTTCGGGGCATAACGCACGAACTCACTCTTCCGGATGGCATTATGCTTTTCCTAATGCCGCAGCCTTCCGCTGCAAAAACACTCGAAAGAGACACTTCCGTACCGGGTATTGATATTGACAATTCTGTCTCCGGTTTGGAGCATGCAGAGCACCTTTCACCATGAAGAAATACAACGTCGGAATCATCGGATACGGCTGGGCCGCCACCGCCCACATCGAAGCCATCAACAAGACCAGCCAGGCGCAGGTCACCGCCATCTACTCCTCCCGCAAGCTGGATGACGCCGAGCTGAGCGCCAAGCACGGCTCCCCCATCAAGAGCTACCAGAACCTGGAGGAAATGCTGGCCAATCCTGACATCCACGTGGTGGACATCACCAGCTACCCCAGCCAGCACCGCGACCAGGCCGTGGCCGCCGCGAATGCCAAGAAGCACATCATTCTGGAAAAGCCGATGGCCAACTCCCTGCAGGAGGTGCGCGAGATCGCCGCAGCTGCGAAGGCCAATGGCGTGAAGGGCTGCGTGTGCTTTGAGTGCCGCTTCTCCAACCAGTTTCAGGTGACCAAGGCCGTCATCGACGAAGGCCTGCTGGGCAGCATTCACTACGGTGAAGTGGACTACTACCACGGCATCGGCCCATGGTACGGCCAGTTCCGCTGGAACACTGGCAAGAAGGACGGCGGCAGCGCGCTGCTCACCGCTGGGTGCCATGCGCTGGACGCCCTGCTCATGGTCATGGGCGGCGAAATCGAGAGCGTGACCAGCTTTTCCACCAAGACCCAGAGCGAGATCTTCAAGCCCTACGAATACGACACCACCAGCGTGACGCTCATCCACTTCAAGAACGGCTCAGTGGGCAAGGCCGCCGCCGTGGTGGACTGCCTGCAGCCCTACTACTTCCACACCCACCTGTGCGGCAGCCAGGGCAGCCTGCTGGATGACAAATTCCACTCCATGAAGCTGCACACAGACAAGAATTCCTGGAGCAAGCTCTCCATGAAGATGCTGGACTCCGGCGACGTGAGCGACCACCCCTACCAGACGCAGTTCCAGGCCTTCTTTGATGCGCTGGACGCAGGCAAGGACATGCCGCTGACGAGCTTCACCGAAGCGCTGCGCAGCTTTGAGGTCATCTTTGCCTCCGACAAGAGCGCCGCCCAGGGTGGCAAGCCGGTGCGCATTTCTGATCTGGACTGAACACATCCAGCGGTGCAGTGACCGCCATTAAACGACCGCGTGGTGTCTTTGGATGCCACGCGGTTTTGTTTTTTTGAGCACTTTCCCTTTCACAGCGTCTCTTGCTTTCTTCAAGCAATGAAGAAAGATTCCCTCATGAACACGCACAACCTGCTGTCCGCCGGCAAAGCCGGATTCCTTGTGGCCACGGCACTCCTCACCCTCACGAGCTGCGACCCATACTACTACGGGGGCGGCTACGGGTACGGCGGGGGCTATGGATACGGAAACTATGGCTACGGCGGCTATGGCTATCCCGTGGGCCTGCGCCCCTATGTACCGGTGTATGGCAGCAGCTACAACTACAGCTACTACCCGCGCTACTCCGCCTACTACCACCGCCCCACGCAGCAGTACCATTACATGAGTGGCAACCGCTGGATGTCAGGCCCCACGCTTCCGGGCTACTCCCCGCGCACGATCCAGGCATCTCACTCGGTGCCGTTTAACTTCAACAACCATCCCTCAACTTATCACAGCCAGGTGAGTCATGCCTTCCCGCATAACTGGTCTCCGCCCAGCGGCGGCTCCGGTGGCGGTGGCTTCCCTCACAGCAGCGGCGGCAGCCACGGTGGTGGCTGGAGCGGCAGCGGTGGCGGTGGGTGGAATGGCGGTGGCGGCGGCTTCCACGGCGGTCACAGGCACTAGCCTGTTTGCAGCCTGTGTTTATTTATCGGGGAAGGCAGATGCTGCCTTCCCTTTTTTTTACGCCTGTTTCAGGCTTCAGCGAAAGAGCTTTTTCACCTTCGCCGGACCGTTCACCAGCACGCGGCGTTTGGAGAAATCCAGGATCATGAGCGCGTCCGGCCGCATGCCTTTGATGTGCTGCTGGCCGGACTGCACGGTGGGGTCTCCCTCCAGCACCACCTCCGTGGAGTTGCTGCGGAAATGAATGTGCTGGGCTATGCCGAAAAAGGTGCCGTCCTTGGTGATGACCGTGACCTTGCTGCGCTCTGACGCACGCGCCAGCACCGGCCAGGGCTGCTTGTCTTTTTTCACATACACCAGCTTTTCCCCCTGCAGCAGCACAAAGGGGAACTCATTCACAGCCAGCTGCCGCCGTGTGTCATCGATGGAGCCCAGATTGCCCTCGGTATGAGTGCCTGCGGCGATGGCCAGCAGCGAGGTAAACATGCCCATCACGTCCCCCGCCCTGCCGGTGATCCCGGAACTGGCGCGCCGGGCCTTGGGCGAGCCCTTGGGCAGCTCCTCATCCCGGATGAAAAGGCTGCGGGAGACGAGCTTGTTTTCCTGCACCTCCAGCATGGGACCGGGCAGCGCCGCCCACTGCTTCAGGTCAGGAAAAGGCAGGTAATCCAGTGGCTCCGAGGTCAGAGGCTCCGTCATGCCGTTGAAAGCTCTGTGAGCCAGGGAGCCCATGTGCATCTGGCAGGAAGTGAGTGTGAGCAGGCAGAGTGTAAAGACCGGCAGCAGCCACCGGGGGGGATTCCATATCATGACGGCCCTAGGCTGTCGTTGCCACCTGACTGCGCAAGCATTGATTTCGTGCGCCACGAGATCATGAAAAGTTGCAGCGTGGCCATCGAAAAATAAAAACAAGCCGGGCTTGTTCTTTACCCCGTGTCAAGCGGTTAGCTTAATCACCAACTGCATGTGGAGAAGGAGGTTACATTTGCAGCGTCTTTTTGCAGTTTATCGAATGAATCCAGGTGTGCTAAGGAATCGTATAGGACGCGAGCCTATTTTATATTTTGACACACCTAATCCCACCTCCCCCACCCCTGTCATCCACGACCTTGCTGCAGCTCTCTGCCATTTTGGGCATACAGCTGGATGTGGAACATGCCCGTCTTGCTGCTGAACATGCCCTCCAAGAGCAGGAGCTGCCTGGTGAGCCGCTGGAGCTGCTATGCACGGCGGCGGCGGATGCAGGCATGCAGGTTTCCCCCGTGCGGCTGCCGCTGCGAGAAGTAGTTTGGCATGCACGGGAGGATTCCCCCGTGGTGATATGGAGCGCTGGAGAGAGCCGCTGGCGCGTGATCACCAGCGCAGGCTGGTTCCGCCTGCGCATGGCGGAGGGAGAGCACCCAGACCACCGCGTGACCCTTTCCCGCCAGGCGCTGGCTCGGCTGCTGGGACTTGAGAGCGTGGAGGCGGTGGTGGAGGCGGGCATCGTTCATGCCAACCGCCCGGCCCAGACGATGAGCGCAGCACAGGATCCCTCGCTGGCAGGCGGGCATAGCTCTGCGGACGCCCATGGGGCTGGCGGAGAGAGCCCTTCACGGAGATTCATAGGCCTGCTTCTGGCAGAGAGGCAGGAAGTGCGCACGCTGCTCCTGTTTTCCATCTTTTCCGCACTGCTGTACCTCGCGGTGCCGCTTGCTGTGGATGCGATCGTGAGCAATCTGGCCTTCGGCGGGCAGTCACGCCCGTATATTCAGGCATTGGTGGTGGTGTCTCTGGCGTTGTTTGGCTGCCTGGGGCTGCAGGCAGTGGTGACAGCGTTTCAATACTATGTCTCAGACGTGATCCAGCGGCGCATCTTTGTGCGCACGGCGGCGGACCTGGCCTACCGCCTGCCGCGAGTGAAAGCCCAGGTGCATGATGAGGTGCACGCGCCGGAGATGGTCAACCGCTTTCTGGATGTGGTGACAGCGCAGAAGTCCACGGCCATGCTGCTGCTGGACGGGGTGAACCTCGTCTTCGGCGGGCTCATTGGCATGCTGCTGCTGTCTTTGTACCATCCGCTGCTGCTGCTCTTTGCGGCGGTTCTGCTGAGTCTGATCATTCTGAGCCTGTGGCTGCTGGGACGCGGGGCGGTGGCCACGAGCATCGAGGAGTCGCGGATGAAGTATGACTTGGTGAACTGGTTTGAGGAGGTGGCTCATTTTCCCTTTCTCTTCAAGGGACCAGGCGGCAGCCGCATGGCGCACGAGCGTGCCAATGAGCTGAGCACGGGCTATGTGATGGCGCGCAGCAGGCACTTCCGCGTGCTGATGCGGCAGATCGCAGGGCTGCTGACGCTGCAGGTGGTGGCCTCGGCGGCGCTGCTGGTGGTGGGCGGGTATCTGGTGATCAGCCAGCAGATCACGCTGGGCCAGCTGGTGGCCAGTGAAATCATCATGAGCGGCATCGTGACATCCCTCTCCAAGCTCGGGAAACAGCTGGAGGCCTGGTATGATGCCATGGCGGCCATGGACAAGCTGGGCCACATCTTTGATCTGGAGACGGAACGCGAGGGCGGGGAGAAGCCCGCTGGTCGCAGTTCTGCCGATGGAATCAACGGCGGCGCGGAGGTGGTGGCGGGCGGCATGTCCTTTGCACATCACGCAGGTGCCGTGCTTTTCCGCGAGCGCAGCTTCAGCATTCCGGCCGGCACGCGTGCCGCAGTGGTGGGGCCGCACGGGGCCGGAGCCAGCTCGCTGCTGGACATCCTCTTCGGCCTGCGCCAGCCAAGCGCCGGCTATGTGATGGTGGACGGCGTGGACCTGCGCAGCTGGGATCTGGAGGCGCTGCGTGAGAGCACTCAGCTGCTGCGCCGGGATGAGATCATGGACGCCACGGTGGTGGAAAATCTGCGCCTGGGCCGCTGCGACATCGGCATGGATGAAATCCGCGCTGCGCTGAAACAGGCCGGGCTTCTGGAGGAGCTGCTGGCGCGCCCGGAGGGGTTGGGGCTGCGGCTGAAGATCGGCGGAGCACCGCTCTCTGGAAATCAGCGCATGCGCCTGCTGCTGGCACGCGCCATAGCACAGCGGCCACGCCTGCTGCTGATCGATGAGCTGCTGGATAACATGGGCGATGCCTCCTTTTCCCAGCTCTCAGAAGCCATTCTGGGCAAGGACCAACCATGGACCGTGGTGGTGGCTACGCGCGATGCACGGGTCAGTGCGCGGTGCGATCAGATCATCGAGCTGGCCCCCTGCCACCTGAATGGGGGCGGCGCATCTCAGCCCCATGCCACCTGATGCCATGATGAGCCAGACGAAGACCATGCACACGACTGACGCCATGAATTCCCCCGCCCCATCTTCCTCCCCCTTTTTCACTCCATCTGCCCCTCGGCTGCCGGCACTCAGCCTGGCCAGTCCGGCGCGCTTTATCCGCATCTTCAGCCGCGTGCTGGTGGTGTGCTTCATCCTGGGGGTTCTGGCCCTGCTGTTTCTGCCTTGGCGGCAGTTTGTGGCGGGGACGGGGCGGGTCATCGCCTTCAATCCGCTGGACCGTCGCGTGAATGTGGAGGCGCAGGTCTCGGGTCGTGTGCGCAATTTGCACATCACCGAAGGCCAGCGCGTCAAAAAGGGGGAGCTCATCATCGAGATCCAGGACAACGACCCCAACCTCATCAACAACCTGAAGGCACAGCGCGAGGCCATCGAGAGCCGGCGTGACTTTGCCCAAGGGCGTGTAGAGTCGCTGACAGCGCAGATCACTCAGCAGGAGCTGGCCAAGGCGCAGGCCATTGACGGCGCAGAGCAGCGTGTGGCCGGGGCCAAAATAGCGGCGGAGACGGCGCAGCTGAACTTTACGCGCACACAAGAGCTCTTTAACAAGCAGCTGGAGTCCCAGCGCAACCTGGAGCTGGCCAAGCTGCAGCGAGATGCCACCAGCGCGGACCTGAAGTCAGCCGAGGCAGCGCTGAAGCGCACGGGCAATGACATGGATGCGCTGATCGCGAGCATCCACGCGTCCAAGGGCAGCGCACTGGCGGAAGTGGCCACTGCTGAACGAGACCTCTCGGTGATCGATGTGCAGATCAATCAAAACCTGCGACAGGTGGTGGAGGTGCCGCGAGATGGCATCGTGCTGCAGGTGGCGGTGACGGATGGCACCTACCTGCGCCCGGGCTCGCTCATCTGCGTGATTATTCCTGAAAGCGACAGCCGCAATGTGGAGGTGTGGGTGGACGGCAATGACATGCCGCTGGTGCACGCCCGCACGGAGGAGAACGGCGTGGTGACACCCGGCAGCCAGGTGCGCCTGGCCTTTGAGGGCTGGCCTGCGGTGCAGACCATTGGCTGGCCGCAGCTGGCCATCGGCACCTTTGCTGGAGAGGTGGTGTTTGTGGACGCCAGCGACGATGGACAGGGGCGCTTTCGCGTGCTGATCGGTCCGGCGGATGATGTGGTGGATCGCAGCGACGGCAAAGGCCCCGTGAAGGTGGGCTGGCCGGACCGCGAGCGCTGGCTGCGGCAGGGCACGCGCGCCAATGCGTGGATACTCCTCAATGAGGTGCCGCTGTGGTTTGAGCTCTGGCGGCAGATCAACGGCTTCCCTCCGGTGTACTCGAATGCGGACGGCAAGCTGGACCCTACCAAGAAATGATTTGCTCCATGACACTGAAGATGATGAACACACGCACGATGATGAATCCTCGCACTGGACGCCGCGTGGGCCGCTGCCGCGCCGCCGTGGTGGCGCTGATGCTGCCCTTCTCCGGCCTGGAGGCCGCACCTGACGAGAAAGCACGCCCGCTGCTGCTGCCAGAGGTGCTCAAAAGCGTGCAGACGCAATACCCGCCATACCTCGCAGCGCTGATCGAACAGGACATCGCCAACGGGCGTGTGCGTCAGGCGCTGGGCTCCTTTGACCTGAACTTGAATGCGGGCAGCTCCTTTGCGCCTGCAGGTTACTACGACGGGCAGACAGGCTACGCCATGCTGGAGCAGCCGCTGACGAACTGGGGCGGCAGCGTGTACGGCGGCTACCGCCTGAGCAGCGGCTTCCTGCCCAACTATAACAAGGATCGCACTGGCGTGGATGGCGAGGGCCTTCTTGGCTTCCGCATCCCGCTGCTGCGAGATGGGACCATCGACCGCCGCCGTGCGTCACTGTGGCAGGCGCAGATCGACAAGGAGCTGGCAGATCCTTTCATCCAGCGGCAGTATCTGGACTTTGTACGAGCGGCTACCATTTCCTACTATGGCTGGCTGGCGGCAGGTCAGAGACTCGCACTTTCAGAGGCGCTGCTGCGCGTGGCACGAGATCGAGACTCAGCCATCGCCGAGCAGGTGAAGAACGGCGCCTCAGCCCCCATCGTGCAGGTGGACAATCAGCGACTGGTGGTCAGCCGCGAGATCGCCGTGGTGCAGGCCACGAGGCGGTTTCAGGCCGCCACCATCGAGCTTTCGCTTTTTTACCGGGATGCCCGCACTGCGGAGCCCATTCTGGCGAAGCGCTCCCGCGTGCCCTCCGCCTTTCCTGAGCATGACCGCCCAGGGGAGTCGCAGCTCATGGCAGACATCGCCAAGGCGCTGATCTTCCGCCCGGAGATGCGGCGCATCGAGCTGACGCTGGAAAAGACGGGGATCGACCTGCGCCTGGCCAAGAACAACCTGCTGCCCAGCCTGGAGGTGGGCGTGCAGGCCGCACAGGGAGTCACTGGCAAAACGCCTCGCGACATCGAGCGAACCGAGGTGGAAGCCAAGATTGAGTTCAAGGTGCCGCTGCAGCGCCGCGAGGCCAAGGGCCGTGTGGACGTGGCGCAAGCGCAGATCGAGCGCCTGAACCAGGAGATGCGCTTTGCAAGAGAGCGGATAGCCGCTGATGTGCGCGATGCCCACAGCGCGCTGCACACCGCACACGAAGTGCTGCAGCAGACACGGCGCAATGTGGATCTGGCCCAGCAGCTGGCCAATGCGGAGGCCGAACGCCTCAAGCAGGGCGCCACCGACCTGCTGGCGCTGCAGATCCGTGAGCAGGCCAGCTTTGACGCCAAGGTGCTGGAAGTGGAGGCCCAGGCTGAATACTTCCGAGCCCTTGCGAATTACCGTGCAGCCATCGCGGCAAAGAACTGAGCGGCAGTGCTAGTCCTGAGCAGGTAAAGGCGTATCAGCCTGCACATGCATGACCTTCGTGCGCCGCCAGCTCATGAAGAGACCCAGCGCTGCTGTCGCTGCGGAGATGAACTGGTAGCCGCTGAGCCCGAGCCAGATCTTGGGCGTGTCGCGCATGAATTCGTGCACAAAGCGGAAAATGCCATAAGCTGCCAGGTAGAGGAAAAACAGCCGGTCGCGCAGCACTCCGCGCCTTTGCAGCAGCAGGATGATGGCTAGGATGACGACCTGAAACGCGCCCTCGACAAACGGAGCAGGCCAGCGCGCCACGCCATGAATGTCCCGCACGGCAAAGACACCCGCCACCGGCCTGCCAAGGCAGCAGCCATTCACATAGCAGCCCAAGCGTCCGAGCAGGATGCCCACAGGCACGATGACGGCAAAGGCATCTCCCGTAGAGCTGCGGTGGCCCACGAGGTGCTTCATCCACTCCACACCGGCATACGCGCCCAGCAGGCCGCCGAGCACGGACTTGCCGGTGGCCCAGCGCAGCAGGCGGTCGGGCTGCTGCCACTCAAGCCAGCCCTCTGCCAGCAGGTAGGCCAGCTTGGCCCCGGCAAAGCCGCCGATCAGTGCGCCCAGGTAGATGAGCAGCATGTCGCTGCGCCCTTGTGCTCGCTTATACCAGAACACAGCACCGATGCCGATGCCCAGCATCATGCACAGGGCATAGACCGGGCTGCCGGGGAGAAACTGATGCTGCGGGGAGTGAGTCACAGGACGTGGCGGGTGTCGGCAAAGCCGGAGTAGTAGCGGCAGAAGGAGTCCAGCTTGCCATCCGGCCGGATCACATGCGTGCAGCAGCGGTCGATGCGGTCTTCATCCCAGGTCCATGCATCCATAAAGGGCTTAACCATCAGGCGGAAGGCCATGCTGCGCGTCTTTTCCATGGTCTTCAGCAGTTCGCCGAGCGGTTCGTTTTCACAGCCGCACTGCGCCAGATCGGCAAGCGTGTAGTGGATCTTGTCCTGCAGAAAGCCCTGCAGCTTGCTGAAGTCGAGGAAGTCGCTCACGTGCCACACCTGCCCCTCTCGGCGAATGAGGTAGCCGATGGTGGCGCAGTTGGGGTCTCCGCACGGAAGCGGCGTAAAATCCTCGAAGCGGAGCTGCCCCTGCGACTGCTCCACCGCCGCCATGAGGATATCCGCCGTGTTCAGCCGCTGCTTTGGCGAGGGAGCCTGATTGCGCCCGCTGAGAAACTCCGGCTGGAAGGTGATGCCGTGGATGTTGGCATCCTCCAGGCCAAAGCGGATCGTCTGCCAGAGGTGCGGCAGGTTTTCATGCGTCACGGTCATGGCCAGCGTCACGGGGATGTTTGCGGAGGCGAGATTCGCCAGCGCCTGCTGCTTCACCTCGCGCAGGTCGGCGCCGCGCAGCGCCTTGTGCCCTTCTTCCTGCAATCCATCAAACTGCAGATACACCTGCAGGCCACCGTTGTGGAAGATCTCCCCCAGTTCCCGGCACAGCGCTGGGTCTTTGGCAAAGCGCAGGCCGTTGGAGTTGATGAGCAGGAAGTCGATCTTCTCATGCGCCTTGGCCCAGCGGCAGAGTTCGCTGAGCTGTGGGTGCAGCGTGGGTTCTCCGCCGGAGAGCTGCAGGATCTCGATCTTGCCTTTACGTGCGATCACTCCGTCCACTCGCGCCTGGATGTCAGCCACCGGGATGGCGTCCACCTTGGAACCAATGCCCACGGGCGAATCTGCGTAGCAGGTGGGGCACGCAAGATTGCAGGAGTTGACGATCTCGATCAGCGCCAGGCAGGTGGAGAGCGTTTCGATGGGATTGGTGCCGCGCCCTTCCGCATTGCGGCCCAGCGTGCCAGCCGTCTTGCCTTCTGCCGTGCAGCAGGCACCACCGGAGCAGCAGCGGTTTTCCTCCTTGCCCTGCGCCAGCCAGTAGAAGCGCGCATCACTGGCAATGCATGCGCTGAACTCCCCATGCGCGATGCAGCGGCGCTTCATATACACCTTCCCATTCTGCTGCTCCACCGTGGCCGGGCAGGGCTTGTGGCATTTCGGACAGCGTGAGGTGGTGCGTTTCAGCAGCGTCGTGGTCATCATCGGTGGCTCATGTTGTTCATGATCGACACACAACCGACAAAGAGGGAGGCCAGCATCAACGCCCAGCCGCCGAAGGTCAGCGCCACGGCCATGCAGCCCGAGCGGTTCCGGCCCAGTTTGACGGAAGCGACGATGTGCAGGATCAGAATGGCCGCCGCACCCGCCCAGCATAATGCCACGCTGTAGTTGGCATTGGGCAAGCGATCCACTACAGGTATCGCCATCCCAGGCATGATCACCGTGGCAAGGAGCCACGCAAACCACCAGCCACCTCCAGCGGGTGGTGGGGCAGGCGGCGATGGTGGCGGGAGTGGAGGCGGAGGGGCGTCGGACATGACCTGAGTTTAGCGTATCGCCATAAGCACGCAGCCAGCAAAAAATGACGCCGCCATGAGCACCCAGCCGCCGACTGCCAGAAAAAAGGACAAACAGGCAAGCTCCGGAGCCAGCCGGATACATGCCCCAAGATGCAGTCCCAAGCTGGCGCATACCAGCACTACCACGCAAACCTGAGCGTAAACCGCGCCAACTGCCAGAAGAGTCCCCGCCACTGATGGCAAGACCATTGTGGAGAGCAGCCATGCCACCCACAGGCGCCCGGCCTCAGGGGGCACGGGCTTTGCCGGAGGAGGAGGTGGTGCAGATTCTTCAGTCATAGCTCAACGTTGTGGCCTGCCCACCAGGCAGCCGGAATAAAAAGATGATAGAATCAAAAACCCGCCACCAAACATCAAAAAGAAGTAAAGCCAGCTCTTGGGCGGAGCCAGTTTTTTGCAAGCCAGCTCGTGCACCATCAGGTTCGCCAGGCCAAGTGCGAAGATAAAGAAAAGACCAACCTCCCCGCATCGAGAACCCACTGCACCGACCACGCCAGGGAGAATCAGGGTGGTGGCCAGCCATATCTTCCACCAGCGACTATCATCGGGCGGGTTTGGCTGAGGAATCATATTTTCGTCCATCACTTCATTCAATCACCTGCCAACACTCCTGGCAAGATGCCTTGAGTCATGTTCGTTCTCATGCGCCCAACCATGCTCATGATACGCCGTCTTTTTCTTTCGCTGCTTGCCCTGCCCTGCTTTCTCGTGGCCGCCGATGCGCCGCCGCCAAACATCGTCATGATCATCTCGGACGACCATCTGTATAGCGACTACGGCTTCATGGGAAACGAGGTCATTCAGACACCAAATCTGGACCGGCTGGCAAAGGAGAGCCTCACCTTCACCCGCGGGTATGTGCCTTGCAGCCTGTGCTGCCCCAGCCTTGCTTCGCTGATCACCGGGTTGTTTCCGCACCAGCACAAGGTGACGAGCAATGATCCGCCCATTCCCGCCGGCATGAAGCCGCGCGAGTTTCAAAGCAGCCCGCAGTTTGAGGCAGGACGCGAGGTGGTGAGCAGGCACCTCGAAGAAGCCGGCACGCTGCCCACCATGCTGAAGCAGAAGGGTTATCTGAGCCTGCAGACCGGCAAGTGGTGGCAAAAGAGCTACGAGCGCGGCGGCTTCACCCACGGCATGACGCACGGCGGCCGCCATGGCGACGCGGGCCTGGACATCGGCCGCAAGACCATGCAGCCCATCTATGAATTCATCGCCACGGCACGGCAGGAGAAAAAGCCCTTCTTTGTGTGGTATGCGCCCATGATGCCGCACGATCCCCACACGCCACCGCAACGCCTCTTTGACAAGTACAAGGACAAGACGCCAAGCGCACACGTGGCGAAATACTGGGCCATGGTGGAATGGTTTGACGAAACCTGCGGCGAGCTGATCAAGCACATCGACGACAACGGGATGAAGGAGAACACCATCTTCGTCTATCTCAGCGACAACGGCTGGATCACCAACCCGAAGACCGGCCGCTATGCGGACAAGTCAAAGCAAAGCCAGTACGACGGAGGCCTGCGCACGCCCATCATGGTGCGCTGGCCCGGGCATGTACAGCCCAAGATGAGCGAAGAGCTGGCGCAGTCCATCGACCTCGTGCCCACGCTGCTCAAGGCCACGGGCATCGCCCCAGCGAAGACATTTCCTGGCATCGACCTGCTGGATGCCGCCGCCGTCAGCGCGCGCAAGACACTTTACGGCGAGTGCTTCACCCACAACTTTGTGGACCTAAACGTGCCCGCGACCAGCCTGAAATGGCGCTGGATTGTCGATGGACACGACAAACTCATCGTCCCCCATGCCGCCAACCAGCCCCAGGATGTGGTGGAACTCTATGAATTGAAGGCCGACCCGCAGGAAGAGAAGAATCTGGCGGCGGAGAATGCAGACAAAGTGAAGGCGCTCAGCGCCAAGCTGGATGCATGGTGGAAGCCGTGAGGAGCCCCACCCGCGCATGCGTCTTGATTTCTGCTTCCAGCGGCGTTAGGCAGAGGGGTTCCCCACCCCCAAGACACAACACCCACGTTTTATGATCGGCTGGCTGGTTGCCTTCATCTCTTTTGCCATCGGGCTTTTCAATTTCTGCCTGCTCAAAGGCTGGTTGGTGGTGCATCCGCTGGACCTGGAGTACTCGGAGGCCTGGATCCGGAAGCACCGTCTCACCACGCTGATCATCGCCCTGATCACCACAGGCGCGGGTGTCATGTGCGTACTGCATGCCACTGGCACGGTGCAGCTGTTTGCCGCAAAGGCTTGAGGGGCTCGTCCTGATTGGGTCCCAGAGAGGATTAGCAGATCTGGCCCGGGCGGGAAGGATATGATACCTAGCTCCGCCTAGGCCTAGGATCAGCTTCCCCCATTTACATCACCATGCCACCGTCCACCGTCAGCACCTGGCCGGTGACGTAACGGGCGGCTGGGCTGGCGAGGTAGAGGGCGGCGGCGGAGATGTCGTCGGCGCTGCCCAGGTCGCCCAGCGGGATCTTTTTGAGGATCTCAGCCTTCACCGTGTCATTGAGCACGTGCGTCATGTCCGTGGCGATGAAGCCGGGGCAGATGCAGTTGGCGGTGACGCCACGGCCCGCGAACTCGCGTGCCAGAGATTTGGTGAAGCCGATGAGGCCGGCCTTGCTGGCGGCGTAATTGGCCTGGCCTGCATTGCCGATGAGGCCGATGACGGAGCTGATATTGATGATGCGTGCCCCCTTCTGCTTGAGGATGCTGCGCTGAAAGGCCTTCACCATGTTGAAGGCACCCTTCAGATTGGTGTCCAGCACAGCGTCCCAGTCTGCCTCGCTCATGCGCAGCAGCAGGCCGTCCTTGGTCACACCGGCGTTGTTCACCAGGATGTCCACGTGGTCGTAGTCGGTCAGGATCTGCTTGCCCACTTCGGCGCAGGCATTGCCGTCCGCCACGTCCAGGGCGTAGGCCTTGGCGGCGTCGGGGAATTTGGCATTGATGGCGTCTGCGGCGCTCTGCGCATTGGCCAGCGTGCGGCTGACGACGGCCACTTTGGCCCCCTCGGCGGCGAAGGTTTCGGCGATGGCTTTGCCGATGCCACGTCCGGCACCGGTGACGACTGCGATCTGGTCTTGAAGTTTACCCATGCCATCATCCATGAACGGCATGCCCCACCGTGCAAGAAGAAGGTGCATCAGCCCCGGAAAGCGCCATGATGCCACCCAATTCCCCGATGACTGACGACGCGCCGCCAGCCGAACCCACCGCCCCTGTGCCTACGAGGAGATTCGTCTCCTGGCGTGGGATGAGCGAGGCGCTGGCAGTTTCTGCGCTGGCCTGCACCTGGCTGGCCAGTCTGGGCCGCCACCACTGGCTGCTCGATCTCATGTCCCACTTCCGGCTGCAGCATGGGGTGGCCTGCGCCGTGGTGCTGCTGTATGCGCTGCTGCGCCGCCGCACCTGGCTGGTGGTGGCGGCATTCGTCTCCATGCTATGGAATGTACAGATCATCCACGCCGTGCAGCAGACGGCGGAGGCCCCTGCTGCGCCCGCCGGCAAGCCGCTGCGCCTCATGATCTACAACGTGCTGGCCACCAACACCCGCCACGAGGACGTGATCAACCACGTGCTGCAGGCCGATGCGGACATCGTCTGCCTGGAGGAAGTGAACGACACCTGGCAGCAGAGCCTGGAGCCGCTGAGGCGGAAGTACCCGCACCGCGTGGAGGAGCTGATCAAGGGCTTCTTTGGCATCGCCTGCTACACACGCCTGCCGCTTAAGAGCTCCGAAGTCCGCCGCTTCACGATCTGGCGGCTGCCCGTCCTGGTGCTGAATCTGGATCATCTCGGCGCGCCCCTGACCTTCATCGGCCTGCACACCGAGCCGCCGATAGGCGGCGTGCGTGCGGAGGAGTGGCGCGGGCACCTCGGCGGCATCGCCGCGCTGGTGGCGGGACTGACCAGCGAGGTCATCGTGGCAGGGGACTTCAATGCCACGCCCTGGTGCGAGGGCATGCGCCTGCTGCGCGAGAAAGGCGGGCTCGACTTCCGCTCTATGGCCCCCGTATGGCCGCCCACCTGGGGCCGCCACCTGCCCACCATGATCCCCATCGACCACGTGCTGCTCAAGCGCGGCCTCATCGTCCAAAAGCGCACCCTCGGCCCGGAGCTGGGCTCAGACCACTGCCCCGTGCTGGTAGAGATCGTGCGCGCCACGCCGTGACCTCTGCCAGCTCTCGGCGGAGAAAAAATGCCGCTCACACGGCCGAAATGAACCACCAAAACCACCGAAACCGGTTGTGGGGGTTTTGGTGGTTTGTTTTGGCGCGCAAAAGCTGTGTTTTTTGTGCTGACGACGGCGAGGTCGCACCCCCACTTCACGCCAGCACCGCCTTCACCGGGTGGTGCTCTTCCACGCCGGTCAGGCGCTGATCCAGTCCCTGGAACTTGAAGCTGAATTTGCGGTGATCGATTCCCATGAGGTGGAGGATCGTGGCATTCAGGTCATTGATGTGCACGGGGTCCTTCACGATGTTGTAGCTGAAGTCGTCCGTCTCGCCATATTCCACTCCGCCTTTCACACCGCCACCGGCCATCCACATGGTGAAGCAGCGCGGGTGGTGGTCGCGGCCGTAGTTCTCCTTGGTCAGCGTGCCCTGGGAGTACACGGTGCGGCCAAATTCCCCCCCCCAGACCACCAGCGTATCCTGCAGCAGGCCGCGCTGCTTCAGGTCCATGATGAGGGCGGCGCAGGCACGCTCGCTGTCCTCCACCTGACCGCGCAGTAGCTTGGGCAGGTTGTTGTGCTGGTCCCAGCCGCGATGCAGGATCTGCACCACACGCGTACCGCGCTCGATCAGCCTGCGGGCCATGATGGCGCTGTGGGTGAAACTGCCGCTGCGGTTCACATCCGGACCGTACATCTCCAGCGTGGCCTTGCTTTCCTTGCTCAGGTCGGTGAGCTCCGGCACACTGGTCTGCATGCGAAAGGCCATCTCATACTGCGCGATGCGCGTCTGGATCTCCGGGTCGCCAATGCGGGCGTGGTTGATGGAATTGAGCTGATTCAGCGCCGTCATCATCGTGCGGCGGTCACTGGGGTCCACACCGGGCGGATTCTTCACATACAGCACCGGATCACCCTGGCCGCGCAGGGCCACGCCGGTGTACTTGGTGGGCAGGAAGCCGCTGCTCCACATGCGGGTGAAGAGCGCCTGCGCCTGGCTGGCCGCCGGAAAGCTGGGCGTGAAGACCACAAAGGAGGGCAGGTCATTGCTCTCGCTGCCCAGACCGTAGGAGAGCCAGGAGCCGATGCTCGGCTTTCCAGGCACCTCGCTGCCGGTCATGACAAAGGTGCAGGCCGGATCGTGATTGATGGCGCTGGTATGCACGCTTTTGATCACCGCGATCTCGTCCACGATCTTGGCGGTGTGCGGCAGCAGCTCGCTCACGTAGCGCCCGCACTGGCCATGCGGGGTGAATTTAAACATGCTAGGAGCCACCGGAAAGCGCGCCTGCCCGCTGGTCATGGTGGTGATGCGCTGGCCATTGCGCACGCTGTCCGGCAGGTCTTTGTCATAGTGCTGCTGCAGCTGCGGCTTGTGGTCCCAGAGATCGAGCTGGGAGGGGGCACCATTCATGTGCAGGTAGATCAGGCGCTTGGCCTTTGGCGCGAAATGTGGCAGCCCGTTCAGCGAAGGCTGCACCAGGGAGGAGGCCCCCTGAGCAAAGCGCTCGCCAAGCATACTGGCGAGAGCGACACTGCCCATGCGCAGCCCGGTCTGCCCAAAGAACTGACGGCGTGTCTGCTGGCGGTGGTATTCGAGAAAAGGATCCATGATGGGAGGAGAACGCTGCGGAGGGGCGTAGGCTTGCGGAATTGAAAACGGAAAATCGCCCGACAGCGTCACTGCCGAAAAAAAATTCATCGCCTGAAATGAACCACCAAAACCCCCACAACCGGTTTCGGTGGTTTTGGTGGTTCATTCTGACATCACGGCGTGTGTTTTTTTCCGGCTTTCGGCGGGCCGGGAGCGAGCGGCCCGCCTATCTTTGAATCAGGCGAAGCCTTGATGGAAAAACTCCTCAAACCATCACCCATCCTGCCAGAGAAAGAGACACTGCGTTTCACAAAGTTGAGAACCACCGCATCACCTCGATTGGCAGGCCATAGCACCTGAGTGCGGGTGTTCACAGAATCCATTCCCTCCAGCAGCACCTCATCGGCCGCAGGCCCCCGGTAGTGGATGGAGGAAGCATTGATCCGGCAGGTGCCATCCGGGGTGATGACCGTGAGCCGGGCTTTTCTGGCCCTGGCCAGCCGCACCGGGCCATTCTTTCCCTCGCTGGTGTAGCGGAGGTCATCGCCCTCCAGCATCACAAACGGCTTCTCCCGCAGGATCAGCCGACGCTGCGGGGTGGAGGGCTTCATCCGCCACGAGTCATTCATGATCCAGGTAAAAGGGTCCACCCAGCTCAGGGTGGAGGTCAGGCCATCCACCACGGCGGAGGCACCTCTGCCCACCAGCGTGCCTGGCCGTGAAGCACTGCGCCCGCCGTTTGCGGCAGACAGCTCTGCATCCGTGATCTGCATGCCAGAGGGAATGGGCTGATTTTCGCGCACTTTCAACTTAGGCACCTGTTTGGCGGCCCACTCCTTGAGCTGCTTGCTTGGCAGCTTGTAGTCCCGCTCATCGCGGTGCGTTACCACACTATGCACGCTGTCCACAGCAGCCGCAGACCAGATGCCCGCACACGGTGTCAGCCACGGAAACGACAGCAGGCAGACAGCGCCCACAAAGAGAAAGCGGCGGAGCTTTTCTCGCTTCATCGGCCGAGCATGAGGCCCCGCCCTGCCATGCGCAAGCCTGCATTCAGCCACGCCTCTCAGGCCTGGACGCCTGCTTCCTCACCAGACCAGCACCTCGTCATCTGTCTTGGGAGGAGACATTGGGGCTAGAACTACTGGCTGGGGTGCGGCGGCTTTTTTGGGAAAGCGGTAGATGATGGGGATGCTCATCAGCCCTGTCCGGCGGTCGTCAAAGTAGTCGGAATAAAAAGGCCTGCCAAACACGCGGAAGCCCATGGTCTGGTAGAGCGGCAGGAGGCGCTTGCCGGACTTGGTCACCACATAGGAGGCGTTTTGCTCCTTGGCGTATTTCTGCATGGCCAGGGCCATTTGCAGCAGCGGCATGCCGGTGAGGTTTTTGCGCGCACAGCCGCGCGAGACCTCCATGATCATGCCGTCCCGCGGATAGACGAGATCCTGCGCGTCGGACTCGCTCTGCAGTTCCAGCTTGGGCACCTCGCTGCTGATGAGCGCACGCACCACGCCGATGATTTCGCTGGATTTGTCGTAGAGGGCAAAATGGTGCGCCACCTCGTCAAATTCGTCAATCTCGCGCAGCAGACCCGTAGTGTACACCTCACGGCGCATCCTCGCGATAAGGTCGCGGTGCTCATGAAATGAAATCGGCTCGATCATAGTGATGGGAGTACTGCTCTATGACAGCAACTCTGGCTAAAGAGCAATTAGTTACGCCTAAATAAACATTAAAAACTCGGACGCGACATACCCTGCAAGCACTCAGGGCCTGAATTTCAATACGACTGAAAGCCGCAAAAGGGTGCTCGCAAATGCCCCCTCCTGGCCACAAAAGGCTGGAAGCAGACGGTGAAAAGCCGCCCTGCAGAAGCAAAAACCGCCATCCCGGCGTCAGATGCAGAACTCTTTTCACGCTGGCATTTGTTCAGACCGACATCTAGCGTGATGCCCTGGTCCCTTTTCTGAACCATGATACCCACTGAAACCTCCCCCAGCCCAACCCGCCGCAACTTCGTCAAAAAGTCCCTCGCCGCAGGACTTGGCTTCAACTTCATTCCCGCCTACCTGACCAGCGCCCGCGCGGCAGACAATCCGCAACTGCCGCCCAGCAAGCGCATCAATCTGGGCTGCATCGGCGTCGGCGGGCGTGCAGGCAGCGTCATCCCCGGCCTCACGGAAGGCGGCGCAGCTGTCCCCGTGGCCTTCACGGATGTGGATTTTGTCACCGCAAAGACGGAGAAGAACCTCAAGGCCTTTCCGGATGCAAAGCGCTTCAGCGACTTCCGCGAGATGCTCGACAAGATGGGCAAAGACATCGACGCGGTCAGCGTGGTCACGCCGGACCACACCCACTTCACCGCCGCCATCCACGCCATGGCACAGGGCAAGCACGTGTACGTGGAAAAGCCGCTCACCCACACCTTTGAAGAGGCTGAAATCCTCATGCGCGCAGAGAAGAAGTTCAAGGTGGTGACACAGATGGGCAACCAGGGCCACACCTCCGCCGGTGCCGAGCAGTTCAAGCAGATGCTCGCAGCGGGCATCGTCGATGACATCGTGAAGATTGACGCATGGAAGTCCCCTTCCCTTTGGTTCATGAACCCCGCCGAGCGCGCGCTCATCAAAGGCTATCCGCCGGAGGAGCCAAAGCCCGAGACACTCAATTGGGACCTCTGGTGCGGCCCGCAGGAGGTCAAGCCCTACAGCAAGATGTACCACCCCTTCAACTGGCGCGGCTTTCACCTCTATGGCGGCGGCATGTTTGGCGACTGGGGCGCGCACATCATCGACTTTGCCCACGATCACCTCAAGCTCGGCCTGCCCACACGCATCACACCTCTGGCGCTGGCGGACTACAACCAGATCGCCTACCCGCTGAGCTCGGACATCCGCTTTGAATTCCCCGCACGCGGCGACAAGATGCCCGCCGTGGAGCTGCACTGGAAAGCAGGCGGAGACACCAAGATCGAGATCGCGGAGAAATTTGGTGATCCCGGCCCGGACGGCAAAATCGTCCTGCCCAATCCCGGCGCGACAGGTTCCCTGCTCCATCGGAAACAGGGCGACTACCTCGTGCAGCGCGGCTCCCACGACCGCCATTCTCTCGTGTATCCACGCGCGAAGATGGTGGAGTTCAAGGACGCCCTGGCCCTGCATCCGCCGAAGTACAATCACTTCCAGAGCTTCGTCCAGGCCTGCATGGGCAATGGCAAAACCGAGTCACCTTTCAGCGTCGGCGGCCTTCTCACCCAGGTGTTGAACCTCGGCACCATCGCCGAATACCTGAACGTCGATATTCAGTTTGATCCCGCGACCAAGCGCTTCATCAACAACGACGCCGCCAACGCCCGACTCTCCGGCCCGGCACCCCGCGCCGAGTGGGCCGACTGCTACAAGCTGGCATAAAAGAGCACCTCGCGCCTCTGGACTGCACCTTTGCGGTCCAGAGGCCGCACACGCTCACTTGAGCCGGTATTTGTTCATCCAGCGCTTGGCGCAGTCCGTCTGCTCGCGGGTCTCCAGGCAGCACCTCCGGCGGGCACGGATCCACTGCACAGGATCGCTGCCAGCGGGGATGAATCCCGCCCTGGCGCACCAGGCCACGATGAACTGCCCTGTCCGCCCACAGCCTGCCACGCAGTGCACCACCACGGGTTCACGTGCAGCCTGGTGCGCATCCATCAGCGTCATGAAGCGCTCCATCTGCTCATCCGTCGGCACCCCGTAGTCCGGCACATGAATGTGATGGTAGGCAAACTGAGGCGGTACATCCTTGCGGTTGTCAAACTCGCAGCAGTTCACCACCGCCCGTATGCCGTGCTCGTCATACAAATCAAACACATACGGATCCGGCCACCACGACGCCGCGATCACCCCCTCCACAATCCAAGTGAAGGGCTCGGTGCGTTCAGGCTGGCCACGTTCAGGCCAGTACCAGGGGCGGATCGGAGATGGCATGAGGTCTCATGCACGTTGATAACTGCAAGTTCAAGCCGCCATCAAGTCTCTCACTCTCAACTACGCTGCGGCCCACAGGAAGAATGGGGGCTTCATCCACAAGCACTTCGCCCGGAGGCTACCCCCACGCTACACGTAGAAACTCCGGTGCCGGGCCTTCCCACAGCGGGGCTTCGCCTGATGCGGCACCTTTGGAGGCGAAGTGGGCGCAGAGGCCGAGTTGATCGATTTCAGCCCATGTTTTCGGCGAACCTTCGGCTGAGGTGAAATCACTCAGGTTCAGGGTGAGCGTTTGCGGTGCATCGGAGCCGGGGATTTCCCGGGTGCAGACAAAGGTTTGCCTCGCGCCTCGGTAGCTGCGCCATTCGTTTTGCTGGAGCACGATGGCAAGGCGGTTCGTCTGAGGCATCTTGAGCGTGAGGGCGAGCTTCGCGCCTTCGGAGCCGCGATACAGCGGATCGGTGACTTTGCGAGTCCAGAGCTGCTGATGCGTGAGATTGCCTGCATTGAGTACATACCAGTCGCGCTGGCCATGGGTGAAGTCGTCGATGAGCGCGGACGGTTTGGCAGTGAGCCGGGGTTTTGCCTCTTTGACATCGGCGGCGCTGCGCGAGTGCAGGAGGCTGCTGATGCAGACCTCGTTGACAGCACCGGGACTGCCCGGAATGGCGGCGAGCGATTCAGGCTTTGGCAGCCTGTGATACACGTTCGCAAAAGCAAAGAGCGGCAGGTCGTGTGTGTGCTGCGGGAGCTTTGCGATGAAGCTGTCGCCCTCCCTTATGACTTCAGCGCTGCGCCAGAAACGGGCGCGCGGATCTGGATCGACGCTGTGGTAAATTTCCACCCGCGCCACGGGCAGCGTTTTCTCATCCGGCGTCACCCGCAGTGTCGGCTCCGGCGCGAGAGTGAGCATGCTCTCAGGTGTCTCAGGCAACGCGGGGCCGCCTTTGAGATAATGATCCAGCCACAGCGGCATCGCGACGGCAACCTCGGGGATGAGTCGGTGATTCAAGTGAGGCGACCAGCTGTAGCGCGTGGGCTGGTTTTTGATGAGGGCGTTGGTACGATACACGTCGTCCATCCAGCCGTGGAAGTCGTTCGTGCCGCTGCGATGCAGCACCGGGCACTGAATGCGTGGAGCATAGCTCTCGAAACTCAGCGTGCGTCGAAACACCGCAAGACTGCCTTTGATCTGCTCCTGAGACATCCTGCCGCCCAGGAATTCATGCTCCTCCCAGCGCCAGCCTTGTCCGCCCACCGCTGGCACTGCGGTCTTCACGCGGTCATCGCTTCCCGCAACATACATCGTCAGATTTCCGCCCATCGAGAAGCCATGCACGCCGAGGCGTTTGCCATCCACCTCCGGCTGTTGTTCGAGAAACGTCAGCCCCCGGCGACAGCCCAGCGTGAGCAGATACCAGTTGTTGTTTTTCGGATGCTCGCGGTCCTCGAAAAACTGCTTTGCCCCTGGCAGCAGGGTGTTGTAGCCAGGCACATTGAGCTGCGAAGGATCGACAGCGCCCCAGTCCGTGTTTGGGTCACCGGGCTGAGCACCCTCCGGTGAGTTGAAGGGCGTTTTGCCTGTGCCGCTGCCGCCCCAGTTCACCGACAAGGCCGCGTAACCACGCCCGACAAGCAGCTTCACCTCGTGCAGGGACGCACGCTGCCCGCCGCCATGGATATGCATCACCGCCGGCACCTTTTCCTTCGCCCCTTCGGGAAAGCCATAGATCGCCGCCATGCGCGCGGGCTTGCCTTTGAAGTGGCCGATCAAATAGCGCACATGGCGGAACACCCCGCCATCCTCCTTCCACTCGCGGATGACCTCGGCCTCGACCGGGTCTTTGCGCGGGTCAAAATCTGCCCACAACTCGGCGACGGACTGCGGCATATCCTCAGCGGCCCAAAGACGCTGCACATCGAACAACGACAGCGAAGCGGCTGCGGTTTGCAGAAAGGTGCGGCGGTTGGGGGAGTGGCTCATGGCTGTTGAACTAAAATCGCTGTGACCTGCACACTTACGTCCTGTTTTGGAAAAGTTTTGCCCGGCACTTTTTCACATGAAATATGTATCCTCATGCGCATACGGTGGCGCGCAGCAGCAGAGGAAGCGGAGGGTCTGGGTGGCTGTAATTTGATGCCAGGCACCGGGCGGGATCAGAATGGCGTCTCCAGGAACGACGGGGCGGGTTTCGCCGTCGATCTCCATAGCCCCCTGCCCTTCGAGGATGAAATAAAACTCCTCGCTAAGCTTGTGGTAATGACGCTCAGTGGGCCGGCCAACGGGGACTGTGGCCTCGGCGAGGCTTTGGTTCTGCACCGGGGCATTGGTGCGGTCTAGAATACTGCGGATGGTGCTGCCGTCCTTGGTGGTGAAAGGGGCCTGCTGGGAAAGCGGATTGATGGTCATGGTCTTTGCCCCCAGCCTCAGCGCAGAGACCGGGAGCGCCACTTAAAAATGCCTGCAGTTGCTTTTCCCCGGGGCCATCAGGCCACGAGTCCCAGCTCTGTCGCGGCGAGTGCCGGCCGGTCCGAGGCGAGCAGGTCGCCGATAGCCGTAAGGATCTCGTTGGCTGAGTAGGGCTTGTTCAGGAAGGTGTTAATCTGGAGAGACGCCAGCGCGGTCGCCTTGTCCTGCCGGCCTTTGGCGCTGCCCATGCCGCTGGTGGCAATGATCTGGATGGTGGGATCTATCTTCTTCAAGGTGCGCGAAAGAGTGACTCCATCCATGAAGGGCATCATGATGTCTGTGAGCACGGCTTTGACCTCGCCGCGATGCTGGGAGAACTGGGCAATGGCCTCTGTGCCATCCCCTGCAGTGAGCACGCGGTAGCCATGAGCGAGAAGTGTCTTTTGCACCACCTCGCGGATGACCTCTTCGTCATCCACGACGAGGATCAACTCTCCCTGGCCGCGCGGTGCCTGCATGGTGGGTGCGGCAGCAGCGGCCGCCACTGCCTCTGGAGCTGCCGGCAGATAGACCTCAAAGGTGCTGCCTTCCGACACACGGCTGCGGAGATTGACAAATCCCTGATGGCTTTTGACGATGCCCAGCACCGTGGAGAGACCCAGCCCTGTGCCTTTGCCCGTTTCCTTGGTGGTGAAGAAAGGATCAAAGATCTTGTCGATGACATCAGCTGGGATGCCCTCTCCGGTGTCGCTTACGCGGATCCTCACATATGGCCCGGGCACGGCATCCACGTTCATGGCTGCAAAGTTTTCATCCAGACGGGTGTTTTCCGTGGTGAGCTTCAAAATGCCGCCTGCAGGCATGGCATCGCGTGCATTCACGCACAGATTCAGCAGCACCTGATGAAGCTGGGTGGGGTCTCCGATGACGGGCCAGACAT
The DNA here is from genome assembly GCA_002336895.1 of Verrucomicrobiaceae bacterium UBA1938. Classification (GTDB taxonomy): domain Bacteria; phylum Verrucomicrobiota; class Verrucomicrobiia; order Verrucomicrobiales; family Verrucomicrobiaceae; genus Prosthecobacter. The sequence goes on along the minus strand of DDFC01000005.1, from coordinate 7,101 downwards.
CCTCCGGCATGGTGGCAGAAAGGGTGATGTTCTTGGGGAAGGTGCCGGACATGATCTTCATCATGTCTGAGGCCAGATCATTCGTCTGCACCACATGGCGCTGGCCGCTGATGTCACAGTTGACGGTGAGCAGCTGCTTGATGAGATCCGCGCCACGCTGGGCGTTGGACTCGATGTTGGCGAGCATCTTTTCAAACTCCTCCGGCGGCATCTTGCGGCGCAGCATGAAGGAGGAGATGAAGATTGGCGTCAGGATGTTGTTCATGTCATGGGCGATGCCGCTGGCCAGCCGCCCGATGCTTTCCATGCGCTGTGAGCGCAGGAACTGCGCCTCCATATTTTTCTTTTCTGTGATGTCCTCCACCACGGCCACAAAGGATTTCACTCCGTCTATCTCCAGCACGCTGATGCGTGAGCGGGTGATGAATGCGGCGCCGTCTTTTTTCCGCGAGTTCATCTCGCCCATCCAGGCGCCCTTCTCCCGCAGCACGCAGAAGAGATCATCCGTGGACTGCCGGCCCTCAGCCTGAGGCAGATTTCGAATGATGGAGTAGTGCTGGCCGATGAGCTCGCCGCTGTCGTAGCCGTACATGGTGTTGCAGGCGTCATTACTGAAGACAATGATCCCTTCTTCATCGCAAACGGTCACCCCTTCGGCCATGCTTTCCAGCACCCGGCCCTGCATCTTGAGCGCCTCGTCGGTCTTTTTCCGGCCGGTGATGTCGGTATTGATGGCGAGCACTGATCTGGGCTGCCCTGCGGCATCGCGCACGAGCGTCCAGTGCCCCACGATGACCAAACTGCGACCGTCTTTCCCTTTCTGGTGCAGCTCTCCCACCCACTCCCCAGTCTGAATGACCTGCTCGCTGGCGCGCTGAAACGCTTCCGGATCTTTGTAGAGCAGCTCAGCCACCGAGCTTCCAGCCACCTCCTGGGCACTCCAGCCATAGAGCCGTTCAGCACCTTTGTTCCAATAGGTGATGTGATACTCCAGATCATGCGCCAGGATGGCGTCCTGCGCCTTGTCCAGGAGGGAGGCCTGCTCGCGGAATTTTTCCTCCAGCATGCGGCGCTCGGCCATCTCGCGCTTCAGCTCCTCGTAGGCCTGCTCGGCCTTTTCACGATGGCGCACGGCATCAGCCATCATGCTGACGGCGGCGGCCTGCGACTCCTCGAGCTCCCGCGTGCGTGCGCTGACCATCTGGTGCAGGTCGCCAAACTCAACCTTGGATTCCTGCAACCGCAGCCACTTTTGTGTCAGCGCGTTGGCCATCTGCAGGATCTCGATCGTGTCGAAGGGTTTCTTCAGCACCATCAGCCGGTCCTGCGGGTTAAGCTGCTCCTGCATTTCACTCAGCGAACAATCGGAGAAGGCCGTGCAGATGACCACCTGGAGATCCGGGCATATCTGCCAGATGCGCTGGGTGGTTTCGATGCCGTCCCAGCCCGGAGGCATGCGCACGTCAACAAAGGCCATGGCATAGGGGCGGCCCTCCGCCAGCGCCTTCTCCACCATTTTCAGCCCTTCCTCCCCCTGGGAGGCGGTATCGATCTCAAAGAGCATGGCGGCTGGAGTGCCGAAGATCCTGGCCTCGGCGGCCTGGAGCGCGGCATCTTCAGAGTCATCAGACTCGCAGAGAATCTTCCGGAAGTCATCATGGATCGCCTGATTGTCATCAATGACAAGAATGCGGCGGTTAAAATTTGAGGGCATGTTGTTCATCGGAAATGGTGTTTGGGGAGACAAGTGGAAGTTCCAGAGTGAATGCTGCGCCGTGGCCGAGCCCCTCGCTTTCAGCCATGAGCCGCCCCCCCATTTCACGTGCGGCCAGCGCACCGCTGTGCAGGCCGAAGCCGTGGCCGTTCTTTTTGGTGGTGAAGCCGTGTTGGAAAATACGGGTCAGATTCTCCGGAGCGATGCCATTACCGTTGTCGATCACCTTGATCCGAAAGGTATCCTTTTCTCCAGCCACAAGCCGCACCTTCAACTGCCTGTCCTTCCCTCCTTGGTCGAGCGCATGCTTGGCATTGCTTAGCAGGTTCACCAGGATTGGTAAAACTTTGTGCCTGTCCACCACAACGGGAGGAATGCTTTCAAACTCGCGCACGAGGGACACTCCATGGCGTGACAAGCTGGTGCTGCTGATGTTGATGGCGTCCTCGATGATCTCCACCACATTCAGCGTTTCGTTCACCCCGGCCACGCGTGCATGGCTCTGCTGCATGGACACGATCTGCTTGATGTGCTCGATGTTGTTTTGCAGGCAGCGCACTTCGTCCAGGATGGACTTCTGCGGTTCGGCCAGGTTGTTCGCCAGCTGCACGAGGTAGGTCGGTAGCTCCCTGCCACGCGGATCCTGGGTGAGAAACTGCGGGAGGTGGTGCTCGTGCTCGCGCAGCAGCTGGGCCACGCTCTTCAGGCTGGAGATGCGGAAGTGGCGGATTTTTCCGGCCACGGTCTCCGCAGAGACATTCACGCTGTTGAGGACATTTCCCACATTATGCAGCACATTGGTGGCCACCTCCGCCATGCCTGCCTGCCGTGAGGTCTTGAGCAGCTGCTTGTGCGCCTCGGTCAGCTCCGCTGTGCGCTCGATGACCTGGCATTCGATCTCGGCATTGATGCTTTCCAGACGGCTGCGGCGCTTGGCCACTTCCAGCGTTTCAGCCAGATTCTGCTGGATCGAGATCATGAGGAACACATCCTCAATCAGCACCCATCCCACATGCTCCAGCCAGCGCCATTGGCCGGCATCCACCACCCCAAAAATGGACTGCGGCCAGAAGACACCGCGAACAAAATGATCCACCACCACGACCGTCGTTGCCGTGACCAGTACGCGCCAGTCGCGGTAAAAGGCAAGAAAGGTCAGTGAACCAAAGATGTGGAAATGCGTTTCAAACCGCCCTCCAGTAAGATGAATCAGAAGGGCCGAAGTGAGAACCTGTGAGACGGCGATGACGTGCCGCGTCACCACCCGCCCCGGCCGCCGCCATGCCAGCAGCACCGGAGCAGCACAGACAGCGCCCCCCAGAAAGAGAGCCGCCCATACATGCCACAAAGGCTGCACAACAGACGCACTCCATGCCATGGGGGAAATCCAGACGGCAATCACAATGCCGCCCAGCCACTGCATGATCATTAGCTTGGCAAACAAGCGATCGGTGACGATGTGATTCCGGCGCTGGGAAAGATGATAAAGGCGGGCTGTCCGCGCCTCCTCCTCGGCTCCCGGCTGCCTTACATTTTTGGTTCTTACTATGGAATACATGCAAGCCTCCTCCCTAAAAATAAAGACTCAAAACATTCTTTCTGAGTCTGGTAGGTTTGGGTTTGGCAGTTGCTCATTTCATTAAATCTACCCTTAATTATGGTATGTGTAAATATTTATAAGCGCGATTTTACCGAGTACTTTACCAAAAAAAACAATGTCACCTTGGGCCGATGACGGAGATAGAAGGCCCCAACAGCCTACCGCGTATCATGGTGAGTCGAACTCGCAGGGCTTGACGATGGCACTGCCTTCCTCGGAATGCGTGTTGCTGCTGGCAGATGAACTGGCTACTCGTGCCAGATGCCCACAGGATTCCCTCTCGACCAATGCCGTGCCGTGATCACGGGTGCTTCCTCCGGACTGGGGGCTGAATTTGCCCGCCAGCTGGCCCCCCATGCTCAGACACTCGTGCTGGTGGCGCGCCGTGCCGAAGCATTGGAAGCGGTGAAAGCAGAGCTGGTTGGCAAGCAGGCTCAGGTCCTCTGCTGTGTGGCGGATCTCGCCACAGATGCAGGGTGCACTACCGTGAGCGACTTTCTCTCAGCGAATGGCTTAAAGCCCACCTTGCTGATCAACAATGCTGGCATGGGAGACTACGGCAGCTTTGCCAGCTCATCGGCGGAGAAAACGCGCACTCAGATTGATCTCAACATCACTGCACTGACGATGCTGACCCATGAGCTGCTGCCGCAGATGGACCGCCCGGCGGGCATCTTGAATGTGAGCTCCCTGGCCAGCACCCTGCCCATGCCAGAGCTGGCGGTGTACGCGGCCTCCAAGTCGTATGTGACTAGCTTTTCCGAAGCGCTGGCCATCGAACTGGCCCCGGAAAACATCACTGTCAGCTGTGTCTGCCCGGGCCCCACTCCCACAAATTTCAGCAAGACAGCCAAACGCTCCGACGGCACTGACACGAACCGCGACGGCCAGGGGCTGCTGCGCATCCCACCTGCACAGGTGGTGCGGGAGGCGCTAGCCGCATTGAAAAACGGACAGGCATGCATCTTTCCTGGCATGGGTGTCTCAATAGCCGGGCGTGTCTTCCGCCTGCTGCCACGGCGGCTGATGCGTGTGCTGCTGCGGCGGCGTGCGCGCAGCAAATGATGTTCTTGTTTGCAGGTGCGCTGCGTTGCGTGGTACAGTGTGCTTGTGCGCTGCCCTGCCTGCCGAGCCCCTGCGACCGAAACCGACTCCGCCTGCCGGCAGTGCGGCTTTTCGCTGGAGGTGGCGGACCGCACCTTTGGCATGGCACCCGCATTGCAAAAACCCATCGCGGACATCAGCGGTGTGCTGGGCTCCATGGCCACACGTCGTGCCGGGCAGGTCATTGCAGAGGTGGAGCGGCGCTTTCCGCAGATCAGCTTCGCCGCCGTGCTGCTGGATGTGCCGCAGCAGACCCCGCTCACCCCCTATGCCTTCTGGCTCTTCAACCGTGGCAGCCTCTCCAGCGCTGTGGAAAAAGGCGGCGAGAACCGTCTGGTGATGCTGTTGATAGACACCAGCTCAGACCACGCCATTTCCATGATGGGCTATGGCCTCGAACCCTTTGTGCAGGAAAACCACCTCCAGTCCTGCCTGCAGGCGGCGCAGCAGCCGCTGCTAAAAAAGCGCTACGCTCAGGCCATCGAGTCATTTGCCAGAGAGCTCGACCGCCAGCTGGTGGAGGTATGCCGCCTGCTGCCAAAGCAGTTTGGACTCGTGGATGAATCCCGCTGGCTGGACGCCTGCGCCGCCGGAGACGGCCACCTAGGCACAGCCGAAAATCTGTACTGACCTCATGCTCACGCGACGCCACCTTCTGCATCTGAGCCTTCTGATCGGTGGATCAGCCAGCCTGCGTGCTGCGGAGTTTCTGCCACAAAGCATCAGCTTCAAAGGTGTGGACGTTTTTCAGAAAGTCGTGGCACGTGCCATCACGGAGAACTGGGCGGCGCTGCCCATGGGCGCACGCGTGGCGCAGTTTGGCCAGGCGCTGCGCGGCATCCGCTATGTGGGCTGGACACTGGAGATCGATGACCGCGTCGAGTCCCCTTCCGCCAACTTCAATGGCCTGGACTGCTGGACGTTCTTTGAGATCGCGCTCGGCCTGGCGCGCATGATTTCCAAACGCCAGCGCTCCTATGCTCCCAGCGACCTGCTGCGGCAGATCGAATGGACGCGCTATCGCGGCGGCACGTGCCGGGGCCACTATCTGGACCGGATTCATTACCTGGACGAGTGGTTTACTGACAACAATACCCGTGGAAACATCCGCACCATCACCAGTGAGATCGGCCCCGTCGTACGACTCACAGGGCGGGGCAACGATGAGATGTCCCAGAATCCCAAACTCTACCGTTACCTGCGGACGGATCCCACGCTGGTGCCTGCGCTGCGTCAGATCGAGGCGCGGCTGGAACGCGTGCCCTTTGACTTCATTCCCAAAGAGCAGGTGGCGGCATGCGAGCCACGCATTCAGAGCGGCGACATCATTGGCATCGTGACCAACCGCCAGCATGTCTTCTGCTCTCATGTCGGGCTGGCTTTGCGTCAGCAGGACGGCTCATGCCACTTCATGCACGCTTCCGCCACCTACAAAAAGGTGGTGGTGGACAAGACCATCCACGAATACCTGGCAGCTTTCAAAAGCCACGCAGGCATCATCGTGGGGCGACCGCTGCCTTGCTGAGCGACGACCTCAGCCTCGGGTCACTTGTCAAAGAAGGAGGACTCTTCGCGGTCACCCACCTTCAGGTAGCGGTAGTACACCTCCAGCTGCAGCGTGCACAGGCACTGGCGGTAGATGGCGTCGCTGGCATCCCCGGCAGGCCAGTTTGGGCGGCCGGCCTTGAAAGAACCGTCAGACTGCTGAGCGGCCAGGACCTGAGGCAGAAACTGCTGGTTGTAGAATTTCCAGTCGTCTCCACCCTGCTGGAAGAAGGCCTGGGTGTAGTAGTACCAGCAGTAGAGGTTGCAGTTCTTGTTCCAGTCCAGCGGCTCGGCAGTGATGAAGTCGCGCAGGAATTTGATGCCTTTCTTGATCGGGGTGGTCTTGCCCTTGGCCATGGTCTGAAGGCCCAGGATGCCCACGCCGGAGAGGCTCCACTGATTGTAGTGCGCGTCGCGGTTGGAGACACCGAAGCCGCCGTCTTTGGTCTGCTTGTCCTCAAGGTATTTGGTCAGCTTGCCGATGGCGGTGTGCAGACCATCGATCTTCAAGCTGGTGTTCTTGGCTGCCTTGAGCGCCTGGAACTGCCAGCCGGCTACGGAGAGGTCTTCGCGGCTTTTCTTGCCGGCGTAAAATCCGGTGTCGCCATCATAGACCCAGCTGCCACTGTCCTGCTGGTTGTCGATGATGATCTTCACGCCCTGCTCAAAGGCTTCGCGCATGCCCGGCAGGCTCTTGCTGCCCAGACGTGCCAGCGTGTACATTTCACCCAGCGCATAGGTGGCGATCCCGTGCTCATAAACGGGAGCATTGCCTTTCTCCACTTGGCTGAAGAGCTTGTTTTTGTGTTTCTTCTGCGTCTCGATGAGGAACATGATGCCCTTCATCACATTGTCGCCGTAGAAGGGAGACTCCGGCGTTTCGCACCGGCCCAGGTAGCACAGCAGCGCCAGCCCCGTCATCGCACACTTGTTATTACGGCCCCAGGAGCCATCGGCGTTTTGTTTGCCCTTCAGCCATTCCAGCGAGGCGGACACCGCAGCCTCGCACTCCGGCGTGCCACCGTTCTGGCGCAGCTTCTCCAGTCGTTCCTGCGTCGAGCAGCGGCTGCGCATCGAAGGCGGCAGTGTCACAAAGCCGTTCGCGGCTCCCAAGCCCACCCCCTTGCCAAATCCACCA
>DDFC01000014.1 GCA_002336895.1 Verrucomicrobiaceae bacterium UBA1938 | reverse complement strand
ATTCAAAGCAAACCCATGGCCTAAGTAGAACGTTTATTGAAATATACCGTGCATCGTTTTCCAATTAAAAAAATGCGAGATGAAAGCACAAGGTAAACGGCCTCATTTTCAAAGAACTAGTAGGGGTCAGTCAAACACACCGGACAAAAGTTCCTCAGTATGGCAAGGCTTGAATTGGTGGGAGATTCAAATCAGTTTTACGATAACGATGCCTTGATCAAAGTCATCCAGCCGATCTAGTCGTGGGGATTCAGCGACGGGAAGCCCAGACTGAATGCGCCCGAGGCACAGGGTGCGTTCCAGGTAGGTCGAGAGCATTGCTAGGGCGTCCATGTTGAAAAGTGTCCAGAAGAACATCATCATGCCAATTCCCTTTGCACCTGAAAAATCATGACCAGGGAGATCGGGAATTCACCTTTCCGCAGTTCTCCAGCATTCAGTGAGTGGACTGCCAGGTGGCCCTAATCAGCACACAATCACTTCTACCGCCTTGGACCCGCTGTCTGCCTTCTGGTGCTTGGCAGCATATTTGACCAACCGTTCCACCTCCTCTTTCCAATATTCCTGCTCTGAGGCGGAAATGCCCAGGTGAATCTCATTGAGCTTCGACAGCAGTGACTCAAAACGACCTTCAGCATAAGCGGCGAGCATTTCAGAGGCTTCAGCTGCGTTCGGGAGAGCTATGGAAAGGCTAAGCGGTAGAGCTGGCTCAAAAAGGCCGTGTGGATAATCAGCGAGTGCAACGGAAGGGGAGGACAAACGAAACAGGCACCTGATTAATGAGCTCAAGAGGTACCTAAACGATGGCGGAAGAGGGCCTATGCCGCTTTCCTCACGAACCAATTCAAGATTCAGCCTGTCAGACACAGCTTCGATTTTCAGCCACCATGGATCCCCCTTCCACACCCCAGCACGATTAAACGGTGGGCGATGTTCCAGTAGCAGCACACGCTCAAGCTCAATGGCTTCGGCGGCTGTGGCACATTCTCTCCATTCAATTTTGAAGACTCGATGGACCAGTTTCAAAGTTCGTTTCGGATTTTTCTCGGGAGTCACGTGCCGATAGCTACCAATCCGTGCTTTCAGGTCCAAAGACTGACCGATGTAAAGCAGCGCGCCGTCCGCCCCGTAAAAGAAATAGACACCAGGGACCGAAGGCAGAGAACGGAAAAAATCAGCCCCAAGACGAGCCGATAGGGGATTCTCGATCTGGAAGAGTCTGAGCTGTTGAGGAGAGCTCATTCGTCGAAGGTTCTACGCTCCAAATCACAGTCAGCCTTTTGATTTTCTGACACTTTTTGGCTTCTTGACGGCTTTTTCATTCTCCTCAATCGCTGCATCAAAGAGAGCACGGAGGAACTCGGCCTTGTTTTCATAGCCTTTCAGCGCAGCGATTTCAGCCAGAGCCTTGTCTTTGTCGGCGCTGATGTAGGCTCCGGCCAGTTTGGTTCCGGCTTGTCGTTGGTTGGGCATGCTAAAAAAAGGTGAGTGGTATTCACATGAAGGAATCAGTTTCCAATGAGGCGTATCAAAACCCCTTTGGATGCCTTTGCTGAGCGGTCCAATTCAAATCGGCCTGTTGCTTCGACGAGTTCGCTCAAACGTGGATAGCCGTAGTTCCTGCTGTCGAATTCAGGTATTTGCTTTGCCACACGACTGCCGACTTCAGCAAGAGTAGCCCATCCACTGTCATCCGAGGAAGCAGAAAGAGCGGCGATAATCATGAATATCAAAGATTCATCAACCTCAGGAGCAGATGCCTTTTGAGTAGCTGTTGCGTTGGCTTTCTGCCCGATCTCTTTCAGCACGTCAAAATAAACAAACTTGTCGCATGCCGTTATGAAGGCACGAGGTGTTTTCCGTTCTCCAAAGCCATAAACCATCAAACCCTGCTCACGAATTCTGGAGGCTAGACGTGTGAAATCGCTGTCACTGGAAACGAGGCAGAACCCGGAAAACCTCTGCGTGTAAAGGAGATCCATTGCATCAATGATCATGGCTCCGTCTGTTGCGCCTTTTCCTGTAGTGTATGCAAATTGTTGGACGGGTTGAAGGGAGTGCTCAAGCAGGCAGTCCTTCCAGCCGTTGAGGTTCGGTTTTGTCCAGTCACCGTAAACGCGCTTCACGCTGGCGGTTCCATAATTGGCGACTTCAGCCAGCAGCCCGGAGATGATTTTCGGAGTTGCGTTGTCACCATCAATCAGGAGGGCGAGAGGTTGTGATGGCATTGGATGAAAATGGGCTTTTGTCCTGCGCCGCACTTTGAATGCAGGTGCAGAGGTGCAGCAAGTGCAAACCACCATTTGCACCAGTGCATTTCCGTATTTCCCCGGTGTGAGGTGCAAGGTGCAGTAGCAGCACTATCTTATAGTGCTGCTGCACCTGCAGCACCTCCGTTGAGCTGAAATTAACCATTTTTTCAGCATTTTGTGTGGCTGGTCCGGAGGCTTTTCTGCTACAATAAACTCCGCAAAGTTGATGAGGGAGGCTCTTGTTGTGGATGGATTGAAGTCGTTGATTTTCCGTGCTCTTCGAGTGTGTGGGGATGCTGCCACGACTTTGTACAATTGATGCACTTCGTCCGAAAATCTAAAAACGAGTGGGAGGGGCCGGTTCAAAAAATCTCTTTACTGAACCCTGGTCTCCTCTAGCCTTGAAGCAGTTCGGGGAGACCTGAACCGAGGCTTGATAACCTCGCCATAGGCGGTCGACGTGTGCCGCAAACACGTCGCCTAACGACCATGAACAATGGCCGGGAGGCGACGGCGTATGTCCAGAGCCTCCGGCTTAAAGGCCGTCGCGGCTGACCTATGGCGGCTTATCAACTCTCCGGCCACCTCGGCGGATTCATCAGAGTCCGCCTTCTTGGTGGCGAGTTTTGAAACAAGCCGCCATGACCTTCAGATCCATTTTCCTCGTCGCCTGCTTTGGACTCCTTTCCGCAGACGGATTTTCTCAGACCTCCACCACATCAGCAGGGCAGGGTGGTCTAGTTCTCGATCGAGGATGGCAAACACCGATTCAAGGCGGTTCAGCTACCATCAAAGACCTTGGGGTTCTGCTTTCACCATTCGCCAGGCCTTCCATAAACACGGATGCTGTCCCGAACTTGGAGATTTACCAGGGAATCACCTACCTGATGCCCCTTGAGGAGGCACAGTCCAAACTCGGGCTGGCTCAAAAGGTGACATCCAAGAACAAAGTCGTCTGTCCCGGATTCCCCAAGGACTCGTTCTTTCACTACGCATTCGATGGCAACTTTGAGGGGCACTTTAACAAGCTCTACATCGTGACAGACCGGGCGGATCAGGTTGTCGCCATTCAACTGGTCTCTGAGTCGCCCAAAATCGGTTCCAACGACGCCCCTTACAGCCCAACCGACTGGCACGCCTACAACTTCATCAATTCCAGGACCAAGGCCACCAAGCGTCTCTGGATCGAGCACAAGCTGTATTATCCCTACCGGTCCACTTGGCAGGAATACAGAACCTCGCCTTCATCGCATCGGGACGTCGGCAATCTGAATATAATCCGCATCGATACGCTTCTGTTGAACCCGGATCTGACCAGCAGCGGGTATCGAGGCAGCAACTGGAAAGCCCTGGAAGCAGTTCGTCTCTACCTGCCCAAGCCGATCATGGAGCTGATTCTCCATTGCACTAACCTCCCAAAACGCTGATCACATGAAGCTTGCTAAAATCCAGGAGTTGTTTGCAAAACCTGCTACGTGGCTAGTGCTCGCGATTGGCTTTGCGATTACTGCAGTCGTGATGCTGATTTGTCACAATGATCAATGGAGTTCATTTGGGGCGGTTGCGGTGTGGGCAGGGGCATTTGGACTGTTGTGGACAGTGGGACCGCAGAAAGGTGTGCAACGGTGGTGCAGGCGCTTTCTCCTGGTGATCCCGGCTATGCTGGTTCTGCCCGTATTCAGGCACCTGCTTCGAACCGGCCCAAACGGTGAGCCTACTTCAATGACGGGCCATATCGTGGCAATGGGCAAGGCAGTTGTCCAAGATGTTCACGAGGATTTCGCCCAGCCTCCTCCATTGAACGCCGTGATCGAAAGCAAATCAGAGTTGCTGGGGGCGCTCCGGACAGATTACCTCAGTTTGATGAATACTAGCGGGGAGGGGATTTTCCCAGCCTCATGCATAGTTCATTCAGGTTCCGAAAGCCACTCGGTTGAACTCCCGAAAGTTGTGAAGCCATATGACACGGTGAAAATCGAGCTGAGGTCCAAGAGTGGGAAAATCTTTCTCAAACGTGGAGACCGGGTCGAGATCAACTGCAAAGGGTTCATTAAGCCTTTGACGGTCACGCAACCTTGACCCCCCTCCCGTCAGATGGAGGCATCGCTGGTATAGCAAAATGAACGGGAAGCATCGCCTTCCTGCAAACATCACAACACACCACCAGCAATGAAAAGAGCCATCGCACTCCTGTACTTCATCGTCGCCGTTCAGTCGTTCCTCATTGTCGTCGCCTTCAGGTTTGGCGCTGACTCCTTGAGGGCTGCTTTCCGCTACGCTCAGGAATCGACTCTGGCCATCTGCGACGAGCGTTACGTTCAAAAGTAACGCCATGTCCAGACCCAGGCACTACAGTCCGCAGATCGGTCGGTTTCTGGTCTCCGTCCTCTACCATGAAGCGAAGCACCGGAAGATCCCCATGACCAAACTCGTGGACGTTCTTCTCAGGTCTTCGCTCCAAGGCACAACAGGATGGATTACAGCGACCACCCTCAGAGAAGCGGACATCAGCACCCAACCACGTTCTGAGCTGCCAAAAGCGGCTTAGAACTCAAAACAGCACCCATCCACGCATCAAGCCAGGCTCTCACGGGTCTGGCTTTTTTCGTGCCTTTATCCCACCACCTCAGACACCACCATGGCCATCAAACTCAGCGCCAACTACAGCAAGAAACTCGGTCTCCCCCAATACAGCAGTCACAGTTTTGCGGCTTCTGTTGAGATCGAGCTGTCAGACATCAGCCAGGTCGAAGGAGAAGTGCAGAAGCTCTACCAGCTCCTGCAAAACTCCGTCGATCAGGAAATCCAGCATCCCGGCTTCGTTCCTGCCGCCAATGACCGTCCTCAATCCAACGGTCAACAGCGTCCCCAGAACAACGGTCGTCAAAACAGTAACGGTCAACACCCTCAGGCCCGTCCTGTCGGTGATGCCTGGAACTGCACTGACGGCCAGAAGGGATTCATCCTTCGCATCGTCAACGAGAACCCCGGTATCACCAAACAGGTGGCTGAAGATCTGTCTCGGCAGCTCTTTGGCATCGGTGTCACTCAGTTGAATAAAATGCAGGCCTCTCAGCTCATCGAAGAGCTGCTCGTCAAGGCCGGTAAACCTGCTCGTCAGACACGTTGGCAACAACGCGCACCCCACCAACAGGCAGCATGAAGACCCTCGCTGAAGCTCCGAAAACTAAGGAGCGCAGCGAGAAGGAAATCATCCAGTCATTGCAGGAGGAGGTATCGGCTTCGCGCCTGAACCTCTTCCTGCAGTGTCGGTTGAAGTTCTACTATCGCTACGTTCTCCGTCTCAAGAAGCCCAAAACTGCCTCACTCCATCTCGGCAATTCGGTTCACTCCGCATTGAAGGCATGGAGCAAAGCACGATGGCTAAACAAACCGCTCACGCTCCGGGAATTGCATGACGCATACTCGAAGGCATGGGCGGACATCTCCGAAGGATCTGTTCCTTGGGAGGCTGGTGAGGAAGAGGAGGCTAAAACCACAGGATGGCGGCTCATTGATACCTACATCCGGCAAAACACCTCCATGGCTCAAACCAAACCAGACGCCGTGGAAGTGTCCGTTGAAGCCGACCTATCCCACCACGGTCTACCTCGCCTCAGCGGCATCCTCGATCTCGTTCAAGAAGGCAAAATCATCGACTTCAAGACGAGTTCATCCACCCCCAACCAAACCACCGTCGAACACCTGCACGAACTCCAGGTGAGCAGCTACGCCGTCCTTTACCGCTACAACACGGGCAACAAGGAAAAAGGCATCGAGCTGCATCACCTGGTCAAACTGAAAAACCCCAAGCTCTGCATTACCTCTCTTCCTCCCATGACACAGCAGCAGGAACACCGCCTGTTTCATCTCATGGACACCTACTACGAGGAAGTGGGGCGTGCTGAGTTTTATCCATCCCCCAGCCTAGCCTGTATGGGATGCGAGTTCTTCGGTGAGTGCCGCAGGTGGATCTAAACCTCCTTAAAGGGGTGAATCTCTTCATTGAGGTTTACCCCCTTTAATCATCCCCAATATCCACATGAAACACCTCCTCATTCTGATCAGCCTCCTTCTGCCCTTTACCACGGTTAAGGCAGGCTGGTTTTCCAATGGTCCAGACCCGTCGATCGAAGCCAAGGCCAAGATCACGTCTCTGGAAAACCAGATTCAGACACAGTCCAACACGCTCAACCGCTGGCAAATCGCCTCAGGTTCCCTCGCTGTCGGCTGTGTTCTCCTCCTCATCCTCGGTGCCGCCCTAGGCTCCAAAACCCGCCAACACCATTATGAATCCACATCACGACGACTGGGACGAACCCCACCACCCGCAACACCTCTCAACGGCCGCAAAACCACGATCCTGGATGAATCAGCTGAAGAAAACACTCATTCAACACTGGCGGCCTGAACCGCTGATTGTTCCTGAGGTTGATCATGAGCTTCCACGTCTTACCGCCATCGAAAGAGCTGCGGAAGTCGTCAGGTTCATGCTCAGCAAGCTGGAATACGCGCTCTCTCCTCTGGGACGCCTTCGGGAGTTCATGAAGCTCAACATCCGTGTCGCCGTCAGCATCGCTCTGCCGGTGTTCATGGTGGCTCCGCTTGTTACCATGGCCATCACTCAGTTCAAAGCCTGGACGGTGATGCTCGTGGAGACCTGCAGCAGTTTCGTGCTCTTCCCGCTCTCCGTGGTCCTGAGCATCATCCTCGTCTGCGGCATGCTCTACATCGGCAGGTCCATCCTTGAGATGAAGATGCGCAGCGGCCGACGAGACCCCTACGGCTACTAACACTCCCCAACGACAAAACCCAGGAGCCGGATTGTCCACTACATGGATGGTCCGGCTCCTTTCATTTGAAGAAAGGAACTCCAACATTCATGGAAAGCACCACCCTCTATTTCCGCGAAGGCTCATCCGACAAGGTTTACCAAGCCAGCATCCGTCCCCAGGACAACGGCTTCATGGTTCACTTTGCGTATGGCCGTCGCGGTTCAACGCTCTCCGCCGGCACCAAGACGCCAAGCCCGGTATCACAATCAGAAGCCAAACGGATCTACGACAGACTGATCCAAGAAAAGACCGCCAAAGGCTACATCCCCGGCAACGACGCTGGTGCGATGCAGCCGATCACCACACCGCTGAAACACACCGGTATTCAGTGCCAGCTCCTCAATCCCTTGGAGGAAGCCTGTCTCAATGACGTCCTGATCAACCCAGACTACTGGATGCAGGAAAAGTTCGATGGACGCCGCCTCATCCTTAAAAAGGAAGGCGACACCATCACAGGTATCAGCCGGCTGGGGTTTCCTACAGCGGTTCCAGAAGCCATTGTCCAGAGCGCCAGAGGCTACAAATACGACTTCATTCTCGATGGCGAAGCTGTTGGGGATGATTTCCATGCCTTTGACGTGCTGGCTCTCGGACCAGAAGACCTGCGGCGACTTCGGTTTGCCGTTCGTCATCTCCGGCTGCGGGACATGCTTTATGGCTTCAACAACCCGAACATTCACCTCGTTGAAACCCACTTCGGTTCTGGAAAGGCCGTGGTGTTCAATGAGCTGAAGAGGGAAGGGAAGGAGGGAGTCGTTTTCAAGCACTACGACTCACCATACACACCTGGCAGGCCCAACGCCGGAGGCCCACAGCTTAAATATAAGTTCGTGGAAACCGCCTCGTTCATCGTCTCCAAGGTCAATGACAAGCGCAGCGTCCTCCTGGTCTTGTTTGAAAATGGCAAGATTCGCCCTGCCGGCAATGTGACCATCCCGCCCAACCATGGCATCCCCAATCCCGGTGATGTCGTGGAATGCCGTTACCTCTACGCCTTCAAGGAGTCAGGCTCCATCTACCAGCCTGTTTACCTCGGAGAGCGTGAGGACATCCGCCATACAGAATGCACAACAGACCAGCTCAAATACAAACCTGAGCCTGTGTACAAGTGTACCTAGGCTGACCTCCAAAAGCACCCAAGCCCATGTGTCCTTAACCGGCGCATGGGCTTTTTGGCGTTTAACCCCACAACCCCAAACACCATGCAACCCATACCACTGCCAATTGCGGAGCTTAAATCCGCACTTCTAGGCATCGGCAAGGTCATCAACCACAAAGCCACCTTGCCTGCTTTGCTCTGCATTAAAGTCGAAAGAACGCATGACGGCTGGATCGCCCTTACTGGTTCCGATCTGGACCGTTTTGTGACCCTGAGACTTGAACACCCCGCCGAAGGTCCGCCTGTAGCTGTGCTCATCCCATATGACCAGCTCTATCAGCTCGCCAAAAGCTCTGACAAAGCAGAGCGCCTTCTCATCGAAACCACCGCCCAAGGAACGCTCATCAGGTTCGCTCTGGCCTCAAACCTCGGTGCTTCCAAGGTTAAAGCCGTTCCTCTTGAGCTGTTCCCGCAGATCCCACGCATAAAAACCGAAGCCGTGGTCCTGTCTTCTGCCGTTCGTGAGTCACTTCATCAGGCTCTCGATTGCGCCAGCTCAGATCAGACCCGCTACATCCTCAACGGTGCCTTCATCGACGCCAGCAACCCCAAAGCCTTCAATGTGGTAGGGACAGACGGAAAGCATCTTTTCAGTGCTAATTCGTTCACACTCTCCATTAAAAGCTCTGTTCTCATCCCCTCCAACAAATTCATTGGCTGGAAGGAGTTTAATCAGGACGGGGAATGGCAAATGAAGTCCGACAATGAATTCGTCCAGCTCTCATCAAGACGTTGGCGATTCATAAGCCGTCAGATCCAGGGCAAATATCCTGACTGGCGCATCACGGTTCCAGACCAGACGGAGGCCAAAACCCACCTCACTCTGGATCCCGCAAAGCTAGAAGCGCTGATCAAACTCATTCAGCGCATGCCTTGTCACGACCCAGACCGATACCAAACCATCGGACTGGAATGGGCAAAGGGACAGCTCCTGCTTCTCGGCAAAGACATCGACAATGAAGGCTGGACACGAGTTCCGGTCTCTGACGTCAAAGCAGAAGGGCCGGAGGTGACGATCTACCTAAGCCGTCGCTTCCTCATCAAGGCCCTCGGCTTCGGTCTCAACACCATTAGCCTCATCAACGACATGAGTCCGCTGCGGTTCCATACCCAGCACAAGCAAATGATCGTCATGCCAATAAGAATAACCGAACCAGACCCTGCACCGTCCAAACCGGTGAACATGCCACCACCTCGGCCTGTTTCACCCCCACCCACCCCCAAACCTATGCTCCACAGTCCCACAACCGATACCCCAACACCCTCCGACGGCCAGAAAACGCCCATGGAAGAAGCCATCGACATGACCTTGCTCATTCGTGACAAGTTCACCGAGGGGTTCAACCTGCTGCGAGATCTGTCCTTGAAACTCAAAGTCATCAACCGTGACCAGAAAGCCAGCGCCAGGGAAATGCAGTCAGTCCGCTCAACGCTTCGCTCTCTCCAAGGAATGAAGCTGTGATCGAACCTCAAACCCCAAGGAGCCAGATATGCCTTAACCGGTGTGTCTGGCTTTTTTTATGAAACGCATCTCGTCCATCGTCTTCGACAGGCACGAGAAACTAAAACGAGCCACCATCATCACTCCACTCGGCACCATCAAAGTCGAATGGAAGAATGGTTACTGGATCTCCTCTGGTGACCTGGCTGCTCGTCTACTCGCTGTCCCTGTCATCCAAAGAATCGAGCGCATGGTTCAACACACCTGACGCTCTCAACCCCAACACAGAAAGGAAACACCGTCATGATCTCGAATCTTGACCCTCAGCCCATCATCACCCCACGCAAAAACCCCAACCTCATCCTGCATTGTGGAGCCTCTCATGTGGACCTTAAAGACGTCCGCAAAGTGAAGACCCCGCATGCCACCCCAAGCTGGCATCCGATTCCTCACCATGAGCTGATCGCCACCGTCCAGAACACCCTCAAACGGACAAACCTTCGCATCGGAAACCAGGCCCATTCCCTGTCCCACGAAGGGAACAGGTATTTTGGCCTCATGGAAATACATGCGAAGAGAGAAGCCCAGGGAGAGGATTATTGCTATATTTTGGGACTTCGGAACAGCCACGATAAAACGTTTCCCGCAGGAATCGTTGCTGGTGCCTCGGTAATGGTCTGCGACAACCTCTCATTTTCAGGAGAGATAAAATGGGCACGCCGACACACCCGCTACATCAACCGTGACCTTCCACAATTGGTCAGTCGATCCATAGGTCAACTCATGACGAAATGGCACTCGATGGATAAACGCATCGCCGCCTACAAACAGGCTGGAATTGATGACGTCAAAGCCCACGACCTCATTGTCAGGGCGGTCGATGTTGGTGTGTGCTCCAATCGTTTGATCCCTGACGTGTTGCATGAATGGCGTGAGCCTAAACATGATGCATTTCAATGGAGAAACGTGTGGAGCCTCTTCAATGCGTTCACGGAGTCTCTGAAAGATGGGAATCTCCAAGAGCTGCCGAAACGCACAGAAGCGCTTCACGGGCTTCTGGACACTCACGTCGGTTTGAGTGCTTGAACCACAAAAGCGAAGCTCTTCTCCTACGGAGGGGAGCTTTTCTTTTAGCTGCTTGGTCACACCTGGTTGTCCGTTTATGTGTGGACACAATGCCAAATTCGGGAGCTTTTTGTAATGGAGGGGGAGGGTTGAAGGTGTCTTAACGATATTCCAAACAGACCAGTGTGGCTTCACTGGACATACCGATCATCAATCTTTGCCGCTTTCCCGCACTTCTTGCAGATCGCCGATTGGATGTCAGGCCCTCTCTTTTCGGTGTGCTTGTCCACCACGTCGAAATTTGAAAAAGAACTCATTCGCTCCCATGCAGGCCCTCCATAGCCCCCGCCGTAGTCTTTAGCGCAGTTGTCTTCGGTAATCCCACAATGCTCGCAGGAAATTGTTACTATTAGCTTATCGCAGTATCCCATATTTTTGACTCAGCTTTTATTTTCCAGCGGTGACGATAAAGGCCTTTCGTTTTCCCGCCGCCCTCGAAAGGTGATCGCAATCGTTTAGCG
Source organism: Verrucomicrobiaceae bacterium UBA1938 (assembly GCA_002336895.1). Lineage (GTDB taxonomy): Bacteria > Verrucomicrobiota > Verrucomicrobiia > Verrucomicrobiales > Verrucomicrobiaceae > Prosthecobacter. The sequence continues at coordinate 83,929 of DDFC01000014.1, read as the reverse complement.
AAACTTCGTTTTCCAGATCGAAAATCACTTGGCGCATCTCTTCGAGTTTGGGATGTGCCAACAAAATCTCATGGTGATTGCCATAGGCTTCGGAGGCCAAATGCGACAAGTATTTCATTCTCTCGTGAACCGAGCCAAATCGTTTTGGTTTAGCCGCTTCATAGGCCGCTCTCTTCTCAGCGTGGAGTTTAGTATAACGCATAATTAACCCTCGGGGGGAGGGGGTTGTGTGGGCACGATTTTTGGGGCAATATTCAAGGCCTTTTCTGTCGAGTCCACAAGGTTGTAGATTAGATTGAGTGCATGCACCACGGTTTGGCGTTTCATCGTCTTTTCTGGCTGTGACATTGGATGCATTCGCATCCCGCGATGAACGGCACGACCACGGACCTTGATCAATGCATCTAACTCTTTTTTTGCCTTGATGTTCGAGACGCCTTGCCACGACCACGATTTGCTAATCGCCTTGTGTCCTAGGTAGCGTTCGATTAAACTTTCAACGTTTTCGGTGTTGGGAGTGTGAAACTTTTCGAGTTTGGCGGTCAATGAAGCTCTGACAAAATTCTTCCATGAATCTCCTGTCCAGTTTATGAGCTTGTCAGTAAGCCGTTTTGGTTCATCGGAAGAGAGCCATTCGTTTGCCACCCTGTTGAACACTGATTGCACGGATGATGGGCTTGCAGCCAAATTGAGCTGAAATTCAAGCTGCTGCTGGACGGTGTCTTCGACAAAAGATTCCCATGCAGTAACCGCGAGTATCAGGGCGGACCTTTTCAAGGCTTCGTATTGAATAGGAGGCCTGCCCGCGCGTGCTCCAGTGGCCGCATCGTGAATGTCCAAAAGTGATATGGCGTACGCTCTAGCAGCCTTGAAATCAGTTCGCGCCTGCGTCTCCACAAACGGAGTCAACGCAGGGTAGTGATCCTGAAAAAAGTCTCCAACTTTTTGGCGCATAGTCGGACCGCGTCTGCCTTCCTAAGCGACGACTTTACAATTTGAGCACTCGGCTTGCTCCAGAAGATTGTTGTTCCATTTCCCGTCAGCGTAGGTGCGAAGATAAGGAACTTTGCCAGCTTCCCGCACCACACCGATATAGGCTTTTTTTCCAGAAACGCGGTCTAAAGTAAAATAGGCTTCTGTTTTTGCCTCGATTCGTGCGATGGCCGTTTCACGAGTCATGCACCAGTTTTGGGTATTGTTCCCTATGTGGGTGATATGGTCATGCGTGCTATAGCGATTCGGTTTGGTTACGCAGTTCACTTCAAACTCATTCATCGTTCACATTTCGTATGTTTCGCAATCGTTGTAAAGGAAAACTTGTTCGTGTGAACATTGTAATGAGAGCTTGCCTTGTCACACTCTTCTGTCACACTATCCTCAAGTCGGTTGCTCTTAGTTCTTTGTGATTCAATGATTTGGTGTTGGGTGTGGATTTTTCCTCCCTCACCGCCATTTGCAGCTCAACAAGTAGATAGTGTGGAGGTCCACAACTCATTCTCGAAAGAAATTAGTCATTCAGGATTCAAACAACGCCCCAACACCCGGCAAAACTGAAGCTGTCCTGTCTGTGTAGAACTTCGAGGTGATGGTCGGGCTGGTGTGTCTCAGGAGGCGTTGAGCAGCATGGATCCCGAATTTGTTGGCCATGAGGGAGCCGATGGACTTCCTGAGGGCGTGGACGGGTTTGGCATCGGCTTCTCCCTTCGATTTGAGCCATTTGGTCAGAGCCTTCCAAGTGCGGTCACAGCGAGGATGTTTGAGGTCGGAAGGGAAGGGGACTGATCCGGACTGTCTCAACGTTAATGGGGTTTCATGAAGTGCTTTCTTCAACTCTCCCAATCATGCATTGATTCGGATGCCTTTTTGAGTGCATCCTCTCCCACATTCGTATACAGGGCGCTCATTTGCTCGCTGTCATGGCCAATCAGTTCCATGACAACGGCTTCAGGAACTCCTGCTTCTTTGAGTCTGGTAACCGCCGTGTGTCTGAAGCTGTGGAATGACAATCCAGACTCATCTCGACCGCTTCCCTTGCCGACTCCAGTTTTCCGGTGTGGCTTCTTTTTGCGCAGACCGGCCTTTGCCAGAATCGAGCTGAACTGATTGCTCAGGTGGCCGCTCTTCCCCTGTTGATCCACGATTTTACAGGCCCTTGGATGAAGTGCTGAACCCACTGCGGGATCAAGCTTCAAAAGGTTGATATGCTTCCGAAGTGGCGTTGCTATTGGGATGATCAACTGTTTGTTAGTCTTGCGCGTTGTCAGACTGATCACTCCTTTCTCAAGATCGACATTTGAAGATTTGAGAGATGCGATGTCAATGAGACGCTGGCCGGTATAGAGGGCAAACATCACCATGGATCTCCATTCGTCGTCAGAGGCATCGAGTATTCGCCGGATCTGTTCCGGGCTGAAAACTGCCTTTTTTGTTGGTGCCTTCCTCTTCAAGAATTTGACGCTTAGGGTGGGATCATCTGTGATGAGTTTTCGCCTCATTGCCTCCCGAAAAATCATCTTCAATGTTTTGATCTCATGATTTACCGTTTTAGCAGAGAGCTTCTCAGCTTCGTGCAGCCTGAAATCCTTTATGTGGTCCTCGGTGATCGCTGCCAGATCGTTTTTTGAACGATCACCAAGCCACGACAGGAATTTTTTCGCCACACCTTGGTAGAACACAAGCGTGGCTGCGGCCACCTCTCCCTGTTTGCCTGATACCCACCCCTCGACATGTTCGCGCACGCTGGGAAAAACTAAATCTTCGCCAGTGATCGAAGCATGGAGCTCCTGAATAACCCTTCGCGTATTGAGAGCCGTCTTCTTTTTGCTGGCAGCTTCCTCAAACTGATCTGCCAGTTTTTTTGCAAGTACTCTGTCTGTGGTTTTTGTGGACTTTTTGGTCCTCTTTCCTTCAGCCGTTCTGATACAGGCGAACCAGTATTTGCTCTCGGGGTGTTTCCAGATGCTTGCCATAACTAAGAACCCAGCTAAGAACATCCCGTGAGATTTGTCAATGTTTGATGATGATAAGTTTACTCAATATCAACAAATTAAGGCGTTCTCAAACACCCGTGAACACCGATAATTGAAACAGGGGTTCAACTCCCCTCGCCTCCACCATTCTGATTTCAGCATGGTGCATCCATTTCAAACAAGCGCATGGATCAGAGTGTTTAAAGGATGACTTCAGAGCGAGGGCTTCGAAGTGAGCTGGCAGGGAATTGACAATGATGCCTCGCAGGAGGTGACTGGTGGCCAGAATGATTTGTGGCCAGGATGATTTAAAATGATTTGGGTTTGAGGGTGTTGCTGACAAGTGTTTCGTGCTCAGCGCCACATGCTTTAGGGGCTGAGCTTGTGCGGCTAATGACTTTGAGGATGGGACAATAACGGTTCTTTTTTTTTCTTCGCCTTTCCTGCTGCTGGACTGCTACTCAGCGCATGTCAGATTCGTAGCACTGCTGCGCATGATCGGAACTTTGCTTTCGGGCGCCTGTTCCATCACTTCGCACGCCCAGACACCTGACATGAACGAAACCAACCTCCCCTCCAATCAGCCCTCCGCTAAAGGGCGCGCCGGATGCTTTAGCATCATTTTCTTAGCTCTCATCGGCTGCGGCTGGCTGTGGATGCACCGGCCTGAGCCTCCGGCGGCCGGAGCGCCGGGGGGCAGGGGATCACGTGGGGGGACCGCCGCCGTCACGGTGGGGGAGGTGAAGCAGGAGAATTTTGACGAATGGGTCAGCCTGGCTGGTACTGTCACGCCGCTGTATGTCGTCACTGTGCGCAGCCGTGTGGACGGCCAGCTCGACAAGGTGAATTTTGTTGAAGGGCAGATGGTCAAAGCCGGGGACCTGCTGGCAGAGATCGACCCGCGTCCCTTTCAGGTGACGCTGGATCAGGCCAAAGGGCAGCTGGAGCGTGACGAGGCGCTGCTGGCCAATGCCCACAAGGACATGGATCGCTACACCATGCTGCTCAAGCAGGACTCCATCGCCCGACAGCAGGTGGACACGCAGGCCTCGCTTGTGCGCCAGTACGATGCCGCACTCACCTCAGACCGTGCGGCTGTGGCCAGTGCGGCCTTGCAGCTGAACTACACCAAGGTCACTGCTCCGCTCACGGGGCGCGTGGGGCTGCGCCAGGTGGACCCGGGCAATATGATCCGCTCCACCGATGCCAACGGGCTGGTCATCATCACGCAGATGGACCCCATCGGCCTCATTTGCAACATCCCGCAGGAGCGTGTGGATGCCGTGCGCAGGCGTCTGGCCTCCGGAGACAAAGTGCAGGTGGAAGCCGTGGACAAGGAGATGAACAAGCTGCTCGGTCGCGGCCATCTGCTCACCACGGACAACCAGATCGACCTCACTTCCGGCACGCTCAAGCTGAAGGCGCAGCTTCCCAATGCCGACGGCCTGCTGTTCCCCAATCAGTTTGTGATTGCGCGTCTGCTCGTCAATACCGTGCCTAATGCCATTGTGGCCCCGACCAACTGCATCCAGCGCGGGTCCAAGGGCGCGTATGTCTATGTGCTGCAGGAGGCGGACAGCACCGTCAGCATGCACACCGTCACCACCGGCCCCACGCAGGGGGATCGCGTGCTCATCACGGAGGGGCTCAAGCCCGGGGACAAAGTCATCACGCAGGGAGTGGACCGCCTGCGAGATGGAGCCAAGGTGGAGGTCATCATTCCTGGCAAGCCATCTGCGGGCAGGCTGGCCAAAAGCGGTGATCAGGACAAAGAAAAAGGGAAGGGCAAGGGCGACAAGGCCGCCATGCTCCCCTGATGACGGCAACTGCTTGACCCCATACGCATGAATCCCTCACGCATCTTCATCGAGCGGCCCGTCGCCACCACGCTGCTGATGGTGGCCGTCCTGCTGGTGGGGGGACTGGCCTACCGTCTGCTGCCAGTGTCCGCACTGCCGCAGGTGGACTACCCCACCATCCAAGTCGTAACTCTTTACCCTGGCGCAGGTCCGGAGGTGATGACGTCTTCTGTCACCGCGCCGCTGGAGCGCCAGTTTGGGCAGATGCCCGGCCTGGCGCAGATGTACTCCATCAGCAGCGGCGGCTCCTCCGTCATCACGCTGCGCTTCACGCTGGGGCTGAAGCTCGACATCGCCGAGCAGAGCGTGCAGGCCGCCATCAATGCCGCCGCCACGCTGCTGCCCACGGATCTGCCCAACCCGCCGGTTTACAACAAGGTCAATCCCGCCGATGCGCCTATCATCACGATGGCGCTGACCTCACACACGCTGCCGCTCATCAAGGTGCAGGATGCCGCAGACACGCGCCTCGTGCCCAAGCTCTCCCAGATCTCCGGCGTTGGGCTCGTCTCACTCAGCGGCGGCATGCGTCCGGCTGTGCGCATCCGGGCCAATCCGGTGGCGCTTTCCGCCCGCGGCCTCAGCACCGAGGACCTGCGAAATGCCATCGCCATGGGGAATGTGAACCAGCCGAAGGGCGGCTTCGACAGCGCCACACGCAGCAGCACTGTGGATGCGAATGACCAGCTCATCTCCGTGGATGACTACCGCAATCTCGTGATCGCCTGGCGCAACAACGCCCCAGTGCGCGTCATCGATGTGGCCGATGTGGTGGACGAGGCGGAAAACGTGCGCCTGGCAGCGTGGGCGGATGTTCAGCCCGCCGTCGTCGTCAATGTGCAGCGCCAGCCTGGAGCCAACGTCATTGAAGTGGCGGACCGCATCAAAGGGCTGATCCCAAAGCTGAAGGAAAATCTGCCCAAGGCCGTGGACGTGCAGCTCCTCACGGACCGCACCACCACCATCCGCGCCTCCGTGGAGGACGTGCAGTATGAGCTGCTGCTCTCCATCGTGCTGGTGGTGGCCGTCATCTTCGTCTTCCTGCGCAGCTTCAGCGCCACCATCATTCCCGCCGTGGCCGTGCCGCTCTCCCTTGTGGGCACCTTTGCCGTCATGTGGGTCTTTGGCTTCAGCCTGAACAACCTCACGCTCATGGCGCTGACCATCGCCACCGGCTTCGTGGTGGATGACGCCATCGTGATGATCGAAAACATCGCGCGCTACATCGAGCATGGAGACTCCCCCATGGAGGCCGCCCTCAAAGGTGCGCGGCAGATCGGCTTCACCATCATCTCGCTCACGCTCTCGCTCATCGCCGTGCTCATTCCGCTGCTCTTCATGCAGGACGTGGTGGGCCGCCTCTTTCGCGAGTTTGCCATCACGCTGGCCATTTCCATCATCATCTCCGCCTTTGTCTCCCTCACGCTTACTCCCATGATGTGCGCGCGCCTGCTCAGGCACGGCGGGGAGGGGCCCGTAGCACAGATGGTCGCACGCGGATTTGATGCCATCATCGCCGTCTATGGCCGCGTGCTGCGTGTGGTGCTCAATCATGGGGCAACGACGATGCTCGTCTTCATTGCTACTCTCGTGGCCACCGGCGTGCTCTATGAGAGCGTGTCCAAAGGGTTCTTCCCCCTGCAGGACACGGGGCTCATCCAGGGCTTTGTGGAGGCTCCGCAGAATGTGTCCTTCTCAGCGCTTGGGCGGCGGCAGCAGGCGCTGGCGCGGCTCATTCTTGAAGACAATGCCGTGCAGAGCGTCTCCTCATTCATCGGTGTGGATGGTGTGAACACCACGCCCAACACCGGCCGCCTGCTCATCAACCTGCGCCCGCGACATGAGCGCGATGCCACCGCCATGCAGGTCGTGCGCCGGCTGCAGGACAAGGCCAACCGCCTGCCCGACGTGCAGCTCTACCTCCAGCCGGTGCAGGATCTTAACATCGAAGACCGCGTCAGCCGTACGCAGTTCCAGTTCACCTTGCAGTCCCCCGACATCGAATCACTGCAGGACTGGACGCACGCCCTCGTGGAGGAGCTGCGTGAGTCTCCGCTGCTCGCTGATGTGGCCGATGATCTGCTTGATCGAGGCCTGCAGGCGCGTGTCATCATCGACCGCGAAACCGCCAGCCGTCTTGGAGTCACCGTCGCCGCCATCGATGCCGCGCTTTACAATGCCTTTGGCCAGCGGCTCGTCTCCACCATCTTCACCCAGAGCGGGCAGTACCGTGTGGTGCTGGAGCATGACCTGGAGTTTCAGGAGGGGCTGGCAGCCTTTGACCAGGTGCGTGTGCCCTCCACCAGCGGCCAGCAGGTGCTGCTGAACACGGTGGCCAGGATCGTTGAAGAACCCGCCACGCTGGCCATCGCGCATCAGGATCAGTTTCCAGCCGCCACGGTGTCTTTCAATCTTGCTCCAGGCGTCTCCCTGGGGGCGGCGGTGGCGGAGATCCAGCGGATCAAGAACGAGATCGAGATGCCCGAGAGCATCGAGACCGCTTTTGCCGGCACGGCACTGGCCTTCCAGAGTGCGCTGAGCAATCAGCTCCTGCTCATCCTTGCCGCCGTCGTGGTCATGTACCTCGTGCTCGGCATATTGTATGAGAGCTTCATCCACCCGCTCACGATTCTGTCCACGCTGCCCTCAGCCGCCGTGGGCGCGCTGCTGGCGCTGGAGCTGACGCACAGCGAGCTCGGCGTCATGGCCATCATCGGGATCGTGCTGCTCATCGGCATTGTGAAAAAGAACGCCATCATGATGATCGACTTTGCCATCGAGGCCGAGCGCGAGCACGGCATGGCTCCGCGGGAGGCCATCTACCAGGCGTGCCTGCTGCGTTTCCGCCCCATCCTCATGACCACGCTGGCTGCGCTGCTCGGCGCACTGCCGCTCATGATCGGCACCGGGGAGGGCTCAGAGCTGCGCCATCCGCTGGGCCTCACCATGGTGGGTGGCCTGCTTTTCAGCCAGCTGCTCACACTTTTCACCACGCCGGTCATTTATCTCATCTTTGACCGAATTGCCCCCTCTGCACATCGTCAGCAGGTGGCGGAGCAGTCCACCCTAGCAAGCCCAGCCATCGCATGAGTTTTACGGACACCTTCATTCACCGGCCCGTGGCGACGACGCTCGCCACGCTGGCGGTTGCATTGGCAGGTGCGCTGGCCTACACCAGCCTGCCAGTGTCTCCGCTGCCGCAGGTGGACATGCCCTCCATCTCCGTCTCCGCATCGCTGCCCGGCGCCAGTCCGGAGACGATGGCCGCCACCGTGGCCACGCCGCTGGAGCGTGCGCTGGGACGCATTGCAGGTGTCACAGAGATGACATCGTCCTCCTCCATGGGGAGCACCAGCATCAGCCTGCAGTTTGACATCAGCAGGGATGTGGACAGCGCCGCGCGGGATGTGGAGGCCGCCATCAATGCCTCCCGCAGCCTGCTGCCCACCGGCATGCCGGGAAATCCGACCTACCGCAAGATGAACACGGCGGACTCGCCGATCATGATCATGGCGCTGACTTCGGACGTGGCGACGCCAGGACAGATGTATGACGTGGCCTCGACCGTGATCGCGCAAAAGATCTCCCAGGTGGACGGGGTGGGTAATGTCAGCATCGGCGGCAGCTCGCTGCCTGCTGTGCGCGCCACCATGAGCATGCCCGCCCTCACGCGGGCCAATCTGACCATGGAGGACGTGCGCGCCGCGATCACTGGCGCAAACGTGACGCGACCCAAGGGGGTGGTGGAGGACCGCACCCACCGCTGGCAGGTGGTGGCGAGCGACCAGCTCTCCCATGCGGACGAGTACAAGAAAATCATCGTCAGCTACAGCAACGGCGCCGCCGTGCGCCTAGCTGATCTCGGAGAGGTGACCGATGCTGTGCAGGACGCCTACAACTACGGCAGCACCAATGGCAAGGCTTCCGTCTCATTCATCGTCTTCCGCCAGGCAGGAGCCAACATCATCGAGGTTGTGGACAAGATCAAAGCCCTCATGCCGCGTCTGAAGGCCATGATCCCCGCAGCCATGAACCTGGAGATCACCATGGAGCGCACCATCACGATCAAGGCCTCGATCGATGATGTGCAACACTCGCTTCTCATCGCCATTGGTCTAGTCGTTCTGGTGGTGTTTGCCTTCCTGCGCCGTGCACGGGCCACGCTCATCCCCGGTGTGGCCGTGCCCGTCTCCCTGCTCGGCACCTTTGGTGTCATGTACCTCTGCGGCTACAGCCTGGACAATCTTTCCCTCATGGCTCTCACCATCAGCACCGGCTTTGTGGTGGACGATGCAGTTGTGGTTTTGGAAAACATCACGCGCCACATCGAAAGCGGCATGCCCGTGATGGAGGCGGCGCGGCGCGGCACGCGGGAGGTCACCTTCACCGTCATCTCCATGAGCATTTCGCTCGTGGCGGTGTTCATCCCCATCCTGCTCATGGGCGGGCTCATGGGGCTGCTGTTCCGGGAATTTGCCGTGGTGCTCTCCGTAGCCATCGCCGTTTCCCTCGTGGTATCCCTCACCACGACGCCCATGATGTGCGCACGCATGGTCAGGGCGGATGCCCATGACCACAAGCCGGGCTTTTTTGCCCGGTTTTCAGAGGGGGTTTTCCTCTGGGTGCAGTCCTTCTATGCCTACACGCTGCACATCGCGCTGCGCCATCGCTGGCTCACGCTCTGCTCGCTTCTTGGCATTGTGGGGCTCACCGGCTGGCTCTATGTCACGATCCCCAAGGGGTTCTTCCCACAGCAGGACAACGGGCTGCTCATCGGCAACATCAGCGCCGACCAGAACATCTCCTTCCAGGCCATGCGCGACAAGATCATCACGATCGCCAGCCTCGTGCAGAACGACCCAGCGGTGGCCAAGCTCAATGCCAGCTGCGGCTCTGACTCCCGCATGGGCGGCCCCAAAAACACCGGACGTGTCTTCGTGGCGCTCAAGCCCCTGGCAGAGCGTGAGCCCATGGACGTCATCCTGGCGCGGTTCCGTGGCAAGCTCTCCAAAATCCCCGGGGCCATGCTGCTGCTCATGCCATCGCAGGATCTGCGCATCGGCGGCCGCTCCAGCCGTGCGCTGTATCAGTACACCCTGATGGCCAATGACGTGGCCACCCTCCGCAATGTGGAGCCCAAGGTGCGGCTGGCTCTGCTGGGGCTCAAGGAGCTCACGGATGTGAACAGCGACTTTGAAGACAAAGGGACCGTGACCCGCCTCGTGGTGGACCGCGACGCCTGCGCCCGCATCGGCGTGAGCATGCAGGCCGTGGATGCGGCGCTCAACAGCTCCTTTGGCCAGCGCATGGTCTCCACCATCTATGCGCCTCTGAACCAGTACCGTGTCATTCTGGAGGCCTCTCAAAACGACGACGCCGGAGCCCTCGAGCACGTGATGGTGCGCGCCACCTCCGGCAAGCTGGTGCCGCTGAATCAGCTGACCCGCTGGGAGGCAGCGCCCGCGCCGCTCTCCATCAGCCATCAGGGGCAGTTCACCGCGCTCACCTTCTCCTTCAATGTGGCTCCCGGCACGTCCTTTGCCCAGGCCACCGAAGCCGTGACAGAAACCGTGGACAAGCTGAATCTGCCGGAAGACGTGCAGCGCATCTTTGCTGGAACGGCGGGCGCTTTCCAGGCCTCGCTGAACAACCAGCCCATCCTAATCCTCACCGCGCTCATCGTCATCTACCTTGTGCTGGGCATTCTTTACGAGAGCTTCCTGCACCCGCTCACCATCCTCTCCACGCTGCCCTCCGCCGGGGTGGGGGCGCTGCTGGCGCTGTATGTCTTTGGCATGGACTTCAATGTCATGGCCATGATCGGCATCTTTCTGCTCATCGGCATTGTTAAAAAGAACGCCATCATGATGATCGACTTTGCGCTGGAGTCCGAGCGCGAACGCGGGCTGGACTCCTTTCAAGCCATTTACCAGGCCTGCCAGCTGCGCCTGCGCCCCATCCTGATGACCACCGCCGCAGCGCTGCTGGGCGCGGTGCCGCTGGCTTTTGGTACTGGTGTGGGCTCCGAGCTGCGCCGCCCGCTGGGCATCGCCGTGGTGGGCGGGCTCATCGTCAGCCAGGTGCTCACGCTTTACACCACGCCGGTTGTGTATCTCTTTCTCGACAGCCTGCGGCTTCGATTCCTGAAAAAGCACCACATTTCAGCCGTGACGCTGCCCGCCTCCGCTCCTGTTACCCTATGATGAACCGTCTCCTTCTCCCACTGCTCACACTGGCTGCGGCCGGCTGCAGTTTCTCTCCCAAAAAGCAGGCTCCTGCCATGAAGCTGCCTGCCCATTTCAAGGAGAGCAAAGAATGGAAGGTGGCCGTGCCTGCGGACCATCTGCCGCGTGGAAACTGGTGGTCCATCTTCCATGACAGGGACCTCGACGCCATCATGCAGAGCCTGGAAGTGTCCAACCAGTCTCTCCAGTCCGCCGTGGCCAAGGCGCAGCAGACCTCGGCGCTGCTCACCGCCGCCAAGTTTGCCTTCCTGCCCACCGCCTCCACCAGCGCCGACTACACGGTGAACATGAGTGGTGCCCTGGGTGGTGGCGGCAGCGCGAACTCCATCAATGCTGCCAGGGCAGGATCTGGGGTGAAGAAGATCCAGTCGATCAGCGGCCAGGCCAACTGGGAGATCGACGTCTGGGGGCGCCTGCGCCACAGCGCCAAGGCCACCAAGGCTGACTCCGAAGCCGCCAGGGCCGATGTGGAAACCATGCGCCTCACCCTGCAGGCGCAGGCCGCGCAGAGCTACTTCACTCTGCGTGCTGCGGATGCCCAGAAAAACCTTCTGGAGCGCCAGGTGGCCAGCTACGCCAAGTCGCTGGAACTGACCCAAAACCGCAAGGCCCAGGGCGTGGCCTCGGAGGCGGACGTGGCCCTTGCGGCCACGCAGCTCGCGACCGCGCGTGCCGCACTCATCGACGTGGGCGTCAACCGCGCCACCATGGAGCATGCCATCGCCGTGCTCACGGGGCGCACTCCGGCGGAGTTTGGACTGAAGCCCGCCACACTGGCCACCCACATCCCCGGCCTGCCCTCCAATGCGCCCTCCACGCTGCTGCAGCGCCGGCCGGACATCGCTGCGGCTGAGCGCCGTGTGGCTGCCGCCAATGAGCGCATCGGTGCTGCCATCGCCGCCTTCTTTCCCACCATCTCCTTCAGTGCCTCCTCTGGCTGGCGCGCTCTGACCAATCTCCTCGCGCAGGGAAACAATTACTGGTCCTTTGGCCCCGACGCCACCTTCAACCTCCTGGACAGCGGCCAGCGCATCGCCGCCAAGGCCCAGGCGGACGCCACCTGGCGCCAGACCGTGGCCGACTACCGCCAGGCCGTGCTCACCGCCATGCAGGAGACCGAGGACGCCCTCTCCACCCTGCGCATCCTCTCCGCCGAATCCCTGGCCCAGGATGAAGCCGTGCGCGCCGCCCGTGAGAGCGAGCGCATCGCTGTGAACCAATACCAGGCCGGCACGCTGAGCTACATCAATGTGACCACAGCCCAGGCCTCCGCACTGAATGCCGAGGTCAGCGCCATCAACATCCGCTCCCGCCGCCTGCTGGCCACCGTGGCCTTGGTCAAGGCCCTCGGCGGCGGGTGGTGAGAGCCTAGCCACACCGAATGACGAAAGCAGTCATTCGGTGTGGCTTCATGCTCCTCCCAGATGCGGGGGAGTGGCTGAAAATTGCGGTTTCCAAGCCGAAAAATGGCGTCAACTTTCCGTCCGGCCTAATTTCCTGCCGTGTCCGCTCGTTCCAACCCTGAACTTACGCATGCCCGACCCCCACGTACAGGATGAAGCCGCCGTGTTGGTCAGACGTGCCCTGGATCAGCATGAAAGCACGCTCATCGCCTACACGACCGGCATCCTCGGTGGAGACACCGAGCGTGCGCGGGATGTCGTGCAGGACGCCATGCTGCGCCTCTACCTCAGCGAGCCCGAGCGCGTGCGGGAAAATCTCAAATCCTGGCTCTTCACCGTCTGCCGCAACCGCGCCTTTGACATCCTCCGCAAGGAGCAGCGTCTGGACCTGGGCAATGAGGAGCTCATCGAGGCCGCCACCGACCACGAGCCCGACCCCGCCCAGCATGCCGGCACGCACGAGCTCTATGAGCGGATCTGGAAATGCGTGGACCGCCTGCGCCCCAATCAGCGCGAGGTCGTCCGGCTCAAGTTTCTCCACGACTGCTCCTACCAGGAGATCGCAGGCATCACCGGTCTCAGCATCGGCAATGTCGGCTTCATCATGCACCATGCCATCAAGAAGCTGCGCGAGCTCATGAACAACGACGTCAGCGAAGAATACATCCCCACAAGATCATGAACCCCCTTCAGGACAATCCCCACTTCACCGCCTACGCGCTCGGAGAGCTCAGCGGAGAGGAGGCGCGTGCCATGCACGAGATGCTGGCCAGCACGCCCGCCGCCGCCCATGAGCTGGAGCAGATCGAGGCCGTGACCGATGCCCTGCGCCATGGAGCGCCCATCCCGCTGGCACGCCTGACGCATGAGCAGCGCCACGCTGTGCTGCACCCTGCCAATCTCCCGCGCCGCATCCAGCCCATGATGCCCCGCGCGCCGCGCAAGCCCGCGCCGCAGCTCTTCTGGCCCGTCATGGGCACGCTGGCAAAGATCGCGGCTGTGGCCACCCTCACCGGGGCCGCCTTCTTTGCAGGCTGGTCCTTTGCCCCTGATATGCGCACCGCCGCAGAGCAGGGCAGCCCCGCCCCGAAGCCAGATGCCGCACCCGCTCCGCAGCTGACTGCCACTGCAAAAATAGCCGCTCCCCAAGCTCTGCCAGCACCAGCACCTAAAGTGGTTGCTGTCCCCGCGCCAGCACCTCAGGTCGTGACTGCAGCCGTGGAAAAGAAGGAGGTGGAGGTCGTCGCCGTGCCGCCTGCACAAGTCCCCACGCCAGTGCCGGCTCACGCAGCGCCTGAGGTGGCGGTGGCCAAGACCGCCCCAGCACCCGCTGCCAAGTCAGCAGCTCCTGCTGCCGCCCCGGCCCAGGGGTTTGCCATGACCTCCGGACGCGGAGTCTTCGTCAGCACCACCAAGCAGGCTTCCGACCAGTACAACCTGCACCCCGCCCAGCTGCGCCCGCTGCTCCCTGCCAAGCCCAAAGGCGAGATCTTTGCCTCTCCCGCGCCGGCGGCAGCCCTGCAGGAAAAGCCCGAGACCAAGCCCGAGCGCCCCTCCCTTTACATCCACTCATGGAAGGCTGAAGTGGCCTCCTGCCCGTGGAACCCCGCCAACCGTCTCATGCGTGTGGTCATCCAGCTCCCGGCAGACCAGTCTGCCGTGCTCGCCTCAGACGCAGCCTTCCCCGTGCAGGTCAGCTTTGACCAGGCCAACGTCAAACAGTTCCGCATGCTCTGCGAGCGCCACCTCGCCGCCGCTGAGCGCCGCAGCGCTGGCAGCCATGTGCTCTGGTATGAATTTCAGCCCAATGGCACTGGAGACAATGTCCGCCAGGTGGCCACCGTCACCCTGCCAAACTCCCACTTCACCTCCCAGACCGTCGGCCCCTTCGACAGCAGCAAGCTCCAGGTCATCGACCGCGGCTACTCCCTGCTCAATGCGCGCGAGGACTTCGTCTTTGAGACCTCCGTCGTCGGCTTTGGCCTCCTGCTGCGTGGTGCAGACCACATCGGCGGCCTGAATCACGACCTCGTGCTGAACCTCGCCAAACAGGGCCAGGGCGCCGACACCTCAGGCGAGCGCACCCGCTTCATCCACCTGGTGCAGGACGCCCGCCGCGCCGCAGGCCTGTAGGGCAGGGCAGCTGGCAGGGCTGGCTGTCCCCAGTCAGCCGCGTGAGGCCTGCAATCATCAAGCGGAACGTTGTCTGCGAATGGCGGCGCAGGAGTCACGAATACCACGAAATGCTCGAATGCAGCAGATGTGGGTGTTTTTGAGCTTCCGATAACGCTCACGCATCCTGCAGGATCCGCCCGCTGAAGCGGGTGTTGGCCGGTGCATACAGCTTGTGCCCCAGGGCGAGATAGCGCTCGCGCAGCTCCTCGCGGTGCTCCTGCATCACCTCCTGCCATGGGCTGCGCCGTACGGCAAAGGCGGGCTCCGTGGCCAGATTTGCCAGATCCTGATCCCGCCCCAGCAGATGGCCCAGCCGCTGCGCGCGCCGGATGCGCCGGGCAGAGCCCCGCAGGTGGGAGAGTGCCAGCGTCTGGAAATACAGGTCCTTCACCCGGTGCCGCCAGCGGTGCAGCGTGCGGCAGTTCGTTGTCTCGCAGGCCTCCTTCATCAGCCGCCGCCCCTTGCGGTAGCAGCGTGCATGCTCCTCCAGAATCTGCTCCTCTGTCAGCGACTCGATGCACGTGCTGTCAATGAGACGGCCCATCGCGTAAAGCTGGTGCAGCAGGCCTGCGGCGGCAGGGGCCCTTGTCCCCGTGCCCAGCAGCTGCGGGCGGTGCCTGGGCTCCAGATGAAAGCGGCGCGCCAGTTTGTCGATCAGCCGGCAGCGCACCACCTGCTCGCGGTTTCCGGCGCAGGCGTTTTTCACCGTGCGCAGGTGTAGCCGCATGGCCTGCATCGTCTGCTCCTCCATGCCTGCCTGCGCCAGCCGCAGCAGCGCCAGCATCTTCTTCATGCGCACGCGCAGCTGGTGAGTGGCGCTCTCTTCATGCACGGCCATCCTCCGCACATCATCCTGCGCACGGTCGCACAGCTGATGCAGCAGACGCTTCAACCTCCGGCCCGTGAGGCCCGCAGAGTGGCGGCTTGGCTTCATGGACTGCCATTCAGCCGTGAGTCCCTCCAAACGGCAAGAAAGAGTTTTTCACATTCGTCCGCCAATCCTGGCAACAACTCCGCCGAAATGAATCCTTTGCCTGATTGACTCCAATCTCTGGGGCCGCTGGAAATGCCGTCACATTCGGCCTGCGGCGGCTTTTTTCACTCTGCCAGCCCGGGTGGGCGAAAACTTTCGTTGATTCATGTGTCTCCGATGCCAGCGTGCGGCCGTAACCCCTCTCACACACCCACCCCATCCACATCATGGCCAGCGAAGCAGTCGTCACCCTCACCGAAGCAAATTTTGAAGCCGAAATCTCCTCCTCCACCGTGCCGGTGATCGTGGATTTCTGGGCTGAATGGTGCGGGCCCTGCCGCATGCTGGGACCCATCCTCGATGATCTGGCCAAAGAGCAGGCCGGCAAGGTCAAGATCGGCAAGGTGAACGTGGATGAATCCCCCAACCTCTCCGCGCAGTTCAGCGTGCGTTCCATCCCCATGCTCGTCTTCTTCAAAGGCGGCAAGGCTGTGGAAAGCGTCGTCGGCGTGCAGTCCAAGGACGCCCTGACCAAGCGCCTCGCCGCCCTTGCGTAAGAAGCACAGGCATTCTCAAGCTTACGCTCTGTCATGCAGGGCATCCGCAGACACCGCAGGCATCTCCTGCGGTGTTTTCGTTTTCAGGTTACACGCTGGTAGCGCTCACCCGTTGTCAGCCATTCCCCCAATCTTGGGAACCATTTGCCCCAGCCAGCCGCGTATCCATACTGCCAGCAGCACTCCGCCCACACCTCTTTCACCGCTTTCTCCACCGATGCCGAACGCCAGCACCAGACGCCCGCAGACACACGCGCATTTCCTTGGCCTCACCCGCTTTCTGCTTCTTCTGCTGCTCTCCTCTTTTCTCTTTCAGTCTTCAGCTTTCTCTCAGACCGGCCTCAAGATCCAGCTCGTCTCAGAGACCACCGCCATCGTCCCCGGCCAGCCCTTCACCGTCGGTCTCTGGCTGCAGCATGAGCACGGCTGGCACACCTACTGGCGCTTTCCTGGCATCGTCGGCGTGCCCACGCAGATGAAGTGGAAACTGCCGCGCGGTTGGAAGGCCGGGGAGCTGGTGTATCCGGAGCCGGAGCGCACGCTGATGTTTCAGATCAAGGCGCAGGGGTTTGACCGCGATGTGATGCTGCGCACGGAGATCACGCCGCCAGCGAATTTGAAGGCGGGGGATTCCATCACGCTCAGCGGCAACGCCTCCTGGATGTGCTGCGGGAACTCCTGCCACCCGGGCTCGATGGATCTCAGCCTGACGCTGCCCGTGGCTGCCGCGGCTGAAGTGAATGCGAAGTGGCACAAGCTGCTGGATGCCGAGCGCGCGCGCGCCGAGCAGACAAGCGATGCCTGGACCAGCAGTGTCAGCGAGAAGGGCGAGGCGCTCACCCTCATTCTCAAGCCCGCCAGCGCTGGGGCCCGTGTGTGCAAAAACCAGCGCGAGGCCGACAAGATCATCGTCTTCACCGAAGACGGCTGGTTCGACAGCGACAAGCCGCAGACCGTGCTGCTGCACTCCGATGGCACGCTCACGATCACGCTGATCAAAGCAGACACCTACATGGGCGGTCCCAAGCCTCCGGCCACACTTCGTGCCATCCTGAGGAATGACGAGGGGTGGCTGCAGGGTGGTGGGCTAAGGTGTCTGCAGGTGGAGCCGAGGATTGTGAGGGGGTGATCGGCATCGGATGTTAGGTGTCCTGCCTAAAGCTTTTATCCAGCGTTATCATTCGCGCGCAGGACAGGCTGGAAGCCTGTCTCCCGTTGACAGCCGGGACGGCTATCCTCCAAAGTAACGCATGAGTTTTCGTGATGGGCCGCCTGATTTCGAGCCGCTGGATTCGTCGTGTCCCATTATCAAACTCCGGCGTAAACTGCCTCATTGGACCCAGGATGGAGCCACCTACTTCATCACCTTTCGACTGGCCGACTCACTGCCTGCTGAAAAGCTCCGTGAGATGGAGCGCTTTCGCGAAGACTGGCTGCTCGCTCATCCTGAACCACGACAGGATGAAGCATTGCAGGAACTTCATCGCGAGACCATGCGCCGTGTGGATGAATGGCTGGATGCTGGAAGCGGCGACTGCTGGCTGCGAGATCCCGCCTGTGCCGGAATCGTCAGCCGTGCGTTGCATCACTTTCATGAGCTGCGCTGCTTTCTCTCCTGCTACTGCATCATGCCCAATCACGTGCATGTGCTGGTGCGTCCGTTCGTGGGCATGGACTTGGCGGACCTGCTGCACTCGTGGAAAAGCTACACCGCCAAGGAGATCAACAAACGCCTGGGACGAACCGGTGAGTTTTGGGAAGCCGAGAGCTACGACTCATTGGTCAGAGACGTGGAGCATCTCTGGAGAGCGCTGAGGTATATCGGCAAAAATCCGGCCAAAGCAGGCCTGCCGGAGTCACAATGGGTGCGCTATGTCCATCCCACCTGGGAGAAAGCTGGCTGGGGCTTCGCCAAGTGATCGGTATCGGAGGTTAGGATTCCAGCCTGACCACGGCCTGAGGCGTCCCGCCTTCAGCTTTTACTCAGCGCGATCATTCGTTCACAGGACAGGCCGGAGGCCTATCTCCCTTGGACAGCCGGGACGGCTATCCTCCGGATTTGAGCCCTTTGTACACCCCAAAGTCATTGAAGAAGAACTTCTTCGCCAGCCAGTACATCCAGTGCTTCTCAGGCACTTCCTCGCCTTCGCGCCACTGGCTGGTGCGTGGGGTCATGGATTCGATTTCGGCCATGGCGGTCTGGCGGATGGTGGAGTCTTTGGCGGTGTGCTTGGTGACGACGGCTTTCACCAGATCGGGGCGCTCGAGGACGATGCAGCCGCGCGTGTTTTGAGAGGCGATGCTGCGGAAGTCGCGGAGGAATTCGGAGCCGGTGAAGACGTCATAGAGGTCGCGCTCGGTGCGGACGCTTTCTTTGGCAAACTGGATGATGGGGCAGGGCTCGATGGCGCCGGTGGGGCTGATGTGGTGGCTGATGCCATTCGCCATGGGGCAGAGGGCCTGGCCGTTGTGGTCGTAGTAGGCATCGACGATGGCGATGGGCAGCTTGGCGCGCATGTTGACGACGAACTTGCGCACCTGGGTGATCTGCTCGGGCGTGAGGGCGAGCTCGGCGCTGATCTTGGGGCCAACGGGGCGGTAGGTGTGATACCAGGCGTAGTGCACGCCCATGTCGATGAGGCGGCGCAACCAGCGCTCGGTGAGGAGGTCGTCGATGTTGGTCTTGCAGAGGCTGGTGGCGACGCCGGTGAGCACGCGGGCGTCCAGGCAGTTTTGCAGGCCGCGCAGGGTGCGGGTCAGCACGTCCTTGTTGCCCCGGCGCTCGTTGCTCACGATCTCGGTGCCTTCGATGCTGACAAGCGGGGTGATGTTTCCGAGTTTGCGCATGTTTTCAGCAGCCTTGGCGGTGATCATCTGGCCGTTGGTGAAAACCTGGAAGTAGGCGTCCGGGTGCATGGAGAGGAAGTCGAAGAGCTCCGGATGCATGAAGGGCTCGCCGCCCAGGATGCCAAAGAAGGCATTGCCACGGCGCTTGGCGTCGTTCACGATCTTGTTGAGCTCATCGAGGTTCAGGGACTCGCGGGGCTTGTCCACGTCCACCCAGCAGCCCTGGCAGCGGAGGTTGCAGGAGTTGAGGATGGAGATGTAGAAGAAGGGGGGGAAGAACTGCCCCTGCTTCATGCGCTGCTTGTGCAGCATGACGGACCGCGCCCCCTTATAGCCAAAATTCCATCCGATCTTGGCCAGGCAGAGCGGATCGACGGTGCTGAGGATGCGGGAGGTGAGGGAGAAGATCATGGTCAGGGGGCTGGGCGGGGCGGCTCTTTACATACACCGCAGAGTTGGGAACGCCGCAGAGATTTGTTTTGTTGAATTTTTCTCTGCGGTTTTCCTGCCTCCAAGGGGCGGGGGTGGGAATAGTTGTGGGCTGCCTTAAACTTCCATTGGCTTCCCCATGGCGCTTCGTTAGTCTGAACGGGTGAGTTACCAAGTTTTTGCCCGTAAATACCGCCCCAAGACCTTCGCAGACGTCCTCGGCCAGGAACATGTTGTGCGCACGTTGCGCAACGCCATCGCCCAGCAGCGCCTGGCGCATGCCTACCTCTTTGTGGGGCCGCGTGGCACGGGCAAGACCTCCACGGCGCGTATTTTTGCCAAGGCTCTGTGCAGCAAAAACGGGCCGAGCATCGACTTTGACCCCGAGGACGAGCTGAGCCTGGAGATCGCCGAAGGCCGCTGCATGGACGTGCTGGAGATCGACGGTGCCAGCAACAACGGCGTGGAGCAGGTGCGCGAACTGCGCGACAACGTCAAATACGCCCCCACCCGCTGCCGGTACAAAATCTACTACATCGACGAGGTGCACATGCTCACGACCGGGGCCTTCAATGCGCTGCTCAAGACCCTGGAGGAGCCGCCGGAGCACGTGAAGTTCATCTTTGCCACCACGGAGCCGAACAAGATCCTCCCCACCATCATCAGCCGCTGCCAGCGCTTTGACCTGCGCCGCATCCCGAATGCGGTCATCGCCAAGCACCTGCTGCACATCGCCAGCCTGGAAAATGTGGACCTGGATGAAAAGGCGGCCTACGCCATCGGCAAAGGTGCCGAGGGCGGCATGCGCGATGCGCAGTCCATGCTGGACCAGCTGGTGGCCTTCTGCGGAGACAAGATCACCGAGCAGGACGTGCTGGATGTCTTTGGCTTCACCTCAGGCGAGTCCGTGGCAGCTCTGGCACGGCACATCCTGGAAAGCGACACCGTCAGCTCCCTGCGCGCCGTGTATGAGCAGAACGAGGCTGGCAAGGAGCTGGGCCGCTTTCTGGCAGACCTCATCCAGCATTTCCGCACGCTGCTGGTGCATCAGGCTGACCCCGAGGCCGCCACGGAAGATCTGAGCCCCGAGCTGTCTCAGGAAGTGGCCGCCCAGGCCGAGATGGCCACCACGGAGCAGCTCCTGCGTGTGGTGGACGGTCTGGCCGATGTGGATGCCCGCATGCGCTGGGCCAGCAACAAGCGCCTGCACTTTGAGCTGGGCGTGATCGCCGCCGTGCAGAGCCTGAACGAGGTGGCCATTAGTGATGTGATCGCCGCGCTGGACTCTGGCAGCGCCGAGGGGCTCTCCCGCCCGCAGCCTGCGCCGCGCCCACAAAGTGCACCTCCTCCCATCCGTCGTGCCGCCGAGCCCCTGAAGCCCTCGGCGGCTCCCGCCGTCATCGCTGAGAGGCCGCAGCCAGCGCCTGCTCCAGCAGCCCGTGTGCCTGAGCCGGTGCTCGCACCTGCAGAGCCTGTGGCCAAGGCCGCACCGCCACCCGCTGAGCCCACACCAGCTCCAACTCCGGCCCCAGCCCCTGTGGTGGCTCGTGCCCCCGAGCCTGAGCCCAAACCGACCCCGGCTCCCGTGCCTGCACCCGCGCCAGTGGTCCGGGAGGCTCCTGCTCCCGCAGCGGTGTCTGAAGCCCCTGCCTTGAGCGAGGAAGAGGTGTGGAAGCGTCTTGTGGCCATCGTGCAGGAGCGCCGCCCGCTCATCATTTCCTGGATGCACTCAGCCACGCTCATGAGCATCACTCGCAACGTGCTGAAGGTGGGATTCCCCACGAGCGAGGGCTTTGCGCGAGACAGCCTCATGCGTCCGGCGCAGATAAACTTTCTAGAGAGCGCGGCCCAGGAGATCCTGGGGCAGTCCGTGAAGATCGAGTTTGTGCTGGATCCCAGTCTGAAGGCTCCGGAATTTTCCGAGATGGGTCTCGGACTGATGGATGACCCGCCGCCTGTCGCCGAGCCGAAGCCTGAAGCCAAACCCGCTCCCAAAGCGGAGGCTCCGAAAGCCGAGGCCGCCAAACCCGCCGAGCCAGCAGCTTCGGCTGGGCCGCAGCTCCCTGACGATTTCTACCAGGACCCCCTTATTCAGCAGGCGATGGTGAAGTTTAAGGCCAAGCTGGTGCCTGCGAATTGAGATGAGCCAGGTTTGAGCCAAGGCTGGCGCGCAAAAAGCTGGCAATGAGAGCGCCGCTGTCGTTGGATGGCGGCTTTCCCACGCCATGACCTCTGCACCCACCGGCCATCCACGCGGCATCTACACGCTCTTTTTCACCGAGATGTGGGAGCGCTTCAGCTACTACGGCATGCGTGCGCTGCTGGTGCTCTACATGGTGGCGGAAGTGCGGCGTGGTGGCATGGGGCTCACGGATGAAATGGCTGCAGCCATCTACGGGCTGTACACCGCGCTCGTGTATATGACGGCGCTGCCCGGTGGTTGGGTGGGAGATCGTCTGCTGGGGGCGCGCTCCGCCGTGTGGTGGGGGGGCATCATCATCGCCTGCGGGCACGTGGTGCTGGGTCTCCACAGCACGCAGTCGTTTTTCATCGGCCTCATCCTCGTGGCCTTTGGCTCCGGCCTGCTGAAGTCCAACATGAGCGCACTCGTGGGCCAGCTCTATCCCGAGGGTGGCGCAAGACGAGATGCAGGCTTCACCCTTTTCTACATGGGCATCAATGTGGGCGCGCTTTTCGGCCAGCTCATGTGCGGCTGGCTGGGCGAGCATGTGGGCTGGCGCTGGGGTTTCTCCGCTGCGGCGGTGGGCATGTTTCTGGGGTTGGTGCAGTTTCGCCTCACGGAACGGCATGTGGCGCACATCGGCCTGCGGGTGGAGCATGAGGGGCAGAATGTGCAGCGGGAGTGGCGCATGCTGCTTGTTGGGCTGGCCGGGGTGGTGGTGCTCGTGGTGCTGGGAGTGGCTGGCATGCTGCCGATCGATGCCGTCCGCTTTGCGCATTCCACAGCCTGGTTCATCACTGGTGTGGCGGCGCTGTATTTCCTCTGGGCCTTCTTTCTTGCCGGGCTGGATGTGGCGGAAAAGAAGCGCCTCGTGGTCATCCTGGTGCTGTTTCTGGCTTCGGCCCTCTTCTGGGCGGGCTTTGAGCAGGTAGGCTCGTCCTTCAGCATCTTTGCCGAGCGCTACACCCTGCGAAAGTTTGGCGGCTGGGAGGTGCCTGCCAGCTGGGTGCAGGCGCTCAATCCACTCTTCGTCATTGGTGCCGCTCCGCTGGTGGCTCTGATGTGGAATGCATTGGACCATCGTGGCACCAGCCCCTCGCTGACAACCAAGATGTCCTGGGCGCTGCTCATGCTGGCGTTGGGCTTCGTCGTGGCTGCCTGGGCGGCCGAGCGTGCGCTGGCCACGGGGCCGGTGTGGCCCACCTGGCTGATGAGCGTGGTCATCCTGCATACGCTGGGAGAACTCTTCCTCAGCCCCGTGGGTCTCAGCGCCGTGACCAAGCTCTCCCCGCCGCGCCTCACTGGGCAGATGATGGGCATCTGGTTTCTCGGCAGCTCTCTGGGAGACATCCTGGCTGGCATTCTGGCAGGCGGTGTGACCGGAGACGCCACCGCACAGATGCCTGAACGCTTCCTCCACGTGGCTCTCACTGCAGGGATTTCAGGGGTGGCGCTGCTTATCCTGGCGCGGTGGATCACGAAGCTGATGCCGGGGATCAAATGAGCCAGCGGCATGCGTCCGAGCCGCCAGCAGGGCATGGATAAAACGCGACATTTTCCAGGACTCCTGATGCAGCATCTGAGCCTATAGGTTCCACTTTTCATGCAAAGATTTGGCTTAGGCTGTGCGTTTCAGCGCCCCTGACCTCGCTGTGGCGGGAGTCGGGGCGGTAGGTGCGGGTGGTGGCTATGTTTGACGGGAAAGATGGGTTGAAAGTTTCCATCCCCGTTGAAAATGCCTCCCCCCGCAGCGAGGCCGTCGATCTCAATCATTTTTTCCAACCCTCTCATTTCCAATGATCCTGAAAAGCAGTGTCTGCCTTCTACTGTTGCTGTGTGCCAGTCTGCCGGAGCTGTGCCCTGCGGCGGAGGCTGTCAGCCTGGGAGAGCATTTTCTGACCACAGTGGGGCTGCACCGGGTGGCGGATATGATCGCCACGGACAGCAGCCACCTGACGGCTGCTATTCAGGGAGTGCTGCACGTGAAATCGTCCAAGATGCAAAAAACGAAGGACGGGCGCGGGGTGGAAAAGCGGGAGCTGGAGATCGCGCTGCGCGCCGGAAACAAAGATGCCACTTCACCACAGAAGGCTGAGTTGACTTACATCGGCGAGGAGGTGGATCTGCAGGCGCCCAAGACGGAAAACATCACGCTCTTTGACCGGTTGCAGCACCACCGCTGGCATGACGCCCCCGGTGAGGTGATGATCCTGCGCAAGAAGATCCCGTCCCGTGTGGACGAGGACTTTTCCTCCAAAGTGATCAAGCTGCCGCCTGGCACGCTGCGGCTGCTGGATGGCGCGCTGCAAAAGCGGCGGCAGCATGCGGAGTGGTTTGCATCGGAAAAGGGTGGCGAGACTGTGGCCGGGGCCATGGCCGCAGAGCTGAAAGGGGCGGACCCGCTCTGGGCGCTGGTGCTGCGCATGTGGCTGTGCTCTCACGGGAATGAGAAGTTTGCCCATGAGTGGACGACGGACTCAGGCACCCAGGTGGCGGCCTATGAGGCGGCGCTGGTCATGCACATGTTCGCAAAGCACGATTCGCTTTCTCCGGTCTTTGATCCGCTGGTGGAAAAGTCCCTGCACCACACCGGCACTGCTGGTGGTCTGGCGCTGGGTGCGCTCTGCGCCAGCGTGAGCTGCGAGCACGGGCTGATCTGCTGGTATGAATGCAAGTTTGTGCACCCCAAGACGGGCATGAGCTGGGAGGACTGGATGGAGCTGGCGCCAGCCATCCCGAAATGCCCGCCCTACGGTCTGGCCTGCCGCCTCAGTCTGGCCCATCACCCCAAACCCCAGGCCGCAGGCAGCGAACTGCTGCATCGTGTTCTGGTGGAGATGAGCCTGGTGGAAAAGTAGGGCAGGGGGCTGCAGCTACTCGTCGTCTTCTTCCCACTCCTGCATCAGGCGGGCCAGCTTGCGCTTCATGCCCACTTTGGCCACCGCATTCAGGCGGTCGATGAAGAGGATGCCGTTGAGGTGGTCGATCTCATGCTGAAAGGCGCGTGCCAGCAGGCCGTCGGCCTCCACGGTCACGGTGCTGCCGTCCAGCGTGGTGTAGGTCACCTTCACCTCGCTGGAGCGGCGGATGTCTCCGCGCAGGCGGGGGAAACTGAGGCAGCCTTCTTCGCCGATCTCCTTGTCCTTGCCGAGCTCGAGCACGGGATTGAGAAACACGATGGGCATGTGCTGCACCATGTCCACCTTCTCGCCGTTCACCTTCATGTAGGTGAGGCAGTCCGGATTGTGGGAGACATCGATGACGGCCAGCTGCACGTCCACAGCCACCTGCGGTGCAGCCAGGCCCACGCCATTGGCTTCCTTCATGGTCTCCAGCATGTCATCCGCCAGGGTGCGGATTTCAGGCGTGACCTCGGTCACGGGGCGGCATTTGGCGCGGAGCACCGGTTCAGGATAACGGACAATTTTACGTACCATATCCTCCCCTCATATCACCGGCTTTCCGCCCGCTCAAGCTCCGGAGTGGTTTTGTCCTTGCCAAGAGGTGGTGCTCTCCCTAGCCTCGCGCGCACTCACCCACTTATGAAGTCACCCGCCGCCAAGAAGCTGTTTGTCATGATGATTCTGGAGTTTTTCATCTGGGGGGCATGGCTGCCGCTGATCTGGGGGTACATGGGCAAAGACGGTCTCAATTTTACCGACACCCAGGTGGCGCTGGTGGGCACGGCCTTTGCGATCGCGTCCGTCATCGGCATCTTCTTCAGCAATCAGTTCGCGGACCGCAGCTTTGCGGCGGAGAAGTTTATGGCCTTCAGCCACCTGGTCGGCGGCGTGTCCATTCTGGCCATGTACTGGGTGAAGGATTTCCCCACCTTCTTTGCCCTGATGCTGGTGCACTCGCTCTTCTACGTGCCGACGATCTCTGTGGCCAACTCCCTTGCCTTCACGCACCTGCAGAATGCGCAAAAGGAATTTGGACTGGTGCGCATGGGAGGTACCATCGGGTGGATCCTGGCTGCATGGCCGCTCTATTTCATCCTGCAAGGGAAGTCGGGGGTGGAGGCTGTGACCGCCAGCCGGAACATCTTCCTCGTTTCCGGCATCTCCTCCCTGGTGCTGGCCTTCTTCAGCCTGAGCCTGCCACATACCCCGCCGAAGCCTGCGGCAGAAGGGGAAAGCAAGCTGGCCTGGCTCAGCGCCTTCAAGTTTCTGGGGCATCCCTACCTCCTCGTGCTGTTCATCGTGACATTCATCGACTCGACCATTCACAACGGTTACTTCCTCATGGCCGGCGGTTTCCTGGGCAGCAAGGCCGTGGGCATCAAGCCCGAGTGGATCATGCCCGTGATGAGCATCGGGCAGATCGCCGAGATCCTGACCATGGCAGTGCTGGGCGCAGTGCTGGCACGCCTGGGCTGGAAGACCACCATGACTCTGGGTATCATGGGCCACGCGGCGCGTTTTGCCATCTTTGCCTTCATGCCCGGAAATCAGACGATGATCATCGCTGTGCAGGTGCTGCACGGCATCTGCTACGCCTTCTTCTTTGCCACGCTGTACATCTTCATCGACGCCGCCTTCCCCAAGGATGTGAGGGCCAGTGCCCAGGGGCTCTTCAATCTCCTCGTGCTGGGCCTTGGAGACCTCGCCGCAAAGTGGATCTTCATCCCGCTGCAGGGCAGCCTGACCGCTGCGGATGGCTCGGTGAATTATCGTGAGCTCTTCCTCTGGCCCACCGGATTTGCGCTGGTGGCGACGGCGCTTCTGCTCGTCGCTTTCTGGCCGCCGAAGGAGCTCTCCTGCAATGTCGAAGTGAAGCACTGATTTCACCGCCTTCTCTTTCCATGAAGCCTCGCCTTCTCCTCTGCCTCCTGCTCGCCACCACCCTGCATGCGGCGGAGAAGAAGCCCCCGAAGGCCATGCGCCTGAAGGGCGATGTCATTCTGAGCGATGACTTCAAGGCGGAGAAGCTGGATGAAAAGTGGACTTTTGCCAAAGGCGAGGAGGCCGCAAAATTTGAGATCGCCAACGGCACCCTGCTCATGGATCAGGCCGCAGCCAAAGGGGCCGTCATCTGGCGTGCCTTTGACGCTCCGGTGGAAGACGCCTCCATCCAGCTGCTGGTCAAGCCCTGGGCCTGCTCGTGGATCGCCTTCGGCTTTTACACCCCCGGGGAAAGGCCCGGAGCACAGCGCAAGATCAACATCGCGCTGACTCCCACCGGCGTGGTGGCCGTGCGCGATGTGGAGAGCCAGACCAATTTGAAAACCGCCCACACCCGCGCCGATGCCGCCAAAGAATGGCAGCGCGTGGCATTTGAATCCAAGGGCGACAAGATCACCATCCTGGTGAACGACCAGTCCGTGCTCGAACTCAAAACCGAACTCACCCAGGGGCCGAAGGCCGGCGTGCTGCTGAACCTCTACGGAGGGAAGGGGAGCGTGGACGAGGTGGAAGTGAAGAAGCTGAAGTGAGGAAAGCGGAGGCGGTGATGCCTTTGTTCCCGTCCTCGATCACGGCGCTCTGTTTCAAGTTTAAGGTTTAAAGTTTGAAGTTGCTCCGCATCCCGGAACAGCGCTCTTTTGCTCATCCGTTCGTTTTCATCATTCGTCATTCCTTCCCATGAATCCTCCCGGCCTCGACCATCTCCTGACCTGCCTGCGTTTTCCCTCCGTCTCCACCGACTCCACACGCCGCGCTGATACGCGCGCCTGCGCGGAGTGGCTGCTGACGCATCTGCGTTCCATGGGACTCAGCGGTGCACTGCACGAGACACCGGGGCATCCGGTGGTGCTGGTGAAAAACAAGCACATCCCCGGCCGCCGTACCGTGCTGCTCTACGGGCACTATGACGTGCAGCCGGCCGAGCCGCTGGCCGAGTGGAAGACGCCCGCCTTTGAGCCCACCATCCGCGATGGCCGCATCTACTGCCGTGGAGCCACGGACAACAAAGGCCAGCTCATGGCCCATGTGCAGGGCATTGCCGAGACGCTGGCGCAGCATGCCGATCTGCCGGTGAATCTGACGCTGCTCTTTGAAGGAGAAGAGGAGATCGGCAGCCCGAATTTGAAGCCCTTCCTGCAGCAGCATCGTGATGAGCTGAAGTGCGATGTGGTGGCCATTTCAGACACCGGCATGGTGGCCCCCGGCGTGGGCACCTTCACCTATGGTCTGCGCGGCATCGCCTGCATGGAGGCACGCATTCACGGCCCGGCCATCGACCTGCACAGCGGCATCTTCGGCGGAGCCATCGCCAATCCTGTCACCGCTGCCGCACGGCTTACCGCCACGCTGCATGACGATGAAGGACGCGTGATGATCGGCGGCTTTTATGACGGCGTGCGCCCCGTGCAGGACTGGGAGCGCAAAGCATGGAACGAGCTGGGAGATGGCGATGCGGAGATGCTGGAGCTCACCGGCTCTCCCGCGCTCTTTGGCGAGCCCGGCTACACCGAGCGCGAGCGCCGCTGGGCACGGCCCACCGCTGAAGTGAACGGCATCGGTGGCGGCTACCAGGGAGAGGGCTCCAAGACCGTCATCGGCCGCGAGGCCTTTGTGAAGCTCTCCTTCCGCCTCGTGCCGGACCAGCATCCGGACATCATTCTGGAACGTGCCGCCGCACATCTGCGTGCGCATCTGCCCAAAGGCGTGCGTCTTGAGATCAAGCCCGGCCACACCGGCATGCCCTATATCATGGACCCTCATTCACCGCTGGGCAGTGCGGCGCAGCGTGCGCTGAAAAAGGTCTTTGGAGACAAGACTGCGCTCATCCGTGAAGGCGGCAGCATCCCCATCGTGCAGGCGTTTAAAGACGTGCTGCATGCTGACACGCTGCTGCTCGGACTCGCGCTGCCAGACTGCCAGGCGCATGCGCCCAATGAGAACTTTCCCATCGACAACTTCATTGCCGGTGTGCGTCTCAATCAGGCGCTGCTCACGGAGCTGGTATGAAAAATTTCCGCAAACTGTGAAACCATTCCAGCACCGCCTTGTTTGAGTCGGCGTGCTTTCACTAACCAAACTCACGCACGACATGAAACTCAAAAAATCATTCCTCTGCGGGTTCAGCATCCTGAGCCTCGCCTGCCTCTCCATCGCGCAGGATGCGCCCAAAGGTCCGCCCCCGGACGGTGCGCCTCCTCCTCCGCCAGAAGGAGGCCAGCCCGGACGTCCCCCCGGTGGTCCTGGCGGCCCCGGAGGCCCTGGTGGTGGAGATCCCAGTGCCCGCATTGCTGAATTCATCAAGCGCGCCGACACCAACAGCGACGGCAAGATCAGCAAGGAAGAATTTGAAGCCCTGGGCAAAAAGGAAAGCGACGAACGCTTCAACCGCATTGACGCCAATCAAGATGGCGTGGTGGATCAGGAAGAGATCGGCAAGATGATGCAGATGATGCGCCAGGGCGGCCCAGGCGGTCAGGGCATGCGCCGTCCGGAAGGCGGCCCTCCCGGTGGCCCAGGAGGCCCTCCTGGTGAAGGCGGCAGCGGCTTCCGTCGTCCGCCTGGAGCTGAAGGCGGCTCCCCCGGTGCCGGCTCTCCTGGCGGCCCTCCGCAGGGACCGGGCATGCGCCCGGAAGGTGAAGGAGGCCGCCGTGGTGGCATGGGCATGTTTGACCCGAAAGAGGCATTCAAACGCATGGACACCGATGCCAACGGGACCCTCACTGAAGAGGAGTATGCCAAGGGCGTGGAAAAGATGCGCGAGATGTTCCGCGGACGCGGTGGTCAGGGCGGCCCTGGTGGCCCTGGCGGAATGCGCCCCGGTGAAGGCGGCCCGGGAGGCCCCGGCGGTCCTCCTCAGGGTGGCAATGGCGGCTTCCGCCGTCCTCCCACCGAAGGGGACGCCCCTGCTCCTGACAAGCCCAAGGAGTAAGCCTGACTTTTTTCAGGCAGGATACATCACTCTCTCCCCTCGCGGGATGGTCTCAGGACCATCCCGCTTTTTTGTGCCGATGCACTTCAATCAAACAGCACCGCGCACTTACTTTTGAGAGTCATCACACCCCCATCACCTGCTTCAGGTACTGGATGCTCTGGCGTGCGATGGTGGGCGCGTCGGGCGTGTAGTCAAAGACCTCCACGCTCAGATAGCCGTTGTAGTTCGTCTCGCGCAGGGCGGCGATGATGGGCTCGTACTTCACTTCGCCCTGGCCGGGGCCGCGCAGGTTGGGGTCATTGGTGTGGAAGTGCACGGTCCACTCCTTGCTGTCGCGGATGATGTCGGGGATGGATTTGCTCTCATCACTCATGGCCTTCACGTCGAGGTGCAGCTTGCAGGAGGGGTGGTCCACCAGCTGGCAGAGGCGGATGGTTTCCTCGGCGGTGTTGAGGAAATTGGTTTCCTTGCGGCCCAACGGCTCCATGGCGATCACCACGCCGTACTTGCCGCATTCCTCCGCCACTTCGCGCACGCAGTCGGCGGCGCGTTTGAAGGCGTCCTCGTAGTTCCACTCCGGCAGCACATTGCGCGCCTTGGGGCTGCCCCAGACCATGATGCGGCCGCCCATGGCGCCGCAGAACTGGGCCAGATGGCGGCCAAACTTGGCCGTTTCCTTGCGCTGCAGCGCGTCCGGTGTGGTGATGTGAAACCACGCGGGCTTGGTCAGCAGCCAGTGCAGGCCTAGGATCTCCAGACCAAAGGACTTGGCCTTGGCGCAGAGGGTCAGCGCCTCCTCCACGGTCAGGTCGCGGGGGTCTTCCTTCAGGGTGAAGGGGGCCAGCTCGATCGCGTGGTAGCCAGCAGCGGCGGCGTCCTCGCACATTTTCTCAAAGCTCCAGTTCTGGTAGGTCTCGTTGCAGATCGCGAATCGCATAGACCCGCAGAGTGGGCAGGCGGGGGCATCGCGTCAACAGCCCTTGCATTCCGGGGGGCGGGATGTGCTATATTTCCCCATGAAAGCCAGCCGCCTCTCCCTTCTCCTGCTAGCCCTCGCCGCCACCGTGCATGCGGAGCTGACGCTGGATGTGCCCGCCATCGAGCTCAAGCCCAAGCCTGAGGATGAGGAGGTGGAGACCACCTTCAAATTCCGCAACACCGGGGACAAGCCCGTGAAGATCCTCGGCCTGGAGAGCGCCTGCAGCTGCCTGAGCGCTGAGCTGAACAAAGCCGAGTACCAGCCCGGAGAGGTGGGCACCGGCCGCGCCTCCTTCAAGGTCTCCACCTTTGTGGGCAGGCATGAGAAATCCGTCACCGTCAACACCGACAACCCCAAGCAGCCCGACTGGCAGGTGAACTTCATCCTCGACGTGCCCGCCGTGGTGGACATCAAGCCCAAGAACCTGCAGTGGTTCATCGGCGACGAGCCTGCGAAGAAGGCCTGCCTCGTGCAGTTCACCGGAGCCGAGCCCACCAAGATCCTCAAGATCACCCCGACGCGTGAGAACGTGGAGTTTGACTGGAAGGAGATCAAAGAAGGGCGCGAGTACCTCATCAATGTGAAGCCCAAGACCACGCAGGATGTGACCATGGGCGCGCTCAAGATCGAGACCAACAGCCCCATCGCCAAATACCGCTACCAGCTCGCGTTTTTCAGCATCACCCGCAAGCCCGAGCCGCCGCCTGCATCCACTGCCGCCGCGCAGCCGAAGGCCGACAAGTAAGCTGCAACAAGCTGCGCCATGTTTGCCGCCATCCGCCAGGCTCTCTTCCTGCTCCTCCTCGCCTCTGCTGCGGCGTGGGCCACCCATGTGTGGCATCCGCGCGCACCGGCGCTCTACCTCGTGCAGGAGCCGCTGCGGGATGATGAGGTGTCCATGGCCATGATCCAGAGCCGCTGGCAGGGCAGGGTGCTGTGGATCGACGCCCGCTATCAGGAGCAGTATGACGAGGGGCACATCCCCGGCGCGGTGCTCCTCAATGAGCAGCACTTTGACCAGCAGCTCTTTGGTCTCCTGGACACCCTGCAGACCAACACTCTGCCCATCATCATCTATTGCAACGCCGCCAAGTGCGATGCCAGCCGCCACATCCTGGAGAGGCTCAAGCAGACGCTGCCGGTGGAGAAAGGCTTTGTCCTCAAGGGTGGGTGGAATGCCTGGAAGCAGTCTGAGGCAATGCGGAAAAATGAGGGGTGAGACATCAACTGGTAGTGTTGGGGAAATGAAATCGTATTGAGGAGGTCGGTGTGATATTCTGTTTCTCGCGCCGCATTTATATGGAAAGTCGGCGGCAGCGGGTAAAAAGGCATTCGCCCGCCCAAGTGGCGCTATCTGGTGCACGCTCCATCGTGCCCGACCCGCCCCCCGGTGGTCATCGTCCAGGTCAATCGCAACCGCGCTCGCGAAAACCGCTCTGCCTCGCAGTCTCTTCGCTCTTGGCGGAATCGTGTCTCCTTTTCAAGGTCTCGTGGACATGTCAGCGTTTGCAGCTTGGGTGGAGCACTTCAGAGCCTCCATTCTATGCCGATCATTCCCATGCTCCGCCGCATTTCATTCCGCCGCCGCATTGGCTCTCAGGAGTACCAAAAACCGCGAGATGCTCAGTTTCTCGGCTGGCCTGTCTTGATGGCACTGGCATTGGCGCTGCCCGCCTGCAGCAGTACGGCGGGGTTCGCCGCCAAAGCCTCGGCTGCAAAGTCTGAGCCTCTGGCAAAGAGCGGTGTGGACGCCTCCACCACCACGGCACCGGTGCCCATTCGGGGTGTCATGCCCCCGCCCGTGGTGCCCGGCCCGGGCGGCAGCGCCCGAGTCCTCTTCAGTGAAGACGCGGTGAAGCTCCAGCGGCAGCAGGATGGTCCGCAGGAGGAACTCATTTCCCTGATTCCCGGCGAGCATGCGTGGGGTGCCCTCTGGTCCCCGAAAGGCATGCGTGTGTGCATCCTCACCGAATACAAACGCGGGTCTGGAGTCCAGGTCTTCACCACCACCACGCAGCCCGCCACCGAGATCGATCTGGACCTGCAGCTTCTGGAAAATTGGCAGAGCGCCCGTTACTCCAAAGACTACAGGAACGGCCGCTTCTACTACATCACCCCCGTGCGCTGGATCGATGAAGATCTTCTTGAGATCAAATTCAGCGGCAATCTGATTCCACGGGAAGGGGATGGCGACCCCGAGAGCTGGGTGTGGTTTGGCGGCCGTGCGCGCATCGCGCTGGGGGACAGGCAAGGTGCCGTGCAGGGCAGCGCCGAGTGGGAGCCGCTCATCTCTGACCATGAACAAGCCCCTGCCAGCGCCCCTGCGCCGCAGGCCAGGTAGCCCGGCTGTGCCGCCGTGGACCTGGGTCCCGGGCCTTTCTGCTGCCCGGCCTTTCTCACGGAGCCAGCCTGTGCTCCGCCGCTCCCTACCACAAGATACCCAAAGACAGCACAGATGATCCGTCGCGGCCACGACAGCCCGCCTACTCATCCGCCGCCTGCCGCAGCCGGGCCATCAGCTCCGCCTCTACCTTCACTGTGGCGGGAAGGTCCATAAACTGCGCCTGCTGCGCCCCGATGCCGGACTGCACCTGCTTCAGTGCATCGGGCGTCAGGCTTTCCTGGTACTGCCGTAAAAACGTGCGCATCACCCGCTGCTGCGCCATGGCCTCCAGGTAGTCGTCCATCTCGGCGGAGATCTGCAGGCCCCACGCCTGGGCCTTGGACTGCAGGGCCTCCCCATACGCCGGTGCCCGCAGAGCATAGGCGCTGACCACCTCGGCAGGTGTTGTCGGCCTGGCCGTGGCCGCACCCTTAAAATCCGTCGTGGCATCCAGCACCTGCAGATCATGCGTCGCACTCGCGGAAAGGCGCGCTGTCACAAACACCTCCGCATACCATGCACCGTACTTGGGATCGGTCAGCAGCGCCATCCACACGCCGGCATTATTGAGCACCATCAGCTCAAAGAAGCGCTGGTTCATCACTGGATCATTCTTCAGCAGCGCCTGCCACTGCTGCGCGCCTGTGGGAAACTGCTTCACCGGCATCTCGCCCAGCCACTTCAGCAGCGGTGGGATCTCTCGCAGCGCGGGGTGCTCCGCCTCCAGCCGCTGCATGATCTGGCGGCGCTCCTGGTGCAGCGCTATGAGTCTGCGCAGGCAGTTGTTTTTCTGCTCCAGCACAGCCTGCGTCTCATTCACTGCGTTTGCCTCCGGCACAGTGCGCCCGCTGCCACCATCGCCCTCAGCCATGAGCGGTGCGTTCTCTCCGCCCACCGTGCACAGCTTCCTGGCTGCCACCGGCCCCGGAGCGCCTGCTGCCCGTGGACTGAAATCCACCGCCGTCATCCCCAGCCCCAGCGCCACTGCCAGCGCGATCCCCACGGCCCCCAGAGCCAAAGCCCGGCTCTCCGGACCGCCCATCAGCCAGAGCCGCGCATGATCATACCAGCTCATGGCATCTTTAAACCGGGGGTCATTTCTCCGTCATCACCAGCACCGGCGTGATGGTGGCAGTCGTCACCGCCTCGTTTGCCTGGCCAGGGTGCAGGTTGCGCAGCCGGTGCCAGTCGATCTTTTCGGTCCTCATGATGCAGGTTTCGTCGGCCAGCGGCGGGCAGGTGTAGTTTTGCAGCTCATACAGGCGGTCCACCGCCGCCCGGCCGTCGTAGGCGGGCACCTGCACACGCACGCGTTTGATGAGCACCTGTTTTTCAAAGACATTGTGAAAGCTCAGCCCCACGCTGTCGATGCCATTTTCCCGCCAGGTGAGCTGTATCTGGGCGGCCTCCTCGGCCGTCAGCTCCCGCCATTCATGCCCGGGGGCTGCGGATGGCGTGGACTTCTCGGCGGCAGCGGCCTGGGCCTCCTCCGCCTTCTGCCGGGCCTCCATCTCCAGGGCTGAGATGAAAAGAAAGCGCGCCTCGCCCGTGAAGCGGTTCACCCGCACCAGCCGGCCGCTGCCCAGCACCACCAGCTCCTGGCAGAAGACAGCCCATGCCAGCAGCGCGCCCGTCAGGGCCCCGGAGACAAAGAGGATCGCAGATTTCATGGTTGAGAATGCGCGCGCTCATGCGCACACACGCGCCATACTCTACCATGCCAGCCGCAGCCACGACAAGAACAAACCCCGCCGTCAGCCATGAGCTCCGCCCCACACCAGGCGCCGCGCGTGATGAGTTACACCTTGTGAGCCTTTTTGCGGCGCTTGTCACGGGCCTGGCGCAGCGCCAGCGCACCTGCAAAGGCCGCCAGCAGCGTCACTGGAGGGGCCGGTGCACCGGGGGCGGCGCTCACTGCAGAGATCGCACTCGATGCTGAGGCCATCACGTCTGTGGTCGCGCCCGTGCTCCAGCTAGGAGCCACAGTCGTGCCCGTGACCTCCATGTAAGCCGCCAGCGAAGATTCTGCGACCAGCTTGGCGTCATACGCAGCCTTCATGGCAGCCACCCTTGTGTCATCGGCTTTCTGGGCCGCATCCGCAGCCCTGGTGGCTGCCACCTTTGCGGCAACCGCAGCCTTGCTGGAGGCGATCCGAGTCGCCTCGGCCTTCTGGGCGTCATTAGCAGCCTGCGTGGCCGCCGCCTTGGCGGCATCCGCCGCTTTCGTGGCAGCGATCCTGTCATTCTCGGCCTTCTGCGAGTCCTCTGCAGCCCTGGCAGAGGCACTCTTGGTGGCATCGACCAGCTTTGTGTCATCCTCAACCTTGATGGCCGCCTGCCTGGCAGCCTCGGCCTTGCTGGCATTCTTCGGATCCTTCGCAGCTTCGGCCCTCGCCTCATCGGCTTTTTTGGCGTCAGCCGCTGCTGTTGCGGTCGCTTTCTTGTAGTCCTCAGCCGCTTTGCTGGCCGCTTCTTTGGCAGTCTCCGCCGTTTTGGTGGCGGCGGTCCTGGCGTCCTCCGCCTTCTTGGAGTCATCCGACGCCTTCGATGCAGTGCTCCTGGCTTCGTCGGCCTTTTTGGCATCCTCAGCCGCTTTCGCCACTGCTGTCCTCGCATCATCCTCCGCTTTGGTGGCCGCCGCTTTGGCTGCATCTGCCGCATTCGTGGCAGCGATCCTGGCGTCCTCCGCCTTTTGGGCGTTTTGCGCATCCTTTGTGGCCACATTCTTGGCTTCTTCAGAATCCTTCGAGCCCTCGTTCTTGGAGTCTTCCGACTCCTTAGAGCCCTCAGATTCTTTCGCCTGTGCAGCGGTGGCCGCAGCGGCGTTTTTTGAAGAATTGCTGTCCTCCGCAAAGGTTGACAAAGTTGTGGTGAAAAGAATGACAGATAGGATTGTTGTTTTCATGGATATAGGATAATCGCCTGCTTTGGACTTCCGAAAACCCCCACAGCTGCAGGGGGCGCATTCATGGCAGCGCTCATTGCTGGGAGCGCCGATGCCCACATCGGCTCCGGGCGGGCGTCCCTGCGGCTTTCATTCGTGAAGGTTGCTTACTGCAGACACGGCGCTTGCCTGCTACTGCGGAGCTTCCCCGAGCCGTTTATAAACCGGCCGGGTCTGGGAACGCAAGTTTGACTCCGCTGCGCTACGCCCTTCGGGCAGCTCGTTCCTCGCTGTCTGTCTCACTTCGTTCGGCTTTGGGCTTCATTCCTGACAGCAGCCCTGCTCATCGCCGCGTCACCACAGGCCATCGCGAAGAGAAGTGGCGCACAGCAGCTGTGGAGCCTGGCGCATGGGGAGACACCCCGCATGCAGGAAGCGCTCAGCAACAACACCTTGAAGAAACATGGGCTGATCACGCCATCCGACCTGGCCTCGCGGGACAAGCCCCGCGACGTTGCCAACCGCC
Organism: Verrucomicrobiaceae bacterium UBA1938; assembly: GCA_002336895.1. GTDB lineage: Bacteria > Verrucomicrobiota > Verrucomicrobiia > Verrucomicrobiales > Verrucomicrobiaceae > Prosthecobacter. The sequence continues at coordinate 47,682 of DDFC01000014.1, read as the reverse complement.
GGATGCGGAAAACCGCACGTCGGGTGGTGTGGGAGCCCTGACGGGTAAAGTCCTGTCAGGGCGACCCGATCCAAGGTTGCAGCCATGCGGAGGGCCGGTAAAAAAGGTGGGGTAAAAGATTCAGAGGAAGAATCATTTTTACCCTCAATCTTTTACCAGCTAAATCAGTCAGCTCATGTCCATACCCGCCACCTCCTCACAACCCACCGCCGTCATCACCGGCGGTGCTGGGGACTTGGCGCAGGACATCGCCGCAGAGCTTCAGGGCGCAGGCTTCACCGTCCTCGCTCCCGGGCGTGCTGGGCTGGATGTCTCCAGCGCGGATTCCGTGCGTGCCTTCTTTGCCACACTGCCGGGCCTTGATCTACTCATTAACAACGCCGGTGTCTGCCACGATGTCTCCGTGGCGAAGATGACCGAGGCCGATTTCGACCATGTGGTGGATGTGAATCTCAAAGGCTCCTTTCTCACCACACAGGCTGCGGTGAAGCTCATGTCCAAGCAGCGCCGGGGGCACATCGTCAATGTCGGCTCATACTCCGCCCTCAGCGGCCCTGCGGGTCAGGCCAACTATGCCGCCGCCAAGGCCGGGCTCATCGGCCTCACGCAGAGCACTGCCCGGGAATACGGCGCACGAAACATCCGCGCCAACTGCATCCTTCCCGGCTTCCTCGAAACCAAGATGACCCGCCACCTGCTGGAAGATGCCGCGTGGCAGGAAAACCTGCTCAGCCAGCACACCCTCGGCCGCCTCAATACGGCGCAGGATGTGGCGCGCTTCATCGCCTTTCTCCACGGCATGGAAAGCGTGAGCGGGCAGGTCTTTCAGCTCGACAGCCGTGTGCGGCGCTGGAGCTGAAGCCCCGCGCGCACGGGCTGCTACTCCATCGTCGCGCTCTGCTCCTCCCATCGCGCTAGCAGCCACAGCACGTCGGAGAGGCGGTTTAAAAAGCGGATCAGCTCCGCATTCGGCACCTCATCGGATGTGCCTTGCAGGTCGATCACGCTGCGCTCGGCACGGCGGCAGGCCACGCGGGCCAGGTCGGCATACGCGCCGCTCATCACACCCGCTTCTCCAGGCAGGGCCCAGCCTTTGAATTTCAGCGCGCCGCCCGCTTCCAGCCTGGCCACCCACTCATCCAGCCACATCACATGCTTGGTGGAGATGTGCTCGGGGTGTGCAGCTATGTAGCGGCTCTCTTCGCCGGGAGGTGTGGCCAGCTCACCCATCAGCTCGATGAGCCAGCGCTGCACCTGCGGCACGATCTCCAGTGTCTCCGTGCGCAGCGCGGCGATGCGCAGCGGCCCTAGGGCGGCGTTCAGTTCATCCACCGCGCCCAGCGCGTGTACCCGGGGGTGGGACTTGGCCAGGCGGCAGCCGAACAGCAGATCGGTCTGGCCCTGGTCTCCTTTGCGTGTGGCGATGGACATGGTGGGAAAAATGAAATGGGAGGGAATCAGGATGACGAATGACGCAGCGTCCGGGATGCGTGAAGATGCGCGCCTACTCGTTGTTCAGCACGCTCTGCGCAGGCTCCTCCCTCACAGCAGCAGGCGGGGGCGCGGGTGCGGAGGGCAGGGGATGCGCGCCATCTTTCCGCCTGGCCCGCACCATCCAGCCAAAAAGCAGCGCCAGCAGCAGAATGGCGGCAATGCGTGTGGAGCGCGAGGTCAGCATGGCACTTTGGCTGGGCGTCAGTAAGCACGGGGGTCAGTCCTCGCCGGACTGCAGGCGGCGCTTCAGCTCATTGCTGGTTTGTTCCAGCTTGCGCTGCTCATCCGGCGTCAGGCTGTCCTTTCCGTGGCGGTTCATCTTGTCCAGCAGCGGGTTCACATCCTCCTCCATCAGCTCCTCCACGGTTTTCTGCGCGCGGCGGCGTGGCAGCGGCACGGTGTCCACGTCCAGCTCGGAGGCCGGCCGGGAGGCGGCTGAGTGCGCCATGGCGGGCTTTCTCTGCTGCTGCTGGTACTGCATCGGCTGCCAGTGGCTGGCATACGTCATGGGGCGGCTGCCGTAGCCCAGGCTGCGTGCGTAAAACCACCCAAGTGCCGCGCCGCCCAGGTGCGCAAAGTAGGCGATCTTCATGCCCTCCGGCAGCACATGGAAGAGCACGCTCGCCAGGCCAAACGCCAGCTGCAGGATGAAGAGCCCCTTGGCCAGTGTCCACAGCCGCAGCTGGATGGGGATGATGAAATAGATGAAGGCCGTGATCTTCTCCCCCGGCTGCCGCACCGCCAGCGCCATCAGCAGGCCAAAGTCTGAGGCCGAGGCACCGATCAGCGTCGTGCTGGTGTCTCCCTGTGCCAGCCAGTTCACCGCCATCTCCGCCGCCGCTCCCGCGATGCCGGAAAACAGGTAGATCAGGGCAAAGTGAAAGCTGCCAAAGAGCTGCTGCACCCCGCGCCCGGCAAACCACAGCAGCATCATGTTCAGCATGAAGTGGCCCACGCCGCCGTGCACAAACATGTAGCTGAAGAGCGTCCACACATTGCCACGCGCCAGCTCGTCCAGGCTCACGCCGCCCATCGGCATGGCGGCTCCAGACGCCGGGTCCAGCATCCAGCCGGTCTCAAACACATACTGCAGTACAAACACCGCCACATTGATGCCCAGGATCACATGAAACGCGGTCAGCCCCGGGGCTGCTGCTCTCTCGGAGCCGGGGGCTTCTTCACGCATGTAGTCACGGTCATACAGGGACATGCCCGCCAATGTGCCTTCTGCACGCCAGCTGCGCGAGGTTTTTTTCGCGTTCGCGATGACAAGCCCGCACCGAGCTGTTACGCTGCCCGAGTGCAGTATGAAATCGTCCTCTGAATCCCTGCTAGACGCCGTCTCCCAGAGCGGAGCCCACGATGCCGCAGACCTGCTGGAGCAGGCCTCCGGAGAGGACGCAGCCCGCGTGCTGCAGCAGCTCAACCCCATGGTGGCCCAGCAGGTGCTGGAGGAGATGCAGGAGCAGCCGCGCACAGCCGCCCTCACCTTTGTACCTGAGCAGAAGGCCCGCCAGTGGGAGAAAAACCGCGAGTACCCTGAGGACAGCGTCGGCTGGCTCATGGAGGCACCCGTGGCCGTCTTCCGCCCGGACGCCACCGCTCGGGACACCATCGAGGAGGTGCGCAGCCTCAGCAAAAAGGCCTTCGTCACCTACGGCTACATCACCGACGAAGCCGGCCATCTCAAAGGACTCCTCGTCATGCGTGATCTCATGCTCGCCGCACCGGAGGCGCGGCTGGAGGACATCATGATCCGGGAGCCCTTCACCCTGGACCCGGCCATGGAGCTCACCGAGGCCATGCGCGTCGTCGTGAACAAGCACTACCCCGTCTATCCCGTGTGTGATCAGGGCGGCATCCTGCTCGGCCTCGTGCGCGGGCAGGCGCTCTTTGAGGCGCGTGCCATCGAGATCAGCGCGCAGGTCGGCTCCATGGTCGGTGTGGAAAAGGAGGAGCGCCTCTCCACCCCGCTGCTGCGCAGCCTGCGCTTCCGGCACCCCTGGCTGCAGATCAATCTCGTCACCTGCTTCGTCGCCGCCGCCGTGGTGGGCGTGTTTCAGGGCACGCTGGACCGCATGGTGCTGCTGGCCGTCTTTCTACCCGTGCTGGCGGGCCAGTCTGGAAACACCGGCTGCCAGGCCCTGGCCGTGGCGCTGCGTGGCATGACGCTCGGAGACCTGAAGCCCGGAGAGGAGCGCCAGCTCGTGCTCAAGGAGGGGCTGCTCGGCCTGCTCAATGGCATGCTGGTGGGTATCTCCGCAGGCATCGGCATGTGGGCCTATGCACGCTACAATGCCAATCCCCACGCACTCACGCTGGCCGGTGTGGTGTGGCTGGCCATGACCGCCAGCTGCGTGGTCAGCGGCCTCAGCGGCGCGCTCATCCCGCTGCTGCTGCGAAAGCTCGGCGCAGACCCCGCCACCGCCTCCAGCATCTTCCTCACCACCGCCACGGATGTCATCAGCATGGGCACATTCCTTGGCCTGGCCACGCTGCTCGTGCCATGATCATCTGGGGCAGGGAGCAGTGGCGCGCGCGCATGCAGGCCCATGCAGCGCGTGTGGATGCGCTGGCAGACGCCTTTGTGGACCGCCGCAGCCGCGGCGCCAAGCACCCCGTGCATGATTTCCTCTTCACCTACTACAGCTTTGCCCCGTCAAGGCTCAAGCAGTGGGTGCCGCCCGCAGGCGTGAGTCTGGAAGTCACGAGTGCTGATCTCGAAGCCTGCCCGTGGCTGCAAAGCGGCCGCTTTATGCACGCCAGCGGGCTGCTCCATCTCGATACATGCCGCTTCACCCCGAGAGAGGCGGACTTTGCCTCCTGGGTGGCCACGCTCTGCACGCGCATCCTCGGCAGGGCAGGGCGCTTCTCCTGCTACGGCCTGCACGAGTGGGCCATGGTGTACCGCCAGAGCGCGGAGGAGGTGCGGCACCAGGGCTATGAGCTGCGCCTGCCGCCGGATGAGCTCGCCGCCTTTGTGCAGTCGCTGCCCGTCTGCTGCTCCCACTACGATGCCTACCGCTTCTTCACGCCGGCGGCGCGTCCGCTCAATGTATTGAACCCCACGCTCGACACCCGCCCGGACATGGAGCAGGGCGCCTGCCTGCACGCCAACATGGATTTGTACAAATGGTCCTCCAAGCTCTGGCCCTGGACCGGCTCCGACCTCATCGGCGAATGCTTTGCGCTGGCCATGCGCGGGCGGGATCTCGACATGCGCGCCAGCCCGTATGATCTCGCCGCGCTCGGCTACGAGGCACTTAAAATCGAGACGCCTGAAGGCCGTGCGCAGTATGAGCGCGAGCAGCGCGCCCTGGCGCAGCAGGCTGTGGAGCTGCGGCGCAGGCTGCAGTCAGCCTGCCTCACTCTCTCAGGGCTTTCCGTCTCCCATGCGCCGCCCCACCTCCTCGCACAGGCCGATGAAGGTGCGCTCCGGCAGGTTCAGCGGGCGGCTCTTGAGAGTTGAGACGATCCAGCGGCGCTTCAGCTTCGACTTCGGCAGCGGCAGCGCGATCAGCTGCCCTGCGTCGATCTCTGTGCGGGCGATCCAGCGCGCGGCGATCGCCACGCCGATGCCCAGCTTGGCCAGCTCCACCGTGGCCTCGGAGCTGCCCAGCTCGATGAATGAATTCAGCCGCACGCCGTTCTTCAGGAAGTACTCCTGCACCATGGAGAAGTTCAGGCTGTTGCGGCTTGCCACGATGAAGGTCTCGTTCATCGCATCCTTGAGCTTCGGCCGCTCATGCGCCCAGCGGTGCAGCGGAGAGACGAGAAATTCCAGCTCGTCATCAAAGATGACGTGGCAGTTCAGGCGGGACACATCCAGCGGCTTCAGGCTTACGGCCAGATCCACTTCGTTGTTCACCAGCCTGTCGATCGTGTCAGGTGTCTCGCCGCAGGTGACCTTGATGTCGTAAAGCGGGAAGGATTCTTTGAACTCACGCAGCACGGTGGGCAGGATGAACTGCGCCGCCGTCGTGGTGCAGCCGATCTTTAGCTTGCCACGTGGCGTCTGGTCCAGCGTGCCGAGGACGGAGCGCGCATGGCTCATTGACTGCAGGATGGACTCCGCATGCGGCAGCAGTTCACGTCCTGCATGCGTGAGGTGCACGCGCTTGCCCTGCCGGTGGAAAAGGCTGCTCCCCAGATCCGTCTCCAGAGACTTGATGGCATGGCTCACGGCGCTCTGTGTCAGGTGCAGTTCGCGGCCTGTTTGTGTGAAGCTGCCGCTGCGCGCCAGACGCACAAAGGCGCGGAGCTGTCGGGTGTCGATGGCTTGGTCCATGAATGGAATTCATACATCAATTGAAAAAGTTTGCGCGTTGTTTATGCAGGAAATATCGCGTGATGGTCCTCGTGCTGCTGTTGTATGGGGCATGCCGAAGCTCTCCAAGATCGAAAAGCCTGCCGTCTCCGCCTCTTACAAGCCGGTCCGCATCGGGTTCATCCCGCTGGTGGATTGCGCCCCCCTTCTGGTGGCCAGACACCTGGACCTCTTCAGCAAGCATGGCGCACGTGTGGAGCTCAGCTGCGAGGTCGGTTGGGCCACCGTCCGTGAAAAGCTCCTCTACGGCCAGCTGGATGCCGCGCATGCCATCGCCGGTCTGGCCCTGGCCATGCGCCTCGGGCTCAGCTCGCCGCCCTGCCGCGTGGTGGCGCCCTTTGTCTTCAATCTTCATGGCAATGCCATCACCCTCAGCCGCGACCTCTGGAACCGCGGCGTGCGTGATGCCGCCAGCCTCAAGAAGCTCATCCGCAGCTCCTTCAGCCGCCGCTTCACCTTTGCCATGGTGTCCCGCTACGCCTCCCATTACTTCCTGCTGCGCCAGTGGCTGCAGGCCGCCGGCATCGATGTGGAGAAGGACGTGCGCCTCGTCGCCCTCCCGCCCACCCAGATGACCTCCAGCCTCGCCGAGGGCCTCATCGACGGCTACTGTGTCGGCGAGCCCTGGAGCTCCTACGCTGTGGAGCAGGGCATCGGCTGGATCGCCGCCACCAGCGCGCAGCTCGCGCCGGAGCATCCGGAGAAGGTGCTGCTCACCACTGAGTCGTTTGTCTCCACCCATGCGGCGGAGGTGCAGGCCGTCATCAGCGCGCTCAAGGAGGCCTGCCAGTTCTGTGATCAGCGGGAGAACCGCCCCGAGGTCGTCCGCATTCTCGCCAGCAGCGGATACTTCTCCGTCAGTGAAAAAATCCTCAAGCGCTCCCTCATCGGCCCGCTGGACCTCGGCACGGAAAAGTCCGTGGACGTCACCGACTTTCACATCTTCCACCGCCGTGATGCCAACACCCCCGTGGGAGAGCGTGGCCGCTGGCTGCTCGATCAGTTCATCGCCCACGGCCTCATCACCAGCGCCCAGTACCCCGCAGGCGGAGCCGCCCTGCGCGAAGCCTGGAATGAAGATCTCGATTTCCCTCAAGCCAAAGCCGCCGCCAGCAACAAAACCAGCAAACGCACCCAGCAACTCACAGCATGAACCCAGCATCTCCGCTCACCCGTCGTTCCCTTCTCCGCTCCGGCGCCACCGCCGGTCTCGGCGCTCTCTTCTCCGGCCTGCCCCAGGGCTGGGTGGGCTCCGCCTACGCCTCAGACGCTCCCGAAACCACCGATCTGAAGTTCGGCATGATCGCCCTCACCGACTGCTCCAGCATCGTGGTGGCACATGAAAAGGGCCTCTTCAAAAAATACGGCATCAACTCCACCGTCAGCAAGGGCGCCAGCTGGGCTGCCATTCGCGATTCACTCACCAACGGGGACATCCAGGCCACACACATGCTCCTCGGCATGCCCATCGCCAGCACCATGGGCCTGGGCGGCGCGCCCAAGAAACCCATGATCGTGCCATGGGTCGTCAATCGCAACGGCCAGGCCATCACGCTTTCCAACACCTTCAAAGGCAAGGTGGCCGATGATCCCAAGGCGCTGAAACCTTTCGTCGATGAAGCCAAGGCCAAGGGCGCTCCGCTCACCTTTGCCATGACCTTCCCGCCTGGAACGCACGCCATGTGGATCCGCTATTACCTCGCCGCCGGAGGCATCAATCCCGGAGACGCTGCCGGGGCTGGTGCGGACATCTCCCTCATTACTGTGCCGCCTCCCCAGATGGTGGCCAACATGAAGGTCGGCAAGATGGACGGCTTCTGCGTAGGGGAGCCCTGGAATGCCAAGACCATCGCCGATGAGATCGGCTACACCTCCATCGCCACCCAGGGCATCTGGAAAGACCACCCTGAAAAAGTCTGCGCCTTCACCGAGGAGTTTGCCGCCAAAAATCCCAAGACCGTCAAGGCCGTGCTCAAGGCGCTGCATGAGGCCAGCGTCTGGCTCGACAAGATGGAAAACCGCGAGGAGCAGGCAAACATCGTCAGCGCAGCCACCTACATCAACTGCCCGCCCGAGGCCATCCTCGGCCGCCTGCAGGGCAAGTACAACATGGGAGACGGCCGCAAGTTCAAGGACCCGAACTACATGATCTTCAGCGACCGCAACTGCAACTACCCCCAGGCCAAGTACGCCAAGTGGTGGCTCACCCAGCTCCGCCGCTGGGGTTTTGTGGACGCCGCCCCGGATTACGAGGGCGTGGCCAAGCAGGTCATGCGCTCGGACATCTACGAAGAGGCCATGAAGGAGATCGGCTACGCCCACGGCGGAGTCGATGAAAAGCCGGAAACACTTTTCGACGGCGTCACCTTCGATCCAAAGGCAGACCTCGAAGCCTACGCCGCGTCCTTCGCGGTCAAAACCCTCAAAGCCTGATAAACCCCTGACCGCATAGCCGCATTATGCACCTGATCCAACGCTTCAAGCTCGAATCCATCCTTTTGCCGGTGGCAGCAATATTAGTTTGTGGTCTTTTCTGGTATTTGATTGCCGGAAAATCCATCACGACTGAAAAAGTGGATGAATTTGGCGACAAGATCAAAGTCACCAAACGCGAAGGCCTCTCGGCGGACCTGCCCACGCCCGGGGAGACCTGGACGGCCAGCAGGCTCTACATCACCGAGCCCTTTGCCAAACGTGGAGAGCTGGATCAGGGCATATTGCGGTTCACCTGGATGTCACTCGTGCTGGTGGCGCAGGGCTACTTCATCGCCCTCGTCATCGGCACGCCCATCGGCTTCTTCCTTGGTCTCTCGAAGAAGTTCACCCAGGCGTTTGACCCGCTCATTCAGGTGCTGAGGCCCGTCTCGCCCCTGGCCTGGCTGCCGCTGGGGATGATCCTCTTCAGCGGGGTCAAGTTCGTCAACTCCGACGGCCGCACCACCTTTGGCGCCTCGGATGCCGCCGCGCTCTTCACCATCGCCATCTGCGCCATGTGGCCCACCGTCATGAACACCGCCGTGGGTGTGCGTGCAGTGCCGCAGGACTACCTGAATGTGGCCAAGGTGCTCAAGCTCTCCAAATCCCGCACGCTGTGGAAGGTGCTCGTGCCAGCCACGCTGCCCTACATGTTCACCGGTTTCCGTCTCAGCCTCGGCATCGCCTGGCTCGTCATCGTGGCGGTGGAGATGCTCACCGGCCGCCCGGGCGTCGGCGGCTTCCTCTGGCAGCAGTACAATGCCAACAGCTACGCCCACATCATTCTCTGCATCCTCACCATCGGCGTCGTCGGCTACGTCCTCGACCGTCTGATGAGCGTGGTGGAGTCACGTTTTAAGACCGCATAACTGGAGCCATTTATGATATACGATTTACGATTTATGATTCGTTTTCGTGCGGCGTTTGGTGGTGCTGCGCGTGGCGTTGAAGATCTTCGTGAGTTCCTCGGCTTCTTGGAAAAGAGCTTTGAGGCGCTTGGAGGGCAAAAGCTCGGCGCGTTCGGCCAGTTCAATCCAAAAACTGCTCTCATCCGCCTCTTCAAGAACGATGGTGATCTTGTTGATGAAATCAGCATCGGACTTGGAGCGCAGTGCAGCACGGTAGTTCGCCGCCACAGATGTGCCGCTCCTGGCGATCTGTCCCCCAACCGTTCTGCCAGCCGCAGTCTTGGGCAGTGCACCCATCTTCAGCACACGTACTGCAAACTCCATCGTCCGTTCCTTCAGCTCATTCGAGGTCATAGTCCTCTGATCTGGAATCATAATTCATAAATCGTAAATCATAAATTTTTCCGATATGCCGCTTATCGAAATCAAGGGAGCCTCAAAGGGCTTTGGAGGGAAAGGATCAAGGTCCGAGATCCTCAAGGACATCAATCTCTCCATTGAACAAGGCGAGTTCGTTGTCATCGTCGGTTACTCCGGCTCTGGCAAATCCACGCTGATCAATCTCATCTCAGGATTGGTGAAACCCGACTCTGGCGTGGCGACGATTGCCGGTGAAACCATCACCGGCCCGGGCCCGGATCGCGGGCTGGTCTTCCAAAACTACTCGCTGCTGCCATGGCTCACCGTGGAGGAAAACATCGCGCTGGCCGTGGATGAAGTCTTCAAGGACTGGACGCCCGAGCAGCGCAAGGAGCACGTGAAAAAATTCATCACCATGGTGAAGCTTGGCCACGCCTCCCACAAGCTGCCCAAGGAGCTCTCCGGCGGCATGCGCCAGCGCGTCTCCGTGGCGCGGACGCTGGCCATGAACCCCAAGGTGCTCCTGCTGGACGAGCCCCTCAGCGCGCTCGATGCCCTCACCCGTGCCCAGATTCAGGACGAGATCAGCGAGATCTGGCGTGAAAACCTCACCACGGTGCTCTGGATCACCAATGATCCGGATGAGGCGCTGCTGCTGGCGGACCGCGTCATTCCGCTGCTGCCCACCGCGCCCGCCACGCTCGGAGAGCCCATCCTCGTCGATCTCGAGCGTCCGCGTGACCGCCGCACGCTCAATCACGATCCAAAATTCAAAAAGCTCCGCTCGCAGCTCATCGGCACGCTGCTGGACGCCAAAGGCCGCAACAAAGTCAAATCTGCTGTGCACGTCACTCTTCCAGACATCCTGCCGGAGGATCTCACCACTGTGAACTCCCTGCAGTTCCTCAACCGCTCCGGGCCCAAACGCCGCGGAGACAACAAACGTGAAGAAGTGGAGGTGGCAGCATGAGCTCGACACTACCCATGCTCGAACTGGATCGTCTGTGGAAGACCTACGACAGCCCCAAGGGACCGCTGACGATCGTCAAAAACTTCAACCTCAAGCTCAAGGAGGGAGAGTTTGCCACGCTCATCGGCCACAGTGGCTGCGGAAAGAGCACCGTGCTCATGATGGTGGCCGGCCTCAGTGATCTCAGCCAGGGAAACATGATCCTTGCCGGGCGCGAGGCCGCCGGCCCCGGACCGGACCGCGGCATCGTCTTCCAGTCCCCCTGCCTCCTCCCGTGGATGACGGCCTTTGAAAACGTCATGCTCGGGGTGAACCAGGTGTACTTCACCGCCAGCAAGGAGGAGCGCCGCCAGATGGCCGAGTACTACCTCACCATCGTCGGTCTGGGCGAGGCCATGCACAAATACCCCGGAGAGCTCTCCCAGGGCATGCGCCAGCGTGTCGGCATCGCCCGCGCCTTCGTGCTGCAGCCCAAGATGCTGCTGCTGGACGAGCCCTTTGGCATGCTGGACTCGCTGACACGTTATGAACTGCAGGAGGTGCTGCTGGACCTCTGGCGCCGCAACCGCATCACCACCCTCATGGTCACCCATGATGTGGATGAGGCCATCTTCCTCTCCGACCGCGTCGTCATGATGACGGACGGCCCCGAGGCCGAGGTGGGCGACATCCTGCAGATCCCCTTTGAGCGCCCGCGTGACCGCCGGAAGATCATGGAGGACCCCCGCTACTACGAGCTGAGGGAGCACCTCATCACCTTCCTCAACGACCGCTCCCACATCCGCCCCAGCCGTGACCCGCAGTTTGTGCCCACCCCGGGCATGGCCGCGGAGCTCGCCTCCCACGGCATCACTTTCCCCGCCGCCGCCGCTTAGCCCAAAGAAACCGCATGCAGCTCCGCCTGCAGACACCTCGTGCATATACCACAAAATAGCATAAAATAACACACAACATACACTCCACCTGACTCCCATGAAAAGGCTTGCCCCGCTCCTTCTGGCCACCGCCTCCGTCGCGTTTGCCCAGACCCCCGCCCCCAAAACCGCCGCGCCGGCGCCCGTGCCCGGCTTTGTCCTCGCTCCTCCGCCTCCTGCCTACGCCCCCATGAAGATGGGAAACTTCACCTTCGATGTGCAGGAGCGCATGCGCTATGAGATCCGCGACAACAACTTCGACTTCAACGGCGCCGTCAACGGCGTGCAGGACGCCGCCTGGCTCCTCCAGCGCTTCCGCCTCGGCGTGGGCTACGATGTCAATCCCTGGATCAAGCTCTACGTCCAGGGCCAGGACGTCCGCGAGATCGGCGGAGACCGCGGCCACACCATCGGCGTCAATGGCGCGGAAGGGGATGACATCTTCGACATCCTCAAGGCCTACGTGCAGATCGGCAATGCCAAGAAAGGCTTCAGCGCCACGCTCGGACGCCAGTTCCTCTCCTTTGGGGATCAGCGCCTCATCGGGCCGCTGGAGTGGGCCAACCAGGCGCGCACCTTTGACGCCTTCAAGTTCCGCTACACCGCCACCAAGTGGTCTCTGGACGCCTTCACCGCCAGTCCGGTGAACTTCACCACCTACCAGTGGAACAAGTCTGACCTGCTCAACCAGGCGGACCACCGCAACGCCTTCCTCAGCGGCCTCTACCTCAGCACGCTCTTCGTGCCCTTCAACACCACCACCGACTTCTACGCCCTGCACTACCGGGACGACGGCCAGGCCACCTTTGGTGCGCCCATCGGAGCCACCAGTTTTGTCACCCTGGGCACCCTCTGGAAGGGAGACCCCAAGAAGCTCGGCGGCTTTGACTACGAGACCGAGATGGACTTCCAGACCGGCAAGGTGGGCGGACGCTCCCTCACCGCCTACGCGGGCCACTGGGGCGCAGGCTACAACTGGCTCAAATCCGCCTGGAAACCCCGCTTCGGCCTGCAGTTCAACTACGCCAGCGGTGATGGCGACCCCAATGACAAGAAAGTGGGCACCTTCCAGAACCTCTTCCCCACCAACCACCTCTTCTACGGCTACATGGACACCACGGGCTGGATGAACATGTACAACCCCCAGGTGAACTTCAGCTTCATGCCCACCTCCAAGATGAAGGTCATGCTGGACTACCACCTCTACTGGAATGCCAACAACGCCGACGCCTGGTATCGTGCCAACGGCACCACCAAGGTGCGTCCGGTGAACACTGCCGCCATGAACGCCAGCAGCTTCCGCGGTCAGGAGCTGGATCTCACCGTCAGCTACAAGCTCAATCCGCATGTGAACATCCTCAGCGGTTATAGCTACTTCATCGCAGGAGATTACCTCAAGCAGACCGGTGCCGGCAGCGATGCTCAGTTTGGCTACGTGCAGATGCAGATCGACTTCTGATCCCACCGCGTCCTCAGCCACCTGCCGCACGGGCTTCAGCGGCGGGTGGCTGATTTTTATCCATGAGTGTTATTCATGGATTATATAAAAAACATTCAAACCGTTATTTAACTGTCGTGTCGATTTTGGCATGCCTGCGGCTCATGAGAAAGACACCGCCAACCAACGCCCCCTCATGAAACTTTCCGCACTCAAGACCTCCGGCCACTGGCCCACGCTGCTCACCTCTTTCCTCTACTTTGATGTCAGCTTCATGGTGTGGACCATCCTCGGCGCGCTCGGCGCTCAGATCGGAACCACGCTCGGACTCAGCCCGCAGCAGAAGGGGCTCATGGTGGCCGTGCCGTATCTCTCGGGCGCCTTCATCCGCATCCTGCTCGGCATGCTGGTGGACCGCATCGGTGCCAAGAACACCGGCATCATCGCCCAGCTCGTCGTCATCGCCGGCATGACCACCGCCTGGCTCACCGGCCTGCATCAGTTCTCCCACACGCTCATGCTTGGCGTGGTGCTCGGCGTGGCCGGTGCCAGCTTTGCCGTGGCGCTGCCTCAGGCGGGCCGCTGGTACCCGCCGCACATGCAGGGTCTGGTGCTCGGCCTGGCCGGTGCGGGAAATGTGGGCGTCGTCATTGATGCGCTCATGGCTCCGCGCCTCGCCGCCATCTACGGCTGGAATGCGGTCTTCGGCCTCGCTCTCATCCCTCTGCTGCTCGTTCTGGCCTGCTACATCATCTTTTCCAAGGAGGCTCAGGTGCAGGTGAAAAAGAAGCGCCTCGTGGACTACGCCAATCTGCTCAGGGAAAAAGACGCGCACTGGTTCTGCTTCTTCTACACCATCAGCTTCGGCGGCTTCTCCGGCCTGGCTGCCTCCCTCATCATTTACTTCACCTCGGAGTTTCACCTCGCTCCGGTCGAGGCCGGCACCTGGGCCGCCATGTGCACGCTCGTCGGTGCGCTGGGCAGGCCCGTCGGTGGTGCGCTGGCAGACCGCCTCGGCGGCATCCGTGCGCTGCATGTGTTCTTCCTGGCTGCCGCGCTGTCGCTGGTGCTCGCTGCCTTTGCCGGCACGCTGCCGCTCTGCGCGCTCGGCTTCTTCCTGGCCTCCTGCGCTTTCGGCATGGCCAATGGCTCCGTCTTCCAGCTGCTGCCGCAGCGTTTTGCCAAGGACATCGGTGTCATGACCGGCCTCGTGGGCTGCGGTGGTGGTCTCGGCGGCTTCATGCTCGCCAGCTCTCTCGGCTATTCCAAGGGGCTCACCGGCAGCTACCTCGCCGGCTTGCTCGCCTTTGCCACGCTGTGCGTCTTGGCCCTCATCGGGCTGAATCTGGTGAAGATCCGCTGGCGCACCACCTGGGGTGCTCTCTCCGAGGCCCGCATCTGATCTTTCTTTTCTCCTTCTGCATCTCACGCCGCCGCCATGAAAATTCTCACCACCAGCCACGGGATCGCTCGTGAGGAGGGCTCCGCCTCCTCCGACGCCTTCGCCGTGCGCGTGTGGGATGAGACCGTCATCGCCGTCCTCAGTGACGGCGCTGGCAGCGGCGCTCCCGCACGCGAGGCCGCGCTGCGTGCGGTCAGCTCGCTCATTGAAAACTACAGCGCACGCCCGCGCTCCTGGTCTCCGCGCCAGGCCCTCACCACCTTTGCCCGCATCCTCAATCACTCCCTCTACCAGGAGTCCCAGGTGCGCTATGAGCGCACGGAGATGGTTGCCACGCTGGCCGCCGTGGTCATCGAGGGGGACACGCTCCATGGCATCAATCTCGGAGACTCCGGCGTCTATCTCTGGCGCAATGGCGGCCTCCACACGCTCTCCACCGCGCATGTGGAGCAGGAGCGCCCAAACGTGCTCACGCGCGCGCTCGGCATGCAGGCGGAGGTTGAGCCCGCCTTCTTCTCCCTCAGCCTGCAGGATGGGGATGTGGCCATGCTCTGCTCTGACGGCGTTTCCAATCACGTCTCCGAGGGGGATCTCTCCACCGCGCTCTCCCGCCACAGCTCCGCCCGCAGCATCGTGCTCTCCGCGCGCCAGCAGGCCAGGGAGGAGACGCTCGATGACATGAGCGCCCTCGTGCTCGACATCCAGCAGACTGGCCGGCTGCGTGCCATGAATGCGCGCTCCCTCACCATCCCCGCCACGCTGAACAAAGGAGATGTCATCGACGGCTACGAGCTCATCCGCTCCTTCCACGGCACCAGCCGTGTCTGGCTCGCTGAGAAGGACGGCCACCGTGTCGTCATGAAGTTCGCACCCGTGGAGGCCATCGACAGCGCCCCGCATCTGGAGGCCTTTTCGCATGAGGTGTGGAATGCCACCCGCGCGCAGTCCTCCCACTTCGTGCGTGCCTACGAGCCGCCCGCGCTCACCACGCGCTGCTACTTCATGGAGTTCATGGATGCGCCCAGCCTCGCCGCCGTGCTGCGGGAGCGCACGCTCTCCGTGGACTCCGCCATCGCTCTGGGAAAATTCCTCGCCGAGGCCGTGCAGGTGCTGCTGCGCCTGGAGCTGGCCCACGGCGACATCAAGCCCGAGAACATCCTCTGCATCGGCGACTACACGCGCCTCACCTTCAAGCTCGTCGACCTCGGCAGCGCCGCCGCCATCTTCTCCGTCTCCTCCCGCGCAGGCACCGCTAGCTATCTGGCGCCTGAGCGCTTTCATGAGGCCCCCATCAGCGAGCGCACGGAGATCTTCGCCATCGGCGCCACGCTGTATCAGGCGCTCACCGGAAAGCTGCCCTACGGCCAGATCGAGCGTTTTCAGACGCCCGTTTTCCATCCAGCGCGGAGGCTTTCCAGGATCAATCCCAACATTCCCTCGTGGCTGGAGGCTGTCATCCATCGCTCCATCACCATCCAGCCGCAGCGCCGCTACCAGCACTACTCCGAGCTGCTGCACGATCTCTGCCACCCCGACCGCGTGCAGCCCTTTCATGAGGCCGACACGCCCCTCATCGAGCGCAACCCGCTCGTCTTCTACAAGGTCGGATTTTTCATCCTGCTGCTCACCACGCTCTGCCTCGCCTTCAGGCTCCTCACGCTGAAGTGACGACCCACACCTTTCCCTACCCCCGCCGCCGCCATGCCCACCGTCCCTATCATCCCTGAAAACGCACCCTTCTCCGCCGAGCAGAGAGCCTGGCTCAATGGCTTCCTCGCCGGTGTGCTCAATCGCGGCCCCGCCGCCGCGCTCACGTCGTCTCCGCAGACGGCATCCATCCCGCTACTCATCGCCTTTGGCAGCCAGAGCGGCAATGCGGAAAGTTTGGCCAAGCGGCTGGCCAGGGAAGCATCGGGTCGGGGCTTCGCGGCACGTGCTGCGGGCCTCGACTCGCTGCAACCCGCCGATCTCATCAAGGACAAGAACGTCCTCCTCATCACCAGCACCTGGGGGGAAGGGGACATGCCGGACAACGCCGCCTCCTTCTGGGACAGCATCAATCAAAACGGCAGCAGCCCGAAATTTGACGGCGTGCAGTACAGCGTGCTCGCCCTGGGAGACAAAAACTACGGGGACACCTTCTGCCTCGCTGGCAGGAAGCTCGACGCCCGCCTTGCCGAACTCGGCGCGCGCCGCATCACCGACCGGGTCGATTGCGATGTGGAGTTTGACGATCTGGCGAAGAAGTGGAGCGCCAGCGCCTTCACCGCTCTCAGCGGCACCACCGCCGCGCCTGCCGCTGAGGTCGAAGAAGAAACCGGCTGGAGCAAAAAGAATCCTTTCGCCGCAAAGCTCATCGACAATACCCCGCTGAACACCCGCGGCAGCAGCAAGGACACGCGCCACATCGCCTTCTCGCTCACGGGCAGCGGTCTGAGCTACGAAGTGGGAGACGCGCTGGGTGTGTTTGTGCAGAACTGCCCGGAGGTGGTGGACGGCGTGATCGCGGCCCATGGCTTTGATCCGCAGGCGGAGGTGGTGCTGCCGGATGGCGGCACCGCGGCTCTTCGCGAAGCTTTGATCAAGCATTACGAGGTGCGCAGCTACCATGGCAAAGCACCGGAGGCGGGCATCACGCTGGAGGCTTTTGTGGAAAACCTGCGCAAGCTGCAGCCGCGGCTGTATTCGATCGCCTCCAGCATCAAGGCGCACTCAGACGAGGTGCACCTCTGCGTGGGCGCCGTGCGCTACAGCACGGATGGTGTGCATCACAAAGGCGTGGCCTCCACCTTCCTGGCAGACCGCCTCCCGCTCGGAGAGACCACCGGCATCTACTTCCATGCGGCCAATCACTTCCGCCTGCCCTCGGATCTGACAAAGCCCGTCATCATGGTGGGCCCTGGCACCGGCATCGCCCCCTTCCGCGCCTTTTTGGAAGAGCGGGTGGCCACCAAGGCCCCCGGCAAAAACTGGCTCTTCTTTGGCGACCAGAAGCGCGTGTCCGATTTCCTCTACCACGATCAGGTCATCGGCTGGGTGCAGAGCGGCCACCTCACACGGCTGGACACCGCCTTCAGTCGCGATCAGGAGGAAAAGATCTACGTGCAGACCCGCATGCTCCAGGCTGCCACCGAGCTCTGGCAGTGGCTGGAGGAGGGCGCGCACTTCTACGTCTGCGGAGACGCCAAGCGCATGGCCAAGGACGTCGATGACGCCCTGCACACCATCATTCAAACCGCAGGCGGCAAATCCGCCGACGAAGCTGCTGCTTACGTGAACCAGATGAAAAAGGAGAAACGCTATGCCCGCGATGTCTATTGAACCACCCGCCCTTGCGCCATCCCCCGCCGCCGACTTCACCGGCGAGCAAAAGCGCTACCTCGAAGGCTTCTTTGCCGGCATCGCCGCCGGCGGGGTTTCCTTCGGAGATCTTTCCGCCGCACCTGTGGCTGCGGCCCCTGCAGGCCCCTCTCTCGATGACCTCACCAAGGAGGAGCGCATCAAACGCGAGCTCCATCCCTTTGATGCCATCGAGCAGCTCGTCATGGACGCGCGCTGGAATGCCAAGCCCGAGCCCGAATCCGTCTTCCGCTACAAGTGGAACGGCCTCTTCTGGCTCAATCCCGTGAAGGACGGCTACATGTGCCGTCTGCGCATTCCCGGCGGCATTGTGAAAAGCTACCAGCTCCGCGAGCTGGCCGCCATCGCCCGCGATCTCACCACCGGCTACATCCAGATCACCACGCGGAACAATTTTCAGATCCGCCTTATCGAGCCCAAAAACTGTCCCGAGGTGCTCCGCCGCATCCAGGGCTGCGGCCTCCACTCCAAGGGGGCTGGCGCGGACAACATCCGCAACATCACCATGAACCCCTGCGCGGGGTATGATCCGCATGAGCTCATCGACGTGCGTCCGCTGGTGAATGAGCTGGCCACGCTCATCATCGCCTCCAAGGAGTTCTACGACCTGCCGCGCAAGTTCAACATCGCCTACGACGGCGGCGGCCTCATCTCCGCTGTGGAGGACACCAATGACATCGGCGCCAGCGCCGTGCGCATCACGGAAAACGCCGAGGGCATCGAGCCCGGTGTGTACTTCCGCATCGCCCTCGGTGGTGTCACCGGTCATCAGACCTTTGCCAGCGACTGGGGCGTGATCGTCAAGCCCGAGCAGCTCAATGACGTGATGGTGGCCCTGCTGCGTGTCTTCATCAAATTCGGCGACCGCACCAACCGCAAAAAGGCGCGCTTCAAATACGTCGTGGAGGACAAGGGCCTCGATGGCGTGCTGGTGGAGACGGAGAAGTTCCTGAAGTTCAAGCTCACCCGCCTCGCCCCGGATGCCGCCTGCCAGGCCAGGCGCGAGTTCTCCCAGCAGGGGCACTCCCATGTGGGCACCTATCCGCAGAAGCAGGAAGGGCTCGTTTACGTCGGCGCCAGCGTGCCGGTGGGCCAGCTCACTGCTAAGCAGCTCGACCGCATCGCCGATCTCGCAGACAGCTACGGCTCCGGCGAGGTGCGCCTCACCGTGTGGCAGAATTTCATCATCCCCAACGTCAAGGCCGCCTACGCCGCCACCGTGGCAAAGTCGCTCAAGAAGCTCGGCTTCCCCACGGAGCAGTCCAATCTCAAGAGCGGCTTCGTGGCCTGCACGGGAAACAAGTACTGCAAATTTGCCGCCAGCGACACCAAGGGCCACGCCATCGCCATGATGGAGTACCTGGACAAGCGCGTGAAGCTCGACCGTCCGGTGAACATCCACTTCACCGGCTGCGCCCACTCCTGCGCCCAGCACTTCATGGGGGACATCGGCCTGCTCGGCACCAAGGTGAAATCCGAGAGCGGAGAAGGCTACCACATCACGGTAGGAGGTGGTTTTGGTGAAAATCGCAAGATCGGCCGCCAGATCTTCAGCGGCGTGGCCTTTGAGTCTCTCGGCACCACGCTGGATGCCATGCTCAATGGCTACCTGAAAAACCGGACTGAGGGCGAAACCTTCCACGCCTTCTGCAACCGCCACACCGTGGGAGAGCTGCAGGTGGTGTTTGACGCAGCGGCATGAGTCTGCGGGCCATTTATGATTTACGAGCCGAGCGAAGCGAGACAGACGACAGCAAGGAGCCCGAAGGGTGAGCAAAGCGAATCAATTATGATTTATGATTTGGCAGACACGATCCCAAGCAGCGGAGGCGCTGCTTCTGAAATCGTAAATCATAAATCAAGAATCATAAATGATGCCCTCCGCGAGCAGCAGACGCTCCGCACGCCCGTCGCCCTCTTCTCCGAAGAATACGACTCCCGCTCCGTGCGCGAGCGCTTCACGCACCTCATCCCCCTCAGCCAGCCGCAGCCCGGGGAGCAGTACGCCTTTGAGGTCAATCTCGACGCCTGCACCGGCTGCAAGGCCTGCGTGGCCGCCTGTCATTCCCTCAATGGCCTGGATGAAGGAGAGAGCTGGCGGGACATGGGCCTGCTCGTGGGCACGCGCAAGCAGCCCTACCTGCAGACCGTCACCACCGCCTGTCACCACTGCGCAGATCCCGCCTGTGCAGACGGCTGCCCCGTGCTGGCCTATGACAAAGATGCCACCACCGGCATCGTTCGTCATCTGGATGACCAATGCATCGGCTGCAGCTACTGCATCCTGAAATGCCCCTACGATGTGCCCAAGTTCAACCTCAAGCGCGGCATCGTGCGCAAGTGCGACATGTGCCAGGGCCGCCTCGCAGAGGGGGAGGCCCCAGCCTGCGTGCAGTCCTGCCCCAATGAGGCCATCAAGATCAAGGTGGTGAAACTCGAGACCGTGCCTGATCATGGCAGCATGGTTGCAGGCGCTTTTGATTCCAGTTACACACGCCCCACCACCACCTACCTTTCCTCACAGCCGGTGCCATCCGCCGCACAGGCAGCCGACGCCGGGCGTCTGGATCTCGATCCAGGTCATCACGACCCTCTCGCGTGGATGCTCGTGCTCACGCAGATGAGCGCCGGAGCCTTCACTTTCTGCGCTGCAGCCATGTGGCTGCACTGGCTCACACTCCAGCAGGCTGCCATCACCAGCGCTTTCGCGCTCGTGGCGGGGCTGGCCGGCGTGGGCCTCAGCACACTGCATCTCGGCCAGCCGCTGAAAGCCTGGCGCGCCTTCCTTGGCTGGCGAAAAAGCTGGCTCTCGCGCGAGATCATGGCCTTTGGTGCGCTGCCGGCAGGCGGCATGGCCATCGCTGCCGCCTGGTGGCTTGGGAACATGGAGTGGATGCGCCTCGCCGTCAGCGGCACCGCATTTGCAGCGCTGCTGGCGGTGTGGTGCTCCGTCATGGTCTATGTGGACACACGCAGGCCTTTCTGGTCGCTGAAAAATGTGGGCATCAAATTCCTCGGCACCACGCTGCTGCTGGGGGCTGGATTGTGCGCTGCTGTGTGGCACTGGGCCGGCATCAGTGCCGCTACGTGGGCCATGGCGCTGGTCCTTCTCTTCCGCTGGACCTTGTCACTGTGGGAGATCTCTTCCTACCGCCGTGCGCTGGCAGATGAGGCCTGCCTCTGGCACAAATCCGCACGCATCCTGCAAAGGCATCTCCCGCATCACATCGAAGCACGTGGCCTGCTGCTCATTGCCACAGGCCTGCTCATACCGGTGACCATCGCCGGTGGTGCCGCAGCCCACTGGATGTTTACCCTCTCGCTGCTGCTCACCTTCGGCAGCCAGCTCATCGAGAGGCTCTATTTCTTCACCGCCTCCGCAGGCTCTAAAATGCCAGGAAACTGACCATGATGAAACTGCCCGCCATGACCTTGCGCGAGTGGGATGGCCCGCTCACCTCCGACCTCGTGCGCGAGCCCGCGCGCTTCGGGCTCGGTCAGGTGCCCGCTCACCTGCTGCCAGACGCCGCTACCAAAGCCGTCTGCGGCTTCTGTTCCACCGGCTGCGGTCTGAAGGTGCATCTTAAAGACGGCGCTGCGATCAATCTCACACCGGACCCCGACTATCCCGTCAACATCGGCACCGCCTGCCCCAAAGGCTGGGAGGCGCTGAGTGTGCTGGACGCACCCGACCGCGCCCGCATGCCGCTGCTGCATGGCAAAGAGGTGGACTGGGACACCGCCCTCAAGTACTTTTGCGATCAGATGCGCACCGTGCTGGACAAGCACGGCCCCGAGGCCGCCGCCTTCATCAGCACCGGGCAGATCATGTTTGAGGAGATGGCCTACCTCGGCGCGCTGGCCAAGTTTGGCATGGGCATGATCCATGGCGATGGCAACACCCGCCAGTGCATGGCCACCGCCGTCACCGCCTACAAGGAGAGCTTCGGCTTTGATGCGCCGCCCTTCACCTATGCGGATTTTGAGGAGAGTGATGTGCTCGTCTTCATCGGGGCCAATCCCTGCATCGCCCATCCCATCATGTGGCAGCGTGTGCTGCGCAACAAGCGCAAGCCCGAGATCATCGTCGTCGATCCCCGTGCCACGGAGACGGCCATGGCCGCCACGCAGCATTATGCCATCAAACCTAAAAGCGACCTTGCGCTCCTCTATGGTATCGCCCACCTCATCATCCGGGACGGCGGAGTGGACACCTCCTTTGTCGAGCAGCACACCACAGGTTTTGATGAGTTTCAAAAATTCCTCGCCGACTTTCATCCCGCACGCGTCTCGGAGGAGACGGGCATTAGCGTGCATCGCCTTGTGCATTTCGCGCAGACCATCATCCACGGCACGCCGCGCGTCTCCTTCTGGTGGACGATGGGGGTGAACCAGGGGCATCAGGCCACACGCACCGCCCAGGCCATCATCAATCTGGCGCTGATGACCGGAAATATCGGTAAACCGGGTACCGGGGCCAACTCCATCACCGGCCAGTGCAATGCCATGGGCTCGCGCCTTTTCTCCAACACCACGAATCTGCTGGGAGGTCACGACTTCCGCAATCCGCGCCACCGTGAGAAGATCGCAGCAGCCACCGGCATTCCGGTGAGGTGCATCCCCGACCGTCCCAGCCTGGCGTATGATCAGATCCTCAAAGCCGCCGATGAGGGTACGGTGAAAGCCCTCTGGTTTGTCGCTACCAATCCCAGCCACTCGTGGATCGACCAGAACGAGATCAACTGCATCCTCGACAAGCTCGACTTCATCGTGGTGCAGGACATGTACTGCAGCACCGAAACGGCGAAGCGCGCCCACCTCGTGCTGCCCGCCGCAGGCTGGGGGGAAAAGGATGGCTGCTTTATCAACAGCGAGCGCCGCATCGGCTACAGCCCCAAAGTACGCCGTGCTCCTGGGCAGGCGCTTGCGGACTTCCACATCTTCCGCCTTATCGCCCACTACTGGGGCTGCGAGGATCTCTTCCGCGCATGGAGCACTCCGGAGGCTGTCTTTCGCGTGCTGCAGCGCTGCACCGAGGGCCAGCCCTGCGACATCACCGGCATCTCCGGCCACGAGATGCTGCAAAAATCCGGCGGTGTGCAGTGGCCGCTTTCCAAGGATGACGTCGCCAAATTCAAAGCCGCCACCTGGAAGGAGCGCCGCCTCTTTGCCGATGGAAACTTCTACACGCCGGACAAGCGCGCCAAGTTTGTCTTTGATGCCCCGCAGGACATCCCCGAGCAGCGCAGCACCGATTTCCCCTTCGTTCTCATCACCGGCCGCGGCACCAGCGCCCAGTGGCACACCGAGACGCGCACAGGGAAGTCCGCCGTGCTGGCCAAGATGATTCCGCAGGAGCTCATGCTCGATCTCCATCCCCACGACGCCAACTCCCTCGGCATTCGCGATGGCATGCCCGTGCGTGTCATTTCGAAGCGTGCCGAACTCACCGCCAAAGCCCGCCTCACCACCTGCGTGCGCCCCGGAGAGGTCTTCCTCCCCATGCATGACAATCGCGTGAACCAGCTCACCCACGCCTCCTTTGACCCCCACAGCCGCCAGCCCAGCTACAAGCACTCGGCGGTGCGTCTGGAGAAGATCAAGTGATGCGGGCACTCCTGCCCGCAACGAATGTCCCACGACGCAGGCGGTTTGCTTTTAATAGCAAATGTGTGTTCGATAATTATTGTCGATACAGCGAACCGTAACGCTAAACCTTTGTTACGCTTCTCAAACGAGAATGACTTTTGGTGATCCATCCCTCTACGCAGCCGAAATCTATCGCGAGCCCTTTAATGCCAATGGGGTGTGGGGGCGTATGTGTTTGCATATAAAAGGCAGGGCTTTCGGTGATATAATGGAACCTGCTTGCAGCTTATATCATGCCTGTTCAGAGCTGGGGCGGCTGGCTGTAGATGCTGACTCTCTATGGCATGAATCGTTCGATTCACTTGGCGACTACGATCTTTACGAACTCTTGGATTCTGCTCTCTATCGAGATACGGGCCAGAGTCTTTCGGATGCACAGAGGGATTGGACTGAATATGGACGACATGTCTTTCTGACAAATTGGGGCGAGCAGTTTGATCGTGCACCAAAGTGTTTTGTGATCGGAGGTCCTGAATCTGTATTAATACTTTGGCGTGATGCTGAGGGAGCTCAGCATCGAGCTGCGCTTCCACTGGAGATGTTTAAAGATGTGTCTGCTGCAACTCATGCTTGGTACAAAGCAGAGGAACTCCAGCAGGAAGGGTGATGACAAATGGGATGCCGGGAGGGATTCCTACCCGATCTTCCCCACCCCCTTCAGCACCAGCGTCGGCTCTCCATTTTCCCGCGCCTGCGCCAGATCCACGGTAAACTCCGCCTGCCAGTCGTTCAGCTCCTCGGGATCGATCAGCACCTGGCACACGCGCCAGGTTTTCTGGTCTTCGCTTGGCTCCACGTAGGTGTGGCGGCCGTTGCGGGCTTCGTTGTCCAGGCGGATGCGCTCGTGCTCGGCGTAGTATGGGTCCATCATGGCCGCCAGAGCGTCCGCGTTCATACCGCCCGTCACGGTGCCTGCTGCGGCGGCGTAGTTCTCCAGTGAGAGGGGGCGCAGGAAGCGGAAGATCTCCGTGCGGATGAGCGCGGTGAATTCGCGTTTGTTGCGCGTGATGTCCGGCGCCTCCTCGCGTTTTTCCACCAGCTCGTCCGGCTTGAAGTTCGGGTCGCGCATGCGCTCCCATTCATCCAGCAGGCTGGAGTCCGTGCCGCGCAGCACGCCGGCCAGCCAGGCCTCCATCTCTTGCACGGGCTCGTTTTTAAAATTCTCCGGCACCGTCTGCGCCAGCACCTTGTGCACGCTGGAAAGGTGTCGCAGCAGCACGCCCTCCGCGCGCTGCAGCTCGTAGTCGTTGATGTAGTCGCTGAAGCTGCGGAAGTTCTCAAACATCTCCCGCGCGATGCTCTTGGGCCGGATGTTCTCCTGGCCGATCCATGGGTGCACCTCGCTGAAGGCGTTGAAGGTGCTGTAGATGAAGTCACGGCAGGGCTTCGGATACTCCAGCTCCTCCAGCCGCGCGATGCGCTCCTCATACGGCACGCCTTCGTTCTTCATCGCCGTCATCGCTTCGGTCTTCACCTGATCCAGCTGCTTTCGCAGGATGATGTCCGGGTTTTCCAAAATGGACTCGCACAGCGTCAGCACATCTGCCGCGTAGGTGGGGGAGGCAGGATCGATCAGCGCCAGTGTGTCGATCAGATACAGCGACAGCGTGTAGTTGAGCGAGAAATCCTCCTGCAGCTCCACATTCAGCCGCAGCTTGGTCCCGGTGGCATCGCGCTGCGCAGGTGGGATGATGCCGATGATCTTCCGCTGCACCAGCGCGCGGAAAAGCTCCCACGCGCGCTTTTCGTGCTGCTTCTTGGCATTGGCGCTTTCATGCGAGTCCGCAATGAGCTGCCGCATGGCCGCGCAGGCGTCTCCCTTGCGGCTCAGCACCTGCAGCAGCATGCCATGGGAAACCTGAAAGCGGGATGCCAGCGGCTCCGGCGTGGCGTTTTGCAGCTTCTTGTAGGTGTCTTCATTCCAGCCCACAAAGCCCTCCGGTGCCTTCTTCTTCACCATCTTGCGCAGCTTCTTCACATCGCCTGCGGCCTTGGCCTCCATCTTCGCATTCTCGATCACGTGCTCCGGTGCCTGGCACACCACATAGCCCACATCGTCATAGCCGCGCCGCCCCGCACGTCCGGTGATCTGGTGGAAATCCCGCGCGCTCAGCGTGGCCACCTTCTCGCCGCCGTACTTGCTCAGCCGCGTCAGCAGCACGGTGCGGATGGGCACGTTCACACCCACGCCCAGGGTGTCCGTGCCGCAGATCACCTTCAGCAGCCCGCGCTGTGCCAGCTTCTCCACCAGCACACGATACTTCGGCAGCAGCCCCGCATGATGAATGCCCACGCCATGGCTCAGGTACTTCTTCACCTCCTTGCCATAGGGGCTGGTGAACTTGGACCCCACCAGCGCCTCCTTGATCGCCGTCTTCTCCGCCGTGCTGCAAAAGTTCAGGCTCATCAGATCCTGCGCCGCCTGCGCGGCCTCGTTCTGCGTGAAGTGCACCAGATACACAGGCGCTTTGTTGGCAGCCACCAGCTCCTGCAGCGTCACATCCACGGAGGTCTGCGCATAGCTGAACTCCAGCGGCACCGGCCGCTCATGCGCCGCCACCACGGTGGTTTCCGCCTTCGTCAGCGTGCTGAGCTTCTCTTTGAAGAAATCAGATCCCCCCATCGTGGCGGACATCAGCAGAAAGCGCGCGTTGCTCATCGTCAGCAGCGGCACCTGCCAGGCCACCCCGCGCTCGCGGTCGGAGTAGTAGTGAAACTCATCCATGATCACCTCGCGAAAGGGCGCGTCGGCACCGTCGCGCAGGGCGTAGTTCGCCAGAATCTCCGCCGTGCAGCAGAGGATGGGCGCGTTGCGGTTCACCGTGGCATCTCCCGTGGCCATGCCCACATTCTCGGGGCCAAAGTCGCGGCATAGGGAGAGAAACTTCTCATTCACCAGCGCCTTGATGGGGCAGGTGTACGCCGACCGTCTTCCCCGGGCCAGGGAGCGGAAGTGCAGCGCCAGCGCCACCAGCGATTTGCCCGATCCCGTGGGCGTGTTCAGGATGACATTGTGATCATCAAACAGCTCCAGCACCGCCTCCTCCTGCGCAGGGTATAGCTCCAGGTTCTTCTCCGCCACATAGTCCAGAAACGCCGCCAGCAGCTCATCATTGGAGCACTCAGTGGATTTCGGCAGTCGGCGCAGCAGCGGGTGGTCGGTCATTCGGCATCACCCATAAAGGAGGACAGTTGCGCCGCAACTGGTCTGGAAGCAATCCGCGCCAGTTGCGGCGCAACTGGGCAACTTTTTAAAACGGCGGCGGGCCAAATCCCGGAGGTCCAGGTGGCCCCGGCGGGCGCATGCCTCCGGGTCCGCCGCGGCGACCACGCCCAGGCGGGCCAAAGCCGCCACCACCCGGAGGTCCGCGCCGCGCAAAGCTGCCATCCGGTGTCCCCGCAAACTGGCGTGGTACATACGGGTAGGCGTCTGTCAGCACGTAGTAGTAGGTGCCTTGGGGAAACTCCGGCGTCACACCGTGCCGGCCGTTGCTCGCATCCAGATCTCCTTTGCCCTCCACGTATTCGTAGTCCTGCACAAAGGCGCCGTCATACTTGCCGCCGGGAGATCCCGCAGGGCGCGTGCCTTGCTTCACCGCATAGCTGGGCGCCATCTTCTTCACCGGACTGTCCGCATTCATCGCCTCGCTGTGAGCATAGGGGCCGTAGATGGGGAAGCCATCCGCCGCCCAGCCCACCAGCACCATCTTCTTCTGGTCGCCCGCCAGTTTTTCGATCAGTCCGTTCGGGATGCCGTGGTAATGATACGCCCCATTGGGCTGCACATGCGCATTGCTGGAGTCCAGCCCCAGATCAATGGCCCCGCCATGCGGCTCATACTGCCAGGCAGGATTGCCCTGCCACCACTCCGCGGCAAAGGGGTCAAACACCACGCCATTCACCCCGATGCCAAAGGGCTGCATGCGGTACGGCACCGGTTTCTCCGCCAGCTTCGGGTGCAGCGGCACCTTGTAGTCATAGCTCTGCGGCCCGATCACGTTCGGGTTGTGCCGGTTGGGAAACTGCCCCGGCGTGTGGTCCGGGATGCCATTGGCCTGGATGCGCCGGTACTCTCCATCCTCAGAGATCTTGACCTCGTTCGGCGGCAGCTGTGACGACGCCGCCAGACAGGCCGTCACGAGGATCGTGCAGCCCGCTCTCAGCAGCAGGGCAGGGGAGGCATGGGGTCGGGAGAGTCGCATGTTGGCATTGTAAACCCGCGCGTATTGTTTCGTTACAGGAAAAATGGAACCGACGGGGTGGAGTGATGAATGGGGCTTCCTCCAACAGTTTCTCGGCGTCTTTACAGAAACTAAGTTCACATGGCACTTGGGGGTATGCGTGGCCGGGAGATTTGACAACTATGATATGACTGTTAGTCTAATTAAATTCTTAAGTTTTATTTGTCTATGAGTGGTTTTCTTAAATTAAGTTTAATATGCGCCATCCTGCTGAATGCATCGATCACCGCTCAACCATCAGAGCAGCGTTCTCTCACCGCCCCACCCGAAACGAAAGTTGTCGTGTGGAACATCCATAATGCTGGTTACAACGACAGAGGTGCAAAGAAGATCAACGTCGTCATGATCACTGATGGCAAGGAGATCTTCCGAAAGAATGATATAGAACTGCCTTGGGAGGCCGGGAAAGACACCCATGTTTCGCTTGTGGTGCCCACCACCGCAACAGACACACTTCGTATTGAAGTTACAGAGAGTGTTAACGGCAATCCAGGGCTTGCTGAAATTGAGTTTGTAAGGGACGGGAAGAATCTGGCACGCAAACGCCGTGTCAAAGTGAACGGGGTATGGGAAGAAAACTCCAAATGCACCGGTGAGACGCTCACAGACGGAATAACTACATCAAGCAAGCATCTGGTTGGTTATTGGTGTGCACCCGTTCAAGAAATGGCATGGGCTGAAATCAAGCTTGGCACCAGAAATTAGGATCAAGTTTGCAGACAGCATGCCTTTCCACCAACACTGGATAGGCTGACTTTGCTGGTTCGGAGGTGCGGGAAGCGATTCCTGCTTGCGTCCGCGTGCAGATTCCGGTTTCCATCTCACCCATGCCGCAGGCCCACCGCACCACCCCCGCACGCATCCCGCAGGTCGCCGTTCTTGTGGACACCTCCCGCTCCTACGGGCGCGACATCGTGCGCGGCGTCCGCCGGTACGTGGCGGAGCACGGGCCGTGGTCGCTCTATCTGGAGCCGCGGGATCTCCGCAGCCGCTTTCCCGACTGGCTCAAAGACTGGCCTGGGGACGGCATCCTCTCCCGCACGGTGGATGCCACCCTGCTGCGCCAGCTCAAGGCCACCAAGCTCCCGGTCATCGAGCTGCGCACCACCGTGCTGCCGCACACCTTTCCCTTTGTCGGCATGGACAACAGCATCGTCGGCACCCGTGTGGCCGAGCATCTGCGCAATCGCGGCTTCCAGCGCTTCGCCTGCTACCAGGACAGCTCCGAGGCCTTCTTTGAGGAGCGCTGTGAGTTCTTTGTCAAAACCCTGCGCGCCCACGGCTTTGAGTGCTCCGTGTTCAAATCCAGCCGCCGCCTCCGCTGGGACGAGCACCAGCACGCGCTCTCCCAGTGGCTCGTCTCTCTGGAAAAGCCCGTGGGCGTCTTTGCCGTGAATGACCAGCTCGGCTTCTGGCTTCTGGATGCCGCACGCCGTGCCGGCATCTCCGTGCCGGAGGAGGTGGCCGTCGTCGGCGCGGAAAACGAGACCATGCTCTGCGACACCGCCTCCCCGCCGCTCTCCAGCGTGCGCCTCCGCGGCCGCGCCGTGGGCTATGAGGCCGCACGCCTGCTGGATGCGTGGATGAAAAAACAGCGCATCCCCCGGCCCTCAGAGCAGCATCTGCTCGCCCCGGGAGACATCGTCGTGCGTCAGTCCAGCGACATCGTCGCGGTGGAAGATCCGCGCATCGCCGCCGCGCTGCGCTTCATCCGCCAGCACGCCACCGAGCAGATCGACGTCGCACGCGTCGCACGCGAGACCGCCCTCTCCCGCAGCGTGCTGGAGCGCCGCATGAAGTCCCTCATCGGCCGCAGCCCCGGGGAGGAGATCAACCGCATCCGCTTTGCCGCCGTGGAAAAGCTGCTCATGGAGACCGACCTCACGCTCGATGCCATCGCCGCCCGCTGCGGCTTCACCCACCCGCAGTACATGGCCGAGGCCTTCCGCAAGCGCTCCGGCATCACCCCCGGCGAGTTTCGCAAACGCCGGGCTCTATAAAAAACCGGGGCGGATCACCCGATCCACCCCGGTCTTTTGAAGTGAGTACCAACAGCCATGCAGGAACCACTATCTGAAATTTTCGATCAGCGGTCTTTCTCCGCTCTCTTGATCTGGTGGCAGATTCGCACAGTTCCGAAAGGATGTGTCAGAATCATGTAAAACCATAGCAAAAAAAATGAAACGCATCATCTTTTTTTGCCATTAGTATGGTAAAAAATCCTAAACTTGCTTCTTTTGCCGCTTTTGCAGCAGCACTTTGGCCATCAGCAGCACCACCACCAGGTTCACCACCAGCGCGGACACATGGATGACCGTGACCTTTCGGGCGATCTCATACACCTCCGCCGGCAGGTAGATGCACCCGCCCACCAGCGCCAGCCACTCCGCCCAGGTCTTCTGCTTCCACAGTCCGTAGGCCTCCACAAAGCGGAGGGTCGAGTACAGCACCGCCATGCCTGCCATGAACCACAGCCGCTGGTCATTGAGCGACGACATCAGGTCGATGAAGATGTGTGGATACTTCCTGGCCGGGTTCAGGTGCAGATGCATCACGATCTTGCTGCTCAGCACATGCAGATCCCGGTGCAGCAGCCCCAGCAGCCCAAAGCCCGCCAGCAGCACCACCGTGCCCTTGGCCGCTTCGATCGCCGCCACCACATCCAGACTCTTGCGCAAACCTGAGGAAGTCATGCGTCAGCATGCGCGGATGATAGAGCGCGGCAATGGGAAAGCGGTGGTCATTATGCTGCGATGAAGACATCAGCGACATCAGTCGCGACGGTCGATCGTGATGATGAATGGTCGTCCGCGATTCTTGACAATCTTGATGGGGGTGACAACACATCCATCAATGTAGGTGATGTCATAGCCGGATGGTGTGCGTGCAAACTGAACTTCATTGTATGCAGCAAGCTTCGAGGGGTCTACGATGTGAAGACGATGGCTGCTCGGGCTGAAGGCGAGGCCGAGCCGAAGATGCTGATCGTTTGTGAGAAGCATGAAATTCGGGTCGAATGGCTGTGCGAAAAAATTGCTGATGATACGCCGCAGCTCAGCACGTTCCTCATGCGTAAAGCGGGGATCGATCCTGTACTGTCCCGTGCGGCAGCCAGAGTGGACATAATCAAAGAACGTCTCAAGGTCGGCCAGCTCGCTCGAGGTGATCCCGGCGTTCTTTGCTTCGAGGGCTGTCTTGACTCTCACCGGCAAAAGCGATGTCGCATGTTGCTTTGATGAAGTCTTACAACCCATCAGCGGCAGAGAAATCAGCATCACAAACCAGCGCATCATGATGATGGAGTATTCAAAAGACGGTCGCCTTGTCGAGCACCAAAGGGCTTGATGTAATGAGGCGGCCTGGCTGCAGGATGCCATCCATGCCCGGTATCTTTTTTTGCCCGCAGACACGGCACACCCTTTTCACAGCCCGGCACGCCGCCAGACTGAGAACCTCACGCCTTGGGCCTGCGCTTTGCGGTCAGCTCGTCCACCAGCTCCTGCGCGTCCTTGGTGTCGGTGTCGTTTTTTCCCAGAGTCTTGACGCGGCCTGAGAGGGCGCGCTGCGCGTAGGTCAGGGCGTCGTGGTTTTTGTTCTGCTCCTTCAGGCACAGCGCCAGATTGTAGCAGGTGTCCAGTGTGCCGGGATCTGAGGCACCGCGCACGCGCTCCTCCAGCGCCAGCACCTGGCGGTATTCCTTTTCGGCCTCGACCTGCCGGTCCAGATCGTACAAGATGCCGGCATAAAGGCTGCGCGCGAACAACGTCTCCTCGTCCTTGGGGCCAAACACGCGTTCCATCAGCGGCAGCAGCGGGCGCAGCTCCTTCTCGGCTTCAGCGGACTTTTTCAGATCGTCCAGTGCGTTGGCATAGGCGCAGCGAATGAGCAGCGTTTTTTCGTCTTCGGCACCAAACACGTGCGTCATGAGGGGCAGCAGCTGGCGGTACTCCCTTTCGGCCTCAGCGGCTTTCCCCAGTTCATTCAGCGCGGTGGCATGGGCGCAGCGTATAGCCAGGGTTTTCTTGTCCTTGGCACCAAACACGAGCGTCATCGGAGGCAGCGCCTGGCTCAGTTTCTTTTCGGCTTCAGCGGACTTTCCCAGGCTGCCCAGGAGCGTGGCATACTGGCAGCGTGAGAGCAGCGTCTCCCAGCTGCTGGGGCCAAACACCTCGACCTCGAGTGGGATCAGGCGGCGGAGCAGTTCCTCCGCCTCGGTGTTTTTGTCCTGCTCTGAGAGGGTGTGGACGAGGTAGTACTGGCATTTCAGGGTTCGGCGATTCCGCGTGCCCCAGAGCCTGGATGCCAGCGGCACCAGCGTGCGAACCTGCGTCTCCGCCTCGGCATTCTTTCCCTGCGCTATGAGGCACTCCGTCAGCAACTGCAGGGTCTCTGCACGCTCTGTGGTGACCGCCTGCCCGTGCAGCACCAGCGCCTGGCGGCACTCCTGCGCGGCTTCCTTCTCCCGGCCCTGCTTGTGCAGGCACACGGCCAGATTGTGCCGTGCCTGCAGCGTCACATTGTCCCCGGGGCCGAGCACCCGTGTGGCGGTGGGGATAAAGCGGCGGAGCTGCGTTTCGGCCTCGGCGTATCTGCCTTGTTCGGCCTGCACCGCCATGGAGAAGGCCTGGCAGCGCAGCGTCTCGCGGTCATCCCTGCCATAGACCTTTGTCATCACGGGCAGCAGATCCCGCAGCAGGGTTTCAGCTTCAGCATTCTTTCCCTGCAGAAAGAGGGTCGGGGCCAGATGCAGGCGTGCCATCAGGGTCTCGCGGTCTTCAGGGCCGAGCACGCGCTCATCCCCGGCCACAGCCAGGCGGTACTGCTTCACAGCCTCCGCCCGTTTTCCCTCATTGGCCAGGAAGTCGGCAAACTGACGGCGCAGGTACAAAACTTTCTTGTCCCTGGAGCCGAGCTTCCGGCTGGCGGTGGCGATGTGCTGGCGGAACTCCTCCTCGGCCTCGGCCTTTTTCCCCTGCGCGGTCAGGGTCTGGATGAGGTCGTACTGGGTGCGCAGGCTGTCGAGGTGAGCTGGACCAAGGGCGTGCTGCTGGATGGCCAGCACCGCGCGGTATTCCTGCCCGGCTTCCGCCGCCTGCCCCTGCTTGAACAGGACATAGCCCAGTTGCCTGCGGGTGCGCAGCGTCTCCGAGGACTCCGCGCCGAGCACACGTGTTGTCACGGGGATGAGGCTGCGGCACTGCGCGGCGCAATCCTGGTATTTGCGCTGGGCGGACATGAAGAGCACGAGGTTGTAACGGCAGTCCAGAGTGGCGCGATCCTCAGCGCCCAGGACCCGTGTCATGACGGGCAGCAGTCTGCGCGCCTGGGCTTCGGCTTCAGCCGGTCTGTGCTGCTTGTAAAGAGCATTGGCCAGGCGCATCCGCGTCAGCAGTGTGGCCCGGACCTCGGTCCCGAGCGTGCGCTGCTGGATGGCCAGCACCGCGCGGTATTCTTTCCCGGCTTCCTCATATTTTCCCTGATTGTAGCAGGCAGCGGCAAGCCGCCTGCGTGCTAGCAGAGTGTCGCTGTCATCAGCCCCGAACACGCGTGCTGCGGTGGGGATCAGGCGGAGGAGCTGCTCGACCGCCTCCGAGTATTTGCCTTGGTCGTTCCAGATCACGCCGAGGTCGGACTGGCAGCGCAGTGTTTCGCGGTGCTCCGTGCCGAAGACCTGCGTGACCACCGGCAGTAGCTTCTGCAGACGGGACTCGGCATCTGCGGCCTTGCCCTGCCTTCGGAGCGCCTCCGCCAGCAGGATGCGGGTGCGCAGTGTCTCCTTGTCCTCGGCGCCCAGCGCTCTGGTGCGTGCGGCCACCAGCGCCTGTGCGGCTTTGGCAGCCTCTGCATATTTGTTCGCCGAGTACAGCGCCAGGGCGGCGTCATAGGCCTTCGGTCCGGTGTCCGCCGCCGGGTGGTGCGCGCACGAGCACAGGAGACAGGCAGGGAGCAGGAGGCAGGCGAGGAGCGGCTTCATGGCTGGGGATGGATCAGCGCACAGATTAAGTAAGACCGCAAGGATGTGGCAAGCTGCGTTACATAGGCGCTTCGCCCATGGTGTTATGGTGGATGTTTTTCAAAGTCGTGAATGCAGGCGTCTTTTGTGCCCGGCATGCGAGCGGCAGCGATGCTCATTCCGACAGTGTGATCCAGACAGCGCTCATAACATGAAATACCAGCTCAAAATAAGGCTCCTCATGCGGCCTCTTGTTTGGAATTTGCCCTCAAACGCCATCTGCAAGGTATAAGCGTTGTAGCAAAGACCCAAGGCGGCGCAAAGAACCGCAGTCGCACCAATGCTTGAAACGATTTTGGCTCGGTTCATGGCGTGCCGGTTTCAGTATGGCGAAGCGTTGAGGCGTATGCCTCAAAAATGTCGGGATCGATGTCCAATCACTCCGCAAACTTCACCGTCACTCCCTTCACCTTCGCCGCTGCTTTCTCTCCGCGTTCTCTGCCCAGCACGCACATGGCCGTGGCCAGGGCGTCGCTGGTGGTGCAGTCCGGGGCGCTGACGGAGCACGCCACGCGCTCCGTCAGCCCCATGCCGGTGAAGGGGGAGACGATGTGCGAGTAGCGCTTTCCTTCGATCTCGGTGAACTGGTACAGATCCCCCGAGGTGGACACGCCGCAGTTGTGCAGGCGCACAGAGACCAGATCCTCCTCCGCGTTCGCGCTGGCAAACTGCCGCAGCTTGATCTCCCACGCATCCTCCCCCGGCGGCGGATCGCCGATGGCGATGTCTCCGCCCGCCATCACCAGCGCCTGCTTCAGCCCGTGTTCCCGCAGCACCTTCAGCCCCGCATCCGCCGCGTAGCCTTTGGCGATGCCGCCCACGTCCAGCAGCATGCCCGGCTTCAGCAGCGTGAGCGTGTGCGCCTTTGCATCCAGCCGCAGCGCGTGCCAGTCCGTGGCCGCCAGCGCCTGCTGCAGCCGAGCCGCAGGTGGCAGGTCGTGCGTGCGCTTGGTGCGCCGCCACAGGTGCGTGAGGTTTCCACACGTGATGTCAAAGGCCCCCTCCGTGATCTCAGCAAGCTCTAGTGACCGCTGGACCAGATCATACAGATCCGTGCTCACTTTCACCGGCTTGTCCGGGCCCACATTGCAGGTCAGGATCAGTTCGCTGTTCGGCTCGTAGTCGGAGAAGACGGCATTCAGTGCCGCGATGCGTTTAAAGGCCGCATCCGCTGCTTTCTCCGCCTGCGCACGGTCCTCCGCGTGCACCGAGATGCGAAAGGTGGTGAACATCAGCGGCGCGGAGAAATCAAAGCGCTCCAGCGCCCGCGCCGGGAGTCCGGCGAGGAGGATTAAAAGCAGAAACAGCCGTGCTGCGGCAGAGGTCATGAGGCGCGTGGGGAAAGGTGGGATGCCACCCTATCACAGCCCCCTCAAACAATCACCGCGATTGTTCCGCTCACACACGACAGCCTCATAAACACGAGCGCTCGCATGGGCTGCGAAGCTCTTTACTGGGAGCGCCGATGTCCACATCGGCTCCGGGCGCACGTCCATGCAGCCTTCATTCGCGCACATCACCACCTCGGCTCCGCATGCAGCGCGTCGCTCAGGTCCAGGGCGGGAATGGGGGCCGTCTGCAGCGGCGGTGCGGCAGGGCGTGTCAGCCGGGCGCAGGCATCTCGCAGGGCGGCGATGGGGGCGGGGCTATGGCAGCGCGCCAGGAGCACGCGATGGTGCGGCAGCGCGTGCAGGTACATCACGCCGCCCTCATGCTGCTGCACGATCTCCAGGCACTCGCCGCTGCCGGAGCGGCGGCCCAGCTCGCACGCGGCGGAGAGGGTGGCATGTGCCAGCACCAGCACGGCGGCGGTGGGCGGCTCATCATCACCCGCGCAGGCCAGCAGGCGGCCCGCATCATCGGCTATGGCAGCCTGAATGACGGCGGGCAGGGATGACACGAGCGCGGCGAGTTCCATGAGAAAAAGCGTGGGTGCGGAGAGGCTGTGGCGAAAGGTGCCCGGCGGCGGATTGGTGCTGTGTGCCTCAGGCGGCGGCCAGCTCCTGCGTGCGCATCTCCATCGGTGTGCCGCTGCCGTCCTGCGGGGCGGCCCGCTGGCGGAACTGGTGCAGCACTGCCTGGGAGATGGCGTTCAGCGTGGCCAGCACATTGCGACCGGTGCGTGCGTCAGACTCAAAGCTCAGAAAGGGCGTGGCGCGGTTGTTGTAGAGATACTCCAGGTACTCCACCGGCGCGGCGTTTGGCAGGTCGCGCTTGTTGTACTGCAGCACGATGGGCAGGCGCTCCAGCGCGCTGCCGTTCATGCGCAGATTGGCCTCCAGGCTTTGCAGGGACTGCAGGTTGTCCCGCTGGCGGTCCATCTGGGAGTCCGCCACAAAGACCACGCCGTCCGCCTGCCGCAGCACCAGCTGCAGCGTGGCGTTGTACGTGATCTGCCCCGGCACCGTGTAGAGATGAAAGGTCGTCTTGTACCCCGGCAGCGCGTCCGCCTCCACCGCCAGAAAGTCAAAGAACAGCGTGCGGTCCTGCGCTGTGGAGAGGGACACGAGATCGCTCCGCCCCGTGGGGTCCAGCTTGGCGTGGATCTGCTGCAGGTTCGTGGTCTTCCCGCTCAGCGGTGTACCGCAGTACACGATCTTGAAGCTCACGGTGCGGTCTTCGTGGTTGACGCTGGGCATGGCGGGATTTTAGGAAACGGGCGTTTTGATGGGAAGAGAAAAAGCAGTGCCGGTGCCGCAGCCACGCCGCAGGTTGCGCGCCAGTACTCAGCTCAGCATGCGCGCCAGCTCGCGCGCGATGAGGGTGATCTTGTCGCGCATGCCCGTGGTCGGCTCTTCATCGTGCAGCACTCCGACGACGCTCTCTCCCGGGAAGCAGAAGGTCAGCAGGCGGCCGCTGGCGTTCAGCGTGAAGGTTTCCGCCCCGTCGATGCCGATCAGAGGCACTAGGCCGCGCAGCTGGCGTGCGATCTCCGGCGCCTGCTGCTGAAATTTCACGGCCTCCGGATTGGAGAGATTGGCGTGGCTCAGCACGCGGGCGCCGCTCAGGCATATACAGGCGCTCAGCCCGGGCTGCGTGGCCAGCTTTTCCACCACGCGCTGGGCATCCAGCTTCTCCTCAGTGGCCAGCAGCGCGCGCAGCAGCAGCTGGTCGGTCTGCGTGTCCAGCGGGGCCAGCCCGAGGTATGAGGTCTTGGCCGCCGCAGGCTTGGCGGGTGTCTGGGCAGGTGCGGGGGGGCTCTTGGGCGCCGGGGCAGGGTCAGAGAAAAGCGGTATGCTGCCTGCGCTGGACCCAAAGAGGCTGCGCGTGGCGGCCTTGGCCTCAGTCACAGGGGCTGCGGAGAAGGAGGGGATCTCCTCCAGAGCTGGGGCGATGGCTGGAGTGGGCTGCAGCAGGGCGGGGGATGACGCGGCAAACAGGCTGGTCGTGGCCGGTTTGCCCTCCGCCGAGCCCGAGGGCGCAAAGAGGCTGGAGACGCTCACTGGCTTCATTTCTGGCGCCGGGGCAAAGAGGCTGCTAGCTGTCGCTGGCCTCATCTCAGGTGCTGGCGCAAACAAGCTGCTCGTGGCCATCGGCTTGGCCTCGGGCGACGGAGCAAAGAGCGACCCACCCGCCTGCGGCGCGGGCGCCTGGCCCAGCAGCTGCGCACTGCTGAATCCAGTGACGGATTCGGTCGGCAGGCTGGGTTTGGACGCTGGCAGCGGCCCTGCGGACGAGGAGGCAAAGGGATCAAACGGCTTGAGCGACCCCGTGGAGGGGGCTCCAAAATTCTGGAAGGCGCCGAAGAGAGGCTGCTGCGGTGCAGCAGCAGGGGCGGCTCCGCCAAAGAGAGACATGCCTGCGGAGGCTGCGGCAGGCGGCGGCTCCACCGGGGCTGGCGGGAAGCCAAAACCTGTCTGCGGAGCGGCAGGCGGCTGCGCTGGTGCAGACGGGATGGCAAAGGCTCCCAGTGCTGCAGTGCTGGGAGTGGCAGTCATGGCCGGCGGGGCACCAAAGACTGGCATGGCCGCAGGTGCCTGCTGGCTCTGGGCAAAGGGGTTGACCACCGCGCCGGGCATGGGCTCTGCCATGGCCGGCATGGGCTGGGGCTCTGCGGCTGGCTGGCCAAAGAGGGACTGCACCACCGGAGCACCGGGCTGCGGCTGGGCGGGCACCACCTGCATCGTGGTCGGTCGTGCTGCGGGCATGACACCTGCCGGGATGGCCTGCGGGGCGGCGGCGGGGGCGG
The DNA here is from genome assembly GCA_002336895.1 of Verrucomicrobiaceae bacterium UBA1938. Classification (GTDB taxonomy): domain Bacteria; phylum Verrucomicrobiota; class Verrucomicrobiia; order Verrucomicrobiales; family Verrucomicrobiaceae; genus Prosthecobacter. The sequence continues at coordinate 9,942 of DDFC01000014.1, read as the reverse complement.
CGCTGCCTGCCTGTGTCAGCGCATGGAAGACTTCATTCTGCGGCAGCTTGATGCGGCAGTCGCGCCGTGCACCGCCCAGTGTGTTGCGGAATCCGATGTCCGTCAGCCCTTCGATCAGCAGGCCCAGATCCACGACAAACTCGCCTGAGGCCATCTGCTCCTTCAGTACATGACTCGGCAGATGGGTCGTGATCCACGCTGGCAGCGTGCTCGGGTTGAATCCCAGCTCTTCCATGCTGTGCCCGTTGAGCACAGCGGCAAAGCCCAGCTTCACCACGCCGGGACCTCCGCCTGTGGAGGAGGCCGATGGCGCAGGAGCCGGAGCACCAAACGCAGACGGTGCAGGTGCTGCTGCGGCTGGCTGAAGCGTCAGCGGTGCAAAGGAGGCCGCCGCTGCTGAGGGAGCCGGGGCAAACTGCATCGGCGGCTGCGCAGACGGCTGCGGGGAGATCGTGGCAAATGCCGAGAGCCCGGCAGGCATCGCGGGCGGTGCAGCAGGCTCCACCGGCGGCGGGGGCGCTTCCTTCATCGCTGAGACAAACGGAGAGCCAAACGGCATCGCAGGAGACCCCGGCACATCGGCGGGCGTGGAAGCCTGCATCTGCGACTGCGGGGTGAAGAGCTGGGAGATCGACACATGGCCCATCTCAGGCTTGTCGGCGGCAGGCGCTTCCACGGCAAACGCTGGCTGCGCGGCAGGCGTAGAGCCAAAGGTCCCCCCGCCGGGCTGAGACATTGCGGCGGCGCTGGAACTCGCGCCAAACAGAGAGCTGGCCGGTGCTCCCGCTGCAGGGGCGGAAAACTGGGAGCCTCCAGAGTTGCTGCCAAAGGAGAACGGAGAGCCCGCTGGGGCTGCTGGTGTGGGCTGGGGGGCTGAAGCTGCAGCAGAGGGCATGCCACCGGCGCTGTTGCCGAAAGAGAATGGAGAACCCGCCGGGGAGGCTGGTGCAGGCTGCGGTGCTGGAGCTGCAGCAAAAGGCGAGCCACCTGCGCCACCTAGGGAGAAGGGGGAGCCTGCAGGCGCACCCGTAGCAGGCTGTGGCGCAGAGACTGCCGCAAAGGGCGAACCTCCAGTGGCTCCACCTATAGAAAAAGGAGAGCCTGCCGGCGCACCCTGGGCAGGCTGCGGCTCAGAGGCTGCGGCAAAAGGTGAACCACCAGTGCCACCGAGGGAGAAGGGCGAGCCCGCAGGGGCTCCCGGCGCCGGTTGCGGCTCTGGCGCACCCCCTGCCTGTGCTCCGGTGAGGAACCCACCGAGAGAAAATGGCGAGCCCGCAGGCGCGCCAGGAGCTGGCTGCGGGGCGGAGGCCATGCCAAAGGGGGACCCATTGGCACCGCCCATGGAGAAAGGAGATCCTGCCGGAGCACTCGGTGCGGGCGGCGGAGTGGATGCGGCCTCAAAGGGGGATGCCTTCACTCCCCCCAGGGAAAAGGGAGACCCTGCCGGTGCCCCCGCCGCTGGCTGGCCAAAAGGCGAAGCACCTGCCGCACCATTCATGGAGAAGGGGCTGCCACCTGCTGCCTCACCGGCAGAAGGTGGCGCAAACGGATTGCCATTGACCGGCTCCAGCTTCGCTGCACCAGGCATGAAACCCGGAGTCGCCGCTGAAAACGGGCTGGCCGGGGGCTGCATCTGAAATGGAGAGCCCGCAGGAGAGCCGGGCGTTGGCACTGGCTGCCCGACAGAAAAGGGAGACGCCCCGGCTCCGGCAGAGCTGCCCGGCGGCATGGCTGGAAGATGTGGCGCGGGATTGCCCTCACGCGCTTGCGCGATCAGTCCCGGCAGCTTCGCAGGTGGCAGTGTGACCATGCGCGGATCCTGCGGGGAGATCGGCGTCAGAAACATGGCCGGGCACACCCGGTAGAGCTCAAAGACGGGCAGTGCAGCCTGGCCGCTGCGCAGCGCATTCTCCACCAGCGCAGGCGGCAGGGACAGGGGCTGCTCCATCGGCAGTGCCCCACCGCGCACCACCTCGGGTGGCAGCTGTTGGATCACGTCTCCTACGGTCAGAGGCGCATTGGTGGGCGTGGCACCAGCCACGCTAAAAGGGGACATGCCCGTGGGGGAATTGATCGGCGGTGCTGCTACAGCTTCGTTGCCAGCCGTTTTAAACAGCGGTCCCCCCCCTATCTGAAACGGAGAGGCACCGGCTGGAAATGGATTCGCTGAGGAGGCTTGCATGGATGGGAGACTGTGTGTTCCGGGGCCCGCCATCCTCTGATTATGTGCTCCCGCGAAGTGCTGCTGAGCGCCCTGCACCGGTTCACTGGAACCGGTCCCGCGCTGAAACAAACCTCGGAACGAAAAGCTCATCGGCAGATGAAGCGGCCCGACTTAACGACAAAGTAGCAAGCCTGTGTGGAAAATCTAGTTTTTATAAATAAATACCTCAGCATTTGCGCTAATTAAGGGAGGTTAAATATTAACACCTCATTGTTCAAGGATTTTTCCGCACACTTTGCGCATCTGAATTTTGATTCAGCATTTCCGGGGCCGCTTCCTCGGCTTTTCCACCCCTTCCTGCGGTGCTGCCACCACCCTCAAAAGAGGGCTTCCATTCATGGTGTCGCAAGGCTTGAGTCGCACTTCAGCGGCTTTTCCAAGGGGGGGGGCTCCGCGCGCCCTCATCTTTCGCCGTCCGCCGGGAGCATGCGGTCTGTTTTTAACATGGCTGTAGCCGTGGCTTGTGATAGATCGGCTGTGCGGCTTTTTCTGGGCGTTCTGTTTCGCTGATCTGCGCAGCGTCTTGCTGCTTTGTGTGTGCAATGCTTCGAAACAACGAGGTGCCTTCTATTCGAGGGCTATTGTTTTTTGAGGTCCTGAAAGCCGTGCTATTTTTTGCAGCCGACTGGTCTCAACTCTTCACCGGATTTGGTGTAAGAGTGGCGACCCCTACGAGAATCGAACTCGTGTCGCATCCGTGAAAGGGATGTGTCCTAACCGCTAGACGAAGGGGTCGTTGTTTCGCTCGGAGCGATGCGGGCGTGCATAGTGCGTTCGATGCGAAGTTTCGCAAGAGGAAAATCAATGTTTTGAAACATTTTTTCATCTCCCATGATTTCATACGCATTCATCACGCATGGCATGCACCGCATGTCCGGGCTTCACACAATGGGGTGAAACAACAAAGCCGGACCCCGCCGCCATTCTTCATCGTGCAGATGAAGCACTGGCAGACGAGATCCGGCTTCTCAGAGAGCCTTGATCTCAAGACACGCTTCGCGGTCTAGTGATGGTGCTGCCAGTTGTGCGGCTGGCTCCAGTTCTGCGGATAGGTGTGAGACACGCCGTTGTGATGATACTGCGGGTGGCTGTTCAGGTACAGCGGCACGGAGGGGGAGGTGCGGATCACATTGTGAGGCACATTCCACGGCCGCGGGCTGGACACCCATGAGGAGCCATTGTGGTAATGGTACATTCTCGTCTGCGGGTGGTAGTAGGTGGAGTAGCGCGGGTAGTAGAGGTAGTTGCTGCTGCTGAAGGCCGGGGCATAGGAGCCATAGCCGTAGCCGGGGCCGCCATAGTAAGGATCACAGCCGGTGAGGGCGATGACCGCGGAAACACACAGAATAAGACCGGCTTTGCCGGCATGGGTGGTTGTGCATGCTTTCATAGCACACGCAGCATCCTCCTGAAACGCCGGAAAGCAATGCGCATCCAGCGCCATCCTCCCGTCATCATCGGCCACGAATGGCATCTCCCTCTTCGCCGCCTCCCCGGCCCCGGGTGAACCTGTGCTTGCAAAACACGCCAAACTCGCCAAGAAAGCAGGCTCTCTTATGCCAGCCACTCCAGTTATCAATCTCCGCAAAGGACACGCCGTCCGCTACAACAACGACGTCTGCGTCGTCACCGACACCGAACTCAAGACGCCTCCGCGCATGGCCTCCTTCGTGCAGATGTCCGTCCGCAGCATCACGATCGGCAAGATGTACAACCTGCGTATGACCTCCAACGAGTCTCTCGAATCCGTGAACCTCGTGAAGGACAACCATGAGTTCAGCTACAAGGACGGCGACGGCTACCACTTCATCCATCCTGAGACCTTTGAAGACGTGCTCATCGGCGAAGACAAGCTCGACGCCAAGACCCGTGGCTTCCTCATCGAAGGCCAGAAGTACCTCGTCGTCTTCGCTGACGACGTCGTCGCCGGCATCGAGCTTCCTGCCAACATCATCATGACCGTCACGGACAGCCCTGCCGGCGTGAAAGGTGACTCCGCCAACAACGTGTACAAGGAGGCCACCACCGAGTCCGGCATGCGTGTGCAGGTTCCTCTCTTCATCGGCCCTGGCGACAAGATCAGCGTCAAGACCGAAGACGGCACCTACCTCGGCCGCGCGAACTAATCCTTCCGCCCCGCTCATTCCAAAACCAAAAACGCCCGCGTGATTTCACGCGGGCGTTTTTGTTGTCAGATGAAATGAGGCTCGCGTTTAGCAGTCTCCAAACGAGATGCCGATCGCACGGGAGGCGCGTACGATTTCGCTGTCCTTGCTCACCAGCCGGAGCTGATGCACCGCTTCTTCGATCGGCACATCTCCCACCTGGTACTGCTGGTAGCTCACCATGCGGCCAAAGCTGCCCTGGGAGATCAGCTCCACGGCCTTCGCGCCAAAGCGCACGCCCAGGATGCGGTCCAGCGCCGTGGGGGCGCCGCCGCGTTGCAGGTGGCCCAGTGTGCATGCCCGGGTTTCCTTGCCTGTGTCTTTCTCGATGTGCTTGGCCACGTAGTCGCCGATGCCGCCCAGTCGGTCCTCGCCCTTCGTACCCACGCGTTCCTTCGTCAGCAGCTCTCCGGTTTCCATGTGCGCACCTTCGGCCACCACTACCAGCGTGCTGTGGTGTCCGGCGGCATCACGCTTGCGGATGGCCTTGGCCACATGGGCAAAGTTGAAGGGGATCTCCGGCAGCAGGATCACATCCGCACCGCCGGCCATGCCACCGTAAAGGGCGATCCACCCTGCGTGGCGTCCCATCACCTCCAGCACGATCACGCGCTTATGGCTCTCGGCCGTGGTGTGCAGGCGGTCCAGTGCATCCACCACCGCAGCCACGGCGGAGTCAAAGCCGAACGAGGTCGCCGTGGCCTGGATGTCATTGTCGATCGTCTTCGGCACGCCGATCACCGGCACGCCCATTTGGTAGAGCTGCAGGCCCGTGGTCAGGCTGCCGTCTCCACCCACCACGATGAGTGCGCCCACTTCCAGATGGCGGAGTGTGTTCTTGGCCTTTTCCACGATCTCCGCCGGTACCTGCGCCACATTGCCTTCGCCCACCTTGGCCACAAAGTGCCCCTTGTTGGTGGTGCCCAGGATGGTGCCGCCCAGTTTCATGATGCCGATGGTCTTCTCGGTGTTCAGCATCATGTAGTCGCCCGGAGGCAGCAGACCTTCAAAGCCGTCGCGGAAGCCGACGACTTCCCATCCGAGGGTGTGCGCCGCGCCGACGACGCCGTGAATGACTGCGTTGAGTCCGGGGCAGTCCCCGCCGCTGTTCAAAATGCCGATTCTCATGGTGTTTGTCTTGGGAGGTTTGGGTTGGGAGAAAGAAAGGGCGCAGAAACGATGCCAGCAGAAAAGCCCGGATCAGAAGTGATCCAGCATCTGCTTCTTGTCCGTGATCGGGCGGCCTGCCGCCAGCCAGCGGTCATAGGCGGCCCAGCCCTGGTGCAGCAGCGCGCGCGCCTCGGCAGACGGGTTGGCGGAGCCCAGCACCACCACCACCATGCGGTGGCGGTAGATCAGGCTCGTGTTGTCCGCCTGCACCTGCACGCTGGAGGGCTTCTCGGCGGAGATCACCAGGCAGCCGCCCGCACGCGGGGTGTTGCCCGACTTCACGCCGTCGATCCGGTCCACTCCCAGCAGCTCATTCGTGTTTGTCAGCGGCACGGAGATCTGCTGGCCGCTGCGGTAGATGGTGATGCTGCGGCTCGTCTGATTGGTATAAAAGCGCAGCGCCGGGCGGGACACGGCGTAGATGGCCAGGCGGGCGATGTCCGCCGCTGTGGAATAGGGCAGGGGGCGGGAGTTTTCCAGCCCGTGCGGGTTGGTGAAGCGCGTGCCGCGTGCACCTTCGCGTGCCGCCAGCTGGTTCATCTGCCGTACAAACTCCTCCATCGGGTGCCCGGCGCGCTGCAGGCGTGTCAGGTGGTCGCGGCCCACGAAATCCCCCAGCGTGATCGCGGCGATGTTGTCCCCGCCCATCATCGTGGCGTAGATCAGATCTCGCAGCGTGACCTGGTCTCCGGGCTGCAGGCCGATGCTGCCTGCGTCGGACATTTGAAAGGCATACGCGGGTACGGTGGCCAGCACACCCACGCCCACTCGGGAGGCCTCAGACCAGTCCAGGGTCACCATCGCGGTGGCTATCTTGGCCAGGCCGCCCACCGGGCGCTTGGAGTGGGCGTCTGCCGCCACATGTACTTTTTTATTGAAGGCATCCACCACCATGACTGCGGACTGCGCCTGCAGGGCGGTACCACCGGTGATGAAGGAGAAACAGATGCCAAGGGTCAATGCGCGGGAGCTGAGCCACGCCATGCTGGGGGAAAACATAGACGTTGGATGTTTAGCCGCCCGTCTCCGTCTCGCAACCTCCCATCCACGATTTTCTAGTTTGACGCCCGCACCACGGGATTCATCCTGAGCACACACTCATTCAATCATGGCCCATCCCCAGCAGCAGGCGCTCTCCCTCATTCAGACGTATTACACCACGTTCAACTCCGGAGACCGCGCAGCCTTCCTCGCGCTCCTGACTGACGACGTCGTGCACGACATCAATCAAGGTGGCGCTGAAACCGGCCTGGATGCCTTCCGCGCCTTCCTTGAGCGCATGGACCGCTGCTACCGCGAGCAGGTGTGCGACCTCGTCGTCTTCGCCTCTGAAGACGGCACGCGTGGCGCGGCGGAGTTTTACATCGAGGGGCAGTACCTCTCCACCGATGATGGCCTGCCGCCCGCCACCGGTCAGCGCTACCGTCTGCGCGTCGGTGCCTTCTTCGATCTCCTGGACGGCAAAGTCCGCCGCATCACCAACTACTACAACCTCGAAGAGTGGCTGCGTCAGGTGGGGGCGAGGTAGTTCTACATTTTAACCCGGAGCATGCAATAGAACGCAAGAGGCGGGGTGAAGTGCTTGATGGAGCAAGGGATTGACGAGTGTGCAAGAGTCACCGTGATGGTGAACCTGCCCATTGAGTATTGCGACAAGCCGGTGACGCCGTTTGGCGGCATGGCGCTCATCAAGCGCTTTGTCGACCAGAGCGGCATCCTTGAGCATCTGGCCACGCTGGACCTGCCTGTAGGGGGATCGAACCGCGCCTACGATCCGGTTCATGTCATTGAGAGCTTCTGGCTGGGCATCTGGACGGGAGCCAGCCGTTACATTCACTGCGACTGGCTGCGGCAGGACCAGACGCTGGCGGCCATTTTTGGCTATGCGAGCCTGCCCAGCCAAAGCACCTACAGCCGGTTTTTTGGCAAGTTCTCCCAAGCACGCAACACAGCGGTGTTCCCGCCGCTGCAGAGGTGGTTCTTTGAGCAGATCAATGTGGGGCCGGTCACAGTGGACTTTGACAGCACGGTCATCACCCGCGAGGGCGGGCAGGAAGGCTCGGCCAAAGGCTACAACCCCAACCGCAGAGGCCGCAACTCGCATCATCCGCTCATGGCCTTCATCAGCCAGACGCGCATGGTGGCCAATGCATGGCTGCGTCCGGGCAACACGGCGGCGTGCTCCAACTGCGTGGAGTTCATGCGCGAGACTTTTGATGAAGCACTGCAGGGTGTGAGGGTGGGGCTGGTGCGTGCCGACAGCGGCTTCTAAACCGATGAGATCTTGAGCGCGCTGGAGGACCGTGGCCTCAACTACATCATCGCAGCGCGGGCCTACGCCAACCTCAAGAACGAGATCCACGGTATGAAGGACTGGGTGGAGGTCTGTCCCGGCATCGCGGTCAAGGAGTGGCGGCACCAGCCTGCCAACCCCAAAGCCAGGGTGCGCCGCCACATCGTGGTGCGCAAGCAGATCAGCCGCCGCCCCCTGGCCGGAGGCAAGCTGCTCTTCGAAGACCTGCCCGACTACCGCTTCAGCCTGTATGTGACCAGTCTGGACCTGCCGCTGGACCAGATTTGGAACATCTACAACAGCCGTGCGGACTGCGAAAACCGCATCCGGGAGTTGAAGCAGGACTTTGGACTCGAGGCGTTCTGCCTGCAGGACTTCTGGGCCACCGAGGCGTCTTTCCGGTTCATCATGGTGGCCTACAACCTCATGAGCCTGTTCCGCCATTTTGGGCTCAACAGCCACAACCAGGCAACTCTCTCGACACTGCGATCCTATTGCTTTGCATTAGGCGGCTGGGTCAGCCAGCACGCCCGCAAACGAGTCCTTAAGCTCTCACTACCACGCCAAAAACGCCCATGGATGGATGCCATCCTCCTCAAGATCCAATCCCTCGCAGCTCCTTTCGTTTACTCTACTGCATAATCCGGGTTTAAGTGTTTGGGGTGAAGCGGGGCGTTCCTTGTTGCACAGGAACAAGGCTTGGCTTCGCCAGGGCGGTAGCCCAAAGTAGCTCAGTTCCTGTGAAACTGAGAAGAGGCACCGTCATGTCGAAATTGAACAGCTGCGGCTTGGTTCTCCAACCACCCCACGAGCGTCTTCATGTGCAGGTCTCACGGCGTTCCGCTGCGGTTCTGCCAAAAACAAAACTGCCATGCTGGATCCAGCATGGCAGTTCAGGAAATCGGAGGGTCGGGGCCTCAGCCTCCGGTCACTTGTCAAAGAATGACGACTCTTCGCGGTCGCCCACTTTCAGGTAGCGGTAGTACACCTCCAGCTGCAGCGTGCAGAGAGTCTGACGGTAAATGGCATCAGCGGCGTCACCGGCGGGCCAGTTCGGGCGGCCGTGCTTGAAGGAGCCATCTGCCTGCTGGGCGGCCAGGATCTGCGGCAGGAACTGCTGGTTGTAGAATTTCCAGTCATCTCCACCCTGCTGGAAGAAGGCCTGCGTGTAGTAGTACCAGCAGTAGAGGTTGCAGTTCTTGTTCCAGTCCAGCGGCTCGGCAGTGATGAAGTCGCGCAGGAACTTGATGCCCTTCTTGATCGGGGTGGTCTTGCCCTTCGCCATCGTCTGCAGGCCCAGGATGCCCACGCCGGAGAGGCTCCACTGGTTGTAGTGCGCGTCGCGGTTCGTACCGCCAAAGCCGCCGTCCTTCGTCTGCATCGTTTCCAGGTAGTCCGTCATCTTGCCGATCGCGCTGTGCAGGCCGTCGATCTTCAGGCTCGTGTTCTTGGCAGCCTTCAGCGCCTGGAACTGCCAGCCCACCACAGACAGGTCGGAGCCGCCAGTCTTGTTGTACACGATCTGGTCCTTGCCGCCATAAGCCCAGCCGCCCTTGTCGTTCTGGTACTCGATGATGGTCTTCACACCTTTTTCAAAGGCCTCGCGCATGCCCGGCAGGCTCTTGCTGCCCAGACGTGCCAGGGTGTACATTTCTCCCAGCGCGTAGGTGGCGATCCCGTGCTCATACGTGCCTGCACCGCCTTTGCCGCCGGCGGCTTCACCCTTCCAGCCGGTCTCAGAAAAGATGCCAAAGGGATTTTTCTTTCCGACCTCGATGAGGTACATGATGCCCTTCATCACATTGTCACCGTAGAAGGGGGACTCCGGCGTTTCGCAGCGGCCCAGGTAGCACAGCAGCGCCAGCCCCGTCATCGCACACTTGTTGCCACGGCCCCATGAGCCGTCCGCATTCTGCTGGGTTTTGAGCCATTCCAGAGAGGCGGACACCGCAGCCTCGCACTCCGGCGTGCCACCGTTCTGGCGCAGCTTCTCCAGTCGTTCCTGCGTCGAGCAGCGGCTGCGCATCGAAGGCGGCAGTGTCACAAAGCCGTTCGCGGCCCCCAGGCCCACCCCCTTGCCAAATCCACCA
>DDFC01000004.1 GCA_002336895.1 Verrucomicrobiaceae bacterium UBA1938 | reverse complement strand
ATGCGATGCTGCAGAAGAAGTGAGGCGGCGGGAGCCTGCATGATCGGGGCGGGATGGGCCGGGTGTGGCTGGCGGGGTGCGCCGGAGGCTGGCAGCACTTTATACCACGGGCTGGCATGGTGTGGCACGCCGAGCCGGCGGGGTGGGCGGGGAGCCGCCCGCCGCTGCTGCCCTGCCCTGCAGGCATCTGTGTGAGGATGGCGGCTGCTGGAGGGATGGGTGGGGTGGTGAAGGCGCTGCGGGTGGGGCTGTTCGGGTGTTGTGCTTTTTTGGTTTTTTGAGTCGCTATTATTTTAGGCATTTATCATGCCTTGAATACATGTGGCATGTTTTTTGCAGAGAAATTTATCTGGCAATTTTTCTGAGTGTCTGATTATTTTTGGGAAGTTGCCAATAAGCATTCCGCCGATTTGATGACGGCGTGTGCTGCCCCACCTGATGCTCTCGTTTTGTGCGAGAGGGCGGACGGCCGGGTGATCCCCCTCCCGCTTTTCACTCCCCAGCAGCCCCATGAGATCCGCCTGCCGCCTGCCTCTGATGTGCCTTTCCCTGATGGTGCTGGCCTGCAGCTGCAGCGGGCCGTGCCCGCCGGGCACGTGGGCGCGGTTTGAGAAGCCGCTGGTGCTGTTTGAGCCCAGCGCTCCCGGCCGGCAGGCGGGGCATCATGTGGCCTGGCAGAGCAACAAGGTGATGACGGTGACCTTTACCGGACTGCAGGCGGAGCTGCGGCCCTTTGAGGACAAGGAGAAGCTGCAGGCCAGCAGCTATGCACGGCTGGCCTTTGATGTGCACACGTGGCTGAAGAAGCCTTTTTACGCCACGGTGCGGGTGGACTTCCGTTATTCGGCAGCGCTTTCCAAGGGGTGCCAGGGGCACATCCATGCGTGGATGAACGAGAGCAGCATGTGGGTGGCGCCGGACCTGAGGAGGGGCCGCTATGATGAGGGGACGCGGTCTTTTGAGTTTACGCATGTGTTCCAGCCTGGGGATCGAGGCGACCTGTGGCTGAGGCTGCATGTGCTGCGGGGCTCCTCCCGCGAGGAGGCGCGCGTGGCGCTGAACTCCCTGGATGTACAACTTCTCGTGCCCACACGGATGGCACGCCGCATCACCCACAACACCACCCGCTCCCGATGAAACGACGCACTCCCACCTGCCGGCTGACCTGCCTGCTGCTCATGTCTCTGCTCTGCCTGTCCGGGGGCCTGCTGGCGCAGGACTACCCGCAGCCGCGGCGCAAGCCGCTGTTTGAGAAGATCGGGGAATGGTGGGGCCGGATGAGGGCGCCGAAGGATGTGTATGCCTCCCCGCCGTATGAGGCGCAGACGAGCGGGAAGCAGCCGGCGGCGGAGATCTACAACCCGGCGTGGCAGCAGGTGAAGCCGATCGAGCATGACTGGAAGAAGCGCACGTATGATTTCAGCAAGGCGCTCTACAGGCTGAACTGGCAGGTGGAGGAGTGGGGGACGATCCAGATGGCGCCGCTGGTGCTGTTTCCGGCACGGTACAATGCCAATACACCCCGGGAAAAGTATCCCTTTGCGCTGGATGACACCTCCGCAGGTACACAGCCACAAAACGGGCAGAGCAGCACCCCGTTTGGGCTGCAGGGCCTGTACAAGGAGTATGAAAAGGCTGAGGGCGGCAGTCTTTCGGTCGTGAGGGAGCAGTTCCGAGGCGCGGCGGCTGTGAACCTGGATGGTGCAGGTGCGGACGCCACCAAAGTCATCACCACCCCCGCCCCAGGCACGGCTGCGGCCAAGACTGCCCTGGAAGGACTGGGCGACAGCACAGGCAACCAGCTGGCCACCGCCACCAAGGTGGACATGAGCAGCGCGGCTTTTTCCCCGCACTCCCGCCTGATCGAGGCGGCGGACACGACCATGGTGAAGAACATCCTGACGCTGATGGGAAAGCCTGAGGCAGCGCTGCAATACAAAGACCGCAAGATCCTCTATGGCACGACGACGGTGAGCGTGAACCCCGGCTTTCTCACGAAGGAGGGGTATGTGGCGCACATCGATGCGGAGACGACGGTGAGGTACCGGAAGGCCACACGAGAGATGATCTCCAGGATCATCCGCTGGAAGCAGCTGCCCTTTGAGGTGCGGAAGGTCATCGCGCAGGCCCACTGGCAGCACCTCAATGCGGCAGAGAGGGAGGTATTTGGGCAGAAGGCATTCACCTTCGCCGAAAACAAGAGCACGCAGGTGCCACTGGAGTATGGAGGGTATTTCCCACCGCTGGCAGAGCATGACCATGTGGATGAGCTCGGCAGGCCAAATCCTGATGGCATGTATGATGAGGACATGAGCGTGCCGATAGCGATCAATGTGGTGACGCCGCTGATGGACACGCAGAACCTGGCGCTGGGCTCCAGCCATGCGCGGCAGATCGAGCTGGCGATGCAGCTCTCCATGCTGCTGGGCACGGCGAATGCGGGCTCGGGCTCGGCCTTTGCCGACTGGGCCAAACTGAACCGGCGTGACACGGTGACGATGTCGTCTCTGGCGTCTGCAAATGCGTATTCGATGGGGGACAATTTCTTTGGCTTTGAGGTGGGCAACCGCCTGCGTGGCATGGCCAATCCGGAGGCCGACAATGGCAAGGCGGGCATGATCCTGGAGCGGCAGACCTTTCCGGCGCTGCTGATGCTGGGGATGCAGGAGGAGCTGGCCAGCCCGAAGCTGGTGAGAAATGCCAGGAATGAGCCGGAGGTGTGGATGCCGGAGCTGCGGATCAGCTACAGCACACGCTGGAGCCGGCACACGCGGGGCTGGCTGTGGGGGGCGTTTGACCGCAACAGGCTGCCTGAGGAGTCGTATAAAATTCAAAACGACCTCAACACGGCGCTTTCGACCCTGAACTCGTCCAAGGATCCCCTGCGCCAGCATGTGGACCCCCAGGGAGATGATGACAGTGCACTCTATCATACCATGCGTAATCTCGAGCGTGACTATACGGTGCTGACCAAAAGCTACCTCGGCACAGTGACGCGCACGCCGCTGCCGGCGGACTTTCTGGTACCCCAGGAAGACCTGGCCACGAACCTGTGGGACACGGGCGACAAGCTGGTGCGGGCCAGTGAGCTGAAGGTGTACCCGGCCGCTCAAACGATCCAGTCCAAGGCCACCAAGCCCGGCGATGCCAAGGAGACGGTGTACATGATGATCAGCGGCAAGAATCTGGACCAGGTGGATCTGGCGGGGATCGTGGCGCAGGGGGACAATGATCCGAAAGTGATCAAGGAAAAGGCGAAGGACGGGCCGGTGGATGCGCCGCAGATGATCGGCACGACGGCGATCGGGCTGTGGGTGGAGCTGAAAGGCGGCGCGGGCGGCGGTGCAGCGGCCCCTGCTGCTGACAAGGCGGCGGCTGCCAGCACACCCAAGGATGCCACGACGCCGAAGGCTGACCCTCCTGCGATCACCACGACCACGACGGTGACCACCACCATCCCTGTGGCGGCTGTGGCACCGGCTACAACGGTCACTGACAAAGCTGCTGCGGACAAGGCTGCTGCTGACAAAGCGGCTGCTGCTGACAAGGCTGCTGCTGCTGACAAGGCTGCTGCGGCGGCAGGAGGAAACGGCGCGTCTCCGGCACCCACCTATTACTTCCGCTTTGAGCTGCCGATCAAAAAGGACTCTCCGGCGCTGGAGATGATGAAGGACGGCTCTGTGCTGACGCAGAACTGCAGCTACCAGTTTGCGCTGCCTGCGCCTGCCAAGCCTGACAAGAAGCCGGTGCTCGACAGCCTGGTGCGGGAGCAGATCACGGGGGTGGGCACCAAGAATGGTGAGAAGGTGACGGGCAGCATTGATGTGATGATCAAGGGCTCTGGGCTGGCTGCGTGGAAGGAGGAGGATCTGGATATCACGGTCAATCCCCAGGGCCGGGGCGGCTACCACAAAGGCAGCCTGAATGCGCTGGGAGATGCGGGGCTTTTCCTGACGCTGGATGTGGAGGGCCAGGGGACGCTGGCGGCTTTCGTGACCTTCAAGGTGAAGAGCTCCAAGGAGATCTACCACTCCCCGGCTTTTGATTACACGCTGATCGCCAAGTAACCCGCTCCTGCACAGCACGCCCACCCACAGCCCCGCCTCCATACGATGAACTCCGCAGCTACACCTCCGCAGATTTACACCCAGGGCGTCTGGCCCCTGGTGCCCCAGAGCCCCGCCCTCTTCGGCATGGGGCGGGATGGGAATGCGACGCCCTTTTCTTTCTTTGGCATGGGGCGGGATGGGAATGCGCAGTCTTTTTCCTTTTTCGGCATGCCGCGGGATGGCAATGCGACTCCGTTTCCAGGCATGGGGCGGGATGGGAATGTGACGGGGTTTTTGGGGGCGTCCCTGCGGCTGCCAGACTGCTACAGCACGGGCTACATCCCGGACTGCAGCGACCACCGGGACTCGGTGTATGAGTCTTCCTCAAAGTCTCAGCTGCCGCGCTCGGTGGATCTGAGCCGGGGCGGCCGCTTTGGCCCGGTGGATGACCAGGGGCCGGTGCAGTGCTGCGCGGCGCATGCGGTGACGTCTCTGGTAGAATATGGCATGAATGAGCATGGGAAAAAGCCGGGCAGGCAGCTCTCCAGGCTCTTCAACTACAAGGTGGCGCGCGGCATCCTGGGCGTGAGCGGGGATGTGGGGGCGACGGTGCGGGACTCCATCAAGGGGCTGCGCCGCTACGGCTGCCCGCTGGAGGAGGCGTGGCCGTATGAGATCTCCTACCTGGAGCGGGAGCCTGTGGTGCATGATTTTGAGGTGGCGAAGAAGTTCCGCCACTCCTGGGAGTACCACCGCCTGGACCACCCCGGCGTGCGCAAGACCGACCTGCTGGGCCGCCTGAAGCGGGCGCTGGCGGATGGTGTGCCCGCCGCCTTTGGCGTGAGCCTGCCCGCCGCCGCCACGAGTGTGAAGGGCGTGAAGGGCAGAAGCGCTGCGGCCACGATCCCGGTCTTTGAAAAAGACGAGCCTGTGGCCGGCCGCCACTGCCTGGTGGCCGTGGGCTATGACGACGGCAAGGAGGCGCTGCGCGTGCGCAACTCCTGGGGAAAAAACTGGGGGGACAAGGGCTACGCCTGGCTGCCCTATGACTATGTGCTGAGATACTGGGCCATGGACTTCTGGACGCTGCAGCGAAAGAAGGCCGCATGAGGCGGGGCGGGCTGCAGACGCCAGCTTTTTTCATGCCGCCTCCACACACCAGAAGGAGTCAAAAACCACAAACGCCATGCCACGCAAAACCATCATCGCCTTCTGCGTCTTTTTCCTGCTTGTCTTTGCCGGGCAGGTGCCGGTGGTGCTCACGCTCATGGGAGGCTCTGAGTCTTCAAAAAACCTCGAGAGCATCTGGGTTCCCTGCGGCATGGTGGTCAGCATCGTGGCGGGAGTGGCCGCCATCGGCTTCTTCCTGAGCGCGGCAAAAAATCTGAACGAGAAGTGGCTGGAAAAGGCGGACCTGGCGCTGAAAGCGGCCGGTGCGCTGCTGGCCATCATCATCAGCTTCTGGTTTGGCCTGCTGCAGCACCAGCAGGAGGAGCAAAAAAAGGAAGCCCAGAACCTGCAAACCGGAAAAGCAGAGAAGGAACGACAGCGTAACGAAAACGCCATCCGGTTCCGCGAACTGCTGCCTCATTTTGCTGCCGCGGACACTTACCTTCGCCTTCAGGCCATCACCAATGTCGGAGAGCTTATTTCGGAACAAGACTCCTATGCCCTGACCGCCACCCAGGCGCTTTTCACCGCCGCATTTCATGACACCAACATTGAGCTCAGGAATGCTGCGCTGAGGTTTCTGCCCAACGGCATCGGTGAAGTGTCTGAAAAGACGAGCTTCACAGACGCAGTCATCGCGCTGGCGCAGAAGAAGAATGGGGAACCAAACTGGGAGTACGATCACAAGCTGTACCTCGCCCTGGTCAGCATCAGGGAAATCGCAAGCAGCGCCGACAACAACCAAAAAGCCAACAACTTGGTGACGCAGCTGACCGCAAAGCAAATCCAGACTGCTTTTGATGCCGCCAAGGCCGTTGCATCTGCGAGCGAGGGCTCAAATTCGGCAACCGAAAACAGCGCCAAACTCGACAAACTCGCCCCGGCCATCGTCTACTCCATGGCCCGCGACGGCAATGTGCCAGGGCTCTTCGGCCTGAGCTCAGGCGGTGTGTCGGCAGAAGCCAGGCAGATCCAGCAGGCCATCCAAAACACGAGCCCGGATGCCGTTGCCAGCGCCATCAAAAACCTGCCCAGTGATGTGGCACGGAAGCTCTCTGCGCGGGTGTATTTCCAGATCGCAGACGACACACAGCGGGCGCAGGCCAAGACCGCGCAGAGCGCGCTCTGGACAGCGGGCTACATCTGCCCGGGCATCCAGAATGTGAAGGGCCGCGGCTACATCCCGGACACGCTGGAGGTGCGGTACTTTGTGCTCGAATCCAAAGGTGAGGCGGAGAAGATCCTGCAGGTGCTCAAGGACAATGGCGCGAAGGACGGTCGCGTGAGCTATGTGATCCCGAGCGCGAGCGATCTGCGCATCAGCCCTGACATCAAGTCCCACTTTGAGGTGTGGGCTGGCAGATCGAGCTTTTAGCGGGTGCATGGAAGCCGCCGCCTTCCATAAGCTGATTTTTACGGCACAGCGCCGCAAGAGACGACTGGCGCAGGCCTGGGGCGGGGACAAGCGCGCCCCCCTGCCCTGTGCCGCCAGCCCGGGGAGGACGCGCGCCGGGCATGCGGCTACGCTTTTTTTTAACAGGGCTCACTTCCCGAAATAGGGGGCGCGCTGGTTGACATCGACCCAGGTGCGGGGGATTTCGGGGTCTTCGTCTTCATCCTGGAGGCGGAGGCTTTCTTTGCGGTCGTCTTTGCCGTCCTGGTCGGCGTCGAGCTTGGGCGGGGGGCCGTCTTTGAGGGGATCGCACTCGCTGAGGGGGCGGGGCTTGGGCCCGGGGCCGTAGGTGAACTTGAGGTGGATCATGTCTTCGAGCTCGGCGATGGGGAGCTGAAAGAGCCTGTAGGGGGCAAAGGGGGTCTCGCCTGCGGCCTCTGTGACGCCGTACTGCTGGATGACGGGGGTCTGATCCACGAGGTAGGCGACGGCGAAGAGCCTGCCTGAGGAGGTGACGGCGACGGCGACTTTCCAGAATTTCATGGGGATCTGGACGCCGGGCAGGATGGCGAAGACGGGGTCTGTCTCTGCCAGGACGGGACCGGTGATGATCTGGGCGCGGAAGCCTTTGGCCTCGGGCCTGACGGAGTGCTCTAGGATGTGCTGCTCCAGGCCCTGCCACCATTTGGCGGTGCGGTTGAATTTGGCGTGCTGGGGGGTGCAGTTGGTCCAGTGGCAGGTGTCTGCGGTGGACTGCAGGCGCTCCTGGATGGTGCTGCCGTATTCCATGTCTTCCTGGCGGGTGAGGTGGCCTTTGTCGAACTGATTGTGGTCGTAGCCCTGGGGGCCGAGCTGGGCCTCGAAGGGGATGCGGGGGTCGTATTTCCACACCCGCTGGGAGCTCAGCCCGGCCATGCGGCCGGCGTAGTCCACATTGGCGGCGCTGTAGATGGCGAAGCGCCGGCGGCTGTGCATGACGAGGCTCATGCCCTGGTAGTGGAGGAGGGTGTCTTTGGTGCCTTCGGGCTCGAGGAGACGGACGGCGGAGGCGGCGAGCGCGGGTGCGAGGCGGGGGAGATTGACGCGGTACCTGGCTTTGTCTTTGCCGCTTTGGAGTTCGGGATCTTTGCTGAGGAAGTCCACGTCAAAGCCTGCGCGCGTGCTGTAGTCGGAGTCAAATTTGAAGGGCACGCCTTTGGGCTGGGCCTTGGTGCTGCCGGTGCTTTTGCTTTTGGCCTTGGCGGCGGCGGTGGCTGCGGCGGCTTTTTCGGCGAGGGTGTCGAAGGACTCGGTGGTGTGTGCAGCGGGGCCGGGGGTGAGGGCGGGGTTTCCTGCGGCGTCAAAGCTGAGGATGAACTGCCGGCCTGCGAGCGCGGCGGGTGCGGTGGGGAGGGGTGGATTCATGACGGGTGGTGTGGGGGCTGCGGGCTGGAGGCTGCCGGGGGCTGGGTGTGTGGCGGGTGTGCTGGGCGGTGCGGGGGCACGGGGGACGGTGAGCTCTGTGGGAGAGACGTGGAGGACGGCCTGGATGAGGGGGTGCGAGGCGAGATCGCGCTGGAGGGTCTCGACGATGCGGGAGACGCGGATGCCTTCATTGGCGATCCAGTGGATGTCTTCGGGGCGGTGGATGCGGGAGTCGAAGTCGTGGCCGTCGAGGGTCTGCCACTGGTTGTTTTTGATCTCGGGGACGCCGCAGTGGTGGAGGGCGACGACGAGCCAGTCGTTGTTGAAGACGGGGGAGCCGGAGGAGCCTTCCTGGGTGTCTGTGGAGTACCAGAGGACATCGGTGTCGCGCTTGAGCAGCTGGTTTTCGCGGACGCAGATCTGCTTTGGCTCCCCGCGCGGGTGCTGGATGATGGTGAGCCACTCGCCCTCGAGGACTTTTCCGGTGCTGCCGATGAGGGGGAGGCGGCCAAACTCGGCGAGGGTGCGCTCTGCATTGAGTGCACGCGGACTGACGCCGACGACGGAGAAGTCGAGCTGGGTGCTGGTGTGGAAGAGGGCGCCGGGGTCGAGCTGAAACTTCACGCCCTGCTGCATCTCGCCGTCTGCATTGAACTCGTACTCAAACTCGACTTCCGAGCGCCGGGCCATCTGGGCGCTGGGGAGGACGTGGTTGTTGGTGATGAGGACGCGCTCGCCGATGAGGAAGCCGGTGCCGAAGCCCTCGCGGATGCCATTGGGCTGGCGGATCCAGATGCGGCCGATGGAGCGCGCGGCGCGGCTGCCGCGCGGGAGGTAGTTGACATCCTGGAGCTCGTCTCCCTGGATGATGCGCTCAAAGGCGGCGTCTGCGTCTGCGGTGGTCTCTGCGGTCTGGAGGAGGAAGCGGCGGCGCTCCTCCAGCGCTGCGGCGGTGGCCAGGTGCTGAGGCCGCCGGGAGGCCACCCGCTGGCGGAGGGCCTGCAGATCCAGCGCCTGGCTGCGCTGCACGGCTTTCTGGATGCTTTCAATGACAAGACTCATTCGGCGCTCCCCTGCTGTGTGGTGCTTTGCACGCAGGGAATGGCCCCTGCGGATGTGCGGGAGTTAAGTGACCGGATGCAGAATGGTCAAGAAACTTTTTAGTCTCACACCTTGATCACTCTACTGCCATATGCCTGCATGGATCGGCGCTCGCCCCATAGGTGGTGGGCCTGGGTGGTGGGCCT
>DDFC01000006.1 GCA_002336895.1 Verrucomicrobiaceae bacterium UBA1938 | reverse complement strand
GGCGTTGCCGGCGAGATTGAGCAGCACCTGGCGCAGACGCCCGGCGTCTCCCAGGATGACGTCCGGCAGCTCGGGGGAGATGATGGTGGTGAGCTCCAGCCCCTTGGAGGCGGCCTCGTGGTGGAGCAGGTCGGCCACGCCTTCCACCAGATCATCCAGCGCCACGGGCTGCACCTGCAGCTCGATCTGCCCGGCTTCGATTTTGGCAAAGTTGAGGATGTCGTCGATGATCTTCATCAGCGCGCCGCCGCTGTGCAGCACGGCCTCCACCATCTCTGACTGCTGGGGGTCCAGCCGCCCGGCGCGCAGCAGGCCGGCCATGCCGATGATGCCGTTCATGGGGGTGCGGATCTCGTGGGAGATCATGGCCAGGAATTCGCTCTTGGCGCGGCTGGCGGCCTCCGCCTTGTCACGGGCGGCGCGCAGCTCCTCCTCGATCTTGCAGCGGCGCTGCTCCTCGCGGCGGGCCACGATCATGCTGCTGACGGCGGCCAGGTAGGGGTCCAGCTCCTTCACGACTTCCTTGTCGTAGCCGTCAGGGCGGTTGGCCAGGCCGATGAGGCCCACCATTTCCAGGCCATTGTAAACCGGCAGGCCGAGGAAGGTGCGGATAGGCGGGTGGCCGGGCGGCAGGCCGCCACGGCGCGGGTCATTGGCGGCGTCATTGGCGATCAGCACCTCCCCCGTGACCATGGGGATGCCAAAGAGCGTCTTGAGATTGCGGAACTCCATGCCCATGGGACCCATCTGGCGCATGAGGCTGCGCGTCTCTTCATTCCACGCGATGTCGGTGAGGCCGTAGGAGCGCAGGTAGGGCGCGCCAGCCTCGTCCCGCAGCACCTCGCCCACAAAGCCGAAGCCGCTGCGCGTGTGGGAGACGACGACATCCAGCATCTCAGCAAAGACGGGGGCCACATCCACGGCGCCGATGAAGTGCTCCTGCGCGGCGCGGATGCCATTGAGCATCTCCGCGCGGCGGCGGGCGGCCTCCTCGGACTGCTTGCGCATGTGGATGTCCATCTGCGTGCCGATCATGCGCTCGGGCTTGCCGTCCTTGGTGCGGGCCACGATGCGGCCCACGTCCTGCACCCACTTCCAGGAGCCGTCTTTGCAGCGCAGGCGGTGCTCGCAGATGTAGTCCGGAGTCGCGCCGCTGAGGCATTGGTTCATGGCCTCCATCACGGAGGGGAGGTCGTCTGGATGCACGCGGGAGGCCCAGCTGTCCACGTGCTGGGGCCACTCTCCGGGCTCGTAGCCGAGCATGAGCTGGATGCGGTCGGTGTAGAGCACGTAGCCGGAGATGATGTTCCAATCCCACACGCCGAGGCCGTTGTTTTGCAGGGCAAACTGCCAGCGCTCCTCCGTCTGCTGGAGGGTGCGCTGCGCCTGCACGAGCTCGGTGATGTCGAGCACGGTGCCGATAACCTCACGCGGCTCTCCATCGGCTCCGCGGCCCACCTCGGCGCTGCTGCGCAGGTGGCGCTCCTCGCCGTCCGGGCGGAGGATGCGGTAGATGGTGGTCATGGGCTGGCCGGTGCGCACCACGGTGTCCACAAACTGCATCACAGCATCAAAGTCATCCGGATGGATGGCGCGCTGGCAGAGCTCCATGTTCACCTCCACGGTGCCGGGCTCATAGCCGTAGATGCGGTATTTTTCGTCCGACCAGCGGATGTGGCCGCTGGCGAGGTCCATGGTCCAGTTTCCCAGATGGGCGATGCGCTGGGCCTGGCGGTAGGCATCCTCCGTGCGGATGAGGTCCGTCATGTCCTGCATGGTGCCCACGAGGCGGCAGGGGGCACCTTTTTCATCCAGCTCGGCGGCGGCCATGGTGGTGACGTGGCGGATCTCCCCGTTCGGACGGGTGACGCGGTAGGACACCTCCTGGCTCTGGCCCGTCTTGGCCACGGAGTCCAGCACGCTCAAAAAGCGCTCCAGATCCTCCGGCAGCACGCAGCTGCGCACGTGGTCCAGCGTGGGCATGAAGCTGCGGGGCTCAAAGCCGTAGATGCGGAATTTTTCATCGGACCAGGAGAGGGCATTGGTATGCAGGTCCCACTCCCAGGTGCCCAGGTGGGCGAGGCGCTGGCCTTCATTCATGGCGCGCTCGCTGCGGCGCAGGGCGGCCTCGGCCTCCAGGCGCTTGAGCAGGAGGCCCAGCTGGCTGCCGATGCGGCGCAGCGCCTCCAGGAGATCCGGGTCTGGCGCATCGAGGTGCACGCTGAAGAGCTCCATGACGCCGCGGATGTGGCCGTCCACCATCACGGGAAAGGCCACCGCGCCGGTGATGCCGCACTCGGCTGCCGCGTGGCGGCGGGGGAAGTTTTGATCCTGCCGCACATCGGTGATCCAGTGGCTGGCGTGCCCTGCCCACACACGGCCTGGCAGGCCCTTGCCGGGGGGAAAGGTCATCTCGCGGGAGGCCTGCATGAAGACCTCCGCCTCGGTGCCTGGGAGCTGCCAGGCCTCTGCCAGGTGCAGCACCTCTCCGCGCAGGTCCGGCACCCACCACATGCCCACGGTGGCCTGGAGCTGGCGGCCCAGCGCACGCAGCATGGCGGGGATGAGATCCGGCAGCCGCACCCCGCTGGTGATGACCTCGGCGGCGGCGGCCTCCAGCTGGCGGCGCATTTCGTTGCGCTTTTTGCCGGAGACATCAGCCTCCAGGGCCATGAAGTGGGTCACGCGCCCGTCATTGTCGCAGATGGGCTGCACCTCGATGTCCACCCAGTAGGCGGTGGCGTCTTTGCGGTAGTTGAGGATCTCGCAGCGGAAGCTCTCCCCCGCGCGCACCTTGCGGCCCATCTCCTCGGCGGTGTGTGGATCGGTGCGCGGGCCCTGCAGAAAGGAGCCGGGCTTTTTCCCGCGCACCTCCTCCAGCCGCCAGCCGGTCATGCGCTCAAAGGCATCATTCACCCACTCGATGAGGCCGTCTTTGTCCGCCAGGATGACGGCATTGTCCGTGCGCTGCGCCACCATGGCCAGCTTGCGGGACTCGGCCTCTTTTTCGATCAGCCGGTGCTGCTTGTGCCGCAGGCGGTCATTGAGCACGCGCAGCTCCTCATTGGCGATGCGGTGCACCTGCGCCACGTGCAGCAGATCCTGCGCGGAGTCGTGCGGGGCAAAGTCCGCCAGCGTGATGCCCAGGCGGTCCAGCTCGTCCGAGGTCTGCAGCCAGGGGGTGCCCAGAAAGACCTCGATACCAGCTTCTACCAGATGCATGACCTGCCCGCGCAGCTGGAGGCCGGAGCCCGCATGGCGCAGCAGCAGCAGCATGCCGCGCAGCTCCGGAGAGCGCAGCGCGCCCTGGGGCCGCTCCAGGCTGAAGGCCTCCTCCACCAGCGAGCCGAGGCAGAGCCCCGCCGCCACGCGCCGCAGCGAGGGCCCGATGCGGATGAAGCGCCCGCGCGCATCCCACGCAAAAAGGAAGGGAAAGACCTCCTCCACGCCCGACCAGGGCATGCCGGGCATGGGTTTTTCACGCGCACTCATGCAGCCGCAGGCTCCTCTTTCCAGGTGATGAGGAAGACATCGTGATCCGCCCCGGCATCGCGGCTCTGCTCCTGGGAGATCTCCGCCTTGACGGCAAACATCTCCGCCAGGCCGTGCAGCAGGCCGATGACAAAGGCGGAAAGCCCGCGGCGGTGGCTGCGGTAGTGCAGCCGCACCTGGCCGGGCGCGGCGTCTGTGCACTGAAACTCCGGAGGCTGGAGCGCGGGAAAGATCATCACGATGCGGGTGTGGAAATTGGGCAGGTTTTGGAGAAACTCGCCCAGATCTCGTCCGCCTGCCTTGAGAAGATGGCCGTAGCCATGCCGGGCCGTCTCCAGCACCCACCAGCGGCCAAACTCATGCAGCACCTGCGCGGCGGGAAGCGCCAGCACCTCCGACGCAGCGCCCACCAGCCGGTAGGTGACGTCGTCCGGGTAGGCCTGGTTGGAAATGAAGATCTCATCCTCCACGCCCGCTTTGGCCTTGATGCGCAGCCAGACCTCCATGCCGTGCTTTGCGATGAGCAGATCCTGGACCGCTTTATTGACCATGCCGTACATGTGATGTGAAAAAAGAGACGATGGGTGGGTGCCGCGCCCCCCGCAGGGGCTGTGACAAGGTGGTTAACCCAAGGATAGCGAACCGCCCCGGAGTGGAGAAACGGTATCTTGGGTTAACCCGCCGTTAGCGCAGAGCGGGTTCTTTAGTGAATCGGGTCGCCCTGACAGGACTTTACCCGTCGGGGCTCCCACACCACCGGACGTACGGTTTTCCGCATCCGGCGGTTGGCAACGTCGCGGGGCTTGTCCCGCGAGGCCAGGTCGGCTGGTGTGATCAGCCCATGTTTCTCCAAGGTGTTGTTGCTGAGCGCTTCCTGCATCACGGGGTGTCTCCCCATGCGCCAGGCTCCGCGACTGCTGTGCTCCCGCTGGCGTTGTGCCAGCGTTGCCAGAAGCATTTGCGCATGTGGCGGCGTATCCAGCCGCTCAGCTGCACCATGTTTCGCCGCTCCTCGGCCCGGCCATAATAGGCCCACCAGCCACGTTGATAGCGGCTCCATTGGTCGCGCAGCTGCCCGCTTCTCAGTGACTGCCGAGCATCCCACTTTGCCCTCACCTGGTCTTGAACCCGGATACCGAAGTTAAAAAAGGGCATCGTTTGGCGCTGAGGGAGTGGTTGCTTGGAGTCGCGACACAAAAAGCACCCGACGACCATGCACCAAACGATGCAGGGGACATTTCACCCCGTTTTCAACTCCCGTCAGCTCCTTGTTGCCACCACAGCCAAGCACACGAGCGCTGACTTGAGCCCGCTGCAGGCGGAAGTGTGTTACTTGAAGAGCTTTGATCCCGCCTTGAGATGTTCAGCGTGCTCCTGCATGCGGAGTTCCACGCGCTCGCGAATGGTACGCTCGCCGATGCCGTCGTGCTTGGTGGCGACGAGGGCTTTGAGGAGCTGGATCATCGACTTGAGGTCGTCCATCATCACAAATTCCGGCGCGATCTGGCGTGCATCGTTGAGGTTGTGGTAGTTGCCCAGAGGGATGGAGATGCCCACGCTGCGGATGCCGGAGGCCTGGGTGGCGGTGGCTTCGCAGGCGCCGGCGTCCAGCAGGCAGCGCTGCACGCGGATGCCCTGCTCCTTGGCGGTGGTGATGAGCACGGCCATGGCCTCGTTGTCAAAGATGGAGACACGGTCTCCCACACGCAGGATGGGGCCGCCGCCCATCACAGCGCCATTGACCGGGCGGCTGGTTTCCAGAGAGAGGAAGACGCTGTCGTCGCCAAAAGGCCAGTTCTGCGCCAGGTGCCATGCGCCCAGCCAGCCCACCTCTTCCGCACGGGTGAAGGCCGCGTGCACAGTGGTCTGGATGTCAAGGCGGGCCAGCTCAAGAAAGGTCACCACGATGGCGGCGCAGCCGATGATGTCATCGCACGCCGTGGCCTCGATGCGGGTGTTGGTGATGTTGGTGGGAAAGTTCCAGGTGGCGATCTGGCCTTTGGCCTTGCGCAGGCCGCGCTTCACACCGGCATCCACCTCCGCCTGCGGCACGCCGCCGAGGAACTCCCAGGCATCACGCTTGGTGCTGCCGGGTGGCTTGATGAAAGCCGGATGGTCCATGTGCGCTCCGAAGACCCAGGTGGGCTTGCTCTTGGACTTGCCGTTTTTGTAGGTGGCCAGCAGGTTGCCAAACTTGTCGTGCTTCAGCTTCACATGGGGACAGTCTTTCAGCAGCGCCTCGATTTCTGCACGGACATGGTATTCGTGAAACGGGGCCGTGGGCTGCTTGAGGAGGCGCTTGAGAATGCTGTTCAGGTTGGTCATTGGCATGGCTCATCGTAACTCGCTTTTGGCAAATACCAAACGCCTCGTTGTGCCGCCGGCGAGATTTTCGGGCTCCGCCATGCATTCCGCAGACCGGCGTTGAATTCTGCGGAGGCGTCGTTAAACAGACAGCGTGAAAAAGCTTCGATACTTCTTCGAGATCCAGCTTCTGGAGCTGGCCGTGTGGCTGCTGCCACGGCTGCCGCGCCATGCTCTCATGTCCCTCTCCCGTGCACTTGGCACGCTGGCCTTCTGGCTGGATGCCCGCGGCCGCAGCACCGCGCTGGAGAATCTGCGCTGTGCTTTTGGGGATCAATATACCCCGGCTGAGAGGCGGCGCATCGCCTGCGGGTCCTACCAGGTCTTTGCCCGCACCTTTGCAGATCTCTTCTGGTCCCCCAGCCTCACGGCTGATACCTGGCAGCAGCACTTTGACATCATCGTTCCTCCAGACATCGAAGACAAGGCCCGCGAAACCGGCGCCGTGTGGGTGACACCGCATTTTGGGAACTTTGAGCTCATCAGCCAGATATGGGGCTTTCGCGGCTTCCCCTTCACCGTGGTGGCGCAGGATTTTAAAAATCCCTCCATCACTCATCTCTTCAGGCGGCTGCGTGAGCAGTCCGGGCACACCTTCATCTCGCAGGACAATGCCATGATCAAGCTCATGAAGGCGCTGAAGAAAAAGGGGCATGCAGGGCTGCTCACGGACCTGAGCATCTCCCCAGGCAGAGCCGCCGTGGCCATCCAGTGTTTTGGCATGTGGACGAGCGTCCCCTCCCTGCATGTGGAGCTGGCCAAGCGCCTGGGCCTTTCCATCATCACCGGCGTGTGCCGCCCCCTGCCAGATGGCCGCTACGAGGGGCGTCTGATGGAGGTCTTTAAACCCGGGCCGGATGACGACACCCGGGAGATGACCCAGCGTGTGTGGGACCGTTTTGAGAAGGAAATCCGTCTGCACCCGGAGTGCTGGCTTTGGATGTACAAGCAGTGGCGCTTCCGCCCAGTGGGAGAGCGGGGTGTGCCGCACCCGGACTATCCGGAGTACTCCAACCTCTCCAAGGCCCTGATCGCCATGGTGCCGCCGGAGCTCCTGGCCCAGACGCCGGGCGTGGCGGCCACCGCCCCAGCCGCAGTCGGCTGAAAGACTTGACCCTGCATGCCAGTTTTTTCATTGCCCCGCGTGACTGCTGCTCGTAATTCTCACGCTTCTTCAAAAAAACAACCAGCCAATGTCCATCCCCCATCTTCCTGCTCTCCGCAAAGGCCGCCCCTATGAGTCGCTCGACAAGGTCCAGGTCAAAGATCACAAAACGGGCGAAGTCTGCGCCGAGGTCAGCCAGGTGAATGCCGGCATCGTGCGCAAGGACCTCGCCAAGATCGGCGAAGCCCGCGCGGCGCTGAAGAAATTCACGGTGGAGCAGCTCATCGAGATCACCGCCAAGGCGGGAGATCTCTTCCTCAACGGCACCCTGCCTCTGGGAGACAAAGGCCACACGCAGACTCCGCAGGAGTACATCGCCACCCTTTCCCGCACCAGCGGCCTGCCGCACATCATGGTGAAGCGCAACATGACGAAGATCCACTTCGCCATGACGAACATGAAGATGATCCTCAATGGCCTGACCCGCGGGCTGGACCTGAGCGTGATCGATCGCGGCTTTGGCACGCAGTCCGGCTGCCCGGTGTCCTACTTCCCCACCACCAAGTCCCTCGGCCTCATCATGCCGAGCAACTCCCCGGCGGTGAACTCCCTCTGGCTGCCCTCCATCGCGCTGAAGATCCCGGTGGTGATCAAGCCCGGCCGTGAGGAGCCATGGACGCCCTTCCGCCTCATCCAGGCCTTCATCGCCGCCGGTGCTCCGGCTGAGGCCTTTGGCTTCTACCCCACCGACCACGAAGGCAGCGGCGAAGTCGTCAAGCTCAGCGGACGCAACCTCGTCTTTGGCGACGTGAACATCGCCAAGATGTACGAAAACAACCCCGCCGTACAGGTGCATGGCCCGGGCTGGAGCAAGATCATCATCGGTGAAGACAAGATCGAAAACTGGAAGGAGTACATCGACGTCATCGTCAGCTCCATCAGCGACAACGGCGGCCGCTCCTGCATCAATGCCTCCGCCGTCATCGTACCAAAGTATGGCAAGGAGATCGCCACCGCCATCGCCGAGCGCCTGGGCCCCGTGAAGCCCACTGCTGCCGATGATGACAACGCCCGCCTCTCCGGCTTTGCCAATGTGAAGATGGCCGACTACATCGACAGCGCCATCGACAGCGACCTGCAGACTCCCGGTGCTGAAGACGTGACCGCGCAGTTCCGCGACGGCCCGCGCAAGGTGGAGTTTGAAGGCGGCACCTTCCTGCGCCCCACCATCATCTGGTGCTCGGATAATAAACACCCTCTCGCCAACCGCGAATTCCTCTGCCCCTACGCCAGCGTGCTGGAAGTGCCGCAGAGCGAAGTTCTGGGCCGCATCGGCTACTCCCTCATCGTCACCGCCATCACGCAGGACGAGAAGTTCATCAATGAGCTGCTCGAGTGCGGCGACATCGACCGCCTGAACATCGGGCCGATCAGCACCATGAAGATCAGCTGGGACCAGCCGCACGAGGGGAACATGTTTGAGTTCCTCTACAAGCGCCGGTCGATTGACTGCGCCTGAGTTCGTCCTCCAGCCAGCATGCGGTCTGAGCTGCATGCTGGCTCCCACCCCCATACGAACGGAACGGCATGTCCCTCGCCCCCTTTGATCATCAGCCGCGCACACGGCTCATCTACGGCAACGGCACTCTGGCGCGCGTCGGCGAGCTGGCGCGCGATCTTGGCGGCACCCGCGTGCTGGTGGTGAGCGACCCGGGCATCGTCAAGGCGGGCTACGTCACACGTGCGATCTCCTTTCTCGTCGAGGCAGGATTGCAGGCGCGTGTGTTTGGCGAGGTGCGGGAAAATCCCAGCACCGAGGATGTGGATGCCTGCGTGGCCGCCGCGCGTGAGTTCAAGGCTGATCTTCTCATCGGTCTGGGTGGCGGGAGCAGCATGGACACCGCCAAGGGCTGCAACTTCATCCTGACCAACGGCGGGCGCATTCACGACTACTGGGGTGTGGGCAAGGCCACCAAGCCCATGCTGCCGCTCATCGCCATCCCCACCACGGCAGGCACCGGCAGCGAGTGCCAGAGCTTTGCCCTCATCTCCGATGCGGAAACACATGTGAAGATGGCCTGCGGCGACCCCAAAGCCGCCGCCAAGGTGGCCATCCTGGACGCCGAGCTGACCGTCTCCCAGCCGCAGCGTGTAACCGTGTGTACCGGCATGGACGCGCTGACCCACACACTGGAAACCGCTGTGACCAACAAGCGCAGCGCCTACTCCTCTCTCTTTTCCCGTGAGGGCTTCCGGCTCTGCCACAGCGGCTTCAGCCGTGTGCTGCGCGATCCCTCAGACATCGAAGCTCGTGGCATGATGCTGCTGGGTGCAGCCTATGCCGGCATCGCCATCGAAAACAGCATGCTCGGTGCCGCCCACTCCTGCGCCAACCCGCTGACCGCCAGATTCCACGTGGTGCATGGAGAGGCCGTGGGCGTGATGATGCCACACGTCATCCGCTTCAACTCCAAGCTGCCCGAGATCGCCGCCATCTACGAAAGCTACTTTGATGGTGACCTGGCTGACCGCGTGAGCGAGCTGCTCTGGGAAGCCCGCATGCCGCGCAAAATCTCCGAATACGGCGTCAAAGAAGAGCACCTGCAGGATCTCGCCGAAATGGCCGCCAAACAGTGGACTGCGCAGTTCAATCCACGCGCGCCCAGCGTGGAGGACTTTGTGGAGATGTACCGCGCGGCGCTGTAAGGCACCTGCGGGTTTGAACTCGCTGTGGAAAACGCGTTGGCCCGGCCCAAAAGCAGGCTAAAGCTCGCGAGTCTATTTTACTCCCATTGACTCCCACCACCCATCTTGACCAACTCCTCGCCCGCTCGGAGCCACTGCTTGCTCTGGCTCCCATGCAAGATGTCACGGATCTGGAGTTCTGGCGGCTGATGACGCGCTATGGCGGTGCGGACGTTTACTACACGGAGTACTTCCGCGTGCATCCGGACTCGCATCTGGACAAGCCCATCCTGGCCTCGCTGATTCACAATCCGACTGGAAAGCCGGCCATTGCGCAGATGATCGGGAACGACATCCCCTCGCTGGTGCGCAGCGCCAAGGAACTGCAGCGGTACAACATCGCCGGGGTGGATCTCAATCTCGGCTGCCCGGCCCCGGTGGTGTACAAGAAGTGCGCAGGGGGTGGTCTGCTGCGCGATGTGCCCCGCATCGAGGGGATCTTGGGCGCGCTGCGGGAGGCTGTTTCCATCAAGTTCACCGTCAAGACACGCCTCGGCTTTGACGACACCGAGACCATCGACGCACTGGTTCCCCTCTTTGCCAAGCATGGCGTGGACCTCGTGACCATCCACGGGCGCACGGTACTGCAGATGTACCGGGATGGTGTGCGCTACGACCTCATCGGCCAGGCCACTTCAGCACTCCCCTGCCCGGTGCTGGCCAATGGCAATGTGCGCACCCATCTGGATGCCGCAGCCGTGAGCCAGCAGACAGGCGTGCACGGTCTCATGATCGGGCGCGGGGCCATCAGCAATCCGTGGATCTTTGAACAGATCCGCCAGCACGGACGCGGAGAGCCCATCTTCCAGCCCACGGCAGCCGACCGCCTGCGCTACGTGGAGGAGCTCTATGAAACGGTGACCACGCCTGACACCCGGGAGCTGGACATGGTGAACCGGATCAAAAAACACCTCAATTTCTTCGCTCCCGCTCAAGCGGACCCTGAGGGGTTTTTACACGCCATGCGCCGCTGCACCACACGCGTTGGCATCATGGAGGTCTGCACCCGGCATTTCCACGAGGTCGCGACCTGAGGATGCATTTTGGCGCAGGTTCCGGCCACAGCACGATTCTTCGCCGGCATCGCAGGCGGACTACACCGCACTTGGCTTCCGCTGCTCCTCCCTTTCGAAAAACAGGCGACTTTGCACATAAGTTCTTGTCAAAACCCTCAAAATGAGACAGCGTCTCATTTCAATTTCAGCCGCTCTTTTCATGCATCGCCTTCTCGTCATCTATCTCTGCAGTGCTGGTCTGTTAACTGCCCAGACTCCTGCTCCAGCAGCCCCTGCTTCTGCTCAGCCTGGTGCCGAGACCGCTCCCACAGTACCTTCTCCAGCCATCCCCACTCCAGCTCCCGCACCCTCCGCGCCAGCTCCTGCTCCCGCAGCTTCCGGCCAAACGGCCCCTGCCACTCCCGCTGCAGGCTCAGCCACGGCTCCAGCCCCAGCTGCCAACGACTCGCCTCCAGCGCCCCTGCCCCCCATCCAGCCGCCCCCCGTCAAAGTGCCTGTGCTGCCACAGCTTCCAGCCGGGGCGCCGCCAAACATCATCGTCATGCTGATCGATGACATGGGCTGGACCGACCTCGGCTGCTACGGGTCGAAGTATTACGAAACACCGCATATCGATCAGCTGGCCAAAGACGGCATGCGTTTTACCCAGGCCTATTCAGCCTGCACCGTGTGCTCACCCTCGCGTGCGGCCATGATGACGGGCAAGTCCCCCGCCCGTCTGCACATCACCGACTGGATCGCGGGCCATGTGCCCAGCAACGGACGCCTGACCATCCCCAACTGGACAATGCACCTGCCACTGGAGGAGGAGACGATCGCCGAGCGTCTCAAGACTCGTGGCTACGCCACTGCCAGCATCGGCAAATGGCACCTGGGGGAGGAGGAGTATTACCCCACCAAACACGGCTTTGATGTGAACATTGGCGGTGCCCATATTGGCTCGCCGCCCAGCTATTTTTCCCCCTACAAAATAGCCACGCTGCCGGATGGCCCCAAAGATGAATTTCTCCCCGACCGTCTCACGGAGGAGGCTGTTAAATTCATCGAAAAGAACAAGACAAAGCCTTTCTTCATCTACCTGCCGCACTATGCCGTGCACACGCCCATCATGGGCAAGCCGGAAGTCGTGGCCAAATACCAGGCCAAGAAGGCCGCAGGCGGCCACAGCAATCCCGTCTATGCCGCGCTGGTGGAAAGCGTGGACGACAGCGTGGGCCGGCTGCGTGACAAGCTCGCTGAACTGAAGCTCACCGAAAACACGCTCTTCATTTTTACCAGCGACAACGGCGGACTCAGCCACCTCGTCAGGCCCCAGGGCTGGACTCGTGGCCCCACGGACAACAGCCCCGCCCGCCTGGGCAAAGGCAGCGCCTACGAAGGCGGCGTGCACATCCCCCTCATTGTCTCCTGGCCTGCCCTGGTAAAGCCGGACACCACCTGTGATGTACCGGTCATCACTTATGACCATGTGCCCACACTGCTGGCCGCCACTCAGACGCCGCTGAAAAAAGATCAGGTCGTCGATGGCGAGTCGCTGCTGCCGCTTCTCGGAGGCACCGACACGCTGGCACGCGAGGCCATCTACTGGCACTACCCGCACTACCATCCCGGCAGCGCACGCCCCTACAGCGCCATCCGTGAGGGAGACTGGAAGCTCATCCTCTTCCACGAGGACAACCATGTGGAGCTCTACAATCTCAAGCTCGACGCCGGAGAAGAAGACAACCGCGCCCCATTCGATTCCGTGCGTGCCCTGCAGCTGCGCGACAAGCTCATGGCATGGTTGAAGGAAACCGGCGCGCAGATCCCCGAGCGCAATCCGAAGTATGATCCTGACAAGCCTCTGAACGAGCCCAAGAAGCCGGGAGAAGGCAGGAAAAAGAAGGAGGAATAGTGTGTGACCACGGGCCGGAGCAACTGCGCCAGGCCCTGAATCCCGCAACTTTCCTCCTGAAACCGCGCCTTGAGCAGCGTTCTAGTCACACAACCATGAACGCCAGCCAGCCTGCCACATCACGCCGTCAGTTCCTCACCCGCAGCGCCACGGCTGCTGCGGCCTTTGGTTTCCCCGCCATCGTCAGTGCGCGCTCTCCCAATGAGAAACTGAATCTCGTCTTCATTGGTGTGGGCGGGCGCGGAGCGGCCAATGTCAAAGAATTGACCGGGGTGGCGCTGTACACCCCGCCACGTGGAAAGAATGCTGGCAAGCCGGATGCAGGCATGCAGCCACCGCCCGCAGTCGAGCCGCGTGAAAACGTGGTGGCGCTGTGCGATGTGAATGGCGAGAACCTTGATCGTGCAGGCGCTGCCTTTCCCAAGGCGCAGAAGTTTCGCGATTTCCGCAAGCTGTACGATTCCGTCAGCGCGGGCGAGATCGATGCCGTGGTGATCAGCACCACCGAGCACACACACGCCTACGCCACACTTCCTGCGCTGCTGATGAAGAAGCCGGTGTATTGTGAAAAGCCGCTCACCCATAACGTGGCCGAGGCCCGCTTCATCACCGAGGCTGCCGCCAGAGCCGGGGTGGTCACTCAGATGGGCACGCAGATTCATGGCATGCCCAACTACCGCCGTGTGGTGGAGCTCATTCAGAGCGGCGCGATCGGCAAAGTCACCGAGGCGCACGTGTGCGTTTCGCGCGCCTGGGGGCTGCAGAGCAAGGAGGAGGCGGAGAAGAACGGCGACATCGTTTACGTCACCGAACGACCTGCCGAGGCCGAGACACCGCCGCCCTATCTCGACTGGGATCTCTGGATCGGCCCGGCACCGATGCGCCCCTACAACAGCGTCTATTTCCCCGGCCCCAAATGGTATCGCTGGTGGGACTTTGGCAATGGCACCATGTCCGACCTCGGCAGCCACTGGAATGATCTGCCCTACTGGGCGCTGAAGCTGGATGCACCTCTCAGTGTGGAGGCCTTCGGCCCGCCGCCGCATCCAGAGATCGCTCCAGCCTCCATGCATGCCGTGTATGACTACGGACCACGCGGAGACATGCCGGCCTGCAAGCTCCACTGGCATCAGGGAGCGGACAAGCCTGATGTCTGGAAGAACGACCCCGTCATCAGCAAGTGGAGCAGCGGCGTGCTGTTTGTGGGAGACAAAGGCATGCTGCTCTCAGATTACAGCAAGCATCTCCTGCTGCCTGAGAACACCTTCAAAGACTTCCAGGCTCCAAAGCCTTTCATCGCCGACTCACCCGGTCAGCATGCCGAATTTCTCGCGGCCATCCGCAACGGCACGCCCACTGGCAGCCCCTTCAGCTACGCCGGCCCTCTGACCGAAGCCAACCATCTCGGCAATGTGGCTCACCGCGCCGGAGGCAAAATCGTCTGGGATGCCAAGGCCATGCGCATCACTAACAACGAAGCGGCCAATCGATTCCTGAGCCGTACGCCGAGGGATGGATGGAAGCTGGGCTGAGAAACCTTGCCAATAAAAAAGCGGAGCCTGCTTTCTTTCGAAAACAAGCTCCGCCGTATTCATGCTTATCCTTTGATCAGGCGTGACAGCACCGACTCCGGCACCACCTCAAAGGAGGTGGGCACCATGGTGTAGCTGGCACGACCGCGAGACAGACTCCGAATCGCACCCGCATAACCAAACATCTCCACCAGCGGCACTTCGGCGAGGATGCCCGCCTCGGAACCACGGTGATCGATGTTCATGACGCGGGCGCGGCGGCGGTTCAGATCGCCCAGGATGTCTCCTTGGTGATCTTCAGAAACGGTGCACTCCACCTGCATCACGGGCTCCAGCAGAACAGGAGCCGCGAGACGCACGGCTTCATGCAGCGCCGCAGCGGCGGCCATGCGGAAGGCCTGATCGTTGGAGTCCTTCGCGTGGAAAGCTCCGTCGATGATGCGCACGCGCATGTCCACCAGCGGGCTGCCGGCCAGAGGTCCGGCCACAGCAGCCTCGGTGATGCCACGACGCACCGCTCCCAGGAACTGGGCGGGGATGCTGCCACCGACGACGGCGTCTTCGATGACCACACCTGCACCTCGCTCCAGAGGCTGCACGACAAGCTTCACCCGCGCATACATGCCGGAGCCGCCGTTCTGCTTTTTGAGCAAATGATCGGCCTCGGCTTTTTGCGTGATGGTCTCGCGACACGCGATCTCCGGTGCGCCAGCGATGGTTTCGACGCCATGCTCGCGCAGCAGTTTTTCGCGGATCACCTCCAGGTGCAGCTCTCCCATACCGGAGATGAGGCACTGGCCTGTCTCCTCATGGGTGCGCACGCGGAAGGTGGGATCCTCATCGGCCAGACGCGAGAGCGCGGTGGACAGACGGGACTGATCAGCGGACTTCGCAGGCTCGATGGCCATGCTGACAACGGGCTCCGGGAACACCGGGGGCTCAAGCATGAGGGCATGACCTTCCAGGCACAGGGTGTCGCCTGTGCTGAAATCCCGCAAACCTGTGACGGCGCAGATGTCTCCTGCGTGTACGCTCTCAAGTTCATCGCGGCGGTCGGCAAAAACACGCAGCAGCCTGCCGCAGCGCTCGGTTTTGCCGAGGCGCGGATTGAGGAGCGGCACGCCCTTTTGGAGCATTCCTGCATAAACACGCACATAGACGAGCCTGCCTGCCTGCGGATGACGCACGACCTTGAAGGCGAGCGCAGCCAGCGGCGATTCAGCCACCTCCGCACGCTGCACTTCTGAGGGTGCAGGCAGGAAGTCCACGATGGCATCCACCAGCGCGGAGACGCCGATGTGCTTGTAGGCGCTGCCGCCGATCACAGGCACGAATTGGCCTGCGATGGTCTGACGACGCACCGCTGCACGCAGCGCCTGTGCGGGCACAGGCTGGCCTTCGATCCATAGCGCGGCAATCTCATCATCCAGACTGGCGAGCGCTTCGATCAACTCACGCCGGGCCGTTTCCACTGCATAGTGCCATTCAGCAGGAATGTCCTCCACAATGAATCCGGTGGGGGATTCTGCATTCGTGCGCAACGCATGCTCGTCGATGATGTCGATCTGTCCGCGCAGTGCGGATTCAGCGCCCCAGGGCAGCAGCACTGGCCAGGCGTTGGCGCGCAGCTTCGTGCGCAGTTCATTCACCACGCGGGCAAAGTCCGCGCCCTGGCGGTCCATCTTGTTGATGAACGCCACACGGGGCACGCGGTAGCGGTCGGCCTGTCGCCAGACGGTTTCGCTCTGTGGCTGCACGCCGCCGACGCCGCAGAAGACGGCGACAGCGCCATCGAGCACGCGCAGGGAGCGCTCGACCTCGGCGGTGAAGTCCACATGGCCGGGGGTGTCGATGATGTTGAGCCGGTGCGGCTGGCCTGCATGCAGGCGCGTCAGTCCCTCCACCGGATGCTGCGTCCAGGTGCATGGAGCTGCAGCGGAGGAGATGGTGATGCCTTTCTCACGCTCGATGTCGGAGAAGTCGGTGGCGGTGTTTCCCTCATGCACATCTCCGCACGCATGGATGGCTCCTGCGTAGAAGAGGATGCGCTCGGTGAGCGTGGTTTTGCCAGCATCAATGTGGGCCGCGATGCCAATGTTGCGGATGCGGCCGGTGTCAGTCGTGTTGAGTTTCATAAGAGTCAGAGTGTTCGAATCGGAACGTGCTGCTCCCCGGACATGAAAAGGCCCTGATGCAGACTGACGGCATTCAGGGCTCCCGGGGATAGCAGCGATCTCTGACTTCTGTCCTCTATGACATAGTCATCCCGAACCCTGGCCGCAGCCGGGCTGAAGAAACTATTTTAAGAACGCGGGGTGTCATAGGACGCGACCTCATCTTCCACTCGATTCCGATTTTGTCAATGCAGCCCACGGAGGACGACATCATCACAAAGAGAGTACTTCCGCCCACTCCTGCAAGTGGCGCTCCCAGGTGAGGGCACGAACGCTTTCGCAGGCTGCGGTGGAGAGGGACTGCCACATGGCGGCATCAAAGGCCAGTGCTTGTTTGATACGTGTGGCAAGCTCCTGCGGCTGCTGCGGGTGGTAGAGCATGAGTCCGTTTTCCTCATTGCGCACGTGGTCCACAGCACCGTCCATCACGGAGATGATGCCAGGCAGGCCGCAGGCCATGCTCTGCAGCACGGTGTTTGAAAAGGCATCATACTGCGTGGGATGCACATACCAGTCGGCGGATTGGTAGAGTTCCACAAGATTGCTCGTCACAGGCACAGATCGAACGCGGGATGCAATGCCGAGGCGCTGGATTTTTTCCTGACCGGCAGCCCGGGGCTTTTTGCCCACAATCCAGAGTGTCGCATCAATCTGCTGCATGGCCTCGATCAATGGCTCCAGGCCTCGGCGGCGATGATTGAGCGAGACAAAGATCAGCACCGGTTTGGATGCATCTGTCTGCAGCTTCCTGCAGGTCAGTTCGCGGACCACAGCGCGGTTTTCAGCAGGTTTGAAGAGCTGCGTCTCCACGGGCGGGGAGAGCATGTGAAAGCGCTCGCCATCCGTGCCATACACACCCTGGATCTGCGCAGCCACACGGGCGGAACTGGTGACGAAGCGGCGAGTTTCCTTGCCAGTGTAGAGTCTGCGCTCCAAGTGCAGTTCATACAGATGGCGCACGCTATAGCGCTGCCACAGGGGAAGCAGGTTTCCGTAGATGCGATGGCAGCCGGTGCCATTGCGGTGGATGTCCTGCACGCAGGTGCGGCCAAAGCCGATGCTCACATCCACACCCGCCGCGCGTGCGGCACGTGGAGCCAGGCGGTTGAAATGCCACATGCGGAGCGTGGCAGATCCGCGCAGGCGTGGCTGCAGCTCCCAGGTGCCTGGCAATGAAGCACCTATCTCGGGCGTGGTCAGAGATGTCACATAGGTCATCTGATGCCCGGCGGCATGCAGGCGCTTGGCGAAGTCGATGAGGTAATTCTCCACACCGGAGCCACGGATGATCTGCGGATGGATGAGGGCGATTTTCATCTTATTTCTTCGCCCTGCCCTCCGCTTCGCTTTCATACATGCGGCTGTAGCGGTCAAAAGTAAAAAATGCCGTGGCCGCTGCGATCCAGAGGCCGGGGAAGCCGTCTAGGAAGCCGCGCTTGAGAATGTAGGCGCGGGTAAAACGCCACCACGGCCGGAAGAGGGTATGCAGCAGGGACCAGCGTTTTCCCTTACTTTGCTGCGTCTGGAGGAACACGTTGGAATATTGCACGTGCTTCACGAGGTAGTGCTGGATGTTTTTGAATGAGTAGTGGAGCAGGTCCCCTTTCAGCGTGGTGCAGGGTCCGTCCACATCCAGGCGCTCGTGCACCTGCCCGCCACCATCGGCGGCCCAGCGGCTTTTGGTGCGTCGAAACAGGCGTATTTTGCGATCAGGGTACCAGTCGCCGTGGTGAATCCAGCGGCCCATGAACCACACGAGGCGGGACATCCATGCGCCATCAAAGCGGTTTTCATCGCCGGAAATGAAGAAGTTTTGTATCGAATTCCGCAATTCCGGGGTGAGTTCCTCGTCGCAGTCGAGTCCGAGGATCCAGGGCTGGGTGCAAAGGCTGAGGCAGAGGTTTTTCTGAGCGGTGTAGCCCAGCCAGTCCTGATGGACAAAACGAGCGCCAAACTCGGCGGCGATCTCGGCGGTGCGGTCAGTGGAGCCGGAGTCCACGATCACGATCTCCTGGGCCAGGTCTCCCACACTGGCGAGGCAGCGGCGCAGGTTCGCCTCTTCATTGAGGGAGATGATGGAGATCGAGAGAGGCAGGCGGGACATGCTGAGGAGTGGGGCGATTCTGGCGAATCTGAGTGCTGGTGCCAAGCGCGAATCAAACTGTGGCGAGAGAGACCGCTGCATTGTGCCCTCCCATGCCGGAGGCCAGCTTGAGCAGGCGGTCGCCGGGCTGCACGGGCAGAGGGGCATCATTCAATGGCAGCCCGCAGGCTGGAGCGGTGAGGCCGGGAAGCGTTGCGGGAAGATGCCCCTGGCCCATGCAGGCGGCGAGCAGAGCCACATCCAGGAGGCCGCTGGCGCCGAGGGTGTGACCGGTCTGAGGTTTTAGCGGCAGGAGCGGCACACCTCTGCCCTCCAGCGCACGCAGCAGCGCCGGGGGCTCCACACGGGCGTGGTTTAGAGTGCCGGTGGCATGCGGGCAGAGAGCCACCACACGGCCCGGATCTCCTGCATGGAGTGCGGCATTCACACAGTCGGAGATGCCGCCGCCGTCTGCGGGGATCATGAGGGTGTCGTAGGCGTCGCTATTGGCGCTGTAGTGCTCCAGCTTGCAAAGCTTTGGACGCCCACAGTCGCCACGCTCCAGAGTCAGTGCCACGGCGGCCTCTCCGGGGAGGAATCCGCTGGTGGTCTGAGCCCCCTCGGTGGCGAAGGGGTTGTTCACTCCATTGGTGGAAAGCAGACCGGTGTCTTTAAAGTCTTGCAGCAGAGCGGGGATGAGCGGCAGATCCACCGCCACCACGATGGCGCGTGGCGCGGCACCGGAGCGGACGGCCATCCAGGCGAGACCGAGAGCGTCGAGACCGGAGGAGCAGCCATTGGAAATCATCTGCCAGGGGCCGCGCACGCCGAGCTCGATGCTCACGGCTGCAGGTATTTCACTGTGCATGGTGTTGCTGGCACTGAACTTGCGAAGAGGTCTGCGCCATGAGTGCCCCCCCAGAGACTCCCCCACATTGCCCCGGCTGCTGGCGCCGAAGATCCACGACTCGCGGGTCTGGGCTGCGGACCAACCTGCACGCCGCACGGCCAGCGCCGCCACTTTATGAGCTGCGTTGCCAGCCGCGCCATAACGACGACCTTTCACCAGGGATCGGTCAGGGAAAGCCCCTATAGACAAAGATGCAAATTCCCCACCCAAGACATCAGCATTCATGACAAGTCCGCTGCGCTGCTGATGCAGCGCAGTGACGCACTCCTCCACACACATGCCTAGCGCACAAGCCGACTCCACGGCTGTGATGAACACAGATTCCATTAATGAACAGATACAGCCCCAAAACCGCCCCCATGCAACCCCGCTCCTCAATCGTGTTACATCGCGCTCACAAAAAATAAGCAAGCCAAAGATTGACACTCAACTTGATAGCCAGCTATATTTTAAACCTCATGTTAAGGCAAATCATTGGACAATCCGAAGGGCACAAGGACGACAGACGCTCCGAGATTCCCGCACCGGCTCCCGCAGTCGAGCGCGCTCCCATTCTCTCCGCCGCACCTGCTCCTGCTGCACAACCCCAACGCTCACATTCAGCTCCCGTCATGACCACCAGCAAAAACGTACTCGCCAACGACGTCGAAATCAAAGGTTCCATCAAGTTCTCGCACGACCTTATCATCGACGGCAAAATCGAGGGCGAAGTCATCTCCGACGGCAGTCTGACTGTGGGTGAAAACGCGCTGATCAAGGGCGAGGTCAAGACCCGCTCCGTCATCATTTTCGGCAAAGTCGAAGGCAACATCACCGTCGCTGAGCGCTGCGAGCTCAAGAGCAACGCCATCCTCGTGGGTGACATCGCCGCCGGCACGCTTGCCATCGAAGAAGGTGCCACCTTCATGGGCCAGTCCCAGGTCGGCAAGAAGGCAGATTCCAAGCCTGCCCTCGGTGCTCCCAAACTGTAACCTTAACTGTCCTACCTGAGTGTTCGGACGGCTCTTCGGCACGAAGACCAGCAGCATCCTACCCACACCACCCAAGAATCAAATCGAAGTGGTGTGCCCCTCTTGTGGCGCGGCTCAGTATGAGCCGCGCCTCGTTGTTTCTACCTTTTGTAGAAAGTGTGGAGTTCATCTGACGGTGGAGAAGCGCCGCGTGGTGGCATCAGACGTCACCCGCTCTGGCATGGGGATGAACAGCGCATGGGTTGATACGGACGCTCCTGCATCCACGCCTGCTCCAACAGCCAAGACTGCCGCGCCCGCCCCCAGTCCTGTGGCGGAGACAAGCCCGCAGCCCGCACCTGCCACGGCGCGTACGCCTGAGCCAGCTCCTTCTGCAGCCGATGGCTTTGGAGCGTTTCTGCAGAGCAAGAACCTGCCACCGCCAGATGCTGCGGAGCCGGCACCGGCCACCGAACCGATGGTGGAAGCCGCAACCGAGAGCCCAGCACCGGCTGAGCCCGTGAGCACGGAGCCCGCCACGGCCAGCATGCGCAGGCCGCAGTCCAATTCGCCGCCCCCCACCCCTTCCCCGGCCCCGCAGACGGCCTCCTCCCTGCAGAAGATGAAGGAGCAGGGCATGTACCGGAACCAGTATTTCAAAGACGCCGAGTGCTTTGACTGCGGGCACAAATTTAAAACCGGACGCTCTGCCAAATCCGCCAACTGCCCGGCCTGTGGCGCCTACATCTCCCTGGAGGATGTGGAGATCAACATGACCTCCACGCAGCCCGTGAAAACGCGCGGCAATGTGCTCATTCGCAAGCGTGGCCGACTTTCGGCCAGCAGCGTTCACTGCCGTGACCTCGACTGTCAGGGCATCATTGAGGCGAATGTGACCTGTACTGGAGACGCCTCCTTCCGCAGCACTGGCAGCATCATTGGCGAGATCCGCTGCAACCGCTTCGTGGTGGAAAAAGGCGCGGATGTGGCCTTCCTGAATCCCGTGCATGCCACTGAGGTGGAGATCCAGGCACGCGTGACGGGCACCATCTACAGCACGGGCCCGGTGCTCATCACCAGCAACGGCTCGGTGAACGGAGACGTGACTGCGAGGTCTGTGTCCATCGAACCCGGTGGCGAGCTCAATGGCGCGATGAACATCGTGCGTGGCAAGCAGCCGCCACCGACGATGGCACCAGCCCCTGTGGCCTGAGCAGGACTACCACATGACAGGCCATGAAAGCGCGCGTCATGAATCTCGTGGCAGCAGCTTTCGTGACGGTGATACTGGTCTTGTGCGCGCATGCGCTCAAGATCGCGTTTCATGAGCTGGGGGCAGCTACGCGGGGTGAGGCGCATCCGTCCTTGCCCTCTGCCGATGAATCAAACACCCATGCCAAGGCACCGACGGAGAAGAGCCCCGCTCCAAGCGAGGTGCCGCTGATGCAGAAAGCCGAAGCTCTGATCCGACCCGCCATGCAGATCATCACCCACCAAGCCCTGCCCCTGCCCTATCCTGAGCCTCCCGCTGCCGAGAAGTGGCAGGGGCTGCCTGCGGTGGAGCGGCTGAGTGATGTGAGAAAGAGACTGCTGCCACGGCTGAATGAAGAACTGGCCGTCAAAGAATGCCGCCTGGGGCAGCCGGTGTTTGTACGAATCTTTAAAGAGACCCGGGAATTGGATCTGTGGATGCAGGGAGAGCGGGCGGAGTGGCGGCTGTTCCGGACGTACCCCATCGCGTGTTTTTCAGGGACGCTGGGCCCCAAGACGCGTGAGGGGGACATGCAGGCACCGGAGGGTTTTTACAACGTGACGGGGAAGCAGCTGAATCCGGCGAGCAAATACCATCTGGCCTTCAATGTGGGCTACCCCAATGCGTATGACCTGGCGCATCAGCGGACAGGGAGCCTGATCATGGTGCATGGGGATGTGTCCAGCATCGGGTGCTTTGCCATGACGGATGCGGTGATCGAGGAGATTTATCTCATCGTGGAGGCGGCGGTGCAGAGCGGCGGGAGCGTGCCGGTGCATTGCTTTCCGTTTCGGATGACGGCGGAGAGGATGGCGCAGGCGGATGCGGAGCATGTGGAGTTTTGGAGGGAGCTGCAAGGCGGCTACGATGTTTTTGAAAAACAAAAGCGGCTTCCGAAGATCACCGTGGAAAAGGGACGCTATCAGGCGCATTGAGCTGCAGGGACGTTTGTTTTGCCGCAGTGGGGCGAAGGAGCAGAGGATGCGGAAGTTTTTGTGGAAATGGGGGGGACGCAGGTGTTTGAAGTCTGTTTGCGATGGGGCCGGATTCCGGCTAAAGCCGGTACTACAATACGTGCCTAGGGTGGAGCGGTAGGTCTGTCGTGCATGAAGAATGAGCTTTCAGGCAAGATGATGCGGGCACTTTCAGAACGGGCTGAAGCCCGAACTACGAGCGAAGAGAGGTGGATTTGGCAGCGCTGTGTGGACATAGAGGTTTTGGAGTTGCGGAGTGATTTTGATCGAGGACGAGTTCGAGTAGGAGGACGAGGACGATTTTGGAGTTGTTGCGGAGCGAAGTTGCAGCTCGTTTAGTCTGTTGTCTTTTTACCTCTTTTATGAATGCTCTCACACTGACTGCTGCCAGGACTTTTGAATGGACGACGCTGCCGGAGGCTGCGGAGCCGGGGCCGGGGGAGGCGCTGGTGACGATCAGGGCGATTGGAATCTGCGGGACGGATTTCAGCGGGTATCTGGGGAAGATGCCATTCATTGAGTTTCCACGGATTCTCGGACATGAGCTGGGGGTGGAGGTGCTGGCGGTGGGCGCGGGGGTGACGAATGTGAATGCGGGGGATCGGTGCTCGGTAGAGCCGTACCTGAACTGCGGGACGTGCCATTCATGCCAACGCGGGAGCACTAACTGCTGTGAAACGCTGCAGGTGCTGGGGGTGCATTGCGATGGCGGGATGCGGGAGCGGATGGTGCTGCCGGCGCACAAACTGCATGCGTGCAATGCGCTGGGCTTTGAGCAGCTGGCGCTGGTGGAGACGCTGGCGATCGGCTGCCATGCGGTGAACCGGGCGCAGGTGGCTGCAGGTGATGAGGTGCTGATCATTGGCGCGGGGCCCATCGGGCTGACGGTGCTGGAGTTTGCACGGGCGGCGGGCGCGGACATCACCGTGCTGGAGCTGAATGCGGCGCGGCGGGAGTTTGTGATGACGAACTACGCGGGTGTGCGGGTGGTGGAGGCGCTGGCGGATGAGGGGGCGTTTCGGGTGGTGTTTGATGCGACGGGCCACGCGGGGTCGATGGCGGGTGCGCTGAGGTTTGCGCGTTTTACCGGGAGGATCGTGTATGTGGGGATCACGAAGGAGCCGGTGGCGATTGATGATCCGCTGTTTCACCGGAGGGAGCTGACGCTGCTGGCGAGCCGGAATGCGGTGGCGGCGGATTTCCCGAGGATTCTGGGAATGATTCAAAGCGGGCAGATTGATACGAGGCCGTGGATCAGCCACCGGTGTGTTTTTGAGGAGCTGCCGGGGAAGATGGAGGAGTGGCTTCTTCCTGATTCGCGTGTCATCAAAGCTGTTGTAGGCCTCGAACAATGACGAATGAGTAAGCCCGAATGACTAAATAAGGCCTAATGCCAAATGACGAAACAAGGCATTCGACAGAGCGAACTTTGTCCTTTGAGCTTGGTCATTATTTCGACATTCGGATTTACTCATTCGTCATTTGCTCGAATCGCTCTAACATCTCGCCTCAGACCTGTTTAACAACCATTCCCCTTCCCGACAACCATGCCTACTCTTACTGTTCAGCCACGTGCGCGTCTTTTTCACGGTCACCTTTGGGTGTATGCGACGGAGATTCAAAAGCGACTGGGGGATCCGAAGCCTGGGGATGTGGTGCATCTGCAGGATGTGAGGGGGAAGCCGCTGGGGAGTGCGATCTATAATCCGCAGTCGCAGATTTCGGCGCGGCTGTTTTCGTATCGGCGGCAGGATTTGGACCTGGACTTTTTTACGCGGCGGATTCAGCGGGCGGTGAAGGTGCGTGAGGAGTCGGGGGTGGACCTGAAGCTGTGCCGCCTGGTGTGGAGCGAGTCGGACGGGCTGCCGGGGGTGATCGTGGATCGCTACGGGGATTTTCTGGTGCTGCAGACGCTGACGCTGGCGATGGATCAACGGAAGGAGCTGATCGTGCAGGCGCTGAATGACGTGCTGAAGCCGCGCGGGATCGTGGAGCGCAATGAGGTGGCGGTGCGCAAGGCGGAGGGAATGGAGCTGGTCAAAGGCGTGATCAGCGGGGAGACGCCGGAGCCATTTGTGGTGCGGTCTCAGGGCAGCGCGTTTCATGCGGATCTGATCGAGGGGCAGAAGACGGGGCTGTATCTGGATCAGCTGGACAACTACCAGCTTGTCTCCCGACTGGCGAAGGGCCGACGTGTGCTGGACTGTTTCTCGAATCAGGGCGGGTTTGCTCAGGCGTGTGCGCTGGCGGGTGCGAGCGAGGTGACGGCGGTGGACATCAGCGAACCGGCGACGGAGGTGGCGAAAAAGAATGCGGCGATCGCGGGTGCGAAGATCGAGTGCATCGCGGAGAACTGCTTTGATTTCCTGAAGCGTAGCGAGGCGGCGGGGGCGAAGTATGATCTGATCATCCTGGACCCACCGTCGTTCACCAAGACGAAGAGTTCGGTGCGCGATGCACTACGTGGGTACAAGGAGATCCACCTGCGGGCGATGAAGATGCTGGAGCCGGGCGGGATCTTTGCGACGTTCACGTGCTCGCATCATGTGAGCGCGAGCGAGTTTCATAGCAGCATCACGGATGCGGCGGTGGATGCGAAGAAGACGCTGCGCCGCGTGACGACGTACACGCAGCGGCCGGATCATCCGATTCTGGCGACGATTCCGGAGACGGAGTATTTGCGCGGGTATGCGTATGAGGTGGTGGCGGCGTGGTGAGCACACTTTGAAAAGCCTAAGAAACTAGTGTAAATAGTGGTTAAGCTTATACGAAGTCATAAAAAGTTGCACAAATGAGCAAAACATTATGTCTCATATTTGGAAATGGCTTGACCATTGATCTTCTGTCGCACCTCGGATTGCGAGAGTTGGTTGATGTCACAAACCTATTTCGCTACGGAGCCGAAGTACCCTGGCCCGCAACTAATGAGCCTGGCTTTCTATCCTTTAAGCACTGTCCTAATCTTTGGAATTTAGGAGCTAGGCCACACATGGAAGCTGTTGAGTGCCTTGCCTTGATTGAGGACATAATTACTTGTGCAAATGCATTCGCATCAAAAGACCCTCAAAAGCGCAATACGGCACAGTCCTCTAATCGAGCTCCTAATGAGATATATCTAAATGCATTTAAAGAGCTATCGCT
This sequence comes from Verrucomicrobiaceae bacterium UBA1938, assembly GCA_002336895.1. Classification (GTDB taxonomy): domain Bacteria; phylum Verrucomicrobiota; class Verrucomicrobiia; order Verrucomicrobiales; family Verrucomicrobiaceae; genus Prosthecobacter. The sequence continues at coordinate 3,560 of DDFC01000006.1, read as the reverse complement.
CTATTTGAAGCATCTTTTTGTTCATTACGACTCGATCGTCGCCCCAAAGCTGGTGAACGCTACGACATGGCCATGGTTTGAATTCCTCAAACGAGTCAGCTTAAGTGGGCAATATCGGAAAATCGAAATTATTACGTTTAACTATGATCCTTGGCTGGAACGACTTCTCGCTCAAGAATCCATTCCATTCGAGGTCGCGCCAATGCAATCAAGTGCATCGACGTCTCCAATAGTTATCTCTATATCTAAGCCTCACGGATCAATCTCTTTTTGTCACACACAAAAACTCGACAAGAAATCTTTCACCATAAATTACGACAAAAATCTGGTCGATGGCAAGATCACAGACTTCAATGTTTCATACAATGATCTTGACGAAAATTATCTTGTTACACCTCTGATCCCTCCAGCAGGTGAGGCACGTAGATTGAATCAAACTTGGGCTGGCGAGATTCAGACGCATTGCCGAAACGTTGCCTCATCCCTAACGGAAACCGACGACATGATAATCTGCGGCCTGTCGTATTGGCACGTTGATCGGGCAGAACTTGATGCACTTTTAAATTCCTGCTCTGCTGCAATTAACATCAAAATGATTAATCCTCACCCCAGTAGAACCCTCACTGCTGTGATCACCAGTATATTTGATCGCTTTATCTGCTATTCTTCCAACACTATTCTCAGCAAGATACTCCAATGAAACCCAGGCTCAGAAGAGATACAAACACAATCACGATTGCGAACTTTTGGGAGAATTTTCTCCTAAATAAATACGATTTTAACCCGCCCTATCAGAGGCAGAGCGTCTGGACAGAAGAAAAACAGTCTTTTTTTATCGATAGCATCTTACGCAACTTCCCAATACCCCCTGTCTTCCTACAACAAAAAATTGATAACACTTCAGGCAAGACCACTTATGAACTCATTGATGGCAAGCAACGACTTACAGCAATAGTAAAGTTTATAAAAGGGGAGATAGCCTGCAGTTCAGAACTGGCAGATGAAGGCTCTGAAGGGGACGAGATTGCCGGGAAATATTTCGACGACCTCGACAGCCCTGATCTCACAGAGTATAAAATACATTTTTGGCGTTATTCGCTGCCAATCGAGTACATTGACACTGACTCAAAAAAGTTGATCGACGATATTTTTGATCGCTTAAACCGCAATGGCGAACCTCTTACTGGGCAGGAGCTTCGGAATGCACAGTTTCACAACGCAGCATTCAGCAAACTCGTCGATGAAAAGGCCAAGCTCCCATTTTGGAAAACTCGCCTTGCAACGCTTGATTTGTCACGAATGGAAGATCGTGAGTTCATTGCTGAAGCATTATTTGTGTTGTTAGAAGACGGCCCTCAACACGCGAATGCTACTGAAATAGATTCACTTTATGAATTATATTGCACAAAAAATTCCGACTTCTTTTCACAAAAAAGCCTCCTGTTTGATGTAATCACTAAATTTTTAGATGATCTTAACTTGGATTTTGATGGCTTCAAAATCAGAGGGCCTAGCCATCTGTACGGCTTGTGGTGCTTTGCACAACATTGCGTTTCGTCGAACATCAAACCTAATCAGGTGTCCGACAAGCTTCGTGAATTTTTCGCTTCGCTGAGATCTAAACAAGCCAATGAATCTGTCTCTAATTATAGAGCATCAATGAGCGCCAGAACCAAAGATAAGGGACAACGGCAGCGCCGATTAGATGCTCTGAAGACATTTTGCGGAGTTTAGTCATAAAATTGACGGATGATTAAGATATCGGCCTGTTGTTGACGATTTTCATCAAACAGCTCATTTACCCCAAAGACTGAAAATTCAATCTTTGGAATTAACTCTTGGGCCAAGATGGGTTGAAATTTCAACCTATGAAGAAAATTGCCCAATTGAGCCGACGTGAGCGGGAGGTGATGGACCTGGTGTTTGCGCAGGGGGAGGCGACGCTGTCGCAGATTTTGGAGGGGATGGAGAAGGCGCCGACGCGGGCGGCGCTGAGATCGATCCTGACGATCCTGGAGGGGAAAGGTCAGTTGAAGCATCGGCAGGAGGGGCGGGAGTTTATCTACCAGCCGGTACATGCTCCGTCCCCCTCTTTGACTGGACAGGTGATAAGCTCTCCGAACTGGTCCAAGATCAGCGACACATCTACCCCGTGAACATGCTCTGCGTAGGCGCGGCGAAGGTCTTGTCGAGCCTGGCGAGACAAGACCGCAGCGCAGCCGCAGCAGAGCATGTTCACGGTCGCCGCCCCCATCCCTTTGCTGTCACCCACACTCACACCGGAGACTTCTGCCATGAGTAAATCCAAGCCCCATACTCAGCCCCACGCTGAACTCGATGCCGATGCTGAAAGTCCGCAGCGCTGGACGGCCAAGCGCAAGGCCGCGCTGATCATCGAAATCCTCCAAGGCAAGACGACGGTTGCCGAGGTCGCACGCCAGCACGCGCTCACCCTCGCTGAGATCGAGCAGTGGAAAGACGACTTCATCACCCAGGGCACCGAAGCCCTGCGCAGCCATCCACGCGATCTGGCCCAGCAGTTCGAAGCACGGGAGAAGACCCTGCTGGCCAAGGTCGGTGAACTTGCCCTGCACGTGGACATTTTAAAAAAAGCTCACCGCTATCAAGGCAAGGACTTGCCGGAAGGGATCTCGTGGTAGCCATGCACAACCAACTTATCGCAGAGGGATCCCAGGTGCCTGTCAGCGTGCTCTGCCGCCTGCTCGGCGTCGCCCGCTCCACCACCTACTACCAGCCGCATGCACGCCACCTCGAGCCACACTGCGACCCGGTGTGCGTGGAGGCCGTGCGCGCTGTCATCCAGGCCCATCCCACCTATGGCGTGCGCATGACACACGCACGCCTCACCAAGGGCCTGGGCATGGTGGTCAACCGCAAGAAGATCCACCGCATCATGCGTCTGCACCGCTGGACCTGCCGCCAGCGGCGCATCGGACGCACGCCGCGCGTGGAGCACCGCAAGTCCATCGCCCCGGCCCCCAACCAGCGCTGGGCCACCGACATCGCCTCGGTGGACTGCGGTCAGGATGGCTGGTGCGCCTTTGTGCCGGTCATCGACTGCTGCTCACGCGAAGTGCTCGGCTGGGAGCTGGCCCACACCGCACGCGCCAAAACAGCGGAACGTGCGCTGGAAGAGGCCCTGCTGCACCGCTTTGGCACCACCCGTGGCGCTCCTGCAGGACTCACCCTGCGCCATGACAACGGCCTGGTCTTCGGCTCGCGCGCCTACCGCGCGCTGGTCCGGGATTACGGTCTCAAACAGGAATACATCGCGCCTTACACACCCGAGCAAAACGGGCTCTGCGAGCGCTTCATCCGCACCTTCAAAGAGGAATGCACCTGGCAGCACCGCTTTGACAACCTCGCCGCCGCAAAGGCGGTCATCGCCAGATACATCGAACACTACAACACACAGCGCACACACTCCGCCCTCAAGTACAACACCCCACGCCATACCTATCTCACCCTATGCACCCAAACCCTTCAACAAGCCGCCTGAACAACAATGGCTCTTGTCCAACTTCGAGGGGAGCATTACA
>DDFC01000035.1 GCA_002336895.1 Verrucomicrobiaceae bacterium UBA1938 | reverse complement strand
GGTGGCATCGGCGGAGCCGGTGGTGCGGGCGGTATGCTCGGTGGTCTCGGCGGCGCGGGGGGAGAGGAAAAAGGCATGGCCGAGGGCATTGGCGCCGGTATCGGTGGCACAGCAGGCAAGGCTGTGGGTACTGCCGGGGGCAAGGCTATTGGCGGTGCCATTGGCTCGGCCATTCCGGTGGTGGGCACTGCTATTGGCCAGCAGATCGGCGGGCAGATTGGCGGCCAGATCGGCCAGCAGGTGGGCTCTGAAGTGGGCGGTTCAGTCGGAAAAGGCGTGGATCAAGGCATTAAAACCGTACGCATGTCTCTGGCGGAGGAGGGTTACAAACTCGGCGGAGGTCCTGGTATGGGAATGGGAATGGGGCAAGGCAAGGGCATGAAGAGGTAAGTACAAGACTGGTATAAAAATTAGCCGATCTTCGGCACATCTGCATGCGCAGCGGCTATCACCATCTATGAGCGATTCTTCCAGCCAAGGCATTTCCAGCCGCACTGCGGGTGTGGGAGCTGCGCTGGGGAGCGTGGCCGGGGGTGTGGTCGGCACTTCCTTGGGGGCTTCTGCAGGCGGGGCGGCTGCAGGTGCGCTAGGGGCTGTGGTGGGCACGGTGGCCCCAGGTGTGGGCAATGTCATCGCCGGAACTGCCGGGACGGCCGTTGGCTCCAGCGTGGGTGCGGCTGTGGGTGGCATGGTGGGCAGCAAAGTCGGAGAAGCAGGCGGCCAAGTGGCCGGCCAGATCGTCGGCAAAGTGGGGGAGGGTGCCGCCAAGTACGCCAGCAATGCTTTGCCAGGCAGTGTTCGGAGTGCTCTGGGATCCGCCTTGGGCAACTCTGGAACCTCCTCAAAAAACAACATTAAAATCTAACGTTTAATTGATCGGCCATGCCTGAAGACACTGACAAAAAAGAAGGGCCAGGGATCGGCTCACACCGCCAGCCCCAAGCACCTGCACCGCAGCAGGAGGCTCAGCAGCCTGCTCAGCAGGCGTGGGTCCCTGCCAAGCCTGGCCAGCAGGCCCCGGCCCCCGAGCAGCAGCCCGCAGTTCCTGCGCCCGCAGCTTGGGTTTCCGCCAAGCCCGGGCAAATGGCCGCCGAAGGCCAGCAGGCTGCGGCAGCAGAGCCAGCCATCCCGAAGCCCGAGCAAAAAGCGGCTGTCGCCGCAGAGCCGCAGGTCGGAGGTGACAGTAAAAGTCCAGCCAAAGCCAAGGCCAAGCCTGGACAAGAGGATGATGAAGAGATGTCGGCCTCCGAGAAACTCAAAGCTGGCGCACAAGGAATCCTGGCAGGCAATGGAGGCTCCAAGGAAGGCAAGCTGATCGGAGAAGCCGTGGGAGAGGGAATCAAAAGCCTCTTTGGGCAGGGAGGGAAAGATGGTGCGGGGAAGCCCAAGGTGCAGGCCGCGGCCGAAGCACCAAAGGAGGAAGGTCCCGTCGTGGGCGCCCATCGCAAGCAGGAGGCTGCCAAACAGGAGGGCCCGGAAGCAGGCGGTCTCGATGTAGGGGGCAGCATCGGTAAAAAAATCGGCGGCATGATTGGCTCCGCCATTGGAGGAGACAAAGGCAAGTCTGTGGGCCAGATGCTTGGAAAGGTGGTCGGCGGGGCGGCGGGGCAGGCCGCCAATTTAGCTGTCGATCACTCGCGTGGCATCGGAGGTGGCATTGGCGGCGCCATCGGTGGCGTGATTGGCGGCGATAAAGGTGCTGCTGTGGGCAAGGACCTTGGCAAAGGCATTGGCTCTGCGGTCAAGAGTGTGCGTGATGCTCTGGCCAGCCAAGGCGTGCAACTCGGGCCCAAGCAAGCTCCGGGCAAACAGGGACACAGCATCAAATAAAAGCAGACCATGCCTGTGCCCAAAAGAGCCGATGGCAGGCGCGATCTAGACGGAGATGGAGACATTGATCTTGCCGACGACCCTTCACGCGATCTGGATCACAACGGACGCATCGAAGGCGAAGACCGGCAGGAAATGGATTTGGATGCCGATCTCGACATTGACGCCACTGATCATGAGCTGGCTGAAAAGAAAAGCGTGGGGGCTGCGCTGGGAATGGCCAAAGTGGGTCAGGCAGCCCAGCAGGGGCAGACTCAAAGTGTGCAGCAGCCGGCTCAGGGACCGAGGGTGCGCTGATCGCTCCAGAGCACCGTCCCTAACCACGCAGCCCTGCGGTTTAGCGGTTGGCCAGATCCACAAGTTTGTCGTTCATGTCCCGGAGGCGTTTGGAAAGGCAGGTGGTGATGCGGCTGAGGAGGCGATAGGCCACTTTGGGGCTGGCGGAGTGCAGTGCATCAAGGCTGTCGCGTTTGATGAGCCAGACCTCCGCCTCAGAGCCTGCGCGTACGGTGGCGCTGGCCGGGCCGGGGTCAAAGATGCTGACCTCTCCCAGAGAGTCGCCAGCCTCCAGAACGGCGACCACCTGATCTTCCCCATCGACATCCTGCAGTACATCGAGCTTTCCTTTGAGCACCAGGTAGAGGGTGTCGTTGTCGTCTCCGAGTTTGATCACGATGTCATTTTTCTGATAGGAGCGTGAGTCGCCAAAGCTGGAGAGCAGAGACAGTTCGTTGGCGTTGAAGTTGGCAAGAAGGGGGGTCAGGGAGGGCATGGTTTTTTTTGATGCTATCTACGATGGGAAGAGGAGGAGGGGATGGAAACACTTTCAGCGGACAGGTCAAACTCCATGTCCATGACCGCCACCGCCGCCACGCTGGCCGATGGAGACCTTGTTGCGCACAGACTGGTTCTGCTGGGCGTTGCGGTCATAGGCCTTGGCCAGCGCACCAGTGAGGTGGTTGCCGATGGGGCTGACTTTCCCGCCGTTTTCGAGGGTGATGCAGCCGCCATACTGATGCGGAATGGCGAGCTTCCCCTGATTGAAGCCGAGGTTTTCATGCAGCTTCACCGCCGAATCTCGGGCGGAGGAGAGCGCCTTGCCAGCTTTGGAATTTCCAATGGCATCGCTAGCCTGACGGGCTGCTCCTTGCACGCCTTCTTTGAGATTGTTGAGGTTGCTGCTCACGCGGTCTTTGGCGCCGCGGAGCATGTCGCGGACAGAACTTTTGGCGGCAGATGCCGCGCCTGCCACCTGCTGGCCCGCCTGTTTGACTGGCCCTGGGAGGGCATTGGCCGCCTGCCGAGCCTGGAAGCCGATGTGTGAGCCGAGCTCTCCAGCGGCTTCCTGAGCCTGCCGTCCAAGTGCGGAGGCGCCACTGGCAATCTGGCGGCCTGCATTCTGCACCTGCTGCCCTGCCTGAGAGGCAGCGCCTCCCACCGCCTGCGCGGCCTGACGCACTGGCTGGCCCAAGTTGGAAGCGATCTGATCAACTGCGTTGCCCACGGCCTGGCCTGCCTGTGCTCCGGCCTGGCGGAGTGGCTTTGGGATAGCGCCCGCCACCTGATCTTTAAGAACGCCAGCATTCATTTTCAAGCGATCGATGTCCTGGCCGAGAGCGTCCGCCTTTTCGGCTACGAAGTTGACGGCCTTTTCCTTGACCTGCTGAACACCGGCTTTGACAGACTGGACTCCGGCGCTGAGACCATCGGCGGCCTTTTGCACCGGCACACGCACCTGGCCGATGCCATCTCCCACGCCGTCTCCACGGACGTTGATGTGGCGGACATTGTCCTTGGCCTGGTCAATGTTGCCGCCGATGCTGGCCTTGCAGCCGCCACCGAGAGCTGCTGCATTGAAGCAAGTGGCCTTGATGCCGCCATTTTTCAGCGCGGCGTAATGGGCCAGACCGCCTCCCAGCGAGTGGCCGGCGGTTTCCAGCTTCTCGCCTTCAGGTAGATTGTTGCCGACTTCCTCGGTCAGTTTGGCGGCCTGCTGGTAGGCTTTTGGAACGCCACCCAGGAACTGCCCGGCATCTGCCTGAACCTGTGCAGAGAGTGCACCGCCAACACCTGTGCCTCCAAAAATGAGCACGTTTTTTTTGGAGGCGCCTTCGCCCATCTCCACCATGTTGGCATAAAGGCCGGAGGAGGGGTCTCGCAGTCCGCCTGTCAGCGGATCAAGCTTGGTGCGCAGTGGAGAGTTGCGCGGCAGGGCTTTTTCAAGAGGAGAGGGTTCCTGACGGCCGGCCTGCTGGCAGAGCTCGGCGTAGCGTTCTTCAAAAGCGTTCTGCGCCGCTTCGTCATAGTTGTTTTCATCGTAATCCTTGAAGTCGTTGCGCAGCTCACGTGTGGCATCATGCACGGCTATGTTGGTGGGAAGGCGCTCCTGAAACTCCTGCAGCATCTGCTGCGCACCCTGTGCGTGGGCCTCCTTTTGTTCATCGGTGGCGTTGGCTGGCAGCGGATTTTCCTTGTTGTAGCGCTTCAGCTGCTTGGCCTCGGTTTTTTCATCGTACTTGCTGGCGTGAGCGGCCTTGAAGTCACCGCCCATCTTCATAACGGCGTCGAGGTAGGGCTTGGTGTCCTGATGCAGTTCCGGCGTCATCTGCGCTCCATCACGCGACCAGGCGCGATCATTATCTGCGTGACCGGGCGGGCCCAGGGGAATCGATGGAGTTTGCTGCGGGGCAGCAAGGGGGGCTGGCGCCCGTGGCGGCAGATGATCTTTTTGGGCGGCGTTCCAGGGCATGGGACTGAAGAAGTGAGGTGGTGCCGGTGGACTTGATTACTCAGCAGCCAGCAAGGCTTCGTCTTCCAGCTCATCCAGCAGTTCCGGATCTGGGATGAGTCGTGAGCGCACAGCCTTCACGGTTTCTACCAAGGTGTTGGCCGTAGTCTGAAACTCCTCTGCACTGGTGTGGACCAGGGGCAGGTTCTGGCATAGGAACAAGGTGCTTAGTTCTGGATCATAGGCCAGCCAGGCACCGAGCAGCGGGCGTCCTGCCAGATTCAGCCGCAGGGCCTCCTGCATCCATGGCTGGACGGCGGCGGGTTCCTCCGGCGGGGGCATGACCACGGCGCTGAGATGACACTGGCCGGTGGTGCCGGGCACCTCTGCCACGATCACGACATCATCACTGCTCAAAGTGCAGAAACCGTCGGCATTGAGCGTCAAATCAGGGTGGAGAGATGCCAGCCAGCCATTGACGACTGCCGTTGAATCGGGGTGGGGGGACATAAATTTAAACGGGAAGCGTATGACGCGCCTGAGTGTTAGACTTGGGGGCCGCCGCGGTTTCGGCCTCGTTTTACGACTGCGTCCGCTGCTCTTTCCGGCAGGTCTCCGGCCACGGCCTCCTTGCCCATGTAGGCGCGGTAGCCCTGGCGGTGGTTTTTGTCGGAGCCTGCCGCCATTTTGAGCTTTTCTCCCACACTGAGGTCGTGCCCGCCGGCGGCAGGCGCATTTTTTCCCAGCATGCGCAGTCCCCGTTTATGCCTGGCGAAATCATCGAGATCCTTCTGATTGACGCCGATGTCCTGCAACTGCTGGCGCCGCCCCTGTCCTGGGGCCAGCAGTCTGGCGATGGCGGCTGCGTTGGCCTTCTGCACGTTGGCGATGAATTTTTCACGTTCCTCCGGGGCGAGCTGCACGCCGGCGTCTTTGCACATCTGGTCCACCACCAGACCGATTTCGTGCGATGCATGCAGTGGTGATGCTGCCGCTTTGCTGCCCACCTGCCTGACACCTGCGTGAAGGCCGTGAAGGTCTTCATCGGAAATGCCTTCAATGCCGCCTAGAAACTGGGCCCCGGGGTTGAACTCGTTGTCTATGGCAATGAGTTCAAGCGCATCCCCCTGACCGTGGATTTTGAGGTTGCCTTTGTTGTAGAAGCCCATGAGGCCCTGGTCAGGGGTGCGTGCGGCATACATGCGGTCAGGATTTCCGGCGACGGCGTCTGCCGCGAACAGTCTTCCAAGCTGATCCTGGAATCGCGGACTGAGCAGTACGTTTTGCTTGAAGTCCGCCTCTTTCATCCGCTTTCCCAAGTCAAGTCCGGGGGCAAATTCCATGTTGACGGCCTGCGGGAATTTGTTCCCTCGCAGCTGGCGCGCCAGTTCGGCTGCGGCAGGGCCGTTGCACCGGCCGACCATGGCTGCCATCTCAGCGCGTGGAAGTGCTCCTGGACCGCCGAGGTCAGCGATGTTGGGGGCCAGAACACCCGCCTCCTGCACTATTTTAGTGCCGGCTATGGCGGCAACGGGGCTCTCATTCTGAAGTTTGATCACCTGGCTGCTACCATCGTTGAAATCTACTTTGAAGACTTCCCCCTTCAGGCCGCCGGTTAGCTTTGCCACGGCTGCCACTTCTGGCTGTTGAACTGCTGGCTGTTGAACTGCTGGCTGCAGATCGTCAGGGGCGGGAGGAGGCACATTCGGTGCGGGTTCATTAGGAGCCTGGTGCCCCGGATCATGGAGAGAGGCTGGGTTCTGAGCGGGATCAAGGCTGACATGGACTTCGGCACCACGGCGGTCAATGTCCGAAACTCCGAGTCCGCGGTGCTGTTTGAGGGCGTCAAACTCCTGCCGCACATTTTGGATGTTGCCGGAAAGTTCATCGAGTTTGTCATTGAGAAGGTTGCGCATGCCGGGGCTCTGAATGCCCCCGGCCATACCCCGCAGATAGTTGGTCACCTTTTCCACCTGCTTAAGCCCCTGCTTGCGCGCACCATCGTAAAGTTTTTCAGCCTCTTTGGGGGTTATAGCACCAGCCGCGGCGGCCATGGCGAGAGCATCCTGCAAGGGCTCGCTGATCTGCCCGCGCAGCTTGCCTTTGTCGATGTGCTCCTGCCTGACGATTTTGCCGGGATTGGGAGCTGCATTGGGGTTTTGGCCCTCGGCCATGCTTTTCTTCAGGCTTTTGGCGTGCTCATACCATTTATTCAATGCCAGAGGGGCCCGCACAGCGATGTCTTTCCAATTGTGGTGCCCTTCGCGAGCAAAAGCTCCCGGGCAGCCGGCGTGCTCCACCTTGATGAAGAGTTCGCCGTTTTTCATTTTGTCGAAAAGCAGCGCGCCCCCCTGGCCGGGCAGCTTGCCCAGGTAGTCGTCATAGCCTCTCTGCACGGCTTTTTTGCCCAGCAGGATTTTATTGTCGTTGTCGATCCGGTCTTCAAAGTGCGTGGAGACACGGCCTTGGACCTGCGGGTTGGCATTGAGAAATGCGTAGATTCTGCCGCCGGGGTCCTTCATGACGAAGGTTCCGCTGTTGGTGACGTCTGAGCTGACATCCTGCCCTGGGTTTAGCTCCTGCCTGAGGAGGGTGCTGTTGGCGGCGGCGGCTGTCATGTGCCAGGCCAGTGCACGGGATGCGAAAGAGCCAGGTTTGACCTCATAAGTCTGTCCGTCCACTTTCACCGGCAGGTTGCCGTTTTCATTCAAGGTGGCACCGTCTGCGAGCGCCTGGGCGATATGCTGCCCGATGCGCGCCATGTGAACGGCCTCGTCCACTGTCATGCGAGGGGCGCCGTGAGCATTGCGCTGGATGTCCTGTGCCAGCAGCTCCCTGACACCGGGGCGGTCAGCGATGCTGTCTCTGGGCTGGCGGCTGAGCGCGGCGATCATGTCTGCGTTTTCCACCTTGAAGCGGTTCTCTGCACGCTCTTCACGCTGCTGGTTTTTGCGTTCCAGGTAGCCTGCCGCAGGAGACACCAGCAAGCCCCCTCCCATCTTGCCCAGCATTTCCAGTCCTGGGAGTGCTGTTTTGGTGACAAACCTGCCGGCTGCTTTTTTGGCATCCACGGCTTTTTGCGCCGCCTGCTCCACTTTCTCAGTCGCGCCCTGTACGATGGCAGATGCCTGGTCAGACACCTGCCCGGCGACTCTGCCTGCCACCCTCCCGGCTCTATCCGCCATTTGTTCCGCGTGGTTCACCGCCTGCCTCACTTCGCGCCCTGCCTGCCGGCCCAGATTCTGCGCCGCCTGGCGGACACCGTTCACCATCCGGGCAAAACGCCCGCTCTGGTGCCCCTCTCCCACGCTGACCTGCGGAGACACAGGGGACTCATCGATTTGCAGGCTGGGTGCGGACTGCTTTTGTGACCCACCACGAAGAAGGTCTCGTACGGATGGCATGGCTTGATGGACTGGAATGTTATTGTGACGGAGCTGCCAGGCATGTGTGTGGAGCGCACTCAGGACTGCTGGAGGAAAGCGCGCCAGTAGTCCACGGTTTCTGCAAAGTCTGAAATGCCGTCTGAGAGCAGGCTGGCATCCAGGCCGAGCAATGGCAGTTTGGCGCATGCGATGGCCATCCCCTCGGCATCCATGGCCAATGTAGCTCCGCCGGTGCCTGCCCATAGATTGTTGGCCTGGAGCAGTGCTTTGCAAATGATGGCTTCGTTTGCGGCAGATGGCACACCGATTTCGCCCAAGAGGAGAATCTCACCGGTGGTTTCATCTCCTTCGTAAACAAGGCTGACCAGAGTGCCGCCAAATACGATCTCGCCAGTTGCGAGCAGAGCTTCGGCAGGCAGGTCGTGGAGGGTGGCGAACGATCTAAGCAGATCTTCGTAGGCTTCTGTCATGGTGTGTGTTGTGGGGGGGAGAATGAGGTGCCGAAAGTGGGGCGTAGGGGGTCATCTCCACCAGTCCGGGATCTTTCCTGCGCCATCCATGGCGGGGATGCGCAGGCGGATTTTCTTTTTGCTGGGATGCACGATCCATGCGGTGGCATCCGGCATCTTCATGAGCTCCCCTGGCTGCACTTCGTAGTCCCATTCCTTGTTCACGGTTTTGCTGGCGTCTTTGCCCAGGAAGCCGGAAGATTTTGAGACTTTCTTTTTCTCCACCTTGGCAATGAACTCCGCCACGGCCAGTGCGCCCTCGGGGTCCGGCTGGCGGAAGGCGATGCGGGAGCGGCAGTTCAGGGTAAGCACTTGAGCCGTCTCTTTGCCGAGGACAGGGAAGAGAGAGGCATCGCTCTGCATGCCGAGGATGAGGCAGCAGTTGGCGGCACGGAGGCGGTCGATCACGTTGTGGTCGGAGATGCCGTCCTCACTGGCGGTGGCCAGGGCCTGAAACTCGTCCATGAGAGCGATGAGGAGGTTCTCCGTCTTGCGCTCCTTCTTCGGCTTGTCGAAACGCATCATGGCATGGGTGTAGAAGAGCAGCTTGAGATAGGTGTTGATGTAGCGGCGCTCGGTCTGGAAGGTCTGCGGCATGGCGGTGCAGAAGACGCGGCCTTTGTCCACATCCTGGATGTCGATGGTATTGGGCAGGTCGGAGCAGAAGACCTCTGCAATGTCCGGGTGGGTGAAGAAGCCCAGCATGACCTTCAGCGTGCCCACGAGGCCTTCCTTCTGCTCAGCCGCCTGGGCGCTGAGGAAGGTCTGGTCAAAGTATTTGGCCAGCTTGATGCGTTCGGGAGTGCTCTCGGCGTCCAGCAACTCATTGAAGAGCTCCTCCATGTTGGATTTGTCCGTGAGGAACTCGTAGGCGCGCAGCACGTTGACGGGCTTGCCGAGGGTTTCGAGCAGCTCAAAGGCGCTGGTCAGCGCCTGCTGTGCTGCGGGTTTGAAGAAGGAGGACTGCTCCCCCTCGGTAAGCGAGGCCCCGGTGTCCACGAGGTTTTTTGCATGAGTGGTGTATGGCAGGCGGCCATCGGAGACGAGGTTGTAACGCTCCTTTGGCTGCCATTTGCGATCAAGGCGGTCCGGGCGGACTGCCAGCACGCAAACGGCCTCCGGGCGGCCGTGGCCCGTAAAGTGCTCCAGGGCAAAGAAGTGCTCGTCGCCCTTGGCCCCCAGGATGAGGCCGCCCCAGTTTGGGCGGGAGACAGAGATCTGATGGAGCAGGGGATTGAAGCCGGAGGTGGTCTTGCCTACGCCCGTGTCTCCCGTGATGAGCCAGTGACGAGTGAACTCTCCGGGGAGCCATTTGAGGTTTTTATACTGAACGATGTAGTCCTTTTTGGAGAAATCGGGCTGCCATTTCAGCAGCACCATGGCTCCGAGCACACAGAGGAAAGCCACCCCCCCCGTCACTTCATTGATGCTGTCATACTGAAACACATACCAGATGCCAAAGGTGGCGATGCCGACGGCGACGAGGAATTTGATGAAGGAGAACATGCGGGGAGAGGCGCTGGCCCTCCTACTAGCCCGAGCAGTGCATGGTGTGACTGCCTTTTCCTGTGTGTCACAGTTTGCAGCCGGGCGGGCTAATCTCCATGTCATGCCAGAAAAACAACGATTCGAATCACAGGACACTCTCTCAGGGCAGGATTTCTCTTTCCGCCAAAACAAGGAAATGTCCTCAGCCCAGGCCAACGAGACTTTCGTGGTGGACGCGCGCTTCAACCGGGCTTTGGGAGAGAACGGAGAAACGCTGGGATTTGCCAAAAAGAAGTTCGACAACGATCCGGCTGTGCAGCAGCAGCGTGAGGATCTTGCCATTTCTGCAGCCGAAAAACTGGGGGAGCTTCAAAGCAAGCCCGAGGTCAAAAAGTGGGTCGAAGACAAGGCGGTTTTGGATAATCCGCAGGCAGCGCTCAAAAACCTTGACGACAGGCTTGATACGGCCAGCAAAAGCCTGGAGCGGGCCAGGAATGAAGAGGCACCGGACCAAGAGGCTGTCAAAGCTCTTGAGAAGGAAGTCGCTGCCTTGGAGAAAGAGCGGGCCGGTGTGATGAACGTCATGAATAATCCGGAACTGGAGCGGATGCGCCTGCTGGAAGTTCAAAAGCAAAATCCAAGCATAACACAATACGTCAAGCAGTTTGAAGCCAGCAAGGCCGCCACTGCCTTGATGAAATCCAACGAAGGCATTGGCTCCTCCAGCGGCAATCTTTATGCCGACAAAGCCATGCTGGATGACCCCAACCTAGGCGGCGACAGGCATTTGCTGGCACGCGCGGTGGCCTCGCATGAGGTGGACAAACTGATCGGCCTGAATGTCTGTGCGCAGGAAAAATTTGGTCAGGATGAGCAGGGCAATCTGGTCGGCGTCAGCGTGCAGTGCGACGGCGCCGGTGTTCGCAGCCAGCATGGCCAGAATGAATGGGGCCAGACCACCACCGCATTTCTGGACATCGACTACGCAGACCCTAATGTGCAAAAAGGACTGTACGATCTGGAGGCTTTGGATTACATCACCGGGCAGATAGACCGGCATCAAGGGAACATTTTTGTGGATCCAGACACTGGAAAAGTCACAGGCATCGACAATGACCTGGCTTTCCCAGAAGTCGACCGGGAGCAGATGATCGCCAATGGCGAGTCTCTGGCAAAAAAAGCCGTGCCTGGAATGCCCAAGATGATGCATCAGGACACGGCTGCGAAAATAGCCGCCATGGATCCTGAGGAACTGCGCAAAACCCTGGAGTCTGTGCAGTCACCGGATGGCAGCCAGAAGCTCTCCAAAGCAGAAATCGACGGAGCAGTGGAGCGGCTACAAAATCTGCAGAACGGACTTGCTGCGAATCCTTCGCCAATCAAGGTCGTGGCTCAGTTCGATGAAACCACTTACAGGGAATCCATCGAGGCACAAGAGCGCGAGGCGCTGGAATCAGGCCTTGGCACGGACGCCAACAACACCAGCTACATCGGCAGCATTGAGAACGAGCGCAAGTTCACCCAGCAAAAAATCGATGCCGGGGATGAGCTGTTTACGAAGCGGACCGAGGAATCTGTAGGCAAAGCCAAAATCAATCCTGAGTACGCTGCATTCAAACAGCAAATGAACGCGGGGCAGCAGGCGGACTATCGTGCGATGCAGCAACAAGTGGAGAAGCTGGAAGGCGATCTGGCAGAAGTCCGCAGAGAGATGGCCAAAATGCAAAACCCCACAGCCAGGGACAAGCTTGCTGCGCTCAGGCATGGAGGTGTGGACCGGGTGCGGCAGCAGCTTTTGGCCAAAGAGACGGCCATCGCCAAGGACCTGAACAACCGGATGAACGGCCTGAAGCTGATGGCAGCTCCGCATGTAGAGGCATTGCAGCAGTCGCAGGCCAACGCCCAGGCGGAAAGACAGGCTCAAAAACAGGCGGTCGCGCAAAGCAAGGTGGTTGTTCAGGCT
Organism: Verrucomicrobiaceae bacterium UBA1938; assembly: GCA_002336895.1. GTDB lineage: Bacteria > Verrucomicrobiota > Verrucomicrobiia > Verrucomicrobiales > Verrucomicrobiaceae > Prosthecobacter. Next base: position 431,303 of record DDFC01000035.1, on the reverse strand, counting down.
CCTCAGAACGCTGGATCACAAAATCTAGCGGCCTCTCAAAAAGCGCCCGAACCTGCCAAACTGGCTCCTCTGCCGAAGGCTGCCGAAGATGAGCAGGATGTCTCTGATTTGGACCTGGATGATGATGACCCCAAAGTCGAAGTGGATGCCAAAAAAGAGGGCCTGCAGAAAAAGCCCAGTGTGGGCGACATGCTGAAAAAAAGCCACAGCAGCCCCAATCTTGGCGGATTGCAGCAAGGGGTGGAGGGAGAGGAGCACAAAGCTGCGGCAAACAGTCTGCGTGCGAGTGGTGGCTGGCAGTCCGCCAAGCCCTCGGGACCGAAGCCTGGTGGAAACTCGCTCACAAGTTCACATCGCTGATGTGGAATCCTGCAGCGCAGATCTGCTGGGGCAGGTTTACCTCATCGACAAGGCCATGATGGCTGCTGTCGAAGGATCAGATGCACGACTGAATCCAACGCTGGTTAATTATTTCAAAACCTGGGTGCTTTCCTCAAGGAGATTGAAAGAACTCAAGGCCGGTCATTTTATGCCTGCTTTGACTTTGATGGCGACGGGAGCATCCCCAACCCGGCCTCTCCAGGGGCCACCGTCAGGCAAGATGTACTAGTCTGGCATGCCGGCAAGGATAGCGATCCCATGACCTGGGAGGACAATGTGTCTGCCTGGGTGGCGGATGGCGGAACCCCAGGTCACCGAAGCTGGCAAGCAAGGAGAGATCCTGCAACGGAATGCAGGTGTGTACAGATGTCATCTTTGGCTATGTTTATGCTCTTTCCGTCAGTCATGCCGACTCCGGATTTACCCTATGCCTGCGAAATGACTGAACTGTGCCGGAAGGTCTGTCTGGCCGTAGTGCGAGTGTGGCCGGGACACATCGGGATCTGCGGAAACCCTGGCGTGAAAGGCGGCCTTTCTTCCAACAAAAACTCCATTGGCCGGGTCTGAGACGCCCAGGCAATGCAAAAAGTTAAATGACACTCCTGCCCATAGCACTACAATAGGTGCTCGCTCCCCCCCTTTTCATGGACACTCCTCCCTCCAGCACCCAGGCTACAGGCGCGGCCGATGATTTTGATCAAACGATCAAAGTCCGTACCCCGTCGTCTGGTGCGGTGTACTTCAACCGCTACCGGCTCAAGCGTGTTTTGGGGCGTGGTGGCATGGGAGTGGTGTGGCTGGCGGACGATCTCAAACTGGAACGTCCGGTGGCGCTGAAGTTTCTGCCGAGCCTCATTGGACTGGACCCTGCGGCAGTGAAGGAGCTGAAGACGGAGACCCGCCGAGGGCTGGAGCTTTCCCATCCCAACATCGTGCGCATCTACGACTTTGTGGATGATGAGGACGAAGCCGCCATTTCGATGGAGTTTGTGGATGGCAAGACTCTTTCCGAGCTGCGCGCCACCACCGAGCATGGCGTCTTTACCGCAGAGCAGGTGGCCAGATGGCTGCCGGGTGTATGCGAAGCGCTCGACTATGCGCACTTTCAGCGCAAGGTGGTGCACCGCGATCTCAAGCCTTCGAACATCATGGCGATCAACCATGATGACACCGCCAAGATCGCGGACTTTGGGATTGCCCGCAGCATTTCAGACACGATGCAGCGGCTTTCGTTTTCCCAGCTGGGGGTCAGCGGCACGCTGCCGTACATGAGTCCGCAACAAGCCATGGGGGAACGCCCTGCACCCACGGACGATGTTTACTCGCTGGGAGCCACCATTTACGAACTGCTGGCAGGCAAGCCGCCCTTTTACCGTGGAGACATCCCCTCCCAGCTGACCTCGAAGATCCCCAGCAGCATGCTGGAGCGGCGCGAAGAGCTGGAGATCAAGGCTTCTGACACCATTCCCAAGGAGTGGGAGGATGTGATTGCGGCGTGTTTGCAGAAAGACCCGACCATGCGGCCTCCGAGTGCTGGCAAGCTGCTGGAGCTTCTGGGGCTCAAGTCGATCACCAATGTAAACACACAGACTTTTGTGTCGCCGACGATCAAGGCGGGTGGGAAAACACCGCCGCAGGAGACGGGGGGACAGAAAAGCCACGTCATGGTGTATGCAGCTGCTGCTGTGGCCGTGGTGGCGGCAGGTGCGGCGATTTACTTCAGCCTGAGCAAGCCGGTGCCTCCTGCACTGCCGCCGCCGGCAGTGACTTCAGCGGGGGCAGCATCTGCCGCCCCGGCTAAACCGGTGGTTGCTCCAACAGAGCCTGCTGAGGTCAAGCGTGCTCCGGCCGCACCAGCACCGACCCCGGCTCCAGTTACTGCTCCAGCCGCTGCAGCGGCGCAGACGACAGTTGTGTCAAACACTGCGCCTGCGGCTGCTCCTGCAGCGGTGGCTGCCGCACCAGTCGCCAGCATGCCTGCTGCGACGGTGCCAGTAGCTTCTGCCCCGCCAGCAAACGCGGTGCCAGCCCCGACTGTGGCTGCTGTGATCCCTCCGCCAGGAGCTTATCCCGCTGGTGCAGTGACTGCTCCAATGCCGGCGGGTGCACCGGGTCTTCTTCCAGCTGCTCCGGGAGTCCCCGGGCAAGCAGTGGCGCAGGTCATGCCTGGATCTGCGCCTGTAGCCATGGTTCCCGGTGCTGTCCCAGCAGTGCCAGGGGCGGTGCCGCAATCGGGCGCGGTTCAGTACCCGCCTGCGGCGATGGTGCAGCCACGAGTCTCCGAGCCTCCGCAGGGTTTCTGGTCCATCGACCACATCTTTCCCACGCCACCACAGGCCACTTATTCTGAGAGCGGGCGCCGCCATGTGCTCTTTGAGGTGCAGCGGCTTTTGAAAGAAAAGTCCCTGTACAATTCCACCCAAGATGGCAAGGAAGGGAAGGGGACGCATAATGCCATCATTCTCTACCAGGCTAAAAATGGGCTGGTGCCAAACGGGCTATTGGATGGTCCGACCCTGGTTTCGATGTCCATGATGGACAAGCCCGACGATAATGAGTGGCGGCCACCACCTCCTCCTTCCTCCGGCGAGTCAGGAGCTGGTTTTCGCAGAAGATCTGTGCCGAAGGAGGATCCCAACTTCCTGCAACGTGCCGGCAAATCTATCGGCCGCTTCTTCAATCAGGACGACTAGTCCCGGCAAATGCAGTCAAGGCAGCAAAGCAGATGACTGCTTATGGGCCTCCCACTCTTTGAGCTTGAGACGCCATTCCTCGAGCTGCTGAGCATCGGCCACGGGCGAATTGGCGCTGGCGGCAAGTTCCCAGAATTTGATGAAACTGATGAAGATGAGCCGCTCTTTTGCTGGATATCTTCCGCTGGAGGGGGCGTCAAACCATCCTGCAGCAGCAGTTTCGTATTCGGTCAAAGCCCCGGCAAAGTCACTGCGTGCCGTGAGCAGGTCTCCCAGCCGGCGGTGAAGCTCCATCACGCGCCAGGTTTCCGCCTTGGTTTTGCTGATCTCGGCAATGCCATCCCGCAGGACGGATTCTGATTCGCGAAACCGGCGTTTCATCCGCAGTGACTCGCTCAAGGCAGTCCATGCGTCAGCCAGGCGGGATTCATGTCCGGCGGCCTGCGCCATCTGCACCGCCCGGCGGGCGGCTTCTTCGCCGCCGGGGCAGCCGGGCAACTTGCAGGCCAGAATGGTGTGGTAGATCAGCGCATTGAGCAGTTTGGAGTGATTGTCTCCAGCCTGCGCCTCACAGGCCCGGATGCGTTCTTCAGATGCCGCCAACGCCTGTTCGAAGGCTTCTTGCGAGCGGGAGATCTCAGCCTTCATGGCGAGGAGATTGACCCGCGGGTCTGCAAAGTCGGGTCCCGCAGGCAGAATCTCCAAGGCGCGCTGCAGGACGATCATTGCTTCCGACATGTGGCCGCCTTGTTTGAGAATTTCCGCCTGATCTCTCAGCCAGACCGATTTTTCAGCCTGGTTGGGCTCATCCCAGCCATTCATCACCAGTGCCATCATATCAGCAGCTTCCTGATGCCGGCCGCAGCGGGAGAGCGCCTGCGCCAGGGCTCTGCGCACCAACAGCTGCTGCCTGAGGGCCTCTTGATTGTTGCTTGCAGATATCACAGCCTCACAGCCAGCGAGCACCTGACGCAGGGTATCCACGGCTTTGCGCGGCTCTCCCAGGGATGTATAGCGCCAGCCCACAGTGTAGAGTGCCTGGAGTGCAGGCAGGGAGTCCTCGCCCTCGGTTTGCTTCAGGAGCTGCCATCGGCGAAGCAGCCAAGGCTGTGCCCGAGTGGGTTCTTCGAGCGCCACATAGAGGTGTGCCAGCTGCTCAGCCAGACGAGCCTCGGCACGTGGCTGCGTGGCAAAACGGGACATGCCTGCGGCATAATCATCCGCGAGCTTGCGCAGCAGCTTCGTGTTCATGCCCTCATCCACATGCTTGCGGGCATTGATGAGAAGATCTTCCAGATGTGTGCTTACCTGCTGTGCCAGATCGGCCTGGCTGTGAGCCTCCTGGCGTTGCTCCTCCTCACGGCCAAGAGCCCACCAGGTGGCAGCCGTGCCGCCAGCCACCGATAACATGAATGCCGCTGCTGTGCCTACGGCGGCGCGGTGGCGCGACAGCCATTTTTTCATCTGATATGCCGCGCCGGGAGGTCCGGCGGACACAGCCTCTCCGCGCAGGTGGTGCTGCAAGTCTTCAGCCAGGTTCAGCACGGTGGGATAGCGATGCCCGCGATCTTTTTGCAGTGCCCGGATGGTGATCCAGTCCAGCTCTCCGCGAAGCTCCCGTGAGAGCATTTTGGCATTGCTGGCAGAGACACGAAGGACACGCTGGCTCGGCGGCTCGGCCTCGGTGTGACGCACCTGCTCCAGCAACTGGGCCAGAGGCGGCTCTACTCCTGTGGCTGCGGGGATGGGCGTGGTCTCCGTCAGCAGCTCATAGAGCAAAACGCCCAGTGCGTGGACATCCGTACGGATATCCACATCCTGCCTGCTGAGCTCTGCCTGCTCCGGGCTCATGTAGCGCGGAGTGCCGAGCACCATGCCACAAAGGGTGACATCCTGACCTGCCGCCAAATCTCCTGCCAGCGCCTTGGCGATGCCAAAGTCGATGACTTTTACGAGCGGCCTGCCATCCACCTCCACGACCATGACGTTTGAGGGCTTGAGGTCGCGATGCAAGATGCCGCGCTGGTGCGCATGCTGCACCGCCATGCAGGCCTGCACAAAAATCTCCAACCGCTGGCGTATAGGCGTGCGTCGTTCTTTGCACCAGGTGGTGATGGCGGAGCCCGCCACCAGCTCCATGACAAAAAAAGTGCGTCCATCCGGCAACTCACCGGCATCAAACACGGCGGCGATGTGCGGATGCTCCATGCGACCCAGCACCTGGTGTTCGCGCTGAAAGCGTGCCGCCACCGGCTGTGCCAGCAGGCCCGGGCGGACGATCTTCAGCGCCACCTCGCGTTTCACGGGCTCCGTCTGTTCGGCGCGCCACACCAGCGCGGCGCCGCCTTCTCCCAAAATCGAACGCAGAATGTAGCGTCCGCCGATGGTCTGTCCGGACCGCTCCGGACTTTGAGCGAGCTCGGGCTGCGTCTCCTGCAGGCTGGTCTCATCTTGCAAAGCCAGATCGAACCAACCAGCTGAAGAGCTGTGATCAGAAAGAGACTTGCTGCTTGTGGTCATATTTGGCGTGAAAGCAGTGGCGTCTGCTGGAGCAGGGGCTGCATGATACCTGATGGAAACAGCATAGCTACGGATTCGGCAAGGCAGGTCTTATTTCCGCCATGAGCCACGGCGCTGGAGTGACTGCTCCAGCAGGCTGGGTGCCTGCATGTCCTCAGTGCTCAAAAAGGTGCCGTTGCTCTGCCGCTGCACATCGTCCGCAGTCCACATGATCTTGTCAGGGCCGGCGCTGCGGATCTCCACACGGTCATGCGAAGCTGCGTGGAAGTATAGCGGCGTGCCCCATCGGTCGATGATCTGGCCCTGGGCATCGAAGATCGGGCTGGTCTCCGGCACGAAGCGAAGCTGGGCGCGGTTGCGTCCGCGCAGTGCGGCGGCGATTTCTTCGTTCGCGCCCAAAGGCAGCGGATCATCTCCTTTGACCAGCAGGGCAAAGTTTCCAAGCACATGAGACATGAGGGTGAGGTCTTGCTGCACGGTGGTGCCAGCGGCGGCGTAGCCTTGTAGGATAGCTTCTCCTGCTGGTGGTTTTTCCATCACAGGTCGCTGGCTCGCCACCTGGATGGCGGGGGGATTCCGGCTGGTTTTGTGAACTGGTGGTCCCGATGTCTCTTGCGACAAGAACCAGCCCACGATGATGAAGCACAGAAGGAGGGCTTTGATCCAGCGGTTGCGGTTTTTCAAGCGATGAGCGGCTAACTCCATGTTCCGGGCTGTAAAAATCCGATGGGCAGCGTGCTGGAGTTTGCACTGTAAAAGTTGCCGATGTTGGGCAGCACGTAGCTCAGGTCTGCCGAGCTGACGCCAAACCAGCGCAGCAGCTCACCAAAGAACTGGTCCACGCTGGTGGTGGGCATCATGCGGCCGCCGTAGCCCACGTCATCATTGCTGTCGAGCGTCACATCCGGGAAGGTGCCGTAGATTTTACCGCCTTGAACCGGGCCACCCATGACGAAGTGATTCCCGCCCCAGGCGTGGTCTGTGCCGCGGCCATTGCTGCGCAGTGTGCGGCCGAAATCCGAGGCTGTGAAAGTGATCACATCATTCTGCAGCCCCAGTGCCTCCAGCGCTTTTTGGAAGGCAGTCAAACCGCCATCCAGCACGCTGAGCATTCCGGCTTCGGTGTTGAGCAGTTCTCCGTGGTGATCCCAGCCACCGAAGCTGAGGAAGATGGTCTGCCGATGCAGGCCGAGCGATTGGCGGATGGCGATCGTTTTGGCCACCGCCAGCATCTGGCCGGAAAAATAGGTGTCGGGGAAAAGCGTGGAGATCGCAGAGTCGTCGTAGGCGTGGAAGATCGTCTGGAAATTCTGCTGGAGATCCATGCTCGTCTTGGTGAGCTGCGAATACGACTCCTGCATCAGATTGCTGTAATGCTGGGCCAGCATACTGCGGTGTCCGCCGTTTTTCCAGGCCCCTGGATTGGCGGGATTGGTATCCGTGGGGTCGGTGAGCGAGAGCGCGCCGGAGTCGGTGATGACAAACTGCTGCGTGTTGTTTCCCACCTGGATGAGATTGTTTCCGCTGAGGGAGATGTTCATGGCGGTGCCGCCGCTGTTGGCAGTGCTGTTCAGAACATCCGCAGCGCGGCCAAACCAGCCGCTGGCCTGTGCCATTCCCTGTGGCACGGAGGTCTGCCATTGGTCGATCTGGTCTGCATGGGAGAAAAGTGCGCGTGGCAGCGGGGCATTGCCTGCGATGTATTGCGCCTTGGTGGTTGGCTGGATCAGCGTGCCGATGTTGGAGATCATGGCCATCCGGCGCATGGAGGTGTCGCCGTTGAGGCCATTGAAAAGACCCTGAAGCCCGCTGCAGCTCGGATGCAGGCCGTAGAGATTGCCGTCACTGGCGGGAATCTGGTTCAGCGTTTTCAGCGCTGCTTTGTCGAGGGCAAGGTTGCCGCGTGAGACGGCATAGTTTCCGTAGCGGGAGTCATCTCGTGGGACGAGGACATTGAAGGAGTCCATGCCGCCATTGAGGAAAATGCACACGAGCGTCTTGCGGTCTGTGGGGGCGCTTTGTGCAGCTGCGCTGGTGGCCAGGCGAAGATTTAGCATCATGTTCACCATCGAGATGGAGCTGACGGCGGCACAGCTGGCCTCTCCGAGGAAGCGGCGGCGGGTTTGTTTCATGGAGGTGCTGGAGGGAGATTGTTTCATCACTTGAGGACGGCTCCTTCGGGTGACACCACGGTGAGATACACGGCGACCTTGGCACGGGCGGTGGCCTGCTCCGCAGGGATTTGGTTGATCGCGTTCAGAATGATCGAGCGTGTGGCGGTGCCCATGCGACCACCACAGAAAAGCGTGTTCAATTCATCCACCAGCAGCTCGGGAGTGCCGGAGAGAGCGGCGGCCCAGGTGTAATCCAGCGGGAAGTGATAGACGCCCCAGACGTGGAAGCCGTTGTCGATGATGTCCCACAGTTTGTTCGGCATGGCGATGGACGAATAGCTGTCCGTGATCTGGAAGACGGGACCCGCGAGGTTGTTCTGCGTGAGCAGGCCGGCGGCGCGGTACTCGGGGCGGTAGAAGTTGAACACGCTGGGGGAGTTGGTCGGCTCCTGGCGCGAGCTGTCATAAAAATCTCCCCAGTCCCACCAGACAAAGTTTGGCACTTTGCGAATGCCGAAGGCACGGGCGAGCGCCATCGTGCGGACAACGGGCTCCTTGAGCTTGCCGTGAGACGCCACGTTTTCCTGATAACGTGGATCACGCGCTTCATCGTCCAGCAAGATGGCCCGCACCACGGCGGCCAGATCACCACGTACGCCGCTGCCGTTGTTGGCAAAGACGGCTGAAATGCGCTGCACGTAGGCGGGGGAGGGATTGTCTGTGACGAGAAACTGGATGAGCTGCTTGGAGATGAAGGGCGGGCAGTTGGGGTGGTTAAAGAGGTTGCGGATGGCCTCCGCCACGTCGCGCATGGCGTCTTCATTTGTGACCGGCCGCTGCGGCACCACCAGTCCGCGAACGAGCGTCTTGGGGGCGAAGTCGTGATACTCCGCATGCATGGTCATCGGCGTGCTGTAGTCGGGGTCTGTCCAGCCGCCATTGCCCCACTCGCGTCCGCCAAACCAGAGGCCTGTCATGACGCGTGCCGTCTGGGTGATGTCCGTGTTGGTGTAGGTGGGAATGTTCTGCCCGTTTGTGTCCACCTTGCGGGAGCCATCTGGATTCAGCTCCCACAGGCCGATGCTGAAAAGCTGCATGACCTCGCGCGCGTAGTTTTCATCCGGGTACTGGTTGATCTCAGGCTTGGCCTTCTGATTGCCCACATGGCTGAGGTAGCGGCCCATGCAGGGGTGAAGCGTGACGTTCCAGAGCACGTCGTAGTAGTTGCCAAAGGCGTTCTTCACAAAGATGTCGTAGAAGCTGGCCATGCCGAGCGGCTTGTCGGTCAGATTGGCGTCATGGCGTGAGGCCACCAGGATCTGGCTCAGTGCATAGGCCACGCGCTGGCGCAGCTGGTCGTCTCCCTGCACGGCAGCGCGGGCAAAGGTGCTCATCATGTTGTTGCCGAAGAGCAGGCGGGAGTCGTTGGTGTTGTAGAGCTTGTCCGTGTGCGGCCCCTGCACGTCATCAAAGATCTTTTTGATGTAGGTGGAGTGGAGGGTGGGGGCTTTGCCCATCTGTTCGGTGATCCACGCGGCGTAGCCCAGGCTCTGCACGCGCTCGATGTCCTCGGGGATGGGGCCAAAGGTGGCCTGGGTAAGGAAGAAGGCTGCGTTGGCTCGCGAGATGCCGCTGCCTGTAGTGCCGCCACTGTCGCTGCTGGCGAATCCTCCGCTGGCAGCACCACCCTGGTAGCGCTCCAGGTAGGCGTAGTAGTCTCCGCTGATCGTCGTGGTGACCGGGCTGCCGTTTACGGTTGTGGTGATGGTCACAGGAGCATGCAGGCTGCTGGCACTGTTCGGGTCTGAGTGCAGCACATTCTTCTCCAGCCAGTCGCTGACGCCATCACCGTCGGTGTCCACGTCGTTCAGCGCGACTCGATAAAACTTCCGCGTGCTGCTACCGAGGGCATTGGTGAAGGTCTGCCGCATCTCCGTGGCCATGGTGGAGGGTGTGCCGGAGGCGGGTGTCCAGTTTTGCAGGTTGGTGCTCTGCCAGACCTGGTGCTGCTTGCTGGCGGCCAGGCCCCAGCGCAGCGTGAAGTCGCTGCCGCTTTGAAGAAAGCCCAGCCACGGGTGGGAGGTGGGGGCCAGAGGATTGGTGCCGGCGGCGGCTTCTTGCGCATCGGTGTAGCCGTCTTTGTCGCTGTCCTTGGTGCTTTGCAGGGCGTAACTGCCGGCCCACTGTTCGTAGGCGTCGGGGATGCCGTTGCCGTTGAGGTCAGTGCCGTTGATGCCGGAAGGAAGGCCCGTGTAGTAAGGCGGCTTGCTCAGTGGGTTGAGGGGATCGGAGCCTGCGGCGACTTCCACGCCATCCGGTGCGGTGTCTCCATCAGTGTCTGCATTGTGCGGGTCGGTGCCGACGAGGTATTCCTGCAGATTGGTCTGGCCATCCTGATCCGGGTCGCGGCCTACATCTGCAGAATCGTTCTTGTTCAAGCCGTGCGCATCCTGCCAGGCATCCGGGATGCCGTCTTTGCCGACATCTTTGTAGGCTGAAAAGTCTGCGGTATCTGCGAGCGGAGTGGATCTGAAAAAGAGCTGCACGCCCGGCCGGGTATCAATGGAAAGCCGGTTTGGCACGCCTGGGTCGGAGTTGTTCTGCCAGGTGGCGGTGCCGTTGTGCGCGCTGGGTGCCAGTGTGCAGTTGGTGAAGGTGACGCTGTTCACCACCTGGCTGGTGTCTTGATTGCGGATTTCGAAGGTCAGTGTCCAGGCATTGGGATCATTGGTTGCATTGGTGCCGTACACCCGAAAGCGCAGGCGCTGGGAGATGTCCACACGGCCGTAGCCGCTGAAGCCGAGCGCGGTGCGGAGATCCTGCACATACCAGTTCCAGTCGGTGTCCCAGATGTCCCAGGTGGGATTGTTGGAGAAGCTGAAAGCGCCTGCGCTGCCCGAGTAGAGGTAGCGAGCCACCCGGTTTCCGGTGCAGCGGAGGCCTACGCGCAGGGAGTCTGAACCGGTGGAGACAGAGTTTGTCAGCGCCATGGTGAAAAGGCTGTCTTCCCAGCTGCCCACGGCCGTCTGGCCCAGGGAGTGATCCCAGACGACCTGAACGTTATCGAGCGTCCAGTCGAAGGTGCGCGGTGAAGTGGTGATGACTGGCATCTGATAGCTAGCGGCATCTGCCACCAGAGGATCGCTGCCTGTCTGCACCTCGACGGCATCTGAGCGTCCGTCCCCATCGGAGTCTGCCAGCAGCGGATTGGTGTGGTACTGCTTCACCTCAACTTCGTCTGTGAGCCCGTCTCCATCGGTGTCCGGCAGCAGGGGATTGGAATGGTGGGTGTTGATTTCCTCGCCGTCGGTCAGGCCATCGCCGTCGGTGTCGGCATTTCGTGGGTCCGTGCCTGCGGTGTATTCCTGCAGATTGGTGGCTGTGTCAGAGTCGGGATCCTGGCTGGCATCGGTGGCGGAGTCGGGGCGCAGCCTGCTGCGGTACTCCCACCAGTCGGGCATGGCGTCTGCGTCGGTGTCTGCGGTGGAGTGGACGATCTGGATCGCGTGCAGCCCCACCGAGTCCGTGCCGTAGCGGTAGAGTTTGACGTTGAATGACGAGGCCGAGAGATTGCGGAAGCGCAGCACATTGCCACGCCAGGGGCGACTTTCGGAGGACAAAGCAGGCTCAGAAAACTCCGCTTGAGGTCGCGTGGATCCGGCCAGGAAATGCAGGTCCGTGCCCGCGTTGTCATTCAGGCGTGCATAGCCGTGGCTGCCATCTGTGTAAGCGCCGACGTAGAGGATGACATCGTAGCGGGGGAAGCTGATGTTGCTGAGCGTCACACTCACGGGGTTATCGTCGCCCACATTGAGGAAGGTGTTAAAGAGACGCTGGCTGCTGCTGCCGTCATTGCCGGTGTACCACATGCCGGTGGCCGTCCATGAAATGTTCACGCCCGTGCTGGAGCCGGAGCTGTCTGTAAGTGCGCCCAGGGCAGGAGAGGCTGCATCCGTGACATCGCCATTCACTCCACCCCAGGGGTACATCAGTCGGGTCTCATTCCACTGCATTTGCGGTGCGTAGCCGGTCACCTCCAGTGGTTTGATGACATTGTCCGGCGTCTGATCGATGGCCCAATGAAAGCCGATGGCATGAGGGAAGGCTGGCGGCTTGCTGGAGGCGCTGCTGGCATCGTAGCCCGTGCGCAGCTCCCAGGCATCGGGCGCGCCATCGCCATCGGTGTCAGTGAGCAGAGGATTGGTGTGGTAGAGCGTGGTCTCGTCTCCGTCGCTCACTGCATCGCCATCGGTGTCCGCCAGCAGGGCGTTGGTGTGGTAGGTGACTGACTCTTCGCTGTCGGTGAGTCCGTCGGTGTCGGTGTCGGCATTGTTGGGATCGGTGCCGAGGGGATACTCCTGCAGGGCGGTCAGGCCGTCATGGTCTTGGTCCTTGGCGGCGTCTGTGGCATCGCTGTCGCTCAGGCTTTGCTCCTCCTCCCAGTACTGGGGCATGCCGTCCATGTCGGTGTCCACCATGGCGGTGGGGTTGATTTCGAAACCCAGATCATCAAAAGCGATCCACGCATCCGATGAGCCGCCTGTGCGTGAAATTTCCAATACATTGGCCCCGGCCACGGCGCTGACCTGGCTGGCATTGAAAGACAACACCAGGCCGTCATCGTGCGTGAAGGTTTTGGTGCCGACCACCACGCCGTTCATCTTCACCGTGACCTCGTGTGTGCCGTAGCCTTTCCCGCCGATGCCCTGCGCGGGAATCCACCAGCCGCCCCACACCACGTGAAACGTAAGGCGGTAGCGGGCCGTGCTGGCGGCCTGTGCCGCGCTGAGATTGAAATGGAAACGGTCATTCGGATCGCTCGAAGTGATGGCGCGCTCAAAATTCGTCGCGGGATTCTCGCTGGCCGGGACCACGTTGATCGGCGCCGGGTAGGTGCCTGCGAAATAGTAGTCGTCGTCTTTGACGGTAGCGCTGCCCGGAGCGGCGTTGCTGTTGTAGCTCTCTGTGGCGAATTCATTCGCGGAACCATCTTGTACGCCGAGAGTCCAGAAGGTGGAAAAGCCCGCATGTGCTGGGCTGGCCAGCAGCAGACCCAACCCAAGAGCAGCCAGGGGAGTGTGAAAAAGACGTCCGAAAGCGAGAGCGGGCATTTATGCAGTTTATCACATCGACCGCCACAGCTCCAACGTGTTCGTTTTTAGTGACAAACAGAGCCTGAATCGGTGAATGTCAGGCGCGGGCAACTTTCTTCTGCGCTTTTGGAATGGTGTGGTGCTCCCGGTGGGATTCGAACCCGCAACCAAGGGATTATGAGTCCCCTGCTCTAACCGTTGAGCTACAGGAGCGTGCACACGGAGGTGGGCCGAGTATGCACCGGCCTGCGCGCGGGGCAACTGGTGGTCTTGACTAAATCGGGCTGGTGCCAGAGGCTTACCGCTGTATGATGAAGAAACTAGCTGTCATTCTCGGGCTTTGTCTGGCTGCTTCGTTTCTATCGGTCATTTGCCCGGTCTATACAAAGCGGGCCTTCCACTGTGACTACACTGGTTCGATCAAATCATGGACCGAGTGGCCTCTCGGATTCAAAACTGAGGAAGTGTATCGGAAATCGAAACTGGAGGAGTTCATGGAGCTCAAGCATCCAGGCGAACTCAAACACAAGTGGGTGAGTTTTCAGGGCACTGGGTACGACATTTTTGGAAGACCAATCGTGCACGGACACGGCAGGCCGGGCCCTCTTCTGCAAGTGCGCCCTTATTTGGAGAAATGGTGTGAAGTGACGAGTGATCAGGAAAAGACTCGTCTGTACGAGTTGCTGATCCACGGAGATCAGAAGGAGATTCAAAAATCCGTGGATGGCATTTGGTCCCGCATCGAAGACAAATATTGACCCACTACGCGCTGCGCTCCGCCTCGATGTCAAAGAGGAAGTCGAAGTCTTCCTTCTCGAGCAGGTTGGTGAAGCCGCCTTCGCCGAGGACGTTGCTGACCATGAGGTTCTTCTTGTGCTGAAGGGTCATGATCTTCTCCTCGATGGTGCTCTTGGTCAGCATGCGATAGGCCATCACAGGCTGGGTCTGGCCGATGCGGTGTGCACGGTCGATGGCCTGGTTTTCCACGGCGGGGTTCCACCACGGATCGTAGAGGATGACGTAGGAGGCGGAGGTGAGGTTCAGACCTGCGCCACCGGCCTTGAGCGATAGCAGGAACACGCTGGCTTTGTCGTCTTCCTGGAAGGCTTTGACGATGCCTGCGCGGTCCGTGCTGGCACCGGTGAGCCAGTGGTAAGGGAGGTTGAGCTCCTCCAGCTTGGTGCGGATGATCTTCAGCATGGAGACGAACTGGCTGAAGAGCAGCACCTTGTGCCCCTCGGCATGCAGCTCCTGGATGAGCTCCAGCGTGGAGGTGAGCTTGGCGCTCTCCTCGTTTTCGGCGGTTTTGTCGATAAGGCCGGGGTGGCAGCAGATCTGGCGCAGGCGGGTGAGGGCCTGCAGGATGGCAAAGCGGCGGCGGTTGACCATGTCAAAGCCGGAGCTGTTGAGCACCATGTGCTGGGCGCGGGCCAGCTCCTCTTTATAGAGCTCTGCCTGGCGGCCGCTCATTTCGCTGAGGAGGTTTTCCTCGCTGCGGGAAGGCAGGTCGCGGGCCACCTGGGACTTGGTGCGGCGCAGCATGAAGGGGCGCAGGCGTGCGGAGAGACGCTCTGCGGCGCGGGAGTCCTTGCGGCGGTCAAAGTGGCGGTGGAAGTAGGCGCGCTCTCCCAGGGCTCCGGGCGTGGCGAAGGTCATGAGGCTCCAGAGATCGAGCAGGCGGTTTTCCAGCGGCGTGCCGGTGAGCACGAGGCGATTGTCTGCACGGAGCTGGCGTGCGGCCTTGGCGGCTTTGGAGTCGGGGTTCTTGATCTGCTGGCCTTCATCCAGAATGGCGGCCAGCCAGCGCACGGCGGCCAGAGCTCCATCAAAGCCGCGAAGCTGTGCGTAGTTCATGACCACCACGTCGATCTGTGTCATGACGAGGTTGATATCAAAGAGATCGCGCTCGTGCAGCACGAGCACGCGCAGGTCGGGGGAGCCTTTCTTGAACTCGAGCGCCCAGACGTCCAGCACGGACTTTGGGCAGACGACGAGCACTGGCAGGTGCGGGCCGTCGGCTTTTTTGCGTGAGCGCAGCCAGAGCACCCAGGTGATGGCCTGCAGGGTTTTGCCCAAGCCCATGTCGTCTGCCAGGATGCCGCCGAAGCGGTTGGAGGTGAGGTAGGTGAGGAAATGGAAGCCATCCACCTGATAGGGACGGAGGGTGACATTGAGCCCCTCTGGAACGGGTGGGCGCAGGTCCAGCTTGGCCTCCTCCATGCGTTCGACGATCTTGCTCCAGGCCTTGGGATTGACGATCTCCGCCGCGCTTTCCTGCGCGAGCTGCCGCCAGTGCATGCGGTGGGTTTCGTCGCTGTGCTCATTGAGGTCGATGCCCAGGCGGTCGAGCATCTGCATCTGCTCCTCGCTGAGCTCTAGCTTCACGCGACGCCATGAGCCGTCTGCGAGGCGAACGAATTCACCCTTGGCGGCGATGAGGCGGCGGATGTCGGCGGGCTTGAGGTCCATGCCCTCGATGTCAAAGACGAGGCGGAGGTCCAGCCAGTCGATGCTGCTGGTCTGCGTGGCCTCCAGGCGCACACGGGCAATCAGGGGATCTGCCAGAATGGTCTTGAGGCTGTCATCCGTCTTCAAATGCACGTTTTCAGGCAGGACGGAGGCCCACTGGTGGAACATGTCCGGGAAATCTTTGGCCATGCGCACGCGCCAGGCGTCATTTTCCATGTCCCAGGTGCGGCGCAGCTGGTTCATCAGCTCCTCGGCGTCGCGCAGGGCGCGGCGGTCGCGGCAGACGATGGCGTCTTCGGAGTCAGTCGTTTTTTTTTCATCCACCGGCTGCCAGCCGGAAAAGCGGAGCGTTTCGCGCACGCGGCCTTCGGCATCCACAGCATCCGCCTTGAAGGTTACAAACTCGGCACCGCTGGAACCTGAGGTCTTGGCCAGACAGGCGGCGCTGATATTCACATGCAGGTCCTCGTGGCGTACGCGGCTTTTGATCGCGTCCGGGACGGGGATGTCGATCTCGCGCATGAAGGCGATGCCCTCAGCGGTGGCCAGCGCCTCCAGCGGCATGGTGACGGCGGTGTCGATGCGGGATTCATCATGCAGCCAGACCGGGCCGCGGAAGAGGGTGTCTGCACTGAGGTAGAGCGTCTGCACGCCGCGCAGGATGCGCAGGGGCAGCGGGGCAGGGGAGCCCTCAGCTGTTTCAAGCTGGAGGGTGAGATTCAGGCCATTAGCACTGAGGCGTGTGGTCCAGCGCAGCGGCAGCTCCGCCAGAGTGAAGGGTGCCTCATCAAGCGTGAGCATGCGCTCGTGCAGAGCGGGCTGCTGGAAGAGCGTGGCCAGCCACTGGGAATGGTGCTTGGACTCCAGACGGAAGGAGTCGTTCCAGTTTTCATCGCACTGACCCAGGCAGGAGACGAAAAGCAGCTCCGAGGTGCCGGAGGTCACGAGGCGTCCGTCGCGGTGGTCTCGGCGGAGATTGTCCAGCAGTGCAGCGTCCACCGTGGTGTAGGGGGAGGGCGTCTCGCCACCCTCCAGACGCATCTGCAGACGCGCGTCATTCACAGTGATGAGAAGGCGGAAGTCGCACTGGCGCGGCGGCTGGCGGTGGGTGTGGCGGTCGTCCTGGCGGGAGTCGATGAATTCACGGATGCGCTTCTGCCAGGTGGGCACGGTGCTGGCGTGGCGCCATTCTCGCAGGGCCTCGCGGGTGCCTTCGATGTCACACATGCAGCGGAGGAAGACTGGCACAGCGAGTCCTTTGTCTGCGAGAGCGAGGGCGATGTAGTTCCAGAAATCGCGCAGGCTTTTGGGAGTCTCAGGCCAGAGCGCCAGAGGCTCCAGGGTCTGGATGGCCCAGCGGGAATGCAGGCGCACCATGTCCTGGTCAAAGATTTTGCCAGTGAGCCGCACGCGCTCATAGCGTTTCTCCACCTTGCTGAGGTAGTTTTCCTCATCAGGGGTGAGCTGGCGACCCAGTTTCACGGAGAGCTGATGCTCAAAGTCCTCCTCCTCCACGGGAGTCATTGGCAGGGTGCCGCGTGCGTCGCGGCGCTGCAGTGCCACCAGCGTGGCGCAGAGCGCCAGATCTTCCAAGGTGGTGTCATCATCCACGTCCGTCTCGCCGTGCCAGCCGCGATCGCCACGCAGCCAACGCACCTGAGCCGGACGGTCGTCCAGCCGCACCTCGGCCATCATCTCATCTTCCATGAGCTCCAGCCCCCTGACGGCATCATCATCGACGAGCCGTTCCGCCTCCTGGCGGGTGCGGGCATCAAAGGGACGGAGCAGAACGGGAAGATCGGTGATGAGACTGGACATGCGCAAAATAAGGCCCGCGCCGGGCAACGGCGGGGGAACCGGTACGTTAGCAGGCCGAACCCCGTTGGAAAGGGCCGCTACGCTGTTTTTTCCATGAGATCGTGGCTTGTGCGCCGCCGTTCATTCATCCAGAGACATTTTATGCTGTGCCCCACCCTGACGCCGGAAGGATTTCTCACCCACGAAGGTGGGGCGGAATCGACGACGGAGCGAAAAATAGCCGCTCTCGACTCGTCTGGGGCTCTTCTGTGCCTGCTTTGCACGGATTTGCTGACCGCAGAGCTGGAGCCGGCGTGGCGCTGGCTGCGGGACTATGGCCGACAGTTTTTCACCCGGCTGTGCCAGACGAAAGATGCACTGGCTACGCTGCCCCCGGCGATGCCAGAACGGGTGGCGCACATGGCCGCTGCTCCGCCCTTTGCAGGTGCTGAATACCTTTCGCCTGAGATTCTGGAGCGCTGGTGGCTGGATTTGGGGCAGTACATCACAAAGTTGTGCACTGATCTGGGTGTGGAGGGCTGGCTGCGGCAGACCTGCCCTGCCTGGCATGCGGTGGGGCGTGTGACCTTTCACCTCGCGGAAAACAAGACGGACACGCAGCGGCCCTTTGCCTTTCTGGCCACCTTTACCGAAAAACTGAGCACCACCGGCCAGCCGCAGCACCTGCCCATGGCGCGTGCCCTGCAGCTCTATGCCGGGCAGAAGGATCAGGCGGCGCTGAATGCCCTGCTGGAGCCGGTGCGCACGGCGGCGGAGAAATCCAAGCTGCTGCGCGAGTGGCTGGAGACGAAGCGGCTCTTTCAGCCCATGGCCATGTCTCCCCAAGAAGCCTTTCGCGTGCTGCGAGACACGGCCGTGTTTCAAGAAAGCGGCATCGTCATGAAGCTGCCGGACTGGTGGCGCAGCGGCAAAGGCCCGCGCCCGGCGGTGGCTGTGACCATTGACGCGCCCAAGCAGGCCTCCCTGCATATCGGGGCTCTCATGAGCTTTAAGATCAGCGCGAGCATGGATGGCGAGCCACTGACCGATGCGGAGTGGGAGAAGCTGCTGAGCGCGGAGACGGGACTGGTTTCCCTGCGCGGCCGCTGGGTGGAGGTGGACGGCGCGCAGCTCCAGCAGGTGATGTCGCACTGGGAGCGCGTGCAGCATGCCGCAGGTGAAGGCGGCATCGGCTTTCTCGAAGGGTTGCGCATGCTGGCGGGCTTTGAGCCGCGACTGCAAGCTGTGGAAGAGGAGAGCACGCAGATGGTGCATGAGTGGAGCGACATCGTGGCGGGCAAGAACCTCGCTACGCTGCTCCAGCAGATGCGTGACCCTGCCGCATCGCCGCCACCGCCGAACCTCTGCGTCACGCTGCGCCCGTATCAGCTCAAGGGGTTTTCATGGCTGCAATTCATGACGAGACTGGGGCTGGGAGCCTGTCTGGCGGATGACATGGGGCTGGGAAAAACGCTGCAGGTCATCGCGCTGCTGCTGGCGAGGCAAAGGGAGGCGAAGGCACCGGGGCTGCTGATCGTACCCGCGTCTCTGGTGGGCAACTGGAGGGCTGAGGTGGAGAAGTTTGCGCCTGACTTGAGGCTCTTCATTGCGCACCCATCGCAGACGGCACGCGAGGAGCTGGATCTCGCTGTAAAGCAGCCCGCCGAGGCGCTGCGTGGATATGATGCGATGCTGACTACGTATCAGTTTCTGCAACGCACCGAATCCTGGCAGCAGCACGCGTGGAGCATGGTCATTCTCGATGAGGCGCAGGCGATCAAAAATCCCGGCAGTGGCAGCGCGAAGGCGGTGAAGAACCTGCAGGCCCCGACACGTGTGGCCCTCACCGGCACGCCGGTGGAGAACCGACCAGGAGATCTGTGGAGTCTCTTTGATTTCCTCAATCCCGGTCTGCTCGGCAGCTCGGCTGCTTTTGCGGATGCGGTGAAGCGATGCGCCCAAAGCAGTGAGGGTTTTGCGCCGCTGCGGCGGCTGGTGCAACCCTACATCCTGCGGCGCATGAAGACGGACAGAAGCATCATCAGCGACCTGCCCGAGAAGATTGAAACGAAGGCTTTCTGCGGCCTCACGAAGCGGCAGGCCACGATTTACGCGAAGCTCGTGGATCAACTGGCCAAGATGCTGGCGGACAAGAGCATGGAGCCGATCAAGCGGCAGGGGCTGGTGCTGGGCTTTCTGCTGAAGTTTAAGCAGATCTGCAACCACCCAAGCCACTGGAACGGCGACGGTGCATGGAATCCGGAAGACAGCGGCAAGTTTGGACGACTGGCGGAGATATGCGGCGAACTGGCGGAGCGCCGTGAACGGGCGCTTATCTTCACGCAGTTTCAGGAGACGTGCGATCCGCTAGCGCGATTCCTGGCCAAAGTCTTTGGCCGAGAGGGGCTGATCCTGCATGGCGGGACAGCGGTGAAGAAACGCCCACAGCTGGTGGAAAACTTTCAGCAGCCCGGCGGGCCGCCCTTCATGGTCATCAGTGTGAAAGCCGGCGGCACCGGGCTGACGCTCACGGCCGCCAGCCATGTGATCCACTTTGACCGCTGGTGGAATCCCGCAGTGGAAAATCAGGCGACTGACCGTGCCTTCCGCATCGGGCAGAAGAAGAATGTGATGGTGCACAAGTTTGTCTGCCAGGGGACAATCGAGGAACGAATCGACGCCCTGATTGAGGAAAAAATGGGGCTGGCTCATGATCTGATCATGGGAGATGGCGGCGCGGAGAAGCTGCTCACCGAGATGGGTGCGGAGGAACTCCTAGATTTGGTGAAGCTTGATGTGAATGCTGCTGTCGTTTAAAAGCACGTCATGTGGTGGTCCTACCAAGATGTGGAAGAACAAAAGGCACGCGTGCAGCGAGAGATCGCGAAGCGGAAGAAGCGTGGGGAGAAATTTCAAGCGCTGGAAGCTCCAGCTGGGCAGAAGAAACTGTGCACAACCTTCTGGGGGCAGGCCTGGTGCCGCAATCTGGAGTCGTATCAGGACTATGAGTCACGGCTGCCGCGCGGACGCAGCTACCTGCGGCAGGGCAAGGTGTATGATCTGACTATTGAGCCCGGGAAGCTGAGTGCGGTGGTGGCGGGATCTGAGCTGTATGACACGAGCGTCACCATCAAACCACTCCCGGAGAAGCAGTGGAAGCACATCGTGGAGTCGAGCGCCGGACAGGTGGGCTCCATGCTAGACCTGCTGGCGGGGAAGCTGGGCGATGGCCTGATGAAGGTGCTGACAAATCCTGACGATGGCCTGTTTCCCAAGCCGAAGGAGATCCGATTTAACTGCTCCTGCCCTGACCATGCGGACATGTGCAAGCATGTCGCCGCCGTGCTGTATGGGGTGGGTGTGCTGCTGGACACAAAGCCGGAGCTGCTTTTCACCCTGCGTGGCGTGGATCAGGCGGAGCTGCTTTCCAATGCCAGCCATGCGGCGATCACGGATCTATCGGCAGACGCGGGTGAACTCGCCGGAGCTGATTTGTCGACGATCTTTGGGATTGATCTCGCGATAGAGATCCCCATCGAAGAACCAGCCCTCGCCGAAGCGAAGCCTACCAAGAAAAAAGCCGCCAAAAAAGCAGCGAAGAAGAAAATGAAGTAACCGGGCTATTCCTGGCCCGGCTTTTTTACTGACCGGGGCAGGAATGCCCCGATTACTTGACGTGCATGACTCCGCGCATGATGACCCAATGGCCGGGAAAGGTGCAGAGGTAGGGATAGTCTCCGGGCTCTTTGGGCGCGGTGAAACGCAGGGTTTCTGCGGCATTGGGATTCAAAAGCTTGGTGTGGTGCAGGATCTTGTCCGTGGGAGGAATGAAGTCCTTTTTGATGCCGTCGGGGTCTTTGGCCATCTCGTTTCCGGCGAGGCCGATTTCCTCGACGCTGCCGGGTTTGCAGATGGCGAGGTTGTGCGCAGTGGCGTCGGGGTTGTTGAAGACGAGGCTGACAGGCTGGCCCGCTTTGACGCTGAATTCGGTTTTGTCGAAGAGCATGCGCTCACGAACGCAGTTGATGGTGATTTTGGCGACGCCGGGTTGTTTGTCGAAGGCGGTTTCCTCGACGGTCTTTTTCTTCTCGAAGGAACTCCTCTTGTAGCTGGCGGCAAAGGCGTTCATGAAGGAGGTGATTTTGGGATTATCGCCGGCCTTCCAATGGCGTGAGAGAGCTTCGCTGCCAAGCGATGTGCGCACGGCGTAGGTCAGGTGCTCGCCCATGGGTTTGTCGAACACTGGGAGAATGGCATCAAGAGCTTCGGCGGTGCCGATGTAGCTGGCGGCAATGACGGCTTCCATGCGGACGAGGGCGTTTTCATCCTTCGCACGGGCGCGGAGCTGTGCGATGCGATCAGGCAGATCGACGTAGCGCAACTGGGTCGTGGCGGCGGCACGGGCGTGGTGCTCTTCGCAATTGAGCAGCTCTTTGAGCAAGCCCCTGTCCTCGGTATTGATCGTGCGGCACGTCCACAGCGCCTCAAGCTGGTGATGACGGAAACGTGCGTCCTTTGGATCAAGCCCGGCCACCCATGCGTCGAGTGCCATTTTCACATCGGGGGCATAGCGCTCATGCAGCTCGCGCTTGGCCTGGTAGCGCCAGCGATAATGCGGGCTCTTGAGGAGGTCGAGCAGCTCTGGAATTGGGGCACCCGCAATCGCAGGTGGCTCAGCCAGCTTGGCCCCTTTTGGCACAATACGCCAGATGCGGCCGCTGGTGCGCAGGCGGCGTGGATCGCGCAGCGAGTACTGGGCGTGGCCTTTGATGGGGTTGTACCAATCGCAGATGTAGAAGTCGCCACGCGGACCCGCTTTCACGTCCGTGGGGATGAAGCTCAGGTTGGTGGAGAAGATGAGATCGCCGATTTTCTTTTCCTCATAGTGGTCGTCCATTTCGATCCAGTGATGCATCTCGATGTTGTTGGTGGGCTTGTAACGCGCCTTGATAAATCCGCCTTGAAGCTCCTCAGGCCAGAAATCGAAGTCCACAAACTCCTGGCCGCAGGTGCCGGAATACGCGGGCATTTTGCCAGCGCCGGGATGCTGCTCGGGATAGGGCGGATTGGTGGCGTGGAAAGCGCTGGCGAAGATGGGGTGGCTTGCCATGTGGTGGCCCCAGTCGTCGAAGGTTACACCCCAAGGGTTTGTGCTGGGGTAGCTGCCGAAGGTGCTGAGCTTTTGCGTGTTAGTGCGCAGGCGGAACCAGCCGGAGTTGTCCAGGCGCACGGGCCCGTAGGCGGTCTCGATTTGGGAGTGGAGGAAAATGGAGTCGCGAATGATGAGGTCGCCATCGGGGCTCCAGACAAAGTCATGCAGTGCGTGGTGGGAGTCCTCTGTGCCGAAGCCGGTGAATACCTGGCGGGAGAAGTCTGCTTTGCCATCGCCGTCGGTGTCCTTGAGAAAAGTGAGGTGTGGCTCGTCGGAAACATAGACACCACCGTCTCCAAACTCAAAAGCCAGCGGGATGTGGAGGTTGTCTGCCCATACGGTGGATTTGTCAGCTCGGCCATCGTTGTCCGTGTCTTCGAGTATGATGAGGCGGTCTTTCGGCTCCTGGCCGGGATAGAGATGCGGATAGGCCTGCGATGTGCTCACCCACATGCGACCTCGTGTGTCCCAGCGAATTTGGATGGGGTTCGCGATTTCGGGGAACTGCTCCTCGCTGGCGAAGAGGTTCACTTCAAAGCGCGGGTCCACTTTGAAAGCTGCGAGTTCATTCGCCGGCGTCATCCATTCGTTGGCTCCCTTGCTCTCCTTGGTGGCGGGCATTTCGGGCACATTGGAGTCGTCCACTTTTTTGCCGGCAAAGCTCTGTCCCTGCGCGATGGCCCAGATGCGCTGGTCGCGATTGGCCACCATGACATCAAAGCTGCGCATGGCGGGCAGGAAGTCGAGATAGCCGTAGTCCTTGTTGCGGTCGCCGGTGTAATAGAAGCCGTTCAGGGGACGGTAGCGCTGGAAGAACTGGCGGTTGCGGTCGGCGATGGCGGCGCGCAGCTCCGGGGTGGTTTCGGGTGCGCTGACTTCAAAGGTGGCGCGATACAGCGCCTCGCCAAACACGGCGTAGCCTTGGTCTTCCAAGTGCGCCCCGTTAAAGGTCAGACCCTTCATTGCAGGCAGCATGGGCTCAAACACGTTGGCGAATCCCACCTTCTCTGCGGCCGCCACTTCACCCATCGCCTTGGTATAGGCGGCGAGGCGTGCGTTGTTCATGTCTGCCGCTGGCACGCCTTTGACATTTTCATTCGCGATCGGTGACACCAGAACCACACGCGGTGCGGACTTGCCATTGTAGGCATGCGTTTTGAGCTCCTGAACGAGGGCGGTGAGGCGCAGTTTGAAGTCTGGCAGTTTTTCCAAGCCGCCGAAGGATTCATTGAAGCCAAACGCCGCGAAGATCACATCCGCTTTCTGCGCATGAAGGTGCTGGTTCAGCGTGCCGAAGTTTGTGGGGCGTGGCATGAGATCAACCTCGTCTGCGGACCATGCCAGCGTGCGCACCACGAGTTGCTTGTCCGCATGCCCCTTGATGAGCATCGCTTCGAAATGCGGAAACTGAGCGCCGCGATCAAACAGCGTGTTGCCGATGAACACCACATGGTCGTTTTTCTGCAGCGCGAGAGGCAGCGTTGTTTTCACCGCCGCCGTCACAGGGGGCAGTGGAGCGGTCTTTTCCTCCATGTAGTATTTGGCCAGTGCCGGGTCTTCAGGCGGCGCGGGTTTGCCGGTGTCCGTGTTTTTGGCGTCCAGCGGATTGACCGCCATGATCGGATTGCGGACCGCTTTTGTGGTTTGAGCTACAGTGCACGTTGAGACAAGTGCGAGGGCGAGAAGGAAAGCGGCTGGCTTGGTCATAAGGCGGATGCAAAGGAACGTGGGACGGCAGTTCTTTTATCTCCCATGAGGAGGTGTGACCGGACAAAAAAGGCGGGCCATTTCTGGCCCGCCTAGATCTCAGACGAGAATTCAATCTTATGCCTTATTTTACATGCAACACACCGCGCATAATGAGGTAGTGGCCGGGGAAGGAGCAGATATAGGGATAATCGCCGGGCTTGGCAGGGGCGGTGAACTCGATCACCTGCTCCTTGCCGTTGTCCAGCAGCTTGCTGTGCCAGAGGATGTTGGTGTTGGCGGGGATGAATCCGGTTTCGAAGCCTTTGGCTCCGAGAGCCATGGCCTGTGCGGCGACTTCATCGGCCTTGCCGGGATTCACGAGAAGAATGTTGTGAGGCATGAAGTCGGGGTTGGCAAAGGTGAGCTTCACCTTCTTTCCGGACTTCACCGTGAGCTCTTTCACGTCATACATCATGCGCTCGGGAACGGTGGCGATGCGGATGGTGGTGAGGTCAGGGGTATCGCTGAGGATGCCTGATTTCTTGGCTTTCTCCTCGACCTCTCCGGCGATGACACCGCCGTGCATGGAGGCCTCCACGTTGAACCACAGGTGCTGCACCACATTGGCTGCATTGCGGGCGTGAAGTTCGGGGGATTTCTGGAGCTGGCCCAGCAGCTCCACATTCCGTACGTTGTGCTGCTGATGAATCCACAGCGCCTCCAGCAGGTGATGCGCATCTTCCTTCTTGGCTGGATCAAACTGTTTCATCCAGGCCTGGGTGGCAGCAATGACTTCTTTCGTATCGCGCTCGCTCAGCTCGATGTGGGTGCGATGGCGGATGCTGTCCGTGGAATGCTTGAGATTTTCCAGCAGCGCGGGGATCGGCTGGCCGTCGATGGGCACAATCTTCTGCAGCGGGCGGCCCGTGGCAGTGATGCGGTAGATGCGGCCATGCGTGTGGTCGCGGTTCGGGTCACGCACGTTGTGCTGCATGTGGCCGATGATGACATTGTGCCAGTCGCTCAGATAGAGCGAGCCATCCGGAGCAAACACGGCGTCGCTGGGGCGGAAGTTTTTGTCGCCGCTCATGAGGAAGCCACGTGATTTCTCCTCGGTCACACTGCCATCGGCCTGGGTGACTTTCACGGTGAGTTCATCGCCTGCAGGCTCGCCCCAGACGGTGCCTTTCTCGGCGTCGCGTTCGAGGTGGTAATGTTTCACGCCGAGGAAGCCGATGACGTTGCAGATGAGGAAGTCTCCCTGCATTTCGTCCGGGAAGTGAGTGCTGCTGACGACCTCGCTGGCAGTCACGGGGCGCACTTCTTTTTTGAGCAGCTCATACATTTTGAAGCCGTTGCCTTCAGGGCGCACCTGGTAGGCACGACCTCCGGTGCCATCCGTGGCATACTGGTAGCCCCAGTAGTCAAAGGAGGTGCCATGGGGATTTGGCGAATTCATCGCGTGCAGGGCGATGGTGAAGCGGCGCGGATCAAAACGATACATGGCTGAAGCGGTGGCGTTCAGCGACGGCCCCCAAGGATGCTCGTAATTGTGCTGCATGAAGACGCCGCTCTGCCAGTAGATGCCGCCATCCGGGCCATAGATGAGATTGTTGGCGCCGTGGTGGGTGTCGGAGCTGTCCAGCCCCATGAGCATGATGGTCTGCACGTCCGCCTTGTCGTCGCCGTCGGTGTCCTTCAGGAAGAGGATCTCCGACTGACGTGTGACGAGCACACCGCCGTTCCAGAACTCAAAGCCCAGAGGGTTCTGCACGCGGGCAAACTCCGTGGCGCGGTCGGCTTTGCCGTCATTGTTATCATCATGGAGGATGACGAGTGCATCGTTCATTTTCTTCAGCGGCTCCCATTTTGGATAGGTGGGCCAGGCGGCCACCCATAGACGTCCCTTGGTGTCGAACTGCATCTGCACCGGATTAGCGATCTGGGGGAAGCGTGACTCATCGGCGAAGAGGTGGATTTCAAAGCCCTTCTTGATGGCGATGTCCTTGAGCTCCTCCTCACCGCTGATGTATTTCAGCGTGCCTTCCTTCTGCGCACTGCTGCTCTTGCTGCCACCGCCCACGTTGGAGATCACGGGAACTGGCTTTGGCACATTGCTGTCGTCGATCTTCTTGTCGCCGCCGTTGATGCGGGCCCACACGCGTTCGTCGCGGTTGGCGGTCATCACGTCCAGCATGGAAAGCTCATGCTGCAGCACCACGGCGTTGTTCTGCCCGTTCACAAAGCTCAGCGTGGAGCGGCTGCCCCAGACGTCGTTGCCATCAGAGGCATGGTAGCGGTTGTACCAGTGCAGGTCTTTGTCCATCACGGCTTCGCGCAGCGGTTCCATGGAGGCGGAGGCGCTCACCGGCTTGCCGAGCAGAGCCTTGGCAATCACTTCTGCAAGCTGGCGGTCGCCTTCGACGGAAAGATGCACGCCATTGATGGTCAGCGGCTCCTTGGCAGCTTTGAACAGTTCCAGAGAGGGATGATACAGATCCACAAATGCGACGCCGGCTTCCTTGGCCGCAGCCTCGGTGGCCTTGGTGTAGGCTTCGAGCTGGGCATTGTGCGCCTTGCCGTCCGGCACGTTCACATTGTGTGTGTCCTCATGGGCGATGGGGCTGAAGAGGACGATGCGCGGGAAGGTCTTACCGTTGGCCTTGCTGCCACGCGTCTTTTTCACGAACTCGACAAGCTGCTTCCGAAACTCCTCGGGCTTGTTGTCGTAGGATTCATTGTAGCCAAAGAAGCCGAAGACCACATCCGCCTTCACGTGGCGCAGGTAGTCGGTCATGTGTGTGGCACCGCTGCTGCGCGGGTAGTTGTTGGGCCGGTCGCCGCTGGTGCTCATGTTGCGGAAGCGCACCTGCATGTCCGGGAGCTGGCTTTGCAGCAGCGTCTCCATCCAGCCGTCATGCTGCATGCGGTCCGGCAGGGCGTTGCCGAGGATGGCCACGACCTCTCCTTTGCCAAAGGCGAAGGGAGACGGGTCTTTGTAGTCTGCAGGCACTTCGGCCAGCTCTGGTTCTTTGACAGCCGGAGCTCCGCCGCCGGACTTCACCGCAGGTTTGCCGGGCTTGCCGTCAAAAGTCAGGTAGGTCAGCTTGCCGCCGCCTTTCACATCGATGGTCATCGATTCTGGTCCGGCGACGTTTTTGATTTCAAACACCGGTTTGCGTGATTCATCGAGCAGCGAGAGCGTGAAGTCACCAAGGCGGTCCGAAAAGCCCTGCCGACTCCAAAGGTTGATTGTGTCGATGGCCTGACTGGAGCCCAGATCGACTTCCCACCAAGGATTCGGCTGGTTCTCTTTCGTATGCGTCTGGCCGCCTTTGCCCCAGTCCGGGCTCTTGTTGCCATCAAAAGCACGTTCCGGGACACCGCCGTTGGTTGTGGTGGATTGCGAGGCCTTGCCACCCTTGACGACGTTCTTGCCGCCGCTCATCACTTCGATCTCTGCGATTTGCAGGCAGTGTTTGTCTCCGGGAATTTCGATGCGCACATAACGCGCGGGTTTGCCAGTGGCAGTGGTCACCTTGGCGGCTGCGCCGGTTGTTGCTGCTGCGGTGGGCTTGGCTTCCTGCTTTTTGGCGGGGCCTTTGGTGTTGTGGTTTGCGGGAATGACCGAGGCGTAGCCTGCATACATTTCAGGCTTCACGCCACGGGCGTAGCCGCCTCCGGCGAAGGTGTTGGGCTCAAAAGGACCGACGAAGGAGACATCCAGGTCAGGCTTGATGGAGTCCTCAAGGCCGAGCGCCCAGAAGATGCCATTCACCACCATGCGGCGGTAGCCTTCATTGGTGATGTCTTCTGAGGTGCCGTAGAGCGTGGTGAAGACGCGGCCGGTTTTACCGGAGGCGGACTTGTAGGTCCGCGTCCACTCGCTGGGCATCGGCGGCTTGGTGGAGTCAGGAGGGGAGTCTTTCGTCATGCCATTCAGCGGCTGGGCCATGGTCAGGATTTCGCCATCTGTGGGCTTGCCCACATAGCCGCCCGCCTGCACCCAGATGTCCTTCACGCCGCGAAGGATGGGATGGGCAGCCTTGTCAGGAACGATGGCGATGCGAGTGCTCTGCTTGTGGTTGGTGCCGTAGTGGCCCACCCAGGTCTGGCCGAGCACCTGATGGCCGAAGCCCAGCTCATAGCCCGGCACCTTGCTGTCGAACGAATACTTCGCGTAGGGATCATCCTTCGTCGTTTTGAAACCATGCGTGGCCGTGCGCAGCCCGACCACCGGACCGCCGCGTGCGAGATATGCGTCGAAGTGCTTCATCTGCTCCGCAGGGAACTGCTGAAAGCGCAGGAAGACCACGGCGAGATCGGCTGTGTCCAGAGCCTCCATGCCCGGCATGTTGGGAACCTCGCCCGCTACGATGTCTCCGTCTTTGTCGATGTCGAAGAGCACCGTGCATTTGAAACCCTGGTGTTTGGCCAGGAGGCGAGCGATGGCAGGCAGTGATTCCTCAGAGCGGTACTCATGGTCTCCGGCCAGGAAGACGATGTGCTTTCCCTTGCCAGGACCTTCGGTGCCTTCATAGACGAGAGGTGCGGCGCTCGTGAAAGTCACGAGCGAAAAAAGAGCGAGAAGAATGACGGCTGGGCGGATCATAATGGTTGGAGCGGCGGGTGTTGTATCCCGCAGTGAATGATAAAACCGGACAATAAATCTTTGGAAGATGGTGCAGGCGTCTATTTCTGATAGTCCGCACCGGTGAGGCTGTGCAGCACAGAACGCTGCCAGTCGTGCAGTTCGCCCTGCAGCTTGCGGGCGACGTCGGGCTGCCGCTCCAGAAGGTTGGTCTTTTCTGCGGGATCTGCGGCGAGATCGAAGAGCTCCTGCTTTGCCCCGCCTTTTTTCTGTTCATGTACGACGAGTTTGTAATGGCCATCGATGATGGCGCGCGGGCCGAGATAGTCGGCATCGGTGATGTCCGGGTGGCGGAAGTTGCTGAAGTCGCGGGTGGCCTTGCCGCCGGATTTTTTGGCCAGCGGGGTGGTGCCCTCTTGCAGCGTGTGATCAATGTAGGGTTCCGCCTTTTTGAGATGTGCAGTGTCAAACTGCCACACCCACAGGGGCTTGGTGCGTTCAGTGGTCTTTGCATCTATGACCGGCAGCAGATCCATGCCGTCGACGGGCCTGTCCGGAAGCGGCTGTCCTGTCAGGGCACACAGGGTGGGAAGGAGATCGCTGGTGGTGGCACGCACCTTGGTGCTGCGCGGCTGCGGTATGCGCGCAGGCCACTCGATGAGGCCGGGCACCAGCACCCCACCCTCATAGACCTGCCCCTTCACACCGCGATGCGGCAGCACGAGCGATGCATCGGGTGAGGTGCCGTTGTCACCGCAGTAGAAGAGCAGTGTGTTCTCGCGCAGGCCGCTGGCGGCGAGATGCTTTCTCAGCGTGCCGATGGCGCGGTCCATCGCGGTGATCTCGGCATAGCGTTCACGTAATACCTCGCCCTGCGGGCGTGTCGTGGGGCCGCCGGTTTCGTTGGAGGTAAGCCTGACCTTCTTGTCTTTGTATTTGGCTGGCAGATCATCGTACAGCGCCAGATCTCCGGGCAGGCCACTGTAGGGCTCATGAGGTGAGCCAAACCACACCACGGTGAAGAAGGGCTGCTTTTCTTTGCGGACACGATCGATGAACTTGATGGCTTCGTCGATGACAACGGCGGAGCTTTCGCCCTGGATGACTTCAGGAGCGCCGCCGTTGCGTGAGAGGGACGGGTTTATCTCGAAGAAGTTGTCGTGCGACACCCACTCATGAAACCCCATCGCCCCCGGGCTCGTCGGCGACTTCGCCTTCACCGGTCCGAGGTGCCACTTGCCGAAATGGCCGCAGTGATAACCGGCTTTGGCAAGAACCTTTGCGATGGTGATCTCCTCCGGGCGGATGGAAAAGCCGGGATTGAAAGTACCCATGCGGTTCGGGTGGCGGCCCGTCATGAAGCTGGCACGTGTGGGCGAGCAGCTGGGATGCGCGGCGTAGAAATTCTCAAAGCGGAAGCACGTCTTCGCCATCTCATCCAGCACCGGCGTCTTCACGTGCGGATGGCCGTTGTAGCCGGTCTCCTCCCAGCCGTGGTCATCGCCCATCATGAGTATGATGTTGGGTGGTGGCTCAGCTGCGAAAGACGCGCTGAGTAAGGCAAGGAGGGCGAGCAGGCGTTTCATCAGCGTATTCGGCTTACTTTTTCGTCGGCGGCAGCACGGGGCCTGTCCCCTGCGGGCTTTTGGTGCGTGGCTTTTCGATCTTCGCCGCTCCGGCAGGCAGCTTGGCGGCATCAAAGGCCCGAGGTTCCGTGACAGGGAGGACTTTGAGGCGCAGGTCTTTGATGTGCACGCTGTTGGGGTTGCCACGGTGGAGCTGGATGGCTAGCAAGCCCGACAAGGCGCGCTTTTTGTCATCGTAGTCAGTCAGCTCCGAGGTGGTCTGGCCGTTGATCTTGTGTACCAGATGGTTCCCGCGCGCGATGACGGTGTATTCGTTCCACTGCGAGACGTCCACCTTCACCGGTTCATGGGTGGAGAGCTTCCAGAGGGCACCAGCGGGATCGAGCAGGACATTGGTGCCGTTGAGGCCGAAGATACCGCGCCCTTTTTCCTCATAGGTCATGCCGGTGTGCTCAGTGGCAGGGTGGATGTCGATCTGGTAGCCGGTGATCACCCAAGGGGCTACCTCTGGCAGCTCACGGCTGCGGTATTGAATACCGGAGTTGTTGTCGCCTTCCACACGGACCGTGGCGTGAAGTTCGAAGTCTTTGAGCTCGCCGCCGCGCCAGATGAGGAAGGAGTTGTTTGCCATGGCATCCGGCCCAGTGCAGGTGCCGATGACTTCGCCGTTTTCCACTTTCCAGAGTTTGGGGTCGCCATCCCATCCTGTGAGGTCTTTGCCATTGAAGAGTGCGGTGAAGCCGTCTTCAGCGGAAGCTGTGGCGGCGAAGATGAGGAGGGAAAGGAGCGCGGGGAATCTCATGAGGGTAATGGCAAGGTGAAAGGTCGGGTGAGGGAAAACGAGTGCGGCGTGCCAGTTTCTCTTCATGCATGCAACTTTCTCGCTTCATTCCGTGTAGGTTTGCTCCCATGCGTTCACTTGCCCTTCTCTCCCTCCTGGCGCTCACTGCCCCGCTGCTGGCACAGCAGCCGCCATATGATGTCTTTCCTGCGGCTGATCCGCCCTACTACCGCGTGCGGTATGAGGCCTCGACCACGCCTGGGGAACTGATTTTTCCCGTGAACTACACGGCGTGGGTGCCTCCAGGGGTGAAGAAACTGCGCGGAGTCATCGTGCATCAGCATGGCTGCGGCGAAGGCTCCTGCAAATCTGGCCTCACCGGGGCCTTTGACCTACACTGGCAGGCACTGGCAAAGAAGCACGGCTGCGCCCTGCTGGCCCCCTCTTATGAACAGCCGGAAAAAGCGGAATGCCAGATGTGGTGCGACCCCCGCAATGGCTCGGACAAGGCCTTTCAAAAAGCCCTTGTCGATCTCGGCGCGAAGTCCGGTCATCCTGAACTTTCCAAGGTGCCCTGGGCCCTGTGGGGACACAGTGGCGGCGGTCACTGGACCGGCGGCATGACCATCCTGCACCCCGATCGCGTGGCAGCCGCCTGCCCGCGCTCTGGCGTGCCGCTGCTGGAGGAGAATCCCACCCGGCCCACGATCAAGGCCTACACCCTGCCAGATGCCATCTCCGGCGTGCCCATCATGTGCAATCTCGGCACCAAGGAAGGGGTGACGGTCAAGGAAGGCCGGTTTGCAGGAGCATGGGCCGCCAATGAAAAATTCTTCACCGCCGTGCGCGCCAAGGGGGGGCTCATCGGCATTTCCGTGGATCCTTTTACCAGCCACGAATGCGGCAATCAGCGCTACTTCACCATCCTCTGGCTGGACGCCTGTCTTAGCGAACGCCTTCCCGAAAAGAGCGGCGATCCGCTGAAGCCCATGCCTACCAAGAATGCCTGGCTCGCGCCACTGCTCGGGACGGAGGCCACCCCGGCCGAGAAGTTTGCAGGAGACAAAGCGCAGGCGCACTGGCTGCCAAACGAGGCCATCGCCAAAGCCTGGATGGCTTATGTCAAAGACACCGCGATTGCAGATGCGACGCCGCCGCCTGCGCCCACGGGGCTGCAGGTGAAGGATAACGTGCTGACCTGGAAGGCTGAGGCCGATCTCGAAAGCGGTCTGGGGCATTTCATCATCATGCGCGACGGCGAGCAGGTCGGCACCGTGCCGGAGCAGCCGAAGAATCCCTTTGGCCGGCCGATTTTCCAGGGTCTGCAGTACAGCGACACCCCTACCAATCCGCTGGTGGAGATGCGTTTTGCCGACACCAAGGCCGAAGCAGGCAAAAAGCACCAGTATCGTGTGATTTCCGTCAACACTGTCGGCCTGAAATCTGAGTAAAAAGGGCGTGTTTCCTGCTGCAATACTGAGGGGGCTGGCTACGTAGTAGTCAGACCCCCCGAATCATGAACAGACGCCGTTTTATCCTTCAATCCCTGGGCACTTCGCTGGCCCTGCCAGGACTCCCCTCCCTCATGGCTGCGAATGTGGGTGGCAATTCCGCCTTGAAGACCGCCAAGGGTGCAGGTGCCGGAGCGCGTCGTTTTGTGGCCATCGGCAATCTGCTGGGTTACCAGACCAAGCAGCTTTTCCCGACCACCAAGGGGCGCGATTATGAAAAGACCACGCTGCTGGAGCCGCTGTGGGACATCCGCGAGCAGATGACCGTTTTTCGCGGCCTCGATCATGGGGTGAAGGGCGGGCACTTCGCCGTACATTCCTTCCTTTCTGGCGTGCTGAACTCCGAGGCGCAAAACCGCCCGGACGGCAATGTGACGATCGACCAGTATCTCGCGGACGAGATCGGCTTTGAGACGCGCTTTCCATCCCTTACAGTTGGCTCAGAAGGCGGCATTCATGGCGGCTGCCAGATCGCCTGGACGAAGTCGGGCGTGCGTGTGCCTCCGGTCACAAACCCGTCCCAGTTGTTTGAAAAGCTTTTTGTCAGTGACTCCAAGGAGCGCCAGGCACGCCGCGTGCAGGAAAACCAGGTGCAGGCTTCCATTCTCGACTCTGTGCTGGATGAGGCCAACCGCCTCTCCAAGCGGGTAAACAAGGAGGACAAGGACAAGCTGGATGAATATCTGACCTCCGTGCGTGACGTGGAAAAGCGCCTGGAACTGCGCCAGCGCTGGGTCAGCCAGCCGAAGCCCAAGGCTCCCTTTGACAAGCCTGCCAATCATAATGCGGTAGAAGACCTGCCAATCCTGTATGAACTGATCGCGCTGGCCCTGCAGACAGACAGCACGCGCATCGCTACGCTGGAGATCGGCGGTGATTTCATGCCGCAGCATCTCGGCATCAAGAAGGACTGGCACGGCCTTTCCCACCACGGCAATGATCCGGAAGCCATCGCCAGCCTTATCACGCTGGAGAAGTACCAGATCGAGCACTATGGCAAATTCGTCGCCCGTCTTTCCAAAATGAACGACGGAGAGCGCACCCTGCTTGACTCCACCACTGTTCTCTTCGGCAGCGGCATGGGCGATGGCAATTCGCACAAGAACTCCGACCTGCCCATCCTCCTGGCCGGTGGCGGCTACAAGCACGGTGAGTTCCGTGAAGTCCCGCGCGAGGGCATCAACAAGGTGCCTCTTTGCAATCTCTTCGTGGACATCGCGCAGAAGATGGGCGTGGAGACAGACTCCTTTGGCAACAGTACGGGCCGCTTCTCTTGATGATCATGATGGCTCCGATCGCGCGCTCTGGCGCACTTCTTTGCCTTGCACTTCTTACGACGGCCCATGCCGCCGATGACGCTCCCAAGCTCGCGCAGCAGTTTCTCGGGAAGTACTGCCTGGAGTGCCATGATGCCGATGTCCAAAAGGGAGATCGAGCCTTTGAGAAATTCGCGCTGCCGCTGAAGTCTGTCTCGGATCTTATCGACGCTCGCGACATCATCGACCAGCTCACACTGAAGGAGATGCCGCCGAAAAAGGCGGACCAGCCCACCGATGAAGAGCGCCTGGGCATGATCCGTGCGCTGCGCGAGGGCACGGTGGCCGCCTATGGCAAATTTCAGAGCACAGGCAGCCGCACCGTCATGCGCCGTCTCTCCAGCCGCGAGTATGAGAACACTCTGGCCGTGCTCTTTGGCCGCCGGGTGGACACTTTGGGCCTCACTGCCGATTTCCCGAAGGAAAAGACCAGCCAGCACATGGACAACATCGGCAAGTCGCTGGTGACCTCGGGCTTTCTGGTGGACCAGTATTTCCAGTCCGCCAACCGCCTCGTGGAAACGCGCCTCGGCAAGCCGGCGACCGAGCCCAAGAGCTGGCATTTCAACAGCCACTTTGTGCAATACGAAGAGCTGCAGGGCTCTCACAAGTCCGCCTTCAACTTCCGCTACCTCTGCCTCTACGAGCAGCCGAACACCGACACCCGCCAGGGCGGCTACGGTCATATCGAGGACTTCAAGCAGGGAGTGCCCGTCTCCGGCCTTTATGACATCGAAGTGGAGGCGGCCGCGCTGCACCGGGACACGCACTATGATCCTGCCATCTTCGGCATCGACTTTTCCGAGCCCTTCATCCTCGGCGTGGTGCCGGGAGATGTGACCAAAGGACACATCCATTACCCGCAGGCTATTGAGCCGCTGCTGGCCAGCACAGTGGTGCCGGACAACACGCCCACGTGGTTCAAATTCCGTGTGTGGCTGGAGGCCGGGCAAACGCCACGCTTCATCTTCCCAAATGGCCCTTATGAATCGCGCGCCTCGGTGGTGACGATCAACAAACGCTACAAGGACGAGTTCAAAGCAGACGTCGGTTCTTCAGGCGTCGGCCGTGCCCACATTCTGCTGGAGGGCAAACTGCCGCACATCCGCATCAGCGATATCAAGATCAACGGGCCGGTGCCTGAGGAAAAAGGTGGAGCCGAGGAGATCGCCGTGTTTGGCAAAGACGGCTTTCAGGCCGAGCATGCATTGGAGCAGCTCGAGGTGTTTGCAGAGAAGGCTTATCGCCGCCCGCTCACCGATGTGGATCGCAAGCCCATACGTGCTCTTTATGAAAAACGTCTGGCTGAAAAAGCCACTCCGCGGCAGGCCGCGATGGACGCTCTGAAACTCATTCTCTGCTCCCCCTCCTTCCTCTATCTGAGTGAGATCACCGAGGAGTCTGCGAAAGCCCTGAGCCCCTACGATCTCGCCTCGCGCCTCTCCTATGCCCTCTGGGCGGCCCCGCCTGATGCTGCGCTGCTTGCTGCGGCGAAGTCCGGCAAGCTGTCGCAGGACGCCGAGCTGAAAAAGCAAATCCAGCGCATGCTGGCTGATGAACGCATCAGCGGCTTTGTGAACGGCTTTCTGGACAGCTGGTTGAATCTCCGTGAACTCGGCGGCATGCCGCCGCCACGCGAGGTGGTGCGCTCCTATTATGCGGAGGACCTGCCCACCTCCATGAAGACCGAGGCCAGCCTCTTTTTCCGCGATCTGCTGAAGACCAACGGCTCCGTCCTCCAGTTCATCGACTGCAACCACAGCTTTGTGGACAAGAAACTGGCCAAACTCTACGACCTGCCCGAGCAGAAGACCCTGCGCCTGGCCGATGGCTTTAAAAAAGTCAGCTTCAAAGGCGAGGCTCATCGTGGTGGCCTGCTTGGCATGGCCGCCGTGCTGACCGTGAGTGCGAACGGCGTGGAGACCTCTCCTGTCACGCGCGGCGTGTGGGTCACCGAAAACATTCTTGGCGTCCCGCCGCCGCCGCCGCCAGACGTCGTGCCTGCCATTGATCCGGATGTCAGCGGAGCCACCACCATTCGCGACCGCCTCGCCAAACACCGCGCCGACGCCGCCTGCGCCGAGTGCCATCGCAAGATAGATCCGCTTGGCTTCAGCCTCGAAGCCTTCGATCCCGTCGGTCGCTGGCGCACCAAGTACCCGCAGAGCAATAAAAAGGTTCCAGCGCCCAAGATCGACACCACAGGCGAATTCCCGTCCGGCGAGACCTACACTGATTTCACCAGCTTCAAAAAGCTCATCTACGACACTCGTGCCGACCTCTTCAGCCGGCACCTCATCCGCCAGATCCTCACCTACACCACCGGTCGCACCATGGAGCTCAACGATGATTTCATCATCGACAAGCTTCACGACAAAGTGAAAAAGCAGGGGCTCGGCCTGAATACGCTTCTCACCGAATGCCTGATGAGCGAGGTGTTTCGCTCGCGTTGATTTGAAGTACGATGGGCACTCTTGCCCGTCGATGAGCGGCACCGCCACCTCCAGCGATCCCTTTTGCCATTGCAGGCGTTTGCTGGATGTGTCGTGAGCGCTGACCGACAGACTTGAGTGTCCTTCGGAGTTTGGCGAAGCGCGCTCATAGCATCTTTCTTCAAGTGCCTATTTCACAGCAGGCGCAGCGGTCGCTTCAGGCTTCACCTTCTTAGGCGGCGCAACGCGCGGCGTCAGAAACGAATCAATCAGTGCCTTGTCGGCCTCGCACTTGGCACCCGTAGCCGGAATCTCCACACCTGCGGACCACAGCACGCCATTAACCACCAGCTGGCGCATGCCTGTCTGCTCCCACGCACCGTGCGCATCCAGTCCGCTAAAGCTGAAGGAGCGCCCGCCGCTTGGGCGGTCATAAGTCCATGCCACCACATCCTTGTCACCGCCTTCGGGTGATCCCAGCTTCTCTTTGCCTGACCAGACCAGCGGCGTGATGCCCTTCATTTCGGCAGGAAACTGAAAGTGGTTTAGCCATCCGTCATTGATTTTCCAAGGTGTGACACCGCTGGTGATGGTGTGTTTCGGAAAAGTGTCATGCACGCTGTCCCAATGACCGCGGCTTGAGAGCGCGTTATAAACACCACCGATCCAATTCATCGACTGCTGGGCAAATGCCGGCGTGAACTCCACGGCCTGATGAATGTTCACCAGTCCCGTTTTGCCATCCGCCATTTTCTGCACCAGCGCGATGTGCTCAGGCGTGGCCAGGTAGGCCTGCTTGCCGCCGCCATCAGTGTAAAACACCACGGCAGCCGCTCCTTCAAAGATCTTCTCATCCGCAGGCCATTCCTCATTCACCAGCACCGCCTCCACGCCCGGGTTTTGCTTCAGCAGCACTTGCATCAGGCGGCAGCCGCCGAGGTAGTCATGATGGCCCACCTTGTCCACCTCCTTCACCTTTCCGGCGACAAGGACGATCTTCACAGTGTCTGCCGCCCAGGAGGAGGCAGTGCAAAGAGCTGAGGCGGCGAGGGCGAACAGGAAACGAGAACGGGAAATCATGGCAGGTAGGTGGAAGGCACTCTAAACGCACTCACCTGCCGGGAAATGTCTGCCAATCTTCACGGACGGGTGATCTTGCCGTCGTGCTGAAACATCTGCCAGTCCGCCGCATAGTCTGCATTCAGAAGCCATGAGGCGGTGTCTTTGTCTCCGGTGAAGGTGGCAAACGGCGCGGAGGGCAGCGTCTGATAACCTCCCACCGCCGCATTCCAGTTCTTTCCGAGCGATCCATTCTCGAGCACCAGCACATTTAGTTTAACTGGCCCCTTCAGTGTATCCGCATCCCTTGGCACCCGCATAGCAAAGGTGTGGCGCAGGAAGGAAAACACCAGCGGCCAGGTCTTGTCTCCGGGGCCATGGCCCGTCTTCGGCTCTACGGCGTAGCCCCACACGGCGTGATGCTTCCGGCGCATCGCCTCCACTACGCCCATGTTTTCTTCTTTTGAAGGCCGCGCAAAGAAGGCGTCATCCTCGCCAAAGATCACCAGTCCTGGGACCTGCGCCGCGCCGGGCTGATACACCTGATACGTGGTGCCAGGACGCATGGACACCCAGCCCCAGACACGGGTGCTTTCGGCAGGAAAGATGGCGGAGAAGCCGGTCCCGTTCGAGTGGCCGTAGAGAAACAGAGGAGCGTTTTCGAGCTCGGCATGCCCGGCTCTGTCTCCAAAGGTCTTCAGCCGCTCATAGAGCAGGCTGCGTGGCCAGAAGCCTCGCTGCATGGGGTTGCCGTTGAATTTGAACAGAGCCAGATGCAGCTCCCGCGCAATTTTGCGCAGCTCGGCATGCTTGTACAGTCCCTCACCGCTGCCATGGCCGGACATGACCACAACGCCTCTGGCCACTTTGGTTTCCTCCGGCACCCACAGGTCAAACTTCACATCTTCCTTTTTGCCCTCGCCTTTCTCCTTCACAGCCTGCTGCCACTGTTCATCGCTGAGCTTCCAGTCCCAGCTCCGCTCCACCGCCTGCTGCGGCGAGGGCGTGCCCCACTTGGCCTCATCCAGCACACCGTTCCAGTTCTTCTGCCCCTTCACCTGCGTATTGGCCCGCACCCAGCCGATGCTGTGGCATTCGGGCAGTTGCAGTGTCTCGGTGAGCTCAATGTCTGCGGCGCTCAGGTTCGTCAGCAGCAGCGCAGCAGCGAGAAAAGAAGTCTTCATAAGATTCATCGAATGAGATCAGGCGATCAGTTCCTTCAGCACACCCGAGCTGTCGCCATGCCGCTCCACGTTCACGCCAATCCCATGCAGCAGTGTCAGCCACGCATTGCACAGCGGCGTGTCCTTCGGAGCGACGACGTTGTGCCCCAGCTTGATGCCAGCACCACCGCCCGTGAGCAGCGTGGGGCAGTTGTCCAGGCTGTGCTCCGTGCGGATGTTGCTGCCATAGGCCAGCGCCACATGGTCAAAGAGGCGGCTGCCATCAGCCTCCTTGGTGGCTTTGAGTTTGTCGATAAATCCCGCCAGCAGATCGCTCTGTGTCAGGTCACGCTGCTTGGAGGCCTCCAGCTTTTCCCCCATGGTGGAATGATAGTGGCTCATGTCATGCGGGGCCACCTTGATGCCGATGCTCGTCAGCAGCGTGCTCACCGGCTGCCGGTACGTCAGCACCCGCGTGCTGTCCGTCTGCATGGCCGCGAGC
This sequence comes from Verrucomicrobiaceae bacterium UBA1938, assembly GCA_002336895.1. Classification (GTDB taxonomy): domain Bacteria; phylum Verrucomicrobiota; class Verrucomicrobiia; order Verrucomicrobiales; family Verrucomicrobiaceae; genus Prosthecobacter. The sequence continues at coordinate 392,454 of DDFC01000035.1, read as the reverse complement.
ATGATGTCATACATGATCTTGATCTCCTCTTTTCCAGCGAGACCCGCTGCGGGCTCAGGAATGGGTGCCTTCGGCTGCGGCACGCCGATCCATTGCTCGTCTTTGCTCAGGCGGGTTTCGATGTCGCGAATGCCTTGGAAGTATTCCTCCAGCTTGCCCTTGTCCGTTTTGCCAAGACCGCGCTGCATGGCGCGTGCGTTTTCCATCACCGTGTCCAGCACGCTGCGCTTCTGCGCCAGCATCGCCCTCTGCTGCTCGATGGGGGTGGTGTCCTTGGAAAAAAGCCGGTGATAGGCCTCCACCGGCCCCTTGTGTCCGCCGATGGGTTTGCCGCTCACATCCCATGCCATGGAGAGGCCCGGGCCATGTCCAGATGACTCCGCATTTTCACTGCCGTTGAGCTGCAGCGAGGCAAAGCGTGTGTCCAGCCCCAGCTTCGCCGCCGCCACCTGGTCTGCCGAGATGCTGTTGTGAAAATTCTGCCCAGGCTCGCCAAAGCGGTTCGCACCTGTGAGCCACATCGTGCTGCCCCAGTGCCCGTCATTGCTGTACTTGTTCCAAAGTCCCTGCACCACCGTGAAGTCCGCCTTGTGCCTTGCCAGCGGCTTCAGCCCCTCCGGCAGGGTGTAGCCCGCCCCCGGCTGCTTGATGTCCGGAAACCAGCTCTCCGTCGTGATCCCCCAGCCAAAGCCCAGAAACACCAGCCGCTTCGGCGGTGCTGCCGGAGCCGCCGCTGAGGCAAAACGGCGAAAGCCCAGAGACTCCAGCGCCGGCAGTGCAATGAGCGCGGTGCTGGATTGAAGAAAGTGACGGCGCCGGATGGGTGAGGTGCTCATGATGCTTTTTCGTTGAGAGATTACTTCGTATGAAACTCCTGGCTTGCGACCAAGGCTTGAATGAACTCGCGGATCGCCAGATCCTTTTTGCCCGCCTGCTGCACCATGCCGGTGACAAGCGGCTCATCGCGGAATCCCGTCGGGCGTCCCAGCGCAAACTCGATCAGCGCCTCGCTGAATCCCCGGGCAAACGCATCCGACTTCGAGGCGACAATGTCCCGCAGCTCAAAGTAGTCTTTGAACGCGGGCCCCTTGTAGAGCGCCGCCGCTGCCTCAATGGTCCACGTTTTCTTGCTTTTCGGATCAGGCTTCCCATTCGCATCGATGGCCATGTAGCTGTCTTCCGTGCGCCACTGTCCGGCGGCATCAAAATTCTCCAGGCCAAAGCCCACGGGATCAATCTTGCGGTGACAGCTCGTGCACTGCGGGTCTTCCTGATGCGCGAGCAGCCGCTCATGCGTCGTGAGCACCTTGCCAGCGAGCCGCGTGATGGCGGGCACATTCGCAGGTGCAGGCGGCGGGGGATCATGCAGCAGCTTGCGCAGCACCCAGGCACCGCGCTCCACAGGGCTGGTGCGTTCGCCGTTGCCCCCCATGAAGTTGATCCCCGCCATGCCAAGCAGACCTCCGCGCGGTGAGCCTTTGGGAAGGGGCACTTTTTCATACCCATCTCCCTTCACACCCGGAATGCCGTAGTAGTGGGCCAGCACGCGGTTGATCACCACATAGTCCGACTTCAACAGATCGCGCAGGCTGGCGTTCTTTCGCATGATGTGCGCCATGGTCTCGTGAATCTCCCCCTTGGCCGCCACCTTGGTGCCGGTGTCAAAGCGCGGATACAACGTGCGATTGACCTCGAAAAAGTCGATCCGATCCAGCCCCAGCCACTGATGCGTGAAGGCCTGAAGAAAATCCTCCGAACGCGGATCGTTGAGCAGCCGCTCCGTCTGCGCGGCAAGCACTTCCGGCTTCATCAGTTCACCCCGCTTGCCGAGATCACGCAGCGCAGCATCCGGCGGTGCGCTCCAAAGAAAATACGAGAGGCGCGTGGCAAGTTCCATTCCCGTCAGCGGCCGGTGTTTCTCGTCTGCGGTCGGTTCTGCAAGGTAGAGAAACATGGGTGAGGACAGCACGACCGCCAGCGTCTCCTTCAGCGCCGCACTGGGCTTGTCCCCAGCCTTGCGCCGCACCTCATACAGAGAGAGAAGCCTGTCGATGTAGTCAGCCGGCGGCGTTGTCCCCCGAAACGCTTCCGTGGCAAATCGCTCCAGCGCCGCGCGCAGCTCCGGTGTGGCTGGTGCAGGAGACTTGTCATCCAGCGGAATGCCCAGCGCCGCAATGCCCGGCGGCTTGGGTTTGGCCGCATTCGGCACACGCTCAACCTCGATCCAGTCCACCCACAGCGTCAGTTCCGGCCCGATCCCGTTGCGCTTCACCGCCTCAGCGCGCTTGCGGCCGCCTTCTTCATTCGTGTCCCAGCTGCCTTTTTCCCGCACAAACAACAGACGGTTTTCCCGCGTCATGTTGCTTCGCGTCAGAGTCAGCGGGATCTCGATCACCTGCGGTTTTTCGATCGTGCCCGTGATTTCATGCGTGGCCATCACGCGCCCCGTTCGCGCATAGATGCCGAAGTCCAGAAAGCGCCTCTCGGGCGGCGCATCCTTCGTCGCGCCGACACTCACGCGCACGACGTACTCTCCCACCGGCCAGTCAAACGGCACCAGAAGCTCGATGTAGTTCACGTTCAGCTCCGCCGGATGTCGCGTCTGCGTGCCGAGGTAAGCGCCCTTGTCCACGGCAGGCTGCGCCATGTAATACTGGTGGTACTTCAGCCAGCCTGCCCCCAGCGAGTCATTGGCCAGATCAGCGTCATTCTCGCCCTTCTTGTCAAAGCCGAAGCTGCGCGGATTGGGCGCGCCGGGAATCCGGGCCCACTCTCGGCGGAAGATGCTGTCGTTCTTCGACTCTTTACGGATCTTAGCCACGATGTCCTTGTTCTCAGGCTTCGCCGCCGCTTCCTCCACCGCCTTCACCCAGTTCTGAGCCCGTTTCTGCGCATCAATCTGGTAGTCCACAAACTTCTTCACGATGGGTGTCGTCGTCTCGGCTTCGTAGTGCAGCCTTTTTTCCACCCCCGCCGCAGCCTGCCACGCAAACGCCTCCTCCATCGCCTCGCGCCCGATCAGCTGATACTGCTCAAATTGATTGGCCGACATGAAGAGATTGGCCCCCACCGTGTCAAATCCACCACCGCCATCCGCCGGCAGATCCGAGACATTCACATCCACGCCAAGCAGCTCACGCAGTGTGTTCTTGTACTCACGCCGGTTCAGGCGCCGCATGGTGATGACTCCATTTTGATCTCCCAGGGTGCGACGCGCCGCCACCATCACATTCGCCAGATCATCCAGAAAATCCGCCTTCGCCTCTTTCGCAGGCTGCTTTTCATCCTCAGGCGGCATGTCGCCCGAGTTCATCTGGTTCAGCACCTTCTGCCACTTCTCCGCCGTCTCCAGATCCTTGATCTCAAACGGCAGATTATCCACACGGAACTTCCCCTTCTGCTTCTCAGGCCCGTGGCAGGAAACACACGTCTCCTGAAACAAGGCACGGTGCCGTTGACCCATCACCGCATGACTCTGCTCCTCGGCGGCATGGCAGGAGGCATAGGCGGATAGGAGGCTGGCGAGAAGCAAAGACGGACGATTCATTCGGGGTGGGAAACAAACGCAGTGAGACTGGCAATGTATCTCCCCTCAGGCCTCAAAACCGGACAGAAAAAGCGCCGATCGTCTGCCATCTTTGCCCCATCACTTGTCCGTCACCCACAATCTGGCGATGCCGGCGGGCTGAAACTTTTCACCGCTCGCGGCCAGTTCCAGCGTGACCTGTGCCTGCCGCCCGTTTTTGCCGATGGCAGTGACTTTGCCGGTGACGGGAGCTGCTGTAGGCTTGCGATCCACTCCGGCTGGGGAAACCTGGACAGTGGTGCCCTGCTTGAGACGTTTGATCTGCTCATCCCCCTCATTGAACAGCGTCAGTGTGAGCTGGGTGCCATTGGAGGCATCCACATACCCAGGTGCCCCGTCTTCTAGAATGTGCTTCGCATGCACGGCCTTTTGTTCCGCCTGAAATTTCATGAGGCTGTCATCATCCAGAAAGACCTCCCATGGCACGCGGTGTTTTCCGCTGCCCGTGCCGTGGGTTTTGGTGCGCAGCTTGTCGCCCAGCTTGATGTCGCTGAATTTGGCTGGCTGTCCGGCTTTCCAGTAGCGCGTGTCAGGTGCAGTTTCGATAACCACACCTTTCTCACGCACGAAGCTCTTGTCGAAATTCGCCCAGGTGCAGGTGAGCTTGCCGGCGGTGGCGTCAATCTGGTCCACATAGAAGTACTCCTTGTGGCCGTTCATCATGTTCATCTCATCCTGGATGTAAGTCAGCCACACCCACTCCTCCTTGTCATTCACATGCAGGCGGAAGATGGCGCGCTCCCCCACACGGAAGTCCTGCAGATCTCCCAGAGTTGCATGATGCAGCAGCTCGGCATACGGCATCACGGTGAAGCTCATCACTTCATCGTTGCTCTCATTGCGGAATTTTCCTGTTCGCGTGCTCAGGTCCAGGCTGATCAATTCGCCCCAGATGCGGCGCATCTTTTCAAACGGAATGATAACCTGGCCGGGCGTGATCACCGGAATGGGCTTGGCCGGAGTTGTGTCGGCGGCGATGCCGGTGAGAGACAGCACGGCGAGCGCCGCTATAATCGTTTTCATGATGCAATGATTACTCTTTCCCGAAGAACTCCTCTTCCTTCGGCAAGGCGATGACCTTCCAGGTTTCAGGATAAAAACGCACGATGCGCTTTGGCCGGTAGCCTTCCAGCATCATGTCCATTTTGATCTTCATCTGCAGGCCGCTGCTGCCGGGTTCGACGGGGATCTTTTTCACCTCGAGAATGCTTCCGGTTTTGCGGTCATTCACCGGATCATACGTCATGAGCGTTTCACACGCGACGGCCAGGCCGCCACGCGGTTCCACTGGCGGCGGGCTGCCGTCCTTCGGTGGCGGAGCGTTGGGATCTTTGGTCTTCAGCTCGTCAAAGAGCTTCGGATCCACATTGTCAAAAAAGGAGACCGTCACGAACTGCTTCTCGTCATCGACTTCCGTCACCCATCCCGGTAGGCCGCGTTCGCGGATGTAGCTGCGGTGCCGCTCAAGCTGGTTCGCTGTCACCAGCGCGCGTGCGGGTTCATCCAGCCAGATGTCCGTGATACGACCCGGCCCATAAAGCGTGACCCAGGTGAGATTAAAAAGCACGCTCTGCCCCGGCTTCAGAGCCTTCAGATCCGCGATGCCATGGCCTTGATACACGCGCGTGCTGCCCAGCAGATCAAAGAGCTTCGGCTGGCCGCTCGGCTTGCCCTTGTCCAGCAGCGTGGCGGTGAGTTTCTTCGTCGTCAGATCCACGCTGTCGATCTTCCACAGCTGCTGCTGCCGCGCATGGTACGAAAACTCATCTTCGATGCGGAAACAGCGGCGAAACTCCCACTCCGGCGTCTTGCGCTTGTACCAGGTGTCCGGCAGCGGCGTCTTGTCTTCGGGGTCCGTGAGGTAAAACAATCCGTGCAAATGAGTTCCCAGCGGGATGTCCTGCAGCGCGGCAGGCGCGCCTTGATACCAGATGGAGCCATAAGGCAGCAGCGTCGCATCCAGCGGCAGATCCCAGATGCCACGTTCCTGGCTGTCATTCCGATCCACCCGAATCCTGAACCGGCGATCTAGATGCTCCACATATATCAGCTCTCCAGTGACCGCATGCGCCGATCCCTCTGGCGGAAACTGCCCCTCAACGAGCTGAAACCACTCCGGCGGATCTTCCGGCTTCCGGTCTTTCGGAGCCTTCCGCTTCTCGTTCCCCTTCACTGGCCCGTCGGCATCGGTACGGAATTTGGGCGGTTCGGCGTGAAGCAGGGATAAGCTGAGATAGAGAGCGAGAAAACGCATCGAAAATCAAAAGGCGGTTGGATGAAGAAACCGGCTCTACGCCACGATCTGCGAGATCGGCCCCAGGCTGTCCTGGAACGAATCCGCTTTCACGTCCACGCGTTGCAGCATGGTGAGGAGGAGGTTGCTCACACGGGCGTCGCCATCGACAGGCTTCGAACAGATCTTGTAATGCTCGGTGGCATTGCTCACGTCATACTTGCCGATCTTCGGCAGGTTGAAGTCCACATGCGTGCCGTGCTTGTAGCCGAGCGCCTTGCCACCGGCCAGGATGGTGGGCAGATTGGCGTTGCCGTGGCTGTGGCCGTAGGCCATGCCGCTGCCCCACAGCACCTGCGTGGTGTCGAGCAAGCTGTTGTCCTCCTCTTTGAGCGCCTTGAGCTGATCCAGGAAATAGCTGAACTGGCCCACAAGGAAGGTGTCAGTTTCCGTCAGTCGGCGCAGCTGCTCAGGATCTCCGTTGTGATGGGAAAGACCGTGGCGCGTCTGCAAAATGCCGATCTCAGGAATGCCGCTGGCATTGCCCTCGCCGCCGATGCCGCAGGTGATCACGCGCGTGGAGTCCGTGCGTAGCGCCATGACCATGAGGTCATAGAAGAGGCGGTAGTACTCGCCAGCCTCGGCCATGCTCAGCTTGCGCTGCAGGCGGGCGGCCTCAGCGGCAGGCACGGCGGGCTTTGGCACATTCAGCCACTCATCCGCGCGGCGCGTACGCTCCTCCACCTGACGCACGGCCGTGAGGTATTCATCCAGCTTGCTGCGATCCGCGCTGCCCAGCTTGCTGTTCACGCGCCTGGCGTCATCGGCCACCAGATCAAGGATGCTGCCACGGCGCATCAGACGGCGGCGGATGGTCTCCTTGCTGTCCTTTTCCACGCCAAAGAGCTGGTTGAAAATCTGCTGCGTGTTGCGCTCCGCCGGAAGCTGGATGCCGTCCTTTGACCACGCCAGCGAGGTGCCCTCGATGGCCATTTCCAGCGAGGAGAAGCGCGTCGCATTGCCCTGCACATCAGCGATGAGCTGGTCGGCGGAAACGGTGTTGCGGAAGGCGCCGCCATCTCCGGGCACATTCGCTCCGGTGAGCCAGACCTTCTCGCAGTTGTGGTGCTTGCCCAGCACCATAGGATGATGCAGACCGCTGATCGGCGTGATGTCCGCGCGATGCTTCTCCAGCGACTGCAGCGGCTTGGTGAGCTCATAATCCGCACCCGCCTTTTCGATCTGCCAGGTCAGCGTGTTCACCCCGTTGGGGATGTAGAGAAAGACACTGCGCTTCGGCTGAGATGGCGCCGGCAGCGCCCCCATGGAGTCGAGCAGCGGCAGCGAAATGGATGCACCAAGGCCGCGAAGCATCTGGCGGCGGCTCATGCGCCAGCGGTTGAGGTTCAAGTTGCTCATAAGGGTGTGGGTTAAAGGTGCAATTAACGCTTCTGAAACAGATCAGAACAAACGAACGCCTCGACGATGTCTCTCAGGCGGTAATCCTTGGCCTTGCCCGCGGCGGCGATGGTCTTGAGGTCGTCGCGGTCATCAAAGGACATGCTGCGGCGCAGGCCATACGTCGCGAGTTTCTCAATGAAGGTCGCATTGAAAGCATCAAGATCCGCGAGCAGCAGCTTTTTGAATTCGTCCGCATTCTGGTATTCACGGCCGTCCGGCAGCTTGCCCGAGGCCTTCACCTTCGGATTGCTGCCCGTGCCATCCGTGACCTCCTCCGTGCGCCAGCGGCCGATGGCGTCGTAATTTTCAAAGGCGAGCCCCAGCGGATCAATCTTGCCGTGGCAGGAGGCGCAGTTGGCGTCGTGGATGTGCGCTTCCAGCTTTTCCCGCAGCGTCGCCTTGGGGGCGGCTGGATTGGTGGCAATGGGGTCCACATTTGCAGGCGGTGGTGGCGGCGACTTGCCAAAGATGGACTCCATCACCCACACACCGCGATGCACCGGGCGGTGCCGCACGCCGTCAGAGGTCAGCGAAAGAATGGACGCTTGCGTCAGCATTCCGCCGCGATGGCTCTCCGCTGGCAATGACACACGCTGGAATTCATCCCCATTCATCTTTGCCTCCGGCAGGCCGTAGAACTGCGCCAGCAGCGGGTTCATCATGCTCCAGTCCGAGTGGATCAGCTCGCGTAGCGTCAAGCCGCCTTGCAGCACTTCGCGGAAGAACGCCTTCGTCTCTCCCACCATGCTGCTTTCCAACGCCTTGTCGTAGTCGGGATAGAGCTTCTTGTCCGGCTGAAACATGCCCACCTTTCGCAGACGCAGCCACTGCGTGGCAAAGGAGTCTGTGAAGCGTGCGGAGCGTGCATCTTTGAGCATGCGCGCCACCTGCCTGGAGAGTTCCGCCTTGTCCCGCAGCCTGCCCTGCCCAGCCAGTGCAAAGAGCTCCGCATCCGGCATCGTGTTCCAGAGCAGGTAGGAAAGGCGGGAGGCGATCTCCCAGTCATTGAGCATTTGCCGGCTCGCGTTCTCATCTCCCTCCGCCAGAAACACAAAGCTCTTCGAGCACAGGATGGAAAGCATGCCCGCCTTCACCGCATCGCGGAATTTCTCTTTCGCAGCCAGCTCCGCCTTCACGATGCTCACATAACCATCCAGTTCCTCATCTGTCACCGGCCGGCGGAAGGCACGCCGTGCCAGTGTCGCCAGACAGCCGCGCACCTGCTCCAGGTTGCCCTCCTCCTGCGGCATGTAGTCATTCCGCAGCTTTTTCTCGTCATCGCTTACGATCGGCCCACGCCACGTGATCGAGTCCATGATCAGGAATGGGTAGCGTGGCCTGCCCTGCTCATCCGTCAGCTTCATCTGCCAGGGAATGCGGCCGATCTTCGTGCTGATAAACGGCGTCTCGCCATGCCGACCTGAGCGTGGCAGGTTGGAGGGGCCCGGCACGTCGTTGTATACTTCGATGTTCGGCCGACCTTTGGGCAGATGTGTGCGGAAGGTAATCGTAACGGGCTTGTCCTCAGGCGCGACGATGTCTTGCTCATACAGCACGCGGTCCAGTTTCGACTCATAGACCTTGATGCGCGGTGCACGGCCTTTTTCCGGCTTCAGGCCGCTGAGAGTGTAGCTGATCTCATAGACTCCAGACTCTGGCAGCGGATCCTTGAGCGCCGAATAGCGGAAAATGTCCCCCGGCCACATGTCATAGCGCACCTTGTCCAGCAGCCCCAGATCACGCAGGCGCTCGCGGTGCCGCTCGCTGATCTGCTCTTCATAGAGCACTGGCTTTGTGCCGCCAAAGGGCGCCGCCGGCTTCGCATTTTTCGCCGGAGGAATGATGTCCGGGTAGGCCTCGTTCAAGATCGTCTCCGCCGCCGCCAGATACTTCTCAATGTTTGAAGGAGAAAGCGTCAGCACCGAGCCGATGCGCTCAAAGCCGTGCCACTCGGGATCTTCCAGAAAGGCGCCGGGGTCCTTCGCGTCGTACACCACGCCCAGCAGGTCCCGCACCGTGTTCACATACTCATCCCTCGTGAGGCGGTTGTAGTTCACCCGGGCGCGGGAGGCCATGCGCGCATGCTCGCCCTCCTTCATCCTCGCGGCGATCCACTCCACCACCTGTGCGCTGGCCGCGGCCTCCGGCTGTTTCTTCTCCTTCTTCGGCGGCATCTCGCCGGAGTTGATCCGCTCCATGATCTCCAGCCACTGGGGTGTGTTTTCAAAGCCCACCTTCGGAGACAGCGTGTCCATGCGGAAGTCCCCCTTCTGCACATCATCGTCATGGCACTTCAGGCAGTGCTCTTCAAAATACATCTGCACCTTCGGGTCCAGGACTACGGCAGGCGCAGCCCTCCCGGTACCGCTGATGGCGGCGAGCAGACCGGTGGAAAGGCAGAAAAACAGGGCGCGGTCGGGCATTCGGCATTCATACGGCTACGCCGGGGCGTTCATGCACCACCCCCGAACTATCGGGGGTGGTGGGTCAACACGAGGAAAGTGCCAGTTCCATCTTCTCCAGCTTCAGCAAAAAAGCCTTGGCCTCCATGCCTCCTGCAAAGCCTGTGAGCTTCCCGTTGGAACCAATCACCCGGTGGCATGGTGCGATGATGGAGATGGGGTTCCTGCCATTGGCCGCGCCCACCGCGCGTACTGCGCTGGGATTTCCCACCTGCTTGGCGATCTGCGCATAGCTGCGGGTTTCGCCAAAGGGGATGCTCAGCAGGGCCTGCCATACGCTGCGCTGAAAGTCTGTTCCTATAAATTCCAGAGGCAGATCAAAGGTGAGACGATGGCCCGCAAAGTATTCCCGCAATTGCCGCTCCGTCTCCAGAAGCACTGGATGGCCGGCCCTGTGCTGCAATGAACCCAGAGGCACCCGTTTCGGATCATCATTCTCCCACAGCACCGCCTTCAGCGCCCGTTCATCCGCCACGAGCGTAAGCTCTCCGACGGGCGAAGGCATCGTCTTATAATAATGGCTGTCTTTCATGGTCGGGGAATGATGCATAGCCGCGCAGCTGAGTGCTGGCCATTTTCGGACATGAAGTTAAAATAACCCGATGTCCGAAAACGGCCAGTTTTTGCAGACTGCCAGGGCCAGCCTTGCCTCCATGAATCTGATTGATGATGACGTCGCCTACAATGCGCTGAAATCCCGCGACCCACGTTTTGACGGCGTGTTTTTTGTGGGCGTCACCTCCACGGGCATCTACTGCCGCCCGGTCTGCCCGGTGCGCGTCCCGAAGCGGGAAAACTGCCGCTTCTTCACCTGCGCCAGCGCTGCGGAAAAGGCCGCTTTTCGCCCCTGCCTGCGCTGCCGCCCGGAGCTGGCTCCCGGACATGCACCGGTGGATCAGGCGCATCGTTTGGCAAACCTGCTCATGCACCGCATGGACGAAGGACTCGCGGATGACGGTGCAGGCCTGGAGGAGATTGCCATCGAGTTCGGCCTCAGCTCGCGACAGTTGCGCCGCATCGTGCAGCAGGAGCTCGGAGTCTCGCCCATTGAGCTCATTCAAACCCGTCGCCTCCTTCTCGCCAAGCTGCTCCTCACCGACACCTCGCTGCCCGTCATTGAGATCGCCTTCGCCAGCGGCTTCTCCAGCTTGCGCCGGTTTAATGACGCCTTCAGCCGCCATTACCGCATGCCCCCCACCCGCCTGCGCAAGGAGGCCGCCGCATACCCGGACGGCATTCATGCCTCCGATACCTCCGCCCTCCTGCTCAGCTATCGTCCGCCTTACGACTGGGAAGGCATGCTCAAATTCCTCTCCGGCCGCGTCATCTGCGGAGTGGAGTTTGTCTCTGCCGACACCTACGCTCGTACGGTGAGACTGGGAGAACACACGGGGTGGATCAAAGTGTCCAATGTGGCGGCGAAGCACGCGCTGCTGGTGGAGTTCACCCATTCGCTGACTCCCGTTCTCCCAGCTTTGCTGGGCCGTCTGCGTCATATGTTCGATCTTGCCGCCAGGCCTGACCTCATCGCCGCACATTTGGCACAGGATGACAGGCTGAAAAAGAGCGTCATACAAAATCCCGGGCAGCGCGTACCCGGTGCGTTTGATGGCTTTGAGATGGCCGTGCGTGCCATCCTCGGCCAGCAGATCACTGTGCAGGCCGCCACCAAGATCGCCAGCCGCTATGCCGAGGCCTTCGGTGAGACAATCGAAACCCCGTTCCCTGAGCTCACACGTCTCACACCTCAGGCACAAATCGTCGCCCGCGCCAGCGTCGATGACATAGCACGCCACGGTATCATCCGCACCCGTGCCGCCTGCATCTTGACTTTGGCAGAGGCCTTTCGCTCCGGCTCTCTCAAGCTAGACCCCGGCGCCCATCCCGAGACAGCCGTCGCCCAGTTGGTCGCGCTACCGGGCATCGGCCCCTGGACCGCGCACTACATCGCCATGCGCGCCCTCCGCTGGCCGGACGCCTTTCCCAAGGAAGACATCGCTGTGCGAAACAAACTCGGCGGTGTCACCTCAAAGCGCGCCGAAGAGCTGTCCCAGCCCTGGCGCCCTTGGCGAAGCTACGCCGTGATGCATGTGTGGAATGGACTGTGATCAGGGTGCCTTGCCAAACGCTGCTTTGAAAGCCTGCGTCGTCATTGGCCATTCCTTATCCCGCTGATTCAATTCGCCAGGATAACCTGAATTCGAATTCCAGTAGGTGTGAGATCTGGCTCCATTCGTCTTCAGAAAAGCCGCCATCGCCGCTACAAAAGGAGCGGCATCCGGTCCCCACACTCCCCATTCGTCAATCTGGAAGGGCTTTCCGTGCGCTTTGGCAAAGGCCAGCATGCCTGCCACGTGCCATTCATTATAGCCATACGGGCTCACGCGTTTTTCCCAGGCTTCTTTGGGGTCATTGGTCTCCCAGCCCTCACCGCCCATGGATTTGGGCTTCCAGTACACATCCTGGGCCACGATGTCCACATACTCGTCTCCCGGCCACATGGGGCGGGGATCGCTGGCCCCTTCGGTGGTGGAGAAGCTGAACCGAAACCGCTCTCCGCCCGGCACACTGCGAAACACCCCATGAAATCGCTGCCATGACGCGATAAAATCCGGGATCTGTGCAGCCTTGGAGCCCCCCACACCCCAGGCAAACCATTCGCCGTTCATCTCATGACTGGGGCGGATCACGATCTCATAGGTGCCGGGATTGTTCTCCAAGATGGAGCCTGCCAGGCACTTCCAGTGTTCATCATACGTGCCCGTTTTTGCTTCAGCATAACTGGCCCCGTTGATGATGATCGGTACGTCGTACACCAGCCTGCGGGCTCCGCGCTGCCCGTAAACCGTCTGGCTCAGCCAGCTGGCGTAGCGGTAGTTTTCCCATTGATGGAAATCCACGGTGCAGAGAATGATGTCCACTGGTCTCCCCAGCCACTTTTCAAAATCCAGCACGCGCTGCATCGAATTTTCGCCAAAGACACCCATGAGGGGTTCGCCGGCGGGCGTGGAAACAGGGAGGAGCAATGCCAGGGCGGCTAGGAGGGAGGAGCGTAGGAGCATGATGACTCTGATAAAGCGCATGCGCCAGCAGGTGGCAACACATCGGCCTTCGCGTTCGTGCCAATGGATAAGAATGGCGGAGAGGGTGGGATTCGAACCCACGGTGGGGATAAACCCACGCCAGTTTTCAAGACTGGAGCCATAAACCACTCGACCACCTCTCCTGGTGCTGCGTTGCGGGATGTTGAATCTAGGCAACGAGGAGCGTGCTGCCAAGAGGAAGTTTGCACGAGCTGCAAGTCTGGATTGATCCCCGGCTGGGGGGCGTCCATGATCGGCAAGCATGATTCACCCTTCCGCCCTGATCGACTCCAGCGCCCAAATTGATCCCTCGGCCGAGATCGGCCCCTATGTGGTGATCGAGGGAGCCGCCGAGGTGGGGCCAGGATGCAGGATCGAGGCGCATGCACAGCTGGTGGGGCACGTGGTGGTGGGGGAGGGGACCCGGATCGGCCGCGGGGCGGTGATCGGTGGCGAGCCGCAGGATCTGGGTTTTGACCCCGCCACGCAGAGCAGTGTCATTTTGGGCAAAAAGAACGTGATCCGGGAGCATGTGACCATTCACCGAGGCAGCAAACAGGGATCAGTGACCCGGATCGGAGACAGAAATTTTCTCATGGTGGGCTGCCATCTGGCGCACGATGTGGTTCTGGGAGACAGAAACATCCTGGCCAACGGGGTTCTTCTGGCGGGGCACATCCATGTGGGGAACAACACTTTCATGGGCGGCGGGGCGGTTTTTCACCAGTTCCTGCGAATCGGAGACTTCTGTGTGGTGCAGGGGAATGGCAGCTTCAGCAAAGACATCCCCCACTACTGCGCCGCTCAGCGCGTCAACCGCATCACTGGCCTGAATGTGATCGGCCTGCGAAGGCAGGGATTTACTTCTGAAGACCGTGGGGCCATCAAAGAGCTTTTCCAGCTGCTTTTTTGCGGAGGCATGAACCTGGGGCAGGCTCTGGAACAGGCGGCTGCAAGGGAATGGCCGGAAAAGGCTGCCAGGCTGCTGCAATTTGTTCAGGCTCCGAGTAAAAAAGGGGTCTGCCCGGTAAGGGTGGGCAGGGATGACGATTAGTCGAAAAAAGTCTGCTTTTTCTTGTCACTGGGACGCAGGTGGCCTATTTAGGGTGTTTGGTCTTACGGCCTATCGTTTGATGATGTGGTGAGTTCCCAAGTTATGATTTTTTCAAGAATTTGCGTGATGGTCTTTGTTTGCGTCCTGGCGGCTGCCGGGGCGGCGAGAGGGCAATCCCTTCTCGACAGCCTTACAAGCGACCTGAACATTCGTGGCCTGACCACGACGCTGGATCCTGAGACGGGTGTCGCCACGGTGACTGGCGATGTGCATATCCGCTACGGTGAGATCGAAATGCGCTGCGGCAGTGCCCAGTATAATCAGGCCACTGGTGAGGTGGTTGCCAAAGATGGGGTGACGGTCTGGCGCGATGGCATGATTTATCGCGGGGACTCGATAACCTACAATTCCATTACTGGAGAGATGTCCGGCAGAAATGTGATCACCGGGCTTGGGGCTGGGGCACCTGGCATTCCAGGCACTGCATTCACTGGTGCGGCGGGTTCCACCGGGGGCGGGCTTCGTAGATCTTCCGGCATGTTCTTTTTCCGTGCGGAAGACTTCCACTCCGGCAGCAAGCTCGAGAATCGGATCGACGCCACGGGTGTTTCCTTCACCTCTCATGATGTGGAGAACCCCAACTACCGCCTCAGCGCCAAGGAATTGACGGTATACCCCGGGGATCGGGCCATCCTTAAAGAGGTGAAGCTGTATGCCGGCAAAACACCTTACTTTTACATTCCCCAGGTGACCAAATCTCTTGAGGAAGAGGCCAATCTGCGCCTGGGGCCGGGCTTTCAGAGCCGCTGGGGTGCATTCCTTCTCACCCAGCTCGCCGTGGTACATGGTGACCACACCTATGCCAAGTATAAACTGGATCTCAGAAGCAAGCGTGGTGTGGGGGCCGGGGTGGATTTCATCTCTCTGCGCCACAGTGCCAACCGGCAAAATTTTGGAACTCTGAAAATTTATGCCGTCAATGACCTTGCGCCGACGACAAACGCCACCAGCGCCACTCGTTATCCGGTGCCCAAGGACAGGTATCGTATCAACTTCCAGCACCGCATCTACCTGCCCGGGCCGGATGTCAGCACATGGTATCTAGATTTTGACATCAACAAGATCAGTGACATCCACTTCTACGAAGACTTCTTCTTCAATGACTACCGCACCAATCGTGAGCCGGACAATCTGGTCTCCTTGGTCCACACCCACGATGCTTACGTCGCCACGCTGGTTGCCAAGTTCAAGCTCAACAACTTCTACCGCACCACGACCAGGCTTCCGGAGCTTTCCGTCGATTTCACCCGCAGACCTCTCTGGAATTCGGGCATCTATCATCAGGGGACCATCACCGCTGGCATCATCGGGGAGCTAGTTGGCGAGCAGGAGAAGGCTGAACTGTTGCGTCTGCAGGCTTTGGGGGCAGGTGGTTTGGCCGGGGTGTTGGCGGACCCGCTTGGAACAGCTCCGGCGTCTTTCATCAGCCTAGCAGGGGCTCCGATCAGCGCCAATCTGACCCCGCTCGACGTCACGCAGGGTATGGGTGTGATTGCCAGCCGTCTGAAGCAGCCGGGTTATGGTCGTTTTCACACCTACCACGAGTTTCTCTATCCAAAGACCTATATGGGCTGGCTCAACGTGACGCCGCGAATGGGGCTGGGGGTCACAAGTTACAATGGCATTGTGGGCAGCGCCACCGGGCTCAGGAACTACGCCCGCGGCATCTTCCATCTGGGATTGGATGTCTCCTTCAAGCTGAGCCGGAGCTGGAGTGATGTGCAGGTGCCTCTTCTCGGGCTCAATGGCATTCGCCACGTGTTCCAGCCCTACTTGAACTATTCCTACCTGGATGCCAGCCAGAACGCCGGCCTGCCGGCGATTGACCGCTTTTCCACCACCACCCGTCCTCGCTCCATTGATGTTCCTCTGTTCACAGCCGTGGACAGCTTGCACTCTTGGAACGTGGCACGTGTCGGTTTTCGCAATCTCTTTCAGACGAGGCGTGACTACATGGTCAGCAATGGATATGGCACCTTCTGGGAGACTCCAGAAGGTGGGGATGATCAGACCTACACCTGGGCTGGCATGAACACCTACATCAACGTCTTTGGCAAAGACCCTGAGTATGGCCGCAGCATCTCCAATGTTTACAACGAAATGTTCTGGGTGCCGGTGCCTTGGGCCAGCTTCAAGTCAGACCTGCAGCTGCCGATCACGAGTGGCGTGGGCAGCTTCACTGAAGCTAACAACAGCCTGACTTGGATGCTGAACAAAGCCACCTCCATCGAGATGGGTCATCAGTACATCTACGATCATCCTTTCTTCCGCAACAGCAGCTTGGTTTACACCCGCTTCTACTCGCGGATGAATGAAAATTACGGCTTCAACATGTACCACATCTATGAGGCCGTCAGCGGGACGCTGCAGTTCCAGAGCTACAGCCTCTCCAAAGATCTTAGCAGCTGGATTGCCTCCTTCGGATTCATGTCCAGAAACAACGGCAATGGCGTTTCCGACTTCGGCCTCCTGCTCTCCTTCACTCTCAAGGACTTCCCCAAATTCAACTTCGACCTGGACATGGACCCGAATCCTGGCGGTCGCGGTGGCAAGCAGTAAGCCTCGTGGAGGCATGCATTTCCTTTGGGCTGCGGGGCCGTCTGCTATTTGAAAATAACAGACAAGCGACCAACGCAGCCAATGGGGCCGCTCCGCCGTCCGGGCAATGTGACAAGATTTTTGAGAACTGGTCTATGCCCTGTAACAGCCGTGTGAAAGATCCAGTGGCGTTGTCGCAGGGGGCAAAAAAATTGAGCGTTCTTGCAGGGCAAGAACGCTCAACGCGTAGACTGAACTAATTGGCTTTTGCCGGAGCCCTTACATTGCCCCGCCGCTTTTGGCGAGGAAATTAAGAGCGAGGGTGGCAACTGCGAGAAGGAAGACTAACCAGGCGAGCGGCATATGAGTCAGGTGTAAAGATGGAGGATTCTATCGGCTGGCTTCAGGGGATTTTCATCAGCCTGCTGGTGAAGTTGTTCTGCCAGCCGCTCTTGGTGTGATCTTCCCAGGCCATTTTACCACCTTCTGGAACCATGATGGCTGATTCCGTCTGGGGGTCGGCTGTCTTGACAGCATCAGCGCCGAAAATCTGGATCACCATGAGAATGGCGGAGAGAACAAAGCAGATCACGGACAGAGGCACCAAGCCTGCTTCGGGATCCTTTTCCTCATAGAACTGTTCTGCATCAGCAGCAGCGCTGCGCTTGACCGGAGCGCTGGGCGGCGCGGAAACGGAGGGGCGCTGCATGGCCTGAGTCGGCTGCAGCTTGACCGTTGCCTTCGGCAGCGGGGCACCAGGGCCGCCGGAGCCAGCCATCGGAGCGGTGCCAGCGCCAGGGGCAGCAGGACGGGGACCGGGGGTGGTGGGCTTTTGAAGTGGTACGGTAGGGGCTCCAGTTTCAGTGCGTGGAGCAGGAGGTGCTGCTGGGTTCTGAGCCAGAGGCCGTGTGGCGGCAGGCAGGCCTGCAACCGGAGGACCAGCGGGACGCGGAGCGGCAGGGGGCATCGGGGCTCCCGGCGGCTTGGGCGCGGTGGGAGGCGCCAGCGGGCGTGCCATCGGGGGCGGCATGGCTCCAGTAGGAGCAGGCGCGCTCGGAGGAGGTGCGGAGACCACCGGAATGGCCGAAGTCGTCTTCTTGGAAGGCGGCGACATCGGTGGTGCAGGCAGCTTCACCGGGGCTGTGCTGGACTTGGGAGCAGGAGGTGGCAGCGGCGCGGAGGGCAGTTGGATCGGTGCCGTAGACTTCTTGGCCGACATGGGTACCACGGAAGTCGTGTTGAAAGATGCTGGGATACCACCTGTGGCAGGGGAAATCGGAGAAGTCGATTCACGAGGCTGGGTCACACCAGCACCTGGGCGGCCACGCAAAGTGATGCGCACGGTCTCTTTTTTAAGCGGGACAGCAGCGGTCTTGGGCGTGGAGCCTGACGGAGGTGTTGGTGGCGTATTTTCGGGTTCGCTCATGATTCGGTAATTTCTCATCATTTAGCGAAATTCGCCCCCTGGCGTCAATCCCTTTCTCCAGACGCCTTGCATTTGTCCTCTCGTTGCCCGTTAGTTAAGGCACTGGTGACTGGCAACCACAACCACCAGACCTCTTTCAGCATGAATATCCTTGTCACAGGCGGAGCCGGCTTCATCGGCTCCCATACCGTTGAGCGCCTCATCCGCGAGGAAGCAGGGCTGGTCACGATCATCGACAGCTTCAACGATTACTACAATCCCACCATCAAACGTGAAAATGTCCGGGCTTTCGGCTCCAAGGTGAAGGTTTGCGAAGGGGATCTCACTGACGCACGGTTCGTCTCTCAGGTGTTTGAAGAGGGACGTTTTGACGCAGTCATCCATCTGGCGGCCCGTGCGGGTGTGCGGCCCTCCATTGAACAGCCTGAACTCTACATAGACACCAATATCAAGGGCACCTTCCACCTTCTGGAGGCCTCCCGTCGCACTGGTACCAAGCATTTTGTCTTTGCCAGCAGTTCCTCCGTCTATGGGGTGAACAAAAAGGTTCCTTTTGCCGAAACGGATCCCATTCTGCAAACCATCAGCCCCTATGCCATGACCAAAATGGCGGGAGAGCAGATGTGCTCCAACTACAGCCACCTTTACGGCATCAAGACCGTCGCCCTGCGCTTTTTCACGGTCTATGGGCCGCGTCAGCGCCCGGATTTGGCCATTTCCAAGTTCACCCGCCTGATCGAGGAGGGCAAGCCGATCGACAAATTTGGCGATGGTCATACCGCCCGTGACTACACTTTCATCCATGATATCGTGGATGGCATCATCGGGGCGCTCAATTACCGCACCGGACCCATCTGCGACATTTTTAACCTGGGTGGCTCTCAGACGGTGACGCTCAATGACCTCATTGCCACGATCGAGCAGGCGGTCGGAAAAAAGGCCGTCATCAACCAGCTGCCGGAGCAGCCAGGGGATGTGCCGCTGACCTCTGCCGATGTCAGCAAGGCGAAAGCTTTGATCGGTTTCAAACCTTCCACCACCATCGCCCAGGGCGTGCCCGCTTTCGTGGAATGGTTCCGCGACATGCGCGCGCGGGGGATCGCGGTCTGCTAAAAATGCGGCGCTGACACGGTGCCCTCCTCAATCTCCAGCCGGCGCTTGCGCACGATGCCATCGGCGATGTCTGTGACCATTTCCTCTAGCAGCAACCTCAGGTGGCTGCCGGGGCGGTAATCTGCGGGGGCGATGTGCTTCACCCGGTCAGCCTGGCCGGTGAGCTGGTAGCATTTACGGAAGCTGCTTCGGCTGGCCTCGTCGGGGTTGTAAACCGCCACCGCATGTCCTCCATAGCGCTTCATGAGGGTGAAGCAGGGCACGTCGGTGGGGCCGTCTCCCACATAGATCATGTGCTGGAAGGGGATTGGGCGCAGTTCGTGCGCCATGTGGTCGTTCACATCCTCGTGCGGCTCCAGCATGCCCTTGTTGATGCGGAAGATGTACTGCGTCTTGGTGGTGTGGCTGATCACACGCTTGGGGAAGGTGATACGGCCATTTTTGTCCTCGCCAAACTCGCAGCCAAAAATCCGCCGCACAAAGGGGGCCAGCGCCGAACCGTCCAGCAGCGCCTTCAGTCCGCTGGAGATGATGTAATGCTCGATCTTCACCCCCAGCAGGCGGTGCTGTTCATTCAGCACCTGGTTCAGCTCGTTGAAAAGCTCCGGCACTCCCTTAAAGAAGTTCAATTTGGCACCCAGTTGGCGCAAATCCTCATTCGTCGGCCGGTCCATGTCCAGGTAGTCCAGCATGCATTTCAGGTAGGCCAGCTCGCCGTCGTAGCCTTCTTGATTGACCAGTGTACGGCTGCGCTTCCAGAACTGCTCCGGATTGATCCCGAAGTGTGGAAAGAGCGTCTCATCCTGCATGTAGGTCGGACTCAGAGTCTGATCGTAGTCATAGATGATGCCAATGGTGGTCTGCTGGGATGCCATGAGGAAGTTTACGGTGATTTCCAGTTGTTGACAGTGGTTTGAGGCGGCAGTCAACCGGAGTCCACCGCTCCGTTCAGACAAGCGCTTTGAAGGCGCTGGCTAGCTCCGGGTAATGAAACACATGGCCCAAATCGCCGGCGGCACGGGGGATCACACGCTGTCCGCCGAGCAGCATCTCGTCGGCCATTCCGCGCAGCAGCAGCCGGAGTGCGAAGGCTGGGGCGTGGAAAAAAGCCGGGCGGTGCAGAGCTGCAGCCAGCTTTTGGGTAAACTCCGCATTTGTCACAGCGCCCGGCGCACAGACATTGACCGGACCGTGGGTGCTTTCCGTGGTGGCTGCACGCAGCATGATCTGCACGGCATCATCAATGTGGATCCAGGACATCCATTGCTGCCCGGAGCCCAGTCTGCCCCCTAGGCCCAGGCCAAACACGCGGCGCAGCAGTGGGAAGGCGCCACCCTCGCGTCCCAGCACCATGCCTGTCCGCAGCGTGACGACGCGCATGCCGAGCGCCTCCGCCCGCTGTGCCGCCCTCTCCCAGCCTGCACACACATCCGCCAGGAATCCAGCCCCGCGTGGGGAGCTTTCGTCCACGGAGCTGGCTCCGGTGTCGCCATAGAATCCAGCCCCCGAGGCGCAGACGAGTGTGCGGGGGCGGTTCTCGGGGCTCCAGGTGCCCAGGTGGGCGACCAAGGCTTCGGTAAAGTCCACACGGCTTTTCCAGATTCGGTCCCGCTTTTCTTCCGTCCATAGCCCCATGAGGGACTCGCCTGCCAGATGTACCAGGACATCCAGCGGGGTCTCGGGCAGCGCATGCGGGGCTTGCCTGGGCTGCTGTAGCTTTTCACTAGCCGCGGGCACTCCGCGTCTGCCTCGAGAGTAGGCGACGACTGCATGCCCTTGATCACGAGCCAGTGACGCCAGACGACGTCCGATGAATCCTGTGGCTCCTGTAATGCCGATGCGCATATTCCTTATTAACGTTTCAGCCAGCAGACGGTTTCTCCAAAACGAGGCAGCGGAATGACCTGCCCATCAATGCCGGATGGGTGAGAGAATGGAACTGGCGCATGGTGGCTGCGTCCGGCGGAGAGCCCTCCAGGCTGCGCAGCCAGGGAGCCGCCATGCGGCCGAGAAGACGGCCCTGAAGATCGTATTCCCGCTGGGGGAGGCCCAGGCGCGTCGCTTCGGCGATCAATCGGGTGAAATTCACATGGGTGGTCAGGTCACATTCGCCCAGTTTTTCCAGCACCCGCCCGTCCATTTGGTGCTGGTGGTAGCGGCGGATCGTGCCTTCCGCACGGGCGTCGGCATAAAACTCCTCCTCATCCAGTCCGTAGTCGGCGATGAAAATGGACCCGCGAAAGCGAGCTCTCGCCAGTGTGCGGAGCCATTCCAGCATGGCCAGATTGACCTCCATGGTATGCCCCGGGGCGAGATCCTGCGGGAGGCTTTCGATCTCCGTGGCTAGTTCTGTGCAGCTGTATTCGCCAGGAACCAGGCGGAATTCCCCTGCATCCGTGGCTTCTACGCAGAGTTCCTCCCATCTCGTTCCGTTCCAGCGCACGAGGTGCACCGGAAAGGCATCTGGCAGTTCATTGCAGACGAAAAAGGCGTTTCCAGGGCCGTTTGCCAGTGCGTCCAGGCTGTCCACCCATTGCACTCGGTCTCCAAGGCGCGTGGCCTGGGCGGCCCGGTATCTGGGGTTTGGCTCCACAATGAGGTAACGGATTGGGTGGCTGCCGAGTGCTTTCAGCACATCCTCCGCCAGCTGCCCGTCGTGGGCACCCTGCTCAATGATGGTAAAATCCTCAGGCGCCCCCAGCGCCCGCCATTCTTCCAGAGCGCGCAGGGCCAGCAGCTTTCCGAACAGCTGTCCCACGCTCACGCTGGTGAAAAAATCCCCTGAGCGGCCGATTTTTCGCGGTCCAGCGCCATAATAACCATGATCCGGATGATAAAGCGCCAGTTCCATGACCTGCACAAACGGCAGCCTGCCAGCCGGGGCGGCGGAGAGTTTTTCACAGAGGATTTGAGGCAGTGAAGACATGCGGAACAAGGGAAAGAACTGGCGCGGATTGTGAAGGGCGGGTAGTTTGACTACCCCAACGTTTTTACCCCAATCCATGTTCCGTGACGATCCCGATCCCCAGCCCGTGCGCAACTGGCGTGGCGAAGCCGGCCTGAAACTGCCGATCTACCGCCGTGGCTGGTTCAGTGCTCTGGTGGCCCTTGCACTGCTTGGCGTGGTCTCGGCATTCGGGGTTTACAGCGTGATCGTGGCGCCGCTGCGGAGAGACGCAGAGAAATTTGACCTGGAAGAGCTGAAGAAACTGGAGTCTGCCAGCATCATCTATGACCGGGACGGAGACGAAATGGCCCGACTCTACGTGTTGAACCGCACCCCCGTCCCCGTTACGGAAGTGCCCCAGCATTTCATCGACGCCCTGGTGGCGCAGGAAGACTCCCGCTTTTTCAAGCACGATGGGGTGGACTACATCGGCCTCCTCCGAGCAGTGAAGGAAAACATCATGGCCCGTGAAGTCACCCAGGGGGCCAGTACCATCACCCAGCAGCTGGCCCGCCAGACCTTCAAGCTCCTGGAGCGCAGCTACAAGCGCAAGATCCTGGAGGCGTTCATCGCCCAGCGCATCGAGAAGCATTTCTCCAAGTCCGAGATTCTTGAGTTCTACCTGAACCGCATCTTCTTCGGGGTGAACTTTTACGGCGTGCAGGCGGCGTCCCGGGGCTACTTTGGCAAAGACGTCAAGGAGCTGACCATTGAGGAGTCGGCCACCATCGTGGGCCTGATCAAGAGCCCGAACAACATCCAGCCCATCAAGCACCCCCAGCGCGCCATGAAAGAGCGCAACTACGTGCTGGAGCGCATGAGCATCGAAGGCACGCTGACCAGAGATGAGGCGGCCAAGCTCAAGAGGAAGCCGCTCGTGACGGCTCCGCAGAGCTCCGACCCACGTCTGAGCTATGTCTTTGATGCCGTCCGCCGTGAGGTTGTGGATCTGGTGGGAGAGGAACGTGCCTCCATCGGCGGGTTCAAGATCTACACCAGCATCGATCAAGATCTGCAAAAGGCCACGGAAGAGGCGGTGGGCAAGCGCCTGGCTGAAGTAGAAAAACGTGCAGGCTATGAGCACCAGACCTTCGCCCAGTTCCGTTCCATCATGACTGACTATCGCGCACGTCTGAGGCGCGGAGAGATCGATCCAGCCACTCCGAAGCCGCTTCCGGAGTATCTGCAGGCCGCTGCGCTGATGATCGACAACAAAGACGGCAGCATTTTGGCCATGGTGGGCGGTCGTGATTTTGGCGACAGCCAGTTCAACCGCGCCACAGACGGCATTCGCCCCGTGGGCACCGCTTTCACGCCGCTGGTCTATGCCGCCGCCTTTAGCAGCCCCGGCCTTTATCCTGGGACCAAGGTGGACGACGCCCCACTGGACAATCGCCGCGTGATGATCGGGGGGCTGACAGGCATCCTGGGCGAGTGGGGTGCTGAAGTGGACAACCCCAAATGGACTCAGGCTCCGATGAGCTCCCGCGAGGCGCTGGTGCAGGGCCGCAACAGCGCCACCGTGCGCCTCGGCGAACGCGTGGGCGTGCCCACCGTCAAGCAGGTGGCGCAAAAAGCGGGCATCACCACCGAGATGCGCGACTATCCTTCCACATTCCTTGGGGCCAGCGAGGCCCGTCTGAGTGAGATGTGTCTGGCCTTCTCCAATTTTCCCACACTCGGCAGCCGTCCGCAGAAGCTGAACCTCATTCAGCGCATCACTGACAGCAATGACAAGGTGGTGTTTCAGATTTCCGAATCCGCCCTGCGCAGCGTGCAGAGCATGGACCCCATCGCTGCCTATCAGACACACACCTGCCTCATGGATGCGCTGCATCGCGGCACCGGCAGCCCCGCCGTCACGGATTACAAGCTGGGCGAGTTTGTCGCGGGCGGAAAAACCGGTACGCACTATGAATTCAAAGATCTCTGGTTCCTGGGGTACACCTCTGGGGTCACCTGCGGGGTTTGGGCGGGTTTTGACAAGCAGAAGACCATCTATCCCGGTGCCTTCTCCAATCGCATCGTCCTTCCAGTGTGGGTGGACATGATCAATGCCAGCGCCGAACGCTATGTGCCGCAGGACATCCAGCCGCCTCAGACTGCCGAGCGCGTGGAGATGTGCCAGCGCAGCGGCATGCGCGCCACCGACTACTGCTATGAAAAGGTCAAAGGACCGGACGGGCGTGAGAAATCCGTGCGTTCCACCTACTTTGAGTATCTGCGCCCTGGCACCCCGCTGGAAGGCTTCTGCACCATGCATACTGGCGAGGGGCTGCCCAGCGAGATCAAGCAGTTCGGCTATCAAACGCCCATCGCCAGTTTCGACTCTGCCCCAACAATCGCCGCCGCTGCCCGCTGGGCCCACATCGAGCCTGTGCGCATGAAGGCGCTGACCGTCATTGGAGACGATCCCTACAACTCAGAGCAGGCCGTTCCACGTGCTGCCCCTGTGAACGATGACGGCTCGCCGATCCGCAAGGCCATTCCTGTGGACGCCGTCGAGGCTCCGGAGGAAGACGGTCCCAAGCTCAAGCTCGCTCCGCCGCCTCCGATGAAGATCGAGTTTTAAAGGTCAGCGCAGCAGCATCTTCCCCTTCTCCGGATCAAACTCCTTCTCCCACTTTGCTACCACCAAAGTAGCTAGGGTGTTGCCAATGAGATTGGTGATGGCCCGGGCTTCGGACATGAAGCGGTCGATGCCGATGAGCACGGCCAGACCCGAGACTGGAATGCCGGTGTCGATGGTGGACAGAGTCGCCACCAGCGTAATGAATCCGGCTCCGGTTACCCCCGCTGCTCCCTTCGAAGTGAGCAGCAGTACCAGCAGCAGGGTGAGCTGATGCCACAGAGTGAGGTGTGTGTTGGTTGCCTGGGCGACGAACAATGCAGCCAGGGTCAGGTAGATGCAGGTGCCGTCCAGATTGAAGGAGTAACCGGAGGGGATGACCACTCCCACCACCGATTTGTCGCAGCCAGACTTTTCCAGCTTTTGCATGAGCTGGGGCAGGGCTGTTTCAGAGGAGGAAGTTCCCAGCACCAGCAGCAGCTCGTCTTTGATGTGGACGAGCATTTTCCACAGGCTGAAGCCGTTCCACCAGGCGATGCTCCCCAGCACGACAAAAACAAACAAACCGCACGTGAGATAGACGCAGGCCAGCACCTTGGCCAGCTTGATCAGCATGCCCGGCCCCTCTGAGCCCACAGTGTAGGCCATGGCTGCGCAGGCGGCGATGGGGGCCACACGGGTGATGATGGCCACCAGCTTGAAAAACACCTCCGAGACGCTGTGCAGCAGATCCAGCACGGGCTTGCCCTTCTCTCCCATCTGGCAGAGCGCCACCGCCACCAGCAGGGCCAGAAAAAGGGCGGGCAGCACGGAGTCGTCCGTAAAGGCTCCCACGAAGGTCTTGGGAACGATGTTCATCAAAAAGGCCTTGGTGCTCGTGTCGTGTGCCTTGGCTTGGTATTCGCCCAGCTTGGAGGCATCTTTGGCGGAGGCGTGGTGTTCTACTCCGGCCCCAGGCTCGATCACATTCGCCACCAGGAGGCCGATGATCAGCGCCACGGTGGTCACCAGCTCAAAATACAGCAGCGCCTTCCAGCCTACACGGCCTACTCTTTTCAGGTCGCCCATGCTGGCAATGCCGCAGACCACCGTGCAAAAGATGATCGGCGCGATGAGCATTTTGATGGCTTTGATAAAAACCTCCGCCAGCGGTTGCAGACTGGTGGCATCCCAGGACTGGCCAAACAGGCTGATGGCACGCTCCGGGGGGACGATCAGCCCGAGCAGCACGCCCAGCACAATGCCGATGATCACCTGCACATAGAGAATTTTAAGCCATTTCATGGGCGCGGATGCTGGCAGGTCCGGTGCCAAAAGCCAAGAGGCATTCTTGCACCCTCCGCCGGGCGTGCTAGGCTGCGGGTCCTCTAAACCACCAATCCGCAAGCAACATGGGCAAAACACTCTTTGAAAAAGTCTGGGACTCGCACGTCGTCGGCACCCTCGACAATGGCCAGACGCAGCTCCTGATCGACACCCATCTCGTCCATGAGGTCACCAGCCCGCAGGCCTTTGGCATGCTGCGCGATCTGAATCTGAAAGTGGCCTATCCGCACCGCACCTTCGCCACGGTGGACCACATCGTGCCGACTGACAGCCAGGTCTCCCCCTTCGCAGACCCCCTGGCCGAGGCCATGATCCAGGAGCTGAACAAGAACGCCAAGGAGTTTGGCATCACCTATTTCAGCCTCGCCAGCGGCAAGCAGGGCATCGTCCACGTCGTCGGGCCTGAGCAGGGCATCACCCAGCCTGGTACCACCATCGCCTGCGGCGACAGCCATACCGCCACCCACGGCGCTTTCGGAGCTATCGCCTTCGGCATCGGCACCACCCAGGTGCGCGACATCCTGGCCACGCAGACCATGGCGCTGGGCAAGATGAAGGTGCGCCGCATTAATGTGGACGGCCAGCTCCGTCCCGGTGTGTATGCCAAGGATGTGATCCTGCACATCATCCGTCTGCTCGGTGCCAATGGCGGCATCGGCTACGCCTATGAGTACGGTGGCAGCCTGTTTGACGCCATGACGATGGAAGAGCGCATGACCGTGTGCAATATGAGCATCGAAGGTGGTGCGCGCTGCGGCTACGTGAATCCTGACGAGAAGACCTTCGAATACCTCAAAGGCCGCCCCTACTCCCCCACCGGCGAGGCTTGGGACGCAGCCGTGGCCAAGTGGCGCGCCGTCGCCTCGGACAAGGACGTGGTTTATGACGATGTGGTGAACATCAAGGCCGAAGACGTGCCGCCCACGGTCACCTGGGGCACCAGCCCTGACCAGGCCATCGCCGTCACAGAAAACGTGCCGACTCCTGAAAGCGCCGCCACCGAGCCCGCCCGCATCTCCATCCAGGACGCGCTCGACTACATGAAACTGCCCGCTGGCAAGCCGATCAAGGGCACCAAGATCGATGTCGCCTTCATCGGTTCCTGCACCAACGGCCGTCTCAGCGACTTCCGTGAAGTGGCGAAGTTCATCAAGGGCCGCAAGGTGGCCGCTGGCGTCAAGGCCATCGCGGTTCCTGGCTCCCAGATCGTCGATACCCTTGCCCGTCAGGAAGGCCTGCACGAGATCTTCAGCGAGGCTGGCTTTGAATGGCGCGGCGCAGGCTGCTCCATGTGTCTGGCCATGAATCCCGACAAGCTTGTTGGCGATCAGCTCTGCGCATCCTCCTCGAACCGCAACTTCAAGGGCCGCCAGGGCAGCACTACCGGGCGCACCGTTCTCATGAGCCCCATCATGGTCGCCGCCGCCGCCCTCACCGGCAGCATTGCCGACGCCCGCGAGGTTTTCACCATCGCCGGTTGATCGGATAGCCAGTTCTACGAAAAGGTGCGGGTCGCGAGATCCGCACCTTTTTTCATGAAATTAGTGAATCCAGAAGCACACCCGGAGCGGATGCTGAAAGATCTGTGAAACTCGTGGTCCTCTCTTCGGCACTCATCATTCTGACCCTGCTGGCGCTGAACGCATGGGTCATGTCGCCGACTCGCTGGCAGTGGCAGCTTCAGTTGGCCACCACGGAGCTGGGCCATTGGCTGGCTCTGCTGAGCCTGGTGCTCATCTATCCTGCTCTTCAGCATTCACGCTGGCTGGCCGCAGTGTGCCTGCTGCTGGCCGTGGTGTTTTTTATTCCCGCTTTGCAGGCACGCCGCATCGCCACAGCGCAGGGGCTGCGCTTCTCCTGGCTGCGCCTTTGGAAGCCGGTGCATGTGGAAAAACATCAGGTGCTGACGGAACGTCGCACCTTCTGGCGGGAGGGAGATGAGTCTCTCGATGTGGTGATCTACCGACCTCTAGGCGCGGACAAAGGGCTGCCCTGCCTGCTCATAGCCCACACCGGCGGCTGGGACAGTGGAGATCCGGGCGAGTTCATCGGAACGAATACAGAGCTGGCATCCCATGGGTATGTGCTCTGCTCCTATGGCTACCGCCTTGCGCCAAGGTACCCCTGGCGCGCTCAGGCTGAGGACACCCGCCGCGCCTATGAGTGGGTGCGTGCGCATGCGGCAGAGCTGGGCATCCGGACTGACCAGATCGTGCTCATGGGGCGCTCCGCTGGCGCGCAGATCGCCACCGCCTGCGCTTACGGCATGCCGGAGCTGGATGTCTGCGCCTGCATTGATGTGTACGGCACTCCCAACATGTACCTCGCTCGCGAGTGGTCGGTGCCGGATGACATACTGGAGTCTTTGACCCTCGTGCGTCAGTACATGGGCGGCGATCCGCATGAAGTGCCCGAGGCCTATCGCACCGCCTCGGCCACGGAGTTCCTTGATCAGCGCAAACTGCCCACGCTCATCCTTCACGGCGCGCAGGATTCACTCGTCGGCATCGGCCACAGCCGCCGTTTTCACCAGCAGCTCACCGGGCGTGAAGATCATTGTTTCATCGAGATGCCCTGGGGCACGCATGGTATGGATTTCTTTCCTTCCACCCCCGGAGGTCAGCTCTCCATTTCCGCCATCGTGCGCTTCATGGAACGATTTGCCCATGGTGCTCCGTAGTGGGTGTCATGTACCGGATTCTCAGCCTCTACTGCGCGCTCACCTTTTCCGCCTTCGCCGGAGATCTCCAGCTCACCCTGCCGCCTGTGGTTTATGCCACGCCGGACGTGCCGATCAGCATCTACCACGACAACATCGTTCTCACCGAGAAGCCCGAGGACTACCGCTTTGAGTTCAAATGCAAGCTGGGCACAAGTGAGGACCGCCGCTGGACCGTTACGCCTTCTGACAAGGACGTTGGAGACTACCCCCTCGCCGTCACCGTCAAGGATGCCGGCGGCAAAGTGCTGGAGCAGGGGCAGGCCACGCTGCACATCTCTCCGCGCAAATCGGCCTCCACCAAGCCGCTGCGCCTGCTCATCGTTGGCGACAGCCTCACACACGCTTCGTTTTATCCCAATGAAATCGCCCGCTTGATAGCTTTGCCAGGCAATCCCAAGGCCACGTTGCTTGGCACCCATAAACCCGCTGGCGCCAAGCCCGGTGTCGCACATGAAGGTTACGGTGGCTGGCGGTGGGCCGACTTCCTCACCAGATTTGCACCGGAAACCGCAGGCGTTACCGCTGGTCCGCTCGCCCGCAAAGCCACCAGTCCCTTCATCTTTCCAGCGGCCGATGGCAAAACCGGCAGCTTCGATTTGCAGCGCTATTTCAAGGAGCATTGCGATAACCAGCCGCCAGATGTCGTCACCTTCCTCCTCGGCATCAACGACTGCTTCGGGGCTGATCCCAATAAGCCGGATGCCACGATTAACCAGGTGCTCGACAACGCCGACAAACTCCTGGCTGAATTTCACAAAGCTGCTCCGAATGCCAAGCTCGCCGTCGGCCTCACCACGCCGCCGAATGCACGTCAGGAGGGCTTCACCGCGAATTACAAGGACAAGTATCCGCGCTGGGGCTGGAAGCGCATCCAGCACCGCATCGTGCAGCTCATGCTAAAGCGCCTCTCGGGTCGCGAGAAAGAAGGCATCTTCATCGTCCCCACCGAGCTCAATCTTGATCCCGTGGATGGCTACCCAAACAACAACGGTGTCCACCCCAATCCCACGGGCTACGCCCAGATCGGTGCCAGCTTTTATTCGTGGATGAAATCCAAGCTCTGAGAAAGGCTTAGTTTGCGCATGTCACTCCGTGTCTTAGCCCTTGCCCTTGTTTCTGCTCTCTCAGCAGTTGCAGCGCCTCCGGGGGCCACTCCGCTTTCGCCAGAAGGCCCGCCAAAGTCCGTGGCACCCTACTTGCCGGCCAGGTGGAAGGCGGGCGCCGCCACCGTAGCGGTGACACCTCAAAAACTTCTCTGGATGGCCGGTTACGGGGCGCGCAAAAAACCTGCTGAAGGCAAAGTGCAGGAGCTGTATGCCAAAGCTCTGGCCCTGGAAGATGAGCATGGAAACAAGCTCGTCTTCGTCACGCTTGATCTAATTGGGGTGCCGCAGTTGTTGCGTCGTGAAGTGGCGCTGCAGGCAGAGCAGAAATATGGCCTGCCGTCAGCGAACCTCGTGATGAACGCCTCCCACACGCACAGCGGCCCCTCTCTGCGCACCACACCGCTGACGGATGCCGAGAAGGAAAACCCGAAGGCCAAGGACGCCTGGGACTACACGCAGAAGCTGCAGGCCGACCTCATCGGGCTCATCGGCAAAGCACTGGCGGACATGCAGCCCGCACGCCTCACCTGGAACAAAGCGCGCTGTGGCTTCGCCATGAACCGCCGTCGTGACTACACACTGCCGGCGGATCACCCGGACGCCAACAAGGCGCCCAACCCGAACGGTCCAGTCGATCACGAAGTTCCAGCGCTGCGCGTGGAGGCCCCGGATGGCGCCCTGCGTGCCACCTTGTTTGGTTACGCCTGCCACAACACCAGCTTGGGATTCTACAACTGGTGCGGCGACTATGCGGGCTATGCCCAGGAATATCTGCAGGAGCATCGCCCCGGCTTCACCGCGCTGTTTCTCATGGGGTGCGGCGGAGATCAGAACCCCTATCCACGCCGCAGCGATGTCGTCCCCGGTGTCACGGATCTGGAGCTCGCCATGCAGCATGGCCGGTCGCTTTCCAACGCCGTTGAAATGGCCCTCGTCGTCAATCCACGTCCGGTCAATGGTCCCATCCGTGCCGCTTATGAGGAGATCAAGCTCAGCTACGCCAAGGCCGGACGCGCAGACCATGACTACCCCGTGCAGGTTATCAGGCTGGGCAACGACCTGACTCTCATCACTCTCGGCAGCGAGGTGGTGGTGGACTACTCGCTTCGCTTTAAACGTGAGTTCGCCGGTACGGCGGGCGTCTGGGTGGCAGGTTACTCAAATGACTACACCGGCTACGTTCCCAGCTTGCGTGTGCTCAAAGAAGGCGGCTACGAAGCCGCAGCCGGCTGGGCGGACAGTGTGGAAGACCGCATCGCCGCCAAAGTTCACGACCTGCACCAGAAGCTTTCCAAATAATCCATGAAGACGCTCACACTCCTCCTCGCCTTCGCTGTTTCGTGCCTTGCCGCCGAGACACCGCTCTCCCTTACGCTGCAGTCCCGCGCCCCTGCTGGCAAGGCGGCTCTGGTCAAAGAGCAGTGGCTGCCCTCACGCGCCGCTATCATCGTCTGCGACATGTGGGACCTGCACCACTGCAAAAACGCTGTGACGCGCGAGGTCGAGATGGCCCCTCGCATGAACGAGGTGCTGGAAAAGGCCCGCAAGGACGGTGTGCTCATCATCCACGCTCCCAGCAGCTGCATGAAGACCTACGAAGGCATGCCCGCCCGCGAGCGCGCCAAGTCCGCCCCCGCTGCTGCCCGCCTGCCCGACAAGATCGCTGATTGGTGCAAGCAAATCCCGTCCGAAGAGATGGCCGTCTATCCCCTCGACCAAACCGACGGCGGCGAGGACGATGATCTCACCGAGCACGCCGCGTGGGCCAAGGAGCTCGCAGCCAAAGGCCTCAATCCCAAGGCGCCATGGACCAGGCAGATCGACGTGCTGCGCATCGATCAGGACAAAGACGCCATCAGCGACAGCGGCGTGGAGATCTGGAACCTCCTTGAATCGAAGCACATCGACAACGTCATCCTCATGGGCGTGCATCTCAACATGTGCGTCTCCGGCCGCCCCTTCGGCCTGCGCCAGATGGCTAAAAATGGAAAGCACGTCGTCCTCATGCGCGACCTGACGGACACCATGTACAATCCCGCCCGCTGGCCCTTTGTCAGCCACACGCGTGGCACGGAGCTGTTTGTCTCTCATGTGGAAAAGCGCATCTGCCCCACCATCACGTCCGATCAGCTCATCGGCGGCAAGCCCTTTGCGTTCAGCGATGCCACCGCAGGCAAAAAACGCCTTCAGATCATTCTTCTCGGAGACAGCACCACCGAGGCCAGCATTCCCAAGAAACTCGCCCCGGACGAGCCGCAGATCGAGGACACCCTGCGGATCAAGCTGGCAGCCGAGCCCGACCTTCCGCCCTGCGATGTATATAACGAAGGTGTCAGCGGCGAGTTCATCCGCCGCCTCCTCGACACCCGCTATGACAAGGCGGTGAAAACCAAGCCCCAGGCCGACTACATCTTCATCCGCTACGGACTCAACGACCAGGCGAAGGTCAAAGACTTCAAGACCCAGTTTGCGAAAGACTTTCATGAACTGCTTGAGCGTCTGCGCAAAGACCATCCCAAGGCGATGCTCATTCCCATGACGGTCATCCCCTATGCTCTTAACAATCTGCACGAGGACATCAATTCTCTCATCAAGCAGATCGCAAAGGATGAAAAACTCATGCTCTTCGACATCGCGCCACGCTACCTTGCCGAATTGAAAAAGAATCCTGACGGTCTCAATTATCGGCGTTTTCCGCTGTCGAAAATCCCCGAAAACCTCCGTCCCTTCGCCACCCCCTACATCCAGCCCGGTACAGATCCCTCCGTCGTCGTTCTCGACAATCGTCTCGATGGCATCTTCGGCCACATCCCCGGCTGGGCGGGCGACCGCCACCCCAATCTCGCTGGCTACAACGTTATCGCCGACGAAACCGCCAAATGGCTCGCTCCGGTGATCCGTTCCAGTCAGACCGTGAAAAAGTGAGGCTGCAAGTCCGGCTCTTCGGGAGTGGGATCATCATGATCCCATCCACCCTCCGCCACGTCCATCATTCCTTACTTGGCACGCGTCTGAAACGTCCGCCGGTGCTTCTGTGAGGGCACTTCCACCTCGTAGCTCTTCGCGTCCGCACTCACCGTGCAGTGGATGTGATGCGCCGAGCAGCCTTCAGCCAGGTCGCCATGGTTGGCTATCATGCTCTTGTCGGCTGTATTCTCATGGTCATCGCGAATGTTTTCATGCACCTGATACATCGCCTGAATGGTCGGTGTGGTGTTGAGCGCATCCATCGCTGACTTGCTCGTGCCTTTGCGTGGGCCGTTGTTCATCACTGAAACAGTCGGCTGAAGGCTGTGAATCAGCATCGGGTTGTTGCTCACATCCAGCCCGTGATGATTCACCTGATAAAGATCCACAGTGCCTACGAGGTTGTAAGGAGAGACCAGCTTCTCCTCCACATTCCACGACAGATCACCGCCGTCAAAGAATCGGAAATCGCCAAACTGCAGCAGCATCACCACGCTGTTGGCATTATCCGTGGTGTCCACAGCCTTGGGCGGCACCGAGCCCTTCAGTGGATTCTCCGGCTGGCCGGGGGAGGGGGCGATGAACTGCTGATTTGCACCCAGGCAGCGCAGGGTCAGCTTGGGGCTGCCCTCGGTTTGTTTCAGCGGCACCAGGGCACCCGCCGCCAGTATGACACGCTTCTCCGCCTTGGCATCCCGATACGGGCGGCTGGTCAGCGTCCAGCGCATGTCCTGCGCCTTGCCATCCGGGCTGCCTTCGGGGATGCCTTTGTCGTAGAGCGTTCCCACAGGCATCAGCTCCGCCAGTTCGGACAGTCCCCCGAAGTGATCCGCGTGAAAGTGCGTGATGATGACGTGATCAATCCGTGTCAGCCCTGCCTGCTCCTTTGCCACCTTCTGAATGCGCTGCGGATCACGCCCGCCTGGGTTCCCCGTGTCGATGAGCACAGATTCCCCGGCCGGTGTCACCAGCAGCGTCGAACCGCCGCCCTCGGAGTCGATCCAGTAGATGTCGAGCGTCTTGTCACGCGCGGAGAGAGTGAGGGAGCAGGCAAGCAGGGCGGCGAGGATGGATTTCATGCGGAAGCGTGATCTGATCACGTGCTGACGGTGCCGGTTCT
The DNA here is from genome assembly GCA_002336895.1 of Verrucomicrobiaceae bacterium UBA1938. GTDB lineage: Bacteria > Verrucomicrobiota > Verrucomicrobiia > Verrucomicrobiales > Verrucomicrobiaceae > Prosthecobacter. The sequence continues at coordinate 358,681 of DDFC01000035.1, read as the reverse complement.
CTCAAAGACAAATCATTGTCCCGGAGGCTGCACTTCCTTCACCGCGGCCCCGTGGGTGTCGCTCAGGATGAGGATGGCCAGCTTTTCCACCGCTGGCAGTTCGGCGGGCTTGAGCATCTGGTAGTCGAGACCGTTCGCTGGCGGAGCCTCATGCACGGGAGGCAAAAGCGGATTGGCAGTGCCGCTGGATCCGTTCAGGCTGGCATAGTCAAAGCGTCCGCGCAGGTCGGTGTAGCCGTCTTTAAAGAAGCGCACCGTGCCATTGGCCAGCCGCGCATACACTTTGACATAGGTTTTCGGCAGCGGCTTGTCGGTGGTGGCATCTCGTGCTTCCAGTCGGCCGTAGTTTTCCGTCAGCGCCAGCTTCAGCGTGCTGGCATGGTAGGCCTGGGTCTTGCGCAGCCCGGCCCCCAGCACCTCAACAAGCACGTTCGATTTGCTGAATTCTGCCGGGAGCGCCAGCTCCAGCGTGCTTGCGTTTTGAGGCAGGGATTGCGTGGCTGTTTTGTTGGGCTTGATGATGCTGAAGCGCCCGGCATCCTGGCTCACAAAAGGATTGCTGCTAAAGCTGAACTCGGGGTCCATCAGGTAGTAGTTCAGCGTCACCTCCTTGAGGTTTTTCCAGGTCAGGGAGATGATCTTGTTTTCCACCTTGAGATCAAATCCAGGCTCCGTGGCAGCAAGTGTGGATTGCTGTTTTTCGCGGTCAGGTTTGCCACTGATGTCGGCCTTGGCTCCCTTGCCTTCGATCTCATCCAGCTGCGAGGTCACATCGGCAAAAAGCTGCCTCCAGCGGGGCGCCGGATGGTCTGCATGCTTGGCAGCCAGACCTCGTGCAGTTGGGAGATCCCCTTCGTAAAAAGCGGCGTAGCACTGCAGATAGTCATGCTGCAGGCGTGTGGGCAGCTTGCTGGCGTCGATGGACTTGAGACGTGTCACCGCCTCCTCTACGCGATCCTGCAGAAAGAGATAATAAACCACGCTCAGATGGTCCATGGCCTCGAGCTGAGGTTTGTGCGCCAGAATGTCGAGCAGCTTGTTGTATTGCTCCAGCAGTGCCGTGTTGGCGATCCGCCATTCGCTTCCCACACGATGGGCTCGCTGGTTTACCAGCGGCAGGTATTCGAGATGTTCGTAGCTGCGAAGCTCGATGGGATCCAGCGTCAGCAGCTTGCTGGAAAAATACGGGCCGCAGGCATGGTCAAAGTGCTGTTTCAACCACTCACGCAGCGTTGCCTCGTCATTGTGGAGGAGCGAGTAGGTGAAGATCGTGTCGCTTCTCAGATGGTGAGCACGCATGTAGGAAATGAGCTTCTGGTAGAAGCTCCCGTTTTCACGGCACCGCCAGGCCACACGTCCCAGATCCAGGGTTTCAAGGTTGTTCTGATCCAGGAAGGTGAAGACTTCGGCTTCACTGCCATGCTGAGAAACATAATCCCACGAGGCTTTGTCCACCTCCGTCAGCTTGGACACTACGTTAAACTCAAATGGTTTGGCCGTCGCCGCCCCGGCTTTGGTGGCCACACTCACGGGGAAATGGGCAAATTTGAGCCCCGGCTTCGCAGGTGTGGTCGGGAAGTAAAAGTAGTACTCGAATGTTTGCGTGGTGTACGGTTCCAGCCTTGTCTGGGTGGACTTGGTGGCCTGGCTGCCGAGCACTGGCAGGGAACCCTGTGGGATTTGCAGCAGCACCACGGCCTTGGCCGGACTGCTGGTGGGATTGGTGACCACGATGTTCGCTCCGTAGGTCACTCCGGTGAGAAACTCGGTGGTCACATACTTCTCGAAGCTCTCGTTGCCCTCTTGGCGGTAGCGGTCGTTCTGCCGGAAAAAGCTCTGGGATACCAGCAGGTTCCCCTGGGCATTGCCTTCTGCTGCGGCGGGTTTGACTTCCTTATGATACAGGATGCAGGGGCTGCCTGCGGTGAAGGTAAAGCTGCCGTTTTCGGCCTTGGTGCTGTGCTTCACAGCCTCAAACGGCAGATCCAGAACGCCAAGTGCCAGCATCATCTCGCTGAAGTTGCCGCCGGCCTCGGCGACATTGGCAGACACAAAGCCTCCCTTGGATCCTGCCGCCACCCACGCTGCATAGTCGCGCCAGAAGGCGTTGGCTTTGATCAGGTTGGCATTCTGCTCTTGGATGCTCAGTTTGTAGTAGTTGTTCTCCGCCCATTCCTTGGTGGAGCCCAGTGTGCGAAATAGCGCCCGCACTTGTTGGCGTGCATCATCGGCAGTTGTTTTATCAAAAAGAGCTATGGTGCCGGCATTGATTGAGGTGGTGCCTGTGTAGGTGTTGGCACCGCTGATCAGCATCATGGAGTTAACGTCGCCACGGTCTTTCAGGGGTTCATCGGCGTTTGCTTTTCTGACGGCAGTCGGTCTGCGGAGATCTGCGACTGTCAGTGAGCGATTTTCAATCGCGTTCTCGCTTAAGGGAACAATGACCACGGAATCAGGTCCCACTTTGTATTTCATCTGAGCCAGCTCGGTGACGTAGCGCAGAGCCTCGGAAAGAGGAACATCTCTGAGATCAAGGCTGATGCTGGCATTGCTCTTGACCTCTCCGGGCTGAAGATTAAAGCGGACCCCTCTCCCTGAAGGCGAGTTGCTCCGATCCAGCTCCCTGCTTTTGGCCTCAAGAAAGGCCACAGCTTCCTCGATCGAGGCATTTTGAAAGTTTACAAAAGGCAGGATGATCGAGTTCATCTTTTGCATCGTGTTCGACTTGCCCGGTGGCGATGGCGCGGCGGGTGCAGCGGCTCCGCCAGCCGCGAATGGGTCCGCGGCACTCATGCTGCCTGGGGCTCCATTAATTTCACGCCTTGCCATGGCAGCAGCGGACGGAGGTGGTGCGTAATCAAATGCCACAGAGGCTCCAGTGTTGTTTTCGAGGCTGCGTCCGCGCATGGCTGTCTCAAAAAGATGGTCCCGCAGCTCAGGGTTCGGCGGTATCATCTCCCAAAGCTCTCGCACATGTCTCGCGGCGTTGGGCGCATCACCAGCAATCCTCTGCGCCAGCAGTATGCGCTCCACCATGTTAAGACGCGCATAGGCCCAGGGTTCCAGATGACGTGATAAGTCAAGGCTCAGGAGGAACTCATCCATGAAAGTCTTGTCCTTCTTGTTTGAGAGATAGGGCTTCACCACAGCATCAAAGAAGGCCTTGTCCTTGCGGTAGATGAAGAAGCTGAGTTCGTGGCATGCGAATTCGCCATACTTTGCGCGTTTCTCATCTTCCTTGAGCTTGGGCCAGTCTGGCAGCCAGGCGAACTCCACCAAGTGGGCATCTTGGCTCAGCGTTGAGAACAGGGCGTGTATGCTGCCGAGCGTATCGTAGGTTTCCAGCTTGCCGCTCAGAGAGTTTGTCAGGACGAGCGTCTTGCCAGTTTCCAGCACGGCGCTCTCTTTTTCTTCCGTGAATGACTTGGAGGGATCAAAATTCCTCACCAGCCGCTGATCGGCAAACTGGGTGGAGGCCTCCGGCAGTGTGAGTGTGCGCCAGGAGGCATTGTGCAGATCTTCGGCGTAAATCTGCACGTGCTGGCGGTCGCCCAGCGCCTTGCGTTCGATGCGCACGACCCCCTCCTTGTCCGGCACAAGGTTATAAATCACAGGGGCGGATGTTGCGAGAAAGTCGAGGTTGGTGCCGCCTTGCGGTCCTCTGCCTGCCTGCGGTTTGCTGGCGGGGAGTGGCACGGGGTTGTTCATGGCTCCTGCGGCTCCGCCTCGAGTCATGCTGGCGGATTGCCCTTCCTGCTGGGAAAGGTCATCTAGGTCCGTGCTGCGGATTTCCCATGGATTTAGCAGCAGGCCTGGCCGGGTGAGCATGTTGCCTGGAAAGATCTTCGCGTGGCGCCGCTCCAGGATGTAGCGGTACTCATCTCCGATCTCACGCCCGGCGGAATAGAGGTTCGGGTTTCGCGCCTGTGTTGCTGAGGCTGCACCAAAGCGCTTGAAGCCGCCCAGTCCATCATAGATGCCGCCGCCCGGCTCAAAGCGCGATGCCGCAAAGTGCACACGCGCAAACGGGCTGCTGTTGGCGAGTTTGACAGTGATAAACTCTTTGCCGCTTTCCACACTGGAGATGTGCAGTGGGTTGTTGCCTCTTAGTTCCAGCTGCCTGTGCCCGCCCAGCACCCAGCCTCCCATGCTGTCTCCATGCGCTACTTTCAAAGTGGTCAGCCGATCACCTGCCTTCAAAGAGTAATCTCCTGGTTTGAGACCTTCGATGGTCAGAAAGCCACTTTCGGTTTTGAGATGTGCGGAGAGATCCGCGGTAAAGGTGCCGGAGCTTTGTGCGAGCAGCGAGGTGTGCTGTGCCGCATCCTTGATCGGGACTCTGATCACTTCGCTTTCCTTGGCATGAATGACAGAGGTAGCAGTGAACTCCACATCATGCAAAGGCCAGACGGTCTCGCGTCCATTCGGGATCTTGGCTGCGACGGACTCAATGCCTGCCAGTCGTCCCAATTGCACGCGGCCTTTGGCATCTGTGCTCAGCGGTATTATTTGAGGGCGGCTGAATCCGTGGTGTTTGAAAGTGAAAACCACCTGCTGGTCTGGCACGGGCTCGCCGTTTTTACCCAGGAGTTCAAAGATTCGCTGCCCGTCAAAGGTGCTCAGGTTCCCGTCATTCACTGCATCAGTCTTGTCGATGCCATTCAATGTCCAGGTGTGGCTGGCGCTCAGGTCTTTTTTGATGCCGCCTTCACTCACGGCCTCGATCTTGGCGCTGAAGGTGGCGCTGAGAGAGGCCAGCCTTTCGGGGACGGTCAGCGTGTGTGTAAAGACGCTGTCAGCCTTGAGTTTGAGTCCTTTGACTTCACGTGTGGTGGAAATGCCGTCATGTGTGGTGCTCGTGATGCTGAGCTTTGGCTCGATGAGCATTTCAGGTGAAAGAAGCGCCTCCCCCAGCATCAGACTGGTTCGCACGGCCAGGGTGGCTTCACGTCGCGCGAGAAGCTGCTCGCGCTCGATGTGAAATTGAGCATCCAGTTCATAATTCTCAGCATGATGGGTGAAGGAGCTGAGCGTGGCAAAGGTGCCCGCAGAGTCCCCAACGATGAGGCTTTTGCTCCCGGGCTGACTGGTGAATGGAATGACAATGCGCCCTAGCTTTTCATGGCGCGTCAGCTTGCGTCCTTCAAACCACGCCACGGCATCGTTGACCGGCTGGTTCTTTTCATCCAGCACCAGGATCAGGTCTCCGGCGGGGCCGGTTTGCTGCAGGAGGTGGTACTCCCCGCTGCGGATGAGGGCACGGCTGCTGCGGCTGCCGCCGATGAACTCGATGATCCACGCTCCGCGTTTGCCCTTGAGCGCCGGAAACTTGAAGGTCTGCCGCTTTCGCAGAAAGGGGCCGCCCTCAAAGGTGTGCGTCTCCTCACTGTTGGCTACCAGCCCGTCCAGATTCAGGTCAGTGTTGAGCTGGCGTTGCTGGGTCTGGAAAAAGTTCAGAGTGTTCAGCTCGAAAATCTTCACGATCAGTTTGGGCGTGTTTTTGACAGTCACATCAAACTGGATGTCGTCGCCAGGGGCAAACTGAGGCTTCTTGGTGGCCGGAAACTCAATGTCCACACGCTCCTTCAGTGTTTGAAATTCAGCGGGGGTGAGCAAAGCCGCCCAGCGTTCGGGGTTGCCAATGCCCTGGGTGATGAGGGCCTCGGCCAGCACGGGTGTGAGCCACTCTTCCGCAATGTAGGTCGTCCACTGCGCCAGCACCTCATTGGGGTCTGCATCCGCTTTCACCTCGGCTGCGAAGAAGTGAAGGAAGTACTCCCGAACCAGCGGCTCATCCGTAGTCAGGGGAGGGGAGATCAGCAGCGCCTCGCCCAGATCGGCATTGAGGGCGCAGAGTTCGCCAGGTTTGGTGTCTTTGATGTAGGTGTAGTTGATGTAGTCCAGCTGGCGCGGCAGCTTGAGGTACTCGCTGAGGAGTGCGCGGTCATACACGCCCTTCTTGCGGTCATGATCCAGACGCTGGTACAAGATGCGTGCCTTGACCGTGTTTTGGGAGGGCGGCAGCTTTTGGGCAAAGGCCCACACGCGCTCCAGCCAGGCCTCGCGCTCGGCATCGTCATATTCCAGATTCACATCGGCGGAGGGTGCCATTTTGCGCAGGCGGGTGTACACAAAGGCCTGCTGCCCCAGCCAGTGGGGAAAGGTCTTCAGCAGTTCGTCCAGCTGTTCTGGCAGCAGAGCCCTATGGATTGGCAGCGAGCCAAAGGTGCGGGCTTTGTCCGCCTGCAGGTCGGCGATGATGGCCTGCAAAAGATTGGGCACATCCGGCCTCTGGAGTCTGCTGAGCACATTGCGTCGCTGATCGCGTGAGAGAGGCACTTGATCGCGAATTAGGGCGGCCAGGGCATCCTGGCTCAAGGAGCCCAGACTGCGGTCATGCTCCAGGGTATCACGCTGGAAGATATCACGGCCTATCCGGGCTTGATCCAGCTTCGTGGGCAGGTCGGGCTTCTGGTCGCGCATCTCACGCTGGTGGTCATGTCGGATGTGGAGACGCTCGGTCAGGTATTTCAGCGTAGCTTGCGGGTCGCGCTCATAGTCCAGGATCGCCTCTCGGTTCAGGATGATTCGCCGTGCCTCGTTTTCATCGGGCACTCGCTCTCGCCATTGGTTCAGGATCTGGTTGAGCTTCCCGGTGTCCCGGACGTTTTGGTAATGGAGGGCGTGAAAAAAATAGTACTCCTCCGAGCCCGGAACGAGCTCGCTGAGGGCTTTTTCACGGTCGGCGGCGAGGGCAAAACGCTCGATGAAGCCGATTTCGTTGTCTGCATGTGCTGCCAATGGCAGCAAGAAGGCGAACGCGAGTGATTTCATGGTTGGTTCCTGTTTCAATGGATGATGCGTTGAGCATCACGCTTAAAGCCAGCTTTTATTGTAAAGACTCCGTCAATTGCACGGGCATGGGGAAGGGCGTGGGAGGGCAAAAAACCGTTTGAAAGCCGGGGGCCGGGAACTAATGTGATTACCCCTCACATCACAGATCCCATGGCAGACGCAGCAAACAAATACTCTCAGAACGTTTCAGGTCCTTACTACGTTGATGACCAGTGCATTGACTGTGACCTTTGCCGCGAAACGGCTCCTGCCAACTTCAAGCGTGACGACGACGGTGGACATTCCTACCTCTACAAGCAGCCTGAATCCGACGAAGAGCGCGCTCTTTGTGAGGAAGCCCTGACAGGCTGCCCCGTGGAAGCTATCGGTCGCGACGGCGAGTAAAACACCGCAGCGAGTTCACTTTGCTGTGTTGCGTCTGGGTTCCTTCACGGAAGCTTGAGCCAGCGCTGGGCCACTACCTGCTCTAGTTGCACACACTGGTTCGACTGCGCTCCCAGGGGGAAAGACAGTTTCATGATGTAACCCTTGAAGCCCGTTGGCCCTGTGGTGGCCAGATCTGCTTCGAGCCATCTTGAAAGCTTTGTTCCTCGTTCGCAGTAGGCATAGATGGAGCTTTCGCCACTCTCCGATATCAGCTTGATGCAAAGATAGCGTTTGGCATCGGAGAATTCAAAATTGTAATAGTCAAACAACCGCACATAGGCTCGCATGGTCACTGGCTTCGAGGAGCGCTGTGTGCGGAATTCTTGAAACGACATCTCGCTGTAGCCTGACAGGCTTTCCCAGTCGATCAGAAATCTCCCTCCTGGTCCATCGCGTAACATGGCGATTTCCAATGAACCTGTGGGGCGGCTGCTGCTGTAGCTGAAATACAGGATTTCAGTGCCGTCGATCTGGTAGCGCGCCTTGCTCATCAGATTTCCAGGTGAAGGGTCTTTGCCTCCCTGGGTTTCATAATAATCCTTCATCAGGGGGCTGACCCTGTCAGCATGGGCTACCATGGGCACTCTCTCTTTCCAGGAGGTGGTTTTCCAGTATTGATCAAGCAGCGTCAGCGCCTGCACGACTTCGTCGCTGGACTCTAGCAGGGGCAGCTCCTTGATGATGGAGTCTGCTGGATATGCGGTCTCCGGTGGCAGTGTGGCAGGAGTTTGGCTGGTTTGGGATGGGGGTGCAGCACTTGGGCTTTCGGCATTGCCTGCCATGATTTTGAGCGGCGCGGAAGAAATGGGATCACTGTGCGCTGCCTCAACCTTGATGCCTAGATTTTCCAGATCCTGAACGCGCTTCTCGGCTTTTTTGGCTAGCTCTATCAGTGTGGTCCTGCTGACGAGGCTGTCAAAGTACCACTTCCATCCCACATAGAGGGATAGAGACAGGATGACGCACAGCGTGATGCTTACACCCATGAAGGCGCGATGAGAGCCGATGGAACCTGAGGGCATGGAATGAAGATCAATTCAGAGGAATTGCCTCTTATCATGGCTGGGAAACCGTCCGCACTCAAGCACTTGGTTGCCGCATCTGACTCTCTGCCTAAAGTTTCACGTCCATGAATTACCCCGAAAAAGCCCGCCGAGTCATCCAGCTGGAAATTGAAGAGCTGCAGCGGCTGCATGCACGAGTCGATGAATCCTTCGCCCGGGCCATCGAACTGATGCTGGCGACTGTCCGCCAAAAAGGCAAGGTCATCGTCTGCGGTGTGGGAAAGAGTGGCAGCATCGGCCACAAGCTGTCCGCCACCCTGAACAGCACCGGGGCCACCACGGTCCTGCTCAATGTGGGAGACGCCCTGCACGGCGACCTCGGGGTCGTGGATCCGGGCGATCTGGCCATCATGCTCAGCTACAGCGGGGAAACCTCAGAGCTGCTGGATCTGCTGCCGCATCTGAAGCGGTTCGGCATCCCTGTCATCGCCATCACTGGCGGTGCACAGTCCACCCTGGCCCGAAATGCGGACGTGGTACTGGACGTCCACGTCACTCAGGAGGCCTGCCCGCTGAATCTGGCCCCCACCTCCAGTACCACCACCATGCTGGTGCTGTGCGATGCCCTGGCCATGGCCCTGCTGGAGGCGCGCGGCTTTCAGTCTGAGGACTTTGCCCGGCTTCATCCAGGAGGCTCTCTGGGGCGTGCGCTGCTCACGCGCGTGAGCGATGTCATGCGCAGTGGCGAGCAGCTTGCCGTCATCCAGCCTGAAACGACGGTGCGGGAGGCTCTTCAGGCCATGACCCGCGCTCGCAGCGGGGCTGCCATCGTGGCACACGCCGACGGCACACTGGCTGGGGTGTTCACGCATGGGGATTTCGTGCGCGCATTCCAGAAAAACAACGCCATCGCAGACCTGCCGGTGCGTGAGTTCATGACCCCGCGGCCGGTGAGCATTCAGGCCAGCCGGCTTGCGGCGGAGGTTCTGGCCACGCTCGAAAAAAACCGTGTAGATGACATCGTTGTGGTGGACGACTCCGGCAAACCCGTGGGCATGGTGGACACTCAGGACCTCACCCGGCTGCGGCTGGTGTGAGGTGTGGGCTTAGAAGTCCGTCACTTCCCGGTAATGGCGTACGCGGTAGCCTCGCTTGCGCAGCAGCTCGATCAGGCCGCTGTCAGAGGTGAAATGCCCGGTGCCCACCAGCACCATTGCTTTCTCACCCTTTTTGAGCATTTGCTCCAGGCGGTCCATCCAGGCTAGATTGCGGTTGATGAGAAAGATGTCCATCAGGTCAGGATACTTTTCCGCCTCGCGGAAGAGCATCTGTTTGAGATCATCCAGCTGGCCGTATTTCCACGCCCTGATCATCTTTTCATACTCTTCCTCCACCGAGCTGACTTCCCCCAGCGTCTGTTCCAGCAGTTCGCGCTGCTGTTTCTCGCTCAGTGCCGCAAAAAGCTGGATCTGAAACTCCACGGTTTCCAATCCTTCGGCAGGCTTGCCGTCTTTGCGTGCGCGCTCCTCAAAGTAGCTGTCCACCCCTTTGTCAGACTTGGCTCCCAAGGCTGCGTATTCGATGGAGGTGATCATCAGGGCCAGGAACCACGGGCGGAAGCGGCTCAGGGTGGCGGTGTCCATGTTGTGCTTGGACGCCCATTTTTTCACGGCATCCCAGGTCTCCTTGCTCACATTGGATTCCAGGGTGGTGTTAGCAGGGTAGAGTCCCAGCTGGGACATCCGGCTGGTCAGCTCCGCGTTGGAGGCAGAGCCTGGGGGCAGTTCCAGCACGAGCTTGTTGGAGTACATGTAGGCTGCCTCGTATCCAGGAGCCAGGGGGTAGTCCTTTTCTCGCAGGATGTGGATCGTGCCGCACAGGTAGAGGCGGCCGCCATTGGGCCCGTCCACCACCCACACACTCCCGTCCCCAGCGCCATCGGCTACAAAGGCCGCCGCATCCTTTTTCGGGGCTGCCGCTGCTTTGGGTTCCTCACGCTTGCACGCGGCCACACTGACGCAGAGCGCTAGTGCGAGGAGGAAACGGGAAAACGGCATCCGGCGACTCAAACACGCTGCGGGAGCGCGATGCAACAGGGATGTGCTTTAATCCCGTCTGTCGCTTGCTTCCGTGTCATCCCATTCAGCGTCTGGGCTCTTTGAGGAAGGCATCCAGCGCACGGGCCAGCTGTGCCCCCACGAGCATGTAATTCTCCGCCGTGCTGTGGGGCGTATTCCAGGCGGTTTCCAGCGTGACTGAGATGGTTCCTTCTCCCCCATGTGCCCGGGCCCAGCCACTGCTCATGCGTGCACGCTCCTCCTCTGTTTTCACATAGGTGGCATACCGGTACTTCGGCTCCACTTTCAGCGGTCCGGTGATGTGGGCTGCCGCCAGATCCATCCAGCGCTGATAGTTGTCCCTCTGCTGGCCTGTCATCCGCTCAAAGCCAAACGGGCCGAAGAAGAAAGGCGCACGGTCCGTGGGTCCCGGATTGTGCAGGTCTAGAAACACATCCAGCCCACGCGTGGCCTGGATCTCCGCGATGTGCTTTTGCGCCGCCGCCACTTCAGGATGGTAGGGCGCGTCTGACCAGTCGCGGTTGTGATCCTGCGGCAGCGACTCCTTTCCCCCGGCGCCGACAGCCACATTGTCCACGTCCATGATGGGGATGAAATGCACGCAGCAGCGTGCGCGAAACGCCTTCGCCTCCGGGCTGGCGAGCCATTCCGCAAAACCGCGCCCCACCCAGGCGCCGCCAGCCTCCCAGGCATGCTGGCGCGCATTCACCCACACATGGCGTGCCGCGTCGGCTTTGCCGATGCGGATGCCGTTCACCGGGCGGCCATCACGCGTTTTCGACAGTTCAAAGCGCTCCGCCTCATCCCCTAGCAAGGCTTTCACCTGGGTCAGCACAGTCTCGGCGGTGCTGGGCACAAAGGGCGGCCCCCAGGCCAGCCAGAGTGTCGGGCCTTCCGCCTGCACTCTATAAACAGCCACCTTGTCCACCGTGCGCTCCGCTTTGGAGGTTTGCCGCCACATCTTGCCGTCATGGCTCAGCACCGCCTGGTCTGGCTGGCACCAGGAGGAGGCCAGTATTGTTTCCGGGCGGAAGGGCTTCGTCTGCCCCTGCACCTCCAGCGTGATCTCCTGTCCCACCGTGGTGCCTTCCAGGCGCAGAAACCACCAGCAGGGCCAGCCGCGTCCTTCACGCAGTGCGGGCATGATGCGCAGCCTTCCTGCCGTCTGGTCAAGCGACACCACCTCGGCATTGCCGCCTTCAAAGTCTGTGACCACCCGCAGCTCTGCGTGGGCGAAGACGGTGCCGAGAAGCAGGATAGAAAGTGCTTTCATCATAAGCGCAGACAACGGTATCATCGGCGTGATCCGCTCATGAAATCTTTGCTGACACCTATTCTTCTGGCCGCAGGCATGTACACACATGCGGCCGAGCCTGTGGAACTCAAGCTCTGGCCCGACGGAGCTCCCGGCCAGATGCTGCCCCATTCCAGGGCCACAGAGGACTTCATCCGCACCAAGGCGGGAAAGAGCACCATCACCGATATTCACGATCCCACCATCACCGTGTATCGCCCGGAAAAGCCCAATGGCACCAGCGTCATCGTGGCTCCCGGCGGTGGTTTTGTTTTTCTGTCTGCCATTCACGAAGGATCTCAGGTCTGCGAGTGGCTCAACAGCATCGGCGTCACTGGCATCCTTCTCAAATACCGCACGCCCACACGGGATGAGGCCGCTCCGCATGAGAAGCCCGTGGCCGATGCCGCCCGCGCCATTGCTCTCGTGAGGTCGCATTCCAAGGAGTGGAATCTGGACCCAAGGCGTGTCGGTCTGCTCGGCTTCAGCGCAGGCGGAAATCTGCTGGCTCATATCTGCTGTGATCGCGCCACCAAAACCGAACAGCCGGACTTTGGTGTAATGATCTACGGCGGTGGTTTTGTGGACTACAAGAATCCCACCAAGCTCAAAGAAGGCTTCACCGTTCCTAACGACGCGCCGCCAATGTTCCTCGCCTGCGCCCATGACGATGGCCAGAACCCCATCGCTGCCACGGTGCTCTATCTCGAATACAAAAAGCTTCGCATCCCCTGCGAGCTCCACCTCTTTACCAAGGGCGGTCATGGCTTCGGCATGCATGACAACAAGCAGCCCATCAACGCCTGGCCGCAGCGCTGCGCCGAGTGGATGGAAGCCATGCACTTCTCGCTGAGCGAGAGGCAGCTGGGAAAAGAGATCAACCAACTGGACCTGCAGCTGACACAAAAAATGAAAACTCTGAGCGCTTGGTCTGAGCACAATCTCGAAATCAAAAAACTGGCCGTTCTTGCCAAGCAGCTTCAGGACGCCAGAAGTCTTGGCCAGATGGCCGAGGTCGCCAGGATTCAGAGTCGCCACGACGAACTCGCCAAGTTGCTTGATCAGCGGGACAAGGAACTTCCACCAGTGGGAAAGAATCAAATGGAAGAAGTCTTCCGGTTGAAGAAGCAGAAGCTCGAGCTCGAGGCCGAGCTGGCCAATCTCATCCAGCTGCAATCCTCCCCCAAATAACCTTGATCCTTGCAAGACGGAGAGATTGTCGGCTTACTGCTTGGCATGAAGCCGCTTCTCTTGTCTCTGCTGGTCACTTCATCTCTTGCCGCTGCGGATCTTTCTTCAGTGGTGAAACAGGAGCTGCCATCCCTCGTCTCTCTCTACAAAGAGCTGCATGGGAATCCGGAACTCTCTCTGCACGAAACCGAAACGGCGGCGCGGATCGCCAAAGAACTGCGTGAGGCCGGGTTGGAGGTCACGGAAAACGTCGGCGGGCACGGGGTTGTCGGTGTTTTGAAAAACGGCGATGGGCCGGTGATCCTCGTACGCACGGATCTCGATGCCCTGCCGGTGAAGGAGCAGACAGGTGCCACTTACGCGAGCACCAAGGTGGTGAAAGACGACCTCGGCCGCGAGGTAAATGTTATGCACGCCTGCGGTCACGATGTGCATATGACAAGCTTCATCGGCACGGCGCGTGCCCTGTCCAAGCTCAAGGATCAGTGGCATGGCACGGTGGTCATGATCGGGCAGCCGGCGGAGGAGCGGGTGCTCGGTGCGCGCTTCATGCTGCGGGATGGACTGTTCTCCAAGTTTCCCAAGCCCGACAAGGCCGTCGCCCTGCATTGCTCGTCAGACATGGCGCATGGCACTGTCGGCATCGTCGAGGGCTTCGCCTTGGCCAATGTGGATTCCGTGGAAATCGTGGTCAAAGGCGTGGGCGGTCACGGCTCCATGCCTCATCTGTGCAAAGACCCCATCGTGCTCTCCTCCCAGATCGTGCTGGCGCTGCAGACCATTGTCAGCCGTGAGGTGAAGCCCGGCGATCCTGCGGTCGTTACCGTCGGCAGCATCCATGGCGGCACCAAGAGCAACATCATCTCCGATGAGGTGTGCCTGCAGCTCACGCTGCGCAGTTATCGAAAAGAGACGCGCAAGCACCTCGTGGACTCCATCAAACGCATCGTCAAAGCCCAGGCCGAGGCAGCCGGCATGCCGGAAGACAAGATGCCGGAGGTGCTCATCTCAGACGACAGCGCGACGGCGCTCTACAACCAGCCCGAGCTCTGCCAGGAGGTGCGTGGCTTCATCGGTGCCGCCATCGGCGCGGACAATGTGCTTACCCGTGAGCCCGTCATGGGCGCGGAGGATTTTTCCGAGTACGGCATGACCAAGGACAAGGTGCCGCTGTGCATGTTCTGGCTCGGCACGCAGCCACCTGCGGTGGTCGCCGCTGCCAAGGCCAAGGGCACCACGCTGCCTTCACTTCATTCTCCTTACTTCAGGCCCGTCCCCGAGCCCAGCATCCAGACCGGAGTGACGGCCATGACCTCCGCCGTCATCGGGCTGATGAAAAAATGATTCGGCCTACCTGCGGCTGAGTTTGTAAAAGAGCCAGCCGCCCATGCCGAGAAAGATCACATTCGGCAGCCACATGATCAGGTGCGGCATGGCTGCCGGTTTGTCATTCAGCGTGTCCGCCAGAATGATGAAAACGATGTACACCGTGGCCGTGATCAGGCTCAGCGCAAAGCCCGACGATGTCTCACGCCGCTGTGCCGTCACCCCCAGCGGGATGCCCACCAGCGCAAAGGTGATGCAGGCCAGTGAAAAGCTGTAGCGCTTGTTCAGTTCCGTCAGGGAGAGGGAGTGGGTCACGGGTGTCAGCGCATCCCCTGTCACCGTGTCCTTCCAGCTCCGCACTTCTTCGTGCAGTGCGCTGGTGGTTTTCATGCTGGCATTTACCCGCACGGCGTCTTTCTGCATTTCAGACAGCGGCAGCGTCAGCCATGGCTGCTGAAAGGCCACCGGATTCACCTGGCCTTCGGCCGGGGTGCTTTCCGCAGTCATGCCTTCCATCTCCAGCTGCAGGTCGATCGACCCCGGAATCGTGTGCAGCGTGGCCTTCTTGGCGTGAATGTAGGTGCCGGCGTGGGAGTCTTTCAGCATGATGATGTGCATGTCTGAAAGCGTCTTGTCCTGGCGCTTGCTCGTGTAGATGCGGTAGCCGGGCACGCGCTCCAGCACTTGCCCTTCCTGGAAGAGAGTTTCCGGGTTCTTCACGGCCACCTGGTAAAACAGGCGCTTCATGCGGTCCTTGGCCGCCGGGGCCAGGCTCACGTTCACCCACAGGCACACGCCGCTCAGAAACACCGCCAGCACGAAGACGGAGGCACAGATGCGCGGCATCGACATGCCCGTCATGCGCAGGGACACCAGCTCATTGTCTGCAGAGAGCCGCCCAAACACCAGCAGGATCCCCGTCAGGAAGGCCCAGGGAATGGTGAAGATGAGCGAGAATGGAATCACCAGCATCACAAACTCCGCGATCACCGAGATGGGCAGCTCCGTATTCCCCAGCAGCTGATCCAGCTTTTTATACACATTGCCCAGCACCATCACGCCACTGAGCAGTGCCACACCGATCAGCGTGGCTGATGCGATCTGGCGGCCTAGGTAGCGGTCAAAGATGCGTGGAAACATTAGGAGGAATGTAAGGCTAGCAAGCCTTCACCGTCAGGCAAGTAGCACGCCACATCGGTCATGAAAGAACGCACCGCAGTGCCGGTCGGATTGCGGCTTCTACAGGGAGGCTTTTTTCACCCTGCCAAAGTCGGTGCCCAGAAAGCGCTTGGCCAGATTCTCCGCCTGCTCCGAGTGGTCCGTTAGGTAGATGTCCAGCTGTGGTTTGCCCTTGGTGGTTCGCAGCAGGCCGCCCTGCTCCAGGCTGGCCTTCACATGGGCGGCGCAGGTGCTGGCGGAGTCCACCAGCCGTACCTTCTGCCCCAGCATTCGCTTCAGCACTGGCACCAGCAGGGGATAGTGCGTGCAGCCCAGCACCAGGGTGTCTATCCCCTTGTCCAGCATCGGCTTCAAATACTCCCGCAGCACAGACTTCAGCGCCGGGTGGTCCGTCCAGCCCTCCTCCACAAACGGCACCAGCAGCGGCGTGGCCCGCGCTTCGATCATGATGTCCGGCCGCCGCATGGCGATCTCATGCTGGTAGGCGTGGCTGCGGATCGTGCCTGCTGTGCCGATGATGCCCACACGTTCGCAGCTCGGATCCGCCAGCGTGGCCTCCACACCGGGGCCTAGCACACCGATCACCGGCACGCGAAACGTGGCCTGCAGCACCGGCAGCGCATGCGCCGTGGCCGTGTTGCACGCCACCACCACCGCCTTCACACCATGGGAGACAAGAAACTGAGTGTCCTCCATCGAGAAGCGCCGGATCGTGTCCGGAGACTTCGATCCATACGGCACCCGCGCCGTGTCGCCGAGATAAACGATCGACTCATTCGGCAGCAGATCCCGCAGCGCCCTCACCACCGTCAGTCCCCCGACACCGGAGTCAAAAACACCGAGTGGACTGTTGGCTGTGACGGGAGTGCTCATGGAGGCTCAACTTTTCCGCGTGATCTCCACAATGATCGCTTTCTGCGCATGCAGGCGGTTTTCAGCCTGTTCAAAGATCACATCGGCGTGCGTTTCCATGACTTCGTCCGTGATCTCCTTGCCGCGGTAGGCTGGCAGGCAGTGCATCACGATGGCTCCCGGATTGGCGTGCTTGAGCAGTTCGCTGTTGATCTGCCAGGGCTTCAGGGTCTCGATACGGTCGGCGCTTTCGGCTTCCTTGCCCATGCTCACCCACACATCGGTGTACACCACATCGCAGCCGCGCACGGCCTCGGCAGGGTCATCCACAATGCGGATGGTGCTGGCGGGCACACGCTGCATGAAGGTTTCCTGTGGCTGGAAGGCCTTGGGTGCGCCGATGACGAGCTCAAAGCCCAGATGTACCGAGGCCCAGATCCACGAGCGCGCCATGTTGCAGTCGCCATCGCCCAGGAAGCAGACGCGTTTGCCCTGCCATCCGCCGAGGCGTTCCTTGATCGTCTGCAGGTCGGCCAGCACCTGGCATGGGTGTTCATCATCCGTCAGTGCATTGATGGTGGGGATGCCGCTGTACTGGGCAAAGTCCACCACATCCTGCTGGGCAAAGGTGCGGATCACCGCGCCATGAATCATGCGGCCCATCACGCGTGCGGTGTCCTTGATCGGCTCGCCGCGTCCCAGCTGGATGTCAGCGCTGGAGAGAAACATCACCGCTCCGCCCAGTTCACGGATGCCCACCTCAAAGCTCACGCGTGTGCGGGTGGAGGATTTGCTGAAAATCAGCGCCCACTGCTGGCCGGTCAGCACTTGCGGAGAGGCCTTGCGGTCTTTTTTCAGCACACAGCCCAGATCGACGATCTTTTCGATCTGTTCACGGGACAGTTCTTCGATGGAAAGCAGGTGGTTCATGACGGGGCGGTTTTAGGCGAGCTGGTCGAGCACGCTCTTGAAGATGGTCAGCCCCTCCTTCACGTGGGCTTCGGTGATGTTCAGCGGGGACAGCCAGCGCACCACATTGGGGCCGGCGGGGGTCACCATCATGCCGGCGTCCAGCAGTTGCTGGGCCAGGAAGATGGACGGCAGCTTGCCTCCGGATTTGGCGGAGAGAGCCTCGGCATTCAGTTCAAAGCCGATGAAGAGGCCGAGCTGGCGCACCTCTTTGATCAGCACATGGTTCCAGCCGCAGGCAGCAGCCGCGATGGAGGCGCCGCGTGCCTTGGCATTCGCGCACAGGTTTTCGTCCAGAATCGTCCGCAGTGTGGCGATGCCCACGGCACACGCCAGGGGAGAGCCGCCGTAGGTCGTGCCATGCGTCCCTGGCCCGAGCGTCTTGCTCAGATCCCGCCTGTCCGTGACCCAGAATGAGCCCAGCGGGAATCCGCTGCCGATGGCTTTCGCCCAGCTGATCGCATCAGGCTGGATCTCATCTCCGGGCACAATGCTACGCCACCCGGCCATCTCTCCGGCACGGCCAAAACCGCACTGCACTTCATCCAGCAGCAGCAGCAGATCTTTCTCGCGACACAGCTTCTGTGCGGCGCGCAGAAAGGCGGGAGTCACGGCGTTCACGCCGCTCTCTCCCTGGATTGGCTCCATGAGAATGGCCACTGTCTTGTCTGTGATGGCTGCCTCCAGCGCGGCGATGTCATTGAATGGCACATAGACAAATCCAGGCGGCAGCGGTCCAAAGCCCCCGTGGATCTTCTCCTGCGCTGTGGCCGTCATGGCGCCAAAGGTGCGTCCGTGGAAGGAGCCGGTGAAGGTGATGATCTCATACCGCCCGCCGGTCTGCTGGCCGTACTTCCGCGCCAGCTTCAGCAGGCCTTCATTGGCCTCAGCGCCGCTGTTGCAAAAGAAGCATTTCCCAGGCAGGCCCACACACTCCTCCACGAGGATGTGCGCCAGCTCCGCCTGCTTGTCGATGCAGTACCAGTTCGAGACGTGGATCAGCGTGTTCGCTTGCTCCGTCAGCGCCTTCACGACTGGCGGCGGGCAGTGCCCAAGCGGGCACACGGCCACACCTCCGGCAAAGTCGAGGTACTTCTTCCCGTCGCGATCCCACACATACGGTCCTTCACCGCGTACAGGCCACACGTTGTAACGACCGTAGTTTGGCAGGAGATACTCCTGCATCAGTTGATCACTCGTTCTCATCTCAGGATTACAAATGGATTTCAGTGCCGATCCCGCCGTCGGTGAAGATTTCAAGAATCAGCGCATGCGGCAGGCGGCCGTCGATGAGATGTACCTTGCCCACGCCGCCGCGCAGGGAGTCGAGCGACGAGTCCACCTTCGGGATCATGCCGCCGCTGATGACGCCTTCCGCTTTCAGTTTGGCGATGGATGCCTCGTCCAGGCTGGGGATCAGGGTGGCATCATCCTTCGGGTCGCGCATCACACCGCGCACATCACTCAGAAAGATCAGCTTCGTGGCCTTCAGGCGTTTGGCCAGCGCACAGGCGGCTAGGTCGGCATTGACATTCAGCGTCTTGCCAGAGGCCAGCTCACGGGCCACGGGGGACACCACGGGGACAAACTCACCCGCCACAGCCGCCTGGATCAAGCCCAGCTTGCAGTCGTTTACCTCGCCCACCCAGCCGAGATCACCTTTCATCTTTTCGCCCAGAAACACTTCCGTTCCGGGGATGCCTACAGCCTTGCCGCCAAAGGTGTTGATCTTGTTCACGATCTCCGGGTTGATCACGCGTGCCAAAGTCTCTTCGACGATCTTGATCGTCTCGTCGTCGGTCACCCGCATGCCGTTGATAAACTTGGCCTGCAGGCCGGACTCGGTCATGGCCTTGGAGATCGCCTTGCCGCCACCATGCACGATCACGGGATTGATGCCCACGGCTTCGAGGAAAACGACATCGCGCAGAAAGGAGTCCACCTGCACGGGGTCTTCCATCGCGCTGCCACCCACCTTGATCAGAAACGTGCAGCCTCGGAAGCTCTGCATGTAGGGCAGGGCTTCGAGCAGTACGGCGGATTTGGAGGTCTGGTTGTCTGGGGCGGACATGGATGAAAATTTGGGGAAGACGCAAAGGAGCGGATTTGACCGTCACGTCAAGCACCGCACGCGTGGCTTTTTTCCATTTTACAGCCCGCATTTCCACTTGCAGACCATGCTTGACAGGATGGGTGGGCATTGAAAAAATGCCGATGTGGCCAGGTTGTTTTCTCCGTCAGTACACTGCTCGTGCAGTATCTCAGTGGCCTGCATGGCTGAACTTTTGGAGAGGCTTGTAAGCGCCTTGGCTGAAACACGCTTTTTTGAGCCTTCGCCATTCTCATGCGGCTTGGGCTCTTCTGACAGTCAGCCTCACGCAAAGCCCTTCTGGCGCTTCGCGTGAATGGCGGCGGAGTATTCCGAGCTGTTAAAGTCCACGTATTCTTCGGACAGGTCGCTGGTGTAAACGGTGTAGCCGCTGGTGCCCAGGTTGAGGTCGATGGTCACCGTAAACTTGGGCTCCTTCACGATCTTCTCCATTTCTGCCACCGGGGTTTTCGTGGCCAGGCCGCCATTGCAGGCCTGCAGGCCGCCGAAGTAGATGTCGATCAGCTCTTCACGAATACGTGCGCCGGAGTAGCCCACGGCGTGGATGATGCGGCCCCAGTTCGGATCGCAGCCGTGGAAGGAACACTTCACCAGCAGGGACTTGGCCACAGTCTCGGCCACTTTGCGCGCGTCTGCCAGTGTGCGGGCGTTGCGCACACGGATCTCGACAAACTTGGTCACGCGCTCGCCATCGCACACGATCATCTTGGCCAGTTCCAGCATCACCTTGTGCAGGGCGCAGCGGAAAAGCTCGGCCTCGGGTGAGTTCTTTTTGATCGTGGGCGCATCAGCCTGGCCGTTGCTCATCACGATCACCGTGTCGTTCGTGCTGGTGTCTCCGTCGATGGTGATGCAGTTGAAGCTCTTCTCCACCGCATAGCGCATGGAGCGGTGCAGCTCATCCTTGCCGATCTTCGCATCGGTGGTGATGAAGCACAGCATCGTGGCCATGTTCGGGCAGATCATGCCCGCACCTTTCGCAATGCCGCCGATTCGGAAGCTTCCCTTGCCGCACGGCACGTCCACCGCAAAGGTCTTCGGCCGCGTGTCGCTCGTCATGATGGCGCGCATCGCATCCTCGGAGCCCTCGGGATTCAGCTTCGCCACGGCATCCGGTACTTTCACGATGACTCGCTCAATTGGCATGGGCATGCCAATGATCCCGGTGGAGCACACCAGCACCTGGCGCATCTTCACTCCTAGCTCCTCGGCCACGGCTTTCGTCATGGCCTTGGCGTCCTGGATGCCCTGCACGCCTGTGCAGGCGTTGGCGTTGCCGCTGTTGGCGATGATCGCCCGCGTGTCGCTTTCCTTGATATGCTGCTGGCACACGCGTACGCAGGCGGCGCGCACCTTGTTCGTGGTGAAGACCGCATCAGTCGTGGTGGGGCTGTCCGAAACGATGAGCGCCAGGTCCAGGCGTGTGGCCTCGGGATTCTTGATGCCGCACGTCACCGCGCTGGCACGGAATCCTTTCGCGGCGGTCACGCCGCCTTCGATGACTTTGAATGGGACGCGGCACTCGCGCTCTTCGGTGGGTTTGGCAGCCATATCAGATGTTGAGCAGGCCTGCGGTGGCCTCGAAACCGCAGATAAGGTTCATGTTTTGCACGGCTTGGCCGGAGGCGCCTTTGCCGATGTTGTCTTCCGTGCTCATCAGGATGAGCTGTCCCGCGCGGGCGTCGTAGGACCAGCCAATGTCCACGAAGTTGGTGCCGGTGACGTTTTTGGTGTCGGGAGACTGGTTCACTCCGAGCAAACGAACGAAGGGCGCTTTGTCATAGGCCGAATGCAGCGCGGCGCTGATTTGTTCCAGCGTCGCTCCGGGCTGCAGCTGCGCAAAGGTGGTGGTGCAGATGCCTGAATGCGTGGGCATCAGGTGTGGCACAAAGGAGAGCTTCACCTCGCGGCCTGCGGCAAGGGCCAGCTCCTGCCCGATCTCGCTCAGGTGGCGGTGCACCGGCACGCTGTAGCTGCGCACGCTGTTCTGCACTTCACAGAAGAGCAGGGGGATGCTCTCCTTGCGGCCCGCACCGCTGGCTCCGCTCATGCTGGCCACGGCCAGAGGCGTGTCTGCCAGCAGGCCTGCTTTGAGCAGCGGGATGAGTGGCAGCAGGATGCTGGTGGGGTAGCAGCCCGGGCAGGCGATCAGCCGCGCAGCCTTGATCTGCTCCGCGCGCACTTCCGGCAGCGCATACACGGCCTCATCCAGCAGCTCAGGCGCTGGATGCGCATGACCGTAAAATTCCTCATACAGCGCCGGGCTCCGCAGGCGGAAGTCCGCGCTGAGGTCGATCACCTTCAGCCCCAGCTCCAGCAGCGGCTTGGCATACTCGGCGGCCACGCCATGCGGCACGGCCAGAAAGGCGATCTCGGCACCGGCGGCTTTCAGGGCGGCGGCATCCGGCACCGTGAAAGTCAGCGAGTCCGCCACTCCCACGCCGCGGAAGCGCGGAAACTCTTTGGAGAGGGCTTTGCCTGCCAGGGAGCGTGAGGTCACTGCCACCAGCTCTGCATTGGGATGCCTCAGCAGCAGGCGCAGGAGCTCAGCTCCAGAATAACCACTGGCTCCAACGACGGCGACTTTGACGGGTGCGGACATAATGCGGGGGGCGGAGTATGAAATGTCAAAAGGTCCGTGCAACCCTGAAAAAGAGCATTTCTTGTCATGCGCGGAGCATGCATCGTGCCGCTTGTCAGCAGGCTTCGCCTCGCGCACTGTCAGTTTCCCCATGAGCGATCACCCGCCAGAATTTCCAGAGCCAGAAAAGCCCAAAGCCCCCGGCAGTCCGGAGGAGATCACGCGCAAGCTGGAGGATTTCATCAAAAACACCCTCGGCGGGCAGGTGCTCTTTACCCGCGTCGAAGGCCCGGGCGCACGCGCCATCCCGCATGGCGAGGAGAAGCCCGTCGAGGAGAGCAAGCCGGACAATGCCAAAGCCTTCGAGTTCACCCTGCGGCCCGCCGACATCAAGGCGCACCTGGACCGCTTTGTGATCCGTCAGGACGAGGCTAAAAAGGTGCTGGCCACCGCCGTGTGCGACCACTACCACCACGCTCGCATGCTTCGCGAGGATCGCTCGGCCGAATCCGGTGTCTCCAGGCTCGAATTTTCCAAGCAGAACGTCATTATCATTGGCCCCACCGGCGTCGGAAAAACCTACCTCGTCAAACACATCGCCGATCTCATCGGTGTGCCGTTCGTCAAGGCGGACGCCACCAAGTTCAGCGAAACCGGCTACGTCGGAGCAGATGTGGATGACCTCGTGCGCGACCTCGTGGCCAAGGCCAATGGCGACATCGAACTGGCCGAACACGGCATCATCTATCTGGACGAGATCGACAAGCTCAGCAGCGGCCCCGAGCGCCTCGGGCGCGATGTCAGCGGGCGCGGCGTGCAGACCGCCCTGCTCAAGCTCATGGAAGAGACCGAGGTCTCTCTCTACGCCCCCAATGACATCCGCAGCCAGATGCAGATGATGTTCGACACCCGCAAAGGCCGCACTGGCCGCGAGGTCGTGAACACGCGCAATATCCTCTTCATTGTCAGCGGTGCCTTCAGCGGTCTGGAGAAGATCATCGAAAAGCGCACCAATCGGAAATCCATCGGCTTCATCTCGGCGGATGCCAAGTCCACTGCCGCCGAGCACCTCTTCCGTGAAGCGCGCACCCGGGACTTCATCGACTACGGTTTCGAGGCTGAGTTCATCGGTCGCCTCCCCGTGCGAGTGGTCTGCGATCCCCTCAGCGCTGACGACATGTTCCAGATCATGAAAAACTCCGAGGGCAGCCTCATCCGCCAGTATGAGCGCGAGTTCGCCGCCTATGGAGTGAAGGTCGTCTTCAAGGATGATGCGCTGCGCGAGATCGCTCACCGTGCCGAGGATGAAAAGACCGGCGCGCGTGGTCTCGTCACCGCCTGGGAGCGTGTGCTGCGGGACTTTAAGTTTGAAATGCCCAGCCTCGGCCTGCCGGAACTCGTGGTGGATGGCGCGCTCGTGACTGAGCCTGAGCAGACGCTTGTCCGCTGCCGCGCCGAGGCCGCCGGCCAGCTCCGCGAACTGGGCGCCGCTCATGCCGGAGAGGTCCGGGCATTCGCCGAGCGTTTCCAGCGAGATCACGGCATGACGCTCGATTTTGAAAGCGATGCCATCTCTGCCCTGGCCGCCCGCGCTCAGCGCGAGGGCATGCACGTGGAGGCCCTGTGCGCCAGGCTCTTCAAAGACTATCCCTTTGGCCTCAAGCTGGTCACTCGCAGCACAGGGCTCACTCGCTTTGTCATCACGGCTGAGGCTGTCGCCAATCCGGACAAATATGTCAGCGATCTCGTCGTGAACGCCTGCCGTCATCAGCCCTCGCAGCCAGCCTCCACCATCATCGACATCACCCCCGACTCATCCAACCCATGAATCGCAACCATGCCGCCGCCATGTTCATCGGGGTGCTCGTCTGCATCCCCATGCTGGCCTTGTATCACTTCGGCTTTTTCAAAAGCACCGCCGACTGGTTTGCCGCCCTCTATGCCCGTGGCTTCATTCTCCCTGCTGGCGGCCTCAAAAAAGCCGTTTTGCTTCAGTACGGCTACTACACCGTCATGGCCTTCATCAGCGCCTGGGTCTGCATCGAGATGCCCTCTCAGTGGCGGCGTTACGCCTTCCTGCTCGGCGGCACCTTCCTCACGGTCACCTTTGCCTGCATCATGGCCATGTCAGGCATCCTGTTTGAGCCCGTCTCCGGTTCGGTGGCTCTTTGGCTGGCTGGCATTGCGGGCATTGCCGTCGGTGGCTCGGTCAATGCCTATCGCAGCCATGTCATGCGCGACTACTTCGTCGGCCGCCTTTCCTCGCGCCTCTTTGAGCAGCTGGTGGACCTGAACAATCCCGCCAAAATGACCGAGCGCCGCGACATCACTGTGCTGACCTGCCGCCTGCTGAATCATGCAGAGCTCTCCACCGGAATCGAAGCCCCGCAGTTTGAAGAGCTGGCCACGCACTTTCAGCGCAGCATGACGGAGTTCCTCGTTTCGCGCGGAGCCTATCTCGACGACTGCGATGCCCGTCAGGTGCGTGTTTTCTTCGGTTTCCCGCTGTCAGATGAGCACCACGCTCTGCACGCCTTGCAGGCAGCCGCAGTGCTGCGCGCGCATGTGGACTCTTTGGTTCGCGAGATCGAGCAGCGCTTTGGCAAGAAGGCGCAGATCGGCGTGGCCTTCAGCTCCGGCCCCGCAGTTTGCGGCCTCTTTGGCATCAACCATTTTGAAAGCTTCAGCGCCGTGGGGGATGTGATCGACTTCGCCGCCCAGCTTTGCCTGCTGAATGCCGACTATGGAAGCCGCGTGCTACTCAGTGCCAAAACCTACGCGCTCGTGAAAGACTCTGCCGAGGTCCGTCCCATGGATATGGTGAGCGCCACCGGCTCCGCCTCTCAGATGAGCGAGGTCTATGAGCTCCTTGGCGAAAAAGGCTCCCTCTCAGAATCAGAAACCCTTGCTCGCGATGCCTTCTGGCAGGGCGTGGTTCAGTATCGCAAAGGAGATCTCAAGCAGGCTCAGGAAAGCTTTGCCAGCGCTGCCGTCGACGGGCGTGAGGATCCGCCGCTCAAGCACTTCACCGAACGCGTCGAACAGGCGCTGAAGGACAAACCCGCTTCCGGCAAAGAGACGCCAAAACACGCGCGCAAACTCGCCGCGACCTGACAACCATCGCCGTGCGCATCGACTACCCACCCGCCATCCAGCGTCTCGTGGCCCAGCTCAAATCGCTGCCCGGCCTCGGCCCGCGCAGTGCAGAGCGGCTCATGCTCTGGCTGCTGCAGATGCGGGACGAGCGCATCACCGCGTTGTCAGACACCCTCCTGGAGGCCAGGGAGCGCATCATCGCCTGTGCCGATTGTGGCTTCTTCATCGAGAGCGACTCCCACTGCCAGCTCTGTCATGATCCCCGCCGCCAGCAGCGTATGCTCTGTGTCGTTGAGCAGGCGGCGGACGTGCTCCGCATGGAGCGCTCCGGGGCGTTTCAGGGCCTCTACCATGTGCTCGGTGGCCGTCTTTCACCACTCGACAATGTAACTCCTGAGGACCTCCGCATGGAGGCCTTGGTACACCGTGTGCGCGATCTGCATGCTGAAGAGGTCATTCTCGCCCTCGGCTCGGATGTCGAAGGGGAGGCCACCGCCAGCTACATCGCGGACCTCCTGCGTCCGGCCGGCATCTCCATTACCCGCCTGGCTCAGGGCATGCCTGCCGGCGGTGGACTGGATCACGTCGATGAGCTGACTCTCTATCAGGCTCTGCATGGACGGCGCAGGATGGGCTAGGATAAAAAAGATTCAGTTTGGAAAATCCTTTACTGGACTTTTCGGTGTGATTTTTAACTGTCGCAGGCCATGAGCCAATATCACATCGCACGCAATGGTCAGCAGCTTGGGGTTTATGCCGAACAGGACATTCAGTCGGGCCTCGCTTCAGGCAGCATTTTGTCCACAGATCTGCTCTGGACTGAGGGAATGGCGGACTGGCAGCCTGTTGGCGGTCGCTTTGCGGGCTCTGCGCAGCCGTCGGCTCTGCAGTCTGAGTTCAACCCCTATGCGGCTCCTCAGGCCAATGTGGTTTCCTCAGCCATGGCTCCGGCACGAGAGCTGGCCTCTCTGGGGCAGCGCCTTGGTGCTGCCATGTTGGATTCCCTGGTGGCCATGGTTGTCGTCGGGGTGCCCTACTTCTTTGCCATGTTCAGCATGGGCATGGCTGAGGGCAAGCATCAGGAAGGACTGACGAGTGGGGCCCAGATTGGCTTTGCTGTGGCCGGTATCGGCTTTCTGGCGCTGATCATTTACAATCTGGTGCTCCTCAGCACGAAAGGGCAGACCCTTGGGAAAAAATGGCTGGGAATCCGTATCGTGACTCACCCGGACTGCCAGAATGCAGGTTTCGTCAAAGCGGTGATCCTGCGCGGCTTTGTGAATGGCATCATCGGTGCCATCCCCTTGATCGGCTTGCTTTATTCGATCACGGACATCTTTTTCATCTTCCGTGAGGATCGCCGCTGCATTCATGACCTGATCGCCAGCACCCAGGTCATCAAATGCTAGTCCCTGCTGGCTACGCCAGTCCCAATGCCGCTACCTCATCCTCGTCCAGGCCGAGGTAGTGGCCAAGTTCGTGGAGAAACGTGATGCGTACCTCATGCCGGTAGATCGTGAGGTCTCCTCCGCACTCGTCCCACAGGTTGTCCAGAAAGAGCAGGATGCGCGGCATTTCATCCGGTGATTCCGGCAGGGGATCACATCGCGCATTGCCCTCAAACAGTCCCAGCAGATCGGGGTCCAGATCCTCATCCGTGTCCATCAGGGAATCCATCTCCACAAACTCGATGCGGCAGTCCGCAGCCTCGTTCCGGATGTCCTCGGGCAGCGTTTGCAGCGCGTCTTTGACCACACGCGTGGCCATGTTTAGCAATCGGGGGAATCGCATGGGAGTTACTTGGCTGCCTTTTTCACCGGCGCGGCCGCCTGCCCTTTCTTTTGCAGGGCCTCGATTTCCTTCTGTTGTTCTTCAGACTGCTTTTGCAGTTGCTGCACACGATCCCACAGCTTTTTCAAGTCGGCAGGACTCTCCAGGCTGGCGCGGATGTCCTGCACAGATTTGGCAGCGGCCTCACGCACTGGATCAATGGGGGCATCAGCACCTCCCCGGATCAGCGGTTCCAGCACGGCCAGTGCTCGTGGATCACGCAGCGTGCCCAGGGCTTTCGCGCTGCCGATGCGCCAGGACGTGCGCGGGTCGTTCAGCTTGGCTGTCAGGAACTCACGCACCGCTTCACGCTGCGGGTTGGTGGGGCGTCGGGCCAGGAATGCCAGCGCATCAAAGGCGCTGCCTGCATAGCGCCCGCTGAGATCATTGAGCCCCTGCAGGCGGCTCAGCACATCGGCCACGGCAGACTCATCGTCCTGCGCGCGCAGGGCTCGGACAGCGGCCATCTCCAGGCTGTGATTAAAGCTGCTGCCCTTCAGGTTCTTGCGGAGGGCTCCGGCCACTTCCTTGTCTCCGGGGCGTGCGCCCCAGGATTCGATGATGCTGGCCAGGATGTCGGGGTTCTTCTCACTCTGCGCCATCTGCCACAGCGTGGCCTGGGATTCCGGCGTGTTCAGCGCAGCCAGCGCCTGCACGATGGCTCTGCGCGCACGGGCATCCGTCTGCCCGCTGCTGCCTGCGATGAGTGCCGCGCGCGCCTCAGGTTCGGAAATTTTTGCCAGCGCTCTGGCCGCCTCTGCACGCACGGCGTAGAAGCTGTCCTCGCGCAGAGCCTTGCCGAGTTTGTCGATGTGGCTTTCTCCCAGCATCCCGATGGCCAGCAGCCTGCCAATCACATCCGACTGCAGCATCCGGTCCAGCAGCGGCCCTGGCGGGGTGAAGCTGATCTTCGCCAGCACGGTGTAGTCAGGATCAATGCGCACCAGTTCCGGCTGCGAGGGCAGGGGAAAATAAAAATCCTCCACATCCTTGCTCACATCCGCCTTGAAGCGCAGCAGCTCTTTCTGCCCCGCCACCGCAAACCCCACGGGCAGCGGCACGCGGAAAAGCCGCACCTGCTCGCTCAGCTTCTGCGTCTGTCTCACCGTGATCTTTGCCAGCTTGGCTCCGGCATCCCACGAGTAGTCGATCTTCAGCTCTGGTACGCCCCCATGGAACAGCCACTGGTCAAAAAACTGGTCAAACGACAGCCCGCTCACTTCCTCAATCACATCCTGCAGATCCTCCGTGCGCACGATGCCGTTGCGGTGCCGCTCCAGATATTTCGTGATGCACTTACGGTAAAGATCCGGGCCAAGCTGGCTGCGCAGCATGTGCAGCACCCACGCGCCTTTCGGGTAGGCGCGCGAGTCAAACTGCTGCATTGGGTCGCCGTAGTCACGCCACACGATAGGCCTCGTGTCGTTCGCTTGAAACACCTGCTGCGCCTCTTTCCAAAGGGCGTACTTCATCGCGTTAGCACCCAGCTTCTGCTCCTCGTAGAGGATCGTGTAGTAGCTGGCAAATCCCTCGTTCAGCCACAGGTGCGCCCAGTCACGGCAGGTCACCAGATCGCCAAACCACTGATGCGCCGTCTCATGCGCATCCAGCTCATGCAGGCTTCGCAGCTGCTCGGTGTCAGAGTTAAAAAGCATGTCCGCCGCTTCAAACGTGCAGCTCGTGTTTTCCATTCCGCCGGCGATGAAGTCCAGGCAGTACACCTGGTAATACTTGTCCCACGCAAACGGCACGCCGGTCTCCTTCTGGTAGAACTCAATAATCCTGCGCGTGTCCGTAAAAGCATTAGCCGCCTGATCCTTGTGGGAGGGCGGCACCAGCAGCGCCAGCGGCAGTGTGCCCGCCTTGTCCTCCAGCTTGTGGAAATAGCCCGCCGCCAGGGCGATCAGGTAGTTCACATGCGGCTTGTCCTGCAGCCAGTGAAACACCACCCGTCCTTCTCCTTCCGCCTTCTCGCTTTGCAGCGTGCCGTTGGAGATGACCTGCATGCCTTTCGGCACATGACAGATCACCTCGCTGGTGAAGCGCTCGTTGGGGTAGTCATGGCTCGGGAACCAGAAGCGGTGCTCCTCTGCCTCTCCCTGGCTCCACACCTGTGTGTCTCCCTGATTGTAGCCCATCTCCGGCGTGCGGAAGTACAAGCCATGATCCGGCCGTGCATCGTAGGTGATGCTCACGCTCGCTTCCGCATCCGGCGCGATCGGCTTGGCAAAGGTCAGGATCAGCTTGTCCGCCGTGACCTGATGCTCCGCCACCTGCGCTCCCGTTGCAGTGATGGAGTGGATGTGCAGATCCACCGCATCCAGCTCCAGCTTGTCCAGCGGCAGCGCTATCGGCTTGAAGCGCAGTGTCGCCGTGCCTGAGACTGTGCGTTTGGCAAAGTCCGGCGTCACATCCAGCTTCACATGCATGATGTCAGCGCGCCGGTCCCTGGCGTATTTCCGTCCGGGGATCAGCTTCAGCGGCTGCGGCATCAGCTGCTTGTTGCAGTGCAGGCACTCAGTCGAATCGGCGGCGGCTCCGAGGGTCAGCAATCCGAGGACGAGAAGAGAACGATGGATGCGCATGATGTTGCGACCATCCCGAACACCACCGTGGGAGGCAAGCACAATCAGGAAGGAGCCCCCTCCCGTCGCCGTATAAAGCGGGTCATGCTCACCTTTTCCGACCTCAGCCTGGGTTCCTCCCGCCTGCAGCGGCGCGATTTCCTGCGCATCGGCGGGCTGGGGCTGGGTGGCCTTGCGCTCGGAGATCTCATGGCTCTCAAGTCCCTGGCGGCCTCGAAAAAATCTCTCCTCAAGGACAAATCCGTCATCTTCCTCTTCATGCACGGCGGGCCGTCTCAGTTCGAGACCTTTGATCCCAAGATGGATGCACCCTCCGAAATCCGCAGCGTCACGGGCGAGATCAAAACCTCGCTCCCAGGAGTCACTTTCGGCAGCACTTTTGAGAGGTTGGCCAGATTGGCGGATAAATTCAGCATCGTGCGCTCCTTCGTCACCGGAGACTCCGTGCACGACATCAAGACCATCGTCGGCAAGGACACGCTTAAGGCAAACTTGGGCTCTCTCTATTCCCGCATGGCCGGACCTCTGCGCCAGGGCAGCGCCATGCCGACGAATGTGGCGCTCTTCCCTCAGGCTGTTGCGCCTGCAGCCAGGCCCGTCATCAAAACATTCGGCGACTTCACTTCCAGCGGAGAGCTTGGCTCCACCTACCAGCCCTTTGTTCCAGGTGCGGGCAGCGGTGCTCAGGCAGACATGACGCTGAGCATGCTCCAGAGCCGCTTGGATGATCGCCGCGCTCTCCTGACATCGCTGGACCACTGGAAGCGCACCATGGACGCCTGCCAGTCCGTGGCTGGCATGTCCGAGTTTCAGGCGCTTGCCTTTGATGTGCTGCGTCGTGGAGTCTCAGACGCCTTTGATCTTTCCAGGGAAGATCCTCGTCTCATCGCCCGCTATGACACAGCGCCCCTTTTGCCCAAGGACCGCATCAGCACCGAGTGGAACAACCGCGACCACTACGCCGACAACGCCGCCTCTCTCGGCAAGTTGCTCCTCTTAGCCCGGCGCCTTTGCGAGCGTGGCTGCGGCTTCGTCACCGTCACCACCAGCTTTGTCTGGGACATGCATGCGGACAACAACAATGCCCCCTGCCGCACTGGCATGGACTATGTCGGCCGCCCTTTTGATCATGCCGTCTCCGCATTGATCGAGGACATCGAGTCTCGTGGCCTGCGGGATAAAATCATGCTCGTTTGCTGCGGCGAAATGGGCCGCTCTCCCAAGATCAATCTCAAAGGCGGCCGCGACCACTGGGGTGGCCTCGCCCCGCTCATGATCTATGGCGGCGGTCTCAAAATGGGCCAGGTCATCGGCCAGAGTTCACGCAATGGCGGCGAACCCGCCTCCCAGCCCGTCACCATCCCCGACCTGATCAGCACCATCATGCACACACTCGTGGATGTCGGCATGGCACGTGTCACCGATGGTCTCCCTCAGGGCCTCCTTAATGTCGTCTCACGCGGCGAGCCCATTCGCGGTCTTGTCTGATTCTTTTTCCATGCGCACTTTGCTCCTCTCCCTCTCTTTGTTGACTGCCTTCTCCGCACTTTCGGCTGCCGAGCCCGTCACTCGCACCTTTTATGTCTCCGGCATGGAGTGCGGCAGCTGCGTTTACATGGTGCAGCAGTCCATCACAGATACGAAAGGCGTGGCGGATGTCAATGTGGCCCAGATCCTCGACAGCTACGCCACGGTGACCTTTGATCCCGCTGTCGTCAGCGACCAGCAGATCGCCCAGGCCGTGCGCGATGCCTACCCTCTCCACGGCATGCCGTATCTGGCCACGCTCAAGCTCACAGTGGCGGATTATGCGGGTAATGAGGCAAAAGTGGAGCGCCTCTTTTCGGAGTGGAAACAGTTTCTGAAAATGGAGGTCTTGGATAAAACCAAAGGAGCCCTCGTGGTGCATTTCCTGCCATTGGAGGTGGACAAGAAAAAAGCCAGTCCGCAGGGCTGGAGCTTCGCTCGGTGGTCCCAGGCCGCGCTGAAGCACGGCGTGAAGTTTAAGCTCCAGCAGGAAGGGCCGTAGTGCTCACTCTTCCTTCTTCTTTTTTTGCTTTTTGCCACCGCCTTTGCCCTTCTTGGTCTCATCAGAGATCGCTTTGACTTCCTCCTTCGGCAGCACGGCTCCTAGCTGGGCCTTGATGTCACTCATGCCCACTTCACCCGCCAGATTGGTCCACTCATACGGATCCTTCTCATGATCGTAGAGTTCCTCAGATCCGTCCGCATAGCGGATGTAGCGCCAGCGCGCATCGCGCACGGCGTGGTTCCCTTTGCCATGGGTGCACACGGCCACGCCGTCCCACTTCGCCGCCGGGTCTTTTAGCAGCGGCATCAGGCTCGCGCCTTTGACGTGCTCAGGCACCGGCAGGCCGGTCAGCTGGCATAGCGTGGGGTACATGTTGGTGTAATCCACCGGCGCGCTGCAGGTGGTGCCCGGCTTGGTCACACCGGGAGCCACGATCGCCATGCTGGTGCGTGTCGTCTCCTCCCACAGCGCAAACTTACGCCAGTGCTGCTTCTCGCCGAGATTCCAGCCGTGGTCCGTCCACCACACGATGATCGTCTTGTCCTTGCGCGGGCTCTGATCCAGCCCATCCAGCAGCCGGCCCACCTGGTCATCGAGAAATGAGATTGTCGCCAGATAGGCCTGCACGGCTTTCTTCCACTGGTCTCCTTTCAGCACCGCTGCATGGTCGCCTTCAGGGCCGGCCATCTTCACGCCTGCTTTGGGGATGTCATTGAGGTCGTCGTCCTTCGTCACCGGCAGCTTGATCTCCGCCAGAGGAAAGCGGTCATAATACTCCTTCGGCACATACCACGGCAGGTGTGGTTTGATGTAGCCCAGCGCCAGGAAGAGCGGCTTGTCTGTCGGCGCTGTTTTCAGATGGTTGATCGCCCAGTCCGTGGCTTTGTAGTCGCCCATGTCGGCGGTTTTGGCATCCACTGCACCCCAGTCAAAGTGGCCGCGGTTGAGTCCGTTCAGGTTTTCCTCATGCTCCTTGATGCTGGGAAACAGTCCTGCCCACTCCGTCCACGTGTCGGTGCGCCCCTCACTGCCGTAGCCGTGGTAGATCTTGCCCCCGCCGAGGGTGTTGTACCCGTTCGCCAGAAAGTGGCGGTTGATCGTGTTCACATCCTTCAGCACCCCCTGTGCAGGATCGCCGTTGGTGTAGATCCCCGTCTGCCATGGCCTCAGTCCGCTCATCAGCGCCGCGCGGGAGGGATTGCACGCAGGCGCGGCGCAGTGGGAGTTGGTAAAAGCTGTGCCTCGTGCCACCAGCCGGTCGATGTTTGGCGTCTTCGTCTGCGGATGGCCGCCGAGGTAGCTCGTCCAGTCGTTCAGGTCATCCACGGCGATGAAGAGCACATCAGGCTTGTTTTGGGCAAGCGCAGCCGCATTCAGCAGCAGGACAATCAGGGTGGTGAGACAGATCTTCATGGCCCGCCTTGAACGTGGCCATGATCATCGTCTTGCAGCAAAGCGCCGCTCAGTCCTCGTCTTTCTCCAGTCGGTACACTGAGCCCTCCTGGGAAAGCAGCACTGGTTCGCCATCCACGTCAGCTGTTACCAGCGTGGGGTTGAATTTGTGCTCGGGATCTTTGCGGTGCACCAGGTGGCGCTTCACCGCTTGGCCGCTGGCAGGATCCATTCCCAGTGCCCAGACGGTGCCGTACCCCCAGTCGGCAAACACAAAGGCCCCGTTCATTTGCGGCAGCTTCTCGCCTCGGTACAGCAGTCCGCCCACGATGCAGATGCCCTCGCCCCTCATTCGTGTGTAGGCATGCACAGGGTCGGTGGTGTTCGTTTCAGGCAGGAAGCTGTTCGTGTGAAAGCTGCTCTTCGTCGGCCCGTCCCGTTCGCTCCACCCATAGTTCGCGCCGCTTTCCACGCGGTTGATCTCCTCCCATAGATCCTGCCCCACATCCGCGCACCACAGCTGCCCCGTGCGCGCATCAAAGGAAAGCCCCCAGGGATTCCGGAAACCCAGCGCAAAGATCTCCTGCCGCACCGTTTGCACCTGAGTGAAGGGATTGTCCGCCGGAATCGCATACGGCAGCGCACCGCTGCGTCCATTCACGTCGATCCGCAGGATCTTGCCATGCAGTACCCAGGGGTTCTGCGCCTGGCGGTAGGGGTCGTTGCGCAGGCCACCATCACCCAGGGCGATGTAGAGAAAGCCGTCCGGGCCAAACAGGATGTGGCCGCCCCAGTGGTCAGCCAGTGGCTGGGGGATCTCCATTAGAATGCGTTCCGTTTCCGGCAGCGCGTCAGGCGTGGAATCCTTGGAGTTGGAGGCTCTCATCTCGCTGATCACCGTCCGGCGCGGATTGTTCTGCGAATAGCTCAGGTAGAAAAGCCGGTTCTCGGCAAAGCGCGGGTGAAAGGCGATGCCGTGCACCCCTTCTTCAAAAAGCACCACCCCCTTCATCTTCTCCCGAAAGTCGAGAAATGGCCGCCATTGGCCGCTGCCGTCCAGCCGTACGGCGCAGAATTCCCCCCGCTGCATCGCGATCACCTGCTCTCCGCTGGCATCCGGCAGGGAGGCCAGCATCACAGGGGAGTCAAATTCGCGGTCAAACGCCAGTTTCCTCAGCATGATGCCCGGCAGCGGCTCCTCAGGGATCTGCGGCGGGGGGATTTCCGGCTGCGCGGCGGGCACGGGCAGATTGGTGCCAAGTTCCGGAATCGCCGGGTAGGCTGCTTGGTGGGTCAGCATCGCCGCCAGCGTCAGGGCGGGCAGCCAGAAAGTGGCGGAGGAGGGAGTTTTCATGGGGGTATTGGCACCAGATGCATGGAGCATGCCATCCTGACAGCCCGGCTCCCTGCTCTGCTCGAAACAGATTCGTTGAGTGATTAAAATAAATGCTCGGATGGCATGAGGTTTGACGATTCAGCCTTGGCTGCAAAACACCTCATGTTATGAAGGACTCAATGCGTGACTATTAAGTATTAATCGCAATTAAGTCTTCAGATGCTCGCGACAGTTGGGATTGAGATTAAACGCAAGATTCCAAATTACGTCTTGAAAGTCATTCCAGACACCTCCGCGAGAAACTTTTTCCACGTCTTGCACTCCTCCCGCCACATGCCAAAGATAGGCGCTCCTTAACGATGAGCGACCCAATCAGTCATGAGTGCGGAATAGCGGTGGTGCGGCTGAAAAAGCCGCTGGGCTACTTCTATCAAAAATACGGCAACGCCCTCTACGGCTTCGATGCCCTCCAGGCCATCATGACAAAGCAGCGCAACCGTGGCCAGGACGGCATGGGCATCGGCTGCTGCAAGCTCGACATGCCTCCCGGTCTCCCCTACATGTTCCGCATGCGCAGCACGGAGAGCGTCGAGCGCATCGGCCAGGTCTTTGATGACGAGCGCAAGGAGTTCAAGCGCATCGCCCGCCGCATCGACAAGCAGCGCAAGGACGAGCGCGACCAGGAAGGCAAGGAGTTCGTCTCTTTTGAGGACGATCCGGACGCCATCAAACGTGAGTTCGAAATGGCTGGCGAGATCTACATCGGCCACCTCCGCTACGGCACCAGTGGCGACTTCGGCAAAGGTGCCCTCCATCCCTACATGCGCCGCACCACCTGGCCCACGCGCACCCTGATGGTGATGGGAAACTTCAATCTCACCAACACCCGCGAGCTCAATGAGATCATGATGAAGCGCGGGCAGCACCCCGTCTTCGGCACGGACACCCAGAGCGTCCTCGAAGAGATTGGCTTCCAGCTCGATGAAGCCCACACCCAGCTCTACCATGAACTGCGCGACTCCGGCATCCCCGGCGTGGACATCCCCCACCACATCAGTGAGCGCCTCGATGTGACGTCCGTCGTTAAGGAGTCCGCCAAACGCTGGGACGGTGGTTACAGCATCGTCGGCGTCATCGGAAACGGTGACCTCTTCGCCATGCGCGACCCCAGCGGTATCCGTCCCTGCCACTACTACGAGAATGACGAAATTTTCGCCATCGCCTCCGAGCGCGTCGCCCTCATGTCCGTGTTTGGCGTCTCCGAAGAGGACATCCATGAGCTGCCTCCCGCTCATGTGGCCGTGATCAAGTCGGCCGGCGGCATGACCATCCAGAAATTCACCGAGCCGCGCGACTTCAAGCCCTGCTCCTTTGAGTGTATTTACTTCTCCCGTGGCAACGACTCCGCCATCTACCACCAGCGCAAGGCGCTTGGTGAGCAACTGGTGCCGCAGGTGGTCAAAGCCATCGACAACGACTTCGAGCACACCGTGCTCAGCTTCATCCCCAACACAGCCGAGACCGCCTACTTCGGTTTCCTCGACGGCCTGCGCAAAAGCCGCCGTGTCGTCGTCAAGGAGGCGCTGATGGACATGCTCAAGCGTGGCGAATTCGACGAGGCCAAGCTCGACGACCTCGTCCTGCGCAACTGGCCGCGCGGTGAGAAGATCGCGCTCAAGGACATCAAGATGCGCACCTTCATCGCCCAGGAAACGGGACGCGATGCGCTCGTCTCCGGCAGCTACGACATCACCTACGGTGTCGTGACCTCGAAGGACAATCTCGTCGTCATCGACGACTCCATCGTCCGTGGCACCACGCTCAAGAAGAGCCTGCTGCGCATCCTCGCCCGCACCAACCCCAAGCGCATCATCGTCTGCTCCACCGCCCCGCAGATCCGCTATCCCGACTGCTACGGCATCGACATGGCCGAACTCGGCAAGTTCATCGCCTTCCAGGCCGCCGTCTCACTCCTGCGTGAGCGCGGTCTCGCCCACATCGTGCGCGAAACCTACCTCGCCTGCAAAGAAGAGCTTCGGAAGCCCAAGGAGGAGATGCGCAATGCAGTGAAGGCCATCTACGCGCCCTTCACCGATGAGGAGATCTCCGCCCGCATCGCCCAGATGATCAGCCCCGAGGACACCCCGTGGCATGGCACCGTGGAGGTCATCTACCAGACCATCCCGGACCTCCACTCCGCCCTCGGCGCCGAATACGGCGACTGGTACTTCACCGGCGACTACCCCACTCCCGGCGGCTTCTCCGTGGTCAACCAGTCCTTCATCCTCTACTTCGAGGCCAAAGACGGCCGCGCCCACGAGGCCCTGCTGTAATCGAGGTTGTCACTCCACTCACATCCCGCGTTAGCGTCCCCGGACTGCGGTGCTTGAGCACCGCTTCCGCCACGCCCTGCAGAGACAAAAACCAGAAGGGAAAGTTCTCCCCTCTCACACCACCCCAAACGCGCACACCTCGTTCTTGTTCGCGCACAGCCGCGTCAGGTGAAACTCCTCACACAGCGGCGGAGCCTCCCGCTTCAGAATGTCCAGCAGCGCGTACTCATCGTGCCCCTTGAATTTGATCGTCACCACAAACTGCCGCATGCGCTTTTCCCTCAGCCATTCCAGCAGCAGGTCGATGCTTCGCTGCGGCGCTGCGATCACATCGCACACCAGCCAGTCCACCGTCTGCGGCGGCTTGTATTTGAAGGCATCAGCCGTTTCAAAATGCAGCCTCGGATTGCGCATCAGATCCTCACGCAGCTCCGAGCGGTCAATCGCGATCACATGCGCCCCGCGCTGAATGCCGACATAGCTCCAGCTCCCCGGAGACGCGCCTAGATCCACGCACGTCTGCCCGCGTTCGATCCTCCGTCCCAGCCGCTGCTCGGACTCCACCAGCTTCGTAAAGGCACGCGATGGCGCGCTCTTGTCATCTGCCAGCGGCACTTCGCCACGTGGAAAGCTTGAGATCAAACCGCGCTCGGCATGCGGCAGAGGTGCCGCTGCGGCGGACAGCCAGCCCGTCTCTGGCGCAGTCAGAATGCACTGCACCAGCGATGTCGTCGCATCAAACACACCATCCGTATCGATCAGCGAGCGCAGCAGATGCCGCCTTTTCTTCTTCAGCCGCTCCACCAGCGCAGCTCGGATCAGCTCACAGCGGTGCAGCCCGGCCTTGCCTTCGCCATACTGCGGCCAGAGATGCAGCCGCCACGGCTGGTCATCTGGAAACACACCCGCCACAGCGTCAATAATCCGGTCCGCCCACCCGTTGATGGATGTGGGCGTCACCTCGGCCGCATTCGGCAGAGTCTGCCTCGCAAAAGCCAGTAGCAGCCCCTCCAGTGGCACCTCGGCGGCTATGCCCAGCCCCTCAATCTCATGCTGCACCGCGTCCGGCGCAGCACGGCGCAGTTCGTCGGCAAGAAAGGATGCTGTGTCAGGATCAGAGAGGAAAAGATGCACGCTTGGCGGTCTCAATCACGGTTTGGCAGCTGCGGGCTTCGCCGGGGCATTCTCCTTGAAGGGAGACACCACTCCTAGCGTGGACGGCAGGAAGTCATCCGTGCGGAAGCAGGATGCAGGCAGGCCCTCGGCATTGATCAGATTCGCATCCTCAGGCCAGCTGGCCCAGGCATAGCGCACACCCACTGGCTGCGGCACATTTTCACTCCACACCACGATCTCATTGCCTTCGATCTTCGCCTTGGCCCACACCCATTTCTGGTCCGCTCCGCTGATCTGAAAGCTCTTCGGCTCACCACCATCCCGTGTCTTCAACCCGGAGCCAGTATGGGTGAACTGCACCCTCACCTTGTCTCCCTGCACCACGGAGGAAAGATAGAGCGGCCCGCAGTACTCCGCGCCGGATTTGCCGTAGTCCTTCGCCAGAGCCCACAGCGCCAGGCGGCGTCCCACCTCCTGCTTGTTCTTCGGGTGAATGTCGTTCTGCTCGCCGATGTCGTTGATGATGGCGATCCCGCATTTGTCCAGAGTCTGGGCTGTCAGCGTCTGCGCCTCCTGCAGTTCCGCCCACGTGTCAGGCATGCCAGGATCCTTGCTCACGGGCTTGCCATTGCCAAAGTTGGCGAGCTGCACGATGTAAAAAGAGAAGGGGTCCACCCACTGCTTGCGCCAGTCATTGATCATAGTCGGCAGCAGCTCCTGATACTGGAAGGCACGCTTCTGATTCGACTCTCCTTGGTACCAGATGGCACCTTTGACAGCGTAGGGGATCAGCGGAGCCACCATGCCATTGAAGAGCACGCTCGGGCGGTGCTGTGTCTTGTTGGGATCATCCGGCGGGCGCGGGGCAGGGGGGCGCGGCTTCTTTTGGTCCGCTGGCAGCTTGGCATTTTCGGCATCGATCTTCTGTATCAGCGCCTGCCATTCGGCTTTGCGCTGGTCAAAGGCGGCCTGCTCCTTCGGTCCGTCCCATTTTGCCACAGCGTCCTTCCAGTCGGCCAGCATCTCGGCTGCACACGGGCGTTCTTCCAGTGCCTCAGCGCTGGTCCAGGCTTCGATTCGTGTGCCACCCCACGAGGTGTTGATCAGCCCCACCGGCACCTTCAGCACCTGGTGCAGATGTCGGCCAAAGAAATACCCCACGGCGGAAAACTCCCCCGCATTCGCACTGCTGGCCTCCTTCCACGCTCCTTTGCAGTCGGCCTCCGGCGTCAGGCTTGGCCGGCGCTCCACATTAAACATGCGGATCTGCGGAAAATTCGCCGCTGCGATCTCCTCCTGCGCCTTTCCTGCCTGCTGCACCGTCCACTGCATGTTCGACTGCCCGGAGCAGATCCACACCTCGCCCACCAGCACGTTCTTCACCGTGATCGTGTTCTTTCCAGCCACCACCAGATTGGCGGGCTGGGCGTTCGCATTCATCGGGTTTAGCGTGATCGACCACTTGCCGGACGGGTCCGTGACAGAGCTGTGCGTCTGATCGCCAAAGGTCACCTTCACATCCTCCCCCACCTCGGCGGTGCCCCAGATGCGTATCAGCTGGGTCTGCTGCAGCACCATGCCATCCGAAAAAATGGCGGGCAGTTTCACCTCGGCCTGCAGGCTCGTGGCGAGCAGGAAAAGACAGAGCGTGGCGTGTTTCATGGCGGCAAAGGTCGTATGAGGGCGTGTGGCGGGCAAGTAAGCCAAATGTCAGAGCAGGGTGCTGTCGTCGGTGCGCTCCAGGCGTCCGATCTTCTTTTTGATCGTCTCCAGCAGCACCGTCATTTCATGTACGCTCCGCAGGCACTCTTTCTGTGTCTCCTCGTCACCCAGTCCGGGCACGGCAGGGTGGATTTTCATGAACTGCAGGGCGATGTTTTTGCAGGCTTCACGGATCTGGGCAATGGCGGCGGGTCGGTCCATCCGTCCAGCCTAGAGCGCCCGCCCGCCTGCGCAAGACGCGGATCATTTCTCATCCCGCCCGCGGATGCGCAGGGAGTCCTTCAGGCTCACAAAGTCCGAGAGCAGAAAGATCACCGTAAAGAAAGCCAGCACCACCTCCATCATCGTCACCAGCTTCGCCGGGATCGTCTGCGGCGTCACATCCCCAAAGCCGAAAAAGGAGAAATTCAGCACGCTGAAGAAGAAAAACTCAAACAGCTGCTCCCCCTGGCTCCAGGCGCTGTTGATCGAGCTGAAGCTCTCCGGCTCTGCGGTCTCCAGGCACCAGTAGTCCAGTGCAAACGCCAGGGTGATCTGCGCCATGTTTACCCCCATGAGTCCCAGCACACGGTGGTAGGGCATGTCGTTCTGCGTGGCCATCAGGATGTGCTGCAGGTTTTCCACAAAGAAAAAGACCGTCTTGGCCAGCGCCACCGCCACCACTGCCACGCAGAAGCCGTGGCCTGTCAGCCAGTGCGCCCCCCACAGCATTTGCAGCCCCATTGCTAGCAGCACGATCACCACCACCTCGCCTCCTTGGCGTATGATTTGCGCTGCCAGACCAGATTCCTTGCTCATGATTCAAATTTGAGACTTTCTGGGCCGCCTCGTCGAGCGTAATTTCACCCGGCCGTCGTCATTGCCCCTCCCCTCATGAATCTCGTCTCCTCCGCCATCCGCTACTCCACCTACCTTCTCGCCATCGCTGGCGTGATCGCCATGGGGATCGTGCTGCAGACCATCCGCAGCCAGGAGACCGCCATGCCCCCGCCCCCCGTCACACCTCCCATGAAGCAGACGGCCGATGACATCGCCGCCACCGGCATCCTGGAGGCCAAGGACGAAAATGTCGCCATCGGCGTGCCCGTGTCCGGCTTGGTCGAGGCCGTCAAGGTCGCCGTCAATCAGACCGTCAAAGAAGGCGACGCCCTGCTCATCCTGGACGATCGCGAACTTAGCGCCTCCCTCCTCAAACAGCAGGCCGCCATCGCCATCGCTGAGGCCAATCTCGTCGTCGCCCGCGCCCAGCTCGCCAAGGTGCAGGATATGCTCGACCGCATGAAATCC
Source organism: Verrucomicrobiaceae bacterium UBA1938 (assembly GCA_002336895.1). Classification (GTDB taxonomy): domain Bacteria; phylum Verrucomicrobiota; class Verrucomicrobiia; order Verrucomicrobiales; family Verrucomicrobiaceae; genus Prosthecobacter. Next base: position 318,087 of record DDFC01000035.1, on the reverse strand, counting down.
GTCACCGACATGCGCGCCATCAGCCAGGACGACCTCCGCAACCGCACCAACGACGTCCTCGTCGCCAAAGCCCAGCTCCAGGCCGCAGAGGCCCAGCTTGCCTCTGCCAAGGCCGAGGTCCAGCAGACAGAGCTGCTTATCGACCGCCTCACCGTCAAGGCCCCCCGCGCCGGCACCATCCTCCAGGTCAACATCCGCACTGGCGAGTACGCCTCCCCCTCCAACAAACAGCCCGTCCTCGTCCTCGGAGAGATCTCCACCCTCCATGTCCGCGCAGATGTGGACGAGCAAAACGCCATGGAAGTTGCCCCCGGCAAAGACGCCACTTTCTCCCTCAAGAGCGACTCCACCCGCAAGTTCAAAGCCCAGTTCGTCCGCATCGAGCCCTACGTCATCCCCAAAGTCTCCCTCACTGGCGCCAGCACCGAGCGCGTGGACACCCGCGTCCTCCAGGTCATCTACAAGCTCGAGAAACCCAAAGACCAGGCCCTCTATGTCGGTCAGCAGGTGGACATCTTTATTCCACGGGGGAAGTAAAGGTCATTGGCGGAAGCATCGTTTGAGTTTCTCAAATTTAGGACTAGCATAAAACATGACGCTGCAAGTTCCAGACTCCGTCGCCGAACAGGCTGACTGCTCAGCCTCTGAGCTCATCTTTGGCATGGTGGTGGGGCTTTTCTATCAAGGTCGTCTGTCCCTTGGGCAGGCGGGAGAGGCACTGGGATTGTCCAAGGCAGATATGATGCACCAGCTGCACGAACGCGGACTGCCGATGGCTTATGGGGCAGATGATGCCGCTCAGGATTTGATCACGATTGATCGACTGTTCGGCCAGTCCGCTGCATCGCCCATGTCATGATCATCGTCAGTGACACCACAGCGCTGACGACTCTTATCAAGTCTGGCCTGGATTGGGTTTTGCCGCAGCTCTTTGGAGAAATCTTTATTCCAAAGGCTGTGGCGGATGAGCTTCTTAGTTTTCACTCTCGCTTGCCAGATTGGTGTACGGTCCGCATTGCCGCGACTGGGCCGCTTCAGGATCGTTTGCGCCAGGCGATTGATCTAGGGGAGGCCGAGGCAATCGTGCTGGCAGGTGAGTTGCAGGCTTCAGCTATCTTGTTGGATGACAAAAAGGGGCGCCGTCAGGCCGAGGCTTTGGGGCTCACCTCGCTGGCTTTGCCCGCTGTGCTGTTGGCAGCCAGACGCCAGAAAATCATTCCATCACTCGCGGATGCTTTCGATGCCATTGCTAAGCTGGGGCGTTATCGTGTCGCGGAGAGTGCCGCGCATTTGTTGCTAAGATCCGTGGGCGAGGCCTAGAAAGGAACTCCGATCTGCCAGGGAAGGGGGGACAAAGAACCATTGAGTCCTCCCAAATCCACGCAACAGTGCATCCCCCCTCGATTCGCATGCACTACCTCTCCACTCGTGGCCAGACGCGGCCGTTCACCTTTTCTGAAGCCGTCGAAGCCGGTCTCGCTCCAGACGGCGGCCTCTTCCTGCCTGAAAAGCTTCCCTCGATCGCAGACAAGCTGCCCGCGTGGTCAAAGCTCACCTACCCCCAGCTCGCCGCAGAGTTCTTTACCCTCTTCGCTCCCGAGATCAGTACCGAGGAGTGGCACCAGCTCACTGCCGAGGCCTATCGCCGCTTTGATTCACCGGACGTCGCTCCGCTGAAAAAGATCACCGACAAGACCTACATCCTCGAGCTCTTTCACGGTCCCACCCTCGCTTTCAAAGACTTCGCCCTGCAGCTTCTCGGCCTGCTCTACAAGCGCCAGGTCGCACAATCGGGCAAGCGCCTCTCCGTCCTCGGTGCTACCTCAGGAGACACCGGCTCCGCCGCCATTCACGGCTGCCTCGGTCGCGAGGGCATCACCATCTTCATCCTCTATCCCAATGGCCGCGTGGCTCCCCTTCAGGAACGCCAGATGGCCTGCACCGGCGCGGACAATGTCTTTGCCATTCCTGTGCCCGGCACCTTCGACGACGCCCAGCGCGTGGTGAAGGACGCCTTTGGCGACACCGCCTTCGCCAATTCGGTCAATCTCTCAGCCGTAAACTCCATCAACATTGCCCGCGTGCTCGCACAGTGCGTGTACTACATCTGGGCCTGCCTCAGGCTCCCTGAGGAGGCGCGTGCCACCGCCGAGTACGTCGTGCCCACCGGCAACTTTGGTAACGTGCTCGCCGGATGGCTGGCGCAGCAGATGGGCATGCCTGCTGGTGGCTTCCGCGTGGCCACCAATCAGAACGACATCCTGCACCGCTTCTTCGCCAGCGGCGAGTACCGCCAGAGCGAGGTCCACCCCAGCCACGCCCCCAGCATGGACATCCAGGCCGCGTCCAATTTCGAACGCTTCCTCTACTACATCCTTGGGCAGGACTCGGCCCGCGTGCGCGAGGTCATGGCGCAGATCAAATCCGGCGCCCCCTTCAGCATCCAGCTCCCTCAGACCTCCCTCCGCTCCACCCGCATGGACGACGAGCAGATCGTCCGCGTCATCGCCCAGATGTGGAAGGACTGGCAGTACGTACTCGATCCCCACACCGCCTGTGCCTTCACCGACATGGCGCAGGACCGCGTCAGCGTGGTGCTCGCCACCGCCAGCCCGGCCAAGTTCCCGGACGTCGTTCAGCAGGCCACAGGCACCGAGCCCACTCACCCGACTCTTGAGGCCCTGAAATCAAAGCCGCTGAAGACTTGGCCCATGGCCGCAGACGTCGCGACGGTGCAGGACTTCATCCGGCAACAAACAAGTCACTGAACCAAGTCTTGACCTGCAAGGCGGCGGACGAGTTTAATCGCATCCTCCCGATTCCATGAATCCGCTGCCCTACATTCTCGACATCACCCGTGCGGTAGATTTCTCCCCGTATCTCACCAGGGGCCTCGACTCCGGCGCTGGCGTCACGCTCATGGTCGGGTATCAGTACATCTATCCGCTCCTGATCGGCGGCCCTTTGCTGGTCATAGCCGCGCTGGTGCTGGTGAAAACCATGTACGTACGCACCAGGTTTTTCGCCATCGAGTTTGGCAATGAAGGATTCTTCGGCCGTATCAAGGTCATCGCACCCACTCTGGCCTTCAGCGTCTTGCTGCTGGTGCTGGGCGCGGCGGTAGCCTGGTTGGGATGGCAGTGCCAGGGTTACTCCGTCACGCTCACCGCTCAGGGTTTGCACCAGGTGTCGCGCAGCGGCTCGTCGGTCTATGCTTGGGCAGACGCCACCAGCGCCGCAAAGCGCATCAAATCCACCGAGTTCTGGGTGGTTTTTGCCCAAGGCAGCCGCAAATGCCGCGTCGAGTTCCAGCAGCGCTACATCGGCGAAAAGCTCCAGGACAAAGCCATCGCCATCACCGAAAACGCCCTGGCCTATTCAAATATTCAGCGCCTAGACTAGGTGTTTATATTAACTATTTTAGGCCGTGAGAGGATGGTAAGTGAAAAAATCAACAAAAAATGCTGGGCAGAAGCTCGTAGCCCCTCGAAGGTCGTTTATAGGTAGTGACGACCATCAGTTCACCATCTTGGAATTTGTCCCGGACAGGGTGATCTCGAATTTGCTGACAAGGGCAACAATGCTCAGCTTGCAATTCTCCCTGGTATCCAACGTTTGCGCCATGAAAAAACTCCTCCTGCAGCTCTGCCTCGTAGCACCCCTTCTCTCCGCCATCCATGCACAGCAGCCGAACGCTGACGGCTGGAAGACCATCCTCGCCACACGCGCGGACCTCAAAGACTACCCCAAAGGCCAGGCAGAGCTGCAGGACGGCCTCCTCCACACCCGCGCCGGCTACGGCCTCTGGGTGCCCCAGCACGCCCCGGACGGAGCCATCCGCGCCCGCCTTCACTTCCTTGAGGACACCGCCTTCCCCCAGCTCCGCATCCGCTGCAGCGGCGATCTCAGCAGCAAAAACTCCAGCTCCTACCAGCTCATGCTTTACATCCGCAAAGGGCAGGACTCCATCAGCGAGGGGCAGGTCACCGCCATCACGCAGGGAAAGGGCAGGCTCCTCGGCAGCTTCCCCCTGCCGCAGCCCTTCGCCCTCGGCGGCACCCTCGACCTCGAGATCTCTGTCATCCGGGATCACCTCCAGGTCCTCGTCAATGACAAGCCCGTCTACGAGATTCACGACACCACCCTCGCCGACGGCGTCGCTTGGGGCGTCGCCGCCGGCGAGGCCTGGTTCTCCCGCATCCAGGTGCGCACCCTCACCCACACTCCCGCGCCAGACGAGCCCTCGCCCGCCGCCCGCGTCACCCAGACCGCCGATCCCCGCATCCAGCAGCTCCAGCAGGCCTTCGCCGCCGCCATCGCGCGCGACATCACCCCCGGCCACCTTCAGGCCATCCAGGCACTCGACACCAAATACACCGCCGCGCTCGACCGCGCCCTCGACACCGTCACCAAGACCGGCGATCTCGACGGCGCCCTGGTCCTGCGCACCGAGAAAAAACGCGTGGAAGACAAAGCCCCCCTCCCGCCCACAGACAGCGCAGCCTCCGCGCTCCTCAAGCCCCTGCGCGCCACCTACCGCGCCAGCCTCATCCAGCTCGCCACGCAGCGCGACCAGCGCCTCCTCCCCCTGCGTGAAACTTACCTCCAGGCCCTCTCCGCCTACCAGGACGAGCTCACCCGCGCCCAGAGTCTCGATGCCGCTCTCGAAGTCAAAAAGTTCCGGGAGACCGAAGCTGCACGCGTCAAGACTCCCTGACCGATGCGTCGCCATCCGAAGCTGCTTAATCCCACGCCTGGTTTCAGTATCGTTTACAGCGTGCCCCGTCGCATTCCGCTGCCGCTGACATCGCAGGTTTTCGGAGCTGCTGCGTAGCCCCCGGTTGCTACTTCAGCGCCTTCACCAGCACCTTCGAGTTCCGCCCGCTCTTGTCATACTTCTCACGGCGGCTCAGCGGCAGCGCATCAGGTCCGGACACGGTGTAGCCCATCTTCTCCTCAAAGAAGCGGAACGCTTGGGTGCTTAGCGCAAAGAGCACCTCGCAGCCCCTCTGTCTGGCCTGCTCCTCGGCAAAGGCCACCAGCTTGCGCCCGTGGTTCTTGTTCTTGTGGGAGCGCCGCACAAACAGGCACGCCAGCTCGGCGATCTTCCGGCCGTCCTCTTCGTAGGTGTGCACCGCTACGGACCCGACAGGGTTGCCGTCGAGTTCAAAGACAAAGAAATCTTTGATCCGTGACTGGATCTCATCGCGGCTCCGCGGCACCAGCGCGGCATCATCCACACTCTGCTGCATCATGGAGAGCAGCGCAGGCACATCAGAGGCCCGGGCCTTGCGGATCTGCTGGTAGTCATCGGCATGGATCATCGTCCCCACGCCCTCATTAGAGAAGAGTTCTGCCAGCAGGGCCTCGTCCTGCGTGCCATCCACGATGTGCACACGCGGCACCCCTTCCTGGCAGGCCAGCGCGGCATACTTCAGCTTCGAAAGCATGCTTACATCATGCCGGGCTTCCTTGCGCTTGTGGATCTCCCGGGCCTCGGCCACGGAGAGCTGCTCCAGCCTTGTGCCATCGGTCGCGGTGATGCCAGACTCCGCCACAAAGATGACCTTCGCCGCCTTCAGCGCTATCGCCACCTCCACCGCCACGGCGTCAGAGTTCAGTCTCAGCGTGGCACCCCGTCCATCATAGCCCAGCGGCGGTACGATCGGGATGATGTCCGCCTTCAGCAGCGCGCGCAGAGACTCCTCATCCACACGCTCAATACGGCCCGTGTATTCCAGATCAATGCCGTCGATCACCCCGGCAGGATGCACCGCCAGCGCATTGGAAATCGCCACCGGCATTTCCAGCGCGGTCAGATCCGCCATCAGGTCGCTGCATTGGCGCATCACGGCCTCTTTCGCTATTTCCAGTCCTGCCGCGTCAGTACGGCCCATGCCGTCATCATTGCACAGCGGTACGCCCCGCTTGTCCGCCAGCGTCCGGATCTGCGCCCGTGCGCCGAAAACCAGCACCACTTCGATGTTCAGGGACTGCAGCACCGCCACATCCTGCAGCAGGCTCGCAAATCCCGGCTGCGTCATCAGCGCGCCATCAAAGGCGATCACGAAGACACGCTGCCTGAACTGCGGCACATAGCGCAGGATGCCGCGCAGGTCTTCGAAACGCTGGAGGGGTTTGGCGGGGTCGTTGTTGGTATTCACTGCCTGGGCGTCAAGATAGCACAACACCGGCGATTTCGTCCCAAAGTTTGTCAATCTCCTTCGGGCCGTGAGAGGGCTTCCCCGCTTTCGCAAACCAGTAGTCCGCGTTCCATTGGTCTCCCTCGATCACATGCAGCAGCGCATGAATCCACGATCCCATCTTGGTGTGGATGTCCTGCGCGATGTTGTGCGCGGCATCCCAGTTGTCCTGCTTGGCGTGCCAGAGCGCCAGCGCTTCCGGGGAAATGGCTTCGGCCTCCGCCAGGGAAGCGGTCTTGAGTTCGGCAGCGGTCATTTTTAGTCGTCCTCAGGCAGCGGTTTGCCCTTGGTTTCAGGTGCGAATGGCAGAATGAAAATGCCCAGCAGGAAAATGGCGCACATGGTCATCGCCGCGTAGCGCAGCGGCAGATCCGGGCCCTCTGCGGCAAACTTGCCATAGACGCCTGACGTCAGCGTCGCGGAGAAGAAGCTGCCTCCTGCGGCGGCAAAGCGCCCCAGATTGTAGCAGAAGCTCGTGCCCGTGCTGCGCAGCTTGCTCGGGAAAAGCTCAGGCAGGTAGATGGCAAAGCCGGCAAACACGCTCAGCTGCGCGGTGCCCATCAGGAACATCATCCAGCGGGCGGAGATCGGGTCGCTCATCTTCCAGTAAACCAGGAAGGTCGCCGTCAGCGCGGCGCTGAATCCCAGGAAGAAGGCCAGTCGGCGACCCAGCTTGGCCACGTTCGTAAAGAGGGTCATCCCCACCGCCGCACCCATCATGTTCCAGAGATAAGCCACCGAGATCGCATTGTTCACTTCTGCCGCGATCTTGTCAGGGGCCGTTCCCGCCTTTTCAAAGTACTGTTTGAAGGCCACCTTCTGCAGGTCCACGGCATACTCGCCGATGGCCCACAGGCCCACCACTCCCGTGCTGGCGATCACTGCACCCACGAGCAGGTTTTTACGCCAGCGTGCGCTGGCCAGCAGGCTGGCATACGGGGCCAGGATGCTCCCCTTGGGCAGCTGGTTCGTGTCCTTCAGGTGCTGCCAGGAGGCGGGCTCCTTGAGGTAGTTGCGGGTGAAGATGATCATCAGTGCAGGAGCCGCACCGATCAGGAACATCCAGCGCCAGCCCGACCCGGCGGTGATGGTATGGTTCGCCTCCAGGGAGTCGATCCCGATCTTGGCAAACCCTGCCGTGATGTTGCCGATCGTGGACAGGATCTGCAGCAGCCCCAGGCACTGGGTGCGGGCACCGTTCGGCACCGTCTCAGCGATCAAGGCCACAGCCAGGCCAAACACACCGCCCACACCCACTCCGGTGAGGAAGCGGAAAATGGTGAAGTCGAGCTTGGTCTTGCTGAAGTAGCTCAGGCCGGTGAAGGCGGAGTAGATCAGGATCGTCAGCGTCAGCATCCGGGCGCGGCCATACTTGTCTCCCAGCGCGCCAAAGATCAGTCCACCCACACCCCAGCCGATCAGAAAGCAGGCCGTGACCACTTTGCCAAAGGCCTGCAGGTCGGGATTCGTCGGGGGCAGTTTCATCAGCTCCACCAGCGCAGGCACACGGGCCAGTGAGAACAGCCGCTGGTCCAGGCAGTCAAAGAACCATGCGGCTGAAGCCACAATCAGCACAAACCAGTGGTAGCCGGTCAGCTGCTTGTACCAGGGAGCGGTGGAATCGGGAGTGGACGGGGTGCTCATGAAGCGCGGATGTTGAATGACATGCCGGGGGATGACAATACCGAATTCACACGAATCACGCCGCCGCCGGAGCACCGGTTCTTTCACTCATCTTGCTTCTTGGGCGGAAGATTCAGGCCTCGGCCCAGCTGCATGCAGATGGCTCAAGATGAACGTTGAATTTTGAGCGCCGGACTCTACAAAGTCTCATGCGCAGAAACGTCGCACTTCTCCTACCATTGGCTCTCGCATGCTTTGTCGTGGCCTGCGCCACGTACGATGGCTCACGCGTGGCACGCTGGGAGTCACGCTTTGCTCCCGTGCCTCCGGGTGTGCTGACTCCGGACCAGCTGCTCGCCGAAACGCACGTCAAGCTCGACATCATCCCCGCTGGCACCGTGGGCCGCCGCTACTACCGGCCCATGAAGCCGCGTTACATCACCATTCACAGCACCCAGAACTACACCGGAAACGCCTATCAGCACGCCCTCGCGCTCAAGCGCGGCGCGCTCCGTGCCACCAAGCGCAAAGGCGGCAACCGCATCGGCTTCCTCACCTGGCACTTCACCGTGCAGGACGACGTGGCCATTCAGCACCTCCCTTGTCGCGAGCAGGGGGAGCATGCCGACTTCGACGGCGTGGGAAATAACTACAGCATCGGCATCGAGATGTGCGAGCACAATGGCAACGACATCGCTCTCACCATCGATCGCACCGCCCGCCTCGCCGCCTACCTTATGCGGGCCTACGACATCCCTCTCAGCAATGTGGTGCCTCACTATCACTGGCCGCGCTACGGCGTTTCTCCTCTGCACAAAGACTGCCCTCATTTCTTGCTGGAGCGCGGCAGGCCCGGGCAGACCTGGCGCTGGTTCCAGGGCCGTGTGCAGTTCCACTACAACCGCATGCTGGCAGGTCCGGCCACACCCTTGGGCTGACCTGCCATGAAAGCTGCCCTGCTCCAGCTCGTGCTCCTCCTTGCGGGCGTTTCATCCTCCCGGGCCCAGAGCACGGTGACATGGCCTGAAAAGCCCGTGCCCGGCAAAAGCACGCAGGTCGCCATCCTGGAGGACAAGCGCATCAAGGAAAGCTCCGGCCTCGCTCTGGGCATCCGCGATCCCTCAGTCTTCTGGACTGTGAACGATTCCGGTGGCGAGCCCTGCGTCTTCGCCATCGACCGCAGTGGAAAAACCCGCGCCAAAGTGCGTGTGCGAGATGCCGCCAATTTCGACTGGGAAGACATCGCCTCCGGCAAGGACGAGGCCGGAACTCCCACCCTCTTCATCGGCGACATTGGCGACAACTTCTTCATCCGCTCCACCATCCAGGTCTATCAGATCCCCGAGCCCGCCATCCGTGCCCCCGGCCAGTCCGTCGAGGAAACCGAGACCGCCGAGCCAATCATCTGGCGCGCCAATTATCCCGACGGCCATCGCAACGCCGAAAGCCTGCTTGTCCATCCTCAGACCCGCCGTCTCTACATCCTCACCAAGAGCGATGACGGCAAATGCGCTCTCTACGCCTTCCCTCAGCCGCTTCAGCCCAAGGTCAGCATGACTCTGGAAAAAGTCGTCGATCTGGCCTTCCCGACGCTCATCCGCGCCGGCAAGCGTCCGCATGACAACTGCATGACCACCGCCGCCTGCTTCTCGCCAGATGGCACCCGCATGGTCGTCTCCACCTACAGCAGCCTCTACGAGTGGCAGTTGCCCAAAGACAAGCCGCTCTCAGAGGCCCTGACACAGCCGCCCATCCGCATCGAGCCCCAGCTTCTCCGTCAGCTCGAAGGCGTGTGCTACGACACCGACAGCCTCACCCTCTGGATGTCCAGCGAGCATCTGCCCACACCCCTGCTCCGCGTCACACGCTGAGTGGGGTTGCTGTTATAGTACCACAATCGGTTGAAAACAGGTCCGTTCACTTTTGACCGTAAGCACTTCTTCATCGCACCAGCCCCAAAGGGGCTGCGTATTTAAGCCCAAGGGTCAGCCGAGCCTCAGCGAGGCGACCCTGGGTATGTGCACGCGAGACCGGAAAGCAAACCTATTGCTTTCTTTGCACATCGCGCTCTCCAGCAGCGTCTCCCCGCCATTCCGCTTCGCCGTGACTCCCTTCCCGCCTCGATTCCACACGGTCAGTCGCTTCTTCAAGACGGCTTGATCAGCCGGGGAAAAAGTCCCGTTTTGAGTCGCCTGTGGTATTACTTTACCCACTCAAAGAACCCCATGGCCTCCAGCTCGCCATGCAGCTTGTCCTTCTGTGCCGGTGTCAGCGTGTTGTTCGGCAGTCTTGCAGGGCCCACATCCACGCCCAGCATGCTCATCACTGCCTTGGCAGCACCCATGTATCCATAGCTGGCCAGAGCACTGATGATCTGCACACCACGGAATTGCTCCACCCGCGCCGCCTCAAAATCCTTCTGCGCAAACGCCGCCAGCAGTCGCGAGTAAATCGGTGCCGCAAAGTTGAATCCGCTTCCCACCGCTCCCTTCGCGCCCATCGCCAGCGCGCCGAGCATGTGCTCATCGCAGCCAAAGGGCACATCCCACCCACCGCTATCAGCACGCAGGCAGTACTGGTAGGCCATGAGGTCAGGGTTCGTGAATTTCACACCCGCCAGATTCGGAATCCGCTCACGCGCCTGACGCAGAAACTCGGGCACTGGCAGGTTCACTCCCGTCATCGAAGGAATGTCATAGTAGTAGAAAGGCGTCTCCGGAGCCGCCGCCGCGATCTGCGCCATCGTCTCCACCAGCAGCTCCACGTTTTTCGGCTTGAAATACATCGGCGTCAGCGCCGCGACGGCTGCTGCCCCCAGCTCTTCGGCCTGCTCCGCCAGCGTCTTTGCATCCGCGACACAGTTCGCTCCCACATGCACCACCACACGCATCTCGCTGCCTTTCGTCACCGCCATCCAGCATTTCGCCAGCAGCAGGCGCTCCTCCAGCGTCAGTGAGTGGCTCTCCCCCGTGCTGCCGCCGATGAACACGATGTTCACCCCCTTGCTTTGCAGAAAAGTCGCCTGCTTCTCCACCACATCAAGATTGAGAGCACCATCAGGATGAAAGGGCGTGTGCGTGGCCGTCACGAGACCGTGCAGGCGTTGGTGGGTTGGCAGGTTCATCATAATGCCCAAACCTGCGGGCAGCCAGATTCTCTGCAACATGAATCCGGGTGGTGAGTTTGTTTGTCCATGCGCATCGTCAGCCTGCTCCTCCTCCTGCTCACCGCAGCTCTTCATGCCGACGACTGGCCCCAGTGGCTCGGCTCTCAGCGGGACTCCGTCTGGCGCGAATCCAGCATCCTCGACACCTTCCCCCCCGGCGGCCCTCCCGTCCTCTGGCGCGTAAAAATCGGCGGTGGCTACACCGGCCCCGCCGTGGCCGATGGCAAAGTCTATCTCATGGACCGCCAGGTGGCGGACAAAGCCAGCATCCCCGGCAACGCCTTCGCCCGCGGCCTCATCCCGGGTACCGAGCGCGTCCTCTGCCTCGATGCCAAATCAGGCTCCCTCATCTGGGAGCACCGCTACGACTGCACCTACACCATGAGCTACTCCACCGGCCCGCGCTGCACCCCGCTCGTCAGCGGCGGCAAGGTGTGGACCCTCGGCGCGGAGGGAAATCTCCTCTGCCTCGACGCCGCCAGCGGCAAGGTTCTCTGGTCACACGACTTCAAATCCGAATACGGTGCCAAGACTCCCATGTGGGGCTTTTCCGGTCATCCGCTGCTCGACGGCCAGCGCCTCATCTGCCTCTGCGGCGGCCCCGGCAGCGTCGCCGTCGCCTTCGACAAAGACACCGGCAAGGAGCTCTGGCGCGCACTCGACGCACGCGAGCCCGGCTACGGCTCGCCCATCATCATCGAGGCCGGCGGCACCAGGCAGCTCATCCTCTGGCATCCGCAGGCCGTGAATTCCCTCGACCCCGCCACTGGCAAAGTCTTCTGGTCCTATCCCTGGGAGGTGCGCTTCGGCCTCACCGTCCCCACCCCTCGCCTCGTGGGAGATCTCCTCTTCCTCACCTCCTTCTACACCAGCTCCAAATGCTTCAAGCTCGACGCCACCAAGCCCGAGGCCACGCTGCTTTGGGAAGGCAAAAGCTTCAGCGAAAAAAACACCGACACCCTCCACAGCCTCATCAGCACCCCCTTCATTCAAGACGGCCACATCTACGGCGTCTGCAGCTACGGCCAGCTCCGCTGCCTCAAGCTCGAAACTGGCGAGCGCCTCTGGGAGAGTATGGCCGCCACCACCGGCGGCCCGCTCGTCCGCTGGGCCAATGCCTTCATCATCAAAAACGCCGACCGCTTCTTCCTCGCCAATGAACAAGGCGACCTCATCATCGCTCGCCTCTCCCCCAAAGGTTACGAGGAGATCAGCCGCGCCCATCTCCTCAAACCCACCACCACCGACCCCCGCCGCCCCGTCGTCTGGTCCCACCCCGCCTTCGCCAGCCAATGCGTCTTCATGCGCAACGACGAAGAAATCATCTGCGCTTCCCTGGCGAAGTGATCAGCTGCCGATTGGCTAATCACACACAGCCTCCGCAAAGGGCGCCAGCATAGTGGTCCGCACAGTCCCCTGTGCGGCGCTCCGCAATCACCTGCCACACCGAATTCGCGCCAGCGTCCCCGGACTGCGGCGCTTCAGCGCCGCTTTCGCCACGCTCATCTCTCCTCTTCTCCCCTACAGGCCAGTCTCACAGGCGGCTCACCCTCCCCACCTGTGATCCTATCCAGCTCCTCCTTCAACAGCTCATGGCTCGGCCATTCGTCATTCGGATTTACTCATTCGTCATTCCCCCCCCCTCACATCCCCTTCGGCATCCACACCTCCATCTTGCTCACCTCTTCCTTCGCCGCCGAGCTCACCGGAATCCCCCACGCCTCAAAAAACGGCCCCAGGTTCTTGTTCGCGATCTTCGAGTAGCGCACTAGAAACTGGTCACGTCTCTCATCATCCCCCTTCGGCGCAGGGCCAAACTTGGGATCATCAAAGCTGTACAAATACTTGCGCCAGCTCTCCCACCCAAACTCCTGCACCAGCTGGATGTACGTCGTCAGCGCCGTGAAGGGATCGCTCTTCCACACCTGCCATTTGTTCGAGGCCTTCTTGATCTTCTGGAGGTGCTCCTTGCGCGCTTCTTCGGAGATCGCGCCATGCCCGATCAGCCAGTCCTTCTTCAGCACGGCCTCATAGCAGTACATCCCGATGACGTTGTTCGTCACCTCGCCCGTTCCATCAAAGGTGAAATCCCCACGCTGATGGTTGTGACCGATCTCATGATAAAACCCCCAGCCGGGGAACTTCAGCTTGCCAAAGGTCGTCATCTCCGGCGCGGCGCTCGTCGGGATCATGATCGGGTACCCACTGTGCATGTACCCCGCGCTGATCTGCACATCCGCCACGATTCGCTCAGGCCGTTTCCGCTCGGCAGTCTGGTTCGTCACATCATCCTGCGCTTCCACCACCTGCTTCCAGAACTCCATCAGCTGCGTCGGGTTGTTGATCGCACGCGCCACCTCGGTGGGGCAGCTCAGGATCAGCTTGTCACACGCCAGCTCCGCCCACGGCGCAGGGCGCTTCTTGATCTCGTTCCATTTCGCATCGTCATCCTGTCCCAGCACAAACAGCGGCGCAGGCACCGCGTTTTTGATCGCCGCAGTAAATGGCTCGTCATCCTTCGCTCGCCCCGGCACCTCGATGTAGATCAGCCCTCCAAATGCACTCGCCGTCTTCGTCGTGGCAGTGGCCAGCGGCACGCTGCGCGTGATGTCCGGCGCACGCTCCCACTTGTCCAGATGGTAAAGCGTGTCGCTATGGCAGCCGATGCGCACCGCATAGCCCTTGTCGGCCAGCTTTTCCGGTAGCGTCACCGTGATCGTCTCTCCCGCCGCCGCGTATAATCCCGTGCTGGTCCAGCCAGGAATGCTCGGCGTCACTTTGATCTCGCTGGACACACGCGGTGAATCCGCAGGCACCTTGCCGGGAAAGGCCACATGCGCAGGATGCGCCGCCACACCTTCGCCGGAGGCCAGCCTCAGCACTCGCGTCTCCATGCCCAGCCGCAGCCTCTGCGCCGCATGCTTCTCGGCAGTCAGTGGAGCTTGCGCAGTCGGCACGGCTGCGTCCGCACCCGCATTACCCAGCGCCGCCAGCACAGCCGTCTTGAGATTGCTGCGGTCCGGCGGTTGCGCTGCCATCGCGATCTGGATCGCATTCGTGCCCTGCTTCATCTGCTCCGCCGTCAGCGCCGGTCCGCCATCACGCTGCTTCTTGATCGCGCTGATCGCTTCAGACGCATTCATCATCGCTGGCAGTTCCGTGCGTGCCTCAAAGCCTCTCAGCTGGTCAAATGCACTCATGTCTGTGATCGCCACGCCCGCAGGCATCAGCGCCTGATTCAGTCCATGGGACACCGCCAGGTCCTTCCCGCCGCTCGTCTGCCCAAAGGCCCATCCCGTCATCCCGCCGATGAACCCGCCTCCGCCCTTCACATACTCTGCCACCACCGCGCCTTCCTCGGGGCTGATGATGCCCTGCATGTTCACGATCACCACGTCGTAGTCGTTCAGGCTCTTCTTCTCGATCTTGTCAAAAGTCTCCGCATTAAAACCCCGCTGCTTGTACAGATTCACCGCATTCACCCCCTTCAGGCCCACGCGCGGCTTCTCCTTGTTGCCCGCCCACTCCACGCAGTTCTCCATCAGCTTCGCATGATCCCCACCTTCACCGCCTGCCAGATAGCTGTTGTGTCCGAAGAGGATGATGCGCCCCTTTCCATACCCTGCCGCTGCCGCCACAGCGATCTCCACGCCCTCCTTGTCCGGAGCCGCCAAAATCGGAAACGCCATGTTCCCCCAGATCCCAATCGGCCCCGGCGCTCCCGCCTTCGGCACCGTTTTGACGCCCTCCAGGATTTTCCCCCGCTCGCCATTCACAAGCGCTGGCGGCATCTGGGCGTTGAGAACCCCGGCAAACGCCAGGAGGACAAGAAGGGTGGCTGCTTTCATGGTTGGGTTGGTGAAATGGTTGGTTTTGGAAGATCTCGACGAGCATGTTTGGGCAAAACGCTGTCCTGCATGCCTGGGGCGATGATTAATTTGACCGGTTGGCTGCCAGCCCATCGGCCATCGCGTGGCAGGTCGATACGAAGCCCGGGATAGTCAGCATTACGTTGCGTCTTAAAATCAGACTCATCGCCCAGCATGTAGAGGGCTGTGTTTGACATGTGGCGGACGCGCAGAACATGAGGCAGTCCATGATGCTCTAGAGTGTATGGAAAAGGATAGACTCCAGGCGAGCCGATATAGGTGACATAGAACCACTGCCTGAATGGTCCTAGTTCGAAGGAGCCAGAGCGGCTGGTGAATGTTGAGCCAAGCTGTCGTCCGCTGCGAAAAAGAAACTCCACTTGGGCACCAGATACGGGTTGTTCTTTGGCATCCATTACCCGCCCGCTGATTTTTCCTGTCAGTGTCTCATAGTGAGGCATGATCACGCAGTTCGTCAGCGACGAAACAATCATGAGAGTGAGCAAGAAACGGTTCATGCTCATAGCTCATCGATAAATCACCACCAGAAACACCAGCGCATCTCCCTTGCCGGTGTTCACGATCGCATGCGCCACATCCGCGCGGTAGGTTCCCGAGTCACCTTTCGCCAGCTCCTCGCTGTTCACGTCAGACTCGATCCGCACGCTGCCCTCCTCCACAGTCAGAAACTCACGCGTGCCCTCAAAGTGCGGCTGGCTGCGCAGCGTCCCACCTGGCCTTAGCGTCAGCTCGTAAAACTCCACATCCTTCTCCAGGTTGATGGGCGAAAGCGTGCGGATCTCGCACTGCTTGTCGCTGCGGTACACCTGCGCCCGGTCATTCGCCCGGATCACCTGGATCTTCGACGCACTGGCCTCCGCGCTCTCGATCAGTTCCTGCAGTGTCAGCCCAAACGCCCGCGCGATCCGAAAGGTCACCGTCAGCGTCGGATTCGCCTTCTCCCGCTCGATCTCGCTCAGCATCGACCGGCTCACCCCGCTCGCCGTCGCCAGCTCCTCCAGCGACCACCCACGGTCCCCCCGCAGTTTCTTCACGCGCTTCCCCAGATTCTCATTGATGGCCTCAGGGCTGGATTCGATGGGGGAGGGGGCTTTAGGTGTGGCGGGCATGCGTGCCGGTATAACGGATAACCGTCTTATAAGTTAGAAATAAAGTCACATGCTCAAATCATGATGCGTTCATATGATGGTTGACCCGTCCATCTCCGGCGCTAGTTTCCACCATGCCTTCACGTCCCAATGTCCGCCCCGAACTCGAAGCCGCCATGCGCCAGAGAATCCTGGTCATCGATGGTGCCATGGGCACGACCATCCGCGGCTACGGGCTCAAAGAAGCCGACGCCCGCGGCACACGCTTCCTCTCCAACGAAAAAGACCTCCTCAATAACGGCGATATCCTCAGCATCACCCGCCCTGACATCATTGAGGACATCCACCGCCGCTTCCTGGAAGCCGGTGCCGACATCATCGAGACAAACACCTTCAGCGGCACCAGCATCGCCCAGGCCGAGTTCTTCAAAGAGGTGCCGGAAGGGAAGCGCAAAGACCCCGAGTTCTTCCAGTCCGTGCTGGAGGACAAGTTCCTCAACGACCTCGCCTGGGAGATCAATTTCGAATCCGCAAAGCAGTGCCGCAAATGGGCCGACATCGTCGGCGAAAAGACCGGCCGCAAACGCTACGTCGCCGGTGCCATCGGCCCGCTCACCGTCTCGCTATCCCAGTTCCCGGACCTCGCCGACCTCAGCTTCCGCTATGTCACCTTTGACCAGGTAAAGCAGGCCTACAAACACCAGATCCGCGCCCTCATCGCTGGTGGCGTGGACACCCTCCTCGTCGAGACCATCTTCGACTCCCTCAATGCCAAGACCGCCCTCGTCGCCATCCGCGAGGTCTTTGAGGAGGACAAAGTCGAGCTCCCCGTCCAGATCAGCGCCGCCGTCGGCCCGGGCGGCGAGACCATGATCTCCGGCCAGGTCACCGAGGCCTACCTCAATGCCATGCGGCATGTGAAGCCGCTCTCCATCGGCCTCAATTGCTCCCTCGGCCCGGACAAGATGCGTCCCTTCTTGGAGGAGCTCTCCACCAAGGCCGACTGCTTCGTCTCCGCCTATCCAAACGCCGGCATGCCCAATCCGCTGGCACCCACCGGCTTTGATCTTCTTCCGCCAGACATGGCAAACTTTGCCAAGGACTTCGGCGGCAGCGGCTTCGTCAATATCATGGGCGGCTGCTGCGGCAATACTCCCGAACACATCGCCGCCATCGCCAAGGCTCTCGAAGGCCTGCCACCTCGTCAGGTGCCGCAGGACCCGCACACCATGCGCCTCAGCGGCTCCCAGCCCTTCGTGCTCAAGGGGCCTTCACCAGAAGAGCGCCCGCCTTACCTCATGATCGGCGAGCGCACCAACGTGGCCGGCTCTCCCAAGTTCGCCAAGCTCATCAAGGAGGGCAAGCTCGAGGAGGCCGTCGCCATCGCCCGCCAGCAGGTCGAGAGCGGTGCCAATGTCATCGACGTCTGCATGGACGAAGGCCTCATCGACGGCGTCGCCATGATGACCAAGTTCCTCATCCTGCTCCAGACCGAGCCCGAGGTGAACAAAGTCCCCATCATGGTGGACTCCTCCAAGTGGGAGATCATCGAGGCCGGTTTGAAGTGCCTGCAGGGAAAGGGCATCGTCAACTCCATCTCCCTCAAAGAAGGCGAGGACAAGTTCAAGGAATACGCCCGCAAGATTAAACAATACGGCGCCGCCACCGTCGTCATGGCCTTCGATGAGCAGGGCCAGGCCGCAACCTACGACGACAAGATCCGCATCTGCGAGCGCGCCTACCGCATCCTTGTCGATGAAGTCGGCTTCCCGCCGGAGGACATCATCTTCGACCCCAACATCCTCACCGTCGCCACCGGCATCGAGGAGCACAACAACTACGCCCTCGACTTCATCAACGCCACCCGTTGGATCAAGCACCACCTCCCCCATGCCAAGGTCAGCGGCGGCGTCAGCAATGTCAGCTTCAGCTTCCGTGGCAACAACAAGGTCCGCGAGGCCATGCACAGCGTCTTCCTCTACCACGCCATCAAGGCGGGCATGGACATGGGCATCGTCAATGCCGGCATGCTTGAGGTCTATGAGGAGATCCCCCAGGAGATGCTCGTCAAGGTGGAGGACGTCATCCTCAATCGCCGCCCCGACGCCACGGAAATTCTTGTCGATTACGCCGAGCAGTTCAAAGGCCAGGCCGGCGGTGCCAAGAAAGCCGAGATCGACCTTAGCTGGCGCGAGGCCAGTGTGGAAAAGCGCCTCGAGCACGCCCTGCTCAAAGGCATCACCGACTTCATCAACGAAGACACCGCCGAGGCCCTTGCCAAGCTCGGCAAGCCCCTCTCCGTCATCGAAGGCCCCCTCATGGATGGCATGAGCGTCGTGGGCGATCTCTTCGGCGCGGGCAAAATGTTCCTGCCGCAGGTCGTCAAAAGCGCGCGCGTCATGAAGCAGAGCGTGGCCTACCTGCAGCCCTACATGGAGGCTGAAAAAGCCGCCAACCCCGGCCAGCGCAGCGCTGGCAAGGTCGTCCTCGCCACCGTGAAGGGAGACGTGCACGACATCGGCAAAAACATCGTCGGCATCGTCCTCGCCTGCAACGGCTTCGAAGTCACCGACATGGGCGTCATGGTCCCTTGCGACAAGATCCTCGAAAAAGCCCTCGAACTCGGCGCAGACGTCATCGGCCTCAGCGGCCTCATCACTCCCTCGCTCGATGAAATGGTCCACGTCGCCAGCGAGATGGAGCGTCGCGGCTTCAAGCAGCCCCTCCTCATCGGCGGCGCCACCACCAGCGCCGCTCACACCGCCATCAAGATCGCTCCCAAATACAGCGGCAGCATCGTTCACGTGCTGGATGCCTCCCGCAGCGTTCCCGTCACCACCGCCCTTCTCAGCGCCGACCAGCGCGAAGGCTTCGTGAAGAGCAACGAGGAGCGCCACGCCAAACTCCGCGAAGAATACGGCCGCAAAAAAGACCGCGCCCTCCTCAGCCTTGCCGAGGCACGCGAAAAGAGCACTCAGTTTGACTGGACCACGCAGGAGATCGCCACGCCCTCCTTCCTCGGCACCAAAGCCTACGAAGGCCCCGAACTCGTCGCCACCCTGCGCGAGTTCATCGACTGGTCCCCCTTCTTCCACTCCTGGGAGCTTCGCGGCCGCTGGCTCGCCGCCGAGCAGCGTTTCTCCTCATCGCAGGAAGACCCCGAGATGAAGTCCAAGGCCGAAGCCGAGGCCCTCAAGCTCTACAAGGAAGCCAACGATCTTCTCGACCGCATCATCGCCGAAAAGCGCTTCACTCCGCGCGGCATCATCGGCTTCTTCCCCGCCAACAGCACCGGCGACGACATCGAGGTTTACACCGACGAATCACGCGCCGCCGTGCAGACTACCTTCCACACCCTGCGCCAGCAGGTCGTCAAAAAGGACACGCCCAACTACGCCCTGAGCGACTACATCGCTCCGAAAGGCAGCGGCCGCGCCGACTACATCGGCGGCTTCGCCGTCGGCATCCACGGTGCCGACGACTTCGCGCACGAGTTTGAAAAGGCGCACGACCCCTACAGCGCCATCGTCGTCAAGGCCGTCGCAGACCGCCTTGCGGAAGCCTTCGCCGAATATCTCCACAAGCAGGCTCGTCTGGCATGGGGTTATGAAAAGGAAGGCGACTTCGCCAACGAGGACCTGATCAAGGAGCGCTATCGCGGCATCCGCCCCGCCCCCGGTTATCCCTCCCAGCCCGACCATACCGAGAAGCCCATCCTCTTCAGCCTGCTAGATGCCACCGCCAAGACTGGCGTCGAGCTCACCGAAAGCATGGCCATGCACCCCGGCAGCGCCGTCAGCGGCCTCTACTTCAGCCACCCCGAGGCCCATTACTTCGGCATCAGCGTTGTCGCCAAAGACCAGGTCGAAGACTACGCCGCCCGCAAAGGCATGACCCTCGAAGAAGCCGAAAAATGGCTCGGCCCCTGGCTCGGCTACTGATGCCACTGCACACCTCTCGCAGCACCCTGCTGCGGAGGTTGGTCGGGACGGCTATCCTCTGCTGGCCGGGGATTGCAGTGGGGCGACGATTTCGATCCGGAGGCCGTGGGGCTGGCGGCTGGTGGCGGTGAGTTCGCCGCCGGACTGGCGGGCGCGGGCGCGCATGCCTACCATGCCAAGGCTGGGGCTGTAGATGATGTCGTCGCTCTGATTGGGCAGGCCTTTGCCGTTGTCTTCAATGATCAGGTGGATGGACTGATCCCGGTGGAGCAGGCTGATTTTCACTTCCGTCGCCTCGGCATGACGGGCGATGTTGGTAAAGGCCTCCTGGGCGATGCGAAAGAGGTGGGTCTCAGTCTCATCTGGGAGACGCCCCGTGAAGTCGGACTCGTAGTCCACCTTCAGGCGGGTGCGCTGGCCGAATTTTTCCGCGAGCCAGCGCAGTCCGGCGTCGAGGCCGAAGTCGTCGAGAATGACAGGGCGGAGGAGCTGGGAGAGCTCGCGCACATTGGCGATGGACTCGTCCACAAGATGGAGGCAGTCGGCACGCAGGGAGGGCAGGTCCTGGGTGGAGCCTTTGGTGAGATTGGCGCGCACAGCGGCGAGGGACTGGCCCAGCTCATCATGCAGCTCATGGGAGAAACGGCGGGCGGCCTGCTCCTGCGTCTGCAGCATGTGCCAGGAGACGCGGCTTAGCTCCTCCGACTGCCAGCGGATTCGCTGGATGCTCTTGCGGGCAAAGGCGATGGTGAGCATGGCGCAGATGGCCGCGAGGATGGTGCTGGAACCGAGGAGGAGGGTGGAGTCATCACTCAAATCCTGGGACTGCTGCTCCAGGACGTGTTCCGTCTTGGCGAGGTGATCGGAGCTGATTTTGATGAGCTTGTCCACGAGCTCCACGACGTGGCCGTGGTGCTGGAAGAGGGTTTCCATCTTGTCCCGCTGCACGGGATCCTTGCTTTCGAGTAGGCGGTGGGACTCGCGGGAGAAAGATTTGACGCGCTTGTCGAGATCCGCCCAGAGTTCGGCGTCCGCCAGGGAGCGGGCTTCCCCGCTGAGGCGGGAGACCTGGCGGTCGCTCTCATCCAGCTCCTCCAGCAGCCTGACGAGGTCGTCGCGCTTCTGATTGATCTGGGTGAACTGGTGCAGCACGGCGGTCATCGTATTCTCCTCCGACTGGACGTCCTGGCGGAGACGGGCGATGAGAAACTGATCGCGCGCGAGCTGCTCGACCCCGCGCCGGATGCCCTGGCTCTGGCGCACGGCCACGAGTCCAGCCGTGCCGAGCAGCACCATCACCAGCAGGAAACCGAGCGCCAGAACACGCAGGACGTAGCGCTCGGTGATCCGCAGGAAGGTGAAGGACATAACTGCAGGAATCAGGACTCAGACGGCCGTGACGGAAGGAACCGGCAGCGGCGTCCTGACGGACCCCGGGGTCTGGAAGAAGGAGACCATGCCGGTCTGGATGTCATAGAGAGCTCCCACGATCGCCAGCTTCCCCTCCTCAACGAGCGCTGTCAAGGTGCTGCTGCGCTCGGTGATCATGCGCATGGTGCGCAGCACATTGCGGCGGGAGACCTCGTTCGCATAGGCGGCCTTTTCCCCGGGTAGCCAGGCGCCTTCTCGTTTGCAGGTGCTGAGATCGACCGAGCTCTGGATCTCGGTGACGAGTGAGTCGAGGTTCACACAGCCGGTGACCTCCAGCGCTGTCTTCTGCCTGCAGATGAGATCCACGGCGGCATTGACGGCGCCGCACGAGGTGTGCCCCATGACGAGGATCATCTTGGCTCCGGCCACGGCGCAGCTGTACTCCATGCTGCCGAGCACCTTGTCATGAGCGACGTTTCCAGCAATGCGGACGCTGAAGACATCCCCCAGGCTGAGGTCAAAAACGAGCTCGGCGGGAGTGCGTGAGTCGATGCAGCTGAGGACGACCGCCATGGGGAACTGACCGGCGGAGGTGACGTCCACCAAACGACCGATGTCCCGCGTGAGCTGGCGGCCCTCCCTGAAGCGCTTGTTGCCTTCCTGAAAGATCTCCAGCACGCGCGCCGGGGTGAGGCCGCTCTGAACTTCGCGGCTGGTGTAGTCCAGGAACTGGATGCCGTCTTCAAGCCCCGGATACTTGTCCTTGAAGCCGGAGAGGCTGACCTGCACGCCGCGCACTTTGGCGGCGTTGTGGCGGAAATCGTTGATCAGGTCCAGAACGTCTGCGTCGATGTACTCGGTGGTGCGGGCGTCGAGGAGAATGTGGCCGCCGTCTGGCACGCTGCGGAGCGTCTGCTCGAGGGTGGCGCGGCTGAAAAAGCTGACCTGATGGGCGAGCTCAATGCGCAGGACATCGCCGGCGACGTGGCGCTCATTGTACCTGCGCAGCGGGTGCTTGAGCGTGCTGTGCAGAATGAAGCAGATGCTGACCAGCAGGCCGATGATGATGCCGCTGAGGAGGTCTGTAAACACGATGGCAAGGACCGTGATGATGAAGGGAAGAAACTGCTTCCAGCCGCCAGTCCACATCTGGCTGATGAGAGCGGGGCTGGCGAGCTTGAGACCGGTCATGAGCAGGATGGCCCCGAGGGAGGCCAGGGGAACGAGATTGAGCACACCGGGGATGAGCACCACACAGCCCAGCAGGAGAAGGCCGTGGAAGATGGCTGAGAGCTTGGTCCTGGCCCCGGCATTGATATTGACACTGCTGCGGACGATGACGCTGGTGATGGGCAGGCCGCCGATGAGGCCCACGGCGATATTGCCGAGGCCCTGGGCGATGAGCTCGCGATTGGGCGGGCTGTGGCGCTGCTGGGGGTCGATCTTGTCAACGGCCTCCAGATTGAGGAGGGTCTCCAAAGTGGCGACGATGGCGATGGTGAAGGCCGCGCCGTAAACAGCGGGATTTCCCAGGGCGGAGAAGTTGGGGAACTGCAGGAAGCCAAAGAAGGCACCGAGATCCTTTGCCACGGGAACCTGGACGAGGTGGGTGGCACCGATGACCCAGGAGCCGCCGAGCTGCTTCAGGAGGAGGTTCAACCCCAGGCCCAGGAGAACCACGGCCAGCGGAGCAGGCACGCCGCTGTTTTTCAAAGCCCTGGACCTGTCCCATAGGAGCATGAGAAGGATGGACAGGATGCCAACCAACGCCGCGCCGGGCTGGATGTCGAACAAAGTGGACCACAGCTCTGAAAAGGTGTTTTCATGGTCAGGCTGCTCAAAGCTCATCTCACCTTCCGGGTCGGGGTCATGGCCCATGACATGGGGGATCTGCTTGAGCACCAGGATGACGCCGACGGCGGCGAGGAGCCCTTTGATGACGCTGGAGGGAAAGAAGGCGGCCAGAAAGCCCGCACGGGCGGCTCCCAGAATGATCTGCAGCAGGCCGGCGAGCATGAGCGCCAGAAGAAACGTGTCAAAGGCCCCCAGCTTGGTGATCTGCGCCACCACGATGGCCGCCAGTGCAGGCGAACAGCCGCTGACACTGGTGTGAGAGCCGCTCAGGGCCCCCACCAGGATGCCGCCAACGACTCCCGCCAGGATGCCCGCAAAGAGCGGTGCATTGGATGCCAGTGCAACGCCGAGACATAGCGGCAGGGCCACCAGGAAGACGACGAGTCCGGCTGAGAGGTCCTTGAGGTAGGCTGATGGCTTGTCCACTTGAGTTGCAGGCATGCGGTGGCTTGATCTTGTTTTGTTTGGAACAGGAAGTTTCTATTTAAGTGCGGGGCTGTATTTCAAGCCGCCCGCCATGCGGTTCCAAGAACAAAAAAATCGCCATTTTCCATCCTGCCGCTCTCAATCAGTCAATGAGGCCATTGCGGATGGAGAAGCGGACAAGCTCGCCGATGGAGTGGAGGTTGAGCTTTTCCATGATGCGGCCACGGTGCGCCTCAACGGTGTAAACGCTGAGGTTTAGAACCGATGCGATTTCCTTGTTGGTCTTGCTCTCGGAGATCATCTGGAGGACTTCGCGCTCACGCGGTGAGAGGAGGTCGATGGGATTGGTCACGTGCTTGCGGTAGTCGTCCAGCACAGCGTCGCTGACCTCGGGGCTGAGGAAGCCTTTGCCATTGGCGACGGCGCGCACGGCGGCGAGGAGGTCGCTCTCATTGCTGTCTTTGAGCAGGTAGCCATTGGCCCCGGCACGGAGCATTTCGCGGACATAGACGGAGTCCTTCTGCATGGAGAGGGCGAGGATGCGCGCCTTTGGCACGGCCTTGGAGATCTGGCGGGCGGCCTCGATGCCATTGAGCTCGGGCATGGTGACGTCCAGCACGACGACGTCCGGCTGAAGGTCGATGGCCTTGTCCACAGCCTCGCGGCCGTTGGAGGCCTCTCCGACGACCTCCATGTCCCATTGGGCGGCGAGGATCATGCGGAAGCCGTTGCGCACGACAGCGTGGTCATCGGCGAGAAGGATGCGGGTCTGTTTGGCGGACATGTGAGTGGGATACGATAGCCAGTCTGCTCCCAAGAGCAAAAAGTGAGGGCTTTTTGTGGGTAGGCCGAAGGCTGATCGTCCTAGAAACGCGATGTACTCCCGTTTCATGCCTGATTTCCGTCTTCCCAGCCTTTGCCTCAGTCTGGCCATGATCTCATGGCAGGGACATGCCCAGACAGTGGTGAAAACGCCGCAGGCCGAGGCCGCAACCGGGCAGGCGCAGGAAATGCCGGAAATCATCATTGAAGGGAAGGCGGAGAGCCTGATCGGGATAGCGACGTCGGCCTCGAAGGGGCAGACGAGTGCGAAGGAGCTGCTGGCGAGGCCGTTTTCCCGACGAGGGGAGCTGCTGGAGAGCATCCCGGGATTCATCGCCACGCAGCACAGCGGTGACGGCAAGGCAAACCAGTACTACCTGCGCGGAACGAACCTGGACCACGGGAACGACTTTGCCATCTTTGTGGACGGGATGCAGGTGAACCTCCGCAACCACGCGCACGGACAGGGCTACGCGGACATGAACTTCCTCATCCCCGAGCTGGTGGGCCAGCTGGACTACTGGAAGGGCACCTACTTTGCCCAGCATGGAGACCTGAGCTCGACGGGAGCGGCGAGGTTTAACCTGGTGGACTCGCTGCCGCAGGGGATCCTGAGCACGACGCTGGGACAGTACCGCTATGAGCGGACGCTGGTGGCGGACACGATCCAGGCCGGGGCAGGCCAGCTGACGGTGGCGCTGGAGCATCAATACTACGACGGACCGTGGTCGCTGCCCGCGGCGGCCACGCGCCTCAACGGCTTTGTGCGGTGGCACTGGGAGGATGCGACGGATCACGTCAACATCACGCTGATGGGGTACCGCGGTAAATGGGACTCCACAGACCAGGTGCCGTCAAGATTGATAGGCAGCCTGCTGGACCGGTACGGTAACATCGACCCGACGGATGGCGGCAACTCCCAGCGGCACAGCCTGTCCTTTGACTGGGTGCATGAAGGGGACCACACGACAACGAAGACGAACCTGTACGCGGGCTACTATGACCTGGACCTGTTTTCGAACTTCACCTACTTCATGGACAATCCGGTGCAGGGTGACCAGTTTGAGCAGAAGGACAAGAGGTGGTTTGTGGGCGGGCAGGTTTCCAATGACTGGCGCTGGAATGCCTGGGGGCAGGAGCAGCGCGTGACGCTGGGAGCGCAGATGCGGACGGATTTCATCAACGGACTGGGACTGTACAACACCACCCAGCGGCAGCGGTGGAACACGGTGAGCCAGAACGACATCATCCAGTCCACCTGGGGGCTGTATGCCGAGGCGGAGCTGAAGCCGACGAAGTGGCTGCGGGTGATCCCGGGACTGCGCGGGGATGTGGTGCAGTTTGATGTGACGAACAGCAACATCGTGGGGAACACGGGCTCGATCGTCAGCGGCATCCTCAGCCCCAAGCTGAACGTGGTTTTTGGGCCGTGGGCCAAGACGGAGTTTTACCTGAATGCGGGCACCGGCTTTCACAGCAACGACACGCGCGGCGTGGTGGGAGGGATAGACCCCGCCACGGGGCTGGCGTCTCAGCGCGCCACCCCCTTGGTCCGCACGTACGGGGCGGAGGTGGGCATACGCAATGAATCCATCCCCAAGCTGGTGAACACGCTGTCTTTCTGGACGCTGCACAGCGGATCGGAGCTGATCTATGAGGGGGACACCGGCTCTTCCAGCCCGGGGCCGTCCTCGCAGCGCTTTGGCGTGGAGCTCGCGAGCTACTGGCGCCCCAATGACTGGACCATGCTGGATGTGGAGGCGACCTGCACGCGGGCCTATCTGCTCACCCAGGATCCGTCCCACCAGTATGTGCCCAATTCCATCCCCTACACGCTGAACGCCGGGGTGACCTTGGGCGGGGCGCAGGGGTTCTTTGGCTCCCTGCGGGTGCGCTACATGGCACCGCGACCGCTGGACCAGGTGCTGGATGTGTACTCGCGCGAATCCATCCAGGTGAACGGCCGCATCGGCTACCGGCGCAAAAACATGGAGATCGCGCTCGACTGCCTCAACCTGCTGAACCGCAGCGACTACGATGTGGCGTACTATTATGCCTCCCAGCTCAAAACGGATGCGGCTCCGGTGAATGACGTGCATGTGCACCCGATCGAGCCGCGCATGTTTCGTGTCTCTGTGACCTGGCGTTTTTGAGCGTCTTGGGGCGGAAGACAGGTGTGAGGGTGTTTTTTTTGCGAGCAGCCGCTCCGATGAGGGGAGAGGGAACGCCGAGCTTTGTCAGATTCAAGTCTGACAAGTCAGATTTGCGTTAATTATTGTAAATGAAATGCAATAATGACACTATGTTATTCAGACATTTGGGAATTTAAGCATATTTAATTGAAAATTTCATAGCTGATTCGCTTTACAGAGAATTTTTTCAATTATAGTATATCTCGTGCCGTTCATTTGGATTCACTGAATCTATTTTGAGTGGCTAGAGTGCTAATGCTTGCAACCATGAAAACCCCATCTTCTGCACACAAGCCCCAGCGGTTGTCATTTTCAGCAACGGCAGCCGCCATGCTGCTGGCCATGACCACGCTTTCTGTGGCCACCCCCATCGAGCTGAGCCAGCCCTACACTCCGACGGGTGAAAACTACAGCATCACAGCGCTGCAGAACCTGACGCCGCTGACCCTCGACTACGGCATCTCCACCGGAGCCAACCCGAATGTGAATCTCGGGTTTCAGGGAGGCTTTGGCGTCCGCTACACCAATGCGTACGGCGCTCTGACGGATTTTGGCATCGGGCTCTATGACTCCTGCTGCGCCCCGGGCATCCAGGTGGCCTCCACGGGTCTGAACATCACCTTTGACCACCTGGTTTACAGCCACGGCCTGTCCGCCACGCTGGGAAACTTTGGCCTCAATGAATTCTCCACCGACGCCGCGCCTGACCGAGTGGCGCCGACGATCTCCATCTACGGGGACGGTGGCTCGCTCCTCGGGAACTTCTCGACGGCGGACATCCTTGCAGATCATGCAATCCAGCTCCTGAGCAGCCATGACCCGATCGCGCAGACCGATCTGTGGAAGCTGAATCTGGACGCCCTGGTGGGCGGCAACACGATGATCTCGGGCTTCACCCTGGGTGCGGACACGCACAACGGCAGCGGCAGCCTGATGGCTGTGCCGAGCAATCCGTATTACTTTGTCTCGGTGAACGGCGGCGACTGCGCCATGATTCCGGAGCCGGGCTCCGCTTTCCTCATCCTGACTGCCGGCCTGGGCACGCTGATCATCACGCGCCGCCGCAACTGCCGCGACCTGTTCTCGGCACGGTAAGCTGACAGGTGAACGACTCACAAACAGCCGTGGGAGACCAGTGCGTCTGCCACGGCTTTTTTGTGCCCTGAACTGACTCTACTCCTGGAACTCCTCCCGGTCCGGGATGCGGGTGAAGGCGATCTTGGTGCCTGAGAAGGTGCGCACGGTGTCGGGGGTGAAGCCGATGACCACGGAGTCGCGGCCGTGGAGTTGATTGATGTCATCCAGGATGCGGCTGAGATTTTCCCGCTGCTCCTTGGCGGCAAGCTCGGCGGCGGGGGTGAAGAGCTCGAGCTGCCTGGGGGTGGAGTCCGCCACGAGATTAAAGAGGGTGACGGAGACTTTTTTCACACGCTGCCAGCGGGCCTGGCTCATCACCTGTTGCCAGAGCTCCGCCAGCACACGGGAGAGGACGATGCTGTCTGCCGACTCCTCAAATCTGGCCTGGGCCTCGAAGCGCGGGCCATGCTCCACCCGCACGCTGAGGTGCATGTGACCGGCGTGGTACTTCATGCGGCGGAGGCGGCTGGCGGCCTTGAGCATGAGCCTCCGGGCGACGACACCGGCCGCGGGCGGGGTACGCAGCTCTGGAGCGAGGACGTGGCTGTGCCCGATGGTGCGGCGCGTAGGCGGCACCTCCTCCTCGGTGGGGCCGCCGTGGAGGCCATGCCAGAAGCGGTCTCCCACGACTCCGCCCCAGGCGCGGTGGAGGGTCTCGCGGTCCGCCGCCCAGAGCTCTGCCATGGTGCGGATGCCGCAGGCGTGGAGGCGGGGCTCCATGCGGCGGCCGATGCCGCAGAGGTCGCTCAGTTCCATCTCCAAAAGGCGGCCGGGCAGCTCCTCTGGAAGCAGTGCCACCAGACCGTCCGGCTTCTGCATGTCGCTGGCCACTTTGGCCAGAAAGCGGTTGGGAGCCAGGCCGATGGAGCAGGTGATGCATTCGCCAATGCGATCGCGCAGGCCCTGCTTGATGCGCTTGGCGAGCGAGGTCGCGGCATCCAAAGGGCGGCGGGGGGGATCCAGCTTGCAGGCCATTTCGTCGATGGAGCAGATGTCCTGGACGGGGAAATGGCGCTCGACCTCCTTGATGATCTCGTGGTGAAACTCCACGTACATGTCGTGCCCCGCCATGACGGTGATGAGGTCCGGGCATCGGCGGCGGGCCTCGCCGATGTTCGTACCGGTCTTGATGCCGTATTTTTTAGCTTCGTGGCTGGCGGCGATCGCGCAGGTGGTGTCGGAGTCCACCGGAACGACCGCCACCGGCTTGCCCCGGAGCGCAGGGTTGAGCTGCTGCTCCACGCTGGCAAAGTAGCTGTTCAGGTCGAGAAACAGCCAGTCCACGCAGGGGAACTGGGCAGAACTGGCAGAGGTGGCTGACATAGGAGAGAAAGCTTCGCCTCAATTTGAATATGTTCAATTGAACATATTCATTGCTTCGCAAAACCCAGCTTTTGCGTCTTCTTACATCGTTCTTACTAATCCAGCATTGATCCGCCTATAATTTCCATAGATAACAAATGGCATGCAGTCCGCGCCTGCTACATCTCCACTTTATTCGACTGACGCCTCAGTAGCCCCTTACCCCCTTCTCACTGCCGCCGAAGCTCTCTTCTACGCCTGTCTGGAAAACATCACCGCCCAGCGCTGCCACATCCAGTGCAAACCCCGGCTCTACGAAGTCCTTCATCATGAGACGGTTGCGGGTTTTGTGAAAATCTGTCACAGGCACATCGACTTCATGGTGTACCGCAAGGGCGACTGGCTGCCCATGGTGGCCATCGAGTTTGAGGACGACAGCGAAAGCAAGACGGTGCGCAAGCCGCGCGACCGCCAGCTGGTGCACGACATCTTTTCCACGCTCGGCATCCCCATCCTGCAGGTGCATGCAGATGAGATCACCAAGATCGACACCCTGGTCCACAAGCTGAGCCATGCCTGGCAGGAGCGGAATGAGAATCTGGAAATCCTGCCGCCGCCGGAGGGCGAATGCCCGCCCACACCCCCTACGACCAGCCTGCTGGCGGGCAGTGCCCCCCCGCCCCGTCAGAGTCCGAAGGCGGCGTGTTCGGCGATTTCGTGAGGTGGGTTGGAGAACTCGGAGCGAGGAAGGAGGGTGAGGCAGAGTCCTTTCAAGGCCGGTGAGCGGGTGGTGAATTCATGGAACAGGTGCCTTGGGGGCAACTGTCACGGACAAAGATCGCTATTGGCCAGCATAGGCTGTTAAGGGAACCCTGATTTAACACCGCGAGAGATTAGAAGACCGCAGAGAATAACTTCAGACAAAGCTCTGCGAGAGGTTGCATGTACATTTGGCCTTCGGCTCCGTGACGAGTCCACTGCCGTTGTGCTTGCGCCTCCGTCGTATCTCGAAGCGATCTATACGCGCACCTACCGGGTGCCGCCGAATTTCATCTCCATGGGTTCTGCGGCGAAATGAAATGTGAAATTGAAGTTCACGGCGAGTTCATCGTCTGAGGCTTGATCTTTGGTCGAAAAACAGCGACCCCATGCCCGCGCCCATGAAAAAAAAGACCTCTGAAGAACGCAAGCCGGCGAAATCATCCCTGTCGCGCTGGCAGTCATTGAAGCGGTTTTGCATCATTGTTGTCCTGGGTGGATCCCTGGTGTGCACGCTGGGGGCGGCGGTGGTCATCGCCTATTACAGCGAGAAGGCGAAGGCCTATGACCTGACAAAGTTGGGAGACATGCCGGAGCGCACGATCGTGATGGATGCAAACGGCGTGATCCTGGGACGCATGCACGGGGAGAACCGCATCATCGTGCCGCTGAGCGAGGTGTCTCCGTGGTTTGTCAAGGCGCTGCTGGCGCGGGAGGACTCACGCTTTTACAAGCATGGCGGGGTGGACTACCTCGGGGTGGCGCGCGCCATGGTGCGCAACTTGAAGGAGCTGCGCGTGGTGCAGGGGGCCAGCACGCTGACGATGCAGCTGGCGCGCAACAGCTTTCCAGACCTGGATGACCGCAGCCTGAATCGCAAGCTGGTGGAGATCATGCTGGCGCGGCGGATCGAGAAAGCCTGCACCAAGGAGCAGATCATCGAGCACTACGTGAACCGCATCTTTTACGGCCCGGGCATCTACGGCGTGCAGCGGGCTAGCCAGGTGTACTTTGGCAAACACGCCAGCCAGCTGAGCCTGAGTGAGGCGGCCATGATCGCGGGGATCATCCGCAGTCCGGCACGGTTCTCTCCCTTCCGGAACTACGAGGGGGCGCTGAAGGAGCGGGACACGGTTCTGAAGCGCATGCTGGAGCTGAAGATGATCACGCCGGAGGAGGAGATCGCGGCGAAGTATGCGGACATTGCGCTGCATGCGCAGCCGGTGTTTCAGAGCCAGGGCGGCTATGCGCTGGACACCGTGCGGCGGGATCTGGACCTGATCCTGGAGCAGCAGGAGATCGAAGACGGCGGGCTGCAGGTGTACACCACGCTGAACAAGGAGCTGCAGGATGCCGCAGATGCTGCCGTGGAGAAGCGGCTGGCCGCTGTGGAAAAGCAGGCGGGCTATGCGCACCCCAGGAAGGCGGACTTTGACAAGACCTGGGATGGTGCGCAGGAGATCGCCTCCACGCCGTACCTGCAGGCCGCTCTGATGGTGCAGGACAACACCACCGGCGGCATCCTGACGCTGGTGGGCGGGCGCGACTACCGCCACAGCAAGTACAACCGCGCCACGATGGGAGAACGGCAGATCGGCTCCACCGTGAAGCCTTTTGTGTATGCGGCGGCCATCGCGTCTGGCTTCATGCCGGGCACGCTGATCAATGATGCGCCGATCCAGCCGGGAGAGATCGACGGGGCATCTCCGGGATGGAACCCGCAGAACTCGGACGGCAAGTTTCTCGGCCCCACGACGCTGACAGACGGCATCGTGAAAAGCCGCAACACCATGACGCTGCGACTGGGCAACTACGCGGGAGTGGACCGGGTGATCGACCTGCTGACGAATGCGGGCTTTGCAAAGCCTGCGGAGCGGACGCCGCAGATATTCATTGGCAACATTGGCGGGAATCCGCGCCAGCTGACGAGCGCGATCAGCGTGTTTCCGAATCAGGGTCTGCGCCGCCGGCCGTTCCTGATTGATCGCATTGTCGATAAAACGGGGAACATCATTTATCAGACTCCGGTCCTGGAGTCTGAGGTGATGACGCCGAGCGTGGCGTTTCTGATGCGCAACATCCTGGCCCAGGTGCTGGACCGGGGCACGGCCGCCCCTCTGCGCAACGAGTATGGATTTAAGGAGCCCGGCGGTGGCAAGACGGGCACCACGAATGATTACAAGGACGCGTGGTTTGCAGGCTATACGGACCGTGTGAGCTGCGGCATCTGGGTGGGGCTGGACAAACCGCAGACAATCGTGGAGGGCGGCTATGGAGGCACGCTGGCGCTGCCCATCTGGGCGGATGTCATGAAAAAGGCGGTGGCCCTGGGCTACAAGACGGAGGTTCCCAAAGTCTCGCTGCCTCTCTCGCGCGTTTCGCTGTGCCGCGTCAGCAGCCAGCTGGCGACGGATGGGTGTGCACAAGCGGGAACAGCGTATGAGGATGCGCTGCCGTATGATCTGGTGCCGCAGAATTTCTGCGCGGAGCACCAGGGCTACCATGCGCCGCAGCGGCGCGGGCCGCCGCCCGGGCAGGGCCGTGGGTTGTTTGACCGGATCCGGAGCTGGTTTCAGTGAATGGTGGGAATGCGGTGGTGTGAGGGATCGGGACGCTCCCTCCCCCCACAGGGCTGAGGTGTGCGGAGTGGCTGGCCGTCGGCCGCCAGCAGCGGCTGCAACGTGTCCCGCCACACGTCCCGCCGCCCTTTGAGACACCATTCTCTCTCACTCAAACACTCGCCATCCATTCAGCCCCATTTTCAACTGCGCCTGGTCTGACCCTTCTGCAAACGAGACCGTTGGCTCCTCATCATCCGCATCCCCCAGTCACCTCTCGGCCTTGCACCACCCGAGGCGTGAAGCCCGCCGGGTAATCGCGCCCCCGCCCTCCGTAGCGGAATACCCCTTGACCAAGGGATGGCGCTTCACTCGCCCCTGCCTATAAATAGCTCTTTGATCTTCGATGAGCACCCGCAACCATGCCAGCACCTGTGGCTGTCACGACTCCAGGCAGGAGACTCAGCCGGCAGAGGGGCGGCTTGAGCACCTTCGCCGGGTGGTGGATCATGCGGCTCACTTCCTCCCCATTCAGGGGCCCCTGGGGGTTTTCATACACTTCAACACCCTCCTCCCCCTCCAGCACCGCAAATTTGAAGAGGCGGTCATTGAAGGGGCCGCTCTCTACAAGGCCGAGCCCTTCCTTTCAGAGGAGGCCTATCAGGCAGAGCGCACCAAAGGCCGTATCCTTGATCAAGACATCGACGCCGTCCTCTCCCGTGAGCCCGATGCCGAAATCCTGCCCGGCAGGCTCTCTCGGCGCCAGCTCCGCCGTGCCATGCTCGCACCCGGTGTGCGCCGCGTGAATGGCATCAATATCTCCTGGCAGATGGAGGAGGGCGGCTGGCTGGACTCCTTCCGCACCGATCTTCCAGCAGCCTCCGCTTCCTCACTGCGCGGGGATTCCCCTCCGGCGCTCTGGGAGTCATGCCTGGCTCGGGTCAAACCTCAGCCAGCCCCGCCTCCCGTGGCGCCCAAACGTCCGCGCGAGGTCGTGCTCTCACAGCACGGCATCGACTTGGATGCGCTCATTCACCCGCCGCTCATCCGCCTCACAGCCGCCTATCTCGACCAGGGCATCGCCTACTGGCCCATGCCGCATCGCGACAAAGGTCTGCTCCGAGCTGCGCGCAAGATCATGCCTCAGGCATTCGCCATCTTCCCCGCCCACCTCAGCGGCGTGCACGCTGAGTTTCTGCGGCAGGAGGCGGCCGGTATGGACGCGGACGCCGTCGTTCTTGAGGCGCTCTCCCGGCTCGATGTGCCCTTCGCGCAGTGGCAGGAGTTTGTCACCGAGGAGCTCCTCGCCCTGCGCGGCTGGGCGGGCATGATCCACAGGCTGGAGCAGGATGTCACGCTGGCTCCGCATGATCGTGTGCGCTGCTCCCTCATGGAGTTTCTCGCGCTCCGCCTCACCTACACCATCGCCGCTCTCACGCATGTCGCGGGAGACACCGCCGCATGGCGCTCCACGCTCATCCCGGTGCCGCGCTTTGATCCTCTGACTCACACGGCCCGTGTGTTTGATGTGGCTCAGCTTCTCGGCATCAGCAGCCGAGACTTGGCGGCTCTCGACGAGGACGAAATGTCTCGCCTCGCACAGGAGATTACCGCATGTCATGAGATCGAGCGCCGGCGCCTGCTGCACCTCGCCTACGAGCGTCGGCACGAGCGGCGTGTGCTCATTCCGCTCGCCAGGCATCGCAACATGCCCTGCGTCTTTCCCAGCAGCAACCGCCTCGTCGCCCAGGTGGTCTTCTGCATCGACGAGCGTGAAGAATCCATGCGGCGCGCGCTCGAGGAGGTCGATCCCGGCATCGAGACCGTCGGCGTTGCGGGTTTCTTCGGCGTCGCCATCAATTATGCCGGCATCGATGACTCGGGCGGCGTCTCTCTCTGCCCTGTGGTGGTCGATCCGGAGCATTCCGTGCGGGAGGTGCCGGTGGAAGACCAGGCGCATCTGCACAGGCAGCGCCAGGGGCTGCGGCGTGCCTGGGCTGGCGTCGTGCGCCATGGCTTCATCTCCTCGCGCACCCTCGTGCGCGGCTGGTTCAGCACCGCCTGCCTTGGCTTCCTCAGCCTTTTCCCGCTGGCGCTGCGTGTGCTCACTCCTCTGGCCTACGGTCGTTTCATCAAGTGGCTGAACCGTGCCTTCCTTCCTGAGCCCCGCACGGAGTTTGCTTTCATGAGCAACGATGCCGCCTCGCGTGGCGCCACCGCCGGCCTCATGAGCGGCTTCACCACTCAGCAGCAGGCTGACTGTGTCTATGAGGTGCTCGGACCCACCGGGCTTCACAAGGGGCATGCCAGATTGGTGGTCATCCTCGGCCATGGTTCCACCAGCTTGAACAACCCCTACGAGTCCGCCTACTGCTGTCAGGCATGTGGCGGGCGCACCGGCGCTCCCAATGCACGCCTCTTTGCCATCATGGCCAACCGCCCGGCGGTCCGTGAGGCTCTCCGGGCCAGGGGAGTCGTCATTCCGGAGGACACCTGGTTTCTGGGCGGTTATCACGACACCTGCAACGAAGACATCCGCTTCTTCGACATGGATCTTCTGCCGGAGACTCACCATGGCGATCTCGTTCGCGTTCATCAGGCGCTGGACAAGGCGCGCACGCTCAACGCCCATGAACGCTCACGCCGTTTTGCAGCGGCGGTTGGGGGCACCCCCGAATCCAGCCTGCGGCATGTCCAGGAGCGTGCCGAGCACATCGGCGAGCCCCGGCCCGAGTACGGCCACTGCTCCAATGCCGTCGCCTTCGTCGGCCGGCGGGAGATTACCAAAGGCCTGTTCATGGACCGTCGTGCCTTCCTTGCATCCTACGATGCCACCAAAGATCCCACTGGCGAAGCCCTGGCTCAGGTGGTCGGCGCGGCCATTCCCGTCTGCTACAGCATCAATCTCGATTACTACTTCTCCGCTGTGGACAATGATGTGTATGGCAGCGGCACCAAGCTTCCTCACAACATCAACGGACTCGTCGGCGTGATGAACGGTTATCAGAGCGACCTCCGCACAGGCCTGCCCGCGCAGGCGGTGGAGATCCACGAGCCGGTGCGCATGCTCTTCATTGTCGAAACCACGCCGGACCGTTTGATGAAAGTCATCCGTGCCTCTCATGAGCTCAACGAAATCGTCGGCAACCAGTGGATCCGGCTCGCCACCATGGACCCGGATGACGGTCACGTGGAGGTGTGCCGTGACGGCGTTTTCAAGAAGCTGGAGGGAAACGAAGAGCCTCTTCCGGTGGCTTCCAGCTCTCAGGCCTGGTATCGCGGTAAAATGGATCACCTCCCCCTGGCCCGCATCGATCCCCGCGCCGCATAACCCCCCCCTCCGCCATATCCTGCACTTCGTACATGCCTCTTAAAACTCTGATCCCGCTGCTCATCGCCACGCCCGGCGCGCTCTTCCTCGGGCTGAGCCTTGTCTGGCTGCTGGGGGCCGGTGTGTCGGAGCGTGCCATGGCGCGGATCACCAAGGCGGTTTACTCGCTGCTCACCCTCCTCGCCGTCATCATTGGCTGGCGCATGAGCGCCGAGGGGGCGCATTCCGTGCGCGTCCTGATCGGCGACTGGTTCACCGTGGGGCACTATGGCTACCCGCTCACATTGCTGGTGGACGGTCTCTCCCTGCCGCTGGTGGGCATGACCGTGGTGCTGGTCAGCATCGTGGGCTTCTTTTCGGTGCGCTACCTGCATCGGGATCCCGGCTTTCTCCGCTTCTTCCTGCTTCTGCACCTCTTCACCTTTGGTTCCTTGCTTGTCTTTACGGCGGACTCGCTGGACCTCCTCATCGTCGGCTGGGAAACAGTGGCCATCACCTCCGTGCTCCTCGTCGGCTTCTTCCAGTATCGGCCTGAACCCGTTCGCAATGCCCTTTGGGTTTTTACCTCCTACCGCGTGGCTGATCTGTTCATGCTGCTGGCCATCTTCCTGGCGCACCACTGGCTCGGCACCACCTCGTGGGACGGCTTGCTTGGTGCTGAGGAGGGGCGCGGCATCCATGGTACGGTCGTCGCCGTGCTCCTCGTGATTGCCGCAGGTGGAAAATCCTCGCAGGGCCCGTTCTGGGGCTGGCTGCCTCGCGCCATGGAGGGCCCCACGCCTTCCAGCGCGGTGTTCTATGGGGCCATCTCCATCCACACCGGGGCCTACCTGCTGCTGCGCATTGAGCCGCTCATTCGCCATTCATGGATCGCCACCGGCCTCATCATCATCACCGGTCTGGCCACCGCCTTCCTCGGCACGCTCGTGCACCGTACTTGTGCCGATGCCAAGACCTCTCTGGCCTATGCCTCCCAGACTCAGATCGGCCTCATCTTTGTCGAGATCGGCCTCGGCTGGTCCACCTTCGCTCTCATCCATCTCATCAGCCATGCCATGCTGCGCACGCTTCAGTTTCTGCGCACCCCTTCCATGCTGCGGGACTACCATCGCGTTCATGCCGCCGCAGGTGGCAGGATCAGTCCCACCGGCAGCCATTACGAATCTCTGCTGCCTCAGTCCGTGCAGGTCTGGCTCTACCGCCTGGCGCTGGGCCGTGGCTTCTACGATGCCATTGTCGACCGCTGGATCATCGCCCCCATCCAGGCGCTGGCTCGCTGGCTCGCCATTTTCGAACCCCGCGCACCTGTGAAAAAGGCTGCCGACCGCTGATCGGATACACCTCCATGCCGCACCTCTCTCTGCCATACATCACCGTCGCCCTCGCATGCCTGCTGGGTGGTGTGCTGGTGTCTGTGAAGGCCGCGCGTCCTCGCAGGTCAGCAGCCTTGGCCGCAGCCCTCGCTTTCCTCTGCTTCCTCGCCGCCGCTCATGAATCAGGATCCGCAGGGCAGGGGAGCCTGCATGATCCTCTGCTGCCCTTCTTCCTGGCCGATGGCCTCAACGCCGTCCCCATGGCCTTCTACGCCGCCCTGACCCTCGCCGTCATGGTGCTCGCTCCCAGGCGTGACGCGGCAGGACAGGCCCCCGCCGGCATGCTGCTCATCTCCCTTTCTGTTCAGACCGCCTACGCCGCTGCATCCTGGATTCCCATGGTCGCTGGCTGGTGGCTTTCCTGCCTGCCGTTTGCATTAGGCATGTTTGGCAGCCAGCGCGAGACCCGCCTCACCATCGGCATCCGTCTCGCCAGTTGCGTCGCCCTGACCGCCGCCGTGATTTTTCTCAGCGCCCCTTCGACCACCGGCATTGCGAAATATGGTACACTTTGGAGCCTTTTTTTCGTCATCGCGGTGGTCTGCCGGAAGGGGCTTTTTCCCCTCCATGCAGGCGTGGTTCATGCCTTCGAGCATGGTCCCCTCCTGCCCAAGGCCCTGCTTTTCAACGGCCACCTCGGCGTCGTGCTCGTCGCCCGCGCCATGGCCGTCTCCCAGCCTGCCGCCGCGCATCATGCGTTTGAATTCCTCAGCATGGCAGCCGTTGCCACCGTGGGCATCGCCAGTCTGCGTGCCTTCGCTGAGAGCAAGCCCCGTCGTCTCCTTGCGTTCCTGTGCATCAGCCAGGCCAGCTTCATGCTTGCCGGCATTACCAGCACAAACATCGAAGGCATCACCGGTGCGCTCACACACTGGCTCGTGGTGTCTGCTGCCTCCACAGGGTTGATTTGTATCGTTCGTGCGCTGGAAGTCCGGGTTAGCAGCACGGAAGACCCGTTGATGCATCTCGGCCTTGCCGCCAAAGCACCTCGTCTTGCCACCTTTTTCCTCCTCTGCGGCCTCGCCCTCGTCGGCCTGCCCGGCACGCTGGGCTACTGCGCCGAGGAGCTCATCTTCCACGGCATGCTGCAAAACCACCTCAGCGCCGGCATCGTGCTGCTCGTGGCCACGGTCTTCAATGCCATCAACCTCCTGCGTCTCTACAACACCCTGTTCCTCGGCGTGCTGCCAAAACACGTCATCAACATCCCCGACGCCCTCCCGCGCGAACGCTGGCCTCTGACCGTCTGCATCCTCTTTCTGGTCCTGGGTGGCCTGATGCCGCGTGTCGTCATCGGCTGGCGCTCAGATGCCGCAAACAGCCTTGAAAAATCACTTCCTGCCGCTGGCGGCAGCGGGCATCACTGAGCTTCCTCGTTCCACCACTGCAGCAGCATCTGCCGTGCGCGGTAGATGCGCCCTTCGGTGCCGCGGATGGAACAGTTCAGCACCTTCGCGCACTCCTCATGGCTCAGCCCCTCCATGGCGCTCAGCATCAGCGCCGTGCGCAGCTTTTCAGGCAGCAGCGCCAGCCCGCGTTCCAGCTTCTGCATCTCGCTCTGCCATTCCGCATTCGCATCCGGAGATCCCTGCGGGCATGGCAGCGGCTGTTCCAGATCATGAATCGTCGTCGTTTTCTCACGCTGCCGTGAAGTGCGCGATTTGGCGCGGTCCCGGCAGAGATTGAGCGCTATTTGGTAGAGCCACGTGGAAAGTCGCGCACGGCCTTCAAATTCCGGCAGCGCCTGCCACGCGCGCACAAACGCATCCTGGCACACCTCGCGGGCGTCTTCCACACAGCGCAGCCAGCGGCAGCAGAAACCAAACAGCCGTTCCTCATGCTGCCGCACGATCCACTCAAATGCCGCCATGTCACCAGCCTGCGCGGCGCGCAGGTGCTGCTGCTCCGCCGCTTCTTCAGCGGAGCTCTCGGCAGCCTGTGGCATCAGCAGCGCTTCAATGGCGGGTGAGGCTGTCATGGGTCCATTCCAGCAGTTTGTTTGCCTGCGCTGGACGCAGGTAGCGCTTCATCTCAAAAAAATGCTCCAGCGTGGCACGCTGCAGCGCCCCCTGCGCTTTGTTCAGCTTCTCCAGCGCGGCATCCATGGCCGCCGGATTCATCTTCGGGTCACGAATGGTCTTGGCCAGCTCCACATCCGCCAGTCGGATTTCTTCCTGAAGTTTGGTTCGCGTTTTTTCAAACGCCTCCTCCAGAGGTTCCAGTTTGCCATGCTGTTCCGGGGTGATGTTCAGATGCTCGTGCATCCATGCGTGCAGGTCCGGTTTCACATGATCATGGGCATGGCCTTCTCCGTGGCGGTGCAGCGTCCAGTCCGTCACCTGCCATGCGGTGACTCCCGCCAGCACGGCGGAGCACAAGGTGGAAAGAAGCAGCCATTTCAGCCGGGAATTCATCGTGTCAGCCCCTCCTGGAAGATCTCCATGGCCGGCGGGGTGGTATGCGTGGTGTCCTTAGATGCCAGGCTCCAGCCCACCATGCCAGCCGTTGCCATGGCGGCGGCGGTCGCCAGGATCAGCAGCCATTGCACAAAAGAACGCCAGCGTTTGGACCGCCCCTCATCCACCCGCACCCGCGCCATGATCGCCTCCAGGGCATGCGGCCCTGCAGCAGGCGTGGCGGCGGCATGTTTCAGCATGCGATTGAGGTCGGTTTCGTTCATGACGTTGTCTATTTATGCACAAAAAATCCCTTTTTTTGAATGTTTTTCTCAAGCCGGGGGTCTAATTGCATAACAACCCTCACAGGTCATGAACACCCAGCTCCAGCTTCCCTTCAGGGGATGGAGCCGTGCTGAAGAAAGCTCCAAGCACGGTTCCGGGGGAGGTAAAACACCTCGAATCGGCCTGGTTCTCTCCAGTGGTGGCGCCCGCGGGCTGGCGCATGCTGGAGTGATCCAGGTTCTGGAAGAAGAAGGCATTCCCATCGCCGCCGTCGCAGGCTGCAGCATGGGATCGTATGTCGGCGCACTCTGGGCTGCGGGTCTCAATGGCGCGCAGCTTGAGGAGCGCGCCCGGGAGATCAAAGACCGCGCCACCCTGAGGTCGCTGATGGATTTCATCATCCCTCCCTCAGAGGGCCTGATCCGTGGCGACAAACTGCGCAGGCATCTGGAGCGTGATCTGGGGGACAAAACCTTCGCCGATCTTGAGCGCCCGATGATCGTCGTCGCTACGGACCTCGACCGCCTTGAGCCGCATGTCTTTGACTCCGGCATCGTTTCGCACGCCGTGCACGCCAGTTCCGCTATTCCCGCTATTTGCGCTCCGGTGAAGCTGAATGACCGGCGATACACTGACGGCGGTGCCTCCGAGCCCCTGCCGGTGACGCTGCTGAAGAAGCGCTACCAGCTGGATGCCGTCATTGCCGTGAACGTCATGCCTCCTCCGGGGGAGGCCGAAGCCAGGTCGGAACAGGCGCTCATGGTGGACGACAAATCCACCTTTCATGTCCTTTCCCGCGTATTCCATACCTTCTGGCACAAAGTGAACCTGCTGGCCTATGGAAATGTGTTGGACACCTTCCGTCGCGCACTGATGGCCGCACAGCTGCACCTCATCGCCAAGGAGGAAGCTGCCGCCGATGTGGTCATCCATCCGCGCTTTGCCGCCTCGACGTGGCACGATTTTGAACATTACGAACAGTACCTGAAAGCCGGGCGTGGCGCCGCAACCGCCGCCATTCCGGCCATTCGGGAGCTGCTTCAGACCCACCCAACCAACCTCAACCTGGAGACAATTAGCCATGAAATTGCTCCGTCATATACCCGAATGGAGTACCGCGTCGCATGAAGCCTGGAGAGACTGGCAGCTTCAGCAGCTGCGCAGTTATCTGAGCCGGAGGGTCATCCCCTTCAGCGCGCATTATCGTCGCCTGTTTGCCGAACACGGCATCCACCCGCAGGACATCAAGTCCTTCGAAGACTGGGACCGCGTGCCTTTCACTTCAAAGAAGGATCTTGCCAATCCGCGCGACTTTGTGCTCGTTCCTGACGAGTCAAAGCTGCGCATGGAGCCGGGCATGATCGGTTCCGCGCTGCTGCATGGTCGCGCTGCGGCGAAAGAAAAGGCGGAGGCGGAATTTCGCCCCATCCTGCTGACCAGCACCACGGGCCGCTCGTCGGACCCGGTACCGTTCCTCTATACCAAGCACGATCTGCACAATCTGGACATCAGCGGCATCCGCCTGATGCTGGCGGGTCGTTCGCAGAAGGAGTACCGGCATATGAATCTCTTCCCGTATGCGCCGCATCTGGCCTTCTGGCTGGCGCATCATGCCGGGCTGGGCTTCGGCACCTTCATGCTGAGCACCGGCGGCGGCAAGACGCTCGGCACGGAGGGAAACATCAACCTCATCGAGAAGATCCAGCCGGACATCCTCATCGGCATGCCCACCTTCATCTACCATGTGCTGCGGGAGGCGTATGAGACCGGCAGGCAGTGGCCCAGCCTGAAGCTTCTCGTGTTGGGTGGGGAAAAAGTGGCCGATGGCCTGCGCGCCCGGCTGCTGGATCTGGCTTCACTGCTCGGCAGCCCCAACACGCATGTGATGGCAACGTATGGCTTCACGGAGGCTAAAATGGCTTTTCCGGAATGTGTGGGGCAAACGCACGAGTCCAGCGGCTACCACCTCAGCCCAGACCTGGGCTTGGTGGAGCTGATCGATCCCGCCACTGGGCAGCTCGTTCCAGATGGCCAGCCGGGAGAGATCGTCTTCACGCCTCTGGATGCACGTGGCACCGTGGTGCTGCGCTACCGTACCGGAGACATCGCCGAAGGCGGCCTGACCTGGG
Organism: Verrucomicrobiaceae bacterium UBA1938; assembly: GCA_002336895.1. GTDB lineage: Bacteria > Verrucomicrobiota > Verrucomicrobiia > Verrucomicrobiales > Verrucomicrobiaceae > Prosthecobacter. The sequence goes on along the minus strand of DDFC01000035.1, from coordinate 276,241 downwards.
AAAAATGCCCGCTCTGCGGCCGCTCCTGCCCGCGTCTGCTCGGCCCCATCTCGCGGGTCAGCGAAGTGCGTGAGCTGCACATGGACAAACTCAAAGGCACGCTGGTGAATTTCAACCTGCTGGAGCATCTGCTGGACGATCAGAAAGGCATCGCCGCCTGGCAGATCGAGCTGCGCAAGCGCCACGATGATCCGCTGGAAATGGACGAGGTGCATCTGCACCTGACCGCAGAACCCGGCGTGCGCGAATCCGAACTCGAGCTCGCCGTTTCCCGCCGCTTCCATGAAGCCACGGAGATTACTCCGAACGGACTGCATTTTCACACGCTTGCCGAACTCCGGGAGCAGCTCGGAGTGGGCCGCCTCCTGAAGGAGGAAAAGCTCGTCGATCACCGCCCCAAAACCAAACCCGCCACAGCCACTGTGGCACTCAGCTCCTAACGCCATGAAAACTCCCTCTCTTGTCATTGTGGACGCCGTGCGCACGCCTTTCTCCCGCACTGGCACGGACCTCGCGCATCTCGATGCAGTCGAGCTCGGCCGCCACGCGGTCGCCTCGCTGCTCACCCGCACCGGCATCGACCCCATGCTGGTGGATGAAACCATCATCGGCTGCGTCGGCCAGCCACCGGAAGCCATGAACATCGCCCGCGTGATCGCGTTGCGGGCCGGACTTCCTGAAGCAAAACCGGCCATGACGGTGCATCGCAACTGCGCCTCCGGTCTGGAGGCCATCACGCTGGCTCATGCCAAGATGTGCGCGGGCCAGGGCGAGGTGTTTGTGGTGGGCGGCACTGAGAGCATGAGCAACATGCCGTTCTATTTTTCCCGTCCTGCCGTTGAAAAGTTCACCGCGTTGAATCGTGCGCGGGATTTCACCGGCCGTGCCAGAGCTGCGCTGCATTTCCGCCCGGCGGACTTTGCGCCCGTCATCGGACTGAAGGTCGGCCTGACGGATCCGGTTTCGAGCCTGAACATGGGCCAGACCGCCGAGGTGCTGGCGCGTGAGTTTGGCATCTCCCGCGAGATGCAGGACGCCTTTGCCATGCGCAGTCATCTGTGCGCCACTCGCGCCAATCACCTGCTGAGCCAGGAGATCGCCCCGGTGCTGGGCGCGCATGTGGTGGAGGCGGATAATGGCATCCGCTCGGACTCCAGCCTGGAAAAGCTGGCCAAACTGAAACCGCTCTTCGACACCGTCACCGGCAGTGTGACGGCGGGCAACTCCAGCCAGATCACTGATGGAGCTGTGGCTCTGCTGGTGGCCACTGAAGAAGCTGCTGCTGCTCACAACTGGAAGCCGAGGGGCCGCCTCGTCAGTTATGCCGCCACTGGCTGCGATCCTGCCCGCATGGGGCTGGGGCCAGTGAGGGCGCTGGATGCTGCACTGCATCGCAGCGGGTGGAAGCTGGACGACGCAGACGTCTTCGAAATCAACGAAGCCTTTGCCGCGCAGGTGCTGGCTGTCATGAAATGCCTGTCAGATCCGGCCTGCGCCCGCCGTGCCGGTCTGGAAGCTCCGCTGGGCGAGATCGATCCCGCGAAGATCAACGCCTGCGGTGGTGCCATCGCCCTGGGCCATCCTGTCGGGGCCACGGGCGCGCGCCTGGTGCAGACCGCGCTCAATCAACTGCATGCCAATGATTCCAAACGTGCCGTCGTGAGCCTGTGCGTGGGAGGTGGCCAGGGCATGGCCGCCTGCCTCGAAGCCTTGTGAATTTATGTCAGTGAAATCTCATCCAACCAAGAGCCATGAAAACTCTCCTTCTCAACCGCCCCGCAGTCATCCACGATCCCCCCCATGTGCTGGAGGACATCATCCACGGCCATCCCGTAACACCGAAGCATTTCCGGCTGGAAGTGGATCATGACGGCATCGCCTGGATCACCTTCGACTCTCCGAAATCTTCCGCCAATGTATGGAATGAGGAGACTCTGAGGGAGTTTAACCATCTTTTGGAAACCATCGAGCACGACACGCGTGCCAAGGCCTTGGTTCTCCGCAGCGCCAAGGAGCGCATCTTCATCGCCGGTGCTGACATCAAGGCCATCCGCAGCCTGCCGCATGCGCGGGTGAATGATCTCATCTGGCTCGGCCAGGCGGTGTTTGACCGGCTGGCCCGGCTGCGGATTCCGAAGGTAGCGACTATCCACGGGGCCTGCATGGGCGGCGGCTTTGAAGTCACCCTCTGCTGCGACTGGCGCATCGCCAGCGATCACGACAGCACCAAAATCGGCCTTCCAGAAACACAGCTCGGCATCCTGCCCGCCTGGGGTGGGTCCACCCGGCTATCACGTCTGGTCGGGCTGCGCAAGGCGCTGGACCTCATCACCACCGGCAAGCTGCTGAATGCCAGCGCGGCTAAAAAGGCCGGGCTAGTGAGCCATGTGGTGCCGGTGGAGCGGATGGAGGTGCTGGCGCGCCGTCTGTTGCGTGGCAAGCGCCCGGCGGCCCGGTTCCATTTTGAAAACTTCCTGGCACCGGTCATCGGACGAATGGCGCGGCGCAAGGTGCTCCAGAAGACGCGCGGGCTTTATCCCTCGGTCACCAAGGCTGTGGAGGTCGTCTGCCATGCGGTGCGTGGCGAGATCGAAAACGGCCTGCAAATGGAGCGTGATGCCGTGGATGAACTGCTCAGGAGCCCTGATGCAGCACGGCTGATTGATCTTTTCTTCAAGCGCGAAGAAGCCGGCAAACGGCCCGTCTCTGAAGGGACGGTGCTGCCCATCCTCGATGCCACCGTCATCGGTGCGGGGGTGATGGGCTCGGGCATCGCGCACACACTCGCTTCGCGTGGCGTCCGTGTTCTCATGACGGACGTCTCCAACGACAGCCTCGCGCGTGGACTGGAACGGATTCATGGCCTCGTTTCAGATGCCACGCGCCGCAGGCTGGTGACTCAGGTGCAAGGCCGTGACACGCTGGACCGCATCAGCACCGCACATGTGAAGGTGCCGCTGAACCGGCACCACCTCATCATCGAAGCGGCCACGGAAAACATGGAGCTGAAGAAGAAGATCTTCGCCGATCTGGCGGCTCGTGTCTCCGACGACACCATTCTGGCCACAAACACCAGCGCGCTCTCCATTGCGGAACTGGCTCGCAGCGTGCCGCATCCGGAGCGTGTGATCGGACTGCACTTCTTCAATCCGGTGCACCGCATGCCGTTGGTGGAGATCATCACGCTTCCGGAGACTTCTGCGGATGTTTTGGCCACGGCGGTCAGCTTTGTGCAGAAGCTCGGCAAGACCCCGGTGGTCGTGAAAGACAGCCCCGGGTTCCTGGTGAACCGCATCCTGGTGCCTTACCTGATGGAAGCCGTGAGGCTGCACCAGAGCGGTGTGCCGGTGAAGGACATCGACGACGCGATGCTGGAGTTTGGCATGCCCATGGGGCCGATGCGCCTGCTGGATGAGATCGGCCTCGATGTGGCAGCACATGTAGCGCGGACGCTGGCAGACGCCTTCCCAGACCGCTTTCCAAACAGTGATGCGCTGGAAAAGATGGTCAGCGCCGGACATCTGGGCAGGAAGAGTGGTGAAGGCTTCTACAAGTATGAGAAGGGGAAGGAAGTGGAATCCGCGACGCACTCGGACCTGCCGAAGCATGAAAGCATTCAAACGAAGCTGGCGCTCCTCATCAGCCAGGAAGCGATGCGCTGTCTCAAGGAAGGCATAGCCCGCAGCGCTGACGACATCGACCTGGCCATGGTGCTGGGCACCGGCTACCCGCCCTTCCGGGGCGGCCCTGTTACTTTCGCCCGGGATACGGGCATCATTGATTATTGATCAAAACCTCAACTGGAGAACTAAAGCCATGAAAACGACTCTGGAAGACAACAAGACGGAGGGCAGGACCCTCATTGACACGTCCCGCATGAATGCGGGCCAGCGTGCCGCACTCGAGATGGCGGAAGCCGCCCGTGATGAACGACGCAACACCGGAATCGCCGCCGGCATCTTTTTTGGCGAGCCGGACTTCAACAAGCTGCTGCCATTCCCGCAGCAGAGCATGGAAGATCACGACCAGGGAGACGCTTTCCTGCACCGGCTGGAAGCCGTGCTGGACAAATACGCCGATCCTGACGAGATCGACGCCACCGGGGAGATCCCCGACGAACTGCTGAACGAGCTGGCAAAGATCGGCGCTTTTGGCATCAAGATCCCAACCCGTTATGGAGGCTTGGGCCTTTCTCAGACGAATTACTCACGCGCCGCCATGCTGCTGGGAAGTCGCTGCGGGAACCTCGCTGCACTGCTCTCAGCCCACCAGTCCATCGGGGCGCCGCAGCCGCTCATCCTGTTTGGCACGGAAGAGCAAAAGGCGAAATACCTGCCACGCTGTGCCAAAGGTGAAATCAGCGCCTTTGCGCTGACTGAAAACGAAGTGGGGTCCGACCCGGCGCGCATGAAGACCGAGGCCAGGCTGGATGCGGATGGCGAGCACTACATCCTCAACGGGGAAAAGCTCTGGTGCACCAACGGCACCAAAGCCGGAATGATCGTGGTGATGGCCAAGACTCCGACCCCTGAAAAGCCGCATGCGACCACGGCCTTCATTGTCGAGACCAGCTGGCCGGGGGTGGAGATCGTGCACCGCTGCCGCTTCATGGGTCTGAAGGCGCTGTACAATGGTGTCATTCATTTCGACAACGTGCGCGTTCCTGCAGCCAATGTCCTGGGTGGTGTGGGACGCGGCCTGAAAGTGGCGCTGACCACGCTCAACACAGGGCGCATCACGCTGCCTGCCGCCTGCACCGGGCTGGCGCAGCGCTGCCTGGACATCAGCAAGCGCTGGGCCCGCTCGCGCGAGCAGTGGGGGCAGCCGATCGGCCGGCATGCGGCCATCGCCGACAAGCTGAGCCGCATGGCTGCCGACACTTTCGCGATGGAGAGCATCGTGCGCTATGTTTCCGCCCTGGTGGACCGCGACAAGCATGCCGACGTGCGGCTTGAAGCCGCGATTGGCAAGCTCTGGGGCAGCGAAAAATCCTGGCGCATCATGGACGACACCATGCAGATGCGCGGCGGGCGCGGCTTTGAAACGGCGGCCTCGCTGAAGGCACGCGGCGAAACACCGGAACCCGTGGAGCGCCTCTTCAGGGATGCACGCATCAACACGATCTTTGAAGGCAGCAGCGAGATCATGCGGCTTTTCATCGCACGAGAGGCGCTGGAGCCGCATCTCAGTCTCGGGGCTGATGCGGTGAACTCCACCCTGCCGTGGAAGGTGCGTGCCAAGGCGGCCCTGCGTGCGGCACGCTTCTATGCCACCTGGTATCCGCTGAAGTGGCTTCCGTTTGGCGCCGGAGATGTGAAAGAGCTGCTGCATCCTTCGCTGCAGCTTGAGCTGGACTCGATAGCCCGGCAGAGCCGCAGGCTGGCCCGCAGGCTGTTCCTGACCATGGCGCTGAACGGTCCCAAGCTGGAGAAGCGCCAGGTGGTGCTGGGGCATTTTGTGGACATCGGCGCCGAGCTCTTTGTCTGGGGCTGCACCCTGGCGCATGCCCAGAGCCGGGTGAACGACTCCAGCATGCCGGATGTGGAAATCGACAAGCTGGTCCGGCTGGTGCGCTTCTTTGGCAAGATGGCGCGTGAGCGCATCTCCAGCAGCTACAGGCACCTCAAGGAAAACATGGACGCCGAAAGCTGGCGGATCGCCCAGGAGGTGTGAATGCCTGATTTTAGACTGGCCTGAAGCGTGCTGATGGAGTTACAAACGTGGCTGGTTTGACCACAACCGGCCACGTTTAACCTCAACACCACCACGCAGCCATGCTCAAAGAATTCAAAGCTTTCATCCTCAAAGGCAACGTCGTCGATCTCTCCACCGGTGTCATCATCGGTGCCGCCTTCGGCAGCATCGTCACCGCCTTCACCAAGGGCATCATCGAGCCGCTGCTCAAAGCCCTGGGTGGAAATCCGAATGTCTCTCTGGGCATCAAGATCGGCGAATTCACCAATGAGAAGGGGGATAAGCTGCCCAACATGCTGGACATCGGCATGGTGATCAATGCAGCCATTGGCTTCCTGATCACGGCTGCGGTCATCTTCTTTGTCATCGTCAAGCCTGTGAACGCACTGCTGGCCAAGCTGAAAACGGAAGAAGCGGTGGCTCCGCCGCCTGCGCCTGCCGAAGATGTGCTGCTGCTGCGCGAGATCCGCGATCTGCTCAAGAAGTAAGCATCAGGGTGACTCGGGCTCCTCGGTTCGTTCGACGAAGCGCATGGCGTGGTCGATGAATCGCAGGAGCACGTCGTCGGTGGGGCCGTTACGGTTTTTGGCCAGGATGAGCATGGCCTCGCCCTTTTTCTTTTCCTCGGCCTCGGGGTCTTCGACCTCCATTTTGCCCCCGGCGTAGTCCGAGCGGGTGAGGAGACCCACCATGTCGGCGTCCTGCTCGATGGAGCCGGACTCACGAAGGTCGGAGAGGACGGGGCGCTGGCCTTTGCGGGACTCCACCGCACGATTGAGCTGGGCCAGAACGATGATGGGGATGTTCAGCTCTTTGGCGAGGCCCTTGATGCCGGCGGAGATTTCCGCGATTTCGATCTGACGGTTGTCCTTGGCGCGGCGGCTCTTGGAGGTGACGAGCTGAAGGTAGTCGATCATGACCATCTGGATGCCGTACTGCTTTTTGAGCCGGCGGGCCTTGGCGCGCATTTCCATGATGTCCAGACCGGGGGTCTCATCGATGAAGATCTGCGCCTTCTGGAGGTCGCGTGTGGCCTTGGCCAGCGCGTCCTGCTGGGCGCGGGAGAGCAGGCCGCGGGAGAGGTCCTGCATGCTGAGACGTGCACGAGACACGAGAAGACGGCGGACGAGCATGGTGGCGCTCATTTCCAGACTGAACACGACGCAGGGAGTATTGCACTCCACGGCGATGTGCTCGACGATGTTCATGGCGAAGGAGGTCTTACCCATCGAAGGACGGGCGGCGATGACGAACATTTCACCGCCCTGCAGGCCGGAGGTCATGACATCGAGCTTGCTGTAGCCGGTGGAGAGGCCGCGCAGCTGGCCGGGGTGCTCCAGCATGTACTGGATGCTGTCGATGGCGTCCATGACGTGGGCTGAGAGGGATTTGATGCCTTCTTTTGCGCCGACAGACTCGCGCACCGCGAGGATGCGCTGCTCTGCGTGGTCGATAAGCGTGTCGATGTTCTCATCCATCTGCTCTTTGCCGTGCTCGTAGGCATGGTGGATGTTCAGCGAGCTGGCGTGGATGAGCTCCCGCAAGATGTGCTTTTCGAGCACGATCTGCTTGTAATAGGGGAAATGAGACGGGATGGGAACGAAGGCGAAGAGCTCCGAGATGGCCGCGGCGCCGCCCACTTTGTCGAGCATGTTTTGCTCGCGCAGGGCATGCGTGAGAGTGACCGGATCGACGGGGAGGTTCTTGTCATAGAACTCCAGCAGCTTCTCATAGATGGTGCGGTTGGCATCATGATAGAAGGCCAGGGAAGGCAGGTTCACACGGCAGTCGCTGAGACGCTCCATGGGATCCTGCAGCAGGCAGGAGAGCACGCCTTTTTCAGCTTCATCACTGAATGGAAGAGCGCGATTGAAGGAGGCGAGAAGCTCCTCGGCGGTTGGGATTTCGTTGCGCTTTTTAAATTTGTCGCGGCCAGGAGCAGGAGCACCTCCGTCTTTGGAGGGTGCGGCTGCGGTTGCGGTGGAAGTGGGGTTTTCGGCCATGAAAGGGCCTTCAGAATGGCAGGCGGCAGGAATCGCGTCAACGCCGCACGCTTTGAACTTTGTGTGTAAGTTTTTGAAAGGGGCGAAATTAAACTTTGAGCAAAAGCTTGATTTGCCTTGGGTTTGTCCGGAAAAATAAACGCGTCACCGAACAGCGGGACAAACGCCCCTCACAAACAACCAATATGTTACTTACAGCCCTCAAACTTAAACTCGCGGCCCTCGTCGCAGTCGCCGGCATCGACACTGCCGAAATGCCCGGAGCATCCAAGGAGTTCGTCGACATCCTGACGACGCTCGAAGCCGAGCAGAAGAAGGTCCAGCAGAATCCCGGCGCCGGCAACACGGACGTGAACAAGTCCTTCAACGAAGCTGTGGCCAAGATCCGCGAGCTCGCCCAGAAAGAAGACAAGGACGCGATCTACGCGCTGGCTCACTGGGGAGTGCTCAGCGGCGCCAACATCAACGAAGTGGCCGCTCTCTTCCGCAAGGCCGCCGACAAGGGGCAGGTGCTGGCCAAGTCCGAACTGGCCCAGGTGCTGATGCAGGCTGGCGCGCAGAATCCGGAAGCCGTGAAGGAAGCGATCAAGCTGATCAAGGAAGCTGAAGCCGCTGACAACAAAGTGGCCCGCCGCATGCTGGCCCAGCTGCACCTGCAGGGTGTGACCGAAGGTGAAAAAGGCCAGGTGGTCGTGGAGCGCAGCCCCGCCAAAGCCAAGGAGCTGCTTGAAAAGGGAAACAAGGCCGGTGACGGCGAAGCCACCCTGGGGCTGGCCCAGATGTACGCCGCCGGAGTGGAAGGCGTGCCTGCTGACCAGGCCAAGTCACTGGAATACCTCATCGAAGCCGGCAAGCAGGGCAGCGCCGTGGCGCTGAGCACCTATGGTGCCCGCCTTCTGAATGGCGACCCCGACACCAAGGAGAGCCCGAAGCTGGTGAAGAAGGACGTGGCAGGAGCGCTGAAGCTCTTCAACGAAGCTGCTGAGAAAGGTCTTGCCGCTGCGAACCGCATCCTTGGTCAGATCTATGAAAACGGTGTGGGCCAGGATGGTGCTGATGTGAAGCAGGACGTGGTCAAGGCATTTGACTACTACACCAAGGCCGCCAACGGCAACGACGCCCAGGCCCTCTTCCGCCTCGGCAACGCCTTCGAAACCGGCATCATCAAAGACCCCAAGGGCAAGCGTGACGACAAGGACAACATCCTCGTCCAGCCGAACCCGAAGAGCGCCCTCGACCTCTACCGCCTGGCAGCCCAGAACAACCTGGCTGAAGCCTTCTACAACGTGGGTGTGTACTATGAAACCGGCACCGTGGTGGACAAAGATCCGACCAAGGCATTTGCCTTCCTGATGAAGGCATCCACCGCAGGCATCGTGCAGGCCATGAACCGCCTCGCCGGTCTGTATGCCAACGGCACTGGAGTGACTCAGGACGTGGTGGCCGCCGCAGGCTGGTACCAGCGCGCTGCTGACATGGGCTTTGCCCCTGCGCAGATCGCTCTCGGCATCCTCTATGAGCAGGGTGCAGGCGTGCGCCAGAACCGCACTGTGGCCGCCGGCCTCTACTCTGACGCCGCCCAGCAGGGTGTGGCTCTTGCCATGCTGCGTCTGGCCAACCTCTATGCTGTGGGCGTGGTTCCCGGCACTCCTGAGCTTCCCCGCGCCTGGGCCTATGCCAAGCAGGCTGACGATCTGGCTCAGAAGAGCGGCAGCAAGGCCGACATCGACATCACCGCCAATGTGATGAAGCAGCTCGAAGGCAAGATGAAGGCTGATGAAGTCACCGAAGCCAAGAAGATCTACGACAAGCTTCCGAAGCCTCAGGCTGGCGCAGCTGCAGGTGCCGCACCGGCTTCTGAGCCTGCTCCGACCAAGAGCGGCGACGCCAAGAAAAAGAAATAATCCTCTTGTCAAAGCAGAGGTCTTTGCTAGTCTCCGGCTCCCCAAAACCAGGGGAGCCGGTTTTTTTTAAACCCGGGGCATTAGCTCAGTTGGTAGAGCGCCTGCATGGCATGCAGGAGGTCAGCGGTTCGAACCCGCTATGCTCCACCAAATCTTTTCAAAGATTGGTGGCAAACGTGGCCGTTCAAACAACAAACGGCATCCTGAAACTCCGCGCCAGATGGTGTGAACATGCGGCAAAACAGCCAGACGAAGAGCCGGGGCGCGCGTGCGGGTGGCGCCAATCTTTATTCACAGCCTGTCCTGTGGACCCCCGGAAAGACGCTGACCAGGGCTGGGGCGAAAGAAAATGAGCGCAGATTGCAGTTAGACACCTGGATTTTTCCGCTCAATATCCTTGCCGTTTCATCGGGGTTTGTTAACAAATCGACCCATAGCAGGCATTTCATATGAAGTTTAACATCAGCAAAGAATCCTTCCTGGACGCCATCAATCAGGTCCAGCATGTGGTCAGCTCGCGCACCACGCTCGCCATTCTCTCCAATGTTCTGCTCAAGGCCAAGGATGGCGTGCTCGAACTCACCACGACCGATCTGGACGTGGGGGTGACATGCTCTGTCCCCGCCGAGGTGGAAGAGCCTGGAGCCACCACGCTGCCAGCACGCCGTCTGGCCACCATCGTCCGCGAGCTGCCGGCTGAGGAAGTCGAGGTCAAGGTGGATGAGAAGAACGTGGCATCCATCCGCAGCGGCCCCAGCTTTTTCAAGGTGCTGGGGCTTACCAGCGAGGAGTTCCCGGCGCTGCCGCGCTTTGATGAGGCGCGCGAGTTCCGCATCGAACAGCAGGTGCTGCGCGACTGCCTGCGCAAGACCAGCTACGCCATCTCGACAGATGAAACCCGCTACGTGCTCAACGGCATCCTCTTCTCCTTCAAGGAGAACGCCCTGACCATGGTGGCCACGGACGGGCGCCGTCTGGCCATGGTGGAGCAGGAACTGGAGTTTCCGCAGAGCCAGGAGATCGACATCATCGTGCCGACCAAGGCGGTGAACGAGCTTTCCCGCCTGCTGGGAGATTCCGGCGAAGTCTCCCTCCGTGTGACCGGATCGCAGATCGGCTTTGACCTGGGCGAGAGCCTGCTGGTGAGCAAGCTGATCGACGGCAACTACCCGAACTACCGTCAGGTCATTCCAGGAGAGTCCAAGGAGCGCATCCCGCTTGAGCGCGAGGCCTTCCTGCGTGCCATCTCCCGTGTGTCCCTGCTGGTCACGGAAAAATCGAATTCGATCAAGTTCATCTTCAGCCCCGGCAGCGTGGAGATCGTGGCCACGTCCCCGGACGTGGGCGAGGCGCGTGAAACGGTGGCCATCAACTACAAGGGCGCGTCGATCACCATCGCCTTCAATCCAGAGTTTGCGATGGCTCCGCTGCGCAACCTGAGCGCCGATGAAGTGCATCTGCACCTGATTGATGAAATCAGCCCGGGAGTGCTGCGCAGCGGCACCAATTTCCTGTATGTGCTGATGCCCATGCGCGTGAACGCCTGATCCCATTTCTCTCCACCACACCCGCCATGAAAAAACTCCTTCAGGCAATTCTTCTGACCGCGTCTGCCGCCAGTTTCACCGCCTGTTCGGGCCCCAATCCCCCTATGCCGGGCGGCGGGCGTGGACGTTCTCTGGATGTGCCGCCGCGGTACGGTGTGTCTCAGGAGCAGAATCCCTATCTGGAACAGAGCGGTCTGACAGACCCCAATGCCGCCGCAGTGCAGACCCCTGATCCCAATGCGCCGACCACGGGAGACAACGTAACCCAGCCGCCTGCAATGAACACCCCGGGGGCCACCCCTCCGATCACCGTGACGCCGCCTGGCAGCACGCCAGCGGCGCCGACGCCTCCTCCCGCACCCGCTGAAATCCCCTACGCCACCCGTATTGACGGCAAGCCTGGCTTTGTGAAGAGCCCGTTTGATCCCAATGGACAGGCCATCGATGTGCGTGATTTCCAATCCGGTCAGAAAGCACGCTGCCCCTACACGGGTAAAATCTTCCGAGTGCCCTGATGCTCGTCTGACTCAGGTCATTTCTGATTGTGTTTTGGTCATCCTGGCCCTGCCGGGATGATGTTTCATGAATCAAAAGCCTGCGCTTTTTTCATCCGTGTCTGTCGAACGCTCCATCGCCATTTTCAGCCCCGGCCTTCTTGGCGGCTCGCTGGTCAAGACCATTCAGCAACGCATGCCTGGAGTGGAGGTGCGTGTGTGGGCCAGGCGGCAGGAAGCTGTGGATGAGGTGAAGAGCCTGTTTCCCGGTGTGGTGGCCAGCAACGATGTGGCAGCCGTCGTTCAAGGGGCCTCGCTGGCGGTGCTGTGCATGCCCATTCAACACATGCCAGGCATTGCCCGGCAGATGGTGGCGTGTGAGCTGGCGGATGATCTGATTGTGACCGATGTGGGCAGTGTGAAGGGGCAGGTGGTGGCTGAATTGGAGCCTGTTTTCCTGCCATCCAAGGCGGGTTTTCTGGGCAGCCACCCCATGGCGGGCTCCCAGCATACCGGGCTGGGCCATTCCCGGGGGGACCTTTTTCACCAGGCCGCCTGCATTTTGACGCCCACCGGACAGACAAAACCGGGGCATCTGGGCAGACTGCGCAGTTTCTGGCTGAAGCTTGGCTGCCGGATCCAGGAGATGACGCCTCAGCAGCACGACCACTGTGTGGCACGCATCTCCCACCTGCCGCACTGCATGGCGGTGCTGACGACCCTGGCGGCCCTGAAAGAGGACAAGCGGGTGCTGGACAGCTCTGCCGGCGGATTCCGTGACACCACCCGTGTGGCGGGGGGGGACCCCGACATGTGGGCGGGCATTCTCATGCAAAACCGCACGGAGGTCGTTTCCTCCCTGCAAGATGCCGCTTCTGTGCTGCTAGAGCTTGTTGAAATGCTCCAGAGCATGGACGAAGAAGCCCTCCGCCGTTTTCTCGCCCAGGCCAAAGCCCTGCGCGATCTCCTTCCGGCGGTCTGAAGATCATGGCCAGCCTCAAGTCGAAGAAACTCAAAAGCATTCCTGCCGAAATCACCGTCCCTGGTGACAAAAGCATTTCCCACCGTTCCGCGATGTTTGCCGGGCTCGCGAAAGGCACCACCATCATCGACGGCTTCCTGCCCAGCGAGGACTGTCTGTGCACCGTGCACGCCATGGTGGCGCTCGGCACCACGATGGAGCCTCTGGAGGAGGTGGAAGGCGTGGGGCTGGTGAAACTGGCCATCACGGGCAATGGCATGAAGCTGAAAGCCCCGGAAAAGCCTGTGGACTGCGGCAACTCCGGTACCACCATCCGCCTGATTTCGGGCATTCTGGCCGGGCAGGATTTCAAAACCGAGCTGTTTGGCGACGCCTCGCTTTCCAAGCGTCCGATGAAGCGTGTCGCAGACCCGCTCTCTCAAATGGGGGCGAAAATCAGCGGCCAGGGGGAGAAAATTTGCGCGCCTCTCACCATCGAGGGCGGTCCGCTCAAAGCCATCTACTACAAGCTGCCCGTGGCCAGCGCCCAGGTGAAAAGCGCCATCCTTCTGGCCGGGCTGCAAGCCCCAGGCAAAACGACCGTGGTGGAGCCTGTGGCCACGAGAAACCACACCGAGCGTCTGTTTACCCACTTTGGCATCAAATGGCTGCGCGAGGACGACTGCGTGAGCGTCTATGGCGGTCAGGAACCCAAGGCCAATGACATCGTAGTGCCCGGAGACATCTCCAGTGCTGCTTTCTGGATGGTGGCAGCAGCGGCCACGCCGGGGGCGCAGATCACCATCAAGAATGTGGGGCTCAATCCCACACGAACAGGAATCATCACTGTGCTTCTGCGCATGGGGGCACTGGTGACCAGCTCTGAAACACACAGTGACGGCGAACCCCGTGGCAACATCACCGTCCGTGGTGGAGATCTGAACGCCACTGTCATCGGCGGAGCTGAGATCCCCAATGTCATCGATGAACTGCCCATCCTCGCCGTGGCGGCTGCGCTGGCCCGTGGCAAGACGCTGATTCGTGACGCCTCGGAGCTTCGTGTGAAGGAGACGGACCGCATCGCGGCCGTGGCCTCCAACCTGCGCCTCATGGGGGTCACTGTGACCGAGCACCCGGATGGCATGGAGATCGAGGGCGGAGCGAAACTGCAGGGAGCCACACTGCCATGCTATGGAGACCACCGCATTGCGATGGCATTCCTGGTGGCGGGTCTCTTTGCCGAAGGCACCACCACGCTGGAGGGCACCGAGTGCATCTCCACGTCGTATCCGGGATTTGAGCGCCATCTGGACCTCTTTCTCAATGGAGACACCGGAGCGCGCCCCATCCCTGTGATGTCCGCCGTGCCTCCGCCGCTGGTGGATAAAATGAATCGTGACAAAGCATGAGTGCAGCGCATTCCGTGATCACGATCGACGGCCCTGCGGCTTCAGGGAAAAGCAGCATCGCGCGTCTCGTGGCGCAGCGTCTGGGCCGCACGTATGTCAACACCGGCAACATGTACCGTGCCGTGACCTGGGCGGTGATCCAGGCGGGTGTGGATCCGCAAGATGCCGCGGCTGTGCGTGCTTTCGCCGCAGGCATGGTGCTCGAATCTCCTGTGGTGGATGGCAAGACACAGGTCCGCATTTCCGGACGCACGCTCTCGGATGCCGATCTCAACAGCGATCCGGTCAACCGTGCGGTGTCGTTTGTGGCCAGGGTGGATGAAGTGCGCGACCGACTGGTGTCGGATCAGCGTGCTCTGGCTGCCACAGGGCCGCTGGTCATGGAAGGGCGAGACATCGGGTCCGTGGTGTTTCCTGACAGCCCGAATAAAATCTACATCGACGCCAGTGAAGAGGTGCGTGCCAGCAGGCGCGGAGCCCAGGGGCATGCAGATCAGATCGCCGAACGAGACCGGATCGACAAACAGCGCAAAAACAGCCCGCTGGTGATCCCGGCCGGCGCCATTGTCATCGACAACTCCCACATCACCCTCGACCAGGCAGTTGATCAGGTGATAGAGGCGCTTCATCTGAGTTAATCCCGAACGGCAAATGAACTTCTCCTACTGGCTCGGTCATTGCATCTTCAGCGAATTTGCGCGTGGATTGTTTGACTACCGAGTGGTGGGTGCGGAAAAGCTGCGGTTCTCCGGTCCGGCCATCATTGCGTGCAACCACATCAGTTTTTTGGATCCGCCTTTGGTGAGCATTGCGTTTGACGAGATGATTCACTCCTTTGCCCGCAAGACGCTATTCGACAATCCGATCCTCGGCGCGATCCTGCGCAGCTGGGAGGTGCAGGGAGTGGATCGCGACAAGCCTGACGCCGCATCGCTGAAAGCCACCATCCGCCTGCTGCGTGAGGGCAAGAAGGTGCTGATGTTTCCAGAAGGAACCCGCAGCTATGACGGGGTGCCACAATCTGCCGAAGCCGGGGTGGGACTCTTTATTGCCAAAAGCAGGGCACCAGTGGTGCCTGTGCGTCTTTTTGGCAGCTATGAAGCCTATCCTCGTGAAGCGAAGACTCTCAGGCCATCCAAGATCACACTCGTTGTGGGAGACGTATGGCAGCCTGAGCTGAAGGACTACGCCGATACGGGCAGGGATCTCTACCAGACTCTGGCAGACGAAGTGATGCGCCGCATCACCGAGCTCAGCGTGTGAATTGAGAAACACGGTTTTTGGCAAAGCCACCAGCTCGCATGATGATGGCGGCCGATATGCAGCGTGTAGTAAGGGATGATTTACTGCAATGCTGGTGACTGCGCGAGTTTTCGAGAATTTCCCGCAGATTTTGTTACAGAAGTATCTTCTTCCGTTTAATCTTGTTCGTGTAATGGAATAGCGTTTGCTTCAATAGTTCTAAATTATCCCTCGATTACCCTGCAATGTCTCAGCTTCGATCGTTGATCGTGAAAACCATACTTCCGGTCAAATCGCAACCACCAACAACTACCAGCACAGGACTTGGGTGTGAAGAATTCAGCCCTGCAGGTGGTCCATGGCTGGTGAAGCAGACGTTCATGAGAGCCGAGACAGTGTGGCTTTCCTCGCTGCTGGGGGCTTATTTTCCATCTCTTCCGCGGGTGCTGGACATCCTCAATGAGGGGACGCAGACCAATGTCATGCTGGGAACTGCCCCCGGGGAGTCTGTGAAGCAGTATTGCAGCCGGGTGGGGCCGCTGCCGATCGGGATAGCCTGCATCATGGTGTGGCGTCTGGCGGCAGAGCTGGAGGCGCTGGAGTCGTTTCTGCCTGAAGCCGTCTCTTTTGTGGATCCGCTGAGCTGCAAAGTGGGGCTGTGGCAGCAGGATTTCCTGCAGCTGTTTGTGGACCGCTTCGAAGCCCGGCCTATCGGGCGTGCCGAGATGGCTTCGAGGGTGATGCATGTTTGCGCCATGCTGATCAAGGGGCACCCCACAGAGCCGATCAGTGCTGCCGTGGCGGCCAAGGTGCCGTCCTCTCTGCTGACACACCTGCGTGAGTGGCAGATCGCCGGCAGCACCCTGCTGACACTGGGACAGATCAAAGGGCTGATGCTGATGGCGACGGCGGCTGTGACGCGCGGCCTGCGCGGCTCGAACATGATGGCGCAGCTTTTTGCCAACGAGCGCTGGCATCCGCTGCTGCCGTCCCCGCGGTCTTCGCCGAAGGTGTATGGCCGTGCCGAGGGATCTCGCATGCCTGTGATTTCAGTGCGTCTTTCACGGCTGCTGGCACATCGGAACCGGCTGACTGAGATTGAAGTGCTGATGCTGCACAATCGTCTGCGAGAGCAGGCGGCTGCGGTGCCGGTACTGGGGCTGGCGCTGGACCCGGAGCACATTCTCCTGCGCCTGCCGGGACTGAGAGAAAGTGCGAATGACTCCAAGATGCTGGACATCCGTCTGGACAGCCTGCCAGAGTTTACCGTGGCCTTGGAATCTGCCAGTGACTGCCTGACACTCGGACGCTCCCCTGTGGTCATTCGTGAAGCCTCTGAGCCAGGCAAGCCCTTTTCCGACCTGCGCGGGGATGTGGATGAGCAGCTGAGCCGCCTGTGGCAGACGCTGCAAGACGGCACCTTCAGCCTTTCCGGCTACAACATGGAAGCCGTGGTGAACCGGGAGCTGCCCGGCCAGTTTTTCTGCTACCTGGGGGCGTCATTCCAGCGGGTCAGCCGTGTGGCTGCGCCCAAGCCTTCCGCTGAAGGAGCCAAAGCGGACACTGTCGAAAAAGTTGCGCCAGCAAAGTCCACACCTGTTCCCATTCGAGAGGCACCGGCTGCGGTGGCCTCTGCAAGTACAAAAGAGTCCACGCTTTTTCCATTGAACCAACCGCTCGATAAGCTACCGCAACACCCTATGAAGATGATCCTTATCACCGCTGGCAGCGGAGGCACAGGCAAGAGCACCATTGCCCGCCTGATCTACGAACTCGCCAATTTTGAAACGCGGGATGACGTTGCGATGTTTGACTGTGATGCCCTGGGCAATCGCGACTTCCAGAAAATCTCCCCCAAGAGGATCGAGTCCATGCCCATCGACAATGTGGACTCCATGCGTCGCATCGTGGAGACGGCGATGGATGGGAAGCTGGTGCTGGCCGACCTGCCCGCCAGCTGCCAGGACATCCTGAGCCGTGACCTGAATCCGGAGATCATCCAGAGCCTGCGCGAGGATGACGGCCTGCACTGGCTGCCGATCCACCCCGTCACAGCGAAGGCCGCCACGCTGCCCGCCATCAAGCAGTGGCGCACCTCCATCTTTGGCGAGGCCCCGTCGATTGTGGTCGTGAGCCTCAAGGACGGCCCGGTTTCCTCTGATCTGCTGGATGAGATCATCCGCCCGCAGGATCTGGTGCTGCGCATGCCTGTCCTGGATCAGAGTCTGGCCGCCGCTTTGGATGCCTCCAATGCCACGTGGACCGACATTCTGGAAGGCCGTGTGCAGGACAGCCACCGCATGTTTGGCAACCCGCTGGTGAAGCGTCAGCTGCGCTTTAAGCGCAAGGAGTGCGAGGATGCGCTCTTCCCGCTGCTGCGCCGGATCATCAAGGACCCGAGCACCGCCAGCTAATTGGGGGAGCCCATTGAGCTATATTGTGATCAGCCCGGTCTCTAGCCGGGCTTTTCTTTTGCCGCTACTCATCCCGGCATTTTACGTCCTGCAGGTGCAAGTCCAGCGCCGTGCCGGACATCTGAATTTCTACCAAAGTAAGTGTCAGTGATGCCAGCATGAGCAACAGGCTGATGCCAAAAGTGATCTGGCCGCCTGGCTGATGGCTGAAGAAAAGCAACGTCATGCTGACCACGCAGAAGATCATGCTCAACACGCCCATGGACTGCATGTGCTTGATGATACGGATGCGTTTCCGCAGGCTCTGAATCTGTGCCAGGAGCATGGGCTCCTGGGTGGTCTGCCAGTTGGCATGCAGCCCACGTACGACACTGGCCAAGCCGAGAAAGCGGTTGGTGTGTGCCAGCAGCAAAAGCGAGATGGCCGGGAAGAGGAGGGACGGGGTGGAGAGGGGGAGGGAGGGAAGAGGCATGCCCTCAATTCACCCCAACCGAATGCTTCAACAAGTCCGCAGCGCCCTTCAGATATCGAATTTCGACTGTTGATCGTGACTGTTTCCCGCTTCCATCCTCTGACTTGTCCGCTCACCATTTTTTTTGACGGCACGCTTCATTCAACTCCATACGCGCCCCTGCCTTTGTATGGCATGCCGCAATCAGCCAGCAAGGCGACGATTCCATGATGCCAAGAGAAAGGAAGATCGTGGTAAGGCTCGTCGTCAAACTGGATTCCGTCACAGGAAAGACAGATACGGATGACGATATTTCGCCCGTCGGGCAGATTGCAGATCAAGGCGTGATGTGGGATGAAACCGCAGGCCGGCGAGTCACACAACCCGAGAAAGGGAAGGGCCTGTGCGATTTGGGAAAACTTCTCCTTGGGGAATGCTTTTTCAGCCAAAGGGTCTGAATTTTGACCCGTTTGCATGTTGTAGGTCCGGTATTCTACCAAGCGAATTGACTCTGCCTGTGCCAAGATTCCTCGTACCCGCCTGGCCAGCGTCGGGGTGCCCAAGCTCGACCATCCGATCGTCGAGAAAAACAACACACCCAATAACAATGCGATCCAGAGACACCTTCGACAGAGTTTGACCATGCCAAACAAGTAATCCCGCTTGTGCAGGCATTCCAGCAGCAAGCTAGATCACCCGGTCGTTTCCGCCGTCCACCGGGATCTGGGCGCCGGTGACTTTGGCGAAGAGCGGGGAGGCCATGGCGGAGACCATGTTGCCGATGTCCTTGGATTTGATCTCCACCTTCATGAGGTTCTTGGTCTTGTACTCCTCGACGGTCATGCCGTAGCGGCTGGCGCTCTTGAGCAGGGCCTCTGGGGTCCAGAGCTTGGTGTCGAAGACGGCATCCGGGTGGACGATGTTGACGCGGATCTTGTGAGGAGCCAGCTCCAGCGCAGCCACGCGGCAGAGCTGGGTGAGGGCGGCCTTGGAGCAGGAGTAGGCGCTGGCGCCGGGGCCAGGGGCCTTGAAGTTGCGGCTGCCGACGAAGATGATGCTGGCGTCGATACCCTGCTTCACATAGGGGATGACCTTGTTCATCAGCTTCTGATGGCTGGTGAGATTGATCATGATCGTGCGGTCCCAGTCCGTCTGCGCCATGGTATCAAGCGGGTCGTTTTTGGGGAAGATGCCCGCATTGCTGACGACGATGTCGATGCCGCCGTATTCACGCACGGCGAAGTCGATGGCATCCTGCACGGGCTGATCTTCGGTGAGGTTTACCACGATGCCGACGGCACCGATCTTCTTCATGATTTCAGGAATCTCCTTGTCGATATCCAGACCGACGACCTGAGCGCCCTGCTCGGCGAGGGATTCGGCGATGGCGAAGCCGATGCCGGCGGCGCAGCCGGTGACGAGGGCGACCTTGCCCTGATGCACTTTGCGGGCGGGGCCTTTGCGCAGCTTGGCCTGTTCCAGATCCCAGTATTCGATTTCGAAGATGTCTTTCTCAGGCAGGGGCTCCCAGCCGCCGACGGATTCGCCAAGCTGCACGGTGGCCGCAGTGGACTCGGCGATGTCGGCCACGATTTTGGCGTCCTTCAGGGTATCGCCAAAGCTGACGATGCCCTGACCGGGCCAGATGGCGAAACGTGGGGCGGGGTCGAGCATGGTCTGCCCGCTGGCGTGGCGGCTGAAGTAGGCTGCGTACTCGTCGGCGTAGCTCTGGACGCTGGTGTCGAGATCCTCGCCGATGAAGGCGGGTGCGCGCTTGGTGCGGATGCTGTGGTCGGGGGTCAGGGGGCCGCGGGTGCCGAAGGTGGCAACGTTGGCCAGATTGGCATAGCCAACGGCCTCGGGGGAGGAGTTGAGACGGGCGATCTGAGGGAAGCCACGGCGCTTGGAGACGGCCTGGCGGAGTTTGGCCAAGGCCATGAGGTCGGTGTTTGCCTCTGCGGCGGCGGGTTTTGCCCCTTTCTTGGCGAGATAGTCTTCCGCCAGGGTGACCATCTCGATGTGCAGTTCGTAGCTCTTGCGGGCATCGTCGTCGAACGTGAAGAGACCGTGCTTGAGCAGGACCATGCCCTTGATGCCTTCTTTGCGCAGGTCGCGGCCAGCGATGAGGTCGGCGATGGTTTTGGCCAGGATGAAGCCGGGCATCACGTAGGGGACGATGATGACACGGCTGCCGTAGATCTCCTTCACGCGGGCTGCGCCGTCTGCATTGCAGGTGAGGGCGGAGATGGCGTTGGCGTGGCTGTGATCGACAAATTTGAAGGGGAGGATGGCGTGCAGGATGGCCTCGATGCTGGCGGCAGGCGCATTCGGATTGGTCATGGCAGCGCGCTGCTGCAGCACCATGTCTTCATCGCTCATGGTGGCCAGTTTGGACATCTTGATGAGGGCGTCCATGCGCACGGGGGAGAATCCGACGCGCTCGATGGTGGCCAGATCCCAGCCGCTGCCTTTGACGTAGCAGAGGTCCACCGAATCACCAAAAAAGTCCTTTTCCGTGACCTTCACCGAGGTATTGCCGCCGCCGTGGAGGACGAGGGCTGGGTTCCGGCCGAGCAGGCGTGAGGTATAGACGCGTTGTCCGAGCAGATCGGTGCCGAAAGAGGCGGCTTCTTGGTCGTTCCAGAGGGATTGCATGTTGGGAAAAGGGGAGTTCAGACTTGGGGGCTGGAAGAGGCGATGTCAAGAGGGCAGGGGTCAAGAAGTCGTCATGTGCGGCAAGCATAGGCGGCCTGCCCATCATCTGGCTAATGATCAGGCTGTCTTGACCGTCAGATTTCGGCTGCTCATCTCTGCCAGCGTCCACTCGTACTCGCGCACGAGCTGGTCCACCACATCGCCGCTGCGCATTTCCAGCGGCAGGACTTCCCAGGTGTAGGTCTCCATTTCGATGTGCTGGCATCTGGCGGGGTTTTGGGACAGCCAGTCCATGGCACCGATCAAATGATCGCGTGTGCTGTCGAAACCGCCGCCGGGCTGGGCATGGATAGGGATGTGGAAATGGACGCGCCATTCCTCACCAAGGCTGTCTGGGCTGGTCTGGGCAAACTGCAAAGCGTCAGGTAGGTCCTTGAAACGGCGCAGAGGCTCGTCTTTGCCATAACTCGCGATGACCTGATGGAAGTACACCGGTTCGTCGAAGGCATGCAGCTTGACCACGTTTTCAGGCGTGGGCTTGAGCTTGAGGGCGGAGCTGAAGTGCAGCTTGCTGATGCGGATACCGTTTTCTGTGAGGCGTTTCAGCGCGGTCTGGGCGTCCTCGAATTCGATGGCCAGATGGCAGGTGTCGTAGTTCAGGCCCACGAATTTGAAGAAGTCACGGTCCTGTGGATGGCGGTCAAAGTAGAGGCCGAAAAACTTCAGGGTTTCGCCGCTGGTCTCAAAGAGGCCGAGGGGCTCGGGTTCCAGACCCAAGTGCAGATCGTGACCGCTTTTTGTGGCGACCTGCTCGATGTGCTCGCGGCACTTGCGCAGATTGGAAAAGATGGCGTGCAGTTCGTCGGAGCCGATGCCGAAGGTCTTGTGGGAACCGGGCAAGGTGCTGACGCTGCCGCTCACACCCGGAGGCAGAAGCTGCGCCAGGATGTCGAAGAGCAGATTGGTGTATTCGAGGCGCTCCGTGGTGCTCCAGTCCGGCTTGAAGACATGCTCTTTCACACGGGTGCCGTGGAAGGAGCCGTAGGGGAAGCCATTGATGGTGAAAACGTAGCAGCCATTGGCCTCCAGCCAGGCTTTAAATTCATCGATTTTTCCCGGTGCACTGAGCTCCAGAGCTGCCTGGTGGCTGAGCCGCAAGCCGATGCCATAGGGCTTGCCGCCGCTGACGCGATCCTTCACGCGCAGGGTGTAGTTTTTGAGCCCGTTCCAAGTTTCCTCCCACGTTTCGCCGCGGTGGATGTTGGTGCAGTAGCCGAGATGGATGCCGTGGTTGAGGAGCATGCTGCTCAGTGCTCAGCAGCGAGCCCTCCGTCAAATGAATCGTCAGGCAAGTTGGCGGCTTCGTTGATCACAAAAAAGCGGGCGTCCTGTTTGGACGCCCGCTGTGCTGAGATACTTGTGAAAGCTGTCAGATCAAGGCAGCACCTTGACGGAGATGTCTTTGAAGTAAGTGGTGCTCTTGGGGTCGTGGCCCTGGATGGCGAAGGTGCCTTCGCTGAGCTTGCGGCCGGGCATGTTCTTCAGCTCCTTGGCGGGATCCCAGCCTTCGGGCTCGACGAAATCGACGGTGACCTTGCCATTGACGGAAAGGGTGATGTGCTTGCCTTCGACCTTGATGAGGTAGTCAAACCATTCGCCATCCGTGCTGGGGGCGAGGGGCACCTTGATGTGTTTGCCACCTTCAGGTTCCTTCTGGCCTTCCAGGAGGGCGAGGATGTTGATGACACCGTAGAGGCTGCCGGTTTTCTTGGGGTCGGTGTGGGTGCTGTTCACCTGGCACTCGTAGCCTTTGTCCGGCCAGCCCTTGTCCTGATACTGGGTGTGGAAGTACACGCCGCTGTTGGAACCAGGGGTGGTCTTGACCTTGAGCTTCAGTTCGAAGCTCTGAAACTTGGCATCGCCATTGGGGCCGACGTAGAACAGGTGGGCGCGGCCGCCGCTGACCTTGAGTTCGCCGTTTTCGACGGTGAAGACACCGGGGACTTCTTCATTGGACTTCCAGCCAGAGAGGTCCTTGCCATTAAACAGGGAGGTCCAGCCATCTTCGGCCTGAGCGGTGGTGAGTGCGAGCGCCGCGAGGGCGGTGAGCGTGAGTTGTTTGAGCATAGGAATGCGGGTACGTCGGGTTGGTGGTGTGTCTAGCGAATGAAATGCCCTTGGTGTATCGGGGCTCCAGATCAGTGTTCAGCTTGCCTTTTTGGCCTTCTTTGCGGCAGGGGGCGAGCTGAGCTGAGCATCAATGGCGGCTTTTTTCACCGCTGGTGCGCTGAGGTGACTCTCCAAGGCCGAGGTGTTGACGCCGAGGAATTTGGCTGTGCGGTCTGCGTCTTCGCCAAAATGACGGTAGGCCAGACGGGAGAGCTCGCGCTCCACCCAGGGCAGCAGCTCGATGTCCGGTGTTTTTTCCGCCACGCTGACGAGCATGCTGAGGGCATCTCGCATGCGGGTGACAGTGCTGGAGGGGTCCATGTGGCGGGCGCCCTTGCTGCCGAGCGGGATGTCGGAGGGGAGCAGCACGTCGGAATTGCACAGGGCGCAGGCGCGCTGGATGGTGTTTTCCAGCTCGCGCACGTTGCCCGGCCAGTCGTAGGCATCAAGCATGTCCAGCGCGTCATCGGTGAAGCGCATCTGAGGACCACGGCGGCGTGCAGAAATGCGATGGAGGAAGAACTCGGCGAGCAGGCGCACGTCCTCACGGCGCTCACGGAGCGGCGGGATGTGGATGCGCACCACATTGAGGCGGTAGAAGAGGTCCTCGCGGAAATTGCCCTTGGCGACTTCTTCTTCGAGATTCTTGTTGGTGGCGGCAAGGACGCGGACGTCGGTCTTGAGCGTCTGGTTGCTGCCGACTCGGGAGTACTGACCCTCCTGCAGCACGCGCAGGAGCTTGCTCTGCACGGCCAGGGGCATGTCGCCGATTTCGTCGAGGAAGAGGGTGCCGCCGTCGCACTGCTCAAAGCGGCCGACGCGCTGGTTGACCGCGCCAGTGAAGGAGCCTTTTTCATGGCCGAAGATCTCGCTTTCCAGGAGGTTGTCCGGAATGGCGGTGATGTTGATGGCCACAAACTCCTTCTGCGCGCGCGGGCTGAACTTGTGGATGGCTCCGGCAACGAGCTCCTTGCCGCAGCCGCTTTCGCCAGTGATCATCACCGGGGCGTCCGAGCGTGAGACGCGTCCGATGAGCTTGAACACCTCCTGCATGGGGGGGGATCGGCCTATGATGGTCTCCTGAATCGACTCGGTGGGAACATCCGCCGTTTGTGCACGGGTGATCTTACGGGCCTCGATGGAAGAAAGGGCGCTTTCGACCACGGTGCGCAGCTCGTAGGGCAGGCGCTCCTTGGCCAGCACGTCGTAGGCACCGAGACGCATGGCCTCGATGACATGGCTGGTGGTGGCAGTGCCGCTGAAGAGGATGACCATCGAGTGCGGGTCGGTCTGGCGCAGGCGCTTGAGCAGCTCGATGCCGTTGGAGCCATTGAGGCGGACTTCGGACAAAAGCAGGTCGGCCCGCTTTTTGACGTAGGATGCCAGGGCGTCCTCGCCTCGCTCGAATGTGCTGATGGAAACGCCCGGTGCTTTCAGGTGGGCTGCGGCCCAAGCGAGGAAGTCGGTGTCAGGATCCACAATGATCAGGTGGGTGTCCGGGTTGTCAGGCATTCGAGCAGTATGATTGGGTTGGGAGAGCGTTATCGCAGCAATTGGGGGTGAGGTCAACAATCGTCACACGCCGCCGAAGCGGCGGTTGCGCTGGTGGAAGGCACGAATGGCCGTCTTGAGGTCCTCTTTGGAGAAGTCCGGCCAGAGCTTTTCGGTGATGTAAAATTCGGTGTAGCTGACCTGCCAGAGCAGGAAATTGGACAGTCGCATCTCCCCCGAGGTGCGGATGAGCAGGTCAGGATCCGGATAGTAGCGGGTGTAGAGATGCTTGCTGAACACCTCGGCATCGATCATGGCCTTGTCCAGGTGGCCGCTTTCGACGCTGCGCAGGAGGCTTTTCACACCGTCAACGATCTCCTCCCGGCCGCCGTAGCTGAGCGCCAGGATGAGGGTGAGGCCGGTGTTCTGGGAGGTGGTCTCGATGCAGCGGTGCAGCTCGTCCTGGCAGGACTGCGGGAGGTCGTGCAGGCGGCCGATGGCCTGCAGGCGGACGTTTTGCTTCATCATGAGTTCCAGCTCTCCGCGCAGGAAGATTTCGAGAAGCTTCATGAGGGCCTCGACCTCGCGTTTGGGCCGCTTCCAGTTTTCGGCGGAAAAGGCGTAGAGGGTGAGGAATTCGACCCCGATCTCACCGCAGCATTCCACCACGCGGCGCACGGTTTCAGCCCCCATGCGGTGGCCCTCGGTGCGGGGCAGGCCGCGTTCCTTCGCCCAGCGGCCGTTTCCGTCCATAATCATGGCGATATGGCGGGGAACGGGCTTCAAATCATCATTAGGGCGACTCATGCGAAAGGAAAATCTACTGCATGCCGCTCTCTGCGCCAGAAAATCTGTGTGCGTACCGACGATGTGGCGGATTGATGCAAACAGCTCGCGCAAGAATTCGCGCATGCGTTAAGTTTTTTGCGCACGATGAATTCCGGCACCACAACAAGCCTGGTCTGCCCGGCCTGCGGGCAGGCATTTCTCTCCATGCAGCAGAGCATGGAGGGGATGGTGCAGTGCCCGCATTGCGCGCACAATGCACCACGGGGATATTTTGGTGCGTATGCCCAGGTGGCGGCGGTGGCGCAGGTGAAGAGGAGGACGGCGCAGCCGAATCCGGCGGAATATCAGCCGCCGCCTGCAACGCAGCCGTATGCACCAGATCCAGGTGCCTATGCACATCCTTCCGCATGGCAGGGGCCGCCGCAGGTGGCGCCGGGGGGGATCGCTCGACAGATGCTGCAGCCGTCGCAGGCGCTGCAACCGGTAGGCGCACCTTCGCCAGCGCCGGAGGAGTTTGTGCCGCCGCCTCATTTACGCTCTTCTGCCTGGCGGAACGCCTTGATCCTGCTGGCCTTCACGGCGGTGTGCAGCCTCACTTTGTGGTTGTGGTGGGACAGTGTCAACGCCCCCGCTGTGCAGCCGGGTGCCGCAGCCTCGGCCAAAGCCACAGTGCCGGTGGTGCCGATGCCAGTGCAGCCGCAGGTGGCGCGAGCCCAGTTTCCGCCGCCGGATACGACGGCCATCGCTGCGGATGCGAAGGCATTGGTCACAGAGTTGTTTGCCGCAGACACGGCTGCGCGCCGTGCTGCGTGCATCCATGAAGCGGAAAAGTACAGTGCTGAAATCGAGGCGCTGTTTGGAGGGATAGGCGCAACAAAAACGGAGCTGAGACTGCTTGCGCGCATCTCCGGCATGCCGCTGCTGCTGCCCAGCGGCCAGCCGTCGCCGGTCTTCCGTCTGGTGACCTCAACCTGTGCAAATGGCGCCCTGATCCGCCTTGAAACGGGGACTGATGGCAAGCGCCGCATTTTCTGGCCGCTGCTGTATGAAACGCATGCGGCCAAGCTGGAGGCTTTTTTCAAACAGGCTGCGGATGAAACGGGATGGTTTCATGTGGGCATGCGACCCAGTCATGGGCTGGACATACCAGCGGAGCTGCGGCCCAAGTACCTCACGTTTGATGTGCAGGTTTCGGCCGGAGGAGAGCCGCACTTTGTGGCGTGCGTAGAGCGCGAGACGCCGTTGGGGAGGTTTTTGGATCGTGAGACCGACTGGGGCCGGGCCTACCTGACACGCCTGCTGGTGCGCAAGCTGGACATCCAGGCGGATGCCCCGTGCCTGCTGGTGATCGACTGCGAGGGGGCTCCTGAACGCTGAAGAGGCACGGGTTTTTGCCCGTGCCTCCGTGAGTTCATTTAGCGTGGTCGCTGCTGCTTACGGCTGGTGAGGCTGATCGCCAGCTCCGGAGTTCTTCTCATCCTCGCGGGCGAGTTCCTCGAGCGTCTTTTCGCGGGCGGGGCTGTCAGAGGGGGCTTCATCCTCCTCGGGCATCTTGGAGCTTTGGTCTTCGCCGAGGTTTTCGGTGTCAGCGTGTTCAACTTCGGGCGGCGGGGCGGACGGTTTGGCGGCGGGCGACTGGTAGTCGTCCTTTTCATCCTCATCGTCGTCGGCAGAGGACCACGGATTGTAGTTCTCGTTGTCCCATTCGTCGGTGGTGGATTGCTCCAGTTCCTTGGCGTCCTTGTCGATCTCGGCGTAGTATTCCGGATAGGCGGCGCGGTCTTTTTTCTCCATGAAGTAGGCCAGCCAGATGCAGGTCTCATAGAGCACATAGAGCGGGCCGGCCAGCACCAGCATGGTGAAGGGGTCCGGCGTGGGAGTCACGATCGCGGCAAAGATGGCGATGGCCACGATGGCGTAGGAGCGCGTGGTGCTCATCAGGCGGTAGTTGAGGAAGTCCAGCTTGACCAGCACCATAACGATGACCGGCAGCTCAAACGCCACGCCGAAGAGGAGGATGAAGCGCGTGGCGAACTTGACGTAGCCATCGAGCCTCCAGCCGTTGCTCATGCCGAGGCTTTCATTGAAGGTGTAGAAGAACTCCAGCGCCTTGGGGAGGACCACATAGAATGCGAAGCTGGAGCCGAGCAAAAACAAGCCGGCACCAATGCCAATGGCGGGGAAAATGGCCTTCTTTTCCGACTGCTTCAGACCCGGGAGGATGAACTGCAGCAGGAAGAGCAGAAGCAGCGGAAATGCGAAGATGACCGCCGCTATCAGCGCCAGATTCATCACCATGAGGAAGCCCTCCTGGGGGGTCAGAATCTGAAGCATGTTTTTGAGATCCTGCTCCGTCTTGATGACGCCGGTGGCCCAGAGCGGGTGCTTGATGATGGCGAAGAGCTGCTCGTAGAAGCAGAAGGTGATGATGGTGGTGACGAGGAGTGTCATCGCCATGCGCACGATCATGGTGCGCAGATCCTCGAGGTGATCGAGGAATGGCTTTTCCTCATCGTTGTCGCCGCCCAGATTCAGGGCGACTTTTTCGCGAACTTTGAAGACTTTTTGGAGAATGCCGGACCACATGGGAGTTGAATGGGGTAGGGGGATTGCGGGTGCTGAGGACTACGGCAGTCCTTGGGCCGCGATCCGTGCGTAAAGAGCCAGCGTCAAGGCGTTGGTGATCGCATTGGCAGCAATCATCCCACGCAGTTCTCCCGCGCTGACAAACCGCACGTCGCTGATGTGCTCGCTTCCATCCGGTTCCGGACGGCTGACGACACACACGGGCTTCGCCGTAAAGAGATAAACGATTTCATCGGTGAAACCTTGCGAAGGAAAAAACCAGCCGAGTGACTGAAGCGTGCCCAGATCCGGGTGGAGAGCGCAGCCGCACTCCTCACGCAGTTCATTCTGAATGGTATGGATGATGGACTCGCGGGTGACCTCGGAGTCGATCTGGCCGGCGGGAAATTCCCAGAGAGTCTGCATCACGGGCAGGCGCTCCTGATGAACCATGACAAAGCGGCCGTCCTCCAGAACGGGGGCGATGGCCACGGCCGCTTTGCGTTTCACGACCATCCAAGGCACCTCGGAGGGGCGGTTTGGAGTGGTGAAAAACGCCTTCTCGACGCCCACGTGGCGGTGATCGAAGACCACCTCGCTGCGGGTTTTCTGCCATCCGGCTTCGACGCCGGGCGTGTAGATTTCAAATTCCGGGATCTGCATGCCGGTTACTCGGTGGTGAGGGCTTTGCGCCAGCGGGCCAGCTGCGTTTTCACATTCAGTGGCGATGGAGCGCCGATGCCTTTGCGTGCTGTCATGGCGGTTTCCAGATTGAGGCAGGCGGTTACATCGGCGGCAAAGGCTGGGGAGAAGCGTTGAAATTCCTCCAGGGACATCTCTCCAAAGGCACGCTGCTGCTCGATGGAGTAGGCCACCAGTTTGCCAATGACTTCATGGGCCTGACGGAAGGGGACGCCATGGTTCACGAGATAGTCGGCGAGGTCCGTGGCCAGCAGCATCGGGTCGCTTGCGGCGGCGGTCGTTTTGGCGGCGTTCACATCCATTCCGGTGATCATCTCGGTGAAGACCTCCAGCGCGAGGATGGTGGTGTCGATGGAGTCAAAGAGCGGCTCCTTGTCCTCTTGCAGGTCGCGGTTGTAGGTCATGGGCAGGCCCTTGAGCAGGGTGAGGATGCTCATGAGGTTGCCGATCAGACGCGCTGATTTGCCACGGGTGAGCTCGGCCACGTCCGGGTTCTTTTTCTGCGGCATCAGGGAGGAGCCGGTGGTGTGGGCGTCGCTCAGCGTTATAAATCCGAATTCGGCGCTGGCCCAGAGGATGACGTCCTCGCTCAAGCGGGAAAGGTGCACGCCAAGGAGGGAGAGGGCGAAGAGCAGCTCGGCAACGAAATCGCGGTCGCTGACGGCGTCCATGGAGTTCTGCGTCACGGAGTCAAAGCCGAGATGCTGCGCCACGAATTCGCGGTCGAGGATGATCGTGCTGCCGGCGAGCGCGCCCGAGCCGAGGGGCATGACATTCAGCCGCTTGCGGCAGTCGGCCAGGCGGTCGGAGTCCCGACTGAGCATCTCCACATAGGCGAGCAGATGGTGGGCAAACAGCACCGGCTGGCCGCGCTGCAGGTGAGTGTAGCCGGGCATGACGGTCTCACCGCCGCGCTCGGCGCATTCGACGAGGGCTGCCTGCATGGCGGAGACGAGGCTGCGGATACGGTCGATTTCGGCGCGGCAGTAGAGGCGTACATCCGTGGCCACCTGATCATTCCGGCTGCGGGCGGTGTGAAGCTTGGCGCCAGCGGGGCCGATGCGCTTGGTCAGCTCGGATTCGATGTTCATGTGGACATCTTCCAGGGACTCCTTGAACTCAAAATTACCGGCTTCGATCTCCTGGCGGATGGCCAGCAGGCCAGTTTCGATCTTCTGCTGCTCCTCTGCGGTGAGGATGCCCGCTTTGAGCAGGCCCTTGGAATGAGCGATGGAGCCAGCGATGTCATGGGCGTAGAGCCGCCAGTCAAATGACACTGATTCTCCGTAGCGCTGCACGAGAGCGCTGGTTTCCTGAGCAAAACGGCCTTTCCACATAGATTTTTTTAGAGGGCGCGCAGACTAGCGGCTTTCAGACCCCGTGCAACCGCCACGGCGAGCCGCGCAGTCCTACGGGTGGGGGAGAGGAAGCGCAAAATCTGCGCAAAGTCCGCATTTGCCAGGACCGCAGTTCTTGTTAATCTCGTATCAAAATCTGCGACAGAGTCTCAATTGCAGAACCATTACCCTTTCATGCACGCCACCACCCTTGCTGATCTTCCAGTTGGCTCAGACGCCATCGTCAAGGAAATGCCCACCGGGCGCTCCTGCCTCACCCGACTGCGGGAGATGGGCATCGTGCCGGGCACCCGCGTTCGTGTGACGCGGCGAGCGCCACTGGGCGAACCTATCGAAATCTGCGTGCGTGGCTCCCACCTTTCCATGCGCAACCATGAGGCGGCCTTCATCGCCATCGCTCCCGCCGCAGCATGAGCCAGGCCAAGTCTGAACCACCCCTGATCGCCATTGTGGGAAACCCGAACTCCGGGAAGACCACGCTTTTCAACCTGCTGACCGGGCTGAAGCAAAAGGTGGCCAATTACCCGGGAGTGACCGTCGAGCGCAAGATCGGCGAGTGCTACAGCCAGCATGGGAAAAAGCTGCGGCTGATCGACCTGCCCGGGGCCTACAGCCTCAACGCGCGCTCTCCGGACGAGGCCGTGCTGCGTGACGTGCTGCTGGGCCGCAGAGAGGACACTCCACGCCCGGATCGTGTGGTCTGTGTGGTGGACTCCGCCAATCTGGAACGCAATCTCTACCTGGCCAGCCAGGTGCTGGAACTCGGGCTGCCGACGATTCTGGTGCTGAACATGATGGACGTGGCGGTGCAGCGTGAGTGGCGGATCGACGCCGCCAAACTGTCCGAACTGCTCGGTGTGGTGGTGGTGCAGACGCAGGCGGTGACCGGCCAGGGACTGATCGAGCTGAAACTGGCCCTGAGCCGCGAGGACCTGACGCCGCCGAAGTGGCAGAGCGCCAAGCTGCCGGATGGTGTAAGAGCCGCACTGGAGCAGAGCCGCGGCCCCTTGTGCCAGACCGGTGCCATCCACAGCAGGGCTTCTCTGCTGGAGCCGCTGTATCTGCTTTCGGATCAAGACCCTACGCACTACGGCTTTGCAGACACCCAGCTCCAGAGGATTCAGGAGCTGCGCACCCAGATGGAGAGCAGCTTTCCGGGGTGGGAGGATGAACTGGTGGCCGAGCGCTACCGCAGCATCGAGCAACTTTGTGCCGAGGTGTTGAAGCGGCCAGATCAGGAAGTGGAGACAATCACCACCAAGATCGACCGAATCTTGCTGCATCCGGTGCTCGGTTTCGTGAATTTGATGCTCGTGCTGGGGCTGCTGTTCTTTCTCATTTTCAAAGTGGCCGAGGGGCCCATGGGGTGGATCGAGACCGGGTTTGGCTGGCTGGGCTCGTATGTGGAGGGGCTGATGTCTGCCGGGGATCTACGTGATCTCATTGTCAACGGGGTTGTGCCTGGTGTGGGTGGGGTGGTCATCTTCCTACCGCAGATTTTGATCCTGTTCTTCTTCATCGGCATCATGGAGGACACGGGGTACATGTCGCGTCTGGCCTTCATCATGGACTGGGCCATGAGCAAGGTGGGGCTCAATGGGAAATCTTTCCTGCCCTTCCTCAGCTCGTATGCCTGTGCCATTCCCGGGGTCATGGCGGCGCGCACAATCGACAGTCCCAAGGACCGGCTGATCACCATCCTGATCGCGCCGCTGGCCTCCTGCTCGGCGCGTCTGCCGGTTTACTCGCTGCTCATCGGTGTGCTTTTTCCGGTGGGCAAGGTGGGTGCGCTGACCCAGGCGGGCATCATGCTGGGGCTGTATGCTCTGGGCACGCTGGGGGCCTTCTTCTTTGCGTGGGTGTTCAACAAGTGCGTCATGAAGGGCGTGGCCAGCCCCATGATCCTGGAGATGCCCTCCTACAAGATGCCTGCGCTGAAGTCCATCCTGCTGCAGGTGTGGCAGCGTGCGCGCATGTTCCTGGTGCGTGCAGGCACGATCATCATGGGCATTTCCATCCTGATCTGGGCTGCCTCCACCTACCCGAAGAGCGACACCGAAGACAAGGCGCTGCAGCTTGAAAACAGCTTTGCGGGGCGTGCGGGCAAGCTGATCGAGCCTGCCATCGCTCCACTGGGCTACGACTGGAAGATTGGCATCGGACTCATTGGCAGCTTTGCCGCGCGCGAGGTGTTTAACTCCACGATGGGTGTGGTCTATGCTGTGGAGAGCGAAGACGACGAGAATCTGGCTCCTCTGCGGGACAAACTGGCCGCTGAACGCCGGCCGGACGGCAGGGCGGTGTACACCCCGCTCGTGTGCATCAGCCTGCTGGTGTTTTACGTCTTTGCCATGCAGTGCGTCAGCACCATCGCCATCGTGAAGCGAGAGACGGGCAGCTGGAAATGGGCGATGTTTCAGCTCGGATACATGACCGGAACGGCGTATGTACTGAGTCTGCTGATCTTCCAGATCGGCAGTGCGCTGGGCTACTGAACCTCCTAGACATCATGAATCAAGACTGGCAATCCATCGCAGCCATTGCGGTCGTGCTTGTGACGACCGTGCTCTTCATCGTGCGCTCTGCCAGACGCCGGAAAAAGCCGGGGTGTAGCGGGAGTTGCGGGTGCGGTAAATGAGGCGCAGAATGCGGCACTGCCATGTTGGAGATTGATCTATGCACGTTTGATCCCGGAGTTGCCGCCCGTTCGCCATCGGCTTTTGCTGCGGCGGTGGCGGATTGCGTGGAGTCGTCCTGGGACGCTGGCGCGGATCTGGTGCTGCTGCCGGAGTTTACCTGGGTGGGGCTGGAGCCGCTGGTGGAGCCGCAGACGCTCAGGCGTGTGTCCGAGGTCTTCTGGGGCGAGGTGCTGCCTGCGCTGAAATCCCTGCTGAGCAGGCCTGGCAAAGCAGTGGTGCTGGGCACGGTGCCTTTCTGGGATGAGGAACGCCAGGAACTGCGCAACCGGGCACCGATTCTGGTGGAGGACCGCCTGCTGCATCAGGACAAGCTGCACCTCACACCCTGGGAGTCGGATTTTTCCCCGGGCACAGAACTGCGGCTGTGGGAATTTGCCGGGCTGCGTTTTGCCGTGGTGATCTGCCTGGACATTGAGATTCCCGAGATCAGCACCCGCCTGCGCGGGGCGGGGGTGGATGTGGTGCTGGTGCCGAGCGCCACGGAGACGGTGCTGGGCGTGGAGCGGGTGGACCGCTGCGCCTCGGCCCGGGCTGTGGAACTGGGCTGCGTGGTGGGCGTGTGCCACCTGACGGGCAGGGCGGAGGCGGGATTGATCGACGAGAATGTGGGACGCACCGCTGTGTACCGGCCCTCGCAGGCTTCATTCCGCGAGGCGCCGCGCTGGGAGGAGAGCGAGATCTACGAAGGCGGCATGCACAAGCAGCGGGTGGTGCTGGATCCCCGGCAGTTTCAGGTCATGCGCCGCATGCCGCAGGAGACGAATCCCTCCATGCTGAAAGCACTGCCGGCTTTCGAGGTCGTCGTGAGCCAGTGACTTCTCAAGCCTTGGCCTTGGACTTGTGGGCCGAGTGGCCGGCCACCTTGGTGTCCGATTTGGCGCGGGATGATTTTGACTTTGGGGCAGGCTTCTCAGCTTCGGGCTCAGTCTTGGCCTTGATGCGTGCTTCATTTTCTTCAGCGCGCTTCTTTTCAGCGTCCGTGGCGAGGACGCGTCCCACTTCAATCGGCGGAGATGTGGCGGAGCCTGGGGCGGTCAACGCAGGAGAACCGTCGTCAGCAGTTGATTCTGCGGCCTCAGGCTTTTCCTTCTGACCAGGAGGCAGGGAACCTTTGGTAATGACCACCTTGGCCCCGATGTCCACGGTGTCGAAGAGGTCCACCACATCTCGCATGCCCATGCGCACGCAGCCATAGCTGGCGGGCTTGCCGAGGCGGTTTTCCTCGGTGGTGCCGTGGATGTAGATGTAGCGGTTGAAGGCGTTGCGATTGGTCGCCTCCATGCCACGCAGCCAGAGAATGCGCGAGACGATGGGATCACGGCCAGGGGCGTTCGGCTTGAGCACCTCGCCGTTCCAGCGGCGGCTTTTCAAGACTGCGCCAGCGGGGAGTCCCTTGCCAATCTTGGCGATGATTTCATGCTCGCCCAATGGGGTGCGATTGCTGCCCTGCTGGTCGCCGAGTCCGAATTTGGAAGTCGAGATGACGAACTGCTTTGTCAGCTTGCCGTGGTCATAAATGCCCAGCTTTTGATCTTTGACGCTGACGACCACATCGCCTTTAGGCGGCACGGCAGTGCATTGGCTGAGAATTCCGGCCAGAAGCAAGTTCCCGGCAGCCTTGATAAGGCGGCTAAGAGATTTGCTAGAACTCCGGCTAAAAAGCAGCATGGGCCAGAAGAATGATATAAGCTAAGATGTTCGCAACTCTGAATTAATATGGAGATCAACGCCAAAAACCACGCATCTATTTCGCAAGACCCGTGCCATTTGGACGATTGATGCTTGTCCGACGAGACAGAATGCCACTCTTTTCCCGATCTTCAACCCCCTCAAACATGGACGAACCGCCTCTTCTCATCCGCCCCTATCAGGACAAAGATCTGGAGCAGCTGCGCCAGATCACCGTGGCATCCTTTGGCAGCGTGGCTCTGGAACAGATGCTGGAGCACAAATTTGGCCTCTGGAATGACCGGGACTGGAAGGTCCGCAAGGCCAGTCACATCGACGATGATGTGGCGCAGTGCCGGGAGGGCTGCTTTGTGGCAGAGCGGGGGGAGGAGATTCTAGGCTACATCACCACCCGCCTGGACCGGGTCAATGAGCGGGGGCGGATACCCAACATCGCCGTGGTGGAGAGCGCCCGCGGGCTGGGGCTGGGACGCCGCCTCATCCAGCATGCGCTGGACTACATGCGGGAGGAGGGCATGAAGATAGCCCAGATCGAGACCATGGCGTCCAATGCCATCGGCCAGCACCTGTACCCCAGCTGTGGTTTTGAGGAGGTGGCCCGGCAGGTGCATTACGCCATGAAGCTCTGACAATCCCCGGGGGGCTGTCTGCGGGTTTGCATTGTCCCCCAAACTGGCCGATAGACTGCCTCTTACCTCCCAAAAAAGCTTGTGACCACCCCACGTAGAACCGAACACGCCCCGAAGAAACCCTCCCTTTTCAGCCGCATCAAGGAAGGCCTGAAACGCGTCATTGGCAGAGGTAAAAAGAAAGATGCGACCGCCAAAGGGCATGCCGCCAAGGACCATCATCCGGCCACCATGCACGGGCACAAGCGCCCGCACGAGGACAAGCCCCGGGAGCACAGCCCGCGCCCGCCGCGTGAAGGACGCCCGCCGCGTGATCGTGGCGAACGGACTGAGCGTGATGGACGCCGCAGTTCCCCACGTGGCCGGGACCGTGATGACAAACGCCCGCCGCGCGGTCCCCGCGAGGACAAGCCTGTGCGTGAAAACCATGCGCCGGTGCCTCCGCCACCAGCGCCGCCGGTTCCCGAGGGCCCCTATCCGGAGGCATTTGAGGTGCTGGGTCTCTCCCCAGCCGTGCTGGCCGCCATTCGTGAGTCCGGGTATGAAAAACCCACGACCATTCAGGAAAAGTCCATCCCTATCATTCTCACTGGCAAGGATGTGGTGGGCGCCTCGCAGACCGGCACCGGCAAGACGGCCGCTTTTGCACTGCCCACGCTGACGCGCATGGGGGCTCCCGGAAAGTTCCGCGTGCTCGTGCTCGAGCCGGTGCGCGAGCTGGCCGCCCAGGTGGTGGAGCAGTTTGAAAAATATGGCAAGCATACCGGCCTGCGAGTGCTCCTCGTCCATGGCGGGGTAGGCTATGAAAAGCAGCGCAAAGGGCTGCAGCAGGGAGTGGACGTCGTCGTGGCCACCCCGGGCCGCCTGCTCGACTTCATGCAGGAAGGCGTGGCCGATCTGCGCGATGTGGAAGTGCTGATCCTCGATGAGGTGGACCGCATGCTGGACATGGGCTTCCTGCCGGACGTGCGCCGGATCGTGGAAAAAACGCCGACGGCACGCCAGACGCTGTTTTTCTCCGCCACGATGCCGCCGCAGATCAAGAGCCTGGCGGACTTTGCCCTGAAGGACCCTGAAAGCGTGGAAGTGGGCATCCGCGCCTCCACCGCCGAGACCGTGAGCCACTACATGTACCCGGTGGCGAGCGACCAGCGCATGGAGCTGCTGATCGCCATCCTGAAGCAGACGCACTTTGAAAGCGTGATGATCTTCACCCGCACCAAGGTGCAGGCGGACCAGATCTACTCGGCACTCAATCAGCTGAACGAATACAAGGTGGCTGTGATGCACTCGGACATCGGCCAGCGTGACCGTGAGCGCGCCCTGCAGGGCTTCCGCAGCGGGGAATTTGAGATCATTGTGGCCACTGACCTGGCTGCACGCGGTCTGGACGTCAGCAGCGTGACGCACGTCATCAACTACATGGTGCCCGAGCATTCGGAGGACTATGTGCACCGTATCGGACGTACCGGACGCGCGCAGAAAGAGGGCGACGCCTTTACTCTGTTCGCCGCCGACGAACTCATGAACGTGGCGTCCATTGAACGGCTTATCGGCCAGAAAATCGAGCGGCGTAAACTTGATGGCTTCAGCTACAAATACACCACGGCTCTCGATGACGAGGACCGTGCCCGCGCGATCCTCACCGGCCGGAAAAAGAAGAAGCGCCGGTAAAGCGCATCAGCGCCCAGGCCTTGAGGCGCTCATAATGCAGAGCCGGCGGGGGAGACTCCCGCCGGTGAAACAACACTGCGGAGAACAGCTGCTGCACGCTGCCGCGCACCCCGAGCCATGCGACCCGCAGATGATACCTGCGGGCAAACAAAAACACGAGGCGTGCGAAGTCATAGGTGCGGTCGTAGCCGCTGCGCTCGTAGCCGAAGCTTAGCTTGAGCCGGCGGCACACGTGGCCACGGCGAAGCTGCTCGATGGCCCAGCCGTAGTCTTCTGCAGTGACCAGCGTTTCATCAAACGGCACCGCTTCCCAGGCGGAGCGGCGGATCATGCCCATGCTGTTGCTGTAGATGGAGCCAAACTTCAGGCCTTTGGCGCGCAGCTCATCCCAGGTGATGGAGTCGCTGTAGAAAGGATCTTCGTCCCACTTGGCGCTGACGCAGACGATGCGCGGATCTGAAAATGCGGAGAGCATGCGCTCCACGGCATCGTCTTCTTCCAGAGTGGTGTGGGAGCTGAGCACGAGGACGAGATCCGTGTGGAGATTTTTCAGTCCATGGTTGAGCACACGAGCATGATGGTAGGGCTCCGACCATGTGATGACTCTGCCACCGGCCTGATGGATCAGGTCGGCAGAGCCGTCTGAGCTGCCAGTGTCCACACCGAGAATGAAGAGAGGCTGGATGGTCTGCGCCTGCAAACGCTGCAGCACCCGCGGCAGTGTGGCGGTGGAGTTTTTGAAGCGGATGAGAACACCGATGGTGGGACGGCTCATGGTATGCTAAGCGGTGACTGCGGGCCGAGACAGAACCCGGGAGGCGTGCCGCGCGCGGAGTTTTTTCAGCACATGGATGTGGTGTGGGATCAACGGGGGTAGCGTAATCCAGCTGCCGAGGCTCAAAAGTCCCACAGTTGAGGGGGGTGAAAGAGCCTGTGCAGGAACCACATTTCCAGTGTTGAAAGACCTGATCAAAATCATCTTCGCTTTTCTTTTGTACGGCGGTTTTGCGCCGCTGCTGGGAGTGGTGCTGGCCACACGGCGAACGTGGCAGCGCGGGCTCTTTGGATTGATGATTTTCATGCCCACACTGCAGCCGGGCAGGTTTACGCTGATGATCGACAGCATCGAAAAGTATCGCGGTCACACCAAAGGCTATGAAGTCTCGCTGATTGAGGTGTTTGCGATCGCCCTTATCATTGCCGTGGCGAAAAGTCCGCGCGATCCTGCACTGCCGCCGCGCAAAGGTTTGCCGCCGGGCGCATGGTTGTATGCATTGTGGGCTGTGGCCGGGCTCATGTCTGTCGTCAATGCCTGGGATGCTTCTCTGGCTTTCATGGCCTTTTCCCGGTTTGGCAAAGCCACGTTGATCTTCGTGGCGGCAGCCATGTATCTGCGTGATGAGAAGGATCTGCGCGCCGCACTGACCGGCCTGGCGCTCAGCCTGGTGGTGCAGGGATGGATCTGCATGAAGATGCGTTACCTGGAGGGCTACTTTCAGATCAAAGGCTGGTTTGAGCATCAGAATCCGATGTCCATGTGGGCTTACATGACAGCGACGGTGCTGTTTGCCGCTGCGCTGCACAAGGAGGTGAAAGGGCGGCTGCTGTGGCTGTGCCTGGCGGCTTTTGGCGCAGCGGGGCTTTGCGTGCTGCTTTCTGTTTCCCGTGCGGCGCTGGCGGCCTATGCGGCGGGTGCTGGCATCGTACTCGTCATGGGCTGGCTGCGTGGTCCCGGCGCGCGTACGGCCTTGTTTTCTGTGATGGGTGTGATCGGTGCCATGCTGGTGATGATGTTTGCCATGGACTCGCTCAACTCGCGCCTTAAGGAGGTCAAGGAGAGCAAGGAGAAAAACGCCGAAGACCTGCGCCCCGTGCTGAACCGGCAGTGCAAGGCCATGCTGAACGACTACCCGCTGCTGGGCATTGGATGGAACAACTATGGAGTAGCGAACAGCCGGCCGCGCGGCGCTAAGTACAGCGCAGTGCTGGAAGAATGGGATGAGAGCCGTGGCTTCACCATCGTGGACGAGCTCTACTGGGCCAATCCGCTGACCGAAAGCCTCTACTGGCTGCTGCTGGCGGAGAACGGGTGGGTGGGGTGGGGGCTTTTTCTTTTGTTTGAGGCGGTCACACTTTGGTGCGCTTTTCGAGCGTGGCGCTACTACGACAAAAGCCTGATGGGCTATGTGGCTTTTGGCATTTTGGTGGCGCTGTCCATCTGCTATCTGCACGGGATGGTGGAGCGCATTTTGACCCAGACCAAAAACCTCTCCCACTGGCTCATGCTCGCCGGCATGGTGTCCGGGATGGAGATGAACCGCAGGGCTGCGGCACGTGTGAGCAAACTGCAGCGGGCCAGGTGATCAAAAAGCCAGCACCGGGCCCTGCTGATTTTTAACGTACTTCAACACGGCTTCCGTCCGGGACCGCACCTTGAGCTTCTGGTAGATTGTCTTCAAGTAATCCCGCACGGTTTCATAGCTGATGCCCATCTCGAAGGCGGCTTCCTTGGCGCTGAGCCCCTTGACGAACAGGCCCAGAAGTTCATTTTCGCGATGTGTGATGCCAGGAATACGCGGGGGGGCGGGGGAGAGCCTCGTCTGGAAAGCAGAGATCACCACTCTTGAAATGGTGGGGCTCAAAGGGCTGCCTCCCAGTGCGGCGGTGCGCACCGCCTCCAGCAGATGCTCCAGTGGGGCGGTTTTCAATACGTAGCCGCAAGCTCCGGCCTTGAGCGCGGCAAAGACCTGCTGAGGAGTGTCGTCTCCCGTCAGCATGACAAAAGCTGTGGCGGGCATGTGAGACTCCACCATCTGCAGGCAGTCGATGCCGGTCTTGCCGGGCAGTTTCAAATCGAGCAGCACCACGTCAGGCCGGGTGTCCATGATGGATGCCACAGCTTGTTCGGCATTGTTAAACACATTTACCAGATCAAATCCCTTCTCGGGCACCAGGACCTTTTTTAACAGCGCCTGAAACAGCGGGTCATCTTCAACGCAGGCGACACGGATGAAAGGGCGTAAAGTGTTCATGATTTGGGAGGCTCAAAAGGACCACTGAAAATGTGGTACTTCTGAAAGTTCCGGATAAATCAGCAGAACCGCAAGCTGAGCCGTTTCAAAACAGGCTTTTGGACCAATAATGAATCGAATTTTAGGACTCGCTAAGTGTGATTCAAAGCCAAACCTGATGATTGCTTATGTTGAACATTCTGCACAGCACCACTGAGACGACGTCTCAGGCGCAGGAAGGGGAGTTCTACCGCATGATGCATGAGCTTTGAAACAAGCAGCGTGAGAGCAAAGGCCATCGTGCCGCGCAGCAGCATGAGCTGGATATGGCCGAGGTTCAGAGATTCCGGCAGCCATTCTTCCATCAATGCCAGCAGCAGTGAATGCGTGAGGTAAAACGCATAAGAGAGTACTCCGAGCCTGCTGATCCAGCGCCAGTTCAGGAAGTGCAGCAGCGGGGCATCATGATAGCGGATGACACAGATGAAGACAGGCATCAAAGCGAGCCCCTGGAGAGCATAGCGCCAGGTCTCGCGGAACGGCACACTGCGGATGACAAATGTGGCCAGCAGCACGGCCAGGGCAGCGGGCAGCGCCAGCCAGAGCCAATGACTGCGGCGGATGCGGGTGACATCAAGAACTGGATTGCCCCAGACTGCCAAAGCGCAGCCGAAAAGGAGCCCGTCAAGACGTGTGTCCGTGGCATGACAAGTGCGGTGATGATGAACGGAGCCTGAATGCAGGTCGATTGCGGAAAGTTGATGTACAAGCAGCATGCGCCAGGCGAGGACCACGGCACAGAGCACCAGCAGCAGCGCAAACTGGCGGCTGCGCTCAGGCAGCACACGCCGCATGCCGAGATAAAAAAAGGGAAAGAGCAGGTAGAAGTGCTCCTCAACCGCAAGAGACCAGAGCACCTCCGTGCCGGGCGGCTGCACCCCGCCGCAGATCTCCCAATAATTGGCGGCGAAGAGAGCCTGCGCCGTCAAAGCCTGCGGGTGAAAGCCGCCCGATACGACCCCATAAGCAGTGAGCAGTGCAATGCCCCCCAGCACCAGATAGAAGGGCGGCAGGATGCGCAGGGTGCGCCGGAGAAAGAACTGCCTGAGATTGGCTCCGCCATCGCGATCACACTCCATGCGCAGCAGGGTGGTGATGAGATAGCCGCTCAGGAAAAAGAAGACCGTCACTCCAAAAAGGCCGGGAACCACGTGGGAGAGGCCCGCATGACTCAGAAACACAATCAAGATGGCCACAGCACGCATGCCATCGAGAGACGGGATGTGAAACGCGCCTTGGCTGGATGTTTTAGAAGCCATGGTCTGGAACGAGAAGAGTTTCAGACATGGGCCGGGCAGATGCCTCGGATGATGGCACGTGAGCAAATCCCATGGGGGTGCCCCAGTCCGGCCTGCTGCTGCGCTGCCCGAGCACCCAGCGGTACACTTCATGGATCTGAGCCGCCTTTGCCTCCCAGGTGTAGTAGCTGCGCACATGCGCCTGTGCCAGCTCTCCTGCGCTGTGCAGCTGGGCGGGGTCTTGCTTCAGTTCAGCGAGCAGCTGACGAAGCCGTGCGATGATGTCTTCGCGTGTGGTCATGGGCAGCACGTAGCCTGTGCCGGGGGGCACGAGCTCTGGCGGGCCACCGTGATCCAGCACCACCGTCGGAATACCCAGAGCCATGGCCTCAAGCACCACGCCGCCGCCGAATTCGCGGATGCTGGGGAAGACAAAGAGATCGCTCTCGCGCAGGCGGGCTCCTAGCTGGGCGTGTGGCACCCAGCCATCCATGCTGACTCCGGAGGATATTCCCTCACTCTGCACCATCTGCTGCAGGCGCTCGCGTTCCGGGCCGTCGCCAATGATGTCGATGTGCAGGTCGCCGCTGCGCACCATGGGGGCGGCGGCGGTGATGAGCATGTCCACCCCCTTCAGGGCCACAAGGCGGCCTACAAAGGAGATGCGCAGCGGTTTCGATGGATCGCTGGCGGCAGGTTTGGGGATGAGCGGAAATTTTTCGAGATCGACTGCATTTTCGGGGATGAAGACACAGCGCTGGTGGAGAGGGGCGGGAATCTCGCGCAAGGTCGTGCGCGAGGCGGCCAGAATGGCGCTGGCAGACTCACGGGTCTGTTTCAATCCGCGTGAGTAGCGATGCAGCGCGCGCAGCCGGCCAGCTCCATCACGCTCCTGCCTGCGCAGATCATCAAAGCCCTGTGGCCACGGCACGCCGCCGTTCAAAGGGCCCAGGACAAATGGCATGCCGATTTTTTTCAAGCGTGGCGCCATCCAGCTGGAGGTGGTGGGGGAGAGGGGCAGCACGCGATGCACGAGGTCAAACTCCCCCGCCTGAAACCGGGGTAGGAAGGTGTGCCAGAGTTTGCGCTCAAAGAAGGGGTAAACGAGATTGGAAAAAAGGGCGTAAAGGCTCCAGCTGAAGCTGCCTTTGCGGCTGAGCTTGCCGGCCAGGCTCCAGGAAAGATGCTGCAGGCGCCGGTTGTTGATAGCGGTGAAGTCACGCCCCTCCACCATGCCGGCGCGGATGAAGTCATCTCGATTGCGCCATTCGGTGACGATGTGTGCGTCTGTGACAGCAGCAATGGCTTTGGCACAGGACCAGCCGACCAGCGCCGCGCTGGTGAGTGCCGGATTGGCCGCCTCTGCGATGATCAGCGGGCGGATGCGGGATGAGGAAGTGCGCGTCATGGGTTTGAACTGCTGCCGGTGCCACCGATGTTTACATTCACGCCGATCGGGGTTGCATTGCGCGCACCAGCGGCATTGCCTTCATTGGCGGCCACCAGACGTGTGAATGTGTTGACTGCATCATGCAGGAATCCTCCTGGAGACATGCTGGTGGCCCCTGGGATATAGACGATGTCCCCGGGCTCGAGTCGTACATTGGTGGCCTTGCCCTGGATGATGTCGCGGGCATTGACAGTGGCGATCTTGGGCTCCGTAAGCGACCCGCGCACGATGGTAACGTTTGTGAGATCTGCATCCGGCCGCATCCCGAGGCCGCGGCCCAGCGCGGTGATCAGGTTCATCTCATTCATGAAGCCGATGGGCCGTGGCTCCGTGACGGCGCCGAGCACATAGACCTCATTGGTCAGAGCTGAGGGGAGATAAATAAAGTCGTCCGGCTCCAAGTAGATGTTCTGGCTCAGATCGCCATCACGGATGAGTTTCTGAAAATCCACCGGCAGCGTCTTGCCGCCGCGAATCAGAAAGCTGTGGCTGAGGTCTGCGAGCTCTTCGGTGGTGCCGGTGAAGCGGGAGGTGAAAAGGCCGCCTGCCTGAGTGACGGCGTCCAGTACACGGAGAGGCCGGTTCAGCGGGTAGATGCCCGGTGCATTCACACGCCCCAGCACCCAGATGCGCTGGCTGCTGACCTCGCGAAGCGTCAGGGAAATCTGAGGCTGCTTGTAGTAACGGGTCAGCATTTTTTCCATCTTCTCCCGAAGCTGCACGCCGGTTTTCCCTTTGACATCGATGCCGGGAAGCAGATCGAAATAGATCTTGCTGTCGGGTGTGACAAAGGTGTCCGTGCGGGTGCCTTTTTCGCCGAGGATTTCGATCTCCAGCTTGTCGCCGGGACCCAGGGCATAAGGCTTTGGAGAGGGCTTGAGCCATTCGGGGTTGATCGGTTCCTGACGCTTCGTCTGCGTGAAGGATGCATTTGCGGCTGCAACTGGCGTTCGGGCGTCGAATTTTTTCTGCTCCTTCAGGATGGAGCAGGCATTGAGCAGTGCCAGACAGCACACGGCCAGGACGGTAACTTTCATGCGAAAAATTTCTCCGCAGTGAGCCGGTGGAACAATCCCCGCAGCTGTGGGGACGTCGATGCAGCTTACTTCGTTTGGTCGAGGTATTTGATCACAGCCTCAGTGCGCGAGCGTACGTGCAGCTTGGCATACACTGCCTTGAGGTAGTCGCGCACTGTGGAGTAGCTGAGATTCAGCTGCTCCGCCACTTCCTTCGGCACCATGCCTTGGGCCAGCAGGTCCAGGATCTGGCTTTCACGCGGCGTCAGGCCGGGCATGCGTTTGCGCACTGTTTTGGCCGGAGTCTGAAACGACTGAATAAGCATGCGTGCGATCTCCTGACTGAGCGGGGCCCCGCCAGCGTACGCCTGGCGTATGCCTGCCACGATTTCTGCGGGCTTTGAATTCTTCAGCAGATAGCCGCTGGCGCCTGCGCTCAGGGCCGCGAAGACCTTTTGCGGATCATCATGAATGGTCAGCACCAAAAATGCCGTGGCCGGCATGCGTGGCGAGAGATGGCGGATGAGATCCATGCCGCACATGTGGGGAAGCTCCAAGTCCACGACCACGACATCCGGACGTGTCTCCAGCAAGGGCTTTGCAGCAGCTTCAGCGCTGTCCCATGCACCGGTGAAGCCGAGGTGGGAGCCCTGTTTGCTGACCAGCTTCTGCAGAAAGAGCCGCAGGGTGGGATCATCTTCGACGATGGCCACGCGCAGAGTTCTGTTCTCGGAACGTGGCGTGGTGTCTGGCTCCAGTTCGGCGATCATAGACACAAATATTCAGCGAGCGTCGGTGGTGGCAATTGCGTGAAGCTTTATCAGCGAATCTGAGGCAGCAGAGGCTGTTGAATGTAGGGGCCGATGTTTGCCCGGGTCCAGCTGGATACGGCACCTTGCAAAAAGGCATTGATGGCAATGTGAAGAAGCTCCTCGGCACGAGCCCAGGGCTTGTCTGCGATATAGACGATATCTTTGGGCTCCAGGCGGAAGCCCTTGGCACGCGCGGTGATCACCTCATCCATGTCCACCACGAAGCGTTCCGGCTTGTCGAATGAGCCACGCACCACGAGAACGCGCCTGGTGTAGGCTTTGGCAGTGAAGCCGCCTGCCTGGGCTATGGCGCTGTGTACGGAGGTGTGGGCCAGCAGGCCCTGGGTGCCCTGCATCCGCACATCTCCTAGCACGTAGATTTCATTCGAGTTGGCTGAAGGGAAGTAGAGATAGTCACCAGCTTCCACACGTGCATTTTGAGACATGTCTCCCCGCAGAAAAAGCGCCTCAAGATTGACCGGCAGCCGCGCCTGACCTCGCATGACGAAGCTGCGGCCCAGATCCGCCAGCTCCACGGTGTTCTGCTGGAAAAGGCCCGTCTCCAGACCTCCAGCCTCAGCC
The DNA here is from genome assembly GCA_002336895.1 of Verrucomicrobiaceae bacterium UBA1938. GTDB lineage: Bacteria > Verrucomicrobiota > Verrucomicrobiia > Verrucomicrobiales > Verrucomicrobiaceae > Prosthecobacter. The sequence continues at coordinate 231,533 of DDFC01000035.1, read as the reverse complement.
ACAACTTCGAGAATGGTGAGAGGTCGGTCGAGATTGATCGCTCCCTTCTTGACCACTTTACCGAGTACATAGACCTTTCGGCTCTGAAAGGTGGAGGGTGTGACCACCACGCGCGCATTGCGATAGTAGCGCCGGAGTTCAAGGCTCAGCTTTTCGCGCAACTGATCGAGCGTGAGGCCTGCGGCATCGATGTCATGTGCCTGAAGATAAGTCAGTCTGCCATCCGGCCCCAAGGTGATGTCCTTGCGCTCATGACCTTCAAAGCCAGGCATGTTGATGTTGACGGCATCTCCCGGGCCGAGTGCAAGAGCGGTCTGGGCCTGGGCGGGCAGCATGCTGCAAAAGAAAACAGCCAGCATGGCAAAGCGGGCAAGCACTGCGGGGCGGAGCTCTGGAGCGCGATCCAGCATGGCCGCGACGAGCTTGCAGCCGGCATCCCGGTACATGAGCAGCGTGTCCTGAATATCCAGCACGAGACCACTGCCGCTGGAGCCGGCCCAGATGAGATTTGGCAGGTGTTCGGCGATGAGAAGAGTCTCAGGACGCTCCACTGCCGGGAGCTCTATGAGGATCACTGTTCCCGGCAGTGACCGCAAGTGTGCCAGTGCCGCCTGCCATTGCTGTCTTTGCTCAGGAGTCCACTGCCATTGCTCATCCATTCCTATTTGGCACGGGCGGTCCGTGATGTCGCGTGCGATCCGTGACAGGCGGTCCGGCTGCTCTGCGACGCTGGCGAGTGTGAGGGCATCCGCTGCAAATTCATGGGTGATGCAGATGCAGTTCAGGCCGCGGCGCACCACGGCGTCTGCCAGCAGATGGATGAAGCGTGAGGCGGCATTGTCGTCGGCAGTGTGCAGAACGCCACAAATCATGGCTCCGCCATTGGTCGGCATGTGCAGCATGGGTTGCAGCTTGGTCCAGGTGCGGAAGGCCCAGACATCGGTGGTTTCAGCGGCTGAAGTGTGCTTCAGAGGCAGAGCGCCTAGAACAGGGAGCCCTGTGGCGCGTCTCATGTCTCCACTGCTGAGCATGCGACCATCCATGAGAGTGGCTGCGATCAGGAGAATCCCCACGAGGGCGGCACCTGCACCGAATCCTCCGGCTCCCACCATCGCGAGCTTCTGCGTGGGCTTCACGGCACTGACATCCTGCGAACGGGCCATGGAGAAAAGGCGGAAGTAACCCTGTGAGTTTTCTTCATAGAGCGCGGCTTCGCGCTGCCGTCCTGCCAGCAGTGAACGGGACGTCTCCAGCGTCTGCTTTCGAGATTGGATCTGGGCATACTCCATGGCCTGGCGCGGGAGGCGGGCCAGGCGTTCATTGATGCCCTCGCGTACCTGAAGAAGTTTCTGAAGCTGCTCACCCATGACCTGTTTCTCGGCGCGCAGGCGCACGAGGTCGAGGTAGAGACTTTCAGCCACATTGCTTTCGCCCGGCTTGGGCGGCGCATCGGTGCGGAGGCCGGAGGTTTTCATCTGCTGCTCGAGAGCATTAAGTTTTTCGACGGCTTCAATGACCGAGGGATGTTCGTCTGTGTAGCGAACCCTGAGCTCAGCGAGCTCCCTTTTGGCGGTGTCCACGCGTGCGGCGTTTGTGTCCACTTTGCCTAGTTCACGCTCGATGCCCTGGATGCGCAGATCGAGGGTGTCATGGTCCAGCTTCAATGTTTCATACTTCAGGGTGAAGTTGCCCAGCTCCCCCAGCCAGGCGTCCATCTGTTTGTCGGCATCCAGCAGCTGGGACTGGCGGCCGTAGGCCAGCAGCTCCTCGTTCACTTTCAGGAGATCGGCGTCCGTGCGTTCAATTTGCTTCTGCAGGAATGCCTTCATGGCGGCGGCGTCTCCGCGCTGGAGGTCACGCGAAAGCAACAGCACCGTTTCGGTGTATGCCTTGAGCATTTCCAGCACGGCCTCGGCAGTGACGTTTGACGTCATGCTGATGTTCAGGATGTCGGTGTTGCGCTCGGCCGCCACGATCAAGCCCGCACGGATGGCCCCCTCTTCATAGCGGTGCCCCAGCTGACCGCTGGTGCTGGCGATGGTGGAACCTGAATACATCAGGGACATCAGCGTGGGTATGGTCAGATCGCTGGGCTTGAAAGACTCGCCCGAATCTGACTGCCTGAATGCAGAGGCGAGCTGCTGCTTGATGATCTGGGATTTGGCCGTGTACAATGTCTCAAACTTCATCCAGCCGACGGCCAGCATCACTGCGGAAAAGAGCAGTCCCGACAGCAGCATCAACCACCAGCGGCGGACAAGTGCATCCACCACGCGAAACAGATCAAACGGCAGCTTGAAGGCAGGTGCCTGAGCCTCAACTTCCATGGCTCCCTGGACTGAAGGAGTGGATAAATCCAGGGACTCCAGCTGTGCGGGAGCGTCCCTTGCTCTGGGGTTGGGTGGGGTGAGGCCACGTTTGCGATTGATGGCCGTCAGGCTGAGGGTTGTAGGCGTCGCCGCGTTCATGTGGCGCAGGCCATCACCGTGGCCGAGCTGATGAGATTGTCCTGACGGTATATGTCACAAGCTACATCGTGCAGGATTTGTGGAGTAACACGGTTGTCGCCAGAAGCCCAGGCGTGTTCCAGGCAGAGCTTTGCAGTGCGGTTGATTTCCCGTGGAATTCCGCGGGAGAAGTGATGCAACTGGGCCAGCGCCTCTTCATCGAACAAAGCTCCATCGGCATTGCCGGCCGCCTTCAGGCGGTGCGTGACGTAGCTGGCGGTGGACTGTTCATCCAGGGGAAGCAGGTGAAATCTCAAGCCGATGCGCTGTTGAATGGCCTGATTGCAGTTCACCAGCCTGCGCAAAGGAGGCTGACCGATCAGGAGAAGGGTCAGCAGAGGCCTGCCATCTCCGTTAAAATTTGTCAGCCATCCAAGCTGACGCAGCGTGTCTTCAGGAAGATCCTGCGCTTCGTCCAGAAGCACGATGACATGCCTGCCACGGTCGGCGGCATTTTCGCACAGTTTTCTGAGATGCTCGCAGCGTGCAAATTTGCCCTCAGGAAGTAAAGATGCCTCAGGATCCAGCTGCCAGAGGATGTAAATAAGCAGTTCATCAAAGCTGAATCCTGAATTGGCACAGGTAACCACGAGATGAGAGCAGGGATCCAGGCTTTGGGCCAGTATGGCGCTGGTGATCGTTTTTCCACAGCCGATTTCTCCAGTCAGCATGCCCAGGTTCATGGTCCTTTCGCTGGCCAGATACAGCAGTCTGTCCAATGCCTCCTGATGCTGCGGGCTGCGGTAGTAGAAACGAGTGTCCCACGTGGCCTCAAAAGGTTTCACGTCTAGCTGCCAGTGCTGAAGGAAGTCGGACATCTTTGTGTAAAGAAATGTCTGCTTCCTTCCATGCTCCCTCAACCCCCCCAACTGCGGGAACCTGTGAAGGGCTTTTCGTAAACTTCCATGACGCGTTTGGCATTCTCCTCCCAGTTGAAGCGCCTGGAATTGAGCAGCCCGGCCTGAATCAGCGACTCCCTTTTCTCTCGGTGTGTGGCGATGTCCTGCAGGGCTCCGGCCATGTCGGTCGTGTCTTCGGGATTAATGATGCGTGCCGCTGTGCCGACGACTTCAGAAAGTGAGCCGCGGTTTGAGCAGATAACCGGGCAGCCGCATGCCATAGCCTCGATCGGAGGGAGTCCAAAACCCTCAAACAAAGAGGGGTAAACCATGACGGAGGCGGCACGGTACAAGTCCGGAAGCACGGCATCCTCCACAAAGCCGAGAAAGCGAATGTCCCGGCTGTAGGGCGACTGCCGGGCAGCGGCGTGGATGTGCTCAGCTCCGTGCCAGTCACTCCCTGCCAGCACCAGCTGCCAGGGAGACCCGGTGTCGGCTTTGAACTGGTTGAAAGACTCGATCAACCGGGTGTGATTTTTTGCAGGATGTTCAAGCCGGGACACATAAAGGAAAAAAGGCTCCGCAAGCTGCCAGCGCTGCTCCACCAGGGTTCGGGCTTCCACGGGATCGCCAAGATTAAAGCGGGTGTGGTCGATGCCGTTCAGGATGACATTTTGCTTCTGCACCGGGACACCAAAGAAACGCTCGACATCACGGGCCGTGCTCGTGCTCACTGCGATGATGCCATTCTGTCTCCGTGCCAGGAGCTTGACGACTAGCCGGCCGTACAACATGCGGGCAAGGTCGTACTTCTTTTTTACATGGAATGGAGCCAGGTCGTGGATCGTGGAAATCAGATTGCAGTGCGCGGAGCACACCATGCGACGGTAGCTGGGAACGTGCAGCACATCAATCTGCTGATCGTCAAGCCATCTTGGAAGCACCTGTTGATGCCACCATATGTTGCGCACCGGCGGGCGCCAGCGCTCGTCCACGGGGATGATCTCCATCCGCCCGCGGGCAAAGTCAAAAAGTGGCAGGTCCTGGGCCAGCGCGAGGATGTGAAATTTGACAACGTCCGTGTATGGCAGGAGAGCCCGCGTCAGGGCCAGGACGTATTGGGCCACGCCAGTTTTACCGCGCTGAATGACGCTGGTGGATAGTGCGATTTTCATGAGGCAAGAAGATGTTCCATATGTTCGTGTCGCAGGGACTCATGCACGACAGGGCTGGCGTTGGTGAAGCGCAGGCTGATCTGTCTGCTGGTTGCATGATCTTTGATGCGCGCCATCAGGCCCAGGCCGCCGCTGTCCATCACCTGCACCCCGTGAAGATCGATGACGACGGGGTTGCGCGAGTCGGCTGCGTTTTGAATGACTCCCAGGGCTCCGCGCCACAGGCTGTCTGCGCCGCTGGTGGTCACGGCGCCGCTCCAGTCCAGATGCAGAGGCTCGGCCATCGGAATGGAGTGGGAGATTGTAAGTCCGGCGTTGATGATTTTGTTCCGAGCCTCCTCGGGAGTGGGTGACTGCGCGAAGAGCGTGCTCAGCCGCGTCATTTGCAGCAGTTTCACCACTGCCGGAGATACCGCGGCCAGAACGAGTTGTTTGCCTGACTGGCGGCAGCGTTTTTGCACTCTCATCAGCAGGCCAAGTCCTGTGCTGTCGATGAACTGCGCCGCTGTGCAGTCGATGATGACGCCTTCTTCCGGCCCCTCGATGGTGCTCATCCAATGCTGCTCAACAGCGCGCACCTCGGCGGCGTCCAGCCGGTCCGGACAGCGGATTTCCGCCACGCTGGAAGTGGGGGGGGCGGGGGCCTTGGCTGGCACTGTGGCGCTTTCTGGCGGGGTGCTTGTGACGTTGGGCTGTGAGGTGCGTCTGCCACCGCTTGTGAGCCGCCACTGTTTGACAATGGTGTAGCCAAAGACGACGAAGTCGGTGGCGTAGCGTTTGAAAAGGCGCCGCGGCTCCTGCAGAAGGCGGTACAGCCATTCCAGACCTGTCATCTGCATCCAGCGTGGGGCGCGCTTCATGTGGCCGGCGAGGAAATCGATCGTGGCGCCCACGCCTATCGTGACGGGCACAGCGGCCCGCAGGTAGTTCATTGCAATCCATTTTTCCTGCTTGGGGCAGCCAAAGGAAACAAAGAGCAGGTCGGGATTGGTGCTGCGGATTTGTGCGCAGATCGCCGCATGGTCCATTTCATGCAGAGGCTTGAACGGCGGAGAGAGCACGCCAGCGATCCTGAGGCTCGGATGTTTCTCACGCACTTTCTGCACCGCCATTTCAGCCACTTCCTTCTGCCCGCCGAGGAAAAAAACGCTCCAGCTCTTCTGCTCGGCCACTTCCAAAAGCTTTGGCACCAGATCAGATCCGGCAACGCGTTCGGGAAGGGCGTTGCCCAGCCATCGGGATGCCCACACGAGCGGCATGCCATCGCACACAACGAGATGTGCATCCAGCAGGATGCGGCGCAGCTCTTCATCGCACAAGGCCAGCGCGGTGAAATCCACATTCGCCGTGGCGATGTAATGAGGTTTCCGCGTGGCGATCATCCCCGCGATGGCCTCCAGCGTCTGACTGGTTGTCACGTTGTCAAACGGGACGCCCAGGATGGACAGGGAGGGGCCGCTGCGCGGCGTTGATGGGGCATTAGTTGTGTTCATGAAGATTTTTCGGCGGCTGAAAGTGCTGCGAGTAATAGCTGCTGAGCTGCCTGCCCAGGCCGGGCCAGCCGAAGCGTGCCCGGCAGGTCTGCATGCCCCGCTCCTCGATCTTCCGGCGCAAAATCTCATCGTGGAGCATGCGCTCGGTATAGTGGGCAAACATATCGGGGCTGTCTGCCAGAAGTATCTCCATGCCATGTACCAGGTGCAGCCCCTGTGCGCCGATGGTGGTGCTGATCACGGGGGTGCCCATGGCCATGCTTTCCGGGATTTTGAGCCTCGTGCCTCCGCCTATTCTCAGCGGCACGATCTGCGCCCATGCACGCCGGTACCAAGGGCGCACATCCGGCACTCCCCCGGTGACTATGACTCCAGGCAGCCCGCCATAAGCTCGTACTTCCTCCGTGGGGGATTTGCCGACCACCAGAACTTGAAGGCCGGGCACCATCTCACTCAGGCGCGGATGGATCTCTCCGAAATACCAGCGCAGGGCATCCACATTCGGCATGTAATCCATGGCGCCGCAGTAAATGATCGTGGGCGCCTCGTCTCGTGGTGCGTCTTCGATCCCCGGGCTGAAATACTCGAGGTCGACGCCATTGGTGACGACTTGAACGGGCATCTGTGAGCTCACTTGGGCGCGGATGAATTCCTCATCGTCAGGGCCGCAGACGACCTGCACGGCGCTGCGCTTGGCGACTTTGTGTTCGAAGCGGCGCAGTTTCCACTCCTGCTCGCGGTATAGAAGGGCAGACTTGATGCCTCCGGGCATGCGGGAGTGCTGCTCCTGCTGAAACTGCAGGTCCACTCTGCTGCGATCCACGCTCAGTGGAATGTCGAGATGGTCATCGAGAAAGTACTGGGCCATGACGATGTCACACACATGCACAAGGTCATAAGAGTTGTGATCGAGCATGTCGCTGATGGTGTCAGCCAGCTGCGGCAGCCACCAGTGGCGGATCGTTGTGGGCAGGGAGTGCAAAAGGCGGTTGGGGAAAAGACGAGGCCACGGCGGGTGCTCAAACGGGACAAAAACCACCTTGCGGCAGAAGCTTTCAAAGACGCTGCGGTGCTCCACGCGCTCACCCTTTTCCGACAGCGCGATCAGATCAATGCTGTGGTCCTTTGCCAGCGCACGAAGCAGATGAAACACCCTCTGGTAGGTGCCGCGGTCAACCGGGTAGGGGATGTAAGGGTAAACGACGAGGATGTTCATGGAAATGGTGAACAGCCGGTACAAAAACCTGAAACGACTTTCAAATCATCGCCCGCAACTGAGGGTATCTGCAGCCTTAGTTGTAACAGCTCCAGAGAGTTGCGTACTCCCTTACTGCCTGCGGCTGTGCAGCGGCTCCGGTCCAGAGCAATCGCGCCAGTTCATTTAGAAGATGCTCGCGCGGATATCGGGTGAGGCTGGGAGGAAGGCCTCGTCTGCGAAAATGAATAAGCACATTTTTCCAGACGGGAATCTCCGGGCACTTGTTGCTCTTGTAGCTTATGTAGTCAGATGCCTCGGATAGCTTGATTTTCAAGCGCCGGCTTTCCAGCTCAAGGAAGACCTCGCGGGCCAGCTGTGACAGCCCGGCGTGTTCTCGAAGAAGTTCAGCGTGCGATCTGGATGTGCGCTGTGGATGGAGTTTGAACGCCACTCCGGCAGCGTGATGTGAAAGAAGCAACGGAGAGATGCCCGCGAGTTCCCTCAGCCTGCGGTGGCGCTCCTGGCAGCTCCAGTGGTAACGTCCTTCCTTGGCCAGCAGCACATCTCCCAGTGCCAGCTGGGCTTTGGCCAGATTGCGGCCCACGAAGTCGGCATCGTCAGTGTTGAAATTGTCTCGTGCGAGGCGCTCGCTGGCAAACAGAAGTCCCGAGCATCGGTTGAAGAGAAGACGCGTGGCTTCATGCAGTGGAATGCGGCTGGCATCTCGATGATGACCGCAGCCAGTGAAAAGGCCATCATCTCCGATCAACCAGCGGTGCCCCATGACCAGGTCGTAGTAAAACATGTTCACCGGGCTGCGGCGCAGACGAGAAATGGAAAGAATCTTGAACTCCACGTCCAGACCTGCGGCGGGTGACAATGATTCTCCAAGCGCATGCAATGCGGCTTTGTAGCGGCGGTCATTGAGAAACGTGCTGCCGCGCACGAAGACAAAGAACTCCAGGTCGTTGTAGGGCAGATCCCGGCCGTTTTCACGCAGCACACCGCCTTCGCCACGGCCGTAGCCGCCGGCTAGAACCAGCCCCTCAATCTTGCCTGCGGGGATGATGCTCTTGACTCCCGCACGCACCAGAGCACAGGTGCTTTCCAGATGCTGCTCGAGATCAGCACTGCCGTCGATGGTGAAGCGCGTGCTCATGCGGGAATCGATTCACGAAGATACTCCTCCACCTGGTCAACAATGGGCTTCATGGCAAATCGCTCATGCACCTCATGGTGTCCGTTTCGTGCGATGGCGATGCGCAGGTGATCCTCACTTTGCAGCTGCAGGATGCGCTCTGAAAGCTGGGTTGCGGCGCCTGCATCGTAGGTCAGGGCATTTTCACCGTGGCGGAAGAGTTCGCGGCTGCCCCCGGTCATGGTGCCTATCACGGGCAGGCCGCTGGCCATGGCCTCGAGAGGCGTGAGTGCAAAGGGCTCCTCCCATTCCGAAGTGAAGAGCAGCGCGTCATGCGCACGATAGACGGCGGGCATTTCTGCGGGAGTGGCACTGTGCCATGTCACCGGCAGTGAGTTGCCTGTGGCAAAGTTTTTCAGCATGGTCACGTAAGCATCATCACCACGGCCATAAACATGCAGTTCGCCTGTGAAGGAGGACCGGATGAGCAGCAGGGCGCGCAGAGCGGTGAGGATGCCTTTGTCCTCCGCCAGTCGTCCCACCCAGAGCCAGTGTCTGGGCGTGCGTGTCACCGGCTCCCCCTGAAATTGCTGTGTGTCCACCGGGCAGTGAATGACGCCTCCATGCATGACATCGTAGCCTTGCTGGGCAGTCAGTTCACGCAGGCGTGCACTTGTGAAGTACAGTCGTTTGAACCTGATGTCTGAGATGGGGCTGGTGGGCGCCAGAGGATCGCAGCGTCTGCGGACACCGCAGAGAGTCCAGAGCAGGCGCAGCATGCGTGAGCCAAGCGAGCCACGGCTGCGGTTCCACCAGTCCAGCCACACATCACCTTTGAGACTGCGTAAAATCCAGTGATCGCTGACATCATATACGGTGGGCACTCCGCTGCGCTGCAGGGTGAGGCAGAGCGACTTGGAAAGGCCGCCCATGCACCAGACGTGCACGACATCGGGTTGATGCACCGCTATGGCCTGACGAAGGGTGCTGTTGTTGTGAAGCTCCAGCTTTTTGAGGGCAGGCAGTCCGAGCCAGGGGTGGCCGTAGTAGCCGTGGATGCGCAGGCTTCTCTCTATGCAGGGGGCTGATTCTGAACGGGCGTTCTGCAAGCCATGATTGGACGTGAGAACGTGGACATCATGGCCTCTGGCGCGCAATGCCTCGGTGATTGCAGCGCAGCGAAGTTCATAGCCGCCCACATAGTGTGGCGGGTAGAGGTTGGTGAGGACGAGGATTTTCATGCGGACATCTGCTGCTGCTCCCTCCAGCCTTGTTGAAATCCCGCCAGTCTGGCGCTGCGCTGCTGCCAGCGTATGCACATGGCATGCAGCAGCTCGTGCAGGCGTCTGTGCCTGAGGCACCACGTGAGGTCGTGGCGCACGTCCTTCATCCAGCCGAGAAGAACTGTGCGTGGCCAGTTGAAGACATCGGGCTTCTGGCTCCAGGCTTTGCCGATGGCGCGTGCGTCACCGTAGGCGCGCTTCCAGCTCTGCTGTGGCGTGTAGTTGTGGCTGTGCATGACCACAGACTCCTGCACATAGCAGACCTGATATCCCTGTGCCCGGCACCAGCGAGTGTATTCATCATCCTCGGCGTATTGCAGGTCTTCGCGGAATCCGCGCAGCGACCACACGTCCTTGCGCAGGCCGCTGCTGACCATGCTGAAAAAATGATCCCAGCGCGCGGATTCCCGGTCTGGCCCAAAGCAGCGGTCGTAATCGCAGGCAAAGACGGCCTGGCAGTCAGGTCGTGGAATCTGCCGGCCAAAGCATGCGGCGACACGCTCATCTGCCAGAGTGTCCGCCAGCGGCCTCAGCCAGTGGCTGTTTTGCGGTGTGGCGTCGGCGTTCAGGAAAATCACACGTTCCGAGCTGGCCAGACGCATGCCGTGGTTCATCACACGGCTGGGATTGTACTCCTGCGGAGTGATCTGGATGAAATGCGCAGGCTTGGCGGCACGAATCAAATCCTGCGAGCCGTCTGTCGATCCGCTGTCGATGACGATCAATTCGCGGTTTTGCCAGTCCTGAGCAGCCAGAGCGGGGAGCGTTTCACGCAGTGCCCAGGCCTCATTGAAGGACCGCATCACGATGCTGATGAGAGGATCGCTCATGGAATTTTGGCGGCCAGCAACGGCTGCGGGGCTGGGGTGGACTTTTTGGCTCCTTTCATTTTCTTGGCCTCGATCAGCTCCGCGTACACTCTGGCCACGCGACCGGCGATGGATGGGACATCAAAGTCCCTGCGCACGCGCTCCAGCGCCTCAGCACAGATCTGGAGGTGCACGTCGTTGTTCATCATGAGAGTGTCGATGCCAGAATGAAAGCCAGCGCTTTGATCCAGGTCGTAGAGCAGGCCGGTGCGCCCGTGATCAATGAGAGAGGCCGCCCCTGATGTGCGTGAGGACAGCACAGGAGTGCCGGCCGCCCAGGCCTCAAGTATGACGATGCCAAAGGGCTCGGCTGTCGAGGACAGCACAAACATGCGCGCGTATTGGATGAGGCCGATCAGCTCAGCACTTCCGGAGGGAAGACCACCTGTGAGCAGGACGTCGTTGGCCAGTCCCAGTCTGCTGATTTCACGGTGCAGCTCATCCACCACGCTCTGCGTGGTTCCGGCACCGATGAGCACGAGCATGGCACGCGGATGGCGGCGCTTGATGGCTGGCATCTGCCGCACCAGCCACGGGAGGTTTTTGGCCGGGTCCAGCCGTGCGACTTTGACGATCAGATCGCGGCCTGCGATCTGCGGGAAAGCCTGAAGTGCTGCTGTGCGGTGCTCGATGGCATACAGGGCTGCCGGTACGGAGTGAGGCTGGACGATGACACGCTGACGCGGATACTTTTGCTGCAGCAGTGCGGCCTCCTTGGGGTTGCAGGTGAAAATGGCGTCTGTTTTTTCCAGCACACGACGGCTGCTAACCAGGGCACCAAGAGCTTTGCCCCATTCAAAGCCGCCTTTCAGAGGAGCAGTGAGCTGGGTGTTCACCTCCTCTGGAATGTCCAGTGCGCCACCATGCAGGGTAATCGCATGAGGCACTCCGCGGGATCTGGCTGCCATCAGGCTGATGCCTGCGATGCGGTTGAGGGCATGAGAATGCATCACGTCCGCCCCGCTGGTGCGCAGCTGCCAGAAGAGCTCAAAGGAGAACAGATTACCACCCCACGAGACCAGTGCCTCGCGCTGAGCTGCCGAGATTCCAGCCACTGGCACAAAAGCCTTGTAGCGCCGCACCGTGGCTCCTGCATCACGCAAAGGGTCGGCGTCAGTGTCGCTGGCGCAGTATGGTGCATGCACCAGAGACGAGATGCCGTGATGCTGCAGCCCCTGGACGAGGCGTTGCACTGCCGTCTCGGTGCCTCCCCACTGGGCGGGGTCATATTTGCGGAGGATGTGGGATGCTAGCATGGCGGGTTAAGCGGCCTGAAGTGCAGGTGGATTCTTTTTGAAGCGACGAGGCATTCTGGAGCGCAGAGCCTTCCGCTCTTCCGGCGTCAGGGACCAGAACCACACGCAGACCATGGCTGTGAGCCCGCCTGCGCTTCCCATTAGAAGAATGCGCAGCCATGTGTTTTCGATCTGCAGGTCTGGATATAGCAATGGAGCTGCGAGGACGCAGGCTGCAGGCAGGCAGGATGCCCAGGCGGGCAGCACCGTCTCACGAAACAGCTGCCAGGGGTGCAGCTCCACATCACGGGCCACCCATGGCCAGAGCAGGAACCAGCCAAACAAGACAGTGGGGATGAGAGATCCCACAGCCACGCTGACAACATTTTTGAAGATAAGGGCCAGAGAGATGCTGAGGGCAAGATTGACGACGGCCTCGCCCACGCCCAGCCACATGAGGCGCCGCTCATGCCCTGTCATCATGTAGATGCGCTTGCTGACGCTATGTGTCAGCGTGGAGGTGTAAAACCAGAGCAGCAGCACCTGGGCCACCTGCCAGGTTTCGGCGGCGATGTTCGAGTCCCCTGTCAGCACCTTCAGCAGCGGCTCCAGTTCAAAGGCGCACAGAAGGTACAGAGGTGTGGCTATGATGGCGCTCCAGCGTGTGCTGCGCTGCAGCAGGTCGCGCAGAGCGGAGTGGTCTCCCGTGGCATGAAGATGCGCGGCGGCGGGAGAAAGAGCCTCCTGCATCTGCTTGGTAAACTGCGCAAACACCTCCGCCACCTTGGCCCCGGCCTGGTAAACAGCCACGGCTCCGACGGACAGCGTGGCGCCCAGCACGAGCTGGTCTGTCTTTCCCAGCACGATGTTGGTGGCTGTGCTGATGTAGGCAAAGATGGAGAAGCCCATCGTCTCGCGCATGATGGCCTTTGAAAACAAAGCAGGTCGCAGCCTGACCTCCGGCATGTGGCGCAGGGCGAAGAAGGCGGACACCAAATCAGGAGCCAGGGCGAAAAAAAGCGCCGTGATCATGATGCTGAGCAGGCTCCATCCTGCATGCACCGCCCAGGCGATGACCACGAGGCGCATCAGCATGGCCAGCGTGATGATGTTGTTGGCCGTGCTGATGCGCTGCTGACCGCGCAGGATCTCCGGGAAAATGCCCAGCGGGAATGCCAGACCTATGGCGGCAAAGAAGGCGATCAGCACGACGCGAAACTCGTCATGATTGGCGGCGGAAACGCCAAAGGCGTTCACGATTTTATCCGCCCCCACGGCGACCCCCAAGGCCATGACTGCAGCCACGGCCAGATAGAAGAAAAGGATCGTGCTCAGCACCTGGCTGAGCTTGTGCCATTCACCCGAGACTGACAGCTCTGCCACGCGCTTTTGTGCGGCAAAGCCAAAGCCAAAGTCCAGCAGAATGCCATAGCCAAAGACACTCCAGAGCAGGGACCAGAAGCCGAAGGACTCCTTTGGCAGAGCCTGGTACAAAAGCCGGAAGGTCACCAGTCCGACAATGATCCCGACAAACGTACGGAGGTAGTTCGAGAGAGCGTTGCTCCAGATGGTTTTTTTGACGGAGTCGTAAGTCATCGCGAGTGCAGAAACTTCGCGGTGAGTGCTTTAATCAACAATCCCCGCACCTGCGGGGTCAGGGCTTCAGCGAACGAAAAGCCAGGTGTTTTCCTCCACTGTTTCCGTGCGGAATCCGAGGGCATGAATCTTCTGCACCAGATTCTGAACGGCGGTTTCCCCCACCATTCCGGGGTGCAGCTCTATGATGACCCGGGTGACGGACGGGGGGAGCTGGCTGAAATCGAGCTGAGTTTCGGCTCCCTCGATATCGCAGATCAAGGCGGTGGGAGGTTCAGGCAAAAGTGCAGCCAGCGAGCGCAGGCTTTTTGAGGGAACCTGGATTTTTTTGCCGTCGCCTTGCGCAGAAACGATCGAGTTTTCCCAGAACTCCCCTCCTACATCCAGCGAGATCTCACCGTCCTCAGCAGCCGCGGCAGCGTGAACCACTTGCGGGGTCATGGAATTAAGCCGGTAATTGCGCTTCAAGATTTCGATGGTGCCGGGATTGGCCTCTACGGTCAGATGGTGCCTGACACCGATCTCTTTCCGGCAGAACAATCCGATGAAGCCAATGGCGCCGCCCAGCTCCAGAATGACGTCATCAGCGTTGAGGCAGCGTCTGGCCAGCCTGCACTCCTGAAATTCGTAGCGTCCTTCCAGGATGTTGTTCTTCATGAGTGAAGACAACATGCTGATGTCCAGCTCCACTCCATGGAGGGTGGCACGCGTCTTGGCAGGCAGGGTAAATTTGAAATACCAGCGCAGGCGAAAATTCTGCCAGATCGAGGCCAAGGAAGGAAAGGTGAGCGTCATAATAGAAGGCGGGTATCAGGCTGCCAAGGCATGGACGGACGTGGACACGGACTTGGTGGCTTCCGGACGTTCCATGGCTTTTTCCATCAGTCGATGGATGTGAGGTATGTGCGTGATGTCCTCTGGAATGGAGTCTGAACTGCTGAAGAGCGTAGCGTAGCTCTGAGGATCATACGGATGGTAGCCATGCATGGCCCGGATGGGGCGCTCTCCCATGTGACTGGGGACGATCAGCACCCCTTCTTTTACGAGGAAGACAATCTCACCAAAACGACCGTCTTCAAAGTGGGCGCGGAATTTGCGAAGTTCGTCCTCCGGCATGATACGGCCTTCCGGTACTCCCTGGAGCACAGCAGTGATCTTCTGGCGAGCTTCGTTGTTGAAAAACCAGAAGCGGGCCATCGTGCTGTCGTACACCACGTTATAGTCCCTGCCTACACGCAGTCCCAGAGCGTCGATCTTCGTGCGGAGGTCCAGATGATGGTCGCAGTTGGCCATGCCGTGGTCGCTGAAGACAAAGAGATTGACCTCACGGTAATGTTTTTTGGCGACGGAAACGGTCTGTGAAATCCAGTCTTCATATTCCGCGAGCTTGGTGTCGATCTCTGGCGATTGATTGCCCACACGATGCAGCAGGCCGTCCAGTCCGGCCCAGTACTGAAAAGCGAAGTCGATGCGCTCATCATCGATGTCGGCTATGAGGCGGTCCCGGTTGACGGGCTCGCTCAAAGAGGGGTCCGTCACAAAGTAGGGTACGCCTTTTTCCACCAGGAGGTCGAAGACATTGGGGCCGCGGTTCATGCCGCGCGGCTGCAATGGGCTCTTCTTCTCTGTGAAATCGAACAGGTGGATGTGATGGAAGGGGATGTTGTAGAGATCAAAATACCCTTTGAAACCCAGAGCCGATTTGACCACGCGTGTCAGATAACGACGCACGATGCGGCGGCTGGTCAGAGCCTTGGGCAGCCAGCGCAGCCACCGGAGACGGCGGAAAGGGGAGTTCTGTGGGTCGTGAATAAAATAGCACCAGTTGTGATGCTCGTCCGGCCAGCGGCCGCTCAGAATGCTGGGGACGCAGGTGCTGCTGTACCCGAAGACGCTCTCGAGCCTGCGGCGGTGAGGAGCCAGCGTGCTGAGAAACTGCGGGCGGTCCTTGATGATCTCCCACCCGCAGGCGTCGATCATGATGAAGAGATCCAGGCGTTGTTTCATGATGATGCGAGCTGAGGTTCCATGTGCCGCGCGGATGTTGAAATCAGTTTTTCCACCTCACGGCGGAGCAGAGCTGGACTGAAGGGCTTGGAGACAAACATGGTGGCGGTCTCAAAACCCTGATACTGGCCCACGGCCAGCTGGCCTCGGGAGCTGAGAATGATGACGGGGATGTCACTGGTCTCGGGATTCGATTTCAGCTGCTGCAGAGCCGTCTTGCCATCCATGACAGGCATGATGTGATCCAGCAGGATGACGCAAGGGCGGCGGCTGCGCGCCAGCTGCACGGCTTCCTGGCCGTCCGCCGCGAGCAGGATCGGATGCCCGAGAGGCTTCATGCTGAGCTCCGCCACTCTGCGCATGTGTGGTTCGTCATCGACGACAAGTATGGGGCTATCGTTTTGCATGCGAGAGGGAGTTTTGAGGGGAGGCGGTGTGAGGCTGCGATCCGCGTGTCACGACGAGAAAAGTGGCGTCATCCTGCTGCTGTGCAGCATCCACGGCACTCCGGTGCAGGCGGTGCAGGCTGTCTCTTGCAGCACCTGCTGGGAGACCCGTTGCGGCTGTGCTTTGAAGCCACTCGTGCAGATCCTCGCGGCTTAAGATTCCGCCCCCTGAAACCACGTCGCTCAGGCCGTCCGTGTGCATGAGCACATGGGTATGCGTGACCAGGCTGACTGAAAAATCCTGATAGGCTGCATCATCTGTCACGCCCAGCGGCGGGCCGTCCGCCGTGACCTCCTGAATCTGCCTGCCATTGCTGAGCAGCAGAGGGGCATGTCCCGCGCCGCAGACCTGGAGCGCGTGGCCATCGGCGCTCACGTGTACGAGCTGTGCGGTGATGAACATATCCGCACGGTCCAGTTCAGCAAACATGGACTGGTTCAGTCGATGCATGAGACGGGAAGGACGCGAAGCCAGATCCAGATGGGAATGAAGCAGGCTGTGGAAAGCCGTGGCAAACAGAGCTGCGGGTACTCCCTTGCCCATGACATCTGCCACCACAAAAAGCATGCTGCCGTCTGCGAGGAGGATGGCATCAAGATAGTCCCCTCCTACTTCCCCCACTGTGGCCAGATGGGCAGCGCAGTGGACAAAAGGTGTCTGCGGCAGCTCGGCAGGAAGGAGTGAACGCTGAATCTCTGCGGCGATTTGCAGCTCGCGTTTCATCAGACGTGCCTGATTGGCCTCATCGCGGCGGTGCAGGCCGTGGAGCAACGCGCCGAGGAAATCCCCCAGGCTGCGCACCACGTTCAGTTCACGGGCAGATGGCTCCCACATTGGTTTGTATGCGCCTACAGTCAGCACACCCGCAAGATCGCCGCCGCTTTCCAGCGGGTGCGCCAGTCCGCTGATGTGCTCTCCTGCCTTCAGAAGAGGGTCAGCAGAAGCAAAGCTGGTGCTGCTGTCAAACCACTGGTCTTGGCGTGTTTTGGCGGCGCGAGTTTCGACAAAGTCAGTTCCGCGCAGATCCAGCTGAGCTTCCCAGAGGGAGGTGTCCGGCGCGCAGCCGAGAAGTGGCAGCGCTGAGACATCGCTGGAAGCCATTCGTAAAATCAGAAAGTCGGCTCCTGCCAGCTCGCGCAGCTCCTCCAGCCAGCGTGTCGCCAGTGCCACGGGCTCCACATCATTGCCTGCATCGGCGATCAGCCTGAAGATGTTGGCCAGAGTCTCGTAGCATGAGGCGACTTCGGCTGTCATGAGGTCGAGTGTTTCCTCGGTGTTCTCCTTGACTGGCGGTGGCGTTTTACGCCGGGATCTCAGGCACAGTACATTCTGCCCCTGCCCCCTGAGGTACGAGACATGGTCCGTGAGAGTGCTGATGATGAAAAGGCCTCGGCCATGCTCGGATTCGTCATCCTCTGGCAGTTCCACATGCTCCGGCCAGTCAAAGCCGCTGGTGTGGTCGGTGATGCGGATCTCGATTTCCTCGTGAGTCAGTGCTGCTTCGATGCGCGCCGGATGCCGCGCCTGATCGGGGGTGGCGTAAAGCACTGCGTTATTGGCTGCCTCAGCCAGCACCAGCTCCCATTGCTGGCATTCATCCGCTCCGATCTTTTGATCCGTCAGCCATTGAACGACAGCACGGACGGCGGCCCGGGCATCATCCAGCGTGGCTGGAAAATCCAGCCGGAAGCCGTCGAACTGCTGCTGCGGGAGCGACATGCGGGATCAATCGTGGATGATTTCGAAAACACGATGAAGTCTTGTCAGCTCGATCAGCTGGCAGACGGCGGTGGAGGGATTGAGAAGTTTCAGGCTGGCACCACGGCTGCGCAGGGTTTTGTTCAGGGTTAGCAGCACGCCGAGGCCGGAGCTGTCGATGAACCGGGTTTTGGAAAGATCAATGCAGACTTCTTCATGTTCCGCCTTGATCTCGTGCTCAAGACGATCACGCCACTGGCGTGCTGTGGCAGCGCAGAGTTCGGCTGGGGCGGCGAGCTGAGCATTGGGTGAGAGTGTCATGGGTTAGGCGCAGGTTTGAGTTTGACTGTTGGAGGAAATCTCATGCTCCTTGCGGGGCAGGGGAAGAACGAAGCGGGGCAGGCAGTGCATAAGAATTCGCAGGTTCAGCCTCAGGCAGCGGTGGATGGAGTAGCAGGCGCTGTGTGCGGTGTCGTTGTCATTCTGCATGCCGTCATCCATGATGTCGGCATAGGAGAAGACTCCGGCCGGGGCGTCGAACCACATGCGCTCAAATTCATTGGTCAGCAGGGCGGCGCGCGCAGGTGAGACGGGCCGGTTGCCCACCAGGTGCATGTCTCCTTTCCACACCGCCCAAAGCTCGGGCCAGCGGGTGAACAGGCCTGGACCCGTGGTAAGGGAGTACAGTCGTGTGCTGGGGCTGTAGCGGTCTTGTCTGCTGGGAGGGGGCATCACCACCTGCCGGCTGTCAAACACACCACGCCATTTCACAATGATAGACCACAGGGCGCACAGCAGCGCCAGCGGAGAGGTCAGCAGCATCAGAAACAGTCCGGCCATGCGGACCAGCCAGCTGCTGCGTACACCGCCAAAGGGCTTGTGTGTCAGATTGGTGAGCAGGAAATCATCGGTGATCTCAAGGAAAGAGCCCTGACGCCAGTTTTCGATGCCACCTCCCCAGGCAAAGGAGCTTTTCACATTCGTCAGGGCGCCGACGTAGGTGCTGGAGCCCACCCAGCTCTCGCTGACGATGGCACCCCGGTCGATGTAGGCGGCCTCTTCGATGATGCTGCCTGCGAGAATTTGTGCGTCGTCACCAATGATCACCTGTGGGCCTATCCACACCGGGCCTTCGATTTTTGCCGTGGCGGAGACACGTGCACGGGTGCTTACATGCACCTTGGGGGCCACCTCGCGCATGGTCAGATGAGATTCCGCAGGGGTCACGAGCAGGCTGTTGTGCAGAATGTCGAACAATGCGGCCGAGCTTTCCCACAGCGGCTTGTGAGGCATGTCCGGCAGGGTGTCCAGGGTGATGATGTTTGGCACCCGCCCGGATGAATCCTTGCCTGTGAAGCGCTGGCGTGTTTCGTCGATGCTGGGCTCTCGTTTCACGGAGAGTACCGTCACGGACAGCCCCCAGCGTCCGCCCTGATCCACGGCGTGGCGGATCTCATGCGGCCTGTCTGCGGCGAGGATGGTCACATTCTTGACGCCTGCTGCTGCTAGGTGCTCCAGCCAGAGGTCCAGCAGGGTGCGGCCAAGCACGGGCAGCAGAGCGAGAGGGCGGATGCGACGGGCAAAGCCGGCGCATTCACGGTGATCAGGGCAGATGATGAAAGCGTCCATGATTACATGCCTTTGCCCAGCACGATGGCGGGTATGGTTTTGAGAAGGATCCAGAGATCCCGGAGAAACGAGTGGCTTTCGATGTAGCGCACATCCAAGGAGACCTGCTCGCCGAAGTCGATGTTGTTGCGGTCGCCGATTTCCCAGAAGCGGCCCTCACGCTCGCCCACCTGCCAGAGGCAGGTGATGCCGGGCTTGGCATGCAGGCGCCTGCGGTCTGCGCTGGAGTAGAGCGCCGCCTCGCGTGGCAGGCATGGGCGCGGGCCCACGATGGACATGTCTCCCCTGAGCACGTTGAAGAACTGAGGCAGTTCGTCGATGGATGCCTTGCGGATGAAGCGCCCGATGGAGGTGATGCGCGGATCATTCTTCATCTTGAAGGTGATCCCCTGAGACTTTTCGTTCTGCGCGAGCAGCGCATTGAGCTTCGCCTCGGCATCCACACACATGGAGCGGAACTTCAGCATTTCGAAGTCCCTCCCGTTGAATCCGATGCGGCGCTGTTTGAAAAACACAGGTCCGCCATCCCGGCGGATCAGCAGGGCGATGACGATCATCAGCGGTGCCGCGAGGATCAGGGCGATGATGCTGATGACGATGTCAAAGAGGCGTTTGACGGCATGGGTGCCGTTGACGACAGCGAGCCACAGGCAGCGTTTCAGGCGCATGGCAAAACGCATCCTCAGACGTCCCAGACGGCTCTGAGCCTTAAGGATCCGCCTCACTTCTGGGGGCTCGGGAACAGTCGATCTTTTCATCACGCAGAAACTTTAATGGCGGACTTCAAGCTGTAACCCCCCTCAAGTGGGGGACTTTGATGCGCCCGGCTGTTTCCGGCTTCCGCGATGGCACGCTCAAACATTTCCTCAAGCCCAACAATATAGGCAGGGAAATCGTAGCGTGTGCTCACCAGCCGGAGTCCGTTTTCGCCGAACTTTCTGGCCTGGTCTTTGTTTTTCAGCAGGCTGTCGAGGGATGCGGCAAACGCGTCACGGTTCATCCAAGGGACGAGATGGCCGTTGAACCCGTCTTTGAGCCAGTCTTTGATGCCACCGGCATCAAAGGCCACCACTGGCAGGGCGTAGCGCATGACCTCCAGGCCGATGGTGGCGATCGGTTCCGGCCACACGCTGCTGAGGGCAACGACGCTGCACTCACGGTAGTAGGCCTTCAGCTCTTCCTGGGGAATGAAACCCTTGAAATGCACGCGATCCTGCAGGCCCAGCTTGCGGCTCAGCTCCTCGCAGTAGGCCTTGTGGTTTCCGTCTCCGAGAATGATGCACTCAAACTTTGACTCCACACGGGCCAGGGATTCGAGCAGGACGTCCACGCCTTTGCCACGGATGATCTGGCCTGCGTAAAGGATGAGGTTGCGGTCACTGAAAGTGCTTCGCAGGTCCGGGTCGCCCATGCGCGGGACTGGTGCGTGGATCTCAATCCTCCCGGAGTCAAAGCCATTATTGAGCAGTTCGTCCCTCATGTACTGCGTGACGACCACCATGCGGTGAAAGCGGCGGTTCAGGGCGATCTCCCGCTTTTTGGCACGGTAGCTGACCCACTTGAGCGGAAATTTCCCTCCGTTGTTTTTGACCAGGCATGCACCGCAGCCATACACGCAGTACAGGGATGCGGCCCGGGTGCATATCTTGCGTGAGAAGTAGTGGTACTTGTAGCTCCGCATGCAGTAGATGTCGTGGTCATGCACCATGCGCACCAGTGGCAGGCCGCTGTCCACCAGCGTCTGGATCACATCGAGATCGGCCATTTTATGGACGTAAACCGCATCTGGCTTGAAGGATGCCAGCGCGGCCCGGGTCTGCGCAGCGGTGTCTCCGGTGAGTGCATGACGCTCGCTGAAAGCGCGGTTCCAGCCTTCCTCATTTTTGCCGGTGCCGGGACCGTGCAAAATGCCTGTCTGATGCCCGCGTGCACCCAGCTCCTGAGCAGTGATGAAGGCGTTTGCCTCAGCGCCTGCCAGGGCGCCATACCGTTCGTGTACATAGAGGATTTTCATGAGGATAGGGTCATGGTTCGGAGATGGTTCAGCTCTTCCCTCAGGGAGGGCTCGGCGCTGGCAAAGCCCAGCCGGATCTGCTCCACCAGGGCTGGCTGGGAGGCACGGCTGCCGGCTTCCGCCAGGCCTTCGAGATCCCGGCACAGCGAATGAATGTGAGTGAGGCCAAAAAGCGAGCTGCTGCCCTTCAGGGAGTGCGCAGTGCGGCGCAGTGCGGGTTGATCCTGCCCGGCGGCCAGTTTTTCCAGTTCAGTGATGCGTTCCGGCGTGTCTTTGAGCCAGCTCTCGATCAGCTCCGCAGTATCTTCAGCGCTCAGTTCATCCGTCAGCATTTTGACAGCGTCGCGGGCGGTGTGGGCCTCTTCTTCCGACCACACTCCGCAGGTGTTTTCAGGTTTGTCCTTGGAGGCCAGCACCTGGATTTGCTCCAGAGCCTCGATGAGGGCTTTGGCGCGGAGCGGCTTGGAGACGTAGTCGTCCATTCCCGCCTCCATGCAGCGCTGCTTTTCTCCATTCATGACATTTGCGGTCATGGCGATGATCCGGCAGTGTGGGCGGATCCAGTGTGCGCTGGCTTCGATTTCACGAATTGCCCGCGTGGCCTCGTAGCCGTCCATGGCTGGCATGTGGCAGTCCATGAGAATGGCATCGTAGGCGTTTGCGGCAAACTGATTGACGGCCTGCTCTCCGTCACGCGCCACGTCAGCCTCAAAGCCGAATTTCTCCAGCATCAGGATGGCCATGCGGAGATTGACCTCATTGTCTTCTACGACCAGCAGCCTGGGCTTGCGCGAGCCATGAGCAGGCACGGCGTTGGCGGCCGATTGCGCGCTATGCTCGAGTTCTGCTTTTTGTTCTGCAGCGCTGACCTCGCGCACGGGCAGCTTGAACCAGAAGCGGGAGCCTGTGCCTGGGGCGCTCTCCACCCCGATGTCGCCGCCCATCAGCTCCACCAGACGCTTGCTGATGGCCAGCCCCAGCCCGGTGCCGCCGAAGCGGCGGGTGGTGGAGCTGTCCACTTGCGAGAATGCCTGAAATAGCTTGCGCTGCTGTTCCTCGTTCATGCCGATGCCGCTGTCAGACACGCTGATCTCGATCATGCGGTCTTCACTCTCTGTTTGGGGAAGCATGCAGGCTTTGATGACAATGCTGCCCTGATCGGTGAACTTGATGCCATTTCCCACGAGGTTCATCAGAATCTGACGCAGACGGCCCGGATCACCTTTGAGGGTCAGCGGAATTCGTGGATCTATGTCAATTTTAAGATCCAGGCCGCGTGCGATGGCCTTGTGCTGGAGCAGGCCGGCCACCCCATCAATGATCGAGTCAAGCCGGTAGGTTTCATCCACCAGATCCAGCCTGCGGGCCTCGATTTTGGAGAAGTCGAGGATGTCCTCGATGATGGTCATGAGTGCCTCTCCGCTTTGCCGCACGGCTTCCACCATTTCATGCTGCCTGTCATCCAGACGGGTGTCCAGCAGCAGCGATGACATGCCGATGATGCCGTTCATGGGCGTGCGGATCTCATGGCTCATGGTGGCCAGAAACTCGCTCTTTGCTCGATTTGCGCTTTCGGCAGACTCCTTGGCGCTTACCAGATTTTGTTCCACGCACTTGCGCACAATGAATTGTCCTAGCTGGTTCCCGATGCCGGAAAACGCCTCCAGCAATGACTCTTCGGGGGCCGAGGCATCAGAGCTGAAAAGCTCCAGGACTCCGAGAATATCCCCCTGGGCCACAATTGGGAATCCGATGGCGCCATGCAGCTGGCATTTTCTGGCCATGTCTGCGCGCGGGCATTCGGCATGCTCGGCCACATCACGTATCCACTGCGGCTGGCAGCTCTGCAGCACGATGCCCGGCAGTCCGTATCCTGGCCTGAATGTCAGCGAGCGGCTGAGCTCCACAAATTCATCGATGTTTCTCAGGGGGGAATACCAGATCTCGGTCAGGTGCAGGGATTGATGGTCGGCATCCAGCATCCAGAGCCCGCCTGCGATCCATCCAAGCTGGTTGCAGATCAGCTGGATCACGTCGGAAGCGGCTTCGCGCACTGATCCTGCTCCGGCCAGGGTTCGACTGGTGGAATACTGCAATGCACGGCGCTGGTCGTCCTGCCGGCGCTGGGTGATGTCGCTCTCGATCGACATGAAGTTCACCACTTCACCTGCATCATTGCGGATGGGCTGGATCTCAATGGAGGACCAGTATTTCCTGCCGGAGCGGTGATAGTTCAGCATCTCCACACGGAATCCACGCTGCTGCTGCAGGCACTGGTTCATGAAACTGTCTGATTCGGGATCCACTTCTGGACAGCGGAGGAAGTCTCCCGGCTGCTTCCCGATGACTTCCTCAAGATGCCATCCAGTCATGCGTGTGAAGCCTTCATTGACCCACTCGATCCCCCCGGCTGCGTCAGTGACGATCACTGCATTGTCCGTCCTTGCAGCCACCAGCGCCAGCTTGCGTGACTGTTCTTCCTGCTCGCGCAGTTGAATCCGCTGGTCTGTCAGCTGGGATGCCAGACGCTGGAGGTCCATGGTCACTTTCCGCTGCATCTGCAGCACCTGCAGCAGATCCAGGGTCTGATCATGTACCGCAAAGTCATTGGGGGTCAGTCCCAGCAGGTGGGCCTGGTCAGGTTCCGTGAGCCATGGCGTGGCCAGCATGATGCCGCGCCGTGGACGCTCGAGCATGAGCACCTGCCCGCGCAGTACGACGCCGTTTCTCAGATCCTCCAGCAAAAACAGGCGGTCCAGATTCGCCCGTGCATGAGCATCGCAAAATTCTCCCTCGGGGCTTTGGGCGCGGAAGACGTCCTGCAGCCGCGCTCCCGCCTTTGCCCGCGGGCAGATCTTCAGAAGGGAGCTGCCTGATTCTGTGATGACGTTGTTCTCATCCCACGCAAAGTAGAATGGAAAAACCCGCACAAAATCCCGCATGTTGACATGCCCGGATTCCAGGGAAGTGGCGCTTTTTCCGTTCATGCCGCGAGTGAGGTCCAGCGTAATTCAAAAGCAGCGGAACTGGCCCAGCTGACCTTCGATTCTGTCAGGCAGACCATGACCGGACCATGATCATGGCGGTCTGCTGCTGAGCCGGCTCCCAGTGAAATCTCGACTGCTTTTCCGATCTCAGCGGTTACAGCCTGAGAGTGGGCCGTGGGGGCTTCGGTGGGGGCGTCGAGAATGCGGTACATACGGAGCACAGGGAGTGTTCCGAAAAGATCGCAGTTCATGCCGCAGCGTCATTCCCCGCAGATGCGGGGGCGCGCTCCGCCAGTCGATGATGCTTGGCCTAGATTTTCAGCAGGCTCTTGGCTTCTCTCCAGTCCACCTCGTGCGGGAGTCTGTGCGTAGTGGCGGCCAGCGCTGCCACGGCACCGGCAGCCTCACCCATCGCCACAGCATTGCCTGTGACACGATAGCTGGCGTGGGCGATGTAGTCGCCGCTGATGCAGCGGCCGGCCATCATGAGGCCATCCACATCTTTGGCGATGAGTGCTCTCAGGGGAATGTCATACGGCTTGGTGGAAAAGCCACCGTGGGAAATGGCTTCGGTCTTGTTGGTCTCCTTGGTTTCCGCATGAATATCCACGCCAAAGGTCACACGCGCCACGCTGTCCTCGTATCGTGCGCCAGCGAGCAGATCCTGTTTGGTCAGGACATGCCGACCACGGATGCGCCTGCCGTCTCTCACGCCTATCTGTTCCGCCGTGGCAGCCACCTGCAGCCCGTCCCACACACCGCCCAGCTTTCTCAGGGCTGCCACGATGCGGTGCACCTCTGCGCGCGAACGCACGGTGGCCTGGGTGATGGCATCTGCGTCATAAGAGAGCACGCCGTACTCGTGGTTCAGCATCAGCATCACCAGTTCATCCCGCACAGGGAAGATGGTGGGGTGCCCGTAGGATGTCTCCACGCCCGCGCGTTTCAGCTCCTGCTTGAAGGCCTGCACACATGTCAGGTGGCCGCCCGGCCCCTTGAATTCGTCCGAAGTCTTGAATGAGGTGAACTGAGAGAGCGCCTTGGCATCGCGTACGACGGCCAGCGCATTCATCGTCATCGGCTGGCAGGGGCAGGCGTTTGTCTTGCCAGTCTCCCATTCGCATCCGGCCAGAGCACCTAGATCACCATCGCCAGTCGCATCAATAAAGACAGGAGCGCTCCAGGCCTGCCTGCCGGATTTGGACTCGGTGACGATGGTGGTGAGGCGTTTGCCATTACTGCTGCGGTAGGCGGCTGCCACGCGCGTATGCAGCTGAAATTTTACCCCAGCCTCCGCGCACATCTCCTCCAGCAGCAGCTTCATTTCCTCCGGCACATAGGCAAAGCGGGAGGGGTTCTTGCTGCTGCGTGCCTGGCGCTCATCCAGCCGCTTTGTCAGTTCACGGGTGAGACCCGGCTTGTCGAAATCAAAGATATAGGTCAGCAGACCAGCGGTCCACACACCCCCCAGGCAGCCATGCACTTCAAACAAACGAACCCGGGCGCCAGCGCGTGCTGCAGCGATGGCGGCTGCGATTCCTGCCGGCCCTGCGCCGCATACGATGACATCTGCATCACTGTTCAGCGGCACCTTGCGTCCTGGCTCTTCAAACGATGAGCGGTCTTTTCCCTCTTCCGCTCCGGCAAAGGCAGCTGGGATGAGTGCCGGCCCCGCCACCGCAGAGCGGAGGAAATGACGGCGGGAAAAATCTTGGGGAAAGGGTTTCATGGCAGGAGTGCGGTGAGATCCTCTTCCAGATGCCACCTTGAGGACTACATGAAATGGTCCGGTGACTAAACTCAAGAACAACATTGCCAGCCGCACACGGGCAGGTGTGGCGGCAGCTTGATTTTGCCTAGGAAAGATGCAGGCCGAAACTTGCTCTCATCTTCAAGCGCTGGATAATCTTTTCCGAATGATCGCCAGAACCTACTCAGCCACCCTGCTCGGCGTCGATGCCGTGGAAGTAGAGATTGAATCTTATGATGGGGGTGGAAATCCAAAAATGTTTATCGTCGGGCTGCCGGATGCTTCGGTGAAGGAAAGCCGCGAGCGTGTCGCGGCGGCGATCTCCTCCTGCGGCTTCATGATGAATGATGGCGTGACCACCGTGAATCTGGCCCCGGCAGACCTCAAAAAGGAAGGCACGGGATTTGACCTGCCCATCGCCATTTCCCTCATCGCACACAGGTCTCGAATTCCCATGGCCAGACTGGCGGAGACGGCCATGATCGGAGAGCTGGCCCTCAATGGCGAACTGCGGCCGGTGCGCGGTCTGCTGGCGGTGGCGCTTGAGGCCCGGCGCAAAGGACGCAAACGCCTGCTCGTGCCCAGACGCGCCGCAGTGGAGGCCAGCGTCGTCGCCGGCATCGACATCGTGGGTGTTTCCACTCTTCGTGAGGCCGTCGAGTACCTCAAAGAAGACCTGGAAATCGCGCCCGAGCCCTGCCGCGCGGCGGAGTTGTTTGGCGCAGTCTCGCATTACGACATCGATTTCAATGACGTGAAAGGCCAGGCGGACGCCACTCGCGCCATCGAGATAGCTGTCAGTGGCGGGCATGGCCTGCTGATGATCGGGCCGCCTGGCACGGGAAAATCCATGATCGCGAAACGCATTCCCACCATCATGCCAGGCATGACCGAGGAGGAAGCCATCGAGATCACCAAAATCCACAGCGCAGCAGGTTTGCTTACGGAGGCCAGTGCCTTTGTCGCCACTCGTCCGTTCCGTTCGCCCCATCATACCATCAGCGATGCCGGCCTGCTCGGAGGCGGCACCAACCCCGGTCCGGGTGAGGTCTCGCTGGCGCACAACGGCGTGCTTTTTCTGGACGAGCTGCCCGAATTCCGCCGCAGCACGCTTGAGGTGATGCGTCAGCCGCTGGAGGATGGCAAGGTCACCATCTCACGCGCTGCAGGCAGTGTCACTTTTCCTGCCAAATTCATGCTCGTGGCCGCCATGAATCCATGCCCTTGCGGTTACTACGGTGATTTGAAGCGCGAGTGTCGCTGCGGCTCGGTGGTCATACAGCGGTATCGTCAGCGCATCAGCGGTCCGTTGCTGGACCGCATTGATCTTCATGTGGAGGTGCCGCTGGTGGATTACAAAGCCCTGGCTTCCAGCGAAGGTGGCGAGGCATCCCAGAACATCCGCAAACGTGTGGAAACCGCACGTGGCATGCAGCAGGAGCGTTACGCCAAGCATGCCGGCGTTCATGCCAACAGCAGCATGACGCCCAGGCTCATCAAAAAATTCTGCGAGCTGGATGCCGAAGGCTCCGGCTGTCTGGAGCATGCCATGAGCGAGATGAACTTCAGTGCCCGCGCCCATGACCGCATCCTCAAAGTGGCGCGCACTCTGGCCGACCTGGCAGGGCATGATAAAATCACCGCCGATAACGTGCTCGAAGCCATCAGCTACCGCACTCTGGATCGAAGGCTGTGGGCGTGATGTGAATCGCTGTCTCCATGACCAGGATGCAGTAATGCAGGCTATTTCCAGGCGTCTCGCCACATGTCGGGATACCAGCGGCCTTCGTCCATCTCGATGAGGTCAAAGTCCGTCAAAACCGTGCCGTTGTCCGGCAGGCCGTACTGTTTGATCATCTCGGGGATGAATTCGTCCGTTTCATCGTCATGCCATCCGCGTTTGCTCATGAAGCTGTTATAAATCAGCACCTCCTCGTCGGTCAGCTGGCGGCCGTTTGCGTAGCACCAGTCCAGCACCTGCTTGTCTGTTTTTCCCGAGAGCACCTGGGCTTTCACATCTTCATGGCTGACACGCAGGTAGCGGCATGTCCGCCCATCAAATCCCTGCCCGAGCATCTCGTGATATTCGGCTGGAAGCCTTCCCTGATCGTGCAGCCGGATCTTGGAGCACATCCGGGCAAAATAAAACAAGCCGTGAGTCTTTTCGAAACATCCTTTGATTCCTTCGATATTCATGGGGGGCGTCTGGTTGTGCGATAGGGGGATCACTTTCCCGGTTGCCCAGTTTGTGAGAAGAGCGCGGGCCGGGTCAGTCATGTCGCGCGGAGATGCTGCCACAGATGCATGATGATTTGGAGGAAAATGTGTCTGATGAGATCAGCCGCGCTGAGAGGCGCCGCTCCTCCAGTGCAAGACAACGCCAGTTCCTGACAAATGACCGCAAGAATTCCTCCTGCATTCCATGTATGTGGGATGTGACCGCAACCCCCACCATCTGACCGACCATGATCCGCTCACTCATCGCCCTCACAGTTTTCGGCCTCTTGCCTCTGGCGGCTTCTGCTCACTCCCTCTGGATCGAAGAGCTGCCTGACCATGCCGGTCTTGGGGTGCGCTTTGCTCAGTGGGGGGATGAATACGAGACCTCGCCGGGGCATCTGGATTCCTTTGTCCAGGTATCCGGCTGGACGGTGGATGACAAAGGCCAGCCTCAGCTCCTCGACGTGGTCAAAAAGAAGGATCACTTCTTCCTCGGGAAAATCGATGGCCCCCGTCCTGCCTTTGTCCAGGCGCAGTTCACCGTGCGCAAACTGCATGAGGACAAGCCCGCCCGTGCCCCCATCTTCTACTGTCGCTGGCAGCCTGAGGGCGCGGGTGCCGGCACGCCCGCCATGACGATGGACATCGTGCCCACCGGCAAGCCGGGCGAGGCGCGGGTCTATTTCCGAGGCAAACCCCTCGGCGGTGTCGAGTTGCTGTTCTTCTCCCCCAAGGTCAGCGAGCAGAAGCTTCAGGCCGATGCCGAAGGCTTTGTGCGTGCGCCGGACATGACCAAGCCCGGCCAGTATCTCCTCTCCGTCGCTCGTTATTCGGAAGAGCTTTCGGGCTTCTTCAATGGCGTCGCCTACGGTATCACCAGCCACAGCGCCTCGCTGTATTGGACGGTCAAGTAAGGCGTTGGTGCCGTGCCTATTTGCCGCTGCTCAAACGGCGCACCCACTGTGACGGCGGCACCCCCTTTTCCTGCGCAAAAGCGCGGCTGAAGTGGGAGAAGCTTTGATAGCCCACCTCCAGTGCTGCTTCGGAGACATTGCACTTGCCGCTGGAGATGAGGGCTGCCGCGCGCTCGATGCGCACCCGCCGCATCCACTGCGAGAGCGTGGCTCCTTCGACCTGGGTGAAAGTGCGGCTGAGGTAGCTCGGATTGCAGCCGACTGCTGAGGCCAGTTCCTCCAGGGAAGGGGGCGCATCGATCTGCATGAGCACCAAATCCTTCACCCGCTGCACCCGCTCCTGAGCTGCGCGCAGTGTGCGGCTGACGGCGGTGCCTGCATCTGAGGCTGCGCCGCTGCGGAAGACGGAATGGATGAAAAACTCCGTGAGCCGCGCCGATTCCAGCAGCTGTCTGGCCTGTGAGCACAGGTGCGGGGGCATGGCTCCACGTGCCCAGCCTTCATCCTCATCCGTCAGGGGCAGCAGCAGGTGGTGTCTAGTGCCGTCGATCAGCGGCCGAAAGACATCTCCCACCTGCGAGGTGACTCCTTCCAGAGTCTTGCTCAGCCAGGCATCTGGAAACACCAGTGTGAGGCATTCATGCCTGCTGCGACTGGCCAGGCGGCGGGCGACCGGCAGCTCCGATGGGCTGGCGCGCAGCCAGCAGATGGTGCATGGGGCTACCATGCAGATGCTGCCATCCGCCCAGCTCAGTTCGGCTTCACCCCGGAAATTGAGATGAGCCACCAGGGCATTGGCCGTCGTGGCACCTGGCCAGTCCGTCTCAAGCCGCTCAGGTCCAGTGACCCATGAGCGGAATGGAGGTTCAGGTGCGGTAGATGGCATTTTGTTGTGATTGAAACTCAATCTCAATATATCGCAAGTTTTTGTCGTCGTTAGTTTTGGTTTCGAGAATAGGGAGCCTGATTGAGAGGCTAAATTTTGCGTCAGGACTGCTTGGCTGCTGGTTTGGCAGGAGCGGGCTCTTCCGGCAGCGGTGCCGAATCCACTGACGGGACGGGGATGATCTCCGGAGCAGCTTTGACGCCCTCCCCACTTTCGCCGCCGATGGCGATGATCTTGCCAGTTCCACCGCTCAGCAGACGATGAAAATACCGTGGATGGGCGAGTTTTGCCACGGCTACCCAGGCGTCACCTCTCAGTTCCAGCAGCCTGCCTGTCACACCACTGGCGAACAACCGTCCCTCATGAGCCACCGCTGCAAAACCAAAGCCTCCGATCTTACCCGCAGGCAGCGCCGGACCATCACTCCAGACGCCGGTCTTGGTGTCTAGCACCGAGACTGCGCTGGTCGTTTCGTTCTCGTCGGTCATGCCGCCGATCGCATACACCTTGGAGTCGATGGCCTGCACCGCTAGGGCGCGGCGTTTGAACGGCTGCGGATGGCTTTCCCAGTTCGCGTCAGGCTTGGTCAGATCGAGCGTCAGATAGGTGTCATGCCACACAGAGTCAGACTCGCCCTCCATCCGCCAGCCGCCTATGACGTAGAGAACGTCGCCGCAGACGATGCTGTCATGACTGGAGCGGCGCTGCGGCAGTTTCGGCAGGGGCACCCATTGTTTGCTGGCTACGTCATAGCGCGCAGCAGTCTCACTCGACCACAGGTCCTGTTTCTCTCCCTTCGCATTGCGCGCCGCCATGCCGCCGATGCGGATCACGCCACTCTTGGCCGTCACCAAGGAGGCACCTTGGGCTGGCTCGTCCTTGGCCAGTGGCTCCCACATCTCTGCTCCCGGCTTCCAGCGAAACAAATCTCCATGCACTTCGTCACGGTTGTACTTGTGGCGTTTGCCGCTGTGGCCTCCATAGAAATACAACGCACCGTCTGGCGTGCTGGTGGCGCCAAAGCTCGCCACAGGCAGCGGCAGTTCCGGCGGAGTTTCGTTGGCCGCCAGCAGGGAGGAAAAGGCAAGCAGCAGGGAGATCAATGGAAGAGCTTTCATGCGGACACCTGCGATACAGCGGCTACGTGCCGCTGCTTGCGTCGGTTTGTGAAATACTGACGTCGAAATGACATGTGCGCTGATTGTTCCAGATAGCCAGCAAATGGACAAAAACAGTTCCGAGTCAGTTTTTTCTGCCACAACCGGCTTGTGAATGGCGCAGACAATGATGGAATTTCAGCCACCCACCATGAAAACGATCTCGATTGTCTTTTTCCTGCTTGCCGGTGCTCTCACGGCCCAGACCAGGCAGGAGGTGCAGCAGGCCATCACACGAGGGCTCGATTTTCTCAAGTCCCGCCAGGACGCGCAGGACGGACATTGGGTGACATCAGAAGACCCGGCGCTTAGCGCCCTCGTGCTGTCCGCCTTGATTCAGAATCCGGCAGGCGCAGGCGCATCGGAGGAACTGCAGAAAGGCTACGCTTTCCTCCTGAAGAACGTCCAGCCGGACGGCGGCATCTACACCAAGGCGCGGGCCAATTACAACACCGCCATCTGCCTCATGGCTCTGGTGCTGCGCGCCCGGCCGGAGGATGAGGAAGTCATCCGCCGTGCCCGGCGCTTCGTCGCGCATCAGCAAAACGACGCCGACACTCCAGGCAAGACCGACAATCCCTTCGATGGCGGCATCGGCTACGGTGGTGCACAGCGTGGTGCTCACGCGGACCTTTCCAACACCTCTTTTGCCTTGGAGGCTTTGTATTACTCCAAGAAGCTATTTCAGGACACTGGCAAGCCGGTGGAAAAGCAGGATGACCTCAACTGGGATGCCGCCATCCAGTTCGTCTCCCGCTGTCAGAATTTTAAGGCCACGAATGACCAGCCTTGGGCTGGCGAGGACAAGAACAACATCGGTGGCTTTGGCTACACGCCCGTGCCGCAGGCTCCTCGCGGTGGCAAAAAAGACGGCGGCCCTGTGCCGATGCGCTACTACGGCAGCATCAGCTATGCAGGCATGCTCAGCTTCATCTACGCCGGACTCACCCCCGAGGACCCACGCATGAAGGCCGCTCTCGAATGGCTGGGGGCCAACTACACCGTGGACGAAAACCCCGGCATGGGAGCCGAGGGGCTGTATTACTACTACCACACCATGGCCAAGGCTCTGGCCACCGCAGGCATCGATCAATTGAAGACAAAAGCCGGTGCCGTGAACTGGACGACAGAGCTGTCCCGCAAGCTCATCAGCCTGCAGAACGTCGACGGCTCCTGGGCCAATTCCGCCTCCGGCCGCTGGATGGAGAGCGACCCCGTGCTCGTCACCGCATACACCGTGCTCGCATTGGAGCAGGTGCATCGTGCCATGAAGTAGGAGTCTGCTTCAGCACGCCGCCTCGCGCAGCCAGTGGTGCCATTGGCGGTGGTGCGTCGGCAGGGCTTCCGGCCGCAGGCCCAGCCCGGTGCTGAATTGCCCGGCATGGTCGTAGAGTTCCAGGCAGAGCGTCTCACGGCCACGCACTTCAAAGCGTGTCACCCAGGCTTCTGCGTGGCTGAGCTCGTGCCGCAGCGTCAATTGCGAGCTGCCTGCAAAAAACGTGGTGCCGCAGCAGCAGTCTGCCCAGTGGGTTGGGTAGATGCTCGCAGGCAGAAACACAGCCGCATTCCGCGCGCCGATTCCCAACGGAGCATCTGCCAGAGTCATGGCGCGGATCAGCGGCATCACGGCCGTCTCCCGTATCCGCCAGGCATGCTGCGGTCCGGCAGCACCTAACGCACGCCGCCGCGAGACGCCTTCCAGACCTGGGAAGGTGCTCGTCGGCAGCGTGCGTCGCAGTCCCCCCCAGAGACTGCGCACGGCCTGGACGTCCGGCTCTGCACCCAATACCAATGATGCAGCAGAACCAGTCGGACCAAAGGGGATGAAGCGCTGCGGCATGGCGTGGCGGCGCACCAGATTTTCAAACGCAGCGATGTCGCTCCGGTTCGTGACCAGCAGCTTCAGGCAGCCCTCGCCGTTGTGGTCAAAGAATTGCAGTGCCGCCGTCTGCTGCTCGCCTTCCAGCGGTTCCAGTGTGGCTAGCACTCCGCCAAGGCTGGGTGGGCATAGCTCCATGCCTGACTCCAGACACACCCAGTCCGGTGAATTCGGCACCGGCTCAAACCGCGCTGCTTTCAGCGCCACTGCCAGCGTCACAGGATTTGCGGGTGCGCAGGCCATGAGCAGGCCCACCCGTGCAATTGCTGGAAACAGGCGTGTCCAGCAGGCATCCAGTTGCGCATGGGCAGAGCCGCTGTCCTCATCATGGCTCCACAGCCAGGGATTCATGCGTTCCATGTCAAAGGTGCCAGGCGTGAAGCTGAAGGCGATGCGGTGGGGAAAGTGTGCGGAGTCCATGGCTGGGTGTGTGGCGTTGGTTAATGCCCGCATCGTGGCTCCGCGCTTTCGTTGCTTTGACGAAACCTGACGGTCAAATGTGCTGCGCCTCCCGGCTGCGCAAGCCAGCGGCAGTCTTCAGCAAGCAGGCCAAAGCGCCGGTGCTTGGCCCGCAGTTATGGACTGGCTGCCATGCAATACACCAACCTCCACACCCGCCTGGGCCTTCGCCCTGATCTGAATCCTGAACTGCTGCGTCGTATTCAGGACTGTCGCCGCCGCAGTCGCAAAGCCCGCACGCATGCGGAAAAAATCGCCATGGCAGCGCGGGTCACACCTTTGTCCCAGCCACGTCCATGAAACGTCTCTGCACCGAGGCTCCACAGCGCTGTCTGTTTTACAATGACTGTGTGCAGGCCCACCTGTTGGGCCTGGATCGCCGTTGCCCATGCTTCGAGGCCTGTGCTGCGGATGAAACCACCGTGGTCATCACTTTTGGCGAGGCTGCGGCGTATCTGGACGGCGCGGAGGTTCGCCTCCGCTGTGGCGAGCGTCTGAGAGTGCCCTCCTCCTGCCCGTTGCGTCTTGTGGCCACAGAGCAGGCGGATGTGCTTCTGCTCCGCTGTCCAGCCATCGCCTCCACATCCGACTGAGGTGCGGTCGGTTTGTCTTCATTTGTGAAATGATGACGGCGAAATGACCTGTCGCTTCATTCACCGCAAACGAGCGTCATTCTTGGTCATTCCAGCCAAAGCGTGGCACGCCGCTGCCGAGTTACAGCGGCGGCCTCATGAAACCACCTCACGCGTTATTACAGACACTCTCGTTGTTCATGCTTGCCTGCGGCCTTCCACTGGCGGCCCAGGATCAGCCCCGGCTCGAACGGGACATCCAGAAACTGGCCAAAAAAGAAGCAAAGCTGGTGAGCACCGCCGGTGATGTGCTGCCTGAAGTCGTCATTGTCGCAAGCCGCAGCGCACAGTCGGGTGCGGATATTCCCGCCTCCACCACGGTGCTCAATCAGGACGCCAATGTGTTCACCCTCGCCACCAGCATGCGTGATTACGCACGCTACGAGCCGGGCGTGAGCGTTCCTTACGGCGTGGGTGGCACCGGGCCGGCCGCCAATTCACGCGCTGGCACTCAGAGCATCAACATTCGTGGTCTGGATGGCAACCGCGTGCTCATGACCATGGACGGCATTCGGCAGGCGGATCAGTTCACCTTTGGCGGTGCCTACAATATAGGGCGAGATTACGTGGACGTGGATTCCCTCAAGCAGGTGGAAGTTCTCAAAAATGCCGCTTCCTCGCTTTATGGCAGTGACGCCCTTGCCGGCGTGGTTTCCTTCACCACCATCGACCCCGAGGACCTGCTGGCTCAGTCTCCCTCTGGCAGAAACTCCGTGGCACGCCTGACCACCCGCTACGACAGCACGGATGACAGCTGGGGCCACACGATCAGCATGGCGCAGCGTGCGGGCAATGTGGAGCTCCTGTTCCACTACACCAGGCGCGATGGCAATGCTGTGGACAATCGCGGCAGCATTCAGCCAGACGCCACCAACTACAACGTGAACAACTGGCTCTCCAAAATGGTGTGGAGACCGTCGGCACGTCATCGTTTTGAGCTGACGGGCGAGTATCTCGAACGCTCCAGCGACAATGACCTCTACAGCGCACGCCGTGTCGTGGTCGCTGCTCCAGGAGTGAATTACAATGTGAACTCCCTGCTGCTGAGCGACGACCTCCGCCGCATGCGTTTCAGCCTGGAGCATAAGTATGATGCCAGCGGCCTCGGTTGGATCTTCGACAACCTGACATGGAATGCCTATTGCCAGGTCTCTGAAACCCCGGAGCACCAGGTCGAAGATCGTGATCGCATCACCCCCAGCTTCCAGGATCGCCTGCGCATCCGCGACTACATGTACCGCCAGGACCACATCGGGGCCAACTTCAACTTCACCAAGGCGTTCAAAACAGGCGCGCTGAACCACACGCTGGCCTACGGCACCGAAATGGTCACCTCCTTCTCCCGTCGTGTGCGCGATGCCACGGAGTACAACTTCACCACCGGCACCCAGACCAAGACCATCACCCCGGACACCTATCCGCTGAAAGACATGCCTGACACACGCACTTCCCGCGTGGGCGTTTATCTCCAGGATGAGATCGCCTGGGGCACAAACCAGCGGCATCGCCTGACACCCGGCTTGCGTGCCGAGTTCTACAACGTGGACACGAGTTCGGATCCTCTCTATCTGAGCGCCAGCGCAGGCAGGGCACCGCAGGACTTTCAGCAGTTCGCCATCGCGCCAAAGCTGGCCTACCTCTTCAAGATTGATGACGAGCACAGCGCCTACTTTCAGTATTCGAACGGCTTCCGCAATCCGAGCGGCGAAGAGCTGAACGCCACCATCACCAACACGGCCTTCGGCTATCAGACCGTCCCGAATCCGAATCTGAAAAAAGAAACCAGCAACAGCTTTGAAATCGGCGTCCGGCGCAAAGGCAAGGAGTCCTCATGGAATTTCGCCGGCTTCTACAATCACTACGAAAACTTCATTCAGAGCTTCATGCAGGTGGGCGGCACTGGC
Organism: Verrucomicrobiaceae bacterium UBA1938; assembly: GCA_002336895.1. GTDB lineage: Bacteria > Verrucomicrobiota > Verrucomicrobiia > Verrucomicrobiales > Verrucomicrobiaceae > Prosthecobacter. Next base: position 195,617 of record DDFC01000035.1, on the reverse strand, counting down.
GCTCCTGGAGATCCCATCATCTATCAGAGCACCAATCTCGCTTCGGCGGAGATTTACGGTCTGGAGTTCAAAGGGGACACCACGTTCGGCTTCATTCATGAATCCCTGGGCAACTTCGGTGTCTTTACCAATGCCGCCTACATTCAGGGCTGGGATGGTCAGAACAAGCAGCCTCTTGCCAGCATTGATCCCTTCAAGCTCGTCACCGGCCTGCGCTACCGTCAGGAAAGCTGGCAGGTGGAGCTGATATCGACCTACTATGCTCCGATGCATCGCACCGCCTCCTTTGCTGGCGGCATTAATCAGTTCAAAACGCCAAGTGCTCTCACCCTCGATCTCGTGGGCCGCTGGCAGATCTCTAAAAACGTCACCCTCACCGCCGGTCTCTACAACCTCACCAACCAGAAGTACTGGCTGTATCAAAACGTGCGTGGGGTTGACGCCGCAAACCCGGGTCTCGACCGCTACACGCAGCCCGGCATCAACGGCCGCGTGGCTTTGACGGTGATCTTCTGATCCAGCTTTTGGGACGGTGCACAGACGTGTGCCGGGGCAGCAGGCGGGCGGAGCGAGTGGTGTCGCTCCGCCCGCCATATTTTTTCTGGCCCGCTCGCTGCATAGGATCGGGGATCGGCAGATGGCTGTGAAGATCAGGTTTGCACTTCCGTATTTCTCATCCATGATCCCGAGTCTGATGAACCTCAAACCTGCCAGCCGAATTGCGATTCGTGCCGTTGTAAAAACGGTATGCGCCCTTTGGCATGCCTAACACCACGGTTTGAGGAACCCGCGCAGACAGCGCTCATCATCACGAGACAGAAAGATCAGACATGATGCCAGAAGGTAGCCCTCAAACCGGCACCTCCATGAGCACCCCTGACATCAAACTCCAGCTCGATCCCCGGCGCGGCGCCAAGGCCATGCTGCTCTCCCTCGCCTGCTTTTCCGGCAATGCCTTGCTGCTGAAGGATCTGGCCTCGCATCGAAATGTGGATCCATGGATGTCGATGACCTTCCGTGCGGCAATCGGTCTGGTCTTGACCATCATTCTCTTTGCGCCTGCAGGCACCTTGAATCTGCGCCGCTCCTTTCAGAGCTGGCTGCTGGCGTCGCGTGGCGTGCTGGGGGCTCTGGGCACGGCGGCTTACTACACCACCATCGGACCGCTGGGCGCTGGCAAGGCCACGCTCATTGGCAACACCTGGACCATCTTTGCCGCCATCATGGCCGCCTTTGTCCTGCATGAGCGGCTGGGTGTGGTGAAGCTCTTTGGCATCCTGCTGGCGCTTTCCGGGTTGAGCCTGCTCACAGGGCTGGCTCCGGGAACCATCGCACACTTTGGTCATCATGAGATGGTCGCTCTCATCGGTGCAGTGCTTGCCGCCACGGTGGTGGTGGTCATCCGCCAGCTCACGCGCACAGAGACGAGCGCCACGATCTTTTCATCCCAGTGCATCTATGCCCTGCTGCTTTCACTGCCGCTCGCCATGGCTCATTTCGATTCGCTGAGCCTGATGGATGTGGTGCTGCTTACGGCTGCGGCTCTCTGCGCCAGCTTCGGTCAGCTGGCCATGACAGAGGGATTTCGCTTCCTCTCCGTGGCTGCAGGTGGTGCCTTTCAGATGATGGTGCCTCTAGTCATTTCACTCTCAAGCATCGCTCTCTTTGCCGAGCCGTTCAGCATGGCTCAGGCGGTGGGCGGCATCCTGGTGCTGTGGGGCAGCTACCACACCGTGGTCGGCGGCTTCAGCCGGAAGCCAGCCGCTGCGTGACTCAAAACGCAAACCCCACCGTGATGTGCAGAAAGCCGCTCTGCTCGCCTGTACGCTTGTTGGGGTTGTGCCCGTAGTCGATGCGGATGGGGCCAAAGGGCAGGTGATAGCGCAGACCTGCGCCGATGGCTTCGCGGAAGTCTGAGGAGTAGGACAGCGCCGAAGAGTTGTTTCCCTGACCAAGGCTTCCGATGTCACCAAAGAAGGCGAGCTCCAGATTCGGAATGATCTCGTAGGAAAACTCGGCGCTGGCAAACAGCGCCGAGGTGCCTCCCAGCGGCGTGCCGCCTGGAGTCACCGGCCCGAGCTTGCGCATGCCAAAGGAGCGCACGCTGTAAGGTCCTCCGTTGAACACACGGCTGTCGATCGGGATCTTGTCCGCCGCGGCACCTTGGATGGTGTTCAGCTCCGCCCCGGTGGCGAAGCGGAATTTTTTCGTGATCGGGATGTACCACCCGCCGCGCAGGTCTGAGCGTATGAAGCTCAGGCCCGACCCCAGGGTGTCGGTCGAGCTTTCGATTCGGCCTGAGACATACCAGCCCTTCTTGGTCAGCACCGGGCTGTCTCGGCGGTCATACATCACGCTCGCGCCCAGGTTCATCAGCGAGTAATTCGTCGGGCCGGTCTGGCTCCTGGTCAGCACATCCGAGGTGACGGTGTTTGCCGTGGTGCTGACGAATACGGAATAACTCAGCGAATGGTTCACCCGGCGAGCAATGTCCAGGCTCAGAGTGGTGCCCAGACGGTTGTACTCAAAGCGGTTGAACTGCTCCAGCGCCCAGCGTGTCGTCGCCGAGTGCTGCGTGTTAAACACCGCCGGATTCGTGTGGCTCACAAAGCCCACCGGCCCCGCCATGCTGTAGCTCAGTTCTGCCGCCAGCGTGTTGCCGGAGTCACGCCAGTTCGTGTTTTTGTAGGTCACGCCCATTTGTGCGCCCAGGAACGTGTCAAAGCCGGGCTCAAAGCCTATCGTGACTGGTTTCGACTCCTCCCCGGTGATGCGCAGATTGCCTGCCGCCAGGCTGCCGTTGTCTGGCAGCACCTTGGTGTCCAGCAGGGAAAACATGCCGGTGTCCAGCGCACGCTTGAAAAAAAAGTCCGCCTCCTCGGCCTCGTACAGCTGGCCTTTGAGCGGTTTAAACTTGGCCAGCAGCACGCGCTTGGCTCCACGGCTGAAAGCTTCATGCGCTGTGATGCTGGTGATGCGCACCCGTTCTCCGGCCTGCACACGAAACACCACATCCACCGTGCCCCCGTTTTTTCCCAGCTTGTAGTCGGCGGTGGTGGTGGCATGCAGCCAGCCATGCTCGGCGCAGATGGAGTCCAGCCGCTGCTGGATCTGCTGCACGCGGGCTTCATTGAAAGGTGTGCCTCGTGCCTCGGTCATCTCCGCCTGCATCTTCTTGTCCAGTTCCGACGGCGATCCCGTGATGGAGGCCTGGCCGAAGATGAACTTGGGCCCCGGCTTGACCTCCAGCGAAAGATCACGCCGCATGTCCGGGCCCGCAGCCGGTGCAGGCAGCAGCAGTGTCTCTGCGTTCAGAAAGCCCTCGGCACGCAGGCGCCTCTGCACCAGCCCCGCTCCCTGCTGCAGGTCCGCCTCCACCCATTGGGGCAGCTTTTTGTCCACGTCTTCGCGTTCCAGCGTGGGCTTGAGCAGGTATTTTTTCAGTTCGTCCTCAGGCAGAGGGAGCTCGCCTTTCAGCGTCACCGTGCCCACGCGTACGGCATGGCCCGGCTTCACGGTCAGCTCGATTCCGTTCTTGGCCATCTTCCAGTCCACTGCTGCCTCGGGCCATCCTTCGCGGATGAAATGCTGACGCACAAAAAACGCCAGGTCATCCGCCAGCGGGGCCCCGGCCGGTCCTGTGCCGTTGAGGGTCAGCTGATCCATGAGCATGGCGCGCAGGGGCTCCCACTGCGCCTCCTCCACGCCTTCCACATGGATGGTGGTCTGGCCAAAATGAACCTCGTGCGCCTGTGCCGCCGCCAGCAGGCCGGTGCATGCCAGCAGGCAGCAGAGCCGGCGGTGTTTTTTCAGCAGATGGGTGGAGGTCAGTTTCATCGTTGCGTGTCTTCATCCACCGCTCTCGCGGCCTTGCCAAAGCGCAGCACATAACCGAGCAGCCCCTTCATGCGGCCTGACTGCGAGAAGCGGCCGATGAACCGGAACTTGGGCGTGATCTCATACATGGCCTGCATGCTGTCGCCCGCACGGTCCGCGCCTGAGGGATTGAAGGTGGTGTGCAGTCGCGGCGGCTCGGAGCTCACAGTCTTCTTCTTGTGGAAAATCTTCCGGTAGGTCTCGGCGATCACGAGGAAGGCCGCTCGCGTCATCGCCTCGCTCGCCATCTGCGCGTTGTCGCCTCCCAGCGTCATGCCCGTGCCCAGCAGCGTCACGATGTCGGCCTCGGACAGCGGCGGAGTGCTGGTAAACCTCGTCTTGGGATTGGCCGTGTCTCCATAAACGTAGAGGGTGATGTCGTTGCTGTCGATGCGTGATTCGCCACGCACATCCAGCTTCGGCGTGAAGGGCTTCTCCGGATTCATCGTCACCACACCTTTGGTGATCTTCAGCAGGCTGAAAGGTAGCTTCAGCACCATGCGGTCCACATTGGCAAATCCCGTCAGTTTCGGCGCCGCACCAGTGCCGCCGAGAGCGATGTCTGCCGAGATGGCTCCGTTCACCAGGTTGCCGGCGATCACCACGGGGTCGCGCGTTTTCACCTTCAGGTCAAAGGTCCAGTCCTTGAGCATGGGCGGGAGTGCCAGCTTTTGATCCACCTTCGAGGTCGAGGGCGGCGGCGGTGGCAGTTTTTCGCCCTGCTGGATCATCCCCGTCACATTCGGCAGCAGGTTCACTTCTTGGAAAATACGGCCGCGCACCGCCTCCACAGTCCCGCTGACGCGGGCCGCCTTGAGACTGCCCACGCAGGAGATGTCTGCATTTGCTCGCACGCTGGAGGTGGGATTACGCATCACCAGCGCCTCACGGGCCTCCACCTTCAGGTCAAAGCGCGGATCCTGCGTATTCGCCGCGTCCAGCATGCCGCCCAGCTTCACCTTGCCGCCTGCCAGCATAACTGAAATATCATCCAGCGTGGCCTTGCGGTCATGGGTGTGCAGTTTCACACGCAGGTCATGCACGCTGGGCATGTCTGCGCTGACAAAGTCGATCTCTGGCGCGTTCAGATCGAGCGCGGAATCGATCAGCGGGGCCTTCACCGTGCCGCCCACACTCGCGTGCAGTTTCAGCTTGGCGGGAATGGCCTTGATCATGTCTGGCGCAAACTCGCGCGCGAAACTGAGGTCGCTCTCCGGCAGATCCAGGGTGGCCTGCAGAGGCAGGTCCGTGGCGCTCTCCGGCTGCTTCATCAGTTTTGTCAGCACCACAGGCACAGCGGCCTTCAGGCTCAGCGGCTGCAGCGGCTCCTGCACCACCTTCACATCGAGCGCCAGCTGATCCGCCTTCAGCGTGGTCAGCACATCGACCGTGGCTGGTTGAAATGACTTGGGAAGTCCTGGCGCTTTCACATCCTTCAGCCCCACTTTTACAGAGGCGTCCATCGTGTCCAGCCTGCCACCCACCTTCACATCCACGCTCAGCAGTCCCGGAGGCACGCTCTTCACGCCAGCCGCCGCCGCGATCTCATGGATGGGCAGTTCCTTTGCATTCAACATCACATCCACGCCCCGTCCGCCAGCCACGTCGGTCTTCATCACATCATACGGAGCCTGCGCATGGCCGCTCATCAGCTGCCGGTCCTTCTGCCAGAGGCTCAGCTCGCTCAGGCTGGCCTCCTTGTCTGTCACCGCGCCTTTGGTGAGCAGTTTCCACGGGCCCAGCACCGCCTGCAGCGTTTCGATCTGCGCAGTGGTGCCGGCAAAAGTGGTCTTGAGATTCACATCCGCAGCTTCCGGCATGCCGTTCACCTTGACCTTCTCCGCCTGCATCTCGACGCGGCCTTCGCCACGCCACGGGCTGGCATCTCCGCTGACATTCAGCTTCACCGCGAGTCCGCCCGACTCCATCGCCGGTGCTTTGAAGGATGCGAGCAGCGTGTTCAGGCTGGTGAGCTGGGGCAGCGAGATGTCTCCATTCAGATCAAAACTCCAAGGTGCCTTTAGCTTGGCCTTGCCCGTCAGTTCAATGTGGTTCTTCTCATCCACCACGATGCGGCATGGCTGGATCACGGCCTCCCCTTGGGCGGCATTCATTTTCATTTCGATCAAGGGCAGGGGGGCGTCGCCATAGCGTCCATCCTTCACACTCAGGTCCATCGCAGCGCTGAGATTCATCACATCACTCACCTTGAGTGCAGCCTTCCCAGTGGTGGCGATCTTTGCCGTGACCGGCTTCTCCTGCGGCGGCAGGCCCACGGTTTGCATGAGTACGGCCGGATCATCAATCTGGATTCGCCACTCCGCATTCACGGGCATGGCATCGTCCATAGTCATCGTCGCATTCAGGTCCACGCGATTCCCGTCACCCAGCATCAGCGCGGGCACGCTCACCTTGGCTTCCTTGCCATCCATGCTCATCAACACGCCCAGCTTCGGCAGCTTGTAGCTCTCAAAACCCAGGTCCGCTCCGTTCACCTGTGCCGCCACCTTGGTGGGAGTCGCGCCGATGCCGCTGGCATCGGCTGTCAGTTCGATCAATCCGCGTGCGGGTGGCGGCTTTGCCAGCATCTGCGTTACGTCGGCGATTTTCACTTTCGCCTTGGCCGTCCACGGGGATTTCATCGCATCGGCGGCCAGCTTTGCCTCCAGCTCCGCCGTCACTTCATTCACGCCGCGCAGCACCTTCAGTTCCTGCACTCGGGCCACACCATCTTTGACCTTCAGCGTTGTGGTGACCGAGTCCAGCATGGCACCCGCTGCCCGCACATCGGGAATGCTCATCTTGCCATCCACCGCCAGCGTCATGGGTTTCAGCGGATCTCCTTCAGCGTGCAAATCCACGCTCACTGGCCCGAAGGAGATGCCTTCCGGCAGCTTCAGTGCCTGCAGTTCGCTAGAGGCCAGGCCGCTCACTGTCACATCCGCCTTGGTCTGCATGGATCCGCCGAAAATGCCGTGCGCCATGGCCTCGATGGCCACGGCTGCCTTGCCCATGGCGGCGTCCAGTTTTACGCTCGCAGCGTCTTTTTCCCACTCGCTCAGGTCCACGGCCAGCGATTTCAATCGGGCCCCATAAGGCAGATCCAGTCCCGAGATGGCCAGCATGCGCTCCCCCCACTGCACCTGCGCTTTCACATTCGCCACTCGTAGATCTCCGGGCTCCATCTTGAACTCCCCAAGTTCAAAGATCCCCGGCATCCCGGTCCCGACTCGCAGGGTCAGGCCCTTGATCGTGATCTTGGCGCCGTCGGCCAGTGTTACTTCGGCATTGATGTTCTGGATGTCGATGACCTTGGGCCACACCAGAGGCGGTGGCTTGTCAGACTTGGCCGCCTGCGGCGGTTCGGGTTTGGGCTCAGTTTTGGGCAGTTTGCGCAGGTCCAGCACCACATCCGCGTCTTTCAGCACCACCCGCTGGACGATGTCGATGTTGCCGGTCTGCGCCAGCGTCCAGGTGTCGTAAGCGGCGGAGATTTCGCCGACCTTGGCTCGCTCCACCAGAGAACCGCTGGCCTCGATGTCTTTGAGCTGCAGATCCTGCAGCACCGAGCCGTCCACCTGCCACTTGAGCTTGATCCCCGCCATTTCTGCCCCTTTGGGGCCTCCATAGCCGATCCCCCAGCGCAGCAGCGGCGCGTGGAAGATCACAGCCAGCACCACCAGAGCGATGCCGGCCAGCAGCAGTCGCTTGATCCATCTCCACCAGGGGCGGGTCTTTCGGGGGGCGTCAGAGGGCACGCTCATTGGATGCCGCAGATTGCAGCAAGTTCAATGCTAGCTGAGAAATCCTTTTGCCCCGGGACTCTCTTTCTTATTTGGCCAGGTCTTCCGCTGTCCAGGGAGTGGCGCGTTCCTGAATGGTTGCGCGGATGGTTTTCACCTGCTCCGGCGTGATGGCGGGGGACTTGTTGTCAAAATTGGCGCGCACGTAGCTCAGCACATCCGCCACCTGTTGGTCATTCAGGCCCATGGGTGGCATGGGCAGGGGGGCCACCTGCTTGAAATCCTGTCCGTTCACGCGGATCGGGCCGCTGAGGCCGTGGGTCAGCATTTTGATCAGGCGGTCAGGGGCGCCAGCCACCCAGTCGCTGCCTGCGATGGACGGATACACCCCCGGCAGACCCTTGCCCTCGGGCTGGTGGCAGTTCAGGCAGAGCGCGTCATACACCAGTTTGCCCGGATGATCGACGGCAGTCGCCGCACTGGCGATCTGCTTCACATATTCGGCGTGCTTGGCATTGCCGCCAAAAGAGAGCTTGGCCATGACCGGCACAAACTGCGGCTTGAGGCTCTTCACCACCTGCTTCAGCGCGTAGCTGAGGAATTTGTCCATGGGCTGGTCGAGTGCCAGCACCGCCACCTCCACCGTTTCGGGCTGGGCCACATGGGCGCAGGCCACCACGGCCTCCAGGCGTACACGCGGGTGTTCGTCCCGCACGGCCTGGCTCAGCAGATCCAGCGACCTCGCGGACCGTGCGCCGCAGGCACGCACTCGGGCGTCTTTGGCTTTGAGCAGTCGCTTGACCAGCTCATCATTCGGAGATTCGTGAGATTCATACACACCACAGACCTCCATCAGCAGATGCTCGTCCTCGTTTTTGGCGATGAATTCGTCCGCTGCCTTGAGGACAGCGGCTGTCGGGGCATCAAACAGCAGGCGCTTGGCCTGGTAGCGCGTCCAGCGTTCGGGAGACTTCAGCTGCTCCAGCAGCTCCGCCGGTTTCATTTCGGCCAGTTTGGGCTGCTTTACGGGCGCACAGCCTTTCGCAGTGATGCGCCAGATGCGGCCGTGCTTGCGGTCGCGGCGCGGGTCCGCGTAGCTGGCCTGGTAGTGGCCGATCACGGGGTTGAACCAGTCACACAGATACATCGCGCCATCGGGGCCCACGCTCACATCCACTGGGCGGAATGAGGCGTCGCTGGACCTGACCAGCTTGGGCAGCTGCATGCTCTTGAAGCCGGAACCGTCATCCGAGAGGCGGTGCAGCTCCACCACATTGCCAAAGTAGCCGCCGATCAGCGCGCAGCCCTGGATGTCGTCCGGCAGCGCCTTGGTGCCGATGAATTCCAGGCTGTTGGTCTTGGGGCTGGTGTCAAACAGTGCGCCTGTGGGATGATACTCATCCGGATCAGCCAGGGCCACTAGGCCGGGCACGCTGTAGTAGCCCACCGGGCGGTCACCGCTTTTGTGGAAGACCTGCAGGTAATCATCAAAGGCCACGCCCCAGCAGTTGTGGCCTGCCTTGCCACCGTTGAAGTAGGCATCCATTTTCTGAGTGCGCGGGTTCAGCTTCCATACCCCCGCTTTTTCCAGGCGGGCCAGCCCCCAGGCCGTTTCCACACGGGAGAAGGCATGCAGGCCCTGCGTGAACCACAGCGCGCCGTCGGGGCCGTGGCAGATGGAGTTCGCCAGCTGGTGCGTGTCGCCAATGCCAAAGCCGGAGAAGAGCACGGTCTTTTTGTCCGCCTTGCCGTCGCCGTTCGTGTCCTTGAGGTGAATGATCTGGTCAAAGTCACACACATAGACGCCGCCCGCACCCGGCTCCACGCCCTGCACCATCGTCAGGCCTTCGGCAAAGCGGGTGGACTTGTCCGCCTTGCCATCGCCATTGGTGTCCTCCAGCACGAGGATGAAGTCAGAGGGCTTGATGCCCGGCACAGTCTGAGGGTAGGTGGGAGAGCAGGCCACATAGAGGCGGCCGCGCTCATCCCAGGAGAACTGCGTCGGCTTGGCCACGCCTTCGGCTTCTGAGGCAAAAAGATTCATCTCGTAGCCCTCTGCCACGGTGAATGTGGCCATCTGCTCCTCGGCAGTGAGTACCTTTTCCGTAACCACAGTCGTTTCCGGCTTCGGCTCGCTCTTCACTTTCTCGCCTTTGGCCAGGGAGTGGATGCGTTCGTCCAGCTTGGCCACCAGCGGCTTGCGGGCTTCAAAGCTCTCACGCAGAGAGGGGGCGTCCTGCGCGGGCTTGCCAAACATCTGTGTCACGCGATCGCCGTAAACAAAAGACCAGTTCGCCGGGCGCCAGCAGTCGAACCACAGCCGGTTCTTTTCCACGATCGCCGATTTCAGGGCGGCGAGTTCATCGGCGTCGCTGGATGAGGCTCCGAGCTGCCGTGCGATCTCTCGCGCCACCACGCGCAGGCCCAGCTCGTTCAGATGCAGTCCGTCGTCGGTGATGCGTGCCTTCGCAGCAGGAGCCGACAAGGGGGTGAACAGATCCACAAAAACAGCGCCGCGCTGCTGTGCGATCTCACGCACCGCCTCCGCATACGCCTTCACATCCGCATTCCGCTGTGTCAGGTCCGGGGCATGAGATGCCTCCGGCTTTTCAAACGGCATGGGAGACACCAGCACCAGCCGCTGCGTCTGCGCGGAAAACTGGTCCAGCAGCCGATGATAGGCCGACTTGAATTCCGAAAGCCGCTTCACCCCGTCAAACGACTCCGTCTGGCCAAACTGCGCGATCACGATGCCCGCCCCGGCCGAGTCCAGCTGCCCCTTCCAGTCGCCAAAATTCAGATCCCGCCACTGCTCATAGACCGTATCTCCCTCCCACGCCATCGAGCGGAATCGCGGCTGCTTGCTCGAATACGAGGAGCTGAAAATCGCCTCAAATTCTCCCACCTTCTGCTCGCGCACCAGATTCTCCTGGCCCGCCATCACGATTACCTCGTCCTTCTCCAGAGTGAACTTGCCATCTTTGAACGGGCCATGCTTGGCCACTGCCGCGCCAGGATTCCCAAAGCGGTTCAGCACATCTTTTTCTTCGGGCACCAGTGCATCCGGCAGCGCCTCAATCGTGATGTTGCGGTAGGAGATCTGCGCCTTGCACTTGCCATGGATCTGCAGCGCGATCAGCCCCTTCAGGTCAATGCCCGGCTCGCGTTCGGTGTAGTCCACCGTACGCACCTTGTTCACAAACAACTGCACGCGCTGCTCTTCGGCGCGGATCTCATACGTGTTCCACTCGCCCGGCTTCTCCGCCTTCTCGATCAGCTCCTTGGCTGGCTGCATCAGCATCTTCTTCCGGCGTGACTCATCATACAGGCAGCCCGAGTAACCCGCGCCGATGTCCGCCTGGTAGCCGCTCATTTCATTCGGTGGCTGCGGGATGCGAACGCTGCGAAACTGCACGCCACCATTCACAAAACCCTCCGTCCCTTCCAGCTTGTATTCCAGCCGGAGGATGAAATTGCGATACACCTTCTTCGAGGTCAGAAACTCATTCTGCGGATTCCCCTCCAGCGACCCGCCCACGATCACGCCGTCCTGCACCCGCCAGACCTTCGTCTTTTCTCCATCCCAGCCGTTGAGAGTCTTGCCATCAAACAGTGAGACAGGCTCCGCAGAGGCGGAGACCAGCAGTGAAACAAACGCGAGCAGGGGGAGGGGGCGCATGGCGGTAAAAAGTCGGGGCTGCATCAAACGCGGCTGACGGCCGGATGCATGCGCAAAGTTTCTGCAAAGATTCCCGGCAGACGTATGTTCTTCTCAATCAACCATGCGTCTGCTCGCCTTTTTTTTCCTGACCACCTCCCTCTTTGCCCAGACTGAGGCGGATTTCCTTTCCAGCACCCGCCAGCTCACCTTTGAGGGCAAGCGCTCCGGGGAGGGCTACTTCAGTGCGGATGGCCAGAAAATGGTCTTCCAGTCCGAGCGCGAAGAGGGAAATCCCTTCTACCAGATTTACCTCATGGATCTCGAAACGGGCGACCAGGAGCGCATCTCCCCCGGCATGGGCAAGACCACCTGCGCCTGGATTCACCCGGATGGCAAACGGGTCATGTTTGCCTCCACCCACACCGACCCCGAATCGAAAAAGCTCCAGGCCGCCGAGTATGAGGAGCGCAAGAACGCCAAAGTCCGCCGCTATTCCTGGGACTACGACGAGCACTATGACATCTGGGAATACACGCTGGCGGACAAGTCTCTCAAAAACCTCACCCACACCCGCGGCTACGATGCCGAGGGCGATTATTCGCCCGATGGCAAAAAGATCGTCTTCGCCAGCAACCGCCAGGCCTACGAAACCACGCTCAGCAAGGAAGACGATGAACGTCTCAAGATCGACAAGCAGTACTTCATGGAGATCTACACCGCCGATGCTGACGGCTCTAATGTGAAGCGCCTCACCACTGCTCCCGGCTACGACGGCGGCCCCTTCTTCAGCGCCGATGGCAAACGCATCTGCTGGCGCCGCTTCACCCCGAAGGGAGATGTGGCCGAAGTCTGGACCATGAACGCCGATGGCAGTGATCAGAAGGCCATCACCAAGCTCGGTGCCATGAGCTGGGCCCCCTATTTCCATCCCAGCGGCGAATACCTCATCTTCACCACCAACCTCAACGGCTTCGCTAATTTCGAACTCTACATCGTCGATGCCGCAGGCAAACACGACCCCGTGCGGGTGACCACCACCGACGGCTTCGACGGTTTGCCCGTCTTCACACCCGATGGCAAAAAGCTTTCGTGGACCAGCGGCCGCGGGGCAGGGGGAGCCTCACAGATTTACATCTCGGACTGGAACCATGAGCATGCCCTGGAAATGCTGGGCCTCAAGGCGGGCACGAAAGCCGTCGCCAAAGCGCCTTCGGCACCTCAGCCGGATTTTGCCGAAACCAAGGCCGACATCCGCGAGGAGGACATGAAGCAGCAGATCACTTACCTCGCCAGCGATGCCCTTGGTGGTCGCCTCACGGGCACCGAGGGCGAAAAGCTCGCCACTCAGTATGTGGCGGACTTCTTCCAAAAGCTCGGCCTCGCCCCCATGGGCGATGACGACACCTACTTCGACAACTTCGACTTCACCGCCGGTGTCGCGCTTGGGGAAGGAAACACGCTGACCCTCGACGGCAAATCGCTGGCTCCCGACCAGGACTGGAAACCTCTCTCCTTCTCCCAAAACGGCGAGGTCAAAGCCGCAGGCATCGTCTTCGCTGGCTACGGCATCGAGACACCCGACGAAGCCACCGGCAACGACGGTAAAAAAATCGAAACCTACAGCAGCTACGCCCACCTCGATGTGAAGGACAAATGGGTGCTCGTCTTCCGCTACCTCCCCGAAAGCATCAGCCAGGAGCGCCGCAATGAGCTCAGCCGCTACGGCAGCCTGCGCTACAAGGCCCTCACTGCTCGCCAGAAAGGCGCTCGCGGACTCATCGTCGTCAGCGGCCCCAACAGCAAAGTCGTCCAGCAGCTCGCACCACTCACCTTCGATGCCTCCCTCGCCACCAGCGGCATCGCTGCCATCAGCATCACGGATGCCGTGGGCGACATGCTGCTCGCCAGCGCCGGCAAGAAGCTGAAAGAGTTGCAGGACAAGCTCGACAACGGCGACCTCCTCGGCGGCATCAACTGCAAGGGCGCTCTCGCTGCCAACATCGTCATCCAGCAGGAGAAGAAAAAAGGTCGCAACGTCCTTGGAGTGCTGCCTTACGGTGACAAGCCCGACCCGCACGTCGCGCCGCTCATCGTCGGCGCGCATGTGGACCACTTGGGCAGCGGCGGCGGTTCCAATTCCCGCGCCAAAGGAGACGAGGCAAACATGATCCACCATGGCGCCGACGACAACGCCTCCGGCACCTCCGCAGTCCTCGAAATCGCCCAGTGGCTGGCTGATCTGAAAAGGCAGGGCAAGCTCAAGCTGAAGCGCGACATCATCTTCGCTGCCTGGAGCGGCGAGGAGCTCGGTCTCCTAGGCAGCAATCACTTCGTCGAAGTCTATGCCAAGATGATCAAAGGCGACCCCAACGCCAAGCTCACTGGCATGTTCGCCGCCTGCCTGAACATGGACATGATCGGCCGCTTCCAGAAGTCCGTGGTCATGCAGGGCCTCGGCAGCAGCTCCATGTGGGCCAAGGAAATTGAAAAACGCAACGCCCCCATCGGCCTGCCCATCACCACACAGAATGACGCCCATCTCCCCACCGACAGCACCTCCTTCTACCTTCGCGGCATCCCCACCCTCAATGCCTTCACCGGCTCCCATGCCGACTACCACATGCCCAGCGACACCGCTGACAAGATCGACTACGACCACGCCGCCAAGATCGCCCGGCTCATGGGCCTCATCGCCCGTGGTATCGCCACTTCGGATCCCGCCCCCGATTACATCGCCATGGAGGCTCCAAAGAACCAGGGCGTGCGCACCGGACTCCGCGCCTACCTCGGCACCATCCCGGACTACGCTCAGGGAGACATCAAAGGCGTCAAACTCAGCGGCGTCTCTCCCATCGGCCCCGCCGCCAAGGCAGGCGTCAAAGCTGGCGACATCATCATCAAGCTCGGTGGCAAAGACATCGCCAACATCTACGACTACACCTACGTCATGGGCGATCTTAAAATCGGCAAGGAAACCACCATCAGCGTCCAGCGCGAGGGCAAGGAAGTCGAAATGAAGATCACTCCTGGCTCGCGCGACTGACGTTGTAACGGCGTATCACAGGAAGAGCGACTCTTGCACCACCTTGCCTTTGCGGCGGATGACCTGGTGCCAGCCGCTGGCGTCATTCAGCACGATCCAGCGCCGCTCCTCAGTGCGGTAAAACCAGTCCTTGTCCTGCTGGAAGTAGATCTGGCAGCCCTCGCGTTCAAGGATGTTGATGATCTCGTTGCCGTGAGACTCAGTGTCGCTGATGTCGGTCGTCGCCTTCTGGCCCATCTCGCTGTAGATGTGGTTCAGGTCCAGCAGCATGGAGGCCACATCCGGATCCATGGACAGTGCGTTGAGTCCGATCTTCCGCGCTTCATCGATGAGAATGGGATAGGCGTGGGATGGATATTTGGAGTTCAGAGTGGCCGCGATCTCGTTGCGCTTGGCCTGGTCCTTGATGTGATGGGAGAGGATTTCCTCGCACAGCATCAGGGACAGGGAGTCCGCCCGGTCCACCGCACCGATCACTAGCGGATGGATGTGTTGAAACAGGGCGTGGTAGGGATTCATGTCGCGCGTGGCGCTTTCGTTTTTCCGCCACAGGTTGATGATGCGCTTCACTTCATCGAGGCTCACGCTCACCCGGTCATTGTCTCGATCAATGGGAGACAGATCATGAGTGAGCGAGGTGTCCACAGCGGTGAGGTAGGCGATGGAGCCCATCTGTATGTCTTCGGCTCCCAGCGCGATCATCGTGGCGGCGGAGGCGCATTCCAACGGCACCAGAGCGACGAGTTTTTTGCAGTAGCGGCGGATGAGGTTCACCATCCGCAGGGCGGCTCGTCCATTGCCTCCGTCTGACTTGATGAAGATGTATAGCTTTTCCTGCGTGTCGATGTGCTCGAGCAGCTTGAACAGCGCCGTCACGTCACTGTGGCATACCGAGCCACGCGGGTTGTTCCAGTAGGTCAGCAGCTTCCCATCCAGTCTCTTCTGGATTTTCTGGATCATTGCCTGCGTCTTGTCGAACAGCACCGGGGGCTGCTTGAAGGTGGAGGACACGCCGTTTTTCTTCGTTTTGCTGTCTTTGGTCTTGGTGGGCGACATGGATGCGAGGGTAAGCTGCAGGTCTTAACATCTTCTGGGCGCAGGATGCAATCATAACATCTAAGAAGCATGCCCCGGCTCAGCCCCTGCCTGTTTGGGATTTCCCCAAAATACATCTGTTCTTGGAGGCTTGCGCAGCCGCCCCGGCGCGCTAAGCATCCCGGCCCATGAAAATCCTCGTTACTGGCAAAGGCGGACGCGAACACGCACTCATCACAGCGCTCAGCGAATCGCCTCAAAAGCATGAACTCTTCGTCTATCCGGGCAGCGACGCCATCGCCACGCTGGCCACTCCGGTGAATGTCGCAGGCATGCCGGAGCTGATTGCCTGGATGAAGAACAATGGCATCGACCTCTGCATGGCGGGCGAGGAGGCCCTGCTCGTCAAAGACGCCGGCCTTTCCAACATGTGCGCCGAGGCCGGCATCCCCTGCTGGGGCCCGCGCAAGGAGATCGCCCAGCTTGAGGCCTCCAAGACCTTCGCCAAAAAGTTCCTCAAACGCCACGGCATCCCCACCGCAGATTTCACCATCTGCACCACTGCCGCCGAGGCCAAAGCCGCGCTGACCGAGCTGCCCATCGTTTTGAAATTCGACGGCCTCGCCGCCGGCAAAGGCGTCGCCGTCTGCACCGCCAAAGACGAGGCCGAGGCCTTCGTCGATGACGTCATGGAAAAGCGCTGCTTCGGCCCTGGCGATCTCCTCGTGGAGAAATGCCTCACCGGCCCCGAGATCTCCGTCTTCGCCTCTGTCTGCGATGACAAATATCAGATCCTCATGCCCGCGCGTGATTACAAGCGCATCCGCGACAACGACCAAGGCCCCAACACCGGCGGCATGGGCGCCGTAGCCTCGCTCGAACTCGCAGACCCTGCTCTCATGCAGCGCATCGAGCGCGAAATCGTCCAGCCCACCGTGCAGGGCATCTTGAAGGACGGCCTCAAATACCGCGGCTTCCTCTACTTCGGCCTCATGCTCACTCCCACCGGCCCCCAGGTCATCGAGTACAACTGCCGTTTTGGCGACCCCGAGGCCGAGGCCGTGCTCCCCATGCTGCGTGGCGATTTCGCCACCTATGCCTTCGAGGCGGCCAAAGGAAACCTCCAGCCAGACCTCATCCGCTTCGAGCCCGGTTGGAGCATCTGCCTTATCAGCGCCAGCGCAGGCTACCCTGCCTCATCCCGCAGCGGCGATGTTATCTCCGGTCTGGAGTCCGTCAGTGGTGCCCGCGTCTATCACTGCGGCACCAGGCGAAATGCCGCTGGCCAGTTTGAAACCAACGGCGGTCGCGTGCTCGCCGTGGTGGCCCAGGGGGCGACTCGTGTTGAAGCCCGGGAGAAAGCCTATGCCCAGAGCGCCAAGGTCACCTTTGATGGCTTGCAACGCCGCTCCGATATTGGGAAAATGCACTTTGAATGAATTCAGGAAAATCTGCCCGTTCTCTGGTCTGGTGGCTGGCCCTGTGTTTGCTGACCACCGCAGGACGGGCGGATTTCCCACCTCTCGCGCTCAAAGCAGTCAGCCAGCAGCAGATCGTTTCCCCCACGGACATCGCCAATGCAGGCGATGGATCGGGTCGGCTCTTTGTCTGTGACCAGTCAGGCATCGTTTACATCATTCGCGATGGCATGCTTCTGCCACAGCCCTTCTTGGATGTTCGCTCCAAGCTCGTGCCACGCGCGCCCACCACCTACCTCTTCCCGCTGAGCACTAGCTACGAAGAGCGCGGGCTGCTGAGCATTGCTTTTCATCCGAACTACAATCAGTTGGACGGCCTCGGCCAGCCCAAACCGGGTTTTGGCAAATGCTACATCTTCTACAGCGCTCCCTCCCCCAATGTGGCCAGCGGCAGCAACCCGGTGAACTGCCGCAGCACGATCTCCGAATTCAGCGTCTCCGCGACAGATCCCAATACGGCGGACATCACCTCCGAGCGCGTGGTGCTGGCCTATGACAAGCCGCAGGCAAATCACAATGGTGGTCAGCTGCGCTTTGGTCCGGATGGTTTTCTCTACATCAGTGCCGGAGATGGCGGTGGCCAGCATGATAATCAGGACGGTCACACCGGAGGCAGCGGCACGAGTTCCCCGGGGCCTTCAGGTGGCCTGGGCAATGCGCAAGACAAGACGCGCCTGCTGGGAAAAATTCTGCGCATCGATCCCCTCGGGAACACTGGCCCCGGCGGTCAGTACGGCATTCCCGCAACCAACCCTTTTGTGGGCTCAGGCGGCGGTGTGCGCGAGGAGATCTACGCCTTCGGCCTGCGCAATCCCTGGCGCTTTTCCTTTGATGACGGCCCCGGCGGCAGCGGCACCATGTTTGAGGCCGATGTAGGGCAGGACAAAGTGGAGGAGGTGAACATCATCACCTCGGGTGGCAATTATGGCTGGCGTGTCATGGAGGGGACTCTGACCCACGACGGCACCGCGCCCAACAGCGGCCTGCCGCTCATCGCGCCCATCGCTCAGTATGCGCACATTGGCGTTGTCACAGGCTCGCCATCACTGCCTCAGATCGGTGCGTCCATCATCGGCGGTTTTGTTTACCGCGGCTCGGCCATCCCGGCGCTTCAGGGCAAATATGTCTTTGGCGACTACAGCCAGTCCATCGCCTCTGCCAATGGCACGCTGCTCGGCATTGAGGGGACTTCGCCTGGCTCCGGCACTTGGAAATTTAGCAAACTCGTCATCGCAGGGGGCAATCCGCTCACCACCCGCGTTTATGCTTTCGGCCGCGATGAGTCAGGCGAGCTTTACGTCGCCACCAAAGTCACACGCGGCCCCTTTGAGCTCGACTCCGGCAGCAAGCCCACCGGTGCCATCTACAAGGTCGTTCAGGCGCAGGTTTCCACGGCCACATTGAATCCCGTGCATGACAATTCGATCTACTCGGACTTTCCCGGCAACAGCAATGCGCTGGGGGATCTCTACGCTGGCAACAACGCCAATACGGCGCCACGCCGTGCGTTGCTGTCTTTCGATGTCGTGTCCGGCCTGCCTGCAGGTGCCCAGGTCACATCGGCTTCTCTGACCTTGAATCTGAAAAATGCGGCCAGCAATCCCGGCCACCCGGCAGCCACGATGTCGCTCTATCCGCTGAGCGCGAGCTGGGGGGAGGCCACCTCTTTGGCCGGCGGCGGCGGCGGGAGCGGCACCTCCGCGACGACGGGGGATGCTACTTGGTCCGCCCGCTTCTTTGATGCCACCAGTTCGATCAACTGGGCCACGGCAGGTGGCGTCTTCGGTGCCACCGCATCAGCCACCAACACGGTGGGAACCACCCTGGGTGCTTACACGTGGAGCTCTCAGCAGATGGGGGCGGACGTGCAGAGCTGGTTTGGCACGCCGGCAAACAACTTCGGCTGGATTCTGGTGGGAGATGAAAGCACCAGTTCCACCGCTCGCGTTTTCACCAGTCGGGAGGGCACGGCCTCCTTGCAGCCAAAGCTGGTCGTCAGCTACAATCCTGTAAATCCCCCTCTCAGTCGGCGAGACACCTGGCTCAGGCAGTACTATCCGACACCTGGAACGTATGTGGATGACAACGCGGATCCTGACAGTGATGGCATAGCGAATCTGGTTGAATACGCCTTTGCGTTTTCTCCGCTCAGCACCAACAGCATCAGTCCAGGCCTGCAGTCTGGTGTCAGCACGACTGGTGGCAGCACCACCTTCACTCTCACCTTTCGCCGGGATCCGCGTGCCACTGATCTCACTTACCAGATGCAGACCAGCGACGATCTCGTGACATGGACCACCATCACGCAAAGCTCGGCGGGTGGGGCTCCTGCTGGAACCGGCTTTGTTTCCGAATCCGATGCACCGGGCGAATCCCCGGTCAAAAACGTTATCACTGTAGAAACCCTGGGCAGCAATCCCCGTCGCTTTGCCAGGCTCCGGGTCACACGCGCCGCACAATAACCCCGATTTCGCGTTGATAGGCCATGCGCCCACCCTATCCTCCTTTTTAGTAGCTGCTGTGCGCCACACAAATTCCATCCAGACGCGTTTTGTCATGCCAGCCCTGGTGCTGCTGGTCATGCATGCCTTGCCGGCGTTCAGCGCCACCTTTGTCACGACAGCGGCGGCAGACACTTCCATTTATCAGAATCACCCTGACTACAATCTGGGCGGCACCACACTTGTCTCCGGCACCAATCAGCAGTTTTCAAACTCGCGCGCGTTGTTCAATTTCGACCTCAGCGGCATCCCGGCGGATGCGATTGTCACCTCCGTGCAGGTCGCTCTCTATGTCACCCGCCGTCCGGATCCCGATCAGCATGGCGGACCGGTCAATTCAGATTTCAGTCTCTACCGTGTGCTGCAAAGCTGGACCGAGGGTTCCGGCGGCGCTGTCACAGGCTCTCCCGCCGCCACCGGGGACACCACCTGGAATGACCTTCACTACAATGTGACGGGTGGCGACAACTGGGCCACTCCGGGCGGCCAGATCGGCACGGACTTTGCCAGCACTCCCAGTGCCACCACTTCGGTGGGAGACGTGGGGCTCTATCTCTGGGGCTCCTCGCCTGAGCTCGTCAGCGACGTGCAGTCATGGCTGGGCTCGCCCACGTCGAATTATGGGTTTGTTCTCATCAGCGAGAGTGAAAACGTGGCTGGCACCGCGCGGCGCTTTGCCTCCGGTGAGCAGCCAGGAGGCAGCATTCCAGCACCCACGCTGACCGTGACTTTTCAGTCGGCTCCTGAGCCTGGTAAAACTCTGCTTCTCTTCACGGGGATGTCGGTTGCATTGGCCTGCCGCCGCAGATCACGCGTGGGTTTCAGCGTGTGAAGACGTCATCATTCGTCCACATGCGGCGGTCCGGGCCTGCAGAGCGGATCTCCATGCTGTTGCGGGAAAGTTGGTGGAAAAAATAGGCGGTGCCCCAGCGGTCCACCAGTTCTCCGCTGCCATTGAGCGGCAGATCTTCAGGCAGGATCTTCGCCTGCTTGGGGTTGTCACCAGAGAGTGCCTGCACGATCTCCGCATTCGAGCCGATGGGGTTGTCTCCTGCAATGCTGCGGTAGTCTCTCAGCAGTCGTGTGATGCGCAGTACATCGGTTGCCGCTTCGTTTTCGAACCCCGCATCCACCACGGGCGTCGCTGCTGCCATCGGTGGTGCGGAGGCCGCTTTGGTTTTCACTTCAGCAGGCTCGGGGGTTTTCTTCACAGCCGGGCTGTCGGCATCCGCCATCCACCAGACCACGGCCGCTAGGAGCGCGACCGCGCCTGTGACCCCATACGCCTTGGATCGGTTCATCATGAATGCAGTGTTTCCATCCTGGGCGCTTCAGAGGAAGCCGAGATTGGAAGATGAGAAACGGCCGAGATTGGGGAAAATGGTGCTGAGATTCGACGAATCCACCCCAAACCACGAAGCAAGCGTGGCCGAGTATTGATCCACGGACGTGGTCGGAATCCACCGCCCGATCCCCGTGTCATCCGGCCCGTTCACCGCCAGCGTGGGAAACTTGCCATACGTCGCGCCGCCTTTCACCGCGCCGCCGATGACGAGATGGTGCCCGCCCCAGCCATGGTCGCTCCCGGAGCCGTTGGTGGGAAAGGTGCGCGCAAAGTCGCTCGCTGTGAATGCCGTGACAGAGCTCATCAGGTTGGAGCCGCCTCCACGCAGGGTGTCGATGTCCTGCAACGAGAGAATCAGCGCATTGAGCGTCTTGCTCAGTTCCGCCAGCAGGTTGGCCTGCGCGCCGATGACGACATTGGCGTTGTTGGTGGTGCTCTGGCCGGCGTTGTTCGTCTGGTTGGTATGGGTGTCGTATCCTCCCACCTGGATGAAGAAAACCTGCCGCTTCATCCCCAGCCCGCCGCTGGCCACCGACTTGCTGCCCAGTTCGATCAGCCTCACCACCATCTTCATCTGGGACATCAGGGATGAAGTGAAGGTGGAGCCGCCATTGGGCGTCGTGACCGTTGTCGGGAAGCGGCCGAACCACGTCGGAGTCCCCTGTGCGCTGAGAGCCGTGCTGAGAATGTTGGCCTCGCTGATGGCGTGATCCAGCACGCCCGCATACGCCTTGGTCTGCAGGTCGGCCGAGAGCTTGTCGGCGTTCAGGATGGACTGCAGCGCTGTTTGCCTTGCCCCGCTCACACTGCTCAGCTGCACCGCTCCGCTCGTGGTGATTGCGTACTGGGGGGCATAGTTCTGCGTGCCTACTTCAAAGATGTTGGACCCGGCCACGGTCACCGCCATCGACACCTGCCCCCCCGAGTTCACATCTGGCGGCGAGGAAAACAGATCGGCCAGTCGTCCTGCCCAGCCGCTGATGGAGGGCTGGTCCGGCAGCGAGGTCTGCCACTGCGTCTGCTGGTCGCTGTGTGAAAAGAGCTGCGGTGGCTTGGGCACCGACTTGCCGGTGTACTGTGCTTTCGTCAGCGGAAAGCTCAGCGTGCCCAGATTAAACACCGGAGCCACAATGCCGTTGTTAAAGTGAGTGGCCAGCTCCGCCATCGCAGGGTGGAAGCCATAGGTGCGTCCGTCGCTGGCGGGGTAGCCGTTGGTTCCATTGCGGGAGTTGAGAGCCAGCGCAGTTGCTCCGCTGCCATCAGTGTTCGGAATGGCCAGCGGTGTGCCGCGCACAGCGCTGTAGTTCGCCCAGTCTGCCGCCAGCGTGGGTATGATCAGGTTGTTGGAGTCATTTCCTCCGTTGAGGAAGACGCAAATGAGAGCCTTGTAGTCGGAGAATGAACCCGCCGCCATCGCTGACCCCATGAGCTTGAGGTCTCGGAGCGAATTGCCCAGGGCGCCAAGGCCGATGGCTGCCGGAATGTAGCGCTGCAGAAACCTGCGGCGCGGAATGAAGGGGGCGTGAAGTGGCTTGTTCATACAGGTTTACTTCTGGATCGCGTATTCCGCGGAGGTGACGATGAGGTGAATGATCGCTCGCACTCGATCACGCATCTGTGTCGTGGTTGGGGTGGTGTACGGGAAGTTGCTCGTGTTGGCCACATAGGTGACGATGGCCGTCCGTGCAGCCGTGTTCAGCGGACCTCCGATCAGTCGCGTGGCCAGTGTGTCCACCAGCGTGGGAATGGCGGCGTCACTGGTCTGCCCCGCAGTCATGTACGAGCTGATGTTCATCGGGATCGACCCGCCCCCGCTGCGGAAGCTCTGGAAGCCATAGGTGTTGCCGCCGCTGAGAAATCCACCCGTGATCGCATTGGTGAGATTCATCGTGTTGGAGTCATTGGTCAGCTGGAACTCCGGCACCGTCATTCCTGCGCTGGCCATGGCGCCTGGGTAATGATAGTCCGGATAGAAGAAGTTGAAGACCGTGGTCGACGCCAGCGGTGTCTGCGTCAGGTCATTCTGGCTGTAGCCCATGTTCCACGTGCCAAACTGAACTGTGCAGCCGCCTGAACGTGTCCACTGGGCCGCCGACAAAGGATACACGGCCTGCCCGGAGGTGCTCTGCGAGCCATTCGTCACGGCCGGGGTTATCGTCACGGTAAACTGGTTGGGGCGCGGCACGCTGGCCACGGTGTACACCTGGCTTGGCGCGGCCGTGGGGCTGTTGCCCACCAGAATGTCGATCCACACAGAGTCGCCCACGCTGAGATTGTGGTTGCCGTTGGTCTGAAGACTGATCGTCGAGACGTTGCTGGCTGTGGTGATGTTGTAGCCGCCTGTGAATCTCGGAATGTAGGCCGTCCCGCTGCTCGTCGCCGGTGGGCTGCCTGTCAGAGTGATGGTGAAGTTGCTGGATGTCGCCGAGGCGATCGTATAGACACCATCGTAGCCCGCTCCTGCCAGGGGGCCGCTGTAAAATTTCACATACAGTTGGTGTCCCGCAATATAACCTGTGGCGGTGATGGTGACTGTGTTGTTCACCCCATTGTAGCTCGGCGTGCTGATGCCGGTGGTGTTGACGGTGAAATTGTTCGGCAGGAAGGCGTTGCCAGAGGGGTTGCCGCTCACGCTGTTGGCGCCGATGTTGATTGTGAAGGCGGTCGCCGTTGCACTGGCCACCGTATAACTGCTCACAGTGTTGTAGGGCGAAGTGCTGCCCAGCGTGCCCGAGGTGAACTGCATCGTCACCGTGTCACCTGCCTGGAACCCAGGAGAGTTTACTGTGACGACCCCAGTGGAACTGACGGTGCTGTAGCTTGGCGTGGTGTTGGCCACGCTGTAGCTGCCTACGCTGGGCAGATAAGCTGTCGGACCGTTGGTGATGTCAAATGTGTCCAGGAAAACAGTGTCCCCGTTCGTCAGCTTGTGCGCCGTGGGGGTTGTGATGAGAATCTGCTGGTAGCCAATTTGACGGTAGCTGGAGCCGGGGAAACCCGTGGCAGGGAAGGTGCGTGCAGGCCCGGTCAGGCGCAGCAGCGGCTCCCGCTGTTTGCCAAAGCCCACGTCCGCCGCCGCAGTGGTGCTGCGCGCTTCGTAGTCGAGCAGGATGGCTCGGATGACTTCCTTCATGTCCCCGCGCACTCCGGTCGCCACGCCGTCCACATTGCGCTCGCCATTGAATGCACGCACCACTCGGTGCACATACTCGGGCTTCGGATTGCTGGTGACGAGGCGCTGGATGAGCTGTCGGCAGATGTAGGGGCCGATCGCGGAGTTGTTGATGATGCTGTCCAGAGCCGCCTCCAGATCACGCAGGCCGTTCAGGTCATAGGAGTTGGTGATCGTGGTGGAGACCAGATTTCCGGCTCCCAGCACCGGATCAGTGGACTGGATCGTGATCGGGTTGGGGTTTGGATCCTTCGAATAATCATTCACAAATGTGACGGCCGCAGGCGGCAGCACCACGTTGTCGAGCAGGATCTTTTTCCCCGGTTCATGGTGCGAAGGCACGAGCACCATCGGGTCAAGGTAGTTGCTGCTGGGGTAGAAGGCCGTCGGCAGCCTTCCTCCGCTCATGGCCTGTCCCCACGTCCAGCCGGTGAAGACGCGCGCCATGCCCGTGATCACAGACTGATCATAGGTCGGCACCGCGTTCCCGCTGGAGTCCAGGATGAGAGAGCCGTCCGGCCACAGGCGGTAGAGGCCGATGGAAAAGAGCTGCATGATCTCGCGGGCATAGTTCTCATTCGGATGAATGCCCGTGGAGTCATTGCCGATGTCGTTCTGCAGCATGTCCAGATACAGGCCCATCGCCGGCGTTAGCGTCACCTGCTTCAGGATGTCCCGGTAGTTCCCAAAGCACGAATCCACCAGATTGTCATAGTAGTCTGCCAGGATGCGGCCGTTGTTGTTCAGTGGCCCGACGTCAGACACGACAAGAATCTCACTCAGGGCAAAGGCCACACGCTGCCGCAGCTGATCCGATGCAGTGACCGAGTTTTTCCACCACGAGTTGAAGAACAGTGAGCTCGGGTAGGGGTTCTGCGGGTCGTTGCTCAGGTTGGCCAGGATGTAGGGCACGTTGCGGGTCGCGCTCAGGCCAAACTGGTTTTCAATCCAGTTCCGGTATCCGTTTGATTGCACGTAGCTGATGTCGGTTGGGCCCGGGCCAAACGTGGCCTGTGTGAGGAATCTGGTGGCACCGGCATCTGTGGTGTGGTCGTCCGTCCAGGAGGGATTGCTGGGCAGTGGTGGCGCCGTTTGGGAGCCCGGAACCGCTCCAAAAGTCCCAGACAGCTCGCCTCCGGGGTTGTTCACGGTGCCGATGCTCACAAACACAGTTCCATTCGCCAGCGCCGTGAGGTCTGATGCCTGCATGTTCCAGGTATAGCCGCCGTCAGACGTACGCTGTGTGGGGTAGTCGCGGTCCTGCGCGTCAAAATCAAACAGCATGACCGGCGGGTTGCCTCCAGTCTGCGCGGCAAAGATTTGTCGAGACGTGCTGCCAGACGTCAGGCCCGCATAGTTCAGATGCACCACCCCCGTCGATCCACTCACCCGGATGAAGGCGCCGCCGCTGCCGGTGATGCCTGTCAGTCCCGCTGCTCCCTGGAGGTTCGTGATGTACAGCGTTCCCGGCGTGGCCGTCGTCGGCGGATTGTCCCATGGCGAGAGCACAAAGCCCGGTATCACCCCGCCCGTCGTTGCCGCTGCCGGTCCGCTGCCATTGGCGATCGCGGCGGAGTTTCCAGTCGGATCCAGATACCACCCCACCGAAAGGTTGTTGGCGGCTCCGCTGGCTCCGGTGTTGTGCAGCACCTCGATGTAGTAGGCCTGCCCTGCTGTCAGCGAAAGCCAGCCGGATTTCTGGCTTGTCGCTGTGTTCCAGGTCCGCGTGGAGGTGCCTGAGGTGACATAGGCCCTTCGCACCTTGTTCACTGGCTCGGCATCATTCGAGATCCACAGTTCCGCCACGTTCGCTGCAGCCAGCCAGAAGTAATAGTTTCCCGTGGCGCTCGGCGTGAAGTATCCGCGCAGTCTTTCTCCTGTGTTGGCGCCGTAGGTCGTCGTATTGTCTTCGGCGTTGGAGATGGTGTTGGTGGTTGTCGGCGGTGTGCCCCATGGCACATCACCCAGAGCCGCCCCGGCGACTCCTGTCGTCCAAAGTTCTCGTGTGAACTGTCCCCCGCTGTCCTCCACCTGTACGGTGATCACCGCACTGGTGCTGCCTGCCGCATTGGTGGCCGTGACCGTAAACTGGTACACTCCCGCCTGTGTCGGCGTTCCGCTCAGCACGCCATTGGAAAGTGTAAGCCAGGAAGGCAGCCCGCTTGCCGTGAATCCTCCTGCTCCATTGCTTGCCGTCAGCGTCAGGCTGAAGGGGGATCCGGAATTCAGCATCGTCACCAGATTGGTCGCGCTGGTGATCGCGGGTGGTCCGGCTGGCGGATCACCAGCGCGCGGTGTCTGGCCGGTCATGGTGGGAAACAGGCGCGCGGTGGGGATCGCCTGCTTGGACTGGCTCGGGCTGAACCACGAGAGCGTGGCCCCCGCTCCTCCGGTGAGTTCGCATGTCTCCAGCTTGATGTCATACAGCACGCCCGCCTGCAGGGCTATGGTGGCATAGCGGTCCGCTCCGGTGTACACAGACCAGTCCACAGGCAGGTTGGTGGTGTCCACTGAGCTGTTGCCCGTGCCGGAGGCTGGCAGACTCGTGCCGGTGATGGCAAAGGTGCAGTTGGTGCCCGTTGTCACCGCAGTCACAGTGTAGGGCAGGGAGATGTTGTAGCTCGCGCTGAGATTGCCGGTCGTAAATTTCAGCGGAATGACATCTCCCACATTGATGGCGGCGCTGGTGTAGGGCAGCACGATGCTGCCGTTCGTCGATGAGTTCTGCGTATAGGTGTACGCGACGGTGGGATTGTCATTCGTCAGCCGTCGCAGTGTCATTGGCTGGCCGTTGATCCACAGCTTGGCCGTGTCATCAGCATTCACAACCATCGTATAGGTCTCGCTGTACTGCGGCAGCATCTGCCCGGTCCACCGGCTGCAGAAGTAGTTGTGGTAGATCAGCGGATCTGGCGAGCCCGCTCCCCAGTCGCCGTTGTTGCCATTGGTGATGGCGCTGTCAGTTTGTGTCCCCGCCGCAGGTGCCGTCAGAGTCGTGTTGGCATAGTAGCTGGCAGCCCAGCCTGCCGTGCTGCCAGTATTGTTGGTGTAAATGTTGCCGCTGGGAATGTTCGCAAAGGACCCGCCGTTGATCTGCCACTGAAATTTGCACTTCGCATTGCCGGTTGTTTCCACAAACTCCACCCGGATGTGGTAGCGGTTTGCAGGCGCTGCCGGGATGCTGAGGGAAAACTGGCCGCTTTGTTTAAAGGCTCCCGTCGCTGTTGTGTCCCAGCCATTCTCCAGGATCTGCACCAGCCCCGCTCCTGTGTCTAAAAGCACCCGCGCCTTGTCATCCGCATCCAGTTGAAACACATACGTCCCCGCAGTGGACGGGGCCAGATACCCATCCCAGGCTACGGAGTAATTGTCTGCGGCCACCAGATTGGTGCCGTTGGGGGTGCCATACAGCCAGCTGAAGGCCACAGTTGGATCCAGCCTCGTCACCACCGGCGGATTCAGCACACACGCTGTGCTGCTCGCTTGGGAATTCGGCACCGCTGCCCCCGTGATGGCCACCGTGATCGTCTGCCCGGAGACCCCGCTGATCGTCTTGATGCCGTCATACGTTCCGCCGCTCAGTGCGCCCGCTGTGAAGGTCAGGTTCACACGGTTGTTGGGCGAAGTCGTCGAAAATCCCGTCGTCCCGGTGTAGGTGATGACGGCGCTCCCAGTCGTGGCGGTGCTTTTGGTAAACGTGTACGTCGCACCGTTGCCTCCAAAGTTCACATTGCTGCCGTAAGTCGAGTTGGCTCCCACATAGTAGTTCCCAGTGAGACCTGTCCCCGTCGGATTGCCTGAAGGGTTGATCGTCACCCCGGCGCTGATGGACCTCGTGCTCAGCGTGTAGTTCCCCACGGCTCCCGCAGACCCCGGCGCGCCTGCTGTAAGGATCACCGCACAGCTTGTCAGCCGGCTCGCGTTGTACAGTGGCGTGATCTTCATGTCCACCGAGTTCACTCCCGCTGGAAATGTCACCGTCGAGGGGATGGACGCATAATCCACCCCCTCGACCGCAGAACCCGATTTGCTGAGAGGCACCGTGATCGGCTGCAGTAGATTGTAGCCCGAGCGGGATACGGTGATGATCCCCACATCCCCTGCGGGTGTGAATTCATCGGAAGGCTGCGTGGTGGAGGAATCCGTCGCTGTCAGGCTGACTACATTTTGTGATAACAGATTCGTGGCGAGCGTCGTGTGGTCGTAGCTGGACTGCGATCCGATGGGAGTCCCTGCGGCGTAGCCCAGCAGGTTTTTGGCCCAGTCGCTTACCTGATCACCAGAGGAGTCCACATCCTGCACCAGCACTCGGTAAAAGGTGCTAGCCCCGGTGGCCGGGGCCGACAGCGTCTGCGTGCTCCCATTGCCCACCACCTGCACATTGGGCGTCAGCGCAGACCAGTTGGTGCTCACGAGGTTGTTGGTGGACTGCAGCACATAGAGCTTTCCCGCCTGCGTCGGGATGCTCATGTTGATCGTCGTCGGGTTCGGCATCGACATCGAGCTGATCTTCAGGATGGAGCCCGCCTGAAAGGGGTTGGTGCCTGCGGTGATCTCAGCGTTGTTGGTCATGCCGTCGCCGTCGTCATCACGTGCCAGCCAGGCCGCGTCATTGATCTGCGCGTCCGTCACTCCATATACAGATTTCCACACCGCTTTGGTGATGTTCATGTCCGGGGCTCCCCAGCACAGTATTCCGGATGCACTGTACAGTCCTGTGATCAGGATCAAAGCAAGCCATTGGCCACGACGTACGGGACGAGGAGCGAAGAAGGACATGGTCGTATAAAGATTCGGTTCTCTGTGGCCATGGCCGCAGTCCAGACGGGCTGCGGAGGTTGGAGCTACAGCTGTATGAAGTCTTCTTCCTAAAATAAGACCAAAAAACCCCGGGTTAGTCGAGACTATATTTTGGGGGGGCGTTCAGAGCACACGTTACGGCTCATCCATTCACCTTGGTGGATAAGTATTTTCGGTATCAGCTTGCGATTGGGCTGCTGAATTCGAATGAGAAATTCGCTCAGGTTTGCCAGCCTCGTAGGTGGTTTTTCGCTTGGATAATTACGCAGCCCAAGCGGCCTTCCCATGTCGGGGAGGCGGTTGCCGTTCCGTGGCTTGCAGGTGGATCAGCCTGGACGGCTCCATTGCGACACTTCGAGTTGCTTGCAGCCTCGGCAATGAGGACAAGTTTTTTGAGAATCGGTCGCGTTGAATGCCCAGCCGCATCATCACCATTCTCCACGCATCTAGGCAGCACAGGCCATCGGGCAAGAGGCACAGCATTCTCATGCTGCCTCCTGCCCGGCTTGGAGGTGCGGTCTGTTCCCGGCTTTTGAGGCGCGGCTGCCTGCTACTTCAGCTCCTGAATCCGCAGATTGCGGAACTTGTACGTCTGCCCCTTTTCACCGTGATGCTGGATGCCGATCACGCCAGATGCATCCTTGTCGTCCTTCACATCAGTGGTGAGCACACCATTCACGAAAATTTTCAGATGCTTGCCGCGGCACTCGATCCGGTAGGTGTTCCAGTCATTGCGCTTGAAGGCATCGCCCGCGCGTGCACGGAAGGCCGCTTCGCTTTCCGCGTTGCCCTTGATCGGGCTGGCAAACCACATGCGGCGGCCTTCGTCATACAGTCCGCCGCTCCACTTGCGCTTGGCATCTCCGTCCACTTCCGCCTGATAGCCAAAGACCTTGTTTTTATCGACGTGCGCACGGAACATGAAGCCGCTGTTGGCCTGCCCTTCAGGCAGCAGAATGTCTCCTTCAAAGATAAAGTCTCCGTAGGTCTTCTCCGTCACCACAAAGAACTTCTTCTCACCCGTCAGATGGATCTCGCCATTCACGATGTCGATCTGGCCCCACTCATACGGGTTCTTCCAGCCAGACAGGCTTTTGCCGTCAAACAGGGAGACAAATTCATCGGCCAGGGCGGGAATCGTGATGGCCAGGGCGGCTGCGGCAAAAAGGAGGCGGGATTTCATGGTTGGAGGGGATATGAAAGCGAAGTCTGGCACACAAGACAAGCAGCTTTACAGGCGGTGAGTCAGTGGCCGGGGGGGAGATGAATAAAACGAAACGGCGGCCGCTTGGCCCATGCGGCCTGCTGCGGTGGTCCGCAAAAAAAACGGGCCGCACTTTCAGAGGGAGTCAAAATCTCCTCCAGTGCAGCCCGCAGTTGGGAAAAAATCAGTCAGGCGATGAGCTCAGCTCACATCAGTTTCCGCCACGCAGCTGGCCGACGATCTTCGGCACCGACATCTTGGTGGTGTTTCCAGAGCCGCCTGCAGCGCGGTTGTAGCCGCCGCCGAGCGCCTTGTAGGCCTTCACATAGGCGTTGATCTGCTCCTGCTTCAGTTCGACGAGGTCGATCTTCGCTTCCAGAGCATCACGTTGGGTGAACAGCACTTCGGTGTAGTCCGCACGGGCGTTGAAGAAGAGCTGACCGGCAATCGTGATCGAGTCTGACAGCGCCGCCACCTGCTGTGTCTTGAGCGCGTAGCTCTTGCCGTAGTTCTTGATCTGGGCCAGCTGGTTCACCGTCTCGATGTAGGCTTTCAGCACCGTCTGCTGGTAGGTGTAGATCGCGCCGATCTGGCGTGCGCTCGCGCCCAGGAAGTTCGCCTTGATCGCGCTCCGGTTGATCAGCGGCGCCATCACGTTCGCAGCCGCCCCGTAGATCAGGGAGGAGGGGATGATGAAGGCTGTGTCAAAGGTGAAGGACTGGATCCCCAGCGCTCCGGCCAGACTGAGGGAAGGATAGAATTTGGCGGCAGCCGCCTTCACATCCAGTCCAGTTGCGGCCAGTTCCAGCTCAGCTTTGCGCACATCCGGGCGGTTGCGCAGCAGTTGCACCGGCAGCCCCGTGTTGATGGGGGTCATGGCCAGCTTGTCGAAGCCTTCAGACTGGCGTTTGATCGGCTGCGGATAGCGACCAACCAGATAGTTGATCTTGTTTTCCGTGACCGTGATCTGCTGCTGGATCTTGAAGAGACGGCTCTGGTTCTTCAGCACTTCAGCTTCGAAACGGCGCACGGCCAGCTCGGTCACTCGGGCGTTCGCCTTCTGCAGCCTCACCGCTTCCAGCGCGCTCTGCTGGATCTCAATCGTGCGCTTCAGGATCACCAGCTGGTTGTCAAAGGCGATCAGCTCATAGTAGGACTGCGCGATCTCAGACACGATGTTCGTGATCATGAAATTCCGTCCTTCCTGGGTTCCCAGGTAGCGCAGGATGGCGGCGTCACGCTCGTTGCGCAGCTTGCGCCAGATGTCCACTTCCCAGTCAAAGTCAGCCGCAAAGCCAAAGTTGCCCATGGGGTCAGGAAATTCCTGCCCTGGCTTGACCTGCGTGTTGGCTTCCAGCGCGCCTTCACGTGTAAAGCGTCCCGTCTTGTCCAGCCCTGCGGTGCCGCCGGCAGTCACGAAAGGCAGGTAGGCGCCTTTCGTTCTGCGGACATCAGCCTTCGCAGCTTCGATTTCCTGGATCAGGATGTTCAGTTCCTGGTTGTTCTCCAGCGCCGTGCCGATCAGGGCCTTCAGGTTTGAATCCTTGAAGTACTCCTTCCAGCCGATCATCGCCGAGTTGTTCTTCCCCGCTGCATCGGGGAAGTTCGGCGGCAGGGGCGGATCGCTTGAGGGAAGGGGACCACGACGGAGCACGGACGAGCAGCCCTGCACCATGAAGCTTAGACAGATGAAATTAAATGCTAGGAGCTTGTTCTTCAGGTTTTTCATGTGGATTCGGAAACTCTCCAAGTTCGCTCAACGGGGTGTCGTCTTCATCAGGGAGAAGTTTGCCTCGGGCCGCGAGCGTGCCGAAGATGTAATACAGTCCTGGCACCACCAGCAGACCCACCACCGTTCCCAGGAACATCCCGCCGGCCGCCGAGGCGCCGATGGTCTTG
Organism: Verrucomicrobiaceae bacterium UBA1938; assembly: GCA_002336895.1. Lineage (GTDB taxonomy): Bacteria > Verrucomicrobiota > Verrucomicrobiia > Verrucomicrobiales > Verrucomicrobiaceae > Prosthecobacter. Next base: position 163,860 of record DDFC01000035.1, on the reverse strand, counting down.
TTGGCGATCGCGCCTGCACCATGGGCTTTCAGCAGCGGAAGCATGCCGGCAATGAAGGCGAATGAGGTCATCAGAATGGGGCGGAAGCGAACCTTGGCCCCTTCAATGGCAGCTTCAAGGATCGGCAGCCCTTCATGATGTCGCTGTGACGCAAATTCAACAATCAGAATCGCATTTTTCCCCAGCAGACCCACGAGCATGATCAGGCCCACCTGGGCATACACGTCATTGCTCAGCCCCATGGCTTGCAGCATCATGAAGGAGCCCATCACCCCGATCGGCAGGGACAGAATCACCGCCAGCGGCAGCATGAAGCTCTCATACTGTCCCACCAGCACCAGATAAACAAACGCCAGCACGATCACAAAGATGATCACCGCCTCGTTTCCACGGCGCACTTCATCAAAGGCCAGACCCGCCCAGGCGATGTCATAGCCGCGGGGCAGCGTCTTTGCGGCCACTTCCTGAATCGCCTTGATCGCCTCACCGCTGCTGAATCCTGCCGCAGGTGCGCCCTGGATGCCCGGTGCCGGGTAGGCGTTGTAGCGCGTGATTTCATTCAGGCCCTGCTTCGGCACCAGCTTCATGAAGGCGGAGTAGGGCACCATCTCTCCCTTGTCATTCGCCACAAACAGGTCCTTCAGGTCCTTCGGCAGCTTGCGGTAGTTCGGGTGCGCCTGGATGTACAGCTTCCAGAAGCGGTTGAACAGGATGAACCCCTGCTCGTACGTGCTTCCCACCATGATGTCCAGGTTGTCCATCGCCTTGCCGATCGAGACCCCCTTCTGCATGGCGATCTTGTTGTCGATCACCACTTCCAGCTGCGGGTAGTTCGCGCTGAAGAAGGTGAACAGGCCGCCCAGCTCCTTGCGCTTGCTCAGGGCTTCCATGAATTCAGTGTTCACCTTCTGCAGCCGGTCATAGTCGCCGGAGTTGGTCTTGTCCAGAAGGCTCAGGGCAAAGCCGCCTGCTGCACCATAGCCGGGAACCGCCGGCGGTTCGAAGAACTCGATTCGCACACCGGAGATCTTTGTGCACTTCTCCTTGAGTTCGGCGATGATCTGCGGCGCCGTGTGGTGGCGCACTTCCCAGTTCTTCAGGTTGATCAGGCACGTTCCGGAATTCGACCCGCGTCCTTCCGTCAGCACTTCATAGCCCGCCAGGGTGGACACCGAATCCACACCATCGATGGTTTTGGCTGTCGTCATCAGCTCGCGGGACTTCGCATAGGTTCGCTCCAGCGTTGTGCCCGGCGGCGTCTGCAAAATGGCGTAGATCATCCCCTGGTCTTCCGTGGGGATGAAGCCCGCAGGAATCTGCTGGCTGATGAAGTAGATCAAGGTCGCGGCGCCTCCCAGCACGGCAAAGGTCAGCGTGCGGATGTGCACGATCCTCTTCAGCAGCGCCTCGTAGATGTTCGTCACCTTCTCAAAGTAGTGGTTGAAGATGCCCAGCAGCCAGGCAATCGGGCCGCGCGCCTTGTGGTGGTGGTCCGTCTTCCTCAGGATCATCGCGCACAGCACCGGTGTCAGCGTCAGCGCCATCACCCCGGAAAGCACGATGGACACCGCCATCGTGATCGAGAACTGGCGGTAGAACACACCCACCGGACCCGACATGAACGTCACAGGCACAAACACCGCCGTCATCACCAGCGTGATCGCGATCACAGCACCCGCGATTTCGTGCAGCACCGCCTGCGTCGCCTTGTAGGGGGACATGAAGCTGTCGTGCATCTTCGCATGCACGGCTTCCACCACCACAATCGGGTCGTCCACCACGATGCCGATCGCCAGCACCAGTGCAAAGAGCGTGATCAGGTTGATGTTCACGCCAAACATCTGCATCAGGAAGAAGGCTCCCACGAGGGACACCGGCACCGCCAGTGTCGGGATCAGCGTGGAGCGCCAGTCTCCCAGGAACACAAACACCACCAGCGCCACCAGCACGAAGGCTTCCACCAGCGTGTGCAGCACCTGATGAATGGACGCATCCAGGAAGCTCGACACGTCATAGCTGATCTTGTAGTCCATTCCCGGCGGGAAGAACTTCTCCTTCATCTCCTCCAGCTTGCCCTTCAGCTCCTTGATCACTTCAGCCGCATTGCTGCCATAGCTCTGCTTGATCATGATGGCCGCCGAGGGGTCGCCGTCCAGATCGGAATAGAGGTCGTAGAATTCACTTCCCAGCTCCACTTCGGCCACGTCCTTCAGCTTCAAAAGCTCTCCGTTTTCCGTGGCGCGCAGGATCACGTTTTCATATTGCTCGGCGGTGTTGAATCGGCCCACATACGTCAGCACGTATTCGAGAGATTGGGATGTCTTGCTGTCCGCTCGCCCTATTCGTCCCGGAGAGCCGATCATGCTTTGCTCTCGCAGCGCCTTCATCACCTCCTCTGTGTCCACGTTGTAGGCGCGCAGGCGGTCGGGCTTCAGCCACACACGCATCGCATACTGGCGCGTCCCCAGCACTTTCACGTAGCCCACGCCACGTGTTCGGAAAAGCTCCGGCATCACGTTGATGTACGCGTAGTTGAAGAGCAGCTTCATGTCCGCGTTCTTGTCCTTGGAGTACAAGTTCACATACATCAGCATGCTCGGAGCCAGGTTCCACACGATGATGCCCTCTCGCACCACCAGCGGCGGCAGGCGGAATGACACCGCATTCACACGGTTCAGCACGTTCACCGTCGCCTGGTTGGGGTCCGTTCCCATGTGGAAGAAGACCTGGATCACCGCCTCGCCGGAGCTCGCGGCGCTGGACACCATGTACTTCATGTCCTGCACCCCGTTGATCGACTGCTCCAGCGGGATCAGGCAGGACTCTTCAAGAACCTTGGCGCTCGCGCCGGGGTAGTCCAGTGTCACCGTCACTAGCACGGGGGCCACGTTCGGGAACTGTGAGATGGGCAGCGTGAAAATGGACAGCGTGCCCAAAAACAGAATGATCAATGAGATGACGATGGCCAGCGCTGGCCTGTGCAGGATCTTGGTAAACATGGGAAGTTTTTTTTATTCCGCCTTAAGCTTCAGCTTTTTGAAGGCTTCCTTCGGTTCCTCATACTCATACTCGGTGGCTTTTTCACCATCGTGGGCGTCTCGCAGCCCTTCGAATATGATCCGGTCATTTTCATTCACGCTCCCTGGAGTCACGATGAAGAGGTCTTCCACCTCTTCCACAATGTGGATGCGCTCCTGCTTCACGACATCATCTTTGCCCACCACAAACACATAGTGGTGGTCCAGCACCTCAAAGGTGGACTTCTGTGGAATGAGCAGAGCTCCTTTCACCAGCTTCTTCATGCGGATGTTCCCGGTCTCTCCATGGCGGAGAAGGCGGTCCGGGTTTTGGAAGTCGGCTCGGAAGGGGATCGTTCCCGTCTGGTTGTTGAACTCGGCCTCGATCACATTGATCCGCCCGCTCTCCTTGAACATCTCTCCGTTCGCCATGATCAGGGAGACCTTCTTTCTCTCTTCTGGCTGTTCCTGGGACATGTAGTCCAGATACTCCGCCTCGGGCACGTTGAAATACACCCACATCTCGCTGTTGTCAGACAGCGTCGTCAGCAGGTCGCCTTCATCCAGCAGGCTGCCGGTTCGCACCCGCAGGCGGTCGATCAGCCCGGGGAAGGGGGCTTTGAAGTTGGTGAAGCCCAGATGCGCCTCAGCCAGCTTCACTTCCGCCATCTTCCGCTCGTAGTTCGCCTTGGCGATCGCCAGTTCTTTGTCTGACACCACGTTCTGCTTCGCCAGACGCTCGGTGTTTTCGTATTCCACCTTGGTGGCCTGCGCTTCCGCTTCCTTGCTCTTGAGCTCAGCCTGGTAAACAAGCGGCAGGATCTTGAACAGCGGCTGCCCCTCTTGGACCAACTGGCCTTCTTTGACGAAGATGGACTCCAGATACCCGCGTTCCAGGGCTCTCACCTCGATGTTGCGGTTGGAGCGGATCTGGCATACGTATTCACGTGTGACGACCGTGTCCTGCACAAGTGGCTTTGTGAGGATGAGTTGTGACTTTTCCTCATGCTCCACATGCTCTTCATGTTTGTGGCAGCCGCTTAAGATGATGCTGGCCACTAGGCCGACGCACATGAGGGATTTCCGGGATGCGATGTGTGGTAGTTCCATTCTTGACGGATACGAAGCCACAAACCTCCGTCTATTCATATAACCTCGTCAGGGGGTTTTTACACCCATCCCCGGCACCACTGGGGGGAGTCTGTGGAAAGGGAAGGCGCTACACAGGCATAAAAATTTACGATGATGGCATAAATCAATATACTATTCATCCAAGCCTTTAGATGGGCAGTACCCCAGCCCCGCGCAGAGTCCTCTGCCGAAGTAAAACAGCCCTCAAACTCACTGCTGCCCATCTCAGGCGTTGTGTAGCCTCTTTGCTTATTAGGAGATCTTGATCGTCAGCCTTTTCCGCCTCCCGTCCTTATGGCAGGGGCCTCCCTGCCGCCCACCATCGCCCTTCCGTCATCACGATTCGAGGGGACTCGGGAATACCACGCTCATTTTGCTGGTACTGCGTCACCAGCAGGTCCACCGCCGCAGCACCCAGCACATTCGCCTGCTGGTCCACTCCCGCCACCTCAGGCATGTCCGCACGCCAGCCTAGCGTGACATGCTGCGGCCTGCGTGCTCCCGGCACCTCATCCAGCCACTCCTTCACCAGGTGCCCGCTGTCGATCACCACCTCCGGCTTCGCTCGGCGCAGCCACTCTTGAAAATCCAGTCGGCTCATCACTTTCCTCAACGCCAGCAGCTCCCCCGGCTTCGCCAGCGGATGATGCGCCAGAAAGCTCGCCGACCACGCCCGAAACATCCGCTCGTTGATCGTGCTCCCGCAGTAAAACCCGATCCGCTTGCACCCCTGCTTCTTCAGCATCCGCAGCGCCGTCATCATGCCCAGATAGTGGTGGTGGTGCACCCGGTGCAGCTGCGGCCTCGCATACCCCAGGCCGATCACCACGCTGCAAAACTTCTCCCACGCCATGCTCACATGCCCGCGGCTGCGCGATACCAGCGGAGAGAGGATGAATCCCGGTATTCCCCGCGCTTCTAGGATCTCAGACAGCCTCCTTCCCGTCATTCCCCTCGCAGAGAGCTGAAACTCCTCCAGCCGAAACCCCAGCTTCTCCGCCTGCCGGTGCGCTCCCAGCACCAGTTGCTGCGACCACGAAGAGCTTTCCCTCTCCCGCGAGCTCCGCTCCGCCCACACAAAAGCCAGCGTCTGCGGCTCAGCCGTCCGCCTCGTCCGCCGCATGTGCGTCATCAGCTTCGAGATCTCCGGGTCCGGCCGATACCCCATCTCCTCTGCCACTCCCAAAATCCTCCACCTCAGCTCCGCCTCCACATGCTTCCCGCCACGCAGCGCACGCGACACCGTCATCTTGGAAATCCCAAGCCGCAGGGCGATGTCGTTCATGGAGGGGCGTGCCATCCCGCATCCTACACACGGCCTCCTCGCGAATCCAATCTTGCTCTTGCCCTCTCTCCCTCGTTTCGCTTCACTGGCTGAAACTTGAGCACAATAAACCGCTGCTAAACCATTCGCAGGCGTAACCCTCTCCATACTCCCATGGACATCCACCGCAACGGCTCACGCCCCTCCGCCCAGGGCCCCGCCACCTGGTTCACCGGCACCGTGCGCATCGATCCCCTCGTCCAAACCGAGGCCCCAGCCCGCGTCGCCGGAGCCACCGTCACATTCGAGCCCGGTGCCCGCACCGCCTGGCACACCCATCCCCTCGGCCAGACCATCATCGTCACCTCCGGCTGTGGTCGCGCCCAGCGCCTCGGCGGCCCCGTCGTCGAAATCCACCCCGGCGATGTCGTCTGGTTCCCGCCCGGTGAAAAACACTGGCACGGCGCCTCACCCACCACCGCCATGACCCACATCGCCATCCAGGAAAGCCTCGATGGCAAAGTCGTGGACTGGTTGGAGCACGTCACCGACGAAGAATACCAGCAGCCCACTCAGCTCAACTAACCCTCTCAACATCCCCACTACTCCCATGCCCACCGCCAAAGCCTACGCCGCCTCCAGCCCCACCTCCACACTCTCCCACCTCAGTATCCCCCGCCGCGACCCCACCGACCGCGACGTCGAGATCGACATCCTCTACTGCGGCGTCTGCCACTCCGACCTCCATCAGGCCCGCAATGAGTGGAGCGCCATGCCCACCGTCTATCCCTGCGTCCCCGGCCACGAAATCGTCGGCCGCATCACCCAGGTCGGCTCCGCGGTGAAAAAACACAAACGCGGCGACATCGTCGGCGTCGGCTGCCTCGTCGGCTCCGACCAGTCCTGCCCCCAGTGCGCCGCCAATCTCGAGCAGTTCTGCCCCCACGCCACCTTCACTTACAATTCCCCCGACAAGCACGGCACCGCCCCCGTCACCTACGGCGGCTACTCCTCCTCCATTGTGGTCGATGAGCATTTCGCCCTTACCGTCCCCGCAAACCTCAGCCTCCCCGGCGTTGCCCCGCTCCTCTGCGCCGGCATCACCACCTACTCCCCCATGCGCCGCTGGGGAGATCTCAAAGGCAAAAAAGTCGGCGTCGTCGGTCTCGGCGGCCTCGGCCACATGGGCGTCAAATTCGCCCACGCCTTCGGCGCCCACACCGTCGTCATCTCCACCTCGCCCAAAAAGAAAGACGCCGCCCTCGCCCTCGGTGCCGATGAGGTCATCATCTCCTCCGACGCCAACGAAATGCAGCGCCACGCCTTCAGCTTCGACTTCATCCTCGACACTGTCTCCGCTGATCACGACATCAACAGCTACCTCAACCTCCTCAAAATCGACGGCACCCTCACCCTCGTCGGCGCTCCCGACAAACCTCTCCCCGTCTCCGCCTTCGGCCTCCTCTTCGGTCGCAAGCGCCTCGCCGGATCCCTCATCGGCGGCATCGCCGAAACCCAGGAAATGCTCGACTTCTGCGGCACCCACAACATCACCTCCGACGTCGAAATCATCCCCATTCAGCAGATCAACGAAGCCTACGACCGCCTCCTCAAGAGCGACGTCAAATACCGCTTCTCCATCGACATGGCCTCCCTCAAATCCGAATAACAAGGAACGGGGGTCTCCCGCCCCCCTCTTCGAATCTCCCCACCACGCGGTGCCCTCCCAAAGGCACCGCGTTTTTTATTTCCCACCATCGCCCCACCATCGTCCTCGATCCATCCTCTCCGCTGCACCCAGCCTCTCCCTCCTGACCATTCGCCCCTCCCGCTCCCCCAACTTTAAACCTTAAACTTTTAACTTTAAACTCATCCCCGCCTGTTACCGTAACAAAGACTCAATGATTGCATTGCGGGCCATTTCCCGTTTAAAACCACCCGCAACCATGAAATCCGTCCTCCTCGCCACCCTCCTCACCCTCGCCACCGCCGCGCACGCGCAGCCCCTCTGGCTTGAGGCCGAATCCTTCTCCTCCCCCGGCGGCTGGGTTCTCGACACCCAGTTCATCGACATCATGGGTTCCCCCTACCTCATGGCCCACGGCATGGGCAAGCCCGTCAAAGACGCCACCACCAGCATCGACCTCCCCGTCGGCACCTACACCCTCTGGGCCCGCACCAAAAACTGGGTCGCCCCCTTCAATGCCACCGGCGCCCCCGGCCGCTTCGAGATCAGCGTCAACGGCCAGAAACTCGACCACACCTTCGGCACCACCGGCAAAGACTGGCAGTGGGAAAAAGCCGCCCCCGTCAAAATCACCGGCAACGGCAAAACCACCCTCGCCCTCCACGACCTCACCGGCTTCGATGGCCGCATCGATGCCCTCATCCTCGCCAAAGACGGCGAAGACTTCACCCCGCCCGCCGATTTCGCCGCTACCAACAAGCTCCGCCGCCAGCTCCTCGGCCTCCCGGAGAAAGCCCCCGAGTCCCCCGAGTACGACCTCGTCGTCATCGGCGGCGGCTACTCCGGCATGGGCGCCGCCATCTCCGGCGCACGCCAGGGCCTCAAGGTCGCCTTCATTCAAAACCGCCCCGTCCTCGGCGGCAACGGCTCCAGCGAAATCCAGGTCTGGGCCATGGGCGGCACACGCCGTGGCCTCTACCCCCACCTCGGCGAGATCGTCGAAGAATTCGCCGACCGCGCCAGCAACAGCCCCGCCGCCAATCCCCAGGAGTTCAATGACAAGCTCAAAGAAGACACCGTCAACGCCGAGAAAACCATCTCCCTCCACCTCAACACCCACGTCTACGGCGTCGAAATGACCGCCGACAAAAAGAACATCCGCTCCGTCATCGGCCTCGATACCAAAACCGGCAAAGAAACCCGCTTCCTCGGCAAGCTCTTCGTGGACTGCACCGGCCACGGCAGCGTCGGCGCCCTCGCCGGAGCCGAGTTCATGATGGAAGAAAAAGGCCGCATGGGCATGAGCAACATGTGGGTCATGCAAAACTTGAAGCACCCCGTCACCTGGCCCGCCACCCCCTGGGCTCTCCCCCTCACGCTCGATGACTTCCCCGAGCCCAAGCCCATGGCCCCCGTCGGCAAAAAAAACGCCGAAAACATGAAAGGCTACGACCTCGGCTACACCCCCACACCCGCCCCTGAGGACTACGTCCACGGCGAGTGGTTCTGGGAAAGCGGCTTCGACAAGCACCCCCTCAACGACCTCGAACTCATCCGCGACCACAACTTCCGCGCCGTTTACGGAGCCGTCACCGCATTGAAGACCCTCAAGGCCGACAAATACGCCGGCTTCGACCTCACCTGGCTCGCCTACATCGGCGGCCCCCGCGAATCCCGCCGCATCGTTGGCGACATGATCCTCAACGGCGAAGACATGGTCAAAGGCATCATCCACCCCGACGGCTGTGTCCCCACCACCTGGGACCAGGACCTGCACTATCCGAAAGAGCAGTACGCCAAAAACTTCCCCGACAATCCCTTCATCTCCCGCGCCGAATTCGGCAAGCACACCGACCGCAAAAACGGCTACCCCGTCCCCTACCGCTGCTTCTACAGCAAAGACATCGGCAATCTCTTCATGGCCGGCCGCACCATCTCCGTCGAGCGCCACGCCCTCGGCTCCACCCGCGTCATGCGCACCTGCGGCATGATGGGAGAAGTCGTCGGCAAAGCCGCCTGGATCTGCGTCCGCCACCACACCACCCCCCGCGGCGTCTATGAGCAGTATCTCGACATCCTCAAAGACCTCATGTCCCAGCCCGGAGCCATGCGCCGCGACACCCTCGAAGGGAATCTCTACCTCCCCGCCAACGCCAAAAAACTCCCCGATCTCCCCCCTCCCGGCACCTCCGCCGACTCCATCGACCCCAAGAAGCTCGAAGGCATCGTCATCGACGACACCGAAGCCGAGCTCACCGGCAAATGGACCCACGGCGAAGGCCTCAAGCCCTACGTCGGCAAACACTACAGCTACAGCTCCGATCCAGCCGCCAGCGCCCGCTTCCCCTTCAGCGTCAAGCAGACCGGCAGCTACGAAGTCCGCATCTACTTCCAGCCCCACGAAAACCGCGCCAAAACCGCCCCAGTGACCATCCTCACCGCCGACGGCGAAAAAACCGTCACCGTCGATCAAACCAAATCCCCCAAAGACCCCCAGGGCGCCTACAGCTTGGGAACTTACAAGTTCAATTCAGGTGAAGAGGCTGCAGTAATCTTCCGAACAGCCAACGCAGGCGGAAACGTCCACTTGGATGCCGTGCAGGTCCTTCCCGCCAAATGATCCGCTCTCGGGAACTTTAAACTTCAAACCTGAAACTTTAAACTCCCTCCGGCATTCCCCGCCGGCGAAGAATCCGCCGTCATCTTCCGCACCGCCAACGCCTCCGGCAACGTCCACCTCGACGCCGTGCAGGTCCTTCCCGCCAAATGATCCACTCTCGGGAACTTTAAACTTTAAACCTGAAACTTTAAACTCTTCAGTCGCGAAGAATCCGCCGTCATCTTCCGCACAACCAACGCCTCCGGCAACGTCCACTTAGACGTCGTCCAGGTCCTTCCCGCTAAATAGAGCGTGGAAACTTTAAAGCGTTTCGCGCATGCGCCAGCAATGTGGTCCGCACAGTCCTCTGTGCGGCGCTCCGCAACTCCCATCCTCTCCGCACCACCAACGGCAACGTCACTGGGAAGTGATGCGGGCACTCCTGCCCGCAATCGCTCCGCCAGCGAACTTGATTCCGGACTCGGAATAATTCGTGTCCATTCGCGTTGAAACACCATCCGCCTGCGCATGCCCAGCACAGGTAGGGCTGGCTGTCCCCAGCCAGCCGCCTTCAGCTCCATAAGGTTCGTGCCAGAACCACTTTACTTCGGGTCTGTTTCCACCTTCACGATCATTCATGCTCATTCCTCCCCATCCGCATCGCGCATGCGCCAGCAAAGTAGCCCGGTTCCTGTGGAACCGGGGCCCGCTATCTTTCCCCACCCAGTCCACGCGAACCCCGCGCCTCCAAGTGATGCGGGCACTCCTACCCGCAATGGCGCAGCCACTAGATCAGGACCCCGGAGGGGTCCAAGAAGGTAGCCAGGGGTCAGCTCGCGCAGCGAGCGCCACCCCTGGAAAGCCGCCCCACAATTCGGGAAGCAAACCCAACGCTTTCTTCCCTCACCGCGCCCACCAGCAGCGTCTCACCGCCATTCCGCTTCGTTGCCCCCCCAACGCCACACTATCACTCGGGTCTTCCACCCATGCGCCAGCAAAGTGGTCCGCACACTCCGTGTGCGGCGCTCCGCCATCTCCCCCCACTCCGCATCAACCCTCGCGCCTCATTCCTCATTGACCATCCACAAGCGCCCCCCTGCCTCGCCGTGGGGGGGCGGCGCATGTCCGGCGCAGGTAGGGCTGGTTGTCCTCAACCAGCCGCCGTCGAAGCCCATGACCTACGATCAAGAAACAGCCTGCTCATTAGAAATGAGTTTTGCGAACCGCTATATCCCTGAACATCCTTCGCCAAAGCGTCCCCGACACCGAGATCGAAACCATCCACGACGTCCGCCCCGTCGGTCGGCACCCCGGATTTCGCGTCGGCGGCATGCCCGTGGCAGAAGGTTCCACCAAAATCCGCCTGCAGGACATGACCATGCCCTTCGATTTCGAGATCACCGTCCGCTCCGGCCACGACAGGCATCGCTTGCGCACCACCTTCACCATCGACTGCCGCAAGGTCGATGAAACGCCCGAGAACGAATACCGGTTGGAGATCCATGAACAAACCGGCCTATGACAACGGGTAGGCTGTATCAAGTGATGCGGGCACTCCTGCCCGCAATGGCGACGCAAGCAAATGTGATCCCGAACTCACGATCATTCCCAGCCATTTCTCCCCATTCGCGTTTCAAATGCAATCCGGCTTGCTCAAGCCCGTAGGGCTGTCACAACCGTAGCCGTGGGTGCCAACCCACGGACGCATTGATCCCCAGAGGGAATCAATGCGTGTAGCCAGGGGTAAGCTCGTGCAGCGAGCGCCACCCCTGGAAAGCCGCATGCAATCCGGGAAGCAAAGCCAACGCTTTCTTCACACACCGAGCTCACCAGCAGCGTCTGCAACAAGTGATGTGCCTCATTAAGTCGCACCGCTCAAAGCGGGAAGCTAGGCAGTTCATTCAATATGTTTTGAGCAGCGGAAACTGGCGCAACTGCATGGTGCAATGAATCCACAGCTCGGGAAGGCGTCCCCCCTCGCAAAAGCGATACTAGCGATGCTGCGCGATAGTGCCCCCTCACATCCGCCCCAGCCGTCGAACCTACATACACATGGAATCTGAAGGAAGACCCTTTTAACACTTCGCCCACCAAGAATTTCAGGACATTCGCTTCAAACAGGGGTTGGTACAAGCGGTCACTCCGCACTGATCGTTTAGCAGCGATTGCAAACAACAAAGACCTGCCTGTTAACGAGCCTTCAAAAGACTGAAAAGCATTCGCCAATCGAATCTGGGACGTTTGGCTAAGATCCAATAACGGCTCATGAAAAATTGAAGCTTCTTCGGCCTGAGGGTCCGGAAGCCTAATGCCCACGATATCCGGACACGACAGCCGCAATTCTGAATCCTGTATAGCAAGCGCGTTCTCGAATGCATCCAAAGAAGCACGAGTCTCGGCGTTGAAGAGCTTGGTAGAATCGTAGCCTCTCGGAAGCTGAACGATCGCAATTCGCCTTGTGGGCGTAGGAATGCTACGATCAGGACATGTGTACACAGATGAGTTCCATACACCAGTGGTCATGAAGTTGTTCCAAACGGTCGCGGCATTCCAAAGTGCTGAAGACAATAAAATTTCGAACAGATCACCGCCAACTTTGGCAACTGCGCCTGCGTCAACTTTGTAATCATTCGGGTATAGAAAATTACCGGCGTTCTTTACGTTAGACGCGAACTGCTCGAGATAATGGTCAAAAGTTCGGGATGCTTCACTGTCACTTGGAGAGCCAGGAGCAATCGCGTCGAATGTGCACGCTATTGCTGATACCTGATTAATACGAAACTCCGTATTGCGGTTGGCAATCCGTCGTGTTCTCACATCTTCATTGCACCGATTAGGGCATTGAGGACAAAGCGATTCAAAATGAGGAGTGAATGGCACGCTACTGCTTCTGTTCAGAGTTAGAATCGGCAAAAAAATCCTCAATTTTAGAGTCGAGGGCTTTAGCGAGAATGCTGATGATTCTTAAGGTGGGATTTCGAACCCCTCGTTCTACACCGCTCACATAGGTTCGGTCGAGGCCTGCTGCATCTGCAAGGGCTTCTTGAGAAAGCCCTTTTTGCTCGCGTTTTCGGCGAACAGCTCTTCCAAAGTTTGAGAAAACAGACACATCTAAAACTGGCAAGTCGTGACGTATGAGTCCACGGACTAGAAGTCACATTTGACGGCGCCCAACATCACCTCCATTGGTTCGAACTTTTATCTGCTATGCCGAAATATTGGTTTGAAGAACACCCATCAAAAGTTCCAGCGAAGCCGTTGACGGCCATTTCGTTGTTTTCTGGTTGTGGCGGCTTCTGTGAAGGCATTAAACGGGCGGGTTTTAAGATTTTATGTTCAGTTGAACTCGATCCCCACGCATGTGCCACATACCGTCACAATTTCCCGGACGTTCCTCTTATTGAAGGAAGCGTTGCCGATTTCTTGAAAAAGAATCGCGATCAAGATGTTAAGCAACTCGGCTTAAAAAATGTTGATTTGGTTTTCGGAGGCCCACCCTGCCAGGGGTTTAGCCAAATAGGACCTAGAAACCTTAATGACCAGCGAAACTCGCTTTACGAGGAGTACGCTCGCGTTGTCGAGACGTTGAAGCCTAAAGTGTTCTTGATGGAGAATGTACCAAACCTCGTACTGATGAATAAGGGGCAGTTTCGAGATGCGATCCTACAGAAATTTCAATCTATCGGTTACAAAAACGCTTCGTATATAAAAGTGAAAGCCTCCGACTACGGTGTTCCGCAGGATCGCTATCGAGTCATCTTCATGGGAACCAAAGACGGGGAAATGAGCCACGATGAACTAAAAAGTGAGTGCCTGAGCATATTAGCGTCGTTGCAGTTAAAAAAGCCATTCACAGTTTGGGATGCCATCGGTGATTTGCCGCCCGGTGTTGTTCCCAGTGGGGAAATCCTCCCATATCCCAAGGCTCGCAACCCTAACGCATTTCAAAAACTCATGCGGCTGGATCGTGACACTGCTCTTTATTCCGCAGAGACAAAACGGCGGCTTACTCCCGTGGGGCATTTACATCTTCACAATCATCACACAAAGGAAATTCAAGCGCGACGTATCGAACTGATTTCTCATCTGAAACAGGGAATGAAAGGCGATTCTCTACCAAAAGAAATTTGGAATGGCATGCGTCCCGAAAAATGGAGGCGATTGCATCCAGCAAAACCAGCGTACACAATTCTTGCCCAAATGCACCGAGATCTCAGCGAGTGGGTTCATCCAAATCTTGAACGCTGGATTACCGTCCGAGAGGCTGCGCGTCTCCAATCTTTTCACGATGGCTTCATTTTTGTTGGCAGCGAATGGCAGCAACTGAAACAAATTGGTAATGCAGTTCCACCGCTCCTAGGTGCCGCTCTTGGCAGACTGGCAAGAGCTCTCATTTCCAAGCGATGACTACATTAATAGTTGCTTAGCTCAGGTAGATTGTTTGCTCGATAGTACTTGTCGAGGCTTCGGCTGTGATTGGTCATTTTCTGGATGGAAAATCTCCAAGCCGCTTTTATCCCCCTCACCGCCTGCTAAACAGCCCATACTTCGGACTGAACACATACGCCGCCACAAAGAACACCCCCAGCACCACAATGATCGTCGCGCTCACGCTCCAGCCCAGCGGGTACGACAGAAAGAACGCCGCCACCGATCCCACGGCGCCGATCACCCCGCCACCCCAGAACAACGCACGCGCATTGTTCGTCAGCAGATACACCGTCGCCGCCGGGGCCACCATCAGGCCCACGCTCAGAATGCACCCCACCGCCTGCAGCGATGAAATCAGCACCAGGATCGTCACCGCAAACGTCGCATAGTTCAGGAGCCGCACCGGCACCCCCAGGCTCGCCGCAATGTTCGGCTCAAACAGATAGATGAGCAGCGGCCGTTGCAGCGCCGTCAGCGTGATCACCGCAATCGCGCTGATCCCAAACGCGATCCACAAATCCGAGTCCGCCATGCCCACGATGCTGCCAAACAGCCACTCATCCAGCTTCTGCCGCATGTCCAGGTTCTTCAAGATCAAGACCCCGCCCGCAAACGCCGTCGTGTACAGCACCCCCATCGCCGTGTCCTGATCCAGCCGCGACGTCCGCGAAAGAAAGATCGACCCCAGCCCCACAATCAGCGCCGCAAAGATCGCCCCTGCCAGCGCGCTCCACTGCGACAGCCCAATAATCAGCACCGCCAGCGCAATCCCCGGCAGCAGCGAGTGCGACAGCGTCCCAATCTTCAGCGCATCCTTCCGCAGCACCACAAACGCACTCACAAACCCATTCGCAAACCCAATCATCAAACACGCCATCAGCGTCCGCTTGGCAATCGGTTCAGCAAGAAAATCAGCAAACGTGGACATGGCAAAAAAGAAAACGTTTCTCAGTCAGTACGGCTCCTCGGGGGAACCAGATTTTTGAACCACTAATTGAACACTAATCAGACACTAATGATGAGATGGAATGTGGTTTGGAGCTTCTGGAGGATCGGATCAGTGTTCAGTGAGTGTTCAGTCAGTGGTTAAAAAATCTCTGCGTTTTTCCAATCTCTGCGGTGCAATGCATGGATGAATTGGGGCCGGCTTTCCGTCTGTCCCGCATGTTCAGTAAGCCATCATTTCCGTTTCAGAAGGATCGGATCAGTGTTCAGTGAGTGTTCAGTCAGTGGTTAAAAATCTCTGCGTTTTTCCAGTCTCTGCGGTGCAATGCATGGATGAATTGGCTCCGGTTTTCCGTCTGTTCCGCACATTCAGCAGGCCATCACTTCCGTTTCTGGAGGATCGGATATGAGTGTTCCATTAGTGTTGGATTAGTGGTTCAATTTTTGGCACCTGCCCACGCCCCTCCCCGCTCTCATACGCGCTCGCAATATTCCCCGGCGTAAACACCTCCTTCACCGGTCCAAACGCCACCTGCTGCCGCTTGATGATCAGCACATCATCAAAAATAGCCCCCACCGTCTGCAGATCATGATGACTCGCAATGAGCAGCCGCCCCTCCGCCGTCAGCTCCTTAAACAACCGGCTCAGATTCTCCTGCGCCGGTTTATCAAGGCCCGTGAACGGCTCATCCAGCAGCAGCACATGCGCCTCCTGCGCCAGCGCCCGCGCGATGAACGCCCGCTGCTGCTGCCCGCCTGACAGCGCGCTGATCTGCCGGTCCTGCAAATCGCACAGGTCCATGCTCACCAGCGCCCGCTCCACAATCTCGGAATCATGCTTCGAATACTGCCGCCACCACCCCAGGTTCGGGTAGCGCCCCATCTCCACCAGCCCGCGCACCGTGATCGGAAAATTCCAGTCCACATCCCCGCGCTGCGGCAGATACGCGATCTCATGGCTGCTCCGCGTCAGCGGCTTTCCACGCCACAGGATCTTGCCCTTGTCAGCACGGATCAGCCCCGCCAGCGACTTCAACAGCGTGCTCTTCCCAGCCCCATTCGGCCCGATCAGCGCCATGCTCCGTCCGCACTCCGTCGCAAACTGAATCTTCTCCAGCGCCCGCACCTCCTGGTACTGCACGCTCAGGTCCACCACCTCCAGCCGGTGATGCTGCGTATGCGCGCAGCCTCCGCCCCAGCAGACGTGCTCCTTGGTGTGAGTAGGGGAATGGGAAACAGCCGCGCTCATGTCATTTCCATTCAAACGTGATCACCTCATCCAAACTCGCCGCAGACGACCACCGCGTCTCGCTCCGCGTCGGCAGCCCATCCGGCTCCAGCTCCACCGTCACCGCCGTATCCGGCGTGCCCTCCGGCCACGTCGCCCTCACAAAAACATCCACCCCATCCTTCGTCGAGGGCAGGGGAGCCTCCACCTCCATCGGCGACTCCTCCACACCCTGTATCAATTCCTTCTCACCAACCCTCACACTCAACGTCACCGGCCTGTGCGCATACCGCACCCTCACCAGAGCCCTCACACTCTCCGCCTTCTCACCCTTCACCTCCGCCGCAGCAGCCCTCACAGGCACCGTCGTCCCCGTCAGATGACTCAACGGAATCGCCAGCACCACAAACGCGAGCACGAGCAGAAAAATCTGAATGGGCGGAAAACCACGCATGGATCGTTGTCGCTAAGTAAAAGCTTTTATATCACAAACAGCCGCAAGTTTTTCACCAGCCCACAAACCCTCATTCGTGAAAATTTGCGGACATTCGTGCCCATTCGCGTTGTCGAAACTGATCATGCTGTGGCGGTTAATTGTATGAGTGAAAGTCTGAATGAACCATCGTGGAGGAAGAGGGAAGAACGCAAAGCGCCGATTCAAAATGGTATTCTCTGCGGTCTTCTAATCTCTGCGGTGTTCAATCAGGGCTCCTGACACTAATGACATTGAAGCTCGGCACTTCTCATTTCGCCGCACCCGCCGCCGGAGCCAGCGCCGCCACAATCGACCTCACATTGTGCGCCAGCATCGTCTCAAACGTATGCGCCGCCTTCGCCGTCCCATCCGCAATAAGAGGCTCCCCAATCTTCACCCCCGTGCTTCGCGCGATCTCCGCCAGCACCTTCGGGTTCGCCTGATCCTCCGGAAAGATCGCCTTGATCCCATGCTCGCGGATCTCCTCAATCGTCTCCGCCACGTGCTTCGATGACGCATCATCACTGCGCCCGATGCCCAGCAGCGAGATCGGCTCAAACCCATACTCCTTGCAGAAATAACCAAAGGCCCCATGCGCCGTCACCAGCAGCCGGTCCTTCTTCCCAATCTTCGCGATCTCCTTCTGCGCCCAAGATTTGAGCTCACCAAACCTCTTGCTCGCCGCCTTCGCCCCCGCCGCATACGCGCTCGCATTTGCCGGATCCACCGCACTCAGCTCATCCGCCACAATCCGCGCCGCCCGCTTCATGTTCTCAGCACTATGCCACCAGTGCGGGTCCTCCGACCCATGGTGATGATCATGCTCATCATGGTCATGATCCTTCTCCTTCTCCGCAGGCTCCTTGTCCCCGTGCTCATGGTGATGCTCCTCAAAGGGGATCGACGGAATCTTCGCCCCCACCTCCACCAGCTTCACATCTGCCCCAAGGCTGTCGCGCAGCTTGTCCAGAAAGCTCTCCAGCCCCTTGCCTGAAGCCAGCAGCAGCTTCGTCCCCCGCATCTCCGCCAGGTCCTTCGGTGCTGGCTCAAAATGGTGAATGTCCGCCCCCGGCTTCAAAATCTCCACCACCTCCACATTCGCCCCGCCCACCTGTCGCGCCAGATCCGCCAGGATGGGGTGCAGTGTCGCCACCTTGGTGGCGGCCAGGCCCGGCAGTGCTGCGGCGAGAAACCCAAAAGTCAAAAAGAGCTGCTTCATGAAACGAAGCTAGGTCACAAAAATCAAAAATACAAATGATTTGCAATTGCAATCAGGTTGCATATAAACGGGCTCCGTCCTGCAACCCATTTGCACTATGAAACGTTTCCCGCGCCTCTCTGACATTCCACGTTTTCAATATTTTCTGGCAGTCATCGCCGCCCTCCCGGGCGTCCTTTTTGCGGAATCCGACACAAAACCCGACCTTAAAATCGACCAAATCGCCACCTCCGCCAGCCATGTGGAGGAGATCCCGTTGGACGAAATGGTCATCACCGCCCCCCTGGATCGCCCCCTCTTCCAGCAGGCCCAGTCCGCCTCCGTCCTCACCGGCCAGAGCCTCACCCTCGCCCTCGAGCCCAGCCTCGGCCAGACCCTCGCCCGCATGCCCGGCGTCAGCAGCTCCTACTTCGGCCCCGCCGCCAGCCGCCCCATCATCCGCGGCCTCGACGGCGACCGCGTCCGCATCCTCCAAAACGGCCTCAACACCATCGACGCCTCCGCCACCAGCGTCGATCACGCCCTCAGTTTCGATACCTCAAACCTCAAATCTGTCGAGGTCGTGCGCGGTCCTGCCACCTTATTATATGGCTCCAACGCCATCGGCGGCGTCGTCAACTCCCTCGACGGCCGCATCGTCGATGAGAAACTCGACGGCACCATCCGAGGTGCCCTCAATGACCGATTCTCCTCCGTGGACAATGGCTATCTCACCAGCGCCATGGTCGAAGGCGGTTACAAGGGCCTCGCCTTCCATGTCGAGGCCTTCACCCGCGCCGCAGAGGATTTCCGCATCCCCGGCTACGCCCGCACCCCAGCCGAGCAGGCCGCCAATCCCCTTCCTCCCGGCCAGACCGAAGTCTCCAAAATCGTCCCAAACAGCAATCTCCGCTCTGAAGGCGTAACGGGTGGCACGAGCTACGTCTGGGACAAAGGCTTCTTCGGCTTCGCCTGGACCGAATTCCACACCAACTACGGCTCCCCAGCCGAGGAAAATGTGGTCATCGACATGCACCAGCACCGTCTCGATGTGCGCGGCGCCTTCTACAAGCCCTTCGCCCTCATCAAGGAGATCAACTACAAGCTAGCCACCTCCAGCTATCAGCACACCGAGTTCGACAGCGGCCTGCCGTCCACCCTTTTCAAGAACAACGGGTACGATGGTCGTATCGAGGTGAAGCATGAGAAGATCGCCGGCATGGAGGGCGTCGTTGGTTACCAGTCAGACCGCAGCGAGTTCAGCACCTCCGGCAGCGAGGCCTTCCTGCCTCCCACCATCACCCAGGCGGATGCCCTCTTCCTCTACGAGGACGTCAGCCGCGGCTCGTTCAGCTTCCAGTTCGGCGGCCGCTACGACCACATCTCCGTTCGCTCACTCGACAGCCCCGCCTTCGGCCCTGGAGCCACTCGTCAGTTCGACAATCTCAGCGGTTCGATGGGCGTGGTCTTCACTCCCAATGACGAATATGCCATCGCATTCACCATCAATCACGCCGAGCGCGCCCCCACCTACCAGGAGCTCTTTGCCAATGGCACCCACGCCGCCACGGGCGCTTTCGAAATCGGAAATTCCAACCTCAAGCAGGAAAAGTCCCTCGGCTTCGACCTCAATCTCCGCAAACGCATCGGCTGGATGACAGGCAGCATCAGCGGCTACTACAACCGCTTCACCAACTTCATCGGCCAGTTCCCCACTGGCGTCGTGCATGTGGTCGGTGGCGAGAGCTACAACGAGCTGCTCTATCAAGCCACCAATGCCGAGTTCATCGGTTCCGAGCTGGAGGCCACCTTCCATCTGCTGCACCCCATCACTTCCGAGCCTCCGGAACATCAGAGCAATCTTCATCTCCAGCTGCGTGCAGACGCACTGCGTGCCCGGGACCTGAAGACAGGCCAGTCTCTGCCGCGCACTCCGCCCTTCCATCTCAGCAGCACCCTCATCATGGAGCACGGTGCCTTCGGTGCACGCCTTGAGGGCATCTACGCCGCACCCCAGAGCCAGCTGGCCGCAAATGAGTTCCGCACCAGCAGCTACTTCCTGGTCAATTTGAGCCTCACCTACCGCATCCTGCAGGGCCCCACCACGCTGGATGTCTATGCCAAAGGCATGAACCTCACCAACGAAGACGCCCGCGAGCACACCTCCGTCCTCAAAGACCGCATTCCACTGCCCGGACGCGGTCTGGTGGTCGGAATGAAGCTCACTTTTTAAATAAGGGTTGTTAAAGTTTAAGAGTTATGATTATCAAAACTGAGACACCAAAAAGATCGTTTTTACACAAATGAGATAATTTTCAGACCTTTTGGTTGCGGGTAAATATATACTGAGTATAATTTAGTCAGTTCGATTTAGACCGCCATGAACGCAACCACCACAAATTCTGGTATTTTAGGAAGCGCTGCTGTTTTCCATGCTTTGGAGGCGCGGCGCGCATGGCGGGTCAAAGAACAAGTCTCACCGCATTTCTGGGTGCTTGTCAGCATCCTTGGTGACCTCGTCATGGCGGTTACGGCATCCTGTGCAGCCTTCCTGCTGCGCTTCCACACGGGGCTTCGTGAGTTTGGCAATTTCGACGAAATGTCCTTCCGCCAGTATAGCGGACACATGGCGCTGGCCAGTCTCTCGCTGATCCTGGTTCTGGGCTGGCAGGACATCTACCACAAGAACGTCCTCCTCCGCACCCGCTGGATCTCCTCCAAGATTGCCAAAGGTATCCTCGTCTGGACGGCGGGATTCCTGGCCATCACGCTCGCCCTGAAGCTTCAGCCCAGCATCTCCCGTGTCTATGTGGGTCTCAATGGTGCCACAGCACTCCTTTTCGTGCTGGGCTGGCGCGCACTTTTCATGGCTCGCCTGCGTGCCCCGGGCCGCATCGAGGCCCTGCAGCAGCGCACCCTGTTCGTGGGGTGGAACGACGAGGCGCTCAGCCTTCTCAAGACCATGAAGCGGGATCAGGCCGGCTCTTTCGACATCATGGGCTGGGTCAAAACTGGCAGTGCTGAAGAAACTGAGCCCGTGGACGCCGGAGTGCCCTGCCTGGGAGATCTGAGCGAGGTGGAGCACCTCGTGGCCACACACGCTGTGGACATGGTGGTCGTGGCCGACCTGCACGGCCCGCGTGAGCAGATGATCTCCCTCGCAAATATGTGCGAACGCGAAATGATCCAGTTCAAGGTCATTCCCTCCTACTTCCGGGTGTTTGTGTCCGGCCTCACGCTGGAAACCATCGCCGGTACTCCCGTCCTGGGCGTCACCCGCCTGCCGCTGGACGACACCCTCAATGTCATCCTCAAGCGCGCGGTGGACATCATCGGTGGCAGCGTGGGGCTGGTGCTCAGCGCACCGATCATCGCACTGTTTAGCGCCCTCGTCTGGCTGGAGTCCAAGGGCTCGGTTTTCTACCATCAGCGCCGCTGGGGCTGCAATGGCGTCTCCTTCAACATCATCAAGATCCGTTCCATGAAAAAGGACGCCGAGGCCGCCAAAGGTGCCCAGTGGTGCGTCAAAGATGATCCGCGCCGCCTCAGAGTGGGTGCCTTCATGCGCAAGTGGAACATCGATGAACTGCCGCAGTTCTGGAACGTGCTGAAGGGCGAGATGAGCCTCGTGGGTCCGCGCCCGGAGCGCCCTGAGTTGATCGACAGCTTCAAGCACCAGATCCCGCATTACAACGCACGCCACCACTCCAAGCCAGGCATGACCGGCTGGGCCCAGGTCAACGGCCTTCGTGGAGACACCGACCTCGGCGAGCGCATCCAGTGCGACCTCTGGTACCTGGAAAACTGGAGCCTCTGGCTCGACTTCCAGATCATGCTGCTGACCTTCTTCAAGCGGGACAATGCCTACTGAGGTTTGAACAAGATGGGGTTGGCGCGGGCTTCCAGGCCGTGCTTTCATCTCAAATCCGCAGGTTCCTGCCTTGTGAGACCACACCATGCCGCTCTTCACGGTTTTCACCCCAACCTTCAACCGTGCGCATACACTGCACCGTGTGTTTGACAGCCTGCAGGCGCAGACTTGCCGGAATTTTGAGTGGCTGGTGATCGATGACGGTTCCACGGACGACACTCCGGCATTGATGGCCCGCTATCAGAGCGAGGCCAGCTTCCCCATACGCTACCTGCGCGAGCCGCACCGCGGGGCGCATCATGTGCACAATCTTGCCGTCAAAGAGGCGCAGGGGCAGCTTTCCATCAAGCTGGACTCCGATGACGGCTGCCTGCCAAATGCCCTCGAGCGCCTTCAGCACCACTGGGAAAGCATACCGGCAGACATTCGCGGGAAGTTTTCAGGGGTCACCGGGCTCTGTCAGGATCAGAACGGTCATCTTGTCGGCAACCGCTTCCCGTCTGCCCCTCTCGACTGCTCGGCAGCCGAGCTCGAATACCGGTACAAGGTGCGGGGGGAGAAGTGGGGATTCCTGCGTGTGGATGTACTGCGCCAGTTTCCCTATCCGGAGAATGTGTCCGGCAACTTCATTCCGGAATCCTACATCTGGTGCCAGGTATCCCGCCGTTACATCACGCGGCATGTCAATGAAGAGCTGCGCATCTACTGGACGGACGCGCCTTCACTGGTGCATGGCCGCTCCAGTCCGCGCACCAATGCCGAAGGGCATCGTCTCATGTTCAAAATGGTGCTGGATTGCGAAAGCCGCTGGTTTTTCACCGCACCGTTCCGGCTGCTCCGTGCCGCCGTTCAGTACTGCCGGTTTGCCTTTCTGAGCGGTGTCGGAGTGTGGCAGCAGTTCAGAAATTTGAATGCCACGGGCGGGCGTCTGCTCTGGCTGGCAGGATTGCCGCTGGGCTTTCTGCTGTGGCGGCGCGACTGCCTCAGGTTTCCTCAATCGTGAGCCTGCTTACCTCCGAACCAGCGCGGGCTCGGGGTATTCAAAGGTCTTGCCTTCGTAGTTGCGGATCACCACGCGCTGTTCGTCGCGCACCAGCACGTAATCGGGATTCAGAGGCACCTTGCCGCCGCCGCCGGGGGCGTCGATGACGAACTGAGGCACCGCGTAGCCGGTGGTGTGGCCGCGCAGCTGCTCGATGATGTCGATGCCATCCGCCACGCTCGTGCGCAGGTGGGAGCTGCCCTGGATGAGATCGCACTGATAGAGGTAGTAGGGCCGCACGCGGCACATCAGCAGCTTGTGCACGAGGGATTTCATGACCTCGGCGTTGTCGTTCACGCCGCGCAGCAGCACGCTTTGGTTTCCCAGCGGCACACCGTGGTTGGCCAGCAGGGCCAGTGCGTCACGCACTTCGGTGGTGAGCTCGCGCGGATGATTGGTGTGGATGCTGAGCCACAGCGGGTGGTGCTTTTGCAGCATCTTGCAAAGCTCAGGCGTGATGCGCTGGGGCACAAAGATGGGCACGCGGCTGCCGATGCGGACAAACTCGATGTGCTTGATGGAGCGCAGGCGGGTCAGCAGGGCGTCGAGCTTGGCGTCGGAGAAAAGCAGGGCATCGCCGCCGGAGAGCAGCACATCGCGCACTTCCGTGTGGCGCTCCAGATAGCGGAAAGCAGCCTCAAATTCCGTATGCAGCTCCTGTTCTCCCACGCCGGAGACGACGCGGCTGCGGGTGCAGTAGCGGCAGTA
This sequence comes from Verrucomicrobiaceae bacterium UBA1938, assembly GCA_002336895.1. Lineage (GTDB taxonomy): Bacteria > Verrucomicrobiota > Verrucomicrobiia > Verrucomicrobiales > Verrucomicrobiaceae > Prosthecobacter. The sequence continues at coordinate 140,264 of DDFC01000035.1, read as the reverse complement.
GCTGGCGCAGCGGTCGGTCACCAGAAACAGCACGCGGTCCGGGTAGCGGTGCACCAGGCCGGGCACAGGCATGTGGCTGTCTTCGCCGCAGGGGTCGCTCATTTCATCGGGGTCCTCCCAGGACTCCTCGATGCGCGGCACCACCTGCCTGCGGATGGGGCAGTTTGGATCCTCGGGATCGATCAGGTTGAAATAGTGCGGCGTGATGGCCATCGCCAGCTTCTTGCCGGAGAGCAGCACGCCGGCGCGCTCTTCCTCGGTCAGTGTCAGGTGCTCTTCCAGCTGGGCCAGGGTGGTGATCCGGTTCTTGAGCTGCCAGGTGGCGCTGTTCCAGTCAGCGGCTGAAACATTTTTGGTGGACCAATAGCCTGGAGCGTAGGAGCGGAACTCCTTCTCAGGCAGCGGGGTGGTGTCGTGCATGTACTGCGGGATCGGTGGGCGCGGAGGTTAGGCGCGGGAGGGTTGAAATGTCAAACGTCCCCTGCGCCTGTTTGGGTGCACCCACCCCGGAATCTCCTGCTCGGTGGCTGGAGTATCATGCTGTAAATCAGCGTGATAAATGTGGCTTCTGCTTATTATTGAAGGTGCCCGTCGGGCTTCCCGTGTATTCTTCTCCTGCCGGTTTGCTGAGGCGAATCTGTGTTAATCGAGGTGTGAAACCACGATGTAGATGCACAGGATCATGGCGGTGAGCAGAAAGATATGGCTGGGGTGCAGTTTCATGGGGTGATGTCTAAAAGCGCTTCTGAAGAGTCCTTCTTGGAAATACACTCCCCCCCCTCAAAGCAGCGTGCGTGCCACTTTTTGCCAGCTTGTCCGGCCAGCGGGGGATATGAATGCCATGAACTGGGGAGGAATTTTGCCCGCGTTCAGTCCGTTGGCCGAGGCAAAGCCATTTGCCGCAGGCCTGCAAAGCGGCCACACTGCATGCGTGCCAGACATCGTCCTCGCCACGCTCAATGCCAAATACATCCACAGCTCCTTCGGGCTGCGCTATCTGCTGGCAAACCTGGGACCGCTGCAGCCGCAGGCGTGCATCGCCGAGTTTCAGATCAACCAGGCACCGCTGGAGATCGTGGAAGCGGTGCTGGCGCATGAGCCGCGGATCGTGGGCTTTGGCGTCTATATCTGGAACGTGGTGGAAACGACCGAGGTGCTGGGGATGCTGAGGCGGCTGCGGCCGGACATACGCATCATCCTCGGCGGGCCGGAGGTGTCTCACGAGTGGGAAGGGCAGCCCATCGTGGCGCTGGCGGATCACGTGATCACTGGTGAGGCGGATCTGAAATTTGCTGAAGTCTGCAGCGTGCTGCTGGGAGGAGATGCCGCAGCCATTGAGGCGCTGCCCAAGGTCATGCCTGCCGGGCTGCCGCCTCTGGACCGCGTGGCGCTGCCGTATGATCTCTACACGGAGTCAGATCTGGCACATCGCATCCTCTATGTGGAGGCGTCTCGTGGCTGCCCGTTCACCTGCGAGTTCTGTCTTTCCTCTCTGGACGTGCCGGTGCGCGCTTTTGCGCTGGAGGCTTTTTTGCAGGCCATGCAGGGGCTGCTGGACCGCGGGGCGCTGACCTTCAAGTTTGTGGACCGCACCTTCAATCTTCACCTGCCCACCAGCATGGCCATCCTGCGCTTTTTTCAGGAGCGGTGGCGGGACGGGATGTTCCTGCACTTTGAGATGGTGCCTGACCGACTGCCGGAGCAGCTGCGCGATCTCATCCGGCAGTTTCCGCCGGGGGCGGTGCAGTTTGAGGTGGGCATCCAGACCTTTGACGAGGCCACGTCCAAGAACATCAGCCGCAGGCAGAATCTGACGCGGCTGGAGGACAATCTGCGCTTTTTGCGCGAACAAACCGGCATCCACGTGCATGCGGATCTCATCGTGGGGCTGCCGGGAGAGGATGTGGCCAGCTTTGGACGCGGTTTTGACCGGCTGGTGAAGATGGGACCGCAGGAGATCCAGGTTGGCATCCTGAAGCGGCTGCGTGGCACGCCCATCGTGCGGCACGATGCCGAGTATGGGATGAAGTACGCGCCCGCGCCGCCGTACGAGATTCTGGAAAACCGGGACATCCCCTTTACGGAGATGCAGCGCATGCGCCGCTTTGCGCGCTACTGGGATCTCGTGGCCAACAGCGGCAACTTTTCCTCCACCCTGGCGCTGCTGTGGCAGCAGGGGGATTCTCCTTTTCAGTGCTTCATGGCCTTCGCCGAAGGCTTGTACACCAGACTGCGGCGTACACACCAGATCGCGCTGCCGGTGCTGGCGCATGCGTTGTTTGACCATCTGGTGCACGCATGCGGCGTGCCTGTGGAGACGGCTTCCGCCACGTTGATGCAGGATTGGAATCGCGTGCCTGGCCGCGAGTCTCTGCGCCTGGGCGGGGCGCAGTCATCAGATCGTGCCGCTGGCAGGCATGGCACCGCCGGCAGTCGTCAGGCGCGGCATGTGGTGGCCTGATTGACATCGATACCCTGCTCACAAATCATGGAACTTTCAGACGCCGAGATCATCCTTCCATATGACTACCCGCGAATCAAAGTCGTGGGGAGCTTCGAGGAGCTGGTGACGACGCCGTTTGCAGATGGGGTGAATGCCATGTGCTGGGTACGCCAGCTGCCGGGGGATTTTGGCGAGATCGTGGAAAAGCTGGCGGTGGGGAAGGGGATCACGAGCATTGATGACGCGCGTCTTCTCTCACTGGAGCTGAGCGCTGCCGGAAGGGTGGCAAGAGACGTTTTGCTGCAGGATCAGGAACGGCTCCGCGCGCGTGAGCTGCAGCCCAGCCTGGACTGCATCAATGAGTATTTGAATGAGATCGAGCCCGAACTGCTGCGCACGGATGTGCAGTCCTGGCATGTGGACAGCGCCACGGTGGAGGCTGACACCTACCTGTGCACCTACCACGGGGCTTACTCCGAGGGGCTGCGCAATGACGAGGCCATGAGGCGCGTGGATATGCCGGTGGCCCGCGCGGAGCTGCGACAGCTCTATGGCGAGAAGGATGAGGAGGGGTTCCGCGAGTTTCTGCACGAGCACTATCTGGACCTGCACTACACGCCGCTGCCGCATGCGACGCCTTTTTCCTTCGGAAGGGGAAATTTGTGGCGCATCGCCACGGAGCACCCCGGCTGCCGGGTGCCGCCGTGCATCCACCGGGCGCCAGCCACACTGCCGGGGCAGCCCCTGCGGCTGCTGCTGATCAGCTGAAGATCCAGGGACCACCGGGCTGGGCATTGCGGATGGCCCCTGGCGGGGCTAGTCTGAAGGCGGACTCCCATGCTGAACCTGCTCCGAGAAATGCTGCACTCGCCGGTGCTGGACATCGTCCAGCGACTGAAGCATTCCACGGGAATGACGGTCACGGAGCTGTGCACCGCCATGAAGATGAGCTACATGGGGGTGAAGCAGCACTGCGTGGAGCTGGAGAAGGCCGGGTTTCTGGACACCTGGCGCAGGCCCAAGGCCTCCGGCAGGCCGGAAAAGCTGTACCGCCTCACAGCCAAGGCAGAGGCTCTCTTCATGAACCACGGTACGCCGCTGACGCTGGACCTGCTGGCGACAGCGGAAAAGGTGTATGGGGAGAGCGCACCGCCCAAGCTGCTGTACTCCTATTTTCAGTCCAAAGGCGAGGTCTGGAGCCTCCGGCTGGCGGTGGCCACCACCCTGGAGGAGCGCACACGGCTGCTGGCGCGGCTGCGCACGGCGGACGGCTGCATGAGCACCTGCGAGACCGACGCCCATGGGCATCTGCTGCTGGTGGAACATCACCGCCCCTTCCGCGAGCTGGCGGCACGATACAGCATCGTGGACGAGCTGGAGTGCGAGTTGATCGAGCGACTGCTGGGCTGCGAGGTGCGTCGTTCGGTGGAAGAAGTGTCAGGTCTGGTGCGTGTTACTTTTCTAATCAAGACAACAGCGCATTCAGCATGACATCAGGGAACGCAGGCAGGACAACGGCATGGATCAAAATTTTGGCGGCAGCGGCAGGCATGACGCTGGTGGCATCGTGTGACAGCACCGTCGCCCCGCTGCGGCCCGCATGGCAGCAGGACCCCAATCTTTTCCATCGCGGCTTTCCGGCCCGAGCCTCGCAGACCACCGACCAGCCGCACATGGTGGCGCGGGTGGTGTATGCCGAGCCGGAGCAGTTGAAACGGATGATCGAACGCCAGGGCGATGTGTCTGACGCGCAGCACGGCATGGCGCGCATGGGGGATGGCACCGTGGAGCTGGGGGTGCAGGATGCATCCTCGGGGAAATGGCTGGAATCTTATGTGAGCGGAGGCATCCTGTTTGTGGCCGGGCTGCCCAATCAGGCCTACCGGCTGGTGCTCAAAAACCGCACGCCGATGGCGCTGGAGCTTCGGGTGGGGGTGGACGGCAGGGATCTGCAAAACGGAGGCACCGCCACTCTCGGACGCGGCAGCCTGCGGATGGAGCCACGGGGCAGGCTGGAGCTGGACCACGCTTCGAACGGTCCGCTGCTGTTTAAGAGAGTGAGCGGAGATTCGGCGCTGTTTCTCCACAGCAGTCCGAAGGGCGGCACCGGGCTGATCCAGGTGGGGGTGTTCCTTGCGGCGGATGCACCGAGCCTCGGGCCTGAAAAGCTGCGGCCGGATCAGGTGGCGCCGCTGGGCTTCTTCCCCGTGGGCAGGCCGGAGCAGTACCGCTGATGCGCGGACCTGCATCCGTGCGGGCTTGCTGCTTGTGAGTTCATCCGGCTTGGGTAACTTTGGGCTTTCATGCTTCGTTTTCTGCGCCGGGCTTTATTTTTCGCCATTGTCAGCTTTTTGCTGGCTGCGGGCGTGTATTTGACCACGGCGTCCTTTCATGAGCGGTGGCATGGATTCGTCACCGGAGAGCTGGCGCAGCACGGGGTGCACCTGAATTTCGAGCGCCTGGCCATCAATCCCTTTGGCGGCTTGGTGGCGCGAGGGGTGCGGGTATTCAATGATGCGAACAAGAGGCACCTCGTGGCGGCGGTGGACCGCCTGAACCTGGATGTGGACTTTGGCAGCCTCGTGGAGGGAAAGGTCAAGATCGACGGACTGGAGCTGCTGCATGCCAGCGTGGCGCTGCCGGTGGACCCCGACCGCCCGGACCTGACGGTGATCGAGCTCAAGGACCTGAGCGCACGTGCGCTGCTGGAGGACCGGCGGCTGGAAATCCGGCATGCGGAAGGACTGCTGTCGGACGGGTTGCATATTCTGGTCAGCGGTGTCCTGGAGCTGCCAGCACCCCAGCCGAATCAAAAGGCCATGAGCCCCGAGCAGAGGATGAACCTGATGCGGGAGCACCGCGAGCAGATCCAGCACGGGCTGGACTGGCTGGCGCGGTTTCGCGCACCGCATGTGCCCACGCTGAATGTGAAGGTGTCCGGCGCGCTGGAGCGTCCGGATGAGATCAAGGCGGAGCTGCTGTTTCAGGCGGAGGGGCTGGCATTTGAGGACTATGTGTGGAAGGAGCTCGTCGCAGAGGCGGAGTATGACGGTGGGTTCATCGATCTGAAGCGCCTGCACCTGCACGACCATCTAGGGACGCTGGAGGCCACCGCCACCTGGCGCCTTGGCGCCGACCAGCTGCGCTTCCGCCTGACCTCAAGCGCCGACCTGCCCGGGCTGGCGCGCGCGTTTTTCAGCAGTGAAGGGCTGCGCGAGGTGGTGTTCTATGAGGCGCCGCAGCTTGCGCTGGAAGGCAGTGTCTTTCTGAAAAAGAAGTCTCCGGATGACATGGTGCCTGTGAGCGTGACGGGCAGCCTGGACTGCGGGCGCTTCGGCAGCCGCGGAGAGGTCTTCAACTCCCTCAGCCTGACTCTCGGCGCCACGCCCGAGGGCGTGATCGTCAAAGACGCCCTGCTCAGGCACAAGACCGGCAGCCTGGTGCTGAATGCGATGCACCACCGGGAGAAGGGATTTAAAGCGGAGCTTCTGCTGCGCATGCACCCCACGGTGTTTCTGCCCTTTGTGCTGCTGCCGAAGACACGCGAGATCATCCAGCGCTTTGAATTTGACGAGGACTCCCAGGTGGATGTGCATGTGTCCACCGCAGGGCCGAAGCTCAACCTGCGTGAGTCCCCCACGTCCGGGCACGGCATGATCCGAAACTTCAAATACAAAGGGGTGCCGTTTGATTCCGCCGAGATGGACCTGGCCTTTCTGGGGGACATCCAGAACTACGCCAATGTCAAAATCCAGCGGCCGGACGGACCGGCCGAGGCGGAGCTGGTCTTTGTGAACGATGATGACAGCGAGAAGTGGCTGCGGCTTGTCAATGTGCATGCCCTGGCGGATGCAGCCGGGATCGTCCGCGCCTTTGCCCCCAAGGTGGCAGACCAGATCGGGCGCTATCGTTTCTCCGCCGGCACCGACGTGACTGCAAACGGCGTCATCGGCTACAAGGGAAACCCGCAGCTCAACAACTACAAGGTCAGCTTCAAAAACCCGGTGGGTGGCGCCCACTATGTGCTGTGGGACGAGGACTACCCGATCACCGCGCCGAATGGAGAGGTGCACATCGTCGGCAGCATGCTGAACTTTGATTTCAACGGACGTTTGTTTGGCGATACCATGCATGCCAAAGGCGCGGTGAACCTGACGCCCGGAGTCAGCGGCTACGACGTGGTGGTGCAGGCCGGGCGCTTCCCTTACAGCATCTTTGGGAAAAAGCTGCCTTTTGAGGAAGTACGTGCCGAAGTGCACAACCGCGAGGGGTTGTCCCGGATCGACATCGCCGCAGATGTGCTGGGCGGGGACATGACGCTCAAAGGCACGCTGAATGACAACCGGGAGCCCAATGCCTATGAGGGAGAGCTGCGCATGAATGCACTGAGCTACCACAAGTTTGCCCAGGTGTACTCCCCGGGAAATGAAAGCGTGGGGGACATCAGCGGGCATTTCAAATTCACCGGCCGCATGAACGACTGGAAGACGCTGAAAGGCGGAGGCGCGCTGATCATCGTGAATGGAAACCTGCTGGCTCTGCCCGTGCTCGGGCCGCTGACGCCCATCATCGGAGCCATCCTGCCCTCTCCCATCAAAGGGTACAATGTGGCCAAGAAAGCGGACTGCACCTTTGATGTGTCAGACGGTTTCATCGTCACTGACAATGTGGAGGCCGAGTCCAGCGCCTTCAGAATTGTCAGCCGGGGCAACATCGACTTCATCCGTGATGACATCGACTTCAACGCCGAGGTGCGCATGCGAGGCCTGGGCATTTTGCTCTTTCCTGTGACCCAGCTGCTGGCTTACCAGGGCTCAGGCACCCTGAAGGACACCCACTGGTCTCCGCGCATTTTCGGCGGCGGCAACAAGGATGAGCGCAAGCCGCCCACCGAGCAGGAACTGCGCGAGGCCCAGCGGATCGGCGGCAGCCCGGCCAAGCCCAGAGCCAATGTTTCTCCACCGAAGCAGAAAGCGTTGTTTGGAAATTGAGTGCAGCGTCCGCCGTAGTGTGGCACAGAGGGCGGAATGAAAGTGGAGAGACTCAAATACGTCATCTGGGCGGCGGACATGAAACGTGCGGTGAATTTCTATGCTGCCGTCTTCGGCGGCACCGTCCTCAAGCAGAACGACATCATCAGCGAGGTGGAAATCTGCGGCGGTGTCATCGGCATCCACGGCGGGGGTGAGGGCTCACGCACCTGGACCGGGCTGAGCTTTCAGGTGCCGGATGTCATTGAGGGCGCACGGGAAATCGTGGCCGCTGGTGGCCTGCTCACACGCGAGCCCGAGCCTGAAAATGGTGAGCCGCCGCATCTGGCCATGTGCGTGGATACGGAGGGGAATGAGATCATGCTGACGCGGAAGCGCGTGCATTGACAGCCCGCTTCAAGTCAGGGCTAGATTGTTCTTGGAGGAAAAGGCTGTATAAGTATTGAGGCTTAAAAAGCTTCAGGTATGGTCAGTGTTTTTTTGGGGGGGAATAACCGACTGCTATGTGTGACATCGAGAGTCAGCCAGAGATCATGATCGTGAAGGATTTTCTTTCACCTCAGTCTGCCACCAGTTTGTTCGATGAACTGGTGCGTCAGATACCCTGGGATGAGCGGATGAGGGCGCGCAAGACTGCGTGCTATGGCCAGACCTATGATGATTCAGGAGTCGATTATCAGGTGTTGCCCATGCATCCCTTGCTGGAGCCTTTGTGCTCGGCCGTAGAACAGCAGTTGAGTTTTCATCCCAGCAACTGCCTTCTGAACTACTATGAAAATGGAAGGTCTTCGATGGGGTTTCATTCTGATGCGGTGCACAATCTTGCAGAGGGTACCGGGGTGGCCATTGTGTCTTTGGGGGCGGAGCGGAACTTGACGTTCCGCAAGAAAACAGACGCGGAAAAATGCGTGGATGTCCCGCTTCCGCATGGATCGTTGTTTTACATGAGCCAGCTTACACAGGCCTACTGGACTCATGCCGTCAGGAAGAGCAACACGGACGATGCGCGCATCAGTCTCACGTTCAGGCACATTCTGTCGCAGGAAGAACTCGCTGCCCGAATCCCGGTATAAGGTGAACAGTCCCCGCGTGCTTCAGGCGGCGCACAAGTCCTCTGTTGGCTGGCAGCCCAAACGCGTTGCAATTCCCCCCATCTGGGCCATTCATTCCTCCCGCCCATGACCCCCAAGATCGACCCCGCCCTGCATCGTGACAAAAAACCGGACTGGATCCGCGTGACTCTGCCGCGAGACCCGAAGTTCTGGAGCACGAAAGGGCTGATAACGGACCTGAAGCTGCACACGGTGTGCGAAGAGGCGCAGTGCCCGAACCGCTGGGAGTGCTGGAGCCAGGGCTCGGCCACGTTCATGATCGCCGGGGACCGCTGTACGCGTGCCTGCGGCTTCTGCGCGGTCAAGACCGCCAAACCCTTTGCCCTGGAGGCAGACGAGCCCCAGCGCGTGGCCGAGGCCACCAAGCGCATGGGCCTGAATCACATCGTGATCACCGCCGTGGCGCGTGACGACGTGAAAGACGGCGGTGCCGAGCACTTTGCCCGTACCATCGAGGCTGTGCGCGAAGCGGTGCCGACGATCACGATCGAGATCCTCGTGCCCGACTTCAATGGTAAAGACGACGCGCTGGAAGTGGTGATGAAGGCCAAGCCGCACATCTTCAACCACAACCTGGAAACGGTGGAGCGCCTGACACCGCTGGTGCGCAGCCGTGCGATGTATCACCGCAGCCTGCACGTGCTGAAGCGTGCCAAGGCGATGGCTGCGGAGCTGGGCTCCAAGTGCGCCACCAAGAGCGGTCTCATGCTGGGGCTGGGCGAGACGGAAACCGAACTTTTCCAGGCGATGGACGACCTGCTGGAGCACGACGTCACGGTGCTGACCCTGGGCCAGTACCTGCGCCCATCCGCGCAGCACTTGCCGGTGATCGAGTACATCCACCCGGACACTTTTGAGAACTACAAGCAGATCGCGCTGAAGAAGGGCTTCCGCCATGTGGCCAGCGCGCCGCTGGTGCGCAGCTCGTACCACGCCTCTGACTTCAAGCCCGAGCTGGACGTGCAGTAAGAGGAGGCCGAAAGCTTCCGCAGGTCACTTGCGGAAGCCGCCTGCCATCCGGTTCCAAAAATTGGCCAGCGAGACCGCCAGGCCCAGGGACACAATCTCCGCCTCGGAAAACTGGGCGCTGAGTTCCTGGAATTCCTTCTCATCGTTGTGGATGGTTTCGCCATTTGTGAGTGCCTCCGCCCAGGCCAGGGCTGCCTGCTCGCGGGGTGTGAACAGGGGGGATGTGCGCCATTCTGAAAGCTGCTCGATGCGCGCTGGATCTTCGCCATGCTGCCGCGCCTCCGCACGGTGAACCTGGATGCAGTAGGTGCAGTGGTTGATCTGGGAGACCCGCAGCTCCACCAGGGCTCGAAGACCGGCAGGGAGGGCGGTTTTGGCCAAGTCGCGGGTCAGCTGGCGGAGACGTGAGATCAGTTCTGGTTCGATGGTTGCATAATCAATGCGCATGAGATGTCTGGTTGGATTGGGGGAGTGTCATCACCCGACAGCAAAGGTAAGATGAAATGCAGGGGATTCCAAGAGTCGCTGAGTGACGTAAGTCATATGTTAGGCGCTTCCTAACGTGGGAGCGGTGGAGTGAATGAAGGTTGCTTGTGCGACTTTCTGAGTTCTCTTCGTATTATCCCCCAACCCATCGCGCCATGTCCATCCGACCCCCAGCCGAAGCCTACGAGAAAGTCCCGACCATCATTTTCCCTGATTCCGCTGCCGCAGCCAAGGCGCTGGCACAGGAGGTGAAGCTGCTGATCGAGACCAAGAACAAGGCCGGAAAAGCCGCCGTGCTGGGCATGGCCACGGGCTCCACGCCGGTGCCCTTCTACCGCGAGCTCATCCGCCTGCACAAAGAGGCGGGGCTGAGCTTCAAGAACGTCATCACCTTCAATCTGGACGAATATTACGGTCTCAGCTCCGAGCACCCGGAAAGCTACTCGAAGTTCATGGCGGAGCAGCTCTTTGACCATATCGACATCCCGAAGGAGAACATCAACCTGCCCAGTGGCATGGTGCCGGGGGACCAGGTCTTCAACCACTGCCGCCAGTATGAAGAGAGGATCGAAGCAGCCGGCGGGGTGGATCTGCAGATTCTTGGCATTGGTCGTACGGGCCACATCGGATTCAACGAACCCGGCTCCAGCCGCGACTCTCTGACCCGCCGCATCACACTGGACCGTGTGACACGCCAGGACGCCGCGAGTGACTTCCGCGGGGAGCAGAACGTGCCGCACTTTGCCATCACGATGGGGGTGGGGACCATTTTGCGCGCCAAGAAGCTGGTGCTGATGGCCTGGGGGGAAAACAAAGCCTCCATGGTGGCCAAGGCCGTCGAAGGCCCGATGACGGAAGTCATTTCGGCCTCCTTCCTGCAGGATCATCCGGATGCACGCTTCTTCATCGACCACGGCGCCTCCCGCGAGCTGACCCGCATCAAGCTGCCCTGGCTGGTCGGACCGGCTTCCTGGACGCCGCGTGAAACCCGCCGCGCCATGGTCTGGCAGGCCTTCAAGGTCAAGCGCCCGATCCTCAAGCTGGTGGACGAGCACTATAATGAGAACGGCCTCTCCGACCTGCTCTCCGAACAGGGCCCGGCCTACCAGCTCAACATTCGCATCTTTAATCAGCTCCAGCACACCATCACCGGCTGGCCCGGGGGCAAGCCCGATGAAGATGACACCTACCGTCCGGAGCGTGCCCGCCCCTATCCGAAACGCTGCCTGGTTTTCAGCCCGGAGCCGCAGGATGCCATCACCGGCATGGGTGGCACGATCGACCGCATGGTCGAGCAGGGGCACGACGTGCGCTTCATCTCCCTGACCTCTGGCAGCCTGCGCGTGCCGGACAGCGAGGCGGACAAATTTGCCGAGACCCTGCTCGAACTGGCCTCCAACGCGGCCAACCCCGCTGCCTGGGGAGCCCAGGTGGCCTATGCCAAGGAGGCGCTGGGGCTGCTGGAGGCGAAAGGGGAGTTTGGCGAAGACCAGCCGCTGCTGCGCCAGCTCAAGGGTCTGATCCTGCGTGGTGAGGTGCGCGACGCCGCCCACACCGTCGGCCTGGCCAGCGACCGGGTGGTCTTCCTGGATCTGCCATTCTATGAGCAGGGCCGCTACCGCCGCTTCAAGAGCACGGAGGAGGATCACAAGGCTCTCGTACGCCTGCTCCAGGAGCACAAGCCCCACCAGATCTACGTCACCGGTGATGCCGCCGACCCCTCCAGCGTGTCCGGCATCTGCTTCCGCCTGCTGGTGGCCGCCCTGCAGACCTGCGGCGGCGAGGAGTTTGCGAGTTCATGCAGCGTCTGGCTGTATCGCGGCAAAGAGCGCCCGCTGGAGCCGCATGAGATTGACATGGCCATCCCCATGAGTCCGCTGCAGCTGGAGCGCAAGGCCATCGCTCTGTCCCGCTATGGAGCCCTGTCTTCTCTGGAAAAAGAAGCGCCGGAGACGAATCGTGAAAACGCACGTCTTTATGACGCGCTGGGGCTGGCCGAGTATGAGGCCATCGAGACGTTCCAGCGCTGGCGCCGGGCGTAATTCGCTGATCTTTACACAGCTGCCGCGAGCTTGGCATCGCGGTAGCTGCATTTGCCCAGACGCAAAAGCTCATCGCAGTGGGCTTCGATGCGCATGCTTTTCATGCTGGGCTGGAATCCCAGCCGACGGGTGATGCAGTCGTGCAGCAGGGCGGTGTGGTCGTCTTCAAACTCCACCACGCGGTCACAGTCCAGGCAGATCAGGTGGTTGTGCTGGGGCTTGTCGAGGAAATTGGGGTCGTAGTAGGTCTGGTCACGGCCCAGATCCACCTCACGCAGCAGCCCGCATTCCACCAGCAGGGTCAGGGTGCGGTATACAGTGGCACGAGAGACGGTGTTGTCGAGCTTGCGGGCTTTTTCCAGCAGCTCCTCCGCCTTGAAGTGTTCATCGGAGGCGAAGGCGGCCTCGACAATGACATCCCGTTGCTTGGTTCGGCGCAGGCCTTGGCTGGCCAGGTGAGCTTCCAAGCGTTGAGTGATACGTTCGTCCATGTGTGGTGAGGTTAGCCGGGGCTGTGGATCGTGCAAGGCAGTGCTTTTTTTTGAAGAAGCGGGGTATTCATCAGGCGTTTCTGGCGGGAGGGGTGGAAAAATATCGCATAATGTCCGAGGTAATGTTCGTTAAATAATTGTAAATCAACGATGTGTTGCGACTCTGGGGGCGACAAATCTGAGCGGCTATTGAAGGATAATTTGCAAGACAAACCGGATGGCAGACCGATTTTGTTCAAAATAATTATGGATTTTATTGTTAATATTGATAAAATTCCATGGACTGCCTGATTCCACGCATGCCTTTACCTTTTTCATTTTCTACACAACGCCAAAACTCTGAGGGCCAGAGCCCTATGGAGCCGATGCCTGCGGCTGTGCCTGAGACGATGATGAACCTAGCCCCTGGCTTTGTGAGCACAGAGCCTCTTCCTGGCACCGCCGGGAATCCTTTTCCGCTGCCTGCGGCCGGAATGGCCCCGCGTCCAATCCCGGTACATCCGCGGGATACGCATTTGTTTGCTGGAAACCAGGCGTTTGCCGCAGAACAGGAGGTCGATCAAGCACTGACGGCGGCAGTTTCATCGCCATCTTCATCCGCCCGGCCTAATGCCGCCAAAACAGCCGCTGCGGGGCACGATCTCTCAGCGCAGATTGACCAGTTGAGAAACGACATCTTCGGCATCGCCATGAATGTGAGCGCCTTGAGCGACCGGCTCGACAGGCTGGAGCAGAGAATCCCCTCGGCGAATCAATCCACACAGGCGAGCATAGCCACTCTGAGGGCGGAAGTGGAGACCTGGCTGGAAAGCCACCTCAGTGCAGCGGTGGAGCACTGCATGCATCAAATCATTCAACGTACGAACACTGCCGCCACGCAAGGCCAAACCGTCAACTGATCCGTTTCATCCCAACCATACGACCACTCCTCTATGAACTCCCTGAGACTACGCATCTTGTTTCCGCTCTGGCTGTTCGGCTTCCTGCCGGCCATGGGAGCTGCCAGAATGATGGGACAACAGCTGGAATGGTTCTTTGGGATCACGGGTGTGCTGCTGGGCGGCGGAGTCTTCCTCACGGCCTACCTCATCTCCGGCTGGCTGCTCAAGCCCACGACCGCCGTGATGCGCGGCACGACCGCCGTGCTGCGTGGAGTGCCGCCGGATGCCCAGTCAGCCGAATGGCTGCCCGCCGACTTTTGGAAACTGCGCTGCGACATCAACATGATCTTTGCCAAGCAGCGCCAGGCACTTAATGCCGCTGAGCAGCATGCCTGCCAGACGGCGCAGCGCCTGCTCAATGCCGAGCGCCTGCTGCGTGAAGCCTTCACCGCGTTGCAGGGGCTCTTTGCCGCCAGTGATGAAGGCGTGCTCGTGGTGGATGCCCAGGGGGCCATCATTGCATCCAACGCCAAGCTGGACGACTTCCTCGGCAAGCCCGTGGAGGAGGTCGCGGGGCGTGACTCGACTCGTGTGCTCAATGCCTTGATCGACCGGTTTCAGGAAAAAGCGGTCATCACCGCATGGGTCGAAAAATGCTCCGTCAAGCTGGATGGCCAGGATGAGACCCCGCCGCTCGTCTCCAATGACAACAAGGTCTTCTCCCTGCGCTCCAGCCCCATGCGCACGGATGCTGGGGAGGTGATCGGCCGTATCTGGATCGTCAAAGACCGCTCTGAAATGCGCGTGCTGGAAAATCAGCTGCGTGAATCCCAGAAGATGGGCACCATTGGTCAGCTGGCCGGGGGGATTGCCCATGACTTCAACAATCTCCTCACCGCCATCCGCGGCAATCTCACCCTCGCTGAGCTGACACCTGCATCCAACCAGGCCGGCGTGCGTGACAAGCTGCAAAACGCCAGCCACGCCACCACGCGTGCGGCGGAGCTGGTGAAATCCCTCCTGGGCTACTCACGCCGCAGCACCGGAGTCACCGTGCGCAAGACCATGAATCTCAAGCGCCTGCTGGCGGATGTGCAGAACCTGCTCAAACACAGCGTGGACCCGCGCGTGACCATCCAGATGCGTGGCGGCATGGATGCCTCCTACGCCACAGGAGACGCCACCCAGATCGAGCAGGTCATGCTGAATCTCTGCCTCAATGCCCGCGATTCCCTGCCTGCAGACAAAGGCGTGATCGAGATCGCGGTGGAAAACGTGACGCATCGTCTGCCCTCCAAGGCTGGCGAGAGCAATGACAAAGCCGACTTTGTCATGCTCGTGGTGCGCGACAACGGCCACGGAATCTCAGAGGAGCACCGCTCCCGCATTTTTGAGCCCTTCTTCACCACCAAGGCCGGCAGCAAGGGCACCGGGCTCGGGCTCTCCACGGCGCAGGACATCGTGCGTGAGCATGGAGGCTGGATCGAATTTGACAGCGAGCTGGGTCGTGGCAGCGAGTTCCGCGTGTTCCTGCCGCGTCTGCTCAATCCCGAGCAGGTGGACGAAGATGCCGGACCCCCGATCGACAACAGCCCTGCCATCAATGCCCCCATCGGCGGGCAGACCACCATCCTGGTGGTGGATGACGAAGCCCCGGTGCGCTCCATCGCCACGAACATGCTCGGCTTCCTCGGCTACCGCGTGCTGGAGGCTGCCGACGGCCAGCAGGCGCTGGACATCCTGCTGCGCACCAAGGAGAAAGTGGACGCCGTGCTGCTGGACATCTACATGCCCAAGCTCTCCGGCCGCGACACCTTCAAGGAGCTGCGTGCCGTGGGCAACGACGTGCCCGTGGTGGTCTGCAGCGGCTTTGTCATTGATCCGGACGAATTCACCCTCCTCAGCCAGGGGCGTACGCCGCCCGTGGACATCATGCTCAAGCCCTACTCCCTGGACGGGCTGAGCAAAGCGCTGGCCAAGGCCGTGCAGAAGCCGCAGAGCGAGGGGGGCATTTTTGACCTCTCCGCCAACCGCTCCATGCAGCAGGCGCCCATGCTCGTTTCCTGAGTCGATTGATGGTTTGAATGCCGGCCCCCTGCCTCCACGGCTGGGCCGCTGCCTGCCGGAGAGGCATCTTTCTCCTTTCCGCAGGCCGTAAAGGCGCTAAGATGCCAGCCCCCATGATCAAAGTCGGCCTCGTCTCCCTCGGTTGCGCAAAAAACCTCATCGACTCGGAAATCATGATCGGCCACCTCCAGCAGGCTGGCATGGTCATGACACCTGAGCCTGAACTTGCGGATGTGCTCATCGTGAACACCTGCTCGTTCATCGACATGGCCAAGAAGGAGAGCGTGGGTGCGGTGCATGATGCCGTGGACGGCCGTGCCGGATCCAAGAAGCGCGCCAAGCAGAAGATCATCGTGGCGGGCTGCCTCTCCCAGCGGTTTTCCACGGAGCTTCCGGGCCTCATGCCGGAGGTGGACGCCTTCATCGGCCTGGACCAGATCACGCAGGTGGCGCCGATCATCCAGAATCTCGTGGGCACCAAGGAGCACGAGCAGGAAAATCTTGTCACCAAGCAGCCGCAGTACATTCCGGACTACGACACGCCGCGCTTCCGCCTGACACCACAGCACATGGCGTACATCAAGATCGCCGAAGGGTGCAATCATCCCTGCTCCTTCTGCATCATCCCGCGCATCCGCGGCCGCCACCGCAGCCGTACGCAGGAGAGCATCATCAAGGAGGCGCGCCAGCTGGTGGCCGCCGGCGTGAAGGAGATCAACCTCATCTCCCAGGACACGACCTACTTCGGCATGGACAAGTGGACCGAAGAACGCCCGAAGCCGCGCAGCGGCGTGGACTCCAGCAAGGGTGAGTCGCTTTCCACCCTCATTCGTGAGCTCAACAAGATCGAGGGGGACTTCTGGATCCGCCTGCTCTACACGCACCCTGCGCACTGGAGCGACGATCTCATCCAGGCCATTGCCGAAAGCCCCAAGGTGGCGCGTTACATCGACATGCCGTTGCAGCACATCAGCGACCACATGCTGGACCTGATGAAGCGCGAGACCGACGGCGCCTACATCCGCGATCTGATCAAGCGCATCCGCGCAGGCATCCCCGGCATTGCCATCCGCACCACCTTCATTGTGGGGTTCCCCGGCGAAACTGAGGCTGATTTCAACGAGCTGCTGCAGTTTATCGAGGACACCAAATTTGAGCGCGCGGGCGTCTTCAACTACTCCCGCGAGGAAGGCACCCGTGCCGCCAAGATGGAGGACCAGCTGCACCATATGACCCGCAAGGCCCGCTGGAACGAGGCCATGCGTGCCATCCAGCGCAGCGTGGAGTCCTTCAACACCACCCTTGTGGGCCGCAAGATGCGCGTGCTGGTGGAAGAGCCCGGCGTGGCCCGCAGCGAGATGGACGCCCCGGACATCGACACCACGGTGTTTGTGAACAAGAAGCTGCCGGTGGGCAGCTTTGCTGAAGTCACTGTGAAGGAGTGGCGCGGCTACGATCTCGTTGCCGCCTAGTCCTTGCTTTCAGACTTCGGAACGGGCATCACTCCGATGCCTTGGGGCTGAAACGCGCTGCCACACGGTCCACGCCGCCACGGGGGCCTGCGACGGGTTTGAATCCGGCGACCTGATCCCAGCTCGTTTTTTCCGGATAGGGATAGAGCGGCATGTTGATCTCGGTTTTGCCATCCACCACACGCTGCGCGTCGAGGGTGTGGGGGGCTTCGCCTTTTTCGCGCCAGGTCATGACGAGACCGAGCATGTCCGGCAGTTTGTTGATGCCGGGGCCGGGGCCATGGCTCATGCCGGGGACGATGTAGAGCTTCATGAAGTCGGCCAGCTTTTCCAGGGAGCCGCACTGGGCGGCGGCGCGCTCGTAGTAGTCGAGGGTGGCGTGGTAGGGGACGCAGGAGTCGGCGGAGCCGGAGATCATGATGAGTTTGCCGCCACGTTTGGCGAAGGGGGAGAGGTCGGGGTTCTCGGCGTTCAAATAAGGAGCCAGCGCAGCGGTGTAGGTGTCGATGTCCTTGCCAAAATCGAGGCTCAGGAGGTCTTTGTCCTTCCCGAAGACCCAGTTGAAAAGATAGAGGTGGCCGTGGGCGATCTTGAAGGAGCTGCCGAAGGGGATGCCATTGAAGATGCGCTCTCCGGTGATGGCGTGCTTTGGACCTGTGAAGAGTTTTCTCAGGGCCTCGGCGTGTTTGTCTGTCAGTGTCGGGTCTTTTTTGCGGGCCAGGGAGATCACGGCCTCGATGTCCTTGTCGTTGCAGCGTGGATCAGAGACGAGTTTGCCGGCGGTCTGCGGGATCTCACGCGCGGCCATGTATTCATTGCCTGCGGCGATGATGTTTTCCTCCTGCGCGGCGGAGAAGGGGCACTGGTGGAAGATCTGCTCATTCCACAGGAAGTAGGCGTGCAGCGGTGTGCGGCAGTGAGCGGGAACGTTGGCGATGATGCCGTCATAATCTTCGGGGTAGCGCTGAGCCTCCTGCATGGCCTGCTGACCGCCGGTGGAGCCGCCGTTGAAGTAAGAGTATTTGGGCAGGCTTCCGTAACAGGCTGCGATGACCTGCTTGGCCGTGGTGGTCATGAGGTGCGTGGCGCGGTAGCCGAAGTCTTTCCAGACATCCGGCTTGCCCACGCCGGAGTAGGCGTCAGGTGCGGTGCCCATGTCGGTGGTGGCGACTGCGTAGCCACGAGCCATGTAGCCCAGCAGGCTGCCCGAATTGATGCGCCCCGCTGCGCCACCATTGCCAAGGCCGATGAAGCGGTTGTTCCATTTCGACGTCTCAGGCAGGCAGATTTCGACATTGATGTGGGAGTCCTTCCCCGGTGTGAGCAGGAGCTTCACCACCGTGTGTGGAGGCACCTTTTTGTCTTCCGTGCCGAAGTGTTCGGCGGAAACGATCTTTCCAGACTCGATGGGAAGCTGCTGGATGGTGGCGAGAGGGTCGGCAGCCTGAGCTGCCGCCGTGGCGATGATGCCAAGAAAAAAGAAGCGGACGAGAGAGTGTTTCATGTCTCAGACGATGAAGATGCGGATGACCGTTGAACTGCGGCTGATGCGCCAGAGGGCATGAGTTCAACACACCTCTGACGGCTCTTTCTTGCAACTCACGATGACACTTTTCGCATCCATCACCGCTTAGCGTCTGCTGGAGCGTCTTTTTTTGGTTGTTTTGGCCTGCGGCTGCATGGCCTGGCGGATCTCCTCCGGGCTGAGGATGATGGCGTGACGAATGGTGACTGGCTCGGCAGCAGCCTCAACGGCGGGCTGCGGGCTGATGGAAACTGGGGGGGGCTCGATGACGGCAGGTGTGGAGAGCGTGGGAGCGATGGCTGCCATCACTGCAGCAGGCTGGGCGGGTGAAGCGGGGGCCGGTTTTTCAGGGATGGATGTCGACGCGGCTTCTTTTGCCGCCGTGGCAGTCGATGAAGGAAGCTGGTTGTCGGGCACAACAGTGGCACGTCGTACGATGACTGTTTCGGCATCTGCCACCGCAGGAGGCGGGGTGGGTGATGTGGATGCCACCACCTCCGGTGAGGAAATATTTTCCGCCGCTGGTGCAGCGGCCACCATGGCCGGCATTGACGCCGGAAGCGCAGATTCCGCTGGAGGCGGTGTGGAGGTCAGAGCGGGCGTTTCGACGGGGATCTGATGGATGACAGGCAGTGACTTCGGTGCCGAAGGAACTTCTATTGCGGGTGGAACCGCCACCTCTGTGGCCGGTTTCTCATTCGAGGGCAGCTTCGTTTGTGCCGATGCGGTGGCTGCAATTCTCTTTGATGCGTCTTCAGGGAGATTGCCAAAGATCATCCATGACAAGACGCCCAGCAGAAGAATCGTCGCGCTGAGTGCCACCCAGGGGAAATGAAAGACCGGCCGGACCGGGCGCTGATAAAACTCGAAGGGCTTGATGTGAGGAGCGACTGGCGTCTGGCGAGGCTCCTCAGGCTGCTGCACAGACGTGGCTTCGACAGGGGGCCAGTCCTCTTCAAAGTCGGAGACGAAACCTGCGCTCTCCATTTCTCCGATCTGGACAGGGGGCTCATCACCCTCATCGGTGTCAGCGTAGGTGATGGTGAGATGCTGGCAGAGCTTTTCAGTAAAGTCTGCTGTGCTGGGCAGGGGGCTGCCGCCATGCACAGACTGCAGGCACTCAAGCAGGTAGCCTGCAGCTGAGGAGGGCACGCTGACGGGGAATTCGGTGATGCTCCGCATTTGTCCCACACCAGAGAGGAGATAGGCAGCCAGACAGATGAGGGAACGCTGGCGCTCCTCCCGCGCGACGAGGACATCAGTCTCCTGCACGGAGCCGAAATCGCCGAGGCCAAGGTCGATCAACTGCGGGCGGCAGAGGCAGCGCATGGTCTTGTGGAGACGAAGCTTGACCATGAATTTTGGCCAGACATCCAGGCGCTTCTGGTGCAGGCGCTCCAGGTCTCGGGGGGCAACAGGGCCGTCATAGCCGACGCAGAGCTGAATGTTAGCCGGGTCCAGGTTTACCTGGTGTACGCCGGTTTCCAGGGCCTGCTCCAAGCCCGAAAGGATCTGGCGCATCAACAGAGTGACCTCCACGGGATTGAGCGTGCCCCGTCTGGCCATCAGGCTGCCGAGGCTCATGCCGGGTTCGCGAGCCTCGGAGAGAAAGGCCCAGTCCGGCCCCTGCCAGTGCTGAATCATGTGCAGGAGATGGCCCTGCCGGGCGGGATCCTGCCGCCATGACTGGGCTGGCATAGGAGTGAATTCCGAGTGGCTGACAATGCGCTCCGGCGGCAGCAGGTGCAGGGTGACCGTCTGCGCTCCACAAACATTCACAGCAGGAATGGCAAAGGGGTGGCAGCCAGCCAGCTCAGGGGTCTCTATCCGGAAGCTGGCGCCAAAGAGTGTCTTGAGCGGAATGTTTCCCAGCAGCTGGTGCTGAAGATGTGATATGGGCAGCGAGGCCTCATCAGCCGCCAGCAGCATTCGGGGATTGCGCGCCTGAACGAGAGTCACCAGGGAGCAAAGCGCTTCGCGCACTTCAGTGCGCAGGGTTTTGAGTGTGATGGAAGTCTCAGAGGGCTTGGTCAGCACCTGCCTGAGCAGAAAGCGCAGTGCGGATGGCAGTTCGGCGATGACGCCAAAGTTTTCAGGGTTGCCGCCAGCGTAAGGCTGCCCGGTCATCAGCAGAAAAAGCAGGTGGCAGATGTCGCGCACGAGTGAGGTGCAGGCACCGTGGTGCGACAAACCGTAGTCAAACACACGCAGCTGCAGGTATTCCTCTTCCTGTGAGGTCACCAGCACACGCTCCAAGCGCAAGGTGGAAAGGAGCGCCGCATTCTCCTCGTTTTCGGAGAGATCCTTGAGGAGCTGTTTCACCAAGGCCAGCGAGATAACGGGCGGCTGTGCGCCTCTCCTGCGAACGTAGTCCTGCACAAACTCGCCATCGTTGAGATGAGTGATGTAGTAAGGCATGTCGTCATCCATGCCGGATTCCAGAACAGACATGAACGACGGGCCTTGGATCCTCGCGGCTTGTCGCAGCAGCTCGCAGGTTTTCAGATGAAACTCCGCCCCCATGACTGGCTGGGGCGCGATGGGAGCTGGAGCTGAAAAGCTTTGAGGCTGGTAGAAACGGTGCAGACAGCGTGCACGCACGCGTGGGCTTTGCACCAACCGACGTCTGCCCGAGGTCTTGGCAATGATGCGGGCATTGGAGCGCTGCGGGAGGGATTGCTTGCGTTTGAGCAGCCAGCTTTCGGGTTTGACCCATCTGCGGACAGTAGGCACTGTCGGGTCGGGTTCGGGGGAGGCTGTCCCCGTCACCACATGAAGCTCCACCAGACGACTGTTTCCTCGGTCGTAGGCCAGCATGACCGTCTCATCCTTGGCACGGGGCAGCATGATGGGAGCACCATCGCGGTGCTTGGCCAAAGAGAGGGATCCTAGAAGTTGCTGACCAGCAGTCGTCATTCGGTCTGTCTATATGGAAAATTGAGTGAGTTGTGTTTAATGGGCCCGTTGTTTATTAAATATGAGCATTGCGACTCAATATTGCAATGGAAATTATGTGTTGTAGATGTAAGTTTGAAAAACAAGGTTGAGTATGATTGAAGTTACCGGTGGTATAACCAAGTCGGGGCATTTCTAAAGGGCTCTGATTGAGCTCGAAAGATCCGGCGAGGGCTTGCTCTCCGTGTACGCACCTGCCATCCTCCCGTCATGACACGCACCATCCTGGCCATCGGCGCGCACTATGATGACTGCCCATTCGGCATCCCCGGAACTCTGCTGCGGGCTGTGCAGAAGCATCAGAGGGTGGTCATTCTGAGCCTGATCGGCGACTACACAAACTGGCCTCCGGTCAAAGGCAGGGAGCAAGGGCTGCTGGAGCTTTCCAGGCAACTGGCTGCTGAGCGTGGCATCGAAATGCGCTTTCTGGGTTACAAGAGCCTGGGCTTTGAGCCCACGCTGGAAACCAAGCGTGCGGTGGCGGAAGTGGTGGCCGAGGTGAAGCCGGACACCGCTTTCATGCTGTGGCCGCGTGACCGCCACCCCGATCATGAAGCGGCCAGTGCCATCTGCCACGCTGCGCTCTATCAGCCGGCGCGTTTGCTCGGGCGCGATGACATGAAGACGCCCTCCAAAGTGTTTTGGTATGACAATGGCCCAGGGCACACCATTGGCTTTGAGCCGGACACGTTTGTTGATATTACTGCCGAATGGCCTGCGGCCAATGAGTGGCTGGGGCGCCTGATGGCCTACGTGCGCAAGGAGGACTATGATCCTGCCAAAACGGATGCCGCGATGGAGACGAAGAGCGTGCTTTCCCGTTATCGTGGACTGACCTGTGGTGTCAGATACGCAGAAGCATTCAAAGGCGTGAAGCCGGTGGTGAATGCTGAGTTTTGAGATACCACCCCGAGGGTGGTACCCCCGGTAGGATTCGAACCTACGACAAATTGATTAAGAGTCAACTGCTCTACCAACTGAGCTACGGAGGCATTTGATCCCCGCCACATATGTGCCGGGTCAGCAAAGGGGACGAGAGCTTTAATCGAGTCTGGGCTCTGTGCAAGTGAGTTTTTAATGTTGAGGGTCAACTTTCTGCTGCTTCCACCGGCTGATGTGGTTTCACAGCGGGTTTTTCCGGGTGTTTTTCAGCTGGAGCTGTGCTACTCCGCCTGCATGCGTGCGCTGCTGCTCCCGGCCCTTTTTTTTCTGCAAACCTCCCAGGCGGCAGAGCTGCCTCTGGCGATCACGATGGGCGGGCAGCCAGGGCCTTATTCGATTGCACGATGGAAAAGCGACTGGCCGGGCTGTCAGTTTGAAGGCGGCATCGCCCAAGGGCGGGTGGAGGTGGTCGAGAGTGATTCACTCAAATGGCTGAGAGTGAATTTTGCCGTGGGGAAGATCGGTCCTGAGCAGGGAGGCGCTGGCTGGCGCATGCCGTTTGGAAGAAATGAAGAGGCGGTGCTCAGCTATACGATGCGTTTCAGCAAGGACTTTGACTTCATCAAAGGCGGCAAGCTGCCCGGTCTGTGCGGCGGGCCGGACAATGTGAGCGGCGGCCGAAGGGCCACGGGCACAAATGGCTTCTCAGCACGTCTGATGTGGCGTAAGGAGGGCCGTGGAGAAGCCTATGTGTATCACAAAAATCAAAAGGGCGACTATGGGGACAGCTTTGCCTTTCCGCCTGAGTTTCGCTTTCCCACCGAGGTGCCGATCCAAGTGCGGATCGCCGTGACGATGAACACCGTGGGAAAACGTGATGGCACGCTCTTTGTGTGGATCGACGGCAAGCGTCTGGTGAAAAAAACCGACATGGAATGGCGCACGGTGGACAGCTTTGGCGTGGATGGTCTCTATTTTGAAACCTTCCATGGCGGCGGCGATTCCTCATGGGCGCCCACGCATGCCTGCTGGGCGGAGTTTGCAGAGATGAAGGTGGCCCGATGAGGATCGTCAAGAAACAAACTCAAGCCCGGACGCGGGAAAAGATGTCCGGCTTTTGGATTTGAGCGTAGCCCGCCGTCTGTGCGGAGAGGTTATTTCACCTCGATCAACTGCACTGCGTCTGCGCCTACGATGCCGTCGGTATCCTTGTTGCTGATGGTGATGACGGCGGGTTTGTCTGCACTGAACGAGAAGGTGCCTAGGCTGATGAAGAGATCGTCGATGGCAGGGGCTTTGCGTTGGTTCACCATCACTGTGTTCGTGCCGCCGACGTGTTCGATGCTCACGGGAACGTTGCTGGCACGATTGGTGGCGGAGACATAGGACATGCGGACGTCATACTTGCCTGAGGAGGGAACCTTGATGCGGTAGGTAATGGTCTTGGCACCTTTCTCGGTGTTGGCATCGTGGAAGCTTGAGCCATCCACCGGAGCCCCATAGGAGCTGGCAGTCCAATGCCCCATCCTTTCAGCAAACTCTTCGGTCATGACGATGCCCGGCAGCTTGGCGGAGCGGATCATCTTGGCCATGGCGGCGAGTTCGAGCACGGCTTTCTGTTCCAGGAGTTTCTTCTGCAAGGCGGGCACGTCGATTTTCTGCACCGGGGATTGCGCCTTGAGCGCCATCACAGCGGCAAGACCTGAGGCCTGGCCCAGAGCCATGTACACGGGCTCCATGCGCAGCGAGCAGTAGGCGATGTGGCTGGCGGAGAGGCATACCGGGACGAGCAGGTTTTCGCATTCAACGATCTTGGGTGTCAGGCTGCGGTAGGGGATCTGGTAAGGCAGTGCAGGGGTATCCTGAAAGCTGCCCTCGTCCCGCACGGTGCCGTCTTCGGCCAAGATGCGCTGCACGATGTGGCAGTCGATGAGGAAGGAGCCCATGCCGACTGAGTCGGTTTTGAAGATGTCGGTCTGCAGATCTTTCTGCACCATGACGTAGTCGCCGATCATGCGGCGGCCTTCGCGGATGTAGAGGGCGTAAGGCCAGTGGGCATTGTCGGTGAACTCGTCTTTGCACAGACCCCAGGAGTTCGCTTGATCACGCAGGCTCTGTGGCACGCGCTCATCATGGCCGAGGAACCACAGCATGCCCTGGATGAAGTCGGTGTGGTCCTGCCAGATGCGTGCGCGGGTGGCGGCATCGCCATCCGGGTAGTCGAAATTGGCACCAGGGTAGTCGGTGGAGAAAAGGCCCTGCGCATTGAGGTCGTATTTGTCATTGGCGGTTTTGCCGAGATGGAAAAGGCGACCAAAGCGGATGCCGGGGAAAGCCTGGATGAGGCGCAGCAGCAGCTCGTAGTGTGCAGCGTCGTAGCTGGCGGGTTTGGGGAAGGGAACCTTGATGTCCTCTCGCTGAGTGACGCAGATGCGGAAGTTGTAGCTCTGGGTGCGCTTATCCGCGCTGCCAGGTGCCAGCTTGGAGTCTGGAAAGACTCCGTAGATGGGCTTTCCCTGTGCATCCAAGCCGGAGATGCTCACGGGGGTGCCGTGGATGTAGCTCGGGCCTTTGCCACCGATGCTGGGGCAGTCGCTCTCCATCACCTCAACGGTACGTGGGCGGATGGGCATGGGGTGGTAGCCAGCGAGCGGCTCGCCGTATTGAGCGGTGCTTTCACGGCCGACGATGTAGCTGACTTTGGCGGCCGCCATGAGATCGCCCTCATAAGTAGCATCGATGAATTCTTTGCCGTGGTAGGTGGTGCCGTCTCCAGTGGTCAGGCTGGTGATGCGTGCGCCGTCTTTGGTAATCGACTTGAGCGACTGTGCCGCGATCACCTTCACCCCGGCTTCTTTGAGCATGGCCTGAAAGGCTGCCATGTTGGCACCAGGCTCGGCATACCACATGGGGGTGTCAGGCTTCAGGGCGGCGGCGCGGGCGAAGTACTCACGGGGAAAGCCGCCGATGGTCTCCTGCTTGCCCACGTCTGTGCTGGTCAGACCGCCTGTGACCATGCCTCCGATCCATTTCGTGGGCTCGATGACCACGACGGAGGCACCCTCTCGTGCAGCCACAATACCGGCAGCCAGTCCGGACGGCGTACCGCCGTAAATCACGAGATCAAAATCTGCCGCGCAAATGGAGGAAGTGAGGCCGAGAAACAAAAACAAACGATGCAGGGACATGAGGTGAAAAAAGAGCATGCGGCCTCGCCATGCATCTACTTTCCACCTCACTTAGTCAGTCTAAAGCAATCACTGCTTGGCGAAGGCCTCGTAGGCTTCAGCGACCTTGCCTTCCTTCTCGTCTCCTTTGTGGAAGTAGAAGAGGTGGCGGAGCAGGGTGTACTCGCCTTTTTTCAGCTCATAGGCACCGTCAGGAGCGTTCTTGTCCAAGGCCTTGGTACCGAAGGGGTTGGCGGTGAAAAGGCCGTAGTCGCGCACATGCCATGGGGTGGGGAAGCGGAAGCTGGAGGGATGGTTCAGCATGGCCACGCCGAGCTTTTCTCCGCCCACGGTGCCGTAGTAGTCGCACCACTTGGCGCGCTTGCCCCAGGCTTCGACATCGGTGATGCCTTCGCTGTTGATGATGTGGCCGCTGCCCTTTTTGTTTTTCTCGATATGGACCGCCATTTCGGTGGGCACGCGGATGCTCAGACCCGCATCCTTTTTGTCTTCAAAGTTCACGGGGCCTTCGGTGGCGAGAAGGATCTGCTTCATCTCGATGCTGCGGGTGCCTTCACCAGCGGTGAAGATCATGGTGCGCTCTTCTTCCAGGTACTTTTTGCCGCTGGGGTCGAGGTAGTCGATGATGGAGACGAGCACGGCGGAGTCCGCCTTGGCTTCCAGAGTCTTGAATTCGCGGTGCTTTTCGCTGCCCAGTGACTTTACACGCTCGGCCATCTTTGCGGAGTCGCCAAAGGTGGCGCGCTCGGCCCAGGACTCGATGCCATTGATGCCCTCATGGCCAAAGCAGATGCCGCGATGATGCGGGTGGTCGTGCTGCTCGCCTTCGACATTGGCCATCGGGTAGTTGCGGGTCATCTGCTTGCCGGTGGGGCCAAAGACTGGGGCGAGGTAGGGCTTGTTGGCCTGATCCACGACGTATTCGGCAAAGACCTGGCCGTCCACCTTCACGATGGCGCCGCCCGTGGCGGTTTTTTCAACGGTGAACTGGGCCGCGCTGGCGAGCGAGGTGAGGAGGAAGGAGGCGAGAAGGAGTTTCATGGGTGGTGGGAAGGAACGTGGGGGAGATTGGAATGCTTTCGGCGGAGATCAATCCCAGCCACGGAAGAATTCGAGAGCCGTGCGGGTGGTGTCTGCCGCCACTGCTTCCACAGGCTCTCCACGCAGACCTGCGACGGCGCGGGCGGTGTCCGCCACATAAGCGGGTTCGCAGCGTTTGCCACGGTGTGGCATCGGCGCAAGGTAGGGGGCGTCGGTTTCGAGCATGTATTTCCCGGCGGTAACAGCGCGGGCGGTGTCGGCCATGAAGCCGGGATTTTTAAAGCTGACGATGCCGGTGAAGGAGATCAAGTGGCCGCGCTCCAGCAGGGGCTGTGCCTGCTCGAGAGTGCCGGTGAAACAGTGGAAGACGCCGCGAAGGCTGCCGCTGAATGGCAGGACGAGTGCGGTGAGGTCCTCCCAGCTTTCGCGGTTGTGCAGGATCACATTAAGCTTCAGCTCTGAGGCGAGCTGGAGCTGTGCAGTGAGCACCCGGGCCTGATGCGCCTTCCAGTCGGCCAGGGCAAAGCCCTCGGGCGGAGCGTGGAAGTAATCGAGACCGATCTCGCCGATGGCGCAGACTTTGGGATGCCGGGCCAGCGTGCGCAGTTCGTCGATCCAGGAGTCGCCGCTGACTGAGTCGGCATCACAGGGATGAATGCCCACGGCCACGCGCACGTCGGGTTCGTTTTCGACCAGGGCCAGCAGCTTGCGGGCGTTTTCAAGATCCGTGGCAGGAGCCACCATGCGGGAGACACCGGCGTTGCGTGCGCGCTCCAGAATGGCGGGCAGGTCGCCGTCGAACTGTCTGCTGCCGAGGTGGGTGTGCGTGTCGAAAAACATGGTCAGCGCCTTCGCATTTTGGGGGCGGGTGTCAAGCCTCGTGAATTACTCCTTTCCCAGGAGGCTTGGTTCGTGATAAACCACATGCATGTCATTCCGCCGACTGCTTCTGGTTTTGCTCTGCCTGCCAGCCTTTCTGAGCGCCGCACCGGAGGATTATTTCGGCATCCGTGTGATCGATGAGCACACCGGGCGCGGAGTGCCGCTGATCACGCTGAAGACGACCAACCACATCGCCCTGACGACGGACAGTGCTGGGTGGATCGCCTTTAATGAGCCCGGGCTGACGAACCGCGCGGTGTTCTTCAGCATCGAGGGTCCAGGATATACGGTGCTAAAAGATGGCTTTGGCTTCACCGGCGTGAAGCTGACGCCTATGGCGGGAAAGTCGGTGGAGGTGAAGGTGCTGCGCACCAACATCGCCGAGCGCATGTGCCGGCTGACGGGGCAGGGCATCTATCGTGACAGCACCCTGCTGGGGCATGAGCCGCCGCTGCCCAGCCCCAATCTCTCGGCGGATGTGATGGGCCAGGACTCCGTGCAGGTGGTGCCATGGAAGGGGCGCTACTTTTGGATCTTTGGCGACACGCTGCGTCCCAACTACCCGCTGGGAAACTACCACTCCACAGCTGCGTGGAGTGATGCGCCGGACAAAGGCGGGCTGGAACCCGAGCACGGCATCCACTTTGAGTACATCACCGATGAAAACCGGGCGGTGGCCAAGATGATCCCGATGGAGGAGCCCGGTGCTGTGTGGCTCTTTGGCATGCACACCGTGATGGACGGTCAGGGCAAGGAGCATCTGATGTCCCACTACTCGCGCTGGCGCGATCTGGGCAAGCGGCTGGAGCATGGGCTGGCGGAGATGGATGAAGCGAGCGGGCGCTTCCGGCGCATCGCGGTGCTGGGGGATGAGTTTGAATGGCAGCACCCGCAGGGCAATGCGGTGTGGGTGAAAGGGGCGGACGGAGACTGGATCTACTTCTCCACACCCTTCTGCCGCGCGCGCGTGAAGGCGGATTATGATTCTGTACAGAACACCTCAGCCTATGAGTCGCTGGCGTGGTCTGCCGAGCGTGGTGATTACGTCTGGCAGAAGACGCTGCCGCCCACGACGCAGAAGGATGAGGAGAAGCTGATCGCTGAAAAGAAGATGCCCGCTGAAAAGGCACGAATGCAGGTGGTGGATGCGCAGACAGGAAAGCCGGTGCGCCTGCATGCCGGCAGCGTGCACTGGAACAAGCACCGCGAGCGCTGGATCATGATCGCCGTGCAGCAGGAGGGCGGAGACTCTTATCTCGGAGAAGTGTGGTATGCAGAGGCCAGGCAGATCGACGGCCCCTGGCGCAAGGCGGTCAAAATCGCCACACACCCGAAGTACAGCTTCTACAACCCAAGCCATCACGCTTTCTTTGATCAGCAGGATGGCCGCCTGATCTATTTTCAGGGCACCTATGCTGAAACCTTCTCTGGCAATCCCGTGGCCACACCGCGCTATGACTACAATCAGATCATGTATCGCCTTGATCTGGATGATGAGAGGCTGAAGGCGGCGCGGGTGGAGTAAAGAAGTGCGTGACGAAAAAGGCACACGGGTCGTCTTCTCGCCGCCTGCGGATTCGGCATTCATGCCTGCATGGAATCACGGCGTTGGGAGGAATGGCTGGTCTTCTTTGGAAGGGCTGGCATCGGCATGCTGGCATGGCTGGGGCAGCTCACGGTGCTGATGCAGGAGCTGATGATCGGGCTGCGCAGCGGTGTGTGGCGGCTGAAGCTGGTGGCGCAGCAGATCGTGGCGATTGGCTATGGATCTCAGCTGGTGGTGGTGGTCACCGGAGCCTTCACGGGTGCGGTGTTTGCGTTTCAGTCTTATGCCAAGTTCAAGGAGTTTGGCATTGAGACGACCGTCGGGGCCATTGTGTCAGTGGCGCTCTGCCGTGAGCTGGGCCCGGTGCTGGCAGGGCTGATGGTGGCCGGGCGCGTGGGTGCGGCGATGGCGGCGGACATCGGCACCATGAAAGTAACCGAGCAGATCGACGCCCTGCGAGTGATGGGCGTGCATCCGGTGGACTACCTGGTGCTGCCGCGTTTTCTGGCCATGTGCATCTCCATGCCGCTGCTGGTGGCGGAGAGCATCTCCTTTGGGCTGATGGCTGCCTATGCTCTCATCGTGTACGGCTTTGATGTGCCTGGCAGCTGGTTCTGGGGGCACGTCGTGGAGCATACCGAGGTGCTGGATGTGGGCATCGGCATGTTCAAAGGCTGGGTGTTTGGCATCATCATCACGCTCATCAGCTGCCATCAGGGATTGGGTGCGGAGAATGGCGCGGTGGGCGTGGGCCTGGGGACGACACGTGCGGTGGTGTATTCATCCCTGGCCATTCTGATCTCGAATTTCTTTCTGACGATCGCGTTGAACTACGTGTCGCCATTGGGGTCGGAGCCTTGAGGATTGCTCAATGTTTCGTGCCCGAGGCTTCTTGCGTTTTGATCCACTGAATGCCCAGCGGAATGCCTTCATTCAGCATGGAGTCGTAATGATCGCCGGTGGACACTTCGACATGCTTGACTGTCTTGCCAGCCCTTTGCATGCGCTCGGCATAAGCATGGATGCTGGCGGGTGAGATCTTGGAATCATCCAGCGCATTGAAGAGCAGGACCGGGCAGTTAATTTGCTCCGCATTCCGAAACGGTGAGTTTTCCTCCACAAACTTGCGAAACCCTGGGACGCCGGTGTTGAGTTGAGAGATGACTTTGGCGCCGTAGTGATTCTCCAGATCGGTGGCGGGTGCGTAAGCGATGCAGCCGCGCAGCGAGGGCAATTTTTGAGCGAGATTCAATGCCACGACACCTGCGGAGCTATGGCCGACGGCATAGACAGGAGAGTTGCTGAGAAAGGGATGTTTTGCTCTGGCCAGCTGCAGCGCCGCAGAGGCGTCCTTGAGGCCGCCCTGGCTTTGAATGAAAGAAGAGATGGCTTTGATGACGCCAGCATCGGTCACTGGGTCATCAGGCCATGGGCCGCTCAGACTGTAGGCCACGACGGCAAACCCAGCTTTCACATAGGGCAGGTGCTCGGGTACATCGCCATCTCCCAGATCCATTCCGTGAAACATGCGCGTTCCAGCCGCTGCGATCAGGACGCATGGAATGGAGCCCCCTTTCATGGTGGAGGAATGATAGACCCATACCTGATTGCCGTTCTCAGCGATCTTGTATTCTTTCCGAACGATGTCCGCAGGAATAACAGCACTGTTTTCGGACGCCGATGACTGGGCCGACGATGTTGATGTTGTTAGGACAAAAGCGGAAAGAGCAGACAAAATAAGTCTCATGAAATCAAAGGCTAATGGGCGTCCAGAACGGCCACAATGCAAAAATAGGAAGGATGCTTCTTTCTTGCTCTTTTTGAGGCGGCCCGGTAGCCTCGCTCGGAAATTCAACCAACCAACCCAACCATCCCATGTCTGCTAATCTTGCTGAAATGCTCGGTACGATGATTTTGGTGCTCCTGGGCGACGGTGTCGTCGCCAACGTGGTGCTCAAGCAAACCAAAGGCAACAATGCTGGCTGGATTGTGATTACTGCGGGCTGGGCATTGGCCGTGGCGATTGCAGTTTATTGTGTGAACTCCATCAGCGGTGCGCATTTGAATCCTGCCGTGACTCTCGGGCTGGCGGCCATCGGCAAATTCAGCTGGGCACTGGTTCCTGGGTACATTTTCTCGCAGCTGGCTGGTGGATTCCTCGGAGGTATTTTAGTCTGGCTGGCCTACCTGCCGCACTGGCCCGCCACGGAGTCTGCGGGGGACAAGCTGGCAGTCTTCAGCACCGGCCCGGCGATTCGGCACACGGTTGGCAATGTGGTTTGTGAAGTGATCGGCACAGCCATGTTGATGCTCGGCATTCTGGCCATCCTTTCTCCCGCCAATCTGGTGCCCAATTCAGGTTTCGACAAAGGCCTGGCCCCAGCGCTGGTCGGACTGCTGGTGGGCTCCATCGGTCTGTCACTTGGTGGTCCTACTGGATACTCACTCAATCCCGCCCGCGATCTCGGGCCACGCATAGCCCACTTTGTGCTGCCCATTCCTGGCAAAGGCGACTCCGACTGGGGCTACGCCTGGATTCCCGTGGTGGGGCCGATCATCGGTGGTGTGGTGGGCGCCTTGGTTTACTCGGCGCTGTGGGCGGCAGCGTGATAGTCTTGCAGCGTCAGCCATATCGACTATCTTCACCCCAACATGTTGGAGGATGCAAAATGACCCCGGAGCAATTCGCAGCACAGATGCGACAAGCACGCTTGAAGTCGCCCTTGAAAACACGCGACGAGGCGCTGAAGCAATTCGCCGAGGTGGAGGCTTATTTGCAGCGACACGCCTTGCAGCCGAGATCGAAGCCCTCCGGCTCTGGGCAGAAAGCAGCGGATGCTTTCGCCATTACGAGGAATTAAGCAGGCCACCTGACTCCTTTGGCTACGAGCACGAGGTGTGGTTTCCAAAATCTGGAAGCCCAAACCCGCGTGTGCTGAAAGCCACTTATGACAACTCATTTGGTGTCATGCCTGACGGCAGGGAAGCCACGCCTGTTGGCTACCTCGAACGCTTGAGACTGCAGAACCAGATTTTTGGCGATGACATCGAATTGGAAGGTGTCTTCGAACCGAGTTTTGCATTGATTCGTATCATTACCTCACAGCAGGCGATTCAAGGCAGGCCTGCCGAGATGGAGGAAATTGAGATCTTTTTCAGTCAGCGAAGCTTTCAGCGTTGTATCTGGCACGGGAAAAATGTCTGGTTTAGAGAAGCCGACAGGGTGATCTGTGCAGACACACACGGAGGAAACATCCTTGTCACCCACGAAGGAGACATGGCTGCCATTGATGTTCCAGCGATGCTGGCTCCTGACGATTTTACGCCTCAGGAGGCATGAACTGCATGATTCACTTCGGCGTATGTGGCACGAGCACGTCCGGAGACTCGTTTGTCTGACGGGCGCGCTTGGCCATCTCGCGGGCAAAGAGCTCCTGGGAACGCGCCTTCTTGGCTGCGGTGACTTGTGGCAGCTGCCAGGTGCCGTCGGCTTTGAGGACGCGGCCACGGGCGGTGTCGGCAAAGTGGACCTCAAGGATGTGCAGCAGGCGTTTGCGCGCCTCCTTGTCCTCGATGGGAGTCAGCAACTCGACGCGCTTGGAGAGGTTGCGGTTCATGAAGTCCGCGCTGGCGATGAAGACAGCGGGCTTGCCACCCTGGCGGAACCAGAAGATGCGGGCGTGCTCCAGATAGCGGTCGATGATGCTGACCACACTGATGTTTTCACTGATGCCTTTGACGCCGGGGCGCAGGCAGCAGATGCCGCGCACGTTGAGGCGGATCTTCACACCTGCCTGCGAGGCCTCATAGAGCGCCTCGATCATCTGGCGGTCTTCGAGGGCGTTCATCTTGAGCATGATTTCGGCGGCCTCTCCTTTGCGTGCGCGGGCGGTTTCGCTGCGGATCAGAGAGACCAGGCGCTCGCGCAGGCCGTAGGGGGCCATGCTGAGCTTGTTGAAATGCACGAAGCGCGAGCGGCCGGTGACGGTGTTGAAAAACGCCGAGGCATCTGCGCCGTAGTCGGCACGGCAGGTGAGCAGGCTCACATCGGTGTAGAGCTTTGAAGTGGCCTCGTTGTAGTTGCCGGTGCCGAAGTGCATGTAGCGTGTCATGTGGCCGGATTCACGGCGCATGACGAGGCAGACCTTGGCGTGTGTCTTCAGGCCAGCGACGCCATAAATGATCTGTGCACCGGCATTGATGAGGTCGGCAGCACGTTCGAGATTGCGTGCTTCGTCAAAGCGGGCCTTCAGCTCCACCAGCACGGTGACGTGCTTGCCAGCCTGTGCAGCGCGAATGAGGGCGGAGATGATG
The DNA here is from genome assembly GCA_002336895.1 of Verrucomicrobiaceae bacterium UBA1938. Lineage (GTDB taxonomy): Bacteria > Verrucomicrobiota > Verrucomicrobiia > Verrucomicrobiales > Verrucomicrobiaceae > Prosthecobacter. The sequence goes on along the minus strand of DDFC01000035.1, from coordinate 106,977 downwards.
CGGCTGTTTTTGGCCGTGCGGTAGAGAATCTGCTTGATGGCGATGACGTTCGGGTCTGCCGCCGCCTCTTCCACCAGAGCCAGCACCGGATCAAAGCTCTCATAAGGATGGTGCAGCAGGATGTCGCCGCGCTTGATTGCATCGAAAATGCTCTCGCCTGGAGTGATGGACGTACTGAGGTAGCTGTCCCAGGGGTCCACCTTGAGCTCTTCAAAGCCTGAGATGCCTGCGATCTGGAAATAGGCACGCAGATCCAGTTCTCCGGGAATGTCGTAGATTTGGGCGGTGCGGGAGCCGCAGAGTTCACGGATGGTGCGTGTGTGCTCGCGTGTGGCTCCGGTTTCGATCTCGATGCGGATGGCTGGGCTCTTCAGGCGCTGCTCCAGCACCTGCTCCATCTCACTGGCGAGGTCGAAGGCGCTCTCGTCGTCCACGGTGATGTCCGTGTTGCGGCTGACGCGGAAGCGGGTCGGTGCGGAGACTTTCTCGGCAGGGAAAAACTCGCCAATGAAGAGCGTCACGACATCCTCCAGATTTACGTAGAGGTACTGGCCGCTGTCCGGGTCTGGCACAGGGACATGGCGTGGCAGATTGCCCGGCAGAGGCAGCAGCACATGGCGCTTTTCCGTTTGTCCATTGTCACCACCGGTCACAGTGCAGAGGAGAACGATGTTCAGCGCGGGAATGACCGAGCGTGCGCCGGCGTCGTCTGCCACCACCGGGGAGAGTACGGGGAAGATATGCTCGTCAAAGTACTCGCGCAGCAGTGTGCGCTGGGCCGGGGAGAGCTCTGCGGGGAGGAGGCGGCGGATGCCTTTCTCCTTCATGAGAGGAACGAGCTGCTGATGCAGAATTTCGTACTGCCGTGCTACAAAGACGGTGGCCTGCTGGTGCACCTGATCCCACTGCTGCGTGGGGGTGAGTCCGGCATTGTCACGCACGCGCAGGCCCTGCTCCCGCAGGAGCTGCAGGCCGCCGATGCGGACCATGAAAAACTCATCGAGATTCGAGGCGGTGATGGCGAGAAATTTGACGCGCTCCAGCACGGGCAGGTCCGGGCGCGCGGCCTCGTCCAGCACACGGGAGTTGAAGGCCAGCCAGCTCAGCTCGCGGTTGATGAAGTGCTCCTCGGTCAGGCGCAGCGGCGGCGGTGCGGGTGGTGCTTCAGGATTTGGCGAGGATGATGTCATAACCGTAAATTTCGCGGAAAAGGTCGCACTTCATGTCGATGGCAATCTGCTCCACCGTGGTGTCGTCCGCCCCCTGCGTGAGGACGGTGAGCCGGGTGCCTTCGGGGCGGAGCTGGATGGCCTTGATGCGCTGGGCATGGCTGCGGTCCAGTGCATCCGCCAGGCGCAGGAGCGCGGCCAGCTTGAGCACGATCATGCGCTCCTCACGGGAGAGGTCGGAGAAGTGCGGATGGTTTGGTTCCGGGTTGTAGCGGCGGTGATAGCGGGCCAGCAGGGCCACCATCACACGGTCCTGCGTACTGAGACCAAAGATCTCCGTGTGCATCAGGATGTAGAGGCTGTGCTTGTGGTGCTCGCGCGGGCTGATGAACATGCCCACCTCGTGCAGGGTGGCGGCCACACGCAGCACGAGCTCATATTTGGCATCCAGTCCGTGCAGGTGCTGCAGTTCGCGGAAGAGCTGACGGCATAGCGCGGCCACGTGGTCGGCGTGCTTGCGGTCGGTCTTGTATCGTGCGCCGATTTCACTGGCGGCCTGCATCACCTCCTCCTGGAAGATGGCGGTGCGCGATCCCGAGGTCATCAGGTCGAGGATAAGCTCCAGGTGGAAGTCGCCCTCAGGCACCCAGAGAGAGTCATCGCCAAAGCGGCGCGCCAGCGCCAGATTGGTCTGCAGGGCGGGCACGATGCCCTCGCCGCCGGTGTAGTGCACATGCAGCTCGCGCACGAGTTCGTCCGGGCTCAGGCGCGCGAGCTTGTCGGTGAGGCGCGCGAGGTCGTTTTCCAGCACGTGATGGGCTCCATGGCGCGCTTTGCCCAGGCGGGGGGCCACGCTTTGAATCTCCGCGCCGATGGCCACGTGGTGGTCGATCTTCACGTCGGAGTAATCCTGCGCCAGATGATCCACCACACCTCGGATGTGCTCCTCCAGGTGCAGCATCTGCTGGCTGGCCTCCTCGTCCGGAGTGGCGATGGCCTCGCGCGCGCGGAAGATGCCCAGGCGGTAGTTGCTGTAGGCGGCCAGACGGCCCTGCTGGAAATAGATGGCGCGGGTGTTGCCGGGGCCGATGTGGGAGACAAAGGTGTTTCCCTTGGCCAGAAGCGGGTTTTTCAGCAGCATGCGCTGCGCGATCTGGTACACCAGCCGGGTCATGTTCCCGTCATCGATCAGGCTGGGCGTCACGCCGCTGTGCACCTGCAGGCGGTTGAGGAAAATCTCATGGTTCACCGCTTCCGCAAGGATGTTGGTGGTGAAGAGGCGAAGCTGCGAGGATGGGATGCCGTACTCGCGCATGGTCTGCAGGAAGTCGCGCAGGATGGCAGCGGCCTGGTCCACGGTGTTTCGGGAGATGCTGCGGGCGCGGAAGATGTCGCGCGCCACCGGCAGCGGGCGGTCCAGGCTCTCGATGCGGATGAACTGGCCTTTTTCGTCTTTTCGGCCGATGACAATGGTGACGGAGGCTGCACCCACATAGATGACGGCATGCTCCGGCGTCGGTTGCAGTGTGGCTGGGGATGGCGCGTCGCTCATTGAAAGGGGGCGTGTGGGTTGGGACTTGCAGCGCTGATTACTTGTTGGATGAGCGCAGCCACGCCACGGCACCCACCGCCACAGCCTGACCGCCGAGCTTGGCCAGTGAGTATTTGATGCCGCGGGCCAGCTCAGGGATGGCGTAGTGCTCCACCTCCTCCTTGAGCAGGTTCAGATACAGGCCGGGCAGTTCTTCGACGAGCCCTCCACCGAGGGTGATGCGGTCCGGGGCGAGCAGGTTGACCACGGTGGCCACACCCATTCCCAGGTAGCGGATGGAATTGCGGAACATGATCATGGCCGCGTCGTCGCCGCTGCGGAAGGCATTGGCCAGCGCCTTGCTGCGGATGCTGCGCAGGGCTCCTTCGGTCTTCTTGTCCAGTTCAGGAAGCTGCCCACGGTAGCAGGCCAGACCTGCCTGGGAGGCCAGCGCGAGACGGCTGGTGAGATCCTCAAGCGTCACTGTGCCAAACACCGGGCTGCCGATGTGTGTGCCGGGGAAGAGGATGTTTCCAAGTTCCATGGCCGAGATGGCGCGGCCCATGACCAGCTGGCCATTGTAAACAAAGCCTGCGCCGACGCCCGTGCCGGGAAACACGCCGAGCAGCGAGCGCGCTCCTTTGCCTGCGCCTAGGACATACTCACCGTAGGTGCCTGCATCCACGTCATTGAGCACCGCGATGGGGCACTTGAACTTGGTTTGCAGCAGCTTGCGCAGCGCCATGTTCGTCCAGCCCAGATTTGGGGCGAAAATGAGGATGCCCTTGTCAGGATTCACCAGTCCTGGGCAGCCGATGCCGATGCCCTGGATGCCCTTGGGGTCCACGCCTGCTTCTTCGATGGCTTCTTCGATGGCTTTGATGATCTTAGCCCGGCCCTTGGCAGCGCCGTCGGAGCCGTTGGTGGATTTGCGCGCGGAGCCGAGCACGGCGTAGCTGGCATCCAGGACCGAGGCCATCATCTTGGTGCCGCCCAGGTCGAAGCCGATCCAAAAGGGCACTTTGCGGAGCTTTTTAGCCGGCTTCTTCGCTTCAGGTTTGGTTTTCGCTTTTTTGGCAGGCATGGCTTGGAAAAGAATGCCTCAAGACACACGAGGCTTTCGTGTGCGGCAAGCGACAATGTGAGCAGCAGCGCTCTTACTTTGCCCAATGACGGGAGGCAAACTTCAGGTACTGCGTCCAATCGTAGTCCGTGACGTCATGTTTGCCCGTGCGGTTGTGGTAGCCGATGAAATCTCCCACCGGAGTGTCGATGGCGGGCTGTGTTTCCACGACGACGCCTTGCTTACCAAAGAGGGCATAGACCGGGCTGGCGTATTTACCGGAGAGAAACTCACCCTTTTGATCCGCCCAGTGGTCTTCGGAGGCGCTGGCGATGTAGATGGGCCGTGGGGCAGCCAGAGCGATGAGCATGTGAGCATCCACCGGGCAGGCGGCGGCATTGCCGGCGTATTTGCTGTAGGTCGGGGTGAACCAATGGGGAAAGGCTTTGGTGATGATGGCGGTGGTTTCGCCAAAGTCGCGCCGCATCAGGGCGGCTCCGCCTTCACCGGAGTCATTCGAGATCACAATGCCGAAGCGCTCATCCTGCGCGCCGGTCCAGAGGGAGGTCTTGCCCAGCCGGGAGTGGCCGATGACGGCGAGATGTTTGCCGTCGATCTGAGAGTCGGTTTGCAGATAGTCGGCGATGCGGCTGAGGCCCCAGGCCCAGGCGCCGATGGCCCCCCACTCACCGTCTTTCCAGACCGTGTTTGCGCCATCCTTGTTCACGGCGGCACGCAGACCTTCTTTCCAGCCGTCGGCGTGGTCAGGCTCGATGTCGCCATAGTACGCGGTGGCTACTGCAAAGCCCTGCTTGAGGATCATCTCCAGCGGCCAGCGGCTGCTCTCAGTGCCGCGCGTGGCCTCGGTGGCTCGGTGATCGACGATGTGCTTCTCCTTGCTCTCGCGCATCCAGCGGGTGCTCAGCGGCACGTCGGGCTCGGTGCTCACAGCGTGGTTGCCGCCAAAGCTCAGGCCGACAAAGCAGGGAGCTGCCTTGGTGCCGTTCGGTGTGTAGAGCATCACGTCCATGCCCGGCCATGCCGGACGATCAGGCAGGGAGATGTGGATGAATTTCCGCGTGGCCAAACCGCCGAGCGCGTCCGCTTTGCTGGCGGTGACCTCAAACTTCGGCGAGCCGATGCCAGCGGGCGTTTTGCCAAACACATGGTCTTCAAAGAGCTTCAGGATCTCGGGGCGGCGCTTCTGCGTCCAGTCCTGCGCCGTGGTGAGTTTCAGGTCGGGCAGGGGATCCGTGCCGACCTTGGATTCATCATAGTTGACCCCCGGGCGCGGAGTCTGGGCCAGGGCGGAGGCGGCAAGAAGGAGAAAGAGAGAAGAGCGCATGGTTGTGGGCAAGGGAACGTGAATGCAGGGCGGAATTGTGCGTGTCATTGCTGGCCAGGCGATGTTTGATCGGGGGAATTTATGAGCACTCCCTCAGAGCCCCCGCCGCTGCCAACCCTGCCATCAGCCATGTTTCATCCTCGTTTTTCAAGGCTGGGAGCCGCACTGGCGGCGTGCGCGATCATTGCCTGCGTGGTGTTTGTGGTGCGCATGCAGCCAGTGCACCGCTCACAAAAAGCCACCGAAGTACGGCCAAACCGCATGCTTGAGTTGATGGCGAGATATGTGGTGGGAGTGCAGGGGATGATGCAGTCAGTGGCACTCGGGGGGCAGCAACCGCACCTTGAGGAGGCGCTGGTGCAGAATTTGACGCAGCTTGCCCATGGCAGGGCGGATGAACTGCGTGTGCGGATGGTGAAGGGCTGGCTGGCCCATGGCTGGCCTGCGAAGGAGGATCTGGATGCCATTGCGGCCAAAGACGCCAGTCTTCAGGCGGATGTGGCGGCACTGGAGCACCTGAAAACGAGCCAGGGAGACTTGCAGGGAGATGAGTGGAAAAAGCTGAAGGCGCGACATGGCTGGATCGCCGATCTGGCCCGTGCGCAGAGCCTGCCGCAAAAGAACGAGTCGCGACAGGTGGTGATGCAGCAGGCGATGGGGACGGCGGTGGTGCTGATCGGCGTCACCATGCTGGGGATGGCTGCTGCGGCGCTGGGGCTGGGAGTGCTGATCTGGGGCTTCATGCGCTGGCGTGGTGGCATGATGCACCTGACGCTCGCAAAAAGGAGCCGGGATGAGGGTGGTGTGATGACGGAGGGATTTGCCCTTTTCCTGGCACTGTTTCTCTTTGTGCCATGGCTGCTGAAGCAGTGTTCGCTGACATTACCACGCTGGGCGTCCTATGGCCCTGCTTTCCTGGCCTTGCTGGTGGCTGTGACATGGCCACTGCTGCGCGGCATGGGGTGTGCCGCATGGCGGGACGCGCTGGGTCTGCACCTCGGTCATGGATGGTGGCGCGAGATGAGGGCTGGCGTGCTGGGCTGGGTGGCCACGCTGCCTCTCCTGGCCGCAGGACTCGTGGCGGCATCGTGGATCATGAGGCTGACAGGGGAGTTTCCCGGTCATCCGATCGTGGATTCATTTGCGAGCGATGGATGGGCCAAACTGGGTGCCATTCTGCTGGCGGTGGTTTGGGCTCCTGTGTCTGAAGAACTGGTGTTTCGCGGCCTGCTCTTTCCCGGCCTGTCCGCATGGCTGAGATGGGTGCCGGGTGTGCTGATGAGTGCGTTTGTTTTTGCGGTGATTCATCCGCAGGGCTGGGCTGGTGTGCCTGCCATCATGGCGCTGGCCTCTTCTTTCGCCTTTCTGCGCATGTGGAGGCGCAGCCTCATTGCTCCCATGACGGCACATGCGCTAAATAATGGAATCATGTGCGTGGTGATGCTGCTGCTCTGGCGCTGAGCAGAAAGCTGCTTCTGCTTTTCTGGCCAGCGTGAGGGCATAAAAAAACCGGGCTGATTTCTCAGCCCGGTTTTGGGGGAAGCAGGATTCTGACCTGCCGCGGATTAGTGCTCGTAGCCGGACTCGCCGTGTTCGGCGAGGTCGAGGCCCTGGCTTTCCACTTCGGGCTCGGGGCGGAGGCCAACCACGATCTTCACGATGATGGTGATGACGAGGGTGGCGGCGATGCTCCAGGCGATCGTCAGGCCGGCGGCCTTCAGCTGGTTCATCAGGAGGCCGTCCTTGAGGCCGGCGACAACGGAGTTGGCCTTCTCATCAGCAAACACACCCGTGAGGATGGCACCCATCGTTCCGCCAACGCCGTGCACACCGAAGGTGTCGAGGGCGTCATCGTAGCCGAGGATGTTCTTCAGGTAAGCAACGGCAATGAAAGGAACGATGCCAGCGGCCACACCCATGATCATGGCGGAGTTGGCGGTCACGAAACCTGCAGCAGGAGTGATCACCACCAGACCTGCCACGATGCCGGAGCAGAAGCCGAGGACGGAGGGCTTGCCTTTCAGGATCCACTCAGCCACAGCCCAGACGAAACCAGCGGTGGCGGCAGCCAGCGTGGTGGTCATGAAAGCGTTGGAAGCGATACCGTCAGCACCCAGAGCGGAGCCAGCGTTGAAACCATACCAGCCGACCCAGAGCATGCCGGTGCCGACAGCGCAGAGAACCATGCTGTGGGGAGCCATGGGCTCCTTGCCAAAACCTTTGCGCTTGCCGAGCAGAAGGCAGAGCACCAGGGCGCTCCAGCCGGAGGTCATGTGAACAACCGTGCCGCCAGCGAAGTCGATGGCTTTGATCGTTGCGCCAGGGTTAAGCGGGCCGCACATGAAACCAGTCGTGCTCCACACCATGTGGGCGAAGGGGAAGTAAACGGCAAACATCCAGAGGGTCACGAACACCAGCACCGCGATGAACTTCATGCGCTCGGCGATGGCACCGATGATGAGTGCGGGGGTGATGATGGCGAAGCTCAGCTGGAACATGGCCCACATGACGTCGGAGATCCACCAGTAGCCAGCACCAGCGGCATAGGGGGAGACGCCTTCGAGCATCTTGAAGGAGAGGTCACCGATGAAGGCATTGCCTGCTCCAAAGGAGAGGCTGTAGCCGCAGGCCCACCAGAGGATGGTGACCAGACCGGCGATGCCCATGCACTGGGCGATCACTGAGAGCACGTTCTTTTTGCGGACCAGACCGCCGTAGAACAGTGCGAGGCCGGGGAGGGTCATGAAAATCACCAGCGCGGTGCTGACCATCTGCCAGGCATTGTGGCCAGGACCAGGCTGGCCAGCGATGTTGGACTTCCACGTCGTGTCACCATCCTTGCCAGCCTGTCCGTTGGTCACGTATTTTTCGAGGTCGAAAACACGTTGTTCCAAGGTGGCGGCGGCAGGCTCTGCCGGGGCCGGGGCCGGAGCGGGGGCGGCGGCAGGAGCGGCCGGGGCGGGGGCGGCAGCGGGTGCCGGTTCTGCAGTCTGACCTCGGGCGTCGCCGGGGTTGATTGCAAATGTGGTGAGGGCAACTACCGCAGCAAGTGCCATGCTGCGCCAGGTTCGAGGGTGGTTGATTTTCAGCATAATTCAGGGTGTGGATTTTGACTCCGGAAGTATGCTGAGCATGGCGCGTGCCAACTCTGTTTTTGTTTTTTTGGCCGCCCTTTTTCTCAATCCACTCGATGTTTCATCATGGAAGGGTCTGATTTTTGCTAATAAATACAAAAAAGCGGGTGGTTTCCCACCCGCTTCACATGTTTTAAGCTGTCAGCCAGACTTATTTGGCAAATGGGCTGAGCACCATCTTTTTGAAACCTTCCGCCAGTTTGGCGATGGCGTCCTTGGGACCAGTGAGTTTGACAAAGATGTTGGACTCGCCTGCGGGAACGATCGCTGCGATGAGCGTGTAGTTTTCCCGGGGCGTTTTGGCACCCATGGGAGGACCATCGTTGTAGGTGCCCGTGGCGGTCACCAGTGTGATCTTGCTGCCGCCGGCGTCGAGTTCTTCGCGCTTGGATTCGGGCGTGCCCTGAAACTGGCCCAGCCAGCGCTTCACGTTGGCCTCGGTGTCACCACCGCCGCCAGGTCCCGGGAAGCTGTAGAAGATGGCTTCCACAGGCTTCTCGGCTCCTTCGACTGTTGCGGCCAATGTGCCGGCACGGAACATGCCCGTGCTCTGGATCTCGGCCCAGGGGGAGGCAAACTTGAAGGTGAGCCCATTGACGCTGAGAGAGCCCTCTTCGCCACGAACGACGGAAGTGAGTGACATCAGGGCGACGAGCGCGGGGATAAGGAGGGATCTCATGGCGTGCGGAGGTGGTGGTGGGTCAAAATTACTTGGTGACGTGCATCACACCGCGCATCAGCATCCAATGACCGGGGAAGGTGCACATGTAGGGATAGTCGCCTGCATCAGCAGGGGCGGTGAATTCGATGGTCTCGCTCTGATTGGGCTGAACGAGCTTGGTGTTGATCACGATGTCGGCTTTGGCTGCGTCAGGGATGTAGCTCTTGGCCATGCCCTGGGGGTCTGCCAGCATGGCGTTGGCCAGTGCGCCCACGGCGTCGAGCTTGCCGGGCTTGAGCAGGAGGAAATTATGCGGCTGCGGGGCGATGCTGCCGGTGTTGTTGAGCGTGAGCTTCACTTTCTGGCCAGCCTTCACGCTCAGTTCGGTCTTGTCATAACCCAGCGGGTTCTTGCTGTCCGGCTTGAGTTCGATGGTGGCGACACCGGCGTCCTGGGCGAACGCGGAGATGGCAAGTGAGGCGAGGGTGGTGAGGAGAAGGCTTGTGTGCTTCATGGTTTGATGGGGAACAGTGTTTGGGGGTGAACTCCTAATCGGGCCGCTTCACGCTGGAATTTCAACTACTTTGTGGCAGCCTTCCGGTGCGCCCGCTGGCACGAAAGTTTCTTCACCGCCGGGCGTAGTTAAATCATATGAACGAGTTTCGTGAAACCTCCCTAGCCGCACACTCGCTCAGCCGCCGCAAAGTTTTGCGGGGGCTGGGGACCATGCTTTCCCTGCCATTCCTTGAGTCGCTCGGCACCCGTGCCTTTGCCGCCACCAAGCCTGCGGCCAAGCCAATCCGTGCTGCGTGGATGTACATCCCCAACGGCGTGAATGTGGAGCAGTGGATGCCCACCGGAGAAGGCGCCGGCTACCAGCTGTCTCCCTCTTTGCAGCAGATCGCCAGGAACCGGGATGACTTCATGGTGGTGTCCGGCCTGATGCAGGATTTTGCACGCAGCCACGGCAACGGCGGTGGTGACCACGCACGTGCCACGGCCACTTTCCTCACCGGCTGCATGCCCAAGAAAACGGCGGGCGCGGACATTCATGTCGGCATCTCGGTGGATCAGATTGCCGCGCAGAAGATCGGCCATCTCACACGCCTGCCTTCGCTGGAGCTCAGCACGGACGGGCAGCGCAGCTCCGGCAAGTGTGACTCCGGCTACTCCTGTGCCTACCAGTTTAACCTGGCCTGGAAAAACGAAACCATGCCGATGGCTCCAGAGATGGACCCGCGCCTGGTGTTTGAGCGCATGTTTGGCCTGGGTGCCACAGCGGGCAACGGCCCTGAGGCCGCCCGTGCCAAGCGCATGCAGAAGAGCATTCTCGATGCCGTTCTCGACGAAGCCAAGAGCCTGCAGGGCAAGGTGGACGCCAGCGACCGCCGCAAGCTGGATGAGTATTACTCCTCCGTGCGCGACATCGAGCTGCGCATCGAGCGTGCGGAAAAGTTTGCAGGCCAGATGCCCGATGTGAAAATACCGGCGGGAATACCGGACACCTACGAGGAGCACATCCGCACCATGTTTGACCTGATGATCCTGGCCTTCCAGACGGACACCACACGTCTCTCCACCTTCATGCTGGCTCATGATGGCAGCAACCGCAGCTTCCCTGAGCTCGGTGTGCCGGATGCCCACCATTCTCTTTCCCACCATCAGAGCGACCCGCAGAAGCTGGCCAAGATCGCCAAGATCGACCAGTTCTACCTGCGTCAGTTTGGCTACTTCCTCGACAAAATGAAGTCGATCAAGGAAGGGGACAGCACGCTGCTGGACAATTCGATGATCGTCTTTGGCGGCGGCATCGGCGACGGCAATCGCCACAACCACGACAACCTGCCCATCTTGGTGGCAGGACGTGCGGGCGGAACCTTCACACCCGGAAAGCGCATCGTGCTGCCCGGTGAGACTCCGATGACCAATCTCTACCTCTCCATGCTCGATCGTCTGGGAGTTCCTGCTGAGAAGGTGGGTGACAGCACAGGCAGGCTGGAAGTGAGCTGATCTCAAGCTGGAGAGCGGCATTCATTGCCGCTCTCAGACTGCCTTTTCTCCTTTACCAGTGCTTCTGTCTCAGCGTCCTGCTGGAAGCGGGCGCTTGATCGTGGCTGGAAGATCGGGGGTGGATTTGCGAATGCCTGGTGGTGGTTCCGCAGGCTTGGCCTCAGATGACTTGCCACGCTTGCCGTTCTTGGTGATGCCAGGTGGAATGTCATCTTCCAAAGGGGTTGCTTTCTGCGGCGCGGGGACGGCCTTGGCAGTCGTCATGGGCAGGGAGTACCAGTGCATTTGAGGCACGGCGCTCAGCTCCACCCACTGCTGGGATCCCAGCTTTTTCCATTCCAGCTCCACCACGGCCCACACATGAGTCTCCCAGGGCAGGAGATTGCGCAGTTCCAGGGCCAGCGGGGCGTCTTTGTCCAGAAACACAGAGGCCTGGAAGGAATTCGGGGGCGCAGGGCTGATGCGGAAGACATCCTTGTGATCCAGATTCGGCACGCCGTCTTCAAAGTAGTGATGGCGGATGATGCCGACGTGGAAGCGCGCCTTGCCCTCCTGGTAGGACTGGAAAAACTTTTCCAGCATGCGGTCCTTGAACTCCACAAAGGCGATCCAGTCCACTTTGAAGCCGTCTTCTTTCTCCTCCAGCATCACAGGAACGGGAAACTCCCATGTCTTGTTTTCCAGGCTCAGGATGCAGTGCCTGCCGGTGCCCAGTTCGGGGTTGGGGTCCATGCGCACAAACTGAATGCGGTCCACCGTGATGGGGCCTTCCTGGGAGCGCGCGTAGTAGCGCTCCATCAGCGGTTTCATGAGGTCTGCTCCCAGGGTGTGCTGCAGTCTCTCGTTCAGGTTCTTGGCGGCGAGAAATTTTTTGATCGCATCCACTGCAGGCTTGGCGGCGGTGGGGATGCCTTCTTCCTCGATGGCGTGCACGTCGCCGATGCCGGCTGGTGTGGTGGTAGGATTGGCGGCGGCAGCTGCACTCGGCGTGGGAGTGGGGGGGACTTCGAGCAGCGCACCCGGCGCGGCAGGGGCGGGAGTCGCTGTGGCGGCGTTTGCCATGGCGGTGCCGGTCATGGAAGGCGGCGGGCTGACAGTGCTGGCGCTCGCCATGGTGCTTGAGCCTGCATCAGGCTGAGGAGTGGCCTTTGGCACCGCTGATTCGGGTTCACGGGGATCGAAGCCCACGGTGATCGGGCCCGGGGAAGTCTTGGGCTCCCCCGTGGAAGCAGTTGCAGGAGTTTTGTCTGCTGGCCCCTCGGATGGCTTGGCGGGGACGGAGGTGACTGGAGCGGTGGCGGAGGGAATGGAAGGCTTGAGTGTAGAGGCCGATTTTGCACCTTCTTCAGTCAGGTCATGTCCTGCCAAGTTCGGAAAATAGACGTGGATATAGTCCTTCAGCAGAAAGCCCACGAGGCCCAGAAAGCCCAGCAGAAAGAGTGCTGCAAATGCCAGTCTTATGAAATTCGTGCCGCGCGGGGCGCGCAGGCTGGCAATGCTCCGTCCCGGGGGGATCGGCGCCATTTGTGCCGCTGGCGCGGCCTCAGAGTGCATGCCTCCGCCCAGGCTCAGGGGCGGGCTGCCATTGGCCTGGAGAGGCTGCGTCATGGCTGGCAATGGGACCGCAGACACTTCTCGCCCCAGCAGCGAGCCCGCAGGAAGCGATGAGGGCATGCCTGACATGCCGCCGCCAGCACTGCTCAGCGGCATCATGTTTGGAAGCGGGGGGGATCCTGGAATCAAGCGGGATTGATTGGGCATCCCGCCGCCGGGCATTCCTGCGGGGGAGTCACCTGAGTGGACAGGAGACTGCATGCCTCCTGGCGCGTTCGGGGCGGAGGCCCATGGCATCAGATTAGCAGGGGCGTTGATCGATGTCGTGAGCGGAGGCTGTCCAGGGGCACGTCTGGGAGGCAGTCCTGTGTTTCCCTGTGGGGCGGGCATTCCCATCCCAGGAGCCTGCGGCTCTCCCGACATCGGGGAAAGAGGAGCAGGCGGCCAGGAGGGCTGAGGGCCCGGGGCCGGCGGGGGAGTCCATTGCGGCGCTGGTGCGGCTGCAGGTGAAGTGACTGTCTGACCACAGCTAGGGCAAGGTCCCGAAACACCTGCCATTTGTGCTGGCACAGTCAGAGTGGTGCGGCAGAAACCGCATTGGAACTGAATGGTATCCGGGTTCATTTCATCCAAGCGCTACATCATTATGGTCTTTTCATTAATTATCATCCAAGGATTAGTTTTGACAAATTGAAGTTGTAAAACTAGCAGGTTCCGATTCGGCCGCAGGCTGAATAACTACGCATATCGGATCATTCCGCCTCCGCCTCCTGTGAAAGCCCCACCCAGCCGTGGGACTGTTTCAGGCTCCGGCAGAACCCAGATACGGCGCAGTTTTCTCAGCCGCAGGCTGCGTCTTGTTTTGACAAAGGCCATGGCCATCAATCCGATGAGCAGAGCTCCTGCACCGCCCCAGATCAAAAGGGTGGAGTCGGAGAATGCTGTGTTTATGTGGGATGCTTTCTCCACCTGGGCAAATTCGGTGAGCGAATGCTCCTCCTGGGATGCAGCCGGCGAAGCCGCTCCCAGGGCCTTCTGGAGCCAGAAAAGCCTTGTGGACAGGTGGATGGTGTACCGTCGCAGCTGATCGTGCACATTGCTCGTCTGGAGCGCCTCCTGCAGGCATGCCTGTATGGTTTCCCCCAGGAAACTGCTTGAGACCTGGCCATGGATGGAGCTGCTGACAAACAACCGGGTGCGCCAGGGCTCGCCCTGCGGATAGATGAGCAGGCAGGCGTCTGTCTTGAGGAGGCTGCCTGAAGCGATTTTTTCAAGCTTGGCTCCCTCAGGAAGTTTCTGGTCGTGCGCCATGACCATGACGTATAGTTTGATGCGTGCGTCGTGGGCGTGGAATTCCAGCAGCCGCATCATATCGTGGTTCTGAATTTCAGGCACCAGCTGCTCAGGGTCGATGAGATACTCTCCTGGCAGATTTTGCGTGCATGCGGCCAGAAATTCTGGCGACACATCCTTGAGTGCTGAGAGCGGCGTGGGCAGCAGCGCGGCGGGGGCCTCCTCAGGCTCGGCCTGGCCGAGGATGGATTCAGGAATAAAGAGACGCATGTCCTCCGCCTGCAGCCGTGGGGACAGCTGATGGCCCTGCTGGTCGAAAAAGTGATGCGCCGGCGCATTGCCGGGCACGGGGGTGCGCAGAAGCTCGTTGATGCTGGTTTCGCTCCCCGCATCGGTGGGGGGGAGCACGCCTGGGGCGGTCGGCAGTGGCAGCCTTTCGCGGAAGGTTCTGAGCTCCTGCTCGCTCCATCTGGGCAGAGGCAGGGCATGTTCTTCTGATTTCCTGAATGACAGGGGGGGCTCGTCCGCAGGGCTGGCGCCGCTCATCAGGCACAGCAGGACCAGGCAGACTGTAAAAGCCTGCCTGAAAACAATGGCGACTGGGGGCCGGAGTTTCATGACGCGAAAGGCGAAGTCCCCAGCGGGCGAGTCGAGGACCGGTGGCCGCTGCGCAGGGGTTGCAGCCCGATGCCGGTCACAGAGTCGGCGGAAGAAGCGCTTTCCGGCTGCCACTGCATACCACGCGCGTGTTTTCTCAGCACTGCCCCAGTACTGAGGCAGGCATCTTCAATGGCCATGCCGTAGGCCCCCTTGCGCAGGTGGGTCCCCAGTGCCTGCAGCATGCGCGCGATGGTGCGCTGCTTGAAGCAGTGCTCAATGGCGTAGCCCAGGGTGAAGCACGCTGTCTTGGCCGCTGGATCGATCACCAGCACAATCCCAAAGTCATTCCGGCGACTGACGGAGTGGGTGTTGAAAGCACCTTGATTTAGCAGCCAGAAGCCAAGTTCGGCGACGTTCATGGTGTTGGGGAGAGCTCCTAAGTAAACGGCAAAAAACGCCTGTGGAAAACTGCGTTCAAAATCGTCCAGAATGATCTCTGTACGCCGGGCATCCTCAAGTCTCAAACAATGAGCTGCGTCTGTGATTCTTTCAAGCCTAACCCATTGATTACCAAGGTAATTGTGGAGCAGTGTGGCGGAAAAGCCGCACGTAGAGCAAGAGGTTTGCTCTGGCTGGACGCTCGCGAGGCAACGCGGACATTTCATCATTATAAAATATATGGCATATATGAATAATCAAGTTTTATTTCATCGCACATGACACAGAAAAAATGTTTACACCGGGAGGGCTTTGTGGTGTAACTGTCAGGTGATACTGTAAATAAAACCGAACGCACTGCTTTCGCGGCTTTCCAATTTTCGCACACAAAGCTCAATTTTCCATCATCCGATCATGAAGCTCGCCCCCACCATCATCATTCTCGGCAGTCTTTTCACTGTCGGATCTCTCCATGCAAAATGGTCGCGAATTCCGATCATCAAGGAAAAGCCGGTCAATGTGATCAACAGCCCCTCCAGCAACGCTTCTCTGGACAGCTCTTCCGGCTTCGGGCATGTGGATTCACTTCTTTCCAGCGACATCACTGCGACCTCCACAGTTTCCGCAGGAAAAAGCTTCGTGCTGTTCAATCTCGGCAAGCCGGTCCTGATCTCCTCCTCCTCTTTCGTGAATGACGGCATTGAGGGCCGCG
Organism: Verrucomicrobiaceae bacterium UBA1938; assembly: GCA_002336895.1. Classification (GTDB taxonomy): domain Bacteria; phylum Verrucomicrobiota; class Verrucomicrobiia; order Verrucomicrobiales; family Verrucomicrobiaceae; genus Prosthecobacter. The sequence continues at coordinate 91,467 of DDFC01000035.1, read as the reverse complement.
CCACGCTCTCCGCCAGTGCTGACAAAAACGGCTGGGCGGTTCTTGAAGAGAAAGTCTTTTCCGCCGCTGATCGCACAGTCGAGTTCAAGTTTGCCGGCATCCAGGCCAAGTTCGTCAAGCTGGAACTCGCTCTCTCCAAAGGCGGCATCATCCGTTACCTGCAGTTCTTTGGTGCCTCCACCGACAAGGGATATGCCGTGAAGCAGTCTGCTGATGGCAAGGGAGGCAAGCCCATGGACCTGATCAATGGTTTGGGTGGTGCCCGAGTTGTCTATGCTGCGCCGAAGCCTGCCAATGGTTTCGACACCGCTGTGACCTACAACAAGTTCTCCTTCCCTGAGTCGGATGAGAAATACCGCACCATCATTTATGACTTCGGCCAGCTCCGAATTCTGAACGAGTTTGCCTCTGTGCATTCTCCTCGTCCGGTTCGCTTCGAAGTCTTTGCCTTCGACAACCTTCCCGAGAAGGAAGACTGGCGTGGGCGCATGGCCTTTGACCCGAAGGATTTCGGCAGCGCCTCTCCAGTGGCTGTGGCTGAAGACACCCGTGGTGAAGGCAGCCTCAAGGCCAAGCCTGCCAAGCCGGTTAAAACCCGTTACCTTGCCCTGCGCTGGGAGCCTGAATTCAATCCGCCAGACTTCCAGGCCACGGGTTCTGCAGCAGGCAACGTGGAGGGCATCGTCACGACTAACACGGTGGTCATCAACAATGCTGATGGCTCCAAAACTACTATCACCATCACTGTCGGCGATGCGTATAGTGCAGGAGCTGGGTCCAGCGACGTCAAGCCAGACAATCCGATGCAGGCGCTTGCGCAGAACGGTGGAGTTCAGAACGACAGTTCCACGGTAACCACCGTTTATGTGGCTCCGGATGGCACAACGACCACGACAGTTCAGCAGGGGACAACCAGAGTGGAGACGTCTACTGTCAACGGAGTCACCACGACAAAGTCCACCACTAACAATCAAGATGGCACTACCACAACCATCACAGAGGTGAAAAACCCTGATGGCACCACCACGACCACGGTGGAAACCAAGGGAACGGCGGCAGATGGATCTCCTACCGGGCAAGCGACGGTGACGACTTCCAGCGGCGGGGGCACGAGCAGTGACGGAAATCTTGGCGCTGGTAATACGCCGGCTCCTTCCACCGTGACCCCTGGTGCTCCTTCATCTTCTGGTGGCACTCAGGTGACTCAGAGTTCTGGATCTCCATTGTAGTTCAGGCTGCCAAAATCATTGTTCCGACGCCGCGCCAGTCCCAAGCTGGCGCGGCTTTTTGTTGCCCATTTTGTTCACCAGTGCTGGCTGGGCTGATCTGGCTGTATGGGGAGGCTCATCTAACCCGTGCACTGGGGGCACAGGCCGTAAAACTCCAGCTCGTGGTAGAGTTTTTTGAAGCCGGACTGCTGCTCGATCTGTTTCTCCAGAGCCTCCACCGGACAGGCGATGTCCAGCCTTTGAATGCGGCCGCACTGCGTGCAGATGAGGTAGTCGTCGTGGCGGCCTGGGAGCAGCAGGGTGTAGTAGGCGCTGCGGTCATGCAGTCCCAGGCGGCGGATGAGGCCCAGCTCCTCAAGCTTGACGAGCACACGATAAACGGTCGCTTTGTCGGCACCGCTGGTCAGATCGGGGGATTCAGCGATGTCTGCCAGAGCCAGCGGCTGGTGAGAGTGCACCAGGATGGAGAGGACGTTCTCCAAAGCCTTGGTGCGCCGAAGGCCCGCATCCCGGGCACGTGTAAGCATGGATGCAGCCAGCTCGCGGGCGGAGTGCTCATCATGGTGCTGGCAGGTGGCGGAATGATGGTGATGGAGCATCGCGTGTCAGGGGGGGCAGATTCTAGGGGGAAGACATCGCCTGCTTTTTCTGCTGAAACAACCATTCATGCAGGTCTGCACGCGGATAGACGAGGCCGGTGATGCCGTGGCCTGCTCCTTCCAGCTCGGTGTATTTCATGCGTTCGCCACCGGCCTGCTTCACCGCCTGCACGATGGCACGTGAGCGCTCCACGGGCACCATGTCGTCTTTGTCGCCATGAAACACCCAGAAGGGAATGGGTTTCAGAATCTCGGCGTTTTTGACATCGCCGCCGCCACAGAGCGGCACGCAGGCCGCAAAAACCTGCGGATACTTGGCGGCGATTCCGAAGGTGCCAAAGCCTCCCATGGAAGAGCCGGTGAGGTAGAGGCGGCTGGAGTCGATGGGCAGCTGCTCGGTGAGGTCGGCAATCAGCGCCAGCAGGTTGTCCGCCACCTGGTTCTTCCAGCCGATGTCGGCAGAAGGGCACTGTGGGGCCAGCAGGAAGCAGGGCTGGCTGGACTGGTTTTCCTCGGAGGTCCAGATTTTCGGCGCACCGCCGAGCTGGGATTCGTTGTCGCTGCCGCTCTGGCCGGAACCGTGCAGCCAGATGACGAGTGGGTAGCGCTGGGTGCCATCCAGCTTGGGGTTGCCCCAGAGCTGGTAGTTCAGCCCTTGCTTGGAAACACCCTTCACAAACTGACCGGTGATCTTTTCCGCATAGGCACCCTCTTTGAGTCCGGCGTCGCGCCGTTTCTCACGCAGCAGGCTGCGGATGTAGTCCTGATCCTCCCTGGAGAGCTTGTCCAGTGGCAGGCGGAACTGGTTGAAGTCGCTGCTGCGCTTGACCTTGACCTCCTTTTCGGAAAACTCGACCAAAGTGCCCATGAACTTGGATTTCCCATCGCTGGATGTCCACTGACGTGGTGGCTCCGCAGCCTGTGAGCAGGCCAGCAGCAGACTGAGGGAGGCGAGACAAAACGAGGCACGCATGACCGCATGCTAATCCGCCCGTCATGCGCGGGGCAAGCTCTTTGCACACACCGGGCCTTCAGCCGTTTCAGGGGGTGATGCGCGCACCTGCCTTCTTCATTTCATCGACAAGCTTCTTGGACGCTTCATCAATCGGGTTTCCCTCGATGAAGATCTGGCAGTAGGGGGCCCAGTCGCGCGCGCCGTCATTGTCCTTCTTCCACATGCGGTGCAGCGGGGAGAGGTCGGTGATCTGGTTTTTCTCCAGAAAGAGGAACTGCAGCTCTGTGAGCGGCTCCAGCGGCGAGATGTCCTTCACGGCATTGCCCTTGAGGGAGAGCATGGAGAGCCATTTCATGCCGCCGATTCCGGCGATGCTCGTCACCTGGTTGCCTTCGAGGTAGAGGGTCCACACCTTGGGCAGCTTGAAGAGCGGGGTGGCGTCCTTGATCTGGTTGTTGGCCAGATAGAGGGAGGTCAGCGCGGGGATGCCGCTGAGGGCGGAGATGTCAGTCACCTTGTTGCCGGTGAGCTCGATGTACTGCAGTCCCTTGCAGGTGGCCAGTGGCGAGATGTCGCTGATCTGGTTGTTGGAGATATCCAGAAACTGCAGGCGCTCCAGACCTTTGATCGGGGTCAGGTTGGATATCTGATTCTCTGGCAGTGTGAGAGAGGCGAGAGCGGTGCATTTTTCCAGGCCGGTCAGATCTTTGATGCCCGCCTTGGGGGCCTCGATGATGGAGACGGTGGCCACATCCTCGGCGGTGATCACGTCCTGGGTGTCGCGCTTGGCAAAGACCTGCTTGCGCACAGCGGCCTCCAGCGCCTTGTCAGGGAAGATGGCCACCGGCTTTGGGGGCGGGGGCTTGGCGGCGGCGGCAGGCGCTGGCGCAGGTGTGGCTTGTTTGGCGGGCGGTGCAGCAGGTTTGGCGGGTGCTGCGGTGGGTTTTTCAGGCGCCGGGGCTGGCTTGGCTGGCGGGGGAGCTGGTGGTGTGGGCTTGGCGGGTGCCGCAGCGGGCTTGGCTTCCACTTTGGCAGGTGCAGGAGTGGCTGGTGCCGGCTTGGTCTCGGCCTTTGGTGGCGTCGCTGCTGCGGGCGGTGTCGTGGCCGTCGCGGCGGGAGCCGGGGCGGCGGCAGGTTTGGCGTCTTGGGCGTGAAGACTCAGGGCAACAAACAGCGCGGGGAGGGCGAGGCGGAGTTTCATGGCTGGGGGAAGGCTAAGGGCATGATACGTAGAACGCAGGTTGCATGTTCAGCAAAAATCGCCTCTCTCTTGCGATCATGGTCAACGTTATTGTCATCCTCGAGATCGATCCACAGAAGATCGACGAATTTCTTGAAGTCATCCTCGAAAACGCCGCTGCATCGCGTCTGGAGCCTGGCTGCATCCGTTTTGAAGTCAGCCGCGACAATGATCAGTCCAATCTCTTCGCCCTGAGCGAAAGCTACGTGGACCAGGCTGCCTTTGACCTGCACTACACCACCCCGCATGTGGCCAAGTGGCGTGCCAAAGGCCCCGGTTTTGTCCTCAAACGCTGGGCTGTCAAGGGGCCAGTGTACTAACCACTGGCTGGTGGCCCTGCACATTCGGCGTCACAGATGGCATGCAGCGGGCTAGCACTGCGCGATGAAGTGCTTTGCCGTTGTTTTCTGCCTATGCCTGGGATTGTGGTCGCTGGCCGCCTGCTCTCATAAAACGGATCCCACGCATCCTGTCGAAGCCATCGCGGGGTATTCGTACTTCATGCAGTATGTAAAGCCGCTGCTGCAGACACGGTGCCTGGCATGCCACAGCGGCAGCCAGCCGCCCGCGGGGCTTTCACTGGTGCAGCGCAGCGGTCTCTATGCGCCGCGGAAGTACGGGCGCGCCTTTGTGGTGCCCGGAGATCCCTACGCCAGCCGTCTGCTCACCTCTGTGGCAGACGGCGGAAATCATCCCGGTCTGCACCACGGCCTCATGCTGGATGGCTCCGAGGTGGACATCCTTTACGAGTGGATCGAAGACGGCGCGTACTGGCCGGACAATCCCGCTGGCTTTCTGCAGCCGCAGATCATTGTGATGCGCAAGAAGGGACTGCTGGAGCGCTGAGGTGCGGCGGCGCTTCACTTGATGCCGATCACCATTGAGTCGGGGCCCACGAGGTGCTCCACGCGGCAGTTGGTGAATCCGGCCTCCTGCATCCAGCTGATGCAGTCTGCGCCGGTGTAGTCAAAGCCGCCCGGGGTCTCGATGAGCATGTTCAGGCTCATGAGCAGGCCAAAGGCGTTCTCCTTGCGTGCGTCGTCGATGATGGAGTCATACACCACCACGGCACCGCCCACGGGGAGTGCGGCGTAGGCCTTGTTGAGCAGCATGAGCTTGGTGTCCTGATTCCAGTCGTGCAGGATGTGGCCAAACAGCAGCACATCTGCCTGCGGCAGCTCATCGGTGAAGAAGCTGCCTCCGGAGAACTTCACGCGTTCGCTCAGTCCATTGGCAGCGACGTAGTCTTCAAAGATCGGGGCAACCTCCGGCAGGTCAAAGCCGATGCCTTGCAGGTGCGGATTTGCCAATGCAATCTGCGTGACGAGGTCTCCCTGCGCGGTGCCGATGTCTGCGCAGCTCTGGTATTTTGCCCAGGGGAACTTTTGAGCGATGGCCATGTTGGCACCACGGCTCACGCCGGACATGGCGCGCAGAAACTCCTTCAGCTTGGCCGGGTCTGCGTAGAGCGCGGCGAAGGGATCATGTCCGCCTTTGGATTCGTTCTGAGATTCACCGGTGCGTACGGCCTCCGTCAGGCTGCCCCAGAAGGGGTAGAGGCGGTGGTTTGCCATCTCCAGGATGCCGCCGATGTAGGAGGGCTTGGCCTTGTCGAGGAAGAGATCGGTCTCCGGGGTGTTGCGGTAGATGCCGTCGTCACTGCGCTGCAGAAACTTCAGCGCCACCAGCGCATCGAGGAAATCGCGCGCGCCACGCGGATGCAGCCCCATGCGGCCCTGCAACGTGCCGAGGTCGCCGGGGTGCTTTGCCAGCTCGGTGAAGATCTCCATCTCCACGGCGCTCAGCAGTGTCTTGGAGGCCCAGAAGGCGAGGCCGGTTTGCAGGATGTGGTCAGGTGTCAGGCTCATGGGCGGGAGTTTGTCGCAGTCACGAATGGCTGCAACTGATACACCGCTTCATTCTTGCCGCTCACTGCCCCACCGCGCGCTTCAGCGCATGCTGGGCTTTGTTGTACTCCGTCACGGCAACGACGCGGCTCTGGCGTGCGCGGGTGAGCTCTTCACGGGCGAGCAGGTACTCGAGCACCACGCCCACCTGGCTGGCTTGGCGTTCTTTGGCCAGCTTGGTCATTTCCTCGGCGGCATCCACGGCTTCGTCATTGATCTTGATCTGATCGTTGGAGGACTGCACGCGGGTGGCGGCTTCGACGACTTCACGGCCGATCGCGGCCTTGACCTGGCTGGTTTGCAGCGCGGCGCTCTCTTCGCGGGCATCTGCCAGCTTCTGGCGCTGGGTGTCAAAGAGGCCGCCGGGGCCGATCTTCCAGCCCAGGCCGAGGTAGTAGTCCTGCTGGCTGCCAAAGTTGCCCCAGCGGTTGCCCACATTGGGGCCGCCGCCAAGTCCGCCTGCGGTGTAGCCCGCCTGCACGGTGGGGATCAGCGGGGCCACGCGCGCGCGGTCTTTCTCTGCATCCATGGAGCTGTGAATGGCCGTGGCGGCCTGCACTTCCGGGCGTCTCTGCTGTGCCTGCGAGATCATGGAGGCCACGCCTTTGCCGGCCATCATCTTCACGGGCACGAGGTCGGACTTGGCAGGGCGCAGCGTGGCATCGGGAGTGAGACGGAGGATTTCGGCCAGCTTGGCCATGGCGAGATCCCGCTGCTCCTGTCCCTGGCGGATGGCCAGCTTGGCACGGCTGACCTGCGACTTCACACGCAGCAGATCAGCGCGGAAGGCGGTGCCTGCGGTCACGGCTCCTTCGAGCTGCTTGCCGTAGTCTTCGGTGATCACCAGATCCTCGGCGATGATGGTAAGCATGGCCTCGGTGGCGAGCAGGTCGTAGTAGCGTTCCACCGACTGCGTCAGGATGTCGATCCGTGCTTTCTCCGCCAGATGCTGCGCTGCAAGGGCGCGCTGCTTGGCGGCCAGTGCGGAGTAGTAGATGTCTCCCGGCGACCAGTCGATCACGACGCCCGTGCCCACATTGTAGGACTGCTTGTTCACGTTGTACACATTGCCCAGAATGTCCTGCAGGCGGCCCTCATGTCCGCGATACCCGGCACCAATGCTCAGGGCCGGCCAGAAGCGCTGCCAGGCCTGCTTTGACTCCGCCACGGCTTCATCGTGCTTCGCACGCGCGAGCTGGATCTCGTCGTTGTTCGCACCTGCGAGGCGCATGACAGTGCGCAGATCGACGAAGGAGGGAGCGGGCTCGGCGGCGTGGAGGGAGGCCGTGAAAAAGAGCAGAGCCAAATGATGAATGAAAGATGACGCGAGCCTTGAAATTTTCATGTTATGAGGAGGCTGGAGTGTGTGAATGCCGTTGGAGTCGAATCGTTCTCACAAGCTGGATGATGGAGGCGATCATCAAGGGGCTTGCGGTTGCAAACGTCCAATCAGGTTTTTCTGTCATCATGGAAATGAAAATGAAAAACCCGACTAACAGCAACAAGCATAACCAACGAAGAACAGCCGCCGCTTTGAAAGGTAGAAATGATGATGCTGGCAGCAACAAGGCTGCCCATAAGGGTTGACCGAAGGGGGAGAAAAAGACATCCGCAGGACGTTCTGCAAAAACCTGCCATACAAAAGCAATGCTATGTCCGCCGAGAAGCAGTATGCAAAACGTGCAGGCCGCGATCACAAGCATCATTATGCAATCGATCCACCAGCGGCTTTTTCTGTGATTCGTTTTTGTCATGGAATGCGCGGTGGACTAACGGCAAGAGGCTTATTTCACAGTGACTGCCTGCTTGTCCGTCAGCAGCGTGGTGCCGGGCAGGAGGATCACGTCTTCGGCTTTAAGCTCGGGGATCTCGACATTCGTGCCGTCGTTGAAGCCAGGTTTTACGGCGGTCTTGATGGCTTTGCCGTCCACGTGTTTGAAGACGAAGGCATTGGTCTTTTCCATCACCAGTCCGGCCACGGGGATGAGGGTGGCGTTGTCGTGCTTTTCCACGGCGATCTTGGCCATGGCGTACATGCCGGGGCGGAGTTTGAGTTCGGCGTTTTTCAGGTCGGCCTCGGCCAGCATGGTGCGGGTGGCAGGATCGAGCGCGTAGGCGATGCGGGAGATGCTGGCCTCCACGGGCGCGGGGCCGCTGGCATCGATCTGGGCTTTGACGGGTTTGCCCACGGCGACGAGCGAGGTCTCCATTTCAGTGACAGGAATCTGCAGGCGCAGCGTGCTGGCATCGACGATCTCGACGATCTTGCTGGTGTTGGCGGTGACGAGGGCGCCGGCATCCACATGACGTGCGGTGACGATGCCATCAAAGGGAGCTTTGATCTCGGCAAACGCGAGCAGTGTGGTGATGCGCTCCATGCCTGCCTTGGAGATCGCCAGCTTGGCCTCCAGTTCATCGATGATTTGCGGCAGCACCAGATCGGGGGATTTGGCGCGGGCCTCGTGCATGCGCTTTACCTCGATGCTGGCGGCGTTGACTTCAGCTTTCGATTTGGCGAGATCGGCCTGGAGCTCCGGCACCTCAATGCGCGCGATGACCTGACCGGATTTGACGGAGTCGCCTTTATCCACGCTGATGGCCGCGATGTAGCCGGTGACCTTGGCGTGAAGCATTACCTGCTGCCATGGGGCAAGCGTAGCGGGCAAGGAGACCCAGCGGTGGATGGTGCCGGTGGAAGGCTTCGCGGCGGGAAGGTCGAGACCGGATGCGGCGGAAGCGAGGAGAAGGAAAAGCAGGAGACGCATGGGGGATTGGATGGTGGGGCGCAAGATAGGTGATGGCTGGGCACAAAGTGGCGATGGGGCGTCGTCACTCCACCGAGCGGCGGATGAATCAGGGGCGGGAGAGGTCTGGAGCGCCGTCGCCGTTTAGCTGGCGGGACAGGCGGATGAAGCGGAGAGATTTGGAGGGAAGAATAATTTGGATGTCCTTCAGCCGGTACTGGTGGTGGATGTAGCTGATCTCGTTCTTGGTGGAGATGACGAGGGTGCTACCAAAGCGGCTGGCGGCGAAGTCCATGCCCCAAGCTGCGGCGGGTGTCTCGCGCCAGTGCGGATCTGCGGGGTGGTAGCCAGCGGCACCGCCGGCGGGACGGGCAGAAATTTTGATCACTGGGGGGGCGGTTGTGGCTTCGCTGACGGTGGCTGTGGCCTCGGCGGCTTCGCCAGCACGGAGGATTACACGTTTGATGCCTTGGGCGTCAAATTCGACGACACCTCGCGTTGGGTGTCGGGCTTCGACGGGCTGGGGTTGAGTGCATGCGCCAAGAAAGAGCGAGAGCAGCGGCAAGCTCAGGAGGATACGGCGGACAGGATGGCGGCTCATGGTAGGTTGTGGGATGCGGGTGGCTGGCTGGACCTCGGTGATTCAAGATTCGAGAGGTTCCAGCGAAGCGGGTTTGGCGGTCTGGGATGCGAGCAGTGCGTAAACGGCAGGCAGCACCAGCAGTGTGGCCACGGTGGCGAGAGCGAGGCCGCCGATGGTGGCGATGGCGAGCGGGCTGGTCTGGGAGCGTGCGAGGGCCATGGGGATCATGCCCGCGATCATGGCCAGCGTGGTCATGAGGATGGGGCGCAGGCGTGAGGTGGCTCCCTCCAGCGCGGCGTCGCGTTTGCTCATACCACCCATCTGCGCGCGATGCGCGAAGGTGACGAGCAGGATGGCATTGGCCACCGCCACTCCCACAGACATGATGGCGCCCATGAAGCTCTGCAGGTTCAGTGTGGTGCCGGTGAGCATGAGGGCCAGCACCACCCCGAGCAGCGCGGCGGGGATGGTGGTGAGCACGATGAAAGCGAGGCGCACACTTTGGAAGCTGGCCACGAGCAGCAGGAGGATGGTGATGATGGCCATGAGGAGGCCGGTCTGCAGGCCGCTTTGCAGCTCCTTCAGCGGCTGCACCTGACCGCGCAGCACTACGCTGACTCCGGCTGGTGCGGGATTGGCGGCGATGATTTTTTCCACCTCTTTCGCGATGCTGCCGAGAGGGCGGCCCTGCAGATTGGCGGTGATGGAAATGGTGCGCGCCATGTTGTAGCGGTCATACTGGCCGATGACGCTGCCTTCGGTGACTTTGGCGATGTTTCGCAGCGGCACAGGAGGGCGGTTCTGCGCGGTCACGGGTACGTTGCGCAGGTCTTCGAGGCTCTTCATCAGCGGCTGCGGCACCTGTACCTGAAGCGAGTAGCTGACGCCCGTTTTGGTGTCCGCCCAAAAGTTTGGTACAGTGAAGCGGCTGCTGGTGGTGGCGGCCACGAGGCTGCGGGTGGCATCACTCATCTTCACGCCGAGCAGTCCGGCGCGTTCGCGGTCGATCTGCACATCCACGCTGGGGTAGTCGAGTGTCTGGCTGAACTGCACATCGCGCAGGTCTTTGAGCGTGGCCAGCTTGGTCTTGAGCAGCTCGGCATGCGCGCGGCTGGCGGCGAAGTCCTTGCCACCCACCGCCACCTCGATCGGCGTGGGGGAGCCGAGCGCCATCACGCGGGAGACGATGTCCGCAGGCTCAAAGGAGAACTGCACCTGCGGGAACTCGGCAGCGAGGCGGGCGCGCAGTTTCTCGCGCAGTGGAGTCACGGCCACACCACTGCCTTCCTTGAGCTGGATTTGCAGGATGGCTTCCTCGGGGCCGCTATTCCACTGATGGATGAGATTCACAGGATAGTTCGGCGCATGCACACCTACGAGGCCCATGCTGATGGCGACTTTGTCGGGGCCGGTTTCCTCTCCAAGGATAGCCAGCGTGCGCAGGGCGATCTGCTCGGTGGTTTCCAGCCGCGTGGCCGTGGGCGCACGCAGGCGGAGCTGGAGCTGCCCGGCATCGATCTGCGGGAAGATCTCCGTGCCGAGGAATGGGAGCAGGATGCTGATGGCGAAGACCACGCCGCCGAGGTAGGCTGGCACAAGGATGTGGCGCAGGGCGATGGAGGGCTTGAAAAGCAGCGCGATCTTCCGGCTTGCGGCAGCCAAAGCCACTGGGACGGTTTCGCTACGATTCGATGCCTCACGGTGCCACCAGATGTTCAGCACCGGCACCAGCGTGCTGGAAAGCAGGTAGGAGGCGATCATGCTGAAGCCTACGGCGAGAGACAGCGGCAGGAAGAGAGCCTTGGCCGCGCCAGCCATGAAGAAGCTGGGCACAAACACCGCCAGCACGCAAAGCATGGAAAGAGAGCGCGGGCCGATGGTTTCCTCCGAGGCGTCCAGCACCAGCCGCGCCAGCGAGCGGCCACCGCCCATTTTTAGATGGCGGTGGATGTTTTCGATCTCCACGGTGGCCTCATCCACCAAGATGCCGACGGCGAGCGCCAGGCCGCCGAGGGTCATGAGATTGATGGTGTAGCCGCCGATCCACAGGGCGAGCACGGCGGCCGCGATGGCGATGGGGATGTTCAGCACGACGATGAAGGCGCTGCGCAAATCCCGCAGAAAGAGCAGCACCATCAGGCCGGTCAGCGCTGCGCCAAGGATGCCTTCTTTGACCAGGTCGCGGATGGCGCGGATGATCCAGGGGCTTTGATCAAACTCGAAGGTGACGTTGATGTCTTCAGGGCAGGCCGCTTTGAACTTGGGCAGGTTTTGCTTCACCAGCTCGACGACGCTGAGGGTGGAGGCATCGCTGCGCTTGGTCACGGGCATGTACACGGTGCGGCGGCCGTTCACAATGGCGATGCTGTACATCATGTCGCTGCCGTCGCTGACTTCGCCGAGATCGCGCACATACACGGCGCCTTGGTCGGTAACTTTCACCGGCACGGCGGCGAGATCCTGGATGTTCTTCACCACCGCGTTGGTGGGGACAATGGGGAAGCTGTTGGGCAGTGAGAGATTGCCGCTGGGGCTGATGGTGTTGGCCGCAGTCATGGCGGCAACGACGTCATCCGGAGACAGACCGTAGGCACGCAGACGGTCCGGCTTCACATTGATCAAGATGGTGCGCGCGCTGCCGCCAAAGGGTGGCGGGGCCGAGACACCCGGCAGCGTGGCAAAGAGCGGGCGCACCATGTTTAGCGCGGCGTCCTGCATCTGGCCCACGGTGCGCGCGGGGTTCTCGGTGGAGAAGACGAGGTTTCCCACCGGCACGCTGCCTGCATCAAAGCGGGTGACGAAAGCACCTGGGGTGCCCGGTGGCATGAATGAGCGTGCGCGGTTCACATACGCGATGGTTTCTGAGAGCGCGGCGGACATGTCGGTGCCGGGATGAAACTGCAGCTTCATGATGGAAGCGCCCTGGATGTTCTTGGACTCCACGTGCTCGATCCCCGCGATGTAGAGAAAGTGGTACTCGTAGTAGTAGGTGAGGTAGCCCTCCATCTGCAGCGGGTCCATGCCGCCGTAGGGCTGTGCGACGTAGATGGTGGGAATGCCCAGCGTGGGGAAGACATCGCGCGCCATCTTTTCCTTGGCCTGCCAGGCTCCCAGAAGGATCGCCACGACGATGACGATGACGGTCCACGGATGGCGTAGGGCTAGGCGGGGAAGGGACATGCGGGAGGATGGGAGAAAAAGGTCGGCTGGCGATTACGGGCACCGTAAACGAATGGCGGACAACTTTTTTCCTCAAAAAAGCACATTTTTTGCCACGGCCCGCATCGAGGATCGTGGCGCTGAGGGGAGCCCTGCTTCAGGAGGCGGCGCTCCAGCCGTCAGAGGAGGACGTTGTTTTCGGGCTGCAATTTTGGCGGCAGCTTCTCTTCTCCCAGGATCTCGCGGACATCGATCTCGATGTTGCGGCAGATGGTGGAGATGGGGGTGTCGTTGATGGCGTTGTCGAACGGGTTTTCGCTGAACTCCCCGGTCTGCTCCATGGTGTAAAAGACCCAGGAGATGAGGATGGAAAAGGGAATGGTGAGCCAGACTCCGGGGCCGCCCACGAGGGCGCTGAGGTCCTTCAGCAGGCCAAAGGGCAGCAGCAGGATGAAGATGTGCACAAAGATGCGGCTGAAGATGTTGTACTGGCGGAAGAGCGGGGTGGTCTTGATGCGCTCGCATCCGCCCTGGAGATTGTGAAATTCGGTGACTAGGCGCATGAGCTCGATGTGCTCAAAGGGATCGAGCGAGCCCTCGCGCTTCATCTTGGCGAGATGCTCTGCATGCACCTTGAGGAGCATGCAGGCGGGGTTGTTGAGGCTCTTGAGGCGGTCGTAGTAATGCATCTTTTCGTGCTCTCCGAGGATGCGCTTGAGGCCTTTCTCAAACTCCTCCAGCTCGTGGCGCTCGCCTGCGAAGGTCTTGTGCAGGTTTTCCTTGCTGGTGGCCCAGGGGATGGTGCGGCGCAGCTGCAGGCGCAGGATGTTGATGAAGGCGAGGTGGCGGTAGGCTGCCTCGCGCACATCTGCGGAACCGGCGGGCAGGCTGGCCTTCAGGTGGGCGACGAAGCTGCGGGAGGCATTGGTGATGCCACCCCACAGGCGGCGGGCCTCCCACAGGCGGTCAAAGGCCTGGTTGTTCTTGAAACCGACGAAGAATGCCACAGCGGTGCCGATGGTGCCGATGGGCAGGAAGGGAATGGCGATCCAGCGCAGCCCGGCGAAACGGTAGAGAAGCACCGCGAAGGTGCTGATGAGCAGGGACTCGATGAAGTTCCGACGTGCGAAGTGCCAGAGATGGATCAAACGGAAGTCTTTGCCGACGTACATGGTGCGCTGATGCGGTGGTGAGGGTGAAAGTGGGAGATGTCATGGAAAAGCACCCTGCATGCCATGCAGGGGCCTCTAGAAAGGAGGCGGTCTATATGGTGGCAGTTGAGTGCTGCGCGATCAGTTTTTTGCAGCACGTTTCAGGGTCAGTGTCTGCCCACTTCCACGCCCAGCTCCCGGAGCTGCTGACGCACGATCTTGAGCACGGAGCGGCCTTCCCTCGTGATGGTGTAGGCGCGCGGTGCCTTGGGGCCGCGTGCGGCGTCCGCCTTGGAGGTGAGCCAGCCGTTTTTCTCCATGCGCTTGAGCAGCGGGTAGAGCGTGCCCGGGCTGACTTCATAGCCGTGGTGGCGCAGCTCCTTGAGCATCCACTGGCCGATCACCTCGCCTTCGGCGGCATGGTGCAGCACATGCACCTTCCAGAAGGAGAGCAGGATTTCACGGTTGATGAGCTTGAGGTCCACGTTGAGGGGCCAACGTAGTCCTCAAAAGCTGCGGGTGGTCAAGCGACGACTGGCGGAATCAGAGCCTGCGGGCTTTTCGTGTTCATGGCACCAAGGTCGCCAGCGCTGTGGGTGCGGCGCTTTTTGCAGGAGAAAAGAACTGAGGGCAGGAGCTGACAGCGAGGCATTTTGCGTGAGCGCTGGCCGACGGACATGAGGGTCCATCGTACTTCTGAGCTATCTCAGATAAATGAACTCATTGCTCATCATCAGCGCCTGGCAGAGCAGGGCCCAGGCTTCCTGCTCGCGTTTGGTGGAGTCACGCTGGCTTGAGTTGAGGGAGGCGTCTGCGGCGGTGAGGTAGTTTTCGGCGCGGCGGAGGTCTTCGGCGGTGGCTTCGCGGGCAAAGGCGAGGCGGTAGGCGGCTCGGAGGCGTGCCTCTTTGTCAGCAGAGAGCTTGAAGATGCGTGCGGCAAAGTTGCGGGCGGCGTCGGTGGCGAGGTCGCTGTTCATCATGAGCAGGGCCTGCGGAGAGACGACGGAGCTGTGGCGCAGGCCGGTGCTGGTGGCAGGATCCGGGTAGTCGAACTGCTGGAAGAGATCGTAGAGGTTGTTGCGGATGATGGGCATGTACAGCGCACGGCGCGTGCTGCCGTAGGTGGTCAGATCCTTGGAGGTGTGGTTGAAGACAAACTCGCGGTTGCGGCGCGGGATGGTCTTGCCGCCCATGGTGGTGTCCAGACTGCCGGCCACTTGCAGCAGGGCATCGCGGATTTCCTCGGCCTCAAGGCGGCGTACGGGGAAGTGATGGAGGAGCAGGTTTTCAGGATCAGCCGCGTCTCCCTGCGCAGTGGAGAGGGAGCTCTGCTGATAGGTCTGCGAGCTCATGATGAGCCGGTGCATGTCCTTCATGCTCCAGCCGTTGGTGGTGAACCAGCGGGCCAGCCAGTCGAGCAGGGCAGGGTGGGTGGGCTGCTGGCCCAGCAGGCCAAAGTTGTCCGTGGTGGGCACGATGCCCTGGCGGAAATGCCAGGACCAGATGCGGTTGGCGATGACGCGGGAGGTCAGCGGATGGTCCGCGCTGGCCAGCCAGCGCGCCAGCTCCAGGCGGCCGCTCTGTGCGGCGGGAAATTGAGGCTGCGTCTTCAGAGATGCCTGCACCACCTGGATGACGCCACGCGGCACGGGCTTGCCCAGCGCGAGATGGCTGCCGCGGATGTGGATGGGCAGCTCTTTGAGAATCTTGGGGGCTTCTGACACTGCGATGGTGGTGGGCAGGTCGGGGAGATTGCTCTCCGTGGTCATCATGGTGTCCTTCAGGGAGCGGACTTTTTCGGCCACGTCTTTGGGGAAGAGGATGATGGGCTCCGGTGGCAGCGCGAGGAAGCCTGCGGGGGCATCCAGCGCGGCGCGTGCCTGATGCAGCAGGGAGTCGGCATAGGCGTCTGCTGCCTCCGCTTTTCCCTTGGCTTTTGGCTTTGCGGGCGCAGCTGGGTGGATCTTTTCAGCGGCAGTGAAGACGGCGGTGTAGTAGCCGCGCAGTGTCTCCACCGTGCCGGAATTCAGTGCATCCTGCCAGGGCTTGAAGAAGGGCAGGTTTTCATTGGCGGCGAGATACACGCGGCAGTTCAGCAGGATGTGCGGGCGCAGGCCGTGGGCCTTGGCCACGGGCTCCACCTGGCTCATGACGGGGGCTTCGGGCAGCTTGGCAGCGGCCATGAGGTAATCGACGGCACGCGCACGCACCTCCTTGCGTAGAGCGGCAATGGCATCCCCCTCGGCCTTGGAGACGGCGGCTCTTTGATTTTTAAGCACGCGCTCGGTTGAGATGACATCGGCAAAGTCTTCCAGAGATCCCATGGGGGCCTCATAGGCGGTGCTCAGCGCGCCGATGCGGTCCACGCTGAAGCTCTGCGTGCTTTTGAAGATGGCGGCCAGGGCGTAGTAGTCGGACTGAGGGATGGGGTCAAACTTGTGGTCGTGGCAGCGCACGCACCCGAGCGTGAGGCCCATGAAGGCGCGGCCCATGACGTCGATCTGCTCGTCCACCACGTCCATGGTGAGCTTCTCCTTGTCCGGCTCTGCCAGCACCTTCGCGCCGAGATTGAGGAAGGCGGTGGCGGTGGTGTGTTCCTTGCGCGTGGTCAGGTCCTTCGCTTCCAGAAGATCGCCCGCGATCTGCTCGGTGAGGAATTGGTCGAAAGGCTTGTCCGCATTGATGGACTGCACCACGTAGTCGCGGTAGCGCCAGGCGGTGCCGAGGGCGATGTTTTCATCGAGACCGTTGGAGTCGGAGTAGCGTGCCACGTCCAGCCAGTGGCGACCCCATTTTTCACCATACTGAGGCGAGCGCAGCAGGCGGTCCACCACCTTGGCAAAGGCGTCGGGGGAGGTGTCGCCAAGAAAGGCGTCCACCTCCTGTGGTGTGGGCGGCAGGCCGGTGAGATCATAGGTGGCACGTCGGATGAGCGTGCGCCTGTCCGCAGGCGGAGCCAGCTTGAGTCCTTTTTTTGCGAGCATTTCGCCGATAAAAGCGTCTATCGCATTCGCCGCGCCCACCTTGGGAACCGGCGGTGTGGCGATGGGGCGGAAGGCCCAGTGCTTGGCCCCTTCCTTGAGATCAATGATGCGCGGTGCGCTGGGTTTCCCAGAGATGACGGCCTCGCGCGGGTCTGGCGCACCCATCTTGACCCACTCCTCCAGCGCCTTCACTTCGGCGGCGGGCATGGCCCCTTTGGGCGGCATCTGCAGATCCTGGTTCTGATAGCGGACGGACTCGATGATGTGGCTCTTGTCCGGATTCCCTGCGATGATGGCCGGGCCGCTGTCGCCCCCTTTGAGAATGGCATCGCGCGAGTCGATGAGCAGGCCGCCCTTGCTCTTGCCCGCCTCCACGGAGTGGCACTCATAGCAGCGCTGGATGAGGATGGGGCGGATGGTCTTTTCGAAGAAAGCGATCTTGGCATCCTCCGCAGGCGCGGAGGCTGCGACGCCTGCTGCGTGCAGCGTCGTGACCAGGGCGATGGAAAAAGCGGCTTTCATGAGACAGCAAAACTACGGCCAGAAAACGCACCTTCTTGCTGCGGAGGTGAGTTTGACTAGGCTGTGCGAATGTCTCCCGTTCTCCAGACCCTCGCCGACCTCGTCCGAATCAACAGCATCAACAGCTCCTATGAGGGCGGTCCGGGCGAGGCGGCCGCTGCGGCGTATGTGCGCGGTTTCTTTGAGCAGCGCGGCATCGAGGTGTGGGAGCAGGAGGTGTTTCCCGGACGCAACAATGTCATCGCCCGCATCCCCGGGCGCGACTCCACGCGCCGCATCGTCTTTGAGGCGCACATGGACACCGTGTCGATCAAGGGCATGACGATTGATCCTTTTGATCCCGTGGTGCGTGATGGCAAGATGCATGGCCGTGGCTCGGTGGACGACAAGGCAGGGCTGGTGGCGATGATGCACGCTGTGGCGGACATTCACGCCAGCGGCGAGCTGCCACCCTGCGAGGTGTGGATGGCGGCCGTGGTGGATGAGGAGTACTCATTCCGTGGTGTGGTGAAGCTGTGCGAGGGACTGAAGGCCGATGCCGCCGTGGTGGCAGAGCCGACGGAGTTCCGCTGCGTGATCGCGAGCAAGGGCGTGCTGCGCTGGCGCATCAAGACGAAGGGAAAAGCAGCACACAGCTCCAAGCCGCATCTGGGTGTGAATGCCATCACGGCGATGGCGCGTGTGGTGCTGGCTTTGAATGAAGACCATGCGCGCATGCAGCCTGCGGCGCATCCGCTGCTCGGGCCGGGCACCTGCAATGTGGGCGTGATCCACGGCGGCGTGCAGGTGAACTTTGTGCCGGATGAGGCGGTGATCGAGATCGACCGCCGCCTGCTCCCCGGCGAAGAGGTGCCGCAGGTGCTGGCGCACTACCAGGTGCTGCTGGATGATCTTATGAAGCAGCACCCTGATGTGGTGGCGGAGATGGAGACCCCGATGCTGCAGGACTGGGCCTTTCAGACCGATGCTGGCGAGCCGCTGGTGCAGCTGGCGCGCACGCTGCTGGGAGAGATGCAGCGCAATGACGAAGTCTGCGGTGTGCCCTTTGGCAGTGATGCCAGCAAGTTCTCCCGCATGGGCATCCCCACGATCCTGTTCGGCCCCGGCAGCATCGATCAGGCGCACGCGGCGGTGGAGTACGTGGAGTGCGCCGAGGTGGAGAAGGTGCTGGCGTTTTACACGGCGGTGGCGCGGCGGTTTATTTGAAGCGTCTGAAGCGAAACACTCGACTCAAGCTGGCGCGAAAATAAACCATGATGCAGGCGGCAACTCCTCCTGAGTAGGTGGCTATGATGGGCTGCCAAACACGCACTTGTGGCTGGCGTTCGGGGTGCTCTGCAAAGCTGGCTGGTTCATACATGGTGCCAACGCAGTACCATGCAATGCTGCCTCCGATGATGAGCAGGATGATGGAAACGATAAATCGATGTGTCGGTGCGGCTCTCGTCCCCAGAAGGACGAAAAAGCAGGCCGCAAACGCACCGCAGATGGGAATGCTGTAAAAAGACATGAACTCTTTTCCGGGCATGTGACGGCCGCTGCTCCAAAGGATTTTGTGAATGAGGCTGTTCACGACGAATGATGGCAAAAGGGCCGCTACGATGCCCGAAAGCGCCGCCACTGGCACGAGCAGCCAGCGTGTGGTCATGATGACTTGGCGGGAGGTCATGAGCCCGAGGGTAGCTGCGCCCACTCTGTTGTAAAATGAGCAATGGTGTGCGCGTCGTGGCGGGGTGGTGCGCAAGCTCAGTGGTTGTTGTGAAAGATGACGTGTGGTAGAGATGAATGGTGTGCCATGGCAGCCAAGGGCAAGAAGTTGAAAGAAGGGTGAGCAATGATATGCGCAAGTTGATGGCGGAGCCATCATAGCCTGTAGCGAGGGGTTGAGCGAAGCGACACCCCTCGAACACGGCGCGACACCACGCATGAAGGTTCTCGCATCGCGTAGCGATGCCAGCACTCGCGGCCCATGATGTCGCGATTACGCGCACGGTGGGTGATGGTGCCACCATCTGACTCGCTGCCTTTCCTTAATCCAGATACTTTGGATCAAAGCTGACGCCCGATTTTTTGAGCATGATCTCCAGCTCCTCTCGAAAACTGCGCGTGCGATGATGTTCTTCCTGATCGCGCACGTATGAGATCACCTCGGGAAGCCCCGATGCGCTGACGGTGAAGGCTGCGTAGCCGTCCTGCCAGGCAAAGTCCGCCACACGCATTTCCTCGTGCATCCAGGTGGACGAGGCTTTCTTCAATTCCTGCAGCACCTTGGAGATCATGTGCGTGGGTTTCAATGAAACGACGAGGTGCACGTGGTCGGCCACGCCGCCGGTTTCGTGAGAATGCGCGTCCATGCCGCGCAGAGTGCCGCCGAGGTACTCAAACAAACGCGGACGCCATTCACGTGAGAGCCAGGGCGTGCGGTTCTTCGTGGAGAAGACGATGTGATAGTGCTGGCTGGTGTACGTGTTGGGCATGGTGCTGTGGGCGGGGGCGTCATACAAACGATAGAAGTGAGCACTGCTCTCACAATGACTTCTTACGCCGCGATGTAGCATTGAAGGGGCTTTGTGGACGTGAGTGCTGGCATCGCTACGCGATGCGAGTACCTGAGGGAGGCGATGGGTGCGCTTACGAGGGGTGTCGCTTCGCTCNNTACAGGCTGGGATGGCTCCGCCATCTATACTTTCACCGTGCTTCGACTGTAGGGGCGAAGGAGGGCGTTGTGCTCAACTTCGCTGAGTGAGATTTCTCCCTTACGAAAACGACTTCCGCAGATGGCTTGGCAGGATGCCCAGTGCTTCGCGGTACTTCGCCACGGTGCGTCTTGCGACTTTGATGCCCTGGCCGTCGAGCATTTTGGCGAGCTTGTCGTCGCTGAGGGGCTTGTGCTTGGGCTCGTTTTTGATGAGATCGGCGATGGCGTTTTTGACGCTGGTGTTGCTGAGGTCGTCGCCGGATTCGGTCTTTACGCCGTGGGAGAAGAAGAACTTCATGTCGAACACGCCATGCGGTGTGGCGATGTACTTGCCGGCGATGGCGCGGCTCACGGTCGTCTCGTGCACGCCCACTTCATCGGCCACGGTGGCCATGTTCAGCGGGCGGAGGAAATTGGTGCCCTTTTCCAGAAACTCGCGCTGGTATTTGAGGATCTGCGTGGCGATGCGGTGGATCGTCTGCTGGCGCTGATGGATGGAGCGGATGAGGAACTTGCCGCTACGGATCTTGTCGCGCACGTAGTTGCGGACCTCGCCGTTGTTGCTGGGCTGGGAGAGGAGGTCTTTGTACGTGTTGCTGATGCGCAGGTGCGGCAGGTCGTCGTTGGTCATCACGGCGACCCATTCGCCGCCCTGGCGCTCCACCACGACGTCGGGGGTGACATAGTTGTTGGACGAAACGGCAAAGCGCTGCGCGGGGCGCGGGTCCAGCGTGCTGATGAAGTCCGCCGCACGGGAGATCTGCTCCAGCGGGACGCCCAGCTTGCGGGCGAGGATGGGGTAGCGCTTGTTGGCGAGGTCGTCGATGTACTGATCCACCAGACGCCAGGCGAGGCTCTGCTTTTTGCCGAGGCGCTCGAGCTGCACCAGCAGGCACTCGCGCAGGTCCTCGGAGCCCACGCCCACGGGGTCAAAGCTCTGCAGCAGCTTTTTGGCGGTGCGCAGGGAGTCGATGGGAATGCCGTGGTTCAGGCTGAGGTCGTCGATCGGGGTGTTGAGGAAGCCGCGGTCGTCGAGATTGCCGATGAGGAACTCCACCTGCTCCGCCACGGCGGGCTTGGCGTCGGAGGTGTGGAGCTGGGAGAGCAGGTGCTCCTGCAGCGTGGTCTGCGCCACGATGGAGTCCATGAGGAACTGCCAGCGCTCCTGGTCGTCGCTGCGGCGGGTGGCGGTCTGCTGGCGGCTCTGCTGCCAGTACTCGCGCCATTCGTCGTCCATCTGCGTCAGGGCGTCGATGTCGCTGTCGTCCGTGCTGCGGTCATCGGGATCGTCAGGAATGGCGTCCTGGATGGAGGTCTCGGGGGCTTCGAGTTCGAGCACCGGGTTCACTTCGATCTCCTGCTGGATGATCTGGCGCAGTTCCAGCGTGGGGGCCTGCAGGATCTGCAGGCTCTGTTGCATCTGCGGCCCGATGGCGAGCTTTTGTGTCTGTAACTGCTGGAGTCCGTGGTCGGCCATGAATGGTTGGTGGACAGCCAAGCGCCATCCGGGTGAATAAGCAAGCAAACATCAGGCCAGAGCTGCATTTATTTTTGGATTCCAGAAAAGACCAGAGTCTGGCATAAAAGTAGAAATCCCGGTGGATGCCGGGATTTCCAAAGGGTGGCTAAGGCGGTGGACGGGTGGAGGATGCTCAAGGCACCTCAAAGACTTTCTGTGTCGTGGGGTCCAGGGCCAGGGATCCGCTCTCCAGACCGGTGATGTCCAGCTCCTTGTAGGGCGGGTAGGGGCTGATCACACGGCCGGGCTTGGCGGTCTTTCTGCCTTTGAGGAAGGAGCCGCCGCTGCCGCTGCCGGAGGAGGAAGTGGGCGGGGGGAAGTCCTTGGCTGGGCTGGTGCTGGCGGTGGACTCGGAGCGGCGCGGCGGGGCCTCCTGCGGGGTTTCCTTTTTGGGCTTGGTTGCAGGGGTTTTGCTCGTCGTCTTTTCAGGCGGGGAGTCGGTCACCTTGGGCGGGGTGTATTTGTGCGTGGTGGTGGTCTTGCTCTGCGTGGAGGTGGCAGGCGGCGTGCTCTTGCTGGAAGTGGCAGGGGGCTGCTTCTGCGGCTGCTGGGGTGCCGTGGACTGCTGCTGCGGCGGGTAGTTGTAGCGCGGCTGTCCCTGAGGCTGCTGCTGCTGCGGGGGATACTGGTAGCCGGGCTGCTGCGGCTGCTGAGGTGCTGGCTGGTAGCCGGGGGGCGGCTGATTGTAGGCAGGCTGCTGCTGCGGGTAGGCCGGGGCGGAGGGCTGGCGCGGCGTGCCGTCCAGGCTGTAGCTGCCATTGTAGCCCTGCTGCGGGTAGTCGTAGCCGGTGGGGTCCTGCCCGTAGAAAAGACGGCGCACCATCTGGCTCATGCGCTGGCCAAATTTGGGCAGGAACTGCAGCGGGCTCTCATATTGCGTCTGCTGCTGCGGGTAGGCATAGCCTCCCTGGGGCTGCTGAGGATACGCATACCCCTGCTGAGGCTGCTGCGGCGGGTAGTAGGAGGGCGGCGGCTGATTGTAGCCCTGCTGGGGGTAACCACCCTGCTGCGGGTAATAGCGCTGCGTCTGAGCAAACGCTGTCGTGGTCATCACAGCGGCGATGCACCACCAGCCCAGTCTCATTGGACTGAGCAGCTCCCTTAGAGGGGTTCGAGATTTCATAATGGTTAATAGTTCTTAACTTCCTGGGAACTGCAAGCCACAATTTCCAAGCTGCCGTCTCAGGAATGAGTCGTTTCTGAATAGACGAACGCGGCGGGAGTTTGTTCAGCCGCATTCAAGAATGAGTGCGGATTTTTGGAGGGCAGCGGAAAAGCGGGGCAAATTTGTAGTGCGGCTGCGCAACGAGGAAAGGCCGGTCCTTCATAGATCAGAGAGCGAAGGAGGAAGTGAAGCTGCCGCTTTCGGGTGTCTCGTCGCAGGTGTGCGCGAAGTGTGCTTGAGCGTGCCAATCAGCGTCCGCCTCTCAGTGCCGGTGGTCTCCGTACATTCACCTTGCCCACGAAAGCGGTAGCTGCGGTCGTTCCTCCCTTCGCGACCGCAGTCCAAATGAATGCCGCCATACGCAGAAAGGCGGGAGGGCTGTGCGCCGCTCCCGCCTTTCGTGTGGGTGTGATATGCGTTGGCCTTTGCCGGGCTGGTTACTCGGCCAGGCGGGCGTCGATGTCCTTGTCCAGCCAGGCCCACATGGAGGCGAGACCGGCGGAGACCTTGGCCTTGGCGGCGGCGAGTTCGTCGGCGCTCAGGCTCTGACCGGCGGCGGGGACGCTGCGGCCAAACATGTAGTATTTGATCTTCGGCTCGGTGCCGGAGGGGCGCACGGCAAAGCTGCGTCCGTCTGCCAGATCCACAAAGAGCATCTTCTCCTTCTGCACCACTTCGCCTTCCTCGTCGGCGATCTCGTCCTTGCGGAAGTCGCGCACCTTGATGACGGCGGAGCCATCCACCTCCTTGGGAGGATTGCTGCCGTAGCTGTCGGCCAGCTTGGCGATCTGCGCGGCACCCGTGGCACCTTCAAAGACCTTGCTCTCATTGCGCTCCAGGAAGTAGCCCACCTCGCAGTACACCTTGTCCAGCAGGCCGGCCACGGTGAGGCCCAGGCTGGCGGCGTAGGCGGCCAGCTCGGCAAACATGACCACGGCGCCGTTGCCGTCCTTGTCGCGGCTGAAGTCATCGCCCATGTAGCCGTAGCTTTCCTCACCGCCGAAGACGAGGAAGGTGCTGTGCTTCAGGCGTGCGGCGCGGCTGTCTGCGGCATTGAGGTCGCGGTAGGTTTTCAGGATCTCGGCAGGCAGGCGGGCTTCGTATTTCGCCAGCTTGGCGCCGATCCACTTGAAGCCGGTGAGGGTGTTCACGCACTTGATGCCGTACTTGGCGGCGATGGCGTCCTGCATCGGGCTGGTGACAAAGGTCTTGAGCAGCACGGCATTGGCCTTGTTGCCGTCATTGAGAATGCCCAGGTCCAGCATGGTCTTGATGCGGTACCAGCCCATGAGGGAGCCCACCTGATTGCCAGTGAGCAGGACCATTTTGCCGCTGGAGTCGCGCACGCCCACGCCCATGCGGTCGCAGTCGGGGTCGGTGCCGATGATGATGTCCGCGCCCTCCTTGTTCGCCAGATCCACCGCCATCTGCAGGGCCGAGGCGTTTTCCGGATTCGGAGACTTCACAGTGGGGAAGCGGCCGTCGCGCACGTCCTGCTCCGGCACGGTGAGGAAGGTGAAGCCCAGCTTTTTGAGCAGCACGGGCACGAGCACGCCGCCGGTGCCGTGCAGGGCGGTGAAGACGATCTTGAGCGCCTTGGCCTTCTCCTGCTTCAGCAGCTCGGGCTGCAGCATCATGGTTTCCACGCGGGCGAGGTACTGCTGGTCCATCTCATCGCCCAGCAGGGTCAGCTTGCCTTGCTCGGCCTCGGGCAGGGCGGTGTAGCTTTCGTCCTTGATGGCGTTCACATCCTTGATGATGCCGGTGGCGTGCGGCTCCACGATGCCCGCGCCGTCGTTGAAGTTCACCTTGTAGCCGTTGTCATGCGGCGGGTTGTGGGAGGCGGTGAGCATCACGCCCGCGTCTGCGCGGAGCTGGCGCACGGCAAAGGACATCTCCGGCGTGGCGCGGCAGCCGTCAAAGAGGTACACGTCGGCGCCGCAGTCTGTGGCGATCTTGGCGCAGAACTTCGCAAACTCCGGCGAGAAGAGGCGGGTGTCGTGGGAGAAGACGATGCTGGGCTTGCCGCCGAGCTTGGCGTTTTCGCGCCAGGCCTTGATGTACGTCACCAGCCCACGGGTGGCGCGGCTGACGTTGTAAAAGTTCATCGAGTTCGTGCCCACGCAGGGGTGGTCCGGGCGCTGGTCGGCAGGGGCTGCGCCGCGCTCGGCCTTGGTGACGATCTTGCCGATGGTGCGCCCGCGCAGGCCGCCGGTGCCAAACTTCAGCGCCTGGAAAAAGCGGTCGTTCAGCTCGGCCCACTCGCCTGCGGCGGCGAGCTCCTCAATGCTGGCGCGGTAAACCGGATTGTCGCTGGCGGCGAGCAGGGCTTTGATGTTTTCGAGGCTGGCGGGGAGGAGGTGCCCGGAGGTGACGGCGGCTTGGAGTTGATCAGCAAGGGACATAAGTGAAATATCAATGTTAACCAGCCATTTAAGGAATCAATCGGCAAAGCACTGAGTTGCAGTGAGGGATGCTTTACAAAACACAGCCCGCATTTGCACTCGCCAAGCCGGAGGCGGCCCTCTAACATCGGCCTTGTTCTCAGCCAGACCAACGAAAAAAACTTACCCCCACCACACACGACCATGGGCCTGATGGATTACCTCAAAGGACAGTTTCTGGAAATCATCCAGTGGACCGACGACTCCCGCGACACGCTCTCCTGGCGCTTTCCGGACGAGGACAAGGAGATCAAACGCGGCGCGCAGCTCATCGTGCGCGAGTCGCAGGTGGCGCAGTTTGTTTACCTCGGTGAATACGGCGACACCTTTGGCCCCGGCAAGCACACGCTGACCACGGACAACATCCCCATCCTCTCCACGCTCAAGGGATGGAAATACGGCCTGGAGTCCCCCTTCAAGGCGGACGTGTACTACGTCACCACGCGCCTCTTCACCGGCAACAAATGGGGCACCAGCAACCCCATCATGATGCGGGACCCGGATTTCGGCATCGTGCGCGTGCGCGCCTTTGGCACCTTTGATTTCAAGATCACCGACCCCAAGCTCTTCCTGAAGGAGGTGGCAGGAACGGACAATCACTTCCGCCTGGATGAATTTGCCGACACCATGCGCAGCCGCATTGTCAGCGTGTTCACCGATGCGCTGGCCAGCGCCAAGGTGCCCGTGCTGGACCTGGCCACCCGCTACTCCGAGCTGGGAGAGGCGCTGCTGCCCATCATCAACCCCGTCACACAGAGCAAGTACGGGCTGGAGATCACCAGCTTCATCCTGGAAAACGCCAGCGTGCCGCCGGAGGTGGAGGCCGCCATCGACAAGCGCAGCAGCATGAGCGCCATCGGCAACCTGAACGACTACGTGAAATTTCAGATGGCCGAAGGCATGGCCAAAGGTGGCACCGGCCCGGCTGGATCCGCCGCCGAGATCGCCATGGGCTTTGGCATGGCGCAGAACATGATGGCGCAGGGAGCCTTCAACATGAATCCCGCTGCAGCCTCTGCCGCCCCGGCTCCCGCAGCCGCCGCACCTGCCGTGGAAATCCTCACCCCCGCCCAGGTGGCCCAGACCCTCGGTGTCACCGAGGCCGATGTGATCTCCAGCATCGAAGCAGGCGACATCAAGGCCAAGAAGATCGGCACGCAGTACCGCATCACCAAAGCCGCGCTGGATGAGTTTCTGGCGAAGTAAAGGAGGCATCGGATGGCTCCGCCATCGGGGCGTGGCATACAAGGGGGCGCTCTGGCTACCAGTTATGGGCTGATGGCTTCGCCTTCGGATGCTGTGCCCGAGTTGATGGGGGCGGATGTGCCTGCGGCGGTGCTGTCTCGGTGTCTGATTTCGTCCTGCCAAGTGGGATGAGGTAGGTGGAGGTGGGGTGATCTGCTTCGTGTCTCGTTTCCTTTCCAGGGGGCAGTGCTGGTGGAAACGAAGGTGGATTTTAACGAGGCTGTGGAAACGAAGCGGTTGGAGGATGGAAACGAGGCTGTTTTCACCAGGGGAAGCTGTGGCGGTGTGGAAACGAGGTGGAACTGGCTGGGAAACGAGGCTGAAAAAGTGGAAACGAAAAATGAGGTTTTTCGTTTCCATGGGTGGCGGGTGTTTGAAGCACCGGCAGGGGGGCTTCATCTTGGAGGCTGAGCTGCGTCAAACCGCCTGGGTGCAAGGGGCGGGGTGAATGCCGGGGGGATTCCACGCGCTGATGGACGGGCCCATTCTTCGCACTGCGTGCTACGAAGGGCTAACGGGCTGTCGCCACACCCATCCTACGACCGGGCGGCTGGCGCTGGGTGCGCTGTGGTGCCACATGGTGCATGGTCTGAAAAAGTTTCCATGTTTCCATCCCTAGAGGTGGAAACTTGGAAACTTTTCCAGAGGTTATGGTGGAGGGGTTGGCCAGGGGGATGATCCGTGGAAAACGGATCTGGTGGCTGAGAGAGCAGGCCCGCACTGGCTGCCATTGGATGGACAGGCTTTTTGCTGGTTGCCATAGCGGGGTAGTGTGTGGTATTTTATATGATAATATCATATACCAAGAGCTGGCGTGCATGGATGCATGGGTATCCATGGGGGTGGGGCATGTCATGATTTTTTCATGACTGGCTGACGGTATGCTTGGAGGGTGGTGGCGGGCTTGGTGTCCTGGCTCATGGCGCAGCCGCTGAGAAGGGGCTCGCTGTGGTCGAGAGCAGTGAGGCGTGATGCCCGGCTGTGGGCCATGGATGGCATGGGGTGCATGTGGGCACTCGTGGCGCTCAGTGCTCCGCCTTTCCTCGTTGCAGGGACGGCGCACCTTTTTGAGCGCCCTCGCCGCTACAGACCCGAATCTTCGGACCCGGCGCAGCGGTTCCCTACCAGCCCTGTGGAGGATGACGACTCTACAATGCCGTGCTGCTCTGGAGGGTTGGGATGCGCTGTACGCGTCCGTGGAGTCCTTTCTCCTGGCGTGGTCTGCTGCCCATTCGCATTCCCTCTTTTTAAAGTGTCCGCCTCCAGCGAATGCGTCCTGGTCTTGCAGGCTTGTTTTCAACAGACCGTGGTATCACTGGTGCGCTCAGATGCCATGCGGTGCGCTGCTGAAAAAGTTTCCAAGTTTCCACCTCTAGGGATGGAAACATGGAAACTTTTTTCCAGAGGTTATAAAGAAGCTCCGGGGCTGCTTCCTGGGGCCTCGTGGTGGAGGTGCATGGGGGGCGGGATTTCTCTGCGCCAGACACACTTCTGGCCTGTGATCGCGCTTCGTGTCTCCAAAAGTGCCCCCTAGGCGGAAACGGGAAACGAAGGGGTTTTTCAGACGCTGGTGGAAACGAAGATGGAAACGAAGGCGCAGCTGCCCAGGGACTTTGGAAACGAGACGGCAAGCGCGTGGAAATGAAGCCGGGAAACAGGAAACAAAAATGAGCGCATTTCATGTCCATGATTTCACGCTCAGGCGGGCACGGTTTCGTCATCCTCACCACGGCTGCGCCTGCTTCAGCAGGCCGGGGGCGGTGCGGATGAGGAAGTAGCCGTGGAAGGGGAAGAGGTTGGCGTCGGGGGCCGGGGCGGTCTGGGGTTTCCAGGCGGGCGGGTTGGTGGTGCCGTCGAGGTAGTAGCCGGTGTAGTCGGTGGCGCTCGGGGTGGTGTCGCCGTCCCAGATGCGGAGGCGGTCGGCGCTGTCCGGGGTGAGGCCGGAGGTCAGACCGCTGACGGGGGCCTGGGTGACGACGGGCCAGCCGGGGGCGATGAGCTGTGTGCCAGCCACGAGCGCGGTGGCGAGGCTGGTCTGGCGCACTTCGCCAGTGAACATGAGCACAGCGCCCGCGCCACGGATCTGGACCATGGCGGCCTCGTGTGCGGCAAAGGGCCGTGCGTCCATGCTGAGGATGTCGCTGATCCAGGAGCCGCTGGTGTTGGTGCAGGTGGTGTAGTTGCCTGCGGCGGGGTCAAAGAAGAGCACGCGGTCTTCGCTGCTGAAGGCGGCGGGTGGCAGGAGATCGGCCAGGGTGTGGTGCAGGCGGATGCAGATATGCGCACCGGCCAGGCCGCTGAAGTCCTGAGAGCCCTGCAGCACCACGGTGTTGCCGGAGCTGGCGGTGGCGTCGATTTCAAAGCGCTGACCGGCCAGCGGGCCGTCGAGAGCCTCCAGGTAGAGCGAGCCTGCGGGCAGGGTGATGATGGCGGGGAGCATGACCTCATTGCTGCTGACGGAGACGGCGCGTCCGGTGAAGAAGGCGGCATTGAGCAGCGGCATGCTGAAGGTGCGGGAGCCGGTGGCAAAGCTCTGGCGGCCCCAGCCATGGATGGCGGAGGTCACGGTGGCCTCGGGCACGCCATCGCGGTTGGCATCCAGATCCACGTGCAGGCGGATGTAGCCGCCATCGAGGCCCTTGAAGACGAGCAGCTTTTCCAGTGTGCCATACGCACGGGTGAGCGTGCCATCGGCATTGATGGTGGTGGTGCTGGCCATGGAGAGCTTCTTCCACGAGGTGGCTTTGCCGGACTGAGTCAGGTCGGTGAGGGTTTCGAGGCTGATGATGAGGTCATCGTGCGTGGCGGTAGGCACGGTGAGCAGGGCGGTGAGGCTGCCGGTGGAGTCGTGCGTGAGGGCAAAGCGGTTCGGCTGCAGCGGGCTGGCGGGATCGGTGCCCAGGGCGTATTCCAGCAGGTTGGAGAGGCCGTCTTCATCGGGATCGTCCGCAGGTCCGCCGATGCCGCTGTCCTGGCTCCATGTGGCGAAGGTGGAGGCACCGGGCAGCACGCTGGCGACGAAGCCGCCGGTGACGATGTAGCGGCGGATGGCTTCGCTGGCGGCAAAGCCGGTGCCCGCAGGGGCCACGATGCCGAGGTCGCGGGTGAGGTCCACACGGGCGTCGATGGCGTCGTCCGTATTGCCTTCAGCGCCGGATTCGGCAGCGCCCACCGGGCAGAAGCCGGGGCGCAGGGTGAAGGCGGCGGTGCTGGCTCCATTGACGGCGGGGTTGTTGTTGAAGATGAGATCCTGACCCACGTCATCGTCTCCAGCGACGACGGAGGACATGGGCTGCAGGCCCTGCAGCGGCATGCCGGCGGAGAATTGGGAAGCGGGGATGTGCAGGAAGTAGATGCCCGGATTGAGGCCGTCGAGGTAGTAGCGGCCTTTGCAACTGCAACCCGAGGTGCCGACGCTGACGGGGGTGTCCACGCCGGGTGTGGCACCCTGTGCGTAGAGCTCCACGTAGATGTTGCCCAGGCTTTCGCCTTCATTGCGGACGCCGTCGCCGTTGATGTCGAGGAAGATGAAGTTGCCCACGGCCACGCTGGACCAGAGGCCGAAGTCCACGGTCAGGTTGGTGTTGGGATCGGTGTCGCCATCGGTCATGGATTCGGCTGCGCCGGAGAGATTGACGATGGGGCTGAAGACAGGCGTGCCAGCGCCGCCGGGCTGCGCGCCATCGTTGTTGTTGTCCACGTTGTCATCGGCGGTGTCAGGCGTGCCGCCAGTGTAGAGGTAGTCGGCAGGCGGGGTGACTTTGACGTAGTAGTTTCCGGAGGGCAGGGAGCTGAAGAGATAGGCGCCGGTGGAGTCGGTGGTGAAGTCCGCGCCCACCTGTGTGTCTGCGGCAGTGCCGCTGCCGCCGATGGCATTGTCATCTCCCGTGGTGAAGAGCTGCACGGTGGCACCGGCCACGCCGGGCTCTCCGGTGTCTTTGACGCCGTTGTTGTTGGAGTCTTCAAAGACGAGATTGCCGATGGAGAGGGTGAGCACCTGGATGCTGAGGCTGAAGGTCTGAGAGCAGCCGTAGGCGTCTGTGACTTTCACATTCACCGGGAAGGTGCCCTTGGCCGCAGGTGTGCCGCTGACGACGCCGCTGGAGGAGATGAGCACGCCGCTGGGGAGGTCTCCGCTCTGCAGCGCGTAGGTGTAGGGGGCGGTGCCGCCGGAGGCGGTGACTGTCTGAGAGTAGGAGGTGCCGAGGTAGGCTATCGGCAGCGGGCCATTGGGCGTGATGGAGAGCGTGGGGCACGTCGGTGTGACGGTGTAGCTGGCGGTGCCGGAGCAACCGTCAGAGGCGGTGGCTTTGAGGGTGAAGGTGGCCGAGGTGGTGCTGGTGGCGGTGCCGGAGATCGTGCCGCTGCTGCTCAGCGTGAGGCCCGCTGGCAGCGCGCCGCTGGCGAGCGTGAAGGTGTAGGGCGAGACACCACCGGAGCCGCTGATGGTCTGCGACCAGGCTGTGCCGACGACCGGTGCGGCAAATGTGGCGGGTGACTGTGTGATGACGGGGCAGATCTTGATGGAGGCCACCACGCTGCCCTGGCAGCCGTTGGCATCGGTGGCGCGGAGGGTCACATTCACGCCTGCGCCATTGGAGGTGGTGGGCGTGCCGCTGATGACACCGGTGCTGGAGTTGAGAGAGAGGCCCGCAGGCAGCGTGCCGCTGGTGACTGTCCATGAGCCATACGGGGCGATGCCACCGGATGCAGTCATCGTCTGCGAGTAGGCCACACCCACGCCACCGGTGGTCAGCGTGGCGGGAGTGACGGTGATGACAGGGCAGGCCGGAGTGACGGTGTAGCTGAGCGTGCCGGTGCAGGCATTGCCATCGGTGGCGCGCACCGTGAAGGTGGCTGCAGAGGTGCTGGTGGGCGTGCCGGAGATGACGCCGGTGCTGCTATTGAGGCTGAGACCCGCAGGCAGTGCGCCGCTGCTGATGGAGTAGGTGACGGTGCCGAGGCCGCCGGTGGAGGAGACGGTCTGAGAGTAGGCGGTGTTCACCGTGGCCGCAGGCAGTGTGGAGGGGCTGACGGTGATGGTCTGGCAGGCAGGGGTCATCGTGTAGTTGCGGGTGCCGGGGCAGCCGTTGGCATCGGTGGCGCTGATGGTGAAGCTGGCGCTGGCAACGGCGGTCGGAGTGCCGGAGACCACACCGGTGCTGCTATTGAGTGTGAGGCCCGCAGGCAGCGCGCCGCTGGAAACGGCAAACACATAGGGCGTGACGCCACCCGATGCACTGATCGTCTGCGTGTAGCTGGCGCCTGCAGTGGCGGCGGCCATCGTCGTCGGGGTGAGGGAGATGACGGGGCAGATCTTCAGCGAGATGGTGGCCGTGGCCTGGCAGCCGCGTGCATCCGTGGTGCGCACGATGAAGCTGACCGCAGCGCCAGTGGAAGCCGTGGGCGTGCCGCTGATGACACCGGTGCTGGCGGTGAGCGAGAGACCCGCAGGCAGCGAGCCGCTGGTGACCGTCCATGAAGTGTATGGCCCGGTGCCGCCGCTGCCGCTCAGTGTTTGTGAATAGGCCGTGCCCACGGTGCCGGTGGCGGCCGTGGTGGGGGAGATGGTGAGCGTGGGGCACACCGGTGTGATGGTGTAGCTCTGCGTGCCGGGGCAGCCATTGGCATCGGTGGCCTTCACGGTGAAGGTGGCGCTGTTTGGGCTGTCAGGCGTGCCGCTGAGCACACCGGCAGAGCTGAGGGTGGCCCAGGTGGGCAGCGTGCCGCCGGACACGGTGTAGGTGTAGGGCGTGGCGCCGCCGCTGGCGGTGAAGGTCTGCGAGTAGGCGGTGCTGACCGTCGGAGTGGCAGGCGTGGTGGGAGAGAGTGTGATGACCGGGCACACCTGCAGCAGGATGACCTGCGAGCCCTGGCAGCCGAAGTTGTCCGTGGCGCGCACGGTGACGCTGACGCCCGTGCCGTTGGAAGTGGTGGGCGTGCCGCTGATGACACCCGTGCTGGCATTGAGCGTGAGGCCTGCAGGCAGCGTGCCGCTGGTGACCGTCCACGAAGCATACGGTGCGGTGCCGCCGCTGGCGGTGAGCGTCTGCGAATAGGCCGTGCCCACGATGCTCTGTGTAGCAGTGGCTGGCGTGATGCTGATGGCGGGGCAATTTGGCGTGAGGGTGTAGCTTTGTGTGCCAGCGCAGCCATTGGCATCGGTGGCCTTCACGGTGAAGGTGGCCGCCGTGGTGCTGCTGGGCGTGCCCGTGATGACGCCTGCGCTGCTCAGCGTGGCCCAGGCGGGCAGGCTGCCGCTGGCCAGTGAGTAGGTGTAAGAGGCCGTGCCGCCGCTGGCGGTGATCGCCTGCGAGTAAGCCGTGCCGACCACCGGAGTGGTGAGCGTGGTGGGAGCCAGTGTGACGACCGGGCAGATCTGAAGCGTGATGGATTTGGAGCCCTGACAGCCGTAGGTGTCCGTGGTGCGCACAGTGATGGTGGTGGCTGGAGAAGCGGTGGCCGTAGGCGTGCCGGAGATGACGCCCGCCGCGCTGAGTGTGAGACCCGCAGGCAGAGCGCCGCTGGTGATCGTCCAGCTGCCATAAGGGGCGGTGCCGCCTGTGGCGGTGAGAGTCGTGGAGTAGGCCGTGCCGATGGTGCCCTGCGGCAGGGCGGACTGGGTGATGCTGATGGTGGGGCAGACAGGAGTAATGGTGTAGCTCAGCGTGCCGGAGCAGCCATTGGCATCTGTGGCTTTCACGGAGAAGGTGGCGGCGGTGGTGCTGGTCGGTGTGCCGCTCAGCACACCGGAGCTGCTGAGAGTGGCCCAGGCGGGCAGCGTGCCGCTGGCCAGGGTGAAGGTGTAAGGCGTGGCCCCGCCGGAGCCTGCGAGCGTCTGCGAGTAGGCGGTGCCCACCACCGGCGCGGGCAGCGTGGAGGGAGTGAGCGTGACGACCGGGCAGATGATCAGCGTGACGGTGCGTGTGCCGACGCAGCCGTAGGTGTCAGTGGCCTTGAGGGTGAGGCTGACGCCAGCGCCGTTGCTGACGCTCGGCGTGCCGGAGATCACACCCGTGCTCGCATTCAGCGAGAGGCCCGTGGGCAGCGTGCCGCTGCTCACCGAGTATGTGTAGGAGGCCGTGCCGCCGCTGGCGGAGAGCGTCTGCGAGTAGGCCGTGCCCGCTGTGCCGCTGGGCAGCGTGCTGGGGGTGACGGTAATGGCGGGGCACGCAGGCGTGACCGTGTAGCTGGTGGCACCTGTGCAGCTGTAGATGTCCGTAGCCACCACGGTGAAGGTGGCGGCAGCACTGCTGGTGGGCGTACCGGAGATGACACCGGCGCTGCTCAGCGTGAGACCTGCAGGCAGGGCGCCGCTGCCGATGCTGTAAGTGTAAGGCGCACCCTGGCTGCCGGAGGCGGTGACGCTCTGAGTGTAGGCCGTGCCCACCGTGGGCGTGGTCAGCGTGCCGGGAGAAACCGCAATGGGCAGACAGGTCATGGTGACCATGTAGTCCTCCACCTCGCCGACGCCGCTGGCTCCGACGGGGGTGGGATTCTGCGTGCTGGTGAAGCGGAAGCGCGCACCACGCTGGCCGGGGATGGCGGTGACGGGCACGATGAAGTTCACCGTCTGCGCCACGCCATTGGTGCCGGTGGCGATGGCGGTGTTGGTGGCGATCTGCTCGCCAGAGTCGGAGAAGGAGCCGTTGTTGTTGTAATCAATCCAGGCGTTGAGGTAGCCCGTGGCTCCGCTGTTGTTGGTGACCACCACGGTGGCGCTGCCTGCGGTGCCGGGCGTCTGGCTGGGCAGTGTGACGCCGTCTTCGTCAGCCAGATTGGTGATGTCGTCTCCGGTGGCGGTGGAGTTGCGGGTGGAGACGTACTCGGTGTCCGCCAGCGCGCCCATGCGCAGGTTTGAGCTGGCGATGCTGGAGGCATCCAGCGCGCCGTTCCAGTCACCAAAGTCCGTGGTGGGCACCGCGATCACGGTCACGTAGTCTTCCACTTCACCGTTGCCGATGGTTCCAGTGGTGCCGGGGTTGGCCACATCAGTGAGGCGCACGCGCACACCCACATTGGAGCCCGTGGTGGCATTGGCCGGCACGGTGATGCTGATGTTTTGCGTGGCGCTGCTGGTGCCGGTGGGGATGCTGACATTGGTGGCGATCTGCTCTCCGCTGTCGGCAAAGGAGGCGTTGTTGTTGTAGTCGATCCACACATTGAGGTAGGCGGCGGAGCCCGTGGTGTTGGTCACGATCACCGGGATGGTGGCGGGAGCGCCTGCGGTCATGGAGGGCAGGGCCACGCCGTCTTCGTCAGCGAGGTTGGTGATGTCATCGCCAGTGGCGGTGGCATTGCGGGTGGAGACGTACTCGGTGTCGATCAGCGCACCCAGGCGCAGGCCGCTGAGCGCGGCGGAAGCCGCATCCGCCACGGTGCTGAGGTCTCCGTAGTCGAGCGGCGGAGCTGCGATGCCGGACACGTAGTCCTCCACCTCGCCGCTGCCAGCGGCACCCGTGGCGCCGGGAGTGGAGACGGAGGTGAGGCGGAAGCGCAGGCCCAGGCTGGTGCCCGTGGTGGCGCTGGCCGGCACGGTGATGCTGAGATTTTGCGTGGCGCTGCTGGTGCCGGTGGGAATGCTGACATTCGTGGCGATCTGCTCGCCGCTGTCAGCGAGAGAGCCGTTGTTGTTGTAGTCGATCCAGGCGTTGAGATAGGCGGCTGAGCCGGTGTTGTTCGTCACGACCACCGGGATGGTGGCAGGAGCGCCTGCGGTCAGTGCTGGCAGAGACACGCCGTCTTCGTCAGCCTGGTTGGTGATGTCATCTCCCGTGGCGGTGGTGTTGGTGGTGGCGGTGAATTCGGTGTCTTCCAGCGCGCCGAGGCGCAGGTTGCTGTTCAGGGTGCTGGAGGCGCTGATGAACTTGCTGAAGTCGCCAAAGTCCGTGGTGGGCACGGAGATGGTGGTCACGTAGTCCTCCACTTCGCCATTGCCGCCGCCGCTGCCGGTGGAGCCCGGAGTGCTGGCGGAGGTGAGGCGGAAGCGGGCACCCAGGGCTGAGCCGGTGACGGCGGTGGCCGGGACGGTGACATTGACGTTTTGCGTGACGCCGCTGCTGCCGGTGCTGATGCTCACATTGGATGCGATCTGCTCTCCGGGGTCGGTGAAGACGCCGTTGTTGTTGAAGTCGATCCAGGCGTTCAGATAGGCCGTGGCGCCGCTGGTGTTCGTCACGAGCACGGGGATGGTGTAGCTGCCGCCGGCCGTCATGGCGGGCAGGGCCACACCGTCTTCGTCGGCCAGATAGGTGATGTCATCTCCCGTGGCGGCGGCGTTTTTCGTGGAGCTGAATTCGGCGTCGATCAAGGAGCCGAGCTTCAGGGAGGAGACGAGCGTGTTGGAGGCGTCGGCAGCACCGCTCCAGTCGCCGAAGTCGGAGGTGGGGCTCACGATGTTGACCACATAGTCTTCGACTTCACCGGTTCCGGCAGTGCCGGTGGAGCCAGGGGAGGCCACGGAGGTGAGGCGGAATCGCACGCCCAGGTTGGTGCCGGTCGTGGCGGTGTTTGGCACGGTGATGGAGATGTTCTTGGTGGCTCCGGTGGTGCCTGTGGTGATGATCGTGTTGGTGGCGATCTGCTCGCCGCTGTCGGTGAGCACGCCGTTGTTGTTGTAGTCGATCCAGGCGTTCAGGTAGGCGGTTGCGCCGCTGGTGTTGGTGACGACGACAGGGATCGTGGCCGCCAGGCCTGCGCTGAGAGAGGGCATCGTCACGCCGTCTTCGTCATCGCTGCCGGTGTTGTCGTCCCCCGTAGCCGTCGCATTCACCGTGGGGTTGTACTCGGTGTCCACCAGCGCGCCCATGCGCAGCGCGGTGCTGGCCGTGCTGGCTGCGTTGCTGAAGCCGTTGAAGTCGCTGTAGTCCAGCGTCGGGGCGGCGATGTTGATGACGTAGTCCTCGATCTCGCCCACGGCGGCATTGGCACCCGTGGAGCCGGGAGAGGTCGGGGCCGAGAGGCGGAAGCGTGCGCCCACATTGGTGCCGGTCACCGCCGTGGTGGGCACATTCACATTGATGTTGAAGGTGGTGTTGCTGCTGCCGGTGGCGACGTTGACATTGGTGGCGATCTGCTCGCCGGAGTCTGTGAGGACGCCGTTGTTGTTGAAGTCGATCCACGCATTCAGGTAGCCGAGAGCGCCGGTGCTGTTGGTGATGACCACGGGGATCGTCACCGTCTGGCCTGCGGTCATGGAGGGAATGGTGACACCGTCTTCGTCATCGATGCCTGTGATGTCATCCCCGGTGGCGATGGCGTTGCGGGTGGAGGCGTATTCCGCGTCCACGCTGGCGCCCATCTGCAGGCTGGGGCTCACGCCCTGGGAGGCGTCTGCAAAGCCGCTGAAGTCGCCGAAGTCCGTCGTGGGTGCGGTGATGTTGACCACGTAGTCTTCGATCTCACCCGTGCCCGCATAGCCGGTGCTGCCCGGAGAGGCGGAGGAGGTCAGCATCGTGCGCACGCCGAGGTTCACCCCGGTCAGGGTGGTGGCGGGCACGGTGATGCTGAGGTTTTGCGTGCTGTTGCTGGTGCCGGTGGGCACGGTCACGTTGGTCACGATCTGCTCGCCTGAATCCGTGAGAACGCCGTTGCCGTTGAAGTCGATCCAGGCGTTGAAGTAGGCGGTGGAGCCCGAGGTGTTGGTGAACACGACGGGGATGGTGGCCGGGCCGCCTGCGATCATGGCGGGAAGGGTGACGCCGTCCTCGTCATCGCTGCCGGTGATGTCGTCGCCGGTGGCGGTGGTGTTGGTGGTGGCGTTGTATTCGGTGTCTGTCAGCGCGCCGAGGCGGAGGGTGCTGTTGGCGGTGCTGCTGGCCAGGGGGAAGACCGAATAGTCGCCGTAGTCAGTGGTCGGAACGGCGATGCTGGCCACGTAGTCCTCCACTTCGCCGACGCCGCCAGCCCCCGTGGACCCAGGGGAGATGTCCGTGGAGATGCGTGCCCGCACCCCCAGGCCGGTGCCGGTGACGGCGGTGGCGGGCACGGTGATGTTGAGGTTGTAGGTGGCGTTGCTGGCGCCGTTGGGGACGGCGGTGTTGGTGGCGATCTGTTCTCCGGTGTCGGTGAAGACGCCGTTGTTGTTGTAGTCGATCCAGACGTTGAGATAGGCGGGGGAGCCGGTGGCGTTTGTGGCCGTGATGGTGATGGTGGCCGGAGCTCCGGCGGTCATGGCAGGCAGCGTGACGCCGTCTTCGTCATCCACGCCGGTGATGTCGTCGCCGGTGGCGGTGGCGTCGGTGGTGGCGGCGTATTCGGTGTCCACCAGCGCGCCGAGGCGGAGGTTGGTGCTGGCGGTGTTGGAGACGGTGGGTGCGCCGCTGAAGTCACCAAAGTCGGTGAGTGGGGCCAGGATGGTCACGCCGTGGTCTTCCACTTCGCCTGTGCCTGCGGCTCCGGTGGGGCCGGGGCTGGTCACGCTGGTGAGGCGGAAGCGCGTGCCGATGGTGGCGGCTGCCGTCACGGCATTGGTGGGGACGGTGAAGTTGAGATTCACCGTGCTGTTGGTCAGGCCGGTGGCCACGCTCACATTGGTGCCGATCTGTTCGCCCGCATCGGTGAGCACGCCGTTGTTGTTGAAGTCGATCCACGCATTCAGGTAGGCCGTGGCCCCTGTGGTGTTGGTCACGGTCACCGGCAGGGTGATCGGCTGGCCTGCGGTCATGGAGGGGAAGGTGACGCCGTCTTCGTCGTCCTGATTGGTGATGTCGTCCCCCGTGGCGGCCGCATTCAGGGTGGAGGTGCCTTCGAGGTCCACCAGGGCGCCGATGCGCAGGCTGGTGCTGCCGGTGCTGGAGGCATCTGCAAAGAGGGAGAAGTCGCCAAAGTCCGTGGTCGGCGCAGTGATGGTGGTCACAAAGTCCTCCACTTCACCATTGCCGCTGGTGCCTGTGGCGCCCGGGCTGCTGGTGGAGGTGAGGCGCGTGCGCACGCCTGTCGTGCCCAGCGTCGCATTCACGGGCGTGAAGAAGTTGATGGTGCGCACGCTGTCCGTGGTGCCGGTGGTGATGACCGTATTGGTGGCGATCTGCTCGCCAGAGTCGGTGAGCACGCCGTTGCCATTGAAGTCGATCCACACATTGAGGTAGGCCGAGGCGCCGCTGGTGTTGGTGACGCTCACGGTCATGGAGGCCGCAGCGCCCTGCGTGATGCTGGAGGCGATGGTGACGCCGTCTTCGTCATCGATGCCCGTGATGTCGTCCCCCGTGGCGGCGGTGTTGGTGGTGGCGGAGGCTTCGGCATCGGTGGTGGCGCCGATGCGCAGAGTGGAGTTCATGCGGCTGCCCACGCTGCCAAAGAGGCTGTAGTCGCCGTAGTCCGTGTCCGGGGCAGGGGAGACGGTGTAGCTTTGAGTCACCGCGCATGCGTTGGCATCTGTGGCGGAGATGACGAAGGTGGTGGAAGCGACGGAGGTGGGCGTGCCGCTGATGACGCCGGTGCTGGTGTTGAGCGTGAGGCCGGCTGGCAGGGTTCCGCTGGAAACCGCAAAGACATACGGAGTCACGCCACCGCTGGCGGAGATCGTCTGCGAGTAGGCGGAGTTGATGGTGCCGCCGGGCAGAGTGGAGGGGCTGATGGCGATGGCCGGACAGACCTGGAAGGTGATGGATTTGGAGCCCTGGCAGCCGTAGGTGTCGCTGGCGCGGAAGGTGAGAGTGGTGGCCGGGGAGGCGGAAGCGGTGGGCGTGCCGCTGATGACACCGGTGCTGGCATTGAGCGTGAGACCTGCGGGCAGCGTGCCGCTGGTGAGCGTCCAGGAGCTGTAAGGAGCGGTGCCGCCCGTGGCGGTCAGCGTGGTGGAGTAGGCGGTGCCCACCGTGGCCTTGGGCAGCGAGGACTGGGTGATGCTGATGGTGGGGCAGACCGGGGTGAGGGTGTAGCTGATGGTGCCCTGGCAGCCATTGGCATCGGTCGATTTGACCGTGAAGGTGGCGGAGGCGGTGCTGTTGGGCGTGCCGCTGAGCACGCCAGCAGAGGTCAGCGCGGCCCAGGAGGGGAGCGCACCGCTGGAGATCGAATAGGTGAAGGGAGATGCGCCGTTGACGGAGGTGATGGTCTGAGAGTAGGCGGTGCCGACGGTGGGAGTCGTCAGCGAGGATGGCTGCACTGTGATGACCGGGCAGATCTGCAGGGTGTAGCTCCTGGTGCCGGCGCAGTTGAAGCTGTCCGTGGCGCTGATGGTGAAGTTTGAGCCCGCGCCGTTGCTGGTGGAGGGAGTGCCGCTGATGACGCCTGTGCTCGCATTGAGGGAGAGGCCTGATGGCAGCGTGCCGGTGCTGACCGAGTAAGTGTAGGAGGAGGAGCCGCCGCTGGCGCTGAGAGTCTGAGAGTAGGCCGTGCCCACCGTGCCTGAGGGCAGGGCAGCAGGTGTGACGCTGATGACCGGGCAGCTGATGGCAAAGGTGACGGCCTGGGTGCCCGCGCAGCCATTGGCATCTGTGGCGCGCAGCGTCACATTGCTGCTGATCTGCGCGGTGGGAGTGCCGCTGACCACGCCGGAGGTGGCGTTGAGGCTCAGCCCCGCAGGCAGCGTGCCGCTGGCCACGGCAAAGGTGTAGGGAGAGGTGCCGCCGCTGGCGGTGAAGGTCTGCGAATAAGCGGTGCCCACCATGCCCGTGGCGGGGGTGGTGGGTGAAATCGTGACCACCGGGCAGATCTGCAGCGTGATGGATTTGGAGCCCTGGCAGCCGTAGGTGTCATTCACGCGCACGGTCAGCGTGGTGGCCGGAGAGGCGGTGGCCGTGGGCGTGCCGCTGATGACGCCTGTGCTGGCATTCAGCGTGAGCCCGGCGGGCAGAGCGCCGCTGGTGATCGTCCAGGTGCCGTAGGGGGCGGTGCCGCCGCTGGCGCTGAGGGTGGTCGTGTAGGCGGTGCCCACCGTGCCCTGGGGCAGTGCCGACTGGGCAATCGTAATCGGGGGGCAAACGGGAGCGAGTGTGTAGCTCTGTGTGGCGGCGCAGCCGTTGGCGTCTGTGGATTTGACGGTGAAGGTGGCGGGTGTGGTGCTGTTGGGCGTGCCGCTGAGCGTGCCCGAGGATGTCAGCGTGGCCCAGGATGGCAGCGTGCCGCTGGAGACCGTGTAGGCATAGGGGCCGGAGCCACCAGTGGCCGTGATGTTCTGAATGAATGCTGTGCCCACCGTGGCCGTGGGAAGAGTGGCGGGTGAAATCGTGACCACCGGGCAGATCTGCAGGGTCATGGATTTCGTGCTCTGGCAGCCGTAGGTGTCATTCACCCGCACGGTCAGCGTGGTGGAGGGAGAAGCCGAGGCGGTGGGTGTGCCGCTGATGACGCCGGTGCCGGCATTGAGCGTGAGACCGGAAGGCAGAGTGCCGCTGGTGAGCACCCAGGTGCCGTAGGGAGAGGTGCCGCCTGTGGCGCTGAGAGTCGTCGAGTAGGCGGTGCCCACCGTGCCCTGCGGCAGCGAGGATTGACCGATGGTGATGGTGGGGCAGACCGGAGTGAGGGTGTAGCTCAGAGTGCCCGCGCAGCCATTGGCGTCCGTGGCTTTGACCGTAAACGTTGCTGCCGTGGTGCTGTTGGGTGTGCCGCTGAGCACACCCGCAGAAGTCAGCGTGGCCCAGGTGGGGAGTGTGCCGCTGGACACGGTATAGGTGTAGGGCGCGGCACCACCGCTGGCGGCGACCGTCTGCGAGTAGGCCGTGCCCACGGTGGCGGAGGGCAGGGTGGCGGGGGAAAGCGTGACCACCGGGCAGATCTGCAGCGTGACATTCTGCGTGCCAGGGCAGCCATTGGCATCCACCACACGCACGGTCAGCGTGCTGGCAGGGGAGGCTGTGGCCGTGGGCGTGCCGCTGATGACGCCAGAGGCTGGCGTCAGCGAGAGGCCGGCAGGCAGCGTGCCGCTGGTGATGCTCCATGAGCCATACGGTGCCAGGCCGCCGCCTGCAGTGAGTGTGGTGGAGTAGGCTGCGCCCATCGTGCCTTGCGGCAGCGAGCTCTGGGCTATGGTGACCGTGGAGCAGACGGGAGTGATGGTGTAGCCCACCGTGCTGGAGCAGCCTTTGGAGTCAGTGGCCTTCACAGTGAAGGTGGCCGAGGCCGTGGTGGTGGGCGTGCCGCTGAGCACGCCGGCGGACGAAAGCGTGGCCCAGGCAGGCAGCGTGCCGCCGGACACCGTATAGGTGTAGGGCGCGGTGCCGCCGCTGGCGGTGATGGTCTGCGAATAGGCGCTGCCCACTGCTGCGGCAGATGCGGTGGCCGGAGACAGAGTGATGACCGGGCAGATGCTGACCACATTGTCCTCCACTTCCCCGTTGCCTGATGTTCCGATGGAGCCGGGAGTGCTGACAGAGCTGAGGCGCACGCGTACTCCCGCAGTGCCGGTGGTGGCACCCGCAGGCACGGTGAAGCTGATGTTGCGGCTGGCGGCATTGGTGCCGTTGGCGATGATGATGTTGCTGGCCACCTGCTCTCCGGAGTCGGTGAGCACGCCGTTGCCGTTGTAGTCCACCCAGGCATTCAGGAAGGCGGTGGCGCCGCTGGTGTTGGTCACCGTCACGGTCAGTGTGCCGGAGGTGCCCTGGACGAGGGCGGCGGGCAGCGTCACACCATCTTCGTCATCCACGCCGGTGATGTCGTCTCCCGTGGCGGCGGTGTTGGTCACGGCGGAGTATTCAGCATCCGTCAGAGTTCCGATGAAAAGGTTGCTGACCAGGGCGCTGCCTGCGGTGCCAAAGCTGGAGTAGTCACCGTAGTCGTAGGCCGTCAGCAGGCCGAAGTCGATGGTGTAATCATAGTTGCCGCCACCGGTGGTGCCGGGCTCCGTGGCCTGGGCCAGAGTAACGATGGGACTGTACACCGTGGTGGCACGGCCACCGGGTTGTGAGCCGTTGTTGTCGTAGTCCGCTCCATTGTCCCCGGCCACCGTGCTGCTGACAAAGGAGTACATCGTCGGAGGTGTGACGGTGACAAAGTATTTTCCAGCGACGAGGCCCGCAAAGCTGTAGGCCCCTGTGCCGTCCGTGGTGGTGGTGGAGAGCAGAGTGTCCGCCGCACCGCCTGTGCCGCCGATGGCATTGTCCGTGCCGGGGCTCCACAGCTGCACCGTCACACTGCCGATGCCGCTTTCCCCGCTGTCGAGCAGGCCGTTGTTGTTGACGTCATTCCACACCGTGTCGCCGATGCTCAGGGTCTGCGAGAGGCCGAAGGTGGCATTGACGACCCCCGCGCTGCCGACGGTGACGGTGAGCCTGCCATCGACGGTGCCGTCGCTGCCGGCGCCGGAACCGAGGAACTCTCCCGCATTCAGCCAGCCGACGGGCAGTGCTGCGGCGGGCGCGGTGGAGCCCAGACTGCCATAGGAGGTGCTGAGCACCACCTTGTACGTGGTGTTGGCAGATGCGCCGCCGAGGATGAAGGTGCCGTCACTCTTCACCGGGAAGGAGTCCACCAGATTGCCAGATCCATCCACCAGCATGGCGTAGAGGGTGCCGCCTGCATTGGTGCCCGTGCCGTTGAGGATGCCGTCTCCCAGCCCATTGGTGTCGTTGTAAACGATCCCCTTCACCCCCAGGGAGGTGACGGAG
This sequence comes from Verrucomicrobiaceae bacterium UBA1938, assembly GCA_002336895.1. Lineage (GTDB taxonomy): Bacteria > Verrucomicrobiota > Verrucomicrobiia > Verrucomicrobiales > Verrucomicrobiaceae > Prosthecobacter. The sequence goes on along the minus strand of DDFC01000035.1, from coordinate 48,773 downwards.
GAGGAGATGCCTTCTGAAAGGTCGGTGTAGGTGGCTGTGGGCAGCGGGCCGACTTTGACCGACTTGGGAGAGGAGGTGTCGTAGTTGTCGATGCGGTAGATGTTGGTGCCCGCAGAGCCGAGGGCGTAGAGTCGTGACACACCGCCCACGCCCGCGATCTGCACGGAGCTATTGCTGGAGTAGGGGATCTGTGAGTCAAAGTTGACCGTGGTGGCCGCGCTGCCGGAGGCATCGGTGCCGTCGCTGATGTATTGATTGAAGAGCGTGTTGGCGTTGTTGATCACCGTGGAGGTCACCAGCAGGCCGTCCTGCGGGCGGATGACGAAGTCGCCTCCGTTGAAAGTCTGGCTGAGATGGAAGAAGGAGGTGTAGTCCGTGATGGCGGGGGAGGCCAGGGAGGTGCCGTTGGGATTCAGGTGCCAGACGGCCACGTTGTTGCTGAGCTGCCCGCCCGCGTAGTATTCACCGGCGTAGAAAGCCGCACGGGGGAAGGCGCCGGAGCTGGCGGAGGCCGAGACGGGCGTGCCCGAATTCAGGGGGATGTTGGAAAGCGTCGAGCCGGTCACCAGCTGGTAGCTCCAGGTCTTGCTCACGTTGTCATAGGCGGCCGTGTAGAGATACGCATTGTAGCCGTTGGATGCTGTGGAGGTGGCCAGCCAGTAAAAGCGGCGGTTCAGCCAGTCCAGAGCCAGGCCGTTCATCATCGCGTCCGTGGAGCTGGTGTTGAAGCCGGGGGAGGCGGTGTTGAGGTCCAGAATGCCGGGGGTGACAGAGACCGTGGGGGAGGAGGAGTTCGGGTTGTACACCGAGATCTCATCCAGGTAGAAGTGGTTGTTCGCGTTGCGGATGGTGTAGAAGTAGTCCCTGAAGTTGGACGATGGAGCCACGATGGTCGTGGTGTAGTCTTCCACTTCCCCGTAGCCGCTGGCACCGGTGGGGCCGGGAGAGGCTGTGGACGACAGGCGGAAGCGCGCGCCCACGGAGCCCAGTGAGGCGGTGCTGGGCACGTCAAAGTAGAAGGTCTGGTAGTCGCCCACGGTGCCATCATCCACAACGATGCTGGAGATCACCTGCTCGTCCGTATCCGTGAGCACGCCGTTTTTATTGAAGTCCAGCCAGCCGTTCAGATAGGCAGGCGCGCCGCTGGTGTTGGTCAGCTTGACCGTCACAGCCACACCGGCCTGCCCCTGCACCAGAATGGCCTGCAGGGTCACACCGTCCTCGTCCGCGATGTTGGTGATGTCGTCTCCTGTGGCCGCGAGATTTGTCACCGCGGTGATCTCCGTGTCTTCCAGATCCCCCATGACGAGGTCGGGAGAGTTGTAGCTGCTGGCATCTGCAAAGGATGAAAAGTCGCCGTGATCGGAGGCGGGCACCACGGTGAGCGCGTAGTCCTCCACCTCGCCGGTGCCGGAGATCCCGCTGTCGCCCGGGGAGGCGATGGAGGTGAGCCTGAAGCGCACGCCGATGGCGCCTGAGGCCGCCGAAGCAGGGACGGTGAAGGTGAAGGATCTGCTGGCGTTGCTGGTGCCGGTGGACACCACATCGTTCACCACGATCTGCTCACCTGGGTCGGTGAGGATGCCGTTGTTGTTAAAATCGATCCAGCCGTTGAGGAAGGCGTCGGCTCCGGTGGAGTTGGTGACGTTCACACTCACACTGACGCCGGACTGTCCTTGGATGACAGAGGCAGGAAGCGTAACCCCATCTTCATCATCCACTCCGCTGGTGTCATCGCCTGTGGCGGCCGCATTGGCCAGGCCGGAGGATTCACTGTCCACCTGCGAGCCCATTTTGAGAGAGGTGGAGAGCGTGCTGCCTGCGATGGCAAAGGAAGAGTCATCGCCAAAATCCGTGGCGGGAAGGATGCTGACTACGTAGTCCTCCACCTCACCGTTTCCACTGGCGCCGGTGGAGCCCGGGGAGCTGGTGGAGGTGAAGCGCACGCGCACGCCCACGGTGGCTTGTGTCGCAGTGGCCGGAACGGTGAAGGTGATGGTCCTGTTGACTCCAGAAGTGCCGGTGGCGATGGTGGTGTTGGTGGCCACCTGCTCGCCGCTGTCGGTGAGCACGCCGTTGTTGTTGTAGTCGATCCAGGCGTTCAGGTAGGCCGTTGCGCCCGTGGTGTTGGTCACGTTCACCGTCATGCTGCCTGAGGTGCCCTGCACGAAGTAGGAAGGAATGGTCACGCCGTCTTCGTCGTCTGCTCCTGTGATGTCATCCCCGGTGGCGGTGGAGTTGGTGGTCGCGGCGGACTCGGTGTCCAGCACCGCCCCGAGCCTGAGGTTGGAATTGTAGCTGCTGCTGACAGTGCCGAAGCTGGCAAAGTCCCCATAGTCCGTCGTGGGCGGGGTCAGCGTGTAGCTGCGGGTGGCCACGCAGCCGTTGGCATCCGAGGCGCTGACGGTGAATGTGGACGAATTCGTGCCGGTGACGGTGCCGTTGATGAGACCGGTGCTCGTGCTCAGCGTCAGGCCTGAGGGCAGGCTGCCACTGGCTATGGCATAGGTGTACGGGGTGGCTCCGCCTGAAGCGGACACGCTCTGGGTGTAGGGGGCGTTGACGCTGGTGGCGGGAAGGGTGGCGGGGCTGATCGCGACGGCCGGGCAGACCTGCAGGGAGTAGTTCTGCGAGCCCTTGCAGCCGTAGGCGTCGGTGGACTCGATGGTGATGCTGGTGCCGGCGCCGTTGCTGGCCGTCGGCGTGCCGCTGAGCACACCCGAGGAGCTGAGGCTGAGGCCGGTGGGAAGCGTGCCGCTGGTCACTGCATAGCTGTAGGATGAGGTGCCGCCTGAGGAGGTGAAGGTCTGGCTGAAACTGGTGCCGGCGGTCGCATTTGAAATCGTGGAGGGACTGAGGTTTATGTCGGGGCACACAGGCGTCACCGTGTAGGTCTGTGACCCCGAGCAGGAGTTTGCACCCGTGGCTGTGACGGTGAACGTGGCTGCGGAAGTGCTGGTGGCGGTGCCCGAAAGCACGCCGTTTGTGCCCAGGGAAAGTCCTGCGGGCAGTGTGCCCGAAGTGACGGCATAACTGAAGGTGGTGGAAGATCCTGAAGCTGTGATGGTTTGAGAATACGCGGTGCCCGCAGTGGGAGTGGTCAGAGTGGCGGGGCTCAGCGTGACCGCGGGGCACGCGATGGTGATGAGGTGGTCCTCCACCTCGCCGTTGCCCTTGAGTCCCGTGGAAGTCGGGCTGCTGGTGGAGGTCAGACGCACGCGGACACCCGCCGTGCCGATGGAGGCCGTGGCGGGCACCGTGAAGTTCACGGTCTTGTTGGCTGCGGATGTTCCGTTGGTGATGGTGGTGTTGGAGGCCACCTGCTCGCCTGAGTCTGTCAGCACGCCGTTGCGGTTGAAGTCAATCCAGACGTTCAGGTACACCGTGGCACCGCTGCTGTTGGTGACGTTGATGGTCAGTGAGCCGGAAGTGCCCGCCACGATGCTGGACGGCAAGGTGACGCCGTCTTCGTCATCGCTGCCCGTGGTGTCATCGCCCGTGGCCGTGGTGTTCGCCGTGATCGAGGTTTCACTGTCTGTGGTGGGCCCGATTTTGATGGAACTGACTGTGGTGCTGCTGGCGCTGGTGAAGACAGAGTAGTCGCTGAAATCCGTGGCTGCACTGGCAGTCGTGGCCGCCGCCAGCAGCACGCTGCTCATGAAAACGAGCAGACGCGCCGCTGTGAGGCGGCACGTCAGGTGGTGCAATCGTGATGCGGATTCCCTCATGGGGTGCTTTTCAAAGCAGGGTCGAGCGGTTCAGGCGGCGGGCACGGCGGATCAGGTGAGTGGCGGCGGCTGCGAAGAGCAGCAGGGCTGAGCCGGGCTCAGGCACCACGGCGGTCTGCAGACTGAAGACTCCCGGATTGGCGGAGTAAGTGCCGGGACCCTGAATATCGTTGGCCCCACCCATGATCGTGTCGTGGGCGTCACTCAGATTCCAGTTGGGAGAGACCGGGTCTGAGGGGTCGGGCACGACCCAGGGGTCTCCGCTATTGCCGGGGTCGGCCCCGTATCCGAGCAGAGCCCATTCACTGGAGGGAACGATCGACTTTGAATTGTAGGCCCACAGGTAAACGATGTCTCCTTGGGAGAAGACATCTGATGGATTGGCGTCCGGGGAGCTGGACTGCCCGCTCATGTCGAAGTCCACCGTGCCGCCGAAGAACTGCTCCGTGCTGTTCCAGCCGTTCAGGTCGGGGTCATAGGCGCGGTCAATGACGTGCCAGTTGGCCGCCCACTGGTCCACGTTCTGGTAGGTCGGGACGAACGTGCCGAAGGTGCCAATCTCGAAGCTGTAGGTGGCGTCCAACGCAACACCGTTGCTGTCGAAGAGATTGTCGTTGAAGGCGCTGCCCCAGAAAACCGAGCTGGCCTGGGTGCCTTGAGTCCATGCCAGCACCAGCGCCAGGCAGAGGAGTTTGGGGAGTTTGTAGGACGTTTTCATGCAGGTTTTTCTGGTCTGTTTCAGGAGGGGAGCAGGGGGGGGATGTGTTTTCGGTCTGGTCTGCGAGTGCGGGTATCTCCTTCAAGAACAGGGGTTCAGGTCATGTCTATGACATATCAGGTATATTATAATTATAATAACAGTAAAGCCGACTCTCAAGCCTGAATTACCATTTATTTTGGAAAACTTTACTGTTTTAAGACATTTCAGGCAGCGCGCTTATGCTAAGAAACCCGTTCTATGGAGGCTTTAGCCCGCCCAAGAGCCTAAAGGAGGTGTTTTCCGCCCTCTTAAGGACGGAGGCCGAAAATTATCATGGCGCACCGCCTTGATGCGGCTAAGGGAGCACATGAAGTTGGCACAAGGTCAGATCTGGAGGCAGGGGGAGGACTACTACCGCATCGTGAAGTGGGCGCGTCTCTCCATCGAGTACAAGGCGATGAAGGACCCCGCCACCAAGCAGGGCACGCTGCACACGGTGACCAAAAAGGAGTTTTGCCGCCTGATCAAAGGCGCCGAGCTGCTGGGCCCGGGAGGTGTGTCTCAGGCAGAGGCGGAGGCTATTCCCGCTCCAGAAGCAGAGTGAACTCGTGCCGGTTGTAGGTCAGGTGCGTCTGGGCAAACAGGCGCAGACCCGCCGCTGTGGCCATGGAGACGATGAGCCGGAAGAGCTCGTTGGGCTCCTCCACGGTGTCGATGCGCGGCACTTTGAGGGTGAAGACGACCAGCCCGCCGGGCCTCAGAAAGCGTGAGAGGCGGATGACCTGCTCGATGGATTCTTCGGGCGGGCCGTTCATGTCGCACAGAAGGGCGTCGTAGGAGGTGCCTGCTCTGGGCTGGAAGGCGGCCACGTCCTCCAGGAAGAACTTCAGGCCAGGGCGGCCGGCGAGGCGCTTGTCCAGCGGCGCGCGGTCGATGGCCGTGACGCGGAAGTTCCGGGCCAGCAGCTCGGAGGTCATGCCGCCGGGGCAGGCGCCCAGCTCGATCCAGTGGCAGCCCTCCGGCAGCGGCGGGCGGTAGAGCAGCAGGTAGTGCAGCGCCTCAGCGATCTTGGCTCCGGCGCGGCTGATGGTGTCCGGCGCGTCCTGGTCGATGTATTTGCTGCCGCCGGGGTAGAGGCCATTGCAGGCACGCGGGCTCTGCATGCCGCAGAAGAGTCCCTCTTTACCCACCAGGCAGAAAAGGGTCTCCATTTCCGGATTTTGCTCCTCCACGGTGTCTGCAGGCAGTTTGGGAAAGAGCTGCAGCACACGGCCGCGCAGGTTGGAGGCCAGACTGCGGTAGTACTTGTCCGGCGAGGTGGGGTGCAGCGTGCCGATGAAGATGCCCTGCGGGCGGCGCTGGCCAAATTTCCTGAGCAGCGTCTGCGCGGCCTTTTCAATGAAGCCCTCCATCTTCTGAGGGTTGCAGGGCCAGGTGTGCTCCATGGGCAGGTTCCAGCGGGCAAACTTGGCGGTTTCGCTCTGACGGATGGCGGCGGGAGTGGAGGTTTTGATGAGGTGATAATCCTGCCCCAGCCGGGTGCTGGATGCCGCGCCCAGGGTGCGCAAAACCTCGTCTGCAATGCCCTCGAAAATTTCGGGGACTCTCACCAGCCAGGGCTGGAGTGCAGGGGATGGATCGTGCGGGGCGCTTTCGGGCATGGGTGAGTCTGCACTCGCTCCGCATTGCCCGGACTGCAAGCACTCAGCGTGCCTGCTGGTGCGTCACCCACTCCACGGCGGCGCGCACCAGCTCGGGGGCGGTGCTGATGCCCAGCTTGGCCTTGATGTGGGAGCGGTGGGCTTCCACCGTTTTCACACTGAGGCGCAGATCATGCGCGATCATGCTGGTGCCGCGCCCTTTGCCGAGAAGCTCAAAGATTTCCAGCTCGCGGTCGCTGAGCTTTTCCACCATGCTTTTGGTGCTGTGATCCCTGCCGGAGACGAAGCTGTTCAGCATCAGGAGATTGGCGGCGGCGCTGAGGTAGAGCTCTCCGCGCAGCACCTGCCGGATGGCGGCCACCACCTGGTCCGGCGGGGCCTGCTTCATGAGGTAGCCGCGTGCACCGGCACGCAGCGCGCGCTCGGCGTAGAGGGATTCATCGTGCATGGAGAGCACCAGCACAGGCAGGTGGGGCTTGAGCGCCTTGAGTGACTTCACCAGCTCGATGCCGTTGGTCTCCTCCAGGGAGATGTCAGAGATCACGAGATCATAGTCATGGCGCTCCACCTGCCTGAGGGCATCTGCGGCAGTTTCCGCCTCCCCGTAGATCACGATGTCATCCTCGTGTTCCAGCAGCATGATGATGCCTTTGCGGAAAATGGGATGATCATCCACGATGAGGATGCGCTGCTGCTTTTCCTGCTGGGAGGTGGTGGCTTTCATCCGAGGCTGCTGCTGGAGGAGGGCTGCTGTAGCAACGGCCCTGCGGCCGTCATGTTTAGCACACAGGTCATGCGCGTGCCGTGGTTTTTACGCGGACCGATGGCAAATTCCGCGCCGATCACGTCTGCGCGGTATTTCATCAGCCGAACGCCCATTCCCTTGGTGGAAAAATCCGATCCAGGCAGCCCGCAGCCATCGTCCGCCACGCTGAGGGAGAGGAGGTTCTGCCGCAGACGCAGGCTCACGGTGATGGAGCGCGCAGACGAGTGCTTGAGGGCATTCGTCACCGCCTCCTGCGCGATGCGGTAGAGATGCAGCGCCACCGCATTGTCGGTGATGGGGACTTTTTGTTCGCAGCGCAGACGGCAGGAAATGCTGCCGCTGCTGTGCGCTGCCAGCTCGTGCAGCGCAGAGACAAGGCCTTCGGAATCCATGACCACAGGATGCAGGCCTTTGGCGATGTTGCGCGCTTCTTCCACAGTCTGGTGGATCAGCCCGGCCAGCCGTGCGGCCTCGGCGGCATGCCCGGCGAGATCCTGCGCCTCCAGCTTCTTCGTCAGGGAGCGCGCCATGAAGGCCAGCCCGGTGAGGGACTGGCACAGCCCGTCATGCAGATCCTGACCCAGACGGCGCTGCTCCTGCTCGGTGACTTCGAGAAGGGTGTTCTCCAGCCGGGCGCGCTCCTCCATCTGCGCGGTCAGGGCCTCGTTGGCGGCCACGATTTCAGCCGTGCGCTCCGTTACGCGCTGCTCCAGCTCCTTCTGCGTCTGGCGCAGCTCGGTGATGTCCGTGGCCACGCCGAGAATCTTGTCGCATATGCCAGCATCATTGAAGAGCGGCACCTTGCCGGTGCTGAACCAGTGCACCTGGCCGTCTGCCTGGGTGATCTCCTCCTCAGGAATCCGCCGTGCCCTGCCGCTGGACATGACCTCGCGGTCGATGTGCTGAAAGTGTGCCACTTGATCGGGGGTGCGGCGGAAGTCTGCGTCCGTCCTGCCGATGAGTTTTTCCACGGTGGTGCCGCAGCTGTGCGCGAGCGCGGCATTTCCCAGCAAAAAGCGTCCTTCATGGTCTTTGACGAAGATCATGCTTGGGGTGGCGTCGATCACCTGGCGCAGGAAGGCGCGCTCCCGGTGCAGCTCCTCCTCGATCATGCGGCGGTCCGTGATGTCGGTGATGGAGCCCAGCCAGCCGGTGACCCGGCCCTGGGCATTTCTTTCGGGCACATAGACCGCATGCACGGTACGCTGGCCTGAGTGCGGGTAGGGCACCAAGTCTTCGTACTCGATGCGTCGTCCGCGCAGCACCTGGTTGATTTTTGGACGTATGACCTCGAAGGCCTCGCTGCCGAGCACGTCGATGATGTGCCTGCCGGCGATCTCCTCAGGCTCCAGGCCCAGCATGCTGGCATAGGCGCGGTTTACAAAGGTGTAGCGCAGGTCACGGCTGCACTGCACCAGCATGGCGGGGGTGTTGTCGGTGATGAGCTTGAGCTGGGCCTCTTTCTGCTGGGCGGCAGCCTCGGCGTTCTTCCAGTCCGTGATGTCCGCGCAGATGCCGATGAATCCTGCAAACTGATGCGTGGTGTCATGGTAGGGGGTGCCCTTGCTGAGCAGCCAGCGGTATTCGCCATCGTGCCGGCGTCTGCGGTATGCCATGGCGTAGGGCTTGTGCTCGGCGTGGGACATCCGTCGGATGACCAGGCAGCGGTCCAGATCCTCAGGATGCACATTGTCCTCCCACCCGCAGCGCATCTCCTGCTCCATGCTGTGTCCGGTAAACTCGAGCCAGCATTTGTTAAACCAGACGCACTGCTGCTGCGTGTTGCTGACCCAGGCCAGTACAGGCGCATGATCCATGAGCATGCGGAAGGGCATCTCGCCGACGGCCGGAGCGTGGTGCTCCGGCTTCACGGGTCTGCTGGCTGGCTTTGATTGTGCCTTGGGCGTCACCGCCGAAGCGGGGGCGGTGCGTCCGTCGGAGCGGGGTGCGGTTTTTCCGCGGAGCTTCTGCGTCGCTGAGCCGGCGGATCTGGGCTGCCTGGATGGGGGGCGCGGCATGTGGGGGGAACCTACTGACTCAGCATGCCGGCTTCAAACTGAATCGCCGCATGGTGAGGACGCGTCCCGGCATCGGCCTTGTGGGGGAAGTGCTCCTCCAAAAGCCGCTGCAGCCGCGCTGTCTCGGAGTCTTCCTCCATCAGCATGCTCCAGTGCCTCTCCCAGCCCAGCCAGTGGCAGCAGATGTCCAGGCGCACGCAGGGACTGGCGCAGGGGCTGCTCTTCACACCATGTTTCAGGCTCCAGTGCAGGATCTGCCGGGCGTGCAGGGTGCCCAGGCCGGAGAGGTGCAGCCTGCCCTGCGCGCAGCTGATGCAGCGCGGCGCGGCCAGGCAGGTGAAAAGCGCCAGCCGCAGCATGGCTACGATGAACCAGCCCGAGAGCAGGCCATAGAGCCAGCGTTCCGAAGAGATGGCGGAGGCTCCTCCGGCACGCCAGCTGAGCATGATCAGCACCAGGCAGGTCACCACGGCGGCTGTCAGGTGGAATTTGCCATGCAGCGGGTGGATCAGGTGCCGGTAGCGCTGCCGGTGAAAGCGCACAGGCTCCTCGATCCAGAGGCTGGCGTCCGAGGTGTCAGGCTGGGGTGCCGTGTGCCGTGTGCGTCTGCGGTCATGTCTGGCCACCCGGTACCTGGCATCCTGAAGGGAATGCTGCGGGCGCGAGGTGCCGGAGAGTGCACGGGGGACTCTGAAAAGCTTTTTCATGCATGCCTCCTGCCTGGAGCGGTTATTCGTTGATGCCGCAGTGGTGCCAGCTGTGGGCTGCGCGTGAAACCAGCCTGACGTTTCCGGTCAGCCTCATGATCTTTCTGGCGATCTCTTCGCTCGAAGTGCGGCTGTCTGCCTCAGGCGGCTGCAGAGGGGGTGCTTCAGCGGGTGCATATGGAGCCGCCGCCGCAGCTTTGACGGTGGAAGTTTTTTCCGGGAGTGTCAGCAGCTCGCTCATACCCAGCCCCCCGTGGTGAGTGTGATCTCGCTGTCTGCGGGGCGAAAAGCGATGGACTCCATCTCGCGCTCCCAATATTCATCAAGCTGTCCGGACTCCTCGGAGGCGGAATCTGCGCCGCGGGTGGCATAGACAGCCATGAGTTCGCGCTCAGCCTTGATCCAGTGTTCCGGCCGCAGATGTGTGCAGCCCTCCTTCTTCCAATGCCTGAAGGCCAGAAGGGCAATCTCCTTGTCGGTGGGATGCGAGCCGTAGCTGAACGTCTCGCGTGATGAAGTGAACACTGTAGCATTCATGGCTTTATGGGGTTAAAACATTGATGAACTGCTGAGCAGGCGCGTTTGCTCTTCCCCGCATTCTGAACAGACGAATTTTTCCTGCAATTGTTCTTGCCCTGTTCGTGCCATCAGGGAATCCCCGAGCAAGCTGTCATGGCACAGAATTTCTATTTATTTTCATAGAATCCGCCTCCCTTGCGGACGCAGATCCAGGCCGCTTTTTTTAATCCTTTGCCAAACGCATTCCCTTTCTACTCTCCGCGCCCCGCATGTCCGTCAAACTCCGCCTCAACACCGCCACCGCCACCAAAGTCGTCCTCGCCAAGATCGGCAATCCTCTGCGTGAGGAACCGCTGCAAACCTCACGCGAGGTGTTCCAGATCGCCGAGGGGGATCAGGAGACTCTCACCGGGCTGTTTCTGAAGCCCTTCAAGGCCTGCATCGCCCATCGCTTCACCCACCATGCCTCGCTGCAGCAGCATGAGGTGAACAACTGCGCCAAGGCCATCTTTGCTGATGAGGAGCAGCTTCTGCCAAAGGGCATCGAGATAGCCCAGCGCCTCTACGCCAAGTCCAACCACCCGAACATCAAGGCCGGGGACCTCTGCATCAGCATGCTCAAGGAGGTGCACATCGAGGGAGAGCTGGTGAATGCCCTCTGCATCTTGAAAAGCGACAGCGTGGTGCCCTTCCTCACCATCACTCCGCGCAATGGCGACCTGCAGCTCAGCACCGAGCACGGCATCAATCCCGACAAGATCGACAAAGGCTGCCTCATCCTGAACTACTGGGCGGAGAAGGGCTACTACGTGCTGACCTTTGACCGCAGCGGCGGAGACACCCGCTTCTGGGTGCGCGAATTCCTCGGTGTGGAGGCCGTGCCGGACTCCGCCTTTCTGACCAATGCGTACGCCAAGATGGCCGTGTCATTCCTGGAAGAGCAGCAGCCCGCCGATGACGACACCCCGCCGTGGGAGACGGCCAATGCCGCAAAGGACGCGCTCGACTACTTTGAAGACCGCGAGAAGTTTGATCTGGAGGAGTTTGGCCAGACCGTGCTGAAATCGCCGGAGGTCATCGCCAAATTTGACGAGCACCGCGCCCGAATCGAGGAGGAGCAGGGCCAGCCGCTGGAGAAGAGCTTTGAAATTTCCAAGAAGGATCTCACCAAGGCCAAGAAGAAGATTGCGGCCGTGCTCAAGCTGGACACGGGCGTGGAGATCCACATCAAGCCTGCGGTCAGCGAAACCGACCCTCAGCTGGAGCGTGGCTACGATGACAACAAGGGCATGAAGTACGTGAAGGTGTACTACAACAAAGACCTGAGTGCATCATAGAGCGCGGGAGCTGCGGACTCACCGGTCCTTGGATTTCACAGGGACTGACGGGGTCCGCGTGAGCCTGCGCAGCTCTTCCATCAGCAGCTTGACGGATTTGCTCTGAAAACGGCTGGCATTCCAAACCATGGCCAGCGTCCGCGTGGGCTTCTCTCCGGCAAAGGAGCGGTAGATGCGTCTGTCGCTGGAGTCGATTTTGCGCGCCATTTCAGGGACGATCGAGATGCCGTGGTCCAGGGCCACGAGTTCCTGAACCGTGGCCAGCTGGCTGGTGCGCTCCACCGTCACCGGTTGCACGGACTGCTTGCGGCAGAAGGAGGCGATGTTTTCGGAGAGGCAGTGGGCCTCGTTGAGGGTGACAAAAGGAAAGCCCTCCAGCGCCTCTATCTTCACACTCCTGACGGAGGCTAGAGGATGGTCCACAGGCACCACCAGCAGCAGCTCTTCTTCAAACAAAGGCTCCACCTCCAGATGCCGTGCAATCACTGGCTGGGCGAGGATGGCGAGGTCGATCTCTCCGTGGCTGCAGCGCCGGACAAGGTTCTCCGTGGTATCCTCCTGCACGACCACGAGGACGTCCGGGTGCTTTTTCGCAAAGGCATGCAGCAGCCCGGGCAGAAAGTATGGTGCGATGGTGGGAATGGCTCCGAGCCGGATGCGCCCGCGACGGCCTGCCTCCGAAAGCTCCGAGATGGTGTCCTCCATGAGCTGGAGGATCTCCTTGGCGCGTTCCAGCAGCAGCTCTCCGAGATCGGTCAGCACCACCTCACGCGGTTTGCGCTCAAACAGAGGTGCGCCCAGCTGGTCCTCCAGCTTTTGGATGGCGCGGCTGAGCGCGGGCTGGGAGAGATGCAGCTCATCCGCAGCCCGGGTGAAGTTTTTGGTGCGAGCCAGAGCCACGAATTGCTCCAGCAGGTGCAGGTTTAGATCGCTTCGCATGGGGCCAGACTAGCTATGTGTGGAGTGCATCGCAAGCATTCAGACAATGCATTGGATGCATCCGGAGGCGGGATCCATCGTGAGGGCGTTACGACTTCCACTTGTTTGTGAAATTGAACCTGAACCCAACCATCAAACCATGAAAACACCGCAACACAAGGCCCTGATGGCCGCGCTGATGCTGACGCCTGTCATCCCAGCAACGGCCCAGGAAAAAACAACCCAACCCACACCCGATATGAACAAATGCCCCGTCATGGGAGCCGCCGCAGGCCCCAACCGCACCACCGCCGCAGGAGCCATGTCCAACGGAGACTGGTGGCCGAACCAGCTCAATCTCAAAATCCTCCACCAGAACTCGCCCCGTGGCAATCCCATGGGCGCGGGCTTCAGCTATGCGGAGGAGTTCAAGAAGCTTGATCTGGCTGCCTTGAAAAAGGAGCTCAAGGATGTGATCACCACCTCGCAGAAGTGGTGGCCGGCGGACTACGGCACCTATGGCCCGCTCTTCATACGAATGGCCTGGCACAGCGCAGGCACCTATCGCGTGAGTGACGGCCGTGGTGGCGCGGGCTATGGCACGCAGCGCTTTGCGCCGCTCAACAGCTGGCCGGACAACGCCAACCTGGACAAGGCACGCCGCCTTCTCTGGCCCATCAAACAGAAGTATGGCGAGAAAATCTCCTGGGCGGATCTCATGGTGCTGGCGGGGAACGTCTCGCTGGAATCCATGGGCTTCAAGACCTTCGGGTTTGCCGGCGGGCGTGAAGACGTGTGGGAGCCGCAGGAGGACATCTACTGGGGCCCAGAAAGCAAGTGGCTGGGAGACGCACGCTACAAGGGCGAGCGCGAACTGGAAAAGCCCCTGGCCGCGGTGCAGATGGGACTGATCTACGTCAATCCCGAAGGCCCCAACGGCAAGCCTGACCCGATCGCTGCGGCGAGAGACATCCGCGACACGTTTGCACGCATGGCCATGAATGATGAGGAAACGGTGGCGCTCATCGCTGGCGGTCACACCTTTGGCAAGGCACACGGTGCCGCAAGCGCCGACAATGTGGGTCCCGAGCCGGAGGGCGCACCTCTCGAAGAGCAGGGGCTGGGCTGGAAGAACAAGCATGGCAAAGGCAACGCCGGAGACACCATCACCAGCGGCCTGGAGGGGGCGTGGACGACCACTCCCATGGCGTGGTCTCACGGCTACTTCACCAACCTCTTTGCCTATGACTGGGAGCTGACCAAGAGCCCGGCGGGTGCTCATCAATGGAGGCCTAAAAAAGGTGCGGGCGCAGGCACTGTGCCGGATGCGCATGATCCCTCAAAACGCCATGCGCCGATGATGTTCACCACCGACATTGCTCTGCGTGAAGACCCGGCATACCACAAAATTTCCAAGCGCTTCCTAGATCATCCGGATGAGTTTGCAGATGCCTTTGCCAAGGCATGGTACAAGCTCACCCATCGTGACATGGGGCCTGTGTCGCGCCTGCTGGGCGCGGAGGTGCCGCCCCCTCAGCTCTGGCAGGACCCTGTGCCCAAAGTGGACCACGAACTCATCGGCGCGCAGGATATCGCCCGGCTCAAGGCAGACATCCTGGGCTCCGGCCTGACCACGGGCCAGCTCGTCTCCACGGCTTGGGCTTCCGCAGCCACCTTCCGCGGCAGTGACAAGCGCGGTGGTGCCAATGGCGCCCGCATCCGCCTGGCTCCGCAGAAAGACTGGGCGGTGAATCAGCCGGAGCAGCTGCAGAAGGTGCTGGCTGTGCTGGAAAAGATCCAGAGCGACTTCAACACTGCGCAGAAAGATGGCAAAAAAGTGTCTCTCGCAGACCTCATCGTGCTCGGCGGATGTGCGGCTGTGGAAGACGCGGCGAAGAAAGGCGGGCATGAGGTGCAGGTGCCCTTCACTCCAGGCCGGACCGATGCCACGCAGGAGATGACAGACGCCGCATCCTTTGCCGTGCTGGAGCCAAAACAGGACGGCTTCCGCAACTACCTCGGCCACGAGCTTGACCGTCCTGCGCCGGAGACGCTGCTGGACCGTGCGCAGCTTCTCACGCTCTCGGCTCCTGAGATGACGGTGCTGGTGGGCGGCATGCGGGTGCTCGGAACGAATGCCGGGTTTCCTGACCTCGGTGTCTTCACCAAACGCCGCGGAGTCCTCACCAATGACTTCTTTGTGAACCTGCTCGGCATGGGCACGGAGTGGAGTAAGTCCAAGATGTGCGAGCACTTTTATGAAGGACGTGATCGCGAGAGCGGAGAAGTGAAATGGACTGCCTCATCCGTGGATCTCGTCTTTGGCTCAAACTCCCAGCTCCGTGCCATCGCGGAGGTGTATGCGGGCGCAGATGCCGGAGAGAAGTTCGTCAAAGACTTCGTCGCCGCATGGACCAAGGTCATGGAGCTGGACCGCTTTGATCTCCATCGCTGAACAGCAGCTGATTTCCCACCCCAAAACCGCACCCGCCCTGGTTCATGCAGCCGGGGCGGGTATCCTTTTTTCACTTCCTTCAGCATCCCAGATGCACCCGCGTGTCATATTCAAAGCTGATCTGGCCGGACATCTGATGTTCATCAAAGATGCAGCGCAGCTCGGCGATCATTTCGTCATGGCGTGGCTGTCCTGGGGCTGGTGCATAGGAGCTGGAGAGCAGGCGGCCTTTGAGCCCCTCAAAGTCAAAGCGCTGTTCATTGGGGAAAGTGTGGGTGGCATAGGGGCCGCTGAAGAAGGAGGAGAGTGCTGCGGCATCGACGTTCTCGTGGCGTATTTGAGTGTAGTCGGTGCCAAAGGTGAGGAGCAGCTGCTCGAAGGCGTGAAGGAAGGGGGTGGAGTCGAGTTTGCGCTCGTTCCAGATGAGGGAGATGTGGCCGCCGGGCTTGAGAATGCGGGTGAATTCCGCACGCGTCGCGGGTGTGTTGAACCAATGAAACGCCTGAGCAGCCACGATGAGATCGATGCTGTGATCCGGCAGCGTGGTGGCTTGAGCGCTGGCGCTTACGCTATGGAAATTTGGATAGCGGGATAGAAGCCGCTCGGCAGCCGCACGCATGTCGCCATTGGGCTCCACGGCATGCACAGTGCATCCGGCTTTCAGAAAAAACTCCGCTGATATGCCTGTGCCGGAGCCGATGTCAGCGATGATGGACTTTGGCGTGAGCCCGGCCTCATCTTGCAGGAGGGAAATAATCTCCTGAGGGTAGCCGGGGCGGTAGCGCACGTAGTTTTCCACTCGGTCGGAGAAGCGCTGCTCGGGAGCTGGGGACGGGGCGGGCATGCCGTCAAGGTGACAGATGCCGGATGGGAAAACAAGTTGCCAGCCCCCCTGTGGCTGCTAACGCTCAGCGCACTAACTAACTATGATCGTCGCACCCAAAATCCGTGGATTCATCTGCACCACCGCCCACCCCACCGGCTGTGCCAAACATGTCGCTGAACAGATCGCCGTCGTGAAATCGCGCGGCCCCATCGCCAACGGGCCCAAGAAGGTGCTCGTGGTGGGTTCCTCGACCGGCTATGGCCTGTCCTCCCGTATTGCGGCGGCCTTTGGCTCCGGTGCGGCCACCATCGGTGTGTTTTTTGAAAAGCCCGGCGAGGCCGAGCGCTGCGGCACCGCAGGCTGGTACAACTCCGCCGCCTTTGAAACGGAAGCCAAGGCAGCCGGCCTGTATGCCCGCTCCTTCAATGGCGACGCCTTCTCGGATGCCATGAAGGCCACAGTGATCGAAGCCATCAAGGCAGATCTGGGCCAGGTGGACTGCGTTATTTACAGCCTCGCCTCCCCACGCCGCACTCACCCGAAGACCGGCGAAGTCTTCAAGTCCGTGCTCAAGCCCATCGGCTCCGCCTCCTACACCAACAAGAATCTCAACACCGGCAATGGCGTGGTCAATGAAGTGACCATCGAGCCCGCAAACGAGGATGAGATCGCGCAGACTGTGGCCGTCATGGGCGGTGAGGACTGGGAAATGTGGATCGATGCGCTGCAGAGCGCTGGTGTCCTGGCCGAAGGCGTGCAGACCGTGGCTTACAGCTACATCGGGCCGGAAGTGACCTGGCCGATCTACAAGAACGGCACCATCGGCCGTGCCAAGGAAGACCTGGAGCGCGTGCAGCGTGTGCTGGATGGCAAGCTGGCCTCTCTGAAGGGCAAGGCCTGGGTGTCCGTGAACAAGGCGCTCGTCACGCAGGCCAGCTCCGCCATTCCCGTGGTGCCGCTGTACATCTCCCTGCTCTACAAGGCCATGAAGGCCGATGGCTCCCACGAAGACTGCATCGAGCAAATGGACCGCCTTTTCCGCGAGCGCCTTTACAATGGCAACCCGCAGCCGGACGAAGCCGGACGCATCCGCGTGGACGACTGGGAAATGAAACCTGCGCTGCAGGAGCTTGTCGGCAAACGCTGGGCCGAGGTGAACACTGAGAACCTGGCGCAGTTGGGCGATTTTGAAGGCTACCAGACCAGTTTCCTGCGCCTCTTCGGCTTTGGGCTGGAAGGCGTGGACTACAATGCCGAGGTGGATGTCAGCATTGGCGTGCCTTCACTCGCCTGATCCACGATCATGGAACCGAACCGGCTTGAGGCTTTCAGCGATGGCGTGCTCGCCATCATCATTACCATCATGGTGCTGGAGCTGAAGGTGCCGCATGGCGCCGATCTGGAGGCGCTCAAGCCGCTGCTCCCGGTGTTTCTCAGCTATGTGCTGAGCTTCATCTATGTGGGCATCTACTGGAACAATCACCACCACCTGCTGAAGGCCTGCCGCAAGGTCACCGGCCCCATCATGTGGGCCAATCTGCACCTGCTCTTCTGGCTCTCCCTCTTTCCCTTTGCCACCGGCTGGATGGGGGAGAACCATCTGGCACCGCTGCCCACGGCCATCTACGGCGCGGTGCTGCTGTGTGCTGCCATCGCCTACTACATTCTGCAGGGCTGCATCCTCAAAGGGCAGGGAGATTCTAAACTGGCCGCAGCGCTGGGCAGCGATCTCAAAGGCAAGCTCTCTCCTCTGGTCTATCTCGCCGCCATGGTTGCCGCCTTTTATCAGACTTGGATTTCTGCCTTTTTCTACGTGGCGGCAGCGCTTGTATGGCTCATCCCAGACCGCCGCATTGAGCGCGTGCTGGCCGAGTGCGAGTGAAGGGAAGGGGATCAAGGCGATCCCCTTCCGTGAAGAACTTGCGGCTCACTGGCCTTTCGCCAGATCCAGAAACACGATGCTCGAAGGATTGCCCACAGCTGCGTAGTGGCCGGTGAAGGTGAGGACGCCGGTTTTCCGGTTCACACGGAAGATCGCCACGTTGTCGCCGCGCTGATTGAGGCTGTAGAAAAACTCACCGGTGGGGTCGAAGTTGAAACTGCGCGGGTAGTCGCCATGCGTCCACTCCTCGCCAACGAAGGTGAGCGTGCCGTCTTTGCCGATGGCAAAGATGCCGATGCTGTCGTGCAGGCGGTTACCCACATAGACGAAACGTCCATCTGCAGAGACGAGAATCTCCGAGCAGAAATTGCTGCCTGCAAATCCGGGCGGCAGGCTGGAGATGGTCTGGCGGGAGGTGAGGCGGCCTTTCTCGATGTCGTAGTCAAACAGCACCACCGTTGAGCCTTCCTCCTGCAGGGAGTAGAGCCAGTGGTTATTGGGATGAAACGCAAAGTGGCGCGGTCCGTCTCCGGGGGGCAGGGAGACATGGGGCGGATCATTCGGCGTGAGCGTGCCTTTTTGGTCGTCGAACTTCCATACCAGGATCTGATCCAGTCCGAGGTCCACGGTCAGCACATAGCGCCCTGAGGCGTCGGCCTGGATCATATGGGAGTGTGTTCCGTCGTGCCCGCTGAAGGCAAAGCTGCCGGGAGGCGCGTTGGTGGCCTTCTTGGGGCCGATGGTGCCTGAGTCCTGCTTGAAGTCGGTGGCTTCGCCCAGGCTGCCATCGGGCTTGACCGGCAGCACCGAGCATGAGCCGCCAAAGTAGTTTGCCACCAGCAGGAAACGCCCCGACGGATGCAGGCTGATGTAGGTGGGTCCCTTGCCGCCTGAGCTGACGGTGTTCATCAGCGTCAGCTGGCCGTCCTTGGGATTGATGGCAAAGGCGCTGACGGAGCCTGCTTCGTGGCTGCCGTTGGCATCGGTTTCGTTGGTGGAATACAGCACCGTCCGCGTGGCGTTGAAGGCAAGGCAGTTGGGACTGCTGCCTGATTTGTACAGCCCGCAAGGGGTCATGGCCCCTGTCTCGCGGTTCACTTCAAAGAGGTGGATGCCCTGGCCATTTCCGGGCGGCAGATCCACCTGCGTGGCCTTCATGTTTTGCAGTGGCGAGGTGAATGTGCCCACATAGGCGATCAGCGGCGCCTGGTCTTTGGCATGCACTGAGAGAGCTGCTCCTGCGGCGAGTGCGGTGCTGAGAAAAGAGCGGCGTGAAAGGGAAGAAGCGTGTGTTTGCATGAAGATGGGAAAAGGAGAAATCAGGGCAGCACGGGCAGGATCACCTTGGAGGCGTGCGCGGCGTCATGCCAGATGGTATTGATGGCAGGCACGCCGGGCTCGGTGATGAAATGGCTGATGGGTGCGCCGGTCTGCGGATTGGGCTCATAAAAGGGAGCACCGGTGCTGGCGATGGTGACGCGGATGCGGTGCCCTTTGTTGAAGATGATGCTGACCCAGCCGATGTCCCACGAGAGCTTGGTCACCTGTCCTGGCACGAGCAGCTTCTGATGGTCAAAGCCTTCGTGATAGCGGGCACGCAGCGGGTAGTCCACGAGCAGAATCGAGCGGCCATCGGGATACACATCGGTCACGCGCAGGAAGAAGTCGGTGTCCTTTGCAGTGGAAGAAACAAAGACCTCGCCTTTGATGCGGCCGGTGACTTCCAGAGGCTTGCTCAGCACTTCCGTAGTCCAGGTGCGCACTTCGGCCTGTTCTTCAAAGCCACGTGCGTCCTTGGCTCCTGGAAACCCAGCGTAGGGCAGGCTCATCGGGTGCGCGGGATCACTGAGGTACGAGGTGCTGGCTTTGGCGGCGGAAGGCTTGGCTGGGGCCAGCTTGCCATCGGGCTGCAGGAACCAGTCGGCGGCCTTGCTGGCTGGCGGGAAGCTCTTGGCTTCGCGCCATACATTGCCGGGTGCGCCTTCCTCGCCGGTGGCACCCATGACGTAGTATTTCACCGGCGTGTCTTTCTCGATGCCGTTGTTCTCGCCTTTGAGGTAGTGGTTGAACCACTTGGTCATGTGCGCGTAAACATCGAACATGGCGTTTTCGGGAAACACGAGCTCGCCGATCTTGTTCGACTTCGGGTAGCCCCCGTGCAGCCAGGGGCCGATGATGAGCTGCTGCTGGCCGCGTGAATTCGGGCCGCCATGCTGGTTACGACCAATGAAGCTGGCCACGCTGCCCTGGCACATGAAATCAAACCAGCTTCCGATGGTGAAGCAGGGGTAGTTCATCTTGTCAAAGTGCAGCGAGGCATCCTCATCCTTCCAGTACTCGTCATAGTCCGGGTGCTGGTCCCACTCGCGCAGCATGTCTTCGTTATCCTTCAGTTCGCGCGCCACGGCACCGCCTTTGATGAAGCGCTGCGGTTTGGTGGCTCCGCCGATGCGGTAGCCTTCTTGGTACAGACTCAGACCTGTGTCGGTCATGTACTGCGCCACGAGGTGCGGCGGCTGTGTCACGGCCAGGTAGTTCTGCGCATAGCCAGCCTGAGATCCGCCATAGGTGCCGATCTTTCCCGTGCACCAAGGCTGCGCTGCCAGCCACTCGCAGACATCGTAGCCATCCCGCAGCGGCCCCCACTGCAGGCCGCGATAGCCACGATAGACGCCCTCGCTCTCATGCGTGCCGCGGTAGTTCACCAGCGCGATGACAAAGCCGCCTTCTGCAAACTTGGCCGCTGCCTTGCGGGAGCCAGCGCTGCTGATGTCAGCATAGCGCTGCTCAAAGATGGCGGGAAACCTGCCTTCTCCTGGCGGGAAGAACACATAGGCCGAGAGACGCTTCCCGTCCCGCATCGGGATCATGAGATGCTCTTCGCGTACGGGGCCAAAGTCGAGCCTGGCTGGCGTGGCGGCGTGCAGGGAGGCGCAGGCGGTCAGGAGAATAAAAAGAGCGTGGCGCATCAAGCCACTACGGACCCTGTGCACGGCACGTTTCACACTCATGCGATGCAAAAGGAACGAATCCTGATACTCAACTCGCACCTATGCCCCGAATCACGGCAGGCAGCGTCTGCGCCAGGATCTGCAGGTCCAGCCAGAGGGACCAGTTGTCGATGTATTTGAGATCCAGCGCCACCCACTCCTCGAAGTTCTTGATACCATTGCGGCCCGTGACCTGCCACAGACAGGTGAGCCCCGGTTTCACGCTGAGGCGGCGGCGCTGCGCGTGCTTCTCGATGCGCTGGATTTCATAGACGGGGAGGGGGCGCGGTCCCACGAGGCTCATCTCTCCACGTAGCACATTGATGAGCTGCGGCAGTTCATCAATGCTGGTGCGGCGCAGCCAGCGGCCAAAGGCGAAGATGCGCGGGTCGTTGGTGATCTTGAAGACCGGGCCGTCCATCTCATTGTGCGCTTCGAGCCCGGCGCGCTGAGTCTCCGCTCCTTGGTGCATGGTGCGGAATTTCCACATGATGAAGGGCTTGCCGTAGAGTCCGGCGCGCTCCTGCTTGAAGAAGAGCGGCCCGCGAGATCCCATGCGAATGCCGATGACAGCCACCAGCCACAGCGGCAGGGAGAAAAGCAGCAAAATGAGCGCGCCGACACGGTCCACGACGCCCTTGAAAAGCAGCTCCCACGAGGCCTGAGGTGTGGAATGAAAGACCAGCATGAGGCGACCACCCAGCACATCAAAGGTGGGGCGTGCGATGGCTGTCTGGAAGAAATCTGCCGCAATCCACGCCTCGACGCCTTCCGTTTCACAGGCCTGCACGGCCTCCTCGATCTTGCTGAAATGCACATGCTGCGCGGCAAAGAGCACGCGGCTGATGCTGTGCTCGTGGAGCGCGGTCACGAGATCAGAAACCGGGCGCTGCATGATGTCGATCTGACCCAGCACCTCCACCTCGGCCCGCTGTTCGGCGGTCATTTTCGACAGAAAAGAATCAATGTCCGCCTGGGCACCGGCGATGAGCACGCGCTCACGCCCTCTGCCGGAGGCCATCTGCCTGCGGATGATGTCGCGCTGCCATGCCTCACGCAGCAGCAGGGACAGAGCCCCGAGCGCCACCGAGAAGACGACCACTGCACGGCTTTCCACCGCCCACTTGAAGAACACGATGCAGAAGGCGATGCACATGCCGATGATGGTCAGTGCCTCGATCAGCTGGCGGATGGAGCGCCCGAGGGTCTTGTTGTGAATGTTGGCGTAAAAGCCACGAGCCTCCAGCACGATGGGCGTGAAGGGGGCCACCACCGCCACCACCCAGTAAAATTTGTCCATCGTTGGGATCTCCACCGCATCCGGGAAAAACACGGGCACCACATCGGCACGCAGGAAGTGACCGAACCACAGGCAGAACGCCAGCAAGGCGCTGTCGAGCAGTTCAGTGAGCTGCAAATTGATTTCTTGCTTCCGGCCCAGCATAATGGCGCGTAGAGAGTAAAAACTCTTTACATTTCTAAAAATTATACTCTGCCTAGTCAATGGCTCAACTCGTTTCCTCTAAAAACCTGCTTTTCTCCACCAAGCCCCTCGCCGTGGGGGTGGTGTCAGATGCGGCTGCTCTGGAGCACCTGCTCTCTCTGGACAATGCCGCCCGCGCCAATCTCTGTGACCTGGCCGAGCTGCGCCTGGATCAGCTGAAAATGCCCGCAGAGGATCTGCGCGCCGCCCTGGCTGGAAACACCCTGCCGCTGCTGCTCACCGCCCGCCACCCCGCCGAAGGAGGGCAGGGGCCCGAGGATCCTCAAGGGCGGGCGGCCATGATCGAGCCGCTGCTGGATCTCGCCACGCTGATCGACCTGGAGCTGCGCAGCGCCGCGCAGATGCAGGGCACCATCCAGAAAGCACGCGCTGCAGGTGTGCCGGTGGTGGGGTCCTTCCACGATTTCCAGGCCACGCCTGCCGATGAGGTGCTGCGCGGCGCGGTGAATTTTGCCCAGCAGGCCGGTGTGGATGCCGTCAAGATTGCCACCTACCTGAACACCCAGGACGATCTGGCACGCCTCATGAAGCTGGCAGGTGAGACCCACCGGCTGAGGCTTTCCGCCATGGGCATGGGGCCATGGGGGCGTGTTTCACGTCTGGTGCTGGCTAAATGTGGCAGCCTCTTGAATTACGGCTTTATTGGTGTCTCAAATGCTCCCGGCCAGTGGCCCGTCGCCCGCCTGAAGGAACTCCTCGCTGAACTTTAAAATTTGAAATGATCTTCCGCCGTCAGTCTCCCCATCTCCACCGCGCCCTTCTGGCCGGTCTTTTCTGCGCCTCCATCACCGGCTGCGACGACCCCAAACGCGAGCAGCAGCTGCAGTGGCGTGAGGAGGAGGTGGAGGCCAAAGCGGCATCCATCTCCAAGCGGGAGAAGGAATTTTCGGCTGAGAAGCAGATGATCGCCCAGGCCAAGGCAGACATCGCCGCGCGTGAGGCGGCTGTTGAGCAGCTCAAGAAGAAGCTGGAGACACAGCTGGCCGATGAGATCGAAAAGACCAAGAAAGTCCGCCGCGAGATCGAGATCAAAAACCTGCGCGGCTCCATCCCGCAGATCAGTGCCGGACGCTGCATTGTCATTGATCCTGAGACGGATGACGTGCTTTTTGAAAAGAACCCCGACCAGCGTGGTGCCATCGCCAGCACCACCAAGATCATGACCGGCCTGCTCGTGGTGGAGGCTGGAGATCTGGACAAGATCGTGACCATTGAGCTGGCCGACACCCAGTGCGCCCCGGTGCGCATCGGCCTCAAGGTGGGGGAGCAGTACACCCGCCGCCAGCTGCTCACCGCCATGATGGTGAAAAGCTCCAACGACATCGCCCAGGCCCTGGCGCGTGACAATGCCGGCAGCTGGCCCGCCTTTGCCCAGAAGATGGATGACCGTGCGCGCAGGCTCGGGCTGCAAAACACGCACTTCATCAATCCGCACGGCCTGCCCTCGCTCACCGATGAAGATCCCTACAGCACCGCACGGGATCTGGCGGTGATCGCCAAGGAGGCGGACAAGCAGCCGGACATCCGCGCCATCGTGAAGCTGCAGAGCTACAAGTTCATGAAGCCGGACGGCAAATCCATCGATCTGGCCAATACCAACCGCGTGCTGCGCACGGCCAGCTACTGCGACGGCATGAAGACCGGCTTTACCGAGGCCGCTGGCTACTGCCTGGTGGCCACCGGAGAGCGCAACGGCCGCCGCCGCATCGTGGTCATCCTCAACGACAGCCACGATGGCGTCTGGCGTGACGCACAAGCGCTGCTGGACTGGGCGCTGAAGGCGTGAAATAAGAATCACGACTTGCCTGTTTCATGGCTCCCCGGCATCATCGCCGCCTCCGACCATGAAACTGCACACCCTCCTGCTTGCCTACCTCTGCGTTGCCGCCGCCAGCTTTGCTGACACGGCCAAGAATCTTGCCGTCGATCCCAAGCCCCGTGAAGGCGGCTGGGTGAAGCGGCACGAAAGCTTCAACGAAATCTCCAAAAAGGGCGAGGCCCAGCTGGTGTTTCTGGGAGACTCCATCACCCAGGGCTGGGAAGGCAATGGCAAGGAAGTTTGGGCCAAGACCTGGGCACCTTACAAAGCTGCCAATTTCGGCATCGGTGGCGACCGCACCGAACATGTGATCTGGCGCCTGCAGAACGGCAACTTTGACGGGCTCAATCCCAAGCTCATCGTGCTCATGATCGGCACCAACAACACCGGCCATCAGGGCCGCCCTGCCAAAGAACATGGCAACGTGGCCTATGTCAGCAGCGCCGAGCAGACCGCCGAGGGCGTGAAGATGATCCTGGACATCCTGGGCAAAAAGATGCCGCAGACCAAGGTGCTGCTGCTCGGCATCTTCCCCCGTGGCGCCACGAAGGACGATCCGCTGCGCAAGCAGAACATCGCCACCAACAACATCATCTCCGGCTTCGCAGACGGCACGCGCATCTCCTACATGGACATTGGCAACACCTTCCTGCAGCCTGACGGCACCCTGCCCAAGGAGATCATGCCCGACCTGCTCCACCTGAATCCTCATGGCTATCAGCTTTGGGCCAACGCCATTGAGGCCAAGGTCAAGGAACTCATGAAGTAACCTGATTCAAGGAAAGCGGGGACGGCCAGTCCCCGCTTTTTTTTCATTCATCCGGCGCAATTCACACGCCCGCAGACCGTTCATTTTTTCGTCCATGAAAATCGCACTTATTCCCCTGCTGCTCACTGCGGCCACATCGTTCGCGCAGATGGCCGATCAGGCCACTCCGGCGGACAAGGTCAAGATCGCCCAAGGCTTCAAAGTGGAGCTGCTCTATTCCGTGCCCAAAGAGCAGGAAGGCTCCTGGGTGTCCATGACCCAGGATGACAAAGGCCGCCTGATCTGCAGCGACCAGTATGGCGCGCTCTACCGCATCACGCCCCCTGCACTGAATGGCAGCCCCGGCGAGACGAAGGTGGAGAAGCTGGCCGTCGATTTCGGTCACTGCCAGGGCCTGCTCTACCATGCGGGCGCGCTCTACGGCGTGGTGAACGATGAAGTGTACAAGGGCCGCGGCCTCTACCGCTGCAAAGACACGAATGGTGATGACCAGTTTGACACCGTGGAGCAGCTCCGCGCTTTCCCCGGCAAGGCTGGAGAGCACGGTCCGCATGGTGTCATCGCCTCACCGGACGGAAAAAGCCTCTATGTGATGTGCGGCAACCAGACTCCTGAACCCAGCTGCGAGACCAGCCGCGTGCCGCGCCACTGGTCCGAAGATCAGCTCTACCCCATGCTGCTGGGCCGGGGCTTCATGCGCGATGTGCTGGCCCCCGGCGGCTGGATGGCCAAGACCGATCTCGATGGCAAGAAGTGGGAGCTGGTGAACACCGGCACGCGCAACACCTACGACATCGCCATGAATCACAAGGGCGACATCTTCGGCTTTGATGCGGACATGGAGTGGGACACTGGCATGCCCTGGTACCGCCCCACCCGTGTGTGCTTCATGCAGAGTGGTGGCGAGTTCGGCTGGCGCACCTGCAGCAAGAAATGGCCCGTGCGCTGGGAGGACAGCCTGCCGCCTGTGGTGGACATCGGCCCCGGCTCCCCCACTGGCGTGGCCTTTGGCTATGGCGCGAAGTTCCCGGCGAAGTATCAGGACGCGCTTTACATCTGTGACTGGAGCTATGGAAAGATGTACGCCGTGCATCTTTCCCCCAATGGCGAAGGTTACACCGGCGTAGCGGAGGAGTTTATGAGCGCCTCGCCACTGCCGCTGACAGACATTGAAGTCTCGAAGAAGGATGGCGCGATGTATGTGAGCGTGGGCGGCCGCAAGGTGCAGTCCGGACTCTACCGTGTCACTTACACAGGCGATGACTCCTTGGCACCCGCAGTGCAGCCTGAAGAAAAGCCTTTGGTCCGTACCGTTCTCGAAGCCTTTCACGCCAAGCAAGATCCCAAAGCTGTAGAGACCGCCTGGCCGTATCTTTC
The DNA here is from genome assembly GCA_002336895.1 of Verrucomicrobiaceae bacterium UBA1938. Lineage (GTDB taxonomy): Bacteria > Verrucomicrobiota > Verrucomicrobiia > Verrucomicrobiales > Verrucomicrobiaceae > Prosthecobacter. The sequence goes on along the minus strand of DDFC01000035.1, from coordinate 22,797 downwards.
CTCTACAGACCGCAATCTGCGTTTCGCAGCCCGCATCGCGCTGGAGCACCAGCCTGTCGCCTCGTGGAAAGACAAGGCGCTGAGCGAAGCCAATCCGCGTGCCGCTCTGACGGCCCTCATGGCCCTGGCGCGCAGCAGTGGTGGAGACAAGGCGCTGCAGCAGCCCATTCTGGCCGCGCTGAACAAGATCGACTTCAAGGCGCTGAAGGGCCTCGACCGTGTGACGCTGATCCGCGACTACATGCTGGCCTTTACGCGCATGGGAGAGCCCGATGCAGCGACGAAGGAGGCTCTGGTCAAGCACCTGAGCCCGCTCTTCCCCACCAACGATCCGGCGCTGAACCGTGATCTGTGCGAGGTGCTCGTCTATCTCGGTGACTCCGGCATTGTGGCCAAGGCCGAACCGCTGGTCAATGGCTCCCCCACGCAGGAGGAGCAGATCGACTACGCCCGCATCCTGCGCTTTGCCAAGACTGGCTGGACGAAGGAGCTGCGCGCCGACTACTTCAGCTGGTTCCCGCGTGCTGCGAACTACAAAGGCGGTGCTTCGTTTGATCTCTTCATTGGCGAGATCAAGACCAACGCTCTCTCGACCATGACTGAGGAAGAAAAACTGGCCATCAAAGATGTGCTGGACGCCAAGCCCGAAGCCAAGGCTCCGACCTTCACGGCCAAGCCCATGCAGTTTGTCAAAGCCTGGACGCTGGAGGAACTGAGCAAGTCCCTCGGCGTGGGGCTGGAGGGCAACCGCAACTTTGCCAATGGCCGCAACATGTTTGGCGCCGCCACCTGCTTTGCCTGCCATCGCTTCAACAATGAAGGCGGTGCTGTGGGGCCAGACCTGACCAGCGTGGCGGGCAAGTACAGCCCGCGCGATCTCCTGGAGCACATCCTGAACCCCAGCAAGGAGATCAGCGACCAGTATGGCAGCACGGTCTTCACCCTGCAGGATGGCAGCACCGTGGTGGGCCGCATCGCCAACATGAAGGAAAACACCATGATGGTCTGCACCAACATGATGGACCCCAACAACTTCACCAACGTGGACGCCCGCAAGGTGGTGAAGACCGAGGAGAGCAAGATCAGCATGATGCCCATGGGGCTGCTCTTCATGCTCAAGGAGGATGATATCCTCGACCTGCTGGCCTATCTTCTTAGCAAAGGCAATCCTGAGGATCCCATGTTTGCCAAGTAAGCGGCCATGCTAATCTGAAAAACAAAGGCTCCAGTTCTTCCGAACTGGAGCCTTTTTGTTATCTACGATGAATGTCGTAGCCGGAGATTACTTGGCCTTCTTGTCAGAGGGAGCTTCGCCCTTCTGCTTGGCCCAGCGCTTGCGCTGAGCATCAGCGATCTTTTTGCGGGCGGCGGCGGACATTTCACGCTTCTTGCGGGCGGGCTTGCCTTCGGAGGAGCCGACGGAAATAGAACCGCCAAGCAGGCTGGCCAGTTCCTGCTGCATTTCTTCGATTTTTTCCTGCAGCTTGGCAGCGCGGCGCAGTTGGGTGGAGGAGAGGGTCATTTTTATTAATTGTTGGATTGCAAAGGCTTGTTTATGAAAGCTCTAGCATAAAGTCAAGTACTGAACTTAAGGCTAAATGCCTAGATGGGCGGTCAAAGCGCTTTGTTATAGATACTCTGGAAAACCTCCGGCGAGTTAGGGTCGATGATAGTGATGCCATCTTTTCCGAAGCGGGCCGTGACGGTGGCTCCTTTGCCTTCCTGCATGTATTTCCAGTTAAGATCCCGCACTCGGGCCGCTGCGTCCACGATGGCGCAGGTGATCCGGGCTTCTTCGGCCGTGGGGTAGAGCTCGGCCACGGCATCGCGCGATTCTTGGGCAAACTTGACCCGGCAGATAGCCACCAGGCCGACGGTGAGGCTGTCCACACCATAGCCGATGTAGCCTTTGCTGCCGTCCGGGCGGAGTACTTCGCGGGTAAAGTGGTTGTTGCTGGTGCGGGAGCCGCCACCTTGATTCCACCAGCGGAATCCACGGTACTGCTGGTCGCTTTCCACCTTGCCGTCAGCGCCCACGATCTCGTGGCCCTGATTGACCGGGCCTTCAAAGTCGGCGGGAGTCACCCAGTTGTTGTGGAAGTTGATGGACATGCCGTTGTCGAAGTCCACGCGCACCTGCACGGCGTCGAAGGCGTTGATGCCATCGCGTACCAGACGCTTTTTCTGGCCCACGGCGGTGAGGGAGACGGGCTTGCTCTTGTAGTAGCTCCAGATGAGGTCCGTCCAGTGCGGGCCCACATAGCTGAAAGGGTCGCTGCTTTCCACCCACTTGAAGGTGCTGGTGCTGACCTCCAGCGGCTCTTCGAGATAGGCGGTGCCGTAGAGCGGCGCGCCGATGCGGTTCTGGATGTCGTCGCGGATGCGCAGGTGATCGGGGTCGTAGCGCTTGTGCATGTCCACTGCCACGATCAGGTTTTTGGTCTTGGCAGCCTCGATGATCTCGTCGGATTCCTGAATGGAGAGGCACATGGGCTTCTCCGTCAGCACGTGCACGCCTCTGGCCAGGGCGGCGAGAATGGGCTGGGTGTGCAGGTGGTCAGGCGTGGCCACAGCCATCACATCCAGATCGGGAAAGGCGGCCAGGATGTCGTTCCAGGGCTCGTCGCCAAAGAATGCCTGAGGCTCATGACCGGTGATGTCCTTGAAGGCGGCGGCCGCTTTTTTTGCAGACTTCTCACTGCGGGTGGCCACGGCCACGAGGTCAAATTTCACCCCGGCGAGTTCGCGGGAGTATTTATCGAGTCCCACGCGGGCGAGCTGGCCGGCGATGCCGAAGCGCTGAAGGTCCGCGTAAGCACGTGCGTGCACATCTCCGCCGAACATGCCGGCGCCGACAAGGGCGATCTTGATGGTGGGTTCCATGGTTGGAGCATGGAAGGCGGAGCCGGACGGCATGCAACAGGCCATGTTGATACATCAGTGCCGGTTTCCTGTGTTTTGGTGAGGTAAGCTGGCATGCTCCCCGTTGGGCGGTCTTGAGGTTTCCAACATGGAAGGCTGTCGTTCAACATCCGCAGGTGTTGGAATTCGAGCCAATTGTGACGTTGGCGGCGGGCCAAAGGCCCGAACCTGCAGCGATGGTCAGACCGAGCTTGCCGTGTGCCAGGAGGGGGGCTGCACACGACAGCCGCGAGCTGGCGATACTCTGAGATTCCACATCGAGATGAACGGCGATAGACAACACTGGGGGCTGAGGGCCGCTCATCATAGCCCAGCATATGCAAGGGCGGTCGTTGATAACAGCCCGGCTTTCGGCTACATAATACTGCCGACGTGCCTGACTGAAGGTTCTGATAGCCTCCCTCCTCCAGCTAATACTTCAATGCCTGAATACCACAGCGATTCATTGGTGCCCCCAAAGCATGGCGTGATCTCCCCCTTCGCGATGCTGACCTGGTTTTCCATCGTCGCGGTGTTTATCGGAGTCATTTCCATGGTTGCCCTCAAGTTTGACTTCTCCCGCCTGCGCGGATCAGACCACTGGATCGGCAAAGCCCGCGAGGCCATTTCCGCCAAAGACTGGCAGGCTGCCGTCGAGGCTCTGAGACATGTGAATGCGAAGGATAGGGACAAGGTGGCGTATCTGCGTGTCCTTGCTGATTTTCTTGAAGCCTCCCGTACAGAGCCAAGCTTGTTGGACACGGTGCTGGACAAGCTAGATGCCAAAGGGCTGATGCAACCTGGGGATTTCATCTGGGCATGCAGGCTGCAGTTGGAAAGGGGGAATGTTGAGGAAGCACGCAGGGCACTGGACAGCATTCCGGAATCGGAACGACGCACGGCTGAGTTTATAAAGCTCAATATTCAAATCCTAATACAACAGGGAAGGCTTCAAGATGCCACGGCTATGGAAAACGTGCTCTTTGAAACCTTCCCGGATGATCCTGAAGCTGCTGTCCGCAAAGCAGCGCATGAATTAGACGGTGCCTTTCCTGAAACACAGCAGGCGGCTTTCAAGCGGCTGTGGGAGCTGGCGAAGCGTGAAGACGAGCATGGGAACGCAGCCATCCACGTTTTGTGTCTACGTCAGGGGCTTGCGCTGGCCGAGGCTCAACAACTGTATGAGCTGGCTGATCATCGTTCCGGAGTTCCGATGACAGACCGGCTGCAAATCGCATCCTTGCTTATGAAGCTGGATCCGGCGCGGCACGATCAGATTTTGTCGTCCGAGATCAAACGGTATGAAAACGCGGACGTTCTGGAGAAAAGCCAGATGGCCTCATGGCTAGCGAGGGAAAAAGAGTATGACAAGATACTGACCTTGGTTCCGCAGAAGATTCTGATGAAATCAGCGGAGCTGTTTCCCCAGGTGGCGCAAAGTTTGGCCGAAAAGGGAAAATGGGCCGAGCTGGCGGAACTTGTCAAAAAGGGGAAGAAACTGCCGGTATCAGAAGCACGCGCAGCCACGTGGCGGGTTCTGGCATACAAAAACCTTCACCCTGAAGACATCAAAGAGATCAGAGCCCGCCTTCTGGAAGCTATTCAAGAGAGCCATGCTGAGAGAAGCGCTCTGGCCTTGATGGGGGCGGCACGGCTGGCAGAGGAGTGGTCTATGGCAGATCTTGCATTCAAAGCTTATGATATGTTAGCCGTGCAAGGCACTCCTCAAGAAGCGGAAATGCTGGATAAATGCTGGAAAATGGCCCTTATTTTCAGAGATTCCAAAGTGCTGCTTAAACTGGCCGACAGGCGGGCTAAACTCCGGCCTGGCAATGTGCAACTAACGCAACTCCGCGACTACATGCATCTACTCTGCGGAGATCAACTTGAGACAACGTTGGCTGCGGCATCCATACACTCTGTCAATCCAGAGCTCCCTGAGCGCAGCAGTGATGCATATCTGCTAAATCTGGCGTTGAAAGCATATCGGCTGCATGATCTGGATCTTGTCAATACGACGCTGGGAAAAGTCCACAACAGTGGTGCTCTCAATGCTGGTGAGCGTGCGGTTTGTGCAGGGCTTAAAGCTCTTAGCGGCCAGACAGCTCAGGCGTTCCAATTGGCGGAGTCCGTGCGGCCAGAACTACTCCTGCCTGAAGAATTTGTATTTCTAAAGCTGGCCTTTTAATGTATGCGTTACGCTAGGAGAAATAAAAAGAGCCCGCTTTTCAGCAGGCTCTAGAGAAGAAGTGTAGTTGGGGCAGTAGTTAGCGACGGCGGCGGCGTAGGAGGGTCATGCCCAAGCCCATAGCTGCAAGAAGCGCACGATTGGGTTCTGGAACGGCACCAACTGTCAAGGTTGCATTGCCAATTGAATTGGCATTTGTTCCGGTAGCGATCTGCGCACTTTGAGTGAACATGTAAAGCTTGTAGCCGCTACTGGTGCTCGAAGGCGTCACCCAAGCACTGCTTCCATCAGCGTTACCGTTGCCGGTGTAGATGCCATATGAATCTCCTATGGACGCAGTGGTGTTAGCAGCTGTAAGCGTGGGGAACCAAAGCAAAGCGAGTGGGTTGCCTGAAGATAGTGCGGAGTAAATTCCTGAACCGGGTGTAATGCTTGAGGTGAAGGCCGCAAAAGCTCCAGCCGTCCCTGTGGTGGCTGAAATGGTGCTGGAATACAATACTAGTTCTTTATTGGCTGCATCCAGAAATGAGCCAGCCGTAAAAGATGCTCCAGTTTGAACTGCTCCGAAATTGCCAAGTCCGCTTGTGTCAGCAACAAGCATAACCACTCCATCGCCAGCAAGCGCTCCTGCGCTAGTTCTCAGAGAATCTGCCTCCAGATCAAAGGTAATAGTCGTGGCTCCAAACAAAGAAGAACTCACGAACAAAATGCTCGCAGTGATGAGATTGCCCAATTTCATGATGAATTTGCAGTTTTTGAGAACTTGTGAATGCGTGATGCTCTCTGTTAATAGCTCAAGGGGACCGTCCAAACGACAGTGGAAGGACTGTTTGTCCCCTGCTTACGTATATTATAGCCTGAACCTGGCTGGAAAACCACATCATTGTTTCGAATGGTTGTGAGTCCACCTCCTTGCAATCTCCAGCCTGCGCCACCAAATCCTGTGCCAGTGTAATAGTAGTAGGATTTGACAGCGGCTTTATCAATTGCAGCTGTGGTATCATCAAAGACCAACAGCTTATCACCGGTAGCTCCACTGATGCTGGTTGTTCCTACGAATGCACCAGACTCGAAAAGGTTAGATTGAGTCAAGGTTAGGGGAACGGGGACGTCAATGGCAATGGCATTATCCTGGTCCGTATTCGCCGCAAGTGTACCAATGACGTAACTACGCGAACTTGTAGGAACTCCTCCTGCGACAGTGATAGCTGCCGTCGTAGCCACACCATCTTGGCGAATAATCACATATGAATCTGGCGAAAGTATATCATCATTTTTTTTGTTGGTGAGGCCACCACCAGACCGTCTCCAGCCAGCTCCTCCAAAACCTGTTCCAGAGTAGTAGTAGTAACTAGTAGTGGCTGCCAGATCCACGCCAGCCGAACTAGCATCAGGAATGAAAATACGAGTCATTGAGCCTGCGCCGCTTATGGAAGTAGTGGCGGTGATTCCCACCTGGCCCGGAAATACAGTGTCCAACGTCCAATAAGGAATTACGGACAAGCTGTCACCACTGATGATGCCAGACGCGTTGTCCAAAATGTCTCCGGCTGTGTCTACTGTCAGGGTTGTTGTGTCTGTTGTACCACTGTCTGCAGAATTTGCAGTAATCGTGTAAAACATACCTTTTTTATTGCCGCTAGTAAGCGTAACATAGTATGTATTTGGTTGGGTCCCGGAAACATAAAGAAATTGATTTGAGGTCCAACCTGGAAGTCCCTGAACGGTAATGATGTTGCCAGAAACATTTTTAACCAAGCCTTGGTAAACGGAAGCACGCTGGAGGGGTATGCTGAAGCGTGTATCCGAATTGCCAAGAGCGTTTATGGTATTAAAGCCAACCGGCGTTGTTGAAACCTGAGCCTTCAGTGCGCCTGCCGTGAGTGAAAGGGCGAGTAGGGAAATTTGGAGCTTCTTCATGGCAATATTATGCATGTATAATCAAAATGCGCGTTGGGTGGTAGCAAAAAATCAGCTTTTTTGTCGGGGTCGAGGGATTCAGAAAAGGGTTTCTGGAGCCGGGCGGACGGTGCTGTGGTTCGTTTATTTATACCCGTGGGGCAGGGGAGCGTTACAGGAAATGTGTGACAAAGTTTTCCATGAGGCGTTCAGTTCTGAAAAAGAGGCTGATTTTATCACATTTGAGAGGTTTGGTGATGGGATGGTAGCTGGCGGTTGGTGCAGGCTTTCTTGCTGGCAGGGACCGGGCCAGGACGCAAAAAAGCGCGGGAGTCTTGCGACTCCCGCGCTGGGTTGATCAGGGTGTGATCTGGATCTCTGGCTGCTTATTCAGCGGCAGCTTCCTTTTTCTTGGAGGCGGCCTTCTTTTTGGCAGGGGCCTTTTTCTTGGCCGGAGCGGCAGCTTCTTCCGCAGGAGCGGGTTCGGCGGCGGCTTCAGGGGCAGGCTCGGCAGCGGCCTTGGGCACGAAGGCGTCCACCCACTCGATGTAGGCCATCGGGGCGGAGTCGGTGCGGCGCTGGCCGAGCTTGGTGATGCGGGTGTAGCCACCGACGCGGTCCTTGGAGGCCACGGCGATCTCTTCAAAGAGCGTCTTCACAGCGTCTTTGTGACGCAGGGAGGAAAGGGCGGTGCGGCGTGCATGCAGGGTGCCGCGCTTGCCGAGGGTGACGAGCTTCTCCGCGTAGGGGCGGAGGGCCTTGGCCTTGGCGAGCGTGGTGCGGATGCGGCGGTGCTCGATGAGGGAGCACGTGAGATTCATGAGGAGCGCGTCGCGGTGATCCTGCTTGCGCTGAAGTTTGACGATTTTTCTTCCGTGTTTCATGTCCTAAATCCTAACTAAAATATGTCTTCTGTGTTACCTGTGATGTGATTACTCGTCTTCGTCGTCGGCGTCAGGCAGGTGGCTGTCCACCAGCTTGCTGAAGTCGAGAGAGTCGGCTTCTTCATCGTCGTCGCTGATCATGCTGCTGCGGGCCAGGAGGGAGACACCGCCAGGGGTGGCCTCAAGCAGCGCAGGGTCGAACTTCATGCCCAGAGACAGGCCCAGCTCGGCGAGCTTTTCCTTGATCTCGGTGAGGGACTTCTTGCCGAAGTTGCGGTAGCGGAGCATTTCGCCCTCGGTCTTCATGGCCAGCTGACCCACGCTCGTGATGTTGGCGTTGTTGAGGCAGTTGGCGGCGCGGACGGAGAGTTCGATCTCGTTGACGCTCATGTTCAGGAGCTTGCGCAGCTCGCTGTTTTCCTCGCTCTGGGCTTCCGGTGCGGCTTCGAATTCGATGGCCTTGTCGTCGTAGTTGACGAACACGTCCAGGTGGTGGCGCAGGATGGCGGCAGACTGCAGGAGGGCGTCCTGCGGGGTGATGCGGCCGTCGGTCCAGATGTCGAGCACCAGCTTGTCGTAGTCGGTGTTCTGGCCCACACGGGTGTTTTCCACAGCGTACTTCACGCGGGTGACAGGGCTGTAGATGGAGTCGATCGGGATGACGCCGATGGGGGTGTCAGGGCGCTTGTTTTCTTCCCAGGTGGAGAAGCCGCGGCCGACGCGAACTTCGAATTCGCACTCAAACTTGGTCTTGCGGTCCAGCGTGCAGATCACGAGGTCCTTGTTGATGACTTCGTAGTGGTTGTCATCCTTGATGTCGCCGGCGGTCACGGGACCGTCCTTTTCCACCAGGATGGAGAGGAGGCGGGGCTCCTTGGCGTCGCTGTGGTGCTTGAAGCGGACCTTCTTGAGGTTCAGGATGATCTGGACCACGTCTTCGAGCACGCCAGGAAGCGTGGTGAATTCGTGTTCAGCACCGCGGATTTTCACGGAGGTGATAGCGGCGCCTTCCAGGGAGGAGAGGAGCACGCGACGGAGGGAGTTGCCAATCGTGTGACCATAGCCTTTGTCGAAAGGCTCGGCACTGAACTGGGCGTAGGTATCGGTTGCCGTGGCCTCGTTTTTCACCAGGCGGTTGGGCATCTCGAATCGGGCAAGACGTACTGACATGTATGTTGTTTCGGTAAGTGCCGGGTTACCTCCGGGCGAGAACCCTGCACATCTCGGAGAGAGGCAGGCGCGGAGACCAACGGCGATCTATGTGGCAGCTCGCAGGGGGCGGGCATAATGCAGGCCCGCCCCGGGAATGCAACCGGGATTTTAGGGGGGAGGGACCGCCCCGCACTCTGGTGTCAGGGGGGGCTACTGCTGCGGCAGTTTCAGCTCCAGCTGCTCCTGGCCGCGCAGCACCACGGTGGGGATTTTCTCGCCGGGGAGATGGTGCAGGAGGAGATCGCCGATGAGGGCGCTCTCGGTGAGGCGCTGCTTCAGGTCGCCCACCTGGACGAGGATGTCGCCCTTTTTAAATCCCTCCTTTTTGGCGGCGGCATGCTGGCCGAACTCGCCCACGTGGAAGATGCGCAGGGCCATCTGGGTTTTGTCCAGGCCGAGGCCGGAGCGCTCTTCATCGGTGAGGTCGTCCATTTTCATGCCGCCGAAGGCCATGGCCCGCATGGGCCAGGTGCCCACACGACTGCCGATGTCTGAGCGCAGGCGCCATCCGGCGGGGAGATCGAGTGTGAGGGCAGTCTCCTGGCCGGCGCGTTGGACCGTGGCGGGCAGGGAGCCGGAATCCGGCGCACGGTGAAGCACCCAGCTGACGTCAGCGATGGATACGAGGGGCTGCTTGTTGAAGGAGGTGAGGGTGTCGCCAGCCAGGACGCCTGCTTTGGCGGCGGGGGAGTCTGCGGCCACGGCCTCCACTTTGGCGACATCGTCAGTGGCCAGAGTGATGCCCAGCGTCTCGATGGAGGGCTGTGGGTAGATCCACTCGGCGGGGATGGGCTGGTTCTGGCTGCGGTAATAGGCGCGGAAGGCGTCTCCCACCATGTGGCAGTGCACGCAGCTGGCCACCACCTTGCCGTTCCAGTCCAGCTTGCTCTGGTACTTGCCTGCCAGAGTGGGAAACTCGATGGGGGTCTGGTAGGGGGTGGGGCCACCCTGCTTGCCACTAAGCGCGGCCCTGTTGGCTGGGTAGCCTTGGTGCAGGCGCAGGGCCGCCTGCAGCGCCTTTTGAAAACTGGCCGTGGTTTTGTTCTTCGGGTCCTTCTGGTGCAGCCAGGAGCCGTAGCGACCGTAGATGGTGCCGTCGCCGTTGAACATGATGGCCGAAAAGGAGAGGTCGTAGTCAAACTGGAAGCGGTGGAGGTCGAGTGCGTTCGCGTTGATCACCCGGACGCACACAAACTGGTCCAGCAGAGGGACGAGCGCCTGCTCCTCCAGCACGCTGGCGTCGATGCCAGCGCAGGCCGTGCACGGCAGGCAGCGCAGCACCACCAGAAGCGGCTTGCCGGTGGCCTTGGCCAGACGGAATCCGCCATCGACGTCGTTCCAGTTCCAGCGCGGGTCGTTTTCCAGCCGGGCCTTGTCTCCACGCACCGCGCCTTCACGATCTTTGACGGTTTCGGCAGCGGCGCAGGCAGCCAGTGCTAGAAACAGGAGGGCGGCTGGGAGGCGGAGCTTCATGCCCACATACTGCCAAGACCGCTGCGGGCAGGGCAAGTCAGGATTTTTTTTCGTTCTTTTTTGGAATGGACAGGTTTCGGTTTTCTCCGGTTAATCGCGCCAGCTTCCCTACCACGCGCAGCCATGCCTGAAGTCACCGCCATTTCCAAGTTTGCCTGCCCGGCCTGCGGAGCCGAGGCGGTGTGGACGCCCGCCAAGCAGGCGCTCGTATGCCCCTACTGCGGCACCGTCTCCCCCGCTGAGCTCAAGCAGGACGGCAGTCTGGTGGAGGAAAATGATCTCGTGAGCGCTCTGCGTTCCATCCCCGATGACCAGCGCGGCTGGGCGGCGGTGCGCAAGACGGTGAAATGCCAGAGCTGCCATGCCATTTCCGTCTTTGATGAAAAGCGGGTGGCGCAGAGCTGCGACTTCTGCGGTTCGCCCGCCATCATTGCCGTGGACGACGTGGGCGCCCCCATCCGGCCGGGCAGCCAGCTGCCTTTTAAGGTGGATCAGGGGCGTGTGAGGGAGGACATCCGCCGCTGGTACGGCAGCCACTTCTGGGCACCGAATGCTCTTGGGGGCAAGGCCATGACAGACACCCTGCACGGTCTCTACCTGCCGTTTTGGACCTTTGACGCCCATGCCGAGTGCCCCTGGGAAGCAGAGGCGGGGTACTACTACTATGAAACGGACAGCAAGGGGAACCGCACTCGTTACACCCGCTGGGAGTACGCCTCAGGGCATGTGAGCAGCGACTTTGACGATGTGCTCGTTCCAGCCTCCAAAGGCGTGCATCTGGCGCTGCTGGAAAAGCTGCAGCCCTTTCCCACCACCACAGATCTGCTGCCCTACGATCCCGGCTACCTCTCTGGCTGGGTGGTGGAGCAGTATCAGATCGACCTCGTGCAGGCAGCACAGGATTCGCGCCAGCGCATGGATGCCATTCTGCGCAGCCAGTGCACCTCCGAGATCCCGGGAGACACCAGCCGGAATCTGCAGATCTTCCCGGAATACAGTGGCCTGACCTTCAAGCACGTGCTGCTGCCGGTCTGGCTGCTGACCTATACCTACGGCTCCAAGACCTACCAGGTGGCCGTGAACGGAGCCACGGGCAAGATCTCCGGGGAGTATCCGTTGAGCTGGGTGAAGATCACCATCGCCATTGTGATCTTGCTGATCATCCTCGGCATCTTCATGTCTCAGCAGAACTAAGCCCGCGTGAACCTCCGCTTTCGAGAACTGCCCATCGTCATCGCACTGCTCGCGATCTGTGCGTTCTTTGCTGTTCAGGAGCCCGCCTTTCTCGGCGCGCGCAATCTCTCCATGCTGGCCACGGAGCTGTCCATCACCGCCACGCTGGCCATGGGCATGCTGCTCATTTTGCTGCCGGGCCACATCGATCTCTCTGCGGGCAGCGGCGTGGGGCTGCTGGGCGGCATCGCCAGCGTGCTGGTTTTTCATTATCACCTGCCTGCGCCTGCAGCATTGGGGCTGGGGCTGCTCTGCGGCATTCTCATCTGGATGGGCATGGGGGCTTTCATTGTGCATGAGCGCATGCCGTCCTTCATCGTCACTCTGGGGGCACTGTTGATTTTCAAGGGGCTTTTCTGGCGTGTCATCGACAACGCGACCGTGCCCGTGGCTCCCGGTGGCCAGAGCAACCTTTACTCGCTGCTCACCACCTACTACCTGCCTGTGCAACTGGGCTGGGGGCTGGCGGCGGTGCTGGTTCTGGCGCTGATCTTTACCACGCTCAGTGCACGCAGGCGCAGGCAGCAGCATGGCTTTGCGGTGGACAGTCCGGAGATGATGTTTCTGCGCCTTTTCATCACCGCGCAGGCCATTGCGCTCTTTGTGCTCGTCACCGGGCAGTTTCGCGGGATTCCGCTGCCGTCTCTCATCTTGGGGGGCGTGACACTGGTGGTGTATGCCGTCACGCAGCACACGGCCCTGGGCAGGCATCTGTATGCCATCGGCGGCAGCACGGAGGCGGCTTTTGTGTCGGGGGTGCCGATGCAGCGCACGGTGATCGCCGCTTACAGCGGCATGGGGGGCATCGTGGCCATCACGGGCTTCATGCAGACGGCTTATGCGGGATCGTCCACCACCACGGTGGGAGATCTGATGGAGCTGGATGCGGTGGCCGCGTGTGTGATCGGCGGCGTGAGTCTGCGCGGCGGGCGTGGCACCGTGCTAGGGGTGCTGCTCGGAGCACTCATCATCGCCTGCCTGCTCAATGGAATGACGCTGATGTCGGTGCCACCTGAGCGCAAATTCATCGCCCGCGGAGTGGTGCTCATCCTTGCGGTGTGGATGGACATGCGGCTCTCCCGCACGCAGAGCTGAAATGACGGATGATTTAGTCATTCGACATTCTTTCGGCATTCGCCATGCTGGTTTCGTCATTACCTCTCATGTCTGCCGCCTCCGATCTCCTCATACAGCACCTGCAGCAGCGCCAGCTTCAGGGAGCTACGCATATCGCGCTGCGGCCTGGAACGATGGAGCGGCTGCTCGGGCAGGAGCCTGCGCCCAAGCTCAGCGATGTGATGCCTGCCCCCCGCAGGAATGAAGGCGCACCCGTTTCCGCATCTGCGCCTGAAATGCGCCTTCGTTCCGACAACCTGCCCCCTGAGCCCAAGCGGGCCGCCGGACTGATCCAGGTTGAGGGAAGCACGCTGGAGGAAAAACTTGCCGCGCTGCGTGCGCTGGCGGAGGCGTGGGAGCCTGCCCGCTCAATGAAGAGCCTGCGTCAGACCATGGTCTTTGCGGTGGGAGATCCGCGTGCCTCACTCATGTTGGTGGGAGAAGCTCCGGGAGCTGAGGAGGAAAAACTGCGAGAGCCCTTCGTGGGGCCTGCAGGGCAGAAGCTCACCGCCATTCTCAAAGCCATGGGGCTGGAGCGCTCGCAGGTGTACATCAGCAACATCTGCAAATTCCGTCCCGCCATGGAAAACCAGGGCAATGGCAACCGCAAACCGGAGCCTGAGGAAATGAAAGCCTGCCTGCCGTTTGTGCTGACAGAGATCGATCTCATCCGGCCAAAAGTCATCGTGGCGCTCGGGGCCACGGCGGCAGATGGCCTCGGCATCCCTGGCAGCGTGGGCAGTCTGCGCGGACGTTTTCACAGCACCAGCGGCATTCCCACCATGGTCACCTACCATCCGTCCTACATCCTGCGGGAGGAGAAAACAGGTGATGGCATCCGTGCCAAGCGTGCCGTATGGGAGGATATGCTCAAGGTCATGGAAAAGCTGGGCCTGCCCATCAGTGAAAAGCAGCGCGGCTATTTTCAGGCCAAATAAGCCCACTCCATCCTTCCATGAACACGAATCGCATCCTGCTGCTGGTTGCCGGACTGTTCCTTGCCTTGGTGTGGTTCAACCGGCAGCCGAGCAGGCCAAAACCTGTCGCAGTGGCTGAGAAACCCACCGCATCAAAGACCGCGGCACCAGCGGTCTCTGTGGATACGACGTTGTCAGAAGAACCGCAGCCCAAACACTACCGGCCCCGGCAGGTGTCTGAAGCTGTGCGCCGCAAGGTGGATGCCTTCATCCGCCGTTACAAAGACGCAGCCCCTGAAGAAATGATCAAGAGCGAGGAAATGAGCTCCATGATGGAGCGCTTTACCCAGATGCTGGATGTGCCTGAGTTTCAGAGGGAGATGGAGAAACGCATGGATGCGATCAAGACCACCAGAGGGCAGGAGCATGGCATGCTGACCATCGGCACCGGCAAGCTGGATGAACCCGAGAGCCGCGCCTGGCTGGAGGCCATGTTTTCCGACGATGCTGATCTGCTGAAGGACTACATCCTCAACAAGCTCGACGGGGCAATCTTTGAGTTTGCCTTTGACCCCACGCTGGAAGATGCGGGCAATGGAGTGAAGGTGCAAGGCGCCCCGCCTCCTGCTCCCGCAGCCAACAAGCTGCCGGACTGAGGGCTTGTCTTTTGCCAAAGGGCTGGGTTTAAATCCCCTGTATGAAGCCCAGAGCGTTCTCCCGCCGCGATTTGTTCAAGCTCGGCACTGCAGGTGCAGCAGTGCTGTCGAATGCCGAACTGCAGGCCGCAGGCAAAAAAGCAGGCCCGGTATGTGAAGAGGGCGGCTGCTGCATCACCCCATCGGGAGATTTCTACAATGTGGAGCGCGGCAACCCGCTGCCCTACAAGCTGCCCATCGAAAAGCAGCGCGAGATCGGCATGGTGCGCGAGACCTGGCAGCTCGAAATCATCGCCGATCCGGCAAGCAACGCAAAGATCGAGCACCCCATGCTGCGCAGTGATGGCACGGCGCTGACATTTGAAAAACTCATGAAGATCGCCAAGACGAAGGCGGTCAGTTACCTGAAGGTCATCACCTGCAACAACCTCGCTGATCCGCTGGGCCATGGCCTGTGGGAGGGAGTGCCGCTGCGCGATGTGCTGTGGGAGTGCGGCCCGGTGGAAAACCTGCGCCATGTCTGGTACCACGGGCACCACAACGAAGACCCCAAGCAGATCTTCAAATGCTACCTGCCGATGAACCGCGTCTTTGAAGATCCGCCCGGCGAGCTGCCGGTGATGCTGTGCTACAAGCTCAATGGCGAATTCCTCACCGGCGAGCGCGGTGGCCCGGTGCGAATGATCGTGCCGGAGGCCTATGGCTTCAAATCGGTGAAGTGGCTGCAGCGCATCGGCTTTACCAACGCACATCAATCCGATGACACGTATGCAAATGGAAACAACGACATCAACTCGTGGCTGAAGACCTTCGCGCGCTTTGGCGACAACATGCCTGACAAGCTCCGCGCCGGAGAAGAACTCATGCTGCATGGGAATGCGCAGGTGGGCGTCTCGGGGCTCCGAAAGGTGCAGTACTGGGTGCGCGATGTGGGGGTGCCTCTACCAGCCAATGATCCGCACTTTGCAAAGGCGCCGTGGCAGGATGCGCAGATCGCACCCTTTGACGGCAGCGGCATTGCAGGCTTCAAAGGCGCGCCGCTGCATCCAGTGCAGTTTGATCCCACCACGCGTCAGCCACGCGAGTGGCCGCTGCGCCACACACTGTGCCGCTGGACGGCCGCACCTGTCAAAATGAAGCCTGGGAAGTATGAGCTGCGCTGCCGTACGATCGATGCCAACGGCAACGCCCAGCCGATGCCGCGCCCGTTTCCAAAGTCCGGCAGGAACAACATTCAGAAAGCGCTGCTTGAAGTGAGCGTTTAAGCTGCTTCTTCAAACTCCATGGTGACAACAAAGATGATTGTGACCGGCCCGGATGCTGCTGTAGTCGTCTGATATGAACTCAGCCGCTGTTCCCTGGAAAGTCCTGTCGTCCCATGTCGGGGTCGGAATTCTCACGGAGGGGTGGGTTCTCGATGTGGCATACCCCGAGTCTTTGGACGCTCGGCAGTTTATTGTGGATGTGTTGTTTGATTCCCCCTTTGCAGCACCTCCGGTGGTTCATCTCGGGCTCACGGGATTTGACGTGGACCGCCGCGAGAGCGCACGCCTCTCGGTCAAGGCGCAGAACATTACGGAGTCAGGTTTTCAGACTGTCATCAGCACCTGGGATGCCACACGGGTTTTCTCGGTGGAGTTTGACTGGCTGGCCATCGGGGCCTGATCACAGCTTGCGGAAACACCAGGAGCGGTAGGAGAGCTCGCCAGATTTCAGCGCCTCGTACACGCACGCGCCGGGCACTCCGGCAAAGTCGCGGCCCGCAGAGTGCAGCATCTGCGGAAGGCAGCGGCGGACGAGTGACTCGCTGCGAGCAGCATTGAGCTCCATGCCGCGCAGCACCTCGGCGCTGATGTCTTGGGTTTGAACGATTTCGAGTGGCGCACGGTCGATGGCCTGCTCCCACTCGGCCCACTGGTCGCTGAAGCGGAAGTCCGCATAGAGCAGGTGGCCACCAGGGCGGAGCACACGCGCCACCCCGGCCAGGAAGCCTGTGAAGTCCGGGTAGCAGTGGGAGGCCTCGACATTGATCACGGCATCAAGCGACTGGGCGGGGAAGGGGAGCGCCTGCGCATCTCCCTGAACAAAGCTGAGCCCGGCCACCAGATGGCGCTTCTGGCAGAAGGCGATGCCGGCGGGGTTGAGATCCAGCGCGGTGTAGCTGGCGGGCTGCAGCGTGCGTGTGAGCCACGATGCACCGCCACCGTGGCCGCAGCTCACCTCCAGCACCTCCTTGCCCCGCAGATCCACCTGCGTGGCCACGTGGTGGTAGAGCTGGATGCAGGCGCGGTTCGGCTCGTCCGCAGGTTCCAGTTGCAACCCCACGGGCGGGTCGGTTTCAAAGGCGTAGTTCAGAAACAGCACATCCTCAGCCATCAGCCGCCGGGTGAGGAAGGGGTACCACAGCCGCCAGATGGCTTTGCGGACAGGAGGAATGGAGAAGAGGCGTTCGAGGAGGGACATGCTGGCTGGCAGCCTGCGGGGAGATGAGGGCGGATGCAACTTGCCAGTTGGCCTTCGTTGTGCGGGAATATGCCAGCCGCCTGCGCCTCACACCGGGAACTTCATGCCATGAGAGACAGCCCGCCCATTCCCTCCAGCGAGATCACTCCCGAGGAGACATTTCGTAACCGACGCTTTTTTATGAAGTCTGCCATCTGGGCGGGCTCCACACTGGCCACGGCGGGGCTGTATCGCGCCTTCAGTCCGCATGCGGAGGTGCGGAATACGGGAGCGGTCATCGCCACGGTGGCTGAATCCGGTGTGCAGACATCCCTCGCCGCAGATGAAAAGGTGAACTCATTTGCCGACATCGCTGGTTACAACAACTTCTACGAGTTCTCCACGGACAAATCAGCCGTGGCGGACAAGGCCAGGCATTTCATCACCGACCCATGGAGCGTGCAGGTGGGCGGGCTGGTGAAGAAGCCCAGCACCTTTGATCTGGTGGAGTTGCACAAGTTTGAATCCGTGGAGCGCATCTACCGCTTTCGCTGCGTGGAGGGCTGGTCCATGGTCATCCCATGGGTGGGCTTTCCATTGTCTCAGCTTTTAAAAAAGGTGGAGCCCCTCAGCGCTGCCACCCATGTGGCCTTTGAGTCCTATCATGACATCAAGCAGATGCCCGACTCCATCTATGCGGGCATTGATCTGCCCTATGTGGAAGGCCTGCGGCTGGACGAGGCCATGCACCCGCTGACGCTCCTGGCCACCGGCCTGTATGGCAAGACACTGCCCAATCAAAACGGCGCTCCGGTGCGTCTGGTGGTGCCGTGGAAGTATGGCTTCAAGAGCATCAAATCCGTGGTGAAGATCACCCTCATGGACCGCGAGCCGCCCACCACCTGGAGCCTGGCCAATCCGGGTGAATACGGCTTTTACTCAAACGTGAACCCCACCGTGGATCATCCGCGCTGGTCGCAGGCGCATGAGCGGCGTATCGGCGAGATGGGAGCGCGGCCCACGCTCATGTTCAATGGCTACGCAGAGCAGGTGGCGCACCTGTATGCGGGCATGGATCTCAAGGAGGATTTCTGAACCATGATGAAACTCAGCGCAGACTCCCAGTTTCACCGGCAGCTGTTTCTCTTCAACGGGCTGCTGCCTGCGCTGCTCATCCTCATCGATGCCGCGCGCGGCAGGCTGGGAGTGAACCCCACAGAGTTTGTCACCCGCACCACGGGAGTGCTCACGCTGGTCTTTCTCATCCTCACGCTGATGGTCACGCCGCTGCGCAAGCTCTGCGGGTGGAACTGGCTGCTGAAGCAGCGTCGCCTGCTGGGGCTGTATGCTTTCTTCTATGGTCTGGGGCATCTGCTGACCTACCTGGCCTATGATCGCGACTGGCAGCTGCAGACGGTGGCAGGGGATGTGTACAAGCGGCCCTTCATCGCCATCGGCATGTTCAGCTTTCTGCTCATGGTGCCGCTGGCGGTTACCTCCACCAATGCCATGATCAAAAAGCTCGGCGGCCAGCGCTGGGCGCAGCTGCACCGCCTGACCTACTACATCGCCATCGGAGGTGTGCTGCACTACTGGGCCATCGTGAAGTCGGATGTGACCTGGCCGCGCTTCTTCGCGGTGCTCCTGGCTTTGCTGCTGGGGTATCGTGCGGTGGCGGGCATGAAAAAAGCGCGGAGCATGACGCCCCGCGCTTCGTGAGATTCAGTGGAAGGCCAGCTTACTTTTTCTTGGCAGGTACGGCGTTCCAGACCTTGATGTCGTCAAACCAGCCGCTCTGTCCGGCCACGCCCAGCTCGATCTTGGACTTGGTTTCATGGCCAATGCCGGGAGACTTGAGGAAGGCCACGGCCTTGCCGTCAATGCTCACGCGCATCTCATCGCCTACGGTCTCCACGGTCACGGTGTATTCTTTGTTCTGCTCCAGCTTCACGGGGAAGGTGGCGCTCTTTCCAGCCATGAGCTTGTTCACTTCATCCTTCTTGGCGGGGTCCTTGCGCAGTTCCTTGATGATCAGATTCTGGCTGCCTTCGCGCTCATCCATGATCGTCACCTTGTCCAGGCGGATCTGGGCGCGGCAGAGGTGGCCGTAATGGGCGGCGGTGTATTTGCGGTCGTCAAATTCCACATCCATCATCGTGCAGCCGTCAAAGCGCATCTTCACCTCCACCACGCTGTCCTTGGTGGGGACTTCCAGGCCATACACGGCGGCGTGTGCAGTGATGATGGACTTGCCGTCCTTGGAGGGCTCGTCCTTCACACGGGTCTGGGTGCCTTTGAGAGCATTGTTTTCAAAGGCAAAAGTGTCCACCACACGGTGCCAGCGCTTGTCGTGCTCCGTGCTGTTCATTTCATCGGAAAAGAGCAGCTCTTTCTTTTCAGCGATGGGTTTGGAAGGAATCTTGGGCGCGTCGGCTGCAAACGAGGCGGCGCTGATGAGGAGGCAGGAGGAAAGAAACAGGCTGATTTTCATGGAGCAGTGTAACGAGATTATCCTGTGAGATCATGCGCGGAAATTGCCGAAGTCAAACCGGGGCTTGAGTTCATGGCACATGGCATGTCTGCTCTACTCCTATGAGTCAACCTGCCTGCCCGATGTGTGAAATGAACGATGTGCTGGATCATGCCGACCGCTTTGAGTGCATGACCTGCGGCCACGAATGGCCAAAAGCAGCAGCAGCCGATGAGCCGGATGCCGAGCGCGTGGTGAAGGATGCCTATGGCAATGTGCTCGCAGATGGTGACATCGTGGCAATGATCAAGGATCTGAAGCTCAAAGGCTCGAGTGAGGTGCTCAAGGTGGGCACCAAGTCCAAGCCCATCCGGTTGGTGGACGGTGATCATGAAATCTCATGCAAAATGGACGGCATGGCGATTGGTCTGAAAGCCTGCTTTGTGAAAAAAGTCGTGAGCTAGCGGGGCGTTCACGCCGTATTCAAACCCACCACCATGTCCGCTCCAGACTCCGCCCCCTCTCCCCAGCTCTTTTTTGAAACGATCAACGCCTTTCAGAAATCTGCTGCGCTAAAGGCGGCGGTGGATCTGGATCTGTTTGCCGCCATCGGCGACTCCCCGGCAACGGCGACTGCCGCCGAGATCGCGGAGCGTTGCCAGTGCCCGCTGCGCGGCATCCGCATCCTGGCGGACAATCTTACAATCCTCGGTTTTCTCACGAAGGCGGACAGCCGCTATGCGCTCACACCTTCATCTGCCGTTTTTCTGCTTCCACAATCTCCCGCCTACATGGGGGCTTCAGTGAAGTTCCTGCTCGCCCCTGGACTCACCGAGGCCTTTTCAGACCTGGCTTCCACCATCCGGCTGGGGCGCCTGCACACCACGGAGCACGGCACCACTGCACCGGATCATCCGGCGTGGGTGGAGTTTGCCCGCGCGATGGGGCCCATGATGATGCCCACCTCCCAGGCTGCAGCGGCACTGCTGAATCTGGATGCCTCGCGTGATACGCGCGTGCTGGACATCTCCTCCAGCCATGGAGCCTATGGCATCGCGGTGGCGCTGAAAAACCCGCGCACGCATCTCGTTGGGCTGGACTGGGAGGGGGTGCTGGCCGTCACGGAGGAAAATGCACACGAGGCCGGCATCGCGGATCGTTTCAGCAAGATCATCGGAGACGCCTTCACCGTGGATCTCGGCAGCGGCTACGATGTCGTGCTGGTGCCCAATTTCCTGCACCACTTCACCGTGGAGGAGTGCACCCGTTTCCTGAAGCGGGTGCATGCCGCGCTGCGCCCGGGTGGCCAGGTGTTGATCGTGGAGTTTGTGCCGAACGAGGACCGCATCACGCCCCCGCCCGCAGCGGGCTTCAGCCTCGTCATGCTCGGCACTACGCCGGAGGGAGACGCCTATACCTTTGCCGAATACGAGAAGATGCTCGCAGCGGCAGGTTTCAAGCAAGTCACGCTGCATCCGCTGCCGCCCACCATGCAGAGCGCGGTGCTGGCGGTGGCGTGAGGTGCATCGCTATTTCTTCCGCGCCTTGCCTGCAGCCGGCTTTGATTTGACGGCTGCGGGTGAGGATACTTTGCGCAGGATGTCGCAGAATTTTTCGCCAGCCGGTGTCACATCGCCTTTGGCGGCGCGGACTATGCCGACCCGGTGGACTTCATCGGAATTGGAGATGCGGCGGTAAACGAGCCGCCTGCCCGCCGCACGCTGGAATACTTCACTGACCACGGCGACCCCTTTGCCCACCTCGACGTCGGCGATCAAGGAGCTCGCGCCATCGCACTCTGCGGCGATGTGCGGGCGAACCCTGTGGGGGGAGAAGATGGCGTCCAGAATGCGATAGAACTCGGAGTAGTCGAGACGGCGCAGGGCCACCAGCGGCTCTGCCGCCACCTGCTGCACGGTCACGGCCTTCTGCTTGGAGAGTGGATGGCCGGGCGCCATGGCCACATAAAACGGGTAGCGCTTCAGCTCCTCAAATTCGAGGCCTGCGGCAGACTCCGCGCTCGGCTGGATCATGACCGCAATCTCCAGTGAGCCATTGTGAAGCCCGGCGGATAGCTCATCTCCAGCGAGATCATGGAGCACCACCTTCACACCCGGCGCCGCGTAGCGGAAGGCGGCCAGCGCCGGAGGCAGCACCTCCACGCTGGGTGAGGGCGCGTAGCCTATGTGCAGCTCGCCATACTCACCACGTGCCAGGGCGCGCACCTTCTTCACAGACTCATCGACACGTTTCAGTGTCTCCAGCGTTTCCGCGAGAAAGAGCTTCCCCTCCGCCGTGAGCGTCACGCCGCGAGGGCTGCGCTTCAGCAGATCCACCCCGATCTCATCCTCCAGATCCTGCACCTGCCTGCTGAGGGAGGGTTGCGCTACGCGTAGCCGTGTGGCGGCCTTGGTGAAGTTCATCACCTCTGCCACCGCTGCGAAGTATCTGAGATGCCGCAATTCCATGGATGAAATCCATTATGCCTGAAAAGCATGGCTGCGCAAGGAACGCGGTATTGGGCGGAAAGAGCGGTGCGGATTACTACTGCCAGCAGATGAGCGACGCGTTCATCAGACACATTCAAACAAACAAAAAACAAGCAGGAGAAAAACATCATGAATACGATCAACACACTGAAACTGGCAGGCAAGACAGCGCTCATCACCGGCGGCTCACGTGGCATTGGCGCGGCCATCGCGCAGCGCCTTGCCTCAGAAGGCGCCGCTGTAGCCATCACCTACAGCTCCTCTCCGGACAAGGCAGAGGAAGTGGTGAAGTCCATCCAGGCGGCTGGCGGTCGCGCGCTGGCCATTCAGGCGGATGCGACGGATGCCGCAGCTGTGGTCCAGTCCATCGAGCAAACCGTCAAAACATTGGGCGGCATCGACATCCTGGTGAACAACGCCGGGTATCTGGCAGTCGCGCCGCTGGAGCAGTTCACTCTTGCTGACTTCGACCGCTCCGTGGCCATCAATGTGCGCTCGGTGTTTGTGGCCACGCAGGAGGCCGTCAAACACATGAAGGAAGGCGGACGCATTATCAACATCGGCAGCACCAATGCCGACCGCATGCCCTTCGCAGGAGGCGGTGTGTATGCCATGACCAAGTCCGCCCTCGTGGGTCTGGTCAAAGGACTGGCTCGTGATCTCGGTCCGCGAGGCATCACCATCAACAACGTGCAGCCAGGCCCGGTGGACACCGACATGAATCCCGCCAGTGGTCCCTTTGCCGAAACCCTCAAGGGACTCATGGCCCTGCCACGCTACGGCCATGTCGATGAAATCGCGGCCATGGTCTCCTACCTCGCCGGTTCTGAGGCCGGTTTCGTGACCGGAGCCAGCCTGACGATTGATGGTGGTTTCGCCGCATGAGCAGCACGCTTGTTGCCTCAAAAGTAAATGAC
>DDFC01000008.1 GCA_002336895.1 Verrucomicrobiaceae bacterium UBA1938 | reverse complement strand
CTCCACCACACAGACCTCTCGCGGCTGGTTGGGGACTACCAGCCCTACCTCTCGTCATCATGCACTCTCAATGCATCGCACATGCCCGGCGCAGGTAGGGCGCTTGGTCCTCCAAGCGCCGTCTCTCGCAGGCTGATGGGTTACCGCACTGCCGCATGACATCTCGACCACACAGACCTCACGCGGCTGGTTGGGGACAACCAGCCCTACCCTACTCCACGATTCTACAACAGCTCCTCAACAAACCGCTTCGAATCAAACGGCTGAAAGTCCTCCGCCTTCTCTCCGAGACCGATGAACCGAGTGGGCACGCCGAGCTCCTGTTGGATGGGCACCAGCACGCCGCCTTTGCCGCTGCCGTCCAGCTTGGTGACGATGACGCCCGTGAGCGGGATCGCCTTGTGGAATTCACGCGCCTGCTGCAGCGCATTGCCACCTGTGGTGGCATCGCAGACCAGCAGCACTTCATGCGGTGAGCTGGTATCTTTGCGGCCGAGGATGCGGTGGATCTTCTTGAGTTCCTCCATCAGGTTGTGCTTCGTATGCAGGCGGCCTGCGGTGTCGCAGATGAGGAAGTCAGCCTCGGTCTTCACCGCCTTTTCATAACCGTCAAAACACACGGCGGCGGGATCACAGTTCGGCGGGCCTTTGACCAGCGGGATCTGCAGGCGCTCAGACCAGACGGTGAGCTGCTCCACAGCGGCGGCGCGGAAGGTGTCTGCAGCAGCCAGCACGATCTTGTAGCCGCGCTTGTGCAGCAGGCTGGCCAGCTTGGCGGTGCTGGTGGTCTTGCCGGTGCCGTTGACGCCCACGATCAGCAGCACCTTGGGCTTGCCAGGGATGGGCTCCAGCGGTGGCACGGTCTCCGGCAGGATCTTGCGCACATGCTCGCGCGCCACCTGCACGATGTCCGCACCATGCAGCGTGCGCTGACGCGCCTTGAGATCCGTCACGATCTGCAGCGCCAGGCGCGGACCCAGATCTCCTGAGATGAGGGAGGCCTCCAGCTCGTCCCAGTCGATGTCGGGCTTGGTGAAGCGCTGAAGGAGGGATTTGAAAAAACCAGCCATGCAGAGGGTCTAGGAGGATTGAGGTGCTGAGGCTGGGGCACCCGGCTTGCGCATGAACTTCGCCAGCTTGTCCAGCACGCCATTCACAAAGGAGCCCGACTCTCCGGCGCTCAGCGCCTTGGCGATGTCGATGGCCTCGTTCAAGATGACTGGTGTGGGCACCTCCGGGCAGTAGAGCAGCTCGTAGGCGGCCACACGCAGCACATTGCGGTCCACGGCGGCCAGGCGCTCAAAGCTGAAGTTTTCGATCTGTTTGGAGATCCCGGTGTCGATCTCCTCCTGATGGGAGAGCACCCCCTGGATCAGGCTTTCGGCAAAAGCTCGTGTGGAGGTCTTGGCGCTGTGCAGCGTCCAGAACGCGGCGGCGTCCTCGGGCTTGGCTTCAGCTCCCTGGAGATCACGGGCAAAGAGAAATTGGATGGCGGCCTCGCGGCCTTCGCGGCGTCTTCCCATGGTTAGGCTTGGTCGATGGGTTCACCGGCAAAGGTGGCTTTCATCTTGCCGAAAAGGTTGATCATCTTCACGCAGGTCTGCGCGGCTTCCGTGCCACGGTTGATGGTGGCGCCGAGGCAGCGCTCCTCCGCCTGCTCCTCGCTGCTGACGAGCAGCACCTCATGGATGACAGGGATGCAATGCTTGACCGCCATCTGCTGCAGGGCGTCCGTGACGGAGGCACCCACCAAGTCTGCGTGCTCCGTGCTGCCACGGATGATGACGCCGAGCGTGATCACCGCATCCGGCGTGCTGCCGCGCAGCACATGCTCCACACACACGGGAATCTCAAAGGCTCCCGGCACACGATAGACGTCCACCGAGGCATTCGGGGCGATGACCTCGATCTCTTCACGGGCGGCATTGAGCAGGCCCTGGACGAACTGGTTGTTATAGAGGGAGGCGACGATCGCGATATTGACCGGCTCCTGGGTGGGTCGTGGACGACTGGAGGCGTAATTGGACATGAGAGGGAAAAATGAGGAATGAACGGGAAGAAGGCGGCGGGCTCAGAGCTTGTGCCCCATCTTCTTTTTCTTGGTTTCGAGGTAGCGGGCGTTTTCGGGCTTGGGGGTGGACTTCACGGGCACCTGCTCCACGATCTCCAGCTTGTGACCTTCCAGGCCCACGACCTTGCGCGGGTTGTTGGTCATGAGCAGGAGCTTGCGCACGCCCAGGTCGGAGATGATCTGCGCGCCGATGCCGTAGTCGCGCAGGTCCATGGCAAAGCCTAGCTTGAGATTGGCCTCCACGGTGTCGAAGCCCTCCTCCTGCAGCTTGTAGGCCATGATCTTGCCGTGCAGCCCGATGCCACGCCCTTCATGGCCGCGCATGTAGATGATGATGCCCTTCCCTGCGGTGGCGATCTGCTTCATGGCTGCATGCAGCTGGCTGCCGCAGTCGCAGCGGCGGGAGGCAAACACATCGCCGGTCAGGCACTCGCTGTGCACACGCACCAGCACGGGTGAGTCCGGGGTGATGTCACCCATGACCATCGCCACGTGGTGGATGCCATCGAGAGCGCTCTTGTAGAGGTGCAGCTTGAAGGTGCCAAAGTCCGTGGGCATGTCCACCACCTCGATCTTTTCCACCAGCTTCTCGCTCAGGCGGCGATGGGCGATGAGGTCGGCGATGCTGCACATCTTGAGCCCGTGCTTTTTGGCAAATTTCTTCAGGTTCGGCAGCCGCGCCATGGTGCCGTCAGCGTTCATGATCTCGATGAGCACCCCGGCCTCCCGCAGCCCAGCCAGGCGGGCAAGATCCACGGCGGCCTCGGTGTGCCCCGCACGGCGCAGCACGCCGCCCGGCTTGGCCACCAGGGGGTTGATGTGGCCCGGCTGCACCAGATCAGAGGGCTTGGTCTTGGCATCTGCCAGCAGGCGGATGGTGCGGGTGCGGTCAGCGGTGCTGATGCCCGTGCTGATGCCCTCGGCGGCATCCACCGTCACGGTAAAGTCCGTGCGGAAGGCCTCCCGGTTCTCAGGCACCATGCTGGCCAGATTCAGCCGCTCGGCGATCTCCAGGGACACCGGCACGCACAGCATGCCCCCGCCCTGCCTCACCATGAAGTTCACCATCTCCGGCGTGATCTTCTCCGCCGCACAGATCAGGTCCCCCTCATTTTCACGATCTTCGTCATCGGTCACGATGACCATACGGCCGGCGCGAATATCTGCGACGACAGACTCCACGGAGTCGAAAACGGATTCCTTTTTGCGGGGCATGGGAGAGGTGGGAAAGAGCCAGTGCCGCAGGGGTGCGGCATTCAGGGGTTAATGACTTAGCTGATGGACGACTGTTTTCCAGTGCGAGTTGGTTTTTCGTTGCTGAAAAGGACCGGGCTCGCGTAATGTCAGACCATGCCGCCACCCGCCAAAGTGAAACGTCCGTCATCGGTGACTGTGGGCGAGTTTTTCACTCTGAACGAAAAATCCCTCAAGCTGAAGCTGGTGGGCAGTGATGTGGGCTTTTCCCGCAAGATCAACGAGCCCTCCGTGAACCGCCCCGGCCTGGCACTCTCCGGCTTTTTCACCTACTTTGCCTACAAGCGCATCCAGGTCATCGGAAACTCCGAGCACTCCTTCCTCGAAGGCCTGGACCCCAAGCTGCGGGAGGCCCGCTTCAGCCAGCTCTGCTCCTGGGACATCCCCTGCATCGTGGTGGCGCGCGGCCACCGCCTGGAGGACGCCCTCGTGGACCTCGCCAATGAGGCCGGCATCTCCGTCTTTCAGACGAGCATGATGACCATGAAATTCCTCAACGCCGCCACCATCAAGCTGGAGTGGGCCTTTGCCCCCACCCTGCTGGTGCATGGCTGCCTGGTGGACGTACAGGGCCTGGGCGTGCTCATCCAGGGTGAAAGCGGCTGCGGCAAGAGCGAGAGCGTGATCGGCCTGCTCCAGCGCGGTGCCAGCCTGGTGGCGGACGACGCCGTGCGCCTGCGCCTCATCGAAGACCGCGAGGTCGTGGGCTCCGCCCCGGACATCACCCGGGGGATGATCGAGATCCGCGGCCTGGGCATCCTGAACGTGGCGGCCCTCTTTGGCGTCAGCGCCGTGCGCCTGAGCAAGCGGCTGGACCTCATCGTGGAGCTCGTCCGCGGGGCCAAAACCGAAGACCTGGAGCGCGTGGGCGTCAGCAGCGAAACCAGCGACATCATGGGCATCAAGATCGGCCGGGTGGCCCTGCCCGTGGAGCCCGGCCGGGACGTGGCAGGCCTCATCGAACTGGCCGCCATCAACTTCAAACTGCGCACCTTTGGCTACAACAGCGCGGTAGAGTTTGACCAAAGGTTGTTGAAAAAGATGACGGATGATCAATTAGGTTAGTCCCAGCCTGTTTCTCCACTCCACCATGAGCATTCAAAAAGAACTCACGATCCGCAACAAAATGGGCATGCATGCACGTCCGGCGGCGCAGTTCGTCAAACGCGCCAGCAAGTACCAGTGCGATGTCTGGGTGGAAAAGGACGACGAACCGGTTAACGGCAAGAGCATCATGGGCCTCATGATGCTGGCCGCCGGACGCGGCGAGACCATCAAGATCATCGCCGACGGCACCGACGCCGAAGCCGCCGTGGCCGACCTTGAAGAGCTGGTGACGTCCGGGTTTGGAGACGCGGAGTGATAGAGGCTAATCCACGAAGCCCTGCTTTACTCTGAGCCAGGTGATCGTTTTCAACAGCGCCTCCGGGGAGAAACCAACCCTCTGACGCGCACGCCTGCGCAAATACAGCGGCAGCGCGTAAGGCAGTGAAAGCAGCGGCAGCCAGATGAAAGCTGCCAGCTTTGCGGGAATAGCATCCCAAGACCAGCCCAGCATGGCAGGAGCATGGTTCAGCGCCGCCACATAGGCCGCGCAGAGCCCTATGAAACCGTAGAGCATGCCCACCTGCCGCCAGTGCAGTGGAATGCGCTCAACTAGGATCACGGACTTGGAGGCAAAGGCCACCGAATTCACATCACCCTTCCGCTGACGTATCAGGCGCACACTTCTGAGCGGAAAGAGGGGCAGGTAAAACAGAGAAGCCCACTCCGTGGTGACGTAGGAGCTGTCGGGCCGAAAGTCGCACTCGCCGTAGTAGGAGGTGCCGATTCCATTGAAGGTAAAGGTCATGACGGAATCGCAGTGTTACACAAGAGAAGGAGCAGGACTACTTCTTCCCCGCCGCCTCCTTGATCCGTGGGGACACCCGGATGTCGCTGCCATCCTGCACCTGGGCGGGTGGTGCTGGCTGCGGCGGGGCGGGCTCCTTGAGCGCCTGCACCAGCATCATTCCCACAAAGTAGATCAGCCCGCCCCCCAGACCAGCTGCGATGGCGATCAGGTGCCGCTGCCAGACGTGGTCCCGGTCAATGATGTACCAGAAGCGCATGCAGAAGAGGATCCACATGATGCTGGAAGCCAGGACGAGAAGATGACCGGAGGACATGGCGGAAAGTGTGGCGTGGAATGCGGAGGCCTGCGACAGAAAAAACAAAACCCCGCACAGGGCGGGGTTTTGCACACATCGAGCTGAAAAAAACGGACGATTAACGCTTGGAGAACTGGAAGCGCTTGCGGGCACCGGGGCGGCCGGGCTTCTTACGCTCCTTGGCGCGGGAGTCGCGGGTCAGCAGACCGTTCTGCTTGAGCACACCACGAAGCTCAGGATTCACGCCGATCAGTGCGCGGGCGATGCCCAGACGCACAGCGCCGACCTGGCCGGTAGCACCACCGCCGGTGGCGTTCACCTTGAAGTCATAGCTCTGACGGGAATTTGTGAGGGCCAGCGGGAAAAGAACCTGGTTCTGCAGGGCGACCGTGGGGAAATACTCTTCGAAGTCGCGTCCGTTCACGGTGATGCTTCCGGCACCTTCAGAGATGAAGACTCGGGCGATGGCAGTCTTGCGGCGGCCGGTGGTGGTTTTGAGAGGCTTGCTCATGCGATGGGTGAACTTGAAAAATTAGGCGATGGCGAAGGGCTTCGGATTCTGAGCCTCATGAGGATGCTCGGCACCCTCATAGATCTTGAGCTTGCCCAGGATGGAGCGGCCAAGACGGGTGTGGGGGACCATGCCCTTCACAGCACGCTCAACGAGAAGCTGAGGACGGCGGGCACGCACGCGCTCGACGTTTTCGATCTTCTGGTTGCCGACGTAGCCAGCCTTGGAGGTGTAGATCTTCTGCTGCTCCTTCTTGCCGGTCACACGGACGTCAGCGGCGTTCAGAACGACCACGAAGTCACCCGTGTCCACGTGGGGGGTGAAGGTAGGCTTGGTTTTGCCGCGCAGGAGGTTGGCGGCTGCGACTGCGACGTCTCCAAGAACCTGGTTCTTGGCGTCGATAACCCACCATGTGGGGGTATGCTCCTGGGCTTTGGCTGAAAACGTCTTCATGAATGATGTGTACGAAAAATCTTCCGTTCTGGGGAAGAAGGGGGGCCGCGATGGTAGGAGGTTTGTCCAAAGAGTCAAGGCAGAAACAAAGTTATTCACAATGAAAATGCACCAGATTCGCGTTTTTGGGCCCAATTTGCCACCTCCGAGAGGCGAGCAGCCCATGTTTTACTTCCGCCACAGCCATTTCATGGCCTCAGGGAAGATGCTCGCGCCGTGCTTGCTGTTATGCGCGCCGGTGCCGAAGGTGAAGGTGTAATCATACTTCTGGTAGGCCAGTGCCGCAGCCATCTGCTGATTGGCCAGCGGCCAGTTGCCAAAGGGATTGTCCAGATCGCTGCTGCCATCCTGCAGATACACCCGCAGCGGCTTGCGCTCGGTGAGTCGGATGATGGAGGGGTACACGTGTCCGCCCGCCAGATCCACATAACTGCCGATGGTGGAGAAGACTTTGCGAAACTTGTCCGGCCGCTCCCACGCCACAGTAAAGGCGCAGATGGCCCCGCTGCTAGCCCCAGCGAGCGCCCAGCCCTCAGGACTGTCGGTCAGCTTGTAGTCCTTCTGCACCTGCGGGATGATCTCCTCCAGCAAGAAGCGCGCATAGGTGTCTCCCAGCGTGTTGTACTCCTTGCCTCGGTTGTTGTTCTTCCACGCACTCGCTGGTTTCGCCTCGCCGATGTGGCCGGGATTGATGAAAATGGCGATGGTGGGCGGCATGTCGCCACTGGCGATGAGATTATCAAACACCACCGGCACGCGCCATGCGCCCTTCACGCCCACGTAGTCGTGCCCGTCCTGAAACACCATCAGGTTTGCCGGCTGCTCCGCCTTGTACTGCGCTGGCACGTAGATCCACCAGTCCCGCTTGGTCCCCTCATAGATCTTCGACTCATGCACCGGCATCGCGATCACCTTCCCCTTGGGGACGTCCGCTTTCTCCTGGGAAAGCGGGCCCAGCTGGTAGTCGTCAGCTGCAAGGGAGGTGACGGAGATCAAGCAAAATAGAGTCTGGAAAAAGCGGGATAGCATGGCGGAAAGAAAGGTCTGTGCAGGTTGGGTTTTAGCCCGGATAGAACGCCAAAAAACAACCGATTCATCAAGAGCCAGCCGACAATCTTGCAGGCACCTGCCGCCCACCACGGTCCGGGGAGTCCCCTTCATGGTATTCGGCATCCTGATTCACCTGCCAGAGATCGTACAGCTCCTCCCCTTTGATGATGTTTTGTGCGCAAAGCATGGCCGTCATCATGGAGTGGTCCTGATTGTTGTATTTGTGCATGCCATTGCGTCCGACCAGGTGCAGCCCGGGCAGGTGCTCTTTGACCGCCCTGCGGATTTCATCCACATGGGTTGCATAGTCAGCATCATACACCGGATAGGCCTTGGCCTGGCGGACCACGCAGCCATCCACCCACTCGGAAGGCATGGCCAGCCCGAGCTTCTCCATCTCCGCTTTGGCCAGCGAGACGAGCTGGTCATCAGGACTGGTCCACAGCCCGTCTCCCTCAAAGCAGAAGTACTCCAGGCCGTAGCTGGAGATGGATTCGTCAGAAACCATCTCAGGTGACCACGATTTAAAGTTTTGGATCCGTCCCACTTTCACACCAGGATCATGAATATAGAGCCAGTTGTCAGGAAATGAGTCTTCGTGGCGGTACATCAACACCACTGTGAGAAAATCACGATACCTGAGGGCTTTTGCAGCCACCTGGGCTGCATGTGGCAGGGCAGGACAAAGGCTGGGAATGAGCTCGGCGATGGGTGCCGAGGACACCAGATGCTGTGCCTGGAGCTGATGCATATTTCCATCCTTGTCGCGATACGACAGCGTCCACCGCCGCGTCGCGGAATCGTAGCTTCCCCCGAGGAACCGGCAGCCCATGAGGATGCGCCCGCCCTGCGCAGTGACTCTGGCGGCACAGGCCTCCCACATCATGCCGGGCCCACGCCGGGGGTAGCGGAATGTGTTGATGAGGGTTTTGATGGTCTCAGGCCCGGTCGGAGCACGACGCGGAAAGAGCGCATTCCAGATGGCGGTAGAGAGAGACAGCCCCTTGATGCGCTGTGCAGCCCAGTCTGCAGATATCTCCTTGCAGTTCATTCCCCAGACCTTCTCCGTGTAGGTTTTGAAAAAGATCTCGAAAAGACGGGCTCCAAAGCGGTTGCTCACCCAGTCCTGGAAATTCAGCGGCTTGCTGACAGGCATCAGGCGCGCCTTCAGATAGGAAAGGCCGCAGCGAAAAGACTCCCAAATCCCCAGCTTCATCAGCGCATCCATGGCCACGAGCGGATAAGAGAAGAACTTTCCACGGTAGTAGATCCTGGAGGAGCGCGGGCGCTCCATCATGCCATCCGGCAGCAGTTCATCCCAGAGACGCTCCACCTCGGCGGATTTGGAAAAGAATCGATGTCCTCCGATGTCGAACAAACAGCCCTTGTAGCTCACCGTGCGTGAGATACCACCGACGTGCTCGGGATCGGCCTCCAGAACAACAACAGGAATGTCCGCCTTACCCAGCATGTAGGCAGCAGTGAGCCCGGCAGGCCCCGCTCCGATGATGACGACTGCAGGCTCTCTCGCGTTCATCATTTGAGTGTTGGCAAGGCTGAGGTTGGAGGTGCTTCGTAGAGCGTGTAAAAGCCGATTTCTGTCACCACTGCCTTCCGTTGCAGCATCTGCTCCCTGAGGTGACCATCTCCGCCTGAGGGCACAGCCGCCGCATTTTGGAGCACGAGGAGGTCTGGCTGATATGTTTCATCTGCAGGAATGGAAAGCAGTCCGTTTGAGACGGGCTGCACCGGCGACCTGAGATCCAGGGCCAGATGCGGCGGTGCGGCAATGGCAGCACCTCTGGCCGCCCCCTCCTGCAGCCTGGCGTGCAGCGCCCACCCTCCTGCATTGGCCGGAGCCATGATAAAGGTCCGATACCAAACCCCATTCGCACACAGCGCCAGCCCCAAAAAAGCAGCAGTCACCCAGCCCCGGCACTGACGCAGCATCCCTGCATCCAGCGCGGCCAGCAGGGCCAGAAATGCCATCAGAAAGAGATATCGCTCAGGCCGGCATGACTGAGTGGCCAGCGCCGCCAGCCCCGCCATCACAGCCCAGGCAGAAGCACCCAGCTTCTGGCCGTGGCGGACGAGGCGCCACAGCCACCAGCCGCACCCCAGCAGCGCTGTCAGGGCATAAAAAGCGGAGCGCAGGTCCGGCAGCCCCTGAAACAGCGCGCAGAGATTGGCCACGACCTGCGTGCGCTCAGTGGTATGCTGGCGCCAGATTTCCACATATCGCGCCTGGTCTGACTGCAGATAGACGGAGAGATAACAGGCCGCCGCCACAGCCGCAGTCGCCACCATAAAAACCGCCAGCTCTTTCACTCTGCGCGACCACGCCAGGAAAGCGCATGCTCCCACGACCAGCCAGATGACCGTGAGCTTTACCCCCACGAGCAAACCCGTGAGCACCCCGGCCAGCAGGGCGTCTTTTACGCTGAAGCCCACACGCTCGGCCCGGTGGTACCACAGCACCACTCCGAACATCAACAACGGCTCCAAAATGGCCCAGCTGCCCATGCGAAACAGATAAGGGTCCATCCAAAGCCAGGCCAGCAGCAGGACGGCTCCGGATTCATTCCCTCGTCGCACCAGCCTCAGGCACGACAGCCCTGCGGCCACAGCCACCAGCAGCGAGCACAAAACTCGCTTGGTCACCAGCGAAGGAGAAACAACGGCAAAAAGCGCACGGTTAAGCCAATGATTGACCGGGCTCAGGGCATTGTGCAGAATGCCGTGAGCCGGAAGGCTCCACTGCTCACAGCGTGCATTCCACTGCCAGAGCCCCTCGTCATTGGTAGGCTCAAGGACGAAGTCCAGCAGGAACAAACGGCATACCAGCAGCAGATAAAAAGACGCAAGGAGGTAGCGCATGCGACGGTCTTATCTGCGGATGACTCAGCCGCAAGTTACGCTATCCGCCCACAACACTGCTTGTATTTCTTCCCGCTGCCGCAGGGGCAGGGGTCGTTGCGGCCGATGTTGGTCACTTTGGGCTTGGGGCGGGGGCCTACGGAGCTGGGCAGGATGAGGCGGGGGCCGTCGCGCTCAGGGCTGGGCGGCGGGGCTTCCTGTTCTTCTTCCTCTTCCACCTGGCGCTGCTGGGGTGCCTCTCCTCCGGCCTGCTGCAGGGCCATCTGAGCCAGGAAGTGCTCAAAGGCGGCCAGCTGCTGCGTGCTGCGGAAGAGATTGCCCAGGACCTCGCCGTTGATGTTGTTCATCAGCTCCGCGAAGATGGTGAAGGCCTCCTGCTTGAACTCGATGAGCGGGTCCTTCTGGCCGTAGGTGCGCAGGTTCACGCCCTCCTTCAGCGCATCCAGCGCAAAGAGGTGCTCCTGCCACAGGCGGTCGATGGCGTTGAGCAGGATCATCTTTTCGATCTCCTGCAGCACGGTCGGGTTGGCATTGCCCACTTTCACATCATAGGCACCAAGGATCTTGTCTTTGAGGAAGGCGGACTTGGCGTCGAAATCGAGCGCCATGAACTCATCATCAAACGCACGCATGCCGATGGGGAAGGTGGTGTTCACCCAGGAGAGCAGGCCCTCGTAGTCAGAACCTTCGTCGTCCTTGGCATCCTTGGACACAAAGGCGCCCAGACGCTCGGTGATCCCCTTCTCCACAGCCTCATTGATGAGGATGCGGGTGTCGTTGCTGTTCAGCACGTCGTTGCGCCACTCATACACGACCTCGCGCTGCTGGTTCATGACGTCGTCGTATTCGAGGACGCGCTTGCGCCAGACGTAGTTGCGCTGCTCCACGCGCTTCTGCGCGGTTTCCACGCTGCGGTTCAGCCAGGGGTGCTGGAGCTCCTCGCCCTCCTTCATGCCAAAGCGCTCCATCATCTTCGTCATGCGCTCGGCGGCGCCGAAGTTGCGCATGAGGTCGTCTTCAAAGCTGAGGAAGAACTTGCTCTCGCCGGGGTCGCCCTGACGTGCGGAGCGTCCGCGCAGCTGGCGGTCCACGCGGCGGCTTTCGTGGCGCTCGGTGGCCAGCACAAAGAGGCCGCCCAGCTCGGAGACGCCTTCGCCCAGCTTGATGTCCGTACCACGGCCGGCCATGTTGGTGGAGATGGTCACGGCACCGCGCTGTCCGGCGCGGGCCACGATCTCGGCCTCCTGGCGGTGATACTTCGCATTCAGCACGTTGTGCGTGATCTTCTGCAGCTTGAGCATGCGGGAGACCATTTCAGAGGCTTCCACGCTGGCGGTGCCCACGAGCACCGGCTGGCCCTTGGCGTGCAGCTCGCGGATCAGCTCGATCACGGCGGTGAACTTCTCGCGGCGGGTCTTGTAGATGCTGTCGTTGTGGTCCTGACGCTTCACCGGACGGTTGGTCGGGATGGTGAGCACGTCGAGGCTGTAGATGTCGTGGAATTCGGCGGCGTCCGTTTCGGCGGTGCCGGTCATGCCGCCCAGCTTTTGGTAGAGGCGGAAGTAGTTCTGAATGGTGATGGTGGCCAGGGTCTGCGTTTCAGCGTCGATCTGCACGCCTTCCTTGGCTTCCACGGCCTGGTGCAGGCCGTCGCTCCAGCGGCGTCCGGCCATCTTGCGACCCGTCTGCGCGTCCACGATGACGACCTTGTTTTCCTCCACCACGTACTCCACGTCCTTCTCATAGAGGCAGTAGGCACGCAGCAGCTGGCTGATCTGGTGGATGCGCTGCCCCTGGTGGGAGAGGCGGTCCTGCATCTCAGCCTTCTTGCGGGTGCGGGCGTCTTCGGAGAGCGTCTTGTCTCCATCGATCTCAGAGTAAACCGTGGCGATGTCCGGCAGCACGAAGGCGTCCGGCTCGTCAGGGCTGAGGAAATTGCGGCCCATCTCGGTGAGGTCGGCGTCGTGGGACTTCTCCTCGATGAAGTAGTAGAGCTCCTCCTTGAGCTTGAAATACTCCACCTTCTGCGTGTCGGCGTAGAGGGAGAGCTCGGCCTTTTCCATGGCGCGGCGGAGTTCGGGCTCCTCCATGCAGCGGGTGAGGGCGCGGTTCTTGGGCTGGCCCATGTGCACCTGGAAGAGCTTCAGACCAGCCTGCTCCAGGTGGCCTGCGGCGGCGGCTTCCTTGGCCTCGGAGATGAGACGGTTGCACAGGGTGTTCTGGCGGCGCACCAGCTGCTCCACGAGGGGCTTGTAGCGCTCATACTGGTGATTGCTCTCGGCGGCCATCACGGGGCCGCTGATGATGAGGGGCGTGCGCGCCTCGTCGATGAGCACGGAGTCCACTTCGTCCACGATGGCAAAGTAGTGGCCGCGCTGCACCTGCTGGTCCTTGCTAGAGGCCATGCCGTTGTCGCGCAGGTAGTCAAAGCCAAACTCGCTGTTCGTGCCGTAGGTGATGTCGGTGAGGTACTGCTCGCGGCGGATGTGCGGCGGCTGGTCGTTCTGGATGCAGCCCACGGTCAGGCCCAGGAATTTGTACAGGCTGCCCATCCACTCGCTGTCGCGTCGGGCCAGGTAGTCGTTCACGGTGATCACGTGCACGCCGCGCCCGGTCAGGGCATTGAGATACACCGGCAGGGTGCCCACGAGAGTTTTACCTTCACCAGTGGCCATTTCGGCGATCATCCCGCGGTGCAGGGCCACACCACCGATGAGCTGTACGTCAAAGTGCACCATGTTCCAGTTCAGCGGGTGGTCGCACACGATGATCTCGCGGCCGCACATGCGGCGTGCGGCGTTCTTCACCACGGCATACACTTCCGGCAGGATGTCATTGAGCATCTTCTGCTCGATGGCGGCAAAGTCGGGCTGGATGGCGTTCCAGGCCTCGCGGGAGCTGTCCACGTTCGCCTTCTTCTTCTCCAGGCTGCCGCTGCGCCAGGCGCCTTTGGCCAGATAGCTGTCGTCCAGAGCAGGGAAATGCGGCTTCAGCGCGGCAAAGTACTGCTCCACGGATTCCAAGCAGGCATCCACCGCCGCTTCATCGGCGATGCGCAGGCCCACCCCGCCGAGAAACGGCGGTGTGTGGAAGGCACGAAACTGCGCCTGCCACTTCTGCGTGCGTTCGCGCAGCGCCTCCTCGGGCTCGTTTTGCAGCTGTGCTTCGATGCGGTTGATCTCGGCCACCACGGGCTGGAGCTTGCGCACGGTGCGCTGGTTCTTGGTGCCGATGATTTTTTTGATGATCCAGTTGAACATGGGGAAATAGAATACGACGCCCGACCCACAATGGCCGGAACGGAGGGACGCCGAATGTGGCGGATGTCAGCCAGTGCGCAAGGACTCAAAAAGGCCGTCTTAACGAAGTACCGCGTCCTTGACCCGCCGGGGTATCATGGCGCTGCGCACCACTTCCGGCCTCACACTGCGCAGGAAATCGAGCAAAATCACCGGAGATTCCACGATCATGCGCTCGATCTGATCACGCCGGTGCGTCCAGCGTGAGTTGCGGTGCAGGTATTCCAGATCGGCCAGGATCTCATCCACGTCGCCCTCGCTGAAACCGGCGAGCTGGAATGCATAGGGATCGACGAGGGGCATGGCGGATGCGGGAGTGATAATGCGCCGGATGAAATCGAGAATGGGCGCGCCGACAAGCGCTTCGATGCTCATTTTTTTGGCAACGAGTGCCGTTGACAGCGGTTGTCATGTAGCTTTTTGGCCGCACCTCACGTTTACTGGCAGCCCATGCCCCGCATCCTCTGGCAGAACACCCACAGCACCTGGCTCGCCGCCGTGGTGGTCGTGGTCGTCCTCGCGCTGCTCTGGCAGGGCTACCGCCGCAGCCCGCTGCGTGGCTGGCGCAGACTGGCCGCCATGCTTTGCAAGCTGGCCGCTCTGGCTCTGCTAGCCCTCTGCCTGCTGGACCCGCTGTGGACCAGTCAGCAGCCGAAGAAGGGCGAGAATGAAATCATCGTGCTGGTGGACACCAGCGCCTCTCTGGAGACTGCGGAAAAACCCGGCGAGCCCACACGCGCCGCACAGGTCACGGCAGCGCTCAATGATGGAAAGCAGGATGCAGCGTGGATTCGCGCTCTGAGCGAGGACTTCCGCCTGCGTCTCATGACGGCAGGTGCCCAGACGCAAAGTGTGCCGCATTTCCACACTCTTATATATGACGGTACGCGCTCAGACCTCTGCCGCACGCTCATGACGCTGCGCAGCGGTGGCAGCAATCTCGCCGCCGTGGTGCTCATCAGTGATGGCAATGCCACAGACGCCACAGCGTGGAAGTCGCAGGCCGCTGGTTCTCCCGTCTTCACCGTGCTGGCTGGAAAGCAGTCCCCTGCCCCGGACCTCGCCATTCTGGATGCCACGGTGGCCACCAGCCCCTTTGAGGATGCGCCCATCACCCTCACCTCCCGTGTGTCCTCCCATGGCCTCAGTGGAAAACAGGCCACACTTTCCGCGCTGGATGAGCAGGGCAAGGCGGTGGTGACGGAGAAGATCACCTTCAATGGAGACTCGCCACAGACCGTGCGACTGCGCATCCCGGTGGCCAAACCGGGCGTGACCTTTCACAAGCTTGAACTCAAGGCCGAAGGTGTGAAAGAGGCCACGCTGGCCAACAACACGCGGCTGCTGGCGGCGGATCGCGGCGCAGGCCCCTACCGCGTGCTCTACATCGCAGGTCGTCCAAACTGGGAGTACAAGTACCTGCGCCGAGCCATCGCAGGAGATGACGACATCCAGATGCCGAGCCTCGTGCGCATCGCCAAACGCGAGCCCAAGTTTGAATGGCGCGGCCATGCGGGAGAGAGCAGCAATCCGCTCTTCCGTGGCTTTGGTGCCAAGGAGGGCGAGGAAGCCCAGCGCTACGACCAGCCTGTGCTCATCCGTCTGGGCACGCGGGATTCCAAAGAACTCAGCGACGGCTTCCCCAAATCCGCCGAGGATCTTTTCAGCGAGTACCGCGCCATCATCATCGATGACCTGGAGGCAGCCTTCTTTACCCAGGAGCAGATGCATCTGATCCAGCGCTTTGTCAGCGAGCGCGGCGGCGCGCTGCTCATGCTCGGCGGGCAGGAGTGCTACCAGGCAGGCGGGTATGACCACACGCCCATCGGCAGCATGCTCCCGGTGTACCTGGACCGCACCAGCACCACGGGCCCGATGCTGGATGCGCGCTTTAATTTAACCCGTGAAGGCTGGCTGGAGCCCTGGATGCGCCTGCGCACCGACCGCGCCGAGGATGAGAAGCGCCTGGCCACCATGCCCGCCTTCTTTTCCATCAATCAGACCTTCTCCATCAAACCGGGCGCCAGCATTCTGGCCACGGTGTCAGACGCAGCGCAGACCACGGTGCCGGCCATCGTGTCCCAGCGCTTTGGCGAAGGCCGCGTAGGCAGTGTGCTGGTGGCGGACCTCTGGCGCTGGGGCATGAAGGACGAGGAGCAGCGCAAGGACATGGAGCGTGCCTGGCGGCAGCTCATGCGCTGGCTGGTGGTGGATGTGACGGACAGCATCACCTTCGCCGCAGAAACCGACGCCGCCGACCGCGAGCGTGTGAAGCTCTCCGTGCGTGTACGAGACCGCGCCTTCAAAGCCCACGGAGACGCCATGGTGAAGGTGGAGGTGACACAGCCCGACGGCAAAAAATCCCAGCTCTTCGCCGAGCCCAGCCTCAAGGAGGCGGGGCTGTTTGAGACCGAGTTCTTTGCCAGCGCCGCTGGAAACTACCGCGCCACCGCCAGCGTGGAGGACATGGAAAAGCACGCCACCCTCGGCACCCGCGCCACTGGATGGACGTACGATCCGCAGGCCGTGGAGTTCAGCCGTCTGGAGCCCGACAAGGCGCTGATGCAGCGCATCGCCACGGACACCCAGGGGCAGATGCTCACACTGGAGGAGATCGGTCGCCTGCCGGAGCTGCTGAAAAACATCCGCGTGCCAGTGGAGGTCACGCTTTCCACCCCGCTGTGGCACTCGCCGTGGATCTTCCTTGCGCTGCTGCTGCTCATCGGCGCGGAGTGGTTTCTGCGTAGAAAGGGAGGCATGGCATGATGAAACATCTGAACGCGCTTAAGCTCTGGACCGCCCTCTGTCTCATGCTGACCGGCATGCAGCTCCACGCCGCCCCGCGCACGCTGGATGTCGTCATCGTCCTCGGTGCATCCGGCACGGAGGAATACGGCAAGAAATTCCAAACCCAGGTCACGGCGTGGACGAACGCCTGCGTCAAAGCCGAAGTGCCCTCCAAGATCATACGCGGAGAGAAATCTGTGGAGGATCTCGCCCAGGCTCTCACCACCGCCGATGCCTCGCACTCGCTCTGGCTGGTGCTCATCGGCCACGGCACCTTTGACGGGCGCGATGCCAAGTTCAACACCGAGGGGCCGGACCTGGATATGAAACAGCTCGCAGGCTGGCTCAAGCCGCTGAAGCAGGAGGTGGCCGTGATCCACACCGCCTCCTCCAGCGGCGGCTTTTTAAAGGCGCTCTCCGGCAAAGGCCGCATCATCATCACCTCCACCAAAAGCCCTGACGAAGTCTTCTACGCCCGCTTTGGCGAGTACTTCGCCGAAGCCATCGGCGGACTGCCCGACGCCGACCTGAATCAGGACAAGCAGGTCTCTCTTCTCGAAGCCTTCCGCCACGCCAGCAAGTCCGCCGCGCTCTTCTATGAAAACGAAGGCCGCCTGGCCACCGAGCACGCCCTGATCGAAGACAACGGCGACGGCATCGGCACCCGCAGCGAGGTGCTGGAAGCCGAAGCCCCCGCCACCACCGCAGCCCCCATTGATGGTGCACGCGCCGCGCAGCTCGTCCTCGTCCTCAGCCCCGAAGAGCAGCAGCTCACCGACGCCCAGCGCACCACCCGCGATGCTCTCGAACGCGAACTAAAAACGCTCAAAGACCAGCGCGCCAAGATGAACGAGGACGAGTACTACTCCAAGCTGGAAGCCCTGCTGCTAAAGCTAGGCGCGGTGTATGAGACGAAATCATGACGGCTTGCCGCCACAGCAAGACACAAGCGGCATAGCCTGTCCTCATGGATGGATCAGTGCCCAGCATGCCATGACCAGCATGAGGCCGTCTTCGATGATGGTGACGGTGGACATGGGCAGGTTGAAAACCGTGCCGAGGCAGGCGCAGCGTATGGCTTTCCTGGACATCACCGCCCTGAGCACGCCCAGCAGGCTCACGCCCATGATCAGCGCCGTGATGGCATTCACCCAAGTGGGTTGCACGTTAGCCAGGTAGGCGAGGCCGAGAAGGAGCTCGATGAAGGGATACACGAATCCATACGATGGCAGCACCTTGACCACGAGATCGTAGCTGCGGTAGGCATCGCTAAAGCCGCGCAGGTCGAGCATTTTGAAGAAGGAAAAAGCGATGAAGAAGCCGCCCATGAAAAGCCGCATGGAAAGCGCCGGATCAAAGCCGCCCTTCATCACATTCACTGCCGTGATAACCAGCAGCAGATAGCTCAGAAGGATGATGAGCGGACGGTAAGTGCTGGTGCTTGTGTCGGGCAGCTCGGATTCGTCAGAAGCAGCCGGCGCGGCCACCTGATACTTCCCCAGAGGACGCAGCCACTCGTTCATTTCCTCATCGCTAAGCACGTGATTGGTCCTGATGCTGGCCTGGGGAGGATGCAGGGTGACGACAGCTTCGGTGATGTCTGGATGCTTCTGCAGCCTTGCGGTGATTTTTTCCACGCAGGAGGTGCAGGACAAGCCGGTGAGTTCGAATTTCTGTGGAAGGTTCATGGATTTCAGAGGTTGAGTTAAGAGTTGGCCGAAGGGATGCCCCCTTCATTCCTGCTCACGCAGCAGATAAAAAATGTTACAGGCTTTCTTACGCCTCGTATGATCGGGTGATGATCCCGGACGCGCTTCTTCAGCATCTCGATGCCTTTGTGGGCTTTGCGCGCTCCCGCACGGGAGACCCCGATCTGGCGGCCGATCTGGTGCAGGAATGCCTGCTGAAGGCGCTGCGCTCCGGTCAGGCGCCTGCGGACAGCGAGGGGGTCGTGGTGTGGTTTTACCGTGTGCTGCGCCATGCCATCATCGATGCGCACCGGCGCAGGATGACGCAGGAAAAAGCGCTGCCCATGCTCCGGCTGGAGCTGCCGCAGTCCGTTTCTCTCGAGGATGAAAAGACCCTGTGTCAGTGTGTGATGAAAATGCTGCCTCTGCTGCCTGAGGCGGATGCGGAGCTGCTGAGGCGCATCGATCTCGGCGGAGAGTCACCCACAGAGATCGCCAAGACCGCCCAGCAGCGCGTCAATACGGTGAATGTGCGACTCCTGCGCGCTCGGCAGAAACTGCGTGCGCAGGTGGAAAACATCTGCCGCAGCTGCGCCAGGCATGGCTGCCTGGACTGCGACTGCCAGTGAGCAAGACCGCCTGCGGCGCGTGCGCAGGCGGCATTTGCCCCTGGCATGGATCAGTGGCCGGTGCAGTGGTGCAGAGTGCCTCCGCAGGTCTTGCATGCATGAGTGGTCAGGCTGCCGCTTTTCAGCATGGCCACGACCTGGTTTTCACAGTCAGCACAGCTCATGCTGTCAGAGTGCTTCAGAGTCACGAGCCCCTTCGGGCCAGGGCCATTGGAGGCAGGCGACATGAAGTGAATGGTGTGGCACTTGATTCATGTGACTGCGCTGTGTGGCGCAGAGGCGGGAGCCTGGCAGGAGGCGAGCAGCAGGGCGCTGAGCGCACTGCTGCCGAGGAGGGTGGTGCGGATGAGCTTCGTTTTCATGGTGTATTTGTGTTTATTGTTGTCTGGAGCCCCAGGCTGCAGGACACCGCCTGGGAAATGGTTTGCCGCCGCCGCGCGTATGCGAGAGCGGAGAAGGCCGGGCTGCTTAGAGCTTCGAGAGATACTTGGCAGGATTGGCCTCGAACTTCCTGAGGCAGGGCTTGCAGCAGAACTTGATCTCCTGGCCGTTGTACACGGTGCTGACGGGGCCGCCCATGCTGTCGAGGTCATTGCCTGTGACGAGGCAGACCTTCAGCGGATAGGGTTTGGCACCGCCAGTGCTGGAGGTTCCGGCACAGGAGATGAGCCCAAAACTGAGCAGCAGGCTGGAGAGAAGGATGAGTGTGTTTGTTTTCATGGTTGTATGTCTGTGTTTTATTTTGGGGTGCAGAGTTGATGGTTTGAGTTCCATCAAAAGCGGATGATGAGGCCGACGCCGGGGCCGTAGTCGCTGTGATAGCTGGCGGAGAGGGAGACATTGCGCGCCAGCGTGTAGTCGGCTGCGGTGCTCCATTCCCAGCGGCTGCCGGTGTCATAAAAAGCGTAGCCAGACACACCGAGGCGCGGGGTGAGCTGAAAGCGCTTGGAAATCTGAAACCGGCCGTTGCCGTTGCCGTCCACGGTGAAGTCCGCGAGGAACATGAGGGGGAGGCGGTAGTTGAACCCGGCGATGATTCGGTTTCCGCCGCCATGGTTGGCAAAGCGGAAGCCTGCGTAGGCCTGGAAGTTCATGTTGAAGTAGCGCTGGTAGATCGCGTCCACTTCATGCTCGGTGTAGGGCTTGCGCCGCCAGCCCAGCTCCCAGGAGAGGAGCAGGTTGTTTTTCGGGTTCATCCAGGAAAGCAGGCCGTTGCTCATCTGCG
This sequence comes from Verrucomicrobiaceae bacterium UBA1938, assembly GCA_002336895.1. Taxonomy (GTDB): domain Bacteria; phylum Verrucomicrobiota; class Verrucomicrobiia; order Verrucomicrobiales; family Verrucomicrobiaceae; genus Prosthecobacter. The sequence goes on along the minus strand of DDFC01000008.1, from coordinate 180,553 downwards.
TCTGGAGAGATGCCGCGCCCCAGAAATAGCTCATGTCATGGGCGTGCTCGCCGAGTCCGGCGGCGGCGTGATCATGGCTGAAAAAGGAGCGCGGCTTGGCTGTGTGCTCAGCGTGAGACACGGCCGTCATGCCGGTGAGCCCGGCGGCATTGGCGAGCGTGTCCTCAGTTGTCTCGCTCATATTATCGCCATGATGATGAGGCGCGGCAGTATCGTCCGTCTCATAGCGAAACACCCGGGCCATGCCGCTCATCATGTGATAGAGGATATGGCAGTGGAACATCCAGTCCTTGTCTTCATTGGCCTCAAATTCGACCAGCCGCCGGCCCATGGGGGGGACATCGACGGTGTGCTTGAGTGGGGAGCGTGAGCCGCCGCCCAGCAACAGGCGGAAGAAATGGCCGTGCAGGTGTATGGGGTGGTGCATCATGCTGTCATTCACCAGCTCCAGCTCGATGATCTCCCCCTTCCTGATCTTGATATAAGGCTCCTGGGCGATGGTCCTGCCATTGAAGCTCCAGACGTAGCGCACCATGTCTCCGGTGAGGTGCAGGGTGATCCGGCGGAGCGGGAGTTTTGACGGAAGCGTCGTGTCATGCGTGGCTTTGAGCAGCTTGTAAGGCGAGCCTGGGCGGGGCAGCCGGAGTGGGGCGCGGGGATCTGCCTCCTGCTCTTCCAGCGAGAGGGCGAGCATCTGATCCATCTGGTAGAGATTGGGGCGCGGAGGGCTGGCGGCCGCATGCCGCTCTCCCTCGCCAAAGAAGGCGGAGGCGTACCCGCTGCCGTCCTGTGCGGTGGCCCGCAGCTCATACTCGCCACCGGCGGGAATGGTGATGATGAGGTCGTAGGTTTCTGCGATGGCCATGAGAAAGCTGCCCACCTGCACAGGCTGCACGGGCGGGCCATCTGCTGCCACGATGGTCATAGGACCAGCGCTGGAGCTGAGATGGTAGTAGGTGGCGGCGGAGGCATTGATGACCCTCAGGCGCACGCGCTCGCCGGGGCTGCCGGTGATGCGGGTCTGCCGCTGGCCATTGATTAAAAAGGCGTGGTAGCCCACATCGGAGACGTCCATCGGCACCATGCGATTCCATTCTCTGAGGAAGTAGTCCTTCAGATTGCCGCGCTGCCACGCGCCGAGGATGGTCTGCGAGTTCTTCCGCATGAGGCCGAAGTAGTCGCTGCCGCGCATGAGCATGCGCATGACCTCATGCGGGTCGGTATTGGTCCAGTCGGAGAGGATGAGCACCTGCTCGCGGTCTGCCTTCACCGGCTCGCCGCCGCGCGGCTCCACGACGATGCCGCCGTAAACGCCGCTCTGCTCCTGCAGGTGGGTGTGGGAATGAAACCAGTAGGTGCCGCTCTGCCGCAGCGGAAACTCAAAGGTGTGGGTGGTGCCGGGCTTGATCGGGGGTGTGGTGACGTGTGGCACGCCATCCTCCTTGTTTGGCAGCAGCAGGCCGTGCCAGTGCGTGGAGGTCTCCTCATTCCGCAGGTCATTGTGGACGCGGATGCGGGCGTAGTCCCCCTCACGGAAACGCAGCACCGGCCCGGGGATGCCTCCATTGATGATGAGGGCACGCACTTTCCTGCCCGCAGGGGCAAGGCGCTGCTCGGAGATGTGCAGGTCGTACTCGACGACCCGCTGGCCGGGGGACGGTTGGGGTTTCTTGCAGGTGTCGCAGGCAAGAGCTGCGCCGGGTGCCAGGAGTACGGCACACGCCAAAAGAGAAAGTGTTTTCACGGGGAAGCTGAATCAGGGCGTTGTGACAAGAGGCCACGCCTGCAAAGCATGAGGCCCCTGATGGGACCGTGTGATGCAGGCACAGTGCGTCTGTGCTCGGCCGGATTCAGGTCAGCAGGGAGCAGTGCAGCACGCTCAGCCTTACATGAGGCCGGGTGCTGGCGCGCCCCTCAGCAGTGGGCCGGATCGTGCAGCCCGTCTGTTTTTCCTGGAAAGGAGAGAAATGAAAATCCTGCGACAGCTCCGTCCACACCACCTGCGGGGTAAAGCCGCGACCTTCAGAGGCAGGCGGCAGTTGTGCGGGGAGATTCTGATCCGGGAAAGATGGCTCGGCGCACGAGCAGTCTGACATGCCTGCCACCTCCAGCCACCCACAGCATGCCATCTGGCATTTCTCCTCCTGCGGAGAGGCAACGATGATCAGCGGTGCTGTCTGCATCAGCAGCACCAGCATCATCAGACTCATCTGGAGGGCACGTTTCATCTCTGCATGCATGAGTATGACAGGGCGTTTTTATTTCAAGTTTTTTGAATCCCCCTTGCTTGCGCCTGGCACAGTCGAAAATGCGGTGTCAGGCATGAATGGCATTGGCTGCGGCCATGGCTGTCTTCTGCTTTAAGGATCATCCCGCCCTGCCACATAATCCCGGAACGCCTGTGCCACGCGCTGCGTCACCGCACCGTCCGCACCGGGCATGCTGCGTTGATCTATGCGTGCCAGCGGATGCACATCCCGTGTGCTGGAGGTGAGGAAAGCCTCATCACAGGTTTGCAGCACACTCATGGGCAGCGCTTTCTCCTCCACCGGCATGCCTGCGGCGGCGCAGGCTTCCAGCACCAGCGCACGAGTCACCCCAGGCAGGCAGCCTGAGCTGAGAGGCGGAGTCTTCACACAGCCATCCATGACCACAAAGATGTTGGTGCCCGTACCTTCGCAGAGTTCATCGCGCGTGTTGGCAAAGAGCGCCTCCCCTGCCCCCTGGTCATGCGCAAGAGCCAGGGCGCGCACGTTGTCGGCATACGAGGTGGATTTGATGCCTGCGAGAGCGCTGCGCTCATTGCGCGTCCACGGCACCGTCATGACCGTCTCCGTGGGCGGCCAGGGTTTAAGCAACGTCGTAGCCACAGTCATGGTGGCGGGCGCGTCTCCACGGTCTGAACCAAGAGGACCGTCGCCGCTGGTCAGCGTGACGCGGATGCGTGCATCGCCCAGCCCGTTGGCCTGCATCGTCTCCAGCATGGCGCGCTCATACAGCTCCTGCGCAGGAGGCGCGATGCCCATGGCCGTGCATGAATTCACCAGACGCCGCCAGTGGCGCGTGGGCGTGAAGGGCCTGCCACCTCGTGCCACGAGAGTTTCAAACACACCATCTCCTACCAGAAACCCATGATCGAAGGGAGAGATGCGTGCGTCTGCCGTGCTGATGACGCGTCCATTGATCCAGATGCATGCGGGAGTTTTCATCGGCGCAGCATGGTCTGAAAAAAATCATTCTCAAGAAACACACTTTGCGCTTGCACGATTCAGATCATGCGCCAGTATAACCATCCCAACGCAAAAGCGGGTGTAGCTCAGTGGTAGAGCACTTCCTTGCCAAGGAAGATGTCGCGCGTTCGAATCGCGTCACCCGCTCCATCTCTCACAGAGAGATGGATTCGCCTCCGACAAAGCATGTTCGTCTGGACCAAACTCACAGCTTCACGTTCGGCTGACTCATGGGAAGAACGTTTCGCGGAAATCAGCGACGTCACCCTGGTTGTCACCAGCAGCCCCGGCAGCAAGACCAGCAAACTGGAGGGCTACTGCGAAGATCCAAAGCTCCTCAAGGCCATCCAAAAGCAGTTTGGCGGCAGCGTGACCAAGCTGAAGATCGAAAACTGGGCCGCACACTCCTCTCAAACTCCGCCGCCGGTGAAAGTGCGGGATGCCTTTGTCATCTGCGCGGTGAAGACTGCCGCCGAGATCAAGCAGGCCCGAGCCAAATTCCCAGGCCGTGAAATCATCGCAGTGCCGGCTGACATGGCCTTTGGCACCGGCCACCATGCCACCACCGCCACCGTGCTGCGCCTGCTGGTGGACGCCGCCAGGGAGAAAAACGCCGCAGGGCAAAAGTGGACCATGGCCGACCTCGGCTGCGGCAGCGGCATCCTGGCCATAGCAGCGGAAAAGCTGGGCGCCGCCCGCATCTGGGGCTGCGACTACGATCAAGCCGCCGTCAAAATCTCCCAGGAAAACGCCGTCCGCAATGACACCCCGCGCACACGCTTCACCCGCGTGGATGTACTGAAGTGGGAACCCAAACAGACCTGGGACATCGTGGCAGCCAACATCTTCCACGACGTCCTTGAGGCCGCTTTTCCGCAGCTCATTCGCTCCGTGGCACCCGGAGGCATCCTCATGCTCTCCGGCATTCTCAAATCCCAGGCCAAAGACTGCCTTGCCGCCGGCAAACGCGCAGGCCTCGTGGTGGAGAAGATCGTGACCAAGGGCAAGTGGGTCACAGCGGTGGGCACAGTGAAAACAGCGGGCAGGAAATAAGCCAATGAGTGACGAGGGGCGCTCCCAGTCCTCTTTTCTGTCCCTCCATCCGCTACACGCCTACCCACATTATTTCTTGAATTTGCGGGTCCGGTTCGTTAATTATCATTGGAAATTAGCAGCCGCACATGCTCTTCGATCCCGCTTCCTCATCTGGCGGGGCTGGAAACCCCAGTCCGCCCAAGAAACGTGGACTGCTGAAGAAAGCACAGACGGAAGGAAACCGCATCGGACTGCTGCCCACGGAAGGCTGGCGCAAACGCAATTTCAATTTCCTCAATGAGGTGCTCATCCCCACCCTGCTGGCCCCGCGCCGCCCAGGTCAGGATTTTGGCTGTCTGCCCGTGGCCTCCAGTGATGAGATCGCCGTCACCTGGCTGGGCCACGCCGGCTTCTTTGCCCAGGTGGGCGGAGTGAACATCGCCATCGACCCCAACTGGGCTCTATGGCACGGCCCGGTGAAGCGCGTGCGCCACCCCAGCGTCTGGGCCAATGACCTGCCTCATATTGATCTCGTGCTGGTGACCCACGCGCACTACGACCACCTGCACCTGCCCAGCCTGCGCAAGCTGGCCGCCGCCCAGCCCATCATCGTGCCGGAAGGAGTGGGCAAGGTGGTGAAAAATTGCGGATTCGGACACATCGTGGAGCTTAAAACATGGCAAAGCGCCACCTTCAAAGACCTGCGCATCACCCTCACTCCGGCACGCCACTGGGGCGCGCGCATGATCCACGACACCCACCGCCAGTTCGGCGGCTACCTCATCAAGTCCCCCCAGCGCTGCCTCTTCCACTGTGGCGACAGCGCCATGTTTGACGGCTTCCAGGAGATCGGCAAACGCGCCAGCATCGATCTCGCGCTCATGCCCATCGGCGCATATGACGCACCCAGCGGCAGGCAGGTGCACATGAACCCTGAAGAGGCGCTCGATGCCTTCCAAATGATGGGCGCGCAGTCCATGGTGCCCATGCACCACGACACCTTTCCGCTGGGCGGCGAGCCCATGCACGAGCCCGCCGAACGCCTGATGAAAGCCGCCCGCGAGCGCGGACTGGAGCAGCGGGTACGTCTGCTTTGCGAAGGTGAATCCGCCATCTACTGAGTGAGCACGCTTCCGCTGCTGACCCTCATCGCCGTCGTCTCCGCTGATGGATTCATCTCCACAGGCACCGGAGTCCCCTGGCGCCTGCCACGCGATCAGGAGCACTTTCGCGCAGCCACACGCGGCCAGTGGCTGCTGCTGGGCCGCCGCACGTATGAGGAGATGCTGGGCTGGTTTAAAGACCACCGCCCGCTGGTGCTCACACACAGGTCAGACTTCACACCGCCCTGCGGTCACAGGGTTTCCAGTGTGGCTGAGGCGCTGCATCTGGCAGGGGCAGAAGGTGCCCGCGAGCTGTTTGTCTGCGGGGGTGGAGACGCCTACGCCGCCGCCATGCCCCATGCCGACCGCCTGCTGCTCACCCACGTGGACGCCGCTCTGGGCGGCGGAGTTCCCTTCCCCAAGATCGATCCCGCCTTGTGGCAAATGACTGAGCGCGAGGACTTTCCGGCCGATGCCATGCACGCGCACGGCATGCGCTTTGCCTCCTACGAGCGCCGTGGAGCCACCAGAACAGCCCCTGCGGCTCAATTATAATAATTTCAAGATGAGCAAAAGCATCTTCCGGTGTATCTAAGCCGTGCAGATGACTCATCTCCTCCAGTCCAAATCCGCCACCGCAGCCTTGCTGGCATCGGTGCTGCTGTGCGCTGGGTGCGCCGGCCTGAACACCGCTGCGACGAATGCCGCAGCCAGTGGCAAGACAGCTACCGAGGCCAAGGACGCCACGCTGGTGAAGTCTCCCACAGACCTGAGCTTCCTGCTGAGCATGAGCTTCATGGAGGCCAAGAGCATCTCCACGCAGCAGCTGGAATTTCCGCCCTATCTGAAGATCGCTGCGGACTCGATCCAGGTCTTCAAATACTCCGCCGATGGCAAGCCGCTGAAGGCGCGTGCCCGTGGCAAGGTCTTCCTGGAAATGAACTTCAACGAGCCCGCCAAGGCACTCTGCCAGGAGGCCTACATCAACCAGGATGAAATCATCCTGCGCGGCAACCCCATCCTGCAGCGTGGCGGCAGCATGGTGGAAGGTCTGGACGAAGGCACCATCTTCTACCTCTTTGGCACCTCACTGCGCGTCATCGGTCTGCATCGCGTGAATAATCAGACAGAGATCTCCTCCCTCATGCCCTCGCTGGGCTCCTGGGCCGCAGGCCCCAATCCGCTGCTGCCACCGCTGACAGAAAACGCCGTGCCCAACAGCATCCGCGACTCCATGCAGCGCGCTGCCGAAGCCGAAATGCTGCACCAGAAAACACGCGAGATTTACGGCCCCGCTCAGACCCAGGACAGCCCGCCACCCACTCCACCCGCTGCGCCGGAGAAAGAAAAAGAGGCCGTGAAGCCCAAGTCCGCTCCGCCACCCACACCAGCTGCAGCTTCCAAAAAGAAACCCGTGGTGGAAATCCGCCGCGCCATCCCGAGCAAGCCCTCGTTCTGGAACCGTTTCCGTGGAGACAAGAGCCGGGCGTGAGTTGAATATACGCGGCAGGCAGAACGGCAGCCCTCATCAGTGCTGCACACAAGACACGCGCAAAGGAGCCTAAAATTCAGAGGATGGCGCATCGCCCGGCATGCGCCCTTTTCATCTGCCATCCTTTCCGGCTTGCCTCACTTCATCGTTTGTCATTAATGTGAACTCCTAGCCACCCTTGACAAAATCACGAGCACCAAGTCATGAAACGCCTCCTCATCCCCTGCCTGATATTTCTTGGACAACTCCAGGCGGCGACGCTGGCGGATATCAATACGGAGTATGCGGCCAAGCGCTCGTCCGGACTTCAGCGGCTGAATGAGGCCACCAAACTCCAGCTGGAGGCGGTTAAAAAAGCCCAGATGTCCGCCGGGAATCTGGCAGGTGCCAACGCCACCCATGCCATCATCACCGGACTGCCGGCCATCACCGCCGCTCCGGCTGTGAAGCCCAACACCACCGCTCCTGATCTGCCAGCCGAGGCCGCTCGCATCCTGACCGAGCATTCAGCCAAAGTCTGCGCCGGTGTGGTCGGCCTGAACAGGCTCTACGTGCCAAAGCTGGAGGAGCTCAAGACGACACTGCTCAAATCCGGAGACCTGGACAATGCCAATGCCGCCGATGCACGGGCCAGGCAGCTCAATGATGAGATAGGCACACTGTCTCCCCTGATGGCGAGCAAGGAAAAGCCTGTGGGCAAAGATGAATCTGAGGACAAGCCCATCACCATCGAGGGCTATGTGGATGGAAACACCGAGCTGCACATCACCAAGGAAGGCATCTACTGGGCAGTGCTAGGCGGTGAGGCCAAGGTGGGCATGAACGATGATGCCAAAGACCCCTGCTATGTGAACGGCAGCCGCTGGAAGCCCAAGTGGCGCACCCAGGGCACACGTGGCCCGGACATGTGCGATCTTTACCCCTTCCCCGTCCATTCTCTCGACCTGGTCGTAGATTCCGTCACCACCACGAATGAGCGCTATGGCAAAGCCCAGATGCGTGCCGCCACCAGCGGCGGCCTGAAGGGAGACCACTATGTGGTCAAGATCCCCGATCCCGAAGGCGGTGCCGCGTGGTACAAGATCCGCCTGAAGCCAGCCGGGGCCAAATAAGAACGCCTCAGGGCTGCCGCAGCGCATCCAGTGGAATGCGGTGGCATTTGTCGGTGCGGGACTGCTTTTTATCCTCGCCGCCGAGGCAGTAAAGGTAATCGCCGAGCTTTACCAGACTCACCATGGCGGCATAGGGCAGTGATTTGGCTCTGGCATAGGTGTCGGACTTCACATCGTAGATGAAGGCATCGGCGGTGAATTCGTTGGAATAACCTCCGGCAAGGTAGAGGTGTTGATCATCGAGCGCGACGGCGGTCATGCCGCGAGTGGCCACGGTGAGGGGCTGCAGTTTGCGCCAGGTGTTTTTCGCGGGTGAGAAAGCGTAGGCCTCGGTGGCATTGACCGGCGCGGCGGCTGCGGCGTCGTAGTTCATGCCGCCAAAGACGAAGAGCTCATCCCCCGCCACAGCGGAGGCGGCTACGGCAAATGGCTTGCCGGGGTAGCCGGCCAGAGGCGATACATGCCACATACCACCAGAAAATGCCACTGCATTCACTGCGCGAGTGACACCGGCGATGTCGGCGGCATCCGGCGTGCCACCAGCCACGATGTATTTCCCAGTCACCACACCACCAGCAGCCAGCACGACAGCATCCGGCAGGCTGGGGATTTGAACGCGGATCTTGCCCCCCTCCGGAACCTCCAGGTATTTTAGCGGCTGCGTGCCATCACTGCCGCCCAGCCATGCCAGGGAGTCTGCGGTTTGCAGTGTGGTCCCATACGCCAGCGCGTGGCTAAGCTCAGGCAGCTGCGTCCACTTTCCCTCTGCGGGGGCATAGGCATGCACGGCGCGCAGCCAGTGTTTTTTCCCATCCATCCAGCGTGTACCGCCTGCGATGATGATCTTTCCCTGATGCACCCCGCACATGAAGCCACCGTTTGGCTCCGGCAGCGGTGGCAGAGGCTGCCAGTCTGCGGCGTGAATGACACCTGCATGTGACACAAGCAACATGGCGCACAAGAACGCGAGAGCGTCCTGAAGTGCTCCAGTCCTCTGGAGCTTTCCGCAGGCCGGTGGACACCCGAAAGCGCCAGAGGGCTGGCGCACTCCAAGACGCTGGCGCGGCTGGTCAAAGCTATGTCTTGTCATCGGGATCCGTGGCGCGTTCATAGTGGTCGGTGGCGGGGGATTTCCAGCCGGGGCGCAGCCGCACATCACTGGTGCCTGCCAGGGTTCCGGGTGCGCTGGCAGGAGAGGCATCGTCTATGCGCCGCATCTCCCACCAGCACTGGCCGCAGTGGTTGTGCTCGTGGTCGATGACAAATCCGGCCTTCTGCATCAGCGGGCCGATCCAGCCCATGCAGTGGTCGCAGTAGTCGGCGTATTGATGCAGCCCATTGCGCAGCAGAAAGCCCTTGGAGGGGCACTCGTGCATGTCGATGCGAAAGACATCCTCCGTGACCGTGCGCTCATACACCGCGCCCTCGTCCGCCAGCGTGGGGCCCCAGTATTCCTTCATGCCCTCGATTCCTTTTTCCCCGATGAGCTGGGAGGCATGGAGCTGGGAGTCCTGATGGATGGCCTCGTCCCAGTAGGCGCGCACCAGCTCATGCCCGCCCTGCTGGCGCAGCCACTCAAAGGTCCACTCATAGTGCCCGCAGAAGTCGTAGCAGCCGATCATGATGCCGTGGCGATGTCCTCCAGATTTTGGGCTTCGGCTTCCACCGTGCGTTTGATGAAGCGCTGAGTGCAGGTGCCATTGCCACCACACACACGCGCTGTGAGCCCCGCTGGCGAGGCGATGGCCTCATTGACAAAATAGCAGTGCTGGCAGAACTGCGGCACGATCTCCCGCCCGTGCGTACGCAGATGATGGATGGCCGGACAGCGTGCCACCTCCAGACGCACCTCGTCAGCAGACTCCACCACCTCCACCTCGGCTCCGGGCTCGGCTTTGAAAAAGGCGCGCCAGTACTCCGCCACGCCATGCATCCCCTGCTCCGTCCACTGCTTTGAAACCGGGCGGTAGTAGCTGCCGCCGATGTCCCGCCAGCAGCTCCGCAGCGCCTCCTCGCCACGATGCCTCAGGATGAAGCGGAAGGTGGCATTGATGGCAAAATAGAAATCGGCATGCCCGGCCGGCTTGGTGTCGGTGTAAGGCAGAGACGTGGTGGCGGGCGCGGCTTCTGACATGGCGGCAGATTTCATGAATAACACCCGGGGGCGATTTTTGCGCGCCTATTCGTCTGGTTCAGAAAACTGACCAGAAAACAGCCTGGCGGGTGGTCGTTCTTCTGCGGTATAAAACCAGCCCGCGCATGACTCATTTCTCCTGGCTCGACTACACCATCTTCGGCGGCTACCTGGCGGCATCTGTGGGCGTGGGCCTGCTGTCGGCGCGTGGCTCCAAATCTCTCGGCGACTACTTTTTGGCGGGGCGCGGCATGAACAGCATCCTGGTGGCCATGTCCATCCTGGCGGCGCTTTTCTCCGGCATCAGCTACCTCGCAGGCCCGGCGGATGTGTACAAAAACGGCTTCGCCTTTGCCTACGTGATCCTGGCCTTCTTCATCGCCACGCCGTTCACCTGCTTGTACATGCTGCCAAAGTTTTACCAGTCGCGCTTCTTCACAGCGTACCAGTTTCTGGAGGAGCGCTTCTCCCTCTCCGTGCGGCTGCTGGCATCCGGGCTCTTCATCTTCCGCGTGGCGCTGTGGCTGGCAGCGGCCACGTATGCCCCTGCGCTGGCGCTGGAAAAAGTCACCGGCATGCCGCTGTGGCTCACCATCCTGGCCTCGGGTGTGCTGACCACGCTGTACACTGCGCTGGGCGGCATGCGCGCCGTCATCTGGACGGATGTGATGCAGCTCATCGTGCTCTTTGGCGGGCAGCTCGTCATCGTACTGGTGGCCGTGGGAAAGATCCCCGGAGGATTTGGCGGCGTGTGGGACACCGCCGTGGCGGATCATCGGCTCGATTTGAGCCTCTCCTTCAGCCTCTCCGAGCGTGTGAATCTCTGGGCCGTGCTGCTGGCGGCGGCGTTTCTGCATCTGGTGCAGATGGCCACAGACCAGGTGTCCGTGCAGCGCTATCTCACCGCAGGCAGTCTGAAAGAGGCGCAGCGCTCCCTGTGGATCAAGCTCTGGCTCATCCTGCCCGTGCTCGTCCTATTCTACGGCACGGGGCTGGTGCTCTACGCCTTTTACAAAACGCATGGAGATCCCATGGCCGCAGGCCTCATTGCCAAGGAGGACCAGATCCTGCCCTACTTTGTGGTCACGCAGCTGCCCGCCGGACTGCCGGGGCTGCTCATCGCGGCCATCTATGCAGCCAGCATGTCCACCATTTCAGCGGGGCTTAATTCCCTGGCCTCGGCCACGTTTGTGGATTTCAAACAGCGTCTCTCCACGCAGGCTGCAGGCACGCAGGAGCAGCAGGTGGGCCGTGCGCGCATGATCACGGTGATCTACGGCTTCGTCGTCATCGGGCTGGCCTTTGCGGTGTCTCTCATGCCGGGAAATCTGGTGGAGTCAGTCAATACGGTCATCGGCCTTATCGGCGGACCGCTTCTGGGGCTGTTCTTTCTGGGCATGTTCACGCAGCGCGCCACCACACGCGGGGCGCTGCTGGGCTGTCTGGCAGGCTTCATCTCCCTGCTGGCGCTCTACCTGTATCAAAACGGCCTGCTCACCACCGTGAAGCCGCCGCTGCTGGTGTCCTTCATCTGGTTCAGCCTGCTGGGCACGCTGATCACCATGGGCGTGGGGCTGCTCACTTCCGGCCGATCTGACACGTCGTCAGCCCGCCATCAATGATGATCGTCTCCCCCGTGATGTAGCACGCGGCATCAGAGCAGAGGAAGACGGCCGCCCCGGCCACATCGTCAGGAGTTCCCAGGCGCTTGAGCAGGATCTTCTTCTCGTAGTGCTCCACCATGGCGGTGTCGCTGGCATGCACCAGACCTGCGGTGAGCGGGGTCTTGATCAGCCCAGGTGCCACGCCGTTCACGCGGATGCCGTGATCTGCCAGAGACACAGCGAGAGATTTCGTCAGCATGACCAGAGCGCCCTTGCTGGCGTCATACGCACAGGAGTCCGCCTCGGCCTGAAAGCCATTGGTGGAGGAGGTGATGACGACGCAGCCGTTGCGCTTTTCAGCCACCAGCCTGCGGGCAAAGGCCTGCACGGTGAAAAACACAGAGGCCATGTTGAGCTGCACGGTTTTGTTCCAGCGCTCGCGCGTCATTTCCAGAAAGCCCACGTCAAAGAAGCTGCCCGCATTGCACAGCAGGGTGTCCAGCCCGGGCTCCGCCTCAAAGGCACGCTGAACGAGCGTCTCGGGCGCGTCCTCCGCAGAGAGATCGCATGACACATAGGAGGCCCATTCGGGAAAGTCAGCCGGGCGTCCGTTCAGCCCGTGGCACACCACCCGCGCGCCCGCCTCATGCAGGCCGCGCGCCAGCGCCAGACCGATGCCCTGGGACGAGCCTGTGACGAGCGCCGCCCGACCTTCAAGAGAGAATGATTTCATCATGCCTGCTTTTCTTATAACGCCGCCAGCGGCAGGTCAATATACGGATCGTTTCAGGTAAAATTCTCCGCCCCAAGATAAGAGATGATATTTTTGTGCGCAATGCGCTCCACCATCTCCGCGCCACCCGCCGTCAGTGCCGCCACCTCAGCCTGATAGGTGCTGATCAGGCGCACCACCTGGCCATTGATCTCTGCCGCGTAGCTGTAAAACGGAGAGTCGCTGCCCCACATGAATTTGTGCGGATAGGCCGCCGCCAGATCCATGATGACACGCGCGGGGTCCGTGTAGTCGGAGTCAAAGCGGCGCTCCTTCGGCGCCACGTAGGGCAGGTCATTCACCGCGCCCTCGCAGTGGATGCAGTGTGCGGAATTGTCGAACCATGTATTTGGCAGCGCCTGCACGCGGTCCAGGCACTCTTTGTCAAAGCGGCAGGAGTGCGCCAGGCAGAAGCGCACGCCGGGATTCTCCTCGGCGATGTCCAGGATGTCATGCGCCTGCGCCCAGAGATCGCTCTTTGCCACGCTGGAGTGGATGAGGAAAGGCACATCCCATTCGGCGGCCAGCTCCACAAAGACTTTCCCCTGGTCCCGCAGGTGCTTGATGTCCGCCTGCAGGATGGTCGTCTGCATCTTGATGCCGTGGAAGCGGTACTCGCCGCGCAGCTTGCGCAGTTCCTTTTCCTGCGCCGCTGTGTTGCGCATGGGGTCGCCCATCACAAAGGGCAGCATGCGTTTTCCCTCCTCTGGAAAGAGCTCGTAGCACTCCTTCATGAGGCGGCGGTTTTCAAAGGCGTAGGGGATGTCCTGCAGGCGGCCCTTCTCGTCCTTGATCTCGTTGTCCATGAAGGCGGTGACATCCAGGGCCAGATGGCTGACAAAGGGAAAGACGATCCAGCGGTCCACGCCGAGTGCGCGGCCTTCATCATGCATCGTCACCAGATGCTGGGCATAGGGGAAATCTCCGTGAAGGTAGAAGAGCAGGTCCGAGCCGACGTGGTTGTGGCAGTCGATGATCATGATGTTGGGGTGCGCGTTGGGGTGATGCTGAAAAAACGGGCGTGGTTTTATGGAGTTACCTGCAGCCACTTCACTGCCTCCATGCCGGAGGCCAGCTCGCGCACGCGGATCTCCCAAGTGCCGGGTGTCTCATTGCGGGCCAGATCCAGCCGCAGAGTCAGCTCGCCATTCTCCACCACATGGTGGCCATCCATTTCCGCAGGTGCGCCGTCTGCATCTCGAATGCTCACCGCCACGGGAATGGCCGCAGGCATGGGCATGCCGCCGGAGGTCAGGAGACGCACGCGCACCTCGGCGGTGTTTCCGCGTGTGGCATTCTCCGGTGCATCCACCTGCATTTCGAGGAGAGGGGCAGGAGAGAGCAGCAGCACCCGCCCCTCGGAGGGACCCAGCTTCAGCGGAATGATGAGGCCGCTGTCTTCACGCTTGGGCAGGAGGAAGGTGGAATGAGTGAGGTCATAGACGTTCACCTTGTCATGACCGAGGTTGAGATTGGCAGAGACCGGCAGCGCGGACTCCCGCACCATGCCATGCTGGCCCACATAGGTGCCGGGCTCGCGGCGGTCATTGATGACGAATAGACAGAGCGCCTCCCCTGTCTGACTGGCGTGCAGGATCACATCTGGGCTGTCGCAGCTCACCTTGGGCTGCCAGCCGTGGTCTTTGCACAGTGCGACGAGCCTCTCTGGCAACGGGAGCGGCGGTGCCGGCTCGGCAGGTGGTGTGGCAGCAGGTGCCTCTGGCGCTTTTGGCTGCGGAGGCTGCACCCATGAGGCATCCGCTTTCAGCGCGGGGCAGAGGTGATCATCTGCCAGGACCTTGCCACCCGACTTCTGCCAGTCGCGGATTCTTTCCACCACGCTGGTGGGCAGCACATCGCAGTCCGGCATCAGCAGGATCTGCCTGCCGTCCAGCGCACCATCTGCCAGGCTCTCCTCATACACAATGTCCGCCTGAATGTGCGCACGCTGCAGCGCCAGCCAGAGCTCCAGCGCGCTGGAGGCACCACCGCGATAGAGACCGCGCCCCGCCATGACCTGAGAGGTAAAGCTTTCCAGCAGCACCACGGGTGAGCGCCATGCCTGCCGCCTGCCCAGCATGGGGCCCAGCGGCAGCAGCAGCCGCTGCGCCACATCGCGCGCAGCAGCAAGGCTCTGCGGATGTGTGCACGCAGAGGCGGAGCAAAGAGCAGCCCCGTCTGTGAGCACCAGCCCCTTCAGCGGGCGGGAGAGCAGCATCCAGAGATTCTCCTTCAAAAGCGCAGGTGCCATGGTGATGCGCTGTGCAGGCATGATGCGATCCATCTGCTTGATCGCCGCCGCCGTGCCCTCCGCACCTGCAGGCGAAACCTGCGCACGCTCCCAGCTCAGCGGCAGGATGCCGAAAATGCCCATCTCGCGCTTGTGCGCCGCACACATGGCCAGCTGCTGGTCCATGCACAGCCCGGCCAGGAGCGGATCGCGCGTGTCCGCGCTCTGATCTCCTATGATGCTCACTGCATTGAAGGCACCTGCCCTGGATGGCTGGCGCACAGAAGGGTGATGCATGATCCATGTGTCCACGTGCTCCTGCTTGCGCCTCTCATACGATTTGAACCACGCGTCGTTCACCGCCCCCCTCCTGTTTCCCTCAGACCAAAACCAGCGGTAATATTTCAAAACAGCATCGTCATCCGGGATCATGCGATCTGGT
Organism: Verrucomicrobiaceae bacterium UBA1938; assembly: GCA_002336895.1. Lineage (GTDB taxonomy): Bacteria > Verrucomicrobiota > Verrucomicrobiia > Verrucomicrobiales > Verrucomicrobiaceae > Prosthecobacter. The sequence continues at coordinate 165,399 of DDFC01000008.1, read as the reverse complement.
GGAAAACCCGGCAGCTTTTCCCAGTGCACTGCATCTCCCTGCACCTCGGCCGGGATGTCCTGCCCGCTGTGTTTCCGGTAATCCTCCTGCTCCGCCTTGCTAAAACCTGGGTTCAAGCCGCCAGTGGTGGATGAGCCGAGCATGACGCCGTTCCAGTTGCCAAAACTGCGGTAGTATATCGTGAACATGTTTCCGCAGGCCGCCATGAAACCCGCCGCATCAGGTGAGGCCGTATTCACCTCAGGCGGATTGTACTCCTTTCCGTCCCTGCCCACCTTGCGCAGCCCGCGGCTGAGCATGACCGGATCGTGATTCAATGCCGCCACAGTGCGCATGCCATGCAGCAGCCCGGCCTCCAGACGCGGCCTCATCACCACAGGATGGTATTTATTGGCACTGCCCAGGTAGGGGGCGTCATCATTGCGGATGCCTGTCCAATGCGTGCATGCCAGATCCTTCATCAGTGGCAGGGCCTCCGCAGCCACGCCATCCAGAACCACCGGCAGCATGTGGCTGTGACGCGCAGTGATCTCAAATGAGTGCGCTCGGCTCGTGCGGCTGAGACCGGCGCCGATCGTCACCTCCAGCCTGTAGGTGCCCGGCCTGAGAGCGGTGTCGGGTCCAAACTCATTCACGTTTGCAGCCCCAGGCTCAAGATCAGGAAAAATGAAGGACTGACTGTCACCATTCACACTGAAAAGCATGCTGGCTGCCTGCAGCGCCACGCGGCGCAGATTGGTGCAGGTGATCCTCATCGACAGCGGACGCTCCATGCGCTCCCAGACATGGGATGCAGCATCGATCGAGAGAGCAAAGGCCGCAAATCCACGCACGCCCGCGCACAGGCGCACCTCATCCATAAGCCCCTGAAACGCCGCCGCACCAGTGGAGCTGTGTCCCAGATAAAGCGCCTGTGCGCCCGGCGCCACCGCGCCGCAGCGCTCCACAAAAGACTCGCCCGCAGCCTGTGCATCCACATGAAAGGCCACCTTTCCCGCGCCATCATAACTGAAGGCCAGGTGCCGCCACTCATCCACAGGCAGCAGCACCGGGTCTGAGACAAACTCCTTGGCAAAGGTGCCAAAGCCCAGCCTCACCATCATCCGCCGCAGGCCGCGCTCATCAGGCGGCAGCAGGCTCCATGAAAACTCCTCCATGCGCGCCCCCTGCTTGTCCAGCAGGCACACAGTCTTCTGCATCACAGGACTGGCGGCCGGCCGTACCCACAGCTCTGCGGAAAATGCCCCCTGCGGAGTGAGGTGTGGGTGTGCCACGGCCACCCGCGCCTGCGTGCCGCATTTCAGGCCGCCGCCAAAACGCCCCTCCGGCACCAGGCTGGCAAGGTCTGCAAACAGCTGAGCTCCACGCCCGGTGGCATCTGCCAGCGGCAGTTCGTCAAACTTCCAGCAGCCCAGCACATGCGGCCCGGTGGCGTCCAGATTGGCGTAGCTCTCTTCCCACGGATCCTGCAGCAGTGGCGGCGGCGGAGCGGTTTGCGGCGCACCATTGCAGGCTCCGATGAGCGCAAGATGCAGGAAAATGGCAAGTCGGTGTCTCATGGAGAGGAAGAGTGTCTGTGCGTCACTGCGCTCCAAGATTACGATGACTTGCAGCCGGCAGCTCCACCACCTGCTGGTGGCGCACATAGCGGCTCAGCACAGGTGGCAGCCCGGCGGGCAGATCTGCGGCAGCCCCGAGGCATGGAGAGGAGGCTGCAAGACTGAAATCCTGCTCCTTCAAAGACACGAAACCTGGATCATCGCCCTGCACAGAAGGAGCCATGGTTTCGACCCTGCCCGTGAACTCATCCACACTGGGCACCCAGCCTTGGGTGAGCCAGTTGGCACCGAGCTTGAGCACACCCATCTTGCACATGAGAGAGAGGTTTTTGCCGCCACTGGTGACGTGCAAAATATTGCCCTGGCACTCCACTGTCTCCTCCTCTGAAGACAGGCGGAAGAGGGCCACGGCGCGTGCACGCGTGGAGATGACCGTGTTGTGATAGAAATGCAGCACACCTTTGCGGTAGCCAGCCGTTTTTCCGCTGTCTCCTCCGTAATGCACAAACTGGTTGTTGCCATCGCCTTCGCGCTCAATGAGCACATTGCCATACACGTGCGCATGCCGGTAAGCCGGAGAGGCGTTGAGAGCCGGGTTGCCAGTGGCGTCCACCAGATCCAGCTGACGATTGCCGCCCTCGATCCAGTTGTAGCGCACCACCAGGCCCGCTGAGCGGTCTTTGAGATTGTTTCCGGAGCATCCCTGGCGCAAAGGCCCGAAGTGGTTGCCTTCAAAAACGATGCCGTTGCATTCAGTGTAGGCGTTGTGCTCGGTGATGCTGCCGGGATTTCCGTTGTCGAACAAATGGCAGCGCTCGATGACCATGTTTTTCGATTTGGCGCTGACCATGAGCCCGTTGCTGCTGTCATGCAGCACGAGGTTTCTCAGCACGAGGTGGTCCACGATCTCCACATTCACACTCGCGGCATCCTTGCTGTAGGGGGTGACACCTCGCCTGCCTTTGAATGTGTTGGGCGCCCTGCCCCCGCGGATGTCCAGATTTTCCAGCACGATGTACCCTGGCTCAGTCACAGCAGAGACATTCGATCCTCCGATCTTCACCACCCCGCGCTCCTGGCCCCAGTAGTTGAGCTGCGGGCGCGTCGTCGCATCCATGCCGTCGATCACGGGGAGCTGCCCGGAAGGGCCTGGCACACCACTGATGGTGACAGGCTGCTTCTCGGTACCCCGGCAGCATATCACCCATTTCTCCCTGTAGGGAGACTCACGCCAATGGATGCGCACCACATCTCCGGCCGTCAGTTTTTCCCAAGGCACTGAGCTGATGTCCTGCATCTGCCGCCCAGGCCCTACTTCAAACACCGCAGCATGCAGCATGCCACTTGCAAACAGACAGGCCGCTGAGCGTAGAATCCAGCTGAAAAACGGGGAGTGGCGGGCAAGGACATGCATGATCGGCGAAGATAACGTGGAAGGTGGCAGTGGCTGCCAAAACTCCGGTGCAGGCACTCTTTTGCCAGTGAAAATTCCGTGGATCACACCAGCCGTGCAAAGCCCTGCTGCGCCCCGCTGGCGGGCTCCAGCGGAGACTGTGCCACGATGGCCAGTGCCTCATCCAGCGCGGCCAGCATGCCGGAGATGTGCTCCTCCATGTGCGACCACGTGGCATAAAGCTGGCTGGACATCAGATAACCGCGTTCAATCATGTGGCGGATCATCAGCGGCTTGGCCGCCGGATTGCCAAAGGCGAGAGAAGGCGCGCATGGCATGCCGCCGATCTTGAGCTGCAGCTCCGGATGCCGTGCCGCCACCTCTCGCAGGCCGGACTGGAGTCGCCCGCCCATCTGCCACACGTGCTGCTGCACGCCCTCGCGCTGCATTTTGCCAATGCAGGCCAGAGAGGCCGCCGTGCCCACGCCATCGGTCCAGTAGCTGCTGGAGATGAAGCTGCTGTTTGCCGCATCCATGACGGAGTCTTTGCCGATGATGGCTCCTGCTGGGTAGCCATTGGAAATGGCCTTGGCGTACACGGCGATGTCGGGCTGTATCCCCAGGCCCGGTGCTGCACCGGGAAAGCCGAAGCGCCAGCCGCTCGTCACCTCATCCAGCACATACACCGCACCTGCGGCATGGCATTCGGCGATGACCTGCTGCAGGAAGCCATCGCGCGGGAGTTCGGAGCGCATGGGCTCCATGACGACGGCGGCGAGTTTTCCCTCCAGCTTTTGCAGAGCGGCTTTGAACGAGGCGATGTCATTGTAGCGAAAGGGCACGGCGGTGCCTGCGAGCTCACGCGGCACGCCCAGCGGCTGCAGGCCGGGGAGCAGGTGCCCGTCAAGCGCAGCGTCATCACCCAGATTGGCGGCGAGATACCAGTCGCTCCAGCCATGGTAGCCGCAGAAGGCGATGCCGCTTTTTCCCGTGGCTGCGCGTGCGATGCGCACGGCGAGACCGAGGGCCTCGCCACCGCCGCGTGCGTAGCGCACTTTTCCGGCCCAGGGGTGGAGAGCGAGCAGGACATCGGCAAGTTTGACCTCATCGGGTGAAGCGAGCGTGGCGTAGCTGCCGAGATTCACACGGCGTTTCACAGCGGCATTCACTTCATCATCGGCATGTCCTAGCAGGATGGCCCCCACGCCGCCGGTGAAGTCGATGTAGCGCCGGTCATCGAGATCCCACACATGTGCTCCTTTGGCACGGGAGAAATAGGAAGGCCAGGACTGGGGATCGAAGAGGTGGGCGCGCTTGGAGAGCAGGCCGGTGCCGCAGGAGATTTTCTCTTTTGCCTGCTCCCAGAGGCGGGGGCCGGAGGGGGCGGCGGGCTTGGGCTTGAGGAGACGCAGCGCATTCTCACGGAAGAGGTCTTCCAGATCTCCCTGTGTCATGCCGGTGTCTTCGCAGGCTTCGCGCAAGCAGAGCAGAGACTCGATGCCGACGGTGGTGTACTGGCCGAAGATGGTGAGCTTGTCCGCGGTGATCTCCGGGTGAATCCAGGTGAAACCATCGCCCTGCGTGATGCAGGAGCCACGCAGCTCGCTGACCATGTAGTCGCTGCCCCAGAGGACGCGGCGCGGGCCCAGGATCTCCAGCGCGGCACGGAAGGCCCCGGCCTGAGTGACGGCGGAGGTGTCCACGACGACATTGTCGAGGTCCACGAGATGATGCAGCCCCTCGCGTGCGTGGCGGTAATTGAACGAGCGGGCCACATGCGCCAGCACCAGCTTGCAGCGCGGATAGCGGCGGCACAGGCGGCGAATGGCCTCCACATTGCGCGGATCGGTGATGCCATCCGCCAGCATGATGTGGAGCATCAGAATTCCATCGTACTCATGACACAGCTCCCACATCCACTCGGGCGCGAAGGATTCGATCTCCGCCTCCTTCGTATCTGGCACATCGGCGTAGAGGCGGTAGGGCTTGATGCCGACAAAGACGCCTGTGTCCAAGAGGCGGCGGACTTCGGCGGGCGAGTCCTGCGGGGCCGTGAGGACGAGCGCGCGTGAATTTCCCGTGCCATCCACCTGAGACTGCAGCCAGGCATTCTCCCCTGCCCTGTCGTTTCCTGCGCTGGGGTAGCCAAAGAACAGGCCCTCAACCTGACGACCTGGAAGCCACAGGCGCATGGCCGCCTGAAAGTCCGCCATGCCGTAGCCGCGATTTTCATCGAGAAACACCGGGCGTTTCCCCTCGGCGAAATGGCGCGAGTGGAAAAGATGCGTGTGAACATCAAAGACGCGCTCCGGAACAAAGCCGTCGATGGCGCGATGCAGCAGGCGGCGATCAGTGTCGGTGAGTTCCGTGACAAGGGAGAGGGACATGGGGATCAGTCGTTGAGGTAGATCGCGAACACCTTTGCAGCGCTGCCGGGCGGGAAGCTCACACGCAAAGCTATTTTCTTACCAGCCGGCAGAGGCTTGACCCATTTGAGGGGCACGCGAACACCGCTGGTGCTGACTTTGAGTTCGTAGCCGTCGAGCGGGTGGTCCAGATGATCAAGAAGTTGCACGGTAAGCGGGGTCTCCGGCGTGGTGCCGTCCACATTGAGGGCGATTTCTTTTGCCGTGAAGGGGCTGGTGATGAAATGGCCCTCCTCCTCAGTGACCTTGCGGGAGAGCGAGCCGAAGCCATCACGGCGCAGGGTGGCGAGGCCGATGTCCATGTTTTCCAGTTCGCCACCGGTGTTCCAATGGGAATACCAGATCATGGTCTTGTCACCCTCGTTCACAAAAGCATGGCCCTGAAGGATGGCGATGTCGTCCCACTCGCCCTCCTTGCCTCGGGGGATCACCTTGAAGCCCGGCACCGGCTCACGGTAGTGCACGCCGTCATTGCTGATCATGAGGCCCAGGTCCACGCGAACGCCGTAGTTCCAGCTTTTGTCCTTGGGCGGCTTCACCTCGGCGTCCTGCCACATGCCGTGCAGGCCCACCATGACATTGCCACGGTTCCACAGGCCCGCGCCCATGTGCATCTGCTGGCCTTTTACCGGAGGATCGGAGAGCTGGCCTGGGCGTGCGTAGGAGAACGCTTTGGCCCTGGACCATGTGACGAAATCCGGTGAGCGATAGGCGAGCATGACGCGGCCGACGTCGCCTCCATCCGGCCGCCATGTCCACGGGCTGAGAAGCTGGCCGGTGGCATAGTAAAAGTCACCAAAGCGATAGAGGCTGCTGACTTCAAAGCGCTCGCCGCCGGCATTGGCCGGGCGGTCGCCCACACATTTCCAGATCAGTCCGTCGGCGCTGGTGGCGGTGACCAAGGAGCACCAGCGTTTCTCATTGGGCCCGATCTTGCTGCGGCCGCCTTTGACGTCCTCGAAGGGCATGTGGGCGATGTAGGCGCACTTGTAGCGTTTCGAGGCGTCCGGTTCATCGGGCTCATAAAGCACGGAGAGAAAGTCATTCACGCGTGTCATGGAAAATGGCCCTCCCTCGATGCGGCAGATGTTGTTCTTCGTGCTGCCGTTGAATTCCACGAGGCCCAGCTCGGGCTTGGTCCAGGTGATGCCGTCCTTGCTTTCCGCGTAGCACATGGGCCGCCACCAGCCAGGGGCCTGGCCTTTGACGACCGCAGGCTCATGCATGCCGAGGTACCACATGCGGAAGGTGTCGCCCTGCTTGATCACGGTGCCGTACATGATGGCATGACCGTGGTCCGGCGCACCGGGCGGGCCGTTGCGCAGCACCGGATTCCCCGGATGCTTCTGCGCCGTCTCCAGCGTGAGTTTCAGATTGTGCTGCCAGGCGATGTTCTGGTCATCGAAGGCAAAAAACACCTGCTCAGCCGCATGGAGCTGAAGAGCAAGCCCGCCGAGAAAGCAGAGAATAAGCTTCATGCCCGTGACTATGAATTCGGCCCTCCACACCACCAGCTTAATGAACTGGTTCAATCACCAGACCAGACTGACCACAAACGCAGAATATCTCACCCGTCTCTTATTCAGCTGGGAAATCCGAGAAGAGCACGCACCAGTTCCACAAGGGATAGGCCTGACCGGCACGTGAGCCATAGGCTTTGTCTGCGAACGAAAACACCGACTGCTCATCGTCGGAATCGCGCAGGTTGCCATAGCTGAAGGCGCGCATGGCCACGAGTTCCTGCCCGGCCTCAAACGACCTGCCATCGCGGAGTTCGGCAGACTCATAGGTCAGTATGGCAGCACCGTTTGCCTCCTGCACAGCGCGCACCGGCACACGGGTGACTGGGCCGGAGGTGCCGGCTGCGAGGAAAGCGCCTTCATTCATGAGCAGCCTTGTGGCCTCTGTGACACCGCGCTCCATCACCAGCTCTCCAGAACGCACCTCAGTCACTCTGCCGAGCGCACCTGCGAATGGATGCCCATAGCTGATGCGGCAGGTTTTGTCTGTGGGCAGCGGCTGCTTCAGACTGAGACGAACCTGAGTCGGAGACACGGCTTCCACCGCTGTCAGCGTGAGGGGCTTGCCGGCGCTGTCGTGCACGCGAAAGCCCGCCAGCGAGGTGTAGCCGTCACCCGAGGCGATCTCCTGCCGTGGAAGGAAGGTGGTGTCGATCACAAGGGGCGGGCGCGGCACGATGAAGTCGATGAGGATGCTGCCGCGTGTGGCTTCCAGCTTTGCTTTTCGCGGGCGCAGCGGCTGCCAGTCCGCTCCTCCATCCAGCACGCGGTGCATGACCTTTCCCACCTGCTCGCCCCACCAGCGCTCGCCATCGGCGGAAAGGTGTATGGGATCGCCGTGACGATCCGGCCTGGTGCGGCTGTTGATCGCACTGGATACGGCGTAGTGCGGCCCCACCATGTAGATGTGTGCATCGGCATCCGCCGCCATGAGCTGGGCCTCGCCTGCAGGGCCGAGCGTCTCATAGGTGAACATGGGCAGCTCACCACGCTGCCCGGTGATGGCGCACAGGTCTGCCGACCATTGTTTTCGATAGGCGATGAGTTGATCGCGATACCAGGCGAGTCCTTCCGGGCGTGGCAACTCGGCATCCCAGCGGGTGGGCACGAGGCTGCCTGTGGGTCCGCCATTCCCCTCTCCCTGCATCCAGTACAGTGCAGCGACGCGAAACTCTGCCCCTGCAGCCTTAGCCTGCGCCACGGCACGGCGTGCATCGTCCAGGCTGGTGCGGTAGTAGCCGCCGCCGTGACGGCGGGACTCGGGCGTGCGAGGGTCGGCGGAAAGGTCTGCGCTGGATAGCTCATTGATCTGCCTCCCACCCTGCCCTGCGCAGGCGACCAGAAAGTGTGAGGCCGATTTTGCGGCGCGCGCTTTGTCATTCCCCAATCGCACGGCCTGCCAGTGGTCGGCCATGCCATTGGCCACGGTTTCGCCGAGACCACCGTTTGTCTGAGCGCGCAGGGGCTCCAGTTTGAACAACTCCGCAGGGCGCAGCTCGGGTGTGGCTGAATTGTCCTTGGGCAGCCAGGTGCGCACACCGCGTGCGAAAGAAAGATTTCCCCAGCCTGTGTCTGCGCTGGTGACGACGGGCAGAGACTCCGAGCCATCGCACAAGGACTGGCCCATCATCCAGATGCCGGAGATGGCGGGCGTGGAGTCCGCAGCGCCAGCCAGGCCCGTGAGTGCGAGGAGGAAGATGCAGAGCTTCACGGCATGAACTGGAAGGAGAAGATGTCAGCGTCCTTCATGGAGAAGCGCAGGCGCAGCGGCTTTCCGGCCAGCGTGCTGACATCCGTGCCAGATTTCCATGCAACCTTGCGATCCAGCTCATTGCCGATCTGCATCACGCACTCTTCAAGCCCGAAGCCGGGCACGGGCTTGCCGTCCACGTCTTCAAAGCCCACCTTCACACCGCCAGCAGCGGAGGTGGAAAAATTCAGCGACAGCTCGCGCCCGGCAAAGACCACCGGCTTGGTGATGGCATGACCGCCTGCGTAGCTGCAATGCAGCGAGGCAAAGCCGTCCGTGCGCAGCGAGTAGCGCCGCATGTGCGCGGTGGGCTGGGCATAGTCCTGATTCACAAAGACAGACATCTCATTCGGCCCGGTGGGCACCACATTGAGGGCGGGATAATTGGTGCGTGAGACCCAGTTTTGCGCGCCGATGCCGCCACGAATGAAGCCTTCCAAAAAGGTGCGGTCATACACTCCGGCATGCGCGGCACCTTCCACAGGGCGGGTGGTCATGAAAATGGCGTCCGAGGTGTCTTTGAAATAATTGGGGTTCACCTTGATGGCGGCGGCCTGCTCGTCTGTGAGCACACGACGGCCCGGCATGAAGCGCGCAGCGATGGACACATACAGATGCGGCGCGCGGAAGTAGGGATGCGTTTGATTGGTGTAAAGGTGCTCAATCGGAGCCTGCATGGCGGGACTGCGATATTCCATGAGCACGGGGGCTGACCATTTGCGAAAGTCCTGGCTCTCGCTGCGCACAATGCGCCGGATGCCGCCCTCAAACACGCGGTAGTAGGCCACGTACTTCCCCTCCGCTGCCGACCAGAAAGGCACGTTCTGCGAATCGAACATGTACTTGTAGGGCACCATGGCCTTGGTGATGACAGGCTCAGGAGCGATCTTTTCCCAGCGCAGGCCGTCGGGAGATTTCCACGCGGTGAGGCCGCCGCCCTCCATGGTGCCGCCGAAGGCCTTGAAGCGCTCGTCTTCCGGCACGCCGGGGCGCTGGTCGCGGAAGGGGCTGAAATTGTGCGTGGCGGTGTGCGCTTTCATGAGCACGACATTGTTCTTTCGCGTGCCCATCACCTCATAGATGCCGAGCTCGGGCTTGGTCCAGGTGCGGCCATCGGCGGATTCCGCGACGCAGGTCAGCTCCTCCTCACTGCCGTCTTTGTTGGCCACTGCTTTCCCCCTGTAGTAGGCGCGCAGGCGACCGTCGTCGAGCGTGACGAGTGTGGCGTAGCCGCTGAAGAGCCCCTCCCACGGCTGGTCAAACTTGAAGGCCACGCCTTCATCACGCGGAGTCTGGAGCTGCAGGTGCGTGCCGCTGAAGCTCTCGAGCAGGAAGGAGTCTGCAAAAAGCTCGCGGCGGCTGCCGATCTGCACGGGTGCGTCAGCTGCGACCAGCGAGCCGGCCAGCAGGATGGTGAGGAGGACTTGTGATTTCATGGTTTCAAATGCTGGGTGAGGAGTTCCTGCAGGGTGGTGGTGGGCTTGCCATCCTGCGGGTAGCGAACCTCGCAGGGCACGCCCAGGGGCTGCAGCATGGCCTGGAGCATCAGCGCATGCAGCACGCTGTGGCTGGGGTCTGTCTGCGGCTGGCCTTTGACGGGCGGCTTGTCGTCCTTGGTGTAAACGACATAAACAGGCGGATCGTCCGCGCTGGCGTAGGCGATGGGTGACCAGCGGCGGATGTCTGCGAGGTGCCTTTCTCGATCGGCGAGGAAGAGAGGAAAGGTCTCTTTCCGCGACTTTGCCATAGGGTAGCCAAAAGCGTGCGCGCCGTATTCGCTGTTGGGGATCCACTCGACGAGCTGCTGCGGATCGAAGGAGGCCTGGGGGGCTTTGGTGGCGGTGAAAAGAAGGCGGGTGGACTCGCTGGCGATGGGATCGGCACTCTGCGGCTCGGCCATGTCATCGTGCATGGCCAGCCAGAGCGAAGAGCAGCCGCCTGCGCTCACACCGCTGGCGGCGATGCGGGTTTTATCGAGATGCCATTCGTCCGCCTTTGAGCGCAAGAACTGCAAAGCACGTGCAGCATCCTGCAAAGGCCATTGCAGAGGCGGGGTTACTTTGGCGGCGTTGGCATCGGCAAGGAAGCGGTAGTTGATCGAAGCCACGGAGATGCCGGCATCAAGAAAGGCGCGGACGTCGAGGTGCTGGTGGATGTCCGTCTTGTCCTGCGCATTCCAGCCGCCGCCGTGGATGTAAAACACGACAGGCGCGGGTTTCGGTGAGTGAGCCAGCCAAACGTCCATCGTCTGGCGAAAGTGGGTGCCGTAGGCCACATCCGTGAAAGTGGCGGGTGTGGCGTCGAGCTTTTCCGTGGCGTATTTTTTCTGCACCTCCGCAGGTGGCATCCAGCCGGTGGCGCGCTGCACCTCCGGTGAGTAGGCGCAGGTGATGAAGTAGAGACCGTGCTGCGGCAGCTGCTGCGGCGGCACATTCACCTGCACCTGAGTGAAGCCATCGGCATACCAGCTTTCGTAGCCGTCGGCAGCATCTTGTTTCAATGCGATGCCATTGAGGCGGACCTCGATCTGTTTTGGCTCACGATACGGCAGACGCAGACGGAAGCCGATGCCGTGGGTGAAGGAGGCGTCGGTCGTGGCGGCGAGAAGCTGCTCGGGCGTCTGCTCCATGGCGATCTTGAGTTCTGGGCCCGCCTTGATGAAACGCTCGATCTCGGCAGCGGAATCTCCCAGCAGAGGGCGGAAGTCATTGCGGGCGATGGCTTGCTTGGCGGCTGCCGTGGTGGCGACGACGAGGGTCTCTCGGCCCACGGTCTGCGGATAGAGAAAGCCGAGGGCGAAGTCGCTCTGCTGATTCCACAGCTCCACACGGCTGGTACGGCGCGCTGATGCTGTGGCTCCATATGCTGTGACGTAATGACCTACGAAATGACGCATGCGGTTCACCGGGTAGCCTGGAGTGCGCTCGTCCATCCACACAGCATTGCCGATGCGCATGAGCCCCTGCATGCGGGCCACGAGGCTCTCCTCCCATGCGACCTCCTGCGTAAGCAGCATGGTGTGGTATTTGGCGTAGCCGTAGTGCGCGGAATAGAAAAGCGGCATGCCGTGCCAGAGCTTGCGCCCCAGCGGTGCCAGCTCCGGGCCCCAGAAGGTGCGCTGGGCATCCGCCTCAAAGCGATCCGAGGGGAATCCGGCGGCGCGCCCGGCCTCGATCATCGCCTCAGTCACACGCCAGTCCCAGGGACGCAGGGCGTAGTTTGAATACGCGCCTCCGGTGACCTCCGTCATGATCTGGCCGTGATACATGCGACCTGCGCCGAGCTGGGAGGGCGCGTATTCCTGAAGGCCGGTGCCATGCAGGTCGGCATGCACCTCGGGCTGATATTCGTCGACGACGGAAAGCACGGCGGTGAGCTCCGGCGCATCTTCCGGCTGGGTGAGCGTGAGGGTCTTCACATCCCACAGCTTGCCGAGGCGGCCGCCGCCTGTGTACGGATCCACACCGTGCTCATTGCGGAAGCGGTCGGTGTAAAACATGGCCAGCGGATTCACGCACGGCATCACGAGAATGATCTGTTTTTTCCGCGTCTCGACCGCCAGCGGATCATCGCTTAGGCACCATTCCGCAAAGGCCAGCGCACCTGTGGTGCCAGTGCGCTCCGGCCCGCTGTGGAGGGTGGTGACGAGGCACACCTGTTTGTCCACAGCGGGCACGGTGGCATCTGTGATCTTCAGCAGATACACGGGCATGTTCCGTCCGCTCATGCCGCGAGACTCCAGCGTCATGCGTTTGGGAAACTTCTGCCGCCAGTGTGTCAGTGTGCCGACATACTCATCCCATGTAAGGCGGTGCATGGGCGCGTAACTTTCCTGAGCGCCGAGCGGCACCAGCGCTACGAGCAGGCAGAAAAGAGCGAGGACTTGATTCATGCAGGAGGTGTGGCAGCCACAGCAGTGGCGTAGGCGGCTTTCAGCACAGGGTCCGTCTGCGTATGGCTGCCGCGATAGACGAGCAGCAGTCCAAGACGGGAGCAGTCCGTGGTGTTTGGTGCGGAGTGATGGATCGTCTCGCAGTGATGAATGGTGGCGTCTCCGGGAGCCAGGAGGCCGCAAAACTGCTCGCTCAGCGGCACCGTGGAAGGCTCCGCCATGCCGATGCTGTTTCCACGCACGCCGCTGGGCCGGGTGGGCTGCATGCCGCCATGGTGGGAGCCTTTGACAAAGAAGACCGGGCCATTGGCCTCTGTGACCGAATCAATGGCGATCCAGATCGTGAGCATGTCCGGCGGGCTCTGGCAGAAGTAGGCATTGTCCTGGTGATACGGCACGCCGGAGCCGATGCGCGCGGGCTTGTTGAAAGTCTCCACGCCGACGAGAACGGGCTCGCCATGCACCAGCGGAGCCACGAGTGTGAGGATGTCCGCGCGTTCGCCAAGACGTCGGAAAAAGGCGCTGTACTTTTCCAGCCGCCAGAGATTGCGCACAGTTTTCTCATCCTTTTCCATCGTGCGTGCATCCACCGGCAGCGCAGCAAGGTCATCGCGAATGTAGCGCTCCAGCTCCGCACGCACGGCGGCGATCTCGCCAGCATTGAGAAACTGATGAATCAGCACCACGCCATCGCGTTCGTAGTCGCCGAGGATTTTGCTGCTGACTTTCATATCATCAAGAGTGTGTTCGGCTGTCTAACTCACGGCTTCTTGCCAAGCAGCTGCTGCATGGCGCCGGTGAGCACCTGCTCCACCTCGGGGGCGACATTGGAGGAAGTGGGGCCGGTTTCGTAGCCGCCCTCAGGATAAGCGGCCGCCGTGCCGATGTAGCCGGGGCCGTAGTTGCCGTAGGCCGCCATCATGACGTGGAGGTCCGGGCGCATGGCCTTGGCGGCGAGCTGGTATTCGACAAAAAGCTCGCCGGGCAGATGCAGCATGCGTGTGTCTCCAACCTGCAGGCAGGTGATGTCGATCTGATGCCCGGCCTTGCTGCGGCGCACAAAGGCCAGCTGGTCGGCATAAGAGATGTAGCCCTTCGCAGCTGTGGCCTTGAGTTTGGCGATGAGCTCCTCCTCGTTCAGGCGTGGAGAGAGCGGCAGCTTTACCGGCACGCCGTTCCAGCCAATGTCTGCGCTGGTGAGCGGCTGCTTCACGGTTTTGTCATAGGCCTCGCGCATGCCTGCGGCGAGGCGGGTGGCGAGGATGACACGATTGGCCTGAGCGCCGTCGTTGTACTTGCCCGCTGCCACGTTTCCACCAGCGCCATTGAAGTGCACATGCAGCGCGGCATTCACATCCTGGCCGCGAATGAAGCGCGCGATGCCGGGGAAATCCGGGCTGGGAATGCCAAGGCGGTAGTAGCTCTGCGGGTGACAGGCATAGCTGCTGATCACCGCCACGGGTTTGTCTCCATTCCAAAAGCTGAGCACAGAAACGAGGGGATCGATCAGTCCTTCGGGCAGAGAGATGAGTCCTTCGATCTTGCAGGCGCTGCCGCGCATGCGGCCCACCTTGCCATCAGCCAGGCGCTCCACGCGGCGGTTGGACGCCACCTCTTTCACCACGGCCTCGCCGTAGCCGTAGTGGCTGACGGGCTGTGCATTTGGCAAGGAGGCACGAATGGCATCTGCCGCACGCTGAATGACCTGACGGTGAAACGTGCCCTCAAAGCGTGTATAGCCCTGCACTCCGAGCTCCTGGATGAGCTTCTCTGCTGTGAAGTCGCATCCCGGCGCATCATGCTGATGCAGCGTGTGCACCGCCACACGGCCCGGCATGGTGCCGGCTGCCTCGGCCAGCGCGGCGCGAAAGGCATCATGCCCCTCATTGGCAATGCCGATCCAGTCCACCGCGCAGAGCACCACCGGCTGACCTGAGCCGAGAATAACAATGCCACGGCAGCGCAGCGTCAGGTCATCCACCCGCTTGACCGGATCATAGGCCATGGCGGAGCCGAGCGGCGGCGTGGCGTCCACGTCAAAGGTGGCGATGCGCACCGGCTCGGCGGCAGATGCGATGCACCACAGGCCGAGGGGTGAAAGAAGAATCGCGATGACGAGCAGTGCTTTCATGAGAGGAGTGGATGATGAGACGAGAAGACCGCTTCAGCGTGCAGTGGCGGTCTTTACATCACCGAGCCCCGTGAACATTTCTTTCCGGGTCTCATTGAAAAGATGCAGTCCATCCCCTCCGGCTGAGTATACCTTGGCGGCGCGGGCCTCATACTGCTCACGGGTGAGATGCTCGCTGGGCGGCGGCTTCATCTTGCCTGCGGCAATGAGGCGGTCCTCCTCGGCGGTGCGGTCGTGGCCTTTGGTGATGGCCTCCTCTCCAAACAGCACCGCGCAGCCGCTGCCTTTCGCCATCTGCACAAAGGGGGCGATGTCAAAGTCGTAGCCGCCGAGCCCATACTGGCCCACCACGAGGTAGTCGAGCAGTCCCTCCTTCAGCCAGGTGGCGATGTCGCAGCCCCAGGTGGGGTATTTCTGCCAGTCGATGCGCACGGAGAGGCCGAGGTGCTTGTTCTTCGCCTTGCCTGCTTCATCAAGAATCTGCCGCACCTCGCGCACAAACTGCGTCATGACCTCATAGCGCAGCGGCACCCAGCGCGGATCATCCTGGCCTGCCGTGGCGGCTTCGACACCGTATTTGGCTTTAAACGCATCGGCCATGGGCTTTTCAAACCCGAAGAACACCGGATGACGCTGGAAGTCGAGATTGATGCCATCGATGTCCTGCTGCACGGCCTCGCGGAGGATGCTCAGCTTGAACTCGCGCACCTCGGGAAAGGCAAAGGAGAAACGGTAGCCGGTCTTGCCTTTGGCATCGACGATGCGCAGCTCCGGGTGCTGCCACCAGAAGGTGCTGTTGGCATATCTGGGAAAGCTGCCCTCCCACATGCTCTCCGGGTAGTCTCCGTTCATGCGCAGCGAAGCATAGCAGGCCAGCCCGGCCTCATGGCAGGAGTCGGTCACAATTTTGAGCGTGTTCTCACCGCCATCGGCCATGCGCTTGAGTGTTTCATGCGCCAGCTTGTCGCCCCGGCGTGGGAACTCCGTTATGCCGGCGCCGATCAGCTCCGTGACCTTGCTGGGGTAGTTGGCCCGGCTGCCCGCGATGATGCACCACTCCATCACAGCCACCTGGCTGTCTTTGTAGGCCAGCATGGCCTGGCGCAGATCCTCCGCTGTCTTGTAGCGCCCGCTGTGAAAGGCGCTGAAGCCGTCGTCATTCACCACGAGGAGCTTGACGCCGTTGTGCGTCTTTGGCGGCTCCGCGGCGCAGAGCAGCGGGGCGGCCAGGGCGAGGAGAAGAAGATGGCATTTCATGGCATCAGTAGGTTTTGCCTCCGGGGATGGCGGACTGGCCGGAGACTTCATTGAGCACGCTGTCAAACTGCGCCGAGCAGTCGCTGAGGTGTGCGTGCAGCGCGCCGAATTCGCTGCCCAGCACGACAAACTGCGCGCCCAGCTCGATGATCGTCTTCGCGTCAGCTGCACTGCCCACGGGGCGGCCCCAGGTCTTGCCGTGCTTGCGGCAGGCGGCGGAGATTTTCTTCTGCACCTCCATCATCACGGGATCATTCACAGCAGGTGTGCAGCCCAGCCGCAGGGACATGTCTCCAGGACCGAGGAAGAGGACATCGACACCGGGAACGGCGGCGATTTCATCCACCTGTGCGAGCGCATCCGGCGTCTCAATCTGCGCCACGAGAAAGGTCTCACGATTGGCGGCGTCGGTGTAGTCCGCCGGTTTGCCGATCCAGTAGCTGGCATCGCGCCCGCCTCCGCAAAAGCCGCGATCTCCCAGCGGTGGAAACTTCATGGCATTGACCAGTGCACGCGCCTCGTCCGCGCTGCCCACGTGCGGGATCATGAGGCCGGAGGCACCGTCTTCCAGCAGGCGGTAGAGGCCGTTTTTCTCCTTGGTCTGCGCGCGCCAGACGCAGTCGATGTCCGCCGCGTGGTGGCGGCCGATCATGGTCTCGGCGTCCTGTGCAGACCAGACGCGGTGCTCGGCATCCACCCAGATGCCGTCGTAGTGAAAATGGGCGGCGATGGCCGGGAAGAAGGCGATGGGCGAGCCCGTGCAGCAGATTCGGGCCACCTGGCCGGAGCGGATTTTGGCGAGGACTTTGGAGCGTCTCATAAATTGGGAAATCAGGGTTGTTGGTGGGCGAGCCAGGTGGAGAGGATTTCGGGCAGAGGCGTGGTGTCGCCTGCACTGCGAGCGATCATCGAAAGATCCTGCGCTTTGATGAGGCGCTGAGCGAATGCCTCGTGGCGGCTTTCCTCCTTGCTGAGCACCGGCTTTGCCACCGAGGGCAGCGCCACCACCACATCCCACTGCTGCACGCCAAAGCTGAGGGACCAGTTCATGACCCACGAGTAACTATGATGAAACTGCGCCTGATCCTGCAGCGGAATCTCAGCGGGCAGGGCGACGAGCACCAGATCCGGCTTCAGGCTGCGCACCTTGCGTGCAGATGCCTCCATTTGCACCAGTGTCTGCCCGGCCACTGGCCAGGACGAGACCTTGACCACGGCTGCGGGATAGAGACGCTGCAAGGCAGGTGTGATGAGCGAATCATACGGCGGCATGGCGAGCACCTGCACCGGCTGCCCGGCCTTGAGCTTTGCGATCGTGTGGGTCAGAGCAGGTGTGGGCGGCCCGATGTCTCGAAGAGAAACCGTCT
The DNA here is from genome assembly GCA_002336895.1 of Verrucomicrobiaceae bacterium UBA1938. Lineage (GTDB taxonomy): Bacteria > Verrucomicrobiota > Verrucomicrobiia > Verrucomicrobiales > Verrucomicrobiaceae > Prosthecobacter. Next base: position 148,104 of record DDFC01000008.1, on the reverse strand, counting down.
GTCCGGTGATGGCCTGAGCGAGCGTCTCGGCAAAGAGCTTGTGACCGGCCATGTTGGGATGAATGGTGTCGCTGAGCAGCAGATCCCATTCGCTGGTATCGGCAGAGCGCACAGACTCAAATGCAGCAAAGCAATCCGCCACCACAAGCGCTTCGTCTTTGGCCACATCGCGGATGGCCTGGGTAAACTCGGCGAGGCGGGCCCGGGGCCGCTGCGGAGTCTCGACGACGGAGTTCTGCGTGCAGAGCAGCACCTCGGCACCGCCTGTGCGGCAGCGTGCGATCATCTCGCGCAGGTTCTTTTTAAAGACGTCCACAGGCGTGCCCACGAGATCGTTCATGCCAAACATGATCGTCACGAGATGCGGCTTGCGGGAGAGCACATCGCGCTCCAGCCGCTTGAGGCCGCCGGTGGTGGTGTCTCCGCTGATGCCCGCATTATGCACGCTGAGCTTTGCCTGCGGGTAGAGCTGCTGAAGTGCGAGCTGGAGCATCTCGGGATAGGCCCGGCGACCGCCGCTGTGATAATAGACACCGGTGATGCTGTCGCCGATGCAGACGATGCGCACAGGCTCCTCTCCTGCGGCGAGGAGCGCGGCTGTTTTCAGCGGTGCTTCCGCCAGCAGGTGTGAGCAAAGGCAGAGGAGAAGAAGGAGCGTGCGCATGGGATCATCAGGGCTGCTTGAGCCAGTCGAGCGTGATGCGGCGAATGCGCAGGCGGTTCAGAGCGCCCACCTTGCTGTCGCCAGCGCAGTAGCCGATGAGCATGGCATCGCCGACGAAGTGGATGGCGGTGTAGTGGTAGAGGCCGTCGGGATCGCTCTCGATGAGCTTGCGCTTGGGCCAGGTCTTGCCGCCGTCGGTGGAGATGGCAGCCACGTAGGGATTGCGCTTCTTGGGCGGGAAAGGGAACATGCCGGAGTGATCGTTGTAGATGGCGAGGAGATCGCTGCTGCCGGGCAGGCGCTTGATGCTGGCGGGGCCGTTGGGAGATTTCATCTCGGTGGGCACGGGCGGGGAGAAGGTCTTGCCCGCATCCGTGGAGTAGAAGCCGTACTGCGCGCCCTGGTCGGTGCGGCACCAGGAGAAGAGGCCGCCGTCTGCCAGCTCCACCACTCCGGGCTCCTGCAGGCCACTGCCGCTGCGCACGGGCATGGCCCACCAGCTGGAGGACTCTGTCCAGGTGGCGCCTTCATCGTCGGAATAGATCCACATGGCGATGGCGCGTGCGTCCCATGACTTGCTGGTTTCCGGATCCGTCCCGCGTGAGCGGTGAAACGCCAGCGGGATGACGATGCGGCCCTTGCTGGTCTGGATGACGCGGTCGTTGTTCATCACGAAATAACCCGGAGCCTGCAGCACCAGTTTGGGCTCGCTCCAGGTCTCTCCCTCATCAGTGGAGATGCGCATGTGCGGCCGGCAGTCGATCCAGCTGTTTTTGATGCAGTAAAACATGGCCAGTTTGCCGCTGGCGAGGCGCAGCAGGGAGACGCTCATCACATTGTCGCCGCCGGTGTTTTCCACCACGGTCACAGGCTGGCTCCAGGTGCGGCCCTGGTCGTCAGAATGAATGCGCACGATGCGCGCGGGGCTCTCATCTCCGGCACCGCCGTAGAAGTGCGAGTAGCAAAAGATAATGCGGCCCGAGGCGAGCGTGGCGAAGGAGCCTTCCGAATTGCGCGGGTTCTCCTTGGTGGGCTCCAGGTTGAGCGTGATGGTGCTTTCTGCATGCGCCAGAAAAGCGGCGGCCAGGAAGATGAGGAGGCGTTTCATAAATGCGTGATGGTGAAATGAAAAAGCTGGCGGCTACCACTCGCCTTTGCGGGAGAAGCGGGCTTTGAGATTGCTGCCAAACTGGGCGATGGATTCCTCCAGCCCAGCCAGCGCCTCGGCCGTGGCGAGACCCTCGCAGCTGCGCGCCGCCGGGATGACGGTGGTGCATTCGTTTTCATCCATGAAGCGGGCGGCCTCCAGCAGCCCAGGCTGCTCCTCGGGAGGGATGACGAGGAAGCCGTGCTTGTCCGCGTGGATGAGATCTCCGGGAGCCACCGTGCGGCCAAAGACCTCGACCTCGCAGCCCCAGCGCACGGGGTGGACGTGCGCGTGGCCCACACAGAGACGGCGGGCCAGCGCCTTGAATCCAGCGCTGGTCATTTCATCGAGATCGCGGATGGCGCCGTCGGTGATGGTGCCCACGCAGCCGAGCGCGCGAAACATGTTGGCGCTGACCTCGCCCCAGGCGGAGCCGAGCACGCGGGGCTTGTCGAGATCCTGCACGACGATGATCTTCGGCCCCGGCACGCTGGCGATGTACTGGCGGAACTCCGCCCCCGCATTCGGATTGCTGCTGCGGTGAGCCGCGTTGGAGGGCTCGATCACAAGTGTGACGGCGTAGCCCACCATAGGGCCCATCTGCGGCATGAAGTCGTGGGTTTCCTCGATGTTGAAGGCGTCGGAGCCGGGATCGCGGCGGGTGATCTGCTCCCAGCCGTTGTAGATGGTGGGGGTGTTCCAGCGCTTGAGCTGAAGCAGGTCGCTGTGAGACAGGGGGCGTGCTTTTGCGGTGTGTGCCATGCGAATAAAACAGGCGGTTGAAACGATTTGCCACAAGGCTGCGTTTCTGGTCTGTTGTCCAAACCAGATGAAAACCACCGCTTCATCCAGCCCGCGCCTGCCGCAGCGCGTCTCCCTCGTGACGCAGACGGCGCAGAGCCTGCGCGAGTCCATGCTGGCAGGCCACTGGCACGGCCACCTGCCCGGAGAGCGTGAGCTGTGCACACGCCTGCAAGTGAGCCGCCACACCCTGCGCGCCGCGCTGCAGATGCTGCAGCGGGAAGGCAGCCTGGAGGTGGCGGACCGGCAGCGGCGGCGCATCAAGACCACAACTGCCAGCAAGAAGAAGACGTCTCACTCGAGCGTGATCGCGCTCATCTCCCCGCGCCCGCTGCAGGAGATGTCGCAGTCCACGGTGGTGATGGTGGACGAGCTGCGCGACCAGCTCTCCCGCGTGGGCTTCAGCTTTGAGATTCATGTGAGCACCGCGTGCTTTTCCTCCAAGCCCGCACGTGCGCTGGAGGCGCTGACCACGCGCTCGCCCGCCGCAGCGTGGCTGATCTTTGGCGCGCTGGAGCCGGTGCAGAGCTGGTTTGTGCGCCATCAGCTTCCCAGCCTGGTGGTGGGCTCGTGCGCGCCGGGGGTGAGCCTGCCGTCCATCGACACCGACTACCGCGCGCTCTGCCGCCATGCGGGCGGCATGCTCTGCGCCAAAGGACACCGCCACATCGCCCTCCTGCGGCCCATCGGCGACTACGGTGGCGACCTGCAGAGCGAGCAGGGACTGCGCGAGGCCCTGGCCGCGAGCCATGCGCCGCCGCCGCAGGTCATCCTGCACGACGGCACCGCGGCCAACATCTGCGCGCTGCTGGACAAGGCGCTGCGCTCCCCCCGCCCACCCACGGCCTTTGTGGTGGCGCGCGCCATTCATGTGCTGACAGTGATGATGTTCATGCTCCAGCGCGGCAAACGCATCCCGCAGGACATCGCGGTGATCTCCCGCGATGACGAGACCTTCATGCAGCATGTGGTTCCCAGCGTAACGCGCTATGCGGGCGGGAGTGGCCAGTTTGCCCGCAACGTCTGCAAGGCCGCGCGCCAGCTGGCCGAGACCGGCAGTCTGCCGCCGAGAGCCATCCGCCTGATGCCGAGGATGATCCGGGGCGAGACGCTGTGAACTCACCACGAGGTCCAGCCGCCATCCACGGCCAGATTCTGACCCGTGATGAATGAGGAGGCATCGCTGAGCAGAAAGGTCACCGCACCGGCAATCTCAGCCGCCTGCCCCACGCGGCCCAGCGGTACTTTTTGAGCCAGCCGCTGCACGAAGTCCGGCTGCTGCACCTGGATGGAGGGATTGGGAAAGGGGCCGGGGGAGATGCTGTTGCAGCGGACGCCCTGACGCCCCCAGTGCACGGCCAGATAGCGCGCCAGCTGCTGCACGCCCGCCTTTCCCACGCCGTACTCCACGGGGTTGGGATTCATCGGCGCGGCATACACTGACGGGTCTGGAGACACACTGCCATACATGCTGGAAAAGAGCACCATGCTGCCCCTGCCCTGCTCCGCCATGCGCCGGCCGACGGCACGCGCCAGCGCAAAGGTGGCGGTGAGGTTGCCGTGGTTCGCCATGTCAAAATCGTCGGCAGTCAGATCTTCAAATCGTTTGGCCGTCGAGGCGTAGGTCATCACCACCAGTCCCTGTGGCACGCCGCGAGCGGCGATCTGCGCCTCCACAAAGGCCTCCATGGCGGCGATGTCTGCTGCATCCAGAGAGGCTGCCACCACCTGCGTCTGCAGGCTTTTGGCAGCCACCATTTCCTCCGCACGCCCGGGCAGGTCCACACAGAGCACCTGCGCCTGAAGCTGAGCCAGCTGGGCCACCACCGCCGCGCCGAGATAACCGGCGCCGCCAAAGACCCAGATGGAGCGTTCCTTGAGATCAAACGGATGAGGAGAAGACATGAGCGGAAACATGGGCCGCCCATGACACCGGGCTCAAGGCCGCACTGCTGGTCTGTTGTCCATGCCAGACCAGCATGCAGCCTCAATGTCTATCTGACACCTCATCCTTATTTCGCCACGTCCTTCTTCTTCACCGGATAGGAGTTGGGAGATTTGACAAATTTTTGCATGCATTCCGTGCAGCAGAAAGAGACAAATCCCTCTTCCGTCTTCACACGATAGATGGGACGTGAGGCCTTGTGGTCCACCGGGCACTCATCATTGATGGGCCAGGCGGCAAACACGGTGGCGGTCATGGCCAGGGTCAGCAGCAGAGGGGCAAGAAGCGATTTCATGGATGGAGTCGAGTTGGAGTTGAGGTGCGCGTTACCCCATCAACGCACAGGCATTCCTCCATCATAGGCCATAGCAAATCCCGCCCAAGGATGCACAAGGCAGGCACAGTGCGGGGTTATTTCTCCTCGATGTCCCAGTAGGAGAGCTTGGAAAGCTGCTCCGGAGTCAGAGCATCGATCCAGCTTTTGCCGTATCTTGGATTGTACATGCGACGCCAGTCAATGGTTCCCTCAGGACTTAATTTCTCCACGGCGACAGAGCCATCATTGCGTCCCACGATGATATTATTCCCTTTCCACACTCGGCCACGCTTGCCGCCGGATTGGTCCGAGACATCCCATTTGGGCGGCCATGAGGCATTGAGTGCATTTTCCACGACGACGGGCATATCTCCGAGGGAAAAATCCGTTTGCGATTTGAGCAGCATCCAGTGGCACTCACCGGGAGTCAGGGCTTGGGAAAAGTCCGGTGCCGTCCCAATGCCACCATCAGGGACGTACATGCTTCGGGGAGGGCAGCCAAAGATGCGTTCATCCGTTACAATGGCCTCTTCAAACAGCCTGCGAAAAACCTGATTCGCTGATGTCACACCGCTCGTTTCCAGTCCTGCGTCTGGATAGACAGAACCGTTGTCCGCGGCATATAGCTTGAGAGCGAGAATGATCTGCTTGCAGTTGTTAACGCCTTGCCACTGCACCCCTTGCCTGGAGACCATGGGAAGAAAGGATGCCGCCAACATCCAGCCAAGCAAAACCACGACCAGCACAATCCCCCACTGCGTGCACCCCCAGGGGTATTTCGACTGCTCATCCATGGGCTAATTCCAGCAAAACCACCCTCGAGAATCAATCTCATTCTCTACATCCCCCAAGCCAAGATTCCACTATTTCGCCATTCTTTCCCGCTTGAACCCGCCTTTCCAGAGCGTTTAAAAGGGTTCATCCCAACTTCATGATTTTTCTAGCCGAACTGCCCGCACCCAGCCGCATGGGGGATGTCCTCATGGCTTTCCTGAGCATTGTCTTTGAAGGAGCCCCGTACATCCTCATCGGCACGGTCTTTTCTGGAATAATCGACGCCTTCCTGCCCGCCAAGCTGCTGGATCGCGTGCTGCCCAAGAGCAAGCTGCTGTCCACGCTGATCGCCGGTTTCCTTGGCCTCGTCTTTCCAGTCTGCGAGTGCGCCGTGGTGCCGGTGATCCGCCGTCTGGTGCAGAAGGGGCTGCCACTCTCCTGCGCGGTGACTTACATGCTCTCCGCCCCCATCATGAACCCCATCGTGGCCATCAGCACGATGACGGCGTTCAAGGAATTCCAGGGCCTTGGCCTCTCCACGGCCGGAAATGCCACCATGACCATCGCTCGTCTCTCGCTGGGTTACCTCGTAGCGGTCATCGTGGGTCTGGTGGTGCTGCGGTTCAAGCCGGGCCAGGTGCTGCGGCACAGCATTGCCAACAAGATTGAAAACGCCGGAGCTGAAGATGCCCATGACCACGGCCACACGCACGCCCCAGCCGCTGGATTCAATGGCAAGCTGGTGCACGCCATGCGCAGTTCCATGCGCGACTTCCTCGATACAGCGATGTACTTCGCCATCGGCGTGGTCATCACCTCCGCCTTCAACACGCAGATCAACCAGTCTCTGCTGAACACCGTGGCGGGCAATGACTGGCTGGCCATCCCGTCCCTCATGGGACTGGCCATCGTGCTCTCCCTCTGCAGCACCTCGGACGCCTTCATCGCCGCGCCGATGACCGCCTTCTCCATGGCCGCCAAGCTGGCCTTCCTGGTCTTCGGCCCCATGATGGACATCAAGCTTCTCTTCATGTACTCCGGCGTCTTCCAGCGGAAGGTGGTCGTATATCTGCTGGTGGGGCTGTTTGTGCTGATCGGCCTGCTTAGCAGCCCCTGGATGGGCCTGATCCAACTCCTTCACACCAAACCTTAAACTGCCATGAGTGCCACCCGCACCCTCGTCCACCTTCTCAGCGTCGCCATGCTCCTGCTGTGGGGCGGCGTGCTGCTGTACTTTTACATCAGCGGTCGTCTGAGCAACTACCTGCCGCCGGACGGCATCTTCCGCCCGATGGTGCTCGTCTCCGGCATCGGCCTGTGTGTGCTGGGCCTCTTCAATCTCCTGACCATGGGAGCCGAGGACGTGGGCTGCGAAGGCCATGACCACGGCCACTCCCATGATGAGCATGACCACGACCACAAGGAATGCTGCGGCCACGACCATGATCATGCCCACGACCACTCTCACAAAGACGGCTGCTGCGGAGGCCATGAACACAAGCACGAGCATGGAACCTGCGGCCACGATCACGGGCACAAACACGAGCATGGCTGCTGCGGTGGCCACGACCATGGTCATGAGCACAAGCACGAACACGGCTGCTGCGGGCATGATCACGGACATGAAGGCCATGCACACGGCATTCTAGAGGAGAGCTCCTGGCCGGGCCGCATCGTGGTGCTGCTGATCCTGGCTGCGCCGCTAAGCTGGGCCGCTCTTTCCACCCCGGACCGGTACAGCCCCAACGCCATTGTAAACAAGGGCTTGTACGACCCCAACTACACCGACACCTCCCGCGCCGACCAGTTCTCCCTGCAGAACAAGGCCAAAGCCCCAGCTCAGTCAGCCACCGCCAGCGCACCCAAGGCTGCCGACTTGCCTCCTGCCACAACCGCCAAGCCCGCTGGCACGCCTCCTCCAGGAGTCGCCGCAGCCTCCGCTGCTGCTGCGGAAACCAAGACACCACCCAAGAACATCCCCGCCCCTGCGCAGGCCTCAAAGAGCTACGGCACCTTTACTCTGGAAGATCTCAAGAAGCAGGTGCCGCAGAGCAAGGATGGAAACTTCATCCTCGAAGTGCCCGAGCTCTACTACACCGGCGGCGACCTCGAAGTGCAGAAGGTGCTGACCGGCCAGATGGTCGAGACCGTGGCGCAGATCCTGCCTGAAAAGGTGAACAACGCCGACGGACACCGCATGCGCATCTTCCGCATGCTGGTGCAATGCTGCGCCGCCGACGCCCGCCCCTACTCCGTGCCTGTCGATTTCGGCAAGAAAGCCCCGGAATTCAAGGACATGACCTGGGTCAAAGTGGTGGGCAAGATGAACTACAAAAAGGAAGGCAACCAGACCGTCCCCATCATCGAAACAACGAAGGTGGAGGAAACCACTGCGCCGGACAATGCGATGATCTACTGAGGCGGGGCGGGGTTCTGCTAGTTAATCACTCTTGCGTGAGGTCATGGAGTTTGCCAGCCCTCGGCGCTTTCGAGCGTCCTGCGGCCTGCTCAAAGCTCCAGAGGACTGGAGCACTCCAGGACGCTACCGCGCCTTATGTGCTCCAAATCCCGGTGCCGATCATCCTCACGGCACTTTCATCCTCACGGCACGTCATACGTGCCCAGGGCCGCAATGTCGAAGCGGGCTGAGCCCACCTCGTCGGCGATCTCGTTGAGGGCTTCGACTTCGGCGGTGCTGAAGAGGAGGCCTCCGGCTTTGGCGGTGTGGGCGGCGTTTTGCGCCTCGGGCTGGCCGGGGAGCATGCAGCTCTCATTGCCGTGGCCAAGGATGTCGCCGATCACGGCTTTGACGTTCTCATTGAAGCTGCGGCCGTTGGAGAAGAGGCCGGTGCTGATGGCGTCCGGGTGAATGACCTGGAAGTAGAAGCTGCTCGTGCGCTTCTCGCCGGCTGGGAAGGGCTTGCTCTTGATGTCGGGGTGGGCACCGCCGCCGCGCAGGGTGGGCAGGCCGCCGCCGATCATGCCGCCCATGACCTCGATGAGGAGGGAGAGGCCGTAGCCTTTGTGCGCGCCGAAGGGCAGCAGCCAGGCGGCCTCATTGGCGTCGGTGGTGGGCTTGCCTTCCTTGTCCACGGCAGCGCCGGAAGGAAGGGGCTTGCCTTCACGCTTGAGCTGCTGCACGCGGCCCATGGCCACGGTGGAGGTGGCCCAGTCGATCACGATGGGGAAGCCGCAGGCGTCCTGCGTGGGCAGGCCCCAGGAGTGGGGATTGGTGCCCAGCACGGGGAATTTGCCGCCAAAGGGGACGACCTCGCCGAGGGTGGAGGTGCAGTTGGTGTAGGCGATGTAGCCTTTCTTGGCTGCGTCCATGACGTAGCCGCCGCCCCAGAGGTAGTGGAAGGCATTGTCCACACTCACCTGGCCGATGCCGTATTTGTCAGCCATCTCCATGCAGCGCTCCATGGCGCGGAAGGCGACGCTCTGGCCGAGCTTCAATTTGCCGTCCCAGGCTTCGCTGGCGGCGAAGGGTTTTTTGATGACCTCGATCTCGGCGCCGGGCTTGCAGCCGCCGGTGGCGCTGCCAAAGAGGTGGTCGAGGTGGAGGGCCTTGATGGCGTTGTGGGTGCGGATGCCATGCGCGGAGGCCATCTCGCAAAACCGTGCGCCGTCCTCGGCCTCTGCCTGGGTGTAGCCACGGTGCTGGTAGGCGGCGCGGACGAGTGCGTTGTGGGCTTCGGTGGGGACGATGTGGTACGTGGTGGGCATGGTTTGCCCCGGATATTGGAGCATCTGCCCGGACGCGCAAGAAGCAGAAATAAAGAAGGCCCCGCTTTTGACAACGGGGCCTTCGGAAGTTTACGGCCATTCAGGGGGCCGCTGTCACATGCCTTACTTGGCGGCACCCTTGAAGACGTCGTGGCAGGCCTTGCAGTTGTTGGCCTTCTTGAATTCGCTGACGCCGCTGGAGTCCTTGGCCTTCACTTTCTGAAGGGCGGCCACCATGCCTTTGCACTTTTCCACCCAGGCGGCCTTGTCACCCTTGGGAGGGGTGGCGGCGCAGATGGCCTGCACGCACTTGATGAGGGTGTCGAGTTCGGCATCCGTGGCTTCACCTTTGCCGACCTTCTTGGCGATGGCGTCCTCGGGCTTGAAATTCTTCTTCATGGCGCCTTTGATGACATCATCTGCAGAGGCGGTGCTGAGGCCGATGGCAAGGCAGAGGAGGGAGAGAGCAGTCTTCTTCATGGGGTGGTGTCTGAGCGGGTGTTATGATGTGGTGTATGATGAACTTGAACGAGCCGCAGCGCGCACGGCGTTGGAAATACGCAAAGGCAGCAGTTCTTTTACCAACCACCACCCACATATTTTCCAATTGCGAAGTTTTTAATTCTTCGTGCCGTTTTGAGTCAATCACGGATTCGAAAGAAGGAGAAAACTTCTCGCAACTCGTCGCGAGATCGGTCGTTAGACGGCGTTTCACGCGCCAACCCATGAAACATTTCCTGCTACCCCTCCTTTTGCTCGGCGGCATCGCCTCGGCTGCAGACTCCGCGCTGCTGATCCATCTGGGGCTGAATGACAAGGAATCCACCGTATGGGATGGCTCCATCACCGTCTCCCCCGGCGAGGTGCAGGAGGTCAGCGGCTACCGCTTTGAGCAGAAGGACATGGTCAAGGGCAAGAACGCCTGGCAGGCCAGCAGCCGCACGCCTGCGGGCGCAGGCCCGAACAAGGGGCGTGGAAACAACCCCAAGAAGATCGGCCAGATGTCCAGGCAGCTGGGGCCCATTTTTGAAAACGGCGTGTTTGTAAAGCTGAAGGAGGTGACACCGGAGAGCAGCGTGGAGGTGACCACCGCGCAGGGAAAGGTGAGCTTCAAGCTCGCGGATGTAAAGCCCGGCGAGGCGCTGGACCTCATGGAGGGCCGCATCGCCGTGCAGCAGACGGCCTATCCCCTCCGCAAGTTTACCACAGAGCGCACGGACGATGACTTCCCCGCCCTGGCGTTTGATGCAGAGGGTCACGGCTTCCTCGTTTATCAGAGTTTCACCCCGGGCATCGACCGCGACGAGCGCGCCAAGCGCTGGGAAAAGGAGCCGGAGGACCTCTCCTTCCTGAACACCCCAGCAGGCGGCGACCAGCTCTGGCTGCACCTGCGCAAGACAAAGCAGTGGGAGGAGGCGCGCATCGCCGTCACGGAGCCGGGACGCGACATCTACAAATCCGCCGTGGCCGTGGATGGCAAGGGCGGTGCGTGGATCGTGTGGAGCGAGCGCCTGGAGGGTAACTTTGAGATCCTCGCCCGCCACTTTACCGAAGGCAAACTGGGCCCGGTGGAAAATCTCTCCAAGTCTTCCGGCAATGACCTCAATCCGGTGCTCGCCCGCTCCACCAAAGGCACGCTGGTGCTGGCGTGGATGGCGGCGCACGAGGGGAAGTTTGAGATCCGCACCCGTGTACATGAAGGTGGTGCCTGGGCTGCGGCACAGACGGTTTCCAAGAGCAGCGGAAACTGCTGGAACCCCGCCATCAGCTCCGATCCGCGCGCCGATGGCAGCGGCCGGTTTGCCCTGGCTTGGGACACCTATGAGAAAGGCGACTACGACATCTGGATGTGCACCTTGGAGGCAGACGGCAAGACCGCAGCCAAGCCCATGGCCGTGGCCAATACTCCACAGTATGAGGCCCGTGCCGCCGTGACCTACGACCACGAAGGCCGCGTGTGGGTGGCCTATGAAAAGAGCGGTGCCACCTGGGGCAAGGACTGGGGTGCCTATGACAGCAACGACGGCATCGGCCTGTACCGCAACCGTGAAATCGGCATCGCCGTGTGGGATGGCAAGGCCTGGCAGGAGCCGCAGGGAAACATCGCCGAGGCACTGCCCGGAGCCATCGCAGCCCAGGCACGTGGCAAAGGAAAGAAGGGCAAGGGACGCGGTGCCGATGTGACCGCCCCTGCGCCTCCCAAGAGTCCTGAAGCACCAGATGGACTGGCCTTTGAAAAACCCGCCGAGCGCCGTGGCGCACCGGGAGCGCATGCCGAGGCCACAGGCCCGCAGACGTTCAACAATCTGGGCCGCATCACCTGCGATGCCGAGGGGCGCATCTGGCTCATCGCCCGCACACGGCTCAACAGCTTCCGTGGCCCGCTGGGCAGCACCTGGGGCAGCGTGGCCGCTTATCTGGAGGGAGACAAATGGGTGGGCCCCATCTCCATCCCGCACAGCGACAACCTGATGTACAACCTCCCCGCCCTGGCCGCCGGGCCGAAGATGCTCTTCGTGGCGCACAGCAGCGACCACCGCATGGACCGCATGGCCGAATTTAACCGCTCCAAAACCCCGGGCGGCAAAGGCGGCAACGCCGCGCTGGATGCCAGCAAAGACCCCTTTGACAACGACGTGTATTTCAGCCGCCTGCACACCACGGATCCCATGAAGGCCGCCGTGCTCAAGCCCCGCGCCGAGCCGCCGCTGGACAATCCCGCCCCCAGCAAGCGCACCGTGGCCGAGCGTGCCGAACTGGCCGCCATCCGCAGCTACCGCAGCACCATCGGCGGCACAGAGCGGCAGATCCTGCGTGGCGAGTTCCACCGCCACACCGAGATCAGCGGAGACGGTGCGAATGACGGCCCGCTGGAAGACATGTGGCGCTACGCCATTGATGCCGCGTCCATGGACTGGATCGGCAATGGCGACCACGACAACGGCAACGGACGCGAGTACTCCTGGTGGCTGACGCAGAAGACCACGGACGCCTTTTTCATCCCCAAGTCTTTCACGCCCATGTTCAGCTACGAGCGCAGCGTGGTGTATCCCGAGGGGCACCGGAATGTGGTCTTTGCCCAGCGCGGCGTGCGCACCCTGCCCCGCCTGCCGCTGAGCGATGTGCGCGTGCACGAGCCCGCACCGGACACCAACATGCTGTACAAATATCTCAAGCAGTTCGGCGGCGTCTGCGCCAGCCACACCAGCGTGGGCAGCATGGGCACCGACTGGCGCAACTGGGGCGGCGAATTTGAACCCATGGTGGAGATCTACCAGGGTGCACGCCAGAACTACGAATACCCCGGCTGCCCGCGCTGCCCCACGGAGAACGACGCCATCGGCGGCTGGGAGCCCGGCGGCTGGGTGTGCGATGCCTTTGCCAAAGGCTACAAGTTCAGCTTCCAGAGCAGCAGCGACCACGGCAGCACCCACATCAGCTACGCCATGATCCTGGCCGAAGACTACAGCCGCGAGGGCATCATCAAGGCCATGCGCCAGCGCCACACCTACGGCGCCACGGACAACATCATCGCCGACAGCCGCTGCAAAGCCGCTGATGGCAAGGAGCGCATGATGGGAGATGAATTCACCGTCAAAGGCGCGCCCACGATCTCACTGAAACTCATCGGCACCATGCCCTTTGAAAAAGTGACCCTGATCAAAGACAACGTGGAAATCCCCATGAACGCGCCAAAGGAAAAGGAGATCAACCTTACCTGGACCGACCCGAAGCCGGAGAAAGGCAAGACCAGCTACTACTACTTCCGCGGTGAGCAGACGAATGGAGAGCTGGTGTGGGTGTCGCCGATGTGGATCACACTGGAGTAATGAATGACGAATGAAGAAATATGGCCTATGCGTCCCCTGTGTCCCGTAGGTCTTATTTCTCCACATCCCTCTGGTGGCTGAGAAGCGCGCTGCCTGTCGTCATTTTCGCTTTGGCAGGTCAGCCCCCTGCCACCGCCCACCCCGCTGACCAGAGCGAGATGCGGGTGCGGCCCACGCCGCACAAACTGGAGATCCGGCTGACGTTTAATCTGCTGACGCTCACACGCTTCACGGGAATCGACACGGATGGCGACTCCAAGATCAGCATGGAAGAGCTGTCGGCGGCGCAGCCGAAGATCGCCACGTATCTGAACCAGCACATCCATTTGCAGATCAATGGCAGGAAGGCGCTGCTGGGCTCTGGCGTGCACTTTCAGCCCATCTGGCCGAACCCGGAGGAAACCAAGCCGATGGCCGAGCCCGAGTATGCGGCGCGGAACATGGACGTGACCTTTGTGCAGACACTCGAGGGCCGCAGGCTGGAGGACTTCTGGCTGGGCTTTGAGATCTTTGAGCAGACCGGCCCCATGCAAACCATCCGCGGAGTGTTTGAGCAGGACGGGCGAATCGAAGAGGTGTCCTTCAGCGTGCAGGAGCCTGAATACACCTACGACACCGGCTATGCGGATGATCCCTTCCTGAAGCAGGCCGAGAAGCCAAAGGGAAACGAGTCCGGCATGAAATCCGATCCTGCGGAGGACGCCATGCCCACCGCCCCACGGGCGATGGCCTCCAACACTCCCGCCTCAGCCGCAGCCATCTCCGCCACCGGCATGGGCCCCGTGCCCATGTCTGAGGATGACAGCGGTGCCGCACCCGCTGGGCAGCCCGGAGTCTCCCTGGCAGCCCCTCTTCAGATCAAACCACAGTCCGGCCTGAGCGATGAGCGCCAGTGGATGATCCGTGCAGTCATCGTGATCGTGCTGCTGGTGGCGGGACGGTTTCTTCAGCTCAAAGGCCGTGTGAGGCCCAAGTTTGAGCGTCGCCGGACCTTCACAAAGAAGTGATGTCAGCCCCACCTCTCCGCAGCCACACTACACGCGCAGCTCGGAGATCTGCTCTTTGAGCGCGGCGATTTTTTCCACCAGGTTCTGCTCATCGGCGGCGGCGCGCTTGATGCGCTCCTCCCAGTAGGAGGCGCCGTCCTGGGCGCTGCCTGTCTGGCCTTCCAGCACGAGCTGGGCCTGCGGGCGGCTGCGGGAGCGGATCTCCAGCGCGCGGGAATTTTGACGCAGGAACTGGAGGCGCGACTCCTCACGCTGCAGCTCTTCACGCAGGCGGTTGAGCCGGCTGCCAGCCTTGATCTCTCCCAGCACGCCCGAGTTGTTTCTGGCATCCTCAGCCACAGGGCTGGAAGCCGGAGCTGAAGCAGCGGCGGCCACTTCCGCCTTGGTGGTCTGGATGCGGTCCATGATGTGGCGGATGGCGCTCAGCGCCATGTGCACCTCATCACGGGCGCCGCGTGCTTCGGGGGTGTCGTCGTCCGACTGCTGGGCGCGGGTCAGGCTGTGATCCATGCGCTCCTTCCAGTCGAGCAGCGCAGAGAGGTGGTTCTCCCAGCTGCTGATCTGCTGGCGGGAGTCCTTGAGCTGGGCGGCCAGTCCGGCGCTTTCGTTTTCGTGCACCTGACGGGCTTCTTTGGAAATGGAGCGCAGCTCATCGTAAACCGTGCGCTCCTGCTGTGCGGAGGTGGTGAGGGTGGCGATCTCCTCGCGCAGCTCCTTCTCCTGCGCGCCCAGCTGCTCCACGCGCTGGCGGGCTTCCGTTTCCTGATGATTGACAGCATCGCAGCGCGCCGTGGCGGTGGCGATCTGCTGGGTGGCTTCGTTGACGGCGGTCTCCAGCTGGGCACGGCGCTGGGTGGCCTCCTCCACCTGGCGGGTGAGCTCGGCCAGCTGCTGCTCAGTGGCGGCCATCTTGGCCTGACGTGCGGCCAGCACCTCCTGCGAGATCTTGATGTCGTGGGCCAGCGTCAGCTCCTGGGAGAGGCTCTCAAAGGCGGTGCGGGTCTCGGCCAGCTTGTGCTCCTCGGCGGCCAGGGTGGCGCGTGCGGTCGCAAAGGCGTCCTCGGCGGAATTCGTGGAGGCCTGCAGGTCCGAGAGCTTGGCGGTGGCGGCGGCCACGCCGGCCTGCTGCTCGGAGAGCTCTTTGCGCGCGGCAGCCACAGACGCGGCGGTGGTCTCGTGCTCCAGCTGGGCCTGCCGCGTGGCGGCGGCGGCAGCCTCGCGCTCCTGCTCGCGGCGGGCTATCTGGGACTCGATCTCCTTGAGCAGGTTTTCCTGATTCTGCTGGCGCAGCACGAGGGCGTCCACCTCATGCGTGAGCGAGGTGCGGCGCTCCTCGGACTGGCGGCACTCCTCCTGCGCCTGCTGCAGGCGGTTGGAGACCGTTTCGATTTCCGAGTGGCGTGTCTCCAGGCGGATGCCCGCCTCCTGATGCTGCTGGCCCAGGCGCTGAAGCTCGATCTCCGCGCTGATGCGCTCCTGGCGCAAACCTTCGAGCTTGGTGGACTGCTCCTGGGTCTGGGTGTCCAGGTGGCGGGCCTGGCTTTCCAGCGTGTGGATGCGATCCCCCAGCAGGGATTCGTGCTCCTGGCGCTCCTGCACGCTCTGAGTCAGCGAGGCAAGGCGGGACTCCGTGGCCAGGCATTCGTTCCTGGTGGTCTGCAGACGCTCCTCCGTGCCAGCCAGATCGGCGCGGCAAGCATTGAGAGATTCCGTGGTGGACTGGCGCGTGGCCACCAGCACGGCGATCTCAGCCCCCAGACTGCGCTGCTGCTCCTGAAGAGCGGCCAGCGAGGCCTCGGTCTCGGAGATCTGATTCTGCATCTGCTGGCGGCGGGCGCCCAGCTCTGTCAGCTCCTGCGTGAGGGTGCGGATCTGCTCGGTGGTGGCGGCTTCGCGCGTCTCCAGCTCGGCCACGTTGCGCCCCAGTTCGGCCTGCAGAGCGGCTGTCTCCTGGCATTCATTCAGGGCGGTGCCCAGCTTTTCCTCCGCACGTGCCAGCTCCGCACGGCGGGTGGCCAGCAGATCGGCGGCCTGACGTTCGGTGGCCTTCAGATCAGCAAACTCGGATTCGCTCTCAGCACGCTGCTCGCGCAGGGAGACGAGCTCCTGCTCCTGCTGCACGGACTCCGCCTGCAGCTCTCCCAGGCGGGCGGCGGCGGCGGTGCGCTGGGCGGCGAGGGTGGAAATTTCCTGCTCCAAGCTGGTGCGCTGTCTGGCGGCCTGCTCCAGCGCCTGCCGGGCGTCCTGAAGGCGGGAGCGCTCCTCCACGATGGCGCTGCGGGTCAGATTCAGCGAAGACTCCCCATCCCGGCACTGGGCGGCGAGCAGGGCAAAATCCTTTTCCAATGCCTGACAGCGGTTGGTGAGATCCACCACCTGGCTGGTGGCGCGGCTGCCGGCCTCCTCCAGGTGAGAGAGGCGCTCCTGCTTCAGCTTGAGATTGGCCTCCGCCTGCTGGGAGCTGACCTCCATGCGCGCGATGTTCACGGCCAGCTCCTGCTGCCGTGTCTCCTGCCGGGCCACCATGCCGCGTGCCTCCACGATGCGCTCCTGCTGGCGCGTGACTTCATCAATGGCCTTTTGCAGGAGGTCGGAAAGCTCAGAGCTGCGCTCATCGAGCATGGAGGCCTCCGCCTTCAGCCCGGTGAGCTGCCTGGCCGCCGCCTCCACCTGCGCCTCCACGTTCTGCTTGTGGTTCTGCCATTCGCTGAGCTGCTGCTGCGTCTGCTCCAGACGTCCCTGGTCCTGAAGGTAGCGGCTGTTGATCTCCTGCAGCCGGCCGAGCATCAGCTCGCGGTGCGTGTTCAGCTTGCCCAGCTGGTCATTCAGGCTGGCCTCCAGGCTCAGCAGGCGGTTCACCTCGGAGGTCTTCTGCTCATGCAGGCGGGTGATCTGGTGCAGCTCCTGCGTCCGCATCTGGTGGTGCTGCTGCACATTCTGCAGCTCTGCACGCCAGCGCTCATACGCGGCCTGGGCGTCTGCCGCCGCCGTGGAGAGCTCCATCACACGCCCGGCGGGCATTGAATGTGCCGTGGGGGCTTTCATTTGCCGACCACCTTCCTGTTCGTATGCAAGATTGCTCATATGTGAAAGACGCTGAGTTGACGTTGTTGCAGGATTTTTTAAGCTTACATCGATATTTGAGCTTGGTTAAATTCTTTTTTTGAAATTTTAACACTCCTAAAGCAATTCTTACTTACGAGGAGTGCCCAGAAATCGCAGGCGCACGTGTATATACGACTGCAAAAACCTTCAAAAATCAACAATCCAGCCTGAAAGCACTCCTTTGCCCGGACTGTAACAGCTGCAGGCCCCCAGGCACAGGCCCGGGCACTTTTAAAAAACAGCTGCGCTTTAGCGGCCTTTTTCGCAAAAAAGCCGCACCCCGTCGGCGCACATGGAGGTGACGTTGGCATCCTCCCCCTTGAGCCAGAGATCCTCGCTCACCCCGGCAGCCATCGCAATCTGGTGCTCCGCTGCGGCATAGCGCAGGCGATTTTCCTCCACACTGATCCCCTCGCGGAAACCAGCGGCCACACGCTCATACACCTCGGTGACGCGCTGGCGGTAGGTGGCCAGATGCCAGTCCACATCGCTCACCGCGCCAAAGTGGGTCAGGTAGAGCGTCTTGAACCCCGCAGCCGCCAGACGGTCGATGGATTGGACATAGGCCACGGGATCAAACTGCGGCGGCGCAGCCGTGACGGAAAGGTAACGGCTGCCTTCCAGACGCATGCCTGCCACATCTCCCGCAAAACAGACGTCCCCGATGATGAACGCGTGATGATGCCGTGCATGCCCGGGAGTATCCCAAGCGATGACCTCGACCTCGCCGAGAGATACGCTCTCCCCGTCTTTCAACGCCACGACCTTGTCCGCAGGCGCTGGCAGCATGTCGCCCCACAGTGCATCCATCTGCGTACCATAGACCATGCGCGCACTCTCGATCAGCTTGGAAGGATCGATCAAATGCCGTGCTGCATTCGGGTGGCAGTAGATCACCGCTCCCTGCTGCGCAAACCAGCCCGCCGCCCCTGCATGATCCAGATGGATGTGAGTCACAAACACCTTCCTGATCGCCGCCTCCTCCACACCCGCGTCACGAATCGCTGCACGCAGAGTCTCCAACGTGGAACCCGGCCCCGTCTCGATCAACGCATACTCCCCACCGCTTTCCACCAAGTAAGAGGCAATGAGGCCAGGAAGCCCGATGAAGCGGAGATCGAGGGTGTGGATGCGCATGGGGGAGTCAAGGTGGATGAGGGAGCCACGAGGTCAAGGGCATGTGACCCACACCTCAATTCCGCCGACGAACCAATAATGTGATGTCAGAAGCTTCGGCGCTTGGCGGCTTTGTCAGAAAAGTGCTGTTTGCGATGTGTAAGCGAATTCTATCTGTCTTGCCGGAATAAAGCAGACGATGCTTTCGGTCGTAGCAATCGACGTGAAACTCCAGCAGGTGCATTCCAGGCTTTTCAATTCGCTGGCCCAACATGAGCGCGTCATGCTTACCGATCAGAAATGAGTCCTTATCCTTCTGCACAAGGACTTTGATTTCCATGGCATCGCGTTTGGGGCGGTCCGCCTCAGGGGTATCGGTCCACAAGATGCAGGTAAGAATGTGAGGCATCGACTGCCCATGGGAATCTTTGACATTAAACCACACGTTCCGTCTGTGGCAGGTTTCCCATGTCACCAGATCCGCCTTGTCACGCGTTTTGAGCGTGACCGAAAGGGGTCTGTCCTGCTTCGCTTCAAAGACAGGAATTCTTGAGTCATTGGACTGGCAGCCCACCATGGAACAAGCCAGCAGCAGAGATAGTAGAGCTTTCTTCATCGGAGCACCTGCACCACCTCCCCTACAGCAAAAAGCCCCGCCTGTCATGGCGGGGCTTGAAGTCTTGACCACGCCTTGATGGCGCAGCCTCGGGGCTACCTCATCGCCTCAAAGCGCTTCTTGAGGATCTCCTTCTGGGAGATGCCGCCGAGCTTGGACTGGGTCTCGTCGATCCACTTCTGCTCCAGCGCGTTCTTGGTGGGGCGGTTGACCTGATAGTACACGCCGAATTTCCCGGGAGCGAGGTTTTCAGCCATCTTGAAAGTGCCCGCGTAGAACATGACACACTCGCTGAGGCACTCCACCACGCTGAAGCCATCATGCAGGATGGCACGCTCAAACATGCATGGCCTCCATGTGCTTCACCTGCGCGGCATGCGTGCGGGCGATGAAGGTGGCGCTGCTGCCTGTGGGCTTCCGCGATACGCTGCCCGAGCTGCTGCGCCTGGAGCATCCGCAGTGGCAGCAGGCGGACTTTCCCTGCGGCCTCATGCGCGGCGTGCTGCCGCTGCAGCTGACCGTGTGCATCACCCGCGTGCCTGGCTATACTCGCAACTGGCCCACGCCTGCACCCACGGCCCGGCCGCTCTGCACGCCGCCCTCACCACCTCTGACCAGGACGCACCGCAGCCCCAGACCGCGACCACCGCAGAGCAGGAGTTCAGGCAGGAGGAATCCGAACGCCTGGAGAAACTGGCGGCGCAGTGGGCACTGCGGGTGGGATGAGCGCAGGCGCATCGTCAAGGCGTCGACGTCGGCACGGCGCAGATATGGATCCACCCAATCAAATTCTCACACACCAAAGGAGGGGGCGGCGTGAAGTCTAACTGCGTTAGTGATATTCAGATCAATGTCATGCATCCAGGCGCACCAAATCCCTGGTTTATTTTTATATAATGCACTTAATTTTAACCAATTTTATTCTTTGTCACTTTTCTTTAAGTGCCAGTTTTTATTTGTGTTGTCACTTCTCTTTTGCTTTAAGCATCCACTCAAGCCGCATGATGCCTTTTCCCCGTTCTCCCTTTGCAGTCTGCCTCCTTTTCCTGCCGTGCATCTCAGTTCATGGTCAGACGACCGCCACCAGTGCGCAGGTGGCACGGTATGAGGCCTCCCTGGCCCCCTTGATGGCAGACTATGCAAGCAGGACAAATCCCTTGTTTGAATCTTACGCGAAGGTTCTGCAAAAACAGATGGGCGACCCCGGACTGACTCCGGATGAAAAAAACCTGCTGTCGAAGGAGGTATTTGCAGCCGGTCAAAAACGTCTAACTCCGGTGGCGGCCCTTGCGCTCCCAAAGGCCATCCAGCCTTTGCGGTCCAAGATGGAGGCGGCATTTTATCCCCAGTGGGACTCCTTTCAGGCGAAAGCTCTTGCGTTGCGCAAATCTCATTTGGATCAGCTCACTCTGCTCGAAAACAACATGGAAAAAGCGGGGCAGGCCAACGAGGTCGCGATGGCGATTGCGGCGCAGAAGAAGGCGCTGTCAGGCCCGCCGGAAAGCTTCCAAATTCCGCCGCGGGAAACAAAAACCGGACTCGTGCTGAAAGAGGAGTTTTCCTCCATGCCAGACGGGCCGATGGCGGAGAACTTCCCAGCGCTTGTAGGACAGTGGGCCGTGGGACCCACGATACGATCCATGAAGGAGCCTCCCAAGGTGATGACGCAGGAAGGCACGTCCTTCATGCGCCTCATCAAACGAGATGGAACGGGCCCCGAGGTCAATGTGGATGTGGACTGGCTTCCTGTCATGACACTTTTGCCGATGGGAAAATATACAAAGTTTCGTTATGGCATGCGTGTCCGCTGTCATGAAGTGAACGGCCAGAGCACCGTCGTGGTATTCACGCAAGGTTTGCATCTGCCGTTTGAGCAGAAGAGACATCTGCCAGAAGAAAATCTGGTGGCAAAACCCACAGAACGTTGGCAGGAACTCACAACCAGCTGGCTGTCATTCGATCAGCGTGCCAACGTGTTCATTCATTTCCAATTCACTCTCGACTGGCAACAAACACGCAACGGCATCTTCGATGTGGACAACGTGTTCGTAGAGTTTCGATGAGCCGCCCTCCAGCAGTTCGAACCGGGGACATGAGTCGCGCCATGTGACGAGGTGCATGCCTCCTGATCCTGAGCAGTCGCAGCAGTTTGTCATCTGCGCCAGGAAAAAGATGCCAGGCTTCGCCCCATGCACTCAGCGATGTCTAGCACCGCCTGACGAACTTCTTCTGCGGCCACCGGATTGTCCTCAGCAATGTGGCTGGTGATTTCCTCAAGATCATCCACCGCCACCGGGTTAGACCAGTTCTCGAAAAGATTGTCATAGATGAACTGGCGAGCGCAGCGGCCCCAGTGGCAAGGCGGAAGCGCCGCCTGCTATTCGAAAATAACAGGCAAGCGACTAACGCAGCCAATGGGGCCGCTCCGCCTTCCGGGCAATGTGACAAGATTTTTGAGAGGTGGTCTAAAAAGCACAGGCCTCATGCCTTGCGCTCACGCACTCTGAGAGCGGCACGTGACGGCCCGTGTGGTCCAAGGCAGCGTCCAACAGTGATTCCAGCGCCGCTGACGCATGACAGCCAAACGAGGTCTGCACTGTGGCCTCGACCGCAGCGTCAACGTCTGCATCCCCCACCCCCCGCGCCCACCTGCTCCTTGAGCAGGCATTCGGCGCGTTCTGAAAGCGTAATGGCATGCCCGAAGAATATTCATCGAGGCACAGTCTGCAAGGCAATGGTCAGCGCATCGCCTCAAAGCGCTTCTTGAGGATCTCCTTCTGGGAGATGCCGCCGAGCTTAGACTGGGTCTCGTCGATCCACTTCTGCTCCAGCGCGTTCTTGGTGGGGTGGTTCACCTGATAGTACACGCCAAATTTCCCCGGCGCGAGGTTTTCGGCCATCTTGAAGGCGGCGGTTTCGTCGGTGACGTCGTGCTGGGCTTCGTCGATGGTTTCAAAGGTGCCGCCTTTCTTGGGCCAGCTGTCGTCAAAGGCGCCGGAGTAGAACATGACGCACTCGCTCAGGCACTCCACCACGCTGAAGCCGTCATGCAGGATGGCGCGCTCAAACATGGCCTCCATGTGCTTCACCTGCGCGGCATGCGTGCGGGCGATGAAGGTGGCGCCGCTGGCCAGGAGCTGACGCATGGGGTTGATCGGGCGGTCGATGCTGCCGGTGGGGTCCGTCTTGCTCTTGAAGCCGATGGGGCTCGTCGGGCTGGTCTGCTTCTTGGTCAGGCCATAGACGAAGTTGTCCATGATGACGTAGGTGAGCTTGATGTTTTTGCGCGCGGCGTGGTTGAGGTGGTTGCCGCCGATGGAGAAGCCGTCGCCGTCACCGCCGAAGACGAAGACGTGCACGTCGGGGCGGCTCAGGGAGATGCCGGTGGCCAGGGGCAGCGCACGTCCGTGAATGAAGTGGATGCCGTGCGTGTTCATGAAATACGGGAAGCGGCTGGAGCAGCCGATGCCGGCCACGCAGACGATGTTTTCATGGGGATACTGCAGCTTTTCCAGCACGCGGTAAAAGATGTTCAGCACGGCGAAGTCGCCGCAGCCGGGGCACCATGTGGGATGGTCGGCGGTGAGGGCTTTTTTCGTGAGCTTCTCTGCGGCGGGAGTGTCGATGGCGGTGGACATGGATGATTTAAAAAAGGTGTGGGTGTGAGGCTGCGGGTGGCAGGGCGGGCATCAGGCCTGGGTCATGATCTTCTCCACGCCGGTGACGATCTCGCGGATGCGGAAGGCGAGGCCGTCGGTCTTGCACACGGACTGGATGCGGGGATCTGCCAGGCTGGCGCGCAGCAGCGTGGCCAGCTGGCCGTAGCCATAGAGGCCGGAGTCGTTCATCTCCACGCAGACCACGTGCTTGTACTGCTTGAAGAGATCGCCCAGACCAGCGGGCATGGGGTGCAGGTGACGCAGGTGGACGGCGCCCACCTTGTGTCCTTCGCTGCGCATGCGGGTCACGCTTTCCTTGATGGGGCCAAAGGTGCTGCCCCAACCGACCACGAGGACGTCTCCGGAGGTGTCTCCGTGGATCTCGGGCAGCGGCAGTTCCTTGGAAAGCTGCACCAGCTTGTTGCGGCGCTTCGCAGTCATGAGCGTGTGCATCTTGGGGCTGCCGCTGGGGTGGCCCATTTCGTCGTGCTCCAGACCGGTGGCGATGGGGTACTTGCCGCCGGCCATCTTGGCTCCCGGAGGGGCGTGGCGGGTGATGGCGTCCAGCGGGTAGGGCTTGAAGTCAGCCGGGCGGGTGGCCAGGTCCAGCTCGGGCTCGACCCAGTGCTTGTCCAGATCAGGCTCTTCAAAGGCCTCGATGCGGCTGCTCAGGGCCTGATCGCTCAGGATGATGACAGGGCAGGAATACTTCTTGGCCAGCTTGCCGGCCTCCAGGGCGATGTAGAAGCAGTCTTCCACGTCCTTCGGCGCCAGCACGATGCGCGGGCTGTCGCCGTGGCTGCCGTAGATGGCCTGCATGAGGTCGGACTGCTCCACGCTGGTGGGCAGACCGGTGGAGGGGCCGCCGCGCTGCACGTTCACGCAGATGAGCGGGATCTCCGCCATGCTGGCGTAGCCCAGCGCCTCCATCTTCAGGCTCAGGCCCGGGCCTGCGCTGCCGGTGATGGCGAGGTGGCCTGCGAAGGCGGCACCGATGGTCATGGCCACAGCGGCCAGCTCGTCCTCGGCCTGCACGTAGATGCCGCCATACTTCGGCAGTTCCACACGCAGGGTTTCCATGATGGAAGACCACGGGGTGATGGGATAGGCGGAGCCGTAGCGCACACCAGCGGCGATGAGGCCGAGCGTCATCATCTGGTTGCCGTCCGCGCTGATGCGGTGGCTGCCGGGGGCTTCACCAGGGACGAAGGCAAACTTTTCCACGTCGCCCACCTGATAGGCAAACCCGGCGTCAAAGGCCAGCAGCGCATTGCGCAGCACGCTCTCGTCCTTGCGGCCAAACTGGCGGCTGACGATGCCCACGAGCTTTTCCTTGTCGAGATTGAAGACGGCGCAGACCATGCCCAGCACGAACATGTTCTTGCCACGGTCACGCGTGGAGCCGCCCACGGCCTCCACGGTGGCGGAGGTGAAGGGCACGCCGATGTGGATGATGCCGCTGTCCTGCTTGAGGTCTTCGGCGGTCATGTCGGCCGTGTCGTAGAAGCAGATGCCGCCTTTACGCAGGGAGCCGATGTGGTTCTGGTAGCTGTGCTTGTAAAAGGCCACCAGCACGTCCGCCTCGTCGCCCTCATGCAGCACCTCGCCGGAACCCAGGTGCACCTGGAAGATGGACGGACCGCCGGAGATCGTGGACGGGATGGTCATGTAGGTCATCACCTCCTGGGCCGTGCGGCCTGCCAGACGGGCCAGGAAGCCACCGATGGACTGGATGCCGTCCTGGGAGTTTCCGGCGAAGCGGATGACGGCGTTGCGAAGAGAGGTGGGGGCTGACGACGACGAAGGAGCTGAGACTGAAGACATGACGGGTACGCAGGCGAGGTATCGCCCGCAGGTTGGTTGGCTGGGTGAAAACGTGCATTCTAGGGGATGTTTTGCCGCCGTCCATGCTGGAGAGTGGCTTTTTTATGCTCTCATTAGCGCCCCGGCTGCCTGCCGAAATCGCACCGTTTCGCCTCAGCAGCCCCCTTTCCCGCAAGGCCCCGGCTGCATGCCTAGGGAGCCGCCCCGGACCGGCCCCAAGATCAAACACCTTGCTATCTCCCTTATCGGTGTCAATGTGACACCCCTCAAATTCTGGGGGCGAGCATTGTTATCGGTCGAATCCGACCGCTCGTGAGTCCGTTAGTTTTGTTTTATGAGTACACACACCTTCCCTGAACTGGGAATTTCCCCTGAGCTTCTTGAAGCCGTCAAATCCCTCGGCTTTGAGCAGCCCTCCCCCATCCAGGCCCAGGCCATCCCCGTGGCGCTGACCGGCCGCGATGTGGTGGGCCAGAGCCAGACCGGTTCCGGCAAGACCATGGCCTTTGGCATCCCCGTGGTGCAGGGTGTGGACGGCTCCCAGCGCCACGTGCAGGCCCTCATCCTCTGCCCCACGCGCGAGCTGGCCATGCAGGTGTGCGCTGAGATCCACAAGCTGGCCTCCTTCAAAGAAGGCGTACGCGCCACCCCCGTTTACGGCGGCGCCTCCTATGACCGCCAGATCCGCGCGCTGCAGAGCGGCTCCCAGATCGTCGTCGGCACCCCGGGCCGTATCCTCGACTTCATGGAGCGCGGGCTGATCAAGCTGGAAGGCCTCAAGGCCCTCGTCTTTGACGAAGCCGATGAGATGCTGGACATGGGCTTCAGCGACGACATCGACCGCCTCATGGCCGCCGTGCCTGCGGAGCGCCAGACGATTTTCTTCTCCGCCACCTTTGAGCCGCGCATTCGCCGCCTGGTGGAAAACTACACGCGCAACGCCGCCACCATCACCATCCAGCAAAAGGCGCTGACCACCCCGACCATCGAGCAGCGCTACTACGAAGTGCAGGGCCGCTCCAAGCTGGAGGTGCTCTGCCGCGTGATCGACATCGAGGCCCCGCGCCTGACCATCGTCTTTGCCAACACCAAGCGCGCCGTGGACGACGCCACCGACGCCCTCGTGGCCCGTGGCTACGCCGCCGACCGCCTGCATGGCGACATCAACCAGACCATGCGCGAGCGCGTGATGCGCAACTTCCGCAGCGGCAACGTGGAAGTCCTCGTGGCCACCGATGTGGCCGCCCGTGGCCTGGACGTGAACGACATCGATCTCATCGTCAATCTGGAGCTGCCCTATGACGCCGAAGACTACGTGCACCGCATCGGCCGCACCGGCCGCGCCGGACGCAGCGGCAAGGCCGTGAGCCTCGTGGCCGGCCGTGAAATCTACCTGATGCAGCGCATCCAGCGCTTCATCAACATCCGCGTGGAGCGCGCCCGCGTGCCCTCGCAGGAGGAGCTGGAAGCCACCCGTGTGGACAAGACCTTTGAGAAGGTCAAGGCCGTGCTGGAAGGCGCCAGCTACACCAACCACGAACACAGCATCCAGCGCCTGCTGGACATCGGCTTCTCCCCCACGGAGATCGCCAGCGCGCTGATGGACCTGCTCATGAAGGATCAGGTGCGTGAGACCGAGCAGATCGTGGAAGATCGCGCCGGCAAGAAATTTGAACCCAAGCCGCGCCCGCAGGCCGCTGCACCCGCCCCGAAACCAGCTCCCGCCCCTGCACCGCAGGCCGAAGCCGCTCCTGCTGTGGTGGCTGAAGCCGCCGCCGAGGGCGCAGCCCCCGCTGAGAGCACCGAGGCCGCCCCGGCTCCGGCTGCGGAAGCCTCTGCGGCACCCGCCGCTCCTGCGGAAGAGGAAGACTCCGGCCCGGTGAACACCCAGGCCGCCTCCCCTGCCCCGGCACCGCGCATGACTCCGGCCCGTTTTGACAACGAGTACGACTCCGACAACGAAGACGCCGGAGACGAGCGCCCGCTGCCCAAGAAGCAGAGCAGCTGGGTGCAGAAAGGCCCGCGCTCCGGCATGGTGCGCCTCTTCATCAATGTGGGCGGCATGGATCAGGTGCGCCCGCAGGACATCGCCGGCATGCTTTACAATACCATCCAGGACCTCCGCCCCGGCAGCATCGGTGCCATCGACGTGCTGGAAAAGTGCAGTTTTGTCGAAGTCCCGGACGACTCCGTGGAGGCCGTGCTGGAAGGCGTGCGCGGTGCCCAGCTGCGCGGCCGTGACGTCCGCATGGACCACGCCGACCGTCCGGACAATATCAGCGGCATCCGGCCCAAGCGCTTCGGCGGTGGTGCGGGTGGCGGTTTCAAGAAGCCCGGCTTTGGCGGCGGCTTCAACAAGGGTGGCTTTAACAAAGGCGGATTCGGCGGCGGCGCTGGTGGCGGCGGAGGCTTCAAAGGCTTCGGCGGTCAGGGCGGCGGCTTCAAAAAGCCCGGCTTTGGCGGCGGCTTCAAGAAGGGCGGCTTTGGCAGCAAGCCCTGGCAGAACCGTGAAGGTGAAGGCCCCGGCCCAGGCTACGGCGGCGGCGACGACGGCGGCCCACGCCGTGAAGACGCTGACAGAGGCGGCGGCGGTGGTGGCTTCGGCGGCCCCAAGCGCCCCTTCGGCGGCAACCGCTTTGGCGGCGGTGGCGGCGGCTTCAAGAAGAAGTGGTAGGCCGCTGGCAATCCATTGCCTGAACTGAAAACTCGAGTTTCCACGATGAGACCGTCCGCAGCCCGGACGGTCTTTTTGTTTTCAGAGATTCGCCTGGTTGCAGCTCACGAAGCATTGGCCCGCTGCTGCCGCAGCCATGACCGCGAGACGGCGGGCTTGAACTCAAAGCCGGGAAGCTGGCGGTCCACGACAGCAAAGATCGAACTTGCCAGCACGACGACCACTTCGTTGTAGCCCTGGCTCTGAAAATAGCTCACCGAGACATTGTAGGCGGTGATCTTCTCCTTCAGCATCGCCAGTGCGGAATCGCGCAGCTTGGTGGCCTTGGCACGGATGTCTGCGGCCTCCTTGCGGTAGAGGCTGGCAAGGCGCAGATTGGGGCCGGAAAGGGAGCCATCGGGGCTTTCGGCATGCTCTGCCTGCTGCTCTTTATCCTGCGCCTGGCGCTCTGCGGTGTTAAAGGCGCGCCGTGCGCTGGCATATTCCTGCTCCTTGAGAAAGAGATCCCTCAGGATGAAGATCAGCGCATCCACGGCCTTTCTGCCGGTGCCGGTCTGGGTTTGGGAGAAAGAGCTGAGCCGCTTCACACTCTCCACCGCCTGGTTCATCTGCGGCTCATCCACCAGCCGCAGCGGGCGCAGGCACAGCACCAGCGTGGGGGACAGCAGCGGATCCTGAGCCGATGCTGGCTCCGCCCCGGGGAGCCCCCCGGCAAGCAGCAGCATCATCAGGCAGAGAGAGGCTTTCATCGGCATGCAGGGGTAAACCCCGCTCAAGATGCATTGTCACAGGCAAAACTTCAAGTTTCCATCTGCCTCCAAACCATGCAGCGCCACACGCCACAGTGCCTCCAGATGCATCAAGAAATCATTGGCGGCACGCTTGGTGCGCTCGTATTAAATCACAGCAGATCGGCCCCCTGGCGGTCTAACTTTACATCCATGCCAACCTCCTCCGCCCTCCGCGACGCGCTGACACAGTCTCCGAACAACCTTTCGCTGCTGCTGCTCTACGGTCGTGCCTGCCTGGAGGAGCTGCATCTGGACGAGGCGCGGGAGGTTTTCTCCCATGCGCTGGAGCTGGCCCCGGACCAGACGGATGCGCTGCTGGGCATCGCCAAAGTGCTCTTTCTGGAAGGCGACACCTCCGGCGCGGCTGTGCGTGCCGAGCGCGTGATCCTGCTAGAGCCGACCAATGCCCAAGCCCACCTGCTGATGAGCCGCGTGTACCTCAGCGAAGGCGACCGCGCCAAGGCGATCGAGCACTTTGACCGTGCTGCGCAGATCGACGGCACGATGAGCGACCCCGCGCTGGAGCGCGAGCTGGGCCGCACCGCCCGCGATGCGCGCAAGACCGCCCCAGCCCCCTCCGCCCCCGAGCCCACCGGCCAGGAGCAGACCGCCAGCACCGGCCCGGGAGACCCCGACGAGTTTTTTGAGCCTCCTTTTGACGACCCGCCCTATGACTGGCGTCCCGAGACCTTTTACGCCCCCGGCGACCCCGAGCGCGGCAATGTGACCTTTGCCGACGTGGGCGGCATGGAGGAGCTCAAAGAGGAAATCCGCCTCAAGATCACCTACCCCCTGCAGTTCCCGGATCTCTACAAGGCCTATGGCCGCAAGACCGGCGGCGGCATCCTCATCTACGGCCCGCCCGGCTGCGGCAAGACGCTGATCCTGCGCGCCGTGGCTGGCGAAGTGCCGTGCAACTACCTCTCCGTGGGTCTGCACGAGATCTTTGACCCCTACTTTGGCAGCACCGAGCGGAACCTGCACCAGATCTTTGAAACCGCCCGCGCCAATGCGCCCTGCGTGCTGGTGTTTGACGACATCGACTCCCTGGCCATGGACCGCCGCCAGATCCGCGAGAGCCAGATGCGCAATCTGGTGAACCAGTTCCTGCACGAGATGGACGGCATCCGCAGCGACAACCAGCGCGTGCTGGTCATCGGTGCCACGAACCAGCCCTGGGCGCTGGATCCCGCCTTCCGCCGCCCTGGCCGCTTTGACCAGGCCATCTTTGTGCCGCCGCCCGACGCCCCTGCCCGTGCGCAGATCATCGAGCTGCTGGCCAAGGACAAGCCCATCGCCGAATTTGACACCGCCGAGCTGATCGAGGCCACCAACGGCTTCTCCGGCGCTGACCTCAAGTGGGTGTTTGACCGTGCCGCCGAGCTGGCTCTCTCCGCCGCCATCCACACCGGCCATCCGGTGCCCATCACCAAAGACCTGCTGCTGGCCGTGGCCAAGGCCCACACGCCCACCACCCAGGAGTGGTTTGACGGTGTGCGCACCCACACCCAGGCCCAGGAAGGCCCGGACAGCATGTTCAACGACATGCGCAAATTCCTCAACGCGCCGTCAAATACGAAGAAGAGCTGAGGGAGTTGAGGCTAGTCAGAGCAAGCAGGCACGGTCAGTTGACAGAGCCTCAGTCTCTCCAATTCAACATCTCTCGGTCAAGTTCACCTTTGTTAACCAAAGTTGTTTCCACCATCAGTGGAGATACCCCAAAGTAAGCTGCAGCTTCAGAGATGTCCTCTTCGTTAGGTTGTTCAGTTTGAATCTTCTCCATCAACACGTCGAAGGGGCAAAGCAATTCCTGCGCAAAAGCACGCTGAAACTGCTGGCGTGAAGTCTTGGCGTCTGTCGCTGGAATGAGGCGCCCTTCATTGCGAAAGTAAAGATGATCGCCTATAAGCCTGCTGGAGGCAAACCGGCGGCTGGTCGCCCAGGAGCTATTAAAATAAATGTCGAAACTGTCGCTCGAACCAGCCCTTAGAGCCAGCGGCAAAACGGTGGACTTGGCCCTATCGGCAAAGACCGATGCTTTCATTCCGAGCAGATCAGCAAGTGCTTTGTCCTTGATTGGTTTCTTTTCCAAACCCCACTGCCGCCGGGCAAACTGAGCTAATTTAGTCGCAGTCTGCCAGGGCCTTTCACCTGCCAAAGTTCGTGGTTTGTTGGTCAATGTAGGCATCGAGCCACGAAAACCACCCGCACGAGGGGCTGATGTGGCTTTGGCAAGCGATAGGATCGGTTTTAACAATTTGCCGGTCGAATGCCGCCCGACAGCGGCTACTTCCTCCAATGCTTCTTCACCGAGTCCGGCATTGTCATCGCGCAAAAGCTCAATGATCGCAGCAGGAGCTTCATCAGGGTCATAACCACATAAAGCCTCCAGTTTCCGCCATTGCGTCAGCTTTGGGTTCTTACGTTCATTCAAAACCTCAGTCCAAAGCTCCAGCAAATCATCTCCGGGCACGTTCAAGGAATCAAGACGTGAGAGGACTCCTTCCAAAAATTGATCCACAGCCCGTTCGAACTCCTCTGCGGGTATTCTACCATCGATTCGATTCAAATAACGCACGGGTTCGAATACAACAGCCTTGCGCCCGGGACGAGAAGCCACTGCCAGTGAATCACCGTCACTCGCAAAGATCACATTTGGCCAGACATAACCCCCACCGGCTGCTGCCATGCAATGCGACATACGCCAGTCCACATCACGCCTTGCCCCTGGCGTCTCAGGCTCCCATCGTAGCCGCCACCAATTGCTTGCAAACCAAATAGCCAGTCTGTGAGCAGAAACTCGCATTTGGTTTCTCACAGTTTGCCCCCATGAGTCGTCAAGCCGTGTCACGTATTCATCACCTAAACGAACCCCGATCGCAGCCTCACAAGCAGATTCAGCCCCTAGATCGCCTTCAGGTCGATCTAGCCATCCATACTCAATTTTTAGTTCGTTAACCATCCACATCTTTTGATTTGAACCACTTTTCGATCACAGTCTTTCTGAACGGGTCATTTTCCATTAGGGGATAGCCATGATAGGTTCCATTGCCTGCATTTTCGAGCTGCGCCTCCAAAGGAATGCCATCTTCGGTCATTGACCAGATGTTTTGCGGGTAATGGGTTCCGTCCCAAGCACTGATCAAGCCACGGCGGACTCCAGCACGGAGAAGTTCCAAAGCCCGTGCCCGCAGAAAAATACCTGCATCATCACAAAGCGATTTGTCCCGGCGCGGACGCGCAGGCGGACTCAGTCGGAAATCCCCCGGATTTCGCTTATGCTCCGGCTTACCACCATAGCGCACATTCTTTTCCAAGTGCTTAAGTTCCTCCACTGGTGGCAGCATCTCAGCAATTTTGCGTTTGAAGTTGAATCGTGTACGTCTGCCTGACATGAATTTGAGGTAGAAGTTACAACGAGTTGAGGTAGGCATCAATCCCTCTTTCGAAACCAAACTTCCGTACCACTCACGGCCAGAGGACGCAACCTTCAGCCTGCGTTGTGTCAATTTATGCGACGAAGGTTGCGTCTTAAGATGGTGAAAATTTCAATTCGCGAACGGCTTTCACAAAATCCGCAACTTACCGCGTCAGCACACCATCCACGATGCGCATGGCGCCGCGCGGATTGGCATCCTTGATGAGCTCAGGAAGCGCTTCTTCGGGGAAGCCCTGGTAGCACACGGGGCGCACAAAGCGGTAGATGCTGCCGGTGCCGATGCTGGTGAAGAAGCTGTGGCTGGCGGCAGGGTACGGGCCGCCGTGATGCATGGAGGGGCAGACCTCGATGCCGGTGGGGAATCCGTTGAAGATGATGCGGCCCACCTTGCGCTCCAGTGCGCGGATGAGCGGGGCGTAGTCGCGCAGGTCCTGCTCGGTGCCCTGGATGGTGGCGGTCAGCTGGCCTTCCAGTCCGGCGGTGTAGCGCAGCATGTCGTCCAGCGTGGCGCATTCGGTGATGATGGAGCAGGGGCCGAAGACCTCACGGCGCAGCTCGGCGTTGGACTCCAGCACGTCGATGGTGGTGGTGAAGATGCGGCAGGCTGCCTGGGAGGCCTCCTCGCTGGGGGCGGCTTCAGATTGTCCGGCCAGCTCCAGGCCGTCAATGGTCTGCCACACGGCGGTGCCGGCGTCGTAGGCCTCGCAGATACCACGATGCAGCATGGTCTGGGGGGCCACCTTGGCGGCAAAGGCGGAGGCGCTGCTGACGAACTCCTTGAGCCCGTCACTCTTGAGGCCGAGCACCACGGCGGGATTGGTGCAGAACTGGCCCACGCCCATCGTGACCGAGCCGATGTAGGCTTCGGCGATCTTGGCGGCACGCTCCTTGAGAGCGCCGGGGAGCACATACACGGGATTCACAGAGCCCATTTCTGCATAAACTGGAATGGGATGCGCGCGGGCTGCAGCCACATCCATGAGCGCACGGCCTCCGCGCAGGGAGCCCGTGAAGGCCACGGCCTGGGTCAGCGGGTGCTTCGTCAGCGTGGTGCCGATGTCATTGCCCTTTCCGTGCACGAGGGAGAAGCAGCCTGCAGGCAGGCCCACCTTGTGCAGTGCGGCCAGCACGGCGCGGGAGAGCATCTCGCAGGTGCCGGGGTGTGCGGGGTGGCCTTTCACCACCACAGGGCAGCCGGAGGCCAGGGCGCAGACGGTGTCCGTGCCGATGACGCCGATGGCGAAGGGGAAATTGGACGCGCCAAACACCACCACAGGGCCGATGGGCAGCAGCACGCGGCGCACGTCCGGCTTTGGCAGCGGCTGGCGGTCCGGGATGGCGTGGTCCACGCTGGGCTGCGCCCAGGAGCCTTCGCGAATGAGGGCGGCAAAGAGCTTGAGCTGGCCGATGGCGCGCCCGCGCTCACCTGTCAGGCGGGCCATGGGCAGCGCGCACTCGGCATGGGCGCGTTCCAGCAGGGCGTCTCCCAGGGTGGTGATCTCTTCGGCGATGGTGTCCAGCAGCTGGGCGCGGGTCTCAGGCGTGGCGGTGCGCAGGGCATCAAAGGCGGCATCTGCGGCCTGCAGGGCTTCATCGGCCTCGGCATGGGTGGCATCGCCAAAGGCGGGCTCCAGCTGCGCGCCGGTGGTGGGATTGAAGGCGTGGAAGAAATGGCCGTGGGGAGCAGCCTCGCGGCCGGCAATGAGGTGGTGTCCGGTGAGTGTCATGGATGGCGGAGTTTCTAGAGAGAAATGCGGCCTCGTCCAGCACGGGTGCGTGCGGAGAATCCGCCCCGGGCGCGCGGACCTCCGAGTCCGCAGCACTCCGCCGCACATGCAGTTCTTGTCTCCCACTTCCCTCCGCCGCACCGAGGATCACCGTGCTTGCGCCGCCTCAAGACCCAGTGCCGTCTTCTCCGTGTCTGCGACCTGCTGCGGACTGGAAGTCCGCGCTCCCAGGGCGGCTGGCTTAGCAAACCCGCCCCGCCTACTGCGGCAGCTTTTTCAGCGCGGCGCGGGTCATGCGCTGCATGATCTCGGATTCCGTGGGTGGCAGCGGCATGCTGGGCGAGAGCGGAGTGCCTGTGGAGGAGCTGTTGCTGCGGATGCGGCTCCTGGCCAGCATGGACTCCGCCTGCCACGCCACATGGCCGGTGGCGGTGTCCAGCAGCGAGTAGCTGGCGGCCACGGTGCGCCGGGCCACCGCGCTCAGCACATTCTGCACCACTCTGGAGCTGCTGCGGCACGAGCTGCCACACCCGCTGGCGCAAGATCCCGTGCGGCAGGTTTTGCCGTTCACCTTGCCACAGCAGCAACTGGAGCTGGCGGTTTTGATGAAGCTGTTTTGCCGGGAGTCCTGATCCACAAAGTTGTCCCGCAGATCGATCCACAGCAGGTAGTCGATGCCCCGGGCCTGCGCCTTGCGGATGAAGGCGGGGCTGAGCTTGCTGCCGAGGACGATGGGCACTCCCGAGCTGAATCTGGAAGGCGCAGCGCCCACCGCCTGCTGCACCGCCGCCATGCTGAGCACACGCGAGCGCTTCAGTCGTGCCTGCATCTCCTCCTCCGCATTCACCAGGATGATGCTCTCCTCCGTCTGCCCGGGATAGACATTCACCCCCGGTGCCGTGAGCCCGCCCACCGCCAGCGTCCTGCCCCGCAGCCCCTGCTTTGGCAGACTGCTGGTGACCGAGAGCGTGGGGTCTGTGCGGCAGCTGCTGAGACAGAGCAGGAAAAGGACAAACGTGGAATGCAGAGCCGCAGGCTTCATGGTCGGGAGGGGCACAGTGTTTTCAGACGCTGGCTTAGACAGTTTATTCAAACCAGAGCGCCCCCCCATTCGATGCCCGCTCGATCCATCATGGCCTGAAACGTTCGATTCCTGCACCGAATAACGGAAAACAGCCGAAGCAAGAAGTCTGCACCGATCTCGTTCCGGCACGATGCGTCCGCGCTCTGGCATCTGTGCCAGAGATTCAGCCGCATGAAGCAGCTTTTCAGCGAAGCGTCTGGCAGCCGACGGATTGTCTTTGGAAATGTAACGAACCAGCTCTTTTATGTCGAGCAGCGCACGCGGCGAGATGATCACGCGGCAGTCCATGACTCCATCATCTCACGCACATTCTCGATGGGAATGCCTTCGCCGCGGTCCAACTCTTCAAAGCCTTCACGAATTCCGGCCACGAATTCAATCTCGCGCGCCATGTCCGCCAGCGACATGTCTTCGGGCAGCTTTTCAAGCAGGTCGATGGCGATCTGACGATTGCTCATGGTGTAAGGATGTCACACTTGCTGCATCCGGCAATACAAATCACGCCATCGGATTCACCAGCGTGCCGATGCCGTCAATCGTGATGCTGATGACGTCTCCGCTTTGCAGGGTGAACTCGTCTCCGGGGACGATGCCGGTGCCGGTCATGACTTCGCCACCTGCCCGGATAGTCCGCGATATTCCGCGCTGTGAAGTCCCCGACCACGAGGCTCCTGCCTTTCAGGACGTGCCGCTGCAGGCTGCATCCGACGCACCTTGAAACACCCTTGTGCAAACAGCAAGAGGCGGCGGTTGTTGCAAGCTGGCCCGTCCGGCAACGTTTTAACCATGACCGACCCTGCTAAACCGCCATGAAGACTTCGTCTCTCTCAATCTGGCTGCGCATGCTTGTGCTGTTGCCTGCCGCTTGCGCGTTGTCACACTGCGCCCCTGATCCACACCGCCCCCCTGTCACCCATAATACATACTACACAGGGGCAGAGCGGAGCATACTCGGGCAGCGTTGCGCAGGAACGAGCTCATATGACGGTCGCAGGTGAGCTGCTGCGATGCCCGGCTTCTCAAGAAACGGGCGGCACTGAGCCAGGAGGATCAAGATGATCCCCCCGCTCTGCCATTGCCCGCTTCATCCTCACGCCATCGGATTCACCAGCGTACCGATGCCATCGATGGTGATGCTGATGACGTCTCCGCTTTGCAGGGTGAACTCGTCTCCGGGGACGATGCCGGTGCCGGTCATGAGGAAGGTGCCGGTGGGGAAGGTGTTGTCGCGGAAGAGGAATCCGGCCAGCTCGGCGGGGGTGCGCTTGAGCTGGGAGAGGGTGGTCTCTCCCTCAAAGGCGGCGGCTCCGGCGCGGTCGATCTGCAGATGGATGCGGGTGGTGGGCGCGGGCGCTTCGCTCTGGATGAGGATGGCGGGGCCGAGGGCGGCGCAGAGCTTGAAGCATTTGGCCTGCGGCAGATAAAGGGGGTTCTCGCCTTCGATGTCGCGGCAGGAGAGGTCATTGCCCACGGTGTAGCCGATGATCTCGCCACGGCTGTTGATGCAGAGGGTCAGCTCGGGCTCGGGCACCATCCACTTGGAGTCGCTGCGCAGGTGCATGGGCTGGCCGGGGCGGGCGACGCGCTGAGGGGTGGCTTTGAAAAAGATCTCGGGGCGGTCTGCGGCATACACGCGGTCGTAGAAGCTGCCGCCGCCGGCGTCTTTGCTCTCCTCCATGCGTGCGGTGCGGCTGCGGAAGTAGGTCACGCCTGCGGCCCACACTTCCTGCGAAACGATGGGGGCGAGGAGGGTGTCTGCCGCCGGGGCGTCCACGGCAGGCGTGGTGCTGGCGATCTGCGCCAGGTAGGCTCCGAGGCCTGCGATTTCAAGCAGGGCGTCCCAGTTGGTTTCCGGCACGGCGTGCCAGGAGGTGGCGGACTTGATGAAGAGGCCTGTGGTGGTGCGGTAGAGAAGCATGGGACGTGCAGAGTAGAGGGGTGCATAATACGCGCAACCCGGACGAGTTTTTAAAAGCGTGTGGCGGCTGCAAAATGCGTGCCCCTGCCCTGTCCTGCCCTCTCATGCCGTGTGATTCCGCTCAGCGCGGGGTCTTGCACAGGGCATCGTCCAGGCCGTGCAGGCAGCTGACCCACTTGATGGCCAGTTCGGGTAAAATAGTGCGGTAGCTCTCGGCGGAGCGCCCACCCACGATCAGGCGCATGGTGGGGGGCAGGAGATCGCGGATGCGGCGCAGCTTTTCAGTGATGACGGGGCAGCTCTCTGGATATACGACGCTGAGCGCCACGGCGGTGGCATTTCGCGCGATGGCGCAGGCGGCGATCTCTTCCACAGGGAGATTGGGGCCGAGATAGGTCACATACCAGCCGAGGTCGCGGGCGGAGGCGGCGACGATGAGCGCGCCTAGTTCGTGCAGCTCTCCAGCGGGTGTGGCCACGATGAGCTCCGGGGCATGCAACGGCACCTGGCTGCCGGGCACCGGGGTGAGCAGGATCTCGCGGATGATGGCGGTGAGGATGTGCTCGTGGCCGGGGCGCATCTCGCCAAACTGCCACTGGCTGCCCACCTTGATCAAAATGGGGCAGATGACGCGGTGCAGCATGCCGCGCTGCCCATAGTGCATGCGGGCCTGCAGGAGCACACGGCGCAGGCCTTCGCAGTCGTAGCGCTTGGCGGCGGCCAGGGCCTCCTCCACGCTCTCTTCGGGACTCAGCGCCTGGGCCGTGGCGGGCTCTGCCACGGGCACCGGAGTGGCGGGCTCTGCGGGCAGGGAGGTGCCGGGCAAGGCAGCGGGTGCCGGGGCCTGTGCGGCCTCGGGCGGGGCAGTCAGGCCATTGACCAGCGCCTCCAGCTCGGCGGTGCTCAGGCGGGCCACACCACCGATGCGGTGGCCGTTTTCCGTGAGCACTTTGAGCATCTTCAGGCGCTTCACAGCCTCATCGCAGTACATGCGCCGGTTGGTGCAGGTACGGCTGGGGCTCAGAGCACTGTAGCGCCTCTCCCAGATGCGGATGACATGCTGGCTGAGGCCGCTGAGTTTGCTGGCGAGCTGGATGGGACAGGGCATGAAGGAAATGAAGGGAGTCTGTTGGCGCTTGTGGCCTGCGCGTAAACGTTTACGCATTACCCCATCTTATGGTTACTGTGTTGTCATTTTTTCCTCATCCTTAGCATGCTGAACTACATCTGGGCCACGCTTCTCTTTACCGGCCTGCTCGTCGCCGGGCTGGTCGGGCGGATTTCGGGAGACGCCAGCGTCATCGATGCCGCGATGAAGGCGGCGGAAAAGGCGGTGATGGGCATCGCCCTGCCGCTGGCGGGCATGATGATGTTTTGGCTGGGCGTCCTGCGCCTGCTGGAAAAGGCGGGCGTGCTGGAGGCCGTGGTGCGCGTGCTCTCCCCGCTGCTGCGCCGCCTCTTTCCCGATGTGCCCACCGGCCACCCGGCCATGAGCGCCATGGTGATGAATCTCTCCGCCAACATGCTGGGCCTGTCCAACAACGCCACGCCTCTGGGCCTCAAGGCCATGGGCCACCTGCAGGAGATCAACCCGCACAAGCAGAGCGCCAGCAATGCCATGATCACCTTTCTGGCGCTGAACACCGGGGCCTTCACGCTCATCCCCATGACGGCGATGAATTTTCTTAATGCGGCGGGTGTGAGCCACAGCTTTCGCGTCATCGTGCCCACCATCCTGGCCACGGCCTGCGCCTCCGTGGCGGCGGTGCTGGCGGCCAAGAGCTTTCAGCGCCTGCCGGGTTTTGCCGTGCAGCCGGACGAGCTGGCGGCGGAGGGCGCCGCCACGACCACGCGGCCTGCGGGCATCACAGGCCGGGGGCGCTTCTGGCTCACCGTGCTGGGCGTGCTCTTTCTCGGCGTCACGGTGCTGGAGCTGGGCCCGCCCGCATGGCGGCAGACGGTGCTGCAGCAGACCGGCATCTCCGGCATGATGACGAAGGCCGCGCAGCGCAAGGCGGATGCGGAAAAGGCGCTCTCTTTAAAGAAGAAGGAGGCACGCACCGCCGCCGCAGCGCAGGGGCCGGTGGAGCCGCCCGTGTGGCGTCGGGTCATGGACGGAGCCTCCGGCCTGGCCATCCCGGCCATCCTCATCCTGGCCGTGGGTGTGGCCTGGGCGCGCGGGGTGCGGGTGTATGAGGAATTTGTGGACGGGGCCAAGGAGGGCTTTCAGGTGGCGGTGCGCATCATGCCCTACCTCGTGGCCATGCTCACCGTGCTGGCCATTCTGCGGGAATCCGGTGCCTTCCAGCTCCTGGAGTACCTGCTGGCCCCGGTGCTGAATGTGCTGGGCTTTCCCGTGGAGTTGCTCTCCCTGGCGCTGATGCGCCCGCTCAGCGGCAGCGGCGCGCAGGGCATCCTGAATGAGATCCTGACCCGCCCGGACCTGGGCGAGATGGTGAAATTCACCGCCGGCATCCTCTATGGCTCCACGGAGACCACCTTCTACGTGCTGACCGTGTACTTCGGCAGCGTGGGCGTGCGCCGCTTTCGCCACGCCCTGGTGGCGGGCCTCACCGCCGACTTTGTGGGCATGGTGGCCGCCGTGTTCTTTGGCAGGCTGCTGTTTGCCTTCTCCTAATGAGGTGCCCCCAGCATGAGGGCAAGATCGTTTGCTTGGCATGAATGTTGCGCCTTTTTTCCGACCCCCACCCCTGGCCGCCCCATGAAAACACTCACCACGTTGATCCTGCTGGCCACCGCCGCCCAGGCCGCAGACCTCATCGAGCATGTGCGCAGCCATCCTGATGGCAAAGCGGCCTTCACCGTGGACACCACCGCGTGGAGCGATGCCGAGACCACACGCCACCTGCCCATCGGCGTGTTTGACTCCGGCATCGGCGGGCTGACCGTGCTGGAGGCGCTGCTGACGCTGGATGCCTTTGACAACAACACCCTGCAGCCCGGCGCCGATGGCGTGCCCGACTTTGCGCAGGAGCGGTTCATCTACTTTGGCGACCAGGCCAACATGCCCTACGGCAACTACTCCGCCGTGCAGCGCACCGACTACCTCAAGGAGCTCATCCTCAAAGACGCCATCTTTCTCCTGGGCCGCCGTGCGTGGCCTGCCGAGGGCGACACCCCGCACTACAACAAGCCGCCCGTGAAGGCCATCGTGATCGCCTGCAACACCGCCACCGCCTACGGCCTGGACGACGTGCGCAAAGCCGTGGCCGCCTGGGGGCTGCCCGTGATCGTGGTGGGTGTGGTGGAGGCCGGAGCACGCGGCGTGCTGGAGTCAAACTCAGACGGCGGCATCGGCATCCTGGCCACCGTGGGCACCTGCGCCAGCAAGGTGTATCCGCGCACCATCACCACCACGCTGGGTCGTGCGGGCCACAGTGTGCCGCTGATCGTGCAGCAGGGCAGCACCACGCTGGCCGGAGCCATCGAAGGAGACACCGCCTTTCCTGAATCCGTCTCCTCCTACGCGCTGAAGGAGGCCCGCGCCCTCACCGCCGCCTACAGCGCCGCGCAGCCCAAGCAGCCGCTGCAGACCATCGTGCTGGGCTGCACCCACTTCCCGCTCGCGCAGGACGAGATCGACACCGCCTTTGCCGCCCTGCGGAAAGAAGACGCCTACCACGACCTCATCGCCGAGCACCGCACCTTTGTGAACCCCGCCCAGTCCACCGCACGCGAGCTCTTTCAGGAGCTGGCCCGCGCCAAACTGCGCCTCAAGCCCGGCGAATCCTGCGTGATGGAGCGCGGCCAGTTTTACCTCTCCGTCCCCCATGTGGAGGAGGTGGGCATCCAGCTCTCCGGAGACGGCAGCCTGGACAAGGACTACAAATACTCCCGCAGCCCCGGCCACTACGACTTTGAAGACACCAAAAACATCCCCCTCACCCCAGCCCTCATGCCCCCCGCCAGCGCCCGCCTGGTGAAGGAAAGACTGCCTGCGGTTTGGAAGGGGCTGAAGAGGTAGATAGCAGCAGAGTCTGGCACGACGATGCACTGACCCACCCAGCGCTGCGTAGCACGGCTCATTACTTGGAGCGCCGATGTCCACATCGGCTCCGGACGAGCGTCCCTGCCCTTCTCATCAACAGACATAACCCCGCCTTCAATCTCGGCGCGCACGTCACCGCATTCCCCACCCTGATTCGCGGAAGCTGAATCACTTTGAACAATCCTGCCGGGTGATGGAGCTTCCAACTCGAAGAAATACAACCAGCGCAGCATGATCGGACCAAACGCCAACTCAGCCCGTGAGGGCGAAATAGAGAAGTTCAGGGCACTGGCCGCACGTCTCAATCTTTCTGGATTGGCCAACGATACGAAGTGGAATGAACTGCTCGCCGCAATGCGGTCTGAAGCAGTGTGGGCGCCATACTTTCGTTATCGCTGCATTGACTCCGATTTCGTTTCCGCCTGGGACCTCGAGTGGTGGCATCACGTTCCGATGCCCATGATCTCCGTGGCATGGTTGGAACTGCGGCACTCAGAGTATAACAGCCGCCTGCCCCCGCAGCGCGTGGACCACACACAGGAGCTTTGTGCGATTTTGGACCAGATCGGTTTTGACTATTCCATCGGAGAGCATGCCATTCGCATCTATGGCTATTCGCCTCACGACACCACCGAGATCCCGCTCTGAGCCGACAGGCTGAGTTGGTCCAGCGCCAGCACCAGCATCCGTGATCCGCCCCCCAGCGCACCACACAGGCGGCAGCAAAGTGGTCCGCACAGTCCCCTGTGCGGCACGCAAGCCCCACGGTCCCCAAGCCACCCCACGCAGCGCAGAGTCCAGCGCCTTAGGCTCGAGGGCAAACCACCAACCACACACCGCGCCTGAATCAGCACGCGGAAATGTGGGAAGAAGCCGATCCTGGATACCACGCGCCGCACAGGGACTGTGCGGACCACTATCCGGCCAGCCCTCACTCCCGGCCACGCACCTGATCACACGTGACGAACAGCACCTGCAGCACATCTGCATTTTCCGCCTCCTGCTTTCCCAGCGGCTTCCACACGGCGAGCATGCGGGCACAGCCATCTGGCACCACCGTTTCGGCGGAAAGCTGCATGAGGTGGAAATCGGTCAGCGTCAGCTCCAGACGACGGCCTTCGGCATCGATGACCTCCTCCTTGTGCTCGTGCGGATCAGCCGTGTGGAATTCTGAGTCGAGGGTGAGACCGACCACACCATCCCCTGCTCTGCCTGCGGCCTCCACCACCGTGCGCGAACCGACGAGGCGCGCATCGTTTTCCACTGCGCCGGTAAAGTAGGGATGCTGCACGCCCTGCTCCGCCTTGCCTTTGGCTCCCGCCCTGATCTCGATGCGGGAGAGGCCGAGGTGCCTGGCGCTGCCCTGATGCACGGCCTCAATCAGCTGCTGCAGCTCCCTGCGGTGATCGCACCGCCCAGCGGTCTCTGCCATGAGCTTCCTCACCAGCGTGCCCGGTGCCTCCAGCACCTGGGACGTGACGACCACGCGCGCGAGGGCTTTTTCACGCTCCATCCATTCCACAAACTTCTGCACCTTGTCCAGATTCTCCGTGGTGTTTCTGACCGTGATCTGGCTGGTGGCACCACCGCTGCGCGCCCAGGCTCCCTGCGGAAATGAGATACCATGCTCTACCAGAACCTCCTGCACGCTCTGGCGCTTGGATTGATCAAAGACCTCGCCATTCGTCCGCTCATTGACCGGGCCTGAAATAAAATCCGGCGACACCCTGAAACTGCGCACGAACTGCTCCTGCGAGTCCACCTTTGCCACACTGGCCAGCATCTGCTGCAGCGTGGGGCCGCCTGGCTTGATGCGTGCGCTTTGGGGCATCACATCGCAGTGCAGAAAGGTGGCGATCAGCTCATCTCGCGCCGCCTCTTCCCCCGGAGGCTTGAGCAGGGCAAACAACCGCGTGCTGCCATTCTTCACATGCCACCCGGTCACCGTCTGCTGGGCATGTGCGTGCATGATGGGAAAGCTCTGCCTCTTTCTGGCACCAGGACTCAGCATGACGACGCGCGCCACCTCTGGCGGCAGAGGATGGAATTCGTGAGAGAGATTGAGCTCCGTGCTGTCATCCCAGGTGTTCAGCGTGGGCTCAAACTCCAGGATGGATCCCGCCCGGCTGGTTTCAAACTGCGCCGCCATGCGGCCATTCTTGTCCTGGCCGTAGTGGCTCAGAAACGAGTACTCCTGCACGGACTCCAGCTTGGCGCGTGCGCCCGACTTGGTTTCCATCCGGCTGGTGCCGACCCGCCTGAGATCATGGCTCCCGGCATCCAGCGCCTGCTGCACCTGCCGCCACTGAGAGTCGTGGTCATGCTGCGCTGCAGCCTGCGCGGCGAGGCTGCGCAGGAATGCGCCAGAGCCACGCACGCTGTGCAGTGTCAGCGCCACGGTGCGCGGCAGCTTCGAGGTCAGGTGATCCACCAGCGCCATGATGCGCTCGATGTTCTCCTGCGTATTCACCACCGTCAGCACATCCTCATGGATCGCTGCCGCCGCGCCTGCGACCGGCAGAATGCCGTGGGTGTCGAGGTAGGGCTGAAGCGTCTGCCCGGATTTCAGGCATTCATTTTCCAAAAGCCCGGGCGTCACGCGCAGGGCGGTCCTGCGCATGCCAGAGGGCACCTGCAGCGCCGCCGCCGGGAGCTGGGGCCTGACACGCGAAACATTGTCTATCCTGATCTTGTTTGTGGTGAGGAAGGCCGCCCACTGCACCTCTCTGCGCCCGGCAACTGTCTTGCCATAGGGGCTGACCACCCCGAGCAACCGCGTGCTGCCCGCCTGCACAGTGGCCTCTGCCACCAGACGCAGCATGGGCACCGCGACAGATGGAAACTCGACGGGACTTCCCGTGGCGGGATCTGCCGAGGTCATCTTGCGCTCCTGGGGCGGTGCAGGGCTCAGCTCCAGGGTGTAGCTGAGGTCGATGGTCTTCCCGTCAGCCCCGATGGCCGGCTCCATTTCCAAATTCAGGCCGATCATCCGCATTTCATGATCGGAGGAGAGGCGGCCTTGATCATCCATGCTGAAGATGGGGCAGGCATGCTCCTTCACCGAGCGCGTCGTGGCACGTGTGCCGGACTTCGTTTCTAAATAGGCATCCTGCACCACGCGCACCTGAGGCTCCGCCGTGGCCGCCTGCTGCAACAGTCCCGCGAGCACCTTGGCGGCATCATCCTGCGCCACCGCTGCACTCGCCTCACGGATGATCTCCCCCGGCCCCTCCACCACAGTCAGGACAAAGCTCACGTGATGTGGATAGTGCAGGCCGCTGCTGTCAAAATAAGCCTCGCACAGGTCCAGATTTGCCTGCGTGTTCACAACGGTGAGCGTGCCTGAGTAGGGATCAAAGGAGGCGCTGGCCCCTTCTGGAAAGGTCACCCCATCCTCAGCCAGTCGATCACGTGCCGACTTGATCAGCGGCACAGGTTCGCCCGGCTTCCGCAGAGGTGTCGTTGCAAAGGGGTCCGCAGCCACAGCATCCTGATCCACCTCTTCCGTGATCGACAAAAGATCAGAC
The DNA here is from genome assembly GCA_002336895.1 of Verrucomicrobiaceae bacterium UBA1938. GTDB lineage: Bacteria > Verrucomicrobiota > Verrucomicrobiia > Verrucomicrobiales > Verrucomicrobiaceae > Prosthecobacter. The sequence continues at coordinate 104,405 of DDFC01000008.1, read as the reverse complement.
GGCACCTTGTGAAATATGCGCGTCTTCAGCTCCGCAGCCCTGGCGGCACCCTCAGGCCCGGCAGCCTGCGCCACCAGTCCCAGAAAGCAAAGCAGCAGCATGAAAAGCCGGATCATGACCAAAGATTACTCAGCCCGGCAGCGGCTCGTCGAGCGCAAAAGCAGGGGATCCAATCAGCGGCGGCTGGTGGTCTCCAAACAGATAAGAGGGCTGAATGACAGGCTCCGCCAGGACTTAAAGAAGGAGGTTTTGAGGGTTTTGAAGGTTTTGAGGGTGCGTTTTTAAAAGGGACAGTTTTTTTGACTCGCTGACGTGGTGAAAGTCAGACGATTCCTTGGTGGGCCATGTATGCAAGATTCCCTCCTATGCATGCCCATGCATTCAGAACATGCCTTTTGCGCGATCATGCAGGATGATGCACCATCACTCCAGTTCAGATGAAAACCCTGGCTTTACCCACTCTATGGTACTCAAGCGCTGCAGGCACCTATGCTGGAGTTTTGATCATGGCTCACTGGTTTGCCATGAATGCATTCCTGACACTCGCTCTTGCGTGGGTTGGCTCCCTCATTGTGGCCCAGCTTGTGGGCGGACTGGCCTTGAGGATCAAGCCTGATCTTAGATTTAGTACTCAGGCACAAGTGGACGGCCTCGGCTATGTGCATCAGCCATTCGATGTCGTGGTTAATCTCACATTGATTGCGGGGCTTAACCTTGGGGCTCTGCTGTTTTTAAAATGATGCCGTGAACAGACATCAGCATCATTCTAAGGATCTGCTGCGTTTGCCAGGAGGACACCCCTCTCACCATAATCATGACAACACCACCTTCTGAGCACCATGTTGGGTGAAGTCTTTCGCTTTTCAGGCTGCGATTTCGAATTTGTGAGCGGCTGGTCACATCATGAAGGAGGCCAGATTCTTGTCTATCATGGTTGTGGCACACACTTATGAACAACAAGGTCTTGAAGGCACTAAGGAGGAGGGAGTGCATGCGGTGCCGCTGAGCGCGGACAGGCCCCTGAGTGCAGGGAGGACAGCCCACAACAGGCCGCCCACTGGAGGGAACGCCATGGAGCAATGCCCACCGCTCTTTCATCCAAGCCCTTCACGAAAAAACATTCCCTCCAAAAACACACCCTCAAAACCTTCAAAACCCTCAAAACCTGGCTTGATCATGGGATGAGGGCGATGCGGTGGCAGATGACATTTGAGCCAATGGATTGAGATGGTAGGTTGTGGTAGGACGTCCGCCTTGGGTGCTTGATGGCTTTGCCGCAGCGATGAGCCAGCCGTGATCAACCAGCAGGTCGCACGCAGATTCGACATCCTCGGAATGAGTGAGGCCGCTCCAGTTTCTCTGCTTCACATCCCGCGCCTTGAACACTCCCGGCAGGCCGGAGGTGCCATCCAGGAGCTTTTTCAGCAGGCTGTGCACGGCGGAGGCTTCGGCGAGGGTGCCGGAGGCGAAGACGCGGGCGGCGTGGGTCTCCAGGCAGGCGGCCCAGGAGATGGCGCTCTCCAGCGCGGAGAGGCTGACGCTCCCGGCGGGGCGGTCGGCCACATGGATGAGCAGGGCCAGGGCGGGCACGAGCTTGCGGTATTTGCCCAGGTGGGCCTCCATCACGGGGGCCAGGGTGCCTGCGCGCAGGCGCAGCTCCAGCGTGCGCCGCCAGTGGCTGAAGAGCTCCTGCGCATTGGGGGCGAAACGGAAGACGGGCACGCCATCGCGCCCGGGGCGGATGCCGTTCTGGATGAGCTGGGCGGTGGTGAGATTTTCGATGGAGTCGAAGACATCCCGCGCGTCCCACTCGGCCTCAAAGTCGAGCGGGCGGTCGATGTCCTCCCAGTCGCGGCTGACGTCCGGCCACACCATTAATGAAAAACGCTGCAGGAAGCCGTCTGCCCCCGTGGTGTGCCCGGTGGCGGCACGCACATGCGCGGCCACGACGCCGGGCTGGATGCTGCCGAGCACGCTGAGGGCGCAGGCCTCGATGTAGCGCCGACCGCGCCCGATGCGGTCAAAGGTGAAGCCTTCCTTGCCGCTCCAGGCCTGCAGCAGAAAGGCGCGCAGGGATTGATTGCCCTCCTTTTCCATCTGGGCCAGGAGGCCGGAGAGCTCGTCCTGGTAGTAGAGGGTGCCGGTGGGGTTGTCTCGCAGGACTTCGCCGAGGGCCTCCAGGCTGGCGTCATTGACAAAGAGCCGGCGCAGCGGTGTGGGCTGGCCCTCGGCGGGGCCGATGAGCTGGGTGAAGTCAAAGGGCTCTCCTTTGCGCGTGGCGCGGCGTGCCTCGGACTCCAGAGCAGCACGGCGCATGCGTGCGGCGATCTCGTCCGCCTGGCGGCTGGCCTCACGGCCTTCGTGCTCTCTTTGCAGCAGCTCCTCCATCTGCTTGAGCGGACGCATGGCGGCCTGCATGGCGGGGCTTTTCATCATGGAGGGGCTGCCGATGAGCATGCCCCAGAGGTGGGGGAACTCGGTGTAGGCCTCGTCCTGCGTCTTGGGCTGGATGCAGAAGCGCCGCCCGGCGATGCTGGAGAGCGCGGTCATGGCGGCGACGGCGGGAAACTCCGGCGGGCACTGCATGCGCTCGGCGATGTCGCTGATCCAGGCGCGGAAGGGGCCGGGCAGCCATGCGGGGTCAAAGGCCTGCACGGGCGGCAGCGCCGCGCCGAGTGGCAGCGGACGCGGGGTGCTGGGGGCCGGGGCGTCTGTGTGGATGGATGGGGTGTGCATGGGCGGCTCAGGCGCGGGGGTTGAGGGTGGTGGTGGCTGCCGGCGCGGAGGGCTGGGGACAGCCCTCCCTACCATGTGCTGGCACGTAATACCGTGCACGCAGGTCGGCCTCGACTTCGGCGAGGTCGTAGCGCACGGCTTTGCCGATCTTGAAATGACCCAGCACGCCGGTGCTGGTCAGTTCATCGATCATGCGCACGGAAAGCCCGCAATGGGCGGCGAGCTGCTGACGGGTGATCTTCCTGGCCGGAAGGCTGGAAGCGGTGGTGGATGTCGGTTTTGGTTGATTCATACCGACAAATTCAGTTGGGATCACTTTTCCGGATGTCAAAGAGAAAACTGCATGAATTTGCACAAGGCCGCGCCGCCACCAGTGAAGACCACGCCTGCTGCAGGATGCAGCATGGGCTGGTAGGGTGTGGTGTGGGGGTGCCGCAGGGCGGGCGCGCCGGGTGCTGCGCCCCCCCGTGGCGGGTCTGCCCGCCATGCGCCAATTTTCTTGCAAAGACGCCGCGTTTCCTTCGTTCGCATTTCGTTGCAACGCATTCCGCCTGCGTTTCCCACCTGTCATCCCCCCCCTTTCCCATGATCCGCGCCCTCTTCGCCTCCCTCCTCCTCGCGGCTGCCGCCAGCGCCGCGCAGCCGCCGAACATCGTCTTCATCTTCTGCGATGACCTGGCCTATCAGGCCATGAGCTGCTACGGCGACCAGCGCAAGCTGCTGGAGACGCCGAACATGGACCGAATCGCCAAAGATGGGATGCGCTTTGACCGCTGCCTCGTGACGAACTCCATCTGCGGCCCCAGCCGCGCAGTGATCCAGACAGGCAGGTACTCCCACGCCAACGGCTTCTACAACAACAGCAACAGCAAGTTTGACAGCAGCCAGCCCACCTTCCCGAAGGTGATGCATGAGAAGGGCTACCAGATGGCCATGATCGGCAAATGGCACCTCATGACCGACCCCGTGGGCTATGACTACTGGAACGTGCTCCCCGGCCAGGGCGTGTACTACAACCCGCCCATGATCGACAACGGCAAACCCGTGAAGCTCGAAGGCTACACCACGGACATCATCGGCGATCTGACGCTGGAGTGGCTGCAAAAGCGCGACAAGACGAAGCCCTTCATGATGATGTGCCAGCACAAGGCCCCGCACCGCGAGTGGGAGCCGCCGGCACGCTACCTGGGCTTTGACAAAGACCGCGTGTATGAGGAGCCGGAGACGCTCTTTGACAGCTACTCGGGCCGCAGCAAGGCGGTGAGCGACCACGACATGGGGATCGACCGCACGATGACGGACCGCGACACCAAGCTGGTGACTCCGGGCAATCTGAACCCGGAGCAGAAGAAGGCCTGGGATGCCTACTACGAGCCGCGCAATGCGAAGTACCGCGAAGCCGCGCCCGCCGGCCGTGATCTGGTGAAGTGGCGCTACCAGCGCTACATGCACGACTACCTCGCCTGCGTGAAGGCGGTGGACGACAATGTGGGCCGCGTGCTGGATTACCTGGACAAAGAAGGCCTGACAGAAAACACCGTGGTCATGCTGAGCAGCGACCAGGGCTTCTACCTGGGCGAGCACGGCTGGTTTGACAAACGCTGGATCTTTGAGGAATCCCTGCGCACGCCCTTCCTCGTCCGCTGGCCGGGGGTGATCAAGCCCGGCTCCGTGAACAACAAGATCGTGAGCCTGATCGACTTTGCGAGCACCTTCCTGGACATCGCCCAGTGCCCGAACCTGCCTGATGTGCATGGCCGCAGCCTGGTGCCGCTTTTCAAAGGAGAGACGCCGGCCGACTGGCGCAAGTCCCTGTACTACCACTACTACGAGTACCCGGTGCCGCACCACGTGCGCCCGCACTACGGCGTGATCACCGACCGCTACAAGCTCATCCACTACTACAAGCCGGACGTGGACGACTGGGAGCTGATGGACCGCGAGAAGGACCCGCTGGAGACCAAGAGCTTCTACAACGACCCCGCCTACGCCGACACTGTGAAGGAGCTGAAGGCCGAGATCCTGCGCCTGCAGGCCGAGGTGAAGGAAAGCATGCCCCCGCCACGCCTCGCGTATGGCAACAAAGCCTTTGAAGGCGAGGTGAATCCCCCCGTGCAGCCGCAGGCCAAAGGCAAAGGGGCTGGCAAGAAGAAGGCCGGGGCGAAGAAGGCGGAGTAGGAAGAGCGAGAGACTGGCTCAGGAAAGCAGCCTTGTTGCCGGGCAACAAGGCTGCGCTCCTCCCTTCACACACTTCGAGATGTTTCTACACGGCTGAGTTTGCGCAGCGTTCCCCTTTTCCACAGGCACAGGGCTGCTTCACTTTGACCTCTACACCTTCACCCGTTTCGGCATCGAAGGGCACAATGCCGACGCCTTCGCCGCCGTCTCCTCGCTGCCTTTGATGAAGAAATGCAGCACTCCCTTTTGATCGCAGAACCACACCTCCTCGGCACCTGCGGCAAAGTAAAGTTCACGCTTGTTCTCCATCTCCTGCCGGGTGTTCCCCGGTGACACAACCTCAACGCAAATCTCCGGCGCGATAGTCAGCACATCTTCCTTCAAACCACGCTTCACACGGCTCTCGGAGATCCATGCTACATCGACGCCTTTGACACCATCGCTGGTAAGCACCGCAACTTCAACACTCGCGCCGGGGGGCATTGACGTCAGCAAGTGCGCAAAGACCGCCGACTGGCGCGTGGTGTGTGAGAATCCAGGTGGCGACATCATGACGATGTGTCCGTAGCGGTTGGTTTCGATGCGATCCGGCAGGCGCTGCAGGCTGGGATCGGCGCATACCTTCCGCCAGCGCTCCAGATGGAAGGCGGTTGCATTTTTGATGCTGGGGATTTGAAGCAGCGCCGCCATGATGCTGAATGGTATGGGCGCGGAGACGCGCCTTCAACCAAAACTTGGGCGCAGAGGGCGCTGGAACGATGCTACCGCCAGATCACCTGGCTGAAGTACCAGTCCACAAACTGCGGGCCGTAGAAGACCCAGATGGCGGCGCCGAGGGCGAGGTAGGGACCAAAGGGGATCTTAGCCCCCCATTCGGCACGGCCGGTCACGCGGTGGATGACGGCAAAGAGGGTGCCGATGACGGAGGCGGCGAGGATGGTGAAGAGCACGGACTGCCAGCCGGTGAAGGCACCGATCATCATGAGGAAGAGCACGTCGCCAAAGCCCATGGCCTCGCGGGGGATGACCACCTGCGTGGTGCTGGCCTTGAGGATGGAGACGCCCTCCAGCGGTATCTCATGCAGTTCCGAGCCCTCGCGCACCTTGAGCTTTTCCATCCACAGCTCGGCGGTCACGGCGCCAAAGCTGCGGTCATTCACCTGCAGGCTGGAGCAGGAGACGACCATGCGGTCGGTGGCACGCGTGAAGAGATCCTGCCACTCATAGCGGTGCTCGCCAAAGACGACGACGGGGGGCTCGTTCTCATCCGGCTGGGTGACCTCCCAGCTCTCCTCTTTCTCAAAGACGTACTTTTTGCGGCCAAAGGCCAGCTTTCCCAGCTCCACCACGGCCCACAGCCCACCCAGGCCCAGGGCGGCGCTGGCCAGGGAGACAAGCAGTCCGCGCGTGTGGGTCTCCTCCATCATGAGGGCAGGCACCCACCAGGAGCAGAGCACGCCCGCCACCGCACCGCCGATGGTGATGGTGTGCGGGAGGATGAAGTGATCAATGTCGATGAAGGTGCCTGAGATGAGCAGGCTCATGAAAAGCCAGAGGCAGAGCACCTGCGGGCCCCACAGCTTCATCATGGGCCAGGGATTCCCCCCCGCTGCGTACTCCCCGCTGATCTTCAGAAAGACCAGGTAAAACATCACGCCGGTGAGCAGCTCCACGAGGAAGTAGCGGATGGAGATCCTGCAGCCGCAGCTGGCGCATTTGCCACGCAGCAGCAGCCAGCTCAGCAGCGGGATGTTCTGCCACATGGGGATCTTGTACTTGCAGGAGGGGCAGAAGCTGCGGCGGGGATTGTTCACCGAGATGCCCAGCGGCAGGCGGTAGATGACCACATTGAGGAAGGAGCCGATGCCCGCCCCCAGGTAAAAGGCCAGGCAGTGCAGCAGGGTGTTGAGGATTTGAAAGCGCATGAAAGGTGGCTGAGTTTGCAAACTTGCCCCGCCGTGCGTGAATACGGAAGCAAAAAACTCGGCATGACTTCAGATTCCCGGCAGCGACTGCGTCTCATCCTCCTCATGGCCCCTGCCCTCGTGGGCATGGCCTGCACCCAGCCCCGCCCCGGCAGCGGCATGCACCCCGCAGCCCAGGTGATGAAGCAGGCGCGGCAGCGCAGCCTGGTGGACGTGCGCGAGGCGGTGCCGGGCATCGTGATCGACATGAAATACGGCACGGCGGACAACGTGACCGGGCGGCCCATCTACCCCGCACGCATGCCCTGCCTGCTGCGCACAGAGACGGCGGCAAAGCTCAAAAAGGCGCAGGAGCTGCTGCGTGCGCAGGGCTGCGGCCTGTGCATCTGGGACGCCTACCGCCCGCCTGAGGCGCAGGAGGCGCTGCACAAGGCCGCCGGCAGCACGGGCATGTACCTTTCCCCAAACTCCGGCTGGAGCCGCCACTGCGGGGGCATCGCCGTGGATCTGACGCTGGTGGATGCCAGAGGGCGGCCGCAGCGCATGCCCACGGGCTTTGACCAGGACTTTGCCCACGCGGGCATCCACTACCAGGGCGGAGACGCCGTGGTGCGGCAAAACCTGCAGATCCTGAACGCAGCGATGAAGGAGGCGGGCTTCACGCAGCTGGAGTCCGAGTGGTGGCACTTTGATGACGCCGACTACATCACCGATCCGCAGCCCGTGGTCTTTGCGCACAAGCTGGGACTGCCCGCCATGAACCCGCCGCCGTGAGCATCCGGAACAACGCCACTTTCACCATCATCGACGAGGCGGAGGGCTACATCGTCGTGGACAAGCCTGCGCCGCTGCAGATCCACCCCGGAGATCCCAAGGGGCCGCCCACGCTCTGGCACCGTGTGTGCGACCTGCTTTCCTATGAGATCGCCAATGGCGGGCAGGTCTCCATCATCAACCGCCTGGACCGCGAGACGAGCGGCGTGGTGCTGATAGCGAAAAACCACGAGCTGGCGCGTCTCTTTGGCATGGCCATGCAGGAGCGCCGCATCCACAAGACCTACACCGCGCTGGTGCACGGCTGGCCGGAGTGGGAGGAGCTGACGCTGGACGCGCCGATCGCCAACGCACGCGATGTGCAGCCGGGTGACATCTGGGTGAAGCAGATGGTGCACCCCACCGGAACGCCCTGCCTCACCGCCTTTCGCACGCTGCGGCGTTTTGAGTGCCGGGGTGAAAAGCACGCGCTGATCGAGGCACGGCCGGAGACGGGGCGCATGCACCAGATACGCGTGCACCTTCACCACCTGGGACTGCCCATCGTGGGAGACAAGCTGTATGGCCGGGATGACCGCTGCTACCTGGAATTCATCGAGACCGGATGGACGGAGGCGCTGCAGCAGCGGCTCATCCTGCCACGGCAGGCGCTGCATTCGTCACGGCTGGAGCTGAATGTGGAGGGCTTTCCTGCGGCGTGGGAGGCGCCGCTGCCGGAGGAGTTTGTGTGGGCCTGAGCCCCCGCCGTCAGCAGGAGACCACTCCCGGGGCACAAAAAAAACGGAGCCGTGCACTCAGCACAGCTCCGTCTGTGAGACTCCGCAGGCAGCCATGCGCACGGGCATGAAAAGCAGGGCCTGGATCAGAGCCTCTCCGCCAGCCGTGGCATCGAGGCTCCTTTTCGGCCTTCAGCGGGATTATTTGGCAGGTTCAGCAGCGGGCTTGGCAGGCGCAGGCTCTGCGGCGGGCTTGACGCCGGGCACGGGGCTGGCGTCTGGGGCGGGAGCGGGCTTGAGCTCCACCTTGGGGGGCTGGGGCAGCTGCGTGGGCGGTGTGGTGAGGGAGACCGGCGGCGTGGTGACGGAGACGGGAGGCGGAGAGCCTGCGGGCGGCACGCTGCCGGGGATGATGCCGGGCAGCATTTTCTTCACGTCCGGCAGGGGGTTGGTGCCAGGGGCTCCGGGGGCTGGAGCGCTGCTCTTTTCCGGCGGAGCCAGGATCTCGGAGCGCTTTTTGAGGAGGCTGCTGACTGAGTACTCGCTCACATCAAAGGTCCATCCTGCCGTGGCTTTCTGCTCGGCGGCCAGCTTTTCCTGCAAGGCCTTCTTCTCTGCGGCAAAGGCCTCGTCCTTGCTCTTCTTGTCCTCGGGCTTTTCATCCTTGGCGGCGGCGCGCTCCTTGGGCAGGTCCGCGCTGACACTGACGGTGAGGTAGTACTTGTCTGCACCGCTGCCGGGCTGGGCGGCTTCCTTCGCCGTCTGGAAGTCATAGGTGAAGCCCTGGAAGGTGGAGATCTTGATTTTGACCGCGTCTTTCATGACGCCAGCCGCCTTGTCCTTGGGCAGCACATCATTGAAGGTGGCGCTGGAAAAGAGCGCACCGAGGGAGGCCTTGCCCGGATCCAGCTTTTCCCCCGCCTTGGCGTCTGTGAGCATGAAGTCGGCGTTTTCATCCGTGCGGGTGGCCTTCCAGGAGTCTTCCGCCTTGGCAAAGGTCACTTCCACCGACTTGATCTTCTGCACGTCGATGAAGGCCTTGGAGAGCCAGGCTTCCGGCTTGCTGACGAGGTCAGGAAGCTGCTCGCCGATCTCCCAGACAGTGTCCTCCCCGACCACGCGCACAAAGCGGTTGCCGGAGCCGCCGCCGAACATGTTGAGCTGCTCATTGGAGCTGCCGCCGGAGCTGGTGACTTTGCCGCCGAGGACGAGGGTGTGCTTGAGCCCGCCCTTGTCGTCAAAGAGCTCCACGAGGGTGCCTGCACCGTAGCCGGCGTCCGGCGTGTTCAGGCCGATCTTGCCCAGGGAGTCCTTGCCGATGCGGCGGCCTGCCTTGATCTTTTCATACTGGAGGCTGAGCAGGGCGGTCTGGAGCTTCTCCTTGTCGATGGGGAAGCCGCTGCGCTCCTGCACGACCCAGGTGTCATTCTGGACGACGAGGGTGGTCTCTGACTTGTCCTCCTTGATGCGGATCTTTTTGATGCCGTTGACATCAAAGTCAGGAAAGAGCAGCTCCCGCAGCTTGACGGTGGAGAGGGTGCGGTTGAGGCGGGATTTGCGCTGATTGCCCTGATACCAGGCAAAGCCCAGGATGGCAAAGAGGGCAATCAGAAGGATGGAGATCTTCTTCATGGCGTGACGGCGGATGAAATGGGGTTCGGAAATGCGTGGGTGGGGTGTGTCAAATCAGGCGGCGGCGGTGCGCACACGGCGCTGCATGGCGAGGAGGAGCCCCACGACGCCCACGATGAGGGGCACCATGAAGACGTTGCCGATCTTGATCAGGGTCTTGGTGAATTCGTCCTCCTTGTTCATCTCCTTGCGGATCTCGCGCACCTGCTTGTCGATCTTCTTGGAGTTTGCCTCCATCTCCTTGATGTTGTTCATGGTTCCCTGATCCACGATGAGGGTGCCTTTCTTGAGGTCGATCTGGGGGCGTGCCTTGCTGAGCTTGTCGGCGAGCTCCTGGCGCTCCTTCTCCAGCTTCACGAGCTGCGGGCGGTACTTCTCCTCCACGGTCTCGCGCATCTCCTTGAAGAGGGTGAAGGGGCGCACGGGGGCCTTGCGGTTGCGCACCTGGATGAGGTCTCCGCCACCGGCAAAGAGCTCCACGGCATTGAGCACCATGGGGAGGTTGCCGCCGTTGGTGATCAGGCCCACCCCCAGGTCTCCCTGGCGCAGGCAGAAGGCGTCGTAGAGCATGTCTGCATCTGTGAAGACGAGGACGTTGCTGTCGCTGTTTTTGGATTCCTTGAGGGAGTCGTCCTTTTTGCCCTTGTCGGCGGCAGGCGCGGCGGCAGCGGCGGGTGCGGTGGCATCCTGCTGGGCGCCGCCACCCTCCTTGGGTGCAGGATCGGCAGGCTTGCCATTGGGGAAGGCCGTCTTGAACTTGCCGGTGATGTGAACGCCGAGGATCTGCTTTTTGCCGCTGGGGCGGAAGTTGACCATCGGCTCGCGGCGCAGCTTTTCGGCAGCCTCTTTGTCGATGAGGTCGGAGGCCTCGGAGCTGGAGATGAGGGTGGAAACTTTGAGCCCGTCCTTGGACTCCACGCTGAGGGCGCCGGCATTGATGAGGGTGAAGGACTGCAGGCCGGAGGTGACGCGCTCGTCCTGGTTGATGGACTTGGCGGGGATCTGCAGGGCGGTGGGGTTGGGGCGGCCCTGGAAGACGCCGCGGTAGTTCATGTCCGCCACGATCATCTCGTTCTGGTAGCTGAGGCCCCAGGCCTTGAAGAGGTCCGGCAGGTCGGAGGAGGTGTTGATCATGTTGCCGGGCTGGCCGGTCATGGGGTTGGGCTGGCTGCTCATCGCCTGGGCCAGGAGGCTGTGCGGGTCCACAAAGGCGATGACATGGCCGCCGGAGAGGAGGTACTGATCAATGGCAAACTGGCTCTTCTGGCTGATGGAGGCGGGGTGGATGACGAGGAGGACGGTGATGTCCGTGTCGATCTTGTCGATGGTGAGGGACACATCCCGCACTTCGTAGTCGGCCCTGAGCTGCTGGATGATGGCCCAGGCCTCCGGGCCGCGCTGCTGCTGGAAGGGCATGGAGGGCACGCCGCCCACGGGCATGGCGCTCATGACGCCGATGATGGTCTTCTTGGGCTTGATGACCTTGGCGATGGCGCGGGAGACGTCATACTCAAAGGCGGTGGCGTCTTCCGGATTGAGGAAGGGCAGCACCTCCTTGCGGTCCAGGCACTGGACGGAGAGGCCGAGGTAGATATGGTCCCCCTGCTGGTTCACCTGCAGAGGGCGCATGTCGTCGTCCTTGGCCTTTTCCTCCTCATCGGTGTCCGGATTGGGGTGGATGACCTCCAGCGTCAGATTGCCTCCGCTCTGCTTTTCATACTCCAGCAGCAGATCCTCGATGGAGCGGGCATGCGGCTTGAGGATGTTGGGCATGACGCGGTCCTCATTGGTGGCGTAGAACTTGATGGTCACCGGCTCGTCAGCATTGATGTGGCTGATGATGTTCTTGGTGCCCTGAGAAAGGGTGTAGAGGCCGTCCTCGGTGAGGTCGAGGCGGAGATTGCCGTAGCCGACACCGCCGATAAGGAAGTTGAGGGCGATGATGATGGCAACGACCAGCAATGCGACGATGCCTGCGGAAGCTGACTTGTTGGAAGCACTCATGGTTTGGTCTGAAAAAAGAGGATGTGAAAAGGAAGAAACGGCAGAGATGGCTCTTCAGGGGATGCCTTACGCGCGCTTGGAGCGGAGGCCGAAATCCGTCAGCAGCAGGGAGACGATGATGACGGAGACAAAGTAGAGGATGTCCTTGAGGACAAAGATGCCCTTGGTCAGCTCAAAGAAGTGGTCCATGAAGCTGAAGTAGCAGATGAAGCGCACGATGGACTCCATGCCGGAGGGCACGGCATTGACCACGGTGTGGGTCAGGCTGGGGAATCCGATCATGCCGATGCACAGGCAGAAGAAAACGCTGATGATGAAGCAGACGACCTGGCTGCGGGTGAAGGCGCTGACGGCGGAGGTCAGGGCCAGGCAGGCCATGGCGTAGAGGTAGCTGGCCACATAGCCGCTGATGACGGGGCCGCTGTCCGGATCTCCCAGCACTCCCATGGTGATGACGATGGGCAGGGTGAGCACCAGGGCGATGAGCCAGACGCCCGCTGCGGCAAAGAACTTGCCCATGATGGCCTGCCAGGGGGAGACGGGCATGGTCATGAGCAGCTCGATGGTGCCCAGGCGGTGCTCCTCAGACCAGAGGCGCATGCCCACGGCAGGGGCCAGCACGGTGTAGATCCACGGATGCCAGACAAAGAAGCGCGCGGAGAGGGACACATCATCAAAGTCCAGGATGTTGGAGACGAAGAAGGTGAAGCCATTGGCAGCCAGCAGGAAGATGACGACAATGACGTAAAAGACGGGAGAATTGAAGTAGCCAAGGAACTCCCGCTTGAAGACGGCCAGTGTGTTTTGGATATCTCGGTTGCTCATGTGATGGTAGGGGGGGCGGAATCGGATGAAAAAAAACAGGTTGGTCAGAGAGCCGGGATCATGCGGCTTTTTTCTGCACGGTGTCGGGTTTGGTGATGCTGCGGAAGACTTCGTCAAGCGAGGCGGCGCCGGGCACCAGCTTCTTGAGGCTCTCCGGCGTGCCGTCTGCGACGATCTTGCCGCGATCAATGATGATGGCGCGGGAGCAGGCGGCCTCCACCTCCTCCAGGATGTGGGTGGAGAAGATGATGGCTTTGTCACGGCCCATGCGCTTGATCATGCCGCGCACTTCATGCTTCTGGTTGGGATCCAGGCCGTCGGTGGGCTCGTCGAGGATGAGCACATCGGGATCATGAATGATGCTCTGGGCAAAGCAGGTGCGGTGGCGGTAGCCTTTGGAAAGGGTGTCCACGCTCTGGTTGCGCACATTGTCGAGGAAGCAGAGGTCGAGCACGCGGTCGATGGCCTTGGTGCGCGCCGCGCCGTGGATGCCGCGCAGCTCGGCGCAGAAGCCGAGGAAGCTGGCCACCGTCATGTCAGAATAAAGGGGGGCGTTTTCCGGGAGGTAGCCGAGGCGCTGCTTGGCCAGCTCCGGCTCCTCGATCATGTCCACACCGCAGAGCTGCACGCTGCCGCTGGTGGGCTTGAAGTAGCCGGTGACCATTCGCATGGTGGTGGACTTGCCGGCGCCATTGGGCCCCAGGAAGCCTAGGACTTCGCCTTTTTCCACGGAGAAGGAGACATCATCGACAGCCACTTTGGTGCCGAACACTTTGATGAGGTTCTTGACTTGGATCATAACGTCGAGGGCAGTTGGTTGGGGGGGGCTCAGAAGCGGCACGGAGGCGCGCTACTGGTTGTTCGCACCTTCCGGACGTTCAATCGCGGTGGGCTGTTTTAGGAGGTAAGGCAATCTTTTCAACTGAATTTTAGAGGGCTGATGCCTGTGATGAAAAACCTGGGGTGACAATCCTGCCCGGGAAAAATTTTCAACGTGACGCCGCCTGCGGAACACCTACAATCTGCGCCCCCGGACCGAAAAAAAATCATGCTTTGGAACCAGAACATCGATCCCACGAAGGATCTCAGCCAGAAACCTTTTGTTTTGTGGCGGCCCTTCATCGCGGCCTGGGAGTGGCTGGTGCCACCCACGGTGGCACACCGGGACCGGCAGTCGCCGCTGGCACGCTACGTGGCGGCGGGGGTGATCGTCATCCTCTGCCTGGGGCTGCTGGCGCTGGGGGTCACGTTTGCACGCCCGATGCGGAAAAAGTACAAGAACATGCGCGCGCAGAGCATGGTGAAAGAGGCCCGGCAGATGGCGGAAAACGGCCAGGTGGTGAACGCGGTGATGAAAGCGCAGGAGGCCTACATCAACGCCCCGGAAAGCGAAGAGGCCATCCGGCTCAACTTTGAGTATTTCACGCTCATGAAGCGCGAGACAGCGCTGTACTTTTACACCAAGCTCAAGGACATGGGGGCGCTGACCTCCGCAGACGAGCAGACGCACGTCAAATGCCTCCTGAACCTTGGAAAGCCCAAAGAGGCGGCCCTGGCGCTGGACAAGCTCATGCGCACCGAGCAGCCGAGCGACAGCCTGATGAAGCTGGCCGAGGAAGTGTGGGGCAGCCGCGACCAGAACAGGCCCCTGCTGGCCGCGATGCGCAGCTACACGGAATCCCACCCCGATGACAAAGACGGCGCGCTGCGCCTGGCCAAGCTGCAGGTGGCCTCTGAAAACCCCGCCGAAAAAAGCCAGGGTATGGAAACGCTCTGGAAACTGGCCGCACAGGACGACGCCCTGGGCCTGCAGGCCCTCGAACTCATCAACAGCCTGCCCTCTCTGACCCCCGAGGACACCACACGCCTGATCGAGCGCCTGAAAAACCACCCCAAGGGGGACGACCGCCACTATGTGACGGCCCTCAAGCGCGAAGTGCAGCTCAACCCGCGGCTCAAAAAGGAGATCGTGATGGCCGCCACGATCAAATACCAGCAGAAAAAGCGCGACCAGCTCCTGCCTTTCATCCGCTGGCTGGTCGAGGAGGGCGAATTCCGCCAGGTGCTGACCGTGCTGCCGGAGGAAGATGCCAAGACGCACCAGGGCCTGCTGGAAAACTACCTCAACGCCCTGACCATGCTGCAGCGCTACCGGGATGTGGAGCGCCTGGTGGAAGACCCCAAGGTGGCCAATGTGCTGGACGCGGCCACGATGGCGATGTTTCGCGCCCACCTGTCCTACATCCTGAAACGCCCGTCTGAAGAACTCCGCGCCAAGCTCATCGCCGCCAAGGACGCCGCCCAGGTCAACGGCCGCTACCCTGCCCTGCTGCAGGTGGCCAAGTATGGCGAAGACCGCGGGCACTTTGACATCGCCGAGGAGGCGTACCGCCAGGCCATCAAGGCGGCGCGCCGGGCCTCGGCGCCACCACGCATCGAGCGTGAAGCTTTTGCCGGCCTGATCAAGTCCTGCCAGTCCAACCGCGACACCGAATCCCTCCTCCAGGCCTGCCAGGATGCCATGGTGCGCTGGCCGGATGACTCCACCTTTGCCGAAACACAGCTCTACGTGCACGCGCTGGCCGGGCGGAACATCGAACTGGCCCTGCGCAACGCCTCCAATCTGCTGAAAACCCAGCCCAGCGACAGCCAGCGCAAGCTCATTGTGGCACTGGCCAGATGGAGGCTGCGTGACAACCAGCAGGCTCTGCAAAACCTGCAATACATTGACCTGAACCTGCTCTCCCAAGGTCAGCAGGCCGTGTTTGCAGCCATCGCCAACAGCAGCGGCTTTCATGATCAGGCCATGGGCGTCATCAAAGACATCAAGCCACAGGCAAACATGCTGCCTGAGGAGCAGCGCTGCTACGAAAGCGTCGTGAACAGCAAAGCCGTGCCCTGAGAAGCTGCGGAAACACCTCCGGCCAAAAAACAACACGGGACAGGCAGCCGCCGCAGCCCGCGCCTACGTGCGCCATGCCCCGGGCATGCCGGAAATTTGTTTCGTATCTCGTAATAAAAATTCACATGAGCATGAACAAAACGCGCGTCGCGCGCTTCCAAGAGACATAGTCACTCAACCATCCCCCCAACCACCAGCCATGCCTGCTCCAACCTTGCTCGACCGGGAACCCGAACCTGGCACCGCGCTCTCCGGCGCCCCCACCCCTCCCCCATCCTCTGTGGCAGACATTCATGCCGACGAGCAGTTTTGCAGCACGCTGGTGGATCGTGCGCTGCTCAGCGGCCCCAACCGCCGCCTGCGGGATCTGCAGCTGCTCTTCAGCGTGGCCAAGGACTTCATGCTGGGCTTTCGCTCGCTGCATTTCGTGGGGCCGTGCATCACCGTCTTTGGCTCGGCACGCTTTGCCGAAGACCACCCCTACTACAAGCTGGCGCGGGACATGGGCGCGGCGCTGGCGCGCATGGGCTTCACCGTCATGACCGGCGGCGGCCCGGGCATCATGGAAGCCGCGAATCGTGGCGCAAAAGATGCTGGTGGGCGCAGCGTGGGCTGCAACATCCGGCTTCCCTTTGAACAAAGCCACAACCCCTACCTGGACCGGTGGGTGACGATGGACCATTTCTTTGTGCGCAAGACCCTGCTCATCAAGTACAGCTACGGCTTCATCATCATGCCCGGCGGCTTTGGCACGATGGATGAGATGTTTGAGGCGCTGACGCTGATCCAGACGCGCAAGATCAAGAGCTTCCCCATCGTGATCATGGGCACGGATTTCTGGCCGGAGATGCGCCAGTTCATGGAGCACATGCTGCGCGGCGCCACCATCAGCCCCGAAGACATGGACCTCATCAAATGGACGGACGACGTGGACGAGGCGGTGGCGCACCTGCAGGAAAAGGCGGTGACGCAGTTTGGCCTGCGCCGCGACCGCGTGCCCGAGTGCAATCCCCTGCTGGGCGAAAAGGCGCTTGAAGGAGTGTGCTGACACTACTAACTCGAAGCGCGCATGTCAGAACACGTTTTCACCCTCTCCAACGGCCTTAAGCTGGGCTACAGCGAATACGGGGATCCGCGTGGGGAGGTGGCCTTCTACTTTCATGGGTGGCCCTCCTCTCATGTGCAGGGGAGCCTCTTTAATGAACCTGCCAAAAAGCACGGCATGCGCCTCATCTGCCCGGACCGCCCGGGCATCGGCCTCTCAGACTTTCAGCCCAGGCGCACGCTCTTTGACTGGAGCACCACGCTGACCGAACTGGCCGCGCACGTGGGCGCAGACAACTACCACGTGATCGGCTGGTCTGGCGGCGGCCCCTATGTGCTGCTGACGGCGCTGAAGCTGCCCAAGAGGCTGCTCTCCGCCACGATCATCTGCGGTGCGCCGCCGCTGAAGTTTCTGGGGGACCGCCAGATGTTCTGGCTCTACCGCTTCATGATCCAGCTGCGGCGCTTTTTCCCCACGCTGCTGGGACTGGTGCTGCGCCTGGGTGGCGTGGCCGCCAGGGGCAGCCCCGAGAAGGCACCGCTGCGCTGGCTCATGAAACTGCTGGGCCCGGAGGACCGCCGCGTGCTGCTGCAGCCGGGCATCTTTGACGTGGTGCGCGCCGCCACCCTGGGCGCGCTGGACCGCGGCCCGCGCAATGTCATCGCGGATGCAGACATCTACCTCACCGAATGGGGCTTTGAAATCAGCCAGATCAATTTCCCCATCCGCTTCTGGCACGGGAAAGAGGACCGCAACATCGCCTGGACCTACACCCGCCAGATCTCCGAGCTCATCCCCCAGGCCGAAACCCACTGGTCCGACATCGACGGCCACTACTCCCTGCCCATCACGCATGCGGAGAAGATCATCATGGCTGCGCTGCAGAAGGAATAGGCAGGGGTGGGTGCGTAGCCGAGGCGCCCCCAAGGCGACGGGGTCTCCTGACCCCGTGTGGATGGGGGGAGAATGCGGCAGATGCTGCGCAGAATGCAGCCCTTTTTCCTCTCCATCTTGGAGAAAATACCTCACCGTCTGCGACTCAGAAGCGTCCGTTTTTCCAGACCTCAAAGTCTGCCAGTGTGTCCACTGTAGCCTTGGCCGAAACGACATCTGCCAGCGCAGCAATGAAATCAGGATATGGATGCCCGGACTCACGCGCTACACGCACATTCTCTTCCAATGGCCAGCCTTCGGACTTGCCACCTGCTTCCAGGAGGGCTTTCAGCTTTCCAAGGGCATCAGGATGCCTTTTCCACAAGTGAGCGCAGGCATAGAAGAGCAGCTCAGATTGGAGATTTTGGTTTGGGGGATTTTGTTCCCAGGCTTTGGCTAGCATTCTCGTTCCTTCTTCAAGGCGATTTTGGATAAATAGCAGCTTCGCATAGTTGCCCAGCTTGTTAGCCCCCGTTGGATCTGCCTCTAGAGCACGCTTGTAAAATACCTCCGCTGAAGCGTGATCTTTGCGCACATCGGTCAGAAAAAGTGCGTAATTGCCCAAAATATCAGCATCCTTCGAATCCGCTTCCAGTGCACGTTTATAAAATAAAACTGCATCGTCCATGTTCTTATTATGGAGACGATATGACAAAGTGCCGACAGCCCAAGAATCAGCAGGTAGCGTCGCCGCTAGATATTGGCGGAGTTCACCTGCCTCGGAATTCAGGCAAAGATTCATCAATTCGTTGGTGACCAAGCCTTCCACAGCCGTCTCTCCGTCGTCCAGCTTTTGCAGCTTCTTCAACAGAATGATCACCAGATCGAGCCGCTTCTCATCAGCGGCTTTAATAATGTCCTTTCGCAACGATGCGGCGGTCAGGCCGAGCATGCGGCGAACAGCAAGTTCAATGGCTACGTAGGCCTCATACAGATAACCGCGACTGCGGCGGAAGATGTGGGGCTCTTCGGTGAGGGCGAGACGCGGATGGTAGGGGATCTGCAGGAAAGGCTTCAAGGGTTCTTCCCACGCCTCGGACAGAGCTGCCGCTATTTCACCCTCCCGCTTTTCCACCAGTTCATCTTCGCCATTGGGTACGGGGCTGAGGATGACCTGCAGGTTTTTCGGCTTGCCACCAGCCATGCGCAGGGAGCGCAGAAACTCCTCGGTGCCTTCCTGGTTCTGCCGGTTGAAGCCCATGACGACCACGAGGTGGTCTCCGAGATCGCGCGTGCAAATGCCGGACTCGTCTGAAAAGCCGGTGCGGCTGTCGATGAAGACAAAGTCAAACATGCCGGCGGTGGCGATGACGTGCTTGAACGCGGCAATGAGGGGCTGGCCGCGCCCTTCGCGGTACAGCTGCCCCAGCGACAGGGCATCGAGACGCTCCTGATAGTGGCCATCGAAACTGCCTGCGGGCATGATCCTGAGCAGCCCGTCCTCGCTCACACGGATGCCTTCGGGAATGGTGTAAGGATACGAATACTTTTCGACGACATCCTGAGGTGACTGGGCAAAGAGGTCTGCCTCCATGCCACGAGTGCAGGCATCGCTAAGGAGGTCCACAAAGCCGGGAAGATCCTGCCCCACGAGATTGGCCTCATGGCGCATGAGGTAGGAGATGCCGGGGGCTTCGAGGTCCATGTCCAGCGCGAGGACACGAAACCCACGGCCAGCCATGATGCCTGCCACATTGATGAGTGACATGCTGCGCCCCACGCCTCCTTTGAAGGAGTAAAAGGTGATGAATGCCGCGCTGCTTGGCTGTGTGGGGTCAGGCATGGTCAGGCGGCGCAGGGCAAAGTTTGTGGCACGAGACGCGCAGAGACAGGACGGAGGTTGTATGGCTGGCCGCCTATCTTTGTGGCATAAGCAGCCAAGGCAGTGTCGAGCAACAACCTGGAAAAGGAAATCTTGGCCGCAGGCCTGCTCTCCACGACGGCAGGATTTTCATCCACCCATTCCTGCAGGGCTTGCTGGATCTGAGGCTTGCAGGAAGACAGGAATTGCCTGGCCACTGCGGTCATCTTGGCCACTTCGGTCGGGTTCAGCAGCTTGGCATGCTGCTTGAGAATGATGTAGAGCGAGTCGGCGATTGTCTGCTTGTCCGGCAGGGCATGAAGAACCTGCAGGGCGGGTTCATAGCCATGCCTCAGCAGACCGGAAAATGCGATAAGGCTCAGTGCATCAGGCAGGCTGGCGGCCAGGGATTTCCAAAACGCCAGCGGCAGGGAAGCCCGGAGATCCAGCAGGGTGAAGAGGATGGATTTGACCTGGCTCTGGGACAGCGCGGAGAGGACTGCGTGATTGGCGGCCAGGGTGTGGAGATCTGTGACGAGATCGGTGAGGTTCAGCCCTTTGGCCAGGCGCAGCAATGCGCCGATGTAGGCGTCGTCATCCTGCGGCTGCCTGACGTAGCGGCGCACGAGCGTGCGGCAGGCATTGCGGAGGTCCTGCCGAGTGATCTCTGAGAGGCCGCGCTCCAGGCGCAGAATGGGGGCCTCTGGCATTTCATCTGGAACAATCGTGGGCAATGGCACCTGGGCACGCAGGGCACTTTCCAGCCAGGTGGTAACGGCTTCAAAGGACTGGCCTTCGAGGTGCTTGAGGCCGAGATCGACCGGCTCTGGTGCGGATGCGCTCATGGGTTACACCGCCAAATAAAGCGGAAATGTCAGGGTGTCGCCATTGATTTCACGATGAACCACCTCCGGCACGGGGGCGAGCCCAAGGGGATTGGGGGAGAGGGGCTCGGTGAGGCCGTGGTGCGCGGCAGCATCGGGGTTGGGACGGTACCAGCAGTAGTTTGCAGCTTCGCCTATGGTGGGGCGATGCAGGGGATCCGGCGCTCCGGTGCCGGTGGACTGGTAGGTCATGAGGATGAAGGTCACTGTTTCGCGGCACTCTCCCAAGCCCAAGGCCGTGCGGACGGCGTCGGTCGTTCTCGGAATGTAATCAAACGGACTTTGATTGGGATGGGTGGCATCAAAGGCTGCCCACATGACATACCGGCCCAGGCGTGCTTGCTGCAGGATTCGGGCCTCCCGTGGCGTAGGGGTTCCGCCAGCCAGGTGAATATCACGCAGCATCTGCTCGCATACGTCGGGTGTCAGCGTGACCGAGGGTGAATCGCTGATGATGGCCGCATAATTGCCGATGGGCACCGCCCGACCCAGGTGTGTAGGCAGTGGTGGCGGCATGGCCGCGCCTCTGAACTGGTTTTGACGGCATGCCTTGACCCAGCCAGACTCGGGAGAGACAGCGGCGCTAACCAGCTCTGTGGCGAAATCCGTGAGCAGGGCGGTGAAATCACGGGGCTGGAGCGCCACCTCCTCACGTATGTTTACTGCCACGCGGCGCCATTTGGGGCAGGTGCCGGCGTCCCATGCGGACAATTGCGTCTCCACAGCCGTTTTGTGGTCTGCAGTCAGTGAATTGAGAGCGGCAGTGAACATAGTCTGTCAGAAGCACCACTCCATGGAATGGCGGCAGTGGGTAAATGACGAAAGAAACACACTCAGAACGATTGCCAATTCAACTTTTCACCTAAAACAATCAAAACAAAGACGGAGGGGATAAAGCATGCCTCTGTTCGGTGTCACTTTTACCGAACTTTTAACGAAGCGGCCTTATTCCCAATGCGGCACATCCATGTCACCACACGCCGCCGCTGGCTGCGGTGTGGCAGTAGTGTTTTCCTGCACGGGCGGCGGTGCTGCGCCTGGGTGGCGTGGCCGCCAGGGGCAGCCCCGAGAAGGCACCGCTGCGCTGGCTCATGAAACTGCTGGGCCCGGAGGACCGCCGCGTGCTGCTGCAGCCGGGCATCTTTGACGTGGTGCGCGCCGCCACCCTGGGCGCGCTGGACCGCGGCCCGCGCAATGTCATCGCGGATGCAGACATATACCTCACCGAATGGGGCTTTGA
This sequence comes from Verrucomicrobiaceae bacterium UBA1938, assembly GCA_002336895.1. Taxonomy (GTDB): domain Bacteria; phylum Verrucomicrobiota; class Verrucomicrobiia; order Verrucomicrobiales; family Verrucomicrobiaceae; genus Prosthecobacter. Next base: position 82,810 of record DDFC01000008.1, on the reverse strand, counting down.
AATCAGCCAGATCAATTTCCCCATCCGCTTCTGGCACGGGAAAGAGGACCGCAACATCGCCTGGACCTACACCCGCCAGATCTCCGAGCTCATCCCCCAGGCCGAAACCCACTGGTCCGAGATCGACGGCCACTACTCCCTGCCCATCACCCACGCCGAGAAGATCATCATGACCGCGCTGCAGAAGGAAGCGGTGAGCCAGGGTGCAGCCGTTTTCCAGTCAAAGCCAGGCGTGTCCCGCGATACCACAGGCAGTTGAAAATGGGTCTGGTCAGGATCACAGACGATGAGAGTGCCGCAGGTGCTGGAGCGTGAAAGCACGAAGCAAAATTTGGAGTGCGGTTGCGGAGTGAGGCACGGCCAGTCCTCCGTAGCTCGCAGAGCGAAGGGGGAAACGCAGCTGCCGCTTTGATTGATTCGCTGCGCTCACCCTACGGGCTCCTTTCAGTCGTCTGTCTCCGCTTCGCTTCGGCGCGCTGCGCTCACCCCTTCGGGGCAGCCTGCGGCTGTCCATCTCCGCTTCGCTCCGGTTCCAAATTCAGACGCAGGCCATGAGTGCTGATGATCCTTCACCGGCATTCAGCCGGCACACTGCGTGCCCAGGCATGCGGCGACTGGATGGCAGACCAGTTTTCGAGGAATCGTGGTATGATATGCCATGTGGACATGGCCCCATCACTCACATGCCCAGCTCGAAAACCGGGCGTGGCGTCAGGTCATTGACCCCCTTGGGAAACATGCGGCCGCGGGCGGTGAGGATCTCGGGCTCGTCCGGGGTGACGAGCACGACGTGCTCGAAGTGCGCACTGGGCTTGCGGTCCAGGGTGACGACCGTCCACTTGTCCTCAAGGATGCGGGTCTTGCCGGTGCCGAGGTTGATCATGGGCTCGATGGCCAGAGTCATGCCAGCTTTGAGGCGCGGGCGCTCGCCCTTTTTGCCGTAGTTGGGCACCTGGGGCTCTTCGTGAAGCTTGCGGCCGACACCATGACCGACGAACTCGCGCACGACGGTGTAGCCATACTGCGTCACATGGGCCTCCACGCTGTGGCAGAGGTCTCCGAGCATCCAGCCATCACGCGCGTATTTGACGGCGTTGAGGAGGGACTCCTCCGTGGCGGCGAGGAGATGCAGTGTTTCCTTGGCCACATTGCCGACAGGTACGGTGAGGGCGTTGTCCCCCACCCAGCCGTCGTAGTAAACGCCTACGTCGATTTTGACGACGTCGCCATCCTGGATCACACGCGGGCCGCCGATGCCATGCACCACCTCTTCATTGATGGAGATGCAGATGGTGCCGGGAAACTGGCGGTAGCCCAGGAAGGCGCTGGTGGCGCCGCAGGCTTTGATCTCTGCGGCGGCGTAGCGGTCCACCTCGGCCGTGGTGACACCCACGGCGACCTGAGAGGCGGTTTTGATGAGGACATCGCGCGCGACCTGGCAGGCCCGGCGGATGCCCTGCTGCTGCGCGCCGTGGCGGATGGGAATGCTACCCGATTTGAGAAAAGCCATGAAGCGCTCGAGGTGGCTCACTACTTGAGCATGAGTTTGTAAGCGACGCCGATGAGCACGATGGCTGCCAGGACGACCCAGAGGATGACGATGGTCTTGGAGTCCATGGGGCGCACGCCCTGCTGCACACGGTCCACACGGCCACGGATGCGGCCCTTCTTGAGGAAGCCGTCGTAGTGGCTCTGCAGGAGGTGGGTTTCCACCTGGCGCATGACGTCGAGAACGACGCCCACGAGGATGAGCAGGCTGGTGCCGCCGAAGAACTGGGCGGCGGAGCTGGAGATCTTCATGAGGGAGCTGACCATGCCGGGCATGACATACAGGCCGGTGAGGAAGATGGCGCCAGCAAAGGTGAGGCGGCTCATGGTGAAGTCGAGGAAGTCGGCGGTGGGCTTGCCAGGGCGGATGCCCGGGATGTAGCCGCCGCTCTTCTTGAGGTCTTCAGAGATCTGCGTGGGCTGGAACATGGTGGCCACCCAGAAGTAGCTGAAGAAGAAGATCAGGAGGGAGGAGGCGACGTAGTAAACCCAGCCGCTGCTCACAAAGAGGGCCATCTTCTGGATCCAGTTCACGTCCTTGAAGAGGGAGGCGAGAATGGTGGAGGGGAAGAGCAGGATGGCCTGGGCGAAGATGATGGGCATGACGCCGGAATAGTTGATCTTCAGAGGAAGATACTGCGTCTGGCCGCCATAGACCTTGCGGCCGACGACGCGCTTGGCGTAGGTGATGGCGATACGGCGCGTGGCCTGTGTGAGGGCAATGACACCTGCGATGACGAGGATCATGAAGCCCATGAGCAGCACGAGGGTGAAGGCGCTGGAGGGGCTGGCCTTGACGCTGCCGACGAAGGTCTGCCACACCTGGATGAGGGCACCGGGGAGGTCGGAGACGATGTTGACGCAGATGAGGATGGAAACGCCGTTGCCGATGCCGCGGTCGGTGATCTGCTCGCCCAGCCACATCATGAGCATGGTGCCGGCGGTGATGGTGATGACGCTGGTGAAGAGGAAGCCGTAGCCGTAGTTGGGCACGAGCGGGCGTCCGCCGAGCTTGTCGATGGCGTCCTGCAGGCCTGCCATGAGGTAGTTCTGCTGAGGATCTGCCAGGGACTGGGCTAGGAGCCATGACTGGAACACGCAAAGCACGATGGTGGCGATGCGGGTGTACTGGGTGATCTTCTGACGGCCGCCTTCTTCACGGGCCATCTTGCTCAGAGGAGGCCACACGGCGGTGAGGAGCTGCAGCATGATGCTGGCGCTGATGTAGGGCATGATGCCCAGGGCGAAGATGGCGCAGTTTTGCAGGCCACCACCGCTGAAGATATTGAGAAGGGCGGCCACCTGGGCGGCGCCGGAGGCGTTGTCTCCCGCCTTGTTTTCAATCCAGGCATTGAGCACCGTGGGATCGACGCCCGGAAGCGTGATGGAGGCACCAATGCGGACGATGACAATCATCGCCAGGGTGAAGAGAATGCGCGAGCGAAGTTCGGGGACTTTGAAGCTGTTGGCAAAGGCAGAGATCATGAGAGAGTGGCTCTAAGCGAAGATGGGCCAGAATCCTGACAGCATACGCTGCACGGAGACCGGCCCATCAAAGAGGTTGGTTAAGGGGAGAAAAAATCAGGCAGCGATGGAACCGCCGGCTTTTTCAATCTTTTCACGGGCGGAGGCACTGACTTTCGCGCCCTGAATGGTCAGCTTGCGGGAAAGATCTCCGGAACCGAGGATTTTGATGATGTCGCAGGTGCGGGAGACGAGGCCGGCCTCACGGAGGGCGGCTTCGTTGATCACAGCGCCGTCATCGAAGGCGTTGAGGTCGCCGACATTGACGACTTCAATGGCGTCCTGGAAGAGGGCGTTGTTGAAGCCCTTCTTGGGGAGACGACGGTGCATCGGCATCTGACCACCTTCAAAGCCAGGGCGGATGCCGCGGCCTGCACGGGCCATCTGGCCCTTGTGTCCCTTGCAGGAAGTTTTGCCATGACCGGAGCTTTCGCCGCAGCCAATGCGCTTGCGGCTCTTCTTGGCGCCGGGGCGGGGTTTGACGTCTTGGAGTTGCATGAAAATGAAAAGAGGAAAAAGGATTCAATCAGAGGGCCTTGCGCTCCTTGATCTCCTTGCCGCGGGAGCGGAGGATCTCGTCTGCGGGGCGCAGGGCGGTGAGGGCGGCCAGCGTGGCACGCACGACGTTGGCGTGGTTGCTGGAGCCAAGGGACTTGCCGATGACGTCTTTGACGCCTGCGGCTTCAAGCACGGCGCGTGCACCACCACCAGCGATGATGCCGGTACCAGGAGCTGCGGGCTTGAGGAGGATGTGGCCGCCACCGTGGGCACCCGTCACTTCATGAGGGATGGTGCTGTCCTTGAGGACGACGGAGAACTGGTTCTTGCGGGAGGCTTCCGTGGCCTTCTTGATGGCGTCGGAAACTTCGTTGGCCTTGCCAAAACCGCAGCCGACCTTGCCCTTGGCGTCGCCGGAAACGACGAGCGCGCTGAAGCTGAAGCGGCGGCCGCCCTTGACGACCTTGGCGCATCGGTTGATGTGCACCACTTTTTCCACACCGTCCACTTCGCGGGGGCCGCGATCGTCACGACGGAAGGAGGAGAAAGTCTGCTGGGGCTGCTGGGCAGGAACCTGGGCCTCTGCGGCGGCTTCCTGGGCCGCGCTCTCGATAGTTGCTGTTTCTTCGGACATAGTAGGAGAGGTGCGGAGGATTAGAATTTGAGACCTTTTTCACGGGCGGCGTCGGCGAGAGCCTTGACCTTGCCATGATAGATGAAGCCAGCACGGTCGAAGACCACTTCGGTGACGTTCTTGGCAATGGCGCGCTCGGCGAGGAGGGCGCCCACCTTGGTGGCGTGTTCGATGTTGGCCTTGGCTGCGCCGTAGCCCTTCTCCTTGGTGGAAGCCGAGACAATCGTCTTGCCTGCGGCATCGTCGATGACCTGGGCGTAAACGTTGGTGTTCGAGAAGTAAACGGCGAGGCGGGGACGCTCGGCTGTACCGCTGAGCTTGCGGCGGATGCGCTTGTGGATGCGAGCGCGGATTTCTTTGCGATTGGTAAGAGCCATGATGAGTATCTCCGAAGGTTATTTGACGGACTTGCCGGCTTTGCGGCGGATGTGTTCGCCTGCGTAGCGCACGCCTTTGGCCTTGTAGGGCTCCGGCGGGTAGTAGGCGCGGATGTCTGCGGCAAGCTGGCCGACGACCTGCTTGTCGATGCCTTCGATGGCGATCTTGGTGTTTTCAGTGACGGTCACCTTCACACCCTTCGGGATGGGATGGAGACGGTCATGGGACTGGCCGAGCTGGAGGTCGATGTTAGTCCCCTTCACCGCTGCACGGAAACCCACGCCGTGGATCTCGAGATTGCGGGTGTAGCCCTGGCTGACGCCGATGAGCATGTTGCTGATGAGGCGCTGGGTGGTGCCGTGAAGGGCGCGCACCTTGCGGTCTTCAGACTCGCGGGTGACGTTGATGGTCTTGGCGTCTGCGGCGACCTGAACGCCAGCAGGAAGGGTCCAGGCGAGTTCGCCCTTGGGGCCCTTGACTTCGACGGAGCGGTCAGCGCCAAGTTTGATGGTGACCTTGTCCGGAATGTTGATGATTTGTTTGCCTACGCGTGACATGAGATTTGCGACGGGTTGGGGGTTTACCAGACGGTGGCGAGGAGCTCACCGCCGACTTTGGCCTTGCGGGCCTTGGCACCAGTCATGATGCCACGCGAGGTGGAAAGGATGGAGATGCCGAGGCCGCCGAGCACGCGGGGGATCTCGGTGCTGCCGACGTACTTGCGCAGACCGGGCTTGCTGACGCGGTCGAGCTTGCGGATGACGGGGGCCTTGTCCTGGTACTTAAGCTTGAGCTTGAGGCGGGGATGGGCGGCGGAGGTGTCTGTCTCGTAGCTCCAGATATAGCCTTCTTCCTGAAGGATGCGGGCGAGTTCCGCCTTCATCTTGGAGAAAGGGATAAGCACATGCTCCTGCTGCGCGGCGGAGGCATTGCGGATGCGGGTGAGAAAGTCTGAAATCGGGTCGTTCATAACGCTGAATATGTCCTGGTGCGTGGGTTATGCGGCGGCTTCAGCGCCTTCTTCCTTCTTCTGGGCGGTGCGTGTGCGGAAGGGCATGCCCAGTGCGCGCAGCATCTCGCGTGCGTGGTCGTCGTTGTTGGTGCTGGTGACGAAGGTGATGTCAAAGCCCAGCGGACGCTTGATCTTGTCGAGTTCGATTTCGGGGAAGATCGACTGCTCGGAGACGCCGAGGGTGTAGTTGCCACGACCGTCAAAGGCACGGGGGGCGACACCGCGGAAGTCACGGATGCGGGGGATGGCGGTGCGCACGAGGCGCATCATGAAGTCATACATCTTGCCACCACGGAGGGTGACCTTGACGCCGACGTTTTCACCTTCGCGGAGCTTGAAATTGGCGATGGCCTTCTTGCTCTTGGTGATGATGGGCTTCTGGCCGGTGATGAGGGTCACTTCATTCACGGCGTCTTCGATCGCCTGCTTGCGCTCGCCCTGGCTGCCGATGGAGCAGTTGACGACGATTTTCTGCAGCTGGGGGACCTGATGGATGTTGGCGAGACCAAGCTGGGATTTCAGCTCGGTGCGCTTCTGCTTATAGAGGGTTTGGAGTACGTGTTCCATGGTTCAGTTTTGGGCTGTGCCGCCTTTCCCTCGATGGCCGCACCAGGAGTGGTGCGGCGATTTGCGGGGGGGGAGGCAAATGGGGGGGCGAGACTTAGGCCTTGGCCTTCTTCTTCGCAACTTTCTTTTTCGTTTCTTTCGCGGGCGCTTCGACGCGCTTCACGTTGGAAATGTGGATGGGGCCTTCCTTGTCCTGAAAGCCGCCATTCTGGTTTTGCTGGCTGGGCTTGATGGCCTTCTTGATCATGCGCACGCCTTCGACGAGGACGCGGTTCTTGGAGGGCTGCACTTCGAGGACGACTCCCTGGGCGCCTTTGGCGGCACCGGAGATGACGACGACGTTGTCGCCTTTTTTAACGTGGGTCTTGATACGGCTCATGGGGATTACAGCACTTCGGGTGCGAGGGAAACGATCTTCATGAAGTTCTTGTCGCGCAGCTCACGGGCCACAGGGCCAAAGATACGGGTGCCGCGCGGGTTGTTGTCCTTGTCGATGATGACCATCGCATTGCGGTCAAAACGAAGGATGGATCCATCGCCACGGCGGATGGGGTGGGAGGTGCGCACGATGACGGCGCGCACGACTTCGCCCTTCTTCACGGCGGCGGTCGGGGTGGACTCGCGCACGTGGGCGGTGATGATGTCGCCGACATAGGCGAAGCGGGTGTTTTTCTTCCCGAGCACGCCAATCATCGTGGCCAGACGGGCGCCGGTGTTGTCTGCCACCGGGATAGAGGACTCCATTTGCAACATAAGCTGTGTCTCCTGTAAGTTAAGGGTTCAGAGTGAGGACTAGTGCTTCTGCACTTCCACGAGTTCCCAGCGCTTCAGCTTGGAAAGCGGGCGGGTTTCGGCGATGAGGACCTTGTCCCCGATCTTCGCCTGGCCGTTTTCGTCGTGGGCGTAGAACTTGGAGGTCTTGCGCACGATCTTCTTGAAGATCGGGTGCGGAACGCGGCGTTCGACTTTGACGACGATGGTCTTCGTCATTTTGTCGGACACCACGACGCCGACGCGCGTTTTGCGCACGGGTGTTTTTTCGGTGGCTGCAGGGGCTGCTGCGTTGGTCTCGCTCATGATATAAAAATGCTTCAGTGGTTAGGGACCGTGATCAGGCGGCCTTCTTGGCGGCGGCGGCACGGGCGCGCTCGTTGATGATGGTTTCGATCCGGGCGATTTCGCGGCGGATGTGGGTGAGGCGGGCGGGGTTTTCGAGCTGGCCACCACCGGCGCTCTGCTGCACGCGGAGGTTCAGGGCCTCCTGCTTGAGCTCACGACGGCGGGCGGAGAGCTCTTCCACAGACGATTCACGGAGTTCTTTGATCTTCATAGAGTCGGTACGCGTTGATTATTTATGCAGGCTTTCGCGGCTGACGAAGCGGCAGCGGATGCCGAGCTTCGTTGCTGCCAGGCGGCAGGCCTCACGGGCGGTGGCTTCGTTCACACCGGAGATTTCGAAGAGCATGTGGCCGGGAAGGACCACGGCCACCCAGAATTCCGGGGAGCCTTTACCTTTACCCATTCGGACTTCCGGCGGACGCTGTGTGACAGGTTTGTGCGGGAAGATGCGGCAGAAAACCTTGCCTTTACGCTTGAGGAAGCGGGTGATGGCGACGCGGCAGGCTTCGATGTGGATGTTTTTCACCCAGCCGCGCTCAAGGGTCTGGAGACCGAAGTCACCAAAGTCCAGCTTGTTGCCGCTGGTGGCGTTGCCGCCGCGGTTGCCGCGCTGCGATTTGCGATATTTTACTCTGCTTGGAAGAAGGGCCATAAATCTCGGTCCGTAGGAAAGGGTTTAGTTCAGGAAAAGAGGCGTGTTATGCCTGGGCTGCAGGGGCGGGAGCGGGGGCACCACCACCCTGGCCACCACGGCCACGGTCACCACCGCGGGGTCCGGGACCACCAGGACGGCGGTCGCCACGGTCGTCACGACGCGGGCGGCGCTCGCCAGAGGGGCGGGAGACGCCTTCAGGGGCGTTGCCACGGTTCATCCAGCACTTGACGCCGATGATGCCGTAAACGGTGCGGGCTTCGGCGAAGCCGTAGTCGATCGGGATACGAAGGGTCTGAAGGGGCACCTTGCCCTGGCGATACCACTCGGCACGGGCGATGTCAGCACCACCGAGACGGCCGGCGCAGCGGAGACGGATGCCATCAGCACCCATGTCCATGGCGGTCTGCACGGAGCGCTTCATGGCGCGGCGGAAGGAGATACGGCGCTCAAGCTGCACGGCCACGGCTTCTGCGACGAGCTGGGCGTCGAGCTCAGGCTGCTTGATTTCGAAGATGTCGATCTTCACCTGCTTGCCACCGCACATTTCGGAGACCTTCTGGCTCATCACATCGATTTCCTGTCCCTTGCGGCCGATGACGAGGCCGGGGCGGGCGGTGTGAAGCGTGACGCGCACCTGGTTCCAAGCACGCTCGATCACGATTTTGGAAATGGCGGCCTGCATGAGCTTTTCCTTGAGGTAGGCACGGATGGCGAGGTCGCTGTGAAGCGAATCTGCATATTCCTTTTCAGGTGCGTACCACTTGGAGCGCCAGTCTTTGCTGACTGCGAGGCGGAAGCCGATCGGATTTACTTTCTGTCCCATAAAGTGAAGAGGTGCGGTTCGGGGGCGTTGCGGTTATTCGGAAGCTTTCTTGGATTGGGCAGCCGCCTTCTTTTTGGCGGGAGCGCTGCGGCGGGCGGACTTGGGAGCCTTCTTCTCGCCTTCGGCCTTGGCTTCTTCAGCCTTGGGAGCGCCGATGATCACGGTGATGTGGGTCATGCGCTTCTTGATGGGGGCGGCGGAGCCACGGGCACGTGGCATGATGCGGCTGAGGGCGGGTCCGGGAGTGGCCACTGCGGACTGGACGATGAACTCGGAGGCATCCTGTTCGTGGTTGTTCTCAGCGTTCGCGATGGCGGAGCGGAGAGTCTTGCCGACGAGGAAGGCGGCCTTTTTCGGGGTGAAGTCGAGAACGCTCAGCGCCTGGTTGACGGGCATGCCGGTGATGGCACGTGTAACCTGACGGGCTTTCTGCGAGGAGATCCTGGCGTATTTGAGGACGGAGCGGACGGACATAAAGCGTGGGGGGTTCTGGACTTCGTTAGAGAGATTTGTTGAGATCGACGCGACCCCGGTCACCGACTCGGACGGGATCATTGGCAGCGGCCAGTTCCTGGACCACAGCGCCACAGACAGTGTTGCGAACTTCAGTGACAAGCACCTTGGCGACAGGCTTGTCTTCGCGGTAAATTTCAAAAGGCATGCCGGGCTTCACACCATCCTTGGCGCCGACGGAGAGGACGGCGATGCCGAGCTCCCCTTTCACGCTGACGATGCGGGCGCTTTGAAGATCCGCCGCAGCCTGGCCCTGGGCGCTGCCACCTGCCTTGACGAGCGCGGCATCAGCCTGGGTGATGGCGCGGTTGAGGCGGTCGGCAGAGGCGGGATCGGCGTTCTGAGCGGTCTTCATCAGGCCCATGCCGGACTCGGCCAGCTCGATGAGAGCACTGGCGAGCTCGTCACGCTGCTCCTTCATGATGCGGAGATCACTGAGAGCGGCGAGGAGGCGGTCCTGCGTCTGATCCTTGGAGCTTTCAAGGGCACCGACTCCGAGACCTTCCACAAGGCCACGCAGCTTTTCGTAGCGCTCCTTGAGTTCGGCGCTTTCAGCGTTGGCAGCAGCGGCGCTCTGGGCCAGGGCGTCGTTCTTGTCCTTGGCGGCAAGAAGAGCGGCGTCCTGGGCCTGGATCTTGGCTGCGGCAACCTGAAGCGAGAGGTGCAGCTCCTGATTCTCGAGCTTGTCATCCGCGGCGCGCAGACCCACGACACCCGCTGCAAGGAGCAGCGAGAGTGATGTGCGGGTGATGGAGGCGCGGAGTGACATGAAGGGGCTCGAGTCTCGGGGATTACTTGGCGGCCTTGACGGTGACTGCACCGTGGGACTTGAACAGACGGGTCAGGGCAAACTCGCCAAGACGGTGACCAACCATGTTTTCAGTGACGTAGACGGAGACAAAATCCTTGCCGTTGTGGACGAGGAAGGTGTGGCCGACGAGGTCAGGAGTGACCATGGAGGAACGGGCCCAGGTCTTGATGGGGCGTTTCTGCTTGGCGTCGTTGAGCTTGTCCACCTTGTCGAGGAGGGCCTGCTGAACGAAAGGACCTTTTTTGAGGGAGCGTGCCATGTGAGTGCGTGAGTGAGGAATGGATTACTTCTTGGCGTGACGGCTCTGGATGATGAGCTTGTTCGTGGCCTTCTTCTTGTTGCGGGTCTTCTCACCCTTCGCGTGGCCCCAGGGGCTGAGAAGGTGCTGGCGACCACCACCGGACTTGGAGCGGCCTTCACCACCACCGTTCGGGTGGTCGATCGGGTTCATACACATACCGCGGACGGTCGGGCGGGTGCCCTGCCAGCGTGTGCGGCCAGCCTTGGCGCTGACGACGTTCATGTGCTCCACATTGCCGACCTGGCCGATCGTGGCGTAGCACACGGCGAGGATCTTGCGGATTTCACCGGAGGGCATGCGCACCAAGGCGAAGTCACCTTCACGGTTGGAAAGCACGGCAGCCTGGCCAGCAGCACGGGCGACGACGCCGCCTTTGCCGGGGGTGAGCTCGATGTTGTGGATGGAGGTACCAAGAGGGATCTTGCTCAGAGGGAGGGCGTTGCCCACTTCAGGAGCGGCCTTCTCACCAGCCATGACGGAGGCACCGACGGCGAGGCTGTTGGGAGCCAGGATGTAGGCGCGCTGGCCGTCCTTGTACTCGACGAGGGCGATGCGGGCGGAGCGGTTCGGATCGTATTCGATGCCGACGACCTTAGCGGCTTCATCACGACGGGTGCGCTTGAAGTCGATGAGGCGGTAACGCTTGTCGTGACCACCGCCGATGTGACGGCAGGTGATGCGACCGGTGTTGTTACGACCACCGCTCTTGCGAAGGGCCACTGTGAGGCTCTTTTCCGGAGAGTGCTTGGTGATCTCCTCAAAGGAGTTCCACTCTTTGTAACGGTTTGTGGGCGTGGTAGGCTTGAAAGTTTTCAGCGCCATGACGTTAGAATAAAGTTAAAGGGTTGCGTGCCGGGGTTTACGCGAGGTCGAACTTCTCACCATCCTTGAGGCGGACGATGGCTTTCTTCCAGTGGTTGGTGCGTCCGTAATCTGCGCGGCGCTCACGACGGGCCTTGCCGTCATAGTTCGCAGTGCGGACACCGGTGACTTTTTTGCCAAAGAGCTTTTCGATGGCCTGCTTGATGTCGATCTTGGTGGCATCGACATCGACGGAGAACACGTACTCGTTGTTCTTTTCGCCCAGCAGCGTGGCTTTTTCGCTGAGACGGATGGTTTTGATGACTTTGTGAAGGTCTTTCATGATCAGGCGGTCCTCTTGGCAAGGGTTTCAAGGGCGTCTCCGGTCACCACGACGCTGCGATAGCGGAGGAGGTGCTCGGCGTTGACTTCGTCGGCGGAGATGAGCTGCACGTTCTGGACGTTGCGGCCGGCGCGGAAGGTGAGTTCATCAAAGCCTTTGCCGATGAGCAGCACGTTCTTGGCGGTGGTGATGCCATTGACAGCGGCGATGAAGCTCTTGGTCTTGCCATCGGCGACGGCAAAGCTGCCGGTGGTCAGCACTTCCCCGTCCAGGATGCGGGCGGTCAGTGCGGCGCGGAGGGCCAGCTTGCGGGTGTTTTTGGTGGTCTTCTTGGCCCACACGGTCGTGTTGCGGGGACCAAAGACGACACCACCGCCGCTCCAAATGGGGGAGCGCTTGGAGCCCATACGGGCGTTGCCGGTGCCCTTCTGGTTCCAGAGCTTCTTGCCGGAGCCGGAAACTTCGGAACGGTTCTTGGTGTGGGCGTTGCCCTGACGGCGGTTGGCGCGGTAGGCCACGAGCACGTCGTTGAGAGCCTGGGAGCCTTTATAGCCCTCGGTCAGTTGGATGTTGGCCGCTTTGGCGGCGTCAGCTGAAAGAATGGTCGCGGACATGGTTCAGTTCCTCAGGGTTATTTCTTGGCGACGGCCTTCTTGCCGGGGCGCACCACAACGATGCTGCCAGTGTTGCCGGGGAGGGCGCCTTTGATGAGAAGAATGCCTTCTTCAGGGCGGCTCTGCACGACGACCAGATTCTGCGTGGTGCAGCGGGTGGTGCCGTCATGGCCGGGCATCTTCTGGTTCTTCCACACAAGGCCGGGGGTCAGACGGCAGCCGATGGAACCTGTTCGACGGTGCATCATGTGACCGTGGGTGGCGGGCTGGCCGCTGAAGTTCCAGCGCTTCACAACGCCCTGGAAACCCTTGCCCTTGGTGTTGCCGATGACGTCAACGATCTGGCCGTTGCTGAAGATGCTGGCGTCGAGCTTGGCGTCTGCAGCGGGGAGCTGGTCGTCGCTGGCAAGGCGGAATTCCTTGACGATGCGCTTGGCGGTGCTGCCGTGCTTCTTGAAGTGGCCCAGCAGGGGCTTGCTGACGCGGGATTCCTTGGTCTGCTCACCGTAGCCGACCTGGACGGCGCTGTACTTGTCCTTGCCGTCGCTGCGCTTCACCTGAAGGATGGTGTTGCCGCTGACGTCCACGACCGTGACGGAGACTGCGTCTCCCTTGGCGTCATAGACCTTGGTCATGCCGAGTTTTTTGCCGATCAATCCGAGACTCATGAATGTGTCCTCCTGTGTTTAAATGTGATGATCCGCCTTAGATCTTGATGGTGATGTCCACACCGGAGGGCAGGTTGAGCTTCTTGAGCTCGTCCACGGTGCGGGAGGTGGGGTCCACGATGTCAAGCAGGCGCTTGTGCGTGCGGATTTCGAACTGGTCCATGGACTTCTTGTCCACGTGCGGAGAACGGTTCACGGTGTACTTCTCGATGCGGGTGGGCAGCGGGATGGGGCCTGCGACACGCGCGCCGGTGCGCTTCGCGGTTTCGACGATGTCTGCGGTGCTCTTGTCGAGCACGCGGTAGTCATAGGCGCGAAGGCGGATTCTGATGCGTTGATTATTCATGACAATGGTCCGTGGGAAAGAGGGTTCAGTGCACGTGTGCGTTAGGACTTGGAGCCACCACGCTGCTCGACGATCTGCTCAACGATCTGGTTCGGCACCTGCTCGAAGTGAGAGGGCTGCATGGAATAGCTGGCGCGACCGGAGGAGAGGGTGCGGATGGCGGTGGAGTAGCCGAACATTTCAGCCAGCGGCACTTCGGCGCGCAGGATGGCGGTGGTGCCGCGGCTGTCCATGCCCTGGATCTTGCCACGGCGGCGGTTAAGGTCACCCATGATGTCGCCCTGGTAGTCTTCAGGAGTGGAGGCTTCCACTGCCATGATCGGCTCAAGAAGGATGCACTTGGCTTTCTTCAGAGCGTCTTTGACGGCGAAGATACCAGCCATCTTGAAGGCGTTTTCGTTGGAGTCCACTTCATGGCTGGAGCCGTCAACGAGGTCGATGTGCATGTCGATCACCGGATAACCAGCGATGATGCCGTTCAGAGCGGCTTCGATGCAACCAGCCTTGGCAGGGTTGATGAATTCCTTCGGGATCGTACCACCGACCACCTTGTTTTCGACGACAATGCCGGAACCCTTCTCACCAGGGCGGACCTTGATGACCACGTGGCCATACTGACCACGGCCACCGGACTGCTTGACGAGCTTGCCTTCGCCATCGGCGGGCTGGGTGAGGGTTTCGCGGTAAGCGATCTGCGGCTTGCCGGTGTTGGTTTCCACTTTGTGCTCGCGCTTGAGGCGGTCGCAAAGAATTTCGAGGTGAAGCTCGCCCATGCCGGCGATGATGGTCTGGCCGGTTTCTTCGTCGGTCTTGACGAAGAATGTAGGATCTTCTTCGGAAAGGCGCTGAAGAGCATTCGCCATGCGCTCCTGGTCGCCCTTGGTCTTCGGCTCCACGGCCATGGAGATCACGGGTTCCGGGAAGGTTGGCGGCTCGAGCTGAACTTCGAGACTGTCATCGCAGAAGGTGTCGCCGGTGCGGACGTCCTTCACACCCACGAGGGCGGCGATGTCACCCGAGTAGCAGGTGTCGATGTCCTTGTGGACGGCGGCCTGGATCTGGATGAGACGACCCACACGCTCAGACTTGCGGGTGCGGGGATTGTAGATCGTGTCGCCCTTGGAAACCTTGCCGGAATAGACGCGGAAGAAGACGAGGCGGCCGAACTTGTCGGACCAAAGCTTGAAGCCGAGGGCGATGAACTTGCCGTTATCGTCAGGCTTGGCTTCGATGACGTTTTCGGGTTCGTCCACCACGGTGCCCTTCTGAGGTTCGATGTCGAGCGGGCCGGGGAGATAGTCGATCACGGCGTCGATCAGATACTGCACGCCCTTGTTTTTGAAGGCGGAGCCACCAGCCATCGGGATGATCTTGTTGGCGATCACGGAGCGGCGGAGGCCGGCCTTGAGTTCTTTCGGGCCGATGGGCTGCTCTTCGAGGAACATCATGCCCAGCTCTTCATCGGAGCTGCAGACGGCGTCCAGCAGTTCGTCATAGGCGGCTTTTGCGGTGGCCACTTCATCGCCTTCCAGGTCACGCACGGTGTACTTGGAGCCAAACTTTTCGTCATCGGAATAGATGATGGCCTTCTGGTTCACCACGTCGATCTGGCCGATAAGGTTGTCTTCAGCACCGATCGGGATGAGGATCGGGAAGGCAGGAGCGCCGAGCTTGGTGCGGACGTCCTTCACCACGTTGAAGAAGTTGGCACCGGTGCGGTCCATCTTGTTCACGAAGGCGATGCGGGGCACGCCATACTTTTCAGCCTGACGGTAAACGGTTTCGGACTGGGGCTGCACGCCTGCCACGCCGCAGAGGACGAAGATGGCACCGTCGAGCACGCGGAGGGAACGTTCCACTTCAGCGGTGAAGTCCACGTGTCCGGGGGTGTCGATGATGTTGACGCGGATGTCTTCGAGTTCGCGGGACTTGTAGATGCCGGCTTCCTTGAGCTGCTTCCACTTGGCGGTCACAGCAGCGGAGGTGATGGTGATACCACGCTCTTTTTCCTGCTCCATCCAGTCGGTGGTGGCAGCGCCGTCGTGCACTTCACCGATCTTGTGGATCATGCCCGTGTAGAACAGAATACGCTCGGTGAGGGTCGTCTTGCCCGCGTCGATGTGGGCGCAGATCCCGATGTTGCGGGTGCGCTCAAGTGGGAATTCGCGGTTGGGGGAGTTGGGGTTCGACATGGGGTCGTTTAAAAGGCGTGAAGTGGACGAGAAAAGGTGATGTGAGAACGATTAGAAGCGGAAGTGGGCGAAGGCGCGGTTGGCCTGAGCCTGCTTGTGGACGTCGTCGCGCTTGCGGACGGCATTCCCCTGCCCCTGGGCGGCATCCTTGAGCTCATTTGCCAGCGCGCGGTGCATGGCCTGGCCTTTGCGGCCACGGGCGAAACCGACGATCCAGCGCATGGCCAGGGACTCCTGACGGCGGGGGGAGACTTCGAGGGGCACCTGGTAGGTGGCACCACCCACGCGGCGGGCTTTGACTTCCACGCGAGGCTTGGTGTTTTCGATGGCGCGGTTGAAGAGCTCCAGAGGATCGACGCTGTCGGTCTTCTCGTTGAGAGCTTCGATGGCGGAATAGACGATGCGCTCAGCAAGGGACTTCTTGCCATCAAGCATGATGTTGCTGATGAGGGAGGCAACGAGTTCGCTGTCGTAACGGCTGTCCTTGCGAACCTCTTTGTTGTAAACGCGTTTTCTGCGGGCCATGGCGTGGAGAGATGAGGATTTAAATCAGAGGGGTTCTTACTTCTTCTTGGCGGCGGCGGCTGCTGCACCGGCCTTTGGACGCTTGGCACCGTATTTGGAACGGCCGCGACGACGAGCTTCAACACCAAGGCAGTCGAGAGTACCGCGGACGATGTGGTAACGCACACCGGGCAAGTCTTTCACACGACCACCGCGGACCAGCACGATGCTGTGTTCCTGAAGATTGTGACCTTCACCACCGATGTAGGCGATGACTTCGTAACCGTTGGTCAGACGAACTTTGGCCACCTTACGAAGAGCGGAGTTGGGCTTCTTCGGGGTGCGGGTCATCACCTGAAGGCAGACGCCACGACGCTGCGGGCACTTTGCAAGCGCAGGAGACTTCGACTTTACCGCCTTGTCTTTGCGGCCGTGTCTGACGAGTTGATTGATGGTGGGCATGGTGTGAAAGAGCTGTAAACCTTGGCTTTAATCGGAGCCAGTTTCAGGAGACAGCGCGCCATGCTCACATTGAGCATACGCAGACTTTTCCGGATCTGGTGCCGATAATGAAGAGCCTCCGTGGAGGGTCTTTATTTAGCCAGCTTCGTGGGGGAGGCTGGGCCTTGGGAGCGCGCATACTGGCGAGTCCCAAACTGTGCGCAAGCAGTATTTCGGATTTTTTGAGTTTATTTTCAAAACTGCGCAAGTCCAAAAACCAATCCAAGGGAGCGACGCAATTACATTAAAATCAATGCATTAACTGGAGCCTATCACCCCGCCAAGGCTCATTTTTGCGATCATTCAGCCTTTGTTTTTTTCTTGGCACCTCATTCCTCAGGGCATGAAAATCATGCTTTCCCCGAAAATCGAGGCTGTCTGACTGGCTGCTAATACAGTCCCTGCCCTGCCTCACCAGACCCAGCCCATCTTTATATATGGTGTATGGATGTTTTCCCGGCGTTCTGCGGCGCACGCCCGTTTTTTGACCGGTCTGATATTGAGCACACGATGGGCGGCTGTTGCGATCCCCCCCGTGTGTCAGCTTTGAATCGATTAAAAGCCTGTGCGCGCGGCTCAGCCACTGAGCACAAAAAATATGCTGAAACTGAGCGCAGGGACACAGGCTGCTCGCTGTTATGAGACGAGACCGGCCATCACCTCCTTTGTGTAGAGTCAGCAGACTCAAGGCAGTGCAACTGGCGGTGAGGGAGGGATTCGAACCCTCGGTAGCGGATAAGGCTACGCATCTTTAGCAAAGATGTGCTTTCGACCACTCAGCCACCTCACCAAAACTCAGTTGTGTTCCGCAGCCGGTCGGCCAGCGGAGTGCTTATTTAGCGTGTGGCGTGCCCAATCGTCAAACGAAAATGCAACTAAACGCGGACTGTTTTGCGATGCGAATTTCTGAAGGCCGGGCCAGATGACAAAGAGAGCGCTGAGAAACAGACAATGATGTGCATGGCACTCAAAGCAGGTCAGGCCTGTTCGCCTTTGTACGCTCGCGGGACTGCTCGGCACGCCATGCGGCGATTTTGGCGTGGTTGCCACTGAGCAGGGTGTCAGGCACTTTGAGGCCACGGTATTCAGCGGGCTTGGTGTACTGCGGAGCCTCCAGCAGGCCGCTCTCTCCAAAGCTCTCCTCAACCGCGCTCATCTCGTCTCCCAGCACCCCGGGCAGCAGACGCACGATGGCGTCCATGACCACCACGGCGGCGATGGCTCCATTCGTCAGCACATAATCCCCGAGGCTGATCTCCTCATCCACCCAGTGCTCGATGATGCGGTGGTCGATGCCCTCGTAGTGGCCGGAGAGAAAGATGAGGTGCGGCTCGGCAGCGAGACGGTGTGCGGTGGCCTGATCAAAGCGCCGGCCAGCGGGAGACATGTAGATGATGCGCGCCTGCGGCGTGTCGATGCGGTCCAGCGCCTCAAAGACAGGCTCTGGGCGGATGACCATGCCCTGACCACCGCCGTAGGGCGTGTCGTCCACATGGCGGTGTTTGCCCAGGCCGTGCTCCCGCAGATCATGCACGTGGAGATCGAGCGCGCCTTTCTCCTGCGCACGGCCCATCATGCTGAGCCCCATGGGCACAGTGACGAGTTCCGGGAAGAGGGTGAGCACATCGATTCGCATAAAAAAGCAGTGAAATGCGCTATGCCGCAGGCCGTGGCATAGGGCAAGCGCCTCATTCTCTCATCCATGCGGGAATGCGCCTTGACGCTTGGGGTGGCACTCCTACTATCGCGGGACCCCTATTCAATCTCCCCCATGAACATCCACGAGTACCAAGCCAAGCAGCTCTTTGAAAAATTCGGCGTCGCCAGCCCAAAAGGAATCGTCGCCAGCACGGCGGCTGAAGCAGGAGCCGCCGCTCGTGAGATCGGTCAGAGCGGTCTGGTGGTGAAGGCGCAGATCCACGCAGGTGGACGCGGCAAGGGCACCTTCAAGAATGGCTTCAAAGGTGGTGTGCACGTGATCAACACACCGGAAGAGGCTGAAGACATCGCCGGCAAGATGCTGGGCCAGACGCTGGTGACGCACCAGACCGGCCCGGAAGGCAAGCTGGTGAGCAAGGTGCTCATCGCCAAGGCTGTGAACATCAAGAAGGAGTACTACTTTGCCATCCTGTTTGACCGCGTGAGCAGCAGCCACGCCATCATCGCCTCCACGGAAGGCGGCATGAACATCGAAGAAGTGGCCGAGAAGACCCCGGAGAAGATAACCAAGGAATTCATCAATCCCGCCATCGGTCTGCAGGGCTACCAGTGCCGCAAGCTCGCCGCCTCCCTCAATCTGCGCGGCGCGCTGATGAATCAGGCCGTGAAGCTTTTCACCGCGCTGTGGAATCTCTACCTGAAGAGCGACTGCTCCCTGGTGGAAATCAACCCCCTCTCCGTGACGGATGACGACCAGCTCGTGGCTCTGGATGCCAAGTTCAACTTTGACGACAACTCCCTCTACCGCCAGAAGGACGTGACCGCCATGCGCGACACCTCCGAGGAAGACCCCCGTGAAGTAGCCGCCAGCGAATACGGCCTGAACTACATCGGTCTGGACGGCAACATCGCCTGCCTCGTGAACGGCGCCGGTCTGGCCATGTCCACGATGGACATCATCAAATTCCACGGTGGCGAGCCTGCCAACTTCCTCGATGTGGGCGGTGGCGCGACGAAGGAGCAGGTGACTGCGGCCTTCAAGATCATCCTGGGAGACCCGAACGTGAAGGGCATCCTGGTCAACATCTTTGGCGGCATCATGGACTGCAACATCATCGCCACCGGCATCATCGCCGCGGCGCAGGAAGTGTCCCTGAGCATCCCGCTGGTGGTGCGCCTGGAAGGCAACAACGTCGAAGCCGGCAAGGCCACTCTGGCCAGCAGCGGCCTGAAGATCACCAGCGCCAGCGACCTGACCGACGCCGCGCAGAAGATCGTGGCAGCCGTGAACGGCTGATGCATCCGGCGCTGAAACAAGCGCCAGCAACAAATCTGAAAACCCGGTTTACGGCCTCGTAAATCGGGTTTTCTTTTTGCCACCATGGCCAGCATCACCACCGAAGAAGTCGCCGCGCACGCTCAATGGCTCTCCAGCGGAGGCGCCAGCGGAACCAAGATCGATGAAACGGGAATGAACCTCTCCGGAGTGGATCTCAGCGGAGTGAATCTGGCCAAGGGCCAGTTTGTAGGCACCACCTTCGCCGGAGCCACACTGGTGGGCACCAACTTCTCCGGCGCTGACTTCAGCGGAGCCAACTTTGACAATGCGAACCTCAGTGGCGTGGACTTCAGCGGTGCCGACCTCGGCGGTGTGTCCCTGCAAAACGCCAACCTCAGCGGAGCCAACGTGCGCGGTGCGGATCTCTCCGGCGCAGACCTGCGGGGAGCCAACCTGACCAATGCTGACTTCACCGATGCCGACCTCATCGCCGCCAATCTGACCGGCGCCGCACAGACCGGCATGCTGCGCGCAGGCTCCAAACTGGCGGATACGCAGGGTCTGGTGTGAGCGTCATAGGATGAAAGAACCGGGCCACGCGGCAGCCTGTGGGGTGGCGACGAGTCGTCGCCTGATGAAGTCTTGAAAACGGCTTCACTCCCCTTCCCCTTTTTGAGCTTTTTTGCGCCTCTTTGCGGCCATCTTCCGGCGGCTGATAAGGTCATCGCATCCAAGGCGTAGTGGCTGGATGACCTCACGCCGCACCTTCATCAGCACCGGGATCGCCGCACTCACCACGCAAGTCCTGGGGCAGACGCCCGCCGCAGCGGAGCCGGTGATCGACATCCACCAGCACATGAACTACCACAAGCGTGCAGACGAGCATCTGCTGACGCATCAGGAAGCCATGGGCATCACCACCTCGATCATCCTGCCCGCAGGCACGTATGTGGACCGCGAGTCCACCCATCATGGGAAGTCGAACGGGCTGGCCGCGCAGTGCGCCACCACGGAGGCCGCGCGGGACTTTGCCAAAGCCCATCCCGGAGCCTATCTCTGGGCCGCCAATGAGGTCACGGATCTGGACGGTGCCCCCGCCGCCATCGAGGCCTGGCTGAAGCAGGGTGCATGCATGATCGGCGAGCAAAAGTTCATGGTGCAGTGTGATTCCGCTGAGAGTCAGAAACTGTATGCGCTGGCGGGCGAATACAACGTGCCCATCCTGCTGCACTTCCAGCACCTGACGTACAACCTGGGCTATGACCGCTTTCACACCATGCTGGAGAAGTTTCCCAAGACGAACTTCATCGGCCATGCGCAGGCGTTTTGGGGAAACATCGACAAAAATCACGATCAGAAGGTGAACTACCCGAAGGGCAAGATCACACCGGGAGGCATCACCGACCGCTACCTGGCGGACTACCCGAACATGTATGCCGACATGTCCGCCGGCAGCGGCCTGCTGGCGCTGACGCGCGACGAGGAGCACACCACGAAGTTCTTTGAGCGCCACCAGGACAAAATACTTTATGGCAGCGACTGCGCCGACCACCTGGGCCGCGGCCCCGGCTGCCAGGGCGCGCAGACACTGGCAGCCATCCGCAAGCTGGCCCCCAGCAAAGCCGTGGAACGCAAGATCCTGTTTGAGAACTCGCGCAAGCTCTTCCGGCTGGGGTGAGAGGCATGCTGGCCTATTTGGAACCGTAGCGAAGTGGAACCGGAACGAAGTGGAGATAGACGAAGTCAAATAGACTGCCGCAGGCTGCCCCCGAAGGGGGGAGCACAGCGAATTTGGAGTGCGGTTGCGCAGATGCACGGCGCAAGCCTGCATCGGAGCTACCGCTTTCGAACGTCTCGTGGTTTGCGTGAGCTGACCGGCACGCGAATGCCCTGGACCTCACGAGAGCCGCAGAAATGCGCCTGTGGGTATCTTGTGGTATTCGTCAGCCGTCCGGCCTTCGGAAAGCGGTAGCTGCGGTCGTTCCTCCCTCCGCGACCGCACTCCAAATAGCGCTGCGGCTTCGCGGAGCTGTGCGCCTCACCCCGCCAGCGTCTTGTACAGCGCGTGGGTCTTGCGGGCGATGCTCTTCCAGCTGAAGTGGTCTTCGGCGCGCTGGCGTCCGGCCTGGGCCATGCGGTGGCGGAGGGCGGGGTCGGCCATGAGCTTGTTGATGCCGGCGGCGAGATCTTTCGCGAACTTGTCGGGATGCAGCGCCTCGAAGGGGCTCTCGGTCTGCTGCTCCAGCGGGACGAGGATGCCGGTCTCTCCATCGACGACGACTTCCTTGATGCCGCCCACGGCGCTGGCCACCACGGCGGTCTCGCAGGCCATGGCTTCCAGATTGATGATGCCAAAGGGCTCGTAAATGGACGGGCAGCAGAAGACCTCGGCATGCGAGTACATGACGATTTTTTCCTGAACGGGCAGCATGCTCTGCACCCAGATGACACCGGGGCGGGTCTTGCTGGCCTCGGCCACGGCGGCCTCCATCTCGGCCTTGATCTCGGGGGTGTCAGGAGCGCCCGCGCAGAGCACGACCTGGAAGCCGGGATCGAGATGCTGGATGGCGCGCACGAGGTGCACGATGCCCTTCTGCCGGGCGATGCGGCCGACGAAAAGGACGTAGGGCTTGTCAGGGTCCACACCGTGCTTGCGCAGCACATCGGGGGCTTCGGTGCGGCGGTATTCAGCGAGGTCGATGCCGTTGTAGATGACGTGGATCTTGTGCGGATCGAGGTCGAAATGCTGCAGCAGGTCAGCCTTGGTGCCTTCAGAGACGGCGATGATGGCATCGGCCATCTTGAGCGCGGTGCTTTCCAGCCAGACGGTGAAGTCGTAGCCGTGGCCGAGCTGCTCGCGCTTCCAGGGGCGCAGGGGCTCCAGGGAGTGCACGGTCAGCACCATGGGCACGCCGTAGTTCAGCTTGGCCAGGATGCCGCCAAAGTGCGCATACCAGGTGTGCAGGTGCACGAGGCTGGCATCGATGCCGCTGGTGTTGAAGTCCAGGCAGCGCTGCAGCGCGCCAAAGACGGACTTCAAATTGAGCGGGCTGTCCCAGCCGGTGGTGTCGAGGCCGAAGCCTTTGACCTTGAGGCTGCCCTCATGGCTGTCCTGGTCTCCAAAGCAGCGCACGTCCACCTCCATGAGCTTGGCCAGCTCCTTGGTGAGGTATTCCACGTGGACGCCTGCGCCGCCGTAGATGTGGGGTGGGTACTCGTTGGTGAGGAAAAGTGCTTTCATGAGGGAAGAGAGTGGAGACGTGCGCCCGGATGCTGCCTGAGGGCGTGAAGGGGGTTATTTTTCCTGCGATTTGAACCACTCCTCGATAGCGGGAATGTCGAAGAGGCGGAAGCGTTTTTTAATGCGCTGCTCCAGGGCCAGCTGGGCGTGCTTGGCCACATCGAGAGAGGGGTCGTCCTTGATGGCTTTGATGAGGGCGGCGTTGGTCTCCGGCAGCGGGCTGCTGATGAGGAGGAAACAGACGCGCAGGCGCACCTCCCAAGATTGCTTGTGGTCTGCCAGGAGCTTCAGGAGGGCCTCGGGGGAAATGTCCGCCTCGTCGCGGATGCTGCTGTCTCCTTTGAAGAGCTCGGCCACAGGGAGGCGGTAGCCGGGCTCCTCGCGCTGGAGGATCTGGATGGCGCGCACGGCGCGCAGAAACTCCGCCAGCGCGGCATCATGCAGGTGGGGCAGCTGGGGGTCGCGCATGTACTCCACCAGCAGCTCCAGCGGGCGGCGCTCTCCGGTGGCGATGGCTTCGTCCGCGTATTGGGTGAGGCGGTTGCGCTCCTTGAGCTGGATGAACTCCTGCTGCGTGGGGGAGACTTCGAGCTTGGCGTCCGGCATGCGCGAGACGCCGGCCTCTCCGGTGGCGGCGGCGGGCACTGCGGGCACGAGCTGGGGGTTTTTCAGCGTGGCGGAGATGTTTTCCAGGGACTGCCGGGTGTTCTGCTGGGTGAGCAGCTGCTCCCGGCGCATGACGTCCACCTGCTTTTGCAGGGCGGCGATCTGCTCGGTGGCTTTGGCCAAGGCCTCCTCGGTAGCGGTGGACGCGGCTGCTGGTGCCGGGGCTTTGCCAGAGGCTGCTGGTGCACTGGAGGTGCTGGGCGTGGTGGCACGGCTTTTTATCAGCCCCACACCGATGAGCAGGAGCACCACCCCGATGCAGACGGAGGTGACGAGGGAGATGAGGAAGGCGATGAAAAGCTGCCGCCCTGTGAAGTGGGAGCGGCGCTGATTGGACGGCACACCGGCGTCACGGCTCTGCGGGCGCTTGAGATCTTCGGCAGGCTTTGGCGTGGCATCGGCCGCAGGAGTGCTGCAGCGGGCAAAGAGCAGCGCCTCCTGGGAGTCCTCGTCTTCCACTTCATCGGCGTTCTTGGAGGGCGTGGGGGAAAGCGGTTCTGACATGAAGATGAAGGATGTGCGACGTTGACGTTGCGCGATGGATGTTGCCAGGAGCAACAAACAAGGGCAGCCTAGCTCCGTCAACCCATGTCATGGCAACAGAATCCTCCCGGACCCAAGAACTGACCTCCCAGCCCGCCGCCAGCGCGGCGTCCTTTTTGCAGCAGCCGCAGCCGCAGCTGCTGCGCCGGGTGGCGGTGTGGGGCCTGCCAGCTCTGCTGCTGCTGCTTTTTCTGCTGTGGCCCTACCAGCAGTGGGACTATGACAAGCGGGAGAGCATCCTGATCGGCTGGGCCCGCTGGGTGAGCAAGCGCGCGGACTGGCAGTTCTGCCTGCTGGTGCCGTTTCTGGTGGGCTGGCTGGTGTGGCTGCGGCGGGATGAGCTGCGGCGCCTGCCCTGGCAGGGCACCTGGCTGGGGCTGCCAGTGCTGGTGGCGGGTCTTTTTTCCTACTGGATCGGCTATAAGGCCACGACGGGCTACCCGGGCTTTCTGGCGGTGCAGCTGGTGCTGGCGGGGGTCATCCTGCTGGTGGCGGGGCGCGAGTGGATGCGGGCGCTGTTTTTCGCGTGGCTGTTTTTGTTTTTCACCTGGCCGATGCAGCCGCTGGAGGACTCCGTGGCCTCCCCGCTGCGCCCTTTCACAGCATCCATGGCGGCCAGTGTGCTGAGCATGCTGGGCATCCCGGCGCTGAATGAGGGCTCGGCCCTGCAGTCTGCGGCAGATGCGGTGCGCGGCACGCGTGTGGGAGATGCCTTCAGCCTGGACGTGGATGCGAAGTGCAGCGGGATCAATTCCCTCTTTGCGCTGATGATGATCTCCGCGCTGCTGGGCTACCTGGCGCTGCGGCGGCCGCGCTCCCGGCTCATCCTCTTCCTCTGCTCGGTGCCGCTGGCGGTGGCGGGAAATGTGGTGCGCCTGCTGCTGCTGGTGGCCGGCACGCTGATGTTTGGCCAGGAGTTTGCCGTGGGACGGCATTTCGAGGACCACCAGGAGATGTCATTTTACCACACCTTTGCCGGGTTTGCGGTGTTTGGCGTGGCGCTGGCGGGGATGTTTGCCCTGTGCTGGCTGTTTGAGGGACGGGAGATGAAGACCAACCTGCGCCGCCATGGCACGCCTGCGGGCTCCGGCGGCAGCTGGAGCACCATCCTGGCACCGCAGCGCACGCTGCGGCATCTGGCGGCAGCGCTGGTGCTGCCGCTGGCCACGCTGGGCATCTGTGCGTGCACGGACGTGAGTTTTCACGTGGCGGCCCCGGGCGTGCGCCTGCGGGATGAGACCCCGCGCGTGCCCTGGCTGCCCCTCTCCCTGGGAGACTACCAGGGCCGCGAGTATGACATGACGCCGGAGGAAAAAGACCTGCTGGACGAAGGGGTGAAGCTGGCGCGCAATGTGTACTCCTCAGCCACGGGCAGGCAGATCATGGCCACGGTGATCCTCAGCGGCTTTGAAAAACGCAGCCTGCACCGCCCCGAGGTGTGCCTGCCGAACCAGGGCTGGACGGTGACGGACCGCATGCAGACCCCGCTCATCATGGAAGACGGACGCACGATCAACATGATGATGATGCGCATCTTCCGCGATGTGGAGCCCAAGCCCGGCCTGCGTGTGCGCACCCGTGCCATCAATTTCTACTGGTACATCGGCTCGGACGGCGTCACCTGCGCGGACCACTACGAGCACGTCTTCCTCTCCTACTACGACGCGGTCTTCCGCAACATCCAGCACCGCTGGGCCATGGCCTCCATCTTTGTACCGCTGCCGGATCAGGCCGTGGGGCAGGAGGACCCCGTGCTGGAGCTGAGCGCCATGGAGGATGCGCGCGCCTTTCTCTCCAAGCTGGCCCCCACCTTCATGCTGACCCGCGAGCAGTGGCAGCTCAGCGGCTCAAATCCTCCTGCGTCAGCACCTTGAACCCGGCGCTGGAGAGCACTGGGAGTCAGTGCATCTTAAAGGCGGCAACGCATGCATCCCAGACAGCCGGATGAGCCTGTCGAAGTAATGTCATGGGAGGCTCATTGACTCCCGATCCCCGAAAGCACCACCCTAGAAGGCCATACTCATCTTCTGTTTTCAACTTACTGATGAGAGCAGCTGTTTCGGGAGCCTGTTCGTTTGCCGCCGACAATAAAACGGCCTGCATTTTGCCGTAGGCTATTTGGTGCCCTGATGCCAGAGCCTCGCGTTTATCCAATCCAAGTACACCCACTGTTTCCTTCCCTTTCGCACTGGGGTTCCCCTGCGCATCATACCTCGGCACAAAGTTTCCCGTCTGCGGATCAAAATCGAGATGCAGCCAGGGATCATCCTTGCCAGAAGGATCTATCAAAAGAGGTTTTCTGGCTGCATCGAGAGGAAACTTCGATCCTTTGTAATCTCTACCACACGCAGTGCAGCCCAGCAGCATATTGCTCCAGCGGAACATTTTTCTGGGATAGGGAGACTTGGGCCAGAAGTGCTCGATATCGGTTCCTTGAGAATCCCCGCAGTACATGCAGCGCTGCCTTCCACCGGCCATGGTGAGCAGCGTGCTAAATGCCTGCTTCAGCGGCAGGTTTTGCCGTGCGCGGTTCCATTCCTTGTTCACATCGAGTGTGTGCGCAGAGAGTTTCGCACCGACCTTCTTCTGCTCGGCTTTCAGCTTCCGGGCAGCTGCGCTCGGAAGACGAATTCTTTTAATGCGGCGCATGGGTCAGAGAGCTTCGTCATTGAGGGCGAACAGCTCAAGCTGGCCAAACCGCCTTTGTTCGGCAGCGCTGAGCTTGCCGACTGCACGGCGTTTGGAGACCAAAGATGCATATTCAGCCCTAGCGTTCACAGCCACGGGTGAGCGAGTGTTTTGCAGGCCAAAAGCGGGCGTGAGGAGGATGGTGTCCGGCCGGGAGGCGATGATCTTGTTGTACTCTTCCTCCGTCATGGCTCGCGGTTCCTTCTCGCTTCCAGGTTCAGGCAGCACAAAGAGCCCGTTGGGGTCCGCCGCCTGGCAGATGATAGGGCTGTGGGTGGTGACGAGGAACTGGATGTTGGGAAAATGCTTCTTCAACCAGAATCCAATAAGCTGCTGCCATTCAGGGTGGAGATGGGCGTCAATCTCATCAATGAGGATTACGCCGCTGCACGTAACACGCAGACGCCCTTTGTCATCATGCGCCAAAACACTGCTGAGTCCTTTGTCCTCGTTGGCATAACTGAGGTGCCTCAGAATGTCGGTGAGCAGCGCCAGAGCCGAACGGTAGCCATCACTCATCTCTCCCCAGGAAAGCTCAACACCATTGCTATCTACCAGCCAAAGGCCGGCGTCATCAACGCGTTTGATAGTCATGCCATTGGGCATGAGTTCGTCCCGTAGAAGTTCCAGGATAAGATCCAATTCCTCACGAGCCCTGCTGTCTCTGGCCGCCTTGTGATCCAGATCCTTGAGCCAGCGGTCCGCCGGAGCCAGAGATGCAGCTTCAAGGAACATGGTGGCATAGCGCGCAGTAGGACGCTCGGCCATGACCTCTGTCGCTTCTGCAGAAGCTCCAAAAACGCGACGAAAAGGGCCGTAGCCGCAGGAAAACCAGCCCGAAGTGTTATTCGACCAAATGGTTCTCTCCGGCGCACTTTTTCTTTTCTGACCTGCTGCAGAATGAGGCGATGTCATTTCCGTCTGCTTCCCTCCATTCACGAGTTGCAGAGCAGCCGGAAAGATGCTGGCCGGTCTATTCTCCTTGCCATCCAAGTCTTTATCATCAGGAGCACACTTGATTTTGAGCTCGATGGCACCTTGCTTATCTTTGCTTTTCGCATGAATCCAACGATGAAGGCTCTGCTGCAAAGAGCGCCGAGTATCCGGCCCCACCAAGCCCATGGCGATGGCTTTTAAAAGAGTACTTTTGCCCGAGCCATTGTCCCCAGTGAACACAGTCCATCCAGCGTGTTCTCCACCAGGACGCTGGAGATCAAAATCGAGTTTTTTGAAACCTCGGATATTGGTCAGTGAAATTTGATGGATATACATAGCTTTCTTGATAGTGACCGGGAACCCGTAAAGACTCCAGCGGAGAGTACGTCTGAAGCCTAGAACGCTTTCGTCATGCTTTCTCGCAATTGCCAGTCCTCGCTGCCTTGGCTCAGCGGCTCAAATCCTCCTGCGTCAGCACCTTGAACCCGGCGCTGGAGAGCACCTCGCCCCCCACCTCGGGGGAGTCGAGATGGAGGACAAACAAGGGATTGCCCGCAGGACGCACAAAGAGGGGGTAGGAGAAGTCGATGTTGATCTCCGCGCTGAGCAGGGCGGAGAGGGCGTGCACGAGAGAGTGGTCTGTCTGCTTGAGCTCCACCACGGTGACGGGAAAGACCACATGCGGGATGCCTTTCTCAATGAAGAGCAGCTCGGTGGTCTCGGGGTCGCTGGGGATGAGGCGCACCAGCGCCAGCTCCGTGCTGTCCTGCAGGGAGAGGCCCAGCACCTCGATGCGGTGCTCCGTGAGCAGCTTCACCAGAGCCATGAGCGCGCCGACGCGGTTGTGCAGAAACACGGAGAGCTGACGCACAGGCGAGCCTGCGGGAGTGCCTGTGGCGGTGTGGGTCTGCGAGGTGGGCGTGATCATGTGGGTGAGGTGGGAATGGGGAGATGAGACACGGTGAGATTACGCCCTGAAACCGCCGCCGGGCTGGTGACAGAGCGGCAGACTCCCCTGCCCTAGCCTGCGGGGCCGGTGGCGGAGCGGCGCTCATCATAGAGCGTGACGCGGAGCGGGATGCTGGCCAGGGTGTCATCCCCGTGCTGCACCAGCCAGCGGTAGAGGCCCTGGCGCTCAAACTTGAGCCGCTGCAGGGAGTACACGATGTTCCGCGAGACGAAGGGGATGAAGGCGGAGGGAAAGGCCACCTCCATGTGCACCGGCACAGGCGGCAGGCATTCCTTGCCATCCGGGTCCACACAGCGGATGACGAATTCGTGCTTGCCCACATCTTCGGCCGTGAAGACGAGGCGCAGGGCGATGGAGCACTGCGGATGCACCACGGGAAAAGAGGGGGAGCAGAGCGTGTCAAACGCACCCACGACGCAAAGCTTGCCCTGATAGTCGTCGGCAAAGTCACAGACGGCGGCGAGCTGAATGTTCATGCGAAGGAGGAAGAAAGAGAAAGAAGATGCAGGCAGCGTGGGCCGGTGGGATCAGCGGCCAAAGAGCCGCTTGAAGAAGCCGCCGATGCCCTTGGAGGGCGGCGGTGTGGGGGCGGGTGTGGCGGCGCGCGCGGTGCGCACCTCCTGGTCGTCCTTGGAGGGGCCGGTGGCTTCGTCCACCATCTGGGCCTTGGGCACGTCCTTCACCGCCTGCAGCATGGGATCGTCCGCAGGGGCTTTTTCAAAGATGTTGGTGAAGACTTCGCTCACGATCGGCGCGGCTTTTTTACCACCGCTGATGTCTTCTCCCGGCTCGCCCTCATAGACGACGGCAAAGGCAAACATGGGCTTGCCCGCAGGGAGGAAGCCGGTGAACCACGCGAGGTTTTGATCCTTGTTGATGCGCCACTGTGCGGTGCCCGTCTTGCCTGCGATCTCCGCCTGCTTGATGGCTGCGGCGTGGCCGGTGCCGCCGCCGCCATTCACCACGGCCACCATGCCGCTGATCACCGTCTGGCGCTGGTCGGGATTGAGGTCAATGCGCCTGCGGTCCTTGGGCTCGTAGGCCTGCACCACGCGGTCCGCCATGTCCTGCACCTGCAGCACCAGGCGTGGCTGCGGGATGCGGTTTCCATCCCCCAGGCCGGCCATGCACTGGCAGACCTGCAGCGGCGTGGCCAGCACCATGCCCTGGCCGATGGCGATATTGGCCAGGTCTCCCGGCAGCATCTTGTGGCCCCGGTGCTGGAGGAGGTAGCTGTTGGTGGGCACAAAGCCCTCCCCCTCAGCCTTGAGCGGGATGCCGGTGCGCTCTCCAAAGCCCAGGCGCAGGGCCATGTTCGTAATGTAGTCGGCTCCGGCCTCCAGCGCGGCGCGGTAGAACCAGGTGTTGCACGAGCGCTTGATGGCGCTGACCACGTTCATGCTGCCCTCCCCTTCCTTGTTCCAGTTTTTGAACACGCGGTCGCCGATCTCCATGGCGTTGGGGCAGTCATACTGCGTCTTGGGGTCCACCTTGCCGCTGTCCAGCGCGCCGAGGGCGGTCACGATCTTGAAGGTGGAGGCGGGCGGGTACTCGCCACGGAAGGAGCGCGGGTAGAGCGGCAGGTGCGGGTCCTTGGTCAGCTCGTCGTAGCGCTTCTGGCGGATGCCGGGCACGAACTCATTGAGGTCAAAGCCGGGATTGGATGCCATGGCCAGGATGTCGCCATTGGCCACGTCCATGATGACCATGGCGCCGCCGGTGGTGTGCTTTTTGAGCGCATTCTCGGCGTATTTTTGGAAGTTGTAGTCGATGGAGAGCACCACATTGTGCCCGGGGCTGGGCACGCGGCGCACGTCTTCAGAGAGGCGCTTGCCATCCGGGCTGAAGAGCACGTTCACAATGCCGGACTGGCCTTTGAGGTCGCTGTCAAAGGCGCTCTCGATGCCCTCGCGGCCTTCCATTTCCTCAAACATGGGGTCGCCATCCACGATGGGGCCGGTGGGCAGCGGGCGGGTCTTGCCGGTGTAGCCGATAATGTGGCAGGCCGTGGCACCCTGCGGGTAGTGGCGCAGGTAGGCGGGCTGCAGCACCACCGTGCTGCCCAGCAGAGGCTTCAGCTTTTCCTCCATGTCCGGGGTGATCTCCACATTCAGCCCCTCCTCCACGGAAAAGACGAGCGGCAGCCAGCGCCGGTGGTTGTAGTGCATCAGCACCTTGTCATCCAGCAGGGACCAGTTCTTTCCCAGCACCTGGTTCACCTTGCCGATGGTGCTGCGGGCAAAGGCGGTGACCTCAGCGTCGGTGGCCTTCTCCATGTACGGCATGACGAGTGCCAGGTAATTGGCCGCACGGTTCTGCGCCAGGGGGATGCCGTGGCGGTCCACGATCTGGCCACGCGGGGCGGGCACGCTGAGCGTGAGGGCGCGCGCCTGTGTCTGAGTGGACCAGGATGCTTTCAGGTCCTGCTTTTCCGCTGCGGCGGGCTTGACCTTCTTGGCCTCGTCCTCCTCGGAGATGACCGGCTGCGCCTTGAGCGCCATCGGGGCCTGGGCCAGCACCTGCGGTGCCAGCAGACAAACAGCCGCCGCCAGAGACCGGCTGAGCGCGCGCGACGGGGTCAGATCATACGAAAAAAGCATGGGGGGAGGATGGCAGACCGCCGCAGGCGCATGGGGCCAAAAGGCGTGCCCTGAACATGCGACCCCGCGCCCGTGGCGTCAAGCCGGAGGTCGGGGGTGGGCTCAAGATGCAGCCGTCAGTTCTTGCGCGACAGCCCGAGAAAGAAATTGCGCATTCGTGCCGCTTTTGCTGGAATCTGCGCGCTTTCACCTGACCCAGCCCTTTTCACCTCGCTTTCCACCTCTGCTGAAGCATGCGCTTTGATCGAGGACGAGTTCGAGCAGGAGGACGAGGACGATTTCAAGACACCCCCACCACACCATGACTGACACCACCACCGGCAAGGCCGACATGAAACTCTTCTGGGCCTGCTTCATCGCCCTGGTCGCCACCTCGTTTGTCTTTGGCGTGCGCGCCGCCACCATCGGCGAGCTGCAGAGCAGCTTTAATCTCTCCGAGTCCGAGAAGTCCCTGATCAATGGCGCGGGCATGTGGCCCTTTGCGCTGAGCATCATCTTCTTCAGCCTGATCATCGACCGCGTGGGCTACAAGCTGGTGGCGCTGTTTGCCGCCGCCTGCCATGTGGTGTCTCTGGTGCTCACGCTCAAAGCCTCGGGCTTCTACAGCTTTTACCTCAGCTCCCTGCTCGTGGCCGTGGCCAATGGCACGGTGGAGTCCTTCATCAATCCGGTGGTGGCCACCGCCTTCAGCCACAACAAATCCAAATGGCTCAACATCCTGCACGCCGGATGGCCCGCAGGCATGGCGCTGGGTGCGCTCTTCTGCGCGCTGCTGCCAGATACCAAGCTCTTCTTCTCCGCCGTGTGGCAGTTCCGCTTTGCCCTCTGCTTCATCCCCGTGGTGCTCTACACCCTGCTCATCCTGCCGCGCAGCTTCCCGGTGAATGAGCGCGTGGCCGCCGGCGTGAGCTACCGGGACATGCTCAAGGAAGTGGGCGCGGTGGGCTTCTTCATCATCGGCACCTTCACCTACTGCGCCGTGGTGCAGCTGCTGGGGTATGAGGCCTCCCTGCTGGCCTCCGTGGCCGCAGGCGTGGCGCTGGGCGTGGCCGCTGGCGTGTACACCCAGGCTCTGGGAAACTGGCTCTTCATCATCGTGCTCATCACCATCGGGCCGCTGGCCACCACCGAGCTGGGCACCGACGGCTGGATGCCCGAGCTGCTGAAGCTCAGCGGGCCTGACATCCCGAACTTTGGCACCTGGGTGTTTGTGTATGTGTCCGTGCTCATGACCGTGATGCGCTTCTACGCAGGCCCCATCGTGCATCGGTTCTCGCCCATCGGGCTGCTCGTCATCAGCGCCGCCATTGCCATCACCGGGCTGGTGTTTCTCTCCAATGCCGTCGGCTGGGTCATCCTGGCCGCAGCCACCGTCTATGCGCTGGGCAAGACCTTCCTGTGGAGCACCACCCTGGGCCTCACTGCCGAGCAGTTTCCCAAAGGCGGCGCGCTGACCCTGAATGGCGTCTCCGCCGTGGGCGTGCTCTTCCTGGGCGTGCTGGGCGGCCCCTACATCGGCCACAAGCAGGACCACGACATGGACCACCGCCTCTCCGCCCCGGCCCACACCGCGCTCTACGCACAGATCAAAGGAGAGCCCAAGGCAGGCATCTTTGGCAGCGCCCCCACGCTCAATCAGGAGAAGATCAAAGCCCTGAGCGACCCCCAGCGCCAGGAGCTGGAAACCGTGCAGGCCGCCAGCAAACGCAGCGTCTTCACCACCATCGCCATCCTCCCCAGCTTCATGCTTGTCTGCTACCTCGGCATGTTCCTCTGGTTCAAGGCGCGAGGCGGCTACAAGCCCGTGGCGATCGCGGATCATTGATGGGGGGGGCTGCGCTTTCACGTGCCCCCTTCGCCCCCTCCAATCCCCCACGCGGAGGGCTGGGGACAGCCCTCCCTACCCACAACGGGCGCTTCCTGCTCAGCGGGGACCGTAGGAGCGGCGCCAGCCTTCCTGGAAGGCATTGCCGTAGTCTTCCGTGCCTGCGCCCACGACCTTGCCGTCGGGTCCGAAGCGCACGACGTGCTCCTCGACCTTGGCCCAGGTGCCATACACGGGCACATGGCGCTTCCAGCCCTGCTGGGCCCAGCGCCAGAGCTCGCCGCTGGCGCTGGTCTTTTTCTCGTCCGGCTCTCCCCAAAGCTCGATGACCTGGGCCTTCGTCATGCCGGGCTTGATCGTGCCGTCTCCGGAGGAGGCTCCCGAGGGTGCGGAGGCGCTGCCATCCTTGCCCGCAGGCACGGCGCACTGGCTGAGGCAAAGCGTGAGGGCGGCGAGAGAAAATAAAGGAATGAATTTCAAAAGCATAGGCTCCCAGTTTGTACTGACCGCTCAAAAAACGTCAAGAAGAAGACACCGGCTGCAAGCCTATCCAGTCTAGAAACAAGCCCAACCGGCATTCACGGCACCAAGCCTCCGGGGCAGACCGCTGCATGGAGAAGCAAGACATCTGCACTGCGGTCCCCTGCCCTGCTCATGCCAGCCTGCGACGGCGGCGCAGGAGGAGGGCGGCGAGACCGAATAGGAAGAGCACGATGCGGGCTGGCTCGGGGACGATGACGACCACGCCGTAGGTGGAGAAGGCGGAGGTGTCCCAGAAGAGCCCGGAATCGAGGGTGGGAAGGACGAGGTCGCTGGCAGCACTGAAGGCGCTGCTGCCTCCCGGTGTGCCGATGGTGCCCGCCGTGCCGGTGGAGATGGAGGACCAGTCGATGAGCTTGAAGACGTCTCCCATCCCCATAGAAGCGGAGCCGGTGGTCTCGACCAGCACGGTGGGTGTGCCGCCAACGCTGGCGCCGAGGCTGAGGGTCTTGCCAGCGAGGCTGAGGGAGCTGTAGGTGCCGCTGACGGTGTTCCACTGCGTGTAGATGGCGTCAGGCGTGCCGCCTGCGCCCGCCGTGGCATGCAGCGCGAGATAACTGGAGGCTGTGACGGCGGTGTCCCAGGTGAGGTCGAGCAGGCCGGCATTGATGCTGGTGGAGGTGATGCCGAGCTGGATCTGCGAGCCGGAATTGACCGTGAGTGCTCCATTGAGCGTGAGCTTGCCCGGGACTGAGCCGCCGCTGTCTCCCGGCATGAGCAGGCCTGCGGTGGACCCACTGCCGAGCGTGACCGCTCCGACAGTGCCTGTGCCAGAGAGCGTGGGTGCGCTGAGCTGTGTGGCGGTGATGACGCTGCTGCTGCCCCCCGTGACACCTGAGACCGTGCCGCCTGCGCTGCCAGTGCCGGAGACGGTGGTGGCGGAGAGTGCGGTGCTGCCCACGCCTGCCACCCCCACCTGGAGATTGCCGCTGCTGACGGTGGTGGCTCCTGCGTAGGTGTTTGCACCGGTGAGGGTCTGCTGGCCGGTGCCGGTCTTGGTCAGGATCAGATTGCCCGTGCCGACGACGCCCGCCTTGGTGTCTGTGAGGATGCCGGCGTAGGTGGTGCTGGCATTGTCTGCGCCGATGGTGAGTGTGGCGGAGGTGGCGGACTGCGAGTTGGTGATCATGCCGCCGGTGGTGGCGGTGTCTCCCGAAAGAGAACCAAGGGTCTCGTTCTTGCCATTGACATCAAACACCGCCCCAGCCGCCACGGTGAGGCCGGAGCCGTCTGGAACAACTCCTGCGGTGCCAAGCTGAAGCATGCCGCCGGTGACGGTGGTGGCGCCGGTGTAGCTGTTGCCGGTGCTGCTGAGCTTCAGGATGCCATTGCCAGCCTTGGTGAGTCCAGCGGCGCCCGTGACGGGCCCGCCGAGTGTGGAGGTGTTTTGCGGGCTGGTCACGGTGATGGTGCGCGTGGCGCCGCCGAGCGAGATGGGGCCGTTGAGAATGACGCCATTGGTGGCGGCAGGTCCGCCAAAGGTGAAGTCGCCATTGACGGTCACGGCGTTGTTCACGGTCTGCACGGTGGTGCCGGACTGCAGGGTGGTGCCGCCTGCAATGGTGAGCGTGCCGATGCCGAGGGGGCCGGTGTTTCCTGGGACAAGCAGCACGCCCGGAGTGGTGACGGAGCTGCTGACGGCGAGGATGATGGTGCCCGCATTGAGCTGCACACCGCCGTTGAAGGTGCTGGCCCCGCTGAGCACGAGAGAGCCCGAACCCGACTTGATGAGACCTGCCGTGCCGCCGATCAGGTTTTGAATGGCGCTGCCGATGATGAGGTCGATGGGTGACAGGCCTGAGGTGGTGATGGTGCGGTCCTGCCCACCCAGCTCCCAGATGGTGGCGCTGCTGATGGTGGGCGTGGAGGCGTCATTGTCATTCACGGCGGTGATGGCGTTGGCCGTGCCGCTGAGGATGAAGGTGCCGCCGGTGATGTTGGTGGTGGCCTGTGCGCCGCCGCTGCCATTGAAGGTGAGGCTGGCGAAGGTGTTTGTATTCACCAGGGTCAGCACGCCGGCATTGCCATTGAA
The DNA here is from genome assembly GCA_002336895.1 of Verrucomicrobiaceae bacterium UBA1938. GTDB lineage: Bacteria > Verrucomicrobiota > Verrucomicrobiia > Verrucomicrobiales > Verrucomicrobiaceae > Prosthecobacter. The sequence continues at coordinate 47,479 of DDFC01000008.1, read as the reverse complement.
GGTGATGTTGCTGCCGGAGGCGATCTGACCGCCATTGGTGGTCTCTGTGACATTGGCGTTGTTGATGATGAGGTCTCCGGGGACCTGGATGCTGCCCAGCGTGCCGCTGAGAGTGAGCGTGCCCTGGCTCACCACCGTGGGTCCGGAGTAGGCATTGGAATATCCGCCCACAGCGGGTGCGCCGATGGTGGTGGCCACATTCGTGCCCGCCGTGACTCCCGCACCCGTGGTGATGGTGAAGGTGGTGCTGCCGGTGATGGCGGTGATGAACGAGCCCGCAGGGATGTTGGGATTACCGGTCACGGGCATGCCTACATAGAGGCCGTTGGTGCTGGAAACAGTGACGATGGCGGAGCCTGCGGTGGTGCTGGCCTGCACACCTGTGATGCTGCCGCTGGCGGGATTAAGCGCAGCCCCCACGGTGATGGGCTCGGAGGTGGTGGTGAGCAGCGCCGGAAGAGAGAGCACGAAGTGCGTGCTGTCCGTGATGCTGCTGACGATGGTGCCCGGTACGATGCCCGCGCCATTCACCGTCTGCCCCGGCACCAGGCCAGCGGTGCTGGCCACGGTGACGGTGGCGCTGGAGGCGAGGGTGGCGCCGCTGAGGGTCATGCCCGCCGGCTGCAGGGCGAAGTACTCATTCGCCGCGCCCGTGACAGTGGCATTCTGAGAGAGGGTGACAAAGGTGACGCCCGTGCCCTGGGAGATGCCGGTGATCGTCGCGCCCTGCGGAATACCATTTCCCACCACAGACTGGCCTGCGAACAAGGTGGGCGTGCCAAGGATGGTGATGACGTTGCTGCCGCTGGTGGTGGTGGCGGCGATGGACTGCGCGGCGGGCGCGCTGGCGGTGGTGGTGATGGTGGTGGCCACGCTGCCTGCCGTGCCCGTGGCGGCGGCGGAGAGGGTGACGGAGGTGGGTCCGTTGATGGCGGTGATGGTGGCTCCGGCGGGGATGTTGGCATTGCCGGAGACGACCTCGCCAATGTAGAGGCCTGTGGTGGAGGAAAGAGTCACGACACTGCTGCCTGCGGTGGTGCTGGCGAGAGTGCTCGTGGGGGTTGAAGCGGAGATGCCCCCAAACAGCACCGTGGCCGCGCTGGTCGGCAGTGTCGTGAAGGATCCGTTCAGCGTGACGGTGGTACCGGAAACGCTGGCCACGGTGGTGGCGGTGAGAGCGCCGCCACCGGCTGCCGCTGCGGCGAGGGTGACGCTCATGCCAGGATAGATGATGCTGCCCGCAGGGACGGTGATGGTGTTGCTGGTGAAGTTCGTATTGGAAATCGACAACACCTGGGAGGTGGGCAGGCTGAACTGAGTGCCGGCGGCGGTGGTGCTGCCGGTGCCCACATTGGCGCTCAGGGTGTAGTGTGTGGAGTCCGTGATGCCGATGATGACCCCGCCCGCCGTCTGCCCCAGTGCGGCGCTCACCGTCTGTCCCACGGCCAGGCCCGCCGTGCTGCTGACGGTGACGACGTTGGAACTCGTGGTGGTGCTGGTGGTCCACACGGTGGGCAGCACATTGAGCGTGGTGGTGCTGGTGCCGGTCTTGACCAGAGAGAGCAGGTTGCTGTTGCTGTAGTTGGTGATGGCACTGTTGATGGTGACCGTGTTGTTGGCGTACTGATACAGAGTGGAGCTGCTGCTGGTGGGCACGCCCGCCGTGAGGCGGCCACCGGCGATGACGCTGGCCGCACCATTGGTAAGCAGACCTCCGGAGGAGATGTCGAGCGCGTCTGCCAGGGAGCTCTGTGTGACAGTGGCCGCTGCGGAGAGGCGGAGGGAATTGATGGTGCGTGAGGTGACTGCGCCGACGCTGGCTGACAAGGTGATGTTGTCCGTGGCAGTGCCTGCGGTCAGCGCATTGGCGGAGTAGGCTCCGAAGGGATTGGTGCCGTTGATGGAAAGTCCCAGAGCCCCCACTCCCTGCGCTCCCGTCACAGGATCAACAGTGCTGCGATAACTGGCAAAGTCCGCGCCGCCCACCACGGCCCAACCGCCGATGATGCCATTGACCAGCGTGGGTGCGGAGGTGATGAGGATCTGCGGATTGGAGGCGGCGCTGCCGGGCGCGAGGCCGTTCATGCCCAGAATGGCCGCGCCCAGCGTGCCGCCGCCCGCCGTAAAGTTCACCGTGGCCGTTCCGCTCTGCGTCAGGCTGCCCAGCGTGAGCACCGAGGAGCCCGTGCCATTGATGCTGCTGCCGAAGAGATTGTTGGTGATGGTGCTGGCACCGGAAAGGAGATTCACACCGCCGGAGATGCCCAGTGCGTCGGAGCCCTGCTTGCTGGTGAAGGTGAGCGTGCCGCCATTGAGATTGATGGCGGAGGCGCCGGTGCGTGAGGAGAGCGCGTAGAGTCCCGTGTTATCCAGCGTGAGACTGGAGAAGTAGAGACTGATTGCACCACCATTGGCAATGGTGCCGCTGTCCTTGAGCGTGAGCGTGCCACCACGGATGGCGGTAAGCATGCCCGCATTGCGGGCATCACCGTTGGTGAGCACAAGGTTGTTCGCGCCGGATTTGTCCAGTGTGAGGTTTCCTGCAATGGTGCCGATAAAGGTGGTGATGGCTGTGCTGGGATTCGTGAACAGGGTGGCAGTGTCCCCCGTGTTGGTGATTGTGCCCGCCGCGCCGGGGAGGATGTTGCCGTTGGTCTGCGTCAGCGAGCCAATGGCCTGACTGTTTCCTTTCATGTCAACGGTGCCGCCATTGAGATTGAGAGCCGCGAGCGTGGGCACCGTGGCCGTAGGAAGGACAAGGAGTGTGTTGGCACCTGCGCTGAGATCCAGCTCTCCTGCATTCACAAAGGTGGCTCCCGCAAGGTAGCTGGGCTTTTGCAGATTGAGCGTGCCGCCGTCCGCCTTCACCAGCACGCCAGTGCCGATGAGATAGGCGTTCACGTTCAGAGTGTCGAGCGTGTGGAAGATGAGCGCCCCGCCGCCCTGCGTGATGGCCCCGCCGGTGAAGCCCGCATTGCCGGTCCTGGCCAGCACCGCGCCACTGGTGATGGTCAGCGTATTGAGCGTGCCTGCCGCATTGAAGAGCATGGTGCCGGTGGCAGCTCCGGTGGTGTAGTCCACCGCCGCACCGCCGCCGGTGGAGGTCACGCCGCCGCCGCTGTTCAGGGTGAGTGAATTGATGGAGGTGGAGGCATACAGGTTCAGATTTCGAGCCGTGAAGACATTGGCCGTGGCGCTTGCATTCGATGCGGCGAGACCGGTTGGTGCGGCATTGCCGAGGTAGCTGCCTGCGGGAGTGAAGCCATCCGCCGCTGTGAGAATACGCAGACCATTGGCATCAGAGGTCACCAGCCCTGTGCCGGTGCTGTCCGTGGCGATGATGTCAGGACGGATGCCGTTGGTCAGATTGCCCGTGGTGGCAATGACGTTCACACGCCCGCTGCCCGCCGCCGCACCGCCGAGGATGCCGGTGGTGGTGATGGCCAGCGTCCCGGTATTGGTGGCGCTCTGTGCGGTGAGCGTGGTGATGGTGATGGTGGTGCCGAATGCGCCGGTGCTCGGCGTGAGGCTGAGGCTGCTCTGACCGGCCAGCAGCGTGACGGTGCCGAGCGCCTCGGTGAGTGTGGCGAGATTGCTGCCGATGTAGTTCAGCGTGCCGCCCTGGAAGCTGAGGATGCGTGTGGTGCCGGAGATGGACACCGCGCCACCGAGGCGGTTTTTCACCGCGTTGCCGACCACGCCGCTGTTGTCCAGGGTGAGCGTGCCGCCCTGCGCCAGCACTTCAGTGCTGAAGCCGAGCTTTCCAGTCGTGCCATTGACCGTGACGGTGCCTGCATTGACGGTGAGCGTGCCGGTCACGTTTGCGCTGCTGTCTCCAGTGAGCACCCAGTTGCCGGAGCCGATCTTGGTCACATTGAGAACGCCGCCGGTCGTGCCTGTGGTGAAGTAGTCGCTGGCAAAGGTGCCGGCAAAAGTGCCACCCGCACTGTCTCCGGTGACAAGCGTGCCCGCGGTGGTGGCGTTGAAGTTTTTAATGATGGAGCCCGCCACGCCCGTGATGGTTCCCACCTGCAGGTTCGTCTGCCCGCGCATGTCGAGCACGTTGCCGCTAAAGCCGAGGTTGATGGTGGTGCCTGCGTAGTTGGAGGAGGGGCCGAGCACGAGCGTGCCGCTGCTGCCATTGGCAAAACCGACAGTGTTGGTGGTGTAGCTGACGCCACCGAGCTGCAGCACGCCGGCGCCGGCCTTGGTGATCGAGCCGCTGGAGACGATATTGCTGTTGATCGAGAGACCGACCTGGCCGTTGCCATTCACGGCGGCATTGGTCACGGGATCGACGGTGACGGTGGCACTGGAGGGCAGGCTGAGCAGGCCTGTGAGTGCGGGCACCATGCGCACATCATCCAGACTGGTGGAGGTGATGCCGCCCGTGAGTGTGAGCGTACCCGCACCGGTCTGAACCATGGGGCCGTTGCCACCATTGCTGCCGCCCTGGCTGTTGAAGACCAGACTGGCGATGGTTTCATTGAAGCCATTGAGAGTCCACTGCGAGCCGCCGCGCACGGTCACTGTAGCGGTGTCGGCGATCTGCTGGGAGGCGAGATTGACCACCTGGGCATTGGCGATGGCCATGGAGTCGGTGGCGTTGTTGTTGCCGCCGCTGATGACAAGGTTGCCGGTGATGGCATTGCCGGAACCGGAAAGATTGGCCAGATTCACCACCATGGCGTCCACGTAGGTGGTGCCGAGGTAGGAGTTGGCGTTGGCGAGTGTGATGGTGGGCGTGCTCGTGCTCTGGCTGAGACCGGTGAGCACGAGATTGAGACCGCCGGAGACTCCGTTGTCGATGATGGCGGAGTTCACCGTGAGGATGTTGGCGCCCACATTGAGGAAGAGCTCCGACTGGCCAGCGCCAGCGGTGATCTGGCCGCGCACGCTGGTGCTGCCGATGCTGGTGGCGGCATTGTTTGTACCCACGAGGAAGCCGCCGCTGGCGAGCGTGAGCGTGTCCGTGGCAGCACTGAAGGAGAGCGCCCGGGTGGTGCTGATGCCGTTCCAGGTGAGGGAGTTCACCACCGCGCCGCCGAGCGGCACGACGATGGCGGTGTCTCCAAAGCGGATGTTGCTGCTGCTGGTGGAAGTGGCAAAGCTGGATGTCATCATCGCAGCAGTGAGGCCGCGCACACCGGTGACGGGATCGTAGGTGGCAAACTCCGCATTCGCCGTGGTGCTGGCCACGGTGGAGTCCAGGCCGATGACGGTGGCCCAGCCGCCGATGATGCCATTGGTGAGTGTAGGTGCGCTGCTGAAGAGGATGCTGGGATTGTCCCCCATCGTGCCAGTGCCTGCGTAGAACACCAGCGTGGCGCCGGTGCTGCGGGAGAGGATGCTGGCGATGTTCAGCGTGGCGGTGCCGATGCCTGCGCCAGCGCCGCCAGCCTGGCCAACATCGAGACGAATTTCACTGGAGGAGCCGGCCAGTGTGAGCGTGCCGATGGAGGCCGTGCCGCTGGTGCCGCTGCGGCTGATGAACTGGAAGCCGCCGCCATCAAGCGTGAGCGGCACGCTGCCAGAGAGGCGGTTGCTCATGGCCTGGATGCCGGTGTCATTCCACTGCAGCACGGCATTGCGCACCGTGATGGCGCTGGTGCCTGAGAGGCGGCCCTGGTCCACCAGGGAGAGCACATTTCCCTGCACCGTCGTCGTTCCCGCATAGCTGTTGTTGTCGTGCATCGTCAGCGTGGTGGCTCCGGTCTTGACGAAATTGATCACATGCGTGGCATCACCGGTGATCTGGCCCGCCCAGTCCGTGGCGGTGGCGCCGTTGGCCACGGTGAGCGTGGAGGTGGTGGTGGAGCTGTTGGTGATGATGCCGCCCGTGCCGGGCAGAATGCCGATGCTGCTGAGCGCGCCGGTGGTCTGCGTGTTGCCATTGAGGTCGAAGGTGCCGCCTGCATTCACGGTGAGCACGCTGGCATTCAGCGTGGAGGTCAGCGCGGAGACGGTGGGCGCGGTGCTGGCGAGGTAGAAGAGCGCATTGGTGGTGGCGGAGGCGGGCGCGAGCTTCAGCGTGCCGAGATTGATGCGCGTCTGGCCGGTGTAGCTGTTCTGCGCCGCACCGAGGACGACCGTGCCCTCGCCGCTCTTGGTGAGGCCTCCGGTGGAGGGAACGATGACTCCGCCAACCGCAGCATTGATCGTCAGCGTGGTGCTGGTGCCAGCGGTGTAGATGAGAAGCTCACGACTGGTGCTGCCATTGGCCGCATTGATGGAGCCGCCGCCCACGCTGCCGATCGTGGCGCTGACCGAGGCCAGGATGCCGCCGCTGTCGAGCGTGACATTGCGGCCGGAGACGATGGAGAGCGTGGGATTGACCGCTGTGCTGAAGGTGAGGGAGTTCACCAGCGTGGTGGCGTAGGTGGTGCCCGAGGCGCCTGTGTAGGCCGGAATGGCCGCGCCTGCGCTGAGGGCCGTGGTGGTGTTGAGCAGGATGTTGTTGTTCGCGGTGAAGGTCGTATCCATTTCACCCGCCGCGAGCGCGCGCAGGCCGGTGCCTGCGACGTTGATGGCGAAACTCGTGCCCGAGCCGGTGCTGCCGGTGTCGTCCACCACGATCCACGGGATGATGGCGGCATTTTTGTTCCCTGCTGCGGCCGTCTGACCGATGGCGGTGGGGGCAGTGCCGAGCACCACATTGGTCTTGCCTGCGGTGAGCACTGCGGAGCTGCCCAGGCCCGCGCCGCGAATGAGCACAGTGCCGGTATTGGCCGCGCGTGTGATCGTCCCCGCTCCGGTGGTGCTCAGCTCCAGGGTGGAGGTGCCGTTGACATCAAGGGTGATGACGCTGAACCCGCCGTTGATCGTGATGCTGTTGGCGCCCAGTGCTTCGTTTTGCGCCGTGATGCTGCCAGTATTGGCCGTGAGGAGCAGCGTGCCGCCATTGAGCGTGATGGCGTGCGCGCCGAGACGGTTCACCGAGGTGGTTCCGAGGCCGGTGTAGTCGAGCTGCAGTGTGTTGGCGGGATTGAGCCCGGAGACAGGTCCTGCATTTACATTGAGTGTCGTGGTGGCTGAACCGAGCACTGTGGTGGAGGAGCCGGAGATCACCACCTTGCCCAGCGCGACAGTGAGACCGGTAAGAGTCGAGGCAGTGGTGACACCAGAGAGCGTCAGCGTATTGGCCCCCACCTTGGTCAGCACCGCGCTGCCGGTGACCTGTGCGGAGAGTGTCAGATCCCCAAACTTCGTGCCGCCGAGGCCGCTGGAGGTGTTGATGTAGTTTGTGCCGATGCTGCTCGCGCCGCCGAGCGTCACGGCGCCCGCATAGCTGGCGTTGGAGGTGGAGGTGTTGATGAGAGAGCCGAGGGAGCTTGTGATGCCCGTACCTGTGATGGTGCCGCTGCCGCCGTAACCCACGCCCGTGATGGTGAGCCCGTTCGTATTGGTCACCGCGATGCCGTTGAGATCCAGCACCGCGCCGCTAGAAATGGTGATGGTGTTGGCAACAGCGCCCAGAGCACCGGCATTCGCCAGTTTCAGCGTGCCAAGGGTGATGGCGGTGTTGAAGACCTGCGTGCCGTTGCTGGCGTTGAGAGTGAGGGTGTTGGTGCCCTGTTTGGTCAGGGTGATGCCGCTGCCGCCGATGATGGAGTTCAGCGTCAGATTGCCATAGCCACCCACGGTGGAGCTGGAGCCAAGCGTGAGCGTGCCGGTGAGGCTGGCGGCGGAGAGGCTGCTGTTCCACAGCGCACCACTGGAGCCAGCGGCCAGGATGGCCGTGGGTGTGGCGGAGGCGGAGGGGATGAGCGCGCCGAGACCATTGATGGTGATGTTTCCAGTGACTCCGGTCTGGCCATTGAGATCCACCGAACCGGAGGCATTGAAGTAATACGTGCCCGCCGCCGTGGAGGTGGCCGCCTGGGAAAGCGTGACATTCGTACCGCTGACTGCGGTGATGTACGTGCCCGCTGCGATGCCCGTGCCGCTGACGGCCATGCCCACCTGCAATGAAAGCGTGGTGGCGGTGTCTGTGCCTGCAAGGGTGAGAGTGGTGGCTCCATTCGTGAGCGTGGGCACGCTGGTGGTGCTGGTGTTCACACTGCGCACGAGCGTGCCGCCCAGAGAGGCGGTGCCGCCGCTGCTGAGCGCCGTGGCGCTGCCGAGCTGCAAGTAGCCGCCCTGAATGACGAGGTCTCCGGTGAAGGTGGCGGCATTGCTGCCGGCAAGAATGAGCGTGCCGGTGCCTGCTTTATACAGCGCATTGGCGGTGCCGCCGCCCGTCTGTGTGACTGCGCCGATGAGATCGAGCACGCCCGCCGCCTGCGTGGCCGTGGTGGTGGTGGCGATGATCGCACCATTGCCGATGGTCGTCGTGCCGCCCACGCCCACCCATCCGGCGCCGTAGATGCCGGTGGTGCCGTTGACGATGTTGAGCGCAGAACCTGCGCCGAGCGTCATGGCGGTGCCGGAGGAAGGAGCGATCACCACGCCGAGCGGAGTGCCCAGCGTGTCGATGGTGGCGGAGGCGCCTGCGGCGAGTGTGTAGTTGTTGCTGATGATGGCGGCGTAGTTGTAGCCATTGGCCGCCGTGGGTGCGCCGGTGGCGTAGAAGAGCTTGCTGGAGGGGATGGCCTGGAAGCCTCCCACACCGCCGCTGACCGTGTCGGGCGTGGTCGTGCCCGTGGTGTCTGCTCCGGCATAGAGCAGGCGGTAGGAGCCGGAGTTTGTGGCATTGTAGGCGGTGTAGGTGATGGTGTGGTATCCCGCACTCAGCGTGATCTGCCCGGTGCCGGAGCCTTCGGTGAGACCCGCGTGCGGTCCTTGGTCGTTGATCAGCACCTGGCCGTCGATGTAGAGCACGCCTGCGTCGTCGGTGGCGCTGCGGAAGGTGTAGAGACCGCCGGTGGTGATCTGCAGCAGGCCGTTCAGGGTGGTGATGCCGTTGGTGTAGCTGGCGGTGGTGTCGGTGGCGCGGTTGTTCATGCCGGCGTCATTGATCAGAGCGACGGTGCCCGTGCCTGCGGCACCGATGCCAGCCACATTCACACTGGTGACTCCCTGCGCGGCACCGAGGCTGCTGTAGCTGGCGTTCAATCCGCCGGAGGAGTAGCCCGTGGGCAGAGTGGAAGGCGCGGTGGATGCGGCCTGAATGAGCAGCGGGTAGTAGTTGCTGCTGTTGTAGGTGGAGAGTTCGATGGGATTGGAGGTCAGCGTAGTCGTGGCCCCAAGCGTGGTGGCATCCGGGAAATAGAGCGCGCCCTGGCCGATGTTCACCGGCTTCTGCCCCGTGCTGTAGGAGTACACATAGGCGGTCATTCCCGCTGGCACATTGATCTGCGCCTTGCCGGTGGTGTCGGTGAGATTCTGAATGATGAGCGAGTAGGCGTTGGATGCGCCCAGATTCAACACCTGTGTACCAGTCATGTTGAGCTGCGGGATCTTGATGGCGTTGGCCAGCCCGTTGCCTGAGACGGCCACGCCCACGCTGGAGGCATTACCCACAAAGAGATTGGCGTAGTTGGCGGAGGGATCGATGGTGATGGAGAGGCCCTGATAGGTGATGAGGCCGCCGTTTCCGAGACCGTTGTTTTCCAGCGCCAGAGTACCTGCGCTGCCGAGGGTGATGCTGCCTCCATTGAGCAGCGGCTGCGCCACACCGCCTGTGGCTCCGCCGAGCACGAGCACACCGCCATTCACCGTGACGGATCCGGCAAAGGTGTTGTTGTTTGCCAGTGCCAGCGTGCCGAGACCGGTTTTGATGAGGCTGGAGGTGCCGTCTGCGCCGGAGATGACGCCGCCCAGAGTGAGGAAGCTGCCGGGCACATCCACGTTGACCGTGGTGCTGCCGGATTTGAGCGTGAGCGCACCGCCGAGCGTGAGGCCGTTTGGTCCTTTGTAATTGAGATCGTTTCCACCGAGTGCGAGCGCATTGGCGATGACGTTGGTGGTGGCCGTGGAGGTCAGATAGGTGCCGCTGCCGATGGTGAAGGTGCCGGTGCCGAGCGGGCCGCTGAGCACCGTGCCGCCTGCGGTGGCTGTGCTGCTGGCGGCGATGGAGATGCCGCCCGCTGCGAGGCTGAGCCCGCCGTCAAAGGTGCTGCCGCCACTGAGCTGCAGAAGGCCGTTTCCTGTTTTGCTGATGGCCACGCCCGTGCCCGTGGTGCCAATGCCGACGATGGGAGAGCTGATGCTGAGCGAGGCTGTGAGCTGCGTGACGGTGCTTCCCGCGATCTGGATGGGATTCACCAGGATGGTGTTTGTGCCAGCCGCCAGACCGAGCGAGGCGACGCTGATGGTGGAGACCGTAACCGGATTGCTGGAGCTGGCGGTGATGGGCGTGGCGCTGCTAAGATTGAGCACGCTCACCGGCGTGGTGGTGGCGGTGGTGACGGTGGGGTTTCCCTCACCGCCATTGTTGTCAAACACGAGGCTGTTGAGCGTCTGCGTGCCTGCAAGATTCACGGTGGAGCGGCCGATGATGGTGAGCGTGTTGCTCGGATCGATCTGGCCGCCGATGCCGACGGCGCTGCCCCCCGTGGCGCTGACGCCGATGTTCAGCGTGGTGGCGTTGATGCCGGTGGGTGAGCCGATCAGGGTGACGCCGCCCGCAGGCAGCACGATGGTGCCCGCCGTGGAGGCAGAGAGATTGACGATCCCCTGATTGATGACAGTGCCGCCGCTGTAGGTGTTGGCGGCAGTCAGGGTCAGCGTTCCCGTGCCGGATTTGTTGAGGCGCGTGAGATTGCCAAAGCCGTTGTCCGCGATGACAGAATTGACGACCATGTCCGAAGCAAAGGTGAGCGTCTGCGCGCCCGTGGTGGAGATGGCATTGTAGTTGATGGTGAACTGCGTGGCGCTGAGCACCTGCGTGACATACGCACCCGCCGGGATGCCCGTGCCGCTGACGGCCATGCCGGCAAAGAGTCCTGTGGTGGAGGTTACTGAGACCACATTGCTGTTGAGCACGGTGCCCGTGCCCGCCACCCCTGTGGCAGAGGCGGTGCCGTTGCTGTTGAAAATCACCAGTTCGGTGGTGCCCGTGGTGGCATCACCGCCGGAAGTGAGGATGCCGCGCACGGAGGTGGTGCCGATGATGGAGGATCCTGTGCCGCTGTTGCTGTGGAGGAGGCCACCCATGATGATGTTGAGCACATCCGTGGATTGGGTGAATGCGAGATCGTTTTCCGCCGCTCCTGCGAGGCGCAGGTAGTCGGTGGTGGCCCCGCCATCGGGCAGAACAATGACCTGGTTGATGCCAGTGATGCCATTGAGGATGCTGGTCACGTTACCAGCACCGAAGCCGTTAAGAGTGCCGCCGGAGTACACGTTGAGCACATTGGCTCCCGCAGCAGCTGTGATGGTGGCCACCGTACCGCCTGACATGTAGCCGCCGGCATATCCTTGGTATCCCACCGTGCCCACAGCACCGATGCCGAGGGAGGGATTGTACCCGGCCCAGGTGTCGGAGTTGGCGATGGCCCAGGCGCCGATCACACCTGTGGCAGTGCTGTATCCAAGACTGGAGGCGTCGGCCACGAGGATGCGAGGATTGGCCCCCTCACTGCCCAGAGTGGTGCCGCTGAAGTTGATGACCGCGTCCGCCGCGTGCGAGATGCTGGCAAAGCCGAGGTCGGCGTTGGAGTAGGTGCCGACGCCACCTGCGGCGGATGATATGGTGCTGACGCCTGAAGCTGCGGTAAGTGCACCCAGGGTCTCGGAGGAGTAGGTGTTGGCACGACCAGAGAGGGCGATGGTACCGGAGTTCAGAGTGATGGGCGCAGCGTCGTTGATGCGGTCGTTGTTGTTGATCAGGAGGTCGGCGTTGTTGTTGAGGTTCAGGTTGCCGTAGCTGACCGTGATGGCGGAGGTGTTGGACAGGGTGGCGTTGTCCATCAGGGTGAGCGCACCGCCGAGGATGTAGGTGGCTCCGTAGTAGGTATTGGGGGAGAGGACGTTGGTGGTGTTGCCGCTGGCACGCACCAGGGTGATGGGATTGGAGGCATCTCCGGTGATGCTGCCCGCCCAGATGCCTGTGGTGGCAAAGCTGTAGAGGAGCGATGCCCCGCCTGTGCTGGTGACTGTGCCGCCCGCACCGGGGGTGGCGCCGCCGTTGCTGCTGAAATTACCCACGTATTGTACGGTGCCTTTGAGGTCGAGCGTGGCACCATAGTTCACGGTGAGGGCACCGCCGTTGTCAAAAAGGGTGTTGTTTCCGGCGGAGAGCGTGGTGGTGCCACCATTGAGCGTGGTGGCTCCGGTGTAAAACTGACGCGCCGTGATGTTGAGATCCCCACTCAGCCCCTTGGTCAGGCCGCCGGTGGCCACACTGGCCACGGGTGCGGTGCTGTTGGAATAGAAGAGAGTTCCAGCTGCGTTCTGATTCGTCTGCAACGTACCGACCAGCGTGCCTCCGAGATTGAGCGTGGAGCCTGAGGCTACCTGCAGGATGGCCTCCGTGCCGGTGGCGGAGGGGGCGGTCGTGGTGGTCATGCCCGCCAGCGCTGCGAGCACGATGCGCGTGGCGTTGAGCGTGTTGGCACCACCACTTACCAGAATGCCGCCGCTGGCCAGCGTGAGGGAGAGGTCCTTGCCCGCCGCACCGCCCAGCGTGAGGCCGCTGCCAGAGATGGAAAGAGCATTCAGGATGCGACTGCCCGGCGCAGATCCAGCAGACCATAGCGCATTGGTGGTGCTGCCCGAAACCTGCAGCGCGATGGCGGGTGAGGCGATGAGGCTGGCGAGCGTGACATCCAGCGGCGTGCTGTAGCCGGTGAAGGTGGTGAGGCCGTTGCTGCCGAGCGCAGCCCAGGCATTTCCGCCAATGGTGATGCGAGGCAGCAGGCCATTGGATGCCCCCACGGTGGATCCATAGGAGGGCACTCCAAAGGTGAGTGCAGCTCCGCTGGCCACCCCGGAGGCGGCGACGTTTTGACTGAGCACCACCGTCGTGGACGTGGTGCTGGAGATGGTGGTGCCATTGAGGATGCCCGGGCCCGTGACGGCCATGCCGGCAGCCAGGCCGGTGGTGGAGGCAAAGGTGAGCGTGGTCCCTGTGACGGTGGCGGCACTGGTGCTGAGCAGGCTGCCAAAGTTGATCTGGCTGGTGCTGGTGCCCAGCGCCACATTGCTCTCCACATTCATCGTGCTGCCAGCGCCTGCGGTGAGGGAGGCGAAGTTCAGCTTCGTCGTTCCACCGTTGCTGGTGAAGTTAATCACATCCTGACCGCTGGCCCCCATCGTGAAAGTGCCCGCGCTGCCGGCAGTTCCTTCGGTCGTTCCCGCACTGCCGCCGATGAAGTTGAGTGTGCCGCCGGCGAGGGTGAGCGGTTTGTTGGCCAGGCGGTTGTTCAGGGAGCTGGTGCTGTTGTCCAGTGTCAGCGAGGCAGAGGGATTGACGGTGATGGCGGAGGTGGCTGTGAGTGACCCGGCCGCACCGCTGATGACAGTGGAGCCACCATTCAGCGTCGTGGCACCGGTGTAGGCATTTGCCGCCGTGAGGGTGAGCTTGCCGGAGCCTCCAAAGGTCAGCGCATTGGCGCCCGTGCCTGCGACGTAGGCGCCGCTGATGAGAGTGTTGCCGGAGCCGGCGATGGTGAGCGTGGAGACGGCGGTGTTGTTGATACCGCCGGAGAGAATCAATGAGGCACCGGAGCTGCTGTCGATGTTGTTGGTGATCAGGCGGCTGGCTGCCATGCCGACGACGCCGGAAAATTCAATGGAGTTGCCGCCGGAGACCACACTTGCTGAAGTGGAAACAGTGACGGGATTGACGATGGCATTGGCACCGGTGAGCGCCAGGGAACCCGCGATGAGGACACCACCGCCAAAGGTGAGCGTGCCTGCGGTGCCGAAGGCATTTTTGGCATTGGCGTAAATCGTTCCCTCCGTGAGCGTAACACCACCAGTGTTGAGGTTCGAGGCATTGAAGGTGACGGAGCCCAGAGTGTTGACAGACAGCGCAGAGGTGAGGGTGGCAGGCAGGGCGGCATTAAAGACCGTGCTGCCCACACCGCCAATGCCCAGTGTGTTGGAGGAGGTGAAGGTGATGGGGCCGCCAAAGGTCAGCGTGCCGCCGGGGGCGATGTTGTTGTAGATATTGGAGGCTGCGCCGGGAGTGAAGGTGGTGGCCCCATTGAAGGTGATTGAGTTCAATCCGTTGAACGTGACGTTGAATCCGGAGCTGCCGCTGAGGGCCACCGGGCTGGTGAAGGTGGTGCCGCCAGAGGTCAGGGTGAAGAGGCCGCCGGTGGCCCCAAGAACCAGCGCATTGCCCGTGCTCATGCCCAGCGGGTTGGCGCTGCCGGCAGAGATGCTGCTCCATCCGGAAGGGATGCCGAGAAAGCCGTCGGAGACAGTGACGCTTCCGGTAAAGGTGTTCATGCCGCTGAGGATCCATACGCCGCCATTGGATTTGGTGATGGACAGGGCGCCGCCATTGTCCGCCAGCACGGAGCTGACGGTGTTGGCATCACGGCTTTCACCGCTGAGTGTCAGTGTCTTGGCACCCGCACCGAGGGTGACGACCTTTGTGATGACCAGCGCGCCGCTGCCGCTGGAGTCTATCGTGTTGGTGCCCGTGGTGGTGTTGAGATTGATGGTTCGTGACACCGTCTCCCCCGTACCCGTGTAGAGCAGGTAGCCGCCGGCGGTGGTGCCGGTGCCCAGATTGAGCTGGCCGGTGGCGTCTCCAAAGCTGCTCGTCATGCCGCCGGAGCCAATGCTCTGCACTGCCACGGCTCCTGAACCGCTGATGGTGGTGTTGCCGGAGTAGGTGTTGTCTCCATAGATCAGCATCATCGTGCCGCTGGGCACTGTGTATGCCAGGGAGCTGCCGGCAGCCCCACTGATGACACCCGCCAGCGTGTAGATGTCTGCAGCGGTGGTCCCGTTGTCCGTGATGGTGATGGCACGCGCGCCGCCATTGAGATCGATGGGATTGAGAACGGTGGTGTCTGACAGCGCGGTGGTGGAGCCCAGCATGAAGGTCCCGCTGGTGAAACCGGCTCCGCCAAAAGTGAGTGTGGAGAGTGAGCTCATTCCACCAATGGCCACGACAAGGGACGATCCCGAGGCGGCAAAGCCACCGCTGGATGTCCACTGCACCTGCCCCGCCCCGGTGCCGAGAGCACGGGTGAAAGTGCCTGAGGTCTCCAGCACACCACCAGCGAGCACAAGATTGCTGTTTGCCGAAAGACTGTTGATGCTGCCAAAACTCAGCACCGTACCGCCGGCCACAGAATTGCTGGTGCTCAGGCGGATCTGCAATGGGCCAAGGATGCTGGTTATGGTGGTGCCGGGGGCGATTCCCGGCCCCGTAACCGCCTGCCCGACCACGAGCCCGGCCGTGCTGGTGAGGTCGATCACATTGGAGTCGGTGGCCGCAGACATCGTGATGGCGGTGGTGGTGTTGGAGTTTGCGTCCTGCGCGCGCAGCGCTCCCAAGGAAATGGTTGTGGCACCGCCATAAGTGTTGTTCACGTTGCCGAGAATCCAGGTACCAGAGCCGGTCTTGGCCACGCTGAGCGCGGAACCATCCATGGTGTTGTTGATGAGCTGGAGGTCGATTTCATTGTCCCCTGTGGAGGTACCGGTGAGGGTGAGCGTCTTTGCCCCGGTGCTGGAGAAGGCCACCGGTGCGGTGTTGGTAAACCAGATGACGGCGTTGTCGTTGTTGCCAGTGCCGACGGCGCTGTTGCCAAAGCCGCCGGAAGAATCCAGCGTGCCATTGCCCGCGAGCGTGAAAAGGCGGTCCGTCTGCACAGAGGGCGACTCGATCATGGTGAGGAAGGAGTTGCTGTTCTGGCCGATGTACTGGAGCGTGCCAGTGCCGCCCGCAGCGGTACCGAAGACCAGGCTGGCCGCATTTCCCTGGGCACTGCCGGTGCCGATGCTGCTGACGCTGCCATAGTTGGCCAGGAGCGTGACGCCGAGCGTGCCGGAGGCGATGGTGGTCACACCGCTGTAGGTGTTGTAGCCGATGCTGCCCAGCGTCTGCCCATTGGCCGTGGTGCTGGACACGGCGCCATTGAGCGGATTCAAAAATTCTGTACCCGAGCCGTTTTTGGTCACATTGAGGACGCCAGCGCCATCCTGCAGCAGACCAGAGAAGGTGGCGGTGGCGCTGGAGGTGCTGCTGCCGATGCTGAGTGTGGCCGCCGCACCGGTGCCGCCACCGCTGTTGGTTACTGTGCCCGCCCCGGTGAGCGCGCCGATGGTGGTGAGCCCGCCGCCCCCCGCTCCATTGAGATCCAGCGTGGCGCCCTGACGCAGTGCGGTGACGTTTGCCGCCGTGGTGATGGCCCCCAGCGTGGCCGCTGCGCCGGAGAGCTGCAGCGTGCCCTGGTCGATGTTCAGATTTCCCGTGAAGGTGTTGGCACCAGAGATGATGAGCGTGCCTGGCCCTGCCTTCGTCACAGCGGCCGCTCCGCTGCCAATGGCGGCGCTGATGGTGAGGGTGTTGCTGGTGCTGCTGCCGCCGGTGTAGATGATGGTCTCACCACCTGCACCGCCGAGGGTGAAGGAGGCGGAACTGGAGGCGATGGTGGCGGAGCCGGTGGAGTTGTCAAACAGCACGCCGCTGGTGCTGCCCGCAGCGCCGAGGGTGAGCACACCACCGAGGGTAAGGGAGGCCGCGCCGCTGATCTTGAGTGCATTGACAGTCTCTGCCGCCGTGGTGGTGATGCTGCTGCCATTGATCCAGTAGGTGGAGGTGGCAGCAGACCCGGAGACTGGCAGGCCGGAGACATAGCTGGAATAGGGCGCGACCACATACGGCCCCGTGCCGGTGACGGTGGCAAAGTCCACAGCGCTGGTGGTGGGATTGGTGTAATACGCAAAGCCAAAGACCGTGGAGCTGGTGCCGATGAGGCCATTCGCCAGCGTGGGAGATGTCGTAAACTGGATGGTGCTCCCAGCGCCGGAGCTGAAATTCAGAACGGCACCTGTGCCGCGTGTGCCAATGGGGGTGGCGGCACCAAAGCTCAGCGTGGGCGTGCCGCCATTGGCGGTGGTGATGACGTTCCCCTGCCCTGCCGTGGGAATGAGCTGGCCCACTGTCATGGTAACCGCGCCAACAGCTGAAGAGCCCAGCATCTGGAAGGCACCGCCTGCATAACCGTTTCCAGTGAGCGGATCCGTGCCGAAGGTGAGGGTGTTGCTGCTGCTAAGCGGCGCAGAACCGAAGCCGGATGCCGCGGTAGGCTGCACCTGAAGCGTGCCGCCAGCGACAGAGACACCGCCGGTGAAGGCCTGCCCAGCACCCGAAACGCCGAGACTGCCAAAGTAGAGCGTGGTCCCCGCAGCCACGGCGGTGGCGATGCTGTTGCTGAGCACCACGTTGTTTCCATAGATGGCGGAGATGACGGTACCGGCAGGCACGTTCGTTCCCGCCACGCTCTGCCCCACCACGAGGCCTGCGGTGCTCTGCAGCGTGACCACATTGGTATTGGCCGCGCCATTGAAAGTAAGCGCGGTGCTGGAGGCGATGGTGCCAAAGGTGGCTGCACTGATGGTGATGGTGTTGGTGCCGCTGTTGATCGCGGTGATGTAGGCGCCTGCGGGGATGTTTGTACTGCCTGTGACGACCATGCCCACGGTGAGACCCGCCGTGCTGGCCAGCGTGATGGTGGTGGCGGCTGCGGCCGTGCTGCTGGCGGTGCTGATGCTGGACATCGTCTTCACCGAGGAGGATTCCCCGCCGAAGATGATGGATGCTAAGCTGGCAATGGCACCGCTGGTGGCCGTGCTCAGCGTCACTGTGGTGGCGGTGAGTGCAGTGATGTAGGAGCCTGCCGCGATGTTCGTGCCGGAGACCTGCTGCCCCACCACCAGGCCGGAGGTGCTGGCAAAGTTCAGCACCGTGCCGCCGCTGGCGGTGGTGCCATTGGTGGCCAACGTGGCTCCGGCCGCGACCGTGGCCGCCGCATACGAGGAGGCTGCAGGCGCGTAGAGCCAGGTGCCGCTGCCGCCTTTGAAAAGGGAGGTCTTGCTGGTGGTGGCGGTGGTAAAGTTGTCCGTGATCACGCCGGATATCTGATTGACCACCGCCGCTGTGCTGGTGTTGTTGTAGCCTTCGAGGTAGAGCGTCTTGGCACCCACGCCTGTGGCTGCGATGCCGCTGGTGAGCACCAGCCCCCCGGCTGCAGTATTGGCAGCGTTCTGCTGCTGATTGGCAAAGATGACCCCGCTGCCGGTGGTGCCGCCAAGAATGATGGCCTTGCTGGACGTCTCGCCTGCGCCGCTTGAGGCAGAGCCCACATAGTTCAGTATGGCATTGGTGGAGGTGGTGCCCAGATAGATGCCGCCGCTGCCGGTGGCCGTGGTGGTGTTCACATTGAGCGCGCTCAGCGCGTTCACGATGACACTGCCGTTGGTGATGTTGAAGCTGCCCAGATTGGTGGAAGCCGTGCCCTGAATGGCCAAAGATCCGTAGCCAGCCTTGACCCATATGTGATCAACCGTGCCTGCGGAGCTAAGCATGTTTCCAGTGAGCAGTACATCGCCATTGGCGGTGATGGTGTAAGTACGCGTGGCAGAGGTGTCCAGCGAGTTGAAGCTGGTGTTCAGCGTGAGGAGACCGTTCAAACTGCTCGTGTAGCTGTGATTGGTGCCTGCAGCGGCGCCGGTGGCGGAAGTAGCGGCTGTGAATCCGTAGGAAACCACGCCTCCGGCGCCGATGGTGATGCCATAGCCGTCATTCCCCAGAAAACTGGTGACAAGCGGGCCGGTGGTAAGCGATTCATTAAGGCCCAGTGTGGTGACGCCATTGACACTGGCTCCACCGATGGTCACTGTCTGATTGATGCCCACACCTCCAACAGCACGCTCGGCATAGATGTTGGAGCCGCTGGCGCTGGTGTACCAGACGGTCTTTTTGGAGAAGTCCGTGTTACCCGGGTCCACGCGCAGTTCATAGCTTCCGGCATAGGAGTAAATGGACTGGGAATCCACTGCAGCACCAAGGGAACCGGGAGCTGAGACGCGGAGGAAGGAGCCCGTAACCTCCACGCGACCAAGGAAGTTGTTGTAGGGATTGCCAAGTGTCACCTGTCCCAGCAGACCGCCGCCGCTCCAGCGATAAAAAGCCAGGCTGTTCACCGCACTGCCGGTCATGAAGCCATTGAAGAGATAGTTGCCATAGCCGTTCACCTGCAGGTCGGAGCCGCCGGCAATGTTGATGGTGGAACCGCTGGTGAATGTCATGGTTCCGGCGACGGAACCCACGCGCGTTTCAGAGTTGGAGGCGGAGGTGATGATGCCGCTGTAGCTGTTGTTGCCGATGTTCACCAAGGCGTAGCCTGCACTGTTGTTGGCACCGCTGATGCCGTAACCGCCGATATCTAGGTTTCGATTGAAGTTGACGCCGCTGATGCCGCCTTGCACCACCAGGGCGCCGCCCGCCTGCGCGCTGTTAAATCCGGTGACGGTCACCGTCGTGCTGGAGCTGCCGAGCTGCCCCATGTCGCTGACCACCAATGTACCGCCAAGCACGTTGGTGAATCCGGTGTAGCTGTTGCTGCTGTTTGTCAGATAAACCACACCGCCGCCGGTGATGGCGATGGAGCCCGTGCCGGAGAGCAGGCCCGCAAAGGTGCTCCAGGAGCTGGAGTTGGAAACATTGGTGGCCAGAGAATAGCCGCCCACCGCAGAGGTCAGCGCGCCGCCGATCGTCAGCACGGCACCGCCGCCCAGCACCACATTGCCGCCCATGGCTCCTCCGCCGGAGAGGGAGGCCACGGATTGATTAAAACCATTGAGGTCAAAGACTGCACCGGCCGTGTTGGAGAGCGTGAGAGCGGAGGCGGCGCTGAACGCATTGGCACCGCCCATCTTGAGCGTGCCGGCCTGAATGAGCGTGGGACCTGTGTAGCTGCTGCCACCGAAAAGCGTGACGAGGCCGGCCCCGCTGCTGCTGATGCTCAGCCCCCCGGTTCCGGCGATGCCGTTTGCAAACGTGATGCCCCCCGTGGAGGTGCTGCCCACGGTGAGGAATGAGGTGGCGGAGTTGTACACCTTGCCACCGAGAGAAAGCTCGCCGGAGGAGTTATTGGTAAATGCCATGTCAGCCGCCACCTGCAGCGTGATGTTTGAGTCCCCGACCACGATGGTGCCGGAGGACGCCCCCACCACGATGCCAGAGGAGGTCAGCGAAAGCACCTGAGGCGAGCCACTGCCGAGCAGCGAGTAGCCGGGCGCATTGAAGACGAGGCCTGCTGCATTCAGCCCGCCAGCCAAAGTGACTGCGCCCCCCGTTCCCTGAAAAACAGCGGTGCTGCTGCCATCATTGACCCAGGAGGTGTCTGCTGCGCCGCTGAGCCAGTTGGAGGAGAGTGTGTCCCATGTGCCAGCACCACCGCTGCCACTCTGATCCTGCGCGGGATCCCAGACAAGCGTGGCTGCAGTGAGCGGAACTGGCAGCGTGACCAGCGGCATGAGCAGGCATAAGCAAAGACCAGTGATCCGCTTGAAAGGTGTGGGGGCGTCGGGGGTGGTGGGTCTCATATTTTAAAAGCCTAAAAATCAAAAGTGGCGCCGGCACGCGCGGCCCGGGCATGGCGCATGCTGCGGCTGCGCCTGACGCGGTGGATGCCTGCAAACTCACGCGGTCGCAGCGGCGGGGATTCCTTCCCCCCGAAGAGATGACGGCTGCGCGCCACGGATGACGTGGTGCAGAAACTCACTGAAAGCAGTGCTGAAGCAGCGCGACCGTGCTTCATGACTGCGATGAGAAACTTTGAGTGCGCATAAAGTTTCGCATCAGCACCGCGCGGACCAATGCGCGCACATCGCAGTCCCCGAATCGCGCAAATCAGACCCTAAATGTGCTGTTTTCTGATAAAGTGATCTTTTGCACTCATGTCATGGCACGCGCTGCACGATTTGCGCATGCCGCCACACGCGCTGACTCGCTGGCAGATGCCGTGCAGCCGTGGCATGCAGGTGAAGAGGCGCTGCCGAAACCGCATGAGAAAACGCCCCCCCGGGCTAAGCAGGGGAAACACCGGCCGCCAGCCTGGCGCAATTTTTTTGTTTGCCGCGACAGAGGGCGCTGCCATAATCAGCCCATCGTTCAGGGGGCTATAGCTCAGTTGGTAGAGCGTCTCGTTCGCAATGAGAAGGTCAGGGGTTCGAATCCCCTTAGCTCCACGTCATCCAAGGCGGGTTTTTGTGGTGCCTCTGGATAAATGAAATCGGCTGCAGGATCTCAGCCTGTCTTAAAATAAGCATGCATCGTGGCCAGCGGGCTGAGAACAACCCGCCCGGCCTGACGCCAGTGCAGTAAGAAACCGCTGCGGGTTTACTTTTTGCGAGAAGCCTTGGGCTTTTCCTCCTGGCTCTGGTCAGCTTCCACCTGCTTGGCCACAGCGCGCTCGACGTAGTTGGCAAAGCTGCGGCCGTCCAGGGCGGCGTACTTCTTGGCCAGCTTGGCAATGCGGGGATCGATGGTGATGCTGGTATTGATTTTCATAGTCTGGCAGCGTGTGGTATCCGGAGGCAGGATGCAATGGCTAATTTTGGAACGTCCCCCCCGGGGGCTGAAGCCCCGGCCAGCAGGGCGGGCTCTCGTTATTTCCACTCCTGCAGCATGGCCAGCCCCTCGCGGTTTCGCGGGGCTAGCGCCAGAGAATCGAGCAGGTGGCGCCTGGCTCTGGGGGCGTCTGCGGGCCTGAGCAGCAGGGCCAGCCGGTAGTGGGTCTGCGCGCCGCTGGCGGGATCCAGCAGGAGCACACGCTCGTAGGCGGCGATGGCTTCGGAGGGCTCTCCGGTGGCAGTGCAGGCCTCCCCGAGGGCGCGCTGCGGGGTGGTGAGGAAGGGATTCAGCGCCATGGCGCGACGGGCGTTTGCCTTCACCTCCGGCCAGCGTTTGGCGGCCAGATCCAGCTCGATGAGGCGCAGGTAGGCGCTCTGCGCGCTGGCGGAGTGCGCGGCGATCTGGCGCAGCACGGCGGCTTCTTCTTCGGTGCGCTTGAGCTGGCGCAGGGCCTGCACCTTGAGAGCGTAGCCGCTGCCGGAGTCGTCGTAGCTTTCGGGGATCAGCTCGATGAGCCTGTCTGCCAGCGGCAGCACCTGCTCCCATTTTTTGGCCTGCACCAGTGTGTCCGCCTCATGATGCAGGGCGTGCAGGCTGGTGGGGTGCTGCTTGAGATATTCGGCCAGGGAGCCGGGCTCGAAGGGGTTGAGCTGCTCGGACTCGGGCTCCTTCCAGTCGGCCTTTCCACCATAGGCTCTGGCACGTGCGGTGATGTGGTCGGCAAAGTCTTTTTCCAGCGCGTCCATGTCTCCCACATGGGCGGCCAGGGCGTCGTTGATTCGCTTCCCTGCAGCGAGATCCCGCAGGATGCCCTGAAATTTTTCCTTCCCGTGCTTCTCCATCAGGCACTCCACCACCTGGCTGGATTCATAATAGGCAAACATGAGATGCTCCTGGGTCTTGGGAGCCATGAAGGCGCTGCTGAGGCGGGAGACGGGCGTGAGCGTGGGCTCATCCTCCTGCGCGTCCTTGCCTTCATTCAGCACCATGGCGCGGTGCTGCTCATTCATGGTCATGCCCCATGAGGGATCGCGCTGGCGCTCCTCATACACGCTGATGCCCTCGCTCAGCCAGCGGGGCATGCGGTTCTTCGTCACGGTCAGGGTGATGACGTGGCAAAACTCATGCCACAGGGTGGCCTCCCAGTTGCTGCGGCCATGAGCCAGGCTGCCGGGACTGTTCATGGTGACAACGGTGCCAAAGCACACGCCCAGCATCCCCTGCCCTCCCAGCGCACCAAAGGTGCGGATGGCAAAGTCCTGCTGCGCGCCGAAGAACTCCACGAGCACGGGGCGCTGGAGATCCAGGCCGTATTTGGCGCTGAGCACGCCTTTGGCATCCCGCAGCAGGGAGAGCGCACGCTCGCCATAGATGGGCCAGTCGCGCTGCGGCATCTTGAGGATGAAGTCGGGGAAGACTTTGGTGATGTACTTCCCCATCTCTTTTTCCAGCATGCCGAGATTGTGCGCCTGGATGTTGTAGCCGTCCTCCTTGCGGATGGCATCGGCGAGCTTCCACGCCTCATCTTCCTCACCGAGGCGGAGGAGCGTGTGGCAGAGCTGTACTTTGGCGGGCAGGTATTTCGGATCCATCTCCAGTGCACGGCGCAGATGCGAGGCCCCCTCGGCAAAGCGGTAGGCGCGGGCGAGGCAGCGGCCGATGGTGGTGTCCACCTCCGGATTCTGCGCCCAGCGCTGCAGCGCATGCTGGCGCGCGGCTTCCATCTTGGCTGCATCGGCCTGGAACAGGTAAGCCACGACCGCACGCAGCGACCACGCGACGGGATTTTGCTCGTCCAGATCAAGCACCTGCTGGATGGCGGCCTCGGCCTCGATGAACTTTTCCCCACCGATAAGCATCTCCGCACGCTGCAGGTGGGAGGCGTGGTGATGGGGATTGAGCTCCAGCGCTTTTTTGAGGCTGTCGGCAGTCTTCTCGCGGTCGCTGGACTGAAAGGCGCGCGCGAGGCCGAGGCGGAGATCTGCCGTCTCCCCGTGGGCTTTCAATCCGGCACGGAAGACATCGGCGGCGCGTTTGTCGTCATCTTTATCCAGCGCCAGATTTCCCTCCGCGAGATAGGCGGCCTCCAGCTTGGCGTCCTTGTCCTGCGCCACCTTGAAGTACTGGGCGGTGACCTTCTGCGCATCGGCCCCCAGCACGAGTGCCGCTCGGCCGAGCATCACGGTCTCCAGCGCCGTGCGGTCTTTGGCGGGTTTGGCCTTGGCGGCAGCGTTCAGGTCTTTGAGCGCGGCCTGCGCCACATCCGCACGGCCCAGCATGCGGGCGAAATCGTGGCGCAGCATCAGGATCTCAAAGTGGCCGGGGTAAATGACTAGTGCCTTGCCGATCTCCTCCAGTGCCTGGTCGATGCGGCCCAGCTCCCGCAGCGCCTTGAAGCGCAGGATGCGCCAGTCGGGGGATTTGAGCCCCTTTTCCACCGCCGCCTCGCCGATGCGGGCCACCAGCTCGTAGTCTCCCCGCGCATACATCTCCCCCACCGGCCCCAGATTGCGCTCCTCAAAGATCTTCTCCAGATCGATCTGCTGGGCACGGGCCGCGGGAACGAGCAGGAGCAGGCACAGGACGGAAAGGAGGCGCATGGATGCAAATCGTACTGAAACGACGCATTCTCGCACAAGTTGTGCCGGTGGTGGGGGGAAAGCCGGGGCCGCCCCGCCCTCACTCAAAGGCGATGCCCTTTTCTTTGGCCTGGGCGCGCAGCGTCTGCGCCACCTGCTCGTCAAAGGAGTCGGTCTTCTTTTCTGCGGCCAACCTTTGGCGCTCCTCCTTCACAAAGGCATCGCGCTCCTTCACCAGTTCGGCGATGCGCTTCTGCAGCGTCTCGCGCTCGGCCTGCTGCTGGGCCACGTGTGCCTTGAGCTCGTCCGGGCTCAGCTTGCGCAGGGAGTCGGGCAGGTCCCCGGGCTTCACGGCATCCAGCTTGATCTTGCCCTCCTTGAGCGCATCGATCAGCTCTCCCGAGCCCTGGACGGCCTTGGCGGTTTTGCTGTTAAAGGAGAGCCTGCTGGCGGCGGCAGCAGGTGCGGCGGCCTCGGCGAGGCTCTGCTTGGCCAGCGTGGCGCTGCGGTCATCCGCACTGCCCCAGGGGATGAGGGTGCCGCCGATCTTCACATTCAGCTCCTGCAGCTCCTTGTCCTGCGGCGCGGCGATCTCCTGCATGTTGCCATCCTGCGGGATCAAGGCATAGGCGCCGCCGGCATTGCTGGCGATGCCCTTCCACGCCTCGGCGGTGCCGGCCAGATTGCCGCACTGAATGGTGTTGATGAGGATATCGTTTTTGGTGGCGGTCTTGCACACATCCTGCCAGCGTTTGCCGTCACGGTACTTCTGCGGCGGCGCATCTCCCACGAGGTAGATAACCTTGAAGACACCGCTCTTCCCGCTCCAGGGCATTTCGTTCACCGCCTCATGCAGCGCCTCGCTCACACTTTCCGGGGTGTCACCACCGCCGTCGGCCTGGAATTTGTTGAGCTGCTCGTAGATCGCGTCCAAGTCATCCGTCAGGACCACGGGCCTGGTCACATAGTCATCCCCGCGGTCCCGATAGCCCACCAGCCCAAAGCGCACGCTGGGCCGGGGCTTGGCGGAGACGATGTCGTTGGCGATGGCCCAGATCTTCTGCTTGGCCCCTTCGATGAGGCCGGACATGGAGCCCGTGGTATCCAGCACAAAGCAGACCTCCACCACCTTCTGCTGTGCAGGCAGGGGTGCCACAGCAGGTGGCGCAGCAGGCGTAACAACCGCCGGGGGCTCCGGCTTTGCAGCCAGTGCTGAAGTGGAGAGGGAGACGGCGGCAAACGAGGAAAGGAAGAGATGTGTTTTCATGACATCCGCAGGCTGCCGAGGAAGTGCCGGGACGTCTGTAAAGGGGGTGTAAAGAGCCTGCGTCATTGCCTCCTGCCGAGGATTTCTTTTCCTCAACCCGGCAGGGTCTGTGCTCTTCAAATCCAGGCATGGACGTCATGAGCATAGGCGGGTGTGGCCTCTGTCCACCAAGACGGGCATCTGCGCGTGCCAGGAGGCAGCATGACACCCATTACAGACGAAACTAGGCCAAGCACCTCATGACGGTGGCGGCTGGCATTCCTGTTCTTAGATGCACTTTTTTTAGTTTATTTCCTGCAAGATCACAAACCCTGCTTTATGCTGCAAAGACTGGATGTCTGATACTTACCTTCTATATCTGTTCATCTCCTGCCTGATGCTTTCCATGCTGCTGGATCTGGTGCTCCTGCCGGCTGTATGGCGGCATAATGCTGCCTGGGCGGAGCAGCGGGGGCTGCCACGCCGGGTGGTGGGCGGCAAGGGGATGTGGCTCTGGACGTGGTCCCTGATCGTGTTTGACACAAACCTCCATGTCACCCCCACGATGCGTCTGCTGGCAGTGGTGTCCGGAGTGCTGCGCCTGGCTGCACTCCTTGGCCTGCTGGTGCTGCTGAGCATCTCCGACCTGACTCCGCGCCCCTTTGCGCACAGGGAGAATGGCAAAGGGGTCACGCCTGGTTTCGGAGACAGGCATTCCGCAGCCATCCCCCTCTAGTACAACCGGGCTGAAGCAGCACAAAAGGCCTGAAGCCGCAGCTAGACGGCAGCGGAAGAGAAGAAGACTTTGTCGGCGGTGCCACGCAGCATCCAGGCCTTGTCCTGCTCTGAGAGGAAGTCGAGGCGATCGCGGATGAGGGCGATGGAG
Source organism: Verrucomicrobiaceae bacterium UBA1938 (assembly GCA_002336895.1). Taxonomy (GTDB): domain Bacteria; phylum Verrucomicrobiota; class Verrucomicrobiia; order Verrucomicrobiales; family Verrucomicrobiaceae; genus Prosthecobacter. The sequence continues at coordinate 21,278 of DDFC01000008.1, read as the reverse complement.
TCATGGTAATCATGGCCATGGTCCACCTGGAAGGGGCAGTCGCTGGCCCACATGACACGCTGGGCGCCAAAGGCATCGCGCACCTGGCGGACAAGCGGTCCCATGTCGAGATAAGGAGCCTTCTTGGAACCCAGGGCATAGAAGGCGGAGGCCTTCACATGCGTCCTGGCATGGCGTGCCAGACGCAGGAGATTGCCCACCTCTTCCGGTTTGGGCGCCCCGGCCATGCCCAGGCGTGCAAAGTGGTCCACCACCACGCTGGTGTCGGGGTACCATTCGCACATTTTGTCGATCAGCGGGAGCGTGTCCGGATTGATGAGCGGGCACACGCTCACCTTCAGCTCGGCGGCGGTCTTCCACAGGGTGGCCATGCCAGGAGAGCCGATCCAGCCGGAGAGATTCTTTGAACTGCCGGCATGGATGCGGAAGCCGCGCACGCCCTGGCGCACGAGGCTGCGCATGGTCTCGGCCACGCCAGCGGCATTTTCATCCACGATGGCCACGCCGCTGAAGACGCCGGGGTATGCATGCATCATGTCCAGCATGTAGGAGTTGTCCGTCTGGTAGTAGCTCATCTGGATGAGCACGATGCGGCGCACCCCCTCCGGTGTGCAGTGGGCAAAGAGCTGCTCCGGTGTGAAGGAGGGCGGCTGCATGTCGCTGACGGCAAAGCCGCGCGCCAGCGGATACTTCTGCACATCGGGCGTCCACACATGCACATGCGCATCGACCCAGTCCCCGTTGCGGTGCCCGGAAAGCAGATTACACCCGGCAAGTGCGGCAGTGGAGGCGGCGAGAAAGGAGCGGCGTGTGGTGTTCATAGGTGGAGAATGCGGCGATAAGCTAATCGTAGCAATGGGGCGCGTTTTTGCGCCAGAGGTCAAGAGTCAAACCATGACAACGTGACTCGGCATCGGCCCAGCCTGTCATCAAAGATGACTGAAGACCGCCATCTCAGGCATTCTCAAAGCGCCGCCAGTACAGCAGTGCGATGGGCAGCATGCTGAGGCAGTCCTGCCCGGAGGCGGCCACGCCGCTCATCGTCCGTGTGCCCCAGGCGCCAAGCACGAAGGAGATGGCGATGAGCACCGCCGAGCCGAGGGTAAACACCGCCAGCGGCGAGATCGTGCGCCGTACAGGCCGCGTCTCCTCCCCCAGCAGGTCGATGAAGCGCGCCGCGCTGAGCACCAGCACCACGATGGAAAGCCAGCGGACGTCAGGGTTCTCGCTGCCGGAGAGGTAGTCGTACCCGCCGTGCGCGGCCACCGCCAGCACAAAGGTCATGATGAACTCCTCTGCATGCGCAAAGCGTGTGAGCAGCATGCGGTAGAGGCTGTGCGCGCAGATGCCCGTGAGGGAGATGTGCAGGAAATTGGCGGAGAGAAAGCGCGTCCATGCCACGCTGCCGCCAAAGTCCTCGTAGTAGCCGATGTTTTCCTCCAGTGAGAAGCCCAGGCCCACAAAGGCCCCCGTCAGCAGCGCCAGTCCGGGTGTGCGGCGCCAGAGCAGCCAGGGCAGGAAAAGGGAGAAGAGCAGCAGCTTGCACCCCTCCTCCCGCAGCCCCACGCCGGAGAGATAGTAGAGCAGATCATGGGGAAAAGGTGCCTCTGCCGTCATGCCTTGCACGAATTCCTGATAGGCCAGGATCGTCAGCGTGGGCCAGACGCTGAGGATGCCCGCCGTCAGCGCCCCCATGGGCCGCAGCCAGCGCCAGGCCTCGGGGTCGGCGTGCTGCACCAGGATGAAGTACCACAGTGCTGCGGCAAAAAACGCCAGTGCCAGCATGCCGTAGGGGATCTCGCTCAGCCGATGGCGCAGCAGCCCGCGCCACTGCAGCCACACATCTCCCAGCAGAGAGCCTGCATGGTGCTGCAGCCACGGGTGGCACTCCTCGATCCACCCCGGCTGGGAGGCGATGGAGCGCAGCAGCTCCAGATCCCGCTGGGTGATGGCCAGGCGCAGGGCCTCCTCGCGCGCCTCCGCTGCATCCACAAAGTGCAGACCCTCGGCATAAAAGGCACGCGCTGCGGCTGGCAGGTCGCGCCTGCGTTTTTCCGCGCTGCCGAGCAGCTCAGCGGCCAGCATCTCAGGCGGCGTGGCGGCAGCCTTCTGTGCCAGTGTCTGCAGCGCCCCGGCATCTCCCGCGAGGGTGGCAGCCAGAAAGCTGCGGAAAAGACCGGCGGGCGAATCCGTGGTGGCATGCTGCTGGATGAGCTGCGCCACCTCATAGCCGCCCAGCATCCCAGTCTGGCTGAAGCTTTGATAGGCGGCGGCATCGCTCTCCTCCGTGAGCTCCGGCAGCTGACCCAGCAGCAGGCGCAGCCAGCGGGCAAAGGCACGCGGCTGCGGCACGGCCTCATGCCACAGGTGGTTGAACTCCTCGTGCAACAGGCTCAGAGCGGGGGTGATGGAGCGTACGGCGGGCGTCTTCCCCTCCGGCATGCTGCCGATGACGATCACGCAGGCGATGATCAATCCGCTGGAGATGATGCCCGCCGCCGTGCGCAGCAGGAACTGGCGGTCCCGCGTGAGGCGGTGGGTGCTGGCGCGCCAGCCGTGGTGCCAGGGGGGCTCTTCACTCATGCGGCAGGGTGCGGAGCTCAGGAGTCCGCTTTCTTCCACCAGTCAGGCGACTGCTCCCATGGCGCGCGAGTCTCAGGCTCCTGAGTGGATGCCTGCTGCCGTGCCGCAGCCGCAGTTTCCTCTTCCTCCAGCTCCATCAGCAGCTGCATGTGCGGCTCAGGCTTGGTCGTACGCCGCCAGATCAGCCAGGCCCACATGGCAAAGGCCCCCAGCAAAAAGAAAAGTGTGCCCAAGGTGAAGAGCACAAACCAGTCCGAGGCCTCCGCCCACTCCCTGGGTATCTTCATGGTGCCGCCATCGGGCTGGATAAAGAAGGGATTGAACGAGTGCATGAAGGGTGGGCTGCAAGCGTCAGTTTTCGTTAAAAACCAGCCTCATGGGGATCATCTTGGAGAACTGGAACCCATGCTGCTGGAAGAAAGACTGCGAGTCCGCGCTGATGCGGTCCGTCAGCAGGGTGATGCGGCGGAAGCGCTTCTCCCGGGCAAACTCGATGGCGTGCTCCAGCAGCCGCCCGCCGTAGCCCTGGCGGCGGTGCTCCGGATGCACGATCACGTCCTCCATGATGAGCACCAGCCCACCCTCGGCGGTGCTGATGGTGAAGAGCAGATTGATCATGCCGATGACCTTGTGGTCGGTGCGCAGAACAAAAATGCGCCCGCGGTTTGGCTGCTCCAGAATGAGCCGGAGCCCGTGCTCCTGCTTGGAGCGGTCCGGCTTGAAATCCTCCTCCTCGCTGAATAGCGCCATCAGCAGCTCCACCAGCTGGGGGAGGTCTTCGATGGTGGCGGATTCGATGCGGGGTTCGGTGTCAGCTTCAGGCATGGCTTTCAGAATAACGGGCTCGCAGCCAAAGGCAATCCATACAATGGGCCTGCCGCCTTTAGTTTTCCGCCACACGGATGGGCTTGTGGGAACGCAGCTGAAGCCCCGCCCTAGGAAGCATGGGCACAGGGAGGGGGGGCGCGTTCGTCGGCAGGGCGGCGGCTTTGTTTCATCCCGCTTTTTCCTTCACCCCCCTCATTTTGCGCATGCATACGCAGGATTTGATCGTTAATCTTGCCAACCCAACTGCATGTCCAAAAATCTCAGCGCCCTCTCATTCCGCAAAGGTGTCGAAAAAAACGTCTTTGAACGCATGGTCGATGCCGCCGACAAGGCAGGCACCGCTGAGAAAAACGACCTCGTGCACCAGATGGGGCAGGATCACCTGTTTGGAGACGCCATCACCCTCGGTGCAGTGAGCTTCTACGACTTCCTCAAAAAGGAAAACGAGGGCAAGAAAGTCTTCCTCTGCAACGGCAGCGCCTGCCTCTGCGCCGGCACCCAGGACAAGCTGCACCACACGCTGGAGTCCCACTTCAAGCCCGAGGAGATCGGCCACATCTGCTGCCTCGGCCGCTGCCACGAGGGCGGCGCCTTCCAGTATCAGGGAAAAAACTACTCCGGCCAGAGCGATGCCGCCGTGGCTGATCTGGTCAAGACCGGCACGGGCGACTCCGGAGACCGCTACGCCGTCGTGTCCCACCTGCAGCCCGCCATTCTCACTGCTGAGTTTCCGGGCATCGACACCTACTACGAGCCGTTTAAAAAACTCATCGCCACGGGAGATCGCGATGCCCTCGGTGCCGAACTCAAGGACAGCGGCCTGCGCGGCCGTGGCGGCGCGGGCTTCCCGATGCATTTCAAATGGGCGAGCTGCCGCGCTGCCTCCGGCCCAGTGAAGTACATCGTCTGCAATGCGGATGAGGGCGACCCCGGTGCCTACATCGACAAATACCTCATGGAAAAGCAGCCGCACAGCGTGCTGCTGGGCATGATGGTGGCGGGCTGGTATGCCGGGGCCGAAACGGGCATCCTCTACATCCGTGCCGAGTATCCGGACTCCATCACCATCGTGAACGAAGCCATCGAAGACCTGCGCTCGGCGGGTCTGCTGGGGAAGAACATCCTCGGCACCGGCTTCAACTTCATGCTCAAGACCATCAAGGGGGCCGGAGCCTACATCTGCGGGGAGGAGACTGCACTGCTGGCCAGCATCGAAGGCCAGCGCCCCGAGGTCCGCACCCGGCCGCCGTTCCCCACCATCGAAGGCCTCTTCCGCAAGCCCACCATCGTCAACAACGTGGAGACCCTGGCCAACATCCACGCCATCCTCACCCTCGGCGGCAAAGGCTACGCCAAAATCGGCACCCCGCAGTCCACCGGCCCCAAGCTGGTTTCGCTCGACTCCTACTTTGTGCGTCCCGGCATCTACGAAGTGGCCATGGGCACGCCGCTGCAGACGATCATCGACCTCGCCGGCGGTTTCAAAACCAAGGTCAAGGCCCTCCAGATCGGAGGCCCGCTGGGCGGCATCGTGCCGATGAGCCATGTGGGCAATCTCACGATGGATTTCGAATCCTTCAAATACGGTGGCTTCATGAAAGGCCACGCCGGCATCGTCAGCATCCCGGAGTCGATGCCCATGATCGAGTACATCCAGCACCTCTTACAGTTCACGGCGGACGAGAGCTGCGGCAAGTGCTTCCCCTGCCGACTCGGCAGCACACGTGGCAAGGAGCTCATTGCCAAAGCCCGCACCGACAGCAGCTTCAAGATCGACCGCGAACTCATCACCGACCTCCTCGACACCATGGAGCAGACCAGCCTCTGCGCTCTCGGCGGCGGTGTGCCCCTGCCCATCAAGAATGCGCTGCAGCATTTCGGGGAGGAGCTGAAATCCTATTTCCAAGACTAGACAAAATCCACCTTAACGCGCGCACTTTATGGTCAAGGATCTTTCCACCCTCACTGCATTCATTGACGGCGATGCCTATCAGTTCAATGAAGGCGACACGCTGCTGAATTTCATCGACCGCCATCGCGGGCGCGGGCATGTGCCCACGCTTTGTGATGCACCGCAGCTCGATCCTTACGGTGCCTGCCGCGTCTGCTCCGTGGAAGTGGCTTTGCAGGCAGACGGGCCGCGCCGCGTGGTGGCCTCCTGCCACACACCGCTGACGGCGGGCATGCATGTCTTCACCGAATCGCAGAAGGTGCGGAAGCTGCGCAAGAATATCGTCGAACTCGTGCTCACTGACCACCCGCTGGACTGCCTGACCTGCGAGGTGAGCGGCAACTGCGAACTGCAGACCGTGGCGGCCAAGGTGGGCATCCGCAAGGTGCGCTATCCGGCAGGTGCCAATCACCTGGACCGCAAGAAGGACCTCTCCCACGCCTACATGACGTCGGAGCTCTCCAAGTGCATCAACTGCGCCCGCTGCGTGCGTGCCTGCGATGAGATTCAGGGCCAGCACGTGCTCTCCATGCATGGCCGTGGCTTCAATGCCAAGATCATCAAGGGGCTGGACCAGTCCTTTGCCGACTCCGAGTGCGTGTCCTGCGGTGCCTGCTCCCAGGCCTGCCCAACCTCGGCCATCAGCGATGTGTTTTTCTCCAAGTCCATCGAAGCGACGAAGAAGACCCGCACCATCTGCACCTACTGCGGTGTGGGCTGCAATCTCAACGTGGCGACCAAGGGCGACCAGGTGCTCAGCATCCAGGCTCCTGTGGACGCGGAGGTGAACCATGCGCATACCTGCCTCAAGGGCCGCTTTGCCTTCAAGTTCTACAACCACAAGGACCGTCTGCGCACGCCGCTGATCAAGCAGCCGGACGGCCAGTTCAAGGAAGCCACCTGGCAGGAGGCCTACGACCACATCTTCGCCAACCTGACCCGCATCAAGGCGGATCACGGCGGCCAGTCCGTGGCAGGCATCTCCTCCGCGCGCTGCACCAATGAGGAAAACTACCTCATGCAGAAGTTCATCCGCAATGTGATGGGCACCAACAACATCGACTGCTGCGCCCGCGTCTGCCACTCGCCCACCGCCTGGGGCATGCAGAAGAGCTTTGGCACCGGGGCTGCCACCAACTCCTACGAGGACATCGAACACACACGCTGCATCATGGTCATCGGTGCCAATCCCACAGAAGGCCACCCGGTGACAGGCGCACGCCTGAAGCAGCACATCATGAAGGGCACGCCGCTCATCGTGATCGATCCGCGCAAGATTGAGCTGGTGCCCTATGCCAAGCATCACCTGCAGCTCCGCCCCGGCACCAACGTGGCGCTGCTGAACATGTTTGCCCGCTGCATCCTCGATGCCGGTCTGGTGAAAACCGAGTTCATCAAAAAGCGCTGCGAGAACTGGGAGGAGTTTGAGTCCGGCCTGCGCGCGCTGGATCTCGCCGAGCTGGAAAAGATCACCGGCGTCAGCATCGACCTCGTTCGTGCAGCCGCCATCGAGTACGCCTCTGCAGAAGCCGCGATGAGCTTCCACGGCTTGGGCGTCACCGAGCACCAGCAGGGTGCCAAGACCGTCATGCTCATCTCCAATCTGGCCATGATGACCGGCAACATCGGCCGCCCCGGCGTGGGTGTGAACCCGCTGCGCGGTCAGAACAACGTGCAGGGTGCCGCAGACATGGGCTGCCAGCCGCATCAAGGCGCAGGCTATTACGAAATGGCCGATCCGCAGGTGCAGCAGCGTTACGCCGACTTCTACGGCGTGCCCACGCCCACCGAGCCCGGCTGGAAGATCCCGCAGATGTTTGACGCCGCCATCGAGGGCAAGCTGAAGGCCCTCTGGCTCATGGGCGAAGACGTGGTGCAGACCGACCCCGACGCCCACCACGTACGCCATGCCATGGAGAGCCTGGAATTCCTCGTGGTGCAGGAGATCTTCATGACGGAGACCGCCAAGTATGCGGACGTCATCCTCCCCGCCTCCTCCTTCCTGGAAAAGAGCGGCACCTTTACGAATGCCGAGCGCCGCGTGCAGCGTGTGAACGCCACCGTCAAGCCGCTCGCTGGCACCAAGCCCGACGGCCAGATCCTCTGCGAGGTGCTGCAGCGCTTTGGTGTGGCCCAGCCGGACTACACTCCGGATGGCGTGCTGGCGGAGGTGGCGCAGATCGTACCCTTCTTCAAAGGCATCACCTGGGAAAACCTGGGCGAGAACGGCCTGCAGTGGCCCGTCAAAGAAGGCGGCGTGGACACACAGATCATGCACCAGGAGCAGTTCACCCGTGGCAAGGGGCACTTCCACTTCTTCTCGTGGAAGGAATCCACCGAGCTGGAGACGCATCGTGACGAGTTCCCCTTCATCCTCACCACGGGGCGCATTCTTGAGCATTACAACTGCGGCACCATGACACGCCGCACCGGCAACAGCGAGATCGTGGGACAGGACTTCCTCTCCCTCAATCCCGCCGACGCCCAGCGCAAAGGCATCCGCAGCGGCGACATCGTGCGCCTCTTCAGCGCACGTGGCGAGGTGGAGCTGGAGGCCCGTGTGACGGATGAGGTCAAGCCCGGCATCCTCTACACCACCTTCCACTTCCCCGACGCCATGGTGAACAACGTCACCGGCCAGGGCTGCGATGGCGACACGCTCTGCCCCGAATACAAAGTCGTGGCCGCTGACGTGGAGCTGGTGCGCGCAGGCAAGCCAAAGAAAAAGCGGATGATGGAGATGGTGTGACCCATGACATGAACGTATGCGCCGTGGGATCACAGCCTTGCTGATCGGTTTTCTCGGCGCTGCTGCGTCGCATGCCGCGCCTCTGATCATACCCGTCGCAGGCCAGGGGTGGCAGATCACTTTTGACAGCCCGATGCCTGCGATGGAGAACCTGCTGCCGAATGAGCAGGGGCTGGAGTACCGCTGCAGCGATGGGCGTTTCAGCCTCGTGGCGATGGTGGAGCCTCCTGCTGAGACAGGAGGAGACAGCGTGGCCTGCCGCGATCATGTGTGGGCTCAGGCCAGGCAGAATGCGCAGATCCAGCAAGATAGTGTGCAGCAATGGAGCGCCGCAGGATGCGAGTGCATCGAATACCTGAGCGCCGATGCCGGCAAAGCTGACAAGTCTGTGCAGGCAAACCTCCTCAGCTGCCTCGCCTATCGCGGCAAATGGGTCCACCTGCAGGCATCGGTCATGGCGGCGAAAGACGAAGACCGCTCCATGCTGAAGCATCTGGCGCAGTCGCTTTCCTGCGGCCCCTTCCCTGAGTGGAAGGGTGGGAGGCGCCAGTTCATCTTTGGTGCCCTGGGGAGGCTGCAAATCGAGATCCCTGCGGGCTGGTGGGTGGGCAACATGAGCACCGCCAAAGTCCTCGGACTGCCGGAGCAATGGACTGTTTCTCTTTTCTCCGCCAGCGATCCCAACAAGAGCTGGATGATGACGTTTTTCCACAGCACCGCGCGCTATGCCACACAGGAGGACATCCGGCGCACGGCTGAAAATGCCCAGCAGAAAGCCGTCATGCGGTCCGTGGAGGGGGCGATGAATCTGCAGGAGATCAAGCTGGCAAGAGGAGTAGGCTGCCAGGCGTCCTACACCGAGTCCTTCATGGTCGGAAAGCCTGTGGAGGTGGGGCAGCCGAGGGCGTCTGCTTCCGCTTTCGTGGCGCCGCTGCCCAATGTCCTGGGAACCATCTCCATCATGGCTGATGATGTGAAAGACCCCTATTTTCAGGCAGCGATCAAGGCGCTGGACACCATCGAATGGGAGCCAGGCCAGGACAAAGCGAAGTGAACTGCAGGGCGGTGCCTTGGATCACTTGGCCGCCTTGTAGCCGACGTAGGCGGTGGAGCTGATGCCGAGGAGGGTCATTAGGTTTTCATTGAAGGTGGGCATCTCCCAGTTGGAGAGGCTCTGCCAGATGAAGACGACACCCAGCACACCATTCCATACCAGCATCTGCAGCTTGGACACCTCGGCGTCCTGGCCTTCGGAGACGACGTCTGTCAAAAAGCCACGCGTAGGGATGGGGGTGAGGTCTGCGCCGTCCGCATCAGCGGCAGCCTGCGCTTTTTTGCGCTTGGAGTCGGCCACCCAGGTGGCTGCCAGCAGTGTGCCGCCATTGATGCCCAGCAGCAGGGGCGCGGAGCCGGAGAGCACATTCATGCTGCCCTGCATGGCCCACAGGAAAAGATAGCAGGCGGTGCAGATGGCCAGCCACCAGGCAAAGACCACGCGGGAGGTGCTCCAGGGGCTGACCGTCCAGTCGGGGATCACGGTGGAGGCGGCTGGCACCGTCTCGCGCAGCACGCCGGTCTGCAGGGAGACGTTGACCAGGAAGAGCAGCACCGCTGAGAGCGCGGACCATGCGAGCGCGCGCATGACCCGGGGGCGCAGCGGCAGCGAGAAATCCTGACGCTGGGTGGGCGCTCCTTCATTCACGAGGCTGCTCATCGTCACGTAGTTCTCCTTTTCCTTCGCATTCAAAAACGGAAAAGAAATGCTGATGGGGGCACTGCACTCCGAGCCGTAGAGCTGCACGAGCTGCTTCATCTTCAGGGCCTCGTCCCCGTCCGGCTGCAGCTTGCAGAAGGCCAGCCGCGTCCAGGTGTAGTCTCCGGCGTTTTGCGCCTTCACCTGCACGGAGGTGCTGAGCACGGGATCGGGCTGCATGGTCTCAAACACCACGGAGCCGATGGTGAGGCGCACCTTGGCCAGGGAGTCGCGCATCCAGGTGTTGAACTTGTCCTTTTCATCCGGCGTGCGGGTATCCGGGTTTTTGTTCCAGTAGGCTTCCAGTTCCTGCGCGGAGTAGCCGCCGTCTGTGAATGTCTTGGGGTAGTTTTTGATGCGATCGTGCAGCCAGCCGTCAAAGTTCCGCACCCAGACGGTGAGCATGAGGGCGGCGAGCGGGGATCTCGACTCTCCATTGCCATCGATGTCGCACAGCCCCTCATACACGCGCACCACGCGCTGGGCATCCGCCTCCTTTTTCACCGGCTGCAGCTGCGGCGCAGAGACGTGCGAGAAGGTGTAGAGCATGTTCCAGCCAAAGACCACCAGAGGCATGAAGAGGAGCAGCCATTGTTTCTTGAGCAGCGCGGGCAAGTTCATGGAATGAGGATGAAACGCCCCGCAGGTGTAGTCAATGCAGATTAAGGGAGATGCCTGATCCGCACGCGCAGATTCCCTGATTTTCCCGCAGGCTGATGGAGTGCGTTTTTGCCAGCCAGCATTGCAGCCCCCGCATTCCCCGCTAATGCTCGGGCCATGTTTTTCCGACGTGCGCTTCCTGTCCTTTTCTCCAGCCTCGCATCACTTTGCATGGTTTCATGCGAGCTTCCTCAGACAGGGTTTCAGCCCCGGCCTTACGCGCAAACGCAGCCGATGGCGCAGCAGGGCCCCTTCATGCTGGGGATCGATGTGCTGGAGTCTCGCGGGTTTGACCTGATCCGTGGCAAGCGCGTGGGTCTGATCACCAACCAGACGAGCATGACGGGGCGCGGGGAGCGCACGCGCACGGCCATGCAGCGCGGGCTGGGCCGAAACCTGGTGGCGCTGTATGCGCCGGAGCACGGGATCGATGGCACCATCGGCGCCGGGCTGCATGTGAGCACGCGGCGGGACAATGTGACGGGCCTGACGGTGTACTCCCTCTACGGCCCCACGCGCAAGCCCACGCCTGCGATGCTGGCACCGATCGATGTGCTGGTGTTTGACCTTCAGGACATCGGCTGCCGCAGCTACACCTACATCAGCACCATGATCGTGGCCATGGAGGCGGCGGCGGAGTGCGGAAAGCAGTTTGTGGTGCTGGACCGGCCCAATCCGCTGGGCGGCTGGCGTGTGGAAGGGCCGCCGCTGGAGTCCCAGTGGAAGTCCTTTGTGGGACAGATCCCGGTGCCCTACGTGCACGGCATGACGGCGGGAGAGGTGGCCATGATGGCCTGCTCCCGTGGCTGGGTGGCGCGGGTGCCACGGCTGGATGTGGTGAAAATGCAGGGCTGGAGCCGTGGCATGACGTGGCAGGACACCGGACTGCGCTGGTACCAGACCTCTCCCAATATCCCGCATGCCACCTCCCCTTTCTACTATGTGGCCACGGGCATCCTGGGCGGGGCGACCTCGGTGGACATCGGCATCGGCACGGAGAACCCCTTTGGCTACGCGGGCGGCAGCGGGGTCAATCCGCAGGCGCTGTATGCGTACTGCCAGCGCCTGAACGCCCCCGGCGTCAGCTTCTCCCCGTATGCCAAGAACGGCTTTGGCGGGGTGCGGCTGAACATCTCCCCCCGCGCCACGGCGGACATCACCGCGCTGGATGTGCTGCTGCTGGGAGAGATCAACCGCCTCTCCGGCGGCAAGGTGATCGGCCGCATGAGCGGGTCCAAGCTGAACCTCTTTAACAAGGTGTACGGCAGCGAATCCCTCTACCGCGACCTGCGCCGCGGCGTACCGGCCATGAGCATCGTGGCACGCTGGCAGGGCTTCAATCAGAGCTTCCGCTCCCAGCGGCAGCGCTTCCTGCTCTATCCGTGACGGGGGCGGGCCGGAGCCAAAGCTGCATCCCGGGTGGATAAAACTTCTGTCAAAAGGCCCAAATCCGTGCTTATGGCTGTGCGTTAGATATTACACAACCATGGAAGACCTCGAAATCGCCCGCGCCTGCGCCCTTTACGCTGATGACAAAAAAGCGGAGAACATCCGCATTCTGGACCTGCGCGGCCTCTCCCCCATCTCCGACTACTTTGTGCTCTGCACCGCCATGTCCACCCCGCAGCTGCGCGCCGTGCGTGACGAGATCGTGGAGCGCATGAAGGAGGAGCACCAGATGCCCCCCACGGTGAAGGACGGCAACTTTGAGAGCCAGTGGATCATCCTCGTCTATGGCAGCGTGATGGTGCACATCCTCACCCCGGAAAAGCGCGAGTACTACGCACTGGAGGAGCTGTGGGGAGATGCCCCTGAGCTGGCCCTGACCGTGGAGGCCCCTGCCCCCGAGCCGAAGGAGCCCAAGCCGAAGAAAGCCGCCAAAAAGGCCGCTGCAAAGAAGGCACCCGCCAAGAAAGCAGCAGCCAAAAAAGCGGCCAAGAAAGCCCCGGCTAAAAAGGCGGCGAAGAAGAAGTAGCCCATCGTACTGAAGCGCAAGCGGGACGCTTGCACTGCCTGCCAGCTTTCTGTAAAACAGCGGGTATGTCCGCCCGCATTCTGCTTGTCCTTGTCTCCTGCGCTCTGAGCGTCGTCACCGGTCTCGTGATCGCGCGGGGTGGTGCGGGAGGCGGCAAGGCGACGCGGCAGCGTCCTGTGATCGGACTTTCCATGGACACGCTGAAGGAGGAGCGCTGGCAGGTGGACCGCGATCTCTTCACCGAAAAGGTGAAGGCCGCAGGGGCCGATGTGCTGGTGCAGTCGGCCAACAGCAACGACGCCATCCAGCTGCAAAACGTGGAGAGCCTCATCACGCAGAAGGTGGACGCTCTGGTGATCATCCCGCACGATGGTGCAGCCATGGCCAAAGCGGTGAACTTGGCGCATCAGGCGGGCATCCCCGTTCTATCGTATGACCGCCTGATCACGGACTGCGATCTCGACCTCTACCTGACCTTTGACAACGTGAAGGTGGGAGAGCTGCAGGCGAAGTTCCTGGCGGATCGCATTCCCGCAGACGGGAAGCTGCGCGTGATCCGCATCTACGGTGCGAAGACGGACAACAACGCCAAGCTTTTCAAGCAGGGGCAGGACAATGTACTGCTACCCCTCGTCGCCGCCGGCAAGGTGGAGGTGATCTTTGAAGACTGGGCGGAGGACTGGAAACCGGAGAGTGCCAAGAAGATCACGAATGCGGCCATCACCAAACACGGCGCAAACTTTGACGCCATCCTGGCCAGCAACGACGGCACGGCGGGCGGTGCCATCCAGGCGCTGACGGAAGAAGGGCTCGCCGGCAAGATCATCGTCACCGGCCAGGATGCCGACCTCGCCGGATGCCAGCGCATCGCTCAGGGGACGCAGGCCATGACGGTCTATAAACCCATCCAGAGCATCGCCACCAAGGCGGCGGAACTGGCGCTCAAGCTGGCGCAGCGGAAGCCGCTGGTGGCCAAGGATGCCATCTCCAACGGCCAGGTGGAGGTGCCCACCGTGCTGCTGGATATTGTTTCTGTGACGAAGGAAAACCTGCGCGAGACCGTTGTGAAGGATGGTTTCCGCAAGGAGAGCGATGTGTTTCAGTAATCAGTAGTCAGTGAGAGAGCTGTGGAGGAACAGGACATCAATATTCAATCTATGAGAGAGAAACCTTCCAAAGAGATGAAATCGACCCTGGTGAGCAGCTATCGGGAACTGACGGTGTATCAAAAGGCATTTGAGCTCCAGCAGGCCATCTTCAAAGCTACCAAGGCTTTTCCAAAGGACGAAATGTATTCGCTCACAGATCAGATTCGCCGCAGCTCACGTTCCGTCGGAGCCTGCATCGCCGAGTCATGGTCCAAGCGCCGCTACGAAGCTCATTTCCTGAGCAAGCTCACGGACGCTGACGGTGAATTGCAGGAAAGCATGCACTGGCTGCGCACTGCCCTGGCCTGCGAATACCTTTCCAAGAAAGAGTCCATCACCCTTGCCGATCAAGCCACACAAATCGGCAAGATGCTCGGCTCCATGATCTCCAACCACCTCCAGTTCTGCCAAACTGCCTCCGCTTCTAGCAAACGAATCACCCGACGCCGCCCGAACGAATCCGAGGATTAACCCCACAACAAAAAAGCAAAACCCCTTGAATATGGCTTTTCCTCCAACGCAAAACACTGACGCACTGACGCACTGACGCACCGACCACCAACGCCCATGATCCTCCGCGCCCATAACATCACCAAACGCTTCCCCGGTGTCACCGCCCTGAGGGATGTCTCCTTTGATCTCCAAGAAGGCGAGATCCATGCGCTGTGTGGAGAGAACGGCGCGGGAAAAAGCACGCTGATCAAGCTGCTCTCCGGCATCCACCCGCACGGGAGCTATGAGGGGCGCTTTGATGTGAATGGCGAGGAGGCGAAGTTTGCCACGATCAAGGATGCGGAAGCAGCGGGCATCGCGGTCATCTACCAGGAGCTGGCATTGGTGGAGGAGATGACGGTGGCGGAAAACATTTTCCTGGGGCGCGAGCCGCGCCGCTGGGGAGCCTTCATCGACTGGCCGCGCATGCACCAGGAGGCGCAGGCGCTGCTGCAGCGCTTCAAGGTCGATCTCGATCCCGCCGCACCCGTGCGCACGCTGGGCGTGGGGCAGAAGCAGCTTGTCGAAATCATCAAGGCGCTGGCGAAGAATTCCAAGATTCTGATTCTCGATGAACCGACAGCGGCACTGGCGGAGCATGAGGTCTTGATCCTGCTCGACATCCTGCGCGATCTCCGCAGCCGTGGCATCGCGAGTGTGTACATCTCCCACAAGCTGGACGAGGTCTTTGGCATCGCGGACCGCATCACGGTGCTGCGAGATGGCTCCACGGTGGGCACCAAGAATGCTGCTCATACGAGCAAGGCCGAGGTGATCCGCCAGATGGTGGGGCGTGAGATCGGCGACCTCTTCCCGCGCCGCAGCACGCAGCCCGGCGAGGTGATCCTGCGGGCGAATTCGATCACGGCGGCAGATGCCGAGACAGGCCAGACGCGGCTGCGGGACATCAGCTTTGAGCTGCGCGCAGGCGAGGTGCTGGGCATTGGCGGGCTGATGGGCGCGGGGCGCACGGAGCTGCTGATGCATCTCTTTGGCGCGTGGGGCCGCCCGGTCTCCGGCCACGTGGAGTTGAAAGGCGGCACGCTCTCCGGGCTGACGCCGGAGACGATCATCCAACGCGGGCTGGTGCTGGCCTCGGAGGATCGCCGCCGTTACGGGCTGCATTTGGAGCAGACGATTGGGTTCAATCTCTCGCTGTCCTCGCTGCGCAGCATCACGCGCGGCGGGTTCATCCAGCGGAATGCGGAGATCCGACGAAATCAGGACATCTTCGGCTCCCTGCGTGTGAAGGCGACGGGACTGGAGGCGGCGGTAGGCAAGCTCTCCGGCGGCAACCAGCAGAAGGTGGTGCTGGGCAAGGCGCTGCTCACCGAGCCCTCGGTCATCATGCTGGACGAGCCCACTCGTGGCATCGATGTGGGGGCCAAGCTGGAGATCTACGAGATCATCAACCAGCTCACCGCCGCAGGCAAAGCAGTCATCCTCGTCTCCAGCGAACTGCCGGAGCTGATCGGCATGAGCGACCGCATTTTGATGCTGAACGAGGGACGCATCGGCGGGTCATTCACGCGGAACGAGGCCACGCAGGAGAAACTCATGGCAGCGGCCATGGGGCATGCGGGTTGAGCAGGGAAAGCAAAGCCGCCAGCTTCATTGATACACGATACAGAACAAAGGATGCCAGCAGCCCTGTGTTCAGCAAGGCAGGAGGACGGGCACATGCCCTCAGGATGCAAGCCCCCCCTGCAGCAGCACGCCACGTCGAGCAGTCTGCGGCTCGCCACCTTCGCCGTGATTTGACTCGAAACAAACGCTGGCGTGAGAGGAGGAGCCGGCTTTCCGTTACTTCCGCCTGCGGCGCAGGAGCATGCCCACAGCGGCAAAGAGCAGCAGGACGCCGCGTGTAGGCTCGGGGACGTTGCCAACCACGGTGAGAGTGAGCGCGCCGGCATCCAGCATGCTGCTGATCTGCCAGAGGCCGATGCCGGTGATGTCAGGGAGGTCGAGGTTGCCTTCGTTGCCGTCGGCGTCGGCTCCGGTGCGGAAGTTGGTGCCAGTGCTGAATCCATTCAGGCTCACGACGCCGCTCCAGTCGAGCAGGGTGAAAGAGTCGCCCACGGCGGCGGTGTAGCCGCTGCCGTCCACGAGGAGGTTGCTGAAGCTGCTGAGCGTGAGCGTGCCGGTGACGTGGATCTGGTCGATGGCGAGGTCGGCGCCTGCGGTGGAGCCGGTGATCTGCAGCTCGGCCACGGTGCTGCTGGAGACCGGGGTGAAGGCCAGGCTGTGAGTGTTTAAGGCCCCTGGGGCCGCGCCGCCGCTGTCGCCGGGCCTGATCTCTCCCATGATGACAGTGGTGCTGCCCACGATGCTGCCGGTGCCCGCCAGCACGGCGGTGGCTCCATTGACGGTCAGAGCCCCTGCCCCGCTCTGGCCGGCGCCTGCCGCGCCCACCTGCAGGGTGCCTTCACTCACAAGGGTGGCGCCGGTGTAGGTGTTGGCCGCAGTCAGCGTGGTGGTGCCTGCACCCACCTTGGTCAGCGCACCGCCGCCTGAGACGACGGCATTGATGGCCAGATCTCCGCTGCCGCCCACGCTGGAGTCGGAGGCGAGATTGACGATGGTCAGGTTGGATGTGGCGCTGGCCGTGCCGCCGCTGAGGCTTACCGTGGGTGCGCCGGCATAGCCGCCGCCGCTGGTGTCCAGCGTGACGCCATTGAGCACAAAAGCCCCGTCATTGGCCACGGCGGTGGCGGTGCCGCCGGTACCCGCACTGATGGTGACGGTGGGCACGGAATTGAAACCGGTGCCCGGATTCACGATCTTGAGCCCCACCACGGTGTAGTTGCTGTTGTTGCCCGTGGCCGTGGGTGCCGTGCCTGCGGAGAGTACGGTGCCGCCGCTAAACTTGGCTGTCGGCGTGCCCGCGAAATTGCTGCCAGCGCTGGTGACGGTGATGCTCACCACCTTGCCGTTGGCGTCGAGATTGGCCACGCCTGTGGCTCCGTTGGAGAGTGTCACCGTGGGAGCCACGCTGTAGGTCGTGGTATTGGATGTCACAGTATATGAGGCGCTGGTGACACCCATGGAGGCGATGACCACGGAGCCCGAGCCGCCATTGACGGTGACCGTGGGTGTCAGGCCGTAGCCGGAGCCGCCGCCGGTCAGGGTCAGGCTGCCGGTGCCGAGCCCGAGCTGGGCCGTGGCGCTGGCAGAGGTGCCGCCTGAGGATGGATCAACCGAGACCGCCGCCGCAGCGGACCAGCCGGTGGTGCTGACGCCGGAGAAGCTCAGCGAGGCCACACCACTGCCGATGCTGGCGGGGCTGTTGCTGTTATTGACCAAGGCCCCCGCTCCACCCACGCCGGCGCCATTGAGCGTGATGACCTCCTGCACTCCAGTCTGGCCGTGGAGGTCGAGTGTGGCGCCGGCATTCACCGTGGTGCCGCCTGCGTCCGCCGCCAGGGAGGCTCCACCTCTGCCCAGAGCGCTGGTATCTCCCAGCATGAGAGTGCCCTCATTGACGGTGGTGGCTCCGGTGTAGGTGCCAGCACCGGCCAGGACGAAGGTGCCTGCGCCTTCTTTGATGAATCCCACGTTGTTGTTTGCAGCGGTGTTGCTGGGATTGGCCGCTGTGCCGCCCGCGCCCAGGCTGCCGATGTAGGTCTGCGTGCCGGAGGCCACCGTCACATCCAAAAGGCTGGTGCTGGCGAGGCTGCCGCCGATGACGGCATTGCCCGTGCCGATGCCGGCGGTGGTCAGCCCGGCGATGCTCTGGGAGAAGCCGCTGAGCTGCAGCACGCCGGAGGTGGCGCCTGTCCCGAGCGTGACACTGGTGCCGGTGGGCAGGCGGTCATTGCCCAGGTCCAGGCGCAGCGTGCCGTTCTCCACGAGGGTGTCGCCTGCGTAGCTGTTGTCTCGCGAGGTCAGGCTCAGCACGCCATTGCCGGTTTTGTCCAGGCCGCCCGGGCCGGTGACGGTGCCGGTGATGATCATCTGGGAGAGGCTGCCGATGGCGGTGCCATTTTCCACCTGGATGCGTGAGGTGCTCTGCAGCGCCACTTCATCCACGATCGTGGTCTTGGGGTCGAGAAATGCCGAGCCCGTGGTCTGGTCTGTGAGGCGGATGGCGCCATTGCCACCAAAGCCGCTGCCGTTGATAAGGATGCGCCCGTTGGTCGGATTGGCCCCGAAGGTGTCTGTGGCGTCGTCATTGACCTCATAGGTGCCGCCGCTGTTTACGGTGATGCTGGGCACGCTGTTAAACTGCTGGCTGTTCATCCGCAGCACACCGTTGTTGATCACGATGTCACCGCTGAAGGTGCTGGGACTGGTGCCCACAGCGATCCCGCCTGTGCCAGAGAGGGTCAGAGTGCCGCTGCCCACCAGGCCATTCCCCTGCACCGCCTGCACCACGGTGAAATTGAAGGTGGCCCCCTCAGAGCCAATGGTGATGACGTGGCCGGGGGTCGTGGTGTCATTGCCGATCGTGCCGATGGAGCCGCTGGGAATGATGAGGGTGGCGCCATTGAGCGTCAGGCCCGTGGTGCCGGTGCCGATGTTGGCCGAGGATGTGACGGTGAGGGAGCCGCCATTGATGACGGTGTTTCCAGTGTAGGTGTTGGAGGCGGTGAGCACCAGCGCGCCGTCGCCGGATTTCACGAGATTGGTGCCGCCGATGACCGAATTGATCGTGAGCGTGGCGCTGCTCTGCTGGTGGATGATGAGCTCCCCGGTGGAGGTGGCGATGACGCCGCGCTTGCTCGTGGTGCCGATGCTGGTGGCCCCGGCGGTGGAGGCCACGAGGAGGCCGCCGCTCTCCAGTTTGAGGATGTCTGCAGCGGCATTGAAAGCGACCGCCGAGGTGCCGGTGAGGCGCAGGGTATTGGTGGTGGCGCCGCCTGCGGCCAGGGTGGCGGAGGCGCTCAGGCTGGTGTGCAGCCCGCTGCCAAAGGTGGTGGTGTAGCTGCCCGCCCCGAGTGCGGAGACGTTTCCAAAGCCGTCATTCACCGCCCAGTCATTGAGCTGGTAGGTGGCGTAGGCGCCGAGGATGTTCATGGCGTCATTGCCCGTGCTCACGCCGGCATTGTTGCCCGTGGTGGTGGTGATGGCGGCGGTGCCTGAGCCGGTGCCGATGGGATTAAAATTGACCGTGGCCCCGGTGTTGCGGGTGATGGCGTCGAGCACCAGCGTGATGTTTTGATTGGCACCGCTCGTCACGGTGACGTCGGCAGCGCCGCCGAGCGCGCCTGTGCTGTTGCCCAGCGTGAGGCCGGCCACGGTCTCGGATGAGCCGGAGTCGCTGCTGCCCGCGAGGCTGAGGGAGCCGCCATTGAGCGTCAGCGCGGCGGAGGAGCTGAGCTTGGAGGTGTTGCTGGCAGTGTAGTCCAGCAGCAGGGTGCCGCCGGTGACGGTGGTGGACCCCATGTAGGTATTGACCCCGCGAAATGCCACGGTGCCGCCACCAGTCACGGTCACGGTGTCCCCCGAGCCCGTGGCGCCGACGGCCTGCACCAGCCCGCCGGTAAACTCCACCGTGCCACCGCTGACCGAGCTCAGGGTGACGCCCTTGGCCGCACCGCTGTCCGAGCCCAGGATGACATTGCCGCTGTAGGTCACGGTGCCGGAGGCATTGAGGCCGCCCACGGTCATGACGCCCGTGTTTCCAGACTGGAGGCGGATGTTTCTGCCGATGGTGACGCCTGCGGTGTCGATCAGCAGCCTGGCCAGATTGGCCCCGCTGGTATTTCCCACCAGCACGTCAGAGGTGGCCTTGCCCAGGGCGCCGGCGCTGCCGCTGGGCGCATTGGCAGAGACGATGAGCCGGCCGGCGGCGATGGTCGTGGCGCCCACGTAGTCGCTCGTCGATCCGGACATCACCAGGGTGTGAGACGCCCCCGACACCACGATAAAGGCCGAGCTGTCCGTGCCGGAGAGCTTGCCCGAGAAAACATAATACCCGGCCGCCGTGACCGTGATCCCCGCCGCTGTCTCCAGGATGGTGCCGCCGCCTGAAATAGCGCCCATCGTTTCAGGATTGGCGCCAAAGTCAAAGGTGGCTCCGCTGGCCACATTCAGCGTGGTCGAGTTTCCAAAGAGGTCCCCGGCGCTGCCGCTGAAGCGCACCGTGCCCGTGCCGCCCACATTGATCGTGGTGTTCGTCATCCCTCCCACGTCACCGATATTGAGAAACTTGCCGGTGGTGGAGTTGTTGACCAGGTTGATCACCACGCCAGTGTTGGTGCCGGAGTTGGAGTAGGTGGGGCCGTCCGCCAGGGTCAGCGTGCCGGTGCCGTTGTTGATGAAGGTCTGCTTGGTGCCATTGGTAAAGGCCAGCGTCGATGTTCCGGCACCGAGCGTCAGAGTGCCTGAGCCCGCATTGGTCACCGTCGTTTCCCCATCCCAGATCAGCGGCGCAGAGATCGTGGCGCTGCCGGCGCCGGAGAGCGTGATGGCAGGGAGCATGGCGTAGTCGCCATTGGCATTGGCAAAGTCCAGCGCGTAGGTGGTGGGAGACGCCGCCAGGGTGATGGTGCCTGCGGTGTTATTAAAGAGCAGCTGGTTCAGCGTGAAGCTGCCGATGTTGTTGGTGCTCGTGTAGGTGGTGGAGCCGCCAAAGGTCAGAGAGGTGGAGGGATCGCTGGCGGGCACGGTGGCGGCAGACCACTTGGTGGTGTCATTCCAGTTGCCGGCGCCACCGGACCAGACCGACTGTGCCGGGGCCTGCTGGGCCATAAAAAGCACCACGCTGCACAGCGCAGCACGAGGGGACAGCAAAGAAGTCGCACATCGGCGGAAGGAGTCCGCCAGGCGGCGCGCGACGGCCGCTTGAGCAAAAAGAGGGGGCATGGGGGTCCGGCCTCATAAGCAGATCCGCCGCCCTCCGACCATCATTGCGCAGTGAAGATTTCGTTTCATAACACCATGATTATGAGTGAATTGGAAACATAATCGTCACACAAAAGCCGTTTAGACCCGCAGACCTGTCGATCATGTCACTTTGGCACCAGAGAGGCCCTGCGCACCCGGCCTCTGCCAGCCACCGGATACCCCCCATGCGCCAAAACGGGTGCAGCGAAGTGGTTGCCTCTGGTCCAGAGGCTGCTACTCTCGCGGCCCCCTTCCCCCCAAAACACGCCCCATGACCCCCGACAAAATTCGCAACATCGCCATCATCGCCC
>DDFC01000001.1 GCA_002336895.1 Verrucomicrobiaceae bacterium UBA1938 | reverse complement strand
TCTGCAGCGCCTGCGGCCTCTCGGGGTCCGCCAGCAGCAGCGCGTCTTCAAAGGTCTTGATGCCAAAGACCGTGATGCCCACCAGCGGGGCCGGGCCCTGCTGCACCAGGATGTCTGACACCGCGACCTCGTTTTTCACCGGCACTCCCACCAGCTTGCAGTCGCCTTTGGTGGCTCCGCGTATCTTGGCCGCCACCCCGCCGATGGGCTGCACGCTGCCGTCCGCGTTCATGTCTCCGGTGACTGCAAAGGCTGGGTCCCACTTTTTGCCGGTGACGATGGCCTCCAGCAGCAGAGCGCAGGCCACGGCGGCGGAGGGGCCGTCCTTGCCGATGTATTTGTCCTCAAAGCCGATCTCCAGCGAATACCCCACCGGCCAGGCGCCATGCCGCAGCTGCGAAAACTTGGTGACCTCATTGAGCGCCTTGCTCATGCTGTTTCCCACCTCCTGGTTGAACTTGATCATGGACGGGGACTGCCCCAGCGAAGGCAGGGCGGAGAGGTTCATGCGCGTGACCTGACCGGCCTCGCCGCCGGAGGAGAGCTGGGAAATGAGCAGGCCGTTCATCTGGCTGAGGCGCGACTTGAAGGCCGTCGTCCCTTCCGCTCCGCCTGTGTGCTGTGCCGCCATGACGGCGGGATCGACATTGACGGACACCACATCGGCCACTTCCGAGAGGTTCCTGCCAAAGATGGTCGTCGTGGCCATGACTGGCGCCCCCGCTGTGGTCCCGGCGTTTTCCAGCGTCTCTGCCGCATTCACCGTCTGGAAGGCCACCATGCCGACCCTCTCAGGCAGCTTGGTGGGAAAGAGGCCCCACCAGGACACCAGCACCAGGACCGGCTTGGGCAGGTACATGGCAAAGTCCTGCGGGATCTCCGAGGTCAGCTCGCAGTTTTTAAAGAAGCATTTGTTCGTGCAGACGATGAACTCGGGGGCGTAGAGCTTGCAGTCGGAAAAGGCGCAGTCGCCAAAGCTGGACACCTGGTTTTTCGCATCCTTGTCTGTGGCATACAGGTCGCTGTGCATGGTGCGGCAGTTCGTGGCCGCCACGCCCACGGCCGAGGGTGACTCCACCGTGCAGCGGCTGAGGGTGCAGTCCTTCAGCCTCACGTACGGCGCCGCCTGACCGGCCTCCGGACTGGCCCCGGCGGCAAAGTAAACCTGCATCATGGAGCAGTTTTCAAACTGGACCACCCCGCCCGGCTGGCATGTCACCGCCACCTGATTGAGCTGGCACTCGCGGAAGACCAGCCGCCCCCCCGCACCCACCTCAAACGTCACCGCCGTGATGTGCGCGCCATTGCTGAAGGACATCTCCAGCGTCGCCGGCTTGGACTCCACCTGCGCGGGACTGATGATGACCCTGCCCCCCGCCTGGGAATAATTGTCCGGAGACGTGACCGAGAAGTTTTTCTGCAGCCTCACCTCCCCAGTAAGCGATTGATACCATGAGGGTGGCGCAGCGCCGAGGGTGGACACCGCAAGAAGGACAGTCGATACCAAGAAAAATTGATACCTCGCTTTGGTAAGAAAAATCATCTTTTGTAGAGATAGCGTTGAAAGGATTTTCGTGTCAACCGCAGATAATACCTGGCGCAAGCCAACATTTTTCAAAGCACTTGTCATTCCAGGACATCCCCCCTTATTTGGTGGCCCCTATGTCCATCGAGCAAGACCGCGAAGAACTCCGCCAGATCCTCAAAGCCAAGTCCGTCAAGACCGGCAAATTCACCCTCGCCTCCGGCCAGGAGAGCGACCTGTACGTGGACTGCCGCGTGACCACGCTGGACGCACGCGGCGCCGTCCTCGTGGGCCGGGTGCTGCATGACCTGCTGCGCAAAGAGGAGACGAAACGCGGCCTCAGCATCGGCTCCCTCGGCGGCCTCACCATGGGGGCGGATCCCCTCACCCTCGCCGTCGCCATGAGCTCCAGCATCGCCGGAGACACCCCGCCTGTGCAGGCCTTTGTGGTGCGCAAGGAAGCCAAAGGCCACGGCCGTGGCAAGCGCATCGAGGGCAATTTCATCACCGAGCAGCCCGTCGTCGTCGTCGATGACGTCATCACCACCGGCGGCTCCACGCTCAAGGCCATCGAAGCCATCGAAGCCGAAGGCGGCAAGGTGGCCTTCGCCCTCATCCTGGTGGACCGCTCCGAAGGCGGCCGCGCCGCCATCGAAGACAAAGGCTACCCCGTGGTGGCCGCGTTCACCCGTGCGGATCTGGTGTGATGAAAGTGATGCAGGCACTCCTGCCTGCAAGACGAGCGGCCTGCATCATTCATTCCTCTCACGGTTCCCGTCTGGAAGTGCGACCCACAAGAAGCTTCCTGTTCAGACCATGTTTGAAATTTCCCCTGGTGCATGGCTCTGCGCCGTCCTGCTTCTCTGCACCACCTCCTGCCTCCACCGGCGCAGGGTGGTCTTTGAGCACGACACCCTCACGGGCCGCGATACCATGACCTACCGTGGAAAGGCCATCTCCCCCGAGGAGCTGTATGAGCTGGGGGAAAAGGCCGGCTTTGGCAAGATCGACCTCATCCTGAAAAACGACGGCACCACGCAGAAGCTCGACTTCAAAACCTGGCACACCGGCATGCGCCTGATCCCGGAGGCGATGCAGGGAGATGCGCTGGAGTGAGGTGATTTTGCAAACACTACCCACCCTTGCGCCTCGCGCACTCTGGCGCAGCATCTCCACCGGTATGCACTTCACTGAATTCAAAGCTGCCATCCAGCAGTGGTTGTCATGTTCTCATCGATGGAGTCCACTCATTGCAGCATGGTGTGCTTGCTTGCTGGCGGGCTGCTCCACGGGCTCCAAGCCACCTGCTCACAGCATCCATTCTGCCTGCAGTGAAGCGATGCGAAAAGCCCAGCGCAATCTGGGAGCACGTTCGGCCAAAGCAGACATCAAACGCGGTGCTCTGGCGTGGGAGACTCAGGACGGCGGAGAGTGGGAGCGCTGGCGCATCCTCTGGTGCTTCCGCAAGATTCTGGCGGAAAAGCATGGCATTGAGTATCGCATGCGCGGTCATTTCGTGCCCGCCGACAACGAGGCCCGGATCTCAGGCTATCAGTCAGTCATGAATCCATATCTCAGCGCCAGGTTGGGAACAGACTGGAAGTCCCGCATCTTTGCGGAGGCGGAGGCTTTTTACCACACCCGCTGGCACGAGGTGGAACGGCAGTACTACATTGATGAACCGCATGATGCTGGTTACGATAGCTATGCACGCCGCCGCCCGATCAGCGCGGAGGAAAAAGGGAAGCGCAATTCCCTGGGCAAGTTCTACGACTACCGGGATGAAGATCCCAAAAGAAAGGTTCCGAGTGCTCGCTCCTTTCGTGGTCTGACCATGTGGGAAACCATCACCGTACTTCTCAGCAGCAGGTCCTGAACGGCCGCCCCTTTCCGACCTGCCCCGCTCAAACTCCCCCCTTGCACCGCGCGCACTCTGGCTCAGCATTTGTTCCGACTATGCGCGACTTCGAATCCAAAGCTACCGTGCGGCATGGCATTTTAAGCAAAGAACCATGAAGCTCCGCATCCTCGTCCTCGCAGGTCTCGCGCTGCTCACGGCGTTCACCGCCTATGCCGGCGGGCGGTGGGCAGTCTTGTTCCTCATTCCGCCTGTGTTCATTCCGGCCTTTCTTTGGCTTTTGGCAGCGCTGTGGGTGCTGCTGCCCTGCAGGGATGGCGGCCCCTTCTGGAAGCGGTGGCTGCTCCGCCTGGCCGCCCTGGCGGGCTGCTTGGTTTTTCTGTGGTTGCCCTTTTTCATGGGGGACGGCTACTATGAGATGGGGCTTCGCGCACACATCCGGTCCTTGTTCACTCCTGAATTGATCGCCGAGCTTCGCGGAACCGTCTCAAAGTTTTCCGCCACGAAAGATGAGCACGGCTATGTGCGCCTGAAAGCCACCGACCTCCCACCGGATGTCTGCGCCACAGCGTGGGGGGCACCGGGCGGCGCCTCCTGCTCTTTCGATGAGAAAGGCGGGCTGAAGTCGGTGCAGCTGACCTGGGGCTCAGCGCTCATCGCCCACCACGGGCTGGTCATCTCAGATGAGCCGATTCCCTTTCGTGGCACCGGCTTTCATGGAGGCGACCAGGACATGGTGTACTACACGGAGTGGTACTACCCGCTCTACCCGGGGTCCTACATCTATATCGACGAGAACTGATCTGCCTCATATCATCGCGGAACCGGCCATGACCTACCTCGAATTCAAAGCCGCCATCCAGCAGCACCTTCAGCGCAGCCGCACCGGAGCCACGTGGGTGGAGCTGCGGGACAAGCTGGGCCTGCCCTACGAGCGCCCCTGCCCGGAATGGACACGGCGGCTGGAGGAGGACATCGGCCTGGAGCGGCGCAAGGGCACAGGCCGCGCGCTGGTGTGGGGGCTGGGGAGGCGCTGAGCGTTGCAGCGCCTGACCTCGGCAGATTTTGGCTGGACGGGACGAGCCGCCGCCTGCTATTTTGGCCTAATGACATGGCTGATCCTCATCCTGGTGGGCGTGGTGCCCTTTGTGTTCTTCATCCATGGCAGGCGGCTGCTGGGGAGCCAGACGCATCCTGCCGCGCTTTTCATCCTGGCATGGATGGCGGCAGCCTTTCTGCTGAGTGCCGCAGAAATGCCGCAGCTGCCCGTGGGGGCCGTGTCCTTTGCCTGGGTGCTGCTCTGCTCCGGCGTGCTGGCACTGGTGCAGAAGCTCCGTTCCAAAGCAGGCAAGGCTTAGCGCACCACCGGCACCCTCTCCCCCAACCTACCACATCCTACCAGACTCTAGCGCCATGAATCTTCTTCGAGAAACCGGCCTGCTCCTGCGAAACACACTGCTCGTCACGGCGGCGGTCGTGCTGGGGTTTGTGCTCGGCGGCGCCCTGGGCGTGCCGGTGTGGCTGCAGGGGTTCTTCCTCATTCCAGCGGCCCTGCTTTTTCACCGGCTCTCCGGCGGCGGCGCCTTTGCCTGGGGAAAGGTGCTGTGCTTTCTGGTCGTCCTCACAGGCATCACCTTCGTCTTTACCGTGGCCTTTCCCCACCTGCCGCGTGGCCTCCAGTCTCTTGCCGTGATCTTGCTGGTGATGCTGGCGCCCGTCTCCCGGATGGCAGGATGGCTGGAACGCCGCTTTGGCAAAGCACCGCTGGCGGCTGCCGACGACACCACCGGACCCGTGCGTTGAGCTCCAGCCCCCGCATTCGGGCGTTCATTTGCGGCTCGCGTCACAGTGCCTCGTGCGGCACGGTGTCTGCATGTCCACATTCTCCAAACACCCGCTGCTTTCCGGTCTCGTGCTCGGGATCGTGCTCTCGGTGCTGTTGGCGGTGTGCTGCCCGGCAGAGGAGCTGAGACCGGCGGATTCGCGCGTGATGGTGGCTGCGGTGGCCCTGCTCATCCTGGTGCCTCTGGGCGTCCTCACAGCCTATGCGCTGCGCGCGGCTTTGCGGCTCTTGCAGGAGATGCCCCGCATGCGCCGGGCATGGCTGTGCCTGGTGGTGGGGATGACCCTTTGCATTGCGGGTGAGTCGTGGTCGGCATGGCAGAACGCGCGCCGCCACCACATGGAAGGGCGCAGCGTGATGGGCAGGATCATCGAAACCCATCCGGAAGACCACGACACGCTCGTGGTGGCCTACACGGTGTCGGGGGCGGATTTCCGTGTGCGCACGCAGGGGCCGCGTGTGGCGCGCAGCTATCGGCCGGGAGATGCCATCCAGGTTTACCACCCGGCCTCGGCACCTGCTGAGGGTGTGTGCAGAGAGCCGCGCTGGCGGCCCGGCATGGTGGTGGTGACCTGGCTCTTGGGCGCAGGCCTGCTGCCGGTGTGGATGGCGGGGCTTTTCAGCGCGCTCATAAGGTGCCTGCGGCGGGAGGCTCCTGCCTCGTAGCAGCACGGCCCCTGGCGGCCCGTGGCTGGTATGGAATACCAGCATCCCACATTTACTGGGATTATTTTCACTTTCTCCGCATCCGGCGTTGACATTCTGAAAAGCGTCCCAACGACATTGTTGTTCGTGAGGGATGGCTGTCGTGAAGAACGCAGCCACCGGCAGCGGATGACAGCGCAGCCGGGGCCCTGAGCCACGGCGGTGCACCTGCAGAAAGGCGCCCGGGCCGCCAGCCGGCCCCGGCACCGGACATACAAACTCAAAGCCGCGCCCGCCCGGCATCATCATGCTGGCGGCGCATTAACAGGATACCACATTATACCATGAAAAACGACACTGAAGAACAGAAGAACAGCCAGCCCGAAAACCAGCCCCACGCCGTGACCCCGCCCGCCGCCAAACCCCGGCCACCCCTCGCGCCCTACGTCCTCACGGCGGCCCAGCTCGCCGCGATCACACCGGAGGAATTCCGCCGCCGCAATGCCGGCCGCCGCCGCCCTGTGTGGCGCCACTGGTACGACCCCTCTGCCCGCCCGCCCGTGGCGCAGACGGTGGAGGAGGCCCTGGCCCGCGCGGCCAAGGCCAAGCCCGGCACCGTGCCTGAGGTGGAGATGCTCACCTCCGAGGAGCTCCAGCAGCGCATGGAGATGATCCGCGCCCGCCAGAAGGCGGACTCGACAGCCAGCACCACCACCTCCGCCAAACGCTGAACCCCTTCCACCTCAAAACCCTCCTTTTTCACTTTTATGAATCCATCTGATCCCACTCCTGACACCCCTGAGGCAGAGCCCGAGAGCACTGCCCTCCCACCCGCATCTCAGCCGCTGCCAGAGCCGCCTGATCTGCCCAACCCCATCATACCCTTTGTGCCCACGGAGGAAGATCTGGCCCGCTACCATGCCATGCGATCTCATGGTAGCTGGACGCGCCATCTGCGCCCTGTGGACTCCCCAGCCCCAGACTGGGCCACGCCGCCCGCTGCGCCACCTGAGGCGAACACGCCGGAGGCTGGCACCCCACCCGCCGCCGATCCTGTGCCCGAGGAACCGGCACCCCCTGCGGTCCACACGCCGGAGACTGCACCGGCCTCCCACTCGGCAGACACCGCCGCGCTGATGGCCCTGCCCGCCTTCCGCCCCTCCGCCGACTGGTCCCACCTGCGCGCCCGCTCCGCCGCCGCACCCCGGCAGGAAGCGGCAGATGCGGAACCTTCTGCACCTTCTGCACCTTCTGCGTCAGAGGCGGCATCTTCAGGGCCTGCGGACGGAGATACTTCGGCAAATTCAGTAAATTCCTCGGGGGGGTATATGCGCGAGCATCCCATCCCGGAGGATTCCATCCTGGCTGAGTACCGGGATTTTGTACGCCAGGTGTCAGAGCTGCCAGACGGCCTCATCATCGCGCCCGTGCTGGCGCTGTGCGGCAGGCTGCTCACGCCCAATCTCATGCTGGACTTTGGCGGTCTCAAGCCGCTGACGATCTACAACTTTGTCACCACGCCCTCCGGGCTGCGCAAGAGCACCACCTTTGCCCCGGCGGAAAAGATCGCCCGCCTTATCCTTGGCAGCGACGATCTGATCCACGGCAACTCCAGCGACTCCGCGCTCTTTGACACCTTTGAGGAGCAGCCCCACCGGCTGCAGTTTGAGGATGAGGGAAACACCATCCTGCGCACCTGGGAGACCAGCTCTCATGGGCGCGAGGTGTCTGCCAGATACCTGAAGCTCTACGATGGCGCACCCTGGTGCCAGAACTACCTGCGGGAACGCAAGCTGCACGACGATGATGAAGCCCAGCGCAGCATCCCGAAGGCCACGCTGAGCCTCTGCATCGGCAGCACCTTTGGGGTGGCACGGCTGGACCAGCTGGAGGCTGGCAGCGGCCTGCGGCGGCGCTTTGGCTTCTACCTGTCCACACACAGGGCACGCTACATCGACTGGCCGGAAACACTGGACGGTGTGGAGATCAACCACCTGGCCCACCTCTTCAACGACCTCAAACGCCTCAAAGGAGTGATCGGCAGAAAGAGCTTCACCCCCGAGGCCTGGGAGTACTGGCTCGACCTGCAGTGCCGCAACCGCGAGCGCTGCGAGGAAATACCAGGATACACCAGTGGAGACGAGAGCCTGCTCTCCAGCCTGAATGAAAGCCCCGCCCGCTGTCTCAAGCTGGCCGTCATCTTCCAGGCCTGCCGCTGGGTCAGGGGCAGCATCGCAGACCCATACACCCTCACACCCGACGTGCTGGAGCTGGCAGAGGTGCACCAAAACGCCTGCTTGGACTCCCTGGTGGAGCTGGAGGCCGCCGCCCGCCGCAGCCAGGTGGAAGACAGCGCCGAGTGGCTGCTGGCGCAGATCAGCGGAGACCACCCAGGGCAGAAGAGTGCGGACTACACCCGCAGCGAGCTCACCCGCCGCTTTGCCCACAGCCCTGGTCGCAATGGTGCCCTGACGGCCTCCCGTCTCTACGGCGAGATCCTCCCCCGGCTCATGGACAAAGGCCACTGCCGCATCCGCTCCAAGGTGGGCAAGTGCATCACCTACACCTTCACCTGGGACTGATGCCCACCCCGCACGCACCGCAGGTCGCGGTGCGTGCGTATATACCCCCCCGAGGAATTTACTGAATTTGCGGTGGTTTCTCCAGGGTGGCGGTGTGATTTGCCGCTGGCATCCGCCTCATCTGAGAAGAAGATTCACCTCCATGCGCTGGTTCTCCATCCTCCGTTCATGGCTGCGGCGGCCCCCCCCGGCGGAGGTGCCGCTGCATGAGCTCTATGACTACAGCCAGCTGGTGAAGCATCGGACACCTGAGATCGTGCTGTACATGGTCGGCTACTGGAGTTACCACCTGGACTCGCCGTCATGGATCCACCCCGCCCGGCTCATCTCCCCGGAGTGGGAGGTGGCAGACCGGGAGCGCATCATCAGCTACCTGCGGGGCGGCATGGAGCACATGTCCTGCCTCGGCTTTGCGACCTGCCGCTTCCCCGATGGCCCGCCCGCCAGCGAGATGGGCTGCAGCGATCTCACCGACGGCTTCTGGGTGTGGCCGGAGGGGCTGTGGATCTACGTGGGCCGCTACCACGTGCGCCTGCCGGATGAATTCATCGCCCACATGCGCGCAGCGGGCTTTGACCCCACACCACCCGAGGAAAAACTGGCCGCCGCCGGGTACACGGCACGCCAGAATGACCCCCGCCTGACCGGCCGCACCCTCCCACGCACAGAGGTGACCCGCAGCCAGCGCTTCTGGAATGCCTGGACCGAAAAGGAACGCCGCAGAGCGGAGGTGGAGGAAGGGGTGAGAGAAGATGCCGGATGAGGATAGCTTGCTGAAGTAAAGCTCTCTATATATGGTGTTCTTTAGAACAAATCTAAGCATTGCGCCCGAGCTTCAACGGCATTATTAGAAACAGGATGATTTCAGCACTTGATGCCACGCTTCCAAGTCTGTTCGACCCTGCCGTGTTGATGGCAGGTGCGGTCGAGCGTCTGGCGCTGAGCTCAGGTGCGGAACGAGGCGCGGTCTTTACGCGAAAGGAAGTGGTGGATTTCATGCTGGATCTTGTCGGCTACACTACAGATAAAGATCTTTGCAGCATGCGGGTGCTGGAGCCCTCTTTTGGGCACGGCGACTTCCTGGAAGTTGTGATCTCACGCCTGCTGGAATCCTGGAACAGGAATCATGAAGACGACACCAGTCTGCTCGAAAATGCCATTGTGGGGATTGAGGTGCACCGCGATACGTTTCGCGCCACGATGCAGAGACTCAGAGCATTTCTGGTGGTCAAAGGTATCGAGACTGCAACTGCAGACAGTCTTTTGAAAACATGGCTGCACCAGGACGACTTTCTTCTCAAAAGAATCCAGGGCCGCTTTGATGTGGTGGCCGGAAATCCTCCGTATGTAAGGCAGGAGATGATCCCCAATGAACTGCTCTTTGAATATCGTCAGCAGTTCTCCACGATGTATGATCGTGCCGATCTCTACGTGCCCTTCATCGAAAAGGCGCTGACGCTGCTGAACGAAGGCGGCTCCCTGGCCTTCATCTGTTCAGACCGCTGGATGAAGAACAAATATGGCGGGCCACTCAGGGAGATGGTCAGCCGCGACTTTCATCTGCGGTATTATGTAGACATGGTGGACACTCCTGCCTTCACCACTGAGGTAACGGCTTATCCTGCCATAACAGTCATCACAAGGGAGAGAGGTGTCCTCACACGGATTGCGCACAAGCCGGAGATCAATGCAGAGAAGCTGAAGCTGCTGGCAGGCAAACTGAAAGGCACGGGAGCAGAGCTCAATGGGGCCGTGAAGGAGGTGCCTGCGGTGGTGGGTGGTGCAGAGCCGTGGGTTCTCGAAGAGGACTCGCTGGAGGGGCTCGGTCTGGTCCGTCGTCTGGAAGCTGAGTTCCCTACACTTGAAGAAGCTGGATGCAAAGTGGGCATCGGCGTGGCCACAGGTGCAGACCGCGTCTTTATCGGCAGGATGGAGGAGCTGGATGTGGAGTCCTCCCGCAAGCTGCCTTTGGTGATGACGCGAGACATCGACTCCGGGCATGTGTCCTGGCGTGGTCTGGGCGTGGTCAATCCTTTTGGCGATGATGGCAAGATCGTTGACCTGGAGCAGTTCCCGCTGCTGAAGAGCTACTTTGAAAAGCACGGTGCCGATCTGAGGAAGCGCCACGTCGCGCAGAAAAGCGGTGGCTGCTGGTATCGCACGATCGACAAGATCACCCCGAGTCTGGCGCGAACACCCAAGCTCTTGATCCCCGACATCAAGGGCCGGGCGCATGTGGTATTTGAGGAGGGCCGCCTCTACCCTCATCACAACCTGTACTTCATCACGTCAGACGAATGGAATCTCAAGGCACTGCAGGCCGTGCTGATGTCAGGTCTGGCGCGGCTGTTTGTGGCCACATACTCAACCAAGATGCGTGGTGGCTGCCTGCGTTTTCAGGCGCAGTATCTTCGCCGTATCCGCATCCCTAGATGGTCGGATCTATCTGCATCTATGCGGGGTGCACTGATCGCCGCAGCGGAGTCCGGCGATGAAACTGCCTGCAATGAAATCGTGGCCGAAATGTTTGGCCTCACGGCTGAGGAACGGCAACTGATAGCAAGAAACTAAACAGGGGCTTTCAATGGCACTCGATCTGGCAAACTACGAAAAGAAGGCGCGTCTGGCGATAAAGGCCTTTTGGGGCGGTCGTGAATCAGCGGCACAGAAGCAGCTGGTTTCAGGCAAAGCGGATCAGGGTAGCCGTGGTGCTGTGACCGGTGGCAAAAACATGGATGGTTTCGTCCAGATCATCACAGACCTGGTACATGCCAATGGATTCTCTCAAGCTGAGATTCACCTGGAACGCAAGGTCCTCACACTTCCCGGCTATTTCAGACCCACCAAGCTGTGGGATCTCTTGATTCTGAACCGTGGGAGGCTGATTGCCGCTCTGGAGTTCAAATCACAGGTGGGGCCATCCTTTGGAAACAACTTCAACAATCGCACTGAAGAGGCCATCGGCACGGCGCATGATTTTTGGACCGCGTATCGTGAGGGAGCGTTTGGAGAGGTGGCCAGGCCGTTCGTAGGGTGGCTCATGCTTGTCGAAGATGCACCGGAGTCACGCGCGCCTGTGCGGGATGCATCTCCCCATTTCGCCGTTTTCCCAGAATTCCAAAAGGCCTCCTATCTCGACCGCTACAACATCCTTTGTAAAAAGCTGGTTCAGGAGCAGCTCTATACAAGCGCAGCCGTTCTAGCCTCGCCCAGATCAGCAGCTCGCGACGGTTCATTCAAGGAGTTGAGCGAGATGACCAGCCTCGGAAGTTTCATCACCAGCTTTGCCGGCCATATTGCAGGTGCAGCGGCGGGGAATGCGAGGGTTTGATGATTGGGTGGATCATGCAGGCTAGTAGTTGCCAAGCAGCATGCCATTCATGCCGGACATTTTTGATTGCTGTGTTCCGTGCATGGGCTGAGCATGAAACTTGAAGCCAATGGAGAACATCTTTCATTTTTCTGGAGACCGTGACGCGGACTGGGAGGTGATCTGCCGCAGGTGGAAGGAATGCGAGCAGGTGATGTCAGGCGCCGTGGGGCCAAAATGGGAAATGCCACCTCAGCACAAAGTCTGCCTCGAGTTTGCGGAGCGTTATCCGGATTCGAAGAAGTTCCTTATTTCACATCTGTCTGATCCTGACCCGCGCATCGCAGCATATGCATTCAAGATCCTGATCCGGATCGGAGATTTGCAAGAGGCGGATCTTCCGTCCCGCGTCATCCAGCGAGAGGAGGAGATTGAGGTTCTGGTGCACAGCCACGCGAATCGGAAGACGCTTCGCGAATTTTTCCTTGGATACTTTGGCTCAGAAGACAGTGAATCCGTGGCCGAAGCCGACGAGCGTGAGATCAGCTGGCAGGACAACGAGCTGGCAGAATATCTGCGGGCCACGCAAAATGCGGGCGGTGGAGAGCAAGGTCCGACCTTGAAGGAATAAATTTCCAGTTATTAATCCGGCACAGAGATAGAACATCAAGCAGCATACTTGGTAGAAGCTGACGCGAAGAAGGAACGGACACGCTCAGGCCTCTTCTGGCAGGAGCGCAGGGGGCCGACGATTTGCTTTTGCAGGATGTTTTCGTCCTTGGCCGCAGGGAGCTGGCCCAGCTGGCTTTTGAGCGAGCGGTTGAGGTGCTCGTCAGGGTTGAGTTCCGGGCTGTAGCTGGGCAGGTGATGAACCGTGATCTGCGCGCGATGTTCCTCCAGCCACGCTTTCACCGGCTTGCTATGATGCACACGCAGGTTGTCGAGAATGAGACATGCCTTGCGTCCTTTCATCGCTCGCACCAGCCGCTCCAAAAAGCGGATGAGAAGCCTGGCGTCCAGCGCTCCTTGGTAAACCATCCAGCGTGCGCTGCCACGGTTGCTCACCGCGCTCATCACCGAGCGCCCGAAGCGCTTGGACATCTGTCTGACCACCGGCGTCTGCCCACGTGGCGCGTAGCCCCTGGGTGTGTTTGGCTGGTT
>DDFC01000037.1 GCA_002336895.1 Verrucomicrobiaceae bacterium UBA1938 | reverse complement strand
TTGCGCACGGCTGGGTCACCGCCCCAGCCTGTGCGGGCGCATAGCAGCTTGATGGCGTGCTTGCGGCTATAACCGAAATGTTCGCACAGCTCGTCGATCATGCGTGAGCGGCCTTGCCGCCCGCGATTGACATACCGCTGCCGCAGACGCGGCAGCATCTCTTCTCTGACTTTTTGACTCATGAACATCGACTTGGGTTGCCGGTGTCATCCTTTTTGAGTCAACGTCCTTTCCCCGCATGCCCATCCCTGCTTCCCCGGGTGTCAAAACTTTTGAGGCAACAGGTGAGCCCGGAGGAGGTGAAAAGCATCATTGACGCACAGGGGGATGGTCCTGCATTATCGGTGGTGATGGATGGAATCGACAGAGCTGCCTTTGTGGCAGGTCAGTCCAGCACCGACTCGGTGAGCGCTGGCACGAGCAGGTATAAAGGTTTTGTGGTGGGCAGCTGGACGGATGTGCGCATGCGGTCCTCCAAGCCGGTGAAGGAGGACACCACGTTTACCTTCCTGCTGAGCACCGGCAGTTCAAGCTCCGCCGCACCCAAAACCTACCGCACGGTGTCAGTGACCATCCCCAAAGGCCGCACCATCTCCATGCAAGGCGGCGACAGCCAGGGCACCATTCAGCTCAGGCCGGACATGGAGGTGAAGACTTTGATGCCGGTGGAGGTAATGCAGCCTGTGATCAGCACCGAGGGCAACGTTGGAAGCTTAGCAACAGTGTCAGACGTCCGCATATCGCGCTGGGCAAGCCCCAGAACCAATGACGATTATGGACGTCTTCTAAAGTCATCTATCTTTCCCTCTGAGGATCCAGATAGAATAATCATTCGCCTGCCCATTCCGGAAAAAACCGGCCAGGGAAGAGTTAAAGTTCACATCAGTACAACCGGATCTCAGGGCACTCCAATCTCAACTGGGTATTCGTACGATGATGAAGGTGCCGATGTGACATTCAAAGAAACATCGCCAGGCCAATTTGAGTCTCTTCCAATAGTCATCGTGGCAGATCAAGACGATGACCAATGGGCCGGGAATGGGACATTTGACGGCAATGATGACGATCCTACATTCATTGGTTGGCCTGGTGGAAAGATAGTCTGTAGTGGCTCTTCATTGGGTGCTCGGACCCATGAATTCCCGATTCGCAGGTTTACACATAAATTTAAAATTGCGCCTATTCTTACAGGACCAATCCGCTTGGGTGATGCAGATGCCATTCTGCAGTTCTTTGCGCGCACACCTGAAATATACGCGCCTTTGCATGTGAAAATGGAAAGTCAAAGCCTGGGCACTCTTTCTTCAGATCAATGGGCCTCTGAAATGCCTGATGGCAAGGTGCATCTGGGAAATGTGCTAACGATTGCCGGCTGGGTGGATCAATTAGGGTACGATAGTGACACAATCAAAATTGTGTTTGTGGACAAAAACTATAATGATGCGGATGACCTAAATGGGGATGACAGTGTTACGTTTGCTCAAACTTGGTATACAAAAGGAAGGCCCGATCTAATATTTGTATACCTAAAATATCTGCAAAATGATGATGCAACCTATTTAGGACATGTGCCCGCCCATGAGATAGGACATGTTTTGCGTGGGATTGGCCATACCACCGTGGCGGGTGATTATGTGGATGGAACAGAGGCTGAAACAGGCAGCCGGCTGCAAAAGTATCATGTAATGAACAAATCAGGGAACATGTTTGGCTTCGAGGGTGAGAAGTCAAAGCATTGGATGCTAACAGACCTCAACTATATCAGAAGACGTACTCCATACGCGATTCCAATAAACCCATGAGACGATTATTTGCATCTACAGTGTTGGGATGGCAGCTCTTGCTGTCTTCGCCTCTGTCTGCTCAACAGCCACCTGTCCCCGTGCCGGCCTGGGCGGCTGAGGCCATTCAAGGTCTGCGCCCGATCTCAGCGGAAGCTTATCAAGCCATTTTGTCGGCTCGGCAGACTTTGATTGAGAGAAGGGAAAGGATACGCACAGAAGCTGACAAAGCCAGCTACAGTGATGAGGCATTGGAAGCGATGCGGTTCATGGCCCGACAAAAAGAAGCCACCGCACAGGCACTCATCTGGATGTACGTGGATGACAGATTTCCGCAAGACACTGTCTCGCCCATGAAAGAGAGTATTCCTAGGTCTCTCACATATGATCATGAAGCAGCCCCGATGATGCTGCCGGTGGTGAAGGCTCGTTTGTCATGGCTGGTCGATGAAATGGAGCGCGGTGTGTATAATACCTCCAATGTTAGCGAGACGAGTGTGATTGTGTCATATCTGGCTCATCAGGGTGAGGTGGCTGACCTTAAGCCGATCACTCGACTGGTGCGTGTGTACGCCAGTCCACACCCGATGGCCTCACATATCGCCAGATGGACCGACGAAGCCAAGCAACGAGCATCTTTTGCAGATGTGCGGGAGTTCACGGCCAAACATTCATGTCCCGTTTGGCGCTCTTATGCCGATTTTTTGATTGAACATGGATATGACACAGCCAGCTCATTGGGGCTGGACAGCCGTGCCTCAGATGCACCACCCGCATCTCCAAGCAAGACGCAACTAGCCACAAGTTCCACGGTGGTTTCCACAAGAAAATCCGCGACTGAGAGCAAGCCTATGAGCTTCAATGACTATCTGCCAGTCATTTTCGTTGCGGCAATCATGGTCGCGGTACTTTTCTGGAGGAAGCGGGGTCAGGCAAATAATTGACAAAACGAAATGCTGCCGGACGGGTTCAGCCTGGACATCAGCGGCAGCCTTTCGGGCATGGCGGCATTGGTGG
This sequence comes from Verrucomicrobiaceae bacterium UBA1938, assembly GCA_002336895.1. Classification (GTDB taxonomy): domain Bacteria; phylum Verrucomicrobiota; class Verrucomicrobiia; order Verrucomicrobiales; family Verrucomicrobiaceae; genus Prosthecobacter. The sequence goes on along the minus strand of DDFC01000037.1, from coordinate 44,783 downwards.
GCAGCGGCAGCTTCACCGTGCAGGTGACGGACTCCATCGGCCAGAGCGCCGTGCAGAATCTCATGCTCAGCGTGAACTCAGACGGCGGTGGTGGCGGCGGTGGTGGCGGCGGTGGAGATGATGGTGGTGGCGGGGGCGGCCCCTGGCCTCTGACGCTGGGCACCACCTCGCAGCAGCTGATGGGCAAAATCAATGTGCCCTATGCCGTGATGTAATGCTCCCCTCGAAGTTGGACAAGAGCCATTGTTGTTCAGGCAGCTTGTTGATGGGGGGGGCATAGGGTGAGATAGGTGTGGCGTGGGGTGTTGTACTTGAGGGCGGAGTGGGTGCGCTGGGTGTTGTAGTGTTTGATATATCTGGCGATGATCGCTTTTGCGGCGGCGAAGTTGTCAAAGCGGTGCTGCCAGGTGCATTCCTCTTTGAAGGTGCGGATGAAGCGCTCGCACAGCCCGTTTTGTTCGGGCGTGTAGGGCGCGATGTATTCCTGTTTGAGGCCGTAATCCCGGACCAGCGCGCGGTAGGCGCGCGAGCCGAAGACCAGGCCGTTGTCATGGCGCAGGGTGAGGCCTGCGGGAGCGCCACGGGTGGTGCCAAAGCGCTGCAGCAGGGCCTCTTCCAGCGCACGTTCCGCCGTTTTGGCGCGTGCGGTGTGGGCCAGTTCCCATCCGAGCACTTCACGTGAGCAGCAGTCGATGACCGGCACAAAGGCGCACCAGCCGTCTTGGCCGCAGTCCACCGAAGCGATGTCGGTAGCCCAGCGCTGGTTGGGGGCCGGGGCGATGGACTTGCGGTGCTCCACGCGCGGCGTGCGCCCGATGCGCCGCTGGCGGCAGGTCCAGCGGTGCAGGCGCATGATACGGTGGACCTTCTTGCGGTTGACCACCATGCCCAGGCCCTTGGTGAGGCGTGCGTGTGTCATGCGCACGCCGTAGGTGGGATGAGCCTGGATGACAGCGCGCACGGCCTCCACGCACACCGGGTCGCAGTGTGGTTCGAGGTGGCGAGCATGCGGCTGGTAGTAGGTGGTGGAGCGTGCGACGCCGAGCAAGCGGCAGAGCACGCTGACAGGCACCTGGGATCCCTCTGCGATGAGCTGGTTGTGCATGGCTACCACGAACCGAGCGCAGCGAGATAGCCAGCCTGAACGATTCATTTCAATGCTGGCAAATCCCTTCCGGCAAGTCCTTGCCTTGATAGCGGTGAGCTTTTTTTAAAATGTCCACATGCAGGGTGAGTTCGCCGACCTTGGCCAGCAAGGTCTTCTCCCGTGCTTCGAATTGCTGGGCCAGATCTCGCGGATGACTGCGCAGGGCTTCGGTGCCCTGGGTGATGAAGTCATCCTTCCACTGCTCGATCTCAGCCAGCGTGAGCGCGTGCTGGCGTGCGGCCTCGGCGGCCGTCGTCTTGCCTTGGAGGATATCGATGATCAGCGCGGCCTTGCGCTTGGCCGTCCAGCGCTGCGGGCTTTCAGCATCGGCATCGAGTTCAGCGTGGGGCTCCGTGTGGGTGTGCTTGGATTTACTCATGGCAAAAGCCTCCGGTGTGAGTGTGGGTGAGGACGGCAAAAGGATGGGGGCGGCGACCGTGAACATGCTCTGCTGCGGCTGCGCTGCGGTCTTGTCTCGCCAGGCTCGACAAGACCTTCGCTGCGCCTACGCAGAGCATGTTCACGGAGTGGATGTGTCGCTGATCTTGGACCAGTTCGGAGAGCTTATCACCTGTCCAGTCAAAGAGGGGGACGGAGCAGGGGCGCCATCCGGGACTGCCCACGTGCCAGACCTGGTCTCAAAACCCGCGCCGCTGCCAGCCGGCCAACGCTGGTTCAGCGTGCTGAAAATGAAATGTTCGTGCGAAATCAATCTGCTAAATGGCTGGCATCATTTTTTCGCACGTCGCTTCAGCAGCACCCACGTCAGCCCACCAGCTCCCAAAACCAACAGCACCATGATGCTCCATTGTGCCGATGAAACCGGTTCTTCGCCAAGGATCGTTGGTGTGGGCTTCGCTTCTGGTGCTTTCGTGGGCGATGGAGGCTTGACTGGCAGAGCAGGACCTGCCTCCTGTGAAGTTTTTGGGGGGGCGCTGCTGTGTTTTCACCCCTTGGTTGTGCAACGGCCCGAGCTTCAATCGACTTCACTTCGATGACTTGGTGCGATAATTTATTGAAGAACTCGTCTGGCATCATTTCACTCAAATTGCGGCCAAACACCCGTTTAAACAGCTGTTGATGATCTGGATTTTCGTAGTCCAAATTCATTACATCTTCTCCAATGAGCATTCCAACCTCGTTAAGAGAGTATTTAACAAGTTTCCCTCCTCCTTTACCTGGATACAAAGCCACCAGACCCCCGGTTGGATTGACTTCTGGTACTTTGCCAGCACGATAAAAGTCTTCTCGAAATTGGATTCCGTCAGTTCTAACATAGCCGGATGCAACTGGGGCATACGCAGTCCACACTGGGCCGCCTTTTGAACCCATTCCCTTGAACGTCAATAATATTGCTTTGTTGCCAGTGTTGTCCAAATCAACATTGAGGCGAATAATGTATTCCGACGGGCTAATACCCCATTCCAATCTCGTTGTTTCTGGCGTTCTGATGTAATCCAGCTCTGGGTCTTTGATGGGAACCAATTCGGCGTGAACAAGGTGCAAATTGAGCAAAATCATGCACGGTAATGTTATGAATTTCATTGATTAATTTTTATTATACTCGTTCATCACAAGTCGTCTGGCGTCGTTTTTCGGATTGCCCAAACAATGCCTCATCTCGTGCACTGTTCGCCTGGCATCTTTTTATTCCATGGTGGTGACCGATCATTTACGATTTCTTAGAAACAACCACAGCAGACCCGCCGCTGCCAAGCCCGCTACGGGCATTAGCAGCCATGGGCGCGTTGAGGTGAGGTCAGGAGACGGCGCAGATGGGGGGGCTTGCCCGGATAGTGCAATGGCATCACCTCTGAGAGACAAATGCAGCTTAACAGGACCTGGCTGACCATCATCAGGGAACTTTAGTTTGTCACGTGTGGATGCCTCGATCAGGGACTTCAAATAGTCTTTAAAATCAGGGCGTTTTTCGGCCTGTTCAGCTTCCGGCGACTTTTTCTTCAGCTCGTTATAGGAAACCACCACTCTGCCGAACTCTATCCTGCCAAAGTCAGCCAGGGTAAGTGAAAGTTCGAGTTCCGTGGACTGCAGAACCACCGAAATGCCACCACCCAGATCATAAATGAGAGTGGCCGCATGGACCACCCCACCCTTTACCATTTTCCCAGCAGAGGTCCATTGCGGATCCCCATATCTCTTTGTGAGTTCTGAAACCCAAGATCTGGTTTTGTTGGTCTGCTCATCGTGGCTCAATGATTTGATGGCCAGGGAAAGCATGACCACTTCACCCGAACGAAAAGCTACAAGCATAAGACTGCCATCTTCCCGCCGCAGCCAGTACTGCTCAGCTCCTTTACGCTGGCCTGAAATGACGGCATCAGGGTGTTCCCGGATAAACTGGTCCATGGATTGCCCCAGAAAAAGCCCGGGGGAAGCCAGTTCAGGAATGGCTTCAATGCCAGCCTGTAGAAATCTGCTGAAAAGCGCCAGCAGCACGAGGGTCAAAATTTTTGCATCGATTGCTTTCATCAAAATCATTTTATTTTGCCTCCATTGGAAAGTCTGAGCATTCCATCGCTCTCATATGAGTTAATGGTTTTCGGCCACCAAATCCATAAGTGACCATCCGTGTAATGTGGTATCATCTTGTCAACCAACTGATCGAGTGAAAGAGTTGCATTTGGATTCAGCACACGAATGGCTCGCCACTCCAAAAGACCGATGCTGTTGTTGTGAATATCCATTGCTGAATCAAATGCAAAATTTTTGTCAGCTTTGCCTGATGCTTCATGTGCATCAGTGGCAGTTTTAGCTACCGATTCACCAAATGTCATGGATATCCAAGCAGCCCACGAAGCATGCCTGACGGCATCCTGTTTCACATGCTGATCGGGAATTTTTTTCAAAACCAAATTATACAATTCAAGTGACCTCATGGCAATAGACCAAGCAGTATCAGCGCCTATAACAAATGGCAATTCTTCCTGCAAGATGTCCCCTGTATCAGGCACGTTAAATTTTACTGTGTAATCGGCATCCGCAAGCGTGACCTTGACCGATAAGTCTCCTGGTTTTCTTTTGAGCAAATGAACTGATTTTTTATCAGGCGAGACAACGAAAGCATCAGTGCCAGATGATGACCATTTAATTAAGCCATCTGGCAGTTCCGTTAAACTGTCCAATCCTCTAATTGCCAAGTTGGTTTCTTCTACTGGCCATAAGGCAAAAAGATTTGAGGCTATTTGCTCACCTCTTGGATAGTTATCATAAAATCGGTTGCTTCCAGTGGGGCTAGTATAGTCTTCGTCCTGATAAACTTTTATCTCCACCCGCAGCAGCACCACCTGAAGATACTTGCTTTCTGCCTTGCCAATAAGCCTCTCCCCCTCCGGGCCGGGATCCACGATCACGGCTCCGTCTTTCAGGGAGCAGTAGGCGTTGAGGGTTTTGGACCAGGTGCTGGCCGATCCTTTCACGCGGATCACCCCGCTGGTCACGGGGGTGCCACGGGGCTGATCGGAGGCTGGGGGCCAGCCATCTCCCTGATATACCAGCGCCAGAAATGTCATTTCCGCCGGCTCTTTCTGCGGCACGTAGGTCACCACCTTCAGGGCGGTGACATTTCGGCGCTGCCATTCCGATTCTGAAGTGGGCTCATACCACGGTCCGTCAGTGGTCTGGTTATAGTAATGCTGGTAGAGTGCCGGAGGAGCCCACGGGAAGCCGGTGGCGTCTCTGGGATCGGCATGAAAAAGCCAGGGTTCGTCCTGAAACCGTTTTATGACCAGAGGAGTCAGATCAGTCGAGGTATCAGCCGAGCCATCATCAGGCACTTTGATCATTTTGTCGTCCCACATGTGATCAATCAGCCCGTAGGATTTGAAGTACTGCTGGCCAGGGTAGTCGGTCCATTTCTCCCAGGACGCATACATGGACTTGGAATCTGCCTGCAGCACCGGATCCACAAAGGGGTTGGAGAAGGGCGCATTGATGCCGCCGAGAGCGCCCACCAGGCCGTCAAACGGTGCTGAATTGGAGGGGGCGTATGTGTAGGTGGTGGCTGTCTCGGCAATGGTCAGCGAGAAATTCACGCTGGAGCCGCCAACGCCGCTCCCCAGCGTGGCCGTCACGCCAGTGCTGCCGGTGCTGGCATCTGCGAGATACACCACACTCGCGGTGCCATTGGCATCCGTCGTCAGTGAAAGCTGTGCGCCCAAGGCGGCGGCCGCATTTTGTGCACGCAGGCTTCCTGCCCCTGAACTCACGGCAAACTGCACCTGCGCCCCGCGCACCGGCAGCCCGCCCTGAGTCACCTGCACGGTCAGTGGTGCCGAGCGCCCACCCGAAGTCACCGTCTGCGCAGCACCCGCAGCCAGTGTGAGCACCAGAGGCAGGCCTGCAGCGCCGTTGAGGGGATCGGCCCCCTGTGCCAGTTGAGCGAGCTCGGCTCCGTCTGAGAAGCCGTCGCCATCGCTGTCTGCGAGGCGGGGGTGGGTGCCGTGCTGGTATTCCTGCAGGTTGGTCAGGGTGTCGCCATCCGGGTCGGCGTTGAAGTCCAGGCGGCTGCGCAGGTTGAGGGTGTAGCGGTATTCCCAGAGGTCGGGGAGGCCGTCGAAGTCGCGGTCCAAGTCAGGCACGCCATTGCCGTCGAGGTCCACGAGGTTCCCGTTTTGGTCACGGGCCTGGGGCGGGTTCTGGATGTCCCACACGCCGGGGGTCCAGGGCTGCCATATCCAGTTGGTAAAAACATCGGTGCGGAAGGAGGTCAGACCTGCGGGCACGCCGTTGACGAGGGTCTGATCCAGCCAGTCGAGGTAGTAGGAGCCCGCGTTGGCGGTGATCCAGGCGGCATCGATCTGCCCCCAGAGCCTGGCCACGGCATCGGTGCTGGCGGCCAGGGGCTGGCCGGCGGCGAGGCCCCAGGCGAGCACCTCGGCATCGCTCAGGCCATCGGTGCGGCCGCTGGTGGTGGCGGTGGTGAGGCTGAGGCCGAGCAGCAGCTCCTCGCAGTTCATGACGCCATCGCCATCGTAGTCCTCCACGGCATCGGCAAAGCGCAGCTTGCTGAGCACGCCGGGGTGGGCGTCTTCGGTGCTGTCGGCGATGCGGTCGCCGTCGATGTCCAGCGGGTCAAACAGCGGGGCGCCCATGAGGTATTCCTGCAGGTTGGGGATGCCGTCGCCATCGAAATCATCGGCGCTGGAGGCGGCGGGCTTCACCGGCAGAGCCTGCCACTGCGCCAGCGCGGCTGCAAGCGTGGCGGCGGGGATCTGCGTGGCACCCTGGCCCACGGTGCGGGAGTGCAGGGAGAAGGAGAAGACATGCTTGAGCTGGCCCAGATTCACGAGCTGGTAGTCATCATGCACGCCGGAGCTGCCCGCCCAGGGCGGTGGCTGCCCGAGGCGGCTATAAAAGAGCGTGGCCACGGCTTTGAGCTGCCCTTGGTTGATGGCCAGGTAGTCGTCCCGCATCACACCGGGTGTGGGATTCCAGCTAGCGATCAGGGCCTGGATGTCCGGGCCTGCGCCGCCTGGGTAATCCGCCTCCATGGCGGCGGCGGCCTTGGTGGCCATGTATTTGAGCTGTCCGGTGTTGGCAGCGGCAAAGTCGTCTGCCAGTGCGTAGGGGTCCAGCACCGTCTGGCTGTCCCACCAGGCCGGTCCCGGGGCTACGGCGGTGGCAGATTGCAGCAGCAGGCCCGCCACCAGGATGGCGGCGGTGGCTTGGCGTAAGAGCGGCAGGCGCAGAAAATTCATGGGTGCGATGGCGCGGAGCGGGGGATTCAGGTGGGGGCGGGGGAGGGGCTGGCAGAGGCGTGAACGCGCCTCTGGACTCACGGCGGGTCTCCTGCCTGGTAGCTGCCCATGGGGATGTCCCCGCTCTGCGGCACGCGCACCGGTCCTTTGAATGAAGTGGTGCCTGCGGGGTCCAGCACGATGGCCGGATTGGCATCATCTCCCGACTTGAAGATCTGGAGGCGATGGTCTGCATCCAGCTCCATGACCCTGCGCATGGTGGCGGAGTCCACGCCCGGAGCCTTCCACCAGGACCACCGGCTCTGCTGGCGGCTGAGGATGCTGTAGAGACTGGCCGTGGAGGCGTCATCGGCAAACTGAAACAAGGCCCCGACGCGGCTGGCGTCTCCGCTGAGAATGCCGAAGGAGAGGTTATTTCCCAGGATGTCGAGATCCGAGGCGATCGTCTGCAGCTTGTAGTCATCGGTATGCGGCACCTCGGACTGCTGCCCCTGATCCGTGCCGGAGAGCACCAGGGTGCCATCCCGCAGCTGGGCGCTGTGGCGCTGGGGGTTCAGGCTGCCCTGGGTGGTGGCGGTGCTGCCTTGATTGTAGATGGGGTCCGTGAGCGTGACGAGCCGCTCGCCCGTGGTGTCAGCCGCGCCCAGCGTCATGAGCTGGCCGGTGTAATAGCCCTGATACGTGGCGGTGTCGCTGGCGGCATCATACCCGGCCAGCCACCAGGGCTGCCCGCGTACCATGAAAGTGGCCGGGAGGCCGGCGGGGGGCTGGGCCTGGCCCCACTGGGCGTCGTTGGCATTGGGGTCCACGCCATAGACGGGCATGGGGAAGCCGCTGGCGGCGGTGGCGGTCTGAAAGAGATGTGTCTCCGTGCTGTAGCTGCCGGGGCTGCTGGTGCCGGTGCTGTAGTCGGTGAAGGTGGCCACGCCGCTGCCATCGGTGCGCAGCTTCAGCAGCCAGGGGGTCTGGTCTGTGAGGGCGGCGCTGCCATAGTAGGCGGCGGTGGTGCTGGTGCTGGTGTCTTCTGTGGCGGTGCCGAGATAGACGAGCACGTGATTGTTTTCGATGACTGCCGGAGGCATGCCGCTGGGCGGCGCGCTCCAGTCAAGATAGACCGTGCCGTCTGCATTGGCCGGGACGACCGGGACCGCGACACCGGCGATGGGCTGGCTGGATTCATCGAGCGCCTGGACGGTGAAGACGCCTACGGGGTCGGTGCTGCAGGGGCCGCTGAAGGCGCCGGTGGCATCGGCCCCGGCGAGTGTCCACGTGGTGGTGCCGCTGAGTGTCAGGCTGTGGCCGGTGGTGGCGGTGGCGTAGTTCGTCCGCGTGCTGGTGTTTTGCTTATAAAGCTCTCCACGCACCCAGAAGGCGGGCGGGCCGTAGATGGAAGGCTGGGAACTGAGCCAGGAGATGATGTTGCCAGTGACATTGAACACACCGTTGTTGTAGGTGCCGGAGTAGATCGTGGCATTTCGGATGACTTTGACCGTGCCCACGTAGGCATTTGCGGTCGTGCCCGAAATGCTGATGGTACCCATCTGCGGGCTCACATACACGTCGGTGCGGTTGCCCAGACTGTCCTGAAAGCCGCCCATGAAGGCATAATTGACATTGATGATTCGGTAAATCGTATTGGCACCGGTAAACAATGGCGCGCTGTGATTGGGCTCGGCATTCATGACGGTGTGGCCGCTGACGCTGAAGGTTTTGTCCTGCGCCTGAGTCCCGCTGCCGGTGTCTCCGCTGGTGATGGCGACGGTGGCCGCGGTGGTGCTGCCTGCGGCGAAGTAATCGCTCACCTGAGCTTGAATGGTCAGTGTGAGTCCAGCTCCACTGTAGGTGTCTGTGAGAGACCCGGTGGTGGTGATGGAGCCCGACTGCCAGTTGAGCAGCTTTCCATCCACCCATAGCTGGGGTTTGGCAAAGGTCGGCGCTGTCCTCGCGCGCCATGTCATGCCAGTGAAGGCGCTATCAGGCTTCACGGCCACCGCATTAGAGGTCAGGGTTCCCAGGTGTGGATCCCACACCTGCAGTGAGTAGCCTACAAAGCCTGCGTTGTATTTATAATTGACCTGCAGGGTGCTTCCATTCGGGGCCAGAAAGTTGTCTGTCCAGCCATTGAGGTTGGCGTCACTGGCGGCATCGGAAAAGCTGCTGGAGTTTTGAAACTGATAGGTCATCCCGAAAACCGTCAGGTCAGATGGGGCGCCAAAGAACGACGTGGTGCCGCCGCTGAAACTCGAATGCGAATCTCCATTCGCATACCACGAGGTGTTATAGGTGGTGCCGTTGGCGTTGGTGTAGTTGTCATAGCCGGCGCTGCCGAGGTAGTAGCCATAAAATCCGTCTCCCTGCATGGAGTAGTCCGCCTGCCTCTCGCGGTGGGTGTAGGTCACACCATTGACCACCCAGCTGCCGTCTCCGGAGAAGGTCTGGTGGTTCTCTCCATACACCCCATTCTCGATGTGCCCGCTGATGGTGGTGGCGGTGCCGGGGCCGGAGACCATGGCCCACCAGCTGCCTCCCAGCAGGCCTTTCACCGTCACGGTCTGGGAGCTGGCATCGGTGTAGGTGTCATAGTGCCAGGTGCTGTCCTCAGTGGCGGAGGTCCAGGTGTAGGTGTCTCCCTGGATGCTCAGGGTGGAGCCTGCAAAGAGGGGCGCGCTGGTGTCTGCCTGTGACAGTGTCGCCATGCAGAGGGAAATGACTAGGCTGTGGATGTATTTCATGGCCGTGGAATGAGGTGGGCTCGGGGCTCATTCCTTCTCCTTGTCATTTGGTGAAAGTCTTCAGTCTTTTTGTTACAAAAGTGGTGGTTCGTGTGGTTGTTGGGTTGGGGGAATGTCCGGGTGGATGATGAAAAAAACGATGACACTCGCCTGACTGGCAATGCCTTGCGCATGCCTGGTGCGGTGCCATGTGGCCCTGAGGTCCGTTTTCACCCGGCTGCGGGGGAGGGGGGGCGGCGTGGCTGTGTGGCGTGGGGGGCGGTCCTGGCTTTCCCAGTTTTCAGTTCAGCCGGGCGTCATTCATTTCACACAGGCCGGGGTGGTCGGGGGATGACATGTTTTGTCATGCCGGGAGCTTCCACAGCTGCGCTGTGCCTGGGCGGCGGGGGGCTGTGGCAGGTGGCCGGAGGGCCGGGGAGGTGGGCGGCTGCTGTTTTGTGGTTCTTTGATTATCAAAGGATTGTCGTGGGGGTGGCGGGCGCGGCGGCGGGCCTGTTTCCGCGCCTGTGGTGGGGGGCGGTGGGCTCGGTATTTTGCTCATGGGTGTGTATGTTGTCCGGGGCTCCATTTCTGCCATGATGTGGAAGGGCTCGACAGCACCCCGATCTTTCCAGATGGTGCTGTCGCGGTCACACCCTTCCACCCCGGCCGCCGCCCTCCTGCACCACCTTCCCATGACCACCACCACCGCCACTGCGGCAGCCCCTGACACGGGGAGCAGCACGCGCTCCAGCCTCGGCGCTCCCCGCCGTCTGTGGCGCAGGGTGCTCGGCTGGTGGCCGCTCATCCTGCTGCTGCTGGCGGTGTACCTGAACCCCACACCGCTGGGCGTGGGCGTCTGGAACCACACGGATGGCGGGCGCTCGGTCTCCATCACCTACGGCTACCGTGGCGATGATGTGATCTATGTCGTGGCCGAGTCTGCCGCCGGGGCGCTGCACTCCGCCATCCAGACAAAGGGCGGCTCCCGCCGTCTCTGCCTCTCTCCGGACGGGCCGGAGACCTGCCTGGCCAAGAGCGGCGGCCTGTACATCTGCGAAGACAGCGGCCCTATTGAGGTGCACCCGCTGCACCTCTCCCTCAATGCCCTGCTGGCAAAGCTGCAGGCCAATGCCACGTGGCAGGAGATCCTCCTCTTTCTGCGCAAGAGCACGCAGTGAGGGAGTGTGGGGGCGGCTGTCTGGTCACATGGGCACCTGCCTGTGGTCAGTGCCGGCCTGCTGGTCCTGGCGGGGCCGTGGGTGGTATTACTTTGACTTCCGGAAGGCCACGATGCCCTGGGCGATGCCCTCGGCGATCTTGGCGCGAAACTCTCCGGTGAGCATGTGGGAGCGCTCGGTGGAGTTGCTCACAAAGCCGCACTCCACCAGCACGGCGGGGTTTTTGGTGGTGGCGCGGATGACGTGAAAGTTGGCGCTTTTCACCCCGCGGTTGGTCATGGTGGTGCGCTGCACCAGGTAGGCCTGGATGTAGGCCGCCAGCATGTAGCTGGAGGAGAAATGGTAGTACGTCTCCACGCCGGAGCCGCTGCCGCCGCGGTTGTAGTTGTAGTGGATGCTGACAAAGATGGCGTTTCCACGGCTGTTTCCCAGCGCTGAGCGGTCCTGCAGGGGGATGAAGACATCCCGGCTGCGCGACATGATGACCTTCAGCCCCTCTTTGCGCAGCAGCTGCTCCACGCGGCGGGCGGTGTCCAGCGCCAGGTGCTTTTCATACACGTAGCCGATCGCCGCGCCGCGGTCGTGCGCGCCGTGCCCGGGGTCCAGGATCACCGTGTCAAAGGCGGCCGCCCGGCCCGCCAGCATCAGCACCATCAGGGCGGCCCAGCAGGAGCCGGAGAGCACACGGTTCAGAGCCTGGCGTGGGGAGGGGAGAGTCGGCATGTGCGGGGGGATGTCGGGAGAGGTGGGTGAGCGGCAGGCGGCCTGCAATTTTCACCCGATAATAGTAATCCGAGATGCCGGGGTGGGGGTCAAGTGGTTTGCCTGCAAACCGGCTGCTTCAGGTGCAAAAAAAAGCCGCCGGATGGGGTGCATCCGGCGGCGTGATTGGCTTTAGGTCAGCACAGCCGCTGGGGGCTGTGGGCCCATGCCATTACTGGCCGATGGGGGAGGGGGGCAGGCCACCAGGAGCGCCGGGGGCGCCGGGGGCTGCAGGCGGGTAGCCGGCAGGGGGAAAGCCGCCAGGGGCGGGGCTCATGCCGGGGGCCGGAGGCAGGCCGGGATTGCCAAAGGCAGAAGGAGGGCCGCCGTTGTTCATGGCGCCGCCGATGTTCGGGCCGGTTCCCTGGCCCTGGTTGCCGTACACCACCGGCAGCACGCGCTGCGGGATGTTCTGGGCAGCCTGGGTAAAGGAGTCCATGCCGCCAGGCATGATCTTCGGACCCACCATGCCGCGCTTGCCGGAGAGGGCTTCCACAGACACGGAGCCGTCATTGCGGCCGATGATGATCTTGCCACCGGTCCATGTGCGGCCGGGTTTCACCTGGCCTGCCAGGTCGGCGTTCCACTGCGGAGGCCAGCCTGCATTCACGGGGTTTTCAAACACGATGGGCATGTTGCCCACGCTGGTGTCGGTCTGGCCGCCGGTCATGGCCCAGTGGTTTTCGCCGGGCATGAGGGCGTTGCCGTAGTTTGGCGGCTGGCCGATGACGTTGTCCGGGGTGTAGCCGGCGGGGCAGCCAAAGATGCGCTCGTCCGTCACGATCTGCTCCTGGATCATGAAGCGGAAGGCGTCATTGGCGCTCTGGGCGGTGCCGCCTGAGAGCGGATTTGGCACAGAGTCAGGATACTGGCTGTTGTTGTCCTTGGAGAACTGCTTCAGCGAGAGGATGATCTGCTTGGCGTTGTTCACGCCCTTCATCTGATTGCCTTGGGTCTGCACCATGGTGAAGGCGGGCACGGCCAGGCTCGCGAGGATCGCGATGATCGTGATCACCACCAACAACTCGATGAGAGTGAAGGCTTGGTTTCTTTTCGTTTTCATTTTGTTTATGTGTCCTTTTATGGGTTGGTTATGATGTTATGCAGGGGCCGGAATTAACCCGGTCCCACATCGATTAGACCCAACCCGGCGCCAAAACGCGAGAAAAAAATTTCACCCCAGCGCCAGCAGCGTCACCTTCAGCTCCAGGCATAGGCGGAAGACCTCCTCGCGCCCCAGCAGCAGGGTCATGCCTGCCTCCACCGCGATCACGTCCACCCCCGCCGCAGCCGCCGTACGGATCGTCTCCGGACCCACCACGGGCACGTCAAAGCGCATGTCCTGATTCGGCTTGGACACTTTTACCATCGTGGCCCCGCCGCGGCCCAGGGAGCCGCCGCGTTTGACGGCTTCATTCGTGCCCTCAAAGGCCTCCACCGCCAGCACGGTCCCGTTCTTCACCACCACCGTCTGGCCGATGTCCAGGCGGCTGCTCTCCTTGGCTATTTTGAATCCATACTCAGCATCCTCCACGCGGCGCTTCTTGATCTGCGGCCCCGCCACGTGTCCGGCCCGGGGCATCAGATCTTCAAGAAATGTCGTGGCCGGCAGCAGCGTGATGCCGTCCTTCGCCAGCTCATTGGCGATGCCGCCAAACAGCGTCTCCGCATTCCGCTCCTTCAGCCGCGCCATCATGATGAGCGTGCGCAGGTCCGGGCGCAGGTCGAAGAGGTTCTTGGGCGCTATCTGGCCCACCATCACCGTCTGCGTCACGCCCTGCTTTTTGAAAAAGGAGATCATCTTGCCCAGCTGGCCCACGCGGAACCACTCGATCGCGTCCACCATCCCCGCCAGCTCCGGCTTCGTCTCATTCGTAAACGCCGCCGCCACCAGCTTGCGCACCCCCGCCTTGCGCGCCGCCGCCACAAAGGTTTCCGGATAAATGCCGTTTCCGGCGATGAGGGCGATGTTGTCGAGATTGGGCGCGGTCATTCGTGTCAGATTTCGAAACTGGACGCTGAAGCGGGGGCGATCAATCGGGAAACCACATCGCAAGCCCCTCACACCCGCACCAGGCTCACGATCTGCGCGGCGCTGAAGGTGTAGCCTCCAAGTACGAGGCGCAGGTCTTTGGCGGAGGTGGTGGCGGCTTTTTCGGGAGGCTCCTCGGCCAGGCGCAGCAGGCCCTCGCGTTCGCGGGATTCGCCGCGCAGGAGCACGCGCACCATTTTGCCGGGCGGGATGCCCCAGCGTTTCTCAAAGGCGCGGCGGGCCTCCTCGGCCTCCTGCCGCCAGCGGGTGAAGCCGTCTGCATCGGCCTGCATGGGCAGCTCTGCGCTGCGCTGGCGCGCCTGCTCCGCCGCTTTCTCGGCGGCCATGGCGGTCTTCCACGCGGTGTAGCCGTCGGCGGTGGCTTCGGTCTCGGCTGCAGGCGCGGCCTGAAAAAGATCCAGCCCTGCCGTGACATCCTTTTGCTGCACAGGTGGCAGCGAGCCTGCGCCTGTCAGCGGAGCACCGGCCACGGCCCAGGAGCGTGGCGTGAAAAGCGGCAGAGAGGGGGCCTCGGAGTCGCTCATGCGCGCAGGGCAGGGGGCTGCGCCCGCTGCGGTGCGGGCAGGGGTGTGCGGGAGCTGGCGGCGGGCTTTTTCCTCATGCGTCTGGGGCCGCGCATTCAAGCGCACCACGGCCAAACGCCAAGGCCAAACTGCCTCGCGTGAAAACTGCCTGTGTCTGGCGCGCACGCGAAAGTGTCTCATCTTCGCCTTGCACGTTTCTGCCGCTGGTGCTTTGTGCCCACCCCCCGGATTCTGATGCCCGCCAACGCCACCACCGCTGAAATCGCCGCCGCCCTGCGCTCTGCGCATCGCATTGCCGTGGTGGCCCATGTACGCCCGGATGGAGATGCCGTGGGCTCCGTGCTCGGCCTCGTGCTCAGCCTGCGTGCGCTGGGAAAGGACGTCATCGCCATGCTGGAGGATGGCGTGCCCGGCCACCTGGCCTTTCTGCCCGGCACAGACACCGTGGTGCAGCCCGGCACCGAGCCTCTGGGGCTGGACCTCGCCATCGCGCTGGACACCTCCACCCACGAGCGCGTGGGGGCCAGGACCAAGGCGCTGCTGGATGCCGCCCCGCTGCTGGTCAACATCGACCACCACCCCACCAACCCCGGCTACGGCCAGCTTAATTTCATCGACGCGGACTCCCCCGCCACCGGCCAGATCATCTACAATCTCCTGAGCGAGCACGGGCTGCCCATCGACGATGCCGTGCGGCAGAATCTCTTTGTGGCCATCTCCACAGACACGGGCTCCTTCCAGTTTTCCAATGTGAATGCGCGCACGCACCGCATCGTGGCGGAGATGATCGAGGCCGGGCTGGACACCGCGCGCCTGGCGCAGCTCATTTATCAGTCCTACCCGCTGCGCCGTCTGGAGCTCATGCGTGACATGCTCAACCACATGAAATTCAGCGCCGATGGCCGCGTGCTGAGCTGGCAGCTCCGCCGCGAGCTGATGGACGCCGTGGGCATGCAGCCTGGAGACACCGAGGGGCTCATCGACATCCTCCGCATGGTGGACTCCGTGGTGGGCTGCGTCATTTTTGAAGACATGCCGGATGGCAAGGTGCGCGTGAGCGCCCGCTCCAAGGACAGCCGCCTCGACGTCTCCGTGGTCTGCGGCCACTTCGGCGGCGGCGGCCACCGCATGGCCTCAGGCACCCGGATGAAAGGCCCCATCGAAGAGGCCGCACAGAAATTTTTGGAAGTACTCGAACATGAAGTCAGACGAATTGATTAGCGGTGTCCTCCTGGTGGACAAAGGCCAGGACATGACCTCGCACGATGTGGTGGCCGTCGCCCGGCGCTGCCTGAACATGAAGAAGATCGGCCACTGCGGCACGCTCGACCCCATGGCCACCGGCATGCTCATCCTCGTGCTCGGAAACGGCACCCGCCTCTCCGATCTCCTCATGTCCGAGGACAAGGAATACGTGGGCACCCTGAAGCTGGGGCAGACCACCAACAGCCAGGATGCCGAAGGCGAAGTCACCGAAGAAAAGCCCGTGCCCGCCGATCTCACGCTCGAGCAGGTGAAGGCCGCCTTTGACACCATGCGCGGAGACTTCTACCAGATGCCGCCCATGGTCTCCGCCATCAAGGTGGACGGCGTGCCGCTCTACAAGCTGGCGCGCAAAGGCCAGGAGGTCGAGCGCGAGCCCCGCTTTGTGCGTGTGTACGACTACGAGATCACCCGCTTTGAGCCGCCGTACGTGGACTTCCGCGTGGTGTGCAGCAAGGGCTTCTACGTCCGCACCTACGCGCACGATGTGGGTCAGAAGCTCGGCTGCGGCGCGCACCTCAGCGCCCTGCGCCGCACCCGCTCCGGCCACTTCCGCCTGCTGCCCGGCAAGTACGTCACCTTCGACCAGCTCAAGCAGGGGAAGAAAGACGAAGTCCTCGCCTCCATGCTCACCCTCTATGATGTGAGCAAGCTGCGCGGGGCGTGAGCTGCCCTTTCCATTTTTCGGCGACCAGCTGCCTTGGCGAATGCCGGAAGGCCTGAGGCTATGTACACATGACCTTGAGACGTGCCACCAAGAGTGATTCGCGGCCGCTGTCTGGAATCAGATAAGGCATGGCATCGAGAAATGCACGGTTGGATAAAAGGTCCCAGAAGCACTTGCTCACAAAACTGGAGACCTCGCGCGGCGCATCTGTCAGCTCGCCAGCCAGTTCGGGTCTTCCATCCACAACGGCCAGAATGTCCTCGATGTCTTTGCTCTTTAAGTAGTCACCACCCCCGCGTGAAAAAAACGCCTCAAACTTGGTGGACAGAAAGCTTGGCGCTGAGGCAATCCAGGCATGCTTCCCAGTCTGCATTTCAAAGCGCAGAGGATCTTCCAATACCCACGGGAACCAACGGTTGGTAGTGCTGATGAGTGGGAAAGGTTTGTGCGGCAGAATGTCCACTCGGCGCCCCTTCCAATACCACGCAACAATGGCTGCCTGGTCCTGGAAGGATTGCACAAATCCGGCAGCTCGAAGCGCATTTTCCACTTCGGTGTAATCTGCGTAGCTGGCGATTTCGATGACTGCGTCCAGATCCTTGGTGAGGGATGCCGGAGGTGCGGCAGGATCTGTAATCAGCAGTTGCACAATGCCTCCTCCCGTAAACACCGGGTCCCAGCGGGTGCGCAGGTCTGGGGCTTCCTCTGTTTCTCCAAAGGATACAATGCGCCGTTCCGCCTGCTGTTTGAACAAGGGGGGCAGCAGGCCTGCCAGTTCGGCAATGAGACTGCGGCATTGGTTGGCATCGATAAGATCGCTCATTGCAGTCGTCGTTCGATTTCGTTGGCTGCCAGCGCTGCTTCACGGCCAGCTTTGAGACGAATGATGTCGATGAGCGCCAGCCACTCGTGAAGCTCGGGATCACTGGGGCAAAGGCTCACCACCCTCGGATAAAGCGGCTCGATGGTCTCCCCCCGCACAGTGCCATCCGGCTTCGGCCAGACGTGCGGCATGGCTGGTGCGGGAACATTCAGGACAGCAGCAATCGTGCTCACGCTTGTAGCGGTTGGGATGCCTCGTGCCACGGCCCCCCGCTCTGCCGGCCACACATACTTGAGGCCATGCACCAGGAATTCACGCAACGCCGTCAGGTTCGCCATGGGCATGGTTCTTTCGGAGAGCGGGTCCTTTCTCAGCAGGCCTGCCCGCAAACCGCGTTCCACGGCTGCGTGGGCTTCTGAGGCGCTCAAGCCCACCCCACTTGCTAGCCGGGCGTAAGTCGGCACTTCAGCATCTGGGCTCGGGCGGATCAGCTTGAGGGCCACAATAATGTCATGGGGCTTGAGCATTTTGGAGAATGGTGATACTATATTCGCGAATCGCGAATGTCGAACGTAATTGCAGCTCCACTCGAATCTCAGCCTTGGCTGCGCCTCTGGCTGCCAGAGGACTATTGGAAAGCCAACCCCGGCATTGATGATGATTTCCTTTGGGACCACACGCAACTCCCGGGCACGGAGCATTTGCCGGATAATTCAATGCCCCGTCCTCTGCAGGCATTCAGCGGTGTCCCCTTCCTCTTTCTGCTGGGCAGGCCCGGCTCAGGCAAAAGCTGGGAGCTGGCAGAAGCAAGAAAGCAAGGCTGGCTTGGCTCCCACTGCCATTGGATTGAGGGCAAAGAGTTCGGCAGCGACATCGCAGCCACTCTTGACCGCCTCGTAGCCGGTGCCACTGGACCGGCGCGTTTGTGCATCGACGGTCTGGATGAAGTCTTGCTGGAGCACCCCAACTTTGTGCCGCAGTTGAAACGCTGGCTGCTAGGTCATCTAGGTCCGGATGGGGAGCCCGACTTCCACCTCGCCATCACCTGCCGATGGGCAGACTGGCCGGTGGACCGCGTGAAAGACCTAGCCTCCCTCTGGCAGGCAGACCGGTCTGCCTACCTCATGCTCTGCCCGCTGCGGCGGTCCGATGCCGTGACGACGATCCAGCAGCAGCTGAAATCAGATGCAGAAACTTTCTGGAGCCAGATGCATGACCATCAGCTCAGACCCGTGGCCTGCTGGCCTCAGGGGCTGCTGGGCTTGCTGGAGCAGTTTTCGAAGTCAGAAAAGAAATCGATTTGTGAAGGCTATTCCCTGGCCATCGCAGACCAGATCTCCCGCCACTGCCGTCTCACCGACTCCCCGGACGATTCAGGCCGCTGGGCTGCCGCGCTGACGCTGGATGAAAACTGGTGTCGCAGGCTCGCGGGCCGTTTGGCTGCAGCCATGATCTGGTCTGGCAGAAGCAGGCTCAATCTCAGTCTCCCATCCGCTTCAGTCGAAGGACTGACGGCCAGCGACTTCAAAGATCACACCGAATTGTGGCAGGGCAGCCTCAAACCGGTGCTGACCAGAGACTTGGACGACCTAGTGCGCAAGACACGCTTGTTCCGCAAGCTGTCAGACGATTCAGCCTGGGTTTTCGCCAGCCAGGTTCATCAAGAATTTCTTGCCGCCGAGTGGCTGGACGCGCAGAAGCTGGATGAACCTCGCTTGAAACAACTCTTTGGCCGGGAGGACGATGACCGGTGGCGCGTGCAGCCTGCGCTCGGTGCTGTGGCAGCGTGGCTTGCTGGCCGGAACAAGCCTTTTCGCCAAATCGTCATCAAGCATGATCCGCTCGTCCTGTTGCGCATGGATGGCGCGCGGATTGCCGAATCAGAACGGAGCGAAGTCGTTGAGGCTCTGCTTGATGCCACGGAACAGATAGGTGTGCTGGACCCCGCCATACGCCAGGCTCATCTGGGCTCTGTGGCGCATTCAGGCCTTCACGCGCAGCTTGAACGCTGGCTGCGCCGTTCAGATGTCTGTGAAGCCGCCAAAGAGCTTGCATTGGAGATCGCGGAAAAAACCAGACTGGAGAGCCTTGCCCCTGTGTTATGGGAACTTTGCCCGGAGGTGACCGGCAGAGTTAAAAATGAAATGGCTGGTGCATTGTACCATCTGGCGAAGTCTCCTGAATATGACGCAAAATGGCAGTCGGTGCTCCGAGGGGACATGCCCATCGACGGATATGGAACTTTGCTGGGTGCAGCAATTGAACTGCAAATAAACTCCGGCAAAAGGCCGGTGGCCGATGCTTTGGAGTGGCTTGTTCCTGCACGCCACTTCGATGTTTATGGTCTGTTTGATTCGGTTGTCCGAATTCTTCCAGAAAAGCTGACCCTTGATGATCTTCCTGCTGTGTTTGCCAAGCTGGCAGAAAATCCGGTGCTTGTTCGGGATACGTTGGAAACGCCCAATCATCTTCATAAAGCGGCAATCAAGTTGGCGGTTTCACATTTTGCAAAGCCTGAAGTTGCACGGGTTCTTTGCAAGTATTGGCACCGCTGTCTGGTCGACAATGTTTCTCCTCACCACGATCTTAATTCAGGCTGGAAGGCGGAGGAATTGGGTATCAAAAATGATGACCATAGGCGCTCTATCATCCGTGCACTGATGCTGCATCCAAGCTTCGTCATAGATACGGAGATGAAATGGATACGGTCAAACGAGTATATGATAATTGATGATGATTTTGACTGGGGGTTGGCTGAACTCTTCCGGGCTGCTCCAGAGGATCGTTGGCGGTGGGCGCTTATGCTGAGGTTGCCACTTTGGAAGGCTGATTTGCAGGGGGAACGTGGCAGCCGATTGAACGAGGCTTGGGCTACAATGCCTGAAATCCATGCAATTCTGCCAAAACCTGAGATTGGGGAAAATCTGTCGCACGCCATCATACGTCTGTCTGAGGAAAGTCGGTTAAAAAAGGAGTCTGAAGCGGCTGGTTGGCAGTCCCAACGCGAAGAGCGGGATGCCAAATACAAAGCGGATTTGGATCGATATACGCAGAAATGCAAAAAGTTGCATGAGGAAGGACAAATGACATGGGGGGGGGTTGTTAGGGCACTCGCCGCAAGAGCGCATGGGGCTGGGCCGAGTATGGTTACTTATGAGCCAATTTCAAAAATTGGTTCTGATGATGGCTGGATGATCGAGGCTGCCATTCGTTATCTGCTAGATAAAAAGCATGTTGAAATCAGTGATGGCATTGGGGGGCTGTTGGCGCTCGCTGCTTGCCTGCCTCGTGTGTTCGAGGATGATGTGTTGCGGGATGCAATCGGTAGAAACTGGTTAGCTCCCATGCTGGCGGACTTTTCCATGTCATCTCTTGGTAAAGTTCCAGAGGGCATCAGTTTGGAGCTATTTGCCAAGTGGTTTCCTGATAAACTGCCATCTGCACTTGAGGCCGTGATCCGGCGGCGGTATCTGAACAAAGGTGAACTCGGAGAGTTGCACTCATTTCAGAGCATTTGGTCTGAAGAGTGTGGTGTGAGATTGGCGCAAATACTCCGAGATGAACCTGTTCAGGTGGAGGGGTTTTTCAATGCTATGCGCATGTTGGCCGAGAAAAATGAATCTCTGGCTGTTTTTGTTGTTCGCTTCTGGTTGGAGAAAGAGAAGTCTAACACTCTGAATCATGGTCAAAAAGCAGCTCTAATAGGGGCCGCTTTGCTGATGTTTGACGGGCGATGTGTGAAAGACGCTTTCGATAGTGATCTTTTAAATTGTTTGGAAGTTGTGCGCGATGCTATCTGGCGGTTCGTGTGGATGCTCGATTTTCATGACTGGAGAATCGATTTTTCAAATTGGTCTGATGTTTCCATACAACTGGTGGCCGAACTTTGTGGCCGGGCCTACACACGGGTAGGGCGTCGTCTTTCGAGTGGGCGAAGCTTTGGAGAAGTGACAGGTGAGGACGAGGCCATCGACTTCCGCGACCGAATTATCGGCGAGGCGACCCAGCGGGGCATCTATCTGGATCTTCCAGTCACAGTCGATCAAGACACACCCGAAGAAGCGGTGAGCCGCCTCCACGCTGTGAATTGGCATCGTAATGAAGCCACCAAAGCCAGGTTGAGAGCCTCTCGCGACCTGCTTCTACCGACCAGCTTATTCCGTCTTTGCAGTACTCCGCACGCCCGTCTGGCCCGCGATGCGGATGAACTCATGGCGGCTGTGGTTGCCAGTGTGCGGCGCTGGGAGCAGAGCCTGCGCAATGGCGGGTGGAGGCATCTGTGGGATCTGAGGCCCTTGCGAGCCCGAGGCGAGGAAGATATTGCCAAAGAACTCCGCGACTGGCTGCACGCTGACTTGAACATTATCACCGAGCGGGAAGTCGAGCTGCGTTCCGAACGCCGCACGGATGTGCTGGTGCAGACACTCACTCAATGGGGGCAGAAGCTGACCGTGCTGATCGAACTGAAAAAAGTGAGGAAAGACAAAACCAACGCGAAGGAGAGAAGGACTGCCATGCAAACGCAGCTTCGAGACACTTACCTCGCACAACGATTGAACGAGGGCTGGACCCACGGGCTTTTCATTGTTGCCTGGACGCCGGAGCCTGGCCACAAGCTGGATTCTAATGAGGCGATGCAGGCTGAAGCCGAATTTCTTGAAAAGCAGGCGGTGGATTTGAGCAAACCACCTTTCGTCTTGGCCGGGATGGTGGTGGATGCGCGAACAGTCAAAAAATGACAGAAAGGGACGTGTACGGATAGCAAATGGCCAGCTGCTGACTTCCTTCAGCAATGTGCCTATTGCGCATAAGTTCCGTTTTCTTGGTTCTTTGATAACTTCGCAGGCAGAGTGGTGTTTGAGCCTTGGAGGCCGGGAATCTGCATCCTGGCTGCCACCACACCTCTCCGACCATGAAACTCTGCCTCTCTCACCGGCTGGTTTTGCTTCTCTCTCTGCTGGTCAGTCATCCCGGTCTCATCTCCACTGCGGGGGCGCAGACGCCCGCCCCAGCCGCCGCAGCTCCCGCCGCTCCGCCCCCTGCTGCGGTGCCGGCGCCAGCGGCTGCGCCGGAGGATCCGCCTCTGGCCCCGGCGCCGGTCGTGCCTGCGGCCAAGCCCGATCCCGCCCAGAGCCTGCTGCGTGCGCGCATCGCGGGTCTGATGCGCCGCACCAGTCTGCTGGCGGCGGAGATCCATAATGCCGATCTCCGCATCGAGAGCCGCTTTGACATCCTGCTCAGCACCCTGCGCACCGTGGGCGACTCCAAGGACTCCCACACCAAGGTCACCCGCATGAAGGAGGAGACCATCGCCAGCCTGCAGCAGGCCGTGACCTACTACCAGGAAAAGCGCGCCTGGCTGCAGGAGCAGATGCTGCGCCCCACCTTCAACCTCACGCAGACGCAGAAGCAGACCATCAGCAACGAGTTTGAGGAGCGGATCGAAAAGCGCGTGAAGCAGATCGTGGATCTCTACAAGACCTTCCCCACCCACCAGGACTTCGAGCGCTACAAAGTCGCCGGGCACAGCCGCTTTGGCGGCCGCCGCTATGTGGACAGCGAGGACTACCGGGAAAACCTCCGCCTCACCAGCCAGACGCACACCATGCGCTACCGGCTCATCCGGGACCTGCAGTCCAGCCTGGACCGCATCGACCAGGAAAACAGCATGCTCACCGGCCTCTCCGGAGGCACCACCAGCGCCGAGCTGCAGGAGGTCTATGGCGATGAGCAGCGCAAAAACGAGGAGCTCGGCCAGATGCTGAAGCAGAATCTCGATGCCATCTACAAAGGCCCGGACATCCCCGGCCGCCCCATCGGCGGGGAGGAGGCGCAGGCGCTGGATAAAATGATCCAGCACTCCATTGATGATCTCCACGGCGAGTTCACCCTGCTCTTTTCCCGCTACGCCGACTGGCTCGCCGTCGCCTCCGCGCTCAATACCCTGCGCGCCCAGCTGGCACCGCCGTGAGCCCCGGCCCTGCGCGCCGCCTCATGGCATGGGCCACGGGCAGGGCAGGCTGGGAGCAGCGGCGGGTGGTGCGGAATTCAGACAACGAAAAAACCCCGCCAGGATGCACCCGGCGGGGTTGAAACTTGATGACAAGAGGGGGGATTAGCTTTCGCCAGCCACCTTGCTGATCACCTGACGGCCGCGATAGTAGCCGCAGGAGGGGCAGGCCACGTGGCCCGGCACGGAGGTGCCGCACTCAGGGCAGCTCTTGAGGGTGGGTGCCTTCCAGCGGTTTGCGCCTTGACGCATGCGTTGGCGGCTCTTGGATTGTCTGCGCTTGGGATTGGCCATGTGAGTATCGGGTGGGGTCTGTTCTAGTTAAGCTTGTTCAATGCCTCCCACACACCCGGACCCGCGTTCTGAGGTTCGTCGGGTGCAGTTTCGGACACCGGCTGGAACCTGTCTTCGGCGGGACACTGACGAGGCTGGACATTGCCAGCATCACAGCGTGGGTAGCTCGGAAGGGTTAGCAGAATATCTTCACGGATCGTATCCGTCAAGTTGATCGTGGAGTCCTTTGCAATCTCCACCTCGGATGCGTAGTGGGTCAGCTCCACCCGCTGCTGAAAGCGCTCCAGGCATGCCCCGCACTCCAGGGAGAAGGTGGCCTCCACCCGGCCGGTGATCAGGAGCTCGCCCCCGTCGCGCTCCAGGTGCAGCTCATATTTCATCGGGGACACCGCCTGGATGGTGTCCGTGGGCTCCAGGGCAAAGAAAGACGCGGGCTCCTGGCCGGAGATGTCCTTGCCGTCTGAGGGCAGGCTGCGCAGATCGATGGAAAAGGGGTGGTGCATGGAAAGAAAAACGTCTGGGAGTGGCGGGCGGGAGGGGAAAAATCAGCCCAGCTTAAACTTGGTGCGCAGGGCGGAAACGACATTCGGCGGCGCAAACTGCTCGATGTGCCCTCCCAGGCGGCAGATTTCCTTCACCAGACGGCTGCTGATGTAGGTGTACTCCTCGCGCGGCATGAGAAAGAGCGTCTCCAGGTTTGGCTCCAGCTTGCGGTTCATGAGCGCCAGCTGAAACTCAAACTCAAAGTCAGACACCGCGCGCAGGCCGCGCACCAGGGCACAGGCTTTGTGCTCACGGGCAAAGTTGACCAGCAGCCCCTCAAAGGGCATCACCTCGATGCCCGGGATCTCAGCGGCGGCATTGCGGATGAGCTCCACGCGCTCGTCCACGCTGAAGAGGCTCTGCTTCGCATTGTCCCGCGCCACGGCGATGATCAGCTTGTCAAAAATGCCCGCAGCTCGCTGCAGCACATCGAGATGGCCGTTGGTGATGGGGTCAAAGCTGCCCGGATAGATCGCGCGTCGCATGGGGAGGGGAAGGGGAGGAGCAGTCTAGCGGCAGAGCTTGGTGGAGGAAAGGAATATTGCGGGAGAGAAGAGGGCAGGGGAATGACGAATGAGTAAATCCGAATGACGAATCAATGACCAGGTACGAATGACGATGTCAGCCATGAGAGGCGTTTCAGGAGAAAATCGCTGCCTGCTCCGCGTTTCGGATTTACCCATTATAAATCCGGCGCTTGGAATACTGCCTTAACGCTGCGCGTCATGGTTTTAGTCTCTCGGTTCACGGCAATCGCTCCTCTTGGGAAATGTGGCCGCACATCCAGTTGGGTTGGAGATCAGGCATGGACGAGATCGCGATGTGCAGCTGGTTCCAGCTCCCCCGGGCCTTGGCGGGATGGCTTTGAATCAAGCAATCAATGGCGAGGGTCTGGTAGTGCACAGCCGATGCAGGCGGCAGGCGCAGGATGGCCTCAATGACATTTAGATAACCCGCTTCATCGCCGAGACGGTGCAATGCCTTGGCCAGTTCGTGCAGCAGGTAGGGATTGTCCGAGTTTTGATATTTGAGCAGCAATGGGCGGTCTTCCTGGCTGCCACACAGGCCCAGAGCGCGAATGGCGCGCGCTTGATGGTCAGGCGCTTCTGCTTGCTTGAGATTCCACGCCCAAAAGCCCGGCGTCTCGAACGCCTTTCGATCCTTCATGTTAAAGCCCGCAAGATCGAATTCGCCGCGTCGAAAAGCTGCCAGTACCACTTGGCGGTCAAGATCGAGGAACAGGATGCTATAACACGCAAAAGCCTGCCTCGCCACGCCTGAATGGGAGTCCACACTTAATTTTTCGAGAAGCCGTCGCGCCGTGGAGTCCGCGACTGCAAACCTGCTTATGAGACAGTAGCGTACCTGCCATATGGATGAAGAGGCATCCTGTTCCAGATCATCTGCGGACACCTGGGTGCCCAAAAAAGATAGCAGTATCAAGAGGGTTTTCAAAGTCCGCATGGTGCATTAGAAGGTCGGGCATTTTTAATGCAAGTGTGGGAAGTTATTAATCCGGCATTTGAGTGGCACATCAAATCTACCCGTTTCACGCATGAGATTGATGCGCTTTCCCAGTGCCGAGTTAATAAGTCATTCCGCCTTCTCCAGCAGCACCTGCGCCATCGCCAGGTCCTTCGTATGCGTCAGGCTCACCAGGCAGCCCGCCTGTCCGGCGTGTTGTTTCGCAGCGCCGTGCAGCAGGATGGCGGGCTTGCCGCTGGCCTCTCGTACCACCTCGATGTCCGTCCAGTTCACGCCCTCAGCCCAGATGCCCGTGCCCAGCGCCTTGGCCACGGCCTCCTTGGCGGCAAAGCGCGCGGCGTAGTGCATGGCGGGCTCGGCACAGGCGTCGCAGTAGGCGATTTCACCTGCGGTAAAGGTGCGCTCCTTGAAGCGCTGCCCGTGGCGCTCCAGCATCTCGCGGATGCGGGAGACCTCCACCAGATCGATGCCGATGCCTGTGGCCTTCATGAGTGGAAAGAAATCAGTCCTTGTAGGTGGCCATGACCGCCAGCATCTCGCGCACCGCGCCATGCAGGCCGATGAAGACGGAGCGGGACACGATGTGGTGGCCGATGTTCAGCTCCGCCAGATGCGGCACCGCCCACAGATCCGGCAGGTTTTGCGTGGTCAGGCCGTGTCCGGCATTGATCTGCAGGCCCAGCGCGTGGCCCAGCTCTGCGGCGGCGCACAGGCGATCCACCTCGGCGGCACGGGCTGCGCCGCTGTTGTTGGCAAAGGTGCCCGTGTGCAGCTCGATCATCGCCGCGCCGATCTCCGCGCTGGCGCGCACCTGCTCCAGATCGGGGTCGATGAACATGCTCACGCGGGTGCCGTTGTCGCTCAGCGCCTTCACGGTGCTGCGCAGCGCGGCGCGCTGGCCGGCCACATCCAGGCCGCCCTCGGTCGTCACCTCCTCGCGGTTTTCCGGCACCATGCACACAAAGTCCGGCCGCACCTGCAGGGCGATGTTGAGAATCTCCTGCGTGTTTCCCATCTCCAGGTTCAGCTTGGTGCGGATGCTTTTGCGCAGCAGGGACACGTCCGCGTCCTGGATGTGGCGGCGGTCCGCCCGCAGATGCACGGTGATGGAGTGCGCCCCCGCCTCCTCCGCCACCAGGGCGGCGGCCAGCACGGAGGGCTCGGCATTGGGAGACTCCAGCATGGCACGGTAGCGCGCCTGACGCAGGGTCACGACATGGTCAATATTGACTCCAAGAAGCAGGTTGGTTGAGGGCATCAGCGCTATTTAGCGCAGCGCCCGTCACCCGCAAGCCCTGGGTCCACGCGTGTTTTGACGCAAAAAGAACGGAAAAATGTAACTGCGCGCCCAAGAATTTGATGTACTCAATCGATGCATCACGCGATAGCGCGTGATACTATGACTGTTTAGCCCACCCTCATGAAATCCCTCTTCTACACCCTCCTCATCCTCGGCGGTGCCTTTGCGGCCTACGACTACTTTGGTGCCCCTCCTGGCAAGAAGCTCATCTTCAAGAGCCTCAACACCCCCGCGAGCACCGGGCCCAAGCTCGTGCTGGCGCATCCCAAGTTTGATGAAATGCCCGTGGTGAAGGAATCCGTGCCCGAGGCGCCCAAGCCCGCGGCGGAGATGCCCAAAGCTGCGGCCACAGCCCCCGCCGCCACCACCACAGTCACCAAGCCGGCCTCCGATCCCCGCTTCCAGCCCATCGAAGCCCTCACTGGCAACTGGATGAAGATCCCCGCCTCCGCCTTTCCGCGCGAGGTCAAGCTGCTGCAGGACGCCATGTTCAAGATGAGCGTCGGCGCCAGCAAGGTGGCCGCAGGCGGCAAGGCCGTGGCCATCGGTGCAGACAATGGCGTGCTGACGCTCGCCCCCACCGCCACCTCCCCCGCACGTGCCCAGGTCCCCCTCGACAGCACGGACCTCAAGGCCCAGCTCAATGAATCCTATGAAAAGTGGAAGGTGGTGCGCGGAGAAGAGCTCAAAAAACTGGCCGCCGGCAAGGCACAGGCCATGTCCGCACCCGTGGCGGCCAGCGCCGCCGGCATGGTGGATACTGATGGCAAGCCTCTGCGCGACTCCACCAGCGCCTATCCGCTGCTCGTCAACGCCATGAAGAGCGGCCAGGTGACCGAGATCAAGCCGGAGAACATCCTGCGCTGGTATGACCCGCAGCCGACTCAGGTGCAGGGAAAGACCGGCTGGGCCGTGAAGTTTGAGTGCAACGTGAAGACCATCTTCGGGCTTCAGCCCGTCGAGGCGCAGGCCGTGGTGCTCGGCGGCAAAGTCGTGGGCTGGTACTACACCGGCTCTGGTGAAGAGGTGCCGTGAGAAGTTTTTTTTCAACAAGTGAAGTTTCCATTTGCGAGTGAGAATGGAGCGCTTAGTATCGCGGCCCCCGAAACGGTAATGGAGCGGTAGTTCAGTTGGTTAGAACGCCAGCCTGTCACGTTGGAGGTCGCGGGTTCGAGCCCCGTCCGCTCCGCCATTTCAGGGTTAAAATCAGGCCGCCTTGCTTCACCGCAGGCGGCCTTTTTCGTGCCCTCGCGCAGCCGCCACAGCCCGCCGTGCATGCTGTAAAATACCACGATCTGCTGACACCTTGCACACGAGGGCCGCAGCCCGCCCCCCCCGCGCGTGCTGCGGCATGAATTTGGAGTGCGGCTGCGCAGCGAAGCATGAGCGCAGCTGCCGCTTTCGAGCGTCTCGTGGTGCGCGTGGGCTCCCCGGCCTGCGCGCGCCACATCCCCCGCGCGAGAGCCTCTTCCTTCGAAAGCTCCCAGGCCTTCGCCCCCTCACTCCGCGACCGCCTTCCAGTGTCATCCACGGGCACCCGGCGCTGTCGGCCGTGCGGCACGCCAGGCGCGTGCCAAAATCACACAATCACGTTTGGCTTTTCCCCGGCCTTCGGCATCATCCCCATTCTGTGACCGCCCCCCGCCGCCTGCGCCTTTTCATGCTCCTCGCTCCGCTGCTCAGCGGGGTCATTCTCTCCCTGGCTTTCCCGCCCTGCCGCTCAGATCTGGTGGTGTGGCTCTGGCTGCTGCCGCTGCTCTCCGTGCTCTGGCCGTGGAAGGAGGCCCAGGGCGTCAGGGCGCGGCCCTTCTGGCGCGGCTACCTGGCGGGGCTGGGCTTCTTCCTGCCAAATCTCTACTGGGTGCACCACTCCGCGCGCGTGCGGCTGGCCGGTGCTGTGGATGACACCTGGGCGGGCATCGGCCCTGAGCTGCTGGGCTGGGGCGCGTGGATCGGCCTCTCCGGCTACTGCGCGGTGTACTTCGGCCTGTGGGCGTGGTTCACGCATCATCATGCGCGGCCTCGCATCAGGACGCTCACGCGGGACACCTGGTGGCCCAGCACGCAGCACTCGCTGGTGTGCTCCTTTCTGGCCGCAGGCGCCTGGGTGGCGTGCGAGTGGCTGCGCAGCACCACGGTCTTCACCGGCTTTGGCTGGAACGGCCTCGGCGTGGCCATGCACCGCACCCTGCCGCTCATCCAGGCGGCGGATCTCGTGGGCGTCTTCGGCCTCTCCTTCCTGCCCGTGTTTGCCGCCTGCACCGCATGGAACACCCTCACGCGCCTCGTCCTGGCCTATCGCGGGGAGGGCACCTGCAAGTCCCGCCTCGACTTCACCGTGGCGCTGGTCCTCATGCTTGTCACCGCAGGCTACGGCATCCTTAAAATCACCGCCGCCAAAGAAAAAGAGAAGGACGCCATCTCCGTGCGCGCCGTGCTGGTGCAGCCCAATGTGGCGCTGGCAGACGCCGTCACCGGCAGGCTGGCCGAGCAGACCTACACGCGGCTGGATCAGTTTACCCGCATGTACGGCACGGCCAAAGACGGCAGGACCTCCACCGATCTCATCGTGTGGCCGGAGAGCGCCCTGCCGGTGAATCTGGAGGACCGCTACCACCAGCTGCCGCCAGACTGGCACCAGCACTACTTTGATGACCTGCTCAGCGTCGGCGACTTCAGCCTCATGACGGGCACGGATCTTTCCGAGAGCCCCGAGATCGGCCACGTCTCCGCCGTGCTCTTCCGTGGCAGCTCCGCCCGCCGGCAGGACTACCACAAGGTGCACCTCGTGCCCTTTGGTGAATACCTCCCGCTCAAAAACATCCCGCCCTTCTCCTTCTTCCGCAGCATGTTTGAGGGGGCCTTCACCCCCGGTGTGAAGACCGAGCCGCTCATGCTGGAAAAGCCGCAGGTGCAGATCATCCCGCTCATCTGCTTTGAAGACACCGTGGGCCGTGTGGCACGCCGCTTTGTGCGCCCCGTGCCGCAGATGATCGTCAACATCACCAACGACGGCTGGTTCCTCCAGAGCCACGAGCCCGAGGTGCACATGACCAATGCACTCTTCCGCGCCATCGAGCTGCGCCGCCCCATGCTGCGCGCCACCAACACCGGCGTGAGCTGCTTCATCGACACCTGCGGCCACGTCACCGCCAGGCTCAGCGATCCCGAGACCGGCAGCACCTTCCTTGAGGGCACGCTGCCCGGAGAGGTCAAGGTGCCGCGCAGCGGTGAGGTCACGCTCTATGCACGCCATGGCGACTGGTTTGCCCTCCTGCTGCTGGGCATCTGCGCCGCCGTATGGCTGGTAAAAAAACTCACCCGCAGAGCGGCCGCACCCGCTGCGGCCTGAGCACGCCGGGCTGCTGCACCCAGCGCGCCCGCCCCTGCCTCAGAAATGCCACGCCACCACGCGGCTCTTCTTCTGCCCCTGCGCCATGTCGATGATGCGCACCGCAGCCGCCTGCGCCTGGCGCAGTGTTTTTTGCAGCGGGGCCAGGTGCTCGCTCTTTGACACCAGCGTGGTGAACCACCCGCACTGCGCGGCATACTCCGTGCTCTCGGCGATCATGCGGCGGATGAACCCCAGCTCGCCGCCCGGGCACCAGAGCTCATTCGCCTTGCCGCCGAAATTCAGCGCGCTGCTTTTCTGCCCGAGGTTGCGCTGCTTCCGCTGCGTGCCTGCCGCCGCCTCCGCTGCGGAGGTGTGGAAGGGCGGATTGCACATCGTGACATGAAAGCGCTCGCCTTTCTCCACGATCCCGCGAAAGCACTGCTGCGCCGACTTCTGCAAACGGCAGTCGATCAAGCCCGCCACACCCGGATTCGCCGCCACCAGCTTCCGCGCCCAGCGCCAGGAGGCGGCGTCCACCTCCGCGCCCACAAAGCTCCAGCCATACTCGCTCGCGCCCAGGATCGGGTAGATGCAGCTCGCGCCCGTGCCGATGTCCAGCACACGCACGTCTGCACCGCGCTGCACGCCGATGAGATCCGCCAGATGATGAATGTAGTCGCAGCGCCCCGGAATGGGCGGGCACAGGCAGCCGGGCGGGATGTCCCACTGCAGCAGGCCATAGGCCTGCACCAGCAGCGCCGCATTCAGCGCCTTCACCGCCTGCGGGTCCGCGTAGTCGATGCTGTCAGCGCCATGCGCATTCGGCTTCACAAACACCGCCAGCGCCGGGCTGCACGCGATGAGCTGCGAGAAGTCGTAACGCGTATTGAAGCGATTGCGCGGATGCAGTCCTGCTTTGGTGGCGTGGTTCATGTCAGCAGAATGCAGATGGCCGCAAAGAGCCGCAAAAAAAGCAAAAAAGACGGGGATCAGAGACAGGATTTCCCACTCTGATTTCTTGAGTTTTTTGTGCCTTTTTGCGGCCAGTCACGTGCTCACCGTCCCCCCTCCCGGCGGCGTGCGGTCTGCGCCAAAGTATTTCTCGCTGCGGTAGCGCAGCCACACGCGCAGCACCTGCGGCACCTTGTCGCGCTCGGTTTCGCTCAGCGTCTCATACAGCGCCAGCGCCTTCTCCCGCTCGCCACGGCAGGCGCGGTTGTTGTGCGCCTCCCAGTAGCTCCGCGCCACCCGGATGCGCCGGCACACCTCCTTGATGAGGGCGGCGCCGGAGAGCGGCTTGTCGCTGGGTTTCTTTTTGGCGGGCATGGCTGGAGGATAGGCAGATAAACGCAGCGGCAGGAAAAAGCGAGAGCGGCGGTGATTTGCATTGCCAAAGCCCCACCCTATTTCATACACCTAGGTCATGCATGTAAACCATTGGCTTGGGATGGTGCTCATCGCGGTGCTGGTGGGTTCACAGTCAGTCGTGGCGCAGGAGGGCCCGGTGCAGGTCACCGTGAGGATCGCTGCCGTCAAAGAAACTGACTGGCAGCAGGAGATGGCCAGGGGCGGTCAGCCCGGGGGATTGCGCGAGCGGCTGCAGGCGCGCACGCTGGTGGAGCTGAGCGGCATCGTGAAAGAAGAAGGCGCCGCCGTTCTGCGCCGCGGCGAGACGCGCGACGTTGTCACCGAATGGGAGTTTGATCGGTCGAAAGACCAGGCGATTGCCGAAAAAACCGTGCAGGAGTTTATCGGCACTCAGGTGACCTTGCAGCAGGAGCCGCCAAAGAACCAGTCCGGGGCGGCGCGCATCAGCCTCTCACTCACGCATGATCTCGCGCCTCCGCAGTCACTGTCGCTGCCCTACGCCAATGCAGCCGTGGGTGCCGGGCGTGAAAAGCACACGGTGACCTCACCGCGCTACGAGCGCCTGCGCTGGCAGGGCGAGGTGCTGGTGGGTGTGCATGAACGCGTGATCGCCAGTTTCCTGCCAGCCAGAGATCCCGGCACAAGAATCGTCGTTTTCTTCAAAGGCAGCGCCGGCAGCACCACCGCACCCAGCCTGGGCGTGCAGCAGACGATTTACCGAGTGCCTGAGCTGGAGATGATCGAATGGCTGCTGCAAGGCCGGCCTGATGACGCGGCATTGGCAGAGCATCTGCAAAAGACTGTGACCGCCGGACATGCCAGCGTCGTCTCCAGCGCTGCCCTCTCAGTGGCTCCCCATGCCAGCACTGAAATGCAGACCGGCACCGAATGGTCGCTGCCTTCAGAGGTGGACCAGGTTTTCGACCAGCTTTATCTCGTCCCTATCGCCTTTGAAAAAGCGCTGGAAGGCACGCGATTGAGAATGGATGCCACGGGGTGTTTTCACAGTTTCTGCGCTCCTCGTGCGCCACTGGCCGTGCGCTGGCCCACCTCATGGCTGCGTGCCAGGGATCAGCAAGGCAATGGCACCAGGGTGCTGCATGGCTGGATGGACTGGTATGACCGCTTTGAGCAGGAGATGGCAGAAGCGCCCATGTCAGCCAATGCCTCACCACAACTGGTGGCCATGATGCCGCCTGCGGATCAGGTGTGGGGTGCCGACCGCAAGGGACGCTGGCTGGATGTCACCCTGGCGCAGCTCTCAGGCGACGTCCCCAAGCCAGCCGCGCCGAAACCCGCCGATCCCTTCGCCGCAGGCTGGTCAGCGCAGCCACCCACGATGCGCTCGCTCTTCCTCGGCATCGCGCTCGGCAGCAGCGCCGCGCATGCCCTGCTGGAAGCACGCCAGCCACAAAAGGACGAGTCCCTTCTGCGCGACCTTCTGGCCCGGGTCAAACGCGGCGAGGCCCGGGTGGTGACCAGCTCTTTTTCGGCCCACAATTCCAACCGCTATGCACAAAGCAGCGCACGCATTCATCAACGCCCCACCGAAATGCCCAGCATCCCCTCCGCATGGGAGGATGTGCCCGTTGGCACCCGGGTGGAGCAGGATGGACAGACTCTGGCCTTGAGCCAGGACCTGGCGCCGCCAGCACGCACAGAGTGGAAGCTCGCGCGCGACGTTCCTGAGGCTGTCATGTGGCAGCCGCGCTTCCGAAAGTTTTCCCTAACGAGCACCTCTGCTGCCTTGACCACGCCCGGCACGCATCTGCTGGCAGCAGTCCAGATTCCAGCGGTGATGACCGGCGCAGATCTGCCCGCGAACGAAACCCTCCTGCTCTTCAGCCACCTTGACTCCACGGCTGCCGTTCCAGCGACCTCGCAGCACGATGTCGAGATCGAAACTCTGACATTCGAGATTCCTTCCCAGGATGCTGCGGCATGGCAGGCGGTGAAAAGCGCCGACTTTGCCACCTTCACCCAGGAACGCATGAAGGGTGGTCATGCAAAACTGCAGTCACAGACTCTGCTGCGGATGCAGTCCGGCCCCGACGCCGAGTTGTCCGTCGTGGAGGAATATCAAACGGCCACCGAATTTGATCCCCCATCGCGTGGTGCTCCCTTTCGCATGCGGCCCACCGCGTTGCAGAAGATCCCTGCCGGTCTGCAGCTCGAAGCTCACCTCACGGAGGAAGCCAGCGGCACGGTCATTCTGGGCATCAAACTCCAGCACTCCACCGCCCGCCCCATCGAGCCCGGCCTGGAAGATACCCTCCAAATCTTCACCAGCGGCAAGGATGACTATCCCGGCGCAAGGCATGAGTTCGAAGAATGGGCCGAAACGATCAATGCCATCCCCGGCCAGTATCACTGCCTCGGCA
Organism: Verrucomicrobiaceae bacterium UBA1938; assembly: GCA_002336895.1. Lineage (GTDB taxonomy): Bacteria > Verrucomicrobiota > Verrucomicrobiia > Verrucomicrobiales > Verrucomicrobiaceae > Prosthecobacter. Next base: position 11,220 of record DDFC01000037.1, on the reverse strand, counting down.
TCCTTTCCCCACGCGGCGACGGCATGAACACCACTCGTGCCACCTATGTGCGTGCACGTGCGGTGAAGTGAGGCAGGCCGCAAAGAAACGCAAAAAAGCACAAAAGGGCTTCGGAAGAAAGAATCCATCCCATGCACCACACATTGCCTGCATCAGCCCTTCTCTTTTTTTGATCCTTTTCGCGCCTTTTTGCGGCCATCCATCCCCCCATTTTCCTCTCGCCATCCCCCATTCCCCGTTCTATCTCGATCCGTGGAAGATTCCGACTACAAAGTTAAGCTTGAGATTTTTGAGGGTCCGCTGGACCTGCTGCTCTACCTCATTAAAAAGGAGGAGATCGACATCTACAATGTGTCGCTGGAGCGCATCACCCGGCAGTACCTGGACTACATCGACACCTTCCAGGCGCTGAACATCGAGCTGGCCAGCGAGTTCATCGTCATGGCCGCCAACCTCATGTACATCAAGAGCCGCGAGCTGCTGCCGCAGGATGTGCAGCCGCCGGAGGAGGATGCGGAGGAAAACGACCCGCGCTGGGAGCTGATCCGCCAGTTGGTGGAGTACAAGAAATTCAAGGAGGCCGCGCAGTTCCTGGGCTCTCAGGAGGTGAAGAGCGACGAGCTTTTCGTCACCACCCCCGAGCTGCCAGACCTGGAGGCCCCCGTGGAAAGCGTGGGCCAGGTGGGCATTTTTGACCTCATCCGCGCCTTCCAGCGCATCCTCAAGCGCTTTGAAAACGCCAGCGACTTCCGCGAGATCGTCAATGACCGCTTCACCGTGGCGGACAAGATCGAGCACCTGCTGGAAACCGTCCCGGTGGGCGCACGCATCAAATTTGAAGAGCTCTTCTCCAGCGCCGCCAGCCGCGGCGAGGTGATCGTCACCTTCCTCGCCATGCTGGAGCTCATCAAGCTCAACCACCTGCAGGTGGAGCAGGAGCAGCTGCTGGGAGAGATCGTTGTTGTACGTCCGGCTGTTTGAGGAGCAGCAGGAAGAAGAATGACGAATGAGTAAATCCGAATGACGAACTCTCAGCTTTAGCTTGAGGTGGCCGAAATGGCATTCGGCCTTCGAGCTTCGGCATTATTTAGTTATTCGGATTTACTCATTCGTCATTTCCTCTTCGCCACTGCAGGCGCAGGCGGCGCGTCATTCCGCACGATCCGCGTCTTCTTGCCCAGCGCCCAGTAAAAGCCGCCGATGCTGCCCATCAGCACAAACGCCGCCAGCACGGTCCAGAGGCCCGGGAGCAGGGGTTTGTGGCGGCGGCGGCGTCTTGCCATCGCATAATGTGACACGACTTGCCGCTCTGTGCCAGTGCGGCTATGATGGAAGATGCTTCATTGGTTCCAAAACGACCGCTTCCCCCTCTACCTGGCCCCCATGGCCGGGGTGACGGACGTGATCTTCCGCCAGCTCTGCAAGGAGCAGGGCGCGGACGTGATGGTGACGGAGTTTGTCAGCGCCGAGGGCATCCTGCAGCGGGACGACCGCACCCGGCACTACACGGACTTTGACGACAGCCAGCGCCCGCTGGGCGTGCAGCTCTTTGGCTCCGACGGCGTGCGCATGGGCGAAGCCGCGCGCAAGATCATCGACTGGAAGCAGCCCGACTTCATCGACATCAATTTCGGCTGCCCGGTGAACAAGGTCGTTTCTAAAAACGGCGGCTCATCCCTCCTCAAAGACTGCCCCCTGCTCGCCAGTGTGGCGCGGGAGGTGGCCAAGGCGGTGTCCATTCCAGTCACGGCCAAGATGCGCATCGGCTGGGACGCAAACCACGTCAATGCGGTCGAAGTGGCGCGTATTCTGGAAGACTGCGGCATGCAGGCCATCGCCGTGCACGGGCGCACCCGTGCGCAGGGCTACACCGGACTGGCAGACTGGGATGTGATCGGCCAGGTGGCGGATGCGGTGAAGGTGCCCGTCATCGGCAATGGAGACATCTCCTGCGGCGCCGATGTGGAGATCCGCCGCGCGCAGACGAATGTGAAAGGCGTGATGATCGGCCGTGCGGCGATGACGAATCCGTGGGTCTTTAAAGAGGCCAAGCACTACCTGGCCACAGGCACCCATGTGCCGCACGCCACGGTGGAGGAGCGGTTCAGCTTCATGCGCCGGCACTGCCAGATGGCGATCGCGCGCAATGCACACATGGGCGAGCTGCCCACGCTGCGCTCCATGCGCAACCGCCTCATGAACTACACCAAGTCCATCCCCGGTGGCAAATGGCTGCGCCAGCGCTTCTCACAGATCGGCAGCCTGATGGAGCTGGAGGACATCTTTGCCGGGTATCTGGAGCACCAGGCCGCGCATGGGCATGAGGCGGTGAATGCCAGTGCGGAAGTGGATGCTGAATAACGTGCCGCAGCCCGGCGTGAATTTGGAACCGGAGCGGAGACAGCCGAAGTCAAATGGACAACCGCAGACTGCCCCGAAGGAGTGAGCGGCAGCTGGTCAGTGCAGCACCCCCTCACTCCATATCCTGCTGCGCTGCCCCCCTTCGGTGCGGTGTTTTCAGGGCCTCGCCTGCATCGGCGTATTGCCACCCGGGGCAGAGTTTGCTATACGAAACACACGCGCCTTTTGAATCACCCTGCACCACCTCTTTCCTCGCATGCCTGGAGCCGTCTGGAGCGCGTGCTGCGCGGTCTCTATGCCGAGGGGCTGACCTCCGAGAGCTGCGTCCTCCGTGCCATCGACGCCGTCAAGACGCTCGTCCCCGGGGAGTTCATCACCTACTCCAAAGCGCACCCCACCGGCGCCTTTGACATCGTCTTCTCAGACGACAACGCGCCCTCCCTGGACGTGCTCATGAACTACATGCAGGTCAAGAACCGCTACGACCTCTGGAAGTCCGACCTCTCCGTGCGCGGCGGCGGCGTGCTCTTTCTGCGCGACTACTACAGCCGCCGCCAGTTCCGCGACCTGGACATCTACGCCACCACCTACCGCCCCGCCGGGCTGGACAACCACTGCGCCATCCCCCTCTGCGCCGACGAAACCGGCGGCGGCAGCCTCTTTCTCAGCGTGCAGCGCCAGGGGGTGGACTTCACCGAGGAGGAGCGCGCCGTGCTCACCCTCCTCCTCCCGCACCTGCGCAATGCCCGCACCCTCGGCCGCGCCCGCTCCCAGGCTGGCGAGCCGCACATCTCCCACTTCAGCGGCCTGGGCCTCAGCCCCCGGGAGATGGAGGTCTTTTACTGGATCGTGGAAGGCAAGCGCAATGCCGAGATCGCCACCATCCTCAAGGTGCGCCCAGACACCGTGAAAGGCCATGTGGAGAGCATCTTCCACAAGCTGCGCGTGGAAAACCGCCACGCCGCCATCCGCCACGGCCTGCAGTGCGTCCTCCACGCCCGCACCGACGAGCTCTCCCCCCACCGCCGCCGAAAAGGCACCTTCTTCCTCAGCCCCCAGTGAGGAGGCGGAGGGGGGCGCTGGGTGGCTTGATCGCTGCAGACCTGCGCGATCTCAGCAGGGGGCTGGTTCGCGGGGTGATGGGCTCCCTTGACACCGCCAGCCATCGCCACCCCCCAGCGGCCCGGCCTCCCCAGCGGCCCGGGAGCGCGGACTTCCAGTCCGCAGCACTCCGCAGACACGCGGGGTTCTTATCCGCCCCCCCCGCGTGGCCATGTCTGTGTGTGCATGGGCTCCGCAGTTATGCATTGGGTCACTCACGCATGGGCCTCACTCACACTGCACATCTTCGTTCCGAGCGCCCGTGTGTTTTCGCCGCACATCGGCCCGGCTCAGCGCGCTGTGAGCAGGCGACCTGCTGCGGACTGGAAGTCCGCGCTCCTCGGCGCTGGGAGGCTTGATCGCTGAAGACCTGCGCGTTCCTGCAGCGCTGGGTGGCTTGATCCCTGCAGACCTGCGCCTTGCATCTCCGCGACCGCATTGACTTGCTGCGCTCGTCCTGCGGGCAGCCTGCGGCTGTCTATCCCCACTTCGTTCCGGTTCCAAATAGCGCCACCACACACTCGATGCTCCGCGCCTTTCTCCCTATACGCATCCGTCCCCCAAACAAAAAGCCCGCAGGCTCATGGAGAACCTGCGGGCGTGAATGGTCTTGTCTCAGTCTCAGGCGGCCTGGGCTTCTTCAGCGGCAGGGGCGGCGGACTCGTCGCCACGGGTGTTGGGCTTGGCGCCGCTGAGCTGCAGCGGGCGGCCCATGAAGTCCTTGCCGCTGAGTTCCTGCACGGCGCGGCGGGCTTCTTCCACGGTGCCCATCGTCACAAAGGCAAAGCCCTTGGAGCGCTGGGTGCGGCTGTTCACCACCACTTCGGCGTTCTTCACGGCGCCCACGCCGTTGAAGAGCTCAAAGAGATCGCTCTCAGTGGCGTCGTAGGAGAGATTGCCCACATAGAGGCGCTCGGTGGTGATGTCGGCCGGATTGGCCGGGGCGGGGGGCTCGCGGCGCTGACGGGGCTCGCGGGGTTCACGCGGCTCGCGCTGCGGGCGGGGATTGTCATTGGTGGAGCGCGGTGCGGAGGAGGAGGAAGAGGCGCTGCGGTCGCTGGACTGCGGGCGGCTCTTCGGCTTGGAGCCCAGGCCAAAGAAGCTCAGGATCTTCTGGAAGAGGGAGGGCGGGGCGCTGCGGCTGTCGCCACGGGCCGGGCGTGGGCCTTCCGGGCGTGGGCCACGGGGGCGGTTGCGGTTGCGGCGGCGATTTCCTCCGCCATTGCGGTTCGGGTAGTCGGACATGTTTCGAGTATTACGTAGGGGTGGGTTGCGTTGTCAGGCAGGGCCGGGGTGCTGAGGGGGGCGGCGGCGGGGGACGTGCGGCTAGCCTCGTCCACGGCACCGCGGCACGCGGCGGACCGCACAAGCGGCCTGCCACAGCACCACCACGGGCTGCTGCGGTTTTCAAAGCCGGACCGCGCGGGCGGCCCTGCCGGCTCAAAATTCGTCCCCGCGCGCACACACACCTGCGGCGCACCGGGACTGCCTTTCGTACCTTCCATCCGCTGGAACGTTTCCTGCAGCGCATTCATGGGTCTGAAGAGGCACATCGGGGAAAGGTTCGGAGGGGATGGCTTCGGAGCACTGGTTGAGTGGCCCTGAAAACAGCGCGCAGATGTTAAGCGGCGCAGGGGGGTGGTCAACCGCGAATCACGCACCCCCGGCTTGCCCTTCGCCGTATCCCGTACCATCATTTCATCATGGTCAAACCCATCATCTACATCAAAACCGGCTGCCCCTGGTGCGAGGAAGTCACCGAATACCTCGATGCGCGGCGCATTGATTATCAAGCCATCACCGTCACCGGAAACCGTGAGGGCATGCAGGCCATGATCGACCTCAGCGGCCAGAGCAAGGCCCCCACCATGGACTGGGACGGCGAGGTGCTGGCCGACTTTGGCGTGGACGAGCTCGTGCCCTTCCTGCGGAAAAAAGGCCTCGCCTGACCCCGCACCCCATCCTTGCGGGGAAGGGGGGGCGGCGCATGCCCGTGGCGTGCCTGCCCGACGACTTCAATTCTCAGTCCCACTCGCCCACGTATCGCCCACAGCGCCCGCGCCTCGATCAAGGACGAATCCAATCTCACGCCGCCGACGGGCTGCTGTGCATCAGCCGCTGCATCTGCGCCAGCAGCCGCTCCGCCTCGCCCCTGGGCAGGTAGGAGAAGCGGAAGTGTTCTTTGCCGCAGGCCATGACCAGGCCCTGGGGGGTGGTCTTCAGCGTCGTGATCTCACGCCACGGTACCACCCGCATCGTGGCCCCGTGCTCCTGCACGTGCACGCCCTCCGGCTTCACCTCCCAGGTAAAGCGCCGCATCAGCAGCCAGTCCATGCCAAAGAACAGGCCAAAGAACAGGCAGAAAGGCAGCCAGCCACGGATGAGGATAAACCTCATCGGCTCCTCCTGCGCTATCCCGCCAGTGGCAGATGCACGCAGGAGCAGCATGACCGGAATGAGCACCAGCATGCCCAGCCCCGCATAGCGCCACAGACGGTATGGAAACGGACGCCGCAGCATCGGGGTGGGGGGCAGTGTGGACATGGAAAAGAAGAGGAAAACTGCGGCGCTGCAGCAGCAGCAGCACCTACGCTAAGACCACCCCCGAGCCTCTGCAAACACATCCCGCCCGCCATCCGCTCCCGTCTTTTCTTCCCTGGCCGGCTCTTTCCCCGCACCACTCACCGTCGCACTTTCGTAGCGCATCATTCACAATTCATCCTTTTCATCATCCCGATTACCTGCATCTTCCGCCCATCATGACTTCCTCCGACACCCGTCCTGCCTCCAGCCGCGCTCTGCTGCTGCCGCTGCTCCTCATCGCTGCCGCCGCCGTCTATCGCTGGGCCCGGCTGAAGGGATTCATCACCACTGAGGCGCTGGAAAACTTCACCCCCTGGATGGCGCTGGCCTTCACCGGCACGCTCGTCTTTCCGCGCCGCGTCACCTTCCTGCTCATCCCGCTCATGCTCGTGGCAGTCGATGCCGCCGCCACCGGCCCCGCCTCCGTGCTGCACTGGGAGGCTCTCTCCGTCTATCCCTGCTTTGCGCTCGCCTCCTGGCTGGCCGGACGCTGGCGCGGACAGCTCAGCCTGGTGGGCAGCCTCCTCGGCGTCGCGGGCTGCACCATCGCCTTTTACCTCGTCACCAACACCATCTCCTGGATCAGCGCCCCCGCCTACGCCAAGACCCTCTCCGGTCTGCTGCAGGCCCTGACCACCGGAGAGCACGGCTACGCCCCCACCTGGAGCTTTCTCATCAACTCCCTCGTGAGCGATCTCGGCTTCAGCCTCCTCCTGCTGGCTGCCTACAATACCGAGGCCTCCCTGCGTCAGCAGCAGCGCATCCCCCTGCGCCAGCCGCTGGCCGCGTAAGCGCACCGCGCCACGCACCGGGTGGAGAAAAAAGACCCGCGCCCGCCGCTGCACAGGCAGCTGGCTGGCTGTGGGATCTGCAGCCCGCCACCGCTTCTGAAGCCCGCGCTCGCTGGCAGGACGGGGAGTCTCCCTGCGGCTGTTCATTGCCGTGCGGTGCCATGCCATGATGAGTGCAAAAACGGCCTGTCCATCGGCTCCGTCCGGCTTCTCCGTAGAGACACGATGAACACAGAGATCCGGCAGTGATCTCTCGACAGAAAGCTCTGCACTCACCAGGTCTCAGGGGGTAAAGCTGAATAGCTATAATCAGACTCATTTTCAATGGGTTGCGATGCAATTGTAATGATGATGAAACTTGTAAATCGTTACAATGTGCTGCGGGCGAGGTTTGCACTCGATCCCGAAAGCTCCGCCGGGAGCGGCAGCGGCGCTGGCACATAGGCTTTGCAGCTCGCGCGCCACTGCAGCTCTGCCCATGGAGGCATTCATCGCTCGGGTTCGTTGGTGTGGTGAAACGACTGGATCGTTTCAATGGGGTGCCCGGCATTGCCGATGCCGGCTGGTTTTCAATGAACAGCAGTCAAGGTGTAACGAAAAAATCGTTATCAAAAAGCGATACCCTCAGGCGCAGCAGTTTTCACAGGCTTGTTCACTTCTTCACAGTGCTGGAACAGGCTAACGCTGTTAACGTGTCTTTTTAAGGGGGGGGCACCACTGTCCCAGCTCGTGCTGATCCGCCGATCCAGGGCTGCTGGAGGCATGAAACGACTCAAACGTTTCAATGAGTGTTCTTGGTGCCGTGAGCGGAGTCTGAGCCTGCCTCGGTTCGTTGAGGTGCAGAGGGTGCTCCCTCGGTTCAGCTGGGGAAGAATCTTTGAAACTTTGCCAGCGTTACATGACTTTGAGCCAGCCCCTGTTGGTTGAGAGGCTGGGTTAGCCCTTGGATCAAGTGGGGGAATTTTGAAACTGTTCTGGCGTTACTCGGCTTTGAGCCTGCGTCTGTCAGTTGAGAAGCAGGGAGCAGCCCATTGGTTCGGGGATGATGAGCCTTTGCAACTCTGTCAGCGTTACACTTCCACTGCAGTAATCCCAGGCCAGGCCGCTGGAAGCCAGGAGGTGCGGGGCGATGTGGGCCTCCTTCAGTTTGGCGGTGCGATCCACGTCAAAGCATCCGGCGCGTGCGTAGGCCGCCGCATCGCCGGGAGAAAAGCCTGCCTCCAGCCATTGCCGGGCGGCGATTTGAGTGCCGCCGATTGCTGATGCCATCTCGCAAATATCGTGGATGCTGTGTCTCATTCCGCAAGTATGCATTCATTTGAATGCTGTTCAAGTAAACAGTTGTTTGTTTTGGAGGGGTTAAGGATTTCGGGCCGAGGGCTCGGGTCGAGGCAGGGGGATCGAGTCTCGGCGGCGGTGCAAGGCGCGCGGACCTCCGAGTCCGCAGCACTCCGCCGCACACCAGTCTCTTATCCCACACCCCGCCTTCTCCTCATCGAGGATCACCATGCTTGCAGCCTCCGAAACCACGCACCACCCGCGTCGAGTCTGCGACCTGCTGCGGACTAAAGTCCGCGCGCCTGGGCGCTGGGTGTGGACGTGCTGAGCGGAGTGGCCCCGCTTGGATCTTGGGACTTGGGGCTTGGGGCTTGGGCTGGTCCGGTCCGGGCCTAGCTCAGGGCCAGGGCACCGCCTTCGCAGAGTTCCTTTTTGCCGAAGGTCTGCAGGTCGTGGCCCATGCCCTGGGCCACGGACATCCAGAGGCGGTTGTGGGCGGCTTTGTCAAACTTGAGGCTGCGGCCCATCTTGAACCCGCAGCCGCCACCGATCATGATGTAGGGGATGTTGTCCAGGGTGTGGGTGTTGCCTTTGCCGAGTTCGTTGGTCCAGACGAGCAGGGTGTTGTCCAGCATGCTGCCGCCGCCGGTGGCCTCGGGGGTCTCGCTGAGGCGCTTGGCCAGGTAGGCGAACTCGCCCGCGAACCAGGTGTTAATTTTGAGCAGCTTTTCGTAGCTGTCCTTCTTGTCGTCCGGGTCGTGGGAGAGGGAGTGGTGGCCTTCCTCCACGCCCAGCCAGCGCATCTGCGCCATGCCCACGCTGCGCATGTACTGCAGCGTGCCGATGCGGGCCATGTCGTTGGCCAGAGAGTTGACGAGGAGGTCGATCTGGATGCGGCTGATCTGCGGGGTGTTGTCGTTCACCAGCTCGATGCTGGGGTCCACCTGCGGCACGGGGTGGCTCAGCTTGCCCTGCTTGTCGGCTTCGGCCAAATCCTGCTCCATGCTGCGCACGAGGGTCATGTGCTGGTCCAGCAGGGCTTTGTCCCGCGCGCTGAGTTTGGAGGAGATGCGTTTGAGGTCATCGCGCACGTCATCGAGGATGCTGACGAGGCTGTCCTTGTCCTTCATCTTGCCGTACACCTTTTTGAGAATCTGGTGCGGGTCGTCGATGGGGGCCACGGGCTGGTTGCCGCCTGCGTAGCACATGCGGGTCCAGGGATCGGCGCGCTCCGGCACGGCCACGCCGAACTCCAGCGAGCCAAAGCGGGTCTTGGTTTCCTTCTTGCTTTGCAGGAAGTTTTTCAGCTCCTGGTCGATGGAGATGCTGCTGGCCCAGCCGGCGGGATTGCCGCCGCCGCCCATGATGTTGCCCTTGAGAAGCTCGTCGCAGGTGAGCAGGCAGCTCATGCCGCGCATGTGGCTGTCGCCATCGCCCTTCACCTTGTTGGCGATGCCGTGGAGGATGAGCATCTTGTCCTTGAACGCCTCCAGCGGCTTGAGGATGGACTTGAAGCTGAAATCCGCGCCTTCCTGGTCCGGCCAGAACTCATTCGGCAGGGTGCCGTTGGGCGAGAACATGATGATGAGCCTCTGCTTCCGCTGCGGCGTCGGCGCCCCCGTCAGGCTGGGCAGCCCGGCAAGAAACGGCAGCGCCCCGGCGGAGATGCCGAGGTCGCGGAGAAATTCGCGGCGGTAGAGGTTTTTCATGGGGGATGGGGGCGGGCAAAATGTCACGCCAGAGGCGCAGGACAAGAGTAATACAGCGTGGAAAAAGCGCATCTAGCAGCGGTGTGCGGTTCGTGGGCAACAAGGAGCGCGAGAAGGAAACCTGCGGAGCGTGGACCTCCGAGTCGGCAGACTGTGGGCGCGCCTGAGGGATTGGGACGCCTAGCTGCCGCTGGTGAGGAACTGCAGTTTGGGAAAAGTCATTGAGGGCTAACTTTGGCTTTGTGTCAGCACATCTTCTGCCGCAGTCTTTCAACTGACCGCTTTCCCATCTTCATTGCATTTGCGGCTGGAATATGAAAACACCCGGGCAGTTTGTTCAAGAGCTTATGATTGATGGCGTGGTGTTTTCGCGGCACCCGGCAGAAATATCCGCGCTGACTGAAGAAGGGTGGCATTCCGGAAACTTCGAAGACTTTCTGCAATTTCTGCCACGCAATGACTCATACTGATACCGCTCTATCAACCACCACGCCATCACCGGCTCGGCGCTGGGGACCGTTTCTCTCGCTGCTGCTGCTCGCGGTGCTCTCTGGCGTCGCGTGGCGGGTGGAGTTGGAGATGCGCGGCGGCTGGGCGGGACTGACCTGGATCGGCTATTTCCATTGGGCGGTGCCGGTCTGTGTGCTGGCCTTCATCGCGTGGGTGCTCTGCGTCACGCGGGTGCAGAGGCCGGGTGCTTTTGCTGTCGCGCTGCTCGCCTTTGGCTGGCTGGGGCATGCCTTTGTGGACTTGCTCATCTGCTACGCCCGGTCTGGCGGGCCTTTCGGAGGTTGGTACTTTTTCAAACCTGCGAACCCTCTGGCCCGGCTTGTCATTGGCCCGCTTCTTCGTCTGCCCAAGGTGAGTGCGACACCGCAGGTGCTGGCGGTGGCCAGCTGGCTGTTTGTGCTGGGCTGGGGGCTGGTGCCGCTGATGTTTCACGCCTTGTGCCGCCGCTTCGGTGTGCGAGTCAGGCTGGGCACCGTATTGCTCTCTGCCGTGCTTTTTCTGCTGAGCTGGCCACTGGCCATGATGTTGCTCGACATCACGCACCATCGCGGCGGTGCGGATGAGACCCACGCTCTCAAAAGCGGGTTTGTGATTCCCTTTTTGATCCTCTCTCTCGGCCTGCCCATCGTGCGGGAGCGTCAGTGAAGTGGATCCGTTGAGCCGTGGCTGGGGTTTTATACCACAATCTGTTGAAAACAGGTCTGACTCTGAGTCGGCAAAGCCTCACCGCTGCAGACCGCCGGGAGGCGGAGCTTTTGGAATGGGGGATCGCGTTAAGGTGGCAGACCGCTTGGGAACAAAGGATTCCAGGGACGCGCACAGCGCATCCCTACCATCCAGCGTAGCGCGTGCCAAGGGGCTGGTAGGGCACCGCTGTGCCGGGGCCG
>DDFC01000003.1 GCA_002336895.1 Verrucomicrobiaceae bacterium UBA1938 | reverse complement strand
GCCCACCCCCTTGCCAAATCCACCACCCGCACCGGCCAGCCCCAGGCTGCCACCAGCACCCAGCGCACCACCGCCCATCATCGCGCTCATGTCAGGCATGTCCAGAGAGTCAGGCGGCGCCTCTGGCAGCGTGATGGCCGAGTTCACGCTCGTGCTCACCAGCTTCTTCATCGGCATGGACTTGTTCACCGAGCTGCGCTTCTTCTGCTGCACCTTGTGCTGCAGGTCCGCGCTGGCTTTGGCCCCCTGGGCCGTGCCGCCACCGGGCAGGAAGTCCACCTGCTTGTCCATCACACCGCTGGTGAAGACGATGAAAAGCGCGCCCACGCCCAGACCGGCGTGGATGGCAATGCTCAGCAGCAGCGAGCTCGCGCCCGCCTTGCGCCACATCTGCACAAACTTGTTGGGCGGAGGCCCGGCCTCGATGTGCGTGAGTGCTGGCGGGTGATACACCTGGCCTTCGACATGCTCCACGGCAGCGGTTTCCTCGGCATCAACTGCAGGAACTGCCACAGGCGTGGCAGGGGCTGCGGCGGCAGGAACCGGCATGGCTGCTGCGGAGGGTGCTGGCATCGCTGGAGCAGGCATGGCCACCGGCACGGCGGCGCTGGCGGGCTTTGGCACAGCCACGGCACCCGTGCCAGGAGAAGGCGCAGGCGGCGGCATCATGGCTGGAATGGGCATGGCAGGCATGTACCCTGGCGGGTAGCCCGGCATCTGCGGCGGATACCCCTGTGGCATGGGGTAGCCAGCAGGCATCTGTGGCGGATACCCCTGCGGCATAGGATAGCCCTGTGGGTATCCAGGCATCTGTGGTGGGTAGCCCTGCGGCATCGGGTAGCCCTGAGGATAACCAGGCATCTGCGGCGGGTAACCGGGAGGCGGTGTGTACCCCTGCGGCAAAGGCTGGGTGGCACCGGGATTCGGCTGCGGATTCTGCGGGTTTCCTGGCTGCGAAGGGTTCATGACAAAATGGGGGTCAATCTAAGCACGACGGACGACCACCCAGTTTATTGGGTGTCGGCCGTCAAAAAAATGCAGGGATGATTAAAATCCTGCGTCACTGCCAACGGTGAAGGTCACATTGGCAATGCGGGCCACGGCAAGGCCGTTGAGCACGTCGATGACACGCTCATACTTGGCCTGCTCTTCCGCCTGGATGGTCACAATGACCTTGGCGTTGCGGTTGTCCGCCTCTTGTTTGAGGCGCTTGAGCGTGGCCACAAAGTTGGGAAGCTTTTTATCCGTGGGGGTGTCAAACTCCTCTTCATTAAGCGTCACCACCCCGGATTCTTCGACGCCCACGATGATCTCATCAGGCATCTCCTGAGGGGCATCCGGAGAAGCAGGTGCCACACCAGGCAGCTGGCTCTTGAGCTCCATCTCCTTTTTCACGGCACCAGCCATCACCATGAAGAAAAGCATGATGACGAACACCACGTCGATCATCGGTGCGATCTGGAAGCCCAGATTCACATTGTCAGACTCGACTGTTCTATGATTGTGCGAGGACATGCGGTGTTTTGCTACTGGTTAAGAGCTGAGAAGGAAATGTCATCAATGCCGGACTGGGCGATGACGGCCATGACTTTTTGCATCTCGATGGCAGGCAGGTTCTTGTCTCCACGGATGATCACCCGATAGGAGGCATTTTTAGCCTTGTTGCCGCTGAGGATGTCCACCAGCGGCTCCGTCTGAGGATACGCCTTGTCCTGGAACATGATGAGAGCCTCCTGTTTGGCGACGCTCCAGCGAACGTTGACGATGGCCTCGTTGGCAAGGTTTTTGCCCTCCTTCTTCTTGGCATCGGATGCGACAGGAAGCTGGATCTCCTTGTCGATCTTGGCCACCTGGGAGGTGGTGATGCTCATGAAGAAGATGAGCAGCACGAGGAGCACATCAATCATCGGAGCAATTTGAAACTCCGGTTCGCCGTTTTCTGAACCGCCGCCGCCGCCGCCCATAGTGTTAGAGAGTCAAGGGTTGAAGATGAATAGGGGAAATGAAAGCCGATCAAGCTGCAGGAGCTGCTTCGCCAGCGACCCAGTTCGGGATGGCGGCATAGAACTCTTCCTCACCGACGTGAGCGTCCTTGAGGTGGCTGTAGGGCATCTTACGGAACAGAGCTGCAACAATGTCCTGCAGGCCGCCTATGGAGCCCTGGAGACGATTGCGCAGGAAGTAGAAGAACAGGAAGGCAGGAACAGCAACGATAAGACCGGTGGCAGTAGCCACGAGCACCTCACCGATGTGGCCGGAGAGAGCGGACACGTCCTGCGCGCCGCTGGAGCCCAAGGATGCGAAAGCGCCTTTCATACCGCTGACGGTACCGATCAGACCGATCATCGGTGTGCAAACACCAAGCACGGAGAGGTAGTTGATGCGGGTCTGGGTGGTGGCGTTCACCTTGTTCAGCTCCGTGAAGATGGCGTTTTCAACGGCTTCTTCGCCATCGCCCACAAAGCTGAGGGCCACGCGGGAGACGTCGGAGAAAGGAGAGGGGTTGCCCTTGCAGAACTGGTAGGCACCCACGTAGTCGCCTGCACGGAAGAGATCCTGCACCTGGCCGACGAGGGCGGGAGGAGCCATCTTCTTGATGCCGGTGCGGATCCAGAGGTCCACCGTGAGCCAGACGAGCACCACGGAGCAGATGGCCAGCGGGTACATCACCCAGCCGCCCTGGAGGAAGAGATCGATCGCGGATTCGCTTTTCACGGCGTGTCCACCTCCCTCAGCCGCAGCTTCCTGGGCGAAGGCGGAGGCAGATGCAAAGACACCCATGGCCAGCAGAATGCTGTAGGACGCACGGGCGCGGGCGTGAGAGATGTAGCGGGTCATGATGTTGGCAGTGTTGGTTTGCATGTGAGATTAAATCAGGCTTTGGGTTTTGAGTCAGCGGGTTTGGCGGGAGCGCCGTCTTTGGATTTGTCAGCGTCAGACTTGGGCTTGCCATCTGAACCGGCAGCCGCTTCTTCCTCGGTGACATTCTTCATTCCGGCAATGGCCGCCTTCTCTTTCGTGGCGGCTTCAGCCACAGGCGAGCCCGGATAGGAATCACTGATACGAGCCAGGAAGGCATTGGCGTCCTCGTAGCGCTTCATCTTGATGAGGGTCTTGGCCGCATTGAGTTCAGCCTCAGGCACACGCTGCATCTGGGTGCCATAGAAGACCGGAATGCGCAGGTAGGCCAGCAGCGCTTTTTCCCACTCTTTTTTACGGGTGTAAACATCCGCAATGATGCCCCACAGGGATGCACCAATGGCGGAATCGTCTGTTTCCTTCAGGATGCTCTGCGCCTCCAAAATGATGGCCACGTAGTCAGAGCTGGTCTGCCGCTCGATGTCGAGCTGGATGATGCGCAAACGCATTTTTTGCGCATCGGTCAGCTTGAGAGCGCGGAGAGCCGGCATTGCTTTGACTACATCGTCAAATTTGCCGCCCTGATTCAAAGCTTCGATGTAGGCGAAATAGACATCGACGTACCAGTTGCCCTCAATGCCTTCAAAATGCTCAAAGAAATCCTTGCCCTTCTTGAGCACAGCAATGGCCTCGTCAGTCTTGCCCTTGGCCAGCAGGTCTGCAGACTCGGTCAGTTCAGCCGGATAGGGCCACTCCAAGGAATCGATGTTCCTTTTATCCAGAACGCTCGTGGCCTTCTGTTCGCCAATCTGAATGGTGCGTACGATCTTGCCATCCGGCTGAATGGAGAATTCTGAGGAGAAAACACGATTGCCATCTTTCAATACAATGGCCTGACCATAGGCCGAGCCGGAGACCACAAAAGCGAGGGCAAACAAAAAGCGGGCGAACGAGCGCATGAAATTCGAGGTGGGGGTTCGCATGAAATTAAAGGGTGTTGAGGAGTTTTTCAGCCTCTTTGACTTCGGGCTCCTTCTGCAGGTCCGGACGTTTGACCATTTCCTGAAGCGTGGCCTTGGCTTCTTCGCGTTTCCCAAGGGCCACAAAGGACTTGGCTGAGAGCAGATAGGACTTGGCCACTTCGTCCTTCCACTTCTGGTGGGCGATGAAAACGCGCTGGAAATAAGGGATTGCCACTTCATGCTTGCCATTCAGAGCCTCGATTTCCCCCAGCATGCGCAAGGAGTTGGCGGTGGCATGGCCGCGCCATTCCTTGGTGTTGGAGATCTGTTCAAAGAGCTTCTTGGCATCGTCATACTTCTTGAGTTTGACGAGGCTTTTTGCCTCTCCCTGCGTGGCGTCAAGCACATGGGAGCTGCCGGGGTAGTTGTTCAGGGCGTCGCGGAAAAGCTCCAGCGCCTTGTCATACTCTCCCTTTTCAAAGGCAATTTCCGCCAGACCGACTGGGGCGCCGTCAGCATAGTCGGTGTCCTTGAACAGATCGCGCAGGCGGATGTAGCAGGCGCTGGCCTTTTCAAGATCACCCTTTTTGCGGGCGTTGTCACCCACGACGGAAAGCATCATCGGGCTGAGGTCTTCCGGCTTGGCCACTTCAATGATGATGTTGAAGTATTTTTCCGCCTTCTCAGGAAGCTTCATGATCTTGGCCAGCCATGCCTTGGCAAAGAGAATGCGCATCTGGGCCGTGCCGTTCATGGCAGCCTGCGGCGGAGTGAGCAGTTCTTCGAGCTGCTTCTCGACATCTTCAAACGTTACTTCCGGTGCCGCTGGCGCGGGTGCTGGTGCAGTGCCTTCTGCGGGCTTGGCACCATCAGCCGGTGGCTGCACTGCGGCCACACGACGACGCTTGGGAGCACTGATGGTCACAAGCTGCTGGATCAGGCCTTCCACCTGCTGATTGGCAACAATGGGAATGCGCAGGCGGATGTGTTCGGCGAGGAGCTTCTTGGCTTCCTCCACCTTGCCGTCCTTGATCTGGGCACGGCTGATCCAGAGGATGGCCTTGAGAGCCAGTTCATCATCGTCCTTCTTGGAGTTGTAGTACTTCTGCCACATTGCCGCCAGCTCTTTCCACTTGTTGGCCCCCACATAGAGGTCGGTCAGCTGGTCCATGGCATACCTGAGCACATCATCCGTCTTCGCCTTGTCCACGGCGAATTCGAATTGAATCATCGCATTTTCGTAGTCCGCGCGCTGATTGTAGATGTCGCCGAGCAGCGCGTGCACCTGACCGATGTTGTTGTCGTTGGGGGCATCTTTGACGATGCTGAGCAGATCGGCCTCGGCGCTCTTCTTATCACCTCCCTGAAAGTCGATGAAGGCCAGACGGTAGCGGGCATCCACCACATACTGTCCCTTGGGATTGTCCTTGATGTAGGTCTTAAGCGCCTTGGTCACGCTCTTGGAGTCGTTCTGATAGAAGTAGGTCAGGGCGATGCGGTACTGGACATCGTCCTTGTATGTCGAAGTCGGATACTGCTCGATGAGGTTTTCGTACGTCATGCGGCACTCGTCGAGGCTCTGCATTTCAAACTGTACGCTACCGATCAGGAAGTAGAGACGCTCTTTGTCTGCCTTGGGGGCGGTCAGTGCTCGCTTCCAGCGAGCGATGGCTTCTTTCAGATCCTTGTTCTGATAGAAAATCATGCCGGACATCATTGCCACTTCACCGACCATCTCGCTGTCTGGAAATTCTTCCACGAGCCGGTCACAAAGGGCACCAGCTTCCTTGGTGCGCTTCAAAGCGGCATTGACGGTGATCAGGCCGTACATGCATTTGTCACGCTGCGGGAACTGCTTGTAATCATTGACGATGACCTCAAAGGCCAGGATGGCCTGCCAGAGGCGAGAGGGGTCTGCTGCAGTACCATCTTCCTTGGGAGCGCCCATTTCATAGTAGCAGCGGCCCAGGCGGTAGTACAAAGAGGCATCGTAGTCCGTGCGCTTCTCGATCTCGGCCATGATTTCCTCGTTGGCCTTGAGCTTGGTCTCGATCTCGTCCTTCCGCGGGCCAGCAGCCTTCTTGAGCTGGTCCTGCAGCTTTTTAACCTGCTCGCTCTGAATCCGGGTGATTTCCGCCTTCTTGCGCACCAGCTGGTAGGCACCGAGAGCCTCCTTGTAGGACTTCTTTTCCATCATCTCATCGCCCAGCTTGAGATAGATGTTGTTCATCTGCGCGATGCTGTCGCCACCGGAGGCAAAGTTGCGCACTTTGTCCATCAGCGCGGTGGCTTCATCGAGCTTGCCGATGCTGACATAGATATTGGCGGCGAGCATGGCGGCCTGGATGGATTCCGCACTGCGGATGCCACCTTCGAGCACAGATTTGAGAATTTCAAGCGCCCTGTCCTTCTGATCCTTCTTGCTGAGAGTGTCTGCAATGACGAGCCCTGCTTCGGCCTTCTTTTCAGGAGAGCTGCTGACCACCTCTGTCAGTACTTTGATCCCTTCTTCTTCCTGCTTGTTGGCAATGTAGGCACGGCCTAGCGCCATGCGCACATCGATGATATTGCCGCCTTGCGGAAATTCCTTCATGTAGGCGGACAAGGACTCAATGGCTTTGGGATAGTCATTGAGATTGTAATAGCATGCCCCTTCGGTGAAGAGAATCGCTTCGAAGGGCTTGTTGTTCAGGTTCTTCTTGGCGATGGCCAGCTTGGCCAGTGCTTCCTGGTATTTGGCCTCAGCAAAAAGGGCACCAGCGGCATTGACCAAGGCTTCGGTCTCCTGCTGGATGTTCAGAGCTCCCGGGGCCGCAGGTGCGGCAGGGGCTGCTGGAGGGGCAGGTGCGGGAGCCTGTGAAAACACAGGCGTAGCAGCAGCTAGGGTCAAAGCGGCACAAAAAATGGGTCTCATGAGTTGCAGGGAGCGGTCCACGTCAGCACAAGGTACAGAAAAAGCACGACGAAGCACAAGCCTGAAATAACGCAAATCATTGCAGCTGATTGCGCACTTGGTCTGTGCTTTGAGGCGGAGGGGCATTTTTCAAAAAGAGGTTTGAGATTAGCAGGATGGTCATTTTTGTCACGGGAGAAAAAGCGAAAGGACAAATTCTATCCGCTTCTGAAATCGTGCCAGTTTTCAGAAGATGAACTGCTACGCAAACCACCGCAAATCTTTAACGTCAAAAATCTAGCAACCCCCAAGTCCGCTCGACTTTCCACATTCATGCTTCAACCATCAGAGCAAACATGACCACCCCTGTTCTCGAAGTCAAAGATCTCACCTTCCGCCGCGGCCGCCCCATTTTGAAAGGCATCACCTGGAGGGTGGATCCTGGCCAGCACTGGTGCATCCTGGGTCCAAACGGCTGCGGCAAGACCTCTCTCATCAACCTCATCACCGGCTACGACAGCGCCACCAGCGGCAGCCTGCAGATCGGCGAGAGCATCTTTGGCGACGACGACTGGCGCGAAGTGCGCCGACGCGTGGGCCTGGTGACCAACACCCTCACCACCTACCTGGAGAGCAGCGAGCCGGTGCTGGATGTGATCGCCAGCGGACGCGAGGCCAAGCTGAACCTCATCGAACTGCCGCCGCCCGCCGTGCGCCGTGAGGCCGCCAGCCTCCTGCAGCAGGTGGGCTGCAGCTACCTGAGGGATGCCTTCTGGGGCCCTCTATCCCAGGGGGAAAAGCAAAAGGTGCTCATCTGCCGCGCTCTGATGGCCAGATTTCAGGTGCTCATCTTGGACGAGCCCTGCGCCGGGCTGGACCCCGTGGCACGGGAGCACTACCTGCAGTGGATGCAGTCCCTGGCGATGCAGCCCCATTCCCCTTCCCTAGTGATGGTCACACATCATGTGGAGGAAATCCTGCCCAGCATCACCCACTGCCTGCTGCTGAAAGACGGCCAGGTGCATGCGGCAGGCGCCAAGCATGAGGTGCTGAAGAGTGAGAAACTCAGCCATATCTACGGTGCTCCCGTGAAGCTTGGCCGTCGAGGTGAACGTTATTCCCTGCGGCTGGCCTGACAGCAAAGTCGGACCTGGGGCCATCAACGTCTGCCCGCTGCAGCGTCAGATGCGGCCTCACCACGGGTGAGATGACCGCCTTGCCGCAACAACGCACCGGGTTTCCATTCCCCTATCTGATGAACTTGGCCGTTTCGTTGCGTTTGAATGCAGCTCTTTTCTCTCTCATGAAAGCCCACCTGTTTCTCCTTGCCGCCCTTGTCTGCACCTCCATCGCTCCGGCCGAGGACATCCGCCAGCAACCGCCCAAGGATCTCAACGGCTACTTCCCCTTCAGCCCCCCCTCTTCTCTGAGCGAGTGGGAAACACGCCGGGAGGTGGTGCGCCGCCAGATCCTGGTGGCGGAGGGGCTGTGGCCCATGCCCACCAAAACGCCGCTGAATGCCGTGGTGCATGGCAAGCTGGAGGGGGACGGCTTTACCGTGGAGAAGGTGTATTTTGAGAGCGCTCCGGGGTTCTACGTCACCGGCAGTCTGTGGAAGCCCACCAACATCAAGGGCAAGGTGCCCGGCGTGATGTTTGCCCATGGACACTGGAAGGATGCACGTCTTTCCCTGACCGAACCCGACAAACTGCGTGCGGAGATCGCCACAGGAGGCGAACGCTTCGAGCGGGGCGGCAGGAGCATCTTCCAATCTCTTTGCGTCCAGCTGGCGCGCATGGGCTGCGTGGTCTGGCAGTGGGACATGCTCAGCGATTCGGACTCCGTGCAGATCCCGCGTGAAATCGTGCACACCTTTGCCAAGCAGCGCCCTGAGATGAACACCACGGAAAACTGGGGCCTTTTCAGCCCGCAGGCTGAGGCGCACCTGCAGTCCATCATGGGCCTGCAGACCTGGAACGCTGTGCGCGGCCTGGACTTCCTGCTCTCTCTGCCCGAGGTGGATCCGGAGCGCACCGCCATCACCGGAGCGAGCGGCGGCGGCACGCAGACGATGCTGCTGGCAGCCATCGATGACCGCATCAAGCTCTCCTTCCCCTGCGTGATGGTCAGCACGGCCATGCAGGGCGGCTGCACCTGCGAAAACACCTCCCTGCTGCGCATCGGCACCGGCAATGTGGAATTTGCCGGCCTCTTTGCCCCCAAGCCGCAAGGCATGAACACGGCCAATGACTGGACGAAGGAGATGGCCACCAAGGGCTTCCCTGACCTTCAGAAGCTCTATGCCACCTACGGTGCCAAGGATAATGTCTTCCTTCTTCGCGGCGAACACTTTCCCCACAACTATAATGCCGTCACACGCTCTGCGTTTTACACCTTCCTCAACAAGCATTTCAAGCTGGGATTCCCATCCCCCGTGATCGAGACCGACTACGAACCGCTCACACGTGAACAGCTCACGGTATGGGATGACAAGCACCCAGCCCCCAAGGCTGGCGATCCCGAATTTGAGCGCAAGCTGCTGGCTTATCTCACTAGCGACGCTGAGAAGCAGCTGAGCAAGGCTGACCCCAAGGTGCTGCAGCAGGGGGTGGAAAGCATCATCGGCCGCAGCTATGACAAGGCGGGCGAAGTGGAGTGGACACTGAAGGACAAGCAGGACCAGGGCGATCACCTGGCCATGAGCGGCATGCTGACCAACAAGACCTACCAGGAAGAGCTGGCCGTGTCCTGGCTCTATCCCAAACAGTGGAACGGCCGTGTGGTGATCTGGTTGGATGATGCAGGCAAGTCCGGCATCGCCGATAACAAGGAAGTGAAGGCCCTCGTGGCAGGCGGCGCAGCAGTGCTGGGAGCAGATCTGCTCTTCCAAGGAAATGCCGAAGGGAAACAGAACCGCGTCGTGGCCAATCCGCGTGAGTTTGCCGGCTACACCTATGGCTACAACAACGCACTCTATGCCCAGCGCGTTCATGATGTGCTGACCCTGACCACCTTCCTGCGCAACACCAAAGTGGGCACCCACCCGAGCCCGAAGACGGTTTACCTCGCCGCCTTTGGAGAGCAGACAGGCCCCATCGCCGTGGCCGCACGCGCCCTGGCAGGAGAAGCCCTCGACCGCGCCGCCTTCGATACCCACGGTTTCCGCTTCGGCAAACTGCTCGACTACCGCGACCCGATGTTTCTGCCCGGTGGTGCCAAATACCAGGACCTGCCCGGAATGCTCTCACTTCACACGACCCAGCCGAAATGGGTGAAAGGCGAAGGCAATGACCCGAAAGTCAATGCGGTGAAATGGCTGACTGAATAGACCTCTTTTGCAAAAAACAAGGGGCCCGCCGGGGCCCCTTGTCATAGATGTTATACAGAAAGGTCTGAGACTGCGGACTAGACCTCCACGCAGTACACCTTGCTGATGCCCTGGATCTTTTCCAGTTCAGCGATGACTTCCTCGCTCGGGCTCGAGTCGAGCGTGAGGAGGGTCAGCGCCTTGCCAGACTCCTTGTCGCGGCTGAGGCTCATGTCGGCGATGTTCACCTGGTTCTTGCCCAGTGTGGCGCTGTAGGAGGCGATCATGCCGGGGCGGTCGATGTTCTCGATGAAGAGCAGCGTACCCTGCGGGCGGGCCTCGATGCGGTGGCTGTTCACACGCACAATGCGCGGCTCGCCAGCGAAGAAGGTGCCGGCAATGCTGGCCGTCTCTGTGTCATTGCGGGCGATCACTTCGATGAGGTCGGTGAACTCGCTCGGCTCAGTGAGGCGGCTTTCGGTGAAGCGCAGCCCCAGGTTTTCAGCCACGCCGTTGGCATTGATATAGTTCACCTGCTCGGCACCCACGGCGCGCTCGAGGAAGCCCTTGAGCACAGCGCGGGAGATGAGGGTGGTGTCGCCACTGCCGACCTTGCCGCTGTAGTTGATGCGGACCACATTGGCACGCGCCGGGGCAAACTGGGAGACAAGGCGGCCAAGAAGCTCGCCAAACTTAAGGAAGGGACCGATCTCGGACAGCACCTTGGGGTCCACATTCGGCATGTTCACCGCATTGACCACGGTGCCCTGCAGCAGGTGCGCCTTGATGACTTCGGCGATCTCGATGCCCACATTTTCCTGGGCTTCCTCGGTGGAGGCACCCAGGTGCGGGGTGAAGACGGTGTTGGGGGCGCTGAGGAGAGGGTAGTCGGCGGGCGGGGGTTCCGCTTCAAAGACGTCCAGCGCAGCACCGGCGATGGTACCATCCGTGAGGGCCTGAGCCAGTGCGGCGTCGTCGATGAGACCGCCACGGGCGCAGTTGATGATGCGGCAGCTCTTCTTCAGCGTGGCGAGGCGCTTGGCATTGATCATGTGCTTCGTCTCGGCCGTCAGCGGCATGTGCATGGTGATGTAGTCAGCCTGCACGATGGCGGCGTCGAGATCTTCGCAGAGCGTCACCCCCAGGCTTTCCGCACGGTTCTTGGAGAGATAGGGGTCATAGGCCACCACGCTCATGCCAAAGGCCTGGGCGCGCTTGGCAAACTCCGCACCGATGCGGCCCATGCCGAGCACGACGAGGGTTTTGCCATAGACTTCAGTGCCCTTGAACTTGGCACGGTCCCACTTGCCGCCGACAATGGTGGCGTGCGCCTGGGGGGTCTTGCGGGAGAGGGCCATCATGAGGGTGAAGGCCTGCTCTGCGGTGGAGATGGTGTTGCCCCCGGGGGTGTTCATCACCACCACGCCGCGCTTGGAGGCCACAGGCACGTCGATGTTGTCCACGCCTACACCGGCACGGCCCACCACTTTGAGGTTGGGGGCGGCTTCGATCACCTTGGCGGTCACCTTGGCACCGCTGCGGACGATGATGGCGTGGGCGTTGCGGGAGGCCTCGATCATCGCTTCCTCGGCCTTGAGATTCATGTTCACCTCGACGGAGAAAGACGGCTCCGCTTTGAGCAGGTCGATACCCTTGCTCGAAATGGGGTCGTTATTGCCGGCGATGAGGATGTTGAACTTGGACATGGGATGGGTTGGGGGGGAAGGGCGCGCAGAGTAGCCACCTTTGCCCGTCACACAAGGAGCAATGCGTGCTGGACAGAACACGGGGGCCGTGTGCATATAAGAGGTATGTTTGCAGGAATATCGTCTGCCCATGCCACGCTGGCCGCGACCGCCCCCATCTCGCCGGAAATCATCGCCGCCGTGGCCGCAGCCATCCTCCTGCCCCCCCTGATTCTCTGGCTGGTCATGCACAGCAAACTGAAGCGACAGGAGGGTGAAGCCGCCGCCGCACTTCAGAAACTGCGCACCGACTCTGAGGCCACACTGCAGGCCGAGCAGACCCGTGCCGCAGCCCAGGCAGCGGAACACGCCAAGGCCAGTGCAACCGCAGCCGCCAGCCTGGCCGACCTGCAGCAGCGCTTCAACACTCACCGGGAGGTGGCCGAGCGCCGCTCCAACGACGCCTCCCAGCAGATCGCCCGCCTGGAGACAGAGCTGGCCGCCACGCGGGAGATAGCCGCACAGCTGCCGCCCACACAAAGCCGCATCAAGGATCTGGAGACCGCCTTGGCCGCCGAGCAGGGCCGCGTGCTGGCTCAGGAGCAGGCCATCGCCGCCACCAATGCGCGTGCGGCGGATTTTGAAAAACGCATGATCGACGCCCAGGAGATGACCCTGAAGCACAAGGCGGAGATGCAGCAGAGCATGGTGGAACTGAAAAAGATCCGCGACGAGCAGGCAGCCTACACCGCAGCCGGCGGCGCGGAGGCAGAGCTGGCCAAGGCCCGCGAGGCCACCCAGCAGGCCGAGGCCAAGGTGGCCAACTTGCAGCGCGCCCTGAAAGCAGCTGAAGCACGCGTGGAAATGGTGCAGAAGGAATTCATGAATGCCATGGGCATGGCCACTGCCCCAGCTCCGGGCACGCCCGCAGGAGCCAGCGACAAAAAGCTGCGCGAACTGGAGGAAAAACTGGCCCAGTCTGAAGCTGAAGCCCGCAAACGAGCCCGCGAAGACGGCTACAAAATCGCTGAACTGGAATACCGCCTCAGCGAAGCCCAGGAGGCCGCTCGCGCCGCCACTCCCGCGTCCGCAGTGCCTGCGGTGGAGACTCCCACAGCGACAGAGCCTCCAGCCCCTGCCCCCATGGCGGAAGCAACTCCTGAACCTGATGCCCCAGCACCCGCAGTCGAACCGGCCAAACCGGAACCGGTGGCGACCGAATCTCCAACCGTGGAGGCCCCAGCTCTGACGCCCGCAGCCGAACCAGTGGCACCTGCCTTCACCCTTCCACCACCAGCGGCCCCAGCCATCGAGTCCCCGATCACTTCACTGCCGCCGCCTGCGGCAGCCGCAGAGACCGCTGCCTGAGAGGGAGAGTCTATTTCTCCCACCCGGCCTGCATAGTGCGGGCAATTTTTCGTTCACCACCTGCGTTTTACTCGCCCGCATGAAACTCACTCTCGCCTTTGTCACGCTGCTTTCTGTCACCGCCTTCTCCGCCCCCGATTGGTCGCGCTTTCGCGGTCCCAATGGCAGCGGCGTCGCAGAGACCACCGGCCTCCCAGCCGTGGTGGATGACAGCACCACGCTGTGGAAAGTGCCCGCAGGCAAAGGCTGGTCCTCTCCGGTCATCTGGCAGGACATGGTCATCCTCACCGCAGAAACCGCCGCCACCAAGCGTGCCGTGATCGCCTTCTCCATCAAGGACGGCAAGGAGCTCTGGAAGCACGAGGAAGAATTCGTGCCACACGCGCTGCACAAGACCTACAACACCTTTGCCAGCAGCTCCGCCTTTGTGGACGCCGAGCGCATCTACATCAACTGGAGCAGCGGCACCAACATTCAGGCCCTGGCGCTGGACCACACTGGCAAGCTGGTGTGGCGGAATGACCACGTGGCCGACTACATCCATGAGCATGGCACCGGCATCTCCCCCATCGTGGTGGACGGCCTCATGATCGTGCGCAGCGAGTTTGACTGGCAGCGCGACGGCAAGGTGTACACCGAAGATCCCGAGCAGCAGAAATGGAAAAGCTGCATCGTCGCCCTCGACGCCAAGACCGGCAAGCAGGTCTGGAAGCTGGACATGCCCAACTGCCTCAATACTTTCTCCACCCCTGTGGTGCATGATCTCAAAGGCGGCGCCAAGGAGCTGATCTGCGCCAACAACGGCAGCGGCGTGATGGGCATCAACCTCAAAACAGGCAAGATCAACTGGCAGCACAATCCCGGCTACAAGCAGCGCAGCCTCGGCTCCGGCGTGCTGAGCGACGACTTCTACTTCTGCACCTTTGGCACCGGCGGCGGTGTCAAAGAGATCGCCGCGCTGGATCTCAAGAGCGGCAAGCCCAAGGCCGTCCCCTTTGACATCCCCAAAGGCCTTCCCTACGTCCCCTCCCCGCTGGTCATCGGCGAGCACATGTACCTCTTGGGAGATGGCGGCATCATGCGCTGCGTGGAGTTCAAGACCGGCACAGTCATCTATGAGGAGCGCCTGGAAGGCAGCCAGGGCAGCGCCAAGTTCTTCAGCAGCCCCGTGGCGGGCGACGGCAAAATCTTCTGCGCCAGCCAGCAGGGCGACCTCATCGTGATCAAAGCCGGCCCCAAGTTTGAAAAACTCGCCGCCAGCAAACTCGACTCCCCCGTCAACTCCGTCCCCGCCATCGGCGACAAGCGCCTCTTCGTCCGCACCGCCAATTCGCTGTATTGCATCGGTGCCAAGGGCCAGCCGGTGCCTTGAAGTCGGTTAACGCACAGTCAGCCGCAAGCCGAGCACACTTTGCCTCCAGGCACATGCTTGGAGGCAAGCCCCCCCCCCAATCTGACATGCAACTGACCTTTACAACGAGACACTTAGCGCCCGTTTCAGCAGATTCTCCGTGATGCGCTGCACGCGGGCATCGGGACCGTGGGGGCGTGAATAGTGGCTCCAGACCGGCATGTGGCCGGGCGGCTTGCTCAGGCCCTGGGCCCACCAGATGGTGGCGGCGTTGAAGACAAAGTTGTTCTTCGGACCTGGATAGATCGTGGCGGTCCATTGCTGGGGATTCACCCCGCTCTGCCAGGCGGTGCCGCCTGCGACGACTTCCAGCCCTGGGATCTTCGCGGGGTCGCCGTGGTATTCCCAGCCCACCATGCCGGGGATGGATTCGCCCTTTTTCATTCCGGTGCCTTCAAAGAGCCAGTGCTCCGGCTGTGTACAGATCCAGTCTCCGCCGCCATTCACGGGGATCACATTGATGGCCCCCATGAGAAGCCCCTCATCAGGACCGGTGGTGTGACCTTCAAACTTCTTCAGTTCATCAAATTTCTTCTGCCGTGCCAGCCCTGCATAGGGCGCATCACGTGTGATGATTCGATTCCGTGCAGAGCTTGTGGAGTCGCGAAAGGGGCTGACCCAGCAGACGGAGTTGCCGGAAAGAAAGAGGAGATTCACCCCTGCATCCCGCATGTCCATGGCGCTGTGGTACTGGCGCACGTCCCAGTATTCATCATGGCCCGCGCTGATCCAGGCCTTGCATTTGAGGCCGCGCTCAGGAGTGATCATGTCGCTGTTGGAGCAGTAGGTCACATCGTAGCCGTGCTGCTCCAGCCAGTAGGCCATGGGAAACTCAAAACATAGCCACTCGCCGCTGCCCACGGATTGCGGGTTTTCATAGATCTGGCGGTATTTGCCATATGGGCGGTCGAAACTGATGTCGATGCCCGGAGGGCTGACCATGCCAGGATGCACGCCGTCATCGTAGAGTGAAAAGGTGTCGGGCCAGCGATTGTAGGCCTGCCAGGTGTTGTCGCTGCATTGCAGGAGAATGTCGGCCTTGCGGTCGTCTTTGACGATGAAGACGACGTAGCTCTGCCAGTAGGGCTCGTCCTGCGAAGCAGGCAGCGTGGTGAGCCTGCCCAGGTACACACCGCTGATCCAGTCCTGCGGGATGGTGATGGAGGTGGTCTTTTCCCAGCGGCACTCACGCAGCCGCCGCTCGCCGATCTCTGGAACGATCTGTTCCTTGCCAGCAAAGGGGCCGTACTCTGCCATGAGGCGCGCACCCCGCCCGCCGTAGTAGCCCGTGCGGAAGACTTCGAGCTTAAAGCGTGAGGCCGGTTTGGTGCTGACAAAGATGTCCAGCGTCTCGCCAGCTTTTACGGACTGCCTGGAGCAATACCCCTCGATGAAGGACGTGCGGATGCCCTCGTTTTTGTCGAGGCGCATCCGCGTCAGCTGCCAGTCGTTGGATCCAGGCTTGGAATTCTCGGCGGTGATCTGGGACATCCCCAGATTACGCAGCGAGAAACCTGAAACGATCAATAGGTGGCACGACCGCCGGATAAATCAAAGACAGCACCGGTGGTGAAGGAGCAGTCCTCCGAGCTGAGCCAGACCACGAGGGCTGCGGCTTCCTCCTTTTTCCCGAAGCGATTCATCGGGATCTTGGAAAGCATATAGTCGATGTGCTGCTTCGTGAGCTGCTTGAGGATGTCTGTCTCGATCACCGCAGGCGTAACGGCATTGACAATGATGCCGCTGGTGGCCAGCTCCTTGCCGAGAGACTTGGTCAAGGCCACCACACCGGCCTTGGAGGCGCTGTAGTGAGCGGCGTTGGGGTTGCCCTCCTTGCCCGCGATGGAGGCGATGTTGACGATGCGACCGTAGCCGTTTTTCAGCATATGCGGCACAACTGCATGGCAACAGTGGAAGGGGCCGTTGAGATTGATGGCCATCACACGCTGCCATTCAGCGGGGTCTGTTTCCCAGGTTTTCGCATTCGTGCCAGCGATGCCTGCATTGTTGACGAGAATGTCGATCTTGCCAAAGGCCGCTAGAGTCGATTCGGTGGCGCTTTCCACGGAGGCGATGCTGGTGAGATCCACGGTGGCGGCGTGCACTTTACCAAGGGTGGACAGCTCAGCCTTGGCGGCGTCCAGTGCGCTGGCATCGATGTCCCACAGGCACACGCTGGCACCTGAGCGCAGCATGCGCTCTGCGATGGCATACCCGATTCCGCGCGCACCGCCGGTGACGATGGCCACTCTGTCCTTGATGTCGATTTGATTCATGGACAGAGGAAATCGCGCCTAGTCTTCCCAGACTTTCAGGAGTTCCACCTCAAAGATGAGGGTTTCGTTCGGCCCGATGTCGATGCCTGCGCCGCGTTTGCCATAGGCCAGCTCAGATGGGATGAAGAAACGGTATTTGGCCCCCTCCTGCATGAGTTGCAGCCCCTCGGTCCAGCCTTTGATCACACGCTTGAGCGGAAACTCCGCAGGCTCGCGCCCGGCCAGGTAGGAGCTGTCAAACTCCACGCCATTGAGCAGCGTGCCACGGTAGTTCACCACCACGGTGTCTCTGGCCTTGGGGCTTCTACCGGTGCCGGGGGTCAGAACTTCATACTGCAGGCCGCTGGCGGTGGTGGTGATGCCGGGCTTTTTGGCGTTTTCGGCCAGGAAGGCGCGACCAGTTTCGAGGGCTGATGTGGACATGTAAAAAAAAGGGCGCGCTTCTTCAGCGCAAGCCCGGGCGCATGCAACCCCAAATCACGTGCAATGCACCGCTGGTTTTCGGCGAAATCCCTGCCACTCTTCGTGCGTACAGATAGATACCCCTATTCCCCCATTCATGCCACGCAGACTCATCTTCGCGTTCCTAGCTCTCCCATGCCTGCTGACAGCCGCCGAGCGCGGCCAGGACGCCTATACTCAGCGCATCCTTCCACTGCTGCAGAAGTACTGCTACGACTGCCATGGCGACGGCACGGACAAGGGCGACTTTGCGCTGGATGAGTACCCGGAATACGGCAAGCTCATAGCAGACAAGGTGCTGTGGGACCATGCACGACAGCAGCTGGTGACGCACGTGATGCCGCCGGAGAAAAAGGAGAAACCACCGCTAAATGAGCGCGATGAGATCGTGGCCTGGATCGACAACACCGTGTTCTGGTTTGACCCGAAAAAGATCGACCCCGGGCACATCACCTACCGCCGCCTGAACCGCACGGAATACAACAACACCATCCGTGACCTGCTGATGGTGGACATGAAGCCCGCCAATGAGTTCCCGCCAGACGACACCGGCTACGGCTACGACAACATCGGCGACGTGCTGAGCATCTCCCCGCTGCTGATGGAAAAGTACATCCGCGCTGCGAATGCCGTGGCTGACAAGGCGCTGGACACCTCCGACGTGGAGCGCCTGGACATGGAGCTGGGGGCCAAGAAGTTTTGGAACCAGAAAGGCGAGACCAAGGAATGGGATGGCGTGCGCTGGTTCCATAGCAATGCGGATGCGGCCACGAAATTCAACGCACCAGCGTATGGCAACTACCAGCTGAAATTTCACCTCTCTGCCACCCAGGCAGGACCTGATGCGGCCAGAGTGCTGCTGAAAGTCGATGACAAGGAGCTGGGCACCTTTGATGTGACTGCACGCTACAATGGAGACAAAGGCCCCTGGCAGGTGATCCAGCACACGCTCCCGCTCAAGAGTGGCGAGCACAAAATCGTGGTGCGTTTTGTGAATGACTTCGCCGATCCGCAGAATCCTGATCCGGACAAGCGCGACCGCAATCTGGCGCTGGACAAGATCGAAGTGGAAGGCCCCGACGGGCTGCTGCCGCCGCGTGGCACGCGCCTCGTGCAGTGGCTGCTGGATGGCAGGCCTGCAGGCCTGCCTGCGCTGAAGCTCACAGGCGAGGATTTTGAAAACGGTCAGGGCAATGCCTCCCGAGACACAGGCACCATCGAGCTGCCCTCGAATGGCTACGTGAAGCATCATCTGGATCTGGCTGCAGCCGGCAAGTACCGCATCGGCATCAAGGCTGGGGCGCAGCAGGCCGGTGGCGAGCCCGCGAAGTTTGACGTGCGCATCGGCGGCAAGAACGCAGGCTCTTTCTCCATCACCGCCAAGGATCAAACGCCACAGTGGTTTGGCACCGAGGTGGAGCTGCCAGCGGGCAAGCATGAGATCCAGGTGTGGTTCCTGAATGACTTTTACGACGAAAAGACCCACCAAGACCGCAACTTCTGGCTGCACCAGCTCAAAGTGGAGGGTCCCGTGGGACAGCCAGACGGCATTGCCGCGACCGAAATGCACGCGATGGTGGACAAGCTGGGACAGCGCCTCTTTCGCCGCCCGCTGCGCGATGCAGAAAAAACCAAGTGGCACGGCATCGCGGATCTCGGCATCCAGGAGAAACTGCCGCCGTTGGACGCCCTGGGCTACGTGCTTCGCGGCATGCTGGTATCACCCGGATTCCTCTACCAAGGCTCGCCCACCGCTGTGGGTCCGGTGCAGGATGGCGTGGCGCTGATCGACGAATACAGCCTGGCCTCCCGCCTCTCCTACTTCCTTTGGTCCGCCCCGCCGGATGACAAGCTGCTGCAGCTGGCCGCCAAAGGTGAGCTGCGCAAGAACCTGACCACCGAAGTGAAGCGCATGCTGGCCGACTACCGCGCCTGGAGCCTCACCGAGGACTTTGCCGGCCAGTGGCTGCAGCTGCGGGACATGGACATCGTGAATGTAGATGAGCGCCGCTTCCCCGAGTGGAAGGGCGGCATGGCCTACGCGATGAAGAAGGAGTCTCAGATGTTTTTTGACAACATCCTGCGCAACAACCTGGACGTGATAGCCTTCCTCAATGCGGACTACTCCTTCCTCAATGAGAAGCTGGCCCGCTTCTACGGCATCCAGGGTGTAAAGGGGGACAAATATCAGAAGGTGTCCCTGCAGGGGACACCACGTGGCGGTGTGCTGACGCAAGGCAGCATTCTCACGCTGACCTCCACTCCCACGCGCACCTCTCCGGTCAAGCGCGGCAAGTACCTGTTGGAAAACATCCTCGGCACTCCGCCGCCGCCAGCACCTGGAGGTGTGCCCCCGCTGGATGAGCGCAAGCAGCAGTTTGGCAAGATGACGCTGCGCCAGCAGTTTGCAGAGCATCGCAGCAATGCCTCCTGCGCCGGATGCCATGCCTTCCTTGATCCCATGGGCTTCGCCTTTGAAAACTACGACGCCATCGGCCGCTGGCGAGATGAGGAGAAGAAGCAGCCCATCGACGCCTCCGGCTCGCTGGTGCGCGGACAGACCTTTGCCAACCTGGCCGAGCTGCGCACGGTTCTAGTGAGGGATCTGAGCGACCAGTTTGTGAAAAACCTGGCCGACAACCTTCTCATCTACGCGCTGGGTCGTGGCCTCGAATACTCCGACAAGCCGACCACCGAGGAGATCCTGCGCAAGTCCAAAGCCTCAGGCAACCGCATGCAGGACCTGATCCTGGCCGTGTGCGAAAGCGTGCCATTCCAGAAGATGCGCGCGGCTCCGCAGACAGCGGGCAAGTAAGCCTCTGGTCCACGGACCAGACCAGCTGAAACATCTTGGACTCAGAGGGGCTGCGAGGTTAGTTCGCGGACATGCATTCCATCCTCATCATCGGCTGCGGCAGCATCGGCGAGCGGCATCTGCGCTGCTTTCAGCAGACGGGGCGCTGCCAGGTGAGCGCGTGCGATGCCAATGACGCGCTGCTGGCGGAGGTGAGCCAGCGCTATGGCGTGACCGCATTCAGCAGTCTGTATGCGGCGCTGGCGGCGCAGCGGTTTGATGCGCTGGTGATCTGCAGCCCGGCGCATCTGCATCTGGCCATGGCGCGGGAGGGTGCGGCGCACGGGGCGGCGCTGCTGATCGAGAAGCCGCTGTCTGTGACGCTGGAGGGCCTGGAGGAAACGCGCGCGGCCATCGCCAGCAGCGGGCGCTTTGCGGCTGTGGCGTATGTTTACCACTGCTTTCCATGGCTGGTGGCGGCGCGTGAGTTTCTTCACAGTGGTGCGCTGGGCAGGCCGCTGCAGGCCACGGTGGTGGCGGGGCAGCACTTCCCCACCTTTCGCCCGGCCTACCGGAACATCTACTATGCTCGGCACGAGACCGGCGGCGGCGCCATCCAGGATGCGCTGACGCATCTCATGAACGCGATGGAGTGGCTGATCGGCCCCATGACACGCCTCTACTGCGATGCCGCGCACCAGCAGCTGGAAGGCGTGAGCGTGGAGGATACCGTGAACATCTGCGCCAGACACGGAAGCGTGATGGCCAGCTACGCCATGACGCAGTTTCAGGCGGCCAATGAGACCACGCTGGAGGTGCAGTGCGAGGGCGGAAGCCTCAAGATCGAATCCCATGCGCAGCGCTGGGGCAGCATGCGGCTGGGGGAGACGACCTGGGAGTGGCGCAGCACCGCGCCGCTGCAGCGGGATGATCTTTTCATCGCGCAGGCAAACGCCTTTCTTGATGGCATGGAGGGCCGGGCCTGCACGCTGTGCACCTTTGACGAGGCGGCGCAGACGCTGCGCTGCAACCGCGCCGCGCTGGAGTCCGCCGCCACCGGCATGCCCATCACGATTCCATGAACGACGAAGGCAAAGAACTGCGCCTGGCCATGCTGGGCATGATCGAGGGAAACGGCCACCCGTATTCCTGGAGCGCCATCATCAATGGCTTCAATCCGGAGGCGATGGCGGCATGCCACTACCCTGCCATCCTGAGCTACCTGGGAAAGCAGCGCGTGGAGGATGTGCGCGTACCCGGTGCGCGCGTGACGCACCTGTGGACGGATGATCCCGCTGATGCGCCCAAGGTGGCTGCTGCGAGCCTGATAGCGAACATCGTGGCAAAGCCGGAAGAAGTGATCGGCCTGGTGGACGCGGTGATCATTTCCACCGATGATGGCGACGACCACATCCGCCGCGTGCGCCCCTTTATCGAGGCGGGGCTGCCGGTCTTTGTTGACAAGCCGATGGCGACGAACATCACCGACCTGCGGCAGTTTGTGCAGTGGCATGAGGCCGGGGCCACGATCCTCTCCACCAGCGGCATGCGCTATGCGCCGGAGATGCGGCTGAATGCGGAACAGCAGGAGCTGGTAGGAGATATGAGGTGGATCACCAGCTTTACCTGCAAGACGTGGGAGCGCTACGGCATCCATGCACTGGAGGCGGTGGAGCCGCTGCTGGGGCGGGGCTTTCTCACCGTGCAGGCGCACAGCGATGCCGGCGGCGATGTGATGCACCTGACGCACCGCAGCGGCGTGCGTGTGACCATCGGCGCGCTGCACGATGCGTATGGCAGCTTTGGCGCGGTGCATCTGTATGGCACCAAGGGGCAGCTGCCGCTGCGGCTTACCGATACCTACAGCGCCTTTCGCGGCCAGCTCGTGGCTTTCATCGACATGCTGCGCACGAGCGCACGCCCCCTGCCCTTTGAAGAAACCGTGGAGCTGATGGCCGTGATCATTGCAGGCAGGCGCAGCCGTGAGCAGAATGGCGCGGCGATACACATTGCAGACATCCTTTCCGAAATACATTCATGAAACTCCGCCCCTCACGCATCCTCCGCGAGCTGCGCTCCGGTCAGAACAGCACCGTGCTCAAGCTGAACCTGGGAGATCCCCGCATCGTGGAGCTGGCCGGTCTCAGCGGTGCCAGCGCGGTGTGGCTGTGCAATGAGCATGTGCCGAATGACTGGCTGAACCTGGAGCATCAGGTGCGCGCTGCCAAGCTCTACGACATGGACACCATCGTGCGCGTGAACAAGGGCGGCTACAGCGAATACGTGAAGCCCTTTGAGTGCGATGCCACGGGCATCATGGTGCCGCATGTGACGAGCGCGGATGAGGCACGAAACGTGGTCGATATGGTGCGCTGCCAGCCGCTGGGCCACAAGGCGCTGGATGCCGGAAACATGGACGGGCTTTTCTGCCAGGTGCCGCTGGCGAACTACGCACACCACTGCAATACCGAAAAGTTCATCATCCTGCAGATCGAAAGCCCCGAGGCGCTGGAGGTGGTGGAGGAGATCGCTGCGGTGCCGGGATTTGACATGCTGCTCTTTGGCGCGGGAGATTTCAGCCACCGCATAGGCAAGCTGGGACAGGCTACCCACCCCGAGGTGGTGGCCGCGCGCAAGCGCGTGGCAGCGGCTGCACTGAAGCATGGCAAATACCCCGCCGTGGCATCGCTCTACGGACAGAAGGAGGAGGTGCTGGCCGAGGGCACGCGTGTCTTCACGCTGGGTGCGGATGTGATCGAGCTGGGGAATGCTTTCAAGAAGCTGGTGGGAGATTTCGGCGGCAGTGCTGCGGCCAGCGGCAGTGATTCAATCTACAAATCCAAGTAAGCCCCATGTCCTCCTCTATCTTCTCTCTCCAAGGCAAAACCATCCTCCTCACCGGCGGCGCGGGTCTGTATGGCCGTGGGCTGGCGGCCATGCTGGCGGAGACGGGGGCTACGCTGATCCTGGCCTCACGAGATGTGTCCAAGCTGCAGGCGGTGGCGGAGGAGGAGACGGCGAAGGGGCACCGCGTCTTTGCGGAATCGCTGGATCAAGGAGACGAAGCATCCGTCATCGCGCTGCATGAGCGCATCTCCGCGCAGCATGGGGCACTGCATGGACTGGTGAACAACGCCGTGCTGCGCCCGATGAAGGGGGCGAATGGCGCGGTGGAGCAGTTTGCGGAGTCCATGCGCGTGAATGCCACGGGAGTCATGCTCATGCACCGGCACTTTGGCAAAACGATGGCCGAAGCAGGGCGCGGCAGCATCGTAAATATCGGCAGCATCCAGGGCATGATAGGCCCCAGCTACGAGCTCTACTCCGGAACCAACATGGGCGACATGCCACCGGATTACTTCTTCCATAAAGGCGGGATGGAAAACCTGACGCGCTTCTACGCCGCACTCTACGGCCCTCAGGGCGTGCGGGTAAACAACCTTGCCCCCGGCGGCTTTTTCAACAACCAGCCCGAGCCCTTCCTGCAGCGCTACTGCGAGCACACCATGCTGGGCCGCATGGCGGACGAGACCGATCTCGGCGGCGCGGTGATCTTTCTCCTGAGCGATGCTTCCCGCTACATCACCGGAGTGAACTTGCCCGTGGATGGCGGCTACACAGCAAAGTAAGCGCGAACTACGGAGATGGAGCTGCTGCGGTTGTGCGAAGCCCGAACCATACTATGGAGCAGGCATAAGCAGAGCATTCATCCAGTGGCAGTTCAATATTGGTCTCATGCAGGCTGGCTGCGCACTGAGTGTCTCATCCGTCTATAAGCCGCCGTCGAACGCCCCCCCTGAGCAGCGCCCCATCAAAGGTCTCGCGCTTGAACCCCACGCCGTTGGAGTGCACCACCGCTTTGCCCGGGCGCAACCTTGCATTGGCCATCAGCGTGTCTGGCTGTTGAAGGCATGAGGGGTTAGTGCCCGCAGCGTCTTCTTTGGCTGAGGTTGCAAACTTTGACCGCGTTTTCCTGCCCCCGCGGATGATGCTCCCGCTGTCGAAATTCACAGCGACCGCCCAACTTTGACCAACTCCAAGAACTATCTCTGCAACAGCCGGAGCACCGTGGTGTCGCATGTCCGGTCAGCTTGCCGAAGAGCCAGCTGCAGGTGCACTATCCGGGCATGTTCTTATAGTCAAAACCAGCCGCCGACATCTGGTCATGAGGCTGCAGTCGCAATGCATTCTGCGGCAGCCCCTGTCCAAATGCCAAGCATGAAGTTGTCGATAATTTGTCCTCATCGCAGACCCGGGGCGACCCGTCTGAGAGCAGACCCTGTGTGCAAGATGCTGCATACAACTTCCTTCATCGACAAAGCGCCTTGATGACCGAGATGCCGCCAAAGAGCAGCTCCGGCTTGTCAAAACACTCAATGGGCAGTTCCCTATCACCGTGACAATTTCACGATTGTCCATCCCCCACGCCATCAAGCTCCCCATTCGGTCATTCACATGCTGCACAATGCGTCAGCCGGAAGCGGCCAGACAAGCAATTCTGTGCCATTCCAAAATTTGCCCAAGGATGTTTTGGCATCTCATGCCATATGGGAGCACATTGTTCACGCAACCCCCTTCTTCCCCATGAAACTGATCCGCGATCTGGTGGTGCTCGGCTCGGGCATCGTTTCCGCCCTTTACCTGCTGAACATAGGCTTTGGCATTGTGGAGGTCATTCCAGACAACACGCCCATCTTTGGCAATCTGGACGAGGCAGCGGCAACGGCTCTGCTGATCAACTGCCTGGCCTACTTCGGCGTGGACTTGGGTCATCTGTTCAAGCGCAAGGATGCGGGAGAAAAGCCCGCGCCCAAGACGCATGATATTGATGTGGAGAAGACGTAGCAGCCCAATTTTGTTCAGTCCTGCTGCAACACAATGTCAGCGGGCGGAAGCTCAGCATCAGCAGGCGTACCGTGCACCAGGGTCCACTTCAGGCCAGGACAGTAGCGGGACTCCCAGACATCTCGGCGGATAAGTGTATCCGCAGCACCGTGACGGAGATAGGGAAAGTGGCGTTTGTGGTGCAGGGCCAGGCGGAGAGGGGCCGAGTCATCGCTGAAACTGACGAGATGCAGCGGGCGTACGGGCCCTTTGGCGGCCTCGGCTTCGTAGAGGAGAATGACAGCGAGGGCACTGGCTGCGGCGTCCAGATGGATGTCCCACACGACGAGCGGTGGTGAGTCGGCAGGCTGGCGCAGGTGCTGAATGATTTGAGACTCGGAAGAGGTATCGAGCTGCGGAATGGTGCGCACCACGCGACCAGAGGTGCTTTGGCGAATCGCTGCCGGATCACCGCAGAGTTCGTATTCGCCCACCTGCTCCACTTTGACGGAGGTGCGCTTTGGGTGCGTGACGGGGTGGTCAATGTCCTCCACAGGCAGGATCTCGCGCCACTTATGGTAGAGCTGCAGGAAGCGATCCTCCAGAATGCTCTGGCGCACCTCACGCATGAACTGGTGGTAGAAGTGGATGTTGTGCTGGCCCACCAGCGTCCAGCCCAGAGGCTCCTGTGTTTTCGTCAGATGGTGCAGATAGGCCCGTGTGTGCGTGGCGCACACCGGGCAGGTGCAGGCTGGATCGAGGGGGGCTTCGCTGAATTTGTAAACAGAGCGGCGCAGTTCCACGATACCCCGAGACGTAAAAGCGGTGCCTCTCTTGGCCACCTGCGTGGGGATGATGCAGTCAAACATGTCCACCCCACGATGCACGGCCTCCAGGACGTCCAGCGGCGTGCCCACGCCCATGAGATAGCGCGGCCGGTCCGCGGGCAGCAGAGCAGCTGTGAGCTCGCACACGTCCTCGCGTTCGTTTTTCTCCTCACCCACGGCCAGGCCACCGATGGCAAAGCCGTCAAAGTCGAGCTGCATGAGCCCCTCGGCGCTCTCGCGGCGGAGCTGCTGATACAACGCCCCCTGAACGATGCCAAACATGGACTGCAGAGAGTCCTCCCGTGCCGCTAGACTGCGCACCGCCCAGCGCTGGGTGATCTGCAGCGCGGCACGTGCCGCCTTTTCATCTGCCGTGGAAGGGATGCACTGGTCCAGCACCATCATGATATCGCTGCCTATGGCACGCTGGGTTTGAATGCTGAGCTCAGGACTCAGGAGGATGCGCTGACCATCCACGTAACTCTGGAAGACCGCCCCCTTCTCTGTCATTTCACGTGAATGCGGCAGCGAAAAGATCTGATAGCCACCGGAGTCTGTGAGAACGGAGCCGGGCCACTTCATGAACTTATGAATGCCGCCGAGTTTGGAGAAAACATCCGGACCGGGGCGAAGCAGCAGGTGGTAGGTGTTTGCCAGCAGGATCTGCGAGCCGGAGGCATGCAGAGTCTCCTGCGTCTGCGCCTTCACCGTGGCCTGCGTGCCCACCGGCATGAAAAGCGGCGAGCGGATGGTGCCATGCAGGGTGTGAAAAGTGGTGGCTCGGGCACGCGATCCGGATGCCTGGGCATCGAGCTGAAACTGGAGACGAGAGGGCAACATGAAGCGCTGAGCGGCACAGAGCCGGTGTTTACTGCTGCGGCTCCGCGAGCATGGCGCGCAGACCGGAGAAGAAGTTTGTATTTTCCTCCTGGGTCGTGGTTTCGTTCATGTGGCGGCTGTAGTCGAGCTCCTCGATATACTTGCGGTCCAGCTCCTTGAGGAAGGTGCTCGGGGCACTGGTCTGCTTCTTGCCCCACTTCATGCGAATGCGCGTGTGGCTGATCGTGAGCTTCTGCTTGGCGCGGGTGATGCCCACGTAAAAAAGGCGGCGCTCCTCATCCACACGACCTTCGTCAAAGCTGCGTTTGTGCGGCAGGATGCCCTGCTCCATGCCAGGCAGAAAGACGACGGGAAACTCGAGTCCTTTTGACGCATGCATGGTGATCAGGCACACGCCCTTTTTCTTTTCGATGTCGTCTTTTTCCTCGCGATCATCATTGAGACACACCTCGTCCAGGAAACCGGCCAGGCCGCTGGCGCGATCACGTTCCGCGTGGTTGGCCATGCTTTTGAGCAGCTCATTGACGCCGTTTTCCCAGCCCGTGAAATCATCCGGCTCCTTGGCGGCTTTTTTGAGATAATCCATGTAGCCGACCTCGAGGATCAGAGCCTGCGTCATGTCCACAAGCTGCGTGCCAGGAGTGTTGGCAGGCCCCGAATACTTGGTGATGAGCGCGGTAAAGTTGCGGATGGCATTACGCCCCTTTTCAGGGATCTGGCGCAGAAAGTCCTCATCGCACAAGGCCACCCAGATGCTGTGGTGTTTCTCCATGCTGCGCTCACGCGCCAGCTCGGCGGTGGCGCTGCCGATGCCACGTGTGGGGGTGTTCAGCACGCGCAGCAGCGCCATGTCATCATGCGGATTGTGCAGCACGCTGAGGTAGCTGACGAGATCCTTCACCTCCCGGCGGTCAAAGAAGCTGCGTGCCCCCACCACGCGGTAGGTGATGCGACGCTGGCGGAAGGCCTGCTCCAGCACACGCGACTGCTCATTGGTGCGGAAGAGCACTGCAAAGTCCTCCAGGGACTGTTTGTTGGCAAAATGAGCGGTCTCCACCTCCTTGGCGATCATGTCCGCCTCCTCCTTTTCATCCTCGGTGACGATAAGACGGACGAGGTCGCTGCCGTGGTTGCGGCTCCAGAGGGATTTGGGGCGCCGACCCGCGTTGTTTTTAATGAGGCTGTTGGCCGTGTGCAGGATGGGAGTGGTGCTGCGGTAGTTCTCCTCCAGCTTCACCACATGTGGGTTGGGGAAGAAATCCTCAAACTGTGTGATGTTGGTGATCTCAGCACCACGCCAGCCATAGATGGACTGGTCGTCATCTCCCACCACGCACACATTGTAAGGCGCAGGCACCAAGGCGCGAAGGAGGCGCATCTGGAGGGAGTTGGTGTCCTGGAACTCATCCACCATCACATAGTGGTGGCGGCTCTGCACCGTGGCGCGCACCTGCGCGTTTTCTTCGAGCAGCTTCACTCCCAGGATGATGAGGTCATCGAAATCCATGACGTTCAGCCCGCGCATCTCGTCCATGTACTTCTCCATCACGGCGGCATCGAGGTTTTCCTTGGGATCTCCAAGCCCTTCACCCGCGTTCTTGGCCTTGCTGATGCGCATGAGGGCCATGCTGGGATCCAGCGTCTCGTCTTTGACCAGCAGGGTCTGCAGCACTCGCTTGATCAGAGTCTCCTGCTCCCCCTGGCTGTAGATGGCAAAGTTATTTTTGTAGCCTACATGTTCTGCAAACTCGCGCAGCAGGCGGACGCAAAAGGCATGGAAGGTGCCCACCACGACTTTTTTGCCGAGGCCATCACGCACCATGCCTTTGATACGCTCGCGCATTTCATTGGCGGCTTTGTTGGTGAAGGTCACCGAAAGAATGTTCTTCGGGTTGATGCCTTCATTCACCATGTAGCTGATGCGGGCGGTGAGCACGCGCGTCTTGCCAGTGCCTGCGCCTGCCAGGATAAGCAGCGGGCCGTGAATGTGTGTGGCAGCCTCGCGCTGCTGGGCGTTGAGAGTTCCGGTGAATCCGCTCATGATGCAGCCTTCCCTCCACGCACGGGCAGCCCGCGCTCACGCCATTCATTGAGCACCTGAGGCAGCAGCTTGTGCTCTTCCACCTTGATGCGTGCATGCAGCTTCCCGGCGGTGTCACCGATGCGCACAGGCACCTTTGCCTGCGCCAGAATGCGCCCGGCATCGATCTCTGCGGTCACAAGATGCACGGTGCAGCCGCTTTCCAACTCACCTTCGTCTATGGCCATTTGCGGCGCATTGGCACCTTTGTGCTTTGGCAGCAGAGAGGGATGAACATTTACAATCCGTCCTGAATAGCCGCTGATCACAGGCTCCTTGAGAATGCGCATGAATCCAGCCAGCACGACCACGTCCGCACGTGCGCGCTCCAGATGCTCGAATATCTCCTTCTGCGCAGCATCACTGAGACGGCGCGGATTGGCACCGCCATCCACATACAATGCGGGCACTCCCGCATCACGTGCGATCTGTCGAAATCCAGAGTCTGCCTGATCGGTGATGGCCGCCACAATCTTTGCGCGCAGCTTGCCAGCCGCGATGGCGGCCACAATTGCACTGAGATTGGAACCCGCGCCGGAGCCCAGAACTGCAATCCGAAGACTGTCATCATCTGCTGCAGAGGCATCGCCCGCCGTCATCTTGTTGATGGTGCGCGTAGTGGACCGCCCTGGCACCAGCGGAAGAATGCGGATCTCCGCCCCCACCTTCTCCAAAGCATCTCGTTCTTCACGGTTCAAAGACTCCACTGTGTAATCACCGCCTTTGGCATACACGTGCGGCTGAATCGCCTCAATCAGCGAGGTGGCGCGTTCATCACCAAACACCACAACGGCATCCACGGCACGCAGTGCAGCCATCACTTCAGCGCGGTCATTTTCGGAGTTAAGAGGGCGGTCAGGCCCTTTGAGCTGGCGCACAGAGTCATCGGAGTTCAGCGCCACCACCATGGCATCACCGAGGGCACGCGCCTGCTCGAGATAACGCACATGCCCGGCATGCAGCAGATCGAAGCAGCCGTTGGTGAAGACCAGCTTTTTTCCCTGCTGGTCCAGGGTGTCACGCAAGCGCCGTACGTCGGCGATGGTGGCGGGGGTGTAATCAGCGGACATGCCTTTGCTAATGGCGTGAACCTGAACGGATGCAAGGAACGAGCGGCTGGAAATGCACGCCCCCCGCTCAAGAGATGACGCAGGCATCATGATTTGGCGGCTTGACACCGCATCACCCATTTCACGATTTCAGCGTGCTGAATTTTTCGAACCCACTCACCCCCATCTTTGCGGGTATGCAGGCATTCCGACATGCCCCAGCTAAATTCCGATTCATCAACTGCGACAAACATGCAAAAAAAAGCGGGAGGCATCACCTCCCGCTTCAAAAAAAATCTCTCAAACCTGATCAACCCTGCTTGGAAACCACTTTGTCAGAGCTGCTCTCAAGAACAGCGGCACCCGGATCGCGCGTGAGCGGCCAGTAGGCGTCCATGTTGAGCTTGGCAGGCGGTGTCATTTTGAACTGCTTGCCGTCTTTGGTGACAAATCCCTGATAGGCCAGAGGCATCAGCGTGATGCAGACGCGCTCCTGATCAAACTTCTGCACATGCAGCGCTGCTGCGAAGGTGCTCTTCTGATCCAGCACCAGCGTGTCGCCAGCCTGATACGGATCAGCCTTGTCCTTGTTGCCAGGCAGCACGATCTCGATGTCCACGTCTTCGATGTCAGCAGAGCGTGCACGCACCACCCAGCCTTCGGTGATCACGTCTGTGGCGGTGAGAGGCCGTGCGTTGATCACCTGAAAGCTGCCTTTCACATACAGTGGCTGCTCCTGCTTGTAGTTGCGAATGTAGGAGCGCTTGAGGAGATCATTCTTCACCGCGAGCTGCTCACGGTTGAAAGAATAGAACTCGGCAAGCAGATCACGTGCAGGAAGGAACTTGCCCTGAGGCACAGTGTAGTTGGTGAACTTGCGCAGCGGGTCGAGCTTGTCGAAGCGCGACAGCACGCGGTAGTTAAATGGTTTTTCAGGGTGAGCAAACACCATGATGCTGAAGAACCAGCAGAAAGTGGCGAACCCCATCAGCAGCGTGATGAGAATGGTCCACCAAAAGATACCGCCGGAGTCTTTCTTCTTGGAAAAACTGCCGCCGCCGTAGGAGCGGTATTCGTTGCCGTCGCTCAAAAATCGGATTTGCATAACAAAATTGCGAAAATTTTAGTTTCTATAGAACAGATGTGTTCAAATTCTACAATATTGACGGATTTTGAAAAGGAATTTTTGTGAATAAGTTGGCAGATACTTTGCTTCAATTGCTTTGGCTTGGTCAAATAATCCAAGGCTTAGTTTTCCGTGGGCTGAGGTTCAAAGGAGGTGCCACAGCCACAACTCCTGGCAGCATTGGGATTGTTGAGCTTAAACCCGGAATCCGCCAGTGAGTCCACGTAATCGATTTCGCAGCCGCGCAGGTAGCTGAGACTGTCCGGACCGATGATGACAGAGACCCCTTCCTGCTCGTACACGGCATCTCCTTCCTTGGAATGGTCCAAAGCCATCACATACTGAAAGCCAGCGCAGCCCCCTTTCTCCACACTGAGGCGCAGCCCGGTGCCCGGGGCGGCCTGTTTTTCGGCGATGAGGGACTTCAGATGGTCGATGGCGCTGGAGGTCAGGGAAATCATGCGAGGCAGAACAAAAGGGAGCAGCAGCCAGATGGCCGAGAAGCACGGAGATTGCAAATCCCCATCAGGCGTCCAAGGTAACAATCTTGTATGACTGGAGAGGCTACGCTCCCCGCCATACACTTTATCCAATTTCATGGCCAAAATACGCATTCTTCCAGACGCACTCGCCAGCCAGGTGGCGGCAGGAGAGGTCGTGGAGCGCCCGGCCGCCTTGGTGCGGGAACTGGTGGAAAACAGCTTGGACGCCGGTTCCCACCATATCGAGGTGCATGCCCAGCGCGGCGGCATCGCGATGATTCGCATTGTGGATGATGGTTCTGGAATGGACCGGGAGGACGCCATGCTGTGCCTGGAGCGCCACGCTACAAGCAAGATCCGGACCAAGGAGGACCTCGGGGCCATTCACACCTTTGGATTTCGCGGCGAGGCGCTGCCGAGCATCGCCAGCGTGTCGCGCTTCAGGATGGCCACTCGGGAGAAAACAGCCTTGGTGGGGACTGAGATCGAAGTGAACGGCGGAAAAATGGTGGCTGTGCGTGACCACGGCGGAGCCCCCGGCACGGTGGTGGAGGCACGCTCGTTGTTTTTCAATGTGCCGGCACGTCGCAAGTTTCTACGCACTGAGAACACCGAATTTGCCCATGTGGAGCAGCAGCTGCGGCTGCACGCGATTGCGAATCCGCAGGTGGCCTTCACCCTGACTCACAACGGCGACCTGGTGCTGCACCTGCCTGCCACGCGCGACATGCTGGAGCGCATCCGTGGATTGGTTGGGGATGAACTGGCCTCCCGCCTGCTGAAAGTAGAAGAGACAACGCTGCACGGCATTACGATTTCCGGCTACATCGGTGGTCCCGGCATGAGCCGCTCAAACAGGCAGATGCAAACCACGTATCTGAACGGTCGCCCCATTGAAAGTGCCAGCATCTCCTACGGCCTGCGGGAGGGCTACCACACCGCGCTGATGAAAGGCCAGCATCCGGTGACTTTTCTCTTCATTCAAATGGATGCGCATGCCTTTGATGTGAACGTGCACCCGGCCAAGAAGGAGGTGCGCTTTCACGACGGCAACAGTGTGCGCGAGGCCATCTCCCGCTGTGTGAGCAGTACGCTTGAAAAGGCGGCCAAGCTGCCCACTGGCCACGCGCCGGCACGCCCAGCGCCGGTTCCGCATCCCACAGCTAGCAGCCCCGCACTGCCCAGCACCCGACAGGAGCAGTTTGACATGCCAGTGGCAGCTTCATCAGCACCGCTGCGCGACATCGCCCCTGCAAGACCTCAGACACCACTGGCAGCCCAAACGCCGGCAGTCTCTCATCGCGTGGCAGATGTGCTG
Organism: Verrucomicrobiaceae bacterium UBA1938; assembly: GCA_002336895.1. Lineage (GTDB taxonomy): Bacteria > Verrucomicrobiota > Verrucomicrobiia > Verrucomicrobiales > Verrucomicrobiaceae > Prosthecobacter. Next base: position 25,271 of record DDFC01000003.1, on the reverse strand, counting down.
GAGAGGATAGCCGCCGCACGCAGCAGCGCCCCTTCCGTTCAGCCTCGTCCGGCAGCGCCCGCAGCCACAGCAGACGAACCGGTGGCAGAGCCTCAGGCCACCGCCCCAGAACAGGATGAGGAGGACGCTGAGGAAGCCCCCCGGCAGGCTGCAGAAGACACCGCATCCCCTGCTCCACCGGATTTCCGCATCATCGGCGTACTGCAAAAACTCTATGTGCTGATGGAGAGCAAGGAGGGGCTGGTGCTCATGGATCAGCACGCTGCGCATGAGCGGGTGAACTTTGAAAAGTTCCGCCGCGCCATCGAATCCGGAGGTGTCCCATGCCAGCGACTGCTCATGCCGATCACCCTGCAGACGACTCCACGGGATGCGGATCTGCTGAAACAAAACCTGACCTCGCTCAACCGGCTGGGCATCGAGATCGAGCCCTTTGGCCCGAACATCTTCAAGGTGGAGACCCTGCCCTCCTTCCTGAAAACAGACGATCCTTCCGCCTGGCTGGATCAGGTGATCGAAGAACTCAGCAGCCTGAGTTCCAAGTCATCCAGCCTGCGCTTGAGTGAGGATGCCATCGCCACCATCGCCTGCCGCGCCTCGGTGAAGAGCAACGACGTCCTCTCCATCCCTGAGATGCAGGCCCTGCTCAAAGATCTCTTCGCCTGCGAAATGCCCTACTGCTGCCCTCACGGGCGCCCCACGCTGGTGCAGATTTCCACCTCAGAGCTGGAGCGGAAGTTTGGCAGACGGGCACCGGGCTAGGAATGGAATGCAAATCTCCTGATAAGTCCGCGCTGAGACTGCGTTAAAGGGGCGCACCCCAAAAAACGCGCACGCCTCATGAATCCCCTCCGCCACGATCTCAGCCGCCGATCCTTTGTCTCTGGAGCCGCCAAGACCTTCCTCGGCGTGAGCACCGCCGCGCACTTTGCCCCACGTGTCATTGCAGCTCCAGGCCAGGGGGCCTCCCCTCTGAAACAGGCGGCCACAGCACGCAATGTCATCTACCTCTATATGAATGGTGGCATGAGCCATCTGGACACCTTTGACCCCAAGCCGGACAAGACCGACATCATGGGCCTGACGAAGGTGATCAACACCAATGTCGATGGCATCCGCGTCTCGAACAATATTCCCCTTATCGCCCGGCAGATGAACAAGCTGGCTGTGGTCCGCAGCATGATGACCACCCAAGGCGCTCACGAGCAGGGAAACTACTATCAGCACACCAGCTACACCATGCGCAGCAGCATCCGCCACCCCTCCATGGGTGCCTGGCTGCAGAAGTTCCAGGATCGTGGCAACCCCACGCTGCCCGGCAGTGTGATGATCGGAAACGACAGCCGCCATCCCGGTGCAGGCTTCTTTGAGAGCCGCTTCGCCCCGCTGATGATCAATGATCCCGAAAGCGGCATCAACAACGTGAAGACCAACCAGTGGTTCACCGAAGAGCGCTTTGCCAGCCGCCTGAGCACGGCCAAGCAGCTCGACCGCCAGTTTGCCGAGACCTACAATGTCAAAAACGTACGCGCCTACGCCGACATGTACGATGACGCGCTCAAGATGATGAAGAGTGAGGAGCTGAAGGCATTCGACCTCAGCGGCGAGCCCGAGAAGCTGCGCGACAAGTACGGCAGCGACCGCTTTGGCCAGGGCTGCCTGCTGGCGCGGCGCCTCGTGGAAAACGGTGTGCGCTTTGTCGAAGTCTCCTTCGGCAGCTGGGACACTCACAACGCCAACTTCACCCGTGTGCCCGAGCTCTGCGATGAGCTGGACTCCGCCCTCAGCACCCTGCTGCAGGATCTGGAATCTCGTGGCCTGCTGCAGGAGACGCTGGTGGTGCTGGCCACGGAGTTTGGCCGCACACCAGAAATCAATGCCAATGACGGGCGCGACCACCATGCGCGCGGCTTCACCTGCCTGCTGGCGGGCGGCGGCGTGCGCGGCGGCCAGGTGTATGGAGCGACCGACGAAAACGGCGACGAAGCTACTGTAAACCCGGTCACCATCCCGGATTTCAACGCCACCATCGCCTACGCTCTGGGCATTCCGCTGGACCAGGTGCTCTACAGCCCCAGCAAGCGCCCCTTCACCGTGGCGGACAAAGGAAAGCCTCTGACCTCCCTCTTTGGTTAGACGCCGCCTGAGATCAGGCGTCTTCGTGAATAATTCGTCACTTTTTGCCACTCACATGCGTGGTGAAAAGTGGCAGGGACATCGTGAAAAGATTAGCCCTGGGGGTGGATTTCTTGTAGTCTGCCATTCAGCGGCTGAATCTCCGGCATTACCGCCACCTGCCGGATTCCCGTCCCCTCATATTCACGCATGAACGTCATTCTCAAATCAGTCGCGCAGGCCGCCGGTGTGGAGGCTGCCGACATGCAGGCCGCACTGGACCATGCCTCTGCGGGTGGCATCTCCCCTGCACTGGCTTTGATTGAGAGCGGAGCAGTGGATGAGCGCCAGTTCTCCCGCCATCTGGCTGAGCAACTGCGCTGGCAGTGGCTGGAGTCCCCGCAGCCCCACCCAGACGAGGCGGCTGAACTGAAGCGCCTCATTCCGGCACGCTTCGCCGTGCGGCACCAGATCTACCCTGTGGGCTTCACCAGCGACGAGCCACAGACCCAGCGTCGTCTCCTGCTGGCCTGTCACGACCCCTTTGACCTCATCACCAAACAGGCGGTGGCACGTGTCTCCCAGCTGCCGGTAAAGTGGTGCCTGACGCCGCGCACAGAGCTGCTCAATGCCGTGCAGCAGCTTTACGGTGTGGGGGCGGACACGTTTGACGCTCTCATCGCCGCTGGTGGAGGCGGCACGGATGACCACCACCTGCGGGATGAAGCCAACGTCATCGATGACGAGGATGAAGACGCCTCCGTGGTCAAATTCGTGAACCAGATCATCCGCGAGGCCCTGGCGCAGAAGGCCACGGATATTCATGTGGAACCGCAGCCAGACAGCCTGCGCATCCGCTACCGTATCGACGGCTTCCTGCATGAGGTGCCCGTGCCGGAGAACATCAAATCCCTGCAGTCATCGGTGATCGCGCGCATCAAGGTGATGAGCAAGCTGGACATCGCCGAGAAGCGTCTGCCGCAGGATGGCCGTATCAACTTGAAGGCGGACAACCAGTCCATCGACGTCCGTGTGGCCTGCATCCCCAGTGTGGAGGGCGAGTCCATCAGCCTGCGTCTGCTGGGCCAGGAGCGTTTCACCCTGGATCGCCTGGGCCTGAGCGATGAGCTGCGCGAGCGCATCGAGGTGCTGCTGGCCAAGCCCAACGGCATCGTGCTCGTCACCGGTCCCACGGGTTCCGGTAAATCGACCACGCTTTACACCTTCCTCTCGCAGCTCAACAGCGTACACCGCCGCATCGTCACCATTGAGGATCCGGTGGAAAACAAGCTGCCCGGCATTGTGCAGATCCCGGTGAAGAATGAAATCGGCCTCACCTTTGCCAGCGGACTGCGCAGCATTCTGCGTGGTGACCCCAATGTGGTGATGGTGGGGGAAATTCGCGACCTGGAAACGGCGGAGATCGCGGTGCGCGCCTCGCTCACGGGCCACCTGGTGTTCTCCACCCTTCACACGAATGACGCAGTGGCCGGCATCACACGCTTGATTGAAATGGGCGTGAAGCCCTTCCTGGTCAGCTCTGCGGTTCGCGCCTTCATCGCCCAGCGCCTGGTGCGCTGCCTGTGCTCTGCATGCAAGGAGCCTGCGAACTACAAGCGGGAAGACTTTTTGAAGCTTGGCTTCCCGGAAGCGAAGAACATGAAACTCTACCGTGCTGCACGCGGCGGCTGCCAGCAGTGCCGTGGCACAGGCTACTCCGGCCGAGTGGCGCTCTACGAGATCGCACTCATGACGCCGACGATGCAGACGCTTGTCTCCGAGCGCGCGTCCGAAGCGGATCTGCAGACGCAGGCACGCAAAGACGGCTTTGTCCCCATGCGCGAATATGGGCTGAAGAAGGCGGCGGCCGGTGTGACCACGCTGGAGGAAGTGGCACGTGTGACCAGCGAGGAGTTTGAGTGATGCCAGCCTTTGCCTACCAAGCCCTGTCCGCAGACGGAACGGTCAAAGCCGGAACCATCGAAGCCGCCGACCGCAGCGACGCCCTGCGCCAGCTGGCACGACGCGGACTGCAGGCGCGCTCCATCCAGTCGCAATCGCACTCCCAGTCCTCCGCCTCTTCCACAGCCCAGGAGAAAAAGGCCCAGCCAGCCGAGCCCGCCACGCTGGCGCTCAACAAGGCGGATGTGATCCGCTTCACCGAAGACATGGGAGACCTGCTGTCCTCCGGACTTCAGGTGGAGCAGGCCCTGCACGCGATGGAAAACCGCAGCGCGTCCAAGCTGGGCACCCTGGCTGGGCAGGTGCGTGAACTGGTGCGCAATGGGGTGCCCCTTTCCTCAGCCCTTCGTCAGGCATCATCGGCCTTTGATGAACTCTATTGCAACATGATCGCCGCCGGTGAAAACAGCGGCGCGCTGGATGATATCATGGACCGCCAGGCACGCCATCTGCGGCTGATGGAGTCCGTGCATGCCAAGGTGGTGGGCGCGCTGATTTATCCGGCATTTTTGTTTGCCACCGGAGCCGCACTGGCGGTCATCATGGTGACCTACCTGCTGCCAAAGCTTTCCACCCTGCTGACCGGCACCGGCAAGGAGCCGCCGCTGATGATCCGGCTGAGCCTGGCCCTGTCCGATATTCTGCGTGGCTACTGGTGGGCGCTGGCCATTCTGCTGGCCCTGGTGGTGATGTCTCTCGTGGCGGTGCATAAAACGCCCGCATTTCAGTCGTGGTGGCACAAGCTCATGATCAGCCTGCCCGCCATCCGCGACATCACGCGGGCGCACTTTGAGCTGCAGTTCTTTGAGACGCTGGGCAGCCTGCTCCGTGGAGGCGTGCCTCTCCTGCCAGCACTGGAGCTGGTGCGCCGCGCCATCACCAATCTGCACCTGAAAGATGCCCTTTCCCAGGCGGAGGTGCTGGTGCAAGAGGGGGCGTCCCTCAGCCATGCCATGAAAAAGACCAAGGCCCTCGACTCCCAGGCCATCGATGTCATCCGCATCGGCGAGGACACCGGGCATCTGGCCACGGTGCTGGGAAAGGCCGCCACGCGCATGGACACCCAGCTTTCCCGTGTGATCGAGCGGGCCACCGCCCTCATCCAGCCCTGCCTGCTCATGGTCATGGCAGTACTTGTAGGCGGGCTCGTTTGGACGATGATCAACATAGTCTTTTCCACCCTCAATCAGCTCAAGCACTGACATTTTTCCAACCCATGAAAAACATCCAGCCATCCAGCCCCCGCTTCAGCTCCAAAGCCTTCACTCTTCTCGAGATGATGGTCGTACTTCTCATCATCGCACTTATCTTGGGAGCTGTGGCCGTGATGGTGCAGGGCATCGAAGGCAATGCCCAGGACGTCACCACACAATCCAAGATCAAAGGCATCGAAACCGCGCTGACTTCCTACAAGCTCAGCGCCATGATGTACCCCACCCAGGCTCAGGGTCTGGAGGCGCTGGTAACACGCCCCGCCGCCGAGCCCAAGCCGAAGCGCTGGAAGCAGGTGGCCAAGCCTGAAGGTCTCCTAGATCCTTGGGGGCACAAGCTGGTCTATCGCAATCCGGGCAAACACAACCCTGCAGGATACGATGTATTCTCCCTCGGCGCTGATGGTGTCGAAAACACCGAGGACGACATCGGCAACTGGTAACCAACCTCTCTGCCGGGCATGCCCCCTCGCGCCGCCGCATTCACGCTGCTGGAGATGATCGTGGTGCTCGCCATCGCCTCTCTCGTCATCGGCATCGGCGTGGGAGCGATGCAGCGCATCAATGAGGACCACCAGCTGCTGAAAGTGGCGCATGAAGCGGAGAGCGTGCTCATGCAGGCCATGACGCGGACCGTGGCCACCGCCCAAGGGCAGCAGGTGGAGCTGGATGAACTGGCCGGAGGCATGAAGCTGACCGTGAAGCGCGCCGGTGCCAGCATATTCATCTCCTCCCGCAATCAGCGTCTCTTCCTGAGCCCCGGCCGCCTGTGCGAGCCGCTGACCCTGCGCTGGCAGCAGGGAGACGCTGCGGTGACGGCCATCCTCGACCCTCTGACCGCCACCTTTCAGGAAATGGAGGAAACGCCATGAGAAAACAGGGCTTCACCCTGCTGGAGACGTTGCTGGCCATCATGGTCTTCAGCATGGCCGTGGTGGCTCTGGTAGAGGCCGTGCACCAGCTCGGAGAAAACACCCTGCAACGACAGCATGAGGCGTCTGTTCAGGAGCGCATGCGCTCCATCCTGATCGAGCAGACACGCATCCCCGTCGCCAACCCGCCCGAGGAGCTGAAGATCAGGGAAGGCCCCATCACCTATGTCGTACGGCGCACCCCCCTGGAGCTGACAGACCGCGACGGCAGGCCCGTGCAGGGCATCTTTGAAGTCAGCGTGACGGCAAACTGGCTGGAAGGCCGCACCCCGCAGCAGGCCAGCACCGAGACCTGGCTCTACCCCCCGCTCTTCCAGCCATGAATGCGCATCGGCTGACAACACTGAGGAACGGCAGGCGAGCAGCATTCACCCTGCTGGAGATGATCATCGTGCTGGGCATCACCGCCTTGGTGATCACGGCCATCTACACCATCACACAAGGCACACTGACCCTGGCGGACGACGTGCACCGTGCCGAGGCACGAGACACGCGCAGGCACGCTTTTGCTACCTTCTGTGAGTCCCTGTTCACCTCCCTCCCAGCCACCTCAATGCTGAACCTGAAGACCACCCAGTCTGGCGGGCAGTACCTGAACGAGCTGGAACTGCAGAATGTCCCCTCTCCTTTTGACGGCACGCCCAACTTCATCGTCAAGCTCTACACCCAGGGGCTGGCCGGCGGCGGCATGCGGCTGATGCTCTCCTGCCAGCCGATGCCCAACCCCAACGATGTCCTCAAAAACAAGCCAGCCAATGTGACCACCGTCGTTCTGTTTGACGAATTGTTCCAATGCGACTGGCGTCTCTACACACCCGCCACCCAGCAGTGGGTCACGATTTGGGCGGAAGAGAACCCCACTGCAGCGCCGATGATCTTTCAGCACCCGCCGCTAGTGGAACTCGTGATGGAGCAGCCCGGGGAGGAAAGCCAGCGCCAGGTCTTCTGGATCGCCCCCTCACAGCCCCTGACACTGGTACAGCCAGCGACAGCCCCTGCCACTCAGCCCAACGGGCAGCCCCTTTCTCAGCTTCCCAATGGGCAGATCAATGTCCAGGCCCCGGCAGTCCCCGGCGGCCAGACCGGCCTGCGCTGAGACCGTTTCTCACCGGTTTCCGGGTGACAAATGCGTGGCACAAAAGGTCAGCAGCACGGCTTTTCCCCAGCAGGCACCGGGCATGATGGCTCGCGTCTTGCTGCACCGGGCAAAACTACCATTTGAGCGTCAGCTTCATCCGTGTATGAAGCCCTGCTGGAGATTTCTGGAAACCTTCTTGAAAAATCCCCATTAATTAGCAAAACTTAAATAATCCTACCCACATGGACGAACTCACCATCTCACGCGTCATCGGACGCGAAATCATCGACTCTCGCGGCAACCCCACTGTTGAAGTGGATGTTTACATCGAAGGCGGTGCCATGGGCCGTGCGGCAGTCCCCAGCGGTGCCAGCACCGGCGAGCACGAAGCGCTCGAACTGCGCGACGGCGACAAGAAGCGTTTCCTCGGCAAAGGCGTGCTCAAGGCCGTGGACGCCGTGAACAATGAACTGGCTGACGCCCTCATCGGCGCAGACGCCGCCGACCAGGTGGGCATCGACAACGCCATGCGCGAAATCGACGGCACCAAGACGAAGGCCAAGTGTGGCGCCAACGCCATCCTCGGCGTGTCTCTGGCCGTGGCCAAGGCTGCTGCCGCCACCATGGGCATTCCTTTCTACAAGTACATTGGCGGCCCGAACGCCAAGGTGCTCCCCGTGCCGATGATGAACATCATCAACGGTGGCGCGCACTCTGACGCCCCGATCGACTTCCAGGAGTTCATGATCATGCCGAAAGGCGCCCCCTCCTTCTCCGAGTCCCTCCGCTATGGTGCTGAAGTCTTCCACTCCCTGAAGAAGATCCTGCACGATCTGGGCCTCAGCACCGCTGTGGGTGACGAAGGCGGCTTCGCCCCCACTCTGAAGAGCGCCGACCACGCTCTGGAAGTCATCGCCCAGGCCGTGGACAAGGCCGGCTACAAGCTCGGTGAAGACATCTTCATCGCCCTCGACGTGGCCTCCTCCGAGTTCTTCGACAAGGAGAAGAACAAGTACGTCTTCAAGAAGTCCGACAAGTCCGAGCGCAGCGCCGCCGAACTCGTGGCCTACTACGCCGAGCTCAAGAAGAAGTTCCCGATCATCTCCATCGAAGACGGCTGCGCCGAAAACGACTGGGCAGGCTGGGGCACCATCACCAAGGAACTGGGTGGCACCACCCAGCTCGTGGGAGATGACCTCTTCGTCACCAACGTGGAATTCCTGCAGAAGGGCATCGACCAGGGCGTGGCCAACTCCATCCTGGTGAAGGTGAACCAGATCGGCTCCCTGACCGAGACCCTCGACGCTGTGGACCTGGCTCACCGCCACGGCTACACCGCCGTGATGAGCCACCGCTCCGGTGAAACCGAAGACTACACCATCGCCGACCTCGCCGTGGCCACAAACTGCGGCCAGATCAAGACCGGCTCCATGAGCCGCAGCGACCGTATCGCCAAGTACAACCAGCTCCTGCGCATCGAGCAGGAACTCGGTGAGAACGCCATCTTCGGCGGCCGCATGAAAGTCTAATCACAGACCCGATCTATGAACTACCGAGAAGTGCGCGTATCTGAACCCCAGCGTGGCTGGGAACACTGGGTGCGCGCATTTCTCAAGATCGGCCGCTTCACCCTGCTGCTTCTGGTCGTCCCCGTCGTGTATGTCCTGTGCGACAACCCGATCGACACCCAGACAGCCATGAGGACAAAGCTGGAACAGCTCAAGGGGCAGCGGGATGACCTGCAGGCCCAGCGCGACAAACTCCTGCGCCGAATGGAGTGGATCAAAAGCGACAACGCCTACCTCGAAATGGCCGCCCGTGACCGCCTGCACCTGCAGAAGGAAGGCGAGTATGTGCTGAGGTTTTAACAAGGGAACCTGAGGTCAAGAATCCTCAAGGAGCAAGCGCGCCCCGATGAAGCCGCCAGTCCAGCGCGAGCCCTTGCTCTTATTCGTCATACAATGACGTTCTTCCGTGCACTCGCATCATCGAGGGTAAAAATAATCCAAAAGCCCCCTCAGCTCCGCTTCAGGGCTGCTTTGCGCGCCAACCATACAAGGCTTCCATATCGCTCCACCACAGGCCTTCCAGAGCCGCACAACGAGTAGCAAGCCCCCCCCTGACAGAACCATGTTTTGCACGTGCTCAAACCAAACAAAAAAGCCAGGGGGACGAACCGCCTGGCTTTTAAGATTAAGGGTTGAGGGACCGATATTACTCGGCGTTTTCTTCGACGTAGCGAACAACGTCGCCCACGGACTGAAGCTTTTCAGCCTCTTCGTCGGGAACGTCGATGCCAAATTCTTCTTCAAAGGCCATCACCAGTTCCACGGTGTCGAGGGAGTCGGCACCGAGATCTTCGATGAACTTGGCTTCGGAGGTGACCTGCTCGGGATTCACGCCAAGCTGTTCAACGATGATGTCTCTGACTTTTTCTGTGATGTTCTCTGCCATAGATGGGGGTTGTTGGGATGGGGCGGAGCTTTAGCGGCTGAGTTTGTTTTAGCAAGAGGAAATTCCCACCTTTTTTCACCTTGGCTAAATACCGCTATTTTTCGGTGCCTGCCGCCTGTGTTTCACCAGTATCGGGTTCGCTCACTTTTTCGATCAGTTCGCCGCTGAACCGGCCGAGAATTCGGGTCAAAATCTGGTCAGCACCGCCAAACTTCAGATCGTCAATGACCGCACGCTTCTCGGCACCGGCCGGTGTGCGGTACCATGCATAGGCCAGGCCTTTGTGCTCCCATTTGCGCTTGTCCACTCGGAAGACATCCTTGTAGGCGATCTGCACGCCTTCGGGCGTCACCCAGTGGTCGGTCTCTCCGCGAAGGACTTTGCCACGGTTCAACAGGATAAGAATGCAGGCAATGCCAGCGGCCGCAAAGCAGCCGTAGGCAAAGTAGAACTGCTCGGCGATCTCGTGGTCGGTGTAGTGCTTCGGCTCTTCATCCCAGCCGTTCTTGGCGGCATAGCTTTTCCAGCGTGGGGAGTCGCCATCCACCCCGGTGGGCAGCCCTTTGGCCTTGGTGTCCGCCAGCCACTGCTCCATCCGCCCCTCCCGCTTGGCGGCATCGAAAGACGGCAGAAACTCCTTCAAAAACCACTCCTTCTTTTTCGCAATCTCCACCACCTTGGGATACCCCCAGACACCATCATGGAGGAAAACGAGCCCAAAGACGAGGCATAACCCCGCCAGCATGCCCATGCGGCGGTAGTACCAGGTGGTAATACTGCACAGAATAGACTCAGAGGCAGCTGGGGCGGATGTAGGAGATGTGGTTTCCATGAATGATGTTCGCCTGACTCAATCGCAGCCTGACGGGGACGCAACACGGGATTTTGTGTGACAAACTACGCGCAGTTTTGCAATGCCCAGACACTTCCCAAGACGGTTCCTGCCGCGTATCCATAGGCAAACCCACATTTCATCTCGCCATGTACACCCCCGGCATCCACTTTGATCCTCTCTACCTTCTCATCACACTGGGCACGATTGCCCTGTCCGTTTACGCCTCCTGGCGTGTGAAAAGCGCGTATGCTCGCTACTCGCAGGTACCGGCACGCTCAGGATTGAGCGGGGCCGAGATCGCGCAGCGTATTCTGGATCTGAACGGCATCCGTGACGTATCCATCCACCCCATCGGCGGCCAGCTAAGCGACCACTACGACCCGGCAAACAAGCGACTGATGCTGAGCGAGGAGAACTACTACGGCACCAACGTGGCGGCTCTGGGCGTGGCAGCGCATGAATGCGGACACGCCATCCAGCACCAGCAGCTATACGCGCCGCTGCAGTGGCGCATGGCGGCTGTGGGTATCACCTCCATCGCAGGTCAGATCATTCCGTTTGTCGGCTTTGGCCTGATCTACTTCGCCCCACGAATCGCCCTGCCGGTGCTCGCCCTCTGCTTTGGCATAGTGATGCTGTTTCAGCTCATCACGCTGCCAGTGGAGTTTGACGCCACAGCGCGTGCCAAGCGCGTGCTTGCGAGCACGAGAGCCGTGGCGCCAGGAGAAGAAACCGCGGCCATGAGCCGCGTGCTGGACGCTGCAGCGCTGACATACGTGGCCGCTTTTATCAGCGCCCTGGGCACCTTTCTCTACTATGTGATGCTCCTGCTGGGCAACAACCGCCGGGACGAATGACGCCGCAGCCAAAGTGCGCCAAAGAATCTCTCATACGCGGCGTATGGCTCCCATGCGCCGCGTTTTGTTTGCCCTCCTTGCCCTGCCCTGGCTCCCCTCTTCAGCCCAGGATATTCCGCCGATTCGAGGGCTAAGCCGCACAAACCTGCTCGAATACCATGCCAAGGACGGCACGGTCAAGACAGCCCACGACGCGGCTGAGTGGGAAGCCCGCCGCAAAGAGGCGCTAGCAGGCTTCCTACAGGTCATTGGCCCCCTGCCCGGCCCAGAGATGCGCTGTCCGCTCGATGTTCAGACGCTGGAGGAAACCGACTGCGGCAGCTATGTGCGGCGACTGATCACCTACACCTCCCAGCCGGACGGCAGGGTGCCAGCCTATCTGTGCATCCCCAAGACCGCTCTGGCCGGAAAGAAGATGCCGGCCGTACTCTGCCTGCACCCCACGGAAAACAAGATCGGCTTCAAAGTGGTGGTGGGCCTGGGCGGCAAAGCGCACCGGCAGTATGCCCAGGAGCTGGCGGAGCGAGGCTTTGTGACGCTCTCCCCCAGCTATCCCCTGCTGGCGGATTACCAGCCCGACCTTAAAGCACTGCACATGCCCAGCGGCACCATGAAGGCCATCTGGGACAACATGCGCGGCCTGGACTACCTGGACTCCCAGCCCTTCGTCGATCACAGCCACGGCTATGCAGCCATCGGCCACTCACTGGGCGGGCACAATTCCATCTTCACCGCCGTTTTTGACGACCGCATTCAGGTCATCGTCTCCAGCTGCGGCTTTGACTCGCTGCTGGACTACTATGGCGGCAACATCAAGGGCTACGTGCAGAAGCGCTACATGATGAGGATGGCAGACTATCTTGGCCATCCGCAGGACTGCCCCTGGGACCACTACGAACTCATCGCCTGCCTGGCCCCGAGACACGTCTTTGTGAATGCGCCGCTGCGGGATGCCAATTTCCACTGGCAAAGTGTGGACCGGATCGCGGGCGCAGCTCTGCCATTGTTCAAGCTCCACAGAGCCGAGTCGCACCTGCAGGTGGTGCACCCCGATTCCGACCACGACTTCCCCGACACCGAACGCTATGCGAGCTACGAGCTGATCAAGCGCGTGCTGCAGCCGCCTGCTCAATGACCTGCACCAACCGCGGGCAGAGCACCGAATGGGAAAACTCCGCGCCGAGCGCCCTGGCCGCCTCATACACTGGCTGCGTGCCCCGCTCCATCGCCTCCTGGATCTGCCGCACAATGCCCGGCACATCCCCATTCCGCGCCACACGGCCGTGCGCAGGATTGCCCAGCCGCCGCGCCAGATCCGCACCATGGCTTTGATCCGGGCCAATGAAGAGGAACGGAATACCTAGCGTGAGGATGTTGTAGATCTTGCAGGGGTGTACGATGCCCACAAAGGGATCCCCCATCACCACCAAGTGCAAATCCGCCGAGGAAAGCGAGCCCGAGAGCTTTTCCATCGGCTGATACGGCAGACAGGTGATGTTTTGCAGCACCTTGTCCCTGGCAAACGCCTGCACTTTCTTGAACTCACTGCCGCCGCCTACGAACAGGAAGTGCAGCTTTTCCTCTCCCTTGAGCTGATCCGCAGCTGAAAGCACGGCATCCAGCGGATGGCATGGACTATGATTGCCGGAATACATGATCACGAATTTGCCAGTGAGTCCATGCTCCGCACGAAAGGCATCCCGCGCGGCTACATCATACTGAATGGCCTGATCATGCGACCACGGCGCATCCGTATGAATCACCTCCGATCGAACGCCCTTGGCTCGTAGCCGGTCAGCCATGAAGCGATCCAGAGCAATAATGCGGGAGGCGCGTCGGAAGCTCCAGTTTTGGATGAACGTGAGCGTGCGCTCCACGAAGCCCCCGGCCTTCAGCCAGCCTGCGGCCACGGCTTCATCAGGGTTCAGGTCCATGACCCAGGGCACCACAGCCCCACCTTTGAGCCGGGCCACAACAGTACCGAGCGTGGAGATGAGCGGCGGAGAGGTCAGGCACACAGTGACGTCCTGCCGAGGCAGGAAGAACAGAATACGCTTCGCATTGCCCCAAAAGACGGCAAAATCCACAAATCGCCGCCATTTGGCCCGCTTGCCCAGACCCGGCGTCCAGATGCGGCGGATGTCGATGCCCTGCCACGTCTCACGCACAGGATAGCGGATGTCCGGATTGTCATACCCACGCGACGAAGCCACTACTGTGACCTGATGCCCCGCCTTGACCAACTCATGCGCCAGATCTGTGAGATGCTGCGCCGTGGCCACGTGGTCCGGATGGAAGCACTGATTGAGCAGAAGAATTTTCATGATCTAGCTGCGCAGACGATTGGAACTAAGTTCATCCAAGAATGCCCGATAGGTCTGTGCAAGCCCTTCCCGAAGCGGAATACGCGGCGTCCAGCCGAGCTGATTGATGCGCGAGGTGTCCAGCAGTTTACGCGGCGTGCCATCCGGCTTCGATTCGTCCCAGACGATCTTTCCTTCATAGCCCACCGTTTCCGCCACCAGCTCCACCAGTTCGCGAATGGTGATGTCAGAGCCAAACCCGACATTTACAAGATCAGGCGGGTCCGGCAGCTGAAACAAAAAAGCGCAGGCATCTGCCAGATCGTCCACGTGAAGAAACTCACGTCTAGGGCTGCCCGTGCCCCAGGCAGGCACCTCGCTTTTGCGCGCCTCCTTGGCTTCATGAAAGCGCCGGATCAGCGCGGGCATCACATGCGAATTCTGCGGATGATAGTTGTCTCCTGGACCAAAAAGGTTGGTGGGCATGGCCGAGTGATAGATCACCCCGTACTGCTTGCGGTAATACTCGGCCATTTTGACCCCTGCAATCTTGGCGATGGCGTAGGCTTCATTAGTCGGCTCCAGAGCCGAAGAGAGCAGGCTGTCCTCAGTGATGGGCTGCGGTGCCAGCTTGGGGTAAATGCAGGAGCTTCCCAGAAACAGCAACCGCTTCACACCCGAAGTCCAGGCACTGTGAATGCAGTGGCTGGCAATGGCGAGGTTCTCATAGATAAACTCGGCTGGATAGGTGCTGTTGGCATGAATGCCTCCCACTTTGCCGGCGGCGATGATGGCGGCATCCGGCTTTTCCGTGGCGTAAAAGGCAGCCACCGCCGCTTGATCCGCCAGATCCAGCTCCTTCCGTGTGCGCGTGACAATCGTCACGCCAAAGATTTTCTGGAAACGCCTCACCAGCGCGCTCCCCACCATGCCTTTGTGCCCGGAAATAAACAGCTTCATCATGCTTCAGAGACTCTTCACTTTGGCTTCGTGTTCAGCCAGCTTGAGATCGGCATCCACCATTATTTTCACCAAATCCTTAAAGCGCACCTTGGGCTCCCAGGTGAGCTGCCTGCGCGCCTTGGCTGGATCCCCAATCAGCAGATCCACCTCGGCGGGCCGCTCGTATCGGGAATCGTGCACCACGTACTGCTCCCAGTCGAGACCAAGCAGCCCGAACGCCTCCTGGCAGAATTCGCGCACACTGTGAGTTTCATTCGTGGCCACAACGTAATCATCCGGCTGGTCCTGCTGCAGCATCAGCCACATCATCTCCACGTATTCACCGGCAAAGCCCCAGTCGCGTTTAGCGTCAAGGTTGCCGAGATAAAGCCTGTCCTGCAGCCCCAACTTGATGCGTGCGGCGGCACGAGTGATTTTGCGCGTGACGAATGTCTCGCCACGGCGGGGAGATTCGTGATTGAAAAGAATCCCGTTGGAGGCATGCAGGCCGTAGCTTTCACGATAGTTCACCGTCAGCCAGTAAGCGAAGACCTTGGCGCAGCCATAGGGCGATCTGGGCCAGAACGGCGTCTTCTCCGTCTGCGGCACTTCCTGCACCTTGCCAAACATCTCCGAAGATGACGCCTGGTAGAAGCGTGTCTTTTTCATCAGACCAGTCTCGCGGATGGCCTCCAGAATTCGCAGCGTGCCCACCCCATCCACATCTCCGGTGTACTCAGGAATGTCGAACGAGACCTTCACATGCGACTGCGCCCCCAGATTGTAGATTTCATCCGGCTGCAGTTCATAGAGCAGTTTCACCATCTGCACGGCATCGGCCAGATCGCCGTAATGAAGCTTCATCCGTACACCATCCGCATGTGGATCTTGGTAGATGTGGTCTATGCGCCCGGTGTTGAAGCTGGATGAACGGCGAATCACACCATGCACCTCATACCCCTTGCCCAGCAGCAGCTCTGCCAGATACGAGCCATCTTGCCCGGTGATACCAGTGATAAGCGCTTTTTTCATGCATGTCGTTTTGCCTTCCATCAGCAATGAGAATTAATGCTTCGTCGGGAACTACAAAGCTGTTCATAAAATGTTTTCAAGCGACCTGCCACAGCCGCCATGGAATGATGCTTTGCCGCATACTCCCGAGCCCTGGAGGCCAACTCTCTGCGCCGCTGCTCATCCTGCAGCAGAGAGATCAGAGAAGCAGCCACCGGCCCCATATCCACAGAGGTCATGCACACAGCATCCTCCCGGGCTGCCTCAACACTAAGGGCCACCTGATCGGTGGATACACAGGGCAGCCCCGAGGCCATGGCCTCCAGCAAGGCCATGCCGAAGTTTTCCGAACGCGAGGGCAGGCAAAAAATCGTGGCTTTCGCCATCGCAGCGAGGCGCACATCACCGGATATAAACCCAGTCCACAAGATGCTGTCGAAAATCCCTAGCTGCTCAGCTTCCAGCTTGAGATCTGCCAGCAGGCTCGGGTCTCCATCCCCCGCGATGATGAGCTTCACTCCGCTTATTATGGAAAGCACTTTCTTGAAAGCTGGCAGCAGCAAATCCAGCCCCTTTTTCACATCGATCCTAGACAGGAAGAGAATCGTTTTGTCTGCGATGAAGTCTGGAAAGCGGGACTCAAACAGGCTCGCAGGAGGAAGCTGCTCATAGGGAGACAGATCTAGCCCCAGGGGGATCACATGCCCTGGCGCCTTGATCTTCAGGCGGGCCACATCCATCGCCTCTTCCTCGCTGGTGAAGTGCAGAGCCTGCGCATGATCCATCAGCGGCTTTTCCAGCCACTTGAAGATCAGGCGCTTCAGCCAAGCCTTGCGCCGCTCCATTCCCCAGCGATTGAGGACCCCGAAAGGCCGCACCACATACGGCACATCAGCTCTATGCGCCTCACGCTGGGCGACAAGACTGGAGAAGCTAAAAACCCCGTGGACGTGAACCAGATCGTATTCACACACATGATCTCGCAGCCATCGCATCAAAGACATTGATACACCATAGCCAGGAAGTTGCACTGGAAACGACCACCAGTGCAGCCCGGCTCGCGATTCTCTCATGCTGTTTTTTGAACGAGCCTGAGGGTGCACCGTCACAATATCCACATCAACACCAGCTTCCTGCAACCCACGCGCCATCACATGAATAGCCGCCACAGGCCCACCGAAAGCCGGGTCCATCGAAGGCATGACGTGAAGAACGCGCATGACGAAATCAGATAGCGGTCGCGCCTCCGTAACCAGCCGATCTCGCAAGCCAGTGATCCAGCATAAATACCGCCCAACGCGTAAACCAAGTGGGATTCTTGAACGGCAGCTTCTGTGTGGCTTCCGCGAACTGCTGCCCCCACTGCTGCTCGATCCACTTCTCAAATGGAAACACAAAACCACGCTTGGGTTGGCTTCTGATCCATTCAGGAACTTCGGGAACTGCCTCCAGCAGCATCTGCTTGCCCGCACGCAATCTGAAATGCGCAGGCACTCTCGAAACCTGCTCAAATAACGCACGGTCCACAAAGGGCACCCTCAGTTCCAACCCCTGAGACATGCTCATGACATCGCTGTCTCGTAGCAGCTGGTTGCGCATGTAGAGTGTCAGCTCGCACTTGCTGACCGCATCGCGCATGTCATCCACCTTGATCTGATGGTTTGGCAAATCCGGAAGGCTTTCATAGGAACAATCGAGATAGCGTGAGGCCAGAAGCTTGGCCGCATGAAAAGAGAAAATACCACGAAAAGCCCGGTAAGAGTTTTTTACGGTGGGAGGCAGTCGTAACATCGACCCCACGCGTCTTAGCTTGGCTGAATAGGGGTTTCTCTCCAGAGCCCAGCCCATCAAACCGGCCGCCAGTGGGATCATGTGCATGCCTCGGTTAAGAGCATGCAGACGCGGCACCATATCGAAGCTTTTGTAGCCGCCAAACATCTCATCCCCTCCAAGACCGGAAAGCACCACCTTCATGCCGCACTGTCTTGCAAAAGCAGACACTGCATAGGTGTTCAAGCCGTCCACACTGGGCTGGTCCATCGCCTCTAAAAAGCCTGCGAACATCTGACTTCCCTTCGTCGCATCCAGCCTCAAAACATGATAGTCAGCCTCAAAATGCTTTGCCGTCCGCTCGGCAGGAGCGCTTTCGTCCATGCCCGCATCATCAACACCAATGGAAAACGTGCTGATTTTTTCATGTCCAGCAGCGCGTGCCAGCGCTAGAACAGCGCTTGAATCAATTCCGCCGCTCAGAAAAATCCCCACCGGCACATCACTGACGAAATGGGCATTGATACTGTCCAGCAGCCCCTGCCGCACCAGTTGCACGGCATCTCCAGACTCCATGTCATCTGAAGAGAACATTACTCGCCAGTAGCAATTTTTGGCAAACCGCCCCTGCTCCCACATCAAATAATGCCCCGCTTCGAGACAATGCACATCAGCCAGCAATGTATGCGGCTCCTGCACCGAACCCATTTGAAAATAACGCACCAGAGCCTCAGCATCCAGCTGCTGCCTAGCAAAGCCAGAGGCCTGCAGTGCACGCAGCTCTGAGGCAAAGGCCAGCCTGCCCCCTGCTGTGGTATAATACAATGGCTTGATGCCAAGCGGGTCTCTGGCAAGAAAGCAACGCCGGCACTTCTCATCCCATATGGCGAGCGCAAACATGCCCCTCAGCTTTGGAAGCATGGTCGCCCCATACTTCTCAAACAGACGCAACAACACCTCGGTGTCCGAATGACTGGCAAAAAACACTCCATCATTCTCAAGTTCCTGCCGCAGCTCCCTAAAATTATAAATTTCCCCGTTAAATGTGATATGATAGCGTCCATCAGCGGTTTGCATTGGCTGATGACCGCCAGGAGATAAATCAAGTATGGCCAGGCGCACATGCGCCAGCCCGGCCGTACCCGACGCATTTGTCCAGATTCCATTGTCATCCGGCCCACGATGCTTCAGAGCAGTTACAAGCGAGTGTAACGCGCCCGACAGCCTGTCATTGCCCATTTTTTCCGAGCTTAGCAATCCAGCTATTCCACACATAGCACTACAAGTAATTACAAAGCTTGCACCGGCGTTTTAAAACGCGCCTTATAGCGCTCCAGAACATCTGAAGTGGACGTCATGAAACGTTTCACTCCCTGCTCCAACGTACTGGCCGATACAGATTTTCTGGCCTCTAGCTGCATACGTTCAAAGTCACCGTCTGAAATGTTCAACAAATCAATCATGGCATTTTTCAGAGACTCAACCTCCCCCGCAGGTATCAAGCGGCCAGATTTGCCTGAAACAAGAAATTCAATGGCAGCACCGGTTCGATTTGTCCCAATCGCAGGCATGCCTGATGCCAGCGCCTCAACAAGTGCAAGACCCCAGCCATCATAACGAGATGGAAAACAAAAAACAGCCCCCTTTGCGTATCCCGCTGGCAGTTCGTCCCAAGACTGAAACCCAAGCCACGTCACCTGGCTGGCGCATGCTTGCAGTTGCCCCTTGAGATTCTCTTCCAGTGCACCTGCCCCCATCAGAACCAACCGAGCTTCAGGGTACTCTTTTGCCACCAGCGCAAAAGCGGCAGCTAGAAGATCCACCCCCTTGCGATGCGAAAAAGCACCCGAATAAAAAAATGTGCGCATTCGAGCCGGCCGTAACGGCAAGGTCATAAATCTCCTGAGGTTGGAGAAGTACGGGATGTTGGAGTACATACGGCTGCCTCCAAACTCACGGCGATATCCTTCAATTCCGAAAGCACCGACAGCCCAAATAGGAGCAGAATTGCGATGCAGTGGCTTGAGCAAAATCCATCTTGCAATCACACCCCATATACCAGCTTGATAAGCGCCTGGACGCTCCCCCCAGAACACCCATGGACGACGTGAGTTAACACGCTCTCTAATCGCTCTCAGCGCAAAAACGTCGGTGTAAAAATTAAACACAACCAAATCAGCAAGGCGTATAGCTTCCAGAGCACTGGACTTCAAATCTGGAGTCTCTGAAAGAATCAAATGACTATGCGAGATGCCCGGCAGCTCCCATTGCCGGTTTTTATCCTGGCTGGTCAGGTAAATCACCTCAAGCTGGCATTCTTGCGAAGCTGCAAGCGCATTGAAAAACTCCACCTGATATGGCGAAGTCAGTTGAGTCAAAATGACAATATGCGGCTTGGGGGCGATTACATTCTGATACAATTTGCTTCCATCAGACGCCTCAGCGGCAAAACCAGGATTTTGCATTAACTGCTCCACCACTCCGGCCATCATCGGACCTATACGGTGGTAGCCAAATTGATTGATCACAGACGCTCGTAGCTTTTCAGGATGATTCCACAAGGCATCAGCAGGACTTTTTTTGAGTGCCTGACTGATCCTCTCAGCGATTTTGATTGAATCATGAGGATCCACTAGTAAGCCAAGTCGCCCCTGATCGAGTGCATCTACAGATCCATCCAATTCGCCTGCCACGACAGGCTTGCCTGATGCCATGGCCTCCAAAAAGACGATCCCAAATCCCTCTTTGCTGCTGGGCATGGCGAACACATCACAAAGCTTGTAATGGTCAGGCAGTTCTTCCGAAGGAACATACCCTGCAAAGATGACACATTCCTCCAGATCATAAGCCCTCACAAGCTCCTGCAAAAGCGGCATGTCATCACCTGCACCCACTACAAGGTAGCGCAAGCCAGGAAACCTCTGGCAAAGCTCCTTCAGTCCTTGCAGAATCTGGCGGTGTCCTTTGTACCGCTCAGCCACCACCAAGCGGCTTACGGTCATGATCACGGGCTCATCAGATTTTAAACCATAACGCTCCAGCAAATGCGTCGGTTTGGGTCCGATGGTGAACCTGCTCTCATCAAATGTATTTGGCACCACGCTGATTCGTCTTGGATCCAGTCCATACGAGTCAACCACAACCTTCCGAGTGTGGTGGCTGACAGCCATGAGATGATCAGCCGCTCGCATGGCCCAGATGCGAAGTCCGCCCCGCAGATTCCACGCCTCAATGCCATGCAGCACGCTCATTACAGGAATGCCACATAGCCAGTGAATCAAACGAACGGCCGGCTGAAAATGAAGATGCGTGGTGAG
Organism: Verrucomicrobiaceae bacterium UBA1938; assembly: GCA_002336895.1. Taxonomy (GTDB): domain Bacteria; phylum Verrucomicrobiota; class Verrucomicrobiia; order Verrucomicrobiales; family Verrucomicrobiaceae; genus Prosthecobacter. Next base: position 4,484 of record DDFC01000003.1, on the reverse strand, counting down.
CACGCAGCGAGGCCGCTCTCGGATCCCTGCCACTACACCAATCACCATCATCAAAAAGGTACGGGTCCAGCTAGGATAGCCGATCATCGAAATAAACTGGACCCCTCTCAATCGAAGGGGGTCCGAGTCGTGAGGTTGGTCATTTTTGACAAAAACACGAATTCTCAGGGCTGGAAACGCCTCACACAACGCCTGCACATAAACCCGTGAAAATGCTTGGATTCCACCGCTGCCATCTTTGATACCAGGCACCCAGACATGTATGCACTCTCCTCTTTTCATTATCTCACATTCACAATGTTAACTCGTTCCGGATTGCGACGAAGCAAAAGCCACTGAAATGTCGTGAAAATGCTGACAGGGAAACGCAGTGGCAGATACCTCACAACAGCATCCGGCAAACTCCACATAGCCCCTCTTATCACGCCCCACTCCCCCTGCAGCGCGAGACCCAATAGCCTCCGCAAAATACTGCCCAAAGCCTGAGGCCAAAAGACCACAGGATAACGCAAAAGAGGGAACAGAACGGTGTTAATCATCATAGCCGTCTGTGTAGTTTCATCTTCACGCTCAGGTGTTGGATGATCATGATACACACGAAGTTGCCCGGTTTGCAAAATTTGTCCTCCGATATCATTGAGCTGAATGCTCACATCCACCTCTTCGAGGTTGTAGGCTATTGGGAGCGGCAAGTAGCCTCGCGTCCTCAGAAACCAATCTCTGTTCATCAGGTGGCCGCACCCAGGATAAAATGCCTGCAACCACAACCCGGGAGGATCAACAATCTCATCAGGAAGAATGCAGGCACAAAAAACGGCTGTTTGCGGCAACTCCTCAATCAAGCTCCAGGCTTTGGCAAAATAATCCAAGTCCTGCGGAAAAGAATCATCATCGAAATGAGCCACCCAGGAGCAGCGAGCCTCTTTCATCATCAGGTTTCTTGCCCCCCCGGGCCCGGACAAATCTTCTGAAGACAGAATCCTGACATCGGGAAATCGATGTTCCACGAGAGCACGCAGGCTACAGTCATTGCCGTCCAGATGCACAAGGATCTCCGCAGGCATGGGATGACATGCAAGCAAGCGCTCTAGGGTCGTACGCAGTTGCGCCGAACGCCGATATGCAGGCACAGCCACCGATATTGGCACGGTCTCGCTAGACATGAACCTCTTTAACCACGCAACACAGGCTGCTGTTGTCGGCCACCACGCACCAATCGCTGTCGATGCTGCGGTGCTTGGAGATGCCTTGGACGACGCACCAAGTTTTCAAGCCGAGGAATAAGACAGAAGCCCCAGGTCGCACAAAGAAACACATTGGCGGTGTGATTTAGCACCATCTGGTTGGTTAATTGCAGAAGGTGATAGCAGAAGAATCCTAAAGCCAGAGAGCGAAAGATGGAAGGAGGCGAGCGACTGAAAGCGCCCCAGCATTGCACCAACATTAAAAGACGAAAGGCATACCACATTATAAACGCAGGCCAGCCTAGTTCAGCCAAACACTGACCAATTTCATTGTCGTAATAGGGACACTCTTTTTTAATAGGTGCAATCTTAAGTGCTCGCCTGATACCAAGTGCCGCCGGATGTGATGTGCCTATGCCAAATCCCATCAAATCGACTTCTTTGGCTGCAGCTTCGATAGCTGCAAAATGATGCAAATAGGCACGTCCCTGCACTGTGTCACCTGCTGTTTTCCGACGCACTTCAAATGCATCGAATGCTTTTTTGAAAAAGACTCCGACGCCGGCGCTGGCCACTGCAAAGCCCATGATGAGATAAAAGAAGGAGTTTTTTGATTTGCCAAGCCTGCTCACGGCTGAAGTCATGCCTATAAGCAATCCAACGACCAACAGACTGAATACTGCCATTCTTGATCCCGTCATCAAAGCATTAGCCAGCAGCAAAGGCAAATTAGCGAAAAGCAACACCAGACGACGCTTCCCTTCCATGGCGGTTAACAGGCAAATGGAAATGATAAAAAAGACCAGCACAAACACATTGTGCCCACCAATGTAGGAAAAAGTTCCTGTGATACGGGCTCTGCCATAACCCACCCCAAAGGTCGCAACCTCTTTCACACCACCTAGGTCGCTACTCGCATAGGTGTTGATAGGTGAATCGGGCCCGGCAAAAAACTGCGCGACTCCAAGCAGACCGATAGGAATTGCAAACAATGAATAACGAAACAGCAAAACCGTCATCTGCTGTTCATCACGAAACAATAAGGGCATCATGAATGCCAGGGGAACGTACCATAAATAAATTTTCAGGCCGTACAGAGCGAGAATCACAGAACCTATATTTAAATTAACCGCCCCAAAAACGGTTAATGTAATGCAGACACATGCTATGAACGTTCCGGGAATACGCAGGCGCCATGCCCGGATGTCCGGATCAGGGAACATGTAAAACTTTAAGTACGCACCCAATAAAATGATATCTTTGAAGAAATACACCAATTCAGACCCTTGAGGAAACACCCACTTCCGAATCGCCCCCTCAAGAAGAGCCACGATCAAAGCAGCATGCACCGCACGCCGCCAGTTCATCATGGACAAAAAGACGATGATCACAGTGCCAAAGGCACCTAACATCATCATTTGAGAAATTGTCAGCTTCATTGCGGTAATATAGTGATATTTGATTCATGCCGCGTTATTGCGGCTGGCATCGAATAAAATTTGCGTGAAGTTGGATGCCAAAACTACTCATTAATAGATACGCCAATGCTCATTTTAACTCACTGCCTAAGGCAGAAATGCCTCCATTAGTATATTGTCACTAAAAAGACACCCACTTAACAAGCCAAAAGTAATTTGCTGCCAAGTCACCTGCGGAAATTTTGGAATACCTCCACTTGGAATATAATAGAATCTAATATCACAAAATCCTGCTTCCGTAAAAATACGTTCAAGATCCTTCCTCAGCAGTGCAGTGATGTGAGCGGGATAGCAACTATCTTGAAAGAAAGCAAAGTGTCCAGCAATTATTAAGCTTAATAATGAACGAATACTCTCTTGATTTGGAGTCGTTAGTATTAACCGCCCACCAGGACGCAATAATCTTGCAAATTCCCTGGCGACCGCCCTTGGGTTTTCCAGATGCTCAATCACCTCTGTTGACACAATTAAGTCAAAACTGCCCTCATCACAATCGAGAGGCATGTTCAGGTCTGCCTGGCACCATTCAACCTCACCAGGAATTTCTGCTGGGCGCGGCAAAAGATCAACTCCGGTCAATCGACCCTGCCATTGTTTATCAATCAACTGCATCAAAAGAACAGCCGTCCCAGCCCCGTACTCAAGCATATCTCCAGTCTTCCCCTCACGCAAGATAACTTCAAGCGCCGCCGAAACTACCGCGCTTGTGCTAGTACCGCGTGATGCCTCCGCAGCTTTTGTCCGCCATTTCAAAAGTCGCTCATCAACAACCGCATCATGGATATTGTTCATAATATTATGACATTTAGTATATATATAAAGTAAAAACTCATCAGAACCTTTTCGTAGGCCATACCGAATGAGTTGCAAAGCTTGAAGTCACAAGAGGAACGGGCTGAAAAGTGACGAAGGTCGAGTTCAAATTCTGGCGGGTTTACTTGGCAAATAAGGCATGCGCCGTTCCATGCGACAATGTCCCCGCTGACGCAAAGCCTGGGGCCATGCGGCGCGCGCAGCTTCCAACAGGAGCAATCTTCCGTCTGCTGTCCCATAACATCGCAGCAACTCCCAAAGGAGCATCCGCTAGCACATCGCCGAACGCACCACGGCAAGGCGTGTAAAACTGTGCCCCCATCGGTTGAGGTGCGCCGCTTGGCACAGGAGCATATGCAACAGCAACGCGGTCCATACCTGCCAGCGGACGGCGTTGGCGTTGTGGCTAAGGAGGTCGCTGAGTTTGAATGTCGTCCTGGATTCCAGCTCAGAGTTGACGTCGTCATGCTCACCCACGGTGTCAACATTATTAATCCGGCACAGAGATAGAACATCAAGCAGCATACTTGGTAGAAGCTGACGCGAAGAAGGAACGGACACGCTCAGGCCTCTTCTGGCAGGAGCGCAGGGGGCCGACGATTTGCTTTTGCAGGATGTTTTCGTCCTTGGCCGCAGGGAGCTGGCCCAGCTGGCTTTTGAGCGAGCGGTTGAGGTGCTCGTCAGGGTTGAGTTCCGGGCTGTAGCTGGGAAGGTGATGAACCGTGATCTGCGCGCGATGTTCCTCCAGCCACGCTTTCACCGGCTTGCTATGATGCACACGCAGGTTGTCGAGAATGAGACATGCCTTGCGTCCCTTCATCGCTCGCACCAGCCGCTCCAAAAAGCGGATGAGAAGCCTGGCGTCCAGCGCTCCTTGGTAAACCATCCAGCGTGCGCTGCCACGGTTGCTCACCGCGCTCATCACCGAGCGCCCGAAGCGCTTGGACATCTGTCTGACCACCGGCGTCTGCCCACGTGGCGCGCAGCCCCTGGGTGTGTTTGGCTGGTT
>DDFC01000029.1 GCA_002336895.1 Verrucomicrobiaceae bacterium UBA1938 | reverse complement strand
CAGGCTATTATACAAGTCTCAATAGGATGAACTGCCATATGAAGAGAAAGCCCATGCAGCGCCCCCACTTCTCGCGTCCGTAGCCTTCCCGCAGATACACATACGATCCGCCGGACTTCTGCAGCGCCGCTCCCAGCTCGCTCCATACCAGCCCGTCCGCCAGTGCTAGGATCAAAGCCACTCCCCAGCCCAGCATCGACTGCGGCCCGCCCATCGTCACCATCAACGCCGGTATCGTGATGAACGGCCCCGCACCCAGCATGTTGGACATGTTCAGCGCCGTGGCCTGCAGCAGGCCAAAGCGGCGTTCAGGTTCCATGGCATCATCCCGTTTCATACCCTTTGGTGTACAGGGCCGGCTTTGCGCATCCTGTCCTCCAGCCAGCCCACCAGTACGCTTTCAGGCATTCTCTGTTCATGAGACAGCCTGGCGCAGGCTTCCGCCTTGCGCCTCATGCCATCATCCTCCAGGCAGCGCCGCAGCAGTGGCAGTGCGCGCTCCACGTTAAATCGACGCACGTCCAGTGTCACCCCCACTCCCATCTTCTCCAGACGCTCGCCGTTGTCCGGCTGGTCGCAGGCCATATGAACCACAAATTGAGGCAGCCCGGCCCTGCAGCCAAGAGCCAGCGTGCCAATGCCGCCATGATGCACAAAAGCCCGTGAACGTGGAAGCAATGCGCTGAATGCCGCATACTTCACCGCCAGCACCGTGGCAGGCAGCCCCTCAGGTATCTGAGTGGGATCACGGGTCAGAAACACCGCCCTGCAGCCGAGCCTGGAGCAAAGCTCTAGCGCAGTGGTGAAGAAATGCAGCGTGTGGTGGTTGCCCGTGCCCAGGGTGAACACTACCGGCTTTTCACCAGCATCCAAAAACTCGCTGAGCTCGGCCGGCAGCGGCTTTTCCATGGACAGATCCTCCATTGGGAAATCCCATTGCAGACAGTTTTTCGGCCAGTCGGGTTGTGGCCTCCCATACCAGCTGGGAAACAGAGCCAGCACGCCTTCAGGGGGGTATCCCCATTCCCTGTTCAGCTTTCGTGGAGGGACCACCCCATGGGCAAGACAGCTCTCCTTCACATAGGGCATCACATAGCGATCATACGGGGACACCGTGGCAAAGATGAGCTTGCGCACAAAGACCGGCAGCAGACGCAGCAAGCCTGCGGCAAGGATGCCCGCAGGAACCTCATACGCACTGACGAACCCCATGGGATAGATGACGACGGACACAAACGGCACGCCCAGCTTCTCACGCAGCAGGCGCGCCGCGTAGTTTGATCTTGGGGCCAGCAGCAGGTCAGGCGCGCCGTTGCTCTCCATGTCTTCAAAAAACGCCTTCAGCCTCGGCTCCAGACAACGCCCTGCGCAGGCAAAGCCCAGCTTGAGCCCCTCATGCGGATGCCACACCGCCGGGTTTTGCAGCATCTCCTCAAAACCGCCGTCATCCATCGCCACATACTGCAGCCCAGCCCTCTCAGCCGCTGCTCGGAAGGATTCGATCCAGATCATCGTCACCTGATGCCCCCGCTCCACCAGCCTGCGTCCCAGAAAAACATAGGGCAGCACATCTCCTGCAGTGCCATGGGGTAGAAGAACGACTTTGCTCATGAAAGGGAGGCGGCTTTTATCTTGCCCATCTGTTTTCGATCATTTTCACAAACCGTCAAAGTCGAAACACACACGTCTCATCCGCACGCGCTCACGAGCGGCAGCTGATGGCTGTCTAGCCACCGCCGCACGAAATCAGCGCACTCATGCGCCTGAGTCATGGCGATCATATGGCCGCCTTCAAGATACAGATCCGCACATTCAGGAGGACGCACCAGCTTGTCCTGCCTGCCATGAATGCGAAGCATTCTAATATCCGTCGCATCAAAGCCATCCCAGGTGTCCATGGCTTGAAACATGTCCCGGTAAAAGCCCGCCTGGCAGGAGCCGAACATCTGGATGGAGTCAAGCACAGCCCGGACCAGAGGAGTCGCCGTTCTCCCCCACAGCAGCTCCTGCGCCGACCGGGTGCCACGCAGAAAACTCTGCACCAGCCGCAGCGGCAGCACACGCGTGAGCCATTTCATCCTCACCGTCGTGGTGAAATCCCTGCCTTCAGTCGAGGTGGCGACGAGGATCAAGGCTCTCACGGGAATGAATTTCGCCATTTCACACGCCAGCATGCCACCGAAGGAACTGCCCACCAGAACAGCCCCCGGAGGAATGTGCCATGCCTCTGCCATGAATCTGGCCACCTCTGGCATGGATGCCCGGCCATGGTACTCAGGCCAGTCCAGGCAGACGCATCCGGGCAGCTCCGTCCAGGGAGAAGGATAGTTGCGGTGATCCGCACCCAGCCCTGGAATCAGATAAACAGGAGCGTCTTTCATTCGCATGCACGTTTGCGCTGGCCGACGAATTTTTCTTCCAGCCATTTTATCATGGCTCCCTCATCACCTCTGGTCTGCATGATGGCCGCATATTCCCCCGCTTTCGCCCTCATCGCCGGATCCGAGACGCAGCGCTCCAGCAGCGGCAGCGCGCGTTCCGTCGTAAAGTGGCTGCGCGGAATGCTCAGCGCCACCCCCAGGCGCTCCAGACGCTCCGCGTTGTCATGCTGGTCCAGCGCCATGTCCACGACCAGCTGGGGTATGCCCGCCGCCAGACTTTGCGAAAGGGTGCCAATACCGCCATGATGCACAAAAACCGAGGCATGCCGCAGCAGCATGCTGAAAGGCGCGTAGGTCACCACATGGACCGAAGACGGCAGGTCGGCAGGAAGCTGCTCCGGCTTCGACGTCAGGAAAACCGCGCGGCATCCCAGCTTTTGAGTCAGCTCCAGTGCAGTGATGAAAAACTCCCTGGCATGGTACTGCCCGGTGCCCGCAGTGAACAGCACCGGCTTGGGCCCCGACTGCAAAAAGCGTGTCAGTTCAGGATCTAGCTCATGCTCCTTCGCCATGTCCTCCAGCGGAAAATTCCACTGCAGCAGTTTGGTCGGCCAGTCTGGCTGCGGCTCGGCAAACCACGATGGAAAGAGCGCCAGCACCCCGTCTGGAGAATGCCACCACTGCAGCCACAGGCTGAGAGGCCGCGTGACTCCGTTTTCATCACAGCACTTCCAGACAGCTGGCAGCGCCATGAAATCGAGCGGATTGGGCATGGCCAGGATGGCTTTTCTCAGCCACAGCGGCAGCTTGCGCAGCCAGCGAAAGGCCGGTGCCACCAGCGGCGGTGCATGCGCACTGACAAACATCATCGGATAAAGATGCACGCTCACCAGCGGGATCCCGCGCTTCTCGCGCATGAGCCTGGCTCCAAAGCAGATCATGGGCGCAAGCATCAGATCTGGCACTCCCTCGCGGGCGATGACCGCTTTGATCGCACCCACATAGTGCCGTGTGGCTTCGCCGGCATGTTGATAGGCCACTTTGGAACCATGCACCTCACGCCAGAGATCCGCCTCATTCAGCATCCTCTCCACCACATCGCTGCCCAGCGGAACGAAGTTCAGCCCGGCGCTGACAGCCAGCTTTTCGTGAATACCCGCCGTGATCATCGTCACCCGGTGCCCGCTGTTCAGCAGCAGGCGCCCCAGCCAGATAAAAGGGATCACACTGCCGGAAGTACCAAACGGCAGCAGCAAGACGTGGCCGGATTCACTATTAGCTAACGATACATGCATTGAAAAAATCAGGAGAAGGTCTGTATGGGTGTGCTTGCGGGCTTCAATTTTGATTCGATCCATTCCGCCATTTCTGAAACTGGTTTGCGTTGCCTCAGTCTCTCAGCGCACACCCTGGCACTGAGGCGTATGCTTTCGTCCTCCAGACAGCGGCTCAGCAGGGGCTGCGCATTCGCCACGGACCATCGGTTCAGACTCAGTTGCAGCCCGGCTCCCAGCTTTTCAACAAAGTGCGCGTTGTCAAACTGATCAAAAACCATGGGCACGATGATCTGCGGCAGCCCCGCCGCAAAACACTGTGATATGGTGCCCATGCCGCCATAGTGCACGCACACGCTCACACGCGGCAGCAGCTGGCTGAACGGCACATACGTGGCTGTAAAGATGGTGGCAGGCAGATCATCAGGCACCTGATCTCCCTCCCGCGTTACAAAGACGGCCCGGCTTTTGAGACGCTCCGCCAGTTCAGCCGCCACTCTGTAAAACTGCCTCGACCGCGTGGAATCGCTACCGAAGCGAAAAACGATCGGCGGCGTGCCAGCATCTAGAAAAGCAGCCAGATCCGGATCCATTCTTTTGGAGTGCGACAGATCTTCCATGGGAAAATCCCACTGATAGGTGCCTGTCGGCCAGTCCGGCGGCGGAGGCACATACCACGATGGGAAAAGCACCAGAGAACCGTCCGGAGAATAAAACCAGTCCCGCAGCCAATACGGAGGCTTTTCCCCCGGCTCCTTGCAGCATTGGCTCAGATGCGATTTGGCCAGATGGTCATAGGGGGCCACCCTTTGGAGGAGGATGCGCCTCACAGGCAGCGGCAGCAGCCGTAGCAGCCTCCCAAACGGCACTCCCCGTGGCACTTGATGCGAGCTCAGAAGCTGCAGCGTGCTCATGTGTGTGGAGATCACTGGCACCCCCAGCCGTGATCGTAAAATCGGCGCCGCAAAGCTCATGATCGGCGCCATCAGCATATCTGGCTTCCCCTGGCTTTCCATCCGCTTCGTCACTGCATGGATGCACATGACCGCACACCTTCCCGCAAAATCATAGGAGAGCTTGAGCCCCTCATGCATCTTCCAGTAACAGGCATTGCGGATGGGTTCTTCGCAGCCCTCTTCCCCGAATCCTTCAAATTCCAGTCCGGCTGCCTGCACCGTTTCGCGGTAAGCCTCAAGCCAGAACATAACCACCTCATGACCTCGCACCTTCATCTGGCGTCCAATCCAGATCATAGGCAGCAGGTCGCCCGTGGTTCCTATGGGGAGGAGATAGATTTTAGCCATGTGTATGATGAGAGTCCGCTGCTAAGCCTGCATGGAAGATTAGGGGGCAGTCAAGCTTTCTGAAAACGACAGGCCCATGAATAAAAGCACCTCAGGCTGGCACCTCATTCAGCAGATGCAGTCGGCTTCGTGCATGACTCAATCATCTTCATCAACTCTTCTGCGTCTGGCGTGCATCTTAGTTTTTCGGCACATGCCTTCGCAGCCTGCCTTGTGCCTGCGTCATGAAGCAGTGCCCTCAGCTCCTTTTCCACCCGCCCGGGTCTGAACTCCCGCACACTTAGCCCTATGCCAGCTCCCAGTCTTTCCAGCCGCTCTGCGTTATCAGGCTGATCATGCGCCATGGCCATGATCAGCTGCGGCACGCCGGCGGCAAATCCTTGGGACATTGTGCCGATGCCGCCGTGATGCACAAACACCGCCGCATGCTGCAGCAAGGCGCTGAAAGGTGCGTATTCCACCGTGAGAAAGCTTGCTGGCAGGTCCTTCGGCACCTGCCCGGGCTCACGAGTCACAAACACCGCGCGGCATCCGATGCGCGTCACCGCCTCCGCCGCCACGGCAAAGAAATGCGTTGCCTGTACATTCGCACTGCCTGGAGTGAAGACCACCGGGCGCTCGCCTTCAGCCAGAAATGCCTGCAGCTCGGGCGTCAGCTCCTGCTCTTTCGCCAGATCTTCGAGCGGAAAGTTCGACTGCATCAGGTTCACCGGCCAGTCCGGCTGCGGCTTGGCAAACCAGTCTGGAAACAAAGCCAGCACCCCATCCGGAGAATCCCACCACTCACGCCACAGGCTGCGCGGCGGCTTGACCCCATTTGCATGACAGATGCGGCGCACCGTCGGCAGGGCAAAGAGGTCCACCGGATTTGGCAGCGCCAGAACCAGCTTCTTAAGCCACACCGGCAGCTTGTTAAAAAGCCGCATGGCCGGATGCAGCAGCGGCGTCTCATGCACGCTTAGAAAGACAGCCGGCTGCAGGTGTACGGTGACGAGCGGGATGCCATGTTTCTCACGCGCCAGTCGTGCGGCAAAGGCCGTGACAGGTGCCAGCATCAAATCCACAGCCCCGCAGCTCTCAATGGCCTCCAGATAAGGCTCCACAGACTTGGCGGCAAAATCAAACACGACCTTCGTGCCGATGCCGGACTTCCAGATGCGCGGGTCACGGATCATCGCCTCAAATTCGTCTCTTTTCCCCAACGAGATAAACTCCAGCCCGGCCCTGAGCGCATGCTCTTCAAACAAACACGCGGTGATCATCCTCACCCGGTGCCCACGTGCCTTGAGCTGCCTCCCCAGCCAGATGAAGGGGAAGACATCGCCGGCGCTGCCGAAGGGTAGCAGTAGGATTTCAGCCATGTTGCTTGCCAGTGGTCCAGCGTTTGAGCAAGGCAGGAAGCGCCTGCGGGCGCGACATCGTCACATACACACCACCCACCACGGCGGCGGCTCCGCACAGCGAGAAGATGTCTCCCGGTGTCCAGCCCAGGCGGGTGTTCAGTTCCTTCTGCAGCATCGCGGCGGCAGAGATGCCCACCCAGGAGAGCCAGGAGGCCGCGCCCTGCACCGCACCTTTGCGGTCCGCAGGCGGCCGATGCTGCAGCACAGCCGCCAGCGGCACGATGAACATGCCTCCTCCGATGCCCAGCAGCGTGAGGCAGATGGTAAACACCGTCCTGGAAATATCTGCGCATCCCAGCACAAACCCCATGGCCGCCATCAGAAACGCCCCAAGCGGGATCAGCCCATATTCCACGTGATCTCCGCTCAGCTTCCCCGCCAGCATGCTCCCCGAAGCCATGCCAATCGCCAGCGCCACCTGCAGCGCGCTGTTCTCCATCGGCTTGATGTGCAGCACCTGCTCGGCGTACAGCACCAGGTTCATCTGAATCAGGATGGCGATGAAAAAGAAACCCGTGTTGCCGAGATTCGCCCGCCACAGATCGCGATCCGTACGCATCCAGCGAAACTCCCGCCACAGATCCCCCAGGAAATTCAGGCGCAGCGGTTTGTCTGGCGACGCTGCCGGGACTCGGGTAATCCCGAGGCTCATCAGCCAGCCTGCCATCGCCAGCCCCAGCAGGATGGCCCCTGCCCACTCCGGCTTGTGCGCAAAGCTCTCCGCCAGCCAGGCAGCCGCCAGCGTGCCAAAAATCGCCGCCAGAAAGGTCAGCATCTCGATCACTCCATTGGCCCACGACAGCCGGGATGCAGGCACCAGTTCAGGCAGCACACCGTATTTTGACGCCGCAAAAAAGGCGCTGTGCACGCCCATGAGGCAGATGCTCGCCAGTTGCAGGCCCATCCTGCCGGAAGAAAGCGCATACGTGGCAAAGAGCATGATGCCGACCTCCATCACCTTCACCCCCATCATCACGCTCCTCTTGCTGTATCGATCCGCCATCCAGCCGCCCAGCATGGAAAGCAGCAGGAACGGAATGGCAAAGTACATGCCCGAATCCGACACCAGCGCATCCAGCTGCTCTTTCGGCAGCTTCCGTGCGATCACCAGATAGACCACCAGCCACTTGAGCACGTTGTCAGAAAACGCCCCCTGAAACTGCGTCCCCATGAGGCTCCAGAAGCCGCGCTGCCATGAGGTGGTGGGAGATGGAGAGAGGGAGTCGTTCATGCGCGTTTGGCGGCGGCTTGTTCAGGCGTGGGGCAGAGTTTCTTCAGCACGAGGTGCGTGGGCACATAGACCACGATGCTGAGCAGCGCGATCCATGCCACGAGATAAAGACCGGGGTTCATCCATGCCTGCGGCTGTGCGTCGTTCATGCCAAAGACGTAGTTGACATTCCGTGGCAGATTAGGATCTGGCAAAACAGCTCCCGCTGGAGGCAGAAAGACATACGCAAACAGGCACAAGCCTGCGGCAGAGGTCGTCCAGCCTTTCAAGGCACGCCGGTCATACCCCAGGCGGGATACCAGAAACACCAGCAGAAACGGCAGCCAGCCGTGGAAGAGGGAAAGCCCGCGCAGAAACAGCGGTCTCCGGCCGTCAAACATGTAGGCCGTCATGCCGCTCATTTCGTATCCGCAGAGCTGCACCCCATAGTCCACGCACCAGAGCGCCTGCGGCAGGAGAATCCCCACCGCAGGCAGAGAGATGAGCAGCGGACTCTCCAGCCAGATGCCTGCCAGCGTCAGCAGCAGCGCCACATCACAGAAATAGAGAAAATTGCTGGGCCCGTAGTGGTACCAGTAAACGGGGATCAGTACCGCCATGAAAGCGGTGTAGGTCAGCTTGAGCCAGAATGGGATGGCGGTTGAAGATCTCATTTTCATGCAGGCGCAGCTTCCAGTCTCCCGCTCCCTCTGACCAATCGACCCTTTGCGAGCTTGCATTGAGAAAATGCATGACCCACCCCCAGCCCGGCTACTGCACAGCCAGGCAGACCATGTCTCCGGCGGCATTTCGCACGTAGATTTGGCCGTTGGCCAGCACGGGCGTGCTCCAGCAGCGCCCCGTGAGAACCGGCGTGCGGGAAAGGGGCTCAAACTTTGCCGCATCAGCCTTGGCGATGATGAGCTCCCCCTTCGCCGTCATGATGATGAGCTTGCCATCGGCTGCCATCAGCGAACAGAAGCCAACATCCGCCGCACTCCATTTCTCGGTCCCCGTGGCAAAATCGATGCACTTCAGGCTGGGAGATTTGTCTGAATCTCCATCGCTGCCATACAGATGGCCCTCGATCAGCACGCTGGAGTTAAACTGGTTTTTCATCACCCGGTTGCGCCAGACCTCCTTCGGCTCGGCGGAGGCCAGGTCCAGCAGGGCGCAGCCCTTGTTGTAGCCGGAGGAAATGAAGAGCTGCGTGCCGCTGAGAATAGGATCAGCCGCATTCACCCCATAGCTGGTGGACCACGTGTGCTCCCACAGCACGCTGCCGTTCGTGGGATCCACCCCTTTGTAGGCCCGGCCGGAGCTCAGCACCACCTGCGCCTTGCCACTCACCGTGATCGGATATGGCGTGCAGTAGCCCGAGCTGGCTTTGTCACTCGTCCACACCGTCTTGCCGGTGGCCTTTTCCACAGCCGTGCCGGCTTTGCCCACATTCACGATCAGCAGCTTCCCCAGAACCAGCGGCGATCCCGCAAAGCCCCAGTCCGGAATGTCTGCACCCGTTTCTTTCTGGATGTTCTTCTGCCAGTCGATCTTGCCGGTGGCCGCATCAAAGCAGATCAGGTCTCCCCAGCGGCTCAGGTGATAGGCCTTGCCCCCGTCGATCGTCGGCGTGGCCGAGGTGCCTCCCTCATAGTATTTGTCTCCGAGATCGGCGGCATAGGCATGCTTCCAGACTTCCTTGCCTGTGGCGGCTTCAAAGCAGAAGACCGTGTCTTTTCCATCCGCGTGCCCGGTGGTGTACACCTTTCCGGAAGCCACCGCAAAGGAGGCAAAACCGGTGCCGATCTGTGCCCCCCACACTTTTTTGACCGCCGTTCCAGCCAGCTTTTCACCGGAGATGCCGTCGTGATTGGGACCGCGCCAGATGGGCCAGTCGGCGGCCTGCAATGTGGTGGCGGCGGCAAGGAGAAGGAACGTTCGTTTCATGTGCCCGGAATGGAGCGGAAACACCGCACGTGGCAAGCCCTGATCTCGATTGCGCCGCACTGCGCGTATCCTGTGCAGGCTCTCTTTGCGCTCGCCGTCCGCCTCATCATGTGCTTGTTGCCTCGCCCATGTCTGCCCCCGCCACGATTACCAACATCTCCTGCTACCAGTTTGCCGAGCTTTCCGGATTGAAGGAAATGCGCACCCGGCTGCTGGAGCGTTGCAAAAGCCTGGGCCTCAAAGGCACCATCCTGTTGAGCACCGAGGGCATCAACATGTTCGTGGCCGGCGTGCGGGAGAATGTGGACACCCTCGTGGATGAGCTGCGCGCCATCCCCGGTCTGGAGACCCTGAAGCCGAAGTACAGCGAGAGCACGGAGCAGCCCTTTCGCCGCATGCTCGTCCGCATCAAAAAAGAGATCATCGCCTTCGGCGTGGAGGGCATCGAACCCGCCAAATACACTTCACCGCGCCTGGAGCCCAAGGTCCTCAAGCAATGGCTGGATGAAGGCCGCCCCGTCATCCTCTACGACACACGCAATGACTACGAGGTGAAGCTCGGCACCTTCAAGGGCGCCGTAGTTGCCGGCATCGACACCTTTCGCGACTTCCCAGAAGCAGTGCGCCTGCTCCCGCCGGAAATGAAAAAGGCGGAGGTCGTCTCTTTTTGCACCGGAGGCATCCGCTGTGAAAAAGCCGCCCCATTCATGGAGCGCGAAGGCTTTGAGCACGTCTGGCAGCTTGAGGGCGGCATCCTGAAGTACTTCGAGGAATGCGGTAGCGCCCACTATGAAGGCGAGTGCTTTGTCTTTGACCAGCGTGTCGGTGTCGATCCCGGCTTGCATGAGACAGCCTCCTCCCAATGCTTCGCCTGCCAGACGCCTCTGACTGCCGAGGAACAGGCAGACCCCCGCTACGTTGAGCATGTGTCCTGCCCCTACTGCTTCAAGACCACCGAGCAGCAGCAGCAGGAAAATCTGGAGCAGCGCCATGCAGCCCTGCACAAAGCGGTGACTCCGCTGCCAGGCAGCGTGCCCTATGATCAGACGCGCCCGCTCAATGTCCCCGAGGCCTGCGACCATTTCACCATCTTGGACTGCCTCTGCCATGTGATGCCCCACATCCCACGCGAAGAATGGCTCGCCGTTTGCGAGGCAGGCCGCATCGTCACGGATGACCGCACTATAGTACCCGCAGGTCAGATCGTGCGCGCCGGAGAGCGCTACCTGCACCTCAAGCCTGCGCAATGCGAACCTGATGTAAATGCGGACATCCGCGTCCTCTTTGAAGATGAGGCCATCATCGTGCTGAACAAGCCTGCACCACTGCCCGTGCACGTGGGCGGCAGGTTCAATCGCAACACCCTGCAATACATCCTCAACACCGTCTGGCATCCACTCAAACCACGCAGCGTGCATAGGCTGGATGCCAACACCACCGGTGTCACCGTGCTGTGCAAGACACGCCACTTCGCCAGCATGGTGCAGCCCCAGTTTGAACACGGTGCGGTGGAGAAAGTTTATCTGGCTCGTGTCAAAGGACACCCGCCCCAGGACGATTTCATCTGCGATGCCCCCGTCAGCAGCGAAGCCGGCAAGCTGGGTGGCCGCAACGTGGATGCCGATGGCCAGCCGGCTCGGACTGAGTTTCACGTCCTGCGCCGGGATGCCGACGGCACCGCCCTGCTGGAGGCCCGCCCGCTCACTGGACGCACCAATCAAATCCGCATCCACCTCTGGCACCTCGGCTTCCCGATTGTGGGAGACGCCGCCTATCTCTCTGATGGTGAAATCGGCGAGACTCAGACCCTCGCCGTAGGCGATCCTCCGCTCTGCCTGCATGCACGACGCATCTCCTTCACCCATCCTTTGACGAAGGAACGCGTGACGTTTGCGGCGGAACCGCCACAATGGGCGGCATGACTCGCACGCTTGCCGATCCCGCCCACCGCCAGACGCTGAAGGATCTGTATCACCGCACCCTGCTGCAGGACGTCATGCCCTTCTGGATGCAGCATGGCATGGATCGTGAGTATGACGGCATCATCACCTCTCTGGATCGCGACGGCTCCATTCTCGATACAGACAAGAGCATCTGGTTCCAAGGGCGCGCTGCATGGATGCTCTCCACGCTCTACAACACCGTGGAAAAACGCCGCGACTGGCTGGATGCCGCTGGCTCCTGCCTCGCGTTTCTGGAAAAACATGGCTGCTCCACCGATGGAAAACTCTTCTTCACCGTCACCCGTGACGGCAGGCCGCTGCGCATGCGGCGCTATGTCTTCAGTGAAGCCTTCGCCGCCATCGCCCATGCCGCCTACGCCAGGGCGACTGGAGACGAAAGCTACGCCGAGCGTGCGCGCAGAGACTTTGCCACCTACCTGAAGTACTCCTTTGAAAAGGGCATGATGCTCCCGAAGATCGAGCCCAGCACACGCCCCGCCATGGGCATCGGCGCGCTGATGATCGGCATCGCCACCTCACAGGAGCTTCGCGTCAATCTCGGCGACATCAGGATCTCCGGCCACACCTGCTCAGAGTGGGCGGACCGTTTCATATTGGAGATCCAGCAGTTCTTCTTCAAACCAGACCTGGGCGCGCTCATGGAGGTCGTGGCCCCGGATGGCGCCATCATGGACCACTTTGACGGACGCACGCTCAATCCCGGCCACTCCTTGGAGTGCGCCTGGTTTATCCTGCATGAGGGCCGCTGGCGTGGCGAAAAGAGCTACATCCGCCTCGGCCAGCAGATCCTCGACTGCATGTGGCAGCGCGGCTGGGATCCGGAGCATGGCGGCATCTTCTACTTCCGCGATGTCTTTGACAAACCGGTGCAGGAGTACTGGCACGACATGAAGTTCTGGTGGCCGCACAATGAGGCCGTCATCGCCACGCACCTGGCCTGGCACATCACCGGAGAGCAGAAATACGCCCACTGGCACCAGTTGGTGCACGACTGGAGCTTTGCCCACTTCCCTGATCCTGAACACGGCGAGTGGTTTGGCTATCTTCACCGCGACGGATCGCCTTCCGTAAGACTCAAGGGCAACATGTGGAAGGGCCCCTTCCACCTGCCACGCATGCTTTGGTACTGCGGCCAGCTTCTGCCGGCTGCGGATAGCTAGGCGGATTCCCGGTAACAAAAGCTCCAGTGCAGGCTTGAGCACACGGGCCGCGCCCGCTAGCATTTATCAAGAATCATGGCTATCACGATCGACGACATCCTCCAGGCCGCTGAAGATCACCAGGCGAGCGACATCTTTTTGCAGGAAGGAGAAGTGCCTCGCATGAAAATCGCGGAGCAGCTCATGATCTTTGGGGATGATCCCATACTCCTCCCGCAAATGGCCGGGCTTTGGCAGGCCTGCGGTGGAGACACTCTCAACGACACTGACCGCGACTCCGGCCTCATCTCACGCAGCCACGTCCGCTTTCGTGTCAATCTCCACAAGGTCCTAGGTCGCATGGCAGCCGTGCTGCGCCGCATCCGCACAGACATCCCGCCTCTCCACACCCTGGGCGCTCCAGACTGGCTGCTGCAGCGCTGGGCTCAGAAAGAAAACGGCCTCATCCTTGTGACCGGTGCCACCGGCCAGGGAAAATCCACCACGCTGGCGGCGCTCCTGCAGTGGATGAATGAAAACATCGCCCGGCATGTGGTCACCATCGAGGACCCGGTCGAATACGTCTTTTCCAACAACCGCTGCCTCTTCACCCAGCGTGAGGTGGGTCGGGACACCCCCACCTTTGCCCGTGGTCTGCGCAGCGCCATGCGTCAGGCGCCGGATGTCATCTTTGTGGGGGAAATCCGCGACCTGGAGACTGCCCTCACTGCGCTCCAGGCCTGCGAGACCGGCCACCTCGTGCTCGCCTCTCTGCACTCCGCCAATGTCTCCGAAACCATGGAGCGCTTTGTAAATCTCTTCCCGCCGGAGCAGCTCGGCATGGGCCTCCACATGCTCGCCCACCAGATGATCGGCGTCTTGTGCCAGAAGCTCGTGCCCAATGTCCACGGCAAGCTCTTCCTTCTCGCCGAGTACATGGAAAACGGCGGAGCCATACGCGACTGGATCTCCAAACGCAGCCTCGCCAGCATCACTGACTACATGAACCGTGGCAGTGATCCAAACTCACGCACCTTCATGCACTCTGCAGTGGCCGCCTATCAGGCAGGCATCATTTCAGAATCTGAAGCCGCAGCCGCCGTGGGCAATGAGGCTGAATTCCGCCGCGCTGTCCGCGGCATCTCCTGATCCCCCCCCTTCTGCCATGCACGACCACGATCTCGTCGAATATCTTGGAATGGTCACCAGCCGGAGCGGCTCCGACCTCCATCTCAGCGTCGGCGCTCCGCCCATGGGCCGCATTTACGGCAAGCTCCAGCCCCTCACCAGCGAGGCTCTCAGCGTCAACGACGTCCGGGATCTTCTCTTTGGTGTGCTCAAAGAAACCCAGCGCGCCGCCCTGGAGCAGGACTGGGAGCTGGACTTCGCCATTCAGGTGGACAGTCTCGGTCGCTTCCGCGGCAACGCCTGCTACGTCTTTGGCCAGATCGAGGCCTCCTTCCGTTTCATCCCCGACCAGATCCCTGAGCTCCGGGACCTTGGCCATGGCCCCACGGTGGAAAGCCTCTGCAAAATGCGCGACGGCCTAATCCTCGTCACCGGCACCAGCAACTCCGGCAAGACAACCACTCTCAGCTCGATAACCCAGCACATCGCGCGCGAGCGCCAGGCCAACATCGTCAGCATCGAGGACCCCATCGAGTACGTGTTCAAGCATTCCCGCAGCCTCGTGCGTCAGCGCCAGGTCGGCACGGACACCCACAGCTTCGCCCAGGCTCTGCGCAGCGCTCTGCGCCAGGATGCCAATGTCATCATCATCAGTGAGCTCCGCGACCTGGAGACCATCCGCACCGCCCTCACCGCCGCAGAGACCGGGCACCTCGTTATCAGCACTCTCCACACCCAGGACGCTCCATCCACCATCATGCGCATGATGGACGCCTTCCCGGAAGATCAGCAGGACTTCGTGGCCTCCCAGCTGGCCAACTGCCTTCAGGGCGTGATCTGTCAGAGTCTGATGCCGCGTCTTGATAAGGACGGGCGGGTCATGGCCTCTGAAATCATGGTCAACAATCAGGGTATCGCCTCCTGCATCCGCTCCCGCAGGCTTCAGCAGTTGCCGAGCCTCATTCAGATCGGTGCCAGCGAAGGCATGCACACCATCGATGACAGCGTGGCCCACCTGGCCTCTTACGGCTTCATCTCTCTCGAAGATGCCCTCCTGCGTGCTCGGGACAGAGACTTCGTGCTCACATCCTACCAGAACAAAGTCGAAGGCCGTTAGCACAGAGACAAAAAAAGCGGAACCAGGAGACTGGTTCCGCTTCTGCATGCACCGGCGCTGCCGGCACCTGCTGGTTACTTGTTCTTGGCGTCGAACTTGGCTTTGCACTTCTCGCAGCAGAAGGCGACGGTCTTGCCGTCTTTCCCGGTGCTGGTGATGCTGGAGTCAGCGGGCTTGCCGCTGATGGGGCATTTGTCAGCGGCCATGGCGGCCGAGGCAAACGAGAGAGCGCAGATGGTGAACAGTGTTTTCATCGTGTTTTCTTGGTTGGTATTTAAAGCCTGGCGGGTATCACCGGGCATGAGTCGAAACGTCCGGGGCCGTGCCTTTCTTGTCGTCCTTTAATCTTTGCTTGTCCCCGCTGTGGCAAACCGGCTAAAAGCTGTTCGCACCACCTACCGACCTCCAGCCATGAGCTTTCTCTCCCGTGCAGCCACTGTCGCCAGCCCCGGTTTCAGCCGCTGGCTCGTCCCTCCGGCCGCCATCGCTGTTCACATGTGCATAGGGCAGGTTTACGGCTTCAGCGTTTTTAAAAAGCCGCTCGCCAGAGCCCTCGGCATCTCTGCTCCGATCGCTGGAGACTGGAGCGAGGCCGACGTGGGCGTGGCCTACTCCATCGCTCTCGCCCTTCTGGGCCTCTCAGCTGCGTTTTTTGGCAAGTGGGTGGAGCGCAGCGGTCCGCGTAAAACCATGCTCGCCAGCATGCTCTGCTTTTGCAGTGGTCTGGCGCTCACCTCCCTGGCCGTGCGCTGGCATCAGCTCTGGCTGCTGTATGCCGGGTATGGCTTGATCGGCGGGATCGGCCTCGGTCTGGGCTACATCTCACCAGTCTCCACTCTAATGAAGTGGTTCCCGGACCGCCCAGGCATGGCTACTGGCATGGCCATCATGGGTTTTGGTGGCGGCGCGCTCATCGGCGGGCCGCTGGCTGAGGAGCTGATGAAGCATTTTGCCGGCCCCACCTCCGTGGGGGCCAGTGAGGCTCTGCTCGTGATGGCAGGCCTCTATGCCGTCTCGATGATCTTCGGTGCCCTGCTGGTTCGCGTGCCGCCGGATGGCTGGCAGCCCCGGGGCTGGGTGCCGCAGCAGCACACCTCCAGGCTCGTCACCACAGCCAGCGTCGCGGTGGACACCGCCTGGAAGACGCCCCAGTTCTGGCTGCTGTGGGTGGTGCTCTGCATGAATGTCAGCGCCGGCATCGGCATTCTCGGCCAGGCCTCCCCCATGATTCAGGACATGTTTAAAGTCACGCCCGCAGCCGCAGCAGGCTACGTCGGCCTGCTCTCGCTCTGCAACCTGGGCGGCAGATTCTTCTGGTCCTCCATGTCTGATCTCATCGGGCGCAAGGCCATCTACTGCATCTACTTCATTCTCGGAGCCGCCCTGTATGCCAGCGTGCCTGCCATCCAGCACCGGGGCAGCGTCACGCTCTTCGTCATCGCCACCGGCCTCATCCTCACCATGTACGGCGGCGGCTTTGCCACCATCCCGGCCTATCTGCGCGATCTCTTTGGCAGCTATCAGGTGGGGGCCATTCATGGCCGCCTCATCACCTCCTGGTCCATGGCCGCCATCATCGGCCCCCAGCTCGTGGACCGCCTCTCCGTGGCCAACAAAAAAACCATGCCCCCGGAGCAGGCCTACAATTCCATCTTCCATCTCATGCTCGGCCTACTCGCCATTGGCCTGATCTCCAATCTCCTCGTCCGCCCGGTCGATCCCAAATACCACCTCCCCGAAAACCCCAAGCCTGACCTGCCATGAAAGCCCTCACCCTCTTCATCGCCTGGACCTGGATCGCCGTGCCGCTCGGCTGGGGCGTTTACCAGTCCGTGCAGAAATCGCTCCCTCTCTTTGGCATTACGGCAGTTGCGAAATAGCGCGGGCATCGCTTTGTTGCCGCCTCGCATGCTATCGAACGCCACCCTCTTCCTCGCCCGCCGCTACCTGCGCGCTAGGCGTTCGTTTGTCTCCGTCATCACCATCATCTCCATCCTCGGCGTCGCCGTCGGTGTGCTGATGATGATCGTGGTCAGTTCCGTGATGAAAGGCTTTGAGGGCGAGTTCCGCAAAGTCCTCATCGGCTCCGAGCCGCACATCCTCCTGCACCCGCAGGACAAAAAACCGGCCGACGCCAGCTCCACGGCCGGGCTTCTTTCCAAACTCCGCGAGCAGCCCGAAGTGCTGGCCGCCTGCAGCTACATCAGCAGCGTCATGTATGCCGAGCACGACGGCATGCAGTCTGGCATGGATGTTCTCGGCCTGCCTAAAGACGGAGCCGCCTTCTACATGGCCAAGATCGCCAGACACAAACTGGAGGGTTCTCTCGAACTTGCCCCCGGTGGCCTGGTATGCGCTGATTACGTGGCCGGTCAGCTCAATGCCCACCCGGGAGCCAAGGTAAGCGTCTATGCCTCCGGAAATGTCACCAGCGCAGTCAAACGCTTTCGCATAGCCTCCGATGAGCAGGATGAAGCCAAACGCCATGCAGCCTACAAGGAGATCAAGCTGCATCCCATGGAGGTTTCACTCCAAGGCACCACTCGGACGGAATCAGCAGGCTCTTACGGCTATGTAACCCTCGAAACTGCGCAGCAAATCTTCGGTTTCGGCAATCAGGTCAGCGGCGTGCTCATCGAACTCAAGCGGCCTGACGAAGTGAAAGACGTGATCAAACGCTTCACCGCCGTCGGTTTGATCCCTGCTGGATGGAGCGCCTCCCTTTGGACAGATGCAGGCGATGCACGCCTCGCGGCCATGAGCAACGAGCGCGTGATGATGTGGATCGTCCTGCTCATCATCGCTGTTGTTGCCGCCTTCTCCGTCATGAATACCACCATCACCGTCACCACGCAGAAGCGGCGGGAGATCGGCGTTCTCACCGCTCTGGGTTCACGCCAGAGTCAGATTATCGGCATCTTCGTCTCCCAGGCCGCTTTTGTCGGCACCCTTGGCACCCTGCTCGGGCTTGTCTTCAGCGGTCTTGTGCTCCGCTTCCGTGACGACATCCGCATGGGCATCGCAGTGCTCAGCGGTGGCAGCACCAATGCCGACTCCGGCATGTTCCTCGCCACCATCCCCGCACAGATCGAACCCTGGTTCATCGCCATCACCTGCCTGGGTTCCATCTCTCTCTGCCTCATCGCCGCACTCCCCCCAGCGTGGCTCGCCGCCCGCGTCGACCCCGCCGTCGCGCTCCGCGATTAAACATGAACAAACCCGGAACTTGCGGTGATCACCCCTCATTGAGTTGCTGTTAGTCATTCGGATTTACTCATTCGTCATTTTCTCCGTCCCCATGACCAACGCCCCCCTCTTCCTCGCCCTGCGCTACCTGCGGCCCACGCGTTCGTTCATATCGGTGATTACTGTGATCTCCATGCTTGGCGTCATGCTCGGCGTCGGCGTGCTGGTATTTGTCATGTCCGTCTTCAGCGGCTGGCAGCGCGAGTTTCGCCAGATGCTCATCGGTTTTGAGCCCCACGCCATGGTGCAGCCAATCAGCGCCCACCAAGGAGAGCCCGGCGCCCCAGAGCCGGTGAACTGGCGCGAGCTGCGCAAGACACTCTCCCAGCTTCCTGATGTCGAGTCTGCCGTTCCAGTCGGAGAAGGTGTCGTTGTCGTGGAAAATGCAGGCAGTCTCCAAGGAGTAAGCGTCATCGGCCTCACCGATGAAAAAGACAACGCCCTGCTCAACAAACTCTCCAAGCACATCAAGGAAGGCCGGTTCGATCTCAAGGGAGACACCATTATTCTCACTGACAAATTTGCCCGCGAGATCGGCGCCAAGGTGGGCGACACCCTCGTCGTCCACGCTGCCGACAGTGTAAACCAGTTCATCCACCAGGTGCGCGAAATCCCCGAAGACGCCGAGGAAAAAAAACGCGCCGAAGCTCTCGATAACGTCACTGTCCTTTCCAAGGACCTAACGCTCGTCGCCACACTGCGTGCCGACACCGCCGGACAGCGCGGCTATGTGCCGCTCCACGTCGCCCAGGAGTATTTCAATCTCGAAAGCAGGGTCAGCGGCATCGAGTTGGAGCTCAAGGACCCGGACAACGCAGAACGCATCATGGACAAAGTTTACCAGTCCGGTGCCATTCCCTACGGCTGGGGCTACCGCACCTGGGTGCAGGAGCACGGCATGATGCTCGAATCCGTCGAAAACCAGCGCACCATGATGTGGTTCCTGCTCCTCTTCATCATGCTCGTCGCCGCCATCTGTGTGATGAACACCACCATCACCGTCACCGTGAAAAAGCGCCGCGAGATCGGCATCCTCACCGCCCTGGGCACACGCGCCTGGCAGATCATTGCCATCTTCGTCTCACAGGCCGGCATTGTGGCACTTGTTGGTGTCGTGGCAGGACTGGCAGGTGGCTTTTTCTTCCTCGGCATCCGCAACTGGCTGCGCGACCAGATCGCCGCCATCACCGGCCGCGACATCTTCCCCCAGGACATCTATTTCCTCTCCAGCATCCCCGCCCACACAGACATCACCGACCTGCTGACCATCTGCTCCACCGCCGTGGCCCTCTGCCTCATGGCCGCATTGGTTCCCTCCTGGTTTGCAGCACGTGTGGATCCGGCGGTGGCCCTTCGGGATGGTGGTTAATCGGTCTGCGACTGAAGGAGACATCAGCGCGGAATCCACAAACCGACTGACTTCCGCCGCAAATGCGTATGGTGCCGCCCATGCCGACAGCTTTTCAACCCTACGGCTTTTCACACAAGGTGGTGCTCGTCATCACACTGGCGCTCTTTGTCGTCATGCTCCTGCTGGCACGCACCCGCTGGGCGCTCCTGTCGCAGCGGCTCCTGGGCGGGGCGCTGCTGGGCCTCTACCCTGTCAGCCTCGTGGTCAATGCCCTTTACGGCTCCCTCAATGCCCAGACAGGCCTCCCGCTTCAGTACTGTGACATCGCTACTCTCGCCGGCGGCATGGCGCTCTGGACCCGCCGCCCCTTTTATTGCGAGGTCGTGTACTTTTTCGGCATCGCCGGCACCCTTCAGGGCCTGCTCACGCCTGCCTTGATCTATGAGTTCCCAGACCCGCGCTTTTTCATGTTTTTTGTTATTCACAGCGGGGTGCCGGTCACGGCGTTTTACGTCGTCACCGCCATGCAGATCCACCCCCGCCCCTGGGCTGTGCCTCGCGTCATGCTTTTCTCCCTGGCTTGGTATGCCGTGGTCGCCGTCGTCAACTTCGCCTTGGGCACCAACTACGCCTTCCAGTGCGCCAAACCGGTCCACGCCAGCCTATTTGACAAGCTCGGCCCCTGGCCCTGGTACAATCTCAGCACCATGGGCGTTGGGCTGGTGCTCTATTCCGTCCTCTACGTCCCCTTCTTCCGCCGTTCCCCCGCCTTCTCTGCCCCCCAGCCCCTCCCTCCGGTCTCCTGACCGAGATGTCGCTTTGCATTTGCGAATTTGCCCCCATAATCGCGGCCCCTGAATTCCCACCCCACCCAGCCCAGCTCACGAAAAATGAAAACCCCATCATGGACCACCGAAGACAGCGCAGAGCTTTATGGCATCCGCGAATGGGGGCATGAGTATTTCGACATCGCCAAGACGGGCGAAGTCGTCGTCAACCTCAAGGATGGCAAGAAGACCAAGCCCGTCTCCCTGGCCTCCATTGTCAAAGGTTTGCGCGAGCGCGGCACCCAGCTCCCCTTGCTCATTCGTTTCGGCGACCTGCTTCGTGGCCGCATCGATGAACTGAACGAAGGCTTCGCCTCCGCCATCAAGGAAGGCAAATATCAGGGCGTCTATCGCGGCGTTTACCCCATCAAGGTGAACCAGCAGCAGGAAGTGATAGAGGAGATCACCCGCTATGGCCGCAAGTACCACTACGGCCTCGAAGCCGGCAGCAAGCCCGAGCTCATCGCCGCGCTCAGCTACATGCACGATCCAGAGGCCTACATCGTCTGCAATGGCTACAAGGACGAGGAGTTCATCGACCTCGCCCTCAATGCGCAGAAAATGGGCCTCCAAGTCATCCTCGTGCTCGAGATGCCCACCGAACTCGACCTTATCCTCGAGCGCTCGGAAAAGATGGGCATCCGCCCCACCCTCGGCGTCCGCTTCCGCCTCAGCGCGGAAAGCGCCGGCCACTGGAGCGGCTCCGGCGGCGACGCCAGCGTCTTCGGCCTCAACATCTCCCAGCTCATGCACGTGGTGGATCATCTGCGGGACAAGGGCATGCTCGACTGCCTGCGCATGCTGCACTACCACCAGGGCTCGCAGATCCCAAACATCCGCGCCATCCGTCAGGCCGTCACCGAGGCCACTCGTGTTTACGTCGGCCTCGTGCAGGAAGGCGCACGCATGGGCATCCTCGATCTCGGCGGCGGTCTTGCCATCAGCTACGACGGCCTCAAAGGCGCCACCGAAGCCAGCAGCAACTACGGCACCAAGGAATACTGCGCCGACATCATCGAGGCCATCACCGAAGTGACGGCCGAGGCCGGCGTCCCCCACCCGGATCTCATCACCGAGTCCGGCCGCGCCATCGTCGCCTACTATTCCGTCCTCATCATCAACATCCTCGACATCAACCGCTTCGAGCCCCGCAAGAGCGTCACTGACCTTGAGCTCGACAAGGACGCCCCTCCTCTCCTTCGCAATCTGTACGAACTCCGCATCGACGCTGAAAAGCACGCCGCCAAGACTTCCCGTGACCGCCTCCAGGAGATCTACAACGACGCCATCTACTACCGCGACAAGCTCCGCAGCGAATTCAACTACGGCAAGGTCAACCTCCGCGAACGCGCCCACGGCGAAGAGCTTTACTGGGACATCCTCACCTGGGTGTCCAAGATGCTCGAAAGCTGCGGCCACGATGGCAGCCAGATGGATCGTCTGGACACCGTCATGACCGATTTCTACTACGGCAACTTCAGCGTCTTCCAGAGCCTGCCTGACCTTTGGGCCATCGACCAGATCTTCCCGGTCATGCCGATCCACCGCCTCAAGGAAAAGCCCACCCGCAATGCCGTGCTCTCAGACATCACCTGCGACAGCGACGGCAAGATCGACAAATTCGCCCACTCCAGCGGCATCAATCCCACCCTGCCTCTTCACGATCCTCAGATCGAGAAGGGCCACGAGTACATGCTCGGCATCTTCCTTGTCGGTGCCTATCAGGAAACCCTCGGCGACCTTCACAATCTCCTCGGCGACACCAATGTCGTCAGCGTCCGTGTGGAAAACGGCAAGGTGAAATACAGCCGCGAACTCGAAGGAGACAGCGTCTCCGAAGTCCTCACCTACGTGGAGTATGATCCCAAGGACATGCTCACCCGATTCCGCAACCTCGCCGAGAGCGCCGTCATCTCCAAGCGCATCACCGCCACGGAACGCCGCGAGATCATGGAGCGCTTCGAGGCCGGCCTGCGCGGCTACACGTATTTCGAGAGCTGATCCCCAGCCTCACATAAACGTCACTTTTCGCAGGATCGCCCGCTGCAGCATCTCCAGATACTGCACACAGGGGATCTCATGCCCGCCAAACATCGCCAGATGCGGCGTCGTCCACTGCGTGTCGTGCAGCAGGTAGCCCCGCTCATGCAGCCGCCACTGCAGGTGAGTCAGCGCCACCTTGGACGCCTGCGGCTCGCGGCTGAACATCGACTCGCCAAAGAACGCTCCACCGATGCTCACGCCATACACCCCGCCGCGCAGCTTGCCATCCCGCCAGACCTCCGCACTGTGGGCAAACCCCAGCCGGTGCAGCTCCTCATAAGTATCCATGATGGCGTCGGTGATCCAGGTGCTTTCACGGTCCGCACAGCCTCGGATGACGTCTCCAAAGGCCGTGTTCCACCTCACTTCAAAGGGGTGCTGCTTCAGATAGCGCTCAAACCGCCTCGGCACATGAAAATCCGCCACTGGCAGGATCCCCCGCATCTTGGGCCGGTACCACGAGATGGACCCGTCCTCCTCCCCCATCGGGAAGGCGCCCTCGCAGTAGGCATTTAAGAGGTCCACAGGCTCGATTCGCTGCATGAATCTAGTTTCAAGTTTCACCCTCAAAGTTTCAAGCCGCGTAATTCAAACTTTGAACTTTAAACATGAAACTTTAAACTAAAAACGCGTGAACCTCGCCAATCAGATCACCGTTTTCCGCATCCTGCTGATCCCCGTCTTCATCGGGCTGGTCATCTACTACGGCGACAGCGCCCGCAGCGAGCACCCGGATGAGGCCCTGCGCCGCTGGGCGGCGGCGATCTTTGGCATCGCCGCCATCAGTGATGCCTTGGACGGCTGGATCGCCCGCCGGTTCAATCAGCGCACCCGCTTCGGAGCCATCATGGACCCCCTCGCGGACAAGCTGCTCATGCTCGCCGCCATCATCCTGCTCAGCTTCACCGCCTGGCGGCAGCATTTCCCCCTCTGGTTCCCCATCCTCGTCATCGGGCGGGATCTCCTCTCCATCGGCGGCGCTTTCATCATCGACCACTTTGCCGGAAAGGTGCAGATCCACACCCACTGGACCGGCAAAACCGCCACTTTTGCCCAGATGGCGGCCATCTTGTGGATCCTTCTCGACCTCAAGCCTGAATGGCTCATCTGGCCCACCCTCTTCGCAGGTTCCTTCACCGCCCTCTCTGGAATCATCAATCTGGTGGACGGCTACCGCCAGCTCCAGTCTGCGGGTCACGATTGACGCGGGGGTCTCACCGTGCTCCTTGAGCAATGCTCAAAACCGTCGCCATCGTCGGACGCCCCAATGTGGGCAAGTCCGCGCTCTTCAACCGCCTTGCCGGCAAAACCATCTCCATCGTCCACGATCAGGCCGGTGTGACTCGGGACCGCATCGTCGCGCAGTGCCGTCGCGGCCCGGCTTGGTTTGAGATCATGGACACCGGCGGCATCGGTGCCAGCACCGACGACGTGCTCACAGACCAGGTCCAGACGGAGGCCTCCATCGCCCTCGATGTGGCCGACCTGCTCCTCTTCGTGGTGGATGTCGTCGATGGCATCACCACCATCGACCAGAGCCTCGCCCGCGAGCTTCGCCGCACCAACAAGCCCGTCATTCTCGTCTGCAACAAGGCCGACTCCCCCAAGCGCAAGCTCAATGCCGGTGAATTCGCCCGCTTCGGCTTTGCCGACACCGTCGAGGTCAGCGCCGCTCACGGCCTCGGCATCGATGATCTGGTGTCTCTTATCTCTACCCGCCTCGATCTCAAAGAAACCACGGAAACCGAGGAAGCCATCGCCCGCCAGAACGCCCGTCCGCTCAAGCTCGCCATCGTCGGCCGCCCCAATGCCGGCAAATCCTCGCTTGTAAACGCCATCCTAGGCCAGGATCGCGCCATCGTCAGCGACGTCGCCGGCACCACCCGCGATGCCCTCGACATCAAGGCCACCTACAACGGCAAGCACTACCAGCTCATCGACACCGCAGGCATCCGCCGCCGCTCCAATCTCGACACCGTCGTCGAGATCTCCAGCGTGGACCGCAGCCTCCAGAGCATCAAGCGCGCCGACCTCTGCCTCCTCGTCATCGACTGTGCCGCCGGAGCCAAGATGCAGGACCGCAAGATCGCCCAGTTCATTCTTGAAGAGCGCAAGCCCTGCATCCTTGTCATGAACAAGTGGGACCTCTTCCACCCTGACGCCAAACAGAAAGACCGCATCGAGCATCTGGACGAGATCATGCGCCGCGAGTTCTTCTTCCTCAACTACGCCCCGCTTGTGGCCATCTCCGCCAAGAACAAGGACCATATCGGCAAGCTCTTCGTGCAGATCGAAAAAGTGCGCAACGGCGCTCAGAACCGCATCAGCACCGGCGCTCTGAACCGCCTGCTGGCCAACGCCATCGAAAACACTCCCGGCGCTCTCGGCCGAAGCACCCACAGCTTCAAGCTCCTCTACGCCACTCAGGTGAATGAAGCCGAAGGCTTCGCCATCCCCGTCCCGCACTTCGTCCTCTTCGCCAACCGCGCCTCGAAGCTCACGGAAAGCTACATGCGCTATCTTGAAAAGGTCATCCGCGACGAATGGGACGCCCCCGGTGTTCCCTTCAAGATGAGTGTGCGCGGCAAAGGCCCCAAGAACGCCAAGTAGCCGCCTGCTTGTCAGATGCCTGCCTGCCTTTGGACTTTGGCACTCGTGGCTTCCATGCCTTCACGATGCTGACTAGTCTGCCGCATGCCCATCATCCAGACCACTACCGTCGGCTCCTATCCTGTCCCCGAATGGCTCAGCGCTCTGCCCAGCGAGGCCGCCGTCATCGACGCCACCCGCGTGGTCTTCGACACCCAGCGCCAGGCCGGCATTGATCTGCCCACAGATGGCGAGCTCTACCGCTTTGATGTCAACCATCCCGACACCAACGGGATGATCGAATACTTCGTCCACAAGCTCGGTGGCATCGACAGCCGCGTGGGTCGTGCGGACGCCGCCGCATTCCGTGCAAAAAACGAAATGGCCTTCCGTAGCAAACCCGCAGCCGTAGTTCGCGGCCCCATCACAGAAGGCGTCCTGAATCTCCCTGAAGACTGCGCCCGTGCCGCAAGAGCGGCGGGTGGTGCATTCAAGTTTACCCTTACTAGCCCCTACATGCTGGCCCGCACGCTGCTCGACACACACTACCACGATTTCGAAGCGCTCAATATGGCCATCGCCGATGCCCTCGCCGCTCAGGCTGCTGAACTCCAGTGCGACTGCGTTCAGGTCGATGAGGCCAACATCCCCGGCAATCCCTCAGACGCCCCCATCGCCGCCGCTGGCATCAATCGTGTGCTGGACGCCGTCAAAGGCACCAAGGCCGTGCACTTCTGCTTTGGCAACTACGGTGGCCAGACCATTCAAAAAGGCGAATGGGCAGCACTCATCGCTTTCCTGAACTCACTGCGTGCCGACCACCTCGTTCTTGAGCTCGCCCATAGGCCCGCCACCGACTTGGACGCCCTCAAAGACCTAGACCCAAAAATCGGCGTCGGCCTCGGTGTCGTGGACATCAAGGTCAACCACATCGAAACCCCCGATGAAATCGCCCGCCGTATCGAAGAGGCGGAGAAAAAACTCGGCTCAGGCCGGGTTAGGTTCATTCACCCAGACTGCGGTTTCTGGATGCTTAAGCGAAGCGTGGCCGACCGAAAAATCGCAGCCCTCGCAAAAGGACGTGACAGGTTTGAAGGACGGTGATTGCTTTCCCTCACCTGCTATGAAGCGCTTCTTCCTCTTCTCCTCGGTGCTCGCACTGGCCTCATGCGCCAGCTTCATCAATGTGCACCGCATGCACGCGGCGCAAAGCAAACTGCAGGCCACACGCACCCTTCAGCAGTCCGGCCAGTGGGATGCCGCTCTTGAAATGGCCGAGCGCATGCACTCCAGCGTGGCCAAAACCGTCCAAAGCGCCCCCACTCAGAAAAGCCCCGGTGGCAAGGTGGACATTCGCCCCCTCCTTACCGGCTGGGAGAACGGTCCCTTTGCAGCCCTCAAAACCGCACTGCAAAAGCACGACGCCAAAACCTCCACCGCCGCCTTCTCCTCCCTCCGCCAGCAGTGCATGAACTGCCACACCGTCATCGGTAAAGCCGACATCAAGCTCAAGGAGATCCCGTAGCTAAGATTGATTCTTGCCCGTTTCTGGTGAAGAATTATCATCGCACATGACCGCATCTGTTCTTCGTCAGGCATTTCTGCAATTGCCAGCCACTGAGCAAGCATCATTGCTGGATGAGCTAATCATCGACTCATGTGATGCCGCATGGGAAGCTCGACTTGTTGGCGAGATGGAAGACCGGGTGGATGCAGTCGAGCACGGTGAGATGAAACTGCATTCTGCATCAGATGTTTTGACCGAGCTCAGAGGCATGTCGCGTGCATGAAGGTGCTATTCACGGATGCTGCTCGCGCAGAATCGCTAGAGGCTTTCTCTTATTACCAGGAGCGCTCAGCAAAAGCTTCGGCCCATTTTCTGCAATGCCTAGAAGCCGCCACATCATGGTTGTCCCGGTATCCGACCACCGGCAAGCCGCTTTCACGTCGGACTCGACGCTATCTGATGCGGACATTCCCATATTTAATTATCTACCGGATTCTTGAAGAAACAGTGTGGGGGGTTGGCGTAGCTCACGAAAAGCGCGACCCACGAAACTGGCGTAGCTTGTTATAGCACTTACGTCAGCCCAAACAGCCTCTTCAGCGCCGCCTCATCAGCCCGCGTGGCCAGGATGAAGCTCTGCCCACCGTCACTCCAACTGGCCACGTTCCAGTTCTTGCACGCCTTGAACTGTGGCTGGAGTTGAGGCGGCACATTGCTCATTCCAGCATTGTCCATCACCACCAGATGGGCCTCTTTGCCAGGCTCAATCTCAAAGCAGATGATCGAGGCCGAGCGCCCGGCCACCTTGATGCACTTGCAGGCCAGCACGGGCATGGCCCCCACCTTTCCGGGCAGATGTTCAGGCGTAGGTGACTGGTCGGCCACCAGCATCTTTTTGATGGCCTCAAAGTCACGCGACAGGTGCACCTTGGACACGCCATATTCCACCTTCGTCACTGCAGCGAGTGATTCCGCCTGCCAACCAGGCATGTTGCTTTCCACCGGCCACAGCAGCGTCCAGCCCAGCGCAATAGCAGCAGCAGCCGCTGCCAGGGTGGGAATCATCCAGCGCATCGGGCGTCGCGCAGGCTTCCGCGCATTTTGCAAAATGCTTTCGCGCAAGCCCGCAGGCACCGTTGCCGCAAAGACCTCGGCCACCTGTTCATCAAACGCCGTGCGCTTCTCCAGCCACGCGCCCAGTTCAGCATCGCTCTCCGCCATCGCACGCGCCTCCGGCGACGCATCCTGCGGACGGAGCGTCGTGGCGTCGAGTTCGAGTCTGGCTTCTTCGCGGTTCACGATGCGGTGATGGGAATGATGTTGGAGGGAGTCGTATGTTCGAGGCGATGCAAAATGGCACGCAGGCTGTCCTTGGCGCGGGAAAGTCGGGACATCACCGTGCCGATGGGCACCCCCAGCGTTTCGGCAATGTCACGGTAAGATAGCTCTTTGAGATAAAAAAGCACCAGCGGAGCACGGTAGTTCGGTTCCAGTTCTTCCAGCGCGGTCTGCAGTGTGGCGCTGTCCACACGGGGATTATCCCCGTCATCCTCTTTTTGCGAGGCTCCATGCAGCTCGGCTTCAAATTCGACCTCTTCGAATTTCTTTTCCCGCCGGGCGATGGCCAGCCACTCGCGATAGATCGTCGTAAAGAGCCACGTCTTCACCTTGGAGGCATCCCGCAGGGTGTGCCCCTTCTTCGCCCACTGCAGGAAGGTCTGCTGCACCAAATCCTGTGCCGTGGCATCGCGCCGGCTCATGCTCAGCGCAAAGCGGTAGAGTCCCTGATAGTGGGCATCCACGATCTGCTCAAAGCTGGGCACGGTTTCAGTCACGCTGCGAGGTATCGTGCGGGTTGCAGGCAGTTCAATGCCGAATTGAAGGGCGAGTTCCATGAATTCATGGGCGGGAATGAAGGTGGGAGAATCTGGCCTGAAGTTTATTCCCGGTTCTTCAGAATTTTTTTCGGCGCAGCAGCAGCTCATCCACAGAAAGCCTGCCCGGGCCAAAAATGAAGACGGTCACCGCAGCCAGCAGAAAGAGAAAAGGCGGCGCTGTCACAAAGGAGTCAGGATCCGACCAGATCGTTTTGACCACATCCAGATGCGCAGTGCCATACGCCACCAGCATGGTGAAAATGAGCGGCACGCAGGTCATCCGGGAAAAAAGCCCTGCCAGTAGCAGCAGCCCGCCAAGACACTCCGTTCCGCCGGCCAGGTAGGCGTTGAGCTTCGGAAACGGAATGCCCAGCTCGGTGAAAAAGGCCGTGGGCGCGCTGATGTCGCTCAGCTTGCCTTTCCCCGTCTGGAAAAACTGCCATCCCCAATAGAGACGGATGCTCAAGAGAAAAGGATTCGGCAGCCAGCTGGCGGCACGGTCGAGAATAGAGTTGGCAAGAGTCCAGGCTTTCATGATTTGCGGGGGGAGTTTTTGACGAACCAGCCGAGCTGGGAAAATTCGGTGAACCAGTTTCGGATCTGCGCTGGCCAGTCAGTCTCAGCGCCGGCCTCGGCCAGCGCGGCCTCGATGGCCTCCGTCAGCGGCAGACCATCCCGTAGTGCGCAGAGCAGGCCATGAGCCTCGGGAGCCAGCCGTTTGAAGTAAAGCTGGTTGTCATGGCGGTGCACCGCCAGATGCACACGCTCGCGCCTGAGTCTCGGCGCCTTCACCACTTCCGCTCGGGAAGGTGCCTCCGACACAGCCTGGCTGGCGGAGCCCCGCACTTCAGCATCTGTTTTTTTCAAAGCCGTGATGAAGTGATCCACCGCATGATCCGTCTTCAGCAGCACTACGCAGGGTTGCAGCCCCAGGCGCAGCACGGTGGGGTCTTCCCCCAGCAGATCATCCACATGCAGCGGCTCTTTCTGCGCCTCATCAAAGGCCAGCGTCTGTGCCCATTCCACCTGCGCGATGTCTCTTGCCCTCGGTTCCGTGATGAAGGACGGCAGCTCGGAACCAAGGTTTCTCAAAGTCCACGATGTGCTCGGGTGCTGCGCCAGGTAGTTCCGGCAGAGCTGATGAAAACGGCGCTCGCCCATAAACGCCCGCAGTGCCGGGTAGTCGTCATAGAGGCAGTCGAGCAGTCGAAACCAGTATTGCCGCGCATATATTTCCAGCCGTTCAAATCCGCTCATTCGGTCATTCGGCGCCATGAACTCTGCCTGCGTCCCCTTCCGCAGCCGATCCTGCTTCGTAAGCGGCTGCATCAGTGCGGCGGCCATCGTGCGCTGCAAATGGCGCAGATCATTATTCGTGCGTAGTCTGCTAGGCGGCGTGGGCATGCTCATGGAGATACTGGTTGGCTTTTAGAGCTTCGGCATGGACCTCATCAAAGCTGGGGATCTTGTCATCCCATTCCAGCAGTGTGGCCGTGCTGCCGCAGGCTTGAATCGCAGCCTCATACAAATCCCACACGGGATTCGGCACGGGATGATCATGCGTGTCGAGAATCACGTGGTCCAGCCGAGTGTGCCCGGCAATGTGGATCTGCCCCACGCGATGATGAGGCACAGCCCTCAGGTACTCAAAAGGATCAAACCCGTGATTCTCTGAGGAAACATAGATGTTGTTTACATCCAGCAGGATGCCGCAGTCGGCATGCTCCACCACTTCGTTGAGAAACTCCCATTCCGTCATCTCGTTTTGGGTGAATTCCGCGTAGCTGCTCACATTCTCCACGCAGATGGGCACCTCCAGAAAGTCGCGTGCCTGCCGGATCTTCTCTGCTGTATGCTTGGCCACGCTCATCGTGTAAGGCATGGGCAGCAGGTCATGCGAGCATCGCCCGTCCACGCTGCCCCAGCAGAGATGGTCGGAGAGCCAGGGTGTGTTGGTGCGTTTTACCAGCCGCTTCAGCTTTTTGAGGTGCTCTCGGTTCAGCGGATCCGCGTTGCCAAAGTACATCGACACCCCATGCTGCACCACGCGGTACTGCTCCAAAATGCTGTCCAGCACTTCCAGCGGCCTGCCGCCATCGACCATGAAGTTTTCAGAGATGATCTCAAACCAGTCGCACACAGGCTTCTTCTCCAAGATGTGCCGGTAGTGCGGCACCCGGAGTCCGAGACCGATGCCGAGATCAGTGTTACCGTTGTGTGGGTTGGCTGGCATGGGAAAAAAGGAACGCGTGGAGAATTCAGAATGACGAATGAGTGGGAGCACGCGAACGCTTGCACACCCCCACCCATTCAGCCCGGCATCAGGGCTTCTTCGGCATGGTGTTGCAGCCGCCTTTGCCCTTGCAGGAGTTCTTGCCCTTGCAGCCGTTGTCACCGGACTTGCAGCCGCCCTGGCCCTTGCAGTCATTGTGTCCCTTGCAGGTGTGCTGGCCCTTGTCTGCCATCTTCTCGATGGAGACGCCCAGGCTGGCGGCCTTCTGCGTGGTGGTGGTCTGGGCTGCGTAGGCTCCGGAAAGGAGACCGGTGAATGCGGCGGCGGCGATGATGTGCTTGGTGCTCATGACTGTGGTGGTATGCGTTGTATTGTTTGGAGTTCCGGCTGGCCGGTGGTTCCGGCCATCGCTGCGTATGAGCCCCCGCCCCGGCGATTATTCCCACAGAGCTGAACTTTCTTTTAGCAGGGGGCGGAAAGGCCTGCTTTAGTACCCGCCTTCGCGTGGGTCTGCACCACGCCCTTCCTCCTCCATGGCATCTCCCAAGCACATCCATTTCATCGGCATCTGCGGCACCGCAATGGGCTCCACCGCAGTCGCGCTGCGCGCCCTCGGCCACACCATCAGCGGCTCAGACAGCCAGGTCTATCCGCCCATGAGCGACGTGCTGCGTAATGCAGGCATCACTGTCACCGAAGGCTACAAGCCGGAAAACCTGCCTCTCAATGCCGATGTCTATGTCGTCGGCAACGCCATCTCCCGTGGCAATCCCGAACTCGAGGCCCTGCTGGAGAAAAAGCTGCCCTATGTCTCTATGGCGGAAATGCTCAAGCGTGAGGTCATCCAGGGCAAGCGCAGCTTCGTCATCAGCGGCACCCACGGCAAGACCACCACCACCACCATGCTCGCCTGGATCTACGAGCACGCGGGCAAAAACCCCGGCTTCATGATCGGCGGCGTTCCCGAAAATTTTGACTCCGGTGCCCGCTTCACCCATTCCGATCTCTTCGTCATCGAAGGAGACGAATACGACACCGCCTACTTCGACAAGCGCAGCAAGTTCCTCCACTACCTGCCGGAGTGCGCCATCGTGAACAACATCGAGTTCGACCACGCGGACATCTTCCGCGACCTCGATGAAATCCTGCTCTCCTTCCAGCGCTTCCTCAACACGGTTCCGCGCAACGGACTCGTGCTCGTCAATGGCGACGACCCCAACTGCCTCAGCCTGCGCGCCAAATGCCCCGCCCCGCTCAAGACCGTCGGCCTGGGCTCTGATTGCGACTATCGCATCACCATCACCGGCACCACGCCTGAGAGCACTCAGTTTGAAATCAACGGCGTCGCCTTCGAAGTCCCCATGGTCGGCGAGTTCAATGCACGCAATGCCGCCATGTGCGTCTGCGCCGCCCGTTTTGCCGGGCTGAGCGATGACGAAATCCGCTCCGGCCTGGAAAGCTTCCGAGGCATCCGCCGCCGCCAGCAGGAGCGTGGAGAGGCCCACGGCATCACCATCATCGACGACTTCGGCCACCACCCCACCGCCATCCGCGAGACCCTGCGCGGCCTTCGCCAGCGCTACGCCGGCCGCCGCCTCTGGGCCCTCTTCGAGCCACGCTCCAATACCAGCCGCCGCAAC
The DNA here is from genome assembly GCA_002336895.1 of Verrucomicrobiaceae bacterium UBA1938. Taxonomy (GTDB): domain Bacteria; phylum Verrucomicrobiota; class Verrucomicrobiia; order Verrucomicrobiales; family Verrucomicrobiaceae; genus Prosthecobacter. The sequence goes on along the minus strand of DDFC01000029.1, from coordinate 149,576 downwards.
GTGCTGCAAAACGAACTCATCGATGCCCTTACCGAAGCCGATGGCTCAGTAATCGCCGCCGTGGCCAATCCCGAAAAGGTGGCCGCTGACCAGCGCCTGGACACTGCCAAGGTGGCCCAGTCAGTCACCGCTCGCGGCAAGCCCTGCTACTTCGAAGCCAGCACCGACGCTATCGTCTCCCGCCTCAAGCAGGAAACCCGCACTGGAGACGTTATCGTCGTCTTCAGCAACGGCGGCTTCGACGGCATCCACGACAAGCTGCTGAAAACGCTGTAGCCTGATTTGCCAGGCCTGTTGTTCGCAAGCCTCTCGTCGGTTTGGAAAACAACCGTCAACAATGGTAAACCACGGTCAACAATCGTAAACTCTGCCTAGTAGACGATCTCCACCTCGTCACCCACGTGCACCTGGGTGAAAAACTCCTTGGCCTTCTCATATGGCAGGCGGATGCAGCCATGCGATTCAGGATGGCCGGTCACATAGCCGCTGTGCAGACCGATCGCGCTGCAGTTCAGACGCATGAACCACGGCATGTTCACATGATACAGCGTGGAGACATGGGAGGTGTGCTTGTCCGTGATCACATACCGCCCCGCCGGAGTACCATAGCCTTCCCGCCCCGTGGACACCATCGTGTGATTGATGATCCTCCCCTGCTTGGCCACCCAGGCCCGCTGGCTCGAAAGATCCACCGTCACCAGAATGTCCGGTTCTGAATCCGGATCGCGTCCCAGCAGCACGCGCATGAGGAAGAGGTAGCCCTGCGTCGCCGCAAAATTGATCGGATACCGGTGGTAGCGTGTAGTCCCCATTCCGGGCCTGCCCCCCGCACGCATCAGAGCCACCGCACCTTCCACATCCCCGCGCGCAGCGCAGCAGATCAGCGGGGTGATCCCCCGGTCGCTCTCCATCGCATTGCGTAGATCCTTGATGGTGCAGCGGTCGATGACCTGTTTGGAAATCGGCATGTTGAATCTCGTGTTGGGATCCACTCCAAATTCCAGCAGCGCTTTCAGCACTGGCGCGTTCCGGCGCAGAGACGCCAGCGCGATCGGCGGCTGCTTTTCATGCGCAGGCTGCGTCAGATCTGCTCCGGAAAGCGCCAGCACATAGACACATTCCGCGCGCCCCATGCGCACAGCGGCGCATAGCGGCGTGTCGCCACCCAGCGTCTTTTCATGGGGGGAAATGCCCATCGCCATCAGTCTGGCCAGATGCTGGGCATCATCATTGAGCACCGCTTGGTACGCCTGCGGCAGCGCATCCGTTCGCGGCATCAGTCGCGTCCAGTGCTCTCCTATTGGGTCAATGACAGGCCGCCAGACGGGGGCCTGCACCACGGCAGCTTTGAGCGACACAGGTTTTTCAGACTTTTTGGCCGCCGCTATTTCAGACTCTTTCTGCGCTGGTTTCGCTACAGCAGGCGCAATCGGAGCCGGTTTCGCCTTGGCAGCCGCCTCAGCTCGCTGGAGAGCCGCCTTGTCGGCGCTCTGAGTCACCGGCACAGGGCGCACAGGGCTGAACTCAGCATCCGCAGGCAGGGCCGGACGCACCTCGGCTCCATGCTCGCCACCCCTGCCATGCCGGGGCTTGCTCGACTCAGCCTGCACCACGGCATTCACTCGAAAGAGTTCATGATTCTTCAGCAGGTGTATGATGCCACTGCACACCCCTAGGCCGACCAGCGGCGGGAGGATGCAGGCACCCAGCATGTTGAACCACTTGCTTTTCATTTTTGCGTCACAGGCGCGCCACTCATAACAAAAATGACATAGGTGTCGAGCCCAGATTTTCCCAGCGAAGAGCATGCCGTTTCCAAAACAGCTTTTCCCCCTTTCAAAGCGGTCAATTTAAGATGCCTCCGCAAACTTTTATGGAAATTCAAAAGACTGCTGTGATTGTACTTGATGGTCATGCTCCTCAAAGCACCAGCACCCTCTCACTCGCTCTCCATGCGCGTGCTGCTTGCCTTGCTTTGCCTCTGGGCCTTGCCTTGCCATGCAATCGTGTTTGAGGCCACAGCAGACCCCAATCACAACACGTCAGCCCCCACCGGAGCCTTTGCCAATTCAGGCTGGCAGTATGAGGGCATGTACGGCTCCTACCTGGGCACGATGATCGCCCCGCAGTATTTCATCACGGCTCAGCACTTCGGCACACAGGGCACCACCTTCACCTCCAGCGGCATTTTTAATGGCGGCTCGGACGTGACCTACAACGTCGACACCGCTGCCAATGGCGGACTCGGCTACTGGGACATCTCGGGCACAGACTTGCGCATCTACAAGATCCAGGAAACCTTCTCCACCTACGCGCCTCTCTACACTGGCTCCTCTGAGGTGGGCATGACGATGGAGATTAACGGCAGAGGCGGCCCCCGTGGTGCGGATGTGATCGTCAGCGGCACCCTTCAGGGTTGGGAAGACACCTCGGCTGATGGCATCGCACGCTGGGGTAGCAATACGGTCAGCAGCATCTACTCCAGCGCTGTGGGCAATCTTCTCACCGCCACCTTCAGCGCCAGCGGCACGGCGGAAGAAGCCACCCTCTCCAATGGCGACTCCGGCGGCGGCGTCTTCGTCGATGACGGCGGCATCTGGAAACTCGCCGGGGTAAACTACAGCGTCGACGGCATGTTCGACACCAACAACACCGTGGGTGACGGCTCGGAATTCAATGCCGCCCTGACAGACCGCGGCGGCCTGTATCAGGGGTCCGACTCCTTTGGCTGGACGTTCATCCCCCAGCTGCCTCTGGACAATCCCTCCAGCATGTACGCCTCCCGCATCTCCACCAGTTCCTCGGAGATCATGACCATCACCATGGTGCCGGAGCCAGGATCAGCCTTTCTCGCCATGCTTGCCCTGTCAGCCAGATTGCTTCAGCGCCGCCGCATCATGCAGCGGGCTTGAGTTCGGCAAAAACCAGCCGCCCAGCGCTCGTCGGCAGGGTTCCTGACACCACCACGTCCACCGTCTGCCCGATCATGGACGCGGCGTTGTTCACCACGATCATCGCTCCGTCCGGCAGATAGCCCACCGCCTGGTTCTTGTCCTTTCCGGGCTTGGTCAGCGGCAGGCGCAGTTCATCACCCACCCCCAGTTCTGGGTTCAGCGCACCGGCCAGCTCACGCAGGCTCAGCACCGTGATGCCGCGCAGCCGCGCCACTTTGGCCAGATTGTCGTCTGTGGTCAGCAGGCGGGCGTTCAGCTCCCGCGCCAGCGTCACCAGCCTCACCTCCACCGCCACATCCGTCAGCCCGTCTTCATGGATGGACACCTTCATCTCCGGCCGCGCACGCAGCTTCTCCATCATTTCCAGCCCACGCCTGCCACGCAGCACCAGCGCGGGTTCTGCCGAGTCTGACAGACGCTGCAGCTCATCCAGCACGCACCTCGGCACCACCACTGCACCACTCAGAAATCCGGTGGCAAAGACGCCAGGCAGCCGCGCATCCACCACCGCATGGGTGTCCAGAAGCAACGGCTCGCCCTCGGATCCGTCGCGACGGAATCGGATGTACGGGATCAGAAACGCAAACTGGTCGCGGTCACTGCGCAGCGCAAACGTGACCCCAAAGAACGCCAGTGTCCCATAGATGCAGATCTCCACGATGTTCTGCAGCGCTACGCCCTCATCGTGATTCTGAAAATACGCCAGCTGAAACACCCCGATCCGCGTGATCAGCCACGCGCAGAACAGCCCCACCGCCAGCCCCAGCGTCGCATGGGAAAAATCCCTCAGCGTGAAATGCGCCAGGATGCTGTCCAGCACCATCAAAAGCCCCATGAAAACCGCCCCGCTCACCGCCCCCACCCAGGCATCCTGCTGCAGCCCCAGCGCGATGGCGATGCCAATGAAAACAGAGAACGCAAAGAAAAGCGCGCGTACGAGGCGGATGGGCCAGGATGTTTTCATGGGAAATTCACCATGATTAAAAGGGCAAAAGCCAGCCCGGGCAAAAAGATTCTCCCCGGGAATGATTTCTCACCGGCGGAAGGCCAGTCCACCTCTGCGGGTGAACTGCAGCTCCACTCCTGCTGTGGCAAACGCCTTGCCCATCTCTTTTTCCAGATCAGCCACACTGCGCCCCATCAGGATGCATTCCCTCATAGCATCCCCTTCTTTCATCCCCTGCCCCATGGACTTCAGCATGGCTTTCACACCAGCCCCGTCCCCCGCGCGGTCCAGATAGCAAAGGTAAAAGGTCAGCAGCATCGATGAGGCGCGGTTCTCGCTCGCTACGAGAGTGTCCTGGCCTGCGCCCCAGCTGCGGCTGTCCATCGCCAGCAGTTCGGCCAGGTTCAGCACGCCAAAGCGCACCGCCCGCCCCATCTGCTGGGCGCCGGCATCTCGCAGGCTTTGCCTCAGCTGCTCCATGATCTGGGCGGGCGAGGTTTTCGTGCTTTGCTCTTCACTGGGCAGCAGCTCTGCCATCAGCCACGCTGGCTTGGTGCTCGCGGGCGGCGTCTGTGGTCCGGTCGGTGGTGTCGGCGGAGTGGATGCCACAGCCGCCGGAGGATTTTTTTTCAACCCGTAGGCTTGGGCGGACGGCTCCGCCGTCTGCAGCGGCGATTTCAGGCTCCGTGCCTCCACCAGCGGAGACTCACGCATGGCTATGGCCCCGCTCGGATTGGGGGTCTCCCGCTTCAGCCACAGCACAAAGGCGGTCACCCCTGACACTGCGACGAGTAAAATGGCAGAACGCAGCGTTGTCAAAACGCCCTCCCCTCCACGCCGGAGTCGTCTGCGGACGAGTTTGGCTTGGTCCACCAGCACCATGGGGGCGCAACTGGGAGCAATGGGATGCATGACACTGCAGTACTGACCGGGCAAAGCACTCAACCGTCAAGATTTCCTGCCTAAGCCATCCTTCACATCAGCTCTCACATTCGAGTCTCACTGCATCATTGCTTGTGCCTTCTCGGGCATCACCTCTTCTCCCCGGAAAGCGGCCAGGGCAGGCCTCCTCAAATGCGGGTCCTCATCCAGCGTCCGCTCAGCTAGTTGTCGCGCCAGCCTCACCAGGCGCGTATCGGCCAGCAGCTCCCCAAACAGCAGCGGTGCCTGCCCGCTCTGCGCATTCCCCAGCACGTCCCCCGGCCCGCGACGCCGCAGATCCTCCTCCGCTATTTGGAAGCCGTCACTCGTCTCTTCCATGATCGCCAGCCGCTGACGGTTTTCCTCATCCTTGTCATCCACAAACAACACGCAGTAGCTCGTATGCGCCCCGCGCCCGATGCGCCCGCGCAGCTGATGCAGCTGTGCCAGACCAAAGCGCCCAGCGTCATGAATGAACATCACCGTCGCATTCGGCACATCGATGCCCACCTCGATCACCGTCGTGGAAACCAGCGCGTCCAGCTTCCCAGCTCGAAAGCGCTTCATCACATCCTCCTTTTCCTCCGCGCTCATCCGCCCGTGCAGCAGCCCCACCTCGCACGGAGCCAGCAGCTTCGACCATTCCTCATGCCCCTTCGTCGCCGCACCGGCCTCCAGCTTTTCCGACTCATCGATCAGCGCATACACGATGTACCCCTGCCTCCCTTCCTCGATCTGCTCCCTCAGAAATTTCGCCGCCTCCTTCAGCTTCGTCTTGGGTCGCACCTTGGTGATGATCTTCACCCCGTCACGCGGGCGCTGGTCGATCGTCGAGACCTCCAGGTCTCCGTAAATCGTCAGCGTCAGCGTGCGCGGGATCGGCGTCGCCGTCATCACCAGCACATCCGGCGTGTCACCTTTGCGGATCAGCCTGGCCCTCTGCGCCACCCCAAACTTGTGCTGCTCATCGATCACCACGATCCCCGTGTTGTGCATCAGCTCCTCATCATGCAGCAGCGCATGCGTGCCGATCACGATCTCAGCGCCACGCAAGGCTGGAGCGCACGCGTCCCGCGTGCTGTGCTTCGCGCCCCGCGGAGCACCGTCCCCAGAGCTCCATGACCACTCATAATCCTCCTGCGGCCCTACGAGCCCCGCTTCCTGCGGATTCCCCAGGATATACTCAAACTTCTCACGCAGATCAGCCTCCGAACGAATCAGTCGGTCAAACGACTCCTTATCCCAAACTCGCCCATCAGGCCATCCCACTTTCACCATCTCATGCGCCATGAAGGATTTCAACGAGTGCAGGATATCTGTCAGTGTGTGAAACACCGGCGCATCGCTTCCTGGTTCACGCTCACTTACCGAAGGCTCGATAAGCATGTGCACATGATCCGGCATCACACAAACTGCATATAAATGATACCGGTTGCCATGAAAATGCCGGACAGCATCCAGCACGATTGTCCGCGCATGCTCAGGCAGTTCACGCCGTCCTGCTGTGCTGAACGTAATAAAGTACTTCGCCCAAGGACGCTCAAAGTGCGGCAATTGTCTGCGGGAGTACCGGGTTTCTTGCGAAGACGCCGGGTGCGTTTCCCGCGAGACGCGGGAAACTGCACGCGGGACGCGTGCGCTCCTCTCAAACAGCTCCACGCCACCCCCATCCTCCCGCTTCGATCCCGTCCTCAACGCCACTCGCAGCCCCAGTGGTTCCAGCCACTTGCGTGCATTCCGCGCATGCTGCTCCGCCAGGATCTGTGTCGGGGCCATCAGCACCGCCTGCCGCCCGGACTCCACCGCGCGCAGCATCGCCGCAAACGCCACCACCGTCTTGCCGCTGCCTACATCGCCATGCAGCAGCCGGTTCATCGGATTGCCCGAAGCCATGTCTTTATGAATTTCATCCAGGCAGCGCTGCTGCGCCGCTGTCAGTTGAAAGGGCAGCTCATTGAAAAAGTCCTTCAGCAGCTCTCCAGTCCCGGCCTGTCTGCGCCCGCCTGACTCGATCACCTGCCGCTTCCTCCGCGCCACCCTGAGCTGATAGCCATAAAACTCCTCCAGCGCCAGGTAGCGCTTCGCCTGCTCCAGCCTTTCCGTGCTCGTGGGGAAATGCACCTCCTTCAGCGCCCTCGCGCGGGACACCCCGGCAAACTCCCCCTCCGCACTCGGCGTCGGCAGCAGGTCTTCCACAAACACATCCGGCAGCGCCTGCAGCACGTGCCACGCCGCCACCCGCAGCGCCTTCTGGGTCATGCTCCCCCTGAGCCGGTACACCGGCGTAATGCGCCCCGTGTGGATCTGCTCCGCATCGTCATCCGCCCCGCCTTTGATGATCTCATACTCCGGATGCGCCATGCTCAGCCGCCCCTTCGTGTCCTTGATCACCCCATAGACGATCAGCTCCTGCCCCTCCGCCAGCACCCGGCTCATGAAGGGCATGTTCCACCACTTAAGCGTCAGCTGCTGCCCCAGCAGCCCTGTGGCATGCTGCACCACCGCTTCAAACACCCCCGAACGTCCGCCAAAAAACTTGGTCCCCGTCTTGGTCACCAGCACATGATGGCACGCTGGCTGCAGCCCGGCCTGAAACGCCAGCGCTTGCATCTGCCGCCGGTCCTCATGCCTGAAGGGCAGATGCCACACCACATCCGCTGCCGTCTTCACCCCTTCCTTGCCCAGCAGTCTCGCCGCATGCGCTGGCAGGCCGGGTACGTCAGCAAGGGAAAGGTCGAGAGGAATCACACGGTGAAATGGAATGAGCTGCCCGCAGTGTCAAAGCCGATCTCCTGCCTGCACCGCCTTCTCCATCACATAATCATCCATCACAAACCCGCTGCCAATGTCGCTCACCACATCCTCGGTGAATCGAAACCCTGCCCGCAGATAAGAGCGGATGGCGCCGGCATTCTTCTTGTTCACTCGCAGTCGCACCACCTTGCACTCCAGCTCACGGGCGCGGTCCTCGGCCCACCGCAGGGTAAAGCCCCCCAGCCCATGCCCGTGCACCTCCGGCAGCAGGTACAGCTTGTTGATGAAAAGCACGGGCTCAAACAACTGCTTCTCAAAGGAGATGTACCCCACCGGCTTCGGCCCGGCCACCTCCACCAGCGCATACCACACATCCCGCGACTGCATTTCATGCGCCATCGCCCCCGGCTGGTACCAGATGGAAAGCATGTAGCGGATCTGTGCCTCGCTGATGATGCCAGGGTAATACGCATGCCAGATCTCATGCCCCAGCCGCTGCACCACCGGCAGCTCGGCGGGCCCGATGCGTCGTATGCGCGCCGCCAGCGGCTCACGGCGCTCCTTGTTCACCACGCTCAGCGCATGCAGCCAGGTGTCCTCGTCCCGTGCTGGAGAGAGCCGGTGCAGGTGGGAGGCTATCTCCTCCTGCGTGGGCTCCACCACCTGCTCTTCACGGATCTGCTTTTGATCCGCGGGAAATTCCGCCTCAGGCAGGATCAGCCGCGCCAGATGCCAGCACGCCCAGGCGCGCCACGTGCGCAGTTCCTTGTTCGGCTCCACCATCCGCGTGGCCAGGTGCTGCCAGTGCCGGCGCGGATTGCCTATAAACTGCCCCTCCACCCGGTGCTGCATGATCCACACCAGCGCCTGATACGGCAGCGGCCACTTCGCCAGGATCGGCTCATCCGCCGCCAGCGGCAGGGAAAGCGCACGATTGATGAGCAGAATGCTCTTCGCAGGAAATCCCTCACGCCACAGGCTCTGCGCATAGTGCAGCGCCACCTCATAAAATCTCGCCCCCCGGTCATGCTCCAGCGCCTGGATGTCATGATGGTCATAGTGCCGGTTCTCCTCCGGCAGCAGCGGACAGGGCGGGTTGATCCATGCGGTGTGTTTCACATTATTTCTCCTCCCATGCCTTCGCACGTCCCAGCGCCCGTTTCCAGCCTTCCGTGATCCGGCTGCGCGCTCCCGCCTTCATCGTCGGCTTGAACTTGCGATCCACCTGCCAGTGCTTGGCGATGTCGGCCACGTTTTTCCAATACCCCACGGCAAGCCCCGCAAGACATGCCGCACCCAGTGCCGTGGTCTCATTCACCTTCGGCCTCACCACCGGCACGCCGAGCAGATCGCACTGCATCTGCATCAGCAGGTTGTTCACGCTCGCACCGCCATCCACTCGCAGCTCCTTCAGCTTGATTCCCGCATCCGCCTCCATCGCCTTCAGGATGTCCATCACCTGCAGGGCTATCCCCTCCAGCACCGCGCGTGCGATGTGCGCCGCCGTGGTCCCGCGCGTCATGCCCACCAGCGTGCCGCGCGCATACGCATCCCAGTGCGGAGCTCCCAGCCCGGCAAACGCAGGCACCAGATACACCCCGCCCGTGTCAGGCACGCTCGCCGCCAGCGCCTCCACATCCGCCGACTTCCGGATGATGCCCAGCCCGTCTCTCAGCCACTGAATGGCTGCTCCGGCGATGAACACACTCCCCTCCAGCGCATACTCCGTGCGCCCGCCGATTCGCCACGCCACCGTGGTCAGCAGTTTGTTCTTGGAGGCGATGGGCTTCACACCCGTGTTCATCAGCATGAAACAGCCCGTGCCGTACGTGTTTTTGACCATCCCAGGCTTCGTGCACACCTGCCCAAACAGCGCCGACTGCTGATCTCCCGCGATCCCCGCGATCGGCGTCACTCCGCCCAGCAGCGTTGTTTCACCAAAGTCTCCGCTCGAATCCCGCACCTCAGGCAGCATTGAGCGCGGCACGCCAAAGATTTTCAGCAGCTCATCGTCCCACGTCTCTTTGCGGATGTCATACAGCATCGTCCGCGAGGCATTGCTCACATCCGTGGCATGCACTTTGCCGCCGGTCAGGTTCCACAGCAGCCAGGAGTCGATCGTGCCAAACGCCAGTTCCCCTTTCGCCGCACGCGCCTTGGCCCCCTTCACATTCTGCAAAATCCACTGCACCTTGGTCGCGGAAAAATAGGCATCCACCACCAGCCCCGTCTTTTTCTGGATCACCTTGTCCAGCTTCTGCGCACGCAGCTTGTCACACATCGGCGCCGTGCGCCTGTCCTGCCACACGATCGCATTGCAGATCGGCTTCCCCGTTTTGCGATCCCACACCACCGTCGTCTCCCGCTGGTTGGTGATGCCTATGGCGGCCACATCCCCAGCCTTCGCACGCGCCTTGTGCAGCACCTCCGCCGCCACTCCGGCCTGCGTCGCCCAGATTTCCTGCGCATCATGCTCCACCCAGCCGGGCTTGGGGAAAATCTGCCGGAATTCCTTCTGCGCCGTGGCCACGATGCCTCCGTCATGGTTGAACAAAATGGCGCGCGAGCTGGTGGTGCCCTGGTCGAGAGCGAGAATGAATTTCATGGTTATTGGAGATGTTCCCAAGCCGCGCGCGCGGAGTCAATGCCTTACAAACTGCGGGGGAACCTGTAGCTGGCATTTTTTCTCATGAATGAATACTTTCCGTCGGAAAGCATCCAAACCACCGTCATGCAAGCCATCCCTGAACCCGCAGCGCCCGCCGCCGCTCCTCGCGCGCGCTCCACCAAGAAAATCATCCTTATCACCCTCGCCGTCATCCTCGGCTGCGCGGGCATTGCCGCCGCCACCGGCGCCTTCTGGGTCAAGCACACCTTCTACCCCTCCCCCATGAAGCCGGTCAGCCTCACCTCCACCGAGCAGGCCGCCTTCGACAACAAGCTCCAGGCCCTCAACAACCCCGCCGCCATCCCCCCGGACGAGGCCAATCGCACCATCATCATCAGTGAGCGCGAGGTAAACGCCTACCTCGCCCAGCAGCAGCTCGGCGAGAGCGTCCAGGTCCAGTTTGCCGAAGGCCAGGTCTCCGCCGCCATCATCCTTGCCGCCCCGCCGGATTTCCCGATCATGCCCAATCAAAAAATCCGCCTCCGCTTCACCTTCGGCACCAGCCTCACCCCGGCTCACAAGCTCTCCCTGAAGCTCGATGACCTCAGCCTCGGCGGCATCTCCCTGCCCAACAGCTGGATCGGCGACATCAAAGGCCTCGATCTCATCGCCGCCAATGTCGAATCCGACCCCGCCCTCCAGAAATTCGTCGCCGGCATCCAGTCCCTCGACATCCACAACGGCACCCTCCGCCTCGTGCTGAACAAGTAGCCCCATCCGATAAACAAAAAAAGCCGCAGCGGATCTCTCCCCTGCGGCTTTTTCGTTTCATCAAATCATCCCTGTCACTTCTTCGCGTCAGCTTCCGCCAGGATCTTCTTCGCCTCCTCCGCGCCGATCTCCCGCACCTGCAGGTTCCGCCAGCGGATCTCACCGCCATGCGTTTGCAGCATGATCGGCCCCTTGTCAGGCAGCGGCTTGGTCCGGTCGTAGTAGTTTTCCATCACATTGCCATCCACCACCAGCTTGTCATTCAGCCACACCCAAGTGCGCGCCCCGATCTGGCGGATGCGGAAGCTGTTCCACTCGCCAAAGGGCTTGTCAGCCACCACCAGCGGATCACGTCCCGGTGTGTCAGGAGTGTTGTTAAATAGCCCTCCCGAACCCAGATGCGGCCTGCGCGTCGGCTTCGCCGGATCAAAGACCTGATTCTTGTCCCAGATCTGCACCTGCGGCACGCCGCGCAAATAGATGCCGCTGTCGGCACCCGCGACGGTTTTGTACTCAATGAGAAACTCCATGTCTCCAAATTCCTGCTCCGTGGTGGCATACGGGCCATGGCCATCATTGACCAGTTCCCCGTTTTCCACCTTCCAGAAGGTCGCAAATTCCTCGCGCATCTTCTTCAGCGCGGCCTCCTTCTTCTCCCCTTCCAGTTTGACGACGGAATGCGGATTCAGCCCGTACCAGCCGGTCAGATCCTTGCCGTTGAAGATCGGCTTGAATGCGGAGTCCTCCGCTCGAGCCAGGAGACAAAACGCCAGCGCCAGACTGCCAAGAGTAAGTGTATGAAATTTCATGATCGTAAATGCTGAGTTTCGCACTCTACTCACTTCGCTTCCTTCAGCTTCGCGATGAGGTATTCAGTGGTCGTCTTGTACTTCACGTCCGCTGCCCCGGGATACACCACATCACAGGCCACGCCCTTTTCTTTGCAGTGTTCCTGCAGCTTCACGCCAAAATTCGCAGTATGCGTGGGATCTTTCTCTTCCTTGCCGATGGCAGGAGGCGCACCAAAGCTGCAGTACACACCAGGATCATCCGAACTCACCAGTGCATACGGCGAGTACTCATTGATCCACGGCAGAATCCGCTCGCGCGCAGCCACAAAGTCATCAAAGTTTTTGAACTCGCCCGCCTTGCTGAAGGCATGGCCGCCATAGCGGCTGTTCGGCGTCCATTCGCGCATCTGCTTCGGGTCCAGCGTCGTCTGCGGTCCGTTCACCGCCGCTGTCAGCAGGCGTGTGGACTCGCGTTTGATCGGATCGCTGCTCTTTGGATCGGCCATGTCGTCATGAAAGGCCAGCCACAGGCTGCTGCACGCCCCCGCCGAGCCGCCGCTCGCCGCGATCCGCGTCTTGTCGATGTTCCACTCCGCCGCCTTGCTGCGCACCGTTTGCAGCGCCAGCGCCGCATCCGTCAGCGGAGCCTTCACCGGCGGCACCACATCCTGTGCCTGCGAGATGTAGCGGTAGTTGATCGACACCACCGAGATGCCTTCCTTCAAAAACGGCTCTACCGCGATCCCCGCCTTGTCCCCCGCCATCCAGCCGCCGCCATGGATGAAAAACAGCAGCGGCGTCGGCTTGTCAGATTTCGCCTGCCAAAAATCCAGCACATTCCGTTCAGCCGGCCCATACTTCAGATTCGCCACCGTCGGCAGCGGATTCTTCGGATAGACCTTCTTGGCCGGAGCCTTTTTAGCAGGAGCTTCAGCCTTCTTCGCCGGAGCATCGGCGGCAGAGGCAATGGAAACGAGCAGGAGGAGGGAGAGAGCGAGTTTCATGGAGCAGTTAGAACGCATCTCATGAGACCGAATTCGCTATTTTCTCGTTTTTGTCTCTAGTTCCAAGAGACGCTTAACTTTACGGCTGTCATGTCCGGACCCAGTCCCAGCGTGAAAGAAGCCGCCCCTTCTTTACCCCGTCCAACATATTCGTGTCCTCCATCGTCTAGGTCTGTGCGCTCCGCTTGATCCAAATCTGGAACCCGCGTCAGCCAGGATTCGACACTCGACCTGGACGCAGAAAATGAGCTTTTGAACTTTCGGGTTAAGAAGTCTCCAGAAGTCTCAATTTTAAAATTTCTGGCATCCAAAGGAAGATCAGGCACCCCCGTCCATGCGCGCGTCACATGCCACATGTGCCGTCTCATAAAAGGGTTTCGATTGTCCCAGTAATTCGAATTTAGGAGGTATCCGACGAGAAGCGCGCTTCCAACCGCAAGGCCAAAGCCTGCGGTCAGCAAGCGTCTTTTCATGAAGAATCTCATCATATGAGAGACCCCAATCTCATTTCTTCAGCGTCTCAATCAAAAACTCCGAAATGTTCTTGTGCTTCACCTCCGGTGCCCCCGGATAAACCAGCTCGCATTCGTCACCGATCTCACGGCAATGCTCCTGCAGCTTCACACCGTAGTTTGAGGTATGCGTCGGGTCCTTCTGCTCCTGCCCGATCCCCGGAGCGCTGCTGTAATAGAGGTAAACAGGCGGGTCATCCTTGCTCACCCATTCATACGGCGAGTACATCTTGATCCACTTCAGCACCGACTCGCGCTTCTCTAGAAACTCCGCAAACCGCGTGTCACGGGATCTGATGTTATTCGGGTCCATAAACCCAAAGGCATGCCCGCCGTACCGGCTGTTCGGCGTCCACTCCTTGAGCTGCTTCGGGTCCAGCGAGGTCTGCGCGCCGCTCACCGCCGCGCACCACAGACGCGTCGATTCACGCGCGATGGGATCGCTGCTCTTCGGATCGGCCATGTCATCATGAAAGGCCAGATACAGGCTGCTGCACGCCCCGGCGGAGCCGCCGCTCGCGCCGATGCGCTGCTTGTCGATATTCCACTCCCCCGCCTTGCTGCGCACAAACTGCAGCGCACGTGCCGCATCCTCCAGCGGCCACTGCACCGGCGGCATCACCCCGGCCAGCTGCGCCTGCCAGGAGTAGCGGTAGTTGATGGACACCACCGAAATCCCCGCCTTCAGGCAGGCCTCCAGTTCACCCACCCCCGCCTTGTCCCCTGCCACCCAGCCGCCGCCGTGGATGAAAAACAGCAGTGGTGTCGGCTTCGCGGAGTCCGCTTTGTAAAAATCCATCACCTGCCGCTCATGCGTACCATAGGCCACATTCGCCAGCGTGGGCGCACGCTTCGGCGCGGCAGGCTTCGCTGGCGGCGCAGCTGCAGGTTTCGTCGTTGGAGCAGGCGTCTGTGCGTTCAATGACGCAGCAAGGATCAGAGTCAGAATGACGGGTGATTTCATGGTTGTGGATTTGGAAAGAGATCAGGGTTTGGCAAAACGGTCCGCAGCGGCTTTTTGAAAGGCGGGCAGGATCTTTTTGCCCTCGTCCGTTCTCCAGCCGGAGTGCTGCACCATAAACACGGTCACGATGCCCTTGGCCGGATCGATAGACAGATTCGTGGCATACGCCCCACCGTGGCCGAAGGAGCTGCCATTGAGCGAAAAGCCCAGGCTGTAAGGATTCAACCCCTCGCCCGTCTGCTTCGTCTGCAGCTGCTTCAGCGCCGCCTCGGAAATGTAGCGCTTCCCGTTCAGCTGCCCGCCATTGAGCAGCATCTGGCAAAACTTCGCCACATCCGCCGCCGTGCTGAAAAGCCCGCCCGCAGGCATCGGCTGGCGGCTGCGCTCATGCAGCGGGTAGTGCAGTTGCCCCACCTCTATGGCCTCCAGATCAGTCTTCGCCGCATTCGGCTTGTACGAAATCGCAATCCTCTTTTCCTGCGCCTCGCTCGGCCAGAAGATCGTGTCCACCATCCCCAGCGGGGCAAAGAGCCGCTGCTGCATGAAGTCCTCGTAGCTCATCCCCGACACCACTTCGATGATCCGCGCCGCCGTGTTGATGCCCGCATTCGCATACTGGTATTTCGTGTCTGGCTCAAACTGCAGAGGCGCCGCGGCATAGCTCAGCACCGCCACCCGCAGCGGCAGCATGTCCAGCGTGGGATTTTCCACCGCAGACTTGAAGGCCAGCCCGCTCGTATGGCTCAGCACATTGCGCACCGTGATCGGATGCTTCGGCTTCTTCAGCAGCACATGCTCCGCATCCTTTTCTACGATCACCATCTGCCCTTTGAATTCCGGCAGGTATTTCTCCACCGGATCATCCAGAGACACCTTCCCCTCATCCACCAGCATCATAAAGGCCGTCGCCGTGATCGGCTTGCTCATCGACGCGATCCAGAAGATCGCATCCTTCGTCATCGGCTTCTTCGCCGCGATGTCCGCCCAGCCTACCGTCGTCACATCCAGCACCTTGTCCTTGTCCGCCACCATCGTCACAGCACCCGCCAGCACCTTGTCATCCACATACGGCTGCAAAACCGAAGCCATCGGTTGAGACGTTTCAGCACGCAGCCCGGCCAGGGCAATGAAAAGAAATGCAGCAAAGTACTTCATGGTGAGGCGAAATGAACGCAGCGAATGCATGCTTTGATCAAATGCATCATGCTTGGCGAAAAAAATCACACCTCCGGCAGCTCAAATCCCGCAGCATATTCCTCCTGCGCCAGCTTGTTCGCCTCGGCCGCAAATTCACCGGTAAACACCTCGTTCACCGGATCAAAGTCCAGCCACGGTCCCACGATCACCTGCTCCACTTCCGTGTTGATCTGGTTCGCTGCCAGCGTGGCCAGCATGCCCTCAAACATCTCCAGCCCCATCTTGTCTCCCTGCAGTCGCTCCTTGATCTCCTCGTTCTTCATCGCCTTGCCCAGGCGATACGACGTGTTCGCCAGATGCGAGAGCGCCGCCGCCTGCTGCCCATGCCGGATGTGCAGCACATCCTTCGTGTATTTTCCAGCACGCACGGAATCGATGAAGTTCTTCATGTGATCCGGCCCAGTCAGGAAGTTTTCAAACTTCGTGATCGTCTTGCCCTCGTTGTCATAGGCTTTGGACTCCGCCACATAGCCGCCTTCGCAGTGGATGATGTTACCCGTGCGGATCCCCTTGTAGGGCGGCTCACCGCTCTTCTTGTCCATGTTCTTCATCGGCAGGCCAAACATGTCCATCAGCAGCGGCACCGGCTCATACGGGTGAAAGGCCAGCTGGCAGTTCGCCGTCTGCCCGTCGTCCACATACCCCCAGCGGTGCCCCAGGCTCATCACACGTTGCGGCAGCACTGCCGGATCATTCAGCGCCCAGCGTGCCACATCGTACTGGTGCGGCCCCTGGTTCCCGATATCGCCATTCCCATACGGCCACTGCCAGTGCCAGTCATAGTGAAACTGCTTCCTCATGATCGGCAGTTCAGGCCGTGGCGCAGACCACAGCTTATAGTCCACCGTGGCGGGTGGCGGCTGCGGAGCGTCCACCTTGTCGATGCTCAGGCGCATCCCGTGCACCAGTGCATGTGAGAGCTTCTTTTTCCCGATGTGCCCCTCGTTCACCCACGCCATCGCCGCAGCCCAGCCCAGGTCCGACCGCCGCTGCATCCCATGCTGCACGATGATCCCCTTCGCCGCCGCCTTTGTGGCCGCCGCCATCAGCTTGCGTCCTTCCACCAGATTGTGGCACACCGGCTTCTCCACATACACATGCTTGCCATGCTGCAGCGCCGTCAGCGCGATCAGCACATGGCTGTGGTTCGGCGTGGCGATCGTCACCGCATCGATGTCCTTGTCCGCACAGCACTCACGGAAATCACGATACGTCTTCACCGTGACGTTCTGCTTCGAGAGCTCCGCCACCTGCTTGTCGATCACCTCCTGGTCCACATCACACAGCGCCACCAGACGCACGCCCGGCACCTTCATCAGCTCCTTGATATGCCCGCGCCCACGCCCGCGGAAGCCGATCACCGCCACTCGCACATCACCATTCGCCCCCAGCGGGGCCGCCCACGCGGGCATCGATGCCATTCCGGCTAGAGAAGTCTGAAGAAACCGACGACGGGAGGTGATGGGCGCGTTCATGGTGCTTCTCATAACGTCAGCACCGGGCTTGCCTTTGCGAACTTCATGCCTAGCCATGCCGAATGGAGCCCCTGCCCACCCTCAGCGAAATCGAATCCGCCAAGGCCCTCATCCGCCCGCACATCCGCGAGACCCCCACCTACCGCTGGCCGCTGCTCGAGTCAGGCCTCGGTTGCGAGCTCTGGATCAAACACGAAAACCACACGCCTGTCGGTGCCTTCAAAATCCGTGGCGGCCTCGTTTACATGGACGAGCTCAAACGCCACCAGCCCGGCGTCCCCGGTGTCATCGCCGCCTCCACCGGCAATCATGGCCAGTCCATCGCCTACGCCGCCAGGCGCAATGGCCTGCGCGCCGTCATTGTCGTCCCGCATGGCAACAACCCGGAAAAAAATGCCGCCATGCGCTCCCTCGGCGCAGAGCTGGTCGAGCACGGCCGCGAGTTCCAGGAGGCGCTCGAATACTCCCGCGAGCTCGCTGCCAAAGAATCCCTCCACGCAGTTCCATCCTTCCACCCCTGGCTCGTGCGCGGCGTCGCTACCTATGCCCTGGAGCTCTTTCACTCAGTCGCAGATCTCGATGCCATCTTCGTCCCCATCGGCCTCGGCTCCGGCTTCTGCGGCATCGCTTCGGCACGCGAGGCGCTGGGACTCAAAACCAAAATCATCGGCGTCGTCTCCGCCCATGCCCCCGCCTACGCCCTCTCCTTCCAGCAGCGTCAGTTTGTCGAGCAGCCCAGCCAGACCCGCGTCGCCGAAGGCGTCGCCTGCAAGACCCCCAACCCGGACGCCCTGCAGCACATCCTACACCACGCCCACGACATCGTCACCGTCACCGATGAGGAAGCCCTCGCCGCCATGCGCGAGATCATCCAGTCCACTCATAACATCGCCGAAGGCTCCGGTGCCCTCGCCTACGCCGCCCTCAAAAAACACCACACCGCATGGCACGGCAAACGCGTCGCCTGCATCCTCTCCGGCGCAAACGCCAGCATGCCCATCCTCCGCGAAGCACTCGGCGCATGATCCCACGCGAAGCGTCCTGGAGTGCTCCAGTCCTCTGGAGCTTTCGAACGTCTAGCAGCCAGCGTTTAGCTCCATCAGATCGAAGCCTCCCCAAAGCCATCCCCTCTTCCCACCGAGGACACGGCAAAGCCCACGACGTCTATGGGGAGAGGCCGGGTGAGGGGCCATCTAGAGCGCCGCCTCTCTTGCCGATGCCATCCCCCCTACCTCCCCACCACCGGCAGCACAATCTGCGACGGATGCTCCCGGTCATGATGCACCGTGTTCGTCGCGATCACCGTCCTCCGGTGCTGCTGCAGCGGCTCACCCGTGTTCGGATTCACATCAAAGCGCGGAAAGTTGCTGCTGCTGATGTCCACCCGAATGCGGTGCCCCTTCTTGAAGACATTGCTCGTCGGGTAAAGCTTGATCGTGATGGGATACACCTTCCCCGGCTGCATCAGCTTCTCCTCCTTCAGCGAATCACGAAACCGTGCCCGCATGATCCCGTCCGTCAGGTTCAGGTCAAAGCCATGCGGCCAGTCCGCGCTCGGCGGATACACATCCACCAGCTTGGCCGTGAAGTCAGTGTCCACCGCTGACGACGAAATCCACAGCTTCACCTCCATCTCCCCCGTCACCTCGGTATCCTTTTCAAGCGGTGCCGTCTGAAACACCAGCACATCACTCCGCGCCGAGAGTGGGATGGGCTTCGTCCAGTTCCAGAACTTCTCACTCCCACGCTGATCCCATGCCCCCTGCTGCATGATGCCATCGCCTGACGAGATATTCCCACCCAGAGTCGGCACCGGATTCTTCGGGTCAAACGCATAGCTCTGCGCCGCCACTTCCACCTTCGGCTTCCCATCGCTCAGCACCCCTTCCGGATGCAGGTAAAACGGAGTCGCCTTTGCCCGCGCCAGCGGCCATTCATTCTCATCGCGCCACTGCCCGCCATGATTCAGCAGCCCGTCCTTCGTCTTGCTGCCATCACCCGTGCCCATCACGAAAATTCGCACCTTCTTCGCAAAGGGCGCGGCCTTGCCCACGCTGTTGTCCAGCCCCTTCATCCAGTGGTCAAACCACTCCTTGCGCCACGCCAGCTGGTCCGCGATCGCCGCCTCTCCTCCAAACTCCACCTGCCCGTGCGCAGACTTGTTTTGCGCACCATGAATCCACGGCCCCATGATCAGATACACATCACTTTTCAGTGCTTTGCTCAGCGCCTGAAAGTTCGCCGAGGTGTTCCCCGCCCATGAGTCATACCAGCCGCCCACCAGATACACCGGCATGTCCTTGTAGCGCTTCGGATCAGCCAGGATGTTGTTTTGCGCCCAGAAGTCATCGTCTTTGCCATGCCGCATCGCCTGGATCAGCCAGTCCTCATACTCCGGCGCCAGCTTCAGCGGCGTGCAGCCCGGACGCAGCGGCAGCAGAGACAGGTAGTCCCAGCGATGATCCGCCATCTCCTTCAGTTCCACCTGGGTCGCCGGGTTTAGCGCCGCATTGCTGCCCTTCCCCGCATTCAGCATGATCCAGTTCCAGAAGCGCATCTCAAACGCACCCGCATTCCTCATGCTTTGCCGTCCCATGTTCGACACCGCATCCACCGGGATCACCGTTGTCAGCTCCGGCACCTTCGCCAGCGCCATCGCATGCTGCGTGCCGCCTACGTACGACGTGCCCACCATCCCGATCTTCCCGTTCGCCCACGGCTGCGCGGCTATCCACGCGGCGCAGTCCGTCCCATCCACACCATCATCCGTCATCCAGTGCCATACCCCCTCGCTCGCATAGCGCCCGCGCGTGTCCTGCGCCACAAACGCATACCCATGCTTGGCAAAGTACTCACCAAAACTCTTCGCGCCGTCCTTGTTGTACGGCGTGCGCGTCAGCACCACCGGCAGCTTCTCGGCGTTCCCCGCCGGCAGGTACACATCCGTCGCAAGCTTTACGCCATCGTGCATCGTCACCATGACGTTCTTCTCCACCTTCACCCCCGCCTCCTGCGCCCGCATAGGCAGCCAGGAGACGGCGCAAAGGACCGTCAGGATCAATCGCTGACATCTCATAAAATCACTCCGCCAGCAGCTTCGTCACCGCCTCATCCAGGTGGCCGCGCGCATCCGTGCTCACCACCATGCCCTTTTTGTTCAGCAGCCACATGGCCGGAATCGACTGGATGCCATACTTGACCGCGATCTCGTTCTGCCAGCCCTTGCCGTCAAAATACTGCGGCCATTCCATGCCCTTTTCCTTCACAAAGCCCTCCAGCTCCGCTTTGTCGCCGTCCAGCGAGATTCCAACGATCTCAAAGCCCTTGGCATGCAGCTCCTTGTAGGCCTTGATCACGTTCGGCAGCTCTGCCACGCACGGACCGCACCATGTGGCCCAGAAGTCCACCAGCACCACCTTGCCCTGCAGTTTGCTCACATCCACCTCACGTCCGTCCACAGCGGTAAACTTCAGATCCAGTGGCTTCGTTTTGAGCTCGGCGTTGGACTTGATGCTCTTGATCTTGCCCTCCACCATCTGGTTCATTTTTTCCTCCGGAAAGTCCTTCAAATGCTTCTCCGCTTTTGCAAGCCAGGCGGCAGTATCTCCTCCCGGCGCCTCGGCAGCCTCCGCAGATTCGATCACGCTCACCAGACTCGCCTGAGATTTGGTTTCAGTCTTGGCGTCCGCCGCTTTCACGATGTCATCCAGGCTGATCGCCACCTTCGCAGGTGCGGGGACGCCGGCCACCTCGCGCACACGTCCCGTCATCGCTTCAAACAGAGCAGCTTCCCAGCGCGCCGGATTGGATGGCCCGGCCTTCAGCGCAGCCGCATACGCAGCATCAAACTCCGTGATCCCGCTCTTGAGCATCGCCAGCGCCTCTTCACGCGTCTCAGGCTTCTTCGCCGGGTTTTTCACCCTCTCGACGACCTCATTCACTTTCTGCCATTCGGCATCGCCATCAGCGGCACGCATTGAGGGGGAGATGGCCAGGACAAAAGTCGTGACCCCGAGGCAGAGAAGACGGTGGGCTTTCATGAAGGTGAGCAGCCTAAACGGACGCAATCCGCCGCACCAATCTTTTTACGCAAAGATTTCCGCCACCGCCTTCCCTTTCCCGTCTTCGGTCACGTAGAAAGGCCGCCCCTCGATCTCAAACTCCGCCTTCGGGCTGATCCCCATCGCCGTCATGATCGTTGCATGCAGATCCATCACGCTCACCGGATTCTTCGTGGCGATCAGCGGCCTCTCATCCGCCGTCTCACCATAAAGATGCCCCTTCTTCACCCCTCCGCCAAACATCACCACGCTCGTCCCTCCGGTAAAGTGGCGGTGCAGCCCGTAGTGCTTCATCTCGCTCAGCGTGTCCACCTTGAAGGTCGTCTGGTCGTTCGCATTCGACCCCGGCTTGCCCTCCATCAGCGCATCACGGCTGAATTCGCTCGCAATGATGATCAGCGTCCGGTCCAGCAGCCCCTTGGCCTCCAGATCGCGCACCAGCTGCGAGATCGGCAGGTCAATCTCCTTGTGCATCGTCTCCACCGTGGTGTGGCCGTCCTTGTGCGTGTCCCATTGGAAAAACGGCACATACTCCGTCGTCACTTCCACAAACCGCGTCCCCGCCTCGATCAGTCTTCGCGCCAGCAGGCACCCGCGGCCAAAGCGGCCCGTGTCATACTTCGCATAGCTCTCCTTGGGCTCCAGCGTGATGTCAAAGGCCTCCCTCTCCTTCGCGCTCAGCAGGCGGTACGCATTATCCATGCTTCGCAGCATCGACTCCTGCTGATAGTCGCTCATAAATTCACGCTGCGGGCTTTGGTCCACCAGCTTGCGGAAAAGCCGGTCGCGATTCGCAAAACGGTTCGCATCCATCCCCTTCGGCGGCTTTACCGACTGCGCCGCTTCCTCCGGAAACGGCAGGTTCATCGGTCCAAACTCGCTGCCAAAAAATCCCGCCGTGGTAAAGGCCTTCAGCTCCTCGCTCTCTCCCACACCCTCCAGCCGCTGGCCGATGTTGATGAATGCCGGCATCACCGGATTGCGCGGCCCCAGCACCTTCGCCATCCATGCGCCGATGTGCGGGCACGCCACCGTCTGCGGCGGCACATAGCCCGTGTGCCAGTGGTACTGGTGCCGCGAATGAAGAATGCTCCCCAGGTCCGGCTGCACCGCGCTGCGGATCAGCGTTGCCCGGTCCATCACCTGCGCGATGTTCTCCAGCCCCTGGCAGATCTTGATCCCATCCACGCTCGTGTTGATCGCCGGAAACGTGCTCAGCATCCGCTTCACCTCCAGCCCCTTCTCAAAGGGCAGATACCCTTTCGGGTCAAAGGTGTCCGGCGCAGCCATGCCCCCCGCCATCCACAGCAGGATGCAGGCATCCGCCTTCGCAGGCGGGTGTGTCACCTTGTCACCAGATTTCGCCCAGATGGCCCTCGGCTCACCAGTCATCCACGCCGCAGTGCTCGCGGCCGCCAGTTTCTTCAGGAAATCACGGCGTACGAGGTGCTCGGGCAGGCTGGGATCAATGTCGTGCATGGCCTCAATAAAACGAAGCAACAGTCGCTCTGCTCGCTCATTTTTTTCACCATCCCACTCTAGCCCTTCACCTTTACACCCAAGATTCCGCGATTGACGCACGTCTAGCCTTCGCCATTTCCATACTCCGTGCCCAGCCTCCACCATCTGCTTTTTGTCCTGCTGCCCGTCGCCTTGACGGTACGCTTGTATGTCGGGCCGCGCCCGGACCGCCTCGTCATGGCAGAGGGCGTGCTGCGCTTCTGCCTTGGCGTTGGCAAATGGGTGCTGCTGGCGGCTCCGCTCTGGCACCTTGCCGTGATCGTCGCCCACGGTGGCCCGGACAGCCTCGGCACCAGCATCGCATGGATGGGTTTCCTCGGCACCCTGCTCAGCCTGCATTTCGCCTGCACCGGCGCTGGCGATGTCCTCGCCGGCCTCGGCGGCATGTTCGGCTTCACAGTGCCAGATTCCATTCAGGACACACTCTCCCTGCGCCGTCCCACCGCTGGAAAATGGTACTGGCACCTTGCCCTGCTCCTCGCTGCCACAGTCATCGTTTTGATCTGGCAGACCGGCTCTTGGAAAGACGCCTGGTTGCACCTCCAGTCTCTGTATGAGCCGCCACGCCAGACCTACGCCACGCTGCTTCAGCAGACCCGCGTTCGCACAGACTTCCATGTGCTTACCATCATCGCAGGCCTCGCCTGCCTCTACGGCATGCCCCATTCACGAGACTTCCTTCGCGTAGGCGCTCCGTGGAAGGCCACCGCCTGCCTCGTCACGTTCTTCTTCGCCATGGCCATGCTTTGGACCCACGCCGCCCCCACGCCATGAAGCCCCCCGCCGCCAAAGTCTCTCCGCCCAAAGGCTTCGTGCCGGAGCCCGACCCGCGCCTCAGCCCTCGCGCAGTTCAGAATGTGCTGCGCACATTTGCCCTGCTGCTGGCGGTGCCGCTCCTCTTTGAGGGCATCTCCTGCCTCCTCCCTTCCAGGACCAATCTCGCCGCCGCCACCGTCCGCAGCGGCATGCAGTGGGTTCTCTTCAATATCTTGGGCGAAGGCAGCAATCGCGTCTTCGCCGGCAAGGAAGGCTGGCTCTTCAGCCACGCTGAGCTGGACCGCCATACCCACACAAAGCGTCCTGACAGCGGCGTTCACGCAGCCCTCCTCCAGCTCGCCGCTCAGCTTAAATCACAGGACACCCCGCTGCTCGTCGTCGCCATCCCGGACCGCGCCACCATCTACCCCGAGCAGCTTCGTCCAGGCCGTTACCTGGACCCCATTCGCCAGAAAGACGAAGCCGGCAGGCTCGCTTCTCTCAAAGCCGCTGGCGTTGAGGTGCTCGACATGACCGAGCCTCTGTGGACCCTTCGCGATAAAAAACCCGTCTTTTACTCCCATGACAGCCACTGGACACCGGAGGCCATGAAGTTCACCGCACTGGCGGTGCACAGGCTAGTGCGTGAAAAGCACCCCCGCCTCTGCAGCCCGGACACCCCGCTCATCAATGCCACCATTCTCGACCGTGCCGATCCAGGCGACCTCGCACTCCAGCTCGATCCCCTCTTTGCCGGTCCCATGATGGGCCTGGAAACCGCTGAACTGGTTTCCATTCAAGGCATCGAGCCCGCCAGCAGCTCCCCCATCGTGCTTCACGGCGGCGGGCTCATACGTGTTTACGACGATGCCTCGCTTAGCTTTGGCGGTGGTGCCAAGCCCCCCCGTGCAGGCTTCCTCACCCAGCTGGCCACGCTCATCGGCCGCCCTCTGGATGTCAGACCCATGCCTCAGGCGGGGGAAAAGTACGAAGACAAGAAGCTTGTCATCATTCTGTTGCCCATGGCGGAACTGGTGCCGTAAGTTGGCAGCCCTCCCCCATGCTGCGCCTCATCCTCCACTTCTTTTTCGGCGGCGTCTTTGTTTACGCCGGCATTCTGAAGGCGGCGGACCCCATGTCTTTTCTCGATGACATCCGCAGTTTTGACCTTCTGGGAGATCCCTGGGCCGCATGGCTGGCCATGGGCCTCCCGTGGCTGGAAATCCTCGCCGGACTGGCCGTCATGAGCGGCGTTCTGCGCTCAGGCGGTCTGCTCATCCTCAATGGCTCCCTGCTCGTCTTCCTCGCCGCCATCGGCATCTCCTGGTGGCGCGGCATCGACATCCGCTGCGGTTGCTTCGGCCACGCAGACGCCACTTCCAGCTACAGTGACCTCATCATACGGGACATCCTCCTGCTCGTCGGCGGGCTCGTTCTGGTATGGCACGGCAAGCCCCGATCAAAAGCATGAGCGCTGAACTCAAATACCACTTCGCCTCGGACAATACCTCCGGCATCTGCCCGGAGGCATGGCAGGCTCTCGAGGAGGCCAACTCAGGCTACCAACCCAGCTACGGCGCCGACACCATAACCGCAGAGGCCTGCGAAACCTTCCGCAGCTTCTTCGAAACCGACTGCGACGTGTACTTCGTCTTCAATGGCACCGCGGCCAATTCACTCTCCCTCGCAACCCTCTGCCAGAGCTACCACAGCATCATCACCGCCCAGGAGGCCCATGTGGAGACCGATGAATGCGGCGCTCCCGAGTTCTTCAGCCACGGTTCCAAGATCCTCCTCGCTCGCAGCCCTCTGGGCAAGCTCGACCCCTCCGATGTCGAGCGCCTCGCCACCAGCCGCACAGACGTCCATTTCCCCAAGCCTCGCGCCCTGAGCATCAGCCAGAGCACCGAGCTCGGCACCGTCTATCGTCCCGGCGAAGTCAAAGGCCTCGGCGCTGTCGCCAGGCAGCACGGCCTCTCCATCCACATGGACGGAGCACGCTTCTTCAATGCCCTCACCGGCCTCAACTGCACCCCCGCAGACATCACCTGGCGTGCCGGCGTGGACGTTCTCTGCTGCGGCGGCACCAAGCTCGGCATGGCCGTCACTGAAGCCGTCGTCTTTTTCAACAAAGAGCTCTCCCAGGAGTTCGCCTACCGCTGCAAGCAGGCAGGCCAGCTCTGCTCCAAAATGCGCTTCATCTCTGCCCAGTGGCTCCGCATTTTGCGTGATGACACCTGGCGCAGACACGCCCAAAACGGCAACACCCTCGCCCGTCGCCTCGCAGACGCCCTCGGCCACCTCCCCGGTGTGCAGATTCTCTACCCCGTCGATGCCAACGCCGTCTTTGCCAGGCTACCTGACAAAATGAAGGAGGCCCTCAAAGCACGCGGCTGGGTCTTTTACAGCTTCATCGGCGGCGGCTCCCGCCTCATGTGCTCCTGGCGCACCACCGAAGCCGACGTGGACGCCTTCGTCGCAGATGCAACTGCGGCTGTTTGATCACCAGCCTTACAGCCCCTCCGGCTCGTCGCTGTCCGCCTCGGCACTCGCATCCTGGCTCACCGCAGAGATCCGCTTGAAGTGCAGTTGCAGCACGCGCCGCAGATCCGCCTTCGTCGTCGTCACCTCATAGTCCTCGATCGTCACTTTCTCTCCCACCTTCGGCAGATGCCCCAGCAGGTGCGTCACATAGCCGCCGATGGTCGTCACTTCATCGCTCTCCAGCTCGATCCCTGTCTGGTCGGCCAGCTCGTAGAGGTTGAAGGTTCCTTCCACTGTAAACTCATGCTCGTTGATGCGGCGGAACTCGCTGACCTCGTGGTCAAATTCATCCTGAATGTCGCCCACGATCTCCTCCAGCACGTTGTCCAGCGTCACGATGCCCACCGCCCCGCCAAACTCATCCACCGCCAGCGCCACGTGCACATGCTTGTCCAGAAAGAAGCGCAGCAGCTTGTCGATCGGCATCATCTCCGGCACCATGTGCAGCGTCCGCATGATCTTGCGCAGATCCGGCTGCGGCTTCCCGATCAGGCTCAGCAGGTCCTTGATGTGGATGATTCCGATCGCGTGGTCCAGGTGCCCTTCCACCAGCGGATAGCGCGTATGCTTCGTGTCGATGGCGATCTTGAGGTTGACCTCAAAGCCCTCGTCCGCATCCAGAGACACCACCTGGTTGCGCGGCGTCATCACATCACGCACACAGCGGTCGTTCAGCGCCAGCGCATTCAGCAGAATGTCCTTCTCGGTCTCCGTCACCTCCTTGGACTTCTGGCTCTCCGCCACGATGTGCCGCAGCTCTTCTTCAGAGTGAGCGATCTCATGCTCGGACACAGCGCTGATGCCCATCGTCCGCAGCACCATGTTCGTGCTCGCGCTCAGGATCCAGATCGCCGGCTTCAGCACCACGTAAAACAAATGCAGCGGCCGCGCAATTAAGAGCGTTGTCGGCAGCGATTTACGGATCGCCAGCACCTTCGGCGTCTGCTCGCCCAGCACCACATGCAGGTACGTCACAATCGCATACGCGATGCCGATCGACGTCCAGCGGATCACCGTCTCGCTGACAATCCCGATCTTGAACAGCATCGGCTGCACCACGATGGCCACAAACGGCTCGCCAAAAATACCCAGCGCGATGCTCGTCAGCGTGATGCCCAGCTGTCCGGCGGAAAGGTACGCATCCAGGTTGCGCGTCACATTCTGCGCAAACTTCGCTCCACGCGTCCCCTCATCAATCGCAGCCTGCAGCTGACTGTCTCTCACTTTCACGATCGCAAACTCAGCCGCCACAAAGAAGGCGTTGAGCAGCACGATCAGCAGCACAATCACAGCCTGCCAGAAAAGCTCCGAAGAGGTGAAACTCCACTCGCGTACGAGTTCAGCGGAGGCGTTGGCAAGCAGGAGTGTCATGAGGCGGCGCGGTCAGACGTTCACAGCTTCTCGTAGTTTCCATCACATCGTTTTTCGAGGATGGTGAAGCCGGCCGCTTTCGCGTCGGAAACAGAAAGGGGTTTGGTGATTTTCGGTGTGTTGAAGCCTGAAATAAGCTTTTTGACCGGCTGCTTGCACAATGGGCAGCTTTCCAGCGCCGGCCTGCTCAGAGGTCGGCGCAGATCAAAACCTCTGCGGCACGCAGGGCATCCTTTCTCTGGGTCTTCAGCGATGTAGGAGTAGGTAGGCATCTACAATCAGATTATAAACGCTCCGCCTCTCCATGCAGCCGGAGTTCAGCCCGGCTGCAAGTTCGGACGTATTCTTTACCAGCTGGACTTCGTCACCCCGGGGATCATTCCCTGGGAGGCGAGTTCGCGGAAGGTCATACGGGACATCTGGAAGCGGCGCATGAAAGCGCGACGGCGTCCGGACACGCGGCAGCGGTTGGTCAGACGGGTCGGGCTTGCATCACGGGGAAGCATGGAGAGGCCGACGAAGTCGCCTTTCGCCTTGAGTTCAGCACGCAGCTTTGCGTACTTTTCGACGGTTTTACGTTTGCGCTTGTCGCGCTCGAGCCAGCATGTTTTTGCCATAGGGGCGCGGAGTCTGCCTCAAAGCCTTCTTTTCGCAAGAGAAAATTTCCACTGGCGCTGCCTCTGATTCACGCTAAAAACCCCTCACTATGGTCATCTTTTACGGAATGTGTCTCGCCGCCGCGCTGCTTTTTTGCGGAGTTCTTGCCTTCACCTACCTGGTGAAAGGCTGAATCAGGCTGCTTTTGGCTCACTTATAAAGAAACGTTGTCAGCGGACTGGTGGCTGAAGCCTCCGTCGAACCTTCGCTGATGCCGATCTCGTAGGCGCTTCGCCCCGCTTCCACGCTCATTTTGAACGCCTTGGCCATGCGTACAGGGTCGGCGGCCACCGCGATGGCCGTATTTACCAGCACAGCATCCGCCCCCATTTCAAAGGCCTCCGCCGCATGGCTCGGCGCTCCGATCCCCGCATCCACCACCACCGGCACCGTCGCCTGCGTGATGATGATTTCGATCTGCCTCCGTGTCGTGATCCCCTGATGTGAGCCGATCGGCGACCCCAGCGGCATCACCGTCGCCGTGCCCACATCCTGCAGTCGGCGGGCCAAAACAGGGTCCGCATTGATATAAGGCAGCACGGTAAATCCCTCTTTCACAAGCACTTCCGCCGCTTTCAGCGTCTCGATCGGGTCCGGCAGCAGGTAGCGCGGGTCCGGGTGGATCTCCAGCTTCACCCAGTTCGGCAGCCCCGCCGCCACCGCCAGCCGGGCCAGCCGCACCGCCTCCTCCGCATTCATCGCCCCGCTCGTGTTCGGCAGCAGCAGCACATTTTTCGGGATGAAGTCGAGGATGTTCGCAAACGGGTCCCCCTTGCCGGAAAGATCCGCACGCCTCAGCGCCACCGTCACGATCTCCGTCTCCGAAGCCACGATGGCGTCCCGCATCAGCTCCCCGCTGGCAAATTTCCCCGTGCCCAGCATGAGACGGGAGTTGAACTGACGGTTGGCGATGGTGAGAGGCTGGTTGAGCATGCTTATGAGGTGAAACGGTCGTCGATCTTGGCTGCAATGTCATCTGGATCGCGGCGATGATCCTGCACGGCTCGCACCAATACTTCTGAACTCGTCAATATCTCGTAGTAAACGACAAAATACGGAAACCTGCCACGCGAGATCACCTGTCGGTAGATCCCACGGCGCTGCGGATGAATACCCGCCAGAACCGCCAGCTGCCCAAGACATTCAATGAGGAACTCTTCAACATCGGCACCCAAGCCCCGCAGTTGCAGGTCATAAAAGTCGGCTATTTCAGCAATGTCAGTCTCGACAGCGAGATCTACCGTCACTTTCATGACCTGTCGGCTCTTCGCGCCCGGAGGCGATTCGCCACCTCTTCCAGAGGAAGGGCTCGGCTCTCGCCGGATTTTAGAGCCGCTTCACGCTTTTCCAAAATCTCCCAGGGCCAGTCTCGGTCTTCCAGCAGTTCCTTCTCGCTTTCCACCCGAAGAATTTCATTCAGCAGCAGCCGGTCAGACCGCGAAAGCTCGTCGATGCGGCTTTTGATCTCGGCAACCGGGGCTGGAAGCACAGATGTCATGTGCGGAGAATAATGCCAAAACGATCCAAATCAACTCAGCATCACCCGCTGCAGCAGCTCGCCTGTCGGCGTCTGGATGCCGATGTAAAAGTCGCCAAACTCGCCGTACTGCGCCGTCACTTCATCAAAGCGCATCTCATACACGATGCTCTTGATCTGGAACATGTCGTGCGCAAACAGCGTCACGCCCCACTCATAGCTGTCCAGGCCTGTCGAACCCGTGATCAGCTGGCGCACCTTCCCGGCATACTTGCGGCCCGTCTTCGCATGGCCACCCATCAGTTCACGGCGCTTCGCAAATTCGTTCGCATACCAGTTCGCGCCCACGTTGCGACGCTTGCTCATCGGGTAAAAGCAGACCACCTGCCAGTCCGGCATGTTCGGGTACAGGCGGTCATTGAAGTACTTCGTCATGTGCCCCTTCCACTCTCCCAGTCGCTTCTCAAAGGCCTCCGTGCCCGGGGCCAGATTTTCCGCCTTCTCCAGCTGCACTTTGAACTCCTCCTCGCTCTGCGAGTACTCCGTCCACTCCGTCATCGAGAGGTAGCTGTACGCAGGCGTCAGCACATCAGGCCCCAGCGCCAGGCTGATCTGCTTTTCAAACTTCTGCGAGTCATGCAGATCCGGCGTGATCAGCATGAAGCCCAGCTCCGACTTCGGCGACACCATCGCAAACGCCAGCAGCTGCGTGCCCGGGTGCTTGCGGATCGCCTCAATCGTGCGCGTAAAATTCTCCCGCCGCTCCTGCCGCTCCTCCGGCGTCAGCGCCGCCCAGTAGCCATGATCAATCGTGAAAAACAGGTGCTGCACCACCCAGCCCTCCTGGGCGATCAGCGGCTTCGATTCAGCAGGACCATTGGACGTCGGGAAAGAGGTGGGGATCAGCATGCGGTTGGTGGGTGTTCCCTCCCTCATACGCCGGAATTCCCCCCGCTCAACGGCCTATCATTGGCTTTTGTTGCTCTAACGCGATCAACTGCTGCTCATCCATGTTCACTCGGCCTTTTCCTGCAGAACGTCCCCACACCGAAAACGCCCGCTTCGGCGCACGATGGCAGCAAGCCCCGTCATCCACAGCATGATCGCAAAAACCCATGGCAAATCAGGATGCGAAGACGGCTGAGATGGAATCGGGCGCTCACCTGCCAGCAAAGAACACCAAGCCATGATGGCGTCTCGAATACCAAAGGTTAAAACCTTCCCAAAGCTCGTGCCAAAACCGATCATGTAGATCGGCACCATGAAAAGCCAGGCCGTGCGTGTGAACCAGGCCAGAACAACAGGAAACAAAGCGCAGTAAACGCCACGCATCAAAACCGTGCCGACATCCAGCCTGGCACCACCTATTCCAGCCCCCCAAAACCCAAGCCCATATCCGATGACATAGGCAGAAATGCCAGCCAGCGCGGACGCTCCAAACTGGCGCTCAAACCAGGTAAAATCTTGTGGTGACTTCATGCCCTCCATAAACATCACCTCGCCACCGTCGGCGTCACCGCTGTCGTGCTCAGCCACGAAAACACCGTCTGATCCTTCGCCACCCGCCCCTTGCCCGGCACTCCGCTTCCCCCTCCAGAGCACGCGCTCAAAACACAGGCCGTCAGAAGAATGAAAGTGGCGGTTTTCATGGCTGTATTATCTTACCACCCAATGCACCGCCCGTCGATCCTCTTCCTCCTCCTTCTGGCCCTTCGCATCTGCCCCGCGCAGGAGAGCTTTGACCGCCTCACCTCCCACGCTGCACCCAAGCCCCTTTCAGCCTCCGCCAAAACCAGCGACTGGCCCCGCGTCCTCGGCCCCACCCACGACGCCATCTCGCCCGAAACCCACCTGCTCAAATCCTGGCCCCAATCCGGCCTCAAAACACTCTGGGAGGTCCAGATGGGCGATGCCTACAACTCCCCCGCCATCAGCGGAAGCTATTGCGTGCTCTTCCACGCACTCGCTGGCAAAGAAACCATCGAGTGCCTTGATCGCGAAACCGGTAAACGCTTCTGGACCGCCGACTACCCAGTCTCCTACCAGGATCGCTACGGTTTCAGCAATGGCCCTCGCGGCTCCCCCGTCATCGCCGATGGTATCGTCGTCACCTTCGGCGTCACCGCCGAGCTTCATGCTTTCGATCTCAAGACCGGCAAAGAGCTCTGGAAACACGACCTCCGTTCCGAATACCACGTCCCACAGGACTTCTTCGGCGCAGGCGGCACCCCCCTCATTCTCGAAGGCCGCGTCATTCTCAATGTCGGCGGCAAAAAAGGCCCCATCGAAGACACCGAAGGCCTCCGCGACCGCAAAGAGCGCCTCGCCGAGGCAGGCGTCAGCGTCGCCGCCTTTGACCTCCACAGCGGCAAGATCCTCTGGACCGTCGAAGACGCCTGGGGTGCCAGCTACGCCTCCCCCGTCCCCGCTCAGCTCCATGGCCAGACCAAGATCCTCATCTACGCCGGCGGCGAGAGCGACCCCGCCACCGGCGGCCTCATGTGCATCGATCCCACCTCCGGCAAGCTCCACTCCAAATTCCCCTGGCGCTCAGAGGACTACATCCAGGCCATCGGCACCTCCCCCGTCGTCATCCCGGGCAAAAACCGCGCCTTCATCACCACCGCCTACCCCAAAGGCCGCCCCCTCGGCGGTGCCATGGTCGAGTATGACGCCGACTTCCAGCCCAAGGAGGTCTGGCAGTCCAAAAAGCTCGGCGTCCATTGGATGAACCCCGTTTACCACGATGGCCACCTCTACGCCATCGATGGCGAAACAGAGCCCAAATCCCGCCTCGTCTGCGTCAATGCAGACACCGGCGCAGAGGTCTGGGAGCAGCACATCGAGTGGGAGGACTCAGAGTTCAGCAAGCAGACCGGCCGCTCCAATCCCACCCGCCTCAGCATCCTCCGCGCCAGCCTGCTCAAGGCAGACGGCGCCTTCCTCTGCCTCGGCGAGACCGGCTCACTCCACTGGCTCGACCTCAGTCCCGCCGGTGCCAAAGTCCTCGCCCAGACCCAGCTCTTCTACGCCCTCAATACCTGGAGCCTCCCCGCCCTCAGTCACGGCCTGCTCTATGTCCGCCAGCAGTCTCAGGACCTCCTCAGAAAATCCGGCCCCCGCATCCTCTGCATCGACCTTCGAGGCGACTAAAATACCACTTCCTGACAAAAAATGTGCATTTCATTCACTTTTTGTGATGCGTGTTTTTCACGCATATAATGTAGCGCCTAATGCTACTCATTGCTCAAAATTACCGGTTTTACATGCCCTAATTAAGAGCGATTGGAGGGTCATTATCATCACAAAACCTCTAATTAACTCATTGTAAAACAATGCGTTAATTTCAACACAGCTCACAGCAGCTGCTTGCAGCGCGTTTCATTCTCTCGGCCCGCTCAGGTTTTCCACCGCCGTCCGCGACAGAAGGCGTTCTACCTATGCCTTGCCCCGCTCGTATAGAAATGGCATGTCACATGCTCATGCATAACTTTCATGACCTCATTTAAACACATACTCGACAAGTGTGCCGGATTGAAAGCGGTCGCATCTCTTCCGCTGCTTTTCTCCCTGATCTCCTGCGGCGAAAACAAAACCGCCGACGCTCCGCCTCCCAGCAAAACTTACCCGGTCACCTCCGCCGTGGTGATGGATGTCCCCCATGGGCAGGAGTATGTGGCCAGTATCCAAAACTCCAATTTCATCGAGCTCCGCGCCCGCGTCAGCGGCCGCCTCGAAAAAATTTCCGCCGATGAAGGCCAGCGCGTCACCGCCGGTCAGCTGCTCTTCACCATCAGCAGCCACGAGTATCAGGAGGAGGTCAAGCGCGCCAACGCCCGCCTCAAGGGTGCCCAGGCCGAGGCCAAAATGGCCGAGATCGACCTTCAGAATAACCAGCTCCTCCTCGACAAAAAAATCATCTCTCAGTCCGAATGGGAAATGGCCCAGGCAAAGCTCGACTCCGCCATGTCCAAGGTGGACGAGGCGCGTACCACCGTCGCAGATGCCGAGCGCAGGCTCAGCTACGCCGAAGTCCGCGCCCCCTTTGACGGCATCATCAATCGCATCCGCAGCAAGACCGGCAGCCTCATCGCCGAAGGAGATCTCCTCACCTCCATCTCCAATGACGGAGATGTTTACGCCTACTTCAACGTCTCCGAACGCGAATACCTCGAGCTGGCAAAGCGCAGCGACCTCGGAGAAAAGGGCAGCGTTGTGCTCGAACTCGCAAACGGCGAAATCCATCCTCATCAGGGCAGGATCGAAACTTGGGAAAGCGTCATCTCCAAAAGCACCGGAAACATCGCCTTCCGCGCCAGCTTCCCCAATCCCGAGCATCTCCTCAAACACGGCTCCTCCGGCAAGGTCATCCTGCGCTCTGAGCTCAAAAACGCCCTGGTCATCCCTCAGAAGTGCACCTTCGAGGTCCAGCACAAGACCTGCGTCTTTGCCCTTGCCGCAGACAACAGCATCGAGCTTCGCAGCATCGGAACCAAGCTCCGCCTGCAAAACCATTATGTGATCGACTCCGGCCTCAAGCCCAGCGACCGCATCATCTTTGAGGGCATTCAGGTGGTCAAGGAAGGCGAGGTGATCGCACCCGACTTCAAGGCGCTCGCTGAAGTGGCGCCCTTCTGACAGATGCCACTGCCCCCAACGGATATCCGGGTGTGTGAACAGTCGGTGCGGACCTCTCCGCATCCCGATTCTGGTTCCACGCGCCCTGCCGCCCAACCAGAAACCCCTGAATGATTCGCCAGTTCATCCGCAGGCCCGTGCTCTCGATGGTGATCTCCATCATCATCACCTTCCTCGGCATCCTCTCCCTGCTCCAGCTCCCCATCACCCAGTTCCCCAGCATCGCACCTCCCGAGGTGAATGTGACCGTGGAATACATCGGTGCCAATGCCGAGACGCTCACCAAGGCCGCCATCGTTCCTCTGGAGCGCTCCATCAATGGCGTCCCCCGCATGAAGTACATGTCCTCCCGCGCGGCCAATGACGGCGTGGGTGTTATCTCCGTCGTTTTTGAAGTCGGCACGGACCCCGATGTCGCTGCGGTCAATGTGCAGAACCGCGTCGCCACCGTCATGGGAGAGCTCCCGGAGGAAATCATCAAGGCCGGCGTCCGCATCGCCAAGGAGGAGAAGGCCATGCTGATGTACCTCGACATCACCAGCACCAGTCCCGACATCGATGAGATGTTCCTCTACAACTTTGCGGACATCAACATCCTCACCGAGCTCAAGCGCATCAAAGGCGTCGGCTTTGTGGACATCCTCGGCGCCAGGGAGTACGCCATGCGCATCTGGCTCAAGCCGGATAACATGCTCGCCTACAACATCTCCACCGAGGACGTGCTCACCGCCCTCCGGGAGCAGAACGTCGAGGCCGCTCCCGGCAAGGTCGGGGAAAGCTCTGACAAGACCGAACCCCATCTCCAGTACGTCATCCGCTACTCCGGCAAATACCGCAACAAGGAGGACTACGAGCAGATCCCCATCCTCTCCAACGACGAAGGCCAGGTCCTCCGCATCAAGGACGTCGCCGACGTCGAGTTCAGCACCAACTACTTCGACGTGGAGGCCAAGCTCAATGGCCGCCCCACCGCCGCCATTCTTCTCAAGCAGCTCCCCGGCTCCAATGCCAACGAGGTCATCGCCAATATCAAGCAGCGCATGGCCGAGCTGAAAGAGTCCACCTTCCTCAAGGGCATGAACTACGAGATCAGCTACGACGTCTCCCGCTTCCTTGATGCCTCCCTGCACGAGGTTCTCCGCACCCTCGCAGAGGCCTTCCTGCTCGTCTCCGTCGTCACCTTTGTCTTCCTGCAGGACTGGCGCTCCACCTTGATCCCCGTCATCGCCGTCCCCGTGTCGCTCGTCGGCACCTTCTTCTTCATGCAGTTGCTCGGCTTCTCGCTCAATCTCATCACCCTGCTCGCCCTCGTCCTCGCCATCGGCATCGTCGTGGACGGCGCCATCGTCGTGGTCGAGGCCGTGCACGCCAAGATGGAAGGCTCAGGTGCTTCCCCGCGTGAGGCCACCGAGTCCGCCATGGACGAGATCGGCGGTGCCATCATCGCCATCACACTCGTCATGGCGGCCGTCTTTGTGCCCGCCTCCTTCATGTCCGGCCCTTCTGGCATTTTCTACCAGCAGTTCGCCCTCACCATGGCCATCGCCATCGTGCTCTCCGGTCTCGTCGCCCTCACACTCACCCCGGCCCTCTGCGCCTTGATGCTCAAAAGCATCCACCACTCCTCCGGCGGCGGTGGTTTGCTGGGTCGTTTCTTCAAGCTCTTCAATCACAGCTATGACAAAGTCTCCGGCGTTTACTCCAGCTGGATCACCGCTCTCGCAGGCAGGCGCACCGTCAGCTGGGGCATCCTTCTCGGCTTCTGCGCCCTCATGGTCTTTGCAGGCGGCAGGCTGCCCTCCGGCTTCATCCCAAATGAAGATCAGGGCGCGTTCTACATAGGCGTCACCACCCCTGCAGGCTCCACCCTGGAGCGCACCAAGGCCGTGGTCGATGAAATCCAGGAATGCTGCGAAGGCATCTCCGCCATCTCCTCCGTCTCCACTCTCGCCGGCATCAATATCATCACAGACGCCAGCGGCTCCACCTACGGCTCCTGCCTCATCAATCTCACCGGCTGGCACGACCGCACCGAGTCTGTCAGGCAGGTCATGGACGATCTGCTCCGCAGGATCAGGCACATCAAGGACGCCAGGATCGAGTTCTTTTCTCCGCCCGCCGTTCCAGGTTACGGAAACGCCAGCGGCTTTGAGCTGCGCCTGCTCGACCGCACCGGCACCGGCGACTTCAAAAACATGGAGCGCGTCGCCGCCAGGTTTATCACAGACCTCCAGACACGCCCGGAGATCGCCAACGCCTTCACCAGCTTCGACGCCAGCTTCCCTCAGTACCTGGTGCATGTGGACAACGACCGTGCTGCTCAGAAAGGCGTCACCACCAGCAATGTCATGAGCACCCTTCAGACACTGCTCGGCGGAAAGTACGCCACCAACTTCATCCGCTTCGGCCAGCTCTACAAGGTCATGGTCCAGGCCCTGCCGGAATACCGCGCGCATCCTGAGGACATCCTCAAACTCCACGTCAAAAACGAACACGGAGAGATGGTCCAGCTCTCCACCTTTGTGGAGCTGGAAAAAATCTACGGCGTGGACCAGGTCACCCGCTACAACATGTTCACCTCCGCGGAAATCAATGGAGAGCCCGCCGCCGGCTTCAGCAGCGGCGCTGCCATCCAGGCCATTCAGGAGACCGCCAGGGAAAAGCTGCCCAAAGGCTTCGGCATCGACTGGGCAGGCATCACCCGCGACCAGATCCTCGCTGGCAATCAGGCCGTCGTCATCTTCATCATCTGCCTCGCCTTCGTCTATCTGCTGCTCTCCGCCCAGTATGAGAGCTTCCTGCTTCCCCTGCCCGTCATCCTCTCACTTCCCACGGGCCTTCTCGGTGCCTTTGCCTTCCTGCTCTGGATGGGCTTGGAAAACAACATCTACGCTCAGGTCTCCATGATCATGCTCATCGGCCTCCTCGGAAAGAATGCCATCCTCGTCGTCGAGTTCGCCATCCAGCGCCAGCGCGAGGGCCTCACCCCTCTGCAGGCCGCCGTGGAGAGCGCCGTCTCACGCCTGCGCCCCATCCTCATGACCTCCCTCGCCTTCGTCGCCGGTCTCAGCCCCCTCATGGTGGCCTCTGGCGTCGGTGCTGCGGGCAATCGCACCATCGGTGCCTCCGCCGTCGGTGGCATGATCTTCGGCACCGTCTTCGGCATGCTCCTCATCCCCGGCCTCTACGTCATCTTTGCCTCCTTCACCTCAACCCCCAAGCCTTCCAAGGAACCGGAACATGCGTGAGTCCCTGCATCTGAGCTGGCCATTCCTGAGCGCCTGCATTTCATTCTTCACTCTGTTCTTTACCAGCTGCGAGGACTTCCGCCGCTTCGGCAAAAAATCCTCCCAGTCGCCCGCTGCTGCTCAGGTGCCGGACAAGACCGCCTCCTTCACAGGCGTCAGCCAGTGGCGGCGGCACTTCACAGATCCCCACCTCCAGTCTCTCACCGACAAGGCGCTCGAAAACAATCGCGACCTCAAGATCGCGCTCCAGCGCATCGAGATGGCCAGGGCCCAGATCACCGCCGCTCGCAGCGCCCTTGCCCCCAAGGTCTCCGGCACCGCTGGCGCTGGCCTCCAGCGCTTCGGCCTCTACACCATGGATGGCGCAGGCAACAGCACCTCGCCCATCTACGATGGCCGCATCATTCCCCGGGACCTGCAGGACTACTCCGTCGGCCTCCAGTCTAGCTGGGAGCTCGACATCTGGGGAAAACTCCGCAGCAAAAGATCCTCCGCCACCGCCCGCATGCTCGCCAGCGTCGAAGGCCGCAATCTCGTGCAGACCCAGCTCATCGCAGAGCTCGCCACCGCCTACTACGAGCTGGTGGCCCTCGATGCGGAGATCATCAATATCGACGAAACCATCAAGCTTCAGAAGGACGCCCTGGAAACCGTGCAGATTCAAAAGCAGGCTGGCGCCGCCAATGAGCTCGCCATCCAGCAGTTTGAGGCCCTGCTCTACAATCTTCAGGGCATGCGCCTCGACACCCAGCAGCAGATCGTTCAGCAGGAGGGCGTCATCTGCAGCCTCCTCGGAGATCCCAAAAGGCCCGTCATGCGCAACAGGACGTCCCTCCACGATGCCCGCCTCCCTCAGCTGGCCTCCAGCGTTCCGGCAGACCTCCTCAAAAACCGCCCCGACATCCGCCGCGCAGAGTTTGAGCTCATCGCATCCAAGGCGGATGTCAAAGCCGCACGCGCTGCCTTCCTCCCCTCCGTCTCCATCAATGGCGTTCTCGGCCTCCAGGCCTTCCGCAGCAATCTCCTTCTGAACGCCCACTCGGCCACCTACTCCGCCGTCGGCGGCCTCGTCGCCCCGCTTATCAATCGCCGCGCCATACAGGCCGAGTTTGATCACGCCAATGCCCAGCAGCTCGAGGCCCTCAATGCCTACCAGCAGTCCATCGTCAATGGCTACGTCGAAGTCCACAATCAGCTCGCCTTCATCCGCATTCTCAAAGACCTGCAGGCTCTGAAGAGCAAGGAGGTCCAGATCCTCATCGGCTCCGTCAGCACCGCCGCAGACCTCTTCCGCACCCGCCGCGCCACCTATCTCGAAGTGCTCAATGCCCAGCAAAACGCCCTCAAGGCCAGGCTCCAGCTCATCGGCGTCAAGAAGCGCCAGTTCCAGGTCCAGGCAAACCTCTACCGCGCTCTGGGGGGCGGCTGACACGCACCCGCCCATGGCGTCGTTTCACGGTAAAGAATGCCCGCTTGTTCCTGTGGCGGACATGACTTTTGAGAAACGCCCCTAATTTCATGCTTGGCGGGACGCGGGCGTTTTGATAGCCTCCCCTGCATCCCAACCATGAACACTCAACTCGTTGTCCGTATTGGTGTCGTTGCGCTTGCGCTTTTGGTCATTACCCTTCTGTGGAATGTGGTCAAAGATGCAGGAGATGGAATAAAGCTCGTGTTTGTCATTCTCCTCGGTACGACCGGCGGAATTCTCGCCGTGAAGTACCTCATCCCCATGCTCGGGGATGCCGTCAGTGAGTCCGTCTTCTCCTCCGGAGAACAAGTCGAGCAGGATGAAATGACCAAGGCCGCCGCCAGCATCGCCCAGGGCGACTACCAGGGTGCCATCGAGCATTATGAAAAAATGCTCGAAGACAAGCCCGACGATCCCTTCCCCGTCGCCGAAATCGCCAAAGTTTACGCCGAGCGCCTCCGCGATCCCCAGGCCGCCCTCAAGGCGCTCGAAGAGCATCTGCAGAGCAAGGAGTGGCCAGTGGACGATGCCGCCTTCATCATGTTCCGCATCGCCGATGTCCACCTGACCCATATCCACGACTTCGATGCCGCGCGCGACATGCTTGAACAGGTGGTCGGCAATTTCCCAAACACCCGCCACAGCGCCAACGCCCACCACCGCATCAGCGAAATCGAGCAGATTCAGTACAAGATGCTCGTGGATCAGCGCTCCAAAAACGCGGCCTCAGCCGCTGCCAAACTGTGAGCCTCCGCACCGCGCTGCACCCCATGCTCGGAAAGGCGCGGCGCTGGTCTCAGGCCAATCCTCTCCTCGTCCTCGCGCTGGCCGCTGTCATCGGCATCATCGCCGCTGACGCAGGCTGGCTTCACTCACTGTCGTTCTGGCTCCCGGCAGCTTCCATGCTGCTGCTGGGGGCTGCCTTTCTTCGCGGCAGCTCTTGGCTGCTGCCTCCTGCCAGCCTGCTGGTCTTCGCCTTCATTCACACCACCCGCACCGGCGAAACCTTCCGCCACCCGCTCCGCCTCGCTCTGCAGCAGCAGTCCAGGCCAGTCCAGGCGGTCGTTCGTGGCAGCCTCCTGCCGGAGTATGACCACACCGCAGACGAGCGCGCCCATGCACTCTGCACCTCTCAAAAAATCGAGGCCCGCTCCATGGGCCTTTCGCTGGATCAGCCGGCCACCCTCCTCGTCCGCTTGCCAAAAGGCGTGCTTTTCCCCGGCCCCGGCATCTATGAAATCCACGGCACCCTCCAGCTGCCGCGCACCGCTTCCAATCCCGGCGCTTTCGATGCCCAGTCGTACTCCCTCCTCATGGGCCGTGTGGCCCGGCTCGATGTCACCCACATGCAGCGCATCAGCAGGGGTGGTGAAACGCTCTGGTGCTCGTTCTTGGAAAAGGCCGAGGACTGCAGGCGCTGGATCAGCTCACAGCTCGCTCTGGATCTTGAAGAGGATCCTCAGATGGTGGCTGTTCTCCGCGCCATGGCCCTGGGCATGTCGGCGGATGCAGATGAGGACATTGAGGAGGCCTTTCGCAGCAGCGGCACGCTCCACGTCTTCGCCGTTAGCGGCATGCAGGTGGGCCTCCTCGGCGTCATCGCCCTCATGCTGCTCAAGCAGCTCGGCATCCGCCGCAGCCTCGCGCTCTGGCTCGCCATCCTCATCGTCTTTGCGTATGCCTTCGTCACTGGCTGGCGTCCCTCGGCGGCGCGTGCGGCCTTCATGGTCGCCATCTATCTCAGCGCCTCAATGGTGGACCGCGAGGCCTCGCTTCAAAACAGCCTCGGTGCCGCAGCCCTGCTCCTCCTCGGCACAGACTCAAACCAGCTCTTCATGCCCGGCTTCCAGCTCTCCTTCGGCGTGCTCTGGTTCAGCTCCGTCGGCTCTGCCCCCTTGCTGGAAAAGCTGCTGCCCTTCACTCGGCTGGATCCCTTTCTCCCGCCTCAGCTCGCCTCATGGTGGCAGCGTGCATGGAGCTTGTCCCGCCTGCGCCTCGCCCAGATGCTCAGCGTCTCTTTCGCCGCCTGGCTCGGCAGCCTGCCTTTCATCCTCGCCCACTTTCAATCCATCACGCCCGTCGCTGTCCTCGCCAATTGCGTCCTCGTCCCCCTGTCCTCGTTTTGCCTCGCCGCCACCTGCATGAGTCTCTGCGCCGCCACCCTTCATCTCAGCGGTGCCCAGATCATCCTCAACAACGCCAACTGGGCTCTCGCCAAGGCCATGACCGTCAGCGCCGCTTGGTTTGCCAGTCTCCCGGGTGCCAATGTCCACTTCACCCCGGCCTCCGCTTTTCCACGCGCCCCCGCCACACTCCACGTGCTGGAGCTTCCCTTCGGCGGTGCCGCCAATCATCTGCGCGTCGGCGGCCGCCACTGGTTGCTGGACACCGGCGCTGAATCCAGCTTCCAGCGTGTGCTCCGCCCATGCCTGCATGCCAGCGGCGTCAACTCCCTCGAAGGCGTCTTCCTCAGCCATGACGACGCCGACCACATCGGTGCCATCTCCAAAGTCCTCACCACATTCCATCAGCCGCAGTTGTATTGCAGCGTGCTCGAGCCCGTGAAGCGCGCCTCGCCCACCTCCACTCTACGCCATCTTCTGGAGCAGCCCGGCCCGCCTCTGCTCCACAAGCTCGCGGCCGAGGATCTCATCCCCCTCTCAGACACCTCCACCTTCACAGCAAACGCCCGGGTCCTCTACCCCTCCTCGGAAATCCTCAGCCAGCGCGGCGATGACCGCGCCATGGTCCTCATGCTCCACCTCGGCCCTTGGCGCGTCCTCTGGCTCAGCGATGCCGGATGGGCCACCGAGAAAACCCTCTGCTCCAGCTCCGCCGATCTCCGCTGCGATGTCCTCATCCGCAGCCAGCATGAGCTCGACCTCGCCACCACCCCGGAATTCCTCCTCAGGGCATCCCCGCAGGTCATCCTCTCCAGCAGCGACGCACGCGCCACCCAGACCGCCCCCTCCACCACCGTCTCGGACCACGCCAAAGCCCGGAACATTCCTCACCTCGACACCTGGCTCACCGGCGGCATCGACCTCCAGTTCGACCAGACCACCCTCCAAATCTCCACCCACCGCACCCGCCAGCACCTCATCCTCAAACCTCGCCCCTAGCTCGTTTTAAAAATAATCGTAGCCGCCACTTCGCGCCAGAACATAAGCCCGCAAAGCGAATCCCCTCTCATCCCGCATCCGGCCTCGATCCCAGCCTCGCGATGATGTCTCCCATCTTGTTGTTCCGGATCACCTCCAGCTTCACCTCATTGCCAGGCGGCTGCGTTCGGATGATCTGCAGCAGATCCGCCGGAGACCGGAAGGCCATGCCTTGAAACTTCGTCACCACATCCCCCTGCCTCAGCCCGGCCTCATCCGCT
The DNA here is from genome assembly GCA_002336895.1 of Verrucomicrobiaceae bacterium UBA1938. GTDB lineage: Bacteria > Verrucomicrobiota > Verrucomicrobiia > Verrucomicrobiales > Verrucomicrobiaceae > Prosthecobacter. Next base: position 107,553 of record DDFC01000029.1, on the reverse strand, counting down.
GGCGAGTTCGGGGCGATGTCTGTGATCAGCGCCCCACGTCTCGATGTCCCCCACACGGGATCGATCTCCACCGGCTCGCTGCTCACCTCCAGCCCCAGGTATCCCTTCCCCGTCGCCGTCGTCACCCCCTTGTTCTGCTTGGCGCTTTCCTTGATCTTCTTCTGGATGTCCTCCACCACCATCTTCGCCTCGTTCGAGGGGATCGCCAGCCCCACCCCCTGCCAGCTTGTGATGTTCGCATCGCCGCGATAGATGGCCACGTTGATCCCGATGATCTCACCCCGGATGTTCACCAGCGGCCCACCTGAGTTCCCGGGATTGATCACCGTGTCCGTTTGCAGGTAGTCAAACTGGCTGTCGCTCAGATGCCGGTCACGCGCGCTGATGATCCCCTTCGTCACCGTTCCGCTCAGCCCAAACGGATTCCCCACCGCCAGCACGATCTCCCCCACCCGCACCTCGTCAGAATTCGCAAACGTCAGCGCCGGAAAATCCGCCAGCGGACTGTCGATCTTCAGCAGCGCGATGTCCCGCTCCTTGTTAAAGCCCAGCACCAGCGCCGGGTGCTTCTTGTTGTCATTCGTGGAGATCTCCAGCTCCGTCAGCAGCGCACCTTCGATCACGTGATAGTTCGTGATCACGTGCCCCTCCTTGCTGATGATCACCCCCGAGCCCAGGCTCGGCACGATCTGCGCACTCTGGCCTATGCTGCCAAACAGCGGATGCCAGCTCACCGGTCCGCGCCTCACTGTCTTGGCCGTCACGCTCACCACCGCTGGCTGCACCGCCGCAGAGAGCTTCGCAAACTCAGCATTCATCTGCGTCAGGATCGGCAGCTCGTTCGGGCCGATCTTGGGCTTGTTCGGCGTCGTCAGCACAGCTGGTCCGGGCTTCTCGCTCTTCAGCAGGTTCATCACCCCATAGCCCTCCTTCCCCTGGCGCCACCATCCAAACAGCAGCGCCGAGAGCACAAACACAGAAAAGGCAAACAGCAGACGGCGAAGGTTCTCCATCCGGTACCAATGCGTCGGCGGTCTCCAACTTCAACGTTCAAAGTGGCCCCTGCCACCATCCCCTCACGCCGCCTGCTTCGGGCACAGGATCACCAGCTTCTGCCGGGAAATCGGTGCCGGTTCTGCCGGTTCCGTCAGTGCACGATTCACCGCATCCTTGATCTCCGCCGGCTCAAAGGGCTTCGTCACATAGTCGCAAAATCCACGCCTCACCGCTGTCACGATGTCCCGCGTGTCTGTGCAGGCGGACACCATCACAAACCGTGTGTTGGGAGAGGCCTCCTTCGCTTCGCGGATCATCTCCAGCCCGTCCAGATCTCCCAGCCGACGGTCCACCAGCGCCACATCAGGCGTCATTTCTCGGATCGCCGCCATCCCAGCCCGGCCATTGTCCAGCGCCATCACATCATGCCCTTCCGCCTGGCAAAGCGTGGACAGCAGCTTCAGAACCGGTTGATGATCTTCAATAATGACGATATTTGCCATATTGAATGCAATCCTAACAGATTGTCTCGTTCCGGCAAGAAACATGTAAGAAACTTGTCAGCCCACCCCGCTCCAGAACATGGAGGATCGCAAAGCCTTGATTCAAAAAGGTATTCTCTGCGGTCTTCTAATCTCTCGCGGTGTAAATCAGTGCCTCCCCCAGCGGCTTCTCGTTTGCTTCACGACCGCATTCCGGCATTTTACCCGCCCACCATGTCCTCCCCCCTTCTTCGCTACTGCCCCGATCTCTACAACTACCAGCGCCGTGAGACGCGCCCGGTCATGGTCGGCAAGGTGCAGATCGGCGGCGGAGCCCCCGTGGTCGTCCAGAGCATGCTCACCAGCGACACCCGCGACGCCGCCTCCTGCGTCAAGGAGGCCCTCGGCCTCGCCGAAGCCGGCTGCCAGATTGTCCGCGTCACCGCCCAGACCCGCGTCATCGCCGAAAACCTCCAGCACATCCGCGATGGCATCCGCGCCGCAGGCTGCGATGTCCCCCTCGTCGCCGACATCCACTTCAAGCCCGACGCCGCCATGGAGGCCGTTAAGTGGGTCGAAAAAGTCCGCGTCAATCCTGGCAACTACGCCGACAAAAAGAAGTTCGCCGTCAAAGAATACACCGACGAAGAATACGCCGCTGAGGTCGCCTACATGGAGGAGCAGTTCGTCCCCCTCGTGAAGGAGTGCATCCGCCTCGGCCGCGCCATGCGCATCGGCACCAATCACGGCTCCCTCAGCGACCGCATCATGAACCGCTACGGCGACACCCCCCTCGGCATGGTCGAGAGCGCCCTCGAGTTCGCCCGCATCGCCCGCTCCCAGGGCTACCACAATTTCCTCTTCTCGATGAAGGCCAGCAATCCCAAGGTCATGATCGAGGCCTACCGCCTGCTCGTCGCTCATCTCGATCAGCAGGGCTCCGACTGGAACTACCCCATCCACCTCGGCGTCACCGAGGCAGGCGACGGCGAAGATGGCCGCATCAAAAGCGCCATCGGCATCGGCTCCCTCCTCGCAGACGGCATTGGCGATACCGTCCGCGTCTCACTCACCGAAGACGCCATCTTCGAGATCCCCGTCGCCCAGCAGCTCGTCAAACCCTACAACGACGGCCTCCCCGCCAAAAACGAGCGCATCCAAAACGCCCCGCCCGTCAGCTACGATCCCTTCGACTACCAGCGCCGCGCCTCACAGCTCGTCACCATCAACGGCATCAAGACTGGCGGCGGCGAAACCGTCCCCGTCTTCACCACTCGTCAGAAGTGGGACGCCGTCGCCCACAAGATCGACAAGCTCGGCGACTACAAGCCCGAGGTCGTCATCGAAGACAGCGGCGTCATCGCCATCGACCCCCGTGACGACTCCGCCATCGCCGAGATCAACTCCAGCGCAGAGCCCCGCCTCGTCGCTGTGAAAGACGGACTCACCCTCCCCGTCATCGCCGCCTACCGCCTCCTCGCCGCCCGGCTCCAGCCGCGCCACCCCATCCTGCTCAAAGACACCTTCCAGTCCTCCGGAAGCGACGACTTCACCGAAAACCTCCTCGTCGCCGCCACCAACATCGGCTCCCTCCTCTGCGATGGCATTGGCGATGCCGTCATCGTTAATGGCGAGCCCGCCCCCGGCCAGTCACTCCGCATCAGCTACAACATCCTCCAGGCCGCCGGGGTCCGCATCTTCAAGACCGACTACGTCGCCTGCCCCAGCTGCGGCCGCACTCTCTTCAATCTGCAGACCACCACGCAGAAAATCCGCGCCGCCACCGGCCACCTCAAAGGCGTCCGCATCGCCGTCATGGGCTGCATCGTCAATGGCCCCGGCGAAATGGCCGACGCCGACTTCGGCTACGTCGGCGGCGCCCCCGACAAGATCAACCTCTACGTCGGCAAGACCGCCGTGAAGTTCAACATCCCCGAAGAAGAAGCCGTCGAACGCCTCATCGACCTCATCAAAGAGCACAACCGCTGGTTCGACGCCCCCGTCCCCGCCTGAGTCAAAGCTGCCTCAGCCCAGCCAGCTCAAAAAGCGTGACTCCTTGTAGCCGCGCACCGCACACCGTCAGCTTCCATCCCCCCGGCGTCATTCGTGAAAATTCGCGGATATTCGCCGCCATTCGCGTTGGAAAACATTTTGCCCCAGTGCTCCACACCACGTCGTAGGATGGGTGTGGCGACAGCGCGCCCGTCCACCAACGCTCGGCAGACAGCATGACATGCGAACTACCTTGTCATTTCCAGGCTCCGTTCCAGCGGCACCAGCCAGTCAGCCTACACTGCCACTCCGGCAAAAAGCTCGGCCACCTTCACGCTCACACCGCTGAGCACGCCACACTCCAGCACTTCCCCCTCAGTCACACGTTGCTGGCTTTGATAGCGCCCCTCGACCGGATCTCGATACACTTCCAGACACCGTTCCGCCGCGTTCACGATCCAATACTCCGCCACCTCGGCCTCGGCATACACCGACGCCATCTCGCGATCCACCTGCAAGCTGCTCACTGATACCTCCACCACCAGTCGCGCGGTCACAGGGTGGGCCTGATAGTCATCCCGACGGCCTTCCACAATGGAGATATCCGGCTCAGGCTCGGAATCCTTAAACGTCAGCGGAGCCTCCTGGCGCACCCAGAACAGGCCACCGACGGCATTCCTTAAAAGCTCGACCAGCACATCTGCCAGCCGGGTGTGAAGAAAGGATTTGCTCGTTTTTTCAATGATGACCCCACGGATCAGTTCCGCCCGTTCAGGAGCCAGCCCTTTGTCGATCATCTGATGCCATGCCGCGACAGACAGCGGCAGTGCACGCTGTTGAAAAGCTGGCTGCGACAAGATAGGCACCATGCGGGAACATTAATTTCAGAATCAAAGCTGGCAAGCAGTCTTGCAGCACCCGCTACGCACACCTCGTGATGATTCGGTCTTCCTGCCCCTTCCCTCCTACCCCCATCTCCCGCCACCGCCTCACCGCCTCCGCGTTCGACCAAAACGCAAACTCCTCCAGCGGCACCTCATCCAGCTTGCAGATCAGACACTCCGCCACCTCGGCCGCATCCGGCGCCAGCGCCCCGAAATCCTCCACCCGCGCCATGTAGCACAGATCCAGCGTCGGCCACACATAGCCCTGGAAGAGATACCGGTTGTTCAGCGTGCAGAAATACGTAAACGCGCTCGCCGGCAGGTCCAGCCCCACCTCCTCCCGCGTCTCACGCGCCGCCGCCATCTCCCCGGTTTCCTCCGGCTCGACCACTCCTCCCGGCAGCCCCAGCTTCCCATAGCCCGGCTCATGCGCACGCCGGATGATCAGCACTCTCTCCTCCGCATCCACGATCAGCGCCACCGCCGCAGGGATCGGCGTGATGAAATGCCGGAACCCGCACGCCACGCACACAAACTCCCGGTCACTCTTCGTGACCCACTCATTGCGTCCGCAGTCACTGCAATATTTAAAGGGGGACTCTGCCATGCCTCTTCTCCTGCCGTCGGTACGCCAGCCACGCCAGCAGAAACACCAGCACACATGCTGCTTTCAGCACAAACAGCCACCACGGCTCCCACCACGCCCCCGTCTGTACCTCGATCAGGTCCGACACCCCAAAGCACCCAAACGCCACCGGCAGCAGCCACCGCCACGGCCTCCCCATCCGCAGCTTCACCGCCAGCACCAGCGCGATCACAAACCACAGCCCCGCCTCCGCATGGTTAAACACCGCATGCACAGAGAGAGGCTCCGCTTCATTCATCCGGACATCATCCCCACTGGCAGCCTGCGGGCAAGAGATCGCAAAGCGATATTTCTTTCACAACGCCCCTTGGCTGCCGCCGTTTCCCTTGCCACATTACCACACAACCACCCAAGGCATGAGCACCAACCTCTCACAGCCCTGGCTGCGCCTTCCGGGCGGCGCGCGCCATGACATCACCGGCACCTGCACCATCGGTCGTGTGCCCGGCAACTCCATCACTTTCGCAGACACCGAAGTCTCACGCCGCCACGCCATCATCCACCCCCAGGACCAGCTCGAATGCTGGCTCGTCGATCTCGGCAGCGCCAATGGCACCTTCCTCAATGGCCGCCGCATCACCCAGGCCATGCTCCTCCATCATGGCGACCTCATCCGCATCGGCGGCCAGGAGCTGGCCTTCAGCCCCAGAGCCCCCGGCAGCGTCACTCAGGCACCCACCCGCCCCCTTGCATCAGAGCAGCCCCCACGTCTCACCCAGTGCTGGCTCATGGTCGCAGACATCCTCGGCTCCACCCAGCTCGCTCAGTCCCTGTCCGTCCCTGAGCTCTCCCGCATGATCGGCGGCTGGTTCAAAAACTGCCGCCAGTTCATCGACGAATGCGGCGGTCTCATCACCCGTTATTCCGCCGACGGCTTTTTCGCCTGCTGGGAAAACACCGACGACAGCACCATCCAGCTCCGACAGACCGTTGCCTTGATGTACGAAGCCCAGCGCGCCGCCAGCCCGCCCTTCAGCATCGTCCTCCACTTCGGCCCTGCCGAAGTCGGCACCGTCCCCGCTCTCCAGCAGCCCCGCCTTCACGGCCCCGAGGTCGACTTCGTGCTCGCGATGACGAAAATCGCCGCCGCCCGGCAGCAGAACATCCTCTTCTCCGAGGCCGCTGTCCGCCGCCTCTCCGCAGACGCCGAAGTCCACCTCGTCTGTGAATCCCCCGTCGAAGGCTTCTCCAAACAAGCCAGGTTCTACTCTTTGGCCCTTTGATCTCAGCTTTCAGGCTGGAGATGAGCAGCCATTTTTCCCTCCTCCTCGGTGACAAAAAAGTCAGAAATGCACCTATTCTTAGCACGAGTGGTGGAAAACGCCACGATCTGGTAGCGTCACCAAACAAGGTTGAACAGAGAGCCATGCAGGACTATGGCTGAGATCTCCCCCACTGCGCTCTGCGCATTTCGAAAAAGCCCCATGCCCGTCGTACTGCGTCCTCGTCACCTCGTTCCCGCACTTTTCGCCCTTGCACTTCTGCTTGCCCAAACTGCCGCTCCTGCGGCTGTGCTGGTGTATGCTGACGTCGATGGCACGGCCAACTGGAACACCACTGAACAAGCCTGGACCAGCTCCGGCTCTCCGAGTGTATGGGTCTCCACCAGCAGCGCCGAATTTTCCAATGGCAACGCCGCCAACGTGGTCACGCTCACTGAGGCCGTCAATGCCGCGTCCATCACCCAGTCCGGAGCTGGCACCAAATCCACCATCGCCGGCAGCGGCATGACCCTCACGCTTTCCGGCGGCGGCGCCAGCCCGGTGGTGGCCAACAGCAGCGGCGCGGACCTCACCTTTGCCTCCGGTCTCACCATCCAGCTCAACCCCGCCACTTCGGGAGATGCACAGCGCTGGAATGCAGCCTCAGGCTCCAACATCATCGTCGGCTCCACGCTCAGCGGCGCCCTGACCGGCGGCCTCATCAAGGAAGGCGCAGGCGTGCTGCAGCTCAATGCCGCCAACACTTACTCCGGCGCCACCTATCTCAGCACAGGCGTGCTGCAGGTGGGAAATGCCTCCGCTCTGGGCACCAGCACGCTGACGTTTCAGGGCGGCACCCTGCGCTATGGCACGGCCATCACCGGCGGCCTGTCCACCCAGTTTGCCACACTCTCCGGCAGCGCCGCCATTCTGGACACCAATGGCTTCAACATCACCCTCGCCAGCGCGATCACCGGCACCGGCGGCCTGGACAAGCAGGGCGGCGGCATCCTCGTCACGACGGCAGGCAGCACCTACACCGGTGGCACCATCGTCGAGGCGGGCATCCTCCGCAGCGGCGCAGGCACCGGGACCAATCCATTTGGTGCAAACGGCAGCATGATCACCGTGAAAAACGGCGCCACGCTGGACCTCAACTGGACCAACGCCGCCAACTACGCCTCGACGTATCAGCTCACCATCGAGGGCAAGGGCGTCGCGGACAGCTCCGGCACTGTCTTTGGCGGCTACATCGGCGCTCTGACCTCCTCCGGCACCTACAACAACACCTCCACCGCCTTCAGCAACATGCTCCTCACCGGAGACACCACCATCTCCGGCCAGATGGGTGGCACCAGCGGCCAGCGCTACGGCGTGCCCGCAAACATCGACGCCCGCGTGCGCGACTCCGGCGGCAATGTCATCGCCAATCAATACTACACCCTCACCATCGTGAATGGCAACGCCATGAGCTGGCGCGGCGCCTCCGCCAACAACGTGTATGTGGGAGACATCCGCCTGGAGCAGGGCCGCCTGTGGTCCGACGCCGACAACTTCGGCGACAGCAACTTCTCCATCATCATCAACGCCAACACCCTGAACGCCACCACCATCTGGGGCGAGCTGGGAAATTGGTACTCATCCCGCACCATCGCCAAGAAAACCCAGTTGAACGGCGGTTTGATTGTCTCTGAAGGCTATGCAGGCTCCAGTTCCAGCAAAATCGACTACGGCGTCGTCACCACCTACACTCTCAGCGGCCAGATGACGCTGAACGTCTCCGCCCTGGCGGACAACCGCATTCAGTCCTCCTACTCCATGCGTGACGTGAAAGTGACCGGCCAGATCACCGGCTCAGGCGGCCTGCGCTACCTCGGCGCCACCGCCGCGCTCACGGACTGGGACGCCACCTTCACCACCTCCGCCACCATCAACCGCTACAGCGTGCTCTACCTCACCAGCAGCACCAACAACTTCACCGGCACCATCAAGCTCGACAGCGGCGTCATCCGCATGTCAGACGGCACCGCCGGCGGCACCCTCGGCGCAGGGAGCAATGACTTCAGCTTCAACACCACCACCGCCCCCGCCATCCTCGACCTCTTTGGCACCAGCCAGAGCATCGGCGCGCTCAATGGCACCAGCTCCACCTTTCACTTCGTCCAAAACAACCGCCAGAACACCACCTCCACCCTCACCGTGGGCAGTGGTGGTGCCAGTGGCAGCTTTGCCGGTGTGCTGCGTGATTACGCCGCCCTCCCTGCCGACAATGCGGCCATCACCAACGAAGGTGCCACCAATGCCAGGCTCGCCCTCGTGAAGACCGGCGCTGGCCGGCAGATCCTCACAAACGTGAGCACCTACACCGGCGGCACCACCATCAGCGGCGGCTCCTTGCAGATCGGCACCGGTGCCACCGGGCAGAGCACTGCACGCCTGGGCTACGGCGCCTTCACCGTAAGCAACGGCGGCATGCTGCAGGGCAATGGCATCATCGGCTACACCGGCCTGACCAGCACCGTGGCTTCCGGCGGCACGCTCAGCGTCGGAACCTCCACTCAGACCGGCTTGCAATACCTCACTGTGGACGGCACGCTGAATGTGGCAGGCACGCTGTCCTTTGACCTCTGGGGCGTCAGCAGCGGCTCCGGCAGCCTGGCAAACAACGACTTCCTCACCTTCCTCACAGGCTCATCCTTCACCCTCGGCAGCACCGGCGTGCTCAGCATCACCGCCATGGCAGGCGCCGGAGATTCCACCACCTGGGCGGCGGGCACCTGGTTCCAGTTGTTTGATTTTACCAATGCCACCTTGGGCCACAGCTTCGCGCTCGACAACACCGCCAGCTGGCTTCTGCCCGCCTTGAACACCGGCCTCGTGCAGTGGGACTTCTCCCGTCTCGCCACCGAAGGCCGCATCTACGTCGTCGCCAAGACCACCACGCCGACCCTCGTGTTTGATCCCGCAGACTCCTTCAGCGGCACCGCAGAGTGGAAGACCACCACCGGCTATCTCGCCTGGGACGACACCAGCATCGCAGGCGTGTCCTTGCAGGAGTGGACCAGCGGGGCAGGAGCCCTCTTCCAAAACAGCGCTTCAAACTCCCTCAGCGTCGTCGAAAACATCTCCGCCAGCAGCATCTTCCAGTCCGCCACCGGCACCATCACCACGATCGATTCGTCCAACGGCAGCATCCTCACCCTCACCGGCACCAACCGCATCGTGTCCAACACCAGCGGCAGCACGCTCACCTTTGGCAGCGGTCTCACCGTGGACATCACCGGCACCGAAAAGGAATGGTATGCAGACACCACCTCCCCCATCGTCGTCAATGGCATCATCACCGGCGCTGTGGGCAGCTACGTCACCGGCACCGTCACCGGCGGCCTGATCAAAACCGGAGCGGGCGTGCTCGAGCTGCGCGGTTCCAGCACCTACACCGGCGTCACCCGCCTGCAGGGCGGCACCGTGCTCGCCACGACCTCCGCCTCATTTGGCACCAGCAAGGTCGTGTTTGAAGGAGGCACCCTGCGCTACGGCGCGGCCATCACCGGCGGCTACGCCAGCCTCTTCGCCCCGCTCAACTACGGCGCCATGGCACGCCTGGACACCAACGGCTTCAATGTCACTCTGGACACCGCGCTCAGCGGCAGCAGCGGCTTGGACAAGCTGGGCTCCGGCATCCTCACCGTCGCCGCAGGCAGCAGCTACACCGGCGGCACCGTGGTGGAAGCTGGCATCCTCAAAAGCGGCGCCACTGCCGCCAACGCCACCAACCCCTTTGGCGCCAACGGCACGCAGATCACCGTCAAGAGCGGTGCCACGCTGGATGTAAACTGGGCGGACGCCACCAACTACGGCGGCTCCGCCAAATACAACCTCACCGTGGAAGGCAAAGGCGTCGCAGACGCCTCCGGCACCATCGCGGGCGGCTACGTCGGCGCCGTGGTCTCCTCCGGCATCGCCAGCATGACGTCCTCCCCCTTCACCCTCATCACCATGACGGGAGACACCACCTTTGCCGGCCGCTACCTCACCACCGGCGCACGCTGGGGCATCACCGCCATCAATGCCAACGGCTACAACATCACCTTCGTCAACTCCAACGGCCTCAGCTGGGCCGTCAGCTCCGCCGCCAACGCGCAAAACGTGCGCGACATCTACATCGAGCAGGCCCACGTCTATGCCGACAGCACCTACTTCGGCGACGACAACTACAGCATCATCATCGACGCCAGCAAACCCGGCTCCACCCTCTTCCGCGGCGAGCTGCGCCGCTACAGCAGCTCCGGCACCATCACCAAAAAAATCACCCTCAACGGCGGCATCGTGCAGTATGAAGGAGAGCCCGCAGGCGGCCTCGTGCCACGCACTTTCACCCTTGCCGGGCAGGTGACGCTCGTGGACAACAACACCATCGCCGCCAACCGCTTCAACAGCGCCGGCGTCAGCCGCGACATCAAAATCACCGGCAAGCTCACCGGCGCCGGCGGCTTTGAATACCAGGGCACCACCGGCAGCTACAGCTACAACGGCGGCGCCAGCGTTGATCGCTACAGCGTCCTCACTCTGACCAGCTCCGCCAACGACTTCACAGGCGCGGTGAACCTCATCCGCGGCATCATCCGCATGTCCGACGGCTCCGCAAATGGCACCTTGGGCGCAGGCAGCAATGCCTTCAACTTCACCACCGCCGCAAACATCGGCATCCTCGACCTCTTCGGCACCAGCCAGAGCATCGGCTCGCTCAATGGCTCCAGTGCCACCAGCCACTTTGTGCAAAACAACCGCGCTGGCACCACCGCCACCCTCACTGTGGGCAATGGTGACGCCAGCGGCAGCTTCGCAGGTGTGCTGCGGGACTACGGCGCACTGCCCGCTGGCAATGCCTCCATGAACGAGTCCACCTACACCGGAGACGGCGCCACGGGGGCAAAGCTCGCCCTCGTGAAAACCGGCGCAGGCACGCAGGTGCTCACAGGCGTCAGCACCTTCTCGGGCGGCACCGTCGTCAATGGCGGCCAGCTTCAGGTCGGCACCGGCAGCACCGGCCAGAGCACCGCCACTCTCGGCGCTGGCGGATTCACCGTAAATAGCGGCGGCACCCTCTCGGGCAATGGCATCGTTGGCGTCGCTGGCACCCTCAATGTCGTGAATGCAGGCGGCATCCTCTCTGTCGGCACCACCACGCAGACAGCCGCACAGCAGCTCAGCATCTACGGCGGCCTCACCAGCACCGGCACTCTCAGCTTCACTCTCTTCAGCGTGACCCCAGGCTCCGGCAGCACCAGCGGCAGCGACTCATTGAAATTCTTCTCCAATGAGCAGATCACCCTCGGCGGCACCCTCGTCCTCACCAACAACACCGGCACCCTCTCCACCTCCTGGACTCAGGGCACCTGGTTCCAGCTCGTGGACTGGAATGTCGTCTCCTCAGGAAACCGCAGCGCCAGCTTCACCGACATCAGCTCCCTCCCCGCTCTCGCCGGCGGCCTGCAGTGGGACCTCAGCCAGTTCACCACAGACGGACGCATCTACGTCGTCGTGCCAGAGCCCTCCCGCGCCATGCTCCTTCTCGCCGGTCTTGCCCTGGGTATCGCACATCGCCGCCGTCGCTAGTCCACCGCACTCGCCACACCATCCGCCTCCTTCGGCTCAGACGGCAGCATCATCGCCACCGCCGCAGACGGGATGAAAAGGAACCCCGCATACAGCAGCGCCGTCCTGAAATCCCCCACCTTCACAAAGATCCCAAAAAACACCGTCCCACCCGCCGCCACGATGCGGCCGATGTTGTAGCAGAATCCCGAACCCGTCGTCCGCAGCAGCACCGGAAACACCGGCGGCAGGCACATCGTGAAAAGCCCAAACACACCCTGGCACGCACCGATGATCGCAAACTGCCACTTCGTCGCCTCCCAGCTCCATACTTGTGAAAACGACACATACATGATCGCAAAATACGCCAGCATCATCCCCACGATCGTGTTCCGGTAGCCAAACACCTTCGCCAGCCCGCCGTTGATGAAATTCCCGATCAACGAGCCAAACATGATCCACATCAGCGCCGTCACCACCGCCGCATCTTTCCCCGCCTTGTCCAGCGGTGCGATCTCCGCCAGGCTCAGCACATGCTTCTGCTGCCAGAAGAGAAACGTCCAATGCGCCGTCAGCGACACCGCGCAGATCAGCATCACCCGCCACGTCACCCCGCGCACCGCCGGGCTGAAAAGATCACTCAGCTTCGGCACCGGCTGCCCCTCGCGCGCCTGCACCCACTCCTCCGTCTCCGGCACCGCCTTGCGGATCCACAGCGTGATCAGCGCCGGCAGGATCCCGATCAGGAAAATGTAGCGCGGCTCCTTGCCCGCCAGCAGATACCCCGCAAAACACGCCAGCAGCACACCGCAGTTCACCGCGCTCTGCAGCGTCGCCGCGATCCACGGCCGCCACTTCTTCGGCCACGTCTCAGACAGCAGAGACGCCCCCACCGCCCACTCCCCGCCAATCCCCAGCGCCGCCAGGAAACGGAAAATCATCAGGTGCCACCACGTCTGCGCAAAGAACGACAGCCCCGTAAAGCACGCATACGTCAGGATCGTCAGCGTCAGCGCCCGGCTCCGCCCCAGCACATCCCCCACACGCCCAAAAAACGCACCCCCCACCGCCCAGCCAACCAAGAACGCCGCCTGGATGATAGACCCGTGCATCCCTACGCTCGCATTCTCCTCCGGCACCCCCAGCAGCGACGCCACAAACGCCGTCGCCACCAGCGTGTACAGGTGCATGTCCAGCCCGTCAAACATCCACCCCAGCCACGCGGCCAGTCCGGAACGGCGTTGCTCAGGCGAAAGATCCCTCAGTCGGGTGATTTCATTAGATGCTGGTTGGCTCATGCGGCCGCGAGTCTTTAGCAGACCGCCCCCAATGGCAAGCTCTTTACCCACCCTCCCCCGAGGTTCTGCCCACCCTCGTGCGCTTTACCTCAACAATGACAATGCAGCAGCCTAAAAGCAGCCCCAAAAATATCGGGACACTGCTGTCAAGAATTGACGGCAAAGCCGAAGCAGGAGCGTTGTTCCCAGGATTCGATGGATCATACCTGACAGACACAAATCCTTTTTCGACAGCCTTACCCCATTCAGCTTCGGACAGCGAAGACCACATGTTATCATTAAAAGCACCTTGCCTGCCGATTGTGTCTGTTCTGAGAGCAGGTTGAAACACGTATTTCAGTTCATGCGAGACACCAAACCTTTTAAACATGGTTCTGTTGTCGATGACACGTGCATCCACCTCGCTTTGACTCCGATGAAGAGCAATCGTGTCCAACAGGTCGGGAATTCCCATTCCCAAAAAGACTGCCGGAAGCAACGCGGTGAGCACGGTTCTTCTTCTGGATGGCAGATCATTCGTTTGCATTTTTGCCAATGATTGAGCCCTTTGCGGACATGTGTGAATGCCAGCGCTCGGCGGGAATCGCTATACCTCACACTTCCATCCTGCAACACATCTCGGCATGGCGTTTTCAAAATGCTGATCCTGCCGGCCTCCGCCAAATGAAAACAAGTGATACCCCTGGGCTTCGAGAAATGACACCATCCACGGATGGCGTAGCCATCCCAGCCTGTAGCGAGGGGTTGAGCGAAGCGACACCCCTCGTTAACACACACCACGCACTTCTTCGGCACTCGCATCGCGTAGCGATGCCAGCACTGCCACCCACCGCCCCCACACCATCTCCCACCCCAGAACAAACCTGCAATTCCTCCCCCTGCCAAACCGTTCGCATGCCCTCATGCCCACACATCCTCCTCCCCCTCTTCTGCTCCTGCTCGGTCTTGGCATGCTCACCTCTCCAGCCCTTTCCCAAGAAGCCCCGTTAAAACGCCCGCCCCCACCGCTGCTAAAAAAGGGCGAGAAGCAGCTCTTCGTGGACAGCCTCATGATCCGCAGCAAGCAAGGCATCACCCGCGTCATCCACCCGGCCAGGAAACGAGAGCACCCCGTCATCACCGCAGACATGCCCTGGGAGGTGCGGACCAAAGACGGCATTCTCGACAAGCGCGTCAACATCTACGGCACCGTCCTGCGCGATGAAAAAACCGGCTCTTTCCGCATGTGGTATGCAGACCCCGGCAGCGTCCTCTACGCCACTTCCGCCGATGGCATCCATTGGGAAAAGCCAGCCCTGAAGATCGCTGGCGACACCAATGAAACAGACCTGCGACTCCACAGCCCCAGCATCATCGAGGACAAATTCGAAACAGATCCCAGGAAACGATACAAAGCCGTGGGCAATGCAAGCCGCGGCGTGGACGACGCCAAGCTGCAGCGGCTCAAAGACAAGTTTGAGCTCGTGGACTGGTATCGCGACAAAGATCATCGGCTCTACTACTCCGCCTACTCGGCCGATGGCTGGCATTGGACCGTCGAGCCCGAGCCCATCCTCCTCGGCTGCGACACCATCACCCTCTCCCAGGATCCGCAGACCGGCGAATACCTCGCCTTTCACAAGCGTCAGGGAGACCCCCGCGTCATCGGCATCCGCCACGTGTTCCTTTCCGTCAGCAAAGACATGCAGCACTGGTCCGAGCCGCACCCCGTCGTCGTCGCCGACGAGGTGGACAACAAAGCCGCCCGAAAGCTCAAGGGCGGCACCTACTCGGAATACTACAATCTCTCCGCCTTTCCTTACGCCGGTCAGTGGCTGGGTTTTGTGACCCATTTCCGTCGGGTCGAGCCGCCCTCAGCCTTGTTTGGCAATGACGAGGTCGATGGCCGCAAGCGCTCCGCCACCGGCATCATTGATGTCAAGCTCGTCACCAGCCGCGATGGCCGCCACTGGGACCGCTGCTCAGACCGCAGTCCCGTGATTCCGCTGGGCCCGCATGCCTACGATGCCGGCAGCATCTTCGGCCTCTGCAATGCCCCCGTTTTTGTCGGCGGCGAAATGTGGATGTACTACACCGCATGCACCACCCCGCATGGCGGCCTGCCCCCCGAAAAGCAGCAGTCCATCGCCCTCGCCATCTGGCGCACAGATGGCCTCGCCTCCCTGCGGGCAGGAGAAAAAACCGGCACCATCGAAACACACGACTTCACACCCCAGGGCACACAGCTTTTCGTCAACGCAGACCTCACCAAAGGACAGCTCAGCGTCGAGGTGCTTGACGCCACAGGCCACACAATCAAAGGCTACGAAAAAGCAGCCTGCGTGCTCAAAACTCAGGACGGCGTCAAGCTCCCCGCCCAGTGGGGAAACACCACCACACTTCCATCAGGCATCCCCATCCGTCTGCAGTTCCACCTCCAGAGCGGAGACTTGTTCAGCTATGCAGTTGAGTAATCCCACGATCTCTAGAAAACAGGTTTGTTCTCTTTTCGTCACTTTGCCCCGCTTCGCACCAACCCCAAAGGGGTTGCGTAGTTAAGCCCAAGGGGCAGCCGAGCCTCAGCGAGGCAGACCCTGGGTATGGACGGACGCGAGCGGGAAGCAAACCCATCGCCTTCTTTGCACGCCGCGCTATCCAGCAGCGTCTCTCCGCCATTCCGCCTCGCCGTGACTCCCTTCCCGCCTCGAGCCCGCAGGATCAGTCGCTTCTTCAAGACGGCTAGATCAGCTTTGAAAAAGAACCGTTTTCAATCGCCTGTGGTATAATCCCACGAGGCGCTGAAAACAGCTCTCATGGCAGAAGCACAGGCAGACGGAGGGGGATCATCTTGATCCCCCCACCTGGAGCGTGTATCACGGATAATGTGGGGACGCTCAACGTTGCAGGAACGTGTGGAATCGGGACGATCCCACTCCGCTCGATCGCATGGCAGGTGGCATGCAATGCTGGCATCCCCAGATGAGACCCGCTTTCTACTGCTCGTGGTGTAATCCCATGAATAGTTGAACCCGCGCCTGAAGAGAGTGGGTGTGTCTATTGGTAAACTGAGCACGCCAAGGCCCCGCGCCGCAGGCCAAAGGCCCGCAGCAGCCCAGGGCGCAAGCCCTGGGTTGTTCGATAAGCAGCATCCTTGCTCAAGGCCGCGCTCTGAAGGAGCGCGGGAGAGCCTGCAAGATCATCTGCCCACTGCAGACCACCCTGAAGTTATTCGTGCCTGTTCGGGTCCAATGGGGTCAGGCGACATGAGGAGGGCAAGGCGTTGGGGTGTTGAGTTGAAAATAGGCATGCTTTGCTCCGTCAAAAAACGTCGTCAGAGCCATGAAAGATCCGTAGCCGCAAATGTGAAAACGCTGGCTGCGGGGACTTCATGGTTTTGCTTCCAAAATAGGAGAGTTCACAAACCGAGTTGCGAAGCCCGACGAAGGAGGAACCTGCGCTGACTTCATATTTCCAAATTGGCTGGCACGTCCCGCGCCATTGGTTGGCACGCCGGTTCATTTGTTCAGCGAATGGGTGACATCATCACCATTCGCATTGGGTTCTTGCTCCATGATTTCCGTGTCGACTGGGTCCGCATTCAGACGCAGCAAAACCCGCCTTATGCATTCCAGCGCTTCCGACTTTTTCCCCGGTGCATTCTGTACTGCAATGTTGTGCTGGTCATCCCCAATCATTCCGCCGGTGCCGATCACGTCACCCGCACCTTTGTCGTGCAGTTCTGCGTCAATCTCATCCGCGATGCCTTGGAGATCTTTCACCTCCATCTTGTCAAGCCCTGAAAGCCAGATTTCAAAGATCGTCAGTGGCTCAAACGTCTCACTCTCCGTCATTACCGGAGGTGCAAACACCTGATTCGCCGGCACCTCAATCCACTTCATGCGTGGCCGCTGTGTCTCAAGATATTTTAGCAGCTGCGTGTGCGAAAGCTGCATGAACTCCTGATACTTCGGCAACTCGGCCTCCGTGATGTGATAATAGCGCTGACTTAGATCAGCAATCGTAGGATCATAAAGCTTGTAGGGGGTTGGAGCCCCTGCCCGAAGCGCCCCATCGGTGACTCGACGCCAAGTTTTGACCGGCCGGCACTCCTCAGGCGTCAAGTCAATCTCTCCCACAGCAAAGGTTTCAGAACTCAGTCCATCATCCAAACAACTGATTCGCTGAAACCAACGTGAAGATTTGAATAACTCGAGATTGTTGGTTGGCTTGTCCGTAATGAAATCATAAAACCAAAAAGCATATCCTGAATAATAGACACCGTAGGCATAGCCTCCTTTACGCAGAGGAAAGCACACAAGCGTCCCGAGACGCTCCGGAAAGGGTTTCAATGATTTCTTTTTCTTCATAGAAAGTGGCAAATTTTTAACTGCTTGGATCAACGCGGGTCAAATGGGGTCATGGCGCAAAAATTTGACAATTTAATACTGACGTCCGGTGACTCCCCCGCATCGTCACATGACGATACATTACCGAAAAGATGCCAGTCATTCGCAAACACCCAAAGCAAAAGCGCTTCAACATCAACCACCAGCCTTACCAGCAGCCAGCTTCATAAAGAGCGCAATTTAAGACAACCTCGACAAACCATCCTCCCACTCATCCTCTCCGCCCCCGCTGCTCCTCCGCTCCTCTGCGACAAAATCAAACACCCCATCACCCCACAATCACCATCTCGCCCCATCTGATTGTCTCCCCTCCGGCTTACCCTATTCCTTTTTTCACTCTCTTTCCCCTCTTTCGGCCATCCCTGCGTAACTCCGTCCAAACAACCGTCGACGCACCATCTCTGCCCCCTCTGCTCCTCTGCTCCTCTGCTCCTCTGCTCCTCTGCTCCTCTGCTCCTCTGCTCCTCTGCTCCTCTGCTCCTCTGCTCCTCTGCTCCTCTGCTCCTCTGCTCCTCTGCCTCTCTGCGGCAAAACCAAACGTCCACATCGCCCCGCCATCTCCTCATCTTCCTCCGGAACTCCGGTCAAACCACCGTCAACCACCGTCAACCACCGTCAACCACCGTCAACCACCGTCAACCACCGTCAACCACCGTCAACCACCGTCAACCACCGTCAACCATCGTCAACCATCGTCAACAACCGTAAACCACCGTCAACTCCCCTGCCCCCTCACTTCCCCTTCGCCAGCTTGTTATACTTCTCCACCAGCTCGTTAAATTCCCGCGTCCGCGCATTCAGTTTCGAGATCGCATCATTCCGCTCCTCCACCAGCTGCTTCAGCAGCTCGTTCTGCTTCTCCATCGCATTGTTTTGAGACGTCACCACGCTGTTATGGCTCTTGATCGCCTCGCTGCCCTTGCCAAACGCCAGCTGCGTCGCCTCCAGCCCGCGCTGCATCTGCATCAGTTCCCGCATGTAAATCGCGATCGTGATGCCTCGTGCCACCGAGTCATTGGAAAGATCATTGTACTCACGCGACACCTCCACCAGCTTCGCCTCCACCTCCGCGCGCAGCTCCGTCAGTCGCGCGATCTCCATCTCATACGCACGCACCTTCCGCTCCGCCTCGATCCGCAGGTTGTTCTCCGCCTCCAGGCTTTTCACCAGGTCAGCAATATGCCCGCGCAGCCGCGCCTCGCGCTGCCATTGCACCAGGCACACGGCGCACAGACCTAGGGAGATGATGACCAGCAGCGTGTTCAGCAGGCGCTTCATGAATCAGGGGGCCGTCTTGGCTGCATTGTTGGGTTTCACGTTAAACGCCACCTTGCTAAAGCCCACCCGCTTCGCCGCGTCCAGCACCTTCACGATGTCCGCATAGCGCGTGTTCACATCCGCGCTGATGTACACCGGCGTCGCCGGGTCCTTGCCAAAGCGCTCCGCCAGCTTGCGCTCCATCTCCGGCAGCGTGATCGCCGCCTTGTCAAAAAACGCATCACCCGTCGCGTTCACCGCCAGGTTGATCATGTCAGGCTTGAAGTCCGACTGCGCAGAAGACGCCACCGGCAGGTTCACCTTGATCGTCTGCTGCTTCGTCATCGTCAGGCTCACCATCATGAAAGAGGCCAGCAGGAAGAACATCACATCGATCAGCGGGATGATCTCCAGCCGCGTCTTGCGTTCAGGCAGTGGGGAATGAAGCTTCACGGCGTGGATCAGGCCTTCGAGGTGACTTTGTCAAAACCATGCTGCGCAGCCAGGATCAGCACATTGTTCGCCGCAGCTTCCAGATCAAACTTCAGCCCGGCCAGCCGTGAATGGAAATAGTTCATCGGCACCAGCGTGCCAATGGCGATCCCCAGGCCCGCCGCAGTCGCGATCAGCGCCTCACCGATGCCCCCAGTCACCTTCTCCACCGCCAGCTCGCTGCTGCCGATGCTTGTAAAACTCCCCATGATCCCCGTCACCGTGCCCAGCAGGCCCAGCAGCGGCGCCAGCGTCACGATCGTGTCCATCGCGCTCAGGTAGCGCCCCGCATCCCGCAGCTCCTGCCCGGCCGCCACTTCCAGCGCACCCTGCATGCTCGTATGCCGGTGGTTCAGCCCATGATGAATCATGCGCACCACCGGATCCTGGGAGCCCTTGGAAAACTCAATCGCCTTCCCCAAATCTCCCGCCTCCAGCTTCTCATACACCTCGTCCAGCTGCTTCGAATTCCTCCGCGTCGCAAACCGCACCCACCAGAACACACGCTCCACAAAGATGCAGATGGCCACCAGGCTGACCACCGCGATGGGGTACATGATGGGACCGCCTTTGTGAAACAGCTCGACGACAACGTTGGCAAGAATGGGCATGGGAAGTTGGATCAGATCAAAAGTAAATGAAATAGGGCAGTCTCAGCGCAGGCGGAAAGTCAGCGGCAGCGTGTATCGGCTCGCAGCGCCGCCAGACCAGCGCCAGTTCCTCCGCACCCAGGCGGCGGCATGTTCATCCAGCGCACTGTACCCAGTGCTGCTGATGACCGTCACACTCTCCACCGCACCGGAAGGCCCCACGCTGATGCTCAGTCGCACCGTGCCCTGCATCCCGCCGCTGCGGGCAAAGCTCGGATACGGCGGTGCCGGGAAAGTCCCCTTGCCGCTGCTGCCAGCAGCACCACGGCCGCCAGCCACACCCGCCTGCGGCGTGCTGGACTGCGTGCCACCTCCGCCGGGGGCAGCCGCCGTGCGCGGCTTCGGCGTGGGTGCAGGCTTTGGCTTCACCACCGGATCCACCGGCGTCAGCGCCTGCTCGATCTTTGGCGCCGTCGGCACCGCAAAGATGTCCTCCATCGTCATCGCCTCGGCAATCTCCGGCAGGTCCAGATTTTCCATCGGCGTCTCAGGCGTCTCCATGACCTCCGTCGGCAGCACCGGCTCAGCCTCGGCCGTCGTCTCAGCACTCGCCTCCATCGACATCAGCTCCGCCATGGAGGTCTCCACCATCGGCAGCTCCTTCTCAGCTTCCAGGTCCTCCAGCGTCTTCAGATGGATCGGCGGCAGGTCATCCGCAAACATCCCGATCACCCCCACCGTCAGAAAGCTCGCCGTGATCCCCACCAGCCAGCTCAGCATGATCACCGCCTTCACCACCCCCTTCTGGCGCAGGATGCTCGCCACCAGCACGGAGCCAGGTCTGGCTGCGGCGGCGGAGTTGGTGGAGTGGAAGCCCATGGTGGGCAGGGAATGTATCGCTGTGGAGGTCATAGACAATCGCGGCGGGGATTGGAGGTTGATGCGGTTTGCCGCGATGTCAACTTGCAATTGCGACTCAGTCGCATCAATGTGCGTCCATTGCCAAATCCGACACAATATTTGTCCTTTTCCCAGCCTAAATGCCCCTTCCCCACTCCACCCCTCAAGACTCCCCGGAGGCCCGCAATGCCGAGGCCAAGGTCTGGATGAAGCGCGGCATCGCCCTCCTCTCCGCCGACAACCCGGCCGCTCTCCCCGAAGCCCTGGACTGCTTCACCCATGCCCTGGCCATCCGCCGCGAGCTTCCCTATGAGTCCAGTTCCTTCTACCGCTGGCTGCTTACCGCCTGCTGGATGAACCTCGGAGACGTCCAGACCCGCCTCGGCACCCCCTCCCATCTCGCCTCCGCCATCCAGAGCTTCGATGAGGCCATCCACCACCTCCAGCACCTCCCTCTGGACGAAGACCCCCAGTATCGCAGCCGCCTGGCCCTCGGCTGGATGAACCGCTCCCTCGCCCTCCGCTCCCAGTCCACCCCGGACAGCTGGCATCAGGCCCTCCTCTCTCTGGACCACGCCCAGCACGTCCTCGAGACCGGAGTCACTACTGAGCGCCCCATCAACAACTCCATGCTGGCCACCCTGCTGGTAAACCGCGCCGCATTGCTGCTGGAGATCGCACCACCACGCATGCTGGAGTCCATGCAGGCGGCGGAGGAGGTGCTCGCACTTTGCCGCCCCACGGAGCACCACCTGCTTCAGGCTGCTGAAATGGGCCTGAAGGCCCGCCACATCTTCTGCCGCGCCGTGGCCATGCTCCTTGAGACGCCCCCCGTGGACACCACCCGTGCTGACGACTGGATCCATCAGGCCACCGACAAAGTGGACGAGGCCATGCGCCTCACAGCGGCTTGGGAAAAGCCCGGAATGCCCGGTCAGTTCCACGCCCTGCGTCATGAGCTCTTCCGTTTCGGCTGCAGTCTGCTTCTGGCCTATCAGCCCCACTTCATGGCCGAGTTTCTTCTGGATGTGCTCGATCCCGGGCAGGGCTCCCCCCTTCTGGCTCAGGACAAAGCCCTCTACCAGGCAGGTCTGGAGGCACTGAGCCTCGCAGCCGAAGAGCTCCGCCGCCGCGGCCCCCTCGATCTGGGGTTGCAGGGAATGGATCGCCTGATCACCGTGCTTGAGTCACTCAGTCACGCCGCCCAGCGGATCAAAAAGCGCGCAGATCAGGCTTGGCCTGGATGATTTCTGTCCAAGCAGCAGCTTCGGCTGCGGGGAAAATTGACGGTTTTCGGCATATATCGGTACTCGGGTGCTGCCAGAGAAAAACACCGAACCTCGCTACTCCCGCAGCCCATGCGCACCCCCGCCTCTCGTCTTCCCTACTTCCGCAAACCCGGCGCTGAAGCCCTCTCCGTAGCCTCACTGCTTTGCGCAGCTGGCAGTTTGGCCGCACAAAACGCCGAAACCAAACCTGCGGAGGAAACCAATGGCACCACCAAAACGACCGACCTGAAGGAAGTCGTCATCGAGGCCTCCGTTTACAATCCCAAGCGTCTCCAGTCCCCCAAATACACGGAGCCAGCCCGGGACATCCCCCAGACGCTCACCCTCATCCCCAAGCAGGTGATCGAGGACCGCGGTGCCTTCACCCTCCGCGATGTCCTCAAAAACACCCCCGGCATCTCCATGCAGGCAGGCGAAGGCGTCAGCACCGGCAATGGCGCAGACAGCCTGGCCATCCGCGGCTTCAGCTCCCGCAGCGATTGGTTCGTGGACGGCATCCGCGACTACGGCAACTACAACCGCGACCCCTGGAACACCGAGCAGGTGGAAATCGCCAAAGGCCCCGCCTCCACCACCATGGGCCGCGGATCCACAGGCGGCTACATCAACACGGTTTCCAAAATGGCCCACCTGCAGGACTCCACCTCCATCAACACCACCGTCGGCACCAGCAGCCTCTATCGTGGCACTGTTGACACCAATCAGCAGCTCGGAGATCACAGCGCCCTGCGCCTCAACGGCATGTGGAACTCGAATGATGTGGCTGGACGTGACAACATCTTCCAAAACCGCTACGGCATCGGGGCCTCCCTCGCCCTGGGGCTGGAAACAGACACCCGCTTCACCCTGAACTACATGCGGCAGGAGGAAAACAACATGCCCGACTTCGGCCTCCCCTTCGTGCCGACCAACGGCACCTTCAGCGGAGCCACAGCTTACCTGAACAACTACTTCAACCAGATCGCCCCGGTCAGTTACGACACCTCCTACGCCCGCCGGAACTACGACTTCCAGAAGATCCAGACCGACATGGTCACCGCGATCTTTGAGCACGACTTCTCCAAGTCGCTGAGATTTCGCAATACCACACGCTGGTCACGCAATCACTACGATGCCCGCACGGCAGCTCCGCGCTTTATCGACACAGATACGGTAACCCCCGGCAATCAATACACCAGCCAGCTGGTTCTGGAAGATCAGCGCCGCAGGCAGACGAACACCAATTTCACCAACCAGTCCCTGCTCAATGCCGACTTTGACACCGGCAAGCTCCATCACGGCCTGGTGATGGGCCTGGAGTTCTCCTACGAGCAGCAGCTCACCGCCTCACGTGCAGGAAACGTCATCGTTTCCGATCTGTTCGATCCCAGCGTGTCTGGTCCGTTGACAGCCGGGCAGCAGGCCGCCAACCCACGCCGCACCACCACCATCCAGGGAGTCAGCCCCACCGATCTCCCGGCGGCGGCTGAGTCTCACCTGTCCACCGTCTCGGTCTATGCCATGGACACGGTCAAGTTCACCAAGCACTGGCAGCTCAGCGGCGGCATCCGCTACGACCACCTCCACTACGTGCAGCATGGTTACTACTACACCGGGGCCAATGACATTTTCGGCGGCAGCAACCCCGGCCCCACCAATAATGACGACCTGTTCAGCTGGAAAGGCGCCCTCGTTTACAAGCCCGTGGACTACGGCAGCTTCTACTTCGGCTACGCCACCTCCTACAATGCCACGGCCGACGGTGGAAACTCCGGCCAGCTTGGCCTCACCACCCCTGGCGGTGCAGGCGGCACTGGCAACAACACCTTCGCCGGCTTCAACCCGGAAAAGGCCACCAGCTATGAGCTCGGCACCAAGTGGGATCTCTTTAAAGAACGCCTCTCTCTGACCGCCGCCCTCTTCCGCACGGAGAAAACCAACGTCCGCACCACCAACGCCAACATCACCACCAACGCCGGCAGTCAGACGGTGGACGGGGTCGAAGTCGGCCTGGCCGGCCAGCTGACCAGCCGCTGGCAGGTGTTTGCCGGTGCCACGCACATGGCCAGCAAGGTCAACGCCTCCTCCACGGCGGCAGAGCTCGGCCAGATGCTCCCCAATGCTCCTGATTACACCTTCAATCTCTGGACCACCTACAACATCACCGACAATCTTCAGATCGGCGGCGGCACCCAGTACATGGGCAAAATCATCGGCAGTTCCGGCAATGCCTCCCGTGTCATCCCAGACTACTGGACCACGGACTTGATGGTCAGCTACCGCTTCACCAAAAACTTCAGCCTGCGCCTGAACATCTACAACGTCGCCGACAGCCGCTATCTCGACACCGTCAGCAGCACCGGCAGCGCCACGCCTGGGACAGGACGCTACGGTGCGCTCACAGCCACCATCAAATTCTGATTTTGTTGGTTGATGGTTAATGGGCCTTGGAGCTGCAGGGATGCACTCCAAGGCCCATTTTTCTGTCGCTGGGGAGACCGCAAAAGAGAGCAAGTTTTCCGCAAAAAGTTTCTACCATATGAGGTTGACGCAGTTTGAAACTGAGACTTAATCGCAACACGCTAATTGAAAACGAATCTCATTAGCAAAGATTAACCTCCACTTTCCAAACCTGTCCCGCATGCAAAACACTCTCGCTCCTTCCTTCAGCAGCCGTGTTCTAAAGTCTGGTGCTGAAGCTCTCTCCTTCACCTCCCTGCTTTGTGCTGCAGGAAACTTGGGCGCACAGACGGCACCAGCCAAACCCGCTCCTAAGACAGAAGAAGTGCCGATGGAGATGCCTGAAGTGGTCATTGAGGCAACAGGCTCGGTTTACAATCCCCAGCGCCTGCAGTCGCCCAAATACACCGAGCCGCTGCGGGACATCCCCCAGACGATCACGGTCATCCCCAAGGCGGTGATCGAGGACCGCGGCGCTTTCAGCCTGCGTGATGTGCTCAAAAACACCCCCGGCATCTCCATGCAGGCCGGTGAAGGCGGCGCGGTCTCCGGAGACAACCTTTCCATCCGTGGCTTCAGCGCCCGCAGCGACATCTACCTGGACGGCGTGCGCGACTACGCCAACTACAACCGCGACCCCTTCAACACGGAGCAGGTCGAGATCACCAAAGGCCCCTCCTCCTCCACCGTAGGCCGTGGCTCCACAGGCGGCTCCATCAACACCGTCAGCAAGATGGCCAACCTGACCGACTCCGCCACCGGCACGGTCAGCGCCGGCACCAGCAACCTCTATCGCGGCACCATGGATGTGAACCAGACGCTGTCTGAACACACCGCCTTCCGCCTCAACGGGATGTATCACACGGCCGACACACCGGGGCGCGACGACGTGTCCATGGAACGCTATGGCATCGCGGCCTCTCTCGGCGCAGGATTGGGCACGGACACGCGCTTCATGCTGAACTATCAGCGCCTGGAAGAGAGCAACGTCCCCGACTACGGCCTGCCCTGGATCCCCAGCAACGGCACCTTCGGCGGAACGGGCACCGTGCTTGCCGGGTATCAAAACCAGGCGCCTCCCGGAGTGAGCTTCAACACCTTCTACGGCATCCCTGGCGTGGACTACGAGAAGATCCAGACCGACCACTACACGGCCATTTTTGAGCACGACTTCACCAAAAACGTGCGCCTGCGGAATGTGACGCGCTATTCGCGCAGCCATCGTGATTCGGTGAGCACCGCTCCGCGTCTGCGAGACACGAGCGCAGCCGCCGGCAATCAGTACACCACGATTCTGAACCGTCAGCTTCAGCGCCGCCAGCAGCTCACCGAGATGTTTGGGAATCAGACCAATCTCGTGGCGGACTTCTCCACCGGGCCGATCAAGCACGCACTGGTCACTGGGATGGAGTTTTACCTGGAGCACCAGCAGAACGCCAATGTGGCTGGCATTGCAACCCTGACCGATCTCTACAACCCCGGCCTCATTCTCCCGCCCAGCGCCGTCCCGCCTGCCAATGCTCAGGACATCACCACGATGTACCCGGGACTGCCCGCGCCCACGGAGGCCTATCTCTACACGGTGTCCGCCTACGTCTTTGACACCATGAAGATCGGCAGGCACTGGGAGATCAGCACCGGCCTGCGCTATGACCACATGTATGCCACGGTGAGCCTGCCGGGCAATGCCCCTGGCTACGCCAATGCGGACGACCTCTTCAGCTGGAAAGCCGCTCTGATCTACAAGCCGGTGAAGCAGGGCAGCTTCTACTTTGGCTACGGCACCTCGTTCAATCCCACCATCGACGGAGCCTCCGGCGCAGGCCTGGGCCTGTCCTCCAGCGCCACCAACGTGAGCACCGTCGGCCTCAATCCTGAACACACCGGCACCTACGAGCTGGGAACGAAGTGGGATGTGCTGGAGGAGCGCCTGTCTCTCACCGCCGCTCTCTTCCGCGCTGAAAAAAGCAACGCACGCACCACGGACGCCTCCGGCATCACCACCCTGGCGGGAAATCAGATCGTGCAGGGCATCGAATTCAGCGCCACGGGCAACATCACCAAGAACTGGCAGGTCTTTGGCGGCTATGCCTTCATGAAAAGCGAGACCAAGGCATCGACCAACGTCGGTGATGTGGGCCAGTCGCTGTCCAATGCGCCGAATCAAACCTTCAACCTGTGGACGACCTACAACGTCACCGAGAAGTTTCAGGCCGGTTTTGGCGCTCAGTACATGGGCATTCGCACCAGCAGCAACGGCTCCACCGCCACCTCAGGCATTCGCGTGGCGCCGTGCTACTGGACGCTGGACGCCATGCTGAACTATAAATTCAGCGAGAAACTCAGCCTGCGCCTCAACATCTACAACCTGGCCGACGAGCGCTACATCGGCAGTGTGGGTGGCGGCCAGTTTGTCCCCGGCCCGGGGCGTTCCGCCGCTCTGACCGCCAGCATCAAGTTCTAACCACACCCCACCACTCCCATGCTCATTGCCATTCCCGACGTTCTCACAGCAGAACAAGTCACCAAAGCACGCCAGATTCTCGATTCTGCCGAGTGGGTGGATGGCAAGGGCACCGCAGGCTACCAGTCCGCCAAGGCCAAGGACAACATGCAGCTGCCCGAGGACAGCGCCGCCGCACGTGAGCTGGGAGAAATGATCCTGGCCGCGCTGTCCAAGAATCCGCTCTTCCTGGCCGCCGCGCTGCCGCTGCAGATCTTCCCGCCGCTTTTCAACCGCTACTCCGGCGGCCAGTCCTTTGGCACGCATGTGGACAATGCCATCCGCCAGCACCGCAGCCTGCCGGTGCGCATCCGCACGGACCTGAGCGCCACGCTCTTCTTTGCCGGACCGGAGGAGTATGACGGCGGGGAGCTCTGCATCGAGGACACCTACGGCGTGCAGCGTGTGAAGCTGCCCCCGGGCCACATGGTGCTCTATCCTTCCACCAGCCTGCATCATGTCACGCCCGTGACACGCGGTGCGCGCATCTGCTCCTTCTTCTGGCTGCAGAGCATGATCCGGGACGACAGCAAGCGCTCGCTTCTCTTTGATCTGGATCTGGCCATTCAGCGCCTGGGCCGCGATCTGCCAAACAACACTGCAGCCGAACAGACCGGAGTGCAGCTCACAGGCGTTTACCACAATCTCCTTCGCCAGTGGGCGGAAATGTGATTCCTTTGCCTTTTTCGTGAAGCCGACTTTTCACCGCCTCATTTTCTGGACCCACCTCATCACAGGCCTGCTGGCTGGCGTGGTCATTCTCTCCATGGCCATCACCGGGCTGCTGATCTCGTATGAGGCCCAGATTCTTGACTGGGCACACCGGGATCTGCGGGTCACTCCCGGTGGAGTGCATCTCGAGGTGGAAGCGCTGGTGGCAAAAGTGCGTGAGACGAAGCCAGAACTTGCACCGACGGGCATCACATGGAAGGCAGACCCGGAAGTGCCCGTGACGCTCACCATGGGCAAAGAAGGCGTCTTTTATGCAAACCCCTACACGGGTCAGCTTCTCGGCGAAGGACAGCGCACATGGCGCGAGTTCTTTCATGCCGCCACGGAGTGGCACCGCTTTCTCGCGGGAACAGGGCTGCAACGTGAAACCGGCAAAGCCATCACGGGAGCGGCAAGCCTGCTCTTTGGGCTGCTGCTGATTTCAGGTCTTTACCTCTGGTGGCCGCGTCACTGGCGCTGGTCGAATGTGCGTGCCGTTGTTTTGCTCAACCCCGCGCTGCGCGACCGCGCGCGCAACTGGAACTGGCACAATGTCTTCGGCTTCTGGAGCGCACTGCCTCTGCTGTTCATCATCCTGACCGGCCTCATCATGTCCTATGGCTGGGCCAATAATCTGCTTTTCACCCTCACCGGCAGCGAGCCTCCGCCGCCAAAAGAGCGCCGTGAAGGCGGTCCCGGTGGGGCGGGAGGCCCCGGCCGTCGCGAAGGCAATGGGCAGCGTGAACAGGCCGCCCCTCCCCTTTCCGGCCTGGCACCGCTGCTGGACCAGGCCAAGCGGCAGATTCCCGACTGGACCACTCTGAGCCTGCGCACTCCACCGAAGCCGGGCGCCCCCTTTGCCCTGATGGTGGACCGTGGCGGCCGCGGCCAGGTGCATCTGCGCAGCATGCTGAATCTCGATGCAGCCCAGGGCAAAGTGCTGCCGAGCCCGGATGACTTTCAGCAGCAGAACCTGGGGCGGCGCCTGCGCATGTATGCACGGTTTCTGCATACCGGGGAGCTTTTTGGCATCATCGGCCAGACGGTGGCGGCGATGTGCACCGTGGCCACACTCATTCTTATTTGGACAGGCTTTGCGCTCTCCTTCAGGCGCTTCTTTCCCAAACGCGGCCGCACCGAGGCTGCTTCATGATTTGATCCTTGTTAGGTTGGGATCAGGCTCCTGCGGGGTGTGCGGTAAGTGGTGTTCCCGCACCCGCAGGAGCACGTCTTGCATGAGGCCGGGAAAGCCTCGGCTTGAATGAGAAGCGCCTTGAGAACATCGAGCCCATGTCTTTTGGTTTCCCATGTCCGCCACACTTTTTTGCGCCGGCCTCGGCGATGTGATTCGTGTTTGTTATCAGAATGCCGGTTATCGCATTCTGAGCGAAACCACGCAGCCCATTCCCGTGATCATGGCTTCGCACAATCCTTTCTCGATCGAGATATTTCGCCATCATCGCAACGCAAAAAACTTCATCCTCTACGATCTGGCGCATAAGTATGAGGAATTCCTCAATGCCGGGCTGCGCGGCCCTGACATCAACCGTGCATTGTGCGAATTTGCAGGGGTGGATTATGCGAAGCTGATACGAGGCCCGGCAAACGGGCATGTGCCGGTCTTCGACGCACCAGACGACATCGATTCCAAGGGCCACATTGTTTTTCAGCCCTTTGCAGGAAACGCGACGCACCGTTCACTGCCACAGGATGTGGTCGAAAAAACAGTGCGGGTTTTGCGCCAGCTGACCTGCAAGGTGTTTGTCGTCACGCGCAGTTATATCCGCCCCGATGAGAAGGGAAAAACCATTCATTCCATTGAGAATGCACGATCTGTCGAGGGCGGAAACATCACCGTGCTCGACAATCTGACAGTGCCCGCGACATTAAATCTTATCAAAAGCTGCCGTGCTTATGTGGGAAGCTGGTCCAGCCTGCAGCAGGCGGCCTGGTTTGAGAACAAACCGGTGGCAGTGTTTTACCCAGAAAACCACCACGATGTGGCAAAACCCACCGATTACGCCTTTGGCATGAACCGCGACAACACTTTAGGCCGGGAGTATCCGAAGGTGGACGCATCTGAACTTTTGTCGTTTTTGCAACGCTGGTGATCACCTGGGAAGAAAGCGGCGGAGCACCTCGAAATGCAGTGTCGCTGCGCGGATGTCTTCATCCAGCTTCTCCATCCGGATTTTATAAGGCACATCCATTGGCGTGATAAATGGCACCTTGTTTACCCGGGCAAAGATCATTCCATGATAGCGTCCCGTGATGACAAAATGCGACCGTGCAATAGTCTCAAACGCCGCTTTCGGTCCGGGAGCGGCGATGATCTGCGACTGAGGAAAAAGATCCGCTGCTTCAGCCAGCAAATGATCATCATCTGTCGGGGCCCCCATCCCCAGCCATGTCACCGGCATGTCGCTGCCGGCAAACTGACGCAGGTAGTGAGTCATCAGCGCATTACGTGCATTGACGAGACCTGCCGGAACCAGTGTGATGAACCGCTTGGACTCCACGGGAATTTCGACATCAGGCTCATACAGATAGGCGGCGTCGGGAGCAAAAACCACATCATCACGCCCGGTGAGCTCCTGTGCCATTTGCATGCATCGAGGCGAACGAAGGGTGATGAAATGCGCCTGCTTCAAATAGCCAACCCACGATTGCAGCGCAGATGCATACTCCGCTTCTCGATGGACCTGAAACTGGAACCCACAGGAAAGAAAGCCCCACGGAATGCGGCGCTGAATAGCCGCATCCATGTAAAATTTCATGCATCTAAAATGAGGAGACTCCGCTGCTTCCCCGTTATCGCCGCCATGATTATAAACAATCCCTCCTCCACCCATCACCAGCATGTCCAGATCATCAGGCAGGGAGGTTGGAAGATCGGAATTGTAGATCAGGAGCTCGTGCTCCGGCAGTTGCTGTTCAAAGACCAGCGGGTAGGTGTCGTCACCGACATTGCCGTAACCCGATGCTCCAACGAAAGCGATTTTCATTTGCGCAAAAGATAGCACGGGGACGCACGTGAGTAACAGACCCATGAATGGGTGCCCCGGAAAATGGCAGTGTAAAATTCCACTTATTTTATTTAACCTTTTGGTTAACTATTATCCCGGTTACCCTACTTCTCACCTATGAAAACACATCTCATCCTCCTCGCCTTGTCCGCACTCTCCTGCGCACTGACCGCCTCCGCAGGCGAACCACCCAAGCCCTACAAAGGCTCTGCTGAATTCGAAAAACTGAAAACTCTCACCGGCACCTGGCAGGCCAGGGTGGACATGGGCCAGGGCCCCATGACTGTGACCACCCAGTACCGTGTGATTTCCGGCGGCAGCGCAGTGGAGGAGCGCATGTTTCCCGACACCCCGAAGGAGATGGTCACCCTCTACCATGAGAAGAGCAGCAAGGTGGTGCTGACACACTACTGCATGCTGTGCAACCGCCCCAGCATGACGCTGGTGAAGTCCGACGACAAATCCCTGGCCTTTGACCTGGCCAAGGACAGCGAGATCAAAGCCGACACCGAAAAACACATGCACTCCGCCATCTTCACCTTTGTGGATGCGGATCACCTCACCCAAAACTGGACGCTCTACGACCAGGGCAAACCCCAGGATAAACCGGTCTTCAACTTTGAGCGCGTGAAGTAAGCCCGCTTGCCAGCGCAGGATGCAGCATCCACTCGTTTCTCCATGAGACGCGCCCCCCAGCCTCTGCTACTCGACCTTGTCTTCGCTGCACTCTCCGACGCCACCCGGCGCGGACTGCTGACGCGCCTGATCGAGGGAGAGGCCACGGTGGGCGCTCTGGCAGAGCCCTTGCAGATGTCCCTCCCGGCCGTCTCCAAGCATCTGCGTGTGCTGGAGGACGCGGGGCTGCTCAAGCGCCGGATCGAAGGACGCACCCATTACATCACCGCCAATCCCAAACCCCTCCGCGAAGCCGTGAACTGGATCGAGCGCCACCGCCAGATGTGGGAAGGCAGCTTCGACAGGCTCGCCGCTCTCGTGGAGCAGCCACCGCCAGAAAAACCCGCCAAGGAAACCCGCAGCCCCGAAAAAGCATGAATACTCTTGCCGCCGAACAGACTTTCAAAGTCAGCCGCCGTTTCAAAGCGCCACGCGAGCGCGTTTTTGCCGCCTTCACCACCGCCGAGGCCATCCAGCAATGGTTTGGCTGCGGCCCGCCCCACGTCATTGAATGCAGCAGTGACTTCCGCGTGGGCGGAGGCTACCGCTTCAGCTCTTTCAATCCAGAGACTTCCCAGTCGGCTGTCGCCATCGGTGTGTATCGTGAGATCACACCGCCTTCCAAGATCGTCTATACCTGGAAATGGGAGAACGACGAGGACTGGGCGGACTGCGAATCCCTCGTGACTTTCGAGTTCAACGCCGTGGGAAACGAAACCGAACTGCTGCTCACACAGACCGGATTCCCCAGCGAAGACAGCTGCCAGAAGCACACCTACGGCTGGAACGGCTGCCTCGAGAAACTGGATGCGGTGCTCGCTGGAGCCCCCGTGCCGTCATTCAAGCCCTGCTGCTGAGCAGCTTGCGACCAGCTTCCTGCCGCCGCTTCGCCCCCTGCGGAGTGGCGGCCAGCAGCGTTTGAAACTGACGGGCCACATTTTCCCAGCGAAAGGCCTCCCCGCGCACATGTGCCAGCCCTTGCGCAGAAAGGCGTGCGCGTGCAGTCCGGCTTTGATACAGCGACTGCAATGCGTCCACGAACGGGGCCTCATCGACAAGGGATCCTGTGGTGTTGATCTCAGGATTGATGAGCGTACGTGAGCACGGTATTTTCACCGCAGGCGTGGCCCATTCGGCCAGAGCAGAGGCATCGGGCACGATCTGCGGGATTCCACACGCCATGCCTTCCATTGTGGTGAGGCCCCAGCCTTCGCCGAGGGTGGTGGTCATCTGCACATCGAGGCAGTTGTAGACGAGCCTCAGTGTGTGCTCGTCCTTCAGATCGCGGATGTTTTCAGCACCTGTGAGAATCAGACGATCTTCGACACCATAGCAAGCCGCCACTCTGCGCAGATCCCAGCCAGTGTCTTTTTCAGCGCAATGCAACAGCAGACGGGCATTGGAAACAGCATGCTGTTTGATCCAGGCGGCGAAAATCTGGATCGTGAGATCGAGCCGCTTGCGCGGCTGGTTGCGGTTGACGTTGCCCACGATAAAGGCGTCCGGCGGCACATCGAGCCGCAGCGCCCGCCGTGCGGCGGCACGATCCCCCGGCCGAAACATGGCGGTATCGATGCCGTGCGGAATGATCTGACTCTGACCTGCAAAACCAGCGTCACAGGCGGCACGATGGCCAAACTGCGTGTACCAGACCGCCGTGTGCAGACGGTTCAGATCCGTCATGGCCGCAGGATCCAAGTGACCGCCATCCACGGGCATGTAACCGATGACAGGTACTCCAGCAGGCGCGAGCCTGGCAAACTGCGCCACATTCCACCAGTCGTTGTTGATGATGACAGCAGCGGGATCAAACTCGGCGCAGAGATCCCGAAATCGGCTCATCCCCCACATGTCACCTCCCTGCTGTGCAGGCATGACATGATACGGCAAACTGTGTTTTTTGCCGTCATAATTCACACCTGAGACGACAACCTCCCAGTCATGCCGCAGATGATTCAGAACCGCATGTGTCACGGTGGCAAAACCAGTGGGCACCAGCGCATCTCCGATCCAGAGCAGCCTCGGCTTGGTTCGCCGTGCGGTGAAATGAAGCTGCGAATCACCGGCATCCACTGCCTGGGTACTGACGCTGGAGTTGAAGACAAGACCGCTGGCCATCACTGGCAACTCAGCGCCCCCCATGCCTGTGGTGGTGATTTGCCTCCTAAGCTTCTGAGCCTCCGCCACCGGCTTCCGTTTCAAGAGCTTCGACTTTACGGCAGGTGAAACCCTGGATTCCACCCTGTTGCGCATCGTGCTTTTCGAGATCGCGTTGTTCCGAGCTTTGGCGGCCAGTTTGGCCATGGGTTGATTTTGCATGATCATGAGTCGTGAGTTAAAAATTTCATTCCCGTGTTTCGGCGAGGGCGTTTTCCGAATTCATCCCGCTGCCAATCAAGTAGACGGACCAATGCTGTCAGTGGCAGCCCCTCACAGTAAGTAAAGGATGTAACAGGTAGCGTCATGACGGAACTCAGCTGTCATGAATACAATCAGGCAATTCATTGAATCTTTCAATATATCACAGTATTTAGCCCAAAAATAGTTTTTATACTATAGGAGTACCCCTTGCTACTTGTCGTCAAGGACTCCACAACTCGGCAGCAGAGCACGGAGCTGTCCCAGCGCACCCGATGCTGACACCGACATACCTCCAATGCGCAGCTGCTTGCAGGCAGCGATAGAAGGTACTGCTGCGAAAGTGGCTATTCGTCTCCCATGATCTTGCATGTCGGCAGCAAGCGGCCGAGTTTGTCCGTCAGCAAGGCACCAGACGGCAGTCGGGTGCTGCTCACACGCAGGGTTCGGAGAGATTTGCAGGCAGCCAGATGCTCGACCGCTTCATCAGTCAGCAAAGGGCTGGAGGAAAGATCCAGGCTTTTGAGCGTCGTAAGAGGGGCCAGATATGCGAGCGCCGGCACCGGCACCTCCATTCCACGAAGGCAGAGATTGGATACAGTTCGTGCTTCAAGGGCGTGTTTGGCCAGTGCCTCCAAATCTTCCGCCACTTTGATAGGCGCCTCGGTGAAAGACACCCGCCAGATGGTGAACGGCTCCTGTGGCAGGTCTGCCGCATGCCAAATATCAGCCTCCCCCCCCATTTGCTCTTCCGAACGTCCGGCAGTCTTCACATTCAGGAAGCCATCATGCTCAAAGACCCACTCCGCCAGCTTCATCTGTGCGGCCGCCGCAGCTGGCACAGCTTGAGGGACACCCTGCGCTGCTTGGATGGTGGATGAACCGCTGCCCTTGGCATTCAGCCAGCCGCCTTTCCACACAACGGCGGCGGCCACCGCGATGAGCATCACCGCCGAGCCAGCCCCGATCAGCCTGTGCCTGGGTCTCACCCCTGGTTTCACCAGAATGGTGTCCGCATTGGAGGGGATTCTCACCGGACTAGCAGCTGTGAACTTCAGCTCGCTCTTCTGCGGCCGTCGGAAGTTTTTCCAGTTGTCGCTGTTCTTGAAGAGTTTTTCCAGCACCTGCGTCATTTCGCCCACATGCTGGTAGCGTTTTTCGGGGTTGTTCTGCATCGCCTTGCTCACAATCGCGTCGATGCCCTTGTCAGCTCCGGAGCGGATGGACGGCGGCTCCCACACCCCCTTGGGCACATGCCCGGTGAAGATTTCATAGATCATCACCCCCAGTGAATAAATGTCCGCACGGTGGTCTATCTCCCCGCCGTGCTCCAGCGCCTCCGGCGCGATGTAGTCAGGCGTGCCGATCATCATCCCCGTGGCGGTGTAATTGACTGATTTCGGCCCGGCGATCTTCGCCAGCCCAAAGTCCGCCACTTTCACATTGCCACGCGCATCGATCAGGATGTTGGCCGGCTTGATGTCCCGGTGCACGATGCCGTGCTCGTGGGCAAACTGCAGCGCTTCGCAGACCTGGGTGATTATTTTCAGCATCTGCTTCGGCTCAGGCGGATCACGCCTGAGCAGATGCTGCAGATCCATGCCATCCACATACTCCATGACGTAGTACATCTGCCCTTCGGCTGTTTCGCCAAAATCATGCACGGCGACGATGTGCGGATGGTTCAGCAGGGCGAGCGCCTGCGCCTCACGCCTGAACCGCTCGGCAAAGCTCTCCTTGTCCCGGTGCACCTGGGGCAGCAGCTTCACCGCCACCGGGCGGTTTAGGCTCTTCTGCACCGCCTTGTAAACCGCTCCCATCCCGCCACGCTCGATGAACTGGAGAAACTTGTAGCCGGGAATCAGCTCATCAAGTTCTTCAGTCGAAGGCGGGATAAAGGGGGCAAAATGAACGGCATCTCCCCCCGGGTCGTTTGCCTCATCCATGGTGAAAATTTAAGAAGACAGAGAAGTTTTGGCAAGACTCCAAACCTTCCGGCGCAAAATATCACTAAATGCGCTCAGGCGGCCCGGTATGCCGCCAGCAGCTGCTCCACGCTGCGTTTCCAGTTCAGCTCCTGGGTCAGGCGTGCATGCCCTGCAACCCCCATTGCCTGTCGGCCAGCCACATCATCGAGGAGTGCCAGAATGGCGTCTCCCAGCTTTTCAGCGGAGTTTTCCATGACATAAACCGCACTCTCACCTGCTGAATACCGCCCCTCCACCGTGCCAAACATGACCATCGGTTTGGCGAAGGCCATGTACTCCAGCACCTTGTTCATGGTGCAGTGGTCGTTGTAGGCGTTGATGGGATCGCAGGCCACGCCGAGGTCGATGGTGCTCAACGCGCAGCACAGAAACTCATCACTCACGCGCCCGGGCATGCTCACATGATCCTGCAGGCCAAGCTGGTCCCGCAGAGCAAGCAGGTCTGCATGCTCCGGGCCGGAGCCCATGAGGAGAAACTGAACATCGGTGCGCCCTTTCACCTTCAGAATGTGCGCGGCGGCATGCACGAGATACTGCACTCCATCTGCACTGCCCATAACACCGATGTATCCGACGAGATGCTTTTTCCCGGCCCGAAGGGTTTCATCCGCAGCGGCGCTGGTGTTCATGCGGCTGGGCGCGGTGCGGACGACGAAGGCACGGTCATCGTGCAGGCTTCCGCGCGTTTTCACCGCGGCGAGCACGCTCTGATTGGTGGCGATGACGACATCCGCCAGTGCCAGCGTGCAGCGCTCCGCCATGCGCACCGCCCAGTAGAGCAGCCCGCGCCGGCCAAACTTGGCCTCAAACATCTCCGGCCAGAGGTCATGCACATCAAAGACCACTTTGACGCCGCCGAGCAGCTTGAAAGGCAGCGCCACGAGAAAGAGCAAGTCCGGCGGATTGCAGAGATGGATGATGTCAAAGCCACCGCGCCGCCAAGCCTTGAGCGCACAGGTGAGCTCACCCCACAAAGCGGAGGCATACTCCGTGATGAAGCCGCCGAGCGAGCCCGCCTCTCCGCTGATCCAGTGGCGGTAGATCTGGATGCCTTCCAGCACCTCCTCCGGCTGTGTGTAACCACGCATCTGCGGGCAGATGACGGTGACCTCATGCCCGGCGTCTCTCAATGCGCAGGCCTCCTGCCACACGCGCCTGTCAAAAGGCACGGGGAGGTTTTCCACCACGATGAGGACACGCATGGCCTGCGGAGATCACGCGCCGGCACCAGGCGGGGTGGCACGCTGCTCTTTGGAGAGCCACTCGATTTTCAGCGCCTTGCCGCCGGCATCTTTGCCACCGCCAAAGATGTCTCCGGTGTCCTTGAGGGTGACGAAGATGATGAAGCCGAAGAGCATGAGCGCGCAGGCAGTCTGCACGTATTCGAGGACCCTGCCCTGCGGTGGCTTGCGGCGAATGGCCTCGGCAATGGCCATGGTGATGTGTCCGCCATCGAGGACGGGGAAGGGCATCATGTTGAGGATGGCGAGGTTGATGTTGAAGACGACGCTGAACCACAGCACGAGGCGCCAGCCATCCGGGTGCTGGAAGAGCTTGTAGTAGAGGCGGCCCACACCGACGGGACCGCTCATGTGCGCAGGGCTGAGGTCGGATTTGGGAGAGACGAGCTTGGACACCAGATTGCCCATGTGGCGCACCGCGTCACTGATCTGCTCCCAGGGAGTGATGGTGGTGGGGGTGCGCTTTCCTTCCACGTCCCAGGCCACGCCGACCATGGGGTACTCCTTATGGTCATCCGTGACCTCCTTGAGGTTGTTCTTGTCAGGGATGCGCGGCAGAACGGAAATCGGCAGGACCTTGCCATCGCGCTCGATGTCCAGGGTGATGCTCTTGCCCGGGTTGGCCCGGATGTAGTCTCCGAGATCACCGATGCTGCGCAGCGGCCTGCCATCCGCACGGAGCACCAGGTCATTGGGCTTGATGCCCGCCTCGTCAGCAGGGCTGTTTTTGGCCACGCCACCCACCATGGGAGTCATCTGGCCTTCCCAGCCCACGGAGCGCAGCTCAGGACGCTTGAAAACAGAACTCCACCAGGATGCCGGCGCTGCTTTCTCTTCCGTCTTGGGCCAGTCCTTGGGATTGATCTCCACCTTCATGACGCCCTTTCCGGCGCGCTCCAGCTCCACCTCGATGGTGTCTCCCTCGCTGGCCACCACGCCCCAGCGTACGCTATCCACCAAGCCTTCGAAGCGCTTCACCGGCTGGCCGTCCACTTTGAGGATTTTGTCTCCGGGAATCACGCCCGCCTTGAAGGCCGGGCTGTCCTTGGCCACGTAGCCCACGATCGTCGTGGTGTGGGCTTCGCTCTCGGGCTTGCCCACGCCCCAGACGGCCACGGCAAAGGCACAGGCCAGCATGAAGCTGAAAAGAGGACCGGCAAAGGCGACGATGGCCTTGTCCAGAGGAGTGATCGGCGGCAGTTGCTCGGTGCTTGTCTCGCCCTCCAGACCGCCCATGGGGGCCATCTGCGGCAGTGCCACGTAGCCACCGGCGGGGATGCTGCCGAGGCCATACTCCACGCCATTGATGGTCTTCTTCCAGAGGGGCTTGCCAAACCAGATGTAGAACTTGTCGATCTTCAGGCCGCGCCACCGAGCCGCCAGAAAGTGACCCCATTCGTGCACGACGATCATGAGGTTGAAGACCAGAATCACCTCCAGGATGAGAATGATGAAACGAATCATCTCACCAAGGGTGCCGAGAGAGGAAAGCCATGCCATAAAAGTGGAGGTTGGGGGGAGACCGGACGACACAGGGCGGAATTGCACCACACCGTCTGGATCAGACGAAAAGCTAACACCCCCCCTTGAGTGGCGCAAATGCTGCGGGGAAGTTTGTGTTGAATCTGAACTGTGAAATATTTGCCTTCCACGCTTCTCAGACGTATCCCGACATATTAACTACATGATGCTGACTCGCGCCACCCTCCTCCTGCTGATCCCCTGGATGATGATCTCCTGCCGCACCGCCAAGAGCGTGGTGGCCGCAGTCGATGTCAAACCCACAGCCTTCCTGCCCCACGCCAGCGAGCTAAAGGAAAACCGTAAAAGGTCACCCTTCATTGGCAACTGGTGGACCACCGACAAGCGTGTCCTGGAAGCCACCGAGAAAGTGAAGTCCATCTACATCGCCCCGGTCGTCTCCGACCAGCTGCGCCCCATGAAGCAGAAGTTCACCCAAATGGAGTTCAGCGACAAGCGCCGCGAGACCAAGATGAAGGGTCTGGTGAGTTATGCGCACGACAAGTTTGTGAACGCTTTCAAATCCAACAAGAAGTCTCGTTTCACCGTCGTGGACGAGCCTTCCAAGGATGCCATGACCCTGAAACTCTCCATCATCGAATGGGAGCCGAACACCTACTCCGGACTGGTGGTGCGTGAGGCCGTGGATCTGGTGACGCTGCCCATGGTGGGCGGCAGCGTGCTGGGCAAGCCTTCGCGCGGTACCATCGCCATCGAAGGGGTGCTGACCGAGCCCAAGACCGGCAAGTCCTACTTTGAATTTGCCGACAAGGAAGAGGCAAAGACCTTGTTCTTCTTCTTCCCCCAGGAGCTGTTTCCCACCGGCCAGGCCAAGTTTGCCATTCGCGAATGGGCCACGCAGTTTGAGAAGCTCATGAGCACCCCCGATGACAAGCAGGTCAAGGACAGCATGCCATTTCAGATCATTGGATTTTAAGAAATCCTAAGATCTTCGGCGGGTTGTTTGATAATAGTCAGAACGACTCGATTTGAGCGAAATTATACTTCGCTTCTCAAGAGGCTTAGTCGTTGCCTGTGCGGCGGATTTCGTGGCTAATCCAGCTACGAACTCCCGCCCGCCGTGAAAATGCCGTCTCTCTCATCTCTCGTGCTTCTCCTAGTCGGCGTTTCGCTGGCTCTAACCTCCTGCCAGTATCCGTATGGCTACGGCTACAACTCATCCGGCCCCTACTCAGGCACCTTCATCCCCTACCGCTACACGGGCCGTGGCCCGATCGGTGATCTCACCTCCAGCGCCCTGGGTGCCAACCGCGACAACTACTACTATGTGATCCGCGGCACGGATGCCGGAAAGCGCTGCTACGGTGCGCGCCCTGTGAACAGCCGCCCGGCCTCCATCTACCCGCGCTCCTATAATCTGCACCCGTACTACTCAAACAGCCTGTACAGCAGCCCCTACTACAGCCGCAGCTCCTCCTCCATTTACAGCCGGACGAACCGGCCATGGGGCGGCGGCTATGGCTTTGGCCAGCCTTTCAACTGGGGCATCGGCCTCGGGCTGGGCTCCGCCTGGTTCTGAGCCGCCTGTCAGCCCACTTTGACACCCGCCCTGTGGCAGCACAGCGCGGGTTTTTCACGCCGCCTTACTTCAGCTCGAAGATGCCTTCGATCTCGACGGCGATGTTTCCTGGCAGGGAGCCCATGCCAACGGCGCTGCGTGCGCCGATGCCGTTCTCCTCTCCCCATACCTGGCCAAAGAGCTCGCTGCAGCCATTGATGACTTTCGGGTGATCTCCAAAGTCCGGCGTGCTGTTAACCATGCCGAGAAGCTTCACCACGCGCTTCACGCGGTCCAGGCTGCCCAGCTCGCTTTTCAGAGTCGCCAGCAGCGCCAGGGCAGTCTGCCGGGCAGCGGCCTTGCCTTCGTCGAGGGTCAGATCTGACCCGACGCGACCCGTGAGGTAGTTGCCCTCTCCAAGATAAGGGCCATGGCCGGAGACGTAGGCGATGTTGCCGACGATCACGACCGGCTTGTAAACTCCGCCGCGCGGAGGTGCTGGGGGCAGGGTGAGTCCGAGGGTGGTGATTTGCTGTTCTGCGCTCATGAAAATGGGTTCGTGGTGTGGTTCAGCTCAGGCATCGTCAAACATGTGCCGATTCTTCCAAAAATAGCTGAAGCCTGACACCAGAGTGAGCAGCGTGGTGAAATAAAGCACGCCTGCGGCCACGATGCGCTCCGTCTCCGGACTGGCGGTGAAGGCCGCATGGGTGAAACCAAAGATGGGCTCCTCGGACGCCTGACGCATCATGAAGTAGATCACGGTGAGGATCTGCCAGAGCATCTTGTGCTTGCCCAGGGTCTCAGCAGCCAGCACGGCCCCCTGCCCTGCGGCCACCAGTCGGATGCCGGTCACAAAAAACTCGCGCGACAGGATGATGATGGCGATCCACGCCGGCATGCGTGAGGGCTCAGGGATGTTTTTGTCCGCAGCCAGAAGGATGAAGGCGGCGGCGATGAGGATCTTGTCCGCCAGCGGATCGAAGAGCTTGCCAAAATTGGTCACAATGCCGCGCGCCCGCGCTATTTTGCCGTCGTAATAGTCGGTGATGGAAGCCACGCCAAAGACCAGCAGGGCCAGCGACACGGTGTTGGCCCACGGAATGTAAAAGCACACCACAAAGACCGCCGTGAGGATGAGGCGGGAGAGAGTGAGCTTGTTGGGCAGGTTCATGCGGGTTGGGCAGCTCTGTCTAGCGAAGGAATCCCCCTGCTGTCAACGACGGGCCTGCAACGAAAGAGCTTTGCCCCCCTCAAAGTCAGACGGCAGGGCTTCATTCTCCAGAGGGTTTTTGCAGTGTGGGCTCGCCTTTCAGCCAGCCCAGAGAGGTGAGAAACTTATCCGTGGCGAGCAGCGTCTCGTAGTAGAACTGCATTTTGCCGCCTCTGCCGGGATTGAAGAATCCATGCCCCTGGCCCTCGAAGAACACGGCCTCGCAGCGCACGCCCGCCTTGGTCATGCCCTCCTTGAAGCGCTCCACGACCGCCACGGGGATGAGCTTGTCCTGGGCGCCGAGAAACACGATCGCGGGCGGATCATCGGAGGTGATGTTGTGAGCCGGGGAGTATTCCTTGTAGCGATCTCCCACCCTGCTGTGGCCCCAGCCCTGGTCCGGGCCGTTGTCGAACACGGGATTGAAAAGGACGAGTGCGTTGGCTTTGGGCGAAATTTTCAGATCATCCTGCGGATCATCCAGCCCCTCCACCATGCCGACGAACGCCGCCAGATGGCCACCGGCACTGCCACCGCCTGCGGCGATGCGATTGGGATCAATGCCCAGCTCTGTGGCATGACCGCGCACCCAGCGCATGGCGGATCTGGCATCGTGCACGCAGTCGATGGGCGGGCCAGCATCCCCCTTCTTGATCAGGCGATACTCCACCTGGATGCAGACAATGCCACGCGTGGCCAGGTAATCGCTGTGCTGGGTGAACTGTGTGGGCCCGCCGCCCACCCAGCCACCGCCGTGAAAGAACACCAGCGCCGGGCGCTGGTCAGTGCTTTTCCAGTCCGCTGGATTGACGATGGTGAGCTTCAGCTCGCGCTCGCCCGCCTTTTTGTAGATGCGGGTGGATGGCTCTGCAGCGGGCAGTGAAGCAAGCATGCAAAAGAAAACAGCGAAGAGACAGCGAAGCATGAGTGAAGAGGAAGGTGGAAGGGCGCTACAACGGCGGCGGCGCAAACCAGTTTGCAAAAGAAGCGGAATGGCCGTGAATCTTCCGCAGGTATGAGTGCTCTCTCCGATCCCGCGCTGCAGCGGCTGCTTTTTGGCACGCTGGTCTTGCTCGTTCTCGCCTCGGTCATCGGCCGGGCACTGGCCAGAAGAGCAGCCACAGACGCCGCCAGAGCCACGGTGGCCAACCTGAATGCACGCACCCGGGCGTGGTGGGGCATGGTGGCTGTCTTTGCCGCCGCGCTGGCCGTGGGCCCCAAGGGCACGGTGCTGATGTTTGGCATCAGCTCATTCATGGCGCTGCGGGAGTTCATCACTCTCACTCCCACAAAGCCGGGAGACC
The DNA here is from genome assembly GCA_002336895.1 of Verrucomicrobiaceae bacterium UBA1938. Taxonomy (GTDB): domain Bacteria; phylum Verrucomicrobiota; class Verrucomicrobiia; order Verrucomicrobiales; family Verrucomicrobiaceae; genus Prosthecobacter. The sequence continues at coordinate 65,044 of DDFC01000029.1, read as the reverse complement.
ACCGCACGCTGTTCTGGGTGTTCTTCGTCATCACGCCGCTGCACTATTACTTTCTGGCCACGTGGTGGTACGTCCTGTTTCTCATCCTGATCCCGGTGTATGCCTTCCTTTTCATCCCGGTGCGGTCGGCCCTCGCGGGTGACTGCGAGCACTTTCTGGAGCGTACGGCCAAGATCCAGTGGGGCCTAATGGTCTGCGTGTACTGCATCAGCTATGCACCGGCGCTGCTGTGGGTGGATGTACCCGGCTGGCAGGAGCCCCGGGCAAACCTGCTTTTCTGGTTTGTGGCTGTCGTGGAGCTCAGCGACGTGATGCAGTATGTGTGGGGCAAGACCTGCGGGAAGCACAAAATCGCCCCCACGGTGAGCCCCGGCAAAACCTGGGAAGGCTTCATCGGCGGAGGTCTCACGACCACGGCGCTCGGAGCTGCGCTCTGGTGGGCCACCCCCTTCTCCCCGCTGCAGGCGGCGGCCATGGCGGCGCTGGTGGTGCTGATGGGCTTTGCGGGAGGTCTGGTGATGTCTGCCATCAAGCGGGACCGAGGCGTGAAAGACTGGGGCGGGGCGATCGCAGGCCACGGTGGTTTCATGGACCGGTTTGACTCCCTGGCCTTTGCCGCCCCGGTGTTTTTCCACGCCACGAGCTATTTCTTTGGTCGCTGAAGCCGGAAAGCCCGGCGGCCCGGCCTTCGTACTCCAAGGCCATGCTTTACCGCGCCCTCATCGCAGCCCCCATCCTGATCGCCACCGCCTCTGCGGCGACGAAGCTCGACTTCAACCGCGACATCCGGCCGATCCTCAGCGACAACTGCTTTGCCTGCCACGGCTTTGACGCCAAGAAGCGCAAGGCCGATCTGCGACTGGATGTGGCCGAGGGTGCCTACAAAGCCATCGATGGCGCGTTTCCCATCAAACCCGGCAGTCCGGAGGTCAGCACCATCATCCAGCGCATTCTGACCAAGGATGAAGATGAAGTGATGCCGCCACCGGAGTCCAACAAGCACGTGACCCCGGCGCAGGTGGAGATCCTGAAACGCTGGATCAAGGAAGGCGCGGAGTACAAAAAGCACTGGAGTTTTGAAGCACCGGTCAAAACAGCGCCGCCCGTGGTCAAAGGCGGCATGATCCGCAACCCCATCGACGCCTTTATCCAATCACGGCTGGCGGAGGAGAAACTGACGCCGCAGCCCGAGGCCTCCAAGGAGACGCTTATCCGCCGCGTGACGCTGGATCTGACTGGCCTGCCGCCCACGCTGGCAGAAATCGACGCCTTTCTGGCAGACAACAGCCCGGATGCATATGAAAAGGTCGTGTCCCGCCTGCTGAAGTCCGAACGCTATGGCGAACACATGGGCCGCTACTGGCTGGATGCAGCCCGCTATGCCGACACCCACGGCCTGCACCTGGACAATGAGCGCAGCATGTGGCCGTACCGCGACTGGGTGGTGCGCGCCTTCAACCAAAACCTGCCCTACGACCAGTTCACGATCTGGCAGCTTGCGGGAGACCTGCTGCCCAACCCCACCATCGACCAGCAGATCGCCTCCGGGTTCAACCGCTGCAATGTGACGACCAGCGAAGGCGGCAGCATCAATGAGGAGTTCATTTTCCGCTATGCCGTGGACCGCACGGAATCCACCGTGGCCGTATGGATGGGCCTCACCGCCGGCTGCGCCGTGTGCCACGACCACAAGTTTGACCCCATCTCGCAGAAGGAGTTTTACTCCCTTTATGCCTTCTTTAACAGCGCCGCCGACCCGGCCATGGACGGCAACATCCTGCTGACGCCACCCATCCTGCGCCTGAGCACCGAGGAGCAGAAGAAGCAGCTGGCGGAGCTGGATCAAAAGCTGGCCGCCACAGAAACGAAGATCCGCAGCGCAATCCAGTCCATCCAATACACCGACCCCGCCACTCTGAACCCGCCTCCCCCCGTGCAGAGCAGCGAGCTGGTGTGGTTCGAGGATGCATTCCCCGCTGGTGCCAAGGTCGGCGTGGCTGGAGCGCCGACTCAGTTTGTGACCAAGGACAAGGGCCCTGTGTTCAGCGGCACGGCGGCACTGAAACGTACCGCCACAGGTGTGGCGCAGGATTTCTTCACGAATGGCGCCAAATACGAGATCCCGCCAAACGGCAAGATCAGCGTGCAGTGCTACATTGATCCCGCCAATCCGCCCAAGGCCATCATGCTGCAGTTCCACACCTCCGGCTGGAACCACCGCGCCGTGTGGGGTCAGGAGGGCGCCATCCCCTTTGGCCAGGTGCGCACGCCGGAAAAGGTGCAGATGGGAGCGCTGCCCAAGGAGGGTGAATGGGTGAAGCTGGAAGTGCCCGCTGAAAAGCTGGGCCTTAAGCCTGGCATCAAGGTCAACGGCTTTGCCTTCACTCAGTTTGACGGAACCGTTTACTGGGATCGTCTGGCCATGAACTCCCGTGTCGATCCTGCCAAAGACACGCAGTGGTCCTGGAGCAAATGGGTGGAGAAAAAGCAGGGCACCCGCGTGGCCGAGCTGCCCAACGACCTGCAGACGCTGGTGCGCGGCAAGAAAGCCGCCGAGTGGTCCGAGCTGGAAGTGGCCAAGCTCAAGGCATGGTGGTTTGAAAACGAATACCAAGGCGCACGCAGCCTGGTGGATGGCGCACGCGCCGAGAAGCTGGCTCTGGAAGGCCAGAAAAAAACGCTCTACGATGTGATCCCCGCCACCTTTGTAATGGCTGACCTGCCGGAAAAACGCGAAAGCTTTGTGATGGACCGCGGGCAGTACGACAAGCCCAAGGACAAGGTGACTCGCAGCACACCGGCCATCTTCCCACCGCTGCCGCAGCAGCCCGACCACACACGCATGGACCTGGCCAAATGGCTTCTCAGTCCGCAGCACCCACTGACCGCCCGTGTAGAGGTGAACCGCCTGTGGCAGCAGTTCTTTGGCATCGGCCTGGTGAAAACGAGCAACGATTTCGGCTCACAAGGCGAGCCGCCCAGCCACCCCGAGCTGCTCGACTGGCTGGCCGTGACCTTCCGTGAAAGCGGCTGGGACATGAAGGCCTTTGCCCGCATGCTCGTCACCTCCCACACCTACCGGCAGAGCGCCCTATGCTCCGATCTTGTGCTGCAAAAAGACCCTGAAAACCGCCTGCTGGCACGCGGCCCGCGCTTCCGCCTGGACGCCGAGGCAGTGCGTGATGAGGCGCTGTTTGTCTCCGGCCTGCTCAGCCCCAAGATCGGTGGCAAGAGCGTGAAGCCCTACCAGCCGGAGAACATCTGGGAACCCGTGGGCTTTGGCGGCAGCAACACCCGTAACTACATCCAGGACCACGGCGAGTCTCTGTACCGCCGCAGCCTCTACACCTTTTGGAAGCGCACCGCCCCGCCGCCGAACATGACCGCCTTTGACGCACCGAACCGCGAGAGCTACTGCCTGCGCCGCGAGCGCAGCAACACACCTCTGCAGGCGCTGACGCTGATGAACGACGTGCAGTTCTTTGAAGCCGCGCGCAACTTCGCTCAGCACGTCATGCAGTCACAGACAGGCACGGATGCACGCATCACCGCCCTCTTCCGCGCCGCTACCGGCCGCTACCCCAGCGCCCAGGAGGCCGAGATCATCCTGCAGTCCTACCAGAAGGAGCTGGCCTCCTACACCGCCAAACCTGAAGAGGCCAAAAAGGCCATCAGCTACGGCGAATCCAAGCCCGATGACAAACTCAACCCCGCCGAACTCGCCGCCTGGACGATGGTGGCCAATCTGGTGCTGAACCTGGATGAGGTGGTGACGAAAGGGTGATGCATCGTCTCCAAAATCATGGATTGATACCTCGACCAAAAAGCATAGCATTGGCCTATGGAAACTCTCACCACACTACCTGTGCCTGCGGACTTGGTCGGCAGCTACCGCAGCTTTGGTGAGTATGGCCCGGTCTATCAGATCACAGGCAGGGTCAACGGACAGAAAGTTCACGTCGTGGTCGTTCAGACAGGCGAAGAACTTGATTACCCGATCGAACAGGCGATCCAGGATCCAGCGGCCAGGTAATCATGTTTGCCATCGCTTTTGACCTTGTAGTGGCCGACGCTGTTCAGCACCATCCACGTGGCGCGACGGCTGCCTACACCGACATCGGCGTCACACTGAAAAAGTACTCCTTCGACCGGGTATAGGGCAGTGTTTACGTGACCGAAAAGGATGATATGGCGAATCTGTTTGCCGCTCTTTTGGCACTCAAGGCTCTGCCGTGGTTCGCCAAAGTCGTGCGGGATATCCGGGGGTTCCGCATTGAGAACTGGAGCGACTTCACTCCGATTATCAAAGGCTCCACTCCCTGACTGCGCCGAGATCAAACTCACGCTGTCTCAAACTCCGTCTCCCGGTCCGCCGAAGAAAAGCAGATGACCATCTCCGCATCCACGCCATCGAGGGCGCGGGCGTTGTGCCACTGGCCGGCGGGGATGGAGATGGTGTCGCCGGGATTGAGGGTGAATTTTTGATCCCCCAGGCTGTGCTCCAGCCTGCCCCGCAGCAGGTGCAGGATTTCGTCGCAGTTCGGGTGGCGGTGGCGTGGGTTGGTCTGGTCCGCCGGGATGATCACATGCCCGAAGGTCATGGCGGTGGAGTTTCCCATTTCACGGGAGGCCAGCCAGGTGAGTTTTCCCCACGGTTGGTCGATCAAAATGCCTTCGTCGAAAGTGCGGATGGGAGAGGTGGCCATGACGCTTGTCATGATTCCCACGACAGCCATTTTGGCGACTGATTTTTGGATTGTGTGAGGCCGGTAAGTTGTTTGTAAGCCAGCGCCTCGGGGATTGCTTCTAATTATTGAAACTCTATCGTGACAGTGTTCGCAGTTTTGAAAGCCAAACGCACCCTGTCATGCACTCTGCCTCTCCCTCCATACGGCACACGCGCCTCGCCCCGGGCCTGCTTTCAAAGCTCGGCGCACTGTGTCTTCTGGGCCTGACGGGAATGGCGGCAGACCTGCCCGCGTACCGCAGCCTGTTTGTGGATCTGTCTGCGCGTCCGGATGCACGCTCTCTGGCCGCCTTTGACCTCTGCATTTTGAATCCGCAGGCCGAGGTGGAAATGGAGCCCGGCCATGAGCTGGGAAATCACTTTTACGCACTGCTGGATGTAGCGCACTTCAGCACGGGGTCCAAAGCCGCGATGCTGAGCGCGACCCGCAAGATGGCCTCCAAGCCGGTGGACGGAAAAGCGCAGTTCAGGAGCATCGACCTCGCGGATGAACGCTGGGTCTCATGGGCGATCGAATCCATGGCCGATCCTGCCGCGCAGAAGGGCTTTGATGGTTTCGTCCTCAGCCTGGGCGGTGAGTCCGCCACTCCGGCCGCACGCAATGCCGTGCTCTCTCTAGCCTCCGCGCTGCGCCAGCGCTATCATGACAAGCCTCTCCTGCTGGATCTGCGCATGGGCCACGGCATCGAGGCCGTGCACGTGGCAAAGGGTTTTCTGGCTCTGGGAGTTTTCACCCGTGAAGGCAAAGACGGTGCCATGGAGTGGGTGCCGCTGGCTGAAACCCAGCGCCTGCTGCGCAGCATCCGCACGGTGCAGATGCAGGGCATGCGCGTCTTTGGCGTGGACTACGCCGCTGCCGATGACCGCAGCGCCTGCCGCGAGACCGCCCAGCGCCTGACCAGCGCGGGCGTGCTGCCATTCATCACCACCCCCGCGCTCAGCGGGGTAAACCTTGGCCCGCTGGAGGAATCCTCCCGCCGTGTGCTCGTGCTGCATGGCTGGGATGAAAAGCATGTGGGCGAAAAACCGGCCGCCGCAGCCACCACCACCACGGCACGCGTGCTGGGCCAATCCTTGGAATGGCTGGGCTGCGAACTCAAATACCGCACCGCCAGCGGCGCGGACTTCCTGCCTGCAGATCACGACTTTGCGGCTGTTATCCTCGACTCCAGCCTGATCCTCAGCGCCGAGCAGCAGCGCACGCTGGCCTCCTGGCTGCCCTCCCTGCAGGCACGCAAAATCCCACTGCTGCTGACCGGCATGCCTTGGACGGACAGCGCTGCCCTGCAGATGGCCCGTCAGCATCTGGGCCTCGGCGGCAGCGCCAAATCTGCGCCACGACTGATCAAGACGCAGGTCACGGTGATGGATGTCAGCCTGCTGAGCTCCAATCGCAAAATCGCTCCGCGTGCGCTTGGCTTCCTCGATCTCACCGCTCCGGCAGACGCCCACTTGGTGATCACCCAGAGCGGACAGGACGCCATGGGCTCTGAGCATCGCTTTGACCAGGCCTTCCTCGCCAGTTGGGGCGCTGCATGGATTGAGCCCGCGGCAGCCGCTGCACCGACTCAGTTCAATCTCCCGGCTTTTCTCGCCCGCTGGATGGAGCCTGCCCAGAGCGGCCCCGTGCCAGACACCACCACCCGCGAAGGCCGCCGGGTTTTTTACAGCCACATCGACGGCACCGGCTTCTCCACCCCAAGCACGCTGCCCGGTTTCCCGCTCTGCTCTGAGGTGCTGCGCGACCAGATCCTCAACCGCTACCTGCTGCCAGTGACGGTCTCCGTATGTGAAGCCGAGACGCGCGCCTGGCTGCCCGGCCAGCAGGCCACAGAAGCCACCCGGCTGGAGCATGTGGCACGCAGCCTCTTTGAGATGCCGCAGGTGCAGGCCGCGTCAAACTCCCTCTCCCGCCCCGCCGCCTGGAGCGCAGGCATGGACATCAGCAGCCAGCTGAATGAGCGGGCCCAGACCACGCGCCACGACCTGCCACGCGAGATCGCGGGCTCCATGAGCTACATCCACCGCCGCCTGCTGCCGCTTGGAAAATCCGTCAGCCTCATGCTCTGGCCTGCCAAAGCCGCCCCCAGCACGGAGGCACTGGAGTACTGCCGCAGCATGGGCATCGAAAACCTGCAGGCAGGCACCGTCGCTGACACCACCGTGCACCAGGATGTGGCTGCACGCCTGGAGCCAGCCGCGCTCCGCTTCAGCTTTGCCGATGCACGCACGGAGGCGGGCGTGGCCGCTCTAGGCAAAGCCTTTGACGCCTGCGCCAGCGAGCCTCTGCACGCCATCACCGCCGCCACCTATGCCGCGAGCGTGCGCGACGCCCGCCATACCCGTGTGCTGCGCGCCGGAGCAGACCGCTGGATCATCCTGAACGGCGGCCAGTGCCGCACTCTGCGCATGCCTGCCACTGCCGGCGTGCCTGACATGGCGCGCTGCCAGGGTGTCTCCGGCTACAATGTTCATGCCGGGCAGCTTTACATCCACACCATGGGCAGGCAGCGCACCGACCTCGTGCTGACCCGCAGCGCGCCGGTGCAGCATCTGCGTCTCACCGAATCCAGCACTCAGGTGGAATTTCTGGAGCTGGCCTCCCGCCGCACCACCTTCCAGGTGTGCGATCTGCGCCCGGTGGAGATCGTGTTCTCCGGCTTCGAGCCGCGCGGCCAGTGCGCTTATTTGGAAAACGGCCGCCCCTACACCGCGCATGCCGATGCCCAGGGCGTGGTCCGTCTGGATCTCACCTGCCGCGCCACCGTCTCCCTCCAGTCCCTGCCTCCGGCCACGCATGCCGCGATGCGCTGATCTTTTCCTCCCTCTCTCCTGCCGTCTCCACATGTCACGCTCCGCCCGCCAGGCACTGCTGCTAGTCTTTTCCTACTCCATGCTCGCCGTGGCATGGGGCTGGCGCCTGCATGCGAATGACAAGATCCCTGACGCCACGGTGGACGCCTCTCTCGAAGCCACCCGCACCCAACTGGCCCCCAGGCTGGCACGTGCTCCAAAACACCTGCAGATGACAGCGGCCATGCAGCTGGGCCTGCTGCCGGATGCGGAGCTCAAAGCTCTGCAGAGCTGGATGAAAATGATGCCCGAGCAGCGCGTGCGCCAGCTCACGGTGCAGCACGGACCGCTGCAGACACCCAGCCCGCTGAATACCGCGCTGATCTTTGCCGAGATCCAGCAGCCAGACGCACCCCTCCTCGAAGACAGCCGCATGTTTGTCAGCGCAGCGGGGGACAGGATGGAGGAGGCAGACAAAATCGCCGCGCTGGAGCTGATCGCCGCCCAGGCTCTGGGGAGCAACGAACACAGCCTGGCCATCTCCATTCACGAGCGCGTGTGCGAGTTTCCCTCGGCCACATGGCAGAACGTGCTGAGCCTCACCGCGGCGGCACGCGCCGCACGCCGCCCGGCCGCCGCCCTGCGTGTGGTGAATGAATGGCTAGGCGAGGCAAAGTCCCGACTGAATGCAACCCAGCGTGAAGAAGCGCTGGACCTGCAGCTCTCCCTCCTGCTGGAAGGCTCCCGCTATGCCGAGGCCAGCCGCATTTCCCTCGATGCCCTGCGTGCTCTCAAGCCCTCCGCCGGCCTGCCGCCACGCCTGCTGGAGCGCGCCCTGCTGGCCACACGCGCTGCCGGTGAATCCGTCGAGCTCCTGCCGTGGATCGAGTTTCAGCTGCGCACCTATGCCGATCATCAGCGCACGGTGCCGGATCTGGCCGCTGACAAAGAGGTTGCTCCAGATTACCGCCGCTGGCTGAACGAAGGCGCCAGCATCGCCGATCTCAACCATCAAAGCAGCATCGCCTGCGATCTGTTTTTCCGCCTTGCCGCCTTGGGCGAGACCCGTGTCCTGGCCCGCCTGCACACACTCGCCACGCAGATGAGACGCGATAGCGAACTCTCCAGCGTGCTCGCCAGTCTGCAGCCTCGCTTCAGCGCCATCCAGCTGGCGCAGGCGCTGGCAGACGGAGGTGCCCCTGCTGCAGCACGTGCTGTGCTGGCTCCCCATCTCGAATCTTCTCCAGACGACCGCGCAGCCTGGCACCTGCTCACGCAGATCGACATCATGCAGCACGGAGAAGCCTCCGCCGCCGTGCTGTGGGAGGGGCTGCTCAAGCGCTTCCCTGATGACGTGCCCGCCAGGCAGCATCTGTCACGGCTCCAGATCGCCAGCGCCCAGTATCCTCAGGCCATGCGCACGCTGCAGTCCATTCCGGAGTCCCAGCGGGACGAGGCCACGCTGCGCCGCATCGTTTCTCTGGCCATCCAGCTGGACGATGTGCCTGCTGCGCACCGTGCGCAGCAGCTCATCATCAGCACCACTCCCAGCCCCACGGTCAGTGACGTCGTCTCGCTCGCCACCACCAGCCTGCAGCACGCAGACGCACTGGCTGTCGAAACAGCGCAGAGCGAAGCCCTGGCCAAACTGCCGGCAGGCACCGAATTCCATCGCAGCCTCACAGCCAGAATGGAAACCGGCGAGGCCTCGCAGTTCAGCACGGCCGCCAAGGCAAAGTGAAGAGCACTGTTGATTCGTTGCTCGGCTCGGGCACGTTTGGCTCATGAATCTCCGGCGTGCCCTCCTGCTCTTCCTGCTTCTCTTCACCGCCGCCGGCTGCAACACACCGCCGCGTGACGAATACGGCCGCCGCCAGTTTTACGAGCGCCGCCTGCACAGTCTCGAATTTCCTGTCAGCCGCGCGCGTCTTTACAAAACTCTCCACCCAGCCTCACCGGCTACCCCCACAGGCAGGCCCGGCTCCGGGCTGCTGACGGGCAGTGAGTATTACCGACTGGATGATCTCTTCGTGGTCGAGATGTCTGTCGTCTATAAAGCGGTGGCAGGCTTTGAGGACTATCTCAATCCCGCCCCTTCTATCGGTGGGCAGGTGCGTTCCATCCTCGATGCCTCGCAGAGCCTCGAAAACCTCATGGATCGCGGCACGCCGGAGCATCCTTCCGACATCATCCGCCGGGCGCAGATCGTGAAACGCCCGGTGTCGCGCTACTGAGCTGGAGCTTAGCCGTGCTTCTTGATGATCTGGATAAACTCCGGCAGGTACTCCTTCGCCTTCTTCTCTCCCACACCACGGATTTTCAGTCCTGCGTCAGTCGTCTTGGGCTTTAGGCGTGTCATGAATTCCAGCGTCTGGTTGCTGAAGATGAGGTAGGGCGGCACGCCCTCGGCCTCCGCCACGGCAGTGCGGTGGCGCTTGAGCTTTTCAAACAGTGCATCATCAAAGCCCAGCTCGCGCGCGGCCAGCTCCTCATTCATCGCCGTCTTGCCCTTGGGTTTGCTGGACACAGGCGCATGCAGCGAAGGCCAGCGCATCCGCACATTCAGCCCCTTCCTCATCACCTCCGCGCCGCGTGAGGTCAGTGTGACCTTGGGATACTCGCCTGTGCTGGTCTCGATGAGCCCGAGCTTTTCCAGCTCGGCAAACAGCGGGTGCAGCGCCTGCGTGCCGATGTGCTTGAGCAGGCCGTAGGTCGTGAGCTGGTCATGCCCTGCGTCCACGATCTCCTTGGACTTGCTGCCCACGAGCATCTGAATGATGCGCCCTTTGCCAAAACGCCCCTCCCAGCTGCCGTCGGTCAGCTTGGTGGACATGCGGGCAATGCCGCTGAGTGCCTGACGCAGCAGGATCACCTCTTCTGCGGTGCCCTCTCGCGGCGGCTGCACGCCCTCGGCACGGCACACGTCGCAGGTGCCGCATGGCGTGCTCTCGGTCTCGCCAAAGTAGCGCAGAATCTGCTCCTGACGGCAGGCTTTGTCATCGTAGCAGAGGTCGATCATCGCCTTCAGCTTGGAGCGGTCGCGGCGGTCTTTCTCGCGCAGCGCATCCACGTCAAACTCCAGGTCCCGCGTCAGTGTGTTCGGCTGAAGCAGCCGTGTGCCGCGTATGCGTTTGCCGGGAATGTCAAAACGCTCGATGTAGCCGCTGCGCGCCAGATGGATGAGCGCCGATCCTATCGCCATGCTGTTCTTGGCCCCTGAACGCTCGGTGATGTCATCGATGGATGCCTGCACTTCATGGCTGGCATCCGCCGCATTCAGCAGCGTCTGGTACACGCTGCGGATGACGTCCACACCGGGGTTGTTTCCATCAATGAAAAACTCCTGCGTGCGGGTGTCGGCGAAGTTAAAAAACAGATCGCACTGCGAGGGTTCGCCATCACGTCCGGCGCGGCCCGCCTCCTGGTAGTAGGCCTCTACACTGCCGGGCACATCAAAGTGGGCCACAAAGCGCACGTCCGAGCGGTCGATGCCCATGCCGAAGGCGTTGGTGGCCACGGCCACATCCGCTTTTTTGGTGATGAACTTGGTCTGCCGCGACTCGCGCTCCTTGTCATCCAGTCCGCCGTGATATTCGATCACCTTGAGCTTCCACGAGCGCAGCTCTTCGCCCACTTCTTCGACACGCTTGCGGGTGGAGCAATAAACGATGCCCGTCTTGAACTGCGCGATCAGCTTCTGCAGCCGCTCGTACTTGTCCGCGTTCGATTTGGTGTGGATGATGTTCAGGCTGAGATTTGGCCGCTCAAACCCGCGGATGGTCACAAACGGATCGCGCAGAGCGAGCGTGTTCAGAATGTCGCTCCGCACTTCCGGCGTGGCCGTGGCGGTGAGGGCCACGACCTGCGGGCGGTCCAGCTGCGCCAGCGCCTCTCCCAGACGCATGTAGTCGGGGCGGAAATCATGCCCCCACTGCGAAAGGCAGTGCGCCTCATCCACGGCAAACAGCGCGATCTGCACCTGCCGCAGCGCATTGGTAAACGTGCGGCTGCGGAAACGCTCCGGCGCCACATACACGAGCTTGTATTCTCCGCGCTGCAGCGCCTGGATGCGTTCCTGCTGCTCGCCCAGCGAGAGCGAGCTGTTGATTAGAGTGGCGGGAATGCCGCGCCGCTCCAGTGCATCCACCTGGTCCTTCATGAGCGCGATGAGCGGACTCACCACCACCGTGACGCCATCCATCACCATCGCGGGAAGCTGGTAGCAAAGCGATTTGCCGCCGCCGGTGGGCATGATGACCATGGTGTCCCGTCCGCTCAGGATGCTGGCCATCACCGTCTCCTGCCCGTCCAGAAACTCGCGGAAGCCAAAGTACTTCTGCAACGCCATCTTGGCGTCATGAATGGGTGTGGAGTCTGCAGTGGGAAGAAGGTCGGACACGGACCGCGCATCTTGGATGCGATGAGGAATGGCCGCAAGAAGACGCAAAAATATCAAAGGAACTTATTGCCCAAGCTGCTTCAGGCGCAACGCGGGTGCTGGGGCTTAGGATGGGTGTGGCGACAGCCCGCCCGTCCATCAGCGCGCTGCAATCACCACGGCGTACAAGCTCCCTCGCAGCCGGGCGGTTTGGCGAAGAATGCGTGGAAGCATCGGCGTGATCTGGACGCCAAACCCAGCCCACTCCCTGATCGCCCCCTCAATGCTCATCCTTCTTCTTCGCATCTTTCGTTTTCAGCGAAGGCGTAAATCCATACTTCTCCCCCGCCTGACGCAGGCATTTGACGATATTGGTTTCTTCAAACTCCAGTGCCTCCTCCAGATGCAGTCCCGTGGTCTTGGGCAGCTTGGCGGCTTTGCGCTCGCGCACCATGGTCAGTGTACGGGCCAGTTCAGTGCCGGGTTTTTCTGGAAAAGTCGCCCAGTACGCTGGCTGGAGGCAGGGGATGTCCAGCGGATCGCGAGTGATCATCTCCAGCAGGTAGTTCACCTGCGGATTGTATTTCTCAAACAGCGCAAACATGCGCGGCAGATCCAGGATGCCCTCTCCCAGCGGCACTTCGGAAAGAAGGAAGCCCGTGGGCGTCTCCTGCACGGCCATGTCTTTGATGTGCGTGGTCACCGCAAAGGGGGCCAGTGTTTCCACCACCGTCATCGGATCCTCCAGCAGCGCGATGCTGTTTCCGGTATCGACACAAGCACCCATGTGCGGGCTGCTCAGGCGGCCCAGCATCTCCGCCAGTTCGGCGGCGTGGAAGTCCTTGTGATTCTCGATGCCGATCTTCACTTTCTGCCGCCGTGCCACCGGCTCGGCCAGCTGCATGGACTTGAACGCGCCTTCCTTCCAGTGCTTGAATTCCTCCAGCGAGGAAAAGAGCTCGTAGCGCCGCCCGCCCGTGGCGGCGCGGAAGATCACCGCCCCGGCCTCCTTGGCGATGCGCACCTCCTGCTCAAAACGCGCCACATCGTTCTCATTCTTCGGCAGGGTGATGCTGCCCTCCAGTTTGATGGTATAGGACTCGCAGGTGGCACGCACCTGCCCGGCAAACTCAGCCGTCCACCCGCCTACCAAGGTCTGCAGCGAACCGACACCAAGATCACGCACATGATCCAGCACATCCAGCGCATGCTCAAAGGGCGGGTATTTGATGTTCGAGTACTTCCCCTGCCAACGCTTCCAATACGAGTGGATCACAATGCCCATCTTCTTCCCCTGCAAAGCAGCCGATGAAGGCAGGGCGGCTGCAAAAGCGGCGGCGGAGGTGAGAATAGTTCGTCGTGTCATGCGGCTTCAGACAACGTGCGTGAAAATAAAATCATTTCCCCCACTTGAACAGCAATCTTCCTTCCGAAACAACCCCTCGAACATTCAAACCAAGAAATATCTCAGGCCCGAATGTCACTCGCGCGAACGCGACAGCGTCGTGGAGTGCGGTGACAGAGATGCACGGCGCAATCCTGCATCGGCGGCACCGCTTTCGCGCGGTGAAGAATGCCCTTCGTCCTAAACCCGCCCTCGCGTCGCACCACAACTTGGCGAAGGCGAATGAAAGTCGCTTCATCGTACTCCGGCCCCAATGCAATTTTCGTCTTCATTCACATGCGGTTGCGGACAACTTTCGCCTTTCCCTCCAGGCAAAAAATCGTTCACCCAGCACACTTCCAAGCGGCCCCGAAACCAGGGGCGCAAACAAACATAGGATGTCGAAGGTGTGCCCCCGGTTCCAGTCAAGACCTGGAACATAGACCATGAGAAATGCAGCATAGGCGATCAGGACCGCCATGCCTGGGCGGCAGCTCCACCGCGAGCGCACAACCAACATGCCCGCGAGAAAAAAAGTGCCTGCGTAACCAAGCTCCAAGCACCCCTTGAACAAGCTGGGCTGGCTCGTGTGAAGCACTCCTTGATGCATATGTCTGGAATCCTGTAAAAAAGACAAAACCAAAGAGAGGCCCAAAAACAAGAACCAGAGGGCAAAGGCAGTGATGAGAAACATCACCCCTGTAATCAGCAAACCAATCCACACCTTTCTTCCAGGGTATTCAATGCGTGGCAGCGAACTCATAGGCATTTTTGATTCGCATTAGTCTGTGCCATTGGCCTTTGAATAGCGGGGGGCGGTTTGGCTCACCTCACCACCCCGCCCACCCACTCCGGCTGCCGCTTGGCCAGGCACTCGGAGAGCCAGCGCACCAGATCGGCCACGGACTCGTGCTTCTTCCGCAGGGCGTTGAGCGCGGACCAGTCGATGGTATGGCGTGGCGTGGGCAGCGTGATCTTCTGGATGTGCAGCAGATTGTGCACGGCCTCAAACTCGGCGGCGCTCATGGCGCGCAGTTCCTTGGCGGAGGGCAGTTCGTCCAGCACATTGAGCGGCACGCCCAGGCTGCTGATGCCCACGCCAAACTGATGTCCGAGGCTGCGCAGGGCATCCACCAGCGCCTCGTCATTCAGGCCTTCGGCGATGACGAGCTCGCTCTGCAACGTCCAGCGGGTGGCGCTGAGCGCCTGGAAAAAGTCGGCGCTGAAGGTGTCCAGCGCCACGCTGAGCTTGAGCTGCACGCCGGCCAAGCTGACTTCAGGTCCGCCGAGATGGCGGCGCAGATCGAGCATCGCAGGGTCAAAGCGTGGCGCGTCATCGCTGCCGGTGTCGAGATCCCAGTCCGCCACCACGAGGTCGGGGATGTCCCATTCTCCCTCCATGCTGGGGGCTCCGCTGCTGTTGCGGTTCAGCAGAAAGGGGTAGCGCGAGCGCTGCAGGCAGAGCCGCTCATAGATGGCCACCATGCGCAGGTAGCGTGACCAGCACTGGTCGCTCTCCCCCAGCTCGCTGTCAAAGAGGCCCTGGCGCGTGGCGCCGTTGGTCCCGGCAAAGGTCTTCTTCTGCCGCTGGTAGTAGCCCTGGCCCTGATCGACCTTGGCGATGGGCGAGGTCGGGTCGTAGCTGAGGATGGAAAAGTGGTAGCGCAGCGTGGCGTCGCTGTAACCATCGCCAAGGCGCAGGCGCACGAGGCGGATGAGTTCGGTGCCCTTGATCGAATCCGCAGGATCTTGCGGTAAGATTTCGGGCAGCAGTAGTCGCAGTTGTTCGCGTAGGTTCATCCTTGGTGCTGTGGTACAGCATGGCCGCGAAGCGGTTGTCTCGTCAACAACAGAAACGCATCAGCCGCGCCGCTCCTCGCGAATGACATATCGGGTGCGCCGGCTGTTCAGCCAGCGCACGCCAAACATGTCCATCGTGGCGCGGAGCGCGCGGTTGCCAAAGCCATATTTGCTCACGCCGTGGATGCGCGGGCGGTGGTTCACCGGCATTTCGGTCACGCGCCAGCCCATGTTGCGGATGAGGGCGGGAATGAAGCGGTGCATGCCGTTGAAGAGCAGCAGGGCCTCGCGGCAGTCACGACGCATGACCTTGAGCGTGCAGCCGGTGTCGCGCACATGATCCCCCACAAAGCGGGAGCGTACAAAGTTGGCGATGCGGCTCTGCAGCCGCTTGAAGGCGGTGTCCTTGCGCTTGGCGCGGTAGCCGCAGACGAGGTCGTAGCCGGGGGCCTCGTCCAGCTTGGCGATCATGGCCGGGATGTCGGCGGGGTCGTTTTGCAGATCGCCGTCCAGCGTCACGATCACATCTCCCAGCGCGGAGTGGATGCCGGCATGCATGGCCGCGCTCTGGCCGCTGTTTTTTTCAAAGACCATCACACGCACACGAGGGCCGGGCTGCACACGCGCCAGCGTCTGGTCCTTGGAGCCGTCGTCCACCAGCACCAGCTCGTAGTCCAGGCCGCGCAGCGCGGCGTCGATCTGCTGCTGCATCTCCACGACATTGTCCTCCTCATTATATAGAGGCACGACGACGGAAACGGCGGGAGACGAGGGCATGGCGGGAGGGTAAAAGGGCGTCAAGAGTCGGGCGAACGACACCCGTGGCAAGCGAAGATTTTAAGCCAGCGCACCTCATTCCCCGCGTGCATGACCCGGGCGACGGTGAGCAGCTCGATGCTCTGAAACTGCCTCCGCACCCAGATGGGTGGCCTGCACGCCGCCCGGTCTTCCGTGACAAACAGCACACTGCGCCCGGCCATAGTTCGCCAGTCCACGTCAGCTGACTGCACCGGCTCGGCACGGCCCAGGTAAAAATCCAGTTCCGCCGCGAGCACCCGGTCATCAGCCAGCACAGACCATTCCCCACCCGCCTGCTGAAGCACGGAGGACACCACCCTGGCGCTCTCACGCCAGCCACGCACGGCCCGGGCCGGATCGGCCAGGATGACACGCGTGTAGTCCGTAGTGGCACCGCTGCTGGTTGAAAACGGCCACCTCAGCCCCAGCGTACGTGGCAGGTCTGTCTGCAGCAGAAAGGCGCTCTGCAGCGCCGCCAGCACCAGGGCCACGGTGCGCAGGCTGATCTTTTGCTCGATCACCGCTGCGCGCGCCACGGTGCCGCGATGCGCCAGCAGCACCGCGCCAAAGAGCATCCACACCGCGCCGCCGGTCCCCGGCCAGCTCTCATGTGGGCCATAGAAAAACTCGATCCCCGCCAGCGGCAGCAGCAGGGCCAGGGGCAGCCCGCGCTGGGTTTGCAGCATACCGCCCGCCAGCCCCGCACGCACGCTCATCACCAGCAGGATGAGCAGCATCGGCGAGGCCAGCACGATCCAGCGCATGAGACTGGGCACCAGCCGCCACTCCGGCAGCCAGCGCCATGCCATGAAGGCAGGCCAGCCATCCACTGCCTGCGAGATCAGCCAGAGCAAACCCACCACCGCCCAGCCGCCCGCGATCCACCGAAATCCCGTACCCCGCAGCTGCTGGCGTGCCTGCATGGGCAGCGCCAGCGCGAGAGCCACCGCCGCCATGACCGCCAGCGCAGGCGGCTGTGCCAGCGCCACCCCCACCACACATGCCGCAGCCGCTTTCCACGGCCTCTGCTTGGGATCTTCATCCCTCAAAGCACGCCGCATCAGCAATACAGCCGCAGGCAGAAGCACACACACCAGCAGCGCCGGAGTCAACGTGACGGCGGCTAGATTGAATGCGGGCAGCACATTCAGGATCACCACCGCCCAGCCTGCGATGTGTTCATCATACAGCTCACGCGCCAGCCGCCACACCAGCAGAGACGCCGCCAGCGCCAGCAGCGGTGCCAAAAGCCGCACACCCGCCTCGCTGGCTCCGCCCAAAAGCATCCCCAGCCTGGCCAGCAGGGGAACCAGCGGCCCATGGCCCAAAAAAGCGCCCCATGGGCCGTGTTTCGCCTGAAAAACCGCCAGCGCCTCGTCCGGCGCGAGTTCCAGCGTCGGCAGCAGCGCCCAGCGCCATAGCGTGAGCAGGCCCAGGGCGGCTAAGAGAAAGCGCTGGCGCGGCATGATGGTTGGGCGCATTGAATAGAGGACGCCGCGCGCATGTCAAAGTGTCGTCACCCCCAACCTTTCCACTCTCATGAAACACTTTTACCTGCTCCCACTGCTGCTGCTGGCCCCCGTCCTGCGCGCCGAGGAGGCCCAGCCGAAAACGGCCGAGGAGATCATCCGCATCGTGCAGAACAGCTACGCCCTGCAAAACTACAAGATGACCGGCCAGCTCCGCGACGACTCCACCGGCCGTGTCGAGCCCCTGACCCTCACCATGCAGGACCGCGTCATGCGCTTCCTCTTCAAAAACCCTCCCCCCGAGATCGTCCATCTCGACATGAACACCTCCCCCGCCACCCTCTATCAGGTGCGCCAGGGCGGCTCCTCCGTGGTGCCCACCAGCCAGCATGGCAACAAAGTGCGTGGCATGGAGTTCAACTACGAGGACCTCTCCCTCGCATTTCTCTACTGGCCGCGCCCCCAGCTCATGAATGAAGACCGCGTCAGCGGCCAGAAATGCTGGGTCGTGCGTGTCACCAATCCGGACCGTGGAGGGCCCTACTACGCGGTCGATCTCTGGGTGCACCAGGGCAGCGGTGGCGCTGCCAAGATGCAGGCCTTTGACTGGAACAGCAAAATTGTGAAACGCTACCAGGTCACCAAAGTACAGAAAGTGGAAGGCGCCACCACCCTCAAGGAGCTGCGCATCGAGTCCGTCAATCCCGCCAGTGGCGATGTCATCGGCCGCACCTACATGACACTGGAAGACCCGGTGAAGAACAACTGACGCGACGCATGCAACCGCCGCGCAAATTCAATCCCCACCCCTTCGCCTACCACCAGGAGCTGGATGTCCGCATCGAGAGCCTCACCAACGAGGGCGCCGGAGTCGCCCGCGTGGACGGCTGGGTCGTCTTCGTGCCTTTCACCCTCGTGGGCGAGCTGGTGAAGTGCCGTGTCTTCCGCAATCACAAGAACTACAGCGAGGCCGACTTCGTCTCCGTCATCGAGCCCTCGCCGCAGCGTGTCGCGCCGCAGTGCGCCCTCTTTGGCCAGTGCGGCGGCTGCCAGTACCAGCACCTCTCCTATGAGGAGCAGCTGCTCTCCAAGCAGCGCCAGGTGGCCGACCTCCTCCGGCACATGGCCAAGATCGAGCATCCCGTGTGCCCGGTCATCCCCTCTCCGGTGCAGTACGGCTACCGCTCCAAGATCACGCCCCATTTCCACCGGCCCAAGGAGGGCGGCATCGGCGCCATCGGCTTCCTGCGTGCCCGCACCCGCAATGCCATGGTGGATGTGGAGCACTGCCCCATCGCCATGCCGCAGCTGAATGACCAGCTGGCCGCCGTGCGCGAACGCGCCCGCGCCAACTCCGCCGAATTTAAAAACGGTGCCACCCTCCTCATGCGCGCCGCCAGCAACGGCGTCCTCACCCGCCCCGATGAGATCGCGGTCGAGGATGTGGACGGAGTCCGCTTCGAATTCCAGGCCGGCGACTTCTTCCAGAACAATCCCTTCATCCTGCCCAAGTTCGTCCGCCATGCCATCGACGAGGCCAAAGCCACCGGTGCCAAGCATCTCGTGGATGCCTACTGCGGCAGCGGTCTCTTTGCCATCAGCGCTGCGCGCGACTTTGAGCAGGTCATCGGCGTGGAGATCTCCGAAACCGCCGTCAAAAAAGCCGCCCATAACGCTGAAATCAACGGTCTGGCCAACTGCCGCTTCATGGCCGCCGATGCCCAGCACGTTTTCAAAGACGTCCCGCATGCCGGAGCAGACACCGTGGTCATCATTGATCCCCCGCGCGCTGGCAGCAGCCCTGAGTTTTTGCAGCAGCTCTTCGCCTTTGGTCCCAAGGGGGTCGTTTACATCTCCTGCAATCCCGCCACTCAGATGCGCGACCTCGTGCTCTTCACCGAGGCGGGCTTCAAGCTCGGCACCGTGCAGCCCTTTGACCTCTTCCCGCAGACCAAGCATCTCGAGTGCGTCATGACGCTGAGCCGATGAACCGTTTCGAATTCGCCACCGCCCAGCGCATCATCTTCGGCCGTGGCGTCTTCCGCGAGCTGCCGGATCTCTGCCGCAGCTTTGGCCAGCGCACGTTGCTCATCGCCGGCAGCCGCCCGCAGCAGTGGACAGATCGCCTTCCTCACGTGGGCGCTCATTCCATTGGTGGCGAACCCACGACCCAGGACATCGAAACCGGAGTCGCACTCGCCAAAGAACTGGGTGCCGATGTCATCGTCGCCATCGGCGGCGGAAGCGTGGTGGATGCCGGCAAGGCCATCTCCGCCATGAGCACGCAGCTCGGCGATCTGCTGCGCTACATCGAGGTCATTGGCGAGGGCAAACCCCTCGACGCCTCCCCCCTGCCCTTCATCGCCGTGCCCACCACCGCCGGCACCGGAGCCGAGGCCACGCGCAATGCCGTGATCGCCAGCACGGAGCACCGCGTGAAAGCCAGCCTGCGCCACATCTCCATGCTGCCGCGCATCGCGCTCATCGATCCCGAACTCGCGGCCGACGTCCCGCCCGGCGTCACCGCCGCCAGTGGCATGGACGCATTGACGCAGTGCCTAGAAGCCTTCGTCTGCTCCCGCGCCCAGCCCATGACAGATGCCCTCTGCCTCGATGGCATCCAGCGCGCCTTTCGCTCGCTGGAGCGCGCCTTTGAAAACGGCCACGACATCGCAGCCCGTGAAGACATGGCCCTCTGCGCGCTGAACAGCGGCATCGCCCTTGCCAACGCAGGCCTCGGTGCCGTCCACGGTTTCGCCGCCCCCATCGGCGGCATGTTTCACGCCCCGCATGGCGCGGTGTGCGCCGCCCTGCTGGCCCCGGTGTGGGAGGCCAACTCCCGCCACGTGGAAAACCGCGCCAAGTTCACGCAGATCGACGCCATGCTAGGCTGCGATGCTGTCTCCTATCTTCACAGCCTCACCAGCCGCCTCCACATCCCCAGACTCAGCCAGTGGGGCATTCAAGAAAGCGACCTCGACGAAATCTCCCGCAAAGCAGCAGCCGCCAGCAGCATGAGGGCCAATCCGGTTTCGCTTACGCATGAGGAACTCGTCACGATTTTGCGCATGGCGCTCTAGCGCGCGCCAGCGTCCCCGGAGTGCGGTGCTTCAGCACCGCCCTCGACACGCCCAGCGGAAACAAGTCTTCCCTTGCCCCCGCCACTCCCACCTCACACCGTGCGCACATGCCTCGCCGTTCGGATCAGCCGCCACCCTGGCCACACGCTCCCACACATCTGCTCGACGCCACCGGCATCTATTTCGTCACCGCCTCCACGCATCTGAAACAACACCATTTCCGCTCACCTGCCCGCCTGGATGTCCTGCAGCGCGGCCTGCTCACAGTCACTCACGACTTCGGCTGGCGACTCGAAGCCTGGGCCATTTTCTCCAATCACTACCACTTCATCGCAAAAACACCTCTGGATGCCAAGGACGCCAATTCACTGCCGAAAATGATTCGTGCCCTGCATGGTCCGCTATCCGTTTGGGTGAACAAACTGGACGAAGCACCAGAACGTCAGGTCTGGCACAACTACCGGGAAACCCTGCTAACCCGGCAGACATCGTATTTTGCACGCTTGAACTACACGCACAACAATCCGGTGAAGCACGGGCTCGTCAGTGCTGCCCGGGACTACCCATGGTGCTCGGCCTCCTGGTTTGAGAAAGAAACACCACCAGCGATGATGCGTGCAATTTCACGCTTTAAGACGGACCGGCTTCAGGTGGAGGATGATTTTCAACCAGAGAGTGAGCAATAGAGCTGACAAAAGCGGTGCTCAAGCACCGCAATCCGAGGACGCTGTCGCGGACAGGTTCCTCACTTGAAATTCGTGGTAAACTTTGCTCCTGGCTTCATGCCAAGAAATTGCACCCGCAGTTCTGGATGCGCCTGAAGATGCCTCGACAGCTCCGGACAATTCGTCTCGAAATGCAGGAACTGATTGTCATCGGAGAAAACAGCCATGATGTAGTATTTGTATTCCTGGCCGCCGACGTTGGTCTCATCGCGGTCCGAATCATAGCGTGTAGACAGAGGCTTGAATTCAATGCTCCGGCGTGATCCTTTGGACACTGCCGGTATTCCTTGGGTCTCCGAAGTGGCGATGACGAGTTCCTCTTCTCCGCGCCTGTATTTGGCGGAAGTATCACTCGTCACGAGCAGAAAAGTGGCTGAAGCCGACGCCATGGGCTGGGTGCGTGCGCTCTCGATCACCACTTCCGGAGTCATGGTCATTGTCATCATGTATGATGACCCCTGATAAGGAGCGTTGCGCTTGCCAACCTTGGCCTGGATGTGCAGGGAAGGGTATTTTTTGCTCAAGTCCGCCTTGGCATCTTTGCCCGCCGGCTGTCCGGAGACACTCAAAACAAAGCTAAACAAGACAAGGATGACTCCAGATGCATTTTTGGGTACCATGCTAGGATAAAACCATATGTCGATTTTAGACGTCAAGCCTTCAAATTCTCAGCTGGAGGCTTGTCCCGGTAAAAATGCCGATGCAGCAGCCATGTCGCGCCCAACTGACAAAAAAGAAAGCCGGGGTCGCTTTCGCAAGCCCCGGCCCCGCTCGTTGTTGGTTGCGGTAGTTATTTGATGTCTCCGGCAAAGCCGGCGGCATTGAGGGCGGACGCCAGTTCAGACTTGGTGAACTCGCCCTCGACAGTGAATGATGTGGCCTTGGCGACGATGTCGCTCTTCGTGATGCCTGCGACGGTCTTCACCGCATCAGCGGCTGCCACTTCGCATTTTTTGCAGCACAGGTGCACTCCGGAAACAGTGGCCTTCGTCATCTTGGCCTCAGGCTTGGCGGCGGCAGCGGGCTTGCTGGCAGACTTCGAGGCAGACTCCTCGCCTTCGATCTTGCCGTAGTAGCCTGCGGCGATGATCGCCTCGGCGGCCTTCTTCGCGTCGCCTTTCTTCTTGGACACGATGGTCACCGTCTTGCCTTCAGGGGTGACGGTCACGTCGCTGAGTGAAGACGCAGCCTTGATGATGCCGTTAGTGCAGCTCTTGCAGCAGTTGTGCACGCCGGTCATGACGAGCGTGGTTTCAGCGCGCACGGATGCCGCGATGGCGAAGACAGAAAGCAGGGTGATTAATTTCATAAGCAATCTTCTAGACGATACGACAACTCGCTTTCTTTGCACAATCTAATTTTTAGCGCCGGATCGCAGTCATGAATCCCCGCGCGATGATCGTGTCGTGATAATCACCAGGCGTAAATCCTGCTGCATCCAGCATCTCCGCGTACTCACCCGTGCTGTAGCACTTGCCCTGCGTGGCGTGCATCAGCAGGCACGAGTACTCCGCCACGTGCAGCGGCCCGGTTTTGTCTGCATTGATGAACGCATCATGGATGATCAGCAGCCCTCCCGCAGGCAGCGCGGCATGTGAGACAGCCAGCAGCTTCTTCACCTCCGGCACGCCCCAGTCATGCAGCACATTGGAGAAAAGATGCACGTCACACCCTGCGGGCATGCCTTCAAACATGTTGCCCGTCGCCACAGTCACGCGCTCTGCGCAGCCACGTTCCTCGATCAGCTTGCCCGCGATGCGGTCCACCGGTGCCTGATCAAACGCGACCCCTCTCATATGCTTGTGCTGCGCCGTGATCGCACACGCATACACACCCGACCCCGCTCCAATGTCCAGCACGCAGCTGCGCCCGCTGAGATCCAGCCTCTTCGCCAGCGCCTGGGAGAGCAGCACACCACGGCAGTCCATTGCCGCCGTAAACTTCCGCGCAAAATCCTCCTGCTCCATCGCCTTGTGCCAGTCAAAGGCCGCCTTGTCCCCGCTCCACCCCGCTGGCTTGTCCGTCTTCAGTACTTCAATAAAATCCCGCGCGATCGGCCTGTCATGCAGCGAGGCAAAGTACGGCCTCACATCCCACACCGGCCCCGCGCACAAAAACTCACGCGCCACCTCCGTCGTGTGAAACACACCGCCCACACTCTTCACCCACTCATTCGCGGCAAACAACGTCATCATCGTATCCGCCGGACGCTCCGTGAAGCCAAAGTGCGCACAGATCCCCGACAACGAAGACGGATTCCCCGACAGCCACGTGAAAAAATCCACACTCAGCGCCGCAGTCACCATGTCCGCCCCATACAGGCAGTCACGGTAGCGGTAAATGCTCGTCGGATCAGTGGCAGGCGCGGAGGTCAGGTCGTGAAACATAAGGCCGCATGATGAAGGCTTCCCTTCAATGCGGCAAAACCTGATTTCACTTTTTCCCAGCCTTGTCCTCAATAAGCTTCCCTGTGATGAACAGAAAGCGGGACAAACCTTCGGACGGCGGGGAAGCCAGCACGATTGTTTGACCATCCCAGATGCTCACCCCGGTGGATATGTGTTTTGCCCCGCTTACTTTATCCCCTTTTTCATCACACGTGACGATCAACTCAATCGTATTCCCATCCCCACCAATCTGTGATTCCACCTTCACTTGCATGCCTCCCATCGCGTCCGGCAGCTTATATTCCCGCAGTTCACCCTTCGGCTTTAAGTTTTCGACACTCGCCTTGGAAACAGCGATCCTCTTGAACACAGTCTTAAACTGATCCGGGGTGAAGATGGCGGCCGTGTTGAACAGGCGAACATAATCGGGAGATGGCCGTGATTCCACGAGGGCGGGATGCAGGGGCTTGGCGGTCTTGGGATCGACAGCCATCGGTGGCAGCCACTCATTCATGAGTTTCAAAAAATCCCCCTTCATTTCAACCACTTGCACGGTGACGTGAACCCTCTTGTTTTTTCTGAAATCGACAAGGGAAGCAATCCACGCCTCAATGAGCAACTGATTGGCCTTCGTGTTTCGCACAGTGAGTTTTCCATCCTTCAGCAAGGCATCTGCATTCTTGGGGAATTCAATTCCCGCCGCCTTGAGCACTTCGACAGGCGGTTTATCCCGCGGGAATTCTTCGGGAAGCCTGTAAACACGCTCGACCAGCTCAGTGCTCTCCTTTTCCATTCCCTTCTTCTCCGCCACGTAGCGTCCCTCGCTTGCGGACGGTGCCATCCGCATCGTCGCCGCAAAACGGTCTGCCTTTCTGCCATTGGGGTCAAGCGCCTCCGCCATGATGAGCACCGTCACAGGCCGTTTCGAAGTCGGCAAAT
The DNA here is from genome assembly GCA_002336895.1 of Verrucomicrobiaceae bacterium UBA1938. Lineage (GTDB taxonomy): Bacteria > Verrucomicrobiota > Verrucomicrobiia > Verrucomicrobiales > Verrucomicrobiaceae > Prosthecobacter. Next base: position 40,544 of record DDFC01000029.1, on the reverse strand, counting down.
GCAGCACCAACGTCTCACCGCTGGCCAGCGCCGCCTTGGCCGCAATGCTGAAAAGCAGAACCTTGTCCCAATCGACAGCTTTATCCTCCTTCGGCAGCCATCCAGTATTTGAATCGGGATCCAACCCAAGCTCGACCTTCGTTTCGACACTGGATTTCCCTTTGGCTGGCGTTTTAGCGTTCAGTTCGATCCTTATCCCGACAAACTTCGGATCACCACTCAACTTCCCATCCACCAGCTTCTTCGCCGGCACCTCCTGCGCCACTTCCACGATCGCATTCTGATCAAACTTCATCGTCACACTCGGCGAACTCATCAGATCGGCACCCTTCTTTTGTGACACCGTCCTGATCAGAGCCTGCTCATCCTCCGACGACAAAACGCCTTCATGCGTTCCCAAAAACTGATCCGCCTGAATAAGCTTGCAGCTTACCTGCAACATCATTGGCCGTTGGTTGAGCGCATCGATCCCTCGTTCAACCATCTCCAGATTGGCTTTTGTATTCCGTACGATGAGCAGTGAAGTCGTCGGATTGTAAATGGCCGACGCACCCGGCGGAAACGCCACACCTTTCTCCTTCAGTAGCTCCCGGGCGGTTTTTCCCCTCACAGCGCCTGACACGGCTTTCCCGGGCGCAAATGGATCATCCGGCACCATTCCTCCACTCAGAAAATCCGGAGGCACTTTGTACTCCTTTGTGTACAAGGTGCCGTCGTCCTCCTTCGCTTCCACCACGGCCTGCGCCGCCGCAGTCGCAATCCCAAACGAAGCCGCAATCATCGGCGCGATGATCGCAAAAGCCACCACCGCCAGCACAAACAGTGCCCCCGCCTTCTTCCTCACGCCGCGCGCCTCCATCAGCGCCACCAGCCTGGCCTTCAGCCGCCGTGCGGGCCGCGAATACGCAATCGGCATCACGCACGCCTGCTGCGCCCCTGGCTTCGCGACCCAGGCCAGCAGAAAGTCCGCATAGGCCGCAGGCTCGCGCTCTTCCCCCACCGCAGCGGCATCACACATTTCCTCGCGGGCCCGGGCGTAGTCCTCGATCAGCTCATGCACAAAAGGGTTCCACCACAGGCAGGCGCGCACGATGTTTTGCAGCAGCACCGCCACCGTATCGTGCAGCCGCAGATGCTCCGTCTCATGCCGCAGCAGCCAGCCCCACTCACGAGCCGTGAGCGCCTCAAAAGCCTGGGCCGGAACAGCGATCACCGGAAAAAACCAGCCCGCCACACAGGGGGTGCCTTCACTCTCAGACACCCTCACGCGCGCCAGCGTCCTGGAGTGCTCCAGCCCTCTGGAGCTTTCGAGCCTCTCTGCATCTCCGCAAAACTCCGGCGCACTGCCGCAGAGAACCTCCGTTTCCTCTCGCGATAGATGTCTCAATCCCCACGCCCATCTCTGCACCCTCACGGTTTGCGCCAGCAGCCGCATCAGCATCCCCACGGTAGCGATCCACGCCAGCCACCGCATCCCCCTCACAACATCATTCACACCCCAGGCCCGTGCCTCGATCACGGTGCTTGTCTTTGCAGCGCTCGCCGGCGCCACACTCATCCGCCAGTCCGCCTTGAACGTCTCCCGGATCGGCGTCCACACCGGCACAGGCTTTTGTGGCGGAAAGAGATCCTCCATCCCGATGTTAAAAGGCGTGTACAGGCACATCAGCACCGCCAGATTCGCCAGGATGCAGCGCCGCAGCGCATCGCGGATCACAAACCGCACCAGCAGCCACGCCGCCGCGCCGATCACCAGACTGTGCACCACGTAATTAAGACACACGATTGTCTCCGCGCTCATGACTCCTCTCCTTTCTTCGCACTGCTGCCGCGCACCAGTTTTCGCAGTTCCACCAGTTCTTCCTCGGAGATGTCACCGCTCTCCACCAGGCAGCGCACCAGCGCCAGATTGCTCCCGCCAAAGAAGCGCTGCTTCAGGTCTGCCAGCACGCTCGTCCTTCCCTTCTGCTCGGCCACCGCAGGCTCGTAGGCATGGCTGCGGCTGGAATCATCGCGGGTGATCCACCCCTTCGCCTCCAGCCGCGTTAGCTGTGTCTGCAGCGTGTTGCGCGTCACCGGCTCGCTGCGTCCTTGGTTCACCGCCTCCAGCAGTTCCAGCACGCTCGCCGGATGCTTCTTCCAGAGAATGTCCATCAGCGCCTGCTCGGCGGCGGACAGTGGAGGCAGTGATTTTTTAGCCATAATTCGCGAGTTTGACGACATTTGTCGGATTTGTCGATTCAAAAATACGACACATGTAGGACTTCACGCCAATCACCATCCGAATGATGAATTCCGCCCACGCCGCCCGTTGACTTGCCTCCCATCTCCTGACAGCATCGCCCCGCCATGTCCACTCCCGCACCCAAATTCACTCTCACTCATTGGCTGATCATCCTCATCGCCAGCATCGGCTTCCTGTTCGACACCTATGAGCTGCTCATGACGCCCCTCGTCGCGGCCCCCGCCATTGCCGAACTGCTCAAGGTGCTGCCGAGCGATCCCTCCGTGACTGAATGGGTCGGCAAGCTGCTCTGGATCGCCGCGCTCTGTGGCGGTGTTTTCGGTCTCCTCGGCGGCTGGCTGGTCGATAAATTTGGCCGCAAGACCATCATGGCGCTGAGCATCTTCATCTACTCCTTCTCACCCTTCTGCGCCGCCTTCGCTACCTCGCTCCCTGTCTTCATCTTCTTCCGCTGCACTACCTTCATTGGCGTGTGCGTGGAGTTCGTCGCCGCCATCACCTGGCTGGCGGAAGTGTTCACGGACAAGCATCAGAAGGAAAAATGGCTCGGCATCACCCAGGCCTGCGCCTCTCTCGGCGGTGTGTTCGTCACCATGGTCAGCGTGTGGATCAGCAAGAATCTCGACACCCTTCCTCATTGGGGTCTGCCCGCAGGCAGCACCGGCATCGGCGCCTGGCGCTACACTCTGATGTCCGGCATCCTGCCCGCCATCCCCATCGCTCTCATGCTGCCCTTCGTGCCTGAGTCCAAGGTGTGGAAAGACAAGAAAATCGCCGGCACTCTCAAGCGTCCCAGCTTCGGCGCTCTCTTCTCCTCCGAGCTTCGCCGCGTCACGCTCGTCACCACCATCCTCTCCGCCTGCGCCTACGGCATCGCCTTCGGTGCGCTGCAGGTCACCGTGGCCCGCGTCACTCCCGGCCTGCCTGAGCTGAAGGCCGAGGCCGGACAGCTCGCCGCCCTGAAAAAGACCGACATGGAGATCAGCGCCAAGCTGAAAGCCCCCGGCCTCGACGATGCCGCCAAAGCCGCGCTCAAAGCCGAGATGAAGGCCAACTTTGACAAGCAGAAGCCTGTGAACTCCAAGGTCAAGGCCATGAGCGACAAGGTCCAGTTCCATCAGGAAATGGGCGGCCTCGTCGGCCGCGTGCTGCTTGCCGTGCTGCTCATTGTCGGCATGAGCCGTGTGAAATTGCTCAAAGTCTTCCAGATCCCCGCCCTCATCATCCTGCCGCTCACCTATTTCAAATTGTTCGCTCAAGGTGGAGACGCCTTCCTCTGGGGCTACGCTGTCTGCGGCCTCGTCACCGTGGCCCAGTTCAGCTACTTCGGCGAATACCTCCCCAAAGTCTTCCCCATGCACCTGCGCGGTACCGGCGGCAGCTTCGCCACCAACGTGGGCGGCCGCATGATCGGCACCTGCATGGCCACACTGAACACCAGCTGGCTCGCCCCCATGCTCGCTGGTGGTCCGCAGGCGGTGAAGCCCATGCACGTCGCCATGGCCGCAGGCTACATCGCCACCGCCATGGCCGTCATCGCCCTCATCGTCGGCTTCATGCTGCCGGAGCCGAAGGGTGAAGAAGGCTGATCCATCCTCGAACCTATGTCCAAAGCCCTGCTCTATGGCATCCTGCTCCTGAGCGGGTTTTGGACACTGTTCGCGTCCCGTGCATCATCGCCTGACTACAAGGCGCTGTTCTGGCAGATTCTGCCTTTTGCTGCAGTCCACGCAGGTCTCGCAGTTTACTTGATCAGGCGTGCCCCTTTTTGGAGGAAATGTTGCCTCGTTGTTTTTTCCTACCTTGCGCTCCTTTCTTTTTTGGAACTGACCCTGCGGGTTTGGTTCCACATCACGCTCTTTTGACACCCAAGCGCCTGAGCGTTGAACAACTCCTCATCATGGCCCCGTACCCTTCCCGTCATGATCCGCTTCCTTCTCACCCTCGTCGTCTGCCTCGCCGCCCTCTACCTCCACGCGGAGGACAAAGGCGACGGCAAGCTTCGCATCGTCGTCTTCGGCGCGCATCCAGATGATGCCGAGTACAAAACCGCAGGCACCGCCGTCAAATGGGCCCGGCTCGGCCATCATGTGAAACTCGTCTCCGTCACCAATGGCGACATCGGTCACTGGAAAGAAGCCGGCGGCCCTCTGGCCCTGCGCCGCGCAGCCGAGGTCAAAGCCTGCGCCCAAAAACTCGGCGTCACCTCCCAGGTGCTCGACATCCACGATGGCGAGCTGCTTCCCTCGCTGGAAAACCGCAAGCTCATCACCCGCATCATCCGCGAATGGAAGGCCGACATCGTCATCGCCCACCGCCCTTGGGACTACCACCCCGACCACCGCTATGTCGGCGTCCTTCTTCAAGACGCCGCCTTCATGGTCACCGTCCCCTTCATCTGTCCGGAGATCCCGCCGCTGAAAAAAAACCCCGTCTTCCTGTACTCCAGCGACGGCTTCCAGAAGCCCTACCCCTTTACCCCGGACATCGCTGTGAGCGTGGACGACTCCTTTGAGCAAAAGCTCGACGGCCTCCACGAGCTCACATCCCAGGCCTACGAGGGCGGCGCCAGCGGCAGTGCCGAATACGTCGAAAAAGAAGTCCCGCCCGCCACCGATGAAACCGCCCGACGCGCCTGGCTCAAGCGCCGCTGGGGCGCCCGCCAGAGCAGCGAAGCCGAAAAATTCCGCGACCTCCTCATCAAGCTATACGGCGAAGAAAAAGGCAAAGCCGTCAAGTATGCCGAGACCTTCGAAGTCTGCGAATACGGCCGCCGCCCCAGCGCCGCCGAGATCCGCCAGCTCTTCCCCTTCTACGATAAGAAATAGCGTCTGCTCACCTAGACCTAGGAGCAAGACGCAGGAAAAACGAATGGCACTTATGCAGGTGCTTGTTTCTCCTGTTGGCACGCGGAATGGCAACCGTCCGCCATCCCTCGCGGCACCCGGCGTGTCATCACTCAGTCACGGCATCCGCAACTCCATGCCATCGATCCGGTGCTTCTGGCCATGACCGCATTACCCCTCAAACACCATCTGCTCCTCCGGCACCTCCAGCGTGATCTTTGTCCCATACCCCAGCCCCTCCGTCCACGGCAGCAGCAGCTCCAGCACAGCCGGCTTCTGAAAATGCACCGGCTTCGTATCCGGGTGCGGAAAATAGATCCACCCCTTCACCGGCTCCGATCCCTCACGGTGCACAGTGACATCAAAGAACGAAAAATCCTCCGCCGCATCTTCCGGATGCCACTTGAGCGCCCGAAACGTACGCCGTGGGCCCACCACACGATAACTCTTCGGCGAGATGCTCACATTCAGCGTCCCTGGATAAAACGAACTCAGATCCAGCCCCAGCGCCGCAAAAAACGGCAGCTGCATCCGCAGCGTCCCACCCGGAAAACGCGGATTCCCATTCAGGCCAGAGGCCACTCGATGACCTTGCACAATGGTTGCCTGGATCATGCTCATTTTGATAAAAAATTCAGGACTGTCACCAAGCCCAATCTGGCAGCTCGCCTCCATTTTTGCGGGTCTCCTCCTGGATAAACCTGCGGTCAGCTTCCCATAGCATCGCAAAGCAGCTCCAGAACAAAACAGGGATCAAAACTCCAAGAATGGCCTTTTTTTTGTTTTTCTTTGCCACTCCTACCACCAGCCACACGAGTCCCAGGACAGAAACACCTATGCCGAAGAAGAAAAGCAGCATCCAGATCAACATAAGAACTGATTACACTTCATGGCATAGTTCATCACGCCAGGATCTGCTTGATCACATGGCACGGCTCCACCCCCGTCAGCTTGAAGTCCAGCCCAGCCTTGCTGAAAGTCAGCCTCTCGTGGTCAATCCCCAGGCAGTGCAAAATCGTCGCCTGCAGGTCCGCCACATGCGTCTCGTCTTCGACAATGTTGAAGCCCATCTCATCCGTGGCGCCAACCGTCACCCCGCCTTTGATGCCACCACCAGCCATCCACATGGTGAATGCCTGTGGATGATGATCACGCCCCAGGCTGCGTCCCAGCGACACACTGGCCTCCACCATCGGCGTGCGGCCAAACTCCCCGCCCCACACCACCAGCGTGCTGTCCAGCAGTCCGCGCTGCTTCAGGTCCTTGATCAGCGCCGCACTCGCTTGGTCGGTGATGCCGCAGTTCTTCTTCACATTCCCAGCCACATCGCTGTGCGCATCCCACCCTTCATTGTAGATGTTGATGAAGCGCACCCCGCGCTCCACCATCCGCCGCGCCAGCAGACACGCACGGGCAAATGAAGGCACCTTCGGATCGCAGCCATACATCTTCAGCGTCGCCTCATCCTCTTTGGAAAGATCCATCAGCTCCGGCGCAGAACTCTGCAGACGATAGGCCATCTCATAATTCGCAATACGCGTGGCCGTTTCGCCATCGCCATCCAGTTTCAGACGGCGCTGGTTCATCGCATTGATCAGCTCGATCGTGTCCCGCTGCGTCCCCGATTCAATGCCCTGCGGCGTGCTCACATTCAGAATCGGATCACCCGAATTACGGAATCGTGTCCCGGAATAAACACTCGGCAGGAACCCGCTGCTCCAGCACGCCGCCCCGCCGCTGATCCCGCTGCCCGTGCTCATCACCACAAAGCTCGGCAGATCCCGCGTCTCCGCCCCCAGACCATACGTGATCCACGATCCCATGCTCGGCCTCCCCGGCTGTGAGAACCCCGTGTTCATATAGATCTGCGCCGGCGCATGATTGAACTGCGTCGTGCGGCAGGATTTCACAATCGCGATGTCATCCACCACCGTCGCCAGATGCGGCAGCATCTCCGAAAGTTCCGCCCCGCACTGCCCATGTTTGGCAAACTTGTAGCGTGGTCCCAGCACCGCAGCATCAGGCCGGATGAAGGCATATCGCTGCCCGCCGATGATCGATGGAGGCAGCGGTTTCCCTTCATACTTCGTCAGCATCGGCTTGTTGTCGAACAGCTCCAGCTGCGACGGCGCACCCGCCATGAACATGTGAATGACCGCCTTGGCCTTCGGCTGGAAATGAGTCGGCGCAGCCACATTCGGACTTTGCGTCGCTCCGTAGGCCGAATCAGCCAGCAGCGATGCCAGTGCAATCTTCCCCGTGCCGATGGCGCAGTCCTGGAAGAAATGACGACGGGTGATGTTCGAGGTGTTCATGGATGCGTAATGGCTTCGTCAAGGTTCAGGGCGGCGCGGCTCACATCGGCCCACAGCGCTTCATCGCTCACTTTTCTCTCACGCTGCTTTTGCAGGAAAGCTTTGAACATCGCCATCTCCTCCGCAGCCGCAGGCCGCGTAACCGCACGGCGGATGATGTTCTGCAGCCGCTCATCATCCGTCTTGGATTCAGCCATGACCTGCTTCGCCATCGCCTGCGCAGCCTCCATAAACATCTGGTCATTCAGCAGCGTCAGCGCCTGCAGCGGGCTGTTGGAAACCTCCCGCTTCGCCAGGCAGGATTCTCCCGTGGGTGCATCAAACGTCGTGGCCATCGCAAACGGCGCGGTGCGTTTGGTGAAGGTGTACAAGCTGCGGCGGAAGTGGTCCTCCCCCTCGCTCACCTTCCACTCCACTTTGCCGTAGGTGCCTTCAGAGGTCACGCTCGCAGGCTGCGGCGGGTACACCCCCGGGCCGCCCATTTTCAGCGACAGCACGCCCGCAGCCTTCAGCGCGGAATCACGAATGATCTCCGCCTCCAGCCGGAAACGCGGCCCGCGCGCCAGCAGCACATTCTCCGCATCCTTCTGCGCCAGCTCCGGCGTGATGCGGCTGCCCTGTTTGTACGTCGCACTCGTCACGATCAGCCGGTGCAGCTTCTTCATCGACCACCCTTGCTTCACCAGCTCCACCGCCAGCCAGTCCAGCAGCTCCGGGTGCGAAGGCGGATCACTCTGATAACCAAAATCCTCCAGCGACTTCACAATCCCGCGCCCGAAGAACGCCTGCCACTGCCGGTTCACCGTCACACGCGCAGTCAGCGGATTCGCCGGAGCAAAAAGCCACTTCGCAAAAGTTAGCCTGTTGGCAGCTTCACCCTTTGGCAAGGAAGGCAGAAAAGCCGGCACCGCCGGAGTCACCTCCTCCTTCGGCTGCAGGTATTCCCCGCGATGGTAGCGATGCGTGCTGCGCGGGTTGCTCGCAGGCCGCTCCTGCATCACCAGCGTGGCCTGGCCACGTGCAGGATTTTTGCGTGCAGCCAGCAGCGGTGCCGCCGCCTGTTTCATCTCCTCCGCATTCTCCAGAAAGGTGTGAAGCAACAGCTCATGCTTGCTCTTGTCTCCAGCAGCCAGCGCCTCCTCCACCTCCGCCGGATAGCCCATGGCCTCGGCATGCTCACCCGTGGTCACCGAAATGCGGAAGTGCCCCAGCGGACAGGCAAAGTGCTTCTCAAACAGCATCTTCAGATCCAGGCCGCTCGTCAGATCCACCGGCTGCTCAAAATGAAACACCGCCGCATGCTGCACGCCATAGCCGCCCAGCACCTGCCAGCCGCTCGACATCTCGCCATCCAGCGTCGCCTGCGCATTGTTCTTCTTCTTGGCTTTGGCTGCAGCCTTCGCCTTGGCCTTCGCCGTTGTCGCCGGCGAGTCATTGATCTTGTCATCCTCGTCCTCATTCGTGTCCTCTGCTCTCGCGATCTTCACACGCTGCCCGTTCTGCAAAGCCTGAAGCTCGCTCATGAAAAAGCCCCCGATCGGCCCCTCGTAATTGGTCAGCCCCGGACCATTGTTCGGCAGGCTCGAGTGCGACGTCACCTCGATGCGCAGCGCACGCACCCCCTTGATCGGTGCCTTGAAGCTCAGGTCATACACATCGCTCTTCGAGATGTCCCCGCTTCCGAGGATGAAACCATCCGCCTGCTGGTCCAGGTGCGGCATTGTCGTCTCCATCTTGGTCGGCTTGATCACCTCCCACTTCGACGCCCGCCGGGACTCCCCTTCCACCCATCCCGCAAACCGGCTCTCCATCGCTGTCTTCCCGCCTGGAAATTTGCCCGGCAGTTCCGCCTCCAGCTTCGTCATCTTTTCCTTCTGCGCCTTTTGCTGCGCCTCGACTTCAGCCGTGGGAATGAAGTAGGTCGGCTCGTCGGCGTTGTTCAGCAGCGCCATCGTGCGGTAAAAATCCGTGTGCAGAATCGGGTCATACTTGTGCGTGTGGCACTGGCAGCAGTTCATTGTCAGCCCCATCCACGCCGTACCTGTCACGCTCACTCGGTCCACCATCGCATAAAAGCGATACTCATTCGGGTCAATGCCCCCCTCCTCATTCAGCATCGTGTTCCGATGAAATCCCGTCGCAATCAGATCATCCGGCGTTGCTTTTGGCAGCATGTCACCCGCCAGCTGCTTGATGCTGAACTGGTCAAACGGCATGTCCTCATTCAGCGCACGCACCACCCAGTCCCGGTACGGCCAGATCGGTCGTGGCCGGTCCTTCTCAAATCCGTTTGTGTCCGCGTAGCGTGCCAGGTCCAGCCAGCGCCTTGCCCACCGCTCGCCATACTGTTTGGACGCCAGTAGAGAATCCACCAGCTTGTCATACGCATCAGGAGACTTGTCATTCACAAACGCATCCGCCTCTGCCGGCGTAGGCGGCAGGCCGGTGAGATCTAGATACACACGCCTCACCAGCGTGTACTTGTCCGCCTCCTCGCTGGGCTTCAGTCCTTCCTGCTTCAGCCTCGCCTGAATGAACGAATCAATCGGATGCATTCCCGCTATCGGCAGTGGCGCCTGCTTCGGCGGCACATACGCCCAGTGCGCCTCATAGTTCGCCCCTTCGGCGATCCACGCTTTCAGAATGTTCTTCGCGCTCTCCGGCAGCACCGTCTTCGTATGCGGTGGTGGCATCACCTCATCCTCATCTTTGGAAAAGACGCGCTTGATCACCTCGCTCGCATCCGGCTTCCCCGGCACGACCGCCAGCTCGCCCGACTTCCCTTTGCCCGTCGCAGCCTCACGCAGGTCCAGCCGCAGCTTCCCCTTCCGCCCCTGGTCGTCCATCCCATGGCATTTGAAACAATGCTGCGCCAGCACCGGCCGCACATCACGGTTGAAATCGACGGCCAAGCCGGTGGCTGGCAGTCCTAGGCAGAGTATGAGGGCACGGCTGGTCATTGCAGTTTGCTGAAAACGCCATCAGCAGGCGGTTTCTGGCTACAAGACATGCTGCGAGCAGAATCAGCCAATAGAAAGCCAGTTCAGGGCTTTCTATTGGCTTCATCAGGCGACCCGCCTCGCTACTTTTCGCTCAGCTGCATCTCCAGAGGCGTCTTCGTATCAGGATCAGTAAAGGTGACGTTGGCAGATCCCCATCGCGGGTGCTGAGTTTTGGAATCCGTCCAGTAGACCAGACAAAAGGCTTTGCCTGCAGGCCGGTTCTCCAGAATCACAATGCCTTGGTCATCCGCCACCATCTTTCTGGCGGCCCATGGCTCCTTGTCAAAGCGCGCACGCTTCTCTGCATCCTCTGCCTGCAGCTTGCTCCGGTTGTAGGAGAGCATTCCGAGTGCAGGGAGTTCCGCCAGCACCGTGGCCCCGGCTGCCGGCTTGCCGTCCGGCAGCAGCACTCTCACGCCTCTCTTGTTGCACGGCTTGGTGCTCAGGGAAACGCTCACCTTTCCCGTTGGCGTGGCCGTATTCACGAGTGTGGAGCTGTCAAAATCCAGCAGTCCGCGTGTGATCCATCCCTTGCCCAGCCCTGTCAGGCTCACCATTCCGGCAGGCACGGCCTTGAAATGAAAACGTCCATCGCGTCCCACCGGCGCCCAGGCCATCCACGACACGTTGGGCGGGTAGCCCTTCATGACCTGACTCGGCTCCCCCTGTCCTTTGACAAAGATTTTGGCCAGCACTCCACCGGTTCCTTCTTCATCCGCAGGCAGGCCTTCGATCTTCCCTTCAATCTCCGAGCCCGGCATCAGCGTCAGAGGCTGCTTGATTTCCAGCACCCCGTTCTTCACCGGGCCCAGCGCATTTGAAAACAGCACCTTTCCCTCCGCTGTCGTTCCTTGCAGCATTAAATAGCTGGCATGCTCCATCGCCAGCCTTGCCTTCAGTTCGCCCCCCTTGAACGGCTGCTTCTCCGCCACCAGCCCAATGATGCTGCAGCTGGCGGACCATTCCACGATCGGGCTTGCGATGGCGATGTCCACCATCGTCTCCGGATAGATCCGCAGCTCGGATGTCCTGCCATCCATCATCTCCGTTTGGCGGGACTTGGAGCCATCCTGTGCCGTTCCGATCACCATCACTCCGTACGCTTTCCGGCCCTCCACGGGTGTCCGTGGAAATGACAGCGTCACCTTGCCATTTGCATCGCTGATTTTCGCGGCGGATTTACCGATGACCTCACTCAGATTCATCGGGGTGCGGGCATGGTCGATCAGATCGAGAATCTCCACCTTCACTCCGGCCACGGGCTTCTTCTCAGCATCCGTTGTGGTGACCTCGATTCTGCCCTCCGGTCCTTCGACGTACACAGGCGGCTGCTGCGTCTTTGCTTGATTTTCCGTGCGTGGCTTGAAAGTGAGATCCGCTTTCTCCAGGATGATGTCCCCCAGATTCAGGGGCGTGGCTGCGTCTCCTGCCTCCACTTTAAAGCGCATCCACCTGCCGGCATCACGTGGCAGATCCATTCCGGTGGCCTGAGGATACACCCTGACACTCAGCTCATAGTTGCCAGGCGGCAGGACCTCGGTGATAAACTTCCCATCAGCATCTGGTCTCGGCAGCCCTGGAATGGTTCCGCCTTGGGAGTTGATGGAAAGGTTGACGAAATATTCTTTGCTTGTGAAGGCATGCCCCTCTGGCAGCACGATCCTACCCATCACCGCCCTCACACCACCGCTCTGTTTTCGGCGCAGGCTGTTCCTCAGCACGATCTCCCGGGATGGCTGCGGTCCTGCGCTGACGGTCACAAGCGCGAAAGAACAGTATTCTCTTTTGAGCGTCATCCCGCTGAAGCTCGCTCCCGGTGTCAGTCGTTCGATCTTGTACTCCCCGTTTTTGTCTGTCGTGAATTTGATGTGGTGCGAAATTTTGAACGACTCGGCATCCGGCCTGAACTCAGGTCCGCACTTCGCATGCAGCGTCACGTCGGTGTCCACCACAGGAGTGCCGTCATCTCGGAGCAGACGGCCGCTCATGGACGCCCACGGTTCCAGCTTGAAGATCATCCCGCGCTTCATCTCGCTCGCTTTCATGCGTGCCAGCCCGTGGTCAGGATGCAGGGCCACCACCCAGAGCTTGTCTTTCAGCAGCGGATCCGCATCCGGCAGGCCAAAATCCCCGCCTTCACCTGATTGGCTCACACTGATGAAAAACTTCCCCGCAGCCAGCTTTGAGCGGTCCGATTTGATCGTCTCCAGCGTGATCGGCCCCGATGTTTCTTCCAGCCTCACCGCATCTTCCACCACCCAGACCAGGGCATCCTTCACAGGCTTGTCTTCGGAGTCCACCACCTTCCCGGGAATGCGTTCCACTGGTTCCAGTACCAAGTCCATCGCCGTCTCGCCACCGCCGATCTTGAGAGCCTTCGACTGTGAAGTCATTCCAGGAGCCCATGCCCGGACAATGACTTCTTCCAGATCTCTCAGCTTGAGAGGCAGCCGGTATTCCCCCGCCTCATTGGTGCGCACAAAGGGCTGTTTCCAGTCATAGCGGCTGACGATGGGAAACTTGTTTTCGATGCCATAGAACACCTGCGCCCCTTTGATCGGCGTCCCGTCACGCTTGTCAGTGACTTTGCCCGCCACCCAGCCAACCTTCGGCAGAACCAGGCGCCGCTCCACATTCCCGCTGACTCCTTGAAACACCAGTAGCTTCGACTCCGCATAGTCTCCATGCATGGCCCGCAGATTCAATGAGGCTGCTTTGGGAACCCCTTCAAATTTGAATTTCCCATCTTCGCCGCTCATCTGACTTGGCTGTTCTGAGCGGCTGATCAGATTGATGGACAGCCTCACCTCGGCATCCGCCACCGGCTTGTCATTTTCATCCACCACGATGCCGCTCACACTGGTCGTCGCCGTGGCCTCGGCCGCTTTGTCCGCTTCTTTGGCCTCCGCTTTTCGGAGATCCTCGGCCGGTGCTCGCGTCAGGCCGATGACCGCCAGCAGCATGAACGCACCCATTCCGATCACCCATCGGGTCCGCCGCCCTTTTGCGATGTCCATCAGCCCTTCGATGCGTCTCCGCAGTTCCTTGGGATTGGCTGAGATGCCGAGCACCGTTGCGGAGGCAAGGATTGCCACCCATCCTGCTGCGGCATGCTGCGCAAAACCAAGCAGCATGGTCCCAAAACGATGCGCCTCCACCGCATCGGTGCACTTAAGTGCATGCGCGTCGGCCGCCATCTCGGCCTCGGCGCGCAGACGCCGCGCTGCGATCCACACCATGGGGTTGAACCAGTGCAGCGCGATCACGCACGAGGAAAGAGTCTGCACCCAGAGATCCCGCCTCTGCAGGTGCGCCAGTTCATGCAGCAAAATGAGTTTCAAGGCGGCGGCATCTTTGCCGGCGGCCACCTGCCTGGGCAGCAGGATCACCGGATTCATCACGCCAAAAAGCGATGGCGCACCGACTGCATCCGTCACCATCAGGCCCGGCTTGCGCCGCACCCCGGCCAGTTTGCAGGTCTCGTCCAAGGCCATGCTGATCTCACTAAAAGGCTCGCTCGCATCCTTGCGGATCCGGCGCAGCAGCCTCAGGTGCAGCACCACCATGATGCACACGGCGGCACCAGCCCCGCAGATCCAGACAAATGCCAGCTTCTGCTTCAGAGTCCACGCAGGTGCGGAAGGAGCCGCCATCACGGTCGGCGCCTCATGTCTGGCAGCAGGGGGCGTGGCACCTGCCATTTCCAGCGCAGGCTCCGCAGGCACGACAGTCTGGATTTCTTCGGCAGATTCTTCCATCCGCAGCACCCGATCCTCGCTGGCCACAGGTGCGGCCATCAGCACGGCGGGCACCTTGATGATTCCATCCAGAGAGATGGAGAAGATGCCCAGGTCTGGCACGATGAAGCGCAGTACAACAAGAAGCCACACCCCATGCCGCCACGCCGGGGAAATATGCCGATGCAGTGGCAGCAGCACCAGCCCAGCGGCAAGCGCCAGCAGAGTTCCCTTCCAGGAGACAAGCAGCACGTCCTGCCGCAGGGATTCGATAAATTCGATCAGCGTGTTCATGGCAGCTTATGAGTTGGGTTTGATCTGGTCCAGCAGCGCTTTCAGTTCGGCGATGTCCTTCTTCGTCAGCGAGTGATGCTCGGCCACATGCGCCACCAGCGGCTGCAGCGCCCCGCCAAACATCCTCTCCAGAAAGCTGCGCGTTTCCTCCGCCACGCAGGCGCTTCGCTCCACCGCAGGGCTGTATAAAAAGCGGTTCCCCTGCGGCTCGGTGTCCAGCGCTCCCTTGGCCGTCAGCCTCGACAGCAGCGTCACCACCGTGGCCCGCTTCCACCCCCTGCCTTCCTCCAGCAGGGCCACGATCTCTTGAGAAGTGCGTGGGGACTTCTCCCACAGCAGCTCCATGATGTCCCACTCAGCCTCGGTGATGGCCACCGAGGCCTGCGCACGCGGCGCGCTCTTCTGAACATGTTTTTTGCTCATGACTACAATTGTAGTCACAAACGCTTACACGTGTAAACAAATATTTTTTACCACCATCAATACCCGCCCGCGCCGATCTTCCCTTCCAGCCCCTCCAGCGTGCCGTCTGCCTCCCGCTTGCGATACTCCTCCATCATCGCCACCGTCGCCGAGGCACCGCAGCGCGATCCACCCAGGTCACGCACTTTGATGAGTCCGGCCAGATCTCGCACACCGCCCGCCGCCTTCACCTGCACCTTCGGACTGCACGCGGCACGCATCAGTGCCAGGTCATGCTCGGTAGCACCCTTGTAGTTGTAGCTGCCGTCAGCCTGCTTCACAAAGCCGTAGCCCGTGCTCGTCTTCACCCAGTCAGCACCTGCCTTCTCGCAGATCTCGCACAGCTTCCTCTTGAAATCATCGCTGCTCAGGCCCGCGCCGCCCTTGGTCAGGTAGTCGTTCTCCAAAATCACCTTCACCTTCGCGCCATGCTTGTGCGCCTCGTCACACACGGCCTTCACATCAGCCTCCACATAGCCCCAGTCACCGCCCATCGCCTTGCCCAGGTTCACGACCATGTCGATCTCCTTCGCCCCGTCCTTGCAGGCCAGCTCCGTCTCATAGCGCTTCGACTCCGTCGTGCTGTTCCCGTGGGGAAATCCAATCACGCAGCCCACGATCACATCCGATCCCTTCAGCCAATCAACCGCCTGCTTCACCGCATAGGGCTTGATGCACACCGACGCCACCTGGTACTGCACCGCCTGTTTGCACCCGGCTTCCAGCTCCGCATCCGTCATCGTCGGGTGCAGCAGGCTGTGGTCGATCATCTTGGCGAGTTCGGAGTAGCTGTATTTCATGGCTTGGTAATTGGCTAAGCCAATCCCTAAATTGGCTTAGCCACTTGTCAAAGCCGGATTTCAACGCACTGTCGTCACCGTGGCGTCATTTCATGAGCAGTTGATCGAAAAGCTGCGGAAGCTCCTCCGCAGCCGCCAGTTCGTGCCCGGGGCCAAATTCCTCACTGAGCGTGAGATCGCCGAACGCTTCGCCACCAGCCGCCCCACCGCCAACAAAGCCCTCAGCAGCCTCGTCTCCACCGGCCTGCTGGAGTTCCGCCAGGGCGCGGGCACCTTCGTCCGCGAGAGCGTGCTGGACTACGATCTCCAGCGCCTCGTCAGCTTCACGGAGAAAGCCGCAGCAGCAGGAAAAAAGCCCGGCACCCAGGTCCTCGCATTCCGCAAAATCACCACCGCTGACGCACCCGCCTCCGTCGTGCAGGCATTGAAGCTGCAGCCCTCAGCCCCGCTCTTCTACATCGAGCGCATACGCCTCGCCGACGGCCAGCCCGTCATCTACGAGCGCCGCCACGTCATCGCCCAACTCTGCAACGGCATGAACAAGGCCGACGCCGCAGGCTCGCTCTACGCCTTCTGGACAAAGAAGTGCCGCCTCACCATCTCCGGCGCCGATGAATCCATCCGCGCCGTGAACGCCTCGGCTCCGCAGGCAGCCGCACTCGGCATCCCCCCTCACACCGCCTGCCTCCTCGTCGTCGCCACCGGCTTCCTCGCAGACACCTCCCCCCTCTGGCACGAGGAAACCCTCTACCGCAGCGACGTCTACGAATTCCGCAACCAGCTCGGCGGCCTCTCCGCCCCCAAGCCCGCTCAGGGCCGCATGCGCTGAGCTACTCCAGCCGGATCTCCGGGCTTGATATCGTCAGCGTGCTCCCGTTCTCCTCCTGCGCATGCACCGTGATCACATCCAGCGTCTTCACCTCTCCCTCGATCGTGACCTCAGCGCTGTAGGTATCAGCACCATCTTCTTTCAGCGGCGCCGAGGCCCACGCATCAAACTCCATCGCGATTGAGTAATCCGGATGCCGGTTTACCGACCACCACACGCTGTTCTCCTGCGGCTCGCTGCCATCCGGGAAAACCACTTTCACCACCAGCCGGTGCGCGGCCTTGTCCCACTGCGTACTCACCTTCGGCGGCGCCACCATGTGCCTCGTGCCAAAGAAATGATGCAGTGCAAAAGCACGCAGATTCTCATCCACCTCCGCCATGCCTCCCACCGATTTCACAAACCCCGCCTCCTTCGCGCCGCCATGCTGCCCTCCCGGAACAATAAACACCGGCAGCTGCGGAAACCGCCGCCCCAGCTCCACCAGCCCCGGGCTCACATTGTCATTGGAGCCCTGGTTGTAGAAAATCTCCGTGCCACGCTTCTTCAGCACATCCAGGTAATTCGTCGTTCGGCAGGACTCCCACGCCGCATTGCACGCCGCCCTCATCTCCTCATCACTCCAGCCCGCATCACGCGCCATCTTCACCGTGATCCGCTCATCCGATCTCGCCTTCTGGCGGATCAGCAGCTTCTCACGCCCCACAGGATCGCTCATCTTCGCGATGAACTCCTCATTCATCCGCGTGATCTCCTCCGGCAGCATACCCTCCACATACGTGCCTCCTGGGCTTTCGATCACCGGCGCCACCACCGGCATGATGGCCGTCACGCGCTCATCCGCGATCCCCGCCGCCGCCGTGGCCACCCCACGCTTGGATCCTCCCGTTGCCAGCACCTTCTTCGGTTGAAACACCTCCTTCTCCGCCACCGCCGCTGTCAGCGCACGCATGTCGCTGATCCCCCAGATCCACGCAGGCGTGTAGCGCGTGTCCTTCGTCTGGATGAAATGCTCCTCCATCATCAGGTGCAGCTTCCCCACCGGCTCCATGTCATTGATCGGCACCATGCCGATGAGCACGATGCCCACGCCATTCTCCTTCAGCAGCCGCAGCTTGGCCCCGCTCACCGCCGCAGGCTTCATCTGCAGCCCCGTGTTCTCGATGATCACATTCGTGCACACACCCGTCGCAGGCGCCAGAAAGGTCACCGGCAGCCTCACCTTCAGCCCCGGCCACCACTCACACACCGTGATCTCCACCAGCTTCTGCCGTATCCCCGCATCCTTCGGATTCGCATGCCAGTCCATGATCACCTTCGTTTCCAGGTTCCCCGTGTCCCGGATCGACGCCATGTCATACTTGCCGATGGTGATCTCCGCAGAAGCTGGAGCGAGGGTGAAAAGAAATGAGGCTAAGAGAATGGCGCGCTGCATGCCTCTCAGTACGGCCGCCGCACCCACGTTCTGCCATCCTGGCAGCCTAAAATGAAAACAGCCTTGCGGAGCTCATCCGCAAGGCTGCAAAAATCAACTGTCAGTCACCTCAGCCGTTGACCACCGAGGCCACATTGCCCACGATGTCCTTGCCCGGCTTCAGCGTCTTGGCACCGGGGGTCCACTTCGCGGGGCAGGCCTCGCTCGGGTTCGCCATCAGGTGCACGTTGGCCTCCATCTTGCGCACCAGCTCACCGGCATCGCGGCCCACGTTGTAAAAGTTCACCTCGGAGGAGACGAGCTTGCCTTCGGGATTGATGATGAAGGTGCCGCGCAGCGCCAGGCCCGTGCCGCTGTCATACACGCCAAAGAGGCGGCTCACCGCGCCCGTCGTGTCGGCAGCCAGCGTATACTTCACGTTCTTCATCAGGCCTTCCGTGTTGCGCCACACCATGTGGGCAAACTTCGTGTCCGTGGACACCGCCACCACATGCGCGCCCAGTGCAGCCAGCTTCTCCTGCTGGTCGGCCAGATCCGCCAGTTCGGTGGGGCACACAAAGGTGAAGTCCGCAGGATAAAAGACGAGGACGGCCCACTTGCCAGCCTTCTTGATGTCGGCCAGCGAGACCTTGCCGAAATCACCGTGCGAAGGCTCATAAGTTTCCATTTCGAAATCGGGGACGATAGAGCCGACTGAGACGAGGGTTGTTTCCATGAATATGCGTGTGTTGTGGGGTTGCAGGCGCGTTTGATTACGCCGGGACCGCGACCTTTGCCGCCCAAAAAGTCCCGGGTCAAACACTAAGGCAAAGCGTTTGCACATCCCCGGCACCGTTTGAAATCTGCCTGCTGATACTCCGTTAAACCATCATGCCCTCCCACCCCCGCCGCCACTTCCTCAAGACTGCCGCCCTCGCTTCTCTCGCCGGCCCCAACATCCTCCGCGCCGCCGACACCAGTCAAAAGATCCGCGTCGCCTGCGTCGGCATCGGCAACATGGGCAATGGCGCTGTGCAGGCATCCCAGGGCGAAGAAATCGTCGCCTTCTGCGACGTGGACTGGCGCGACCTCGGCGGCCGCAGCGCCGGAGAGCAGGCCAAAAAGCATCCGACTGTCCCTAAGTTCACCGACTTCCGCGAAATGCTCGACAAAAAGGGCGCTAACATCGACGCCGTCCTCATCTCCACACCAGACCACACCCACTTCGCCGCAGCCATGGCAGCTATGGAGGCAAAGAAACACGTCTTCGTGCAGAAGCCCCTCGCCCACAATATCTGGCAGGTCCGCACCCTTCAGAAGGCCGCCAAAAAATACGGAGTCCAGACCGTGATGGGAAATCAAGGCCACTGCTGGGAAGGCATCCGCCTCGTCAAAGAATGGTTCGAAGCCGGCGTCCTTGGCGAGGTGCGCGAAGTTCACTGCTGGACCGACCGCCCCATCAGCAAAGTCGGCTTTTTAAAGCAGTTCCCCACCAAGCTTCCAGCAGGCGAACCCGTGCCCAAAGACGTGGACTGGAAGCTCTGGCAGGGTCCCGTTGCCGATGCCGAATACAATTCACAGTACATGCCTATGTTCTGGCGCGGTTGGTGGAACTACGGCTGCGGTGGCCTTGGCGACATCGGCTGCCACTGCCTCGACGCCCCCTTCTGGACCCTCCAGCTCGGCATGCCTGAGAAAGTCGAAGTCGTCGAGCAGCAGCCCGGCGACTTCAAAGGCTACACCGCTCCCAAATCCCACATCATCTTCCACTTCGCCGCACGCGGCAGCATGCCACCTGTGCAGATCCACTGGTATGAGGGCGGCCTTCTCCCCGAGGCCCTGCCCGGCATGACCAAAGGCCTCCCGGACAACGGCATGATCATGAAGGGCAGCAAAGAGACCCTCTTCTCCGAAGGCATGCGCGTTCAAAGCCCCCAGCTCTGGCCCCGCGAGCGCATGACGCCCATCATCGACGTCCTCCGCCGCAAGCCCCTTCCTCGCTCCGTCGCAGGCGAGCCCATTGGCGAGCTCTTCGCCGCCATCCGTGGCACCATCCCGCACGCAGGCTCTCACTTCGACTACGCCTGCCCGCTCACCGAACTCGTCAGCACCGGCGTGCTTGCCATCCGCTCTGGCAAAACCATCGAATGGGACACCGAAAACATGAAGGTCAAAAACGCCCCCGAGTTCGACGCCTGGATCAAAGAACCCGTGCGCGAAGGCTGGAGCTATGGCGAAGACCTGTGGAAAGCGTCGTAAAGCATCTCATGAATGGCACTCGATTCACGCGATGTTTCGTTCGTATCGCATCCACATTCTCAGCACCAAAGGTGCGGCCTACCGCAGCCCAGCGAGCCTAAGCGAGTGCCGCCTGGGTTTCCGCACCCGCAACCAGCAAGCAAACCCAGCGTCTTCTCCCCCACACCGCGCCCTCCAGCAGCGTTTCATCGCCCCATCGCCGCCGCCTGCCGTCTCCACGTCCCAAAACTCACGATCATGCCCTTAACCAGGTGCCATTCACTCCACTTCATGCACCGCCTCTTCATCTTTCTCGCCCTCTCCTTCACCGCTCACGCCCAGGAAATCCGCCGCACTCCTCTCACCCTCACGCAGGGCGGCACACCTGAAAAGCCCGCCGTATTCGACGGCCACGGCATGATCATCGATCTCGGCATCGACGTCACCTCCCACGATTGGGACAAGCAGGGCGATCTCTGGACCTCCCGAGGCCCCTTCGAAAAACACCCGCCCGTCGATGACGTTCAGCGCGCCGCACTCTTCATCGACGAGGTCCCCATCCGCATCGTGCGCGACCGCGCCGCTGAGCAAAAAACCGGCGAGAAAGGCAAAGTCATCTTCATGCCTCCGGAAAAACTTCAGCCCGGCCAGATGACCTTCAAAACCGACGGCTCCATTTGCTTCCGCTGGCCTGCGGGCAAGACGCCCGGCTCATCCAAAATCTACCTGCCGCCCGCCGGACTCGCCAGCTGTGTAAACATCGCCTGTTCCTACATCACCATCAAAAACATCACCGCCATCCACGCCGCCAACGACGGCTTCAACATCCACGGCCCCCGCGTCGGCATCCGCCTCGAAAACGTCAAAGCTTTCTCCAATGGTGACGAAGGCATCAGCGCCCACGAAACCGTGCAGATGGACGTCTTCGATTCCGAGATCGCCTGGAACGGCTCGAATGCCGGCGGCGTGGCAGATGTGAACGACTGCGTCACCACCTACACCCGCTGCGAGGTCCATCACAATCTCGGCGCAGGCTTCTTCCTCGAAGGCAAATCCCACCGCATCACCCACTGCCTCATCCATCACCAGTCACAGGACATCGCAGTGCGCGGAGACGCAGTGGTCGAGCAAAAAGACAACGAGTGGCGCAAGCCTTAGACCTGCGGGTCATCAAATAACGCGCCAGCGTCTTGGACTGCGGTGGCAAAGATGCAAGGCGCAAGCCTGCATCAACGACACCGCTTTCGCAGGGTGAAGAATTTCCGCATGACTCCAACCTTCCTTCCAGCCATCTGATACCACACTGGATTGAGATCGGGAATGAGGGCTGAGGCACGGGCCGACGGAGGGGGCATCTGGATCCCCACACCTGCAATGCGTTTATGGAAGAAGCGGCAACGCTGGACGATGCCGAGAGCATGGGCTCCACTCCATTCAGAGCGCCGCTAGTCCACAGATAAGCACCGTTTTAGGACGTGCTTGATATGACAAGCTTTTCGAGAGCGTGGCTAAACAACGGAGCTACCCACTGCCGCACCCGCACTTCTCAGCCCCAAAGGGGCGGCATAATAGAGCCCAGGGCAAGCGAGCCTAAACGAGCGCCGCCCTGGGTTATGCCAGTCTGATCGGAAAGCAAACCCACAGCTCTCTTCACATCACGCCGCCCACCAGCAGCGTCCTCAACGCGCTCCGCCACATCGATTCGCCCACGCACCCACCCATCGCCCCCTCACAGCCTCAGCTTCTTCACCAGCATCGCCTCCTTCTCCTCCGCGCTCATCTCCTTCCACTCCACCTTGCACTTCGGCAGCGCCGCCTTCACCGCCTCCACATCTGCCGCTGAAATATCCACCATCTCAAACTTCAGCCTCTTCAGCTTCGGCAATCCCTTGAGCTGCGGAATGATCTTCGCGCTCAGCCTCGCCTCCGTCAGTTCCAGAGACTCCAGCGTCTTCAGCTTTCCCACCACCTCCATCGTCGTCTCATCAAAGCTCACCGGCGTGTCCTTCCCCCACTCCGGCAGCCGCTGCCCCAGCCGCAGCGCCGTCAGGTTTGTCAGCTTCACCAGCGCAGCATTCCCCGCCTGCGTCTGCGCCGTGTGCCACGTGCGAAATTCCTTGAGCTGCGTCAGCTGCCCGATCGCCTCCATCGCCACATCCCCCGCTGTCGATCCAGCAAACGTCAGCCTCTCCAGCTTGGTCAGCGCCTTCAGCTCCACCAGCCCGCTGCCAGTAAACTCCTTCGAGCGAAACGCCGGATGAAAAAACGCCAGCGACTTCAGCTTCTGAAAAGCCGCGAAGTGCTTGTACCCCGCGTCCGTCAGCTGAATGCCATCCGTGCTCAGCATCTCCAGCTCCTTCAGCCCAGTCAGCAGTCCCAGTGTCTCATCCGTGATCGTCTTCCCGCTGATGCTCAGATTCTTGATCGTCGTAAAACTCCCCAGCGTCCGAAAATCATCCGCCGTAAACGCATCACACTTCACCTGCACCTGCGTCACCACTCCGCCCGTCTCCGTCACCTTCGCCCCCAGCCTTTGCAGCGCCGCCACATCAGCCGCGCAAAGACGAATGCTGCACAACAGAGCTGCAAAAACAGGGACGAGTTTCATGCCCCCATCTCAAATCATAAATCATAAATCGTAAATCATAAATTCATCACCCCACGCTGATCGTGCCCTCATGCACCCCCGCATGCAGCTTCACCGCCGCCTGCGTGTGGTTATGGATCACTACATCCCCCTTGAAGACCACATCGGCTCCGCATTCCACCGGCCCGTGCACCAGCAGGCTGCGGCAGTTCAGCAGGCTCGGTGTGTTCGGGAAGTTCTGCTCCAGCCCGTCCACCAGCTTGCACAGCTTCTGGTCCAGGTGCAGATGCGGCGGCTGCCCGTTGCGGCTCGGGTGCAGCCTCAGGCAAAAATCCTCCGTCAGCTCATACGCATCCGAGCGCACTGCCAGCAGATCGCTCGTCGTCTTCACAGGCGCAAACCGCACACGTGAAACCTCAATGGCTCCCGCCCCTTCAAAGCACTCGATCGCCGCCCCCATCGCCGTTTCCAGCTGCACCACCGCAGGGGAGCTGCCATCACGCGGGTCCACCGTTTTCTTGTTCATGATCGGCGGCAGCGGGATCAGCCCGTCATTTGCCTCCAGCGCCGCCTTCAGCGCCTGCAGGTCGATCCACAGGTTGTTCGTGTTGAAATACCGATGCTCGTCGATGTTCTGAAACAGATGCTCGTCAGACTTCGGGCATTGCGCCGACTCACGCAGCAGATAGCGCCCGTCGCTCAGCCTCACCGCCAGGTGCCCGCCCTTTTTGTCAGACTCCGTCCTGCGCGTCACCTCCATCGCAAACGGCATCCCGCTGTCCGCAAACCACGCCAAAATCGCCGGGTCCAGCGTGGCACCCAGATTGTCCGAGTTCGACACAAACGCATACCTCACCCCGCTGCTTAGCAGCCGCTCCAGCCAGCCAGATCCTGCCAGGCACGCATAGATGTCCCCATGTCCTGGCGGGCACCATTCAGCATCCGGGCTCGCAGGCCACGCCGCAGGTTCCAGGCTGCTCGCCAGCACCTTCGGCACCTTGTTCTGCATCAGCTCCCACGTTTCTGTCCCGCCCAGTTGCGGAAAGCGCCTCGCCAGATGCCCCGCCGTGTCCGCAGAGGTGCTGAAGCTGTTCATCAGCATAAACATCGGCACCTCGCCACCGGTCTTCGACCGCAGCAGCAGGATCTGTCTCGCGATCAAATCCAAAAACGTGTCCTCTCCCCGCACCGGCAGCAGCGACTTCGCCTTCTCCAGCCCCATGCCCGTGCCCAGCCCGCCGTTCAGCTTGATCAGCACTGTCTGCTTCAGCAGCTCCGCCGCACGTTCCGCGCTCGGCGCTTTCAGATCATCCGCTCGCGGCAGTTCCTGCGCTGGTTTGATTGTCGTCTCAGGGATCATCCCCGTCTCCCCCGCCAGCAGCGCCGCATAGCTGCCTCGAAAGGCACGTATCGCCGATTCACTCAGGCCCTCCGCCTGCATCTTCTCACGAAACGGGGCAAACGCTGCTTCAAGGCTCTCAGGTGTAAGGGGGGAATGGCTCATGCGGCGATAACGCTAAAGTTAACCATCAGCCGAGGCAAACAAACATTCATAAGACATCTCGCAATCTCCCATCTGACAGCCTCGCTGTCTCGTGGTCTGATTGTCTCCCCATCTGATTGTCTCATTCTCCTCATCACAGCACCGGCACAGACGGCAGCCGTATGCTCAGCAGATACGCGATGATCTCCCACCGCTGCTCCGCCGAGAGCGTCCCCTCAAAACTCACCATCGGCGTCCCGTTCAGCCCCGTGGCCAGCACCCGGAAAAGATCCCCCGCCCCATCTCCACAGCGCGGGTGCGGCTGCCTCAGGTCCGCAGGTGCCGCTGGCAGCCCCCAGATGTCCTTCAGCCCCACGGCCGCAGCCCCCTTGCCATCCGCCTTCTCGCCATGGCACGCCATGCAGTTCGCCATAAAGAGCTTCTTCCCCGCCTCCGCATGCTTCTTCGCCTGCTCCGGCTTTTTCAGCCACTCCGGCTCTTCAGGAAACTTCATCGCAGGCGCATAGTTCTCCGTCTTCTTCCACCGGCGCGAAAACGACTTCACATACACGATCACCGACTCCATCTCGTCCGCTTGCAGATGGCTGAAAATCCCCATCGCCGTCCCGCTCAGCCCATGCGTGATCGTCCGCCTCAGGTCATCATCCGTCGGCAGCATGCCATACGGCGTCGTGCGGAATTTAAACATCCCCTCCCGGAACGATCTCGGCTTCGGCTTCAGCGTCGGGCTCATCTCCCCATTGCCATCCCCGCGCTGCCCATGGCACACCACGCAGTTCCGCTCATACACAAACTTTCCCTGCATGTACAGGTTGAAGTCCAGCGGCACAGGCTGGTCCGCTGTCGCCAGAGTCGGCACCAGAGCCAGAAAAACAAAGATGCATCGGAAATACATGTTCACCCTTTCCATATCGCTCTTTGCACGCCGGAAACCACACCATGATTGCCATTTCCTGCGCCTGTCCTGCCTTTAAAGGCAGCTTGCGTCACCGGGCATGTCTGCCATTTTGCGCGCTCTTTTAATCCTACTCAGCCATGCCCAAGAAAGCCTCCGCCGCCAAACCCGACCTCCATCGCAAACACAGCGCCATCGTCGTCGATGGGGTGGACCGCGCCGCCTCCCGCGCCATGCTGCACGCCGTCGGCTTCAAGCGCGAAGACTTCAAAAAATCCCAGATCGGCATTGCCTCCCTCTGGAGCATGGTCACCCCGTGCAACATGCACATCGACCGCCTCGCCAAGGAGGCCGCCAAAGGTGCCGATGCCGCCGGTGGCAAGAGCGTCATCTTCAACACCATCACCATCTCCGACGGCATCTCCATGGGCACCGAGGGGATGAAATACTCCCTCGTCTCCCGCGAGGTCATCGCTGACTCCATCGAGACCGTCGTCGGCTGCGAAGGCATGGACGGCTTCGTCGCCATCGGCGGCTGCGACAAAAACATGCCCGGCTGCCTCATGGCAATGGCCCGCCTCAATCGCCCCAGCGTCTTCGTCTATGGCGGCACCATCCTTCCCGGCTGCGTCGGCCCTGAGAAAAAAGACGCCGACATCGTCACCGTCTTCGAAGCCGTCGGCAAGCACGCCAACTGCCAGATCAATGACAAGGAGCTCATCGACATCGAGGAGCACGCAATCCCCGGCGAAGGCTCCTGCGGCGGCATGTACACCGCCAACACCATGGCCTCCGCCATCGAGGCCCTCGGCATGAGCCTTCCCAACTCCGGCGCGCAATCCGCCGTCGGCCACGACAAGCTCATCGACTGCTTCGACGCAGGCGCCGCCGTCATGAACATGATCAAGAAGGGCATCACTCCTCGCGACATCATGACCAAGGAGGCCTTCGAAAACGCCATCACACTCATCATCACCCTCGGCGGCTCCACCAATGCCGTCCTCCACCTCATCGCCATGGCGCACAGCGCCGGCGTGAAGCTCGGCATCGAGGACTTCGTCCGCATCGGCAAAAAGACCCCCGTCCTTGCCGACCTCAAGCCCAGCGGCAAGTACTTCATGAACGACCTCGTCAAGATCGGCGGCACCGTCCCCCTCATGCGCATGCTCGTCGCTGAAGGCCTCATGCACGGCGACTGCCTCACCGTTACCGGCAAGACCATGAAGGAGAACATGAAAAACTCCAAGATCGTCTGGCCCAAGGATCAGCAGATCGTCCGCCCGCTCAGCAATCCCCTCAAGAAGGACAGCCACCTCGTCATCTTCAAAGGCAACCTCTGCCCCGAAGGCGCCGTCGGCAAGATCTCCGGCAAGGAAGGCCTCAAGTTCGAAGGCAAGGCCATCGTGTTCGAGTCCGAAGAGACCGCCCTTCAGGCCATCCTCAATGACAAGGTCAAGAAAGGCCACGTCATCGTCGTCCGCATGGAAGGCCCCAAAGGCGGCCCCGGCATGCGCGAGATGCTCTCCCCCACCTCTGCCATCATGGGCAAGGGCCTCGGCAAGGACGTCGCCTTCATCACAGACGGCCGCTTCAGCGGCGGCAGCCACGGCTTCGTCGTCGGCCATGTCACCCCTGAGGCCTTCGTCGGCGGCCCCATCGCCGTCATCAAAAATGGCGACCCCATCACCATCGACGCTGAAAAGCGCGCCATCACCCTCGGCATCCCCGCCAAGGAACTGAAGGCCCGCCTCGCCAAGTGGAAGCAGCCCAAGCCCCGCTACACCCGCGGCGTCCTCGCCAAATACGCCAAGCTCACCACCAGCGCCAGCCAGGGCGCCGTCACCGACCTCGGCCTGTAATCCATCGGCAGAGCAGCATCAATCCACTCGACAGCCCGGCCCCTCAAGGCCGGGCTGTTCATTTATACCACGATCTATTAAACACAGGCCGCTCTTTCTCACACAAGCGCCCTCTTCGCACCAACCCCAAAGGGGTTGCGTATTTCAGCCCAGGGTTCGCCGAGCCTCAGCGAGGCAACCCTGGGTATGGACGGACACAACCGGGCAGCAAACCCATCGCTTCTCAGCACCACGCCGGGTTCCAGCAGCGTTGGCGGCGCGCCCCGCCACACTCCGCTGCCGCTGGCTCCATTGGCACCATCAACCGACCGGTTGCCTCCCCAACCCCATGCCCACTAGCCTGGGCACAGCCCGTTGTTTCAGACTCGTGTTCTGAAGCCCGTGGCATGACACTTCATCCCTCAAGCAGGGCTATCCCCCATCACTCCGGCACAATAATCTGATCCTCAGGCTGCAGCTTGATGTCCCTCGAAGGATCCGAGCTGATGTCCTTCAGATTCACCTCACTCGTCACCCCGTTGCGGATCAGCTTCGTCCGGCTAGGCTTCGCAAACGGCGAGAATCCCCCCGCAGAACCAATCGCCTTCAGAATCGTCATCCCCGTGTTGTAGGCGATCGGCCCGTTCTTGTTGCACCCGCTGATCACATAGATCATGCGCGTCGTCGTCGCGCTGTCATCCGTCGTCACCGTCACCGTCGGGCGCGTGTAGATCTCCCGCGCCTTGTACGTCTCCTCGATCGCACGCTGCAGCGTGCTCGGCTTCAGCCCCGCCGCGCGCACCTCGCCGATGTGCAGCAGGTTCACCGTGCCGTTGTCGCTGATCGTGTACACCTTGCTGATCTGCGGCACCTCATTGTCCGGGATGCCCCCGATCGAGATCGTGACGCGGTCATTGGCCTTCAGCGCCAGCTCGCCGTTCTGCGCGGAGGCAGGGTTAAAGGCGCAGACGCATGCAGCGAAGAGGCAGAGGAGAATGCGTGAGTTCATGCAAAGAAAGGTGGGTCTGGCTTAAAAAACATCATCGCCGCCCATTCGCGGCGTGGACTGGCTGCCGCCGAGCGCCGTTGCCGTCGTCTCGGCTTTGATCTTGCGGCGGCGGGACTTTCCGCCCTGCGCGCCGTTCGGCGAATTCGTCGGCGAGTAGTACGTGTAGTAGCTCGTGTAGTACTGGTACTGGGCGTCGCTGCGCAGGTCCACGTTGTTCAGCACCACCCCCACCACCTTGCCGCCCACGTTCTCCACGCTCTGCTTCACCCGCATCAGCATGTGCCGCGGCAGCTTGCGGTGCTGCACCACGATCATCGTCATGTCCGCCAGGTTCGCCAGCACGGAGGCGTCACTCACCCCCAGGATCGGCGGAGAGTCGATCAGCACCAGGTCAAACCGGCTCTTCACCTC
Organism: Verrucomicrobiaceae bacterium UBA1938; assembly: GCA_002336895.1. Lineage (GTDB taxonomy): Bacteria > Verrucomicrobiota > Verrucomicrobiia > Verrucomicrobiales > Verrucomicrobiaceae > Prosthecobacter. The sequence continues at coordinate 12,118 of DDFC01000029.1, read as the reverse complement.
CTTGATCAGGTCCACCATCCGCTGCGAGTTCAGCAGCCCCGCGCTGTCTGCAGGCAGCAGCCCGCTGGGCAGGAAAAACAGATTCTCCACCTGCGTGCGCAGCACCACATCCTCCAGCCGGATGTCCGTCGTCAGGTAGTTCGTCAGCCCCGTCGCATGGCTCACGTCAAAGTGCGTGTGCAGGCTCGGCCGGCGCAGGTCCGCGTCGATCAGCAGCACATTGTACCCGCCCTGCGCACACACATACGCCAGGTTCACCATCGTGGTGGACTTCCCCTCCCCGGCGCCGCCGCTCACCACACTGAGGCAGTTGGCCTCGGGGTGGCGTCGGTTGAATTCAATGTTCGTGCGCAGAATGCGGTACGCCTCCGCATCAGGATTAAACCCGCTCGATCGGTGCAGCACTCCCACATCCTTCGGCACCACCGCCAGCACCGGCACACCCAGGTAGCGCTCCACGTCATCCAGGTTCTTCACCGTCGTGTCCATGTACTCCAGGAAGAAGGCCAGCCCCAGCCCAAACATCAGCCCCAGCACACCGCCCAGCGCCAGGTGCAGCGGCACGTTCGGCTTCGCAGGCTTCCCTTCCGGCTCCGCCTCCGAGTAGATCGTCGCCGGAGACTTCACCAGCTCGATCCCTGCCTTTTCTTCAAAGTAGCGCGACCTCATCTTCACAATCAGGTCCTCCAGGTACGTCACCTCGTCCTTGGCCGTCTTGTACTCCGTGTACAGCGCCGTCATGTCCTGCAGCTCCTTCTTGGCGTCCTCGTTGTTCGCCTGCAGGGAGTCACGTTTCTTCTTCGCCACATCCAGCCGGTTCTGCATCCCCGCCACATGCGCCTGCGCCGCCGCCAGGATCAGCTTCTTGTACTCCGCCATCTGGCTGTCCGCGCTCAGCACCTGCGGGTGCATCCGCCCGCGCCCCTCATTCATCAGCCCCTCGCGCGCCACCTTCAGCTCCTGCAGCTTCGAGGTCATCGCCAGGATGTTCTGGTTCTCCAGCTTCAGCCCAGATGCCTGCTCGATCAGCTCATCCGGAGACAGCTTGCTCACCTGGTCGATCTCCGACTGCAGCGCCAGGATGTCTTGGTCCGCCATCATCAGCGCCTGCTCGCGGGAGATCACCATCGAGTCCTTTTCACTGCGCATCTCACCACCGGGCGTCAGCGAGTTGTTCCCCCCCACGATCCAGTCACCCACGATGTTCGCCTTGCGCCTCGCCTCATGGGAGCGCACCTGCGCCTGCCTGCGCAGCCCCTCCTGCTCGGAGATCTGCTGCTGCAGCACTTCCAGCGCCTTGTGCTTCTTCTCCGTCTCAATGCTGTTGCGCTGCGCCATGTAGCTGTGCGCCACCTCATTCGCGATGTTCGCCGCCAGCTGCGCATCCTGGTCATAGTAGTCGATGATCACAAAGTCAGACCTCAGCATCGACTGCGTCTCCAGGTTCGCCCTCAGCTTCGCCAGCGCCGCCTGCCGGCTCGGCAGCTGCCACTTCTTCGCCAGCTCCAGCTTGTCGATCACCGGGTAAAGCGTCGTCGGCTTCGTGATCGTCTCAAACTGCGTCTTGATGTACTCCTGCGTGAAGGCCAGGCTGTCCCCGCGGTTCCGGTCAAACACGTTGATGTCCTGCGTGATTCGCTCGATCGTCATCTCCACATGTCCGCGATACTTGCGCGGCATGATGTACGTCAGCACCGCCGCCGCCGCAAAGATCAGCAGAAACGACAGGGAAATCAGCCCGAAGCGATTCTTGATCACCTGCCAGGTGTCCATCGCGTGTTTCTGCAACTCGTTGCCGGACTCGTTCATGACTGCACAGACTTGATTGTTTGGAGAAATTAAGAAACCGGTCTTGAAATGCCGCCAGCGGGAGATTCGCACTCGTCGAATCTGCCCGCCGGCGGATCGTTTGGGCTGTTGGGACTAAAAGGTGGCCGTGGCTCCGAGGGAGAACCGATGACGGTTGAACTCGATCAGGGCGTTGTTCGAAAGCTGTGTGGAGAAGGAGTAGTTCGCGTTCACGTTCAGGTTGTCCATCAGCTGGTAGCCGATGCCTGCATTCAGAAACACCGAGTCCTGCCTCTGGTCAGGAGTCGTTCCACCGGAGAGCATCGAGTGCGCATAGCTCGCTCCGCCGTTCACGCTCAGGCGCTTGGTCACCTGGTGGTTCACCTGCACGCCGGTGTTCACACCGTAGCTGCTCGTGTAGTTCCCCAGCAGCACGCCGTTGAAGCCCAGCATCGAAAACCAGCGCAGCTGCGTCTGCCTTGCCACCGCGTAGTTGATCGCGGCTTCTGCGTAGGGCTTGGTCTTGTCCACCGCGGCGTTTTGGTAAAACTCCGCACCCGCACGCACAGACCCCGACATGTTCTCGCTCCACGCGTGGTCCACCCCGGCCAGGGCGTAGTGAGAGTGGTAGTTCTGAAAGGCGCTCTTCGTGTAGTCCGTCAGGCGGTAGCGGTACTCCGCCGTCAGACTCGTCCGCTTGGAGACTTTATACGCCACCTGCTGGCCAAACAGGTGCGAATACCGGTCCTGCGAGGTCGCCACCGCAGAGTCCTGATAAGCAATCCCGTCAAACGTATACGAGGTCGTCGTGGACAGGCGCGGAGACCACGCATAGCTCACGTTGAGGTTGTTATACCCATACAGAAACTGCCCGTTCCACAGCGCGCTCGTCCCGCCGTAGCCAAAGGCGCTCGTCGGGTTCGTTCCGTAGGTCAGGTAAAAGTTGTCGCTCACCTTCAGTCGCTCGGAAAAGCGGTGCTCCACATTGAAGCTCGCACGCCCGTTGTAGAAGGTGTTGCCATACGTCGGCACCCCTTTCACATACTGCAGCACGCTGCTTTCCAGGCTGAAGCTGAACGGCGTCGTCTGGTCAGGACGGGTGTAGGACAGCGAGGCCCCGCCCTGCGCATACCATGAGTCGATGTTGCTCAGCGTCGGCGAGCCCACCTTGTACTTCAGCAGGTCATACCCGCTCGTCGCGTTCAGCGCAAAGGTCAGCGGCTCCTCCGTGCGAAAGTCAGCCGAGTAGTTCTGGATCGCCACGAGCCCCTGCGCGCGCAGTGCCACAGGGCAGAGCACCGCGAGGGCCAGGACTAGGATTGCCAGTTTAGAGCGCATGAAGGTGGAGACCATTTGAATGACCAATGGCGAAATTGCTTTGCTTCAGGGGATGCCGGTTAGGGAATCGAGGTCGAAGGAGACACCGGATTCGTGTTCGTACGGGGCGGCAGCGGGCCGGAAGCGGGCGGCAGCAGCAGAAACACGCCGCGGATGGTGGAGGGGATGAAAAAGTCAGGCTCCTTGGAAACCGGCACCACCGGATTCTTGTCAGGATTCTTCCCAGACACAGGAAACACAGGACGCTCATACTCAACGGACGCCGCCGCAGGAGCCGGGGCCGGTGCAGGGGTCGCGGCTGCCAGTCCAGGGATCACCGCCGTGGCCGCATCATTGATCACCCCAGCCATCTTGGGAGCCACGGAAACCGCTGTCTGCACGATCTGGCTCGCCATCGTGGAGTCAGCCTTGGAGGCCACGATTGCCGTCTTCACAATGTCATGCGCGCAGCCTTCATTGATCACCAGCGCATCTTCCACCACCATCAGCACCTTCGTGGGGTCTTTTTCCACCGCCACCTTCACATCATTCGAGATCTCGGCGCAGTTGGTGGCTGTTTCAGCCATGGCCACTGAGGCGGCAGCCGTCATAAACAGGCAAGCGGCAACGCTCGCAAAGCGAGAGCAAGGGACAGCTTTCATGAGCGGCATAAAGATAAATTTACAGATGTTGACGTGTCCTCAGAGCGGGTAGTGGGAATCGAACCCACATGGCCAGCGTGGAAGGCTGGAACTTTACCACTAAGCTATACCCGCAATTGAAGTTATAGTAACACGAAACATCCTACTACCGCAAGATATTTTTAGAATTTAAAGTAAATTTTTGAAATTCTAGAATCCTTAATGAATTCGAAATCCTAAAATTTCAGCGATTTGGCTTTTCAATTCCATCTTTCTTTTAGCACTCAATGACGACCTGGCAAGCACGTACTCAAATGTGCGCGCCAGTTCTTTTATAGAGCGCCTCCTTTCCTCTGAAAACTAAGCGTTCATTCAATCCTGGCAAATCCAGCCCCACTCATCGCCTCCATTCGAGTTGAACCGCCCAAATCAACTACGTCCTCAAGACACCGTACGCAGGATAAAGCTCCGCCCATCTCCAAAAGCCCGTAGGGCTGGCACAATAATAGCCGTGGGTGCCAACCCACGGTAAACGCCCAACGCGCCTCTTACTCCCGTGGAACCGCGTAGCGGTGACACAAAACTCCAGGGATGCCCAGCACAGCACAACCATCCAGAACAGCGCACACCGCAGAGCTGGTAGGGAACCGCTGTGCGGGTCCGAAGATTCGGGTCTGTGGCGTCGAGGGCGCTCCAAAAGGTACGCCGTCCAATGAATGCGGAAAGGCGGGAGCAGCGAGCTGCCATCATCGCTTCCCCCCCCGGCCACTCCTAGAGCATTCAATTTACTTCCCGTAGTCCTCCCCGTTCAGGCTCCGCGCCACGCTTTCCAGCCAGTCCTCCAGCTCCTTTTGCATCTGCGGCACCCGCTCCGGCTGCTCTGCCAGCAGCACATTGTTCTCGTCAGGGTCATTCGCTAGATTGTACAGCTCCCAGGAGACCTCATGGCTCTTCCGGTCCTCCACCCGGTGCAGCTTCCACGGCCAGTCCAGCCATGCCGCGTGTCCCGGAAACTCCGTCACAGACACCGGCTGGCCGATCTCCCCCGCATCCGGCCTCAGCCGCGCCGGGTCCTTCGGCTCTTCCCCCTTGGCCTGCGCCGCCAGCAGTTCATCCATCCAGGCCTTCGACGGCGTGGCGATCCCTTTCTGCCCGTAATCCCAGAATCCGATCGGCTGCGTCCGCTTCTTCACCTCCCCGGTCAGCAGCGGCATCAGGTCGATCCCGTCCAGCGGCGGCTGCTTCTCCATCTTCACCCCCGCCAGCCCCAGCACCGTCGGATAGATGTCAGAGGTCACACACGGTGCCTTGATGACCTTCGGCTCCGGAAACGCCTCCGGCCACTCCACCAGCGCTGGCACCGCCAGTCCACCCTCAAAAATCTGGCCCTTAAATCCCCGCCTTCCGCCCGTCGAGCCCACCTTCGGCAGTGCGCCGTTGTCGCTGCAGTACCATAAGAGAGTGTTCTCCCGCAGATCCAGGCTCTTGAGCTCTCCCCTCAGCTTCCCAAACGCCCGGTCCATGGCCGTGATCTCTCCATAAAAGTGCTGCTGCTTTTCTGGCAGCCCCTCATACAGCGCACGGTCCGCCTCCAGTGCCTGGTGCGGATCATGCGGAGAGCCAAACCACACCACTGCCAGAAACCGCTGCTTCTTCTCAGCGCACCGCCGGATGAATTTCAGCGCCTCCTCCACCGTGACGTCCGAGCTGTCTCCCTGAAACGGCGTCGCCTTCCCCTGCACGCTCAGCACCGGATCCAGGTCAAAAAAGTTCGGCGACGACACCCACTCATCAAAGCCGCACGCCCCCGGGCTCACCGGACTGTCTTTCTGTACAGAGCCCAGATGCCATTTCCCAAAATGCCCCGTCGCATACCCCGCCGTTTTCAGCGCCTTCGCGATCGTGATCTCCTGCGGCCGGATCGGATACCCCCAGGAAAAGCACCCATACCGGTTCGGCGTGCGCCCTGTCAGCACACTCCCTCGTGTGGGAGAGCACACCGGCGCAGCCGCGTGGAATTGGTCAAACCTCACCCCCTCCTTGGCCAGCGCATCAAAATTCGGCGTCTTCAGGTCCGGGTGCCCGTTGTAGGCCATGTCTCCCCACCCCTGGTCATCCGCCATCACCAGCACGATGTTCGGCGGATCATCAGCCGCAGCCACACACACAGCCTGAACCCAGAAAATACCACACAGCAGCAGGAGACATTTCATGCCCGGATCATACCCACGATCCGCCTTCGTCTGGAATCAAAAAACTCACCCCCACTTCACTTCGTGTGTGAGCATCTTGTCATCATCAAACACAAACCTTCCTAGAAACCGCTCACGCTCCACCAGCATCCTCTCCAGCCAGTGGATGTCATCCGCCCACATCTCATCAAAAGGTAGCGCATGCAGCGGCGTCCACATCGGCACCGCCTCGTCTGTTTCCACCGGGTCTCCCTCATGCTTCGTGGCCACATAAACGTCCACGTGCATCCGCAGCCCGTCCACAAACTGAAACCACAGCTCCCCATGATGCACCGGGTCCAGTGCCGTCACGCCCAGCTCCTCCTGCGTCTCGCGGATCGCACATTGCAGCGAGCTCTCACCGGGATCGATCTTCCCTCCCGGCCCGTTGATCTTCCCCGCCCCCAGCCCTCGCTTCTTCCGAATAAGGAGCACCTCCCGCTTCACTTCATCGAGGATGAACATCAGCGTCGCGCGCGTTCCGGGCTGCCAGGTTTGCCAGTCGATGATCACCGTAAAATTCAGCGTTTCTTCCACGGCAGCGCACGCAGCCAGCGCTTCCCGCTCTTGATGTCCAGAGACTGTGCCAGGATCTCCGTGTCTCCCGCATCAAAATCCTCCGCCCTCGGCAGTCCTGCTGGCAGCTCCAGTTCAGGCTCGGGCGCAGGCACTGGCGGCTCAGCCAGAGATCCCGCAGCAGGCTTCTGGTTCAGCGGCGCTGCATTCAGCGGAGACACCAGCCCCCCGGAGATGATCATCTTCATCGCCTCTTCGATCGTGATCGGCGCATCCGAGATCTTCTCAGAGTCCACCACCAGCAGGATGCCCGTCATCGGGCTCGGCGCCGTTGGCAGCAGCACGCAGGTCTGCGCCTTGCCCGTTTGGGCATCACAGTACTGCCCGGTGGCAAAGCCGATCATCCGCATCCCCGGCACCGGATACTCCACGTACACCACCCGTTTGAAATTCTGCTTCGTGCCTCCCAGGCTGCGAAAGGCGTCGATCACCTGCTTCAGCGGCCGGTAGATCACCGCCACCAGCGGGATGCGCAGCAGCAGCTTGTCCACCGCTGCCACGATGTGCACCCCGATCACGTTCGTCGCCATGAAGCCCAGCCCCAGGATCGCCAGCACCGAAAACAGGAACCCGATGAAATTCGTCAGGCTCTCCAGGTTCGGGTCCTCGATGTTCAGCAGCGGCTGTTCGGAGAACTCATTGATGAGGTTCACCGTCTGCGCCAGCACCGGCTTGCTCCACGCATGCAGCAGGTCGTAGATCGAAAACAGGATCCAGAACGTGATGATCAGCGGCAGCGCCAGCGCCAGCCCCGCCAGAAACTTGTTTCGCAGCCACACACCCCACCCCTTCGGCGCGTGCGCCTCACTCGTCGGATTCGTGCTGGGGGGATCAAATGCCATCTAAAACACTTCAGGCTTAAGATGAGAACGCCTGACGGTCTCATTGTTCAGCAATAAATTGACTCTATCGCAGATTTCGCCCGCTTCTCAAAAAGATTGTCCTGAGGTTCTCCTTTATTCATCCCTCATAGAACCATGACCGGTTCTCGCAGAGAATGTCTGATTGAACCGGCGAGCGCGGCGCCCCAAAGGCAAGGCGAGAGCTCGCCTGCCAGTGAAAAATCACAGGCAAGCAACTATTGAAAATTGCATAATAGACTGACATGGCACCCGATTAGACCTGTTCTCGAAAAGAATGTCCGATTGAACCGGCGAGCGCAGCGGCCCCAGTGGCAAGGCGGGAGCGCCGCCTGCTATTTGAGAATAACAGGCAAGCGACCAACGCAGCCAATGGGGCCGCTCCGCCGCCCGGGCAATCTGACGGCTTTTCGAAAACCGGTCCAAAACCGGGAATGCAGACCATCATTCTACCCTTCATCATTCTACCTTATCCTGGGTCAGGCACACAAAAAGACCGCAGAACCCTGCTTCCAGGAACTCTGCGGTCTTCGAATCTTGAGTGGCAGACTCAGCGTCTCCTCACGCTCCCACAAGCATGCGTGCCGGATTTTCAATGCAGTCCTTCACACGGATCAGGAAGGTCACCGCCTCCTTGCCATCCACAACACGATGGTCGTAGCTCAGCGCCAGGTACATCATCGGGCGCACGACCACCTGGCCGTCCACCACCACCGCGCGCTGCTGGATGCTGTGCATCCCCAGGATCGCGCTCTGCGGCGGGTTGATGATCGGCGTGCTCAGCAGGGAGCCGTACACACCACCGTTGGAAATGGTGAAGACACCGCCCGTCAGGTCGCTCACCTGGATCTTGCCTTCCTTGGATTTCGCCGCGTAGCCCAGGATGTCTTTCTCCAGGTCCGCAAAGCTCTTCTGGTCCGCGTCACGCAGCACCGGCACGATCAGCCCGCGCTCCGTGCCCACCGCCACGCCGATGTCATAGTAGTGCTGCTGCACGATCTCGTCGCCTTCCACGCGCACGTTGATCTGAGGCACCGCCTTCAGCGCTTCCACCACAGCCTTGATGAAGAAGCTCATGAAGCCCAGCTTCACGCCGTTCTTCTTCACAAAGTTGTCCTGCAGCTGCGAGCGCAGCGCCATGATGTTGCTCATGTCGCACTCGTTGAAAGTCGTCAGGATCGCAGCCGTGCGCTGCGCGCTCACCAGCTGGTCGGCGATCTTCTTGCGCAGCGGCGTCATCTTCTTGCGCGTCACACGGCCTTCCGGGGCCGGAGCGGCCTTCGGCGCAGGAGCCGGGGTCGGCTCAGGCTTCGGCACCACTTTAAATTCCGTCACGTTCGCAGGCTTCTCAGCCTCCTTTGCCGCAGGTGCGGGAGCAGCAGCCGCTGCCGGAGCCGGCTTCGGCGCTTCAGCCTTCGCAGCAGGTGCTGCCGCGCTCTCGTCGATCTGCCCCACCACGCCGCCCACTTCCACATCTTCACCGGCCTGCTTGCCAATGTGCAGCGCTCCACTGGCTTCCGCTGTCACTTCAGCGGCCACCTTGTCGGTTTCCAGCGTCAGCAGGATGTCGCCAGTTTTGACGTAATCACCTTCTTTGAAGTGCCATTTCGCAATCTGTCCACCGGCGACGGATTCGCCGAGTGCGGGTATTTTGATGTCTGAGGGCATGACGGAGTAGGGGGAGTAATTCTAAAGCTGCGGGTTGAATCAAACGCTGAACGCGGACTCCACGAGCTTGTCCTGCTCGAGGGAGTGGATCGCCTTGGAGCCGGCGGCAGGGCTGGAGCTGCGCTCGCGGCCTGCATACCGCAGCTTGTGGTTCGAGAGCTCTTCCAGACGCGGGCGGATGTAGTAAAACGCACCCATGTTCCGCGGCTCTTCCTGGCACCAGATCCACTTCTTCTGCGCACGCGGGTACTTCGCCACGATCTCCTTCAGCATCTCGTAGTTCAGCGGATACAGCTGCTCGATGCGGATGATCGCCGCATTCTTGATCTTGTGCTCCTCGCGGAATTCCAGCAGGTCGTAGTACACCTTGCCGCTGCACAGGATCAGGCGCGTGATGCGCTCCGGCGCCGCCAGCAGATGCTCGTCGTCCAGCACTTCCCTGAAAGTCGTCTCCTCCGCCATCTCGCTCAGCTTCGACACACACTTCGGATGCCTCAGCAGGCTCTTCGGCGTCATCACCACCAGCGGCTTGCGCGTGCTGCGCTTGATCTGGCGGCGCAGCGCATGGAAATACTGCGCAGGCGTCGTGAAGTTGCACACCTGCATGTTGCCACCGGCACACAGCTGCAAGAATCGCTCCAGTCGCGCGCTCGAGTGCTCCGGCCCCTGGCCTTCATACCCGTGCGGCAGCAGCAGCGTCACATGGCTCGGTCGCTGCCACTTGCTCTCGGCACTCGAGATGAACTGGTCGATGATCACCTGCGCGCCGTTCACAAAGTCACCAAACTGCGCCTCCCAGCACACCAGCAGGTTGCTCGCCAGCAGCGAGTACCCGTAGTCAAAGCCCAGCACCGCAGCTTCGGAAAGCAGGCTGTTGTACACGCAGTAGCGGCCCTGTTCGGCAGCCAGATTGTTCAGCGGGATGTACCGCTCGCGCGTCTGGCTGTCATAAAACACACTGTGTCGCTGGCTGAACGTACCGCGTCGCACGTCCTGCCCGCTCAGGCGCACTCCGTGCCCTTCTGTCAGCAGGCTGCCAAACGCCAGCGACTCCGCATACGCCCAGTCGATTCCTTCGCCGGCCTCGATCGCCTTCTTGCGCGCGGCCAGGAAGCGTTTCGCAATCGTCGGATGCAGGTTGAACTCCTCCGGCGTCTCCAGCAGCCGCTGCCCGATCTTCTGCAGATTCGTCAGCGCCACGCCCGTCTTCACCGGCGTGTAGTCATACGCAGGCTGCGGCATCGCCATGCTGCCCTCAAACGGATTGCCGCCGTCCGCACCCTTGTCGCGGTCCGCCAGCGTCTTGATCCCCTGCTCCAGCTGGTCGTCCAGCTCGCGCTGCAGCGCAGCCGCACCAGCCTCGTCCAGCACGCCCGTCGCCGCCAGATCCAGGCGGAACAGCGTCGCCGTGGACGGATGCTCCGCGATCGCGCGCGCCATGTTCGGCTGCGTAAATCCGGGCTCGTCCGTCTCATTGTGCCCGTGGCGTCGGTAGCACACGATGTCGATGATCACATCGCGGCCAAACGTCTGGCGGAACTCAAACGCCAGCCTCGTCGCATTCATCACTTCCAGCGGGCAGTCGCCATTCACATGGAAAACCGGCGCCTCGATCATCTTCGCCACGTCCGTACAATAGTCGGAGCTGCGCGCATCCTCCGGCATCGTCGTAAAGCCGATCTGGTTGTTGATGATGATATGCACCGTGCCGCCCGTGCGGTAGCCCGGCAGCTGCGAAAGGTTCAGCACCTCCGCCACCAGACCCTGGCCTGCAAACGCCGCATCCCCGTGCACCAGCACCGGCACCACCTTCTTGCGCTCCTTCGTGTCGCCCAGCGCACGCTGGCGCGCACGCGCCATCCCTTCCACCACCGGGTCCACAGCCTCCAGATGGCTCGGGTTCGGTGCCAGCATCACGCCCACCGTGTTCCCGCCGCTCGTCTGGCGCACCGTCTCAAATCCCAGGTGATACTTCACGTCACCATCGCCAGACACCATGTTCGGCACATAGTTCTCGCTAAACTCATAGAAGAGATACTCCAGCGGCTTCCTCAGAAAGTTCGCCAGCACGCTCAGACGGCCGCGATGCGCCATCCCCAGGATGATCTCCTTGCCACCCGCCGCAGGCAGCGCCTCCAGCAGCGTCTCCAGCGCCACCAGCATGCTCTCCCCGCCTTCCACCGAGAAACGCTTCTGTCCCACAAACCGGCGGTGCAGGAATCGCTCAAAAGACTCCGCCTCCAGCAGCCAGCGCAGCGCCTTCAGCTGGTCCTGCGCATCCGGCTTCGCATTCAGGTCACGGCCCTCCACGCGGTCCAGCAGCCACGCACGCACCTCAGGGTGGTGGATGTGCATGAATTCAAAACCCGTCTTCCGGCAGTAGATCTGCTGCAGCTCCGCCAGCATGTTCTTGAGCTTCATCGTCTGCCCGTTGCGGAAAAGATGCGTCTGCACATCCTCCTCCAGCTCCTCCGCGGTGAATCCCAGCCCCGCCAGCGTCAGAGACGGCACCTCCGGGCCCGCATTGCTCAGCGGATCCAGGTGTGCAGCCGTATGGCCCAGCGCACGGAAATTCTGCAGCGCATTCGTCACCCGCATCCGGAAGCTCAGCGTCTTCTCAGAAAGAGGCGCCGCATCACCGCCACCGCCCGCAGCCTCACCCGCCTTCGTCGGCAGACGGGCCATGCCCAGTTCAAAACCTTCAAAAAACGAAGACCAAAGCGGTTCGACGGAAGCAGGGTCTTTTTTCCAGTCCACATACTTGGACTCGAGGAAATCCGCGTTAGCGCGGTACGGCAGTGTAGCACTCATGAGGGGGGGCGCGCAGCATGCGCCCATTTGTTTTGAGTGCAAATGCGGAAAGCCACATTTCCGCCCATTTTTGCGGGTCATTCCCCCTCCCCTCCTCAGGCTACCCCCAATCCACCGCCCCGCACCCACCAAAGTGATGCGGGCACTCCTGCCCGCAAAAGAAAGCCCCGCCACACCCACCCCCTTTCGTCCCCGCCTAACGCATCCAGCATCCAGCATCCAGCAT
>DDFC01000038.1 GCA_002336895.1 Verrucomicrobiaceae bacterium UBA1938 | reverse complement strand
CCACACCCCACACCCCACATCCCACATCCCCCACCCAGATACTCATCACAGACACACCTACCACGCCATACCAGCACCTATGCAGCCAAATCCGGGGAGCGATCCACACAGGCCTGCGCCACCAGCGCCGGGCTCTGAGACCAGGGCACGCGCCCGCTCACCCCAGCCGCCCGCCGAGGGGGATGAGGCCATGTGGCACGGGATCACCTGGCGCGATGTGCCGGGCCACGACCTCTCCACGCAGAAGCTGAACTTCTCCCTGCTGAAACGCGGCCTGCTGCGCATGCACGAGAGCTGCAGAAAGCTGGAGGGCGAGGCGCTGAAACTGAAGCTGCACCAGCTGAGCGACCGCAACCGGCGCAACAGCCGCAAGCGCAAGCCCGCGCTGGAGCCCCCCAGGCCCCCGCAGCCCGGCGCTGCCACCGCGCCAGATGCAGCCATGCAGCGGCAGGCGCAGCAGAGTCAGCACGACAGCATGCCGCTCGCCTCGCCCTGGCGGCAGACGCCCTCCGCCGCCGCCTGGCCGGAGCAGCGGACGCCCGGGAGGACGGAGAGATCCGGCCCCGGGTGATGGCTGCCGAGGTGCGCTGATTCTGTTTCTCCTTTGCCCTGCTTTCGACCTGCTGATTCACCATTCGTCCTTCTGCTGTGTCTGCGAAGTGCTGTGATCGAGGACGAGTAGGAGGACGAGGACGATAATGGAAAGACCACACTCTACCCTGAAATACCACGCATGAGCACCCCCACACCGACACCCACCAATGACGAGAGCCCCGATGCGACGGTGCGCGATGCGCCGGCGTTTGACTTCTACCCGGAGCGCTGGCTGGTGGGCGTGGCCTCCCTGAGCGATGCCGAGCAGCTCTCCTACCTGCGCCTGCTGTGCCACCAGTGGCTGCAGCAGGGCCTTCCTGCCGATGTGCCCGCACTGAAGCGCCTGGGCGGCAAGGGCGTGACGCCCGCCGTGCTGGCCAAGCTGCCGCTGGGCACCGATGGCCGTCGGCGGAATGCGCGGCTGGAGATCATCCGCACAGAGCAGCGCAAGAGGATCGCCAAGGCGTCTGAAAAGGCGCGCAAGATGGCGGCCAGCCGCTGGCACAAAAACACCCCGCTGCCGCCGGAGCCCGATGCCGCTGCGGATGATGCCGCCGCTTTGCCTGTGGAATGCATGCACCCGCATGCTTTCAGCGATGCTGCAGCATTGCCTGTGCATTGCCAGCCCCTGCATTCAGCCAGCAGTGCTGCTCTTTTGCATGCGGCATGCCCACCACCCACCGCTGACCACCCACCACCCACCTCAGTACCGGAGGACGCAAACAACGCAGGCGCGTGCGCGCATGAAGCGGGAGCCGCAGCCTGCGCCGGGCGCGCTGCCCCAGCCCCTGCCCTGCACGCCATGCCGCCAGGGGCCGCTGCACAGCCCTGCACGCCGGACCTGCCCACGGTGCAGGCCTGGGCCTCCGCGATCGGCTGCCCGCCGGACAAGGCGGAGATCTGGTGGCATGAGCACGAGGCACGGCCTCTCACAGCCACGGGCCGCTGGACGGATCGCGATGGGAATGCGGTGCAGCGCCCGCAGCACGCGCTTTCCGCCTGGTGGCAGAAATGGCGTGCGAATGACCAGCAGCGCAGCACGCGGCTGCATGCCGCTTCTTCTGCTGGCTACCAGACAACAGCACGTCCTGCTACCCTGCGTAGTGATACCGCGAACCGACCCGGGAGGTATGCGTGATGCGGAGCCAGTGCTCAGTGCTCAGTGCTCAGTNNGGAAGAGGAAGAGGAAGAGGTGGGCAGTCCATCAACGGCATGAAACACGCCCCAAGTCACCGGGGCATTCCCACCCCCGCCACGCACTGCGGACCCAAATTCCTAGTCACCACGGCATTCCTGCCACGGCCCCAACTTTAAACTTTGAACTTTAAACCTGAAACTCCCCCACACCGATGCAATCCACCGCCCAACTCCTGCGCACAGATCGCGCCCTGACAGCCCCTGCCGATGATGCCGGGATCCACCCGCATGTGGCCGCGTGGCCGTGGCGGTTTGAGGTTTACCACCCTGGACTGCGCGAGGTGCTGCCGGCAGTGCAGGCCTGGTGCAGCGCGGTGATCCGCCACGAGCCGCCACGCCGCTGGCTCAGCCTGCTGGGCCCCTCCGGCGTGGGCAAGACGCATATCTTGAAGCAGGTCCTTTCCTGCCTGCGCAGCGCCACCGCACGCGGCCTGTGGAAGATCCCCACCGCCACCGGTCAGCGCAGCCCTGAGGTGGCCCACCTCATCCCCGCCGTGGACCTGCAGGACTTCCGCGCCCCGCGCGATTATAGCCGCTATGACCTCATTTACATCGAAGACATCGGCTCCGGCGCCACCCTGGACAAAGGCGCGGGCGCCGTGACCCGCAGCCGCGTGGCCGAGCTCCTCCAGCTCCGCAGCAACAAGTGGACCCTCATGGACGCCAACCTCTACCGCCGCGAGATCGAACACCAGCTCGACGGCCGCATCGCCTCCCGCCTCAAACGCGACGGCAGCTGGATGGTCGAGGTGCCGCCAGAGGTGGGGGATTATTGGGATCGGTGAGTGGGGGGAACACATAGCTTTGATGCGCTCAACAGCAGAGAACATGAAGATTTACCCCATGGAGACATCCGATTAAGCGATTGATCATGAATTCTTTGCACCCAGCACAAAGAAAGCTCCTTCTGTCGTATTGAACCGCCCGGTGTTTTAGATTAATTAAATAACGAAAAGAACTCAATGGCCACTGCCACACAAATCAAAGCTCTACTGCAAAGTCATGGCACCGGCGATGACGAGAGGTTTTATGCCATCGCATTGCAAATGGCGGCGGCGGAGGCACGACGTGGGCACGAGGCACTGGCTGCGGAGCTGAAGTCGCTGGTGGACAAGGCCAAGCAGCGAAAATCGCCCCCCAAGTCCAACCTATCCATTTTCCATGTGGCTCAGCCCCAGGGAGAAGCCGCAGAGCTGCTGGAGCATGTAGAGCCCACCTGCAAGATCAGTGATCTCATCCTTGCGGAGCCGCTGCGCCTACGCGTAGGCCGCATCCTGGAGGAGCAGCAGAATCTCACACGTCTGAAGGAGCATGGACTGCGCCCACGCCAGCGACTGCTCTTTACCGGGCCGCCCGGCTGTGGCAAGACAATGACGGCCTCCGCGCTGGCAGCAGAGCTGGCGCTGCCTCTCTTCGTGGTGCGGCTGGACAGCCTGATCACCCGCTATCTGGGCGAGTCGCTCTCCAAGCTGCGCGTGATCTTTGAAACGGTGAACCGCACGCGTGCCGTGTATCTCTTTGATGAGTTTGACAGCATTGGCTACACGCGGGACTTCACGGGCGATGTGGGCGAAATGCGCAGGCTGCTGAACAGCTTTCTGACCTTCATCGAAAAGCTCACCAGCAACAGTCTCGTGATCGCGGCCACCAATCATGGCGAACGGCTCGACAAGGCGCTGTATCGTCGGTTTGATGACTTGATTGAGTTCGGCCTGCCCGAAGAGGATCATGTATGGGAAACTGTGCAGGCACGGCTGCGAGGCCTGAATGCTGCCAAGCTGGAAAAGTCGAAAATTCTACAGGCTGCCAAGGGACTGAACTATGCGGAGATCACCCGGGCCTGCGAAGAGGCCACCAAGGAGATGCTCATACGTGGCTACAAGATGCTGACGACGCCCATGCTGATCTCTGCGCTGACAGAGCGGAGGCTGTTTCTGAATCACTAAACCTGTCCCCGTGCCGTGCCAGCCGATCAGCTTCCGTTTTTCCAATCCCCGAAACCGACGCTGAAACATCTGGTTATCACGGCGGAGCCCACGCGAGTGAATGCGCCGGCTGGTCAACGCTCTCCGTCGAAGATTCACAACGTCGAACGCTCGAAGCACTACCAGGCTCTCTCGGCACAAATTCAGGCAGTTGAGAGGGAGATTGAAACCATCGAGTTCGACCGACTCAACCATGGCATGCCTGGGCGGGTGGACCTCATCCTCGAAATTGATTCCGAGCCTGGGTTTCCATTTTCTTCCAAAGACATTCACGATCTCTCCACGGGGAGCACCATTTCGATCTTGCAAGCGAGACTGCTGAGGACGGAGGATGGCCGGGAGTTTACGAGGGTATTGCTTCACGTCCCGTATGGGCAGCTGACCGCGCTGGCAGGAAAGTTCAAACGATATGCCGAGGAAACGACTGACTTGGGCAACATTCCAAATCCATGGGTGGCGAATGTCAGCCGCATAGCACGAGCGGCCTTGCAGTCTCTGTGGACGGATGCCGAGCCGATGCCTGAAGACGAGGCCGTGCATTGGTGGCAGTTTTGGATCCGGCGAAATCCGCCACCCAATGTGGAGGCATTCGAAACATGGGCTGCGCAATGCGGCCTGTCATTGAGGCCGGAAAAGCTGAAGCTGCCCGAGCACATCGTCATGGTGGGCAGTGGCACTCGACAACAGATTGAGTCTTCCTTGGATCTGCTCAACACGCTGGCGGAGGTCCGGGCGGCAAGGCCCTGGCATTATGAGCTCAGCGATCTTTCGGGAGATGAGCAGCATGAATGGATCGGGCTGGCGCTACAGCAGATGACCCCGCCTGGCGCAGATGCGCCTGCGGTGTGCATTCTTGATTCGGGAATCAATCGCGGACATCCGCTCCTGGCTCCCGTTTTGGCTGAGGCTGACAATCACACGATCTTCCCGGATAGAGACCCGAGCGATTCCGAGCGGGGCAGCGGGCATGGTACTCTGATGGCCGGCCTGGCGGCTTACGCAGACGTGCGGCGACTGGCTGATGCAGGAGATGCCTGGAATCAGCAGCATAAGCTGGAAGGTGTGAAATTGATCGACCCGAAGATCGATCACGACCCGCAAAACTACGGGGCGGTCACTATCCAGGCGATTGCCACCCCGGAGATTGGGGACGCAGGCCGTAAACGGGTGTATGTGATGGCAGTCACCGCCAGCGGCGACATCCACGGCCAGCCGTCAGCGTGGTCCGCAGCCTTGGACAATTGTGCCTTTGGTGCGGAGGAGCCCGATGAGCCCAAGCGCCTGATCATTGTATCTGCTGGCAATGTGGACCCCTTTGCCTTGGATACGGGTTACCAATATGCGGCCACGAATGAGCAGAGCCAAATCGAGGACCCGGCCCAGGCATGGAATGTAGTGACGGTCGGTGCCATGACGCGACGTGACCGTGTGCTGGAGACGGATGCGGAATCGAGCCTGCTGGTGCCGATAGCCCCGGGCGGTGCGCTAAGTCCGCTGAGCCGCACTTCATGCACGTGGGATGGCCACTGGCCCCTGAAGCCGGAGATTGTCATGGAGGGAGGGAATGTGGCGAGAAATCACGATGGCAGTGTGGAGCGCCGGGATTCCCTGGATCTTTTGAGCACCTCTGCAGACTACAAGATGCGCCCCATTGCCCCCTTTCGGGCCACCAGCGCAGCCTCCGCCCTGGCGGCTCATCTGGCCGTATCCATCCTTGCCGAGTACCCGCATCTGCGGCCTGAGACGGTGCGCGGACTGCTGGTGCACTCTGCCCGGTGGTCTGACGCCATGCTGGCAGGACTGAACCCGCATCGGCGACAGAACCGCGAACAATTCATCCGGCTGCTGCGCTGCTGTGGCTATGGAGAGCCTGATGTGGCACGTGCCACCCACAGCTCTCAGCGCGAGGTGACGCTGCTGCGCGAGGATGTACTGACCCCTTACAAGGGTAGCGCCGGCAATGCGAGCCTTAACGACTGCCATGTACACCGCATCGATCTGCCAGCAGAACTGCTGCGCAGCCTAGGGGCGGTGACATGCACGATGCGAGTCACCCTTTCATACTTCGCCGCCCCCAATCCTTCTGCAAGCAACCGCATTCCCGGTTCCCGGTATCGCTACGGGTGCGCTCTTCTGCGCTTTCGTGTGAGACACAAAGATGAGAGTGAGGATGATTTCATGCAGCATGTATCGGCTGCTGCCAATGAGGAGGATGAGGAGCCGGATACAGAAGAAGGAAGTGATGCGAGGCCTCTGAATGACAGCGCCTGGGCGCTTGGCCCCAAACTCCGTGGCAAAGGAGGCTCGCTGATCCAGGATGTGTGGCAAGGATCTGCGGCAGACCTGGCTTCCATGGATCGCATTGCGGTGTTTCCAAAGAAAGGCTGGTGGGCCTCCAGAAGCTTTCCGAACGACTCGCCTTGGCGTCGCTGCCACAAGAAGCCGCTGCGCTACAGCCTGATCGTGAGTATTGAGACTTCGGCCGACATTACCCTCTATAATGAGATCCAAAACTTGATGCAGGTGCCGGTGGATGCTGCGTAGTGGTGTGAGATGCGGATCCTTCTACAGGATGCCCTGTATTCATTTGTCGCTTTGTTTCAGCATTTGCTGAAATCGTGGATTCCGGTGAAATTGGGAAGCCGGTGGGATGTGGAGTTTCTGAGGAGATGCGGGGTGTGGTGGGGTCAGGGGCTTGCCCGAGGGTGGGGGGGTGTGGTGGGAGAGGCCGAATTCAAGGAATTGGATTTTGGAGGGGGCAAAATCAAGGATGGGGGGCTTGCTTTGATTTTGGGGTGGCAGGAGATTTGCTTTAAGGCTCTTGATGCCCAGTGGGTGGATGATGTGAAGCTGTTTCTGCCGAAATAGTCACCATCTTTTGCCGGTGCCTGGGGACTTTTGAAGTTGGTTGCGAACGGCTGTTTGATCTAAAAATTTCCATGAAGCACTTTTTTGCCCGCCTGAGTCTGTGTGTTGTTTGTTGTGCCGTCATGGCGAGTTGTGCGGCGCCGACGAGCCCGACGGCGATGGTGCCTGCGGGGATTTCGACGCGGAAATTTAACAAGACGGTGGTCCTGGCGGTGACGGGTGGTGAGGAAACCAAGAGGCCGTCGGCTTTTACCGTGTCGAATCAGGATTTTGCGGCTGCGATTCAGTCCACGATCGAGCAGAATGATGTTTTCTCGCGGGTGTTCCGCTCTGGCAATGCGGATTACCGTCTGGAGGTGCGGCTGATCGAGCTGGACCGGCCGATGATGGGCTTTAGCATGACGGTGACGGCGGATGTGTCCTGGCGTGTGCGGGAGGCGCAGTCTGACAGGCTGGTGTGGCATAAGAACATCAGGCGCTCTCACACGACGGGCGCGGGCGAGGCTTTTGTGGGGGTGAAGCGGTTGAAGCTGGCCATTGAAGGGGCCATGCGTGAAAGCATCAAGGCGGGGCTGGAGGAGATCTCAAAGCTGCCTCTGTAACGCCCTGACGCCCCTGCAGGCTGCTGTCTCCACTTTTGCATTTTTGCCCCTGTTCTCTTTTGCTCCTTTGCTCATGAAATTTTCTGTCTTCCTCCCGCGCCTCCCGCTGGCGGCTCTGGTGTCTGGCGCTGTTTGCTTGTGCAGCTGCGCTTCGATCATCCATGGCAGCAGCCAGACCATCCATGTGACGAGCCAGCCGGTGGGGGCGGCGATCACGGTGGATGATAAACCCGCAGGCACGACGCCGGCGGAGATCGAGCTGTCGCGCAAAAGGAGTCATCTGGTGGAGATCAGGATGGCTGGGTACAAACGCTACGAGGTCACGCTTTCGCCCAGGGCGAATGGAGCCACGGCGGGCGAT
>DDFC01000015.1 GCA_002336895.1 Verrucomicrobiaceae bacterium UBA1938 | reverse complement strand
GCCCCCGCCGCCGCCCCAGGCCGCTCCGCAGAGCCCGCCTCCGGCCCCCGCACCTGAGCGCCGCGAAGCGCCCCGTGCCGAAGCCCCCCGCGAGGGCTCCCCGCGTTCGGAGGTCCCTCGCAGCGCCCCCCAGCGCCCTGAGGGCCCCGGACCCCGCGCCCCCTTGAACCCGCCTCAGAATGATGGCCGGCGCGGCCCGGTCGATGCCCAGCGCGGCGACCACCGTGGCCAGGACCACGATCAGGGCCGTGGAAACTTCCGCCGTCCGCCTATGGATGGGCAGCAGGGCGGCGAGCACCACCAGGAGCACCGCATGGAGCATCCCCAGCCTCAGGGACGCCCCGGTCCGGGAAATCCAGCACCTCAGGCCGGTGGCGAGCATCACCAGCAGCATCACGGCTTCCAGCACCAGCAGGGCCCGCGCGGGCATGAGCACGGCGGCTTTGGCGGGCGCTTCGGCGGCCGTGGCCCGCAGTCCTTTGGGCATCGCGGCCAGTTCGGCGCACCCCGTGGCGGACAGCACTTTCACGGCCCCCAGGGCGGCCCGCCCGGAGGCCCCGGCGGTCCTCAGCAGTACTTTGGGCACCGTTTTGGCCAGCGCTTCGGTCAGCACCCGGGTTTCGGCCAGGGCGGCGGCAGGTTCGGTGCCGGACGTGGCTTTGGCCGTGGCCAGCGTTTCGGACACCGCTTTGGTCCCCAGCAGGGGGCGGGGCCGCAGCGCTTTGGCAGCCCGCGTGGTCCGGCGCAGCACCACCACCACTTTGGCCCGCAGCAGGGGCCAGGACAGCAGCACTTCGGTGGTCACTCGCATGGCGGCCAGTTCCACGGCCAGGGCCGCGATCAGGGCCCCGGGCATTTCCATGCTCCCATGCAGCAACCCCGGCACGAGGGCATGCAGGGCCGTGAGCGTGGCACCGCGCCCGCGCCGCACGGTGGAGATCAGGGCCCTAAAGGCCCGCCGCCTGCGAATCACGAGCGCGGCCGCGAAGGCCCGCCGCGTGATCGCAGCGTGTAAGGCATGTGACTTTCAGGAGGTGAGGTTCCTGATGCTAGGAGCAGGCGGTCCGGGAAACCGGGCCGCCTTTTTTTTGACGCCAT
The DNA here is from genome assembly GCA_002336895.1 of Verrucomicrobiaceae bacterium UBA1938. Lineage (GTDB taxonomy): Bacteria > Verrucomicrobiota > Verrucomicrobiia > Verrucomicrobiales > Verrucomicrobiaceae > Prosthecobacter. The sequence goes on along the minus strand of DDFC01000015.1, from coordinate 47,762 downwards.
GCCATGAAAGCATTCGCGTCTCGTGAGTTGTGTTTGTGCAAACGAACTCCATAATCGCCAGCGCACGCCGCGTACTGTCGTTGCAGTCGCACCACCCACTTCATGAGCCTGGTCAAAAAACTCGCCAAAAAGTACGCCTCCGCCTCGAAAAACCTGGCAGGCGCATCTCATGGTGGCCAGGCGCAGGAGCTGCCGTGGTGGTCGCCTGACCGCTGGGCTCATCTCTGGAATGGGCAGCCTCCCATCTCCTCCGCTGCCGCAGCCACGGCCAACACCATGCTGCCCGTGCTGATCGAGGTCTTCGCCGCCTTCAGCAAGCTGGATGGAAACATCGAGGAGGAGGAAGTGGAGTCCAGCCTGGGCTACCTGCGCTACGACTACCCCGAGGCCATCTACGCCGACATGCGCCGCCTCTACTTTGAGGCGCTGCAGGAGCCGCAGGACCTCACCCAGCGCGCCAAAGAGCTCAGCCACAAGCTCACCCAGGAGCAGAAGATCCTCCTCGGCGTGCAGCTCTACCTACTCATCTCCCGCGCTCAGCAGAATCAGCGGCAGATGGTGGAGTTCTACCTCTTCATGACGAACCTGGGCATCGCCGCCCAGGCCATCGACATCGTCTATCAGCTCAATGCTGGCGACAAGCCCCCCGAGGAGGGCTTCTCCAGCAAAGGCGGCCAGCCTCTGGACACCCTGCGCGTGGGCGCCACCAAAAACTGCGACGTGCTCCTGCGCTCGCTCTCGGACGACTGCTCCGTGGTGGCCTTCCGCTTTCAGAATCTCGTGCTGCTCAAAAACACCGGCAATATCTCCATCCTGGTGCGCAGCCGCATGCAGCCGCCCGGGGAGTTTTCCCGCCTCTACCCCGGAGAGCGCGTGGTGCTGGAGGACGTGACGCTGGACTACAATGACCTCATCACCTACTTCAACGCCAAGAAGACCCTCTCCGGCACGCAGATCTATCTCACGCTCACGGAGAGCGGCAGCGCGGAAATCGCCCCGCAGCGCACACGCGGGACCAATCTCCGCCTGAGCTTCGGCCTCGGCGTCACCGTGGAGGCCCTGCGCACCACCAAGGCCACGCTCAATGGCGTGCTGCTCACCAGCGGCACCGTCGTGGAGGCCAGCATCGAGGACAGCATCATCGCGCATGGCGAAGTGGAAATAGCCCTGCGGGATCTCCGCGTGCGTGCGCAGGAGTTTGGCGGCCAGTTCCGCCTGGAGGGCAGCCGAAACACCTACCTCGTCTCCAACAAGCCCGAGCTGCTGGATGAAGGCGACATCCTCCTCTCCGAAGACACCGATGGCGAGATCCTCCTGCGCATCGAGTGCAACTACGCGCAAAAGACCGGCGTGCTCGAGGTCCTGCGCTCCTCCCGCCCGCTCTACATCGGTGCCATTCCGGTGCGCGACCGCATCACTCTCAATGACGGCGACACCATCACCCTCGGCGAGGGCCAGTACCTGCGCTGCCATTTTGCCGACCGCATCATCGAGGAGGAGCGCAACACCGTGCGCCAGCTCGAGGTGCGCGAGCTCAGCCACCGCTTTGACGCGCGCGACACTGCGCAGGACGGCGTCAGCTTCCTCGCCCGCCGTGGGGAGATGATCTGCGTCATGGGCCCCAGCGGCTGCGGCAAGAGCACGCTCCTGCGCATTCTCGGCGGCCAGCTCAAACCCAAAGGCGGCGAGGTGCTGATGAACGGCCTCGCGCTCTACGACAATCTCCACAACCTCACGCCCTACATCGCCTACATCCCGCAGGAGGATGCCTTTGACCCTCTGCTCAAGGTGCAGGAAAACCTGGACTTCTCCGTGGCCGTGCGCTGCCCCCACCTCAAGACCGAGGAGCGCCGCAAACGCGTGGACGCCAAGCTCGCGGAACTCGGCCTTGCCGACCTCCGCGACCGCCTGGCCGGCACGCCCCAGCAGAAATTCCTCAGCGGTGGCGAGCGCAAGCGCCTCAATGCCGGGCTGGACATGATCGGCATCTCCGACGTCTACCTCTTTGACGAGCCCACCTCCGGCCTCTCCTCCAAAGACAGCGAGCACGTGCTGGAGATCATCCGCAGCCTCGCTCGCAACAAGATCGTCATCACCTCCATCCACCAGCCCAGCTCGCGTCTTTTGCAGATGTTCGACAAGGCGCTGCTTTTGGACAAAGGCGGCAAGATCGCCTACTTCGGCACCCCGCAGGGCATGATCGAATACTTCTGGAGTGTCTATCACACCGAGACCGGCCAGACCGGCGAGGCCGGAGCCCACCCCCCGGCCAATCTGACCCCGGACTTCGTCTTTGACGTGCTGGAGACACCGCTGCGAGACATCAGCGGAGACATCATCCACGAGCGCAGTGCAGATGGCCACCTCGTCGCAGCGCGCCGCTTCCCGCCCAATTTCTGGCGGGACTCCTACCAGCGCCACCTCATCATGGAGAGCATGGCGCGGCAAAAGGCCGCCCCCGGCAGCACCAGCCTCATCGCCCGGCCCAAGCGGGACGAAAGCCACAGCGCCAGCCGCCTGCGCAACACGCCCAAGCCCCCCAAGCACACCTTCCGCGAGGAGAGCATCCTTTTCTACACCCTGCTCAAGCGCGCCTTCCTCAGCAAGCTGCGCAACCGCACCAACCTCCTCACCACCCTGCTGGAGGCCCCGCTGCTCGCCTGGCTCATCTCCAATGTGCTCAAGTACTCCGAGGAGGAGCACTACACCTTTGCCACCGCCTTCCACATCCCCACCTACCTCTTCATGAGCCTCGTGGTGGCCATGTTCCTCGGCCTCACCAACAGCGCCGACGAGATCATCCGCGACCGCCATACCCTCAGCCGCGAGCGCAATCACAACCTGCGCACCTTCTACTACCTCTGCGGCAAGATCATCTCCCTCTCCACCTTTGCGCTCATCCAGTGCGTCATCTACCTGCTCATTGGCAACTCGGTGCTGGAGATCCGGGACATGTTCTTCATCCATCTCTGGTGGATGTTCCTCACCGCCCTCACCGGCGGCTGCCTCGGCCTCTTCATCTCCAGCATCGTCAGTGACAACCGCACGGCGGTGAACGCCATCCCGCTCATCCTCATTCCGCAGATCATCCTCGGTGGCGCCCTCATCAAATATGAGGAGATGAACAAGAACCTCGACCTCGTGTACTCCGTGGGCAAGTGGCTCAAGAAATCCGGCAACGACGAGGACAACGCCAGCAAGCTCAAGGTGCCCTTCATCTGCCAGTTCATGCCTCTGCGCTGGTCCTACGAGGGCATGGTCATCTCCCAGTCCAAGCTCAACCCCCTCACGCGCAACCAGGACTTCCTCGACGAGCGCATCCAGTCCCTGCTGCCGCCCTCCGGTGCCGACATGAGCGACCGCCAGCGCCATGAGCTGGAGCTCACCAAGCAGTCCCTCGCCGTCGTCTCCGGCCTCTACGCCGAGAGCCCACGGGAGATCTCCAAACGCCTCGGCTCCATCCGCGACGCCGTCCTCAGCGGCCGCATCGAGCCCCCCATGCTCGACCGCATGCTCGAGCAAAACGACGGCGTCAGCGCCGAGGAAATCTACGTGAACCGCAAGGTCCTCGACCTCGTCACCAAGGCCGAGATGGAGCGCGAAGACTACCGCCGCAAAGCCAGCCCCAACGTCTTCTTCGGCACCCGCAAAACCTACCTCGGCACCAAATACAACACCCTCTGGATCAACAGCATCGTCATCCTCTTCACCCTCTCACTCATCATCGCCGCCGTGGAGCTGAGCCTGAGAAGGCAGCTGACGAAGGTGTGAGTTTCGAGTGGCGATTACGAGTCAGGATGAACATGCCACAAATGATTAAAATGCAGTTCACGGTTGGCATGAAGCTCGAAGAGTTGAGAAAGAGATATATTACCGCGTTCACGTCGGTTTCCTCCAAACTGATAGTCTGTCGAAAAGATGATGCGTTTTTGTGGTGAGGCAGCCAGCAGGCGTTGCATTAGGTCGCGGATGTCAAGCAGGGCGTCTGACTGGAAAATCAGCGTGCTAGTTTCGCCTTTTGCATCATCTCCGGTTTCGTTCCAGTTGATCAGGTCTCCGGCAAACCAGCAACCAGCTTTGGTATGCTCAAGTTCCTTGTTGGCAAGATGGGCAATAACACCCTTCAAGCCGTCAAAAACCTGCTGGAAAAGACCGCGATGACTTTGCAACTCGGTCTCAGTGCAATAGGTGAAGCTGCGGTATGACGGTAAATCCGGCGGTTGGATGCAGCCGATCGATACGAGTTCAATGGTGGGCATGAGATTTGTAGGGGGCTTCAGGCTCACACACTGGGGGTAGGTGAGGTCGCCGGCAAGATTTTGTGGCTCATGAAAAATCTCTATAAGCTCGAGCCATTTGTTCGGCTGCTTCAGCAGGAGCAACGCCGCCAACTCCGGTGGTCAGGCCAGGGCAGTAGACATGAGAGAAAGACGTGTGTGCCGCTTGTGCAGTCCTCAGCATCGCGCGCATGGCACGGTAGGCATTGGATGGCTCGACTTGTTCAGGAAGTGTGACCGTTGGCGCGATGATCAAAAATGGAATCCGTTCATGCCCGGTGTGAATGACCAGGCTGGCACCCACAGGCAGGTGGCCTTCAGGTCGCCGCTGGATGGCTTCCTGCACCCGGACCTGGATGGAAGGACCGAAAAATGAATAGAGCTCGTGGTCAAAGCCGCCGTCCATGAATCCAAAGCTGTTGGCCGGGGAGACAATGCATTGTTCAGCGCTGCTGAGGATGTTTCCTTGGCGCACTTCCACATCCGCAAACCGGCAGAATGCATCGCGCAATGCCGTGGCGACCTCCTCGTCAGAGTCTATGAGATGCAGCTTCAAATCCGTGAATGATGTAGCGGCACGATGAACCTGTGGGCCGCTAGGAGTCAATCTCGATCCGTATTCTCCACCAACTCCACACAATGCCCATCCGGATCCACCACAACCGCCAAGCTCTGCAATAGCTCCTGGGAGGAGCCTGTTGCAAAGCTGTGCCAAATGATGTTCTATTCCCGGCTGGTGTCGCGATCACGCTTCACAAGCGTCGTCTTGCGGAAGAGCATCTCGCCACGCATGACGTGGAGGATGAAAACTTGTTTGCCATCATGCCGGTAAAAAACACGGCACGGAGGCTCGACAATCTGGCGGTAGCGTGACCGCCTCATCTCCGGCGGGCGGGAGCCACTCTCCGGGTGTTTCTCAAGCTGCTCGACATGCGCAAAAACTTTTCGAACCAGATTGCGCGCCGCATGCGGATCATCCAGGGCGATGTAATCGGCAATGGCGTCGAGGTCGCTGAGAGCTGGCTCGGTCCAGATTATTTGAGCCATCGCGACATGCGTTTCTTGGCTTCGGCATGAGTGACAACCCGCCCTTCTTCAACGGCACGCTCGCCGCGCGCAATGCCTTCCAGAAGGCCAAGCCGTCGGGTAAGTGTGTCGAATGTCTCGACGGCCATCAGATACGCTGCCGGTTTGCCGTGCTGGGTGATGAGCACCGGATCTTGCTCAGAATCGAGACCGGCGATGATCTCGGTGGCATTGCGCTTCAGGGTTGTGACAAGTTCCGTTCGCATGGAGTGTCACTTTAGTGGTACTCGGTGCCAGAGCAAGCGCAGAAGCGTATGCCCTGATCTCAAGCCTCCACCAGCTCCACCCGATGCCCATCCGGATCCATCACAACCGCCCGGCGACCCCAGGGTGACTCTTGGGGAGGAGTGATGACTGAGGCTGGGAAGTCGCCAAGAGCTTCGATCACGGCATCAAGCGATGGCACGCGGAAGCCAATGCGAGTGGTACAAGTAGAAGCACCATCCGCCGATTGCGGATAAAGCTCGAAGACGCAGCCGCCCAGCTCAGCGGACAAATGCTCCGGCCCGCTGCCATGCCGGTGCTGGATGAAGTGCAGACCCAGGCATTCGTAAAAACTCCGCGCACGCTCCAAGTCGGTGGAACGCAGGACTATAGGATTGAGCGTGTGAGGTGCGCTCCTGCTCGCGCGACAGTTCATCGATGAACCTGAGCACATTGCTTGCAAACTTCACCCCGGCAGACTTTCGTGTGCTTTTTCCTTGTCTCCATCTTGCCATGAACGTGATACGAGCGGCCATGTCTCCTTCTGAATAACCGGGCGTGCCCCAAAGCCCCCCCCGCAGTTTGGCGATTCCGGGCAGCAGGAGGAGCATGGGGGGCAACCCGGGCCGCAAAAATCACAGCATGTGGTTGGAAAACGTCTTTGTCCGGGGCTTAGTGCTGTGCGCAACCATGAATGCCCGGTCCATTGCCCTGTCCACCGGCTGCTTTTACAGGCGCAGGATCTTTGATGTTTTGAAGGCGGTGCGCGATGCGGGCTTTGCCGAGATCGAGGTCTGCTCCTCGCCACAGCACCTGGACTATCATGATACCGAGCAGATCCGGCTGGCGGCGGCAGAGATGCACAGGCTGGAGCTGGGCGCGGTGTCCATGCATGCCCCGTTTGCAGCGCACATCGACATCACCTCCCTGGACGATGAGGTGCGGGAGTCCTCCGTGCAGGATCTCCTTAGGGCGTGCGAGGCGGCAGCGCGGCTGCAGGCACGCCATGTGGTGCTGCATCCGGGGCCCGAGCGGGAGGGCCGGCCGCATCAGGAGGAGTTTCTGACCCGGATGCATCATGCCGCCGCCTCGCTGAACCGTGTGGCCCGGCGCTGCTGCGAGCTGGGCGTGCACCTGCTGCTGGAAAACATGCTGGCGCATCTGATGTTCGGCCATGTGCGGGACATGCTCTACCTCCTTGGGGAGATCAAGACCTGCGAGGTTGGCGCCTGCCTGGACACCGGGCATGCTCATCTGGCGCGGGAGCTGGACATGGTGATCCAAAAACTCTCCGGGCATTTGTGCATGGTGCATGTGAATGACAACCACGGCGACTGGGATGCGCACCTGCCTCCCGGTGCAGGCGGCATTGACTGGCTCTGGTTCATGCGGGAGCTGCATCGGCGGCAGTTTTCAGGCCCGCTGGTGCTGGAGCTTTCCGGCTCTACGGACGAGCCCGTCGCGGCGGTGCTGGACCGGGCGGTGCGAGCCCGCGACTATCTGCGGCTGCTTGAGTCTCAGGTCAGGGAGGAGGTTCATGACCAGCCTTCGACCTCTTGTTAGGCCGTCTTCTGCCGGCTGTTTTCTCAGCGGCTGGCTGAGATCTGCCCGGGGCTTCTGCCTGTTGCCGCAGGAGCAAGCAGCCGCCATCCCATCTTGGGGCGTCAAGCCTTTCCAGCCTTGAAAACCACGTACGACAGTCCTGCGGTCCGTCAGCGGCTCACTGAGTTTCTTGGTGGCGGGGATCTGCAGCACGCCACCGCCGCCTACCTCACGCATTCTGATGGCGTGCAGTTTGACGTGCGCGAGCTCCATCTGCCCGTGGAGCTGGGGTGCTGCCTGGATCGCGATCTGGACGTGGCGCGCTCCCTGGCGGACTCCGCATCGTACCTGCTGCACCTCGATGTGGAGTATGTGAATTTTGATGCGCCCACGGAGGCCTTTACCGATCCCTGGCGGGCTTTTGAGCTTCAGGAGCCGCTGGTGCGGGCCATCGAGGCGGTGCTGCTGGAGCACGGCATCCGTCCGTTTCATCTTGTCACCGGCCAGGGGCATCACTTCGTGTGGCGCATCCGGCGCACGTCCGCAGTGGCGCAGCGACTCCTTGCGCTCGCCCCGGCGAGGGAAATGGCCGCCGAGTGCATGCAGCGAATGCCAGCCCTGCTGGCCGGCCGCATCGACACCGAGGCTCAGAACGCTTTTTTTGCGGTCGGACTGCTGGTCGAGCATCTCGCCCATCAGGTCAAAGAGCGGGCCGCAGGTGCAAGCCTTCTGCCAGTCGAGATCACCGCCGTGCATGTGGGGCCGGGCCAGACGGGCCGCAGGGAAATCCTTTCCATCGACATCTCCGAATACGGCGATCCACTGCAGACGCGCATGATCCGCATGCCCTTCTCGCACTACCTGAAGCCCTGGGTGGCACGAGGCGGCAGCTCTGCGCAGCTGGAGAATGAGGTGCCGCATTTTTACTCCATTCCCATGCACGAGATGGACTTCCGACAGGCCATCAAGGTGCGTCAGGTGCCGGAGGAGGTGTGCGAGCTGGCCGAGCGCGCCTGCGCACGCATTCCGCTGGAGGAGGATGGCACCGCCCGGCTCATGGAGCACTACCTCAGCTCCCGGCTCAGGCTCTTCCATGAGTTCTACTACTCAGAGCGCCATGACCCCAGAGAGTGGTGGCCGCGGACCTACCAGCAGACACCGCTGGATGCGCTGCCGCACTGCGCCAGACATCTGCTGGAGTGGCCCAATGACCTGCTGCTCAAGCCCGCCGGGATGCAGCTGATCACGCGGGTGTTCACCGCGCTGGGCTGGCACCCGCGGCACATCGCGGGGCTGATCCGCTCCAAATTTGAAACGCCCTCCTACGGCTGGGGCATCAATTGGAGTGACTACGAGCCCGGCACACGCGCAGATTTTTACACCCGTCTGTTTGCCGGGCAGCTCTACACGGGGCTGGACCACCTGGTGGACTTCAACTGCACCTCCATTCAGGAAAAGGGCTTCTGCTTTCCGGACGGGGCTGGCTGCTGCAGCGTCGAGCCTTCCCATCGGGTGCTGGCGGCCAGATTGCCCACCCTGTAGCAGCGCAGGCGGTCATTTCCGGCTTTCAACCGCATGCTGAAGACATCTCAGGAAATGGCTGAAAGGCGCTGCGACAGCAGGCTCATTGCCGCCATGCCTCGTTTTGGCACGATGCAGTCATGATCCAGACCCAACCACTCTCATCTGCCATCGATTCCGGCTTCACCTTTTTCAGCATGGCTATCCATGGTGAAAGCCCCATGCGCGAAGCCCTCGAGGCCTCGTTTGAATACAAACAAAATCTAGGCGGCGGCATCGGGCACGGCCTCGCACTGCACACGCAGGAAGCGGCAAAGTGGGCCTCTGGTGAATGCCCCCCCGGGGGCAGGAGTCTCTGCCGCCCGAACCGCTGGGGCATCAATGAATGACCCGCCTTGTTTCATTTTTCAAACCAACACGCCATGCATCGAACCCCAAAAACTGAATCCCTGTCGTCGCCTGATCACGAGACGATCCGCACTCTGGCCTACTGCCTGTGGGAAGATGCCGGGCGTCCACCAGGGCAGGATGTCTTCTTCTGGACCACTGCCGAAAGCCGTCTTGCCGTTCCCAAAGCACCGGTAGCGAAGGCCACCAAGTCTGCCGGATCCGCCACTCCGAAACGCAGCGCTGCCGCCGCTCCCAACGGCAAGGCCAGACGCCAGCCGAAACCTAGGGCGGGCAAAGCGGCGCGCTGAGACGACATTTGGCAGCGCCTGGCCGGCAGTAGGAGCCTTTGAGGTTCAGGGTCGAGTTGCCATCGGCTGCTCACGGCTGTGCCAGGCCTGTCATTTTCGAGGGGAAACCTTTGCCGCCGACCCCCATGTGTTTGCAAACATCGCCCCGCGCATTTTTGTGTCTCCATGATCCCGCCGGAAACGCAGCGCGTGCTCACCTTTCTGGCTGCGCGCACGTCTTATCCGCACCGGCCTGAGGCTGTGCGGATGGTGCAGACACATGCTTCATGGGTCTTCATCGCGCCGCCGTTTGTTTACAAGATCAAGAAGCCGGTGGACTTCGGCTTTCTTGATTTCACCTCCCTGGAAAAGAGGCACGCGGACTGCCAGCGGGAGCTGCTGCTGAACCGCCGCTTGGCTGCAGACGTTTACCTCGATGTGCAGCCCGTGGCGGAGACTGCCGCAGGGCTGCAGCTCGGCGGCGAAGGCAGGACCCTGGAGTGGACGGTGAAAATGCGCGAGCTGGACGCCTTCGGCTTTCTGCATGAACGTCTGCGGCGCGGGGAGGTGTCACCGGAGATGATGGACCGCGTGGTGCAGCTGCTGGGTGGTTTCTACCTTGAGCAGGGCCCTCTGCACGCAGCTGAGCTGGCGGCTGCCGCACGGGAGATGGAGGCCTCGCTGCGTGGAAACTTTGAGGCCATGCGCGGCCCGGCGGGGTGCGGTGTGTCTGCACCAGCCCTGGCGGCCATCGAGCGCTACACACAGGTCTTTGAGCAGCAGCACCGTGAGCTTCTCGACTCGCGAGGCGCGCAGGGTTGGATCCGCGACTGCCACGGAGACTTGCACACCGAGCACGTGTATATCTCGGCGGATACAGTGCAGATCTATGACTGCATTGAGTTCAATGATGCCTTCCGCCACATCGACGTGGCATGTGACATCGCGTTTCTGACCATGGACCTCGACTTCCATGGACGCCACGATCTGGCACGGCATGTGGCGGCGCGGTTCGCAGCGCTGCTGGAGGATGAGAAGCTGCCGCGCCTGCTGGACTTCTACCAGTGCTATCGCGCCTGCGTGCGCGGCAAGGTGGAGTGTCTTCACAGCGCCGGAGAGACCGTGGGCACGGAGGAGCGCGCTGCCAGCCTGGAGCTGGCGCGGCGCTATTTCAGGCTGGCGCTGCGCTACGCCATCGCGGGCTCCATGCCCTGCGTGTTTGTGGTAATGGGCCGCGTGGCCTCGGGAAAGTCCGCACTGGCGGAGGCGCTGGGGCATGAGACCGGCTGGCGCGTCATCTCCTCAGACCGGGTGCGCAAGACGCTGGCCGGCGTCGCGCTGCATCAGCGCGGCACAGCGGCAGAGCGCGCCGTGCTGTACTCTGCGGAGATGACGCAGCGCGTTTATGAGAGCTTGCTTGCCGGAGCCGCAGAGGCTGCTGCTGAGGGTGGCATCATCCTCGACGCCACCTTTTCCAGTCGTGCCCACCGTGAGGCCCTGCGCGTGCATCTGGCGCGGCAGGGGCTGCCTTGCGTCTGGGTGGTGGCCGAGGCAGACGAGACCACCACGCTGCACCGGTTGCATGAGCGCGACGGGAGCCATGTGGTCTCCGATGCGCGTGAGGAGGATCATGCACAAATCAACGACCATTTCGAGCCGCCGGAGGAGCTGCCAGACTCCTGCTGCCTGCGCATCACCACACACGACAGCGTTTCCGCCACGCTCTCCCGGCTGCTTGTGTTCCTGGCAGAGAGAAACGCCCGCATTGGCTGATGGCCGCCGCATGGAGGAGACCGCTTATGAAAGCCTGCCAGCAGCATCCGGCCCATGGCACGACACCCGGCCCCAGGATTGTCCGCCTCATGACGGCTCTCTGTCTGCATGCAGAGGCCGATCTCCGGCGCATCTCCCTCAATCCGGCGCAGGCTGTCCACGCCCTGAGGCTGCGCATGAAGAAGCTGCGCGCCCTGCTGTTCCTCATCCGGGACATGATTCCGCAGGCGAAGATGCAGCGCCTGCGCACGCTGATACGGCAGATCAAAAATGCCTTTGCTGGCAGGCGCGATTTTGAGGTGCTGCAAAAGCTGGTCGCAGCCATGAGGCGCAGGCACGGCCTGTCGCCGCTGAGGCTGCCGGCCGCCTCCGGGCGGGACACCGCCGCGGCGGCGGCAAAGGCGCTGGCCATTGCGCGGGGACGCACACTCCGGCTGCTTCGGGCCGTGGGAGCACTGCGTCTGGAAGACCTGACGCCACAGGATGTCCTGGCTGGCTATGTCTGCTGCCAGCATGGCTGCCGGCGACACTGGAAAAAGTGCGCCGCCGGAGATGATGCCAAACATCTGCACCGCTGGCGCAAGCAGGTGAAGCACTGGTACTTCCTCAGTCTCGCTCTCGGCCGCCTGCCGCAGACAAGAAAGAATGTGCGAGCCGCACGCAAGCTCGGCCGCCTTCTGGGGCAGGTGAACGATCTCCAGATGCTGGAAGCTCATTTGTCCGACGCAGCGGCAGCATCATGGCAGAGGGCCATCGCAAAGGAAATGCATCGCAAAAAGGCCCGGCTGTTTGCCATCGCAGCCAGGGCGCTGCACCTGCCCAGGCGGCGGCTGCAAAGGCGGCTGAGGAAGGAAATGCGCAGGCTGGCCGGTGGCTGACATCACCCCGGCACGAGCACTGCCGCGCCTGCCAGCCGCCCCTCCCGCAGGCAGGCCAGCGCCTCGTTCGCAGCCTCCAGTGGAAAGACCTGGGTCTCTGTGATCACAGGCACCGTGGGCGCAAGCGCCAGGAATTCACGACCGTCACGCCGGGTGAGATTGGCCACGGAGCAGATGGAGCGCTCCTGCCAGAGATCCGCATACGGAAAGGACGGGATGTCGCTCATGTGAATACCACCACATACCACGACACCGCCTTTTTCCAGACAACGCAGCGCGCGAGGCACCAGCTCCCCCGCAGGGGCGAAGATGATGGCTGCGTCGAGCTTTTCAGGCGGTGCTTCCTCAGACGCCCCGGCCCACACCGCCCCGAGACGTCGTGCAAAATCCTGCGCAGCCACATCTCCTGTGCGCGTGAAGGCGAAGACCTCCCGCCCCTGATGCCGTGCCAGCTGGATGACGATGTGCGCCGCCGCGCCAAATCCGTAGAGACCGAGCCTCCTGGCGTCTCCGGTTTTCATCAGGCAGCGGTAGCCGATCAGCCCCGCACACAGCAGCGGCGCGGCCGCCACATCGTCCATGCCCGCAGGCAGCGGAAAGCAGAAGCGAGCATCTGCCACGGTGTGCTCCGCATAGCCGCCATCGATCGTGTAGCCGGTGAACCTGGCCTCGGAGCACAGGTTTTCGCGTCCGCTCAGGCACATGGCGCAGGTGCCGCATGTCCAGCCCAGCCATGGAATGCCCACGCGCACGCCTGGCTGGAAGCCCTGCACGCCCTCTCCCAGTTCCTCCACCGTGCCCACGATCTCATGTCCGGGGACGAGCGGCAGCTTTGGATGATCCAGCTCGCCATCGATCACATGCAGGTCCGTGCGGCAGACGGCGCAGGCTCGCACGCGCACCAAGATCTGGCCAGGCCCGGGGCAGGGGATTTCGATGTCCCTCAGCACCAGCGGCCTGCCGGGAGACTCAAGGAGCATGGCCTTCATGGAAACGTGCTGCCTTTCGAGCCGGCAGCGTAGCTCCGCAGGGCGTCAGCGCCCGCCACGGTTGGACTGCGCTTTGGGGCCTGCTTTGAGCTGGCGGATGCCGCGATCTTCCCGCAGGTCCGTGGACTGCTTGAAGTTGTTGTGGTGTTTGCGCGGTCGTTTGGCGGCGTCACTGTGGTTGGCGCCGAGCTGCCGCGGCAGCGGGGTGCCCCCAGTGGCGGGCGCTTCAGCAGGAATGGGTTTTGTTTTCATAGGATGGGAGAGATGAGACGGAGATTATTTTGAAGGCGTCGGTGTGGGCGCAGGAACTGGCGTGGGCGGAGCAACGGGTGCCGGCGCTGGCGTGGAGACAGGTTTGGGTGATGGAGCCGGGGGCGGCGTGGAGACGGGTTTGGGTGATGGAGCCGGGGGCGGCGTGGAGACGGGTTTGGGCGTTGGGGCCGGGGCGGCAGCTTCCTTGTGGGGAGCCGGGGCTTCAGGCTGCGGCTGCTTATGGCAGCCCGTCAGGGCGGCAAGGGAGAGAATCGCGAGGAGAGTGCTGGTTTTCATGGTGGTGTGTCTGATGGTTGGCGGCCCGGAGTTCAGGAGCACATGGGGCCCCTCTCATGGGCTGTGCCTGATCTTAAGCCGCCCCCTCCATGGCATGCCATGAGCCGGTGTACCCTCCACCTCTCAGCCATTGGCTGAGATCGGGCACAGGCATCCGCCGATTGCCGCAGCCCCGCCCGCAGCCCACAGGCTAGGATCAGACGGAAACCGATGAACAACACTCTCAAGACCATTCTCGTGGCGGTGGATTTTTCCACCGGATCACACGCGGCCCTTGTGCAGGCGGCGCGCATGGCCACCCTCGGTGGCGCCAGGCTGCACGTGCTGCATGTGGTGGACTCAGAGGCCATCAACACCCTGGCCGGCATGCGGGCGGAGAGCTTTGAGCAGCATGAGCGCACCGCCGTGGAGGGGGCGGCGACCGCGCTCACACGCTGGATGCACGGCACCATGCTGCCCGCCGAGTACGAGACCACCATCGCCGTCGGAAATCCCCTGCACGAGATACTCGGACACACCACGTCATTGCATGCCAGCCTGCTGGTGGCAGGCATCATGGGAAAAGGCGGGGCCTCATCTGGCGCAGGCTCCGTCTCCACCAAGCTGGCGCGCAAGGCGCAGATCCCGGTCCTGCTGGTCCGGGCCGATCATCCGCAGGCGTTTCAGAAAATCGTGGCATGTGTCGATTTCTCCGACACCGCGCGTGACGTGGTGCGGCAGGCTCATTGCGTGGCGGCCCAGGATGGCTCCCACGTGGACTTTCTGCATGTCTGGCGCGAGCCCTGGGTGGTCACTCCACGCCACGGCATGTTCACCGAGGATACCATCCCCGCGCTCGTGTTTACCAGCGAGGAGCGCACGGAGCTCATCGGAAATCTTCGCCGCAAACTGCACGAGTTTGTGCAGGCAGATGCGCAAGGCGTCGCACATAGCGAGGTGCTGCGGGAGTCCATGTCCTACGCCCCTGGCATTCAGGAGCACGCCTCTGAAAGTGGCGCAGACCTTATCGTCATCGGCAGCAAGGGGCGCACCAATCTCCGCTACGTCCTCCTGGGCTCCACGGCCGAGCGCCTGCTGGCCCGGCTGCCCTGCTCCTTGCTGATCGTGCCAGCGGTCCCGCTGGCAGAGCCTTCCGCATGAAAGCACCTGAACACCCGCGCAAAAGCCGCGCTGAAGATGACAGTGTCCGCAGCGCCAAGTGGGGCAGTGATGGTATTGATGAAATTGACACCCAATTTAAGTCACTCATTCCGTTCCATGAAAGCCAGCATGCCAGCAGTCATTCTCGGCCTCCTCAGCCTGGTGGCCTGCACACAGCTGCAGCCGGGACTGCCGCCTGATGAGGCGGTGGATTTCCTCAGCGAGGTGAAGCCACTGCTGGAGTCCCGCTGCCTGGAGTGCCACCACCGGCGCTATTTGTGCGCGGGTCTGAACCTGGAGACAAAGGCGCTGGCCATGAAAGGCGGGCGCAGCGGGCGGGTGATCATCCCGGGCGCACCGCATCAGAGCCTGCTCTACAGGGTGCTCAAGCTCGGGCATGAGAGTCCCGTGGCCATGCCGCCGACGCCGGAAGGGGTGGAACTCGAGGAGGTGAAACTCGTGCATGACTGGATTCTGCAGGGCGCGCACTGGCCAGCAGAAGTGCGGCTGGTGCCGCCGCAGGACTGGAAACACCCACGATCCTGACTCCATGAAAAAAACGCGCAAATCACTTCCTCTTTCCAAGGTTTACGGCCTGCTCGAACCCGGCCCGGTCGTCCTGCTCACTACCGCGCACAAGGGACGGCGCAACATCATGACCATGTCCTGGCACATGATGGTGGACTTTGAACCGCCGCTGGTCGCCTGCATCGTCAGCAATGGCAGCCGCTCCTTCTCCCTGCTGAAGGCCTCCAAAAGCTGCGTGCTCAACATCCCCACCGTTGAGCTCGCGGAAAAGGTCGTGCAGTGTGGCAACAGCACGGGCAAGAGGATGGACAAATTTCAGCGTTTCGGCCTTACGCCCCAGCCCGCCAGCAAGGTGGACGCGCCGCTCATCGCCGAGTGCTACGCCAGCCTGGAGTGCCGGGTGGTGGACACGCGCATGGTTTCAAAGTACTGCCTTTTCATCCTGCAGATCGTCCAGGCATGGATCGACCCTGGGGTGAAAGATCCCCGCACCCTTCATCATCGCGGGCACGGCCGCTTCATGGTGGCGGGAGAAACCATCCGGCTGAAGTCACGCATGAAATAGCCGCCACGCCCCTTTTCAGAGATCTGACAGAACACGCTTTCCCTGGCGCTTTTAAGACCAGCCACACTGAACCCGTATGAGCAATTGTTTCCAAAACACCTCGGCCTCGGTCACCGGCTGTTAATCATCTGGCACCACCATGAAAAAGAATAAAACGCGAAGCCAGGCGAAACCTCGGACAGCGGTTCGCAGCCCCCATGCGGCGAAGCCTTCACTCCGCGCACAGGCGACGATGACCAACGCGCTGAAGCGGCTCAACCGGGCGAGCGCGCAGCTCTGGCAGACGCAGGACCTGCATTCGGGGCTCGGCGAGATGCTGTCGGCCACGATTGAACTGCTCGGCGCGGACTTTGGAAACATCCAGCTCTTTGACCCCAAAGACCGCGTCCTTCGCATCGCCGTGCATCGTGGATTCAAACGCAGCTTTCTCGATCACTTTCGCGAAGTCTCCACTAAGGACAACGCGGCCTGCGGGCGTGCGTTGCGCGGCGGGCAGCGCATCATCATTGAGGATGTGGAGAAAGATGCAGCCTATGCGCCGCACCGGAAGATCGCCCGTTCCGCAGGCTACCGTGCGGTGCAGTCCACGCCGCTCATGGCCCGCGATGGCAGGCCGCTGGGCATGATTTCGACACACTTCCGTGCGCCTCATCGCCCAGACGAAATCGATCTTCAGAGTCTCGACTTATACATACGGCAGGCGGCTGATTTCATCGAGCGCTGCGGCGTGGAGCAGGCCTTGCGAGAGAGTCGTGGATCGTTGGAGGCGATCCTGAATTCCCTGTCTGCGCAAATTGCCGTTGTGGATGCGAAAGGGGACATCCTCATGGTGAACGAACAATGGCGTCTCTTTGCCCGGCAGCACGCCACCAGACCCGAACAAGTGAACGAAGGCGCCAGCTATTTTGCCGTGTGCGAGCTGGCCGTGCGCAATGGGGCCGCTGAAGCAGGGGAGTTTCTCAAAGGGATGCGCGCCGTCCTGGCTGGCAAAAAACGCGACTACAGCTTCGAGTATCCGTGCCATTCGCCCGGGATCGAGCAATGGTTCATCGCGCGGGTGACCCGGTTTATTGGCTGCGGCGCGCCACGTGTCGTAGTGGCGCACGAAGACATCACCGCAAGAAAGCTGGCCGAGAAAGCACTGCGCGAGAGCGCCGAGCGCTATCGGCTGCTGGCGGAGCACACCGACGACTTTGTGGCCTTGAGCGATGCGGAGGGAAACGTGCTCTATCTGAGCCCCTCCTACGAACGAAAGCTGGGTGTCACGCTGGCCGCACTGCACAGCCAGGGAGGGCGCACCTGGATGCACCCCGATGATGCGGAAACCATCCGGAACGCGCGCGCGGCAAATCTTGCCGGAAAGAGCACCGCCATCGAATATCGCTTCCTCAAAAAAAAGCCGGGGGAGTGGATCTGGCTCGAAGGCCGCTGCACGCCCATCCGCGACGCCAGCGGCCGCGTGGCCAAGCTCCTGCTCGTTTCGCGCGACATCACTTCGCGCAAGATGGTCGAGGCAGCACTGCATGCGAGCGAGGAGCGCTACCGGCAGCTCGTTCATTCGTTGCCTGCGGCGGTTTACATCTGCGACGCCAGCGGGCGCATCACGCTTTACAATGCGGAAGCGGTGAAGCTTTGGGGGCGCGAGCCGACCACAAAGGACCGCTGGGACGCCTCTCACCGGATTCTGGACGCCGAGGGAAGGCCGATGAAGCGCTCTCAGCTCGCGATTGTGGAGGCCGTGCGCAGCGGCGAGCCCCTGCGCGGCATGGAGCGCATCGTGGAGCGTGCGGACGGCAGCCGCTCCCACGTGCTTTGCTTTCCCGACCCTTTGCACGATGCCAGCAGACGCACCGTCGGTGCACTCAGCATGCTGGTGGACATCACCACGCTCAAGGAGACTCAGTCCAAACTCCATGCCGCCCTGTCTGAGCTGCAGACGCTCTCCCATGCAGTGGAGCAGAGTCCGGCCATGGTGGTCATCACTTCTCCGGAGGGCGGCATTGAGTATGTGAACCCGAAGTTCACCAGCGTCACCGGCTACACCTCCACCGAGGTGCTTGGGAAGAATCCGCGCCTGCTCAAGTCCGGGGAGCAGCCGCCGTCCTTTTACAAGGCGATGTGGGAGACGATCTCCGCCGGCAAGGAATGGCGGGGTGAATTCTGCAACCGCAGAAAAAGCGGCGAACTCTTCTGGGAGTATGCCGTGATCGCGCCGATCATGGGCACGGATGGGAAGATACGCCACTTTGTGGCGATGAAGGAGGACATCACCGAGCACCGGCGCTCGGTGACGCTGCTGCGCGAGCGCGAGGAAAAGCTGCGTTCCATTCTCAACACGGTGGTGGACGCCGTCATCACCATCGACAAGCGCGGCATCATCATCGGAGTCAATCCAGCCACTGAACGCCTCTTTGGCTACAAGGAGGTGGAGATGATCGGGCGGAATGTGAAGATGCTCATGCCCTCCCCGTACCGCGAGGAGCACGACGGCTACCTCAGGAACTACCATCGCACCGGCAAAGCCAGGATCATCGGCATCGGGCGTGAGGCACTGGCACGGCGCAAAGACGGCAGCGTTTTCCCCATCGAGCTCGCTGTCAGCCAGGTGGATCACATGCACATTTACACCGGGGTCATTCGGGACATCACCGCCCGCAGGGCGCTGGAGAAGGAGGTGCTCGACATCAGCGAAAATGAGCGCGCCGCCATCGGCGAGGATCTGCATGATGACCTGGGCCAGCAGCTGGCCGGCCTGTGGTGCATGAGCCAGGTGCTGCACGACAGCCTGAAGAAGCGTGAGGCCCCCGAGACCGCCGAAGCCGCCAAAATATCTGAAATTCTCGGCCAGGTGCTGACCCTCACTCGCAGTTTGGCGCAGGGGCTGCACCCCGTGGCGCTGGAGACTGGCGGTCTGGTGGCGGCCCTCAAGGATCTGGCGGCGCGCACCCGGCTGATGTTTGGCGTGCTCTGCCGGTTTCACGGCATCAACAGGGATACGGGCCTGGACCAGCCGACCACCACGAACCTCTTCCGCATCTGCCAGGAGGCGGTGACCAATGCGGCCAAGCATGCTCAAGCCACTCGCATCGACATCACACTCTCCCGGAGGGAGGGCCGCATCGTGCTGACCGTGCGCGACGACGGCTGCGGACTGCCGGAGAGCCTCCCGGCAAACCGTGGCATGGGCATGCGCATCATGCAGCATCGCGCCAGCCTCATCGGCGCTGAACTGAGCATCGACCACGCGCCGCTCGGCGGCACTCTCATGACCTGCAAAATTCATCCCAAAACCGCCCGCTGCACGAAATGAAAAAGACCGAAACCACCCGTAAACGAGTTTTCATCGTGGATGACCACCCCGTGTTTCGCGACGGGGTGCGCCGAATGATGGAGGGAGACGAAAAATTCACCGTCTGCGGAGAGGCAGGAACCGCCGCCGAGGCCATCACAGGCGTCAGCCGTCAGAAGCCGGACCTCCTCATCCTCGATCTCAATTTGCCCGGGAAAAGCGGCCTGGAGCTGCTGCAGGACATTCATGCCATGATGCCGGAGCTGCCGGTCCTGGTGGTCTCCATGCATGAGGAGGGCCTCTTTGCCGAGCGTGTACTGCGCGCGGGCGGGCGTGGCTATGTGATGAAGATGGAGGGGCCGGAAAAAATCATGGCCGCCGTGCATCGAGTCATGGCGGGAAAAGTGGCCGTGAGCGAGCAGATGTCCTCCACGATCCTCGACTCCCTCTCCCGACCTGCCACCAAAAAAAGCAGTTCCATCATCAGCTCGCTGACCACCCGCGAGTTTGAGGTCTTCCGCCTCATCGGGCAGGGGAAGGACAGTCATGAGATCGCCGATGCGCTGCACCTCAGCACCAAGACGGTGGACACCCACCGAGTGAACATCAAGACCAAATTGGGCGTGAAGAACAACACCGAGCTCGTGCGCCAGGCCGTGTGCTGGTGCGGAGAGCAGGGCTGAAGCGGGTCGGTGTTGCGGGAGTGCATGAGTCCACCTAGGCCGCAGGCTGAGACGTGCCGGGGGCCACGCCTCATTGCCGGAAACAGCCCCCCTCAGCCTTAATGGGTGTGTATGAAACACGCCCCGTCTCTTTCATCTCCTCAGTCCGGGATGGTTTCCACAGTCCAGCGCCCCCTGAGCAGCGTGCTGAATGTGATCTCGATTTATGAAGACTTCATCGGCGCCGTCCAGGCCTGCGAAGCCGTCGAATGGCTGCACCACCACTTTGACGGTCGCATGCGCATCAGGCACCGTGCGTGGAGCTATGCCACCCTGGCCGGCACCGACCTGCGGCACTCCGCATACCAGGACTGGGAGGGGTCGGACCTGCTCATCGTTTCCGGGCATGGGGACCGCCACCTGCCAGCGAATGTGCGACAGTGGATCAACGAATGCTTCCAGCAGAACTCCAGCGGCCCCGCCGCTCTGGTGGCTTTGTTCGACTTTGACTCCTCCCCCGAAAACTTTGACGAGCCGCTCTCACGGGATCTGCGCCAGATCGCCTGGTGCTGGCGGCTGGAGTTCATCAGCAATGAGGAGTTTGAAGCGCGGATGAACACGGACTTCAGTGGAGGCTCCGCCACACTGAAGGCTGCGGATTCCCCTGGTTTCCAGTTCCTGTCCCGTGGCAGGACGCCGCCTTCAACAGCATGCGCGGCCCCCTCCCTCGCTGGCCAGGCATGAGCCGCCTTTCCCCGCCGCCGCCGCGCGGACACGGTGGCGGGGCAAAACCGACCCCGTCCGCAAATAAATCAATCAAACACATCCGCACACCATGAATACACTATCCCTGCTCAATCCCTTCCGCACCACCCAGTCGTGGGATCCTCTCCGTGAAATCAGCAGCTTCGAGAACCGTCTCGAAAAATTCTTCGGTCGTCCGCTGCTCTCCCCCAATGGCAACGGCGGCTCCGAGTCCATGACCGTGGCCCAGTGGTCCCCTCTGGTGGACATCAGCGAGGACGACCGTGAGTACCTCGTGAAGGCGGAGCTGCCCGAACTCAAAAAAGAGGAGGTAAAGGTCACCGTGGAAAACGGCGAGCTGACGATCTCCGGCGAGCGCAGGATGGAGAAGGAGGAGAAGAACAAAAAGTTCCACCGCATCGAGCGCTCCTACGGCAGCTTTGTGCGCAGTTTCACGCTGCCGGAAGGCGTCAGCGGAGACAAGGTCAGCGCCGACTTCAAAAACGGCGTGCTCGAAGTGCATCTGCCCAAGGATGAAAAGGCCAGGCCGAAGGCCATCGACGTCAAGGTTGGCTGAGCATGCCCGCCACCTGAATTCCGTCGCGTGTCCTGCCACGACCACGGCGACAGCGGCCGCAGGGGATGGCTCGTGCATCCTCTGCGGCGGCAGAGTCTTCCGCCCGGCAGGCATCTGCAGAGCATCCCGAAGAGTCATGAAAAAAACAAACCATGCCACATCGTCCTCCGGCTGGCGGGGCGCCGCCGCCGGTTTCGCCGCGCTGCTCATGGCCGCCTGCGCAGGGCGCACCACAGTCACGGAAAAGATGATGTGGTCCACCTGCCCCGTCGCCACGCTGCATGGGGAGGCATCCGGCTTCATCATCATGAGCCGTGATCCGACCGGGGACGATGTGGCCGTGGTCTTAACCTGCGCCCATGTTTTGAAAACGATGAAAGGCGGGCCGCTCATCGTCGGCCTGCACCACCAGACAAAGGACGGTGATGTGGTGGCTGAGCCGCTGATCATCATTCCCGCCAGAGAGTCGCTGAAGATGCCCTTTTACGTGAGCCACCCCGTGCACGATCTGGCGGCATTCCGCATCACACTGCCAAAGGCGGCGAGAAAGCTGGTGAATCTGGAGACGTCTGTGGATGAACACACGCTGGACGCCGTGGCGCTGCATGCGGGAGATGAGGTGTCCTTCCTGGGGTATCCCGATGTTTTTCCCGGGACCAAGGGTGCCTTTGCACTGCTGCGCAGCGGGCGGATCTCCTCTCATCCCGCCAGCGGCCCCATGGCACGCGGCAGGTTTTTCATCAATGCGGACGTCTATCCGGGGGACAGCGGTGCGCCGGTTTTTCTCACTGCGCGCACTGGCCGCCCCAGAGTGGTGGGCGTCCTCACCAGCAGGATAGGACCGGACACACGGTCCTTCTCGCATCTGGCACTCGCGGTGGATGTGAAGGCCATTCATGAAACACTGTCGCTGCTCAAACAAATCCCGTCCATGCCGGTCGACCTGCTGGCCGCGCCGGCAGCACCCCGCTGAAGCCTGCGCAGGAGTTCTTCCGCAAGTTGTCTCAGCCGGATGCTGAATACGGCGGCTCCCTTTCGCTGATTGTCCGGCGCAGACATGAGGCGGATGAAGCCGTGTGTGAGTCCTTCATTCACAGCTTCTTCAAATAACATCATCATGATCTCGAAATTCTCCGTCGAATACATCATCCACCCGCAGCACAACAAACGCGTGGACACCCACCGCACTGACGATCCTGTGGAGCTGGAGGATTTCCTCATGCAGATCCTCATTTCCGGCACCCGCATTGTCTCCGTCAAACACGAGGGCGTTGAATGTGATCAGGCTCAGACTTCACAGATGCTGCGTGTGGCTGCGGAGCGCATCGCCTCACGGCTGCTGGGTGTCTCCTTGGGCATCGATGCCGCAGCGGTGAAGCACCGCTTTGGCTTCGCGGCCTGATCCGACAACACACACAATAAGATGGCGTCATGAACACATCCGCACCCTCATCTCCCACCGTGCCCCAGCGCTGGGCATGGCATTATCACCAGCTTCAGTCTCTGCTGGAGCATCTGCTTGACCAGCGCAGCGGACACAAGGCGGAGGCGTGCGCCCCGCCGGAGCAGCATGGCACGGACATGGCCGACTGCGCCACGGATGAATTTGATCACGAACTGGCGCTCGGCTTGCTGTCTCAGGAAGAGGATGCGCTCTTTGAAATCGTCAGCGCCATCCACCGCATCATTGAGCGCCGCTATGGCATCTGCGAGGACACGGGCAAGCCCATCCCCGAGGCACGCCTGCGCGCCATGCCTTGGGCACGCCGCACTTTGGAGGCCCAGAAGAGGGCCGAGCTTGAGGGGCAGACCCCGGGCGCCCGGCTCGGCCGCCTCACCTCTTTGCAGGGGGCTCTGGAAACCAGCCTGTCAGATGACACCGAAGGACCGGATGTCGAGTGGCCCGCCGGCGGCGAATACGACCATCACGAGCGCGAGATGGATATCCGTGCGATCACTGAAGGAACAGCGCAGGTCTGAGCTCGGGCGCTCAACAATAATCAGTTGTGCTCATGAAAACCATCCCCTGCCAGTCACCGGCTGAAGTGCACAAAATCGTGCATATTCCCGTGTGCACCTTCGAGCTGGAGGGGGAGCTGCATGTGCCCGCCGGGGCGCAGGGCATCGTCATCTTTGCCCACGGCAGTTGCAGCAGCAGGCACAGCCCGCGCAATCAGTTCGTGGCGCAGGTGATCCGTGCGGCGGGCGTGGGCACGCTGATGTTCGACTTGCTCACACGCAGGGAGGAGTCCGAGGATCAGCTCTCCAAGGCGCTGAGCTTTGATGTCGAAATGCTGGCTGGCAGGCTCGTGGCGGTGACAGACTGGGTCATCCAGCATCCGGATGCCAGGGGCCTGCCGGTTGGTTACTTTGGGGCTAGCACCGGCGGCGGTGCGGCGCTGGTGGCCGCCGCGCGGATGGGGGAAAAGGTGGCCGCCGTCGTGTCGCGCGGAGGGCGTCCGGACCTGGCCGGAAAAGCACTGTATCACGTCAAGTCTCCCTCGTTGTTCATTGTCGGCAGCCAGGATGATGTGGTGCTGGACCTGAATGAAAAGGCCCTGGATTGCATGAGCTGCGAGAAGGAGCTGCGCGTGGTGACCGGGGCGGCTCACCTCTTTGAGGAGCCTGGCAAACTGGAGCAGGTGGCGCAGATCAGCGCCGACTGGTTTTGCCGGCACATGAGAACGCCGCAGCAATGGGGGGCTGGCGCATGAAGGGGGGGATTTTCAAAGACCGCTCGCACGCCGGTGAGGAACTGGCCGCAGCTCTCATGAAGTACGCCCATGGTGCGGACGTGATCGTGCTGGGCCTGCCACGCGGCGGAGTGCCGGTGGCGTTTGAAGTCGCCAGAAGACTGCACGCGCCGCTGGATGTGCTCGTGGTGCGCAAGATCGGGGTGCTGGGGCATGAAGAGCTCGCCATGGGGGCCATCGCCAGCGGCGGCGTGACGGTGATCCATCATGAAGTGATGCGCGGCATGGATATTCCACGCTCCGCCTTTGATGCCGAGGCCGCCGTGCAGTTGAAGGAGCTGCACCGCCGTGAGCTGGCCTATCGCGGGCGGATGGCAGCCCCCGAGGTCGGGGAGAAAACGGTGATCCTGGTGGATGATGGCATCGCCACCGGGAGCACCATTCGTGCGGCGGTGCAGGCTCTCAGGCAGCAGCATCCACGGCGGATCGTCATCGCGGTGCCGGTGGCAGCGCCGGATGCCTGCGCAGAACTGGAGCCGATGGTGGATGAGCTGGTGGCCCTCATGCAGCCGGAGGGCTTTCTAGCCGTCGGCCAGTGGTATGAAGACTTTTCCCAGACGCAGGATGAGGACGTGGCGCAGTTGCTCGCGAGCGCAGCCCTGCTTGAACGAACAGAGGCTCCATTGTGAACACGCCTCTCGTTGCCTACTTCACCATGGAGATCGCCCTCGACTCCGGCATGCCCACCTATGCCGGCGGGCTGGGAGTCCTGGCGGGAGACACGGTGCGCTCTGCGGCGGAGCTGAAGGTGCCCATGATCGCCGTCACGCTTCTGCATCGGAAAGGCTACTTCCACCAGAAGATCGACGCCAGCGGCTGGCAGCGTGAGGAGCCAGGCGACTGGGACATAGGCGCCCACCTGGAAGAGATGTCACCGCGTGTCGTCGTCACCATTGAAGGCCGGTCCGTCTGCCTGCGTGCTTGGAAATATGAAGTGCGCGCAGCGGGAGGCTCCAGCGTCCCGGTGATTTTTCTCGACACAGATATTCCTGAAAATTCCGCATGGGACCGCACGCTCACGCATTTCCTCTATGGCGGGGATGCCTGCTACCGCATCTGCCAGGAGGTGGTGCTGGGCATCGGCGGGGTGCGCATGCTGCGCGCACTGGGCTGCACAGAGCTGACGCGCTGTCACATGAATGAAGGGCATGCGGCGCTGCTCGGCCTGGAGCTGCTGGATGAATCCGCACGCAGGGCCGGGCGCAGCACCTTCAATCACGACGATGTGGAGGCCGTCCGCCGGCAGTGCGTCTTCACCACGCACACGCCGGTGGCTTCAGGGCACGACCAGTTCCCGCTGGATCTCGCCACCCGGGTGCTGGGGCGCGCCGAGGTCACGGGCATGCACGAGGTCTTCTGCGTGGAGGGCACGCTGAACATGACCTTTCTGGCTCTTAACTTGAGTCATTTCATCAACGGCGTCGCCAAGAAGCATGCGGAGACTTCGCAGCTGATGTTTGCTCATTACAAGATCGACTCCATCACCAACGGCGTGCATGCGGCCACCTGGACATCGCCGCCCTTCCAGGAATTGTTTGACCGCCACATCCCCGGCTGGCGCGGGGACAACTTCAGCCTGCGCTTTGCTCACAGCCTGCCACTGACGGAGATCTGGGACACGCACCTGACGGCCAAGATGCACCTGCTGGAGCGCGTGCAGCGCATGACCGGCGTGGTCCTGGACCCGCATGTGCTGACGCTGGGCTTTGCCCGCCGCGCCACCGCCTACAAGCGCAGCGATCTGCTGGTGAGCGATGTCGAGCGGCTCAGGCGCATCGCCAAAAGTGCGGGACGCCTGCAGATCATCTACGGCGGCAAGGCCCACCCCAACGACCATCAGGGAAAGGAGGCCATCCAGCGCATCATACGCGTCAAAGACTGGCTCGGGCCGGACATCACCATGGTCTATCTTCCGGACTATGATCTGGACCTCGCGAGAGTCATGGTCGCAGGAGTGGATGTCTGGCTGAACACGCCGCAGCCGCCGCTGGAGGCCTCTGGCACCAGTGGTATGAAGGCCGCACTCAACGGTGTGCCAAGCCTCAGCGTGCTCGATGGCTGGTGGATCGAAGGCTGGATCGAAGGAGAAACCGGCTGGGCCATCGGAGAGCACTGCTCCATGGACCGCACTCATCCCGACAGAAACGCCTGCGATGCCGCAGCACTGTATGACAAGCTGGAGCATGTCGTGATCCCGCTCTTTTACCGGAATCGCGACCGCTTTACCGATGTCATGCGCCACTGCATTTCGCTGAACGGATCATTCTTCAACACCCAGCGCATGGTCTCGCAGTACGTCATCAAGGCCTACTTTGAGTGACTGGCCGGGCGCGGAAAACTGCTCTGGAGGCTGAAGGCATCTCATCCGCTTGCTGAGGGCCGACGGGCGACTCGCCAATTGTCGGCAGCTGGTCTCTTGCCACGCTTTTCTGTGAAGCCGGTCCCGTGCTGGCTGCCCTCAAACCCATCCATTTATCCAGGCCATGTCCATCCTTTGCGCCACAGACTTTTCACCATGCGCCCAGGGTGCGGCTGACGTCGCCGCACGACTCGCGAAAAAACTGAAACTCACTCTGCGCCTCGTTCATTGCGGAATCGATTACATTGTCATGGGCGACCTGCCTGTGGTCATCCCAGATGACCGGCCGGAGATCGACCAGCTTCATGCCGAGGCGGAGCGCCTGCGTGAAACTGGAGTCGAAGTCACCGAGGTCTTCCGGCATGGCTCCGCGATCAGCGAACTGCTGGCCGCAGCCAAGGAGCAGCCCACCGAATTGATCGTGCTGGGATTTGCCGGCCGCAGTGCCGGGCGTTCGCTGCTCGGGAGCATAGCTGAAAACGTGGCCGAAGACGCTCCGTTTCCGACGCTGGTCGTTCACCATCCGGATGTCCTTCTCTCCTGGCTGCGGGATGAAGCCGAACTTGAGCTGCTGTTGGGCGTCGATCTCACAGGAACATCAGACGCCGCCATCGCGTGGGTGGGGAAACTTGCCAAAGTGGGCCGCGTGAAGGCCGGGGCGGCCCACATCGAGTCAGTCCGGGACAAGGCCACGACACCGGATGAGCACTTGGTCCACGAGCGCGATGTTTGGGACAAGGTGCATGCCGCGTTGCCAGATCTGCAGCTCACTGTGCATGCACGTGAAGTCACCGGGCATCCCACGGAACATTTTCTGGATCTCGTCAAAGAGAACCGGGCGGGTATGGTGGTGATCGGCAGCCGTCAGCGCCATGGTCTCAAACGTCTCGTTTCACCCTCCTTTTCCAGACGTGTCCTTGCTTATGCAGGAACCAACGTGCTGTGCGTACCCACGCAGACTGCGGTCTCAACTGCCGCTCCGGTCATTCACCGCGTGCTGGCCGCAGTGGATCTCGAAGGGCAGGACTGGGAGGTGCTGCGCCATGCTCACAGCCTGCTGGCGGGTGATGGAGAAATCCGGCTGGTGCACGTCTGCCTTGAGCCCACCAGCGGCATCAATCCGGTCATCGCCTCGGAGATATACTTTGACCACAGCATCGCTGCCGCCAGGGAGCGGGAGGAGGCAGGGAAGAAACTCAAGGCCCTGCCTGCCTCACTGCCACATGCGGGAGGCGTCCGCATCACCTCCGAAGTTCTGACACATCATGATGTGTCCGCAGCCATCTGCGAAGCGGCGGAGAAGTTTGGCGCCGATGCCATCTGCATGGGCGCGCGACGCCGTTCCCGCGTGGCCACGGCATTGCTCGGCTCCGCCGTGCTGGACGTTCTCTCCCACACCCGCATTCCCGTCTTCATCACCGCGCCTCCGCTTTCATGAACACCACACCTCGCTACATCAAATGGTTTGCCGAAACGCACATCGAGGACATCCCCCTCGTGGGAGGTAAAAATGCATCGCTTGGCGAGATGTTTCGCGAGCTGGGTGCACAGGGTGTGAAGGTGCCGGACGGCTTTGCCGTGACGGCTGAAGGCTACCGGCATTTCCTGCGCAGCACCGGGCTGGAGGCACGCATCCGGCAGATCCTTGACGGACTCGACACCCGGGACATGGACAATCTCCAGCACCGGGGCGGCGAGGTGCGGCAGGCCATTCTCTCCACCCCGCTGCCGCAGGGCCTGGAGGCGGAAATCCTCTCCGCGTATCAGCAGCTCGGCGGCACACAAAAGCCGCCGCCAGATGTGGCCGTGCGCAGCAGCGCCACGGCAGAGGATCTGCCTGACGCCAGCTTTGCCGGGCAGCAGGAGACCTACCTGAATGTGCGCGGCGGCACCTCCCTGCTGGAGCACTGTCGTCGTTCGTTTGCCTCGCTCTTCACTGACCGCGCCATCTCCTACCGCGTGGACAAGGGCTTTGACCACGGCCTCATCGCCCTCTCCATCGGCGTGCAGCGCATGGTGCGCTCCGACCTCGCCTCCGCAGGTGTCATGTTCACCCTCGACACCGAGACAGGCTTCCGCGACGTGGTGCTCATCAATGCATCCTACGGGCTCGGGGAAAACGTGGTTCTCGGCTCCGTGAACCCGGATGAGTACTACGTCTTCAAACCCACGCTGCAGCAGGGCTTCCGCCCCATCCTGCAAAAGCGCGCCGGCTCCAAGGAGCTCAAGCTCATCTACGACAGCGGCGACGGCCGCATGGTGAAAAACGTGCCCGTGCCTCCGGGGGACCGCGCCAGGTTTGCCCTCAATGACGACGACATCCTCCACCTCGCCCGCTGGGCCTGCATCATCGAGGATCACTACTCCACCAAGCGCGGCCAGCCCACACCCATGGACATCGAGTGGGCCAAAGATGGTCGCACCGGCGAACTCTTCATCGTGCAGGCCCGCCCTGAAACTGTGCAGGCGCAGAAGAACCGCGACGTCATCCAGACCTTCAAGCTCAAGCAGCATGGCAGGGCGCTCATCACCGGCCGCAGCGTGGGGGAGAAGATCGCCGCAGGTCCGGTGCGTGTGATCAAGAGTGTCGAATTTCTGCGCGAGTTCCGCGAAGGTGACATCCTCGTGGCCGACAAGACTGATCCCGACTGGGAGCCTGTGATGAAGAAGGCCGCCGCCATCGTGACCAATCGCGGCGGCCGCACCTGCCATGCCGCCATTGTCAGCCGAGAGCTCGGCGTGCCCGCCATCGTCGGCACCGAGCACGGCACTGAGGTGCTGCAGGAAGGCCACGTTGTCACCGTCTGCTGCGCTGAAGGCGACACCGGCACCGTCTATGACGGCCGCCTGGAGTTCGAGGTGCACCAGTCCAGCCTCAAGGACCTGCAGCGCCCGCGCACCAAGGTGATGATGAACCTCGCCAATCCTGAGGAAGCCTTCGCCCTCTCCTTCCTGCCAAACGACGGCGTCGGCCTCGCGCGCATGGAGTTCATCATCAACACCCACATCAAGGTGCATCCGCTGGCTCTCATCCACTTCGGACACCTCGACGATGCCGCCGCAAAGGCTGAGATCGAAAAGCTCACCGCAGGCTTCCCGGACAAGCCCCAGTTCTTTGTGGACCGCCTCGCCCAAGGTGTGGCCATGCTGGCCGCTGCGTTTTATCCCAAGGATGTGATCCTGCGGCTCAGCGACTTCAAATCGAACGAATACGCCAACCTCATCGGCGGCAGGCAGTTTGAGCCCGTGGAGGAAAACCCCATGATCGGATTCCGTGGAGCCAGCCGCTACTACCATCCCCGCTACCAGGACGGATTTGCCCTCGAATGCCGCGCCGTGCGCAAGGTGCGCGAGGAGATGGGGCTCACAAACCTGAAAGTCATGATCCCCTTCTGCCGCACCGTCGAGGAAGGCCGGCGTGTGCAGGCGGAGATGGAAAAGCACGGGCTCAATCGCGGAGTGAACGGACTGGAGATCTACGTGATGTGCGAGATTCCCAGCAATGTCATTCTCGCCGCTGAGTTCGCCGAAATCTTCGACGGCTTCAGCATCGGCTCCAATGACCTCACCCAGCTCATCCTCGGTGTGGACCGCGACAGCGAGATCGTGGCCCCCATCTTCAACGAACGCAACGCCGCAGTGAAGACGATGATCGCCCAGGTCATCAAAGTCTGCCGGGAAAAGCACCGCAAGATCGGCATCTGCGGCCAGGCCCCGAGCGACTACCCGGACTTTGCACAATTCCTCGTCGAGCAGGGCATCGACAGCATCTCCCTCAACCCCGACACCGTCCTCAAAACCAGCCTCGCGATTTTGGAGAAGGAGCAGATGGCACGATGAAGTTTCTCTGCTCCTTGGGTGTAAATTCCTGAAGTTGATTGCAGCAAACTGCACACACTTGATGACACGCTGCGTTATCTGGGCCCATAGGTGTCACATCACCTGCGCCCCATGAATGACCGCCCGCTGCTTTCACGATTCATTGATTCGGGCATCGTCATCTGCCTGCTCGTCACTCTGGGAGCGTTAATCTACGGTCATGTCGGTGGCGAGGCGGGCGGCTTGAGCTTGATCGACAGCTATGTCACCGAGTACATGAAGAAGGCGCCGCACTGGCCCTGGCTTATCGTTTCGAGCTTTGCCTTCGCCCTGCTGCTGTTCCTGCTGGCCCTGGCCTTTCTCCGCCAGAGCGAGGGAAACATTCTGATCCTTGCCGGCAGCCTTCTCCTCGCCGCAACGGCGATGGGCAACTTCTTCGTGGCCTATGCGCCCATGCGGCGTGTCGAGCAGCCCCCGCCAACGGCGCATGAGTGGTGGACGCCCACATGGTGGTTCACCTCGCACACGTCACGCACGCCTTATGAGCATGGCATGGCGGACGCCTACACGGATGTTCACTACCGCGCCATCCGTCTTGTCATCAGCACGGGCCTGACAGGCATTTTCTGCATTGCCTCCGGCATGGTTGCATCTCCGCAGCGACGTCTTTTTGGCTGGCGCACCCTCGGTGCGGTTCCGGTGATGGCAGTGCTTTTTTGGACCGGGGATCAAGTCGCACAACACCATGGCGTCTGGCAGCGGCTGGGATTTGTCGTGATGTATGCCTGGCTTTGGTCCGCCCGGCAGACGCTGGCGTGTCTGAGGGGCCATGCAGGGGCCGGCAAAGGCACGCGGTGCTCCCAGGAATAATCACACCTCGAAGGTCCAAATGCTGGCGAGACGGCTTGAATCGCTGCGAAACTGTCACGATTCATTTTTTGTTGATCCGAACTCGTGAAATCCAACGCGGCGGCGGATGAACGAAGCAAAGCCTCACGGAAAAGCGGCGGGAGGCAGTTGCAAAGATCATCCTTTAGCGGCGTTGCCCAAGGCCGGTGGCAGAACCCCCTGGCTTGCCGTTCGCGCAGCGAAGCCAAGCTAGGGGGCGCGCTGGCTGGCAGGACTACCGCACTTGGGATGGAGCAGATGACGAGGCTGCTGCCCTAGAGGTTTGCATCTGAAACATCTGAAGTGCCTTGAATCCAGCAGGCGGAGGTGAGCCTGCTGTGCGAACCCGCAGACCGACCGCAACCGAGGCAGGGGGGGGAAGTCGAGGGCGTTGCGGGACACCTCCCGCTCGTAGGGGGCGGCCCACGGAGTAGCCGCGAGGGGAATCCAGATTTTCTTCCAGGTGCTCTCCCCGCACATTATCCGCCAGACATACTGGCTTCAAATGTCTGTCCGACCAGAGCCTACAACGACGCTTATATCTCTTTAATCGAATACTCAAACGCCGCTGTTGAAAAGCCTGCAAACGCATCCTGGAGCCCGGGCTGAGACTGGTGGGCCGGGTGAACCTCAGACTGCGAGTCCTGGCTGCCGCATCACCTTATGCTGCAAACATCATTAAATCATCAGACCGTATCGGCTTGCTCTCGCATCCTGATCCATTGCACGATGGCCCTCATTCTCACCTGGAAATAAATAAAGCCTCCGACTCCGCCGCCGATGCCCGAGCCATAGATGCCGGCGGAAAAGACATCACCGATCCATGATCCAGCTCCGGCGCACAGGCCGCATAAGATCAGACCCATCAGAGATGACCGGCGTACGCTTTGGGAGGCGCAGGCTTCCCGCACGAGACGGTCTGCTTCGTCGCAGGAGAGCGCTGCGAGTTCAGGTGCGGATTTGAGCTTCCAGATCATCGGCGTTCAGACCTAACGTCAGCTTGTCCACGATTTTACTTTTCCAGCTTCTTCAGCGCCGCCGTCACGTTCCCCACGGTGAGCAGCTCATCCAAAATGAAAGGCTCCTCCACCCCCGGAATGTACAGCACATTCACCGGCACGGCGCGTTTACCGAGGGCTTCCAGGGCCAGGCGGATGGTTTCGTTTTCATCCGACCAGTCGGCCTTCAGCGTGGCGACCTTGTGTTTCTTGAAAAGCGCGCGAAGGCTGGCGTCCGCATACACGCGTTTGTTCACCTGGCAGGTCCAGCACCAGGAGGCGGTGAAGTCGATGTACACCGGCTGCTTGGCGGCACGCAGCGCGGCCACTTTCTCAGGCGACCACGTTTCCCAGTGCAGCGCGTCCGGGTCCTTGGAGTTCACAGCGGCCTCGGTATGCGTGCGTGTGGCGGAGGCGTCTGGCAGTCCGATCCACAGGCCACCACCCACGGCCAGCAGCGCCAGCAGCCTCGCCACATGCTGCGTGCGGGCGGGCTTGTGCGGCAGCGCCCAGCGGCCGTAGATCCAGCAGCCCAGCGCGATGAGCACGAGGCTCAGCATGGCAAAGAGCACCGGCAGGCCTTCGATCTGATTCGTCAGCACGTAGAGCATGAAGCCCACCGTGCCAAAGAGCAGGAAGGACATGCCCTGCTTGAAGCTCTCCATCCATGCTCCGGGACGCGGCAGCGCGGAGATCAGGCCGGGGAAGACAGACAGCAGCAGAAACGGACTCGCCAGCCCCAGTCCGATGAGCGTGAAGATGAGCATGGACTGCGCGGCAGGCAGCGCCAGCGTGGCCCCCAGCGCGGTGCCGAGAAACGGCGCGGAGCACGGCGTGGCCACCACCGCGGCCAGCAGGCCGGAGAAGAAGGAGCCGCCGAGCCCGCCTTTGGCCTGCAGGTCTGACCCCACGCCGATGGCCGAGGTGCCGATCTCAAACAGCCCCGCCATGTTCAGCGCAAAGACGAGGAAGAACGCCGCCAGGAAGTAATTGAAAGCCGGAGATTGCAGCTGCGAGCCCCAGCCTTTGTTCAGCGCGATGGCGATGCCGCCCAGCACCCAGAAGGAAAGCAGCACGCCCACCGTGTAGGCCAGCCCGTGCAGCACCACCTTGCGGCGGTCCTCGCCAGCCTGCTGCACCACGCTCGTCACCTTGATCCCCAGCACCGGAAACACGCAGGGCATGATGTTCAGGATCAGCCCGCCGATGAATGCATACAGCAGCAGATTGATGAGCGACATCGCAGGCTGCGGCGCGCTGGCCGCAGCCGTCTTGACCACCTCAGGCTTGCTTGCCGGGGCTGTCTCAGCGGCTTTTTTTTCCGGGGCAGGGGAGGCGCCAAACACAGCCGCATTCGCCTCATTCGCCACCGGTGCAGCCGCCACATCCAGCTTCAGCGTCGTCTCCTTGATGAAAGGCATGCAGCTCTTCGGATCGCACACCAGCGCACTCACCTTCACCTTCAGCTCCACCGGGCCGCCCGCAGCAGCGCTGGCTGCAGGCGTGATCTTCACCGGCAGGTACACCGTGCCATCATACCCCTCGCTGATGGCCCCGTCGGTGGATGGCACCTGATGCGTGGGCGGCCAGGGCAGTTCCTCCACCTGCCAGCCCTCCGGCAGCGTCCAGGTCAGCTTGGTGGGCTTTCCCACAATGCCTGCGGGCAGCACCTTGCCGTAGGTGTGGTGCTCCTTCGCATGCACCAGCTTCACCGCTGCTTGAAAAGGCTGCCCCGGAGCGGCGGCCTTCACCGCGGAGATCAGCTCCGCCACCACCTTGGGCTGGCTTGGCGCAGCCGTCGCATCTAGGCCAAAATTTTGCGCAAAGGCGCTCGCGGTCACGAGCAGCAGAGTGGTCAGGGACAGGAAAAGACGGCGGTTCATGAGGTTGGAGTGGAAACAGTATGCATGGGAGAACGCGCCCTGCGGTTTATTCCCATCATGGCGCAGCAGTTCCTTGTTAAAAAACGACGCAGGCCTCCGCTCAGGATGCAGGCGGCTTCCCGGATTCGGCGTTCAGGCATCAGCCGCGCACAGGCGGCGCAGCCATGATTTCAAATCACAGCGCCTTGTGGCTGCCGTCGCAGAAGGGCGGGTTCTTGCTGTGCTTGCAGTTGCACAGCCACACCTTCTTGGCCTCCGGCAGCGTGAACTTCTTTGGCCCAAACCCCGTGCCCTTGTGGCTGCCATCGCACATCGGCTGGTGCCCGCTCAGCCCGCACGCACACCACCAGTGGTCCCCCGCAGGAAGTTCGACGCCGGTGGGTTGCTTGTCGTGAATTTTGGGAAGTGTGTCCATGCGTTAAAGTCTCGTGAAACGGGCGGGCATTTGCAAGCACGCAGCAGTCACGAGCATGGAAAAAATCCAGCACGCAACATCGCCTCTCAGTCACCGCGCCACCGTGAGGCGCGGTGCGGTTGCCTCTGTCACCCGATCTTCTCCAGCACCTCTCTCACCAGCGCCGGGCCGCGATACACCAGACCGCTGTACACCTGCACCAGCGCAGCGCCTGACCTGACCTTTTCAGCAGCATCATTTCCACAAAGAATGCCGCCCACGCCGATCAGCGGGATCTGCTCCTTCAGCAGCGTGCGGAAAACCTGCAGCACCAGCGTGGAGCGCTCGCGCACAGGCGCGCCGCTCAGCCCGCCGGTTTCATTCGCTAGGGCATGGCCCGCCACCGCTGCGCGCTCGATCGTCGTGTTCGTGGCGATCACGCCGTCGATATCCTGCTCGTTAAATACACGCGCCAGCGCCTCGATCTGCATCTCATTGAGGTCCGGGGCGATCTTTACCAGCAGCGGCACGGTCTTGCCCTGCGCCTGCTTTTGCACCGCCTGCTCCTGCTTTAGCGCGGAGATCAGCGTACGCATGGCGTCCTCGGCCTGCAGATCGCGCAGGCCCTTGGTATTGGGGGAGGAGATGTTCACCGCGATGTAGTCCGCCACAGCATACGCAGCCTTCAGGCAGATCAGGTAGTCGCTCACCGCGTTCTCATTCGGCGTGTCAAAATTCTTGCCGATGTTCACGCCCACCACCGCCTTCGTGCGGCGCTGCTTCAGCTTCTCCACCGCAGACTGGATGCCCGGATTGTTAAATCCCATTCGGTTGATCAGCGCCTCATGCTCTGGCAGGCGGAAGAGGCGCGGCTTCGCATTGCCCGGCTGCGGGCGTGGCGTCAGCGTGCCCACTTCCACAGCACCCAGCCCCAGCGCACCCCAGGCATCCACAGCACTGGCAGACTTGTCCATCCCTGCTGCGAGCCCGATCACATTCGGAAACGTCAGCCCCATCACCTGGCGCGGCTGCAGCGTCTTGCTCGGTGCCACGGACTTCAGCATGCCCAGCTTGTGCGCCATGATCATCATCTTCACCGTCAGCGTGTGGGCGCGCTCGGCGTCCAGACGGAAGAGCAGGGGTTTCAGGGCGGGGTAAAAAGCTTCGATCAGTGTCATGGGTGTTGTTTATCAGTCGGTGGGGAGGATGGACTTCACCTGTGCTGCCACAGCTTTGCCCAGACGTCCATGCGCAGCCGCATCCAAATGAATGCCATCGCTGCCCGGCTCGATCAGTGTCTGAGTATTCAGAAAGGCGCAGCCCAGCGCATTCGCCACAGCCTCATAGTACTTGGGCAGCTTGCGGCTGTCCTTTTGTCCATTCGGGAACTTCGCCGCCACATCCGGCAGGTGCATCTGGTCGCCGATCGCCGGCGGGCACATCAGCAGCAGCTTCGGCGCCTTGTTGCCCGGGCCTGCGTCACTGCCCAGGATCATCTGCGCCAGCATCTTCACACCCACGGCTATCTCTCCAGGCGACACACCATACACCGCCTTCAGGTCATTCGTGCCCAGCATCAGCACCACCAGGTCCAGCGGCTTTTGAGACTCCAGGATCGCAGGCAGCACCGTCTTGCCATTGCGCGCCAGGGCAAAGGGATCATCATGCACCGTGGTACGACCGTTCTGTCCTTCTTCGATCACACGGTGCCCGCCGCCCAGCTCACGTGCCAGCACGCCCGTCCACCGCACGTCATGCGGGTGGCGTTCAGGGCAGGGGAGAGAGATGCTTTCGGGCATGAAGCCCCAGGTGTTGGAATCGCCAAAGCAGAGAACGTTTTTCATCAGAAAAGCATCATGTCTTTCATTCCAGGCGGGGCAACTCCTCTCCGCGAATGTGAATAAGTCGCCAAAACAGCAAATTCCAGCTTGCGCGCCTTTACGTCTGTGTTAGACATCCTGCCCCCTGCTTCCAAAGCGGGGTTTTGAGTTCCCCCAACTCACGTTTTTTCTCCCTACTCCTGTATGCGCGTCCGTACCTCCGTTAAACCCCTCTGCGAACTTTGCCGCGTGATCCGCCGCAAAGGTGTTGTCCGTGTTGTCTGCAAAAATCCGCGCCACAAACAGCGTCAGGGTTAATTCTTTTTCAAAACACCTCATTCTACCTGACCTATGGCCCGCCTGCTTGGAGTTGAAATCCCGAACGAGAAGAAAATCGAATACTCGCTGCCCTACATCTATGGCATCGGTCTTCCGCTCAGCCGCAAAGTTCTTGCTGCCACCAACATCGACCCCAACATCCGTGCGGGCGAGCTGACCGACGAGCAGATCGCCGCCATCACCCAGACCATCCAGGGGCTGAAGATTCCGATCGAAGGCGACCTTCGTCGTGAGCTGCAGATGCACATGAAGCGCATCCTGGGCATCAACTGCTACCGCGCTCACCGTCATCGCCGTGGCCTGCCAGTGCGCGGCCAGCGCACCCACACCAACGCCCGCACCCGCAAGGGACCGCGCAAGACCGTGGGCGCCCAGAAGTCGAAGTAATCAGAATTAAAGAAAGACACGTTCACATATCATGGCCGACGAAACGACCCCCACCGCACCCGCTGCCGCAGCGCCCGCTCCGGCTGCAGCACCTGCCGCTCCTGCTCCTGCCGCACCCGCAGATCAGCGCGCTTCCACCAGTGGTGACAAGCAGGTTTCCCAGAGCGTCTGGCTCGAGATCGGTGGCGAAAGCGCCGAACAGCAGAAGATCGTCAAGGCCAAGGGCTCCAAGAACGTCTCCCAGGGCATCGTGCACGTCTATGCCACCTTCAACAACACCATCGTCACCATCACCGACCGCATCGGTGGCGTGATCGGCTGGTCCACAGCTGGCAAGATGGGCTTCCGCGGCTCCCGTAAAGGCACCGCCTACGCCGCACAGGTCGTCGCTCAGGACGCCTGCCGTCAGGCCATGGGCCACGGTCTCCGTGAGGCTGAAGTCCGCCTTCGCGGCCCCGGCTCCGGCCGTGAGTCCGCCGTGCGTGCAGTCCAGGCTCTCGGTGTCGAAGTGACCACCATCAAGGACGTGACCCCCATCCCGCACAACGGCTGCCGTCCGCCCAAAGCCCGTCGCGTCTAATCCTTCAGCACCTTTCTCTCTCACACTATGGCTCGTTACACTGGTCCTCGCGAAAAGATCAACCGCCGCTTCGGCATTGCGATTTTCGGCCCTTCCAAGTCCCTCGAAACCCGCAACTTCCCCCCAGGACAGCACGGCGCTCGCAACACCCGTCGCAAGATGTCCGAATACGGCACCGCCCTGGCCGAGAAGCAGAAGCTTCGCTTCCAGTACGGTCTCATGGAGAAGCAGTTCCGCCGCTTCTTCGCCGAAGCTCAGCGCCGCAAGGGCGTGACCGGTGAAAACCTCCTGCAGATGCTCGAACTGCGCCTCGACAACGTCGTGTTCCGCATGGGCTATGCCAACACCCGCTTCGCCTCCCGCCAGCTCGTCAGCCACCGCCACATCACCGTGAACGGTAAGGTCGTCAACATCGCCAGCTACCAGTGCAAGCCCGGTGACGTCGTCGCCGCCCGCTCCAGCAGCCAGCGCAGCCAGCAGCTCGTCGGTCGTTTCCTCGAAATGACCCAGGGCACTCCCTCCCCGGACTGGATGACTGTGGACCGCGACAAGATGAGCGGCGTGATCAACCGCGTCCCCGTGCGCGAGGAGATCAACCCCATCGCCAACGAGCAGCTCGTCGTCGAACTCTACTCCCGTTAATCCTCCCGGATTCGGCTTCAAACTTCAAAAGGGACGCTTTCGGGCGTCCCTTTTGCTTTTCCACCCGTTCTGCCTTTTCTTTTCCCATGACCCCCACCCGCCTGGAACTCATCGGCTCCGAAGTCGCCATCATCTGGAGCGACGGCACCGAGCAATACCTCTCCATGGAAAAGCTCCGCGCCGCCTCCCCCAGCGCCGAAAACACCGGAGAGCGCGACCTCCTCGGCCGCAAGATCGGCGGCACAGACCAGAAGAGCTATCCCGGCGTCACCGTCAAAGACTGGCGCGTCGTCGGCGGCTACGCCATCCAGTTCGATTTCAGCGACGGCCACAACACCGGCCTCTACACCTACGACTACCTTCGCGCGCTGGAGTGAGGGGGGGAGGCGCACTCGTCAGTCTGAAAGCAGCGTTCTCACACACTCGGTGCTGGCACAGAAAACGCTCGCCGTTCGCCTGCCTGCGGCCTGCTCTCCCTACGTAGATGCAAGAGCCGCCGCAGCCTCCCCGTATCTTCCGCAGCATGACACGCGCCTCTCATACGTACCCGGCATTCCTGTTGCTGGCCGCCGCCCCTTTTTCCGCCTGGGCCGCCCCTGCACAGGTGATGTTTGAAAAAGACGTGCGCCCCATCCTGAAGACGCACTGCTTCCACTGCCACGGCGAAGATGGCGAGATGAAAGGCGGCCTCGATGTCCGCCTCGCGCGCTTCATTCTCAAGGGCGGCAAAGACGGCCCCGTCATCGTCCCCGGAAAGGCGGCGGAGAGCCACCTCATCGACCTCGTTAAAAAAGGCGACATGCCCAAGGGCAAGGCAAAGCTCAAAGATGCGGACATCGCCACCTTGGAGGCCTGGGTGGCCCAGGGCGCCAGGACCATGCGCCCCGAGCCCGAAAAACTCGGCCCCGAGCACGCCTTCACCGATGAGGAGCGCGCCTGGTGGTCCCTCCAGCCCATCACCCATCCCAAAGTTCCAAGTTTAAAGTCAAACGTTTCAAGTTCCCTGACCGCTCCGCAGGCGA
The DNA here is from genome assembly GCA_002336895.1 of Verrucomicrobiaceae bacterium UBA1938. Taxonomy (GTDB): domain Bacteria; phylum Verrucomicrobiota; class Verrucomicrobiia; order Verrucomicrobiales; family Verrucomicrobiaceae; genus Prosthecobacter. The sequence continues at coordinate 8,877 of DDFC01000015.1, read as the reverse complement.
GCAGCTTGAAACCTGAAACTTTAAACCTGAAACTTGGGATAGACGCCTTCATCGCCGCCAAATTGAAGGAGAAAGGCCTCTCTTTCTCCCCGGAGGCAGATCCCGTCACCTTCATTCGCCGCGCCAGCTTTGATCTCCTTGGCCTGCCGCCCACGCCGCAGGAGGTGGATGCCTTCGTCGCCGCCTACATCAAAGATCCCGAGACCAGCGTGCAGCGTCTGGTGGACCGCCTCCTCGCCTCCCCCCACTACGGCGAGCGCTGGGGCCGCCACTGGCTCGATGCCGCAGGCTACGCCGACAGCGAAGGCTATGGCGAAAAAGACCTCGAGCGCCAGTGGGCCTGGAAATACCGCGACTACGTCATCAGCTCTCTCAACAGGGACAAGCCCTTTGACCAGTTCCTCCGCGAGCAGCTCGCCGGAGACGAGATGGTGCCCCAGCCGTACAAAGACCTCTCGCCGGACGCCATCGACAAACTCGCCGCCACCGGCTTCCTCCGCATGTCCCCCAATGGCACCGGAGAGACCAACGACGCCGCCACGCAGAATGCCAACATCGCCGACACGCTCAAAATGGTCGGCACCTCCCTCTACGGCCTCACCATCGGCTGCGCCCAGTGCCACGATCACCGCTACGATCCCATCTCCCAGGCCGACTACTACCGCCTGCGCGCCGTCTTTGAGCCCGGCTTTGACACCAAGGCCTGGCGCTCTCCCGGCGGTCGTCTCGTCTCCCTCCTCACGCAAAAGGAGATCGCCGAGTCCGCCAAAATCGAAGAGGAGGCCAAGAAGCTCGACGCCGCACGCAATGCCAAGGCCGAGGAGTTCATCACCGAAGTGCTGGAAAAGGAGCTGGCCAAAGCCCCTGAAAAAGACCGCGATCCCCTCCGCACCGCCTACCGCACCGAGGTGAAAAAGCGCACCGCAGACCAGACCAAGCTCCTCAAGGCCTGGCCACGGGTGAACCAGCTCAGCTCCGGCTCCCTCTACCTCTACGACACCACCTACAAGACCAAGCATGCCGACACCCTGAAAAAGATGGCTGCAGATGCCGCCGCCGTGCGTGCCACCAAGCCCAGGCAGGAGTTCCTCCACGCCTTTACCGAGCTGCCCAAGAAGCCCGGCACCGTCCCCGCCACCTTCATCTTCAACCGCGGTCAGTTCGACCAGCCCAAAGAGCAGGTCTCCCCCAGCGATCTCACCGTCCTCGCCGCCTTCCGCAAAGTCGAGATCCCTGAGAAAAACCCCGCGCTTGCCACCACCGGCCGCCGTCTCGCCCTCGCCACCGAGCTGACCGATGGTCGGCATCCCCTCGTCGCCCGTGTCATGGTGAACCGCGTCTGGATGCACCACTTTGGCAAAGGCATCGTCGCCACTCCCGGAGATTTCGGCCAGCTCGGCAGCAAGCCCACCCACCCCGAACTCCTCGACTGGCTCGCCTCAGACTTCGTCGCTCGTGGCTGGAGCCTCAAGCAGCTCCACCGCGAGATCATGACCTCGCGCACCTACCGCCAGACCTCCACCCGCGATGCCGCCCGTGATCGCATCGACCCCGACAACTCCTACCTCAGCCGCATGAGCGTACGCCGCATCGAGGCTGAGATCCTGCGGGACACCTTCCTCTCCGTCAGCGGCAGGCTCAATCCCCAGGTCGGCGGCGCTCCCGTGCCCGTCATGTTCACCGAGGAAGGGCAGGTCGTCATCGGCATCGACACCACAGACACCGCAGGCCGTCCCTCCGGCAAAATCGTTCCGCTCAATGGCGCAGAGTTCCGCCGCAGCATCTACGTGCAGGTCCGCCGCTCCCGCCCGCTGGAGATGTTTGCCACCTTTGATGCCCCCGTCATGGAGCCCAGCTGCGACGCCCGCGCCGTCACCACCGTCAGCCCGCAGAGCCTCCTGCTCATGAACAGCACCATCATGCGAGTATATGCGCAGCAGTTCGCCCAGCGTGTGCAGGCAGACGCCGGCAAAGACCTCGCGGAAGAAATCCGCCTCGCCTGGAAGCTGATAAACGGCCGCGCTCCCTCAGAGTCCGATGTCCAGGAGAGCGTCGAGTTTGTCCAGGCTCAGACCGGCTACTACCAGAAGAACCCCACGCCTCTGGAGGTGGAGCAGGGCGCCCCGTCCAAGACGAATGCAGACCCCGCCTTCCTCGGCCTCACCGCCTTCTGCCACGCCCTCCTCAGCTCCAATGCGCTGCTCTACGTGGACTAGTCGTAGTTGTTCAGCCACTCCGTGCTCTTCAGCTCCAGCGTCGGGGTAAAGCTCGCCGTCGGGTACGGCAGCGGCTCGGACTCAGACACCCCGTAATTCTCCGGCACCGTCGTGTACTCAAAGCCCACGTGCAGTCCTCCATCCAGCGCCAGGGTGATCCCGCTCGGGGTCAGCGTCACTCGCTCGCACCCTTGCAGCGGGTGGGGCTCGCTCAGCAGGGACTTCTCAGCACTGCTCATGAGGCTCTCAAACTGTGAGATAAACTGCTGCCACAGCGCCGACTGGGCATCAGACGGGTGGCTGCCGTAGCCGCTCAGCCGCACCGGGTTTCCAGTGGGCAGCAGGGGCTCGGCGTGCCACGTCTTATAAAAGGGGCGGTGCTTGAAGTCTCCGATCACAGCGTGGCTCCCGCACACGTGCCCCTCCTGCCGGCTGCGCCTCAGCAGCTCCAGCATCAGCACTGTGGCCACCAGCGCCCCAACGACGGAGGCCGCCTTCAGGATGATGATCATGGCGGCGCTCATGGTCACGTTCTCAAAGGGGGAGACCGCCGCCCCTTTCCACATCATGTAGGCTAGGGCCACCAGCCAGACGACGATGAACAGGACTAGAGCGATGATGCATGCAGTCAGAAAGCCGCACACAAAAATGACCAGCCAGCTCTTGAGGCCTGGCCGCGCCAGTTCAGAGGTGGTGTCGTATTTGAAAAACTTCATTGATGGGGTGGTCCAGATGGGGCTTCATCATTCACTGCCCCGACGTCAAAGGTGGGGTGGGACAGAGACTCTGCGGACGGAATTATGTTGAGTTTTTCCTTGGGGCGGCGGTCATTTGGTTGGACCTCTTTCTGGTACGTTCCTGCTTTGCTTGCAGACTTAAAAAAGCCCGCTCGGCTCCGGGCGAAAGCGCATTCCGATTTATTTGCTCAGCTCTTCGGAGAGATCCATTCAGTCCGTTCCAGTTCCAGTTCCGGACTGAAGACCGCCACCGGAATCGGCTCCTCCACTTCGGAGTTCCAGAAGGCCTCCGGCGTCGTCTTAAAGTGGAACCCCAGATGCACGTGCCCGTCTTCTGAAAAGCTGATCGAATCCGGAGTCAGCGTGATGGAGCTGCATCCCTCCAGCGGGTGTGGCGGCGTCAGCAGTGCCCGCGTTACCTTGTGGTTCAGACTCTCGTATCTGGCGATGAACTGCTGCCACACCGCTGCCTGCGCTTCTGTCGGACCTGCGCCCCGGCTCTCCAGCCGCACGCTTCCTCCGCTGGGCAGCACAGGGGCTGCCCTCCACCGCTTGAAATAAGGCGAGTGTTCAAACTCACCAAACACCTGGTGTTGCCCTTTCACGTGAAACTCCTGCTGCTTTCGTCTCGCCAGCTCCACCACCATCAGCGTTGCCAGCACCGCGCCAAATCCCGCCGCAGCCAGCAGCGTCAGGCGCACCGCGAAAGGCAGCGGCACATCCGGCAGCGCTGCAGGCAGTGCCACTTTCATCACCCCGGCCGCACCCTGCGCCAGCCACAGCAGCGCATACACCACCGGGCTGATGATGCACACCGTCAGAAACCCGCAGAGAAACACCACCAGCCAGTTCCTCACGGATGGCTTTTCAAAGGCGGAGATGGTGTCTTGGCGTGGGAGCTTCATTGCACGAGCGCTGGATGCAAGAGCGTCAAAGCGGTGGTTGTGGCACGTATATTTCGAAAGCGCATTTTATCTCGTTCGCCTGCTGTCTGTCGAGATTATTTCGCACGCTCTCTCAGAACCACGAAGGGCAGGGGATGGCTGTGTGCTCATCCAAATTTCATCGCGAAAACACTCGTCATTCGCCATTTCGCCATTCATCATTCAGCCATGGCCCAGGCAATCATGAATCCCGAGGAGGTCCGGCGTTTTGCGCAGGAGCTGAAACGTTTCAATACAGAGATGCAGCAGCGCTCAGCCTCCCTGCACAGCCGCTTCACCTCCCTCGGCGAGACCTGGCAGGACGCCGAGCACGAAAAGTTCGCCGCCGAGTTCGCCACCACCATGAAGGCCATCAAGCACTTCATCGAGATGTCCGAGCAGCACACGCCCTTCCTCCTGCGCAAAGCCCAGCGCATCGAGGACTATCTCAATCAGCGTTGAGCTCCCCGGCCTCTCTCCCCCTCTCCCCATGGCCGACCAGGCACGTATCTCCAATCTCGACTCCATCGAGGAGTTCCGCACCGCGCTGATCGTCTTCATCAGCAAGACGCGCCAGACCCTCGACACCGTTCAGGACAGCGTCAGACGGACTCGCGCCTGGCTCCAGACAGAGCAGCCCTCCTACTGGGCCGCCCAGGTCCGCGCTCGCCAGAGAAAGCTCGACCAGGCCCAGCAGGAGCTCATGAGCGCGCGCATGTCCGATTTTGTGGACAACCCCGCCTCCCAGCAGATGGCCGTGCGCAAGGCCCGCGCCGCTCTCGAGGAGGCACAGGCCAAGGCCGAGCGCACCAAGGCTTGGGCGCGGGACTTTGACCGCACCGTGGACCCTCTCGCACGCAAGGCCGACTCCCTGCGCGACTTCCTGGAGACCGATCTCGCCAACGCCGTCGCCTATTTGGTCGAAATCCAGAAAATTCTCGAAGCCTACAACGAAACTACTCCGCCTCCGGCCAGTTCTGCTTCCTGAACCCCCCATTTTTTTGCTGCATCATGAATCTCGTCCAAAACGCCCGCGAACTCTCCGAGCGCTGGCATGCCACCAAAACTCGCTGGCGCGATGCCAAAGCCCTGGAGTTTGAAAAACAATATCTGGAGCCCCTGCCTGGTCTCATCACCAAGACCAGCGCCATGATCAACGAACTCGAAAACCTGCTCCGCAAGATTCGCAAAGACTGTGAACAGCTCCCCTGACCTCCGCGCCTCGCGCATCCTCTCCCTCCACAACTCCCTGCGCGACTCCATTGCCGACTTCGCCCAGCGCAGCGAGCAGATCTCCCGGGAAACCCGCTCACGCCGCTACACCACCGAGCAGCAGCATATCCAGCAGATCGAGGACTTCGACGCCAGCTACGCCTCCGTCGTCAACTCATCCGCCGCGCAGTGGGACGACTACGCCAGGACCATCCATGTCCGGCACGACGCACGCATCACCTCCTTCAAGCGCTACGAAGACCGCATCCGCCGGGACCTCCCCGCCATGACGCAGAAGGAGCGCGAGCGCTGGCTCGGCCGCCTGCAGATGCGTCGCGTCCATGCAGACGGCATGCGCAAACGCGGCCTCCAGCAGCTGGAGCACAGCGCAGACTCCCTCCTCCACCGCCTCACTGCCGCCAAGGACCGCCTCCTTGCCGTCCTCAAGGCCGCCGGAGAGCGCCTCGGCCGCAAAACCGATCCTGCTCCCGACACCAGCCTCACCATGGAGGACATCCCCTCCCGCATCGCAGACATCGAGGGCCACGCCCAGCATCTCGAAGAGCAGCTCGCCGCAGGCAAAGGCGGCGGCATGTTCAAAATGTTCTCCAAGCCCCGCATCGACCTCCAGGAGCTCAGCGCCGCCGTGCTCGACTATGAGAAATGCCTCATCGAGCTCCATGCCGCCAAAGATGCCGCCGCAGCACACATCCGGGAGGAGTTTGAGCGCGTTGACGCCCAGGTCACCGCAGACTGGAACCTCGCAGACGACGTGGCCGAAAAATATCGCAAGGCCATGCAGCGCCGCCTCGCCGTCCAGCTCCCCGCATGCCTGGAGCGCAATGAGCGCCTCCGCACCCGCAACATCAAGCGCTTCGAGGTCCAGAAGGCCGCCGCCATCGCCCAGGTCGCCGCTCCTCTCGTCCAGCAGCGTCAGCAGCTTGAGGACAAGCACTCCCACACCATGCAGTCCATGCAGGCCGCCGCGCACCAGCGCTGGGCCGCGCTCCAGACCGAGTGGAATCAGCAAATCCCGCCCATGCTCGCCTCTGTGGATGAGATCCAGCGGGAGGCCGCCTCACACCTCGTGCCTTGGAGCACCGACTACCAGCCTCATGCAAAGTTCCCGGACGCCCTCCGCTTCGGCGCTTTGAATCTCGACTTCACCACCCCCGCCGCACTCCTCGCCAAGGAGGCGCCCTTCAATCTTCAGGGCCACGAGCGCATCTCCCTCCCCCTGGCTCTCGCCGTTCCGCAGGAGGGCAGCCTCCTCATCGAAACAGACGACGACGGCGGCAAGTGGGTCTCTGACGTGATGAACAACGTCATCTTCCGCCTCTTCACCCAGGCCCCTCCTGGAAAGGTGCACTTCACCATCATCGATGCCGTCGGCCTCGGCCAGAATTTCGCCGGCCTCATGCACCTCGCAGACTACGAGCCCGCCCTCATCAACCGCCGCATCTGGACCCAGCGCGAGCACATCGAAGAGCGCCTCATCGAGCTCAACGAGCACGTCGAAAAGGTCATCCAGATGTACCTGCGCAATGAGTACGCCACCATCACCGAGTACAATGAGCAGGCCGGCAGCGTCGCGGAAAAATACCACTTCCTCGTCATCGCCGGACTTCCCGCCGGCTTCAGTGAGACCACCATGGCGCGTCTCAAAAGCATCGTCATGAGCGGCGCCCGCTGCGGCGTCTTCGTCCTCATCCACTGGGACCGCCGCCAGCCTCTCCCAGAAGGCCTCAGCGCAGAAGACCTGCGCAAAAACTGCGTCCGCATCGTCCGGGACAAAGGCGTCGTCTCCTTCGGCAGCGTCAAGTCCGTCGAGCTCGACCCCCCGCCGGCAGACGCCATCGCTGCGGATCTCGCCCACCAGATCGGCCAGTCCAGCATCGACTCCAACCGCGTCCAGGTCCCCTTCAGCGTCGTCACCCCCAAGGAGCTCTGGTCCGAAACCACCACAAGCGAGCTCCGCATCGCCATCGGCCGCACCGGCGCCACCAAGCTCCAGTACCTCGCCATCGGCAAAGGCACCCGCCAGCACGCCCTCCTCGCAGGTAAGACCGGGTCCGGCAAGTCCACCCTCCTCCACATCATCATCACCAACCTCGCCCTCACCTGCAGCCCGGACGAGGTCGAGTTCTACCTCATCGACTTCAAAAAAGGCGTCGAGTTCAAATGCTACGCCGACGCCAAGCTCCCGCATGCGAAGGTCATCGCCATCGAGAGCGACCGCGAGTTCGCCCTCAGCGTCCTCCAGCGCATCGATGAAGAGCTCCGCCGCCGTGGTGAAATCTTCCGCAAGGCCGGTGCCCAGGACCTTGCCGGTTACAAGCGCACCCCCGGCGCCGAGCCCATGCCGCGCTCCATGCTCATCATCGACGAGTTCCAGGAATACTTCGTCGAAGACGACGCCGTCGCCCAGGGCGCATCCCTCCTGCTGGACCGCATCGTGCGTCAGGGCCGTGCCTTCGGCATCCACGTCTTCCTCGGCTCCCAGACCCTCGGCGGTGCCTACACCCTCGCGCGCACCACTCTCGGCCAGATGGTCATCCGCATCGCCCTGCAGTGCAATGAGGCCGACGCCGCCCTCATCATGGACGACACCAACACCGCGCCCCGCCTCCTCTCCCGTCCCGGGGAAGGCATCTACAATGACGCCGCCGGTGCCGTCGAGGGAAACAGCCCCTTCCAGGTCGTCTGGCTCACCGACGAAGAACGCGACGCCAACCTCGCCAAAGTCTCCGAGTTTTCCAAAAGCCACGGCTTCAGCTCCCACAGGCCCATCGTCTTCGAAGGAAACATGCCTGCCGACGTCCGGGACAACACCCTCCTCGCCGCCGCCCTCGCCACCCCGCCGGTCAAAGCCCCCGCAGACCCCGGATGCTGGCTCGGCATGCCCAATGCCATCAAAGGCCCCACCGAGGCCATCTTCCCCCGCCAGAGCGGCCGTCACCTCCTCCTCGTCGGGCAGAACGACGAAGCCGTCGCCTCCATCATGGGCCTCGGTATCCTCGCGCTCGCCGCACAGCACCCACGTTCCCAGGCGCCTCATTTCTACCTCATTCACAGCGCGCTCTCAGGCACGCCGGACTTTGAGTTCTTTGAAAAGATCGCCCAGGGCCGCGCCCGCATCTCCCAGGGCCACGAGGCCCCCGACTTCATCGCCGAAATCCACGCCGAGATGAAGCGCCGCAGTGATGAAGGCAGTGCAGGGGATCCCCCCATATTCCTCTTCATCCACGGCCTGCAGAAGTTCCGCAAGCTCCGCTACGAGGAGGACTTCTCCTTCGGTGGAGACGACTCCCCCAAGCCCGGAAATCAGCTCAACGAGATCATCTCCGAAGGCCCGCCCGTCGGCGTCCATCTCATCACCAGCATCGACACTCTCAACAACGTCAACCGCTCCCTCAGCCGCAAGGCCGTCAGCGAGCTCGGCATGCGCATCCTCTTCCAGATGAGCGCCAACGACTCCGCCAGCCTCATCGACTCCCCCAAGGCCGGCGGCCTCGGCCTCCACCGCGCCCTCTTCTACAGCGAGCACGAGTCCCGCCTCGAAACCTTCCGCCCCTTCGCCCTCCCAGACCCCGCCTGGGTGGACGAGACACTGGCCGCGCTGCAGTAAGGCGATTTCAAAAATACTGTAGCCTCATGCCCTCTTGCTCCACTGTTTTCGCCTGCCCAGCCTGCGGAGCACCGCAGGCTGAAGAGTAGTGACGTGACAAGGAAAACGAGAGCATCAAAATCGCCTCTTTTCCTGCTTATACCATAAACAGTTGAATACGG
>DDFC01000012.1 GCA_002336895.1 Verrucomicrobiaceae bacterium UBA1938 | reverse complement strand
CCCACCGGCATGAAGACGGGGGTCTCCACCACCCCATGCGGCGTCGTCAGCCGCCCACGGCGGGCGTGGGAGGAGGAATCAGTGGCTAGAAGCTCAAAAGACATGGGTGGGGACCGTAAAAAGGGCGCGGAGTCTCGCCGATATGCGGATCGGACGCAACGTCGCCTTGCTCATTTCTCATTCCGCCTTACTCTCGCCGCCCTTATGCTCAGAGCCGGAATCGTAGGCCTCCCCAATGTAGGCAAATCCACCCTTTTCAACGCCGTCACCCGCACCCGCAAGGCGGAGGCGGCCAATTACCCCTTCTGCACCATCGAGCCCAACACGGGCGTGGTGACGGTGCCGGACGAGCGTCTGGCGGTGCTGTCCAAGCTTTCCGGGTCTTCCAAGCTGGTGCCTGCCGCGATTGAATTTGTGGACATCGCCGGTCTGGTGAAGGGTGCCGCGCAGGGCGAGGGACTGGGAAACAAGTTCCTCAGCCACATCCGTGAGGTGGACGCCATCGTACATGTGGTGCGCTGCTTTGAGAATGGCGACATCACCCACGTGAGCGGCACGATCGATCCTGTGGCGGACATCGAGGTCATCAATACCGAGCTGATTCTTTCCGACATGGAGGCCGTGCAGCGCCGCAAGGACAAGGCCGAAAAGAATGCGAAAAGGGGTGAGAAAGAAGCCAAGGCCGAGCTCGCCCTCTGTGAGAAGCTCATCCCCCACTTTGATGCCGGCAAGCCTGCGGTGACGCTGGAGTGCACGGATGATGAGCGCAAGCTGCTGAAGTCCTTCTTCCTGATCACCTCCAAGCCCTGCATCTTTGCCTGCAACGTGGCAGAAAGCGATCTGGCCGCCGCATCCAATGATCCGGACAACCACCCCTTTGTGGGCAAGGTGCGCGAGTACGTGCGCCATGCACATGAGGCCGCTGCGGTGGTGGTCAGCGCCGCCATCGAAAGCGAGTTGATCGACCTGAGTGACGAAGAGGCCAAGGCCTACCTGGCGGACATCGGTGTGACAGACAGCGGTGTGTCACGCCTGATCAAAGGCGCCTACGATCTGCTGGGTCTGCAGACCTACCTGACCACGGGCGAGAAGGAAACGCGGGCCTGGACGATCACGAAGGGCATGAAGGCTCCGCAGGCAGCGGGCGTCATCCATGGCGACTTCGAGCGGGGTTTCATCGCAGGTGAGATTGTGCACTACAACGACCTCGTGGAACTCGGCTCCAACGCGAAGGCGAAGGAGAAGGGCAAGTGGCGCATCGAAGGCAAGGAGTACGTCATGCGCGACGGTGACGTGGTGGAATGGCGCTTCAATGTGTGAGGTGCTGCGGGCGCTCCGGCCCGCAGCATGACTTTCTTGGCGGGCAGCGAATGCCCGCTGCACTTTACTCCCTCCAAGTCCGGCCTTGGCCTGTTTCCATCGCGCGTTCCAGACTGCCGTAGAGCGAATTGAGCCTAGCCTCGTCCTTGAGAGAAAATTCGATGGTATGCGCATGGGTGGAGGCAGGGTAATTTTTCACCACCTTCGGGGTGGCCAGGTCCGGTGAGATGTTCCCTGACGCCTGTTCAAACAGGCCTTTCGCCTTATCGAGAACCTGGGTGGCAGTACCCGCGGTGTCGCTGCCAGACTGCGGCTTGTAAGGCTCCAAAAAGTAAAAACGCACGACCATGGCGGAGTTGAGAGACAGGTTCACTTCCACCACCCGCGCCACACCATCGGAGATGTACTCATGTTTGGAAAGTGCGATGATGGCGGTGCAGCGCACGGTGTAGTTGCCTCCGTTGAGTTTTCCCTGCCAAAGGCCGTCCGGCCTCAAAGTATCCTGATTGTTCTGGCCGCTGGGCGCGGCGGTTTGAGCATGAAGTGAGACGGTCAGAAGCAACGAGAGGGTGATGAGGAGCGCTTTCATGAGGATGAGTAAGGGGGAAGACTAGCACGAGGGACTTAGACTTGAACACTATTTCTTTGGGATAGTTGCCACACCTAGGTGCTCATGCACAAAACTGAGGCAGGCACTGTTCCAAACATTTGAGCTGATCCACAGATAACCCGATTCCGGGCCGGATGTTACGCAGCATTTCCAAGCCTTCTGCGATGCCGCCTACCGTTCCTTGATGCATTAACAGTGCAAGCGCGGCAAGCCCTGTGCGTCCATGCCCTTGTGCGCAGTGAATGAAAACATGCTCGTTTGGTCGCAAGGCGCGAATGGTGGTCATGAGAGCTTCGGCGGTGGGGGCGCAAGCGTCTAGAGTTGGCAGGGTCAGGTATCTGACGCCGTTCCTCACGGCCGCTGGTTCGGCAAATTCAGCGGTCATGTCCAGAATTGTCGTGATTTCCGCCGGGCGCTCATGGCCCAGCAGCCTGCGACCCAGCGTAAGCTTGTCGTTGATCCGATGCGTTGCGGGTTCTGGCAGCCAGCGACATAACCACCAGATGCCCCAAGTGAATAGAAGGTAGGGCAAAAACAAAAACACGCGACCAAGTGCAAGGGTGCCTTCTGCGTGTTTGCCGAACACTGAGGCATCACGCCGTGCGTAAGCGACTCCAAGCAGTAGCATGTTAATTGCTAGCCAGAGGATGAACCACGTCCACCAGCCTTCGTAAAGCCATGGCACCATCGATAGAAGCAACCCCAGGGCGAATAAGAGCGTGGCGTGCTTCATGGGAGTTCTTTTTTAGCGGAATTGCCCCTGAGAGGCAAGCGCCCTCTGCCTGAACTCGCCAAACTCAAAGCGGCATCGTCCATTTAGAAGCGTTTCTGAGTCGCGTATTATAGGCAGGTTCAACCACCACGCGCACCATGTTCAAGTTCTCAGGTCAAGGCTCCATCACCAATTGCGACGGGATCACGCGTCGTGATTTCCTGCAGGCAGGCGCTCTCGGCGCCATCGGGCTGACGATGCCCGGATTTGCCAAACTGAAGGCGGAGGGGCGTGTGGACCCGAAGAAGAGCAGCAAGGCCTGCATCATGATCTTCAACCTGGGCGCGCCCAGCCAGCAGGATCTGTGGGACATGAAGCCGGATGCGCCGAGTGAGATCCGCGGCCCCTTCAAGCCCATCCGAACCAAGAGCGATGCGTTTGAGATTTCCGAAATCCTGCCGCTGCATGCGAAGATCGCTGACAAGTTCAGCTTGGTGCGCTCCTGCTACCACACCGCCGCTGCGGTGCACGACACGGGGCACCAGATGATGCAGACGGGCCGCCTCTTCACGGGAGGCGTGAACACGCCGCATGTGGGCAGCGCGCTGGAATTTCTGCAAGGCCGCCGCAGCGATCTGCCGGCGCATGTGATCCTGCCGGAGACGATGGGACCTACAGGTGGGAACATGCCGCACGGGCAGGATGCCGGATTTCTGGGCAAATCCTACGATCCCTTTGTGCTGAACGCCGACCCTGCGGTGAAGGATTTTAAGGTGCCCGATCTGCTGCCGCCGAAGGAGATCGGTGAAGTGCGCCTGGAGCGCCGCCGCGAGCTGCGCGAGCTGGTGGACAGCAGCGTACGGAACTTTGAATACAGCGAGCAGGCCAAGCTGATGGACTCCAATTTTGAGTCTGCCTACCGCATCATGACCAGCTCGCAGGCACGCGAGGCCTTTGACCTGACCAAGGAGCCGATGAAGGTGCGTGAGCGCTACGGCCTGAACCGCTTTGGCCAGAGCTGCCTGCTGGCGCGCCGTCTGGTGGAGCGTGGGGTGCGCTTTGTGACGGTGAACACCTTTATCACCGTGTTTGGCGAGATCACCTGGGACATACACGGCTCCAAACCCTTCACCAGCATCGAAGGCATGCGAGACATTGTGGCCCCCATGTATGACCAAGGCTACAGCGCCCTCATCGAGGACCTTTTCCAACGCGGCATGCTGGATGACACCATGGTCACATGCCTCGCCGAATTTGGACGCACGCCGAAGATCAATCCTGCCGGTGGCCGCGACCACTGGCCGAACTGCTGGACGGTGAACTTTGCCGGTGGCGGCGTGAAAGGCGGCCATGTGGTGGGCAAGAGCGACGACATCGGCGGCTACCCAACAGAGCGTCCCGTGGCTCCGAAGGAAATCGTGGCCACGATTTATCAGGCCATGGGCATCGATCTCACCACCGAACTGCCTGGGCCGCAGGGCAGGCCGTATCCTGTCGTCGATTTCGGCACGCAGGCGATCAAGGAGCTGTTTGCGTAAAGCGGGTGCCTCTGCCGCCAAAACCTTACCGCGTTTCATTCATGATGTTTCGTCATCTCAGCCTGTGTATCACGGCAGCAATGGTGCTTGCGCAGATGGCGCATGCGGACGGCCTGCCCTATTCATCGATCAATGCAAAATATCGATCCGTCGGCTGTGAGTACATATCACTGAAGATGTCAGACCTGCAAATCGAAGAGGTGTCGAAAACGGGTGTCATCAGCTTTACCCCTGAGCAGCTTAAAAAGCTGAGGCTGGTCTATCCAAAGTTTCCGACACAAGCGGGTGTGTACAGTTCTACTCATAATGATGGCGTTGAGCCTGACGGGGTGGAGCCTTATGTGATTTGGTGGCATGCGGACGAAGTGATCATCACCTTGGAGGAGGCCGAACCCAATCAAACGATCTCCATGCCTTCAGGGCAGTCGGTGACACCTGCCGAGAATACTTTGTTCAGGCTGTCGCCTGATGGCCGGATTTTCCATTTGATGAAACAGGTTTCGTTGAAGGAAGCATTCCAATTGATTGACATTCTCGCTGCGTCACCCGCCACAGACAAGGATGCTGCTCAGCAGAGCATGGTCATTCCGCCGCCAGACCGCGGCAACCGCAACCGAGACCTCCATGAGAGCGTGCGCGTCAATCTGCTCCTTAAATATGGCGGCGGTGACACCTATGAGGCGGTTCTCCACATGGCAGAAATGCTGCAAAGTTACGCCCAGGCCAAAGGCGTTTCACTTTTCACTTCCTGGTAACGCTGTATGAACAGTCACAAATTGAGCCTTATATTTCTGCTTGGTGGATCGATGCTCCAAGCCGCTGAAGCCCCATCTTTCCGCAATACCATCCAGCCGATCCTCACGCGCTATGGATGCGCGATGGGTGCGTGCCACGGCGCAGCTGCGGGGCAGGGGGGCTTCCGGCTTTCACTGCGTGGGTTTGATGATGAGGGGGATTGGATCTCCGTCACTCGCAGTGCCAACGGGCGCAGGCTGACGCTGGAAGATCCGGCGCGCAGTTTGTTTTTGCTCAAGGCTGTGAAGGCGGTGCCGCATAAGGGGGACAAGCGCTTTGAGGTGAACTCGCCTGAGTACAAGGCCATCGCCGACTGGATCGCCGCCGGTGCGCCGGGGCCGAAGGCAGATGATCCGCGCATCGTGGCGCTGGATGTGGAGCCGAAGCAACTGGTGACGAAACCCGGGACGATGCTGAAGCTCAAGGTCACCGCGAAGTTCAGCGACGGCCACAGCGAGGATGTGACGCGCTGGGCCAAGTACAATGGCGTGAATGCCAGCGTGGCCACCGTGGACGAGCAGGGCGTGGTGAAAACGACCGGCCGAGGGGAAACAGCCATCAGCGCGTGGTACTTGAGCCTCCTGACGGTATCCACACTGGTGGTGCCGAGCGATGGCGTGGTGGATGAGCCAGCCTTTGCGCAGATGAAGCCGCGAAATTTCATCGACGAGCAGGTGCTCAAGAAACTGCGTGCATTGAACATCCCGCCTTCAGGCCGCGCTGACGATCACGAATTTCTGCGGCGTGCGTTTCTGGATACGATCGGCGTTTTGCCATCGCTGGAGGAGACTCGCGCCTTCCTGAATGACAAGAATGCTGACAAACGCGACCGCTTGATCGAGTTGCTGCTGCAGCGGCCTGAGTTTGTGGATTACTGGTCGCACCGCTGGAGTGACCTGCTGCTGGTGAATGGTGACAAGCTGATGCCGCAGGCGATGTGGTCCTACTACAACTGGATCCGCCGCAATGTGGCCGCGAACACGCCGTGGGATGTGATGGTGCGGGATCTTCTGACCGCCACCGGCAGCACGCTGGAAAACGGCGCGGGGAACTTCTTCATCCTGAACGACGAGCCCACCAAGTGCGCGGAGACCATCAGCGTGGCCTTCCTGGGCACTTCCATCGCCTGCGCGAAGTGCCACAACCACCCGATGGAGAAGTGGACGAACAACGAGTACTTTGCCTTTGCCAACATGCTGTCCCGAGTGCGCACGAAGAATGGGGCGCAAGCGGATGAGCGCGTACTGTTTTCCGCAGCGGATGGCGAACTGGTGCAGCCGCTCACTGGCAAGCCGCAGCCACCGCACCCGCTGGATGTGACCACGCCCGTCTCGATGACCTCCACCGAAGACCGCCGAGTGCCGCTGGCGAAGTGGCTCACGGGTGCCGACAACAAGCTTTTCCAGCGCGCCATCGTGAACCGCGTGTGGGCGAATTTTTTTGGCTCCGGCCTCGTGGAAGCTGTGGACGATCTGCGTGTGACGAATCCCGCCAGCAACGAGCCGCTCTTTGCCGCCGCGTGTGAGCAGCTGGTGAAGGCCAAGTTTGACCTCAAGGCGCTTATGCGCGCCATCCTGCAAAGCGAGACCTATCAGCGCAGCAGCGTGACTTTGCCGGAGAACATCACGGATCTGCGCTATGGCTCGCACTATGTGCCGCGTCGCCTGAAGGCTGAGGTGCTGCTGGACACGGTGTCCCAGGTGACCGCTGCGCCCACCACCTTCAAGATCGACAAACGCAACGCCAATAAAGGCACCAGCGAGAGCTACCCGATGGGCTTCCGCGCCCTGCAACTGCCGGACAGCAACATCGCCAGCTATTTCCTCAAGAGCTTTGGCCGAGCCGACCGTGTGGCCACCTGTGAGTGTGAACGCACCAACGAGCCCAGCATGGCCCAGGCGCTGCACATCGCCAACGGTGAGACGCTCAACCAGAAGCTGGCGCAGAAGGACAATCGCCTGGATGCGCTGCTGACCAGCAAGCTGAGCAACGAGAAGGTCATTGAGGAGGCCTACCTGATCGCGCTGACGCGCCTGCCCACCGAGCGTGAAAGTGCCAAGGCTGCCTCCATGCTGGCCAAGGCTTCAGCCGATGACCGCCGGACCACTCTCGAAGACATCTTTTGGGGACTGATGAGTTCGAAGGAGTTTTTGTTTAATCATTGATCGCCTGAATCACGCTCATTGAGCGTGTTTTTTAAGTCCGCAGGGTTTTTCGCAGTATGCCAAAGCAATGTCACCACCACCCAGTCATCCTTGATGCGGAAGTAGATCGCATAAGGGAAGGGCTTGGCGAAGACGCGGCTGAACTCTTTGTAGATCAGGCGATGGGTTCCTGCAAAGCTGGCGATTTCGGGCAACTGAGATCTGAAAGCAGCCACAAAACGACGGCCAAGCTCACGGTCTTCTTTCTGGATGTACCAGGAAGCAGCCTCGTCGAGATCATCCCAAACCTCGGGAAGGATACGGATCTGTTTCATCCGTGCCTGGCTTTGATGAGGGCATCAAATTGTTCCAGCGTAAGCGCCCGCGAGGGATCCCGTTCAAACCGCGCCCAGCGTGAGTCGAGTTCCAGTTTTTCAGCCTCAGTCACCGACGGCTCGGCAGTGGGTTTGCTGTTCATCCAGAGGGCGTCCATCAACCAGAGCTTTTCCTCAAAGGACAATGCCTGGAGTTTGCTGAGTTCGCTGGAGGTCATGAACGAATTATCCTGGCCTGCTGCTTTTTTTCAACATTTCTCTCAACCTACCGCTGTTTCACCATGAGCTTTATCCGGCAGATTTTTCTTTGGATGGTTTTTGTCACCGCTGTCCATGCTCAGACCGTGGATTACACCAAGCAGATCGTGCCGCTGTGGGACACCTACTGCATCGACTGTCATGATGACACGGATGCAGACGGGGAGTTCAAGCTGGACACGTTTGGCAACCTGATGAAGGGCGGCAAGGAGGGCGTGGCGATTGTTGCAGGGAAGGCTGATGAGAGCCTGCTGGTGAAGTTTCTCGAAGGGCATTCAGGCCGTGGTGGGAAAAATGAATTCATGCCGCCCGGCAAGCGTGAGAAGCTCAAGGCTGAAGAGATCGCGCTGATCAAGACGTGGATCAATGCCGGCGCCAAAGGCCCGGCGATGGCGGAGGCAAAGCCGATGCCGAAAGAAGTCATCACTCCGCAGATCATGCCAACGGTGCCGCCGAAGCATGCGGTGCAGGCGGTGGCCTTTTCACCCAAGGTCCAGTTCATCGCCGTGGGGCGCTATGGTGAGGTGGGGCTGATCAATCCGGTGACACGGGCCGTGGTGCGCAAGCTTACGGGGTTCAAGGGCAAGGCCAATGCAGTGGCGTTTTCACCGGATGGCGCGACGGTGTATGCGGCCGGTGGCGAGGCGGGCATCGTGGGCATTGTGAGGAGCTGGAAGACGAGCGACGGCATGCCTGCGCAGTCGTTTGAAGGGCATCTGGATGCGGCGTATGCACTGGCGGTTTCGCCGGATGGAAAAATGATCGCCACGGGGGCTTACGATCAGAAGATCCGCCTGTGGGACGCGGCGACGGGGAAGGAGATCGCGCTGCTGAAAGGACACAATGGCGCGGTGAACGGCCTGTCATTCCGCGCGGACGGCAAGGTGCTGGCCAGCGCGAGCGCGGACCGCACGGTGAAGCTGTGGAGCATCCCGGGCGGGCAGCGGCTCGATACGCTCTCCCAGCCGACGAAGGAGCAGACGAGCGTGGTTTTCAGTGCGGATGGCAAACATCTCTTTGCCGCAGGCGGGGACAACCGCATCCGCCAGTGGAACATCAGTGCTGATGCCAAGGAGGGGACGAACAAGATCGTCACGAGCCGCTTTGCGCATGAGGGCGGCATCTTGAATCTGGCGCTGTCGATGGACGGTCATCTGCTGGCGTCCACCTCGACGGACAAGTCGCTCAAAATCTGGAACACCGCCGATCTCACGGAAAAGGTGCCGCTGGAAAAGCAGCCGGACTGGTCTCCGGCGCTCGCTTTTACCGACAAGGCGCAGCTCGTGGCCGGGCGTGTGGATGGCAGTCTGAGTGTCTATGAGTCTGCCACGGGCAAGGTGGTGATGGCTCCTGCGCCCGCGAAACCGGCGATGGCCGCGAAGCCTGAGCTGGCGCGGGTCAATCCGCATGCGGCATACATCGGTGGTGAGCTGATGGTGAGCATTGCTGGCAAAAACATCACCGCAGAGATGCAGGTCATGACTTCACATCCCGGCATCAAGGCACAGCTGGTGAAGAGCACGGTCAAGCCGACGACAGCGAGAGTCAAAATCACCGCTGGCCCCGACGTGCCGCGTGGGGCCTATGAGGTGTGGCTGAAGAGCGCCGCCGGCGAGTCTGCACGGATGAAGATCTATGCCGATGACATCGCGCCGATGGTCGCCAAGGCGGCGGATTTCAAAGAAGGAGCGGTCAGCATTGCCGCGCTGCCAGCGAGCCTGTGGGGCACGCTGACGGAGATCGGCCAGCATGATGCGTACCAGTTCAAGGCGAAGGCTGGGGAGGAACTGGTGTTTGACCTCGCCGTGGCGCAGATCGGAAGCAAGGCGAAATCCCCCACGGTGGAGATCCTGGATGCACAGCACAACGTGCTGGCCGTGAATCGTGGCCTAGACAGCGGCACCGATCCATTCCTGGCCTGGAAAGCGCCTGCGGATGGCGAATATATCGCGGTGGTGAGCAACACCACGATGGATGGCAGCGCAGAGCATTCGTACCGCCTCACTCTGGGAGCGCTGCCGTATGTCACCGCCTGGTCGCCGCTCACCGCACAGGCAGGGAAAGAGGTGCGTGTTTCTCTCATCGGTCATCATCTGGGGGACAAAGCCGCCGTGATGATGAAGCCTGAGAAGGAAGGCATGATGAATGTGCCGCTGGATGCCAAGGCGTTGCGTTTCCGCTCCATGCCCACGCTGCGGGTGAGTGGACTGACACAGGTCGAGGAAGTGGCTGGCAATGATGGCATCGCCAAAGCGCAAAACGTCCCGGTGCCAGCAACGGTGAATGCATGCATCTCCAAGGCCGGTGACATTGATCACTTCGCCTTCGACAGCCAAAAGGGGCAGACGTGGATCATTGAGACGCTGGCAGACATGGCGAGATCGCCTGCGGACACAAAGCTGGAGATCTTGCATGCCGACGGCAAGCCTGTGCAGCGTCTGCTGCTGCAAGCCGTGCGCGACAGCTACAACAACTTCCGCAGCGTGGATGCCAACAACCCTGACATCCGCCTGCAAAACTGGGAGGAGATGGAGCTGAATGAGTTTGTCTATTTCAACGGCGACGTGATGAAGATCATTCGCATGCCGCGCGGGCCGGACGGCGGCTGCTTCTTCTACACCACCGGCGGCAAGCGTCGCGCCTACTTTGACACCACGGCGAATTCGCACTCGCTCGATGAGCCGTGCTACACCGTGGAGCCGAAGCCCGTCGGCAGTGAGATCGTGCCAAACGGCCTGCCTGTGTTTACGCTGAACTACACGAACGATGACAGCGGGGATCGCAAGATCGGCAGCGATTCACGCCTGACATTCACCGCGCCTGCGGATGGGCGCTATGTCATCAAGGTCACCGACACGCGCGGCTGGGGGGGCGAGCGCTATGTCTATGCGCTCACCATCCGCCAGCCCATGCCTGACTTCAGCGTGAAGCTGGCCGGGATGAACCCTACGGTGATGCCCGGTGCTTCCATCGGCTTCTCATTCCGTGCCGAGCGTGTGGATGGTTTTGATTACCCCATCCAGATTGAGGTCACGGGCCTGCCGGCCGGATACTATGCCTCGTCACCGATGATCATCGAGGCTGGGCACGACCTGATCAGCGGCAGCCTGCGCGCCGCACCGGATGCCACTGCGAATGCCGACTGGAGCAAGCTCAAGATCACGGCGAAGTCCAAGGCTCTCTCGCATGATGCTGGAAGCTTTGGCAAGGTCACGCTGGGGGCCGCGCCGAAGTTCATCATCGTCATGGAGCCGGATGCCGGGGGCAAAGCGGTGATGCGTGAGATCAAGGACGAGACCAAGCCTCTCGAAATCACCCTGGCTCCGGGGCAGGCGGTGAAGGCCTGGATCCGCGCCGTGCGCATGGGCAACGACGGAATCCTTAATCTCGATGTGCATGGCCTGCCCCATGGGGTGATCGTGGATGACATCGGCCTCAACGGAGTGCAGATCCGCGAAAAGGAAAACGAGCGCCCCATCTTCTTCCGCGCTGCGAACTGGGTGAAGGATCAGGATGCGCTCATCCACGCCGCCCTCAGCTCTGCACGCAATGAGCACGACAGCGCCGGGCTGCAGACAAGCTTCCCGCTGCTGATGAAGATTCGCAAGCCGGCGGGTGTGGCGGGCAGGTGATCGTGCGGCTGACAGAGAGTTCTCATCTGCCGCGTTCCCTAATTCCATGAACCGCCGCCATTTCCTCAAGAAGTCTCTCGCAGCCACCGCGTCCGTTTCCGCTCCCGCCATCCTGAGCGCACGCTCTCCGAACTCCATGTTCCAAGTCGCCTCCATCGGTGTGGGCGGGATGGGGGCGGTGACGATGATGAGCGTACTGCAGCACTCCAAGGTGCGGTTGGTGGGGATGTGTGATGTGGATGCGAAGACGCTGGAGCTGGCACGTGGCGGCAATGCCACGCGGCGGAAGGAGCTGCAGGACCCGGATGCGGCCAGTCGGCTGGAGGGGGCGGCGACGTTTCGTGATTATCGTGAGATGATCGCCAAAATGGGGGACAGCGTGGATGCGGTGACGATCGGCACGCCGGATCACATGCATGCAGCCATGGCGGTGATGGCACTGCGGGCAAAGAAGCATGTCTATTTGCAGAAGCCGCTGACGCATCACATCCATGAGGCGCGGATTCTCGGTGCCGAGGCGGCGAAGGCGGGTGTCACCACGCAGATGGGCACGCAGGGGCACTCCACCATCGAGACCCTGCTGGCGGTCGATCTCATCAAGAGCGGGGCCATTGGCAAGGTGAAGGAGGTCATCTGCTGGGAGAACAAAAAGGCCAACTGGTGGCCCAAGGTGACGGAGCGCAAGGCGCAGGCCGATGTGGTGCCCGCAAATCTCGACTGGAACCTGTGGCTGGGAGTCGCCAATGAAGTGCCGTTTCTTGAAGGGGCCTACCACCCCTCCATGTGGCGCTCCTGGGTGGATTTCGGCGTGGGCATGATGGGAGACATGGGCTGCCACTATTTTGATGTCGTCTCCTCCTGCCTCGGTCTCATGGCGCCGACGCGGGTGCGATGCCTGGACGAGGGCAGCAAAGGAGACCTGTATGCGCAGAAGCGGCATCTTGAGTTTGAGTTTCCAGGCACGGCCCTGACTTCCAGTGACAAGATCAAGATGACCTGGACGGATGGCGGCTACCCGTATGACTCACGGGTCATCAAGCCCTCGGTGCTGACCAAGGACACGCCGAGCGGCATCTTCTTCATAGGCGAAAACGGGAGCATCTTCAAACCGCACAGCCAGCGTCCCTGGCTGGTGCCGGAGGAAAAGTTCACGGGCTTTGCCTATCCGAAGACACGCATCGCCAACCACTACACCGACTGGGTGGACGCCTGCATGAAGGGGGAAAAGGCCGCCGCCGACCTGCCCACCTATGGCTGCCCGCTGACGGAGGCGGTGCTCCTCGGGGTGCTGGCTGAGCGCAATCCGGGCGGCTGGATCGAATGGGACGCCGCTGCCGGGCAGGTGACGAACCGGCCTGAGCTCAACGCCCAGCTGGTGAGGAAGTACCGGGACGGCTGGAGCGTGCCTGGACTGGGCTGAAAAGAGCCAAGCCCCCGCAAAGCAAGCACAAAATAGAATGTAAGTTGTTTATCAGCGGCGTTGCACTCGTCCAATGTCGTCGTAGCATCGTATCCATCATTCAATGAGCGCGCACGATCACAAACCGGACTCTCGCCTGAAGCAGGCTGAGAAGATCGCCACGCATCCGGAGCAGTACAAGGTCTGCGAAGGGTGCGGTTCCATCGTGGTCACGCGTGCCATCACCTGCCCGAGCTGCCATGCCTATCTGTTTGATTCCACGTCCGTGCGTGTGATCGCTCAGGCCAAAGAGCTGGCGCTGCGTGCGGCGAATTCAGTGCTGGCTTCGGACCTTTCCTGAGTCCGCAAGCGTCAGCGTTTAGGCAGGGTTTCGGGCGTTTCTCCGCGCAGCAGTTTGCCCAGCATGCCTGTGAGCCAGAGGTAGTGATCGTTTGGCAGTGCGGGCTCTGCGAGGAAGCGGCTTTCGCCGAGGGGCGGCTGGCTGTCAGTTTTGAAAATGGCGGTGCCTTCGTCCATTTCATCAAACATGGCCACGTAGAGCATCTGCGCCCCGGCCTGTTTGGCGGCGAGCGCCTGGGACCAGAGGAACTCGCCGCCGAGGCGGGGAATCTGGTCAAACTTTGCCTCCTTCCCGCGTGACTTGGAGAGATTGCTCCAGCTGAAGCCGGGAAAGAGGACGGGCAGATAATCGACTTTGTGTTCCGTGCACCAGGCAACGTCAGGCTGCAAAATCTTCTCCCCATTTTTGACGGCATCCTGCGACCTGCCAAACCGTCCCACCGCCCAGGGGCTGACGATGTCGGCGTGGGCGATGATTTCGAGAAGGCGTGGGTCTTGGATGCTATCGCGGTCCAGCGTGCGCCAGTAGTAGGGCACGCCGAGCATGATGGCGCAGCCGCCGAATTCGGGATCGTCCCGCAGGAAGGTGATGAGGCGGGACCATTCATCGAGCATCGGCGCACGGTCGTTAAAGCCGAGGCCCCAGAGGGCAACGAGCGGTTTGCCGTGGTGTTTGAAATAGCTGGAGCTTCTGGGGGCGAGGCGCTTTTCGGTGAGCAGGCGCTTCCAGTCGTCGATGACGAGTTGAATGTCGCCTTCCTTGATGCCGCTGAGGTCGTACATCAGGGTCAGTCCACGACCATTAGCTACGGCGGCGGTCTGGCAGTGGGCGAGCACCTGATCCATGGGCTCGCGGAAGCGTTTGTCGCGCGTGGTGGTGGCAAAGCGCTGGATGAAGGCACCGTCGATGCCGTAGTCGCGCATCCATTTGAAGTGAAGCTGTGCCACGGCGGGATGCACGGAGCTGAAAACCTCCGCCGTGCGGCCATCCGCATGCTTGAAGGGAGTCTGCACACGTGCCTCTTTGGGCAGTTCGCTCACATCCGGCCACATCTCGATATGGGCGTGTCCTGGTTCGAGGATTTTGCTGCCAGCGGCGTAGTGGTGCCAGCCGTTGTTGCTGCCATCACCCTCACAGCGGAACCAGCCCTGATAGCCACAGACGACCTTGCCAGTGAGCGTGCTTGTATCGACGGTCTGGGCGTGTGCGCTGAGAGACAGCAGGAAGGTCAGGAAGAGGGGTCGCAGCATGCGGGATGTTTTCGTTGACGGGGGCGGTGCGTCAAGGTGTGATGTGAGCTGCATGAAACGACGCGCTTTTGTGAGTTCCCTGGTTGGATGGCCCGTGGCGGCGCACGCACTGCCTCAGTCCGAAGAGCAGAAGATCCGCGCCATTGCCGAAGGCTTTCTGCGTGAGCAGGGCATCCGGGGCATGAGCATCGCGTATGGAATGAATGGAAAGGTGGAGTTTGAGGCAGGGTATGGGTTTGCCGATGCGGAGGGGAGAGAGGTCGTCACGAGTCAGCACAGGTTCCGCATCGCCAGCGTCTCCAAGCCGATCACTGCCACGGCGGTGATGAAATGCATCGAAGAGGGACGCCTGAAGTCTGACAGCCCTGTGTTTGGCCCTGATGGTGTTCTGGGAGGCGACTATGCCGGAGAGGTGGCGTCAGTGACGGTGGACCAACTTCTCACCCACACCAGCGGCGGGTGGGCGAATGACAAGAATGACCCCATGTTTAAAAATCCGCAGATGAGTCATGCGGAGCTCATTGCCTGGACGCTGGCGAATCAGAAGCTGGTAAACAAGCCGGGGGAGCGCTTTGCGTATTCCAACTTTGGCTACTGCGTGCTGGGGCGTGTGCTGGAAAAGATGCATGGGCAGCCCTATGAGACACTGATTCAAAAGCAGCTGCTGGAGCCCTGTGGCATCACCAGCATGCAGATCGGCGGCAATACGCTGGCGCAGCGGCTGCCGCAGCGGCTGCCGCAGGAGGTGATGTATCTCACAGCCAGGCCTGATGCGGCCTACAGCATGAACGTGGCGCGCATGGACTCGCACGGCGGCTGGATTTCCACGGCGGGGGATTTGGTGCGCTTTGCCTCGCAGCTGCCTCTCCTGCTCAAACCGGACTCGATTCGTGCCATGACCACGCCGGGAGTCAGCGGAGGCTATGCGCGTGGCTGGAATGTGAACAAAGTGCCAAACTGGTGGCACACTGGGTCGCTGCCAGGCACCACCACGATCATGGTGCACACTGCCAGGGGATTCTGCTGGGCTGGTTTGCTCAATGGCCGCAGCGAAGGGCTCGGCCTCGCGCTGGACAAGCTCATGTGGCAGATGGGCGGTGTGGTGAAAGAGTGGGGGCTGTGAACTTCCTGACCGAAGAATGAGTTCGCCTGTCAGTTTTTATTTTCCGGTCCGTATTTTGTGCTCACTTCCAGACCTCTTACCATGACACCCCAGCAAAAAGCAGAATCCCTCGGCATCGTTTTCACCAAGCAGCCTCCCGCCTATCTGAACCTCTGCATCCGCAGCGGCAACCAGCTCCTCACCTCCGGCCATGTGAGCGACCTGAAGGGCAAGCTGGGTGCGGGTGTCTCGACGGAAGATGGCTACAAGGCGGCGAAAAACTGCGCTGAAAAGGTGCTGCGCTCGGTCTGGGACACGCATGGCACGCTGGACGGGCTCAAGGTCATCAAGGTGCTCGGCTGCGTGAACTCGACTCTGGAGTACAGCGACCAGCATCTGGTCATCAATGGCTGCTCCGATCTTCTGCATGAGATTTTCGGCAAGGAAGGCGACGGCTACCACGCCCGCAGCGCCTTGGGTTTTGCCCAGCTGCCCACCGGCGCGGCCGTGGAGGTCGAGGCGATCTTTGAGATCAAGGGCTGAGCCGGCCCGGGCGGGGGCAGAGCTCCTTGAGGTTGTGTTTTGGGCGGGAGTGGGTATGCTCCCGCCCCCCAAATGCCCCGCGTACACATCAAAACCTACGGCTGCCAGATGAACGAACGCGACACCGAGCAGGTGTCGCAGATGTTCGTGGAGCGCGGCTACACCATGACGGCGCGGGATGAGGACGCGGACGTGGTGCTGATCAACACCTGCTCTGTGCGTGATCAGGCGGAGCAGAAAGCCCTGGGAAAGATGGGCATGGTGCGCCGCCGCCGCATCCCGCTGGTCACCGGCTTCATGGGCTGCATGGCGCAGAGCCGTGGCAGCGAACTGGTGGACAAGGCGAACGTGGACCTCGTGGTAGGCACGCAGAAGTACCACCGCGTGGTGGACTATGTGGACGAGATCATCCGTGCCAAGGAGGCGAAGCAGATGGACGACGAGCGCTTCTCCATCGTGGATGTGGAAGAAGAGACTGCCTCACAGAACACCATTCGTGACCACACGCTGAAGGAAAAGCAGGCCAGCGCCTTTGTGAGCATTATGCAGGGCTGCAACATGAAGTGCACCTTCTGCATCGTGCCCTACACACGCGGCGGCGAGCGCGGCAGGCCCATCGCCGACATCGTGGAAGAGGTGAAACGTCTCGCAGATCGCGGTGTGAAGGAGGTGACGCTGCTGGGGCAGATTGTGAATCTGTATGGCAGGCATGAATTTCCTGCCGTGGATGGAAAGAGCCCCTTCGTACAGCTGCTGGAGGCGGTGCATGAGGTGTCCGGTATACAGCGCATCCGTTTCACCAGCCCACACCCTATCGGTTACAAGAAGGATCTTATCGAGGCCTTCACCTATCTGCCCAAGCTGGCCGAGCATGTGCACCTGCCAGTGCAGAGCGGCAGCGACGCCATCCTGAAGCGCATGCACCGGCCCTACACGACGGCGCGGTTCACTGAGCTGGTGGAGCGCATTCGTGCGGCGCGTCCGGGCATCGCTGTGACGACAGATGTGATCGTGGGCTTTCCCGGAGAGACGGAGGAGCACTACCTGGAGACGCGGCAGATGTTTGAAAACATCCGTTTCGACAACGCCTTCGTCTTCCGCTACTCCAAGCGCCGCGGCACACCCGCCGCCGAGATGGAAGACGCGATTCAGGTGCCGGAGCGAGTGAAGGAAGAGCGTAACCAGGATCTGCTGGGTGTGGTCAACCGCATCGCGCTGCCGATGTATGATGCGCTGGTGGGCCAGGAGGTGGAGATCCTCTGCGAAGGTCCCAGCAAGACGAATGAGGAACGCCTTACCGGACGCACGGGCTCCAACCGCATCGTGGTTTTTGACGGCAATCCTGAGCGCCATGTCGGCGAGGTGTTCAAGGTGCGCGTCACGGAGGCCGGTCACTTCACATTGTTTGGAGATCCCGTGCTGCATGCATGACCGCAAAGCTGCACATCCAGCTGCGCCCGCTGACGCACGAACATGCGGTGGCGTTTTGTCGGCTGGTGGTGGCGCTGGCGGAGTTTGAGAAGCTGCCCCCGCCAGATGAAGCGGCACAGGCACGGCTGGTGAAAGATGCGCTGGGCGAAAAGCCGCGCATCGAGGTGTGGCTGGCGTTTGTGAACGAGGACGCCGAGCCCTGTGGCTACATGGTGCTGGTGGAGACGTATTCCAGCTTTCTGGCGCTGCCGACTTTGTATCTGGAGGACCTGTTTGTCCTGCCTGAGCGGCGGAAAGGCGGTGTGGGCGGCACCCTGCTCAAAAAGGTGGTGAGCCTGGCACACGAACGTGGCTGCGGACGTGTGGAGTGGACGGCGCTGGACTGGAACGTGAACGCGCAGCAAGTCTATGAGCAGAGGATCGGTGCCACACGCATGAGCGAATGGTTCCTCTACCGCATGACACGGGAAGACATGCAGCGGCTGCTGGACCGCGAGGCGTCCTAAAAGGACATCGTGGGTGCGTCGATGAGGGAATAGACCTCCACCGGATCAGGCTGGCCCTTCACCGGATGAATGCCGGCGTTTTGGTAGAGCTTCAGGCCATCCTCCCATCCGTTGAGGAAGGGGGCGCCAGCCAGCACGGGCACCTGCAGCTTGCGGGTCAGGCTTTCGATGCGGAAAGTCACGTTGACGGCCTCGCCCACGGCAGTGTTTACGCCACGGCCCATGGCACCCAGGGCCACGTCACCTACGTTGAGACCGATGTGGCAGTGGACTTCCAGATTCATGTTCTCCTTGAGCCATTTGCGCTTGGGAGAGTCGGAGACATCGGGGCTGCTGAGTATCCTGGCGGCTTCGGTGGCCTTGATACGGGAGGAGATGTCGTCTCCGGGCCAGTAGGCGAAGACACCGTCGCCGATGAATTTGTCGATGATGGCGTCGCGGGTTTTCAGCACCTTTTCGCACTGGGCGTACCATTCACGCAGCATGGCGGCCACCTCCTCGGCGCTGAGCTGCGCGGAGATGGTAGTGAAGTTGCGCAGGTCTCCCACAAGGAGGGTGGCTTTGACCGTCTTGACCGGCAGGGCGATGGTGTGGAGAGACTGGGTGCTGACGTTGCTGGTCTCGCTGGAGGGGCGCTCTTCGTCCTGGCTGTCGAAGATGAAGGTGCTGGTGCCGAACTGCACGCGGTCGCCGTGGCGCAGGGCGCGGGCGGTGGTGACGGCCACGTCATTGACGAAGCTGCCGTTGGCGCTGCCGAGGTCGGACACCCAGAAAAGCTGTCCATCCCGGCGGATGGTGGCATGCTGGCGCGAAACACCCCCGTCCACGAGGCGGATGCTGGCATCCGGGCTGCGGCCGACCAGATTGAAGTCCTCGAGGACGATCTCGAGTCCTTTTTCCAGTGATTTGAGTGTGGCTCCCATACGGGTTGTTAATGCGGAATGCTCTTTTGAAGCAATTTACGCGCCGTTAGTCAAGCGCGGGCGTGGTCATGCCACAAGGTTTTTCGCGGGTTCTTTCAGCCAGCAGGGTTTGATTCTAAATATCCTGCTCTAAAGCCTGGGAAGCCGAGTGTCTTACGACGATGCATTTGCCAATGGCTGGCACATCTCCACCATAGGCATGATGCATCGATTTCCTGGCAAAAGTCTGCTGAAAGCCGTTCTCGTGGCGGTGGGAGCCGTCGTGGGGCTGGCGCAGGCCCACGTGGTGCCGAATATGACGGTGGAGGCGGATTTTGCCTCTGGGAGAGCCTACACGCTGCGGATCAATGTGGATCCGCGCACCTTTCTGGCCACAGACCCCACCACCCTGCCACCGGTGCCGGGCTCATGGTACCGGGACCAGACGCCGGAACAGGTGGCGGCCACCCATGAAAAAGCACAGCAGTACCTGCACAGGTCGCTCGGCCTGATCTTCAACGACGAGAAAAGGCCGCTGCCAGGCTGCCAGATCCAGGCGATGGATGGTGCGGACAACACGCCGCTGAAGCCTGAGACGCAGGAGGTGCATCTACTGGCCACCGTGCAGGGACTGCTGCCGGAGGGAACCACCACCTTTCAGGTGGATTTTGCCAAAGACGCCAATACCAGCATGATCCTGCTACTCTCCCAGCAGGGCAGGGCGGAGCCCCGGCCGCAGGTGGTGTTTCCCGGAGAGGTCAGCCGCCCCTTTCAGCTGGCGACCACCGTGCCTGCGCCGCCGCCGCCTCGATCTGCGCCTCAGCCAGCGGCGACTGCGCCCGCCAGAGGGGGGCAGGTTGTTCTCGTGCTTCTGACGGCTGCAACTGCCATCGCTGGGATCATCGGCTGGCGGTTGCTCGGTTACTACCGCCACCATCACCGCGGCCACGGCAGGGCCCGGGGCGGTGGAATGTGAAGAACTCGCACTTGTTCACCCCTTTGATGAGAGGTTAATCCTATCCCCCGCCGCATGTCAGATTCCTTCGTCCATCTCCACCTTCATACCGACTACTCGCTGCTCGACGGCGCGGTGCGCATTGATGCGCTCATGAAGAGGGTGAAGCAACTGGAGATGCCCGCCGTGGCGATCACGGATCACGGCAACCTCTACGGAGCCATCGACTTCTACATGGCTGCGAAAAAGGCCAAGGTGAAGAGCATCATCGGGTGCGAGGCCTATCTGGCCCCCGGTTCCATGATGGACAAAAACGAGGTGGCGGGTCGCAAGCGCTCCTCCCACCTGACACTGCTGGCGGCGAGCAATGAGGGCTTTGAGAATCTGTCCAAACTCATCACCAAAGGGCACCTGGAAGGCCAGTGGTACAAGCCGCGGGTGGACAAGGATGCGCTGAGAGAGTATTCCAAAGGCCTGATCTGCCTGAGCGGATGCATTAACGGAGAGATCAACGAACTGCTCCTCTCCGACCGCAAGGACGAGGCGGAGAAGAGCTTGCAGGAGTTTCGAGACATCTTCGGGCCGGAGAATTTTTACCTGGAGATCCAGGACCACAACATGGAGGCCCAGCGCAAGAGCGCGCGGCAGATGATCGAGTGGGGAAAGCAGTACGGCCTCAAGACGGTGGCCACGAATGATGTGCACTTTCTCAACCGCAGCGACCATGAGTCCCACGACATCATGATCTGCATCGGCACCGGTGCCAGCATCTATGACCAGAACCGCATGACGTACTCTCCGGAGGTCTATTTCAAGACCGCCGAGGAAATGCGCGCCCTGTTTGCCGAAGTGCCGGAGGCCTGCGACGCCACACTGGAGATCGCCGAGCGCTGTGACGTCAAAATCCATCTCGACTCCACGAGCATCGACCGCTATCCGCAGTATCCAATGCCTGATGGCGGGGACCGCAATGAGTACCTGCGCCGGCTGACCACGGAGGGGCTGGAGCGTCGGTATGGCCGTTCCCGCGCGCTGAATGACGAGGTGCTGCATCACCGCATGGAGGTGGAGCTGGCGCTGCTGAAGGAGAAGAACTTCACCAGCTACTTCCTCATCGTCTGGGACTTCATCAACTGGGCGCGCGAGCACAACATTCCGGTGGGGCCGGGGCGTGGTTCTGCGGCAGGTTCTCTCGTGGCCTTCTGCCTCGGCATCACGGACATTGATCCGCTGCGGTTTGAGCTGGTGTTCGAACGATTCCTCAATCCTGAGCGTGTCAGCCCTCCTGATATCGATATCGACTTCTGTCAGACGCGCCGCCCTGAGGTGATCCAGTACGTGCGCGAAAAGTATGGGGACCTCAGCGTGTCCCACATCATCACCTTTGGCACGATGGGGGCCAAGTCGGTCATCCGCGACGTGGGCCGCGTGCTGGGCTGGAGCTACGGGGACAGTGATGCGCTGTCAAAGATGATCCCGAACGAGCTGAACATCGACCTGGAGGAGTCGGTGAAAAAGAACCCGGATCTCGCGGCCAAGCTGGAGGCCGATGCGAATGCGCAGGAGCTCTGGAGGCACGCCACCTTCCTGGAAGGCCTCACGCGAGGCACGGGTGTGCACGCCGCGGGTGTGGTCATCGGGGATCGCAGGCTGGACAACTTCATCGCCCTCACACGAGACAAGGAAGAATCCATCCTCTCGCAGTATGCGATGAAGCCGCTGACCGAACTGGGGATGCTGAAGATGGACTTCCTCGGCCTCAAGACGCTGACGGTGATCCACGAGGCGGAGTACTGGATTCAAAAACGTGTGGCAGGCTTCAGGGTGGCCGAAGCGCCACTGGAGGACAAAAACACCTTCGATCTCATCAAACGCGGCGAAACAGTCGCGGTGTTCCAGATGGAATCTGGAGGCATGGTCAACACCTGCAAACAGCTCGGGCCTGACACCATCGAGGAAATCATCGCTATTCTGGCGCTGTATCGTCCGGGGCCGATGCAGTTCATTCCCGACTACATCAAGCGCAAGAAGGGCGAGGAGAAGGTGGACTACCCGCACCCGCTTCTGGAAAAGATCTCCAAGGAGACCTACGGCATTCTGGTCTATCAGGAGCAGGTGATGCAGGCGGCCAACCTTCTGGCCGGTTTCTCACTCGGCCAAGCTGACCTGCTCCGACGCGCGATGGGTAAAAAGGATGCTGCTGAGATGGCGCGCCAGCGTCTTATCTTCGTGGAGGGCTGCCTCAAGACGAATGACATCCAGGCCAAGCTGGCGAACTCCATCTTCGACTTGCTCGAAAAATTCGCGCAATACGGCTTTAACAAATCGCACTCCGCCGCCTATGGGATCGTGACGTACCGCACGGCCTACCTGAAGGCCAACTACCCTGTGGAGTTCATGGCGGCGGTGCTCAGCTACGAAATCAGCAATCCGGACAAGATTGCCAATTTCGTGAGTGAGTGCTTCGAGATGGACATCAAGGTGCTGCCGCCGGACGTGAACAAGTCCTCCCTCAAGTTTGCGCCCGAGCGCTTTGAAACAGAAGCTACGGTGCCAAATGCGATCCGCTATGGGCTCAGCGCCATCAAAAACGTGGGGGAAGGAGCCATGGAGGCTGCCATCGCCGAACGTGAAGCGAACGGCCCCTATGCCAGCCTGGAGGATTTTGCCGCAAGGCTGGACAACCGCGCGGTGAACAAGAAGCTGATGGAAGCTCTCGTGAAAGCGGGGGCGTTTGATTTCACCCGCGAGTCGCGTTCGGTGATGTTTGCCAAGCTGGAGCAGGTGCTGGCATCCGCAGCCTCACTGCAGAAAGACAGGAGATCCGGGCAGGGCGGCTTGTTTGATGATTTTGAAATCGCGCAGCCGAAGTCAAAGAAGAGCGAGGCCGCAACGCCAGCCGTCGTGTGGACTCCTGATGAGATCCTGGCTTTTGAAAAAGAGCTGCTAGGCTTCTACGTGAGCGGCCATCCGCTGGACAGCTATCGCGGTCATTTTGATTCGCCCAAGCTCATCAAAATTGCCTCCATCGAAGGCATCGACACCAAGGAGAAGGCGAGCTCGCACACCATCGCCGGCATCATCAGCCAGCTGGAGGTGCGTTATTCGAAACGCGACAACCGTCCCTTTGCCACCTTCAGGGTGGAAGATTTCACCGGGCAGATCGAGATGATGTGCTGGAGCGACGACTATGAGAAGGTGAAGGAGGTGCTAGCCGATGGTGCTGTGCTGGCACTGCGAGTGCGTGTGAGCAAAGACCAGAAGACGGACGGCAACCGTGTCACGCTCAACGGGGCCTCGCCGCTGAAACCGAAGGCAGCCAAGCCGCGCAATGCCAGCGATCCGGATCCCTCTCTGCCGGCGCCGCCAAAGCCACCACCTCCACCCAAGCCGATTCTGCTCAGGTTGAACTCCAACTTCCACACCGAGACGGATCTGGAGCGTATTGAGGAGGTGCTGCTGGCGTATCCGGGCACGCTGCCGGTCTTTATCGAAATTTCTCAAAACGGCCACAAGGCGAAGCTCGAAGTGGACGAGAGCTTTCGTGTGACTCCGGGGCCGGAACTGCGGCGTGCGCTCACGGTCTGGCTGTGAGCACAGCTCAGTTCAGCGGCACTTCCACCTTCTCTCCGATAAACTTTGGGCGCGTGTGCAGCACGTTCACATCCAGCACTGCTTTGAGGCAGGCCAGCTTTTCCCGCAGGTGGGTTTTGATGGAGAGTGCCACCGGCACCTTCTGCGCATCCAGGCCCCAGGCATCGATGCCAAAAGCCCGTGCGAGGTAAATCGCACGCGCATTGTGAAATCTCTGTGAAACAAAAATCACCCGCTGCTGACCAAAGACCTCCCTGGCACGAACGACGGAGTCCAGGGTGCGAAATCCTGCGTAGTCGCACACGATCTTCTCCGCTGGCACTCCCATCTGGACCAGCACGCGCTTCATGTCCGTGGGTTCATCGTAGTCCTGGGTGCTGTTGTCGCCGCTGACGATCAGGGCTTTTACCTTGCCGGCTTTGAATAGAGCTGCTGCAGCCTCCAAGCGTGGGAGGTAGAAGAGATTGGGCCTGCCGTCAGCAAGACGCGAGGCAGCGCCCAGCACCACAGCCACGGGCGCTGCCGGTATGGAATCCACGGTATCAAAACAGCGCCCCTCGGCGGCATGTGCTATCCACTTCTCGCTGGCGAAAATGCCTGCCATCCCCGCCAAAATCAGGGCCAGGATCAGTGACCACCAGCGCTTGAGGATCATTTTCATGCCAGACTGCTCCGGGCAGTTCACACAGACTGCAAGCCGGTGCTTCTATCATTTTGCCAAACGGCATTCGTGGCGCACTGTCCGGGGACACAACACCCATGCGCCCGAACCGTCCAGACCAGCCCACCGCCCGGCAGAACCGCCACGCCCGCTCCGACCACCAGGTCCACATCTATGATGAGGGGGACATTGGTGCGCTGCTGGAGGACAAGCCCAACCCGCTCGTGCTGATCCTCGACTGTGTGCAGGATCCGCACAATCTGGGCGCCTGCCTGCGCACTGCTGACGCGGCCGGAGTCTGCATGGTCATCATGCCGAAAGACAAGACCGCGCCCATCACGGAAACCGTGGTGCGTGTGGCCTGCGGTGGTGCGGAGAACATCCCGCTCGTGCGGGTGACCAACCTCGTGCGGACGATGGACAAGCTCAAGGAGCTGGGCATCTGGCTGGTGGGTACGGCGGACGAGGCCACCAAAAGCCTTTACGATCTCGATCTCAAAGGAGGCATCGGCATTGTCATGGGGGCCGAGGGGCCCGGCATGCGCCGTCTCACGGGGGAGCATTGTGATTTCCTCGTGAAAATTCCCATGGCTGGCAAGGTGGAGTGTCTCAATGTCTCCGTGGCCACGGGGGTGTGTCTGTTTGAATGTGTCCGGCAGAGGCAGCCCAAGAAATGAGCACAGAACCCAGCATCGTCGTGCTCACCGGAGCGGGAATGTCAGCCGAGTCTGGCGTGCCCACCTTTCGTGGCGCAGACGGGCTCTGGGAGGGGCACCACATTGAAATGGTGGCGTCGCCGGAAGGCTTTGCACGTGATCCGGAACTGGTGCACCGGTTTTACAATCTGCGTCGTGCGGCGCTGAACACGGTGGAGCCCAATGCGGGACATCATGCTCTGGCACGACTGGAGCGTGAGTGGCGCGGCAAGTTTCTGCTGGTCACGCAAAATGTGGATGATCTGCACGAACGTGCTGGCAGCGAGAAGCTCATCCACATGCATGGCGAGCTGCGCAAGGCACGCTGCGAATGCTGCGGCGCGGTGATGGCATGGAACAAAGATCTGGCATCCGGCACGCGCTGCCCGGCCTGCGGCGAGATCGGCGGCATGCGGCCGCACATCGTCTGGTTTGGCGAGTTTCCCTTTGAGATGGAGACGATCATGAACGCCCTGAAGAGCGCCGACATCTTTCTCTGCATCGGCACCTCAGGTGTGGTGTATCCGGCGGCTGGCTTTGCGCGCGAGGCTGCACGGAATCCCGCATGTCGGCTCGTGGAGTTTAACATCGAGAGCACTGAAATCTCACGCCAGTTCCGCGAGCGCGTCATCGGCCCTGTGGCCGTGGAGCTGCCCAAGTTTGTGGAACAGCTTTTGTCCGACACACATAGGCAGGCCTGGCTAAAATGAGGGGCCGAAGAGCGCGTCCTTGATGTCCTGGTCGCCGTCACGACGGCGCGGCGGACCGCCCGGGCCGCGACCGCTCTGTTCTGGATCTTCCGGCGTATGGCCGATGACGATGTCCCATGCAGCCGCCAGCTCCTTGCTGCCTGGGCTTTTTGGAGTGAATTCACGAATGACGGAGAGTCTCTGCTCCGCAGTGCCCATGCTGCGCAGGATGCCATCGCGGTCATTCTGCGGCACACCGGCGATGAACAGTTGCGTGGTGAGCATGCTTTTGTCGTTCTGCTTCACACGGATGTGATAGTGCAGAGTGCGGCCTGTGTACAGACCGGGCAGGATCGTGCGGAAACGATACTCACCTTTCGCGTTTGTCTCCACTTTGCCATAGCCCTGAAAGCCGGGGTCTCGTTCTTTGCCCTGCTGAGCACCACGGCTGTGAATGTAGCAGCCGTTGTTGTCCGCCTGCCAGAGTTCGACCGCTGCATCCCGGATCGGCCTGCCGTCCACATTCAGCAGACGACCACCGAATTCGGTGATGATTCCGCTCGCAGGAGCCTTGCCGCCGAGGATCATCGTGAGGTCGTTGTCCTGATCCAACGGCAGGTGGTCGGGATAGTAGGGCCCTTCGGTGGCGCGTGGCGTCAGGGTGAGAGCCTCGGCGTACACGCTGCCAGTGATGACGCCGCCTGTGGTCAGCAGGAGGCTGTGCAGCAGTCTGCGGCGGCTGAGTGGAATGTGGAAGGGGGCAGGGGAAGTTTTCATGGCGGGGGATGTGAATTATCCAACCACCGCAGGACACATTGGTTGCAGCGTCCCCTAATGATTTTTTATTTGAGCGGAAAAGGGCATGCCTGGTGCATGACGAAATGCGCCTCACTGGAGCCGATGCTCCACCGGATCAAAATGTCAGTCTTTTCGAGAACCAGTGCATGACCAGCATCCGCCGGCCATGGTTATTGGTTTTTCTGCTGCAGAATGGAGATGTCTTTGCCTTTGTTTTCCAGGACGGGACCTTGGGTAATGACCTGGCATTTCTCTGCCCTGGCTCCGATCACCACGGGCATCGTGGTTTCATTGTGAAGGATCAGGCCGCGTGCAGTGCGTTCGCCATTGGCGGTGGCGTTTTCACCCATGGCCGGTGGTGTGTATCCGATGAGGATGGGCAGAGGATGTGCACGGCTGCCTTTGGCCGTGATCGTGACCTCGTTATCACTTCCGTAGATGGCGGCGATGTCGTGCACGTTTACCTTGTCCCCCTCAGCAGGCAGCAGTTGCACATCGACCTTTGCCTTGTCGCCCTCCACATAGAGCAGCGGGCCAAACTGGGCGTCGCCCCTGCATTGGGTGACGACGGCACCACTTGAGATCCAGAAGGCCCGCTCGCAGCCGGTGGCGCTGCAGTTTTCGAGCCTGGGCGCGGTCTTGGTGCGCAGCTCAAATCCTCCGCGCATGTTTTTGGCGCTGCAGTTTTTAAACACCAGTCCTTTGTGCGTGGTGTAGGTGCGGAAGGCGTCCTCGCTGAGCGCCTTCATGTAGCCGGGCTGGATGCGTTTGGTGCCGCTGCGGTTCATGACCTCGCTCATGAACTTGCGCTCAAAAGCCATGCCCGAAGTTTCGGCCAGCATTTCATCTGTGCGCCGCATCACGCCTTCGACGTGGCAGTCTTCAAACAGCACGTCATCGCAGTTCTCCTGGAGATAGAAGCCGTGGCCAAAGGCCTTCTGAAAAACTCTGCATCCGATGAAATTGGATCGGCTGCCGGTGACGTGCACACCGCAGTGTTTGCGGCCGCCTTTTCCAAAAAGGTCTCCGTAGCCGTAGGGGCTGGAACCTTCCACATGGATGGTGCAGCCCCGCAGCGTGTTTCCCTGGCCCGTGACCCCGAGCACGGCCCCGGCAAAGGCTGTGCCTTTCCCGATGCTGGTGATCGTCAGGCCCTTGAAGGTGTTGTTTTTTCCACTGATGAGGAACTCATCTGTGTGGATGGGGGCATGCAGCTTTTCACGCAGGGCCGTGTCCAGCTCAATGATGACGCCGCTTAGATCGAAGGTGTTGTCATTACCGCTGAAGGTGATGAACTGCCACTGGGCCTTCTTGCGACGTTCCGAAATGGAGTCCGCCGAGATGAAATCTGCCAGCCGGTAGGTGCCAGGCTTCACTTTCACCTGCTGTCCGCTCTGCGCGGCGGCCTGCGCCAGTTCAGCGAGGCTGGAGATGGTGACAGGCTCACCGGCAGCGGAAGCGATGCCGGCCAGGAGAAGGAAGGCGGAAACAATACGAAAAAACATGGAGGGCTAGCAATGCATCCGGATTCAGGAGATGCCGAGCTGTTTTTCAATGTCCTCCAGCGGCACGCCCTTGGTTTCAGGCACCATGAAAGACACCCACACCAGCTGCAGCACCATCATTCCGCAGAAAAAGGCGAAGATCCAGCCCGGTGGAAAGGCGGAAACCATACGGGGGAAGAAGGTGGTCAGCAGCGCGGCACAGATCCAGTGGGTGAAGCTCCCCAGCGACTGGCCAGCAGCACGGTGCTGATCCGGGAAGATCTCAGCGATGAACACCCAGATGACCGCCCCCTGTCCTGTGGCGTGAGCCGCGATAAAGGTGAAGATGCACGCGGGGACGATGGCGTAATGCTGGGTGAAGAAGGCCCATGAGCACAGTCCCAGCGATGCAATGTAGCCGAATGAGCCGAGATACAGCAGCGTGCGCCGCCCCAGGCGGTCGATGAGCCACAGGCCAATGAAGGTGAACACAAGATTGGTGATGCCGATGCCCACCGACTGCAGCAGCGCCGCCTTGGCGCCGAGGCCGGTCAGCTCGAAGATGCGGGGTGCAAAATACAGCACGGCATTGATGCCTGAGAGCTGATTGAAAAACGCGACGCAGAAGGCCAGCATTACAGGCGTGCGCAGCCGGCGGCTCCAGAAGCCCTGAGAGGCTGCACGACCAGCGGCAGACGCACTGGTGATCTGATCTGCCAGGGCCTGGATGTGCCCTTCTTCCGCCTCCGGCTGGATCTGCCTCAGCACGGCG
The DNA here is from genome assembly GCA_002336895.1 of Verrucomicrobiaceae bacterium UBA1938. GTDB lineage: Bacteria > Verrucomicrobiota > Verrucomicrobiia > Verrucomicrobiales > Verrucomicrobiaceae > Prosthecobacter. The sequence continues at coordinate 71,624 of DDFC01000012.1, read as the reverse complement.
ATGCCCTGCTCACGGTCATTCTTTCTCGTGAGCAGCCAGCGCGGACTTTCGGGAATGCGGAAGCACAGCAGCAGGTAGATGAGCGAAGGAACGGCCGCGATGCCGAGCATCCAGCGCCAGGCATTCGCCCCGATGCCGCCGAGGAGGTAGTTTGACAAAAAGGCGATGACGATGCCAAAGACGATGTTGAACTGGAACATGCCCGCCAGCTGCCCACGGCGCTCCGGAGGTGAAATCTCGGCGATGTAAAGTGGTGCGGCGATGGTGGAGATGCCGACTCCGAGACCACCGATGAACCGTGCGATGATCAGCGACACGACCTCTGGCGCGAGCCCTGACCATACGGCCGAGATCAGATACAGAACTCCCACCCAGATGAGAGTCGCCCGGCGTCCCCAGCGGTCTGTGGGCCAGCCGCCAATCACTGAACCAACCACGGTGCCGTACAAAGCGGAAGCCATGGCGATGCCGTGCAGCGCATCGCTCAGCCCCCAGAGAGACTGGATGGTCTTTTCCGCGCCGGAGATGACCACCGTGTCAAAGCCAAACAAGAAGCCTGCCAGTGCAGACACGAGGGACCAGAAGAAAATAGGTGCTGCAGGTGGAGCGGGGGCAGGCTTCATGGCGTGGTGGGATGGCAGCACCCATGCGTGAGGGAATGATGAGGATCAAGGCGTGATCTCCGGCCTGGCCAGCATGGCTTTGTGGCCTTCCGGCTGCACCTCATACCAGCCGGGGAAGCCGCGCCACTTCACATGGCCGCTGGCATCTGTCTTCAGGGTGACTTCGGTGCTCCATCGGCGGCCGATCCATTCCTCCAGCACCTCGCCGCGTTTGCGAATGCTCCAGTCCTTGTTCCATGAAGCTGCTTCCGGCTTCCAATGAGAGCCCTCCCAGAAACCCCAGATCAAAAAGCTGGTGTAAGCCGGATGGCTGAAGACAGCGATGAGCACATCGCGTGTGTAGTCCGCCGCCAGCTCTTCGTCCTCCGTCGTCACGATGTCATATTCAGTGATGGATTGATGAGGCACCACCTTGGCAAATTGATCCGTCACGGCGAGCAGATGCTCGGGAGAGGGCAGGTAGCTCTCATGAAAGTGGGCTTGATTGCCGAGTCCCGCCACGGTGAATCCCGCTGCATTAAGCGCCTCGATATAAGCCAGGGTGTCGTCATGCTGCGGGCCAGGGCGGAACACCTGATCTTCATTGATGAAAAAAGGCAGGCGTGTCATTGAGCGCGCCAGAGTGAATATCTCGCGGTCCAGCTGCTCCAGCCCGGGACGTTTGTTGAGCATGTCCGCACCATTCCAGGCGATGGGGTGATTGATCACATCCCATTCGATGACGCGGTCCTGTACAAAGGCCAGCCGTTCTTTCACGCTGGCAAGAGTGCGCTCGCGGATGATCTGGCTGTCTTTGACGTCGTGCAGATTGAATGGCGTGGCCACCTGCATGAGATAATGGCCGCGCACGGGGATGTGGCGCTCAGAGAGCCAGGCAAAGGCATGGTCCAGCTCTTCGTTCCGTCGTGTTTTCCGAGCCTCATCAAAGTCCGGCGACCAGTTGCCGTCCTTCAGGTCGTTTTCGAAGACCACGATGCTGAAGAGGCGCTCAATGATCTCGCGATAACGGCGGTCATCTTCGCTGTCGCTGCTGAAACGCCTGGCCACCACGGCAGATCCGAAGCCGAAAGCATGGCGGCGCAGGCGGAGCTTCACCGCAGTGCCGGTCAGGGGGCTGCCATTCACATCCTTCACGGTCAGTGAGAGGTCTGCTTTGCGGTGCTGCTCGATGCGTTCCAGAGCTGCTTTGCGCCAGGGGGCGTCTGGTTCGCGTCCGGGGTAGCTGCGCTTGATCAGTGTGGGGCGCGGGAAAACGCCCAGATCGGTGGTGGTCGGATAGCGGAACACGCGGATGCTCTCCACCTCGATGCTCTGCTGCTTGTGCCCGCACAGCAGCACCACGGCAGCCTTTCCTGCCGGGACGTCAGCGTCGGCAACAAACACCACCGGCTGCTCCGTCCACTCACGGTGAATCCCGAGGCCGATGGAGCTGCCAAAGGAGGTGTAGGGTGCGGCGCGCAGCTGCAGCTTGGCAAGGACTTCGCCGGACTCGCTGCCGCCGACGACTCGTGCCTTGATGATCGCCAGCACGCGTTCGTTTTTTGCGGCACCTTCAGCCAGAGGGGCTGTGAACTGCGCTGCATAGGCCCTGGAGGCATCTGGCTGCGTGATGGAGATGCGTTTTCCCACAGCCGGCGCTTCCACCTTGCCTGCTGTTGCGGATGCAGAGGCTTCCAAAGAGGCCGGGCCCCGCACATCCGTCCCACCTGGGGGAATCTCCAGCGCATGAAGCTGGCAGAGTGGAATGAACAAGGCGGCGGTCAGCAGGCTCAGGTGGTTCATGGCTAGCGCGCATCTACTCCCAATAGGCTGCGATTCAAGCGGGTCCGCCTCACGGTGTCATCGCTATGCGGAAGCCCACCGAGTGGTAACCACCGCTGCGGTTGCGCCCCTCGCCTGTGCAGAGGCTCTGGCCGCTGCGGCCGGTGGAGTACCAGCTGCCTCCGCGCACGTCATTCACCTCCTTGCCGCGTTCCGCGCCGTTGGTGGCGGTGATGACGCTGCTGGTCCACTCATAGGCGTTGCCTGCCATGTCGTAGCAGCCATAAAAGCTTTTGCCGTTTTCATAGGAGCCAGCGGGTGTGGTGAACCCGCCGTTGTTGACGAGGTCGCGGTAGATCTGCGTATTGACGAAACCGGTGTTCGTCGTGCGGTCGATCCAGCCGTTCACACCACCGTCGCTGGTGACGCTGAAGACCTGACCGTTTCCGGTCATGATGTCCTGCACCCGGCCCTGCTTTCCGGCCTCCTTGGATTTCTCCACGTAGCTGGTGAGAGTCTTGGCCTCTTTGTTCAGCATGTGCGCGGCGCAGACGGCGTTGTAGTTGAAGTGTGTGTTCAGCTGGCCCGCGCGGCAGCTGCTGTCTTTGTCATTTCCCCACGGGTACAGCCATGCCTTGGGGCCACGTGCGGCCTTCTCCCACTGCTCTGCGGTAGGCACGGTGATCTTCCATCCTGTTTTCTCGCTGATCCATGCGCAGTAGGCTTCGGCATCCACCAGCGAGACAAAGAGAACAGGGTGGTTTGCCTTGCCGTCAGGATACCCGCCATTCTTCCAGTAACGTGGTGCTGCTCGATGTGTGGCATCGATGAAGCATTTGTATTCGGCATTGGTGACTTCAAAGCGCCCGATGGCGTAACCGGGGAGTTCCCGTGTTTCTTTTTCTCCGAAGGTGAACTTGCCCGCAGGCACATACACCATGCCTGCCGGGATCAGGACCGTGCTTGCACCATCCTTCACCTCGGTCGTCGTCTTGGCGATCGGCGATAAAATGGGCGCGCCATTGCCGGCGGTGGCGATGGGGTCTGCCGAGGCCGCCGTCAGGGAGAGCGGAGCGAGAATCAATGCCGTGCAAATGACGGGCAGTTTCATGGGCGTGGTGCCAGCCTGAAACCGCGCGTCTGGCGTGTGGTTGCGCGGCTACTTGCCGGACTTTTTGTGCTGTGGCGAGATCGCGCCGTCCTTGCCCTCGGGCCACTGTGCACCCTCATTGATCCACTGACGGATGAGCTGGACCTCATCTTTGGGAATGCGGTGGCCGGTGGCGGGCATGGCCTTTTTGTCCTTGGGCGGGAGGGTCAGCACGAGGTAGAGCATGCTTTTGTCTGCATCCTTGGGACGGATCACCGGACCTGCCTTGCGCTTTTCAAAAGCCAGGGCGCGAGACTGCAGATTCAGCGAGCCCAGCAGCGTCTCGGAATTGTGGCATTCCACGCAGCGGTCGGCCAGGATCGGCTTGATCTGCTTCATGAAATCCACCGGCGGCTCTCCGGCTGCCTTGAGGGTGGAGCTGGTTGCAATGCAGGATACGAGCGCAAGAAGGCGGTGAATTTTCATAGGACGATCTTCTTTAAATTACGGCAAACTGTCCAGCACGTCTTGCGACTGAATGAGCGCTTCTTGCTTTCTTCCGGGTTGCCGGGCAGGCGCACGCCTGCATCTTGGCGCATGACCATCGAGCAAATCACCACCCGCATCTGCGCGTTTCGCGATGCCCGGGACTGGATGCAGTTTCACAATCCCAAGGAACTGGCAGTCGCCATCACCGCGGAGGCCGGGGAGCTGCTGCAGCACTTTGTCTGGCAGCAGCCGGGGCAGATCGAGCAGCGGGTGAAGGAAAAAATGCCTGAGCTGAAGGATGAGATGGCTGATGTGGGTATCCTGCTCTTTGAGCTGGCTCACAATCTCGGGGTGGATCTGGGGCAGGCGATGCTCGACAAGATCGAGCGCAATGAAACGCGCTATCCCGTGGCCAAGGCCAAAGGATCAAACGCCAAATACAACGAACTGTGAGCGAGGCTGAAAATCCAGCACCCACGCCGCACCGTCGTCGTCCGCGCTACTCAGGGAAGAATCCGCGGCGCTTTGAGGACAAGTACAAGGAGCTGAATCCCGAGCGCTACGCCGAGACCATTGCCAAAGTGCGCGCCTCCGGCAAGACGCCAGCCGGTCAGCATGTGCCCATTTTGCTGGAGGAGATCATGCGGATTCTCGACGTGAAGCCGGGGGAGCGAGCCGTGGACTGCACGCTGGGCTATGGCGGGCATTCCAGCGCCCTGCTCAAAGCCGTGCAGCCTGGAGGCACGCTGCTGGCGCTGGATCAGGACCCCATCGAGATCGTGCGCACGGAGGCGCGGCTGCGCGCCACTGGATGTGAAGAGCAGGCGCTCGTGGTGAAGCGCATGAATTTCGCCGGACTGCAGCGCGCGCTGGGCGAGCTCGGCTGGAGCGACGGCGCAGATGCTCTGCTGGCAGATCTGGGCTGCTCTTCGATGCAGTTCGACAATCCTGCCCGTGGGTTCAGCTTCAAGCACGACGGACCGCTGGACATGCGCATGAACCCGCAGCGGGGTGTGTCTGCGCGTGAGCTGCTGCAAAAGCTCACAGCGGAGAAACTCACCACGATCCTCACGGAGAACTCCGATGAGCCGCATGCCAAACCGCTGGCACAGGCGCTGGCCGGAGCTGATGTGGCCACCACGCGTGCTCTGGCCGAGGCCGTGCGCCGGGTGCTGCCACACCGTCTGGACGAAGAAGAGCGTGAAGCCACGGTGCGCCGCGTCTTTCAGGCCCTTCGCATTGCGGTGAACGAGGAATTCGTGGCGCTCGACACCTTTCTGCGGCAGCTGCCCGGCTGCCTGCGTCCCGGTGCGCGCGTGGCCATCCTGACCTTTCACTCCGGCGAGGACCGTCGTGTGAAGCACCTCTTCCGAGAAGGTCTGCGCAGCGGCCTTTTCAGCGCCACCAATGATGAAGTGATCCGCCCCTCGCCCGAGGAGACCCGGAGCAACCCGCGTGCCGCTCCTGCGAAGCTGCGGTGGGCGGTGAAGGCGTGAAATGGGCAGGGTTCGTTGTGCGAACGGGCGGTTCGTTTTCGTATGAGTGTGCCATGCTTCACTCCGCTCGTTCCCTCATTGCCAGCGCATTGCTGATTTCCTCCTGGTCCCACGCCGCACTCCAGGAAACGTGGGAGACGGGCTATGCCAAGGAGGATGCCACCGGCGCGCACGTGCTGGGGTATTGGAAATTTGACGGAGAATCGAAGGAAGTGCAGCTGCATGGAGCGACCCTGAATTCTGCAGGAAAGTTTGGCGGAGCACTGGAGTCGTTTCCGGGATTTCCGGTCGAGGACAAAAGGCATGCAGCAGTGGTGGCCGTGAAGCCGGTGAAAGGGGCCTTCACGCTGGAGATGTGGATCAAGCCGAATACTGAGTTTGAGCCGAAGCTGCGCTGCTTCCTGCTGGACAAGAAGTACGTCGATCACACGGACTACCAGTGGCAGATCGGAGATGCCGACAAAGCCGGCCTGCGGCGCATGTGGGTGACGCTGGGGTTTGGTGCGGAGTCGAAGACGATTTACTCGCAGCCGTTCAAACTGGAAGCGGACGTGTGGCAGCATGTGGCCTTCACGTATGATGGGGCAGGGGAGGGAAAGTTCTATCGCAATGGCGTGGCGGCAGGAGGTGCCAGGCTGGCCGGTTTTACGGCGGTGGCACCAGGCGCCAAACCGCTGAGCATCGGTGATCGTCTGGGCAGCAACTATGGCGGATTCCCGGGATTGATCGATGAAGTTCGCGTCTGTGAGGGCGTGTTGAATTTTGAGCGCGTCTCCATGCAGATTGCCTCCGGACGGCGCGTGTGGCGGCGCATGGAGACGGCCAAGCCGGTGGAGATCATCTGCACCAATCTGCAGCGCGAAACTTTGAAGGCCGCGAAGCTCAAAGCCAGCCTCGGCGGCAGGAGCGAAGATTTCATCATCCCGGATCTGCCCTCCGGCAAAAGCTTCACGGCCAAATACTCGCTGAACACGGCGCTCAAAGCGGACGAGTATGAGCTGAAGGTGCAGTTTGAAGCGGGGGGCTACATCACAGAACAGGCTGCCGCCTTGAAGATCGTGCCCCGGGCTCCGGCGCGCATGCCGGTCATCATGTGGGGGGCGGATGGCGATGAGATGGCCCGGCTCAAGGACATCGGCTTCACGCATTTCATCGGGCTGGGGGCGGACTACGGCGAGATGTGGCATCAGAAAAAAATCGTGCCGCCTGCCAAGCCGGAGGTGATCGCACAAAAGCGTGACATGCTCGATCAGGCGCTGGCCAATGGGCTTGAGGTCATCGCCAGCCTGTCGCCGGGGCGTGCATTGGAATCTGAGGAGAAAAACCTTCGCATCGGGCGCGATGGGAAACCCTATGCACGTCCGGACATCTGCGCCTCGCTGCCGGACTTTGCCTCCTTTTTCCAGGTGGTGGGCATGAGCGTGGCCAAGGCCTATGGAGACCATCCCGCCTTCACCACGACCCTGATCGATTCCGAAGTCCGCGACAACACACAGGTGAGCTTCAACTCAGTGGATGTGGAGGCGTACAAGAAGTTTGCCGGAACAGACATCCCCGCCGAGGTGACGGCCAAGTGGGGTGTGGACTGGAGCAAGCTGAATGGCTTTCCGCAGGATCGCGTGATCGCAGATGATCATCCCGTTTTGAAATACATGCGCTGGTTCTGGACGGTGGGGGATGGCTGGAATGGCCTGCACACGGCGCTGCATAAAGGTGTGAAGAGCAGCCGGGGGTGGACCTTTTTTGATCCCGCCGTGCGGCAGCCGAGCATCAGCGGTGCAGGTGGCGGGGTGGATGTGCTCTCGCACTGGACCTATACGTATCCAGACCCACAAAAGATCGGCATGTGCGCGGATCAGCTTTTCGCCATGAGCGCGGCCAGCGGCAAAAACCAGCGCGTGATGAAGATGACGCAGCTCATCTGGTACCGCTCACAGACGGCACCGATCGGCAGCAAGGCGCCCGGAGACGTGGTGGCCTGGCAGGACCACGATCCGGACGCGGCCTACATCACCATCGCGCCCATGCATCTGAAAGAGGCGCTGTGGACGAAGATCGCTCGGCCTGTGCAGGGCATCATGTACCACGGCTGGCAGTCGCTGGTGCCCACAGACAGCCCCGGCGGCTATCGCTTTACCAATGCGAATACGGCACCTGTGCTCAAACAGCTCATTCACGATGTGGTCGAGCCGCTGGGGCCCGCGCTGATGGCGATTCCGGATGAACGCAGCGAGGTCGCTTTTTTGGAGAGCTTTACCTCACAGATGTTCGCACGGCGAGGCAGCTACGGGAACAACATGGACTGGGCCGCAGACGTGTGGCTGGCGCTGCAGCATGCCCATGTGCAGACGGACATCCTTTATGAAGAGACGTTGCTCAAGAGCGGACTCAGCGGACGAAAGGTGCTCGTCATGCCGTATTGCGATGTGCTGACCAAATCTGTGGTCACACGCATTCAGGACTGGCAGAAGAAAGGCGGCAAGATCCTGGCGGATGAGTTTCTCTGTCCTGCGCTCAAGGCTGACTTCATGCTGCCGAGCTTCAAGCGCGTGAAAAAGGCGGATGCAGACAAGGCCAAGGTGCTGGAGATGGCGCAAAAGGTGGGAGGATTTGCCCTGCCCCAGAAAGTCATGTGCGATAATCCTGAGATGATCGTGCGCACGCGAAAGTTTGGTGATGCGATCTATGTCTTCGTCGTGAATGACAAACGTGAATACGGCTCCTACGTGGGTCAGCATGGCCTCGTGATGGAAAACGGCCTGCCATCCAGCGGCGTGGTCAGTTTGAAAATGGAGGCCGCCAATGTGTATGAACTGACAGGGACTCAGTTCATCGTGCCTAGGCGTGGATCCGATGGCACGCTGAGCTGGTCCGTCGGTCTGGGGCCCTGCGATGGGCGCATCTTCATGGTCATGCCAAAGCCGCTGCTGGGCCTGAAGCTGGATGTGCCGGAAAATGCCATCGCTGGCAACAAGGCCAAAATCACCGCCAGCATCACCACCACCCAGGATTCACCCACCAAGGCCGTGATCCCCGTACGTGTGGACATCCGCGATGCGAGCGGCAAGGCGGCTGAAGGCAGCGGCTTTTACGCGGCTGAAAACGGCATCATCGAGGTCAGCCTGGACATCGCTCCGAATGAAGACCCCGGCACCTGGGAGATCCGTGTCAAAGAACTGGCCAGCGGAATGGAGGGGCGAAAGTGGATGCGGGTGACCTCAAAGTGATCTTGTTTGAGGTGGTGCGCGGAGAGGGATTCGAACCCCCGACCAACTCGGTGTAAACGAGCCGCTCTACCACTGAGCTATCCACGCATGGTGTTGATCATCAAAGAAACACAAAGCAGTGCAGTTTTGCTGATACCGGTTTTGTATAAACGTACCCTTTCGGGCATGCAAGCAGGAGGAGAAAAGAGTTTGAGGGGAGTGGTCACCCCATCGGTTGCGCGATCTGGACTTCGAGGCCGCCGCCGGGGCGGTTACGGGCGGTCACGGAGCCATGCACCGCCTCCACACAGCTCTTCACGATAGCCAGTCCCAGGCCGCTGCCGCCGTTTTCGCGCGAGCGGGCGGTGTCGGGACGGTAGAAAGCGTCAAACAGGCGCGGCAGGGCCTCCTCAGGCACACCCGGGCCTTGATCCGCGATGGTGATGATGGCCTCATCATTGCGGCATGTGGCGTCGATGGTGATAGGGCCTGCGTGTCCGGCGTAGCGGATGGCGTTTCGCAGCACATTGCCCACGGCACGGGAGAGCAGCTCGGGCTCGCTGATCACGGTGGTGCCTTCGGGCACATTGAGAATGATCTGCTCTCCGTTGCGTTTTTCGCGTTCGATCACGCGCTGAAGCTGCTGGCGCAAATGTACGGGGCGCAGCTCCACACTGCGGCGCAGGTTGGCCTTGGATAGGCTCAGCAGCTCCTGCACCAGCACGCCCATCTGCTGCAGTTCGTCGTCCAGGCGTGTGACATATTTCTCCGACGCACCCGTGCTTTGAGATTCCAGTATGCCGATGATGGCCTGCATGCGGGCGATGGGGGCGCTGAGCTCGTGCGCGATGTCGCCGAGGAGACGCTTCTGCCCGTCCACCAGCGCGCCGATTTGGTCTGCCATATGGTTGACGCTATGGCCCAGGGCACCCAGCTCGTCCGTGCGCTTTTCATCCACGCGTGCGCTGAAGTTTCCGGCGGCCAGCTGCCGGGAGGTGGCCTGCATCCGCCGCAGGCTGCGAGTGTAGGAACCCACAAAAGGCAGCCAGAGCAGAGCACTGGCGGCGAGCATGCCTCCGATGATCCAGTAGATCGCGCTGGTGTCGGCGTAGAAGCCGTTGCCAGTGGGGGAGCCTGAGCGTGTTACCAGCGCTACGCGCCCTTTGCCTTCGCGATGGTTCAAGAAGCCGCGCAGAAAACACCAGTAGCCATTGTTCGCGGAGAGCACAGGGCGGGCGTTGAGGTCGATCTTTGGTGGCGGTGCTGCGTCGGGTGGCAGCACTGAGGCATTGCCGGGATGCAGCTCGCCATTTTCATCTGCGGTAACCTCATTATGCACATTGCCGGGCAGGAAATCTGCTGGTCCCGCGAGGCGCGGGCCGTCTGTGGAGAAGAGGTAAAAGGTGACGCCATGCTGTTGTGAAGCGCGGGCGAGCAGTGCATCCCATTCCGCAAAGGGTGCTTGCTCCAGTGTGCGCAGCAGTTCGCCCCCCACTCGCTCCAGTTTGTCGGAGCGAAAGGCTGGCATGGCCGTCATGCCCCACCCCTGCTGCAGCACCCAGATGAGGATCAGCGCCAGCAGCACGACATTGGCCATGAAAATGGCAACGATTTTCGCAAAGATGGGAATACGCGTTTTCATGGCTCCTGGGCGGGGTCGATGAGCATGTAGCCGGCGCTGCGGTAGGTGCGGATGAAGCGCGGCTCCTTCGGATCATCGCCGAGTTTTTTGCGCAGTGAGGAGATGTGCATGTCGATGCTGCGGTCGAAGACCTCGTACTCACGATCGCGCACCTGGTCGAGCAGCCAGTCGCGAGTGCGCACACGGCCCTTGCCCTTGGCCAGTGCGAGCAGCAGATCAAACTCCACAGGGCGCAGGTTCAGGGGCTTGTCATCCACCACGGCGATGCGTGCCTCGGGCTTGATGCGCAGCGGGCCGATGACGATCTCCGGCTGCGTCTCCTGTGCGGCAGGCGCGGAGTTGGCCGTGCGGCGCGTGACAGCTCGCAGGCGTGCGAGCAGTTCGCGCATGGAGAAGGTTTTTGGCAGGTAGTCATCCGCGCCGACTTCAAGGCCAACGATGCGGTCTGTTTCGTCGCTGCGACCGGTGAGCATGAGCACGGGCGCATTGCTCACCTTGCGCAGCTGCTTCAGCACCTCAAAGCCGTCCATGCCTGGAAGCATCACATCCAGGATGATGGCATGCCAGTCCTCGCTGGTGGCGCGCTCCAGCCCGGCATCGCCGGTGTGCACTCCCTGCACCTCGTAGCCCATGGGCTGCAGGTACTCGCGGATCAGCTCGGTTAGCGAGCGATCATCATCGATCATCAGGATGCGCGGGAGGGCTGTGGAGGGCGGAGGCACGGGGGCAGTTTACATGGTTCGCGCGCGGGTGGTTGGATTTTACACTCGGTTGACAATTCTCCTCGGAGTGTTCACACGGAATTGACAGTAACGGCGGACCCTCTGGTCATCATGACAAGTGTATCCACGCCCGACTGCCTGCAGCATCGCCGCATTTTGATCTCTGACGCCATGCGCCGCTGCGGCTCGCTGGCTGATGCGGAAGACGCCGTGCAGGATGTCTTTGCCAGACTGCTGCGCACGGGTCGGTGGCAGCAGATCGGCAGCCTCTCGGATGAGGAGCAGCTGAGTACGCTGCGTCTTTATCTGAAAAGCATGCTCTCACGCCACTGGCGGTTCCGCCACCAGCAGCGCCGGGACTGCTCCCGCACGGTGGCTTTGCCTGACGTGGAGGCGGTGGCGCTTGCAGTTTCAGATGCACACACTCCAGCGACGCTGATGGACCGCTCGTGGGCTCTGCAGGCTATTGAGTCTGCATTGCAGACACTGCGTCGGGAACTGGCTCCCTCCCAGTGGCCGCACGTGGAGGCATGGCTGGGGCACTATGATGCCTCTCGCAGCGGTGGCAAAGTGCGCCAGACTCCTCTGTCAGGGCGTGATCGTGTGGCGCTGTGTCGGGCACGCAGGCGTCTGAAAGAGCTGCTTGGCATGGGCGAGGTTCGCAGTGCTCTTCTGCGTGCGGCCTGACGGCATGCAAAATCACCATCACACATTTGCTACGCACCTCACTGTTTGTATTTTGCCACATGCGGCTCCGCCTGCCCTTGCATTCTCTGGTGTTTCTTCTTCTCGCTTTTGCTTTGGAGCACTCATGCTTCGCGGCAGCGCAGCTCACAGTGCGGATCGAGCCGCGGTGGGAGGGGAAGCCGCTCGTACTGGACGCCTTCGGTTTAAAAACTGCGGCGGGTAGCACACTCTCCGTGTCACGCATTGCCATGCTGCTTTCGCATGCGGAGCTTCAGCGCGAGGATGGCGGGTGGATCGGCGCAAAGAACTGGGTGGCGCTGGTGGATGTGGGCAGGCAGAAGCTGTCCTTTGTGCTCGATGGCATTCCTCCGGCAGTCTATCGCGCGCTGAGATTTGACGTGGGGCTGGATGAGGGCACTGACCGCAAGGACGCCGCCTCATGGCCTGCGGGTCACGCTTTGAATCCCGAGGTCAATCAACTGCACTGGAGCTGGCGTGGGCAGTACATTTTTCTCGCCATCGAGGGGCGCTATCGCCAGCCGGATGAAAAGCTCGGCGGCTACTCCTACCATCTCGCAGGTCAGAAATGCCGCGCCACGGTGGAGGTGCCGCTGGCGCTGGATCTTCGTAATGATCAGCTCCTCACCCTCAGCCTGCATGCAGACCGCATTTTTTCCGGGTCGCATGCCATCGACATTCCGAAAGCCGACTCAACTCACTCGGGGGAGGATGGCGGGCTGGCGGAACGGATCGCCGACAACGCGGTGCGTGCCTTTGGCATCGTGCGTCTGGAGCCCGATCTCACTCCGAAGAAAGCACACGAAGAAGACACGAGCTGGAAGCCCCCGCTCATTGCCGCAAAAATCCCGCCTCATTTTCCAGCGGTGAAATTCCCTGAGGACAATCCACTTACCGTGGCAGGCGTTCGCCTCGGCGACCGCCTTTTTCATGATGTGCGTCTTTCCATCAACAACACTCAGTCCTGCGCCAGCTGCCACGACCGCAAGGCTGCATTCAGCGATCCGCGCCGCTTCAGCCTGGGCGCAGAAGGGCAGGTGGGAAAGCGCAATGCCATGCCTCTCTTCAATCTCGCGTGGAAGCCCTCCTTCTTCTGGGATGGTCGTGCACCCACGGTGCGGGACCAGTCGCTGCGCCCTATCCAGGACCCGACGGAAATGCACGAGACGCTCGACCACGTGGTGGCTAAGCTTGGCGATCTCAAACTGATGTTTCACCTGGCGTTTGGCAGCGATGAAATCACTCCGGATCGCATGGCGCGCGCCATGGAGCAGTACCTGCTCACCCTCATCTCTGCTGACTCAAAAATGGATCGCATGGTCTCCGGCAAGGCCACGCTCACCGAGCAGGAGCAGCGCGGCTTCACCCTCTTCTTTACCGAGAGTGATCCCGGCCATGGCATCAAAGGCGCTGACTGTTTCCACTGCCACGGGGGTGCGCAGTTCAGCAACAGCCTGTTTCTCAACAACGGCCTCGATGACGATGCAGGCATGCAGGACGAAGGATTTGCCAAAGTGAGCGGCAAGCCCACGGACCGCGGTCGCTTCATGGTGCCCGGTCTGCGCAATGTTGCGCGCACCGCGCCCTACATGCACGACGGTCGATTTGCCACTCTGGAGGAGGTCATTGAGCATTACGACCACGGCGTGAAGCCCAGCCAGACGCTGGACCCAAATCTGGCCAAACATCTGCGCAACCACGGCCTCGGCCTCACGGCGGAGGACAAGGCGGCTCTCGTCGCGTTTCTCAAGACGCTCACAGACGACTCCTTCGGCCAGGAGTGAACAGCCCTGTGGGCTGGCTCACATTTACCGTCCGTTTACAAATCTCCGCCACGCGCACACATGGCGTTTACTCCACGTGTCCAGGGTGGGGGCATGCGCCACCTTTTCAGCCTCCTCACCACGCTGGCACTCATCTGCTCGGCCATTGCACAAACGGCAGTGGCAAACAATGCCCCCACGCTCACCACCATTTCCACACTCACCGGGGCAACCACCGCCACGGCCTTCACCATCAGCTATGGCACCCTGCTAGCCGCCTCCAATGCAGCGGATGTGGACGGAGACATCGTCCAGTTCCGCATCGAGTCGATGAGCAGCGGTACACTGACCAAAAACGGTAGCGACGCGCAGACGGGAAGCACCACGCTCGCCAGCGGCGAGTCTCTGGTATGGACGTCTGCGGCGGGCGCGTCAGGCACGGTCACGGCTTTCAGTGTCAGAGCTTACGATGGCTCTCTGGTTTCAAGCACTGCTGTTGCGGTAAACATCACGCTGACCACCAGCGATCCGCAGCTTAGCTCCTGGTATGTGGCGCAGACGGGCAAGTATGCACGCATTACAGAGACAGACACGACTTTGCTGGCAGGCACCACAGAGACGACTTGGACGCGCACCACCGGCCCTTTCACGCTTTCCCAGTCACAGCCAGTGTATGCGGGGCCGCAGCAGGTGGATTATTCCGCCAGCTGGATCTACCTGCGCACTCCCTCGCTGGCCACCTACCTGATGGGACCCTGGTACAACGACGCCACTCGCAGCAACTCCGCCTTGTTCATCAATGTGCCCACCAATCAGGCCTCCATTGTGAAGCTTCCGCGTACCAGCACGCTCGGCAGCATTCCCACCACCAAGACACGCACGGCCGGCTTCAAGCTCAACAACGTACTGCAGCAGGCCTGCGGCTGGTTTGTGGACGGTGTGTCGATCTTTGACCCCAATGACGGTTTTGGTTATCAAAACGGCTCCGAGTCCTCGCCTGCAACCGGTTCCTGGCACCGTGATGCCTATGTGAATGAAGGCATCACCTTCGACAAGAGCCTCGCGCACCAGCAAAATCTCGGCACTTATCATAACCACGCCAACCCGATCGCACTGCGTTATCAGCTGGGCGATGCCGTGGCCTTTAACAGCACGACAAAGGCGTACAGCGAAACCCTTTCCCCGACGAAGCACTCCCCCATCATCGGCTGGATGCTCGATGGCCTGCCAATCTACGGCCCCTATGGCTACAGCAGCGCCATGAGCGCCAGCAGCGGCGTGCGCCGCATGGTGGGCGGTTTCGTCAAACGCAATGGCGCGACCACCGGCGTGGACAATATCAGCACCACCGGGTCCACGCGCACGCTGCCTTCCTGGGCCACGCGTCTCGGTCTGGCCAACACCAACGGCCCTAGTGTGAGCACGACCTATCCTTTTGGCCGTTACATCCAGGACTGGGCCTATCTTGGAGATCTCATCAAATCCGGCAGCACCAAGTATCAGCAAGGCACGGACTTCGACCTCAACGAATACAATGTGCGCTACTGCGTCACTCCGGAGTTTCCGAACGGCACCTGGGCCTACTTTCTCAATATCGACAGCACTGGAACGCCGCAGTTCCCCTACATGTGCAACATCTGGTTCTACGGCACTCCCACGGGTGGCACAGTCACCAGCATTTCAGAGACTGTGACAAACCAGTTTAGCGGCGGTGCCAATCGCGCTCTGAATGTCTCCAGCGCCAGTGCCAGCGGCACTAGCGTCTCTCTGACCTGGGATGCCGTCGAAGGCGCCACCTACAGCGTTGATGCCTCCACCGATGGCAGCACGTGGACAAGCAAAGCCACCGGGGTCGGCATCAGCAATGCCAATTCCGGTTCCAGCTCTTATACCTCTCTTGTGGCCAATGGCATCGAACGTGGTCGCGTCCAGCGTACTGCGCTGGCCTCCTACGATGCAAATGGCACGGTCTCTGCCACGGTCTCTCAGACAGCCACCACCACCTACGCTGTCAGCAGCGACACAGCCCCTACTCTGACCAGCATCGACAACATCAACGCCGCTGGCGAGGATGCAGCATTCACACTCACCTACAATACGCTCGCTGCCGCGTGCAACGCACTCGATGCGAATGGAGACCCCATCAGCTTCCGCATCGAATCGCTTGTGAGCGGCACCCTGACGAAGAACGGTGCGGCAGTCGTGACAGGGAGCACCCTGCTCAGCACGGGTGAATCTCTCATCTGGACCCCTGCCGCGAATACAAACGGGAACATCGTGGGCTTCACCATCAAAGCCTGGGACGGCACGCTGGCTTCCACCACGGCGCTGAACGTCACCTTCTACGTGGCTCCGGTGAATGACGCGCCCACGCTCACAAGCGTGAGCACTTGCCTCGGTGGCGTGGAGGACACGACGTATTACATCACCTATACCACTTTGATGAGTGCATCGGACGCGGCCGACATCGATGGAGACTCACTCAGTTTTCTGATCACGGCCGTGAGCTCCGGAACGCTCACCAAAAACGGCTCCAGCGTGACGCCTGGCACCACCTTGATCAGCAGCGGAGACAGCATTGCATGGACGCCAGCGACCAATGCCAATGGCCTCCTGTCAGCCTTCTCGGTCGCGGCCTGGGACGGTGCGCTCGCCTCTGCCAGCGCAGTTCAGGTAAGTGTTAGTGTTGCGGCTGTAAACGATGCTCCTGCCATGGACAGCTATAGTGAGACGGACTACGGCATCCCGAACAATGGGGCCAGCTTTATAGGAGCCATGTTTTACAACGGCACGTCTCCGACAGATGTGGATGGAGACACGGTGGTGTTGCTCATCACCAGCGTGCCCAGTGGTTCGATGACCATCAACGGCCTGCCCGTGACGCCGGGCGTTACCACTTTCTCCAGAAGCGACTTTCTGGTATGGACTCCGCCGATGGAAGGTACAGGGCTTTTCACAGCCTTTACCGCCTCGGCCTACGATGGCGCGCTCACCTCCACAAGCACGCTCACGATCTACGAAAGTGTGCAGTATGACTTCTCCAGCTGGGCGGCCAAGCAGGGGCTGAGCGGCGCGGATGCCGCGCAGAATGCCGATCCTGACCATGACGGCATCGCCAACGCGCTGGAGTTTGTCTTTGGTCTCAGTCCCTCTTCGATCAACACTTCGGTCGTTTCCGGCAGCCTTTCCGGCGGCTATCTCACCATGACCTTCCCGCGGGCACGCAGCACTGAGAATGACATGGACTTGGCCGTGGAGGTGAGCACCGACCTGAGCGCCTGGACCACCTACTGGATCGGCACAGCCTCCAGCACCAGTGCCGATGGAGTGATCCTTACCGTGACGGACGCTGGCAACGGCATGGACTCAATCACAGCGCAGATTCCAGTTGGCACAGATACCCGGCTCTTCATGCGCGTTCGCACGGAAGAAGATTGAAATACGACAGCAAGAAAAGGTGTGTCCGGCGAGCACCATGCATCCGGACACATTTCCGGGCACGGCTATGCATTGGCGCGCAGCCAGGCAAAGCTGCGTTCGGCTTCGCCCTTCTGATAGGCGATCTCGGCGTCCTTTTTGCCGGGACCATCTGGGGCCTTGAAGCTGTCGATCTTGTGGCCGCGCTTGGCCATGTCGAGCCAGGCCTTGAACATGGGCGTGTCACGGTGGTTGGGGAAGATCTTCCAGAACTCATCGTTCTTCCACGCGAAGGGGCGGGCAAAGCCCGAGATGGTCTCCACCTGCAGAGGCACGCCTGGGGCCAGTTCGGCAAAGCGTTTGGCGTAGGCCTTGTAATCCACGAGTCCTTCACCGACGGCGGTCCACTGCACCACGGCCCCGTTCTCATCCTCCCAGAGCATGCTGTCGCGCACGCTGCTGCAGACGGTGAGCGGTCCGAGGACTTCGAGATGCATCAGCGGCTCTTCGAGCGCCCAGACGGCGTTGCCGGGATCGATGTTGGCTCCCACATAGCCTTTTCCTGCCGCTTCGATCAGCGCCTTCAGCTCATGCGACTGCATGTCCCCCGCATGGTTTTCGATGGCGATCTTGATGCCTTCGCCTTCTGCTTTGGACTGGCAGGCCTTGATGGTTTTGACGACTTCCTCAATGTGCTTCTGAATGCCGCCGTCCGTGCTGCGGTCCTTCTGATTGCCGAGGTAGCAGCGAGCCACTGGGGAGCCCAGCGTTTTGGCGATGCGGATGGTGAGTGCGAGGTGCTCCTCAGGCGTGCCATAAATATCCTTCCACGTGTTGGAGGTTTTACAGACACTACCAGTGCCCACGTAGAGCTGCAGTCCGGCACGGTCCGCCTGTTCCTTGAGGCTTTTCAGATACGCTTCCTCAAAGTTCTCAAACACATGCAGCTCGGAGATGAACATGGTGTCGAGCTTCAGCGACGCAGCGTAATCAATGAACTGTCCCGCTTTCCACCCAGTGGCGCGTACGGCGAAGTGATCCAGACCAATGGCCAGTTTGGAGCCCGTGGCGGCGCGTGAGAGCGAGGCGGCTGCAGTGGCGGCGAGAGATTGCGCGAGGAAGGAGCGGCGGTTCATGCCGCGCATGCTAGCGGAGCCGCTTGTGCTGTCGATAACGAAAGATCAGTCCGTGAAATCAGCGGATGATCAGCTTCACCGCGCCCTGTCCCTGACGATCGTCGGCGGAGGAGATGAGAATCTGCGCCAGATGATGACCACTGCGCCAAGGGGCGCCGTTGATGGGCTTCACCTGAAGAAGATAGGCGCCTGTGCCTGCATTGCGGAAAGAGGTGATGTTGTTGCTGAAGGGGGCTTGCTGTCCAGGCACCTCAAAGTACTCCATCAGGGTAAAATGATCTTTGGTCAGATCCGTCACCGGCCATCCGCCGCTGCTGACCAGCACGAGGATGTTTGCCGGATGGGTGTTGCCATTGGCTGCCGCACCTGCGGAAGCCTGCGCGGCAATGGTGAGCGCGGTGGCTCCTGGGGCAGGAGCTTTGACGACAGCTTTCACGACTGGAGCGGGAGCAGCGACCACGGGTTTAGGTGCTGGCGCTTCAAAGATAGGTTTCAGCACAGGAGCAGGTGCAGGTTTGGCTGGAGCAGCTTTCACGGGTGCGGCCTTTTTAGCCGGTGCTGCTTTGGGTGCAGGCTTTGCGGGCTTCTTCGCCGGTGCCGCCGTTTTCTTTTTCGCTATGGCAGACTTGGATGCAGCAGCAGCCTTTTTGGCAGGTGCTTTCTTGGGAGCAGGTTTCTTAGCCATAGTGAATTACGGGTCGGAATTGTTTCAATTTCTGCGAGGCTAGCAATACTTCCGGCTCTCTGTCGAGATTCCTCTTGAGGACCGAATCGCAAATATTAAGGATGCGGAGAGGTCTGTGAGTCGTTTTTGAGTGTCATCGATTCTAGGTCTGGATAGGCTTACGGCTGAAATCGAGTGTCATTTTGGTCTAATTCAGAGCTTCAAGAGAGGGGCTGGTTTGAGGGTATCTCTAGAACCTATATCTGATCGAATGAACAGCATTCGAGTAATTCTATAAGAGGCGAAAATTCTGAAATAGGCGATTGCCAACAGACGGACCTCTAGATTATAAAGATTAGTTAGAATTTTAGATTTACGGTCTTTCTGCTCAGCTTCGCCTGCCCGGCAGCCCAATAGCCCCGTGTGAATCATGAACGCGCTCTCAAACATCGGTTTCCCGCTGCTGCGCCCTTTTTCTCTGCCAGCCAGGCGTGAGGGAGGGGCGTCGGCAAGGCGCATGCTGGCTGAGATTTCCAGAATCATTGGATTTTCTCAAGTCGGTGCTTGGGCTTGGTTTGGAGCCAAAGACGCCATGGATGACCTCATGCCGTGGGGACGTGGCACGCTGGTGACACGTCAGGGTGGCGGGGGAGGGGGGGAACTCCCAGACCCGACTCCGCCTGAGTCAGTTGCGCGGAATCTGCCTTTCTATCATGCGCCGGTCCTGCTCTCAGAGGTTCTGGAGCTACTCCAGCCATCTCCTGGTAAGCTTTTTTTCGACGGTACACTGGGAGGCGGCGGCCATTCAGAGGCGCTGCTGCAGCATGGTGCACGAGTGGTGGCCATGGATCAGGATCTGAATGCCCTGCGGCATGCCACGGAGCGCCTGAAACCTTTCGCCGCACAGTTCTGCGCCCTGCGTGGCAATTTCCGCAACTTCCCGCAAATCGTCGAGGAGACCGGCGTGTCCGGCTTTGACGGCATGTTGGTGGACATTGGTGTGTCGAGCCATCAGCTGGACGATGCCGCACGGGGCTTCTCTTTTATGCGGGACGGTCCGCTGGACCTGCGCATGGACACCGAGTCACCGCGCACCGCCGCCGACATAGTGAACACATACGAGGAAGCCGAGCTCGTGCGCATCTTCTTTGAATACGGGGAAGAAAACAACGCACGGCGCATCGTGCGCGCCATCCTCAAGGCCCGCAGCCTGGCTCCCATCCGCACGACGCTGCAGCTGGCGGATATCGTGGCCTCCGCGTCACCCAAGCGTGGCAAGCGCCACCCCGCCACACTGGTCTTTCAGGCACTGCGCATCGCGGTGAATGACGAGCTCGCCGCCCTGCATGACTTCCTGGCTGCCGCGCCGCGCTGGCTCAAACCCGGCGGCAGGCTGGCGGTGATCTCCTTCCACTCCTTGGAGGATCGCATCGTCAAACAAACGCTGCAGCATCTCTCAGCGCCTTTCATCGACCGTCCGGAATGGCCCGAGGCACGCAAAAATCCGGACTGCGTGCTCAAGCTCATCACCCGCAAGCCCGTGCAGGCCACACCGCAGGAGATCGAACTCAACCCACGTGCGCGCAGCGCGGTGCTGCGCGTCGCCGAACGTCTGCCCGCATGAACCCACGCCAGCGAAACCGCTACCGCAACAGCCTGGGCCTCTCCACGCTCACGGCCATCCTGATCGTCGTCGCCTCTCTGGCGCTCGTCGGTCTGGGTATCGTCGTGAGCAAGAATCGTGTGCGCGCCATAGGCGAAGAGCAGCGCAAGGTCGAGTCCGAGATGCGCCTGCTGAATGCCGAGATCCTCGCATTAAACAACCGCATCGAGACCATGCTCACGCGTGATCGCGTGCAGCCACGCCTCACCAGCGCAGGCACCCTCCTGCGTCCTCTCACCAAGCAGAGCATCCTTTTCCTCAAACCGCTGCCCGCAGAGCCGGCCAAAGCCGCCGCACCGGTGGCCGATCCGTCCGTCGCGCAAATCATTCCCAAGTCCTAGTGAGCCAGCCCCTGCCAAGTCAAATCCAGCTCCGCCGGGATCGTCCGGTGTGCCGCCGCATGCTGCTGCTGCTGTTTGTGCTGCTGGCGGGTTTTTCCCTGGTCACCTGGCGGCTGGCGGTCATCCAGATCAAGGAATCCCCGCGCCTGGCTGCCCTGGCGGCGCAGAAATACCAACGCCACATCGTTTTGCCTGCTCATCGCGGAGCCATCAAGGATCTCAGCGGCGAATACCTCGCGCATGATGAAGATGTGCGGGAGCTCTACACCGACCGCACTCATCTGCGTGAGATCGTCACCGTCCGCCACCACCTGGCCGCCATCCAGGGGGTGAAAGCACTCGAATTGCGCGAGAAGTTTACCGACGCAGAAACCCTGGACGCCTACCACGATCACGTGGCCAGGGTGCTGGATGGCATCCTGCCGCAGACCGAGAAGGAGATCCGTGACCAGCTGGCCACCGACAAGCCCGAGATCGTGCTGGCCAAGCAGGTCGACGTGGAGACCGCCAAACAGTGGGCCGATCTCTTCAAGTCCGAGCACATCTTCGGTATTCACATGCGTCCCACCGTGGCTCGGCGCTTTCCGGCGCAGGACCGTCTTTCTCTGGTGCTGGGAGACACGGACCCCAGCAACAAAGGCCGCTGGGGTGTGGAAAAGCTCATGGATGCCAGACTCACCGGCGTGCCCGGAGAGCAGCTCATCGAGCGCGACAAATCCGGCCACGAGCTGCCCTCATATCGCGGTCAGGCCAGCGATCCCCAGCACGGCAGCGATGTGCACCTCACCATCGACATGCAGCTGCAGGACAATGTGGAGGCCATCTGCGAGCGTGCCTGGAAGACCTACGACGCCCGCCGGGCGGTCATCGTCGTCACCGAGCCCGGTACGGGCACCGTGCTGGCCATGGCTGCGCGCCCCCATCGGGATGTGAACAACCCCGAGGCCAGCACCTGGACCAATCACGTCATCGCCGAGCCCTACGAGCCCGGCTCCATCTTCAAGGTCGTCACCCTGGCGGCAGGGCTGGACAACCGTAAAATCACCGCAGGCGAAATGATCGACTGCGGCAGCATGTATTACGAAGACCCGGTGCGGAAGGTGAAGCTGAGCGACGACGAGCCCCTCGGCATGCAGACGGTCAAGGGCGTGCTGGTGCACTCCAGCAACATCGGGATGTATAAAATCAGCAAACGTGTTGGACAGGACATGATGCTGGACTATGCCAGCAGGTTCGGATTCGGTGCTCCCACCGGGATCGGCCTCGTCGGCGAGAAAGCCGGCTACCTCAATACCGGCAAGTGGAGCAACACCACCTACTCACGCATGCCTATTGGATACGAAGTCTCAGTCACCCCCCTGCAAATGTGCATGGCCTACGGCGCCATTGCCAACGGGGGCGTGCTCATGAAGCCGCGGCTCATTGACCGCATTGTCAAACCCAACGGAGAAGCCGAAGTTCTCGAGCCCAAGCCGGTCTGGCAGGTCTGCACCGCCAAAACGGCCGCCACCCTGCGCGATTTCCTCGAAGGCGTCGTCCTCGAGGGCACCGGCAAGCGCGCCGCCCTGCCGGATGTCCGCGTTGGCGGCAAGACTGGCACCACCCGCCGCTATGACCCTGAAAAGAGGCGCTACATCGACGGCTCCTACCTCACCTCCTTTGTGGGCATGGCCCCCATCGACAACCCCAAGCTCGTCTGCCTCGTGATGCTGGACGACCCCAAGGCCGAAAGCGCCGCCATGATCCGTGGTGGCCGTGTGGCCGCGCCGATTTTTGCCGAGGTGGTGCGCGAGACGCTCGACCATCTGGCCATCCGCAACGAACGCCCCTTCAAGGTGGCCGTGAAAGGAGGCGCGAAATGAAGCTGCGCGACTTCATCCCACATCTCGACAAGCCAGCCGTCTCCGGCAGCTTGGACACAGAAATCACCGGGCTGGCCTATGACTCCCGCAATGTTGGCCCCGGCATCGCCTTCGTGGCCATCCGTGGCACGCATGCCGACGGCCATTCCTACATCAGCAAGGCCATCGAGCTGGGCGCTGCCGCCATCATTGCCGAGCAGGCTCCGGCGGAGGATGCCACCGTGCCCTGGGTGCACGTGCGTCATTCGCGCATCGCCTTGGCGCAGGCAGCCGCCGCGCTGAACGGTCACCCCGCCAAGGCGCTTACCATTGCTGGCGTCACTGGTACGAACGGCAAGACCACCACGGCTTTCCTTCTGCACCATCTTTTCAATACCGCACAGATGCGCAGCGGCCTGCTGGGCACAGTCTTTTACGACCTGGGCGGTGGCGAGCACGTGCCCGCCACGCACACCACGCCCGAGTCTCTGGAAATCCAGGGGCTGCTGGGCAGCATGCGGGACAATGGCTGCCGCGCCTGCGCCATGGAGGTGTCCTCCCACGCTTTGGATCAGGACCGTGTCTTTGGCCTGCCCTTTGCCGCCGCCATCTTCACCAATCTGACCCAGGACCACCTGGACTACCACGGCACGATGGAGAAGTACTTCGAAGCCAAGGTGCGCCTGTTCCAGATCGCCGCAGACTCATCCTCCCGCTCACCGCTGGTGATCAATGCGGACGACGCCTGGGGGCGCAAGCTCATCCAGCGCTTCGAGCACACCGGCCGCGTGGTCCGCTTCGGCTTCGGCGTGGGCTGTGACTTCCGCGCCGTCAATGTGCGCTACGACTTCACTGGCACCACCTTTGAGCTGGAGGCCAAAGGCCGCAGCTTCCTGGTGCGCCTGCCTCTGATCGGCGACTTCAATGTGTATAATGCGCTCGGCGCACTCGCCGCTGCGCAGGGTGTGGGCTTGAACCTGCGTGAGGCCATCAAACACCTCCAGAACGCACCGCAGGTCCCGGGCCGCATGGAGCGCGTGTCTGAAAACACCCGCTTCCAGGTCTTTGTGGACTACGCGCACACGCCGGACGGCATCGAAAACGCTGTGCGCACCGCTCGTGCCCTGCGTCCGCATCGCCTCATCACCGTGTTTGGCTGCGGTGGAGATCGTGATCGCGGCAAACGCCCGAAGATGGCCGCCGCCGCCGAGGCTGGCAGTGACATCTGCGTGCTCACCTCCGACAATCCGCGCACCGAAGATCCGCTGCAGATTTTGAATGACGCCAAGGCCGGGTTTGCCCGTCCGCAGAAGCACGCCATCATTGTGGACCGCCGCGAGGCCATCCAGACAGCGCTGCAGCATGCCCGGGAAGGGGACATCGTCCTCATCGCAGGCAAGGGGCACGAGGACTATCAGGACATTCAGGGCAAGAAACATCCCTTCGACGATCGCAAAATCGCCCGTCAGTATCTCCATCAGCTCAAGGCTGAGCGCGCCGCCGAGCGCGAGGAAAAAGCCGCTGAACGTGAAGCCATGCGCGGAGGCTTCAACCGTCCCGATCGTACTGACCGCCCAGAGCGCCCTGATCGATTTGACCGATGATCCCGGTTCCACTCCAGACACTTGCCGGTTTCGCAGCAGGCACGCTGCGCGGGGATGGTGCGTGTCTGGTCACCAGCGTCAACACCGACTCCCGCAAGATCACCGCAGGCGAGGTCTTTGTGGCGTTGGTGGGAGACCGCTTTGACGCTCATGACTTCATCCCGCAGGTGGCCGCCTCAGGCGCCGCCGCAGTGGTCGTCAGCAAAATCAATCCGGCCTGGGGCACGTTGCCCTGTGCTGTCATCGAGGTGGGGGACACCCTGCTGGCGCTGCAGCAGATGGCGGCAGGTTATCGTGGCCATCATGGTGCTCTGATCATCGGCCTGACCGGCAGCAATGGTAAGACTTCCACCAAGGATCTCACCGCCGCCGTCATGGCGCGCAAATGCCAGACCCGCGCCACGCTGGGAAATCTGAACAACCACATCGGCCTGCCACTCACACTGCTCTCACTTCGTGAAGGCGACCAGTGCTGCGTGGCCGAGATGGGCATGAATCATGCAGGAGAGATCAAGGTGCTCACCGACATTGCGCGCCCGGATGCCGGTATCATCACCAATGTCGGCATGGCACACATCGAGCATCTCGGTACACAGGACGCCATCGCCTGGGAAAAAGGCACGCTGGCAGCCAGCGTGCGTGCTGGCGGTGTGGTGGTGCTGAATGCCAACGACAAGTACAGCGAGGTCATTTCCCGCCATTGTCAGGCCAGTGTTTCGATGGCCGGCGTCGGCCGTGGAGATGTCAGCGCCTCCAATCTGCGTGCAGATGCCACTGGCACCACATTCACGCTCGATTTCAGCGGCGAAAAGCTCGAAACGCGCCTCCCCATACTCGGAGAGCACATGGTGGGTAATGCCGCTCTGGCTGCCTGCATGGGCTGGCGTCAGGGCATCGCGCCCGCAGATGTGGCTGATGCTCTGAACCAGGTGAAGCTGACCGGCGGGCGCGTGGAGCCCAAGGTGGTCAATGGCATCCAGTTCATCGACGACTCTTACAACGCCAATCCCGACAGCATGATCGCAGGTCTGCGCACGCTCAGCGCGCTGGGCGAAGGTCGTGGCCGCCGCGTGGCTGTGCTGGGCCGCATGGGAGAGCTGGGGCCCATCGCTGAGGCCGAGCACCGCCGTGTGGGCGAGTTTGCCGCTTCGCTCAAACTGGATGCCGTCTTCAGCGTCGGCGGCAGCGAGGCCGCCTGGATCAGCGAGGCATCCAAGAACGTGCCTTCCGAACATTTTCCCGATCACGCCACCTGCGCCGCACACCTGCGCCAGTGGCTGCACGCCGGAGACGTGGTGCTGCTCAAAGGCAGCCGCTCCGCCCGCATGGAACAAGTCCTCACGCAATTTTCCGCCTCATGATGTACTGGCTTTACGAATTCAGGGAATGGCTCATCGCTCATCATTGGATCAGCGATGACGCTGCTCTGTACAAGATCCTCAATCTCTTCAAATACCACACCTTCCGTGCCGGTGGTGCAGCGCTCACAGCCTTCGCGTTCTCCCTCATGTATGGTGATCGCCTGATCCGTAAGCTCATCTCCCTCAAGATCGGTCAGCCGATCCGCACGGCTGAAGAGGTGCACAAGCTGCACGAGCTCCACGGTAAGAAGGCCGGCACCCCCACCATGGGCGGCATTCTCATCCTCTCCGCCATTGTTCTTTCCACGCTCCTGTGGGCCAAGTGGGACAACATCATGGTCTGGACCGTCCTCTTCACCACCATCGGTCTCGGGGCACTGGGCTTTCGAGATGACTATCTCAAGATCAGCAAAAAAAACTCCAAGGGCGTCAGCGCCCGCACCAAGCTCATCTGGCAGACCTCGGTGGCCATCGTGGCCGGTCTTCTTTTCGCTTATGCCGTTCCTGGAGAAAACGGCATCACCCTCCGCGCTCTGTACATCCCGTTTGTGAAAGATGCGGTGATCACGGACATGCACCTCTTTGCCGTTGGTCTGTTCGCCCTCATCATTGTGGGTTCTTCCAATGCAGTGAACCTCACCGACGGCCTCGACGGTCTGGCCACCGGCTGCTCCATCACCACCTCGCTGGCCTATGCCGCGTTTGGCTACGTCTGCGGGAATGCCAAGTACTCCGATTATCTCGGCGTGGCGCACAACAGCCTTGCTAATGAACTGCCCATCGTGGCCATGGCCATGGCTGGCGCCTGCCTCGGCTTCCTCTGGTTCAATGCACATCCGGCCAAGATGTTCATGGGAGATACCGGCTCATTGGCTCTTGGCGGCTGCATCGCCTCGCTGGCCATCGGCTGCAAGCAGGAGATCGTGCTCGCCCTCGTCGGCGGCGTTTTCGTCATGGAGGCCATGAGTGTCATCCTGCAGGTCTGGAGCTTCAAGAAGCGCGGCAAGCGCATCTTCCGCATGGCTCCGATCCATCATCACTTTGAGCTCGGTGGCTGGCATGAGAACCAGGTCATCGTGCGCTTCTGGGTCCTCTCCTTGTTCTTTGCCATGCTCGGCCTCGCCACGCTCAAGCTTCGTTAAAAAATCATGCGTTTCGCCTCACAACACTTCGCCATTCTCGGTGCTGGTCGCAGCGGCCTCGGTGCCGCGCGTCTGGCGCGCCTGCATGGCGCGGAGGTGACGATCTTTGATGAAGGTGACAAGGCCAGGCAGGTCGAGGACTTCCGCTGCGTGCTCGGGCAGCCCGCACGCGACTTGGTCGTCAAGCCCGGCGACTTTCACAAGGTCATCATCAGCCCCGGCCTGGATGAACACTGGCCGCTGCCAAAGAAGTTCACCGATGCCGGCGTGCCGCTCGTGGGAGAGACGGAGTTCGCCTTCCAGCTGACCGACATGGCGCTGGCTGCCATCACCGGCACCAATGGCAAAAGCACCTGCACCGAACTCATTGCCACTCTCTTCAACGGCTGCGGCATGAAGTCCGTGCCTTGCGGCAATCACGGCATGTCCCTCAGCGAAGTCGTTGCCAGCGGCGTGCACTATGATGTGCTCGCATTGGAGATCAGCAGTTTCCAGCTGGAAACCATCCGCGACTTCCGCGCCCGTGCCAGCCTGTGGCTGAACTTTGCACCGGATCATCTGGACCGTTATCCGGACATGCAGTCCTACTACAAGGCCAAGGCCCGCATCTTTGAAAACGTCACGGCAGAGGATGTCGCCATCGTTCGTGCAGGGGAAAGCGTCTCTTCCGGCGCGGCGCAGCGCTGGACTTTCTCCGCCTATGGAGCGGAGGCTGACTACACTTATCGCGACGGCGCATTCTATCACCACGGCGAAAAGATCGGCAGCGCCAGCGGGCTGAAGCTGCGTGGAAAGCACAACATGGAAAACGTGCTCGCCGCGCTGATGACCGGCCGCGTTTACGGACTGCAGTTTGCCGACATGCTGAAGGCAATGGAGAGTTACGAGCCGCCGCGCCACCGCTGCGAGCTGGTGCGCACCCTGCGAGATCGCGAATACATCAACGACTCCAAGGCCACCAACCTCCATGCGCTGGAGGCCTGCCTGCGCTCTCAGGAGCGCCCGATCGTGCTGATCGCTGGCGGCAAGGACAAGGAGCTCGATTACACTCCCCTGCGCTCCGAGCTCAACGGGCAGGTGCGCGCGATGGTGCTTATCGGAGAGATCGCGCAGCAGCTGCAGCAGACCTTTGGTGACCTGCTGCCCTGCCAGTGTGCCGCTGACATGGCGGACGCCGTGCGGCAGGCCACCGCTCTTTCCCAGTCTGGAGATGCCATCATCCTCAGTCCGGGAACCTCGTCCTTCGACATGTACACCGGCTACGCCCAGCGTGGCGAGGTGTTTCGCGACGCTGTTGCCTCATTGAATTGAATTTTATTACACGCAATCCCGACAATCCCTGACCCGTAGGTGTTATGAAGATGAAACCCAAGCCTAAAGAAGCCAAGCTGCTCCTGAACCTGATGGACGGCGAGCGGCACCGCCACCGCGTGGCGCTCGTGACCGAAGAAGGCGAATGGAATCAGCACGAGCCCAATTCCGGCATGGCGCGCATGTTTGTCGTCATGCTGCTGATCCATGTCGTCCTCATCGGCGGCATCATCATCTATGATTTCCTCGGCAGTGACGAAAAGCCCCAGCAGACCGTCACCCAGGCCGCGCGTGCGCTGAATACCGGCAGCGGCCTGCCGGTGACCGCTCCCGAAGTCGTCAGCGCCCAGGCCCGGGCGGTGGCGGACACGGAGCAGTATGACAACTACGAGATGCACTCGGGCGACTCGATCAAATCCATCGCGGCCAAGTTCGGCACCACCGAGGCTGAGATCACCCGCCTGAACATGATCGACAAAGGTCTGCAGATCGGTCCTGGCACCACCCTGCGCGTGCCCAAGCAGGCCGTGCCCAGCGCCATCCCTGTGGACCCCAAAACCCTGCGCCCCGTGGCTGCCAAGGACGAGGCCCCCAAGGCCCTGCCGGTCACTCGCGACCAGCCGCCTGCCACCAAGGTTCCTAGCGAGGCTGTGAAGCCGTCAGATGCTCCTGCCAGCCTCTCCGCTGCCACCATGACGCCCATTTCTCCGCTGACTCCTCTCGAGGCGCCTCCTGCCACCACTTCTCTGGTGGCTGCGGCAAACACGCCGGCTACGGCTCCAGCTCCAGCGGCTCAAGTCGCTGCACTACCGCGCCCCTCCAATCCACATGCGGTCTCCCTCCTGGAAGAAAATGCTCCCAAGGCAGACACCACCCGGCCCCGCGAGGAAGCCAGGCAGACGGCAAAGGCTGAGGTCAAGCCGCTGGCAAAGCCCACCCCGGTGCCGCCGCCCACGCAGATGCTCAAAAAGATCGCTGAGACGCCTCCTGCCACGAAGAAGACTGAAAAGTCTGAAACGGCTAAAAAGACCTCTGCAGATGCACTGCCCAAGACGGCTGCCAAGCCTTCGTCTTCCCGCATCCACACGCTGAAATCGGGCGAGACGCTCTACCGCCTCGCTTCCAAGTATGGAGTCTCCGTGGCCGCCATTCAGAAAGCCAACAACATCAAAAACCCCAACGCCATGCGCGATGGAATGAAGCTGGTCATTCCTGCGAAGTAATCATCCTTCACTGCTGCAGGCTGCATGGCCAAATACTCCATCCTCCTCTTCATGCTGGCGGTGCTGTCTTTGATAGCGCTGGGCATCACCATGCTGGCGAGCACGACCTTCGAACTCGCGCACGAAGGCAGTGAGGACTATGTCACGCTCTGGCGTCAGCTGGGCTGGCTGGCTGTGGCCACTGTGGCCTGCGTGCTCATGGCTTTGGTGGACTACAACGTGTGGATGCGCTGGCGCTGGCATATCCTCATCGCTGCCGCTGTGCTGCTGGCTCTGTGCTATGTGCCCATGATTGGCGTGAAGATCAACGGCTCCCGTCGCTGGATCGGCCTGCAGGCTCTGGGGGTGGGCGGCTTCCGGGTGCAGCCTTCGGAATTTGCCAAGATCGCCCTGATCATCGCGCTGGCGGGTTGGTACGGCACGCACCAGGCTCTCACACGCACTTTTTGGCGCGGCTTTGTGCTGCCCGGCTTGATGCTGCTTGGAGTCGTGGCCCTGATCGGCTGCGAGTTCGACCTCGGCAGTGCCTTGCTGGCCTCCGCTGTGGGGCTGGGGGTCATGTTTGTGGCGGGCTCCAAAATGCGCTACCTGGCCATCATCGTCCTGCTCTGCGGTGGCGGTCTCGCGGCCGGGATCAAGTTCCTGCCCAACCGCTTTGAGCGCATCATGGTCACCTTCGATCTGGAAAAACACCGGGAGGATCTCGGTCTCCAGCAGTGGGTGTCCAAGCTGGCCTTCGGTTCCGGCGGTCTGGAAGGCCGCGGGCTGGGGGAGGGGCGCATGAAGCTCTCCTACCTGCCGGAAGCTCACACGGACTTCATTTTCCCCATGGTCGGGGAGGAGCTGGGCCTGCGCGGCACGGCCGTGGTGGTGCTGGCTTTTGCCGTGCTGGTCATGGCCGGAATGGTCGTTTCCGCGTACGCCCCGAACCGTTTTGGCAAGCTTTTAGGTGCCGGACTTACATTTTTGCTCGGAATGGAAGCGCTCTTGAACATGGGCGTGACCACTGCTTTGCTGCCCAACAAGGGATTGCCACTGCCCTTCGTAAGTTACGGAGGGTCCAGCCTGGTCGCCGCGATGGTCGCGGTTGGCATCCTGATCAACATCCATCGCCAGGGCGTGCATCTGACTTGGGATCAGCTTCCCGTGATCCGCAGAAAGCGCCGCTGGACACCACAGCTTTAGCCTTTTGAATCTTAGTGAAACAGAAAAATTCGAAGTCCATCCACGTGCTCATCGCGTGTGGTGGCACCGGAGGGCATTTGTTCCCCGGGATCGCCGTCGGTGAGGTCCTTGCCTCCCGTGGTCACGATGTGACCCTCCTCATCAGCGAAAAGAAGATCGACACCCTGGCTGCCTCCGGGCACCCGGAGCTTCGGTTTGAGAAAATGCCGTTTCTCGCCATGCCAAAGCCGTGGTCGCCCAAGATGTTCGGCTTCCTCAAAGGACTCTGGCAGGGTACCAAGGCCTGCCGCAAAATCATCCGCGACAATCAGGTGGACGTGGTGCTTGGCATGGGCGGCTTCACCTCCTTTGCTCCGCTCTATGCCGGGCGCAAGGAAGGCTGCAGCACCCTCATCCACGAAAGCAACGCCATCCCAGGCAAGGCCAACCGCCTCAATGCCCGCTTCAGCGACATCGTTCTCTGCGGCCTCGATGCCTGCAAGACCCACTTCCCCAAGCACGGGGACGTGCGTGTGGTCGGCACGCCCATCCGCAGCAGCATGCGCAAGCAGAACACCGACGATCCCCGTGCTTTCTTCAAGCTGGACAAGGACAAGCGCACCCTGCTCATCATGGGCGGCAGCCAGGGCGCTCGTGGTGTGAACCGCGCCGTGGGCATGGCGCTGGAGCAGTTTGAAAAAATGGGCATCCAGGTGCTGCACATCGCCGGCCCCACCGACTACGAGGAGGTGCGGGACGTCTATGCCAAGCACCCGCTGCTCAAGCAGCATGTGGCCGCTTTCTGCCATCGCATGGACCTCGCCTACCGCGTGGCGGATCTGGCCATCGCCCGCTCGGGCGCCTCCTCCATGTCCGAGCTGGCCTACTTCGGTGTTCCCAGCCTGCTGGTGCCCTACCCCTATGCGGCGGAAGATCACCAGACCCGCAATGCGGAGATCTTTGACCAGGCCGGAGCCGCCACACTCATGCGCGAGAGCGACCTCAATGCCGACACCCTGGCCGATGCTGTGCGCAGCGTCTTCAATGACACGCGCAAAGCCGGCGAGATGAAAAAGGCGGCTCAGAAGCTCGCCGTGAAAAACTCCGCCGAAAAAATCGCCGACCTGCTGGTCAAAACGGCCCAGGGCTGAGTCCTTGCCGATTTTGCCAAATCCTGCGCTATCACTCTCCCGGGCATGATCCCCGTTTGAAACACGGGGCTCGCTCGTTATGTATCCTCCCCCTCAAAATCCCAACCTGACCCCTTTATGAATCTCACACGTACAGCCTATGGCACCTGGAGCGGCGGACGCTTCATGCACTATGGAGAGCAGCTCTCCGAGGAGCATTACATGCAGCTCATGCGCGATTCATTTGCCAAAGGCGTGCGCACCTTCGTCACGGCCGATGTCTACGGCGTGGGCCGTGCAGACGCCCTTCTCGGAGAGGCGCTCAAAGGCATCCCGCGTGAGGAATACTGCCTCGTCGGCATCGTGGGCCATGACATCTACGAGGGCATCCGCCAGGGATCCCGCGGCTATCCCCGCTTCACCGATCCCTCCCTGCGCGGCCCAGACAAGTACTACGACTATCTCAAGATGGCCACGGAGAAGAGCCTGGAGCGCTGCCAGTCCTCCAAGTTTGACCTCCTCATGCTGCACAACCCGGACAGCATCAGCTACACCAGTGACAAAGTGTGGGACGCCTTCACCGCTCTCAAGACAGACGGCCTGACCGACCGCCTCGGCATCGCCCCCGGACCCGCCAACGGCTTCACCCTCGACATGATCGAGTGCTTTGAGCGCTTCGGCGACCGCATGGACTGGGCCATGATCATCCTCAACCCCTTCGAGCCCTGGCCGGGCCAGCACGTTCTCGGTGCTGCCGCCAAGAACAACGTCGACATCCTGGCCCGTGTGGTCGATTACGGCGGCCTGTTCCACGATGATGTGAAGCCGGGCCACAAGTTCCGCGACGGCGACCACCGCACCCATCGTCCGGGGGAGTGGATCGAGCACGGGGTGGAAAAACTCGAAAAAGTGCGCCCCATCGCACAGAAGCACGGCCTCACCATGCTTCAGCTGGCCTGCCTCTGGACTCTCGGAAACACCGCCGTGAAGAGCGTGGTGCCCACCCTCATCCAGGAGCATGGCGAAGGATCACGCTCCATCGAGAGCAAGCTCGACGAACTCGCCGCGCTGCCTGAGCAGTGCCTTTCCACGGAAGAGATCGAGACCATCCGCCAGATCGGGGACAACACCGGCTGCATGGCCCTCAAGGGCGCCAGTCAGCGCCACGAAGGTCAGGAGCCGCGTGCCGATGAATGGCCGATGCGCCCGGATCTGCTGGATCTCGCCACGCGCTGGAGTTTGGGAACAAGCTGGTAGCCCATTTGCATCTTGGCGGTTCTGCGACGAAAGAGTCACCAATCATTCATGATCGAGGCAGACTTTATCATCGTAGGAACCGGCGCAGGCGGTCTGGTCGCAGCGCTGCATGCCTCCGAGCATGGCCGGGTGGTCATGATCACCAAGCGCGGCGTGCTGGACTCCAACTCCAACTGGGCTCAGGGCGGCATCGCCTGTGTCACCGCAGAGAACGACTCCGTCGAAAAACATGTGAGCGATACCCTCATCGCCGGCGCTGGTCTGTGCAAAGAAGACGCCGTACGCACCATTGTCAGCGAGGGGCCGGCTCGCATTGCCGACCTCGTGAAATGGGGCGTGCATTTTGACCAGCGGGAGGCCGTGGATGGCCACTTGGAATTTGACCTCACTCGTGAAGGAGGCCACACCGCGCGCCGCGTGCTGCATGCAGCAGATGCCACCGGCAGGGAGATCACGGAAAAGCTGCTCGCCACCGTGCGCACGCATCCGAACATCACTATCTACGAAAATCACTACGCCATCGATCTCCTCACCACAGCCAAGCTCGGGCTGGTTTCCGAAGATCGCGTGCTGGGCCTGTATGTGCTCGATGAGACCACCGGTGAGGTGCACACCTTCCGTTCAGATCGCGTGATCCTTGCCACGGGCGGCTGCGGCCGCGTGTATCTCTACACCACCAATCCCCGCGTCGCCACCGGCGACGGTGTGGCCATGGCCTGGCGTGCTGGCGCCACCATCTCGGACATGGAGTTCATCCAGTTCCACCCCACCTGCCTCTACCACCCCCAGAAGCGTTCCTTCCTCATCAGCGAGGCGCTGCGTGGTGAGGGCGCGCGCCTCATTGGCAAAGACGGGCAGGAGTTCATGCACCGCTATGACCCGCGCGGCTCATTGGCTCCGCGAGACATCGTGGCCCGTGCCATCGACCACGAGATCAAGCGCACCGGCGGCCCCTGTGTCTATCTCGACATCAGCCACAAGCCCGCTGATTTCATCGCCAGCCATTTCCCCAACATTCAGAAAGCCTGCCTCGATGTCGGTATCGACATCACTAAAGAGCCGATCCCTGTCGTGCCCGCCGCGCATTATCAGTGCGGTGGTGTGCTCACAGATGTGAACGGCGCCACCAACATCCGCGGCCTCTGTGCCGTCGGCGAGGTGGGCTGCACCGGCCTTCATGGGGCCAATCGTCTTGCCAGCAATTCGCTGCTCGAGTGCTGCGTCACCGCACAGCGGGCAGTCGCCCACCTGATGAAAAAGATCCCGCTCGGTAAGGTGGCGGAGCAGAGCTATGAACTGCGCCCGTGGGAAACCAGCGGCGTGGTGGAAAACGATGAGCTCGTGGTCATCTACCACAACTGGGATGAAATCCGTCGTCTCATGTGGGACTACGTCTCCATCGTCCGCACCAACAAGCGCCTCCAGCGCGCCGCAGCCCGCCTGCGGAACCTCAAAAGGGAGGTGCAGGAGTTCTATTGGAACAACCGTGTCACCAGCGAAATCCTGGAGCTGCGTAATCTCGTCGAGACCGCCTCTCTCATTGTTGAGTGTGCCATCCGCCGCCACGAGAGCCGCGGATTGCACTACACCTTGGATTACCCCAAGACGGATGACGCTCGTACGCCTCAGGACACGACTCTGCGTCGCTACTAGTTGATCATCAATGATGTATGTTAGGGTTTCCCGCATCTCGAAAAAGCGGTTTGAACGGCGGTCGGCTTGGCGTGTCGGATCATTTGAGCGCAGTGTTTTCCGGCGGATGAGCCCGTCTTTGAAGCCTGTGACCACCGCGCCTTGCCTGGCGAATTACAGATTGCAGTTGGCCATGGTAAGCTGCTACAATTCTTAAAAACCGGACCCCACCCATGCCAGCTGAACGAAAAATCAGTTCTTTCGTCGTCGTTGCGTCTCTCGCAGCGGCACTGTCGGCTCATGGTCAGGGGGCTTCGACGGTTTCCGCCACAGGTGCTGCGGCGGCATTGAAAAAGGGCGGTCCGTCCGCCACGGTGGCCAAGCCCAAGCCCGCAGCAGCTCCTGCGCCCAAGCCCGTCGTGCAGTCAGCACCGCCGCGCACACCTTCCGTCTCGGTGCCCGCTTTCAACTCCTCCGCCATGCCTCATCTGGGTTACGCCCGCTATCCATGGAAGGTTGATATCGTCGCCACGGTGTTCTGGATCGGGGAGGAGCCGACGGAAAACAACCCCACTCCGAACGACAAAAGCTCCTGGGATACGCAGTGGACGCAGAACTACGGCGGCTACGACGACCCTGATCCCGCCAAGCGGACAGACAACTTTACTCCGATCGGCTTCACGCCCAAGCAGAACCCATTCTATGTGGCGCTGCCCTACAATGATGTGATCGACTTCGACTCCCACAAGCCGGAGGCTTCCCGGGTCATCCCTTGGTTCAAGCAGCGCTTTGTGCGCTCGGGCAAGACGGTGCTCAAAGGGCAGTGGATCGCCATCCGCTACGGCAACCGCGTCTGCTACGCCCAGTGGGAGGACTGCGGCCCCTTTGTCACGGACGACCACGAATACGTCTTCGGAAACTCCCGCCCCAGAAACACCAGCAACCGTGGTGCTGGCATCGACATCTCCCCCGCCGTGCGCGACTACCTCGGCATGTCCAGCAGCGGTCGCTGCGACTGGCGCTTTGTGGATGTGAATGAAGTCCCCGCCGGCCCATGGCGCAGCCTGGGCAGCAACAACCACTTCGTCACCCAGCAGAAGGCCGAAAAAGCCCGCGAGCACACGGAGATCTCCGCACGCCTCGAAGAGCTGCGTCGCATGCGGGATGCTTACTTCCAGCAGAATGGCACAGGCGCTGTTCGCTGATTTCCGGGACTGGCCCGGGTCACCCACCAGACTTTGCTCACTGAGATGAGCTTTGGAAATCAAGCTGGCCGTTCTTGAACACAAATGGCAGCGAGGCTCCGG
Source organism: Verrucomicrobiaceae bacterium UBA1938 (assembly GCA_002336895.1). GTDB lineage: Bacteria > Verrucomicrobiota > Verrucomicrobiia > Verrucomicrobiales > Verrucomicrobiaceae > Prosthecobacter. Next base: position 35,934 of record DDFC01000012.1, on the reverse strand, counting down.
CTGTGGCCCCCAGTGCTGAGGCGGGTTTCACCTCGATGCTGCGTCCCGCTCCTGCCTGCGGTTGATTGGTGCATTCCAAGGTGTAGATGACCGCATTGAGAGGTGTCTTGATCGGCAGCGTCTCTTCCGGGCCGCCGAATGTGCATTTTTCAAACACACAGTCTTTGGTGGCCAGCGCAAAGCTCTCCGGCACGCGGCAGTTGATGAACCGGCAGTTCTTGATGCTCAGCCATTCCCGGGTCGCTTCTTCACCGGCGTCTTCCCGGTAGCCGAGAGGAGCCAGATCGACATCGATCAGAGTGCAGGACTCCAGCTTCATGCCCACATCCAGAATCTTCCAGTGCTGCATGAAGGAACCCGTGAGCACGCAGTTGGTGAAATGCCATTTGGAGCTGAAGTAGGCGATGTACCACGGCCCCTCTTTGGCAAACTGGCAGTCTTGAAACAGGCTGTTGCTGGCCTCAAAGCTGCCGCCTAGATCAGCGGTTATTCTCACATCATGGAACCATCCGCCATCCGCCTTCCATGACCCCTCCCGCAGGTGAAAGCGCACGTTCTCAATGCGCGTGCCGGGCTGGCTGGTCACATCCCCACGCTGGTCCTGGTTTTGCAGGTTGTTCTTGCCTGGTGCACCGATGTCGATCCGGCGCAGCGGATGATAGCTGCCCGCTGGAAGGGTCAGTCTGCCGGTCCATTCCGTTTTGCTGAGCAGGGGCTCGCGCATGGCAGGCACGCTGGAGACCTCATCTTCGAGGGTGGCCTGCTGCATGACCTTGACCTTGGCGGACTTGATCGTGACCGTGTGGTCCAGAGGGAAAACCTCCAGAGGTCTGTCCACCTTGGAGTAGTCTCCAAAGTGCAGGTAGCGCTGCTTGCCGTCCACGCTGATGCTCTGCATGTGCGGCAGGATGCGCCAGGTGATGGTGACAAAGGTGTCCTCCGGAATGCGGCCTTTGCCCGGCGCATGGCGGCCGCCGCCAGGGTCGGCATCCAGGCGCAGTTCATCCGGGTTTTTCTCCCAGTTGAAAATCAGCTGCTTCGCCGTGTAGGCCATCCGCAGATTCTCGCGCTGCGTCTTGGCCACGATGGTGAATTCCACCGGCGGCGTGAATGTCTCCGCGCTGGTGAACCGGCCGCCTTTTTGCAGCACCAGTTCCCGGCCTCCCGGCAGCAGCTCCTTTGCCTCATCATACAGGGTGGTTCGCTCACGTGGCAGCCGTGCCAGGCGCTCACTCACGAGCTTGGTGTCTTCCATCCTCCCTGCCTTGGCCCATTCCACCTGCTCGGCCCGCAGCACTTCTTCGTATTTGTCGAAGAGGGAGCTGACCTTGGTGCTGCGTGCGATTTCTATCGGGCGCAGGCTGGCCCTGTAGGTGGAGCGCAGCGTCTTCAATGATGAAGGCATGTCAGGCGCGTCTTCCGCCGGCAGCGGTTGATGTTCGGTGATGCGCTGTTTTTCCTCTCGCAAAGCCAGCGCCTCAGTCAGGCGCGCCGAGGCCATGGCTGAAGCCTGCGCCCTGTCCAGTGCGGCAAGATACTTGGTGTTCAGGTCGCTGAACGCAGCACGGTAAATGGCCAGCACATCGCGCTCCAGCGCTGCATGAAAGCTGGCATCCAGCTCCCGCAGCCGCTTGGTCCCGGCGCTTTCGGCTACAGGCTGGGGGGGGGAGGCGGGTGCGGGCACACTCGGCTTGGGCGTGGCGGTATCCCACTCCAGGACGTAGGCGCGTTTGCTGTTAAGGTAGCCAGGTCCCCACTCCACCTTGTCAGCAGACCTCGCGGTGATTTTCAGTGAGTAAGCTTTCTCCGGGTCAGCAGCGGCCTCCTCAGCATCTGCCCAGCGTGCATACTCAAACGGCTCACCGGTGATCCACCTCCACGTGCCTTTGTCGCGGATGCCTCCCAGGGTGGCCATGTTTTGAGGCACCTGCTGCAGATAGGCCGGCAGGGTGCGGTCCATCCAGTCTTGCTCGGCCTGGCTGTTGATCGTGGCCAGATGGGCACCGAGGCTCAGTGCATGCTCTTGCGCATCAGACTGGTTCATCACCTCACCCACGACCTGGTAGTAGTGCCCGCCATGGCTCAGCACAGGGAACAGGGACAGCGCGCTCCCCGTCGGGGCTTTGGGATCTGCGGGGGCGGCGGTCACTTTGGCAGGTGCTGGGGTGGGGGCAGTCGGTGCCGGCTGCGGTTTGGGTGGGGCAGGCTCAGGCTTCGCAGGGGCCGCTTTCGCGGGAGCAGCCTCCACCACTGGTGGTGTGGAGACAGGCGCTGGCTTGGGTGTCTCTCCACTGCGCATGAGCAGAAAGGCCGCGCCGCCGATCACTGCGGCTGCGGCGGCCATCATGCCCCATGGCGGGCCCGCTGGTCGTGGCGGTGGTGCTGGCGGGCGCGGCATCATGCCGCCGGCGGCTCGGACCTCGGCAGGCTTGTCCTTGGCCACGGGTACGGTCAGGATCTGGTCCAGATCACGCCGGATTTCTAGCGAGGTCTGGTACCGCATGATGGGATCATGCTCCATCGCCCTCTTCACGATGGCGTCGTAGCGTTTGTCACAGCCCACCCGTTCGCTGGGTGGCTGGGAATGCTCACGCGGTATTTTGCCCGTGAGCATGTTGTAGAGCATCACACCCACGGCATAGAGATCCGCGCGGCCATCCACCGTGGCGCCTTCGATCAGCACTTCGGGTGCGACGTAATCCGGCGTGCCCATCGTCGTGCCTTCCTGCGCGGCGGAGGGGTCCAGCATGCTCGCCAGTCCAAAGTCCGCGACCTTCACCGCTCCTTCCATGTTGATCAGGATGTTCGCAGGCTTGATGTCCCGATGCACCACGCCGCGCTCATGCGCATAGCCCAGCGCATCGCAGACATGCGCGGTGATGGCCAGTGCATGCTCCGGCGGCAGCTTCTTCTGCGCATGGATCATTTTGAAAACATCCGTGCCGTCGATGAACTCCATCACGATGTACAGCAGCCCGTCGCTCGTCTCGCCAAAGTCGTACACGGACACGATCGCAGCGTGGTTCAGCCGTGCCATCGTGCGTGCCTCGTTTTTAAAGCGCGTCACGTATTCCGCCTCATTCTGCGCCACTTGCGGCGGCAGCACCTTGATGGCCACCGGCCGGTCCAGCGAGACCTGCCGCGCCTTGTACACGGCTCCCATGCCGCCGCAGGCGATCATCGTCCACTGGTCATACTGCGGCAGCACCGCTTGCAGATGCTCGGGAGACGGCGGCGTCCAGCGCGGAGCACCATCCGCGTCGGTTGCGGGATTGCTGGCGCCTTCAGGATGCTCGTTCATGGAAAGTAAAAAACGACATTAATGCCAGATCGTAGCCGCCGGGGCACAAATGAGGAAAGCAAAAATCAAACCAGTCCGCGTCGGGCCAGTGATTCCTCCATCGCACGGTCGATCAGCATCACCGCCAGGGACTGCGTGGCATCGTCCAGTGCTTGTGTGGCGGTTTTGAGGGCCTTGGCATCGTGTTCTTCCGCATTCAGTAGGGCGCGCACCGTGGCGGCATAGCCGGTTACTTCAGAGGCCTCTTTGGTGCTGATCGCATCACCCAGCTGCTCCAGCGCCGCCTCCACCGCGGGCAGCAGCTCTTCGGCCTTCAGCTTCGCCTCGGTCCAGATGCGTTCATTCATATCCTCAAAGGCAAAGTCCACGCTCTCGGCGATCATCTGCTCCACACGCTCATCGGCCACATCCACCGCCGTGCCGCGGATCTCCAGCGTCGTGTCCTGGTTTGTGGCGGTGTCTCGCGCCAGCACATGCAGGATGCCGTTCGCATCGATGCTGAACTGCACACCCACGCGCGCGCTGCCCTTGGGGCCGGCGGGGAAGGGCACCTCGATGCGTCCCAGCTCCCAGTTGTCCTTCGCCAGTTCGCGCTCGCCTTGCAGAATGCGGATCAGCATGTTGTCCTGATTCGCCACCGCATTGGTAAACATCTCACCCGCCTTGGCCGGAATCGTCGTGTTGCGCGGGATGATGATGTTCATCAGCCCGCCGAAGGTTTCGATCCCGAGGGAAAGCGGCGTCACATCCAGCAGCAGCACCTGGCGCAGGCTGCCGCCCAGAATGCCCGCCTGAATCGTCGCGCCCAGAGCAATGGCCTCGTCCGGATTCTGCGAGGTGTTGGGCTCACGGCCAAAAATCTCGCGCACGTAGTCGCGCACCAGAGGCATGCGCGTGCTGCCACCCACCAGGATCACCTCGTCCAGCTCCTCGGGTTTCACACCGGCATCGCTCAGTGCACGCAGGCAGTGAATGCGCGTGCGCTCGATCCACGAGCGCGCGATTTTCTCCAGCTCTGCTCGCGTGATCTCCAGCCCGTTGTAGGACGCCGTGTCTTCAGCCGACAGCCGCTTCTTCACAGCCTCCGCTGCTTCGAGCACGCGGATGTCATGGGCTGGAAGCTCCAGCTTTTGCGCAATGTATCCCGCCAGCAGCCGGTCCAGATCATCGCCGCCCAGCTGCGTGTCACCTGCGGTGGAGAGCACTTGAAACGTCCCCTCGCGCATCTCCAGCACCGAGATGTCAAAGGTGCCGCCGCCAAGGTCATACACGGCGATCTTTTGATGTTCGGCCAGCTTGTCCAGCCCGTAGGCCAGCGCGGCGGCGGTGGGCTCGCTCAGGATGCGCAGCACCTCCAGTCCTGCCAGCTCACCAGCGCGCTTGGTGGCGTTGCGCTGCGCGTCGTTGAAATACGCAGGCACGGTGATCACTGCCTGAGAAACGGATTGCTCCAGCCCTCTCTCGGCCACCGCTTTCAGATGCTTCAGGATTTCCGCAGACACCTCCACCGGAGATGTCTGCAACTCGATCAGAGAATACGGCGGCATCCAGCCAGCTTCTCCAGGGCGGCGGCCAATGAGACGCTTCACCGATGTGATCGTCCGCGTGGGGTGCAGCGCCCGCTGCCGCAGCGCCACCGCGCCCACAGACACGCTGCCGTCCAGCGCCACGCACACGGCGCTGGGCGTGCTGCGGCTGCCATGCTCGTCCGCCAGCAGAATGGGAAAGCCGCTGTCCACCACCCCCACGAGAGAGTTGGTGGTGCCGAGATCTATGCCGAGGATGGGTGCGGTGGGGTTCAACGTTTCGAGAGGTTCACACGGGTTGGCTTGCTAAACACCGCCCCATGGTCAAAATCAAATCATGGAATCACTCACTCAAGCCCTGACCCGGAAAGACCACCTCAGCAGCGCCCAGATTGCGGAGGCGACTGCCCTGCTGGTGGACCCCGAGATCACGGCGGCGGCCAAGGCCGGCTTCTTGCGCGCCCTGGCCAAAAAAGGCGAGACTCCGGCGGAGATCGCCCTCTTTGTGCAGGAGTTCCTGAAACTCGCCGTCGATCCCGGCATCGACCACTCCAAGCTCCCCGGCCCCATGCTCGATGTCGTCGGTACCGGTGGCGATCAGCTCCATCTCTTCAATGTCTCCACCACCGCCATGTTCATCCTGGCGGCCGGTGGCGTATGCGTGACCAAGCACGGCAACCGCGGCATCACTTCCAAGGCGGGCGGTGCCGACGTCCTTGAGGCTCTGGGCATCAAGATCGATCTCCCCAAGGAAAAAGTCGTCGCAGGCCTGGAGAAAACCGGGCTCGGCTTCTTCTTTGCGCCGCTCTACCACCCCACCTTCAAAGCCGTGGCCGAGGCCCGCAAGCTCCTCGCTGCCGAGGGGCAGCGCTCCATCTTCAATGTCCTCGGCCCTCTGCTCAATCCCGGCCGTCCCGACTACCAGCTCATCGGTGTCTTCGACCCCAAGCTCACCCGCGCCTTTGGCGAGATCCTCGTTCAGCTAGGCCGCAAGGGGGCTTGGGTCGTGCACGGCACCGCCGGAGCCGGGCAGGGCATGGACGAACTCTCCACACTCGGGGTGAATGACGTCTGCCAGCTCGTAGGCGGCGCGCTCACAGAAACCAAGATAGACCCCAAGGAACTCGGCTTCGGCAAAGCCTCGCTGCAGGACCTCGTGGGGGGAGATGCCATGGAAAACGCCCGCATCCTTGAAGGCGTGCTTGCTGGCACCACCAAGGGCCCCAAACGCGACATCGCCGTGCTCAATGCCGCAGCAGGTTTTGTCATCACAGGCAAAGCCCCCGATCTGGCCACAGGCCGGGATCAGGCCGAGGAGCTCCTCAGTCGCGGCGCGGCTCACGCCCGCCTGCGGGCCATGCAGGACCTGATCTAGGCCGATATTCCCGCAAGACAGGCAGGTGAAAGATGTTAAGATGTCTTTAATACCTGCCCCGCTCGCGCATGCCTCATCCCAGCGAAGTGCTCCAATACGCCCAGAAGGTGCCTCACAGCATGTGGGCCACCATCGCCATCGTGGGGTTCATGGCATTCGCCGCAGGCATGGCCTTTGCCAAAGGGGTGGTGGCGCAGATCATCAATGTGCTGACGCTCGCTGCATGTGCGTGGGCGGCTTGGTATGTGTTCATGCACCGCGTGCAGATCTTTGGCGCAGCCGGCATGCACATGACGACCAATCGGCTGATCGTCATGTCTGGCATCGCGGCCATCCTGATGTTTGGGGTCTGCAAAGTGGGTAAGTACTTTCTGGCCGCCTTTGGCCTCATGCGGATGCTCGGCGGGCTCACAGGATGGAAGGGGCTCATCGTCAGCTTTATCCCCTCGGGTGGTCTGCTCTGGCTCGGCAGCATGGTGCTGCGTGTGGTGGGCAGCCTCTACGGGATGGAAAACGCCTCTGAGATCGTCAAAAAAGGCGGTGCCATCGAAAGTCAGGCCAAGTCCATTTTCTACACCCTCAGCCAGAAGATCGACAACAGCGCCATCGGCGGTCTGGCTAAAAAGCTCGACCCCTACAACATCAAGCCCACGGCCAATCTAGCCCGCCTCCTCATCCTCTGGCCGGAGGGGGCCATGTGGCAGCGCCTGGCCGCACAGAATGCCAAAGTCGCCAATGCGCTGAACCACCCGCTCATCGTCAATCTGGGCTACGATCAGGACGTGCGCAAAGCCATCGAGAACAAAGACTTCGCCGGGCTCATGCAGATGCGCAAGATCTCCGACGTCGCCAACCACCCCGACCTCCAGCCCATCCTCAGCGACATGTCCCTGGAGACCGCCATGGACTCCGTCGTCTATCAGCAGCCCACGCCTCCTCAGCCGGTGCGGATGTATTGAGGAGATTTCGGCACACCCGAAAAAACCGCCAACGCCGCGTTGCCCCGGCCTTGGCTCTCGCTTTCATCTCCGGTCATTCATTTTCCCATCTCGTTCCAGCATGCCCAAGTACATCGTCACCATCGGCCTTGAAGTTCACGCGCAGCTCACCACGCGCAGCAAGATGTTCTGCGCCTGTCCGGTGGAGTATGGAGCGGAGCCCAACACCCACACCTGCCCCACCTGCCTGGGCCTGCCGGGCGCCCTGCCGGTGCTGAACCAGGACGCCATTGAAAAGACCATCCTCACTGGCCTCATGCTGGGCTGCGAGACACCTCCCGTGGTGAACTGGGACCGCAAAAACTACTTCTACCCGGACATGCCCAAGAACTACCAGATCACGCAGATGCCCTTCCCGCTCTGCCTCGGCGGCGGCGTGCCGTTGTATGATCTGGCCTATCCCAAGGACGCACAGAAGAGCATCGCCAATCCCGGCAAGGTCGTGAAGCTCACCCGCATCCACCTGGAGGAAGACGTGGGCAAGTCCACCCACTACGACAAGTTCTCCGCCCTCGACTTCAACCGCGCCGGCACGCCGCTGATGGAAATCGTCAGCGAGCCCGACATCGACAGCGCCGAGGAGGCCTTTGCCTACATCACCAGCCTGCGCCAGATCCTCATCTACGGCGGCGTCAGCGACGCCGACATGGAAAAGGGCAACCTTCGCTGCGACGTGAACATCTCTGTCCGCCCCGAAGGCCAGAAGGAGCTCGGCGTGAAGATCGAGCTCAAGAACATCAATTCCATGTCCGCCGTCCGTCGCGCCATCAAGGCCGAGACCGAGCGCCAGATCGACGTCCTCGAAGGCCGTAATCCCGAAAAGCTCGTCCAGAGCACCCGCCGCTGGGACGACGACCGTGGCGAGACCACCCTCATGCGCAGCAAGGAAGACGCGCACGACTACCGCTACTTCCCAGATCCCGACCTCCTCCCCGTGCGCACCCCAGCACTGGTGGAAAAGGTCCGCTCCCAGCTGCCCGAGCTGCCGCATGAAAAGCGCGCCCGCTTTGAGAAAGACTACGGCTGCAGCGCCTACGATGCCGGAGTGCTCTCCAGCGAAAAAGAGCTCGCCTCCTGGTATGAGGCCGCCGTGGCCGCAGACACCAAGGTGCCCGCCAAGAAGATTGCCAACTGGGTCATCAACGACCTCCTCGGCGTGCTCAATGAGCGCTCCCTCACCATCAGCGAATGCCCCGTCAAGCCGGACGCTCTCAGCGCCCTCGTCGCCACCGTGGAGGTCGGCAGCATCTCCAATAACCAGGCCAAGGAAGTCTTTGCCGAAATGTTTGAATCCGGCAAACCCGCCGCCGAGATCATCAAGGCCAAGGGCTTCGAGCAGGTCAGCGACACCGGCGCCCTTGAGGCCATCGTCGAGCAGATCCTCGCCGCCAACCCCGACAAAGTCGCCGAAGTCAAAGGCGGCAACGAAAAGGCCATGAACTGGTTCACCGGCCAGGCCATGAAAGCCAGCCAAGGCAAGGCCAACCCCAAAATGGTCACCGAGATCGTCCGCAAGAAGGTGCTCGGTTGAGCCCCCGCCGCGTAAAACCCCTTGCGCCCTCCCCGGGGGGTGCTACTCTCTCCGCCCCTTTTCAGAACACCTAGCCCCTTTTCGAATCATGTCCCAGCATAGCAGCCTCAAGTCCTCCGGCTCCGTCGGCACCAAGCGCAGTGTCCTGAAGCGTGGTGAGCGCATCAAGCTCCTCAAGTCCCGTGGTCAGTGGAAAGACGGCCGTCTGCCGCTCAACCTGCCGAAGACCAAGCCGGAGTAAGGCTTAGCTCGTGCGTCTCAACCGATATCTCAGCCAGTGTGGCGTCGCCTCACGGCGTGGGGCGGAGGAAATCATCCTCGCCGGCCGTGTGTCCATCAATGGGCACGTCATCACCGAACTCGCCACCCAGGTGCAGCCTGACGACAAAGTAGTCGTCGATGGCTCCCCCGTGCGGACGGAAACTCCCGTCGTGCTCGTTTTGAACAAGCCGAAAGGCTACATCTGCTCTCGTGGCGACAAGCACGAGCGCATGACCATTTACGACCTGCTGCCTCTCAAATACCAGAACCTGCACCACGTCGGGCGTCTGGACAAAGAAAGCGAAGGCCTCATCCTCCTGACCAATCGCGGAGACCTCTCTCACCGCATCATTCATCCCAGTCAGGGAGCCGAAAAGGAATACGAGGTGGTCGTGGACCAGCCGCTGAACGTCGATGTCATGGCCAAGCTGGTCAAAGGCATGATGACCGAGGAGGGCTTTGCCCGCGCCGAGCGCGCCTGGATGGACACCGAATACCGCGCGCACATCGTGCTCAAGATGGGCCTCAAGCGCCAGATTCGCATGATGCTCTACTACCTCGGTTACGAGGTCGAGCGCCTCGTCCGCATCCGCATCGGCTGGCTCAAGCTCCACGGCCTGGCCAAAGGTGCCTACAAGGAGCTCACCCCCACGGATGTGGAGCGCTTTTTCAAGGAAGAGGCCGCCAAACCCCGTGCGCGCAAGCCAGCGGGCGATGAGTGGGAGGATGAAGCCCCCCGCCGTCCGGCGCGCCCTGCTCCTGCCAGCCGCAGCCGTGGTGAATCCGCCTCCCGCGAACCTCGCGGCCCAAAGAAGAACGGCCCTCCCGGCCGCTTCTCCTCCGAGGACAAGCCCTCCCGCTTCAAGCCCAAATCCCGCACCTTCAGCCCACGCTCACGCTCAGCCGAAACGGGGCCGGACGAAAGACCACGGGGGCGTTCAGGTCCGCCAGCTCGCCGTCCAGCTCCACGGGGGCCTCGGCGTGGTCCGTCGTCACGGTAAACTCTCGCGTCTGGATGTAGTCCAGGTATTCGCACTCCCGGTAGCCATCCAGCAGCATGCCACGCAGCAGTTGGATGAATTCCATCCCACCCAGCCCGCGAAAGATCAGCAGGTCCATCAGCCCGTCTGTGTTTGACGCGTCGCGGAAGAGCGGGAAGGGGCCGCCATAGTGCCTGCCATTGCCCACCAGCACCACCGTGCCCAGCAGCGGGGCCTTGCCGTCGATGTGCACGCTCAGTGTTGGCGGCGTCCTCATCAGCACGTTCACCGCGCTCATCACATAGCTCAGCGGGCCAAATTTCTTCTTCGCCTCCCAGGACGTCTCCTGCACGATCTGCGCGTCCAGACCCACCCCGGCCAGCTGGGCAAAGTACATGTCATTCGCCATCCACAGGTCCACCTCGCGGCGCTGACCGCGCGTGATCTCCCGCCAGCAGCCCTCGATGTCCCTGCCCGGCAGCTTCAGCTCTACGGAAAAGACGTTCATCGTGCCCAGCGGCAGCACCCCCAGTGCCGTGTGCTTTTCGCCCGGTTTGCGCCGCGCATTGGCCCGGCAGATGCCCTGCAGCACCTCGTTCATCGTGCCATCGCCGCCGGCGGCCACCACCAGCTCGTGGGTTTCCGCCAGCTGCTCGGCGATCGCCGTGGCATCCGCCGGACCTTTCGTCAGGTGCAGCTCAGGTTCGGGGGAAAGCCTGCGCAGGGCGTGTTCGACGGCGGCGGCCTTGGTGCTGCGGGCGGCGGGGTTCAGAATGACCGGTATGGGCATGAGGGGGCGGCATTGATGGCACGCCCGTCCCGTGTTGCTAGCTCCAAATTCTTCGCAGATCCCAGATTGCGCAGCGGGAGTCTTTTCCCCAACCTCAACTTTCTCGTTTTTAGATCGCAAAGTAAACTAAGTGGACTAATCTGCTGTCGGAAGGATTTTTTGTCCACATGACCACCATCACCACCCACGAAGCCAAGACGCACCTCTCGCGCTACCTTGCTAAGGTGGAGAAGGGGGAGCAATTCATCATTGCTCGTGGCAAATCTGCCGTGGCACTGCTGACGCCTGTTCCGAAAGCCACTCCGCAGCCGCGCCCAAAGGTGGGCGATATCCTTGGTCCGCCGTTTGAGTTCCCAGAGTCGGCTTTTGCGCCGCTGACCGAGCAGGAGCTTGAGGAATGGGGGCTATGAAATACTTGCTCGACACCTGCACCTTTCTCTGGGCGTCCCAGCAAACGAGAATGCTCTCAGGCGCTGCGGCAGCAGTGATTAACGACTGGGCAAATGAGCTTTACGTAAGCGATGTCAGCGTGTGGGAAATCACGCTCAAGCACTCCACGGGCAAGCTGCCCCTCCCAGATGTTCCCCGTATTTGGATTCCTGAAAAGTTCGCTTATCACAAGTTCATCAGCCTAAGTCTCAACCAAGACGCCATCTACCGCAGCGGCGAGCTGCCACGCCTGCATCTGGATCCCTTTGACCGCCTGCTGGCCGCGCAGGCCATGGAGGCAGGCATGACGCTGCTCTCCCCTGACACGCCGCTCTCGCTGCTCGGTGCCTCGCGTCTGTGGTGAGCGCCTGGTCCGAGTCCGGCCCATGAGCGGACTTTCGATCCGCTTGTGAAACTTTTCACAAATTAGGGTTGCCCCTCTGCATGCGGCTCCGATAATCCGCTTCAGACCCTTTCCCCTTCGCTCATGCCTGCCCCCGCCGAAGCCCCCGCCCCTGCAGCCGCTCCTCCTCCGGTCGATCTCGTGAATGTCCAGATCGACGGCGTTTGGCACAAGTTCCCCAAAGGCACTCGCATGATCGAGGCCTGCAAGCAGGCCAAGAAGGAAGTGCCCCACTACTGCTACCACCCCAAGCTCTCCTCCCCCGGCAACTGCCGCATGTGCCTCGTGGAGATGGGTATGCCTCCGCGCCCCGCCCCTGGTACCGAGCCCGAGAAGGACGAGCATGGCATGCCCAAGATCGGCTGGATGCCTCGTCCTGTCATCGCCTGCGCCAACACCGTCGCTGAAGGCATGGGCATCCGCACCGAGTCCCTTCTCACCCAGGAGTGCCGCAAGGGCGTGATGGAGTTCCTCCTCATCAATCACCCCCTCGACTGCCCCATCTGCGATCAGGCTGGCGAGTGCCGTCTGCAGGAGTTCAGCGTCGAGCACGGCAAGGGCGAAAGCCGCTTCCGTGAAGACAAGGTCAAAAAGCCCAAGAACGTGGACATCGGCCCCCGCGTGCGCCTAGATGACGAGCGCTGCATCATGTGCAGCCGCTGCATCCGCTTCACCGCCGAGATCGCTGACGAGCCCGTGCTCGGCTTCACCGAGCGCGGCAGCTTCACCACCCTCGCCGTGCATCCCGGCAAGCGTCTGGAGCACAACTACTCCCTCAACACCGTGGACATCTGCCCGGTGGGTGCCCTCACCTCCAACGACTTCCGCTTCCAGCAGCGCGTCTGGTTCCTCACGGAAACCAACAGCGTCTGCACCGGCTGCGCCCGTGGCTGCAATATGGAGATCGGCGCCCGTGGAGACACCATCTACCGCCAGACCCCGCGCGAGAACAACGCCGTCAACTCCACCTGGATGTGCGACAGCGGCCGTCTCGACTTCCACTTTGTGAACAGCGAATTCCGTCTCACCGACCCGATGGTGAAGTCCGGTGGCAAGCACCAGATCGCCACCTGGAAGGCCGCCCTCAGCGCCATCGCCACCGCCGTGGCCGGCAAGAAGGGCGATGAGATCGCCATCATCGCCAGCGCCCGCATGACGAATGAAGAACTCTTCTTCGTGAAGCATCTCGCCGCACTGCTTGGCACCACAAACGTGGACGTCATCCCCCGCACCGGCGGCGCTGACAACTACCTCCGTGCCGACGACCTCAATCCAAACACCAACGGAGCCAAACTCATCCTCGGCATCGAGCCCGGAGCCAAGCTGGCCGAGATCACCGAACTCATGGGCCGCGGCCGTCTGCGTGCCGTCCTCGCCCTTGGCGAAAATCTGCTCAAGGTCGGCTTCGCCCAGCGCGATCTGGAAAAGGTGCCCTTCATCGCCTCCCTGCACATCCTGGCCAATGCCAGCGCCGAACTCAGCGACGTCGTGCTCCCCGGCACCGCCTACGCTGAAAAGCGCGGCAGCATGATCAACGCCACCGGTCGCCTCCAACGCCTGAACAAGGCCGTCAAGGCTCCCGGCAACGCCCACGACACCTGGGAAATCCTGCGCGACCTCATCGTCGCCTGCGGTGGCTCGAATGGCATCCACACCGTCGAAGACGTCTTCAAGCGCCTCAGCGCCGAAGTCCCAGCCCTCAACGGCCTCACCTTCTCCAAGATCGGCGACCTCGGCGTCCCCGTCCTCGAAACCTCCGAGAAGATCCCCCTGCTGGATCGCGAGAAAGAGCGCAAGGCCAAGGGCATCATCGTCGGCTAACAGGCGTGGTGGCTCATGGTGTGGTTCCAGGCATGACATAAGTGGGGCATTTTCGAAGCGAATAACTGAAGGTTTTTCGGATCGAAACGCACTGGCTTAGCTGGGTGCTGGATGGTATCTGTCCATCCCCCCTTCACGCTCCTGGCGTGAAACCAAAAACCACCCATCTCTTGTCATGTCTGTGTGTTTCACACGAGGCGCTCGCATAGTCGCGCTTCTGCTTGCCACGTTTGCTTTTGTCACTGCTTTTGATTCGTCCCATGCTGCCACGCTCTACTGGGATGCCAACGCAGCCTCGGTGTATTCCGGCAATGCCGGTGGCGTCTGGGGTGTGGACAGCTTTTGGAGCACGGATGCACGAGGGCTGACCAGCACAGGCGCGTATGTGACAGGCAGCGACGTGGTCTTTGCCGCAGGCATTGACGGCACGGGCAGTTATACAGTGACGCTTTCTCCTGGGCAGTCTGCCGCCAGTCTCAATTTTCAGGAGGGCCACATCACCATCGCTCCTGGCACAGCTTTCGTTTCGTCGCCGAACAACTTCACCTCCGTCGAAATCCTCACTCTCACGGGCACAGCCCCCGCGGTGAACGTTCAGAACATGGACGCCACCATCACGGCTCGCATGACTTCCTCCGGCCTGACAAAGACCGGTCTCGGCAAAATCACGCTCGATTTCGGCACCTCTGGCAATGGTGGTTTCTTCAATCTCGGCGGAGCGCCGATCACCATCAATGCAGGCACTTTCGAACTCAAGGGCACTGGCGCGAGTGCCAATCAGCTCACCACTTCTGGCATTGTCATCAACAGTGGTGGCACCTTCCTCTGGAATACTGGTGCCAATAGCATCAGCGACAGCGCCAAAATCACCGTCAACACAGGCGGCGTCCTCAACACCAAGGTCAACGACCAGTTCGGCACCATCGAAGGCTCCGGTCTCATCCTCATGCGTAATGCCTCGCTTAATCTCGCCCAGGGCGGCGTCAGCACCACCTTCTCCGGCATCATTGCAGGCAACGGCACGCTGCAGGTCAATGGCGGCACAGGCATCATCACCCTCACAAATGCCAATACCTTCACCGGCACTCTCTCTTCACTCAACACCAACACCACCACCGGCGGCTTTCTTCTGGGGCATGCCCGTGCCGTTCAGAATGCCACCATCAATCTCGTCAATTTCGATGTGAATACAAAGAACATCAGCTTCTCCTCCGGTGTCGGCACCTTCATCACGGGCGGCCTTCAGGGCGCCAGCAATCTCACGCTTCAGGATTCAGGGGGTGGTGCCATCACACTTCAGACTGGTAACAACGACGGCAGTACCACCTACCGCGGCGCCCTCAGTGGCAGCGGCGGTCTCGCCAAGATCGGCACCGGCACCCTGACTCTCAGCGGCGAGCAAATCACTGTCACCCGTACGACCACCTCCTCAGGTGCTGTTACCGCCACCTACATCTCCAGCACTTCCAACACGTACACCGGGGACACCACCATCCTCGCCGGATCACACAATCCAACCAACGGCTCAGTCACCCAGGCCAACGCAGGCGGCATCAGGCTCGACTTTAATTCCACCACCATCGCCCCCGTTGTTTCAGGTGCCAACACCTACACTTACACCATCGTCGCTCCCACCACAGACATCATCAGCGCCTCCAGCCGGCTGGTTCTCGGCGGCGGCAAGCTCACGGTCAATGGCCGCAACACCACCACAGGAGCAGCCGCCGTCTCTCAAACATTCAACGGTGCCTATCTCCTCACCGGGCGCAGCTACGTCACAGTCACCCAGGGCACCGCCAATGCCGACACCGTCGTGAACCTCGGCGGCATCTCACGCGATCACGGGGGTGTTCTCGAATTCACTCCTGCTGCAGGTGCGCAGAGCACCACCAACGGCATCACCACCACCAAGGCCAATGACGCCAGCGGCATCCTGGGCGGCTGGGCGCTCCTTGGCAACGACTGGGCCGTCAAAAGCACTGCGGGCACAGCCCTTGGCAATGTCATCGCCGCCACCACCCAGTACAGTGCTTATGCCGCAGGAGACATCGTCAGTTCTCCAACCTCCAACCTGTTGATCAGCGACAGCAGCACTTCCATCACCACCGCATCCGGCGTTACCGATCTCAACACCCTTATGGTGCGCAATGACGCAGGCAACGGCAATGCCGCCCTCAACCGTCTCCTCGACATTGCCGCAGGCGAGACACTCCGCCTGGGTGCCACCGGCTCCATCTGGAATCAAGGAACCCAGGTCACCTCGGGCGTCCCCACGCTCACCATCGGCTCTGCCAACAGCGTTGGCACCCTCACAGCCGGTGGCGCAGACAACACCGCAGGCGAACTCATCATCAATAGTTCCGGATCGGGCGAAATGCTCATCCGCTCTTCCATCGCCGACAATGGCACCGGTGCCGTCACGCTTATTCGCACTGGCTCTGGCAATCAGGTCGTCTTCAGCGGGGTCAATACCTACACCGGAGGCACCATCATCACTCAAGGCCGCAATCGCTTTGATAATGTCGCCAGCCTTGGCAGCGGCGCCGTCACTGTCACTGCGGGTGGTCAGATCTGGCTCAATGCCAGTGGCACCTATGCCCAGACCTTCAATCTCGCAGGCACCGGGTACGGTGAAAACGGCATTCCTGGTGCCATACGCTTCAGCGGCGGTCAGACGCTCGCCGGCCAGATCAATCTCACGGGCGATACCCGCCTCGGTGCCGTCAATGCCAGCAGCGTCACCACCTTCACCGGGAAAATCACCGGTGACTACGCACTTGATCTCTCTGGTGGGGCAGGCGGCACCAACATCATTCAGCTCAACAACACCGCCAACGACTTCACCGGCAACTTGTCCATCAATACCAACTTCGGCACCAGTCCTTCCGCCTTCAACAGCGCCAACGTCACCATCCGCCTCGGAGCTTCGGAAGTCATCCCCAACGGACTCGGCAAGGGCAATGTCATCCTCAGCGGCAGCAGCAGTACCAGCCCCGTCACCCTCGACCTCAATGGCTTCAACGAAACCATCAATTCCCTGATCTCTTACGGCACCCACTCCAACACCGCTGTCACCAATGGCAAAGCAGGAACCACCTCCACCCTCACCATTGGAGATAACAACTCCAGCACCCTCGTCACCGACACCGCCGCAGCCACCACCTTCTTCGGTGGCGTGATCAAGGACACCGGCACCGGCATCATGGCGTTGACCAAGATCGGCGAAGGAACTCAGACTTTTACAGGCGCCAACACCTACAGCGGTGCAACGACCATCAGCAAGGGCATCCTCATGGCAGGTGCGGTCAACACCCTTTCCGCCAGCTCTGCTGTGACCATTGCGAACGATCCTACGGCCATGCTCGCTTTGACCAACGGACTTGCCGATTTTTCACAGACCATCTTGTCTCTTGCAGGCGGTGGCACCGTCAATCTGGGCACCATCGCCGCTGCGGACACCGTTGCCACGCCTGGCACCCGGCTCACCACCGGCGGCAGTGCAGACACCACTTACTCCGGCACGATTGCCGGCGCTGGCGGCCTGGTGAAACAAGGCTCCGGCACTTTCACTCTCACGGGAGCCAACACTTATGCAGGGACCACCCAGGTTGCCGCAGGCAATCTGCAGGTGGGGCTGGCTGGCGCGGGCCAGAGTGGCACAGGAGCCGTGGTGGTCAGCAGTGGCGCCACTCTCTCAGGTTCCGGCACCGTCCAGGGTGCCGCCGTCATCAATGGCCTGCTCAGCGCCGGAGACAGCGGTGGTTCCGGCATCGGCACCCTGACCTTTTCAGATGCCAGCACCGGCAGTCTCACACTGGCGGGCGGTGCCAGCTCTGCGGCACCGCGTGTGCTCTTCACCCTCGCGGGAGCCACCGGAAACGATGCCACGCCTGCCGACGGCATCCAGACTGCAGCCCTGCTCACTGGCAGCTTTGGCAATCACGACGCTCTCGTCGTCCAGGGAACCCTCACCCTTGCCGCAGGCAGCACCATCAAAGTGGAGCTCGCCAGCGGTTATGATCCCGCATTTGGCGATGTCATCAATCTCATCGACTGGGGCACCGTCAATGGGGGCTCTTCAGCCCTCGTCGTCGGAGGATTTAATGCGGCCGGTTCTGGCGGAGACCTCGACCTCCAGCTCGGCGCCGCCATGCTCGCCAACGGCTGGTTCTGGGACACCGATCAGTTTTTGACGGACGGCATCATTTACGTCGTGCCGGAGCCCGGGCGTGCCATGTTGCTGCTCCTTGGCTTGGGCATGGGCGCATTTCGCCGGCGCAGGCGCTGAAGATGGCAAATGCTGACGCATAATGCCTGCAAGGTCCGGAAATCAGGGTAATGTCTTCCCCCCGCCGTGACTTACTCTTCCCCCATGCCCAAACCCGAACTCCTCTCCCCCGCCGGGAATTGGGATTGTGCCCGTGCGGCTGTCGCCAATGGGGCGGATGCCATTTTTTTCGGCATGCCGCGCTTCAATGCGCGCCTGCGCGCGGACAACTTCACCGAGGAAGACCTGCCTGAACTGATGAAGTTCCTCCATGAGCATGGTGTGAAGGGCTGCGTCGCCTTCAACACCCTCATCTTCACCCGGGAGCTGCCGGATGCTGAAACGCAGCTTCGCTATCTCGAAGAGTGCGGCGTGGACGCCGTCATCGTGCAGGATCTGGGCCTTGCACGCATGGTCAAGGAGCTGGCGCCTGGACTGCGCCTGCATGCCAGCACACAGATGACCATCACCTCCCCGGAGGGGCTGGAGTTTGCCAAGAAGCTGAACATCGACCAGGCGGTGCTGGCGCGTGAGCTTTCCCTGCGGGAACTGGAGCGCTTCAAGACCGCGCAGGTACCGCTGGAGGTGTTTGTGCATGGGGCCCTGTGCGTGGCCTATTCGGGCCAGTGCCTCACCAGCGAATCTTTGGGCCGCCGCAGCGCCAACCGTGGCGAGTGCGCGCAGGCCTGCCGCATGCCGTATGAGATGATCGTGGATGGCGAGCCGCGCGACCTGGAGGACAAGCGCTACCTGCTTTCTCCGCAGGATCTCGCGGCGGTGGATGAGATTCCGCGCCTCATCGCGCTGGGCATCAAAAGCTTCAAGATCGAAGGCCGCCTTAAGACGCCGGAATACGTCGCTGCAGTCACGCAGGTGTATCGCAAGGCCATTGATCGCGCCCTGGCGAACCAGCCTGCACCTGCGAGCGCCGAGGACCGTTATGCGCTGGAGATGACCTTTTCCCGCGGCCTCTTCACCGGCTGGATGCATGGTGTAAACCATCAGGAGCTGGTAGGTGCGTACTACGGCAAAAAACGCGGCCCGTATGTCGGGCAGATCACGCGCATCCTGGGCGCGGACACGCTGGAGCTGGATGAGCTGCACATCGCCATGAAGCCCGGAGACGGTGTGGTGTTTGAAAACCTGGCCGACACCAACCAGGAGCAGGGTGGCAGCGTGTATGAGATGCGCGGTCGTGTGCTCAGTTTCCGCCACGGCCACCTTCGAATGGAGAATCTATCTCCGGGCACTCGCGTCTTCAAAACGAGCGATCCTGCGCTCAATCGCGCCCTGCGTCAGTCCTTTGAAGGAGAAATCCCCATCCGCAAACAGCGCAAGCTGGACCTCCACGTCACGGGGAAGGTCGGTGAGCCCCTGTGCGTGAAGTCAGGCTCCCACGCGGTGACCTCCACCATGCCATTGCAGGCGGCGATGAAGCGCCCACTGACACCAGCAGCATTCATTGAGCAGTTCAGCCGCCTCGGCGGCACAGAGTTTGAGCTGGGAGAAGTGCAGTTCGATGTCGCAGGTGAGGTCATGCTGCCGATCAGCGAACTCAATCGCATGCGGCGTGACTTGATTGCCGCATGGAGTGGCGACGATTCGTCGCCAAAAATCATTACCAGGAGCACGGTGACGCTTGAGTCGCTGATGCCTTCACGCGGGAAGGGCGACGATTCGTCGCCACTCCATATGCACGCGCTGTGCCGCACGCAGGCGCATGTGGATGCCGCGCTGGTCCTCGGTGTGCCACGCCTCTACCTCGACTTTGAAGACATCCGTCTTTACGCGGACATGGTGAAGCAGATCAAGGAGCGCAGCGACACCGCCCAAGTCTGGCTGGCCACGCCGCGCATCCAGAAGTCAGGCGAGGCCGGTTTCTTCAAGCTCATTCAGCGTGCGGAGCCGCATGGCGTGCTCATTCGCAATCTGGGTGCCATGTCCTTCTTCCAGGACGTCGGCATTCCGATGACGGGAGATTTTTCCCTCAACGTCGCCAATCCGCTCACCGCCGAGATTCTGAAAAACGCCGGGCTGGAACGCCTCACCATCAGCTACGATCTCAACATCGAGCAGGTGGTGGATCTTCTGGCCGCAGCGCCGCCTTCATGGTTTGAGCTGACGCTGCACCAGCACATGCCCATGTTTCACATGGAGCACTGCGCCTTCGCAGCCTTCCTCAGCAACGGCACGGACTTCACCAACTGCGGTCGCCCCTGCGACAGGCACCGCGTGCACCTGCGCGACCGAGTGGGCATGATGCACCCGCTCAAGGCCGATGTGGGCTGCCGCAACACACTTTTCAACGCCGTGGCGCAAACCGGTGCGCAGTTCTTCGATGAGCTTCGCGAGCACGGCCTGCGCTGCTTCCGTGTGGAACTGCTCGAAGAAAACGCCGACGAGGCCATGATCGTCCTTCGCACCTACCAGGAACTCCTGGCTGGCCAGCGCGATGGCGAGGAAATCTGGCGCGACCTCAAAGCCCACAGCCAGCTCGGTGTCACCCGTGGCACCTGGTCTGAGCTGGTGTGAGGTGAGTGCTCAGCAGAACCTGGCATGAACCGCCTCTTGGATCTCGGGTGAGGCAGGAAGCTGATTCTTGTAGAAGGTGTACGAATTGATGGCCGTGAGATAGCCGTCGTTTTTCGTGGCGGAGCCCACCCAAGCACCTGCTGGCAGCCTGCCGACGGAGCGCTTGACGAAGTCTGCATGAGACAGTGCCACATTGGGGGTGAAGTGCGTCACCCTGCCGTTTTGCACGATGATCAGAAAGTAGTAGCCTTCATGGAGTTCGATCTTCTCCTGAATGCCAGCGGGTGTAGCAAATTTCATGACAGTGATGGATGTGGTGGAGCTAATCTCCATCTCCACCGCTGTGCGGCTATTACAAAACAAGCAGCGGCTTCTAGCCCGACTGTGTTCCAGGTGGCCGGCTTAGCAGTTTGAGCAACGCCGTGCTGACTTCGTCCACGGGCAGGCCGATGACGTTGGTGAAGGAGCCGACCATGCGTTCGAGGAGCATGTCGGTTTGCTCCTGGATGCCGTAGGCTCCGGCTTTGTCCAGCGGGTTCACCAAGGCGTGATAAGAGCGGATGAGTTCGTTGGTCAGCGGTTTGAATGTCACGTGGGTGATGACGTGCAGTTCCTGCGCTATGGTGCCATCGCTGGCGAAAGCCACGCCGGTGCAGACCTCGTGCGTACGCCCGGAAAGGCGGCGCACCATGCGCAGCGCCTCGTCCATGTCGGCGGGTTTGCCCAGCGGCAGGCCATCCACATACACCAAGGTGTCGGCACCGATGACAAGTGCCTCAGGACGCAGGTGGCTGACTGCCAGTGCCTTGCGGCGGGCGTTTTCCAGCGTCAGCTGCTCCGGAGTGAGGGAGGCGTCATGAGCTTCCTCGACCTGGGGGAGGACGATCTCAAATTGGAACCCCGCGTGGCGGAGGAGGTCCACCCGACGCGGGGAGGCGGACGCAAGCACCAGTGGACGCATGTTCAGGCGCGTTTTTCCACGATCTTCACCACATCGTCCGCACGGATCACGGCATCCCGCTTGTCCGGGGTGCGGTAGCGGTAGTAACCGGTCTTCTCCTGATACTGGGGAGCGCCTTCGCAGGGTACTTCGCGACCGTCCTTGAGCTTGATCCTGTGCGGCGTGTTGGACGCAAACATGTCAGGCATGGAGCAGGAAACGACGAAAAAGGCGGGCAAAATCAGCAGGAGGCGGCACATGGCGTTCATGGCGTGGATGTGGGGATAACGGGATGATTTAGACACGACTTTCGGCGAATATGTTCATCCAGCAACGATGTGACAATTTCAAGCAACAGAGTGATGCCTGTTGAAGCAGGCGGCGTGCCTTTTACCCTGACCGCATGAGTCAAAATCTCCCCCCAGCCATCGGCATCATCGGCGGTTCCGGCCTGTACGACCTCGAAGGGTTTGAAAACCGCGAGGAGATCAGCGTGGAGACGCCGTTTGGGCCGCCCTCGGACGCGCTGGTGACGGGCACGCTGGCTGGGCGCCGGGTGTATTTCCTGCCACGGCATGCCAAAGGGCACCGAATCCTGCCGACGGAGCTGAATCACCGGGCCAATCTCTGGGCGCTGCGCAGCCTGAATGTGCGCTGGATCATCGCGGTGACGGCGGTGGGCAGCCTGCAGGAGCAGTATCACCCGCGCGACATCGTGCTGCCGGATCAGTTTTTTGACCGCACGAGCCGCCGGGATCAACACACTTTCTTTGGAAAGGGAATCGTGGCGCATGTGGCGTTCGGAGACCCCATTTCCGATGGTCTGAGAGGGCTGCTGCATGAGGCCTGTGTGGCACAGGGACGCAAGGTGCACAATGGAGGCACGTACGTCTGCATGGACGGTCCGGCCTTTTCCACCCGTGCGGAATCTAATGCGCACCGGCAGCTGGGTTTTGACATTATCGGCATGACAAACCTGCCGGAGGCAAAACTGGCACGGGAGGCAGAAATCGCGCTGGCGACGCTGGCGATGGTGACGGACTATGACTGCTGGAAGGTGGAGGAAGAGGCGGTGACGGCAGAATCTGTCATCGGGCACCTGCATGCGAATGTGGCGGCATCCAAGGCCATCCTGGCGCAGGTCATTCCCAGCATCCCCACGGAGCCGAACTGGCCTGAGCACCGTGCCCTGGACACGGCGCTGATGACCGACCGCAAGCTGTGGCCGGAGCAGACGGTGGAAAATCTACGCCCGATTCTGCAGCGGTTTCTGTGACTTTTTTAAAGCGGGTGATGACATTGCCTGGCAGCGCGCTGCTTTCAGCCGCATGATCCGCCCATGAACCCGCCCCCTCCGCCACCCCTTCAGCATCTGCCACCTGCGCCTCCGGCTCCGCGAAAAGGACTGGGAGCGGGCTGGATCGTGCTGATCGTCGTGGGGGCTGTGGTGGTGGTTCTGGCCGCGCTCGGCGTGATGGCGATGCCGTATTATGAGCGCATCAGGAAGATGGCGCAGGAAATGAAAAGCGGGCAGATGAAGCCGAAGCTGCAGGCTCCGCAGCCGCTGACCGAGGCGCAGAAGCAGGGGCTGGCGGAGTTTGGGGAGGAACTGGCCGAGGTGCTGAACCAGCAGGATACGGCCAAGCTGGCTGGGATGGTGGACAATGAGGAGTTCAGCTCACGGGTATTTGACAACCTGCCGGCCGGGCTGCCCAACCAGGGGGCGATCCGGAGCGGCTTCATGAAGGGCATCCAGCAGCGCAAAGGCGGCTGGTTGTGGAATCTGATGGGCGGAGACCTCAGGTTTCTGCGTGCGCGTGAACGGCAGGGATTTCCTGTGGTGGTGCTGCGGGTGAAGACGCCGGAGGGGGCGGTGAGCTATGTGGACCTGATGGTGAGGCCGCAGGGGGAGGGCTTTCAGGTCATGGACATGTTCAACTACATCTTTGCGACGACGGCATCGGAAGAGTCGCGCAATGTGCTGGGTGTCATGCTCTCGAAGAGCTCTGGAAGCAGCCTGGCTGCGTTGTTTGGCATGCCGCGTCTTGATCCGCGTACGGGTGACCTTTTGGTGAAGATCAATGAAGCCTCCCGGGCCGGGAAGGTGGAGGAGGTGCTGAGCATCTGCGAGGGGCTGCCGCCGGAGCTGAAAACTCAGCGCAGCTTTTTCATCATCCGCCTGCAGGCGTTGATGAATCTGAGCGCATCCAGCAAGTATGACGAGCAGTACAAGGAAGCGCTGCGCGCGGCACCGGACATTCTGGGGAAAGAAAGCTCGACGGATCTGCTGATGGTGGACCTGCTTTTCATGGAGAATGATTTCAAGGGGGCGGAGGAGTGCATCAAGCGCGTGGAGGCGGTGGTGGGCGGGGATCCGTACCTGAAGTTTCTGCGCGGGGGTGCGCTGATGAAAATGAAGGACTATGATGGCGTGCTGAAGCTGGCGGATGAAGCCGCGAGGGAGGAGCCGCAGATGGCGGAGCTGGTGGACCTGCGGCTGGCGGCGTACATGGCGCAGAAGAACTACAAGGCGGCGGTGGATGAGCTGCGTGCATTCAAGCGCAACTTTGGGCAGGTGCTGGACCGAAAGGCGCTTTCGGATGAAGCGCAGTATGCGGGGCTGCTGGCCTCGCCTGAATTTGCGGCTTGGGAGAAAGAGGCTGCGCAGCCTTAATCTTCCATGAGTTTCACGGCAAGACGACGCATGAACTGGCGCTCCTGGAGGAGGCCGATGCGTTCGTAGGCTTCGTCGAGATTCCGCAGGATGCGGAGGAGGGTGGCCTCGGCGGTGGCGGGTTCGTGAATGAGGTCTTCCATGCCGGGATTTGCCGCAGGGTGGTGCTTGGCGACGTCTGCTGCGAGCATGAAGCGACCGCGGTTGAAGCAGTCCACGAGCCAGGTGTTGTCACGGTAGCGGACGCGGGAGAGGAAGTGGCCGGGGAAGTTGCAGCCTTCGATTTCGAGGCCAAAGCGCTGACCGAGAAGGCGGTAGAGGCAGCAGAGGCTGATGGGATTGCCGAGGCCGGTGTCGAGGACCCAGAAGAGGTTGCTGTTGGAGGGGGAGTAGTAGTCTTTGCTGTTGCCGCGGAAGCGGGTGACGCCGTTGTGGGAGGCGAAGAGCCACTGTGCAAGTTCGTGCGCGTCCATGCGGCCTTTTTCGGCGAAGGCGGTCTCGGCGAGGGTGTCGAGGCGCTTGGCGAGGTCGGAGGACTGGGTGCGCCAGCCGTTGAGGAAGGCGGAGAGCTGGCTGAGGCCTTCTTCGAGCTGGGCGTCGGGGCCGTCCATCCAGCGCCAGC
The DNA here is from genome assembly GCA_002336895.1 of Verrucomicrobiaceae bacterium UBA1938. GTDB lineage: Bacteria > Verrucomicrobiota > Verrucomicrobiia > Verrucomicrobiales > Verrucomicrobiaceae > Prosthecobacter. The sequence continues at coordinate 11,484 of DDFC01000012.1, read as the reverse complement.
GCATCCAGGTTTCTTCGAGTTCGGTACGTCGTGCAGGTTCGAGCAGCTGGGCGACGAGCCGTTCTTCTTCCTGCGAGAGGGGGTTCTCAAGCCGCTCGATGCATTCAGGGAGCTCTCGGCGCATGCCGTTGAGCTCCTGACGCACTGCGTGCCGCACGACTTCGGAATCGTCGTCCAGCAGCTTGATAAGGTGGCTCAGGTGATCAACGGCGGGCATTTGCAACGAATGGTGATAACACGGCGGGAACGTGCGGTGCAATGCTGTTTTTGCCGGGTTTTGGCCTATTTTACAGGCGGATTTCCATGGCCTGGGCGGCGCGGTGGGCTTTGGCGCGGGCTTCGTTGATGGTTTCGGCGCGGGCGAGGGTGACGGCCATGCGGCGCTGGCCGCTGACGGTGGGCTTGCCGAAAAGGCGCAATTGTGTGTCGGATTCGGCAAGTACGTGGTCGAGGGCGCCGAACTGGACGCTGGCGGACTCGCCTTCGACCAAAACGGCGCAGCTGGCGCTGGGGCCGTGCTGGCGGATGTTGGGGATGGGGAGGCCGAGAATGGCGCGGACGTGGAGGGCGAACTCGGAGAGGTCCTGGGAGATGAGGGTGACGAGGCCGGTGTCGTGGGGGCGGGGGGAGACTTCGCTGAAGATGACGTCGTCTCCTTTGACGAACATTTCGACGCCGAAGAGGCCGCGGCCGCCGAGGGCTTCGGTGATGGCGCCGGCCATGTGCTCGGCGGCGGCGAGGGCTTTGTGGGACATGGGGTGGGGCTGCCAGGATTCGCGGTAGTCGCCTTTGATCTGGGTGTGGCCGACGGGGGCGCAGAAGGAGGTGCCGCCGAGGTGGCGGACGGTGAGCATGGTGATCTCGTAGTCGAAGTCGACGAAGCCTTCGACGATGACTTTGCCTTTGCCGGCGCGGCCGCCTTCCTGGGCGTACTGCCAGGAGCGGGGGATGTCGGCTTCGGTTTTGACGACGCTCTGGCCTTTGCCGGAACTGCTCATGATGGGCTTGATGACGCAGGGCATGCCGATTTTGGCGATGGCGGCGCGGAATTCTTCCTCGGTGGAGGCGAAGATGTAGGGGGAGGTTTTGAGGTGGAGCTCTTCGGCGGCGAGGCGGCGGATGCCTTCGCGGTTCATGGTGAGCTTGGTGGCGCGGGCGGTGGGGACGATGCGGAAGCCTTCGGCTTCGAGCTCGAGGAGGGTGTCTGTGGCGATGGCTTCGATCTCGGGGACGATGCAGTCGGGCTTTTCGAGTTCGACGAGGCGGCGGAGGGCCTGGCCATCGAGCATGGAGATGATGTGGCTGCGGTGGGCGACCTGCATGGCGGGGGCGTTGGCGTAGCGGTCGACGGCGATGACTTCGCAGCCGAGGCGCTGGAGCTCGATGACGACTTCCTTGCCGAGCTCGCCGGAGCCGAGGAGCATGACTTTGGTAGCGGAGGAAGAGAGGGGGGTGCCGATGCGGGACATGGAGGAAGGGGAGGGGGAGTTGACGGTGGTTTACTGTTGTTGACGGTTGTTTACGATGGTTTGCCCGGAGTTCCAGAGGAGAGATGGAGGGGAGGGGGAGTTTGCGGTTGCCGGGGAGACTGGTGGACAATCAGACAATCAGATTGGGAGACAATCAGATGGGGAGATGGGAGATGGGAAGCCTGAGGGGAGATTTATGATTTACGATTTATGATTTACGATTTCGGAGAGGGGAAGCATGGGGGCGATGGTGGGGAAGTTGGAGAGACTGAGGGGCAATCAGACAATCAGATGGGAGATGGGGGGACGCTGGGATGTTTGGTTTTGCCGCAGGGGGGCGGAGGTGCAGAGGGGGCAGAGGATGAGTTGACGATTGTTTACGGTTGATGACGGTGGTTGACGGTTGTTTTGGGGAACCGGGCCGGAAGATGGAGCTGGCGGTTGCTGGAGATGGTGGAGAGAGTGGACGGTGCTGCGGGGATGGTGAGGCTTTTGCACCGTCCATCCTTCGCTGAAGCTTCGGAGGACAGGCAGAGATTGGAGAAACGCAGAGATGAATGATCGGAGATGGGCGGTGAGGGGCTGTGGCTGGTGAAAGATTTTGAGGGGTTGGGGGGAGGGAAAGGGCAGAAAGATTTTGGGCAGAAAGATTTCTGAGGGGGGATTTGAAGGGCTGGTCCATTGTTCGTGGCATGTCTTCGGAGGACGTGACAGTGGACGCGAGCTGCGGAGGACGGGCAGAGGTTGGAATGGCGCGGAGATGGGCGGAGGGGCTAAGGCTGGTGAAAGATGGGGATGAGATTTTGAGGGGCGTGGGGAGGGGGGATGGTAGAAAGATTTTGGGTAGAAAAATTTCAGAGAGACGGAGGATTTGAAGGGCTGGTCCATTGTTCGTGGCATGTCTTCGGAGGACGTGACCGAGGACGCGAGCTGCGGATGACAGGCAGAGGTTGGAATGGCGCGGAGATGGGCGGAGGGGCAGCGGCTGGTGAAAGATTTTGAGGGGTTGGGGGGAGGGAAAGGGCAGAAAGATTTTGGGCAGAAAGATTTCTGAGGGGGGAGGATTTGAATGGCTGGCCCATGGTCCGTGGCAGGACTTTGGATGACGTGACCGAGGACGCGAGCTGCGGAGGACGGGCAGAGGTTGGAATGGCGCGGAGATGGGCGGAGGGGCTAAGGCTGGTGAAAGATTTTGAGGGGCTGTGGGGGAGGGAAAGGGCAGAAAGATTTTGGGCAGAAAGATTTCTGAGGGGGGAGGATTTGAATGGCTGGCCCATGGTCCGTGGCAGGACTTTGGATGACTTGACCGAGGACGCGAATTGCGGAGGAAAGGCAGAGATGGCCGGGGGGGCGAACCGGAACGAAGTGGAGATCGACGAAGTCATAAACGCGACTGAGGGGAGCCCGGAGGGTGAGGGGGACGAAGCTGCGTGCGGATGGGACGGAATCCGGATGGGAGGATTTTGGGGCGTCGAGATTGGGACGATGCAGAGATGGCCGGAGGTGGTGGCCTACGGAGCCGAGCGTAGCGAGACAGACGACTGAAAGGAGCCCGGAGGGTGAGAGCAACGAATCAACACACGGAAGGAACGGAATCCGGATGGGGAATGCGGCTGGTGGGATTTTGGGACGCCGAGATTGGGACGATGCAGAGCAGGCTGAATTTCAGCCTGCTCATGGCAGTCCTGGCATGATGCAGGAACCGAGGGAAAAGAATTATAATGCCACGATTCTTGCGGCAGCAGGATCATAGCGAAAGTTCCCAATGGTTCCGTCCATGAGCTTTTGAATGGCTTCTTCGATCACTGGCAGTGGGACGAGAAACCATTCTCTAGGTTCCACCTGTCCGCCAAAGCGGTCTTTCAATTCCATGTCCAACCTCGCGCTGCCGAAAAACTTGTGCAGCAGTGCTTCGAGGCGTTTACGGTTGATGTTGGCCAGTTTGAAGCTGGCTACGAGTTCCACTTCGGCCAGGAGGTAGGTGGGGTCTTTCTTTGCGTTTGAGATGCGGGTTTTTACTTCGCCACCCGTCACGCCGATCTTGTGGAGGACTGCCCGATTGGCTGCGACAAATGGATGTTCGGACTTGCTGCGCAGCACGTAGATCCAGCCAGAGGGCAGATCGTCTTCGTCTTCCTCGTCAGAAAAAAGCGGGCCCATTTCCGGATCGGTGATGCGCCGGCTGGTCTTGTCCTTGTTGAGCGCTCTCTGGAGCGAGCGCACCAGCAAATCGCTCTCTGTGCCGTTGTCATAGACCACGCGCAGGCGGCGATCCTGCCGTCCGTAATCGCTCACAAAGGGTTCTCCCATGTCGGCCACGATGACCTTCTGGCCGTCCAGGATAAAGAGATCGCCTTTCTTCACTTCGGCGTTGTCCTTGTATTTCAAGGTCTGACGATGTCCTGAGGCCAAGTCCTGCTGCACCTTGTCAAACAGTGGCTTGAAGGTATCGAAGTCCACGCAGGGATTCCGCTGGGCGATTTCCTCGGCGGCTTTGATTTCATCGCGGGAGCGGACGTGCTTGAGCTGCGTCACGTCTTCACTTTCTGCTGCGTCAACGCCGAGGGATGAAAGCAGCTCCTCGTCGGTGAGCGGAGAGTCCTCGCGAACGATTGAGCTGGAGTTGTCAGAACCGAGCAGGCCGTGGGTGTCCATGCTTCGCAAAATGTCGCGGCACTCTGCTGAGTCGCGGATTCGATCCAGCCGCACGGCGTAAAGTCGTTCGAAGATGTCCCGGTGCTCGCCGTGCTCCGGCACGCGGTTGTGCTCGGCGTAGAAGCGCTCGATCTCCTCGAAGCCGGCGATGATCCTCTGCTCGCGTGCCGAGCGTCCGCCGCTGGCCGCAGGTGCAGCATCGACGCCCAGCTCATCGAGCAGGTCCAAGTCTTCGTCTGTGATCGCCTTAGCCATTCTTTGCTTCTTTCGCCTTTCGTTGCAGGAAGGCAATGCCTTCCGCCATGCGTTTTTCCCAGGGATCGGCCGCTGTCATTTCTGGCAGGCGTCCTTTCTCGTGTTTGAAGCGCAGCGCGCGTTTGGCCAGCTCACGAGCCTCTTCAAGAGTCAGGGTGCTGCGCTTGGCGGCAATGACCTCGGCGACCTGTTTGAGGCGTTCCTCGCTCATGGACTTTGCCAGGATGGCGTAGGCTTCCCCAAAGGGGTTGATGCGGTCAATGAGGTCGATGTCCAGCTCCCGCACGCTCAGGGCGTATTTGCGCACGCCATCCAGCAGGCTGGTATTTTGGGTGGTGTCGGCTGAGCCTCCGCCTCCGACGAGTTCCTTCTTGGCCTGCTGGACGAGGTTCAGTGCGGCGATGGCGTGCTGGCGCACGGCCTCCTGATCTTCGTCCTGAAGGTGCGGGTAGGTTTCTTTGACGATCTTGCCCATCTTCACCTGGGTGAGTTCCTCCGGGACGAGTTCGGTGTCGAAGAGGCCTTTCTCCACGGTGGTTTTGTCCTGCACAAAGGCGGTGATCAGCTCATTCAAATCCTCCCGGCAGATGCGTTCCGCTTCGGGGCTTTTGGGTTCAGCCAGCCCTTTGATTTCAAGCTGGATCGTCCCGGTGTGCGGATTCACGCCCACGTTGCTTTTTCCCGGGTCGTAGCCTCCGGGGCCGTAGTCAAAGCCGGGCGTTGGCCCGCTGTTCGGGTTCTTGGGTTTGAACTCAAAGCGCGGTGCCAGCACCTGCTCCATGAGCAGGCTGGCGGCGATGGCTTTCAGGGTGTCGTTCACCGCCTCAGTCACGGCCTGCTCGCTGGCATCCGGTTCGGCGATGAGATTGGTGAAGCGTGCCCTGGGCTTGCCCGGTGCATCACGGGTGGCACGACCGATGATCTGCACAATCTCGGTGAGGCTGGAGCGATAGCCCACGGTCAGCGCGTGTTCGCACCAGATCCAGTCAAAGCCCTCCTTCGCCATGCCGAGGGCGATGATGATGTCCACGTGGTCGCGGTTGTTTTTATGGGCCGGGTCTTTGAGCGCCGCCGCCACCTTGTCCCGCCTGGCGACATCGTCATCCACCAGATCGGCGATGCGGAGCAGCCTGCCTTCCTTCGACTTCACGAGCTGGAAGCCTGTCTGTGGATCGGTGCCCTGCCAGTCGCCGAGTTCGTGAATGATGTGCTCCACCTCCTTGATCTTGTCTCCGAGGCTTTCGCGTGAATTGACGTTGGGAATGTGGACGATCGTCTTCTCTCCGGGGTTCAGCACATTGACGATCTCGTCCGAATACTGCCCTGAGTAGAAGTAATAGCCGATGTCGAGCTGCTTGAGGTGCTGATAGCCGTTGAGCTGCTCGTAGTAGGTGTAGGTGACGGTCTCAAACTTCGCCTCATCATCCGGGTGCAGCACAGCCTCGGCATCGCCACGGAAGTAGGAGCCGGTCATGGCCACCAGGTGGGTTTTGTCGCGGGCCATGAGCTGCCGCACATGCTCGCCCAGGCGGTTGTCCGGATTGGCGGAAATGTGGTGGAACTCATCCACGGCGATCAGGCGGTCGTCGAAGGCCTCCACGCCATACTTTTCCATGGCGAAACGGAAGGTGGCATGGGTGCAAACCAGCACCTTGTCCGTGCTTTCCAGGAACTTCTTAACCGACTCCACCTTGCCGCCGTTGTCGGTGCCCGGTGCGTCGCAGAGGTTCCATTTGGGCTCGACCTTCCAGTCCGCCCAGAAGCCAAACTGGCTCAGCGGCTCATCGTGGAAACTGGCGCCGATGGAGCGCTCCGGCACTACGATGATGGCTTGTTTCAGCTTCTGGTTCGCCAGCTTGTCCAGCGCGATGAACATCAGCGCACGGCTTTTGCCGGAGGCCGGGGGCGATTTGATCAGCAGGTACTGCTCTCCGCGCTTCTGGTAGCAGCGCTCCTGCATGGGGCGCATGCCGAGGCCGTTTGAGCGGGTGGAGCTGCCATCCTGCGCATAGCGGACGGAGACGGAGGGAACCGTGACGTTTGAGGGGGATTGTGCTGGGCTGGTGCTCATTCTTCTTCGTCTTCTTTCTGGGTGTTCTCCTCCGGGGGCATGTCACGGGCCAGCTCGCGCTCGATCTGTTCGATGCTGGGCAGACTGGTCTGCAGCTCCGGCGGCAGGGACTCCACGAGCTGGTATTCCGCCACGCCCAGCGGCTGCTCTTTGCCGCGCAGCGCGTATTCGGCCACCACCTTGTTTTTGCTCTTGCACAGCAGCAGGCCGATGGTCGGGCCGTCCGTGGGGTGCTTGATCTGCGCGTCCACCGCCGTCATGTAAAAGCTGAGTTTGCCCAGATGCTCCGGCTGGAATTTCCCGGCCTTCAGCTCGATCACCACATAGCAGCGCAGCTTCAGGTGGTAGAACAGCAGGTCCATGAAGAACTCCTCACCGCCCACGTCCAGCAGCACCTGGCGGCCCACAAAGGCAAAACCCGCGCCCAGCTCCAGCAGGAAGTCCGTGACGTGCTTCACCAGCGCCTTCTCAATCTCCCGCTCCTGCGCCTCTACCGTCAGCCCGAGGAAGTCGAAGCGATACGGGTCTTTGATTGATTCACGGGCCAGATCGGACAGCGGCTTGGGCAGTGTCAGCTCAAAATTCGTCACCGCCGCGCCGCTGCGTTCCATCAGGCGGGATTCGATCTGCATCACCAGGATGTTGCGTGACCAGTTGTGCTCAATGGCTTTGGCGGCATACCAAAGGCGGTCCTCACGGCTTTTGAGTTTGTCCAGCAGGGCGATGTGGTGATACCAAGGCAATTTGTGCAGCACTTGCTGCACAAATTGTGGCAGTTCCATTTGAGCACCATCCAGGTGCGTGCATTCCACCGGTGCCACTTTGTGCAAGGGCGCTTGCACCATTGCCCCTCCCTCCAATTGGCCAAGCACCGATTGGCCAATTCCAAACTCCGGCCATGCCTCGGCAAAAGCGCGCATATACTTGAGATTGGACCGCGAAAAACCCTTCATCTCCGGGAAGGCCGCACGGAGGTCTTGTGAAAGACGGTCAATGACTTTCGCGCCCCAGCCTTGGTTTGATTGCCGGGCTTGGATGTCTCGCCCGATTTGCCAGTAGAGCAGGATCAGCTCCTGGTTGACGGCCAGCGTGGCGCGCTGCCGGGCGCTGTGGATGCGGTCTTTCAGTTCGGCCAGCCACGAGGCATAGCCTTCAGGCTGCGGGGTGAGGCGGGCAGGCGTGTCGTTCATGCTTTCGTTCCTTTCGCCGGTTTCGTGACCCTCGCGGCGGACTGCCCCGCCGTCATCTGCGTGTAAAGTTCAAAGAGCTTCTCCAGCCGCTCCGTGTCGTTTTTGAAGCGGCGGCCGATGTAGATGCGCTCCAGCGTTTCGTCGTTGCGCTCGTGGGCGGCACGCAGATTGGCGGGCATGGTGTCGGGATCGTAGAGATCGGCAATGGTGGCCGGGAAATGCGCCTCGCGAGCCAGCAGGATGTCCTCCGCGCAACGGGTCAGGTCGGCTTTGTTTTGCTCGGTCAGTGGGGGGACGGGGAAAGTGTTCCAGCCGAGGGTGCTGGAATAACGATATCGCGTCTCTAACTTCCCACAAACTGCCGCGATCCAAACTAGGTGAAAGCGTGACGCAAGGATGGCAAAATTCCAAAGTGGCGCGTTAAAGAGTGCGAAAGCACCGTCTGCGATGATTGTTCCTTTCTTAAACAGGCTGATTGGAAGATATGGCCTAGATTCAGATGAAACTCTCGGGACTACAGTTAGCACTTCGTCGCCTGATTGACGAATCTGTTGAAACGCATGAGGTGTCATCGCCCCCTCTTTGGTGAGCTTTTTTGGACTTTTTGAACGGGCCTCTCTTACGCGTTCAAGGCGCTCAGCAATGGCGGGGATATTTATGGCATGGTCCTTCTCGTCATCCCGAACCCATAAGCAAAATCTTTGCAATCCCTTAATTGATTCCTCCCCTCCAACAAATTGGCGAATGAAGGAGGATGCGTTAGCTGCGGAATTCCGGATGCGCTTAGCTTCTGCCAAATCAAAAATCAAATGTCCGCCATCTGCTGGTTTATTACCGTTCGTCATTTCAGCAACATCTGACAACGTGTTTGTCAGGGCATTGATGACGATGTTTCTATAGGGAACAAGGTACGGGGAAATGTTATCAACCTCGCGACGCTGCGGTGTATCTCCCCCGAAGTATTCGAATAAAACAGCTTTTCCGGCTTTTGTTCCTAGGCCGATGACAACTACGGTTACACCAGCATTATATGCCGCTAGGTTTGACCACTTGAACGATGTATGGGCAAAAAGAATCTCTTGACCTCGCATGTGGATTAGTGGCCACAATCGTGCGACCTGTTCACCTTGCGCAATTGAATTAGTGCTAACGAAAGCGCATGCTGCTCTAGTAAGTTTTGCATATTCAGCGAACTTAAAAAACCAACCACATACGTAGTCTAGTGACTTCCAATTTTGAGTCCACTCGGCAAATACAGCGCCCATATCGCTTTTTTGCTCTGAGGTTTGTTCAGTGCCACCCTTGTAAGGAGGATTGCCGCAAAGATACGTCTCCCCACCCTCATTCTCGAAATCGATCTCGGTCTGATTCAGCGGTGTCTCAAACAAATCATCTGCTCGGTTCTTTACTCCTTTTCCCGTGGGCGGACAAATGCTCAGCCAGTCGAGTCGCAGGGCGTTGCCGCAGGTGATCCAGTTGGCGGCTTCGAGTGGCAGGAATTCAGCGAGGGCGAGCTTTTGGCCGCGATAGAGAACATCGCACTGATACTCGGCAATGATGAGGGCGAGGCGGGCGATCTCGCTGGAGAAGTGGCGGAGTTCGATGCCACGGAAGTTGGTGAGGGGGATGTCGGACTTGCGGTCGGCCTCACCACGGCGGTTGTTGATCTCGGCCTCGATCTCGCGCATCTGCTTGTAGGCGATGACGAGGAAGTTTCCAGAGCCGCAGGCGGGGTCGAAGACGCGGATGCGGGCGATGCGTTTTCGAAGGTTGAGGAGTTTTTGCGGGCTGCTGCCGGCCTCGTCCAGCCTGGCGCGGAGGTCGTCGAGGAAGAGCGGATTGAGGACCTTGAGGATGTTGGGCACGCTGGTGTAGTGCATGCCCAGGGCGCCGCGCTCCTCGTCGTCCGCCACGGCTTGGATCATGGAGCCGAAGATGTCGGGATTGATCTTGGTCCAGTCGAGACCGCCGACGTGGAGGAGGTAGGAACGGGCGATCTTGCTGAAGCGCGGCACCTCCACGCTGCCGGTGAAGAGGCCGCCATTCACGTAGGGGAAGACATCGGCCCAGCTTTTGATGCCTTCCTTTTCACGCGCCTTGAGCGGCGTGTTCATGGCACGGAAGAGCTCGGAGATGACCTCGTGGGTGTTGGAGGAGTCCCGCGCGCTCATCTGGTCGATGGTGGCGGTGAAGAGGCCCTTGCTGCGGAAGATGTCGGTGTCCTCGGCAAAGAAGCTGAAGATGAGCCGGGCCATGAAGTGGTTCAGGTCCTCGCGGCGTGCGGCGCTGTCCCACTGGGGATTGTCCTTGAGCAGCTCGATGTAGAGGCGGTTCAGGCGGCTGGTGGCCTTGATGTCGAAGGCGTTTTCCCGAATCTGCCGGACGGTGGTGATGCCTGCCAGGGGCAGGAAGAAGCCGAAGTGATCTGAGAAGGCCGGATAGGGGCAGGCGACGGTCTCGCCATCGGCGAGGTTTTCGGCCTCAAAGGTTTTGCCGTCGGTGGCGAGGATGAACTTGCACTTCTGGGAGGTGGTCTTGGGGCTTTCCCGAAGGGCGGTGAGGGTGGCAGTGACCTGCCCCTCGGCGCAGACTTTGAGGTGGATGTTGCTGCGCTGGAGGATGCCGCCGGGAAGGTCGGACTGATTTGATGCGCCGCTTTTGAGCTTTTTGAGCGTGGTTTCCTTGTTTCCGAACGCCTCAAGGAACGCGTAGGGAAAGCTCTCGGCGTCAAAGGGAGCCTCGGCGAGAGCGGATACGGCTTGTTCGATTTCGACGGCGTTCATGCGCAGTGGGGCGTCTGAAAGGGAATGTCGGCGGTGCGGGGCTTGCTGGTGGTGGGGGCGTTCATTGCAGGCAATGCCTTCGTGGGGACATTGATCCAAGCGGAGGGGAGGGGGATTGGCAAGGGCGGAGGGGGGAGGGATTTATGATTTACGATTTTTGATTTATGATTGGGGGAAGGGGATGGGGAGACAATGAGACAATCAGATGGGGGCGCGAATTGACACGAATTGGCCGCGAATTTTTATGAATGAGGGGAAGGGGGGATGTTGAGTGGTGGGGAGGAGCGGTGGGAACGAGGATCCATTCTTCGCTGAAGCTTCGAAGGGCAGGCAGAGTTCGAGTGGGAGGACGAGGAGGATTCCTGGGATGGGAGTTTGCGGTGGACGTGGGAGATGGGGCTTGGCTAGAGTATGGGATGTCGTTTCCTGGTCCTGATGCTCCTTCGCGTTTGTGGCGGCTTTTGAGGCCGGGGTGGGAGGCGGTGGTGGATGTGGTGTTTCCGAGGCTGTGCTGTGTGTGCCAGGTGCCGATGGGGGCGGAGGTGGGGTGGTTTTGTGAGGGGTGTGAGGACGGGCTGCCGTGGGTGGTGGAGCCTTATTGCCGGGTGTGCGGGGAGGTGTATGAGGGGGCGGTGGTGGGGGAGTTCCGCTGCATGAACTGCAGCGGGCGGAGGCTGGAGTTTGAGTTTGCGGTGGCGGCGTGCCGTGCGGAGGGGGCGGTGCGGGAGATGGTGCACCGGTTTAAGTATGAGCGGCGGCTGCACCTGCGGGGTGCGCTGGCGGGTCTGCTGATGCGGACGCTGGAGGAGCCTAGGCTGGCGGGGGAGGACCTGGGGGAGTGGCTGCTGGTGCCGGTGCCGCTGCATGGGAGCCGGGAGGCGGACCGGGAGTATAACCAGAGCTGGGAGCTGTGTGTGCGGCTGTCTGAGATGACGGGGATCCGGGCGGTGAGGGCGCTGGTGCGGACGCGGGAGACGGTGCAGCAGGCGGGGCTGAGCCGGGGGGAGCGGCTCCAAAATTTGCGCGGGGCGTTTGAGCTGCGGCGGGGGCGTGGCGGGTGC
>DDFC01000028.1 GCA_002336895.1 Verrucomicrobiaceae bacterium UBA1938 | reverse complement strand
CCCCCCCACCGCCACCGCCCCCACCTCCGCCGGAGAAGAAAGAAGAGCCTCCGCCTGAAGAAAAGGTGGAGGAGATGGTGGCACAGGAGGAAGTGAAGCCTGACGAGCAGAAGCCCGACGACAAGCCTGCGGACAAGCCCGCCGATGAGCCCCTCGGTACCGCCATTGGTGGTGGAGACGGCAGCGGCCTCGGCATGGGAGGCGGCGGTGGTGGCGGTGGCATGATCGGCGGCAGCGGGCGCAAAGGAGGCTCCAAATGGGGCTGGTATGCCGGCCAAGTGCAGAACCGCATCTCCGAAGCGCTGTGCAGCAACAAAGTCACGCGCAAAGCCAGCGCGGCCATCGTCGTGCGCATCTGGCCGGATGCGTCCGGTCGCATCAGCAAAGTCACGCTCGGCAGCAGCACGGGAGACCCCGCTGTCGATGACGCCATCAAAAACCAGGTCCTCATCGGCCTCGTGCTCAATGAGCCGCCGCCTGCCGACATGCCCATGCCCATCAACCTGCGCATCACCGCGCGCAAACCCTGATCCCTGCTTGTTCCCTCTCTCCTACCTTATGCTGCGTGCCCCTGCACCATCCTGCCGGAAGCTCCGGCACATCCTCGCTGCCATGTCACTCGGCACCTGCGGCCTGCTGCGTGCCGAGCCTGCCGCCAGCCGTGAGCCTGCTCTGCCCCTGCCGCTTCTGGCAGAGGCCACCACGGCCACGCCTGGGGTGAAAAACGCCGCTGCCGCTGCGGCTGGTCCGGCCCCTGCGCCAGCACCCGCAGCCCCGGCTGCCGCGCCATCCGCCCCTGCCGCCACGGATCTGCTGCCAGCCGCTGGCACCGCCAGCCCGCGCCCGCCGGCCTCTCTTTCTGAAAACGTCACCATCAATCTGATCAACCGCCTGGTGCAGCGCGGTGCACTGACACAGCAGGATGCCACAGACCTCATCCGTCTGGCGGAGCAGGATGCGCAGATGGCCCGCAGCCAGGCACAGACGCTTGGGGAGGTGCAGGCCGCCGTGCAGCAGCAGGCCGCCGCAGCACCGCCTGTGGCCGAGGATGAATACCGCGTGACCTATGTGCCGGAGACAGTGAAGGACCAGATCCGCGACCAGCTTCGTGATGAGGTGCTCTCCCAGGCCAGACGCGAAAAATGGGCCGCCCCCAACGAGATCCCAGAGTGGACCCAGCGCTTCAAGCTTTTTGGAGACATTCGCACCCAGTATCAGGGCTACTACTTCCCCACTGGCAATGATGTGACCGGCGTGTTCCCGAACTTTGCCGCGATCAATGCCGGCCTGCCTTACAACTACGGAAACAACAATCCTGTCCCGCCGCCCTATCTGAACGTGGACCAGAACCGCAACCGCTACCTGATGCGGGCGCGCATCGGGTTCGACATCCAGATGGAGGATGGCTTCTCCGCAGGCTTCCGCATTGCCACCGGCCAGACCAACACACCGGTCTCCACCAATCAGGCGGTGGGCGCCGTGGGTGGCCTGGGCTCCAACATCGGCACCGGGGGCAACTTCAGCCTCTATTCCCTGTGGCTGGATCGTGGGTTCATCAAATACCAGACAAGCGAGGATCCGAACAACAACATGACCTTCCTCTTTGGCCGCTTTGACAATCCCTTTGCCACCAGCAGCGAGCTGATGTGGGACGAAGACGTGGGCTTTGATGGAGTGGCCATGAAGGCGCGCTACCAGCCCACCGAGGGCGGCACCACCTTTTACGCTACCGGCGGCGCGTTCCCGATCTTCAACACAGACCTGAACTTCCCCAACAACTCCACCACCAAGCAGAGCAGCACGGACAAATATCTGTATGCGGCGCAGGTGGGGGTGGAGTTCAAACCCACCAAGCACATCGAGGCCAAGTTTGGGGCCGCCTACTACTACTTCCAGAACGTGTCTGGAAAGCTCTCCACACCGATGGACACCCCGAATGCCAGCGTGGTGGGCAGCACGGACAACCGCCGTCCCACCTTCGCACAAAAGGGCAACACCTACATGAAGCTGCGCAACATCACGGCTGATGCTTCCAACAACATGGGCGCCATCGACCAATATCAATACTACGGTCTGGCCTCCTCTTTCCGCAACCTGGCCCTGACCGGCCGTGTGGACTTCAACTACTACCAGTCGCTGCAGGTTTCGCTTCTGGGAGAGTATGTGGACAACCTGGCCTTCAACAAGTCCGCGATCAATGCGATAGCCGTAAACAATCGCGACAACGGCGGCGGTGTCGGCAGCAACTTCACAGGCACGGGCACCGCGTGGTTCCTCGGCGTGCGCGCCGGACGTCCTGCGCTGCAGGAGCGCGGAGACTGGTTTACCACGATGAGCTACCGCTACATCGGATCAGACTCCGTCATTGATGCCTTCAATGACTCCAACTTTGGCGGCGGTGGCACCAACATGCAGGGCTACACCCTCGCGGCCGCCATGGCCATTTCCAAATCTGCACGCCTGGGCGTCAGCTGGATGAGCGCCAACCAGGCAACAGGCCCCACCTTCAAGACCGACGTCTTCATGTTTGACCTCTCCGTCCGCTTCTAATCATGAACATTCCCACCCCCAAGACCATCCTCACCTGCGCACTGCTCGCCACCGCCTGTGCTGCCACCACTCATGCCGCCGAGGAGGCGGACCCCGCCATGGCGGTGCTGAAACGCATGCGCGAGCAGCTCCGCAACGTGATGATCCAGCAGCAGAAGACTGAGGCGGACCGCGCCGCACTCCAGGCGGAGAAGACCACGCTGGAGGAGAAAAACGCCGAGCTGACGAAAAAGCTGGAGGCGCTGACCAAGCTGAACGCCACCGAGCGCACCACTGCCGAGAAAACCATCACCGACCTCAAGGAGAAAAATGAGGAGCAATCTGCCGAGATACTGCGCCTCAATGAATCCCTGGCCAAGTGGAAGGCCGGCTACCAGAAGCTGGAGGACACCGCCCGTGCCAAGGAGGCGGAGCGTGCCAAGCTGGCCGACAAGCTGGTGCTGCAGGACCGCCGAGTGGCCGACTACCGCCGCAAGAACGATGAGCTCTACAAGGCTGGAAGCGAGATTCTCGACCGCTACGAACACTTCAGCCTGGGAGATGCCCTGACCGCGCGCGAGCCCTTCACCCGCCTCACGCGCGTGAAGATCGAGAATCTCGTGCAGGAGTACCAGGACAAGCTCACCGACAACAAGATCAAGCCTGAGGACGCCAGAAGAACCGCTGCAACCGCAGCCGCTCCTGCAGCGAAGGACAAAGCCAAGCCATGACGAAACGTGCTACAGTCCCAGCTCTGCTGCTGCTCCTGAGTGCCTCGCTTTCCGCGCAGGAAGGTGAGGTGCTGGGGCGTGTTGGTGGTGTGGATGTCACGGTGGATCAGATCCGCCCGGCGCTCTCCGGTCTTAGTGACCAGGAGCTAGTCGCACTGAGTCACGATGCAGCAGGGCTCAACAAGCTGGTGCGTTCCCTCATCATTCAACGCGCGGTGCTGCAGGAGGCTCTGGCCAAAAAATGGAATGAACAGCCGGAGGTGGCCGCACGTGCACAACATGCTGCCGATGCAGCCATCGCGGACTCCTACCTGAAGCATGTGGCGCGCCCGCCGGAGAGCTATCCTACGGATGACGAACTGCGTGCCGAATATGAGGCACGCCGCGCCGCGCTCCAGGTGCCGCAGTCCTTCCGCCTGGCGCAGATCTACATCGCTGATCCTCGCGGCCAGGATAAGGAGAAGGCCCGCAAGGCACGCGAGCGACTGGACAAGGTGCGCGAACTGGTGCGTGCACCGGGCGCTGATTTTGCCGAGGTCGCCCGAGATCACAGCGAGGAGCGCGAGAGCGCCGCGCGTGGCGGAGAGATCGGCTGGCTCACGGAAAAACAGATCCAGCCTGAGATTTTTGCCAAACTGCCGGAGCTGAAATTCAATGTGCCGTCCGAAGCGCTCCGTCTGGATGACGGCTGGCATTTCATCAAGGTGCTGGATGCGCGCCAGCCCTTCACCCCTCCGCTGGAGCAGATCAAGGAGGAACTCACGCGCCAGTTGCGTGCAGAGCGCAGCCGGGTGCTAACACAGTCTTATCTGACGGAATTGTTGCAAAAAGACCCCCTCGTTATCAACGAGCTCACGCTGTCTAAGCTGCTGCCCGCGGCTGCGCCTGCAGGCGCAGCCACCAAACCCTGATACGCCATTTTTTTCATGCCCTTGTCCTCATCACGCCGCCGTCGTGCGCCGGGGGAGATTTCCCTCCTGCACCGCGCCACCGCCTTGATCGCCGCCTTTACTTTGCTGCCGGGACCTATCCCGGTGGCTTTCGCCGTTGATATTCTTCGCCATGGCGTTGGAGCCACTTCTGGAACCCCCGCCACTCAGACAAGCAGCAGCGGCACAGGCTCCGGCAGCAGTGCCGACAGCACCGCCGCCGCACGTGAAAATGCGGCGGACGCCATCACGCGCACAGACACCGCCATCCAGGCCGTACAGGCTATGCAGAATGCCGCGCATTCACTGGCACTGACCGTGCCGACAAACAATCTCGGCCCCAACCCGAACGCAGCGGGTACACTGCCGGATGTGCCGGATGGCCTGACAGCAGGCGGCTTGGTGCTCAGTGGTACGCCCACTGGTGCCAGCGCGCCCACACAGAGCACCAGTGGCGGAGACACCACGGTGAACATCGTGCAAAACCAGCAGCAGGCCTTCATCGACTGGTCCAGCTTCAATGTGGGCAAGCACACCACGCTGAACTTTGACCAGAGCGCAGGCGGCAGCAGCGTGGGGCAGTGGATCGCGTTTAACCGTGTCACGGATCCGACTGGCAATCCCTCGCAGATCCTCGGCTCCATCACCGCGCAGGGGCAGGTGTATGTGATCAATCAAAACGGCATCATCTTCGGCGGTTCCAGCCAGGTGAATGTGAACACGCTGGTGGCCTCCACGCTGCCGATCAACGACAACCTCGTGGAAAGCGGACTGCTCAATCAGACGGATGTGCAGTTTCTCTTTTCCGCGCTGCCACAGGCCGCAGGGGCCAACGGCACTCCGGCCACCACGCCTCCGCCGGTGCTCACGCCCAGCGGCAACAACGGTGACATTGTCGTGCAGGCGGGCGCGCATCTCACCAGCCCTTCGGTCTCCGGCTCCGGTGGCCGCATCGCCCTCATCGCTCCCAACGTCACCAACAACGGCAGCATCTCCACGCCGGATGGCCAGGCCATCATCGCAGGCGGTCTGCAAGTGGGCCTTACCGCACACAGCAGCAGCGACCCCAGCCTCCGCGGCCTGGATGTGTACGTGGGCAGCGTGGGCAGCTATGGCGGCACAGTGACAAACACCGGCATCATTGATGCACCGCGTGGCAATGTGACCATGACAGGCAAGGAGGTGAACCAGAACGGTGTCATCACCAGCACCACCTCCGTGGCACTCAACGGGCGCATTGATCTCAATGCCTCCTATGATGCTCTGAGCAATGTGGCTTATGACACTACCCTGTACCCGGACTCTCCGCCCTTCCTTTACCGCGCTAGCGGAGTGGTGAGTGTGGGAGCGGGCTCGGTTACACAAATTCTCCCAGAATGGGCTTCTACAACCACCGTCGTTGGAACTCAGCTGGCCCTCGTTTCACAAGTTAATGTCACTGGTCAGTCCATCTACTTTGGTGCGAATTCCACTGTGCTGGCCCCTAATGCGAAGGTGGCGGTTAGCGCCGGAATCTGGGACTATCTGGAGCCTTCCTCCCCCCCCGCAGTTTCCACGTTTACCAATGCAGGCGGGCAGATTTATGTAGATTCGGGCGCGTTGATCAATGTGGCGGGCTCGACAGATGTCGCGGCTTCGATCAATGAATTTATTCTGACAGTGCAGCTGAGAAGCAACGAACTGGCAAACTCTCCGCTGCAACGTGCTGGTGTGCTTAACAACCAGACGGTGACCGTCGATCTGCGCAACACCGGCACCTACGATGGCAGGGTCTGGTATGGTACGCCGCTGGCAGATCTCTCCGGCTATGTGGGAGTTATTCAGCGCACCGTGGGTGAGCTGACCACGGCGGGCGGCACCATTTCTCTAAATGCGGGAAGCGCGGTGGTGGTGCAACCTACGGCCAAGCTGGATGTATCCGGCGGCTGGATCAACTACCAGGGTGCCCAGGTGCAGACGACGAACCTCATCTACAACGGGCAAATCATCAACATTGCGGACGCCACCCCCAACCTCGTTTACAGCGCTATTTATACCGGACAGACGACCACGACTCAGAGCGCCTTTGGTTCCTCTTCCACTTCGACAACGCTGTTTGGTCTCAGCAATACCTTTTCGCCAGGATATGCCCAGGGTGGAAACGGCGGCTCTATCAGCATCGCTGCATCTGCGCTGGCACTGGATGGCAGCATGCTGGGCTACACGGTTTCCGGCGGACTGCAGCAGCGCACCACGCCTCCCACAGCCTCCACTCTATCTGTGAGCATTCAGTCTGAGGATGCAGCCTCGCCCTACGCATTAATTTACCCTACAGATGTCACAGTGTACCTGCAACCTGGAGGCACGCAGTCAACAGTAGGCGCGTTTTCAGTCAGTGCTTCTGGAGCGCCATTGACGCTTTTGGGAGCTGACCGCATCGCTGGAGTGAACCTGTCCCCCGACCTTGTTTCTGTGTATGGCTTCGGAAATTTGAGCGTTTCAAATCCCTCGGGCAATATCATTCTTCCAGCCACGAGCACCCTGGCTTTTTCTCCCCTTGGGACGCTAAGCCTGATCGGGGCCAACGTTGACCTTGAAGGAAGCATTCTGGCCAATGGTGGCAGCATCACTATCAAGGCTTATGACATCCCGCTTGACAGCACTCAAAGTTTGGAGCCCGCTTTTGATCCCTCGCGTGGTCTGGTGCGGGTGGGGACATCGGCGGTGCTCAACACCTCGGGCCTAGTGATTGATGAACGGAATTCTTACGGCCTGGCTCTGCCTCTGGTGACCAAAGGGGGCAGTATTTCCATCAGCGGCTCCACACTCGATTTGATGACCGGCAGTGTGCTGGATGTGTCTGGTGGAGCGCGCGTGACTGGCATGGCGCAGGTGACATATGGCGATGGCGGAACACTGACATTAAATTCAGGTCAAGATCTCACTTATGCGGGTTCTCTCGGCGGGGGATTGACTTTGAACTCCGAGCTTCGTGGCTTTTCAGGAGCCACTGGCGGCTTCTTGAATCTGAAAGCGCCCGTTTTTCAAGTCGGTGGCACCACCACCGACAGCGCCACAGTGCTGCTGGCCCCGTCCTTCTTCAGCCAGGGTGGTTTCAATTCGTTCAGCCTGACCGGTCTCGGAGAGCAGACGGCAGTCGTGGATGTCGCAAAGCCTGCGGTCGTCATCGCAGCAGGTACGGTGCTGGCACCTGTTGTCCAAAACTGGCTGGCCCAGATCAGTGCAAGCCAGGTGACGCTGAATGCACAGACGTTTGCACTCGGGGTGCGCAAGGCGGTGAATCTCGATTTTGAGGCTCCTGGTGTGCTGGACCAGTTCCAAAATCAGTGGACGGTGCGTGGGGCCATCATCGCCGAAGCAGGCTCCGTTGTTCAGACCGACCCACTGGGCTCTGTGAAGTTCAACGGACAGACTGTGGCTGTTTTTGGAAGTGTGATCGCTCCAGGCGGGACGATCACCGTGTCAGGGGCCAATCAATATCCCACCTATACGAACTCTGTCCCGGCGAATGGTTTGGTCACGGTTGATCTGGCTCCAGGAAGCCGTCTTTCCACTGCAGGTCAGACCGTGGTGGTGACGGATGGCTATGGCATCAGAAAAGGCTCTGTGCTGGCCGGGGGAACAATCACTGTCAGTGGCAATATTGTGGCCGAATCAGGTGCTGTTCTTGATGCCTCTGGCACCAGCGGCGTGCTCGATCTCACCCCATTGGAGGCAGGACAGTCGGTGGACAACAACCTGACTGGCAGCACTGTCAGCGGCCTGATCTCTGTGGCCACACGCATCGACAGCAATGGCGGGACTATTTCTCTTAAAGGTGGTGAGATGCTGTTTGTGGATGCGACGCTGAATGCCCGTGCAGGTGGGGTGACGGCTGAAGGAGGCTCTTTGCTTGTCTCATCTGGCCGGTTTTACGGATTGTCACAGCAGGCGTATCCAAATGATCTGAGCCTTCTAGTGACTCAGAATACACTTTCCATTCCATCCGCCATTTATACTGCTGGAGACAGTGCGGTGGGCAAGGCGGTCAAGACTTCTGGTGGGGCCATCGTCACCCAGCAGGGCTACTTCCACGCGGACACTTTTCTTAACGGCGGCTTTGATTCATTGACCCTCAGCGGAACGGTGCGGTTCTCCGGACCTGTGACGTTGACGGCAGGATCCAGCCTGACACTGGGAACGAGCGGTGCGTTTTACGCGGACTCCACCGTGCATCTCAACGCTCCATACGTGGACTTGGGAATGGCCTTCCGCACACCAATGCAGCAGTCGGAACAGTCATCCATGCAGCCTCTCAAGCTGAGCAATGGGCAGTCCTACTACTTGCCGCCCACCTATGGTCCGGGGACTCTGAATGTATCCGCCAGCCTGATCGACATCGGGCACCTGAGCCTCCAGAATATTGGTTCGGCCAACTTTACAGCCCTCAATGGAGATATTCGAGGCAATGGCATTCTCGATGTGGCGGGTAACGTGACCATGACCGCAGGGCAGGTATACACCCCCACTGCAGTCAGTTTCACGATCTCAGCGTATGATTATGTGAGTGGTGGTGTTTCGCAGGCAGGCTCTGTCACCTTTGCGGCATCCGGGGTGCGCAGTCTTCCGTACTCTGCGGGCGGTACGATCAATGTTTACGCCAGCATCATCAATCAAGGAGGCAATCTTGTGGCTCCAGCGGGTGTCATCAATCTGGGCTGGGACGGCACAGGCACCAGCCCCACGGACATGCTCTCGGGCGCTGGCATTGTCGCCGGTGTCTCCATGCCTGTGACCACCACATTGAATCTCCTGACCGGCGGACGCACTTCGGTATCTGAGATTGACCCCATAACGGGGCAGGGGATCAGCATTCCTTATGGATTCAGCTCCAATGGCACGACCTGGATTGATCCCCATGGTGTAGATATTACGGGCGGAGGGCTTCCGACAAAGACTGTCAGCACTTCGGCACGAAACATCGTCGTGCAGAGCGGAGCGGTCATCGACTTGCGTGGAGGCGGGGATTTGTACGCCTATCGCTGGGTGAGCGGCACGGGTGGCACGCTGGATATTCTGGCAAGCCAGGGCAGTTTTGCCGTTTTGCCCGGTTATTCCTCCGACTATGCGCCATATGCTGCATACAATGGTGTTAACGACTCGCTGAATCTGGCTCTGGGGCAGTCTGGATATACCAATACCAGCATCAAGGTGGGAGATCAGGTTTATCTGGCTGGTGGAGGCGGTCTCGCAGCAGGGGTGTACACTCTGCTTCCTGCGCGTTACGCACTCCTACAGGGGGCATTTCTCGTCACACCAAAAAGCGGAACCGCACAGGGTTTGGTGCTGCAGCCGGATGGGTCATCTCTGGTGTCTGGCTATCTGTTTAACGGGCTGAATGCTGCTGTGCAGCCGCAGACACTGTACTCGAGCTTCGAAGTAGCCTCATCAACAGTGGTCAATTCAAGGGCCCAATACGATGGCTACAATGCCAGCACCTTCCTTTCAGCGCGTGCCACAGCGCTAAACCTTAACATTCCACTTCTGCCGCAGGACGGGGGCAATCTCCTGCTCGAAGCCGTGCTGAGCATGAACTTCAGCGGTCAGGTGCTGGGTGCGGCCGGTTCGGGGGGGCGCGGAGCGAGCATTGATATCAGCAGCCCGTCGGACATTCTCATCGGAGCACCTGGAGAGAGTGCGGCACCCGGCGTTCTGCTGCTTGATGCCACTCAGATCAGCAGTTTTGGCACGGAGAGCCTGCTGATCGGTGGACAGCGAAGCACCACCACAGCGGGCACACAGGTCACTGTGCGCACGGGCAAAATTACCGTGGCCAACAACTCTGCTTCCAGCATTGCTCTGCCGGAGATCATTTTGGCCGCCAGCAATGCCATCACGGTGAACTCAGGCGCCTCCATCGTGCAGACCGGAACCATGCACTCTTCTGCCAGCACGCTTCTTTTTGGCAGCTCGGCCACTTCTGGCAGCGGCAATGGTGTGCTGTTGCGCGTCTCTTCAGACACTGCGGCACAGATACTGCGCTCTGGTGTTTCCTCTGGCACTGCTCCGGCGCTGAGCATTGGTGCGGGCGCACTCATCTCAGGAAAGAGCATTACGCTGGATTCCTCCAGTGTGATAAGTCTGGACCCTGCCGCGTTGTTGAATGCCCAGACTCTGAATATCGACAGCGCGCGTATCAGCGTGCAGCTGGACAATCCGGGCAGCCTTCAGGCATCGCCGGGGCTGATTATTGCAGGGGCTGTCTTGCAGAGCCTGCAGCAAGTGCAGTCACTCTCCTTACTGAGCTATTCGTCCATCGACATCTATGGCACCGGCCAGCTTGGTACGACTCAGATGGCATCACTGGCTCTGCACGCCGGGGAGATACGTGGATTCAACAACTCCGGCAGTGGAGCGAATTCCGTCCTTCTCACAGCGCAGAATCTGCAACTCGACAATCAGTCATCCAGCGCGGCTCCTGGCGCTGTGGCTTCTGCCACTGGCAGTCTGGTGCTCAACGCATTGAACATTCTCACTGTCGGATCTGGCACGCTGATGGTGGACCAGTTTTCAGGCGTCAGTGTGACTGCGGGTAATGGCATTGTGGCGCAGGGGACAGGCTCACTTTCTGTCAACGGAAGCTTTGCTGCTGCCACGCCTGTGATCACAGCCGCTTCATTCGCCAGTCAGTCCATCATCTCCACTGGTGCTATGACCCTGACGGCAAGCGCGGCCACAGGAGCCCTGGCCGGGGGCGGGCTGGGAGCAGCGCTGACGCTCACCGGGGCCTCTATCACTGCCGGAACGGACATTGAACTTCCCAGCGGAACGCTTTCCCTGGGGGCTGCTGCTGGCAATGCCACGGTGACGGGCACACTCAATGTGAGTGGCACTGCGCAGACCTTTTATGATCAGGTCAAGTACACGGATTCAGGAAGCATTTCGCTCTCCTCCGCCACAGGAAACGTGAACCTCAGCGCCGGCAGCTTGATTAATATTTCCGCAAGCGCATCCGGTGGCAATGCGGGAACTTTGACGGTGAGCACTCCTGCAGGCACATTGAATCTTGGTGGTGTTCTCAGCGGCTCCGCGTCGAAGGGGCAGGCTGGTTCTTTCGTGCTGACTTCCGGGTCACTTTCGACCCTCAGAGATCTCAGTGCTGCGCTGGACAATGCGGGCATTGATTTCTCGCGCAGCATTCGTGTTCTTTCAGGGGATGTGACCGTGGATGGCACAGTGACTTCTCATGTCTTCAATCTCTCCGCTGACCAAGGGAGCATCACGGTGACGGGATCTATCAATGCCTCAGGTGATACGGGCGGTTCGATCCAGCTCTCCGCCTATGGCAGCATTGTGCTCAGTGCGGCTCTGTCCAAGCTGACCTCAGCGGCGGCAGGTGGCAATACCATCAGCCTCAATGACACTACGGGGGTGACGCTCGGCCAGGCAGTGAACGGCCTTAACATCCCGGCAGGCACCTATGTCACCGCCATCAGCGGCAATCAGGTCACACTCAGCCAGACTGTGAGCGCCTCCGTGCCGGTCAGCACTTCGCTGACTTTCGGCGCCCGATTGACGGCGGCCGGAAGCAACTTTGACAGTGCAGGCAAGGGTGGGAACATCGCTTTGATGGCTGGCTCTGAACGCAACGGAGTCATCAACACCTCGGCTACGCTGAATTTGCAGACCGGTACGCAGATCGATCTTTCGGTGGCAGCCAATATCGCAGGCAGTTCTCTGAACCTGGCGGCAAATGTGGCCACCAACGTTCCTGCCAATCTGGGCGGATATGACACCATCACCTCCACACAGGCGGGGACTATTACTTTGACCAATGGCCAGACTTTGGCACTGGCGGCCAACACCGCCACGAGTGTGGTCGGTGCCAAGTCCGTGACACTCTCAGCCAATGGAAAAGTGACTTTTGCCGGCAGCGCCGCCTGGGGACTGTACACTGGTACATTGCAGCTGCGTGCACCGCAGAACACATCTGCCAACGATCTGCTGATGAGCCCGGTGAATGCCACGATCACCGGCGCGTCGGTCATCACGGCGGAAGGGTACAAAATTTTCACCCCGTCCAGTGGTGTGCTGAACGCAGCTTATTTTACCAGCAACATCAAGACTAACGCCACCACCTTTGCCAACAACACAGCCAGCATCATCTCCAGGCTGCTGGCCAACAACTCCGCATTAGCTTCCTCCTTTTTTGTGCTTCCGGGAGCAGAGATCATCAATCTCACGGGGGATTTGACACTCGGAACCACGAATTCTCGTGCCTCTGTCGGCGACTTTGACCTGTCCGCCGCCCGCTATGGCCCAAATCTGGTGCCTGGTGTGCTGACCATGCGTGCTGCCGGAAACCTCGTCCTCTATGGCAGCATCAGCGACGGTTTTACATCCAGCCTCTACACCGCTCCTCTGCAGGCGCTGAACACCTCTTTGCCGACGAATTTGCAATCGTGGTCCTATCGTCTCACTGCGGGTTCGGATTTCACCGCTGCTGACTATCATCAGGTTCTGCCCACAAGTTCGCTTGCCTCGGGCAAGGGATCGCTGCTGCTGGGCCGCCCGAACAACGCCTCCATCTCGACCTCTGGGTTGAACGCGACGACCAGCGCACTCATCGGCTCGGCCACCAGCACAGCGTATAAATTTCAGGCCATACGCACCGGCACCGGGAGCATTGATATTTCCACAGGGCGGGATCTGCAGTTCATCAACCAGTTTTCCACCATTTACACGGTTGGGGCGCAGGTGATCAATGCGACCCTGGGCGGCACCTTTGATGTGCCACAGCCCAATATGCAGGACACCTTTGTAGATGCTCTCGGCGCCAATCTGGAGAATCCGCTTCTTGCACAGTTTACGATGGCAGGTGGAAATCTGAACATCAATGCCAGGGGGGACATCATTCAGCTGGCGGTGAACTCGACCACGGGAGCTGCTGTGAATGATTCCAAACGGTCCATGCCGACCAACTGGATTTTCCGCCGTGGAGCCGTTGATCCTCTCACCGGGCTGTTCCTGAGTTCTGCCTTTGCAGGCAATGGAAATTCAGATGTCGCCTCCACCAGCTGGTGGGTGGACTTTAACAATTTCTTTGAAAACTTCGGCGCGCTCGGCGGAGGAAACATTACCCTCATAGCCGGGCATGATGTCTCCAACATCAACGCCGCCATTCCCACGAACGCCCGCATGGTGGGCAAGGATTCCAGTGGCCATGCCATCGCGCCCAACACGGACAACATGGTGGAGCTGGGAGGTGGCAGCCTGTTGGTGCAGACGGGGCGCAATATCAACGCAGGTGTTTATTATGTGGAGCGTGGTTCTGGAAATTTGAACGCCCAAGGTGCCGTGGTCACCAACAGTACGCGCTCCCCCTCCCTCGGCATCATTTCTTCTCTGAGCAGCCCTTCGGCGCTGGACTCAAGCACCTGGCTGCCGACCACACTCTTTGAGGGGGACAGCACGTTTACTGTCAAGGCGGTGGGTGATGTCCTGCTGGGGCCTGTGGCAAATCCTTTCCTCTTGCCGCAGGGATTTAGCAACTCGGTCTGGTATAAGACATATTTCTCAACCTACGGGGATTCCAGCTCCGTCAGTGTGTCCTCCCTGGCGGGAAATGTGACCTTGAGAGAGAGCCTGATGCTGCCGGTTTCAAACTCGGTAGCCAAGCCAATGCCTATTTTGCAGGCATGGTACCAGACGCAGCTCATGATCAGCAGCATCGGGGGGGGCGGGGGCGGCCCTACCGCTTCTTATTACCAGCCCTGGCTGAAGCTGGCTGAGACCTTGGTGCAGCCCTTTACGACCGCATCCACGCTCATGCCTGGCACGCTTCTGGTTACCGCATTCACGGGAAATCTGAATGTGGTGGGAACCATCAACCTCTCTCCTTCGGCCGACGGCACTCTGGAAGTGCTGGTCAACGGTGCTGTCAATGGCTTGAACATTAACGGCACCGCCAGTTTTGGAGGTGTTACCACCTATGCCTGGACAGCCGGATGGATCAATCTCTCCGATGCGGATCCAGAGTCTCTGCCAGGAATAACCTCGCCATTTGCTTTCCAGACTCTGTTCACTGCTCCGAACTCACAGGCCGCCACCAGCACGCCTAATGATTTTCTTTCAACCAAGCTGGACAAATACTTTGCAGAGACGGGTTCCACTTCTGGAACCGCAGCCGTATTGCAGACAAAACAGGCCCTGCATGCCCCAGGACTGCTACATGCGAATGATTACACTCCCGTGCGTATTTATGCCCGGACAGGTTCCATCAGCGGTTTCACCTTCTTTTCTTCCAAGTCGGCTCAGATTATCAGCGGGCAGGACATTTCCGACATCTCCCTTTATGTGCAGAATGTGCGGGCCAGCGATCTTTCCATCGTTGCTTCAGCACGTGATATCATTCCCTACAATGCGAACACGCCTACTCGAGTGCTTGCCCTGAGCAGCGGGAACGTGCTCTCCCTGGGGCAGCTGCCTCAGGCTGGCGATATTCAGATCAATGGACCGGGGGCTTTGGAGGTGCTGAGTGGGCGCAATCTGGATCTTGGTGTGGGCTCCAACAATGCGGACGGCACCGGGGCCGGCATCACCAGCATTGGCAACGGGCGCAATCCCTACCTGCCTTTTGCCGGGGCGGACATCGTGGCTGCGGCAGGGTTGGGCAGTGCTGCGGTGGGCATCAGCAACGCAAGCGGCCTGAATTTCACCAATTTCATCAACACCTTTGGCACCAGTCCGGCGGGCACCCGCTACCTGACGGAACTGGCGGAAGCTCTCGGCGTGCCCTCCATCAATCTGAACAGCCCCTTTCTCACCGCCGATCAGAAGAGCCGCTATGCGCTGGCACTTTTCTACCTGGTGCTGCGGGATGCAGGTCGTGATCACAACAATCCAGACAGCCCGAACTACAAAACCTACGACGCGGGTTTCCTGGCTATCTCTGCTCTCTTCCCAGCCACAGCCTACACCGGCACGATCAACACGCAGTCTCGTGACATCCGCACCAAGAGCGGTGGAGACATTTCTCTCCTGGTGCCCGGTGGTGGCCTGCAGCTCTCTCCCACGGCCATCGGCACACAGCTTGCGCCTCCGGGCATCATCACAGAAACAGGAGGCAGCATCAACATCTTCGCCAACAAGAGCGTGGACATCGGCATCTCTCGTATCTTCACGCTGAAGGGCGGGGACATCACCATCTGGTCCTCCACGGGCGACATCGCAGCAGGTTCCTCCGCCAAAACGGTGCAGTCCGCGCCTCCCACGCGTGTGATCATCGACCCGCAGAGCGCAAGCGTGAGCACTGACCTCGCGGGTCTGGCCACAGGCGGCGGCATCGGTGCCCTGGCCACCATCGCCAACATCAAACCTGCAAACATTGACCTCATCGCACCTGTGGGAGCGGTGGATGCGGGAGACGCCGGCATCCGCGCCACTGGGAACCTGAACATCGCTGCCACGGTGGTGCTGAACTCCAGCAATATCCAGGTGGCGGGCAGCACCTCCGGAGCCCCAAGTGCGCCAAGCGTGGCCGCGCCCAACATCAGCGGTCTTTCCAGCGCTGCATCAAGCACCGCAGCCACCAGCAATGTGGCCGCCCAGCAGCAGCAACAACAGCAGCAGACCGGCACGCAGCAGGAGGACACTCCTTCCATCATCACCGTGGAGGTGCTGGGCTATGGCGGCGGCAGTGGCGATGATGATGAAAAGAAACGCAACCAGCCCGGCGAGTAGTCTCTGATACAGATCTGCCACGCACCCATTCGCAAACATGGCCTTTCACTACAGCCCCTCCACCCAGTCTCAGGTGCCGGATCAGCCCCGGCCTCCGGAACGGATCGGCAAGTTTACCTGGCTTGTGATGGGCAGCTTTTTCATGCTTGTGGTACTGCTGGTGGCGTGGCATCCGGTGAAGGATGCGCTCAAGACTGCCTGGGGCCGCCAGTATGCGAAGGAGGCACAGGCAGCGCTTTCTGGAAACGATCTGAGTGCTGCTCTGCCGCGCATCATCGACGCGCGCCGCTGGGCACCGGAGGATGTGGAGGTGATCAAAGTGGTGGTGGAGTTTCTCCAAACGACACGCTCAGACCCCGCCACACTGGCGCAGCAGCTCAAGCTGCTCTCCAGCAAGCAGCCTCTGACGGATGAGCAGCAGGCGCTTCTGGGCGAGAGCCTGATCGCCGCCCGCAAGACGGCGGAGGCCCGGGCTGTGTATGAAAAAATGGAGGCATCTGGCAAGACCGGCACGGCGCGTATGGACCTGCTCTCCAAGCTGCTCTCTGCTGAAGGCCACGCGGACGAGGCGGCAGAGATCTCCCGCCGCTCCATGCGCAGTCAGGCGGAGACTTCCCCTGAGGCCAGGTTGCAGCGTGCCGTCGAAGACCGCAGCCATTCATTTCCGGAAGTGCGCCGTGCTGCCTACGCGGAACTATGGGAGATCGCAGCGCAGGACACTCAGGTGGCCATGCAGGCCATTGTCCATCTCTCCCGGGATCCGGAGCTGAGTCTGACAGAGGCTCGTCGCCTGCAGGAAATGGCTGACAAGCATCCACACCGCAGTCTGAGCAGCCACCTGGCCATCGTCTCCGCGCTCATCAGGCTGCAGCCGGATCAGCGCGAGGCCATCATGGAAGCTGAGACCGCGCGATTTAAGGAGGAGAAAGAAGGAAACCTCACAGACTTTGCACGCTGGCTGGCGGAGCAGGGACAGCACGCACGCCTGCTCAAACTCCTGCCGCAGGATATCGCCAACCGCTCCCGTGATCTTTATTCCATCATGGCGGACGCACTGGTGGCGGAGGGACGCTGGAAGGATCTACATGAGATGCTCACCACCCATCGGCCGCCAGTTTCCGCAGCCCTGGCGGGTGTCTGGCTGGCCGAGGTGGAGAGTCATCTGCAGCCGGATCTCAAAGAAACCACCCGGCTGCTGCAAAACAGCATCGAACTGGCCAAAAAAGATGTGAACCCTGCGCCACTGATGGCGGCAGGCGTGGTGGCGGAAAAGCTGAACCTGTTGGAAATCGCCATGGAGGCCTACCGGGCGGCAGCCATGGATGACACAGACGGCTCCATCAAGCTGCTGCAAAAAGCGGCCGAGCTGGCACAACTGCAGAAGGTTCCCTCCACGATGCTGGCCATCGCCTCCAGGCTGCAGGAGCTGCGCCCCACCAGCGCCGCTTTTGCCGAGCGCTGCACCTACCTGCGCCTCGTGCTGGGCATCGAAATGGAGCTGGCCACGGCGCACCCAGGTGCAACCGCTGGCTCCGATGAACTGACGCAGAAGCAAGGGCAGGCTGAGCTGCTGCGCGCGCTCGCGGCCTATCGTCTGGGCGACAAGCAGGCGCTGGCAGCCAGCCTGAAAGCACTGGGCGAGGCCTCTCGCCTGCCTCCTGGCCAGCGCGCGGTCGCCGCCGGTCTTCTGGCTCTCTCCGGCAGCAACGAGAAGGCGTATCAGATCGCGGAGCGTGTGCCTGAGATGCTGCTTCTGGACGAGGAGCGCCAGTTCCTTCAGCGGGCCAAATGAACCGAGGCGCATGCGGACTCTTTTGAGGGCAGACCTGGCGCTGAAAAAGAATGTCACCTGACAAAGATGCGGTATGATGTGAGGCATCCCTTGTGACTTCAAGCCGGGACTGAACAGCTCCTGAGGCAAAAATGGTCATGACTGTATCCCACATGACACTCTTGAAGCGCTGCATCTTTCTGCTGCTACTGCCGGGCCATCTTTCCATGGTGGCACGGGGGGAGGAGCCTGCTGCCTTCACGCCGCCGCAGGCATACCCTGCGGATCGTTACGAGGCAGGCTGGAATAAGAACCCCTTCACCCTCAAGACCGTTGCACCCAATGCTTCCAAGGGGCAGTTCGCCGCAGATCTGGCCATCGGTGCCTACTATGGTGCCGCGTCCAATCCGACCGTGGTGCTGGTGAATACCAAGACCCGGGAGCGCATCCTGCTGCGCAGAGATCAGCCCAATGCGTCGGGCATTTCGTTGAAGTCTTTGAAGCTGGATGCTCCACGCAGCGAGTGCCAGGTGGAGGTGACTCTGGGGGCTGAGAGCGCGGTGATCAAGTATGACGCGAACTATCTGGCGCAGATGTCGGCTGCCGAGCCTGTGCGCGGTGCTGCTGTGACTCCCGCTGGTGGCCGACCTGCTGTCATGCCCTCGCTGCCGGGAAAAACACCCGTGCGCCCGGCTGCAGGGGCGCAGCCCATGCGGGTGTCCAATCATGGGGCTGCAGTTCCAGTCATGCCGATGCCAGCAGCGGCTCCGCTGCGCTGAGCCATGGTCAAGTCAGGCTGGACAGGCGGACTAATCCAGCGCACTGAGGAGCAAGTCGAGGTGCTCGTCTGGCTTTACTTTTTCCAAAATGGCTGAGATTTTTCCTACTTTGTCGATGACGAAGGTGCTGCGCTCTGTGCCCATGTAGGTCCTGCCGTACATGCTTTTTTCCACCCAGACGCCGTAGGCTTCGACGATGTGCTGGTCTTCATCTGCTATGAGCGGAAAGGGCAAGGAGTATTTGTCGATGAATCTGGCGTGGCGCTTGATGGAGTCGATGCTGACGCCGAAGATGTGGGCCTTGCTGGAGATTTGCTGCCAGCCATCGCGCAGGGCGCAGGCCTGCTTGGTGCAGCCGGGAGTGTCGTCCTTCGGGTAAAAATACAACACCACCGGACGGCCGCGCAGCTGGCTGAGAGTGATCGTGTCGCCGCTCTGGTAGCTGCCTCCGATGACGGGCGCGGTGAAATCAGGGGCGGAGGAATGAAGGGCTGGCTTGCTCATGAGAAATGTGTATGAAGGAAGGTGGAAGGAAGAATACGGAAACTCAAACAGCGGCAAAGAGCGAGGTTCTGAATTTCGATGTCATTGCAGACGTGTCATGTCCGGCTTTTGGAGGGGGAAAACGTAATCATGAGCAGGGCTGTGGATACCGCTGCAGGAACGGAGAGAATGAAAGCATGAGCGTAGGCCCACGCGGCTTCTGATGTGTCCCAGCGGTGGCAGGTGATAGCCAGTGAGAGGGAGTGCTGAATGGCTGTGCCGAGGATGAACCACAGCAAGGCTGAGCGAAGCTGTTTCGGGCTGGCTGGGGACAGCTGATGACAGGTGCGGAAAAAGACGGCCATGAGGGCTATGACGACACCTTGGGAAAGCCAGGAGGTCCAAGTGACAGCAGGGGCCCAGTCATAGAGTCCGCGTGTGATGACAATGCAGAAAAAAACAGTCCAAAACCAGGACCAAGGGCGGGTGCGGCTGCGGGCGGCCATGAGCGCGGCTCCGCAGAGCGCGGTGGTGGCCATGTGCAGTGTGGTGGTGGAAAAGACACGGCCTACGAGCAGTGCGGGCTCCGCGTGGCCCGCAAAGAGCCAGCGGTTTTCCGCTGCGACAAAGCCCAGGCCAACAAAGGCGGCGGTGGTCGGGGCACGGCGAGGTGGCAGCCGGAGCATGCAGGGGAGGGCGAAGAGAAGCTTGATCAGCTCCTCGCGCAGGCCCACGTCCTGGATGAAAAGCTGCAATGTGCGCCCACCGGAAAATTGCTGCAGGAGAGGAAGCAAGGCGGGATGCACCGCACCGAGATACCAGCCCAGAGCACGATGGCTGCACCATCCTGCCGCCAGAGGTGCCAGGGGCCACAGCCACCGCATCCGGCCTGGGGCGGCCAGAAGCACGAGCATGCCATACCAGACAATAAGGCCAGAGAGAGCGGCGGCGTTTTGATAAAGCATGGTGGCTTGCGGTGTTGCGCGTTTCCACACGCGCCTCAGCGGGTCAGCGCATGCCCAGTGCGTGCAGGACCGCCTGCACGGCAGAGTAAAAGAGCCAGGCGTAGAAGGCCCAGCCGATGACGATGAAGGCGGCTATCATGCCAGCTAGGATGAGGAGGCCGAGATAGAAACGCAGGGTGCTGCGCTCCACTTTCGCGCTGTTGCCTGCCTGCCAGGTGTGCAGCAGCTGCAAGTTGCGGGAATTGGATTTGAAAAAGACGGAGGCCAGCGCGCCTGCTGCGGGAATGAGGCCGAGAAGGAAATTCACGCCCATGTTCAGCGACATGCGCAGAAAGACCGGGATGGAGACGCCGCTGCGCAGCGCCTCGATCAGGATGATGATTCCCGCTCCTGAGGCAACGGTGTCTCCCACGCCGGGAAAGAGCGCCAGGATGGGGTCCAGTCCGATCCTTACGTTGGTGCCGGGCAGGCGCAGAAGCTCATCCAGATACTTGGCGAGAATACGCGCCGTGGCGCGGTCGCTGGGATCAGAGCTGGCAGCGAGCTTTGCCGCGATGGGGTTGATCTGCTCTGGCGGCAGAACCTCGTCCACTTTGAGATCAGGTGTCGGGGCAGGCATGCGCACTGCATACCCGATACGTGCGCCACTGGCAACTGAGCAGGAAGCTCAGCTGCGCTGTGCGGTGGTATGAGGATGCCCCGGGCCTGTCTAGCCCTTGCTGGGCAGGTCCACGAGCATCTGGGCGTTGTTCGGGTAGCGCTCCAGCAGGGAGATCACGCGCTGGATGGCCTCGACGGGCTTGTGCCCGGCCAGACCACGGCGCAGCATGTGGATCTTGTCCAGCTGGAAGGGCTGCAGCAGCAGCTCCTCACGACGCGTGCCGGATTTGAAGATGTTCACGGCGGGGTAGATGTACTGCTCGGCGATCTTGCGATCCAGCACCAGCTCCATGTTGCCGGTGCCCTTGAACTCCTGGAAGATCACGTCGTCCTGACGGCCGCCGGTTTCCACCAGCGCGGTGCCGAGAATGGTGAGGGAGCCTGCGGTGCGCGTATTGCGAGCAGCGGCAAAGAGACGGCGCGGGATCTCCAGCGCACCCACGGCCAGACCACCGCTGCCGGTGGCGCCTTTGGTGGCGATGTTGTTGAAGGCACGAGCCATGCGGGTGATGGAGTCCATGAGCATGAAGACGTGTTCTCCGCACTCCACGAGGCGCTTGGCGCGCTCGATGGCAAAGGTGGAGATGCGGGTGTGGCTCTTCACATCCTGGTCGTTGTTGCTGGCGAAGATTTCCGCATTGGGAAGGACGCGCTTGAATTCGGTGACTTCTTCAGGGCGCTCGTCCACCAGCAGGATCATGAGATGCGTGCCGGGGTGATTTTGCAGCACGGCCTCTGCGATGTGCTGCATGATGGTGGTCTTGCCGGCGCGGGGCGGGGCCACGATGAGGCCGCGCTGTCCGCGACCCACGGGGGTCATCATGTCGATCACGCGCGTGGTCAGGCGGTCCTTTACGGTCTCAAGCTGGTAGCGCTTGTTGGGATTCACCGCTTTGAGTTCTTCAAAGAGAGGCAGCTCGCGCATAGCCATGGGGTCACGGCCGTTGACCTCCGTCACTTCGGTGATCTGCGGGCCGCGTGCGCCTTTGCACTGCACGCCGGCGATCTGCATGCCTTCACGAAGGCCGTATTTGCGGATGAACTCAGGGGCGATGAAGGCATCCTGCGGATGCTGGGCAAAGGAGAGCTCACGACGGCGCAGGAAGCCGTAGCCTTTGGGGGACATTTCGAGAATGCCGTTGGCAGGCTCAGGCGGTCCGAGCGGCTGCGGTGGCTCGGGCTCGTGGTGGTGTCCGCCCTGGCCCTGCTGCTGGCCATCGCGGTCGCGGTTGCCACCGCCATTCCCCTGATAGGGAGCCCCACCCTGGCCGGAGCGGCGCTGGGCGTCACGCTCGGCACGGCGCTGCTTCCAGCGCTCAAATTTGGCCTTGCGGCGTTCCTTGGCCGTCATCGGACGTGGCTGGCCGTTTTCATCCAGAACGGTGTAGCGGGAGAGTCCGTTGTTTTCACCGCCGGGTGCTCCAGGGGCACCGCTGGTGCTTTCTTCAGCTTCGTCATCATCGGCATCCGCCTCGGGGGCGCTTTCAGCCGCAGCTGGTGTCGCAGGCGCTGTGGGGGCAGGGGCGGCTGTCTGTGCAGCGGGTGCTTCCACCACAGCGGCGGGAGCTTCGGCCACGATGGCTGGCGCAGGTGCGGCTTCAGCAACTGCTGGTGCGGGCGCTGCGGGTTCGGCAACCTGGAGATTGAGCTCAGGGGCTTCTGCTTCAGGAGCTTTTTTCCGCGTGGTCTTGCGTGCCACCTTGGCCTTGGCTTTCACAACAGGCGCAGGAGCGGTTTCTTCCAGCACTTCTTCCACTGCGGGAGCTGCTTTGACTTTGGCTGCCTTCTTGGCAGCAGGCTTTTTGGCGGCAGCTTTTTTGGCCGGAGCTTTGCGCTTGGGCTTGGGGGCTTCGAGCTCGGCGATGTTTTCTTCAGACATAAACGGGAGGGGAAGGGGGATTAATCGAGCTGTTCGGCAATCGAGTCGTCGATTTCAAAATTGGCGTGGACGTTCTGGGTGTCGTCGTAGTCGTCGAGAACGTCGTAGAGGTTTACCAGCGCCTTGGCGATGGCCACGTCGCTGATGGTGATGGTGGTCTGCGGCTGCTGGATGAGCTTCTGGGAGCGCGAGTTCAGACCTTTTTCGCGCAGAGCTCCGGTCACCTGGAAGAGCTGGTCTGTGGCGGTGTAAACGATCCAGTCATCTCCGTCTTCCTGAATGTCTTCGGCGCCTGCTTCCAGGGCTGCTTCCATGATCTGGTCCTCAGTGCCTGCGGCCTTATCCAGACGGATCTCTCCACGGCGTGCGAAGAGGTAGGCCACACTGCCGGAGTCCGCCAGCGTGCCCTGATTTTTGGAAAGCAGGACGCGGATGTCGTTGAAGCTGCGGTTGCGGTTGTCGGTGACGACTTCGATCATCATGGCCACGCCGCCGGGGGCGTAGGCCTCATAGACGACTTCTTCGATCTGCGCGCCACCGAGCTCTCCCGTGCCTTTTTTGACGGCGCGGTCAATGTTGTCGTTGGGCATGTTGGCCGCGCGGGCCGCCAGGATGGCGCTGCGCAGGCGTGCGTTCATGTCAGGGCTGCCTCCGCCATGCTTGGCCGCGAGGGTGATTTCCTTGGCGAGCTTGCTGAAGGCATTGCCGCGCTTGGCATCCGTGATGGCTTTGCCACGCTTGATTTTGGACCATTTGTTGTGGCCTGCCATGATGAAAACGATGTCGGTTGGGAATGCAGCGGGAGGTGTGAGGGCATGAGCCGACCTGCCGTGCGGTGGGGTTTGGGAAATGTAGGGGGGGCGTGGGAAAGCGGCATCGCCGCGATGTGTACCGGAAGGAATGACGGCCACGCAGCAGCTGCGGGGTCGCGTTTCATCAGCACCAGGCTGGGAAACTTCGGCAATCCTGCCGGGAACAACACCAAGTGTTCACCAAGTTGAGAGAACTTGGAACGGATGGGAGTGTGCGAGATGCCGGGCCAGGATGCAAGATGTTTTTCACGGGCCGGGCTAAAGAATGCTGCAGGAGCAGGCGCACTCCGCAGGCTCAGATCCCCAGCACACGCCTGTTTTTTACCTGGCTTTTTTCTTCGTGCCTTTGGCTCCTGTTTTGTCAGAAGCTGCTGGGGTGGCGGGTTTGTCTGAAGGCGGAGCTTCCATCTTCAGCACTTTGGGGGGAGTGGGGGCTGGTCCATCCCAGAGGAAGTGCTCCAGGCGGATCTTGGTGGCGCGGTCACGGGCTTCATTGGCGCGGTCTCCCGGGCGCTGGGAGATCTGCTCTGCCAGTCGTGCAGCGGCATCCCACTGGCGGGTGGCTTCCAGCAGATCCACACCGAAGAAGCCGGCCTTTGAAAACCAGATGTAGTCGGCGGGACTGGATGGGGGCGTCATCTCGGCGGCGCGCAGGACATTGTAGCAGGCCTCCAGAGCCTCGGTGTCTCGGCGGGCATCATGATGCACTGAAGCGAGTGTGAAACCGGCACGCGCCTTCCACATGAAGGGCAGGGAATGGTCGGAGAGAAAGGCATCCAGCAGGTCGGCGGCGGCGTCCAGACGGGCGGGGTCGGTCTTGCCCAGCAGGAGGAGCAGCTCGGCCTTCTCGCATTGAGTCATGCGGCGCTGCTCCTGATCGAGCGCCTTCATGGCCAGCACCTGATCCAGTGCGGTGAGGGCGGCGAGGTGATTGCCTTGCAGGCGCTCGGAAAGCGCCTGCTGGCGGCGTGCAGCCACGGCCAGCGGACCGTTTTTCTGCGCCAGCTCATCCCAGATCTCCAGGGCACGCGCGTGCCCCTCGGTGCTCATGACGGAGGAGGCGGACATGGCGGCAAAGTAGAGTGCGGTATCTGCGTGTGCTGTGTCCGGGTACTCTTTGGCAATGATTTCAAATTCGGTGCGCGCGTTGGCGTAGTCCTCCAGGCGGTAGTAGGCGCCGGCGATCTTCATGCGCACCTCGGGGAGGAGGGGGCTTTTGGGCCAGGCTTTGATGAAATCAGCACCTTCTGTCACGAGAGGCTTGAGTTCTCCGGCGGCATCCCGCAGCCACAGGCGGCTGTAGCCGATGCGCTCGCGCTGCGCCGGGGAGAGTTCAGCGGCGGTGGTGGCATTGTCGAGCGCCTTGCGCGCCTCATCAATCCGTGGAGGCGCTGCGAGCAGCAGCCACTCTGCAAGAGCGATACAGCCATCTGCGTAGCGCGGGTGTTTGGGGTAAGCACGGATGTAGGCGCGCAGAGCCTGCTCGGCCTCCGGGCTGCGCTTTGCGGCGAGATGCAGGGCCTTTTCAAGCTCCAGCGTGGCGGCGGAGTCTCCACCGTCCTTGCCGTTGGTCACGACCTCCAGCTGGCCAAGGAGGCTCTGGTAGAGCGCGGTGTCACTTGCTGAAACAGCGGCCACAGCGGCGTTAAAAAGTGCGCGGCGGCGTTCAGTGAGCGTGGCGGCCACGTTGGCGGCGTTTTGAAAAAGCTCCAGCGCCTGCCGTGATTCACCACGCCTGAAGAGGATGCTGCCCACGGCAAAATCAACCGGGACTGTGGCGCCTCCAAACTGCCGGCGCCACATGACTGCGAGCGCCAGCACGCGATCATCTGCATGGTGGCTGGCGTAGAGATCCATGGCCAGGTGCATGGCCTCCCTGCAGCGCGGATGAGAGGGGCTCATGTGCAGCAGGGCCTCAAGCATGCCCAGCGCCTCGTCATCTCTCTTTTGAGCGGCCAGCCACTGCGCGGCCAGATAAATGGCATGTCCACGAAACTCCGCTGTGGCGGCGGCCAGAACCGGGGGAGGGTCTGGCTGCTGCTGGGCGGTGTTGCCAGAGGAGATCCAGCGCAGCACCGCCTCCGGCAGCGGGGCGGGGGATGTGAGTGCCTGATGCACCCGGTTGAGCAGATCAAAGGCCTCCTCCCACAGGCTCGTGTCAGCTGTGGTGTCGAGAAATTTGAGCAACTGCTCCTGAGCCTCTGTCTCGTGATTTTGCCTCAGCAGGGCCTCCACCTGGAGGAGTGTGGCGGCCTGGTGCATGTGCTCTCCGCCAGTCCGGGAGTTTGTGACGGATTCGAGGATTTCTTCAGCCTGGGGAATCTGGCCGCTCTGCAGCAACGCCCGGGCGCGCAGGAAGCGCGCAGGGCCGCTTTCGTCCTTGGCTGAAAGGCCGGATGGCTGCCTGCCTTCATTGATGTCGATCTCGCTGAGCAGCAGTCGTGCACGCGATTGCAGCGAGGCATCTGAAGAGGGCAGCAAGGAGGAGGCCACGCTGCGTGCCTCGGCGTTTTCCCCGAGAGCGGCGAGGATCTGCGCCAGCAGCAGATCACTGCGCGGATGCCTGGCTGCAGTGCCCTCCTCTGAAAGGGCGGCGCGTGCAGCGGGCAGATCTCCCATGAGGGCTAGCGCCTGCCCGCGCCAGAAGGGTTCGTGGTCGAGGTCGTAGGCGTCTGCCAGAGCCAGGACGCGTGCGCCATCATCGGCACGAGTCCATGCCTCGGCGGCAAAGGTCGCCAGCTCACGTGTCTCCACACGAGTCCAGCCCTTCTGCTTGAGCAGGCGCTCCGCCTTCACACCAGCGACGCCCGGAAGGCCGTCTGCCAAAGCCTGATGCGCTGAGAGATAGTCGGAAGTCTCAGACAGCCCTGCCGCGCTGAGTGCGGCGGGAAACGCGAGGATGGCTGCGGTGATGAATAGGCTCCGAGGCGTGGGCATGCTGGGGCACCCTATCTCAGCATTGGGCGCACGGCAAAGAAGAATGCGGCTTCCTAAAACTGATCGAGCAGATACTTGATGATGTCGGTGGAGGTCACGATGCCGACGAGTTTGCCGCCAGAGACGATGGGGAGGGAGTGGAAGCTGCCGCCTGCAAGAAGCTCCGCCGCCTCTCGGACAGTGCCGGTTTCCGCCAGGGTGACGGGGTTTTTCTGCATGACCTGCTCGAGCGTGAGAGTGTGGTCCAGCGTGGCGTCCACAGTGCGCTCATCGGTTTGGAAGGCGTCGCCAAAACTGACGCGGAGGATGTCGGTCCACGTGATGATGCCGACGAGCTGGTCGCCATTGACGACGGGGATGTGATGGACGCCGTGTTCGCGGACGAGGGAGCGTACTTTGGAAATGGGATCGCCGTGGTGTGCGGTGACCACGTTGCGGGACATGATGTGGGAGATGGGATCGTTGCGTTTCATGGTTGGTGATGAAACATGCAGTCGATGTCCCGGTGCTGCTCCGCGCCGTTTGGGGATGGGTGGCCGGATGTTGTGCGGTGAAGGCTGCTCAAGCTATCTCCACCACGACTGCGCTGGCATTGTCCCTGCCGGATTCTGCCACGGCGTAGTCCACGATGGCCCTGGCATCATCCTTCACCAGCATGTCCCCCAGCCGGCGGTCCCAGATGCCGTCGATCACGCCGTCCGTGCAGAAGAGAAAGCGGTCTCCAGCTTCGTATTGAACGGAGCCAATCTGGGGGTCCAGGTTCTGGCTGCTGGCACCCAGCACCTGCATGAGCACGCTCTTGCGCGGGTGTGTGCGGGCCTGGCGCTCGTTGATCTCGCCTTTGCGCAGCAGCCATCCAGCGTAGGTGTGGTCGTGCGTGAGCTGTTTCATCTGTCCGCCCTTGGGCAGCCAGTAGATGCGGCTGTCTCCCACATGGGCAAAGTGCATCCAGCCGGGAGTGAACCAGCCAAGGCTCAGGGTGGCTCCCATGCCGCGGCACTCCTCGTAGTGGCGACCCAGGTGCAGCAGGTCTTTCTGGATGGCGTGAAAGAGCTCGATCAGCACGTCTCCATAACCCACGGTCATGTGCTGGGCGGACTGCTTGAAACTCCTGGGCAGCAAGCGGGTGATCTTTTCCGCAGCGATCTTGCTGGCAAACTCCCCCGACTTGGCCCCGCCCATGCCGTCGCTCACGGCAAAAACGAAGTCTCCCGTGTCCAGGCAGGATTCGCCTACCTTGCCTAAGTAGCGCATCTCCCGCGCATCAAAGTTGAGGGCCAGGAAGGTGTCTTCATTGTTCTGACGCACGCGTCCGGGGTGGGTCATGCCGGACCAGTGGATCTGATGGTTGGTAGGGGCTGGGGTGTCGCTCATGCGGCAGGTTTCGGAGACGGGGCGTCCAGGATGGTGGCGAGTTCGAAGTCGATGAGGCAGAACCGGCCGTCGCTGTGGCGGTAGGTCACATTGCGGGTGAAGGGGTCGTCATGGCGCACGCCGTAGTCGCGCTCCAGGCCACCAAAGAGGTCCTTCAGCTTGGCTTCACTGATCCTTTCCACCACAGCACCGCAATTGCTTGTCACGAGGTAAAGTTGGTCCGGGTGGGCCTCCAGCACACGGGGGACGTAGTCGCAGCCGCGCTCCTCCAGCACCTGAAGCACCTTCACCTCGTTGGCGAAGCGGTCCGCAGCGTTGGAGCCGCGGAAGTATTTGTGCACGCGGCCGTCGTAGCCGATGCGTACGAGGGCGCGCTGGGTGTTTTTGGCTTCTTGCATGATGCGGCGCACTCATCGGTGCAGGCGACTGACGCGCAAGTGCGTTCAAGGCAGGGAAGAACGGGTAAAAAGGAGGGGGAAGCCGGTGGGGAAAATGCGGGATGGTGAAAATTTGTCTCGCGTCTGGCATGGGAAGTGCTCATTTCGTGCCCGCCGACGTCAGGCGGCGGTTCTCCCGCTTCTTGGATGGGGCAAAAAATATACACAAGCAACCATGGCCAAATACAAACTCGAATACATCTGGCTGGACGGTTATCAGCCGGTCCGCAACCTCCGCAGCAAGACCCAGCTCAAAGATTTCGCCAGCTTCCCCAAGCTGGAAGAACTGCCCGATTGGGGCTTTGACGGTTCCTCCACCCAACAGGCCCCTGGCGGCAGCTCAGACTGCGTGCTGAAGCCTGTGGCCGTGTATCCGGACAGCAGCCGCAAGAACGGCGTGCTCGTCATGTGCGAAGTTTACAATGCCGACGGCACCCCCCACGCCTCCAATGACCGTGCCACGATCCTTGATGATCCGGACGCCTGGTTCGGCTTCGAGCAGGAGTACTTCCTCTATCAGGACGGCCGCCCCCTCGGTTTCCCCGAGAACGGCTATCCCGCCCCCCAAGGCCCCTACTACACGGGCGTGGGCTACAAGAACGTGGGCGACATCGCCCGTCAGATCGTCGAGGAACACCTTGACCTCTGCCTTGACGCTGGCATCAACCACGAAGGCATCAACGCCGAAGTGGCCAAGGGCCAGTGGGAATTCCAGATCTTCGGCAAGGGCTCCAAGACCTGCGCCGACCAGGTGTGGGTGGCCCGCTACCTGCTGAACCGCCTTTGTGAAAAGTATTGCGTGGACGTCGAGTACCACTGCAAGCCCCTGGGCGCCACTGACTGGAACGGCTCCGGCATGCACGCCAACTTCTCCACCAAGTACATGCGTGAAACCGGCGGCGAGCCCTACTTCCTCGCCCTCATGGCCCAGTTCGACAAGAACTGCGCCGAGCACATCGCCGTCTATGGTCCGGACAACCACATGCGCCTCACCGGTCTGCATGAGACCCAGAGCATCGACAAGTTCTCCTGGGGTATCGCTGACCGTGGTGCTTCCATCCGCGTGCCGCACAGCTTCAAGAAAAACGGCTGGAAAGGCTACCTGGAAGACCGTCGTCCGAACAGCCAGGGCAATCCTTACCAGATCGCCTCCCGCATCCTCAAGACGATCTCCGAAGTTCCGAAGCCCTGATCGGCTTCAGAGTTCTGAACTCTCCACGAACGCCGCCTGGAAACAGGCGGCGTTTTTTTTGCGCCACACCCAGGCGCTCTTTTTCATTTTTTGCTTATCGCTTTTTGACTTTCCACGCTACGTCAGGCGTATCCCCAACCCCGCCCATGCCCACCGAACAAGACATCCGCACCGCCCTTGGCCAAGTACGCTACCCAGGCTTCAGCCGTGACATCATCTCCTTTGGGCTGGTGAAGGGTATTCAGATTGAGGGGCGTGATGTCACCGTCGAGATCTCTGTGACCACGCGTGACCCTAACATCCCACGTCTGATCCACGAGCAGGCCATGGAGGTGCTGAAGAAGGTGGCCGGCGTGGGCGAGGTGAAGCTTAATTTTGACATCAAAGACCCGCCCGGCGCAGGCACCACCGCCTCTGAAAAGCTCGGGAAATCGAGCATCCCCGGGGTGAAGAAGATCCTCGCAGTGGCCTCCGGCAAGGGCGGCGTGGGCAAGAGCACTGTGGCGTCTAATCTTGCCATCTCGCTCAGCCAGAGTGGTTTGCGTGTGGGGCTTTGCGATTGTGACCTCTACGGCCCCAGCATCCCGCTCATGTTTGGCACAGACGAGCGTCCCTACCAGAATGACGAGCAGCAGATCATTCCGGTGGAGAAATACGGCGTGCAACTCATCTCCATGGGCTTCCTGCTGGATGATGGCTCTCCAGTGATTGTGCGCGGCCCCGTGGCTACGCGTTACACGCAGCAGTTTTTGCGGCAGGTGGCGTGGGACGATCTGGACGTGCTCGTGCTGGACCTGCCGCCGGGCACGGGAGACATCCAGCTCACCATTGTGCAGACCGTGGCGGTGGATGGAGCCGTCATTGTGACGACCCCGCAGGAGGTGGCGCTGATCGATGCACGCAAGGCTGTGGGCATGTTCCAGAAGGTGAACGTGCCGATCCTAGGCATCATCGAAAACATGAGCTACTTCCTTTGCCCGAGCGACGGGCAGATCTACCACATTTTTGGCAAAGGCGGCGGCGAGCATGAGGCGAAGCGCCTGGGCGTTCCGCTCCTGGGGCAGATCCCAATCGAGATGCAGGTGCGTGAATGCGGCGACCAGGGGCACCCGATTGCGCTGGAAGATCCGGCGAAGTCGGCCTCTTCCAAAGCCTTCCGCGACATCGCGTCGCAGCTGAAGTAAACCACGCCTAGCTGCGCACGGAGTGCGCGTGAGTAGATTTTTGCGTTGTCGCATGCACGGCTGGTGCATGCGCGTGGTTCTGTGCCAGGGCATCCTCAGGGGTGTCGTCACGATACGGCTGGCCTTTGGTGAAAATATTTTCCAAGATGGGGAGGACTCAGCCGTGATGCCCGCTGAACACACCCACATGAGCGATTCGCACGATCTCTTCCTCGAAACTCTGCAGCGCTATGAGCGGCCCCTCATCCGCTATGCGCATGGTTACACGAGCGACCTGGAAGACGCGCGGGACATCGTGCAGGACGTGTTTGTGAAGCTCAGCCAGCACATCGCCACGCTCGACAAAGAGCGTCTGGCTCCCTGGCTCTTCACCGTGTGCCGCAACAGGGCGCTGGATCACCAGCGCAAACATAACCGCCTTGTCGTCATGGAAACAGAAACTTTAGACCTCGAAACCGCCGCCGACCCTGCGCCGAGCGACGCCCTGGAGCAGCGCGAGACCGCGACGGCCCTGCGAGAGCTCATCGAGACCCTGCCTGTGCGACAGCGCGAGGCGGTGCGCCTCAAGTTCATCGCCGGACTCGACTACCAGCAGATCAGCGCCGCCATGCAGACCAGCATCGGCAACGTGGGCTATCTGATCCACCACGGTGTCGCCGCTCTGAAAACCAAATGGCAGGCCCTGGAGCAGCCGCAGCCCGCCAAACTGAAACCCGCCCTCGCCTAACCCTTTTCGCTTTTTGATCATGAAACCGGAACAAATCACCGCCTGGGCGCTGGATGAAGCCAGCCCCGAAGAACGTCAGCATCTGGAGGCGGCCCTGCTTGAAAATCCCCAGGATAAACTCAAGGCCGACGAGACAAAGGCCTTCTGCGACTTTCTGCTGAGTGAGCTACGCGATGACTCGCTAGCCTTTACCGAAGAGCAGCGCTGCCAGCTCAAGGTGCAGCCCGTGGGGCGATCATCTCGCCAGCCCTCTGCAGGCGGGACACCTGCTCTGAAATCGCCCGCCCCACGCTTCACGCGTTGGAACATAGGTGTTATTGTGCGACTGGCCGTGGCGGCGTGTGTTGTTTTGGGCGGGTTTTGGGCGTGGCAGTCGGCGGCGTTTCGTCGGCATGGGGGCTTAACGCAGGAGATCGCCGTCGC
The DNA here is from genome assembly GCA_002336895.1 of Verrucomicrobiaceae bacterium UBA1938. Lineage (GTDB taxonomy): Bacteria > Verrucomicrobiota > Verrucomicrobiia > Verrucomicrobiales > Verrucomicrobiaceae > Prosthecobacter. Next base: position 29,435 of record DDFC01000028.1, on the reverse strand, counting down.
AGACAAACCGACTGTCAGAGTCAGCCTGCCCAAGGCGGTGGATGCAAAGAAGAACTCCAATGTGGAGACTGCGACAAGGCAGCCGGCAAAAAACGTTCCTCTGGAGAAGCAGACGGCCGCTGTGGCAGGCAAGCTGCCGCCGCCTGCAGCGCCGCAAACAGTGGCTGTCTCTAGCTCTGTAGCTTTGACCAAGAATCAGGGTGGGATGACCGACCGTGACGTGAGTGAATTGAAAATGCTGCAGGATCAGACGGCCTATGGATTGAATTTTGGCGACATGAGACAGATGCCGATTCCTGCAACCCCTGTGCCCGGCATGAAGACAGATGGTGTGGAGTCGTCATCACTTCTTGTCTCCACGCCTGCAGGTCTCGGGAATAATCCTCCGTCCGTGCCGACTACCTTGAGCGGTGTGAACACATTCACTGGTGGAACGACGATCAATGGCGGGACTCTGAGTCTGACACCGTCTACGCGTGCGGGGGGGATGATATTTGCCTCCGGTGGGAGGGATGATGCGCCGACATCTGTTCCTGCGGCCAAGCCATCGTCCGTGGCTGCTGTGATGGAACCTGCGCCAGATGCACACTATCTGGGACTTGATAAGGGCTATCTTGTCGGGGACGTAGCAAGTAAAGACATCCCAACCATTCAGCCGGCAGCACAAAAGCAGGAGGCCTTGAAGGCTCTCGGTCGAGCCGATGCTTCTGGCGAATCCTACACTCGCATCGTCGAAAACGAGCTGAAGGAGGTGGCGCGGGAGCCGTTGTCCACACTCTCGATTGATGTGGATACCGCTTCGTATGCCAATGTGCGGCGTTTTCTGAACCAGAACATGCTGCCGCCGCCGGATGCGGTGCGGATTGAGGAGCTGATCAATTACTTTCCCACATCCGAGGAAGGCCCGGCGCACGATGCCAAGGAGCCCTTTGGCGTGCGCATCGAGATGGCGCCGTGCCCTTGGCAGCCGACGCATCGACTGGCCCGCATCGCCATCAAGGGACGTGAGATGGACAAGGACCGCAAGCCCAGCAATCTGGTCTTCCTGGTGGATGTGTCCGGCTCCATGAACGAGCCCGCCAAGCTGCCGCTGGTGCAGCAGTCCCTGCGCATGCTCACCGAGCAGCTGGGGGAAGGGGACCATGTGACTATGGTGGTCTATTCAGGCAGCAGCGGCGTGGTGCTGCCGCCCACTGGCGGCGAGAAAAAGAGCGAGATTCTGGCTGCGATCGACCGCCTCAGCGCCGGGGGCAGCACCCATGGCAGCGCGGGGATCAAGCTGGCGTATGAGCAGGCCGTGGCTGGATTTATCAAAGGTGGTGTGAACCGTGTCATCCTTTGTACAGACGGGGATTTCAATGTGGGGGTCAGCTCGCCGGAAGAACTGGAAAAGCTCATCAAACACAAGGCAAAGACGGGTGTCTTTCTCAGTGTGCTGGGCTTTGGCAGCGGCAACCTGCAGGACCGCACCATGGAAACCCTGGCCGACAAGGGCAATGGCAACTACGCCTACATCGACAGTCTCAGCGAAGCCCGCAAGGTGCTGGTGGAGCAGATGAGCGGCACGCTGGACACCATCGCGAAAGACGTCAAAATCCAGGTGGAGTTCAATCCCACCCTAGTGCGAAGCTACCGGCTGATCGGCTATGAAAATCGACTGCTGGCCAAAGAGGACTTTAACGATGACACCAAGGACGCCGGAGAGATCGGCGCAGGGCACAGCGTGGTGGCGCTGTATGAGGTGGTGCCTGCCGATCTGCCTGCGGGTGCGGAGTCACGCCGGGCGGTGGACAGCCTGAAGTATCAGGCCCCGGTCATTCCGCCTGCTCAGCTGGCCGAGGCTGCCAAGAGCGGCGAGGTGATGACCGTGAAACTGCGCTACAAAGCGCCCGACAGCGACCTTAGCAAGCTCATCGAGAAACCAGTCAAGGATGAGGGGAAGACGCTCACCGCCAGCAGCGAGGAGTACAAATTCAGCGCCGCTGTGGCTGGTTTTGGGCTGCTGCTGCGGGACTCCAGCTACAAGGGCACCCTGAGCTGGGAAACGGTGCGCCGCCTGGCCCTGGATGGCAAGGGCTCGGACAAGCTGGGGTATCGTGGCGAGTTTCTACAGCTCATCGACAAGGCGCGGGGGCTGAAGGAAACACGATAGGAATGATGAATGAATGCGGGGCTTGAATCGGTGACTCGCTTCGTTAAGAGATGCTCATGGAACTCGTCAACAACACTCCTAATGTCCCAGCAGCTGTCGGTCCTTATTCCCAGGCGGTGAAACAGGGCGGCCTGCTCTTCTGCTCCGGCCAGATCCCGATTGATCCAGCGGCAGGAAAAATCGTGGCCTCTGATGTTGAAGGCCAGACCACCCAGGTGCTGGCGAACATCCGTGCGCTGCTGGAGGCTCAAGGGCTGGGCATGAGCTCTGTCATCAAGGCCACCGTCTTTCTGCAAAGCATGGCTGATTTCCCCAAGGTGAACCCGCTCTACGAAGCCGCCTTTGCGGGGCATAAGCCTGCCCGCTCCACCGTTGCCGTGGCAGGACTGCCTCTCGGTGCGCTCGTGGAGATCGAAGTAATCGCCGCGCTGGTCTGATCTGCATTTGAAAGACTGCCAATGGATCAGGGTGTACCCAGATCCAGCACGCAACGGAAGCCAAGGTCTGCGCGGGCAGCGCTCTTGGGGGCATGATTGCGAGCCGAAGTCAGCAGGGCATCCTTGTCGTAGCTTAGCCAGTTGCCGCCACGGATTACGCGTTCTTCGGCAGCACCGGGCCAGGCGTCTTCACACCATTCGGAGACGTTGCCGCCGATTTCGTGGAGGCCCAGAGAGTTAGCGCGGGCGCTGTCCACCGGGGCGGTGTAGGAGTAGGGGTCAGTCGTGCCGGGGATTTTGGTGGCATCCAGATTGGCGGTGAGCGCCGGGGGCTTCCAGTCGTCTGCCTTGGGCGTCCAGGGGTAGTGGGTTTTGTCGGAAAGGTGGCGCTTGGCGGGGTCTGCTCCCTCCTCGCTTTTAAGACCGGCGGCAAGGCTCCACTCGGTGTCCCGTGGCAGGCGGTAGGAGGCCGTGGCGGGAATGAGCTTGCTGGCGCGGTCGCGTTCGGTAAGCCAGACACAAAAGGCCGTGGCATCTTCCCAGGAGACACCAGCGGCAGGGTGATTGCCGCCGAGCAGGAAGGAGGGTTTCTGGCTCCAGACACGGTTTGTGGCGCGCATCCAGTTTTCATAGTTCTGCACGCTGGTCTCAGTGGTGCAGATGAGCACAGGACCCTTTTCATGAAGTGGTACAAACTTCATTCCCAAGGCATTAACAAAGCTGCTGCCATCCGCCAGGGCGGGTTTGAGGCTGGCTGGATCTGGCAGTCCCTCGTCGTCCCCCTTACCTTGCATCTTTTTGCGCAGAGCTTCCACGGCGGAGGCATCCACCTTGCGGCTTTCGGTCATGGCCTTCATGCGCTCTTCCAAAGCCTGCCTTTTCTCGGCATCTGAAGCCGCCAGCAGGCTGGCGGTGCGGCGCTTGTCCTCAAAGACGCAACGGAACCCTATGGTGGGTGCGCGCAGGTCTGCCGGGGCGACATAGAGATAGGCTGAGGTCAAGCATTCGGCACGGAAGTAGGCCCAGGATCCGCCACGCAGGACTCCAGTAGGCTGGGCGCGCACCTCTTGCGGCTGCGTCCATTCCCAGACATTGCCAGAGAGGTCAAAAAGCCCCTCGGCACTGGGAGGAAAGCTGCCGACCGGAGCGGTGTAGGTGTAGCCGTCCTTATAACCAGGGATTTCCCCATCGGCGAGATTGGCCGTTTTCGAGCTCGGCGGCCAGTCCTCTCCCCAAGGGTAGATGCGGTCGTCCAGGAGGCGCTCTTCAGCGGTGAGGTTGTTTTTTTTCCTCCCGCGGGCCAGGCCTACCGCAGCATCCCACTCCTCAGGGGTGGGGAGCCGGTAGCTCTGGGAGCCATCAATCAGGCGCTTTTCGCGTTCTGTTTCCGTGAGCCAGTTGCAGAAGGCCACGGCATCCTGCAGGTTTGCCCCCACCACAGGGTGTTCCGGAGACTGTTCAAAGTGAGGCTGATACGTCCATGGATATTTCTTCTGCCGAAGAAACTCATTCCACTCCGAAAGGCGGGTCTCCCAGATGGCAAACTGCACCGTGGTGCCGGGTATGCTGGTAAATTTGGCTCCCAAGCTGCTGACGTGCTGATTTTCACCACCAGACCGGGGGGCATTTTGCCCTGCGGCAGTCATGCAGGCGACGAGGCAGAAGGCAAAAGCTGATAGAGTGGTGGAAGACGTGCACATGGAACTGAGAAAATAACGAGTAACAGCTTCTGCTTCACCCGAAAAATCAGTGATGCAGGCAAGATGATAAGCTGACATTGCTGGTGAAAAGTGGCACATTCCAGCAGTGATTGGTGTCAAACTGTTAACACGCGTTGGAAGTTTATTCTTTGCGCTGTGAATCAGCATGGTACAGTCACATTCCTTTTTCTGGAAAATGCCGCTCCAACCCCGGCAATGCATCTGGCCGCCAAGCATGCGACCAATGGCGGCAGCGTGGTTGGACGTGTGCTTATGGAGTACTTCAAGCCATGATGGACCTTTCCGCCTTCTCCTCTGCGGGTTTTGACCGTGGGGCACCGCGCTGGAAGGAGGCGGTCTGGATGGCTGCAAAGCGGCTCTTTTTTCAGACCACGGTGCCTTGGCCATCGGCTTTGCGGGTGGCTATATTGCGTGCCTTTGGTGCCAAAATAGGCAGCGGGGTGGTCATCCGGGGTAATGTGAACGTTTCCTTCCCTTGGAGGCTGATCATTGGAGATCATGTGTGGATCGGGGAAGAAGTCATGATTCTGAGCTTGGCAGCTGTGGAAATAGGATCGAATGTATGTGTTTCCCAGCGGGCTTTTCTTTGCACGGGGTCACATGATCACAAGAGGAGGACTTTTGATCTGGTTGTTCGTGGTATCACCCTTCGTGATGGCTGCTGGGTGGCGGCCCAGTCATTCATCGGCCCTGGTGTCGAAGTGGGCAATGGCAGCGTGATCAGTGCGGGCAGTGTCGTCATGAGTCCGGTTCCTGCGCACGTTTTGGTGAGAGGAAACCCTGCGCATGTGGTGAAAAGTTTGACCGGTGTAGAGATGGACGCTTCTTCTGGAGCGGCGGGGGGGAGGGGGGCATGAAAGGTGTCATTCTCGCAGGCGGCGCGGGTTCGCGCTTGTATCCGCTCACACAGGTGACATCCAAGCAGCTGCAACCTGTCTATGACAAACCGATGGTGTACTACCCGCTCACAGTGCTCATTGCGTCGGGCATCCGTGAGATCTGCCTCATCTCCACGCCGCACGATCTGCCGCGCTTCAGGCAACTGCTGGGAGATGGCTCCCAGTGGGGCATTATCATTGAGTATCGCGAGCAGCCGCAGCCTGATGGCATTGCGCAGGCGCTGCAGATCGCTGCTTCGTTCATTGGAAAAGACTCCGTGACGTTGATTCTAGGGGATAACATTTTCTTCGGTGGCGATGCACTGCCACGTGCGTTTGCGGAGTTTCACTCCGGGGCAACCATCTTTGCCTATCATGTGAATGACCCCGAGCGCTATGGGGTGGTGGAGTTTGATGCCGAAGGGCGTGCGGTGTCTCTGGAGGAAAAGCCTGCTCAGCCGCGCAGCAACTACGCCGTGCCGGGCGTCTATCTCTACGACAACGAGGCTGTGAACATCGCCGGAACACTTCAGCCCTCGGCCCGTGGTGAACTGGAAATCACCGACGTGAACAAGGAATACCTGCGCCGCGGCAGCCTGCGTGTGCAGCGCCTCAGCCGTGGCACCGCCTGGCTGGATGCTGGCACCAGCAGCAGTCTGCACGAGGCATCTGCGTATGTGCAGACCATCGAAAAGCGGCAGGGAATGAAACTGGGCTGCCCGGAGGAGGCGGCACTCTACCGTGGATTTCTTTCCCTGGACCAATTTGAGACGCTCATCGCCGGACTGCCGCGCTGTGAGTACCGCGACTACCTTTACGAAGTGGCTGTCGAGGTCCGCCGTGTGGGCCTCAAAAGCGCCTGAACCTTTCATGATTCCCCATCCAGTACTATCACATCGATACGCCCGGTCCGAAGAACGGCAGGGCTATGTCAAAGAACTCTTCGACCAAGGGGCAAAGCATTACGACCCCGTGGTGGGCTGGGGATTCCTGGGCACGGGTGCTCACTACCGGCGGACGGCGCAGAGCCGTCATGGTTTGAAGCCTGGAATGCAGCATCTCGATGTCGCCTGCGGAACCGGACTCGTGGCTGTGGCCGCCAGCCAAGTTTTGGGAGGCGACAGCACGATCACCTGCGTGGAGCCTAGTGACGGAATGCTGGCCGTGGCCAGAGAAAAACTGCCGAATGCACGCTTCGTCCAGAGCCGTGCGGAAAGCATGCCGGTGGAGGGGGAGGCCTATGACTTCCTCACCGTGGGTTATGCGCTTCGTCACTTTGCCGATCTGGAGGCCACCTTTCGTGAATTTCATCGTGTGCTCAAGCCCGGCGGCCGTGTCCTGATCATGGAGGCCACCCGGCCTGCGGGCAGAATCGGCTCAGCACTCTTCAGGCTCTACTTTGGTGTCATTTATCCCTTTTTCGTCCGCTTGTTCACCAGAAGTCGGAAGGCTGAGGAAATGATGGTGTACTTCTGGGAAACAATGGACACCTGTGTGCGTCCGGAAGCCGTTGTCTCCGCTCTGAAGGCCGCTGGATTCAGGGACGCCGAGCGCATTCCCCTGATGGGCATCTTCAGCGAATACGCGGCTGTCAAAGCGTGATGAATCTCCTCGTCACAGGCGGTGCCGGCTTCATCGGCTCCAATTTTATCCGGCTGGTCATGGACAGACCGGAGATCAAAAAGCTGGTCAATCTGGACTGCCTCACCTATGCCGGTCATCTGGCCAGCCTCGAAGGCATTCATGGGAGTCATCCGCGCTATGTCTTTGAGCAGGTGGATCTCCGCAACATGGAGGAGGTGGGCCGCGTGGTGCAACAGCACGAGATCACGCATGTGGTGCATCTGGCGGCGGAGTCGCATGTGGACCGCAGCATTGCCACGCCCACAGATTTCATCTCCACCAATGTCAACGGCACCTTCCATCTTCTGGAAGCCTGCCGCACTGCATGGACGGCTGCGCATCTCTCTTCTGCACGGTTTGTCCATGTCGGCACGGATGAGGTCTATGGCTCGCTCGGTCTGCACGATCCCGCTTTCACTGAGAGCACAGCCTGCGCGCCAAGCTCTCCCTACTCTGCCAGCAAGGCGGGGGGAGACATGTTGGTGCGCAGCTACCACCACACCTATGGCCTGCCGGCAGTGATCACCCGCTGCTCCAACAACTACGGCCCACGCCAGTTTCCGGAGAAACTCATCCCGGTGGTCATTCAGAGCGTCCTCTCCCGTCGGCCCGTGCCTGTGTACGGCGATGGCATGAATGTGCGCGACTGGCTCTATGTGGGCGACCACTGTGAGGCTCTGTGGACCGTGCTCACCGCAGGCACCCCGGGGGAGATATATAACATCGGCGGCTGCAACGAACGCGCCAATCTGCATCTGGTGCAGGTGATCTGTGATCTCATTGACGAATCGCACCCGGCGGCGGGAGGCAACTCGCGCAGCCTCATTACCTTTGTGACCGACCGCCCGGGACATGACCGGCGCTACGCCATGAATGCGGCCAAGATCCAGTTCGATCTCGGCTGGACTCCCGCCCACAGCCTGGAAACAGGGCTGCGCGAAACTGTGGTCTGGTACCTACAGAACCAGGAGTGGGTGAATACTGTGACTGCAACCCAGACTGCCTGATGGAAGAACTGGTCATCGAAGCAGGGCGTGCCAGGGCAAACTACTTGCGCGATCTCTGGCGTTTCCGCGACCTGCTGGCCTTTCTGGCCTGGCGCGACCTGCTGGTGCGCTACAAGCAGACCGCCATCGGTGTGGCATGGGCTCTCATCCGGCCGCTGCTAACCATCCTGGTGGGAGCCGGGATCTTTGGTGGACTGGCAAGGCTGCCTTCAGACGGTGTACCCTATGCTGTCATGGTCTGTGCTGGCATGCTGCCGTGGTATTTTTTCAGCAGCGCCATGAGCGAGTCAGCCAACAGCCTGGTGGGCAGTGCCAGTCTGATCACCAAAATCTACTTTCCGCGCTTGATTCTGCCGCTGAGCACCATGCTGGTGGCGTTGGTTGATTTTGCCATTTCACTGGTCATCTTGGCCGGCCTGATGGCCTGGCATGGGATGATGCCCACGTGGCGCCTGCTGCTGCTGCCTGCCTTTATTCTTCTGGGGCTGGTCAGCGCCATGGGCCCCGGGCTGCTCTTCACCGCGATGAATGTCAAATACCGCGACTTCCGCTACATCGTGCCATTTGTGGTGCAGTTCGGGCTCTATGTGACACCGGTTTTCTACAGCAGCAGCCTCGTGCAGGAGCGACTGGGGTATTGGGGGCGTATGCTGAATGCGCTCAATCCCGTCGTGGGTGTGATCGACGGCTTCCGCTGGGCCATTTGCGGCACGGTGCCGCTTCACTGGCAGAGTTTTGCGCTCTCATCTGTTCTGGGCATTCTGCTGCTGGCGGCGGGGGTGGGCTGCTTCCGGCGAGTGGAGAGAACCATCGCCGACGTCATCTGAATCCGTCTTCAATGTCTCTGCCAAGACTGCTCTGTGCTTGGACTCAGGATGAGGTTTTGGCTCAACGCTCCGGTTACCATGTCATCGCAGATTACCTGCCCGCTGAAAAGGTGGTGGCACCACGCCGGGATCCTCCCGGGCTGGCGGCTCGCTGGCGCACGCGGCTCATGCGCCGCTTGTGCTTTTCCCGATGGTGCATGGGCGGCAGCATGGCAGTGGATCGCAGGCTGCGCGCGGAACTGCGGAGTGGTTTTCAGGGCATCATTCACTATCTCTGGTGCGACCGTGATTTTGCATTCCTGGACCGCGTGCCGAAAAGGGCAGGAGTCAGTCTCGTGGGCACTTTTCACCACCCTCCGGATCAACTGCGGGAGCTCGTGCGCCGACCACAGGGACTGCGTGCCTTTGATGCCATCATTCTCATGAGCAGCACTCAACGAGACTGGTTTTTGCAGCATGGAGTGCCAGAAAAGCGCCTGCATGTGATTCAGCATGGAGTGGACACTGCTTTCTTTTCTCCTGCGGCAGACAGCGGTGAGCATGCCATGCGCGGGGTGCATCAGGTGGTGGCCGTGGGTGCCACCGGGCGCAATTTTCCGCTGCTGCGGAAGGTGGCGGCTCATTTCGAGCCGCGACCGGACGTTCGTTTTGTCATTGTCGGTCCAGCGCATGAAAAGGACGCTTTTGCTGGCATGCTCAATGTCACCTACCGCTCGGGTGTTCCAGATGAAGAACTGCTGAACTGCTACCGTAGCGCGGACTGCCTGCTGCACCTGACGACCCAGGCCACGGCCAACAACGTACTCGTGGAGGCGCTGTCCTGCGGCGTGCCGGTCATCGCCCAGCGAGTGGGTGGGGTGCCCGAGTATCTCACGGAAGAATGCGCGGTGCTGACTGAGCCAGGAGATTTTCCGGTGCTGGTGCAGGCGCTTGAGCAGTTTCTTGCCGATCCCGTTCGTGTCCGGCGGATGTCGGCTGCCTCCCGGCTGCATGCAGAGTCTCTCTCCTGGGAACGAGTGGCGCAGCTGACGATGGAGCTCTACGAGTCGCTTCAATCATGAAATCTGAGGAGTCATCAGGTGGCGGCTCTATGAGCGCCATCTCCGTCTCCGGGCTGGGGAAGAAGTACCAGCTGGGTGCGGCACCACAGCAGAGCTACCAACGGCTGAGCGAGTCGCTGCTGCACTGGATGCGCAATCCTGTCAAAGCCCTTGCTGGCGGTAGGCCTGCTGCCGAGGACTTCTGGGCGCTGAAGGATGTGTCCTTTGATGTGAAGCAGGGAGAGTCTGTCGGCATCGTGGGCCGCAATGGCGCTGGGAAAAGTACGCTGCTGAAAATTCTCAGCCGCATCACTGAACCTACGACCGGACGCCTGGTGCTCAGAGGGCGGGTCGCATCCCTGCTGGAGGTGGGGACCGGCTTCCATCCTGAACTAACCGGCCGTGAAAACATCTTTCTCAATGGGGCGCTGCTCGGGATGCACCGGAGTGAGATACGATCCAAGTTTGATGAGATCGTGGCGTTTGCGGAAGTGGACAAGTTTCTCGACACACCGGTCAAACGCTACAGCAGCGGCATGTATGTGAGGCTGGCCTTTGCCATCGCGGCACATGTGCAGCCGGATGTGCTCATCGTGGACGAAGTGCTCGCGGTGGGGGATGCGGTGTTTCAGCAAAAATGCCTGGGCCGCATGAGCGAGCTCTCCAGCAGGCAGCATACGACGGTGCTCTTTGTCAGCCACCAGATGGAAGCGCTGCTGCGGCTGTGCCAGCGCGGCATCCTGCTGCACCAGGGCCGTGTGGTGGCAGAGGGGACGATGGAAGCGGTCTCGCGTGAGTATCATCGGGCGTTTGCCACGGGGCGGACCAGCGCGGACTGCCGCACGCTGCGGCGGGCTTCCTTTCTGCGCGGCCAGGTGGTTATTGATGATGTGGAACTGGAAGCCGACGGCGCGGGCGTGCCCTTTGCCGAGATCCTGATATTTCGTGTGCGCATTTCGTGGCCTGGAGAGGCATCCCAGATCCATCTGTGCTGGGCCATCTTCAGTGCAGGCGGCCATGAGGTGGCTTCCTCCCGTGTGGCGCTTCCTGAGCAGAGCAGGGGGGGGCGCTTCTCCGTGCCGCACCTGCGTCTGGCTCCCGGACGTTATTCGGTGAACTTTGGGATCAAGTCCCAGCGCGGTGATGAAGATGTAGTGGAGAATGCGCTCATGTTTGACGTCATGGCCAATGAAACCTCTGCGAAGGTCTGGGCAGACAGCATCCGTGCCAGCACGATCCCTGAGACAGAACTGCTGGAGGTGCTGCCTGCGTGAATCCTTTCTCGCTGATTCGTCTGCCGTTCAATGTCCGTCTGGAGCGTCTGCTGCGGCGTGTGCCGCTGCTGCGCCGTTATGCACGCCGCATTGCCAGCTGGAGTTATGTTCCTCAAGTGGGGGCTTTTAGCTATAGAGGGGATCGGGTGGTCGAGTTCGACGGGCGCAACTCGCAGTTTCACGCGCTGTATGATGCGCAGTATCAGGCTGGGTACGAACTGGAGACCTGTGTGCTGCTTTGCGCCCTGCTCAAGGGGGCGGGTGCCTTTGTGGATGCAGGCAGCAACTGGGGCTGCTTCGCTCTGTTTGCTTCGGCGTTGCCAGCCTTTAGCGGCACGACCTTCTGCTATGAGCCCAGTCCTGCGACTTATGCGGATCTGCGACAGTGCATCACACAGGCGGGGCTGGAGCAGCGAGTGGTGGCTAAAAACCTCGGGCTGGGGTCGGCTGCCGGGCAGCTATTCCTGGATGAGAGCGAAGGGCTCAGCGGACTGGCCCGGCTGAGCAAGGACGGATGTGGCGCTCAGGTGCAGGTGACGACGCTGGATGATGAGGCCATCGCTGACGTCTCAGTGATCAAGATCGATGTCGAAGGTATGGAACTGCCGGTGCTGCTGGGCGCGGCGGGAATGATCCGCGAGCAACGGCCGTGGTTGATCGTGGAGAATTTCCTCCATCAAGAGGCACCCGAGGAAACACTGCAGCCCATCCGTTGGATGAAAAGCCAGGGCTACGAGGTGCTGATGCCTGCAGCCTGCGTAAAGCATGGCGGTGCCATCCTGCCACATCACTACGGCAGCCCGCCGCCTGCAAATAGTGAGGATGTGGACTGGTCGCAGATGCAGTTCATGCGCATCACGGAGGAAAACCGTTTCATGTTTCCTCCACAGCTCAATCTGCTCGGCTGCCCGCGGGAGAAGCTCTCCGTGCTGCCGGGCCGGATCATTGCGTGAAGACATGGCTGAAAGCATTTTCTGCATGGCTCAGGTTTCTACATCCCGGGGTGCTGCGTGGCCGCCTCATCGTGGTGGAGCGCAATGGAGGTCTGGGAGACCTTCTGTGTCTCTTTACAGCTCTGGGAATCCTGCGCAAACGGCATCCTGGAGCATGCCTTATGGTGCTGACATCCCAGGTGTTTGTGGACTTTGTGAGTCAGGCCCGCGTGGCCGACGTGGTGCTGGCCTCGGACACCCGGGGAATCGACTGGCTGCGCAGAAAGGCGCGCCCATTATTGGACTGCCACGCGAAGCTGCCGGACGAGCAGGTGCCGCCGCTGCCGCGTGCACGCATTCATCTCATGGAGGAGTTTGCGCGCCTGCTGGGCTGCGCTGGCCAGTCGCTGGCCTATCCGCAGATTTCAGCCTCACTAAGCGCGCAGGCGCATGTGCGCACCCTGTTGCAAAACGAAGGACTGGCTGCCCGGCCGCTGGTGGTGGTGCACAGCGGGCCCACGTGGCTGGTGAAACAATGGCCCGTGGAGCACTGGCAGGAGCTGACTGCGCGCCTGCAAGGCGAATGTGGCGTCACCGTAGTGCAGGCGGGGCTGGACAGCCACTCTGGAGATACGGCGCGTGCGCCGCGCATTCCAGGAGCGCACGACTGGATCAATCGGCTGAGTTTGGAAGAGACTGCGGCGCTGCTCACCCAGGCGAGGCTTTTCATCGGGGTGGATTCGGGTCTGCTGCATCTGGCCAATGCTCTTCGGGTGCCAGCTATAGGACTGTTCGGTCCCACCGATCCTGTTTGCTTCTTGCCGCCAGACGGTCTGAGCAGGGCGCTAAGCAACACTTCGCTGCCATGCATAGGCTGCCATCATCATGCGGATGGTCCGCTGCACTGGCGCACCGATTGCCCGCAGCAGGTGCAGTGCATGAGAGGGCTGGGCGTGGATCTGGTGCTGAAACGCTGCCAGGCACTCCTTTCGTGAGACTCTTTCCCCTCTCTGCCACTGCGGCTAGACACACTGACTACTTTGAGTGCGAATCCTGATGGCCATACACTGCCTGCCGGCTGGTGGAGCGGAGAAGTTTTTCACCACACTGGCGCGTGCGCTGGCACCACGGCACGAACTCCGCTGCTATATCCCCTGCCTGCAGGGGATGGATGCCGGGATGAAGCAGAGACTGGTTGGCATTCCGGTGCTCTCGGTGCCGTTCTTCACTGACTTTGGCTACAAGGTTTTTTACAAGCTCAGGCAGATGACTATCGCCAGATTTCCAGCCATCGACATCGAGGCGCGTGTGCATGCGTCCATGCTGCGGCGTCTGAGAGAACGCTGGTCTTTTGATGCGGTGAACACACATCTATTCTCCGCCACGCGCTTCTGCTGCGAAACCTTCGCACAGGATGCTGTGCCCATCATCGAGTCTGATCACGGGCATTACTCCTTTCTCGAAGCCAAGGATATGCTAATGGCGCGCTCCATCTTTGACCGCCTCAATGCTTTGGTCTGCCCTTCGAGAGCCAATCTGGAATTTAGCCGGCGCTTTCCTTGGAATGACAGGCTGCAGCGCTGTGTGATCCCCTACGGCCATGAGCTGCAGGTGCCTCCGCATGATCGTCCTGCGCAGCCTGACGTCGTCACCCTGGGGTTGGTGGCTCGTGGCGTGATGTGGAAGGGCTGGAAGGAGGCGCTGGCTGCGGCTCGCCTAGTGCGGGAGCGTGTGGAGCGCCCCTTTCGGATGGTGTTTGTGGGAGCGGGGCCATGTGTGGATGAGATCGCCACGAGCCTCACAGATGAAGATCGCCGCTGGATAGAGATCGCCGGGCATCAGGACGTGCCAGAAAAATGGATCGCGGATTTCGACATCGGTCTGCTGCCCACCTACCTGCCAGGAGAGAGCCTGCCAAACTCGATCATCGAATACCTTGCGCAAGGTGTGCCCGTGATCGCCACTCCCGTGGGGGGCATTCCTGAAATGCTGGCTACACCGCTAGGAACAGCAGGCATTTTTGTGGAGCAGGAATCTGATGGCAGGGCAGGGGTGTCCAGCTTGGCAGAGGCGATGACGGCCCTGATCACCCAAGATGATCTGCGCGCCGAACTCTCAGCCCGAGCCCAAGTGGCCGCTCGCCGATATGATCTGGACTCCTGCGTGCATGCCTATGAGCGCGTGATGACAGACGCTGCCAGACTAAACTAAGAGTGATGTTTTGCTGCAGGATTCAGATGCGGATCTTTCATCCAGCTTTCAAACGCCCCCTGCGTGACCAGCGGAGGTTCAGTCCAGTACGAGTGAATGTGCAAAGCAACGCCTGCTGCATTCAAATGCCAGTCGATCGGCCGGTCAAACGGTGGACGAGCAAATTGGCTGCCCAAAATGCGCTCCGCACAGCGTGGATGGATCAGGTAGGCCTCCGTGCAGCGGGAGCAGCCACCGCCCCCCCACAGCAGCCCACGCTTCCAGCCGCGCCAGTAAACCCTCTGACCCGCACGACGCAGCCACCACGGCACATGGAGATCGCAACCTTGGCCCACAAAGCAGAGATCCCAGTCTTCGGGCAGTTCCGCCAGACAGCCCTCCAGCACTGGCAGAAAACCGGGGCGGATCAGAACATCATCCTCCAGGATCAGATGCCAGGCCTTCGGCTCGGCCACAACAACGCGGTAAACCGCCAGATGCTTCAGGATCAGCGAGATCGAGCCTGCCGCAATCATTTGCGGATCTCCCCATTCCCCGCGCTCGTACGCTTTGCCAGCCAGCACCTCCTCACGATCATGCGCCGTCACCCAAGATACAGGGAAATGGTCCAGCCCGTGCTCCCGCAGCGTCTGCTCCATGTGCTGACGGCGCTCCGTCAACCGCGTGTAGTGAATGACATGCACCCGCAGGTTGTCCGGGGTCAGGTTGGCGGTGGTGGGGTCCATGCTGTAAATCTCAGAAGGACTCTTTGCCACACCCGCGCAGCGCATCCAAATGCAAAAGCAGCTGCGCGGTCACTTTGGCGGTCAGCTTCTGCCTAAGCGAGTTCATGAATGAAACCTGCGCTCGCCAAGCTTTCAGTCGTGATCCCGGCCCGGGATGAAGAGCGGTGCATTGTCTCAACGGTCAAGCATCTCAATCTGGAACTAAACCTGCATGACGTGCCACATGAAATCATTGTCGTGGATGATGGCAGCACCGACTCTACCTGGACGCTGCTCAAGCAGCTTGAGTCCTCAGTGCCGGAGCTTCGCCCCATCCAGAACCAGGGAAGGTGTGGGTTTGGCTGTGCGGTAGCCAAAGGGATGGACGCCATCTCCGGGGATGCGGTGGTCATCATGATGGCGGATGAGTCGGACGACGTGCGCGATGTAGTAAGGTATTGGAAACTGCTGAATGAAGGATGGGACTGTGTCTTTGGCAGCAGGTTCATCAAAGGGGGCGGCGTCATCGACTACCCATGGCTCAAGCTTCGACTCAATCGCCTGGCTAACCTGCTGATCCGCCTAGTCTTCAACATCAAGCTCAATGACACGACCAACGCCTTCAAGGCCTATCGGAAAACAGTCATCGAAGGCTGTCGGCCGTTCCTCTCACCGCATTTCAACTTTACTGTTGAACTGCCGCTCAAGGCGATCGTGCGCGGCTACACTTGGACTGTAGCCCCTATCACCTGGAGAAACCGCCACACCGGCGCCGCCAAGCTCAAAATTCGCGAGATGGGAAGTCGCTACTTTTTTTATCGTCGCCTACGTGTGGATCGAGAAGTATTTCAGCAGAGGGGATTACAAGCAGCAGCCGATGTTGATTAATAGGCAGGGTTGATAATACGTTCGAAAGCGTATTACAAATAAGCCGGTTAATCTTGAAACAAGGTATTCGTCGATGCACTGTCAGCTGATAATGCATCAGAATCTGAACACCGACCCGTAGTGACAGGCATAATCACTGGCAAAAGCACCGAGAAAGAAGGGCAGAGCTCTTCAAATGCTTCAGCTTCGGTACACAATTCTGTGAGTTCACGATTTGATCGCTGGCGCAAGCCTCTTCTGGCATTTTTGCTCGGGCAGCCGGCGGTTCAGTTTTTGAATCTCATCACCGGCTTCATTTTGATTCGCTGGCTTGATGTCAATGAGTTTGCCATGTTTGGCATCGTCGTGGCTTTTCAAGCAACGATATCACAACTGGTCGATCTCGGTTTCTCTGGCTCAATCACGGCGCTGGCGGGTGAACGTGGGCATGATCCAGACGTTCTTGGAGGCTACCTTTATTCTGCGCGGTACTGGCGGTCTAAAATGCAGAATGTGGTGCTGGTCATTGCCGCGATTGCATTCCCGCTTGTCACATGGGCCCAGCCGTGGGAATCATCGACTAAATGCCTGCTGTTTGGCACGATTGCCCTGGGGGTGTTTTTCCAAGGGTGGAGCTTGTATGGTGTTCCCTTGCTAGTGCATCGGCTGTTGCAAAAATTTTACCGTCCTCAGATTAAGGCGGCGATTCTGCGCCTTGTTCTGACCGCAGGCTTTTATGCGATGGGCGTGCTTAATGCCTGGGTCGCCGCATCACTTGCTGCGCTGGCCCTTGGCTGCACCGGCTGGGATTACAGACATGCTGCACGTTCTTATGTTCGTGAGCCGGTCCAGATCCAGCCGGAGCGCAATGCGGAGATGCTTCGATATTTGGCCCCGCTCATTCCTGGCGTGGCATTCACCGCTTTGCAGGGGCAGATACTCATTGGCATAAGCTCAATTTTTGGCACTGCGCGTAACATAGCCGAAGTCAGCGCATTAGGGCGGATTGGGCAGCTTTTCCTTGTGCTTGCGGCCTTCAATTCAGTGCTGGTGGGTCCCTACATCTCGGGGATTCCACGTTCGATACTGGCCCGTCGCTATGCTCAAATACTGAGCGCTGCTGTTTTGGTGGCCGGCATCATCAGTGTGTTTGGATTTCTGCTGCCGCAGCCGTTGCTTTGGCTGCTTGGGCGAAACTACGCCGGTTTGCAGTCAGAGATCGGATGGGTTGTTCTCACTGGCAGCCTGAGCTATCTCGGCGGGGTTTTATACACCATGCACGCAGCTCGTCGGTGGATATACTGGTGGAGCCCAATGACGTATATACCTATGATTATTTTGACACAAGCATGGTGCGTTTGGGCCATGGATTTGAGTAAAACACAGTCCGTCATTCTGTTCGGTTTGATCACGGCGGCTGTGTCACTTGCAGTGCAGTCTTCTGTGGGGGTTTATGGGTTTATTGCCACGGCCAGGCATGATAAAGCGTAGCCATGGTGTTGCGTCGCGTGTTTGGAGACTGGTCTTTGAGGCATGAGCCTTTCCAGGAAAATCGCCTTGTGGCAGGTGGTCAATAATAATCGTTTATGAATGCTTTTGAAAAAATGTGGGCTTATGCCAGTACTGCTGACAGATCAGCACAAAAGCTGGCCCTGATGTGGATGGTGTTTCTCAACATTCCTTTTGTTCAGAGGATTTTGAGAAAACTGAGCCCGCTTCCTCTGTTCATGAAGCATCTGTCGCTCAAGGTAAAGGAACTGAACGGAAAAAAAGTTCTCCTCGATCCATCAGACTCGTCGCACTTTATCATCTTCACCGAGATATTCGTGGACAACATCTATGATTTTTCAGGTTTGCCATTTGTGCCGGACCTGATCATGGACTGCGGAGGTCATATTGGGTTGTTCACGCTTCTGTCTCAAAACCAATTTCCTGGAACCAGGGCGATGGTGTTTGAGCCTAATTCAGAAAATTTGCCTTATCTGAAGGCTCAAATTGAATCCAATCATCTTGAAGTTGAAGTCAGACCTGTGGCTGTCTCGGATTTCAACGGATATGCTTCATTCAGTGCCGGTTGCAGTTGTTCAGGATCAATCGGCCAATCCATGAGTTCTTCCACCGAGCCTGCTTCTACGGAAGTGGTGGACTTGTGTCAAATTCTAGAGCGGCAAAAACCAAGCAGGCTGATTCTGAAGATGGACATTGAGGGAGGGGAGGAGCACCTGATTCCCAAAATTGTACCTCTTTTACCCGCGCAGACAGCTTTCTACTTTGAAACACACTTTGGAGAAGCCAGCTGGTCTAAACACGCCAGAATTCTTGAAGATGCCGGATTCAAGGTCGTGAGAACCTCCAATAGAGGCCCCTATTCAGACGGCATGGCGGTTCGTTCCAAATAATGATGTTTAAACGCGATATGCTTGCGAAAATAAAATCGTTCCTCAGTTATTGTCTGGCGAAGGCAAATCGAAAGATTGTGCGCATAGACTCATTTGGGCAAAATCCGATCGATGACGTGCTGTGCATCATGGGGAAGCTGGGCGAAAAGATTGAGGTCTTTGACGTGGGTGCGAACATCGGGGCGTTTTCTGAAAGTGTGATCCGTCGTGCGCCATGGGCCCGGATAAACGCTTTCGAGCCTTTTCCAGAGGCTTTTCAAGAGCTGAGTCAGCTCGAAAAGAAAAACGCTGGAGTCCTCAAGGCGCATAATTTTGCATTGAGTGATGCCCCGGGGGAGAAGGAGTTTTTTATCAATTCGCAGTCGGTGACAAATTCACTGCTGCCTAATGCATCCGACGCAGATAAGTACCAGCCCAGTAATTACGCTGTTCCGATGGGATCGATCAAGGTGAAACTGGACACCCTGGATTCTGTCTGCCAAAGAAGTTCAATATCAAGAATACACCTTTTAAAGGTCGATACGCAGGGCGCTGACATCAACGTCCTCAAAGGCGGGGAGCAAATGATGGATGGACTCAAAGTATGTGCTGTGCTGGTCGAGGTGCTTTTTGTTCCGCTTTATGAAGGGCAGGGGTGGTTTGATGAAATTTACGGGTGGCTGCACGGCAAGGGCTTTAAACTGGTCAAATTGTACGATGTCGCGCACGCAGACGAGACAAAAGAAGCCAAATGGGCTGATGCTCTTTTTGTCAATCAAGCCGCTATTCAGGCTGCTGCTTGAGCAAGTGAGCATTGCAGCGTGCAAATCAGGACATTTTAGCGTCAAAAATCATAATGCGTCGATTTATCAAACTATTGCTGCCACCGATCCTTTGGATTTCTCTCAAAAAACTGGTTCAGAGCAGCGGGAAGATATACTCAAGATTTTGCCGGCCTGATACGGATAGGTACCCTCTTAAAGAGGTTCACGAGCGGTTAAACTCGGGCGTGAATTTGCCAGAAATTGTTCTCCGAGACCAGCTCAGATTTAAAATTCACCCTGAGTCTATTGAGCCCTTTCTTGCTTTTTGTTACCTTTATCCACCCATGGTCGACGAGATGGATGCCTTCCTCAGATTAACAGCTGGCAGGCTGCGTTTGCTGGATGTGGGGGCTTTGCATGGCGTGTTTTCGCTCGCCTTTGCCGGAAGTGAGCCTGCTCGCCAGGTGGTGGCAGTGGATGCATCACCCATTGCCTTCGCCAGGCTGCTCTACAACGTTCATCATAATGCGGCAGGGAAGGTGATACCGGTCGAGTGTGCGCTATCCTCTCAGAATGGAATAGTGCAGATGCATTATGAATGGGAGCATGCTGTGGCCGCCGGTGCTGATGAAGCCGGAGCCGCGGGAGCGCTGAGTGTGATAAGCAAGCGCGGAGATGACTTGTGCGGCAGCCTTTCCTTTGCTCCTGACGTGATCAAAATTGACGTCGAAGGGCACGAAATTAAAGTCCTGAAAGGATTGGAGCACATCATCCTTGCTTCGCAACCTATGATTTTTTTAGAGATTCATCCTGGAAGAATCCGGCAGGAGCAAGACACCATGGAGTCGCTTGTCTCCATGGTTGAGAGATGGAATTACGAAGCGGTTCATTTTGACGGGAGGCTTGCTGGAAGCGAAGAAATCTGCGGTCTTGTGTCAGATGAGCGTCTTGTTCTGAGGCCTGTCGCCACCGAGCAGAGAAACTGATGAAGAATGCGGGGCAAGCAGAAGCGATCTGGTTTCTGGCTGAAATGGCGGTTTCCGAGCAGCATGGGGGAGGCGTCACCCTGTGTCGGACGTTGGGGCGCAACATGGATGAATTTGATGGCTTGTTTTGCTTGTCGGACTTTCATGAGATAGCGCCTCATCTACGTGAGCGTAGCATCAAGTGGATGCCGTTTTTTCGCTCGGATTTTAGTCGGCGCATACTTGGCTGTCGCTTAAGCGAGTGGTGCTTTCGACAAGTATGGGCCGAAAAGTGGCATGCCCGCCAGTGTGCCAAACGCATCCACGGCTTGCTCCCTGTGAGTGGGCCAAGGCCGCTTTTTCTGACCTCGCCACAGACGACTCTCGCCATTCGCACCATGGAACAACTTCAGAAGTTGCGCACTTTGAGTTATGTGACCTGGATCATGGATGACAACTGGGTGGCTAAAAATCCACGTAATGGCGAGTGGAATTACCCTCGCAATGTGGCCCCTCTTCTGGATAGGCACCTCAGGCAGGCAGCCAAAGTAGTGACAATAAGTCAGCAGATGGGAGAACACTATCAAAAATTTTTCGGTATCGATTTTGAAGTGCTATTTGCCCCATCGCCTAATGATGGCATTTGTGCGCCTACGGACTTTACACCAAGCCGAAAACTGGCCTATTTTGGAACATTGAGCATCTGGCCTGGTGATGCGTTGGCTAGGTTAGTGCCGTTACTCCCTGAGCTAGGCTACACCCTAGACATTTTTAGTCATCATTCGCTTCCTTCTAATCTGCAACATTCTCATGTGTGCAAGATGCAGCCTTTACCCTCGGCGGAGGTGCAGAGTAAAATGAGAGAGTATGATGCCGTGCTGCTGCCAATCGGCTTTTCCTCCGCCACTGCCAGCTACACAAACTTCAACATTGCCACCAAGATGGCTGAATGTCTCGGCAGCGGCACCGTGACACTGGCAATTGGTCCCGAGCATGCTGCTATGATTCGTTATTTTAAAACACATGATTTAGGGCTCTGTGTTTCTGATGTGAATCTTTCTACAGTCAAACAGGCCTTTAATGTGATAAATAGCCGGGAATTGAGAAGTCAGAGTATTGAAAATGATCTTGCGCATGTGCGGAGCCGGCTGACACAAGTTCAGGCTCGCAGGCGCTGGGAATCGATTCGTGATAGTGTTTTATTTCCTGTCAGTTCTTGAAAAAATGTCTCGTTCGCTCATTTTAACTGCCAACTACGCGGGAAATAACTTGGAACTTCCAGTGACATTTCTCCGGAGTCTAGCATCTACAGCCGCCAACTCAGAGGTCGTTCTTATAGCAAATCACGGTAGCCAAGCTGAGCAAGAGCGCCTTGAAAGACTTTTGCCAGGCTCACGCATCTGGGTGCCGATACCAAAACAGCGGTACCGTGTATTCAGGCGTCTTGCCAACACCTTTCGTCCTTTTGCGCGAATGGTGGCCACGCAATTGCGTGCAACATGGCGGAAGAGACCCGAAAGACGGCCTTTGATTGAGCATAAAGCAGCCTACTTGCTCAATATCACTTGTTCGCGCTATTTTCTGGCCCGCCAATTTTTGCTGCAATCGCAAACTCAATACGATCATGTCATGCTAGCAGACAGTCGTGACGTGGTTTTTCAGAGGGATCCCTTTGACTCGCTTCCTCATGGGGTGACCACTGGACTTGAAAGTGTCCTTGTCAAAGAGCAGTCAGGCAATGAGGGGTGGCTCCGCTTGCTATACGGTGATGACTCGAGCTTTCCGATGGAAAGTGTGCTTAATCAGAAGGTTATCTGCTCCGGAGTCACGTTGGGGGATACGGCTTCGATAATGGCTTATTTGGAGAACGTTTGCGCGGAATTTATGGAGAAGCTTCCCCGCATGATTCATACCCCTTACCTTGATCAGGGCGTTCACATAGGGGTGCTGCGGGCTGGGCGAATCAAGCATGCAAATCTGGTGCTCAACGGGCAGGAAGAAATTGCCACGGTTGGAACCAGTGATCTGAGTGAATTTACGATCAATGAAGAAGGATGTGTTCTTGCTGCAAACGGCAGAGCTGTCAGGATCGTGCACCAGTACGACCGGCATCCAAGTCTAGCGAAAAAGATTTCGGCAAAATTTTCGGCAAACATGTGAATAGCAAAGATCAGCTTCTTCCCGCATGCATCCAATTATTGATAAAGTTCTTGTTCCTCTGGATCGCTGTCTAGCAGTGGACTGGATTTGGCGGCCGATCGAAGCCAGCTTGATTCGTTTGGTGCGAGGGCTTCGGCGTCGTAGAACAGATGTGCAGATTCAACAACTGCTGAAGGGGTTGAAAAACCACTCTGAAGTATTGCAAGGGAAGTTCGCCGGAATGCGTTACGCGTCCATTGAGGCTGCCTGCAGCGCCATTTTTCCCAAGCTTTTAGGCACCTATGAAACCGAGCTAGATGAAGTTTTTGAATCTGTTTTTAAACGCAGCTACGATATCATTGCAGATGTAGGATGTGCTGAGGGCTACTATGCAGTCGGACTAGCACGAAGATTTTCCTCAAGCCAAATTTATGCCTTCGATATTGATCCTCGTGCGCAGCGTTTATGCAGAGACAATGCAAGCTTGAACGGTGTCAGTGGCCGTGTGGAGGTGGGCGGGGGAGTGAATGCCGAGCAATTAGCTGCCACCGTCAGAGGACGTCGAGCCCTGGTGATCTGTGATTGTGAAGGCTTTGAAGGCAGTCTGTTTACAGGGGATACGGTTGCTGCTTATATCATGTCCGACCTGCTGATCGAAACTCATGACTTTATCGAGGCTGGGCTCTGCAATAGAATTAGTGGTTTGTTTTCTAAGACCCACCGAGTGCATCTGGTGCACAGCATTGATGACTTGCAAAAAGCACGCACTTACAAATGCAGTGCTGTGGATTCTCTAGACTTTGAAGCCAAGGAACTGGCATTTGCTGAAGGACGTCCGGTGATCATGCAGTGGCTGTATTTGACACCGCACGAAAATATTTGATGTGGCTTTCGTGCCTTATTTTGGATGAAAATTCACCTGGTTAGTGCATACTCTGCCCAAAGAGAAGCATCTCTTTCTGCATGGCTGGAGAAGTGCGGATGTTTTGCCGGACATCATCTGGTGCCAAGTCCTGCAGATGCAGATCTAATCCTTTTTGCAGAAGTCTATGCGGGTTTAGATCCTTACTTTTTTGATGTTCTAAGACATCCTGTTTATCGAGCCTATCGGCAGAAATGTGTGCTATATCACATCAGTGATATGACGCAGACATTGTGCCGCACCATATCGCCATCTATCGACAAGAATCATCCAAACGCCCACACTCGGCGTTCGTTCAGCTATCTGGTGCGAGTACATGACAATCCTTACTTGGATGAGATTCCGGAGTCTCAAATCTTTTTAAAGGAGCGTCGTTACCTATTTTCTTTCGTTGGGGATCCTAAGACGCACCCGGTTAGGCAAAACTTGCTGGCTTTGAATCATCCCAGAGCGCTGCTGAATGCTGTTACAGGTTCTTCCGCCACGCAGATGGGCCTTGATGAGCGGGAACCGTTTCAGAAAGGCTATCTCCAAACCATTCTCGACTCGGAGTTTGTTTTGTGTCCACGGGGGATCGGGCCTGCCTCAATGCGTTTGTTTGAGGTTATGCAACTCGGTCGCGCCCCGGTGATCATCAGTGATGACTGGCTGCCTGTTTCCGGCATCAAATGGGAAGAGTTTGCGCTTTTTGTGCCTGAAGCCCAGGTCAGCCAGATTCCGCAGTTGTTGGAACAGCAAAAGCACCGTGCATTGGAGATGGGAAAAAGAGCGCGTGAAGTTTGGATGGAAAACTTCTCTCCACAACGTGCCTTGGAGGGGCTTTTCAAGCGTGCCTTTGAACTCGTTCAAATACCCATAACGCGACGAGAACAAATAAGGGATATGCTTCCGCTTTGCGCTCCGCGGCATTGGCGAACATTGGCCGCATGTCTGCGCCGCCGCCTGAAGTATGGCAACTGCGCTGGCTTGCACCGGGCCTAAGGTGAAGTTTTGGCGGTAGTTAAATCATGAAACTGGAATTTATAGCCACACTAGCAAGTCCTGAGGTGCGCCTTCGTTTTCTTGCCATGGAGCGATCTTTGCGCGCTGTGGGCTGTGATCTGCCACTGCGTGTCATCCCCTACCATGAGGGTCGTTTTGATCTTCCCCTAAATGCAGAATGGTGGCAAGATGCAAAGCTTTGCGACTGGCTGATGCAGTGGAAGGCGCATCCAACGATGCGCAAGTACCAGTGTCTCTTGGAGAAAAACTTTCAATTTGTGGATTCTGACGTGATTTTTCTTCGCAATCCCCGCGAGGCATTGGCTTCATACGATGGCTTTATCACTTCATGCGGACATTGGAAATATCCCAACGAAACTCTCACGGCAGAGTCTGCCAGTCTTGTGTCTCAAAAGTCCTCCAACTGGCAGTTGAGCATCTTTAATACTGGGCAGTGGGCTTGTGACAGACGTCTCTATTCATTTGAGCAACTTCGTGAGCGCTGTGAAGCCGAAGGCTTCAGAAATACTTGCCTGACCTTTCCTCATCATGAGCAGCCTGGCATCAATTTACTTGTAAACACAAGCGACGTAGTCATAAACAATGTGACTCTACCTCCGCTGAGGATGGAATCCACTTGGGCAGGTGATTACATTGACGCCCATTTTGAACGTTTCTGGGTAGACAATCAACGTAAGCCCTACCTCATCCACTGGGCTGGCTGTGACATGTCGAAAGCACGCCCCATTGATCGGCTGATGGAAGATTTTCTGCTGCCTGAAGAACTCGATGCATGGAGACAAGAAATAAGGAGTCGGTCTGAAAAGACGAAGGCCATAGAGCGAAGCTTGCGGGGACGTCTGCGCAGGTGGAAGCGCGCAGTAATGGCGGGCGCTCGAGAATTGAGCAGATCCTAAGCGATGTGCTCCTCCTGTTAGCCTGCTAAATTCAAACACATAAAATTCGATTTTTGTGCTCTCACGACTTAAAACTTTAATTCAAAGACGAATCGCTGCTAATCGACTTGGGTTGTCATTTCAACGTGCTGCTAGCTTTTGCACTCCGCGGCAAATAATAGATCGAAGCGGAATGGTGACCGAATTGCACCTTCCGGCTGATGCGGGGACACGTGGGACTTTTATTGATATTCTTCTCGATGACGTCTATGGCCTTCATCGGCTTCCGCGATCAGTTTCAACCGTTATGGACATAGGATGCCATGCAGGCCTGTTTGCAGCACACGCCAGACTGACTTGGCCGGATGCAGTGATTCACGGCTATGAACCCAACCCTCAAATGGGCCCGTATTGGAAGCGACAGGCCGACAACTTTGGATACACAGTTTATCCCGAAGCTGTGGGAATGATGCCAGGATTCGTTTCCATTCATGAGTCGAGCGATAGCGTCCATGCGCGGTCTGAAACAGTTGCTTCGGGCAATATACCGCAAGTTTCGTTTGGTGAAGCTGTCCATCGGATCGGTGGGAGGGTCGATCTTGTGAAACTGGATTGTGAGGGCGCTGAATGGGACATCCTTCAAGACGATACGTCGTGGAAACGAGTTCGCTTTCTGACCATGGAATTTCATCTGTGGGCTGGCTATACTCTTGAAGCTTTGAAGACACGTCTTGGTGCGATGCACTGGCAGATTAAAAAGTGCTTTTATCAAGGGTCGGACTTCGGCATTCTACAAGCGGTGAACCCAAATTTTAAATAAGCAAAAGACCGTGTAATTTAAGTAAATCTCTAATTCAGCGCGATTTTTGCATCTGCTCAGATTAATTTTTTAGTTAAGTAATCCCAGTGGACAAATTTCGTGTCTTGGACTTGGCTTCACGTATCAATAAATTCGCTTGAGCTTCCAGTGTGAGTTGCACATGACTTCGTCAGCCGTTCAAGTCATACACATTCTTCCTCGTGTCCCCCCTGCAGCATGTGGCGTGGCTGATTATGCACTGGCTCTAGCCAGAAAACTCCGGAGGGAAGAAGGCATCGAGAGTCTTTTTCTTGGTGTTTATCATGATGACGCGCTGCCCGATGCCGCTAAAACCGAGTTTCCCTTCGAGGTTCTCTCACAAACGACTTCATCTGCGCTGCTGACTGCACTCGATAGACATCATGAAAGCACAACCTGTCTGCTTCTGCACTTCTCCCCTTATGGATTTCAAAAACGTGGTGTCGCACTTTGGCTTGCCCGCGTCTGGGCTGTCTTGGCCCGGAAGCCACTGCCAATGCGGCGGGTGATAATGTTTCATGAAGTGGCAGCTTCCAGTTCGCCACGGCACAGCGCCTTCTGGCTCCGTCCGTTTCAGCATCTTGTGGCTCGTCGCCTTTTCATTTACTCTGATTCTGTTCTTACGAACTGCGAATTCAACCGATGTGAACTTTTGCGTGCCACGCGTCAACCTCGGGCTTCAGTGCCCGTATTGCCGGTTTTTTCTAACTTCGGTGAGCCGGGCATGACGCGACTTTCTTCCAAACGCTCCCTTCAGATAGTCCTCTTCACCTCTAATCTCTCTGCTCAGCATGGCTACCACGCGCTTTGGCAGGAACTGGAAATTGCCGCCTCGCATGTTGGGGCTTGCCGAGTTGTTCTCGTTGGCAAAAGCGCTTCACCGCCTTCAAATTTTAAGATACCAGTCCTACACACGGGCTTTTTAAAAGCAGATCAAGTTTCCCTGCTGCTTGCAGAATCTGCCTTCGGTTTCGTTTTTGTTGGGCCTAATCTTTTCGCCAAGTCTGGCGTCTTCGCCGCCTTCGCTGCTCATGGCGTAATCCCCCTCGTTCCAATATCAACCTCCTCTCTTTTGGATGATCTCCGTGCCGGTGTGCACTATGCGAGAGCAGGGATTTTGTCTGATCTTGCCAGCCCGGATGCCTTGCAGCACTCATTATTGCAGTGGTATGAAAGGCACAGTCTTAGCGCAACGACTCATTTTTTTGTGAAACTTATTCGAGGTACCTCATCTTCTGGCGCCAATGATTGATGTTGTTTACTCGGGCGTTCACACGGCTTACGAGTGTGCCCTGGCGGCTCAGGAAATGGGGTTGCTGCGGGAGTTTCATTGTTCAACTTACGATGCTCCTGGCTGCTGGGGGGGCGTTGCCAGCCGCCTGCTGGGCTCTGAACGTTTGCGCAATCGGAGAATTGCGGGGCTGGAGGTCCGACGAGTGCATGAAAACCCCTGGCCGTGGCTTAAAAACACACTGCGTCAGCGATTCGGCGGGGGGCTTGAGTCGATAGAGATGTTTGTGGACTTTGACCGGTACTATGCCAGCCAGTTACGAAGATCTCCACCTAGAGTTCTAGTAACCACGGAACGTTGCGCTTTGGAATCACTTAAAGTGGCGAAAATTTTGGGCACTCGCACTTTGCACGACTGCCCGCAATTTCATCCGGTCACACTGGATCGTTTGATGAGTGAGGCAGCTGATCGTGCCGGAGTCGTGTGGCAGGGCTTTGCTGACGGGCCTGAAATGATGGAACGAAAGCTTGAGGAATTTGCGTTGGCTGAGCAGCTGATGGTCTATTCAGAGATTCAGAAGGATAGTTTCATCTCTCAAGGTATTCCTGCGAGCGGGCTGTTTGTGAATCCATTGTGGGTGGATGTGGACTTCTGGCATCCAGTCACTGAGCGGAGTTCTAAGCCCATGAACGCAAATTTGGAGCTTCTTTTTGTAGGAGAGCTTTCTTTTCGCAAAGGGTTGCCGTTTCTATTTGAGGCATTGAAGCTTCTTAACGCACCTGTGAATTTGACTCTGGCAGGGCGCCCGACCGGTCAGTTTCCCATTCCTGATCAGCTGGGAAGAGCCAAGGTGAAGGTTGTCGGACCTGTTACCAAGCATCGGCTTCGTGATCTGTATGCCCAGAGCGATTTCATGGTGCTACCTTCAGTGGCAGATGCCTTCGGCTGGGTGGCGGTTGAAGCCATGGCCTGTGGCATACCCGTGATTCTGACCGAAAATTGCGGCGCTCCTGTCCCTGACCCAGCGTGGAAAGTTCCTGCCATGAATAGCCAAGCATTGGCCGAACGAATTCATCATTACATAGAACGAAGTGAAATAGTCTTGGAAGACTCACTCAATTGTCGCCTTTTTGCAGGTCAATTCACGCCCAAGAGATTTCGCCAGCAGATGAGGGCTGCATTTGGCACATTATTATACTGATTCATCCCATTGATTAAAGATTCTCCAAAAAAATTGATGCATATACTATTGCATTCACATACGTTTCACCCTGCGGTTGGCGGCGTGGAAACAATATCCGCCACATTGGCTGAGCAGCTAATCAGTTTAGGGCATAGTGTTGTGGTTGTCACAGAAACGCCAGGTGAATCTACAATGCCGTTTTCATTTGAAGTTGTCAGATGTCCGTCGATCCGCGAACGGTTGCGCCTAGCGCGTTCTGCAGACATTATCCACTCCAATGGTGCAAGCTTAGGCATGGTGCCATATGCATTATTATCTGGAGTGCCATTTGCCTGGACTCACAATGGTTATCAGATCACATGCATTGACGGTTTGGGGTGGGATGACAATGGGCCAACACCGTTGACACCATGGTTGTCATTTCAGCATCACTTGAAAAGATTGGGTATCGTCAAAGGTGTTATTGAAGGAGTCAAACTTGCAGTTCGCAGACTGACCGCGTTGTTCTATGCTCATAACATTGCTGCTACCAAATGGGTGGCAAAAAGATTGAGATTGAAGAGTCTGTGGGTGTCATACACGCCTTATCCCCTAGATCGATTTTGCTGTTATGAGGCTAAAATAGAACTAAAATTTGATTTTGTTTTTGTTGGCAGAATGGTGAACGAAAAAGGTGTGGAAACATTAATTCAAGCTGTAAAAATTTTGCGCGATGAGTACGAACTCCATCATTTAAAGCTAGCGTTGGTTGGGGACGGAGCACTGCGAGAAAAATTGGAAAAATTGGTGAATACACTTGAAGTCCGAGAAAATATAGAGTTTCTTGGAGTATTGCAAGGGGATGAATTAAGTCGTGTCATCCGCTCAGCTCCGATTGGCATTGTTCCTTCGATTTACGAAGAGCCGATGGGGGGCGTTGCACTAGAACTACTGGCTGCAGGAAGGTGTGTCATTGTATCAGAGCGGGGGGGGATGGCTGAATGCGTTGGGGATGCCGGTATCTGTTTCAAGAACGGTGATGCTACAGATTTAGCTGATAAAATGCGATGCTTGATCTTTGATGAAAGCTTGAAATGTAAGCTGCTCGAGAAGGCTAAGGCCAGGATTCTTATGTTTAAGGAACTTGGGTTGACCAATGAATATATAAGAGTCTACCAAGAAATTATTCAGAAAACTCGTCGAATTGAGAAAATAGCCTGATCGTTAAACATATAACAAATAAGAGTGATTTACACTTTTTATAGCTGTTCCTATGTGGATGAGTTTTTGTTGAGGGAAGTACGCTGAATGGGGGGTGGAAGCAACTTGATTAGAATTGTGATGTCGAAACCAACCCACACTGGTGGCCAACTGCATGAACTCGGCAAGGTGTCACAGGCGCAAGGTGGCGGCCAAGATACATCTGCACCTTGGCCTCAATGGCTTTATAGGCAGTATTGCTATTAATCCGGCAAATAGATAGCGC
>DDFC01000039.1 GCA_002336895.1 Verrucomicrobiaceae bacterium UBA1938 | reverse complement strand
CCCAAAAGTTAATAACAGGCTCTAGGAACTTGGAGGGTGATGGCACTCAACCGCTCAAAATCCTTGGACCTCTTCTTGGAATGCCGGAGGCCAAATCGATTTTTGGTGAGCGACTACTTTTCGAGCTTCGTGGTGCTTTGCTAGAAAAATCCGGTTTTAATTTCCGAAACCAACTAGCTCATGGCTTTGTTGACTCAGCCAACTGTCAATCAATTCCAGGAGTGAACCTTTGGTGGCTCACAATTAGACTCTGCCTATTCCCGATCATGGCCTTTATGTCTCATAATGGTCAGTTGGTGCGAGGAGACTTAATAATGAAGGCGAGTAAAGAGGGCGGTGGAGAGGACGCTGGCCAAGAAAATCCGGCTGTATAGGGGGCAACCTGCGCCCGAAGCCACATTTCAGGACATTGATTAAATCTTAGTTTCACGCCATTGTATTGTTATATCACCAAGAATCCCTGCGCGTCCATTTTTGCACCGGGAATGATGATGGTGGTGTGGTCGTCTTTGGTGAGGAGGCCGGTGATGTGGAGGCCTTCGGGGGGGCTGGATGGCGAGGCCGGGGTGGAGGTGGCCGAGGGTGTTGGGTTTGCGGCTGTGGCCATGGTCGTTCGTGACGGGTATCCAATCTCAGCCGCTGAGGTCAGACTTGTTTTCAATGCGCCATGTTGTGAGTGCTGGCATCGCTACGCGATGCGGTGGCTGAGGTGGTGCGATGTGCGTGCTACGAGGGGTGTCGCTGCGCTCAACCCCTCGCTACAGGCTGGGATGGCTACGCCATCAATGGGCCTGTGAAATCGTGGCGAGAAGGGAGGTGCGACGAGATGGAATGGCGGGAAGTCGCTGCTGGAGGGCGCGGCGTGTAAAGAAGGTGATGGGTTTGCTGCCCGGGCTGCTGGGGCGGATACCCAGGGCGGTGCTCGCTGAGGCTTCCTCCTTCGCTCTGCGAGCTTCGGAGGACAGGCTGCTTGCCCTGGGCTGCGCTAGGCCGCACCTTTGGTGCTAAAAACCGGGTGGCAATGGGAGCGGTCTCACGGTTGTGGCCGTGGTCATTCGCGAAGGGTATCCAATCTCAACCGCTGAGGTCAGACGCGTTTTCAATGCGCCATGGTGTGAGTGCTGGCATCGCTACGCGATGCGGTGGCAGAGGAGGTGGGATGTGCGTTCTACGAGGGGTGTCGCTGCGCTCAACCCCTCGCTACAGGCTGGNNGGATGGCTCCGCCATCCATTGGCCGCGAATGACCGTGAATTGGAATCAAACCGTGGTGACCCAAAAGCCGTGCTCGTCCACTTTCATGCCTGAGAGGAGGATGGTGCGGTCGTCTTCGCTCAACNNNGGATGGCTCCGCCATCCATTGGCCGAGAATGACCGCGAATCAGAATCAAACCGTGGCCACCAAAAAGCCGTGCTCGTCCACTTTCATGCCTGAGAGGCTGATGGTGCGGTCGTCTTTGGGGAGGAGGCCGGTGATGTGGAGGCCTTCGGGGGTGGGCTGGATGGCGAGGCCGGGGAGGAGGCGGCCGAGGGAGTTGGGTTTGCGGCCGAGCTGCTCGTCTTTGTCGCCGGCGGGCATGGGCGGGTTGGGGGTCTCGGTGCTGAGGAGGAGGGAGGTGAGGGGATCGATGTAGCCGCGGAGGGCCTCCTTCGCTAAAGCTTCGAAGCCCAAGCTGGGGGGCTGAGGCTGGGCCGGGGAGTCGGACAAGGGAGGAGCCTCATTTGCTAAAGCTTCCTCCTTCGCTAAAGCTACGAAGGACGAGTCGTAGCCCAAGCTGGGGGAGGGAGACGGAGATCCGGGCGAGGGCTGAGGACAGAGTGGGGGTCGGAGACCCCCGGTCCTTGGGGCGTTGGCTGAAGCTTCCTCCTTTGCTGAAGCTACGAAGGACGAGTCGTAGCCCAAGCTGGGGGGCTGAGGCTGGGCCGGGGAGTCGGACAAGGGAGGAGCCTCCTTCGCTAAAGCTTCCTCCTTCGCTGAAGCTACGAAGGACGAGTCGGAGGACGAGTCGTAGCCCGAGGGAGGAGGAGTAAGAGGAGGAGGAGCCTCCTTCGCTAAAGCTACGTAGCCCACGGGAGGAAGATCGACTGGATCGCTGTCGAGGCAGAAGACGAGGCGCTCGTGGCCGGTGAGGCTGGGGAGGGTGGCGCGGGTGCAGAAGGCGACGATGTGGGTGGCGTGGGCGTCGGTGGGGTGCTCGATAAATTTGGTGCCGGGCATCACCTGGGTGAGGGCTTTGACGGTGCGGTGGATGATGCTGCCCTCGGGCTCGAGGGAGAGGAAGACATCGCCTGCCTGATGCCACTCGACTTCGGCGAGGCGGAGGGCATTGGCGAAGGCTGGGAGGTCGGCCTCTGCGTGGAGCCAGCTTTTGCGCTGGAGGAAGGCGGAGCTGCTGAGCTGCAGCATGGACTGGCGGACGGCCTCGGCGGTGGCGGCGCGTGGGGCGAGGGGCTGGCCGAAGTGGACTGAGACGGGGTAGCGGATGTGCTTGGGGCGCTTGGTGAAGAATTTGCCGCCCTGGAAGGAGAAGATGCTGCCGTAGAGGCCGTCGAGATAGACGGGGACGACCTGGGCATCGGCCTGACGGGCCATGAGCTCGAAGCCGCGGCGGAGCTCATTGATCATGCCGTGGCGGGTGATCTGGCCTTCGGGGAAGAGGCAGACGATCTCGCCCTCTTTGAGAGCGGCGGCGACGGCGCGGACGGCGTCCTTGGCACGGGTGGCGGAGATGGGGACGGTGCCGACGAGGCGCATGAGCCATTTGAGCCACCAGAGATTGTAGAGGGCGTCCCACATGACGAAGCGGACGGGGCGGCGGCTGGCGGAGCCGACGATGAGGGCATCGACGTAGCTGACGTGATTGGGCAAAAGGAGGACGCCGCCGGTGGCGGGGATGCGCTCAACGTGGACGGGCTTTACACGATAGAGGAAGCGGACGGCGGCGAGCATGAGGAAGCGCACGAGGTCCTGGGGCAGCAGGCGCATGATGTAAACGGCGGCTGCGAAGGTGGGGATGGCAAGGATGAGGAACTGGGTGGAGGAGTGGAGATCGAGCCACTTCATGAGGGCGACGATGGCGACGGCGACGAGGGTGCCGAGGCAGTCCATGAGGTTCATGCCGGCATGGATGCGGGCTTTTTCCTGCTTTTCCGCCTTGTCCTGAGCGAAGGCGTAGAGGGGGACCATGAAGCAGCCGCCTGCGGCGCCGGTGAAGATGATGCCTGCGTACATCCAGCTGCTGCCGAGGGGGGCGAGGCCGGACCAGAGGAGACCGGCGACGAGGCCGAAGCCGCCGAGGGGGATGAGGCCGAGCTCGATGCGGTTTCTGGAGATGTGGGAGGCGAAGAAGCTGCCGCTGATGACGCCGATGCCGAGGATGCCGGCGACCTTGGCGAGCTCCATGGGGCCGTCTCCGTGGCCGGTGTCGGGGTGGAGCTCCTTGGTCAGGGTGACGAGGATGAAGCTGAGGGCATTGGAGATGAACCAGAAGTAGGTGACGCCGAGTGCGGCGAGACGGATGGAACGGCGGCGGAAGACGATTTTGAGGCTCTCGAAGTGCTCGAGGGCCATGCCTTTGCGCCAGTGGACCTCGGTGTGGGAGGGGGTGGGCTGGATGCAGATGGAGGCGATGAGCTCGACGATGCCGAAGATGCTGATGACGATGAGGGGCCAGAGCGCGGACATCCAGGCATCGTGGGTCTTTTCATACTCGGTGCCGTACCAGACGCCGCCGGCCCACATGCCGCCGAGGATGCCCGCGAGCATGGTGACCTGGAGCCAGCCGGAGACCTGGCCGAGACGGCGGGAACCGGCGAGCTCCTTCATGATGCCCATCTTGGCCGGGCTGAGGACGGCGGCCTGGACGGCGAGGACAAAGAAGCCGACGAGGGAGATCTCGAGGGAGCCGGGCACGCGCTTCATCCACAGGGCGAGGGAGAGCCAGATGAAGCAGATGATCTGCATGACCTGCATCCAGACGATGACGTTGCGCTTGGAGAAACGGTCTGACCAGTAGCCCGCGAGGGGGGCGAAGATCATGTAGGGAAGGGAGAAGATGGCGCCGAGCCAGAGCTCCATGTGGCGGCCGACCCAGGAGTCCTTGGCGATGATGATGGACAGGGCGATGAGCAACATCTTGACGAAGTTGTCGCTGAAGGAGTTCATGGCCTGCACGAACAGCACGAGCACGATGGACGCCCAGTTTCGGCGTGGCAGGCTGGGTGCGTGGTCGAGGTCTGCGGAGTCGGGCATGGGGGAGATCAGTCCACAAATCGCTGTGCCAGCAGGATGTCTGCCGGGAAGGTGATCTTGGGGTTGAGTTCAAAGTTTTCGACGACGTGCACGGGGGCGCCGAGGTGCTGGACGGCGGAGACTTCGTCTGTAACGAGGAGGGAGTCGCGGATGACGGCGTCGTAGGCGTGGACGAGGAGGGGGCGCTGGAAGACCTGGGGGGTCTCCATGATCCAGGCGTGGGCGCGGTCAATGGAGCCAATGATGAGGCCGGAGGGATCGCAGCGCTTGAGGGTCTCTGTCATGGGGCGTGCGCAGGCCACGGCGCCCTGGGTGCGTGCGGCCTCGATGCAGCGGGTGATCTGGGCGACGGAGATGAGCGGGCGTGCGCCATCGTGGACGGCGACGATGTCGCAGGCGGGGCTGAGGGCCTGCAGGCCGGCATGGACGGAGAGGTGACGCTCCGCGCCGCCGATGATGATCTGGGTGACTTTTTCCAGCCCGCCTGCGGTGCGCCAGGCCTCGATCTCGGGGCGGAGGGCCTCGCTGGTGACGACGATGATCTCGGCCACGGCCTCGCAGGCCTGGAAGGCGGCGAGGGTGCGGCTGAGCACGGGCTTGCCTGCCAGGGGAGCCAGGAGCTTATTGAACCCCATGCGCCGGCTGCTGCCTGCGGCAACGATGATGGCGGAGGTCATTGGGTTCTCGGTTCTCTGTTCCCGGTTAGCTGTTTGTTGTTCGCTGTTCTTGGTTCCGCTGCTGCCCGAGGGGAGCAAGGGGGAACTATGAACGGGGAACAGAGCACTGGGAAACGGGGGTTAAGCGAGGCGTTTGGCCACTTCTGTGGAGATGGATTTGCTGTCGGCACGACCGGCGACGCGCTCCTGGAGGGCCTTCATGACGCCGCCCATGTCTTTCTTGGAGGTGGCACCGAGCTCGGCGATGACGGCCTCGACGAGCTTGCCGAGGTCCTCGGCGCTCATGGCGGCGGGGAGGTATTTCTCAAGCACGGCGATCTCGGCCTTGGCGGCGGCGACGGCTTCGGGGCGTCCGGCTTTTTCGGCGCCGTCCACGCTATCCTGGAGCTTTTTGATCTCCTTGCGGACGACGGCGAGGGCATCGGTATCGCCCAGCTCGCCGTCGGCGCCGAGTTTTTCGATGGCGGCGTATTTGAGTGCGGACTTCAGGTTGCGGATGACATTGAGGGCCACGGCGTCCTTGGCACGCATGGCGTTTTTGAGGTCTTCGGAAATTTGGGCGGTGAAGCTCATGGGCAGGGGAGCGGCTGGGTTGGTATTAGACGGGGTGCCGATCATGGCGTGGCGGCGGGCTTTGTCCAGACGTTAGGGAGGGGTGAATGGGAATGCGCTTGGCACTGCCCGTCATGCGGTGCATGGTCACAATCCCGTGCAATTTCGACATCCCAAACACGATCTTTACATTCCAGACGAAACTGAACCGTGGACCGCGCTGCGGCGCGTCACGCATCTGGGCATTGTATCCCACCAGGATGACCTGGAAATCGCCGCGTATCATGGCATCACCGAGTGCTTTCACGACAAGGGCCAGTGGTTTGGCGGCGTGGTGGTGACGGATGGTGCGGGCAGCCCGCGCAAGGGGCCGTATGAGAGCTACACGGACGAGGAGATGCAGAAGGTGCGCCTGATCGAGCAGCGCAAGGCGGCGTATGTGGGCGAGTACAGCATCATGGTGCAGCTGGGCTACCCGAGCGATGAGATCAAGAAGCCGCGGCATGCGCCGGCGGTGGCGGATTTGAAATTCATCCTGGAGCATGCGCAGCCGAAGATCCTGTACCTCCACAACCCGTGCGACAGGCATGACACGCATGTGGCGACGTTTCTACGCTGCCTGGAGGCGATCCGCGAGCTGCCGCCGGAGATGCGCCCGCAGAAGGTCTATGGCTGCGAGGTGTGGCGCAAGCTGGACTGGCTGCTGCACGACGACAAGGTGATGCTGTGGGTGGACAAGCACCCGCACATGCTGCGCCCGCTGCTGGGAGTGTTTGATTCGCAGATCAGCGGAGGGAAGCGCTATGACCTGGCGGAGGAAGGCCTGCGCCACGCGAATGCGACCTACTTTGACTCCCACACGACGGACAAGACGAGCCTGCTCACCTTTGCGATGGATCTGACGCCGCTGACGCAGGACGACAGCCTGTGCCCGATCGAGTACTCGGTGAACTATGTGAAGCGGCTGGAGGCGGATGTGCACGACCGCGTGAAGAAGTTTATGTGATGCGGGGCCGCGTGTGGGCGGCTGAGCGTGCTATTCCAGCATGCGTGCCTTCAGCTCGGGCGTGGGCAGCATGCAGGTGTCGTGTTTTCCGAACCAGCGGTAGCGGTTGCGGGCGATGATTCCATACGCGGCATCCCGCAGAAAGTGCGGCAAAGGTTTGAAGGCGAGCGCGAGCTGCCATGCGCCGCCTAGTGTGCGGGCGATCTCGAGCGCGGCATCGCTTTCCTTGAAGGCTCCCCGGGGGGTGATGAAAAGCATGCTGCTGGGGCTGTTTGGGTCCAGCCCGTGCTGCGCATAGAGCCTGCGACCCAGCGTGCTCTGGATGGGGGCAAACTTGATGCGGCCCGCAGGATCATGCCGCACGATGAAGTGCACGCTGGCGTCGCAGAGATGGCAGGCGCCGTCAAAGAGCAGGAGGTGGTCGTGGCTGGGATCGTAGCTGGGCACGGCTAATCGAGCTTACGCTCGTCAGGAACCAATGCCGACGAGGAAAACCAGAAAAGATAGGCGAGGATGAGCAGCGTGCCGAAACCCAGGGTAAAACCCCAGGTGCGGGTGTGGGCCAGAGGATGCAGCACGTAGGCGGCGATGCGACTGAGCAGGGACACGGGGCGGTGCAGGAGGTCCCAGCTGTTCCAGCGGTCAAAGCGTCCGAGGTAAACACCGAAGCCGCTCAGCCCGAGTGTGCCGACGCTCACGCACCACGCGGTGGCATGAGAGAACTTCCGCGCAACCCAATGCTGTACGATGTGCAGGGACTGAAAACCGAGCCAGAGCGACACGAGTGCAAACGAGAGCAGCATGAGGAGATCGAGCCATTTGGGTACATTTCCCGGGTGCTCGTTGAGATGCATCAAATCCGTGAGGACGTAGGGGGCATTGGGAAAGAAGAGCAGCCAGAGTGCGAGCAGGGGCAGCGCCACGGAGAGGCGGCTGATGCGGCGCAGGCCCAGGCTGAGCCCCAGTGGGATGGCGGCCAGAAAGAGATTCCACACCATGAATGCGTAGTAGTCATGCCCTGCCAGATGAATGCGCAGATTGAGCACAAGGAAGCACCACAGGCAGGCGAACAGGTTCAGCAGAAAGACGCGGGCAGACATGGCTGGAGCAACGATACGCTTCTCCGAGCAGGCGCGGCAAGCGAGGGATGGTTTAGTGAAGCCGAATTCACAGTGGCTTCACGGGGAGTTCATCAAGCCGCTATTTTCCGCCGATTCTTCACTGCCTTGAGCTGGCCGCAGCCGGCGGCTACATCGATGCCACGCCTTTGGCGGATGGTGCAGGGGAATCCGGCGTCCTGGAGGATGCGGTGGAAGGCATCGGCGGCGGTGCTGGTGCTCTCCTCTCCGGCGTAGCCGTCCGTGCGATTGAGCGGGATGAGGTTGATGTGGGCGTCGAGGCCATGGAGCAGCTCGGCGATGCGGCGTGCATGCTCGGGCGTGTCATTCACGCCATCGATCAAAGTCCAGGCGAAGAAGATGCGGCGGCCGGTCTGCGCATTGTAGCTGCGGCAGGCGGCCATGAGATCAGTGAGCGGCCAGCGCTGGTTGGCGGGAATCAATTTGGCACGCTCCTCCTCGGTAGCGGCGTGCAGGCTCACGGCCAGGTTGTAGGGCCGGTTTTCCGCCGCCATGCGCAGGATGCCGGGCACCACGCCCACGGTGGAGACGCTGATCTTGCTGGGGCCGATGTTGAGACCGCGGGTGTCGCAGATGATGTCCAGGGCGGTCATCACAGAGTCGTAGTTGTGCAGGGGCTCGCCCATGCCCATGAAGACGAGATTGCGCAGGCCTTTTTCCCCTTTGGCGCGCACGCTGCGCTGGGCGTGCAGCACCTGGGCCACGATCTCGCCTGGGCGCAGGTGGCGCACAAAGCCCATCTGCCCGGTGGCGCAGAAGACGCAGCCCATGGCGCAGCCCGCCTGCGTGCTGATGCAGGCGGTGTGGCGGCCTGTGTAGCCCATGATGACGGTCTCGATCTCCTGCGCATCGGCCATGCGGAGGAGGAATTTGTGCGTGAGGCCATCGCTGCTTGGGGTGTCCAGAGAGACGGGAGGGGCATCGAGCATCCAGGTGCCGTCACTGAGCACCTGCGCGAGCCATTTGCGCAGGGGTGGAGCCAGGTCCTCGCGGGCCAGGGGATCGGCCATGGCGCGGAAGTGCAGGGTATTCCAAAGCGTGCCGGTATGCGCCGGGCGCAGGCCTGCAGAAACCAGCACCTCGCGGAGCTGGTCATAGGTCAGGTCATGGAGTGAACGCGGCATTAGGTGAAATGACGATCAGCGTGTCACGTGAGGAAAGGATTCTCAAGCCGTTCCCGGCCTATGGTGGTGTCGTCGCCGTGGCCGGGGAATACGCGCGTGGCATCCGGCAGGGGGAAGAGTTTTTTGATGATGCCGCTGAGCAACAGGGCCCCGGAACCGTCGGGGAAATCAGTGCGCCCGACACCGTCCAGAAAGAGGACGTCGCCGCCGAAAAGCAGGCTCTGATTTTCCAGGTAATAGCACAGGCTGTCTGGCGAATGGCCGGGCACATGGAGGAGCCTCCAGGTCTCTCCGAGGATCTCGATCTGGCTCTGGTCTTTGAGGATGAAATCGGACTCAAAGGGTGGCACGGAAAAGGGGCTGCCGGTGACCGCACCGTAGAGGATTTCCAGCGTCAGCTCACGTGAATAGGGGGCGAAGGAATAGATCGGGCAGCCGTGCTCGGCCTTCACTGCGGCGGCGTCCAGGACGTGGTCAAAATGCTGGTGGGTGAGGAGCAGGGCATCCACCTTGATCTTATGCTGCCGGAGCCAGCCGGATATGCCATCAGGGGCGTCGACAAGCAGCGTTCCACCGGGGAGGGTGAGGACGTGGCCATTGGTGGCGGCGATGCCGCCGGTATAGGTGGAGATTTGAGGCATGGAGGAGGCGAAAGACGGGAAAGAGTTGGACATTTCAACTCTGAAAAGGCAAAATCTGAACGCAAAACGTGCCGCGAGGTTCGTTATATAGATCTGGACGACCCCCACCATGACTCGCAATTTCTTCACCCCCGTCGCGGCTGCGGCCTCCGCCCTCGCGCTTCTCCTACCTTCAGCGCAGGCAGAGACCAATTTCGGCCAGGTGGCCATGCACGTGGCCTACATGCTGCAAAACCACCACTACTCGAAGCAGGACTTCGACGACAAGGTGTCCGGGGAGATGCTGCACAACTACCTGAACATGCTGGACTTCAAGCACATCTTCTTCACCGAGCAGGATGTGGCGGGCTTCAAGGACAAGTATGAGACCACGCTCGACGACCATGTGCTGATGAGGAACATCAGCCCGGCCATCGAGATCTACGACATCTACAAGGAGCGGGTGAAGGAGCGCGTGGACTTCCTCAAGAAGGCGCTGGACACCAACAAGTTCACCTTTGACTCAAAGCGCACGATTCAGATCAAGCGCGACAAGGCCCCGTGGCCGAAGGACAAGGCCGAGCAGGACAAGCTCTGGCTGGACATCATCGAGGACAATCTGCTGGCGGAGCGCATCGCTGACGAAACGCGCGAGCGCGACGAAAAGAAGAAGGCTGAAAAAGCCGCCGCCAAGAAAGCCGACAGTGCTGCCGCCACGCCTGATGCCGGCAAGGTGGAGGCTCCCCAGAAGCCTGCCGCAGACGCCCCCAAAGTGGCGGCCGCCAAAAAGGAGAAGGATGACAAGGACCTGACGCCCAAGGAGCGCGTGCTGAAGGACTACACACGCCTGCTCGAGAGCATCAACGAGAACGACACCAAGGACGTGGTGAACTTCTTCCTCTCCAGCCTCGCCACCGCGTATGATCCGCACACGGAGTACATGAGCACGGATGAGAGCGACAATTTCCGCATCCACATGTCCCACAAGCTCGTGGGCATCGGCGCGCTGCTCGGCCAGAAAGATGATGGCGCTGAGATCCAGGGCATCGTGGTGGGCGGCCCGGCTGACAAGCAGGGACAGCTCAAGCTGAATGACCGCATCATCGCCGTGGCCCAGGGCGACGACGAGTTTGTGGACGTGAAGTACCTCAAGCTGCAGAAGATCGTGGACATGATCCGCGGCGAGAAGAACACCACCGTGCGCATCAAGATCGTCCCGGCAGATGATCCCGCAGGAACCCGCATCATCGCCATCGTGCGTGATGAAGTGCCGCTGAAGGAAAAGCTGGCCAACGCCGAGCTGCTGGTGACTCCTCCCGATCTGGGCAAAGCCCTCAAGGTGGGCTGGATCAATCTCTCCAACTTCTACGCCGACATGGAAAACGGCACCGTCAGCACCAGTGCCGACGTGGAGCGCCTGCTGCGCCGCCTGATGAAGGAAAAGATCGACGGCCTCGTGCTGGATCTGCGTGACAACGGCGGTGGCTCCCTGGATGAAGCCATCAAGCTCACCGGCCTCTTTGTCCCGGCCGGACCTGTGGTGCAGGCCAAGGACTGGCGCGGCAGCATCACCTGGCGCGACTGCGAAAACGAGAAGCCTGTGTATGACGGCCCCATGATCGTGCTGACCAACAAGGCCAGCGCCTCCGCCTCTGAAATTTTGGCCGCCGCCCTGCAGGACTACCACCGCGCACTGATCGTGGGTGACAAGTCCACCTTTGGCAAAGGCACGGTGCAGACCATCCTGCCAGTGGAGCGCTACATGCCTTTCTTCAGCGACAAGAAAGGCGCGGGCGATCTCAAGGTGACGATCCAGAAATTCTACCGCATTGCCGGTGGATCCACCCAGCTCAAGGGCGTGGAGGCTGATGTGCCGCTGCCCTCCATCCGTGACGTGCTCGACATCGGTGAGGCCGCGGCTGAGAACCCGCTGCCTTACGACACCATCCCGCCGCGCAAGTACCCGCTCTTCCGCAAGGATCCCTTCCCGATCGAAGAGATCAATGCCCGTGTGAAGAGCCGTATCGCCGCCAATCCTGAATTCCAGAACGTGGTGGAGGAAGCCAAACGCCTGAAGGAGAAGATCGACCGCAACACTGTGAGCCTGAATCTGCAGGAGCGTGAGAAGGAGCGAGTGGACAATGAAGCACGCCGCGACAAGCAGACTGAAGAGCGTGCCAAGCGCGTGAAGGAAGTGGCCGAGCGCATCAAGGACAACGGCTTCAAGACCTACCACCTGACGCTCGACAACGTGGACAAGCCTGATCTGGTGCCCGAGTCCGCCTTCACCAAGGAGATGAACTCCGGCATGCGCACGGCCTCCAAAGATGACGAGGGTGGCAATGACGAGTCCAAATTCCCCTACGGCGTGGAGCCGGTGAAGCTGGAGACAATCCACATCCTGCGCGATCTGCTGGAACTGGACCACAAGCCCACCACGGCTGCAAAGACCGAGGGCAAGGCGCAGGCTCAGGCCACGGAGAAGCCCCAGGCTCAGTAACAGCTTCTATCATCCAGAATGCAGGTAGGCATCATTACGGTATCTGATCGCGCCAGCGAGGGCGTGTATGAGGATCTGGGAGGCCCGGCGCTGAAAAAAGCGGCGGAAGGGTATGGCTGGACGGTC
Organism: Verrucomicrobiaceae bacterium UBA1938; assembly: GCA_002336895.1. Taxonomy (GTDB): domain Bacteria; phylum Verrucomicrobiota; class Verrucomicrobiia; order Verrucomicrobiales; family Verrucomicrobiaceae; genus Prosthecobacter. Next base: position 145,093 of record DDFC01000039.1, on the reverse strand, counting down.
GCCGCCGAGGCGATCGTCCCAGACGACCTGAAGCGCATCCGGGAGACGATTCATTCCTTTGGCGCGCAAGGCTGCGCGCTCATTCTCACCACGGGTGGGACGGGGATCGCCGAGAGGGATGTGACACCTGAGGCCATACGTGGCATCATGCGGGTGGAGATTCCCGGCTTTGGTGAACTCATGCGCATGAAGTCGCTGGAACTGACGCCGAACGCGATCCTCTCCCGCAGCCTCGCGGCGGTGGTGGAGCGCAGCCTAGTCATCGCCCTGCCGGGGAAGCCGCAGGGAGCTGTGGACTGCCTGGGCTTTGTGATCGGTGCCATTCCACATACGGTGAAGCTGGCCCAGCGGGTGCCGACGAGCTGCTAGGCTGATGCCTGCAGGCGCGTGCGCTTTGCGTTCTGAAGTGCGCCGGACCTCCGGCGCTTTCGTACGCGATGGAGCCAGCGAAAAGCTCCAGAGGACTGGAGCACTCCGAGACGCTCTCGCGTTTTTTATCAGGCTGCTTCATTCGTCGCTCCCGCATTTTGCGGCTCGACTTGCCCTCTGACTCTCGTTTTAATCCCTGTCATCAGCCCACCACCGCCATGAAACGCATCCCTGTGTCCTCCCGTCGTCAGTTCCTGGCCAAGTCAGCCGCCGCCATCGGCTTTCCCACCATCATCCCGGCCAGCGTGCTGGGGCAGAATGCGCCATCCAACAAGATCACCATGGCTGTCTTTGGCTGGGGCATGATGGGGCCGAGCAACACGAGCAAATTTTTGCAGGAGCAGGACTGCCAGATCGTGGCTGCGTGTGACATCGACAAGCGCAACCTGAAGAAGGCGCTGGAGGTCATCAATGGCGCTTACAAGAATCAGGACTGCAAGCCCTACCATGACTACCGTGAGGTGATGGCACGCAAGGACATCGACACCGTGATGCTGGCGCTGCCGGACAACTGGCATGCGCTGACCGCCATCGAAGCGGCGAAGAACGGCAAGGACATCTACGGTGAGAAGCCGCTGGCACGCACCATCGCCGAGCAGCAGGCCATCGTGAAAGCGGTGCAGAAACACGGGCGCATCTGGCAGACGGGCTCCTGGCAGCGCAGCGAGGACAACTTCCGCATCGGTGCTGAGATCGTACGAAACGGGCTCATCGGAAAGCTCAAGGAGGTGCATGTGGGCCTGCCTGAGGGGCACAAGGATTTTGCAGGCACAGGAGACAAGCGCAGCGTGACGCCGCCGCCACCCGAGCTGGACTATGAAATGTGGATCGGGCCTGCGACGATGCAGGACTACATCGAGTGCCGCGTGCACAAAAACTGGCGCTGGGACTACAACATCGGCGGCGGTCAGCTGCTTGACTGGATCGGCCACCACTGTGACATCGCGCACTGGGGCATGGACATGGACCGCAGCGGACCGAATGAGGTGAGCCCCATCCAGGTGGACATGCCGCCGCGCACCGACATCTGGAACACCGCCACCAAATACCGCGCCGAAGCCAAGTATGCGGGTGGCATCACCATGACCATCGCGGGCGGCCATGACGACATCAAGATGGGCACCAAGTGGATCGGCACGGACGGCTGGGTGTATGTGAACCGTGGCGGCGCGTATGATTGCTCCAACCCGGCTTTCAAGCAGATGGTCAAAAAGCGGAAGGATGAGAGGGACCCGAAGAGCGAGATCATCGAAGTGGCCAAGGCACCGAAGCTGGGAGATGACATCATCAAGACCCGCCTCTACGAAACCAAGGGGCACCACCGCAACTTCCTCGACTGCGTGAAGAGCCGCCAGCCCACTGTGACTCCGGTGGAGACCGCGCATCACAGCGCCACGCCAGGCCACCTCGCGCTCATCTCCTTCCTCACCAACCGCTCCATCAAGTGGGATCCGGAAAAGGAGGAAATTTTGGGAGATGCGGATGCCGCCAAGCTGCTGGGGCGCGAGTATCGCGGGCCGTGGAAGCTGGAGGTGTGAACCTGGATCGATAACCTTGGCAACCGCCTGCGCGAAGCGTCCTGGAGTGTTCCAGTCATGTGGAGCTTTGAGGATGACTTGTGGACGTTCGAAAGCGCCGGAGGACCGGCGCACTCCAGGACGCTCTCGCGAGAATTCTCAGATTCCTTTCCCTACGCGATCACATCGCGCAGCACGTTCCCGTGCACATCGGTGAGCCGCAGGTCTCGGCCGCTGAAGCGGTAGGTGAGCTGCTCGTGGTCGATGCCCATGAGGTGCAGGACAGTGGCCCACATGTCATAGACGGTGCAGGCGTTTTCGATGGCGTGGTAGCCGAAGTCATCTGTGGCGCCGTAGATGTGGCCGGGTTTCACACCACCGCCGGCCATCCAGATGGTGAAGCCGTAGGGATTGTGATCGCGCCCGTCGGTGCCCTGGGCAAAGGGCGTGCGGCCAAACTCACCGGCCCAGATGACGAGTGTGCTGTCCAGCAGGCCGCGTGATTTGAGGTCTTTGACGAGGGCAGCGATGGGCTGGTCCACCTGATAGGCCATGTTGGCGTGGCCTTTTTTGATTTCTCCGTGCTGATCCCAAGGGTTCGCCGCCTGACTGCCGCTGCCGAGCTTTTGTGGCAGGCAGCTCAGCTCCACAAAGCGCACACCGCGCTCCACCAGACGCCGCGCCAGCAGGCACTGGCGCGCATAGGCGGTGCGCGTGTCATCAGGGCCGTCCATGCCGTAGAGTTTTTTCGTCGCTTCGGTTTCGCAAGAGATGTCGCAGAGCTCGGGCACTGCGGACTGCATGCGCCAGGCCATTTCGTAGTTCGCGATGGCAGCGTCCACATGCACATCATGCTGAGCTGTGCTGGCAAAACGGTGGTCCATGGTGCTGATGAAATCGAGCTGGCGGCGCTGCCTTTCGCGTGGCTGCTGAGAGCGGATGTTTCTCACGGCATCTTCTTTATCCGCCTGAATGATGCTGGCCTGATGCTGAGCTGGAAGGAACCCATTGCTGAAGACGCCCACGCCACCGTGTGGAACCGTGGCGCCGCCGCTCTGCAGCACGATGTAGCCGGGGAGATCCTGCGACTCCGTGCCGAGGCCGTAGCTGGCCCACGCGCCTGCGCTGGGATATCCCAGGAAGGGGAAGCCGGAGTGCATGAAGAAATTTCCCTGCGCATGCTCGCTGAACTTGGCCGTCATGCTGCGGATGACGCAGATCTCGTCCGCCAGCGTGGCCATGTGCGGAAAGAGCTCGCTGACGGGCATGCCGCTCTGGCCACGCTGGCGAAACTCCCAGTGCGCAGGCTGCACGGTGCCGTTGTTGTTGAACTGGGTCTTTTTCACCTCCACCGGCATGGGCTGCCCGGCGTATTTTTCCAGCAGTGGTTTGGGATCAAACGAGTCCAGGTGAGAAACACCGCCGCTCATGTAGCAGAAGATCACGCTGCGTGCCTTGGGTGCGAAACGCTTGGCACGATGCACGGGAGACTCCGCCTGCATCAAGCCCGCAAGCGAGGCCATGCCAAAACCTGTGGAGGCATGGGCAAGCATCTGGCGGCGTGAGAGAATGGGGTTCATCAGGCGATGATGTCTTTGAGCACGTTGCCATGAACGTCCGTGAGACGCAGATCTCGCCCGCTAAAGCGGTAGGTGAGCTGCTCGTGATCAAGGCCCATGAGGTGGAGCACGGTGGCCCACATGTCATAGACCGTGGAGATGTTTTCGACGGCGTTGTAGCCGAAGTCATCAGTGGCTCCATAGACATGGCCGCCTTTGACACCGCCACCTGCCATCCAGACCGTGAAGCCGTAGGGATTGTGGTCACGGCCGTTGGTGCCCTGGGCAAAGGGCGTGCGGCCAAATTCACCGGCCCAGACGAGCAGGGTGCTGTCCAGCAGGCCGCGCGAGCGCAGGTCTTTGATGAGCGCAGCGATGGGCTGGTCGATCTGGTTGGCCATCTTGCCGTGGCCTTCCTTGATCGCGCCGTGGTGGTCCCAGGGATTGGGGGCGTTGCCACCGCCCACGTTGTAGGCCAGCGTGCTGAGCTCGATGAAGCGCACGCCGCGCTCCACCAGCCGGCGTGCCAGCAGGCACTGGCGGGCGTAGGCGGCTTTTTTGGGTTCGGGATCATCCAGACCGTAGAGCTTTCTGGTGGCTTCGGTTTCGCCGGAGATGTCGCAGAGGTCTGGCACGGCGGACTGCATGCGCCAGGCCATCTCGTAGTTGGAGATGGCGGCCTCGACATGCATGTCGTGCTGCGTGGTGCTGACAAAGCGGCGGTCCATGCTGCCAATGAAATCGAGCTGACGGCGCTGCATGTCCTGCGGCTGGCGCGGGCGGATGTTGGCCACGGCCTCGGCTTCATCTGCTTTCACGATGCTGGCCTGATGCTGAGCGGGAAGGAAGCCATTGCTGAAGAGACCCACACCACCATGCGGCGTGGAGGCACCGCCGCTCTGCAGCACGATGTAGCCGGGCAGATCGCGCGACTCGGTGCCCAGCCCATAGCTCGTCCAGGCTCCGGCGCTGGGGTAGCCGAGGAAGGGGAAGCCGGTGTGCATGAAGAAGTTTCCCTGCGCATGCTCGCTGAACTTGGCCGTCATGCCACGGAGCTGGCATAGCTCATCCACCACACCGCCGATCTGCGGAAAAAGGTCGCTCACTTCCAGTCCCGACTTTCCGTAGCGTTTGAAGTCCCAGTGGGAGGGCTGCACGGTGCCGTTGTTGTTGAACTGCGTCTTCTTCACCGCGCCGGGCATCGGCTGACCTGCATATTTGGTGAGCAGCGGCTTGTGATCGAAGGAGTCCACATGCGATACGCCGCCGCTCATGTAGAGGAAGATGACGCTGCGGGCTTTGGGAGCGAAACGTTTGGCGCGATTGACCAGCGGCAGCACCGCTTGAGCCTCTTCCTGCATGAGACCGGCGAGCGCGGCCATGCCGAAGCCGGTGGAGGCGCGGGACAATATTTCGCGACGGGAGATGGGGGCGTTCATGGTTCTCTGTTCTCTGTTCTCGGTTGAGGTCAGTTGGCGGACGTGCGGCGTTCGAGGTGTTTGGAGAGGTAGTTGATGAATGCTCCAATCTTGTTTCGGGTGAGTGTTACTTGGACGTAGATCGCCTCGAACTGATCTTGCGAGCAGTAGTTTTGATCCAGACAGCGGTAGAGCTGGCTTTGCAGCTCGGAGCAGGAGCGTTTTGAGTATTGAAGAAAGCGTATGAATTCGCGGTTGGTTCCGCCATCAAACCCCTCGGCGATGTTGTCCATAATGGAGCCGGAGGATCTGACCATTTGATCCTTGAGCGAGAAATCTCTGCCAAGCGTGCTGTTCTTTGCCAACTCATAAACAGAACGACAAAGTTCGCGTGCAAGCTGCCAGCCTTCGATGTCTTCAAAACGTTCGATTTTCATGTGAAGCTTTAATGATTGGACAACTGAGAACCGCGAACAGAGAACTGTTAAACCTACTGCAGATAAATGAACTCCTTCAGGTTGATGAGCGACTGCGCGAGGCTGGTCCAGCTTTGGACGGCGGCGTCATCGCCAGCGGTGGAGGTGCGGAGGGATTCGAGTTGTTTTGACTGCTCGTCTCGCTGGGTTTGGAGCTGGGCGAGCTGTGTGCGCTGCGCGTCGGTGAGTGCGGCGAGGATCTCGGCCTCGGTGATGGAGCTGGATTCGATGCGGGCGGTCTGGGCGATTTCTGCGGGAGTCAGCGCGCGATCATAGAGACGGGCGCGGAAGATGCGGCCGGTCAGGCCTTTGTTGCCGGCAGGGGCACCGTGGCGGCAGCCGAGGAGGATCTGGGAGGCATCGGCGGCGAAGGTGGCAGCGGGTGCTTTGCGGTAGGTGCGGCCGTAGGGCTTGCCATCGCGGTAGCCGGAGATGGTGCCATCCGGCTGATACACGACGGCGATATGCACGGGGCGGGTTGTTGCCTCGGTTTCAGCGATGCCTTCAAAGAGCTCGCTGCGGTCAAAGAAGTTGCTGCCAGCGACCCAGTGCTGCGGGGTCTTTTCAGCGAAGACAATGGAGTCAAACTGGCCGCCGTCCTTGTGCTGCACGGTGACCACACCGCCGCCGCGTTGAGTGAGGTTGTCCAGCATAACCCAGGCTTCGAGGGTTTTGGTGGTGAGCGTTTTTGGCAGGGAGCCGGATTTGGCCATGGATTTGCCATCCAGGATGAGCGCGCCGTTTTCCACACGAGCGTTGCCGACGAGTTCGAGGTTCATGCGGCCTTCGGTGTCGCGGGCATCTTTGTCAAAGGTCCACTCGGCCAGCGGTGCGGGTGTGTTGAGCGGGGCTGCGGGCAGCTTGCGCTCGGTCTGCAACCGGGCGCGTGCGGGCTCCAGAAGGGCGGAGATTTGCTGCGTGACTGCCGCGAGTTTTTGTTCTTTGGAGTTCAGCTCCTGGACGAGTTCGTTGTTTTCCTGCTGCAAGATGCCGAGGTAGGCCAGGCTTTGCTTGATCTCATCGGGCGTGGCTTCGCGCGCGAAGGCCTCGCGAAACATCTGCTGCACACGGGCTTTGTCGTCGAGCTTGCTGGAGCGCAGCGCCCATTCTCGGGACCAGCGGATGACGTTGTTGTCGTTGAGCAGGGTGAGGGATTGCGCGGGGACGTTGGTGGTGTCTCGTTTGCCGCGCGTGGCAAAGGGCACGGGGGAGTCGAAGGTGGTGAGGAACGGGTCCAGAGAGTTGCGGATGACCTTCACGTAGATGCTACGGCGTGTATTGCCGCTGCCGGTGGGTTCACCATAGAGTTCGGGGTCAAGCTTGCCGGTGAGTGTGAGGATGGAGTCGCGGATGGCCTCGGCCTCCAGGCGGTGGATGGTCCAGTGGCTGAGCAGTTTGTTTTCGGGATCCTTCTGCATGGCGATGTCCGAAGCCTGAGCGCTGCGCTGGAATGCCCGTGAGCTGACGATGAGCTTGAGCATGGCCTTGATGTCGCCGCCGCTGTCGATGAAGCGCTGGGCCAGGAAGTCGAGTAGCTCGGGATGCGTGGGCTGGTCACCAAGCTTGCCGAAGTTGTCCACCGTGGCGACGATGCCGCGACCAAAGACATGGTGCCAGAGGCGGTTCACCATGACGCGCGCGGTGAGCGGGTTGTTCCTCATGTCGGCCATGTGTTCCGCCAGTTGAAGGCGGCCGCTGCCGGTGGTGTTGAAGGGCTTGGGATCGAGCGCATCCAAGAAGCGCCGGGGAACGATCTCGGAGGGCTGCTTGTGGTCGCCACGGACAAAGAGCGGCGCGTCTTTGGCATCGGCCTCGATGACGCCGGGCACGCGGGTGGGCATGGGCAGTTTTGCTTCGATCTCGCGGTAGCGTGCCACCAGCTTGGCTGCCTCGGGAAGAGCGGCGAGTTTGTTGGGCAGCCTGCCGGTCTGCACAAGGCGGTTGAGCACTTCGGCCTGCGTGTCTGTCAGCGTGCCTTTCTGCCAGGCCTGGATGAGATCGCTCGCGGCGAACTGGGCGCGTGCTTCGGCGGAAGGTGGTGTTTTGTCCTGGGTGATGACCACATCGGTGAGGCCAAACCAAGAGCGCGCATCTTTGTTGAACTCAGCGGGCAGATCGGCGGCGGTGGCGATCTGGATGAAGATCTCATCGCCCTTCCAGAATTCGAGATCGAGGGAGCGCCAGCCGAGCTTTTCATCCTTGGCATCGCTGAGGATGACTGCCTTGTGGATGGTGCCGGTGCGAGGGTAGTTTTGCACCACATACTTGGCCTTCACGCCGCCATTGCCTGCCACGCGGAACCACAGCGTGCCGCCTTCGCATTTGAAGCGGTTGGAGAAAAGCACAGCGCGCTCCTTGGTGCTGAGCAGATCGCTGAAATAGCCGCCGGGATGAATCTGCGACACTGCGTTTTCGCCTTCGAGCGCGATGGAAAATTCCCCTGCCTTGGTGAGGCTGACGCCATTGGCAAACCACTGCAGTTTGCCCAGGCCGGGGTGCGTGGATTCGGTGTTCTCATTGGCGGTGATTTTGGCGGCTGACATGAGCCAGTGCGCAGCCACGGCGTCTTTGATCTGTGCCTTGAGCTTGGCCAGTTCCTCTCGCTCAGCCTTGCCTGTGCCAGGGGCGTTCACATCAATGACAGCGGGATGGGTGCTGGTGAAGATGCCGTAGAGGGAGTAGAAATCGGTCTGCGAGATGGCGTCAAACTTGTGATTGTGGCAGCGCGCGCAGCTCACCGTCAGGGACTGGAAAGCCTTGGTGACAGTGTCGATCTGGTTGTCGGTGAAGGTGACCATTTCATCCAGCGAATCGACGGGGGAGAAGCCATGCAGCACCATGCGCAGCTGGGCGATGCCGATGGCGCTTTCGTTGATGCCGTTTTTGATGCGGGGCTTGGCGAGGAGATCGCCAGCAATGGCTTCTTTCACGAGCTGCGGATAGGGCACGTTGTCATTGAAGGCGCGGATGAGGTAGTCGCGGTACTGGTGGGCGTATGGGATGGCGGGGTCGCCTTCGGAACCGTAGCTTTCAGCGTAGCGCACCCAGTCCATGAAGTGGCGGGCCCACTTTTCGCCAAAGTGCGAGGAGGACAGGAGGTCGTCGATGCTTGGCTCGCCTGAGGGCGGCAGACCGGTGAGCACGTAGCTCAGGCGGCGGCGCAGTGTTTGTTCATCGGCAGGTGCTGCGGCGGGGATGCCTTGCCTGGCGAGTTCGGCGTCGATGTAGTCATCGATGGTTTTGTTCGCGGGCTGCTTGGAGACGGGCTGGAAGGACCACCACTGCTTGCGGCGGTCGAGGATGCTCTTCCAGTCGGTCTCCTTGGCGATCTCGGCTTTGGAGGGGGCGGTGTCGCGCGGGTCGGCGGCACCATCGCGAATCCACTGCTCAAAGTCGGCAATGACTTTGTCATCCAGCTTGGCTCCAGCCTTGGGCATCTTGATGTCGTCGTGTTCGTGCTTGATGGTTTGCAGCAGCAGCGACTCGGCGGGATGGCCCGGTTTGATGACGTCTCCAGATTCGCCACCAGCCCGCCAGCCGGGGCGGGAGTCGAGCACGAGGCCGCCTTTCTTCTTGGTGCCGGTGCTGTGGCACTCGTAGCACTCCTGCGCGAGGATGGGGCGGATCTTCGACTCAAAGAATTCGAACTGCGCGGGTGTGGGTGCTGCGAGAAGCCTGCTGCCAAGAAGCACGGCGGCGGAGATGAGGAGATGCTTGTTCATGCCAGGAGCCTCCGGGTGATGGATTCTGCGGCCTCGATGCAAAGCCGGCCTGCCTTTTCAAACTGGTCGCGCTTCAGACGAAAGGATGGGGCCATGACGGTGATGGCGGCGACGGGGTAGCGGTATTCATCGAGGATGGCCGCAGCCACGCAGTGGATGCCCTCCAGCCCTTCGGCGATGTCGGTTGAGTAGCCGCGTTTGCGCGTTTTGGTGAGGTCTGCTTCCAGAAGCTCGCGTGTGGCCAGGGTGGTGGGGGTGTACTGTTTGAGCTGCACGGCGGCAAAGAACTGGTCCAGTTCGGCAGGCGGCAGATGCGCCAGCACCGCCTTGCCCGGGGCGCAGGAGTACATGGGCACCTGCAGGCCCACGGTGCTGCTCACCTTGATGGGCTGGGAGGAGATGCACTGCTCCAGCACGGTCATCTTGTGGTTCACGCTGGCGAGAATCTGCGTCGTCTCGCCGCTTTCATCGCGCAGCCATTTGAGGGATTCCAAGGCGCAGACCACGAGGCTCTTTTCGCGCACCTGCGGGCGGGAGAGGTCAAAGAGCTTGTTGGTGAGCACAAAGCGCTTGTCGTCTTCCCGGCGCTGGAGGTAGCCGCGATTGTGCAGCGTACCGGTGATGCGGAAGACGGAGTTCACCGGGAGATCCAGCTCCCGCGCGATCTCGGTGAGGCTGAGTCCGGCGCGGTGGCGGCCGAGGAGTTCCAGGATGGCGAGAGTGCGCTCCGTGCCGGGAGCGAGCGTGTCGTCTGTGAGAGGGATGGCGGCTTCTTTGAGCATTCTGGATTTAGAAACGTTTCCACATTTGGAAAACTATCAGTGGAAACGCGCCGGGTGAGGCCATCTTTTAATGTTAGGGCATGTGGCTGCGGTCCGATGCCTCAGCCGTGGTCAAAGATGTGCCCTTTTTGCATTTTGATGCTGATCGTTGCATTCAAGGCGTGGTCGGGCATTCTGGAGGGAACATGTCTTCCTCTCCTGATCTCACCCTGCTCGGACGCTCTGAAAACCGCCTGCCCGCCTCGCCGGATGTCGCGGTGCTGGAGACCTTTCCGAACCGCACACCGGGCCGCAACTACCGCATCCACCTCAGCGCGCCTGAATTCAGTTCCATCTGCCCGGTGACTGGTCAGCCGGACTCGGCGCATCTGGAGATTTATTACATCCCGGATGAGAAGTGCGTGGAGACAAAGTCGCTCAAGTTCTACCTGGCCTCCTACCGCAACCACGCCTCCTTCAATGAGGCGATCGTGAACCGCGTGCTGGACGACATCGTGAAAGCCTGCGCGCCCAAGCAGGTGGTGGTGCGGGGGAAATTCGGCGCACGCGGGGGCATCCAGCTCACCTGCGAGGCCCGCTTTCCCGATGTGGAGGAAACCCTGCGCCTGCCGGAATGAAAACGCTCGTGCTGCTCTCCGGCGGGATGGATTCCGTGACGGCTCTTTACTGGGCGCGGCATGAGGATGAGATCGTGGGCGCGGTGAGCTTTGACTACGGCGCCAAGCACAACCACCGGGAGATTCCGCTGGCGGCGTGGCATTGCGCCCACCTCGGGGTGAAGCATGACATCATCGACCTGGGGTTCATGAACCAGCACTTTGCCTCCGATCTTCTCAAATCCGGCGGCACCATCCCCGAGGGGCACTACGCGGATGAAAACATGAAGAAGACCGTGGTGCCGTTTCGCAACGGCATCATGCTCTCCATCGCCTGCGGTCTGGCAGAAAGCTGCGGTGCCGAGGCGCTGGTGATCGCCGCGCATGCCGGGGATCACATGATTTATCCCGACTGCCGCGAGCCCTTCATGCAGGCCATGGCCTCCGCCATGCGGGAGGGGACCTACGCGCACATCGAGCTGATGCGGCCCTTCATTCACCTGGACAAGGCGGGCATCGCCAAAACCGGCGCGGAGCTGGGAGTGGACTACGGAAAGACGTGGTCGTGCTACAAAGGCGGTGATCTTCACTGCGGCAAGTGTGGCACCTGTGTGGAGCGCATCGAGGCCTTTGTGCTGGCAGGGCTTCACGATCCGACGGTTTATGAAACCTGATGGATCTTTCAGCTCTCGACGATGAACTGATGAGGTTCGTCTTTTCCAATGCGCCGTCTAGAACTGATTGCGCGGGACGATGCCGCTGAATGTGAGTTGGGAGTCAGGAAAATATTGGAGTCTGGACTTTGCTTTTGCTGGGGGTGGCATTAGAGGATTGGTTTATGACCAATCAGGAAGCCATGGATTTGCTGGAGATTGCCGCCCCTATCAGCCGGGAGTCTTTAAATACCGCCTATGAGCAGATGGCCACCGTATGGCATCCGGACAGCTTTGCAGGAATGGAAAAGATGCAGGCCAAAGCGGTTGCTAAGTCGGAGCGGATTTATCAGGCTTACTTGTGGCTATATCATCTGCCAGAGGATCAGTTTCCTTACCGCGTGGAGCATGAAAGAGAGGGATCATTCCAGAGCATGCAGTCTTCGCCGTATGAGGCTGCGGCGGCATCCGCGCGCGGTCCAAAGGCGGCCGTAGTGCGGCGGCCAAAGGCCGCAGGATGCCCTGCTGGGATGGTGGACATAGCGGCTCCGTTCATGAGGCGGGTGGGGGCCTTCGTGATCGACATGGGATTGGTGCTTTTTGCCATGATGGGGGTGCTTTTTCTGAAGGAGTTTCTCGCGATCCAAGAAATGGCCGTGACAGGGAAGAATCTGCCTGCAGCACAGGAGATGACGAATGGCCTCAGGCTGCTGGTGTCAGCATGTGTGCTGCTGTATTTTGCACTGCTGGAGTGCTCCGGAATGCAGGCATCACTGGGAAAGCGAATGCTGGGACTGGTGGTGACAGACAGGCATGGTGTGCGTATCAGCTTCGGTCAGGGGATGGTGCGTGCGGCAGGCATGCTGTTTTCCGTTCTATTTTTCCCACTGTATTTTGCCTGCTTATGGACGCCCAGCCGCCAGTGTCTGCATGATCTGCTGGCTGGATGCCAGGTGATGTGGCGTCTTCCTGCGGAATCAGCACATGCTGCCATGGAAAAGGAGGCCGCCAGCCAGCTCAGCCTGAAGCAGTTGGGTGGCTTGGCGGCAGCACTGCTGATCGCCGGACTGGCGCGCATGGTGAAAGATGCCATGAAAAATCCGTCAAAATACCCAGCCCCCTATGTCGCGCCGGCGCCGAAGCCATAGGGCGTGGGAAAGGATGGGAGAACATTGTTGGATTTCCAGGGCGAGAGATCCGGGCCAGCTTGCCGCCGTGCTGATGCACCGCTCTTCAGGCCGGGGGAAGAGACTGCGCCTGTGTCACGCTGCGCCTGCGGTGCGTGCGCACCATGTTCAGCTCCTTGAGCTTGCGCTGCAGGGTGCGGCGGCTCATGCCGAGCATCTCGGCGGCCACAGTGCGGTTGTTGCCGCTGCGCTGCAGGGCGGTGAGGATGAGCTGGTGCTCGGCCTCGTTCACATCGAGATCACTCTTTGTTCTGGCCACAGGATCGGCGGCTGCGGCTGACGCCGGGGCAGGGAGAGCTGCGGCATCCTTGGCGGCGATCAGGGACGGGGCGCGCAGGCCAAAGCCCAAGCCGTGCGGATTGAGCAGGTAGGAGGGCAGGTGCTTGAGCATGACGCGGTTGCTGTTGCTCATGACCACACCGTGCTCGATGGCGGCGCGCAGCTCGCGGATGTTGCCGGGCCAGTCGTAGTTCATCATGGCGGGCAGGGCGTCTTCGCCGAGCGGCTTGTAGGTTTTGCCATTGGCCTTGGCCAGATCCTTCAGGAAGTGGTCTGCCAGCACGGAGATGTCACTCTTGCGCGCGCGCAGAGGCGGCAGCTTGATGGTGACCACGCGCAGGCGCCAGTAGAGATCCTCGCGGAATTTGCCCTCCTCGACCATCTTGGCCAGATCGCGATTGGTGGCGGCGATGACGCGCACGTTGATCTGGATGGGCTTGCTGCTGCCCACGCGCTCGATGGTCTGCTCTCCGAGAGCGCGCAGCAGCTTGACCTGAGTGCTGGCATCGATCTCGCCGATTTCATCGAGGAAGAGGGTGCCGCCATTGGCCTGCTCAAAGCGGCCGATGCGGCGCTCCTGTGCGCCGGTGAAGGCGCCTTTTTCATGACCGAAGAGCTCGCTTTCCAAGATCTGCGGGGAGAGTGCCGCGCAGTGCACGGCCACAAAGTTTGCCTTGGGGCGGCCGCTGAGATTGTGGACGGCGCGGGCGACGAGTTCTTTGCCGGTGCCGCTTTCGCCCTCGATCAAAACAGTGGCGCGGGAGGGGGCCACCTGCTGGATGGTGTCGAGGATGGGCTTCATCACCTCGGCCTGGCCGAGGATGCCCTCGATGGAAAACTTGCGCTCCACCTGCTGTTTCAGTGCCACGTTTTCGTGCTCCAGAGAGCGGCTGCGCAGGGCGCGTTTGATGAGCAGCTCCACCTCGTCGAGGTTCAGCGGCTTGGTCACGAAATGGTAGGCACCCCGGCGCATGGCCTCCACTGCGGTGTCCACGCTGCCGTAGGCGGTCATCATGATGCAGACGGGCGGCTTGGGCAGTGCCAGGGCGGCATCCAGCAGCTTCATGCCGTCGTCTTCTCCTAGGCGGAGATCGGTGAGCATGACGTCGATGTGGTCATTTTGCAGGTATTCCATCGCCTCAGCGGCGTTGGCAGCCACATAGCAGTCGAAATCATCCTCCAGCGAGAGGCGCAGGCCGTCGCGGGTGTGCTTTTCGTCATCGACGATCAAAACGGTGGCTTGGTCGTGCATGAGTGAAAGAATGGCACAATAATGGAGAATGACGAATATCGAATGCAGAATAAGGAATTCTGTAACTGGGGGGTTGCAGAGCGTGGTCTTTAAATACGCTTCGAGTTTGCCTCCAGCCATCCGGCATATTCGCCTTCCGTCATCGCTCCGGCGGCCAGGGCCAGGGTGCTCACCACGGCATCGGCCTCAGTGGCGTGGAATTCGTGTCCATTTCGTTCGAGAAAGCCTGCGCCGAGCATGAAGCCCGTGCGCTTGTTGCCATCGAGAAAAGGGTGGTTTTTCACGATGCCTGCGGCGTAGGCTGCGGCCATCTCCGCCATCGAGGGGCTGCCATAGTGGAAGAGCTGCCGGGGACGCGCCAGGGCGGACTCCAGCAGGTGCTCATCACGCACTCCGGCAATGCCACCGTAAAACGAGAGCATCATGTCGTGCAGTGCCAGGCATTCGTCCCGCGTCAGCCAGTAGGGCTCTTTCATTTCGCCAGTTCGCGCAGGGTGTTGCGGTAGCGGCGATTCAGGCTTTCAAACACCGCCATGGTTTTGGCAAACTCCGGATTGCTGGCGGTCAGCCGCATTCCATCCTGGGATTCAGTGAGTGTCACGGTGTCGCCTTCCTGTACTTTGAGATGCGCCAGCGCCTCCTTTGGCAGCACCACCCCGACGGAATTGCCAATTTTGCGGAGCTTGAGTTCGAGAGTCATGCCGCAAGTGTAGTTACGAATGTTATTACGTCAAACGGTGACATGCTTTTCAGCTCAAACCACTTCCTGTGGTGAAAATAGTTGACTAATCGTCTAGTTGGTTGAGTTTCGTCGACCTTAACCCGAATCATCCCCATGGGACGCACCTCCACCGCCAAAGACCGCCTGATTGAAGCCATGATCGAACTGATCTGGATCGGCAGTTATGGCAGCACTTCGGTAGATCAGATCTGCGACAGGGCAGGGGTGAAGAAGGGCAGTTTCTACCACTTCTTTGAATCCAAGACGGAACTGGCTGTGACCGCGATCGAGCACGGCTGGGTCGAGCACCGGAAGGAACTGGACCAGATCTTTTCCCCAGTGGTGCCGCCAGTGGAGCGCATCCTGAACTGCTTCCGCAATTTCCGCCAGGAGCAGGAGGAACTCTTCAAGAAGCACGGCCGCGTGCTGGGCTGTCCGGTCCATTCGCTGGGTGCCGAGGTCAGCACGGTGGATGACCGCCTGCGGAACAAACTGCAGGAGATCCTGGGCCAGTTTATCCGCTACTACGAGAGCGCCATCCGGGATGCGCAGGCTCAGGGCAGCATTGTCACCCACGACGCCATGGCCCTGGCACGGATCGTGTTTGCCTACAGCGAGGGGCTCCTGCTCCACGCCCGCATGTGGAACAACCTCGGCTGCCTCGACGAGTTTGAGTCCGGAGCCAAGATCATTCTCGGTGTCAAAGACTGAGACTGGCCCATTTTTTGCTTTCAAATTAACCAACTGGTCAACTTCCCCACCCCAAAACCTACGCGCCCCGTGAAACTCCAAAACCTCCTCCCCATCGTCCTGCTTCTGGCTGCCTGTGGCAAACCGCCTGCCGGTGGCCATGGGGGGCAGATGCCCCCGGCTCCGGTCACGCTCGCTCCGGTCGAGCAGAAAGAACTTGTTGAGTGGGAGGAGTTCACGGGGCGCGTCGAACCGGTGGAAACCGTGGAGCTGAAGCCACGTGTGTCCGGCTACATCACCGAAGTGCATTTCCAAGCGGGTGCTTTGGTCAAGAAAGGGGACATCCTTTTCACGATCGACCAGCGCCCCTTCCAGACCCGCCTGCGCTCCACGGGAGCTGAGGTGGCGCGTGCCGAGGCGAACGCCATGGCGATGAAGCGTGAGTTTGACCGTGTGAAGACCCTGCTGGAGGCCAAGGCCATCGCCCCGGAGCAGGCGGAATCGCGTGAGTCCATGAACCTGCAGGCCATCGCCGGTCTGGAGGCCGCCAAGGCGGCGCAGCACAGCGCGGAGATCGAGTTTGAGCACAGCACGGTCAAGGCGCCGATCAGCGGTCGCATCAGCCGCGCCATCACCACCACGGGCAACTTTGTGACCGCCGGTACCACGCTGCTGACGACCATCGTCACTGTGGACCCAGTGTATGTGTATGCGGACATCGACGAAAACAGCCTGCTGAAACTGCAGGCCATGCAGCGGGACAAGAAGACCTTCACCAATGGCGACGGCCGCGTGCCGGTGGAGCTTCAGCTCTCCAATGAAAAAAGCTTCCCGCACAAAGGGCACATCGAATCCTTCGACAACCGCCTGGATGCCAGCACCGGCAGCATGGTGCTGCGTGCCGAGTTTCCCAATGGCGACAACATCCTCACTCCGGGCTTGTTTGCGCGCATCCGCATCCCCATGACGGGCAAATACAAGGCGCTGCTGGTGGATGAGAAGAGCATCCTCACCGATCAGGCGAACAAGTTTGTGCTGGGGGTGGATCTTTCCAAAACGCCAGCGCTGTCGGTTTACAAACCCATCGTGATCGGGCCGAGCATCGACGGCAAGCGCATCATCCGCAGCGGTCTGGCGGCCGGAGACAAAATCATCGTGAACGGGCAGGCGCGTCTGCCGCAGCCTGGCATGCCTGTGCAGCCGGTGGATGCACCGCCTGCCAAGGAGACGGCGGCCAAGTAAGCGCACAGCGAAACATTCCCCCAAGCTTGCATGAACATTTCCCGATTCTTCATCACCCGCCCCATCTTTGCGGGCGTGCTGTCGCTGCTGATCTTCATCCTCGGCGCCATCTCCCTGTTTCAGCTGCCGATCTCCGAGTATCCGGAGGTCGTGCCGCCGACGGTCATTGTGACGGCGACCTATCCCGGTGCGAATCCGAAGACCATTGCCGAAACGGTGGCCTCGCCGCTGGAGCAGACGATCAACGGCATCGAAAACATGCTCTACATGTCGTCGATGAGCACGGCCAATGGCGTGATGACGCTCACCGTCACGTTCAAGATCGGCACGGAGCTAGACCTCGCGCAGATGCAGGTGCAGAACCGCGTGGCGCAGGTGCTGCCCAAGCTGCCGGAGGAGGTGCGCCGCTTCGGGGTCACCACGGTGAAGTCTTCGCCCAACATGACGCTGGTGGTGCATCTGCTCTCCCCCAACGAGCGCTATGACGAGATCTACCTGCGCAACTACGCCACCCTCAATGTGAAGGACGAGCTGTCGCGACTCTCCGGCGTGGGGCAGGTGAACATCTTCGGCGGCGGCGACTACGCCATGCGCATCTGGATCGATCCCGACAAGGCCGCCGCGCGTGGCCTGACCTCCGGCGACATCGTGAACGCCATCCGCGAGCAGAACATCCAGGTGGCCGCGGGCACCATCGGCCAGCAGCCCACCAAGGACTCCGCCTTTGAGCTGACGGTGAATGCCAAGGGCCGCCTCATCAGCGAGGAGGAGTTTGAGCAGATCATCGTCAAGACCGGCCCGCATGGGGAAAAGCTCCGCCTGCGGGATGTCGCACGCGCCGAGATGGGCTCGGGCGACTACTCGCTGCGCGCGCTGCTCAACAACAAGCGTGCCGTCGGCATGGGCGTGTTTCAGCTTCCCGGCGCGAATGCGCTCGCCGTCTCCGAGGCGGTGCGTCATTGCATGGCTGAGCTGAAGAAGAAAATGCCCGAGGGCGTGGACTACGCCATCGCCTATGACCCCACGGTGTTCGTGGAGAAGTCCATCGATGCGGTCATCCACACGCTGCTGGAGGCTCTGGTGCTCGTGGTGCTGGTCGTCGTTATCTTCCTGCAGACCTGGCGTGCCTCCATCATCCCGCTGGCAGCGGTGCCGGTGTCTCTCGTAGGCACCTTTGCGGTGATGCATGCGCTCGGGTTCTCGATCAACAACCTCTCCCTCTTCGGCCTCGTGCTTGCCATCGGCATCGTGGTGGATGACGCCATCGTGGTCGTCGAAAACGTGGAGCGTAACATTCAGAACGGTCTCAAGCCGCTGGCGGCCACGCAGCAGGCCATGACGGAGGTGACAGGGCCCATCGTGGCCACAGCGCTGGTGCTGTGCGCGGTGTTCATTCCCACGGCATTCATCAGCGGGCTCAGCGGCCAGTTCTACAAGCAGTTCGCCGTCACCATCGCCATCTCCACGGTCATTTCGGCCATCAACTCGCTCACGCTTTCTCCTGCGCTCTCCGCGCTGCTGCTGAAGGGCCACGGTGACAAGCGTGACATCCTCACCAAGCTCATCGACGGTCTGTTTGGCTGGTTCTTCCGGCCGTTCAACCGCTTCTTTGAGTGGTCGTCCAACGTGTATGTGGGCCTGGTGAAACGCATCATCCGTTTCAGCTTCATCGCCGTCATCATCTACGGCGGTCTCCTCTGGGCCACGTGGAAAGGCTTTGAAACGGTGCCCGAAGGCTTTGTGCCCAGCCAGGACAAGCAGTACCTCGTCGGCTTTGCGCAGCTGCCGGATGGCGCTTCTCTTGACCGCACTGACGACGTCATGCGCCGGATGTCGCAGATCGCCATGGACGAGCCGGGCGTGAAGGACGCCATCGCTTTCCCGGGCCTGTCCATCCAGGGTTTCACCATCAGCCCCAATGCGGGGATCGTGTTCGTCGGCCTCGACAACTTCGAGGACCGCAAGTCGCCGGAGCTCAGCGGCGCGGCCATCGCCAATTCGCTCAACGGCAAGTTCATGGCCATCCAGGACGCCATGGTGATGATGTTCCCGCCGCCGCCCGTCAACGGCATCGGCACCACGGGCGGGTTCAAGCTCATGGTGGAAGACCGTGGCAACCAGGGCTACGCGGCGCTGTATCAGGCCACGCAGAAGCTCGTCGGCGCAGCCTATGGCACCCAGAAGCTCACGCAGGTTTACTCCGGCTACACCGTCAATGTGCCGCAGCTTGAGGCGGACGTGGATCGTGAGAAAGCGAAGGTGCAGGGCGTGCCGCTGGCGAATCTGTTCGAGACTTTGCAGGTCAACCTCGGCAGCCTTTACGTGAACGACTTCAACCGCTTTGGCCGCACCTACCAAGTCGTGGCGCAGGCGGAGCAGCAGTTCCGTGACGACGCCAGCGACATCACGCGGCTGAAAACGCGCAACGCTGCGGGCGAGATGGTGCCCGTCGGATCGCTGGTGAAGGTGAAGGAGGGCTTTGGCCCGGACCGTGTCACGCATTACAACGGCTACCTCGCCGCCGACCTGAACGGTGCCCCCATGCCGCCGCTGAGCTCCGGCCAGGCGGAGGAGCTCATCTCCAAGCTGGCCAAAGAAGGCCTGCCGGGCGGGTTTGAGTTTGAATGGACCGACCTCACCTACCAGAAGATCATCGCCGGAAACACCGCCATCTACATCTACCCGCTGTGCATCCTGCTGGTGTTCATGGTGCTGGCCGCCCAGTATGAGAGCCTGCGTCTGCCGCTGGCCATCATTCTGATCGTGCCGCTGTGCCTGCTGTTTGCGCTGGCGGGGGTGATGATCACGGGTGGTGACAACAACATCTTCACGCAGATCGGCTTCATCGTGCTGATCGGGCTGGCCTGCAAAAACGCCATCCTCATCGTGGAGTTTGCGAAGGAGAAGTTTGACCATGGACTGAGCCCGCTGGAGGCGGCCATCGAGGCCTGCCGCCTGCGCCTGCGTCCCATTTTGATGACATCCATCGCTTTCATCGCAGGGGTGTACCCGCTGGTGGTTTCCACCGGTGCCGGTGCCGAAATGCGCCGCGCCATGGGTACTGCGGTGTTTGCCGGCATGATCGGCGTGACCTTCCTGGGCCTGTTCTTCACGCCAGTGTTTTATGTGCTGGTAATGCTGGGGCACAAGCGAAAGGCCGCCTCTGCCGCTGCCACAGCCACTGAGATTCCCGCCGCTGCTCTTCCCGTTCCTCATTGATATCTGCCATGCGTATTTTCATTCCATTCCTCATTGCGACGAGTGCCATCGCCCAGATCGGGCCTGACTATGTGCGCCCGGCGACGGAGACGCCCACAAGCTACAAAGGTGCCGTCAACTGGCGTGAAGCACGCCCGCTGGACACCCTGCCCAAGGGCTCGTGGTGGCGTGTGTTTGGCGATGCCAAACTCAGCGCCCTCATGGAGATGGCCACGGCGAACAATCAGACGCTGAAGGCATCCGTGGCGCGCTTTGACCAGGCGCGTGCGGGCACTGGCATTGCGCGTGCGGCGTTCTTCCCCACGGCGGATGTCAATTCGGCCTTCACCACGCAGCGCACCTCTCCCAACATGCCCAGCGCCTTTCCGCTGAACGGCCTGCACTATGTGGGCCCGAGCTACACGGTGCCGCTGGATTTCAGCTGGGAGCTGGACCTGTGGGGCAAGATCCGCCGCCAGAGCGAAAGCGCCCGTGCTGACGCCGCCGCTGCTGCGAACCAGATGCAGAACGTGCTGCTGGGCGTGCATGCCGATGTGGCCACCAACTACTTTCGCATCCGTGCCCTGGATGGCGAACTGCAGACCGTGCGCGAGGCCGTGGGCTGGCGCAGGCAGGCGCTGGACATCGCACGTGCCCGTGTGAAAGCCGGTGCGGGCAGCGAACTGGAGCAGGCCCAGGCAGAGACCGAAGTGGCCAGCGCCGAGGCCGAGGTGGGAGCGCTGCAAAACCAGCGCGACCAGCTTGAAAACGCCATCGCCCTGCTGACGGGCACCAACCCCAGCTCCTTTAAAATGGGCGGCAATGCCAGCGTGCTGCCTTCGCCACCTGTCATTCCGGCAGGGGTGCCCACGGACTTGATCGAGCGCCGCCCGGACGTGGCCGCCGCCGAGCGCGCGCTGGCCTCCACCACGGCGCAGATCGGTGTGACGAAGGCCAATTTCTTCCCCAGCATCCGCCTCACAGGCCGCACGGGCTACCTGAGCGGCGATGTGGAAAAGCTTTTCGAAATGGGCAGCATGAACTGGAACATCGGGCCCAGCATCACCGTGCCGCTGTTTGCCGGTGGCAAGAACCGCGCCTACATGGAGCGCGCGCGTGCCGCACACGATGAAGCCCTGGCGAACTACCGGCAGGCCATCCTGGCCTCCTTCAGCGATGTTGAAAACGCTCTGGCTGCGATGCGCAATCTGAGCAACCAGACCGAGGCGCAGCACCGCGCACGCGCCAGCGCCCAGCAGGCAGCAAAGATCGCCCATGCTCGCTATGAGGCTGGCACCAGCCCGTATCTGGATGTGATCGAGGCCAACCGCTCCCTGCTCGCCACCGAGCGCGCCTGCGCCACGCTGGCCGGGCAGCGCCTGATCGCGAGTGTGAGCCTCGTCAAAGCCCTCGGCGGCGGCTGGGATCAGAGCCTGCCGGTGACCGTGCCTGCAAGCACGCCTGATCCGGAAGCGATGGGCTCCACCGCGCCGAAGAAGGGCTTCTTCACGAAGGTGAAGGGGTGGTTCAAGAAGGGATGAGGTGAAGGAACGGCTAGCTGGCCAGCTTCCGGTAGAGCTTTTCCATGGCTTCCGCGCTGCGGCAGGCGATGGCGGCTTGAGCGAGGATGCTGGCGACGTCGAGGCGGGAGATTTTGATGCCTTGCTGAATCTTATCCCATGGCGAGGCGCGCATCTTTGCGACGGTTTGAATGCCCAGCAGCAGGGGCAGGGCGGTGGCGTAGCGGAGTTTGCCGTGGGCCACGTGCTGGACGTAGCGCAGGCCGCATTCCAGATGCTCGGTGCAGGTCTGCAGCCAGAGGCTCCACTCGGTCTGGATGTCTTCGGGCTGGCAGGGCAGGTAGCAGCGGCCGTCGCGGGTGTCTTCGCCGATGTCCCGCAGGATGTTGATGAGCTGCAGGCCTTTGCCCATGCGTGCGCCCCATTCCTGCATCTGGGCGGTTCTCACGGCGGGATCAAGGGAGGCGGGCAGCTCGCTGGCGCAGAGCTGCGTCCAGAATTCACCCACGCATCCGGCCACCAGCCAGGTGTACTCGTCCAGCTCCTCCGCGCTGGCGAGGCGGCGCAGCTGGCCGTCCGAGGGAAAGCGGCGGATGTCGAGCATCTGGCCGTCGATGATGTGCTCAAGAACGCTCTGGATGGCGGCCAGCGGAGCGGGCTGCATGGTGCGCATCCAGGCGATGCCATCGGCAAATTTTTCCATCAGCCGGCGTTCCGCATCATCACTCTGCTGCGGGCAGAACTGGCGGATGAGCATGTCGGCGAGGCTCTGCACGTCGCCACTGCCGCGCACCAAGGCGCGGTAGCGTTCCAGGCAGTCGATGCGCACGGTGGCGTCCACGCTGGCGGTGTCGGCGATGGTGTCCGCCGTGCGGGCCAGCAGGTAGGCGAGAGAGATGGGCTCGCGCAGCTCCTTGGGCAGGGCCTTGAGGGTGAGATAGAAGGAACGCGAGACCGATGCCAGCAGCTGGCCGCCGAGTTCGCGTTCGTGAAAGGTTTCGTCAGACATGGTTCCGGGTGCTAGATGCTGGAAGGTGAATGCTGGATCAAGCATTCTCTGCTAACATCCGGCCAGTGAAGCATCTCTACGTCCACATCCCTTTCTGCCACCGCATCTGCCCGTACTGCAGCTTTCACAAGCACACGCCGGGCGGCACGGACATGGTGGCGTTTGTGGATGCGCTGCTACGGGAGATGGAAAAGCAGGCGCTGCAGCCGCAGACGATCTTCTTTGGCGGCGGCACGCCCACGATGCTGAGCGATACCCACCTTGAGCGACTCCTGCACGGACTGCGCCTGCGTGTGGACATGTCCGAAGTGAAGGAGTTCACCTTCGAGGCAAATCCGCGCAATATCACCCCCTCCAAAGCTGGCCTCATGCGGGCCATGGGCGTCACCCGGGTCAGTCTCGGCATCCAGGCCTGGGATGATGAGACGCTCAAAACGCTGGGGCGCGATCACGCGCGAGCTGATGCGGAGGAGACGTGGCAGGTGCTTAAAGCGGAGGGCTTTCCCAGTCTGAATCTGGACCTGATGTTTTCCATCCCGGGGCAGAGCCTGGATACCTGGCGCAGCACGCTGGAGCACACGATCGCCCTGCAGCCGGATCACATCTCGGCCTACAACCTCAACTACGAAGAGGACACGGACTTCTTCCGCCGGCTCAAGGCAGGTGAATACCGCGAGGACGAGGAGAAAGACGCGGATTTTTTCAATCTGGCGATCGACCTGCTAGAGGAGGGGGGCTTTGAGCACTACGAGATCTCCAACTACGCCAAAGCCGGGCACCGGTCTGTGCACAATGAGGCCTACTGGATGGGCGAGGACTATCTGGGCATCGGGCCTGGTGCTTTTTCAACCGTGGGTGGCAGGCGCTGGCACAATGTCAAAGACACCCCGCGCTACATGGCGATGACGCTGGGCGGAGAAGACACCGCCGTGGAGGTGGAGGAACTCACGCCTGACCAACGCCGCACCGAACGTTTTGGCCTGGAACTGCGCACCGCGCGTGGTCTGCCGTTGGAGCTGATCGGCCCGGAGTCGCGCAAAATGCTCGACACTCTGCGAGATCAGGGGCTGCTGAGCTATGACGAAAGTCACCTGCGGCTGACCCGTGCAGGGAAGCCGCTGGTGGATCCCATCGCGGTGGCGCTGATGGGGTAGGGCGGGGTTATTTCACCGGGAAGGCACCGGATTTCAGCGCGGTGCTGAAACCAAAGTACAACATGCCAATGAAAAGAGCGATGTAACTGCAGATGATGATGATGGTCATGATGCCTGCATATTTCCAGAAGCTGCGTTGTTCGTTCAAGGCTGAATCAAGATCTGTCGTCGATCTCGTAGCCCCCAATGAGCCAATACGGTTGGCGTATTTCCAGAGTTTAACGGCAGGAAAGATATAAATAAACGACAACAAGCCATATACGACAGCGAGGATCATGAATTCCCCGTTGCCAAACGGGATTGCCGATGTTTTGGGTGGATTAAAGACTGATATGGCCGCCATAGCTGTAGCTGCCAATAGTACCAAGCCGGAGAGCAGCCAAAGAATCACTGAGATGAAGCGCACCCAGGGCTTGGTGCCTGTGAGCTGCGCGATGGTGCTGGCGGCCACGATTTCGGAGCTGACACCTGTGGAGGCCCCGTACAGATTGGCGGCAGGGGTGGAGTAGGGATTGGCGGGGCTTTCCATGATAGGTGCAGGGAGGGAGGTGAATGAGGGCAGGGAGTGCTCCTGCACATTAATGAATCCTACGAAAATAATTCGGTGGTTGTCAAAACCAAACGGACCCGCTTCATTGTCCGCCAATGGCAGCAGCGCGCGCGGACACTTTGCAATCAGTCGAACTCGCAGATGGCGTGGAGATACAGCTCCGCGTGGCGGGGGTGGCGGTCCGCAGCATGGCTTACATGATCGATCTGCTCATCCGCATCGCCATCGACATCGGCATGTCCATTCTCATGTTCTGGCTGCTCTCAGGGGTGCTGGGGCCACAGGTCACCATGGGGCTGTTCCTGCTCTTCATTTTCATCATGGAATGGTTCTATAATGTGATCTTTGAGGTGGGGGCCAAGGGAGCGACGCCCGGCCAGCGCATCTTCAAGCTGCGGGTCATGAGCCTGACAGGGGGACCGGTGACGCTGGCGCAGGCGGTCATGCGCAATTTTCTGCGTGTGGTGGACTTCATGCCGTTCTTTTACCTCACGGGCATTGTCTGCATGCTTTTCACCAAGCGGTTTCAGCGCCTGGGAGATCTGGTGGCCAACACGGTGGTCACTTACGTCGAGCTGCCGCATGTCGTGACGGCCCAGACGCAGATCCAGGCGGAGCGCCGGGCACCCTCCCAGGTGCTCACGCGAGAAGAGCAGGCAGCGCTGCTGCAGTTCATCGAGCGTGCGCCGCTGTGGGCGGATGAGCGCCGGCTCGAGCTGGCCTCGCTTGCTCATCCGCTGACAAACGCGCCCGGCACTGAAGGACTGCGGCGTCTGTGTGGCATGGCTCTGTGGCTGCAGGATCCTGAGGAGAGGCGTCCCATGCCACCACCGCTGAAGGGAGCAGCAACCCCCCGCTCATGACGCCGGCCCAGTTTGAAAAACAGATCGAGCCCCGCTGGCAGAAGCTGGAAAAGCTGCTGACCGAAGCTGAGAAGGCACACCCCACGGCGGCGGTGGATGAGCTGCCGGCCACCTTCCGCCAGGTGTGCCACGACCTGAGCGTGGCGCAGCACCGCATGAGCCCGCAGCGCCTCACGCAGCAGCTCAATGCCCTGGCCCTGCGTGCGTACCGGGTGCTGGAGCGCCACAGCGCCGGAGGCTGGGAGGCATTTGTGAGGCTGTTTTTTGTGGAGTTTCCACAGGCGGTCCGTGCTGAGTGGCGGCTCTTCTGGTGGTGCACTGCGTTGTTTTATCTGCCAGCGGTGCTGATCGCCGCCATCACGCCGGCGCATCCGGAGTGGGCCATGGCGCTGCTGGGACCGGAAGGCATGGTGCAGATCGAGAGCATGTATGGCGAGGCCAGCAAGCCCTCTGATTTTGTGCGTGAGAGCTATGGCTCGGGCTTTGCGGCCTTCTGCTTTTACATCTGGAACAACGTCAGCATCAATTTCAAGACCTTCGCCGGAGGCATCCTCGGCGGGGTGGGCTCGTTGTTTGTGCTGCTGTTCAATTCCCTCTTTCTCGGGGCGGTGTTTGGGTACGTGCACTACTCGGGCAATCCCATGACTCTCTATGCCTGGGTGGTGGCGCACGGGGCGCCTGAAATCACCGGGATGATCATCGCGGCCATGGCCGGGATGCGGGTGGGGTGGTCGGTGCTGCGCCCTGGCCGCCTGGAGCGGCGTGCGGCGCTGGTGCTGGCGGGGCGCAAGGCGCTGCCGCTGCTGATTGGCGCGGCGATCCTGACGAGCCTCGCGGCGGTGCTGGAGGGCTTCTGGTCGCCGCTGGATCTGCCGCTTTCGATCAAGTTCGCCTCCGGCGGCATGTGCTGGGTGTTTCTGACGGTGTTTCTTTTGTTCAGCGGAAGGAGGTCGGGTGATGCGGCTTGAAAACATCACCGTGACCCTGCGGCCGCGCCAGCCCTGGGAGGCTGTGGATCTGGGCTGCGCGATGGTGCGCCGTGACTACGGGCGCATCATCCTGCTATGGGTCTGCACGGTGCTGCCGCTGTGGGTGCTGGTGTGCGTGCTGCTGCGCTCTGCTCCGGTGTGGATTCCGCTGGTGGTGTGGTGGCTGAAACCGCTGTATGACCGTGTGCCGCTTTTCTTCCTGAGCCGTGCCGCCTTTGGCGAGCGCCCGGGCTTTGCCGAGACGCTGAAGCAGTGGCCCCGGCTGTGGCTCAAGAACTGCCTGCCTGCGCTGTTCTGGCGGCGGCTGTCCTTCATTCGCAGCTTTGCCCTGCCGGCGCAGATGCTGGAAGGGCTGAGTGGCGGCGCTGCCAACCGGCGTATCAAAACGCTGGCCATGGATGGCGGCGGCTCCGGGCTGAGCCTGTCTTATGTGTTCAGCAAAATCGAGCTGGCGGCCTGGATCGGCCTCATGGCTGGCACTTACGATCTGCTGCCGGAAGCCTCCCAGCCGGACTGGAGCGGACTGTCTTCTGCACTGGATGTCGAGAACAGCGTCCCGCGGGGCTTTCTGTGGTGGGGGGCGGCCTGTTACATGTTCATCGTCACACTCATCGAGCCCTTTTATGTGGGGGCGGGATTTGCCCTTTATCTGAACTGCCGCACACGCATCGAGGGCTGGGATGTGGAGATGGCTTTCCGCCGCATGGCTGCGCGCCTGACGTCAGGCGCGGCGGCGATGGTCATCGCGCTGCTGGCTTTTGTGGGGGCGGGCACTTCGGTGCAGGCGCAGATGGACATCAATCCGGATCTGCGCAGATCTCTCAGTGAACTGGAGGGCAACATCCAGAAGGCACAGAAGGACTCCGCTGTAAAATCAGATCCCGCCAAGGCGGTGGAGGAGGTGCTCAAGGATCCTGAGTTTGAGATTCACAAGATCAAGTCCAAGCTGTGGGTGCCGGAGTTCAAATCCAACAAGAAAAGCTCCCATGACATGCCATCGCTGGGCTTTTTGGACCTCATCGGAAAGGGCTTGTTCTGGGTCCTGGTCGTCGGGCTGACGGGCTGGCTGGTGGTTTATCTGGTGAGGAACCGCCATCTCTTCGCCTCCCGCAGTGTCAGCAAGGCACCGGTGCGTGCGCCCAAGGTGCTCATGGGCATGAACATCACGCGCGAGAGCCTGCCGGACGACATCGTGGCCGCCGCACGTGCCGCCTGGGCCGCAGGGGATGTCAAAGAGGCGCTCAGCCTGCTGTATCGCGGCTCCTTGTCCTGGCTGGTGAACCGCCGCCGGGTGCCTATCTCCGACAGCGACACTGAGGAAGACTGCCTGATGCAGGTGATTCAGGCCGGAGAGAGGCCGGAGGCAGATTATTTCCGCCAGCTGACCGGCGCGTGGGTGCAGGTGGCGTATGCGGTGCTGCCGGTGTCAGATGCCGAAATGGGCGCGCTGTGCGACCAGTGGCCCTTCATTGAGAAAGGAGGTGCTGCATGATGCCAGCACCTGCCATCCGCTGCTTCCTCATGCTCTGCGGGCTGCTGGTGCTATGCGCCTGCGACGGGCACTGGAAGGATGTGGAGATAACCACGGGCTACAAAGGCAAGGCACGGGTGAACCCCTTCCTGGCCGCCGAGCGTCTGCTGGACAAACTGGGGCATGATGCCCACGGGGCGAAGTCCCTGACCAAAATGCCCAAGCATGACTCCGTGATCCTCGTCTCCGGGGAAAATGGCCTGCCGGAGGGCCGCGCCAAGCAGCTGCTGCGCTGGACGTACAGCGGCGGGCATCTCATCTACTGCCTGAGCGGCACACGGCCCTACAATGATTTTGAAACCCAGTTTGGCTCGTTCATTTCCGCCCTGCTGATGGAGGAGGAAAAAGACACCGTGCTGGAGCAGCTCGGAATCGGCGTGCAAAAGCGCATTCCGGGTGAAGAGCTGACGGGCCTGCTGGAGAAATTCCACGGAGAGGAAGGCGCAAAGGATTCCAAGAAAGACAAGGACAAGGAGAAAGCCAAGTCCAAAGACAAGGCCGCTCCGAAGGGGGAAGAAGGCGAGGAGGATGATGAAGAGAAAAAGTCCAAGACCCAGGAGGAAAAGGACATGGCGTTGGAGTCCGAGCAGGAAGTGACGTGGAATGGCAAAACGTATCACCTCAGCCTGGGCGGCTACCAGAGCATGGTGCTCAAGCGCAAGCTGCGGCCGGGCGAGTTTTCCGCCGGGTCGAAGAATGACTCCCTGGCGCTGCATCTGAAGCATGGCATGGGCAGCGTCACGCTGCTGGCGCATGCGCGGCCGTTCCGCAATCACTGGATCGGAGAGAAGGACCATGCGAGCTGGCTCTCCGCGCTGGTCGGGGAGAATGGCGTCAAGGAGGTGCTGTTTGTGTCCGGCACCTCGGGCAGCTTTTTTGGAATGCTGTGGCAGCATGGCTGGAAGGCGCTGGTGGCCCTGGGACTGTGCCTGATCTTCTGGCTCTGGCAGCAGATGCCGCGCTTTGGTCCTTTCATGGAGGTGGAGCTGGATGCGACCCGCCACTTTGCCAGCCACATCGGCGCACTGGGGGAGTTTTTCTGGCGCATGCGCCGCACGCCCATGCTGGTGGATGCGGCACGTGAGGCCGTCTGGGAGCGTGTGAGGGAGCGCCACCGCTCACTGGATGATGGCAGCCGGCAGATGAATGACAGGCTGGCCGAGGAAATCTCCCGCCGCACCGGGCTGCCGTCCCTGAGAGTGGCCGCCGCCTTTGATGCTGCGCCGCCGGACAGCGCCCACAACTTCGTCAATCTCATGCGCGATCTCCAGGCCATGCGCCGAGCCCTGTAAACATCCCATCACCCTCACCTCCATGAACCCGATTCTTCCAGAACCTGATGTTTCGAGCCTCTACACGCCGCCGCCTGCAGGGCAGCTGCCACCAGCGGGCTATTCGCCACCGGTTGTGCCGCAGAGCACCGGGATTTTCCAGCAGATCCGCCAGGCGGTGGGGCAGGTCTTTGTGGGACAGGAGGAGGTGCTGAACCAAGTGCTGGCCGCGCTGCTGGCAGGCGGCCATGTGCTGCTGGAGGGCAAGCCCGGCCTGGGCAAGACGCACCTGGTGCTGGCGCTTTCCCGCACCTTTGGCTGCAGCTTCCGCCGCATCCAGTTCACGCCGGACCTCATGCCTTCGGATGTGTGCGGCCACACGCTTTTTGACATGGCCAGCGGCACCTTCCGTGTGCGGCGCGGGCCGGTCTTTGCCAATCTGCTGCTGGCGGATGAAATCAACCGTGCCCCGGCCAAGACGCAGTCCGCACTGCTGGAGGTGATGCAGGAGGCGCAGGTGACGATCGACGGAGAGAGCCACGTTCTGGCGCCGCCCTTCATGACTTTTGCCACGCAGAACCCCATCGAGCAGGAGGGAACCTACCCGCTGCCGGAGGCGCAGCTCGACCGCTTTTTGCTGAAGGTGCTCATCGACTACCCTGATGCAGCCAATGAGACCTGGGTGGTGAAGGCGGTGTCATCCCGCGCCTCTGGCGGCGGGCTCTCCGCTTCCGATGTGCCGCAGGTCTGCACGCCGCAGGACATCCTGGCCGCGCAGGCGGAGGCCGCCGCAGTGCAGGCGGTGGAGCAGGTGGTGGACTATGCGGTGAAGATCGTGCGCGCCACACGCCAGCACAGCGCCATCTCACTGGGGGCTGGCACGCGCGGGGCCATCAGCCTCGTGCGTGTGGCCAAGGCGTATGCCCTGCTGGAGGGGCGTGGCTACATCACCCCGGCGGATGTGAAGCGCGCCGTGCTGCCCGTGCTGCGGCATCGTGTGCAACTGGCGCCTGAGATCGCCATCAGCGGCCAGAGCGTGGACGACATGCTGAACTCCCTGATCAAGACCATCGAAGCCCCCCGCGTCTGATCTTCATGCGCCCGACTGCCAAACTGCTCAGACTCCTCATCGCCTGGTTCGTGCTGGCGGTGGCGGCCTGCGTCTGGGAGAGTTTCGTCATCCTCTGGCAGGTCGGAGGCGGACTGCTGCTGCTGGTCCTGCTGGCAGACGCCCTCTCTCTGCCACGGCGCGGGCGCATCACCGGACAGCGCTCACTGCCGGGGCGCTTTGCCCTTGGGGTGGATTCCCAGGTGACGCTGACGGTCACGCACACCGCCCGGCGCACGCTGGCGCTGGAAGTGTTTGACGGCATCCCCACAGCGGCCGAGTCCGAGGGGCTGCCGCATCTGGTCAGCATTCCTCCCGGAGAGTATGCGGCCATCACGTACGAGGTGCGTTTTGTGCGTCGTGGTCAGCATGCCTTCACCGCAGCGCATGTGCTTGTCGGCTCCGCGCTTGGTCTGTGGCGCAGGCTGCATTTCATTGCCGGAGAGAGCCAGACCAAGGCCTATCCCAATTACGAGCCGGTGGTGCGTTTTGCCATGCTGGCCATGGCCAACCGAGTGGAGCAGATGGGCATCGTGCGCCGCCGTCGCATGGGGGCCTCGCTGGATTTCCATCAGCTGCGTGACTACCAGGATGGAGACATCCTCTCACGCATTGACTGGAAGGCCACCTCCCGCCGTTCCACACTGGTGAGCCGCGACTACGAGGAGACGCGCAATCAGACGATCCTGCTGGTGCCGGACTGCGGTCGCCGCATGCGCGCGCTGGACGGGGGGCTCAGCCAGTTTGACCACTGCCTCAATGCCATGCTGCTCATCGCCTTCATCGCGCTGCGTCAGGGGGATGAGGTGGGTGTGGCGGGCTTTGGCGGGGAGCAGCGCTGGCTGCCGCCGGTGAAGGGGGCGCACAGCATGCCCAAGCTGCTGAACCACCTCTACAACTATGAGACCAGCAGCGAGCCCAGTGACTTCATCGAGGCTGCTGAGCGCGTGATGACCCTGCAAAAGCGCCGCGCTTTGGTCATCATGCTGACCAATCTGCGCAGCGAGGACGGAGCCACCCTGGCCGCTGCCGCCAGCGCCATGCAGCGCCGCCATCTGGTGCTGGCCGCCACCCTGCGGGAGCAGGAGCTGGATCAGAAGGCTGCAGCCCCCATCGACAATCTGCATGATGCCCTGCAGTATGGAGCGCTGACGCATTACTTCGGCGAGCGCCGCCAGCTGCTGGAATCGCTGCGTGCACGCAAGATCCTCACCGTGGATGAGTCCGCGCAGATGCTGCCGGTGGCGCTGGCCAACAAGTATCTGGATGTGAAAGCAGGCGGGCTGCTCTGAGGTGTTGGCTGGCGTGTGATAAGCCCTGTATTTAATCGGTGTAGCGTTTTTCGCTCCTTGTAGCGTTATTTGTGACAAATTTGTCATGCCGTATACAATGCGCCCATGCCCAACCAGCCCAACTCATGGTCAGTGCCCTATCCGCAGGCGGATCAGCACAGGCATGAGTCGGAGCTGCGAGAGGCATGGGAGCGTGTGTGCGAGAGTGGCAGCTACATTTTAGGCCGGGAGGTGGAGGCATTTGAAAAAGAATTTGCCGGCTACCTGGGCGGCGGCCGGGTGGTGGGTGTGGCCAGCGGCACGGATGCGATCGAGCTGCTGCTGCGTGCGCTTAACATCGGGCCCGGGTGCAAAGTGGTGCTGCCCTCCTTTGCGCCATCAGCCTGCGCGGCTGGAGTCTTGCGCAGTGGTGCGCAGCCTGTGTTTGCAGACATTGATCCGGGCACTTTCACCCTCTGCCCGGAGTCCCTGTCCACCCTGCTGCGTTCTCCGCTGGGCACTGGTGTGAGGGCCGCGCTGGTGGTGCATTTGTACGGGCACCCGGCAGACTGGCAGGGCCTGTGCCGTGTGGCGGCTGAGCATGGCATCGAGCTGCTGGAAGACTGCGCGCAGGCACACGGTGCCATGTGGCAGGGGCAGATGGCCGGAACTCTGGGCCGTGCGGCGGCATTCAGCTTTTATCCCACCAAGAACCTGGCCGCACTGGGAGATGCCGGTGTGGTGGCCACGCATGATGCCGAGCTGGCGGAGCGCCTGCGCCTGATCCGCGAGTATGGCTGGGGCCGCCGCCATGTCAGTGAGTTTGCCGGGGTCAACAGCCGACTGGATGAACTGCAGGCAGCCGTGCTGCGGGTGAAGCTGACCACGCTGCGCAGCGGCATTCTACAACGGCGGCGGCTGGCTGCAGAGTATGATGCCAAGCTGAAAGACAGCCGCAGCGTGATGCCACCGGTGGTGCGCGGCGGGTGCGAGCACGCCTATCATCAGTACGTGGTGCGCACGGAAAAGCGCGAGGCTTTGCTGGCGCATCTGGTGCAGGCCGGGATACCGGCGGCGGTCCTTTATCCGGTGCCGCTGCACCTGCAGCGCGCCTTTGGCGGCAGCCCGGTGCCGCTGCCGGAGGCGGAGCGTGCGGCCACCGAGGTCATCTCCCTGCCGCTGCACCCTTACCTTTCCGAAGAGGCTCTGGGATCCGTGTGCGAAGCCATAGAAAGGTTTGACCATGCGTGAGGCTGAATACGACCTGATGCATGCCGTGGAGGACAGCCACTGGTGGTACACCGTGCTGCGCGGCCTCGTGGATGAGGCGCTGGCCGGGCGGCTGCCTGCCGCCGCGCGGCTGCTGGATGCCGGCTGCGGCACAGGCGGCATGCTGGCCTTTCTGCGAGGCAGAAAGACGGATGTGGAGCTGACAGGGGTGGACGCCGCCGAGCAGGCCGTGCGCCGCTGCCACCAGCGCGGACTGTCCGCAGTCGTGCAGGGCAGGGTGGAGGCGCTGCCTTTTGCGGATGAGGCGTTTGACGCGGTGCTCTGCCTGGATGTGCTCTACCACACCGATGTGGCCGAGCAGCGCGCGCTGGCGGAGATGGGCCGCGTGCTGCGCCCACAGGGGCTGCTGCTGCTGAACCTGCCCGCCATGGCCGCCCTGCGTGGCGCGCATGATGAGGCCGTGGGCGGGGCCAGACGCTATGAGGCATGCCAGGTGCGTGCGCTGCTGGGCGCCGCCAGCTTTGATCTCGAGATGATTCACTACTGGAACGCCTGGCTGTGCCTGCCGCTGCTGCTCTGGCGGCAGCTGAGCCGGCTGAAAAAGCGCCGCACCTCGGACCTCAGCCTGGCTCCGGAGTGGATGAACCGCCTGCTGGCTGGAGCGGGCAGGGTGGATGCAGGGCTGTGCCGCTCTCTGCAGGTGCCCTTTGGCTCTTCAGTGTTTGCCGTGGCACGAAAAAAGACAAACTGCCCACCAGGAGGGATGAAGCATGCCTGACATGAGTGACGTGCCTGAGATGAGCTTTGTGGTGCCGCTCTACCACACGGGCGAAGGGCTGTATGCTCTGCTGGATGCCTTTCGTGCGCTCTCAATCCCCGAAACCTGGGAGCTCGTGCTGGTGGATGACGGCAGCGCAGACGGCACCTTTGTAAAAGCGGAGCAGCTCACGGCTGATTTCCCAGCGCCTGTGACGCTGGTGGAGCTGGCGCGCAACTATGGCGAGCATGCCGCCGTGCTGGAAGGATACCGACACGCACGCGGGCGCTTTGTGGTGAATCTGGACGATGATCTGCAGAACCCGCCTGCAGAAGCCGTCAAACTGCTGCGCCACCTGCGAGACACCGGGGCGGAGGTGGTGTACTCCCGCTATGCGCAGAAGAAGCACCACTGGGCGCGCAATGCGGGCAGCTGGCTGGTGAACCGCTGCGCCACCTTTCTGCTGGGCAAGCCGCGTGATCTCTACCTCTCCAGCTTCCGTGCGCTGCGGCAGGAGCTGGTGGGGCGCATCGTGGGCTACCGCGGGCCGTACCCCTACATCGATGGTCTGATCCTCGGTGCCACCTGCCGCATCGCCACGCTGGATGTGGCGCATGTGGAGCGCAGCACGGGCCGCAGCGGCTACACCCTGCGGAAGCTGGTGCGGCTGGCCATGAGCCTGCTCTTTGATTTCAGTGTGATGCCGCTGCGCATGGCCAGTGTGCTGGGCATGCTGCTCTGCGCGCTGGGCGCCCTGCTGCTGGCAGAGGTGCTGGTGGAGACTCTCATGGTGGGGCCGCGTCAGGTCGGCTGGGGCTCTCTGATGGGGGCGCTGGCGGTCTTCAGCGGGGCGCAGCTGCTGATGCTGGGGCTCATCGGCGAATACATCGGGCGCTCCTTTCTCACCGTCTCCGGCAAGCCGCAGTCGCTGGTGCGTGCGCTCATTTCAAACCGCAGGCCAGATTCCAAATGATCCACGAAACTGTCATCGAAACCTGCTCCGTGCGCGGGGTGCAATTGTTTGAGATGCGCCATGTGGTGGACCATGTGCGCGGCCATCTCACGGCGCTGGAGTTCACCCAGGACCTGCCGTATGTGCCGCAGCGCATCTTCATGACGTACGGCATCCCCTCCCAGAGCACACGCGGGGAGCACGCCCACCGGCTGTGCTGGCAGTTTCTGGTATGCGTGCATGGCGAGTGCCACGTGATGGTGGACGATGGAAAGAACCGCGAGGAGTTCTGCCTGAACCGCCCCACCTTTGGCATCCTCGTGCCGCCCATGGTCTGGGCGCAGGAGCATCAGCACTCGCAGGATTCGGTGCTCATGGTGCTGGCATCCAGACCCTACGAGGCGGAGGACTACATCCGCGATTACCAGCAGTTTCTAACCCAGGTCAACGAAGGGGGATGCACAACCGCATGAACACTCTGTCAGACAGCTCCGCGCAGCAACCAGAAGCGAGGGACAATGTGGCCGCATTCTGGGCCAGGATCACGAACGAGATGCGCCGCCGCAGCCCGTGGGCCACGGTGGCGTTCACGGCCTCCTTCACCCTCATCATCGGCTGGCTGGACCATATCACCGGCTTTGAGGTCACCTGGTTTGTCATCTACGGCATTCCGATTTTTCTGACGGTGTGGTGGGCGGGGAACAAACCCGGTCTTTTCATCGCAGTGCTCTCCGGGCTGGTCTGGTGGCTGGCAAACATGAGCACCACGCCGTATGAGACGCAGCTGGGCTACGCCTGGGCGCTGGCGAACCGCCTCGTCTATCTCTGCGTGGGGGTCTTTGCCGTGACTGCGCTGCGCAACAAGCAGGAGGCAGACGAGGCGCGCATCCAGATGCTGGAGGAGCGCCGGCAGCTGGAGAAGGACATCGTCACGGTCAGCGAGCATGAGCAGCAGCGGATCGGGCAGGACCTCCATGACGGCATCTGCCAGCAGCTGGCGGCCATCGGCCTGGCGGCGCGTGTGCTGGCGGAGGATCTCCAGGCGCAGGGCGTGCAGGCCGCGGAAGATGCCAGCCTCATCGAGAACTCGCTGCAGCAGGTGGTGCTGGAGGCGCGCAATCTCGCACGCGGCATCTTTCCGGTGCATGTGGACCGCAGCGGCCTGGCGGCGGCGCTGGCAGATCTGGGAAAAATCACCAGCAAGCTCACCGGCACGCCCATCGTGGTGAAAGACTGCGTGGATGTGCCGCTGGACCTGCCGGAGGTCTCCATGCATCTCTACCGCATCGCGCAGGAGGCGGTGGCCAATGCCGTGCGGCACAGCGGCGCCACGGAAATGCAGATCTCCACCCGGCTCAGCGGAGACCTGCTGGAGCTGCGTGTGGAGGACAATGGCAGAGGCATGCCGCCCGCCACCGCCACCCGCAGCGAGGGCATGGGGCTGCGCACCATGCACTACCGCGCACAGATGCTGCAGGCTGTGCTTTCCATCGGAGCCCGGCCCAATGGCGGCACCCAGGTGACCTGCCGTCTCGATCTTCGCAAAATCAACCCCACACCCAGCCAAACCCATGAAAAAAAATGAAGTGAAAGAACCCAACGGTTACAAAGTCCTCCTCGTGGAAGACCACCCCATGTTCCGCGAGCATCTGGGCCAGCTCATTGACCGTGATCTCGGCATGTCTGTCTGCGGAGAGGCGGACAACATCCGCGATGCCATGCGCCTGATCCTGGAGACCAAGCCCGACATCGCCATCGTGGACATCACGCTGCATGGCTCCAGCGGGCTGGAGCTGCTGAAGGACATCAAGGCGCAGGGCCTGGACATCAATGTGCTCGTGCTCTCCATGCACGACGAGGAGCTGTATGCCGAGCGTGCGCTGCGTGCCGGAGCCAAGGGCTACATCACCAAGAACGAAGCCTCCAGCGAGGTGATCGAGGCCATTCGCTGCGTGATGCGCGGGGATGTCTATGCCAGCCGCCAGATGACCGCCAAGCTGCTGGAGCGCATGACGCAAAAGCGCAGCAACTCCGAGCTGGCCGGCATGGAGACGCTGGCAGACCGTGAGCTGGAGGTCTTCCAGATGCTCGGCCGGGGTAAGAGCACCCGGGAAATCGCGCAGACGTTAAACTTAGGGGAGTCCACCGTCGAAACCTACCGTGCACGCATCAAGGAAAAACTGCAGCTGCGCAGCGCCGCCGAGCTGTATCTGCGTGCAGGGCAGTGGGTGCGCGACCACGGTGCCTGAGCACCCGCTGAGCGTCAGCTTTAGCGGCTGTGGTGATGATGACCACACGGCATGTCTTTTGCTCAAAGGAGGCCTTTCGAGGCAAAATACGAGAGTAACAAATCCTTGAGAATCATGTCGAAACGCAGCCGCAAGAAGCATTCAGAACGCAAAGCAGTGGCACCAGCTGCTGCTTCCAAGGTGGAAATCTCAGAGCTTTGCGCAGCAGCGGAGGCGCCTGCGGGGGCTGAGCCTGCCGCCGCGCCCCCCAGCTGCCACCCCCCGGCTGCCGCGAGGTCTCGGGCGTGGGTTCATGCCGCAGTAGCCGCAGTGCTTGTCGGGCTCTGCGCAGTCCTTTATTTCTGGACGGCAGACTTTCCCATGGATTTTGATGATCATACTTACCTCAAAGACAATCCATTTTTCAGGGAAGGTACCATTTTTGACTACTTGAAAAATTTTGACGAGTTTGTCAACCGCCCTGCCAGGATCGGTTCTGATCCTGACTATGCCGTCAATGCGGTGCTGCGCCCTGTTGCCTATGCCAGCTTTCGCCTGAACTATCTGCTGGGTGAATTCCAGCCCCACTGGTACCGGCTGGTGAATGTGGCGGTGCATGCGCTCAATGCAGTGCTGGTCTATGCGCTGGTCAGCATGCTGCTCGGCCATTCATCCCGGGAGCGGAAAATGCAGCGCAGCTCCGTGATCTTCATCTCGGCCGCAGCAGCCCTGTTCTTTGCAGCACATCCTCTGGCCACGGAGTCAGTGACTTACATCATTCAGCGCTTCACCTCCCTGGTGGTGCTTTTTTCCCTGCTCTGCCTGTGGCTCTACTTTGCCTCATTCCACATCCAGGAGCGCTGGGGGGGGAGGTTTCTGCGCGCCGGTGCAGTGCTGGCGGCGCTGCTGGCCATGCAGACGAAAGAAGACGCCGTGATGGTGCCGCTGCTGGCCCTGCTGCTGGACTGGCTGGTGCTGGGCACGCGCCTGCGGCCGGCCCTGCTGCGTGCGCTGCCGCTGCTGCTGCTCATGCCGCTCATTCCGGGGCTTGTGCTCATGACGTCATCCGCCCAGCACGGCGGGCATGATCTGCATGCGGCCATTAACATCGTGAACTCCCGGGATGATCCGCTCAACCACTGGCATTACATCGTGACGGAGCTCACCGTCATGACGCACTACCTGCGGCAGATGTTCTGGCCCATGGGCATGAATCTCGATCCTGAGTGGCCGCTCTACGATTCCATCTGGCAGGGGCCGGTGCTGCAGGCGGTGGCGGTTCTTGCCGCGCTGGTGTCGGCGACTGCCTGGCTCTTCCGGCGGCACCGGGAGGATGCACGCTTCGCCCTTGGCTTTGCCTGCGTGCTCTGGTTTCTGCTCACCGTGTTTGTGTCCTCCGGGCTGGTTCCGCTGCCAGACCTGGTGGCGGAGCACCGCTCCTACCTGCCATCCATCGGCATCATGGTCATGGTGGCCTGTCTGCTGGACTGGCTGCGCTGCAGCGGCCTGCACCGGCATGCGCTGCGCATCGGGGTTCCTGCGTTCACCCTGCTCTGCGTGGGGGCGCTCTCCTGGAAGACCTGCATTCGCAACAACGTCTGGCGCACACGCGAAAGCCTCTGGGAGGACACCGTGGCCAAGAGCCCGGGCAAGTACCGCACCTGGGGCAATCTGGGCGCCGCCTACTCGGACGCCGGCAAAACCGAGAAGGCGGTGCACTGCTTCCGTGAGGCGCTCAAAGTGGAGCCGCGTTTTCAGAACGGGCTGCTCAATCTCTCCAACTCCCTCCTCAGGCTCAATCGTCCCAAGGAGGCCCTGGACACCACGATGCAGCTCATCAAGCTGGACAGCAACGCCACGACCAAGCCGCCGGTGGCTTTCACCCTGGGGCTGAGCCTTGCTGGAGTGGGCCGGTATGACGAGGCCGTTGCCGTCTTCCGGGATATTTTGCACGCCATGCCGGGTGATCCGCAGGCGCACAAGGCCCTGGGCCTGGTCTATTACCAGACCGGCCTGCCACACCGTGCGCTGGATCATTATGAAGCCGCCGCCCAGGTGCAGCCAAATGACCCTCAGCTGGAGCGCCTGATCGAGGCCGCCAAGGTGGCGCTGGCCAACAAAGGCAGGCCCCGCTAACTGGGGCGGGGCAGGGCGTCAGAGCGCCGCGTTGTCGCCGATCCACCGGCTGATGATCTGCAGCACCTCCGTGCGTTTTCTGAAAAAGAGGAAATGATCGTCCTGCTCAAAGCAGCGGATGGTCACGCGCATGCCGCCACTCTCCAATTTCTCAGCATAGCCCGACACATAATCCCACGGCACACGGTCATCGCTGCCGCCTGAAAGGACAAGCGCCGGGCGGTCTTTCAAACGGGTGGCCAAGCTGGATGGGCTGATGCGGTTGTGCAGCACGGTGGAGAGGAAAATCAGCGTGCGAAATTTGGGCCCCTCGGAGGACTCCGCCAGGCACATCCCCTTGCCGCCGTTGGAAAGGCCCATGAGGTGAATCTGCTCCGGGTCGATGGCGGCGTGCTTTCCCGCATCGGTGATGGCGCGGGTGATGGCCTCATAGCCGCCTTTCTTCTCCCAGTTTCCAAGCCCAAAGGTGGGCGCGATCACCGTGATGCCCAGCTCATCTGCGATCTTTGAGAGCAGCCAGATGTAGGCTTTGAAGTTGCCACCGCTGCCGTGCAGAAAGACGAGGGCAGGGGTGGGCTTGGTGCGGTCCACCTTCGCAGGAATGTAGTGGAAGTAATGCCCGTCACGGAATTGCCCGAAGGTCATTTCACGGTAGATCATTGGCAGCGCGGAGCCTGCGGCGGTGAAGTCTGCATCCGCCTGGATCTCGGCATAGATGGCATCTGTCAGCGCACCAAGCTCCCGACGTTGCTTCTGATTGAAAAAGGGGTCAAACGCCGAGGCCACGGCATAGCCCAGATGGATCTGGTCAGTCTCCGGCAGCACCGAGCCGATGGAAAAGCGATCGTAATGCCAGCCACCATCGGAATAGCGCGAGTGAATCCGTGCCGTCTCCAGTGTGCGGGCATCCGGAGTCTGCCAAAGCACCGCCGCTGAGCCGATGCACGCTGCCAGCACGAAGATGATCCCAAGCCGCATCTGCAGCACAGAGCCGCGCTCATCCCCGATCCAGTACAGCAGAGGCCCCACGCCGAGCAATCCTGCGGCGGCGCTGAGCAGCAGGCCCTGCCAGGTGATGACACAGCACAGCCCGAAGAGAGTCAGCGGCACCGCGAACAGCGCCAGCATGAGGGCGAAGGATTTGAGTATGGCCTGAGGGGATGGCACTCGGCCAGCGACTCAAGCAGACTCAGCTTCCGAAGGCGAATCAATAATACTTCACCAGCCCGTCGCGCCACAGGGGCTTGAGCTGATCGACTGGGGAGTCGATGAGGGTGGTGCCGTTGTGGGAGATGTAGAGGTAGGGGTCGCGAGTGGAGTCGCCGATGATGACGAGGCCTGCGGCTTCGGCGGCTTCGACATGCTCGGGGTCGATCTCGACGAGGAGGCGGCCGGGGGTCTCGCCAAAGAGAAGCTCGGCGGTGGTGAGACCGGAGGCGGCTGGCATCTTGTCGGTGGCGATGCGGAGGCCGGCTTTGCCGCTGAAGGCCATCTCGGCCAGGGCGACGGCGAGGCCGCCTTCGCCGATATCGTGGGCGCTGAGGATGGCGCCCTGCTTCACCAGCTCATAGTAGCGGCGGTAGGCAGCGAGGCTTTCCACTTCGCAGAAGTCGGGGGCGGCGTCCATGCCGATACCCTTGGTGTACTTGGCCACGATGCTGCCACGCAGACCGGCGCTGGCTTTGCCAAGGATGGCGATGCTGCTGCCGACGCGGCGCAGGGAGGCTCCCACAACGTGCTTGGCATCCTCCACGATTCCGAAGCCGCTGACGAGCAGCGTGACGGGGATGGAGACGGGGCCTTCATCGGTGACGAAGTAGTTGTAGAAGCTGTCCTTGCCGGAGACGAAGGGGGTGGCGTAGGCGGTGGCGGTTTTGGCCATGCCCTTGGTGCACTCCACGAGAGCACCGAGCTCGCGCTCGCTGTCGGGGTTGCCCATGCAGAAGTTGTCCAGAATGGCGATGCGGTCGGGATTGGAGCCCATGGCCACGAGCTGGCGCATGCACTCATCGACGACGGCGCGGCCCATGAGGTTGGGGTCGGTTTTGCCCCACTCAGGAAGGAGGGCGCAGGCCATGGCCACGAGCTGGTTGCTGCCATCCACGCGGATGACGCTGCCGTCCTGCGGAGCATCGCCGGAGGCGCCGGCCAGGGGCTTGAGGACAGTGTTGCCCTGCACCTCGTGGTCGTACTCGCGGATGATGGGCTCGCGGGAGACGATGGCAAAGTCTGAGAGGAGGGTCTTGAGGGTCTCGGTCCAGGATTCCGGGCGCACAGGCACTGCGGGCTTTACCGCGGGCTGGGTGCGCCATTTGGCCTTCATCTCGCGGCGCGGGGCTTCATGAAGGGCGGCCACGTGGAGATCACACACGGTGGTGCCGTGGTGCAGCACCTTCAGGCGCTGGGAGCCGTCGGCCTTGGCGAGCACGCAGAGCTCGGTCTGATAAATGTCGGCCAGCTCCTGCATGGCAGGGAGGTCTTTTTCCTCGATGGCGATGACCATACGCTCCTGGGATTCACTGATGAAGACCTGCCAGCTTTCGAGGTCGGGGGCCTTGAGCGGGGCGTTTTCCAGCCACACTTCGCCGCCTGTCTCGCGCAGCATTTCACCCGCGGCGGAGCTGAAGCCACCGGCACCGCAGTCGGTGACGAACTGGATGAGGCCCTTCTCACGTGCGGCGAGCACAAAGTCGGCGGCCTTCTTTTCCTCGATGGGATTGCCGATCTGCACGGCGGTCTGGTCTTCTTCGTGGGAGTCGGTGGTGAGCTCGGCGGAGGAGAAGGTGGCGCCTTTGAGGCCGTCCTTGCCGGTGCGGCCGCCCGCGGCGATGAGCAGGTGGCCGGGCTTCACCTCCTTGGCGATGTCCTTGATGGGGATGATGCCGGCGGTGCCGCAGAAGACGAGGGGATTGTAAATGAAGGTGTCGTCAAACTGGATCGCTCCATTGACGGTGGGGATGCCCATGCGGTTGCCGTAGTCGCGTACGCCGCGCACCACGCCACGCATGACGCCGAGGGGATGGATGACGTCCTTGGCCTTGATCTGGTCCTGCTCGATGTCAGGCGGGCCGAAGCAGAAGACGTCGATGGAGGCGACGGGCTTGGCACCTTTGCCAGCGCCGAGGATGTCGCGGATCACGCCGCCGAGGCCGGTATTGGCACCGGCGTAGGGTTCGATGGCGCTGGGGTGATTGTGAGTCTCCACCTTGAGGCACACGGCCTTGTCGTCGTCCAGGCGGACGAAGCCGGCGTTGTCCTCAAAGGCGCTGAGCACGAAGTCGGGCTTGTTCTTGCAGATCTCCTCGGTGACGGCGCGGATGTAGGTCTTGAAGAGACCGTCCACGGTCTCCTCCTTGCCGTCCAGCACGTGCGTGATCTTCGCACCAAAGATGCGGTGCTTGCAGTGCTCGCTCCAGGTCTGGGCGATGACTTCCATCTCGACGTCCGTGGGCTCGCGGCCTTCGTCCTGATAGATCTTCTGCACGGCCAGCATGTCGGCGCGTGAGAGCGAGAGCTTCATGCGCTTGGAGAGGTCAAGAAGCTGGTCGGCGGTGAGATCGCGGAGGGGGATGGAGCGGAAAACGGCTTTGGACATGGGTGGGACCCCCTGACTTGGCGAGGAATCGGCCGGGTTCAATGCCGGAGGCGGGGGAAAATGCCGTGGAATTCCGCCCAAACTACCGATTGACCACCTGCGGCCAGGAACCACCCACGGAACCGTAATGGCGGACAAGCTGGTCCAAAGAGGGGGAATCAGGAATGGGTGAGACAGGCGTTTTCGTTTTTGGGTCCAGGTAGAGACAGCCGATTTCGACTGCGGGCAGCTTTTCCACAAGCTGTCGTCCCTCTTCAATGGCCGCCGACCACCGGGCCTTGAGGTCTAGAAGACTGAACGGGGTGGCGAGATGCAGGCTGTCGATGTCCGACTGCCGGTAACGGGCAAAGCGGTCTGCGAGATCTAGAATGAGCCGTGGATTGAGCCCCTCATCCTTGCCTGCGGCCGCCCAAGCCAGCGTGCCCAGAGAGAGGTAGTTTTCGTGCAGATGGATGGCATCTACAAAATCACGGGGTTCAGCACGCCCAGAAAGTGCGAGCAGTTTATTGGTGGCTGCGTCCGCAAAGTGCAGCCGCCATCCGAGTTCATCATCCGGTTCTACTGGATAGAAGCGGAAGGCGGAATCATAGACCCATTCCAGCTTCACGCTGCCATCATGCCGGGTGACGATGGCACGCTGAAACATGGGCTGGCGCAGCTGCCAGGAGACCGTGTAACCCGCAGCAATCAGCGCCGCTTCATCCGCTGCTGCAGACTCGGCCACGGCTGTTTCCAAGTCGTGGCAGATGTCGATGTCTCTTGAATAGCGCGGAGTTTGCGCCGCAGCATTCAGCACGGTGGCACCAAAGACGAAACTGTTGG
Organism: Verrucomicrobiaceae bacterium UBA1938; assembly: GCA_002336895.1. Classification (GTDB taxonomy): domain Bacteria; phylum Verrucomicrobiota; class Verrucomicrobiia; order Verrucomicrobiales; family Verrucomicrobiaceae; genus Prosthecobacter. The sequence goes on along the minus strand of DDFC01000039.1, from coordinate 102,386 downwards.
GGCTGCGACTGCGCCTGAGAGTGGCGAAGACCTCGTGTTGGAAGGCAGTTAACGGCATAACTGAGCGGCGACCTGAAATGCGATGCGGTCCCCGTGTTTACGCAGTCCTGCGATGATGATTGGCAGGGTGGATTCATCGACCACAAAATTGGGAGCCAGGGACCAAAAGCAGCTCGTGCGATAGGTTTCGAGCGCCGTTTTGGCGAGACGAAGCCGATCTTGCACGGACAATGGAAGCGCTGAGACTGTAGAAGCTGCTGGCATGTGGCTTATTATGACATACACGCACGCAATGGCACGGGCGATTTTAAAATGAGGGTAAAGCCGGGTGCACTCCAGATAGGAGCAGGTGTGAAATGGTTGCTGTTCTTTCGCGCACCGCTTTTATCCTTCCCTCATGGCAACCATCGCAGTCCTCGGCACCCTCGACACCAAAGGTCATGAACACGCCTATGTGGCGGAGATCATCCGTGCACGCGGGCACCAGACGCTCCTGATCGACACCGGCAGCGGCGATGCGCCGCAGGTGCGGCCGGATGTGACGCGGGAGCAGGTGGCTGCTGCGGGTGGAGTGGATCTGGCTGGCATCATGGAGCGCAAGGACCGTGGCGAGGCGGTGACGGCGATGGCCGGTGCGGCGGCGGCGTTTTTGTCGGCGCTGGTTTCCAGTGGCAAGGTGCAGGGTGTCATCTCCCTCGGCGGTGGTGGTGGCACAGCCATCGGCACGGCGGCCATGCGGGCGCTGCCGGTGGGCTTTCCAAAGGTGATGGTGTCCACGCTGGCGGCAGGCAATGTGGCGCCGTATGTTGGAACCAAGGATATTGTGATGTTTCCCAGCATCGTGGATGTCAGCGGCATCAATCGCATCTCCCGCGTGCTGCTGGCCCGTGCAGCCGGAGCCATCTGCGGCATGGTGGAAACCGCCGTGCCCACAGGCGAGGACAAGCCGCTGATCGCCGCCTCCATGTTTGGCAACACGACCGAGTGTGTGAACAAGGCCAAGAAGATTCTCGAAGACGCGGGCTACGAAGTGCTCGTCTTCCACGCCACCGGCACGGGTGGGAAGATCATGGAATCGCTCATCGAGAGCGGCATGTTTGCCGGAGTGCTGGACATCACCACCACTGAGTGGGCTGATGAACTGGTGGGGGGCATTCTCGGCGCGGGGCCGACTCGTCTGGACGCGGCTGCAAAGGCGGGCATCCCGGCCATCATCACCCCGGGCTGCCTGGACATGGTGAACTTCGGCGAGCGCGCCAGCGTGCCCGCGAAGTTTGAGGGTCGCACCTTCTACATTCACAACCCGCAGGTCACGCTGATGCGCACCAATGCGGCTGAATGCGCGGAGCTGGGGCGCATTTTGGCGGAGAAAGCCAATGCCTACACAGGACCTGTGACGGTGCTGCTGCCTCTGAAAGCCATCAGCATCATCAGTGCGGCAGGCAAACCTTTCCACGATGCCGAGGCGGACGCGTCCCTGTTCGATGCCATCCGCCAGAACCTGCGGCCCGGCATCCCGCTCGTGGCGCTGGACTGCGAGGTCAATGCGCCGGAGTTTGCTGAGGCGTGTGCGGCGGCGCTGCTGGATAGCTTGCCGAAAGTGGTGGGCTGATTGCAAATCTGCGGCTGTTCTGTCATTGCAACCTCATGCGGTCGGGCGACTCTCGTTGCGACATGAACTACCCTATTTCCTTCCGCTTCCACATTCTCACTTTCTCTCCGCAGATCACTGTGACGGAGGCGGGTGGTCAGATGCTCTGCTACGTGAAGCAGAAGCTCTTCCGTCTGAGAGAGCACGTGGAGGTCTATACCGATGACACCATGCAGACGCTGCTGGCCACGATCGAGGCTGACCGCATCATCGACTGGTCGGCGCGTTACACTTTCAGGGCCCCGGATGGCCGGGAACTCGGCGCGGTGGGCAGGCAGGGGATGAGGTCGCTGTGGCGTGCACACTACGATGTCTATGCGCCTGGAGCCGAGACTCCCACGTTTGTGATTCAAGAGGCGAATCCCTTTGTGAAGCTGCTCGACGGTCTGGTGGGGGAGATACCCATCCTCGGCATGTTCACCGGCTACATGCTGCACCCGAGCTACATCGCCATGCGTGGCGAGGGCGGGCCGCCCGTGCTCAAGCTGACCAAGCAGCCTGCGCTTTTTGAAGGCCGCTTTGCACTTACGCAGGAGGGCCCGGCCAATGAGGGAGAGCAGCTGGCTTTGCTGCTTTCGTTTCTGATGATGAATCTGCTGGAGAAGCAGCGGGGGTGATCAGACCTGCGGAATTCTCTCCGCCTCGCGCACCAGGGTGCCGCGCTGGAGGAGGAGCTGGCCTTGGCTGATGGTGAAGAATTCGAAATGCGGATCTTCCTGGTCGTCATCGATCTCGCAGCGCAGCTCGCCTTCGGCGTCCACCAGTGTTCTGGCCACTTCCATGAAGACCTTCAGGATGGCATGATTGCGCTCCTGGCCCATCCAGGAGAAATCCAGGGACTGCAGGGCCAGATCCACCTCGAGGCCGGCTTCCGCAAACACCTCGTCGAGGTGGTCGGCCTTGTCCCGGGCGAGAATTCTGAAGCTAAAGCTGCCGTCGTAAGTTCTGATTTCAGTCATGCAGCGCATGCTTTGCAGCGTTTTGGCCAGGGGGCTAGTTTTAACCCCGTCGGCACGGCAAAAAGTGCAGCTCGCCTCCCAATGAAAAAGCTTCTCACCTTCTGGCGCATCGGGTAGCATGATCCAGCAGATATGAACTCCCGGACCACACTCCGCGCGAACAACAGGAACTGGGTTCTCATCCTTGCCGCCGTCGTGGTGACACCTGCCATGGTGCTGGCCCCCATCTTCCTCGGGCATCATGTGTTGGGAGTGCTGCCGCTCTCCTCAGGACTGCTTTATGGCTTGGTTTTGCCTCTGTCCCTCCTCTTTGTGGTGTGCCTGATCAAGTTCTCTTGGGAGGCCAGGATCATCATGACTGTGTGTGCAGGCGGGCTCTTTCTGGTGAGCCTCCCGGTCATGAAAAAGCTATTGCCAAAAACGGCGGCAGCAGGCGTGCTGTCGATGAGCAGCCACCAGGCTACTTCGGCAGCCGCTCCATGACGGCCGCTGGCAGCTCCACGGTCTTCTGCCTGCTGGAGGTGCCGCGCAGGAGGGTGATCTGGCCTTTGGGGCAGTCGAGTTCATCTGCCAGGAAGCTGATGAGCTCGGTGTTCGCCTTTCCATCCACGGGCGGGGCGGCCAGTTTGATGAGAATCACGGGGCGGCCTTTTTCATCGGCAGTCCATCCGGCAAAGGCGGACTTCTTTGCGTTGGGTGTTACGCGTACGGCCAGTTGGGCGCGGTCATTGGGGGCTGCCATGATCAGACGAGTTTGAGGCGTTTGCGCATGAGCCACTCGGCGGTGAGCAGCAGGATCGCTGCGGCAAACCACCACCAGCTGCTCCAAAGGTTGGTCTCCTTGGTGATGACCTGCTTGCGGTCGATGCTCTGCAGCAGGCCAGGGAGATCGGTGGCGGCCTGCTCCTCTCGCAGAAAGCGGCCGCCGCTGTTGGAGGCCATGGTTTCCAGCAGAGGGCGGTTCATGGTCAGCGTGGCCCATTCGGGATTGCCGGTGTCGGAGACGTGCAGGGAGAGGCGTGCTTCGCTGCGCGGCGCGCTGGGGCTTTCCGCCACGGCGATCTCATAGGTGCCTGCGCGCAGCGGCGGGGTGACGGCGCGGTAGATGCCCACGTGAGTGGGATCGGCCTCCAGCTGCAGCGTGGCCACTTCTGCACCATCGTGCAGCAGGTAGGCGCGGGGCTGGGCATCAGTGATGGTCTCTCCTTTGTCATTGCGCACACGCACGCGGATCTCAGAGGTTTCGCCTGGGGAGTAGCGCAGGCGGTCGGTGCCCACGGAGAGCTTCTTCTGTTCAATCTGGAAGGGCGGCGCGGCGATCCACGCACCGAGCTGCATCCACAGGCGCTGGTGGTAGAGATCCGCCACCTGGAAGCGCCAGCGCCAGAGCTCATCCGTGCCGAGATAAAGCACCGCACCTGCACCCACCTGACGGAAGACGATGGCAGGCTGCTGAGCCTTGGCCAGTGTGATGGCGGCAGGCAGGGGCTCCACATTGGAGTGCCAGTTCACCTTGCTCAGCGTGGGCCAGAGCGTGGCGTTGGCGCTGGGGCTGTCGCTGAGGCGCAGGGCGTCAAAGCGTTGTCCGTCGGTGGTCAGCTCGATGCTGGTGGGCGTCTGCTTTTTGGCCGCAGCACCAAAGCGCACGGGAATGAGCGGAGCGGTCTTTCCGCTGGTCCATTCGTGCAGCCTGCCGCGCTGGCCGTCGATCATGATCAGGCCACCGCCGCGCTTTTCCACAAACTCCACCATCCAGTCGAGATGCTCGGGCTTGAAGCGGCTGAGGGAGACATCTCCCAGAATGAGGAGATCGTAGCTGAGCAGGTCGTCCTTGGTTTTGGGGAACTCCTTCTGCAGGTTGCCGTTGGCGGGGTTGTCGCTCAGGTCATCAAAGAGGAGCGTGGCCTGCCAGCGTTCGTCGCGGTCAAAGTGGTTGTGGATGTAGCGGAATTCCCAGCGCGGGCGGCCGTCGATGATGAGCACCTTGCGCTTCTTTTCCAGCAGATGGATGGAGAGCTCGCGGGCGTTGTTGGAACGGGTCTTTTCCAGGGCGGCGCGGTCGCCGCTGGCGGCCACCAGGATGTTCACGCTGCGCAGGGTTTTGTCCCGCTGGCCTGGCGCGGGTGGCGGCAGCTCGGCCACGGGAAAGATGAAATCAAAGCCCTTCTCCCCCTTGCCGGTGGTGGTGAATTCCTTTTTCCACAGCACCTTGCCCTGGCTTTCAATGCGCACGCTGGCGGGCACTCCGGAAGGCATGCTGTCATTCACGGTCAGGTGGCCCTGGAAGTTCTCTTTGGAAAAGACGGACTCAGGTGCCGAGACGGTGAGCAGGGAGAGGTCCGCAGGTGGAATCTCGGTGCCAAAGCCGATGGTGAAGATGGGCGTGCCGCTGGCTTTGAGGGTGCTGCTAAATTCCTCCGGCGATCCGGCGGAGTTGTGCTGGCCATCCGTGAGCACCACGAGCGCGGTGCCTGCCGTGGCGGGGCCGAGTGCGGCACGCAGGGTTTGATCCAGATTGGTGATGGGCGAGTTGGCAGGCAGCTCAAATGCAGCGGGCATGTCGCCCGAGGTGTCCTTGCCCGCCTGGCGGTACCACCACAGGCGCTGGGTGTTCATACCACGAAGTGCCACCAGCTCCACATCCTGCGTCTCGGCCAGCTTTTTCAAAAGCGGATTGGTGCCTTTGAGCAGGAGATCCTCCGCGCGCTGGAAGCGTGGCCTGGAGGTGCCGGCGGCAGCGCCGGGGGCTTCATCCGTGAGCTGCATGCTAGCGGAGCTGTCCACGGCGATGATGACACGGCCCAGCTGACGCAGCGTGGTGACGTGGCGCAGCATGGGGCCCGCCAGAGCCAGCACCAGGATGAAGACCGCAAGCGAACGCAGCATCGCAGGCACCTGCGCAGCACGGCTGCCCACATACTTCAGCTCCCGGCGGTAGAGGAACCACATGAGCCCGGCCAGACCAAACGCGAGCACGATCACCGGGAGCGGCGCATAGCCGCCGGTGAAGCGCAGGGTGGTTTCAGTCTGGGGTGTCATGTGGGGGAAGAGGTCAGGCAACGATTGAGACCTGCTGACGGTCCAGCTCGACGAGTGTGCAGGTCTGCAACGCCGTGACGATGGCCGGGATATGCTGCTCAAACATCTGACGGGTGTCTCGCAGGCTCATGTTCCCTGTGCGTAGAAGAACGAGTTTCCATGGGCGGCCATGCAGGAGGTGCGAGTAATAAAAGTCGGTGTCTTTGGTCACGACCACGCGCTGCTCCGCCATGGAGACGCTGTTGAGGATGCCATCACGAGAGGCGTTCTGCTCCGGGAGATCCAGAGTATGCATGGCATCATGCCCCGCTGCGGCAAAGACGTGGCGCAGACCTGGCGGCAGATGTGCATTAATCAGGAACTTCATGCCGCGACGAGCTGCCAGCTGCGGAGCTTGAGTGACTGGTTTGCGAATTCAATGCATGCACGAAGGTCATCCTTCTCCAGATCAGGAAACTCGGCCAGCACCTCCTCAAAGCTGTCGCCGCTGGAAAGGTATTCCAGCATGGACTCAACCGGATAACGCAAGCTGCGGATGACAGGCTTGCCGTGGCAGACCTCGGGGTCGATTGTAATCCGTGACAGCAGTGAGGCAGCGGATGAAGTGGCGGTAGGCATGAGAGTAAATACGTTTTTTTGAGCGGCGTTTCAACCGGCCATTGGAGGGCTCAGCCTCGGGCGATGTGCTGCTGCAGGAGGACTTCGGCAAAGAGGAGCAGCAGCAGGGTGATCAGCAGCGGCTGCCAGAGCTCGGTGCCGTGGCGGCGGCTGCGGTCCAGGGACTGGTAGGCGGGCAGGGTGTCGGCAAAGGCGGCATCGTGCCTCTGGGCGATCTTCTGGATGTCCGCCACAGGCAGGGCTTTGAGGTCGGACTCGGCACCATCCACGTTGAAAGCCAGCAGCACGGATTTTTCCGTGCCTTCCTTGCTCAGCTGGAAGATGCCGGGCTGGGTGATGACGGGGCTCTGGATGAAGACGGAATCCCCTTCTTTCACCGCCTTCAGCGTCTGCGTCTGGCCGGTGGGGCCGCGCAGGCTGTACTCAGCGCCCTGCTCGGCTCTCTCCAGCGGCAGGCGGATGGGCGTGCCCACGAGCTGCCATGCAGGCGCGGTGCCCTCGGTGGCCAGGTAGGTGGTGAGGCGCTGCATCAGCGGCACAAAGAAAGGCTGCAGCGGCAGATTGCTCCACTCAGCGTTGGCTGTGGTAGCCACGGCGACGACACGGCCGCGACCGTGCTTTTTCTCGATCATCAGCGGCATGTTGCGGTCCAGATTCAGGATGCGCTGCGTGCGGTCGTCCAGTGCGGCAAACTCCAGCCAGTGGCGAAAGTCGGCATCCTGCAGGCGACCGGAACGGGCGTCATTGAAATACAGCACTGAAGGGTGCGTATAGCGCTGCATGAGGATGTGAGCGGATGGAGAGTCGGCATCTGCGCGGGCCTGGCCTTTGATGGCGGCGGGATAGAGGCCTTCGCCTTTGCGGTAAAACTCGCGGTTGTACCAGTCGAGATCACATTCTGGTCCGGCAAAGACGAGCAGCCCGCCGCCTTCTTTGACGAATTTGTCGATCTCATTCTGGATGTGGCCGGGCAGGCGCTGCACATCGGCCATGATGATGACCTCCTGCTGGCGCAGGTCTTCATTGCGGATACGGCGCAGGTCGATCTTTTTGGTGCGGATCAGGTCTTTGAGAGATGCTGCCGCCGCAGTGTGCGGGGTGAGTGCGATCTCGAGGAAATCAGCGGCACCGGTGAGAGGTTCACCACCTGGGTTGCCATCCATGAGCAGGACGTTGAGCTGATTGCGCACCTGCACGACGGAGTGGAAGGCGTTGTCATCGGCAAAGGTGTCTCCCTCCAGCCGGACGGAGAGCGAGTGGTCGCCCACTTGATCAAAAGCATGCGTGAAAGAGAGCACGGCCTCGCCTTCCGGTGCCAGCGAGACGCGCGCGGTGCGCAGGCGTGCGCCATCTGCCTCCAGATGCACGGCCACATCCTGCCAGGCGCGGCGACCGTGGTTTTTGATGCGCACACGCAGGCCGATAGGCTGGGACTCGGCGGCCACGAGCGCCGAGATGTCCGCGCTGGCGATGCTGAGATTTTCCGCCAGATCGCTGCCCACGCGGTAGAAAGTGATCTGCGGTTTCGGCTCCAGTTTGGAGAGATTGTCGAGAGCGGGCAGCGCTGCGCCATCGGCCACGGCTTTCCAGTCGGCGGCTTGGAAATCGGAAACGATGACGACTTCGCGCGCCGCATTGGGCGCATCCTTGAGTGAAGCAGCGGCGGCCTGGAAGGCATCATTGGCCGCCAGCGGGCCGGACATGGAGGGCACGTCACCGAGCTGTTTCGGGACGAGGTCGAGATCCGTGGTGGCTTGGTCGAGCAGCTTGTGCGGGGTGCCGCCGGAGAGCACGACCTGGGCGCTGGAGCCCTTTGGCAGGTCTGTCAGCATCGTCTGAATGTCCTGCCGCGACTGCTCAGCCACGGTGCCGCCGGGCAGAGAAGTCTGGGCTGCCGGGGCGCGCATGGATAGGGAGTCGTCCAGCAGCACAATGAGCGAGGAACTGCCGAGCCCTAGCGAGCGCAGCGCGGTGAGCACCGGGCGCGCGAGGCAGAGCGCCAGCACGATGGGGATGGCCACACGCACGATGAGGAGCAGGAGCTGCTCGATCTTCATCTTGCGCTTCCGCTGGCGGATGACCTCATGCAGCAGGTGCATGGCACCCCAGCGCACGGTGACGACCTTCCGCTTGTTAAGCAGGTGGATCAGCAGCGGGATGAGAAAGGCCGCTGCGCCCGCCAGGAGTGCGAGGTTGAGGAAGCTCATTCCTGGTTCCAAATACGGCGCATGGCCTCGGCGTTGACTGTCGAATCAAAAATGGCCCGCACGGGGATCTCGAATCCGGGAATGACTGCGCTGCTGAGAAGGCCGTCTGTTTGAGCCGTCACCGGCGGATAGCTGCTGCCCTCAAGGCGGTAAAGCTCCACGGTCTCCGCGACGGTGTCCACGATCCAGTACTCACCGACACCATGCAGCGCGTAGTCTTCGAACTTGATGCCGCGGTCGCGACTTTCTGTCGAGGGAGAGAGCACTTCGACAATGAGGTCGGGAATGGGAAACCTGAGCGTGTCCGGTGTGATGAGGCCCATTTTGCCAAGGCCGAAAAACATCAGGTCCGGCTCGTAGTCGTTGCGCGGAAAGCTGGTCATGGCTTTTTCAATCTGCACATCACCCAGCTTGTGATTGCTGACATGGCTTTCCATGAGCTTGAAGATGGCCTTGGTCGCCTGCAGGTGGCGGTTGAGAGCCGGGGAGTGCATGATGATCTCTCCCTGAATGAATTCCCATTTGTGCTCCGGCGTGATGTCTGCGTAAAACTTCTCCCGCAGCTTGCGCTCGGCGGCCAGGACACCCAGGGCGTGCTGAAGGATCTCCGGCAGGTCTGGAGATTGGAGAACGGCTTGGAGAACGGCGGCGCTCATGCAGGAAGGTGGTTCATGGAGTAGGAAAAGGCAAATAGGGTGTCAGCGCATGCGAAGCTTGATTCTGCTATCTGCTATCCACACGACTGCTGCAGCACAGAGCAAAACCGCCAGTTCCAGGGTGGCCGAATGGGTGTTAAACACTGGGGAATTCAGGCGAAGAGGTGTCTCTAGCACCCAGGAGAGAACCGCGAAGCATGACAGCAGAAGCAGCACGAATTTAACTACAGATAGAAGCGCATGGGCGATTCGCAATCCAGATCGGAAGGAATGAGATGGGCTTTGCTTAGTCATCGCATTCTCAGTGCTAAATAATTCCGCAGCGCCGCAGAGTGGGACTCGTCGGTGGGCAGGCTGAGGTAGTCCACCTGGTGTTTGCGGAAGCCGTCCTTGAGCTGCGCGGCGAAGCTTTGCTGTGCCTCGATGTAGCGCTGGCGGATGGTGGCGGGGTCGAGGAGGAGGAAGTCGTCGTTGTTCTCCAGGTTTTCAAAGCGCGCCCAGTTGCCGAAGGGGAAGTCGATCTCATCGCGGTCCCAGAGCTGGATGGCGATGACCTCGTGCCCTTTTTTGCGCAGGATGCCGATGGACTGCAGCAACGCAGCGGGATCATCAAAGAAGTCGCTGATGAGGATGACGAGGCCGCGGCGCTTGAGGCGCTGGGCCAGGGACTCGATCACAGGCGCGAGGCTGGTGTCGCTGCCGGGCTCGGTCTTCACCATGGTTTCCAGCAGCAGGTGCAGGTGGGTGATCTTGGTGCGGCAGGGGATGATGTTGCGCACTTTGGTGTCAAAGGTGATGAGGCCCACGGCATCCTGCTGGCTCATGAGCAGGTAGGCCAGGGAGGCGGCCAGCTTGCGTGCGTAGTCAAACTTCAGCACGCCTTTCTGCCCGCGGTAGCCCATGCTGCCGCTGGCATCCAGCACGATGGTGGCGCGCAGGTTGGTCTCCTCATCAAACTCGCGGATGTAGAAGCGGTCTGAGCGGCCGAAGATCTTCCAGTCGAGGCGGCGGATCTCATCTCCCTGCACATAGGGCCGGTGCTGGCGGAACTCCACGCTGAAGCCCTTGTGCGGAGAGGCGTGCTGTCCCGTGGTGAAGCCCTCCACGACCGTGCGCGCAAAGAGCTGCAGGGACTGCAGGCTCGTGATGTCTTCGGCGTGGAGGATGTCGGAAAGCGTGGCCACGGGGGAGGGGAATTAAGGCACGGGGAGTGTGGCGCAGCCAATCACAGCACTCGTGCTTCGCTCTTCTTCGTCCGTTTCACCAGCTCGGCGATGATCTGGTCCACCGTGATGCCTTCGGCTTCGGCGTGGAAGGTGGGGACGAGGCGGTGGCGAAGGGCGGGGGCGGCGAGGGCTTCGATGTCGTCCGTGGTCACATGTGTGCGGCCCTGGAGCAGGGCGCGCACTTTGCCGGCGAGGACGAGCATCTGGCTGGCACGCGGGCCTGCACCCCAGCCGAGCATGGTTTTGACGTATTCGGAGGCATCCGGCTCAGTGGGGCGTGTGGCACGGACGAGGTCGAGCACGAAGTCGATGACGTGATCCGGCACGGGCACCTTGCGCGCGAGCTGCTGGGCGGCCTGCAGCTCTTCGGCGGTGATGACGGCCTCGATTTCCTGCGTGATGCCGCCGGTGGTGCGGGCGATGATCTCGCGCTCGTCGTTACGGGTGGGGTAGTCCACCTTGATGAGGAAGAGGAAGCGGTCCTTCTGCGCCTCAGGGAGCGGGTAGGTGCCCTCCTGCTCGATGGGGTTCATGGTGGCGAGCACAAAGAAGGGCTTTGGCAGCTCATGCGTCACCTGGCCGACGGTGACGTGCTTTTCCTGCATGGCCTCCAGGAGGGCGGCCTGGGTCTTGGGTGGCGTGCGGTTGATTTCGTCCGCGAGGATGATCTGGGAGAAGATGGGGCCGGGCTGGAAGACGAGCTTGCGGCGGCCGGTCTCGGCGTCTTCCTGAATGATCTCGGTGCCGGTGATGTCGGCAGGCATGAGGTCCGGGGTGAACTGGATGCGGCGGAAGCTGAGGTGCATGGCGTCCGCGAGGGATTTCACCAGCAGGGTCTTGGCCAGGCCGGGCACGCCTTCCAGCAGGCTGTGGCCGCCTGCGGCGATGGCGATGAAGACCTGCTCGATGACGGCCTCCTGTCCCACGATGCGCTTGCTTAGAGCGGCTTTGAGTTTGTTGTAACCAGAGACGAGGGCGGCGGCAGCGGCGGAGTCTGACATGAGCGGGAGGATGACGAAATCAGAGGAAAGAGTGATGAATGACGCCTGAAGGAGGCATTCTGCGGAAGCGCATTGAACACGAGAGCGGAGCACGTGTTCTTTCCACTCTTGCGCACATGCTGGCAAGAAGACAAAAAAGGCGAAGGCCGGAGTGCGGCTGGATCAGATTTTGCTGAGGCAGGCCACGGCCATGGCGGCGATGCCCTCCCCGCGGCCGACAAAGCCGAGGCGCTCATTCGTGGTGGCCTTCACGCCCACCTGGTCCGGCTGGATGCCGAGCGCGGCGGAGATGTGCTGCTTCATGGCGGCGGCGTGGGGTTTCACTTTCGGTGCCTCGGCAATGAGGGAGGCGTCGATGTTCTCAATCTGCATGCCTTTTTCTGCGGCGATCTGCGCGCATTTTTCGAGAATCCGCAGGCTGCAGATGCCCTCGATGCTGGGATCGCTGGGCGGGAACCAGTGGCCGATGTCCGGCTCTCCGAGAGCGCCGAGGACGGCGTCTGCGATGGCGTGGCTGAGCACGTCTGCGTCTGAGTGACCTTTGAGACCGTGTGTGTGCGGGATGGTGACCCCTCCCAGCACCAGCGGGCGGCCTTCTGCAAAGGGGTGTACGTCGTATCCGATGCCTGTGCGAACCATGAGGAGGGAGATCAGGCGTTGTGGTCGGCGGCCTTCTTCAGGCTGGCGAGCACGTCGGAGATTTTGAGGTCGATGCGCTGGCGGTTGAGGAAGTAGCTGACTTTCTCAAAGCCTGCCTCGGTGAGGTTGTTCAGGGCGGTGACGAAGTGTTCGCCCACACGGTTGGCGCGGTGGGAGTCGGAGCCGAGGACCACGGGGATGCCGCGCTCGGAGATCATGCGCAGCATTTCCACGCCGGGGTTCATCTCGGAGTAGCTCTTGTTGAGGCCGGAGGTGTTGAGCTCCATGGCCACACCGGTGGCGGCGATGCGGTCCAGCGCGGTGGCCACGGTGTTTTTCACGATGGCAAAGCACCAGGAGTCCGGGTGGTAGTTTTTGACCAGATCCGGGTGGGCCAGGCAGTCATAGAGACCGGTCTCGGCCGATTTGGCGAGGTGGTCGAAGTAGATGCGGCGGAAGTTTTCGATGGTGCCGGTCTCGAACTTGTTGAGGTACTCCTTGGCCTGCCAGTGCACTGCGCCGAGCACGTAGTGGAAGTCGGCGCGCTGGTGCAGCTTGGAGATGTAGTCCTCGTAGCCGGGGAAGTACTCGCTCTCGATGCCGAGGCGGATGTCCAGCCTGCCTTTGAAGGCGTCTGCGGCACGCTGCACGAGGGCCAGGTAGGTGTCGAACTCGCTCTCAGACATGCGCACCGTGGGCCAGAAGCCGTTGGGCATGGGGCAGTGGCAGGTGAAGATGATGCCTTTGAGCCCGGCCTTCAGGGCCTGCTCGGCATATTCCTCGGGCTCTCCCCAGGCGTGCTTGCACAGCGGGGTGTGCATGTGGGAGTCATAGAAAAGCGCACCAGTCTTGGTGGGGCCGGGAGGGGGGAGGGGGAGGGAGATGATTTTCCGCTCTGGCAGCACCACCGGCTGGGCGGGTGCGACCGCCACCACTGCGGGGGCCGGAGCGGGGGTGGGGGCAGGTTTGACCGGGGCCTCAGCCTTGGCTGGGGCAGGTGCGGTCTTGACGGGAGGGGCCGCTTTGACGGGGGCGGCAGGGGCCTTCCTGGCCGGAGCAGGCGCTGGCGCCGCTTTTGGGGCGGGCGCGGCGGGCTTCCTGGCGGCAGGGGCCGGTTTGGCTGCCGGCTTCTTGGCCGGGGCGGCTTTGGCGGCCTTGACGGGTTTCGGAGCAGGTTTGGCTTTCTTGGCGGGGGCAGGCTTGGCGGCGGGCTTTTTCACCAAAGCCTTGGCTGGGGCCGCTTTTTTCACCGGCTTTTTGGCAGCCGGTGCGGGCTTTTTGGCCGGAGCAGGCTTCTTCTTGCTCAGCGCCTTTTTGGCCGGAGCAGGCTTGGCCTTCTTGGAGACCACCGCCTTCTTCGTTTTGGGCGCAGCAGGCCTGGCCTTACCTTGGGCCGCCTTTTTCTTGGTTGGTTTGGTTTTGCTCACAGTCTAGCTCCTGGTTCCGTGCAGTATCAGCCATCCCTTGCCCTCGACATCTGCAATCCGGGCGTTTTTACCGCTGCCGATCGGGCCTGGATAGCATAACCGCAGGGTCAACGGGACGTCTTTCCAGTTTCCGCTCTGCAATTGTTGAAGAAGAGGCTGAAACTTGGGGTCTTTGCGGTCGAAATAGGCGTAGATGACGTTGTTGTCGTCGGGGTGCTTGATCTCCAGCAGCTCGCTGCCCAGAGGGAGTGTGTCGGCCGGGGTGTTCTGGGGCTTGGAGGCGATGACGCGGAAGAGCTTGGGGGCGGAGGGCTGGGTCTTGATGAACTCCTCCCAGTCCAGCTCGCTGTAACGCACGGAGCTCTCCCAATCCACTCTGAATGAGCCATCTGCCTGCTCTTCGATGATGAGGCTCACGGGCTCGGCATTGGTGAAGATGGCCTGCGCATAGCCGAGGCGGTAGCCGGGCTCCTCCACCGGGAGCAGCCAGCCGAGGGCCTTCCAGTTCAGGGGGGTGTGGGGATGGCTGTAGTAGTAGTTCATCATCAGCGGGCGCACGCGCTGAGGGTCGCGGCAGTAGGCCAGCTGCTGGTCGGCGGTGGTGGCGCCAAAAAAGCCGCGGATGGTCTGCTCGATCTTCGGGCGCTTGCTCTCGATGTCTTCGATGGCGGAGCCGGAGGTTAGCATGCCGATGGCGGTCTTCTGGCTGATGCCGGGGGCGGACGAGGTCTGGGCGGACGTGCCTGCGGCTGCTGTCGCGGCCTCATTTTCCAGCAGCGCGTGATGCTCTCCGGGCTTGCCTGACCAGCGGCGCTCCATGTCTTTTTCATAGACGGACTGCACATACTCAGGGTTCACCCGGGCGGATTCCCAGAGCTTGATCATGACGACGCGGACGACGGTGGCGATCATGACCACCAGGGCCAGGCAGCCCAGGATGGTGGCGACGGCGTTGATCATGGCTTCCCTGCGCCGTGCACGGCTGCGGCGCGGCGGATCATTGTCAACAATGCTCGGAGGGGTCATGGCAAACACGCGTTGGTGGAGCCGAAGGCGGGATTCGAACCCGCGACCCTCGCATTACGAATGCGATGCNNCGATGCTCTACCACTGAGCTACTCCGGCGTGAACGTGTGACTTTCACTGTAAGCCGACGATTATATAAGGGGTGGCTCGGCCTTGTCATTTGCTTTCTTCAAGGGTACGAAAATTTCGTGTTTTGCTTGTTGTTTCCGGGTGGGGCCGGAGGGGTGCAGCTCGTGCTTGCGTCTGAGGCGCGGAGGGCGCAGAGATGGGCACTCAGATGAATGATCCGATCACGCCCGCACAGCCCGGTACCCCCTATGGCGAATTCCTCGCCGAGCAGGAGGAGATTCAGCGCCTGAAGTGGCTGGCCAGCGAGAATGAGGGGCACGACATCGGCTTTGAGTCCGCGCTGAACGACTGGGCGCAGAACCACCGTGCCGAGTGGCGCAGCATGCGGAACCGGATGATGAAGCAGGGGCAGTAGCGGAAGGCGGCGCTTTTTCAGCGCAGCTTCTGACAATTTGCCGCCCGCCGGGGCGTTATGGCCCGGACATGATCTTCCGAACCGCCACCCTCGGGGCGCTGCTCCTGCTGTCCGCCCTCCCTGCGCACGCTGCGGCGTGCAAAAATGTCCTCTTCATCATGGCGGATGACCTGCGGCCTGAGCTGGGCTGCTACGGCGCGGCGGCGGTGACCCCGCACCTGGATGCACTGGCGCGGCGCGGGGTGGTGTTTCAGCGCGCCTACTGCCAGCAGGCGGTGTGCAATCCCTCCCGCTCCTCCATGCTCACCGGGCTGCGTCCAGGCACCCTGGGGCTGTATGTGAATGGGACTCACTTCCGCGAGCTGAAGCCCGATGTGGAGACGCTGCCGGGCTGGATGAAGGCCCATGGCTACGCCACGCGCTGCGTGGGCAAGATCTTCCACAACTGGCACACCAAGGAGCATGGCGACCCACGCGCCTGGAGTGCGCCGGAGTTTCTTCATTATGCCAATCATGGAGACGACACCCCGCAGGTGGGCGGTGTGCTGCCGCCCAATCTGGCCACTGCCACCGCCGCCATGCACCCGTATGGCAAGGAGCCCATCTGCGAGTGCCGGGATGTGCCGGACGAGGCCTACTATGACGGCCGCGTGGCCGCCGAGGCTGTGCGTGTGCTGGCGGAGGTGAAGGACAAGCCGTTCTTCCTGGCGGTGGGCTTCTGGAAGCCGCACGCTCCTTTCAATGCCCCCAAGAAATACTGGGATCTCTACCAGCGGGACAAGCTGCCGGGGCTGAATCCAGCGCGGCCGGTGGCGGCGCCGGAGATCGCCTTTCATCAGAGCACGGAGGTGCTCGGGCCTCCGGACAAGCAGCAGCAGCCCACCCCGGAGCAGGTGGCGGAGATGCGGCACGGCTACTATGCGGGCATCAGCTACATGGACGCCCAGGTGGGGAAGGTGACCGCCGCGCTGGAAAAGCACGGTCTGCTGGACTCCACCCTGATCGTCTTCTGGGGGGACCATGGCTACCACATCGGCGAGCATGGTCTGTGGGGCAAGACCACCAATTTTGAGCTGGATGCCCGGGTGCCGCTCATCCTGGCACCCCCGCAGGCACGGCATGCCGGCGCCAGCACCCAGGCGCTGGTGGAGATGGTGGACCTCTTTCCCACCATCACCGTCCTGTGCGGACTGCCGCAGGCCCCCGGGCTGGATGGCACCAGCCTGGTGCCGCTGCTGGAGGACCCGCGCGCTACGCTCAAGGAGGCCGCCTACACCCAGCACCCACGCCCGGCCTATGCGGACCGCACCAAGCGCGGCCGCCCGGAGGTGATGGGCTTCAGCGTACGCACCCCCACCCTGCGCTACACCGAGTGGCGGGACTACGACTCCGGCAAGGTGACCGCGCGCGAGCTCTATGACCACACCCGCGAGGAGGCCGAGCTGGACAACACCATCGCCACACCGGCAGACCCTGCGGCGCTGGAGCGCGCACGGCAGCTGCTGCAACGCCAGTTTCCATCGGCGGAGCCATGAAATGACCGGTTTCCAAAAAAGCTCATTTTAATGGTTGCCAAAGAGACCCGATTTTTGTTAATCATCTCAAAGTCACATGAAAAATCGTTTTCTACTCATCGCACTCAGCCTTTTCACCGTCTCCAGCATTGCCTTTGGCGACATCCAGTCTCCTGCAGGCCATCACTACACCTGGAGCCGCAAGCTGAGCCGTGGCGTGGGCAACCTCCTTTTCGGCTGGTTTGAATATCCTGCGGTGTGGAGGCGCACCAATGCCGCTGAAGGCAACGTGGCCGCCGCCTCCGACTTGATCGTGGAGGGCACCAAGCGCACTTTCGTCCGTGCCGGCTACGGCATCTATGAGATCGCCACCTTCATGGTGCCCAGCTGGAAGAAGACCTACCGCCCGCCATATCACCACAAGGAAAACGTGGACGGCTGGTGGGGCTACACGGAGTTTGCTCCTGAGGTCGGTTTCCGCTCTGAGGTCCCCTACTCCAGCTCCCAGGGCTGGTAATCTCCTCTGAACAGTTCCTTTCTGAAAAGGCACAGGCTCCAAAAGGCCTGTGCCTTTTCCTTTTGTTTGCAAAGCAGGCCGCCTGCTGGCAAGAAAGATGCCCTCTCCTCCCATGCCCGAAGCCCATAAGATCGACATCAATCATGTGGCCAGACTGGCCCGTCTCAAGCTGACCGACGAAGAAGCCGCGCACTACGCAGAGCAGCTGGACGGCATTCTGACCTACATCGACACCCTCACCCGCTACAATCTGGATGGCGTGGAGCCCACCGCGCATGCCATGCCTGTGTATGATGTGCTGCGTGCGGACGAACCCCGCGCTGGATTCACCCAGGAGCAGGCGCTTTCCAATGCGCCCAAGCGCATCGCCGATCAGATCCAGATCCCGGCTGTGATCGAGTAAACATCCCGGCAGCCAGGCCGCGCGTGCGCGCCGGTAGTCCCGCCCATCTTCTCTTCTTTTCATCTTCCTTCTCATTTATGCTCGCCTCTTCCACCATCGCCGCCCTGCGCCAGGGACTCACCCAGGGGGAGATCACCCCGCGTGACATCGTGCTGGACGTCGCCAAATCCATCGAGGCCCGCAATGCGGAGCTCGGCGCCTACCTTTCCTGGGATGTGGAGGCCGCGCTGGCCGAGGCGGACCGCGCAGACCTCTCCCGGCCCCTGGGCGGCATCCCCATCGCCATCAAAGACAACATCAATGTCACCGGCCAGCCCTGCACCTGCGGCTCCCGCATCCTGGCGGAAAACTACACCGCGCCCTACGATGCCGGCGCCATCCGCAGCCTGCGTGCCGGCGGCGCCATCCCCTTCGGCAGGCTGAACATGGATGAGTTTGCCATGGGCTCCAGCACGGAAAACTCCGCCCTGGGCGTGACACGCAATCCGCGCGACACCTCCCGCGTGCCAGGCGGCTCCAGCGGTGGCAGCGCCTCCGCCGTGGCGGGGGACATCGCCATCGCCGCACTGGGTTCAGACACCGGCGGCTCCATCCGCCAGCNNGGCATCAAGCCCACCTACGGCCGCGTCTCGCGTTTCGGGCTGGTGGCCTTTGCGTCATCGCTGGACCAGATCGGCCCGGTGACCAAGACCGTGCAGGACTCCGCCATTCTTCTGAACCACCTCTGCGGCCATGATGCGCATGACTCCACCTCGCTGAATGTGGAGGTGCCGGACTTCACCGCCACGCTGGGGCAGGACATCAAGGGGCTGCGCATCGGCCTGCCCAAGGAGTATTACATCGACGGCATCCACCCGGGAGTCTCCGCCAGCGTGCAGGCGGCCATCCGCCAGCTGGAGTCCATGGGCGCCATCATTCAGGAGATCAGCCTGCCGCATACCGAGCTGGGTGTGGCCACCTACTATGTGCTGGCACCTGCCGAGGCCTCCGCCAATCTGGCCCGCTTTGACGGCGTGCGCTACGGCCNNCGCCGAGGGCTTTGGCCCCGAGGTGAAGCGCCGCATCCTGCTGGGCACCTACATGCTCAGCTCCGGCTACTATGACGCCTACTACATCCGTGCGCAGAAAGCGCGCACGCTGATCCGCAATGACTTCACCGAAGCCTTCAAGCAGGTGGATGTGATCCTCTCCCCCACCAGCCCCACGCCTGCACACAAGCTCGGAGAGCTGAAGGACAACCCGCTGGCGGCGTATCTGGAAGACGTGTTCACCATTCCTGTGAACCTCGCGGGTCTGCCCGGCATCAGCCTGCCATGCGGCACCGTGGAAGAGGGCGGCAAGGCACTGCCGGTGGGTCTGCAGATCGTGGGCAGGGCGCTGGATGAATCCACCGTGCTGCGCGTAGCTCATGCCTATGAGCAGGCGCGTGCAGCATGAGGTAAAAAGTGGAATAAAATGCAGCGCAGTGTTTGACAAAGCACTGCACTGCACTACTCTCACTGCCCGCTGGTTCACGCCACGCGGAACTGGCCAAGGCCAAACGCACCCGTAGCTCAACGGATTAGAGCATCTGACTACGGATCAGAAGGTTTCAGGTTCGAATCCTGACGGGTGCGCCACTCTCAAACAAAGAGTCTCTTTCGCATGATGATGCGATGTTTTTCCAGAGACAAGCTGAGGTGGATTCAAGCAAACAAACACCGCCGAGCTTTGGCTTTTTTGAACGTGCTTGGCGCGTGGCTGGCTAATGGCTCTGCATGAGGCAGGCATAGCTGGCTCTTGCCTGGGCGGAGTTCCCAAAGTTTGGGCGAGAAGAGGAGGATGCTTTGGCGGCAGATATTCAAGAGGCGCGCCGCAAACTGAGGCCGCTTGAGCATCTCCGGCCCCGGATGGCGTAGCCATCCCAGCCGGTAGCGAGGGGTTGAGCGAAGCGACNNGCATCGCGTAGCGATGCCAGCACTCCCTCCCTGTTGCTGCCATCCTTGCCTCAGCCTGCGCTCACAGGTCATTGTGCGGTCAGAGCCTCCGCCTATCCTGTGTCATAGCTGCCTCCGGTCACGCTCTGCACGCCATGCCCAACACCTACACCAGCCTGCATTACCACATCGTCTTCTCCACGAAAAACCGCACTCCGTGGCTCTCGTGCGAATGGCGTCCGCGTTTGTTCGAATACCTCGGTGGCACGCTGCGTGGCATGGAGGCGCATTCCCACGAAACAGGCGGGGTGGCGGATCATGTGCACCTCGTGGTTTCATTGAAACCCACGCACACGATCTCCAAGGTGCTCCAGGAGTTGAAGAAGGCCGCCTCCACCTGGATGCACGAGGAAATGGGGGTGCCAGATTT
Organism: Verrucomicrobiaceae bacterium UBA1938; assembly: GCA_002336895.1. GTDB lineage: Bacteria > Verrucomicrobiota > Verrucomicrobiia > Verrucomicrobiales > Verrucomicrobiaceae > Prosthecobacter. The sequence goes on along the minus strand of DDFC01000039.1, from coordinate 82,673 downwards.
CGCCTGGCAGGATGGTTACGCAGCCTTCACCGTGAGCGCCTCCGCTCTGCCTGAGGTGATCACGTATGTGCGTAATCAGGAAGAACACCACCGCACCCGTAGCTTTCGGGAAGAGCTGGAAATCATGCTGAAGAAATCCGGCGTCAGCTTTGACCCGAAGTATCTGGATTGAGGAAAGACCACGCAGGGGATGAAAGCAGCCTGCACCGCCGTGCTCGTGATTGCGACATCAGGGGACGCAAGTGCTGGCATCGCTACGCGATGNNCAGGCTGGGATGGCTCCGCCATCCGAGTTCATCAAGACAAAGACTCGCGGCGGCACGAGCTTTTTCCCACCACAAATTGTTAAGGATGAGATCGGGTGTGCTTGGTCCAGATGCATCCGATGAAAGCGCCTTCACAACTTTATCTGCGGTGCTTAAAAATCGCTCAATAGCTTGTCTTTGCTCCTCGCCGATATTGCCGTTTTTGATAGACAGCTCAGCTCGATGAACGGCGGATTCCAGAAGTTCTTCGGGAAGAAGGTACTCATCAGCAGTTGCGTTGACACAATATCTCGTTTGCAGATCCTTGGAGCCCAAAAGGCTGAGGGCCGTTTGAAAGGTGCCGTTCATGCTGGGAGAGGTTTGATCCTATTCCGCCTTCTCCTTCGCCTCATGGTTCTCCCGCGCTACTTTACGCGCTGCGGAGACGACATGCGTGCAGGCTTCGATGCAGAGCAGGGGGACGGCATTCGCGGCGTGGCTGGGCTGCGTCTTTGAGGCAGCGGGGCCGGTCATGGGCTGGGTGGCGGTGAGGGGCCAGAGGATGCGGCGGAGGCATTTCTCATTGGCACAGGTCTTGCCGATCATGGCGTGGGCCTGATCGTCGGTGATGGTGTTGACGAAGCGGTACATGCCGGTCTGCCTGCCGAGCACCTCGCGCAGGGGCACGGCGGTGAGTTTTTCCTGCTCAAGCGCACGAGCCATGCCGATGGCGGCGGGGTAGAAGAAATCCAGCGCGAGGCGGAGTTCGTCGAGATCCGCGAGGTCGAGCTGCCAGCCGCGATTCAGCGTGGGGGCGGTGTGCAGGGGGCGGAAGCTGCCGCTGGCGTCGTAGCGGGAGAGGTAAAGGGCATCGTGTGCCTCGTGGTGCACCTGCAGGCCGTCTTTGCCGCGATCTGCCGTGTGGCACAGCGAGTAGGTGCCATCTGCGTTGGTGGTGATGGCGATCTCGCCGATCTCATCGTGGCCGGAATTGAGCCAGTAGGCGAGGGAGGATTTGATCTCGTCATTGGCCATGCCGGGCTTGTCTTGCACGCCGTGCTTCACATCGAAGTCGTGCACCTGGTCGAGGATGACATCGGCCATCAGGGTCTCGGTGCCGATGGCGCCGCTGTAGTAGATGCTGCGGCCCTGGAGCAGGTGAGGGTTCTGGTGGAAGACGCCGCTCTCGCTCAGCGCCTCGCCCACCTCCTCGCGCATGCCGAGGAGCACGGGGATGTCCTGAAAGCTGTGCAGGCCATCGGCGATGAAGAAGGGCACCACGACGACATTGGGCGCGGTGGTGAGCGTGGCCCAGTCCTTCACAAAGGGGGCTTCCTCCATGTAGGCATCGAGGACTTCGGCAAAGCCATAGTGCCCGGCGCGGATGAGCGCCACCTGGTCCTGGATGGCCTTGGTGGAGTTCTCATTCAAACTGGTGCCGTGGCCCACGATGACGAGGCTGGTCTGCTCTCGCGGCACATGCGGGGCCACCTCGTCGGCACGCTGCAGCAGCAGGCGCGTCATGTTGGGGTGGATGCCCACGGGGTCGCAGTAGCGGATGGTTTTGCCATCGCGCTGCGTGGTGGGGCCATCGAGCCGCAGCTCGCGCGGCAGCACCTGCTGGCAGAAGTAGCCCTCGCTGATGAAATTGGGCACGATGTAGATGACGTCGCTGTCCACCATCTCATAGACCTCGCGCATGTTGGGCTCCTCTTTCCAGAAGCAGCAGGCCACCTCGCGGAAGAGGCCCCGGCGGCGGATGGTGTCGGCGTGGCGGTGCGTGGGCTCGCTGGAGTCCGGGTTCGTGGTGGAACCATGACCGACGATGATGAGTGCGGCGTGTGTGTGTGTGCTCAAGGAAAGAGAATGATGTGTGATTGATTCGTCCTCGTCCTCCTACTCGAACTCGTCCTCGATCATGGCGCAGTGCCAGGTGATGCGGGGGCGAAGTATTGAAAACTGAAAACTGAAAACTGAGAACTGAGAACTGAAAATTGTAGATTGCCGGAAAAGTCGTGCGGAGTGGTGAAGGAAACGAAAACGGGCGTGCCTTCTCTCTACGTCAGCCGCCCGCAGTTGGGAAACAATTCGTCATTTCTCACCCGTGCCGGAACCTCACATCCTTGATCTTGGCATCGGGCAGCTTTTCCTGCAGGCGCTTGAGGATTTTCACCTTTTCCTGCATCAGCGCGTGGTGGGCGGTGGGCTGGATGAGGCGCACGGTCAGTACGCCGCGCTCAAAGGTGTCCGGTCGGGTGAGCTTGAAGAGAAAGGCCCCCACGATCTCCTGCCACGCGGCCAGGATGTCCTCCAGCTTTACGCGATTGGCCAGCCCGGCCTGGGCCACGATCTGCGCGGCCAGGTTTCCCACCATCAGGGTCGGCAGGTCCATCAGCGGCCCGTCCTCCACGCCACGCCATTCGGCGATGAGGCTGTGGCGCCTGCGCATGGCGGCGGTGGGCTTGCGGTGGTCCATGGGGTGCATCCTAGACGGCAATCGGCGCATGCTAAATCACAAATTTCAAATCTCGCATTCCTCCGGGGCGTTGTTAATGGTGCCTCTTTCCCCCCAGATCTCCCCCAACCCCCCAGCCGATTTTCCAGCCATGTCCGTCGCCACCGCCACTCCCCCTGCCGCCGTCCCCACCGAGCACACCGACCCCGTGAACGCCCAGATCCTGGCCGTGAGCGAAGACCGCATCAAGGGCTTCACCCCCACGCCGTTTCAGGACATCGCCGAGGGCTGCGGCCTGCCGCTGGAGACGGTGGTGGAGCGCATCCGCGCCATGCTGCGCGCAGGCGTGATCCGCCGCGTGCGCCAGACCCTGCTGGCCAACAAGCTGGCCGAAGGCGCGCTGGTGGCCTGGAAGGTGCCCGCCGAGAAACTGGAGGCCGCCTTTGAGTTCCTCTTTAAACAAGACCCCTTCTCCGGCCACGTGGTGCTGCGCTCCACCGACCGCGAGGTCAGCGGCAGCGACTACCGCCTGTGGACCACCCTGAAGGTGCCGCAGGACCGCAACATCAATGACCACTGCGATGTGCTGGCCCGCCTGATCGGCGCGGAGAATTACTACACCATGCAGGCCCACGGCATCTTCGCCCTGGGCGTGGGCCACGTGCGCCGCAAGACCATGGAACCCGGCGAGAAAGCCGACGAGCCCGCCAAGATGATGACCACCAACATCGCCGAACTGGACGAGGAGGAGTGGAATGTGCTGCTGCATCTCAAAGGCGACCTGACTCCCGAGGAAGTGGGCCCCAACCCCTGGGAAGGCCGCGCCAAGGCCGCCGGTGTATCACTGGAAAAATTCTGCGAAGTCGCGAAGCGTCTGGACAAAAAAGGCGTGATCGGCCGCTTCTCCACCTTCCTGGAGCACGTGAAGCCCAGCGCCGCTGGCGTGCGCGTCACGCGCTTCAATGCGCTCTTCCACTGGAAGGTGCCCAAGGGCATGGAAGAACGCGCCGGAGGCGAGGTGGGCCGCCACCCCATCATGACCCACTGCTACTGGCGTGAAGGCGGCGACCGCTTTGCCAATGTGAACATCATGGGCGTCATCCACGGCACCGACAAGGAAACCGTGCTGGCGCACAAGGCCGCCATCGACAGACACCTGGCCGATGTGGGCATCCCCCTGGAATACACCAACGTCTTCTGGGGCGGCCGCAGCGAGATCAAGCCCAGCGAGATCTCACCGATCGTCTTCAAGGAATGGCACGCCAAGTGGAAGGACGTGGCAGGGCCGGTGGTCTAAAAGAATGACGAATGAGCAAGCCCGAATGACGAAGGCCGGTGCTGCGTGATGCACGCACCGGCAAGCAGCGCATCCGGTAGCTCGGTGTTCCGTGGCGGGGTGGTGCAGCACGGTCGTGGATGGGAGGGCAGCGGCCCGTCCGAGAGCCGCCAGCGGCCTGCCTGCGCGATTCATCAGCGCCAAAGGCGCGGCCTAGCGAAGCCCAGGGCAACGCCCTGGGATAGCAGGCCGATGATCCGTTTTTCAAAGGAGAGCCCTGAAGGGGCGGCCTAATGCGTGCATCTTCATGGCCCCACAAGACGGCCACATGCATGTGGGCAGGCGGCGGAAGGTCTCCACGCAGAGCACAGGGGAGTTAGGCCGCTCTTGCAGGGATCGATCTGGAAGATCGGGGTGGTTTGCATCCTGGACTGTTTCGGGAAGAAGACTGGTTTTTTGGCTGGCGTTTACGGCAAGAAGGCAGACGCGGTGGGGTGGCTTTTCAGTTTACGATAGGTTCTGGCCGCAGTTTCAGCATAGGCCCGTGCATCAGTCCCCCTTGTACAAGAACGCACATCATCGTTAGAAGACGCAACCTCGGCGCCAGTCGCATTTTCTGAAACAGCCCACCACCAGTCGGGTCCGTCCATCCATTCAGCACGCAGCATCAATCCTGCCCAGAGGGCCGTGCAGTCATCGTCAAGGTCGCCTGTCCAGACAATCGCATCTTCTGTGTCAGTGTTCATCGTGAGTGGATTTGTCGTCGAATGCAGGGTGGGTCCCGTTCAGTCCGGCTCTGGGAATGTCATCACCATCCAGCACACCCAAAGCGCAAAAGCGGTGGTCAGAAAGTTGAGCAGCACGGCAACAATCAGGGGCCATGTTCTTGGAGGCGCAAGAAGCAGCCGCATTCCAGAGACCAGCAGGCTCAGCAGCAGCAGGCAGGGCAGCACAAGAAAGAGAAGAGGGGACAAAAACAGATCACCGACGATGGGAAAGACAGCGGGCAGAAGGTAGGTGATCGCATAAAGCACGGGTGCTGCAAAGAAGAAGCTGGTAGGTATGACGGCGATGCCGGCGGGTTGTGCGTTCTTGGTCATCATGGGCCCTCCTGCGGTGTTTGCGGGGCTTCCGCCTCCATTCGATCCCGCCTCAGCTTGCGATAGCCGAAGATCAAGCAGGCGAGAGCCATGATCCGCCAGAGGCAATGGATTGTGAGAGCCTTGTGTGCGACGCTGCCGATGGCCTGATCAAGCAGCAGGATGGTGTTGAGGACGAGCGAGGCCAGCTGAACAAGCCCGAGAAACAGCGCCGGAGCCAGCCCGGGCCGGAGCCAAAGCCACAAAAGGGCAGCGGCCAAGATCGCTGCATCCAGCCAGACCTGCGCCCAGATTGAAGCTGCAAAACCAGCCACCAGAAACCAGATCACATGCCCTCCGGTGGTGGCGATGGCCCCGAGAAAGTACGCCGGACGCAGCGGTGTCTTGGTGAAGAGGACCAGCAGAAGCACCGTGGCCAGCATCGGGATCCAAAGCGAGAGGCCGGCATAGCTGCTGAGTGCCCAGCCTCCGGCGGCTCCTGCCAGACCGGTCAGGGTGGCTAGTGGGTGGGGTTGGTTGGCTGGTTCTGTCATGGCTTGATAGGGATGGTGGTTATGGATGCTTTTGACGATCGGTAAGGTGCAGAAATCAATGCATGCTCTCACTCACTCTCCCCGGTGCCTTTCTGATGCTGCAGCCAGTGCTTTTCATTTTCCTGCAGCCATTGGTGGTATTTGGGATCGAGTTCCTTCCGCTCGCGCAGGGCCTGGAGCACGGCGCGGGCGATGGCGCGGTCATCGCTGCTCTCGGGCAGGAGATGGTGCCAGAGGGAGGTCCGGCGCTGCAGAGAGAGATCCAAGGTTTCCGTCTTCTTCCGGCCATCGACGCACCCGGTGACGGTAGCGTGGACGGGATTGGGCCATGTGTGCGGGATCAGGCCCAGCGTGAGAAACGTGGCAAAGAAGTCCATACCACACTGTGGCATATGCCTGATGTGATTCACGCTGGAGAGCGTAAAGCCGTCCTCCGTGCAGCCGGTGATGTAGCTGGCCACACGAGCCTCCTCGCTGCCGCCCTTGGGCGTAGGCGCGTGCTTTCTCGGCAGCCTGGGCGCAGAGGAGTCACACACCAGCCGTGTGGCGCATGAGGGCGTGAGCAGCGGCAGAAGCAGGGAAAGGAGCAGCGGGCGGGGGTTCATGAGGGGAAGATTCGTCATGATGGGCATTCTTACTTCGCATCAATCCACAGCATAAACAACGCAGGCAAAGCTGAATGCAGCATCGGTCTGCACCGTGCAGAAATTGCCGTCTTTTCCCATGTTGGTGCGTTCATAGGTGATGATGCTGCCATGAGCATCTGGCAGAGCAGTCAGGCCGGAAAACTCGGAGGCTCTGAAAGTCAAGACGCCTGGCTGGTGGTCGCAGCGGGTGAAGGGCGGACTTTCGAGGATGGCCCTCAGGCTTGCTGGATCGCAGCGGAAGTACGCATGTACCACATAGTCGGTCCAGGCATCCTCAGTGAGGTGCAGATCGTGAATGCCGGCGGGGATGTTTCCAGCAAACACCACTCTCAGGGCCTGGGTGTCCCTGCCCCCCAAACGGAAGAGCATGAAGCCGATAACGAGAGCCGGGATGAGCATGACACTGCGCCGTAGCCACACCGGGGAGCGAAACCGTAGAAACACCCAGCGAATGCCCCACTGGCCTAGAATAACCAGCGGCAGGATGACAAAGAGGTGAATGCCTCCCATGATGACATCCTTGGTGGACAGCGCCACGAGAACGAAAAACAGCAGCGTGGACCATAGGACTGGATTGCGTGATGGCATACTCTGTTATGAGTTTACTTCTTCCCCACCTTCTTCGGAATCGCGATCGTCACGGAGTAGGTGCCTGCGCCATTGGGGGCATCGTCAAAATAGAGGATGAAGCCGTCTGCGGTGGGCTCAAGGGCCACGAGGTCGCGGCCTTTGCGTTTGGTGATGGTCGCGCGGGGGAGATCCAGCGTGGCGTATTTTGACCACTGGGCGGGTGTCTTGCGTGGATTATACCACGGACTACCATCAAAAGTCATGTCATCCGGCTCGGACCAGTGGCGGTGCACCCACTTCACGCCTGCCGGGGTGAAGGTGAACTTTTCGCTGCCATCGATCAGGCCGGAGATGGTCAGGTACTCATAGGGATCTGCCGGTGGCTTGGGCGTGGTGCAGCATGAGGAGGAAAAGAGCAGCAGCAGAGCGCAGGCGGTGGCGGGGAGGGGTTTCATAAGAGGTGGCTTGCGGCGGGATCGCCACAGCCTAGCGCGCCGCTCGGTGCTGTGGCCAGCTTTTTGAATAAGACGTTTCCGGCAGGGGATGGCCTGAGCGCGGGCCTTGTGGCCTGCGGTGGGCTGTGTACAGCGATGCTGCTGCATGAGTCCAGCAATGCTGGAGCAATGCCTCAGATGCTCCTCCATCTGCTGGGCGATGGCGGCTGCCGTTTCCTGCATCGTGCTGCGTCTGTGTGCGACTGAGCTGCCCGCTGGAGCCGGTGCTCTGTCAGCTCTGTCAGTGTTGTCAGTTCGTTTTTCAGGGGGGAGGCATTTTTTGCTGCCACGGCTGGCGGGGGTTTTGGCAGTTTCGGCGGTTTTGGCGGTGTGTTTTTGGGGAGGGAGTTTTATTTTGCGAGACTCCGAACGCTGGCTGGGCTGCGCCTGTGGCATGAAGACGCATGCCGTGGCAGCACGGCGCACCATCACGCACAGGACGGAGCCTGAATGAAAACGCCCCTGGCTGATGGATCAAAACAGACCGCCAGAATGTACTGCCAAAACTGCCGAAACCATCGAGGGGGGGAGGTTTTGGCAGTTTTGGCAGTACGTTTTGAGGAGCGTATTTTTTTTCATGCCACCCGGAGTGGGCGGCAGGCGGGCCTGGAGGGCAGGTTTCGGGGGTTTTGTTGGTTTTGTTGGTGCCTTTTTCAAGGAGGCATGTACATCGGCCCGGCTGGGCGGGGTGTGTGGTGGGGTTTTGGAGGTTTCGGAGGTTTTGGAGGTTTGTTTTGAGAGCCACGGTGTTTTTTCATTTTCTCGAATGAGAGGCCAGCTACGAAGGGATCTGGGTGGTGGAGGTTCCTGCCTGTGGCTGCCTGGGGAGGAGTACCTGTAGGCCATGCTCTGGCATGGTGTACCGAGGTGGGCCAGGGGGGTGAATTCTTATCCTTGGCATACCCTTTGTGAATGAATACCATATAATACCATCGATAGATGGATGGTTGTGCCTGCCAATAGAAGACAACTCCATGTTCCCATGGATTCCATCTCCAGGCATGCAAGGCAGGAGGTTTCAGGTTGTTCATGGTAGGGAGTGGTATGCCAGCAGGGTGCATCACCCTTCCATGCAAGGGTGGCTTCTTCATCTTCCTGGCCTTCCAGCATCACCCCCTGATGGCAGCCTGAGAGCACCGGGCGGTGTGAAACAAAAACTCCTCCTTGGAAAACGAACCACCGAAACCAACAAAACCCCCGAAACCTCCTCTGCGCGTCCCGAGCCACCTCCCGCTGGCGGGCTGAAAAAAAGATTTCTCACTCCAAAACGTACTGCCAAAACTGCCGAAATTACCGAGGCGGGGTATTTCGGCAGTTTTGGCAGTGCCTTTTGAGCGTCTGTTTTTTTGTGTCAGCCGGGTACGTTTTCTTCTTGGCTCCGCCATGTGCAGGGTGCTGCGCTCTGCTGCCACGGCGTGCGTCTTCCTTCCACAAGAGCCTGCCTGCCCAGCCTCTGTACTGCGCTCCGCGAAAAAAAGCCTCTCCCTTGGAAAACGAACTGACAGAGCTGACAGAACTGACAAACCTCTCCCGGCCCGGCTTCAGCGCTGCTTCAGGTGGCGCGAAAAAAACACGGCCCCTGTCAAAACAAACCTCCGAAACCTCCAAAACCCCCGAAACCTCCCCTCGCACCCTCCAGCCACGACCTCAGGCCGCAGCGGAAAAAATAGCCACCTCCCAAAATGCACCGCCAAAACCGCCGAAACCGCCGAAACCGCCGAAACCGCCGAAACCGCCGAAACCGCCGAAACCCCGCCAGGGTGACACCGGAGTGCAGGTGCAGAGGGGGCGCGGTTGGAAAGGGGGAGTGCGAAGTGGCGCCCGTCCACATTGGGACGAAGGAATCCACGGACGCGACACAGCGCGTCCCTACCAGCCCGGCATTGCACGCTCTGACGGCGCGGCAGTCCGCGCCCAGCCGCCGCCCTCCGAAGCGCCAACGGCGCGGCCTAGCGAAGCCCGGGGCAACGCCCTGGGGATGCAGACCGACGATCCCTCTCTTCAAGGGAAAGCCCTGAAAGGGCGGCCTGACTCCTGTGTCGTCCGAAACCCTCCCCCTCACGGGCCGCGTCAATCCCACACATACCGTTCATCAAACGGCATCTTGTGCCTCGCCAGAAACTCCCGGTACTCTTCCTGAAACGTCTTCACGCGGTGGTGCTCCTCCTGATCGCGGATGTAGTTCGCCACCTTGGGCACATTGGATTCGCTGACGGAGAACGCCCCGTATCCCGCCTGCCACGCAAAGCCCGCCAGCATCTTGTCCTGCGTCTTGATCCATTTGGAGGACGATTTTTTCACATCCTCCACCACCTGCGCCAGTGTGACCGTGCGGCCCATGTTGAAAAGCAGATGCACGTGATCCGCCACCGAGTTGATGAGCACCGCCGGGGAGTGCAGGTTCGCCAGCACCGTGGCCATGTAGGCATGCAGATCCGGACGCACCGAGGCGGACAGGCAGGGAACCCGCTCCTTCGTGGAGAAAATCAGGTGGATGTACAGGTTCGCGAGCGATTGCGGCATGGGCGGGGGCGATGCGCGTGGGAGGGGCGGGAACGTGTGGAGTTAGGCCGCCCCTTCAGGGCTCCCTGAATAAGAACCGGGAAACCGGTGATGGCAAACCCAGGGCGTTGCCCCGGGCTGCGCTAGGCCGCACCTTTGGTGCTGGGGGATGGGTGGGGAGATGAAGGCGAAGCGCCACACCGCTTTCACAGGCCGGAGGGCGCACTGTGGCCGCAGATCATCCGACACCCCGCGATGGGTGATGGTTTTCATTCAGATTGGGTGGGTGTGCTCTTTCGGGCCGCCGTAGCTTTGAAATAGGAGTCCCAGAGTTTACGGGCGGCTGCTTCCGGCAAAAAATACAGACCGCGCAGGTTGATGATGCCATCACGCACATGAGGGCGGGCTCCGGCAAAGACTCCGGCGATGCATACATGCTTGCTCACAGGATCGCGGAAGGTGAAGCGGTCCTCATCCCACAGGTCGTCATTCATGATGATGTCCTCCAGCTCAGGGGCGAGCGGGGCGATCTTGTACTTGCGCCAGAACATCTCCGTGACCACCCGGTCTGTCAGCGTGGCCACAGGCTGCCCATCCAGCAGCACCTCCGCGAGAAAAGGGGAGTCCAGCTCGCGCCCAAATTTTCTGGCATTCCGGGCCATGGCCATCTTCACAAAGACAGGCGGAATAAGAAGCAGCATGGCGACGGCGACGATCATCACATAGACCGGGCCGATGCCTGCTCTCAGCATGGCCACTGCGATCAAACCACACACAACATAGAGAAGGTATTCAGCGCGCTGGGACATGACGTTTTGGGTTGGGCTGCCACCCCCTTCGCTAAAGCTACGGAGGACGAGCTCGCCTTCAGGGCTCCCGAAATAGAACCGGGAAACCGGTGATGGCAAATCCCCAGGGCGATGCCCTGAGCTGCGCTAGGCCGCACCGTTGGTGCTGGGGATGGGGGCGCATGTCGGGCAAGTTGTTCCGTCAGGTGCGGGCACGTCGCGTGCAGTGCGCATCATGACACGATTTTCTCGTTGGTGCACCAATAGGTTTGCTTGTGTCCTTTGGCCTCAAAGCCTGCGGCCAGGGACTGCGCCTGCTGCTCGGTGAGGTTGGCCTCCACCAGAAACTTGTTTCCAGAGTCATCCTGTCTCCAGACGGCCCAGCTGGGGAAATCATTACCTTTCATCGCTGCCCACCAGCCAAACTCATCGTGCCCCCATTGAACACCCAGACGCGATGCAACGGTGCGAAGCAGTTCCGTCTCAGTGGCATCGGGTCCGGCATCAAGCAGTTCAGCCGTTTCGGGGCCTCCGGTTTGGCTGCGGACACTGACCGCCAGCACACCCACCGGGCAGCCCGGTCCGCCCGGCTCTCCGCGCCGATGATAGGTCTTTGGGGTGTTCATGGTTGATCCTGTGTATGGATCGGCGCTGGAAAGAGCCCGGCGGCTTTTCTGGGGGCTTTCTGCGACAGCATGGAAAGCACATAGGCATCTTTAGACGTCAGTGCAGGAACAGGGGACCGGAGCTGATCGTTCACGAGCACGAGAAAGAAACCCAAACCAAAACGGCGGCTATCAGTGACCCAGTCGCGCCATGAGGTCAGCTCGGCGGCTTGGTTTTGCACGCACATCCAGATCCGGATGCTTTTTCCATCATGCACCCAGGCTGTGTTCCAGTCGCGGTTGTCAGGCTTTCCCAGAATGGCCTCCACCTCCTCAGCAGTCATGCCAGCCTTCAGCCCCAGTGACTGAGCTCGGTCAGCTACTGCGCTCAATCGCTGATTGATGGCGGCTTCCATGGCCTGCGAAAAAGAGCCCGAGCCGAGAATGACGGCTGCTGACATTGAGATGAGTCTGGCTGCTTTCATCGGGCAAATATTGGAATGGACGGCATGGAGGATGCCTCAAACCGTGCTCGCGCACAATCGCTCAATCTAGAAAGCCGCTCGATTCGCAATCTTGAATCAATGGATCAGCGACACGCATGCGAGGTGCGCTCTGACAGCGCGGCAGCGTCTTGGAGTGCGGTGGGAAGCGCAGCGCCACACCGCTTTCACAGGCCGGACGGCGGGCTGTGGCGAGGATCATCCATCACCCCACGAAAGCGGTGCCGCCGATGCAGGCCTGCACCGAGCATCTCTGCAAGCAATGGTCCGAGAGACTGACCATTTGTAACACGATAAGTGCAGAAGAAAATTTATGAAGCGCCTGCTTTCTTACCCGTTTCGCTGGTCTCAGATGCGGTCGTCATGACATTCAATGTCGCCGAATTTTCAGATGCAATAGCATCTTCAACCCTCTCGACAAATGTCCGAAACGCCTTTTCATCATCGAGTTCAGCATAACGCCCCACGCGAGACAAAAAGTAAAAGCGTTCATGCCCAAGAAGCTGCTCGGTGGAGCGATAGTTCTTCCATTGTTCACGATAATGAAATACGCTTTCAAGAGAAACAAAGGCAACGACCATTAAGCTGATAAGTGTAACGACAACTTTAATTGGATCGAGTCCATACACCATCCACGTAGGTTGTTGAACATTGATCAGCACCGGTACAATGGCACCTCCGATTACTGAACAGGCTCTCATGCGTAGATAGCGCGTCTTTACAGCGACAGCCTTCTTGTCATACCAGCCCTGATACTGTTCAAGGCGCTGTGTGATGTATGCTTCAGGTGTTAGTGTTGTTAGAGATTCGCTCATGATCGTCGAAATAACAGTCGAAGTAGATTGGTCGTGCGGAAGGTATGTATGTGCATTGATTTGTCAGTACCTTTATTGCCCAACAAAAAACGCCTTCCCCATCACGGAGAAGGCGTTCGTTGAATCTCGATGCTTCCTTGGCCTGAGTGCTCGATGAGGCGCTTTCGCGCTTCACCTTACAGTCCGGCGATGGGGTGCAGGTTGTCTTTGCACCACTGGCCGTTCTGCTTGGTCACGCCATCGGGGTCGTCCACGGCGCAGTGGGCTTCGTCTTCGCAGATGATCCAGCCGGAGTAGTTGCGGGCGACGAGCCATTCGGTGATCTTGTGGAAGTCGAGCTTGCCGGTGCCCATCTGGGCCCAGGGCTCGGCGCCGTTGCCGGAGTAGTCCTTGTAGTGGATGTGGTTCACCAGGTGCTGCCACTTGTTGAGGGTGGCGATGACGTCCATGCCGCCGCGGATGATGTGGCCCACGTCCGGAGTCCAGCCGGTGACTTTGGGGTCGAGGCTGCTGAGGACGACGTCGTAGTCTTCCTGGGTGCGGACGAGGGAGGCGGGCGGGGAGTTGGGGTGGTAGGAGCAGACGAGGCCGGCATCGTGCGCGCGCTGGGAGACGGCGTTGATGTTTTTGGCGACGTTGAGGCGGCGCTTTTGCAGATCCTTGGTGCGGCCGGAGGGCAGGGTGACGGTGCCGAGCATGGCGCCGGGGAAGTGCTTCAGGTAGTTGATGGTGAAGTCGGCGGCTTCCTTTTCATTGGGGGCTTCGGTTTCGCCGTCCCAGGCGCAGACGAGGGCCAGGCCGCAGAGCTTCATGTTGTACTGCTGCAGGGTGTCCTTCATCTTGATGGGGTCCACCTGCGGGCCAAGCCAGTACTTGGAGCAGCCGAGGGCGCTCTGGGAGATCTCCAGCACCATTGGTTCGATGCCGGTGAAGCCTGCTTCTGAGGCGACCTTGATCATGTGGTCGAGCTTGTTGTCGTAGCCTTTGCCGGTCCCCTGCATGAACCAGGTGTAGACCTCGGAGCCGAATTGGATTTTGCCCATGGGTGTGGTGTGTGGTTGTTGGATTTTGCGTTTCTAGATGGAAATCACCTCCGGCTGTTTTTGAGAGAAAAGAAGCCGGAGGCGCGGCATTGGAGACGAACGAGCGCGGACTGTCCAGCGGCAAAGTGCTGCGTGTGCTGCGGCGGAGGGGTGCTGTGGGATCTCACGCTGCGTGTGGGCACAGGGTCTGATGGAGAGGCAAAGGTTTTGGATGAAGCACGACGCGCCAGGCCATTTGTCCGGCGGATTCTCGCCTGAAAATCCTGGGCTTCGACGGCGGCTGGCTGGGGACAGCCAGCCCTACCTGCGCCGTGCATGCGCGTGCCCGGAGCGAGGCAGGGAGGCTTGTCCTCAAGCCTCCGCCGAGCGTCTCCTGACATGACTTTCCCCCAGCCCTCACGGTGTCTCCGGCGGCGGGGGCAGGCCGGCGGGGATGTCTGGGGTGTCGCGGTGGCGGATGTCGTGGGCGATTTCGGCGATGACGTTGGTGCTCTCGTGCCGCTTGGTTTTGGTGAGCTTCAGCGGGAGGCGCAGGGTGCCGCGTGTGAGGCCGCTGCGGCGCATGAGGGCTATGTCTGCCTCCAGGGTGATCTGGCGCTGCTTGCGGTCGTCCAGCTTGATGTAGGGGCCCAGCAGGAGGGTGGCGCGGGTGGTGGTGGCGGTCTTGGTGGGGGCAAAGGCGGGGCGGCCCATGAAGCCACGGGGCTGCATGGCGGCGTCAAAGCCGTCGCTGCCGGTGAGGCGCAGGCTTTTGACCTCAAACCACTGCTGATCTCCCGGCTGGCCAAAGGCGTGCAGGCGCACCTGGTAGGGGCCCACCTCGGAGATGAGGGCGCCGCCCACCACCATGGCGCTGAGGGCCATGCCGGATTCGGTGCCTTTGGGGATGAACTCCGCCCGGAAGGCCGCGCCGCCCAGCTGCGGTGCGGGGCCGGTGGCCTGGTAGTCGTAGTGCGTGGTGTAGGTGTGGATGCAGGAGGGCAGAAGCAGCAGGGCCAGGAGGCAGAGCAGGGGGCGCATGCGGGGAGGATGCAGGGCGGGGGAGGGGGAAGCCAGCGCGAAATAAGGCGCGATGCTTCAATGAACTAAAATAGCCAGCAGAGTTGACATTATTTACAATATTCAATATAATTACAATAACATGTCAATTTCTCGCATTCTCTGTCTGCTCGCCGCTCTGGCCCTGCCTCTGGGCACGGCACGGGCGCTGACCTGGAATGAGACGCTGAATGGCGACCTGTCTGGAGATGGCAGCTCTCCCACCCTGCTGGGCACGCTGGACCCGGGGACCAACACCATCTCCGGCACCATGGGCTCTCTGGGCGGCACCGGGCCGCTGGATGCGGACATCTGGAATTTCACCATCGCGTCCGGGTATGCGCTCACGGGGATCAATCTGACCGCTTACTCCGCCCAGAGCGGCAGCACGAGCAATGAATCCTTCATGGCCATCGCCACGGGGGGCAGCATCAATACGAGCGATCCCTCCAACCACCTGAGCAATGCCCTGTGGGGCTATGCGACGGATGGCTTTGGCAACACCTACAATGACCTGCTGGCACTGCTGGACGGGGGGCCGGAGTTTGGCGGCATCGGCTTTGACGGGCCGCTGCCTGCCGGGAACTACACCTTCTGGATCCAGGAGGGGGCGGACCAGATCAGCTACACGATCGACTTTGTCACCACGCCCACCGCGCCGGTGCCGGAGCCCGGGGGCGCGCTGCTGCTGGGTACAGCGGGGCTGTGGCTGCTGCGCAGGCGCAGGCGGTGAGGGAGATGGGTTTGCAAAGCAGCGCGGCAGCAGCTAAGGCGGGCGGCGCATGATTCGGAATCTCTTGTTCGACTGGTCCGGGACGCTGGTGGATGACCTGCCGGGGGTGATCTGTGCCGTGAATGGCATGCTGCGCAGCGCGGGGGCGGCGGAGCTGACGAGGGAGGACTTTCGCGCACGCTTCCGGCTGCCCTACACCGAATTCTTTGCCGAGGTGCTGCCAGACGTGCCGCTGCAGCGCCTGCAGCAGCTCTACCTGGAGCACTTTACCCACGCGCATGAGGACCTGCACCTGCTGCCGCATGCGCTGGATTTCATCCAGTACGCCGCCGCCACCGGCCGCCGCATGGTGGTGCTGAGCAGCGCCCCGCTGGAGCACGTGGCCGCCCAGGCGCAGGCGCTGGGCGTGAGGGATGCCTTTGAGGTCCTGCGCTGCGGCGTGGTGGACAAGCGGGAGGAAATCCACGGCCTGCTGGCTGCGCTGGACATGGCCCCGGAGGAGACCGCCTTCATCGGCGACATGCGGCATGACATTGATGCCGGACGGGCCGCCGGGGTGGTGAGCATCGCCACGTGCACGGGGTATGAGACGGCGGCGCAACTCCTGACCTCGGTGCCAGACATGCTGGTGCAGGATCTCTCCCGCCTGCCTGCGCTGCTGGGCGGCCTGGGCGGGGCTGACAAGGCCTACCCCGTGGCCACGGTGGGCGCGCTGATTTTGAATGAGGCGGGCGAGCTGCTGCTCATCTGCACGCACAAATGGAGCCACCGCTGGGGCATCCCCGGCGGCAAGATCAAGCGCGGGGAGACCTGCGAAGAGGCGCTGGTGCGGGAGATCATGGAAGAAACCGCCCTGACGCTGAAGGACATCGAATTTGTGATGGTGCAGGACTGTATTGAGCCGCCAGAGTTTCAGCGCTCCGCCCACTTCCTGCTGCTCAACTACATCGCCCGCTGCACCGAGGCGCAGCCGCAGGTGGTGCTGAATGAGGAGGCGCAGGCCTACCGCTGGGTGCCGCTGGCGGAGGCGCTGGAGATGGAGCTAAACATCCCCACCCGGGTGCTCATTGATGAGTGTGTGAGGAAAGGGCTGCTGGGAAAGGCACAATGACGAATGAGTAAGCCCGAATGACGAAATAATGACGAATGCCGAAACAACGCGTGTGAGGTCTCGGAGCACGGCGTCCGGCCATCCTGCTACGCGGCGCGCTTTGTCATTCGAGCTTCGGCATTATTTCGTCATTCTGATTTCGTCATTCGTCATTCTTTGCGCTAAGTACTCCTCCACGACCCTCTGGTTCCACCCCATGCTTCCTTCTGACGAAATAGTCATCTCCGCCCTGCGCCTGACGACCTACATCGGTGTGCCGGAGGAGGAGCGTGCCGCCAGCCAGGTGCTGGAGGCGGACATCACGCTGCGGGTGGCCAGGCGGTTTGAGGCCATGCAGGACGACCTTTCCACCACCATCGACTATGCCGCCGTGGCGCTGCGCCTACGGGAGCTGGCGGCCGCACGGCCCCGGAGGCTGATCGAGACGCTGGCCGCCGAGATGGCCGAGTGCGCGCTGGAGGAGTTTGGCGCGGCGGGGGTCAGCATCGAGCTGCGCAAGCACATCCTGCCCGGCACCGACCACGTGGCCGTGCGCCTGACGCGTGGCGAGTGAACGGAAAAGGAGGCACGGAGGTCCAAGACTTCGATCTTGCCAGCCTGAACCACCGCGCCTAGTATCGCGGCTCATCGAGAATTTCAATTCTGCCAAACAATGACATTTCTGCGCCTGCCATTCGCTGCTCTGACTGCATCCATTGCCCTCGCTTCGTGCGGGTTTGGCGGAGAGCACTATGATTCCAAATATCCCTCCGTGTCTCAGCAGGATGCCTATGATGTGAGCTGGGGGCTCAAGCCGCGCCAGGCGCGTGGCAACCCCAAGCTGCGCTATCAGGTGAACTCACGCGCTGAGCAGGCTTCGGGCGGAGAGTCCGCCGCCCCGGCTGCAGCTCCCGCCCCGGCCGCCGCACCCGCTCCTGCCCCGGCCGCCGCCCCCACCCCGATCAATCCCGTCGCTCCGGCCGGCCTGCGCTAATCTCAGGAAGGTTCCTTATTTTCTCAATGGATCGCCACGTAAAGCCCCTGCTGCTGACCTGCCTCCTGGCCCTGGGATGCCACGCCACGCTCACTGCCCAGAGCCTGAATGCCCCTGAGTCCCTCCGCTCCGGCATCCGCCCTGCGGAAAAAGCCAAGGAGGATAAGGACAAGGCCGCCGCTGCCGCCACCGCAGCCCCAGGCACCACCACGCAGGAGATCGACAAGCTGGCCGAGGAGGCGCAGAAGTCCCTCTTTCAGTCCGTGGACAAATCCACCTCCGGAGCCGCCGCCACGACGACCAGCTTTTCCGGCCCGCTGCGCCTGCCCGCCCAGCGCCTGGAAGACCCCGCCCTCTGGGCCCCGGACTCCACGCACAAGCTCGCGGTCATGGAAGTGGCCATGGGCGGCTCCAAGGAGACCGTGATGATCGAGCTCTTTCCCAATGATGTGCCGCAGACGGTGAACAACTTCATCGACAAATGCGACAGCGGCTTCTACAAAGGGCTGGCCTTTCACCGCGCCATCGAGGGCTTCATCGTGCAGACCGGAGACCCGCTGACCTCGGATGAATCCGCCCGCACCAAGTGGGGCACCGGCGGCGAGGACAAGACCATCCCCGCCGAGATCAAGCTGCCGCACCGCATCGGCGCCGTGGCCATGGCCCGCCGCTCTGACAAGGTGAACCCCGAGCGCCGCTCCAATGGATCGCAGTTCTACATCACGCTGGGGAACTTCAAGGCCCTGGAGGGCCATTACACCGTCTTTGGCCAGGTGGTCTCAGGTCTGGAAACCATCAAGCGCATCTCCCTGATGCCGGTGGACGCCAACGACTGCCCGGTGGCCCGCATTGAGATCAAATCGATCAAGGTGGTGAATCAGAAAGGCCCCATGCAGCTGCCCACGATGACCGCCCAGGAAGGCGCCCGCTACGTCAAGCCTGACGCCGCGCGCAGCATGGTGGGCCGCATCTTCCGCCACATCTGGTAAGGCCGATGGAGCGCGGGCCTCAGAGCCCGCAGCACTCCGCAGGCATGCTCAGCTCAGTGAACAGCTGCTGCCATCTTTCACGTGCCGGAGCCTGCGTGTCTGCGGCACCATGGCAGGGGCAGGCCCGCGCTCCGAGACGCCATGGAGCATCAAGAAAGCCCAGCGCTCGGCGAAAGACGGCGTTTGGAGGACCAAGCGGCCGACAACCTCACTTCGCAGCCAGCTCATAGCACACGGCCTCGTGGTCATTGCGCACGAGCAGCCAGCGGCCTGCGAGGGTGGGTGGGTTCCACGTCTTGCTGCTCAGTGCAGGCAGCTTCGACACTTCCTCCAGCTTTTCCGGATTGGCCTTCACCAGAGCTACGAAACCTTTCTCCGCCTGCACCAGCAGCCAGTGGTTTCCCAGACTGACCTGCTGGCCAAAGCCGTAGCGCCCATCGCGCCAGACGCGCTCGCCTGTGGCCAGATCCACGCAGCAGAAGGTGCCCTCATCCAGCGCATAGGCATGGCTGCCCAGGACACTGGGGCTGCTGAACTTGGTGCGCGGCGCGCTGGCGGCCCAGACGGAGGACACGGCCATCTTGCCATCAGTAGCAGCCTTGATCTCCAGCAGGTTGCTTTTCAGGCCGTAGCTGGTGGTCACGAGAATGCGCTCAGGCGTCACCTGCACGGGCTGGCAGACTTTGGGGAAAAAGCCCGGCCAGTCGAACTTCCACAGCACCGCGCCTGTGGCGGGATCGTGCCCGGTCACGGAGTTGGCGTTCACACTCACGATCTGCTCGCGCCCGGCCAGGGTGGCCAGCACAGGAGAGCTGTAGCTGCCGCCATCTTCGCCTGCCTTCCACGCCAGCTGCCCGTCGGCGATGCGGTAGGCCGCGAGGGTGATCCCTTTGTCGCCACCGCTGGCGATCACGTTTTCCCCCACGATCAGCGGGGAGGTGCTCTTGCCCCACTCGGGGTCCTTGGTGCTCTCGCAGTCCTTCAGCACATCCTTGCTCCAGCGCGGCTTTCCGGTGGTCAGGTCCAGGCAGTTCAGCAGGCCTCTGGATCCGAGGGTCAGCACCGCATTGTGCGCCACATCCACGGTGGGTGTGGCGCGCGGGCCGATGCCGCCCATGGGCTCGTCAAAGCGGGCCTTGTCTGCATGGGCCCAGAGCAGCTTTCCGGTGGCCAGGTCATAGCAGGTCACGTACTCCTCCTCGCCGCGCTGCTCCTGCGTCAGGGCGCGTCCGCCTGCCACGGAAAAGCCCGCCCAGCCGTCTCCCACCTTGATGCGCCAGACCTCGCGCGGAGGATGGGCTGCCCAGTCGGTGTGCCAGTCTGGCTCGGGGTAGGCACCATCTCCTTTGAGACCAAAGAAGCGCGGCATGTCCGCCGCACCTGCAGGCATGGCGGAAGGGGACGCGCCCGCATCTGCCGCCGCTGCTTTCAAGGCAGGCAGGGATTCCGCCTTCTGCCAGCGCCACGCCAGGCTGGGCATGGCCGAGCCATCGGCGCTGCCGTCATAGCGGATCACATATTTGAACAAGCCCCAGATGCAGGCGATGCCGACCGCAAAAACGCCCAGGCGCTGGAGCCGGACGCCTTTCTTGTGCAGAGCCCACCACAGGGCCATGAGAATGAAATAAAGCGGCAGCAGCAGCATGATGCTGGCGGCGCGGAAGGTGTGGTCGGTGCTCCACAGCCAGACGAAGACGCCTCCAACCAGCAAGGTGAGGACGAGGGGGAATTTGGGGATCATGAGCGAATGGGGGTGCAGCATACTACGCCTGCCGTGTGGCGGAAGACACGTCAGAGGAAATGGCTGGCGTTATTTTGCGTATGTCTCATCCTCGCCCACACCCAACCCAAGTTCATGAAACATCTTCTTCTCTCTCTGCTTGCTGCGTCCGGCCTCATGGCTGCTGATCACGTCGTCTATGAACCCGCCGGTGCGGCCAAAGGAAAGCACATCGTGCTGCTCTCCGGAGATGAGGAGTACCGCAGCGAGGAGGCCATGCCCATGCTGGGCAAGCTGCTGAGCCAGCGCCACGGCTTCAAATGCACCGTGCTCTTCAGCCTGGGCGCAGACGGCACCATCGATCCGACGAACGGCGCCAGCCTGACCCACCCCGAGGCGCTGGACAGCGCCGATGCCATCGTGATGCTGCTGCGCTTCCGCCACTGGGACGAGGCCACCACCAAGAAGTTTGAAGCTGCGGTGAACCGTGGCATCCCCATCGTGGCCCTGCGCACCAGCACGCATGCCTTCAACGGCTATGGCAAGGACAGCCCCTATGCCGCGTGGAACTTCAACAACAACGGAGGCTGGGGTAAAAAATTCCTCGGCGAGACCTGGGTGAGCCACTGGGGCAAGCACAAGATCGAGGCCACCAAGGGCATCATCGAAGCTGCGAATGCGAACCACCCCGTGCTCACCGGCGTGAGCGATCTCTTTGCCAACACCGACGTGTATGAAGCCGCCCCGCCTGCGGATGCCACCATCCTGGTGCGCGGCCAGATCCTCCAGGGCATGACGCCCGACACCGCCCCCGCCAGCTACCGCAAAGCCACCGCCGCCAAAGTGGAGCAGGAGGTGAACACACCCATGATGCCCGTGGCCTGGCTGCGCGTGGTGAAGAACGATGCCGGCACCGAGAACAAGATCCTGGCCAGCACCATGGGCGCCGCCACCGACCTGACCAACGAAGGCCTCCGCCGCATGGTGGTGAACGGCGTGTACTGGGGCCTGGGCCTGAACGTGCCCGAGAAAGCCGACGTGACCCCTGTGGGCGACTACAAGCCCACGATGTACGGCTTCGGCGAGTTCAAGAAGGGCCTGAAGCCGGATGACTTTGTGCTCGTCAAGTAAGCTGGCCGGTCTGCCGAGCGGTGCGCGAAGCTGCTGCTCTCTTGCATTTCATGGCATGCGTGGGCGGCAGATGCCCGCGTGTGCCTGAAACGTCCGCCTCTGCCTGACCGCACGCGCCGCTGCGCTTGCCGGATCAAAAGGACAATCTTTTCGAGAACCGGTCCGGTCTAGCGTTTGGCCATCGCGGATTCGAGGGCCTTGCGGTAGTTCAGCACGGCGTCGCCGATGGCGGCGGAGACCTGCTGGCGGTAGGTGTCTGAGGCGATGAGCTGGCACTCGGGGCCGTTGGTGACGAACCCGCCTTCAAAGAGGATGCCGGGGCGCTTGCAGCCGGTGAGCACGCTCCACTGGGCGCGCTTGATGCCGCGATCGACAAACTTGAAGCGGCTGATCACACTGGCGTGGACGGCAGTGGCGAGGGCGATGTTGGCGGAGTCCTGCTTGTTGCCGGTGACGCCGTTGAGATTGTAACCACCGCCGCGGCTGATGGTGGCGGCTGCGTTTTGAGGAGTGAGCGCCCAGGTTTCGATGCCGTTGGCGGAGGTGCTGGCGGAATTGAAGTGCAGGCTGATGAAGATGCTCTTCGGGGTCTGATTGGCGATGGCCACACGCCCGCCGAGGGAGATGAAGGTGTCGTTGGCACGGGTGAGGATGACCTTGAAGCCGCGCTGCATGAGGGCGGTGCGCACGGTCATGGCCATCTTGAGGGCGAAGTCCTTTTCGTAGCCGTAAACGCCGCGTGCTCCGGCGTCGTGGCCGCCGTGGCCTGCATCGACGATCACGGTGTCGAAGTACTCGGCGTTCTGGATGTGGCTGGGGTAGAGGACGGGGTCGATCAGCTTGCAGAGGTCCAGGCGGGAGAAGAGCACCTTGCCATTGTACTCCTGCACGGGGAAGCTGAGGATGAACTTGATGTTGTTGATGAGCATCTCCTGGGAGCCGATCTGCGCCTTGAGGATGAGCTTGGAGGAGCCGAGCCAGAAGTGGGTGCCCTGAATGCGGAAGGTGGTGAAGCCGTAAACGGGATTGTAGAAATTGCGGATGCTCTCTGCGGTGACGTAGTCGCGTCCGCCGATCTTGATGATCTCCCAGCCGCCATTGGCAGGCAGGACTTCCACGGTCTTGGATTTTTCGGCGGGGGCAGACTTGTCGTCATCGTCCTCCTTGAACTCGCCCTTCATGGCGTTGGAATCCCCGTCCCGGGCGGCGGACTTGGTCACGTCCTTGATGGACTCCCCGGCAGGCTTTGGGGCGGGGGTGGACTTGGGAGTCTCGGTCTTGGCGACTTCCTTCTTCGGGCTGCTCTTGGAAGGCGTGGACTTTTTGCCGATCTCCAGCTTCTTGCCGCCGGTGGTGGTGATGATGACGCGGGGAGCCTTGCCCGTTTCGACCTTCTTGGTGGAGGTGGTCTTCTCCGGCTCGGGAGCGGGCTTGGCCTTGGGCTTCGGCTTGCTTTCAGGCTCGGGCTTCGGGGCCGGTTTCTTTTCCGGCTCGGGCGGGGTTTCGGTCTTGCTGCCGCCGCCGAAGATCTTTTTGAAGAAGCCGGGTTTTTCATCGTCGGCACGGGCCACGTCAAACGCTGTCGTAGCCATGGCGAGTGCCAGGGTGGCGATGACGGCTTTGGGGAGAGTGGGTCGCAGTCCGGAAGTCATGGAGAGAATGACGGCAGTATCGGGGAAAGGGCGGGCTTTTATACCCCCAGTCGGGCCGGAGCGCAAACTTTCTGACGAGCCGGGCTGGGGGGAGGGCGGGGATTTAGGCAAGAAATGGTCAGGGTGGTCAAAAGAGTGCTCCTTTTTTGCCCGGCAGAGAGGCGGTGCTGCCACGATGCCGCCCTTGACGCCGCCCCGGCTTTGACCCATTGACCTCTTATCCATGACCAAAAAACCTGTTGTTCTGATCATCCGTGACGGCTGGGGCATCAACCCCGGCGGCAAAGCCCAAGCTGAAGCCAATGGCGACGCCACCCTGCTGGCCCGCACCCCTTTCCACGATCACCTCTACGCCACCTATCCCATGGGCACCGTCAGCGCCAGCGGCGAGGACGTGGGCCTGCCGGACGGCCAGATGGGCAACAGCGAAGTGGGCCACCTGAACCTCGGCGCAGGCCGTGTGGTGTATCAGGACCTGACCCGCATCAACAAATGCATCCGCGATGGCGAACTGGCCAAGATGCCGGTGCTGGTGGAGGCCTTTGAGCAGGCCAAGGGCAAGCGCCTTCATTTCCTGGGCCTCATCAGCGACGGTGGTGTGCACTCCCACCAGGACCATCTGGCCGCTCTCTGCGATGCCGCCAAGGCTGCAGGCGTGAGCGACCTGATGGTGCATGCCATCACGGACGGCCGCGACACCTCCCCCACAGGCGGTGCCGCCTACATGGCCAAGCTGGAGAAAGACCTGGCTCCGAGCGGTGCGAAGATCGCCACGGTGATCGGTCGCTACTACGCCATGGACCGCGACAAGCGCTGGGAGCGCAACAAGCTGGCCTGGGACGCCATCGTGCTTGGCCGTGGTGAAGTCCGCAGCGATCTGCCCAGCGAGGCCGTGAAGGCCGCGTATCCGAAAGACCCGCGTGGAGACGAGTTCATGCAGCCCATGATCTTTTCCAATGCGAACGAGCAGCGCATCCGCGATGGCGATGTGATCCTGTGGTTCAACTTCCGCGCCGACCGCGCCCGCCAGCTCAGCGATGCCTTCCTGAAGTCCGGCTTTGACGGCTTTGACCGCGAGGTGACTCCGAAGACCGGCTATTACACGCTGACCGAGTATGATGCCAACTACACCGCCCTGGGTGCCAAGGTGATCTTCGGCACCGAGAGCCTGAACAACAACCTGGGCCAGGTGGTGGCCGCTGCAGGACTCAACCAGCTGCGCGCTGCCGAGACGGAGAAGTACCCGCACGTGACCTTCTTCTTCAACAGCGGCGTGGAGGAGCCGAATCCGGGAGAGGACCGCTATCTGGCGATCAGCCCGAAGGAAGTGCCCACCTACGACAAGAAGCCGCAGATGAGCGCACCGGACCTCACCTTTGAAGTGCTGCGCCGACTGGAGAAGTACGATCTGGTGATCATGAACTATGCCAACCCGGACATGGTGGGCCACACCGGCATCGTCGAGGCGGGCATTCATGCCTGCGAGACGATCGACCTCGGCGTGCGCCTGATCGTGGAAAAGGTGCTCGAACTCGGCGGCAAGCTCTTCATCACCGCCGACCACGGCAACTGCGAGCTCATGCGCAATCCTGATGGCAGCCCCAATACCGCCCACACGACCAACCTCGTACACGGCATCTATGTGGCCGCGGATGCAGGCAGCTATACCGTGGCAAACGGCAGGCTGGCGGACATCGCGCCGACGTTGCTGGACATGCTGGGCGTGAAGCAGTCTGCAGAGATGACGGGGAAGAGCCTGCTGGTGAGGAAGTGATGAGTGATGCGGGCACTCCTGCCTGCACCCGAGCGACCCTGCGTATCCGTTGCGTGCCCAAGGGTGGCACGGCGGAATTGCGGGGCCGTTCGCATTGCGGGCAGGAGTGCCGCATCACTTCAGATTCCAGCGCTGCTCATGCGTGAATTCGCCCGCAGGCAGTCCGGACTTCGCTGGATTGTCTGCGATGTATCGCTGGAACTTCTTCAGCGAATCCATCCCACGTACGATGTGGTCGAAAGACTCGTCCATCCAGAGTGTGCCGTGAGTGCCTAGCTGTGCATTGATTCTGCGTGCGCTGGCGCCTTTTGCTGCTCCGAGCAGTTTGGAGACTGGCAAGACGACCAGCGGTCTGAGCAGAGCATGTACGTGATTTGGCATGATGACGTAATCGCCGAGTTCATACAACTTTTCATGATCTTGCAGTAGGCTTGCCTGGATTTCGGCACGGAGTTCCGGCTGTTTTAGCACGCAGGCTCCGCGACCGGCGTCGAGCCAGCGTTCCAGGCGCATGGTGAAGCGACGATGATACTGACGCTCCACTTCCGGAGCCCATGGTGGTGGATTGGCCTGCAGCCATATGGCTTTGTCATCATTCCAACGTCTTGCCACTTCCAGAGGCACTGAGTCAGCGAGACGGAATGTGATGAAGCAGATGGATCCGGGCTGTGTGAGGTGGGGGAGACGACCTCGATAGGATGCAGCAACGGAGGTCCAGTCAAAGGGCGTGAAATCGGCGCTCGTGATGGTGCGCATGATGGCCATAAGTGATGCGGGCACTCCTGCCCGCAAGGGTATATCATGGGAAACTCGCTCTGCGTGGGGAGTGTCCACATCACTTGTGCTGTGCGGGAGCTTGCCGGCGAGCGGGGACCGTGGGAGGTTCGAATTGCGGGCAGGAGTGCCCGCATCACTTCCATGCGCCTTCTCTTCCTCTGCTCCCGCAACCTTTGGCGCAGCCCCACGGCGGAGAAGGTGTATCAGAATGATCCGCGGGTGGAGGTGCGGAGTGCGGGGGTGAGCAGTTCGGCGCGGTGCCGGGTCTCGGAGAAGCTGCTGCTGTGGGCGGATCTGGTGCTGGTGATGGAGCATGAGCATAAGCAGCGGCTGCGGGAGATGTTTCCGGAGATCGTGCGGGAGCTGCGCATCGAGGTGCTGGATATTCCGGATGATTATCCTTTCATGGATGCAGAGCTGATGAGGCTGATCCGCGAGCGTGTGGAGCCGATGCTGGAGCGCGGGCCTCCGAGCCCGCAGCACTCCGATCAATCGCTGGATTCTTAATCGCGCATATCCTTCATCGCCGCAGAGATCAGTTTGTTTGAGACATGCATTGTGAAAAACAGGCGTTGAGTGTCTGCGACCTGCTGCGGACTCGGAGGTCCGCGCGCCTTAGGCTGCTTTGCGCTGAGGCAGCAGCTGCCACAGGCCCTGCACGTGCTCCCAGCGGCGGATGCCGGTGTCGATGAGGAAGATGAGGAGGAGCATGATCAGCAGGTCGGGCCAGAGCTCCACGTACTGCACGGCCTTGGTGGTTTCCAGATTGGGCAGGCTTTGGGTGCCGGTCAGGTAGTCGCCGCCGGTGATGCGTGCGGCTTCCTTGAGCAGGTCTTCATTCACGGTGCCGAGACTGGATTCGGTGGAGGGATTGTGAATGAGGCCGGTGGTCACCATCTCGGCACCGTTTTGCGCGCGGATGAGGTACACGCCGGGCTGCGTGGGCTGGAAGTCGCCCTCATAGCTGCCGGGGGCATCCTGCCGCAGGGTGAGCTTCTGCACGCTCTTCATCGGCGCACCGAGGGCATCTGCCGCCACGTAAAAGACCTCGGCGGTGACGGCGGCGTTGTTGGCACGGGTGCCGGCGTCGGACAGCAGGTCCACGTGGATGCGGGCATCGTCCCCCTGCATGTTTGCGGAGAGATCCATGAGGCGGCCCTGCGGCGCGCGCGCGGTCTCGCGCAGCACCTGGGACCAGAAGCGGCCATAGCCGGGCCAGCGCGCGATCCACAGCGAGGCCCAGCGGCTCTTCGCATCTGAGGTGAAGGCGGTGGCTTTTCCAAGGCCAAAACGCCAGTGCGCCAGCAGCGGGTCTCCCGCCTCGGTGACGAGCGGCACCTGGGCGGAGGTGCGGCGGGTGGTCTTCACATAACCGAGCAGCGTGGGGGAGTCCCATTTTTCAAACCCAGCCAGGATGGGGGCTTTCTCCTTGAGCTCGGGAATGAAGGGCTCCTCGCGGATCATGCGCCCGGTGTGCATGAGGGTGTCCTGCGTGAAGATGCGCGTGATGCTGCTGGCATCCATCGTCGAATATGACTGCCCGCCGCCGCTGGAGGCGATGGCCTGCAGCAGCGCCACATGCGAGCCCTCGCCGATGGCCACGGTGGAAATCGTGAGCCCCTCGCCGCGGCACTGCGTGGCCAGCTGCTCGTAGCCGGTGCCTGCGGTCTGGCCGTCGGTCAGGATGATCATGTGCTTCACGCGTGCCTTCGTGTGCAGCAGGGCCTCGCGAGCGAGCTGAAAGGCGGGCTGCAGATTGGTGCCGCCACCGGAGGCCACGGCGGCGATCTGGCCGGAGACGGCATTGGTGGAGGTGAGGCGCGTCATGGGCGCGACGACATGCGCCTCCGAGTCAAAGGCCCACACGCCGAGGGAGTCATTGTGCCCCAGCACCTCCGCCGTGGCGATGGCGGCGCTCTTGGCCATCTCCAGCTTTTCACCGGCCATGGAGCCGGAGCGGTCCATCACAATGGCCACGGCGGCGCTTTGTTTTTCCTCTTCATCGGGGGCCTTGAGCCGAACTGGAAGCACCTCTTCGATGGGGGTGCGGTAGTAGCCGCCGACGCCGAAGGAACCTGGACCTCCGAGCATGACCAAGCCGCCCCCGAGTTTATCGACGTAGTCGTGCAGCGCATTCATGAGCGGCTCGCCGAGCTGATGCGCGGGGACATCGGAGAGGATGACGCCATCGTAGCCGCCGAGCATTTCAAACGTGATGGCGAGATTCCCCGGCTGGCGCATGTCCAGCTCGATGCCCTCCTTTTCCATGGCCTGCATGAGGTAGCGGCCCTCGGCGGCATCGGCCTCGATATAGAGCAGGCGCAGGCGGCCGCGCACATCCACGATGGCCAGTGCGCTGTCATTGCCGGGCAGGGTGTCTCCGCGCACGCCCTCCAGGACGGCGCGGTACTGGAAGGTGTTGCGGGTGGATGGGGTGCGGTTGAAGACGGCCTCCTGTGTGGCACCGGGCTTGAGAGTGACGGGGCGCTTTTCCACCTCGATGCCGTTTTCATACAGCTTCAGCGTGGCCTCGCCTGCGAGGGTGCTTTCAAAGACGGCCCTCAGGCTGAGGCTGGCACCTTCATAGAGACGGGTGCGGTTGGGCGTGAGGGAGAGCAGGCGTGCATCCGGGCGGCGGGGGCCCGCCACGGGCAGGGCGTGCAGCTTGATGCCAGACACAGCGGCCTCGCGCGCGGCATCCAGCAGGCTGCCACGTGTCTCGTGGCCGTCGCCGATGAGGAGGATGTTCCGGCTGGCCCCGGGTGGGAAAAGCGCCTCCGCATACTCCACGGCGGCGGCGTAGTGGCTGTCTCCGCCGTGCCGCTGCTGCCAGTCTTCCTGCATGGCGGGTGTGCTGCCAGCGGGCAGGAGCTCGGGCTGCGAGCCGAGCTGCACGATGAAGGAGTCGATCCCGCCACCGAGAGAGGAACGCACGCGGGCGGCTTCAGCGAGGGCTTTGGCCAGCCCCTCCGCACCCATGCTCTGGCTGGCATCCACCACGATGCCCAGGGCCTTGCGCCCCGTCTGCGTGACGCGGGCCGGGCCCGCCAGCGCCGCGATGGCGAGCATGACGCCGATGGCACGCGTGACCAGCAGCAGGCGCTTTCTCAGCGCGGACATGGGGTGCGACGAACGCGACTCGATCCACAGCAGCAGCGCGACTGCGGGCAGGATGAGCAGGAGGAGTTTTGGCGATTCCCAGTCCAAGGTGGCGGAGGATAGGCTGGCTGCCAGTCAGGGCAAGAGGTGTCACTGCCCGGACCTGAAAAAAGACAGGAGTTCCCAGTACGGCGGCATGTTTCAATAACAGCAGGTCTAGGTGAGAAGTCGTTTTGATGCAGCGTTATCAGCGACGCTTTGCGTTTTGGAGTGCTCCAGTCCTCTGGAGCTTTTCGAGTGACTCTGGGCATGCGAAAGCGCCGGAGGGCCGGCGCACTCCAGGACGCTGGCGCGGCGATCTGAGACCTGCTCTCACATCATGTTGCGCAGGGTGGCCAGCAGCTTGTCGATGTCCTCGGCGGTGGTGTAGCCATGCACGGCAATGCGGATGCGGCCCACCTGATGCATGACGTGGATGTTTTGTGCCAGCAGGGCGTCATTGATGGCGGCCGTGTTTGCATGCGTGAAGGCCACGATGCCGCTGGAGCAGCCCGGCTGCGCGGCGCTGAGTGCGGTGATGCCCAGCTCCTGCAGGCCCGCATGCACTCGTGCCACGAGCGGGTCGGCATGAGCGATGATCTTTTCCATGCCCACGTTTTCGAGATAACGCAGGGAGGCATTCAGTGCATACAGCGCGGCAAAGCTGGGCATGCCCACGGAGAAGCTGAGTGCACCGGGCTTGATGCGGGGATTTTCAAAGCGGTCGGCGTCAAACGCATTGGCAATGTGGTACCACCCGCCTGCGCTGGTGGTGAGGCGTGCGGCGGATTTCTGTGGAATGCCGATGATGCCGCCGCCGTGGATGCCGAGCGTCCACTTGTGCGTGCTGGAAATCATGATGTCTGCGTCCTGGCAGTCCAGAGCCACACGGCCCAGAGCCTGCGTCACATCCACCGCGATGACGGCCTGCGGAGCCAGGGTACGGATCATGTCGCGCAGCGGGGCATAGGCGATGCGGTGGCCGTTGTAGAAACTGACGAGGCTGACCTGCACGAGACGAGTGCGCTCATTGAGCAAGGGGGCAAGGTCTGAGAGGGCGAGTGCTCCCTGCTGATTCTTCCACACGTGTGTGACGGGGCGTGATGAAGCCGGGGCGGTGAGCCAGGGGGTGGCTCCGGCGGGAAAGTCGAGATCAGTCACCACCACCTCGTCCTGTGGTGTGAGCTGCAGCGCGGAGGCGAGGAGATTGTACGCCTCAGAACTGCAGGAGCAGAAAGACACCTCGTCCGTGGCCAGCCCGAGGTGGCGCGCGGCGATCTCGCGGCAGGCCTCCACACGTGGGAAGTGGAAGTCGCGCCCGCGCATGCCGAGGGACTTGTGGTGCATGTACTCCGCCACGGCCTCATTCACGCACACGGGCGGGATGCTCTCGGCGGCGGTGTTGAGGTAATGGATGCCTTTGAGGCTGGGGAAATCGGCGGCGCGGGAGGATTCGGTGAGCATGGGGAGAAAATTGGCGGCAAATCGTCGCCAGTTCCATAAGCAGCCAGCCTCACTCTGCTTTCAACGAAGGTGAGTTCTCCGGAAGTTTGATCGTGGGCTCGCCGCCCAGGTAGCCGAGGGAGGTGAGAAATTCGTCCATTTTCTTCGCCGTCACCTGGATCCATGGCTCCTTGTTGAAAAAGCCATGCGGCATGTCGGCGGCGGTCCACATCTCGGCGCGCAGGCCCAGGGCGGTGGCTTTCTTCACATACTCGTCGCCGCCTTCTTTGAGTTTGTCGGCGGTGCCAAAGAAGAGAATGGCGGGCGGGGTGTCCTTGCTGACAAAGCTGTTGGGCGTGATGGCCTCGGCCATCTCCAGCGTCATGGGGCCTTCGCCGGTGGTGCGCTGCTTGAAGAGCGTGGCGATGTTCATGGCCGGATTGAACAGCACCATGGCGTTCGGCTTGGCGGAGATGGTCTTGTCATCGGACTCCGAATCGTAGGCCGAGGCCAGCGCCGTGCAGGCCGCGAGGTGTCCGCCCGCCGAGCCGCCGCCCGCGATGATCTTGCCGGGATCGATGCCCAGCTCCGCGGCATGGCCGCGCACCCAGCGGATGGCGCTCTTGGCATCTTCCACCGCCTTGTCGGGCGTGGTCTTGTGCACGTTCAGGATGCGGTAGTCTGCGCTGATGGCCACGATGCCGCGGCTGGCCAAGTATTCCGCCTGCGGCACGAACTGCAGATAAGAGCCGCTTTTCCAGCCACCGCCGAAAAAGAACACCGCACAGG
Organism: Verrucomicrobiaceae bacterium UBA1938; assembly: GCA_002336895.1. GTDB lineage: Bacteria > Verrucomicrobiota > Verrucomicrobiia > Verrucomicrobiales > Verrucomicrobiaceae > Prosthecobacter. The sequence continues at coordinate 51,829 of DDFC01000039.1, read as the reverse complement.
GGCGAAGCACCGCCGGCTGCACCTCGCTCTTGGGGGAGAAGAAATGCAGCTTCAGCTCGCCCTGCGGCGTGGTTTTATACACGATCTCCTTGGTGGCCACCTCGGCGGTGGTCAGCTTGACGAGGGGCTTGGTCTTGCCGCCCTTCTGGGCGTACACAGGCAGGGCGATGGCGAGGAGGATGGGAAGCAGGAGGCGCATGGTTGCGGCTGAAACGGCGGGGGAGGGGGAAAGTTTCAGCGCTCAGGAGACCTCTTTGCCGACTACTTCAGCGTCTGCAGCCACGCGACGAGGTCCGCGAGCCCCTGGGGGCCGATGGCTCCAGCAAGGCCGGGGGGCATGAGGGACTGCTTGAGCTCTTCGCTCTTGGCGATGCTGGATTTCTTCACGGGGGTGGAGGCTCCGCCGGCGATGCGCAGGGTCAGCTCGGTGTCGGTTTCGCTGATGGGATAGCCGGTGATGACGTAGCCTTCCTTCATTGTGATCTGGCGGCCGACGAAGCTGTGCTCGATGGCGGCGCTGGGGTAGAGGATGGCGGTGAAGAGGCCTTCGGCAGAGAGCTTGGCTCCGATCAAGGAGAGGTCGGGGCCGAAGTCGATGTACTGGCCTTTGACGCGGTGGCAGGCGATGCACCCGGCCTGCATGAACATCTGCGGGCCCTTGGCTGCATCGCCTTTGAGCTTCACGAGTTCGGGGAGTTTGGGGAAGTTATCCAAACCCTGCGCGGCAGGGAGTGGCAGAGCTGTGGCGGCCTCGCTGCGCAATCCGGCATCGGTGCTGCGGCTGAGCGCCAGCGCGGCCTGGTCTTTGAAGTCGGGGGGCAGTTTGCCTTCGCTGTGCCAGCGCAGGATGTTGCGCCCGCCTTCGCCGCTGAGAGCGAGGGAGTCGATGATGGCATGGCGTACGCTCAGGTCTTTCTCCTGCCAGAAGGCCTGGTTCAGCACGGCCACGGAGGCACGGTCGCTCACGCGTCCCAGGGCGGTGACGAGAGTCTTTGCTGCCGCAGGATCGGCGGTCTTGAGGAAACGCAGCGCGCCATCGCGATTCATGGCGATGAGGCGCGCCGCATTCACCGACTCTGGTGCATTCGGATTGGCGACGATGTAGTCTAGCAGCTCCTTCTCAAAGCCGGTGAGGTTCAGACGCTCGACGAGGGAGATGAACTCGGGTTTGCCGATGACGGGCTTGAGCAGGGAGTCGAGACGGGCTTTGGCCTCGGGATTGGAGGCGATGGTGTTGCGGTCGAGAAGTGCCGTGGCGGCGAGGGCGGTGTCTGCGTCGGCTTTGAGGAAGATGGTGAGCGCGGCGGCGGAGACTTCTTTCGGGTGCTTGTAAGAGAGAAGCTGGAGGGCTCGGAGACAGCGGAGCGGTTGTTTTCGAAAATGCTGGGATTGAGAATCGGTGCTGCTCACTAACTGTTCTGCAATGAAGCCTGGAATATGACGATCGCGACGCCGTAAGATGAGTTCGGCGGAAATTTCATCGTCTTCTGTTTTTCCTGCATCACCAATCAGGGCTAGTCTCGACTCTTCAAGACCTTCATTGCTCAGCCCCAGTGCTTCTACAATCCAACGGTCTTGTTTTATGGAATTGGAGGCAATTTGCGACCAAAGGGTATGTGCATCCGCGCTGCCATCAAACCGCAGAGCAATGGCCGCTTCGCGACGCACGGCGGAGTCTTTGTCTGCAACGACCTTCGCAATGACCTCCCGCAGCTTCTCTGGCTGCTTCTGCTGCCAGAGCTGGCGGGCAGCGCGGATGGCGGTGATGCGGAGGTTGGGATCGGTGTCGGTGAGGGCGGAGGTCAGGAGACGTTCGAAAGCTCCAGAGGGCTGGAGCACTCCAGGACGCTTCGCGTTCTCGGGGGCTTGCGAGCTTTGCGGCAGCGTTTTGGAGTGCGCCGGTCCTCCGGCGCTTTCGCCGGCTGACAGGCTGGCAAGCATCCACAGGGCGCGTGCGCGGTGCTGCGGCATTGCACTCTTATTCTCGAATATTCCCTCCAACTTGCTGCCAAGCTTTTCCTTCAAGTCGGGGTTGCTTTGAGAGGCCATGATTTGCTGCCAAGCAATGTAACGCGAATCCTCGTTTGGACTAAGCAGCCCATAGTAGCTGCACAATTGATCAACTTTGGCATAACCCTGTATCGATACGATCTTCTTCCGCAGGTTGTATATCTCTGAACCCGGCACGGTAACGCGAAACAACCTCCCCCGCGTCGTGTCTCCCATCCCATGCCCGCCGACACCGGGATCGTACCAATCTGCCACGATCAACGAGCCATCAGGAGCCACGGCCACGTCGCTGGGGCGGAACCATTTGTCTTTGGTGCCTTCGAGGATGTTGACGATCTCGGCCTTGTACCCCGCGCCGTCGGGCTGGGTGATGTAGGCACGCACCACATTCGGGCCGGCATCGCAGTGGATGGGCTGGCCGTGGAAGATACTGGGGAGCAGATCACCTTCGTAGACTTGCATGCCGGTGGGGCTGCCCGCGCCGGTTTGCAGCAGGTTGGGGATGACGCCGGGGTCATTTTGATGCCAGTGGCGCAGGGGGATCTCGCTCTCCCAGCCGATGCGTGGCGTCTGCCATCCAGCGCCGGTCATTTCATCGGAGTAGCCGTAGTTGCCGAACTCCATGACGTAGTTGATGCGCACGCCTTTGTTGCCGTCGTCGTCATTGTCGGACTGCCACATGGTGCCGTAGCTATCTACGGCGATTTCCCAGTTGTTGCGGAAGTTCCAGGCGAGGACTTCGACGTTGCTGCCATCGAGTTCACAGCGGAAGACCATGCCCTGCTGGTAGGGGCGGTTGTTCTGGTTGGTGCATTTGATGCCGTGGATGTCGGTGATGAGTTTGCCTTCCTTGTCGCAGAGCTGTTTGCCGGCGTTGCCAAAGTTGAAGTAGAGGCGGCCATCGGGACCGAAGTGGAAGGCGTGGATGCCGTGGTCATGCTGCGCGCCGCCGATGTGGGTGAACATGAGTTCTTTGCGGTCTGCCTTGTCGTCGCCGTTGTCGTCGATGAGCCAGAAGACGTCGTCGCCGCAGGAGATGAGCGCTTTGTTGCCGAGCACGCAGATGCCGTGGGCGCTGTCCACATCATGGCCCTGGTGGAAGACGGTGGACTTGTCCGCCTTGGCATCGCCATCCGTGTCTTCCAGGATGAGGATGCGGTCGCCTTCGGCGCGCTCGCCGAGGTGCTTGCGGTAGTTCACCACTTCGCAGACCCACACGCGGCCGCGTGCATCGATGTCGATGCTGGAGGGGCTGGCCATCATGGGCTCGCTGGCAAAGAGCTGCACCTTCAGTTCGGGATGCACATCGAGGGAATCGACGGCGGTTTCAGGATCGTGAGAAGCGTTGTCGGTGGCGACGATCGGGCCGGGGTTTTCCGTGTAAACGCGAAACTCCACGCTGTCGCCGCCCTGCTTGGTGCCGCCTTCATCCAGCGCGCCGCGTGCCTTGAAGCGTTTGGCTCCAGCGGGGAGGTTGAAGGCGATGACGCTGTTCGCATGCGTGCCGATGCCGTAGTCGATGGCCTTGCCTGCGCTGCGCAGCTCGGTGCCGCCAGCGCTGGCATTCACGCGCACGTTGCCCCAGCCGCTCTGCGCGGCTTTCCATTCCACCTCAGTCAGCTTTTTCTCGCTGCCGTCTGCCAAGATGAGGCGTGGCTCGGCCCAGTCCGCCCAGTCGGCGCTGTAGCCATTGCCGCCATCGGTGACCACGAGATACATCTCCTTGGCCCATTCCAGCGAGACGTCGATGTCCACGCTGTGCCCGGGCGTGGCATTGGAGATGAGCTTGGACTGGAAGAGCGGCTTCGGCGCGGCAAGGAGAATCGCAGGCGCGAAAAGGGCGAGCAGGAAGAGTTTCATGCGGTGGGGCGGAGAATACGCCCGAGGCAGGGGGGAACTTCAAGAAGCAAAAAACGATGGCTCGGCAGTCGTCAATGGCTCCCAGGTCGGGATTGACGATTGTCGAGCCATCGATTGCTGATTTGAGAAGTATGGCTTCAGATGGCGGAGCCTTTGTTGCGTTCGGCGGTCTGAACGCTTTTGACGAAGATGCTGATGAGTTCGTCGCATTCGGTGAGAATGGGGACGAGACGTTTCTTGGAGCAAAGTGGTTTGCGCTCGATGATCTTGAGCCAGATGAGAGTTTCGCGAAGTTCCTTGAGGCAGATTTTCATTTTGTGGAGGAAGTCAGCGCGGGATTCTGCGCTCTGAGCCTCGCCATAGTTGGGAGCGGGGGAGGTGCCGGAGCGCAGCAACTGTCCTGAGATGTGCCTGCCTGCTTTTGTATCCGGAAGTGCTTCGACGAGGGTGATGATGCGGACGGCAAAATCGATAAGGCGGTCTTCGATGATATTGGCTTGTGCTCTCATGGAGGTGTGTATGTGGAGTGGATTGAGCATGGACTTCTAAAATCAAAAATCGATTGTTCGACAATCGTCAATATTCCGGGGAAGCGCATCGTGGGCACGCGCGATTGACGATTGTCGAGCCATCGATTGCTGATTTTTGAGGTGGAATCTTATTCCACGTCTTCTCCCAAATACGCCGCGAGGTGCTTTCTCAGCTCCGTGCGCGCTCGGAAGAGCAGGCTCTTGACGGCAGGCAGAGACATCTTCAATACGCTGCAGATGTCCTCATACGGCAGGTCCTGATGGCGGCGCATGATGACGGCGATGCGCTGCTTTTCCGGCAGCGCAGCAATGGCTTTGTCCAGCGCCTGCTCCAGCTCCGCCTGCTGGGTGAGGTGGTCGGCCCCAGGCGCGCTGTGGTCCACAAAGTGCCTGGGTGGATCGTCCTCGTTTTCCTGCTCCATGCTGACCTCCTTGCGGCGGGAGCGGCGGCGGGTTTCGTTGAAGACGAGGTTGCGGGTGATGGTGAAGAGCCAGGTGGTGAACTTGGCGGTGGCCTCATAGCGCGGCGCGCTGCGCCAGACGCGGAGAAAGACCTGCTGGGCGATGTCGTGTGCGTCGTCGATGTTGTTGAGCATGCGGGCGCAGGTGCCCACGACGGCGTTCTGGTGCAGCTCCACGAGGCGCTCAAAGGCCTGCACGTCTCCCTCCTTCACGCGGAGCATGAGGCGTACGCTTTCCTGGTCGGCAGAATCCTCGGCGCCGCCGGCAGCAGCCTGCGGCGGGTGGTGAGGAGCGTTCCGTTCCGGTTCGGGCATGAGGTAGGCTGGCAGTGTGACCGCCATGCTAGCGAGGGTCATGAACGATGTAAACCACCGGAGGGGTGGAATGGTTGCGCGAATATTTGACGCTCAAATAGCCGTCGTTAACCGTAGAAGATCATGATGAACGACCAAACCTGGGACACGACCTTCCGCGAACTCTTTGAACGCTGCGCCAAGCTCCACCGTGGCGGCGACACCCGCGCGGCGGGCTGGTACACGGCTGCGGACAAGGCCTTTCTGGCCAGCATCGGCTACACGGAGCAGGAGTTTTTTGACTTTGTGGACGACCACTGCCGCTACGGCGCCGATGGGCCCACGCTGGAGACCAGCTTGCTGGTGGCGGCCGTGCGCCGGGATTACTTCCGCGTGGTGCAGAAGAGCCAGCGCACCGGCAAGATCGTGCCGCCTAGCGAACTGCCGCCCAAGCCTGCCGCAGTGGATGGCATCCCCTGGCTGCCGCGCCTGATCGTGAAGGCACGCGCCAAGCTGCACGGAGAGATGGACCCGGACACCATGTACGGCTGCGGCGGCGACCGCATGTTCTTTACCCAGCACAAGCTGCACCCCGCCGACTTTCTACGCGTGGCCTGGGCTGCCGGGGACGATGACCGCAAGATTATCGAGTATGTGAAGACGGGGAAGATGTGAGGCTAAAATGATGAACGCCCATCTGTGCGATGGGCGTTCTATTCTGTACTCGAGAGCTGAAGTTGCGGGCATGAACCGAAGCGCAGCGAAGATAGCCAGCCGAAGGCTGCCCGCAGGGCGAGCAAAGCGAGGCAATGCCCGCATCACTTTTACTTCTTCTCCACGCCGCCTTCTTTGGCGACTTCGCCTTTCTTTTCCTGAACGGCGGCGGAGCTGACATCGAGGAGCTTGGGGGCTTCGCCGCCTTTGGGGACGAATTTCAGGGCGATGCCATTGATGCAGAAGCGGCGGTCCGTGGGGGTCTTGAAGCCTTCGCCTTCAAACACGTGGCCGAGGTGGGCGTCGCAGCGCTTGCAGACGGTTTCGATGCGGCGCATGCCGTGGCTGTTGTCGGGCTTTTCCAGCACGCCTTTGGCCTTGGAGCTGTCGTAAAAGGAGGGCCAGCCGCAGCCGGAGTGGAATTTCTCCTTGGAGGTGAAGAGCTCCGCACCGCAGCACACGCAGTAGTAGGTGCCTTCTCCCTGGGCCTCAAACTCGTGGTAGATGGCGCCATTGGGGCGCTCGGTGCCGCGCATGCGGGTCACCTGGAACTGCTCGGGGGTGAGCAGCTTTTTCCAGTCATCTTCGGATTTCACGATTTCGGGTTTGGACATGGCTTTGGAGTCGGCGGCAGGTTTGTCCTCGGCCTGGGCGATGCAGAAGGCGGCGGCGAGGGCGGTGAGGAGAGCGATACGAAGTTTCATGGGCGTTGGGTTGCTGCTGATACGTGAGAGCCAGGGCAAAGATTGCTTATTCCCGCAAAAGTTGCGGCATCAGTCTTCATCCTCACGGGCCATCTGGCCGATGTTCCAGAGCAGCAGGCGGAAGCCCGCGTCCGGGTAGCGCTCGGCGGAGGTGGCATGGCGGCGGTAGGAGGCCAGGAGCTCCTGGCGCTCGGCGGTGGTGTAGGCACCGCCGCGCAGCACGCCCTGGTCTGGCATGGTGTTCCAGGAGTCGGAGACCCACTCCCAGAGGTTGCCTGAGAGGTCAAACAAGCCGCGGCCATCGGCCCGGAAGGAGCCCACGGGGGCCTGGGTTGCAAAGCCGTCGTCGTATTTAGGGATGGCGAGGCGGCCGGTTTTGTCGGCTGCTTTGTCGAGGAAGTTGCCGGATTTGGCGGGTGGTGGCCAGATGAAGCCCCAAGGGTAGATGCCCTCGATACGGAGGCTGCGCTCTGCGGGGGTGTCTCCGATCTCGCGGGAAAGGTAGGCGGCCATGCTCCATTCGTCGTCCGAAGGCAGGCGGTACTCCTGGTCGGGCTCCAGCAGGCCCTGGGCGCGCTCGCGGTCGGTGAGCCAGCGGCAGAACTGCTCGGCCTCGGAGCGGTTGACCAGGTTTACAGGCAGGTCGGGTTCGGTGTCCAGCACACGACCGTCCACCGTAGGCTGGTTGGTGGCCTTGGCAAATTCGACGAAGTCCTTGCGGCGTGTCTCGATGCTTGCCAGCATGGCCTTGCCAAGCGGCACAAACTTGATGCCGAGGCTGTTCTGCCAGGGCTTGCCAAAGACGACCGCGCCGGTGGCTTTGAGGCGGAGATTGAAGCTGATGCTCTGCCCTTCCTTGAGCTTGCCGCTGGCCAGTTCGGGCTTGTAGCCGGGGAGGATGATCTCGTAGCGGAAGGCGTCTGCGCGCACCTTGGGCAGTGCCAGCGGAGTGCGGCCCACGAGGCGCTCTCCATCAAAGATCTCCGCGCCTGCGGGTGTGCTGGCGATATTGAGGCTGCCAAATTTCACCGTCACGATCTCGCAGCGGATAGCGCTGTGGCCCTGCTTGGGCTTGGAGGTGCCTGCAGTGTGGGGGATGCTGGCGGCACGCCAGGAATATTCATGCCCCAGATCCAGCCGGCCGCTCTGGCGGTCAGAGGCGGTCATCCAGGCGCAGAAGGCGTCTGCCTCCGCCGCCGGGATGACTGCGGGGAAGAAGGGTGTTTTATCCGGCAGGGTGATGGGGATGACCTCGTATTCGGCGGCACGGTTGGTGGCCTCCAAGAAGGTGCGGAAGAGCACGCCGTCCAGCGGCAGGTCGGCCACGTGGCGGTCCTGCTTGTAGGTGAACCACTGTTTGCGCCAGTTTTCCCAGGGCTTGCCAGGAGTGGGCTGCTGGGGGCGTGCGGGCAGCACGGGCTGCGGCTTTTCCGGCAGGGGAATCTGGTAGCTCCAGTCGCGCTGGTGCCTGCCCATGACAAGGCCCGCAGCCAGCAGGAAGGAGGAAAAGGTGGTGATGATGGCGGCGCGGCTGAAGCGGCGCGCAAAACTCTCCGGCCTGGCGGTGCCCACATGCTGCAGCGACTCGGCAAAGTCCGAGGCATTGGCAAAGCGGCGCTCCAGATCGGCCTCGCAGGCCTGGCAGATCACGCGGTTGAGGTCCAGCCAGAAAGGCCACTCCTCGTCGGAGAGATTGTCCGGCACCTCGGGGAATTCCATGCGGTCTTTGCCGCTGCTCATTTCATAGAGCACCTTGCCCAGGCTGTAGATGTCGGCCTGCGGGGTGCCGGGGCCTTCGGGGGGGACAAAGCCCTCGGTGCCCACAAAGGTGCGCTCGCCAAAGGCGGCGACGAGGCCGATGTCCGCCAGTTTGCACACGCCGCCCACGAAGATGATGTTGGAGGGCTTGATGTCGCGGTGCGTCAGGCCGTGGTTGTGCATGTAGTGCAGCGCATCGGCCAGGTACACGCCCGCATCCCGGCAGAAGAAGGGATCCAGCCGGCCGTGGCGCTTCATGTCCGTGGTCAGCGTGCGCGGCACGTAGGTCTTTACATCGCTGATGTGCGCGCCGTCCTCGGCGTCGTCCGCCAGCTCCATGACGCAGTAGTAGAAGCCGCGCTTCTCATTCCAGCCCACGTGCAGGATGTGCACCAGGCAGGGGTGGCCGCGGGAGATGGGCTCAAACTGCTGGATGCCCTGAAACTCGCGGTGGAAGGTGCGTGTGAGCTCAAAGTCCTCGCGCCAGACGATCTTGACCGCACGCAGTGCTCCGGTGACGCTCTGGGCCAGCCAGACCTCGCCATAGGCGCCGGAGCCGATGCGCTTGAGCAGGGTGTAGTCGGGGATGACGATGTCGTCCCGGTGGGAGGGCGGGCCGTTTTTCTCGCGGCTCTTGACCTTTTCCTGAGCGGTGGGGGCGGCGATAGGCGGGGCAGGGAGGGCCACCTCAAAGGAATCTGACTCCGGGACAGAGGCCGCCACCTCTTCCGCCATGTGCATGTCGGCTGCCTCATCCACGCTCTCGGAGGGAGGCGGGATTTCAGCAGGCGAAGCAGCGGAATCGCTCATGAGGCTGGCGTGGAAGGAGGTTGGGCGTCAGGTCCTGGATGGGGCAAAGCCATCCAGCGCCCGGAACTCTCCCACTAAAGCATCGTATTCTCAAGCGCCTGCACTTCTTTCTTTACCAAGGCACCTACGCGGTGTTTGGCCAGATAGACCTGTGCGGCGTTGATTCCGAGTGCTTCGGAGGTCTTTTTCACCCCCCAGCCCTTCATCACGTAGCAGTCGAAAATCTGAAACTGACGGGGGGAGACCTTGGCCTTCACACGTTCCAAAGCTGCGGCGGTGATGTTGTCCCGCCACTCGCGGTCCCAGATGTTTTCCAGCAGGTTGTCCTTGTCCTGGGAAAGGCGGTCGATGACCTGTCCGCTGGTGTCTTCAGTGTCTGCATTTCCCTGATCGGCCAGGGAGGGCTGGCGCTTGCGGGCGCGGAAGACATCGAGAATGCGCCAGCGCGTCATTTGCAGGAGCCAGGCTTTGAAGGAGCCGGCGCGGGGGTCGTACTGCCCCTTCTGCACCTGGCGGGCGATGGCGATGACGGTCTCCTGCACCACATCAAAAGCCTCCTCACGGGTGAGGCCCGCCTTGGTGCCCACGCTGAAGATGAGGCGCCAGTAGGTCTGATAAAACTCGTTCCAGGTCTTTTGGTCCTCCCAGTTGTTGAGACGTTCGATGAGGCTTTTGCGGGTTTTCTCCCACAAGCCTTTGTCTTTCTTCACGTCCTCCGGAATCGGAATGTCTGGTTCTGGTGCCGGTTTGCTCATTATGGGGTTTGATTCTCTACGGATGAACCATGCTGTCAAACCTTTGGAACTCAGGTTATGTAGAGAAAAACGGCGAAAGAGACGCTTATTTTTTGCGGGGGTGGGCCTTTGAAGGCCGCCATGAGATTCATGACATTCATGAAGTCATTTCATGGACTTCGGAGGCGTGGGTCGGCATCGTCAGTTGCCATCGCGGGGGGGTGGGTTAGTCTGGCAGTCCGACGACGCGTTTGTGGCGTAGTCTTTGCTCAACAGAAGCCATGTCCGAACTGGAAAACCCCTTTCAAGAAACGCTGCTCTCGCGCCACCGTGCGGAACCCTGCACTGTGGTGATCTTTGGCGCCACAGGCGACCTCACGCACCGCAAGCTGATCCCCGCCTTTTACAACATCGCCGCCGAGGGAGACCTGCCGCCGCAGTTCAAGGTGGTGGGCTTTGCGCGCCGCGACAAGACGGACGAAGTCTTCCGCTCTGAACTGGAAACCGGCAACCGGCAGAACAGCCGCCAGGGCCACAACGACGAACTGTGGAAGAGCTTTTCCCAGAGCATTCACTATCACCGCAGCGAGTTTGAGGACCTGGAGGGCTACAAGTCCCTGGGCCGCCTGCTGGACCAGTTTGATGAAGAGCGCGGCGCGCCTGCCAACCGCCTCTTTTACCTCGCTGCTGCGCCTGAGGCCTTCAAGCCCATCCTGGAGATGATCCGCGCTGCGGGACTGAACGAGGGGAAGGGGGGCAAATGGGCCCGCGTGGTGTGTGAGAAGCCCTTTGGCAAAGACCTGGCCTCCGCTCAGAGCCTGAACTCCGTGGTGGCCGCCACCTTTGCGGAAAAGGACACCTACCGAATCGACCACTATCTGGGCAAGGAGACCGCGCAGAACATCATGGTGCTGCGCTTTGCCAACTCCATCTTTGAGCCCAACTGGAACAGCCGCTACATCGACCATGTGCAGATCACCTGCGCCGAAAACCTCGGCATGGAAGGCGGACGCGGCGGCTACTACGACACCGCCGGTGCGCTGCGCGACATGGTGCAGAACCATCTCTTCCAGCTCCTGACTCTGGTGGCCATGGAGCCACCGACCGATCTCAGCGCGGACAGCGTGCGCGATGAGAAGGTGAAGGTGATCCGTGCCCTGCGCCCCCTGGTGGGACCTGAGGCCGTGGGCAAGAACGTGGTGCGTGCACAATACACTGCGGGCAGCGTGAACGGCGTGGCCCGCGTGGGCTACCGTCAGGAAGATCGTGTGAATCCCGAATCTCAGACCGAGCCCTACGTGGCGCTGCGGCTGATGATCGACACCTGGCGCTGGCAGGGCGTGCCCTTCTACATCCGTGTGGGCAAGCAACTGCCGAAGAAGGCCACGGAGATCAGCGTGCATTTCAAGAGGCCGCCGCAGGTGCCCTTTGCCACCGCAGGCATGCTCAAGAACAGCGAAAACACCCTCGTCATCCGCATTCAGCCGGATGAGGGCATCGCGCTGCGCATTCTCTGCAAGCAGCCAGGGCAGGCCATGAGAATGCAGCAGGTGAAGATGGACTTCCGTTACTCCTCCAGCTTTGGCAAGGCCAGCCCCGAGGCCTATGAGCGCCTGCTGCTGGACGCCGTGGCCGGAGACGCCACCCTCTTTGCCCGTCGTGACGAGGTGGAGAACGCCTGGAAGTTCATCGACGAAATCGAGAAGGCCTGGCACAAGAGCGACACGCCGCCGACGATGCACGAATACCCCGCTGGAAGCTGGGGGCCGAAAGCTGCGGATGATCTGCTGCGCGCCGACGGCCGCGAGTGGCGGCTGCTTTGATGCCTTGTCATTTCGCACTCTCTGAAGCACACTGAACCCATGAGCACCCTGCTACCTCTCGACCAAATGAGCCGTGGTGAAAAGCTGCGGGCGCTCATGGATCTGGAAAACGATCTGTTTCCCGTCACCGACGACAAGCCGCCGCCCTCATGGCACCTGGAGCTTCTGGAGGAAACGGAACGGAGACTGGCTGCTGGTGAAGAGCAGTTTGTCTCCCTGGAGGAGGTCAAACGCCGTCTGGGTGGCCTGAAGCAATGCGCGTAATCCTCTCCGAAAGCGCTATTGGAGATCTGATCGAAGGGCGGCGTTTTTATGAAGACCAGGAAGAGGACGGACTCGGCGATTACTTTGAGGGCTCCATGCTGCAGGAACTTGAAGCACTCGAAAGCACCGCCGGTATCCACCGCTTGGTTCATGGCCGACACCGTCTCATCTGCAGCACTTTTCCGTATGCCATTTATTATCGCATGGAGCCCAGCGGCGACGTTGCGGTCCTGCGCATCCTCGACTGCCGCCGTGATCCGCGCTGGATTAAACGCGCGGTCAAAAAATCCTGACCATTCACTCATATGCCTTCCGCAGCCATGAACGACATCGAACTCGACCGACTGGGGCTCGAAACGCCCATCTCACGGATTGACCGTGCGCTCAAGCAGCTCTGGGAGGGGGATGAGGCCAAAACGCGTGCCTCCATCACCAATCTGGCCATCTACACCGAGGACAGTTGCCAACTGATGGCGGACAATGAACTGCTGGACCATGTGGCTGCGCAGCATGCCTGCCGGGCGCTGCTCATCCTCTCGCTGCCGGAAAGCCAGCCGCCGCGTGCGCGGGCCTGGATCCAGGCGCTGTGCCGCCCCTACCAGGGCAAGCAGGTGGTGTGCAGCGAGCAGATCAGCTTTGTGCTGGAAGGCGGAGACGCCACGCAGGTGCAGAACATCGTCTTTGCCAATCTGGACTCGGATCTGCCGCTCGTCGTGTGGTGGCAGGCGGACATGACGAAGAACTTTGAGGAGCATTTTTACAGCCGCATCGACACGGTGATCATCGACAGCTCACGCTGGGAGGATCCAGCGCGGCAGTTTGATGCACTGCTGGCGGCGCTGAACTCCGAGACCGGGGGCTTTGATGTGCGTGATCTGGCCTGGACGCGCTCCCACTTCATGCGCACGGCGCTGGCCACCTGCTTTCAGGATGCCACGGCCTGCCACAATCTCTCCAAGCTGCAGACCATCCGCATCACGCACCTGAAGGGGCAGCGTACAGCGGCGCTGCTGCTGGCGGCATGGATCAATCAGCGGCTGAAAAGCGAGCTGAAGCTGGAACTGATCGAGAAAGAAACCGGCCCGGCGCTGCAAGGGCTGGTGCTGGAAGGCCCGGGCGTGCGCGGCGAAGTGCGGCGCGAGTGCGAGTCCTGCTTTGTGAAGGTGAGCTCCACCTGCGGCGAGCAGACGCGTGAAGAACTGCTGCCCGCCGATGTGGACACCGATGCCGAACTGGTGACGGAACTGCTCTCCCGCTTTCACGGCAGCACACTGTACTCCTCCATGCTGCCGTATGTGCGCAGCATGCTGAAATAACCGTTCGACACCGGCTCAGGGCGCCGGAAGACTGACGGGATGCGCCCCTGGCTTCATCTCGCCCGTATTTCCAATCTGCCGACCGTCTGGACCAATGTCACTGCAGCGTGGCTGCTGACGGGAGGGCCGCTGCAGGATGTGCGGCTGGTGTGGCTGCTCATCGCGGGCTCGCTGCTCTACACGGGCGGCATGATCCTGAATGATGCGGCGGATGCGAAGTTTGATGCGGAGCACCGCAAAGAGCGGCCGATTCCCAGCGGGCAGGTGGGGTTGCGCACAGCATGGGTGGTGGGCGGCGTGATGCTTTTCTTGGGATCGGTGATCGCGGTGGGGTATGGAGCCAACCCGCAGCTCACCGCCCTGCTGATGGGGGCCATTGTGTTTTATGATCTCTACCACAAACGGTGGGCGGGCTCGGTCATTGTCATGGGGGCGTGCAGGCTGCTGCTGTACATGGTGGCGGCATCGGCTGTGGCACCTTTTACTGTGGCCAGCCAGAAGGGAGCGCTGACGTTCTTTGGCGCAGAGTGGCGGTATGAGACAGGCTTTCTGCCAGCGGGGCCCATGCTGGTGCTGCCCTTTGCGCTGGCGCTGGGCTGCTACATTGTGGGTATCACGGTGGCGGCGCGGCTTGAGCACAAGAATGAACAGCTGCCGGTGCCGGCCTCGCTGCTGGCTTTTGCCCTGCTTTACACACCGGCCATCGTCTGTGCCATGCGCTTCTCCTCGGCGGGAGGCAGCCCGCTTCAGATCGTGGTTCTGGGTGTGTTTGCCATGCTGGTGGCCTATGCCACGCAGACGCTGCGCAAGGGCGGGCCCGCCATCGGGCAGGCGGTGGGCTGGCTGCTGGCCGGCATCGCCGTGGTGGATGCCCTGGCTGTGGCCTCAGTGGCTCCGGGATTGGCGCTGGGCTTTGTGGTGCTGACTCCGCTGCTGCGCCTGTGGCAGCGCTGGGTGGCTGCGACGTGAGATGATCAAGGCGGCGGGATCTCGTTCATCTTTCTGGCGAGCTGTTTGAGCTGCTGCTGGGTGTCGGCGTCATCCGGTGCGATTTTCAGCGCGGCTTCAAACTCCTGCCGGGCCTCCTGGTTTTTGCCGAGTTCGACGTAGAGCAGGCCGAGGTTGTAGTGGACGTTCAGGCTTTTGGGATCGAGTTCCCGTGCCTTGAGGTAGGATTTCAGCGCTTCGTCTTTTTTACCACGCTGATCCTGCAGGTTGCCGAGGTTGAGATGAAACATGGCGCTGGCGGGATCGATGCGCAGGGCCTCGGCCAGTGCGGCTTCGGCTTCCGGGTATTTCTTGGAGCCTGCCAGATAAGAGGCGTAGCTGTTGAGGGTGAAGCTGCGTTCTTTGGCGTCCTCAGTGCCCTTTTGCAGGTGCAGCAGGAGCTGGAAATCCACTTCCTCAAGATCTTCGGGCGGCTTGGCTCCCCACTCCACCAGGAGGCTCATGCGGTGCACGCGGGCCTTCAGCCGCTTCATCTCGATCTCCAGCCGGCTTTGCTGAGAGAGATCGAACGCTTTTTCATACGCCTTCTCAGCCATGTCATAGCGTTCCTCGTCCATGAAATCGTCCCCTAGGGTGACATACCTGCCGATGATCTTGCGCGACTGATAGCGGTCATACTGGTCCTGGATGGAGGGGATGAAAAACGCCAGGAGCATGACCGAGGCGCTGCTGAGCGTGGCAACGTAAGGCCAGGCTTTTTTGCTCAGTGAAACAGGATGGTCTGACATGATGGTGTGCCTCCTTCAGTCTTGGGATTCTTCCTCCTCTTCTGTTTCTTCTTCAACGTCGTCGCCGGCTTCTTCTTCAGTTTCCTCCTCACTTTCTTCTTCGGACTCTTCTTCCTCCTCCACGGCATGGGCAAAGGCGGCAAACCAGCCTTCGGCGGCGATGAGATCCTCGGGTGTGCCCTGCTCCAGAATGCCGCCGCCGCCGAGCACATAGACGTGGTCGGCATTGTGCACCATGCTGAAGCGGTGGGCGATGATGATGATGGTGCAGGTGCTGCGCATCTGGTGGATGGCATGGCGGATCTCCGCCTCGGTGTTGTAGTCCAGATTGGCGGTGGCTTCGTCGAGCACGAGGATCTTGGGGCGGCTGAGCAGCACGCGGGCGATCTGCACGCGCTGGCGCTCGCCCACGCTGAGTCCCATGCCGTTCTGGCCTATCTGAGTCTGCAGCCCCTCAGGCAGACGCTCTACGAGGTTTTTCAGTCCCGCCTGTTCCACCACTTTCATCACTTCCGAATCCGTCGCGTCAGGCCGCTTGTAACGCAGGTTGTAGGCAAGAGTGCCGCGGAAGATGGCGCCGTCTGCCGCCACCATGCCGATGTGGCCGCGCACGCTGGAGGAGTCCAGGATGCTGAGCGGCTGGCCGTCGATGAGGATCTCTCCCTGCTGCGGTGAGTAGAGCTTGAGCAGGAGGTCCACTGCCGTGGTTTTGCCGGTGCCGCTGCCACCCACGATGGCGGTGATCGTGCCCGGGGCGAAGGTCATGGAGACGGACCTGAGCACCTGGCGATCTTCCACATAGGAGAAGCACACGTCTTTGAACTCCACCCTGCCGTGCGTGATCTGCAGCGGAAGACCGGGCTTCTCCACGTTCTTGTTTTCCAGCAGGCGGAAGGCGCGGGAGATGGAGGCGATGTGCTGCTGCATGTTCACCCAAAGGCTGCACAACTCGTCGATGGGGGAGTAGAGGCGGTCGAGATAAGCGACAAACATGACCACATCTCCAGGGGTGAGCTTGTGGATGAGCGCCAGGTAGCCGCCGCAGCCCAGGACCATGGCGGTGGCCAGGTGGCTAAGCACGCCCTCCCAGAAGGCGAACTTGTTGGAGAGCTTGCTGCGGTCCACATAGTTGTCATACGCGCCGCTGGAGATGCGGCGGTATTCCTGCACCTCGCGCGTTTCCGCGCCGCTGAGCTTCACGGTTTTGATGCCCTCCAGCGCGGTGTTGATGCGGGCGCTGACGTCCTCCCAGCGCTCGTAGTAGGTGTTGAGTCCGGTTTCGAGCTTCTGCGAGGAGCGCCAGGCGATGGCCAGGTAGATGGGAATGAGAGAAACGGAAATCAGGGCCAGCGTGGTGTTCTGGTAGAACATGATGGCCATGATGCCGAAGAGGCTGATGAACTCGGGCAGGATCTGCTGCGAGAAAGCGCCGACAATGGCGCTGACCTCCTCGCTCTGGTCGATCTGCTTGGCGATGGCCGCCGGGGCACGCTTGCCAAAGAATCCCAGCGGCAGTTTCAGCACATGGGCAAAGGCTCCCTGGATGAACTCCTGCTCGATGTCGCAGTCGAGCTGCGCCTTTTTGTTTTCAGCATACAGCCAGAGGATGTAGCTGAGGACATTGACGCCCAGCATGAGCAGCACGGCATAGAGCAGAGTGTAAACGGCCTCACCGGGAGTGCGTTCAGCCACATGCTCCTGGGTGTGCGGTTTTTTCTCGTGCGTCTTTTTGGTGGGCGCAGGAAGGTGGTGGGTGGTTGAGTGCTGCGCGGAACGGATTTTCTGACGGAGAAAATCCTCCACAGGATCATCACTGGTCTCCAGTTCCTCACCGGCTGCGGCCCTGGCCTTGTCGTTGGCGTGTTTGACGAAGAGACCGGCGATGTCGTTGATGGCCTCGCGGTAGATGAGAGGCTCCACCAGGCCGGCGCCGGTGCTGAGAAGGGTGATGAAAGCCACCAGCAGGAAGCGGCCACGATGCGGCTCCACCAGCGTGTAAAGGTGCTTCAAGACATCCCGCTTCATGCGATGGCGCATTGAACGAAGCGCCGCATGCCCGCGCAACTTTTTTATGCTGCGTATGCTGTCTGTGACTGGCCGCCCCCGGTGTGGTTGGGCACCGGGAGCGGCGGAGCTGAGGCTCCACCAGAGAGGCTGGAGCCTAGGTCAGCGCCAGCGCGGCCTGGCACAGCGTGGCCGAAGCGGCGGGATGGGCGGGGTTTTGGGGCGGGAAAAACGGCCTGCCATCCAGCACCTGACGCACGGCGGCCAGCAGGCCGGCGATGCTGCTGCCGGGGCTGACGCAACCGTGGGCGCCGGAGCGCAGCACGCGGTCGGATTCCAGCTCCTGCCCGTGGTGCGAGACGAGGAGGATCTTCAGTCCCGGGTGCAGCACGGTGAGATCACGCGCCAGCTCCAGCAGGCGGTGCTCGGCCATTTTCAAATCAATGACCACAAGCGAAGGGCGCTGCTGAGTGACGGCGGCGAAGGAGCAGGATGCGCAGGTGACTGCGGCAGCGAAGGAAAGGTCTGACTGCGAAGCAAGAGAAGCACGAAAGCTGGCTGTGCTTGCAGGATTGTCAGCCACAATGACGATACGGTTGGGGGAGCTCATGTCTGGCGGAGGGGCGGGGGTTGGGGTGCCGGACATTCATGATTGAACCATGTGCCATCCATCAAAGAATTGGAACAAAACCTTCGCATTGGGCTGCATGCCTGGAGAGGATTTGGCCTGCGGTGCCGGATTTGATTCCTGGAGCATCTCATCGAGAAAATGCGTGTTGTTTTCCAGGTGCTGATGAACTTCATAAAAACCCAGGCGGGTGGTGGTGGCGCCTGGTGTCTCGGTCTGAGGATAAACGTGGGACGAGTTCATGGTTGTGGTGCGCTGGGTTGGAATGATGAACATGGTTGATCGATTGCGGTTACATGGTCGTGACGGGGTGATTGAGCAGCACCATCATGCACGCATGCGCCAGTTTCCGGTATCAGCAGCGAGTCCTTTTACGTTTAGGCCTCGGGCCTAACGGCCCGTAGCGTTCATCACTTGACCACCTCGCGCTGAGTCTCCACCCAGCGCACGGCCTGGCGGATCATTTCAGCACTGGTGACAAACCCCATCTTCTCCTTGATGTGGTCGCGGTGGACCGAGACTGTCTTGGGGCTGAGATGGAGCTGGGCTGCGATCTCCTTGGCCGTCTTGCCATGGCCGAAGAGCTCAAAGACCTGGAACTCGCGGTCGCTGAGTTTTTTCAGCGGAGACTCAGAGGAGCCGCGCGGGCGCGGAGAGGCGAAGGAGGCCGCGAGGTGCGCGGCGAGCTTGTCGCTCACATACACGCCGCCTTCCTGCACGCGATGAATGGCGTCCAGCAGCGCATTGCCGGGGCTGTCCTTGCCCACGTAGCCGCAGGCGCCTGCACGCAGGGCGCGCGCGGCAAAGAGCATCTCATCATGCATGGAGCTGACGATGATCTTCACTCCCGGATGGAGAGCGGCGAGATCCTTGATGAGCTCCAGGCCACCACGTCCTGGCATGTTCAGGTCGGTGATGATGAGGTCGGGTTTCTCCTGGGTGACGAGGCTGATGGCCTCGGCTTCATTGGTGGCGGTGCCGCAGATTTCATACTGCGGGTAGGCCTGCAGCATGAAGCGGTAGCCGTTGATGACGGCGGGATGGTCATCCACCAGCATGATGCGGCAGGTCTGTACGGGGAGTTCGGCGGTGTTCATGAGTTGATCGGGATTTGTACGGCGATGCGTGTACCACCAGCCGGAGGAGCGCCGTACTCCATCCTGCCGCCCATGACTTCTGTGCGGTGCTGCATGATGCGAAAACCGAGCCCTCCACGATCCGCCGGGCCTTCAGGCAGGCCGCAGCCGTCGTCGTCCACTTCCAGGGCCAGCGAGCCGTCACGGCATTCCAGGCCGATGCGTATCTCCTGGGAGTCGGCATGTTTGAGGGCATTGCTCACCGCCTCCTGTGCGATGCGGTAGAGATTGCATGAGGTGGCTTCATTCACCTCAGGGAGGTGCTCCGGGCACTCAAACACGCAGCGGATGCCCGAGCTGCGTGCGGTGGTGTCTGCCAGAGCCTGCAGAGCCAGCTCAAGCCCCTGCTCCCACAGCGGGACTGGGGCCAGTCCATGGGAGAGGCCGCGGACCTCGGCCAGGGTCTCGCGCAGGCTCTGGCTGGTCTGCTGCGCACGCTCTGCGAGGGCGGGGGTCTTGGCCTGCAGCTCTTCCTGGAGCCCGTTGATGGCCATGAGGACAGCGGTGAGCTGCTGGCCGATGCTGTCGTGCAGCTCGTGGCCGATGCGGCGGCGCTCATTTTCCGCAGACTCGATCACGGCGCGCTCGAGCTCGATCCGCTCGCGCTCGCGGTCCGTCAGGCGCTGCGTCATTTTCCCAAAAGCCTGCGAGAGTTCATGCACCTCGTCTCCTCCATTCACCGCACCGATGCTGATGGCGCGGCCCTCGCCAAATTCACGGACAGACCGCGCCAGGCGCTCGAGCCGCCGGGCCACGCCAAAGTGCAGCGTGGCCCAGAGGCTGAGGCACATCAGGGCGATGACGGAGGCAGACCAAGCCATGCGTTTGCGTGCATCCTCATGGGCGTGGAGCACGGCATTGGCACGGTCGTACACGAGGAGCAGCCAGTACGGCTTTCTGGACTTGTCCTCCACCGGGAAGGCCGCTTGCACCATAAAATTTGCCCCGTCCACGGTTCCGGATTCCATGAAGGCGCCGGTTTTCTTGCGCGAGTGCTTCCAGGCGTCTGATGCCGGTGATTCCTCGGCCGAGTGCCCCACCCACTGGGATGATGAGCTGGCAAGGACCGTGCCCTTCTCATCCACCAAGGCGGCCAGATGCAGCCAGGGCTCATGCTTCCAGTCGGAGAGGTTGTCATTCAGCCCTTTGATGTCTCCCAGGTCCAGATGCTGCCGGGCCATTGCGCTCAGGCGAGTGCCCGTCGCGGAGGCTTGAGTGGTCACGTCATTGAAGTCGCGCTCGAGGTCGTTCCTCAGATCCAGCTCATAGTCCAGGCAGGCGGAGAGGAGGCCCAGGATCAGCAGCAGGGCAGGGATGAGGAAACGAAGTGGCGGGGGGAAAGTCACTGCGGTGTGTGCTGGGCTGTCCTCTGCATGGTTGGATGCAAGGTGGTCATGGTGGAGGAAAGTGGCCCTGAGGGGGGCTGCTTCTCAATCACCCCAGCAGGCTAATTCCAAGGACTGCGGCACAGGAGGGGCCGGAGGCGCTCAGGTGGGTGGAAAAATGTGCCTTTTGAGACCCTAAATCTGCCCGGGGAGGTTAGAAAACGCCTGTCCGGGACGTATGCTCCGTCCCCCTTTCCCTTTGACCTCAACCCGGGTCGGGGCCAAAGAACCGCCCCCCGTTAATGTTGGAGAAAAAAATCAGGCTAGAGCATACCCACCGCATCTTGTTCACGAGAGAAGTTTTCGCGCCCAGGAACCACACCATCCGCGATCTTCTGAAGCTCGACCAGCCTCACAAGCTGCCGCGAGTGCTCGTTTTTGTGGATCAGGCCGTCGCTTCGTCGAATCAGGACCTCATCGATGACATCATGGCCTACGCTCACGTGCATGCCGATACCTTCACCATGGTGGACGACCCCATCGTCATCCCCGGCGGGGAGCCGTGCAAAAATGACTTTCGCCTCGTCGAGTGCTGCTGGGACGCCATCAATGAGGCCGCGCTGGACCGCCACAGCTATGTCTTCGTCATCGGCGGCGGTGCTGCACTGGACCTCGTGTGCTTTGCCGCCAGCACCGCGCACCGGGGCATCCGCCATGTGCGTTTTCCCACCACGACGCTGAGCCAGGGAGACGGCGGCGTGGGCGTGAAGAACGGCGTGAACTTCTTTGGCAAAAAGAACTGGGTGGGCAGCTTTGCCGTGCCGTATGCGGTGGTGAATGATTTTGCCTTTCTGGAGTCTCTGCCGCCGCGTGAGCGCCGCAATGGAATCATCGAGGCCATCAAGGTCTCGCTCATCCGCGACCGCGCCTTCTTTGAGCAGATCGAGGCCATGGCCGATGATCTGGCCGCACTGAAGCAGGAGGCGCTGGAGAAGGTGATCCAGCGCAGCGCCGAGCTGCATGTGGAGCACATCGCCACTGGAGGCGATCCTTTTGAGCTGGGCTCCGCGCGCCCGCTGGACTTTGGCCACTGGGCTGCGCACAAGCTGGAGCAGATTTCCAAATTCTCCGTGACCCACGGTGAGGCTGTGGCCATCGGCATGGCGGTGGACCTCGTTTATTCCCGCATGCAGGGCATTCTGGATGCTGAGACCTGCGAGCGCGTGCTGCGGCTGATCGAGCGCATCGGCTTTGCCACCACATCCCCGTATCTCATGAACACCGGCCGCAGTGGCGAGCCGGCGATCCTGGAGGGACTGGAGGAATTCCGCGAGCATCTCGGCGGCGAGCTGACCGTGACCCTGGTGCCGGAGATCGGCACCAAGCTGGAGGTGCATGAGATGAACCGTGTGAAGATTCTGAATGCGGTGGTGGAGTTGCAGAAGCGGGCGGGGTAAGTGATGCGGGCACTCGTGCCTGCAATCTGGGCCTCGTGGGACATTCGTTGCGGGCAGGAGTGCCCGCATCACTGCTTGGAGCAACCTGCATCGGAGCCGCCGTTTTATAAGACTGTAGCACGTTCTTTGGACTCGGCGCACCGTCCTGCCTGCAAAAGCGGTGTGGCGCTGCGCTTCCCACCGCACTCCATGACGCTGGCGCGCTCGCGGGAGCGTCGTGCTGCCACTTACAGCCTCGGCTTCTCGGGCTTGATGGGCCCATCGGCGGAGCGCACGCCTTTCACCTGGGTTTTGCGTTTGAAGACTTTGTCGCCGTTGCAGGCGTAGAGTTCGTCGAAGTTCGGTCCGCCAAAGACCACATTGGCCAGCCACTTGCGCTGGGGCTTGGCGATGATGCCGTTCACGCGGCCGGCCTGATCGCAGAACTGGATGCCGCCGTGCGTGGTCACGTAGAGGCGGCCTTTGGAGTCCAGCGTCATGCCGTCGGCGCCGCTCTCCATCTGGCCATCCACGATGCGCAGATGGTGGTACGGCTGCTTGGCGCTCAGCGTGCCATCGGCCTCGATGTGGTAGCTCCACACAAACTGGCCGCGCATGTCGGCCACGAGGAGGAGACTCTGGTCTGGCGTCAAACGGATGCCGTTGGGGAAGGCGATGCCGCCTTTGTCATTGGTGTCCACCACGCTCTTCTCGCCGTTGGGCTTGATGAGCCACACCTGCTTGTGCGGCGGATCGGTCACGTAGAGGTTGCCATTCTGGCCGATACAGAGGTCGTTGGACTCGATGCCCTCGGCTATGACGCTCATCTTGCCCGCTTCATCGTAGGCGACGATCTGCTTGGTCCCATTCGCGCAGGCGAAAAGGCGGCCATCGGGGCCGAACATGAGGCCGTTGGCTTTGCCGGTGTTTTCCGCAAAGACACTCACCGTACCGTCCAGCGCCACCTTATGGATGCGGCTGTTCGGGATGTCGGTGAAGAAAACTTCACCCTTCGCATTCACTGCCGGGCCTTCGGTGAAGCCGTAGCCTTCTCCCACGAGCTGCCATTCGCTGCCAGCACCCAGCACCTCCATCACAGGGGCGCGGGAGCCGGTGCCTTTGGTTACAGGCTTGGGCCAGTCCTTCCACAGCCAGCGCATGGCATCGGGAAAAATGGCGGTGGCATGCTTGCCATTGTGGCCGCCGTCTCCCCAGACGTGGTTGACTTCATAGCCTGCAAATTCAAAGGCGGAGAGCATTTCTTGATTGGCCAGGAACCAGTTTCCGCCGGTGCCGTTGGCGTCGTTGCTGCCGTCCTGCAGGAAGACACGCAGGGCCTTGGGCTCCGCTTTGCGGATCATCGCGGGGTAGTCGTTGCCGCCGCGCTGGTCCACATAGGTGCCAATGCTGCTGAACACGCGGCTGAAGGCCTCAGGCCGCTCCCACGCGGCGGTGAATGCGGCGATGGCCCCGCTGCTGCTGCCGCCGATGCTGCGGTCATTGCCATCGTGAGAGAGACGGATGGCGCGGCCGTCCGGCAGCGTGATCTTTTCCACCTCGGGCAGCAGTTCTTCGAGGATGAAGCGTGCGTAGGCGTCTCCCAGGCCGTCGTATTCCACGCTGCGGTTGTAGCGGTCGAGCTGCGTCGCGGGATCTGCCGCCGGCACGCGGCCATGCATCACAAAGACGCCGATGATCACCGGGATCTCCTTTTTGGCGATGAGGTTGTCAAAGACGACGGGTGCGAGGTTCTGGATGCCGTCCTGATTCACATGCACGCAGGCTGGCTTGTCGGGTGTGTACTGCTTTGGCACATACACCCAGTAGTCGCGCACCGTGCCGGGGAAGATTTTGCTGTTTTTGAATTCAAACTTCAACACGTCGCCTTTTGGCACGCCTTCCTGGGGTTTGGAGTCCGGGCCAGGCTGGTAGTCGTCTGCGGCAGGGCAGAGAACCGGGGAGAGCAGGGCGAGTGCGAGAGCAAGCAGGCGGGTGGGGTGCATGGCAGAAAGTCTGAAAAATGCGGCGGCAGATGTCAAAGAAACATCCGGGCTGCAAGCGGGCAAAAGTGGGCCATGATATACGGGTGGATTCAGCATCTCCTCTCTTCGACCAGCTCATTCTTCATTTTGACCCCGTGCCGCATGACGGCCCCTGGAACATGGCTGCCGATCAGGCGTGGCTGGAGCTGAGCGAGGCTCCTTTGCTGCGCGTGTATCGCTGGAAAGAGCCCACGGTGACGATCGGCTATGCGCAGAGCCTGCCCAAGCTGGCAGAGTCTCTGCCGCCGTGGCCGGTGGTGCGGCGCTGGACGGGGGGCGGCGTGGTGCTGCATGACAATGATTACACGTACTCAGTCATCGTGCCTGCGGTGCATCCCTGGTCGCAGACCAATCCACTGGACAGCTACCGCCTCGTGCATGAGTCGCTGGCACGTGCGCTGGATGATGGCAGCCGCCTAGCCGGGATGGAGGACCTGATCGAGGCGCCTTTCTGCTTCGTGGCCCCCGCCATGCATGACGTGATCCGCGACAAGGTGAAGGTGGCCGGAGCTGGGCAGCGGCGTGGCAAGCTGGGGCTGCTGCATCAGGGCAGCGTGCAGCAGGTGCACTTGCAAGATGACTTCTGGCCGCGCTGGGCTGCTCAGCTGGCCGGGAATGTGCTCATCCGCCCTGAGATGACGGCCGCCATGATCGAACGTGCGAATGAACTGACTCAAAAGAGGTACAGCCTGGCCTCCTGGCTGAACGAACGGGAGGATGTGCTGTGATGAGCACGCTGGTGTTTGTGTATGGCACGCTGAAGCGTGGAGGCAGCAATCACTCGTGGATCGAAAAGCAGCGCTTCGTGGCTGAGGCCTGCACGGCACCGCTTTACCGGATGTATGATCTCGGCGGCTATCCCGGGATGGTGCGGGATGCGGAAGGCATCTCGATCCAGGGCGAGGTGTGGAGCGTGGACGAGCCGGGTCTCATTCATCTGGATGTGCTGGAAGACATCGAGGGCGGTGAGTATGAACGCGTGGCGGTGCAGCTGGAAGGCGAGTGGGCAGCACGCCGTGTGGAGGGCTACCTTTATCTTCACAGCACTGAAGGCCGGCGTGAAGTGGGCGCGTGCTGGTGATATCGCAGGTCGGGTGTGTGCGCATGCCATCGTGCTTGCCGCACGCTGATGGAAGGGCGGGCTGTCGCCACACCCGTCGTACGAAGCAAGATCAGCTTGCGCCGAAGAAGCCGCCCAGTTTGCGGATGCGTGTGGGGTGGCGCAGTTTGCGGAGGGCTTTGGCTTCGATCTGGCGGATGCGCTCGCGCGTGACCTGGAACTGCTTGCCCACTTCTTCGAGGGTGCGGCCTGCACCGTCTCCGAGGCCGAAGCGCTGCTCCAGCACCTCACGCTCGCGCGGGCTCAGGGTGTCCAGCACGTCGCGCAGCTTGTCGCGCAGCAGATGCATGGCGGTCAGCTCCATGGGGTTGCTGGCCTCTTTGTCCTCGATGAAGTCACCAAATTCGGTGTCGCCTTCGCTTTCGCCCACCTTGGCCTGCATGGAGACGGGCTGCTGGGAGAGGCGCAGAACGGCGTTCACGCGCTCCACGGGAAGGTGAATTTCCTCGGCGATTTCTTCCGGAGTCGGATCGCGGCCCAGCTCCTGCAGCAGCTGCTTGTGCACGCGCATGAGCTTGTTGATCGTCTCGATCATGTGNNGGATGCGGATGGTGCGGGCCTGATCCGCGATGCTGCGGGTGATGGCCTGACGAATCCACCAGGTGGCGTAGGTGCTGAACTTGTAGCCGCGCTGGTACTCAAATTTTTCCACCGCACGCATGAGGCCCATGTTCCCCTCCTGAATGAGGTCGAGGAAGGACAGGCCGCGATTGGTGTACTTTTTGGCGATTGAGATGACGAGACGCAGGTTCGCCTCGATCATTTCCGTTTTGGCGCGGGTGGAGTCGGCCACGTGTTTGAGCGTGTCCGTGATAAGGGAGCGGTAGTCCGCAGCCGTCATCCAGGAGTCCTGCTCAAAGGTCTTCACCGCCCCCTGGGCTTCGGTGCTGCGTGGCTTGTCTTTGAGGCTGCGCTCCAGATTGCCCAGTTCTGTGAGCTTCTGCTGCAGCAGAGTGACAAAGTCCTCGCTGATCTTGGACTTGAAGTAAAACTTCTCACAGGTGCGGAAGAATGAGGTGCGGAGAGCTTCAAACTCCTCCTGCGCGGCGGGACGCTTGCGCGGGCCTGCCTCAATCATGGCGGTGAAGGCCTTGCCGGTCTTCTCATGAGTCTCACGGGCCTGATCCAGCAGGGGTTTGAGCTTCTTGAAGTAGGCGTCCCGCTCGTCCGCCTTGCGGTCGCTGACGAGACGGTCAAAGCGCTCCACGCCGGTGCTGAGCGCCTCGGCAAACTGAAGGTAAGCCTGGCCGATGAAGCCGATGGTGTGCAGGCACTGGCGCAGGCTGAGGTCCGCTTTTTCGATGCGCTTGGAGATGTGGATCTCCTGCTCGCGGGTGAGCAGCGGCACCTGCCCCATCTGGCGGAGGTACATGCGCACGGGATCGTCAAAGACGTCCAGCTTGGCGGTGGCGGCTTCGCGTTCGGCGGCGATGCGCTCACGGGCTGCTGACTTGGTGGCGATGCCGTCCACGTCGTCGGTGATCTTGATCTCCATCGCGCGAAGGCGCGTGATGAGGGCGTCCATCAGGTCCGGAGTGACGAATCCGGGGGGCAGGGCCTCATTGATGTCATCCCAGGTCAGATGGTCATGCTCACGTGCGGTGCGGATGAGATCACGCAGGCGCGCCTGCACATCCGGGGAGTGGATGTCGTCGTGCGTGGTGTTGGCAAACTGGGCCAGGCTGCCCGGCTGGCCGCCTTTGGGCGGACGGCCACGGCGGCGCTTGAGCGGCTGGCCATCGGGTCCCACTTGCATGGCGGGCTGCTCTTTGGGCGGATGGATGCGGGGTCTGCCACGACCGCGTTTTGCTGGAGCAGCTGCCTCTTTGGCAGCATCGTCAGAAGCAGCAGCGCCGGCCTTGGCGGCGGCGTTGCGAGAATGGGATCCGTTGATAGGGTTTTTGGGGACGGCCATACAAACCTCGGTGGGGGGTCCACGCCTGCGGTCAGGGGGAGAAACTATTCGGGGTGGGTTTCGTACGGTCAAGGCAATCTTTGTGCCGTGCCGTGAGTTCTCGGATCTGCTCCCAGAGGTGCTCGATTTCGGTTTGGGAGAGGTTTGGAGCTCTTAATTTGGCATTCACACTCTGCAGGCGGCTCTGCAGCCGGGCGATTTCCAGGGTGTCCAGGGCCCGTTTGGCATCGGCCAGACCCGCAGGCTCCGGGGTGCCGGGGCGGCGGGAGCGGCTCTGCAACTGTGCCAGAGCTGCCTCCTGGTGGCGCTCCAGCCCTGCCATGAAGGCCAGTTTGGAGGTCTCCTCCACGGGGTCATGGCGGCTGCGCACCAGCAGGGCCAGCAGCTCAGTGCCGGGCACCTCGCTGAGCAGTTCGCCGCAGTCGGCCTCCTCGCGCAGCCAGTACATCACCTCGGCATCTGCCAGGGCCATCTGGCAGAGCAGCACGGCGGTCTTGTGCTGGGAGGCGAGCAGCTTTTTGGCTTCATCCACGACATTGGCCTGGGAGGGGGCGGCGGCGTCCTTGGGCCCAGAGTGGCCGTTCTTGGCCTCCTTGGCGGCCTGATTGACCATGCCGGTGAGCTGCTCCTCGGAGATTTCCAGCAGCTTGGCCACTTTGTTCACCGCCGTCACACGCTGGGCCACCCCGCTGAAGATGCTGATGGCCGAGGCCACCTGCTCAGCCATGCGCACGCGCTCCACCATGCTGTCGGATTTGGCGCTGGCACGCAGTCGGCGGATCTGGTATTCGAGAAAGTCCGTGGCACCACCCAGCACGGCCTGCAGCGCCTCGGTCCCTTGCTTGCGCAGCAGGGAGTCGGGGTCTTCACCCTGCGGGAGCGCAGCCACCTTCACAGTAAGGCCGATGGGGGAGAGGATCTGAAAGGCGCGCTCTGCCGCCTTGTAGCCTGCATTGTCGGAGTCGTAGCAGAGCACGACCTCATTGCACACACGCTTGAGCAGCTTGGCATGCACCTCGGTAAAGGCGGTGCCCTGGCCTGCCACGACGTTTTGGAAGCCGGCCTCATAAACCATGATCATGTCGATCTGACCCTCGCACACGATGGCCTCGCCCGCCTTGGAGATGGCGCGCTTGGAGCGGTCAAAGCCGAAGAGCACCTTGCTCTTGCTGAAAAGGGGCGTTTCGGGGGAGTTCAGGTACTTGGCGGTCTTGGCCTCCGGGTCGAGTACACGTCCGCTAAAGGCGATGACATCGCCATGGTCATTGCGGATGGGGAACATGAGGCGGTCGCGGAAGCGCGGGTAAGCGCCGCGGCGGCCGGAGTCTTCATCGCTCTGAATGAAGAGTCCCGCCTCGACCAGCACGCTCTCGGGTATGCGCGCCTGCGAGGCCCATTCGCGGAAAAAGGCGCCGCTGGGTGGGGCGTAGCCCATCTGCCAGTTTTTGGCCACCTGGGAGGTGATGCCACGTGATTTAAGATAATCGCGCGCCGGGGCGGCGATTTTGTGTTTCATGAGCAGCTGGTGGAACCACTCGGCGATTTCTCGATGGGCGCGCAGGAGCAGGCTGCGGTGCTTGGCCTCGGCCTCGGCATTGGCGTCCCACACCTCTTCTTCCATGCGGATTCCAGCAGCATCTGCTAGGCGCTTGACAGCCTCTACAAAAGACAGGCCGTCGTGCTCCATGACAAAGCGGATGGCGGTGCCTCCCGCACCACAGCCGAAGCAGTGGTAGGTGTTGCGAGAGGGGCTGACATTGAAGGAGGGGCTCTTTTCGTTGTGAAACGGGCAGAGGCCGATGAAATTGGTGCCCGCCTTGCGCAGCTTCACGGAACGGCCCACCAGCGCCACGATATCCGTGGCGGCAATCACCTGCTGGATGGTTTCTTCCGGGATGCGCGACATTTCTGGGAAAGTGTTGAGCCGGGGCGAGCCCGCAACTGGTGATGAGAAATGGTGAGGAATGCTGAGGGCGCGGAAAACCAGATTCTGAGAAAGGGGCAAGCAAAAAGTTCACAGTAAAAAAGCCAAGTCTTTATGGTCTTTAAAGGAAAGAGTCATGCTTTGATTGTCGGCCAGTTTACTCAACAACAAGCCATTAACCAATGGTTCTAAATGTGGTTGTTAGATCAAGATGAAGGTCTGTTAAGCCATTTATCGCAGTCCCACCCCTGTGATAAATGCGTTCCAACCGTCTCCCGCAGCCCACTAGCTATCAATCATCAGATGAAGAAATCCAGCGTACTCTTGGACACTTTGCGTCGTCGTTTTAAGCGTCCTGTCGCCACCGCATTGGCAATGATTCTTCCTCTTTGGGCTACGCATGTGAGCGGGGCTACTTTATACTATCAGGGTGGCGATGGTGCGTGGGACGCGGCAACGACAGACTGGTCCACCTCAAGTGCCCTTGGCGATTCCGTCACCTGGGGGAGTGGCGACATCGCAGCATTCATGAGCTCTGCGGGAGTGGTGACACTGGGCGGGCCGCAGACAGCGAGCGGGCTTGTTTTTGGCAGTGATGGTTTTGTCGTCACCGGAAATACGCTGACACTGAGCGCCATCGCAGGGCTTGGGACGTCTCCAGTCGTCAATGTGGCGTCGTTTCAACGTGCCGAAATTGACTCCGTCATCGCAGGCACCTCGGGGCTGACAAAAACCGGCAATGGAACGCTCGTACTGGGCAGCGGCAGCGGCAACACCATCAGCGGAGATGTGGTGATCAACGGTGGTGCATTGGTCATCACCAATCAGAACCAGCTTGGCACTGGGACTTCGACTATCTCCATCAACGGTCTTGCCAATACCGGCAATCCGGGCCTCAGCGGCGGTCTGCTGGTGGTGCAGGGGGGATTGAATGGAATCACGATCAACCGTGACATCAGCATGGTGGGACGTGGGCAAGGAGCTCTGAACAACAGCGCTGCTCTCATCAGCATCGGCAACAACACCTTTACCGGCAACCTGGTGGTGGGCAGCACTGCCAGTGAAGGGCGCATGCTCTCTGCGGCGGGCACAGCCACAGTCACGGGAGGGGTGCAGCTGGGCACGGGAGGGGCCGAAACGTTTTTGGGCAACGGCAACATCGTCATTTCAGGGATCGTGACCGGCTATGACACGGCCACGCAGGACCGCTTCATCAAGAGCGGCTCGACCGTCTTCAGCACGCTGTGGCTGCAGAACACGGCCAACAACTTTGCGCAGCCGCTGCGCATCGACAGCGGCTCGGTGAGGGTGACGGATAATGCAAACCTGGGGACTAGCTTCTCACCACGTGCTGTGGACTTGAATGGTGGCTATCTGGAAGTGCACACTGACGCCCCAAATTTCAACACACGCAATGTGTACGGCCGCGGCACCAACGGCTACATCATGGTGGACCGTGCGCTGGGTGGCACCGGGCTGGGCCAGACGGTGCAGTTTGGCAACCTGGATGCCGACAACGCCACCTTCAATTTCTACAGTCGCAATGGTTACAACCTCGCCTTCAACGGCTCGCTGGGAGCCGGTACCGTGCTGCAATGGTCTGGTGGAGCCAACCTTACCTTCAATAACAACTTGAGCGGAACGCTGGTGCTGAACATGAGCATCGCGCACGACAGTGAAACCACGCAGCGCACGCTGGTGTTTGGCGGCAATGGCGACACAGTGCTGACCGGGGCCATCCTGGCCAACGCCAGTTCCAATGCCGTAAGCATCTCCAAAAGCGGCAGCGGCCAGCTGACGCTGACCGACATGGCGGTGGCATCCACCAGCAGCGGGACGACCACCATCAGCGCTGGTACGCTGGCCTTTTACTCAGCCAATGCGCTGCCGACCGGGCAGATTCTGATTGGCAACGCCACCACCGCCTCTGGTGCGCTGACCTACCTCGGCGCGGGGGAGACACTGGCCAACGCCATCGCTCTCAACACCACCACAGCCAATGTTTACCTCAATGCCAGCGGCACCGGCGCGCTGATCATCAACGGGGCCATCACGGCGGTCGCAGGTGCCAAGACGCTGGTGCTGGGCGGCACGAATACGAATGACAACACCATTGCTTCAGCGCTGCCAAGTGCGACGACGAACCTGCAGAAGGTGGGTGCGGGAACCTGGGTGCTCTCCGGTGCCAACGCGTTCACCGGCACCACCACTGTCTCAGGCGGCATTCTGAAAATCCAGGACACCTACTCAGGCAGCTCACGCAATGTGCTCTCTGACACTGGCAGCATCATTTTCAATGTGGACACGCTCTCAAACACAGCTGGTGGCACCCTGATGTATCTGGGTGACACCGCGAACAACAGCAGCGAAAGCGTGGGCTCCCTGGTGGCCACGGCAGGTGCAGGCACCGTTCAGGTGGTGGCTGGCCCGGGCGGTACGGCTGCGCTTACCTTCTCGTCTCTTGGCACCATCTCAGCAGGTGCTGGTGTCAACTTTGTGACCAATGCGGGTGCCACCGTAAACATCACGGGTGCATCCAACACCAACGGCATTCTCAATGCGCACCTCTTTTACAATGGAGCGGACTTTGCCGCCGGCAGCAGCGTGGGTGCCGCCACCTACACAACCGTGTCTGATGGATCGGTCCTCACAGGGGGCAACACCCTGCCTTATCTTGTCAACACGCTCGGCATCAACTCGCAGACCTCCGCCACGATCAACGCCGGCATCAAGTTTGACGGTTCTGTGGGACTCGGTCTGGCCAGCGGCGCCACTCTGACTCTTCAAAACGGTGCGGCCACTGTCTCCGGCGGTATTCTAGTCACCGGCGGCAGCAGTGTCACCATCAGCGGCGGTACGGGCATCACCTCAGGTGGTGCCGCCGATCTGGTGTTTCGTACGAACACACTGGCTGACACCCTGACTTTGAACACCTCCATTCTCAGTTCGACCACCGGCGGCTGGACCAAGCTGGGGGCCGGTACTCTTGTGCTGGGCGCCGCCAATGCCAACACCACGGCTGGCAGCATCAATATCGACGAAGGCACGGTACAGCTCTCCGGCAGCGCCACACTCGGAGCCAATGGAGTGAATGTAAACCTCCGCCAGGGGACCTCGCTGGATCTTAATGGCGTCAACGTGGGCAGCGCCTCCTCGGCCACGGGTGCCATCAACTCACTCAATGGCGTGGGTGTCATCACCAACAGCGCCACAGGCACCACGGCCACGCTCCGCTTCGGCGAAGGCAATGCGACCTCCTTTTATGCAGGCTTGATCCAGGACGGAGCCGGCAAAGTGGCTTTGGTGAAAAGTGGCACAGGAACCATCGCATTGAACGGAGTCAATGCCTTCACAGGTACGGTGACTATCCTCGGAGGGAATCTGGATGTGAGCACCCTGGCAAACATCGGGCAGGCAAGCGGCATCGGCATTGGGGATGCGACAAGTGACGCCACCAATGCAGCCAGCCTCGTCTTGAACGGCGGCAGTCTGCGTTACATTGGCACCTTTACCGGGGAGGCAGTCAGCGCCACACAATCACCTTCGGTCAGCACCGACCGTCTTTTCACCCTTGCGGGTAATGGTGGCATCTACTCCTACGGCAGCTACGGTAATCTCACTCAATCGCGCAATCCTAACAATGCCACGCTGGTCTTTTCCAACACCGGGCCAGTGGTCTTCAGCGGCACGGGCACCCGCACGCTGACCCTCGGCGGCGACTCCTATGGGGACAATCAGATCAACCTGCAGCTCATCAACAACACGGTGGACGGCTCCGCGCTGACACTTGTCAGTACAGGCGGGTTGTGGATTCTGGGCAACAATGCCAACTCCTACACCGGTCCGACGGTCATCAGCTCCGGTGCTCTGCGTGCGGATGATGGAGCCTCGCTCCCTACAGCCAGCAGCCTGCGACTCAATGGCGGTGTGCTGCAGACTTCCGGGCTCTTCACCCGTGCTATCGGCACGGGAGCAGGGCAGGTGGCATGGTCAGACAGCGGCACCGGCACCAATAAGAGCGGCGGCTTTGCAGCAAGCATCGCCCCTCTCGTGGTGAATCTCGGTGGCGCTGGCGCCACAGTGAGCTGGGGGGCGGGCGGCATCGGCAACGGAACCGGCACGCTGATTCTGAGCTCAAACACTTCCTGGGCGGATGTCAATTTTGTCAACCCGATTGACCTTAACGTGACCTCCGGCACGGTCACACGTACGATCCAGGTGGACGACAACGGCTACACAGGTCTTGATTATGCCACTGTCTCCGGGGTCATCAGCAACAGCGGTGCAGGCGTTGCCATTCTCAGCAAGACAGGAGGTGGCACGCTGTATCTGGGAGATTCCAACACGTACAACGGCAACACCACGCTGACCAACGGCGGCACTGTTGTCACCTCCATTGGTGCAGCCGGAGCCACATCCTCCAGCTTTGGCACCAATGTGGGCGGCGGCAGCCTGATCCTGGGAAGCACCACCAACACCGTCAGCCTGCTTTATGTCGGATCGGGCGAAGTGGTGACACGCCCCATCAGCATGGTGCCGACAACAGGAACGATCCAGATCGATTCCTCAGGCAGCGGCCCGCTCGTCATAACCAGCCTCATCGATGCATCGACCAATCAGTTTACCCTCAATCTGCGCGGAACCAACAGCGACCTGAACACCATTACGGCTGATTTGACGGACAGCACTGCCGGCAACTACGCATTCCGCATTTACAAAGGGGATGGTGGTGTCTGGGCGCTGACGGGCAATAATACCCTGAGTGGTGGCATCCGTGTGGATTCCGGTCTGCTGGGGCTCGGCCCAAATTCAATGGGACCCGTGGCGGTTTCCAATCTGACAGTGGCGGCCGCTGTCAGCAACTCTGCGACCATCACGACTTCCGACACTTCGCAGCTCAAGGTTGGCATGAATGTGAACGGGCTAGGCATCGGCTATGGAGATGTCATCACAGGAATCACCAACAGCACGACGTTCACGATCAGCAACAACCGCACGATCACCGCAGGCACCCAGCTGATTTTTGGCGGCCTGCTTGTGAGCAATGGCGAGATTTTTGCCACGGACGTCGTCAATGGCCTGGACATCACGCAACCGATTGTTTGGAACAACAACTCGACGTTGGTCTTCGGTGGGTCGGGTGCGATCACGGTGGACGGCGCCATCTACAAACTTGCGGGTGTCAACGACCAGACACTCAGCAACAACCTTGACGATGGTGCGCTGCTGACTGTGAACGGTGCCTTTATCAATCTCCAGAACGCTGCGAGTGCGACACGAAGCCTCAATATTCGTGGTTATGGCTCAACGGTTTGGAACGGGGTGATCCAGGATAATGCAAGTGTGAGCACCTCCCTGACGAGGCTGGATGTGCGCATCTCCAACGACGCCACCTTCACCCTGAGCAGCAACAACAATGTGGCAGGCGGCATGACCGGGGGGATCTTGCTGGGGCAGGGCACTCTGATCGTGGGCAACTCCGGTGCGCTGGGCCGCACCGCCAACAGCTTGATTCTCGACGGCGGGGTGCTGACCTCCATGGTGGACCTGAGCGGCGTGAGCAAGGTCACCAACACCGTCTTTTTGCAGGGCGACCCGGTGATTGTGAACGGGTTCAACAACATTGAATTTGGCTCGCAGGTGAGCCTGAACGCGAGCCGCTCTTTTGTGAACAACCTGGATTCCGGGGCGCTGCTGACGATCTCCGGATCCATCACCAATACAGCCGCCGCGACTCTGACGCTTTTTGGCTCGGGCAACACCCTGATCAATGGCAATGTGAGCGCTGGTACCGGAGCCCAAGGTCTGCAATACTCCGGCACTGGCATTCTCACGCTGACGGGAGCCAATACCATGAACGGTACTCTGACGGTGAGCCGCGGTACTGTGAACATCTCTGGCACCAGCGGCAGCGTCAACGCGGCGGCGGGCATCACTCTCAATGCGGGAGGAACCCTGGTTCTGGACAACAGCGGTGGCAACAATGCAAGCGGTCGTGTGAATGGGCGCGCGTTTACCTTCAATGGTGGAGGTCTGAGCCTGATCGGCAGCAGCACGACTGAAACAGCCGCAGGGGCCACAGTGAATGGCGTTTTGGCGCCGATCAGCATTACGGGCAGCGGAAACAACACACTGTCCTTCACCACGGTCAATTTTGCCAACTCTGGCTCTTCCTGGGACCTGACTGGAATCAGCGGACTAGGCAGCACGAACAAGATCAAGATCGCCACCTACCAGCAGGGCAGCGCCAATTACAGCAACGCCATCCTTCCGCGCATCGTCATTTTGGACGACTTTGCTGCCTACGACAGCACCAACGGCGTTGTGCGCTTCACCGCGTATAACACAAGCACCAATCTGGACGGTGCGGCCAATGCTGATACGATGAACGTGACCGGCTCAGCCAACATCTCGGCCTCGCGCACGTTGAATGCCATGAAGATCAATGGCAGCGGGCTTTCGATCACCAGCACAGGCAACCGCGTGCTCACGCTGACCACGGGGTCGGTCATCAGCACGGGCGGGGACAACACTCTGGCGATCTCACAGGTAAACTTGAACGGCCAAGCCGGCTATTTTCAGGTGCAGAATGGCACGACACTG
This sequence comes from Verrucomicrobiaceae bacterium UBA1938, assembly GCA_002336895.1. GTDB lineage: Bacteria > Verrucomicrobiota > Verrucomicrobiia > Verrucomicrobiales > Verrucomicrobiaceae > Prosthecobacter. The sequence continues at coordinate 16,682 of DDFC01000039.1, read as the reverse complement.
CATGTGACATCGGCACTGCTCAATGGCCAGCTCAGCAAAGTGGGGGGTGGTACACTCAGCCTGGAAAGCACGGCATATTTCAACAGCACCACAAACGTCATGGGCGGCACCCTCCAGCTCAATGCCGGACTCAATCCCCTTTTCCCATCCGTGCAGCAGCTGACCATTGGCGTCGGGGCCACGGTGGACCTTAATGGCTCCAGTCAGTACACCGGTGCGCTGGCAGGTGCGGGCCCGCTTCCAGGAGGAGCCGGAACTCTTACCAACACTTCCGGCAGCGCCAGCACCTTCATCACCAGCAACTCCACCGGCAGCTCGACCTTTGCCGGCCTGATTTCTGGAAACCTCAATCTGGTTCGTGTGGGCGGGAACACGCTGACGCTGGAAATGGCACAGACCTACACCGGAGCCACGGTGCTGATGGGAGGCACTACGACGCTGGAAAACGATGCGACATTGCAAACCACATCGAGCATTGACATCAACGGCGCAGCTTTGGTGGCCACCAGCAACAGCAGCCTTCAGACCCAGAACAACGACCGAATCGGAGACAACATCTCCATCACTCTCAGGGGCGGCCAGATCCAGATTAACGGCCGCGTGAATACTGCGGCAACGGAGACATTGGGTGACATCACCCTGGCGCAAGGGTCCAATATCATTCAGGCCGCGACCGGTGGCACCGGTACAGCCGGCGCCTTTTCCTCCATGGTCCTCACCATCGCCAGCCTGACACGAAATGCGGGAACCACTGTCAACTTCCTCAATACCAGCGCCGTCGGCAGCATCGGCAACAACCCCAGCATCATATTCCAGACCGCACCAACAACGTATGGTGACGGCATCCTGGGCCCGTGGGCCATCGTGAACTACAGCGACTTTGCCGCCTACAACACTGCCAACGGAGTGGGAACGGTGGGCAACGGTGGCTATGCCGGCTATTCGGCTTCGTTTGGCAGCGGCAACATCACCGATCTGGGCACGGCAGCCAGCTCTCCGCTGACCACGACTCTCTCTGGCAACCAGACCGCCGCCATGCTGCGTCTGAGCGGCAACTTCACCAACAACATCCAGTTCACCAACAGCACCGACACCATCAATTTGGAGATGGGCGGTCTGCTGCGCAGCAACAACGCCTTTGACACGACCATCGGTTCCCTCACCACACGTGGCGTGCTCACCGCCGGTGGAACGGAAACAAGCGGTGCACGTGAATTGATTGTGACTCTGTTTGCCTCCGGAAACCCCTCGTTTACGAATCCCAACTCTGCGGGTGGCATCGTGGCAGGATCTCCCGTGGTGATCATGAATTCCACGGTTGGAATCCTGCCCGGCATGACTCTGGTCAATGCCAATTTCCCTGCAGGTACGACGGTCGTTTCCGTGGACAGCCTGACTCAGATCACCCTGAGCAACAGCGCAACCGCAAGCGCGCAAAACCAAACCTTTACCGCCGGTTCGTTTATCAACGGGACCACCACTCTGGGATCGACTCAGATCACGATGAATTCCACCGTTGGCATTGCTCCTGGCATGACCATTACCGGTACGGGCATTCCCGCGGGCACCTATGTCGTTTCGGTGGACAGCGCCACACAGGTGACGCTGAGTCAGAACGCCACTGCCAATGGCTCCGCCCTTTCTTTCACCGTCGGCGTCAGCAATATGATCGTCAATTCGGTCATCGCTGACAACGGCTATGGCAACATGGTGACCTTTGTGAAGTCAGGCAGCGGCGTGCTCAACCTCTCTGCAAACAACACCTACAGCGGTGGCACGATCATCGATCAAGGCACGGTGAACCTCATCGGCAGCGGAGTGGTCATTCCTGCGGGTGGCATCACGATCAACAACGCGGCTCTTGTGATGAACACGAACAACGGGCAGATCGACTCCACCAATGACGTCAGCCTGGTGGGCAGTTCCACCTTGACGCTGGCAGGCGGCCTTGGGCTCAACAACACCCTCAACAGCATCTCATTCAACAACAACGGAGGCTCTGGAACACCGACTGTCAACATTCCGACGAACAGCATCCTCACGCTGACATCCAACAGCCCTGTGACTGTTCTGAACAGCAACGCGTTCACTGTGCCCACCATCAGCGGCGGCTTCCTGGCCCTTGCTTCTGGTGCGAACACCTTCAGCGTCCAGGGGCCGACTCTGAACGGACAGGTTTACACCCAGATCGGCAGTTCGTTGAGCATTTCGTCGGTTATCACGGGTGCCGGTTCCAGCATCATCAAAACTGACACCGGTCTGCTCCAGCTCAGCGGCCAGAGCACGTTTGACGGCGGCATCCAGGTGCAGGGCGGCGGGCTGATCCTTTCCGCCAGCAGCACCTCCACGGTGCCAAACACGCTGGTTTCCGGTCCGCTCGGAATTGGTGCTGTTTCCTTTGCAAACGGCACCAGCCTGCAGGTGGACAACAATCGCACCGTGGCCAACGCCATGAGCTTTGCAGGAGATCCGATCTTCAACAACACCACGGCCAACCTGTACACGATGACGCTCAACGGCGAGCTGAGCTTTGCCACCCTGACGACCACAGGACTGGTGGTGAACATCCCCACGCCTTATCTCAACGTGGTCCTGGGCGGGCCGATCGACAACATTGGCAGCATCACCTCCATCGGTGGCACGGGTGCCAACACCATCAGCAAAACGGGTCTTGGCAACATCACGGGGCTCGATCTCACGGGTATAGGCAGCACGGTGCCGATCAATGTCTCCGCGCTTTCGAATGGTGCTTTCAGCATTCTGCATGACGGAGATGGAACAGGCAGTTCCCAGACGATCAATCTGGGGGCCATCACCTGGGAGCCGGCTGTCACAGGCACCGCTCTGACTCTCACCATCGGGCGTGCCGGCAGTGCAGCCTACTACCCGCAGGCGGTCAACAAAGTCATTGCACCCGCCAGCCTGACATCTTCGCAGCTCATCTATGGCCTCTCGCTTACCAACAACAATGTCTATGGGCTGCTTCTCTCGGACAACATCGCGTTCAGCAACTCCTCGGCGCCGGTCTTCACCGTTTCCAGCTACAGCAGTTCACTGCAGACGGACGGGCTGAGCCTGGCGGGCGTGCTCAGCGGCGGCCCCACTGGTTCCGGCGTTGTGACGATGACGAAGGCGGGCAGTGGTGTGCTCAGCCTGACCAACGCAGGCAACACTTTTGGTGGCGGCGGATCCATTATCGACATTACCGGCGGTGTGCTTTCCGTCGATAAGGACAGCGAACTCGGAAACGCTGCAAACCAGGTGCGCCTGAGTGTCAACGCCACTGGGTCCGCTGGATTCCGTGCCACGGACGACATCACAACCAGCCGTACTTTCATTCTCAATGCCGCCAGCAACAACTTTGAAGTGAGCTCAGGCAAGACGCTGACTCTCAACTCTCCTTTCATTGCCACCACTTCGACGAACTCGATTTACAAGAATGATCTCGGCACCCTGGTGCTGAATGCGGACAACACTGGATGGAACGGCAGCATTTACGTGAGCCAGGGGGTTCTGAGTGTTTCCAATGCAAATGCGTTTGGCAGCACGACCGGGCACACGATCATCAACAGCCTTGTGGGCCAGCTCCAGATTTCCGGTGATATCACTGTCAACGAGGTGCTTGATGTGATCGGGGCGCAAAATCAGCTTTTCAGCGGCATCGATTCCACAGGAGCTTTGCGCAGCGTCTCCGGCACCAACACCTGGGCGGGTTCCATCAATCTGACCACTGCTTCCACAGCCGACAGTCAGAACCGTGCAATGACGATCACTGCTGATGCAGGATCGACGCTCAACCTCACGGGCGGACTTACAGCGGTCATGGCGACTTCTGGCAGCAGCCGCAATCTCTGGTTTGGCTTTGGCGGTGCAGGGGACATCAATCTCTCTTCTGCCATCACCTTCACCGGCGGCGCTGCGAATGACTATCTGCAGCTTGATAAGTTTGGCACTGGCACGCTCGATGTGCAGGTGGCCAATGCGTTTGCAGGACATCAGGTGATGGTCAATCAGGGGGTGCTGCTTATCGACGGTAATGGCAGCCTGGGCGCGCCTGGCACCGGCGGTGCCACGGGCTCCAACACCGTCTATGTCACCCGTGGCGGGCTGGTCGAGCTGGACAACAGCAGCACTAATGTCAACAACCGCCTGGGGAACAGCCGTAACATCGACCTCCGTGGCGGCTCTCTGACCATCACTGGAAATTCGGCTTCGGCCACGACGGAAACACTCAGCGGCATCATGACCATCAACCAGGGCGTGGCAACGATTCAGCTCATCGCCGATGCCTCCCAGACCCTTGGTTTCACCACAGCGGCGGTGACTCGTAATGGTGGTGGCATCCTTCTTGTTCAGGCCAGCAATCTGGGCAGTGCCGCAGGAGCTGGAGTGGCCACCATCCAGGCGACGGGCAATGGCTACGCCTTCACTGGTCAGACGGGTGCCACCGGCAGCACCAACAAATCCATCATTCCCTGGGCCATTGGCGATACCAACGCCATCGGCACGGGCATCGGCTTCCTCACCTCCAACACGACTTCGGGGGCCGCAAACACCAGCACCAACAGCCTGCGTCTGCTCACCCCCAGCGAAATGACCTCCTCCATCGTCGCCAATGCCAACGTCTCTCTCACGAGCGTGGCAACAGTGACAGGAAGCACCACGATCAACTCGCTGGTGCTTGGCAGCGCTTCTGAGACTGACATCAGCGCCGGCCAGGTGCTCACGCTGGACAGCGGAGGCCTGATCGCATTGTCAGGAAACACCGGCATCAATGGCGGCATCCTCAGCACCACGAGCAATCGTGAGCTTATCCTTCACACACTGGGCGATCTCACGATCTCCAGCTCCATTTCAAGAACTAGTGGAGGACTGACGAAGGCGGGCAGCGGCACCCTGACACTGACGGCTTTGAACTACTACACCGGAAACACGTATGTCGATCAGGGCACCATGGTGCTGGCAGGCGGCAACAACACCATTTTTTACAACAACACCCTCGTGATGCAGGGTGGTTACCTGGATCTGAATGGAAACAACCAGGTGGTGAACAACATTCAGTCACAAACTGCCACTGCAACCAACGGCAACCTCATTCCTAATGCAGGAGGTTCAGTGATGAACAGCTCTGCCACGCAGGCCACGCTGGGGATCGTTACGGGCAACGTCAGCTACGCAGGCTCCATCGATGGCAACATTGCTTTGGTGCGCTCTCAGACCAATGCATTCTACCAGGACTGGAACATCTACACTGCGAACACCTACACCGGGCCGACGATCATCAACGGCGGCCGTATTCAGCTGCTCGGCACCTCCACTCTCAGCAACACCTCCTCCATTGAGATCAGCCAGAGCACCCTGCTGATTTCGAACAACAATGCGACGAGCATTCTCGACGCCAATGTGAACGACCGCATCAATGACTCGGCGCCGATACTTCTGAGAGGCGGCATGCTGCAGTATCGCGCCCGCCAGGGTCAGATCGGCTACGAAAACTTCGGCGCGGTCACCCTCGCCCAGGGCAACAGCTACATCGACATTGCCGAACCCGGCACCGGCGTGAACCAGTCGATTGTAACCATCTCTAGCTTGGCGCGGCAGGCCGGCTCTCACGCTACCCTGCGGTTCATGAACATTGATGGACAGGTGGGCAATCTGGCGACGATGTATATCACCAGCGCGCCCGCACTGACCAACAACATCATCGGTGGCTGGGCCGTTTTTGAACGTGACTTTGCCACCTACTCCACCGCCACGGGGGTGGGCGGGCTCACCACTCCAGGCTATGCGGGATATTCGCCGAATCTCATCAATCTGGCCCTGGCCACTGACAATGTCCGCATCACCTCCACCGGCACCACGGCACTCACTGCGGACCGCAACATCTACAGTCTCACGATTGCGGTCAGCGGCGCCACCACGCTGGACCTTGGTGCCAAGAAACTTAACCTTGGCAGCGGCGGCCTTATTGCCTCCAACGGCACGGACAGCACCGGCATCTCCATTCTGAACGGTCAGCTGACTGCAGGAGACGGAGTCAATGCGGCGGATCTCTATCTGCATGACCAGAGTTACGTCAACGGCAACACCAATGTGATCAACCGCACGGTGACCATTGGTGCGACGATCACAGACAACGGCAGCGCGCCGGTGACTGTCGTCGTGGATGGAGATGATGGCCGCGGTACCGGCGTCGGTGGGCTTCTGGGCGGCTCTTACACGCTGTTTACAGCTTCCAACACCTACAGCGGCGGCACTTTCCTCAATGCCGGACGCCTGGTGCTCAACAATCCGCTGGCCAATGGCGTCAGCGTGTTTGCCACCGGTTCTGGCAACCTGACAATCACTGGTGGTGCCAGCACGAATGGCAATACTTCGATGGAGCGAACCTCGGTCGTGCAACTCGGCGCCTCCAGCCAGCTGGCTAACACAGCTACGGTGACGATGCTGGGCGGTTCCATTCTGGATCTGAACGGCTTCCGCCAGACTCTTGGCGGGCTGGCCTTTAACAACACGGGGGGCTATGCTCCCACCATCAGCTTCGGTGCCACAGGCGTACTGACTCTCAACGGAAACATCACCGCTTCCGGTGGCAACCTTGGCTCGGTGTCGACGATTGGCGGAACTGTCATTGTAGCATCTGCAGTCAATGGAACCAATACGGTCACTGTTGGCAGCACATCCGGCCTCTATGTCGGCATGACTGTCAGCGGACCGAACATCACCGGCACTCCGACAATTACGGCCATCACCAGTGCGACGACCTTCACCATCTCAAACAACGCAAATACAACCGGGGTGTCTCAGCTGATCTTTGGACAGTATCAGAGCGGCAGCATGAGTCTGAACGGCTCCACACGCACCATCACGGTGGACCCGGTGATGGACAATGGACAGAACCTAGCGCCTCTGATGCCCAACCTCAACATCACCACCACCATCGTTGGTACGGGGAACGAAGGCATCATCAAGGCTGGCAGCGGCCTTCTGCAGCTCAGCAATCAAAACACCTTTAGCGGCGGCATTCTTCTGCAGACCGGCGGCATCATCCTCGGAGCCAGCAGCACTCCAACGCAGGGCGGCGGTCTCCTCGTCAACAGCCCCTTGGGCACAGGTACGCTCACGGTGGCCAGCGGTGCCAGCCTGCTGGTTGACAACAACAGCCGTGCTGTGGGCAACAACATCACCTTCCTGGGCAACCCGATCTTTGACTCCACTGGTTCGTCCACTGTGACGATGACGCTGGGCGGAGCCGTCACTTTGCCAACGGGGGCGGTTGCGATCAATGTGGTTAATCCGAACCTGACAGTGATTCTTGAGAAGCTCGCCAACGCAGGCTCTGTCACCAGCATCACCAACACAGGCCTGGGAACGCTGATCTTCAACACGACCGGCTACACAGGTGATATTTACGCGACCGCGCTTGGAAATCCGAACTCCGTGACGCTGCTCAATGACGGCGATGGCACTGGCAGGCAGGAGATTGTTACTCTGGGGAATGTGGTGTTTGACTCTGGGATCGTGCCGACGGTGGTTGTCGGGCGTGCTGGTTATGCGCTGCCCTACACGCAGCCGCAGAACAAGATTATCGCTCCTAATTCCGTCTCGGATGTGAGCGCCGGTCTCACTGTGACCAACAACAACGGCTATGGCCTGATGGTGAGCAATGCTGTGACACTGAACAACGCGATCTTCAGCGTGGCCAACGCCACCATCTCCACCCTGACGCAGGGGCTGTATCTGAATGGCAAGCTCAGCGGCACGGGGTTCAGCAAAACCGGCAACGGCACCCTGGCGCTGGGGAATGCGGCCAACAACTTCACGGGCAATGTGGTGGTTAATCAGGGTGTCGTCTCTGTGGACAGTGATGGCGAGCTTGGCAATGCGACGAACATGGTGGTTCTCTCCCCCGCATCAGGAACCGCCACCCTGCGCGCCATCAGCAGCTTCAGCACGAGCCGTGTGATCCAGCTGGGCAACACCGCCAACACTCGTGCCATCGAAGTCAGCCAGGGCATGGCATTGCAGCTCGACTCAGCATTCAACCTGAACTCAGGTGCCGGTGCTGCAGCCACGCTGGCAAAAAATGACAATGGCACACTTGTGCTCAATGCGGACAACACTGGCTGGACTGGTGGTCTGACGATCAATGCCGGCGCAGTGATGCTGACCAACGGGAACGGGGCGGGCTCCGGCACCATCACGATCTCTCCGTCCAGTTCCGCCGTTGGTGCCGCGCTTCAGCTCAGCGGTGGCATTTCCGTTGCCAACTCCATCAATCTCCAGGGCAACAACAACCAGGCGCTGGGAGGCATCAATGGTGGCGGGCAGATCGAAAGCGTCTCTGGTGTGAACACGGTCACAGGGCAGCTTGTCATGGCATTTGACGCTCTGATCGGTGCAGATGCGGGCGCCACGCTGAACATCAACGGTGGCATCTTCAACAACACGACCAATGCTCGTGCGCTTTCCTTTAATGCCGGCGGCGACTTGGTGAACGGCCTGGGGGTGATCAATCTCAACAGCAACACTACTGCCAGCACAAGCACCGCCAACCAGTATTACAGCATCGTCAAGCGCGGAGCCGGCACGCTGAACATCACTGCGGCTCTCAGCATGATCCCAACGAACAACCTCAGCTTCTACGCGGGCACGGTCAGTCTCAACGGCTCAGGCACTCTCGTCGGCGGGAATGGCGTAGCCGCTTCCATCTATTCCGCAGCATCGCTATTCATTGACAACACGGCCACTAACATCACCAACCGCCTCGGCTCGCGCGCAGTGACTATGTATGGCGGCAACTTGGTGTTCCTGGGGAATGCTGCCAATGCCTCATCCGAGACGCTGGGTGCCCTGACAATCAACCGTCCAGGCGGCACAGTTACCAGCACGCCGGGTGCTGGCGGCAGCAATCTGCTGACCTTCAGCTCGCTGACGCTCAATGCCGATTCTGCGATGAACTTCGCCGGCACCGGCCTGGGCACTGCCAGCAACAAGATCATTTTCACCACAGCCCCGACGCTGACAAACAGCATTCTGGCCAGGGCGACGGTGAATGGTTCTGATTTTGCCACCTATGCCACGGGCACTGGCATAGCCGCTTTTGCTGCTTATGACACCAGCAACAACATCAATTCAGGCACCACCACGGCCACGCTCAATCTCACGGCAAATGCAGCGCTGACGGCAAGCCGCTCGGTGAACGCCATCAAGCTCAATGGCGCGGTGACTATCAGCGGCCCTGCTTCAGGTGCGGGTTCGGCTGGCAGTTCCTCGCCTTATGTGCTCACGATCTCCAGTGGTGGTCTGCTTGCCACTGGAGCCAACTCCAGCGCGATCAGCGCACCGGTGCTGGCTTTTAGCGGCACCCAGGCCATCTACCATGTAGACACCGGATCAACACTGACTATCAGCAGCGCCATCACAGGCACTGCAGGCTGGGTGAAGGATGGTGAGGGAACGCTTGTCCTGGCCCAGACGCCGAGCGTGCTTCTCAACACTGGCATCAACACCATCAGCGGCAATCAGAGCATTCTTGGCGGCACGGTGATTCTCAATGGCGGTCCCAACACGCTGCTGGTCAACCAATTCCTCATCATGGGGGGCAGCGGCACGCTGGATCTTAATGGCAACATGCAGATGGTTCGTGGCTTGCTCACCGACCTTGGTGTGGAAAATGCGGGTGGAACTGTGACAGGTGGTTCCAACTCGTCCAGCACTCTCGTCGTGAACCAGGACAACGCCGGCCGCAGTTATGGTGGCATCCTCACGGGGGATATGAGCTTCCTGCGCACCGGGGACAACACGCTGACATTGTTCTCCAACAGCGACTACACCGGAGTCACCTACATCAGTGGCGGCACCACCACGCTGAAAGATGGTGCTGCGCTTTCCGGGACTTCGGCCATTGTGATCAATTCTGCCACGCTGAGCTTGGACAACACCGGCACCCTGAGCTTGTCTGACCGCATCAATGATGCTGCGTCTATCACCCTGAATGGCGGCACCCTCAACTATCAGGGCAGAGCACAGTATGCCTCCACCGAGACTTTTGGCGATATCATCCTCCAAGGGGGCAACAACAACATTTTCAGCACTGCCGGCGGCACCAATGTCAATTCGACCGACATCTATTTTGGTGAACTGCAGCGTGCTGCCTCCTCCACAGCCACGCTGCGCTTTAACAACCTGGGCGGCAACGGTCAGCTGGGCAACGGGGTGCGCACCTACTTCAACCAGATCAATGGCGTCGCGACCTCAAATATCGGAGACGGGCTGGCGAACAACATTATCGGGGCCTGGGCCATCGCTGACCGCGAGTATGCCACCTACACGCCCGGGATGGGCATCGGCGGCCTCAATGCAGTGGGCTATGCCACTGGAGACGGCACACTGCTCAGCGGCGCGCTGCTGCCCACCTACAACATCCGTTTTGGCACCACAGGCATCACGACGCTCTCTTCAAACGTCAGCATCAATACTCTGACCTTCACCAGCCCGAATGCAGCCACGACTCTCGACCTGGGCGGCAACACGCTGAACCTGACCGCCGGCGGCATTCTCTTTGGTGAATCCACAGACAATGTGGGCATCACCATCACGGATGGCTTCATTACTGCAGGCTCTGGCGGTGCTGCGGATCTCTACCTGACGCATGCGAACTTTGGCGGCACCAACCGCACGGTGTATATTGATGCGGTGATCAAGGACAATGGCGGTCCGCTTCGTGTGATCAAGAGCTCGGGAGACACGAGCACCAGCATCATGACACTCAATGCCGTGAACACCTACACTGGTGGCACCTATGTAAACCTTGGCACGCTGGTCATCGGCAGCAGCGGCTATATCCCGCTCGCAGCCAATCCCGCCAACGGCCTTGTGATCAACGGCAATGGAGCCACCGTCACGCAGACGACGGCTGGCACCATTGATCCAGGCAACTTTGTCACCATCATAGGCAATGGCACTCTGAACCTTGCCGGAAACAACACCCTCGCGGGCCTTGTCTTCCAGGATGATGGCGGCGGCAGCGCTTCGCCACAGGTCGTTTCAAACTTTGGCGTGCTGACCTTGACGGGCGGCATCGTTTCCGCCGGGTCCAATGTGGGATCAATTGCCACTGTGGCCGGTCGTCTGGACTTCGGCAGCACGATGAGCACGCTGGACATTTCGGCCAAGAGCTTCAACAGCCAGCAGATTGCAGCCACCTTGTCGGACTTTATGCTGCAGGGCGTGCTGGGGTCCTCCGGCGGCATCACCAAGATCGGCGACGGCGTGCTGCAGCTGGGACAGGATATTTACACTGGGCCGACAGTGGTGCAGGAAGGGCGCATCCAGATCAATGCCACCAACGCTGGTGCGCGTTTCTCGCAGCTGGTGCTCCAAAGCGGCACGAGCCTGAACCTTAACAACAACAACGCCATTTTCGGCTCCCTTTCCGGCTCGGGATATGTGATCAACACCGGCACCAGCAATAACACTCTGACCGTCGGATTTGACAACACGGACTCGACCTTCTCGGGCCAGTTCTATCGCTACAATGACGCCACCCCGGCCAACGTCGCGCTTGTCAAGGTGGGCACCGGCACTCTGACGTTTGATTCCAATGGCGCTCTTAGCACCACCACTGGAGCGATGACGATCAATCTTGGCGCCGTTACTTTCAAAAATAATGGTGTCAGCAACTTCTCGTTTGCCGCCATCCAGGTGAATGCGGGCGGTGTGCTTAACCTGGACAACACTGGATCTGCCAACCTCAACTCCCGTCTCAACAACGGTGCGGTATCTCTGAACGGCGGGCGGCTCAATTATCTCGGCGCCAATGCCACTGCCTCGGCTGAGACAAGCACAGGCGCGCTCACGCTTGGCGCGGGTGCTTCGATTATCAACCTGGTCAACGGAGCAGGCGGCACGGCCTTCCTGAAGTTTGGCAGTCTCTCACTGCAGGGCGGCAGCAGCGCCACGCTGCTGGGGGTGAACCTGGGCACCGACACCAGGCTGCTCTTCAACACAGCTCCGGGCCTCTCCAACGGCATCATCTCCCGCATCATGATCGGGGCCGACTTTGCCACCTATGACGGCACCAAGGGGCTCATCGCCTACACTGGTTATGTGACTCCGACGGACATCAACGGTGCGGCGGGAACGGCGACCATCAAGGTGGATGCCACCACGACAGGTCTCAGCCTTAATGCTGCGCGCACGGTCAATGCAGTAGACATCGTCGGCGACAATGAAAACATCACCGGCAACGGCCTGCTGCTTCCGACTCAGGGGTGGACGCTGAGCAGTGGTGGCCTGCTGGTCAATGGTGACAACGCCACCATCAGCACACCTGTGCTGTCACTCGGTGCTGAGGGCGTCTTCACCATCAACGGCTCGTCCCTCGTCATCAATGGTGCCATAACTGGCAGTTCCGGGCTCACCAAGGCGGGCGTCGGTAGTCTTACGCTCTCCGGTGCACAGGCCTACACGGGCCAGACGACGGTCAATGACGGCAGTGTGGTCCTCAATGGCGGGCGCAATACCATTCTGGTGGCGCCCACTCTCACCGTCAGTGCCAGCAATCTCTCACTCAACGGGGGAACGCTGGACCTCAATGGCAATGACCAGGTGGTGGGAGCGCTGCTCAACAGCAACTCACTGGCGGAAGAGGGCGGTGTCATCACCAATACCAGCTCCACCACGGCCGTCCTCACCACGGCTTCCACCTCGAGTGCGACGTTTGTCGGCAGCATTACTGGCAACATTGCCTTCACGAAATCGGGCAACACCACGCTGGCCCTGACAGATGTGCAAAGCTACTCCGGGCCGACTGTCATTCGCGGCGGCACATTGGTCCTTCAGGACAGCTCATCGCTTTACAGCGGGGTGTCCGACCTCACCAATGCTTCCGTCACGGTGAACTTCAGCACGTTAAACTTTAACGATGCCAACCTCAACTCCATGGCCAACCTGACTCCTGTGCGTCTGCCCGCCAATGTTCCGGTGCTGCTGAATGGCGGCTCCCTGACTCTGACTGGTGGCGGTACAGTGGATTCGGCGCTGACAGTCAACACCCTCACTGTGCTCGGAGGCCAGGCCAACATCAACCTGGTCCCCTACCTCAATTCTGGAAGCACTGCCACCATCACAATCGGCAACTTCATCCAGGACCCATCCACCGGCAGCGTGACCAACTTTGTGGGCTACACCAACAACAATGGCCTGGCGACCTCCACGCTCGGCGGGCAGGGCTCTTCGGTCAATGGCAGGGTCATTCTCAATCAGATCAACGGCTCGCCTGCTCCGGTGAGCTATGTGCTGGCCTCCAATACCACCTCCGGCAGCGCCAACATTACAGTGCCTTCCACTGCGGGTCTGGCTGTTGGCATGGCCGTCACCGGCACCAACATTGCGGCGGGCACCACCATCGCCTCCATCGTGGATGGCACGACCATCACTCTCTCTTCCAATGCCACTGCGACGAGCATCGGGGTTAATCTCAACATCAACAGCGGCCTGACAAACAACCTTATCGGAGGCTGGGCGGTGGCAGATGGCAATACATTTGCCACTTATGTCACGGGTTACGGCGTTTCGGTCATGGGGCAGACGACGCAGGGGGTGTTGGCTCCGGGATTTGATGGCAGTGACATTACGGCCGCGACGGTCAACGCCACGCAGAACATCAATGATGCTGGTACCAACCGCACCATCAGTGGCAATGTGGTTGCCAACTCTCTTCGTTCGTCCGGCGGCACAGCCAGCACATTCACAATCGGCAGCGCGTCCTCTCTCTCTCTGGGGGTTGGCTGGATTACGAACGGCAACGTGGCCTACGCCATCACTGGCACGAACAGCACCTCCACTCTGACCAGCACGAACCCGTTCCTCTACGTATTCGTCAATCAAAATACGACCTCCATCGGTGCCAACATCACAGGAAACATCTCCTTGGTGAAGTCTGGAGGATCCATCCTCACGCTCAATAACAGCACCGCAGTGGGCAGCAACACCTTCACCGGCACCACCTATGCCGATGCTGGCACGCTGAACCTTTCCGCCAGCGCTGGTGTGGTCGTGATCCCCGGAGACCTCGTCATCAACAATGCGACTGTGACCATGAATACGAATGCCGGCCAGATGGCATCGACCGGTAATCTCACCATCAATGGCGGCGGTGTCTTCAACCTTGTGGGGGCCAACACGCTGAACAGCGTCACCTTCTCCAACACCGGTGGCACCACTCAGCCTGAGGTGAAGACCGCCACCTCCCTGACCCTGAGTGCTGCGACGGCTGTCAGTGCCAAAAATGACAACCTGAACACCACGCCCACCATCTCCGGCACCAAGCTTGTTCTCAGTAATGCAGCTCCGGTGATTAATGTCGATGCCGGGCTGGCCGCCACAGGGCTGGTTATTTCTGCACCGCTGGACACCACTGGCGGAGTCATCACCAAGACCGGCGCGGGTGCACTGGTGCTCGCCGGAGGCACGGCGCATGTGCTTACCGGCGGTCTTGTGGTCAATGCGGGCACGCTTGTCTTTGATGACACTGCAGGCACCAACCCCTACGGCACTGGCACCGTCGTGCTGGCTGACGGCGTGGCTGTTCGCGGCGGCACCGCTGCCCGCACCGTCGGCAATGCCATCTCAGTTCTTGGCGACCTCACCTTCGGCACGCTGGCTGCGGACAACGCCACCGCCAACGCCAGCAACAACCTGACGTTCTCCGGCACCGTAACCCTCGGTGGCAGCAACCAGACCATGACTGTCAACGGCCTGCTCATGGTGGGAACCATCAGCGGCCAGCTCACCGGTGGCGATGGCCTCGTGAAGGACGGGGTGGGCACGCTGGTGCTCTCCAAGAACACCAACAACTACGGCGGGTCCACCACTGTGAACGGCGGCACCCTGCAGCTTGGGGCCGCAGGGGTCATCCCGGACAGCTCCGCACTCACAGTTTCCTCCGGAGGTTATTTCAATCTCAATGGCAACAACGAAACCGTGGGCTCACTGGCAGGCAATGGAGTGGTGACCAACACTGGTGTGGCCTCTACCCTCACCGTGGGTGCCGACGGCACAGACACCACCTTCTCCGGCCAGATTACCAACCAGACCAATGCGCTGAACCTTACCAAGACCGGCGCGGGCACGCAGACCCTCAGCGGAAGCAACACATACACCGGCAAGACGATCATCAATGCCGGCACACTGAGCATCTCGGCGGACAACAACCTCGGTGCTGCTCCGGCTTCGGTGGTGGCGGATCAGCTCCAGATCAACGGCGGTTCGCTGCGGGCGACAGCTGATGTGACGATAGCCAGCAATCGCGGTATTACCGTCGGTGCTTCGGGAGCCGCGCTGGACGCGAGCGCTGGAGCGACCATGGCTGTTGGCAGCGTCATTACGGGGGCAGGTGCCATCAGTAAAACCGGTGCTGGCACCGTGCTGCTGAATGCCACCAACACGAACTCTGGTGCCTTTAATGTCAATGCCGGCACCCTGGGTGGCACTGGTGTTGTAGGCGGAGATCTGAACATCAACAGCGGCGGCACGGTGGCACCTGGCATCGCTTCCGAGGGGCTGCTTACAGTGGCTGGCAACCTCACCATCAACAGCGGAGGAACCCTCCTCATGCAGCTGGGCGGAGCCACGCTGAATGACGCTGCATCCATTCAGGGCAACGAAAGCTCCCTGAACAGCCTGTCTCCATCTGTCATCGCCTCATGGGAGAGCGCCAGCACCTCGCTCCATGACCATCTTGTCGTCAACGGAGCCACTGCACCGGTGATTGATGGCACGGTGAAGATCGATCCGACCTTCCTCAATGGTTACACGCCTGTGTATGGGGATGTGTTCAATCTCCTCGACTGGGCCAGCCTCAGCACAGCTTCCGGAGCCACGAGCTTCGACTATACTGGTGTCGTCCTCGGTGATGGTCTTGCCTTCAATTCCCAGCTCTTCGCCAGCAATGGTATCATCGTCGTGGTGCCCGAGCCTGGCAGGCTGCTCCTGCTCATGTTTGGCATGCTGGGCCTGTGCCTGCGCCGCCGCCGCCGCCTGTCAGAAGACTGATGGTGATTCACCCATCTGAGGATCAGGTGCACAATGTTTGTGAGCTCCCACGGTGCCAGGCGCCCGTGGGAGTTTTGTTTGCGATGGGCGGCGAAATGTTTTTCCGCCGGAAACGCCTGTTTTCAGCGCATGCAGGCAGGATGACAGCCTGCATCACTCAGCCTGATGTTGCAGGGGAGAGCTTGCTCGTTGGAGGTAATGCCACTGGCAGACGAAAAGGAGTCTGGTCAGGATCACAGACTATGAGAGTGCAGCATGCTCCGGGGCGTAAAAGCACGAGGCGTCCCATTTTGGAGCGAGCTTGCGAAATGAGGGACCGCATGTCCTCCGTAGCTCGCAGTGCGAAGGGGGAAACGCAGCTGCCGCTTGATTCGTTTCGCTCACCCTGCGGGGCAGCCTGCGGTTGTCTCTTATACCACAATCTGTTGAAAACAGGTCTGACTCTGAGTCGGCAAAGCCTCACCGCTGCAGACCGCCGGGAGGCGGAGCTTTTGGAATGGGGGATCGCGTTAAGGTGGCAGACCGCTTGGGAACAAAGGATTCCAGGGACGCGCACAGCGCATCCCTACCATCCAGCGTAGCGCGTGCCAAGGGGCTGGTAGGGCACCGCTGTGCCGGGGCCG